>NZ_JBBOSR010000003.1:0-1268 GCF_038050475.1 Paenibacillus sp. FSL K6-1566 | reverse complement strand
TGCTGCTAGACTAAAAAGTAGACATGGAGAACCGAGAATCGGGTAAAATGAATCTATCCAAATTCGAGGTGCTACCATGACGAAAAAATACGATAAAGAATTTAAACTGCAAACGATTCAGATGATCCAGGAAGAAGGGAAAGCGGTGGCGCAGGTCGCCCGCGAACTGGGGATCAGCGACAACACCCTGTATCGTTGGATGGCGGAATACAAGAAAGACGGCGCACAGGCCTTTCCAGGCAGTGGGCAACTGAAAGCCGACGATAAAGCAATGAGAGATCTTCAGAAACGCCTTCGTGATCTGGAAGAGGAGAACGACATCTTAAAAAAGGCGATGCACTACTTCGCCAAAGACCGGCGCTGATCTATGCCTTCATCCACGATCATCGCTTCAAGTGCCGAGTCTCGAAGATGTGCGAAGCCTTTGAAGTATCCCGAAGCGGCTATTACAAATGGACCCAGCGAAAAGCCAGCAAACGTGAAAAGCGACGTCGCAAGCTGGAGCGGCGGATCCGTCGTATCTTTCTAGAATCCCGTCGATTATATGGAAGCCCCAAAGTAGCAAAAGAACTGCACAAGCAGGGCATACGAGTGTCCGAGAAAACAGTCGCTCGGATCATGAAGGAGCTGGGTTTACGTTCTCGCACGGTGAAGAAATACAAGGCCACAACCAACTCGAAGCACAACCTGCCTGTCCAAGAGAACGTGTTGAACCGCGAGTTTAATCCGTCCGCTCCAAACAAGGCCTGGGTGGCTGATATTACGTATATCCCGACCGATGAGGGGTGGCTATACCTGGCAAGCATCATGGACCTGTACAGTCGTAAAATCGTTGGATTTCACATGGATGAGCGAATGACGAAAGAACTCGTGTTAACGGCGCTGGACCGCGCCCACAGCCAGCAGCGACCGTGCGAAGAGGTTCTGCATCATTCGGATCGCGGCAGCCAGTACGCTTCTCATGACTACCAGGCGCGGCTGCGCACCTACAAGATGAAAGGCAGTATGAGCCGCAAAGGGAACTGCTACGATAATGCGTGTATTGAATCGTTCCACAGTGTGCTTAAGAAAGAACTTGTCTACTTGGAGAAGTTCAAAACACGCAAGCAAGCCAAGAAACGCATTTTTGAATATATTACCTGCTTCTACAATGGAAAACGAATCCATTCCGCGATTGGGTATTCTACGCCCAATGAGTGCGAACGTATGTACCGATCTGCCGCATAATTTTCTCGATTCTTTGTGTCTACTCTATTGACAGAGGTACA
>NZ_JBBOSR010000002.1:0-70147 GCF_038050475.1 Paenibacillus sp. FSL K6-1566 | reverse complement strand
ATATCCATCAAAAATGAAAGTGGTGAGTTGACGGATGAAATAGGGCTTGCTTGTGATTTTCACGGGAAAGTAGTGGTCTATAGTAAGCACGAACTAAAGGACTTGCTCTTGGCCTATGCCATTACCATACACAAGGCTCAAGGTGGACAAGCCCCTGTAGTTATTATGCCTGTCTCTACCAGCCATTACGTTATGTTGGCTCGAAATCTGATCTATACTGGCCTGACGAGAGCAGAGAGGGTTTGTGTCATGATAGGGACTCGCAAGGCACTTAGTATGGCTATAAGCAACAACAAGATGGTGCAGCGTAATACGGCGCTAAGGGAGAAGATTGAGAGTAATTTGCAGAGTATTCCTACAGGGCAGAGGAAGGTATATGGATAAGATTGGGGCGTTAAAGCAGACACTTCAACAGGCAGAATTGAAGGCGAAAAGGCGAACTGAGATTGATCTAGGTAAGGTCAATGACGAAGAAGCCAAAGCCAATGAACAAGGCTTCATGATTGTACGCAAAAGGCAGAGAGCAGTAAATCAAACAAGGTTCTCTCAAACCATTGATGAAAATATAGCCTATTTATGTCAGACTCAATATTTAACTAGTGCTGAGTTTAGCTTCATCTTTACACTGGCTCCAATGCTTAAAATGAACGTTAATGCTATCGTTGATCCTGTATCGGGCCAATACTGCTCGGTATCTGAGATCGCAGCCTATTTGAAGCGAAGTAGGCAAAAGACAAGTGAAATGATATCTGTACTCATTGAAAAAGGGATTATGTATGAATTCGCTAATGTCCACGAACTTAAAATACACGGTCGCCATGTCACTCGGCGTCCGTTTTTTTTGAATCCAGAGATTTTATGCTGTGGGGATAAAAATAGGCTTCAAAGTGGGATTGTCCAACTGATGATACATCACAACATTTTGGAAAGGGCTAGGGTGAAGCTACCTATTAAGGCTATTGTCGAACCACATAGTCAGTATGGAAAGTTGGTTAAGCGAAAAAAGTTTTTGGAAGTTTTAAAACAGCAGAAAGGAAAATAATACCGTTAAAAAAATGCAGGTTTTTTGTGAGCAGGGGGTGTCACCAAAAGGGGACACATGTGTCACGAAAAGGTGACACCCAAAAATGCGGAAAAATGCTTATGTATCAAGGGTTTCGCGATTTTAGCGGGTGGTCTTCTTTCTTAATCTATATAAAATACAGAGTCCATGGAATTCAGGAGGAGATGAAATGATTGAGGATAACAAAAAACGTGCGTATTCAATTTAGCTTTGGTGAAGATGATGAAGATACAGAAGATACATACGATATTGATCTTCAAATTTCATGGGAAGCATCAAACCCAACAGAAACAGAGATTAAAACGTCGTTGGATGAAGTAGTACGAAAATGGATCAGAGAAAATGTGAGTTATACATGGGAAGAGGTTGAAGTTGAGGAGGATGATCCTTAAAACTCAGGGCATGCGCGTGCGCACCATGAACAGTCTTTGAAGCACCGGCTGTGGTGGGTGTCACTTTGGCGAATGGGCTGAGGGGCACTGGAGGGAGGAACAGGGAGCGCTAAGCAGGCATGATGGCGTCAAGCAGACATGGAGCAATCCCATCCCTAGCCCTGTCAGCCCCATATCTCAAAGCCTGTTATTGCACTAAAGACACAAATAGCGAAAGGAAGTGAGATAAATGACAACGCATGAACTAAAAATCCATCCGAAATATTTTAGCGCTGTGGTAACTGGAATAAAAACATTCGAGGTACGCAAAAAAGATCAGGATTATAAAGTTGGAGATGTCCTTTTACTCAAGGAGTTTGATCCTGTTACCAACAAGTACACCGGAGGTTACGTTGGTCGGGAAGTGACTTACATTTTCGACGAGCAACCATTTGTACCAGAAGGGTATGTAATCATGGCGATTGAGCCGGCTTAATGCACATTCCGAAATTTAATGCAACGCAATAGATAGCCTTTGACTGCTTATCAGGTCAGAGGCTTTTTGTATTTTATAGAGAGTGAGACAACTCTTAAAAAGTAAAAACGGAGGAATTCGATATGTCTGAAAATGTATTTAAAGTATCTTCAAAATCTTCGGTAAACGCACTAGCTGGTGCTGTGGCTGGCTTTATCCGCGATGGAAAGGTGAAGCTGGAGTTACAAGCCGTTGGTGCAGCAGCTGTCAACCAGGCGCTTAAAGCTGTAGCTGTAGCTAGGGGGTATGTATCATCCCAAGGTATCAACTTGACTTGTATACCTGCTTTTGTGGATGTCGTGATCGAGGGGGAACAGAGAACAGCTATGAAACTGATTGTCGAGTCTGAGAGCCATTGATCAATGACAAACTTTCTGGAAAGTGGAAAGGGGCGGGAAGGATGTACTTTGCTAACGAACAACACAAAATTAATTTTCAACGTATTGCAGCGAAATTTCCTGACGTAAAAAAGGCAAGAGATTATTACGCTGCTTGTTACATCGGAGCATATCCTGAGATTTACAAATGCTTTGTTTTAGAGAAGCAAGTACATGGTCCGTTTGACTGGTATTTTGATTATTTAAGTGATCCGGGTGACTTTGCCGAGCGCAGAGATCGCGGAGAAACAACTGGTGATACTGCCCCGCTTACCGGACAAACCAGAAGCTTGTTGGAGCTTGGTTTGAATCTTTGGAATGGCCGCGATTTTGACTTGTCCGTGGGTTTACGTTCTTGGGATCAGGCGTTATACCTTGTAGCACTACAGGCCATTGATTTGCGCCGCTCTTCTCCAATATTGTCATTAACTCAATAATTAGCTTGGAGGAATCGTTCATATGAGCACATTAACAAAGCCTGAACGAATTCGTAGTAGAGAAAACATCCAGAACATACGTGAAGAATCTGGACATAGTTGTGAGTACATCGACCTTGCTACTGGAGAACGTTGTAGTCATCCAGCAGAAGGTGAACCTCATCATATTCGTACTCGTGGGGCTGGCGGGGATGATCGAAGGGAGAACCTGATCCACCTGTGCGGTTGGCATCATCGGTTGTTTCATGATGGTAACCTGGATCGAAATGAATTGCTCACTATCGTTGCCAAGCGTGAAGGGCTAACACCAGAGGAAGTGGCGGATATTTTGAAACTGAGCTATCAGCCTCCTCCAGCCCAGCCAGCCCCTCAGCCCAAGGTTGAGGAACTGCTGCAAGCGTACATCCAGATTGATGAACAAGAGCAAGAAACAAGGTTCGTTAAAGGGCAGTTGCTGGATGCAATGTTGGCTGCCGGAGCCAAGCAAAAATTCCTGTCCTCGCAGATTGGAATCAGCCCGGCGCAAATTCGGGAGCTGGTGCATGTCTATCGGACGTTCCCTACACCTGAATCGCGACATCCTGCATTGAGCTGGTATCACCATCGAGTAGCTAGCCATTCAAATGAACCGGCTGCTATGTTGATTAAAGCTGGCGATGAATCCATGAGCACTAGAGAATTGCGCAAGGCCATTCTGAAACAAGAGGGGGCGGAACAACTTGTTAAGCAAGATGAAGATCAGGAGCAAAAGAAGGCTCAGCGGTTATTGGCATCTGTGCAAAAGATGTTGGATACCGGAAGCGAGGCCGCCCAGTGGTTTAAAACTAAATTAAAGCAGATGCTTAAGGAGGAGCAAAATTGATTTTAGAAAATGTGCTAAATATGCTTGATCGTAATCATGCTAGGCGAGTCAGTAAACTTTCAATGTCATTAGCGCGTCAGTTGGGACTAAGTGAGCATGAGATTCATCTGATAGGTCAGGGAGCCTTGTATCATGACATTGGTAAAATAGCTATTCCAACGTACTTACTGCAATCGAAAGAAAAGTTTAATGAAGAGGAATATAGGTTGATGCAACGGCATGTAGAGTACGGATTATCCATTCTATCTGTACATACAGGCGAAGAGATTGAAGCGGCGAGGGAGATTATTGCTTCACATCATGAGCGTTGGGACGGACAAGGATATCCGCATGGTCTTATGGGTGAAGAAATTTCGCTGTATGGTCGCATTGTTGCTGTATGTGATGTGTTTGACGCTCTATGCTCTGATCGACCGTACAAGGCAGCGTGGCCTGTAGGAAAAGCGTTGGACTATATTAAAGATCAAAGTGGTGAGGCATTCGATCCAAGAGTGGTCGAAGCATTCTTGCAGATGATGGCAGAGGGTGTTGCGGTATGAATGGGGCTTCTCATCTAGTTGGCGGAGTGACCGCCGCAATGGTGCTTGGCATCCACTCTCCAGCCCAGCTTGCCGTTGTAGCAGTATCATCCTTATTGCCGGATATAGATCGTCAAAACAGCTTATTAGGGCGTTGTATTCCTGTTTTACCGAGTGTCTTAGAGGCTACTTTTGGAAAGAGAACATTGACACACAGCATCATTTTTGGACTATGCGTATGGTTATTGCTTAGCATTCATTCAAGCTGGCAATGGCCTTTTTTAATTGGTTATGTATCCCATCTGTTGTTGGATGTCATTACAGGTAGAGTTGCTTTACTGTGGCCGATTCCATGGAAATTCGGTATACCACTCTTTGGTATACCTCCGGTATTTGTGGAGACAGCAGCAATGGCAGCTTGGGGAGCATGGATGGTACTTGGAGGATACAGTTATTTCTATATCACATAATCGAACGACTTTGAGGCTCCTGCATATTGCGGGAGCTTTTTTGCTTTTATCGAGAACATATGAAAGGAGGAAACCTAGATGTTTGCAGGTTGGATTAGCAAAAAGTACGGCATTGCGTGGTCGGTAAGTGAGTTCCGGAAAGACAAACGAGTAGGAGTATGCAAATAGGGAGGTCATTCACTTGAAAAGGTTAAAGCAGATTTTAGTTGTTATGATGGCAGGTTTGTTGTTTATGTTCAGTGCTGTCCCTCTTCAGAATTCTGTACATGCACAGAGCATCAAGGAGAGAATTCAAGGCAGCCAAGGCAGCGAAGTATCTAATTTGGAGAAAAAGGTAGATGAATCAACCACTGCGGGGGTTGATATGGCACGGCGCATTTTTGTGACACTCACAATTATCTTTGGGCTGTGGCTTGCTATCAGCTATTTCCGGGCAGGTTTTTCCCCGGACACTTTAAGAGAGACGAAAGGGAAAATTGTGTTTTTCCTTGCTTTCTTAGTTTTGTCGTTTTGGACAGAAGATATCTTGGGCGCGGTCTTCAAATTATTTGGTATAGACCTATCCAAACTGTGAGGAATTGGCTATGTGGGGACAATATCATCCGATACCGTACAAAAGCGCGATCAAAGAAAAGTTCATTACAATCTTTGGTATTGGCCTTAGTCTCAGTCAAGCGGCATGGTGGACAGTTGGAGGGTATTTGTCTGTTCAAATGTCCAAGGTGGTTCCGCGCATTGGGACAGACTGGTTCTATTCAAGGCTCCACTATTCTATACCGTTCTTATTCTGCATGTATCTTTGCTATTTCAAACATACCGGGACTAACCTCCCGGTATGGAAGTATTACTATCTGATGCTTCGGCTGAGATTGCGGAGAAGGAGATATTTGTACAAGAAAGGAGGAGCATGATATGGTCCTGATGCTCATTTTAGCTTTAGCGGCAGCGGTGTTCTATTTTATGAACTATCAAAAAAAAGAGAAACCACTTACCGTTCAGGAACTAATCGGAGCGAAAAATTCCAAAATCACATGGGATGGGCTTGCTCAAAACGGCAATAAATATCGCTTAGTAGTTGAAGTCGAACCTATTAATCTGGATAATGCCTCAATTGAGGAAAACAAAGCAGTTTGGCTTAACTTTCTTGGCCTCATTAACACGATCTCATTACCGGTTACATTCATCACGCAATCCCAACTGTTTGAGATGAAGGATTATACGGATGCCTACGGACAATCAGTTCAAGAGCTTCCTGATGAATATCCTGACCTGAAGAAATCGGGAGAATTGGTAAGACAATATTTGATAGAGAGTTTGGATCAAGGCACGATCAGAAATTATCACGGATATATTATTTTTGAATACGACCCTTTGAAGGCAGAGACAGGTGTGGCAGGGGCAGGGAGAATGAATGCGATTTTGGACAAAGCCGCTCCTAAGAAAAATAACTTATCAGAAGAAGAGCAATCTGATCTGGCATTGCAAGTATTAGAAGAGGTAGAGAACATCTTATATGGCTTCTGTGAACAAGTAGGAATGCGATATCAGCGTCTGGATAAGGCGGGAGTATGGAACTATACTTATCAAACCTTACAGCGTGAGCTGGCTCCACAAGCGCGGATGATTGATGCAATACGATCAGATTCATTCAAAAGATTAAAGCACTCTTTAACACAGGAAGAGTTGCAAAATGCGTAAAGGAACCTGGTCAGATGCAGTAAAAAGGGTCAGGAAGAATGAAATTGATCAAGTTTCAAGTAGGCCCGGAGTTTGTCCTTGTGGGAGTGTAAGATTTTCACTGAGCTATTTAGGCGGTCAGCTTGTGCGTACATGTAAAGTTTGTGGAGATAAATTAGCGGTGTAAGAAGGTGGAATGGAAGTGTTCAATTTTTTAAAAAGGAATAAAAAAGGTGAGGGGATGGGAAATGAAACCCAGGCTCATCTTGATACCGGGAAAGCTAGTGGAGCTGACTTCGCTGCCCCTTCATTTATTCGAGAAACAATTCCGAAAGATATAAGCGCTAACCAAATTAAGCTTGATGACTATGCGGTAGAAGTCGGTGGAACAATTACACCAACTCGATATTTCCGTAGTTTTTATGCTGAGATTTCTTCGGGCAATACCTGGGCAGGGATGCTGGATTCCTTAATTCGAGCAGATCATGGTAATGGGGATGTGGACTTAGCGATCCATGTTCAGCCGTCATCAAATGATCGAGAACTGGATGAGATCGGCAGACGGATAGCAGGATTGTTATCAGATTTGGCTGATGAAAAAGATGTTCGTAAGATTGATGCCATGAGAGACGAAATTGCAGACTTGAAAGAACGACAAAAACGCATTCGATTGAATGTTGAACGAAGTTTTCGAGTGTCTATTCAGGTCATCGTCAGCGCCCCTGAATGGAAAGAACTCATGAAACTGTGTCGCTCACTTGTTCAGCGCTTTGCTGGGAAGTCGATCTATCTCCGATCAGCCGATGGTCAACAACTTGCGGCGTTGCAATCCGTATTACCTACTGCCGAAACTACGGCAGTTCAAAAAGAGCACATTCTATCATTGGAAAGCTCTAACGTGGCTGATCTTTTTCCATGGGGTGGAGGTAGCTTAAATCATCGTAGTGGTGTTGTAATTGGTAAAGATAGGATGGGCCGCCCGGTGTGGCTGGACAACTGGCATCCAGAACTAGCGAATTATAATATGTGCATCATTGGACGTTCAGGTGCCGGGAAAACGTTTGTGACCATGTTAGTTACACATCGTTCCTCACATCTAAGAAGGCAAATTGGAATTATTGATTGGAAGGGAGAGTACGGCGACTTTCTTCGTGCTTTGGGCTGCCCATTTATTGAACTCCACGAGCATTCTAAGCATCGTATCAATCCATATGATGTTGACATTACAGAACTTGCAGACGGAACAAGATTTGTTGATATCGAAGAAGCGGCGAATTCTGTGCAGGCACTAGTCTTTAAAATGATTTCTGTTTATGACCGAAGTGTATTAACCGGCGAAGTGAAAGTATTTATTGGTCGAGCTATAAGACAGCAGTATGCGGAGTACGAGATAACTACAGATCCTGAGAGCTTATATACGACAGATCAAACAATGCAAGGTCAAGGCATTTTCAGGACTGGTAAGGTAAGAAAAGCAATGCCTGAATTGATTGGGTTATGGGAGAAAATGAATGCCCATAAAAGTGAAGCGATCCGAAAAGCAAGTGAGTTGCTGCAGCCATTTACCCGAAAAGGTGAAATGAGTTCATATTCGATATTTGATGGTCCTTCTACAGTAGAGTTGAAGAATGCGCCAATCTTTGGTTTTGCTATCAATCGGCTTGATCCGGAGATCATGCGTCCAATTGGTTTGTTTGTTACAGAGCGTTGGATGATGGAACGCTGGGCGAAGAAACATCCAGAGGTTAAGAAACTCCTTATTATTGAGGAATGCCAGAATATATTTCTTGACGAAGATTTTGGAGCTGTTTGGGCAGAGAGTGCATTTCGGGAGGGGCGTGCAACTAATACAGGGATCGTCCCTGTTACTCAGGGCTTGGAGGTATTTACTCGTTCTCAAGCTGGGATGGCTGCAATTAAAAACAGCCCAATCAAAATTATTGGTATTCAGGAAGCTTTAGATATTGATGCTGTTCGCGGGAAATTAGCATTAACCGAAGGTGAAGCAGACTTTCTCGTTTATCAAGCTCGTAAGGGAGATATGCTCGTCAAAGTGGACAATCAATCGGCTATCGTACATGTAGATGCAGCTCCATTCGAGCATATGTTGTTTACCACAGACCCCAATGATCCGTTATACGCCGAGCGGAAACGGTATATCAAGGAAAGAGCAAGGGCTGAAGGAACAGCATAGGAAGGGAGAGAGCTACTTTGCGCCGTATTACAATAGTTACTTGTATGCTACTAATGCTGGTTCACAGCTTTGCTCTCGCAACGCCAGCTATGGCAGCTAGTGAAAAAGGCATCATAGGTAAACAGGTCGAGCAATATTATGAGGATGAGGATAATAAGCCTGGCTTGATGGAACGAACCCTTTCAGATGTTTTAATTGGAGCAGCTAATTTTTTGATCAAGTCTTTTGGTATGAAAGATGTAACCTTGTTGGTTTTCGGTAAAAATCCTGAATCAACAAGTGATGGGTTCTTGCAAGGGGGTACGGAAGACCTTCGATCAAGTTTATACCTTGGAGTATTTTCCGAGGGAATGATGAATGCGATAGACGCGATCTATACTGCTTTGGAACGTTTTATACCGTATCCTATTTTTATTGCTCTTATACTGATAGCGTTCTTACTCCTCTGGCACGGATATACCGGGGAAGGGCGAACGAAAGCAAAGGATTATGCAACAGCCTTTGTTGTTGGGCTGATATCCTTAAGATTTGGTGTATATCTATGGAATTTCATAGCCACCATTGTAAGTTGGTTTACGGATTTAATCTGGGCGGTTATGGTTGATTATGGACTTCAGCCAGGATTGTTCCTCAATACGATTTGGGGGACAGGTGAAGCCGGATATGATAATATGGTTAGTTATCGGGGATTTATCGTTTCAATTTTAGTTCTACTAGCCGCACTTATGACTGCAAAACTAAACTACGACTATACCATACGATCCATCAACCTGATGCTACTCATAATCACATTCGTTCCGTGTTGCATAATGACGCTGTTTCCTCGCTATCGCAACGCTTTGCAAACGTGGTGGGATCAGTTTGTTGCCAATATGATATTGCCCTTAGCCCATGCTCTAGCATTAGGGCTATTTTTTTTATTGCTTCATTTTAGTAGTGAAGGTATTTCTAATTGGGTGATTGTAGCGTATCTGTTTGGTTTTTCTTCCATACAAAATTTTGTTCAACGTCTCTTGGGAACAGAGCAACCAGATACCAAAATGGGTCGAGCATTAGGTTTTGGTACGTTACTTGCAATGGGTAAAATGTTTTCTGGAAAGAAATCGGGAAAAGCACAGTCGGCTGGTGGCGGCTCATCTGAATTGATGGGCGATACGTCTTCTGGTGATGTTGCGTCCGCTGGTACAGCAGGAGCTGTTTCTAGCGGCTCATCATCTAGGGTAATGTCTGGTGCAAAGCCGAGTTTCAGAAATAGGGCGACGAATATAAGTAAGAAGGCTGCTGGATTTGCTCTAAATCAAGGAGCAAAAGGCGTTGGGGCCGCTTTAGGAGCCACAGTTGGATTAATGGCAGGTAAGCCATTAGAAGGAGCATTTGTAGGTGGGGCTGTTGGAGGAGGAATTGGAAAAAGTGCTCAGTTGGTAGGAAAAGGCGGTATGTGGTTAGGTAAGAAAACTTACTCCGGTGCACAGAAGGTCGCAGATTGGGTTAACAGCGGTAGAAGCGGTAGAGAGGAAGCTATAGAAGAACCGACACTTGTAACCGATCACGATCAACCGTATGAAGAAAAGCCTATGCAACGTTCGACAACTGTTGTAACTGAACAGACCTTTAGAACAAAAGCAAAAGGTGGAGGTGTTATCAACGAGGGTGTAGCTATAAATGGCGGGAAGTTTGATGGGGATATAACGGCAATTAATACTGACAAAGGAACAAAGACACAGGGTAAGTCCAACTTTGCTGAGACTGGGCCGGCTCGTGCTCGTGGATCCGGAAGTGCTTCTGGAAATGCTGCCGTAAACCGGGGTGTTAGAACCAACGGTGAAAATTTTAAAGGTAACATTATTTCAGATGGTGGAGAAGTCACAGGAGGGGTCATGGATGCCAATAAAATCAAGAATGCGAATGGTGAAACTGTAAATTCATCTTCAAGAGAAAATATTCCGTCTCCAAAATCAGGGCCTGATAAGTCTCCATCAACTGGAGGTAAGCACTATAATTATTATGTTTAGGGGGAAAGAATGGATATTGAAAAAATACTAAAGCAAGGAGGACGAGTACTCCTTAACAAAGCATTAAAGCCGATATTGAAAGCTATCCTTCCTTATGTACTGGCTATTGGAGGGATTGCACTACTGCTGTTTTTGCTCTATTTTATGATCTTTGAGCTTCCGAAGCAGTCAGTGATAGGGACGTTCGATACAATCAAGGATCGTACATCTGGTTTTTTCTATGGTACCAAAGAAGACTCAGATGAACAGTTGTTTGATGAGTATCAGGCTATTGCTGACCGCTGGCATGAAGAGTTAACAGCAGAGCAAGAATCTCAAGTCCAAACCTATGCATTGAATTGGCAGTGGCTGGCTCAGGTGGATCGTTCACTCAACGATCCATCTTTTTTTAACGCATTTTTAGATGAAAACGTCAAGGAAGTAGTGCTGAAACCAGAGGAGACTTTTAAAGAAGTACGCCCCAAGTTCACATGGAAAAGTTCTGAGATTGTTACGGTGAAAGAGGTTTGTCTTCGAAATGAAGATGAGGATGGTGAGGTTACGTACGAAAAGTCAACAGTGACTGAACGTCAGCCCGTTCTTCTTCTGAAAAAGGCAGAGACGATTCAAAATGATTATGTCTATACTTATGATTCAGAAACAACAACTGAAACTTCCCCATCTCCATGCGGTGATCTGACGACAACTGTAACCCAAGACAAATTACAACGGATTGAACCGATGTACAGTGAAGATTGGGAGCCATTAAGAGAAATCCTTAATGCTCATGGTGCCAAGAGAGTAGAAGATCAGGATTTTCTTCTGGAATACTGGCTTTCATATCTTTCAGATGGTGACGGGGAAGGTGATTCCTTAATTGGATTTAATCCAGTTGGAGGAGAATTAGTTTGGCCGACAGAGGGGAGCAAGATTACATCCACTTTTGGCAGCCGAGTCCATCCAATTACGGGAATTATTAAACTGCATGCAGGCGTGGATATTGGGGTTCCAATAGGCACACCTGTGTATGCTGCGAAGTCGGGAAAAGTGATCTTTGCGGATTACATGGGGAATGCAGGTAATGCAATCATGATTCAGCATGATGGTATAGAAACAAGGTATTATCATCTTGATAAAATTAAGGTGGAATCGGGTCAAGAGGTTGAAGCAGGGGAAGAAATTGCTGAATCAGGGAATACTGGCGGTTCAACAGGCCCGCATTTACACTTTGAAGTGCGCGTAAATGGAGAGCCTGTGAATCCGCTGGTTTATTTCGGTTACGATGAATCATCCGATATATTGACTTACCGCCCTTTGGATATTCCTGTATTACTTGAATGGTTAGGCAAACGAAATTCGATGTTGGCTACAAAAGAGATATTAACCATGATTGACGATGCGGCAAAAGCTCAAGGAGTTGATCCTTATTTGCTAATTGCCATAACTGGAGCAGAACAATCCTTTGTTCCAAAAAGCAATAAGTATGCGGATAAGATAGTGAAGAATCCATGGAATGTCTTTGGAAGCTGGCAAGAGGGGAGGGGGGCTGAATTAACAACCAAGGATGCCGCTATAATTGCGGCTAAGACGATAGTAAAGCTTTCTAAGGGAAAGCCCAGTACAGTTAGTCCTATTGCTTGGTTAAGTGATCCTGAAAATCCAAACGGGGTATATGCAACAGGAACAAATTGGGTTAAAAACGTAACTAGTATTTATGAACAATTATCTCAATTAGGGGATTGACGGGTGTCCAAAGTCGAGATACAATAGTATTGCCCTTAGCGAAGCTATGGACTTTTAATTGTAAAAATATACCAAAACAACAACCTCTATTTTAGGGGTTGTTTTTGTTTTGCTATAAAATGGAGGAGTACAGATGATTTTAAGAGTTCGGGTGTTGTTAATGGCGATTATTTTGTTGGTCAGCCTTGTACCTTTAAATACGGCCTTTGCTTCAAATGGAGCATCTATAACTCAGGAGATCAAAGACAATTCTAAGACATTTGATCCTGAGGAAGTGGGGAATCGCTTAAATGAAAAGGGGGAAGAGCTTTTTTCTGCCGTTCAATCAGGAAGTAACTTTTATGTATATCTTGCACTTGGCATTTTCCTAATCTTGCTTATCGGTGGTCTCTTCTATAGAAAGCTGCTTTCAGTTGCCTTTCTACTCTTGTTTTTATCCATTATTGGATATCTAATCATCAATTTCTGGCCGCAGATATTTGACGGAGTTATGTCTATTTTGAATTGGTTGTTTGAGGATAAGGGAGGAGCGAACAGTGAAACTTCACTTGGTGTTTGATTTGTCCATTCTAACGCCACTTGCTGAAGCTTTAGAAACACAAGGTTATTCTATTGCTGGTACGGATGTAACGCTTGAGCAGTTTGCAGTTGCTGCATCAGCAGGGCAGGTAGATGCGGAAATTGCAATTGTTGATGGAGGGCTAGGAGTAGTACATAGGCAGGATTGTGTGAACTTCTTGAAGGAAGTGCGCATGCGCGTACCAGATACAAGACTGATTGTTATCTTGCCAGAAGTAGATAGCGAGTGGCAAAGAAGTTTGGGGATGTACGGTATATATGATGTTTATGCCGCCGAACAATTCGGGATAGAGGATGTACAAAGATGGATTCAAACGAAAAAAACATTGGCTGATATTCCTGGCTTTAATCCTGAATTACCTTCTCAAAAGAAAGTTGAGAGGAAAGTTGGGTTCTCTTTAGAGAAGAATAAGGGAAAGGTCCAGACGCTGTTGTCTGACTGGACAAGGGGATTTAAACGGGCTGAAAAAAATACTGTACCGGTAAATGATGAAAGTAAAGAGAGAGAAGCCCGGGAGTTAACAGATCATGTAGAGAGTCCTGTGACTATAGAAGAAAAACAGGAATATGTAAACGTGGATAAGCAGAAGAAAACCGATTCTCAACCGGAGAAACTGCCGATCCATGTATCCCAGCCCTACATCGTTGCAGTTGGGGGACTGGCACGTAGGAGTGGGAATACACACACAGCCCTCCAGATTGCCTATGAGACAGCGAGTAAGGGATTGAAAACGGCTTTTGTTGAATATAGGAATAAGCCCAGACCATCAGACATCGTGAGTTTTGCTACAGATTTTGACGGTTTAAAGTTCAAGCGACACGGTATTGATTTCTTCCCTAATCGTTCACCATTTGATGTAGCTGAAGTTTATACGCTCGAGTATGACTCAGTTATTCTTGACCTTGGCGTATTGGTGGATGAGAACGAAGGAAGATTAAAAATGAATTCGGCTGCGCAAGAATTTTTGCGTTGCCCATATCAACTCATTACGCTCTCAGCTGCACCATGGGATTTGCACTATATCGTCCAACATCTGAACGAACTCTCTGTTCTCTTGAGAAAATCATCATTCATCATTAACTATGCCGATGAAGATATGATCAAGGAATTTAGAGAGATGTTCCCTGCTATAACCTCTATTATGAATCCTCTAAAGGCTAATCCATTTACGGATGCAGGGGAACTTGCTTATTGGCTGGAGCAGCCCAAAACAAAAAGAAAACGATGGTTTGTACAATAAAGTAAGCCTCTACTCTATTTTTGAGTGGAGGCTTTTTTTATTTAAGAATGAGGGGAACATCTAATCCCCGTGATTTTTATTCGGAAAGGAGACACGAAATGCTTAGATGGAAGAAAGAAAAAGAACCACCGCGCTCACCGACAGGCGTTATGGTTGCACTATGGAACCCAGCGGGTACAGATTCTTCACTTCTCTTAGAGAAGCTGTTGAATCTGGTAAAAAAACGGGAAGAAACGGCCGTGGTTGTTGAGTTTCCATGTTTGGGTTTGCCGCGCGTGGCTTACCGCATGGGGGTGTCGGAGCTGGAGCATGCACAGTCGGTAGATCAGTTGCTGATTGACTATGATAGGGGGATGTTACAGGGGATTCACCAGTATTTGCAGCATTTTGATGGGTTTGATGGATTACTGATTCAGCCCAAAAGCAAGCCTGACAGCCCTACGCTAATTAAGCTACAGCAAGAAAAGACGCTGAGTGAATTGCCCGCGTATTTGAAAGTCCATTTGTCTGGATATCACTACATCTTTACGGTCCTACAGGGGCAACTGATTCATCCAATGACCTTCTTCTCGCTAAGAGAAGCAGATCAAGTCGTGCTAAATATGAATGAGCCGGTTGAAATTATTCGTACTTATGCAGCCTACAAAACCCTAAGACAGGACTACGATATAGGGAATGTATGTCTGTTTAGTAGTGAATTTAAAAACGGTGATTTTAAGGAAGAACCTCTTCTGAGCCGTCCAGAACAATTATTTGCATTATGGGAGGGAGAAAAGGATGGCTATCGGATTGATCAATCCGGCAGAGTACGTACAGTACCGTCGGCCTGAAATTAAGGCGACCAATACCCGCAGTAAGACGGATGACGAAAACCTAAAGACTTTGCTGGAGCGGACGCAGCAATACCTTATCACAAACTACAATGATGAGTTTGTCCGGGCAATCATTGATGAGCAAGCACGGAACAGGGTCAAATACCATATCTCAGACTTTATCCGGGATCAGCGAGACTTGAAATTTAGCATGGATATTGGCGAAGTTATTGACTATATCCGTACTGAAATTACGGAGATGGGCGTGTTGCAGCCGGCACTGGATGATCCGGCAATTAGCAGTATTGAGATTAACGGTCCCGCGGAAGTGATCGTAGAGCGCAATGGGTTTCCTGTGCATATGACCGAAATCCGTTTTCGTGATAACGATCATATTTATCAGACCATTGATAAAATGCTTATGCCAATTGGTAAGACACTTACTGCAAATGAGCCTGTTATTGACGCGAATTATCGCGGGTTCCGTATCAATGTAATCATGGATGTGACTAGGGGAGGGGTCAGTACCCACAGCCCGATCATCTCCATTCGCAAATTTCCGCCGGATGTATTTTCGGATGAGGAATGTATTTCTTACGGCAACATTTCAAAGGAAATATCCGAATTTCTTAAGGATGTTCTTCCCTATGGGGTAAACTGCATCATCGCGGGCGGAACGAATAGCGGAAAAACCACGCAACTCATACGCTTTCCTCAGTACTACGATCCATTGACCCGATTTTTCTGTATTGAGGATTCCGAGGAAATGTTGCTCAAAGCTAAGCTTAGCTATCAGGATTATCCCAATATCGCTTCCGTAATTGTAAAGGAACATGAGGATGAGCGAAAAGCTTATCCAATTCCGAAACTTGTAAAAACGAGCCTTCGGCAAAATCCTGATGTCATTTTGATCGGTGAGGTACGGGATGAATTTGCTGCCAGCCAAGCCCTTGTGGCTGCGAACACAGGACATATTGTCCACCTGACGATACATGCCAACGGGACGGAGGAGGCTGCTGTGCGGTTTTTACAACTTTCAGGAAATAATCCTATGACTGCATCACAGATCGTCATGTCCTTTGACTTGATTTTGTTTCAGAAATATGAAGCGAGTACTGGGAAAAGGGTGGTCTTTGAAATTGGTGAATTGATTGGTTTTGAAGGTGATAAGCCGGTTATTCAACCCATATTTCAATATGATCCAGTTCGTCGTCGATTTAATCAGAAGGGAAAGCTGACAAAGCTAAAACGAAAACTGATTGCCGAAGGCGCTCCTGAAGAAACAATATCTCGTTGGTGTGAGGAGGAGTGAGTAATGTCGTTATGGGTCAGTTTCTTTTACTTTTTTGCTTTGTCTCTTGTAACATTGCTACTGGTCATTCCTAATGCCAATGCAGGTAAGGGATTCACACTCTCCAAGTTTCTTGGTTATGAGCAAGTGCGTAAGGAAGCGGAGATGGTTGGGTGGTCACTCACCTTTCGGGAGTTCGCTTTCCTGGTTATGTTTTCCGTTGGTTTGATCGGCTTGATTGCCTTGTTCACAGGAAACTACTTTTTTATTGCCTTGGGAGCCGTATTGTCTTTTACATTGCCAAGAACGATTGTCCTGAAAGTGAAACGAAAAATCAGACAAAACGTCCTGTTCGATCTTCCTTCAAACTTGCGTCTTTTTATCAGCAAGCTAACTGATTTTCCGAACGTCCAGAAAGCATTAGAAAATGCAGTGCTTGATATGGACGGTGTGACTAAGCCGATCTTCGAAAAAGCATCAAATCAATTACGCGTGGGGCTTCCGATTGATCGAGTTTTTGAAGAGATGTTAGTTGAACTGAAGATCAGAAAGATGGAAGACTTCTTGGATAAGCTCAGAATGGCTCAGATGGAAGGATTTCATCCTCAGTCATTGGATAGTTTGAAGGAAACCGTGGATGAGATTGGAGAGGATATCACTCAGATTCAGGAACTGGACATTGAAGCTAAAAGCAAACGAAAACAGCTCTTTACTGTCATCGGTATGGCGTGGATGATGCCAGTCATGATGTCCTTTATGAACAATGGCAATGCAAATGTCTTTTTAAATACTTTGCATGGTCAGATTTATATAGTTTCCTTTGCAGCCGCAACGCTGTTTTCTATAGGAAAAGGCGACGATTACCTGTCGCTTAATCTCGACAAAATTTAAAAGGGGGGATGTCCATTGATTGTATCTAATATCTTACTGTTTCTGTCTGTCATGATTATTAGTGGTCTGGCACTAAAAATTCTCCTGCCCAGCTTCGATATGGAAAAGCGCTATGCGAATCAGGCAGCCTTACTCCAGAAAAACCACAGAGAGTTACGGCAACTGAAAATGGACCCAATCACGGTTATGTTTGCAGAAAGGCTCATGCCGAAGTTACTCAATCTTCGGCTGCCAATTTTTAATGGGAAGCTTCGTCGGATGTACAATCTGCTTGGAAAAGAAAACACCTTTGAGGAAGAGCTTGCTGACAAAGCGGTTAAATCGCTTGCCGGGAGCCTTCCTTTTTTAGTGCTTCCTTTTCTGCTCGATCTTCCAGTTCTGTTTTTAGCCATACCGTTGGCAGTAGCTGTGTTCTTTTTTGCGCAACTTGGTGAAATAACCAAGGCCTATAAGCGCAGGCAGGAAGAGATCACAAGGGATTTGCCGCAGCTCATAAGCAAAATGATGATCGCTCTCGAAACAGGCAAGTCATTCTTGACGACAATTCAGAGGCTGGAGGAAACGAGTGGTCCCCGGATGAAGAAAATGCTGGCACGGCTCAATGCCAACATCCGCATTATGAAACTCACCGATGCCGTAGATTTGTTTGCGGCTGAAACCGATGTACCCGTCATGCGGGACTTTGCTGCTGCGGTAAAGATTGGGGTCAATAGCGGTTATGGAGAAGCCAAGAAGTACTTCGACAGCATTAAGGGAGATCTCCGGAAACTCCGGCTTGCTGCACTAAAGGAAGTCACCCGTAGCCAGCCAGAGAAGATTAAGATGCTATATATTCTGGTGGCTCTTCACGCTTTTGCAGCCGTCATTATTGCTTTTATTGATATTTTTTCACAAATTCAAAACTTATAAAATTCAGGAGGTAATTGGAATGAAAAGATTTTTGAACAAAGTGGTAACTTGGAAAAATGGTGTGGCTGAGAAGTTGGTAGTTCGTACTGAAACAGTTGTACTCAGACTGGCAAGACCTTTACAAAATCAACAGGGGGCTTCAATCGTAGAAATTTTGGGTTATGCCCTGTTAGCTGTACTTGCTATTGTGGTTGTATGGGGCTTGATCAAAGGCTGGCTCCCTACTTTCTGGCAATCCATCACAGGTAAACTTGACAACCTTTCTTAATGATTAATACCAAAAAAGCCACGGGAGGAGAGAGAAGTTCGGTGCTTAAAACATGGCTAGCTCCGCTCAGGAATAACCGTGGAGCTGTAGGTTCCATTCCACTCATGTTTTTCACGCTGGTCGCAGCCATTTTTCTCTATCTTGGTATCGACCTGTACGGTTACATCGTACAGCAGCAGAAATTGACTGTTGCTACAAATGAGTTGCTTGAAGTTATCAAGGCCGAGAATGGTTACGATAGTGCGAATCGCGAGCAGTTCAATAGGCTTATTCAAAAGACTGGTATTGATCCGGCTAGAGTAACTCTCACGGCTACTCCGAAACTTGTGGAAAGAGGAAATACCGTTGAGGTTGAGGCTAGTATGGAATATGAATGCATCGGCCTAAAACCGCTGGGAAAGACGGTAAAGCTCCCGATACGCGTAAAGCAAGATGGTTTAGCTCGTACATTCTTCCGATGACAGGGAAGTGATCTAATATGTTCCGAAATCTGGCGCTGATATTATTCGGCGCCTTTGCTTTGTTTTTTCTCACTGATTTTCTGGTAGTCTACAACGCCCATATCAAAATTGAGAAGGCTGTGGAACAAGCGCTTGATGGAGCGATTATTGCTGGTGTTCAGAAAGCAGAGAACCAGAGAGGACGCTTGGAATTAAGTGAACCTATAGCGAAGGACACGGTTTACAGCATTGTTAAATCAAATTTGAAACTAAATACAGACCTCACTAATGATTACTTTTCTAATAGTAATTTGAAGACGACGGTTTCTTATTTGAATACAACTTCAAAAGCGCCAAGAATTGAAGCTCAGTTTGATACTCGTGTGAAGCTCGTTGCAGGTAAGATTTTCGGATTGGAATCTTACCCATTGACAGTTAAGCGCCATACGCCATATCTTGGAGAATTTAAGTAACAGGGAGTGAAATGTATTTTGAAAAAATTATGGAATAAGGCCACACGACGATTGCTCATCGTATTTGTCGCCTTAATTTTGGCTGGAGTAGCCGTTGCTATTCAGAGCAGCATCGTCAATAAGCAGGTGACAACGGAATTGGTTTATGTGGCAGCAGATAATTTAACTCCGTATAGTCTGGTGGAAGGTAAGCTCGTACAACGCAAGGTTGTGAAGAGTGAAGTTCCAGATGATGCTATCCGGGATTTGAAGGAGTTGGAAGGCGAATCTTGGGTAACAACTGAGGTTGGGATTCCTAAAGGAATACCAGTTTCCAAGTCGATGCTTATCCCGGCTAAGGAAAGCAAATTTGGAGAAAGTCTTGAATTAAAAGACGGAGCGATGTTTGTTGGTGTCAAGACGGACCAGGTTAAGAGTGCCGGGGACATGATTAAGCCGGGAACCATTGTTGATGCTTATGTGTACATCAAGGGGCAAGACCGACAGCCACCCGAGTTGGTCACTCCTTCTGATGATCCTTTGCTTAAAGGTCTACTCATTAAAGATAGACAGAATCAGAACGGTTATGAACCTCAGAGGGAAGGATCGGGGAATCAGAATCCGATCCCAGCCATTGCGGTCGTAGAGACTACTAATCCAGATGTGGCAGCAGCACTGATTAAGTATCAACAAGAAGGAGAGGTTTACTTCACCCCGACTGGTGTGAACGTAGATGTGATTCCCTTAGAAAAAGAAGTAAATGCTGCTCAAAGCCCTGATGAAGTTTACTCATCCCCATCTGGTACGGAGTCCCCTGATCAGTGATTAGGGGACTTATTCTATAACAGGAGGTTAGAGAATGTTTAGAAAGTCACTTATATTTTTGATATCCGTAGCTATGTTTACATCTACACTGCTTGGACAAGGCCCACGTGCATTTGCTGATGATAAAGTTCAGATCAGCATTAAGGCTGATCCTAAGATTGACATTGCACTGGCAGCAGGAAGCACGAATTTAGAATTGTCCAATTTCGAGCAGGATTTAAAGGCTAAATTAGCTGCTAAAGGTGTAGATGCTAATCAGTTACAAGTACAAGCTTTAGAAATGAAGTCTATGACAGCAGAAGATACATTTGATTGGCAAATATATGACCATATTAATTATCCAGAACCGTATGGTAACTCACTTTATCGGCATATTATCGTGAGTAATAAGGATATAAGTTTCTATGGTTATACTGATAAAGCTCATAAAGATTTTATGTTTATGCCAGATTCCTCTGCGGAGAAAAAAACTTTCACGTTCGAGGTTTTAGAGCAAAAAATGGACTGGCATACACTCGAAGGGGCTGGATTCTTATTTAATGCAACCATTAACACTGGATACGTTTCAGGATATGTTATTTTATTCGGTCAAACGGAAATCAAATTATTTGAGCTAAATCAGGTAAATGTAGATCTGCTTCGAAATGGCACTTATAATTCATTAGCCAATGCAGGAAGGCTGGTTTCTACATTTCCAAGACTTGCGGTGACTTCGCATCAAGTCAAAATAGAGGTAACTCCAACTAGTATTAATATGTGGGATAACAATCAAGTGTTAATAAATAACTACACTTTAACAAGTAAGTATGGGAATGGGTTTGGTCCATTTGCAAGCTACACAAGCCATGGTTGCTCTTCTGTATCTTCCTTTACGTTTAAAAATATAAAAATGGAAACGAAAAAGCCAAAGCAATACAGAGAGGTATTATTGCAACCAATCTGGAGGGAAGGGTCAGATCGCTTTATTGTCAATGTTGATAATAATGTGATTTCCGATTTAAACAGTACAACGGCTTCTGGAGAAATTTTAACACGTATGATTAATAACGCTGTTGATTACGTAGCTATAGGCTCTTCAACTAACCAAGAACAGGCCAATGCCTTTATTACACGTAACAATGGTAACGGAGTATTTATTAATGGGAATAACTATGCAACTGCGATCGATCAGCTAGCAAACTATATCTTCACTAAAATCAGATCGAATGGCAGTTCACAATACATGATCCTTGATGAGGATAATCATCTTGAGGTTAATCCATCTTCATTCATGAATAATACCCAAACACCAGAATTTCCAAATGGCCGTTGGAAAATTGAACATGATAGTACGTATTATGAGAACAGTACTGGTCAAGCCCAATGGAGCGGAAGATGGCAAAAGGATTTGCCGCTGAAATTTGATAAACCAGGGCGCTATGAAATCTGGTTTGGCGAAGACCACCCTACACCACAATATCTCTATGTGCATCGTAGACCAGTAGCAGATTTTACACTAAAAGTTACGAAGGGGACTAACAATTACACGATTACCGTTAACAATCAGTCCTATGATCTCGACATGGAGTCCACACCAACAAAGGGGATTGCACAAACGGAGTGGAAATGGCGCGAGACAACAGCCACCATATGGACAGATGGCATGATTCCTGGCAACCTTCCTTTGGGTAAGGACTATTTAGTGCAACTTAGAGTATTGGATTATCAAGGAGCATGGAGCCAACCAATGGTACGTTATGTTTCTACCGGTTCCACTGCATTGAAGCCTATTGCAGATTTTCGAGTTCCAGATCAAGTGACCAAGTATAAAACGCTTGAAATACAAGATCATTCGTATGACCCGGCTGGCAGAAACATTACACAAAGGGTTTGGAGTATTAAGAGAGAGGGTACTGAAATATACTCTGGTTCAACCATGATAAGTAACTTTTTAGCTTACGGTGCAGGGGAGTATACAATCTCATTAAAAGTTTTAAATGATGCCAATTTGTGGTCGGATGTATTTCAGCGTCATATTACAGTGACGGAGGATTTATCGGCACCTAAAATCTCATTTAGTCCTTCTGATGCAACTTGGACAAGCGATCCTGTATCTGTCACTATTCATTATTTTGATGATAGTGGATTGAGCAATAAATACTACAAAGTGACTCAATCTAACCAAACTCCGTCTTCATGGGATACGGCAAAAGATATTGAAAATATTACACTTACCAATGAAGGTCAGTGGTATATTCACGCTAAAGCACAGGATATTGCAGGGAAAGAGACCACGATCTCAGCGGGGCCATACCAACTTCAACTGTCCCCGGATATTCCTGTTTTAAAACTCAATTCTATTGGTGAGAACTGGTCCGAGATCGGATGGTCACTGCCAAACCACTCTTTAGGGGATGGATATCAGTATAAAGTTGAGAATATTACAACAGGACGCTCATGGTTAGTGAACCATCCAACGGATCATATCAGGGAAGAAGGATTGGCTGCTGGATCGATTTATCAATACCGCATAAAGGCGGTGAATCACGTAGGAGAAAGTGAATGGAGTGAACAGTTTGAAGTGCTCACTCTTCCGGCTCCTGTTGATGGTTTGAAGGTATCATTTGTGCCAAATAACAGTGGGACGGTCAATGTCTCTTTTGATGCAGTAGACTCCGCCGAAAGCTATCTGCTCACTATTAAAGAGGGAATGAACCTTGTCTATGAAGAAAAACTTTCTGCCGCTGGAACACACCAAGTAACAGGGCTGGAGGGCGGTAAGCAGTATACGGTAAGTGTGACAGCTAAAAATGCAAGTGGTGCTGGTCAGAGCAGTGTACTTGGCTTTTTATCTCTTCCAGCGGCTCCGGGCGAATTCCAATCCGTTCAGATCAGAGAAACAGAAGTGGAGTTGTCATGGACGGCATCGCCAACCGCAACGCTGTATGAAGTGCTGCGTGATGCAGTAAGTCGATATAGCGGGTCTGAACTATCCTTTACTGACACCGGTCTGAAAAGCGGAACAGAGTATGATTACTCGATTTCAGCTAAGAATGAATCTGGGTTCGGTGATATCGCTTATCTTAATGGGGTTTTGACGCTTCCGGGCAAGACGAAGATTACTGTCGATGAGATTGGTAAAGATGTGGTCAACTTTTCAATTGATACGGTTCGTGGTGCTGAGAAATATGTGGTGCTGGTGAACGGAGTGAAGGAAAAGGAATTGGCTCCTGAAACAAAGCAATTTGAAATCGATTCTCTTAATTCAGGCACTGAATACACATTTGAAGTCTACGCTGAAAACCGGAGCGGTACTGGCGTAGCCAACAGAGTAACAGTCCGCACTTTGCCTGACAAACCGGGTGAATTATTGATTACAGACATTTCCGATACAACGGCGAAGCTTAGTTGGCAGCCAGTAACAGGAGCGGATAAATACAAAGTTACAGTAACGGATGACGTGTATTTTGAGACATCTGGGACTGACATTTCGCTCAGCGACTTACGGGCTGGGGAAACTTATCAGTTGAAAGTGCAGGCTGGAAATGCATCGGGATATGGTGAGGCTGCTGCTAAGACATTATTAACATTGCCAGCCAGCCCCGATGTGCGGATAGACAATGTTCAAGCCACTCAGTTTACCTTGGTTTGGGACGAGATTCTTAGCGCAACGAAGTATGTAGTTCGCAACGAGCAGGGTGAGATTATTGGAGAAACAAAAGAAACCAGTTACACTATCAAAAATCTGAAGCCTGGCTCCACTCATACTGTTTACGTATCCGCCGTGAATGAGACTGGCGAAGGTAAAAAATCCAGCTTCACTCAACGCACTCTTCCGGGTGAATGGGGCATCGATCCGAATGATCCTCAATCCAGTCAACCAATCACTGTTGGAGACCGAGACGAGCATTCTGTAGTGATCGTTATCGATCCGGTTGAGGGAGCGGATCAGTACAAGATTGTTGACGACGCTGGTAACGTCGTAGGCATCATTACTGCCCCTGAGACAGCCAAGGAGATCGGAGGACTGGAGAGTGCCAAAGAATATGACAATTGGTCGATCATCCCGATTAACGACGTCGGAGAAGGTCAAGCAACTCCTGTTCCGCCGTTTGTGACACTGCCGTCGTCAAACTTTGAGGTGTCTGTTGGCAATCCGACTACATCTTCGCTGACAGTCACAGTAGATAGTCAGTTAACGAATGAAATCTTTGTCTATGCAGTGAATGGGAAGGAAGTACATCGTGGTAAAGAGAAGTCATACACCGCGAGCAATTTGTCATCGGATAAGGGCTATACGTTTACTGTCTGGACAGAGAACAGCGCTGGAGATAAAACCAAACCAAAATCAGCAACTGGTAAGACGCTGTCACTTCCATCATATGGTGGAAGCAATTTGTTGCAACCGAAACCTCCTGTAGACGAGCAAGAAGCTGCGCATCCGCATACGGCTGAGCCTCAAACTCATACGGATCAGGCTGGGTTTGAGGACATTGACCGCAGCTTTGCTAAGGAAGAAATTCTTGCACTTTACGCCATGGGTATCGTCAAAGGCGTGTCTGATTCCAAATTTGAACCGGACCGCCAAGTGACTCGTGTGGAGTTTGCATCAATGCTCGTGCGGGCTATGGAGTTACAAGAAGCCTCTGATGCAGCCCTTACCTTTGAGGACGTACAACGGACGGCGTGGTATGTGCCAGAACTATCCGCCGCTGTGCTAAATGGCGTCGCCAAAGGGATCAGCGCGAAGGAGTTCCGACCACTAGATCCCATCACACGGGAGCAAGCGGCAAAGATGATCGCTAATGCGGCATATCAAGGTAATGTACCTGCAGCCCAAGCCAATTATAAAGACGCTGGTCTAATTGCTTGGTGGGCGAAACCGGAGGTAGCTGCTCTGACTACTGAGCGAGTTATCACCGGTTATCCAGATCAGACATTTAAGCCAAAACGTGACATGACACGGGCTGAGTGTGCTGCTTTAATTTATCGGTCCTTGGGACTTATCAACTAATAAAATTATGTAACAAGGCACTTATCAAATGATTCATATAGAATTTGATAAGTGCCTTTTTTTTGTTATGTATGCTTATTAAAGCCTAGGATTGTTGTTACGTGTACAATTTCATTCAATGGTATCCAAATCACCTTATTCGGCGATTTTATTTTTACCCTACTGCGATCCTCTCCCCAGCTTGGTAGTCCCGAAATTTTGGAATTGTCTTTGAGTGTAAGGATAACCTCTTTGTTATCCTTTATTGCCTTAGCTATGTAAGTCAACATTATCTCACCTCCCTGTAACTTAATTCCATACATTTACATAAAATCCTTCTTTTATGTACGCCTTATGGATTGTTTTCTCATTTCATTGAGATAGTCCTGAGGTTTGGAAATAGGTATATAGATTCATTAAAACAGCAGGAAAATGATTCCTTATGGCGAAAATACATACTGAGCGTCAGATAATGTTGATTTTATGGTAGGATATGGTTGCTTATGAGCATACATGAACCGGAGTAGATACTGAAATGAGTGATTTTATGGAAATGCGGAATGCAATGTGTGAAATTTGTTTTTTTCACATAGTTCATAATCGTCAGTATCACATATACTGTTTAATGAGCAACTCCCTTTAAATGTATAATACCATTGAACTTCAACGTAAATAATTTTCGAATAATTTGGAATTCTAATGTAAAATGAAGAAAAAAAGGTGCAGATCGGGGTGATAAAACCGTGCCAAAGCATGTGGTATTTTTATATCACGGCTCTCAAGAAAAAATCGGCCAGCTTTACAAAAGTGGAATTGATGGGTTAATAATGAGACCCGGAACATCTTTGGTTGGGGTTGATACAAATGTCATTACCAAAGCTGACCGAGATTGGCTAGTAAAGGAGTATGGTTTACGCGAATTTGAAGTAGATCAAGAAAAGTTTCATGTGATTATTGAAAAGCTTGGGAGGTTAGGAGCTAAGTTAACCGATTTAGAGTTCTTTGATTCATATTTGGATGAAGAAACTTGTAATGAATTCAAATACGCAATGGAGAACCAGGAATTTGGAGCCTTGTTAAAGATAATTAAAGAGCGTTGGGATGAAGGTAACGATCTTAAAGCGTTGGAATACTATCTGAATGGGTATCGAATTCGGTATACGTTTTTGGCCGAATTGGATGTCAGCGCTGCTAATCCTAACTTAGAGGAAGTTTTAAACATGTACCCTGTGGGGGTTTTATCTGGTGTAGTAAGGGAGGACAGGATTTAATTGTGGCGATCAATTCTTAATTCCTTATTAAATACTGTTCTCTTAATTTTGTTGTACTGGCATGAAAAATCTACGCCTTGGTTTGAAAATAAGTTGAAAGATGCGAGTATTATCTTACTAAGCATAATAATACCAGCAATTATTACTTGGTGTACTAGTCACTTTAAACGCCAACTAGCTCTTACTGTCCAACAAAAGAATAAAGCAACAGGAGAGGACAAGACTCAATATCATCAAGGTGTATCTGGCCAAAAGCAGAGAACTATTGAACTTGAAATTAAACTGAAGCGAACTAAAGGTATGAATTGGTTTATTAATCGGTATTTAAGAAACAAGAGGTTATTATTGAATATTGAGTGTAATCCCCCTGGACTTGAACTTCAGGCTAAGGATGAAGAACTATTAAGCGAGGTAATTCCTAAATCTGATAGGTCAGGATTTAGTATTGATATCACGGAGTACGTTAAATCTGTGGCTGCTTATAAAGCAGATGCTGAACCTTTTAAGGTATATTTCTTCTTTATCAAGGAGACGAAAGACTCTAAAGGCTATTTTAATTCAAATATGAGAATCTATATCAACCCGACGCTAACCATTGGTGAAGCTAAAAAAGCAGCCAAGTGGTTACTTTTTGCACTCTCATGGCAGCCAGATCAACACACAATAGATTACTATCATAACTCTGAAGAGGTTAAATGAGATAGGAGATAATTCGTGTGGATAATCGTAGAACAGGTTTAAGATCGAAGATATGGGCATTGGACCCTAAGTTAACTTTAGAAGGATTGAAGCAACTCTTTAGATTGAATTATACCGAACCGATTAAATACTTACAAAGTGATGATTACAGCAACTATCCGTCTAAAGATAAAACCTTATTTCATAGATGGGAATCGAACGGAGAAATACATACTTTTGACTTGAATGATGAGAAAAATAGCAAAATCAGGTATGTTTTAGCGACAGGGCACATGGAAAAAGCTTCCGAATCAAATGCATATTTTGATGAAGAAAGAAAAGTATTATTGCCTAGAGTTAAGAGAGTTTATCCCTACGAAGCTGGCGTAATTTTTCTTGAGATCGATTCTCGTCTTTATTCAATTGTCTATGGTAGTAACAATGCATTTGATGTTAAAAGTATCTTGATGGGGGCTGGGAATGGAGTTAGAAAAAAAAGTGAATGGGGAAAAATAGACATTAATCCTCAACAGTACAAGTTAGACAGCGATTTTTATTATTGGTTGTTTAATAAACATAAAACAAAGTCCATAATTAATACAGTTTACGGAGATTATGAGATTAGAGATGTGGAAGGCATAGGTAGATTCTCAGATCGACAGCAGCATAATACTAAGGGAAAAGGTCCTAAGAGTACAGATGAATTATCAAATAAGACTGCATTAGGAGTAAATCAATCTATTTATGAGTCTGATTTCAATATTTTTGGGCCAAATATTGATTTATGTGTTTCTTTGGGAGATCAGTGTATCACAGATGGTTCAAGAACAATTATTAGTAATGGAGTAGAAATATTAGATTTTAACTATTTTAAAACTGAATTCTTAATTAAACTGTATGCAGAAATAATTCCTGGTCTTTATCAAGCATATAACATTGAAAAAGCTCAAAAAAAATGGACAACCACTCGCTCAAATCAAGCTAAGAAAGATTGGGCGTTAGAAGTAATAGAAGATTTAGCAAAATATCATTCTATCGTGGCTTCGGAGATTCTGGCACTTTCGTGGTTTGCTCAAAATCCGTAGCTTTTCTTTAAAAAGGTTTTCTCAAATGATTATTTAATATGTTTTGAAGGGGCTGTCCAAAAAGTCAGTGTTGACTGACTACTGGACGCCCCGTTTTCATTGAATTTTAAAAAAATTAGGAACAAAAAATCGCCAAACTTGTAGAATGGAAGTTACCACAACACCAACTCAAGAAAGGGCGATTTTTTTTCGTAATCTAACGACTACTACAGAACAGTATACCATGCAACCCACACTTCCTCTAGGGGATATTGAAGAGAATGTGACGACAAAGCGAAATTTAGCCCCAACATTCAAACCTTACGACAATAAACAGTTCAGATGATTCTGGATCCGGATGGCGAGAAGACTGCGATCTATGCTCGACGTAAAGTCGAGGTAGAGAGCGTATTCGGTCACCTCAAGGGCAATCTGTCATTCCGTCGGTTCTCCTTACGGGGGCTAGACAAGGTTCACACGGAATTTGGGATTGTGGCTTTGGCCCACAATCTACTGAAGGTGGCAGGCATTCGCCTAGCTACCTTCCTGCAGAAACAAGAGACGAAAAAAGATTGGGCAGAAAAACAGGTACGTTGTTTTCCGCCCAACCTTCTTTATTTTAGGACTTATTGGACAGACCCTTATGTAAATCAAAATAATCATTTCATTATTAAACATTTATTATAGTAAACAATCCGCTTAATTCAGTCAGAAGGTCATCACTAATTGACGGAATATTTATAAATATGCGTTCTCTTGCCCTACTTAGAGCAACATAGCTAATTCTGTGTTCCTCATTATTTTTTAAATCCGGCTTTTTAAATACATCCAATTCAGCTGAAGACTTAAAAATAATAAGTACGTTATCGAATTCGTCCCCCTTCGATTTATGAATAGTCCGATGCTTACTATTATCATCGGTAATATTCACACAGAGTGCTAATTGATCATATGTGCAACTCTCGTAAAATGTTCTAGCTGCACCTTGTCCTAACTTTGATATTTCTAGTCTTACCTCATTTTTTATAAATGAATAGAATTCATAGAGAGACTTATGCTTATAATTATCATAATTTTTCAATAGTAAGAAGAGAGACTTTAATGCCTTCTTCCTTCCTTCATCTTTATCACGAATATCCTTAGCAAGACCTTCAAGTTCTTTAATAGCTTTTTTAATGTCTCCTTCTCGACCAAATTCAGCGGATTTTAAACAAGAAAATACCACCTTACTTCTATATTTGTTACTTTTAGATGATTTGTCTACTTCCATAAGTTCTTCAACTAACTTATTGTTCGATATTTCTCCGTATATATCTTTTTTCATTGCGTTGGAGGTTGAATTATCACGTGATAATGAATAGACCTCATCAGTGGCAAGTTCTCTTGCCTTTGTTAATGCGGCCATTCTTTCCCCAATTAAAAGACATGGTTTATCACCCTCAACATTTCTATACTTGTTTTGCTTTATATCTTTTCGAATTAAGTTCAATAGATCAACAATCGAGTTTGTACTTCTTCTATTATCTTTAATCACATATTCCTGTAATCCAGGTAACGAAAAGGAAGAAAATTGTCTAGGATCAGCACCTTGAAAGCCGTAGATAGACTGAGCTTCATCACCAATGATTCCAACTACTGTCTCTTTTGCACCAATTAACTTTAGAATCTCCACTTGGATTGGATTCGTATCTTGAAATTCATCTATAAATAAATAAGGAAATTTTGCTCGTAAAACGCTTATTATAAACGAATACTTTTTAAGAAGTTGATAGCTAAAAAAAAGAACATCATTATGATCGACAATACCTTTTGACCAGTAAAGCTTCTTGTACGATAGTAAATCCGTACCAAGAATTTCCAAACATCTTTTATTTAGATACTTTCTAACTTCCTGATCTCCATTTTTTTCAATTCTATATGCCTGTTTATTATCCCCAGTAATTGTAAGGTTTCCATTCAAATCAAATTGATAAGTTAAGTGTTGTAACCATCGAGTGAGAGAGATAGTATTATCTTTTAGCTTGATCAGTTGATTTACGGAATATGGGTGTTTTAATTGATTAACATTGGGATGATGTTCAATCCATTGTTTAACTTTTTTCCAATGAACTACTGTATCTTCATGCCCATCTATTTCTCTCACATTCAATTCATATTCTTCTTCGAGATATGAAGCGTAAGGTTTCACAACGTGTTTGTATAAAAAACTATGTAGAGTAGAAACTTCAACCTGATTAATACTAGTACCTAATCGATTTAAAATGGTGTCTACTGCAACGTTGGTATAAGTAATACAAGCAATTTTCCGCGTCCTTTTTAACCTTTGGGAATGATGCAAAACGTTCTTAATGTGCTGTACAAGCCAAAAAGTTTTTCCCGCACCAGGGCCTGCAGCTACGCGAAAATGATTCTCTATAGGTATCAAGGAATCGGAGTTTATTTCCATCATTGAATTATCCATGTAATAGCTTCCTCTATATAGGTCGGAACTACAAATTCTTGAAAATCATCTGTTCCTTTTTTACTTAAATTATCTGATAGTACATAAGCTAATTCCAAGGCATTTTCTCCTTTTCCAACAGAATTAAGATAACGAGAGGCAATAAGAGCTCTTGCCTTTTGATCTTTTACCCATATGGTATTTAAGGATATACTTTCCAAGATTCTTTTATTCTCTTCACTCTGTCTAAGTATAAGATCATATTCTGACAACTCCGCATCATTCTTGAATAATCTCATTAATTTCTTTATTTCCTCTTGATTGTGCATAGAACTAGTAACAAGCATTTCAAGTGATGGGTTATGTAGAACTAAATCATATTCAAATGTTTTCCCTTCATTATCATCCTGAGAAAAAATAGCTATATTAGAATGTCTGTCACGTGGGTACAAGTTAAATGAAGGATTTTGTTTATACTCATATACGTCTTTTTGGACACCATATTCATAAGGATAACACTTACTATAACTTGACCCCTTGGTTTTTTTCCTTCTCTCAGGATCTCTATCTGTTATACATGCAATTTTTTTATATATAGCGTAGGGATTGTCAAGATTAAATAAATAAAGAAAGTGTTCAAAATACCTTCCGCCAACATTAATTACTGAAATGTGATTTTCCTCCAATGAAACACCTAGATATCTTGCCAATATCGATATTAGTAGTTGTTCAGCTATTCCTTCTACTAAAATAACTTTCTGTGCAAAAAGCATATCTGATTTGGTTGCATCTAAAAAACGTTGAACATATTTCTTACTTTTTTCATTTTCCTGAAATACCTTTCCTGGATAACCTACACTAGTTTCCCCTACTTCATTATATAAACAGATCAATTCATCTAAAGAAACAGAAGATGTAATGTGAGTTGAGTGCGTGGTAACAAATATTTGTCTAACCTTACCCTCTTTCTTATTTTTCAGTAAAAAATCCAAGAATTGATATTGCATTGCTGGATGTAGGTGAGCCTCCGGTTCTTCAATTGCCAAAATTGGAAAAACCTTAGCATTACTTCCTAAATAATTTCCATCTGCATTCACCTGCATTTTAGATAGTAACAATGACATAAAGATTAAGTTATTGTAGCCTAGTCCATTATGAGTTGCAGGAATTTTGATGCCGGTTTCATACTCGACTATTAATTTCAGAGCTGAAAACAACTCAACATCAGATATGCTTCCTTCAAAATCAGGTTTAGCTTTACTAAATGATGCGCCTGTATCTTTTGCATAAGATAGTATCTGTTCTTTTCCGAGTTGCATTCTCTGTGAAAGATTTAAGAGTAATAACTCAGCGGTATCAGAAAAACTCTGCTTTTTAAGCTTGAGTTCATCTACTTTTTCCTTTTCCGTTCTCGTTAGATCTGATTTTATATCGTAATCCATAAAGAAATCTATTACATCTCTAAGTAGTGTGTTCCTACCTGAAAGCATATCTCTTTCTACATCTCTAATCGCATCTAGGAATTGGAAGTCAAATTTTTCTAATGATTCGCTATCGGCTACGTTTTGATTTAAGACATTTCCTCCCCATATCTTATAAATATAAAGCCTCATGAAGTCCTGTTGAATGATTCTCCAAGCTTTATCAATATTAACTACACTGGAAAGAGCCACTACATACTTTTCAGTTTCTTTCTCAGGAAGAAAGAATTCGTATGTCAATACTGATTCATATGGTTCCTCAAGCTTAGTTAACCAGTTTGCTACTGTCACCAGGTCATCGGAATTAAGATCTTCGTTTTCACTTTGTTTTATTGTTACGCTAATTCTAATTTTAGGAGGGCTAGATTTTAATTCTTCTAATGTTATACTCTTATTAAAATCGTGTATATCCATTCTCTTTTTTCCATTGGGATCTAAAACTATCGATAACGCTTTGATAAGGTTTGTCTTTCCTGCATTGTTATGTCCAATGATGACATTAATGCCATCGTTAAAAGTGATGGATTTGTTTTTAAAATTCCGGTAATTTTCTATATCAATTCTGGATATATACATATTCTCCCCCTCAATTTTACCCAACACAATTCCTATTTTTATGCTCGAGAATTTATAATAACGTGCCTTTATTACTGCAAATTTCCCTTTTACAGCTACCCCATTTTCGCCATTATCTAATTCAAGAAGATCAAAATCCCTTCAAGAGTAATCTGTCCCTTAGATTTTAAGGGATTTGCTAAAAATATTTCTATGAACATGTATGTATATAATTTTATCTTTAGACGATTCTAAAAAGTGAGTCAAAATAGTCATTCGCTTCAGGAGAGTACTCATATAAATGAAAATTTTTGTTGTATAGGTAATGCTTGCTTTATATGACTCATTCATTTGAATGTTCCCTATACACGACGTATTTTATCGTATTTCTCTCCAAATTCCATTATCAAAAACAATCCGCATCCTTCTTACGAGATCAGTTTTCTGTTCATTATCTTCAACAACATAATTATCCCCTTGATGCATTTTACAATGAGGACAGATATGCATGACATACATTGACTGTGTTACCTTACTGTAACGTTCCTCAAGATGAACTCCATATTCTTTTGCAAAAGGGATTAACGATTTGGGTTTATTATAAGCAAGATCGCTAATTATTGGATACCCAGATCTTAACTCATTCTCGATTTCAGGGTTAAACATCAGAAATATGTTCATTATGTTCTTACATTTCCAGCACTGATACTCACTACGGATATCGACCTCCCATTCGAATCGTTCAGGATGTTCATAAGGAATAGTTACTATAAACTCCTGATACTCAGGCTTATTTGACATACCATTATCTTTCATCCAAGAAAAATAACTAGGATTCCTTCGGTATACTTCCTTAATAGTCTTACCTTTATACTTACCAAATGTCATTTCCATTAGTTATCCTCACTTTTCTGACATTAACTAATGTATTATATTTCGACAAAGCAAGCTGGATTTTCCTGCAGTATTCTTATCCATACCATTATTGAATTATATCTGAGTAATTCAAACTATTGATTTAAAAGTTTCTAAGTATAGAATTTTAGTGTTTTTTAATCTATTGGCTGCGAACTAAATAAAAATATATCGACTGATTTGAAGAACGAGGTGTCTATTGACGAAAGACAAGGTTTGTCCTGATCATCAAATAGCTATTACTTAATGAAAAAAAGCGAACAAACGATCTTGCATTTTCTCCCCACAAGGTATACAATGGAATTAATTAAGTAGCGAAGCTGTAAATCAAAATATGGAATAAATTTACAATTCTAATATCCTCTTTTTAGAGGGTATTTTCTTTTAGTGACCAAATGATGATACAATGAGCGAGATGTTAAGTAATGAAAGGATAGGACTACGGTGGCTCGTAAAGAGGATTTGTACAAATTAATTGATCATCTGAATGAGTGAGATCAGAACACTGCATATGATTTCCTTCGATACCTAATTGACCGTTCTGGGAATAAAATGGGTTGGGATGAAATAGCAGATTGGAACCAGATGATGAACCGCTGAGTGACGAAGAACTGAGACAACTAAAAGCTCCGACTGAGTTTGTTTCAGGGGAGGCAGCTAAGCGTGAATTCGGGCTACAGGTTGACTTACCATAAAGAAGCAATCGTCGCACTCCTTGTGAGTGCGTGGATTGAAATGAAATAAATGAACAAGAGAAGATCATTTATATACGAGTAATAGGTTCACGCGGCGACATTTACAAATGACAAATCTTTAGGCTCCATTGGCTTAGGTCCGGTGGAGCTTTTCGCATTTTATAGAGGTGAAGTAAAGGGAGGGTAGAATCAATTGGAAGCAATTGAGTGAAAATGATGCTTGAATTATAATGGAACTTATGTTGTGAACCGGATTTCTAGTATACAAAAGGGGTATGCGTATGCCCCTAAATGTGAAAGGGAGATGATGATTTTGAAAAAGAGAGTATATTTAATATTGATGAGTGTACTTATGGTATTTAGTTTTGCTGTATCCTCTGTATCAGCAGCTAAAGTAAATGTAACCGTGCAGGTTGACGGGAAGACAGTAAAGTTTCCGGACGAAAAGCCTTATTTTGAAAACAATAGAGTGTTGATCCCAATCCGTTTTGTATCTGAGGCATTAGGTGCAAAAGTTGACTATAAAAAGGAGACAACAGGTAGTCGGGTAGAGCGAGTGGTTTACGTTGAACTAAACGGAAAGATGATTCGCATGCCGGTTAATTCCGATATCGTATTGGTTGGAGACACAATCGTTAAATTGGATGTACCAGCCCGGCTTCAAGGTTCCCGGGTGTTTGTACCGCTTCGCTTTGTCAGTGAAGCACTTGGCGCCACAGTTAATTGGAATCAAAGCAATAAGTTGGTTAGCATTAGTACAGGAAAAGAAGTGACCGATCCAGATCCGGTTCCGAGTGATGATAACATGTACAGCACGGACTTTAAGTGGAAGGCTGGATATACAGAGCTAGCAAAAGAGTTGTTTATTGATAATATGAAGGTCGAGAATGGAAAGCTGACTTTTACCCTTCCACAAGGAGCGCAAGGATATGCGGGGAATACTAAATTTGTTCCTGGGAAAACGTATTCCTTTGATATTGGAAAAGGGAAGGGATACATCATGCTTACAAAAATATATTCGGGCAGAGATGAAAAAGAAGGATATATGATAAGTTTAGATAGTAGTGGAAACGAAGATTTGGAGGCATTGTTCAGTAATGTCAACGATGCCATTGTAGTAAATACTGGTGATGGTTCTGCGGCGCCATTGACCGAAGTACAGAAGCTTGCACAGAAATTAGAATAAGCTAAACGATTCAATTTACATTTTGAGTCTGCGATTAAAAGTCGTAGGCTCTTTTTCTTTTCAGTTTTTGGTAGAGGAGAATGTGAATGAAGAAAAAAGTAAGCATTGTAATACTACTAATAAGTATGCTGATATCAACAATAGTCTACGCTGCTGGAATCCCAATGTTACAAAAGCATGTAAATGACGCCTTTGGATTATGGGAATACGGTAAAACCGGAGATAGTTTTGTGGGGTTTGTTCCGGCATTGGGTAGAGATGCAAAAGATAACCTCTGGAAACTTTATCAATGGCAAGCTGTTTTTAATTTTGCAAACGGTCAAAAGAAAACTATAGATAACTACGATGTATTCGCGGTAAAAGAAAAACCGGGAGATCCTGAGTTCTCGGATAAAAACGGCTTTGGCCTAACATACAAAAGTAAGGCTGCTGTAGGTGAACTATTCGATGCTGTATGGTCAGGTAACATGAATGTATCTAAGAAGCAACAACAGTACTTTCGAGATACTTTTACTGTACGCGGAACGGATTATGATTCTGATCATGATTACTACTATGTTTTGGAATGGAATTACAGGTTTCTGCGCACCTCTGGTATCGTCAGCCGAATGGGTGTCCAGTTTGACCGCACCCAAAAGGTTGATGGCAAAGGCCATGCCTATTTCAATGTTACTGCTTGGCCTATCTTGAAAGTCACGAAAGGCGAGGAACTAACAGTAAGCTTCACAACTGCTGGGGTTAATAACAGTCTGCGCCAAGTTGATGTATATGCGTTGCCCAAAGGTGCATTCCCTGACATGACTAAGCGTGTGAAGCTTACATCAATCACCACAACCGATACAGAGTACAGCAATACCGTTAAGATCGCCAGTAAAGAGCTGTCACGTGTACTTGGAAAAGAGGTAGACATTATCGTAGATGATGGCTACGGACGTACTCAGATTGAGAGTGTGACATTGGCAGACGATCTGAATATGGATTATGTTCCAACAAAATTGACGCTAACTGAAGGTGGTCAGCTTTGGGTGAAGTTCCGCTATGATGGTGATGAAGATATTATCTCCGATGACTATGCAAGTGAACGTGGAATGCCAATGACAGCGAAGGTAACGATAGGCGGTGCGGTTTCTACCAACTTTAACCTCTCGTCCATGTACAAGGATTTGCCAGAGCAATTCACTGTAGGGAAAGAGTACAGTTATATGCTTGGCAAGATCGAGATCAGCGATGATCCAGGCACATATTACATCAAAGCAGATGTCACGATAAACAATCCTAATCATCCAGATAGGGCGCTGGAATCACCGAATGAAGCATACTATAATAACGAGATCAAAGGTGGCTGGACAATCAAGCGTAAGGGGGCAGAGAACGATCTGATCGCCCAATCCATTACCGCCAGCCCATCGGCTCTAAGGGTAGGCCAATCATCTACGGTAACAGCAAAAGTGAAGAACGTTGGGGCTACGGATGCTTCCAATGTCCTGATACGCTTCATGGAAGATGGTAAGAAGATCATCTACGAAACCAGAAAGAACATGCCTGCTAATACGCCGATTACTGTAGGCGGCTTCAAGTGGACAGGAAATACGGGTATCCATACCTTAAGCGTTCATGTAGACCCCGAGAAGGAAAAACAAGATAAAGATCGTTCTAATAACGTAGCCGTTACTGGTTGCTCTGTAACCAAGAATGGCGGCGATGCTTATTGTGATACCACGAAGCCGGAGGCAACGTGGGATGTGACATATCCATTGATTACAGGCTATCCAACCAAGACCAGAACGGTGTCTTGGACGGACTCAGAAGGTAAACGACATACTTCTACGGAAAGCTACACGGATTACAGCGACCCGATTTGGGAGAATCGAAAAGTAACCTATAATGAAAAGCTTACCGTTTCGGCTGAACTGAATACAAAGCAGGGAATTCCTACAGCCCCGCCTTGGAAGCCGGAAGAAGAGAAGGAATCAGATCGTGAAAGCCGAGGTTCGTGGGAAATCATTCCTTGGGCTGAGGAAAATGGCTTGAATCCAAATGAGGTTACGCGTGCCGGTTATGGTGTAGAGATCAAAGCAACGACAAAATACACCACAGATTGGGAAACCAAAGTCCCTAAAGGCTTAGAAGGAACGGCTAAACCCATTGGGGGTGAGCTAAAAGGGCCTACTGAGGTTAGGGTCTATATTTGGGACACCAACGGTGATTATGTGACCAGCATTGGTCTAGTTAAGACAGGTGGAGATGATAAAACAGCAACATGGGAGCTTCCAGAAGAGCATTTCAAATCGAAGTTTCTTGACATCTATGAACGAAAATTTTATACGGATGTCAAAGCTCCCGATGGAGAGTATACGTTTAAAATTGTAGCCATGCACGCTGGACAGAATGACTTATCCTCTTGCATCATCAAGAAAATAACCATTTACGGTAGCATGTATGATGATTGGCAGACGAAGCGAGATACATCGGAGTGGTACAAATAAGGGCATTGCATGTATGTAATTTCAGATTTATAATAAAAATAAGAAAGGGACGGCGGTCACCGTCCCCTGCAACAGCCGCTTTTAAGGGCGGTTCGGCATTAAGAAAAGATAATGCTTATTAAGAAATAAGACCGAAACCTTTTCTCAGGAGGGGCGGTCTATTTCTTTTGGTTAAGGATCGCTAAAACAATTGTAACTACCAGCGTCAGTAGCGCGATAATTAGCGAACTGAAACCGATCATAATTGTTAAAGCGTCTTTAACTTCCATGGCATCACCTCCCTTCCGAGAGGTTAGCCGACCGCCCATATAGCCTTTCTGTTGCAGTTTTAATTATATCATAGACGACCTCAAGCAGTCTCTTCGGAGGCTGCTTTTTCTATTAGTAGAGAGTTAGGAGAAAGAACATGAACAATTTTCTGGAGTCGATTCCGCTGATAGCTTTGCTGGGAATGGCAACATACACTGACGTTAGATGGAGAGTCATTCCGGATTGGCTGAGCGGTATAGGGATTGGATATTTTCTTATATTTCGGCCATTCCATAGTGAACAACCTTTTTATTATTACTTGCTAGGTGTTTTGATTGGAGCTGGCTTGCTTTATGTATTTGCTGTCTTAAAACCTGATTCATTTGGCGGTGGAGATATTAAGCTAATGGCAGTGGTAGGTATGGCTCTTGGCTGGCAGCAAGCAATATTATTTTTGATTATCATGCTCACGTTTGCTTGGCTATTTGCTTTAGCTGTTAAGTGGGCTGGGGATATAACAGAAAAAATTCCACTAGCGCCGTTTTTTCTAATAACATATTTGACGCTGAAGATATTTTTATATTGGTGATTTGGATAGGATTAAGCCTCTGCCTTCGGGTAGGGGCTTTTTTTATTTTAATAATGAGTGAAGGGAGGTAGACAATCTTGATGAGCAGAGAAGCCATTTTGGATGCGCTACTATTGGCTACTGCTGAGAACGAAAATATGATGTGGATGTTGGCAGCACTTAGAATGGCAGAACGACCTGTACAGAAGGAGCAGCTAAGGGATGTAACCAACGCCTTGTACAAAAAGATACATCCTGATGTAGAGCAGGAGAAGTTGCCGATTAGATCAAGGCATTTGCTGGATGAAGCGGCAGCGATGTTAGAAGGAGCATCGCTGGTTCAGGTAGCTGAAGTAGCAAAATCCAAGCGATACACATTATCCCCATTAGGGGAAGAACTACTCAACTATAGGCAATATAAGCTGATGCAAGAACGAATCAAACGAAAGGGAGCGGAGCAATGAATATCAGTTTGAAGTATGGTTTTCTGGGGTTAGGGATGGGAGGAACTTCAATTGCTCATGCATGTGCTGGGATGCGGTTATCTGCCAAAAGTGAGCAGCGTCCTTATACGGCCTTATTGATTAACAGTAATGAGATGGATCTTCTCAAACTGCCAGATTATCCGAATATCAAGAAAGTGATCTTATCGGGATATGAGCGCGGTGTAGGGAGGGATATTCAGCTTGGGCAGGAAGCATTCAATGTTCACAAGGAAACTATTGCAGAGACACTGCAGAGCTTCTTTAATGACAGGGATTATATTTTTATTTGCTGTGGTTTAGGTGGCGGCACAGGAACGGGCTCGGTTATTGAAGCTATTCGTTTACTGCACGCAAAGGGCTTTGCAGGCAGATTTGGCCTGCTGCTAACGTTACCACGGCGTAACGAAGGCAGGAGGGTATTGGATAATGCCTTGCAGCGTCTGCAAGTGATTAAGAGAGCGATGCAAGGGTTGGGCGCTATCATTGTAGTGGATAACGAAAAGCTGTTTCAAACTGGCCTGAGTCAAAGTCAGAGTGTAGAGGACTTCATGAAATCGTGTAATCGGCATGTAGCACGTCTGCTTCATGATCTTAACACTGTTACTGCCAGCTACAAGCCATACGGCAGCTATCATTTCGACAGTTCCGAGTGGCTCAATATGCTGAGGACTGGTGGATGTTTGCATATCGCAAAATGCACATTGCCTGCTCAGACGGTTGATCTCGCTTCTCCGGTCACTTACATGGAAGCCCTGAAACAAAGTGTACTAAACGGGGAGCTGTCAGCCGGTTACGATCTACAGGATGCAACCAGTAGCGCGGTCAGTATTGTAGCAGATGGTTCTACGGCTAAACGCTTGTTTACTCATACATTTGTTGAGCAGATTCAATCGTTTCTGCATGACAGTACGCCCATTCTCGATGAGAATCCAGTAGCTACCTATGTAGGAGATCAGCTAGGGCAAGTAACCATCTATACGGTGTTTGCCGGACTCAATTTCCCCGACCGTGTGATGAAGCTGACGGAAGAACTGACCGAACTGGAGCGCAAAGCGGAAGAACGCACTCAAAAAACGGATGCCATTGCAGAAGCACTGGCAGGGATTAAACCTCAAGAGAAAAAGGCAACCGTTGATTTGGAGTCATTGCTTTCAGTGGCTGAGCCAGCTTCAGCCCCGGACCAAGAAGAGGGGGAATTTAATGACCCGTTTGATTTCTTAAACGACTTGAAGTGATACGCTTCAAATAAACTCTTGTGAAGCAGAAGAAGTGAGGTTTTTCTATTTTTTTACTGTTAAGTGATGCACATAAGAAAAGGAGAGTGAAGCAGATGTCATTTTGGGAAGATCAGGCCCAAAATAAAGTTGAAGAGATTGAGGAAATGTACCGCCAAACCGTGGGGCTGTCTTTTAAATTAGGAAAGTCACTGGCAGAATGGCGAACGATGCTACCTGAAAGTACATCTCCCGATCCCAAGGCTTATCCGCCTTGTATTTATAGCACCTTCACGTTAGACGAATATTCGGTATATCAGTTCTCGTATCAGGGGATGTTGCCACTTTACTCTAAGGACAAGCAATACAAAAATCAGGTTAAAAACTATTACACACAGGCAACAATGGAAGCAATAAAAGATTCAGAAATTCCAGTCTTGAAGTCGGCCTTTATTTATATCTGCCATTTTTTTGAGGATTTATTGATTCGTGACCTGGACAATCGTAACCGTAGCGCAATAATAAACGCGATTCGATATGTCGGTTTAATCAAAGATGATTCATGGAAGGAAATAGAAATTATGGAATCTGGATTCTTGGATATTAATCGTAAAAACCATGTTCAAGTCTTTGTTACACCTTCTCAAAATGCTTTGAAAATGATTGAAAATATTCGTAAAAAGTACCGGTCCAGACATGATTTTTCGGGTATGTTTGAACCCGATAAACACCCCCTATGAGTTGAACCCGATATTTTTGGAAAGAAGTTTTTGAAAATGCGTGCTGGACATTGGATTGTACCCGATACGAAATCAAGGCTGGAGCGGAAAGGTGGGAAGAGGCTACCGCGAAACGCAGTTGAGCGATAGACTCTGACCACCCCGTCCTACGCCCCCCGTCCATTAACCCATAAACCGTCCCTGACAAGACGATGTATCTTAGAATGCGGGGCAGTAAATTTCCAGCAGAAAGGAGGTAAACATGCCAAGACAACGTGAATGGACAGACCGAGACCTGAGTATATTGCAGGAACTGTATGAACTACGGGAAATGACGAAGAAGCAGATTTCAGTGAAGCATTTCGATAGTGAGAAGTATGCACATAAGCGGTTGTATGTTATGAAGAAGGAAGGGTTGATCACTACGAATGTGTACGGTAAGAGAACAGCAGGTCGGACAGTAACGGCGGCTTATGTTCGATTAACCGAAGCAGGGATGGACTTGTTAATTGAACGTGGCTTATTGGACGGCAAGAACTATCGAGCAAGGGATTTGGGGCTGTCAATTCAACAGCGGCAGTACATTACGGATGCGAACGAGCTATTCGTGCAGATCCCCGAAGTGCCGTATATGGACTCTCGCCAGATCAAACGCAAATACAATCTCAACCGTGGTAATCTAACGGTCGGTGGATTCAGAAGTGACAAAGGGGATTATATGATCTACATCCTGATGCCCGATGCCAGGGAACAAACGCTAGTCAAGATCATCAACGAGATCAAGAAGCACATGAAACTGCGAGGATTCCTGGTGTATTACAAGAGCGTATCCGTAAAACATGCTTTTGAAACCATGAGTGAGAAGCTAAATTTAGTTACAGGTGGCATTCCGGTTCACTTGCTGCCGTTCAATGAGTGGGGGATTCAAATCACAAGGGAATACATCCTGACAAACACGTTTTTAAGGCTACAGAAATTACTTGAACCGTATGGAGAACTGAAAGAAGTTGGCCATTCCAGCAAATACGGATTTGAATACGGGCTGGTGCAAAAAGAACGGATTGGTCCGTGGAAAGACCCCTATGTCATCGAACTCCTGACGATGAACATGATGACTTTGAAACGATGTTTAACCAACTACTCCATAGGTGTAAGCCAGACAGTAGGACGAAGAGTGTACCTCTGTCAATAGAGTAGACACAAAGAATCGAGAAAATTATGCGGCAGATCGGTACATACGTTCGCACTCATTGGGCGTAGAATACCCAATCGCGGAATGGATTCGTTTTCCATTGTAGAAGCAGGTAATATATTCAAAAATGCGTTTCTTGGCTTGCTTGCGTGTTTTGAACTTCTCCAAGTAGACAAGTTCTTTCTTAAGCACACTGTGGAACGATTCAATACACGCATTATCGTAGCAGTTCCCTTTGCGGCTCATACTGCCTTTCATCTTGTAGGTGCGCAGCCGCGCCTGGTAGTCATGAGAAGCGTACTGGCTGCCGCGATCCGAATGATGCAGAACCTCTTCGCACGGTCGCTGCTGGCTGTGGGCGCGGTCCAGCGCCGTTAACACGAGTTCTTTCGTCATTCGCTCATCCATGTGAAATCCAACGATTTTACGACTGTACAGGTCCATGATGCTTGCCAGGTATAGCCACCCCTCATCGGTCGGGATATACGTAATATCAGCCACCCAGGCCTTGTTTGGAGCGGACGGATTAAACTCGCGGTTCAACACGTTCTCTTGGACAGGCAGGTTGTGCTTCGAGTTGGTTGTGGCCTTGTATTTCTTCACCGTGCGAGAACGTAAACCCAGCTCCTTCATGATCCGAGCGACTGTTTTCTCGGACACTCGTATGCCCTGCTTGTGCAGTTCTTTTGCTACTTTGGGGCTTCCATATAATCGACGGGATTCTAGAAAGATACGACGGATCCGCCGCTCCAGCTTGCGACGTCGCTTTTCACGTTTGCTGGCTTTTCGCTGGGTCCATTTGTAATAGCCGCTTCGGGATACTTCAAAGGCTTCGCACATCTTCGAGACTCGGCACTTGAAGCGATGATCGTGGATGAAGGCATAGATCAGCGCCGGTCTTTGGCGAAGTAGTGCATCGCCTTTTTTAAGATGTCGTTCTCCTCTTCCAGATCACGAAGGCGTTTCTGAAGATCTCTCATTGCTTTATCGTCGGCTTTCAGTTGCCCACTGCCTGGAAAGGCCTGTGCGCCGTCTTTCTTGTATTCCGCCATCCAACGATACAGGGTGTTGTCGCTGATCCCCAGTTCGCGGGCGACCTGCGCCACCGCTTTCCCTTCTTCCTGGATCATCTGAATCGTTTGCAGTTTAAATTCTTTATCGTATTTTTTCGTCATGGTAGCACCTCGAATTTGGATAGATTCATTTTACCCGATTCTCGGTTCTCCATGTCTACTTTTTAGTCTAGCAGCAGAGTCCTTCTTTTTTGTTATGAGGATGAAGTTGAACACTACAAGCAGGAGTTATCAACCGCAGCACATGTGGATATTGTGGGTATTTCAAAGAATTCCCTTTGAATTCATTTGAACGAAGATTTGAAAGGAAACTTATATGCCATGATCAGATTCGTAAGCTTATTGCTCACTCTTGGCGGGTGGGCTTATTTGTATTGGCGCTTACCGGGTTGGCCGTTATTTATTCCTTGGTCACTTAGCATCATCGGTTTAATCATCTATTTATACGGTTGGGTGTTAGAACGGGAGAATAAGCTAATTTACTTCTTCACCAGCCTGCTTTGGATTGGGATAGCGTTGTGTCTCAGACTGAAAGAGGAGATTATAGCGACTCTATCCTTTCCGTTTTCGATAACAGGAACGGTGCACACAGCCTTTATAGCAGCACTCATTTTGTCCTCGTTCCTTACATTTACCAATTACAGACTCGAACACAATTTGAAAAACCGTCGAGGCAATGTGAACAAGCAACAACTTGTTCATGTCAAACCTACGGCGGCTGATCGTTGGAAAAGGTTTAAACGTCTATTTATTTCCTCCAAGACAGAGATTCGGCTGATCTTGGGTGAAGAAATACCTATGAAGGATTGAGGTGAGAGCGTGATTCAATGGGGTGGCAGTGATATGTTCACGCATATGCTTGTTGTTGGCCCTACCCGCTGTGGAAAGACAGCCACTTTACTCAAGCCCATGATTTATCAGTTGCTGCTTCTGAAGAAGAAGGGGGTTCCACTCGGACTTTCTGTTGTGGAGCCTAAAGGTGATGTTGCGGCAATGGTAGCAGAAATGTGTGATGCAATGGATATGCCCTGTGTCCATGTTGATCCCACAATAACTCATAGCGCGCGGTTTCCGGTGATGAAAGGCGACGAGGACGACGTAGCAGAAGCTACGGTTACTGTCCTTAAATCTATGTTCGGGAAACAGGAAGCATTTTTTGCTACAGTGCAGGAGCTTGCCGGACGGAATATTACCAAGCTTTTAAAACGTCTTTACTTGGATGATGTTAACCTGGGCGATGTACTCCGAACGATGCGAGATCAACGAATGCTGGAGGATAAGGTACAGGAACTTCGTTTTAAAGAGGGTGAATCCGATCTGGTTCAGTTTTTCCAATCGGAACTGCTTGGGGCACAGAAGGAAAAATATCAGCAGTTTGTTATCGGGCTTCGCGCCCAGCTTGAGAACTTAACGTCTAACCGGCATTTGGAGCCAATCTTGACTGGACAATCCGATTTCGACATGGACAAGCATTTTGCTTCTGGCGGTGTATTAGCCGTAAATACGGCCATGGGTAAATTGCGGAAAGCCGGGGATGCCTTTGGTCAGTTCGTCGTTATGCATTTGCAGAGCGGAACATTCCGCAGGCCGGGCACAGAGCGCACGCGCGTACCGCATTTTATGATCGTGGATGAGTATTCCCGATATATTAATCCCGATGTGGAGTTGTTCTTATCCATTGCAGCGGAGTATCGAACAGCCGGAATATTTGCTATCCAGTCTTTGGGGCAGCTAGAAGTCGAATCTGGCAAGATCAACGCTAAGGCCATGAAGCAATCCATTATGACGAGTTGCCGAAACAAAATCGCTTTTGGCGGGCTATCTTATCAAGATGCTGTTGAATTTAGTCGGGAATTTGGAAAAAAACAAATCATAATGCGTCAAAGCACATTTAAACAGCAATTATTACTCCCTAACTTTTTGCCGGAGAATTATCGGGACACGGAAAAGGAAGAAGACCGTATTTTTTACACGCAGATGATGGATGGACTACCCAAATTCCATTACGTGGCGAAGCTTCTGGACGATGGCACACCTTTACCGCCGAAAATAGGCAAAGGTTCATTTGTTCCGAGGGACTGGAAAGAGCGGCGGGAATGGGAAGTAAAGCGGCGATGGTGGAGAGGATTTGGTGCCGTAATCAAGAGCGGAGGCGCTAAACTTGAACAGGGCAATGTGGCATTAGATGTGCAGCCTAATCAAGAAACATTTACTTCACGTTTGAAATTTATATCCGACCCTATCCAAGACGAACCACATGTAGACGAAGATGATTTCGATTACACAACGACAAAAACAGAAGAAGATCCATTTGAGTAAGAACCTCAGCGCTAATTGTGCTGAGGTTTTTCAAATATCAAAAAACAAATTTATGGAGGTAATGAACATGAGTGAAGAGTTAAAGAAAGTGCTGATTGAAGGTTATAACGAGGAGAAGCTGGAGCAGAGCAGCTATGATGAAGGCTGGGCGCAGATTTATAGTGCCCGGCAGAATGATCTTGTATTGCAAGCTGAACTAATTGGTCTTGAGCCAAAGCTAAACAAGCTGTGTGGCGTGGTATTAGTCGGTGGAGTCAGAGGATATATCCCACAGGATTTCTCTGGTACGAAGGATGCCCATGAATTTCGGCGGTTACTTGGAGAACCCGTTGCCTTTAAGATCCTGAGCTATGATCGTGAAGGAGATACCTTCATCGCATCCCGTCAAGCAGCCCTGGAACATATGGAAGGTTTGACGTGGAAATGGCTGGAGCAAGATGCGGTAATTACAGCGGTAGTACGTAATGTTACTCCTAAGGTGTTGATGCTGGATATTGGCGGTATTACAACGGAGCTGCCGGTTCAGGAGTATGGTTATGGATGGGTAGATGATCTTCGTGAAGAAGTAAGTGCCGGGGATCACCTCAAAGTGAAGGTTGTAGAACTGGATAAAGAAAATAAAATCGTGAAGGTTAGCAAGAAGGCAACAGAGAAAAGCCCATGGCCGGATTGCGCAAAACGATATGTATCAAAAGGAACCTACAAAGGTAAGGTATCCGGTGTAATGGAATATGGCATCTTTGTTAATCTTGAGCGCGGAGTCGATGCTCTGGTTCCCCATATCCGGTTCGGAAAAGTGAAGCGGGGCGATACAGTCTATATTCGGGTCCGCGGGGTTGACCCTAGGCAAGAACGGATTTATGGACGGATTATTCCAAAAAAGTGAAAGGGGCGATTCTCGCCTCTTTCGCCTCTTTCCTTACTTCGGTTTTAGAAAGGAGCTTTGTATGAAAACATCACCCTTCTCGATTACACATGAATGGACGTTTAAACCTGCTTCATTTCCGGAGGAGCTTGTACCGGGATATGCTCCATTACGAGCTGCTACCGAAGCAGATGGGCTCAGATCGCTTGGTTTAATCGGCTGTATGGGAAGTGTTCAGATGGAGCGTCTATTCCAGTGGAAACGACATCAAGTACGGCGCATGTTAGCTGAGAAGAAGCTGATTCAGCACCTACTTCTCAAGAACAAGAACACGATACCCATCTATACGATTGGCCCGCGAGCTGCGCAATTACTGAACTTGGAATGGTCACATGAGTTCTGGAGAACATGGACTGTGGAACAGATTTTGTCCCATTTAGTGTTTTTTCAGTTTTGCTGTGCCATGCGGGATAAACAAAAAGCGTTTCAAATTCATGCCGCTCCTTATCCCTTTACGGGCAGGGTTGAGATTGGAGCGGAATCCAGAAATGTATTGGTGATCCGTGGAGATACCAGTTACTTGCATGCATCATTACGGCACTCATCGTATCCCATTATTGTAATCTCAGAATCTCTTGAAGCGGTTATGCCGTTGAATGAACTTTTGAAGGAAGCGAAGTTACTACTGGACACTGACCTGAAACAAGATTATCGTTTCTACAGGCAGATCAAGGGAGAATGGGTAATTAAGTAAATGTCTTGGGAAAAATCTCCTTTCCTATTGAAATACGAACATATGTGTGGTAAATTGTTCCTATAAGTAGGAACATACATTCGCATTATGGGAGGGAGTTTTAGACTATGGACAACCAAGAAAACAGACAGGCGGCACTAGAAAAGGCTTTGAAGGAAATTGAGAAGTCTTATGGGAAAGGGGCTGTCATGAAATTAGGGGAGGCGTCCCATGTCCAAGTTGAAACCGTTTCGAGCGGCAATCTTGCTCTTGATATAGCTTTAGGTGTAGGAGGTTTTCCAAGAGGACGAATTATTGAGGTTTATGGTCCAGAATCCTCCGGTAAAACAACAGTGGCGCTTCATGCAATTGCAGAGGTTCAGAAGCTGGGCGGACAAGCTGCCTTCATTGACGCGGAACATGCACTTGATCCTCTTTACGCTAAGAATTTAGGCGTAAACATTGATGAATTACTGTTGTCCCAGCCCGATACCGGTGAACAGGCGCTTGAAATTGCAGATGCCTTGGTACGAACCGGAGCGGTAGAAATTTTGGTTGTTGATTCCGTAGCAGCCCTTGTTCCTAGAGCAGAGATCGAAGGAGAGATGGGGGATTCTCATGTAGGACTTCAAGCCCGGCTCATGTCTCAAGCGATGCGAAAATTATCCGGTTCGCTTAGCAAATCCAAGACGATAGCTATCTTTATTAATCAACTCCGGGAGAAAGTCGGTGTATCCTTTGGAAGTCCGGAAGTAACTCCTGGGGGCCGTGCGTTGAAATTCTATTCATCGATTCGTCTTGATGTACGTCGTATGGAGACAATCAAATTAGGTAATGAGATGGTAGGAAGCCGGACACGTATTAAGGTCGTTAAAAATAAGGTTGCACCGCCGTTTAAGCAGGTTGAGGTTGATATGATGTATGGTGAAGGCATTTCGAAAGAAGCCACCCTTCTTGATCTCGGAGTTGAACTGAATGTGATTGAAAAATCCGGTTCGTGGTTTTCTTATGCCGGTGATCGTTTAGGGCAAGGCAGGGAGAATGCCAAGCAGTTCTTAAAGGAACATCCGGAGATAGCTTCCAAAATCGACAGTGAGATCCGCGGATCTGAGTTAAAGCTGAAACCGGTTATGGAAGAAGCGGAAGATCGGGAATTTGCAGCCGGATAACATGGGAACGTATGATTGCATTTTAAAAATCACAATGCTATAATATTCCTGTAATTATCTTTACCTCTACACTCCCGTTTGCCGGAGAGAAGAGTTGCCTTTATAGGCTATAATTGTTGTACCTCCCCTACAAAGCTTTATAGCTGAGGATTAAAGTAGGATAATGTGATTACCCCCGACATCTCCTATGCTGAGAACAAGGGACGAAGAGTACCGAAAGGCTCTGATAAAGGTTAAACCGCACGCACATGTGTAATTTAATGTACTGATAATGAATTAAAGCCGATTTTTGCATGGATTCGTCCATGCAGAGATCGGCTTTTTTTATTTTCAAAAAAATGAAAGGGTGATCGAAGCATGTTTATGCACTGGTTCAAAAAGGGCAAGCGTCAAGATTCATTAGTTTCACGTCATAACCCGGTTCTTCCCAATGAGAGCGAATGGACGAAGTTGAAGCTAATGTGGGAGAAATCCAGAAATGAGCAAAGCCCTTTAAAGCAACTTATTATTCAGGAAGAAGCAGGAGCTTTTGAGCGAATAAGGGGGATGCTTGAAGAAGCATTATCGCTTCTGGATGATGCCTGTGTCGAAACAGATGGAATGCTCAAAGTGAAGCTCCAGCAAATCTGGAGTGATCTGGATGAGCTTGTGAAGACCTATACGATTGAACAGTAAATATGGTGAATAAACGTTGTTTCTCTTATGGAGGAAGGACGTTTTTTATTTTACCTTTCTGTGCGGGTATAAACAGCACAGACGTCAAATGACGTGTGGAGGTTAAAAAATGGACTTGTCGATTATGGAAAAGGTAGTAGTTCAAGGTGATCTTTCTTCATTGAAACCTGAGGAACGTTTGATCTACTACACGAAAGTTTGTGAGAGCGTTGGACTTAATCCCCTCACCAAGCCGTTTGATTATCTGAAACTGGATGGAAAGTTAGTGCTTTATGCTAAGCGCGATGCTACGGATCAGCTTCGTAAAATTCATAAAATCAGTATCACAATAACCAGCCGTGAACGCATTGGTGATGTTTACTGTGTGACAGCTCGTGGAACGACTCAAGACGGTCGTGCTGATGAATCCATAGGTGCTGTTTCCTTAATGAAAGAGGAGAAGATCTGGGACGAGATGCGTAGATGCAAAGTCCCTACAGGAAATATTCTCCCTTTGACAGCAGATGAACTTGCCAATGCCATTATGAAAGCCGAAACAAAAGCGAAGCGTCGGGTAACTCTGTCACTATCCGGCCTTGGAATGATGGACGAAAGTGAGATTGAAACTATTGAAGGTGCTGAACGGATTGAAGTGGGTGAGCTTGCTCAATCGAATAATCAAGTTCAGAAAAAGTCGTCTTCTGATAGCGCTGCATCCAATCCTGATTCAAAGACTACTGAAAATAAAGGTAAGAAAAATAATTCGGGTGGAAAGCCTTCAAGCTCGAATCCAAAGAACTCGGGAGAAGTATACAAGATGCTGGATATGGCAACAGGAACCTCTCCGGGCGGAGTAACATTCGCCAAGTTGAAAGTAGTCAATGTAGGGACGGGTGAAGAATCCATTGTGCTTGCCAATACAGCTGAAACGCTTGATCAGGTCAATGCGATTTCAAATAACATGCAATTTAAACTTGATTTTGAAATGAGCAATGGATTCAAAATTGTGAAATCGATTCAGTTAGTGGGTGAAGCTGCATGAGTCTGACAACCTTTACGGATGGGAAGGCACTAATCTGTGCGTTCCCATCCAGTAAGCAAAATGGTGTGTATCTCGTGAAAGTGGAGCCTCATTACAACGATTTGATTATTACGCATGACTGCCCTGCATGTCATTTCGGACACAAGCAATGCAAGCATGTTCAAATGGCTGCGGAAGCCTATGAGCGCTGGCAATGGTGGGAGCCTAAAAAACAGATTCACACGGTTACGCGCAAAATTGTTCTTTCGTCGGAGTGGGAGCAGATACAACTTCCTCCCAGCCCAGAAGAGCAATTAAGGGCAGTGATTGATCATGCTTCCTGACATTCTGGACGTTGCAGATCAGAACGGACTAATTATTAATCCTTTCTCTAAATCGAGGGAGGAAGTTCTCTGTAAGTGTCCATTTTGCCTTGAGGATTCAAAACCTGGAAAAAAGCGAAGATACTACCTTTCTCTTAACACCAAAGACCAGGTGTTCAAATGCTGGTTTTGTGGAGAGAGCGGGGGCGTTCTTCGCTTTATTTCTCTTTTAGAGGGAGTTCCAGAAGAGCAGGTCCGGCAAAGATATCGCAAACGAAAAGTGGTGCACCCTGCTGAACGCCTCAGCCGAAATCAACGTATGTTACTGAGGAAACACACGGGAGGAAAAGAGCCTAACTGGAAGTTGATGAGAGAAAGAGATTTTGCCTATTACATGCGCTCTATGGATCTTCTTTGGGAGCAGTGGAATGAGTTTCTGGAAACAGAACGGCAAGGTGCTTATCTCTGGCTGATCATCGGGATAAAGAACTTTAAATATCAAAAGTACATTGAGCGTATCCGACAACGTGAGAAAGAAATTGAAGCTCCCTTATTGGACGATGTGCTCCAAATTTATTCATGCTCAGTACGTCCTAGGTGGACGGAAGATGCGGAAAGATTTGTTTGCAATTTTAAATCTGTAAGTCCTGAACCTGAAAGGGCAGGCATGAAGACGGAGGATAAAAAATGAGCTTGAACCAAGCTGTATTAATTGGAAGACTGACCAAGGACCCTGAGTTACGTTATACCCCTTCTGGAGTGGCGGTGGCACAATTTACTTTAGCTGTAGATCGTCCCTTTACGAATCAAAATGGAGAACGAGAAGCGGACTTCATTCCTATTGTGGTCTGGAAGGCAGTTGCTGAAAATGTAGCCAACTATGTGAAGAAAGGCCACCAGGTTGCCGTTACAGGACGAATTCAGGTTCGTAACTATGAGAACAATGAAGGACGCCGTGTATATGTAACGGAGGTAGTTGGACAGTATGTTCAATTCCTTACTAACACATCTAACGGGACTTCTCAAACCGGCGATCATCAAAATTCGACAAATAATCAAGGGACCAATTCAGCCGGAGATGGATGGAACATCTCTGATAAAGATTTGCCATTCTAATGCTGTACTCTTATTCCCGGCTCTCGCTTTATGAAACTTGCCCTTATCGATTTTACCAAAAGTACATTTTGGGTAAAGACGAGCCAGTTACTAAACCACTAGCTCTTGGCAAGGCTGTTCATAAAGCGATTGAGCTAAAGATCAATGGAGTATCTGAGCATGAAGCCATTATTGAGGCAATCATTGAATCAGATTTCCATCCCGAAGTGACTTATGAAGAGATAGCATCTTTGATGCAACGTGCTCCAGAAGTCAGTGGACAAACGGAAGTTCATTTTGTACTTCCGCTTGGAGGAGGTATTCAACTCCAAGGGTATATCGATCTACTGGAAGAAGAGCGATTTTGGGATTGGAAATCAAATTGGCGACCGTACCGAGCAAATGATACAAGGCAGCTTGCTTTGTACGCTTGGGCGATTATGCAAATGAGAGGACTTCGACAAGTCATGGGGACATTGTACTTTCTACGCTTCAGGAAAGCAGAATCGTTTGTATATAACGAGTCTGATGCCAACGAAGCTAGAGAATGGGCGTATGGATTGGCCGAAGAGATTGAAATGAAGAAGTCTTGTCTGGAATCATTCCCGGATATGGCTTCTTCTTTGTTTCCATCTACGCCGGGCAGCCACTGCAAGCACTGTCCGTTTGTGATGGAGTGTTATCTAAAAAAGGGAGAAAGCTAATTCGGTATAAATGGAATTGTAGAGCCGCACTCTTTGCGAGTGTGCGGAAAGTAAGATATATAATTACTGATCCGTTGATGTTCCCCTTCCGTTTGGTTACAATGAGCTTAACAAAACCGAGCGGAAGGAGGGTCGTCATGAACAAGGAGGAAAAGCAAGTGGAAAACACGGGTAATGTTGTTAAGAAAAGTGCGCCTATACCAAAAGATGTTACTGTATTAGGGCCGGGCTATGAGTGGTGGTTTGAAAATACCGAGGACGATGTTTATGACGAAAAGTACCGGGAATAGATATTGTCGTGGAGATATTTGGGTGGCTAAATTTTCGTACTATGAAGACCCAACCCAATATAAGATGAGACCTGTAGTTATCATTTCAAACGACATGCTGAATGAATCGGATGATGTAATTATTTTAGCCCCGATCACCAGTGCGCGTCCTCGAAATGATTATGATATAGTTATAGATCATTGGAAAGATGCTGGCTTAGATCGTGCTTCGTGTATTCGTGCTTCTAAGCTAACGTCCTTTCATAAATTGTTTTTAAAGGTGAAGATAGGTACATTGCAATCTACTGATTTAGAACGTGTATTGTGTTTATCAAGGTCAATCTTTATTTGACCGCGCAGATTTAAAAGATGAATGATTTCCTTCGGGGATTTGTTCGTCTTTTTTTCTTTTTATTTTATTAGACAGACCCAAAATGAGGAGAGTGTATTAAATGACTACAGCAGTAATTGAAAAATTGACCGAAGAAAAAGCAATTGAATTGGCATTGGAAATCGAGCGTACTGAAGCAGCGTTGAAGCAAATGAAAGTGAATTTGAAGGCTTATGTGGATGATAATGGCCCACTGCAAGCTGGAGATAAAGTGTGGGGATACAGTGTTTCGACTTCTTGGCAGTTTGGAGCTGATGGTTTAAAGGAATTAGCCGTAGCGATTACGGCAGAAGGGAAAAATGCTTGGGAATTCCTGAGTCTTCCGGCCTCTTCGATTAAGAAGCTCGGCTGGGATGAAGCTGCTTTGTCCCAATATGGCACGTTGAAAGAAACGAAGCGTTTTGATTCGAAAAAAGTCTAATTGCATCTCTAGTTCTCAAAGAAATTATGGTTTGAGATAGCAATAAGTAATTACGCCTCTCGCCCGGCGTTAAACGGCGGTGTTTATTTCCGACACCGCCGTAAGGCGGCTCGGGGTAAACGGGAAGGAGTAAAAATGAAAGACTTTATGGTGATGGAATCTCAGTTGAATGCTTTGCCACCTAGAAGACGCAAACAGGCTGAGAAGTTGCTAGAACTGATTCGAAAAGTGATGGAGGGGGAGAAAGATCACTATATCCATACACCAGCCGATGTTTTTCAGGCTGTGGCTACCGATTTAGTTGGATTAGATAAGGAGCACTTTATGATCCTTATCTTAAATACTAAGAACCGAATTTTATCCAAAGAGGTTATTTCTATCGGTACGTTAAATTCTGCAATCGTGCATCCCCGTGAAGTCTTTAAACCTGCAATCATTAAAGGAGCTGCATCCATTATTTGTTTGCATAACCATCCTTCAGGTGATCCTACTCCTAGTTCTGAAGATAAGAAATTGACTGAAAGACTAATACAAGCCGGCGAAATAATTGGCATCGATGTCCTGGATCATGTTGTTATCGGAACGGAAGGATATGTTTCTTTAAAGGAGCAGGGTATGATATGACAGCCAAGGATCGCTTTTTAAATGAGCTTTTGAAGCGGAATGGTAAGGAACGGTGGGTAGCTGCGTTGTTGCTTGCTGCCCCTCCTGAAGTTTTGAGTACAGTTACGTTGAGAACTTTGCGCAAGGAAGGAAAGGTGAGTATGAATGCTTCTAATAGCTAATGAAACTCCGGGAGAAGGTGTTTGGCATAGTGATTGCTATCTGCAGAATTTCTGCTCATGCCAATCCAGTTGACGCAGCCCAGCGAATCGCTAATGTAATTCGCAAGTGTGGCGTGATCGAACTGCAAGCCGTAGGAGATAACGCCATCAGTAAGGCAGTGAAAGCTGTAGCTATTGCACAAGATTCAATTGCGCAGAATGCTGATATGGTGTGTACTCCTCTTTTCATGGAGGCATATTTAAAAGGTGAGAAGGTCACTGGAATGAAGATTGTCGTAGAAAACAGATAATTAAATGCGGTTTTAAGTAAATGGCAGTTACCACTTGGAAAAAATCTTCCGGGCTGGTAGCTGCTTTTATTTTTATTTATAGATTGTTGTATGAAACCGAACATACGATTGTATTTTTGAAGTGTGAATGTTATAATATTCATGTAATTATATTTATCTCTATACTCCCGATTTGGCTGGAGATAAGAGTTCTTTGTTCCTTTGGGACATAGATAGTAGTGTAGTACCTCTCCTGTAATCTTCTATATGAAGTGAGGAAAAATACAGGGAAATTTATTTGATCCGTAACTTCCATTTGCTGAAGACAAGGATTGAAGAGTACCGAAAGGCTCTGATAAAAGATTTACTATTGCGCATTCGCGTGCGTCTTTAGAAATTGTGATACTGTTTTTTAAAAGCCGATTTTTGTATGGATTATTCTATGCGAAAATTGGCTTTTTTTGTTTTTACTAAAAAAATGAGAGGATGAATGAACATGTTCAAGTTATTTAGAAAAGAGAATTGTATTCAAGCCGAGGTCACCTCATTTATACAACAAGAAAAATATCGGCGTAAAAAGGCGGATGAGTTTATTCGGATGCTCTCAGAAGCCATCCCATATGTTGCAGAAGAAGTGTGGGGGATGCGAGATAAAGAGCTTGTCATTGACGACAATATTGTCTTTCAGCTTGAAGATAAACGGTTTTACCTCATAGAAGAAAGAAACGACACAATAGAAGAAGTTGAGATGTTAAAAGGGCAATTATACTGGAGAAGCGTACAGGTAATTATGAACTATGCTAAAGATATGATCGAAGATATACAGGAGCGGGATACAGGAAGAAATCGACTCGTTGCTGAGATGGCTAATTTGACACAACAAATGAAAAATAGCCCCATTATCACTGACATAAATGAAAAAGTATTTCGGGTGTAGGCCATTTAACCAAAATTAAATGTTAAACAAAGACTGGTTCCTTACTTTTAGGAATTGGTCTTTTTTTATTAAAAATGAGGAGGTTTTTCTTATGAGTGCCATTTTAAAGGATATAGTTGCTGTTCCATCTAGTAAAGACAATGCGATTGGATTTTTAACCTGGAATTCTCTATCCAACATGCTGATTACCCCGGATGAGCTGAAACAAAAGCTTATTGATTCTGGAATAGGGGCTGGTTGGATGCCGAAAGACATCCGAATCCCGGATGCCTTTAGAAGAGCCACAAGTGAAAAATTCAAGCGTGAAGTTTCACCTGGAGTCTATGAGAACTACATGTTCCGCGAGGTGGCTTCAACTAACGCCTTCGTACAACGAAATTTAGTTTGCGAAACCAAGGATACGAAAGGTAGAAGATTAAAATATGTTCCTGATGTAGGAGCACTGGTATTAGATCGAAAAACGGAGACAGTAGAGACCAGCTATATTTCATCAATGGCGCAGCAACTAGTTAATAATGCTGCGTTGCAGTTTGAAATTTATCGAAACAATTATGGTTCTACTACACTACGTACGTTGATTACCAGCGTCTTAAAGAGTATGTCACCTACACCGGTTAGACCATCAGGTGGTGTTTACTTCATACCGGCACAGTTTGAGAGCAACTTGGATGCATTGGTCAAATTCGTATCATCTCTTGAAAAAGGAGAAGCGGAGAAGGTTCCTGTAATGAACACCATGGATATGAAAAACATGGTGACACGCAAGCTGTTGGATCATCTCCGTGACACTCTCGCTGCATGCGAAGAAAGCACGGAAAGACAGCTGACCAAAGGCCAGATGAAAGAGTTGCTCGAAAACGCTCGGTCGGTGGCAAACGATTTTGAGCAGTATCGCGAAATTGTCACCGGCGATCTGGCGGAAATGGAACGTCTGGTGTCGGCGCTTCGCATGAAAGTGGGTGAAGCGCTGGTGAATATGGCCGTGTAATTCTCCAGAAAGGAGAAGAAAAGAAATGAATGCCGAAACTGAGCATAGAAAGTTTGTTGAACTGCTTGAAGAGGGAGATGGAAAGCTTGTGATTTCCAAACATGCGCTTCACAGACAAATTGAGCGCGGCATCTCCGAAATAGACATACGAAACGCCGTCTTGAACGGATGGCCGATTGAGAGGCGTCAGGACGGTGCGGATGTTACCATCGTTCTAATGTATTTTATTAAAATCGGAAAAGGGCAATACCGTCCGCTCCATGTCGTATGCGTTTTTAATGTTGTCCATCCAGAATCGTGGACGGTGAAAACGACATACGACCCCCGAAGCGGGGAGTGGAGAGACAACTTCCAAAGAAGAAAATAATTTTTGTAATGCAAAAATTTATCTGAACGGATATAATAAAGGGTAAAGGGGTGTGATCGTCATGTCCAAAGTCGGACGACCCAAGGCTGATCATCCGCGCAACTTTACCCTTCCAGCCGTTCGGGTGAACAGGGAGGAAAACCGTATGTTTAAGCTTAAAGCGGGAATATTTGCGAACGGCAGCTTGGCGAAGTTTTCGCGCATGGCCATGGAAGCGTACCGCGAGAAAATCCCGGAAACGATTGAACTGGCCGGACGAACTGGTCATCTCCGGTACGGAACGGAAGTTTACACTGTGGAGGTCGGGAATGAAATCTACACAGTGACGGTTACGAACATACCGGAATACATTTTTGACGATGGCGAAACGGTGTCAGATTTGATGCTCCGCGCGAGCATCGAAGAAGAAGTGAATGAAATGGTTTTGGAATGCATCCAGAATCGTCGTCCGGTGCCTGAAGCCATCGATCTGCTTGAATGGATCGGGTTGCCAGTCACGGTGTAAAAACAAAAACACTATTAAAAGCCATGAGTTTCCCGTGCGGGATTCGTGGCTTTTATTTTTTCGGAGGTTGAATGTGGAGTTGACGTGGGCATCTTGGACTTCCTGCGATTGACCCACATTATAAAAATAAAGAGCTGATGACTTCTTCATAAGAAGCGTTGGCTCTTTTTATTTTATCTAAAAATGTGGAGGTAGCTAAAAAATGAAAATCAAGGATATCCAGAATGCATTAAATAGTCAATATTCTGAACGAGAAGAAGTGATTGAGGGGCTGATGGTGGCTATGATCGCCCGTCAGCATGCTTTGTTGATCGGGCCGCCCGGAACAGGAAAGAGCGCCCTTGTAAGTGATCTAACTAAGCGGATTACAGGCGCGAATTACTTCCAATGGCTGCTGACACGTTTTAGTACACCAGAGGAGTTATTCGGACCTGTCTCGTTGAAAGAACTGGAACAAGGCGTGTACAAGCGGAATACGACAGGAAAGCTGCCGGAAGCTCACACTTCATTTCTTGATGAAATATTCAAGGCTAACAGTGCAATTTTGAATGCCTTGCTGACTCTCATCAATGAACGAGTGTTCTATAACAATGGTGCACCGGCACAGGTTCCCTTAATGTCCTTAATCGGAAGTTCAAATGAATATCCCGAAGAAGGTGAAGGGCTTGAAGCTCTGTTTGACCGTTTCTTGCTCCGATATGAAGTGGACTATATAGGTGAAGATCAATCCTTTATTTCGATGCTGAAAGGTTCTGCACCATCTACAGCCGATATGAGCATTGATGAACTATTTGAACTCCAGTTCTTCAGTGATACGGTTACTATCCCTGATGAGGTTTTTGAAGCACTGAGCAAGATCAGAAGGGAACTGATGGATGAAGGCATTCGTCCTTCTGATCGCCGATTCAAGCAAGTACTAGCCGTGATTCGTGCTAAAGCTGTATTGGCTGGCAGAGATTATGCAGAACTTGAGGATCTCATGATTCTCAAGCATAGCCTGTGGGAAACGCCGGAGCAGCGTGATAAGGTGGCGAAGATTGTACGTAATCATGCCCAAGATGCTGTGAAGACGCGCGTGGAAGAGATTGAAGCCGAAGCAGCTGACATCTTGAAGAGTCTTGAACAGTCTAACAACTCAACGGATGTGGCTGTGGAAAGTACGAAAAAGCTCAAGAGCTTAGTCATCGAACTTAGAAAGCTACAGAAGGATAATCCGAACCGGACGGAAGTTGCGCAAGCTGTTGCTCTTGTTCAAAAGTCGTTAACTGATATCGCATCCCAAGTGTTGGGGGTGTAGGAGATGAAGGAGCTTAAAGGTTCTGTTTTAAACACAGATTCATATGATCGGAGACGCTTCGGGCAGATTTTAGAGATGTCCAAGAAGCTCAGAGAGGTTAGTAAAGAGGGAAGTAAATTATTTCCCTCTTTCCAACCTTTAATGGGTGACATGTGGGCAGGTCTTTTTAAAATGAAGCCTGAATTGCTGGAAGAGGTTCCTGAAGGGCTAGAAATGAATCATCGGCTTATGGAACGGGTGATGTCAGACGAAAGCTATCAGGAGTTTCGTGAGTTTACTCGACTGGATGATCTAGCTGCTGCTCTTGGAACAACGAAATATAGTAAGACAGTTCTTGAATGGGTTAAGGAACAAGCGCAAAAGGATCAGGACTTGGCGAATGCGCTGCAAAACTTTATGGATGGAAAGCCAGGAGCTTCACAGGAATCGTCAGAGGCCTTATCTTTAGCTTTGAATCAAAACGGCAATGAGCTATCTAAGATGCTTGCCAAAGCTGCACAGGAAGCAATAGAAGCCAAGGAGAATGTGAAATCTCTTTTGGGAGGTATGAAAGCAGGAAGTGGAGACAGTGAACTGAAAAAGGTTCCTTTAAAAGATCAACTGATTCTGTCTGAAAGATTAAGCCATGATAAGAAGATGAAGGACATTGCGAGATGGGCTGGTCGAATGAAAGTGATTGCGAATCGGAAACAGCGCTCGAAGCATAAGGACGCCATCAACCGTAATGGGATTAAGCAGGGAAATGATATAGAACAACTGCTTCCGATGGAACTTGGGAGCTACGCCAGCCCTATGACGAAAATAGATTTCCTACGCCGTTATGTTGAGGGTCAAACGCTTCAGTATGATACAAAGGGGCCTGAACAGCTAGGCAAGGGGCCAATCATCCTGTGCCTAGATCAATCCGGAAGCATGAGTGGACAAGACACCATCTCCAAAGGATTTGCTCTTGCCTTGATGAGTATTGCCCGTAAGCAACGAAGAGACTTTGCATGGATTCCGTTTTCTTCACATGCAGATACTCCGTTGATCTATGAGCGTGGGAAAATAACAGTTCAGGATATGATTCAGTTGGCCACTATTTTTTTGGGTGGGGGAACAAGCTTTGAACCTCCACTTAGGGCAGCAAGTCAAATCATTAAACAGAGCCGCTTTAATAAAGCGGATATTGTGTTTGTGACAGACGGAGAGTCTCATGTGAGTGAGCATTTCCTACAGACATGGAATGAACTGAAGGATAAAAAGGGTTTTTCAGTCTTATCTCTTTTGCTAGGCAGGGAATCTATCCAAGGGGTAGAAGACTTCTCGGATCGGATTGTTACAGCTTCTTCGTTTGAAGATGAATCAGTGCATCAGGTATTTGAAATATGAGATGAGCAGGGCATATTATATCTGTCCTCAGCCTGTTGAAAGTTTTTCAACAGGCTGACCCGACAATAGTCGGGTTTTATTTTTGACCATCAAGCCTTTTGATTAACTCGAATTATTATTTTTGAGTCGACATTGAAACCGCCGCGTGATACCTAATTGAGAATTTTCTATTCGACATAGGACAAGGTGACCATTTACGAGGAAGATCAGCCTTTGATTATGGACGTTGACGGTGGGTAATGATAATGTTTAGTAAGTTAATTTTAATATCGTGATCCCAAGGGGAAGGAGAAGCCAATTATTGAGATAGCTTCTCCTTTGCTATTAACTTGCAGGCTTTTGTTTTTTCCTTCTAGTAATATCTGCTTTCAGTTCTTCAATAACGTCTGAAACTGACAGATTATAGCTCCTGATTGCATAATCGACCGCAAGAATCAATTCCTCGTATGTCCACATAACGACTTTCTTTCTGTACCTTCCAGCAAGATCTTAGAGTACGGCGACAAAACCCTGTTCTAGTTCACCTGCTACGACAATCCCTAGAACATTGACAGTAGTATCCTTACATTTATACACGAATTGTTGAAGCATCTCATATGCTTTTTTGTCTGTGGGTTTTATCGGCTTCTTCTCATAACTCTTGGCTATACCTACAAATACGGCATCGTCCATAGCAAGCATTTTTATAGTAAAGCTGATATCGCCAAATTCTTGGCCATGATGCGGATGTAATTTATGATCAGTAAAAGTTACAAATGGTTTCATGATGCAGCGGACACTTTTTTCATGCTGACAGGCTTGACAAGCATCCACACTATGATACGAACATTTTTCAGTAATCAGACTTAGTACTTCATGCAGTTCTTCACGGCGTTTCGGGGTTATTCTTCGATCCCAGACCGATTTAAACTGTTCGAGTTCTCTTACTTTGAACATAACTTTGGATGCGATTCTGGAAGAATAGTGAACAACATTGTTTTGAAGATAGAAAGACTCTTCTTCATGCGAGAAGGCGACATCTGGAAAATACTTACTAATGATCTTCTCGGTAAGTTCGACTAATTGATCATAGCCCCATCGTACCAGGAATCAATTCTAACCTTATGATCCATAAGGCAACGAACATTATCTTGCTGGAGCTCAGTGTAACAGAATGAGCATACGACCTTCGGAGCTTGTCCCTTCTTCACAGAAATCGTTAACAAATCGGTGTTTCCGCAGTGATTGCAGTTGATATCCGTATAGTGGTCGCAACTTTCGCAATAAGGATAAAACCGGGCAATAGTGTGCTTCTTCAATGAAGTTACAATTTTATGGACATTTAAGTCATGCAATTTGAAACTTTCAATTTTCTTGACCTTACAGGTAACAACTGCCTTTATGACCTCTAAGATTACTTTTCTCTCGTCATTTGTAGTAGTGAAAGTAACAAGATCGGGATCTACATCGAGACCAAACGACTCGAATTTTTCATCGATCTCACCATTGTCATGTACGGAGTTAATGTAATTCATGATTTGTTCAATTCGCCAGATTCCCCAACGTCTCATCTCAGAGGCTTTAAGCTGACGAGTAAGGTAGATCTTCCCTTTGTCATTATTGACCCCAAGTGTTGAGAAGAAGTCGCCATCCTCATCGATGGCTTCTTGGTAAACTGAACTTGGCGAATCGTACCCGTCAAATTCAGTCAGTTGCCCTACTTTATTGCCCAGATCGCTATCAACTAAAGTAATTTTGCTTGGCTTACCCGAAGCAGGATCAGGGTTGTTCAAAGTGGTTCGTTTCATGAATTCTTTGCTAAACTCACTGTCAACAATATTTTTTGTGATGTTCACTGGTGACACAAAGCAGTTAAAGGCTACTTGAATTGTTCTGGATATTATTCCAACTAGGGACTCAGTGGGAATACTGATACTTACAAAGCGTTGGTCGAAGTTGATCCATAAGAACCCGAATTTCAGTTCGTAAATAAATTCAGACTGTTCGGTTTCAGGACTTATATAGTTATATCTCTCTTGATATTGTAATGCGATTTCTAAGGTTTCATGGTTGACAACAGTTTGGTCGATTGCGATTAGACCAAAAACATTATCCTTGGGATATATGACGGGTTTGAGCAACTCATTCATTTTGGTTACGCCAGCATCATTCTTATGACCGGATATAAACGATGCCGAGTTCACTTGGGGGTCATGTGGACGTAACATAAATAGCCGGAAATTTGGTCTACGGCTATATCTGTTTTCTTCAAAACAGGTTTCAATGTCTGATTCAGTTATTTCTGGAGAGATAGCGATGATTTCCACAAGCTTTTGTTTGTCTAATCGCTCAAAAGCAGCTTTCAAATCATGCTTGACTTCACGCTTGACAACTGTGCGATAACGATTGATTAAATCTTTTTCATCTACCTTTGAATATAGCAGATGACGAATTACTCCGTTTTGCACATGAAGTAATTTGTCAGCATGTTTTTCTGACATAGAGACCCCCCTAAAACAAACTCGAAATATTAGGACTATTGTAGCATATTTCTTTATGTGCAGAGAGTGGTGTTGGATTAGGGTGGATAAGCCCGATATTTATATTTTATTTTATTGTTGAAAAAAGATCCTGATTGGTATATGACAGGGGCACATTTTCTACGGTCATCTCTAGTATTTGGTTCTTTAGAAGGATATCGACAAGCGTTAGCAGAATTATGTAAGAGCCCTGTGTATAAGGGGTATGTATGAATAGCAAAAAGGAGGCCTCGTACTTGTCCTATCAATCGGAAGCCCAACTGGAGAAAAATTTAATCGAGCAACTTGTTCGTCAAGGCTACGAACGAGTAACCATAAATGATTACGATTCACTTCTCGAAAACTTTAAACAGCAACTGAATAGGTTCAACGCGAAGAAGTTGAACGGTCAGCAACTGACCGATGCTGAGTTCAGCCGCTTTTTGACTCAGGTTGACAGTAAGAGTATTTTTGATTCTGCAAAAATTCTCAGGGATAAGCAAGTGTTCCAACGCGATGATGGAACCGAGATTTACCTTGAGTTGATGAATACTCGAGAGTGGTGTAAAAACTTCTTTCAAGTCACCAATCAGACAACTGTCGAAGGAACTTATAAAAACCGGTATGATGTAACAATCCTCATTAACGGACTACCCGTGGTTCAGATCGAGCTAAAGCGCCGCGGCTTAGATTTTAAAGAGGCGTTCAATCAGATCCAGAGGTATCGAAAGCACTCGTTCCGAGGGTTATATCGTTACCTGCAGATGTTTGTAGTCAGTAATGGGGTCGACACGAAGTATTTTGCTAACTCAGATGGTGACATCTTGTTTTCGCATACCTTTTTCTGGTCGGATGCAGGGAATAATCGGATCACCACCTTGGGTGATTTTGCAGCCAGCTTTTTAGAGAGATGTCACATGGCGAAGATGGTCGCCAGATATATGGTTTTGAATGAAACCGAGAAAATGTTAATGGTTATGAGACCGTATCAGGTCTATGCAGTCGAAGCACTTATTAAGCGTGCTTTGGAAACCAAGAACAACGGTTATATCTGGCACACCACCGGTAGCGGAAAGACATTGACTTCATTTAAAGCGAGCCAAATCCTTGCGAATGAACCGCACATAAAGAAGGTATTTTTCCTCGTTGACCGCAAGGATTTGGATAGTCAGACTTTAGCGGAATTTAACAAGTTTGAACCAGACTCGGTGGACATGACTGATGATACCGAAAAACTGGTGGAACAAATTTCGGACTTAACGAAGCCGTTGATTATTACTACAATTCAAAAGATGGCGAACGCTATAAAAAATCCGCGATATGAGCAGATTATGAAGCCGTATCAACAGGAGCGGGTTGTCTTTATTATTGATGAGTGTCATCGCAGTCAGTTTGGTAAGATGAAAAGACTTGTTGACAACCATTTCAAAGAGGCGCAGTATTTTGGCTTCACAGGAACTCCGTTGTTTGAGGAGAATAAAAGCCAAGATGGTCGGGTAACTGCCGATATTTTTGAAAAGTGCCTACATACGTATCTGATAAAAGATGCGATTCATGATGGTAATGTCCTAGGGTTTTCGGTTGATTATATTCAAACTGTTAACGTGAAAATTGACGAGAAGGATAAGACTAAGGTGAAAGGTATCCTTACTGATGAGGTTTGGATGCATGATGATCGTATCAAAATGGTTGCGGAAAATATTGTAACTCATCATGATCGGAAGTCCAGAAGCAAGGGGTATACCGGGTTATTTACTGTGGACAGCATTCCTATGCTGGTTAAGTATTACGATACCTTTAAATCAATGTCTCATAACTTGAAGATTGCCGGTATCTTTACTTATGGACAGAATGAAGATAGTGAAGGTGACGGACAAGACGAGCATTCTCGGGATAGTCTTGAACGTATCATTAGGGACTACAATGCCATGTTCGGCACCAATTTCTCTACCGATAAATACCAGGCATATTTTGCTGATGTCTCTAGACGAGTGAAGACCGCCCAAATCGACATTCTCTTGGTAGTCAACATTTTTTTGACAGGATTCGACAGTAAGACCTTGAACATCCTTTATATGGATCGCTTTTTGAAATATCACAATTTGATTCAAGCTTTCTCCCGCACCAACCGAACCGAGAAAGCGACTAAGCCTTACGGAAATATTGTTTGCTTCCGCAATTTGAAGGAAGACACAGACGAAGCGATAAAATTGTTCTCGAAGACGGACAATGTTGACGATGTCCTTATGAAGAGTTACGAAGAGTACCTTCAAATGTTTAGGGTAGCACTATCAAAAGTAAAAGCCCTTGCCTTAACGCCAGCGGCAGTGGACGCGCTGGAGCAGGAGGAGGAAAAGCAGGAGTTTGTAGTTAGCTTCCGTGATCTTACTAAGTACTTGACTCACCTCCAAACTTTCACCGAGTTTGAATTCGATCCAGCTCGGTTAGGTATTCATGAGCAGGAGTACCAGGATTACAAGAGCAAGTACCTCCGTATTTATGATGAAGTTAAGCGCGGCGGGGGTAAGGAATCGATTTTGGCTAATGTTGACTTCCTGATCGAACTGATGCACACAGATCGGATCAATGTCAGTTACATCATGAACCTGATAAGGAGTATCGACTTTGATAATCAGGAGCAACGAGACAAGTCAGTAAAAGATATCGTTGATGAGATTGATCGGGCAGATAATGAGCAGCTCCGTCTCAAGGCGAATTTACTGAAGGAGTTCTTGCGTAAAGTCGTTCCAACATTAACGAATGCTGATTCAGTGGACGATAACTACAATACATTCGAACAAGAAGAACGTATGAAGGAAATTGAGGCATTCGCAGGTGAAGTGGGGTTATCGCCGGAAGAGATCCAAAGCTTTGTGCAGGAATATGAATACGGTGGATTAGTAAATCAGCAAGAGATTAGTGATGCAGTTAAATTACCGTTCTTACAAAAAAGAGCGATGATCCAACGGATAATTGAGTTCATCACCGAGCATACAAAACGCTTCTCGTAGTGCTATTTATAAAAATAGCGGAAAGAGGATTGCCTCATCTGCTATTTTTTATTATGATGGAGACGTTGATTCGAATGCTATTTGCAAAAATAGCAAAGGGGAGGGTTGATTTGAATTTAGAACAATGTGCATCGGTGGTGCAAGGGGCATTTCTTTCCCGTATTCAGATATCACCATCGCCGGAAGCAGTAAAGCTTTCGGTTTACACGATGAAAGAAATGAATGAGTGGTTAAGTCCTGATCCCACATCAACAGAGAATCAGCAAGATGTTCATGTTGCACAGGAACGTTTAGGGTCTTTACCGCTTGCTAAAGAAGGATTAGTCCTAATCAGCTTGACCGGGCAACGTGCAGTTGCTTTGCAACGTGAGCATATCGGGAAAATCATTCCCTCTAACTTTGCCATTATTGAGCCTACAAGCGAACTGCATCCTGACTATCTGGAGTGGTTTATAAATGAACATCCAGATTGTCGCAAACAGTTGAAGATCGCTACGCAAGGTTCCAGTATCACAGCTTTGTCGATTCAAATGCTTAGAGCTTTGGAAATTATTTTGCCACCTATGGACGATCAAGTGAAGATTGGTAGCGTCCACAGATTATTACATCGAAAAAATCGTCTACTTCAGGAGAGAATCGTATGGGAACAGCAGTATATCAAACAAATAATAATGGGGTATCTAAAGGAGGAGGTAAACAGATGACAACGACTGAATTGCAGCGTTATCAACAAGGCGAATTACATAAGAAGCTTTGGGATATGGCGAATGATCTTCGAGGTCAACTTGAAGCTTATGAGTTCAAAAACTATATTCTCGGGTTGATCTTTTATCGTTACTTATCAGAGAAAACGGAGACTCGGGTCAAAAATCTGCTTGAAGAAGACAATATTTCTTATCGGGAAGCGTGGAAAAATCAAACTTACCGTGACGCCTTAAAAGATCAACTCATTCAGGAAATAGGTTACGTTATCGAGCCCGATTACCTTTTTTCGAGCATGATTGAAGAGATTCGTAAAGGCGAGCAAGGTAAGTTTGACATTGAAATGTTACAGAAAGCAATTAACAAAGTGACCGAATCAACTCTTGGAGCGGCGAGTCAGGAAGACTTCCAAAATCTTTTCGATGATATGGATTTGAGTTCCTCAAAATTGGGTCGTGATGTTAAGTCTCGTTCCAAGCTGATCGCAAAGGTCATGGTTAATATCAATGATATTCCTTTCATGCATAATGATGCGGACATAGATGTTTTGGGAGACGCATATGAGTATTTGATTGGGCAATTTGCAGCCAATGCGGGTAAAAAAGCTGGTGAGTTCTATACTCCACCGCAAGTTTCAAAAATTATTGCTAAGATAGTGACATTGGGGAAGAAGGATTTGAGAAATGTCTATGACCCGACTTGTGGTTCGGGGTCATTGCTCTTGAGGGTTGCCAAAGAAGCGAATGTACGGAAGTTTTACGGGCAAGAGAAAACCTCAACTACCTATAATTTGGCTCGTATGAACATGCTTTTGCATGGTGTGTCTTATCACAACTTCGACATCCAGAATGCTGATAGTTTAGAAGAGCCACGACATCTTGGTATGCGCTTCGAAGCTGTAGTAGCGAATCCCCCCTACTCTGCTAAATGGAGTGCGGATGAGAAGTTTTTGCAAGACGAGCGTTTCAGTGCTTATGGTAAGCTGGCTCCCAAGTCCAAAGCTGATTTCGCCTTTGTTCAACATATGATTCACCACCTTGACGATAATGGAACAATGGCAGTTGTCCTTCCTCATGGGGTATTGTTCCGCGGCGCGGCTGAAGGGGTTATTCGCAAATACTTGATTGAAGAGAAGAATTACTTGGATGCGGTGATCGGTTTGCCTGCCAATATCTTCTTCGGGACAACGATTCCAACATGCATTTTGGTGTTCAAAAAATGCCGAGAAGCGAATGATAATATTCTGTTCATTGATGCTTCCAACGATTTTGAGAAAGGGAAGAACCAGAACCGCTTGCGTGACGAAGATGTTGAGAAGATTGTAGAAACCTATAAGACACGTCAGACCATTGAAAAGTACTCCAATGCAGTATCGCTAGCGGATATTCGACAAAACAATTATAACCTCAATATCCCACGTTATGTAGATACCTTCGAAAAAGAAGAGCCAGTTGATCTGGATTTGATTCAGGCTCGTCTAAAAGAAATCGACGCCGAGATTACTAAAATCGATATTGAGCTTGAAAAGTACCTCAGGGAATTGGGGGAATAGAGGATGGCTTGTGTTCCAAAGTTAAGATTTAAAGGGTTTGAAGATGAATGGGATAATGCTACACTTGGAGATCTAGGGACGGTTTTAATGTGTAGACGGATATTTGAACACCAAACAAGTAGTACTGGAGAGGTTCCATTTTATAAAATAGGGACGTTTGGTAGAACTCCGGACGCTTTTATTTCTAGAAAGTTATTTTCTGAGTACAAAGAAAAGTATCCTTATCCCAAAAAAGGGGATATTCTGATATCGGCAGCTGGAACAATCGGAAGAATTGTTGAATATAAGGGTGAGGATGCCTATTACCAAGATTCAAATATTGTTTGGTTAAACGTTACAAGTGATAGATTATTAAACAAATATCTCTATTATTACTACCAGACGATTGTTTGGAGTAAATTGGAAGGCGGAACTGTTAAGAGGTTGTATAACAAAGATTTGTTGGATACAAAAATACATTTACCAAGCATCGAAGAACAACAAAAAATCGCTTCTTTCTTCTCCCTCCTCGATCAAAAGATCGAGAAGCAACAGGAGAAGATCGAGCAGTTGGAGTTGTTCAAGAAAGGTATGCTCCAGAAGATTTTCTCGCAGGAAATTCGGTTCAAAGATGAGAATGGACAGGATTTTCCTGAATGGGACAGTGAATTGTTCGAGCAAGTTGCCACAAACAATTCTAATAAGATCATTCCACAAAGTAAGACGAACGTGCCATGTATTGAACTGGAGAATATTGTCGGTAATAGGGGGCGAATCAACGGTTTTTACTTATCACAGGAGCAACAAAGTACTAAAAATGAGTTTGCTAAAGGCTCCGTTTTATTTGGGAAATTACGACCGTACCTTAAGAAGTATTGGTTTGCAACATTTGATGGTATTTGCTCATCAGAAATTTGGGTTTTGACATCAAAAAGTCCTAGAATTACTAATGAATTTTTGTATTTCATAATTCAAAGTGATACTTTTCAACAGGCAGCGAATATATCGTCAGGTTCCAAGATGCCGAGAACTGAGTGGGATTCCATCAGAAGTCTTGAGATCCCTCTGCCTTCGATTGAGGAACAGAAGAAGATTGCTTCGTTTCTGTTTACCTTAGAAGAAAAAATCTCCAAGGAAGAATCGAAATTCGAATCCCTCATACAGTTGAAAAATGGTTTGTTGCAGCAGATGTTCGTTTGATATCAGGAAACGGTATTGGTGGAAGTCAAACGTTTTTAAAGATCGATCTCAATAGGGGTCGATCTTTTTTAACTATACTACGACTCACAACACTCCAGTCACAAACCCCAATTACTTACAGGAAATTTGCTTCTCTTGTATAATGGTCTTAATTTGATCATCGGGGGTTGTTATTGATGAATCAACAGTATAATCGAGAAGCCGAACTGAAAGAACGCTTCAACCGATTCATCGCGGACAAAATAACCGGCAGTAACGACGATTACTATTCCAGGCTATCAGTTGAGGATTTCGAGGACATCAAGACCGCTCTGAAGGACATACATAACATCCTTACATATAAGACAACGATCCGTTTCATCGAATGGCTGAGCGACCGATTCCCTTATGTTAAGGAGAATTATCAGGTTTACTTGGATCAGGTGCTTAACACCAAGCCAAGCAATAATGGTTATGATCTAATGGTCATCGGAGATATAAAGATCGTAGCCGAGATCAAATGTAATAAACCGATCAATAACGGCTACGTATTTGGTTCCAACCAGAAAAGGGGTATCATTGATGATATTAAGGGGTTGCTTACAGGCAAAACCAAAATGAAGTCGCTTGATCCGACCGAAGCTTATAAATTTTTGGTGATCTATGACTTTGGCGACCATACTTTATCCGCCGCGCAGCACTTAATCAAGAATTTATCGGCTGAAATGAAGGATAGGGTAACGATTTACGAGGAAGGTCAGCCTTTGAAGTTGGATAAGGTTTATATCGTATTTATCAAATAGCACGTAAATGCCCTAATGAGGTAACTCTTTTCGAAGGTAATTGAGTTGGTAATCACAACGCTTCCTCAAATTTGCTTTTCCTTGGGGTATATCCAAAAAGCTTTGATCGGAGTTTATTTTTCTTCAGAAATTATTATACTTCATTAAGTCCTTCTTTAGTGATTAAAGTCCTTCTACTATAAGGAGGTGGGAGTTTTATGCAGACAAACGATGCAGTCTTTGCGAAAGAGTTTAGGGATATGATGAATGGTCGTAGAAGCATGGCACATTCCTTTAAGATTACGGATTTACCATTACCTCGATTGGATACCATGATTAACGGCATTCCTAAGGGTCGTATGGCTTTCATTAAAGGGGTAACGGAGATGTTTTTTGACCGTTTGAATGAGCAAGAAGTTCAGTTAGTCGGTCGGACGACTCTGAAGAAGCGTCAAGTTCTTTCGGATGGGTCATTTCGTCGGGATAGTTCGGGTAATTATGTTTACGATCAAATCCCGGTTAGTCATGATTGTGTAGCGGTGGTGAGTAAGATTTCGATTGGTTTGAGAAGGTTTGTGGATGGTAGGGAGCATAAGCCATCTGAGGGGTTTAAGTACGTGGATTACATTGATACCGGTTTCGGACGTAAGTACATCTATATTCTCCCGAGAAAACATGTTTACCGTCTAAACATGTGTGCTTTGATTTTGACTCCGAACAAGCGTAGGGTCTATTTCAAGGGTTGTAAGTTAGCCTTGCAAAATGGTAACTA
>NZ_JBBOSR010000001.1:5582500-6591618 GCF_038050475.1 Paenibacillus sp. FSL K6-1566 | reverse complement strand
AACTGTCACTCCTTTAAATCTTCCAAATGTGGCTAGAGCCATGAGTGGAAATGTCGAACCAAAATGAACGATGTCAAATTATCCCCAAAACTAACCCCCTGTGGAAACAAAAAAATATGGATAAATTGAAATTGTTCACAACTTTATCCACAGCTTGTTGATAATATCATGTGTTCATTCACATATTCACATCCAAAAGTAATATCATCATAGCAAAAGAAGGCCTTATTTTCAATGTATGTCGCTAATTTATCCACAAATTCAATACGTTGTGCATAATTCTTATTCACACCACTAGATATTGTTTATAAATTGTTCAGCTTTCGACATCATTAGCCTTCATGCGAAAAAAATTATGCACAGGTTGTCCAAATCGCAAACAATTTTTGCTTCCATCTCCATCTGTTCATAACTTCTGGTTGAATGTTCTAGCGGCCTTTATAATCAACCAAAGGTAAAAATGGTTGTGGATATCCCTCACTCGGACGTGCATGGCATGTCGAATGGGGGATTTTTGCCTGCTCAGGGGGGCTGAGAGCAGCGCAACCAGTGGTCATTCATCGACGTACTATAAGGAAACTTCGAACGGAGGAAACGGGATGGGAGAAACGCAGCCTAGGATTCAGTGGAGGAGATGGCTAGGGTTGCTCGTGCTGGTCTTGATCGTTGCTGCGGTCGCAGGCTGGGCGCAAAGCTATTATTCGAAGACATTTTTTTTATCTGGACGACGTCAAATACTTCAAGTATGAGGATTCGGGCAGCGGTACGGTCGAATATCGCGCTTTATTCGGCCGGGGAAGTCCGGTGTATGTTCACAAGTATGAGTCAGATCGGGTGATTGAAGCCGAGGGAGAAAGGTACCAGATTCACGGAAAAGAAGGGATGAGCGGGGAATGGGAGCCGTATGCTGTCGTTTATCCGGATGGTACCGAATTCCGGGTGGAGCCGTTTGGCCAAGACGGATTCCAGGTGTTTGATCAGGCTGGAGAGTGGGTGCTTCCCCCGGCAGTCATACAAGTTGGGTTGGGAAACAAAATAAGTGATCCGGATAGCCCTCGTTATTTTCCAGCGGATATTGCCGCTGCGTCGGACGAAGCGTTCCATCAGCCTAACGGCAGCGTAGGGTTCTTCCTTTTGGCCGTCGCATTGTTTATTTTCAACTGGTGCAGTTTTCGTTATGAAGCCTTTCAGCGCTTTATGTTTCATATATCTCCTTCCAATCTGATGGTGAGTGACCCGGAGCCGAGCGATTTCTATTTCTTCATGTGCAAGGTCGGCGGTATTTTTGGGATGGGATTCTCGTTGTGGATATTTTTTGCTCACGCGCTGTGATTAGGACAGTAGAAGGGAGGCTTACGCTGTCTGCTTTGTAAAAAAGGCATTAGGCCCGTTATATTCGAGACTGTTGGCGATTCGCCCCAGGCTCTTAATCCGCCCTCGGTGATTGCATGATCACCCAGATTGTTGGTGCGCCGGGGAGCATGCATCCTGCATCATAAAAAAAGCCTGTCTTTGCGAGGGATATTCCTCCGCCAAAGACAGGCTGTCTTTATTTTACTAGGTCACTCATGTTATTTCTGCTCAAATCTGCGCTGGAACTCCGATATGGCTTCATAGTCTTCCTCCAGCTTGCGCGAGATCCGGATATAGATCGGAAGGAGCGCTTTATACACATCGGCGTTCTCCTTCACCGGCTGGTGCTCATGCGTGCCGCCGACCATCGTTGAGACGATATCTAGCGAATCCACTCTTCCCGTAGCATATAAGCCCAGGACGACGGCGCCGAGACAGGAGCTCTCATAGCTCTCCGGCACGATCACCTGCTGGTCGAAGATATCGGCCATCATCTGCCGCCAGATCGGTGAGCGGGCAAAACCGCCGGTGGCGTGAATCTTCGCCGGATGGCCCATCTGCTCCTCCATGGCGAGCAGAACGGTATACATATTGAAAATGACACCTTCCAATACGGAACGGATCATATGCTCCTTCTGATGGTTCAGCGTAAGGCCAAAGAACGAGCCGCGCGCATTCGGATCCCACAGCGGGGCACGTTCTCCCGTTAAATACGGATGGAACAAAAGGCCGTTCGAGCCCGGAGGAATGCGGTCTGCAATTTTGGTCAGCACATCGTACGGATTGATCCCGAGCCGCTTGGCCGTTTCAATCTCCGATGCCGCGAATTCGTCCCGTACCCAGCGGAAAATCATGCCGCCGTTATTGACGGCACCGCCGATGACCCAGTGCTTCTCGGTCAGGGCATAGCAGAAGATCCGTCCTTTCGGATCGGTCATCGGCCGGTCTACGACCGTTCGGATGGCGCCGCTCGTACCGATGGTCGCCGCAACGACGCCCGGCTGAATTGCGTTGACGCCAAGGTTGGACAGAACGCCGTCCGCAGCCCCAAGCACGAACGGAGTGGAAGGAAGGAGACCCATACGAGCAGCGTATTCTTCCTTCAGGCCTGTCATGATATGTGTGGTTGGCACGAGTGTGGACAATTGATCCTCGGTAATCCCGGCCAGCTTCAGCGCTTCCTGATCCCAAGCGAGGGCTTCCAGATTCATCATGCCGGTGCTGGAGGCGATGGAATGGTCCACCACATACTTGCCGAACAGCTTATAGTATACATATTCCTTAATCGAAATGAATTTGGCGGTTTGCTTGAACACGGACGGCTGATCATGACGGAGCCACATCAGCTTTGTCACCGGCGACATCGGGTGAATCGGCGTGCCGGTTCTCAAATACAGCTCCATGCCGCCAAGCTCCTTCTTGAGCTTCGCGGACCAGGCGGCACTCCGGTTATCCGCCCACGTAATGCAGCGGGTTAACGGGACTCCTTCCTTATCCACGGCAATGACGCTGTGCATTGCGGCACTGAAGGACACGAACAATACCTGCTTCGGAGAAATTCCGGTATCGGCCATCACGCCTTGGACCGAGGAGAGCACCGTTTGAAAAATCTGTTCCGGATCCTGCTCGGCCGTCGAAGGCGTAGGGGTGTGAAGGGGGTATTCACCGCCGGCCTTGGCGACGACTTCTCCATTCTCCTTAAACAGCACCGCTTTGGTGCTTGTCGTTCCGATATCGACACCGATCATGTAGTTCTGTGTACTCAAGAGACATACCTTCTTTCTATTTGAGGTCCCCAAGCGAAGTCTTGCGTTGATGCGCGTATCTTCACCGGGGACCTCATGAGCTTATGTTCAATTATACAATTAGATTTAGGACAAGGGCCAATACAAGACCGGTTACAGAGAGAATCGTCTCCAGCACGGTCCAGGTCTTCAGCGTCTGGGCTACGGTCATATTGAAGAATTCCTTAACCATCCAAAATCCAGCGTCATTGACGTGGGACAAGACGATGGATCCGGCGCCGGTAGCAAGGACGACAAGCGCGACATTGGCGTCCGGCGTCATGGCGAGCACAGGTGCAACAATGCCGGCAGCCGTCGTCATGGCTACGGTGGCCGAGCCGGTTGCAACCCGGATCAGGGCTGCGACCAGCCATGCGAACAGGATGATATTGATGTTGGCGCCGGTGGCAATCTCGGCAATCGCATTGCCGACGCCGCTGTTAATCAGTACCTGCTTGAAGGCGCCGCCTGCACCGATAATCAGAATGATGGAGGCGATCGGCGCTAGACACTCGCTGGTGAACTTCGACAGCTCATGCTTGTTGAAGCCGCGTGCAAAGCCGAGCGAGAAGAACGAGAACACCGCCGCAATCAGAAGGGCGATGACTTCGTGTCCCACGAATTTGCAGATGACAGATATGGCGCTCGTGTTGTTAGGATCGATGATCTCAGCTGCCGAGCCGATCAGCATCAGAATGACGGGAAGCAAGATGGTGAAGATCGTGATGCCGAAGCCGGGCAGTCCGCGATCCGCTTTGCTGGAGAACTGCTCGGCCAGCTCTTCAGGCGGCTCGGTTGTGATCCGCTTGCCGATATATTTGCCGAATACGGGACCTGCAAGAATGGCGGCAGGAATCCCGATGACAAACGAGTACAGAATGGTAATGCCCAGGTCCGCGCCGTACGCATCAATCGCGATCATCGGAGCGGGATGGGGCGGAACCAGACCGTGAACCGTGGATAAGCCGGCCAGAATCGGAATGCCGATCTGCAGCAGCGACATTTTCGTTTTACGGGCTACGGTAAAGACGATCGGAATCAGCAAAATAACACCGACCTCAAAAAACACGGGAATACCGACAATAAAGCCGACAATCATCATGGCCCAGTGTACCCGCTTCTCCCCGAAGCGATTGACCAGCGTCGTTGCGATTTGCTCGGCGCCTCCGGACTCGGCCATCATTTTGCCCAGCATGGTGCCAAGCGCGATAACGATGGCTATCGTTCCGAGCGTTCCGCCGAGACCGCCGGTTATGGATGTGATCACGTCCATCGGCTGCATGCCGGTCAACAGCCCCAGCAGCAGCGCAGCGATCAGTAGTGTAACGAAGGGATTCCACTTATATTTGGATATCAGCACGATCAGAAAAACGATCGTCAGCAAGGTCCAGAACATTAAAGTAGCGTTATGGCTGAGACCAAAAAGTGTGTTCATAGCTGTCTTCCTCCTATAGATTACCCATTATGTCCGGGTGGTTATTGGTAAACTGAGCGGTTTTCTGCGGTAGTATGCCCAAAACAGAATGAATTTCTATTGTATACTTGTCGACAACTTAGAGCGTGCAATAAGAAACGGAGGAAGGGAGGACTACGATAAGTTAATCCTCCGGGAAACTCAGATGCAGCGTCCGGCGGGAATCATCGAAATATTGCTGAACCGCCGTTTGAATCCGGTCCGGATCCAAGGATTCCATCTCTTGAATAAGCCGGATATGCTTGTCCGTTACGTATCGGAGCTTGGAGGCACCTCCGCTGAACACCTGCCGGGTTGTGATCAGCATGACCGTCATCACAATCGGACGGATGCTCTTCCATAAATGCATGATCCGCTTATGATTCGCCTCGGTTATGATGCGCTCGTGGAAGCTCAGATCCTGATAGGAATACTCGATCGGATCCACATGCTTGGCAGCAAGCTCCATCCTGTCGACAATTTGCCGAAGCTGGCGGATCAATTCCGGCTGCTGCCGCGCAAAAACCTCTCCTTGCACGAAGCTTTCAATAAGATACCGCACATCGTACAGCTCTTCGACGTCTTTAAGGGATAGGCCCATGACAACAGCGCCCATGCGCTCCAACTGAATCAAGCCCTCGCTGGACAGCGTTTTCATCGCTTCGCGAACAGGGGATCGGCTGGTGCCGAACTCGCCTGCGATCCGGTTCTCCGAAATGACTTCCCCGCGCTTGATCGTGCCGCTAATGATCTGCAGCCTTAACTCGCTCGCAATGGCCTCGCCAAGCGAAGCTCCCTGCAGCCAGGCCGATGGGTATTTCATAGACTGATTCTCCAATCCGGTTAACTAGTAATCATCCTCTTTCGTGGTAATCATACCACAGGAAAAGTTCCGGATTCCATTCATGATGCCGTTTTTCCCCGGATGTTATCCAGGCTATGAAGACGCTTGCTAAAACGCGGATGGAGAAGCGGATTATTCCGACTTCTCGACCGCATGGCCGCCGAATTCATTGCGAAGCGCTGCCACGACTTTTCCATGAAACGTATCTTGATCCAGCGAGCGGTAACGCATAAACAGGGAGAGGGCGATTACCGGTGCGCTTGCCTGAACTTCCAGCGCCGTTTCGACGGTCCATTTACCTTCACCGGAGGAATGCATGACACCTTTGATGCCTTCCAGCTTCGGATCTTTGGAGAAAGCGTTCTGCGTGAGCTCCATGAGCCAGCTGCGGATGACGGAACCGTTCGACCATACCCGGGCAACATCCTCGTAATTGTAGTCAAAAGCGCTCTTTTCCAACACTTCAAATCCTTCGGCAATGGACTGCATCATCCCGTATTCGATCCCGTTATGGACCATTTTGAGGAAATGTCCGCTGCCGCTTTCGCCGGCGTAAAGATAGCCGTTCTCGACAGCCATGTCCTTGAACAGGGGTTCGATGCGGCTGAATACCTCGCGGTTGCCGCCGATCATAAAGCAGCCTCCGTTATGGGCACCTTCCATGCCGCCGGACGTGCCGGCATCGAAATAATAAATTCCTTGCTCCGACAAACGGGTTGCCCGGGCAATGGAATCCTTATAATGAGAGTTGCCGCCGTCAATCAGAATATCGCCCTGGGCAAGAAGAGGGGATAGCGAATCAATGACCGAATCCACAATCTTACCGGCAGGAACCATCATCCATATGATACGGGGCGAATCCAGCTTCGCCACCAGTTCTTCAGTCGAAGCGGTGCCTTCGGCCCCATAACCGGCAGCCTTGCTCACCAGATCGGCATTCAAATCGTACGCGACGACCTCATGCTGATGATGAATCAGGTTCTGGACCAGATTGAGACCCATTTTCCCAAGGCCGATCATGCCTATTTTCATAATATGATGCAGCTCCTTCTTAGATGTATACTTGTATACAACTTAAATTCAATTATTTATACTACTCCTTTATGGCGCCGGTGTAAACCGGCGAGGCGTCGCCCGATCAAGGTCCGAAAAACGCCGATAGTTCTATTCACAGACGGTTTCAATAGGTTATCCCCATGTGGATAAATCAAAACTAGCAATAAACGCTACATGTGGAAAACTTAAGCTTCCCTAAAAAGGCAAAGTTTGATTTGACTTTTAGTCCTGATCGTGATTAAATGTAAAAAGGCATTTTCTGTGAAGATAAAGGACATCATCCGCAATTACTGCGGTCTGTTATCAAGAGATGCGTCGATGGACGACGACTTGGCGGTCTGTCTTCCGTGAAAGTGCGTCGGTAGACGTTTAATCTTAAAATACGTATGAGAGATTCCTGTAAGGGGGTGCATTAGATCATGAGACCAACATTCAAACCGAATGTGAGCAAGCGCAAGAAGGTGCACGGCTTCCGCAAAAGAATGAGCACGAAGAACGGACGCAAAGTATTGGCTAGCCGCCGTCAAAAAGGAAGAAAAGTACTTAGCGCTTAATACTGTGCCGAAGACCACCGAGGTGGTCTTTTTTTCGTAATATCTCCTGTTTGATGAAGGGTGGGGTAAATGCCAACCTGTATTTGATCACTTAGGAGGCCCTTCGTGTATGTGATGTTGTTTGCGTTTACCGTCGTACCGGCATGACTATACTATATATATAGGAAGCGATGCCCGGAGGCGGAGAATGTCGATTAATGAATTTGATTATCGGTCAGGCAGGGAGAGACTTGTGCATAGAAAACTTCGTTTACGGAACCGCGCGGACTTCAGCCGGGTATATCGGCACGGAAAGTCCTTTGCCAATCATCAGTTTGTCTTATATTGGTCGCGTAAAAAAGAGGTAGAGCAGTTTCGCGTCGGCGTATCGTGCAGCAAGAAGATCGGAAATGCCGTCGTACGCAACCGGATGAGACGTGTGGTGAAGGAGATTGTCCGGCACCATCAGCATGAGATCGTGGAGCATATCGACTTGATCTTCATTGTCCGAAAGGGAGCGCTAGGCAAGTCGTATCAGGAGCTTGAAAAAAGCGTGCTGCATGTTCTGCGGAAATCCTCGCTTTTGAAACCGAAAAAGGGCTGAACGCTTGTGTTTATTTGTCCATATAAATATGTTATGATTTACCGTGGAATGGCAATGGCGAAGAGAGGGGTTTTGAAGTGTCGTTCATGAAGACAAGACGAGGAAAATGGTTCCTCCTCGCCGCTGTAATACTCGCAGTGGCGGTTATATCAGGTTGTGCGCCTGGAGCTGACCAAACGCGTTCCATCGAAGACTTGAAAAATGGCGGCTTTTGGCAGAGCAACGTTGTTTACTACTTTACCTTGGCACTTGATACGTTTGCTACATGGTTTAACGGTGAATACGGATTATCTGTCCTTGTAATGGTGCTTATCGTCCGTACATTGATCCTGCCGCTGACCTTGAAGCAGGTCAGAAGCTCTAAGGCCATGCAGGCGATCCAGCCTGAGGTTCAGAAGATCCGTGAGAAATATAAAGACAATCCTGAGAAAATGCAGATGGAAACGATGAAGCTTTTCCAGGAGAACAAGGTCAATCCGATGGCGGGCTGCTTGCCGCTGCTCGTTCAAATGCCGATTTTTATCGCACTCTATCATTCGATCTACTATAATGGACTTCTTCGTGAGCACGAGTTCTTGTGGATGCAGCTCGGTGAGCCGGACAAGCTGTTCATCCTGCCGGTATTGGCAGCAGCCACGACGTATCTGCAAACGAAGATGATGATGAAGATGAACCCGTCTCCACAGATGGGGATGATGCAGTTTATGCTGTTCGTGTATCCGATTTTGATCTTTGTCATGTCCTTTCAGTTTCCTGCTGCGCTTCCGCTGTACTGGTTCTACAGTAACCTGTACACGATCGTGCAGAACTACTTCTTGTACCGCAACAATGACAAGGCAGCTGTAACGGCAAGCGTTGCCAGCGCGACCCAAGGTCAAAAGAGCAATAAATCCGGGAACAAGAGCAGTCATAAAGGCGGGAAAAAGGGTTCGAAAGGAGCCAAAAAGTCGAGATGAGTAAAATCGTCGCAACAGGAAAAACCATTGAAGAAGCTGTCGCACAAGGGCTGGCCCGCTTGGGTGTAAGTCAGGATCGTGTATCGGTTCAAATATTGAGTCAGCCATCAAGAGGATTCCTGGGCCTGTTCGGGGTCAAGGAAGCGAAAGTTGAACTAACGCTCCTGCCTGAACGCGCCGGCGGCGAATCACACCATCCGATGACTCCTTCGTCCCATCAGTCGGCACCTGCCGCAGAGGTGAAGGTATCACATGCCTCGAGCGCGCCGGCACCATCCGCCGTGGCAACGATGGAAGAGAGCCGCACGGAAGCCGCTGAGGCGAAGAAGGACCCTTATGAGGAAGCCATCAGCTTCCTTCGCGAGACGGGACAGGCCATGGGGCTGGATATCTCGGTCGAGCAGGAAAAGGGGAAAGATTTCACGACGCTTCATATTTCCGGCGCGGGTCTCGGGCTGATGATCGGCCGCAGAGGCCAGACGCTGGACGCCCTTCAGTATCTGGCGAACATCGTGGCGAATCGTTATTCGGACAGTTACCTTCGCATCGTTCTGGATGCGGAGAACTTCAGGGAACGCCGCAAGAAGACGCTGGAGGATCTGGCCGACCGGCTTGCCGGACGGGTTCTGAAGAGCCGCAAGGAGATTGTGTTGGAGCCGATGCCGGCCGCAGAGCGGAAGGTCATCCATGCCAGACTGCAATCCCACGGCGGCGTGAAGACGTACAGCAAAGGCGAAGAGCCGAATCGCAGAGTGGTCATCACTCCGAAATCGTCGTAAGCCTTAATCAGAAGAGTATATGTTGATCAATGACTCCTTAAGCTTGTTAAAGGGAGTCATTGTTTTTTACCAAGATACAGTTTTGGGGCGCATCAGTCGGGCGATTGTTCGAGCTACAGCTTGGTGCAGCCGTTATACGCCCGAGGAGGGCGTTATCTAAGAGGAGATACAGCGAGTTGCAGAATGCATAGGGTATGAATCTGCACCCGTTCTAAATAGAAAGAGGTGAATACAGCATGTATAGCGATACAATTGCAGCCATTTCTACGGCCGTCGGAGAAGGCGGGATCGCGATTATTCGCGTCAGCGGACCGGACGCCGTGACGGAAGTGGAGCGTATATTTAAGAGTAAGCGTAAGCTGAGCCAGGTGGAATCCCATACGGTCCACTACGGCCATATTGTAGATCCGCAGACCAGGGAGAATCTTGAAGAGGTGCTTGTTACGGTCATGCGGGCGCCCCGGTCGTTCACGACCGAGGATGTGGTTGAGATCAGCGCCCACGGCGGGGTCATCTCGGTAAAAAGGGTAATGGATCTGCTGCTGCAGCTGAACATCCGTCTTGCCGAGCCGGGGGAATTTACGAAGCGGGCCTTCCTGAATGGCCGTATCGATTTGTCCCAGGCAGAGGCAGTCATTGACCTGATCCGTTCGAAATCGGATCGTGCTTTCTCGGTGGCGTTGAAGCAGGTGGAGGGGACCTTGTCCCGGAAAATCAAGGAGCTTCGTCATACGCTGGTGGAAACCCTGGCCCACATCGAGGTGAACATCGATTATCCCGAGCATGACGTGGAATCTTTGACGGCAGAGTTCATTAAAGAGAAGAGCAGTCAAGTGATGGGCGAGATCGACAAGCTGCTGAAGACGGCCCAGGAAGGGAAAATTTTGCGCGAAGGCATCACGACAGCGATTGTCGGGCGTCCGAACGTAGGGAAATCCTCGCTGCTCAATACGCTGGCGCAAGACAATAAGGCGATCGTAACGGATATTCCGGGCACGACGCGCGACGTGATCGAGGAATATGTGACGATCAACAATATTCCGCTGAAGCTGCTGGATACGGCCGGAATCCGCGAAACGATGGACGTGGTCGAGCAGATCGGCGTCGAGCGTTCCCGGCATGCGGTGAACGAGGCCGATTTGATTTTGCTCGTCCTGAATGCCAGCGAGCCGCTGCATCAGGATGAACTGGAATTGATGGAACAAATACGCGGTAGACAATGTATCGTCATTATGAATAAAATGGACTTACCGTCTCAGCTCGATAAGGATGTGCTGAACCGGTATGTTCCGGATGAATTGATCGTTCCGATGTCCGTGAAGGCACAGGAGGGCATCGATCGGCTGGAGGAGGCCATCTCGAATTTGTTCTTCAGCGGCCGAATCGAAGGCGGGGATTTGACGTATGTCAGCAATGTGCGGCATATTGCCCTGTTGAAAAAAGCGAAGCAGTCGCTTCAGGATGCTTATGAAGCGGCCGATCAGCTCATCCCGATCGATATGATCCAGATCGATGTGCGGCTCGCCTGGGAGCAGCTTGGCGAAATCCTGGGCGAAGCCGTTGGCGATTCGCTGATTGACCAGATTTTCTCGCAGTTCTGTCTGGGCAAGTAATCGCTAGAGGATGATTTGTTGAAATGGAAGGAAAATGCGGAGCCGGAGGTTGTGGGTGATTTGGGTGACCGGATATTCTTCCGCAATTCTTGGTCTCCATTACCATCGTTTTTCTTCTATAATAAGCGATAAGCTGCAGGTTGTAGTTTTTTTTAGAAGTTCTAAGCTGATCCACAGACATGGTGGAGGCTTTAATATATGAAAACAATATTCGAATAGGAGGGTTAGCCATGAGTTTTATGGGAGGCACGTATGACGTTATTGTCGTCGGTGCAGGACACGCCGGCTGTGAAGCGGCGCTTGCGTCTGCCCGAATGGGTGTCGAAACGTTGATGATCACGATCAACCTGGATATGGTTGCTTTTATGCCCTGCAACCCGTCGATTGGCGGTCCGGCCAAAGGACATGTCGTTCGCGAAATTGACGCGCTTGGCGGGGAAATGGGACGCAATATTGACAAAACCTTTATTCAAATGCGGATGCTGAATACAGGAAAAGGACCGGCGGTGCATGCATTGCGTGCGCAAGCCGATAAATTCTCCTATCAGCACACGATGAAAGAAACGCTCGAGAAGGAAGAGAAGCTCACGCTTCGTCAAGGCATGGTTGACCGCCTCATCGTTGAAGACGGCGTCTGCGTAGGCGTTGTGACACAGACCGGTACGGAATACCGCGCCAAAGCTGTCGTCGTGACGACAGGCACGTACCTGCGCGGCAAAGTGATTATGGGCGAGCTGACGTACGAGAGCGGACCGAATAATCAACAGCCATCGGTGAAGCTGGCGGAGAACCTTCGCGAGCTCGGCTTTGACCTCGTCCGCTTTAAAACAGGAACTCCTCCGCGGGTTCACAAGGACACGATTGATTTTTCCAAAACAGAAATTCAACCGGGCGATGAAAATCCTAAGTTTTTCTCGTACGAAACGAAATCGTCGGATAACGAGCAGCTTCCATGCTGGCTGACGTACACGTCGGTGGATACGCACCAAATTATTAATGATAATCTGCACCGTGCGCCGATGTATTCGGGTCTTATCGAAGGCACCGGACCACGCTACTGTCCTTCGATTGAGGATAAAGTTGTTCGGTTTGCCGACAAATCGAAGCATCAGATTTTCCTGGAGCCGGAAGGCAAAAATACGAAGGAATATTATGTGCAAGGGCTATCCACCAGCATGCCGGAAGATGTACAGCTGGCCATGCTCCGTTCCATTCCAGGGATGGAGAAAGTGGAATTGATGCGCAATGGTTATGCTATTGAGTATGACGCGATCGTTCCGACGCAGCTGTGGCCAACACTGGAGACGAAGAAGCTTCCGGGGCTGTTTACGGCAGGTCAGATTAACGGAACATCCGGCTACGAAGAGGCGGCAGGGCAAGGGATTATGGCCGGCATAAATGCCGCCCGCAAAGTGCAAGGGAAAGAACCGGTCATTCTGGACCGTTCGCAAGGATACATCGGCGTAATGATCGATGATTTGGTGACGAAGGGAACCAATGAGCCTTATCGCTTGCTGACTTCCCGTGCCGAATACCGTTTGCTGCTCCGCCATGACAATGCGGATCTGCGCTTGACCGAAATCGGTCATGACATCGGCCTGATCTCGGAAGAGCGGTATGCAAATTTCCTGCGCAAAAAAGAACTGGTCGAGCAGGAAATCGAGCGGCTCCGTCAAGCAAAGGTGAAGCCGGTTGAGGTAAATCCGATGCTGGAAGCAGCCGGTTCGGCTTCTATCCAGGACGGAAGCAATCTGCTCACCATCCTTCGCCGTCCGGAAGTGACGTTTGCGATGATCGAGTCGATTTCACCGTCTCCTTTTGAATTGGATGAGGAAATGAAGGAGCAGGTTGAAATTCAAGTCAAATATGCCGGTTATATCGAGAAGCAGCTGGGTCATGTGGAGCGCCTGCAGAAGATGGAGAAGAAACGGATTCCGGAAGACATAGTCTACGATGATATTCACGGTTTGGCCATCGAAGCTCGTCAGAAGCTGAACAAAATCCGCCCGATCTCCATCGGGCAAGCATCCCGGATCAGTGGCGTCACACCGGCGGACATTTCGATACTGCTTGTGTATCTTGAGCACTATAACCGGGTAACCGCAGCGAAAGGATAAGGTATGGACGATATCCAGAAGTCATTTGTTGAACGGCTGCAGCAGCAAGGCATCGCGATAGATGATCGGCAGCTTCATCAGTTTGAGCAATATTATGAGCTGCTAGTGGAATGGAACGAGAAGATGAACCTGACCGGGATCACTGAGCGGGATCAAGTATATACCAAGCATTTTTACGACTCGCTTACGCTCGCGTTCTACGTAAAGATGCCCGACATCGGAAATATGGCCGATATCGGGTCCGGTGCAGGCTTCCCGGGGATTCCGCTCAAAATCGCGTTCCCCCATTTGAAGCTGACCATCGTAGATTCGCTTAATAAGCGCATCACCTTTTTGAGGCATGTGGTGGAGACGTTGGGCTTGGAGCAGGTTGAACTGATCCACGGCCGGGCGGAAGAGGTAGCCCGCAAGCAGGGATACCGGGACGGATTCGACCTGGTTACTGCCAGAGCAGTAGCTCGTATGGCGGTGCTGAATGAATTCTGCCTACCGTTTACGAAGGTGGGAGGGAGGTTCGCGGCAATGAAAGGCAGCGACCCCTCAGAGGAAGTCAAGGATGCAGCTCGCAGCCTGAAAGAGCTAAGAGGCTCCCTGGACCAGATCTACTCATTCTCGCTTCCGATCGAGGAATCGGACCGCCACATCGTCATTATCGACAAGAAGGGCGCTACCCCGGCCAAATACCCGCGCAAAGCGGGGACAGCGGCCAAATCTCCGCTCTAAGAGGTCTTGCTGCATGCTGGGCATGCCCAAAGCGATGATCAGAGATGTTTGCTTATTGGATTGGATGGTTGGTCAAGTTGCAGGGGCATAGTCACATTATTGATGACGTGAAATTTGCAGCATCGATCAGACGGCATCCGTGAAGGTAAATGTAAAGAAGGACCCAAGGCGGGTCCTTCTTTTTTTGTGCCATGGTATGATATAGAACAAATCAAGGATTTAAGGATCCAAGGATGTATTTTTTGGCGTTTTATAATCTGGTGTGCCGCCACATACCAAGAGTCATTATTTTATATATACCGATTTCACACAGCATATTTTCACACCCCGTATCCTCAATTGTAAGAACAGCTAGTGCAAAATCAGTTGCTAGCTTAGCTGCAAGATCAATTATAAGACCAGCTATAAATCATCATTAAAGTAGTCAGTTACAGATCAGTTGGTTAGAGATCCATAATCCATGAAACAACGAGTTATTCTAACGTGCCTGAGACGTTCCGACTAACGGCCCAAGACAATCGCCGGTTGAACGGCCGGAACCGACGCATTCGATGAGAAGCGGCCATGCTGGGCCATCAGCTCGAGAATCTGTTCAAGTTAAACCCTATACATTAATTGCTTTCATGGAATTTGCGGTTATAAAAGGCCATGGGCAGACTCTGTTTTTAAATTCTAGACTTTGTTGGTTCGCATGCACTAGCGTGCTCTCCAAGAGCTTATAAAAGTGACTACGATCCGCTAGTTGGTAGAAATTATGCAAATGTTTCACGTGAAACATTTGATAGGGAGGGAGTGGAGTTGATCATCGGCAAAAATAAGGTGACTAACTTGGCGCAGGAAGTATGAAGAATGAAGTATGAAGAATGAAGAATGAAGTATGAAGGATAGGAGTATAAAGCATAAAATTTCAAGCCTGATAGCATGTTGCTTTACCAAAGCAAAACCTATTTGCATGCGTGATGGCTGACGCCCATTTCCAGCCTTAAATGGCATGGCGGGTATTACGCAGTCGGCATGGAACATTTTTGGGAAAACCCATTGTAGAGGAACGAGCCTTCTACTTATGAAGAAATTCACAAAAACTATGAATCTACCTTACCAATCACTTAGGATAAAAACCGACTAAGCCTTTATTCAAATAGGAAGGTATGAGTGTTATTGTTTTGTGAGATTTCACATAAATGAGTGCTAATCAAAACGAGAAATGCAGGAAAAAAGGTGATTTTGGAGAATAGAGTTATAGAACAAAAAGTGGTAGAATAGAATCGTAGCATTATACAAGCAGGCGGGCTGACTTAGCCCGTTCTTTGATGGGCACCGAAAGGTTCGATCAAGGTGATTCGCCCATCCTTGCTTCGTGCAGACGAACGGCTACCACACAGCGACGGAAAATAGCTGTTGAGACAGCGATGTCCATTTGTTGAAGGCGGTCCTATTCACGATGGTTTGCTGCACGAGTAGAGGTATAGATCTATTCTTGTTAGATATTCAATGTAATGACATCATGATATTACCTCCTGTTGTATCTTTCAAGAATTAGTCGTGTTGAATGCGGCTTTTCAGAGAAGTGCGCCCAGTGAAGATGATGATGGCGTTGGTTCTCAATTTGCATGAAGTATGTTTTTGCAGGGAAATGCCTGGCTCTATTACTACATAAGCGGCTTCCACATATAGGGGATATGGGGTGCCGAGGCTAGCAGTGTAAACTGCAGGGCGGTAGTTTGCCTGCCGGTATTTGCCGGCTCTGATGATTGTCGGGGGCTCATCCATGCTATCATGAAATTAGGTGGTAATATACGGAATGAAAGAACAATTTTCGAAGTTGTTTGGCTTGGCGGCAGAGCGTAACCAAGGGGATGAAGTGAAACAAATCCCGGTCAACGAGGTTGTCAGCAGCCCATACCAGCCGCGGACGATATTTGATGATGAGAAAATTGATGAGTTGCTCCAGACGATTAGAACCCATGGAGTGATTCAACCGATCGTTGTCCGGGTCCGTAACGGCGTGTATGAAATCATTGCCGGGGAACGCCGCTGGCGTGCGGTTAAGAAGCTGGGTCTGGATACGATTCCGGCTATTGTTCGGGAGTTCAACGATTCTCAGGCAGCATCGATTGCCCTGATCGAGAATTTGCAGCGCGAAGGGCTTACTTCAATTGAAGAGGCCGTTGCTTATCAGAAGCTGATCGACCTTCATCAATTAACACAGGAAAGCTTGGCGCAGAGACTTGGCAAGAGCCAGTCGACGATTGCTAACAAAATCCGTCTGCTGCAGCTGCCGGAACCGGTCAAAGCAGCATTAATGGAACGTAAAGTCACGGAGCGCCATGCGCGTGCACTGCTTTCTTTGGACAACGAGGAAACCCAGCTGAAGGTGTTGGATGAGATCATCACCAAGGAACTGAATGTGAAACAGACGGAGGCGCGCATTGCCTTCTATAAAGAGGTAACAACGATGAAGAAGGCCAAACGGATCTCCTATAGCAAGGACGTTCGTCTAGCACTGAATACGATCCGTCAATCGATTGATATGGTTTCAGGCTCAGGCATGGCCATCAAGACAACAGAGAACGATCATGAAGATCATTATGAAATCGTGATCAAAATACCTAAACGTTAATCGGGTGTAAAGGCGGTATGCATCGTGCCGCTTTTTCTATTGAGCATAAACGAGGTGTTTGAATCCGAGGCTTGTTGATCTTTGTTTCATTGACTTAAGCGTTAATGGAATAGGGGCATTCCGGGATGATTTCGGTTCAAGTCGAAAGTAAGCCCTTTACGTTTCGCTGGCACCCTCATATTGGTCGTTTATGAATTTTCGAAACTATCAGCGTTATATCCAATATAAAAAAATGATGCCGGCAATATTCAACCTTCCGATTCAGGAGGGCTGAATCTTGTCGTTATTGAACGGTATCATCCACAGCCGGAAATACAGCTTTCGTTTAAAGATGAAAAGCTTGTATATCTGTATTGCTTTTTTTCCATCGATGAATGACCCGGATCTGCTTATTGATTTGGGGATGTTCATATGATCTATATCCGGCTCTCGGGCTGTGTATCATCTATTGCGACTACTTAGAAGAGTCTTCCTACATTGAGGTGAAATGAGTGTCTAAAATTATTGCCATAGCAAATCAAAAGGGCGGTGTCGGCAAAACGACGACTTCCGTCAATCTGGGAGCTGGATTGGCTACGCTAGGCAAACGGGTGCTTTTGGTGGATATAGACCCCCAGGGCAACACGACAAGCGGGGTTGGTATTAATAAAGCCGATGTTGCAAATTGCATTTATGATATTATCATCAATGAAGTACACCCGAAGGACGCTATATGTGGGACGAACGTAGAGGGGCTCGACATCATACCGGCAACCATTCAATTGGCTGGCGCGGAGATTGAGCTGGTTCCCACGATCTCCCGTGAAGTGCGTCTTAAGAAATCGCTGCAGCTGATCAAACCCCAATACGATTATATTCTCATTGATTGCCCGCCATCGCTCGGGATTTTGACGATTAATTCGTTGACGGCAGCCGATTCGGTCATTATTCCGATTCAGTGTGAGTATTACGCTTTGGAAGGGCTCAGCCAGCTGCTGAATACGGTTCGTCTCGTTCAGAAACACCTGAATACATCGCTGAAGATCGAAGGTGTGCTGTTGACGATGCTGGATGCCCGGACCAATCTCGGCATTCAGGTTATTGAAGAAGTGAAGAAGTATTTTCAAGAGAAAGTGTACAGTACGATTATTCCAAGAAATGTTCGTTTGAGTGAAGCGCCATCCCACGGACAATCGATCATGACCTATGATCCTCGTTCAAAGGGAGCGGAAGTATACTTGGAGCTGGCAAAGGAAGTGATCTCGTATGAGTAAACGTTTAGGAAAAGGGCTGGATGCGCTTATTCCTTCTTTGTCTATTCATGAGGATGACAAGGTTGTGGAAATTCCGCTGACTCAGTTGCGAGCGAATCCGTACCAGCCGCGCAAGACGTTCAACGATGAAGCTATTCAGGAATTGGCAGAGTCCATCCGGCAGCATGGTGTCATACAGCCGATTATTGTACGCAGTGTTTTAAAGGGATACGAAATCATCGCCGGAGAGCGTCGGTTCCGGGCATCTCAATATTGCGGCAAAGCGACCATTCCTGCCGTAGTCCGTTCATTCAGCGATCAGCAGGTAATGGAAATAGCATTGATCGAGAACCTGCAGCGGGAGAATCTGAACGCGATGGAAATTGCAGTGGCTTATCAAGGGCTGATGGAACAATTTTCCTTAACGCAAGAGGAGCTGTCGCTAAAGGTCGGTAAATCCCGTTCGCATATCGCCAACTTTCTTCGGTTGCTGTCTCTTCCGGAGGAAGTGAAGGAAAATGTTTCACGTGGAACATTGTCAATGGGACACGCAAGAGCGATCGTCGGAATTAAAGATCCGGTGCTTGTGAAGCAGCTGGCTAAGCAATGCGTGGAACAGGAGTGGAGTGTCCGCGAATTGGAGGAGGCCGTTAAGAACCTGGATCGTAAACCGGCTGACAAGAGTAAGGTTAAAACGAAGAAGAAAGATCCGTATATTGACCATCTTGAGGAAAGCTTGAGAGAAAGGTTCAAGACGACGGTGAAAATCAAGCATAACAAAGATAAGGGGAAAATCGAACTGAATTATTACAGCAAACAGGACTTGGAACGCTTGCTGGAGATGCTCCAATAATTCGGTAATAGTTATCAAAATTGCAAATAATTCAGGTGCAGGATCCTGTATAATAGGTGAGCGCCCGTAAGATCGAGAGGACGTGCAACAGAATCGTTGCGTTGTCGTGCTTAAAACCAAAGACATGTCGATGTTCCCGGAGCGGGAAATAGATATGTCTTTGTTTAACCCTATTAGAACGAATGCAATGATGTGAATTTTCTTACTGTAAAGAAAAGGCGAGAATTTGTTCGTGGGAAGCAAGGTCTTAGGTGAATCGCTGGGCTCGTATGGAAAAGTGTGACGAGTATAGTTATGAACATTGTGGTTGAATGGTCAAGGCTAATGTGTTTGATTTGAGGGAGAGCAAGGGTTTCAAAGAAACGTAACTTCGGGTTGAGAAGGAGCGGCGAACGTGGACTCAATCGTTTATCTGGATCATGCAGCAACATCATGGCCGAAACCTCCCGAAGTGTTGGAAGCAATGAGAGTGTCGATGGAGGAGGCTGCGGCCAATCCCGGACGGGGGAGTCATGCCATGGCGGTGAAGGCTTCTCGTGTGTTGTATGGGACTAGAAGGGCATTGGCAGCTTTGTTCGGAGTTAAAAATCCTAATGACATCGTGCTCACATCCAATACGACAGAGGCGCTGAATTTAGCGATTAAAGGATACTTGCGAGAAGGAGATCACGTGATTGCAACGATGATCGAACATAATTCCGTGCGTCGCCCGCTGGAATATTTGAAGCGAACACGGGGAGTGCAGGTAGACTACGTGGCGGTTAATGAAAAAGGAGAGTTGAGGCTGCAGGAGGTGGAGTCGGCTTTTCGCTCAAATACGAGGCTTATCGTCTGCAGTCACAGCTCCAACCTGCTCGGTTCTATTATTCCATTGGAAGAGTTAGGGGCGCTTGCGAAGAAGAAAGGTGCTGTCCTTCTCGTAGATGCAGCCCAAAGTGCAGGTGTGCTGGATATTCATGTAGAGGACATGAATATCGGGATGCTCGCTTTCCCCGGACATAAGGGGCTGCTCGGTCCGCAGGGGACAGGAGGGCTGTATCTGTCGCCTGATATTGATCTGGAGCCGCTTCTGCATGGAGGGACGGGTAGCCAATCGGAGGCGCTGGAACAGCCGACCATTCGTCCGGATCGGTACGAAGCGGGGACTCCGAATACCGTCGGCTTCGCAGGCCTTCAGGCTGGAGTGCATAAGGTACAGGAGCTGACGCCAAAGCAGATATACCAGCATGAATGGGAGCTTACACAGGTGTTGATGGAGGGGCTGCTTGCACTGCCATCGATTCGGATACTTGGACCGGGGCAGGGGGAAGCGCGAACCGGAATTGTGGCATTCGTATCGGATACATACAGCGCTTCGGAAATAGCTTTTCGATTAGATCGGGAATACCGGATAGCCGTTCGTTCCGGCTACCATTGTACACCGCTTGCGCATATGGCAGCAGGCACGGATCGGATGGGTGCAGTTAGGGCGAGTGTCGGTATAACGACCCGTCCGGAGGAAATTAGCCTTATGCTTCAGGCTATGGCGGAAATTCATGGCTGAGTATAGAGATCAAGATGGAGAAGAGGAAGGAAGAAAGCATGACTGAATTAAATGAATTGATCATGGAACAGCTGCATTGGTTTGTCGTCTTAATGATCATGATCATCTTGATCTTATGGATTACGGTCATCGTTCAAGGGGCAAAGCTTCGGGGGATGCGTCGCCGTTATGATGCTATGATGGCAGGGAGCGGAGTCGAGGATCTGGAAAGCTTGCTGGTTCAATTGAAGGTACAAATGGATGAAATTGAAGAGGGCCATGCCGATCACCAGAAAATGCTCGATTCGATTAACCGAAAGCTGAAAGGAATGAAATCACGGGTTGGCATTGTTCGCTATAATGCATATGGAGAACGTGGAAACGAAATGAGCTTCTCCCTGGCTATTGTTAGCGATCAAGAGGAAGGGATTGTTCTGACCGGCCTTCATAACCGGGAGAGCTCGTATGTGTATGCCAAGCCGCTCAAAGACGGACAATCCAAATATCCATTGTCTCCGGAGGAGAAAGAGGCACTTACTCTTGCGCTGCAAGAAGGGTAGAACGATGCCATTCCTTGATCCCGGCAAATAGACAGGTTGCAATGATATCAGACAGCCGCATGACTAAGCTTAAACGCGTGTTCTGTAATACGAAGTACTCCATAAAGCCGCCGACATTGACGATGCCAGTTACATGGATATCGCCAACCGGCGGCAATTCTTTATGCACGCCGGCACCAGGTTTGAGCGGTCCATCCGATACCTGAATCGATCCGACGCTGGAGGATTGGCCAAGGCAGGCATCGATGCCGATGACGAAGGGGTTGTCGAATTTCTCATAGATTGCAGTCAGTGTTTCCTTCAAATTCATGGCGTGGACAGGCTCGTCCAATGTACCGTATAGATGGAACAACGGACTATTATAACGTGCCAGAGAGGTACCGACTAGAGGTCCAAGGCAATCGCCGGTTGAACGGTCGGTGCCGATGCAGACAATGACAAGCGGCCTTTGTTGGACGCGGACATCCGACAGATGGAAGAGCAAGCGATGAATAATGGCAGAGTGAATATCAGGATCGGTATGGGATATTTTCAAGCTCGGGGTATCAGAACGAGACGTTATTTTAGATAGCCTGTTCATAGAATCTTCCTTTCGTCTGCATTTGGTAGTATCAGTATATGGATGAAAGACTGTTTTTATACTTTGCGATGCCATGAAATATTAAGAACGGGTCCTTTTCAAAATCCCAAAACCAGGCTTAACGGGGAAAGGCTCGGCCATTCAACGGCTCAATGCTTGGCTTCATGTTAAAGGTGAGAATCGTATATAAATCTCTTAGATGGTGGCAATACAATAATAGAGGGCAGAGGCTTACGTAATAGAGTGGGAAGCGAAGGAAGAGAGGTAAGGAAGTGAATAAACGGCTGGGTGGTTGAATACAAGGCCTGAATGATGGAGGGAGGGATAAAGCCGTGGGGGATGCCATGCTGATTGCTTTTGATTCCACCCAGCAGGCGCTGCGTGCCGAGATGCTGCTGGAGTATGCGGATATCGAAATTGATTTGTTTCCGACCCCGAAGGAAATTACCGCAGGATGCGCATTGTCGATTCAATTTCCGCCTGATGCGTTAAATGAGGTTCAAGAAATCATTAGGCGGGAGCAAGTGGAGATCAGAGGAATATTTGCTCTCAATGACAACCAGATTTATGTGAACATCGAAGATTAGGGAGGAAATAACGAATGAAGGCAATGGGCTATCTGGTAGAGAATCCAGCTGATCCAGAAAATTTTGAGCAAATGGGAGAGGAGGCATTGCAGTTGAAAGATCAGATTTGGGCATGGTTAACGAATGAAGTGATGTGGATGCACATTCTTTCGTCCGCTATCCGGGTCATCATCATCTTCATCCTAACTCGGATCGTCATACGTATTGTTTATAAAATGATCGATCGGTTTCTGCTAAGACAGGAAAAAAGCCGGATCCAAGTCAATGCAAGGCGGTTTGTAACGGTAGGGGAGCTGCTGAAAAATGTAACCTCGTTTGTATGTAACTTTGTCATGATCCTGATTATTCTGGCGGAGTTCCAATTCAAGCTTGGTCCGCTATTGGCCGGTGCCGGTGTGTTGGGCCTTGCAATCGGTTTTGGTGCTCAGAGCTTGGTGAAGGACGTTATTACCGGGTTCTTCATTATTTTCGAGGATCAGTTTGCCGTAGGGGACGTCATTAAGAGCGGAGAATACCGGGGGACGGTAGAGGTTATTGGCTTGCGCACGACACGCGTAAGAGGCTTCAACGGAGAAATTTATATTATTCCAAACGGATTAATCACGAGCGTTACGAACTTTTCCCTCTCCAATTCCCTCGCCGTCGTCGATCTGCCGGTGAAGAACGAACAGCAGCTACAAGACACAATCGCACTCATTCAGGCTGCACTCAGCAATATTATGGACCGGTGTCCGGATGTTAAGGGAACGCCGGATGTTTTGGGAATCCAATCGCTGAGCACCTCCGAGTATGTGGTGCGCATTGCTGCTGAATGTAATCCGAATGCGCGGGAAACGGTCGAACGGCGGATTTTAACCGATATTAAGCAAGCCATTGAAGCTCGGGATAAAGGTCAGGAACGGGCCCAAGCTTGATCATGTCGGCATCCGATGATATATAATAGATAAAATGTGATTGATTACGGAGGAGCGGTAGCGATGGAGCGTAAGGTATTTCAGTTAGGGGATATCGTACAGATGAAGAAGCCGCATCCTTGCGGGAATAATGAGATGGAAATTATCCGCATGGGGATGGATATCCGGATCAAGTGTACGAAGTGCCAGCATAGTGTGCTGATACCGAGAGCCAAATTCGAGAAAAATATGAAGAAGGTGCTGAGGTCAGCTCAGGAGCAGGAAGGGGCAGAGGAGGCGTAACCATTTCGCGCCTTCCGCCTCTTTAGGGTTAAATGGCTATTGGATCGGTGTTTCAGGATTGGATAAGAACAGGTATTGACCAAGCCTTATTTTCATGATATAATCAATTCTGCTGTGGAAAGGTACCCAAGAGGCCCAAGGGGGCTGACTCGAAATCAGCTAGGCGTCGCAAGGCGTGCGTGGGTTCGAATCCCACCCTTTCCGCCACCAACTATATTCAAGCTCCGCTGTTATGAATATAGAGGAATTAGTGGTACATAAGGCAGGCGATCTAAGAATCACTGCATAACAGAACACCTTCACCATGAACAGGGATTGTCTCCCGATCGTGATGAGGGTGTTTTTTTGATAAAGGCACGCAATGACATTTCCTGAATCACGCCCATTTGCCATTCCTATGATAGACCGAATTCCGAATGCCGCGATCCGAGTACAATGCCGAGTTTAATTCCAATCCAGTTGGAGATCCATAACTCCGGATTCAGGTTCCTTGCTTTGAGACCAGGCAGAACGAAGAGACGGTTATAACCATGTTTAGCATGACAGGATGGGCACAAACAGCATTAAAAAAGAAGGACCCATACGGGTCCTTCCTTCTGGGTAGGCGGTGCTTGTGATTTTGGAATCCTCATCTCATCAACACATGCTGCAAAACCATCGACAACAGCTAAAACTTGTCCATCAGGTCAAGCCAGTTCGCTTATGTCCTCCGCTTGCAATACGTGTGAATATCAGAAACCATTCTGCGTCGTTCAGCTGCAACGTCCAACGGAACCACACCTCTCTCATGCACCGCCTGATGATAATATGTGCAGGAAGACGGATTCCTATGCAAATCTGCATGGATGGGAAAATATACCAAAAAACAAAGTGGATCAACAACATTTGAGCGGATCCTATTCCATGCTTGGCTAGGCGCGCAATGCAGTTGGCTGTTGTACTAAGCTGCTGCACCATAATTTCGTCAACAAAGCTGGCAAAGCCCGCAAGCGGTGGAATTAGTCGTTTGCGGGCTTGGGGCAGGATGTACTTGTTTACTTAGGTTGAACCCGGCGCTTATTCAGCCATACTCGGTCATCATTTTGCGTTTCCGGGAATGTGTCGCCTTTTTCCATTTTAATCTGACGCGGATTCTCGATCCCCATTATGTGGTCTCTTACACCGACTTCCATATAGATGCCGTTGTTCGGAGCCTTATCTCCTCCGCGGAATTCAGTCTGTTCTCCCATCATGGAACCCTCCCTTAACGTATTGGATGGACTGCATTTGTTAGCATGTGCCGGAAGGCCGGAATGCATGGCAGGTAAAGTGAGATAAGCACGGAAAAATAGGGAAGAGACCTCAAGAAAACCGAAAAGGGAGCAGCCTGCGATAAGGGAAAAGAAACTTGCATCCGATCATCCGTTCTGGTATAGTATTATGGTGCGAGTTAGGCTCGCTCCTTGCTCTCAACTTAGATTGGGGGCCGAAGTCCATAAGGAGGTGGAAATATATGCGCAAATATGAAGTGATGTACATTATTCGTCCTGACATTGAACAAGAAGCTGTTCAAGCTGCAGTCGAAAAATTCCAAGGCATCATCTCCAACGGCGGAGAAATTACGAAGCACGAAGTAATGGGTAAGCGCCGCCTTGCGTATGAGATCAAGAAATTCCGTGATGGCGTCTACGTTCTGGTTAACTTCAACGCAACACCAGATGTTGTAGCAGAACTTGAGCGTCTCATGAAGATTTCTGACGAAGTTATTCGTTATCTCATCACGAACGACGTTGCTTAATACGAGAAGTCTTTGTAATTGATTTCGTTCTAAAGGAGGGGATTGGATTGTTGAACCGTGTCATTTTGATTGGCCGACTGACTCGGGACCCGGAGCTTAGATATACGCCTTCAGGAGTCGCTGTCACACAATTTACACTTGCTGTAGATCGTCCGTTTACCGGACAAGGCGGGGAGCGCGAGGCGGATTTCATTCCGGTCGTGACCTGGAGACAGCTTGCGGAGACTTGTGCCAACTATCTGCGTAAAGGCCGGTTGACGGCCGTAGAAGGGCGCATTCAAGTGCGGAATTACGAGAATAACGAAGGTAAGCGTGTATACGTCACCGAAGTCATTGCCGATAATGTTCGTTTCTTGGAGTCTAACCGTGAAGGCGGAGGCGGCGGAAACCGTGAGGAGTCATCGTTCGGCGGAGGAAGCGGCAGCGGAAACCGCGGGGGCAACAACTTCTCGCGCAACAATCAGGATCCTTTTTCCGATGAAGGAAAACCGATCGATATTTCGGATGATGATTTGCCATTTTAATACGGAAAGGACTGACAACGCATGGCTTTTAAACAAAGAGAAGGCGGAGACAACGACAAAAGACCGGCACGCCGCGGCGGCCGCAACAAGCGTCGTAAAGTATGTTTCTTCACTGTGAACAAGATCACTCACATTGATTATAAAGATACCGATCTGCTCAAGAAATTCATCAGCGAGCGCGGAAAAATTCTGCCTCGTCGTGTAACAGGTACCAGCGCGAAGTATCAGCGTGCTCTGACGATTGCGATCAAACGCTCCCGTCAAATCGCATTGCTTCCATACACAACCGAGTAATTCGGTTACAGAAGCGGTTCAGCCTTGATAGGCTGGGCCGCTTTTTTTGTTCGGGTACCCATTCGGCTGTTGTCTCGGAACCTCCCCCAAAATAATGCCTCTGTGTTGATTAAGTTGGGCTCCTTGTCCTCAGGGATAAGCCGAGGCTTAATGGGCCAGCATTCTTGGAACGAAGGGATGACCGTACAGAGACTTGTATTATCTGTATTATTATTTGTATTTGTATTTGTTATGTTCGACTCCGATCGATCACGGCCTGCATCTATTCAAGTGACGTTGCGGATACTCGTTCGTCTTGTAACACGATCATGCTTCTGAGTAGTTAGACATTTTTCCGGAATATTCGTCGCAATCATGAAATAATTTTATTCTGCATTAGGAATACCGAACAAGTTCAGCATGTCTTTTCGGAGGAATCTTGTCTTCTCTGAGAAGACATAATTTTCATGAATTGCTTTTGTGACGCGAGGGTATACTAAAGCTTTCCAGTTTTAAAGTATGAAATAGTGTCTATTGATAGAGGACAGTGTCTATTGAGTGAAATACATCCTCCCCAAATGGTGGTTTCGTATGGCTGAAGATTTGTAGTGAGATGCAGAGATTATTTTGTGTCTTTAAAAAAATTCCTTCTATTATATATGTACTAATATAGAGCATGGAAAAACCAAATGGCCAATTACAATGGCACCTCATTTAGAGAAACTTATATCGAAGGCACAGGAGGCATAAACCAGCAAAGACGGTTTTATGAACAAGGATGTCTATTGAGAGTATACATAAAAAGACCCCTTGGTTATTCATTAAATCAAAAGAAAGTGAAATGAGATTTTCCATAAAATTCATAAATGGTGTCCTCAAATTACCTGTCCACTCCTAGAATACAATCGGACATCATATGGAAGAAATGAAGCGACCGTCGAATGATGCATATTCAACCTCATTTATCCAGATGCTAAAAGGAAAAGGAGGTATGTCTATGTGCAGACGGTATTCCATTTCCGCCGGCCTTGAAGAAGTGAACAGCTATTTTGGAATCAGTCGCGTGATGTATTACTATAAGAGCCGCTACAATATCAGCCCGATGCAGACTGTGCCTGTGGTAGTCCAGGAGGGACGAGATCGGGTACTTGACGAGTATCGTTGGGGACTGGTCCCTTACTGGGGAAAGGACGCGGTGAATGCGGATTTGATCACGGTGGATCAGAATCCTACTTACCGTAAAGCCGTCGATACACGTCGGTGTATCATTCCCTGCAATGGTTTGTATTACTGGAGAACCGTAGGGAAGCGAAGCTATGCCGTTCGGACCGTGGTTGGAAGCAACGAGATTTTTGGCATGGCCGGATTGTATGAAACATGGCGGGATGCAAGAGGTGTTGAAATGAGAACCTGCACGGTGCTTATGACGGAAGCGAACGAGGCGATCCGGGAGTTCGACGCGCGTATGCCTGCGATATTGTCGGAGGAAAGCATGGAGAAGTGGTTGGATCCAGAGCTAAAGGGAGTGCGTGCACTGCAACCACTGCTTGGAGCATACCGGGGTTCGATGCGGATATATCCGGTCACGCCGTTGATTGCCGATGATTCTCATGACCACCAGCAGTGCATCGAGGAGATGGATTTGAAGCGGGCATGGGTGAAAAGCGTTTAGTTCGTAAGTATGAAGTCTTTCATGTGCATGTTCAAACGGTATGAACTGCAGCAATCGAAACAATCCGGGAACCGATCCCGGGTTGTTTTTTGTTGAGGCGGGCGATGATGGAACAACTTCGGACGGCCTATGTTCCTAGCCCTGCTTGGTTAGTGGAGAACAATATTTAACATCGGAAATAGGTCCAACTATATTATCACGGATTATTTCATCATCTATGGAATGTTTTCTGACTTATTTTTGACAGAAAAGAAGATGGTTACAGGGTGTTGAATCGGATATTGGGTAATTTTATATTTTCGTGTAATATAAGTTTACACAACCGTCAAAAGCGTATATATAACATTATCTATAAAATGTAAAATGAACTTGAAATTACGTGCGTTTTCAGTAAACGAAGGGTAAAGTAAGCGATTAAAAGTATTTATTAACCCCGAAAATGACCTTAAAAACATGTTTTTTGAGAAATTTGAAAAAAAGTAATTGACGTTACCTAATTTTACACGTATCATAACATTAATTTTATAGGCAAGAAGATTTTGCTAGAGACTTTGGCACTAATTGACCATTGGTATATTTTCTGTAAATCTTTCAGCGGATTTCACATCATGCTTTGACATCCACGAGTCCGATCCGAGGCCGAAATTATTTAAGGATGATTTCAATATTCGTCCTGATAATTTATAGCATCATTATATTTTAAGAGGAGGATTAGCATGAAGAAGAGAATGTCGTTACTGCTTGCCATCATGCTCATGGCCATTTTGGTTCTTGCAGCGTGCGGCGGCGGTCAGACAGCAGAACAACCAAACCAAGGGGACACGCAAACTGAGCAGACTCCACCTGCCGAAGGCGAAGGCAAAGAAACAGAACCGCCAGCTGAAGGACAGGACGAGAGCCAAGGTTATTTCGAGGCTGAGGATCCTTCCGCGAACCCGGCAAATGCTCTGGCTCGCAAAGATACGCTGATCGTTGGTATGACAGCCCCTAAAGGGGTGTTCAACCCATTCTACTGGCAGACTGCGTATGACCGTTACGTTGTAGACGCCATTTTTGACAGCTTCTTCTCTCTGAACGGGGATGGCACTTACAATAATCGCCTGGCTGAGAGCGTTGAAGTATCCGAAGACAAATTGAAATACACGTTCAAATTGAAGCAGGGTGTGACATACTCTAATGGCGAACCGGTTACTGTAAAAGACTATGCTTTCGCCATGAAAGTTTTACATGACAAGAGTTACGACGGTCAATCCGATATTCTCTCCGTTAACGTTAAAGGTGGAAAAGAGTATTACGATGGTAAAACTGACGAGATTTCCGGTATTAAAGTCATTGATGACCATACCGTTGAAATCGAAGTTACAGAAGCAAATGCAATGACTAAGGATAATCTGGGTACTGTGTTTTTTGTTCCGGAATCCTACTACGGCAAAGATTACAAGCACGGCAACCTGGAGTACATGAAAGACCTGCATTCCAAACCAATCGGCAGTGGTCAATATGTACTGAAAAGCTACTCTCCTGGACAAGAGGTAGTTTTAGAAGCTAATCCTAACTATTTCTTGGGCGCACCAAAAATCAAGAATGTCATTTACAAAACTACAACTGATGAAACCAAATTGGCTATGTTCCAATCCGGTGAAATCGATATGGATATGGTATCCGTTAGCGAGGATAACGTAGAAGCTGTGAAGCTAATGGGCTTCTTGGATTATAATATGTTCCCATACAATGGTTACGGCTATGTAGCGCTGAACCATAAAGATCCTAAGTTTCAAGATCAAAAAGTTCGTCAGGCTTTGCTCTACGGTTTGAATCGTGCTGAAATTGTTGAAATCATCTATGGTCCATATGCGAATGTAATCAATATTCCACAATCGAGCGAATCATGGGCTTACACGAATGAAGGCATTGAGCCGTACGAGTTTGACATGGAGAAAGCAAAGCAGCTTCTTGATGAAGCAGGCTGGGTTCCAGGTGCTGACGGTATCCGCGAGAAAGACGGCAAGAAATTCGAGATTCATTTCTCTGCAACGGCTGACAACCCGGTAATTGATGCACTGATTCCGATTATGACAAAGAACTACCAAGATCTGGGCATAAAATTAACAGCTGAAACTTTGGACTTTAACGCAATCATGGATAAGAAGGATAAAGGCGAGTTCGAAATGTTCTTTGCTGCTTGGGGCTTGACTCCGGATCCAGACTCCACGGTTTATATCACAGATGGACAGCAAAATGACCTCGGATATTCTAATCCTGAATATGATGCAGCTATGAAGAAAGGTCTGAACGCCTTTGACCTGGAAGAGCGTAAAGCGGCTTATGCGGAAGCATATCGGATTCTGAACCAAGACGTTCCAGATCTTCCGATCTACCAAAGACGTGATATGTGGGCAATTAACTCTAGATTGAAAGGCATTGACATCACGCCTTACAAAAACTTTGCAATTGATCTGTACAAAGCAGAAATTGAACAATAGCATCAAGAAACATATGCTCAGCTCGCAAGAGCTGGGCATATGCACTTATAAGCCGGGAGGAATATTATGAAGCAGTACATTATCCGGAGGCTGCTGCAGATTATCCCGACATTGATCGGGATCTCGATTATCATATTTGCAATATCATCTTTGGTACCAGGTGATTATATCACTGCAGTGAACAACCCGACGATGACTGCTGAAAAAGCAGCTCAGCTTCGGGAAATTTATGGTTTGGATAAGCCGCCTGTAGAACGTTATCTTACATGGGTCGGCAATATGATAAAGGGTAATCTCGGAGATTCCCTTGTGCACAAGCAACCAGTTACAACCGTAATGAATAACTACGTATGGAATTCCTTTTTTGTAGCAATTTTTAGTTTAATTTTCAGTTGGATTATAGCTACTTTTGCTGGCGTGTTCTCAGCAAAGTTTCAGTACTCATTGTTTGATAAAATCGTCACATTACTAATTTTCTTGTGCATGTCACTGCCGTCTTTCTTTATCGGACTCCTGCTTATCAAGTTTTTTGCCTTGGATTTAGGATGGTTTCCTGTAGGCGGAATGAAGACTTCGGGACTGAACGGAAGCACATGGGATCAACTGATCGATATTGCATGGCATATGTTCTTGCCGGTTATGGTACTTACGATGCTTAGCACAGGTAGTTTGACGCGGTATTTCCGTACAAGTATGCTGGAGGTTATTCGTCAGGATTATATCCGTACAGCCCGTGCAAAGGGATTGAAGGAACGTACGGTTATTTTCAAGCATGCGCTGCGTAATGCGATGCTACCTGCCATTACTCTCATTGGTTTCGAGCTCCCATCCTTGTTTGGTGGAGCCATCATCCTGGAGAAGATTTTCATCTGGCCAGGGGTCGGTCAAGTTTATCTGGAATCGATCAATATGCGGGATTATCCGTTCATGCTTGGTTTTACAGTATTCATATCCGTTTTGACACTTGTGGGCAACCTATTGTCTGACGTTCTATATGGAGCTGCAGATCCAAGAATTCGCTTAAAGTAGGAGGAGATTCACTTGTCCGCAGAGACTGCACCATTAAAAACGAATCTACCAGTTCCGAAGAAGCGGCCGGATTCCCCATGGCAAATTGCTATTCGCCGTTTTGCCAGAAACCGTCTTGCTGTCATCGGACTTTTTATAGTTGTATTTATGTTTTTGCTCTGTTTTATTGGCCCATTTTTTTCACCTTATGACCTGTACGATTACAATAAGCTTGATAAGAACTTACCTCCAAGCTCGAAATATTGGCTGGGCACCGATAAACTGGGGCGCGATATTCTGCTACGCATGATGCTTGCTGGACGAATATCTCTTTTGGTTGGGCTTGTTGCGACAGGCATTTCGGTAATTATCGGAGCAACCTTGGGAGCTATAGCGGGTTTTTATCGTAAATGGGTAGACACGCTGACCATGCGTATAGCTGATATCTTTATGGCAATACCTACACTGCCGATCCTGATTATCTTGGGTACGATCTTGTCGGACCTGAAGGTGGAGCCTTCGGATCGTATTTATTTCTTGATGCTGATTATCGGTGTATTGGGATGGAGTAGTGTATCCCGTCTCGTTCGCGGTCAAATCTTAGGACTTCGCGAGCAGGAGTTTATGCAAGCTACCGAAGCTTTGGGACTGAAAGATCGCCGGAAAATCTTCCGCCATCTGCTTCCTAATACGATTCCAATCATTATTGTATCCGCAACACTGGGTGTAGCAGGAGCGATTCTTTACGAATCTGCACTGAGCTACCTCGGAATTGGTGTTGTTCCACCAACGCCGTCGTGGGGGAATATGCTCTCCGCCGCCAACAATATGATCGATTTCCGAAAGCGGCCGTGGCTGTGGATACCGCCAGGTATGTGTATTCTGGTTACCGTAGTTGCAATCAACCTGATCGGTGATGGACTTCGCGACGCACTTGACCCGAAAATGAAGAAGTAGGAGATGCGAATATGGCAAAAGAATTAGTTGAATTCCGCAATTTAAAAACGCATTTTCAAACCTCCGCAGGTACCGTGAAAGCCGTCGACGATGTCAGCTTCAAAATCCGGGAAGGCGAAACCCTGTGCGTCGTCGGCGAGTCGGGCTGCGGCAAGAGCGTGACGGCAATGTCACTGATGCGTTTGATCGATGTTCCCCCGGTCGGCGGGGAGATTTTATATGAAGGCAAGGACCTGCTCAAGATGAGCAAACGGGAAATGAGTCTGATCCGCGGTAATGATATCGCAATGATCTTTCAGGAGCCAATGACTTCCTTGAACCCTGTACTGACGATTGGCGAGCAGATCGTTGAGCCGATTTTGCTTCATCAGCTTGTGGACCGTAAAGAAGCGAAGAAGCGTGCGATCGAGCTGATTAACCTGGTCGGCATTCCGCGTGCAGAGAAAATCTTTGAGTCTTATCCGCATGAGCTTAGCGGCGGCATGCGTCAACGGATTATGATCGCAATTGCGCTGAGCTGTAATCCGAAGCTGCTCATCGCAGACGAGCCAACGACGGCGCTCGATGTGACGATTCAAGCCCAGATTCTGGACTTGATGCGTGACATTAAGGATAAATTCAAGACGTCCATCATGCTCATCACGCATGATCTCGGCGTTGTAGCCGAAATGGCCGACTATGTCGTTGTAATGTATGCCGGCAAAGTGATTGAAGAGGCTCCGGTTATCGAGCTCTTCAAGCAACCGAAGCATCCGTACACGAAGGGCCTGCTGAAGGCGAAGCCGGTCATCAATCAGACCCAGGAGCGTCTTTATTCGATTCCGGGTCAAGTACCGAACCCGGTTGATCTAGGCGACAACTGCCATTTCCATGATCGCTGCGAATTCTGCATGCAGATCTGCAAAGAGAAACAGCCTCCGCTCGGTACCGATCCGAACGGCCATAAGGTCGCTTGCTGGTTGTATGAAGAGGAGGGGAAAGCATAATGAGTCAGGCACTACTTGAAGTTGATAACCTAAAAAAATACTTTCCCATTACCGGCGGCATACTCCAGCGCCGAATCGGTGATGTTAGAGCCGTCGACGGCGTCAGCTTCACCATTAATAAGGGTGAATCCTTCGGACTTGTAGGCGAGTCCGGCTGCGGCAAGAGCACGATCGGACGTACGATTCTCCGCTTGCTCGAGAAGACGGACGGCAAAGTGTTGTTCAACGGAGAGGACATCCATGCATTGCCCAAGGAAAAAATGCGCGCGATGCGGCCGAAGATGCAGATCGTATTCCAGGATCCGTTCAGCTCGCTGAACCCGAGAATCAAGGTAGGGGAAGCCATTGGCGAAGCGCTCATCGACCATGGTCTTGTAAACCGCAGACAGCTCAAGGATAAGGTCATTGAGACACTGGAAATATGCGGGCTTGCCGCGTATCACTATGAGCGTTATCCGCATGAATTCTCCGGTGGACAACGGCAGCGGATCGGGATTGCCCGCGCGCTCATTCTGAATCCGGACTTTATCGTTGCAGACGAGCCGGTCTCCGCGCTGGATGTGTCCATCCAGGCGCAGATTATTAACCTGCTCAGCGACCTGCAGCGCGAGAAGCAGCTCACGTATCTGTTCATTTCCCATGATCTTAGCGTTGTCGAGCATTTGTGCAACCGGATCGGGGTTATGTATCTCGGATCGATGGTTGAGATGGCCAGCAAGGAAGAGCTGTTCCGCAACCCGCTGCATCCATACACGAAGGCACTGCTCTCCGCCGTTCCGATTCCGGATCCGACGCTGAAGCGTGAACGCATCGTGCTGACGGGTGACATTCCGAGCCCGGCAAATCCGCCGTCCGGCTGCAAGTTCCACACCCGCTGTCCGCTTGCTTCCGATCTGTGCAAGCAGCAGGTGCCGGAATACCGTAATGTCGGCAATGATCACTTTGTGGCTTGCCACTACGCATAAGGTGCAAACGAAAATCGGCTTAACAGGTTCTCATTATATAAGACTTGCGCTTTAACCCGATTCTGACAAAATCCTCTTGTTTTATTACGGTATCAGAATCCAAAAAGGACTTCTTCAGTCTAAAGACTGACAGGAAGTCCTTTTTTAGTAGGATCCATGCATGCAACTACTGATTTAGTTGCCTCCGTTATATGCTGCCTGCAAGGTAAACGTTCCATGCTGTTATAACAAACCAAGCTCATATTTCCTAGGATTTGCTACCTAGGTTAAGCTCTTTCGCCGAGTTAGGGAGAATTGGGAGAGGGTTAGAAGAATAGAGACTGGGATAGAGAGAAGTACGGAAGTTCACGGAATATACATAAATTCCCTTAAATTTTTTTGAAAAAAACGCAGACCAAAACACCGTTTGAACCGTCTATTATTATGGAGGGCGAAATCGATGAATAAACGGTGGCTTTGGATTGGGTTCGTGTTGCTGATAATTGTGCCCCTCGTGGCCGTATTTATATTAAATATAGAACGGGTAGCGTTTAAACCGAGAGTTGACGCCAGAGCGGTCGTCTTGATGGATATCACGACAGGCCATATTTTGCTGAGCAAAAACGGGGATATGCCGTTGCCCCCTGCAAGCATGTCCAAGCTGATGACCGAGCTGGTCATTCTGGATGAAATCAAATCCGGAAGAAGAGCGTGGGACGATGAAGTCGTGATCAGCGACAATGCGGGTAATGTCCAGGGCATCAATATCGATTTGAAGCCTGGTGAGACCCTGACGGTGCGCGAGCTTTTTCAGAGCATGGCCGTTTATTCCGCTGATGACGCGGCCGTTGCGCTTGCGGAGCATGTGGCCGGCTCGGAGAAGGCCTTCGTTGATCGAATGAACACCAAGGCGAAAGAGATCGGATTGTCGAGCGAAACGAGATTTGCCAATGCTTCCGGTGCGGAGAGCGGTTCGAATCTCTCACAAGCGCTGTCACCAGACGATGAGACCATGATGACCGCCGTGGACACCGCGAAGCTTGCCGCCCATCTGATTGAGCATCATCCGGACATTTTGACCACCTCAAGCAAGGCGCAGATGAAGCTCAGTGGACGAGGATTATATTTAAGCAATACGAACTGGATGCTGCCTTCAATCGGCGGACCCTACTCGTATGAGGGAACCGACGGACTAAAGGCCGGATATACGCCTAAGGCGGGCTATTGCTTCACCGGAACGGCCGAAAAGCAGGGCAGCCGGCTTATTGCAGTCGTCATGGGAACTGATTCGAAGGAAGCCCGGTTCGAGGCGACGCGCAAGCTGTTTGACTATGGATTCAAAAAAACATTAACATGGAAAGAGCGGCTGGATGATTGGTTTCTCAATGCGGGAACAACGGCTGCTCTTTTGTATACACCGGGCAATTCTAAGGATTCACATCAATTGGCAAGTTTGTAAAAGTGAGTGAGAGGGTTCACATCCGACAGGGATGTGGTTTACAATAGATGGTGTGCCAATTCTGAACACGCATGATGTTGCCATGCGTCAACGGGATTCAATCCCGTTTATATAAGGAAGGGAGGGTGAGCCTAGCTGCTTTGGGAGCATACTGCCCCTGATTGGAACTGACTCATTCATCAATTTATTTTATAATAAAGAAGGAATCTAATCTCATGAAGAGGAAATCAATATATATCACACTGGCAGTTCTCATCCTCCTCGGATCGTCAGCCTACTTATTCCGTACCCAGCTTATCGTAGCTGCTTTCGATCTGTTTATGGCGAAGGACGTTGAGGACTCGCTGCAAAAGTCATATAAGCCGCTGCAAGGCGACAAAAAACCGGAGCCTGTCGTGCTCCAAAGCAAGCCTTTCTCGGTCATGCTGCTGGGCAGTGACCAGCGAGAGGACGAACCCGCGCGTTCGGACACGATGATCTACGCCGTGGTCCGTCCGAAAGAATCCAAGGTACTCCTTGTATCGATTCCGCGGGATACCTATGTCGATATTATCGGCAAGGGCAAGAAAGACAAGATCACCCATGCTTTTGCATTCGGCGGCCACCAGATGGCCAAAGATACGATGGAGGCATTTCTTGATGAAGATATCGACTACTATGCGTCGATTAACTTCCAAGGGTTGAAGGATGTCGTGGACGCCATGGGCGGCGTGGAGCTGCCGATCGGCAAAGATATCGTCAATAAGGGCAAGGACCACGAGAAGTTTACGGTCAAGGCGAACAAGCCGATTTACAGCGGTGAGGAAGCGCTGAACTACGTCCGTTACCGGGAGGACAGCGACTTCAACCGGGCTAAACGCCAGCAGGTATTTCTGGATATGGCCGCCAAGCGGCTGAAGCAGCCTGATCAGATTGGCAAGGTACCTGAACTGATCGCGATCATGGGTGACAACTTCCAGACGGATATGCAGCCCAAGTTCATTATTGATTTGGCGAAGCAAATGCTGACCGGGCCTAAAGTCGATATGACCAGCTTTACGATCATGGGAGAAGGCATGCGAATTGGAGGGGTCTATTACAACGATCCTGACATGGAGGATGTTGAAGAAGCTAGAGACATGATTGACAACTGGATGAACCCGGATACTCCATCCGACCAGCTGCTGAAGCCGAAGGATGCTGAGAAGCAAAAATTGCAGTAAACTATAGACCGGCATCGTCCGGAACGTTCCTAACACGCGTTTCTCACCATAATCAGCAGTCCGGATTGTCTGGCTGCTGATTTTGTGTCCTGATGCTTATGAATCGGGACACGGGTGGGCTGCGTATGTATGATAGTGGATAGGAGAGAGGAGTAACCTGCTTGTCCAACCAACATGGGCAAGGTTACTTAAATGGCCTTAATTCTGAGGGATGGGAAAGGTCATAAGGAGGATAAGGCATTATGAATATCGCGTTTTTTCTATTACCGAAACAGGAAGTGGTCTGCCTCACCCTGGATTCCACGCTAAGGCAAACGCTGGAGCGCATGGAATACCACCGTTATACGGCGGTACCGGTGCTGGATAAGAACGGCCAGTACGCAGGCACGGTGACGGAAGGCGATCTGCTCTGGCACATGAAGAATTCCGATGGCAAAATCACATTTGAGAACGCTTCAAAATTTCTGCTGAAGGACGTACCGTTCCGAATGGACATTAAGCCGGTATCCATCGATGCCAGGATGGAAGACTTAATCAATTTGGCAAAGGTGCAGAACTTTGTGCCGGTTGTGGATGACATGAACCGTTTTATCGGAATCGTGCGCAGGAGTCTTATTATCGAATACTGTGAGCGGTTTGTTTCAAAGGAGACGTTGGAGTCCCAAGGGGCTCGAACCTCGGTATAATTTAGGATAAGTGGCAGGGCGTGTAACCGCGGTGAATACGTAGGTATCACGCCCTATTTTTCATACACGGGAATATTAGAAGGATAATTGGAGACACAGAGAAGGGAGCAGATGACAAGCAGCTGCCGGAATCCCGGCAAGCCAAGGGCCGGGGGACTTTATGTGGGTGAATTTTATTTATGCTATAATGGAGAATAAAGCTGTTTTCGGGGAGAGATGGATATGCCAAATATGCCAAAGGACTTGGATGTAGCTAAACGCGCCAAAGTGATTGAATGGCTGAAAACCGAAGTCATTGACAATGTATCTCGGTTATTCAAAGCCCTATGGGAAGGCAGCACTACTAAAGTTGGAGATAGTTTGGTAAGCCTGATGATGAGCTCCTACATATTAGGCCGAAGGCTGGGTATGACCTATCGCGATTTGGACGATCTCCTGCTTGAGAAATTGAGGAAGCACAAGCAGGAAGGACATCAGCTTGAGGATTGGTACCAGGATATATCCGCACTCGAAGAACATTTGCGTAAGAGGTGAACATATTGAAATTACGCTGGACAACAGCGGCCTGGAGCATCATTTATTTGCTTCTGCTGCTCTCTCTACAAACCCCCTTTTCCATTGTGACGGCATTCCTTCTGGTTCTGCCGGTTGCGGTCCTGTTTACGGCATTAAATACACAATCGTTTATTCTTCATATTGCGCCTGTATGGTTGATCGCGCTGTTGATTCATCCGATTTTTCTCTTGTTCGCGGTTTACTTTGCGATTCCGGGGGTTGTGATGGGATATCTATACCGGAAAAGAAAGGCTGCCATGCAAGTATTAAAATTCGGCGTGGCCACGATGCTGGTGGAATTGCTGCTGCTGCTTATGATCAGTACGGCCTTCTTCCAGATGGACCTATCGGCGTATGTGGATGAAATCGTGAAGATGACAACTGCTCCGCTGACCGAGATGGGGGTTCAAGGCAATTTTGGCGGACAACTCGTCGGACCGGAACTTGATACGCAGCTGATCAAGGACAGAACGCTGCAGCTTGTTCCGTTCGCCATGATCATCAGCTCGTTCCTGATGACGGTGATCACGCACTCGCTGGCTCGTCCGACGCTTAACAGCATGGGACTGTCCGTGCCGAAATTGAAGCCTGCCAGAGAGTGGATGCTGCCGCGTTCGCTGATTTGGTACTACCTGATCATTTTCTTTATCAATATCGCAACGGTGAACTCGGATAATGCGTTCATGAAGACGATCGTGGCGAATGCGACGCCGCTGCTGCAAATATGCTTTATGATTCAGGCGCTGGGCTTCTTCTACTACCTGGCCCACATCCGGAAATGGCATCCGATTCTTCCGCTGCTCACGGCCATTCCGATCGTGCTGTTCCCGCCGGCTATCATCATCGGTATTCTGGATCTGGCGTTCCCGCTTCGTCAAGCGTTTAGTAAAAACAAAAGATAGGGTGATGAGTCATGCCTAAATTTCTGCAGAAACGCTGGCACGGCTATCACACCGTCTGGGCGTTTGCGCTGGTGCTTCTGCTTGTCATATTCCTGTCATTCTATAATACGATTCTAGGTCTGGTCGGGCTGCTGCTGGCTGTGATCGGCGGATACGCGATGCTAAAAGCGGAGATGAAATTCCGGCGGGAGCTCGTCGAGTATATTGGCGATCTATCGTTTCGCATTCGACGTGTAGAGGGAGAGGCCGTCAGCGTATTGCCGTTCGGAATCGTACTATACAGCGAGGATAAGACGGTGGAGTGGCATAATCAATTCGTTGTGAATATGTTTCCTCACCAGACGTTGGTCGGCGTATCCTTGGAGGATCTGCTTCCTCAGCTGGTGAAGGCGATCAAGGAGACGCGGGAGAAGAAGGAGGAGAACCAGCCTAAGGAGATTCGGCTCGAAATATCACATGAGGACAAGTTTTATGGGGCGACCGTCATTCCCGAAGAACGGCTGATCTATCTTGATGAGATTACCGAGCTGGTCGTTCTGCGTCAGCGGTATGAGGATGAGCGTCTGGCGCTAGGCATCATTATGATGGACAACATCGACGAGGCGTCCCAGGGCATGGATGACCAGCAGCGGACGGCGCTCATCGCGAAGGTGACCAGCGAAATTACCGACTGGGCCCGGGAATTCAACGTCTATCTGCGGCGGCTATCGTCGGATCGTTATTTGATGATGCTGAATCACCGATCACTTGATCTCTTGGAGAACAGTCGGTTCGTCATCCTCGATGAAGTGCGGGAGATGACTGCCGATCTGAAGGTGCCGCTTACGCTCAGCATCGGTCTTGCCTTCGGCTCCGATGATATTACCGAGCTCGGTCAGCTGGCCCAGTCCAGCCTTGATATGGCTCTGGGAAGGGGCGGCGATCAGGCAGCGGTGAAAGCGGGGCAGCGCCTGTCCTTCTACGGCGGCAAATCCAATGCCGTGGAGAAGCGGACACGGGTCCGCGCTCGCGTCATTTCCCATGCGCTGCGCGATCTGATGCAGGAGAGCGACCGCGTCATCGTGATGGGGCACAAGCTGCCCGACATGGACGTGATCGGGGCATCGGTCGGTATTCTAAAAGCCGCTCAGATGTATAAAGTGGACGCATATATCGTGTTGGAGGGGCTCAACCCGTCGATTGAGCGGATTATGGATGAGGTTCGCAAGGATGAGGCCTTGATCAGCCGCTTCATATCGACGGAGCATGCGATGCAGATGATGACCGAGCATACCCTGCTCGTTGTCGTGGATACGCATAAAGCGTCCATGACGATGGAGCCGCGGCTCGTGCAGCGGGCAAGCCGGGTGGTCGTGATGGATCACCATCGCCGGGGCGAGGAATTCATCAACGACGCGGTGCTGATCTACTTGGAGCCATATGCATCCTCCACCTGCGAGCTCGTTACGGAGGTGCTGCAGTATATTCATGACCGGGTATCGCTTACCCCTGTGGAGGCGACAGCGCTGTTAGCGGGTATAACGGTCGATACGAAGCACTTCGCCCTTCATACCGGATCCAGGACGTTTGAGGCGGCAGGCTTCCTGCGGCGGCATGGTGCGGACACGATGCTGATCCAACGGCTGCTCAAGGAAGATCTGACAGAATTTATCGCTAAGGCAGAAGTCGTAAAACATGCTAGAATGGTATATGATCACATCGCCATTGCGGTCGCGGAGAGCGGGGAGCCGATGCCGCAAATGCTGATCGCGCAGGTTGCCGATATGCTGCTGAATATGAACGATGTGCAAGCATCGTTTGTCATCAGCGAGCGCACAGACGGCAAGATCGGCATCAGCGCCCGATCGATGGGCAAGATGAATGTTCAAATGATTATGGAACGTCTCGGGGGAGGCGGACACTTAACCAACGCCGCCGTACAGCTGGACTCGACGCTGGAAGAAGCCGAGGAGCAGCTGATGGAAGTGTTGGAGGACATTGAAGCGAAAGAGGGGTTATTCGAATGAAAGTAATTTTTATAAAGGATATGAAAGGCCAAGGCAAGAAAGGCGAAGTGAAGGAAGTATCGGAAGGTTATGCAACAAACTTCTTGTTCCCGCGCGGGGTTGCTCGTCCGGCAACGGAGGGCAATATGAAGACGCTGGAGCAGCAGCAGGCTTCCGAACAGAAGCGTAAGGCTCAAGAGAAGGAAGAGGCTCAAGTGCTCGGCAAGAAGCTGGAAGAGATGACGGTTGTGCTGAAAGCGAAGGCAGGCGAAGGCGGCCGCCTCTTCGGCGCGATTACGAGCAAGCAGATTGCCGAAGCGCTGGCTGGACAGAAGATTAAGATCGACAAGCGAAAAATCGAGCTGGGTGAACCGATTCGAACTCTGGGCGTGACGCAGGTACCGGTGAAGCTGCACCCGGATGTGAAGGTAACGCTTAAGGTTCAAATTACGGAGGAATAACATGGGAGGAGAACTCTATTTCGATCGGGTCCCCCCGCAGAACCTCGAAGCCGAACAGGCGGTGCTGGGGGCCATTCTGCTGCAAAGCGAAGCGCTGATTACGGCGATGGAGCGGGTGCAGACCGAGGACTTCTACGACAAAACGCACCAGATGATCTACGAAGTGATGGTGCAGCTCGGAGAAGAGAATCAGCCGATCGATCTGGTGACCCTCACCTCCCGTCTTCAGGATAAAGGACAGCTGGAGGAAATCGGCGGCGTCAGCTATTTAGCGAAGCTGGCGCATGCGGTTCCGACGGCGGCCAACGTGGATTACTACGCGCAGATCATCGAAGAGAAGTCGATGCTTCGGCGGCTGATTCGAACAGCGACGCAGATCGTGAGCGAAGGCTATACCGGCGGGGAAGATGTGGCCGGCATGCTGAGCGAGGCGGAGCGCCGCATTCTCGAAATTTCCAACCGGCGCACGGGCAGCGGGTTCATTGCGATCCGGGATGTGCTGATGGAAGTGTTCGAGAAGGTGGAGGTTCTGCATCAGAACCGGGGGAGCACGACGGGAATACCGTCCGGCTTCGTTGATCTCGATAAAATGACGAGCGGCTTCCAGCGCAGTGACCTCATTATCGTAGCGGCGCGCCCATCCGTAGGTAAAACGGCGTTCGCCCTGAATATCGCGCAGAATGTAGCGATTCGGGCGAAGGAGACCGTCGCGATCTTTAGTCTGGAGATGTCCGCGCCGCAGCTGGTTCAGCGTATGATCTGCGCCGAGGCGAACCTCGACGCAGGCGTCATGCGGACCGGCGATTTTAAAGGCGATGAGGACTGGTCCAAGCTCACGATGGGGATCGCCGCGCTGTCGGAAGCGGAAATTTATATTGATGATACGCCTGGGGTTACGGTTGCCGATATCCGGGCGAAGTGCCGGCGTTTGAAGAAAGAGAAGGGGCTCGGGATGATTCTGATTGACTACCTGCAGCTCATTCACGGGCGCGGCAAGCCGGGCGAGAACCGGCAGCAGGAAGTATCCGAGATTTCCCGTACGCTCAAGCAGATTGCGCGGGAGTTGGAAGTGCCGGTAATCGCGTTGTCCCAGCTGAGCCGGGGCGTCGAGCAGCGTCAGGACAAGCGTCCGATGATGAGTGACCTTCGGGAATCCGGTTCGATCGAGCAGGATGCCGACATCGTTGCGTTCTTGTACCGGGATGATTATTACAATCAGGAGACGGAGAAGAAGAACATCATCGAGATCATTATTGCCAAGCAGCGTAACGGCCCGGTCGGCACGGTCGAGCTGGTGTTCTTGAAGAACTTCAACAAATTCGTCAATTACGAGCGTACGCATGCCGATGCTTTTGCGGCAGGATAGCCAATCATCTACGAATATATTCGGGAATCATCTGTAGTTCTCGTCCTAATTCCGAACAATCGTACTGCATAGTGTACGATTGTTCGTTTTTTATTTGACTTTAAAAATAAGGACTGTTACACTGGTATTGCTGCCTTTTGTGCAGTTGAGGATATGAAACATGCTTCAAGACGATGTATTTCATAAAGGGTTTGACGAAATAATAAGGGTGCTAATGCCCGGGCGGAGGAATGAATATGTCAACGGTAGTCGTTGTGGGGACACAATGGGGAGATGAAGGGAAAGGGAAAATCACGGATTATTTGGCGGAAAGCGCCGACGTGGTGGCCCGTTACCAAGGCGGCAACAATGCCGGTCACACCATTCTGATTGACGGTAAAAAGTTCAAGCTCAGCTTGATTCCATCCGGAGTATTTTATAAAGATAAAACCTGTGTAATCGGAAACGGCATGGTCGTAAATCCGGCTGCACTGATTGAAGAGATTAACTATATTCACGATAATGGATTCAGCACGGACAATCTGGTCATCAGCGACCGGGCGCATGTCATCATGCCGTACCATATGGTGCTGGATGCTCTGGAAGAGGACCGGAAGGGCCCGAACAAGATCGGTACAACCCGCAAAGGGATCGGTCCTTGCTACATGGATAAAGCAGCGCGCAACGGAATCCGGATCTCGGATCTGATGGATCCCGAGGAGTTCGAGCTGAAGCTTCGCCATATGGTGAAGGAGAAAAATCAGGTGATCACGCAAGTGTACGGCGGCGAGGAGCTTGATGTCGAGGAGATTTTGACGAAGTACCTGGAGTATGCCGAATTCATTCGTCCATACGTCCGCGATACGTCGGTCGTGCTGAATGATGCGATTGATGAAAATAAGAAGGTGCTGTTCGAAGGCGCACAGGGCGTTATGCTGGATATCGACCAAGGCACCTATCCGTTCGTTACTTCGTCCAACCCTTCGGCTGGCGGCGTATGCATCGGCTCGGGTGTAGGCCCATCCAAAATCCAGCAGGTTATCGGAGTAGCGAAATCGTACACGACCCGTGTCGGCGATGGACCATTCCCAACCGAGCTGAACAATGAGATCGGCGACTATATCCGGGAAAAAGGCCATGAATACGGTACTGTTACGGGCCGTGCCCGCCGCGTCGGCTGGTTCGACAGCGTCGTGGTCCGCCATGCCCGCCGCGTCAGCGGAATCACCGGCCTGTCGCTGAACTCGCTGGATGTGCTGAGCGGACTCGAGACTGTTAAGATCTGCACAGCCTACAAATACCGTGGCGAGGAGATCAAGCACTATCCGTCCAGCCTTAAAATGCTGGCCGAATGTGAAGCGATCTATGAGGAGCTGCCAGGCTGGAGCGAGGATATCACCGGTGCGAAGACGCTGGAGGACCTTCCGGAGAATACCCGTCGTTATGTGGAGCGGGTATCGGAGCTGACCGGCATTCCGATTGCGATTTTCTCGGTAGGCCGCAACCGGGAGCAGACGAATCAAGTGCTGCCGATCTACGAATAATGCTGTAGAAGCATCAATTGTCCCAAAATATAGAGACGGAGAACGTCATCTGTTAGACCTGTTGAAGCCTGCTCGGGGGTGAGAACCCGGCAGGCTTTTTATTTTGGGGGCGATGGGGAAGAAGTATAAGATTATACCCCTCCGTCCGAAAAAATTATCCCTCGACCGCAAAGATTTCAACCCTATAATGGAGTTAGAAATAAAGAGCATGACGCTGGGTTTGGAATTGGGGCTAAGACAGCGAACCGCACGGCAGGATAGCTATGATCACAGAGGGGAAGAAGCCATACGCTTCTTAACAAGGCGTACGGCCTTATGGGAGAGCCGGGAATGCTATTCCCGGCAGCATAAAGACCGGAATCATCCGAAAGCGTTACATGCGGATGATTCCGGTCTTTTAACGTGCGTACCCCATTATGGCAGCCATTGCTGAATCCCTTCCATAGATTATATAGATCGGGGAACGAAAGTTAACCTCAATGAGGAATGATGCCTGATACCAATAAACGGTAGAGTGCCTGATACCGATTAAGGAACGCTTCGCGTCCGTAATAAGTCTCTATTTTCTGACGGGCGGCAGCGCTCATTCGCTCTCTCCATTCAGAATGGTCCAGGAGGTACATAAGCTGCTGGGCGTAATCCAGCTCCTCTGCTTCGGAACGCCCGATGAGAACGCCGTCATGGTGCTGGTGAATCAAATCCATCCATCCCCGGACAGCGAAGGCTATGACGGGCACCCCGGCTGCCATCGCTTCCAAGCCGCTAATCGGAAGTCCTTCACTTGGTGAGGTGGACGCCATGACATCCGTAAACTTCAGAATCTGATGCACGTCTCCGCGCGCACCAAGGACAATGATTTTGGACGACAGGGACCCGATGGCTTCGATTACCTGCTGCTTCAACGGACCTTCCCCAACGATTAGAAACCGGTAGCGATCCGCGGAATCGGCAGCGATCATTTGTTTGGCGATGGAAATGAATTTTAACGGGTCCTTGTCGATATTTAGTCTGGCGATGTAGGAGACGACCTTCTTATCCAGCGGGATGTTAAAGCCTTGTTTTAATATGGCATATTCCTCGGCAGTACCGGGGCGATATAAATTCGTATTGATCCCGTTTGGCAGCAGGCAGATTTTCTCGGGATTGATATGGAACAGGCTCGTCAAGGTGTCCTTCATTGACTGTCTGCACACGTTATAGCAATCAATCCAAGGATCGAACTGAACGGAATGCCTTACATGATCCCAGGGCAATTCAGGAACATAGGCGTGAAGCAGAGCAATGGTTTTAAGATGAGGAAATCTCGCTTTCAAGCCAGGCAGTATATTGTAGCCGACTTCGCTGTTGTTGTTATGGAGAATCTGTATGCCCCTGGTTTCGATCAGGTAATGGATGATGGCCTCCATTTGCTCCGGCAGCTCGCAAATCGAAGGGAGCAGAAAGATTTCATCGGTACATTGGTCATATCTCTGGTAAAGCGGGCTTTCCTCCCGTATGGTCGTGACCAGTGTAATGTGATACTGATCTCTGGGCATGGCCTCCAACAGATCCAGAAAGAAGGTCTCCGCCCCGCCGATAATGAGCCAAGGCATGATGATCATAATTTTAATTTTGTCGTCAGCCGGTTTGGTCACCATATAGTTATCTGACTGAATGTTCCAATTTGCCGATATCGCAGACGATTGCCTCATGCTGTACTCTAGCTGTCCGGCATCGAGCATGCTGTAGGCCCGGTGGTGTTTTCTCCGAAGATGTTCGCGAAGCTCATTCTGGCGGGGAAACTGTCTGACGGATTCGGTTTCGCCATGTCTGCGGTAGAAGAACAGCAATTCAGGAATACAGAATCCTCCCCAACCGAGACTGGTCAGCTGGATCCAGAAGTCCCAATCCTCGTAGCCTTTGCCTTGTTCGTCAAATCCGCCCGATCCCTCCCATGCGGCACGCCGAAACATTGAATTCCCCACGACTATATTATCTCTGAGCAGCTGGGCCAAGGAGAAGGGGGGGAGGATCCAAGTCCAATTCTCCTGATCAAATGCCTGAAGATAACAAGTAACGAAACCGACATGAGGGCGAGTATCCAATACGAGCGCCCCCTTCTCCAGCAGCGTATGGTGGATTCGGTCATCGGCATCAAGGCGAAAAATATACTTCCCCCTTGCCTCCCGTATCCCCCGATTTAACGCTGCCGGGATTCCTTTATTCTCTTGTCGAATGACTTTCGTCTTTGGCTTCTTCATGGTTCGGAACAACTCTACGGTATAAGGGTCTGTGGAACCGTCATCGACAACAATAATCTCGATATTTTGAATCGTGGAGGCGAGGCATGAGTCAATCGCTTCCTCGAGATAAACCCCATAGTTATAACATGCGATAACCACGGATACCAGCGGCTCGCTCTCTTGAGAATGTATAAACATGCGTCTAATGTGCCTCCTCTCACTTTGAGATGACAATGCACCACTCTCATTCCGGCTTACTGGCAGACGGACATCGTTCGGCTCTAGCATCTCATGCAACTGGTACTTTATCGTATGCAGGTCCGGCATAGGGGGCATAGGTGATCATATCAGCATGCCGTAATTATGCGAATGCACGGGGTGGATATCCCTGCAATATAGCAATTCTCAATAGAAAATAGAAAGCTTTGAGGTTGAAGAGAACGATAAGCGTCAATACTGGAAAAAGAAGACAGCCATCATTACGCAGTCTTATGGCATGCGGAAGGAAGGAGGAGAGGCGGATGAATCTGATGAAATGGCTGCTGAAGGTCAGCCTGACGGCAATCCTTGTCAGCACATTGACGATTGTGACCACGGGAATCGTTGTGAACGCTTATATTCAGTCGATCCTGTCCAGCCTTAATATTCAGCTTGAGGCTCAGCCTCTAGGAGTCGGAGGCATCATGAAGACGATGCTTGGCTTTGGCGCGGGTGCCGACACCGGAGCTGGTACGACGCCAGCCACTTCGGAAACCGTGAATGTGACGAATGCCAATCAAACTTCACCAGACTCCGTGCAAAGCGATGACAAGGAGCCTGGTGCAGACGAGGCAGATGCGGAGACTAACGGGACGCAGGAGGCTGAAGAAACGGATGCAGGCACGGGGGAAACGGAAGGGACGTCCTCCGAGCAGGGGGCTCCGGATGGATCGCTGCCGGTGATGGGGAGCTCCGCGGCCGATTCGGAAACGGCGCCAGAGGACGACCAGATTGTCATGACTCCTGGCGATATTGTAGACCGCAAAGGCAGTCTGCCGCTTGAGGACAAGGAGGAAATCTTTACATTGCTGATGAATAAGCTTCCCCAATCGGAAATGCAGAAAATATCGGAAGCTATGGAGGATGGCTTGACGGAGGCCGAACTCACGGAGATCGAGGAGGGCATCACCCAATACTTGAGTGAAGCTGAGTACGACAAACTAATCTCGCTGCTCCAGGAATAGAGCAAGGCCAGGAGCTGAGATGCGCCTGGTCACTATTTTGTCACAAATTGCAAGCCGTTTAATATTGGAAGACGTGTGAAAACCCGCATGTGATGCGGGTTTTTTGCTGTTTTGGCAAACTTGAAATGAGCTTAACGGCTATGTTAAAGTATACAAAGATCAAAAAGGTTAAAATTTTGATACCTTTTGACAGGTGATGACATTTTTCAAACGAGCAGTCAACATGTTCAGATGATATGCAGTGATTACATATGAACAAGGCTAGAAGGAGAGGGACATGAAGGGTTTCAAGGGGATACGGTGGATCGAAGGTTTGCTTCGTCGACAGCAAGCGGATCGCTCCGCCCTACACAACAATTCAACAGACGAGTCCGAGCTGCCTTCTCATCCGGAATCTACTGGACGGGCCGTTCCGCGCAAGTGGATTTGGATGTCGGCAGGGGCTCTACTCCTAGCAGGATCGATATATACCGGCAGCAAGGCTTATGTGAACGCCAATACCATTCCGTTCTATCATGTATATGTTAACGGTCAAGCGATCGGCGCGATTGCTGATGACGCCGAGCTGGACCGGCTGTTTGAAGAGAAGCGACAGGAATTTCAGGAGAAATACCCGGATGTGCTGATGGTGTTGCATACCGATGGGATTACGACGAAAGCGGATCGCTCCTTTAAGCCGGAAATTAACAGCGAGGAAACGCTGAACAAGCTGGACGGCATGCTGAAGGCATACGCTCGGGGCGTCGAGCTGAAGGTGGACGGCAAGACTGTTGCGATCGTCAAGGACCAGGAGACGGCAAGGGCTGCGATTGAGGCTGCCAAGCTGAAATTTGCGCCGGACGCGGATGCGGTGAAGACCAAGACGCAGCAGGTTGCTTTTAAGAGGGTCTCTGCTCAAGCTTCTACCAAGAATAAAGAAGGCGCAGAGCTGGAGTCCGTCCAGATCAAGGAAGAGATTACCGTGGCCGGCACGAAAGCCGATCCGAACAAGGTCTTGGATGTGGAGGACGCCGTGAAGGTGCTGACCGGAGCGAAGGACAAGCCGGTGACCTACACGGTGAAAGAAGGGGATACGATTTCCTCGATTGCCAAGCAGTACGGGATGAAATCATCGGAGGTTATGGCCTTGAATCCGGGGCTTGAGGAAAAATACATGCAGATTGGAGCCGAGCTGCAGCTTACCCAGCCGGAAGCGCCGCTCACGGTGCGGACGGTCGAGACGGTTACCGAGAAGCAGCCGAGCAAGCCGGAGACGATCGTTCGCAAGAGCGACCAGCTTCCTCTCGGTAAGCGTAAAGTTGTTCGCCCTGGGCGAGACGGTGTCAAAACCGTGAGTTACGTGGTCACGAAGGAAAACGGCAGGGTGGTCTCCAAGCTGTGGACCGGGCAAGAGGTAGTTCAGGAGGCGCTGCCGGAGGTTGTTTATAAAGGCACGAAGGTGGAACGCAAAGCGGCTGCACCGAAGGTGAGCAAAAAAACGTCGAGCAGCAAGCAGTTCGCCTGGCCGGTGAGCGGAGCTCGCATCACGAGCTCCTTCGGACATCGCTGGGGACGGAGCCATGAGGGCATCGACGTTGTCGGCGGCAGCACCATTATGGCCGCGGCCTCCGGTCGGGTTGTCTTCTCCGGCCAGCAGAGCGGGTACGGCAATGTGGTCATTGTGGACCACGGCAACGGCTACCGTACCCTGTACGGCCACATGAGCCGGATCTCCGTCAGCAACGGCCAGTCCATCAGCCAAGGTCAGAAGCTTGGCGTGATGGGCAATACCGGTCGTTCGACCGGAACCCATCTCCATTTTGAAATTCAAAAAAATGGAGTTGCTCAAAACCCGATGAAATATTTATAAATCTGTGTTATACTATCGTTACTAGTGACGACATAAGCCATTATTGGTTTTATATATCATAATGATGAAGATGGCCGCTCCTTTACGGGGGCGGTCATTTTCTTCGTTTGCATCTGCTTGGATGGGGGATGGGGATGTCATTGGCAGAACGGGAAATATCTTTCCAGTCTAGTGGCATGGGGTGTCCTTCTCCATCGCTGTTGAATTCGGAAATTTGGAACTAATAATTCCTGATGAGATTTTCCGAATTCAAAGGCGAGCGCTCCGCTTTCCGAATGCCACCCCAAGCTGAGTATGAAGGGTTTCCCTTATCTGCAAAGTCCATCCCCAATCCCGTGGAAGCCGATGCTGCCGAAGAGGTGGCCGCTCCCCGTGAACCGGAGCGGGCCATGGAGGCGAGGGTGTGGGAGGCAGAGCGGGAAATATCTTTGCAGTCTAGTGGCATGGGGTGTCCTTCTCCATCGCTGTTGAATTCGGAAAATTGGAACTACTAATCCCTGATGAGATTTTCCGAATTCAAAGGCGAGCGCTCCGCTTTCCGAATGCCACCCCAAGCTGAGTATGAAGGGTTTCCCTTATCTGCAAAGTCCATCCCCAATCCCGTGGAAGCCGACGCTGCCGAAGAGGTGGCCGCTCCCCGTGAATCGGAGCGGGCCATGGAGGCGGGGGGTGTGGGAGGCAGAGTGGGAAATATCTTTGCAGTCTAGTGGCATGGGGTGTCCTTCTCCATCGCTGTTGAATTCGGAAAATTGGAACTACTAATCCCTGATGAGATTTTCCGAATTCAAAGGCGAGCGCTCCGCTTTCCGAATGCCACCCCAAGCTGAGTATGAAGGGTTTCCCTTATCTGCAAAGTCCATCCCCCTTTCCGTGGAAGCCGATGCTGCCGAAGAGGTGGCCGCTCCCCATGAACCGGAGCGGGCCATGGAGGCGGGGGGTGTGGGAGGCGGAGTGGAAGCTGGAGCAAAGGAGTGAGTGCTGCATGCGTGAGTGTCCTTTGCCCTGGCGGAATGGGTGTGTCCAGGCGGCAGGTGTGTTAAAATGAAAAGAAGACCGTTCAAGTGAAGGTATGAGGTGAACAGGAAGATGCAGGGAACCATTCTGGTGGTGGATGACGAACAGCCCATCGCCGATATTTTGAAATTTAACCTGGAAAAAGAGGGCTATGAGGTCATTTGCGCCTTTGACGGCATCAGTGCGGTCGACATCGCGCTGACTCGGCGCCCGGATCTGATGCTGCTTGATCTGATGCTGCCCGGTAAAGATGGGATGGACGTATGCCGCGAGGTGCGTGCCGCCAACCTGCAGATCCCGATCATCATGCTGACGGCTAAGGACGGAGAGATCGACAAGGTGCTCGGGCTTGAGCTTGGGGCGGACGACTACGTGACGAAGCCGTTCAGCACAAGAGAACTGCTGGCCCGGGTGAAGGCGCAGATGCGCCGGCAGCAAAAGCCTGACAGCACGGCGGATCAAACGGGCGGTACCGGCGCGGGCGGACAAGGCCTGCGGTTGTTCGATCTGTTTATCGATACGGATATGTATATGGTATACAAGGGCGGCGAGGCCCTTGATTTGACGCACCGCGAGTATGAGCTGGTGTATTATTTGGCACGCAATGCCGGCAAAGTGATGACCCGGGAGCATTTGCTGCAAGCGGTATGGGGCTTTGAGTATTTCGGGGATGTACGCACGGTGGATGTGACCATTCGCCGATTGCGGGAGAAGATTGAAGAGAATCCGAGCAAGCCGGAATATATTTTAACCCGGCGCGGTCTCGGCTACCTGATGCGAAGCCCTAAAAACGGAGGCCTCTAATGAAGTGGCTCTCCTTCTTCCGCACGATTCAGGCGAAGGTGATCATCATCTACGTGCTGCTCATTCTGATCGCGATGCAGCTGATCGGGGTGTATTTCGTCAGTGCGATGAAGACGTCCCTGACCAGCAACTTTACGAAGGATTTGCAGGAGCGTGCGGAGCTGATGTCGGTGCTGGCCGCCAAAACCCTTGGCGGCGAGAACGAATCGGAGGAGGATCCCGTGGAAAGCCTGCGCGTCATGGTGAACAATCTGTTCAATCTGAGCGGGGCCGAGATCCAGGTGCTGGATTCGACGGGACGGGTATTGACGACCTCACTGCCTTCCCACGCCGATTATGAGGGCACGAAAAACACGCAGACTGTCGTAAGCCGGGCTTTGCAGGGAATCCAGGACAACGAGGAATACATTATTGACGATGACAATATCCGCAAAAAAGTCGTCGCCAAGCCCGTCATGTATAACGACAAGATCGTAGGCGCGATCTATATCGTTGCGAGCATGAGCGAGCTGTACAATACGATGCAGCGGATTAACAATATTTTTATATCCGGGATTCTCCTGGCGCTGGGCTTAACGGCCGTGCTGGGGGTTATCCTGTCGCATACGATCACGCACCCGATCAAGGAGCTGACGAAGCATGCGCGCGCGGTCGCCGACGGCCGGTTTACCGAGAAAACGCCGGTATTCGGCAGTGACGAGATCGGCCAGCTCAGCCAGGCGTTCAACTATATGACGAGCCGCCTGCGCGAAGCGCTGTCCCAGAACGAAGAGGAGAAGGAGAAGCTTGCTTCGATCCTCACCAACATGAGCGACGGCGTCATTGCCACGGATGAAGCGGGCCGGGTGATCCTGATGAACCGCCGCGCCGGTGAGATGCTGGGCGTGGAAGGCGAGGAGCTGGCTGGACGCGATATCGGGTCGCTCCTTGGCTTGGAGGAAGCGGAATCCGAGGCGCTGGCACGCGGGGAGCATCATGACTCCAAGCTGCTGGAGATCGCGCCGCGCGAAGGCGGAGAGCCGTTCATGGTGCGGGTTACCTTTACGCCGATCCATCGGCGGGAGATCGGGATTACGGGCACCATTGCCGTGCTTCAGGACGTAACGGAGCAGGAGAAGCTTGAGGCTTCGCGGCGGGAGTTCGTGGCGAATGTGTCGCATGAGCTGCGCACACCGCTGACCACGATCAAAAGCTATACCGAAGCGCTTGAAGACGGGGCGCTGGAGGACAAGCAGATGGGGCCGCGCTTTGTCGGCGTCATCCAGAACGAGACCGGGCGGATGATCCGCCTCGTCACCGACCTGCTTCACCTGTCGCGGCTCGATTCCAAGGAAGCGGCGCTTCATAAGGAGCCGACGGATATCGTGGAGATGCTGGAGGATGTCGAGGACCGGTTCTCTTTTCAAATGAAACAGAAGCATATCCGCACCATTATCGATATCAAGCCAGGTGTGTCCGCAGCGATGCTGGATAGGGACGGTATCGACCAAGTGCTTGACAATCTGATCTCCAACGCCCTGAAATATACGCCCGACGGGGGTTCCATCACCATGGAGGCAAGCATCACAGAGGACGGCATGCTGTCCTTATCCGTGAAAGATACCGGGATCGGCATTCCGAAGAAGGATCTGGATCGCATCTTCGAACGGTTTTACCGGGTCGACAAGGCTCGAAGCCGCAATTTGGGGGGCACCGGTCTTGGCCTGTCCATTGCCCGGGAAATTGTTAGAGCCCACGGGGGCTCAATCACCCTTCAGTCCGAGCTGGAGAAAGGTACAACCGTGACCTTTACCTTGCCCCTGAATGACGAGGGGAGGTCAACGCCGTGAAGGAACGATTAAAGACTTTACTGCTGGTCGTGCTGGTTCTTGGCAGTCTCGTGCAAAGCTATGTGCTGATCTACCGCCTGCCGGGCAGCGATTCTGTTGTGCAATCGAAGGATTCCTACATCCGAACCGAGGAGATGGGGCCGGAGGAGAAGCCGGAGAATCTCTTGTATCCCGACAAAATGATCATTCATCTCGGTGAGGACAAGCATACGATCTTTTATCCGAACGATACGTTCTACAATCTGGTGTACAACCGGCTGAAGGGCCGGACCTTCGACAATTTCCAGCGCCGGATGGTAGGCAATATCGACTGGAACAAGGTTCGATCCGAGAACCGGGGCATTGAGCTAAGCTTTGATTCAGGCATCCCGGTAACACTTCTGCAGCGCGTGATGCAGATCGTGCCCGATTCGCTGTTTAGTGGAGAGAGCATCAACAAAATGTGGCTGTACAGCGTTCCGGGCGAGGCGAAGGTTCATGTCATGTTTTTCAGCACCAAGGGAGATGTCGTTTACGAAGCCGTCCAGGCGGACTTGACCGTTCAGGACGTTGATCAGCTGGTCGATTTCGGGTTCAATTGGACGCCATACACCATGGTTAATGGCAGATATTATGTGCCGAACAAGAAGCTGAATATGGTCAGCACCGAGCTGCCGATCGGCGTGTATACGATTGAGCAGATGCAGCGCAGCCTGTTCTTTGACCCTAGCATCACCCGCAATATTCGGGAAAAAGACGGCTCCGAAATTTATACCGACAGCAAGCGCAGCCTGCAGGTGGATCAGGGGCAGCATTGGATCAGCTATACCGACCCGGCTGCGCCGCCGTCGGGAGAGAGCAGTCCGGGCAAGGATGTGCTGTCTGCGATTGATTTTGTCAACCAGCATGGAGGGTGGAACGGAATCTACCGGCTCAGTAAAGCTAGTGAATCTGAGGAGCGCACGCTGGTGAAATTCCAGCAGTACTACGGAGGCTATCCGATTCTCAATACGTCAGGCTTCCAGTACGGCGTGATGGAGCTAGATCTGCAGCAAGGCACGGTGACGTCGTATGAACGTTCGCTGCTTTATCTGGAATCGCCGGCGCTGAGCAAGCAGATGGTGACCCTGTCGGGAGGCGAGGAGCTCCAAGCGAAGCTGGATACGATCGCAGAGGAATCCCGGATTCAGAATTTGGAGCCGGCATATCTGCCGATCATTACAGGAGAAGGGCTGTTGCTTAAACCGGTATGGGCCGTCGAGCTTCAGAACGGAAGTGTGCGCACGCTGGAGTAACGGGTAAAGCAGATTGTGTTGGAATTACGAGAACAAGGAGGGACCGTCATGGATTGGGGCCGGGCTAAAAATGTTTTGATCTACGCCTTTTTGCTGCTGAATCTGGTGCTGGGCTATCAGCTGTGGATCGACTATCGGGAGCAGGCCGGCTCCAGTCTGGACTTTACCTCGCTCTCGGAAAGCACGCAGCAGATCATGGAGAAGAACGGGATTCAGGTGCAGAGTCCGATTCCGTCGGAAACGCCGCAGCTGCCCAAAATCAATTATATCTACAGCGCCGAAATGCAGAAGGAGCCGGTGGAGCTCGAAGAGCCGGTAGATACGAAGCTCATTTACGCCGATGAGAAGGAGCTGCGCAGTGTTCTGCAAGGGACTATACCGAATCTCGGAAACTATCGTCATGATCAGCCCTCGGATCAAGAGCATGTATTTGTGTTCCGGCCGCTGGTGCTGAAGGAATGGCCGCTGTTTAATGTGGAGCTGGAGTTTATCCATGAGTCGCAGAAGATTTATGCGTATCGTGAGCCGGTGTTTGAAATATTGCCGACGGACGGGGCGGAAGAGCAGAAGGTGCTCCCGGCATCCAAAGCGCTGGAGACCTTGATTGAGCGTAATTTCATACCGCGGGATACGGCGGTGAGGGACATACAGCTCGGTTATTACGGTCAGCTGTTCAATACGGAGGACCAGCTGGCGGCGCCGACATGGCGGTTCACGCTGGATAACGGCGAAATGATCTATGTACAGGGAATTAGTGGGGATGTGCTCACACCCAAAAGCGATACGGCAAAGGAGTAACAGAATTATGGGGATATCTTTTTCCGTGCTGTCGAGCGGCTCGACGGGCAATGCGACCATTGTCCGCAACGAGGACACGACACTGCTGATTGATGCGGGCTTAAGTGCCCGGCGCATCGATGAGCTGCTCAAGGAACGTGATATGATGGGAGAAGAAATCGACGGTATTTTGGTAACGCATGAGCATTCCGACCATATTAAAGGACTCGGGGCCGTCGCGCGCAAATACAATCTGCCGATCTATGCCAATGAGAAGACCTGGGAAGCGATGAGCAAATCGCTCGGAAAGATTGCCGAAGAGAACCGGATTGTGCTGGAGAGTCATGAGGTGAAGGATTTTGGGACGCTGCGGGTCGAGCCGTTCGAAATTTCCCATGACGCTGCGGCACCGGTCGGTTACTGCTTCTATGACGGCGATGAGAAGCTTGGTGTTGCGACAGACCTTGGGTATGTGAGCGATAAAGTGAAAAAAGCGCTGGACGGGTCGGACGTGCTGGTGCTGGAGGCGAATCACGATATCGAAATGCTGCGGATGGGACGCTACCCATGGAACACGAAGCGCCGGATTCTCGGCGATATGGGCCATTTGTCCAACAATTCGGCCGGAGAGGCGCTGAGCGAGCTGCTGACAGGCGATACGAAGCGGGCCTATCTGGCGCATCTCAGCTTGGATCATAACATGATGGATCTGGCCAAAATGACCGTGCGCGATACGATGGAGGACCGCGGCTGCTTCTTCAAGGACAGCGAGTTTAAGCTGTGCGACACCTATTATGACCGCTCGACCCCCTGGGATAAGGTCAGCGATTAGTAGGGCCTGTGCTGGCACAGGAACTGCGCGAACCGCTGGGACAGTGGGTGTGTTGGTATGTGCAGTGATTCGTTTCCCGTATATGCAGCGGCAGGCGGGTATAGTTGCATTGTGGCGGCATATACTGAATGGTCAGCTATTGAAACATGAAGGAGCTGGTCCAAATGATCGTGCGCGATACGATGATAAACCGCGGCTGCTTCTTCAAGGACAGTGAGTTTAAGCTGTGCGACACCTAGTTATGAATTAAAAAAACGTTGGAAATCAGTATAATCGAGAGAATAGGCGAAAATATGCACACAAGAAAGGGCTGCTTCCGTCACGTGGATCGTGACAGAGGCAGCCTGTTTGCTCTTTTACCCCTAAGTGAAAAAGATGCAGCAACGGCGTTATCGCCATAAGCCGCCATAAGCTATGCCTGCGTCGCATGCGTTAAGGGGCCCAGCTGCACACCGCGAAGCGCCGAGCGCTAACCCCTAGCGAGTGTGCAAGGAACGGCATGGAAGCATGATGAGGCATTCTCCCGGGCCGTGCAACATTCGGAAGCCATGGAGTGCTTTTGTGCTTTTATCCATAGCAGGCAACTAAGAACGTTCTTACGGCTTACTTAAACTCTCTTGTGCCATCCGGATCATTTCCCGGACCATCGAGCCGCCGATAGCGCCTCCGACTTTCCCGGCCTGCTCGGTGGTCAGATTGCCGTTGCCTTCAGGCTTGAGCGGGACGCCAAGCGTCTTTGCAACCTCATACTTCACTTCCTGCTGCGGGTTGACCTGGTAGCCCTCATTCCGCATGACGTCGTTCATGAACTGCTGCATTTCTGGACTGCGGCGCCGTCTTGATCTTCTAGCCATATTCGATCACCTCCTTTTCGTGAACCATCATCACGACGCGTTCTTAACATCCCCGCCTTATGGCGGACGCATGCGCAAGCAGCAGCTCGATCACCTTGAAGACAACGGGCAGCCTCAGCGAAAAACTCGGAACCTTGGGGCGAAAATAGCGTAATACCTTATTGTGTGTGTTAGGAGAAGCGTGGCTGCAGCATCATGCCTGAGGTATGTGAACGGAATTCCAAAAATATTTCCATCAATTTGACAATTGTTTTTACAAAAGACAGCTAACTTTAAACGTGACTGATGTGGTACAATAGGAGCACTAAAGAACATGCTCATGACAGCTGTTGGTATTTGGTACAATGTGCATCTTTGGAATGCACTGGATTGGGTTGTTCACGATGGATGGAGCAGGCGGATTGCCGGCTGTTTCATAAAATTACATGGAGTTCGCGCTTGGAGCCGCCCTGTTTGTGGTAATAGAAGGATACAGGGTTTTTTTTGAACCATATGGGTACCAATACATACCTTTTCTGGATGAAGATTCATAGTTTCCTGTCGGAACGTTCAGGCAGGGTTCGTATAAATGGTACAAATCGAAAGAGTATGGCCGAGACCTGCAACTTTTTGGCCTTCTCAAGAGTTATTACTATAGAGAGATTTATTGGCGTGGGCATGCGTTGGAAGAAAGATCTGATACACGATGCAGGGCGGATTGTTATGGCGACAGAATGAATGCGGAGTCGGTCGGTAATGGCGATGGTCTTTAAGCGGATATCGTATCTTGACGTGCAGCGACAAGGGGAGAGAGGGATCGCGAATGGGATTGTTTGACGATGATTTTTATTCAACCAAAGTATCCAGGAAGAGCAAAAATGCCAGCGAGGACCGATCTGCGCGAACCAAGTGGCGAACGAAGTGGCGGACCAGCCGCCGGAGCAGAGGGCTGTCCACCTTCCAAATCTCCGCGATCAGCTCGGTATGCAGCGCATTGATTGCCGTGATGCTGTTCAGCTTCATTACCGGCCATCCTGCCTCCACATCCCGGGTCTCCTTGGTGAACGGCGGACATCAGCTGTCCTCGACGGAAGGGGACCCTTATGAGCGGATTATTCAAGCAGCCGAGAAGGTGCGTCCTGCTGTCGTAAGCGTGCTGACGCATAAAGAGACCGTGCTGCCGGAAGAGGAGGATCTTGAGAGCGAGGAGGAAGTCTTGCCTGAAGACGAAGAGGGATTGGAGCTTCCGGAGGGATTTGATTTCGGAGAGGAATTCGATTTCGGGGATGAATTCGGTGATTTCGGCGAATCTCAGGAGGATGCGCTGGGATCCGGTGTTATTTTCAAGAAGCTTGAAGGCAAGGCTTACATCATCACGAATAATCATGTTGTAGAAAATGCCGATTCCTTCGAGGTCGTTACCGTGACCGGCGAGAAGAAGCAAGCGACGCTTGTCGGCACCGATCGCGTGAGCGATATTGCGGTGCTCTCGATTGACGCCAAAGGCATTGGCGATGTAGCCGAGTTCGGCGATTCCTCCAAGCTGCGGCTGGGAGAGACCGTCATTGCGATCGGGAACCCGCTTGGGCTGGGAGATACGCTGACCTCCGGCATCGTCAGTTATACGAACCGGATCATTCCGGTCTCGCTCAATCAGGACGGAAATTACGATTGGGAGCAGGAAGTGATTCAGACCGATGCCGCCATCAATGAGGGCAACAGCGGCGGTGCGCTGGTCGATCTGAATGGCCGGGTGATCGGCATTAATACGATGAAGATCGCGGATACCGGTGTGGAAGGCCTTGGGTTCGCCATTCCGGTGAACGAGATTACCGAGGTTGTTAAGGAGCTTATGCTGAAGGGCTACATCGCGCGTCCATACCTGGGTGTCTATACGGTGGATTTGGGCAATCCCTATGCGCCGCTGAGCAAGAAAGAGAAGGAGAATCTGAAGCTGCCGAAGAGCGTAACCGAGGGTGTGGTCGTACTGGATGCCCTGGGACCTGCCAAGGATGCGGGCCTTCAGCTGAACGACGTCATCGTCAAGCTGGATGGCAAGCCGATTAAGACCACCTTAGAACTGCGCAAGCATCTGTACCGCAACACCAAGGTTGGCGGTGAGCTGGATGTAACATTCTACCGGGATGGGAAGCTGCAGTCGCTCAAGGTGAAGCTGGAAGAGAAGCCGGAGGAATAAGCTTCGGCTATGCTTTAGACGAAAGAGATATGAAAAAGGTTGAGCGTCATTCACTTGGCGGACTAAAGAGAGAGCGTGCTTATGCACGCTCTCTTCAGGCTGTCGAGAAACCCCCTGTTTTTTTGCAGGGGGTTTAAAATTGCCTCGTCGGTCACTGAAGTAGGGTTCTCAGAGCGCTTTAAATCGATTTTTATTTTAAAAGATATGATTCCCCATATAAAAAATAGAGTGTCGAAAAGTCCGTTGGACTTTCTCGACACTCTGGAGAGAGCGTGCTTATGCACGCTCTCTTGCTGTTTTACTGGGATTGAGGCAATGAGGCAACCCCTAGCGGTAATTTAGCGTCATATGGGGATAGGCGGCCTCCCCGTCGGCATACCTTGTCCCGAACATTGGTCTGATCAACTCCTTGCAGACATTTCGCCCTCTTCCACGAGTATGGATTCATGGAGGCTGCGCGTAGAGGACGGGCCTCTTTGAGCGTGGTATTGTCCCAGAATAACGAATGATCCATTGTCCAGTAGGAAGATCTTGGGGGAATATCAAGCCTGGAAGCGAGGCAGAATACATTGGAAGCCCGGATGCGGGGGTAATTCGGGCAAAAGCATTTCTTTTTCTCGCAGAGTGTGGTAGAACAGAAGAGTGGCTATACGGTTTGATAGAAACGCGGGCTCATAGGCGATAACAGAAAGGATGCATAGAATGTACGTCGTATGCAAAGAACATGTGGAACTGGCAATCGAAAATTTCGTGGATGAGTATGAGGATGCTCCAGATATCGTGGATTTGAAGGAGACGGAGTTTTCGGACTGGGACCCGCCAGTGAAGTGCGCGGAGTGCGAGAAGCATGCTGAATTTTTAATTGTATAACGTCAATATTTTAATTCAATAAATAATGCGAATGAGAAAGCGTGATGATTTCACGCTTTTTTTGTTTAAGAGATCATGAAGGCAATCGAAGCAGCGAAGCTTTGGTGGACAGTCCTCCGTAGTGTATGATGGATGTGTAGATTGCACGGAGGCGCCGATAACCTATCGTGAATGGAGACGATCAGAGATGGATGACTTCGGGAAGGTCTGGGAAGAGGAGATCAAGCGGGCAGCCGATGAGGCTTACGAGAAGGAAATGGATGAAATCAACCGCCAACTGAAGCAGGAAATCCTCATTGCGCTGATTGGCGACGTGAATACGGGCAAGTCCTCAACCATGAATCGGATCGTGGGCGAAGAGGTGGCGGGCGTCGGGGCCGAGCCCGGCGAAACGACGGTGATTCATCCGCATAAATATAAGGACAATATATCTTTCATTGATACACCCGGGTTGAATGATGTGAATACCGCCAATTCGGAAGTGACCTTGAATTACTATAAACAGGCGGATATGGTGCTGTTCTTTCTGAACGCTGCAGGCACCGTCTTCTCGGAGGCGGAGAAGAGGTCGTTTGAGAAAATTCAAGGCGTCAACTCGAACATCCTGATCGTGCTGAATAAAATTGACGCCGCGGATGAAATCGACCGCCTGGTGGCGCGTATCCGGAAGGAGACCGGAGGGCGCTATGAGGTTGTGCCGGTGTCTTCTCGGACGGGCGAGAACATCGACCGGCTGCGGAGCAGCATTCTGGAGATGCTTAAAAAAAAGTCTAAAGACATCCTTTTTGCCAAAAGCATCAAGGAAAAGTCGGCGACCGCCAACGGGTGGATCATCGGAGCCTCGATCTCGGCAGGAGCAGTAGGCGCATCCCCCATTCCGGGATCGGATATCATTCCGATTACCGGCATTCAAGTGAGTCTCCTTACCCGGCTCGCGGTGCTGTACAATAAGCCGATCAGCAAGGAGACGGCGAAGGAGCTCGTCATTGCCACGATATTCGGAAATATCGGGAAGAGCATTTTCCGGCAGATCGTGAAGGTATTCCCTGGCGCAGGATCGGTCGCCGGAGCGACGGTCGCGGGGGCTACAACCCTGGCGCTGGGATATGCTGTGAAATATGCTTACGAGCACAACATCCAGATCAATACGGCGAATATTACAAAGCTCTATAAGAAATTCAGGGAGAAGGCCGAGACGGAATCGGAATCCAATTCCGAGTCGAAGTAAGCAAGCCGATGTCGAATGCATACCACGTTAAACGGATGGAATAGAAAAAGGGGCCTTCGGCCCCCAATCGTAGCTGCGTCAAAGCAGCGATATTTATCTTTGATTTACTTCGTGGCAGCCTCATGGTCGGCTTTGGCCTGCTCCAGCATTGATTTCCAATCCGGAAAATCGGTTTCTCTTGAAACGTGACGGTCAAACAGTTCGTCCGGAATGTTATCGATATCTTCATGCGTTTCCACTTGGAAGTTACCTTTTACGACAAAATCCCCAAAGCTGTTATGGGATGAATGTTTACGCATAAACGATTCATTGAACAGCTTTTCCAGAGAGATGTTATCCGGATCCTCCTGTACCGATTTTTGTCCTTGCAATTCCTTCAACAGATCATCAAACGACATGGGCTTTTGCTTTCTCAGAGTACCACTCCTATAAATTAATATTTGTGTTCAGTATAACATACCCGGAATTCTTATAAACATGGTAGACTTTCCGGAAGGCTGGTTACCCCGTTATCTTCTTAACAAGGAAGACCAGGTTTGCTCCAGCCAGCTGTCGAATTCGTCTCCTTTGTCACCCTCGTACGTATCATAGATATCAATTCTCATCTTTTTTAGCTTGTCTTTGAAGTCTTCATACTTGTGGTCACGGGGAAGGCTTTTTTTGATGCGCAGCAGCACCTTAGAAACGTCTTTCATCAGCTCGCCTTTTCGTCTTTCGGGCATCTGCACGTCCTCACCAAAGGCCCGGAGTTTATGATAGGCTGCTTCCCTTACCTGGTGAACCGCATCCGTATTCAGTCTATGCAGCAAAATATCGATGGATTTCTGATTTTTCCAATTTCCCAGCTCTTCAACGGCGTTTAACCGTTCTCTCCAATTGGCGTTCCGGTTAGCGGAGCTTTTCAGCTCTTCATAATTCGACGGCACGTCCGTCAAAACCTCTTGATTGTCCAATCCGTTCATCTCCTTCATAGGTGGTATCAGGGGGCTCCTAAAACCATATGTTCATTATGGGGTACCTTTATGCTTACTGGCGTCCGCTGCATTGTCCGCCTGCTTGGTCCCTTTACTGGTATAAGGTTTGGGTTTACTCTTGGCTCTTCTCGCGCTGGCATCCCATCGGCTCCAACCTTTCTTGCCTGTGCCTCGGCCTGTTCCGCCCTTGCCCTTGGATTTACTCAACCCATCACTCCGTTACGATATATTCTTGTCCCTATATGCTGATTCTTTACCAGCCCTGTTGAAATATACACTGTATTGGACCATATGTATAGGATAGAACGTAAATAAACCTAAGAATCGAAATATATATGGATGGAATCCAACATTGATATAGTCTAGGGACTTCTTCGGTTGACTAATTTTTCCCAGCATGTTATCTTATTTTTGAACTGACCAGTCAGAACAAGAAACGTTTAACTGAAATTTGTGTGAAAGGGCAGACCCCATTGTGAGCAAAGAAAAAATTATCCAAGCAGCCATAGAAGTATTCTCCGAGAATGGATACCACCGCGCAAGCATGGACGAGATTGCGGCCCGCGCTCAGGTTGCCAAGGGAACGCTGTACTACAACTTCCCGGGCAAATCCCAGCTCTTCAAGACGGTCGTCAAGCAGGGCTTCGAGGATATTATGCGGCGGACCGAAGCGGATCTGAATTCCCCGCTGCCGATCAAAGAGATGATTATGCGGACCATCCGTCATCATCTGGATCTGTTTCTGGAATCCCGGCATTTTTCCCATATCGTATTCAATGAGATCTCGAACGGCATTGAGCAGGATGTCCTGGAAGAGCTGAAGGAGCTGAAGCGGACGCATATCGGCTTTCTGGCGAAGATCATTGAGGATGGCAAGTGTGAAGAGAATCTGTTCCGCGATGTCGATGCCAACCTGGCTGCGGTCAGCATGATCGGCACATTGGAGAGCGTATGTAATTATTATTTGAATCATCAAGAAGCCTATACCCGCGAAGACCTGGAGCAGTTTGCGTTCACGGTCATTACCCAAGGCCTGTTTATATCGGTTGAATAAACTCGGCCTTCTTTTGTAAGCAGCTCTAACTGACCAGTCAGTTCAAATCTTGAAGCGAAGATGGAGGTTATCGGTATGGAATGGAATAAGAACGGTTTACTCCCGCTGGAATGGTTCCGCCAGATGCGAACGGAATCTCCGGTGGCTGCAATTGATGGTAGCGGAGCCTGGAACGTATTTAAATACGAGGATGTCAAAGCGGTCTTCACCAACTATGAGGTCTTCTCTTCCCAAGGCTCGCCTTCTTCGGAGGACCCGATCGAGTCCAGCCTGCTCCGGCAGGATCCGCCGAAGCACCGACAGCTTCGGAGACTGGTCTCCCATGCGTTTACGCCGCGGATGATCGAGTCGCTTGCTCCCAAGATCGAGGAGATCACGAAGTCCCTGCTGGATGAAGCGGAGAAGAAGGGGAAGATGGACATCGTGGCGGATTTAGCGAGTCCGCTCCCGATCGTCGTCATCGCCGAGATGCTAGGCGTATCGCTGGAATACCGGGAACGCTTCAAGGCTTGGTCAGATGCGTTGGTTGGCGATAATTACGAAGCGTATATCCAGTGCCAGCGCGAGATGAGCGAGTACTTCTCTGCCATCGCGGATGACCGGCGCCGCCATCCGCAGGATGACCTGATTACGAAGCTGGTGGAAGCCCGTATCGATAATGAGTCTCTGACCGAGCTTGAAATCATCGGCTTCTGCATCCTCCTGCTGGTCGCCGGCAATGAGACGACAACGAATTTGATCTCCTCTGCCGTTCTGGCCATCGATAGCTTGCCGGAGGTGCGGGCAGAGCTTCTCGCGGACCGATCGCTCATCCCGGGCGCACTGGAGGAAGTATTCCGTTATTTCTCGCCGGTACAGGTGATGTTCCGCCGCGTGAAGCAGGAGACGGAACTGGGCGGGAAGACGCTGAGGGAGAACGAGCATGTGTATATCTGGATGGCTTCCGCCAATCATGACGAGGCGGTGTTCGAGCGTCCGGACGTATTCAATATTCACCGAAATCCGAATCCGCATCTTGGACTCGGAAGCGGCATCCATTATTGCCTCGGCTCTCAGCTCGCGCGGATGGAGTCCCGCATTGCGATTGAGGCGCTGCTGAAGCGCTTCCCGGAGTATCGGCGCGACCGCTCGGCCCCGCTTTCCCGGATGGACAGTACGATGATGTTTGCGTTGAAAGAGCTGCCTGTCATTTTGCGCTGAGGGGACGGGGGAGGCTTCAAGTTAAAGCACAGCGGGAGAACTGGCTCAAGCATAAGGGGTTCTCGGAAGGACTGTATATGGAAGAGGGGGACCGGAGGCTGTGTATTCAAAATGGGGAGATCGTGTGTGTTCAAATGAAGTGTGCGGGGTAGTTCTGATGTTTACATCAGAAAAGCCGACTGCATCAGCTTCTTGTAACGACAATGAACAGCAACTGAAAATAACGATGGATGGGAGAGCCGCGGGTTGCGGTTCTTTTTCTTTTCATGCGTAGGTGGAAACGACAGGCTTCGTACGGGAGGGAGGTAAGACGGCGTCTTTCTTTCCGTGCAGAGGTTACAATGGTAGAATGAACGTCAGAACAGCAAAGATAAGGAGCGAAATCATCGCCATGAATATACAGATCGTATGCGTAGGCAAGCTGAAGGAGAAGTATCTGGTGCAGGGCATTGCGGAATACAGCAAGCGTCTTGCGCCATATGTGCGCCTGTCGGTGCACGAGGTGCCTGACGAGAAAGCGCCGGAAAACATGAGCGAGGCGGAGATGCGTCAAGTGCAGGAGAAGGAGGGTGCGGGCATTCTCGGCTACATCAAGCAGGACGCCCATGTGATCGCGCTCGCGATCGGCGGCCAGCTGTGGTCCAGCGAGGATCTGGCCGCCCATATCGACAAGCTGGGCACCTACGGTACCAGCACCGTTGCCTTCGTGATCGGCGGCTCGAACGGTCTCTCCGAGGCCGTGCTGAAACGCGCCCAAACGAAGCTCAGCTTCGGGCGTATGACCTTGCCTCACCAGCTGATGAGGCTGGTGTTGGTGGAGCAGATTTACCGGGCGGTGAAGATTAATCGGGGGGAACCATACCATAAGTGACGGCAAGTTATTAAATATGCCCCCCTTTAAGTAAGCAGGTTTAATAAATAAACAGGCTACTTGCAGAGGAGCATACCAGTTATCGTGGATGCCGAATTTTTTGGTGTCCTTTACAAGGGTTTTACCACATCATCTGAATCAGTGGAGTAAGCCAGCTCTTTCTGTGCTTCCAGAGCGGCCAGTCTGTCCAGCAGGGCTGCCCGGATTTGCTCATAGGCGTCACTGCCCAACGCCATACGTATCGGACCCTCTCCCTGGTCGACACGACGGATAATCTGCTGCGCCATTTTATCCGGATCGCCGACAACCATTTGATTGAACATGCTCATATCTATACCAGGCAGTTCTCCCTTCATCAGGCTGACGAATTGGCCCGCCTCCGTATCCCGGTATTCGTCCATCCGCTCGCCGAATACGGCGTTGCTTGTAATGAAATTCGTTCGGATTCCGCCGGGCTCCACCATAGTGGTCTTAATATTGAACGGAGCCACTTCCTTAGCTAGCGCTTCAAAGGCTCCTTCGACCGCCCATTTCGAAGAGCAATACAGTCCCATACCCGGAATAGAATAATGACCCGCCATACTCGAAATCTGTACCATGTGACCGCCGCCCTGCTTACGGAAAAAGGGCAGGATTGCACGCGCCACACGTAGGGAGCCAAGCACATTGGTCATAAACTGATGCTCAATTTGCCTGTCGCTTGCTTCTTCCACTGCGCCATACAAGCCATAGGCTGCATTATTGACAAACACGTCGATCGTGCCCAGTTCTAAAAATGCACGCTCCACCACTTCAGCAATTTGCTGAGAGTTTGTCAGATCTAAATTAGCCTGCCAAAGCCCAGAGCCATACTGTGCCTGCAGATCATCCAGCACCCCCGGCTTGCGTACCGTTGCGGCTACACGGTCCCCTCTATCCAGCAACCGGCGAGTTATACATGAACCCAAGCCTCCTGATGCTCCTGTAATAAACCAAGTCTGCATGCTAAACACCCTCCAATCGTTGTCATCCACCGAATTATACAAACAACTGGAGGGAGCTAGCCACAGCACGTCTATTCTATTAATGGGAGTAACAGTCTACGGTAGCTGCCTGTCCTGCTCAAGTAAACGCAATAATCTCTCTTCCGTACCTGAACCGGGCACCGGAACAAAGAAACACCAGTGCAGTCCCGGGTCATTATCGATTACAGCCGCGGAATGGAGCTCAAACTCCATCTCCTGTGCGTCAGGAACACGGAATAAAGCGGTGGCTACGCGTTTTTGTTTGATTTCATATAGTTCCCAGAAATGCACGAATTCCGGGCTTTCCCGCCTCAAGCGTTCGAATCGTTCCATATATAACGGGTTGTTCTTGTAAAGATCGAAGCCTGCCCGCAGAACAGCTACAGCGTAACGAGCAAAGCCTTCCCAATTCACCAGTCTGTTGCGGTAATCCGGCTTTAAAAACATAATCTCCATCATATTCCGTTCGTTTTTCGGCAAACTGCCGAAATCGGCTACGATCAGTTCTGCCGCTCGATTCCAGGCGATAATATCCGTACCTTCGTCTGTGATAAAAGAAGGATAATGCAGTTGATTTACGATTTTCTGCAGAACTCCCGTATCCGGCCCACCGTTATTTGGCACTGTGACGACGCTCGCCACATCTCCATTGGCCAGATCGAATAGATGCTTCTGCTCGTCTTCGTCAAGCTGAAGCGCTTTGCTGATACTTAGCAGCACTTCCGGCGAAGGATTAACCTCCTTGCCTTGCTCCAGCCAGGCATAGTAAGTCACGCTTATATTGGCAAGATAAGAGACTTCTTCTCTTCGAAGTCCCGGAGTACGTCTTCGTCCGGGCAGCGGCTGGATCCCTGCCTCTGAAGGCTGTAACCGTTCTCTGCGCGATTTAAGGAAGTCACCCAATGCGGATGGAGAATGATTCTTTTTCAAATGGGTCACCTCTATTTACTTATCTATTTACTCATAGGGTAGATGCAGATTGCTAGTACCAAATGGACCAAAAGAACGTTATATATGATTATTATAATCTCTGTTGAATGCCGTTTCTACAAAAGAGAACCATAACGAGTACAGAGGCTGTTAATCCCGCTAATAGTATAAACATGATGTGGTTGACTTCCCTCCACCGACAGTACAATGAAGATAATTTACGTCAGAGACGCTTAAATAGGAGGTTGGCTTCTTGAACAAATATATATATCGAAATAAGCTGGCAGTAGTCACTGGTGCTTCATCTGGAATCGGGAAAGCGTATGCCAAAGAACTGGCGGCACGAGGCTGTCATGTCGTTCTGGCAGCGCGCTCCAAGGACAAACTGGATGCAATGGCAAGGGAAATCAACCGCCAGTACGGCGTACAGGCTTATGCGCTCGCTTGCGATTTGTCCAAAGCGAATGCCCCGCGTCAGCTGGCCGAACAAATATTCGAACTGGGCTTGTCGGTCGATATTCTCATCAACAACGCAGGCGTTGGCACTTATGGCCGTTTCGAGGAAATAGACCCGGAGCGCGAGCAGGAGGAGATTCTGTTGAATACGGCTGCGTTAGTCGATCTTACGCATCGGCTGCTGCCCGATATGCTGAGGAGAAAGGATGGAGTCATCGTTAACGTAGCTTCGATGGCTGCGTTCATGCCTTGTGCATATTCTGCAGTTTATGGGGGTACCAAGGCATTTGTATTGTCCTTCTCTGAGGCGCTATGGGCGGAGGCGCGCGGGCGTGGTATTCGCGTGCTCGCACTATGCCCGGGTGCAACAGAGACGGGATTTTTCGATGCGGTCGGCAGCGAGGAGATGGGAGCAGGTCAGAAGCTCTCGACCCCTGAAAAGGTTGTACAGGCCGGATTTCGCGGAATTGACCAGGGGCGCAGCTATATCATCGATGGCCGTAGCAATTACTTTATGGCTCTAATGATCCGACTTTTCAGCAGGCGCAGGGTGGCTTTGATCATGGAACGTATGTCAAAACCAAAAAGGCACTGATAGCGGGATCCGGTTCTTGACTTAGAGTCTCGATGCACTTGAAGATCACCAACAGTAAATCATATAGATATCATTTAACAATAAAACTCTTCATGGAGACTGGTCTTTCCAAGAAGAGTTTTTCGCCGTTAGGCCTGTTAAGCTGTGAAGCCAAAGGGCGTTCGCTTACGAAACAATGCATTTAGTTCGCTAATTCCGCCGTCCCCCATTCGAATAGATCTCCTGCTCTTCCCGTGATGCAATGCATATGCATATGTTTTTCAATCGCCCTCCGTCATCGGTGACCTACTCGATCAGTCCGGCTGCAAGCAGTCCGTGAATAAGTGGATAAAGCCCCCCCTTGAATAACTTGCCGGCTTCGTACGTTACAATTGGAAAACAAGACTTTCCTAGCGTTGTATACCCGTAAATATTCTTTTTCATCATTTCAAGGTCGAAGATGTTATTATTTTTGATGCTGCTGTCACAAAAGGAGCTGCATTGGTGTATTAAGAGTGTAAGCAGGAGGGGGGGATGATTTTTGGACAGACACTACAGAGAGAATAAATCAAACTCAGGAGAAATTGAGCTGCTGGTTAAAAGGACTAAACTTGGGGATAAGGAAGCCTTCGCTTCAATTATTAAAAACTTTGAAAAACCAATGTATATCTATTGTTACCATATGCTCAAAAGCAAGGAAGAAGCCGAGGACGCTCTACAAGAAATATTTATTAAGGTGTATGAACAGATACATAAGTATCGTCCAAATATGAGTTTCTCGGCATGGCTGTACAAAATTGCCTACAATTACAGTCTGAATCAAATCAGGAGCAGAAAAAGGTGGTTTCGTTTTATAGATCGTTATAAATATGATCAGCCTGAAACCTCGACTCAGCAAATAGACAGTCAAACGACACTGAAGGATTTTCTAAATTTACTGACTGCCGAAGAGAGACATATACTAGTTCTCCGGGCAATTCATCGATATAACTTTAACGAGATTAGTGAAATCATGAATATGAAACCGGCAACCGTGCGCAAAAAGTATGAACGCCTTCGCAAAAAACTGCAGACGAAGGAAGTTAATGAAGGAGGAACAGTGAATGCGTCGATCACCTAATCCATCTAAAATCGCAAGTATTCACCAAGTGGAGCAAATGATTCGGGATACGGAGACGCCAGAGTACAGCATGAGTCAACAGATTGTCGAAAAACTTGAATCCAAAAGCATGCCACCACAAAAACCGATCTTCACAAGAAGAGTGGGCGTTATCGCAGCGGCATTGGTTGCTTTTTGTGTGTCTCTAACTCCTGTCATGGCTCAAGCCATAGAGCGGCTATCTTTGCTTGAATATATTAATCCGTTTGCCAAAGAAATGAAAAGTAGTCCAAATGAGAAGGTGGATACCGTTTATTCACGAGATTTGGATGGGAATAAGAAATTTCATACGGGGATGATTCCCTTTGAGGACATTGAGGACCAGGAGTTTAAAAGCCAGCTGCAAAAGGTTTGGGATGAGATTTTCCCTCAAGGAGAAGGAATTAATGATGTGATTATGTACGAATATAAACCGAACACATTTCACATAGAGGCGCGAAACGAAAATAATTCCATCGAATTTGACCAAGGTAAATGGTATTATGCGCAGCAAACGATTGAAGCGGAGCAGGTTCCAGATGCAACAAAGGATGCAGCGGACCAAGCTTTTCATAAAGTTGGGGATTTTAAAGAAAGTGAACGGTCAGTAAGTCAAATGATCTTAAGACCCGATCAAAATCCGGTGTATAAGTTCGTGTATCATACACACAAGGGTTCTATCCTCATTGATGTACAAAAAAATACGAATCAGGTCACAAGGGTTGTAGCTTTTCCGCTCTCGGATCAACTTAATCAATTGGATGATAAAAATAAATATCATGACGTAGTTGAGAAAACAAAAGCAATTGAGCTGGACAAGATTCATGAGGAAGCAGTGAAGCAAGCCAAAGCATGGATGAATTTGGATTTGGCTGATTATAACGTAGCCAAACTTGAATCACGGTTTGATACATTAACGTTCACAAAAGAGGGTTCTCCAGACGTGACTGCGTTGTTCACCTCTAAAGGAACGATCTATTCTATTAAAATTGAGCTAAAGCAATTATCTGAAAAAGGTACGGACTAATCAGAAGGTGCAGGGTTTAAGCTGAATTAAATGGCAAAAGCTGTCCTGCCTGGCAGGTTGAAGGTGCTGCTCTGCCCGTCTAAGGCAGAGAGAGGGGGTGATGACTACTGGTCTTCTATAGATTTATTTCAACGTGACTGAAGCATTCCATTAAAAAGCTGTGGGTAATAAATTATAAAGGAGTTTATTCGTATGAACAAAAAGATAATTTTTCCTATCATCGGAGCAGCCTTGTTATCAGGAAGTCTGCTTGGATATGATACACCGATTCAAGCGAATTCGCATAACAACGAGAATGTGAACATTAAGCAAAATGCTAAATCTGAGCAAACGCTTATGCAAAAGGCCCAGGATAAGCTTAAAGAATTGACAGGAAATACGTATACGTTGATTCAAGGAACTGCTGCAAAAGAATCTATCCATTTAAAAAGAGAGAACTTCAAGGACGATATCATCGCCTATAAAGCTAACGGAAAGCTCGAAACGATCAGTATTAAAATCAATTATGAAGATTTAAACGGTGGAAAATATCAAACCAAACTGAAGGAATCGTGGGAAGCTTTGTTCCCAGGGGAAGAACCGAAGTATGTGAATATCTCAGAGTCAATCTACTATGTGGGCACCATCTCATCGAATGCTATGCAAAATAAGCAAATTTATATGCAAGAGAATGGCGAGGCTTATGGCGTAAATTATGCTCCTGACGATGCCCCGGCAAGCGTGCAGAAGGAGGCTGATCTTGTTCTGTCCAAGCTTACCGATGGAAAGGTCAAGCAGGGTGCTAGGTTGGATCGTATGTATGTCCTTGATGGCAAACCCAATGTGTATCAATATAAGTATAAATCAAAAACGATGAACGTGACCTTTGCCATTGAAGAACAAACTCTGGAACTGCTCCAAGCTGACGTAAATCATACCGATGGTAAAGGGGTAGACAGTTATGAAGAATTCCAGAAAAGAGAAAAAGAAAAAAGTGAAAAGATTAAGAAGTTGACGTTAGACACTTTGATGAAGAACGCAGTGAAAGACGCAAAAACGATGTTAAACCTGGATTTGAAAGGGTATAAGGCAGCAAGAGGAGCGAATGCATGGGATGAGAATTATATGACGTTCACCAAAGAAGGGGCTCCTTCAGTTACTGCTAGATATAATAAAGACGGATCGTTTAGCAGCTTTACCATTGATAAGTATAATCAGACAATCGATTTTTACGGAATGACCATCGCAGGTCCCCCAAATGAAGAACTCAAATTGTTGATTGACTGATATGTATGGAAAAGCAGCTTGGAGATGCACTTAAATTTCAGTATAACCATGAGGCAGCCAAAGAAAGGAATTCATCGATATGAACAAAAAGAAAATTTTCCCTATACTCGGGGTAGCCTTATTATCAGGAAGTTTGCTGGGATGCCAAACACCTGTTCAGGCAGATTCGCCCAACAAAGTAAATATCAATGCTTCACAGAATGTTAAGGCGGATCAGAAGCTTATGCAGCAGGCTCAGGATAAACTGAAAGAGCTAACAGGAAATACCTATAAGTTAATTCAGGGAACAGCCATGAAAGATTTGGTGAGTTTTAAAAGAGAGAATTTCAAATATGATGTTATTACTTATAAAAAGAATGGAAAGCTTGAAAGCATCAATATTAACGTCAACTATGAAGATTTAAATGGCGGAAAATATCAAACTGAGCTGGGGAAAACGTGGGAAGCTTTGTTCCCAGGGGAAGCACCAAAGTATGTGAGTATCTCAGAGTCAAACTACAGTGTGGGCGCGATCTCATCGAATGCCAAGCAAAATAAACAAGTTTATATGACAGAGAAGGAGCAGGCTCATGGTGTGAATTATGCTCCTGACGATGCCCCTGCAAGCGTGGAGAAGAAGGCTGCTCAGGTATTATCCAAGCTTACCAATGGAAAGGTCAAGCAGGGGGCTAAGTTGGATCGTGTGTTTGTCCGTGATGGCAAACCGAATGTGTATCAATATAAGTATAAATCCAAAACGATGAATGCGAGCTTTGCCATTGAAGAAAAAACGCTGGAACTGCTTCAAGCAGGCGTATATCAGAGTAATGGTAAAAGCATAGATAATTACAAAGAATTCCAAAAGAAAGAAAAAGAAAAAGATGCAAAGATCAAGAAGCTGACATTGGATACATTAATGAAGAATGCAGTGAAAGACGCAAAAACGATGTTAAATCTGGATTTGAAAGGATATAAGGGAGCAAGAGGAACAAATGCATGGGACAAGGATCAAATGACGTTCACCAAAAAAGGGGCTCCCACAGTCATTGCCACAGTGGATGCAGACGGATCGTTTAACGAATTTATAGTAGAGAAGTATGGTCAGCATCTCAGTTTCGACGGAAACACGATCGTAGGGCCTGCAAATGAGGGACCAAAATTATTAATCAACTAATTCTAAATGTGGAAATCTTGACGCGGTGATTTTATCAGGCAGCTTTCTCAAAATGAGTTCGGTACTGTACCGGGCTCATTTTTTATTTTTGGCTTCATCCAGCATTTGATTTGCGTATTCCATCTGTGATAAAAGATCTGGGTCATACCCTTGAATTTATGCCAATTTCCTATCCTTCATAAATTTAGTCATAAAAAAATGCACCTGCATTATTTCATCTTTGCCTGATTTTTCGATCCAATCTCTGGATTTCTATGAGAGAATATAGAATGATGGGGTGAATGAAATGAACGGAATAGTAAAGATATTGGTCGTAGAAGATGATAATGAAATAAATAAATTACTGTGCGAAATTATAGCCAATAGTGGTTATGTTCCGCAGCCGGCTTATTCCGGCACAGAGGCTTTGTTGTATTTGGCGAATAAGCAGGAGTGGAGCATGGTCCTGCTCGATCTGATGCTTCCCGGTCGAAGCGGCGAAGAAATCCTTGAACAGTTAGGACCGGATCGACAACTGCCGGTTATCATTATATCGGCCAAAGGGGAACAGCAGACAAAAGTCGCCGTTTTACGAATGGGAGCGGACGACTACATTACAAAACCATTTGATGTTGAAGAGGTATCGGCAAGAATCGACATCCATCTTGGCAGATATCGACGTGTCGCGCAGCCCGATCCGATCCGGCAATTGACGTACAAGGATATTCTGCTGAACATAGATACGAAGACGGTATCGGTCAACGGTTCCGATGTGATCCTGACCGCGAGGGAATTTGCGGTGCTTGAACTCTTAATGTCTTATCCCAAGAAAGTATATACGAAGCAGAATCTATTTGAAGCGGCGTGGGGAGACGCTTACTTGGGGGAGGACAATACGATTACCGTACATGTGAGCAATTTAAGAAAAAAATTGGCCCAGGCAAACCCGGAGGCCGAGTATATTGAGACGATCTGGGGAATGGGGTATCGACTGAAAGGATGAATTAATAGTTTCTTAATAGTTTATTTAATCTTCTATTAGGATTTGATGATTAGTATGATGTTCATCAGCTGAAATAGGAGAGTGTAACATGAGAAAATTTCTACTCATAGTAATAACAATAGCACTTCTGTCCCCGTTTTTTTATCTTCCTCAACCAACCCTTGCCGCTGCGCCTGTACTCGACAAGGAAACGGTAGACGACTATATTGAACGTTATTTGGGACGGAATGGACTGCCTGGTGCTTCGATTGTTATCGTTAAGGATGGCGAGATCATCCATGCGCAAGGCTATGGGCATGATTCCGAGGGCAGTCCCATAACGGAACACTCGTTAATGAGAATTGGTTCCGTGTCTAAAACATTTACCGCATTTGCAATACTGCAGCTCGTGGATGAAGGAGCCATTCAACTGGATGACCCGGTCATCCGCCATTTGCCTAAGCTGACGATGGATGATAACAGATTCGGACAAGTGACCATACGCCATCTGCTTAGCCATACATCCGGGATTCCCAACCCAACCATTGTGCCTAAGGCGGATACCTTGGAACAAGGCGTTAGTCGTCTTCACTCCTGGAAGCTTCAATCCAACCCCGGGGAGAGGCATTTCTATAGCAATGCGAACTATTGGATCTTGGCATGGCTGGTGGAGAACGTAAGCGGCATGGAGTTCGCTGCGTATCTTGACACAAAGGTGTTTTCCCCACTCGGTATGGACGACTCGCTCTCGCCTGTGAACTCTAGGGTTGCGATTCCAGGGTTGCCTCGCGGGCATGTGACGGCCTACGGTACAGCAATTCCAATATCAGAGATGGAGATCATGTTCAGTGGAGCAGGGGGAATCGTTACTACAGCAGCAGATATGGGAAAATGGCTCTCCATGCATACCGATGATGGGGTAAGCCCATCAGGAGTTAGACTATTGTCTTCATCCTTATTGGAGGAATCTTATTCCCCGCAGCCTGGTAGTGAGCATTACGGTCTAGGCTGGTCGCTTAGTTCTTCGGGTGTTGCGCCGCAACGAATACAGCATAGTGGAGCATTATCAAGCTATCAAGCTCAACAAAGCATCGTACTAAGCAGCGGTTATGCCATAGCTGTAATCCTTAACAGCTTCACAACGACCTTCGAGCATGCATACGAGATGAGCTCAGGGATTATTCAGCTGACCGAGGGACAAGCACCTGCGATAAAGGCACCTGTGCCTACCATCATTGATTTATCGCTTGGATTTCTTACTTTGTTGTATGCAAGCTTTGGGATCAGGGGAATCCTGCGCAGTAAAAAGTGGTCTGATCAGCGCCAGCACCATTCCGCTGTGCGTTACTATCTGCGGTTAATCCCTCAATTGATTCCTATTGCGGGAATAGGATGGTTAATGTTTGTTGTTCCGGAGCTGCAGGACAATAGCTCGACGACCTTGGATGTGTTTCGACTATGGCCGGCTTTGGCGATCCTGTTATCGATCATCTTCTTATGTGCGGTGTTCATGACGGGAAAGAGAATTTATTATCGGCTTAAAGGAGGCAGATCCTAGTGGGACAGACTGTTCTGGCAACCATCGATTTGACGAAGAAATACAAGGAACAGACCGCCCTGGAGCATGTCAACTTGGTCGTGGAAAAGGGAGATATATACGGCTTTATCGGGCAGAACGGAGCAGGAAAAAGTACGTTGCTGCGTATCGTGACTGCCATGGCCCGGCCAACGAGCGGATCTGTCCGTTTGTTTGGAGAAAGCAGCGAGGCGGGGTTGATTGAAGCCCGGAAGCGCGTAGGGGCGATTATTGAAAGCCCTGCGTTATATCCTGATATGACGGCCCGCGATAATCTTGAAGTCCATCGGCTGCTCCGGGGCATCCCGGGTAAGGCATGCATATCGAAAGCGCTTGCCCTCGTCGGACTACAGGATACGGGGAAGAAGAAGGCGAAGAACTTCTCACTCGGCATGAAGCAGCGCTTGGGCTTGGCAATCGCCTTGCTGGGCGACCCGGAGCTGCTTATACTCGACGAACCGACGAATGGCCTTGACCCTGGAGGCATCGTGGAACTTAGAGAACTGGTCAAGGAGCTGAATCGCGAGTTGGAATTAACGATTCTGATCTCCAGCCATATTTTGAGCGAGCTTCATCAGATGGCAACGAAGTACGGCATTATCCATGAAGGCAGACTGTTGGAGCAAATGACCCATGAACAGTTAAATGAGAAGTGCAAGCAGCATCTACGCATCCGAGTTGATGATCCAAGCAAGGCCGCAACTGTTCTCGAGATGGAACTGGGCACCCAGGATTATGAAGTTTTGCAGGACGGTACGATCAAGCTTTACAGCCTCTATCATGATGTCAGAAGGGTATCTATGGCTTTGACAAGCAGCGGTCTGGTCATTGAATATTTTGCGCCAGACGGGGATGACTTGGAAAGCTATTTTACTAAACGGGTTGGGGGCGGATTCCATGATTAATTTATTGCGCATGGAGCTGTTCAAACTCGGCAAAAATAGGATGTTTTGGACACTAATGATCATTGTAACGGTTGTTTTTGCTCTCCTGCACGTTCTAATTACCATCGGATGGTGGAAGATGGATAATATGTTTATGGGCGCTGGTCTGGAAATGTTCTCTTCGCTTGCACTTGCTACAGCCCCATTCTACTTCATGCTATTCTTGTGTACGTTTGCCGGATTTTTTGTGGCGAATGACTTTACAATAGGAGTCGCCAAGAACATTGTCATGAGCGGAAACCGCCGAAGTCATATCTTTTTAGCTAAGTTTATCGTCTTGGCACTCGGTTCCATGGTTCTAGCTGGTGTATGTCCGTTCATTGTAATCATAGGCGGGAAGGTATTATTCGGATTCGGAGAAATGACAGACCCGTCGGCCTTGGGCTATTTGGCAAGAGCAGTAGGCTTGCTCCTCATTCATATGCTGGCCCTAGTTGCCTTATTGATGCTGATCGCGGTGCTTGCGGAAGATAGCGGGAAAACCATTATTATTTCGATCGTAATTGCATTGTTCATCTCCGTAGCAGAAGTTCTAAGACCGTTGCCAGGGGTTCTGGAAGCGATGTATCGCTATTCGATATTCCATCATCTTATCGACTCCTTCCGAATCCGGATGACATACGCCGATGTGATCCAGTCTTTGTTGGTTGGATTCAGCAGCCTTCTAATTTTGGTGTTCTTCGGGATTCTGGTGTTTAAGAGGAAAGAGATTAAATAATAAGATAGTAAGGGAGAGGAAAAATGATCTATATAGCGATCGCTGCAGTTCTGTTTATGTTCATTTTTCTCTTTCGCCTTGTGATGGTCAAGAAGGAGATGAGACGCTTATCCAGCCAGGTCGAACGCTTTCATAAAGGCTTAAGCGGGAAGAAGGTTGATATTGCTTTACTGGACAAAGATATCGAAGGGCTTGCCGGAAATATTAATCAATTGATGGATCTGGCGGTCCAATCGAACAGGGAGCGAATACGCAGTGATCGCGAATTGAGACAAGCGATCGCTAATATGTCTCATGATTTGAGGACGCCGCTAACGGCTATAATCGGATATACCAAATTATTGGGGGCTAGTTCGGTTACAGAAGAGAAAAGGCAGGAGTATTTATCCACCATCAGAGCAACTGCCGATCGCTTACACCTATTACTTCAGGAATTCTTCGAATTGCCTCTCGTGCAATCTGCTGATTATGAACTTAAGCTTGAACCGGTACACATGAATGCATTGTTGTGGGAAGTGCTGACCGGATTTTATGATCAATTTAACGAGCGACATCTGGAACCGGACCTGCAAATAACGGATGAAGTGCTGATTGCCAACGCGGATCCGTCAGCGGTTAAACGTGTAATCGAAAACCTAATCAGCAATGTGCTCCGGCATGCGACAGGCGATGTAGCGATTAGCTTGAAAGAAGCAGGCGGGAACATCGTGCTCATCTTCAGGAATGAAGCAAATAACTTGAGCGAGCAAGACTTAGACAGGCTGTTTGACCGCTTCTACACAGCGGATCGATCCAGATCAAGTCGAAGAACAGGCTTGGGTTTAACCATCGCCCGTAGTCTCATGTTAAAGATGAACGGGCGGCTGACCGCTGAGCTTAATGACGGGTACGTGGAGATGAGATGCGAGTGGAAAAGAAATTTGCCTTACTTATGATACTGTGAACCGTATCGTAAGTAAGGCAAGTTTTTTTGGCGTTCAATAATGCTGCTTTTTTGTTATTTAAAGAGGGCATCCATTATGGAAGCGAGTTTTTCCTTATATGCCAATTTGAAGTCGTAGCAACTGTAGATTGGCTGATCGGGGCCTGCGTCATGGCAGTGCTTTTTTTATACAAGCTGTTATTCAACGGTGTTTTTCGTTGCCTTGTACATATTTTCTGTGTATTTGTCGATTTCATCTCGTGACATGCGCAAGCGGGCCACAGAAGAACCATATCCAATTTCCATTTTGCCTTTTGCTAATTCGTTGAAGATTCCATCCGCGAAGGCTTCTAATGGCTCGCCATGCGTATGCAATCCCGCACCGCCTAAATCTGTATTTACTGCCGGAGGAGCGACTTCGATAACTTCGACAGACGTATCGGACAGCTGATGCCTTAGACTCATCGTAAACGAATGAAGTGCCGCTTTCGTTGCTGAATAAATCGGAGCCATCGCAAACGGTGTAAAAGCTAACCCTGATGTTACGTTAATAATGGTCGCCGATTCTTTTGCTGCAAAAAACGGAGCAAACAGCATAGAGAGATGGAGCGGTGCTTCAAGGTTCGTTATGATTTCTTTGTTGAAATAGCTCCAATTATTCGTCGCATCTGCTTTCAACACGTTAAAACGTTGTTGGATCCCTGCATTATTAACCAACACATTTGCTTCCGGATAGTTTCCTGTTACCCAGTCAAATAATGCTGCACGCTCGGATTCCTTATTCAAATCGCTTACACGAGTTATCAGGCTTGGAAGTTTTTCTTTCGCATGTTGAAGTGCATTTTCCCGCCGTCCAGTAACGATGACTTTATTTCCAGCCTTTATGAACCTTTCTGCAAAGGCTAATCCGATTCCAGCACTTCCACCTGTAATGAGAATTGTATTCCCTGAAAGATTCATGATCGTTCCTCCCTGATTCGATTTGTATAGCGCTTTATTTTTTCATCAATACCTTGCAAGGAGTCTGTCATTAACGAAATCTCATCCAGCACCTTCTGTTTGTGTTTTGTCATCATTTCAAGTCGGCGTTCAATTGTGGCGTCTCCTTCTTGGATCCAATCCATGTACTGCTTAATTTCCCTTATTGGCATGCGAGTATTTTTTAAGCAAATTACGGTTTGAAGGAGCGCCATTTGGACTTCTGAAAATAACCGCCTGCCTGCTTCATCACGCTCAATTCGTGGCAGCAGTCCTTTTTTTTCGTAATAACGCAATGTTGATTCTGGAATATTGAATTTGGCTGAAACTTCGCTAATGGAACAATACTTCATTTGAAGGCCCCCAAATCTTACATTTCAATGTCGACAAGAATAGGATACGACTTAAACCATGGTTTAAGTCAACAGTTAGTTTCCATGCGTGCATATGCCGTTTCAGGCAGCGGTGAGCTGAAATCAGGCATGTCGAATTGTTAATTTGAGTGTTGAGAATATGGGATGTCGGATTTAGGGAAATGAGATACATCTGGAATTGGTAAAGAAGCAAGGACAGTGTGGCTGGGAGAGAGAAAGCCGGGTTGATTCCCCTTATATGCCCCCAGTATCAGATCTCCTTACATGTCGGCATATTCCAGATTGTTTTGTGTGATACTAACCGAAACATCTAGGATAGGGGTCAATGATGTGATGAATGAATATCAACCGGGACAGATTGTGTATGTAATCATTCGTAACCCGCATGTTCAGGGTGTCGCAAATGTCCAGGAAGCTGCCGTAGTGAATGATCCTGATTCGCCGGGAAATTATGCGCTGTTTATTTATGAGACGTATTACCCATTGAACGATGAGATTGCGGTGTACCCAACAGCAAGTGAAGCTGAGCACGCCTATAGAGAGGCATTCGGTTTATCCGATATGGGGGCGTATTATGGTTAAGCCATTTGTGCCTCAACTCGTATATGTAGAGCCAAGGGCATTGGATTATCCGTTGGGAAAAGAATTAATATCTAAATTTGAAAAAATGGGCATCGAAATCCGTGAGACAACCTCACATAATCAAATTCGGAACCTGCCTGGAGACAATGATTTTCAAAAATATCGAATAGCAAAGTCAACGTTAGTTGTCGGGGTTAGGAAAACTTTAAAATTCGACACTTCAAAGCCTTCGGCAGAGTTTGCTATTCCGTTTGCAACAGGGTGCATGGGCCATTGTCATTATTGTTATTTACAAACGACGATGGGAAGTAAGCCGTACATCCGGACTTATGTCAATATTGACGACATCTTTGAAGCTGCGGACCAATATATGAAAGAGCGAGCCCCTGAGATTACAAGGTTTGAAGCATCATGTACATCGGATATCGCGGGTATTGATCACTTAACCCATACACTCAAGAAGGCTATCGAATACTTTGGTAAGTCTGACTTGGGACAACTACGCTTCGTAACCAAGTTTGCTCATATTGATCATTTACTTGATGCCAAGCATAATGGGCGGACTCGCTTTCGATTTAGTATGAATGACGATTATATTATTAAAAATTTTGAACCAGGTACATCCAGACAGGCAGAGAGGATCGAAGCTGCCAGAAAAGTTGGGGAGGCAGGATATCCATTAGGTTTCATTATTGCCCCTATATATTTGCATGATGGATGGAAAGAGGGCTACAAGGATATGTTCGAGAAATTAGAATCCGCACTTACCCATTCTTCTAAAAAGGATTTGACCTTTGAGCTGATTCAGCATCGCTTTACTAAACCAGCGAAGAATGTCATACAGAAAAACTATCCGATGACGAAGCTGGAACTTGATGAAACGAAGAGAAAGTGGAAGTGGGGGCGGTATGGGATTGGAAAATACGTGTACACTGATCAAGAGCAGGAGGATATTAAAGATACGCTAGGCAGGTATATCCATACTTATTTCCCTAATTCAAAAATTGAGTATTTTACGTAATAAAGCGAATTGAATAAAGATACGCCAAAGAAGAAAGGCACCTGATGGGGTGCCTTTTTGATTTCTCTCTATAGATGTTAAAGTGTCACGTTTTACGCTCCGGAAACGCCTTGTTCGTAAATAACACTCTCCTTGGGTCATCCGAAATGGTGATGACAGGAGAGCCTTTTATCTTAAGGTACCTTTTGGTTAATTAGATGGAAACGAGGTCTTATGCTCCGAGATGAACTGCTCCAGAGAACGCGGTTCTCGCCCGGTTACACGAAATACCGTGTCCGTTACCTGATCCTCCAATCCTTCGAGACGAATGCGGACATCCAGTCCGGCCAAGTATTCGGCATAGCTCCCCGGCAAGCCGGCGGCCTTATGCCTCTCAGTGAGTTCCTCTGGTGTGATATGGATATGCTTGGCGTTCAGGCCGGTAACGCGGCGGATCACCTCGGCCACATCGTCATAAGTGAGGGATTCTGGTCCAGTGATGATAAGCTCCCGGTTATGGGGTTCCTTGTCGGTCAGGGCATGAAAGCCAACAGCTGCAATATCATCTGCGTCGACGAAACCTACCTTGCCGTCTCCGGCTGCAGTATAGATGTGTCCGCTGTGGCGCAAGGAATGCCCGTGCCCATGTCCGGCATCCGTGAAGTTCTGCATGAAATAGGAAGGGCGCAGTACGGCCCATTCGGGGGCATGCTCACGCAGGTAACGGTGAACGGCTCCGAAAACGGGGCCATCTTCCGGAATCGAGGCACTGGATAACAGAACGAATCGCCTAACCGAGGCATCCAGCGCTCTGCGGATAAAAGGAATCATGACTTCTTCAGGATGCATACTTGCAGGTGCAACCAGATATACGGCCTGTACGTCTTTCAGGAGATCAACATGGTTAGAGTCATCGAACCAATCGAATGGGACGTGTTCACCGATTTGTTCCTCCCCGGGCCTCGGCATACTGCGTCCGGCTCTGCGAATCAGATAACCCTGACCGTGCAGCAGCTGTGCAATGCGGGAGGACGTCTTGCCCTGTCCTCCGGTGAGTAGAATACGAGTGGATGATTCATTATGCATACGGTTATCTCCTTCAGTTCTCATTTATGTTCTGTATCAAGTTAGTGCCAATGGATTCCAGTAGTCCTGATAGTGGGCAATCCTGCCATCTTGAACTTTGATTACGGATATATAGCTTTGTTCATAAGCTCTTCCTGTGGATAAATTTCTGCCGCTCGCTCCGAACTGAGCAAAGAACACGGGAGCGTCAGCGGCTATATGAATGACTGGTTCTGTGAATGAGGTTATTTCAAGCACCTTTCCCAAATTCTCCAGATACTGCTGCAGCGCCGCTTTCCCGTCCAGACGTTTAGGATTGGGCTCCTGGGCATAAGGAAATTCGAAGACGACATCGTCAGTAAACAAATTGAAAAATGCAGCGTAGTCCTTACGAATATAACGGTCTGCGAAAAGTTGAATGAGCTGTTCAGCTTGCTCGTAAGACAATGTACTCATTTCAGTTGCCTCGCTTTCTTGGAAGAGTGGGTGCCTTATCCAATTAGTGGTAGGTCTAGACCCACTATATCACTTTCCGGACTGAATGGTCAAGTATATTCGGACTGAATGATCAAAAAAATATTTGCTTCTTATCTCTTTACTTTGATAAAAACATTAGTGGCTTTAAGAAGAGGGATAATTGTTAAAGTAGCCCAAAAGTTAGAGCATTGTTTGAGCGGATTGAGGTAATTCTTGCGAAGCAACAAGTATACGGGATAATTTCGCGGTTGGATAATAAGGGAAATGAAACCTTCGGGTTCAACCTCGCAAGAAAGAACTCTCCGAGTCTGGAGAGTTCTGTTTATTGAGTACGATCGACTTATCCATCTTAAGAATGACATCAAAAAGCGGGGTCAATTAAAGAGATAAAGTATCCAGCGGTATTTCAAATGCACGTTTAATAACCAACCCGGCAGCAAGCTTTGTTTCATCCGGTTTGTTATCAAGGTAGATCAATTGTACGTTATTAACTGTCACAGGCAGCTGGTGCATCACCCTGGCTCTAATCTCGTTGAACATTTCAGGACTGATGGTATGAATAACTCGGCCCGTTATAAGCAGACTGTCTGGATTTATGAATGTAATGATATTGGTAACGGCGGTCGCGATACCATCAACGATTTTTTCGTATAAACTAAGGAACTTGGGATCTCCAGTTCTTATGCCTTCTGCGAACTCCTCTAGTGTGCATTTGATGGAAACGCTAAGTCCGCTGCTGGAAGCCAGCGTCGTTAAGCATCCGGATCTGCCGCAATGGCATGGATAGGCATCTTCTCCATAGAAGCCTTTATAATGCCCGAATTCACCTGCAACAAAGCTTGATCCTGCAATAATTTGTTTATCATGGACGATCGCGCCGCCTGTACCATAATCAAACTTGATTGTGATATTGTTATTGGAATCCTTCAAGCAGCCGTTCATATTCTCGTTGACAGAGAGAAGATTGACATCGTTCTCGATATATACTGGAATGTTATATTTGTCTTCAAGCAGCTGCTTGAGTGGAAGGCGATGAACGCCTATGCCGGGTGTCCGTAGAACGATGCCATGCTGTGAATCGACCAGGCCCTGCATACTGATTCCGATCCCTTTAACTTTGGAGGTGTTGGGCACCTGGGTGAGCAGCTCATCGATAACTTCATGCAACAGCTGCATCAGCACATCTATAGAACCATATTTGTTGCTCGTGCGTTCTGCGGATGCGACAGCTTCTTGACGCAGATTGAACACTTTTCCACGAATGTATTTGCCGGCGAGCTCAAGACCGATGGCGTAAAAGTGGCCGCTGTTGATATGAAGGCCGACTCTTTTCCTTCCGCTGCCTGCCTCCAAGTCGATAAGCTCCCCTGTCACGATTATTTTTTCCTTCAACAGGCGATTCACGATATTGGTTACCGTTTGTCTGCTTAGGCCAGTCTTTTCCGCAAGCTCTACGCGAGAGATCGGCCCCTCTGAATAAATGAGAAAAAGAACCTTCTGCTGATTAATTGATTTTAATAACATATGGCTGGTTTGTTTAACCGAATCACTCACAATATGCATCCTCTTTCCAACAACGTTTTATATAATATAGATTCAAAACATTTGACAAATTAGGAACATAATTTACTTCAAGTGTAGCATTAATACAAGGCGAATAAAAGTTGCAAGTTCGTTTAATTCAACGAGCATATCATTTAAATTTTCATAAAAACGACGATAGATGGCGGTATTATACGGTATGAGACAGATCAATACGAAAAGTTTTAATCCAAAAACACAGCGAATTGTATTGACATTGCAATAAAAAAGGATATTATATTTGTAAACTGATTTGATTAAATATAACTAAATGACGCCTAAAGGAGTAAGTAATGGTATGGATCGGATGGATAATTGCAATAGCAGCGATGACGGTGCTGGCTTACATATGTTGGCTGCATGCAGTTATATTACAACCTGGCAAAGCAGATGCACTTATTGTACTTGGCTATGTAACCAAAGACGGCCGAATACACCCTTTGCTTAAGGAAAGACTGGATGAGGCATACGAACGATTTCAGCAGTTTGGGCACAAATACATCATTGTATCGGGGGGAGCAGTTGGTTCACGCCAATCGGAGGCAGAGCTGATGAAGGAGTATCTGGTTGATAAGGGCGTTCCGGCGAAAAGAATATTAAAAGAAGACAAGTCACACAACACCGTTCAGAATTTAATCTTTAGCAAGCAATTGATGGAGCAGTACCAGCTAAAATCTTTTATGATCATAACAAATTTATTTCATGTCCGCCGCACGAAGTATATTATGCATCGTCTTGGCATGAAAGGCGGTTTCAGCGCTAATCGAAGCCTTAGAAGCGTTGTGGGGTTCCAGCTCAAATTAACATTGTTAGAAATTCGGGCATTTCGGTTAACTCTCCCCATTATTAAGAGGATCATCAATGATCAAAACAATTGATAAAAAGGTTGACAGGCAGCCGATAAGTGATTAATATGAAAGCGTTTACAGATTTGTTGGAGGTGAGGCTTAAGAGGCTATAAGCCAGAAGTTGTTTACAAATTATTAACCCTGATTTGATAGGTAACTAACAAATCATAGTTATGCTTAAATAGTTAATCCAATTTATTTATTAATTAACGGGGGGCGAAATAATGTTTAACGGAAAAATGAAACGATTCATGAGCACGGGTGTTGCAGCGTTATTATCTTTAACCATGCTGGCTGGTTGCGGTGGAAACAGCGGAAAGAACGAGGCTAACCCAAGTACAACTCCTGCTGGTTCGGATAAGCCGGGTGTATCTGCAGAAGTTGAGACTTACGAGAATGGATTGCCGAAGAATGAGGAAGTAACGCTAAAGGTAGGCTTCTTTGTAGGAGGATATGGCCGGGAATGGTTCGATTATGCGGTTGAATCGTTCACAGCCAAGTATCCAAATGTCAAAATAGACATCACAGCTTCAGCTGATATGAAGACGATTCTTTCTACAAAAATCTCTGCAGGCAATGATAATGACATGTTTGATCTATTCAATACAGAGCCGTCTGGAGGTATTGTTGGGCTCGCTGAAGCCGGCAAGCTTGAACCAATGGATGACATTTGGGACTTCCCTCTTCCAGACGTACCGGACAAAAAGGTCAAGGACCTTATGATGCCTGGCATGTACGAGTCAACGCCGCTGATCAATGGGAAACGATATGAATTTACTACGGCGAGCAGCTTTGGCGGGTTGTTTTTTAACAAAAAGCTATTCGAAGAGCATGGCTGGAACCAAAACCCGAACACATGGGACGAATTTAAAACACTACTAGCAGACATTAAAGCGGACGGGATTGCTCCCATTACGTTCCCGGGCATTCATCCAAGCTACCATAACTGGGCTTTCGGAACAGCCAAAAATTTTGAGCTGGCTGATATCAATGGCCATGTCGATGAATTCATCGAAAATTATAGAACTTATGGTCTGCCGCAATACACAAATCCAGAGACGGTTGAAACCTGGACGCGCTTCTATGAGCTTGGCAAGCTAGGATATTTTGCAGAAGGACTTCCGGCACTGAACCATACGCAATCGCAAATGCAGGTTATTCAGGGGCAAGCCGCGATGGTATCCACAGGGACACATGTCGAGAATGAGATGAAGGAAGCAACGCCTGCGGATTTCGACTGGGGCTTCATGGCGGTTCCTTTCAGAGATAACACGGATCAAACGCTTTGGATTCGAAGCGGAACTTCAAACTTCAATTATATCTGGGCAGCTAAGCCGGAACTGAACAAAAAGTGGGCTAAAGAATTGATCGCATGGCTGGTTACGCTTGAAAATCAACAATTTGCTGCCGAAAAAGCAGGTGCTTTGCCAATGCGCAAGGATTTAATGGAGGATCCTTCCAGAGCGGCTAACCTTTCGAGCTCTGCTCAATCTGTTCTGAAGTACATAGCAGATAATAAGGCTCAGACTTTTAAAGCAAGTCGGTCTATCAACATTTCCGATCCGAATCTTGCTCAAGCCGAAAAATTAATGAATGAGAATATTGTGAAATTTGCTATGGGCATGCAGGATCCGAAACCGATTCTGGAGCAAGCTGAAGAGCTGCTGAAGAAAGCTGTAGAGGCTGAAAAGAAATAATAAGACATGTTGGAGCGGGGAAGATTCATCTCCGCTCTTCCGTTTTAACTTCTGTGAACCTAGCTTTCACACTGTTCTTGACTCACTTCGTGATCAAAAGACGGCTTTTTGAACAGCCCTTTTATAAACGCTAGTAAGATAGGAGTTGACCTCTCGTGTCAGATTCAACCATTGTGACGACACCAAAAGCCCCAGTGCGCAAGCGTTTGGGGCTAGATAAAGCGAATACGCAGAAGTGGATATTTCTGATCATAGCCATCGTACCTCCCTTTGGCGGCTATTTGCTTTTTACGTTGTTTCCGAACATTTTATCCGTTTATTATGCGCTGCTCAATTGGGACGGGTTTACGGATGCCACGTTTGTCGGGCTGTCCAATTTCGCCACTGCATTCCAAGATAAGTATGTGTGGCGCGCGCTTACCCACAACTTGATTTTTATGATAACAGTGCCTTTCTTTGTTATTATCATCTCCTTGCTTCTTGCCTATTTAATTACCAATAAAACGTATAAAGAAAATAAATTTTTGAAGGTATTGTTTTTCTTCCCGAATGTTTTATCTACGGTCGTAGTCGCTCTACTCTGGGCTTTCATTTATGACGGATCGTACGGTTTGCTGAATGGGATCCTTAAGTTCATCGGAATTGATACCGGGAATTTCTATTGGCTGGGCAATGAAAGCACGGCACTTGTATCCATTATTCCAGCATGGGTTTGGGGCGGCGTCGGCTTGTATGTCATTATCTTTGCTAATGCGATGCTGGGGATTCCCAAGTCATTGTACGAGGCGGCGATTCTTGAAGGAGCCGGACATATGACACGCTTGTTTAAAATTACAATGCCGCTCGTTACGCCAATTATCCGCGTCAGCGCTTTGTTCCTCGTCGTTGGCACAATGAAGGGCTTCGAAATCATCCTCATTATGACAAATGGGGGCCCATACGGGTCGACGGATGTTATTGGCCTCTACATGTTTAACTTAGCCTTTGGCATAGAATATCGGAATTATGGCTACGCTTCCGCAGTCGGTATGATTCTGTTCGTTATCTTAGTAACAGCCAAGCTGTTAATCGATAAATTTGTGCCGAACAAAGGCTACGAGTATTAGTTTCCATATGAAGGTTCGGAGGGATACCGTTGAAGGAAAAACGAACGTTAATGGACATTGTGTGGCGTGTGGTGCTGTATGCCTGGTCGCTGACTATAATATTTCCTTTAATCTGGGTTATTTATGAATCGCTGAAGAGCAACCCTGAGTTTTTTAAAGATATATGGGCGCTGCCTTCGGAACTCAGATGGCAGAATTATTCGAAGGCTTGGAATCAATACGGTTTTGGGCAATCACTCTTAAATACCCTTTATTATGTTGGCGGAAGTCTGGTGCTTGGAATTTTCTTTACGACAATTAACGCCTATGCGCTAACTCGAATGCAGTTCAAAGGTAGAAAACTGATCTGGGGTTTGATTATGTTGTCTCTGTTTCTTCCAGGCATCAATGCGCTTGTACCCCAGTATGTCATTATGCGGGAATTGAGTCTGACCAATAGCTTGACGGGATTAATTCTCCTGTCCAGTTTGGGTGAAAGCGTGTTCTACCTTATGCTGCTCGGAGGATTTATGAGCTCTCTGCCGATGGAGCTTGAGGAGAGCGCAACGATGGACGGTGCGACACTATTCCAAAAGTTTTGGCGTGTTATTGTACCTTTGTCCACACCAGGGATTGTAACCGTTGGCGTATTCAAGTTCCTAGGGTTCTATAACAATTTCTTAGCGCCGTTCATCTATTTGAGCGATCCAAAGAAATATCCTATTGCGGTGCAAATGTATTCTGCGAATAAGCAAATGGAGTTTACTGCCGATTGGGTAACTTTGTTTGCCGGTGTAACCATTGCGATGGTACCGTCCATTATTATTTATATCTTATTCCAAAAACTTCTCATGGAAGGCGCGACGATGGGAGCGGTGAAGGGATGAATATGGTGCAGCAGGTAAAGGCGAAATATAAGCTGATTGCATTGGATCTGGATGGGACTCTTCTGACGGATGAAAAACAGATTACGCAAGAGACCAAAAGGTGGCTTCAATATGCAATAGATCACGGTGTTAAAGTGATGTTCTCTACCGGAAGAGGCTTGCAAACTGCACAGGGTCTTTGGGATGAGCTGGGGCTCGATTCCCCGATGGTGCTGCTCAATGGGGCGGAAATTTGGGAGGGACCGGGCAGGCTTAAGAAGCGAGTCTTCCTCCCTCGGGACACGGTCCGCAATATTCACGCCATTGCTTCCGAGCGGGGCGAGTGGTACTGGGGCTACAGCGTGGAAAGCTTGACGGGCGACAAGGAATGGACGCCTGAGATGTTCGAACGGGATTGGATGAAATTCGGCATCGGCAGCCATGAGCAACAGAAGCTTGCAGAAATTAAGGAAGAGCTGCTCCGTTGGGGGACGCTCGAGGTTACCCGTTCAGCCCCTACTAATATGGAGATTTCAGTAAAAGGAACTACAAAGGAAAGCGGAGTGCAAGAGGTTTGTCAGATGCTGGGCTTGTCGATGTCGGATGTCATTGCGATGGGAGACAGCGACAATGACGCGAAGCTATTGAAGGCAGCAGGTCTCGGTGTGGCGATGGCCAACGGTGAAGATTATATCAAATCCATAGCGGATGTGATGACGGCTACCAACAATGAGGACGGCGTTGCTCAGGCAATTCGGAAATATGTATTCCAAATGGAATAAACACAGGGAACATATTCTAGTAAATATAGTGAGGAAGTAGATATAGATGACCGTTCAATCGAAAGAGATAAACCTGGATCAACTGGGCGGAACGTTATACCCGGAGACAAAAAATAGCGAACAGTTGAGATGGCATTCTCCGCTTGAAGCGCCCTTTCACATCGCGGGTTTCCCTTGGCTTAAGCAGGATGGGATATACAGACGTCTGCCATTGGCTTCCGGGGCTGTATTGCCGCCCGCAGTTGATACGCTTGCTTATTGTACGGCAGGCGGACAAGTTCGTTTTCGCACCAATTCTTCAAGGCTGGTCATAAGGGTGCGTCTTGCCGGACCGGCCAATATGTATCATATGCCGCCTACAGGACAGTGCGGGGTCGACTGCTATCTTGGAGAACCGGGAGAGCAGAGCTTTATCACCACGGCTAAATTCAAGCCTTCGGAAAGTGAATATGAATCCCAGCTTTATCAGTGGGATACAAAAAAGGAGGTGGCCGTCACCTTAAACCTGCCGCTCTACCAAGGAGTAGAGGAGGTGTGGATCGGTGTGGATAAGGATGCGGTCATAAGCGAAGCACCCGCCTATGCAAGCAGTAGGCCCGTCATTATATATGGAACTTCGATTACGCAAGGGGGATGCGCCTCCCGGCCGGGAATGGCTTACTCTAATATTCTCAGCCGTATGATACCGGTTGAGTTCGTCAATCTTGGCTTCTCGGGAAGTGGAAAGGGCGAGCCGGAGCTTGCGCGGATCATGTCGGAAATCGATGATCCGGCTCTATTCATTCTCGATTATGAAGGGAATACGGGCGAGGCGGGGAACATCGCGCGAACGCTGCCCGCCTTCATCCAGATCTTGAGAGATCGGCATCCCGAAGTTCCTATATTAGTAGTCTCAAGGATTAGCACTGCCGAAAACCAGTTCTATATGGAGAGGAGGGAGCTTAATGATCGCCGCAGGCTGATCCAGATCGAGAATGTGGAACAGAGGCGGACAGAAGGAGACCGCAATATCCATTTCGTTGACGGCTTTAAGCTGCTGGGTGATGATTTCGTCAATGATTGTACGGTTGATGGAACACATCCAACGGACCTCGGATTTATGCGCATGGCACAATCGCTAGCACCTGTCGTTAAGCGATTATTGCGACTGTGATTAACAAAGATAGATGATATGAAACAGCCTTCAGACTTCATTTTTTAGTTTAAGGGCTGTTTGTTTATCAGTCAGACACCTGTATTACCATTTAAGCCGAAAAGGAGAGGGTTTGAGTGAAGTTCCAAAGAAGAAGACTGCCTTTCATTGTGCTGGCTTGTATCATCGCGGGGGTTGTTAGTCTTAGTTACGGTAACTTGGTATTCGCGTCTGCAGAGAAAGAAGTTGATGTTTCTAAAAAAGATAGAGCCAAGCACTTAGGAGCTTCACTGTTCAAAGGTCACATGCACTCTCATACTTCACTCAGTGATGGGATATTGCTGCCTAATGATGCTTATAATTTTGTGAAAAGTAATACAGATTTTGATTTTTTTGCAGTGACAGAACACGACGTGACTTATGATATCAGTACGGGCAGTGATTTCATTACGAATGTTCAAGACTCTTATTCAGATGAATACAAGCTGCTGCATGAACAATCGGATGCTCACAATCGTGATTACGAATTTATTACGCTGCCGGGTACGGAAGTGACCTGGTATGATGAATCGGGTCATATCAACTTATTTAATGCCCCATGGTTTGCAAGAACACATGGAGTAGGTGCGGATGGCACTTGGGGCTGGAGCGACATCAAATATGATCTGCCCACCTTTTACGCAAGACTTGCCCAAGATCCGAATGCGATTGCTCAGTTTAATCATCCACGTTTGTCAGGAAATTGGAGTTTCAATGAATTTAAACATTATAATCGAGACGTTGACAGAAACCTTAATCTGATCGAATACAAATCCTCCAATGATTTTGCAGTCTATACCAAGGCATTAGATCGAGGCTGGCATGTTTCGCCTGTGTTTGGCGGGGACGAGCACAAAGGGAATTGGGGAATGGTTCAGCCCCATGTGACCGGTATGTGGGGAAAGAAGCTTACTAGAGAAGGTCTTTATGATGCGATGCGAAACCGCCGCACCTATGTATCATTTGATCGCAACTTAGAAATGGCGGTTTCAGCCAAAGGTCAGATGATGGGGGCGATTCTTCCGCCCAATACAAAGAAAATTAATCTCAAGATACAGATAAGTGACCCTGATGCTAACGATGTGTTGGATAAAGTCGTTGTTTACAAAAACAGCGGTCAAATCGTCAAGGAGTATGGCAACATTGCCAGCAATCAATTTAAACAGGAAGTAACCTTAGCAAGTGAAGATGGGGACTACTTCCTCGTTAGAGCTTTCCAAGCAGACGGTGAAGAAGCTATAAGTGCTCCAATATGGATTGGTGATGAAACGAGAGGTACTGTGCATGCGCCTGAAATCACGGTTCATGGACAATATCCCGAAACGATTATGCTTGGGGATCAAGTGGAAGTGCTGGGCACTTCTGCGACGGATCACGGCGGTCAATCTTTATCGGTTGAGGCCATCGTTCTAAATGACAAGGGAGAGGTAGCCGTAGCAAATCAGCATTTCAAGGTCGACATGTACGGAGAATATTTCATTAAGTATGTAGCCACTGATGCTCAAGGTAATACGCGAGTTGAACTTATCCGGTTACTCGTTGATCAACAGAAGCTGGATGCCGATAAAGTTTTAAATGAATTCCAGCCCATGGTTAATGTAGGTGAAAACGAACATGAAGTAGGAATAAACTTGGTGACGGATAAGGCGTTAGAAACATCGTATGTTCAGTATAAACCAGAGTCAGTGGCGACGTGGGACAATGCTAAAGTAGTACAAGCAGAAGCCTCTTATTTTCAAGCCGCCTATGGTGATACGTATGACAAGAGTAATTATCGCGTGCTTGCAGCTCATGAAGCGAATATAACAGATCTCGACTTAGGGATTAAGTATGAATATCGGTATGGAATGTCACCGACTGGACCTTGGAGCAGCAATTATAGCTTTAGCACCGCGCCAGCTTCAGAGGAAGCCGTTATGTATGTGATGGGGGATCTTGAAGTTCCGGATCGAAATCCGGAAAGCTTCCAGCTCTTTAACAATATGCTGGACGTTCTGAGGGAAAAGAATTCAAACGGACAGACGGTGATTCAAGTCGGAGACTTGGTCGAAAATGGCGGCAATATGTATGCATGGGATGATGTGTTTAGCAACATTTACAACAACGAAAAGGGTCTGATTTCTGCTCACATTGTCGGGGACCGTGAACGTGCGACGGAGCGGAAGCTCGTGCCGTTCTCGGGGTTTTTCAACCTGCCAAAGAATGGTGAAGGCAGTTACCGGGAAACGAATTATTCGTTTGATTACGGCGATATGCACATTGCAGTTCTGAATTCCGTGCTGGATTTTGACAAGCAGCTGTCATGGCTGGAGCAAGATTTGCGGGCAACCGACAAGAAGTGGAAAATCGTGATGGGGCATTATCCTTATTATGGCGGTCAATCCGGTGATGAGACCGGTATGAACATGATGAGAGTGAAATTGTCTCAAGCATTTGAACGGCTTGGTGTCAGTCTGTACATTGGCGGTCATGATCATGTCTACAAGCGGACAACCATACGAAACGGTGTAAAAGATATATCGGAAGAAGCGATGAATCTAGGCACAACTTTTGTGACCGTCGGTTCATCAGGTCCAACGTTCTATGATAATAAATCATTTGACTGGGATCATATTGTTTATGATGAGAATAAGCAGACGGGTGTTATTTTAGAATCTACTGATCGGTCTCTCACGTTGAAAGCTTATAACAGCGACGGTGTTGAAATTGATTCATTTACGATTAAACAACCTGCGAATTATATGAAGTTAACAAGCGCAATTATAGAGAATAATGTCCTAAAGGGCGTAGGGGTTCTGAACTATCCGAGCTCTCTGGAACGTATTACCGTGATCGGGGAGAAGCGTAACCATACAGGTGAACAGCTGTTGGAAACGGTTGTTCAAGAAGCAACACTAGAACATCTCGGACGTGAACAAATCATCTTATTTGATACCTCTCTTTCATTTGGCGATGAACATACGATCATCGTAAGAGTGGTTAATAATCCAATCGATCTAGAGCCGTTAACGGAACCGTTCATAGCTAAAGAAGGAATGCTGGGCGATGGTTCGGAAGGCAATCCCTATCAAATCAAAAGTGCCAGTGGACTCTATAAAATGCTCGAGTTCCCGGACAAACATTTTATTTTAACTCAGGACATTGATGGTAAAGGCATGTTTTTTGAAGCCATTGGCGCGAATGGCACCCCATTTACGGGTACGTTTTATGGGCAAGGGCATTCGATTACAGGTGTTATGGTCTCCTCAGGCGGCGCAGGTCTCTTCGCTATTAATGAAGGAACAATTCGAAATGTAGGAATCCTTGCTGACATTGATGTTCGCCGGAGCAATGTTGGGATCCTGGTGGATCAGAACGATGGGATCGTGGAATTTGCCTACAGCACCGGATCCATTCGAGGCAATTCTACAGTTGGCGGTCTTGTGGGCTACTCGAACGGGATTGTTAGAAATAGTTATTCTACAGCTCGAGTCAATGCACGAGGTAAGCAAGCCGGCGGCGTCATCGGGATTACGAACCGGGGGAGTACAACAGAACAGGTCTATGCAACCGGAGCCGTAATAGCAGAAGAATCAAATGCTGGCGGTATCAGCGGATACGGCTATAACAATACGGTCATTCGAAATAGTATGGCATTAAATCCATCCATTGTGACAGGTACTGCATCGAATCGAATTGTCGGCAGAGTGTTAGCTGGGGAGACGGCAACTTTAGTCAATAACTACGCTGATGAAAATATGTTTGTGAGCAGTGAGAATGTTACGATTGCTGATCCGAACAATGAAAAAGGACAGGGGGTCGGCGTAGAAGTATTTACGAAGCCATCTTTTTACATGGAGACCCTCGGTTGGGATTTTGATTCAATCTGGATCTGGAATGAGGATGCCAAGCGACCATTATTGCAAAGTAGTCTGGAACAAATTAATGAAGATCATATTCCAAAACCGAAGCTTGATCGGAATGAAGATGGGTACTACATCATCCGTTCGGTTCAAGAATTAAAGACGATATCCGAATTCCCAAATGAGAATTATATACTGGCGAATGATCTTGATTTTGAAGGGAAGCTATTTGAGCCCTTATTCAAGGCGACACCATTCCTTGGCACGTTTGATGGAAACAATAAATCCTTAACCAATTTCAAATCAGAAAATGGCGGCTTATTTCATCTCAATGGCGGAACGATTGAAAACATAGCCATGGTTAATGCAAGCGTTACTGGCGGAAGTAATATCGGCATACTCGTTAATACGAACAACGGAATGGTAGTGAATAGTTATGTCACGGGCTCCATCCAAGGCTCCAGCACCGTGGGTGGTCTTGCGGGCTATTCCAATGGCATCGTGAGAAACAGCTATTCTACGGCAGATGTAACGGCCCAGCTGAACCAAGCTGGCGGTCTGATCGGAATTACAAGCGCAGGCAGCTTAACGGAAAACGTGTATGCATCCGGAGCCGTCCAGGCGCTTAGAAGCAACGCAGGCGGAGTGACCGGCTATGGATATAATGATACGGTTGTCAGAAACGTGATTGCTCTTAACCCTTCCGTCGTGACGCCAACGATGGCGAACCGGGTGATGGGACGAGTCCTTGCGGGGCACACAGCAACGCTCGAAAATAATTATGCGTTCGACGGCATGATGGTGGATAAAGAAGGCGAGAGTGTTGCCGCTGCTGACAACCGAAAGGGTTTAGGGCTATCCCAGCAGCAGGTTGAAGACCCTCATACGTATACCGATAGACTGAACTGGAATTTCGAGTCGGTATGGATGTGGAATGATGCTTTAAAGCGTCCGGTATTGAGCGGTAATCCTGAAAAGGTTAGCGAGCCTGTCGTGCCACTGGAAAGAAATGAAGCAGGTTATTACCGGATCAAGTCCATTGCTGATCTGAGCGTTATGGAAAGCTTCCCGGCAGAAAAGTATATTTTGGATAATGATTTGGATTACGCCGGACAACCGGCTGAGTCGCTTTTTAAAGTGATTTCGTTCACTGGTGTTTTGGATGGAAACGGAAAGAAAATCGTTAACTTTAATTCTTCGAGCGGCGGCTTATTCCATCTCAATGGCGGAGTGATTAAGAATATAGCCATGATCGATGCCAGCGTCACTGGTGGGAGCAGAATTGGCATACTCGTCAACACGAACAATGGCGAGATAGAGAATAGTCTCTCAACAGGCTCCATTACAGGCTCCAGCACAGTGGGCGGTCTAGTAGGCTATTCCAATGGTATCGTAAGAAACAGCTATTCAACCGCGGATGTAACCGCTCAGGTAAGTCAGGCCGGCGGCCTAATCGGCATTACGAACTCGGGCAGCCTAACAGAAAACGTGTATGCGTCAGGAACAGTTCGAGCGATTACGAGCAATGCGGGCGGAGTGACTGGATACGGATACAATGATACGGTCGTCAGAAATGTCATTGCCCTGGGCCCTTCGGTTACGGCGCCAACGATGGCAAACCGGGTGATGGGACGTGTTCTTGCGGGGCACACCGCTACGCTCGAAAATAATTATGCATTTGACGGCATGATGGTGGATCGGGAAGGTGTCGCTGAAGGAGCATTAACAACCCTTAAAGGATTGGGGCTATCTGAAACTGAAATAAAGACTCCATCCACCTATACAGACAGGCTAGGGTGGGATTTTAACGCGATTTGGAGATGGGACGATATTGCTAAACGACCTGTTTTACAATCGGTATCAACAGGCAACGAAGAAGAGCCAGTTAGCCTGATTGAGCTTGAGCTCGAAGGAATTTCTACACTGGTCGTAGGAGAGAGTTATCAAACAGTGACTACCGCAGTATATAGTGATGGAAGCCGTGAAAAGGTAGAGACAAACGTCATCTATACAAGCAGTGATCCAAGTATAGCGGAGATCAGCGCTAGCGGTGTAGTAACGGCGATTTCGGAAGGAACCGTACTTATCACGGCAGAGTATAATGGCTTGATTGCAACCTATGAGCTGCAAACCTTGACTCCGAAGCAGATCGAGATGGAGGGAGTCAACCAAGGATTGGATGCGGAAGCAACGCTCCCGTTCACTGCTTCGGCCTTTGTCGCAACGGGGGAGTGGTGGATCGCGAACCGGATGCCGCACCCACCTGGACCGCCTGAAGTGGTGGTCGTTTCAAGCGATAACGAGCTTCTCGTATCCGTGTCGAAGCTTTAATGAAATAGAGGCTGCTCCACCAGTGGAGTGACCCAAAACGGTCAGATATCATATGTATTGGGCAGTTTCATGAAATGAGTCCGGTAATTATACCGGGCTCATTTTCTTTTTATGTCTGCAAGTGATTTATATTGGTGGGTACAGCGTCCTATCTAGATCTGAAATTTATTTGGGATGGATCAGGTCTGCCGTTTACTTTGATACAGGAAGGTTCCGGGCCTCAACCCTTCGATACCGCGCAGCCCCAATTAGCATTGGAATGGAGATCAGAAGACTGACCACAACCGAAACAATGGAACCTTCAAGTCCAAAATCGCCCCCTGTGAGAAGTGTGGCACCGTTCACCTCTACAGTAAACAGACCGGGAGCCGAGTGTCCGGAAACAGGAATGCCTAGCACTCCTTCAATGGCATTCCATGCAAAATGCAGCCCCATGGCAAACCATAAGTTCCGCCGCCACAGGAAGGCCGCTCCGAGCAGAACACCTGCTTCCAGGGCTATGGCGAACCCGCTCCATAATGTTGCCCCTGGATTGCCGAGATGGGCAATTCCAAAGAATAGTGAGGTCACAACGAGTGCGAGCGGTTTCCCCCCCAATCGATCAATGGCTTGAAACATAAGTCCACGAAAGATAAGCTCCTCGACAATGGCTGCTCCTAAAGCTGCCCCAATGGAGGATAGTAGAACAGAACCCGCATTCGCAGAACTTGCCCACTGAAAGGAGTAACCTCCCAGAGCCATAATAATAAAGACGGAGCCTGCAATAAAGATTGTCCCGGTAAGTACGCCCAGCAAGGCCTCAATCCCTGCGCGTTGTCTAGCTATCTCTGGAGTGGAACGCCGGGCCAGGTATGTCAGGGTGAGCTTATAAACCAAGATGGCCAGCAACCCCATCACTAGTGTAAGGGCAAGGGAAATCACCCCATCAACTCGCTCTGTCAGCTGCCGGAACAACGTATCGATAAGAACAATACCGATAGCTCCTACAAGCATCCAGACGATGGGAAAGCGCCAAAATGAACTCCAAGCACTTAACTTCCTGCCATTCTGCTTCTGCAGAAGTTCTTTATTTCCGGACATTTTTTTCTTCATTTCTTATCGCCTCTTCTATTGTTTGATGCTATGAGTATAGGCTGAGAAAGTCATAAGAGACAGTGCGCTTTGGTCATCATTTAAGCTATGGCTATTGAGAAAAAAGCCGGTAACTCTAATGAGTTACCAGCTTCTTGGGAATCAGCTTATGAATGATCCAGCATTCCCGAATCTCGGGCTTTACGGGCGGCCTCGCGCCTTCCTTTCACATTCAGCTTTGAATAAATCGTGGAGATATAATTTTTGACCGTTCCTTCACTAAGATACAGCGACTCGGCAATGTCTTGATTACGCAGGCCAGAAGCCAGCTTATGCAGCACTTCCATTTCACGGGCGGTGAGCCCAAATTCGTTATTTTTTGCAAGGGGAGCATTGTTCATGGTCTTGATCATTTTACTCGCCATTTCCTGCGAAATTAAAGTCCCTCCCGCCTGAACCACCCGTATGCCTGCAGCCAGGTCTCTGGGATGAAGGGCTTTGAGCAGGTAACCTTCCGCTCCATGGCTTAACGCTGCTAGCACATACTCTACTTCCTTATAGGAGGTTAGCATGATGATTTTAGTTGCAGGCATCCGCTCTTTAATCAGGGCTGTTGCGGCGACGCCGTCCATGACAGGCATATTGATATCCATCAACACAATATCCGGCAAAAACTGCTCACAGCCCTTCAGTGCCTCTTCCCCATTCTTGGCCAAACCGACAATTTCCAAATCCGGTTCCATGGACAGCACGATATGTAAACTTTCGAGAATCAATTCTTGATCATCAGCAAGCAGCACTTTAATCTTCTCCATGCGGTACCAATCCTTTCAGCGGGATTTCGCATCTGACTTCGGTGATCACTGGAGTTCCCTCCCTGGATGACAGGTGCAAGCTGCCTCCTAACTGCTCAACCCGGTGGTTCATCGTGGTCAAGCCGAAGCCATAATTTAGCTTGTCGATCGGCTTGCCGTTATTTCGAACGGACAATAGTAGGTGGCTCTCGGAAAACCCAAGCTCCAGATGAAGTTGAGTTGCCTTTCCATGTTTTAATGCATTCGTAAAGGACTCCTGGATGACCCGAAGGATTGTTTGCCGTACTTCAAAACGTATCGACCTCTCTGTCCCCGGCAGACTCACAGTCAGGGCCGTACCCGTGTGCTCCCGGAAACGGGCCGCAAGGGATTCAATCTGTCGGATCAGACTGGACTCCTCTTCTTCCCCCATCTCGTGTACGATGTTTCTCATATCGTCCAGATTTTTCTCAGCCAATGCCCTTAAGCGAATTAACCGATCTTTGGCCTCGGCAGGCTTGCTATCCATAAGGGCAATAGAAGCATCAAGACTCAGGATGAGTGAGATAAAGGAATGACCCAGCGTATCATGAAGCTCCTTGGACATGCGGTTGCGTTCTTCAAGCAAAGTCATTTTCTCGATCTCGGCCGAGTAGTGAGTTAAGAGCTTATTTTGATGCTCCACTTCGGCTACCAGTTTATTCTTCTGATCATACGCATTGGCTACGAGGCTTGCCCACATGCCGATGAAGCAGAACAGCAGATTGTCTGTTCCGAGACTTAGGGCTTGCTCCCAGGACAGTCTTAGGGAAGACTGAAAGGAAAAAGGAATGAAAGCAAGCAAGGGAATGATCCAAAGAGATTGCTTAGTTAATAAGTACCCGATTGTAAGACTCGGCAGCAAATAGTCCGCTTTTGAAGTCAGATCCGGATGAATGACAGAATTCACATAATAAGAACCGCCAAGCAATAACTCCAATATGCAAAACCAGACTTTGTTCATCCGGCGCCCAGGAAACCAGAACAGCAAAGGGACGACAAGGGCTGCGCCCAGCCAGGTCACATTTAATAACGTTCGGATCGAAAACTCACTTACCGCCAGAGCCTGGGACAACAGCAAGATATAATGGTACGAACGAAGAGCGAATATGCCCCAATCCATGAAAGATAATATTTTTTTCATAGCATCATTTTACAGGAAATCTATAAACTTGGAACCTCGTATTCCGGCCAGTTTAATAAAACTCGGCATTGCAGCTCAATACGATGACCTACGGGTCGTCCCAACCGCGATAAATGTCTTTAATGGTTTCTTGTGTGTCAGAGGCTGATGGCCACTTGCGAGTATGCCTTCGATTTAACCATGACATCGCAGATAAGGTGAAGGAATCGAACGAAGCCCCAAAAATTCTAAAACGCTACTGACATAACGTTGTCAGTAGCGTTTTTTTATTATTGGACAAGTAAATGAAATAAGTAAAAAGCAAGTTTTACAACGGCTGTGGGGCACAGCCAAACCCATTATTAGGAAGGATGATAACTTATGAATTTCGCTTCCGTACGCATCATTACTGACGACGTGGATCGTCTCGTCGAGTTCTATGAGAAAGTCATGGGGGTTTCGGCGGAGCGACCCGCGCCCGTATTTGCCGAACTCGTCTTGCCATCATGCACCCTTGCAATCGGCCACTCCCAAACGGCACAGCTATTCGGCGCGGGTTCCGTAGTGGGGGCCAATAATCGCACTGTCATTATTGAGTTCCGCGTCGATGATGTCGAAGCCGAATATGTGCGCTTGAAGCCATTCGTCGATCATTGGGTAAAGGAACCGACCGATGCCGTGGGGGAACCGTTCTATGCTGTTCCGCGATCCCGATGGCAATCTGCTTAACCTCTTCGAGCCGGTGACCGAGGAAGCGATTAAACGGTTCAAAGGTAGACATTGACGAACGCTTTTGGGTTGTATCTTATTGTGAAGTCTGAATGGAGCTGATCCGTTCATTCAATTCGGACTGTAATTGCAGGCGGAGTTTCTCCACGATCGAAAAATCGGTGGCCGCAACATAGTAGGCTTTAATCTGAGAATCGATGGCTTCGGCTTCCGCCAGATGGGAGGTGGCCTCTTTCATCTTTGCCGAATAGCGTGCTTTGATAGCCGCTATTTCGTTAGCATAGGCTTCATCGGTTCCAGGGGCAATGGTCCGCGTATACATATCTAGGATCTCATCCCCGTCCCGATCGGGGAAATATTCATGCGGAGCGGTACTGTCGAAGATCGCTGTTCGAAGCTCCGGGAATATCAGCATATCCAGACTGTTCGGATCAAAGGCGCAATGAAACACTTGAACGTTGATTCCTTTCTGTTCGGCAGCAGATGCAAGCTTTTTCAGCAGCGTCGATTTGCCGGATCCCGCCCTTCCTTTGATGAATATCCGTCTTTCCAGCTGAGCGGTCAAGCTTTGAATAAAATCGAACGCCCCCCTCGGGGTCGCAGCTCCGAAAAATAAGTGACGCGGAGCGATTGGCGTATCGCTTTCATGACCGGCGTATAATTCTTGAATGAATTCCAGTGCAATCTGATCGGCCTTCGCGAAATCCATATTTTCGATATAATATTTTTCCCACTCGTCATGAATCCGTAGTGCCGTTGCGAATGTTTCATATACAGTTGAATAGGCGTCCTCAAGCTTGCCACTAAGATCTTCTATCGTGACCAAGTCTTCCGGTGAAATCAGGCTGTTATCGAATGCTTCCCCGAAATCGATATAGACGATGTTATCGGCCCCGCTATCCGAAATTCCCTTACAGACTCTGCCGTCAACAATACCAACCTTCAATTCCGTAAAAATGATGCCATCCAGTTCGTCGGGACGGAGGGGGGAGTGGAAGCATTGCACATGAAAGCCTTGATCCAGCAGGCGATCCGCCAAGCTTTGCATGACCGTTGATTTCCCCGTACCTTGGGGCCCCGTAAGGACATAAATCTTGTTCAACCCGTCAAATGCGGATGTATACAAGAAATGAGCCCCGCGCGCAGTGTTGCCGTGGGCAAAATAGTGAGATGATTGTAGTACCAACCTACACACTCCTTTGTGCCTATTCCGATTCCAAGCTTACAGAATAAGCATGATTGGGATAAGTGCCTATATATTTGTATATTCCGTGTTGTAACAAGTGGTGTTCGTCCTCTCATGATTTTGCGGAATGTACAAGATCATAACGATCATGTCTGCGATAAATGGGCAGATTTCACTTGCCATGCGCAGGCTTTTCTGTTATTTTTGATAGTAACAAAATGTTATTAACAAAATGATACTAAGTATTGACTGGGTGGTTTCGCTCTATAAACCAGTGAAGAAAGCAGAGGGGATGTATTGTGAAGATGGTTGCGCGCGGCTGGAACCTGTTCGAAATCGCTTGGTTGGCGCTGTTTACCTCGATTGCGGTGGGATTTACGGTGATGTCCAAGGATTCTTTATTCGGATTTACCGTTTTTATTACCGGGGTGCTGTGCGTGGTGCTTGCGGCGAAGGGCAGCCTGATGAGCTATGTTTTCGGCATGTACAACACCATCGGTTATGCTTATCTGGCCTATATTAACGGGTTGTTTGGAGAGGTTATGCTGAATCTGCTGTTCTTCGTTCCGATGAACGTCATTGGCTTCTACATGTGGAAAAATCACCGCCAAGACGGCAAGCTGATCATGCGCCAAATGGAGTTTAGAGGTCTGCTTCTCGTTGGCGCAGCCTGTATCTTGGGCTGTTTGCTGCTGGGATTTGGGCTTTCGTTCATCCCGGGACAGAACTCGCCTTACATCGATGCTATTACGACGGTGTTGTCCGTTGTAGCCACCTTCTTAATGGTCCGCAGATTCAAGGAGCAATGGCTTGTCTATATTGTGTTGAATTTGTTTACGGTGCTGCTCTGGGCGATTCGACTGCTTGAGGGCAGCAGCGAAGGCATGCTGATGATCGTCATGTGGAGCGCGTATTTGGTTAATGCGGTATACGGCTATTACAATTGGAACAAAGGGGCCAGGGAGGTGGCGGCATGAAAAAGCTCGGATTAACGCTGGGGAAGTTTGCCCCGCTGCATAAAGGGCATCAGTTCATGATCGAAACGGCGCTGCAAGAGGTCGATGAGTTGATCGTGGTCATTTACGAGACGACGGTGACGCCGATCCCGCTTCACATCCGGGCGAATTGGATTCGGCGACTATACCCGGCAGTCCGGGTCGTTGAAGCTTGGGACGGACCGGACGGGTATTCGGATGACCGAGAGCATGAGATTCGGGAGGAACAGTATATCCTCCGTTTACTGAACGGGGAGCAGGTCACGCATTTTTATTCGAGCGAGTTTTACGGCAGGCATATGAGCCTCGCTTTGGGCTCGGTTGACCGGCGGGTTGATGAAGCCCGCGAGCAGGTTCCGATCTCTGCAACGATGATCCGTTCCGATCCGTATAAATACAGGGAGTTCATAAGTGATATCGTGTACCGGGACTTAATCACGAAGGTGGTATTCGTTGGGGCGATGTCGACGGGGAAGTCGACGATCACCGAAGCGCTGGCGCGGCGGTATCACACGACCTATGCTAGCGAATACGGGCGCGATTATTGGACCGAGCATCAGGTGGACCGCAGAATCAGTCTGGAGGCGTTCGATGAAATCGCTGTGGGCCATATCGAGCGGGAAGAGCAGGCTTTGCTTGCGGCGAACCGATTTCTGTTCGTCGATACGAATGCGATTACGACGTATATGTTCGCTATGGATTACCACGGCCGGGCGCCGGAGCGGTTAACGCGGATTGCCCTGGAGAACGCGCAGCGCTACGATCTGTTCTTCTTGTGCGACGACGATATTCCTTACGACGATACGTGGGATCGAAGCGGGGATCAGAAGCGGCATGTTTTTCATAAACAGATCATCGCGGATTTGAAGGAGCGGCGCATCCCCTACATTACGCTGCGGGGGAGCCTGGAGGAGCGCATGCGCAAGGTAGACGAGGTGCTGGCGGGGTTCGAGCCCTATCGGAACTATTTCGGGGAGCTAAAACGTTTAGAATTAGATGCAGGCAGGGAGTAAAATGAACACATAACCACAACTAGCTTAGAATGAAAAAACAAGGAGGCGCCCCCATTGGATTTGTTGGATCGGGACGGACTAACGGAACGCGAATTTTTGGAGAAGTACCGGGCAGAGAATTACGAGCGGCCTTCGGTGGCAGCCGATATGGTGATCTTCACGGTTACGGATGAGGCGGCTGACAGCTATCGGAAGCTACCCGAAAAGGAGCTCCGCATCCTGCTCATCCGCCGGGGAGGTCACCCTTTCCTGGGTAAATGGGCGCTGCCTGGCGGCTTTGTCCAGCCGGGCGAGACGACTGAACAGGCCGCGGCAAGGGAACTGCGCGAGGAGACCGGCGTGGACGACGTTTATTTGGAGCAGTTGTATACGTTCAGTGACATCGGGCGAGATCCCCGAACCTGGGTGATGAGCTGCAGCTATATGGCTTTGATCAACAGCGATAAATTGGAGCTTCAGGCGGGAGACGATGCGGCCGACGCTGCTTGGTTCAAGGTATCCTATCGGCTGCTGCGGGAGCAGAAAGAGATGATGGAGGACGGATACGTCAAGACGCTGGAGTATGAACTCAAGCTAAGCGGGGAAGAGGAGCTTTCGGCGGTCGTGGCGAGGACGTTGACCGTGAAGACGACATCGACCAGCACGGATTATAAGATCGTATCGAATAACGGTTTGGCCTTCGACCACGCGAAGATTATAGCATGCGCGATCGAGCGGCTGCGGGGAAAAGTGAACTATACCGATATTGCGCTGCACTTGATGCCAGAGCTTTTTACCTTGACGGAGCTGCAGCAGGTTTATGAGGTCATTTTGGATAAAGAGCTATTAAAGGCGGCCTTCCGGCGCAAGGTGGCCGATCTCGTGGCGGAGACCGATCATTACACCGAAAATGCGGGACATCGGCCATCCCGCTTGTATCGAAGAAAACTGGAGGAATAACGGATGATTTACAATCTCGATGAGCTAAAACAAGCTTATAACAAAGGGAAAACGTTCAAGTTTGTATTCTTTTGGGGCCATACGCCGCCTAAGGACGGGAGCATCGACAAAAGCTGCTTCAGCCAGTGGTGGATGTGCCCGTTCACGGTAGAGGGGACGGAGTATTCCTGTGCCGAGCAGTTTATGATGGCTGAGAAGGCAAGGCTGTTCGGCGACCATGAAATGCTGGAGTCGATCCTTACAGCTAAGCATCCCAAGGAAATGAAGGCTTATGGGCGCGCGGTCCGAAACTTCGACAAGGATACCTGGGACCAGGAATGCTACGGCATCGTCAAACGAGCCAGCTTGGCCAAGTTTTCGCAGAATCCGGAGCTTGGCGATTATCTCAAGTCGACGAAGAACCGCATCCTCGTCGAAGCCAGCCCGCAGGACCGCATTTGGGGGATCGGTATGAGCCAGTCCAATCCAAATGCGGAGAACCCCGTGAAATGGCGGGGCCAAAACCTGCTGGGATTCGCGCTGACCGAAGCGCGGGACGAGCTGCTGCAGAGCTAGTTTTTTGGTCGGATAACGGAATTAGAGGATCGTAGGTGCTGTATTAAAATCGATCCTCTTTTCATTTTTCGTCGATAGCTCTCTCTATGGGATTGTGTTTCGACCGAGGTTTACAGGTCGACTCTCCAGTTGCCCATCATCTTGGCGACTTCCGGATCGCGGTATGATAAGAAGAGACTTTCACGCGTATCGAGGGTAGAGATTTGTGTCATATCGTCCGCGCTTAACTCAAAATCGAAAATGTCGAAGTTTTCGGCGATCCGCTCTCTGCGCACCGATTTTGGAATGACAACGACTTCACGCTGAACAAGCCAGCGCAGCACGATCTGGGCGACGGACTTGTTGTGTTTTTCAGCGATCGAGGTCAGCACTTCGTTGCCGAACATGTTGCCTCGTCCTTCGGCGAACGGCGCCCACGACTGATGTTGAACTCCCTGCTCTTTCAAAAAAGCGGTGACCTCTGTCTGCTGGTAGAACGGATGCGTTTCGATCTGGTTGACGGCGGGGACGACCTCATTGTGTACGATAAGGTCCATCAGACGGTCAGGCAGGAAGTTGCTGACCCCGATCGCCTTGATTTTGCCCTCGCGATACAATTCCTCCATTGCGCGCCAAGCGCCGTAGTAATCGCCGAACGGCTGGTGAATCAGGTACAGATCGAGGTAGTCGAGCTGCAGCTTCTTCAGGGATTTGGCAAATGCCAGCTTGGCACTCTCGTAGCCGGCATCCTGGACCCAAAGCTTGGTCGTGATGAACAGTTCCTCACGCGGTATGCCGCTGCGCTTAATTGCTCGTCCGACTGCCTCCTCGTTCAGATAACCGGCGGCGGTGTCGATGAGGCGGTAACCGGTCATTAGTGCTTCATATACTGCGTTCTCGCATTCTTCCGCATCGGGAACTTGATAGACCCCGAAGCCGACGATCGGCATGTTTACTCCGTTGTTCAACGTTACGGTTTGCATTGTAATTCCTCCTATTGTTCAAATGTATTACGGCAAACGGCCGCGAGTCCCAGGGGAATCGGTACCGCCGAGCGAAGATTTCGCTTACAGCCGATTTGCATTACAATTAGCTTAGAGCCTTCGTGTTACACGAAGTCAAGCCGTCTTTCAAATTATTTTTCAGGAGGATTTCACAATGCATACGGTCAAAGAAGCTGCCCAGATAACGGGACTCACAGAGCATGCCGTGCGCTTTTACACGGATAAAGGCCTGGTGCCAAGCGTACAGCGCAATGAGAATAATATCCGGATGTTCGACGAAGAATCGATCAACTGGCTGTTTGGCGTCAAATGCCTCAAGCAATCCGGGATGCCGATTGAAGTCATTAAAAAGTACGTCGATTTATGTCTCGAAGGGGATTCAACCATTCCGCAACGCTACACACTCATGATGGAGCATAAAGAAGCGGCGCTCGCTAAGCTCGAGGAAGCCAAACGGCATGTTGCCCATTTGGAGGAAAAAACAACCCTGTATCAGGCCATTCTAGAGAACCGCTCTCCAGACACGACCAATCCCGGGAACTGGGACAGAATTCTGCACATGCATAGTGACGTGTTTTACTCGCCCTCTGTTCGTTATCCCCGTTAAACTGAACCGTACAACAAGTGACGGAGAAAAATTTATGTCCGATATAAGCTGCTTTGATAGGCATAAGGCGGAGATGGGCGTTCCGATTCAGGAAAGGCTGAGCGCCCCATAAATCCGACTTTGGAATCATTTTCCTGGGCGGACTTGCCGGAACCGTGTGGCAATCTCTATAGTAGAGGGGAACGACATACGAACGGAGTGGTAGGGGAAAAATGGAGAGCGAACGCGTGCTTCAGCAAAATTTAGACGAAAAAAGCGAGTTTCAGCGGTTGTTTCAAATGTACCTGCTGTTTGAGGAGGAAGCGGAACGGCCGAATGCCGAGGCCATCCGGATTGCGATAGAAACCCAATGCGGAAAAACGGATATCGTGTCGGGATCCGACGCGTTATCGTCGTTTGCCGTAGAGGCGTATAAAGTAGCCTACCGGGATGGGGAAATGCCGGCTCAGGTAATGATGGCAGACGTTACGCCTTTTCAACCAGAGTCGATTACCGACATGGAGCGCACCCAGTTTTGGACAATGCCGGATGGGGAGGACGTTCTGGAACAGTGCCGTTATAAGCTGCTGATCAGCGACTTCATGGCGGCGGGGCTGGACTATAAATCGCGCAGCGCCTTGTTGGCGGATTGGCTGGAGGCTGCCGTAAGCCTGTTCCCGACCTGCAAAGCGATCTGGATTCCATCGAGCGGGAAGCTGCTGCATCCGTCCGAAATTGCGGATAATCCGTACGAAGGAGCCGCGAGGTTCTTGCAGTTCGGCATGAATATCCGCTATTTTACCATTCATGGCACCGAAGACAGCTTGGTCGATTCGCTCGGCCTCTTTGCGCTTGGACTTCCGGATGTCCAGTATCACTTTCATACCTTGGATCCAAACGACGTGTCACGGCATGCATTCAGTGTTGCAGCCTATTTGTTTGAAGCGGACGTGCCGGTGAACGACGGCGAGACGATCGCCGGCTTGCTGAACGGGGAGATGGCACCGGAGGTGCATTGGCCTTGCAGGTTCGAAATGTCGCTGATCCAGCCTGCCAGAGAAGTGATGGACGTCTGTCCAGGCGAATATGCGGCAGGAGAACGAGAATAAATTAGGCTGACGTATGACCGAGGCCTCGCGCCTGGAGTCGCGGGAGGGGCCCCGATCGAGCCGGCTGAGTATCAATTTTATACTAAACATGCCTGCAGTGTGATACGGCACGAAAATGAGCTGGCGGTACGTTTCCGCTGGCTTTTTTAATACTTTTATTTCCCGGACATGGCAACCGCCTTGGCTAGGTTAAGTTAACGGACAGATAGGAGTGGTATTGGATGATCGTTCTAAAAGATATCGGGAGGTTCGAGGAGCTGCCTGAAATTGCGATGCATATATACCAAGGGAATATTCCCGCGTTAGAAGCTGCAATTGCCGCAGGCTGGGATATTGAAGATGGCATCGTACTCAGCAAGCGCACCAAGCTAAGTCCGTTGGATCTGGCGCTTGTAACGCAGAGAATGGATGTTGTAAAGCTGCTGGTCGAGCACGGCGTCAACCTGAACGTCCATCATAATCCGGCTTTTTTGCGGGCTGTTCGCTATTGCAGGGAGGACATCGTCCGCTATATTGCAGCGCAAGGCGCCGAGATGGACAAGCTCAATAAAATCGGGTCAGGCGCCTATTCAGAGGCCTACAATGGCAACAAAAAAACATTCCGCTTATTCATGAGCTCGGATTAGATATCAAGCTGCATGGCGGTGACGTAATGCGTCAAGCCGCCTCGGACCATGACATGAAGACACTCAAGTATCTGCTCGATCAAGGGGTAGACATCAACTATAATAAACCAGATATGGTCTATCCTTATCAAGCGACTCCGTTAACCGTTGCGACGCGGATTGGGAATATGGCCATGGTCAAGTTTTTGATTGAACACGGCGCGGACGTTACGTTAGCGGAAAAGAACGGCGAGCGGCCTTATACGATTGCAGTCAGTAATAAGAATACCGTCTTGGCCGATTATTTGAAATCGCTGGAGCCGGATGAGATGCATGATATGGAAAACAAAAAATATGAGTTAAAGAAATATAAGCTAACGGATGAACTGGTCAGCTTCCTTACGGGAGACAAGCTGCGCCTTGAGCTCGCGCAAAACGAGTATGAAATCGGGCATATCGACTTTTTCACATTGACCGATACGATTGAGATGAAAGTTGGCAAGCAAAAGCTGCTGCGTCTATCAGCCGATATCGACAATTACTCCGATCTGCAGCTCGTTTGGAATCCGAAGAAAAAAGGGCTGATCGGCTGCTACGACGAGGAACATCAGACTTATGCGGATTTATGCAGCTTTACAGAGTTCCTCGCGTCGCCTGAAATGCACCTCATGAAGTTTCTTGAGGGAGAGGCGTAAAATGGAGAACCACACAAATTATTTAGTTGAGAAAACAGACTGTATTCTTTATTATGCGGAACCAAGTCTATCGAACGAACAGGGTACAGGCTGGATCGGCGGGAATGCACCGGACTTCTTTGATGATCAAGCAGACCTTATCCACGAAGGTAATCAAAAATATTATTTTTACATGTGCCTCGTCCATCCCTTTAAACCGGAGAGCATGATTTCGATCTTCATCCCAGAGGACTATGAGGAATATTTGGACAATAATGTTTATCCGAAGTGCTCGATAAAGGTGGTCGAGCATCCAATTTCAAAGGAAAGCGTTAAAGAGACGTTCACGAATCCAGGTCTCTTAAAACATGCAATTTCCGCCGGGGATATAAGCAATGACGAGAAATCCATGGATCAGTCTTTTTTGATCAAGCTAGGCGGGAATCCGAGACTTATCCAAAATAACGACTACTATTTCACGAAGCTGAAGGAGGAGTCATACTCTTTTTTATTTCAGGTAGATGAAGATGGTTACCCCGATATGCTTCTTCGAGACGACTACAGTTATCCTTTTGGTTTTGGATCTCTGTATATTTTTGCGAAGATTGGGGCGGAGGGGATACAACATCCAATAGCAGGTTTTTGGCAATTCTCATGATTTGTGGAGGGGTCGCAAAGCAATGGATCGGATCCTGGAGGATTGCTGGAAACGAAGTACGGATAAAACCCCGATGGTAAGCAAAATGGCAATCTTGTCAAAAGAACCGACCACTGACATGCGTTGCATGCGGAGGACGGTCTTTTTGTTATCCGATTTCTTGATGAATTAGTCGAATCATCAGTAACTGCAGTCATTCCTGAGTCTCGTTAGCGAGTGAATGAGCCCGGAAGGACTGAAGAAAGTGCAATATATCGGATGGAGCGGCCGTAAGTTTTTTATTTTCATAGTATGATAATGTTGAGAAAAGATGGGACAAGCGGAAAGGTGGAACACAATGAACGAGCTGCAGAAGGAAGCGCTGGAAGAGATGGAAACGGCCATTCATACATGGTTTGACGAGCAGGAGAATCGAAAGAACGCAGAGGAAGTGGTCTTGCGCACCACGCTGCAAGTAGGCATCTTTAACTCTGTCATGCTGGATTATCGGCCGGGGAGGACAAGCGTTGACAGCTTGAAACCTTTGGGGAGCGCGGCAGGCAATAAGTCGATGAGAGTTTCGCCCTTTACACGAGAGCAGATATTGCATGAGGTTCAGCCACTGCTCGTGAATATCGTACGGGAGAGGCTGAACAAGGTGGAAACGTCGCCGCTGATCGATTACCGGTTTACCTTTCAAGGAACCTTCGCGACAGCAGACGGGCTTGTCGAATTAACGGTGCTGGAAACCGAATATGAAGCGAAAAAGCAGCAGCTTCTGGAGCGAATTCATTCCTATATCGAGAAGAAACTCGAGAAGGGCACTTATCCGACAAAGCCGCTGGAAACCTTCTTTTTGGCGCGTCATCTGCTGGATCCGCATTTGTTCCCTGAACCGGAGGCCGCAAAGACAATCGCTTTATTTGACCGGATCCAAGAATTGAATAAAGGCCGGGTTGAGGCGCTTGCGGAGCATCGAAGAGATATTATTATGGCCTTGACCAGCTGGGCCGAGGATATATTCCTGCCACGCTACTATGACGTTACCCGTTCCGAATACAGGGCCAATGAGTATGTGATCAAGCCGGATGCCGTTCTTGAGAATAAGGATGAGCCGAACCAGCCTATTGACCTTCTGTTGTACGGCGGAGTAATGATTATTCGGTATGAGCCAAACTATAGCAAGATTAGAGGGCAGACTTTTCTGGAGCTGGCGGAGCAGCTTGGCAGCGGCAAAGCCTCACGTATGCTGAAACAGGGCAGCGATAGCTTCTCGCACGACGAAGTCAATATGCGCCATGAGTTGGTCGAATGCAAGGCGAACGATGTTTTTTCCCTTTTCACCATCGTTATTCGCAAGGAAGAAGCCGGGGCGTATGAGCGGGCGATATCGTTTATTCTCTCGCTGCTCCGAAAGGACTTCCCGAAAAGCTACAAAATCAAGCTAAAATCCAGCGTGAGAGAGTATTTGCCCATCAAGGGGCTGGCCAAATCGGATACGCACCGTTTTTTTGCGAATGCTCTGGCTTATTCCGAGCTGCATCCGTTATTAGAGGAGTACGCTCGTGAGGCGATGGTAGAATTCGAGTGGTATGAAGATGCGGAGGATGAAAAAAGCGTCATGCCGGGCAGTTATGCCGTGTTTGGGCTGGGGCTTTCCTCTGAGCGGTATTTTCCGCTTGTTGAAGCTTATATGGACCTTGTAGATGATGAGCATCAGCTGATGCATGACAAGTTTACAGCCGTTTTCGCCGAAACCTATGGCATTACGGAACGCTCGACGCCGACCTTGATCGCCAGTCTGCTGCGCTCCCACGATTCGTTGAAGCTGAAGATTCAGCCGGAGCTGGAGAACGAAGACAAGCTGACGCTGTTCGTGCAGCAAATAGAGACGCTGTCGGACGACGAGGCCGAGCGGGTACTGTATCCGATCTGGGGCAAGCCGGAGAAGCTGACTGCATTGGCTCGCAAGGCGCAGGGACCGCGCAAGGAGCTGCTGCTTCGTCTGCTAAAAGCGGCGGGCATAGACTGATGGCTCGGTGAAGTGACGATCTTAATAAGCAAATGGTGAGGAGAAGGTTAAGGGTCATTACTTGAAGCGAGGGGAATAGGTGAGACGCATTGAAAGCAAATCGGATGGAAGCATTCAGCGATGGGGTTCTGGCCATTATTATTACGATCATGGTGCTGGAATTCAAAGTGCCGGAAGGCCATGACTGGCATGCGCTAATCGCACTTGGCCCGAAAGTTGTTAGCTATATCTTCAGTTTCGTATATATCGGGATCTACTGGAACAATCATCATCATCTGCTGCATATGGTTCGAACCATGAACGGGAGATTGATGTGGCTCAACTTGCTGCTCCTCTTTTGGCTATCCCTTGTGCCGTTCACGACGGCGTGGATGGGGGAAAGCCATTTTGCACCTACTCCAACGGCGCTGTACGGTATTATTCTGCTCCTGGCGGCGTTCTCGTATTGGCTGCTTCAGCGCATGATCATGAACCAGCATTCCGGTGATTCCTCATTCGTTGCAGCGATGGGGAAGGACTGGAAGGGGAAACTATCACCGTTACTCTACTTGACTGCGGCCTTGACCGCTTACGTGAGTGTCTGGATATCCGGGTTCTTTTTCGTACTTGTTGCCGTGGTTTGGTTCATGCCGGATAAGCGAATCGAGCATGTCCTGAGAAGCCGCTAAGAATGGTTCTTCGTTTCATGCATGCCTGGGTTGAGGGTTTAATATGGTGGGAATGAATGGGGTATGTGGTGACTACATACTCCATTCATTTCTAATAGCACGCATATACGATTGACAGTCAGTTCCCCAAGGTATTGATAATGAAAAATGTTAGTTATCTTTAACTAACGAAAGGAGGATCCCAACAGTTCGGCTACCCTGCTCTATTTGCATCATGCGCGGTTTCCGGGTTCATTGCTTTACTGGTCTTCATGGGTTTTGTAAGACGAACCTTATTACACAGTAAGGAGGAACATGTCGGCAATATTCATGCATCAAGCTGAGCATATTTTTTTGAAGTGGGTGTTAGTTATAAATAACTAACAATTTGCTGTCACGATTGCACTTGAACCTTACGCAACGTAATGATTTACATTAGAGTTACCGGTACATAGCTAGCGCAAATGAGTGGAGATGGTTCATGAAGAGACATTGGGCAAGGAAATAGAAGGGGAGGTAGGAACATGATTATAGGAGAAAATGAGCTTATTGCTTCGCGCGAGTATGATGTCCCGCAGGAACTTGTGTTTCGGGCATGGACAACCCCTGATTTATTAGCAAAGTGGTGGGGACCGAAAGGCTTCAAAAATACGTTTCACGAGTGCGATATGCGGCCGGGAGGTACGTGGAAGTTCACCATGCACGGACCGGATGGCGTGGATTATCCTAACCATAATGTCTTTGTTGAGTTTGTGCCGACAGAGCGGGTCGTGATTGATCACCTCAACGTTCACGAATTTCGGGTAACGGGTACCTTCGAAGACTTGGATGGCCGAACCAGGGTCACCTTCCGTCAACGTTTCAAGAAAAAAGAGGAGTTTGAAAAAGCGAAGCCCATCTGCATAGAAGCTAATGAACAGCAGCTTGATCGGTTGGGCAAGGTGCTGGCGGAAATGGCCGACTAGCTTTTTAGATTGAGATATACGTATACCCGAGAAGACTGCAGCTTAAGTCATGACTTTAGAATTGTCGCCGTTCACGATCCCTGTCGGGACTCGGACGGCGATTTTTGTTATGCTGGATCCAGAGAAATGGATAGGGGAGGCGGGGAGGGCAGGATGAAAAAGATACTGATCGTAGATGATGAAGCCGATCTTCGCAAACTGCTCACGGATTACTTTGAAATAAACGGGTATTTTGTGATGACGGCGAAGGATGGCAGCGAGGCGCTGCGGCAACTAGAGTATCAACCGGATCTTGTGCTGCTGGATATCAATATGCCGGAGCTTGACGGTCTGGAATTATGCAGGAGAATCCGGCATTTTGTGTCCTGTCCGATTCTGTTTCTAACCGCCCGCGACGAGGATGCGGATAAAATATCGGGATTTCAGGCCGGAGGGGATGACTATATAGCCAAGCCGTTCAGTATTCATGAGCTGGGTGCCAGGGTAGAGGCACATTTGCGCAGGGAGATGCGAAGCCAAACGAAAACGTCCGTACGATTTAGCGAAGATTTGGCCATTGATTATTCGGCTCGCGCGCTTTACATCCACGATGTACGAATTCCCTTGGCCAAAAAAGAGTTCGATATTATAGAGCTATTGTCCATGCATCCCGGAATGGTGTTCGACAAAGAGCGTATTTTTGAAAAAGTGTGGGGACTGGACGGCGAAGGCGACAGCGCCGTAATAGCGGAGCATATCCGGCGAATTCGTGTCAAATTGAAAGAGCATGGCTGCGCCGACAGGATTGAAACGGTATGGGGAGTGGGTTACAAATGGCGAAAATGATAAACTGGCTGAGCCTGAAGCGGTTCACCTTGCTGCAATCGTTCATCCTATTATGCTGCCTTACGCTCATCGCCGTTCTAGTCGTCATCACATTGGAGTTTAGATGGGCGGAAAGCATACGGTTGCGGTTTGCCGGCTATTCTTCCGTGAACAACTGGTTGCTGCCTTCCCTCGTTGCGGTTGTCCTGTTAACGGTTGCCGTCGGCATCGTCCTGATGGGCAGCTTGTTTTATCGGTGGAAACTGAAACAACCGCTTGAAATCTTGATGCAGGCATCGGAGAAAATTTCGGCGAACGATTTGGGGTTTCATATTTCTTACGACAGCCGGGATGAGATGGGGGAATTATGCCGTGTATTTGAGAACATGCGCGGTCAGTTGGAGAAGAACCACCAAACGCTTTGGCGATCGGCCGAAGAGCGAAGACAACTTAACGCTATTTTTGCCCATGATCTGAGAACACCTCTGTCCGTTCTAAAAGGATACTCTGAGTTTCTGACCGCTTACTTGCCGGAGCGCAAAATATCCGAGGAGAAACTATTGGACACGATTCAAACGATGCAGGCGCATATCGTCCGTCTTGAAAGCTTCACGGAGGCGATGAATTCCATTCAGAAGCTGGAGGATATGCCGGTACAGAGCCGCAGGATTGAAACGGATGAGCTCATCTCCTTGCTGAATGACAGCGCACGCCAAATTACCGGACGGAATGGTAAGACTTTCGGTTCATCCATTGCCGAGGAAGCGAACGAAATAACGGTCGATGTCCATTTGACGATGCAGGTTTTTGAGAATTTGATCGTAAATGCAGCGCGTTATGCCTCTAGTCACGTAAGCGTTCATTATAACGTCGGCAAGGACCACTTTTCTATAACCGTCGCGGATGACGGCGCAGGTTTTTCCGAGGTGACGCTCCGCAAGGCCGTGCTTCCTTTTTATCGCGGAGAGGTATGGGATGCGAATGAACATCACGGACTGGGGCTTTACATTTGCAAAGTTCTTTGCGAAAAGCATGAGGGGAGTCTGCAGGTAGCCAACGGCCTCCATGGCGGTGGGAGCGTAACGGCAAGTTTTTGGTACGGAGTTGATAAATAGTTGAAAAAGATCGATTAGCATTTCCTTAACATGAAATAAGGAGTGCTGGTATGAGAACCGTAGAGAAGAAAATGTGGCTAGTCTTGAGTTGTTTCCTGCTATTGATGGGCATCCTGGCCAGACCCGCTTCCGCCGTTGAAGCTCGAAGCAAAACAGAAGTCCAACAGGAGATCGATGAATACGTTAAAAAAACAATGAGCGCCAATCATATTCAGGGTGCGGCCCTTGCCATCGTTCATAACGATGAGGTGTTCTATACGCAAGGGTACGGCGCTATTTCAGAGGGCCGTGATATAAACGGCGGCACCCCGTTTCCTATTGCTTCGTTAAGCAAATCTTTTACGGCACTGGCTGTCCTTCAGCTGGCGGACAAAGGATTAATCGAGCTTGATGCGCCGTACGTTTCTTATTTTCCCGACCTCGCACCTAAGGACGAGCGCGTTCGCGATATTACCGTTCGGGATTTGCTCAACCAGACAAGCGGACTTAATGACAAGGTGAATCCCGACATGACCCGTTCGTCCCCATATCAATCGCTGCAGCAGGTTAACGAGTCGTTGAACGCGGTTCAGCTAGCGAATGATCCTGGGGCAACCTATAGCTATCACAATCCGAACTATCAATATTTGGCTTTATTGGTCGAAACAATGAGCGGACAGAACTTCTCCGATTACTTGGAGGATCATATCTTTAAGCCTCTGGGAATGAGAGATACCTTTAATGTCAGCAACACACGGCAGATCAATGAGAACTCCGCCATTCCGCGGGGACATTATATATTGCTTGGCCATCCTGTAAGCCAGTCTGAACCCTCTTGGTTCGTTGACGGACCCGCCGGTATGATTTCGACTGCCGATGATATGGCCAAGTGGATGCTCGCCCAATATAATGGCAGGCTTCTTACGCCAGAGCTGATGGAGCAGTACCACACGGTCGGACAGAAGGGACCGTATGGAATGGGGTGGCTTGCGGATGAGGATGAGCAAGGGGGCCGGAGGATTTCCCATAGCGGAATTTTATGGACGTATAAGGCGGAAGAGACGATCGATTTGGATCAGCGGCTGGGCATTGCGATGATGTTTGACTCCGGTTTAAACGCCTTTGTCGATTATTCGGCTTTTGTTGACGGAATCGCAAAGATTATGAAGGGAGAAAAGGCCGAATCGCCGATTGTCAACAGCAAAAACATGGAGACGGTTATGATTCTCCTGGTGCTTGCGACGATTGCTTGGGGGATATATAGGCTCTATCGTATCCATCGAAGCAAAAAGGCCATGACAGCCGGGAAAATGATGGTTTCATTAGCAGGAGGACTGCTCCCAGTCTTGATTCTCTTATTTCTGTCGCCGTTAGCTACATTTATTGGAGCCGGGCGAGTATTGCCTTGGTATGGACTATGGACCGCCATGTCATCGCTGATCATATGGCTGGTTGTATTATCGCTTGTGAATATAACGGTTATGGTCTGCCGACTCAGATTGTATTACCAGGTAAAGAAGTTGAAGGGAATAACCACCTCACCTTAGGAGGCGATTCTGAGCCAGCGAAGGTGACTTTACCGGCAAACATTTGCTACAAAATTAACCCCTATACCAATATCCATCAAACTATGATATGGTAGATGAAACCCATAGGCATTCCACTCTTCGGAGTGGGGTGCCTTCGTCTGTATTTGCGGGTTTTTTACATTTAATGTATTGCGATCGATCGGATAGGATGGAGGTCTGGATGCTATGTTTCTCTATTGATCCCCGCTCAGGGGAGGTTCGACGGCTGCTATTTACAGCGCTAAGATCACTCATGTAAAGGAGAGGTAGAGCATGGCTGCATGCATTCATACAGAAAAACGTCCGCGATTAAATTCTTCGGGACTTCGTAATTTACGTCAGAAGGGGCGTTTGCCAGGGGTTGTGTTCGGTAAAAACGCCGCTAACGAAATCATTCATATATCCATGAAACAATTCGAAAAATGGTTAAAGAGAGGGGCATCTGGCTTTATTGAGCTTCAGATGGAAGGTGACCGATCCATGACGGTGCTGCTGGAGGATCTTCAGCGGAACCCGATAACCGGCGCCCTTATTCATGTTGACTTTCAGCTCGTCCAGACGGGCGAAATCATTCGTACGAAGCTCGGGGTGAAATTCGTAGGGACTCCGATCGGAACCAAGTCAGGCGGCGTTGTGCAAATCCAGGACCCTTATGTTGAAGTAGAGGCTTTCCCGAAAGACCTGCCAACCACCGTTGAGCTGGACATCAGTGCGATGGAAGTCGGAGATACACGCTTCGTGAAAGACCTGATCCTACCGCCTGAAGTGACGGTCATCTCCGGGGATAACGAGCTTCTCGTATCCGTATCGAAGCCTTAATGAGATAGAGGCTGTCTCTGTTTGAAGGGGCTCTAATAGCCAGGCATCCTATGTATTGGGCAGTTTATATGAAAAGAGTCCGGTAATAAATATACCGGGCTCTTTTTCATTTATATCCGCTAGCGATTTATAATGGTTGATAAAGCTCCTCGATTTCAGGCTCATTGTTAGAGAACGATCGGCAAGAAACCGTCTTTTACATATTGCCCGAAAGGAATATGCCCACCCGAACCCTCGTTACCGATCAACGGGATGCCAGCGTTCTCGATTTGCTCAGTCACCTCGAAAAATCCCGAGCAAGCTTGACAACCTCCTTTAATGATTCCGGATTTCATCACTTGCTTGAACAAAGCGTGAAATGGATGCTCCGGCTTGCCGAACTCATCGGGCCACTGCGTCCCTAACCCGTCAAATACGATTTCAACCTCGCAGCCTGCTTCGTAAAGCTCTTGCCCGTATAAAAGTCCATGCACCGCCTTGCCGACATCCTGTTGGTTCGCTTGAATCACAATCAGAAACTTATCCGCTACCATCGTTCTTCCTCCTTGTTTTCGATTACCCAAACTCGATTTGTACCTTGTTCGATATAAAGTACTTCGTCGATCTCGAACCGTACCAACCGCTCCGCACCTGGAAAGCGGGATATTTCGTTATCTTCCCATATGATTTCCGAGCGCCCCGTCAGTTGCAAGTAATGCCCGTTATCGAAATCGACGAATAATAAACCGGTACTTGGGTTGCAGTAGATGTTGCCTAACGTATTGAACATGGAATTGCCGTAATAATCGGGAAAAAGAAGCGTGCGTTCGTCAAGCGTCTTTACAAAACCCGGCGGCCCTCCCCGATGCGAAGCGTCGGCATTCCCCTCAGGGCCGATACTGCCGATGAAAAAAGTGTCCGCATTCCGAATCTGCGCCGATTGCACGGCATTGAGCTCCGAACTGCGCTCAGCTAATTTAGGAACTCTCCGGGAACCGGCTTCGAACAACGCGGTTCTTCTTTGAATGTATTTCGGACAATTGCCGTAAACTTGTTCGATATTGACAACTAGTCGATGATCACTGTCAACCATAGCCTGGCCGTTCATTCTTAATCTCGATTTCTTGTAGAGGTCGATCGCTAGCAATCCGAGATTCGAATGGCCCCCTAAGTGATGAATCAGGGGATCTCCTTCCACGGGAACGGCGTCGATCACCATGGTGACTTCGTCTAACAGCTCGATAAATCCCGGGTTGCCGGTTAACATCGAACACCAGACATTCCCGTTCTTGTCAATGGAAGAAGCAATGATCAGGGTCTGCTTCGATAAAAAAACCGCCGCTCCCTTAGGAAATCTGCTCTTGATCATTCTTCCGTTCTGCTCAGCGATCGCCTCGGCGCCTGCTAATCTTTGTACGGCCAATTCACCGGGATGGTACACATTGTCGCTGGACATGCTGCTTAACCACTGATTGCCGCGCGGCCCGGATCGATATCGTTCCGGTATCCGTCATATGCCTGGTGATATTCCATAATTCGCGCTACCTCCGAAATAAAGGTTTCGTCATAGCCCGCCCGGCGCAGCAGGTGAAACCCGAGTTCCATGCCGGAAGCGATGCCGCCGGCGGTGATCATCCGGCCGCTGTCCACGACCCGGGCGCGGCTGATCTTGCACGCTGGGGCGATTTCCGCGAGTCGGTCGATCGGCACTTTGCCGAGCGTTGATGCCTCCAGTCGGTCAGCTTCCTTCCGGCTCGTCGCGGCGATGCCATCGAGCAGTCCCATCTGACCGTACACCCAGGAACCGGTGCATACGCTCGTCAGCAGGCATGATTCCGGCAAAGAACGGATGTACCTGTGCAGTCGGCCGTTATGCATTTCCTGTCGGGTACCGAAGCCCCCTGGAATCAGGAACGCATCCATGTCAGGCTCGTCGTTGAAACTATAGTTGGGCAGTACGGTAAGGCCAGCTTGCGTCTGAATAGGATGCATTGCGTCTGCAACGAGAAATGCCTCAAGCTCGGGAGCCAGTCTGCGGGCAACAGAGAATACCCCGTACGGGGCGGCATAGTCCACGATTTCCGCATCCTTGAACACGTATATGCCAAGGCGGAAGCCCGGGATGATGTTCTTTTCCTTTTCCTTCTCCATCTCCATCTCCATCGTAACCCTCCTAAATTTTCATTGTTCCAGAACTAACTCCTATGCTATCATCGTATTACATATTCGAAAAGCGAAAATAAACGATACATGATATCGGATAATCCGATATCATAAGGAGGACAAAGCGTGCTGGAGAAGCTGGAAGGGCGGTTTCTGGTCACATTCCTAACCGTAGTGGGAGAGGGAAGCTTCAGCCGTGCGGCTGATAAGCTGGGGTACGTGCAGTCGACCGTCACCTCACAGATTCAAATGCTGGAGCAAATCTGTGGGAATAAACTGTTTCACCGGCTTTCCCGGGGCGTAAAACCGACGGACGCCGGAGAGAAGCTGGCCGTTTATGCCAGGCAATTTGTACAGCTTGGTCAAATGCTGGAGGAGGATTTAGGGAGTCTGGACCGACCGCGCGGGCCTGTCCGTGTGCGGGCGCTCGAATCGTTCTGCGTTACGCGGCTAAGCGGATTCTTGAATCCGTTTTTCGCCGAATACCCGGAAGTGACGCTTCTGCTCGAGACCGGATTCCAGGGAGATATTGTCGAACAGGTCGCCTCCCATGAGATTGATTTCGGTATCGTACCGAAAGACCCCGAGCGTGAAGACATTCTGTTCGAGCCACTCGTCGAAGAACATTTAGTGCTCGTTTGTTCGAATGAACTCGCCAGCCGGATCCGCTCCGAAGATTGGAGCGAATTAACCGGTGTTCAGGTGATCGGCTTTGGCAGTCGCTGTGTCTACCACAACGATGGTCTGCGCATATTGGCGGAGCTGGGACTGCCCGCTTCCGCACCACAAGCAGAGTTTCCAAGCACAGAGATGATCCGCTCTATGGTCGCATGCGGACTCGGCATTGCGTTTGTGCCGGAGATCACCATGGAGAAGGAGCTCGCCACAGGAACGGTTGTCAGTATTCCGCTGCCTAAGCCGGTCCGGATGAACCACGGACTGATCTGGCATAGGGACAGGGTGCTCGGCACACCTGCCAAAGTATTTCGAGAGAAGCTGCTGGAGTACATTACCAGCCCCCCTAATAAAACCTTGGAATTGTCCGATCGGAATCCAGTATGATTTTACCTCGGAAATATATTTATTTATGTTGATAAAGTATGAAAATAGAGAATGACCGACCTGGAATTGGGGTCGGTTTTTTCTTTTAGAGTCGCAATGCCGTATGTCTCAAATAATCGGTTGCTCGTATAGAGGGGATATCACTGATATACAATTCCTGATTTTGGAGCGTAAAATCCGGATTTAACATAGATTTTACAAGACATTTACATATATATCATTGAATATGTCAGTGACATTCTTTATGTTCAAATTAGATCCCTTGCGGATTCGAGTCGACTCAACGATTAGAGGGATAATGTGATGAAAGATATCCGTTTGACCAAACAGAACCAACTCTATCACCGGGTGGCCGATCAGGTCATCGAGATTATTCAAAGCCGCAGGCTGCGGCCGCATGATCCGGTTCCTTCGGAGGGCGAGCTTGCCAAGCTGTTTGGCGTCAGCCGGATGACGAGCAAGCTAGCGCTGCAGAAGCTGGCCGATCAGGGTCTGGTGTACCGTCTGCCCCGAAGAGGAACGTTCCTCGCCGAACCGCAAGACGGGCGGATTACGCAAGGAGGGTTCCCTCCCCAGGATCCCGAGGCGGCTCCGGCGGTCGAGAAGCGGAGCGGGCAGATCGCGCTTATCATGCCTCACCTGTCCGATTATACTGCCCGAATCATCGCCGCCGCCGAGGCCGAAGTGCGAAAGCACGGCTGCGACCTCATTTTAAAAATGACAAAGGATTGCGACGATGAGGAGCTTTGTCTGGAAAGGCTGGCCGAAGGAGGAATCACCGGCATTATTTTATTCCCTCAGGGGAGGAAGACCTGCAGCGATCAGGTTTTACGGTTAAAGCTGCAAAAGCTGCCGCTTGTCATCATCGACCGCATTTTCCATGAAGTAGAGATTGACTGCGTCTATCACGACCACTATATGGGCTCCTACCAAATGACCAAGTATTTGATCGGGAAGGGGCACCGGGAAATCGGCTATACGTCGAACGCGATCGATCATATCACAAGCAGGGAGGAGCGGTACCAAGGATATATCCAGGCGCTGCTCGACCATAAAATCCCGGTAAAATACCAGAACATTCACTTCAGAAGCGTGGCTTGCAATACCAGCCGCATTCATGAGCGAGATCCGGAACAGGAGCGGTTCATTCAGGACAACCCCCACATGACCGCCATCATGTGCGGTGATGACCACGTGGCCATTTCGACGATATATACCGCACTCCATATGGATATCCCGGTCCCTGACAAGCTGTCCATCGTCGGGTTCTCCGATATCCAGTTGGCGGCCTATATTCCGATTCCGCTCACGACGGTTCGACAAGATACCGAGAGGCTTGCCCGATCGGCCGTTGATTTGCTGATGAAGCGTGTTGGCAGCTCCAACGAGAATCCAATCACCATTAAAATTCAAACATCGATTGTAGAACGAAAATCCGTTCTGACCAGGACGTAACAAGGATCACTACAGTTTGCAAGGTAAGGAGAAATGACTTTTGAAAATACACTTTCTAGGAACCGCAGCCGCAGAGGGCTTTCCCAATGCATTTTGCCACTGCGAGTATTGTGCCAAAGCGCGGGAGCTAGGCGGCAAAAATATCCGCACGCGAACTTCCGCCATCATTGACGATGTCATCAAGTTTGACTATTCCCCGGATTCCTATATGCAGGCGCTGCGGGACAACATTGACCTTGGGGCCATCGAGCATCTGCTCGTCACCCATTCCCATTCGGACCATTATAATGCCGCTGATCTGGAATGCCGGAGGGAAGGAATTGCGCACGGCCTTCAGCATCCGATGCACATTTATGGCAATGGTACCGTGATGCATCATACGCGTGCCGCGATCGGCCGTTTTGAAGGACAAAGGTATGCGTTCCATCTGGTGCGTCCGTTTGAGACGTTCATGATGGGCGATGCGCGGGTAACGCCGTTGTTGGCGGATCATGACCGCATGGAAACCTGCCTGCTGTACGTGATTGAGAAGGATGGAAAAGCACTGCTGTACGGACATGATTCAGGGTGGTTTCCGGATGCGACGTGGGCGTGGTTAAAGGGCAAAAATCTGGATTGCGCCATCCTCGACTGCACGCACGGATATACGGGAAATTCCCGCGACCGCAATCATATGTGCGTGGAAACGGTGCTGGAGGCTCAGCGCGAGTTCCAGAAAGAAAGCATTCTAAAGCCCGAAGGCAAAATCGTCGTCACGCACTTTAGCCATAATTCCAAGCTGCTTCACGAGGATTTTGTCCGCATCTTCAATCCCGTCGGAATTGTGCCGGCATACGACGGGTTAATCATAAACATTTGAAACGAATAAGAAGAATGATTAAAAGGAGAGTTGGGATAATCATGAGAAAATGGACGATGGCAGCTTTGCTTCTCATTTTGTGTCTGGTCGTATCGGCTTGCGGCGGCAACAATGCCGGCAATGCAAACACGGGCGATTCGGGGGCCGCAGCGCCGGCCGGAACATCAGCTGGGACGGATTCTTCTTCCGAACCGGCCAAGAATGAGAAGCTGATCGTGTACACGAATGCAAACTCCGACGGCCGCGGCGAATGGTTAATCGAGCAAGCGAAGAGTGCGGGCTTTGACATCGAAATTGTCGGAGCGGGCGGCGCCGATTTGACGAACCGGCTGATCGCCGAGAAGAACAACCCGATCGCGGACGTTGTATACGGCTTGAACAATATGCTGTATGAGAATTTGAAGAAGGAAGACGTTCTGGCTAAGTTTGTTCCAAGCTGGGCCGGAGATGTTGAGCAGGGCCTGAATGATCCGGAAGGCTACTATCATGGTCTTGTGAAGCAAGCGATTCTGCTTGGGTACAACCCGAACGAATTCACGGCCGATACCGCCCCGAAGGACTGGACGGACCTTTATAAGAAGGACGCGTTCAAAGGGAAGTATGAAGCTCCGACGCTCCTTGGACAAAATACCCCTCGCCTTGTCGTAGCGGGGATTCTGACCAGATTCCAGGATCCAAATGGTGATCTCGGCATCTCGGAGGAAGGCTGGAACGAAATTCAGCAGCTCTATGATAACGGGGTTAACGCTGTCGAGGGCGAAGACTTCTATGCCAATTTGGCCAGCGGCAAAACACCGCTGGGAGCGCTGGTGTCCGGAACCCTGGAGCAGAAGGAAGAGCAGTATAAAGTGAAGGCAGGCATCGTCAGTCCGGAAATCGGCGTGCCGATGGTTGTAGAGCACGCTGCGATCGTGAACGGAACGAAGAAGCAGGCAACGGCGGAACGATTCGTGGAATGGATGGGCTCCGCAGAAGTCCAAGGACAATTCGCGGCACAGTTCAATGCGATGCCGGCCAATACGAAAGCGGCCGAGCAAGCCAACGCGTCCGTCAAGGAGCTGTATTCCACCTTAAAACCGCAGGAGCTGGATTGGGCCTTTATCGCCGAAAACATGGATCAGTGGGCGGAGAAAATCGAGCTGGAGATTATGCAATAAGAAGGAATGGAGTCAAGCCGGCTGTATATTGGGAGGCCAATATACAGCCGTTCATTCAAGAACAACAAAAAGGAAGAGTATACGATGATTACATTCCAGAACGTTGATATTAAATTCGGAGCGTTTCATGCGGTCAAGAACCTCAATTTGCATATTCGGGAAGGGGAGTTTTTCACGTTCCTTGGTCCTTCGGGCTGCGGGAAAACGACGACCCTTCGCAGTCTGGTCGGGTTTATTACGCCTACGAGCGGACGGATCCTGTTGAAGGATACCGACATTACTCATCTGCCGATCGAGAAAAGAGAGATCGGTATGGTGTTTCAAAGCTATGCACTGTTTCCGACAATGAATGTGTTCGAGAATATCGCCTTCGGCTTGCGGGTAAAGAAGATTTCCAAGGCTGAAGTGGACCAAAGGGTACGGGATATTGCCCGTAAGGTCGATTTGAAGGATGAACAGCTGTTCAAGAAGGTATCGGAATTATCCGGCGGCCAGCAGCAGCGCGTGGCGATTGCCAGGGCGCTGGTGTTAACGCCGAGTATCCTGGTGCTGGATGAACCCTTATCCAATTTGGACGCTAAGCTGAGGGTACAGCTTCGAAACGAGCTGAAGGAATTGCAGAAGAAATTCGGGATCACGACGATCTATGTCACGCACGACCAGGAAGAAGCGTTAACGCTGTCCGATCGGATCGGCGTATTCAATCAGGGGGTTCTGGAGCAAGTAGGCACGCCCCAGGAGGTCTATAACCAATCCCGGACGGAGTTTGTGTGTAATTTTATCGGGGATATTAACCGGATCGATCCGCAGGCGATAACAAACAGCCGACTGCAAGAGGTGGTCCATCCGGGGAACATCGCCTATGTCCGGAATGAAAAGGTCAGCCTGCTGGCCCTGCCGGGCATTGATACGGTCCAGCTGAAAGGCAAGATTGCGGATCGGGAATTTTACGGATTATACAGCAAATATGTACTGGAGATTGCCGGCGGCGGACAATTAAAGACCATCGAGAAGGAAAGCAGTCTCGTTCAGCATGAGGTCGGCGACGATGTAGATATCTACATTCCCGTAGGCGATATATTGCAATATCCGATGAAGGAGGGGGAAGCATGAATGTCCGGAGCCTAAACACCCGGCTGGCTTCCATGAACCCGATCGCCATCATCCTGTACGGATTGATTATTTGGTTCGTCATTGCCTTTCTGATTTACCCGAACTTGAATATTTATGGCGAAATCTTCTTTAAAGACGGCAAATTTACGCTGGAGGCAGCGGAAAAGCTGCTGTCGTCCGAACGCGCGATGAGAAGTTTGTACAACAGCTTTATCCTGGCGTTCTCGCTTGTCGTTACGGTAAACATCGTGGGCATTACGCTCGTGCTGATCTCGGAATACTTCGATATCAAAGGCGCGAAGATCTTAAAGCTCGGATATTCGACGACGCTGATTTACAGCGGGGTCGTGCTGGTGTCCGGATATAAATTCGTGTATGGCGAAGAGGGGTTTATGACCAAGCTCTTGGTCCGCTTATTCCCTTCTTTTGATACAACCTGGTTTCATGGCTACTGGGCGGTTCTATTCGTCATGACGTTCGCCTGCACGTCCAACCACTTCCTGTTTATGGGCAATGCGATTCGCAAAATCGACTTTCAGACCATAGAAGCGGCGCGAAATATGGGAGCCTCAACGTGGTACATCCTAAGAAGAGTTGTGCTCCCGGTTCTGAAGCCTACCATTTATGCGCTAACGATCCTGACTTTCCTGACCGGCCTTGCCGCCACGTCTGCACCGCTCATCCTGGGCGGGAAGGAATTCCAGACGATTACGCCGATGATCCTGACATTTTCGAAAAGCATGACGTCGAGGGATCTGGCCGCGCTGCTGGCCCTTATTCTCGGTTTGGCAACGCTGGTGCTGTTAACCGTGATGATCCGGTTTGAACGAAAGGGCAATTTCATGTCGGTCTCCAAAGTCAAATCCGAGCTGGTAAAGCAAAAGATTCGCCACAAATTCGGGAATATTGCCGCTCATATTCTGGCTTACGGCCTGTTTGTGCTCTATATCGTTCCGGTCGTGCTCATCATCCTCTTTTCGTTCACCGATTCGGCCAGCATTACTACCGCCACGCTGAATCCGAGCAGCTTCACCTTGGACAATTACATTCAAGTGTTTTCATCCATGTCCGCATTCAAGCCTTATCTCGTGAGCATCGTCTATGCCGCGGCAGCCTCGGTCATCGTCGTAGCGTTGACGCTGGCGGTCTCAAGATTATTGCATAAATATAATAACAAGTGGACGCTTGCCCTGGAATACTCGCTGCTGATCCCATGGATCCTGCCTTCGACATTAATCGCGATCGGACTGATCGTAACGTTTAATACGCCCCAGCTGGTGATCGGGAATTCGGTTCTGGTGGGAACGGTCTGGATGCTGTTGATCGCGTATGTGATCGTTCATATTCCTTTCACCCTGCGTATGGTAAAGGCATCATTCTTCAGCTTGGACAGCAATTTGGAAGATGCGGCAAGAAACCTAGGCGCCAAACCCTTCTATACGTTCAGGAAAGTGCTGCTGCCGATCATTCTTCCGTCGACTTTAGCGGTACTCGCTTTGAACTTTAACGGGATTTTGGCGGATTACGACGTTACGGTGTTCCTCTATCATCCCCTGTACCAACCGTTAGGAATCGTCATCAAGAACAGCACGGATGCGCAGGCCGCAGCGGATACCAAAGCGTTGACCTTGGTGTATTCCGTTATATTGATGATCATGTCCACCATTACGTTATATTTTGTATATGGCAGAAACAGCAGAACTTGAAGGTAAAAATTCCGAAATGGCGGCATACTATAGAACAATGCACATCCCTGACACATGAAAGATAATACTTGACATCAAACGTATTGGTGATATACATTGTTTCTAATATTTAAAACGTTGAAAAGGAATAGTACGTTTTTCAAAACGTGAAGAGAGCTGTTGGATGGTGCGAAACAGCCGTGGAGAAAATCGGAACTCGCCTTGGAGTTGCTCGCTGAACCCGTAGAGTAGGTGGAGCCGGAGCCTGACCGTTATCTTCAGGAGGATGCAAGGATTGTGCGTTGCTGCCAGCCCTGTATCCGTAGAGTGCATGCTGATGACGGCATGAATTCGGAGTGGTACCGCGTAAGATGTCAAAGTCTTTCGTCTCTGTTATTGGAGATGGAAGGCTTTTTTTGTGCATCCGGATCTTTTGCAGTTAAGCACAGGAAATCGATGAGAGGAAGGATATCCATGAAAAATGTTGAGAAATACGCCAGAGGATATTTTATGCCGCCGGAGACAAGCTTGAGCTGGACCCAAAAGGAATACATTACCGAGGCGCCGATTTGGTGCAGCGTCGACCTTCGCGACGGAAACCAGGCATTGATCGTTCCGATGAATTTGGAGGAAAAGCTGGAGTACTTCAAATTGCTTGTGGAGATCGGGTTCAAGGAGATCGAGGTCGGATTTCCCGCGGCATCGGAGACGGAGTTCACCTTTCTGCGCACATTGATCGAGCAGGATTTGATCCCGGATGATGTTACAATTCAAGTGCTGACCCAATCGAGAGAGCACATCATCCGCAAAACGTTCGAATCGCTGAAGGGCGCGAAGAAGGCCGTTGTCCATTTGTACAACTCGACCTCCGTAGCGCAGCGGGAGCAGGTATTCCGCAAGTCCAAACAAGAGATTATCGACATCGCCGTGAGCGGCGCCAAGCTGCTCAAGGAATGCGCTGCTGAGACCGAGGGCAACTTCCAGTTCCAGTATTCGCCGGAGAGCTTCACCGGTACGGAGATCGAATTTGCGCTGGACATCTGCAACAGCGTGCTCGACGTATGGCAGCCGACGGCCGAGAACCCGGTTATCATTAACCTTCCTGCAACAGTCTCCATGTCGATGCCTCACGTCTACGCAAGCCAGATCGAGTATATGAGCGAGCATCTGAGCTTCCGGGAGCATGTCATTTTGTCGGTCCATCCGCATAACGACAGAGGAACGGGCGTGGCGGATGCGGAGCTGGGAATGCTGGCCGGAGCCCAGCGCGTCGAGGGCACGTTGTTCGGAAACGGCGAAAGAACGGGGAACGTCGACATTGTGACGCTGGCGCTCAACATGTACTCGCACGGGGTGGACCCGAAGCTGAATTTTGAGAACATCCCTGCGATCATCTCCGTCTATGAACGGCTGACCAAGATGAAAGTAAGCGAGAGACATCCATACGGAGGCGAGCTGGTATTCACCGCTTTCTCGGGTTCGCACCAGGATGCGATTGCGAAAGGAATGAAGTGGCGCGAGGAACAAGAGCCGCGGCATTGGTCGGTTCCTTATCTGCTGATTGATCCCAAGGATATCGGCAGGGAGTATGAAGGCGATATTATCCGCATTAACAGCCAGTCCGGCAAAGGCGGCATCGGATACGTTCTCCAGCTGAAGTACGGACTCGATCTCCCGGCGAAAATGCGCGAAAACTTCGGATACTTCGTGAAAAACGTATCGGATCAGCAGCAGAAGGAACTGATGCCTGAAGAAATCTACGATATTTTCGTGAAGGAATATGTGAATATAACTTCGCCTGTCGAGTTTATCAAATACCGGATGACGGATAATGAAGATTTCCATACGACCGTTACGATCCGGACCGGCCATGAAGTCAAGGAGATTGAAGGCACCGGAAACGGAAGACTTGATGCAATCAGCAATGCGCTTCAAACCGAGCTTGGAATGAACTATACCGATCTGATCTATAAAGAGCACGCATTGGAAACAGGCTCGAAGTCACAAGCGGTCTCTTACATCGGTATAACGGCTGCTGACGGCAGCGTATATTGGGGCTGCGGCATTGATGTTGATATCATGACCTCGTCTGTAAAAGCACTGTTTAGCGCTGTGAATCAATTTAGCCGGAACCGAGCCAACTAAAGTCCGAGTTCATGGACTGCTTATAGAACAAGAACAACCGACCTGCTTTTGGGGTCGGTTTTTTTATTTGGCGTCCTCAGCGATCATGTCACAAAAGACATCTGCTATTTGTCTCATCTATGTATCAGAAATACAGGATAAGGGAGAGATCGAAGTTGGAAACACTGCTCGTTATCAATGCACACCCCATGGTGGATGACGATTCGTCGATAAGCCTGCAAGTGCTCCATCATTTTCTGGAGACGTATAGAGAGATGAATCCGGAGGGGCCAATCGAACAGATCGATTTATATCGGGAAACCATTCCTTGCATAGACCGGACCTTTCTGAGCCTATATGATAAAAGGAGAAGCGGAGAGCCTTTGACTGAAGAGGAGCAGGCGCTCGACTCCCGCATGACGGAAATTCTGCAGCAATTTAAGCGTGCGAAGAGATATGTCATCGCCATGCCGCTCCATAACTTTAACATTCCCTCCAAGCTGAAAGACTATATCGATAACATTCTGATCGCTAAAGAGACGTTCGCCTATACGGACAAGGGATCGGTCGGTCTGCTAAACGACGGCAGGAACGTGCTTGTCATTCAAGCAAGTGACGGTATCTATACGAACGAGGATTGGTACACCGAAGTCGAGTATTCTCACAAATATTTAAAAGCGATGTTTAACTTTATGGGCGTCGACTATCAAATCATCCGCGCCCAAGGGAGCTATTTACGTGGGAAGGATGAAGTTTTAGCCCAGGCCTTCCGTGAAGCCGAGTCTGCGGCGGCGTCCTTTGCAAGATCGGTTCATGTTGAGGGAGCGATCAAGTAATTTCACCATTGCATATCGTGCAACTGTCCGATGAGGACGTTATCATGAGATCACTCCGTTGATGAATTGGCACCTCGAGCGAGGTTCCTTTTTTGTTACGGCGAGATTTGGAACATTGTACATTCAGCCATTATGTTATCTTGGGCAATCCGGCTCGTTCAGAAAATATTAGTCAGCTCGTTTGCATTGATGGATAGGACGATGATATTCAATGCAGCGAATACGAGGGCAGGTGCTGTTTTTCCGAAAGTGTCCCGAGCTTTGAGGTGCGCGAAGCATGCGACCAGCATCGTGATACCAAGCCATACCCCGGCCCAAGCGATTGCCCAGCTATACCAGTAGCCAGCGATAAGCCCGGCAGCTCCGACTAATTGGACGAAGCCGGTAACGACGCGAAATCTCTGGGAGAGCCCAAGGTGGGCAAAGATATCGGCCCAGTACTTGGCTCCGATGATTTTGGCCGTGCCCGAGAATAGATAATACGCCACAAGTAAGCTCTGAAGTACGATCAAGAACAGAATCATGCAAATCCCTCCATATAAAATAGAATGAAAAGCCTTTTACTCGCTCAACGTGACCAAGTCCAGTTCCTTCATACGTGCCGGATCGGAAATCACATCGATTCCGTTGATCTTCCCGTCCGCATAGTCGATAGCCAACACGAGGAGCAATTGCCCCCCAGGTGAAATGACGACGCCGACCTCTCCGTTGACGAGAGCCGGCCGTGCCGCTTTGGCGCGTCCCCACATCAGTTGTTCAGCCACAGCATGGGTACCGCGGACTTCTTTCGGAGCGTTCTCGCGATCGCTGCGCAGCACGACTCCCGGGTTGAGGACCTGAAGCAATGCGCCGAGATCGCCGCTCCGCGCCGCCGCCAGAAAGGAATCAACGAGTCTCCTCTGAATGGAGAGGTCCGTCTTGGACGAAGTCTTTGCTCCTTGTATGCGGCGGCGCGCACGGCTGGCCATTTGCCTCGCTGCGGCCTCGGAGCAGCCTATAACAGGGGCAATCTCCGCATAGGGAATGGCAAAAATGTCATGCAGCACGAATGCAACCCGCTCATCGGCACTCAAGGTGTCAAGCACTACGTGCAATGCCAGGCCGATCGAATCAGCCAGCAACGCCTCCCGCTCCGGGTCACCCCCAGCTTCAAGTTCGGTGGACTTTCCGATTTCGTAAGCCTCCATTGATTCTTCGCGCCGTGCCTTTCGGGAACGCAGCATGTCAAGGCACACCCGGGACACAACGGTTGTCAGCCACCCTCCGATATTCTCGATCGCATCCGTTTCGGAGCGGTTCAATCGAAACCACGATTCCTGAACGGCATCTTCTGCCTCGTTCCAGCTCCCGAGTATTCGGTAAGCTACCGATCGCAGATGGGAACGATGGGCTTCGAATTGATCCGTAAGCCAATGGGTGTCGGTCATTGATAAGTCTCCCTTCTATAAGCTCTCATTGGATTGACGTATGGAAACGTGCCGATGTGACAGATTGGAAAATAAATAATCGTGCCCATCGCATCAACAAAGCCGGGTGAAGCTCCTTTCATGAAGGTTCAAACATAGGCCAACCTGCGGCTTGCTCCCCCGGGAGTGTTGATGGTCGAGCGTATATGCTTACACTTTACCTTCAATATTAAGAAACCAGAAGTAATATTTGGTATATTTTTTTTCGAACGAGGTTGACAGTTAATGGAACAGAAAATATAATGACTATATATTCAGTCATTTATTTTATTGGAAATCACTCTAAAAAGAGGTTGGAGGAATAAACCATGAGCGAAGTAAGCCAAAGAATTCAGAACTATTTCAAAGATTTCGAGCACGCGAACAATATGTACGATCCGGAGCTTCTCGATCCCTTGGTGAATGACCCCTTGGCGGGCGCCTATCCATCCGGTGACGTACATGCGGTGAAGAAGGAGGATTACTTGGCAGGGACGAGAGAATCGGGGGAATACTTAAAATCTTTAGGATATCAGTTTTTCAAGCTTACGCCCGTAAAGGAAACCCCTTTAAAAGACAACTATGTGCTGGTAGAAGTTAAAGGCACGGCGAGAGTCGAGCAGGCTTCGGGTAAATCCTTCGATCTGGTTCATGATTCTTTTTACATTTTGCATGTTAAAGAAGATTCGATTAAGATGGTCTTTACGATTACCCATGATGCCCCTACACAAATGATGGAGGATCAAGGATTCCTAACAGCAGAATAAGGTGAAGAACGGGAGGAGCAGTGAGCGTTGAGCAAGCAGAAAGAACGCTTTGAAGCCATGAGAGCCGAGGCTACGGAGAAGATTTTATTATCGGCGGCTAAACTTTTCGCTACAAAAACGTTTGGCAAAACCACAATGCAGGACATTGCGGATGATGCCGGTCTCAGTAAAGGGTTAGCGTATCGGTACTTTGCTACCAAAGAAGAAATCATGAGCAGGCTGATCGAAATTTCGATCCCCGGCCTTGACCGTATGGCAGGACTCTTTGAACAAGAAGGCAATGAAAAAGATGTGATCATAAAGGCAACAACATTTTTGCTGAGCAACCTGCAAGAGGACCCTTCCTCCACCGATGGGCTGCTTCTCCTTAGCCAGATCGATAGTTTTACCGATCAAGAGCTGAGCCCGGATCTGAAGAATGCCGTACGGGCCTCGATGAACCGATTGATCGATAGCCTATCAGAGCTCATTCAGGCCGGGCAGGGGCAAAGCGTTTTCAAGCCGGGGGACCCGCGAAGATTGGCTTTGTTCTATTACAGTACTTTCCAAGGTGTGGCATTTACTAGCCGAAGTTTCCATGCCAATTATCTGTTTCCGACGACGGAGATGTTTTTGGATTTTTTGATTCAACAAAGGTAACAACCTTAAAGGCTGCCAGCACGCTGGCAGCCTTTTTCTGTACTAACTTCTGCGGGTATCCGTTTCAATTAAGCGATACGCCCCAGGAAGGATTGCAGAATGCGCCGCAAATCTCCCGGCCTGCTGAGCATCGGCAAGTGGCCGGATTCCAGTTGTTCAACGGAATGCGGGGATAGATGCGAGATCATTTTATTTTGCAGGGAAGAAGGGAATTCCTTGTCCTTCGTCAGCTTGACGTACAGCTTCGGCACAGCCGGAACGTCCGCATGAGCCCGATCTGTGTATACGCGTATGGCCTCGGGAACGAAACCTTGTACGAGCCCCGTCGTTTGTTCCTCTGACAGGTCATTGCATAAGCCGGCACGGATGGCGGATTCCGGCGGTTTGGTACCCCATTTGCGCAATATGGCCGTCATGAGCATTCGTTTAGGGAAAGGAAGAACCGACACGAATGAACCGCCGTTCTTAGGGATCGCTGCCCCTACGGCGACAAAGCCGGCCAATCGATCAGAGAATTTGGAAGCGAGCTTTAGGGCTAGGACGCCTCCGAGCGAATGCGCGACGATGACAAACCTTTCGATGCCCCATTGATTCACTTGATGTTCCATATGGTTGACATAATCCTCTAAAGCAAGCTCGCTCCTTGAATCGGCCGGGCCCTTCCTGAGCGGAAAATCGAGAAGTAAAGAAGGATGACCCAGTCCCTCTGCAACGTTACTCCATATTCGGCCCTCCAATCCCGCCCCATGGATAAATACAAAACCGATCTCTTCGTGTGTGTTCTTCTTCATATAAGTTAAACTCCCCTCACAGGTTCATATTCTGCGTGCTATTTGTGAACATCGTATCACGTAAATAAGACAAATCATGTCTTATTTAAATGCTATAATGAAAAAAACTTCGAAGAGAAGGTGACCCATGCAAAAATCGCAGCGTCTCATTCAGCTGATTATGATGATCAATGCGAAAAAGTCATTTACCGTTCGAGAGCTTGCCGATGAATTCGGGCTATCCACTCGAACGATTACCCGTGACTTGCAGGAGCTGTCCGAGCTCGGCATCCCAATCTATTCCATTCAAGGAAGAGGGGGAGGGTACAAGCTGCTTCAAGACAGGATGCTGCCGCCCATCAGCCTGTCGGAAAGCGAGGCCATCGCGATGTTCTTCGCGTGCCAGTCACTGGACTACTTCGGCTCCCTGCCATTTGGCGAAGGGGCGGAATCCGCACTGCAAAAGTTCTATCATTATCTGCCTGCCGATATCAAAGAGCAGATCGATCGGCTGGACGGGCGAATCATGTTATGGAGTCCGTACCGTTCCATGGCTCCGGGGATTCTTCAAACGCTGATGCAAGCCATCATGACGGGCGAAGTGGTCACCATGGAGTACAACTCCGGCAACGGGGCGGCCAAGCGGGATATTCAGCCCATCGGCCTTTACACGAGCTCGGGTTATTGGTATTGCCCGGCTTATTGTTTTGAGCGGGAGGATATCCGTCAGTTCCGGGCGGATCGGATCCTTTCGGCAACACTCAACCCATCGGTTACTCCGCAGGAGGAGATCCGGAAGATGACGCTGAAGAATAAGCCGGAGAAAGGCCATCTGGATCAAACGGTGCTGCATATCGAAATAACCAAGAAGGGAGTATGGCTTCTGGAATCCAATCCCCGGTTTGCCCCGAGTATACGGCGCAACGAAGATGGCAGCGGAGAAGCAACCATTCAGATTGCCACGGAGGATTTACGTTTCTATGTAGACTTGATCTGGAATCTCGGGAGCGAGGTCAAGATTAAGGGGCCGGTTGAAGCGATAACGTACATTCAGGAAAAAGCCGAAGCGATGCGTTTATTGTATAGCTAGGCTTTTGCGTCACTGGGCCATGAAGCTAATAGCCGACATCCCGTCCTTTACGTAGGGACAGGATGTCGTTTTTTTACCGCGAGGGCTTGTAAGCATATTGAAACAACCCTATGTACAGTTTTTCTTCAGAATGAAGTGATACAATCCTTGAGTGGCAAATCCCGGTGCGGATTTATGGTTGAATTAAGGTGCGGCTCCGCAGTGAATGGAGGTTTAAGCAGTTTGGAATGGCGATATGGACGTAAAGTCCTGTGGACAGGACTTGGCTTATTATTAGGCGCGGTTGTAGAAATCGGTGGATTCTTTACGCAAGCCAAAGGGGACAATCCAACGAAACGTAGGCCGCGGTGAATTACGAGTCTCCGTCGGTGTATGGCCTCGCCATCAAGTTTGCGCTCCAAATGGGAGACAGGCCTTTGGCCGAACAGCTGTACGAGCGTCTGCAGACCTTCAAGGGGCGGGATCCCCAATATCCCGGAGGATGCGTGTTCGGGAGAAATACGCATATTTTTGATAACTTGCTTGCTTTACTAGAGGAATACGCAATTCAACGAGGTGGACATGGAAAATAAAAGATTCATCCAGCGTATGGTCTGGGGATACGTACTGCTGGTCGGATTAGCAATCCTGCAGGAATTGCTGATCTATTTGAATGTGTTTAGGGACCAATCCTTTACTTTACTTTACCTGAGCTGGGATTCGCCATTGGATGCCTTGCGGCTCTGCTGCTGGGCTTTTTGGCCCCGCCGGGGGTCTCGGCCGTCGGTATTTTTGTTTATATCGTCGCTTATTTTGTATGGCTTACAACGCATGCCGAGGTTGATGTGCTGTCCAACTCCTGGCTGTGGCTGCTGCCGGCTAACGTGGCCGTAGCCACGTTCATCAAATCCGGGCTGATGTTTCTTATACGTGAATCAAGAATGTGCGAGAGTTTACGACGTCCCTGCTTACGCTCTTCCAATACCCGCTTGACTCCCTGGATCAAAAGCTTGTATCTCATTTCGTCATCGTGGCTGAATTTACGCATCTCCTCGAAGTAATTGTTGTTCACTTACAAGCTCACTGCCCTTTTCTGTTTTTGTTTTAAGGGTACCATGGGTCTCTGAAGAATTTCTAAATATGACCTGCGTAACAGGCCATTGGAAATGGTGAGTGGCTGGACCTAAATAAGGATGGTATATTCCTGTTATAGGAATTGTTCATCTAAGAGATCGAAAACGTTAATAGGATATCATTCATAGGATCCGGGAGGAGAAGGGACATGCACACGAAAGAAAGCTTAATGGAGCAATTGGAGCAGCTGGGCATAGACAGCCAGGGGACGCTGCTGGTTCATTCATCGATGAAAAGCATGGGGCCGGTCAAGGGCGGCGCGGATACGGTGTTGGATGCGTTGTCGGAATATATGAAGGATGGGCTGCTGGTGTTGCCTACCCATACTTGGTCTTACATCAATGCAGAAAATCCGAGGTTTTACGTGGACCGTTCGCCTTCCTGCGTCGGAATACTGCCCGAGCTGTTTCGCAAGCGGCCCGGCGTGGTGCGTTCGCTGCATCCCACGCATTCGGTGGCGGCATTGGGCCGGGAATCCGAAGCGTTCACAAGCGACGACCATCGCTTTGATACCCCATGCGCCAGAGGCTCCGCTTGGGGGAAGCTGCTCGACCGAAAGGCGACCATTTTGTTAGTCGGGGTTGATTTGAGACGCAACACCTTTATTCATGGCGTTGAGGAATGGGTGGACATCCCGGGGAGGTTAACGGATGGCCATGAGCAGCTATACACGGTATTGCCGGACGGAACAGAAATTTCTGTGCCTTCCCGCAGACATTGCGGGCTGTCGTGGTCGGAGCATTTCTGGAAGGTCGATGAGGTCCTTGAACGTGAAGGCGCGATGCATAAAGGGCAGCTTGGCGATGCCGTTGTAAGGGTGTGTGATGCAGCTGCGGTGGCGGAGATCATCACGGCGATGCTGAAGGACAATCCGGATTTGTTCTCGGATAACCACCCCCTGAATCAATAAAACGCCTGCATTAGAGATGGGATTAGGAGTGGGATATTTGTTGGCAAAAGACTCCCTAAGCTATTTATGAAAAAAAAGAGCCATATTGTACTGTTAATCGGATTGTTATTCGTCATTTTATCCGGCCTGCGTGTGTTATGGATGGAATGGCTTCCCAATCAAATGCAGGTATCCATCAAGAACGGACAATTGGATTTGCGCCATTGGAATGCAGAAGACAGCGGCGTTCTCCTGCTTGATGGGGAGTGGGAGTTTTATCCCTCGGAGTGGCTGTCGGAACGCAAGCAGCAAGGTACAGGCGGTCCGGAGCCAAGGTTGATTTCGGTTCCGGGGGGATGGGAGGAAGCTTTGCCTCGTGAAGGTGAAGCGAAAACGCCATATGGATTCGGATCCTACCGCCTGCGTATTTTGGTAAATCCGGACAATGACTTGAATTATAGCATTCGCTTGCCCAGCGTGCGTACTGCTTCGGAAATGTATGTAAACGGCCGGCTGCTTGCTAAATCCGGTCAGGTGGGGAAGACCAAGGGAGAGTATACGGCGAAGAACCTCCCGTATTCCACAAGCTTTACGGCAGACGAGAACGGGGTCATCGAGCTGGTGGTTCAGGCGGCAAATTATGTGGATAGTCGAAGCGGCGGCATTGCCAGATCGGTTAAATTCGGTTCCGAAGAAGCCGTTACGAAGGAAATGAAGCTCTCCGTCTCGATGCAGACGCTGGGTGCCGTCATATTTCTTATGCATTCGGTCTATGCGCTAATTTTGTTCTTGCTAGGAAATAGGGATAAGAGGCTGCTTTATTTTTCATTAATGGCACTATGTATCACAGTTCCCATGGTATTAAGCAGTGATGAGAAGCTGTTTCACCAATTATTTTACATCGGCAGCGATTGGGATTTTCGGCTAGCTAATGCCCTTTTCATGATCGGAAGCTATGCGCTGTTGCAATGTACGAATCATCGGGAGCTCCCTTATTGGAACAGGGTGTATCCTGTTTATGCCGTGATGAATCTGGGGACGGCCGCTGTTACGTTGTTGTTGGCTCCTCATCAGGTGATCATGCTCTTCCCAGTTTATTTTCTTTTGGGCTGTGCAGCAGCCGTGATCACGATTATTGCCATCTTTAAAAAAGTAATCAAGGATATTAAAAGCCATCTGTTACTGCTTTTTTCGATACTAGCGCTGGTTCACCATTTCCTGTGGTCCTTATTCTTGCGGGAGAGCGGGTTGAGCATTGCCCACTATCCGTTCGACCTGATCATTTCGATGGGGTGCTTGGCCTCCGTATGGTTTAAGGATTATTTCAACATGCATGCTCACACCAAGGAGATTGCCGCAACCTTGCAAAGAGTGAATGACCATAAAGATCAATTTCTGGCGAACACTTCGCATGAATTTAAAAATCCGCTCCACAGCATTCTTAATATGTCACAAACCGTTTTGAGCAGGGAGCGACATTTGTTGCAGGATCGAAGCATCAAAGAGCTTGAAACGGTGCTGGCTGTAGGACGGCGGCTGACGCTCATCTTAAATGATCTGATGGATGTGATGAGCTTACGGGAAGGGAATCCGCGTCTACAGAAGAAGGCCGTATCAATTCAACCGATTGTGACCGGCGTCATGGATATGCTGCAATTTAACGCAGACGTGAAGTCTGTCAAAATCGTAAATCAGATACCTGAAGATTTTCCTCCCATCGTGGCGGATGAGAACCGGGTCATTCAAATCGTGTTCAATTTGCTTCATAATGCGGTGAAATATACAAATGAAGGCGTCATTTCGATCCAAGCCTATGCAGAGGACGGAATAGCTTATATCACCATTGCCGATACGGGGATCGGAATGGATGAAGCCATGCTGAAGCGTCTATTTCTTCCGTATGAGCAAGCAAGCGCGAGCGAGACCATGATTGAAGGCGGCTTTGGATTAGGTTTAAGTATAAGCAAGCAGCTCATTGAGCTTCATGGGGGTGCGTTAGAGGTGTCCTCCGTGTTAGGAGAAGGATCGGAGTTTACATTTTCGTTAGAGCTGGCGGAGGTGGATGCGGAGCAGAAGCCAAGTGATTCTAGCTTATTCGAAGCATTAACCTTAGAATCCATGCCGGTTCGGGAGACGGCCTGGACCGGGTTGGAACAAGAGGGGATCACCCCGCCGGCAGCGAAACCAGCAACTTTACCTGGAATGAGCAATCATCGTCCGCTCCTATTAATCGTTGATGACGACCCTGTCAATCTTCGAGTGCTGGAAGCGATCCTGCCGACAGGCGAATATGACCTTACGATGGCAACGAGCGGTAAAGAAGCGTTGGCTCTCCTGGATAGGAAGGAATGGGATCTGGTTATTACTGATATTATGATGCCGCAGATGTCCGGTTATGAGCTGACACGAAGGATTCGTGAGCGGTTTACGCTTACCGAGCTGCCTATTCTGCTCCTTACCGCAAGAAGCCAACCGAAGGATATCCAAAGCGGCTTTTTGGCGGGAGCCAACGATTATGTAACGAAGCCGGTGGAAGCATTAGAAATAAGATCGCGGATTCAAGCGCTAACGATGATTAAGCAAACGGTTCGGGAGCAATTGAGATTGGAGGCTGCATGGCTGCAAGCTCAAATCCAGCCTCATTTCTTATTCAATGCATTAAATGCTATAACGGCGTTAAGCGGCATTGATTTAGATAAGATGCGAAATTTACTGGATGAGTTCAGTCACTTTTTGAGGAGTAAATTCAGGTTCCAGGATACGGAAGGACTTGTTCCGATGGAAGAGGAGCTTAGCATGGTGCGCTCATATCTATATATTGAACAGGTTCGGTTTGGAGAGCGGCTGCAGGTTGTTTGGGAGGTAGACGACTCCTTACCAGTAAACATCCCGTTTCTATCGGTCCAGCCTTTAGTTGAAAATGCGATCAGACACGGCATTATGAAGCAGACTCGCGGGGGAACCATCTGGATTCGGATTTCGCTCCATACAACCTATGCAGAAATCATGGTCCAAGACGATGGCGTCGGAATGGACGAAGCTCAATTGCAGCGGATCCTGGAAAGGCGGGCAGAGCACGCAGGAGTCGGGCTAATCAATACGGATCTGCGCTTAAAACGGCACTTCGGAACAGGACTGCTTATCAAGAGCACGTTGGGGGAAGGGACCGAGGTAACCTTCCGTGCACGTCTCTTCGCAAAGCCGAAGTAATATTCCTATAATTATGAAAGCCGCAGCACGGATGCTGCGGCTTTGTTATACAAGTCCCTCTGGCCCTAATCCTCAAGCGGCAAGCAGATCGTGAACACCGAGCCCTCGCCGACCACGCTTTCCACCTCGATGAAGCCTTGATGAGCAAGGATATTATGCTGCGCAATCGCGAGGCCCAGTCCGGTTCCGCCGCCGGGACGAGCCCTGGAATGGTCCGCCCGATAGAAACGGTCGAAGATATGGGGAAGATCCGCCTCGGAGATGCCGGTGCCGTTGTCTTCAACCCGGATTCGGGCGTAGCGCTGCTGCCGGTCAGGCAGGTGCACCGTTTCCGCATGAATGCGGATGTGTCCGCCGGTCTTCGTATAGTACACGGCATTCGTCAGGATGTTGTACAGCGCCTGAAGAATACGGGATTTCTCCACCGAGACGGGGATCATCGGCTCTTCAGCATGCAAGGACAGCTGGATTTCTTTGTCCTCGGCCATGAACCGGGTTTTCGTCAGTAAGTCCTCCAGCAGCGCAACCAGGTTCTCCTCTTTCGGGTGCAGCTCCGTCATGCCGGCTTCAAGCCGGGACAGATCCAGCACTTCATGAACCAATCGCGATAACCGCAAAACTTCATCAAGAATCGAGGCTTGCTTCGCGGCAGTGAGGGGAGAGCCCGTCTCGTGCGCCAGCTCCAATTCCCCTTGGATGATCATCAGCGGGGTTTTCAATTCATGGGCGACGTCAGACATCAGCTGTTTTCGGGTGCGCTCCGCCTCCGCGAGCGAATCGTTCATCTCAAGAAGGGCCTTGGAAATCGCGCCGAATTCATCCTTCCGATGCGCGGGTAAGACTATGGGTGCGCCGCCTTGTTTGATGGCCCCGATCCCGCTAATGATTTTGCGTATAGGGCTTGTCAGCCGCCACGACAACAACAGGATGATCAGCAGCGCGGCAATGCCGGTAATCAGCAGCGAAGCAATCCCGATATTCGGCAGCATGCCGTACCACATGGTTTTGAACTCGTAGATTTTGGACTGCCGCTCGTTCATTACATACAGTCTGCCGATCCTCTGGTCCCCCTGACCAAGCGCCAGCATGTAGCCGTCACCGCGGAGCTTATCTACGCTTAAACTTCCTTGCTGATATAAGGCCTGCTCCTCGGCGGACAACACGATTTCGACAAAGGGGGCAGCGGATTCAAAGCTTGCGCTTTCTACGTCCTCCCAAGAATTGCCGTGACTCCGGTAATATTGCTCAAACTCCATCCTCAAGGCTTCAAAGGCATCCTTCTCCTCCAGATATGCCAAATCGCGGGTGATATAAAACTGCACATGCGTGACGGCAAGCAGGACGAGCATAATCAACACGATCAATCCGCCCATCGACAGGGTCAGCCTGGTTTTAATTTTCATGTTCTGCCCCGAATCGGTAGCCGAAGCCGTAGACCGTCTGAATATAATCGGCCGCCCGGCCGTCCTTCTCCATCTTCTTCCGCAGCTTGCTAATATGGGAGTCTACCGTCCGTTCGTCGACGATGAATTCCTCCTCGAAGGCATGCCGCAGCAGCTGCATGCGGCTGTACACCCGCCCGGGCTTTGACGCCAGCAGGTGCAAGAGCTTGAATTCGGTCGGTGTGAGATGCAGCTCCTGACCGCCAATAAAAACCTGCAGGCTGCTCTCATCAATCGTCAGATCCCCTCTTCGAAGCACAGTATCGGCCTCGTCATTTCCTGTGTGGTTCATGCGCCGCAATAAGGAACGGATGCGCGCGGACAGCTCTCTCAAGCTGAAGGGCTTTGTCAGATAATCGTCCGCGCCCATTTCGAGGCCCACGATTTTGTCAGCCTCCTCCGACTTGGCCGTAACCATGATGATCCCTGGGGACCCTGACTGTCTAAGCTGTCGGCAGGTGTCCAGCCCGTTCAATTGCGGAAGCATCCAGTCCAAGATCACGATATCCGGTTTATGCTGCGCATACAGCTGCAGGGCGGTTTTTCCGTCCATCGCGGTCAGTACGTCATATCCCTCTGCTTGAAGGTACGATTCCATGAGCGACGCAATTTTTGTTTCATCCTCAACGATTAGCAATTTGATTCCCATTCCTACACTCCCAGACTTATCCATTTTGATAGCTACTTAAAGAATATGGGTGCTTTCACAATCTGTAAATACCTTCACCACAAGTTCGCAACATTTCGCTAGTAATATGGTCATCAAAGATAACGTTTGGCAGATGGGGACAAATGCTACAGGTCAACCATCAAGAAAAGGATACCGGGCGTGAGGCTTACGAAGCCCCGGTTAAAAGGAGTGAACAGCATGTTCGAAACCATATTCAGCATCATCATTACGGTCGTTATGACCCTGTTGTGGGGAATCGCCGCCATTGCGGCAGCAGGCCTTCCCTACTCCAAGTCAAGTCGAAGCCTGAATAATAAGAGCACATTCTTGCTCTGGGTGGCAGGCATTGCTTTTGTACTGAGCGCTGCCTGGTACGGAGTAATCACCCTCCAACTCATCAAGGACGGCTGGTTGTTTGTGGAGGGGACGGTCAAAATGCTCATCCCGTTGACATTGATTCCTCAGTTGTATATCGCTGGAGCGATTCTCCCCCGGTTGAAAAGCTTACGCAATGCCGGCGGAGAACCGCCGACGCCAGCAGCACTGGAAGCAGTGGCCCAGCCTTCCATATCAATATCCTTTTTAGCGGCTGCGCTCGTATCCGGCATCTCCGCGCTCAGTACGTTCTTTGTCCAGCCGGTTCTTCCAAGCCTATCTCAGATCGGCTCCCGCTACTTGGTGGTTGCGCTTCTATTGCTTGTGCCGGCGATTTTTGCAAATAGAAGATACTCGAAGTTGAAGCAGGGGAAACCACTTCGGCGCGGGCTTGGTGCCAGGCTTATAAGCTTTGTATCGGCAGGTCTGCTCACGGCCATGGTGGCTATAACCCTTCTGGTTGCCAACGTACTGGTCGGAGTCCAGGTCTCCAAGCTGCCGGAAGCCTCCGACATGATGAATCACGACTGGATTGACGAGGGAGGCGGCGCCCCTACGCTTATGTCGGGAAGCTCCAATCATCAGCAGCATCAAGCTCATCATGCGTCGGCTTCGGTCGATCCCAGCCAAGTCGAAGTAGCGTCGCTCACCGGGGATATTTCGGAGCCCGCCGATCGGACATTTGAGCTGGTGGCACAGCAGAAGAAGGTGACACTCGCTTCCGGGGCAGTCATCGATGCCTGGACATATAATGGAGAGATCGCTCCCGAGCTCAGAGTGAAGCAAGGCGAAATGATTGAAGTGAAGCTCGTCAATCAAGATATCGATCGCGGAGTCACCATTCATTGGCATGGCTATAACGTGCCGAATGCGATGGACGGCGTGCCGGGGATGACACAAAATGTCGTTAAACCCGGGCAATCATTCACTTACAAGTTTCGGGCCAATCAGGAAGGAACCTACTGGTTTCACTCGCATCAGCAAGCGGCGGAGCAAGTCGTGAGAGGGCTGTTCGGCACCCTGATCGTCGAGCCGAAACAGGAAACGGAAAGTTATGATGAAGAGATAACCTTGATTAACCATCAATGGGAGACCGACCAAGGCCGTCGGAAAGCATTTGGAAACCAAGACGAGTTCCAGTGGAAGCAGGTGAAGCCGGGGGATACCGTGAAGCTGCGGATCATCAACGCATATAACTATTCGGAAAAATTCCTGCTTCAAGGAACCGAATTCCGAATCACCAGTATCGACGGCATGCGGATTCAAGACCCCAAGCCCTTGTCCGACCAAACGGCTTTTCGGCTCGGGGCGGGGGGCCGATACGACGTGGTCTTCACGATGCCGGATCGTCCGGTCTTCTTTAAACTCGTCAATAGAAGGAACGAGGGCAACCCGGGAACCGTGTTTTATGCCGGGAGCCGTCCAGAGAGACCGGTCTTTCAGGCTGAATCTGCTGAGTTTGACCCGTCTGATTACGGGAAGCCCGTCATGAATGAGGTTACGGCAGAGGACAAATTCGATCGGGAATTCCATATGATTCTCGGCAACCGAATGGGATTTTACAACGGCCAGATTAATTTCCTATGGACGATCAACGGGGAGGTGTATCCCCGGGTTCCAACCTTCGTCGTCAAAGAGGGCGACAGGGTCAAAACGACGTTCGTGAATCGAAGCTTGGGCGAGCATCCGATGCATCTGCACGGGCATCATATGACGGTGCTGAAGAAGAACGGCAAGAAGGTGGCCACGCCGTGGCTGACCGATACGTTAAACGTCATGCCGGGTGAATCGTATGAGGTCGGCTTTATCGCGGATAACCCGGGCATGTGGATGGACCACTGTCATAACCTCGATCATGCGGCGACGGGGATGACGCTGCATCTCATGTATGATCATGTGCTTCCTTCTTATGAGGTAGGAACACGGTCAGGAAACATACCGGATTAGGGAATGGAACCGATCCATTGAGATAAGAAGAGGATTCTGCTTGAAACAGAATCCTCTTCTTCCTGTATTTCGATGATTGGCCCATCAGGATTTCCGCAAAGCCTCGAAGACTCGTTCAAATGCATCATTGCCGTAGCCTTCAGCGACTTGCTGCGCAGCAATAGCGTGCAGGGGCTTTAACCACTCTGCCGGGATATCCAGCTCCTTGCTGGCGCGAATAATGTGTTCCAGCCCTAATTTGTTGGTATTCAGGTTGGACACGTCGGTCGCGTAATTGCGCTCCTCGAGTGCACGTGCGCTATCGGGGTTGGTTATGCTTGGGGCAATTACATGGTTGACCCAATTCGTTGCAAACGGGAGGAAAGCTGTTGGCGATATGTTTGCCGTACTCAAGAAGGCGTGGGCATGGAGGTATCCGTACACGGATCCATACAGCATGGTGAGCAGCGCCAGATCGTACAACAATGGGGCACCATGATCATCGCCAAGATAAGCCGCATTGCCTCCGAAAACCCGTAACAGCGGCGCGTGAGCTTCAAAGAGAGTCTTGGAGCCTCCGTAGAAGATGAGGGTTTCCGGCAGCCCGATTAGCTGGGGTACTGCCATGATGGCTCCGTCGAGATATTCGACTTCTCGCTCAGCTGCCCAGATGGCTGTGTTACGAGCTTGGTCTGGAGTTCCACTCGTGAGGTTGACTAGGACTCGACCGGAAAGTTCATCGGTTAATGGGGAGAGCTGTTCATGCATAACTTCGTAAGTGGATAGGCATATGATCACCACGGGACTAGCCGCTACCGCATCAGCAAAGGTAGCCGCAAGCGCAGCGCCTTTTGCAACCAGTCCATCGGCTTTATTCGCCGAGCGGTTCCATACGGTTGTGGGGTGACCGCCTTTCAGGAAAGCTTCTGCAAGTGCCACTCCCATGTTTCCAAGGCCGATGACCGAAACCGCTGTAAGGTCCTGAATAATCTTTTTGTTCATTTCCTTTCACTCCTTTCGTTAATCACAACAAGCCAGAATCAACGATGATGCCATACTGGTTCCCCTCGTATTTGAAGAAATATTGCCTTCGGATCGAATTCTAAAGTATGACACTAATGAGAAGGTCAAGAATAAATTCAATACGTTGATAGCTGATGTGCTTGACGATCGGATGAAGCCATGTCAGTATGTTAGAGATTCGATTATGATCATGAATGGAGAATATGAACATTGTCTAACCTGCCTAATTGTCCGAAATGCAATTCCGAATACACGTATGAGGACGGGAGCTTGCTGGTGTGCCCGGAATGTGCTCATGAGTGGAGTCCGGGATCCAGTCAAGAAACTGCTGAGGACGAGAAAGTCGTAAAAGATGCCAACGGCAATATGCTGCGGGACGGAGATTCGGTTACCGTTATCAAGGACCTGAAAGTAAAGGGAACGTCATCGGTCGTGAAGATCGGCACCAAAGTCAAAAACATTCGCCTGATCGATGGGGATCATAATATTGATTGCAAAATCGATGGTTTCGGAGCGATGAAGCTGAAGTCGGAGTTTGTGAAGAAGGCCTAGGAGGCACCTATGTTGGCTTGACTCCAAGCAAATGGATAGTAGTCTACAAGTAAAAAAAATAGCAACCTGAGTCCGGTATTCATAGGGGCTCAGGTTGTTTGACTTTGTTGAAATACAGTGGTTGTAGGGGGTATCGGACGGGTTTTTATTGCACATGCCTGTGCTTCTTCAATTGCATTGAAATATAGTAGCCTTCTTTTTCGACAATTAGCTCTGTATGGGCCACCCTATAATAGGTTCCTTCCATTGTTATTCCGCCTACCAACCTTGTAAGACGTAGAAATTCTCCAATTTCGGATATGTAAATATTCGCCGTTGAGTTGTCGGGGAAAATACATTGGACTCTAATTGGAATCATTCCTTTCTTAAGCTCCATGCGCCACGTTTTGAGCCAAGGAGTTTTATTTTTGGAAGTATAGGGCAATCTTATTATATCAAAATACAATCCCTATAGGGTATATTTTATAAAACAAAACCCTATAGTATCTTGGAGTGGTTATATGGCTGGTCTATGGTTTGCTTAGGGTGATTGCTATGGATGATTTGATGAGGATGGTGGGGGAGGGCATTCGGCACTTCCGAAGACAACGTGGACTAAGCCAGGAGGAGCTTGCAAGTAAGGCGGAGGTACACGAAACTTATATTGGTAAGCTAGAACGTTCTGAAAAAGTATGCTCTGTTGTGGTACTCGCTAAAATTACGAATGCACTCGATCTCTCGATGGTGGAGTTCTTTAGTTATATCCAGCCTGTGAGTGGAGAGGAACGGGAGTCTACACTCACAGAAATTGTGGACAGGCTCCGAAGCAGGAGTGAGGCTGAGCAGAAGAGGATACTGAAAGTTATAGACGTTATGCTGGATGATCAGTTGAGTTAAGAGGGAGAGTCATGGTCCGAGAGGGTCGACTAAAGCTTGGAGAGTTAAAAGGAGCTGCTGCGGCAGCTCCCTTTTACATTATTCAAGTTAAGTTGGTATTATACGTTGTATTATCACAGATACTATTACAAGGAGTCGATGATTGATTCCTTGTTTTTATGATCATCAACGCCAGTCTTTAATAAATAACAGACGGTCTCTCGATAACGAAATTGCCTTTTGTTCCGTTAAAATTATCTGTGTATATTCAGAGTATCTATCTATAGTGTCTATTGCAATGAAAATTTGTCTAGTGGATTTTTGATTATAAATCTTGATTATGTTTTCAACAACATTATCTTCGATGTTTTTAAATAGAATTGAGTCATGTATTAGAATGGGGAGTTTAGTAAGTTCAAAGACGGCAAGATCCAAAATTAATAAATTTGTATATGCCTTTCCAGTCCCAGTATTATCAAATATTTTATAATTATAGTCCTTCTCCAATAATTCTAATTTCGGTGAACGCCTGCTTTCATTATGAATTGAGTCATTAATTGTCAATAGTTTAGTGTTCACCAAATCAGTGACTTTTTCAATACTTTGCACCTTTTTTTCGCTAATATCGGTTTCAGTTGTTTCTATATCTTTTTTTATATTCTGCGATTTTAGGTAAATTTTATTTTCGAGTTCGATGCTTCTAAGTCTTGTTGATAAATCAAACAAATGCTCAATTAAGTGGTTAGATTGCCCATCATTACTGAGAAGCGAATTCATAGTGGAATCAATTTTACTGATCTGTTCATCAAAAAAATTAACTTCTAACTCCAGTCGCCTTTTTTCTTTTTTTAACTCCTCAGCAAGAATCTTTGATATATTTTCGTGAAATCTCTCAATATTCATTAATTTTTCTAAGTTAACATTTGGAAAAAACTCAACCAATTTTTCAAATTTTTGATCTACATGCTTATTTTTAAGATTCTTATTAATACGGATCAGTTTTGTTCTAAAGTAATCGCGTTCCTTGATTAATTTATTCTTTTCCTTTTGTAAGTTAAAGAGTTCTTCTGAAACAAAGTCACTTATGTTAAGTGCAACTTTATAAATATTCTCTTTAATATCTGTAATTTTTTCTTCAATTTCTTCTATCTCTTTAAGATTTTTTTCATACTTAGTTTTTGTGATCTTTGGCACATAATCATATTTGCCTGCTTTATTAAGAGTAAGGCGTGAATCTTTAAGTAATTTCAACTTTTTTTCTTCATGAATGATGTTATCATAAGCATTAAACAGTAGAAGAAATCTTACTACGGTATCGGCGTTTCTCTCCTTAGGAAAAGTGTGGAGAGGTCTTTTTACGTCCAGATTATGTTTTCCCCAAATCCTTGAATATAGACTTACTGCTGATCGGAAAGATAGATGTTCCGAGGGCAACGAGTATTGTTTTTTTAGGAACTTCAAATATTCTTCTAGCGTCATGGTATTTATCTTATCGAAGCTTTCATTACATTCATATACTTCTTTTGGGTTCACTGTACCTCTAATAAAGAAAAACTTCTCAGTACTAAATTCAAAGAAAAATTGAAATTCATGATCACCCAATTCCCTCATCACATCGTTATTGTATTCAGTGTAAGAAGTTCCTCCAAAAATAAAATCTATGATCATTAACAGCGTCGATTTTCCAATTGAGTTTGACCCTTGATTATCTCCTAAAACAACATTTAAACCTGGATGGAAATCGATTGTTTTTTCTCTAAAAACATCACATCGAATCTGTTTTAACATATTGTATGACCCCACTATCTGTGTCAAGATCAATAACATCTAATAAAAAAAGTACATCGAGAGAATAAATGAATTCATCAATCCCTTCAAATTCAGGACCAAGCTCAACAAACAAATCTGCCACTCTATAATTTTTATTTATACGCAACATTTCTAAAATAATTAGCATTCTATTAATAATGGAGTTCTCAAATGAGATGATTTTGTTAGGCACAATCATGAGAACACCTCACAGTTCTGAACAAAAAATGATATTACAATTTTACAAGCTTCTAAAGAGCTGTTTTCTGTCTTTTTGCTTAACCACTCAGATAAATTTTGGTATATATCCTCCTGGGTATGGCCGGCTTTTTTCAACACCATATAAAAAGCTTTTACCTGTGTAGCAATAGTTTCAAAAGTATCTCCATTAGTTTTGTCAAGCTCTGTAAACTGCTCCTTAATAAATAAATAATATTCAGCTACATCTGACTTTATTTTCCTTTTTGTAAGTCTTGATAAAGTACCGTTTGCTTTTTCATCCACTTTTATTGCATCTAAATTAAGTGTTTCGGGCTCAAGTATCCAGTCAATGTCACTAGCTAATGTTGTTAAAATGGCTTTAATCTCGTACTCAATTTGGTAATTTGAATATTGTTTTCTATTCTCATTCCTTGCTATAAACTGCTTCTTTATGGATAATAATTTTCGGTACTCTGCGACTGTTCTTGGATTATCAAATTTTCTATGACAGTCTCTACAAAGAGCAATATAATTATTTATATCATTGACATCTTCACTCAACTTTTCTTCATCTTTTAGAAGTGAAATTTCATGAGTGCTGGGGTTTAACGGATAAATATGGGCTCCTTCGAAAATTTTGTATTGCCTACCACCTTTAGAGTATATGAGACTTTTTGCACATAGAGGACATATTCCTTCAACCTCTGAGAAGAGAATAAGATTTTCATTTTCAGTTAGAGGTTTTCTATTGTCCTGCATGTTGCACCTCAAATCATCAGTAATTAATCATTTCCATATTAACCCACTACGAATATTATTTAAATGAAAAAATATACTATTTCAACAAATATGTCCAAGTGGCTTTCTGAATTAATATAGTAGACAAATCAATTGATGGGGAATTTGCTTTAAATGGCCGATCTATATAACTACGCAATAAGTGTACTGAAGGGGATAATCTTTATAGTGGATCGTCTACACTTAGTTGGACAATAAAAATGAGGGCTTGTAGAATAAACCTATCATCCTAAGGAGCGGATCTCTACAATGCCAAAACAACAACGACGTACCTTTACAGCAGAATTCAAAAAACAAATGGTAGAACTCTATGAAAACGGAAAATCCAGAGCAGCGATCGTGGAGGAATATGACCTCACAGCCTCCGCTTTAGACCGCTGGATCAAACAAGCCCAAACAACGGGTTCCTTCAAGGAGAAGGACAATCGCTCCTCCGAAGACAATGAGCTGATTGCCTTGCGAAAGGAGAACCAGCGTCTGAAAATGGAGGTGGATATTTTAAAGCAAGCCGCGCTGATCATGGGACGAAAGTAGCTATCATCCAGAACAACCGTGATAAATACTCGGTATCAGCAATGTGCGACGTCCTGCAAATCGCAAGAAGTACGTTTTACTATGAAGCGAAAGAACAAACGAGCGAAGACGATGTCGCCGAAGCGATTGCGGACATTTTCCATAAGAATCGAAAAGCTTACGGTACACGCAAGATTAAAGTCAAGCTCCAGGAACGTGGTTTCGTCGTCTCCAGACGTCGAATTGGCCGGATCATGAAAGAGCAGGGACTTGTTTCTACGTACACCGTGTCGCAATATAAACCCCTTAAGTCCGCGTGTAATGAAGCGTCTACAGCCAATACGCTGAATCGCGAATTCGATCAAACGGAGGCTAAACGAGTCGTTGTCAGCGATCTGACGTATGTGAAAGTTCAGAACCGGTGGCATTACATTTGTGTACTTATCGACCTGTTCAATCGAGAGATCATCGGCCATAGTGTAGGCCCTCATAAGGATGCCGTGTTGGTTTCTCGTGCCTTTGCAACGGTTCAGGGTGATTTATCTCAGATTCAATGGTTCCATACCGACCGTGGCAGTGAGTTTAAAAATCAAAAGATGGATGCACTTTTGGAGACATTTGAAATTGGCCGATCCCTGAGCATGAAAGGCTGCCCCTACGACAACGCTGTGGCGGAAGCGACCTACAAGATTATGAAAACAGAGTTCGTGAACCAGATGAACTTCCAGAGTCTTCGTCATCTGGAACTGGAATTATACGATTATGTTAACTGGTTTAACAAGCATCGGATTCATGGAACACTAGGATACATGACACCGGTTCAGTATCGCCATGCAGCCCTTAAAAATGCTGTCTGATTTACTGTTGACAATCCAATAGTGGGATTGTAAATTTAGAGGGGGGTTACAGGATAAACCAATTCATTCCCATAAAATCAGGGCTCCCTCAAACTGGTGGGAGCCCTGATTTTATATCATTACCACGCTCAAGCAACCCTAAAGCAGGCATCGATTTTCCCTCTACCCGCTCATACCGCTTATTCCGGTGTCCCCTCCGTCACCCCATGCACATACGTCTGCCAAGGGGTATCCAGTGCTCCTTGCCCTGGGTTATAGGTAAAGAAATACTCAACCGTATCCCCATGCTTTAGATTATTGACAGGGTAAGTGTAGTTGCCGTTCCCCGTAGGGGTCATGGCTACGTTTAGCTGCACGCCGTTGTTGACCTTATAGTGCAAGTCGGCAAAGGTGGCGCCGTTAACATAGAACAGCAGGTCATTGCCGATTTTCTTCAATCCCTTCACCTCATCGCCGATGACGATGACGGTGGAAGGAGGCGGTACAACGGTGATGGTGGAGCTGGCGGTTTTATTTCCGTCCGCGGTTGTCGCCGTGACGGTTGTCGTGCCCGGAGCGAGCCCGGTCACGAGACCGCTCGGACTTACGGATGCCGTGCTGCCGTTCGCAACCGACCACGTCACGTGCTTATTCGTTGCATTGGAAGGCGCTACATTGGCGTTTAGCTGAACGCTTTGCCCGACTTCCACCTGCGCCGTGCTTGGATTCACCGTTACGCCGGTAACGGGCACGTTTCCAGGATTCTGGCCCCCGCCGTCTCCTTCCTTGTACACCCGGACATAGTCCACCTGCATCGTTGCAGGGATATCGGACGGATCCGGGGTCCGGCCGCCGTCGAAGGTTCCGCCAATCGCCAGGTTCATAATGAGGTAGAACGGCTGATCGAACGGGGCGTTCGGATTGTTCGGCGCTGCTGCCGAATACCATTGATCCCGGGTCACTTTAAAGAAGAACTTGCCGTCTACATACCATTTAATATTGTCTTCTTCCCAGACGACCGAATAGACATGATAGTCATTGGCAAAGGTCTGCCCTTCCGGGAAGTGGTATTCGCCGGAAAGATGCCGGTTCGTCGGCCATTGCCCGCCGAAGTGAACCGCGCCGCTCGTCACGCCAGGTAAGCGTCCTCTTGCTTCCATCACATCGATCTCACCGGAGGATGCCCATGTTCCATACACATTATCCTGCGGAAGCATCCAGAGCGCAGGCCAGATACCGTTGCCGGTTGGCAGCTTGGCACGGAAGTCCACTCTACCGTACTTGAGGGAAAAATGATCCCTGGTGTTTATCTTCCCGGAGGAGTATTGTGCATACCGATTAGGATCCTGCGGGAAGGATTTTGGCTCGTTCAAGGCTCTAATATTGAGCTTTCCGTCCTGTACAAAAACATTTTGCGCACTATTGGTATAGTGCTGCAGCTCCGAGTTGCCCCAACCCCAGGTATTCGGATCATCATTGAGATAATACCCTGTTTCATAATTCCATTTGCTGTTATCCAGCGTCGTCCCGTTAAACTCATCCTGCCAGATCAGATTCATGCCCGCGATGGTTGGATCGCTTGGCGATCCGATCGGAATATCCTCCTGATCGGTGATATCCGGACGAGGAGCATCGGGATTCCCGATCAAGGTGTAGTTAACGTAATTGCTGCCCACGCTTCCACCTGCCTGCCCATTTAATGGATAGCCGATACGGATTTGCATGTCCTCTTGGATCGGCTGGAACCACAGACCATAGATATGATCGGCCCAGTACCCCCACTGATTGGCAGGGGACATGTTATTGTAGCCGTTCGCCGAGTATACAAATCCGCTCTGGCTCGAGTTGTCCAGATCCACCCACTGCCCGTTGATGTTAATCTGGTATACGAAATTGCCAAGCTCCGTGCCGATTGGCGCGCCTCCATCAATCTTGGGCAGCGGAATACCGATAGCGCCGCTCGCATCGGCTGTAAAGGTCGTTCCTTCATAAGGCGTAAGCACATATGAATTTCTTACGGGCTCGTTAAAGGTGATGGTATACACGATGTTAGCGGAAGAGGTCTTCGATTCCAATTTGACGTTGATCGACTCCGTGACGTTAAACCAGTAGCCGCCGCCTCCATCGGTGAATTGACCGAAGTTCTGATCATAGATCCAGCCGCTGGCGGCATTGTTGTCGATATCGATCCATTCGCTGCTGTTGACGGGCTTTACATACACCTTCAAATCGTCCGCGACGGCTTCATAGGTGATGGCTGGATCATTGTTAAAGATCGGATAGGTGAAGCCCGCACCGCCCGTAAAACCTGCTGTAATTTGCGGCCCTTGGGTCGGGGTCATTGCCGTGATGGTCGTTTTGTTGATGTTTTGAAAGACCAGCCTGTAATCCAGCGTCACCCCATTCGCTTTGGAGTACAGCTGAATCTCCGTTGTTGCGGAGAGGGTGAACCAATAGCCGGTAAAGCCGCCGTCGTTCCAGTGCCCCCAGTTCTGGTTATAGACAAAGCTGCCGACACTGTCGATATCAACCCAACTGCCGTTCACCTTCACCTTTACCCCCAGGTCTTGGGCAACATCATTCCAAGTGGCGGCGCCTCCGTTGAAGACCGGCATGACAAAACCATAGCTGGCCTGGCCAACCCCTGATTTTGTGATGACCGGTCCGTCTGCCGCGGAAAAGTAAGACATCGAGGTAATGGTGGTCCCAGCCTCTTCGGCTGCCTGAACCTTCGACGCCGGCATGAGACCGAGACTAACCAGCAGCACAATTGCCAAGAACAAGCCCAGGCCCTTACGCCTAAACCGCCTTTCCGTAGAGTGATAGTGAGATCGCTTCATAAATACCCTCCCTTAATCGTGGATTCTCCTGTTATAAGCACGCATCGGAAAACGCTTACAATAAGGAGCATCTTTATTCTATCGAAGATCATGAACCGATGAACAGGCACGATTTTTTTGGTAGGGTCTCATTATTTCGGGTGTCCGAACCATAGGTGAGATCAAGTTTTAACTATAGGTGGGCATAATGGAACCAGTGCTTGTTATCGGAAAGGAGGGGATTGCGTGTCTAAGGAAATGGGTCAATCCTGCGTCATCTTGCCAGAAGAGCAAGCGCCCGAGGATATGCAGCATTGTGAACGCTGCGAATTGTGCAAACAGCGGAATCGCATCATCTGGGGGGAAGGGAATCCGCAGAGCTCATTGATGTTGATTCTGGATAACCCGGGAGCCCGGGAGGATCGGGAAGGCAATCCGTTCTTGTGCGGGACCCGGGAAACCCTCCAACTCGGCATGAGGGAAGCGGGGATCGATATCCACTCGGTATACGTCACTTATTTGCTGAAACGCCGGCCAATCCGCGCTTACGATAAGCCTGCCACCCGTGCAGCATGCCTGCCGCATCTGCAGGCGCAGCTCCTTCAGAAGCAACCGCTTGTCCTATTTGGCTTTGGCAATGTCGTGGTTGAAGGATTATTCCCGGAGAAGGAGCATGCCACCGTCAAGGAGCTGCGGGGGAGCTGGCATGAGTTCCAGGGGATCCCGATCGGTTTTACCTATCACCCGCTGGCCGTAAGAAGAAGACCGAATTTGCTAAGGTTTTTTGTCGAGGATTTGAAAGGTTTGAGGGAGAAGTGGGAGGAGCCGGGAGGTAGGGGGATGTAGATATTACATCATTTTTGCGGCAAGTTGTCTTCGGAAATCCGGGGCGGAGATCAATCATGTACTCCATAGGGATAGGGCTCCACCAAATTGGTGGCGGCCCATTTTTGATACTTCGTGAATTGATACCGGACAGGTCCTCTTAAACCAGTTGACCGGTTTTGCTTAACAATGTCATGATTGGTTATTGGCGCGTATTCATAAAGTTTGCAACCTTTTCTAGGTTTAGGTGTTTTTATATATGTACTTGTGTAACTCCTTATTTAAGATACATTTCGGTAGTCAGATACAGTAGTACAATTCAAGCATTTGTACTGCTTTTTTTTTAGAAAATTTTGCAGGAGGGGCTGGATATGAAACGAAAAAGGTATGTTATTTCACTGATCATTTTATTTGTAATTGCTTATGTTTCCGTCGGCGCATGGATCTCCCATGACACTAAGATCATATTAGTCAAAGCAATGAGTGGGGCTGCTGACTATAAAGACTACATGAATACTACGACTTATCAAAAAATTAACCCGGCAACACGTGTAATGACGACAAAGCCTTATGAGTACGATAAAAAATTTCATGATGTCGGTTTTGTGTTACCATTGCATTTCTTTTATAGATCAAAGGCTTATGTAAATCAGTTTTATTCGAATGAGGATTTTGGATTCAGGGAACCGGTTAGGTTAAGTCTGAAATTAAAATCCGGGAAATGGTATGCTACGGATGTTTATATTAAACCTTAATTAACGAATGAACAGTCCCGATCCCTTACCATCCATATAATCAGGGCCCTCTTAGGAATGAGAGGGCCCTGATTTATTAGATTGTGCGCTCTTAAATCGGGAGCAGACACCGGTTGTCCAGCCACCTTACATGATCGTCCGGGCCTACAATAGTCAGCCGTTCCTCATTTCCTGCGCAATCCACCATACCCCGCTAGGAAAGCGCTTCTGCCGCATCCGGTTGCATGAATGAGAGTTTAGGACAGGGCTTCGGTAAGGACGCGATTTATTTCTTTAAGCCTTACAAGCATGCAATTTTCAATTGCCGGGTTTTCGGAAAGGGTGTACACTGAGTGCCGAAGTGACCATTATAGAACAGGGTGTGTTTCATATTTTCAGAAGACTGCGCCAATTCTATTTAAATCATTTGAAGCGAAAGATGTTCAACAAAATCGTCGTGCTGTACTCAACCGTCATGATCGTGCTGTTTGCGATTGCGGCAACGCTGGTTTATCAATACCAGGAACAGCGCATACTCCGTGAGCAGACCGATGCGAATCTCAAATCCGCGCATGTGCTGAACATTTATTTGAGCCGGCAGTATGAAGGCATACAGAATATATTTCAGCAGATTTACGGAGATGCCACGCTAAGCGATGAGCTGATCTATTTTCTAAACCACGAATATGAGAGTTACCTGAAATACCGGCTGGATTTGTACACCAGGGCAGGAGAGCAGCGATTACGGTCTTTCAATACCTTGATAAGAAATTATCTGGAACAGGAATCAAGCGCTAGAAGCGTCTCGATCTACAGCTATCCGAACAATTTTTACATGCATATCAGCCGGACCAACCAGCAGTTGAATAATGATGCCGGTTCCAAGAACAAGTGGGAGACCTGGTTTGCCCGCCGGGAGCAGCACAGCTGGGATACCATGCCTCCAAACGAATCCTCGCGTTCATCCGGAGGCTCCAGTCCAAGATCGTATTCCTATTCCAGAGAACTGAAGGACCCCTGGACCCTGAATCGGGTGGGGATGATGAATGTGGAGTTCGACGCCCGGCAAATTTCATCCTGGCTGGAGAGCCGAGCTTCGGTCAAAGGCCGGATTATGGTGTTGAATGCACAGGGAACGGTCATTTACGATTCGGAGGATGAGTATTACGGGCAAACCTACCCCTACCGTTTGGAGCAGGAAAAAGCCGGGGATTGGGTGCAGCTGGATGAACCCTCCAAAGTGAACATATTGAATGTCAGCAATGCGGGCTTGTCGGTGGTGGGGATTGTGTCGCAATCCCTGATCAAAGAGAGCACGGAAAGTTTAAGAACGGGACTGATTCTGGTCACCCTTCTGTTTATTGCGGCCAGTTTTGCGATTACGGTTACGATCATTCGCAGGTTCTCCAAGAAAGTGCAGCGGATTATCCGTTCGATGAACCGGATCGGCGAAGGCGATCTGTCGACGCGCATTCAGATGTCCGGCGAAGATGAGCTGCAGCAGATTTCCCGCCGGTTTAACGACATGGGCGACCGTTTGGAGCAATATATCGATAAAATGTATACCTCGGAAATTAAGCAGAAAAACGCGGAGCTGGTTGCCCTGCAATCCCAGATCAACCCCCATTTTCTATACAATACGCTCGAGTCCATTCGCATGAAGGCGTACTTTGTGGGCGCGAAGGAAGTGGGGCAAATGATATACAGCTTGTCGGTGATGTTCAAGAACATGGTGAAAAAAAGCACGGTGGTTACCGTTGAAGAGGAAATGGACATGTGTTCCGTTTACCTCGACTTGTTCCGCATTCGCTATGAAGGACGGCTGGAGACGGAAATCGAGGTGGATCCGGAGATCCAAAATGCCAGCATCATCAAGCTGCTGGTCCAGCCGATCGTGGAGAACTATATCGTTCACGGATTCCGTCCGCTGGAAGACAACAATAAAATTTCGGTCCATGCCCGCCGGGCGGGGGACCGGGTCGTCATCATCGTATCCGACAACGGAACGGGCATACCGGAGGAAAAGCTGGCCCAAATCCGCAGCACGCTGGACAAGGTTCTCCAGCCTCCCGACAAGGGATACCGTTCGATCGGACTGATGAACGTGCACGAGCGAATCGTGCTGAATTACGGAAGTGATTACGGAGTGACCATCAACAGCACGGAAGGACAGGGAACCGAGGTCCGCATGGAAATACCGATGCTGCGCAAGGGGGAGACGACATGAGGAAGGTGTTTTTTGTTGATGACGAGCCTTTAATTGCACAGGGATTGGCCACCATCGTGGATTGGCAGAATTATGACCTGCATGTGTCAGGTTCGGCCAACGATGGGGTGCAAGCGCTTGAGCGGCTAAGGGAAGATCCTGTGGATCTGCTGATCACGGACATTATGATGCCCAGAATGAACGGGCTGGAACTGATCAAGAAGGTAAAAGAAATGCATCCCCGCACCAAATTCATTGTGCTGAGCGGTTACGAAGAATTTGAATATGTGAAGGTGGGGATCACGCTCGGCATTCAGAATTATATTCTGAAGCCGATCAGCATCGAGGAGCTGGAAGCGACGATTAAGCATATCCGCGGCGATTGGGAGCGCGAGGAATTGAGCCGGTTTCGCTCCGAGGAGGATTGGAGGATCCTGCGCAGCAATATTTTGCAGCGGTGGGTTAACGGCGATATCAAGAGCTCGGAATTAAAGCAGAGAGCTGAACTTCTCGGAATTCCGCTCAATTATGCGTCTTACCAGGTGTATGTTCTGCGGCTCATATCCGATGAGCGCCCGGTGTCCCAGCTCTATCGCTTGACCAGCCTAGCCGACGAATGCAGCCGGGCTTTTTCGGAAGTGCTTGGGGGAGACCACGAGGTAATCTGTTTCCCTGATGCGGATGACGACATCGTTGTGATGTCGGCCGCGAGGAATGAACGGAGGGACACGGAACAGGAGGGCATAAGAAATGCCATGGCCCGGCTGCGGGAGCTGACGGGCTTGCGCATTTGGTGCTCCGAAGGCAATGCAGGCTTCAATGATTTCAAAGATATTCAAGCGAGCTACAGGAAGGCGAAGGACCTCTTCAACGCCTGCCTGATTGCCGGAGATGACATGCTCCTATACAGTCCGGCTGCGGAACCGGAGGCCGTTCAGGCTTCTTCGCCGTCCGCTCGTCCCGATACGTTCGCGAAGCTGCTGATCGAGGGTGACATTCCCTCCCTGCAGGCTTATATCGAGTCCGTTCTGAGCGGAGACGGCAAGGAACCAGTGGTCCCTCGGGAGACCTCCTTCAATGCGGCAGTCCAGCTGATGGTCGCGGCGAAGGATATGGAGAAAAACCCCGATTACAGCGAGGTATTTACGCCAATGCACCGGATTAATACGCTCCAGGGGCTCCGCAATCATGTATGGCGCATCGTCGAACGCAGTCTTGCGCGCCTAGAAGAAGCGGAGCAGGGCTATAGCCCGCATGTCTCGTTTCTTGTGGAGCAGGTGCAGCATCACTATCCGGAAGAGCTTTCCCTGAAGACGCTGAGCCAGCGGCTGCAGATGCATCCGAATTATTTAGGTCAGCTGTTTCAGCAGGAGGTCGGCGCCAGCTTCTCGGATTATTTGAACCAATACCGCATCGAGAAAGCCACGCAGCTCCTCTTACATACGGATCAAAAGACGGCGGATATTGCGTTAGGCGTAGGTTATACGGATAGCTCGTACTTTTACAGACAGTTCAAAAAATATACGGGCGTATCTCCGACCGAGATGAGATCCATGTATCGGATCTAAATCGACGGGGAAACCATTTACGACAGGCCCATGGGTGGATAACCCTTTGGCCTGTTTTTTGTTGTTTTATAAGGGATTCTTTAATTTGTCCATCCCGTTCTAGTATTTTTCAACTTGAGCGCGATAGCGCTTACTTGGCACAATGATAGTAGTTAAGGGCAAGTGATAGAATAACGCATCGACAAAGATCATGGGGATCTTCTACTGCAGTCGCATCACTTGTATTTAACAGGGAAGAGGAGGAGTGCTCATGTCGGGGTTCATCAAAAAGGTCATACGCAACCGGTTTATGCTGCTGATGATCCTGCCCGGAACCATATGGTTTCTTATCTTTGCTTACTTGCCTATGTTCGGTACCGTTCTCGCGTTTAAGGATTTCCGTATTAGCCCGGACGGTTTTTTTGCCAGCGTGCTCAACAGCGAATGGGTAGGGTTCAAAAACTTCGAATATCTGTTTACAACCAATGATGCTTATATCATTACGAGAAATACGATTCTGTACAACCTGGCTTTTATTATCCTGGGCCTGGTCATTGCAGTGGGCTTTGCGATCATGCTAAGCGAGCTTGTCAACAAGCGTACGGCCAAGGTATATCAGACCGGCATGTTTCTGCCGCATTTTTTGTCGTGGGTTATCATTAGTTATTTTGCGTTCACTTTTCTTAGCGTAGACAAAGGGACGCTCAATCAAATCATCACTTATTTCGGGGGAGAGCCGATCAGCTGGTATTCGGAAGCGAAGTATTGGCCCTTCATTCTCGTTTTTGTCGGTATCTGGAAAGGCGTGGGTTACAACAGCGTTATTTACCTTGCGGCTATCACAGGGATCGACAAGTCTTATTATGAAGCGGCCGTGATCGACGGAGCCAGCAAGTGGAAGCAAGTGCGGTACATCACGATTCCGCTGCTGAAGCCGCTTATGATTATCCTGACCATACTCGCAATCGGCGGCATCTTCCGTTCCGATTTCGGATTGTTCTACCAGCTTCCGAAGGATTCGGGCGCGCTGTACCCGGTTACGAACGTCATCGATACCTTCGTCTACCGCGGGCTGATGAACATGGGAGACATCGGCATGAGTACGGCAGCGGGCTTGTACCAATCATTTGTAGGCTTGATTCTGATTCTGGTTGCCAACTATATCGTTCGTAAAATTGAAAAAGATCATGCGATCTTCTAATCCGAGGGAGGTGTACCGTTCATGACGCAGCTATCTACGCAAACCGCGAATCAACCGGCAAAGCGTTCAAAGAAGAGAGACTACAACGCCATCTCCCCATTGTGGAATACGATTTTCAATATCGTGATCGGCCTCTTCTCGTTTTCCTGTATCTTTCCGTTTCTATTTGTTATTATTATTTCCCTGACGGACGAACAGACGCTGGTTTCGGAAGGCTTCAGGCTGTTGCCAAGTCAGTTCAGCACGGCAGCGTATGAATATATTTTCGAAACGGGCAGCGAGCTTTTGTCCTCATTCGGCTTAACGCTTTTGATCACGGTGCTGGGGACGCTGGTGAGTCTGGCATTGGTTACGACTTATGCCTATGCATTGTCCCGTCGAAATTTTGAATTCAGAGGCTTCTTCAGCTTCCTTGCATTCTTCACCATGCTGTTCTCAGGCGGAATGGTGCCTGGTTATATCGTGATGACCCAGTTCCTGCATCTGCAGAACACCATCTGGGCGTTGATCTTTCCTTTATCCTTGAGCGCGTTCTCCATCATTGTCATGAGGACTTTCTTCCAGACGACGATTCCGGATGAAATTATCGAGTCCGCCAAAATCGATGGGGCCGGCGAGTTTCTGACCTTTATCCGAATCGTGCTGCCGGTTTCGCTCCCGGGGATTGCAACCATTGGTTTGTTCAGCTCTCTGGGGTACTGGAACGACTGGTTTAACGCCTTGCTGTATTATAACGATCCACAAGCGACGCCGCCGCTGCAGTTCATGCTGATGAAGATCGAGAAGAACATGGACTTTCTGACGCAGAATGCGCAGAATATCGGTTCCTTCGACGCAGCAGCAAGCCTGCCGACGGAGACGGTAAGAATGGCGATGGTCGTATTGGCGACCCTGCCGATTGTTATGGCGTATCCGTTCTTCCAGCGGTATTTTGTCCAGGGCCTGACGGTAGGCTCAGTCAAAGGCTAATTTCATAAGGTTGTACCCGCATCGCACACGGCCGGAGTAATCCGGCTTTCACGTCTGAGGTGTGTAAGCGGTGTCAATATAGCATTAACCATTAAGTGATACAGGGGGAAAACACATGTTTAAGAAAAAGGCTTCTATACTGTCCCTTGCTCTTGTGCTTTTGCTCACGGTCGTATTATCGGCTTGCGGCGGCAAGGAAGGCGCTAAGTCTGGCGAGCCCGCGAAGGAAGAGGCGGCCATTCAGAGCGACGGCACGGTGGATGCATCCAAGCTGGACCCGGTCAAGCTCAAAATGTACATGATCGGGCCTAACCAGAAGGATCTTCCTAAGGTTCAAGAGGAGATCAATAAATACCTGACGGAGAAAATCAACGCTACGATCGAGATCAACATGATCGACTGGGGCGATTACAGCCAGCGGATGCAAGTCATTACCAGCTCCGGCGAGAATTACGACATCGCCTTCACCAGCTCATGGGCATTTGATTATCTTCCAAACGCGGCCAAGGGTGCCTTCAAGCCGCTGAATGACTTGCTTGATCAGTATGGACAAGGCATCAAGGAAGCGCTGGATCCTCGTTTCCTCGAAGGAACGAAGGTGAATGGCGTGAACTATGGCATCCCGGCCAATAAGGAGCTGGCACAGCAGTTTGTATGGCGTTTCAACAAGAAGTATCTGGATAAGTACAACCTGGACATTTCCAACGTGACAACGCTTGAGGATCTGGAGCCGCTTTTGAAAACGATTAAAGAGAACGAGCCGGCGGATATTACACCGCTCGCCGTACCGAAAAGCTTTAAGCCGTACTTGCCGGTTGACTTCCCGCTTGGTGATGAAATTCCGATCGGCATGTACCTTGATACCAAAGACTTTAAATTTGTGAATCTGCTGGATACACCTGAACTGAAATCGGCTTTGGCCACGATGCGCAAATACTATAAAGCGGGTTATGTGCGCGAGGATGTAGCGACGCTGGACGGCATTGATAATATCAAGACCGGCAAATGGCTCGTGGACCGCGAGATTACGCAGCCATATGCAGAGCTCGGCTGGTCCAGAAACGCGGGATATGACATTGTGACGAGACCGATGCATGATCCGGTGATTTACACCAGCTCCGCAGCGGGTTCGATGATGGCGATTTCTTCGTACTCCAAAAATCCGGAGCGGGCCATGATGTTCTTGAACCTGCTGAACACGGATGAGAAACTGCGCAATATGATTCAATACGGCTTGGAGGGCACGCACTACAAGAAGCTTGAAGGGCCATACATCGAGGATATGCCTGCAATGCAGGAAAACTATGCAATGCCTGGATTTGCGCTCGGCAATATGTTCCTGACGTACCTTCATGAAGGCGAGCCTGAAGACAAGTGGGAAGCATTCGAGAAATTTAACAGCTCCGCTGTAGTAGCTCCTACATTCGGCTTTAACTTCGATACGGCTCCGGTCAAAACAGAAGTTGCGGCCGTGACGAACGTAGCGAAGGAATTCATCCCTGCACTGTATACCGGCTCCATCGATCCTGACGAATACTTGCCAAAAGCAAAACAAAAGTTCCAGGATGCTGGAATCGACAAAGTTATCGCTGAGGCTCAAAAGCAGTTCGATGAGTGGAAGGCAGCACAGAACAAGTAAGGCATAAGAGTGGTTGAAGAGTAGAAACGGCTGATGATGATAGCCGTTTCTCTCTATTTATCATCACGCTCCTGTAAAATACTAGAAAAACTGCAAGATCATTATCCGTATAGGAGGTTTTTTGAGTGAAAAAAATCAAACCGGGTTATTTTACTAAAGCTCAGTGGAAGCGAAGAATGACCGTATGGATGAGCACAGCCGTGCTGGCAGCATCCCTGACGGGTTTTGCCGGAGAAGTCGAAGCAGCGCAGCCTCATTCGTCCTATTGGTATCCGAACACGCTGCTGGAATGGTCGCCGTCGGCCGATAAGGATGCGCTTTTTAACCGGGGAACGGTGAAGCTGGAGGCCAAACGGGTCCAGGGCCATAAGGTCAACAGCCATGCCAAAGAGGAAGTGAAGGTTCTATCGATTGCTTCCATGTATCCAAGCACAAGCGGAGCTCCTTCCCAAGGCTCGGAGAAGTTCCATACGTATACGTTCAGTAATTGGCAGTATATTGACAAGCTGGTGATGTGGGGCGGCTCGGCAGGTGAAGGCTTGATCGTTCCGCCAAGCGCCGACGTGATCGATGCAGCCCACAAGAATGGCGTGCCTGTATTTGGAACCGTTTTCTTGCCGCAAACCGAGCATGGAGGCAAAATCCAGTGGCTGCATGATCTGTTACAGCAGCGGGAGGACGGATCCTTCCCGGTTGCAGACAAACTGATTGAGGTTGCTGCGTATTACAGATTTGACGGTTGGTTCATCAATCAGGAAACGCAGGGCGGAACGCCTGAGGATGCCGCTAAGATGGCTGAATTTTTAACGTATCTTCAGCAGAAGAAGGCACCGGGCATGGAAGTGATCTGGTACGATTCCATGATCAAGGACGGACCGGTGAAGTGGCAGGGAGCTTTGACGGACCAGAACAAGATGTTCTTCCAGGCGGGAAATCAGCGCGTTTCCGACAATATGTTTATCGATTTCCGCTGGCAGTTCAAGGACGAGAAGAACGGCAAATACGATTATATCACGCCGTTCCTGAACTCCCCGGCGAAGGCCGCCGAGCTTGGCCGCAGCCCGTATGATCTGTATGCCGGCATCGATGTGGAGGCAAACGGCTACGAAAGCAGGTTCAATTGGCCGGTATTGTTCCCGGAAGGCGAGAAAGCGACCACTTCCCTCGGCATCTACCGTCCGGATTGGGCGTTCAACAGCTCTGAGACGCACGAGGAATATATGAACAAGGAGCAGATCTTCTGGGCGGGACCTGGCATGAACCAGGCGAATACCTCCCAGCCTGAAGGAGCCGACCCGCTCGCCTGGAGAGGGATTGCCCATGATGTCGTTGCCAAAACGGTGCTGACCGGTTCCGAGTTCGTCACCCATTTTAATACGGGGAACGGCCATATGTTTGCGGTGGACGGCAAAGTGATGCGGAGCAGCGATTGGAGCAACCGGAGTCTGCAGGATATTTTGCCGACCTGGCGCTGGATCACGGAAACCAACGGCAAGGGCGAAGCCCTCAAGCCTGGATTTGATTTCAGCAAATCCTACTACGGAGGCAGCTCGCTTCAGGTAGAAGGTCCCGTCAGCAAAGGTTCTTCTACCCATATCAAGCTGTATAAGGCGGATATCCCGGTCGAGGCAACGACGGAAGTATCGCTTGTTTATACGGATAATGCGAAGGATGCCAAGGTGAAGATCGGGTTGGCCTTCTCCGATGCGCCGGATGACTATGTGTTCTTCGAGCCGTCCAACTGGACCCAGGTAGGCGCGAATCAGGATTGGAAGCAGGGGAGCGTCAGACTGAACAAGTTCAAAGGACGTAGGATTGCGGGAATTTCGCTTCAATTCGAATCCGCGGCGGATATGGCCAACTATCAGGCCAATATCGGTAAACTGGCCGTTTCGCAGGTGAATGATAAGGCGAAGAAGCCGCATCAGGTGAGCGATCTGCAGGTGATCGAGAACGACTTCCGCGACGGGATCTATGGGGATGCGCGATTGTCCTGGAAGGCACCGAAACAGGCGGAGGACGTAATGTATTATCAGGTGTACCGGGTTCATCCGGACGGCAAGTACGAGTTGATGGGCATGACGGGCAACACCGTTTATTATGTGCCTGAAATGAAGCGGCTGCAAAAAGAGCAGTCCACCAAAATGGTCGTGATTCCGGTGAACCGCCACTACGAACAAGGAAAAGCAGCATCTGTAAGCTTTGACTGGCCGGAATACCCGAAGCCGACGGCAGCCTTCAAGGCGGATAAGACGCTGATTGCACCGGGAGAAACGGTACAGTTCACGGATCTTTCATCGGAAGTCACAGAGTCCTGGAGCTGGAGCTTCCCGGGCGGACAGCCAGCGTCCAGCACGGAGCAGAATCCTAAGGTGACCTATCCGGAAGAAGGAACGTTCGAAGTGACGTTAACCGCTAAAAATAGCATTGGCGAGGACGTGGTTCGGAAGAAGCTCATCACGGTTACACGGGAAGCAGAGAATGGCGTTGGCAATCTTGCCCTTGGCAAGACAACGTCAGCATCCAGCTTCGTGAATGAGAAGGAAGCCCCTGCATTTGCGGTGGACGGTAATGCCGCTACCAAATGGTGTGCGGTCGGAGACGGGCCACACTGGCTGACGGTGGACCTCGGAGCCGAGCATAAGATCAGCGAATTCGTGATCAAGCATGCGGAAGCGGGAGGCGAGCCGGCCGCATTCAACACGCGGGCATTCACCATACAGGTAAGCTCGGACGGCAAGGAATGGAAGGATGCGGTTTCGGTCAAAGACAATACGAAAGCGGTCAGCAGCCACGCTATCGAACTTACTTCCGCACAGTACGTTCGTCTTCAAGTCGAGAAGGCGACCCAAGGCGGGGATACGGCCGCGCGGATTTATGATTTTGAGGTATTGGGCTTGAAATAGTATGAATGAGCAAAAGAGCGTTTCCCTAAAGAGGGGAACGCTCTTTTTTAAGCTGCCGGCCAAGTTTATTTCATTAAGGGCTCCATTAGCACAACGAGCTGCTGGCAGTAGGCTCTCAGCCTGTACATGGAAGCGTAATGGGCTACGGGGGTTTAATCAATGGGAATAATCAGAGAGGGGGACAGGTACAGCAAGTGTCGGCTCCTGCTTTACGCTAAGGATGCTTGCCACTCACAAGTAAATCCTCCGAGCCTCCTCATCGAAGAATTCAATCACACTCCCATAATCGGCAATATCGATCCGGTTCTGCCGCATGATCTTCTGAAGAAAGATGGTATCCGCGAAGATTTTATTTAGAATCGTTTTGCACCATGCCGGATTGTCTCTAAAGTAGTCCACCAGATGATGAATTTCATCAAACTCAAAATAAAGAACATAACACACGTAATTCTGCAGCAATATGCTGAAGCAATGATCACGATATGGGATAGAGCGAGTGCCTGCGAGAGCATCTCTCATGATGTCGAATACCGTTGATTTATTTTCCGAGTACATATGGAGCATCTCGTCCACATCATTGATCAGTCGGAGTGCAGCCTCGAAGCCTTCTTCCGGGGGCATGACCAGCTTGGTCGACTTTCCCTCGATGGACCTAAGCAGCTCAATCGTGAGGTTTTTGCAGGCTGCGATTTCATGGGGAGCTATCATTAATTGATCGTGATATTCAGCGATATGCTCGATGTAGTAATCATGGTACGCCGAGAAATATGGCTCAATGTGGATGCCGGTTTTCGTATGAACCAAATCCTGACCGTGGAATGAAAAGGCGTAAAGCGTCTCCTCGTTCACCGGATGGGCATACAGGTAGAAAAAGAGGAAAAAGCCCCTTAATTGAAGCTTCTGTTCATCGCTCAACCGGGAGACACCGTTTAATTGAGACAACTGGAAGAAACAATAGTTCTTCATTAAATCATTCATGGCGTTGTACGGATTGCTTCGAACAATGGATGTCGTCGAGTTGATGGTAAACAACAGATAATAGAGTATCTGTTCATCGTAGACGTCCAGCTGCTTAAACGTGTCCGCGAGCACAGGCTTCCAATCCGGGCTCGCAGCATATTGGGGATCTCCCGGCTGTAAATCATACGCCCATTCAACAAAAGCCTGATCGTTGCGATCGACAAAGAATAACGCTGCTCTTTCGTCTTCCAGAACGCCATATTCAAAGCCAACGGTCTGTACCGACGGCAAGCCTCTGTTGAACTTTATATTTAAGTATTCATGAAATAGGAGCTGAAGCTTCATTCCTCTTACCCTCGATTCTTATCCATTTATTATGGTCAACCGGATGATCTTCAGCCAAGGGCTAGGTAGGGTTAAACACTCGTCCCCAAACCCCAATCCATCGTTAAAATCCGCTTAAGCTGATCCGCTTGCTCTTCTCCGATCGAGGCGGTGATTTTGGCCTCAAGCTTTGCCTTAATCGCTTCGTTGTGCTCAAAGCACTCCTCGCCGAACTTCGTGAGACGGATGCACTTGTCTTTATTGTTATGCTGCGCTCTGCTGACCTCGACCAGTCCTTTGGCTTCCAGATTTTTAATGAATTTATGGGTAGCCTGACGGGAGATATCCACTTGTTTGGCGACATGGGATATCGTCGTTTGTCTCTTATAGATTCTCGCCATAATAAACCATTCGGAGTTCGATATATGAAGGTCATGGCTTTTATGCCACAAGCGGTCGTTTAAGGTGCGGAGAAGGACATGACGTTCGCTTATCAGGTCGATCAGATCCAGGGTCTTCACTTCTACATGCATTGGTCATCATTCCTTTCAGCAATTCCTCCACCAATATACAAAAGTTCACGATTCTTCGTCAACCAAGTTGACGATAGTGTATAATAGAGATACATAGTCAACCAAGTTGACAACGTGAGGAGGATAACAGCATGTTTGAAACGGGTCATTTGGTTATCTATTCAGTTCATGGCATATGCCAAATTGATGGGATCAGCGAGAAAGAAGTCTTGGGCACAACCAGACGCTATTATGAGCTGCATCCGGTAAGTAACGTGAAATTAAAGATTAGCACGCCAGTAGACAACGACAGTCTGCTCATGGTCGAACTGATCGATCGGGAGGAAGCCGAGAAGGTCATGCAATCCTTTAAATCGCCGGGCACGGGATGGATTGAAAAAAATACGGAGCGTTTCCAGACCTACTCCAAATTAATTAGATCAGGCGACCGGGAGGAGATCGCTAACATTATCAACACCTTAATGCGTCACAAGCAGAAGGCCGAAAGCAACAACAAAAAGCTGAACCAACAAGATCAAGTGATGTTAGCTTCGGCTCAAAATATTTTGTTTCAGGAAATGGCAATTGCTTTGGATACATCCTATGAATCGGTATTGGGCAAGGTAAACGGCATGCTGGCGTAAGCGCTGGCTGACCGAAATTCAGCAAGGCGAGGGCAGAGAGACCGTATGTATGCGATCCAAACTTCATTACTACAATAAAAATCACTAATCCTTTATCGGTTGGTGATTTTTTTGTTTTGGGCTTCATTCTCTATTTTATTTTGGATAATTATTCACAGAATGTTCACTTATGAGGAGCCCCCCTAAATCGCTAAAATAACACGGTGACACATTAGATGAAAGGTTGATGATTGGAGATGGCAAACCAGAAGCTCGTAGAGACAAGACTGCCCAGGAACGGCAAAGAGGGGATATTATTTTTATTGATCGTATCGATTATTTCGGTCAACACGATCGCGCCGATCATTATTGGACTGGAGCGCGGGTTCAGCAAAGAGGTTTATCTGGATAGTCTAAAAGTGATTCCTATCATGTGGGTCATCGTCGTGTTATGCGTGAAGCTGATCGCTGGCCCGATTGTTGGCAAGATGATGCCTAAATTCTTGGGGCAGACTGATGGGGTCAATGCAAGAGTATTATTAAATATTGTGCTCAACGTAACGGTATTATCACTTCTTCTCTCCATTATTGGCCCCATGGTAGGTACCAAACACATCAGTTTGGATCCGTTTAAAAACTTCCTCCATACCTGGCCACGAAACTTCGGCATTGCGTTCTGGATTGAAGTGTTGATCGCACAGCCTATCGCAAGATACGCGATGAAGGTTCTGCACTCAAGACAGGCAAGCAAAGCATCGAGCATACAAGCGTAAGATCGTGAGGCCGTCGATTCGTCGATGGCCTTCTGTTGTCCGTAAGGGATCAACCAAACGGAATCAGGCCGCGCTCACATCTAATTAGTCTGGAATTGACACCTCCCTGTTCCCCTACTAAGATAGAAAAAATATATATATCGCAGATGGAAATGAACGAGAGGATCCTGCTTATTCCGAAATGGACATTCAAGGAGCACAGGAGCTTGCCATCTCGATAATGAATGAAGACCAAAATCCGAATATAAATGTATTAATGTGGGATGCAACCCTTACAGAAATAAAGAAATAATTGGCCGGGAAGCCATTATTGCAGGAGGAAGAGCCTGATGCTTAAAGATTTGCAAGGCGAGGCAAATATGTCCCCGATCGTTGGGATGTTATATTCCGCGGTGAAAGAAAACAGCCAGCGACTTCAGTTGATTACGAAGGGCATGTCGCAGGAAGAAGTCGATTACAAGGGACCCGATGGCAGCTTTAACAGCACTGCTCAATTAATGAGACATATCCTGTATGTTGATTTGAATTGGGTGTACCGGATGAAAGGGGAGCCGCTCCCTCATTCGTTACAAAAACAATACGGTCCCATGATCGATGTGAACAACCGGCTGCCGATGATCCAAGGCAAGTCGCTCAACATGCTGATATCGGAGTATGAAGAGGTGTTAAGCATGCTGAAAGACATCTGTACCCAATTGCAGGATGCTGATTTAGATCGGGTGGTCACCTTTGGTCATGAGAATGAAAAGCAAGCAACGATTCGCTGGGGATTATGGCATATGGCTGACCATAACCGCTATCATCAGGCGCATATTAATCTGCTAAGAAAATGGTATGCAGAGCATTCGCCTTCAAAATAAAGGGACATCAAGTTTAAAAAATTGGGCATCTGCAGATGTAACCTTTTATGCGAAGCGGAAAGGGGGGCCAGGATGCGGTACGTCTGGCCGATCTTTCATCGATATGTGGGAGAATAGGCTGGAATTGCGTACATCCTCAAAGTAACCTATTATGGCTGGAAGTTAAGCAATGACGCGTGCCGAGGCAACCGCACTGTTGGTAAGAATGCTGAAAGTGAATGACCTGATTGATAAATAATGAAGCAACGCAAACAACCATTGATGACATGAACGTCTTCGATGGTTGTTTTCTTTTGTTCACGTGCACCGATATATCAATTCTCATAGATAAATTCTTTAAGGCTGTTCAGATTTTATTCAGACTGCCTCTATATAATGTAGTGGCGTGTATTCCTATAATTCGACAGTGACTTTGAATAAGATCCTCGGTCCAACAAATTTCGTATTTAGGAATCTAACAGAGTATGTAGCCTAGATTTAAAAGGATGGAGATTATGTGAGGGGTATTTTAACTATTCTGCATAATTACTTAAGCGAAGCGGCTGTTGGAAAAGGAAAACACGAGGCTTACAAATATGATGAAAAAGATAGGAGGAAAGAAAAACGTGTTTAAATCTAGCAACAAGCCTCGTAAGAAAAAGCATGCAGCATTGTTCCTGGCTTGCGTTCTTACTATTGGTGGTTTTCCGGTAGGAGCTGCTAAAGCTTCAGTCTACGCGGCTGATACAGAACAAGCCTTAATTACCACATCCGGGGGTACGACCAGCTATGATGTTGTTGACGGGGGAACTCCGACCGGGGTAGTTATTGATCCGGAGGTTCTGATTCTTAACTCTCCCGATACGGCTAACTTGGATGCTGCAACGGTAATGATTGAAAATTTCCAGACCGGAGATACATTATCATATACCTTGGCTGCGGGAATTACAGCAAAAAGAAATACCCCCGATAACGGCGTTCTAATGTTTACGGGAAAGGCTTCAGCAGAAGCTTATACGCAAACATTATCCAGTGTTAAGTTCTCGACGACGTCCAGCGATAAATCAGTGAGAACTATTAAATTTACCTTAGGCGATGCCCTTCCTTATGAAGGTAACGGTCACTTTTACAAATATGTAAATAAGGGCAGCTCAATTACTTGGGATAAAGCGAAGCAAGAAGCTGAGGGTATGACTTATTTTGGACGGCAAGGGTACCTGGTCACGATTACAGACGCCAAGGAGAATGAGTTCGTAAAAGAAAAGACTCTAGGCTTGGGCTGGATTGGCGCACAGGATATCGAACGTAAAGATGGTGGACCTAGGAAAACTGGTGACTGGCGTTGGGTAACCGGCCCAGAAGGTGAAAAGGATAGCGGTAATGGCTTGAAATTCTATGAAGGCTATTATCAAACCTCTGGGAAGCCAGTAGACGGAGCGTATACCAACTGGGACGCTCAGGAGCCTAATGATTACAGCAATAAGGAATATGTAGCTCATATTTTTTCATCTGGTCAACAAGCAGGGAAGTGGAATGATTATCCGAATGATAACAACGTTACAGGATACGTCATTGAATTCGGTGGTATGTCAACTGACACCAATTACGAGGTTATCGCCGAGAAATCCGTAGCTTTTGTTAACATTACCGAACTGAAGAAGGCGGTTGAGCAACTCAGCCAATTGAAAGAAGAAGACTACATGGAAGACGAGTGGCCAGCGTATCAGCAGGCACTGGAACAAGCCAAAGCAGTGCTTGAAAACAGAAACAAAACGCAAGAGCAAGTAAATAAAGCGCTTGAGGCCCTAAAGGCAGCGGAAGATCAACTGAAGACCCGGATTAAAATCACGCAGCCGGCTGGCAGCCACGCATACGTAGCCAAGCCTGAGTTTAAAGGTGAGTCTGCTCCTGGTGCGGATGTTACTGTGGAGATTAAAGATAAAGACGGCAATGTGATTGGTACGCCTACCGTCAAAGTGAATGCTGACGGGACTTGGAGCTTTAAGCCTGCACAGGATCTGGCGGATGGGGACTACGTGGTTGAAGTGACAGCCACGAAGAACGGAGAGTCCAATACTGCAACCAAAAATGTGACGGTGGACACGACCAAGCCTCAGCTTGCGATCACCGAACCAACCGGTGAGCTGGTATCCGTGGCTAAGCCGGAAGTCAAGGGAATCGCAGACCCGGATGCCAAAGTAACCGTAGAACTGAAGGATGAGAACGGAAATGTCATTGAGTCTCGAGAGGTAGAAGTGGACAGCAATGGCAACTGGAGCTTCATTCCAACGGCGGAGCTGGCGGATGGTAAATATACGGTCGATGTAACGGCAGTTAAGGACGGCAAAGTGTCCAACGAATCCAAGACGATCGTGGTGGATGCATCCGAAAATTCCCACCTCATCGGCTTGGAGCTGAACAACAGCAACGATGGTACACCGATTGGTCTGTCACCTGAGTTTGCTGAAAATACTCGTGAGTACACCGCATCCGTTTCTGCTGCAACGTACAGCGTCTATCTAACACCAACGCTGGACGAGCTGGCTGGCCTGGATCCGAATGCCAAGATTGAGATTTCACTCAATGGTGGTACCTGGATGGATGCAGCTGACGGTAAGGCAAGCGATCATTTGCTTTTAAAAGAAGGCAGCAACACCATTGAAGTCAAGGTAACCGTAAACGGTAGAGAGACGATTTATAAACTAACCGTATATCGAGCGTTCAGTGGCGGAGGAGATAACAACAATGGAGGCGGAAACGGAGGAGGCGGAAGCACGCCGGGAACAACTCCAACACCTCAGCCGGAAACTCCAAAGAGCAATCTGGATGTCCGAGTGGACGGCAATGACAATCCATTTGCCACCGGTACCACGACAGTTACGGATGGCCGTACCGTAACCTCAGTGAAGGTAGATCAGGGCAAGCTGGTTGATGCAATATCCAAGAGCACAGATCCGAAGCTGGCTATTCACTCGCCGAATGAAGGTGACCTGACAGTTGGCGGCTTGACTGCGGATAATCTGAAGCAACTCGGCGATAAGGGCGCAAGCTTGGAAATCAGCAACCCGCTCGCCATCTATCCGGTTCCAGCTGGTAAAATGAATCTGTCTTCCGTAGCCGGGCAGCTTGGAAATGCCGCGCTTGGTGATATCGCAGTCCGTATCGACATTAAGCGTGCTTCGGAAGCCGTGACCGCATCTGCCAAGAGCAAGGCGACATCGGCAGGCTATGAGCTGCTGGTCGATCCAATCGATCTCGACCTGACGTTTGCTCACGAAGGAAAGAACGTGAGATCCGGTCAGCTGAGCGGATATGCGGCGAAATATATCGCTCTTCCGGAGGGCATCGACCCTAACCGGATCACAACAGGGGTTGTAGTCAACCCTGACGGCAGTGTGTACCATCTGCCAACTGTCGTAACGAAGATCAATAACCGTTATTTTGCTCAAATTAACGATCTCCGCAGCAGCGGAACCTATTCGATCATCTGGAATCCGCAGGATTTCGATGATGTGAGAACACACTGGGGCAAAGCGGATGTGAATAATATCGCAGCAAGACTGGATTTGAAGGGCAATGGGAATAACACATTCTCGCCGGACCGCAGCGTTACGCGCTCCGAGTTTGCAGAGATGGTGGTTCTCGGTTTAGGCTTGATGCGTCCTGAGGCTCCACAGATGAGGTTCCCGGATGTTCCGGCAACAATCTGGTATCGTAATGCGATTGCGATCGCCGATGAATTCGATATTGTCCGCGGTTATGACGATGGCAACTTCGTCGGCGGCCGGCAAATTACGAGAGAGGAAGGGTTCGCCATGGTAGCCCGGGCTCATCGCCTGATTCTCTCTCAGAATGCAGTAGAACAGGATACTTCTGTTCTGGCTCAATATAGAGATGGAGATAACGTAGCGAAATGGGCTAAAGCCGACGTAGCGCAATTGATCTCCGCAGGCATCATTCGCGGGAACGGTCCGGATCATCTTAGTCCGAAAGCGCAAATGACACGCGCCGAAGTCACCGCACTGATCGCAAGAATGCTGAAAGTGACGAACCTGATCGATAAGTAATAAAGCAACGCAAAACAACCATTGATGACATGAACGTCGTCAATGGTTGTTTTTCTATTTAGATACGGTGACCTATTGTTAAGCGGCGTGACGAACGATCGAACTTGAAATATAAATCACGGAGGTATCAGATGCGTATAACGTGCAGATCCTTTATCAATGGAAACATAGGGTGGTAAGCGGAGCAGATTCCAGGCGTGTCCCATCGATTTAGAGTCTCCATCGGAACCTCTATTAACAGAGTGGGTTAAATCGAGAAATTTATTACTTTTGGCTTATTAAGAGAAGAAGTACGGTCAATCGGCTGGATTTTAAATAGGAGAAGAAGTAAGATATGGTTGTAAAAATATAGATATTCAATTGGAAAAACATTAGATTCCATTGTTGCTCCGGCAGTCACCGACTGATGAATTTGAACAGAATGAAAGGGGAAGCCATGCGAAGAATCGTAGGTGCGTTGTTGATGCTTGCAGGCGTCGGGTTTGTAACATTCGCTGCAATACAATATTTCGAACATCAAGCAAGCCTGAAGGAAGCCATGGCGGAAGCGAATACGCTGATTTCTCAGCCGCAAACCATAGATCATTTGGATGATAAGGGTGTTGATCCAGCCTCGCAGCGTGATCCTATGGCCGAGAGATCCCAGTTTGATCCAAGTCCGAACGATGTGATCGGGATGCTGGAAGTTCCAAAGCTGGAAGCCGAGCTTCCGATTATCGAGGGCACGGATGAGGAGATGCTTGAAAGAGGAGTCGGGCATTATAGCTCTACCGCATTTCCACTAGACGATGAACAGATTCTGCTGTCAGGCCATCGGGACACGGTGTTCCGGAACTTCGACAAGCTGGCGGTTGGGGATCGATTCATCGTAAAGCTGCCGTATGGGACATTTGAATACGAGATCCGAAGCACGGATATTGTAGACAAGGACGATACATCGGTTATTCGATCGATGGGATCCGAGGTGCTGGTCGTTTCCACCTGTTATCCGTTCCGCTATTTAGGCAATGCGCCGGATCGTTTTATCTTCTATGCATATCCGGTTGGAGATGAGCAGACCACCTAGTTTTTCATTAACCAAAAAATTAATGCAAATGGCGTAGATGTCTCACAATCCAATTAAGGATTGTGAGATTTTTATGTTATCCCGCTTTTTTGCAGTCTGCGCTTTTTCAAGTGATCAACATAGACGGTAATGAAATAGGGGAAGGGCCGTACTAATCCAGCGAGATGGTTTGCAATTCGGATAGAAGATAATCTCTCTCCTTGGGATCGCCAATATGAATGGCTGCTTCCTTGGCGAGTTGGAGGTATTCCATCATGGAATTTATATTCTGATCAATCATGTAAGCCCTCGCAATGGCTTCATAAGCAAACGCCAAATCGAAATCACCGATATGATTCTCCAAGCACAGTTTAAGCGAGTTTTTCCCGTGGAATAAAGCGCTCTCGAACATGCCGAGCACGGCATATACCCGCGAGATTTGCCATTCGCCTCTTGAGAATTGAAGGGGGGTGCCGATCTCGCCCCAGTGATAGCGGGAAGCATGGGCCATGTGGATCATCTGAAGATCGTCTTCCCAGGACCTGTCCGCTTTTTCAATCAAATCCCATGCGGCATTAAAATTCGTTACCGCTTGTTGCTTGTGCCATTCAAGCACGGTCAGCTTCTCGCTCATGTCTGCTCCTCCTGCAATTCAACATATTAAGTCGACTTAATCTCATCAAGAATAATGCAAAGTTGCAGGACGGCACAAGGAAATTCATCGGAATGGCCCGATTTCCGCACGTTTCCATAAGTCGTAATACTTCCGCCCTGTTCGCAGGAAGCGACGTGTGTGATGATAAGTGCATCCAAGGTTCACGGCCACATGGCCTGGAACCGAACACACCTTCAGGCTATTGCGATCCTTCCTTCTATTTCAAATTGAGCGAATTAGGGTCGCAGCTTCCCTGAGGGATGTTGATTAAGAGAGGAGGCATCCAGGCTATCTTGTACCTTCCTTCTAAATTACCTTTCACGTATTTAGGGCAAGGCTTTCCTGGAATCCTGATGATAAATAATACCATCTATTTACGAAGAGCGAATAAACTTATGGTGGAGCGAGGGCAAGGGGAGAGCCGGCTTTCGGAAGCGGTTTTGGCCACTGCCCTGAAAAATATCGAGTTTCTTGGATTTACGTTCTCCCACCCATTGATGCACGTCATTCGTACATTATCCATGGAGCAGTTTTCCGAATTCTATGCCCAGCTAGTCGCTGACCTTAGCGTTATGGTCGGTGCACATGTGGAGTATCAGCCGATGTATCCCGGATTCCCGCAGCAAGTGATGGAGGAAGACGATGCAGCGCTGTATCTGAATGCGGTCTACCATTATCTTACGCTGGAGGCTCCCGATCATCCTGGTGTGGTAAGACCTACTTTGCTGGATAAAACCCAGCTGACCGTCATCGAGCTTGGAAGCCAAGCCGAGTTCCATATGATGATCCAGCAACTAATTCAAGCCAAGACGTCCATTTCGGACACGGACCGGCAGGACATCGATACCGCGATCGCGAATGCCGAGCCGGAGGAGCTGGAAGAGCTGCTTCCTTCCGAAATTCCGTTCAAGGAAAACGCCGCCTTCGTCGCAAGCTCCTTGCTGAAGCATGACAAGGCAAACATCAACCTGATCGAGCGCTACTTCAAGACGGCAACGGATGTATTGCGTCTGGCAGCGGCTTGGTCGGGGGGCGATGTCAGCCTTACCGCGCCTGTGCGCTTCCGTAAATTCAAGCGCCCGGAAAGACGGCTGCTGCTCGGATTGCTGGAGCGATGCCACCCGATAACGGAGGATATGCTGAGATTTAAAGACCGCTGGATTCGCCTTGGCGAGATTCTACACCCTTCCGAATACAAGTCGCGTTTTCCGCGTGCGGAAGAAGCCTTCGATATCTTGCGCAATAACAAGCCCTTTACGACCTTCAACGGCAGCGTAGAGCTCGCCTTCCGCTATGATCAAGTCTGGTCCCTCATCGATCTCTTGATGAAGCGTCCCGGCGAATTCGCGAGACGGCTGGATCAGCTGCTGCGCTCGACCGAGCATACAGAGTATGTCGTGCTTGCATTCGGAGAAGTCGCGGATCAAGTGTCGACGCCGGTGTTATTGCAGGTGAAGTCTCATTTTGCCCGCCGCCATGAGCCGAGCGACCTTCGCATCTTCTTCCCGAAAGGCAATGTGGCCAAGGCGTTTGCGGTTCCGAATAAGCTTCCGAAGGTGGATCCTGGGGCTTGCGAGGACATCGTGAACCTATGTGACCAGGTATTGATCCAGCGGTTCTCCGAGCTGCCGCCGCTTGGTAAGACCTATGTCGACCAACGCTTGCAGCACTACCACGTCCCGTTCTCACAGCGATCGGCCAGTAAAGCTTTGCGTACGCTCGTACGCGGAAGCCGCATCCCGATGGGGGATGGGGATACCATCCGGTTCTTCAGCTGGTGGAAAGAGGGAATGGTCGACGGCCAACCGACCGGCCGCGTGGATATCGACCTGTCCGCAGTGATGTATGACGGGAACTGGCAGTATGTGGAGCATATTTCGTATACGAATCTGCGGTCGTCCAAGTACCGTGCCGTGCACAGCGGAGACATCGTATCCGCCCCGCAGGGCGCATGCGAATTCATTGATCTCCATATCCCTTCCATCGTCCAGTACGGCGGGCGCTACATCGTGGCAACCCTGCATTCTTATACGAGTCAGCCGTATTGCGAGCTGCCGGAGTGCTTCACGGGCTGGATGATGCGTAAAAAACCCGGCTCCGGGGAAATCTTCGAGCCTGCCACGGTGGTCAATAAACTCGATGTCACCGCCGACACGCAGATTGCGATTCCCGTTATCCTTGATCTGATGGAGCGCACGGTCATTTGGACCGATCTGTCCTTGACGCGGCATCCGCACTACTATAACAATGTCGAAGGGAACCAGAAGGGAATGGTTCTGATGGGGAAAGCCATGACGGCGCTTCGGAAACCGGACCTGTACGATCTGTTTGTGCTCCATGCGAAGGCACGGGGCGAGTGCGTCGAACAGAAAGATGAGGCCGAAACGGTTTTTTCGGTGGATCATGGAACCACGCCGTTTGATATCGAGCAGATTATGGCGGAATACCTGGTTTAATCGCATATGCTTGATGAGGGCACCTATTGACGGTGCTCTTTTTTCTTCACGAACACATATTGAAATCAGGATGAATTAGGATCATCGCTAAATTCGCCACATAATAATGACAAACCTTGTCACTATTAACGGTTAGGATAAAGATAAGGCAGCCGGTCCATTAACCATGTAAATGAGAACCGGAACTTCAGCTAGGGGAGGACCCTGGAACAGAGCGGATGGGCGAGCCAAATAACATATGATTGTTAAAAAATAAGGAGGACTGCGCTTATGTATGTAACAATTTCGGATTTTGTTGCGGAGTGGAAGAGGGAGGCTGCATTAACTCAGCAGGTATTGAACGGTTTGACGGATGCCTCGCTGCAGCAGAAGGTGTACGGGGAAGGACGAACGTTGGGGAGAATCGCCTGGCACTTCACCACGAATATCCCGGAATATTTGTCAGAGTTCGGAATTACCATCGAACAGATCCCGAATGCGGAGGAAGTCCCTGCTTCCGCGAAGGAAATTGCCGATACCTTTGCGGAGATCAGCGACCGGGCGGCTCGCGCCATTGAGGAGCAGTGGACGGATGCCTCGCTGCAAGCGGTGCAGAATGCCTTCGGAAGAGATGAATCGAATGCGTCCATCTTGATGGGACTCATCAAACACATTGTCCACCACCGGGGACAGGTTACCGTACTGATGCGTCAAGCTGGATTAAAGCCATTTGGCGTATATGGACCTCCCAAAGAAGATTGGATCCATTTCGGGGTGGAACAGCCGCCACAATAAAAAATCATGACATGACCGAAAACTCAGGCGCTAAATTTCAAACCAATCACACGTCAAGCTTATCAGCATGGATGTTGGTGTTTGTCCGATGATCACCGTTTTCTGGCCGCGAATCCTCACAGGATTGCGGCCTTTTGCGTTATTGGCGTCTAGCCTGTAGTTATTAGCCGACCCCACCCTGCACACCATTCCAACGGGAAGCATACGTACAGCACCTTTGCAGGTCCGGCCTAATTAACGATACATGATGTGGAGCGGGCTGCGCCGGAAATGGTATAATTCTACTAAAGTATGAGAGGGGGCAAGGCCAATGAGGGAAGAACTCTTGGAACAGCTCGAGGAGTGGCATGAAGAGGATGAATTCGAAGCGATCGTAGACGCGATTACGGAGATTCCGGAAGAAGAACGGGATTACGTCCTGACAAGCCATTTGGGCAGAGCGCTGAATAATCTGGAGCGCTATGAGGAGGCGGTTGAACAGTTCTTATCGGTTGCAGAAGAAGGACAAGAGGACCCGCTCTGGCATTACCGCATCGGACTGGCCTATTATTATCTGGAGCAATATGAGAATGCGCGCGAAGCCTTCGAAACCGCCGACCGGCTGGAGCCGGGGGATGAGGATACGCTGGAGTTCCTGGAGTGGATCCGAAGTAAAACGGAGGAGCAGGAGCATGAAGCTGCTGTGTCAGCAGTTGATGCTCCAACAGAGCAGGCGTTTATCTCTGCCGACATGGATGTTACGGATTTTTGGGATGATGGCGCGGAAGCTGCCGATTCGTATACCATGGCGCCGCCGACGGACGATTTGGTTGAATCCATCCAGGAAGAGCTGGTTTTTAAACTGCCGACAGCCTATATTCAGATGATGAAAGTACATAATGGCGGGATTCCCCGCAGAAGGTTTTTCCCTATACAATCGGGGGATGCAGCCGATGGCCGCATCGAGATTACGGGCATGCTGGGCATCGGCCGAGAGAAGAAGCACTCGCTCTGCGGAGAAGCCGGCAGCCGGTATATGATCGAGAATCGAGGCTACCCGGAGATCGGTGTCGTTCTATGCTTGTGTCCTTCCGAATCGGAAGCGGTCATGCTGGACTACCGGGCAGCCGGCAATGACGGAGAGCCCCAGGTCGTTCATGTTGACCAGAGACATCCAGACAAGATTACCCGGCTTGCGCCGAACTTCCAAGCTTTTGTTCAGGGATTGGTGCAAGCGTAAACGCCTTTTTTGAACATCCACCGTTGATAAAGAAGCTTCGCCCGAAACCAAGCCAGTAGAAGAGCCATGCTGCTGGAATTCAGTTGCGGCACACCGGTTACAGGAAAAGAAAACAACCATACGATAAAAAGCTGTTCAGAGAGGAGCGTGAGCTCTTACTCCTGAGCAGCTTTTTTACAATGCTCCATTAGTCGGCATTACACCGGGAGCCTCACCACAAATAATTCCAACTGCGACAAGTAAAAATTGTAATCGAATATCAAAAGTAACATTCTATTGTGATAAGATGAGTATAAAGACTTAGAATAAGCATTCAGAAAATATTCAACGCAACATGCCAATATATAGAAGAAATGGTGTTGGACGATTGGGGGAGCTGTTCGCTGGTTTTGCGTGAGATGGACCACGAGAAGTCATTCATGACTGCAAAAAACCAGGAACATCACTTCATCTATAAGGAACCCGGTTCAAGGGGGATGGCGAGCCTGCAGAAGGGGGAGAAGAGGACCTTGAAGGTCATGTTCGTCGATGATGAATTACTGGCTACACAGTATTTAAAGAGACTGCTGTTACAAGAAGAAGCTGCCGCCGATTTCCAGTGGGTTGGCGAATATCAAAATCCATACGAAGCATTAGATGCAGCCCAATCAGAGGAGCCTGATGTCGTATTTCTGGATATCGAGATGCCGGAGATGACCGGCTTTGAATTGGCGGAGCGCTTATGGGAGGTTCGGCCTCAGCTTCAGATCGTGTTTGTGACCGCCTATGATGATTATGCGATCAAGGCATTTGAGGTTAACGCGCTGGATTATCTTCTGAAGCCTGTGCTTCCTTCAAGGCTTTCCGTTACGATCGACCGAATCGTGAAAGGTTCGCTAACAAAGCCGGCAGCAGTTATCAGCCGTACCGATGATGAACAAGAGCCAATAACCCTCTGCTGCTTGCAATCCCTGCACTATAGGGAGAACGGGGAGCCAAAGCATTTTCCATGGAAAACGTTAAAGGCCCCGGAGCTGTTCGCCTACCTTATTTACTACCGGGGGAAGACGGTGAGCAAGCAGACGCTCATGGATCTGCTGTGGCCTGTCCACGACCCGCACAAAGCCGTGACGCAGCTCCATACGGCCATTTATCAGATTCGGAAAATGATCAGAATGTGCGGGCTGGATGCCCGAATTCATTATCATGACGAGAGCTATCGGCTGGAGCTTGCGGGTAAGCTGGACGTGGAGAAATGGGAAGACAGGTTGAGTAAAGCGCCGGAGGTAATGCCGGACACGCTTTCCATCCACCAGTCGATCATGGATATGTACGAAGGGGATTTCCTGGCGGACCACCGGTATGTGTGGGCAGAGCCTGAGCAGGAACGCCTTCGACTGCTATGGCTCGAGCATGTCCAATCTGTCGCAGCATGCCATGTCGAGATCGGCCAGCATGCGGAAGCCGTAAAAATCCACCAGCAGGTGATTGAGCGGCTGCCGTATTTGGAGGACGGCTATGTCGGATTGATGTATATCTATGCTTCGCTGCATCATCACTCTGAAGTCAAAAAGATGTTTCAGCGAATGAAGGAAGTGCTGCTCGGGGAATATGAGGTCCCCCTTTCGGACAACATCGTTCAATGGTACAAAGAGTGGGAGCAGACCGTTGAGGTCGCTGATGAGCAAGGGGCGTGAGTGAGACCATGATCAAACGGGCATTGCCTGTTCTATTCATCATTGCAGGAATAATCCTAATATTCTATCCGAAGCTGACGGAAAGGGTTCAGCAGGCGGAACAGGAGCAGCTGGCCCGCGAATGGCAGGATAGTCTTCAACAGATCAGCGTTGTGGATGATCGTCAGGCGTCAGGGAACCAGGAATCCAATGAAGCAGCCGGTGGAGCGGGTACATCCGATCATGCCTCCACCAAATCTGAAGGGGAGCTCGAAGTGATGCTTGCCATCCCCAAGATCGATCTCAAGCTGCCTGTATTGCATGGGGCGACGAAGGAGAATCTGAGGACGACATTGGCCAGCATCGAGCATACGGGAAGACCCGGGGAGATCGGTAATTTTGCCGTTGCCGGCCATCGCAACCGAACCTATGGAAGGAACTTTAACCGATTGGATGAGCTGGCCGTAGGCGATGCCATCGAAGTGGATACGGGTACCCGAGTATTTAAATATGAGGTAACCGAAAAGCTGATCGTTAAGCCGGAGGAAGTCTGGGTGCTGGAAAGCGACGGGAAGAATAAGGAGGTTACGCTCGTGACCTGCCACCCGATGGTCAATCCGACGCATCGGCTCATTATTAAGGGGAAGATCATCTCATAAGATTTCCCGCGGTAATATGGATCTCATTGATTTATGATAAGTCAGATTCTTATAACGATTTGATGGAACAGCCTGCCGGCAAGCGGCAGGCTCAGGCTGTCGAGAAACCCCCTGTTTTTTTGCAGGGGGTTTAAAATTGCCTCGTCGGTCACTGAAGTAGGGTTCTCAGAGCGCTTTAAATCGATTTTTATTTTAAAAGATATGATTCCCCATATAAAAAATAGAGTGTCGAAAAGTCCGTTGGACTTTCTCGACACTCTGAGGGCACTCCCTAATGGAGTGCCCTTTTTTATGGTGGATCGTCTACACTTAGTTGGACAATAAAAATGAGGGCTTGTAGAATAAACCTATCATCCTAAGGAGCGGATCTCTACAATGCCAAAACAACAACGACGTACCTTTACAGCAGAATTCAAAAAACAAATGGTAGAACTCTATGAAAACGGAAAATCCAGAGCAGCGATCGTGGAGGAATATGACCTCACAGCCTCCGCTTTAGACCGCTGGATCAAACAAGCCCAAACAACGGGTTCCTTCAAGGAGAAGGACAATCGCTCCTCCGAAGACAATGAGCTGATTGCCTTGCGAAAGGAGAACCAGCGTCTGAAAATGGAGGTGGATATTTTAAAGCAAGCCGCGCTGATCATGGGACGAAAGTAGCTATCATCCAGAACAACCGTGATAAATACTCGGTATCAGCAATGTGCGACGTCCTGCAAATCGCAAGAAGTACGTTTTACTATGAAGCGAAAGAACAAACGAGCGAAGACGATGTCGCCGAAGCGATTGCGGACATTTTCCATAAGAATCGAAAAGCTTACGGTACACGCAAGATTAAAGTCAAGCTCCAGGAACGTGGTTTCGTCGTCTCCAGACGTCGAATTGGCCGGATCATGAAAGAGCAGGGACTTGTTTCTACGTACACCGTGTCGCAATATAAACCCCTTAAGTCCGCGTGTAATGAAGCGTCTACAGCCAATACGCTGAATCGCGAATTCGATCAAACGGAGGCTAAACGAGTCGTTGTCAGCGATCTGACGTATGTGAAAGTTCAGAACCGGTGGCATTACATTTGTGTACTTATCGACCTGTTCAATCGAGAGATCATCGGCCATAGTGTAGGCCCTCATAAGGATGCCGTGTTGGTTTCTCGTGCCTTTGCAACGGTTCAGGGTGATTTATCTCAGATTCAATGGTTCCATACCGACCGTGGCAGTGAGTTTAAAAATCAAAAGATGGATGCACTTTTGGAGACATTTGAAATTGGCCGATCCCTGAGCATGAAAGGCTGCCCCTACGACAACGCTGTGGCGGAAGCGACCTACAAGATTATGAAAACAGAGTTCGTGAACCAGATGAACTTCCAGAGTCTTCGTCATCTGGAACTGGAATTATACGATTATGTTAACTGGTTTAACAAGCATCGGATTCATGGAACACTAGGATACATGACACCGGTTCAGTATCGCCATGCAGCCCTTAAAAATGCTGTCTGATTTACTGTTGACAATCCATTTCTCGACAGCCTGAGGAGAGCTGGATAAACAGCTCTCCTTTTTCGATGCTTACTTCTTTCGGGTAGACATTTTTATTACAAAGAATAGTATCGACAAGAAGAATAGAGCTTGAGAGACGTTGACAAATATTCTGATACCTTCGCCCGATTCTTTTAAGCCGAATAAAATATCAATGACGGACACCAAACCTGTAATTATAAGTATGATCAGTGAAAGTATGTACACGTTTAGTCCCCCTTAAATATTGGTGCTTTATAGCAGGAAGAATACAATAGCTCTAGCAGCTGGATCGCTTAACCACGCCGGAATACCAACCGATTGTAATGCGTTAGAGAGGCCATCCTCTGCAGTTCCTGTGAAGTCTACCATAATATCCAATGCCTGCATGAGTACCTGGTAACTAAGATATGTTTTAAGAGTAGTTTTTGCACCAGCTGTCAATGGCAATTTGTCTACGTATACTTTAATCTGTTCATTCCAAGCACGTGACCCAACGTTTTTGAGTTTTTTGATCAATTCTTGTGCTACTTCTTTTGCTAGTTTTGTCTTCCAACCTTGTGTAGTAACATCGCCTGCAGTTGATGTAATACCAAGCTCAGCGCCAACCGTTCTAAAGAGAGTATCGTAATCTACTTGTCTAAGTTCAAGTTCAATTCTTTTGTCTAGATTGATTGGGCCAGACGGTAATTCGATTTGTGTTCCCGAATTAGTAGAATTTCCATTCGCAACTTGAGCGCTAGCAAAAGCGGGTAGAGTAAATGAGGACAACAAGAGTGCAGATAATGATGCGATTCCCAGTTGCTTAACCTTTTTCATAGATTCATACCTCTTTTCATAGAATTTGGTTGTTACAGGAATATTATAGCATTAGAAATCTATGATTGCAAAATTTAGGTAGATTCATATATAAATTTACATAGAATTTACATAAAGGAACTATTCGCTATTAAATCAGTGACTGATTAATAATCTATTTTTGAATGAAGAATGGCACTTCGTTGGACTTTTTAGGTGATATATTTGTATTGTGGGAATTAAGCGAGAATGAAACGCACAGCCGCACGAGGCGGCATATGACTGGGGCGTTCCTCTTCTCGCTTTTTTCTATACAAGGTAGGAAATTAGTCCCAAGTGTCGAATTGTGTTCAGGACAATATACATACTTGGGGGAAGAAATGATGGCAAGAAGGAAGAGTAAGGCGAAGCAGGAAGAAGAATTGTTCCAAGGGTTAGCTGGTATGGCGATGTTGGGAGGAATTATTGGAACCTATTCGGTAACAAGATCATGGCAAGCATCATTGGTTGTCGGATTGCTAGGTGTCGTTGGAGTTATTATTTTAATGGTCTATATTCAACGAAAACGTGCCGAACGACTGAAGAGGTCAGGCATAGCTGAGATCGATAAGATGGACGGCGTACAATTTGAACATTATCTTGGTCATCTTTTTCGCTCTCAGGGGTACAAGGCTGAGGTTACAAAGGCAGCAGGCGACTTTGGAGCAGATCTGATTATGTCCAAAGATGGGAAACGGATTGTGGTTCAAGCCAAGCGTTATAAAAAGAATGTAGGGTTGAAAGCTGTTCAAGAAGTTCAGGGTGCTAAGGCACACTATAAGGCATCCGGTGCATGGGTTGTTACCAACAGTAATTTTACTCAACAGGCTTATGAGCTCGCAAAATCAAACGGAGTCAGACTAATCAGCCGGGATGAACTGGTAGAAATGCTTCTAGTTATGAAAGAGAAGCTATCAGCTTCAAAGAAATCAGGAAGTGTAAAGACGAGTGCATAATCGAATTAATGAGCAATAGTGAGTAAAACATGTATGGTATTAGTTTCTTCGCTAATGAAGGACATTCCGAAGATTGACCTTGATTTTGTGACTTCGTTAAAATGGTCTTGTTCTTCCTCTATAGTTACAAAGTACGTATGCTTTTAAAGCAAAGAGCGCAGCGTTTTTGCGGCGACCGTTCGGGCGCATGCTTTTAGGACGTAACACCAACATCATACATATCACATTAAAGTCGTTCCTTCACTGGATCGGCTTTTTTTATTGGAGGAATAGAAGTGGTCAGTAGAAGACGGAAGAAGAAACGGATCCGACCCAGAGAGCAGCCGAAGAAATGCAAAGGTTGTGTGTGGGGGAGATGGGATGGAGTGAAGCAGTTTTGTCCTAAACCTCCTGAGTGTTGTATTAGAAAGGAAAAACCTTCCTGAATGTCGAATTATGATGTCGAGGAGGGATTCGTATGGAAATGTACAAAGAATTTAAGAGATACTTTGGAAGCAGTTCAATTTATACGGATTTACTAATGCATATTCAAGACAGTCAGCTTGATGAAAAAATTATGGCATTCTACCCGGAGGATTGGTTCGGTAAAGAAAAACCAGGGCTGACCATATTCACGCACAAAGATATCATTTCGATAAAGAATGACACGAGAAGCCTGAGTGAAATTATTTATAAAGATTATAAGGTGACTAAACTAGACTATTTAGAACACCATAATGATCGCTATGCCGGTTCGAAATTGACTATCACTCTGGATTCAGGAGAACAATTGATTTTTGATGCTTCCAAAGTTGCTGACGAAGATTACATCGTAACACTTTCGCGTTATATCAAAATGATATATGAATTTCTTAAGGAAGCACCCTAAATTAGGTGCTTTTTCTGTTGCTCTTATATGACGGAATATGAGCCGTTTTAAGCGTATTAGTATGAGAACATCCGATTGCAGGGAGCAGTCCGTTGAAGAGCGGAGAACAGCAACTGAGTGAGCGTACGAATGCATATGATGGTCACCCAAACGTTGAAACCAACTCAACACAAATACAAAGCAATTTGTTTGTTTTATCCTCGACACTTCATACTGAGGAAGGTAAAATATCCTTGACATGAATGAATGTTTTGAACGGGGGTGTTTAGATGAAATTTGTTAATAAAAATACTCTTCTTTTAGAAGTTGTAGACCTTTTTTATATAAATAGGCTGATCCAAACCTCAGACCCAGATTACTTCAATGCACTTGAAACTCACGTTGTGCATCTTCAAGGAATGGTATCTAGTCTAGACGGAATGAAAATTGTAACTGATGAAGCCACAAAAGAACGGTATGGCGACTTATTCAACCGTTTAGAAGACGCACTGAGAAGACACAACAGCTAATACAATCATTAGGACGAGCCCTGAGCTGGTCCTTTTTTTGTTGTCATAAAACCACTGGAGGTAGAGACATGAACATCAGAATCGTGCCAATCGATCAGATTAATGCAGCAGCCTATAACCCTCGGGTTGATCTTCAGCCTGGGGACGTTGAATATGAAAAACTTCGCCGAAGCATCGAGGAATTCGGTTATGTGGAGCCGATCATCTGGAATGAACGCACAGGAAACATGGTCGGTGGCCATCAACGGTATAAGATCCTGGTTAATGAGCAGAGCCATACTGAACTGCAAGTGTCTGTCGTGGATCTCGACGATCAGCAGGAACGGCTCCTGAATATTGCTTTGAACAAAGTATCAGGTGACTGGGATGAAGATGCTCTATCGCAGTTGCTTGTTGAGCTGCAAAAGGACGGCGTGGATATTTCCTTGTCCGGTTTTGACGATGTGGACTTGAAACAAATGCTTGGGGATATTGAGATCCCGAATTTTGAAGCAGGCACTCCCGAAGATCAAGGGGATTTGGGGGTATTGAGCTCAAAGCTTGTGACTTGTCCGCACTGCGGGGAGGAATTTGAACATGATTGATTTAAAGGTGGATTGGGCGACGCATGCAGCCGCAAAGTTTGCTTGCGAGAACTTCCACTATAGCCGCAGCTTACCCGCTGGAAAGTCCGTGAAAGTGGGAGCATGGGAGAATGGCCAGTATATTGGGGTTGTTATATTCAGCCGTGGGGCAACTCAGAATATCGGGTCTCCTTACGGCCTGACTCAACGTGAATGCTGTGAGCTCACACGGGTTGCATTGACCAAACACAAGTCGTTTGTTTCGGAGATCCTTGCCAAAGCAATTCGATTCTTGAAGGATCAGTCCCCCAACGTTGAGTTGATCGTCAGTTATGCCGACGTTGAACAGAAGCATCACGGTGGGATCTATCAGGCGACCAACTGGATCTATGAGGGAAAGACAGACGGTGAACATTATTTCATCATTAAAGGGAAGAAGACACATCCCAAATCGATTCATTCCAAGTACGGTACCGGCAGTCAACGCATCGATTGGATCAGGAATAATCTTGATGCCAATGCCGAATTGTATCGTACCGAAGGCAAGCACAAATACCTTATGCCCCTTAACAAGAAGATGCGGCGCAAGATCATGCCTTTGCACAAACCTTATCCCAAATAAATCAGATGGATCGCTCTTGCAGGACTATGGAGATTGATCCGAAGTTCTGTGATGTAATCAAACAACGATACCAGGAAGCGACAGGCATTAAGCCTGTTTTGATTAATCGAACGAGTGCTGAACTATAACTCATCATTGATATTTATATCAACAGAGATATTCTTCAATTAACGACAGATTGTTGAATATTATTGTAATTGATGATAGGATTGTAGTGGATGCATTCTATAAATCTGAATTATGAGGGGGACATTAATGAAGATCTTCTCCTACAACCCGCCAAAGCTGAAGCCCTCAACCAAACGGACTAAAGTTAAAGACGAGCAAGGGAATGTAGTGTGCTGGTTTGAGCGAGTATATCCCAATGTTATAGCAAAGATGTGCAATTATGTATTTGGAATTGATTGGTCCGCACAGATCCAGGTATATTCTGCAGACGGTCATCCGGTGTTCCAGTGCAACAAAAAAACACCATGGCTTGGGAGGCCGGAATATAGTGTTCAGCGTAGTGATACACAAGACGTTTTTAGAGTTACATATAAGAGTTGGCAAAAAGTTGCTCCAGAGTTTAAAGTCACTTATCAAGATCAAGAGTATGTAATAAAGAAAGATATGTTCGATTGGGCTAAGTTCATGCATTCAGGTAAGGAGTTGGCTAGATGGAGAATGAAAACGACAGAAGGATTTAAGGTAAGATTAGAGATCGAAGAAGCTTCTCCGATACAAGAACCTGAATTTTTCGTAGCTTTGTTTCACTCTATTTTCCTCATTGGTGATTGAATTCTAAATACTCTTTAATATGTTGACTAATAGGACAGATATTTGAAACATCAACCACCTACTGATTGGGTGGTTTTTTCTTTGAAATAGGTTAATCAAATTTTAATTAAAATAAAAGGAGGACGCTGACACGTCCTCCTGATCATACCCAGGGTATTCGCCCAGGTACCCCCAGCTGAGATAGCGGCCCGCCGCGCGCGGCATTTATCGACACCGCCGCTATCTCGCATTCCAGTATAAAGGAAAGCTGAGGGGACCACATGAGAACAAAAGATGAAGATTTATTGCAGCATGAGCTCGCCGTGATGGAAGGGATCCTGGAATCCAAAGAGCAGTACCGTAAAATCGTCAAGGCAGCTATCGCCCAATGGGTTAAGGACCTACAGGCTGGACATATAATGATGAAGACCGTTCAGGATCTGGAACGGTTGATTGAGCTGGACATCAAGCTTCAGAAGGATGATGAATTGTGAATTACGTAGGCATGTTAAATTAAGGGCGGCTTCCTCTTATATTGGTAGTACAATCCCATATAGGAGGAATGACGTATGTTATTCAAAGATGTAGTGTTGCTTGGTCTTGCCCATAAGAAAGAGAAGCAAGAGGTGTATACCCACTTCTCAAGAGAAGGGAAAGTAGATGATTTCATTGAAGCCCTGTACCACTTGAACAAAGATGGGTTGGTTTATGTTCCATTGAGAGCATGGAGTCCGAAGTATGATGGTGTCAGCATTCCAAATGATGTTGTCATGACAGGGGTTAAACTTACTCCATATGGTGAAAGCAGAGCTAAGCACCTTATCACGAAGCACAAGAAGTCCCTTTAAGGGGCTTCTCAGGCTGTCGAGAAAGTCTCGACAGCCTTCTTTATGTTTATTTATTTTAAGACAGCACCGCGTTAATGTTGTATAATATAGATAACTACTCATGAACGGATGGTGTCTTGAATGCTGAGATCTAATCGGGAAAAACAACAAAGCTACGAATTCGTGTCAATTGAAGAGCTGGTTCCACAGGATCATTTGCTGCGGAAAGTGGACAAGTATATCGACTTCTCCTTTATTGACGATAAGGTTCGTCCTCTTTACTGCGCAGATAACGGGCGGCCAGCCATTGATCCGGTCGTTCTGTTTAAGATGATTTTTCTCGGTTATTTTTATGGCATTCGCTCCGAACGCCAGTTGGAACGCGAGATTCAAACGAATTTGGCTTACCGCTGGTTTTTAGGTCTTGGTCTAACCGATAAAGTCCCAGACCACTCCACCATTAGCTGGAACCGGCGGACTCGGTTTAAGGATACTGACATTTTCCAGGAGATCTTTGACGAAATCGTCCTCCAAGCGATCTCGCACAAAATGGTGGGCGGGCGTGTGCTCATTACCGATTCGACTCACGTAAAAGCCAATGCCAACAAGCACCACTATACCAAGCAAGAAGTTCTACAAAACACCAAGGACTATATTGACGAACTCAATGAGGCTGTGACGGAGGACCGCAAAGCGCACGGAAAAAAGCCCTGAAAGTACGAGAGGAAGTGAATGGAACCAAAGAAATTAAAGTGAGCACCACCGATCCTGAAAGTGGCTATATGATTCGCGACGGTAAGCCAGAGGGGTTCTTTTATCTCGACCACCGGACGGTGGATCTTAAATACAATCTCATTACCGATGTCCATGTTACGCCAGGAAATGTCCACGATTCGGTTCCGTATTTGTCGCGATTAGACCGCCAAAGAGAACGTTTTGGATTCAAGGTTGAAGCTGTAGCCCTGGATTCCGGTTATTTAACTACGCCCATTTGCCGAGGTTTACAGCAGCGAAAGATTTTTGCCGTTATTGCACACCGGAGATTTCATCCGAAGCAAGGTTTGTTTGCCAAATGGAAGTTTACTTACGACGCTGAAAGTAACACCTATATCTGCCCGGAAAAACACCAACTGACGTACCGGACTACCGACCGGAAGGGTTACAGGCAGTATGCGTCAGACCCGGAACATTGCAAGACCTGTCCGATGCTTGCGCAATGCACTCATTCCAGGAACCACCGGAAGGTACTGACCCGACATGTCTGGGAAGACAGCAAAGACTGGGTGCGAAATAACCGGCTAAGCCGAGACGGCAAGCAGTTGTACCGCAAACGAAAAGAAACGATTGAGCGAAGCTTCGCGGATGCCAAAGAGCTCCATGGGTTTCGCTATTGCCGTTTGCGCGGACTCTCGAACGTCACGGAACAAGCGTTGATGACGGCCACCGTGCAGAACATGAAGAAGATGGCGATCCACCTGGATCGCCTGGAAAAGAGGGGGTAACCCTTCTTTTTTAGGCTTTTTAGCAACTGCAAATGAAAATAAGAGAAACCCAACGTCTACAAGACGTGGGTTTCTCGACAATCTGAGCCTGCCGGCAAGCGGCAGGCTGTTTTTTTCGTGTCTACATGAGATATATATCGGAGAAACTAAATACTTCAGGCCACAATACTGCTAAAGTCACCATATCACGCTTTTACGGCTTAACGCCTACAGCCAGCCCTTATCCTCCGCGATCGCGACCGCCTGCTGCCGGGACTCGGCGTCCAGCTTCTGAATGGCCGAAGAGAGGTAATTGCGAACCGTTCCTCGCGTCAGGAACAGAGCCTTGCTGATGTCCTCGGTCGTCATCCCTTCCTTGGTCAGGCGAAGCATTTCGATCTCCCGCTCGCTGAGCGGGTTCTCCTCCTTCATGAAGAGCGCTGCCGCCAGGTCGGTGCTGACGACCCGCTCGCCCTTCATGACCCGGCGGATGGCCTCGATCAAGTAATCGATCGGCTCGTCCTTTAGCAAATATCCCTCGACCCGCGCATCCATTGCTCTTTGCAAATAACCGGGGCGCGCGAAGGTCGTGACGATCATGATTTTGCAAGGCAAGCCGGCATGGCGTATCCTCTCGGCTAGCTCGAGCCCGCTAATATGAGGCATCTCGATGTCGAGCACGCACACATCCGGCTGATGGAGCGAGATGGCTTCCCATGCCTGTTCTCCGTCCGGCACCTCCGCCACCACCTCGATGTCGTCCTCGAACTGGAGCAATGAGGCGAATGCGCCGCGAAGCATTTTCTGGTCTTCTGCAATCACGATTCGGATCATGCGGGGTCCTCCTTTTTATGCTGGCGTAACGGGAGCATTAAAGACAAGGTGGTTCCCCCGGCTGGGGAAGCGGCAATGCTAAATGAGCCTCCCAGCATCTTCATCCGCTCCTTCATCGAAGGGATGCCGTTTCCGCCGTCCGGCTCCTTGATCCCGGTGCCGTCATCCGCAATGTGGATCTCGTAGGCTTCGTCCTTGGCCTCGATCCGGATGGTGCATCGCTTGGCGCGGCTATGCTTGATGATGTTGGTCATAGCTTCACGTACGCAGAGCGCAAGCATCGTTTCCTCCACGCTGGATAACAGCGGGGACTTCTCCGGCTTCTCGATCCTCAGCTCAATCCCTGCCGTACCCAGCAGCTTGACGGAATGCTCCAGCTCGCAGGCCAGGGAGATGAATTTCATCTCCGATACCAGCTCTCTCACTTGCTTAAGGGCCGTCCTGGAGCTGTCCAGAATCTCGCCAAGCTCCCGTTTGGCCTGGGCAGGATCCTTATCCACCCATCTCGTCGCCAGCTCGGTCTTCATCTTGATCATCATCAGGGTCTGTCCGAGCGTATCATGAAGATCTCTCGCGATCCGCTGACGCTCCTCCTGCTGGATATACATGGCGATCTGCTGGTTGGCTTCCTCCAGCTCGCCCTGCAGGCTTTTTGCTTTCTCCCGAATATAGATAATGGCCGGGTACAACGTTTGAATGATCATAACCGGCAGGTAAATGGCATTCTCCGTCTTCAGCAGCGGCTCCTGGCGGATGACGAACACCAGCAGATACGAGAGGGCAATAGCAGCACTGCCGATAGCAATCTGCCCTTTGGACCTGGACTTGCCGAGCAAGTCGGCAAAGAGGATGCCGAATAGCAGGATACCCGGCCCAATAAAGATTCCGAGCACGGTAAGCGTACCCTGGCCTGATAACACGGCTGCCAGAAGCCAGCCGCTGCGGCGCCACAATGCAATATAAAACGAAACCAGGAACAGCAGGAGCAGCAGAAGGCTGCCCCACAGTCCCGGTGCCGTATCCGAGCTTAACACCCGGTAGAATAAAAACACCGTCAGTACGAGGTCGATCAGCAGATAATTTTTGATTTGGTCTCTCGGGTACAACTTATGAAACATATCAAGCCCCCAATTCTGGCTATCTCGATTCAAAGAGGCCTATCGCTTGTTTGCGGACGGTTTCCATAGGTCCTAGCTTAAAGCCCCGAAGCCATAGGGATGAAATGCACAGCAGGACGATGCAAATCATCAGCCAGATGGCGATGATGGCTGCAGAATTCAGCTTGCCGGCGAGCCCCAAGCCCCAGCCGTAGAAGAGGAAGGAGGCGATGATGTTTTGGAGCACATAGCAGCTCAGAGACATTTTCCCGGCGTTCTCCAGGAGGCGCCACAGCCATTCCCACTTCGTATATTGTATCATTCTAGCAATGATTGCTATATAGAGGATGGACATCAGAGGAGCAAATAAATAGCGCACCGGCAGATCGAATGCGCCGCCTGGGATGAAAATGAGCAGGTTAAGCGGCAACCCGATAAACAAGCCGAGTTTAAATAGGTTCTTTCGTATCCTTTGGCCCTTTTCATCCGGGGAAAACACCCCTGCACGCATGAAACGAACCCCCAGCAGAAACAGAAATATGTTGGATGGAATCGTTAATATGGCTTCGATCCGAAGCGGAAGGAAGTTATCCAGCCGGTACCGCACCTGCTCCATCCACGTACCTTCTTGATATAGAGCAACGATACTGTCAAAGCTGCCCATCGATACCTGCCCGCTAACCGCCAGCATCAATCCCATTAAGCCGAGCAGCACAACCGCGCAGACACTGCCGATGACCGTCATCGAACGGGCGATGAGCCGGTCGCCGCCTTTTACGATAAACGCCGCTATGATTGCCGTAATCCCATAGCTCATTAAGATGTCATATTCCATAACCAGTATAAAATGCAGCAGCCCCTCCAGGAACAAAAACAGCACAGCCCACAGATAAACGCCCGGCCATGGCTTTCCCTTCCGTTTGGCCTGCCGATACTTCATTTCGAGCCCGACGCCGAACATGATCGTCAATAGTCCGAGCAGCTTCCCGTTCACAAGGAATAACACGATCATGCGAAGAAGATCATCAATTCCCCACCAGCCGGAATATTCAAAGGTTGTCATATAATTGAGGTCTCCCGCATGCGCGAAGAGCCAAATATTCGTCCCGAGTGTTCCGAGGATGGCGAATCCCCGCAAAATATCCAGCAGACGAATGCGTTCCTTTCGTTGTTCCATGGTTCTTTCCCTCTCTCCTTATCGTTCTCTCTTACAGCTTTATTGTAGATTCGGCCGGTCTGCCGCAACATTCACACCTGTAAAGAGATCCTTATGACACCTGTCATAAAGTTAGGGAAGGCTGGGGTCATCCCGAGAGATTGGGGGTATGTATTGTAATAATTGGGGGATTGTATACGGAAAAAGGGTTAACTAAGCGATAAAGGAGACATCATCATGAATTTCAAACACATTACGGTTGCCGGAAGCGGCGTATTGGGAAGTCAGATTGCCTACCAGACCGCATTCAAAGGCTTTCAGGTATCGGTATACGACATTAACGATCAGGCGCTCGAACGTGCGAAGGAGCGGATTGCGGAGCTGAAGCCGCATTACCGGCAGGATTTGGGGGCGACCCAGGAGGAAACCGATCAAGCCTTTGACCGAATCTCCTTTCACAGCGATTTAGCACAGGCCGTGGCCGAGGCGGATCTGGTCATTGAAGCGGTCCCTGAGGTGGTGTCCATCAAAACCGAATTTTACGCCAAGCTGGGACAGGCCGCTCCTGCCAAAACGGTGTTTGCCACAAACTCCTCGACGCTGCTGCCAAGCCAGTTTGCCGATTCGACCGGACGGCCGGAGCGGTTCCTGGCGCTGCATTTTGCCAATGAAATCTGGAAGAACAATACGGCTGAAGTCATGAAGCATTCAAGAACGGACATGCAGGTGTTTCAAGATGTCATTGACTTTGCTAAGGCAATCGGGATGGTGGCGCTGCCGCTCCATAAGGAGCAGCCGGGGTATATTTTGAATTCCCTCTTGGTGCCTCTGCTTGAGGCGGCCCAGCGTCTGTTAGTCCGGGAAGTGGCCGACGTCGAGACGATCGACAAAACCTGGATGGTGGCAACGGGCGCACCGCTTGGTCCGTTCGCGATCTTGGATGTCGTCGGCATCACCACAGCCTACAATATCGGACAAGCGAAGGCGGATGCGACCGGGGATGGAGAGTTCGTTCGGGTGGCGAACCTGCTGAAGACGGAGTATATCGACAAAGGAAAGCTTGGACGGGCGACCGGAGAGGGCTTCTACAAGTATCCGAATCCGAGCTTTGCGGATCCGGATTTCCTAAAGAGCTGATTAAGCGGACGTTCCCTGAAGATGGCCTGCCGAAGGAGCAGTCCTGCACGCGTCTTATGCGCGCGTGCTGCATTCGGGCTGCTCTTTCCGCATTCGGCCGCGAACAAGGCAAGGCCCGCAATTTGGCGCTAACCGATTACCGGGGAGCAGGTATGCCATGTTTGGCGAAGCAGGCGGAATAGCGTAAACTAAAGGGTAATGGCTGGGTTGATCCCTTAAGCCGTCGGCAAGGAATAATACAGGAGAGCCGGTACAATCTATAAAAGGCTGAAGTCGAAATGGATGATACATAGAAGATGTACAGCAATCATGGAACTCATTGTTGCGAGCATAAACGAAGAGCATAATCCGAGAAACGTATAATGAAAATGAAAAAGGAGACTTCCGATGACCAATGAATCAACGCCAGCTGCAGGCTGGAACTTTGACAACAGCTACGCCCGCCTGCCGGAAACGATGTTTACCCGGCTTGACCCAACGCCTGTGCGCGCTCCCGAGATCGTCATCTTCAACGAGCCGCTAGCCGCAGCGCTTGGGCTTGATGCCGAGTCGCTGCAGGCCGAAGGCGCAGCGGACGTATTCGGCGGCAACCGAGTCCCCGAGGGGGCCGAGCCCCTCGCCCAAGCTTATGCGGGGCATCAGTTCGGGCATTTCACGATGCTGGGCGACGGCCGCGCGATTCTGCTGGGCGAGCAAATCACGCCCGAGGGAAAGCGGATGGACATTCAACTTAAGGGTTCAGGCAGAACCCCATACTCTCGCGGCGGCGACGGCCGAGCTGCACTTGGCCCGATGCTGCGCGAATACATCATCAGCGAGGCGATGCACGGGCTCGGCATTCCGACTACCCGCAGTCTGGCGGTAGTGACAACCGGGGAGGAAATTTTCCGCGAAACCGAACTGCCTGGTGCCATTCTTACCCGGGTCGCGGCGAGTCATCTGCGCGTCGGCACCTTCCAGTATGCCGCGAATTGGGGGAGAGCCGGGGAGCTGCAGGCGCTTGCCGATTATACGATTCAAAGGCATTACCCCGAGGCGGAGCAGGAGGAGAACCGCTATCTGGCGCTTCTGAAGGCGGTCATTCGGCGACAGGCTTCCCTGATTGCCAAGTGGCAGCTGGTCGGGTTCATCCACGGCGTGATGAACACCGACAATATGGCGCTTAGCGGGGAGACGATCGACTACGGGCCGTGCGCCTTCATGGACGCGTATCATCTGAATACGGTGTTCAGCTCCATTGATGTGCAGGGTCGGTATGCTTACGGGAATCAGCCGCAGATCGCCGCTTGGAATCTGGCGCGTTTCGCCGAGACGCTGCTGCCGCTTCTGCAGGAGGACGAGAAGCAGGCAATCGCGACAGCCGAGGAAACGCTGGGCGATTTTGCCGAGCTGTACCATCGCCACTGGCTCGAAGGCATGAGGTCGAAGCTCGGGATCGTGAACGAGGAGGAAGAGGATGAAGAGCTCGTGAAGAGCCTTCTCCACCTCATGCAGCGACACGGAGCGGACTACACGAACACCTTCCGTGCTTTGACGCTGGGCCGGCCTGAGGAGACGGGTCTGCACGGCAGCGCCGATTTCGCACAATGGCTGGAGCTGTGGCGCGGCAGATTAGACCGGCAGGAAGCGTCCGAGGAGGAGTCGAAGCAGCGGATGCGCAGCAGCAATCCGGCGATCATCCCGCGCAACCACCGGGTGGAGGAGGCGCTGGAGGCTGCCGTGGAGTCCGGTGACTACAGTGTGCTGAAGCGTCTGGTTGCGGCCTTGGCGAATCCGTACGCTTATGTCCCCGAGCAGGACGAATATTGCACGCTGCCTCCGCAGTCAGGCCGTCCCTACAGGACCTTTTGCGGAACCTGATGCAGCCCCGATAGAGGCATGGGCTTGGTTTGTTCATCGCACACGGTTCTCCTTATGCGCACGAAGCGGGAACAGAAGGGATCAGAGTAATCCGAGCCTATCATACAGCACAGCACAACCCTGCGCCATCTGGTGCAGGGTTTATTGACGTTGGTTCTTTGTTTGGTGACGATCAGGCGCGCCGGAAACCTCCATCGGCTTTCGGGGAGCGGGAAACTGCACCGCTGATCATGAGCCATGCTTATCCTAGTAAAGCTGCCGCGCTCGGTCATCTCAGCGGTCCCGGTGCATCATTCAGGCAGCATTCTCACTTGGTCTCGTATCATGGCACACATCGCATATGCTCAAAATAAAATAAAGGAATGAGTACAAGCGAAGGAGGCGATGAACCAGTGAGAATCAATTGGCATGAGGACTTCATCCTCTTTCTGACAAGCATCGTCCGGCCCAAAGTATACGTGGAGCTGGGGCTGTACCAATGCGCGCTGTTCAACCGGGTCATTCCGTTTGCGGAAACCCTGATCGGCGTTGATCTGAACGGTGAGGCCGGTCAGCATATGCAGATGACCCCCAAGACGCGGTTCTTCCATGGAACGACACAGGCCTTTGCCCAGGAGCTGGCGGCTCGCCCGATGCAGATTGACATGCTGTTCATTGACGCCGATCACTCCAGAGAAGCCGTGCTGCAGGATTTCTATGATTTTTTCCCTTATGTGTCGCCGCACGGCCTGATCCTGCTTCATGATTCGCATCCGGGGAGCGCTGAAATGATGGACCCGACGCTATGCGGGACCGCTTATCAAGCGATCGATGAGTTATCCAAAAAGACCGATGCTTATGAGATGGTGACGATTCCAATTTCGCCGGGGCTGACGATTTGCCGCAAACGACGGCAGCAGCTATCCTGGCAGGAAATATAGCCGCCGGGGCGTACAGGTCGCTTGGCGGCTCTGCGTCTTATTTCCAACGCTTCTTGGCACGGGAAGGAGGCACGTCCCCCTCTTCTAAACGGATTGAAGAGTGACGTTCCGTTAGTAGGACGGATGTTGGGCAGATGAGATGATGGATGATCATTCGATCGATTTCTTTTCTCCGGCGGTTGGCCTTGATGCCTTCCGCCTTTTTGCGTTGACGGCTTATGCGGGCTGCTCATGTAAAAGCGGGTGGCGGCGGGGAGGGATAAGCGGCTGGCTGGCCGGGCGGGCTGAGCCCCCGCTTCGGAATTCTGGCTGGCGTGAGCCGTATTTTTGCAGGAAATCGGGAGGCGGCAGACGAATGTAATCAGAAATATGCCGAGCTATTTTTTTGGAAAGGTGTTTGGTTTTGGCTCCGGAAAGCGTTTCTTATCATGAAAGAGAATAAGAGAATAAACCCAGTGAGAGGAATGAACTGTAAATGTCGAAGGTTCAAGGAAATGCTTTAAAAGCCGTGTGTTCCATCTATGTACCGGTCCGTGACCCGCTAAAGTCGGCGGCATGGTGGCAGAATAACTTTGGGCTTGAGTATGCCGTACCTTATAATCCAGCGGAAGCTCAAGTGATTTTGAAGCTTTCCGACGGGCAATGGCTGCACTTGGTGGAAACCGAAGGCCCGCACAATAATCAGTTTCCAACGAGGGACGGATATGAAATGTTTCGGTTTACCTTTGAAGTCAGGCAGATCGAGGTGCTGTATCATAAATTGAAAGAAAATGGCGTCGTAACGGATCAGCTTCAGGACCGTCACAGCTGCGGAATCAATTTCGTATTTTATGACCCGGATGGGAATAAATTCGATGTGAATGAAGTCGTGGACCAACATCGAACCCCGGAAGAGGCCGAGAAGGTGAGAGCAGCATTATTCCATCCGGTGGGCTAGGGGTCAGTGGAAGACACCTCTGAATGTGTTCTGCATCAAAAAAAACCGCGACGGCCGCAAGATTTCGCTCCAGCAACGGTGCTCGGCGTTACATAACGGCGGTCAACCACATCATGACCATGATTTAACTTTATAGGGGGAAGGCTCTTATGAATTTCGAGTTAAATGAAGCCATTGCGCTATTGGAACGGACGCCGGCAGCGCTTGCGGCGTTGCTGTCCGGCTTGCCGGAGGGCTGGCTGACGAGCAACGAAGGGGAAGGCACCTGGAATGCTACCGAAGTGATCGATCACCTTATTGAAGGGGAGCGAACGAATTGGATGCCGAGGCTGGCGTTTATGCTGGAGGAGGGGGAGGGCAAGCCGTTCCCTCCTTTTGACCGGTTTGCCCATCTGTCCGAAGGGAAGACGGCGTCGACGGATGAACGACTGCAGACCTTTAAGGAGGCTCGGGCGCAAAGTATCGAGAAGCTGAAGACGCTGGTCCAATCGGAGCATCAGCTGGAGCTGACGGGCGTGCATCCGGCCTTCGGCGTTGTGAAGGTACGGGAATTGCTCTCGACTTGGGTGGTGCATGATCTGACGCATCTGGCCCAAATCGCCCGGGTATTAGCGGAGCGGTACCGGATGGATGTCGGCCCTTGGGTGGAATACTTGGGCATCTTGAACCGGACGGGAAAATAACGGATCGGAAAAAGACAATACGGATGCCATTCGAGAGGATGGGCATCCGTTTTTTTCGCTTGCGAAGGGAGGCGAGGCAGCCTAGCCGAGGGTGATGGCTCGGTCGATGAAGGCCGGCCGCGTCTGCCTCTGCCTTTATTCTGCCTTATTCTGACCGTCACGGCGTCCCTGTGTCCCGACATCCAGGCGTCATGGCTGATCACGACTGGGGCTGCCGCTCAACTGCCCGAGCAGTCCTCCCAGAAGAATGAGCGAATACGCCCACAGCAGCCAAACGAAGAAGAGGTGCAGATGGGCTTGTGGAAGTCCGGGGAACACCAGGTCATGAAAAGCTACGCTGAAGAGGTCCAGCAGCATCCCCGGGATCGCCACCAGCATGGCAGCCCGTGGGCGCTCTGAGGAAGAGAGCTCCCGGGCACGAAACAGCGCCCGAAGCGTCAGCAGAATCAGGGGAACGATCCCAATAAAGGACAGCCAGATGAGGGGCTGGCCGGGATCGATCAGCGCACCTCCCCAAAATCGGAACACGAATGTAGCGGCCAACCACAGCAGGAATCCTAAGCTGATCCAAAACCGCATGGCTTTGCAGCTCCTTTCTAACTTGAAGTGTTGGATGAATCGGAGGATTTCTCTATCCAGGCGGAGGCTGCCCCGATCAGCTCCGCATACACCGCTTCCGCCTCAAACTCCGGATCGAGAAGCGCCTGAAGCGCCAGGCCGTCGATAAGGGCGTTGACCATCATGGCCCGGTATTTCAGGGAGGGGCCGGACATCTCCATTTCCGGGAAGAGCCGGGCAAGGAGGCCGGCAGCATGCGTGTTCTCACGCTCGACCATGCCCTTGAGCTGGTCGCGGAGGGCATAGTTCTGCAAGCTGTGTACCACCAGCGAGAAGAACAGCGTATGATACGATTTCTCCGCGCAGCGGTCACGGGCGGCTTCCAGCACGCGGACCATCGTATCACGTCTGCTGCCATCCTGCGGATCCGACCCTGCCGTTTGCCAGGACGCATCACAGATGGAGCGGACGATTTCGAGCATGAGCTGCTCTTTGGTTTTGAAATGGTAGTAAACCGTCCCCTGCGTCACACCGGCTCCTTCGGCCACGGCCTTCAACGTCAGCTTATCGAGCCCCTTCTCTTGAATGCATTGCTGGGCTGAGGCGATCAATTCCTCTTTCGTAATCCGTTGAGGTCTTGCCAACAGACCCACCTCCAGTATAAGTTATTCAACTAACTAACTCCTTCTGAAGGTATATTATCATAATGATCCTGGATTTGGAAGATGCATATCGGGGTTATTACGTTCAAAGGCTGAAGATCAGCGCAAAAATAGCCAGGCAAGCCTCTGCTTGCCTGACCATACGCTCCGTATATAGTATCGTCTGCAATCGGAGCTTTACATCGGTTAATTCCCTGATTTCTTCTCTAGCCGGCGATGCTCCGGAATGACGAAGGACACGGACGTGCCTTCACCCGGGCGGCTGATGATGGTCAATCCTTGACCATACATTTGAATCAGCCGGCGATTCGTGTTCGGTATGCCGATCCCCCGCAGCGCCTGCCCGGCAGGGCTCAACAGCTCGGCTACCTGATCCGCCTCCATCCCGCGGCCATTGTCGATCACTTCAATCAGCACCCCTTCGGTTTGGCGCTTGATCCGAACCCGGACCATTCCGCCCTGATGCCGGCGAAGAATCCCATGCTTGACGGCGTTCTCCACCAGCGGCTGAATCGACAGCGGCGGAAGGCGCAGCTGAATCCCCGGGTCGACCTCCCATACGGCGGCCAACCGCTCGCGGAACCGTTCCTGCTCAATATACAGATAGGCTTTGACAAGCTCGAGCTCGTACGTGATATCCACCAGCTCGCCCGTGTTCAGAAAATCAAAGCTGATCCGCAAGAACGAAGCGAATGCACCCGCCAGATGCTGCATCTTCTTGGTGTCGATCTCGCTCAGCGCCATGATGGAATTCAGCGTATTGAACAGGAAATGAGGCTGAATCTGTGCCTGGAGATAGGCGGCCTCGATCCGCAAGCGCTCGCGGACCGACTGCCGGAGCATGATCAACGCCCGGATTCGGTATTTTAACTCCGTTGCATCGACAGGCTTGGTCATATAATCATTGGCGCCCGACGCGAATCCCGTATAGATGTCCTCAGGCTGACTACGGGCGGTAAGCAGCAGAATCGGCAGCTCCGCTACCGAGTAATGCTCCCGGACGCGCTGCGTCAATTCATAGCCGGACATTTGAGGCATCATCACATCAGCGATGAGCAGATCCCATGTCCGCATTCCCAGGAGCTCTAACACTTCCAGCCCTGAACCGGCTGTAGTAATGTGGTACGGCTCTGAAGAAAGGATGCCCAGCAGCACCTTCAGGTTAACCGGGTCATCATCGACGACTAGAATGCTGGCCTTGCCGTCGTTACCCAGCGACGGATCGACGGGAGGCGGCAGCGGCTCGTGGATGCCTCTGTCGGCTGACGGGAGGGAGGCGGGTTCAGCTCCGCTTGTCTCCGTTGCCTCGGATGCCTCGTGTCCCATAGACGCCGCCATTTCCCCGGACGGCTTGGAAAGCCTCGCCTCGCTTGCCCCTGCCTCCGCCAGCGGCAGGTTGAACGAGAAGACGGAGCCGGCACCCGGCTCGGAGCTGACGGATATCGCGCCGCCATGCAGCTCGACGAGCTGCTTGCATATGCTGAGGCCGAGTCCAAACCCCCGGCCGTCATGGACGCCGTGGGAGCCCTGCTCATAAGGAAGAAAGATGCGCTCCAGCGCTTCCGTGCTCATGCCGATTCCGGTATCGGATACCTGGATCTCGGCTTGGCCGTTCCGAACCGAGGCGGAGACCGTTACGCTTCCCTGCTCTGTATATTTGAGCGCATTATGAACCAAGTTGTACAGAATTTGCACAAGCCGCTTCTCATCGGCCATAACCGGAGGCATCGACTCCGCAATCTCCATTCGGAGCCGGACCGGCTTGCCCTCCACCATGAATTGAAGCATGGCGAATACCCCGGGAACGACCGATTGAATGCGCAAGGGCTCGGGAGCAAGCGTAATGCGGTGGTCCTTCAGCCTGGTGATATCGAGCAGGTCTTCAAGCAAATGGGACATGCGGCGGCTGATTGTAATGAGCAGCTTCATGTCTTCGACGCTGCCCTTGTTCATGTTCTCCTGTTCTTTGGAGACAACGGATTGGGCGATATTCATTATGCCGTGCAGCGGGGTTCGAAGCTCATGCGACGTGTTGGCCAGAAATTCGTCCTTAAGCTTATCGGCCTTCTGCAGCTGGATGTTCAGCTTGGCGTTCTCCTTGGCGTTGCGGATATATTTTTTGAACCAGTAGGTCGAGAATCCGATAATCGCCGCAATGATATCAACCGGGTAATAGACGGTGGTAATCTCCTTGCCAGACTCCGCCAGGGTCCACAGCTGATTGGTGATAATACCGGCTGCCGTAAGCAGCAGGAATACGATGTCCTGATCGGTTTGCCGCCGGAAGATCATCGTTCCCACCAAATGGACAAGCCACGCAAGCGGAATCAGATAGAAGAACGCGAACAGCTTAAACTCCATGACACTGTGGACCCAAGATGCCGGAGAAACGACCAGGAAGCCGGTGAACAGGATGAGCCCCGCCGTAAATGCCCGCAGCCAGGTTCGTCCGGAGACAGGCGAGAGGAATCGCCGGAACAAGAGCAGCATCAGCAGGTTCTGCCACAGCAGGGCGATCAGACGGACCTTAACCCCTCCCGCGTAATCGATCGGCAGCCACAGCAGCAGGATATAATCGTTTCCGGCCAGGATCGCGATGCCCGCCGTCAGGGTCAGCAGCCCCGTCATCAGCAGCGCCGGTTCCTGCCGGTTGAACGCAAACAGAATGCCGGCATAAAGCCCGTGCAGCAGCAGGACCATGAAGGTCACCAGCTGGAACCCGATCGAATACCAGCGCACATAATCGATCGACGCCGCCGACCCGAAGCGGATCGAGCGGACGATACCGCCGTTATGCGGCTCGTCGAAATTGGCGACCTGGATGAGCAGATCGATTTTGGTCGCGCCTTCTTCGGAATAGGTGGCCGTATACGAAGCGCTCTTTGCAATATAGTTGTTCTTGTCCGCAGCCAGCTTGCCGAATTCCGGTTCCGCCAGACCATTCATTTCTACGCGGGAGACCGTCTCGATTCCTTTAATCCAGATGGCGACGGGCTCCTCCAGCGGGTCGGTCAGGATGCGAAGCCGGTATGTCCCGTATCCGTAGGACGGTCCGTTCCCGTCTTCATGAAGCGCGCTGCTCCAGTCCCCGGGAACCTGAACGCTGCGAAACGGCGTCTCCTCCACATCCGCCCGGGATCGAAACTGAAACGGATAGAATTGCCATTCACCGTCCAAATAGAATGGGGAGGACGAATTTAAATCCACCCCGCGGAGATCGAGCACGCCGTTAACGGCGCGAGGATCGTGCGAGGTGGAGAACATTTCGGACCAAGCCCATCGCAGGCCGAATAAGAAGGCAAGAAATATGATGATGATCGCAGAATATTTGAGAGCTGTTTCATTCCATTTTCGCATAATACGATAGATTTCGACATATCAGGCAAGGAATCCTCTTCCCTGCTGCAAGGATCTTTGCTGAGCTGGCACCACGATCGTCTGACATTCAATCTTTACGCGGCCCGGCAATTGAACTATTCGTTCAAATGCTCGGATAAGAGCTGTACGAGCCCGTCCTCCGCATCCTGCGCATACTGCCATAACATTGCGCCTCCGAGATTCTTGCTCTTAATGTAGCGGATCTTCTCTTTCACGGCTTCCGGATCCTCGTAGCTGATGAACGTATCCCCATTGTAGAGGTAAGCGGCTTTGGCTTTGCTGTCGAAATAGCGTTTGTAGCCGTTTTTGTTCAGATAGGACCGCTTGATCTGCTTATAGCTCAAATCCGTCTTATCGATGTCGATCGGCTTGCCGGATGCAAAGAGGCCGCCCGGGCTCCCCTTCTTATCCTTCACATCCCTCCAGCCGTAGGAATACGCGGGGATGCCGAGCAGCAGCTTCCGGCTGTCGATGCCGTGATCGAGATACATGGAGACGATGCCGTCGACGCTGTGCTCGGACTTGCCTTGGCTGTCTACGTACAGATTGGCATTAAAGCCGGTCGTATCCGACCATTTGCCGGTGAGATCGTAGGTCATGACGTTGATGTAGTCGGCGTATCTCTCGACCTTCTTCACCTCGACGTTGCGAAAATACCAATCCTGCGTCCCTGAGGCGAAGGTCAGCAGGTACTTCTTGTTCTTATGCGGAAGCCGGTACAGCTTCTCCCGCAGCTCCTTCATCAGGCTGGTAAAATTCTTCGTATCCTCGGGCCGGGCCTTCTGCGTATTCCAGGCATCGAAAGCCGGATACTCCCAGTCGATATCGACCCCGTCCAGCTCCAGCTCCTTGACCATGTTGACAATGCTCTCCGTGAACAAGTAACGGTTGCCGTCCAGCGAAGCATCGGAGAAGCCGTCCGCGCCGTAGCCTCCTATCGCCAGCACCATCTTCGTATGCGGATGATGCCGTTTTAGCTGCTTGATGTTTTCTTTGATCTGGCTGTCGGTTTGGCTGTCCTCGTGAAAATACAGATCGGTGCCTTTGATTTTGGCGAATGCGATAAAGGCGATGTCGACCCCCCGCTCCGACAGATTCAATGTTCGGTAATCCTGCCATGCCTCCACGTATACGGCCGTAATTCTGCGATCCTCCTTCGCGGATATCCGGTAGAAATAAAAACTCATGCCGGCAAGCAGCACAACAATAAATATTTTCGTATAGATACTGACTCTCATCTCACGTCACCCCCGACCGCCAAACAGGATATAGGTTGCCGTCTTGCTCAGGTTCAGCACCTTGACGGTGACGTAGCTGATGGCGAAGATGATGCCGATATTGATCAGAAGACGGAGGGCCGCCTCCGCCAGCGTGGCATCGACCTCGGTTCTGCCGGAGAGCATCATTTCCACCAGCAGATGAATGAGGTAGATACTGAAGCTGGCTTTGGAGATCGAGCCGATCAATTTCTGAACCTTGTGGTTCACGCTTTCGCTGAGACGGGGCTCTTTCTCCTTGAAGAAAATAAACAGGCCGACGGACATGAAGAACACGGTGATGGAGTAGTTGCCATAGAACATCTCGTCCAGCACGCCGCTGTGCATAGACGCAAAGTAGGTGGCTACCGGCGTAAGGAAGAAGGAGACGATGCCGAGGTTGTACAACAGATTCTTTGCCCTCCCCGGCAGATCGTAATGGAATAGATAATGTCCCAGGATAAAATAGCCCAGAAATCCCATGAAGAACGGAATGTTCATGATCGGGATATTGATGTATTGCTCGGTTGCACGGAATACGGCATCCGATATGAAGCGGTACGCGATGCTGACGATGAACCATAAGAGCAGATAATACCGTAAATCCCGCTCGCTGCATGATCGGATAAATTTGCTGATGAGCGGCACGGTCATGTAAATGGCGATAATGGCATACAGGAACCACAGATGCACATAGTTCCGGTCGGTGAGCAGCCGGAAGCCGAAGTCGATCACAAATTCGTAGGCGTTCATGCTGCTTCGAATAATATAGTACTGATTATACAAGCCGTAGATGAGCGACCAGGTGAGGAGGGGAATGAGCAGCGGGATAACCCGTTTGGCGTAAAATTCCCGGTAGGACCTGATGTTCGTCCGCAGCATCATCGCCCCGCTGATCATGAAGAAGACAGGCACGGCGAAGCGGGAGATGGAATTGAACCCGTTGCTGATCCACCATGCGGAGCTGTTGAAATCATTCGTGCTCGTCAGCACCTCCGCCGTATAATGCAGCACGATGACGGCAACGATGGATAGGATTCTGAGCATATCCACGTATATAATTCGGTTATTTCGTATCATGCTTTATGGCAGCCTCCCTTGATATTAGTTCGAGCCTGCGGCAATGTTCTGGCTAATGGCGACAGCGCCCTTGCGCTCGACGAAGCCCCAGCCTTCATCATTGTCGAAGTACTTAAACGTCCCGGCAATATTGATGTAGAGCAGCAAATTCCGGTATGTGACGAGCTCCCACTGGCTGAACAGGAACATGGCCACATAGTCGGCCACGCGGTAGGTGCTGCCGTATTTGCGGCATAGGTGCAGCGAAATGATGATCTGCGCCGCATTGAACAGCAGACTGATGAGCAGGAAGATGAACGCATGCAGCACATTGCCGCCCAGCATCAGTGCCTGTCCCAGGTAAAAAAGCGTGGTGAATGCGGAGAACGTGCCCAGCATAAACCCGTCGATGGCAAAGAAGAGGCTGACGCCAACGCTAAACTTGCTGGACAGCCTGGACCAATAGATCAGGATGCAGTCGACGAAGGCCTTTTGCCAGCGGATGCGCTGCTTGTAGAAGTTGCGCAGGTTCTCGGGGCATTCGGTGTAGCAGACAGCCTCCGGCGCATACACGAGCTTTTTCTTAAGGCCGTTAGCCTTAATGTACTCATGGATTTTCAGGGTAATGTCGATATCCTCGCCTACGGTGCTGCGGAAGCCGTCCACCTGCACGAGCACTGCTTTATGGAATGCGCCGAATGCGCCGGAGATGACCACGATGGAATTAAAGAACGATTGCGTAAGCTTGCGCACATAGAAGCCATGCGTATAATTGATGATCTGGCTTTTGATCAAGCTCTTTCCGCGAAACCTCTCGATAATGGCGCCGTTTTGATCCCGCTTGGCTCCCTGAACGATCTTGACCGTGCCGCCGAGCGCAATGACCTTGTCGTCATGGAAATATTGATTTACATACCGAAGCGAGTCTGCCTCCAGCATGCTATCCGCATCCAGCGTAATGACGATATCCGAAGCGGCATAATCGATGCCGGCATTCAGCGAATCCGCCTTGCCGCCGTTGAGCTTATCGATCACAAACATGTTCGGGTACCTTTTCGAGCGGTAAAAGCCCTTCACCGTCTTGTAGGATAGCTTCTGATCGGGTCTCCTTAAATCGGTTTGTAACTCCAGCAGCTCATGAAGCACGGAGAGGGTGCCGTCCTTGGAGCCGTCGTTGATAATCAGGATCTCATAGCGGCTGTAGTTCAAACCGGCCATAGCATCCATGCAGTTTCGGATCGTCAGCTCTTCGTTGTAAGCCGGAACGAGCACCGAGATCGAATGCTCAGGCAGATCCGGATCGAGTCGCTTCACCTTGCTGCACCATAACGGAATGATCGTGTACAAGGTCTGGAACACCAGAAATATCCCGGCAATGCCGTAGAAAAAGTACTGCAAACGTCTCTCTCCTTTCTCTATATCTCGATTGAATGGAACGGGTAAGCCTGCTGCTGATCGGGTCCTGCGCAATCTGCAGGTGGCTTTTCGGAATGGACCTTGGGTGAATTCTTGGATGGCGAGCTGGACGTCAAGGGATAAAAATGGATAGCAGAGGGATAAAATAATCCATTTACATCCTTTAATTACATATAAAGCCAAATGACATCTTATGTAATAAACTATCCTAGTTCACGAGCCGATGTAAAATCCTGTTAAGGACCAAGAAAACGAATACATGGTATTTTTTCATGGACTGTCTTCGTCTTGGTTCTCATTTCGAGTTTTTAGGCAACTAAAGCGATTCAGCAAGATCGCACCAGGGGGCAGGAGCTTGGAGCTTTATATCTCTGAAGAGGCATTCGCCAGATTATCGGCATCCGCCGATGGTCTTTGGCTGTTTACTGTTTGAGTCCCGGGCTGTCCGGGTACTGGTACTACGAGTGCATCAATCGTGCAGAAAGGAGCGGATGACAGTGGAGGCTCAGGTCAGATCATTCTTCGTGAGGGACGATGGAGAAGTTCCGAATCATCCGGATTTGCCGGTGATCGTGTACGAGGGCGTATTTGCGGATCACCCGGCCGGCATAGAGGCAGCCTTTAACCGCCATCAATGGACAGGCAGCTGGACCGGAGGTGTGTACGATTACCACCATTACCACAGCAATACGCATGAAGTGCTGGGCGTGCAATCCGGCAGCGCGACGGTTCTGATCGGCGGTGATGCCGGGGAGCGGCTGACCCTCGCCACAGGCGACGTGATCGTGCTGCCGGCCGGAACGGCGCATATGCTGCTGGACGCCAGTCCGGATTTTGCGGTGGTGGGCGCCTATCCCGGCGGAATCACGCCTAATCTGCGGGAGCGGAATCCGACCGATCGGGCGCAGGCCATATCGGAGATCCGGAGCGTGCCGGTTCCGTCTATGGACCCGGTCTACGGCGAGGAAGGGCCGCTGCTGCATAAATGGGTGAAGTAGCGGGTTTCGCTGATGAAATGGACGAAAGAGGCTCGGTCATCTGTTGCAGACAGACGGCCAGCCTCTTTTTCATGAGGGGATATAGGCGGTGATTATTGAAAAAGCAGGGTAACGGACAGCACGAGCATCAGCATTGCATTGACGGCCATGATTGGTTTATGCTTGGCTCGATAAAGATGGGCGTGAACGGCTCCGATCATCAGCACGGCAAACAGGGCGGCGGCATAAATGCTGTTTCCCGGGATCCAAAAGGACGTAATCATCAGCGCAGCGCCCACAGCTTCCAAGCCGGCGATCGCATACATTCCCCAGAAAGGATAGCGGTATTCGGTCCAGTGCTTCACCATCGACCGGGTACGCAGAAACTTCAGGGAAGCGGAAATGACGAAGATGACGATTAATATGCCTTGGAACAGAACGGTCCATATCGGCTCCATGGGAAAATCACTCCTTGTTATGAGGTGCGGCTTTTACAGCCTTCAAGGCATAGTTTATCCGGGACAGGACGCTGAGGGATGTAGTCTGGAATACATAGGAAAAGGATGATGTCAGATGGAGATGATTACGTATCTATCGAGAGTGGACTTGTTTAAGGGGCTTAGCGAGGATGAGCTGCAGCAGTTGAACCATATAACGCCTCTTGAAGCCCGGCCCAAGGGAACCGTGATCGCTTCGCCTTACATGGAGCACAAGGTGCTATATATCATCAAATCAGGCACCGTTCGTTTGTATAAAATTACGGAGGAAGGGAAGGAGCTGACGCTTGATATTTTAGGGACAGGCCATCTATTCGGAGAGATCACCTCATTTCGTACAGGGGTCCCGCTGTTTGCGGTCACGATGGAGGACTCCGTCATATGCGAGATGGATAGCGAGCAGTTTCGCAAGGTCATCACCGAGAAGCCCGAGCTGGCCTTAAAGTACATCGAGATCGTCACCGCCAGACTGCAGGAAACCGAGGACATGCTTGAGTACATGGCTTACGGAAGTGTGCGTAAAAGACTGCTCTTCCTATTCAATAAGCTTGTGACGAAATTTAATTCAGGTCCAAGAAGCGATGGGGAATGGATTCCGTTACCGGTTGAAATGACCCACCAGGAGCTGGCCAGCATGACGGGCAGCATTCGGGAGACCGTAACGCCCATCCTGAATCAGCTTGTGGACGAGGGAATCCTTCGAAAAGAAGGAAACCGTAAACCGTATTGGATCCATAGGAGCCGGCTGCAGGCTGCACTATCAGAGCCTAAGTGACAGGCAACGAGCGATAAGCTCCACGGCCGTTTCAGCTTCATTGTTGGGCGGGCTTCTCTGAACGCATACATGACTGGCACCCGGCTCCTGATGCGGGTAAGTTGAGGCAGGAACTCTATATAGCCGAGCATAATAGGCAGGACAAAAACAGCCTCATAAGGGAGAATCACTGGGATTATATGTTACAATGGCAGGATGGAGCGTTTGATATGGGCCGACTTCCCCATAACGCATATGGAAGAAAGCAGGTGTAACCCCGTGGACATTCTTCTATTTATGGTCATCATATTCGTGGCATCCATCCTCCAGACAAGCACCGGCTTCGGGTTCTCCATTCTCGCAACGCCGTTTCTCTTGCTGTTGTTCGAGCCGGCGGAGGCGATCCAGATCAATTTGATCCTGTCGCTGATCATATCCGCCGCCTTAATCTTTAGAATTCGGAAGGACATTGACTTTGGCATCCTCAAAAGGCTGGTGATCGGAAGCGTGATCGGTCTGCCGATCGGCATAGCCGTTTTCTCGTGGATCGATATCGGCCGGCTGAAGCTCGGCGTGAGCCTGATCATCCTTCTGCTTACCGTCATGCTGATGCTGCGGTTCCGGATCCGGCAGCGCCCGGGCAGAGATTTGGCCGTAGGCGGATTGTCGGGGGCCCTGACCACCAGCATCGGGATGCCGGGGCCGCCGCTGCTGCTGTATTTCTCCGGCACGGATACGCAGAAGGAGCAGCTTAGAGCGACGACGCTTGCTTTCTACCTGTTCATCTATACGCTGAGCCTTCTGATTCAAGCGATCGTAGCGGGGTCGACCAAGACGGTCTGGACTTCCAGTGCCATGGCGCTTCCGCTGGTATCCCTGGGGCTGTTCCTCGGACAGCGGTTATTCCGGGTCATTAATCAGCGAGTGTTTCAAATCTTTACGTATGTGATCCTTATCTTTACTGGCGTGTACATGCTGATCGAGAGCTTGTAGAGGAAGCCTGCCATAATAATGTCCCTTGCGAGGGAGATCTGCTGTAATGAGCCATGCCGTATCATCATGAAAAAAAAGGGCTGCGCCTGCATGAACATCAATTGCAGGCACAGCCTTTATTTGTCGGGGGTCCGCATGCAGGAGTCGATAATGGCTATTGCAGGCTGACGATTTTTAAATTCTGATCCTTCAGGTACGCAATAATGGACGGCAGCGCATCGATGACCGCCTGCGACTCGTGAAGAAGAATGATGGAGCCGGAGGGCTCCGTGTGGCGGACATAATGGAGAATCTTGTCCTTATCGCGCGTCAGCCAGTCCTCGGGGTCCTTGTTCCACAGCACGATGCTGCTGCCGTGTGCGCGGCTCGCCTCTTCCGTCATCTCGTTGAATGCCCCGTATGGCGGACGGAAGAGCGTAACCGGCTGCTTCGTAATGGCTTCGATGGATTCAGCGGCGCTCTTGATCTGCGCTTCCTGTTCCTCGTAGGCCAGCAGCGGCATGTTCGCATGGTTCATGGAATGACTGCCGATGGAATAGCCGCTCTCCTGGATGGCCCGAACCGCGGCCGGATGCTTGCCCACATTCTCTCCGACGAAGAAGAAGGTGCCGCCGACTTGATGCTCCTTCAGCACCTTCATGATCTTCGCCGAGTATTTGGACGGTCCGTCATCAAAGGTCAAAGCGACATAGCCCTTCGGCAGGCTGTAGGTGACGGCGTCCTTAAGCTCGAAGGACGGCAGTTCCGTCTGTGGCCTCGTCCCAGTCTGCTGCTTCAGTTCCGTCTGCGGCTTCAGCTCCGCCTGCGGCCTCAGCTTCGGCTCGGAGCTGACCTTTGGCCGAGGCTCTGATTCCAGCTTCTTCGGGGCTGGGTTCGAAGAGGCCTCAGCCATTGCAGCGGTGTGCCGTACGGACTGGAATGCCGGAAGAGCCGTCCCTGCCGTAAAGGCTGAAGCGCCCGGCGACTCCGCTACCGGAAGGGACAGGGCATCGAACGAGCCCAATAACAGGATCGACAGCATGCTGAGGGCCGTGATGGCGACCCGCCTCATCGGCAATCGTTGCCTTTTGTGCTTCTTCTGCTGGTTTCGTCCCGGCTCTTCTTCCTCCTGCAAGGTCTCAGCTTCCCGCTCCGCGTACGTCAGGGACAGAAAAGGCAGCGCATGGATTTCGTCCAGATGCTGAACGCGCTGAACTGCATTAAGATTATGTATAAATGCTTCGGAGCAGACGAAGGGATAACGGATGCTCTGATCGCGGCGGGTTTTGGTGATGTAGCCTATGTACTGCCGACGATTAGCATCCCATACGGTATGCCGGGACAGCCGGTATTTATGAATGCCGTCAAAGTCTACAATCGCCAGCAGGCTCTCTGCAGTCGCATTATCGATGGCCCAGACATATTCGAACGACTCGGCGGCCGATAGCCGGATTCGCATGCCATACTGCCCTTCATGCTGTTCAATGTCTTGCAATTCAATCACTTTTCCGTAAAAGACGGACATGATGGATCTCCTTTCTCTTGCTGCGGATCCGCGGAATTACTCCGGCATCTGCGTCGTTGATGTCTTCGGTGCGAAGGAGAAGCCCATTCTCTCGGTGAAGTCCTGAATCGTCTGCAAGAGCTCCGCTTTTTCGTCGGCGATCTTCCGATATTGCTCGGCATATTTCTGATTCTCGATCTGCAGCTCCCGGATCTTGTCCTCCAGCTCATTAATCTTGAGCATGCTCTGGTACTGGGCATTCGTGGATTCCTCATAAAGCTTCCCGTATTTCGCCGTTTCTGTCTCCAGCTGTCCGGACAGCTTCTCATAAGCCAGGTTGGAGCTAAGCTGGAATTCTTTATAGTCCTCAAGAAGCTGATCGTAGCCCATCTGCTTGTGGGTCAGCGTGTTTTCGAGCTCGCGGATTTCCTTGCTCTTCTCCTGAATCAGCTGATCCTTCTTGATATGCTCTTGCTTCAGCCGCTGGATCGTCTCGTTTGCCGCCGCCAGCTGATCCTCCAGACCGTTGTTTTTATAAGACAGCAATTGTCGCTCCTTGAGCATGTTTTCAATCGATACGATCACGTCCAGCGCGATTTTGTCCTGGTTATCCTTCGATAACAGGGATTTCTGATGATCTGCCGGGGGCTGCGCAGGATGCGCGGGCCCGGATGTTTCCATCACCGATTCGGCCGGGGCCGGGACCGGCGCCGTTTCCGCAGGCTCCTTCTCTGATGGGGCTTGCGGGGCAAGCACGCTTTTAAACCATCCTTTTTTCTCAGTGTCTCTGGCCAAAAAATATCCTCTCCTAATCAACGGTAGTTCGGTGGCACCTCGTCACGGTCTGATCCTTCTGGTCTATATAAATCATCGGCTGGATGGGCCCAAAAACTTTGCCTTGATTTCAATTGGCAGGCAGGCGTTGAGCTTATGGCGCGGGGATGCGGACATGAAAAAAATACCCCCATTGCTGGGGGTATGGCCAAGAAGCAAGCGCGCCTTGCTCCATGTCATTTCTTGATCGTCAGTTCCGGTGCGATGACATCCACCCGGTTGGTCCAAATGCCGCCGCTGTAGTTCTTCGGCAGCCTCTTCAGATCTTCGACCGTATCGAAGCCTTCCGACCATCCGCCGTCTCCGGCGACCAGAATGACCCTCGTATTGATGCGGTCCATGCGGTTCAGGAATTTATCGGGCCAGCCCCACAAATAAGGGGCGTACTTCTCGGGAATATGCAGCTGGGTATTGCGGCAGACCGACGGCATATAGCCGCTCCAGCCGGCACCGATATAAGAGATGAGGCAGCTCTTCAGAGAATCCATCGACATGACCCGAAGCGCAGGGAGCCTCGATTTTAGTTCGCTGATCGGCGCATCGTCGCCATATACCGTGAGCCGGCTTAAGCGGTCTTCCGGCAGCTGGGCGAGATAGGCGGCCAGAAGCTCCCCTTCGCCGGCATCCTGACTTTTGATATGAATCAGAAATTCGCCGTCAGGAAATGCGGCCAGCACCTCCGATAGGGACGGCATGAGCCCGACGCCCTTCCCCCGGAACGGATAGGTGGCTCCCTGATCCGCCGTGTAGCCGTAGCCGATATCGATGCTTTTCAGCTGCTCCATGGTATAATCCTTGACCGAGCCGTGTGCATTCGTCCGGCATTCCAGCGTCCAGTCGTGGAATACGGCGAACTGGCCGTCCTTCGTCGGCTTAATATCCAGCTCCACGATATCCGCGCCGGCATCGAAGGCTGCCTTCATGGATGGTATGGTGTTCTCCAGAAAGGCATGCTCCGGTATGTAAATACGTGAAGCGGTACATGTATCGGATTCAATTCCCTCCATCGGAAAGGTTTGGCCGATCCCCCGATGCGCGAGCAGCAAGGGCTCACCTTCGCGTTCCTTGGTGAATAGCGACGAGTTGTTAACATACAGAAATCCGAGTATGATGAGAATAACCAGAATGACGTTCCTCCAGCTTTTTCGAATACGCATGATTCAATCCCCCAAAATCGTTACTGTTAAGAGCCGAGCGTTTCGGCTTCCTCTATATCTCTAGCTTTGTTCTCTTTATCCATGTTAGTGATTTTGGGCGCATACTCAATGGCTGGAGCATAACAATTGCATAATAGCGATCTGATAAATGAAACAAAGCATGGGCGATATTACGATAATCAGGAGGTAGCATGATGGATAGATCCTCCTACTTGATGGTGGAACGGGGGAACCCGTACGAGCGCGGAGATGTGATCCCTTTGAGGAGATCGATGACGGTGCTTGGGCGCAAGGGCAAGCAGTGGGACCCGGATATCACGTTCGATAATGTGTACGTGTCCCGCAAGCACGCAGCGCTGATCTACAGGGACGGACAATTCAGCATTAAAGATCTGAACAGCAAGCACGGAACCTTCGTCAATCAGCAGCGGCTGGAACCGAATGGAGAGGCTCCGCTGCAGCACGGGGATTCCGTGGCGCTGGCCGGTGATCTGGTCGTGTTAACCTTCTCGGTGCTTCGAATGGATGAGACGATGGATATTACGCCGCTCATGAAACATCTGGCAGCTGCCGAGGATACGGGAGGCATAACGCTCAACCCCTATAAGCAGGAGCTCGTTCATGGGAGAACGGTGATTGCCTTCTCGGAAAAAGAATATAAATGCGTTGAACTGCTGCTCCATCACAAGGAGCAATTCGTATCCAAAGAGCAGCTGAAGCTCCTGGTCTGGCCCGAGCGGGAGGCGGGTCCGGACGACGTGCCGGATGTGAGCGCAGAAGAGATGAATGCCCTCATCTACCGGGTTCGGAAGAAGACGCGCGGACTGCTTGGGATCGAGAGCATCCGGGGCAAAGGCTATATTCTTCACATCCACGCGGATGATGATGCTTGACGGCATGCCGGACAGGCAGTAGATCATCAGTAGAGATAAGCGAACAACAAACAAGCTCTTCCTCTTATTGAGGAACGAGCTTGTTTTTGTTTGTTTTAACTCGGCTTCCTTCCGAAGAACACGGCAAAATCCAAATGCTTATACATGCAGTCCGTCTCCTGAAAGCCCGCCTCCTCCATCCAACGGAGCTGGTCCTCCAATGACGCGTTAATGTCAACCGCCCGCCGCTTGATCGAAGCTTCGATCGCTGCCTCGGATAAGCCGCTGCGGCGAATCGATTCCAGCCAGCGCTGCCGGTAGTATTCATCGGAGCTCGTGTGCCTTCCCCGAACCTGATCGGCGTTCACAAAGATCCCGCCCGGCTCGAGGGCCCCGTACACAGCATGGAACAATCGCTGCTTGGCAGGGTGGGTCAGATGGTGGATCGACAGGGAGGAGATGACGATGTCGTAAGACTCGCGGAATGGATAGTCCGCGTAGTCGCCGGTAATATAGCGGACCTGATCCGCTCCTGCGAATCTTCGGCGGGCGCCTTCGAGCATTTTGTCGCTCAGGTCCATCAGGGTTAAGCGGGCATGCGGGTGCTTATGCAGCACCATGCCGGAGAACAGTCCGGTGCCGGCTCCCAGGTCCAGGATACGCGGCGATGGATGGTCGCTCTCAACGAGAGACAGCGCCATTCCGTAAAAATCGTCAAAACAGGGGATCAGCTGCCGGCGCTCCCGGTCATAGTCACCGGCGACAGCGTCAAACAGGTCTTTTACCGACGGGTCCATAGTTCAAAACTCCTCTCGAAATGATTGGCTGGCTCCATCGTAACCCACCCTTGCCTCATTAAGGAAATATATAAATTAAATATAATTTATAGGTATAACCTATATGAAACGAAAATCAACGGGAAAAACGAGAATTTATGAGGATCAAACTGGCCGTGAACTATGAAAGAACTGCCTATCGGGAGATATTTTCAAATAACAAACATGATCCATTTAAAAATTGTCAACAATATTCTTGCCGAAACCGAATTTTCCTTTCGTTGAGTGCGCTTACCAAAATGCCTTAACATAAAGATGTCAGACATGGTTCATGACACAACCGATTTTTTTATATATTTCAAAATAAGGACTGGAGGTATCGCATCATGTCCACTGAGACGAAGGCCAACGCATCCGGCGGAGGCATACGCGTCAAAATTCAACAGCTCGGCCGTCTCCTGAGCGGTATGGTCATGCCGAACATCGGCGCATTTATCGCTTGGGGCTTGATTACGGCCTTATTCATCCCGACCGGCTGGTTCCCGAACGAAACGCTCGGCAAGCTGGTCGGTCCAATGATCAGCTACTTGCTGCCACTCTTGATCGGTTACACCGGCGGGCAGATGGTCCACGACAAACGGGGGGCCGTCATCGGTGCAGTCGCTACAGTCGGGGTTATTGTCGGATCGGACATTCCGATGTTCCTAGGAGCCATGATCGTCGGACCGCTCGCAGCGTGGGTGCTGAAGCAATTCGACAAACTGATCGACGGCAAGATCAAATCCGGCTTCGAAATGCTGGTCAACAACTTCTCGCTCGGTATTATTGGCGGAGTGCTTGCTCTTATCGCCTATACCGGCATCGGACCGTTGATTCAGGGGGTTACCAAGGCACTGTCCGCGGGCGTCGACGTGCTGGTCAATGCCAATTTGCTGCCGCTGGTCAACATTATTATTGAACCGGCGAAAATCCTGTTCCTTAACAATGCGATCAACCACGGGATATTGAGCCCGATTGCAACCGAGGAATCGGCCCGGATCGGTCAGTCCGTGCTGTATATGCTTGAATCCAATCCCGGCCCGGGCCTCGGCATCCTGCTGGCTTATTGGCTTGTAGGACGCGGATCCGCGAAGGCTTCCGCACCGGGCGCAGTCGTTATTCACTTCCTGGGCGGGATTCATGAGATTTATTTCCCGTACATTCTGATGAAGCCGGTACTGATTCTCGCTGCCATCGCGGGCGGCGTAGTCGGAACGTTCACCTTCCAGCTGTTTGGTGCTGGACTTGTAGGCCCAGCATCGCCGGGAAGCATCTTCGCTTACTTTGCCATGGCGCCTAAAGGCGGGCTGCTGGCCGTCCTGTCCGGTGTCATCACGGCGACGATCGCATCCTTCCTCGTTGCGGCAGTGCTGCTCAAAACGGGTAAGAAGGGTGAAGAGGAGCCGAACCTGGAAGAAGCCTCTGCGAAAATGAAGGCGATGAAGACAGGCGGCATGAATGATCAAGTCGCTCCTGCCGCAGCTGCTGTCGCTAACGCGGATAAGACGAATATCAACAAAATCGTATTCGCTTGCGACGCAGGCATGGGCTCGAGCGCGATGGGCGCTTCCGTCCTCCGGAAGAAGCTGCAGCAGGCCGGCGTGAACATTACCGTCGTGAACTCGGCGGTCAGCGAAATTCCGGACGATGCGGATATCGTCATCACGCAGAAGACGCTGACGGAACGGGCCATCGCCAAAAATCCGAATGCGGAGCATATCTCGATCGACAACTTCCTGAAGAGCCCGAGATATGATGAGCTTGTGGAACGTCTGAAAGATTAATATTGCAGTAACGATATGACACGCTGGCGCCTATACGCCGGCGTTGTCTCCATTTCGTGCAGAAGGGAGGCATGGATCTGGAACCTATAACTGCCCGGCAGCGCCAGCTGCTTCTGCTCTTGCTCGACAGACCGGAGGGCATGACGGCTGCAGAGATCGCGTCTGAGATCGGGGTCAGCGTCAGAACGGTCCATCGGGAGCTGGAAGCCGTTGAGGAGCATCTACAGGGTGCGGGGGTACTGCTTTACAAAAAGTCGGGAACGGGCATCCGGCTGGAGAGCAAGGCGCCCGGGGCCGAAGCAAGCCTTCGGGCACGGCTGATCGCAGGCAAGCCCGCAGATTACTCCGGGGAAGAGCGGAAAATCCTTCTGCTCTGCGCGCTGCTGGAAGCCGAGGAGCCGGTTAAGCTGTTTGCCTTGGCCCACAGCTTGAAGGTCACGGTTCCGACCATCAGCAATGATCTGGATGAGGTCGAGCCGTGGATGAAGCGGTTCGGACTGTCGCTGATCCGGCGCAGGGGATATGGCGTCGAGATCGAAGGGGCGGAGAGCGGCAAGCGGTGGGCAATCTGCAGGCTGGCCGATGAGCATGTGGATTACTCCGATCTGGTCGGAGACGGCTACGAAGACTACAGTCATCCCGCCATCGCCCGCCTGCTGTCCATGATCGACAAGCCTGTCCTTCTGGACGTTGAAAGAGCCCTGTGGGATATGGGCTGGAGCTGGACGGAGAGCTTAACCGAAGAAGCCTACACACGGATGCTGATCGCTCTATCGGTCACCGTAAGCCGAATTCGGCAGGGGCGTCCGATTGAATCCATCCGGCCCGAGGAGGCAGGAAGCGCAAAAGCGATGCTGGCTGACGCAAGAAGCTTTGCCGTCCGGCTGGAAAATACGCTGGACCTAAGGCTCTCCGACGCAGAGGTTGTTTATATCGCAAAATTGTTTGACGCAGCGGGCGAAATGTCGGAGATTATCGAGCTCGCCCATTCCGATGTCGAAATGGTGGAGATTGCGCACCGGTTGACCGAAGCGGTGGCGAAGCGGACAGGGCTGGATTTTCAAGAGGACCGGACGCTTCGGGCCGGATTGGTGGAGCATCTGGGTGCCGCAATGAAGCGGCTCCGGGAGGGCACCCGCATCCGTAATCCGCTGCTGAGTCCGATCCGCAAGGATTACGAGGAGCTGTTCGGCATCGTCCGTCAGGCGGTGGATGAAATCCGAAACGGGCTGGATGTGCCTGATGAAGAGATCGGCTTTCTCGTCATGCATTTCGGCGCATCCATTGAACGGCTGAATCAGCCGGAGCAGCCTGTGAGGGCGATTCTCGTCTGCTCAAGCGGGCTAAGCTCATCCAGGCTTCTTGGAACCCGGCTGCGCAAGGAGATGCCTCAGATCGAGGTTCTCGGCAACGCGTCATGGTATGAAGCGGCGCGGATGCCGGAGGAGCAGTATGATCTGATTATTTCCACGATTGACCTGCCCCTTTCAAAAGATAAATACATCCGGCTGAGCCCGCTGCTTACGGCAGATGATAAGGAGCGTCTGCTCCATTTCCTCCAGCGCGCGGCGACAAAGCCGGCAGGGGGCAGCGGAGGCGCTGCTGCCGCAGGGCAAGATGAGCGCAAGGCCGCATCCTTCGAGCGATTGCGGATGCAGGCCGCGCTCATGAACGAAATCGTGGCGCTGTTAGACGGCTTCCATGTATACCGCCTGGATAATGCTCCGGCGGATCTGGAAGGAACGCTGACAGACGCGTTATCGCGCATGCATGCGTTGGAGGCGGTACATGATCCGGGGAGCGTGGTGAACCGCCTGCTTGAGCGGGAACGGATGGGCACGCAGCTCATCCCCGAGACGAGGCTCGCGCTGTTCCATACCCGGAGCCGGCACATTGCGAAGCCTTCAATCACGCTCTTCCGTTTGGCGGAGCCCGTTCCGCTCGAAGAGGGGCTGGAGGCCGACGTCATCCTGCTGATGCTCGCCCCGAAGCAGCTCCCGAAGGAGAGTCTGGAGGTGCTGAGCGAGATTAGCGCGATGCTGCTCGGCTCCGAGCTGATCGAGCTGATGGAGCAGGGCAGCGAAGAAGAGATACGCTCCTTCTTGGCGGAGGAGCTGCAGCATTTTTTGAATCATAGACCATAAGTACACGGACAAATCGAACATAGACTATAGAAAGAGGGAGATTAACGATGACCAACATACTGTCGAAAGAAAAAGTGATTTTGAACGCTCAGGCGAGCAGCAAGAGCGAAGCGATTCGCATGGCAGGCAACCTGCTGGTGAAGGCGGGCCATGTGTCGGAGGACTATGTGGACAAAATGCTGGAGCGCGAAGAGATCGCCTCCACGTACATGGGCGGCGGCCTCGCCATACCTCATGGCACGAAAGAAGCCAAGGGCATGGTCGCTTCCACGGGCCTGTCCATCGTTCGCTTCCCGGAGGGCGTTGATTTTGGCGGCGACGAGCCGGCCTTCATCGTTATCGGCATTGCGGCTGCCGGCGGCGACCATATGGAGATTTTGACGAATGTAGCGATGATCTTCACCGATGACGAGAGCATTGAGAAGGTTATGAACGCTTCGACGGAGGAGGAGATCCTCGCCATCTTCGAAGGGGGAATGGGCGCATGAAGGCGGTCCATTTCGGAGCAGGCAACATCGGGCGCGGGTTTATCGGACTTCTTCTGTCTCAAGCAGGCTACGAGGTTTGCTTCGTCGATGTGAACGAAGAGCTGGTATCCGAGCTGAAAGCACGCGGGGAGTATCCGGTGACGCTTGCCAGCGAAGGTCAGGAGACGACGGTGGTCAAGGGCATCACTGCGCTGAACAGCGCCTCGGAGCCCGAAGCGGCTGCGCGGGCAGTTGCGGAAGCCGATATTGTGACAACGGCGGTAGGCGTCAATATTTTGAAGTTTATCGCGCCTACGATTGCGGAAGGACTAAAGCTCCGGCTGCAGGGGGAGGCTGCTCCGCTTCACATTATCGCTTGCGAGAATGCCATCGGCGGCAGCACCCAGCTGAAAGAGCATGTCTATGGCCTGCTGGATGAGGAGACGAGACGGAAGGCGGATTCCAGCATTGCGTTCCCGGATGCGGCCGTTGACCGGATTGTACCGCTCCAGCAGCATGAGGACCGGCTCAAGGTGGTTGTCGAGCCTTTCTATGAGTGGGCAGTGGACCGTTCGCAGATGCTGGATGGCTTCAAGCCGGTCGAGGGCGTGCATTATGTGGACCGGCTGGAGCCGTACATTGAACGCAAGCTGTTCACGGTGAATACCGGGCACTGCTCCGCTGCCTACATCGGTTTCCTGAAAGGATACGAGACGATTCAGGATGCGATGAAGGACGATGAGGTGGCGAAGCATGTCCGTGCCGTCCTGGATGAGACCGGCGCGGCGCTGATCCACAAGCACGGCTTCAATCCGGCGGAGCATCAGGCATACATTGCAACCATTCTGGACCGTTTCCGCAACCCGGCTCTTACCGATGAGGTGGTGCGCGTAGGACGCTCCCCGATCCGGAAGCTGTCGCCCGGGGACCGTCTCGTGTCCCCGGCCATGCTGGCCTTCGAAAGCGGACTGGCATACAAAAGCCTGGCCAAATCGATGGCGGCCGCGCTGCTGTTCGACGTGCCTGAGGACCCGGAAAGCGCTGAGCTGCAGCGCTCCGTTCGCGAGATCGGACCAAGCGATACGGCGTCCAAGTATACGGGCATTGCGGGCGAGCATCCGATTATGGGCGAGCTGATGGAGCACTATGAGGCGCTGAAGATTGAGCTGGAAAACCGATCCTAAGCTTAAGCAGGGAAGCGCCGAGTTGAAATTGAAAAGCCCCGGATTCCTTAATTATAGGGAATCCGGGGCTTTTTGCCATGGACATTCAATGGTTGGAGCGATTTATGAGTAAAAGGCCGGGTGATCTTCAGCAGGCTTGACGATAAGTATGCCGCCTATGAACAGAGCCTAGGGAAGTATGTGTTTCCGCAGCTGCTCGGCCTCCTCGATGGTCGCTGCCGGAGCGACGATGAACCATGGATTCGCGTCTACGTCCGGATCGCGGGTGACTTGAATCAATACTTGCTGAAAGCGGTCCTTCATGTATAGCTGACCGAGCGTCTCGATCGTTACGCTATCAATCGCGCCATTCGATTTGAACGTGTACGATGGATAATTCAAGAAGGAGATATAGGTGTCATTGCTGCTTCCCTGCGGGTCTTCGTATATGCGGTCATAACGATACAGCGGATACTCAGTATCAGGATCAGAGCTCATCGTGAAGTCATACAGAGGGACCCGAATCGATCCGTCGAACAGCGGCTCTTGGAACAACCGGCGATAATAAGTTCCCTCAATTTCGATGGTCGTAGGAACGGCAGAGGAGGGATCTTCCGCAGTGTACTGTACGGCAGGATAGCTCATTCGGATCTCATACGGAAATTTGGGGAATCCGAAATCATAGATCATGACATAGAGTACAGCTGCAATGGCTGCGAATATGAGGCTGAACTTCATAAGTCGCGGCATGGAGGACCTCCTCGGAATTTTAGATATGGTCTATCTTCAAGAAAAAGCCAGGAAGCACATCATTAACTATTCTGGCATACCTCGTCTCATGCCTTCACGGCTGCATCCCCGGTCTTGCGCTCGGAGATATAGCAGGCGAGGCCCAATAAGAAGGCGATTCCCGCCAGAATGGCCCCTACCCAAGGCAGGGCGTTCAGGCTTAGATGCGTGATGACAAGCCCTCCGATGAAAGCCCCGGCCGCATTCCCCAAGTTGCCGGCGGAATGGGAGGAGGTTGAGGCGAGCGCTGGCGCTCCCTGCGCCAAGTTCATCACCCGAATTTGCAGGCCGGGCATGACGGCGAATGAGGCCGCTCCCCACAGCACAATGGTTACCACAGCCAATATCGGCTGGTGAATGGTGAACGTCAGGATCGCCAGGATGACGGCGGTCGCGAAATAGATGCTTAGGATCGAAGGCATGAGCTTCCAATCGGCCAGCTTCCCGCCAACGATGTTGCCCAGCGTAACGCCGCAGCCGAATAAAATGAGGATCCACGTGACGCTTGCCTCCGCGTATCCCGTAATCTCGATCAGCAGGGAAGCGATGTAGGTAAACACCGCGAACAGGCCGGCATTGCCGAGCGCGCCAATGAGCAGAAACAGCGTCAGCTTGGGCTTCAACAGCTCCTTCACCTGCTGGACAATGCCTGAAGACTGCTCCTGGCGAATCTGCGGAATGAAGATCAGGATGCCGACCAGCGCAAGGACGCCCATGATGGCAATTGCGCCGAAGGAGGCGCGCCAGCCCATCTGTTGACCGATGAAGGTACCGAGCGGGACGCCGATTATATTGGCGATCGTCAAGCCGGCCATCATAATGGAGACGGCGCCAGCCCGTTTGTCCGGGCGAACGAGGCCGGAGGCGATCACCGCGCCGACCCCGAAGAAGGTGCCGTGCGTTAACGCCGTCAGCATCCGGGCGCCCATGAGAACGGCATAATTCGGTGCAAACACGGAGATTCCGTTGCCGAATATGAATAGTCCCATTAGCAGAAGAAGGAGCTTCTTCTGCGGAATTTTATGCGTAAGAATCGTCAGGATGGGAGCGCCGACGGCAACCCCCAAAGCGTACATCGTGATCAGCTGGCCCGCCATCGCGATGCTGACGTTTAGATCTGCGGCGACATTCGGTAGAATTCCCATGATGACGAACTCCGTCATGCCAATCGCAAACGCGCCGACCGTAAGCGATAGAATGGACACGGGAAACGGTTGTTTAATGGATGGATTGCTGTTACTAAGCTGCTGGGATAATGCCATTGTGTTCTGTCAACCTTTCTGCTGCTTCTAATATATTGATAATCCCAATCTTTATAATCGGTTTAAGCAGGCCTGCTACATATTATTTAACGATGATGAAATATAATCAAGTTATTATTTGGAGAGAAGAGCTTGTCCAATCGTTGTACGGGGAGGGTACGGTCGTTTCGACACCGCTAAACGGTTGTGTAAGCCGGTGTACGTTGCTCTTTGGAATTGGCTTGGGGAAGGGAGTGCTGCCGAAGAACAGCAATCCCTTTTTTTGATTCAGGCAATTATTCCATGTTTCGGCATGATCATCGCCAGTCGCGGATACTATGTCGGATCCGGACTATTAAAAGCAAGTAAAGGACTCGATTCTTCTTAAATCAAAGCCCGAGAATACCCAGGTGCTTCCGGTCCACCGGAAACCTGCTACAGAAGTACGTCCTACGAACGTTGGGAAGAACCAAAAGCCCCTCCCGCGTCTAGGCCATATAAACGTGAACCGGAACAGACAGCCCCGAATGGCGCCGGGATCAACCGCAAAGGTTGAAGGGCCAGCTCCGGTGACGGAAGTTGCGGCGGGGTTCTGGGGAATGAACTGGGGAGGAGGGGATGTCGGTCCTTGCTGCATTCCTTGCAGTCCCGGTGGTCCCAACAGTCCTGGCGGCCCAGGCGGTCCTTGGGGTCCTTGCAGTTCTGGTGGTCCTTGCGGCGGCAAAAATGCCATATAACTTCACTCCTTCATGGGATTCATGCTGCCATGCACGGCTTGCAAGAGTCTGCAAACGGCAGTGGCCACCGCTTGGCTACCGGCCCTCTGCAAGCTTGCATCCGTATAGGCAGCAGATACATTCGTTGGTTTGTACAATCCTATACGAATGGTGATTTATGATTTTCATCATATGCTATGCAGAAGCCCATGCAGGTGTGACCGATGTTAATGGAATGGAGAAGCGGGGGGGAAGGAAGGCGAATATAGCGGCTGAATGCATAAGTGATGTGAACAAAATAAATATTCCTTTACAGGAATATTCCTAGTGTGGTATATTCAATTCAAGAACACGGCATAATCAAATAAACGCATCGAGGTGATGTTGGTGGCTGGAATAGACAGTAGACAAAAGCCGTATTCCCCGAAGCTTCGGTTCTATAACCGTCACCACCAGGAATGAAGCAAGCGATATTTAGTGCATTAGCCGAGCCGAGCCGTCTTGCGATTGTAGAGCTGCTCCTCGGAGGTCCGATGACGGTGGGTGATATCGCCGAACGTCTGCAGATTCGCCAGCCTCAGGCTTCGAAGCATCTGAAGGTGCTGCTGGAGGCCGGATTGGTAGAGGTTCAGGCGGAAGCGAACAGGCGAAACTACATGCTTCGCTCGGAGCCCTTTCAAGAGCTGGATGCATGGCTGAATGATTACCGCAGAATATGGAATGAACGTTTTGACAGCTTGGACGCATACTTGAAGAAATTGCAATCGGGCGAGAAGAAGGACCCATAGCCTAACTTAAACTTGAGGAGGAAATGATGATGACAAGCAAAATGATTACCCGAGTGGAAGGACCTGTAATTGTGTTGGAGCGTGTATTCGACGCGCCGCGAGAGCTCGTATTCGAGGTGTTCTCGGACGGGGAGCATCTGAAGCACTGGTGGGGTCCGCGTGGCTGGGAGACAACCGTGTCGAACATGGATTTTCGTCCCGGCGGTTCATGGCATTATTGCATGACGTGCATGGATAAGAATCAAGGAGAATTTTATGGCATGGAGTCATGGGGGAAATCGGTCTACCATGAGATTGAGAAGCCTACCAAAATCGTTTACACCGATTATTTCTCCGATGCCGAAGGCAATACTTCCGAGGAACTTCCAGCGTCCACAACAACGATGACATTCGAGGAGCTGGACGGAAGAACGAAGATCGTCTCCCGGACCGTATATCAATCCGCGGATGAGCTTAAGAAGGTGCTCGAAATGGGCATGGAGGAAGGCATTACGCAAACTTGGGACCGCCTCGAGGAATACTTGCTTGCCAAGAAATAAACCGCATAGGGAGAGACCGGCCTTCGGGAGAAGTGCCGGTCTTTTTTTTGAATCTGTTGATGCCGATAACCTTAGGCTGCAGCCCTGACGTTTTTCCACTTGAAAAAAGATGCGTAAACGTTCAATATAAAGATATATTAACTAAAGAAAATATAGCGTCTGTGAAACATACACATAACGATACGTTACTAGGAGGAACCGATGATGGAAATCGGAATTAGCTCGTTTGTTGAAACCGTGCCGGACGTTCACACCGGCGAATTGATCAGCCACGCCCAAAGGCTGCGCGAGGTCGTGGAGGAAATTGTGCTGGCCGACCAGGTCGGCTTGGATGTATATGGAGTAGGCGAGCATCATCGCCAAGATTATGCGGCCTCGTCCCCTGCGGTCGTGCTTGCGGCTGCTGCCTCCCGGACCAAGTGGATCCGGCTGACAAGCGCGGTGACGGTGCTGTCATCAGCGGATCCGGTACGGGTATTCCAGGACTTCGCCACGCTGGACGCGATTTCGAACGGACGCGCGGAAATCATGGCCGGGCGGGGCTCATTCATCGAATCCTTTCCTTTGTTCGGCTATGATCTTCATGATTACGATGAGCTGTTTGAAGAGAAGCTGGAGCTGTTGTTAAAAATCCGGGAGTCGGAGCGGGTGACCTGGGAGGGCCGGCATCGCCCGGCCATCCATAATCTGGGCGTATATCCGCGTCCTGTGCAGAACCCCCTGCCCGTATGGATCGGCAGCGGCGGCAACTCCGAATCCGTCGTCCGGGCCGGCCTGCTCGGCCTGCCGCTCGTGCTGGCGATCATTGGCGGGAGCCCGCTGCAGTTCGCCCCGCTCGTGAAGCTGTATAAAGAAGCGGCCGCCCATGCAGGGCATGATGTATCGAAGCTTCCGGTCGCCTCGCATTCCCATGGATTTATCGCGGAGGATACGGAGCTTGCCGCGGACAAGTTCTTTCCCTCCACCCAGGCGGCCATGAACGTGCTCGGCCGGGAGCGCGGCTGGGGTTACTATGATCGCGCCCGTTTCGATGCTGCACGCAGCTTCGAGGGAGCCCTCTATGTAGGCGATCCGGAGACGGTCGCTCAGAAGATCATCCATCTTCGCAAGCATGTGGGTATTACCCGGTTTATGCTGCACGTGCCGGTCGGCTCGATGCCGCATGAAGAGGTCATGAGGGCGATCGAGCTGCTCGGTACGGAGGTTGCGCCTCGGGTTCGTTCCGAGATCGACCGGTGGGAAGCGGCCGGCGAGCCGGCGGAGTAAGCAAGCAAATCCAATTAAAATTCCGTTTGACAAATCAGACAATGTAAAATATGATAAGTCCATCGAATGACAGTCAGTACTGACATTCATGTAGGAAGGGGGGACTTTCATGAGTAGAGATCAACATATAAGCAGTGACGACAAGCTGCTGCAGGCCGCAATCGATCTGATATCCCGGAAGGGCTACAACGGCGTCACGACGCAGGAGATTGCCTCGGCAGCCGGGCTCAGCGAGAAGACTCTATTCCGAAAGTTCGGCAGCAAGCGAAATCTCCTGGAGATGGCGTTCGAACGCTATCATTACGGTCAAGAAATGACGAAGCTTTTCGCGGAGAAGCTCACGGGAGAGCTTACCGCGGATCTGATTCTGATCAGCCGGACGTACCATGACTTGATGATCCGGAACCGCAAGCTGATCACGATCAGCATCAAGGAGAGTGATCATCTCCCGGGACTTCGAGAGATGACCAGCAAGCATCCGAAGCAGTTTCTGGACGTGTTGACGAAATATTTTACGATCATGACGGAGAAGGGGAAGCTGGTTGCCGGAGATCCCGAGCTGCGGGCGATCTCGTTTATGATGATGAACTTTGGCGCATTCATGAACGAGCTGGATTCCAAGGAGATATTTCCTTCCGTAACGCTGGATGACTTTATTGAGGAGAGTGTGCGGATTTTTGCTAGGGCGTTAACCCCCTAGTTTTTTTTCAAAGCATACGTCAGTAAGTACTGACAGACATGCTAATCTCGCTGTTTAAAATTTTCTACTCACAAGGAGGGTGAAGCTCTAATGGAGACTCGGAAGCTGATGCGTGTCCTCATGTTCACGCTGTGTCTGTCCGCTATGAGCGGATTGATGTTTAACTTTGTCCTGCCGGACATGCGAGAGGAATTCAGCTTGAGCACCGCTCAGGTTAGCTGGGTAACTTCCTCGTATTCCCTGCTGTACGGGATCGGCACGGTTCTGTACGGGAAGCTGACCGAACGCTACCAGCTCAAAAATTTGCTGTCATTCGGTCTGCTGCTGTTCGCGGCCGGCTCTCTGGTCGGCCTCGTCTCCCAGGCATTCTGGATGGTCCTGGCTGCAAGATGCCTTCAGGCGATCGGCGCGGCGGCGATACCGGCGGCGGCAACGCTTATACCGATTCGCTACTTCCCGCCGGAGCGAAGAGGAGCAGCCATGGCGACAGCCTTTATTGGATTGTCCATCGGCAGCGCGCTTGGGCCGGTGGTGTCCTCGCTAGTGGCCGGCTTTGCTCATTGGCGCTGGCTGTTCAGCATCCCTTTGCTGATTCTCATCACGCTTCCTTTTTACCGGAAATATCTGAAGGACGAAGACCCTCAGGTGCCAGGATCATTCGACCTGCTGGGAGGCGGCCTGCTGGCTGTCGCGATCACTTGTCTGCTGCTGGGAATAACGAACGGAATCTGGTGGCTTCCGCTAGCCGGACTGCTGGTAGCCGCGTTGTTCATTGTCCGGATTCATCGTGCATCCGTCCCGTTCGTGAGCCCGGTTTTGTTCCGGAATCGAGAGTATTCGGTTAGGCTTGTCATCATGTTTCTGTTCAGCGGCGCGGCCTTTGCGCTGCATTTTCTAAGCCCGTTGCTGCTGGCAGAGATTCATGCGCTGCCTCCAGGTTGGATCGGATTTGTCATGGTGCCGGCCGCCGCGGCCTCCGCTCTGCTCGGGAAGACAGGGGGGAAGCTGGCCGATGCCAAAGGGAACACGTATCTGTTTCTAACCGGCATGATTATGTTGGTCGCGTGCTTTGTACTCTTATCCACGTTCTCCGCCATTTCAGCCGTCGCGGTTGCGTTCTTCCTGATTCTAGGCAATGTCGGGCAGACGTTCGGGATGATTGCACTATCCAATTCCGTCTCCCTCAGCTTAGCGAAAGAGCAGGCCGGCATCGGAATGGGGCTGATGCAGATGCTGAATTTTATTTCGGCCGGGATCGCTTCCGGTGTGTACGGAACAATGCTGGATATCCGCTCCGGGGTATCGTGGAACCCCTTGTATGCCTATGCCAAGGGACAAATTTACAGCAATATTTATCTGGTGCTAGCCGGGCTGCTGCTCGCCATGCTGATTTTCTATTCCCTAAGGTTCGGGAAAACGGAGCACGGTCATATAAGAGCGGCGGGAAGCTGATATCGCAGCTTTGAGTCCATTCACTTTGATTACAAAATATAGGAGGAGATTCTAATGACAACCACTTTATTCATTAAAGCCAACAACCGCCAAGGGGCCGTCACAAGCAGATTATACGACGCATTTTTCAATAGCTACCGCGAGGCACATCCGAATGATGCGGTGGTTGAGGTCGACCTGTACCGGGAACGCATTCCCCTTCTGGACGACATTATGATTAGCGGGAATTTCAAGTCAGCCATGAGCATGGAGCTTTCGGAGGAAGAGCAGGCCGTTCGGGACATCGTCAACCGGCACTTGGAGCAATTTCTTGCCGCCGACAAATTGGTGTTTGCCTTCCCGCTCTGGAATCTGACGGTTCCTGCAGTGCTGCATGCCTACCTGGACTACATGCATCATCCGCGTAAAACGTTCAAATATACGGAGCAGGGCTTGGTCGGTCTGTTGGGTGACAAAAAAGCAGCACTGCTGAATGCTAGAGGCGGGATCTATGCGGAGGGCGATCCATCCGAGATGGCGGTCAGCTTCGTAAAAAATCATCTCAACGTGTTCGGGATTACCGACATTACTACGATTATCATTGAGGGGCATAATCAATTCCGGGATCGAAGCGAGGAAATCATTGAGGAAGGCCTTCGGCGGGCAGCCGAAGCGGCAAAGCTTTTTTAAATCATGGAGAAGCTGGTTATTTTGACATATTACACGCTCTGCTAGTTACTTTGTGACAAAAAATTACAAAATTCAGCAGGTAATTGTCGGGAATTTGAGTCATGAAGCCTATATTCAATGAAAAACAATGTAAGTTATAGTTTGATTAGGTCATTCATTCAGAACTATATGTTGTATCTTTCGACAATTGAATCGTTCGTACGATAATCGCAAACCCACTGAAAAGTGGCGACGCAAAGCTATAGGGGCTAATGGGGTTCTGCATAGAACCGCGATGCCAGCCAGTTGCCGAATACGACGGAAGCCTCCGTCACTTCTTGCTAGTTACTACCTATGTCTACAAGCTGACGGAGGCTATTTGTTGTTCACAAATTTTTATAGGGAGGCTCCTGCAGTAACTGCCTGTTCCTTAAAAGTTACGGTCAATTGCCTGAAAGGAGGTGAATGATGCGGAACATGATTTCCCGCAGCGCGGTATAACTACAGCAGTTCAACTCTCAGCGGATAACAAGGAATATTCATGCGGCAGCGTCTTTGACAGCAAACCAATCGAATCGTTTCGTACGATAATAGCAAACCCACTGAAAAGTGGCGACGCAAAGCTATAGGGGCTAATGCGAATCTGCTAAGATACGTGATGCCAGCCAGTTGCCGAATACGACGGAAGCCTCCGTCCTATTTTGCTATGGTAATCTTCATGGATGGAGGTTTTTTATTTTTCGCTAAGAGCTACCGAATCTTCACAGCGGCGATAAATAGGAGATCGATTTCATTATTAATCACTTATTCTTAACAAGGAAGAAGGGAAAATAATGGGCCAAAGAACATTGCTGAAAGTAAACGATCATTTTCCTAATATCCTCAGCATCTCTGAAATTAAAGAAAGGCTGATCGAGCGAAAAGAAATCCTGTATCTGTTGCAAGAGGAAACCAGGAATATGAACGATTTGCTGTCTATACCTTATTTATTTGTGATTGCGGACCCAGAGGGAACCGTTATCGATTATTGCGGGACGGAGCTGTTAAAAGGTTATTTTGAAAGAAATCATTTGAAAATCGGAACATCTTCTGCTATGAACAAGGCGGGAATCAATGCCATTGCGTTATCCATGGAAAATCAATCGGTCTCAGTCGTAATCGGCGCCGAGCACAGCAATAAATTGTTTGCAGAGCTGTCCTGCGTTTGCACGCCAATACGAATAAATCATGTTATTATAGGCTACCTCAGCCTCTGTTTTCATTACTTTCACGAGGTTACATTTGTACTGCCCCTCATTGAACATCTGGCCAAAAATATTGAAGAAAAAGTTACCCCAAAAGGATCCCATGCTACAAAAAGAGCTGACCTACTCACTCTTTGACCAATATGAATTAACAAACCGCGAGAAAGAAATCGCCTACGAATGGCTGGAAAATAAAAACGTGCCTGAAATTGCGGATATTTATGGAATCAGTCAAAGCACGGTCCGTACTTTCATCAAAAAGATATACGCCAAAACGAGAGTCAATCATAAAGGGGCATTCCTAAGAAAATTTACATGAAGATATAGGCAATACATAAGCACTAATTACCCAATTATGGGTATTTTATTTATTAAAGTAAAATTTTATAATTATAGGCAAGCCACTGATGACAGATAGTTAAAATTTAAACCTAATTCATAATTCGTACAATCTATCGCAAACCCGTCGAAAGGGTGGTGACGCGAAGCTGCAGAGGCTGTTGTGGACGCTCATATGCAACCACGATCCCTGCAATTGGCCGAATACGACGGAAACCTCTGATCCGCCATGCGACAACGATTGAATAGGGAACTGTTTATTTTAGATAACCCTGCTGACCTGACGCCGCTGCAGAAACTGAATCGGGTAGCCTTCAACATTTCATGAAGAGGAGCATGCTTTAACGGTTTGTTCGTTTAGGAATGAGCGATCAACTCTCTGTTTGAGAAGGTTTGCCGCAAAAACGTTGGCAGCTGTCATAAATCACTTGCTACGATGGGGGTGGGTGGATGTGATGGTTTCTATAGAGAACGAACTGAAGCATGTATCCGACGAGCTCGAATATCTCAGGAGGGAACTTGAGCGAATGGCCGGCAGTCTTGAATTCGTACATCAAGATGTTGTCGCACTTTCGCAGTCGTTCGATAAGCTGATTGTCCGTTACATGGAATTAAAAAGCCATGAGGAAGAGATCAATAGAAAGTGCGCAAAGTTAAATAAACCAAGCCATGAGTAATAAGTCCTCCATAAAAAATAGAACCCCGGATGTCGATTCTCGACCTTCTGGGGTTATTTGCTTAAAGATATGGTGCTTCCAGCTTTAAGGGAAGCCATTTCAAGTCAGGTGCTTGGATTCAATCATTTTTCTGTACGAGCGAACAGCTGCTCCAATTATCCATTGTAATGTACCCGCGCCTAACAAGCGCGAAAATCGTATTGGTTCGGCAATACCATTCCAAGTTGGGTACAGATGGCGAATCACCGCTTGCCTTCGTCAAGACACCATCATACGTCCAGTATCCGCCTTTCTTCCAGCGGACAAGTCTCCCATGCTTCTTGGCCTGTTCCAGCGCTTCTTGTTGTATTTCCGATAACGTCAATTCATCCTCACCACACAAATCCTGTAATATCTGTCTAGAAGACGGATGGAATATACCAATTAAATCATATAAATCTGAATATATTCTGAATAACCTGTGTTGAAAAACGGTCGATGGGCATTGTTAGGTGAACTGATGCATCGTCGAGTAAAAGGATCAGAATACCAGACATTATGTCTGGACATTTTCGGAACACTACTCTATAATCAAATAGTTACCTTGAGTAACCAATTGGATGGAGGTTTCCCCATGAGCACCCACCGACATTTTTTTCAGCAGTACTTCAGACTGTACCGCCCGTTCGTCAATGAACTGAACCGGCGGCTCGAGGTTTTTGGGCTGTATTATGCCCAGTGGTCGATCATGTATTATCTGGACGCGAACCAATCGATGACCTTGGTGGAATTGTCCAAAGTTTTGTATGTAGAGAAGCCCACGGTGACTAGAACGGTGAACGCATTGATCAAGCTGGGTTATGTGGAGCAGATCCCGGCATCGGACAAGCGGGAGAAGCGAATCCGTTTATCAAGTAAGGGCATCGATGTCGCGTTGCAGATTCGTCAATTATTCGATGACTACGAGATGGAGATTATGGAAGGTGTCTCCGCTGAGGAACAAGCCAGCGTCATCCGTGTCATGGAGACAGTCAGGGATAACATTATAAGAAAAGGTGATTAACTTGCAGCAAGAAAACTCCCAAGATCGTTTATGGAGCAAGGACTTTTTGATTGTGTTCGGCGTCAATTTCCTGCTCTTTCTTTGTTTTTATCTATTGGTTGTTATTATGCCCACTTATGCAGCTGAGGAATTCCATGCATCGACTGGAATGGCCGGCTTTGCTTCCAGTATCTTCGTGGTGGGGGCGCTGATCGGGCGGCTGATCGGAGGCAGCATTATCGAGAGGGTCGGACGAAGACCGCTGCTGTTGACCGGATTGGTCTCATTCAGCGTCTTAATCGGTTTGTATTTCATCATTAACAGCTTAGCGGTGCTGCTCATCGTCCGTTTCCTCCACGGCCTGGCCTTCGCGCTGGCCTCTACCGCGACCGGCACGATTGCCGCGAGCTTGATTCCAAACTCGAGAAGGGGTGAAGGGACAGGTTATTATGGTGTCAGCATCATCATTGCATCGGCAATCGGCCCTTTCATCGGACTTATGATTCTGGAGCATGCCTCCATGACAGGCAATTTTGTCCTTTGTGCAATCCTGGGCGTGCTCTCATTGGTATCCTCGTTATTCATGCGCATTCCGAAGCTGGTGCTCACCGCCGAACAGGCACGGGAGATGAAGGGCTTCCGGCTATCCAACTTCATTGAGCTCAAGGCGCTTCCGATTTCGATCATAAGCTTTGTGATGGGCTTTGGATATTCGAGCATTTTGTCGTACCTGAAGATCTTTGCGGGGGAAATCGGGCTGGTGGAAGCGGCAACCTACTTCTTCATCGTGTATGCGATCGTGGTGATTCTGTCCCGGCCGTTTACCGGACGCTGGTTTGACCACCGGGGAGCGAATGTTGTGATGTATCCGGCTATCGTATCCTTTGCGATCGGGATCCTGCTGCTCGGTCTGGCACATCATGGAATAACCCTTCTGCTGTCCGCGGTGTTCGTAGGCCTCGGATACGGCACGACACAGTCCAGCTCCCAGGCGCTCGCCATTAAACGCTCTCCGGCGCACCGGATCGGTCTTGCAACATCGACCTTTTACATTTTTGTGGACGTCGGCATCGGGTTCGGTCCGCTCCTTCTTGGCTTCCTTACGCCGCTGGCAGGGTTCCGGGGCATGTACATGACCATAGCGGTCCTGCTGGCGCTGTCGGTGATTCTGTATTATTTCCTCGTCGGGAAACGAGAAAGCCGAGAGAAGGCTGCCCGAACGGCTGCCTAACCAAGATTCGTATTCAGAGAAGCTTAGGTGACGGCTCCTTGGCCTTGGATTTGGCACGACAAGGTTCCAGTTCCAGACGCTCGCCATTAAACACTCTCTGGCCCACTTAGAGCCGTCTTAAGCCTGTAGATTAACCTCCGTAAGGAGCAGATCTGCAGGCTTTTTCTGTTGTACCCCATGTCCTATCCGGGATGCATAAGGAAAGTAAACAAGGGGGTTGTGGCTTAAGTGGTAGCTCTTCAGGAAAAAACGTTTATAGTCGTTTCATCCGATCACCGCACACATGACCTGTTATACAATGAATAATGATTGTCTGTGCGTCCATTTATTTTTTTCATGGAGGAGTGAGGCATTTATGGCGCATGCAAGTGACGTGTTAAGAAATCAGCTGCTCGCGGGTGCGAATGATCCGAGCTGGTATATTCCCTTCCAGCAGTCCACCCGGGATCTGACGGAGGACGAGGCGTTCTGGACGCCGGCGAACGACAGCCACAGCATTGCAGAGATCGTTCAGCATCTGCTCTATTGGAATGAAACGTGGCAGACCCGGTACAGGGAAGGACGTATGGATGCGGTGCCTGCAATTGAAGACAATGATCTCAGCTTTCTCCTTCCGGATCATGTGACGTTTGCCGAGCTAAGGGAACGACTGCTGGAGGTTTTACTGGGATGGCAGCCGCTGCTGTCCGAGTCTGCAGATACCCTGGAGAAGGATGTTAGCGGTTTTCCGGAGCCGGCCAAGTGGTGGGAGATCATCAGCAACGCTGCAACACATAATGCTTATCATATCGGCCAGATTGTTTACATCCGCAAGCTGCAGAAGAGCTGCAGGGCGCTGGATTGGTAATGTTAGAGGAGGGGTGTTCTCAGCACTGCACATGCGGATTGTACTTCCGATCCCTCTTATCCCCGGGTTTCCTCTAATCCCATTTCGTTTGCTGAAGTCAGGGGATAAAGGGGAACGCTCCGCTTCTAATGATTCTTAACTTGAAAAAATGAACCTTCAAGCGAAAATAAAGCCAGCTTCGGGCTCAACCGAAACTGGCTTTCTATATGATTTAGCTAACCTTCTTCATTCTATTAACTTGAACAAACCCAGACGCTCGAAGAACCCTCAAACTTGCTTGTATATTGTTCCCCTACTTAAAGCGCCTCTTTAATGACTCGCTTGTAGAACATCACGGACAGCAGGCCGAAGATGGAATACAGCGCCGTGTACAGCAGCATGACGATAACCATTGGAGTCCAAAGTTCGGTTCCAAAGAAGAACCAGCCCGATTTAACCGCAAAGTAGCTGTGCGACAATCCCACAATCAGCGGAATGCCGAAGTTAAAGAGCTGCTTGAACTGAATGCCCCGGAGCAGATTTCCCTGAGTGTACCCGAGCTTACGCAGAATCGTGTAGGTCGGCTTCTCTTCCTCGCCTTCATCCATCTGCTTAAAGTACAGGATACAACCGGAAGTAATAAGGAAGGTTAGGCCAAGGAAGCCAACGATAAACATGATTAGCCCCATGTTGATCTTCTGGTCCGTGATCATCCCGATTTGGGAGAAATTACCGGGATGTTCCCCAATCCCCAGATCCATGTATACTTGGTTCGCCTGATTGATGGCCGCTGGATCTACGATATCGATGCCATGGTAGACAGTCGTTCCCTTCTGGATCTTGGGATCGAGATCCTGCATTAACCGTTCAAATACGGTTTGGTCGACAATGGCGGTCGGCAGGCCGCCGTTGGAAAAATTAACCGAGATGTAGGAGTCCTTGTTCGTTCCGATCAGCTGTTGCGGAATGCTCTCCTTGCTTCCGCTAAGCTCAATCTGTCCTGTGGCCTGAATGGACATGAACTGCTGGATCGCATCGCTTGAACCCGTAAACAGCGTTTCTTCCGGGGATAGGTCCACGTCTTTAATTCCTTCATCACTGATGACCCCGATGATCATGGAGCCGGTCTGTCCCGTTTCTTCAAAGCTGGAACCGATAATCCTGGAGACGTCGACGTCCACCTGAATCACGTCCCGATCGGTCTGCTTGAATTCAATATCCGCCTCCGCAAGCGCATGCGTGAAGGCTGCAAGATCGTCCTGTACCGCGATGGCAAAATGATTCGGAACGCTTTGCTGCGCCGACTTCTCCGCCGAATAATACGAGATGTAGCTTAGCGACAGCAGCCCGATGGCGAGCGCTGAGACGGTTGTGATAATGGTGAGCAGCAGGGCGTTCGACTTCATCCGGAACATGATCGAGGAGAGCGAGAGCACCTCGTTCACCGACAGATACCCGCCCTTGCTCTTGCGGATCAGATTGAAAATAAAGCTGACCGATCCCTTGTAGAACAGGTAGGTTCCGATAATGACCGACCCAAGAATGAAGACCATCGCCATAAACAATTCATTCATGTTTGTGAAATCACCGCTGAACAGCTTGGTGGATACATAGTAACCGACCAGGATGAGCCCGACGCCGAGCAGCCCGAGAATCATCTCGCCAACCGACATTTTCCGGACGCGGTTCTCGGTGGTCGATACGACCCGGAAGAGCGACAGGATGCTCTGTCCCTTAATGAATGTGAAATTCATGACCATGATCAGAATGTAGATGGCGGCGAATACGATGGCCGTCTGGATCAAGGCTTGGCTGGAAAATCTAAGGGTGGCCTCGCTTTCGACGCCGGTCACCTTGAACAGAATCATCAGGATCAGCCGGGAAGCGGCGAAGCCGGCAAGAACGCCAATCACCATCGAGCCGAAATACAGGATCAGATTTTCCGCGCTCAGGATCCTGAAGATTTTTCCCTTGGTGAGCCCGATCAGCTGGAACAGCCCGATCTCCTTGCTTCGGCGTTTGATGAATATCGTATTGGCGTAGAGCAGGAAGATGGCGACAATTGCTACCAGCAGCACCGAGGCGGCCCCGAGTCCGGCGGCTCCTTTCACCGAGCCCTTCACTTCATCCATGGATGGATCGTACTGCAGCGTAACGAAGGAGAAGTACAAGCCGACACTGAAAATCAGCGCGAAAACGTACAGATAATAATTTTTAATATTTTTCTTCAAATTACGGTAGATCAGATAATTAATGTTCATGCTGCACACCGCCCAGCACGCCTTGGGTTTTGATAATATCGTTGAAGAACGCTTGTCTCGACTGCTCGCCCTTGTTCAGCTGCGTATAGATTTGACCGTCTTTGATAAAGACGACCCGGCTGCAGTAGCTGGCTGCGCCTGGATCATGGGTCACCATGATGATCGTCGAGTGGATCTTCTGGTTCAAATCGCTCAGCTTGTTGAGCAGGTCCGAGGCCGATTTGGAATCCAGCGCCCCGGTCGGTTCATCGGCGAATATAATGCTCGGATCATGGATGAACGCCCGCGCCGCCGAGGTCCGCTGCTTCTGACCGCCGGAAATTTGGTTCGGATATTTATCCTTGAGGTCATAGATTCCAAGCTCTGTCGCAATGCGCTGGAATTTCTGATCGGCCTCCTTCTTGGATACTTTCTTGATGGACAGCGGGAGCAGGACATTTTCCTTGACGGTCAGGGTGTCGAGCAGATTGTAATCCTGGAAAATAAAGCCCAAGTGGTGTTTCCGGAACTCTGCAAGCTCCTTCTCCTTCATGCCGGTGAATTCCTTGCCCTCGATTTTGATGCTGCCGAGGCTGACTTTATCGATAGAGGACAGTACGTTGAGCAGCGTGGTTTTCCCGGAACCGGAGGCGCCCATGATGCTGACGAATTCTCCTTTGTCCACGTTGATGTCGATGCCCTTCAGAACTTCCTGTTTATTGAATTTGTTGCCGTAGCTTTTATGGATTTGATGTGCTTCAAGAATGGCCACGTTTTTCTTCACTCCTTTGTCGTATGGATACCGGGGGGCTTTAGAGCTCAGCGCTAGAGAAAGCCCAGCCGGGTCTCCCCTGGAAAATAACCTGGCCGATGCGCCCTGAGCATTCATCACACCGATCGGCCGCCGGTTATTTCCTTGTTGTCCTTATCATAAAGGAGGAGGCAGGGCTTTTCCTTCGATTCGGCGAACAAAGCGCAAAAGCATGTGACATTGTTGTCACATGCCGGTAATATGGACGATCTCATTCTTCTTCGGGAAGGTGAGCGTGAAGATAGTCCCTTCTCCGGGCGTGGATACGACGTGGATGCGGATGAAGAGAGCATCCGCTACCTTTTGCGTCAAATACAAGCCCATGCCCGTTGCCGCGCTGTCATGGTGCTGGGTCGTAGAGGTGAAGCCCTTGTCGAAAATGCGGGGCAAATCCTTCGGATCGATGCCGCGGCCGAAATCCTGAATGGTCAGCTGTGCATGGCCATCGACCAGGACGCTTTCAATGATAATGTCCGAAGCTTCGCTGTATTTGACGGCATTGGTCAGCAGCTGCCGGATCATGAAGCCAAGCCACTTGGCATCGGTCAGCACTTCCGTAACCTTCAGGGAGACATCAAAGCCGATGCCCTTTTGGAGGCACCAGGATTTGAGCGCCCGGATTTCATTGTGGATGATCGGCTCCAAAAGCGCGGTTTCGATAAACAGATCGTTCTCGATGAACGGGATGCGCTTCTGATGCAGCTGTTGATCCAGCAGCAGGTGGATGCGGAGCCATTCGTACATGAGCCGGGACTTAAGCGTTTCATCCTCCATGCGTTCAATGATTAATTGCATCGTGGTCAGCGGAGTCTTCACCTCGTGAATCCAGGACATGATTTCGTCCTTCTCCTGCTCCATCTCCATGCGGCGCATGGAGGATTCACGCTTGAAGCGTTCAGTCTGCAGCGTGAGCATCTCCATAGCGAGCGTTTCGAACGGAAGCTCCGGATGATCGATTGCGGCCAAGTCATAAGTGTCGTCCCACGCCTTCAGGCTCTTGTAGACCCTCGTCTCCCGGTTGTAGCGAACGGCCAGAAACACGATGAACACCAGCGTGGACAGAAAGGCGATGTATAGGATCGGCTGGAAGGGAATGGCGTTGTCGATCGCGGCTACGAACAGGAGCAGCACCTGCAGGCACACAAACAGCAGAATCCAGCTCAGCCGTTCTCTCAAATAGGCACGGATCATGAATGAACCTCTTCCGTTGCCATATAGCCTTGCCCGACCTTGGTTTCAATATAGGTGTCAAGCCCAAGCGGCTCCAGCTTTTTGCGCAGCCGGTTCACGTTCACCGTCAAGGTGTTGTCGCTGACGAAATGCTCGTTGTCCCATAGGCTCTTGATCAGATCTTCCCGGCTGATGATCTGATTTTTGCGCTCAATCAGCATTTTCAAGATGAACATCTCGTTCTTCGTTAATTCCACGGCCCCTGAAGGGCTCGTAACCATATTCTTCACATATTCGACCGTAGCTCCGCGCCAGGTTCTCAGCTCCGTGCGTTCGGTGTTGTAGTTGTACACACGGCGGAGCGTAGCTTGAATTTTGGCGATAAGCACTTCGAAGTGGAACGGCTTCTGGATGAAGTCATCGGCTCCAAGCTGCATGGACATGACCATATCGGTCGGATGGTCGCGCGAGGACAGAAAAATAATCGGCACGTTCGAATGGGAACGAATCATGCGGCACCAGTGAAAGCCGTCATATTTCGGAAGCTGAATATCGATGATCACCAGATCCGGCTGCACGGCCGTAAATTCCTGAAGCACGCTCCCGAAATCATGGATTCCGTATACGTCGTACGACCACTGGGTCAGACGTTCCTTGACTTCATGGAACAGGGTCGCATCGTCTTCGATCAGCATAATTTTGAACAAAGGAGTCACCACACTTTATGTATTCGGCTTGTTTCTTTCAGTGTATATCAAAAAGGCGTGTTGTGCTATTGACGAAGGTGCTCAGGAACAGTAGATCGGCCTTGGCTGACTGCTTCCTAAATGGCTAAGCCCGTTTGTGTGAGGAGTAAGATGACTTTGGGGTTGCCGAATTAGGCGCTGCCTAATAAAATTAGGTAATACCTAATATTTTGTGAATGTTGGATGGGGAGGTGGAGCATTTGCTTGAATGGATGCTGCGAAGCGTTATGGCCCAGCGCGGAATCTGGTCGGGCGCAGCTTTGGCGAGACTGCTGCAAGAGAAGGCGGACTACCGTCTTTCAGCGGCTTCCATCAGTGCCTTGCTGTCGGTCCGGCCCAAGCAGATGAAGGTGGAGACATTGGATGCCCTGTGCACGGCACTGGAATGTACGCCGAGCGACTTATGGGTCCATACACCAACACCTTCAAAGATAAAGGAGGCGTAACACCATGGCGGTAAAACCGATTGTGCCATTTGGCGATCCCATTCTGCGCAAGACGGCGAGGCCCGTTGAAGCGGTGAATGAAAGAACACTGAAAATTTTGGATGATCTCGTGGAGACGCTGTATGATGAGGAAGGCCGCGCTGGTCTTGCCGCGCCCCAGATCGGGATTTTGCGCCGATTGCTGGTCATGGATTGCGGCGAAGGGCTGATCGAGCTCATCAACCCTGAAATCGTGGAGATGGACGGGGAGCAGACAGGGCCCGAGGCGTGCCTGTCCTATCCGGGCTACTACGGATATGTGAAGCGGGCGGACCACGTGAAGGTGAAGACGCTCAATCGGCAGGGCGAGACGGTCATTTTGGAAGGAGAGGGCTATCTGGCCCGGTGCATGCAGCATGAGATTGACCATTTGAACGGAATCCTGTTTGTCGATCACGTTCAAGACGGCTGGCTGTATCATGAGGAGACGAACCGCAGAATCGAGCTGCTGCCCGTGATCAGGCTGACCAATTCGGGGGTTGTATAAATAGAATAAGAATGTGTCAAGGCAATGGATTCAAGATGACTCCTGTACCGGTAATGGGCAGGAGTCATCTATTTTTTGTTTAACGATATAATTGGTTTCGGTGTTCATGTTGACGGCAGATCGCATCCGTGCTACAATTATCTTAAATTAAAGATATATGAATTAGAAATAATAAATCGTTGTCGTGTTGTACACACTGCCTAACATATGAGATGGAGGAATAGAAACCATGAATGGATTAAAAGGAATACATCATGTCACAGCCATAACCAGCAGCGCCGAGAAGAACTATGAGTTCTTCACATATGTCCTGGGGATGCGCCTTGTGAAGAAGACGGTCAATCAGGATGATTATCCAGACATACCACCTGTTCTTTGCCGATGATACGGGAAGCCCGGGAACGGATATGACGTTCTTCGATTTTCCCGGCATCCGGAAGGGCACGCACGGAACCGATGAGATCTACAGAACCTCGTTCCGCGTGCCGAGCGATGCGGCGCTGGAATACTGGGTGAAGCGGTTTGACCGGATGAAGGTGAAGCACCAAGGCATTCAAGAGCTTTTCGGCAAAAAAAGACTCTCCTTCGTCGACTTCGACGATCAGCAGTATCAGCTTGTGTCCGATGAATTGAACGAAGGCATCGCCTCCGGCACGCCTTGGCAGAAGGGCCCGATTCCGCTGGAATATGCCATAACCGGACTTGGACCGATCTTCGTCAGGGTCTCGAATTTCGAATACTTCAAGGAAATGATGGAGAAGGTTCTGGAATTCAAGGAGATTGCGAAGGAAGGCTCGCTTCATCTGTTCGAAGTTGGCGAAGGCGGCAATGGCGCCCAAGTGATTGTCGAGTATAACGCCGTACTTCCACGTGCACAACAGGGGTTCGGTACGGTCCACCATGCGGCCTTCCGGGTCGAGGACCGGTCGGTCCTGGAGCATTGGATTCAACGGCTGGATCAATTCCAGTTCCATACCTCCGGCTTCGTCGACCGCTACTTCTTCCAATCGCTCTATGCCCGCGTCGCTCCGCAAATTCTGTTCGAATTTGCCACGGACGGCCCAGGCTTCATGGACGACGAGCCGTATGAGACACTGGGCGAGAAGCTGTCGCTGCCGCCGTTCCTTGAACCGCAGCGGGAGCAGATCGAGCAGCTGGTGCGGCCGATTGATACGGTTCGCAGCACGAAGGAACTCGTGAAGGAATAACAGAGTGAATGTTGCAGCAGCGAAAAGCCGCCTTCGGCTCGTCTAACGAGTCAGGGCGGCTTCTTTTTCGTTCAAGTGATGTCATTTGCTTGGGAGAAGCTCCAGCGGTCCGGCCCCAAAGGGATGGTCGACAAGGTAAAGCCAGTGACCTTCCGGCTGCTGCCTGACGATTTCCGAGGTATGGCCTTGCAGCAGCAAGGGCTCTCGGTCCGGTCCTGTCGAATGCAATGTGAAGTGCGCACGCAAAAGCGCCATATTTTCAAAGGGGATACAGTACACATTGGTTGAGGTCATGGTGCCTCTAAGCTGAAGCAGCTCCTTGAGGCTCGCACGGAAGGACTCGAGACCGATCTCCAAGGCTCCGCTTGGGTGCACGTGAATGCTCCCGGGCTCATACAGCGCAAGCAGCCGTTTAAGCTCTCCTGAATTATAGGCGTCGGCAAAAGCCGCATTCATCTCTTCCGGCCGAAGGACAGGCTTGTCTGGAAACGGTGATTTCATTGGATCTCCTCTTTCGTTATGATGGTTATAGTCACAGCTTATCGAAATAAGAGCTGCGCAGGAAGTACGCAGTAATTCATAACATAGTCATCTAAAAATGACAGAGAAGGTTGTCGAGCACCATGCCTTATGAAGACGAGGTTTACGGCTGTCCCGCCGATGTCGGCCTGCAGATGATCAGCGGAAAGTGGAAGCCCCGCATTTTATATGAGCTGTTTCAAGGAACACGGAGATTCGGCGAGCTGCAAAGGGCGATCCCGGATGTATCGCGGCATGTACTCACGGTCCATCTGAGGGAGCTGGAGCATGGCGGCATCGTCAGCAGAAAAGTTTATGCCGGAGTTCCGCCGAAGGTGGAATACACGATCACGGAATACGGCCGAAGCTTTGAACCGGTCCTTGAAGCACTGGTTCACCTGGGTGAAGCATATATCGCATCGCGCAAGGACGAGCATGAATCTTAAACAAGGCTTCTTTTTTCCCATAGACCCTAGCCTGCACACCCGCCCCGCGGTTAAGTACATGAATTTCGGTTTAAATACAAATACTGTATAGGGATTGATGACTAAGCAGGTTGGGGTGAGCATTGTGAAACAGAATATATTGAAAAATGTCGTGTTCTCGGTTTCGGCTGTCATCATTGCGGTGCTCGCTGTTTTGGGGGCGGTCATGCCAGGCGCCTTTGGTGAAGTAGCGGGACATCTGTATAGGTTCACGACCACGAATTTCGGGTGGTTCTATCTGCTCTCGATTTTTGCTATCATCATCTTTCTGATATGGGTTGCCGCCAGCAAGTACGGGACGATTCGCCTGGGCGGCGAGAAGGAAAAGCCGGAATATCCGTTCTTCACCTGGATCGGCATGCTGTTCTCGGCCGGCTTCGGCGTCGGGCTTGTATTCTGGGGCGTGGCGGAGCCGATGAGCCATTTCTTCAAAACCCCCTTTGCAGGCGTAGAGGCCCAAGGCGTGGATGCGGCCCGTGTCGCAATGGGGTATTCCTTTTTCCACTGGGGGATCAGTCAATGGTCGGTATTTGCCCTCGTCGGGCTGGTGATTGCATTCCTGCAGTTCCGCAAGAGCAAGAATGGGCTTGTATCCACGGCCCTCGAACCGGTAACCGGCTCCAGGCCGGCGGTAAAGAATAGCATTGATATCTTGGCGGTCATTGCTACCGTGATGGGAATCGCGACCTCGATCGGGCTCGGGGTGCTGCAGATGAGCGGCGGATTGAATACCATTACGGGGATTCATAACGGTGTTGGCCTTCAGCTGGGGATTTTGGCGATTATTTTTGTCGCTTATATGATCTCTTCCACGACTGGCCTGGATAAGGGGATCAAGTACTTAAGTAATTTGAATCTGGCGATGGCGCTCATATTTTTGCTGTTTGTGTTTGTCACCGGGCCCTCGGTATTCATTCTGGAGACCTTCACCATGGCGCTGGGCGATTATATCTCGAATTTCGTGTCGTACAGCTTGCGGCTGCAGCCATACGCCGAAGGCTCGTGGGTACGGGAATGGACGATTTTTTATTGGGCTTGGGCGATTGCCTGGTCACCATATGTCGGTGCTTTCGTAGCCAGGGTGTCCAGAGGACGGACCGTGCGGGAGTTTATTGTCGGGGTTATGGTCGTTCCGCCGCTCATCGCCTGTCTGTGGATTGCCGTATTCGGCGGGACCGCGCTCTGGTATGACTTGCATGAGAATACCGGGATAGCCGCAGCCGTCAATGCGGATGTCACCTCGGCGCTGTTCCAGCTGTTTAATCAGCTGCCTTTCTCTTCCGTGATGAACGTGCTGGCGATCATTCTGATTCTGACGTTTCTGGTGACATCAGCAGATTCAGCGACGTATATTCTATCCAGTATGACGACCTTCGGCAGCCTGAACCCTTTCCTGATGGTCAAAATCGTGTGGGGTACGCTGATGGCCGGCATCGCGGGCGTGCTGCTGTATGCCGGGGGACTAGAGGCGCTTCAGACCGCCTCCCTGATCGCGGCGCTGCCGTTTACGGTGCTTCTGCTGCTGCTGATCGTCGCGGTGGTCAGGCTGATGGCCCATGAGCCGCTGCCTGTACGAAAGGCTGATCTCAAACGGTTCCGCCGTTTGGAGGAAGCGGCGAATAAGGGGAGAAAGTGACTCATGAATAAGCCGTTATGAATAAAGCCCTGAGGACACGTGAAATGTCTTCAGGGCTCTTTACAATTCAGGGGATGGGCTTAAATTAAAGCCTTTCCTATTAAGGTTTAGGCACGATTAACTTCGCTTTAACAGCAAGTAGACGAAATACGGTGCCCCGATAATGGCGACCATGATGCCGGCCGCAATGCCGTCGGGGTCCACGATGTTGCGCCCGATCGTGTCGGCCAGCAGCAGGAGCCAGCCTCCGATCAGGACCGCAATCGGAATGTACAGCTGATTGCGGGGGCCTACCAGCGCCTTGGCAATATGCGGGCCCATCAGACCGATGAACGTGATGCCGCCGGTCACGGATACGGCGGATCCCGCCAGGGCTACGGCGGCCAGGAGCAGGACGATCCGCTCCCGTTCAATGGACACGCCGACGCCGATGCCGACCGGATCGCTGAGTCCGAGCAGATTCATGCGCTGCGCTTTATACAGCGTGAACGGAACGAGGACGATCAGCCATGGCAGCAGCGCAAGAATGAACGGCCAGTCCGTGCCCCAAATGCCGCCGGCCAGCCATTTGGCGATAAAGTCGACCTTCTCTCGTTCAGCCGACGACGTCAGCACGATCATGACGCCGGAGAGTGCCATAGAGAAGCCGACACCGGTGAGCACCAGCTTGACGGGCTGAAGGCCTTCGCCTTTCCGGTAAGCGAACATGTAGATGAATGCCGCAGTCAGCACGGCTCCTATAAAGGCGGCGATGGGCAGCATGTAAATAAAGGAGCCGGCCTCGATCGGGAAGAACAGAAAGAACACGGCCACGCCGACGCCGGCTCCCGAGTTGATCCCGATGATGCCGGGATCCGCCAGGTCGTTGCGCGTGATGTTCTGCAGGATGGCGCCGGACAGCGCCAAGGCCATTCCGGCCAGCAGGGTAATCAACATGCGCGGCAGACGCACCGAGAAAATAATGAACTCTTCCTTGAAGCTTCCTTGTCCAAGCAGGGTCGGAATAATCCGGTCATAGCTGACCGAAGAATACCCTAGCCCTAAACCTACCAGGACGGTGCACACGGTTAGGATGAACAGGATAAGAAACGTAATTCGCTGCTTTTTCACTAATGATGGATGGATCATGCCATTCCTCGCCCTCCTTTACGCACGATAAACAGGAAGAAGGGCAGGCCCATGACTGCAATCAGCGCGGCTACCGGTGTCTCGTACGGGGCATTCAGCGTCCGGCCAACGGTATCGGCAAACAGCATGAACACCGCACCGGCCGTAGCCGACATCGGAATGACATGGCGATAATCGGTGCCGACGATCCCCCGGACGATATGGGGCACCATTAAGCCGAGGAAGGCCAGATTGCCCACCAGAGCTACGGATGTGCCGGCCAGCAGAATAATAACCACGAATAAAACGAATTTGATGACCGCGATATTTTGTCCGAGCCCGGTCGCCACCTCTTCGCTCAGGCTGAGGATGGTCAGCTGTCTCGACAAGAGGATCGCAATCAGGATTCCGATCAGAATGAACGGGAAGATCGTCTGAAGCTGGCCCCAAGACGTTCCGATGACGCCCCCTGCCGTCCACATGGAGATATCCTTGGATATTTTAAAATAGATGCCGATCCCTTCGGCGATGGCGTACAGAAAGGCCGAGACCGCGGAGCCTGCAAGCACCATCTGGAGCGGCGAGAAGCCGCCTTTGCGCATCGCGCCGATGCCGAACACCATGATGGTCCCCACGGCGGCCCCGATAAAGCAGGCCACCATAATGCCGAAATAATTGGCCGCGGGGATAAAGGCCATCGTGAATGCGAGCGCCGCATTGGCGCCGCTGGTGAGGCCCAAGAGGCCCGGATCCGCCAGCGGGTTGCGCGTAAGGCCCTGCATGATCGCGCCGGAGACCGCCAGCGCGGCTCCGACCAGGATGGCTGCAATCTCGCGGGGGAGACGGATATCTCTCAGGACGGACAATTTCTCGCCTTCGGCCTTGGTGGCCAAGGCGAGCCACACGTCCTTTATACTGGTCTCCGCCGCTCCGAATACCATCGCAATGACGAACATGGCCGCAAAGGCGATGAGACCGGCAACAAGCTTGACGGAGAAAGGGATGGATCGCTGAGTAGGCTTAGTCATGGAATCATCTTTCCTTAAGTTTGGATGATGGGCAGTTTACTTCTGGCCCAAGAAATGCTCGGTAATAAACTCAAGCTGGTATTCGAGCGTGGTCGCATCGTTGAAATAGATCCGGTTCCCGTCCGCTTCGAATACGCGGCCGTTCTTGACGGCAGGGATTTGCTTATACGTATCGGTTTGCTGGAAGGAGGTGTCCGCATCGTTGAACTTACTGAGAATGATATAGTCGCCGGCAAATTCCGGCAGCACCTCGGTTGAAATGGCGTAGTAGCCTTCCTTCAGCGCGGTTTCCTTTACTTTCTCAGGCATCTTCAGCTTCATGGCCTGATACAAAATCTCAGTCCCGCGGCCCCAGTTGTTTCCGTATACATAGAGCTGCTTCTCGAAGCTTTCGATTACGGATACGGTCGCGTCCTCACCGATCTTGGCGCGAATTTCTTCACCGGCCTTCTCCGCACGCTGTTTAAAATCGTCGATCCAGGCTTGAGCTTCCTTCTCTTTATTCACAAGCTTGCCGATTTCAAGATGCTGGGTAAGGTAATCGACTTTGCCGTACGTGAACGTAACGGTAGGAGCGATTTCTTTCAATTTTTCGACGTTCTTGATTGTCGATAGTCCGATAATGAGATCCGGGTTCAGTTCAATGATCTTCTCCAGATTCTCATCGGATACCTCTTCGGCATCCTTAAGCTTGTCGGCAAACGCGGGATTTAACTTGGACCAGGAATCGACGCCGACCATATTGACGCCAAGATGGATCAGGTCCCCGGCAAAGGTGGAAAGTACGATAACACGCTGCGGATTAGCGGGTACCTCGACCGGCCCGTTCTCGGACTGGTATGTAATCGTGCCGGAGGCGCTGTCTTTGTCGTTGGTTGCTGGAGTTTCCGGCGCAGCGGTCCCACTTCCGTTGCTTCCGGTATCCTTCGGCTGGCTGCTGCAAGCGCTAAGAATGAACAGCAGCGCGATAAACGGGATGATCAGCTTCCTCAAGTTCAGGTTTTGCTTCCAATTGGGGTTCATGTTCTTGCTCTCCTCTTAATAGATTGTATGTGATGCATAACGGTTTGCCGGTGCGGGGGTCGCGTCCGATCTCCGCATCAATGTTAAATACCTTCTTCAGCACCTCGCGCGAGATGACGTTCTCGGGATCACCGGCCTGAATAACGCTTCCGTCTTTCATAGCGATGATGTAATCGGCGAATCTGGCCGCTTGGTTCAGATCATGGAGCACCATCACGATGGTGCGCTCTTGCATGACGTTCAGCTGCTCAAGCAGCTCCAGAATCTCAAGCTGGTGAGCCATATCCAGGTAGGTGGTCGGTTCGTCGAGGAAGATCATCTCGGTCTCTTGAGCGAGTGCCATCGCGATCCATACCCGCTGCCGCTGGCCGCCGGACAAGGCATCCACGGAACGATATTTATAATCCTGGGTTCCGGTGACGGAAAGCGCCCAGTCAATAACCTCCATATCCTGCTTCGTTAAACGTCCGAACCCTCGCTGATGGGGATAGCGTCCATAGGACACCAGCTCACCTACCGTCAATCCGCCCGGACCCTCCGGTGTTTGGGGGAGAATGGCCAGCTTCTTGGCCAGCTCCTTCGTATTGATGCGCGCGATTTCCTGACCATCGATAATGGCGGCCCCGGATTGATACGGGATAATGCGCGTCATTGCCTTCAGCAGCGTGGATTTGCCGCAGCCGTTCGGACCGATGATCGTTGTGATTTTTTTATCGGGAATATCGACGTTCAGCCGGTCTAATATGACGTTCTCACCGTAACCGACAGTTAATCGATCTGTGCAAAGACGAATCATATAGGTTCACCTCCTGGGGAAAGTTCGCTTTTTAAACGATAATGATTCTCAATATCAGCCATAATATAATATGGGGACCTCTCTTTGTCAATAAGTATCTTCATGGAATATTTAAATAATTTTCATGCACACAACACTATTGTTCAATATATAGCTAAAATCCGAATAGGATTACTATATATAGATAAAATCATAAAAAAACGAAAAAAATAAAATCCGCGATTGTAAAATAAATGAAGGCAACGTATACTAAATGATAATGATAATCATTTACGTCCAAGTATAGGTTATGGACATAACCTTTTACCGATATATCCCGGAGGTGTAATTCGTGGCAGGGAACGAAATTTTTGATGTGACGGTTATTGGCGGCGGGCCGGCTGGCTTATATTCGGCTTTCTACAGCGGGCTTCGCGGAATGAAGACCAAGATTATTGAATACCAGCCGGTGCTGGGCGGGAAGGTTCACGTCTATCCGGAAAAAATGATATGGGATGTCGGAGGCCAGACTCCGATTACCGGCGCCAAGCTCATCGAGCAGATGGTTCAGCAGGGCCTGACCTTCAGTCCGGAAGTGCTGCTGAATGAGAAGGTGGAATCCATTTCCCGTAACGAGGAAGGGATCTTCGAATTACATACCGCGAACTCCGGCACCCACCTCTCGAGAACGGTCATCGTTGCCGTTGGCGGGGGCATTCTCAATCCGCAGAAGCTGCAGATTGAAGGAGCCGAACGGTTCGAGGTGTCGAACCTCAACTATACCGTCAAATCGCTGCAGCATTTCAAGGATAAGACCGTGATTATATCCGGCGGCGGCAACTCCGCCATCGACTGGGCGAATGAACTCGAGCCGGTCGCGAAGAAGGTATACTTGGCTTACCGGAAAGAAGAGCTGAGCGGCCACGAGGCCCAGGTCGAGCAGCTGCTGAACAGCTCGGCCAGCTGCTTTTTCCATACGCAGATTACGAAGCTGATCGCTTCGGAGAACCACGAAACAATCGAGCGGGTGGAACTCACGAACAGCAAGACCGGCGAGGTAAATGTCATTGAGGTCGACGAAGTCATTATCAACCACGGCTATGAACGCGACATTTCCCTGCTTGAGAACAGCGGGCTTGGGATCGAACGCGTGGACGATTATTACATTGCCGGGAACGGACACTGCCAATCCTCCGTGCCCGGACTGTATGCCGCAGGGGATATTCTGCATTACGACGGAAAGCTGCATCTGATTGCCGGCGCGTTCCAGGATGCGGCCAATGCGGTCAACAGCGCCAAGCGCTTTATCGAGCCGGAGGCGCACCGCAGCGCGATGGTATCGTCGCACAACGAGGTGTTCAAGGAGCGCAACCGCGAGCTCGTGAAGCAGATGATTAAATAGTTTCCCCTGAAAAAGTCAGGGTGTTTTGAGCATAATTAAAAGGAATTCAGCACCTCAAAATGGAAATTGTTATTGACGAGATAACAAAGTTCCACACCCCGAGGGAAGAATTCCTTTGCTATAGGAGTTCAACAGAAGCCCTCGGGAATCCTTCCAAGAGGTGAAGAAAATGTTGAAACTTCGAGACGAGCAATTGACCATCTGGGATGCCATTCTCCCGGAATCTGTTAGAAAGTTGCCGGTCGAGCTTGCAATCATAGATCAATTACTGGACGACGACCGTTTTCTTCAACCGTTTACTGAGTTGCACCCGAAAGGCAAGAAAAGCGGCCGTCCTACGCTTGCAATTGAAAAGTACATCCGTCTTATGGTCCTGAAGCATAAATACAATTTGGGCTACGAGTCACTCGTGAAGGAAGTCGGTGACAGCATCACATGGCGAATGTTCTGCCGGTTTGCCATCGACGAACCGATGCCCGACCCGTCTACGCTCATCTATGCCCGCAAACGCTACGGCGACAAGATCGTCGAAGACATCAATGCCGCACTCGTAAAGCAGTGTGAGGAAAAAGCCGTTCTGAAAACCCGCAAATTGCGCACGGATACGACGGTTGTGGAATCCGACATCCATCACCCGACAGACGCTACGCTGTTGCAAGATGGCGTAAAAGTCATCACTCGAACGATTCAGAAAATCCGGAAAGTCGCCTCCCACACTGTTCAAGGCTTTGAAGATCGTACGGCAGAAATCAAGGAAAAGATTCTGTCCATCGCGAAAGTTCTACGTCGCCGCACCCGTGAATCTTGGGAAGAAGTTGACCGGATCACTGGGAGCGTAATCGAAGTAGCCGAGAACGTTGTGAACAAGGCGCAAGCCGTTATCGAGAAACTGCAAGACAAGGGCAAAGCTGCTCTTCGACAAAGTAAAACCAAACTGACCGAGGCGGTCACGCTAACCGGCAAGTTGTTGGAACAAGCCAAACAGGTCGTTTCCGGCAATCGAATCATCGCAGATCGGATCGTCAGTTTCTTTGACCCGGAAGCAAGACCGATTAAGAAAGGTAAGCTGGCCAAAGGAACTGAGTTCGGCTACAAGGTGCGAATCGACGAGACGGAAAGCGGCTTTGTGACCGGCTACGCTGTCTACGAGGGGAACCCCTCGGATGATGAACTGCTCGTTCCCGCTGTACAGGCGCATATCAAGCAATTCGGCAAAGCGCCGCAAGCTGTAGCGACCGACCGCGGTTTCTCAAGCAAGAAGAACGAAACGGCCATTACCGAACTTGGTGTGAAGCGAGCTAGCTTGCCGCGAAAGGGCAAAAAAGGCATTGCCCGATCCGAGTACGAAAACGAATTATGGTTCAAAGACTTGCAGCGTTACCGTGCAGCTGGAGAAGCGAAGATTAGTCTTCTCAAGCGGAAGTACGGTTTGAACCGCAGCAGGTATCGGGGCTTTGTCGGCTCAAAATGCTGGGTCGGCTTCGGGATTCTGACCCACAACCTGCAAAGAGCGGCAAAAATGCTCCAAAACGAACATGGAAACCGATCATTAGGGAAAGTTCCCCCTCACAACCCAGCCAGCAACCCGAAACTATTTTTGAAAATCGACTTTTTCAGGAGCAACTAAATAGCCGGCGGCTGTTTCGATATAGTGATAGATGCATGTTGTAGACGATTGGACGACGCACCATGCAGTTCTTCGCAGCTGCCTGTCCCAGTCGCATATTATGGCGATCGCTGAGCATGGATTTCGTAACCCGCGTGAAGCGCTTATAATATCGCGGGCCGAGAGCGGCACATGTATCATAGAAGAGAGAGGGATCCAGTGGATGGATCCCTCTTCGTTATGCCTTGCTCACGATGCCGGATGTGATAAGCGGTCCGTAATTGATCAGCTGCGTCATCAGTGCGCCCATCTCTTCTGCGGACAGATTCATCCCCGACTCGATCCAGTGGATGACGAGCCCGATGTTGGCCGAGGCCATGTAGGCAATCAGATAATCGTTTGGGATCCGACTATCCTTGGCTGCCATCCGAAAGGCCTGCTTGTCATACATATTCTCGGTCATGAATTGTCGGAAGTCACGGACGAAGGATATGTCTCCATTAGGCCCGACAATGGCCCTAAGAAAGTCTCGATGCTTGATGAGGACCTCGAAAATTTGGACGGATTCCGGATAGGGCTCTCCCTTCTCGGCATAATTTCTTGTGTCTCTGGGGTCGATGCAGAGGACGATTTGACGAATTTCCGCCATCACTTCTTCCTTCAACTTCTCCAGCATATCCGGCACGTCTCTGTAATGAAGATAGAACGTCCCCCGGTTAATATCCGCGCGGTTCGTTATATCCGTTACGGTGATGGCGTTGACGGACTTTTCCTGCATAAGCTCAAACAGCGTTTTACGCAGCAGCTGATTCGTTCGAAGCTGCCTGCGGTCCGTTTTTCTAGGCAAAGCGTGTTCCCCCCTAACCGATGTTTTTATCCATTTAATGAACACCTATCTTGTTCATGTTGAGTAATGCACACTCGGAATAAAGCTGATGATTGAACTGCATTCTTTCCTCATTATAATTAACGTTGTGATCATTAATCAACAGTTTGTTCATTATAATGAGGAGTGGTGGATATGGTGTTCTTAAGGCAAAAAATGCTGTGGGTTGGCGCCTTGGTTGTCCTTCTGGTGTTGACGGTCTTCGGCGTCGCCATGATGGGCTCGATCGTAGGCGCAAAGCCGAAAGCTCTGCCCGTGGCGCTGGTCGTATTGGATCAGCCTGCAGCGCTTCCGAACGGGGAGACGCTTGCTGTTGGGGAGAAGATGAAGGAAATGCTGGAGCAGAACACGCAGCTGCCCATTCGATGGGAGGTCGTAGCTTCGGAGGCGGAAGCTAGAGAAGGGATGGATGCGCAGAAATATTACGGGGCGTTGGTGCTTCCGGAGAATCTCAGCACAGGCATGCTGACCCTTCAATCTCCGGCTCCCAAACCGGCTGTCATTCACATCCTGGTGAATGAGGGCATGAATGCCCAAGCGTCCGCCGTGGTCAAGCAAATACTTGGACAGGTGCTGAAGATGGCGGGCGCGGAGCTTTCCAAACAAACGCTGGACATGATCGGCTCACGGACGGAGGTGCTGCCGGTGGCAACGGCTAAGGCGCTGCTAACCCCATTTGAGGTTCAAGAGGAGATTGTCCACCCGGTCGGAGCTAATCACGCAAGCGGCAATGCGCCTGGGCTGCTGACGCAAATTCTATGGATCGGATGCCTGATCATTAGCTTGTCCTTATTCCAGGCGCTGCAGAAAACGACGGCTAATGGGAGCAGCAGGGGGATTGCCATCATGCTGCAGGGGGCTTCCGGCCTGCTGCTGGTTGGTCTGGCCTCCGGTTTCCTCGTGTGGATGGCCTCCTCCTGGTATGGCATGGAGCTTGCGAACGGGAGCGGCGTGTGGCTGATGCTGTGGCTGGCTGGATCTGCCTTTTTCCTCCTGCAGTCCACTCTGCTTAACTGGCTGGGACTTCCGGCTATGGGGATCTTGGTGCTCCTGATGTTCTTCTCGATGCCGCTTCTCAATATGGCGCCGGAGTTTCTGCCGCAGGCCACGCAGGATTGGTTGTATTCGTGGACACCGCTTCGCTTTGCAGCTTCGGCGCTCCGGGAAGTCATGTATTTTGACGGGTCCGCATCCGAAACGGCGAATCGTACGGTACTATGGGCCATCGCCGGCGGTTTCTTGGTATTGCTCTTAACTTCGATGGTGAAGAAGGGAAAACGCTCGGATAAAGGAAAGTCGGTTGCGGCATCGTAACATAAGTGGATGAGCGCCCGAAATAGCACATGGAAAAGGAAACTGTACGATGGATTACTGGATTACGGAGTGGGCCTTCATAAGAGGTTATTGACGGTGGATAAGGCACGATGTAATGGATGAATGGTGCAGGGCGCCCCTTGATCTCAATCCTAATAGCAGGATGCAGATACCAAGGGGACGCCCTGCGGTGCTTTCAGAACGTGACGAATCCCATCGCTTTCTTGGCGGCAAGCAGTGTTGTGCCTGCGGTTTCGGAAGCACGCTTCGCTCCGTCCATCAAAATGCGATCAAGCTCGGAGGAATTCACGATTTGATGGAACTTCTCCTGGATCGGTTGAAGTTTCTCGATGACCACTTCGGCCAATTCTTTCTTGAACGTACCGTATCCTTGGCCCTCATACCGTTTCTCGATGAAGGGGATTTCCTCCTCGGAGAATACGGAATAAATCTCGATCAGATTGCTGACCGCCGGCTTATTCTCCCAGTCGTACCGGACCTGTCCGTCCGAGTCGGTAACGGCCTTGGAGAATTTCTTGCGGATATCTTCTGGCGTATCCATCATGTGGATGCAGCTATTTCTATTCGGATTGCTCTTGCTCATTTTCTTGGACGGATCGTCAAGGCCCATGACGCGGGAGCCAATATCCTGAATGATCGGCTCGGGCATCGTAAACGTGCGGCCATACCGGTTATTGAACCGCTCGGCCACATCGCGGGTCAACTCCAGATGCTGCTTCTGATCGTCACCGACCGGCACATGCGTTGCCTGATAGAGCAGCACATCGGCAGCCATCAGGACCGGATACGTGAACAGGGCAGAGCTAACCGTATCCTGCCCGGCGGATTTCTCCTTGAACTGGGTCATCCGCTTTAATTCGCCGAAATGCGCCTGCGTCTCCAGCAACCATCCCAGCTGGGCATGTTCAGGGACCTGCGATTGCAGAAAAATCGTCGCTTTATCGGGATCGATCCCCGATGCGATATACAGCGCGGCAATGTCCCGCGAGCGCTGATGCAGCTCCTTGGGATCCTGATAGACGGTCACTGCATGCAGATCCGGCACAAAGAAATAGGAGTCATACTCATGCTGCAGCTTCACATATTGACGGAGCGCGCCTCCATACCCGCCAATATTCAAATCCCCGCTTGGCTTGATGCCAGACAATAATCGTTTCATAACACACCTCCTGATCGTTTGCGAACAACACAAAAACACCTCATCCCTCTATGGGACGAAGTGTAACTCCGCGGTACCACCCGAATTCGACCGTACAGCCGCTCTTATCCATGACACGGGAGGAATGGGGAAGGGGGACAACGCCATGCTTCCTGTCATATCTCCCATGATAACGGAGGAGAGTCGTCAAGGCCTACTGCCCCGGCATTAGCCGAAGGTTGGGGTTGAAGCGAGAAGATCCATTCACTTATTCCGGGGTACCGGGCCTCGCACCATTCGCCGGTTCGCTTGGACCTCGAAAGATAAGCTACTATTTCTTCTCCTAGCCGTGTGGTATGTTGTTCTTGAAATCATCTGCGCAGCTCTTTTTCGAATGGAAGAGAGAACAAGATGATTTGATGAGTATCATCACACAGGTGTTAGGTTAATGTCAAGCGTACGGGGGTATTCATGTTTCGGAAGCGCCGTCGAAGGCGATGGAGAATTTCCGATCGATTATCCATCCGGTTCAGACGATAATTTCTTGAAGAGAGGTAACCTTTTGCACACAGATCGGCACTTAAGGGATAGAGACACCGGGAAAGGAGGTTTAGGTGAACGTGTTTCAGTGGATTGAGGAAGCCCGGCAGGGCAGTCCGGAGGCCCAGGAAAACCTGGTCCGGCATTTTACCGGCATGGCGCTGGCCGTGGCCTACGATAAATTGCAGGATCCCCATTCGGCGGAGGATGCCGTGCAGGAGGCGTTTACGGAGGCCTTTGCAAATCTGCATAAACTGCAGGATCCCCGGCGTTTTCCCGGATGGTTCAAAGTGATCGTTGAGCGGCAGTGCTACAGGGACATGCGCCGCAAGCAGTTGCAGACGTTACCGCTGCATGAGATGGAATTGCCGGCTGGCGACCAGCGGAGCCTGGAGACGGTTGTGGAAAAGAAAGAACTGATCGGCCGGCTGCATGCCACGATCGCGGATTTGCCGCCGGGCATGCGGATTGCGGTCCAGCTCTATTATTTTCAAGGCTACAGCCTGCAGGAGATTTCGCAATATTTGAATATATCCCTGGCGGCTTTGAAAAAGCGGCTCTTTGATGCCCGGCGGAAGCTGAAGAACACGCTTCATGTAGCCGACTTTGTATCGGTGTTCACCGATCTTTATGAGGGAGGCAGGCATATGCTGCATATTGTCAACGGAGATTCAGTGGGAGATAAGCTGAAGCAAGGGAACATTCAAGGAGATATCCTGGTGTGGAGAGAGCTTTATTCGTTTGGTCCGGTCTTTCCGAAGATGGACGAGCCGGATCATCGGAGAACGAGAGCTCACTATTTGGAGCAAACGCTCGGGATTCCGCAGAAGGAATATATCGAGACCTGCGAGTTGCAGGAGAGGAAGCTTCGGGATTTTCATAAATATGATGAAGTGGTGCTCTGGTTTGAGCATGACCTGTTTGATCAGACCATGCTAGCTTATTTGCTGCATTGGTTTAAGGGGCAGTCATTGGGAAAAACGAAGCTGAGCCTGCTGTGCATTGGGGCATATCCTGGCATCGAGCTTTTTCGCGGGCTGGGGCAGCTCAGCACGGAGCAGCTCGAGACTTTATCGGGCACATGGCACGCGATTGGAGAAGACGAGCTTACGCTCGGCAGCATGTTGTGGGAAGCCTATACCTCGGACCTGCCGGAGAAACATCAACACATGCTGGAGGTGGATTCCTCGGCGCTGCCATTTGCTAGGACTGCGTTTGAAGCGCATCTTGCACGGCTGCCCTCTGTGAGTAATGGACTTGGAATCATCGAACAGACGACGTTAGATGCTGTAGCGAATGGAGTCCATCAGCCTTATGAGTTATTCCGGAGGGTAGGTGACCAGCTCCATATGCTCGGCATGGGGGATCTGGAATTCTGGTATTACCTCGCGAGGATGACGGAAGGGCCGGACCCGCTGCTGGTTATTGATGGCACAGCACCGTTTCCGGACTTCAAGCAGGTCGCCCCGCGATTCCAAGACCGGATGCTGCAGGTGACAAATCTGGGCCGGGAGGTATTAGCCGGGAAGACCGTTGGTGCCTGCACCGGTACCATCGACAATTGGGTGGGAGGCCTGCATGTGCAAGATGCGGATCTGTCACTGCGCTGGGACCCGGAGCGAAAGTCGGTTGTGCGGATGGGCGGATCCGATGGAACAACGAATTGAGGGAAAGAGCTGCCTTGATTGAGCAGCATACTAACAGATCCAATTAACAGCAGAATATAGCATAAGGGCTATCCTTCTTGGCGTTACTGCCGAGCAAGGATAGCCCTTCTACACAGTTACAGATGAGAACCGCCGGTTGCGTCAACCATTTGTCCCGTTACCCAGCGCCCGTCGCTTGATGCAAGAAACGCCACGACATCCGCAATATCGGACGGCTGACCGATTCGGCCAAGCGCGGACATCTCCGCGGCATGCTGCTGTCCTTCCGGCGTGTGCAGCCAGGATGCATTCACGTCGGTGTCCACAATCCCTGGAAGCACCGCGTTCACCGTAATTCCGCGCGGGCCCAGCAGCTTGGCAAGATGCAAGGTAAACGTATTGATCGCGCCCTTTGTGATGTTGTAGGCCATAATATGCGGATAGGCGATCCGCGTCACGCCGGAGGAGATGTTGACGATGCGACCGCCGTCACGCAGGAGAGGCAGGGCCTGTTGAACCAGGAAGAACGGGGCCTTCACATTAACGGCAAGGAGCTCGTCAAGGCCCTCCTCGGTCGTCTCTTCGAAGGTGCTTGAGGTTCCGATGCCTGCGTTATTCACCAGAATATCGAAACGGGTGTCTCCCGTGATGCGAAGCAGCTCCTCTTCCAGTGAATGAATAAGCCCTTTGGCTCCGTCTACCGATTTCAGGTTGGCGCCTAAGGCGACAGCCCGCCCGCCCTGATCCCGTAAGGCCTGGACAACCTCCTCCGCTGCATCCCTGCGCGTTCCGTAATGAATAGCGACCAGTGCCCCTTCTTCCGCGAGCCGAAGCGCAATTCCTTTGCCGATTCCTCGGCTTCCGCCTGTAACCAATGCGATTTTATCTTCCAATCGTTTCATGAAAATCCCACTCCTCTTGTTTGATTTAAAGCTACTGTACACTCTCCTGTTAAGGGGAGAGTCAAGAGGGGGGGAGCATTTTTTGAGCTTTCATGAAAAACAAGCCGGATTACTACCTCTCCAAGTACGTGTTGAGGCGATGAAGGCTGATCCAAGCCCGCTCCGGAATTCTATCACGATATGGATGGGTTACTCGGCATTACCTAGCAAGGGGATAAGCAGTTCCGCAGGGCGCTTCCTGCCGTAAATATCTTTATCCGAAGTGAGATAGATTTCGCGGATCGGCTCCCGGTCCGTTTGAACGAGTCCTTGGGACAAAATCCATGCCGTGAGCTCGGGTATGACGGGACAGCTATAGCCGTACGGATCACAATGATGGAGAAGAGAGGCGGCTGTTTGCAGCTCCCGCAGGACATTCACTCGCACCCGGCCATTGGAAGGTATGTCCCTGGTTATAGGGAGGGCGACCTCAATGTCTGCCACATCAGCATTCCCGCCTGCGTCGTCATGCCAAAGGATGATAAGCTGTCCGGCTTCCTCCTCGCCTTGAAGAGCGGCATATTTCGTAATTTCATCAAGCAGGATACAAAGCTGGCTGCGGGGGACTTGGTCACGAATCGAAGCGACGCGCTGAGACGGGACCTTTCGGATTCGGATAGATTCCGCGGGATCCCCCGTCTCGATGTGCTCCAGGCGGGACATTCTGCTGTTTACCTCATCCAGCTGCAGCTGGAGACTTCGCACCGTCTCCTGAAGCTCCTTCATTTTCTCGGAAAGCTTGTCTCTTACGGCATCGGCTCTTATATTCTCTTCCAAAAACGGCTTAAGCTGTTCCAGCGTAAACCCCTGCTCTTTATAGGCGGCAATCCGCTTGACGGTCAGAAGCTGCTCCTCGGCGTAATAACGGTATCCGCTTTGTTCATCCACATGGGCCGGCTTGAGCAGGCCCAGCTCGTCATAATAGCGCAGTGCTTTGATGGACAGTCCGCTGACCTTGGCAAAAGCGCTGATCTTCATCATCCGATATGCCGCCTCCTTGTGTTTTTAGGTTTTTCAACCGTGTGGATAACGATATCATATCCTGCTCTTCAGCTGACGTAAATGGCCCGTTTTTGGTGGAATGACGTAAATCTGAATGAATGTCCGCAAGGAAATCTTAAGCTTCTAGTTTCAACGCGGAGCGGGAAGTATAAGGATAGGTAGACGACGAAGCAAGGAGGGAACCGCTCATGAGCAAATGGAAGGATGCATCGCGGGTTAGCCGTTATGCAGGAATCAGCATTTTATTGGGCGGGGCGTTGTTTGTTACAGCTACGCTGATGCACCCGCCGGCTACGGATCCGTGGACGGGGCACCATGTCATATCGATGATTCCGGACATGCTGACCTATTGGCAATGGGATCACAGCCTGATGCTGGCGGCCATATTATTGTGGCTGGGAGGACTGTCGCTCGGGGAGGCCGTCGCCGGCAGGCGCCCTGCTGCGATGTTGGCATCCCGCTTGTTCATTGCGGCGATCACGATATGGGTGCTCGTACTTGCGATGGAGTTAACCGTTCTTCCGGTCCTGGCCAAGGAGTGGGGTTCGGTGCAGGACCCTGGGACAGCCGCCTTGGGTGTGGGATTATTTGCTTTCGGCATTATGGCCGGCGACTTTGCCATGATGCTGGCCTGGATCGGAGTAAGCCTGCTTGGCCTTGCGCTGCTTGCTGGAGGCAATATGAAGCCCGTCTTGGCATGGATAGGCGTAGCAGCAGGATGGTGGGGAGCGATTGGGATACCTGTTGCACTGCTGCTTCCGAAATTAAGTGTGATCATCTACCCGGTCACCGCAGGCCCTGTGTTTATATGGACGATAATACTTGGGATTTACATGATCACTGGGCGGCATCTACAAGAAAAAACAGGAGACCTATAGGCCTCAGGCCTACGGGTTTCCTGCTTTTTTGCGAATCGGCACGAGGGTCCAATAGGTCCCACTCTTAGTTTCGTTCATTTCAGTAGGCATGCTCACACCATCATCCCGTTCACAGCTTTAATATAGCGGGCTCTGGCGATTAGAAAATAGATCGTTTGGGCAGCCAAGAATGCCGATGAGGCCGCCAATACAGGACCGCTAACATACGGAGCATCCAGATATCCAAGAACGGGACCGAGCACGACCAAGGACTGCACGGAGGCAACCAAGATCGGGATAAAGAACAGTACGGCAATCTGAATTGTTGCGGAGATATTCATCTCCCGGGCGCTGAGTCCGATTTTGGACAGGGAACGGTACATCGCCTGGTCCGCTGAAAGCTCCGTGTGCAGCTTGAAATACAGGAAGCTGGCGGTTGAAATCGAGAAGATCAAGGCGACAAACACCCCGATAAAGCTGAATAATGAGATGGCCTGTTTATTGGTGTAATAGTTCTCCGCCCTGGATTTTATATAACCTTCACTGATTGCGCTACCGTTCCATTCCGACAGCTCTTGGCCGAGCTTGGTTTCAGGATCGTCCTTCTGGGGGAGCCCTTGGGAACCGGGAAAAATAAACGGATAGGTATGATTCACACTGATTCTATTTGCTTTATCCCCGCTCCGCAGCTCTTCAAACATGGTGTCCGTAACGACCATCAATCTGCCGCTATACACCAAAGCCGCGATCCGGTCTGTGCGGTTCTCCAAGCTGAATGAGTAGGGCTGACCGGATAAATCGATATCCGCTTCCATTAGCTTCCCTTTACTCTTCTTCGCTGCATTCGGGGTTTCCGTCAATAAGGCTTCATTCTCGCCGAGTGCCCCAGCCGGCTTGGTATTCATCATGGCAGCCAAACGATCGTATTGGGACTGCGGCATGATGTGTAAGGAGTCCTCCCCATTCGCTGACAAGCGATAGTAGATGGTCTCGACCTCCGCACGTTTATACTTAAGCCCTTCTGACTGGAGTCGCTGTTCAATCAGGGCCAACTCATCCTGCACCTTAGTCTCGTCGGCATTGCTGTAGTAGGTGTAGCTAAGCGCGTAGGGGTTATCCAAATATACCGATCGAATCGATTGCTGCATGGCCAGCACGAAGCCGGTGCTCATGGAGGCCAGAGCCACGACAACCGTGACCAGGAACAGCATGCGGGCATTGTCCTTGATCTTGTAACTCATTTCGGAGATCCATAGCAGGTTCGTCCCTCTCCAAGTGGTCGTGCGATTTCGCTGCAGCATGCGAACCACCCATACGGATAGTTGGGAGTAGAAGAAATACGTGCCCAGAATGCCGGTAACCGCAGCAATCATCAGTCCTGTAGGGTCTAACTCCTTGACGCGAAGGACGGAAAAGCCGATGGTGAGCAGGATCACGCCCAAGAGGGCCAGGAACAGATTGGCTTTCGGTTCGGTCTTTGGTTTGCTGGTGCCTTTGAGAAGCTCCAAAACTTGATTCTTCCGGATAAACAGCAAGGTGAAGAGCGAAATGACGAGAAACAGCGCGGCGAACGCACCGGCGGTCAGCAGGATCGCTTTGACCGGCCAATAGAACGGCAGCTCGTCCATATCAATCACTTTGGTGCTGATGAGCAAGAACACCTTCGATAACAGCATTCCGCTGGCAATGCCCGTGATGATGGCAATGGCGCCAATGAGCGTGTTCTCCAGGAAAATCAGCCAATTGATCTGTTTGGCTTCGGCCCCGAGGATCGTAAGAATACCGAACTCCCGGTTCCGCGACTTCAGAAAGACGCTGATCGAATACAGCACGAACAAGAAGGCAAACACATACACGATTACGGTGGCAATGGTCATGCCCGTACGCGTCATGGCGCCCATTGGCGAATTCTCGATAGCCGGATGATAGATAAATACGGCATAGGTAAAGAAGATCATGACCATGAACGAGCTGCTTAAGAGATAGGCAAAATACTGACGTGCATTCCGCCGGACGTTGTTAAACGCGAATTGAGGAAAGTTCACTTGTATTCCCTCCCCAGAACGATAGCGTATCGATGATTTTTTGGAAAAAGGCCTGCCGGTTCTCGCCGCGGTGAATTTCGGCGGCAAGCTTGCCGTCCTTAATAAAAACGATGCGGTTGCAATAGCTTGCGGCCAAAGGATCGTGCGTAACCAGCATCAAGGTGGTACGGTCCCGCTCATTGATCTCGGCGAGCGACTCCATCACAATCCGCGAGGAATTCGAGTCGAGCGCTCCTGTCGGCTCATCCGCAAGGAGCAGCAGAGGCGCGCCGATGATCGCTCTGGCAATCGCGGTACGCTGCCTTTGGCCTCCTGAAATCTCGTATACGCGTCTATTGAGAATTTCGCGGATGCCAAGCCGCGAGGCGGTCTGCTGCAGTTGCTTCTCCATGTCCTTGAGCGGACGACGGTCCAGCGTCAGCGGAAGCACAATATTCTCGGCAACGGTTAACGTATCGAGCAGATTGAAATCCTGGAATACGAAGCCGAGCTGTCTCCGGCGGAAGTGGGCAAGCTCGCCCTTTTTCATGGTGTACGGATTCTTTCCCCCGATTTTGACCTCGCCGGAGCTTGGCCGATCGATGGTGGATACCATGTTCAGCAGCGTGGTTTTGCCGCTGCCCGAAGGGCCCATGATGCCGACGAATTCCCCTTCATCGATGGTGAGGTGAATATCGGTAAGAGCTTGTGTCGCCACTTTGCCCGTATATACTTTGTTTAATGCTGTGACTTCAAGAATAGCCATAACCCGTAAGCTCCTTTCTATATGCCTAATTAGTGTGCGAGTTCAAAAAGTCGGATTTTCAGCACCGAGAAGGTTGGATGAAGCTAGGGAGTGAGGAGCGGAGCGTACGTTTTGGGTACGTGAGCACCGGAAGGCCCGGCTGAATTCAAGATTCGATGCCGAGTTACTTCTTGACTCCCTACGTGATCAAAAGACGGCTTTTTGAACATCCTCTTAGTGTAACCTAACTCTATCGCATATTGCCCTGGCCCTGCTATGGATTTAGGTGAAACGGAGCTTACATCTGCCATAAGGTTATGTTCGTATTTTTTGTTCGTATTCTTTAGACGATGGATCTCACGATATCCTATGCCTATACAAAGAAGACACACCTAGTCTCGAGGTGTGCCTTGGTTATCAGCTCGGCGCAGCGTCAAGGTAACGGTGGTTCCTTCACCGAGCGTGGACTCCAGCTGTACGGAATGATCAAGCTTATGGGCGATTTCACGGACAAGATAAAGGCCCATGCCGGTGGATTCATGGTATTGCCTCCCGCGCTCTCCGGTGAAGTAGGGGTGGAACACCCGGTTGATATCCTCCGGCGCGATGCCGATCCCCTCATCGCATATGTGCAGCTTAACGAATGCTCCTGACGCTTCGGCTGTCAAATGAATCTTCTTACCGGGGCTGCCCGAATAGTTCACGGCATTCGTCAGAATCTGCCCCAGCATGAACCTGAACCATTTGGCATCCGTATAGACGGAGATCTGATCATCGATTTGGAACACCGGCGTAATGCCTTTACGAATGAACAGCCTGCGGTTCTCGACGACCGATTCGCTTACCACGGCACGGAGTCCGATGGATTCTACGGCGAAGTCCTGCTCGAACCGGTCTAAGCGGGCGGTGTACAGCACCATTTCCAGGCCTTTGCGTATCCGTTCGAGCTCTTCCCGAATATGCTCGGCGGGTGCTTCTCCGACTTCATCGAGAGTGAGCTGAATCACGGACAGCGGGGTCTTCATTTGATGCACCCAGCGGTTCATGAAGGCGAGATGCTGGTCGGTCTGGCTTTGATGCCGGTACAGCTGCTCGCGATATAAACGTTCATAATGGCTGATCCGCTCATGCATCGCCTCCGGCAGGGGCGCTTCACCCAAGGGAGGGTTGGAGAACTCCTCCGAAAGATCCTCGGAAGAAAGCTCCTGATACATCGTGCGGTGGGAAAGATAACGGTACGCAAGATAGGCGAGCAGCACGACGCTGCCCAGCAGAATCCCGTACAGCACGATGGCAAAGGGCCTGCCCTCCCCGGTAAGCCAATACAGGAGGGGGACAAGCAGCATTTGCACGGTAAAAAACAAGATGAGCGGGAGATGCTCCCGCAGGAACAGTCTCATAAGGGCTCCCTGCCCGTCACGAACCGGTAGCCTGCTCCCCGAACGGTCTCAATGAGGTCTCCGGCGCCCAATTCGCGAAGCTTGCGGCGAACCCTTGTGATATAGACATTTAACGTATTGTCATCGATGAAATGCTGATCCTCCCACATCAGATCCAGCAGCCGCTCGCGGCTGACCACGCGGCCGTCCTTTTCCATCAGCATCATCAGCAGGGCCGTCTCCTTTTGGGTAAGCTCGGCTGACCGGTCCCCATAGGCCACGACGAATCGCTCCGGATACAGGATGAGACCGGCGCCTTCAACGGTATGTTCCTCCTCTTGGCCGGTCGCATAAGCGCCAACCGCACGGCGCAGATGGCTGCGGATTTTGGCCAGAACGAGTTCCATGTCAAACGGCTTCGTAATATAATCATCGGCCCCGTTTTCCAGCGCCATGATCTGATCCATGCCGCTGTCGCGTGCCGAGATGAAAATAATCGGACAGTGGGACTGGGTTCGGATTTGCCGGCACCAATAGAAACCGTCGTATTTCGGCAGATTAACATCCAGCAGCACCAGATCCGGCTTCGTATCCGTAAAGATGTCCATGACGCGGCTGAAATCATCAATGATGCGTGCATTAAAATCATATTTGGAGATGGCCGAGCTTAATTTATCCGCGATGCGTTCATCGTCTTCCACGATCAGAATGGTGTACATCGATTCAACTCCTTTCCTCGCAAAACACCGCTCGCATTCAATATACCATACGCATCGTGCAGATTTCGTAAACGTCCGGTCGTACGGGTCATTGAACCCTTGCCCAGGCCCATGCATAAGATGTAGTCACAAATAAACCAACTGCCTGGAAAGGGCGTGACGGCATATGGGAATTCAACTGACCGCGATTCACTGGGTGTACCTGGCGTTTATCGTGCTGATCTTGACGCTGCTGATCCGGCGCCGCGACACGACGCTGATTTGCGTGACCGGCATCTTTGCGCTCGGCCTGCTGGCGACGGAGACACTCAGCGGCTCGGTCTCGGGCGTGTTCCAATCGTTCATTTATGCAACGAAAGAGCTGATGGGCACGATCATGATTATATCCATTATTGTGGCAATGAGCAGGGTGCTGATCAAGACCGGGATTAACGAGACGATGGTGGCGCCGTTAACGCGCTTTCTCCGCACGCCGGCGATGGCCTATTGGGGGATCGGCATCATTATGATGATCACTTCCTTCTTCTTCTGGCCTTCGCCTGCCGTGGCGTTAATCGGCGCCGTTCTGCTGCCGGTGGCGATTCGGGTCGGACTCCCTGCCCTCGGGGCCGCGGTAGCCATGAATCTGTTCGGTCATGGTATCGCGCTATCGGGCGACTATATTATCCAGGGAGCACCGAAGCTGACGGCCGATGCGGCAGGGCTGCCCGTAGCCAGTGTCATGGCCGCCAGCGTGCCGCTTGTTATCGTGATGGGAGCCGTTACAACCGTGACCGCGTTCTGGATGATGCGAAGGGATTTAAGAAACGGCACTTGGCGGGATGGACTCGTCACGATTAAAAGCACGGGAGATGCGCTCACGACCCATTCGGATGAGGAGCATGCGACGGCGGTTATATCGCCGGGGATGAAGAAATGGCTGGCGATTGCGATCCTGCTGCTGTTCGCTGCAGATGTTGCGGCGATGTTCCTCCTGAAGCTGCAGGGAGGGGATGCAACCGCTCTCGTTGGCGGCACGGCCGTCCTCATTCTTGGTGCCATTACCTTGATCGCTCACCGTAACCGGGGACTTGAGAAAGTCACCTCATATTTAATCGAGGGTCTTATGTTCGGCTTCAAAGTCTTCGGGCCCGTGATCCCGATCGCGGCCTTCTTCTACCTGGGCGATGCAGCTTTCGCGGAGTTGTTCGGAACCGTTCTGCCATCCGCCTCGCACGGCATCGTGAACGATCTGGGGGTTGCCCTTGCCCATGTGGTGCCGCTCAATGGTGCGGCGGGTGCGGTTACCTTGACCATTACCGGCATCATTACCGGTCTGGACGGCTCCGGCTTCTCCGGGATCTCGCTGGCCGGTTCGGTTGCGCAGCTGTTCGCTGCTGCGATCGGCTCCGGCGCCGAGACGCTGACTGCACTCGGCCAGGTGGCTGCCATCTGGGTTGGAGGCGGCACGCTGATTCCTTGGGCCCTTATTCCGGCGGCAGCTATATGCGGCGTCAGTCCGTTCGAGCTGGCCAGACGCAATCTGAAGCCTGTGCTGATCGGTCTTGCGGCCACAACGGCTGTAGCGATGTTTCTGATATAAGGGGATCTGAGCATCTGCAGAACGTCAACGAGCGCGGGCTTGTCAGCTCCGCGCTCGCACTCTCAATCCGTGGATGATCCGGCATCCGTTATCTTCATCTCGAGCTCATAGGTGATCGGGATGCGGCTGAAGGTATCATCCCACTGATCTTTTATCTGCTTCCACAGCTTTGGATGCTTGATCCGAAGCTGTTCACCGAATCCTCCAACGTCGACATGGTATACATGCTGCATCTTGTGCAGCACCTGATCGATTTGCTTGGAGGCTTGTTTTTCGAACACCTTCTCCATTTCTTTCAGATAGGATTCGGTGGAGGGGATCTCCGGAAAACTCCAGTCCTCAATTAACCGGCCTTCCGACCTGATTTTGATATGAAAGGAAATGTCGCCATCCTTAACTCTGGGGGTGATATTGCTGCTGGAATTCCTCGGCTCATAGGTAACCGTATACCCGGCAGGTGCGTACGCCTTAAGCGCTCCGCCCATGACTTCCCCCCTGATCCAAGACAAGCCTTCCACATCGAACTGAGTTAATTCTCCGATCCACTTCTTGGAGCTGCCTTTAATAATGGCGGCTCCCGAAAATTTGTGCTCGCCATTAGACGTAACCATGTTTTGCAGCAGAAAGCTGGTGCCCGACTGCAGGGTGCTGTCCAGCTTCATCAGCGTCACCGGAGGAAGGATTTTGTTGGACCGGCTTCGATTATCGACAAGTCCCGTCAAGTAGAAGGCGGGGACTTCTCCAGGCTCTGTCGAGCTTAATGCCTCGATCGCCTCCCGGTGGCTGACAACGACAAGGCAGCTTGGACGTATGGCGTTATCGCGAAGGATGAAATCGAAGATTTGCTCCAAGCTGTATTGTTTGGCCAATTCAGATGCAACGACAATTACCTTGAGATGGTCTCCGATTAGCGGACGGTCTCTCCGAACCGAGAACTGGCGGAAAATTTGGATCATGGAGTCTCCCGTCAGCTTTTCGTTCAAATAGGCCATGCTGGAACCTTGTGACCCGGCTGAACCGCCTTGGCCCTGCCTCTGGCCACGACCTGAGATAGGGGGAACAATCTGCACCGTCGCAGTCACCACATTCCTCTTCGGATAGGTTCCCCCTTGCCTGGTGATATCGCGCTCGAATCGGGATTCGTTGGCGACATCCAGCCCGAGTCCTACAACAATGCTCATGTCTTCAATTTCCTGGCTGCTCCAGCATCCGGTATTAAGGACAAGCAGCATGGCTGCGGTAACCCGCAGCGCTTGGCGGACCCTTCTGTTCATTTGGGCATCGCTCCTTTCTTGCGGGCCAAGCTGACCAGCAGCAATATCAGCGGCATGACTCCGAACAGAAAGACGGAGGCATAGCCGACCGTATCGCCGAGCTTGAAGGCTTCCGTCACGTCTTTAGGAATCATCGCGATGAGGAAGATGACAGGAAGCAATGCAAACACAAAGGGACGGAACTTTTTGTTAAATACTTGCGACCATCCTAGGGATGCCGCATACAGCGTAACGGTATAGGTAGAGAAAATCTGCATAATCCAGATGACGAGCAGGAGGGATTCGAACCGTTCAAAAATCAAGCCTTGCACTTCAAAGCTGCGCATCAGGTCCAAAGTGGGCCATGTTCTCGTCACCACGCCGTCAATCGACATCCCTCCGACAACCATAATGACGGTAAAGGTATACATCAAAACAGGTACCGATATGCCGATTATCACAGCACTAGTTGCCTTCTTGGGGAATTTCATAAAAGCTGTGGCAACAAGCATAATCTCATAGCCCGTAAAGGACAGAAGCGTCGGCTTGATCCCCCGCAATACAGGCATAATACCGGATCCAAGCACCGGTCTCAGGTTATCCACCTCAAAAATATTGCTGCTCAGCAGGAGGGCGAGAACCAAAAATACAAGCGTGATCGGCAGTATGATTTCATAGAGGCGGGCGATGCAGTTAATGCCCCCCAGCGCCAAATACAGGCCGATCCACATGAAGGGCAGGACGATTGCCCATATGGGCGTACCCTCCAGTAGAAATAATGCCGTCACCTCGGCCAAAATCCGAATCTCAAAAGCCGATATGACAATGAAATATCCGATAACCAGCAGGCTTAGGATGAATGCGATCCATTTGCCCGTAATTTCCGGAACAAATTGGAACCATGTCTTTCCTTGGAATCTTTTGCACAGCGATACTAAGATCCAGCCTGCTGCCAAAACGATAAGTCCGGACACGATGATGGAGATCCATGCGTCCGGCGTTCGAACGGCTTCTACGGTAGTTCTGGGGAGGGTAAGGATACCGGCCCCAAGCATATAGTTGATAACCATTACGGCAGCTTGCGAAGTGGAGATGTTCTCTTTAGGACTCGTGTTGGGACTGCTCATCGTTCTAACCTCTTTTCACTGCATGGATATCCTCAGTTTCTTCGGTCGCTATCATTTGGTTTTAACATACCGGGCCGCTTCTTCATCATTTTGAGCGGAGCTCTAATAATAAAATCCTTCCACTCGCTGATGTTATAAGGTGTCATAGGACTCACATAAGGAACGCCGAAGCTCTTCAGGCGTACCAGATGGCTGCAAATTAACAGGAAGAACAGGACGACGCCGAACAGTCCCAGCACCGCCGCGCTGAACATCCCGGTGAAACGAAGAATGCGAAGGGTAATTCCGGCGCTGTATACCGGAATGGTAAAGGACGAGATGGCGGTAACGGCAACGACGATCACCAGGAACGGGCTGACGATGCCAGCGTTGACGGCCGCATCGCCGATGATCAGACCGCCGACGATGCCCATCGCAGGTCCGATCGGCTTCGGGAGCCGGATTCCTGCTTCACGTAAGATTTCAATCGAGACCTCCATGATGAGCGCCTCGATGATCGAGGGGAACGGTACGCCTTGCCTTGTCTCGGTAATGGAAAGCGCCAGCTTGGTCGGAATCAAGCCGGGGTGATACGAGATGAATGAAATATAGAGCGCCGGGGCCAACAGGGCGAGCATAGCAGCCAGAAACCGCAATACACGAATAAAAGTCCCTGGCAGCCATCGATCATAGTAATCCTCCGGCGACTGGAGCAGCATGCTGAAGGTAACCGGGAGGATGAGAGCAAACGTGCTGCTAGACTAAAAAGTAGACATGGAGAACCGAGAATCGGGTAAAATGAATCTATCCAAATTCGAGGTGCTACCATGACGAAAAAATACGATAAAGAATTTAAACTGCAAACGATTCAGATGATCCAGGAAGAAGGGAAAGCGGTGGCGCAGGTCGCCCGCGAACTGGGGATCAGCGACAACACCCTGTATCGTTGGATGGCGGAATACAAGAAAGACGGCGCACAGGCCTTTCCAGGCAGTGGGCAACTGAAAGCCGACGATAAAGCAATGAGAGATCTTCAGAAACGCCTTCGTGATCTGGAAGAGGAGAACGACATCTTAAAAAAGGCGATGCACTACTTCGCCAAAGACCGGCGCTGATCTATGCCTTCATCCACGATCATCGCTTCAAGTGCCGAGTCTCGAAGATGTGCGAAGCCTTTGAAGTATCCCGAAGCGGCTATTACAAATGGACCCAGCGAAAAGCCAGCAAACGTGAAAAGCGACGTCGCAAGCTGGAGCGGCGGATCCGTCGTATCTTTCTAGAATCCCGTCGATTATATGGAAGCCCCAAAGTAGCAAAAGAACTGCACAAGCAGGGCATACGAGTGTCCGAGAAAACAGTCGCTCGGATCATGAAGGAGCTGGGTTTACGTTCTCGCACGGTGAAGAAATACAAGGCCACAACCAACTCGAAGCACAACCTGCCTGTCCAAGAGAACGTGTTGAACCGCGAGTTTAATCCGTCCGCTCCAAACAAGGCCTGGGTGGCTGATATTACGTATATCCCGACCGATGAGGGGTGGCTATACCTGGCAAGCATCATGGACCTGTACAGTCGTAAAATCGTTGGATTTCACATGGATGAGCGAATGACGAAAGAACTCGTGTTAACGGCGCTGGACCGCGCCCACAGCCAGCAGCGACCGTGCGAAGAGGTTCTGCATCATTCGGATCGCGGCAGCCAGTACGCTTCTCATGACTACCAGGCGCGGCTGCGCACCTACAAGATGAAAGGCAGTATGAGCCGCAAAGGGAACTGCTACGATAATGCGTGTATTGAATCGTTCCACAGTGTGCTTAAGAAAGAACTTGTCTACTTGGAGAAGTTCAAAACACGCAAGCAAGCCAAGAAACGCATTTTTGAATATATTACCTGCTTCTACAATGGAAAACGAATCCATTCCGCGATTGGGTATTCTACGCCCAATGAGTGCGAACGTATGTACCGATCTGCCGCATAATTTTCTCGATTCTTTGTGTCTACTCTATTGACAGAGGTACAAACGGGGTACCGTCCAGCAGAATGGCAACTCTTCCTTCCAGCAATCCGGCAATCACTCTGTCGGGTCTTTCGGTGTTCTGCACCTGCTGAAACGGACTCAGAACGTTGTCCTCGATCAGCTGCTCAATGTATCCGGATTCCATAGGATCATCGATTTCAATCCTTTGAATCCGGGAGGCTACCTCTTCCACCAGCTTGGAATCGGCGATGTCCCTCATGTAGGCCAAAACCAAGTCCTTCTTTACCCGGTTCCCTACTTCGAACTTTGTCATGACGAGACTCTCGTTTTGTCCGTGGAGCCGGAGCAGGCCCGTGTTGTCTCCGAGACGCTCGGTAAAGCCGACACGGGGACCGCGCAGAAGCGCCTCCGAGATCGGGTCCTCAATGCTCCGGCTCTTCCCTTTAGCGGCTCCGATAAGGAATGCGCCCTGCATCCCTTCCACCACCAGCCCGGTTTTACCGAACAGAACCGATTCCACGAACCTCTCCATCTCAGTCACGGCTTGAACTTCGCTGACCGTCATCACCTGTTCGGTTAAATAGTCTTTCATCGCACTGCTTGAATGAAGAAAGGCTGTCCGATGTTCTTCCGGTATGCCATGGAGCATTAGCGGTTTGAGCAGCTGCGTGACGACCAGGTCGATGTCCGTCAACCCTTCGACGAACAGGAGCACGGCCCTGACCCTCGTTCCACGGATCGTAATCTCACGGAATCGAACATCCGCCTGACCTCCGATAACTTTACGGATCGCCGTTAGGTCTGTATCGTACTTCCCGGTCAAACGGATATTCTTTAGCGGACTTTCCGTTCTAGGAGGGGAATACTTGTCCGGCTTCAAAGAAAAGCTGGAGTTTATGGATTTTCGGATCATCTTGAACATGGGTAAGAGCAGGAGAGGGATGATCAAGAGCAGAAAGGCTTGAGCAAAAACAGTCCACTTTGGAACGTAGTATAATACCGTCGACCACAACAATATCACCCCCGTAATTCCTCTGATTATCCGTCATAAATGAAGATCAAGTGTATTGTTACCCGATGCGGCGCCGAACATTCCGTTTTTTTCATTTTCAGAGAAGTGAACCCAAACGAAGAAAAGGGACATCCCGCAGGCCATGAATCCGGCCTTGAGGGATGTCCCTTGTAACAGTTACAAGTGAACCTTTAGCGTTCTTGCTTGGATAAGGAGAATGGAAGCTCCTCCGGAGTATAGGAACGGTAGCGGGGTGCCAAGCCAAGCCGGAAATCAAGGGTCTTTCCTGCCAAGATATCCTCATGCGTTATGAACAGCTTGGTGTATTCCTCGCCCCCGAGCTCCACTTTCGAAACGAAATTGGATTGCCGATTGTTGTTATCGGTATGAATGCGCATTTGCTTGCCGTTCGGCAGCTCAATGGTGACGCTGTCGAAGAGTGGAATACCGAGCACATATTCATTGCTTCCAGGACAAACCGGGTAGAAGCCCATCGCGCTGAATACGTACCACCCCGACATGCTGCCGTTGTCTTCATCCCCCGGGAAGCCGTCATAGCCGCTGTTGAACAGGTTGCTCATCAGCTGCTTCAGAACGACCTGGGACGAGGCTGGCTGCCCTACATAATTGAACAGATACGGAATATGAAAGCTCGGCTGATTGGAGATCGCCAGCTGCCCGTAATCGATCGCGGCCATCTCACTCATCTCATGGATTTCAAAGCCGTACCCGAGCACGTCGAAATCCGGCGCTTTGTTGCATAATTCGGTGATTTTGTCGAAAAAGCGTTCTTTGGAACCGTACGCTTGAATCAGGCCTTCGAAATCCTGGAATACGGCGAAGCTGTTCTGCCAGGCGCTGCCTTCGGCATAATCCCGGCCCCAAGCTGTATCGTCGAACTCTTGGCGGAACTGTCCGTTCTTATCCTTCGCCCGCATAAAGCCGGTGACGGGGTCGAAAATGTTCCGGTAATTCAATGCGCTTTGCCGGTATTGCTCAGCAATGCTCTCCTCGCCGAGCACGTCGGCAACACGGCTGATGCAGTAATCGCTGTAGGCATAGTCCAAGGTATGGTTCACGCTCTCGTGGTAGCTGCTTGGTACATACCCATATTGGAGGTAATCGAGCGTCCCTTGGCGCCCGTAGCAATTCTGTCCGCTCTGCGTCGTGGCTGCCTTCAGCATGGCCTGCAGCAGCTCAGGCATCAGGTGCATACCGATTCCTTTGGCGGCAGCATCTGCGATCACGGCATCAATCAGCGTCCCCGGCATCAGGCCGCGCTCGTCCGGAGAGAGCCACTTCGGCAGAAATCCGGCCTCGCGATAGGAATTCAGGAAGCCCTCGAGCATTTCCTCATACTCTTTCGGAGCAATGATGGAGTAAAGCGGATATACCGTTTTGTACGTATCCCAAAATCCGTTATTCGTGTACAAAATCCCCTTCTTGACCGTTTTAGCCGTCGTATCGTAATGGACCGGCTGCAGATCGGCGTCCAGTTCATAGAACTTCTGCGGAAACAGGAACATGCGGTACAGACAGGTATAGAATGTACGCAGGTATTCTTCGTTCGAATGCGTGACCTGGATTTTGCCTAGGTAATGATTCCACGACTCGGCAGCGCGGTCCTTCAGCTCATCCAGGGTGCCGGTGACTTCACGCTGAAGGTTAAGCTCGGCCTGCTCGATGCTGATAAACGAGGTTGCCAGCTTCACCTCCAACAACTCCCGCTCGCAGTCCTTGAATCGAATGACGGCATGTTGATCGGTGCCGCCCAGCGAGACTTCGGGAATGAAGGCACCTTCCGCGTCATAATATCCGGATGTCGAGAGGTCCACATCTTTGCTGAAGCTCATGGTCACATACATCCGGAAATCCTTGTCGTGGCAGTCGGCAAAATTGCTGACGTATCCGGTGAGCCTGCGCCCCGCGGCATCCAGGCGGAACTCGCTCTTATTGCTAACGTTCAGCACCAATCCGGCCTGCTGCTTGGAATTGTACCTTATGCGCATCGCCGCTCCGTAACAGGTTGGAACCAGCTCGGTCGTAATGTTGTAGCGCTGCTGCTTAACCCGCACATAGTGCGGCTTGAATACGGCCTCTTCCGGACGGTATGAGCTCTGACAAGTGAAGACGGAGCCTTTGATCTTGTCATCGGCGATCGGTGTCATCAGAAAGTGGGTGAAATCGCCCATCCAAGGACTTGGCTGATGCGTCAGCCGAATGCCCTGGAAGATGCGGTCATGCGGGTTAAAGAACCAGCTGCCTTCATTGTGGGTCTGCACAACGAAATGGTTCATGCCGAAAGGCACGCCTGTATAAGGAAGCGTGTTTCCGTTGGAATATGGATATCTGCTGTTGGAGCCTTGTCTTGTATCGATGTAATGCAGCATATGTACCTTCTCCTTTTTTATCAATTGAAAATAGATGCCGGGTTACAGCTTCTTGACGGTCTGGCGCTTGATGAGCCGCACCGGGACCACAACGTTCTCCTTGGCTTGAACTCGGGGCTGCTGCTCGATGAGCCCGATCAGGCTTTCGGCCGCAAGATATCCCATCCGCTCGAAGTCCTGCGAGATGGTGGTCAGCTTCGGCTCGATCAGACCGGCAAGCTGAATATCGTCAAAGCCCACGATGGAGAAATGGTCCGGGACGGACAACCCCCGTTCTTTGGCAGCTTGAATGATTTTGATGGCCATGAGGTCATTCTCGGCTACGATGCCTGTGATGCCTTGCTCTATCACGGATTCGATGAGCCGGACGAAATATTCCTGCGATGCAGGATTGTCATGGGCCAGACCCTGTTCGGTCAGATCAAGCATGCCGAGCTCGGTCAGGCCTGCCTCGAACAGCGCCTTCAAATAGCCGAAATAACGCTCCCGGAGCGAAGATGAGTCTTCGATCTTCTGGGACGAGAGAAAGGCGATTCTTGTGTGATTGTTCTCGATCAGATGCCGGGCAGCCTGGTAGCCGCCGTCGAAGTTATCGGCGACCACGGAGAGGAACGGAATCCCTTGGATGCATTTATCCATCGTGACGAGCGGATAGCCGGAAAGATGATACTGATACAAAATTCCCAGATCCGATACGCTGTTAACCGGGTAGAAGATCAGGCCCGAGTGGGAGGATTGAAGGGCGCTTTGCAGCAGTTTCCGCTGCCCGACAATCGTATTCGACTGGATGTTCAGCGTATAATCGGTCGCAGCCAGGTATTCGTTAATCCCTTTCTCGTAATCGCCGAGCCCGGGATTATGGGCAAACGGCAGGATCAGCAGAACGTCCTTGCCGCTTCTGTCGGAAGCTTGGTGGGGAGGCTGCGATGTACTGACGAAGCTGCCCTTCCCTTGGATCCGGTAGATCAGATTCTCATGCTCAAGCTCGGTCAGTGCCCGTTTGGATGTAATGCGGCTTACGTTATAAGTCTTCGAGATTTCAGCTTCGGTGGGCAGTTGATCCCCGCTCTGAAGCTCCCCGGATTCAATCTTTGCCCGTAACGCATTCGCGATTTGCTGGTATAGCGGAAATTGTTCCATGAATATCCCCTTATAATTTGATATATCATATATGCGGGATTCGTCAGAAAAATCGATAGGTTAATATTACATCATTTAAGTTGGTATGTCGAACCTGAAAAGTCGGTGGAAGAGGGAAATCTAATGTTTTAGTACTTCATTTTTCCTCGATGGACGGTGAGCGGGCGTGGTATTGCTTTATTTGTGGTATTTTAGTTTGTATCAGTTGTTATATCAAATTGAGGGGGCGCGGATTATTCAATCCGTTTTTCAATGATCCCTTATCATTTCCGGTTAGCCAGCTCTGCTGCTCAAATGTCCGGGAGTTTTCCGAAATATACTTTTATGTATTGTAAAACGGGAATATACGTTCTATATTGGAGAAAGATTGGAATATGAACAGGGAGGCTGGCGGGATGGGGAAAACGGCGTTGTTGGTCATTGACGTTCAGAATGCGATGTTTGAGGAAGGGGATCCGGTATTTGAGGGAGAACGGCTGCTGACAAACATCAAGCAGCTTATAGCTAAGGCCAGGAAGGACAATGTTCCCGTGGTCTACATACAACACAGCGATGAGGGCTTGGAGAAGGGGTCGGAGGCATGGAAGATTCATGCCGATATTGCACCTGCAAAGATGGATGCGATCGTTCACAAGACGAAGCCGGATTCATTCTATCAAACGACGCTTGAGGATGAATTGAAGCGTCACGGCGTCGAGCATCTCGTGCTTGCCGGAATGCAGACCGATCTGTGCGTGGATACGACATGCAGAAGGGCGGTAAGCCTGGGCTACCGGGTCACGCTGGTAAGAGACGCCCACAGCACCTGGAATAATTCGGCCCTGACCGCCCAGCAGATTATAGATCATCATAATGACGTCCTGCGATGGTTTGCGGCAATTCGACGGACGGAAGAGATCGATTTCCACGAAGAAGCCGGCGTGTAATCGCCGGCTTTTGGTCTGTTGGCTATTTAAAAAAGGTTTGGCCGATTCATAAATTTGATGAAAACAGTCCTCCGGGAATGGTTCCTTCCCAGCATTCTTGTACGGGCAATCCCAGCACATGCGCCGTAACGGCAGCCGTATCCATAATGCCGACCGGCGTTTGGATAGGGCCGGCGTTTACGGCAGGGCTCGTAATTCCCCAGGTGATGGTCATATCCATCGGATGGTCGCTGCCGTGATCATGCGAATGAGCACCGCCTCCGCCGTGGTCGCTCACGGTGATGACCCAGGTATCCTCCAGCAGTCCTTCCTTGCGCAAGCCGTCCATAATCCTTTGTACGTATTGATCCGTGACGGCAATCTGCGCGAGCTGACCGGAAGTGCCGAAGCCGTGTTGATGGCCGGCGGCGTCCGGATGGTCAAGCTGGATGAACATCAGCTTGAAATCGGGATGCTGATGTATATAAGCGGTGATGGCTTCCGCGAGCTCAGGGTCCGGCATGGATTCCATGTGGACGCCCAGATCGTTTTCAATGATCCCTCTGTTGATCGGCTCCCAGCAGCTGAACGCGGCTAACGGTGCATCCGGCCACTTCCGGCGGGCCAGCTTGAAGAGCGAGGCGTAAGGGAAGTCGGAAGGGGTCTTGCGATGAATCGCTTTGTCGTTGTTAAGCCCGTGACGCTCCGGGCTCACGCCGTATAAGAGCGAACCCCAGCACTCTGCACTGATGCTGGGATAAACGGTCCGTGCCTCATAGGTATACGCTCCGCTTTGCAGAAGCTCAAGCAGATGAGGGGCGTCTGCTTGACGGATGAATCCGCCCGCCCCGTCGATTCCAAGAATGACGACTCGTTGTGCCATAGATGGCAGCCTCCTTGTTATGTACATGATCGGTACATTTTGATGATACATAGAATGGCAGTGTTGGACTCAGGACTCATACATGGTTGACTTACCGACGAGACGAGAGCTAACCCCAGATTGCGATGGTGATGATGCCTAATGTGATCAGCGCGGACATCACGATTCGGCGCGAGCCCTGCTGCTCCCGGAGTATAAGAATGCCGAATATCGTGCCGAATACGGTGCTGATCTCACGGATCGGTGCAATATGGGCAAGCGGCGTCAGCCTCATGGCAAACAGAAACAACAGGTACGAGCCTGGCGCCAGAACAGAGCCGAGCAGTATGGTGCGCCAGTTAACGGACCATTCCCGCTTCAGTTGTCCGGATCGCAGGACAGGGATGATAAGCGCGATGAAATAGCTGATATTCGATAACTGGATTAACAGCACGGGGGAAACTCCGGCATCCAGAATCGCCTTGTCCGTGAGCGTATAGCCTGAAATGCAGAGCCCCACCAGACAGGCATAAATAAGCGCTTTTCCATTCACATTGTGACGTGAGCCGGCCCGGATCCCCGATAAGGCGAATAAAGAGAAAATAATGGCGGATAGCCCAAGGACGCCGGCGGTGCTCATTTGCTCGTGAAATAGAACCAGGCTGCAAAGGGAAGTCAGCATGGCGCCGAGCCCCCGCATGAACGGATAGACCTGGGACATATCCCCATGCGTATAAGCTTTAGAGAGCAGGAGGATGTAGCCTCCTTGTATGGTCATGGACAGCAGAATGAAGCCGTATACTTTCGGGCTCAGCGTGAGCTGCGACATTTCGATCCAGAAATAGGGCATCAGAATGATTAAGGTTACCGAATGAATGCACCACAGAAATACCGATTTATGAATGCTTCGCTTCGTAAACAGATTCCAGAGCGCATGCGTCAGACCGGATGACAGGACCAGAAGCAGGGCCAGAAGCTCCATCAGATCGGCCCGGTAAGAACTTCGATCCCGCGAGCAGACAGATTATCCACCCATTCCTGCGGGCAGCCTGGATCCGTGATGAGCATGGAGATGTCCTCCAGCTTCGCGAGCTTCGAGAATGTGGTTACCCCGAGCTTCGAATGATCGGCGAGAACGATGCCTTCCTCCGCACGCTCCAGCATTTTTCGGGATATGTAGGCTTCATCCACATCATAATCGGTAATGCCGTCGGTTAACGAGATGCCCCCGACAGAGATAAACGCTTTATTCACCTTGAACTGTTCCAGCAGCATTTCGGTAAGCGGGCCGGTTGCAGCCTGTTTGGTCCGGTCCATATCCCCGCCGATAAAAATAATCTTCCCCTGAAAAATCTCCATCGCCAGATTGAGAATAGGCACCGAGTGCGTGATGACCGTGACATGCGGGCGGTCCTGAAGATAACGCACCACCTCGATCGTGGTCGTTCCGTTGTCCAGCAGAATGGTCTCCCCGTCTTTAACAAGGGAAGCTGCCAGCTTGCCGATCGCGGCCTTTTCTTCCGAATGCGTCTGCGAACGGCTTAGGAAGGACGGTTCGATCTGTCCGGAGCGCGATTTGACGGCACCGCCGTAAACTTTGCGCAGCTTGCCTTCTTTCTCCAAGCGGTCCAGATCCCTGCGGATCGTTTCGGCGGATACATCCAGCTGCTTCGCGAGGGCGTGAACCTGGACCTTGCCTTCAAGCTCCAATTGATGCAGGATTTTTTGCCGCCGGTCTTCATAGGTTACGGACATTGCGGATTCACCTCACATATGTATGACTGATATTGACCAGTATTGTTGATTTCAACTAATTATTATGGCAGTTACCTCATCATGTCAACAAAAATCATTGACGAAATCATGGAATACCCTCTAATATACACATAAAACAACAACAATTCACACAAAAACCGCAAACCGAAATTAAGGGAGGCTGCAATATGAAGCCCGTACTCCGCTTTAAAGAAGATCAGACGTTTACGATCGTACAGTTTACCGACATTCACTGGAGGAATGGCGATGCGCAAGACTTAGCGAGCCGGCAGTGCATGGAGGCGGTGCTGGACCTGGAACAACCCGATCTCGTTGTGTTTACTGGAGATATTATCTATACGGGGGAGACAGGGGATAGCTCCGCAAGCTGCCTGGACCCGGTTCAGGCTTTCAAGGATGCCGTATTCGCGGCGGAATCTCGGGGGATTCGCTGGGCATTCGTATTCGGCAATCATGATACGGAAGGCGATATTACGCGGGAGGAATTAATGAAGGCTGCCATGGATCTTCCCGGCTGCTGTTCGGAGCCTGGGCCGCCGGAAATTAGCGGTGTCGGCAACTACACGCTTCCTATTTACGGAAAAGGGGAAGATACGGCTGAGGCCGTGCTGTATTTCTTCGATTCGGGCGAAATGTCACAGCATCCGGCCGTTGAAGGCTATGATTGGATTCGGCGCGATCAGATCCGCTGGTATGAAATGGCGTCTGCCGCATACAGCGTAAAGCGTGGCGGCGACTCCATGCCGGCATTGGCCTTCTTCCACATCCCGATTCCGGAATACAGGGATGTATGGGAACGCCGGACGTGTTATGGCAACAAGTTTGAGGCAGTGTGCTGCCCGCAGCTGAACACCGGTTTGTTCGCGGCCATGCTGGAGCGGGGCGATGTGATGGGCACGTTCGCCGGACATGATCACATTAACGATTACTGGGGTGAACTCAACGGCATCCGGCTTTGCTACGGCAGAGCTACCGGTTATGGCACCTACGGCCGGGAAGGCATGCTCCGCGGTGCGAGGGTTATTCGCCTGCATGAAGGACAGCGGGAGTTCGATACTTGGATTACACTGAGCGACGGATCGCGAGTCCTGGAGCAGGAGAAGCATGAACCCGGAGCACCCCTCTGATATACGACAATCGTAAAAAACACACCTCTTATGAAATGTGCGGAGACAATCCGGGCGGTTTCATGGGAGGTGTGTTTGGTTTGCGTTATGATCCTTATCCGTTCGTAAGCAGCCGCAGCAGCAGCTCCGCCTTCGGGGGCGTATAGCTTGGATCCTCTTGGGACTTCAGCGTCATTAATCCCGACAACACGGATAAATAACAGGCCACCAGCTCTCTCAGATCGCCAGCCGCAATCTCCCCGGCGTTCTGCCCAGCTTCGAACAGCGGCATCAACTGGTCAACAAAAGCATGGATGGAATAGTTCTCGATAATCCGCTTGGCCTCTTCGGGCACGCCATCCGAGGTGCGTGCTTGCTGAATCAGCATAAAGTGCGAATTATCATCCTCTTGGAGAATCATTGAGGTTAGCAGAGCGATTTTCTCAAGAGGGGTACCGGGTACGTTATAGATTTCGGAGAACGCTTGCCGAGCTTCCTCCATCGACCATTGAACGAGCGTGATGAACAACTCGTCTTTGGATTTGAAGTAGTGATAGAGAAGGCCGTGGCTGACTCCGGCTTCGCTGGCAATCATGCTCATTTTGGTTCCGAAGATTCCTCTTTTAGAAAATACTTTGATGGCAGCTCGCATGATTTGTTCTTTTCGTTCGTCGCGTATTTGATGCAATTGTTCTTCGTTTAAAGGGGTCATTGCGTCCATCCCTCATCCTGGTATTCTCGTGCTGATAACAACAATAACGCATTTGATTTATTCGGGCAATCCCATGGATAAGGGCAGAAATTCGTTATTAAAAACCGGGATGATCCGCGCGAGTAGTTCCTCCAGCGGCAAATTCACCTCCTGTAATACCTGATGGAGCCAAGCTTTGCCTTTTCCCGATAGATCCGCATTCACAAGCGAGTTGATATACTCTGCATTAAACAAAGCCTGCGGCGAAGCGAAAAGACCCGTTACCATCATATACTGTTCGAATACGGCCATATCGTTATGAGCATAAGCCAGCTCCTGGCATATATCGAACAGCCTCTGGGCAAAAGAAAACCCTTGGGCGGACAGGTGGCCTTCGTATGTCACCCCCGGCCATCTGAGATCCGCGGCAGTGCTAAGCCACCATGCAGGCTCCATGGCGGATTGCATCTTTAGAAGGGCGAAGCGTTCGAATCCCTCCTCAAGCAGGACTTCATTTTGCCTCGATTGCAAGTACTGGTCCAGCGCATCTGCCTGGATGGCCGCCACCGTCATGCCTTGGCCGAATATCGGATCGAAGCTGCAGAAGGCATCGCCGAGCACCAGCAGACCGGAAGGCCAATCCTCCATCTGCTCGAAATGCTGTCTCACGCATTCCTCAATCCGGTAGCCCCGCGGGCTTGAGATTGGTTCAAGCTGCTGAAGCAAATCTCCGATGGTGGAACCGAACAGATTTTGCGCCTCCTGGTCGTACAACTGATGGTCGGTTGTCGGATAGGAAGCTCCTCCCGCGCGGTACAGAACAACCTCTGCGATGTGGTTCTCGATCGGATTGAACACAGCCGTGCCGATACCAAGGGAGGGATCTCCATCATTCAGGATGGTGCTCCATACAGCCTGGATTTCTTCTGGAACCCTATAGTGCCGCGTACTATATCCTAGGGATACGTGCAGTTTCTCTGCTTCCGGTACCGCGTAACCAAGGTTCTGCAACCAATCAGCGAGCTTGGAACCGCGTCCGCTTGCATCCACGACCAGATTCGCATTTATTTGAACAAGCGTTGATTCCCTGACGTTTTTGTCCCGGAAAACAACGCCGGTAACGGCATTCCTGTCCGCGTCATGCAGTAACTCCTGCGCTGCAAGCTTTGGTAAGAGAGTCACATTAGGCATTTGGATCACTCTGTTGCGGAGGGTCCACTCAAACAGGGATCTGCTGCACCCTGCATTGGGCTCATCGGGCATTTCCAGCGTGCCGTAGCGATTGGTCATCTTAACGGATTTCATTTCTCGAGGATGCGCCCCTTGCTGAAGCAATTCCTCGGTTATGCCAGGGAACCAGCTTTCAACGATCATTTTGCCGCGCGCAAGGAAACGGTGCGGATGATAGGCCTGCGGCGTACCCGACCGATTTTCCGGTCCTGCCGGAAACTCATCCCGATCCGTGATGATCACCTCTTCATAATGCTTGGATAACACGGTTGCAGTGAATAGTCCGGCTATGCCTCCGCCTAGAATGAGCGCTTTGCCTTTTGTTTTCATACGAAACCTCCAAATATAGATTGATTTAATCAGTCAATGATAAACGAAAAATATCTTCTGAAATTCAAATTTAGATTACAGGTGCAGGACAAATAGCGGTGATCGTCCATAACGAAATGAGTGTTGAGTGTCTCCCTTCTCTTATAGATATTTATGATTGATTTAATCAGTCAATGATAAACATAAAGGTATTTATTGGATATGTCAATCCTGATTTGCGTATAAGAAGCGTGAATTGCCTATAACTCCCCTTGTGTTCGTGTTGAAATTTTGGGACAATACAGAGTGGGCTATCAGGTGTCCGTTTCTCGCCGTAAGGTTTGATATATCAGGAATTTGCAAAATTCGATTCCGGCCGCTTCCAGGTACAATACACAGACGAACTAAACCATTCGGTCTATATATTGCTGATTGAAAGTCGCCCTTTGGATTTTTGCAATATGCCTCATAATAAATGTTGTTTATAGAAAGAGGATATCCATCATGAATAAACCATCCATTTATGGATTGACATTAGATCAGCTGGTCGATTGGCTCGGCCAGCGGGGCCATAAGAAGTCCCGGGCGACCCGGGTGTGGGAATGGCTGTACCGCTCACGGGTTACGGCATTTTCGGAGATGACCGACGTGCATCCTTCATGCCTTGAGCTGCTGGAGGAGCACTTTGCGATTGTGACGCTGGAGGAGCATACGAAGCAGGAGTCGATTGACGGGACGGTCAAGTTTCTGTTCAGGCTTGCTGACGGCAACCTGATCGAGACGGTGCTCATGCGCCATAAATTCGGGTTGTCCGTTTGCGTAACAACCCAAGTTGGCTGCAACATTGGCTGCAGCTTCTGTGCCAGCGGCCTTCTGAAGAAGAGCCGGGATCTGACGGCTGCGGAAATCGTCGAGCAGGTGATGCAGGTTCAGCTTCATCTGGACCGCAGAGGCCAGGATGAGCGGGTGAGTCACCTGGTCGTGATGGGGATCGGCGAGCCGTTCGATAACTATGACAACATGGCGAACTTTATCCGGGTGATCAAGGACCATAAGGGACTTGCTATCGGACCACGCCATATCACGGTGTCCACAAGCGGGCTGGCCAACAAAATTATTGAGTTCGCGGACAGCGATCTGAATACGAATCTGGCGATCTCCCTGCATGCGCCGAACAATGAGCTGCGCACGAGAATCATGAAGATTAACAAGGCCATCCCGATCGAGAAGCTGATGGAGGCCATCGATTATTATTTGGAAAAAACGAAGCGCCGCATTACGCTCGAATACATTCTGCTGAAGGATGTCAATGATCAGCGAGAGCATGCGCTTGAGCTTGCGGAGCTGGTCGGCGATCGTCGCAGCCTGGCGAACGTCAATCTCATCCCTTACAATCCGGTGGATGAGCATAGTCAATATCAGCGGAGCTCCAAGGAGACGATCACTGCATTCTACGATACATTGAAGAAGCAGGGCATCAGCGTTAGCGTACGGCTAGAGCACGGCACCGATATCGATGCCGCCTGCGGCCAATTGCGGAGCAAGCAGATCAAGAAGGCGCAGTAACTGGAGAGCTGCTCGCCTTAGGGTAGTAGGAAAAGCATATCCTCACGAAGCGGTATGCTTTTTTCTGCTAGAGAGCCCTCGATTGCTATTGACCCTGACACATCAGGCGGAAAGGAATGAACCAATATGCTGGAAACCCATCCGGTTGTGAAAAAGCTGCAGTATAAAGACTTGGGCCAGCCCGTGCTGATCTTGAACGCGCCGGAGGCCTATCAGGAGGTTATTCGCTCGCTTCAAGGGGAGGTTCATACGGAGCCGGTGCAAGCTCCCTATGATTTCGTTCAGGCGTTCGGAACAAGCAACGGGCAGCTGCGAGAGCTGGCCAAGGTTGCAGCGAGCGCCGTGGCGGATAACGGCTTGCTCTGGCTCTGCTATCCGAAGAAGACCTCCAAAACCTACAAGAACTCGGACTGCAGCCGGGACAGCATCGCCGGCATTTTGGCGGATGAAGGCTATGAGCCGGTGCGGCAGATCGCCATCGACGAGGATTGGTCGGCCCTCCGCTACCGGAAGGTGGAGCAGATCAAGACGATGACAAGATCCTTCGCGGCCACCGCGAAGGGCAAAGAACGGACAGGCCAAGGAGAATCCATGTAACACGTGACAACAGGCGCGGCTATTCTTGATATCAATACGAGAGGGACCCTGATCAGGGTCCCTTCTTTGTTGGAATGCAGCCACTAAACGCTTCACTTTCCGTGATGCGGACGGCGGTGCTTGGACTGAACCTTCTTGCGGCGAACATCCCGATTGATCGCTTTGCTGCCGCTCCCTCCACCGACGGCGTGCTGCTGCCGGGTGCCCCGGCTTTCAATCGCCGAGTTGGTGCCGCCTGTACTGAAGCCTCCGGCGCCGCTCGCAATCTGGGTGGCCGAGGCGTTCCGACTTGATCTCGGCAATCTGACCACCTGCTTATTAATGACGAAGACCACTTCTTTCTGATGTTTCTTGGACTTGGGATGCTTACCATCCGGTCTGACACCATGATGCAGCGGGTTCTTAAGGCCGAGGTTTTTGGCGATTCCGCCTGCGCCGACACTTTCCTGCTGGTACGCATGCGGAGAGCGGATCGCGGCATTACTCCCGGCAGCGCTGCTCTTGCCCGCCCCGCTTGCGATTTGCGTCGTGTTCGGCGCATTGGTGAATTGATCATTCACGACGACGGTAAACCGATCGATCCCGCCAAGCGGGGAGGTTAAGGAATACCGATGGCTGCCTTTCTCCACGGTGATCGTCAGCTGGTCCTTGATCGGCAATTTGCGTCAACTCCTTTTTTATCAGAACGACTTCTTCTTGATCGTAGAATATTTGAAGGATCAGGTGTAAGAGATAAAAGCATAGAGAAACGAAAAAATGATCCATTTGTCCTCTGGGATAAGAACCTATCTTTAAGGTGTGGCAGGGCGTTTTCGTGGTTTATAATGTAGAAGTGTGACAGAAAGGGTGAGATTTAATGCTGACGATTAAGGAATACAGCGTAGAGTTGATTCAAGATCCGTTCGGGATCCTGGCAGGGCAGCGATATGAGTTCGTATGCGATCTGGACGTGCCGGAGGAGGACGAGCTTTATTCTGAACAGGGAGTTTACCTGCGGGTGATCTTTCTCAAAGACGGGGCTGATTCCCGAATTGTAAAATACGATTTCTACGAGCGAACGACCGATCGGTATCTTGATTTTGATATGGAGCCGGAAGAAGAGGAGGAGCTCACTGCGTTCTGTAAAGAGCATGCGCAGGTGGAGGCTTGATTCGAAAACAGTATTCTGTTGCAGCGATTATGAAATGAAGATGATGGCGTCCTGAAGAGGATGCCATTTTTTTATTCTGATTATGTTATTTAATATGACGCAAATTAATCTATTTACTGAAATTGTCTTATGATAATTATAATTAATGTTAATTTTATTGACTTACAACAAACAAAATTCGTATAATTAGACCAGATTTTCATATTATGTGTACGAAAACATGACATTAATTCATTTTCTATCGATCAGTAGAGAGTAAGACTACTTTTTACAAAGGAGAGAGGATGCATGGAGAGAGCCGAGGTCACAAGACGAATCGTGGAGGCCAAACGCAAATTGGGGTTAAAGTGGATCGATATCGCAAGCGTAATCGACCGTTCGGAGGCCTGCACGGCAACGGCGCTGCTGGGACAGGGGACGCTGACGAATGAAGAGAGTGCCAAGGTCGGGGATTTGCTTGGGCTGGATCCGGAGGCGGTTGCGGCTTTAACCGTTATTCCATACCGTGGAACGACGGTGCCTATGCCTCCGACGGACCCGCTGATTTATCGCTTCTATGAAATCTTGCTGGTGTACGGACCGGCGATCAAGGACTTGATCCACGAGAAATTCGGCGACGGCATCATGTCTGCGATCGACTATGAGATGGATATACAGCGTGTGGAGGATCCGAAGGGAGACCGGGTGGTTGTCACGTTAAACGGAAAGTTTCTGACTTATAAAAAGTGGTAATGGGGGGCGGCAGTTCAGTTCCATACACCCAGAAGGAGGGGGATACCATGTCCTATGTAAAGCCGGATCAAGTAGTAGAAGCCATGATTCAAGCGGGGACGAGTAAATCGCAGCTGACCGTTGAGCAAATGCTGCTGCGGGGATTTTTGGGCGGAGCCTTGCTTGGATTTGCCACGACGCTGGCCTTTACGGCAACGGTCCAGACGGGGATCGGCATGGCGGGTGCCTTGTTGTTTCCCGCCGGGTTCGTCATCATCGTGCTGCTTGGACTGGAGCTGGTTACGGGCAACTTCGCCCTCATTCCACTCGCGGTTATGGAAAGGAAAACGACGGCCTTGCGGATGCTTGCCAGCTGGACGTGGGTATTTATCGGGCACCTTATCGGCTCGGTATTCTATGGGCTGCTCTATTACGCGGCGGTGACACAGTTCGGGCATGTACAAGAGGGCGGCGTTATTGACCTTATACGGGGCGCTGCTGAAGCGAAGACGATTGGTTATGCTTCGCTAGGCTGGGCAGGGATGGGAACGGTGTTTGTGAAGGCGATGCTGTGCAACTGGATGGTGTGCCTGGGGGCTGTCATGGCTAACGCCTCCCGGAGCACAGGCGGCAAGATTGCCGCCATGTGGCTGCCGATTGTGATTTTCTTCGGTCAAGGGTTTGAGCACGCAGTAGTCAATCTGTTCGTCATTCCGACCGGCATGCTGATGGGAGCGGGCGTTAGTCTGGGGGATTGGTGGCTATGGAATCAAATTCCCGTGACGCTTGGCAACATCGCCGGCGGTTTCCTGTTTACGGGACTGGCGTTGTATCTGACGCAAAAGAAACCCGCGGCCCCGCCGGTTGCCGAGCTGAATTCCTCGCATAAGGCGAGCTGACCGCGGGGGCGGCTGTTGATGAACGAAGGAAATCCGTTCGTCCCAACCGGACTGAAGCGGGCTTGGAGAGAATTGGCTTATCCTCTAACTACATAGCAGGGAAAGAATGATTAAATCTAAATCATCCCTTGTATTGCCTGCTCCAATCTGTTATTCTAAATGCAACTTAGGATGAACGGAGGGTTACGTGTGTTGGATTATTCCCGATTGAGATCTTTTCGCGGCTAATGGAATACGCGATGAAGAGGCCTGCTGCTCAAGCAGGGTAATCGGGATGGGTCTGCCAATTTTACGTAACCCATAGTCATGAGTGACGAATAAATTAAGACTATCCGAAGCAGGTGGGGGATGATTTGCTGTGTCCTTTACTGTCTTCCGGGATGGGGTTATTTTCGTGCACTCGGACATAGGGGATCGTGGCGGAAGCAAGCGCCCCATTGTCGATTCCGCTGAGCACAGGTGATGATTGCCTGTGCTTTTTTGTTGTTTGACTCAAGAAGCTTGCGAGGGTGATAACGATATCAAGGAGGCGTTTTTATATGACAACAGCTCATTCTCAGGATTATACCGAAATTATTCGGGACATGGTGGCGATCGCAGGGGAGCACGGGGTGGAACTGAGCCCTGACGGCATCGAAATGAATGAATCCGGCATGGATTTTCTGGTCGGCATTGCCGAGGATGCCGAAGGTGTGTCTTGGGTACTGCGTAAGCCGCGGCGTGGCGATGTGCTCGAACGGGCGGACAATGAGGCTCGGGTGCTTAAGCTGATTCAGCCCCGTCTGCCGGTTGCTGTACCGGATTGGCGGATCTACACGCCAGAGCTTATCGCTTATCCGCTGCTTAGCGGTCAGCCTGCCGCATCTGTCGGTGCAGAAGGGTATGCGTGGAACATGGATCCTGTGCAGCCGGGCGAGCGATTCGTCGATTCGCTGGCACAGGCGCTGGCAGCTCTCCACGGCATCGATCACGAGGATGCTCGGGCAGCCGGCCTCCGGGTGAAGAGTCCGCAGGAAGCCCGGGAAGAGATGGCGCGGAATATGGAGGAGGTGCGAAGCCGCCTGGGAGTATCCGCGGCGCTGTGGGACCGCTGGCAGAAATGGATCGGTGATGACTCCTATTGGCCGGGCCATTCGTCGCTTGTCCATGGCGACCTCCATCCTCCGCATATTTTAATCGACAGCCAGGTTCAAGTTACCGGGCTTTTGGATTGGACAGAGGCTGAAGTGACGAACCCGGGCAAGGATTTCATTCTGTACTATGCCGTTCACGGCGAGGATAACCTGAAGCTGCTGCTGGAGCGATACGAGCAAGCCGGCGGGAAGGTGTGGCCGCGGATGTACGACCATATCGTAGAGCAATACGCGGCGTATCCGGTGGCTGTCGGACAATTTGCTTTGCTGACGGAACAGGAAGAAGTGCTTGCGATGGCACGTAACATGCTGGGACTGACCTAATACGCAAGAAGTGATTGAGGGAATCCTCTCCCATCCATGCTGCCGCGAGGGCAGATCATGGAGCAAGGAGCCGGCCGATGAAATTCGGTTGGCTCTTTTTTTTGGGCTTTGCCGGAGGGGATGTGGAGTGCTCATAATCCTGTGAATTTATGACAACCTTATAGAGAGAGGTTCTCTGCTTATATATGTAACGGATGCCCGAGAGGGATTGTGATCCTAAGAATCCATTGAAATCGCTGCCGGATGCGTGCAGGATATTTATAGGCTGATCAAGAAATATTTGGAAAGGCTGTCTGTCATATAATGATCGTGAGGCGGCTTTGACTTGCGGAGAGCAATTCGCAGCCCTGTATGGCATGCGTAACGAAATTTACATACTTGTCGATATCTTGGTCTGGGAAATATGTTATTCTAAACATACTCACCGGGATTTTAACCTGCTTGAAATGATTGATTAGGGAGGGGATTGATCTTGAATATTGAAGTGCGTTTATGCCCGAAAGAACAGTCATTTATTCTGCACAACCTCTATCCGCTGTACTTGCATGACATCGCTGAAATATGGGGGATCCATCCTAACCGATATGGAGTGTTTGAGAAGGGGGATGTGCCGACCTTGAGCGAGCAGAGCAAACTGCTGGACGTGTGGTGGGAGCAGCCGTCGGTTCTCTTTCCTTATCTGATCACAGTGGATGACATTGCCGCCGGTTTCGCGCTGGTTTCTACACCGCCGCAGGTTCCGTCGCCCAATATTCAATATTACTTAAGCGATTTTTTCGTGCTTCGGACTTATCGAAGACAAGGTGTAGCGCGGCGAGCAGCTGAGCTTGTGTTCGATCAGTTCCAAGGCGCGTGGGAGCTTCAGACCAACCCGACGGAACGGAATATGAGCACGCAGATTTTTTGGCGCAAGACGCTGAATACGTATACAGGTGGAAAATACTCCGAACTGGATGGCGTCCATCCGGAAAAAGGAGAAATGCTGGTCTTTCGGTTCACCAACAAATAGACTGGATTTGCATAAAACGGCGGGTTGATGGACGAATTTCAGCCTTGACAGCTTAACGCAAACGGATTAAACTGAATAAAATTTTCGAACAAATGCGCTGAAGAGGACGCCGGCATCGTATGGATGCTTCGAATCAGAGAGCTGCTGGTGGGTGCGAAGCAGCGGAAGCGGCGATGAACAGGCCATCACCTCGGAGCAGATCAGCCGACTGTCCATGACGTGAAGCTGATCCGGGAGTTCCCTGCCGTTATCCATGGGGCATCATTGATGGATGATGGCGAAGAGTGCGTGCCGGAAAGAGCCGGCGCGAATCAGGGTGGTAACGCGGAGCAAGGCTCCGTCCCTATGGGGACGGGGTCTTTTTGTCGTTTATCGGCCCGGAATGAGAGGAGAGGGTGGCGAATGATGCTGGAGAGGCTGGTGCCCATGGATGAGATGAAGCGCTTGGATGGGAGGCGTTCAAGGCATTAACGCCGTCTATACGCCGAAGGAAGAGTGGAAGAAGGGGTATGCCAGCGTCCTTGTAGCTGAGCTTGGTCTGCTTCTGAACCGGGAGGGTCTTACACCGATGCTGTATGCGGATCAAGCCAATTCTGATTCGAATCGAGTATACCGCAATATCGGCTTTACAAGCTGCGGAACAATTGCGGAAATCGCGTTCTCCGGCGGTGAATAAACGGGGAGGATGTTATATTGAGCGTAACAGCTCTCCCTGTTTGGCTTGATCAGTCATTAAATTTTCGTGCATGAAGGGTGTACAGGCAGAGCGGGGGCCGTCCGGGCTGCGGATCATTGGCGCGGCACCGGATAAACATGGAGAAGACGATACGCCTCCAATAATGTTATTCTATAAAAGTGTTCAGAAAATGTCGGGCGCGATTGGATAGCACATGATCTTTGAGCCAGACAATTCCGACATCGGATTGGAAATCGGCGCTGAGTATGGTCATTGTCCGGATGTTGGGGATGGCGAAGGAGGACATGACCGATTCCGGCAAAATCGTGGCGCCGATCCCTTCGGCGACCAATGCCACGATGATCGCGACGCTGGAGCATTCGCATATGACGCGCGGCGGATGGCCGCTGCGGTTGAATTCCTGGATGACCCGCTCATGCATGCCTTTGGTCTGGTCGGTCTTTAGCGACAGGAACGGATGCTCTGCCAGCTCACGCATTGAGATTTGCCCTCGCGTCGGCCCGCATTCCCAGCTGCCGGGGAGAACGGCAACGAACGGATCGGAGGGCAAGGGCAGCACGGCATAACGTTCCGGATCAAAGCGCGATTCGAACGGGAGGCGGGTCACCGCAAGCTCGATATGGCGCTGATCCAGCTGGTCGGCCAGCAGGGAATGGTCGCCTTCCCGGATTTTGAAGGTGACCTCGGGATATGTTTGCCGGAAGGAATGGATGCGCTGGGGCAGCAGCGAGATGCAGGAAACGACCGCGCCGATGGACAGCATGCCGCGGATGCCGGCATGAAGTTCCTTCACCTCCGTCAGCGTCTCGTTGAATTGATTAAGCAGCGAGTCGGCCCGTTGTTGCAGGAGCTCGCCGGCATGGGTCAGCCGAAGCTGCTTGCCGCTGCGCTCGAACAGCGTGACGCCAAGCTCCTCTTCCATCAGCTTCAGCTGCCGGCTGAGGGGAGGCTGCCCCATATTCAGCTGTTTAGCTGCGCGGGTGATCTGGCCTTCCTGGGCAATTGTCAGGAAATAACGGAGCTGGCGAATATCCATGGATTCAATTGGCCCCTCTCTATACTTAAAAGGTATGGTATCCCTATAAATCAGATACTTTTAATATAGGGTATCGATTGATATGATTCAACTAATAACGCTTGCAGATAAGGAGATGTATGCATAATGACTTACACGATACCCGTTGAATTGACGTCGTCCCCAAAACCGAAGCCGGCCCATCACAACCAGGCTTTCGGCACGGTCTTTACCGACCATATGTTTATATTGGATTATGATGCGAAGAAAGGGTGGCATGATCCGCGGATCGTTCCGTATCAGCCTATTCAGCTGGATCCTGCGGCCAAGGTGTTCCATTACGGGCAGACGGTGTTCGAAGGATTGAAGGCATATCTGACCGAGGATCGCCGGATTCTGATGTTCCGTCCTAACAAAAATATCGAGCGCCTCAACTTGTCCAACCGCCGACTCAGCATTCCGTATCTGGACGAAGAGCTGGTGCTTGAGGCTCTGAAGCAGATCGTTCTCGTTGATCGGGACTGGATTCCTTCCGAGCCCGGTACTTCGCTCTATATCCGGCCGTTCGTTATCGCAACCGAGCCGGTGCTGGGCGTGGCCCCATCCCTTCAATACAAATTCATGATCATTCTGTCGGTGGTCGGCTCATACTATGCGGAAGGCATCAATCCGGTCGGCATTTATGTGGAGCCGAAATACGTTCGTGCCGTAGTAGGAGGCGTAGGCAATGCCAAGACCGCAGGCAACTATGCAGCAGGCTTGAAAGCACAGGACGAAGCTACGGCGAAGGGCTATTCCCAAGTGCTCTGGCTGGACGGCGTGCATCGGAAGTACATCGAGGAAGTCGGCAGCATGAACGTATTCTTCAAGCTGGGCGATACGGTCATTACGCCGGCGCTGAACGGAAGTATCCTGGACGGAGTGACCCGCAGCTCGGTCATTCAGCTGCTCCAGCATTGGGGGATTCCGGTAGAGGAACGGGCTATTTCCATCGATGAAATCATTGACGCACACCGCAGCGGAACGCTGGTTGAGGCGTTTGGCACCGGAACGGCCGCGGTGATCTCGCCGATCGGGTCTTTGGAATGGCAGGATGAGAAGCTGGTGATCGGGCAAGGCGTTACCGGGGATCTGTCGAGCCGGGTTTATGACGCAATTACCGGCATCCAGCGCGGCATCCTTGAAGATCCGTTCGGTTGGGTAATCGAGCTGCCGCTGGCGGATGCGGCGGAGCATTCCTAATTAGAGACGACAGTTTTTTATTCAGCAGTTTAAGGACTGCAGCTTTATGGCCTTCATCATGATATAGGCCTGGCTGCAGTCCTTTTTTAGTTGTCTTCCAAAAGGGGAGATAAGGATTGCGGGTGGCCCTTTTGCAGAACAAATGGGATCGGGCCTGATCGTTTTCGTTATCTGATCGATGAAGCGGACCCGTGCGCCGGATGCTCCAGCAGTGTACGCAGCCACCGGTCGTAGACGTACCATGCCAGCCTGTTGTCGAGCAGGGATTTGAGGGTGTACAGCCCTTCTTCTACGGAAGCGGCGCGCTCGCAGAGATGAAGCCTTACAGCAGCGTTAAGGAGGACCTGGTTCGTAAACGCGATGTGCCCCTTACCCTGCAAAACTTCCTCGGTCACCCGCAGCTGTTTCTCCGCGGTCCACTCGATCTCCGGAAGCTGAGCCTCGAGGCCGAACAGCTCGGGGTCGATCAGATGAAGCTCGGAATGCCCTTGGTGCACCAGCTGTACGCGGGTCGCCCGATGGATATGCAGATCCTCCGAGCCCTCGGCCCCTTGTACGATCAGTGCCTTACGGTAACGAAGGTTTTGGAGCAGCTGTGACATCCGGTCGAAGACGGTGTTGTGATAGACGCCGTACACGAGGTAGGGCGAGTGGGAGAAGTCGATCAGCTTCTCGGCGGTGTTCAGGATCGTGCGCATGCCGATCTCCTCGCGGATCGGGCGGATGGAGCGCAAGGGAGGACACCACTGCTCGGCATCCGCGAACAGCACGCCAGTGAGCTGGGCGGCCAGAATGGACTGCTCGGGCGTAATGCTGGCGGGATCAATCCCTTTGCACAGCAATAGGTCGTTTACCGTAATTCCCCATTTCGGGGGCAGCGAAGCGCTGCCGTGCAGCGTAACCGGCAGCCCGGCGGCTGCGAGCAGAAAGGCAGTCGGAAACGAGGCGTAGAAGGACGTCTTTCTGCCGTCATAAGGTCCTGCGCAATCGAGTCCGGCATGGACCGCTTTACGGAAAGATCGGTCACGCAGGGCCTTGATGAAGGCCTCCAATTCCTCCACGCTTTCCATCTTCATTCGTTCGGCCATAAAGAAGGCGCCGATTTGGGCAGGGGTAGCCTTGTCTTCCAGAATCCATTCGGCAGCAGAGACGGCCTCATTATAATTCAAATCCCGAGAGCCCCGTTTTCCCCGTCCGACTTCCTTCAGCAACTTGATCATCGTCATTCTTCTTCAACCTCCATTCATGTAATCATGCTTTCAGCTGCTGGTGCGCCTTGACGATGGAGGTGGCGACATCCACGATCCGCTTTCGTTCGTTCATGGCTTTGCGCCGGAGCATATCATAGGCCTCTGCCTCGGAGATCCGGTTGATGTCGCTCAGGATACCCTTGGCCATATCGATCCATTTCCGTTCCTCCAGCTTGGAACGCAGCTGCTGCCGCTCGGTGTGCCACTGCTGCCGGTCGAGAAATTGCTTGGCCCCGACATGGAGGGCCCAATGAAGCTCGGATGGGCTCATGGAAGGAGTCAGAATCCCGTCAATCGGAGCGTCATCTTGGCAATAATCAGCGGAGGACGTGCCTGAGTAAGAACTGCACCACCAAAGCATAGGGACGGGCCTCAGCTTTTCCAGATTCCTTTGCCATCCTGCGATCTTGGCGATCGGCAGATGGACGACAGCCGCATCGACCTCGTGGATGCAGCGCGGGAGATCCGCAGCTGAACAGGCCGTATATACATGATAGCCGCCCTCGCTCAGGTTCTCCTCGGCAACGGCGCTGGCCTCGGCTGAAGCTTGGTTCGGTTTGGAAGCATGGGCGACGTGTTCGTGAATAAGGAGTAAGCGGCGCATCTAAGGAATCCCTCCTATACGAAAGCTTATAAACGTATGTCTATCATTTATGTTATAAAATATTACACAAGCAGTGAGTTTGTGCTTGAAACAAACCGGGGATTTCGTAATTGAAAATGGGGTCTTTTTATGATGATAACGCATTTTCAATTTTTCATAAAGAGGAGATCTTCCCTTAATGTTCGGAAAATTTACATTGTTTGGTCGATGGAACCCTGATTTAGTTCAAAGAAATACCGATATAACGGATATTCTCTGCTTCGATCATAAACGTAATAAAAGTTTACATGTTCCATGATAAAATTATTTTGTGGCTAAATTGTGTCATGAATATTGACATAGTGAAATGCGTCTTATATAGTTAAGGACAATAAAACGAAAATCGAGTCACGGATACAACGGTGTATCCGTTCGAAGCGGCAACGAAGCCTGACTTCGCCTCAAACGACAAGAGAGATGGATCTCTTGCGATTGCGGCGGTCAGGCTTTTTATGTTGTTAGGCGAAAACCTGAACATACCCGAAGAGGAGAGGAAATCGTGATGAACAAACCTGAGAAATTGGTGCTGGTCGGCAACGGGATGGCGGGCGTACGAACGATTGAGCATGTGTTGAAGTTGGCACCGGGGGCTTATGACATGACCGTGTTTGGCGCAGAGCCTCATCCGAACTATAACCGGATTATGCTGTCGAAGGTGCTGGCCGGCGGTACGGATATGAAGGACATCATTATCAATGACCGTGACTGGTATGCGGAAAACGGCATCCGGCTTTTTACGGGGGATGCCGTCGCATCGATCGATACCGTACACCGCAAGGTCGTATCGGAATCCGGCGTTGTTGCCGACTACGACAAGCTGATTATCGCAACCGGCTCGAATCCGTTCATGCTTCCGCTGCCTGGCGTGCGCAAGGAAGGCGTGATCGGCTTCCGTGATATCCATGACTGCGAAATGATGATCGAGGCTTCGAAGAAATACAAGAGGGCAGCCGTCATCGGCGGCGGGCTGCTCGGACTCGAGGCGGCGCGGGGATTGCTGAATCTGGGCATGGACGTTACGGTCGTTCATCTGAACAAGTATTTGATGGAACGTCAGCTGGATCCGCCGGCTTCGGAAATGCTGCAGCGCGAGCTTGAAGCGCAGGGGATGGGCTTCCTTCTTGAGAAGCAGACGGCGGCCATTACCGGCAAACGCCGCGCAGACGGATTGGAATTTTCCGATGGCAGCCGGCTTCAGGCCGATCTGATCGTTATGGCGGTCGGGATTCTGCCCAACGTCGAGCTGGCCAAGTCGGCCGGGCTGCAGGTGAACCGCGGCATCGTCGTAAATGATTTTCTGGAGACGAGCGTTCCCGGCATCTATGCAGTTGGAGAGTGTGCCGAGCACCGGGGGATCGCTTATGGACTGGTGGCCCCTCTGTATGAGCAAGGGGCCGTGCTTGCCAAGCACTTGGCCGGCGTCGAAACCTCCGGTTACGCAGGCTCCGTAACGTCCACGAAGCTGAAGGTTTCGGGTGTCGATGTATTTTCCGCCGGCATGTTCAATGATGCCCCGGATACGCGATCCCTCCGGTATCAGGATGATATCGAGGGCGTGTACAAGAAGATTGTCATGAAGGGAGAGCGCATGATCGGCGCCGTTCTGTTCGGGGACACATCGGATGGGACCTCGCTGTTTTCCTTGATCAAGAGCGGGGAATCCGTCACCGGGCGCGAGAAGGAATTGCTGCTTGGCTACCCGGCCGGGCAAGCCTCCGCATCGCCGCTGGCCAGGCTCGAGGCGTATTCCGTCGACGAGATCATATGCGGCTGCAACGGCGTGACGAAGGGGCGAATCATGGAGGCCATCGCGGACGGGTGCAGCACGGTGGGCAAGATCAAGGCTTGTACCAAGGCATCCGGCTCCTGCGGCGGCTGCAGGCCGGAAGTTGAAGGATTGCTGTCGATCTACGGCGGCGAAGGGGCCGGCGAGCCGGTGAAGGAAGGCATTTGCGGCTGCACGACGATGGACCGCGACGAAATTGTTGAAAAGATCAAGGAAATGCACCTGGTCAGCGTGAAAGAAGTGATGAACGTCCTGGGCTGGAATGAGCCGGAAGGGTGCTCGAAGTGCCGCCCGGCGCTCAACTACTATTTGGGGATGCTATGGCCATCCGAATACAAGGACGAGAAGGAATCCCGGTTTACGAATGAGCGGTTCCACGCCAATATCCAGAAAGACGGCACGTATTCCGTCGTTCCGCGGGTATATGGCGGGGTAACGTCGCCGGCGGATCTGAAGCGGATTGCAGCCGTCGCCGAGAAATACGATGTGCCCATGGTCAAATTTACGGGCGGGCAGCGGCTCGATCTGCTGGGCGTAAAAAAGGAAGACCTGCCGAAGATTTGGGAGGAGCTCGACATGCCTTCCGGACACGCTTACGGCAAGGCGCTCCGCACCGTAAAGACCTGCGTGGGCTCGACCTTCTGCCGATTCGGCACCCAGGATTCGATCGGCATGGGGATCCAGATGGAGAAGGCTTTCGAGCGGCTCAATACGCCGGCTAAAGTAAAGCTTGCCGTATCCGGCTGTCCTCGTAACTGCGCCGAAGCCACCATTAAGGATCTGGGCGTCGTGGCGATCGACGGCGGCTGGGAGATCTATGTCGGCGGCAATGGCGGCGTTAAGGTTCGGGAATCGGAGCTGCTGTGCACGGTAAAGACCGAGGAGGACGTGATGGAATGGACCGGCGCTTATCTCCAGTATTACCGCGAGACAGCGAACTGGAACGAGCGCACCTCCGTTTGGATCGAGCGGATTGGCCTGGATGAGGTGAAGGCGGCGCTGGAAAGCCGTGAGGAGCGTCTTGCGCTCGTATCCCGGATCGAGGAAACGCTCAGCTACACCACTGATCCTTGGAAAGAAATCATAGATAATCCGGAGCTTCGCAAGAACTTCATGCCACTGGCGGAAGCGGGAACCGGTGAAGGTTTGGGGGCGAGAAGATCATGAGCAAAATTCGGGTGGCAAGTTTGGCGGAAATCGATGCGAAGGGGGCGCGTACCTTCCGGATCGAAGATACGGAAATCGCGGTATTCAGGCTGAGCGACGGCAGCGTCAAGGCCGTCGAGAACCGCTGTCCTCATAAGGGCGGGAAGCTGTCGGAAGGCATGGTATGCGGAACGGCGGTGCACTGCCCGCTGCATGACTGGAAGATCGATCTGGCGAGCGGCCGGGTCTATGAGCCTGACGATGGCTGCGTAACGACGTACCGGACGGAAATTGACGGCACGAGCGGCTCGATTTATATCGTGATGTAAGCACGCTGAACGAACGCTAAATCAGAAAAAGAGACAGGAGGTGCAGGCCGTGCGGGCATTGGGGATGGTCAGTATCGTCGGAGCGGGACCGGGAGACCCGGAGTTGATTACGGTAAAGGCAATGAAGCGGATCCGGCAGGCTGAGGTCATTCTGTATGACCGCCTCGTCAATGAAGAGCTGCTGGAGGACGCGCCGCGTGAAGCTGAGCGCATCTATTGCGGCAAGGCGCCGGGCCGGCATGCGGCCTCTCAGGAAGACATCAACCGGCGTCTTGTCGCCTATGCGATGCAAGGGAAGCGGGTGGTGAGGCTGAAGGGCGGAGATCCCTTCGTTTTCGGACGCGGCGGGGAGGAGGCGATGGCACTGGCGGCAGCCGGCATTCCTTATGAGGTCGTTCCGGGAATTACGTCCGCCGTCGGAGCGGCGGCTTCAGCCTCGATCCCGCTGACGCACCGCGGCCTGGCCGCTTCCTTCGCTTGCGTAACGGGAAGCCGCTGCCATGAGGACGGCTCGCCCGTCCGGTGGGATTTGCTGGCGCACGGGGTCGATACGCTGGCGATCTATATGGGCGTCAGCCAGCTGCCGTATATCCGAGAGCAGCTGCTGCAGCACGGCAAAGCGGGATCGACGCCTATCGCGCTCATTGAGCAGGGGACAACGAGCCGCCAGCGCACCTTCATTTGCACGCTCGAGAATATGCATGACCTGGCAAAGGCGGTGAAACTGGGTAATCCTGCGCTCATCCTGGTGGGCGAGGTGGTTCGGCTGCCCGAGCAGCTTTCGTTATTGGAACGGAGTGTCTCGACGAGGATCGGATAAGTACGTTAAGAGAGATTCTTAACGAGAGTCTCGATGAGAAAATTTCAATGTATTTTCGAGATGAGGATTCGGATAGGTGCGTAGCGATATGGTAAAGGTTCCAGTGACGGACGGGGAACGAAAGAGTAGTGGGTGCGAAGCACAGCGATCGGAAAGGAACGCGAAGAAAGCGGCTGCCCCTCGAATAGAGGCATAGAAGCGAAGGTTTTGGAGGAGAAGCGGGAATTATCATCCGAATTCGGTCAAAGGGTAGCGCTGCTTGGGCGCTGCCTGTTTTCGTTTGCCCGGCGAGCATGATACGATATGGAGAACGATAGGGATTGGCCGTGAATTTTTTACAAAATGACGATAATGATTTGCTGGAGGTGCATGAATGGTGGAACGTCCGCAGGGCGTTGTTCCGGACGCCATTGATTTTTCGAATGCCGCTTTTCCTTTTACCGCATCGACGACACGCGGCATATTTGTCGGCGCACAGCGGCTGCATTGGCACCATGCGCTGGAGCTTAATCATATCCGAAGCGGCACGGGCTTTATTTTGATCAACGGGATGAAGCTGTCGTTTCAAGAAGGAGACATCGTATTCATCAATAGTAACGCGCTCCACCGCGCCTATGAGACGGATAATCTGATCATGGACGTCATTATGTTCGATCCTTCGCTGCTTTCGCTGGATTTGAAGTTCGATCCCGAACTGATGAACCCGTTCCGCTCCTTGGGGATGGTAGACCGGGAATCCCCGATTCGCCCTGAAATGGCCCGGCTGCTTATGAGCATGATGGAGGAGCACAAAGCTCAAGGCACCTCCTATATGAGTCTGATCCGCTCGGACCTTATTCGCTTTCTGAGCCTGGCGAACCGGCATCTGTCGGCACCGCTTGCGGAGGACCGGCCGATTAAGGGAAGGGGCATGCATGCCCTGAAGGAAGTGCTTCGGACGATGGAGCTTCACCTGGATTACGGATGGACCTTGAAGGAGCTGTCGGATATGACGCATCTGAGCCCTTCCCGATTCAGCGCGTTGTTCCATCAGGCTGTCGGCACATCCCCGCATCATTACCTGATTCAGCTTCGCTTGACTCACGCGGTGCATCTATTGGAAACAACGGATGCGAAGATTATCGAGATCGCGCAGACCTGCGGATTCCGCAATCTCTCCAACTTCAACCGGCTGTTCAAGCAGCATATTGGCGCATCGCCCAGCGACATCCGGGAGCGTGCCTCTGTCGGCAGCCCGCTCCCTCGTTTATCGCACAGTGCAGAGAAACAGTAAGATCGTATCACTCCTCGGGTGTATAACAGTAGAAGGGGCGCTTATGGAAGCGGTATCTTAAACATATACCATCACATAACGCCAAATGGTTCGGCGTCTAGGAGTGAATGTCCATGAGTTTGTATCTGGGAGTGGATGCAGGTGGGAGCAAGACCCATGCCGTCATCTGCGACGATCAAGGCAACATTGTTGGCAAGGGGGCATCCGGAAACGGGAATCACCAGATTAACCGGGAGCAGGCGGCGCGCAATATCAAGGAGGCCTGCAACAGCGCTCTTCGGGAGGCCGGCGTATCCAAGGACGACATCGAATACGCGTATTTCGGCCTGGCCGGCGCGGATCGGGAAGCCGACTACGAAATCCTGCGCCCCATGATCGGGGCTTTGGGTTACCGGCGGCATGATATCGCCTGCGATACGATCATCGGTATGCGGGCCGGAACGAGCCGGCCTTATGGTGCGGCACTGATCTGCGGCACCGGCTTTAACAGCGCAGCCCGGAACCGCGAGGGGGCGGAGCTGCAGTACGGCGGCTTCGGATTCCTCTACGGCGACGGATACGCCGGCGGATCCGGTTTTGCTACGCTGGCCTTCCGGGCGGTGGTTCGCGCTTGGGATGAGCGGGGACCTGCCACCATGCTGACTTCGCTCGTGCTGGAGCAGATGGGGTACGCCTCGGTTGAGCCAATGTACGAGGATGTCCTCTACGGACGGATCTCCATTCCGCCGACCCTGGTCAAGACCTTGTTCAAGGCGGCAGAAGCCGGCGATGAAGTCGCGACCCGAATTCTTCAGACCGAAGGCGAGGAACTGGGCAATGCCGTTTGCACGCTGATCCGGCGGCTGGGCATGTCCGATGAAGCATTCGATATTGTGTATATCGGCAGCGTACTCAACCGTCCGAACAGCTCGATCCTTACGGATGCGATAGAACGGGTTGTGGCCGTCCGGGCGCCTTACGCCCGGTGCGTAAGGCTGACATCCGATCCGGTAGCCGGAGCGCTGCTCTGTGCGATGGATGCGGACGGGCGGACCATAGATTCGCAGACCGAAGCCAAGCTCAAGGCATTCACGTTTGAAGAAACGGCTGTTTCGTGAGCCTGAGTATGACAATTTGACCGGATGCCGGGAAAACGTTGCGTTTTGATCTGATATTTACCTTGGAGGGATTCATATGGCAGCAGGTTTGAAAATAGCGGTAATCGGGGGAGGCTCCTCCTACACGCCGGAGATTGTGGAAGGCTTTATCCGCAACTTCGAGCAAATGCCGATTCGCGAACTGTGGTTCGTGGATATTGAAGAAGGCAAGCATAAGCTGGAGATCGTAGGGAATTTGGCCAAACGCATGGTGCAGCAGGCGGGTCTTCCCATCGAGGTTCATTTGACGCTGGACCGCCGGCAGGCGATTGAAGGCGCGGATTTCGTTACGACCCAGATGCGTGTCGGCTTGCTGGCCGCCCGCAAGCTGGATGAGCATATCCCGATTATGAACGGCGTTATCGGCCAGGAGACGACCGGTCCGGGAGGGATGATGAAAGCGCTGCGTACGGTTCCGGTCATTCTGGACATCTGCCGGGACATCGAGGAGCTGGCGCCGAATGCGTGGATGCTGAACTTCACCAACCCGGCCGGAATCGTGACCGAGGCTGTGCTCAAGCACAGCAAGGTGAAAACCGTCGGCCTGTGCAATTCGCCGATCAACTTCCAAAAATTCCTCGCGAAAGAGTATGGCGTATCGGAAAAAGAGGTGCTGGCCGAATTCGTCGGCATTAACCATTTGCACTGGGTAACCTCGGCGATCGTGAACGGGGAGGAGAAGATGCCGGAGCTTCTGGACGGAGGCAAATCCTACACGGCCAAGAACGTGCCGACCTTCGGCTGGGATGCGGATTTTATTCGTTCGCTCCAGGCCATTCCGACCTATTATCTGAAGTATTTCTATATGACGGACACGATGTTCGCAGACATGCTGGCATCCCTAGAGAAGGATGGCACCCGCGCGGATGTCGTCAGCCGGGTGGAAGAGGAGCTGTTCGAGCTCTATAAGGATGAGAACCTGGCAGAGAAGCCGAAGCAGCTGGAGCAGCGGGGCGGAGCTTACTATTCCGAAGCGGCGGTCAATCTGATGACATCGATTTATAATGACCGCCATGATATTCAGACGCTGAACGTAGCCAACGGGAACATCTACGATTTCTTGCCGGCGGACGCAAGCATCGAGGTCAACTGTGTCGTAACCGGCCAGGGCCCGATTCCGCTCGCCCCGCAAAAGGTTCCTTCCCACGTGAAGGGCCTGATGCATGCCGTGAAAGTGTATGAGCAATTGACGATTGAAGCCGCCATCACCGGCGATCGCGGCATCGCATTGCAGGCGCTGGTGCATCATCCGCTCGTGCCTTCCGTCACTGTAGCGAAGAAGCTGCTGGATGAGATGCTGGAAGCGAACAAGAAGTATTTGCCGGCATTCTTCAAGCCGGAGACAGTTCTATAATTCTGCATGAAGTGGAGTTGCGGAGCCTGAAAAAGCCTGTGTAACCGAGCTTGAGTTTGTCCGAAGCATCGAGAAAAAGATGCAGATGGGGGATCTGACCATCACGGGATCGAAAACGCAGAAAGTGTAGATTGCCAGAATGCTAAATGCAACGCAGGTAGGCACAATGCATAAACCACAATGCATAAAACCACAATGCATAAAACCACAATGCATTAAGCCATAACGCAATACGCACTGCGAATAAAGCCGCAACGCATTAGGCGACAACCATAAAGCCACGCATAGCGCAAAAAACGCAGCCCAAGGGGCTGCGTTTTCAGGCTGTCGAGAAAGTCTCGACAGCTATTTTCTTGTGAATTTAATTCAACACGACACCGCGTTAATGTTGTATAATGGTATTAAATAAACCGTTCGGAAGGGTGTTACATATGTTGCGTTCGAATCGAGAAAAACAGCAGGCTTACGAATTTGTTTCGATTGAAGAATTGGTTCCTCAAGATCATCTGCTCCGTAAAGTGGACAAGTATATCGATTTCTCTTTCATCGACGAAAAGGTTCGTCCGCTTTACTGTGCTGATAATGGGCGGCCAGCTATCGACCCTGTCGTGTTATTTAAAATGATTTTCCTCGGTTATTTTTATGGCATCCGTTCCGAACGCCAACTCGAACGTGAGATTCAAACCAATCTTGCTTACCGCTGGTTTTTGGGGTTAGGTCTAACCGACAAAGTGCCTGACCATTCTACGATTAGCTGGAATCGTCGCACTCGCTTTAAAGACACCGAGATTTTTCAGGAGATCTTCGATGAGATTGTGCTTCAAGCTATCCAGCACCGTATGGTGGGCGGACGTGTCTTAGTTACCGATTCAACCCACGTCAAAGCGAGTGCGAACAAGCATAAATACACAAAGGAGCAGGTTTTACAAAACACCCGTGACTATGTGAGTGAACTTAATGCTGCCGTGGAGGCTGACCGGAATGCACATGGAAAAAAGCGCTAAAGCCTAGAGAGGACGTGATCGAGGAAAAGGAAGTCAAAGTGAGCACGACAGATCCCGACAGCGGTTATATGATCCGTGATGGGAAACCGGAAGGATTTTTCTACTTAGATCACCGTACTGTGGACCTGAAATACAATATGATTACGGATGTACATGTCACCGCTGGAAATGTCCATGATTCTGTACCGTATTTATCCCGTTTGGATCGTCAACAACAACGATTTGGTTTTAAAGTCGAAGCCGTTGCTCTGGACTCCGGGTATTTGACTTCACCCATTTGCAAAGGGCTGCAAAGCCGAAATATTTTTGCCGTTATTGCTCACCGAAGATTTCACTCAACCCAAGGTTTATTCCCAAAATGGAAGTTCACTTATGACGCACAGCGTAATGTTTATGTCTGTCCAGCGAAGCACGAATTACCGTACACGACGACCAACCGCGAGGGATACCGGCAGTACGCTTCGGATCCACAGCATTGCAAGAACTGCCCGTTATTAAACGAATGCACACGGTCTCGCAACCACCGAAAGGTGGTAACCCGTCATGTCTGGGAGGACAGCAAAGAGTGGGTGCGAGGCAACCGGTTGAGTCGATCCGGGAAATATCTCTACCGAAAACGAAAAGAAACGATTGAGCGAAGCTTCGCGGATGCCAAAGAGCTCCATGGGTTTCGCTATTGCCGTTTGCGCGGTTTGCAGAACGTCAGGGAACAGGCCTTGATGACGGCAGCCGTGCAGAACATGAAGAAGATGGCGATCCACCTGGATCGCCTGGAAAAACGGGGGTAGCCCCCTCATATTTTTCTTAACTTAGTTACTTTGGAAATACAGAGAAACCCTGATCCTTTAAAAGGACAGGGTTTCTCGACAATCTGAAAACGCAGCCCAAGGGGCTGCGTTTTGTTTCATACGCCAGAATAAGCCATAAAGCCGCCGTCCACCGGGATAACCGTTCCTGTGACAAAACCCGAAGCCTGATCATCCACAAGCCATAGCAGCGTCCCGAGGAGATCCTCCGGCACGCCGAACCGTCTCATGGGCGTGTGGGAAATGATCTTATGAGAACGCTCCGTCAGCGAACCGTCGCTGTTCGTCAGCAAATTACGGTTCTGCTCGGTCAGGAAGAAGCCCGGCGCAATTGCATTCACGCGGATACCGGCATCTGCAAGATGGACCGCCAGCCATTGGGTGAAATTGTTGACCGCGGCTTTAGCGGCGCTATAGGCGGGTACCTTCGTCATCGGGCTTGGTGCGCTCATCGACGAAATATTCAGCACCACCGCTCCCGGCCGTCCGACCATGCCCTCCGCGAAGATCTGCGTCGGAATCAGCGTACCGATGAAGTTCAAGTCAAAGACGCTGCGGAAGCCGGGCACGCTGAGCCCGAAGAATGTGGTGACATCGGGCTGACCCTCATCTTCGGGACGGAAGGTTTCATTCGTTGTATTGGCATCCTTCCTGTTGCCGCCGGCTCCGTTAATCAGGATATCGCACGGGCCGAATGCTGTGCGAACAGCCTTCTCCGCCTGACGTACGCTTTCGGGATCCGTTACGTCGCAGGAGACCGCTATCGCGGTTCCGCCAGCCGCGGTGATCTCGTCTGCAACCTGCTGACCCTTCTCCACCGTGCGGTTCAGGACGGCGACCTTCGCTCCCTGACGCCCAAGCTCTAGCGCCATGGCTCGGCATAATACTCCGGATCCGCCGGTAATAACCGCGGTTTTGCCATGGATGGACGGGTGGATGGGAAGGGCGATGTGCTCTTGGCGTGCAGATCCGACCGCGCCTTGACCGGATCCGGCTGATTCCGGCATACCGTTACTGAATCCGCTCATTGAACAGCCTCCTTCACTTTGGAGGCTTGATCCTGGCTCTTCCTGGTGTACGCATCCCACAGCCCCCACAAATACATAATGCCCAGTGCCCGGTCATACAGCCCGTAACCCGGCCGGCATTGCTCGCCCCAAATATGCCGTCCGTGATCGGGTCTGGCATAACCGGTAAATCCGGTTTCATGATAGGCCTGGACGATGCCGGTGATATCAACCGTCCCGTCCTGCGTCCGATGGGAGGTCTCAATGAAGTCGCCGTTATCAAAGACGCGAACATTGCGGATATGCGCGAACGGTATCCGGTCATGGAATTCATGAATCATCGAGACGATATCGTTATCCGGATTCGCGCCGAGCGAGCCGCTGCACAAGGTGAGGCTGTTCGCCGGACTGTCGTACAGGCTCAGGAGTCTGCGAAGGTTCTCCTGGCTGGTGATAATCCGGGGCAGGCCAAAGATGGACCAAGGCGGATCGTCGGGATGAATAGCCATTCGAATGCCGTTGGCTTCGGCCACCGGAACGACCGCTTTCAGGAAATACTCCAGATTGCTCCACAGATCCTCCTCCGTTACCCCGCGATAAGCCTCGAACAAAGAGGCCAGGTGAGCCAGCCGCTCCGGTTCCCATCCCGGCATGGTAAGAGAGCTGTTCTGCGTGATCGTTCTTACAAGCTCCATTGGATCGATGCCGTGGATCTTGGCTTTTTCGAAGAAGAGTGCCGTCGATCCGTCAGGCGCTGCTTTAAACATATCGGTTCGCGCCCAATCAAAGATCGGCATGAAATTGTAGCAGATGACTTTGACGCCGACCTGGCCCAATTTTTCAATCGTACGGATGTAATTGGCGATGTACCGATCGCGTGACGGGAGGCCGAGCTTGATATCCTCGTGCACATTCACGCTTTCCACAACGTCAATATGAAGTCCGAACGCGCTTGCCTGGTCCCGGACTTCCTCAATCCGCTCCATCGGCCATTCCTCGCCGGCCGGGATATCATGGAGCGACCAGACGATTCCTTCTACGCCGGGAATTTGCCTGATATGATCCAGCGAGACCGTGTCGTTGCCTTCGCCGAACCACCGAAATACCATACGCATTGCTGCACCGCCTTTACGAATGTGGTTGTTGAATAAAATAATCAATGATAAGCGCTTGAGCCTGGCTTGCCATTGTACTTTACCTGAGGAACGCAATGTCAGGACGGCTGAATCACGCGGCTCATCATTAGCCGCCGGAATCCTCCTCCAGATCCGCCAGGCTTATATATTCCATACTACCATACAAGTATGGTAGTATGGAACGGAAAACGAAAATTTTGAACGGAGGGATCGGAAAGATGAGCCGTTTGGATATCGATAATCTGCTGCTTAACAGCAATAGCGCCAGGAAGCTGTACTATGATTATGCGGAGAGCATGCCGCTGTACGACTATCACAATCATTTAAGCCCGAAGGATATCGCGGACAACCGCCAATTCGGAAATCTGGCCGAGATTTGGCTTGAAGGAGATCACTACAAATGGAGGGCGATGCGCTGGCTCGGTGTTGAAGAAGAGCTGATTACGGGCAGCGCGCCGCCCGAGGAGAAATTCACGGCTTGGGCGCGCTGCGTTCCAAAGCTCGTCGGAAATCCGCTCTATCATTGGACCCATCTGGAGCTGGCGAGGTATTTCGGCATTCAGGAGCGGCTGTCTGAGGATAATGCGATGAAGATCTGGCATGCGTGCAACGAGAAGCTGAAGGACCCTTCCCTAACGGCTGGAGGCATCCTTGCCCGCTTCAAGGTGAAGGTAGCGTGCACGACGGACGATCCGGCCGACTCCTTGGAATTTCATCGCCGTATTCAGCGCAATCCGGAGATTACCGCGGTCGTGGCGCCGGCTTTTCGTCCGGATCGGGTCCTTGACCTGACGCATGCCGATTTTGCAGGATATATTCGGCAACTCGGGGAGGCGGCGAATCATGCGGTAGATACCTATGAAGAATTGCTTGAAGCACTTAAGCTGCGGATTCAGTACTTCCATGATCACGGCTGCCGGCTGTCCGATCACGGCTTCGGCGCATTTCCGTATGAGCCTGCCAGCGAACAAGAGGCAGCGGCCATTTATGCCAAGGCCATGGCAGGGGACCCGATCTCAGAACAGGAGGAGGCGAAGTACCGAACCTATACGCTGCTTCGGCTTGCTGTGATGTACCATGACTTGGGCTGGGCCATGCAGCTTCATATCGGAGCATCCCGGAACAACAACGCCCGCATGCTGGCTAAGCTCGGGAAGGACAGCGGGTATGATTCCATCCTGGACTTTCATCTGGCGGCGAGTCTTAACGGATTTTTGAGCGAGCTTGACAAGGACGACCGGCTCCCGAAGACTATCGTTTACAGCCTGTACTCCTCCCATTACGAGATGATTGCCACCACAATCGGCAATTTTCAATCGGCCGGCGTCGAAGGGAAGCTTCAGCTCGGCTCTGCCTGGTGGTTCCATGATCAGAAGGAGGGCATGCTGAAGCAGCTGACCGCTCTGTCCTCCATGGGCCTGATCAGCACCTTTGTCGGCATGCTGACGGACTCGCGCAGCTTCATGTCGTTCCCAAGGCATGAATATTTCCGGCGCGTCCTTTGCCGCCTGTTCGGGGACTGGATCAAGGAGGGGGAGCTGCCGGCGGACTATGACTATATCGGGGGCATCATCCAGGATATATGCTATCGCAACGCGGAGCGCTATTTTCAAATCCACGAATAATCTCGGGTTTAGTATTGGTTTCAGTCTGCCTTGATGTCGTCCATGGTGGCCGGTATTTGGTTTGTTGATTAGTAAAAAGCAGTCGTTTGGCATAAAGAGCAGGACGAAGGAGGAACAAAGAATATGAACAGTACATTATATCGAGCCTGGCTTCAGTATTCGCCGATCCAGGATGCGGAGCTTCGGGAGGCTTACCGCCGGGTTCTCGGCACGATCTCCTTGGAGGGAAGGCGATCCGAGCTTCTGGATTCGGCCATTGAGGAGCTTCGCAGCGGATGCCGATCCCTGCTGGACATCGAGCCGGATCTATTGTTGCTGGGCAACGAGATGCCTCAACTGGCATCGAACGAAGGGATATCCCGCGGCCTTCAGCTGCGGGTGCAGCCTGCCGCCGATAACGTGCAGGACCTGGAAGAAGGGGACAACAGCGCTCCCGGAAAGCTGGGACCTGAAGGCTTCCGCCTTCAGTATCTGGGGGATAGTCTGCAGGAGCGAGTGATCCTGATCGGCGGCTCGGAGAAAGGTTTGCTGTACGGCGTATTTCATTTGCTGCGGCTTGTCGCCGCACACGAGCCGTTAACGGCATGGAACGTGACCGAGGAGCCGGTTAACCGGCTCCGGATGATCAATCAATGGGATAATGCGGACGGCTCGATCGAGCGGGGCTACGCGGGGCGTTCGATCTTTTACCGGGATGGGCGCTTCACGGAGGATCTTACGCGCGTCAAGGACTATGCAAGGCTGCTGTCTTCCGTCGGCATCAATGCAATTTCGATCAATAATGTGAACGTGCATGAGATTGAAACGCGGTTCATCACCCGGGAATATTTGCCTCAGGTGGCCCAAATCGCAAGTGTATTTCGCAAGTACGGCATCACGCTGTATTTGAGCATTAACTTTGCGGCTCCGCTTCATATCGGCGGCGTAGGCACTTCCGATCCGCTGAATGAAGACGTACGGCGGTGGTGGAGGGCTGCCGCGGATGAGATTTACAGCCATATTCCGGACTTCGGCGGATTCCTGGTAAAGGCCGATTCGGAACACCGGCCGGGGCCGTTCGCTTACGGGCGCGACCATGCCGACGGCGCCAATATGCTTGCCGAAGCGCTGAAGCCCCATGGCGGAATCGTGATTTGGCGCTGCTTCGTCTATAACTGCATGCAGGATTGGCGGGATCGGAGTACGGACCGTGCCAAGGCGGCTTACGATCATTTCACGCCGCTTGACGGCCGGTTCATGGACAATGTGCTGCTGCAGATTAAGAACGGGCCGATGGATTTTCAGGTCCGAGAGCCGGTATCCCCGCTGTTCGGCAGCATGAAGCATACGAACCAGGTGCTGGAATTCCAGGTGACGCAGGAATATACCGGGCAGCAGCGCCATGTCTGCTATCTCGTTCCGCAGTGGAAGGACGTGCTGGACTTTGATACGCACGCGGACGGGCAGGGCTCGTATGTGAAACGGATCGTGTCCGGTTCGCTTCACAGCATGAAGCTAAGCGGGATTGCGGCCGTATCCAACATCGGAGATGACGAGAACTGGACGGGACATACGCTGGCACAGGCAAATCTGTACGGCTACGGACGGCTGATCTGGAATCCTGATCTGACCTCGGAGGAGATTGCGGAGGAATGGACCCGGCAGACCTTCGGCAACGACGAGGCCGTTATAAAGACTGTCTGCGGCATGCTGATGAAATCTTGGCCGATCTATGAAAGCTATACGTCCCCGCTCGGGGTCGGCTGGATGGTGACGCCGCATACCCATTACGGGCCGGACGTGGACGGATACGAGTATTCCAGGTGGGGGACATACCATTTTGCGGACCGGGACGGCATCGGGGTCGACCGTACGGCTGCGACGGGGACGGGTTATACGGCCCAGTATTTCGAGCCGAATGCGCGCAGGTACGAGACGCTGGAGGACTGTCCCGACGAGCTGCTGCTGTTCTTCCATCATGTGCCGTACTCGCACCGCCTGAAGTCGGGGAAAACGGTGATTCAGCATATTTATGACACCCATTTTGAAGGTGCGGATGCAGCGGCAGAGCTCCTAGTGGAATGGGCATCTCTCGAGGGGCGAATCGATCCGGCGCAGCATGCCCAGGTGGCCGCGAGGCTGGCCGAACAGGCAGAGCATGCCAAGCACTGGCGGGATGTCATCAACACGTATTTCTTCCGCAAGTCCGGCGTGCCGGATGGGCGGGGGCGTACCATCTTTTAAGCAATGCGTGGGGTAGGGGTAGGCACCTTATCTATTCAAAGGTATGGATGGGTAAGGAAAGGCACAGCATCCATTTAAAAGTATAGAGGATGGAAGGTTGTAACTCGGACTGCCGTAGGACATCTTGATCCGTTATAATAAAGAAGGAGCCGCTCTTACGCGAGCGGCTCCGCTTGGAAGAGGGAGTAGATCACCCGGTGCGAAGGAGGGATCTACTCTTTTTTCGTGCGGTCCAGGTTCATCTGTGCAGTGGTGTCTGCATTCGGGGTACACAGCGGGCATGTAAAAGAAGATGCTGTCATAAGCCTGTATGAACGGATGCCGGCCTTCATAAACTAAGATTATAGAGACGGTTTATAACAATAACGTAATGAACCAAGCACAGGTTTTGTTATATGATAAGGGTAGATTACATAAAGACGTCTCCAAATAGGCGTGTCTCCATCGAAAAAAGACCTGCGGATTCTCGGGCTTTATAGGGTGGGGGGCTATATGATATACTATGGATATGAATAGATTGAAAAAAGATCCATGGTCATGATGAAGGAGGGGAATGGGATGACAACCGAAAGCCATACACATGAAGCCTGCGCGGTAACGAGTGAGCGGAAAAGCCATCATTCCGAGAAAACGAAAAACAACCTCATTAGCCGATTGAATCGGATCGAGGGGCAAATTCGCGGGGTGAAGGGCTTGATTGAGAAGGATACGTATTGTGATGACGTATTGAACCAGATCTCCTCCATTCAATCGGCATTGAACGGCGTGGGCAGGCTGCTGCTGGAGCACCATATGAAGAGCTGCGTGGTCGAGCGCCTGCAGGAAGGCGACGATGACGTCATTACCGAATTGCTGACAACGATGAACAAACTGATGAAATAAGCGAGGGCCTGTTTAAGAATTCAAGGTGTGTCCCGTGCTTGCTAAGCTGCTTAATGATATTGAAAAAAGCTGGCCTTCGCAAATCGAACGCACAGCTTCAGCATACGAACGAACAAAGAGCCTGCTGCCCGATTTCGGGCGGCAGGCTTTATAGTTTAGAAGCCCCGAAGGGACCCTTACGCCCGGTGCTCCGTCCTAATGTAAGAATGCTCTAGCCTTACAGCACGTTCGGAATAAAAAAAGGTTCATTCGAGGATGTTAGATATAAAAGGGACAAGCCCTGCTCGTAAAGGGGCGCAAGCCTGATCATTACGGTGCGGACAATTTTTTTCAAAAAAGATGAAATTCACTGTTGACTAAATATAGGGTAGGGGGGTATACTAACGTCAGAAACACAAACAACACGTCATAACGGCCTGCAGCGAAATGATGAAATGATCGAAAGGCCGAAGCATTTTAAATAAACCATTAAGGAGCGATGAAGAATGGAACAGGTAACATTGAAAGTTGAAGGCATGTCCTGCATGCACTGCGTAAATTCGATCGAGGGCGCATTGAAGGAGCAGGGGATTTCCGGGAGCGTGGATTTGAAGGCGGGCACCGTATCGGTGAACTATGATGCCGGCAAGTTCAGCCTCGAAGATATCAAAGGAATCATCGAAGAACAGGGGTACACGGTAGCCTAAGGGCTGAAGACGACGGAAGAGGGGTGTAAGACGATGGGAACAGGAGCAGTTCAAGAGCAGAAGAAGGCATCGCTGCAGTTGACCGGCATGACATGTGCGGCCTGCGCGAACCGGATTGAGAAGGGGCTAAGCAAAATGGAAGGCGTCCAAGACGCCAACGTGAACTTTGCGCTGGAGAAGGCCTCCGTAACCTATGATCCGGCGGTCGTTTCGGTCAAGGAGATGGAGGAGAAGATCCAGAAGCTCGGCTATGGCACGGCAAAGGAAACCGTTGATTTTCAGCTGGTTGGCATGTACTGCGCAGCTTGCGCATCGAAGATCGAGAAGGTGGTCGGCAAGATGCCGGGCGTAACCCAGGCTAATGTCAACTTTGCACTGGAGACGGCCCGGGTGGAATTTAACCCTGCGGAAGTATCGATCAGCGACATTCAGCAGCGTGTAGAAAAGCTGGGGTACCAGGCTGTATCCAAGCAGGAGGCGCCTGATCAGGAGAGCCACCGCAAGGAAGCCATTGCCAAGCAGAAGCGCAAGCTGATCATATCGGCCATCCTGTCACTGCCGCTGCTGTGGGCCATGGTGACCCATTTCTCCTTTACCTCATGGATCTGGATGCCGGAGCTCTTCATGAACCCATGGTTCCAGCTCGCGCTTGCTACCCCGGTTCAGTTCTATATCGGTAAGCAGTTCTATGTAGGGGCATATAAAGCCCTTCGCAACAAGAGCGCCAACATGGACGTTCTCGTAGCTCTCGGTACATCGGCTGCTTATTTCTACAGCTTGTACCTGACGATTGACTGGGCTGCAGCGGGCGGAAGCGTGCATCACGGCCCGGCGATGTATTATGAAACGAGTGCCGTTTTGATCACGCTCGTCATTCTCGGGAAGCTGTTTGAATCCCTGGCCAAGGGCAGAACCTCGGAAGCGATCAAGACGCTGATGGGTCTGCAGGCCAAAACGGCGGTCGTTATCCGTGACGGTCAGGAAACGACCGTACCGGTTGAGCAGGTCATGGTTGGAGATATCGTCGTCGTTAAGCCGGGAGAGAAGATCCCGGTCGACGGCCGGGTGATCGAAGGCATGTCGGCGGTCGATGAGTCCATGCTGACCGGGGAGAGCATTCCGGTCGAGAAGAAGGCCGGAGATACGGTCATCGGAGCTACGATTAACAAAAACGGACGTCTGAAGTTCGAGGCCTCCAAGGTGGGCAAAGAGACCGCTCTCGCCCAAATTATCAAGGTGGTTGAGGAAGCTCAAGGGTCGAAGGCGCCGATTCAGCGGGTGGCCGATGTCATCTCCGGCATTTTCGTACCGATCGTGGTCGGTATTGCAATCGCAGCTTTTCTCATATGGTACTTCTGGGTAACACCAGGCAACTTTGCGAATGCGCTTGAAATCGCGATTGCGATCCTCGTCATCGCTTGCCCATGTGCCCTCGGTTTAGCCACACCGACCTCCATTATGGCCGGATCGGGCCGTGCGGCAGAGCTTGGCGTACTGTTCAAGGGCGGGGAGCATCTGGAAGCGACGCATAAGATGGACACGATTGTTCTGGATAAAACCGGAACGGTAACCAAGGGCAAACCGGAGCTGACCGATGTTCAAGCGCATGATTTTGAAGAGGAAGCATTCCTGCGCCTGGTCGGCGCTGCCGAGAAGAGCTCGGAGCATCCGCTGGCAGAAGCGATCGTAGCCGGAATTGAAGCAAAAGGGATTGCGCTCCCGGCAGCACAGGAGTTCGAAGCGATTCCGGGTTACGGTATCTATGCAAGCGTGGACGGCCATGAGGTGCTGGTCGGAACGCGCAAGCTGATGGCGAAGCATCAGATTCCGGTGGAATCGGTTCTCGCCCGGATGTCGGAGCTGGAGACCGAGGGCAAGACCGCGATGCTGGCAGCGATCGACGGCAAGTATGCCGGACTCGTCGCCGTCGCGGATACGATTAAGGAAACCTCACGCGCAGCGGTTGCAAGATTGAAGGATATGGGCATTGAAGTGATCATGATGACAGGCGACAACGAGCGGACGGCACAGGCGATTGCGAAGCAGGTCGGCATCGACCATGTTCTGGCTGAAGTGCTGCCGGAAGGCAAGGCCGATGAAGTGAAGAAGCTTCAGCAGCAGGGCAAGAAAGTGGCCATGGTCGGCGACGGCATCAATGATGCTCCTGCTCTGGCCGTAGCCGATATCGGCATGGCGATCGGTACGGGAACCGACGTGGCGATGGAAGCGGCGGACGTTACCCTCATGAAGGGCGATCTGAACAGCATTCCGGACGCTATTTATATGAGCCGCAAAACGATGAGCAATATCCGCCAAAACCTGTTCTGGGCGCTCGGCTACAATTCGCTGGGAATTCCGATTGCCGCGATCGGCCTGCTGGCCCCTTGGGTCGCCGGGGCGGCAATGGCGCTTAGCTCGGTATCGGTTGTACTCAATGCCCTCCGTTTGCAGCGTATGAAAGTATAACCCCGACATCGAAGGCTTGAAGATAGATAGCGTTTGCGGGGGCCATACGATCAATTGAACAAAATGGGAGTGTTCACATGAGTATGCGGAAGTTTGCCGTAACGCCAGGGTTTGAGGTGGGCGGAACGATGTTCCGTCCCGAACAGCTGGCCGTCCTGGGCAGCGTCGTCGGCGAGGATGCCCGTATCGAAATGACCAGCTTCAAGCAGCTGTACGTCGAGATGGAGGAGGAACAGATGGAAGAGGCTCAGCGCCTGTTAAGGGCAGCCGGACTCCAGGTTCACCCTGCCGGATTCGTCACCAAAAGTCTGATCGCCTGCCATTTCTGCAGGGGGGCAGAGGAAGCGGGCCTGGACGTAGCCCGGGCGCTCGATGAAGCGATTGCCGGGCATCCGGTACCCTCGCCGCTCAGGATCGGATATGCAGGCTGCGCGCTCGGCACGAGCGAACCGCTGCTGAAGGATATCGCCGTCATCAAAATGCGGGATAAATACGATATGTATGTCGGTGGAGAACCGCGGGGCCTAAAGGCTTTGCTGGCCAAGCAGCTGCATGCCGGCCTGGAAGCAGAGGAGCTTGTTCCGATGATACGGAGCTTGATTGCGATTTTTCAGGAGCAGGGTAAGAAGAAAGAGAAATTTTCAAGATTCGTGGACCGGATCACACTGGAACAGCTGCGGAAGCTAACCGCCAATGCCCGGATGGAGCCGGCAGGGTAAAGCGAGACATCACCATATGGTGGTGTCTTTTTTTGTACGCCCTGAAATTATATTTGACGAGCAGCTGGATATACTTAGAAGGCCTTTTTATAGAGGTTTTTTTTGTGCCGGGAGCGAGGTCGTATGAAATAGGGAGGAATAGGGAAAGCCCCCATATGATACAGCTGCGGGACAGTTGACGAACGGAGTGAAAGGGTATACAATTTAATTGTTAAAAGCTTTTAACTATTTAATATTGTGATATATGTATTCGACTATTCCTGATCGGGGTGATCAAAGCTGGATAAGAAGGAGCAGCTGTCCCACATGGTGTCCCGCCAGATGATGACGCTTGTGGCCAGCTATGCCCAAATACTGGACAGCGATCTGACAGGACCTCAATATTACGTGCTGCAGACGCTGGCTAATGAAGGCGATCAGACAAGCTCCTATTTCGCGAGCGTGCTGAACGTGACTTTGCCTTCGATCACCAATCTTAGCAACAAGCTGGTGAGTAAGGGACTCATTGAACGTGTCACATCCGAAGCCGACCGGCGGCAGGTCTATCTGAGAATCACGGAACGTGGCCGTGAGATGGAAGCCCGCATGGTGGAGAAATACCGGGAGCTGAACGAAGGATTGTGGTCCGATTATACCGAAGAGGAGCTGGATTTGCTGATCTCCGCTTATGCGAAGATGATTGATCATTTCCAGCTCAAGATGAACCCGTCCGGAAATCGGGACGGCAAATAACAATCAGGAGGTCATCCAATATGGGAAGACTGGACAATAAAGTAGCGATCATCACCGGTGCGGCCGGCGGTATGGGCAAGGCAGATGCCCTGTTGTTTGCGAAAGAGGGCGCGAAGGTAGCGATCACCGACTTGCAGGAGGATAAAATCCAGGAGGTCGTGGCCGAGATCCAAGCCAGCGGCGGCGAAGCCATCGGCTTCAAGCAAAATGTCGCTTCGGAGGAAGATTGGATCCGCGTCGTGGACGAAACCGTGAGGAAGTACGGCAAGATTGATATTTTGGTCAACAATGCCGGCATCTCGAACGCAACCCCGTTCATGGACTTGACGGTTGAAGGCTGGGAGAAGACGATGTCGATTAACGTGACGAGCATTTTCCTCGGCCAAAAGTACGTCATCCCGCATATGATCGAAGCCGGAGGCGGCTCCATCATCAACATTTCCTCCATAGCCGGCCTGACGGGCGGCAGCGGCGCGGGACCTTACACCGCAAGCAAAGGCGCCGTGCGCATGCTGACCAAGGCGACCGCCGTCGATTTTGCACAGCATAACATCCGCTGCAACTCGATCCATCCGGGTTACATCGAAACGCCGATGACGATCGATCTGTTCAAGAACGAGCAGATGATGCAGTGGTTCCAATCGCAGACTCCGCTTCCACGCCTCGGCAAACCGGAGGATATCGCGAATGGCGCCTTGTTCCTGGCTTCGGACGAATCCTCTTACATTACGGGCATCGAGCTCCCGATCGACGGCGGATACTACGCGAAGTAACCGGAGATCCCTCATGTTCGGTCAGCACATGATCGGATATGACGAATGGATCACTGTCAGATACACGGGTACCCAGGAATTTTAAGAAGACTTTTGTAGATCATTGAATATTGGTCCTTGATATATAGCGTTCATTTATATCCATTAAGGGAGTGTTGTTCCATGTCCGATCATCAACAGATTGCAGTCATCACCGGCGCGGCCAGCGGAATCGGGAGAGCGAGCAGCCTGAAGCTGGCAGAGAACGGCGCAGCCGTCGTCCTGGTTGATTTCAACAAGGAGGCTGGGGAAGAAACGCTCCGTATGATTAAGGAACAAGGCGGAGAAGGCATTTTCGTACAGGCCGATGTGTCCAAGAGCGAGGATGTGCAGAACTACGTAAATAAAGCTGTCGAAACCTACGGCCGAATTGACTTTTTCTTCAACAATGCGGGGATTATACAGAAGTTCTCCATGCTCGATGATATCGAGGAGAGCGAATTCGATCGTCAAATGTCCGTTAATGTGAAGGGCTGCTTCCTCGGCATGAAATACGTGCTGAAGGTCATGAAAGAGCAGGGCAGCGGCCATATTCTGAATACGGCTTCGACGGCGGGCATCCGCAGCGAGCACAGTGCTGGAGCTTATTCGGCAAGCAAGCATGCGGTCGTCGGCTTGACGAAATCCGCGGCACTCGAATATGTGAAGAAGGGCATTCGCGTGAACGCGATCTGTCCGGGCGGCGTGCAGACACCGTTGACGGCAGCCGTGGCGAAGTCCTTCGAAGAGAGCGGCTATGTGCCTGAGGAGATCCCTGACATGCGGATGGGGCGTGCGGCCGAGGCCGACGAAATCGCGAACGTGGTTGCGTTTATGGCTTCACCGGGGTCCAGTTATATGACGGGCTCGCTCGTGACGATCGACGGCGGGTTGACGCTGTAACACAGGGTTTCAATATGCAAGGCCAGTCAGCCGGATTCAGCGGCGGGCTGGCTTTTTTGGGCTTTATACACCAAGGGAACCTCACCTTGTGCGCCGGGGCGTGGTCCTGGCATGGTAAGATGGCTGGCTGGTTTATATTAAATTAATTATGCCCCTTCTATGACTTTTTCGTGCATATTTGTGTGTGATTTCGTGTGCATTAAAAAAAGACCTACCCGCGTATAACAACGCTGGGTAGGTTTTATCCAGTGGAATGATTCGCTTAGCGCTTACTCAGGCCGACGGCGTCTGCCAACAGCTCGTAGGACCGGAGACGCGCCTTGTGATCATAGATCGCGGCGGCTACAATTATTTCATCCGCTTGAGTCATGCGCTGGAACTCCTCCAGCTGCGCGCGGACGGTAGCCGGGCTGCCGATGGCGGAGAAGCTGAGCTGCCGCTTCACGATCGCCTGCTCCTGCAGGTTCCACAGATCATCCATGCTGTCGACCGGCGGGCTGAGCTGGCCGGTACGGCCCCGGATGATGTTCAGGAACTGCTGATACGGCGATGTCGCCAGCCGCTGGGCTTCCTCGTCGGTATCGGCGCAGATGACGTTCACGCCGATCATCGCGTAAGGCTTGCTAAGCTCCTCCGACGGGCGGAAGGTGGAGCGGTACAGATCGAGCGCCGGCATAAGGTAATCCGGCGCGAAGTGGCTCGCGAAGGAGAACGGAAGCCCGAGCTGTCCCGCCAGCTGTGCGCTGAAGCCGCTGGAGCCCAGCAGCCAGATCGGGATGTCGAGCCCTTCGCCCGGTATTGCCCGGACCCGCATGGACGAGCCGGAGATGGGCTTGAAATAGGTCCGCAGCTCGCCGAGGCGGTCCGGGAAATCCTGCCCATCGCTGCCGGGGCCGCGCCGCAGCGCCCGGGAGGTAAGCTGATCCGAGCCCGGCGCCCGGCCGAGCCCGAGATCGATCCGGCCCGGGTAGAGCGATTCGAGCGTGCCGAACTGCTCGGCGATGACCAGCGGCGCATGGTTCGGCAGCATAATGCCGCCCGACCCGACGCGAATTGTGTTCGTTCCGCCGGCCACGTGGCCGATGACGACCGAGGTCGCGGAGCTGGCGATGCCCGGCATATTATGGTGCTCGGCCAGCCAGTAGCGGTTGTAGCCCCATCGCTCGGCGTGCTGGGCGAGGTCGAGCGTATTTTTGAGCGACTGTGCTGCAGTGCTGCCAGCGGTAATCGGGGCGAGATCCAGGATCGAGATCGGAATATCGCTCACCGTTCTTGGTTCTGTATGATGAAGATCGGATTCAGACATGTTGGTTGCCTCCTTCTTCGTGCAGAGCACGGCAAGATTATATAGAGACGGGCATCCTGGCTTCCTGACGATAGGGCACCGAGGATGACCGCGGATAAGTATGGTATACCCAGTCACCGGATTCCCTATATAACCATCATTATATACCTAGTTAATTGATAAGAAAAATATGAAAGGGAATGATTGCCGGGTTAGCGGATTCCAAAACAGGACCCGACGAGGCTCCGAAGCTATTGATAATCCGATTCGGACATTCCGATTGATCGATTGAGGCTGATTTTTCTCAGATTTGAAACTAAAAATATAAAGGAATGCCAGGGACGTTAACGAACTTCTTATCATTACATCGATTCAAAAAGAAGATCTTTAAATTATCCAGGAGAGCAAGGGGAATGGCCTATGGCAAATTACAAAATGCTGGCACTTGATCTGGACGGCACGACGTTAAATGAAGAAGGAATCGTGACCGATACGACCCGGTATTGGATTCAAAAGGCGGTTGATTCCGGCGTCATGGTGATTTTCTCAACCGGAAGGGGGATGCAGACCGTCATCGACCTTTGGAACAGTCTGGGATTGAACGGCCCGATGGTACTGCTGAACGGAGCCGAGCTGTGGACGGGAAGGGAGCAGCTGTGCGAGCGGCATTTTTTGAAGCCGGAAGAAATTCGACAGCTGCACCGGCTGGCGCTGGAGGCGGACGCCCATTTCTGGGGATACAGCGTGGAGAGCCTTACGAATCGCAAAAACTGGACGGAGGAGATGTTTGAGCGGCGATGGATGAAATTCGGCATGCATCATCCTGATCTGTCGGTCATTTCGAAGCTGCGGGAGCTTGCCTCCGAGATCGATACGATTGAAATTTCCCGTTCGGCAGCCGTCAATGTGGAGATTTCCCCTCGCGGTATATCGAAGGAATCAGGCGTGCGCACGATTTGCAGCAGGCTTGGCATCGATATGCGCGAAGTGATGGCTATCGGCGATAACATGAACGATTACCGCCTGATCCGGGCTGCCGGACTTGGCGTTGCCATGGGGAACGCGGATGAGGAGCTGAAGGCGATTGCCGATGCGCAGACGGACACGAATGCGCGGGACGGCGTTGCCAAGGCGATTCAGCGCTATATTTTCGCTGGTTGACGTTGACAGCCTTGAATGGTAACCATTATGGAGTGGCAGTATAACGAGACGAGTCCCAATGGCGACTCGTCCAAGCATCGACGATAAACGTCATGCAGCAGCGACTGCGGAATGAATCGCGGGAGCTCTCTCCATAATACAAAGAGGTGCCCCCAAGATCTGCTAATCTTATGGGGCACCTCTTATGCGTGATTACGATTCCCTTAGAGGGAAGCAGAATTTGCTTTTTTCTGCGCTGGATCTATAGTTTACTCCTCCAAGCCGAAGCCAGCCGGAGCTTCAATTCGCTCGAGCCCGTTCATATAAGGCTGCAGCGCCTTCGGAATACGGATCGAGCCGTCCGCCAGCTGGTGGTTCTCCAGCAGCGGGATCAGAATGCGGGGCGAAGCGACGGCGGTGTTATTCAAGGTGTGGCAGTGGCGAAGCTTGCCTTCCGCATCCCGGTAGCGGATGTTCGAGCGCCGGGCCTGGAAGTCGAGCAGGTTCGACGACGAATGGGTCTCGCCATAGGCCCCGCGGCTCGGCATCCATGTCTCGATGTCGTACTGCTTATACGTCTTCTGCGACATATCGCCGGTGCAGACGGCAACGACCCGGTACGGGAGCTCCAGCTTGCCCAGCAGCTCCTCGGCATTGGCCGTGATCTCCTGAAGAAGGCGTTCCGACGTCTCTGCGTTCGCCTCGCACAATACGACCTGCTCGACCTTCGCGAACTGGTGCACGCGATAAAGACCATAGACGTCCCGGCCGCCCGAGCCGACCTCGCTGCGGAAGCACATCGATGCGGCCGCCAGGCGGATCGGCTGCGATACGTCGACGATTTCGCCGCTGTAGTACGATACCAGCGGGACCTCCGAGGTGCCGACCAGCCATTTGTCTTCCTCGGCAATCCGGAATGCCTGATCCTGGCCGAGCGGGAAGAAGGCGGTGTTTCGCATCGCCTCCGTCCGTACGGTCAACGGCACATCCATCAGGGTAAAGCCCTTTTCAACAAGCATATCGATTGCAAGCTGCTGCACCGCTCGATGAAGCAGGGCGCCCATGCCCGTCAGGTAGTAGCTCCGGGTGCCGGCGGTTTTCACACCGCGAGGGATGTCGATCATGCCGTGGAGCTCTCCAAGCGTGACATGGTCTTTATAGTCAAAATCAAATACAGGAGGCGCGCCTACGCGTCTGACCTCCACGTTGTCCTGGTCCGAAGCCCCGACCGGCGTATCCGGCGAGACGATATTGGGGATGAGCAGGAGGAGTTCCTGATACATAGCCTCAACCTCGCGGAATTGTGCCTCCTGAACGCTCAGTCGCTCGTTGATCGTTTTGACCTGCTGCTTCGTTTGCTCGGCCGCTTCTCTGCTGCCCTGACGCATCAAGAGGCTGATCTCCTCCGATAACGCGTTCCGCTGCTGGCGCAGCTCCTCCACCGACAGCAGCAGCGCCCGCCGCTTGTCATCCAGCTCGAGCAGCTCTTCTACCGACAGGGCGATCCCCTTCTGGTCCGCTACCCGCTGCAATTCCTCCTGTGCTTCTTTGCTTTGCCGAATCCATTTCATGTCCATCATGGTAAACCGCGCTCCTTTTCCTATTGAAAAATAAAAAAAGCGTCCTAGTCCATATGGGACGAGGGACGCTTATGCGCTCGCGGTGCCACCCAAATTGATTGAACCGTACCTGCGCGTATAACATGCCGCGGGCCCTCGTTCAATCCTCTTGATTCCGCGGTAACGGGCGGACCCGGTTAACTTAGGGGACGGTGCGCCTTACAATCAATCGGCTGCCCGGTTCCCTTGGCGAAAACGCCTCCGAGTTGGATGCTCTTCATCGGCCTGATGCTGATATTGTTGTACAGTATACCGCAAGAGGAGCCTTTTATACAAGAGGCGGCACGCCGAAAAATTACATCGAAGCCGCCTGCTGCCCGGCCTGCCGCTTCTTCCAGAAGGGAGGCTGATCGGCGTCCCAGCGAAAGGTCAAGACGGCCGCCACGAGGCACAGCATCGTAAATCCGATCAGGATGGCGAGCGGCAGCCAGAGGCCGGAAGCATTTCCTTGAGGCTGGACGGCGATGCCCATGGCCTCCACCAGATAGTGAAACGGCTGCAGATGACCGATGGTTACGACCCATTGCGGAGCATGGTTCAGGGAGTAGAAAGCCTCGCTGGTAAACAGCATCGGAAAGCTCATCAGGTTGGAGATCATGTTGACGTTGCCTTCGTCTTTTGAGAGATTAGCGGCAAGAAAGCCGAGCGCGGTAAAACACACGGTACCGACCAGCAGGACGGTCAGAATCAGGGCTAAGCTGAGCAGATTCAGCTTCACTCCAAGGAGCACAACGCTCATCAAGGTTACGCATGCACTGACGAGGAGCGCCAGCACGGTGCGGGAGCCTGTCATCGCAGCTACGAACGAGGCGGTACGGAACGGGGTGGCGCGCAGCAGCTTGTAGACGCCCCGGTTGCGCTGAGCCATCACGTTAAAGGCCGTAACCATCGTTGCTCCGAACAGGATGTTGGTCGTGAGCACACCGCTCAGCAGGCGGTACGAATAAGCTCCGTCGTTAAAATAAAGCCCTAGCCCCGCCAGCATTGCAATGGGAAAGACAATGTTCCAGACAAGGGTATGGGTATCGCGGAAGAGTGCCCGCAGCATGGTGTTCATGATGGTAAGCATAGAAATTCCTCCTTTATGGTTTTCGTTTCGGCGCGAGGAGCCATAGAAGAGAGGGGCGTTAGCGGGTCCCGCTCTCTTGCCAGGTTCGTTTACGTTGCTTGTGGATCCGCATCCGTCAGCCGGATGTACAGCTCCTCCAGACTATCGACCTGGTAACGGTCCAGCAGTTCCTCCGGGGTGCCGGAGGCCCGGACCCTTCCACCGCTGATGAGCACCAGCCGGCCCGCCAGCTTATGCACCTCCTCCATGTCATGGGACGTGAAGACGATGGATGCGCCGGACTCGGCCAATGAGCGAATAAGCTCCCGAATGTCCCGGCGTGCCCGAGGGTCAAGTGCGGCCGTCGGCTCATCCAGCACGATCAGCTTCGGATCATGCACCAGGGCCATCGCGATCGCGAGCCGTTTCTGCTGGCCCCCGGAGAGCCGCAGCGCATCGGTTCTCGCGGCCTCCTCCAGACCGCAGCGGCTCAGCTGGCGCATCAGCTCCGAGTCCGGGAGACGCAGGCCGTAGAAGGCTGCGAACATCCGCAGGTTCTCGAGCGCGGTGAAGCCGGGAAAGAACGGGGTCGACTGCAGCTGCAGCCCGATATGGCGCGCGGGCTCCTGCGTCCAGTACAGCACGCGTCCGGCATCCGGACGGCGGAGCTGAAGGACCAGATCCAGCGTCGTAGACTTTCCTGCGCCGTTCGGCCCGATGATTGCCAGCACCTCCCCTTCCCGGATAGCCAGATCCACGCCGTCTACGACGGTGCGGGAGCCGTAGCTTTTCGTCAATCCCGAGGCTTGAATCAAGGTTTCCGTATGCATCATCTACATCCTCCTTATATTAACCAATGTTATTTATCCAATGTTGGATATGTGCCGTAAATGAAAGCCGCAGTCTGAACTGCAGCTATCCTGAGGCACTTATTCCTGCAATAAGTCCATGATGTTTCGGAGAAAGGCGGCATCCTGCTCGAGCAGCGAGATGGCGTTATCGAAGGTGGCCATGGCGATCTTGGAGAGCCCGTATTGTCCCTTGATCTCCTTGCCTGAACGCCACTGGGCGAGCGATTCCTCGACCTGCCGCAAATTTTGCTCCAGCAGCTCCAGCGCCTCCGGCTTCGGAATGCTCTCGATCCAGATGAGACCGAGGGAGAAGTCCGATTTGACCGAGTGCGGGGGCAGGGTCAGCGTTTCGCGGATCATCTGCTGGAACAGCTCTTCCCCCGCGTCCGTAATGCTGTATATTTTACGAAGCCGGGCGCCGGTGCGCTCCTCCGCGGTGGCCACAATGAGGCCGTCCTGCTCCATTTTATTCAGCGCGTAATAGATCGAGCCGGATAAAATATTCGTCCACAAGTCCATGCGGCTGCTCTGAATGAGCTGCTGGATCTCATATCCGTGCATGGGACGCTGGCGGAGGAATGAGAGCAGAATCAAATTGGTCATGTCGGTCACTTCTTTCGAATGAATTGAGACTCCTTGTAATATAAGGGCGGAAAATAAGGGATCATCCAGAATCCAATATCCAACGTTGGATATTCAACTAAGGTGATTATATGGAGAATGAAATCATTTGTCAAGATGTGATCGGGGGAAGACTTCTTTTTAGAGGCCACCGGGGTAGTCTCCAGTTACCAGACCATGGTGCGAGATTGAAACGAACACTACCCCGAGCACTTGCGGTGGAAGCCCGTCTGTTGTCCGCGGCGATGCTTTAAAGCATATCCTATGCTTTATCGAGGCAATGATACTATAATAGGGGCATACCGTGTTGAATCGGAAGCTGTCATCAGGAGGATTGGGATTGAACGAATCATTGAAGCGGGAGCATGACATCATCAAGGTCTGCCTGTTGGCAGGAAAAATCATGCTGCAGAGCGGAGCGGAGACATACCGGGTGGAGGACACCATGATGCGGATCGCCGCCTCGTTCGGTGTTACGAACAGCCACAGCTATATGACGCCGACGGGCATCATCTTTTCCGTGGAGGAACCGCAGCATATTACGCGCTTGATCCGGATTTCCGACCGGACCACGAATTTGGACAAGATTGAAAAGGTCAACAGTGTGTCGCGAAAAATAAGCCTGGGTGAATTGACGATTGAAGAAGCGTATCAGGCTCTTCAGCAGATCGAGCAAGAACCGTCCATCTATCCCAACTGGCTGCTGATCCTGCTCTCGGCCGTCGCCAGCGGCTGCTTCTTGATCATGTTCCGCGGCATTTGGGCCGACTTCCTACCGGCTGCGGTAGCCGGAGGGCTTGGTTTTACATGCTTTGTGGTGATGCACCGGGTCATTCCGGTCCGGTTCTTTGCGGAATTTTCGGGTGCGCTTGTCATTGGCATCGTCTCGGTATGGCTGGTCAATCTCGGGATCGGGCAGGAGCTGGATACGATCATTATCAGCTCGGTTATGCCGCTTGTGCCCGGGCTGCTCATCACGAATGCGATTCGGGATTTGATGGCCGGTCACCTGATTTCGGGCTTGTCCAAGGGGGCGGAGGCCTTCGTTACGTCGTTTGCCATCGGAGCGGGCGTGGCGTTCACGCTTTCATTCTAGCCGAGGGATGTGGGACATCCCGGATCGGTGGTTTTAATCAAAATCCATAGAGTAGAGGAGGATGGCCGTGATCGGCTTTTATATCCAGCAGCTCGTGACGAGCTTTATCGCTTCCGCCGCCTTCGGCATGATCTTCAACGCGCCGCGGAAAGCGCTGCTGCAATGCGGCTTTGCCGGGATGGTGGGCTGGCTGCTCTATATTTTGCTCCAGGATATGGCGGTCAAGCCGGTGACGGCCACGGTGGTGGCGGCCTTCTGCGTCACGATGATCAGCCACTTTTTTGCGAAGAAGTACAAGACCCCCATCATTGTCTTCAGCGTATCGGGCATCATCCCGCTCGTTCCGGGCGGGGTTGCTTACAATGCCCTCCGGCATGTGGCGGAGAACCAGTTCGATCAGGCCGTGCAGCTGGGGGCGCAGGCCTTTATGATCTCGGGCGCGATCGCGCTCGGGTTGCTGCTCTCGGAGGTCATCAACCAGGTGATCCGAAAATGGTCCGTTATGCGGTGAGCTGGGCTCTTTAAAATAAAGCGCGGTGCATAAGAATCCACCGGAATGTTCACTTATCCCCATCATGCAGCCGCTCCAGCAAACCCAGCTCATAGCCTTTAGAAACCGCACCAATCCTCGTCTTGACACCGAGTTTCCGGTTAATGGCCGTCATGTGGTATTCAACCGTCCGTTGACTCATCAACAACGCCGTTGCAATTTCCTTGTTTGTTTTCTCTAACGCGATGTGTTTTAACACCTCCCGTTCCGTCGGTGTCAACTGGTCGGTTCTGGGGAGAGCAGTCATCCGCTCCGATACCAACCGGTGACCGAGCAGGCTCTGCCGAATGGCATTCATGATTTGCGGGTAGGTCGCTTGCTTGGACAAATAGGCATGCACGCCGATCTCAAAAGCTTTATGTACATATTCGTCATACTCGTATCCCGATAATACGATCAGCTTGACTGAAATGCCATAAGTCCGTTTTAGCTCCTCCAGCACCTCGAATCCGTTCATGCCTGGCATCGAGATATCAATAACGACGACATCCGGATGCAGCAATGCGATTTGAGACAATAGTTCGCGAGGGTCATTGAATGTTCCGGCTACACGAATATCTGATTCCCGCTCAAGTCGATTTTTCAACCCCTCCATGACTAGTGGATGGTCATCCAGCAGTACCACCTTGATGGGCTGCTCCATGCTTTGAACTCCCTTCCTGCTTCGGCAGCCAAACGTGGACGTTTGTCCCGCGCCCGGTTGCCGAGTCAATATCGATATCACCCTTGAATTGTGCAACCTGGCTTCCGATCGTGGCGAGCCCGAATCCGCGCCCGCCTGCAGCAACCGGATCTATTCCGATGCCGTCATCTTTGATTTGACAGTGGACCGCGTCATGGGTTTCCCATAAACGTATAGTCAGATTGTCCGCCTTGGCGTGTTTTAACGCATTGTTTGCAAGCTCCCGCACAATACGAAACAATGTGATCTTGTATAACGGAGATAGCGTTTCCGGCAGCCCATTCACGAGATTAGTCGTCGGCCCGCCATTCTCTTTAATCGTACGCATCAGCCAGCGCAGAGCGTCGCCCAGTCCCGCTTGATCGACGATATGTGGATACAAATCATCACAGAGCAGGCGGATGTCGCGCTGTGTATCGTAGAGACATTTCAACCAGATTGCGGTGTGCTGCTTGCTGCATTGTTGCGTATCATGCAATTCTTCCAGATCGCGGGAGAGAAAAATAAGGTTTTGCAAAACATGGTCATGCAAATAGTATGACGTTCGAACCTGCTTCGCTTCTTGCGCTTCCACTAGACGGTATTCGGATTGATCCCCGGTCAATGTGCCGCGTGCTTGACGCAGCTCATCAAGCAGGGCAGTGTTCGTCAGCAAACGAACGGTTTCCCGTCTCACCTTATCGATTAACCCGAGCTCCTCCGAGGTGAAAACGGTTCGGTTTTTTTTCGCGCCTAATCCCAAATAGCCTATGATCGGTTCGCCGGGTTGGACAACAAGGTCCAGCACCTGTTCGAAACCGTGTCCTGACAGCGCCTCCCGCGGAATTGGCTTGCCTGCATCGGCGAATTCCGTGATTTCCGCAAACCTCCCCGTTCCGTAGATGACGGCTTCAGTATCACGATTCCAGACAAAGCACAACCCCTCTATTTCCGTTACGCTATGGACAAGCTCTGCAGGCATACGCAGCAGGTCGCGGCTATTGCGGTGTTCTGCAAGCCGGATTGACATCTCCAGCCGTTGTCGGTCAAGCCGGTCTTCACGCCGCTCCCGTTGTCGCTTGATGCTGTTGATGCTCATCTGGTGCATCAGCACAAGGATAAGGAATGCGCCGCATAGCACAAGCGTTGTTTTGGAAGCGCTGCTGCGAATGAGAGCAGCGATCAAAATGAGCATCAGCCCGATATACAAGCTGTGTATGGCCAGTCGTGGAAGATAGGAGCGCATGTCGACCAGCTTCTGTCGTGCCAATAGCCACAATACGGAAGCTGGGAGGATCACAAGGCCGGTCAATGCCGTATCCGGGGGCATCATAAATTCACCCCACAGCAAATCGGGCAGCGCGCACAGGAACAAATAGGGCAAAAGGCTGAAGGCCAGCGCGGCCGCAAACGTGAGCAGGCTGTTTTTCTCGGCACGGTCCATCGCTTTCCAATAGGCAGCCGCAATAGCGAATATAGCTAGAAGTGTTGCGAACAGCCCCATATGGATGACGCTCCGGGTCCAACCTGGAATAACGCCCAGTGAGAAGATGATCAGGGCATACGCGGCGAACAATGCGGCCATCACACGGTATAAGGCCAGCACCAGGCCGATCCACCGGTGAACAGATCGGAATACGAAAGAGATGAAAAAAGCCAACAACAGGTAAGGCAACGAGCTCGCCACCAACGGCATAATCCATCCGGTCAGCGTGTTCTCCGTCGAGTATACGGACAGCAGCGTCGCTGCCATGGATACATTCAGCGCATAAAACCGACGGACCATATGTGACTCGGGCTTTTTCCGGTAAGCCACCAGTCCGATGGCAAGCAGCGCCAGCTCCGCGCAACCGGTGAACAAACCCTTGTACACGTCTGATGATTTTGCGCTATTACGCATTTCAATCGTGCCCAATCCATCACGCATGAACAGAAGCGTCCCCGATTGCTTCAAATATGACTGGCTGCCGAGCTCGATCATATCAATTGGTGCTTTGCCATCCACCGCGACGAGCTGATCCCCGATACGAACGCCCCATTGCGCTGCATGGCCTGCATGATCGACGGATGATACGATCCATGCGCCACGATCCTCGCGGAACAATAAACCGGTATATGGATTTTGAAGCGTAGCGACATGGATGTAGGCCGCTGCAACAAGGTATAAAAGGGCCGTTCCGTATATGACCCAGTTGTATTTCCGCAGAATAGTCGACAAGCTGCAACCCCCTTGCTGCCATTGTACTATCTTTTTTGCTGTGGATGAACGACAAACAGGTTTGTTTGCGTCACACCCCTACCAGATAGAGTGTAATGGCTCCCCACAAAAAGTTGGTGAACAGATGGAACAGGATGGCTACATAAATATTTTTCCGCAGCTTGACTAAAATTTCGAATGGAGTAACGATTGCCAGAGGCAAGAGGGCCCAGTTGATGGGAGCCTGCCACATGTGGTAGAAATAGAAAATGAAGGAGATCCACAGCCAGTCAAACTTTAAGCGCCCCACTTTACGCAGCAGATAGCCACGGAAATAAATTTCTTCCCCGATGAAATTGCCGACAAGGCCGACCAGAAGCAGCGGTAACGGGAAATCGTAATATCCCTGGTTGAAAATATGCCATTCTCCCATATGAAGCGCAGAAAACCCGTTCAACCACTCAAACAGCGGTGTATACACATATCTCATGTAAGGCAGCGAAAGTATTGTGAACAGCACAGTCAAGAGGGGCAGAACGGTCAGTATGCCCTTCAGATCGAATTTTCCAAAACCAAGGTAAACAAGGGACTGTTTGAACGACAGCCCGTCTTTGAAGCGGAGCATCAAAAAAGGAAAGAGCATATGCCATCCGATCGACATCACGACGAGAGCAATAAACTGTACATAAACAGAGGATAGACCCGTCCACTTCATGATCGGCTCACGCAACGGAAAGGTGAACAAGTACGCGATCAGACCGGGGAGAAGGCCAAGGAACAGATAGAACGCAATGTGCTTCTTCGTCTTGGCTTCGTATGAGCGTACGAAACGGACATAATCAGGATCAGACAAATTGAAGAAATGAATAATTTTCTGATAGAACGTTGACGGCATTTTAGGCATAAGAATAACCCTCCACATAAGGATACCAATTCAATGGCTGTTTATGTTCCTTATTATAGAGGGCTTAGATGAGGAGGAAATCCGTATTCCCCAACGATTCCGGGGGGGAAGCACGCCGAATTTTTTGCGTGATCACGCAGCGGATTTTTGCCGGCCAACGTGGAATGAATTGAACTCGTGCCCAAATCAACCATTTATTTCACCATGATGCTCATATTGCCTGATCCAATTTAAAAAGATAGAATGTTCGATCCCCAGGGATCTCACAATGGATTTCAAGCTTTATCGCACATGTTAACGAGGACGAAGGCCTTAGCTGCTTTTTTTTTGGGGAGGATCCTAATTATCAATTAAATCAATAACCTTAAAGATATCTTTGGTTAAAGTTGAAATAGCAGTCGTGTATTCGGATTTCGTAACAAATTCCTTAGGATAGCTCGTAATATTATACAGACTCACATCTTTTGTAGATTCTGAAGTTAATTGAGTGCTTATTTTCGCGAGTAATTCTTTTATCTCTTCCCAGTTCTCAGGGAGTTTTGCGTTATTCCGTTGAGTAAAGAAATATCTGTTTAATTTATAGATCATCGTTTGCAAATTTTTATTCGTTTCAACAATGTTATGAAGCTCATGATTATAATCATTGCTGTCCAAACCTTGGATTAACACTTCTAAATTTGAATAGTAATCAGTACTGTTTCCTATTAAAAATCCCTGTGACAATAAGAAGGCATCATTTGGTTTACTATACTTATCATTTTCTAGCTCCAATAACAATCTATACGTGCTTTGAATACGACTCGAATAATCCGTAAATATATTGTAGCTATTGTTATTGTCGTGGATCGGTTGAGAAGTTACAGGCAGTTTGTCCCCACCAACTCGGTTGGATACAACAAATTGGAGCAGGTTTGAAATCAGTACAAGTACGGTAGTTATTATAATCCACTTTAGTAAGTATCTTTTCTTCATTTCACTTCCCCCTTATCTTGCATTTGTTTTGCCTTTCACCAGACAAGAGCAGCCCTTTATCATTTTGCCATTCGCTTCATATATTCCTTTTTATTGTCTTCTCTGCAACCTGTGCCTTATAATCATCATGCATCAATTGAAAACGCATTCGCGTGGGAATGGAATCGAATTCATTCATAACCGTAACCAATCATGTAACCATAACCAGACATCAAAATGAGGCTAAGTAGCTGAAGCATAAGCCGTATTTTACGCGGGGAGAGGGAGGTTCCTATGCAGGAGCTTGCGCTCCATCTGTTCGAACGGATGGGCATGCTGCTCATCCTTGCCTTTATATTGACCCGAATTCCGCTGTTCCGCCAATTACTCGATCGGAAGGGGATATCGGGCGTTCAAAGCGTGTTTTACTCCTGCCTCTTCGGGCTCTTCGGCATTCTAGGCACGTATGCCGGGGTAGTTGTGGAGGAGGGGGGCATCAGCACCTCCTTTTGGCTGATGCCTCTGACGAAGGATCAGGCGCTGGCCCATGCCGCCCTGGTCGGCGTTGTGATCGGAGGATTGATGGGCGGTCCCCGAGTCGGCTTCGGCGGAGGTCTTCTGGCGGGAGCGCATCTTCTCTATATGGGCGGCTATACAGGACTGGCAGGTGCCATTACGGCACCGCTGATCGGCGTGCTTGCCGGCGGCGTCGCCCGCTTCTTCGCGCAGGAGCGGGTGGTCTCCCCGGCGAAGGCGCTGTTTGTCGGCATGTTTGCCGAGGTGCTGTTCATGGGTGTCATCCTGATCTGTGCTGAAGATTCCCTAAAGGCGATCGAGCTCGTAAATCTGATCGGTCTGCCGATGGTACTGACGAACAGCATCTCGATCGCCGTGTTCACGACGATGCTGCGGGTGGCGCTTGCCGAAGAGGAACGGGCCGCGGCGTACGAGACGGAGAAGGCGCTTCACATCGCCGAAGCAGCCCTTCCTCATCTGAAGCAAGGATTGACGTACCGGACGGCACAGGCGGTGGCCGATCTGCTGCTAAGGGAGCTCAAGACAACGACCGCCGTCGCGGTCACCGACACCGAGCGGCTCCTTGCCCATGCGGGGGCAGCCAGCCGGACCATTGAGCCAGGAGAAGAGATCAGCTCCTCTATGGCGAAAAAAGTGATCGCAACCGGCGAGCTCCACGTAGTGGATCATGCCGAGGATATCCAGCCGCAGCATCCGTCGCTCGGCGCCGCGATCCTCGTCCCGATGCTGGAAGGAAGCCAGATCGTCGGCGTCATCCAGCTGTACTTCAAGCGGCCTCAGGATATCGGGCGGGTCGAGCTGGCGATGGCCCGGGGGCTGGGCCAGCTGATCTCTTATCAGCTTGGCGCCACCTCCCACGAGAATATGGCCAAGCTCATGAAAGAGGCGGAGCTGAAGCTGCTCCAAGCCCAGATCCACCCGCATTTTCTGTATAATACGCTGAATGCGATTCACTCCCTGATTCGCTCGGACCCGCAGCTGGCGAGGCATGCAACGATGCAGCTGGGCGCGTTCATGCGTCTGAATGCCAAGCTAATGGCCTCGCGTGCCACGACGGTCCGCGAGGAAATGGAGCTCTTGCGTGCCTACCTGGACATTATTCAGATCCGGTTCGAGGACCAGTTCAATTTTCATTGCGAGCTTGAGCCGGGACTCGAGGAGCTGCAAATACCGCCCGCCACGCTGCAAATGCTGGTCGAGAACAGCATCAAGCACGGCCTGCGCAATACGGCCAGCGGCGGTCTCATTAAGCTCACGCTCAGGCGGGACGGGGATATGGCTGTCGTCCTGCTGGAGGACAACGGCTCAGGCATATCGCCGGTCTTGCTCGAGCGTCTCGGAGAACGGCCGCTTCACGAGAGCGGCGGGACGGGAATCGGCATTTACAATATCAATCAGCGGCTTATGGGAATGTACGGCCGGGAAGCCAGGCTTATCATCGAAAATGTTGCGGAGGGCGGATTGCGCATATCGTTCCGCATCCCCTGCAGCGTATTGGAAGGGAGTCGTTGCCGTGAAGCGAATTAAAGTGATGATCGCTGAAGATGAACGGCTGGCAAGGGAAGAGCTGGCCTATTTGCTCGAGCAGGAGCCGGATATCGAGATGCTGCCTTATGCGTCTAGCGGAAGGGAACTGCTGGAGCTCGCTGCGCAGTGGCAGCCCGATGTCGTATTCCTCGATGTCCATATGCCGGAGCTGGAAGGCCTGCAGGCTGCGCGGATGCTCAAAGCCTCGCCGCACTCGCCGCTTATCGTGTTCACGACCGCTTATGACGAATATGCCGTTGAGGCATTCGGCCTGAATGCGATCGATTATTTGCTGAAGCCATACAGTCATATCCGCTTTAAGGAATCGCTCGAGCGGATCCGCGCCAGGTATGCCGGAAGTCAGGGACTGTCAGGCGCGACTGTGCCTGCAGCCGTCCATGCACGACCGGGGGGTCTGCAGCCGCCGGAAGCCAAGGCCGGCAAAATGAGCGGATTGCTGCTTCTGGACGACGGCGACAAGCATGTGCTGGTCGATCCCGAGGCGATTCTTTACGCCGTTAGGGAAGAGCGGATCGTCGCCATTCACACGGCGGAAGGACAGCGGATCATGAGCAAGCAGACCTTGCAGGAGCTGGAAGAGCGACTGACCGGCTATTCGTTCTTTCGGCCGCACCGGAGCTATCTGGTGAACGTGAACCGCATTGCCGAGCTGTCGCCCTGGACGAACGGGGCTTATAACATTGTCATGAAAGACGAGTTGCGGACGGTGATCCCGCTATCCAGAGAGGCGGCTAAGGATTTATTCCGGCTGCTGCGAAAAGCGTAGACCTTTAACGCCACCCGGACTCATGGAGCGTTCCGTCCCCAGTGTTAGGGCAGAATGCATTTCGATGCAGAGTTGCTTCTCTGGGCGACGGCAGCACGCGCTCCATGCAGTCACTTCCCCCTGCGTCGGCAGCACACACTCAATGCAGTCGTTTTCACCTGCGTCGGTAGAATGCATCTGATACGGGAATGCTTCCCCTTGGCGTCAGCTGAATACGTGTTCGATCACGCTGAGCCATTTCCCCCCCCCTGTATCGGCTAACGCTTCACGAATGTGAATTTGCCGTCTGGAAAGCGGTGGTAAACGACACTTTCCAGACGGCAAATTCGGCGTTTCGCGCAGCTCATCCGACGCTTTGCGCAGGAGCGGTAGTAGGAGCCGCGGCTGCCGTATATAATCGATTTAAAGCGCTTACAATCGAAAAGGCGCAGGTTAATCCGAATTTCCGCCATGGATGGAGGGGAAAGTAATGGAAGCGAAGGAAAAAGGCTATACGGAAGTATGGCACTCGGACAAATTCAAAACGCTGCTCTCCCGCAAGAAACGATTCATTGTCCCGATGACGGTATTTTTCCTGCTGTTTTATTTCGCATTGCCGATTCTTACGTCATACACCGACGTGCTGAATCGTCCGGCCGTAGGACCGATCACGTGGGCCTGGGTGTTTGCGTTCGCGCAGTTCATCATGACTTGGGTCTTGTGCATCCTATACTCCCGCAAGGCTTCGCAGTTCGACCGAATTGCCGATGAGATCAAAAAGGATATGGGGGCATAGGCATATGGCGATTGCTTTGTTTTGCGGTATTGTGCTGCTGACGCTTGTCATTACGTATTTCGCTGCCAAAAAGACGACCAATACGAGCGATTTCTACACGGCGGGAGGAGGACTCAAGGGCTGGCAGAACGGCACGGCCATCGCCGGGGACTACATGTCGGCGGCATCCTTCCTCGGCATCGCCGGCTCGATCGCGCTGGTCGGCTTCGACGGCTTCTTCTATAGTATCGGCTTCCTGGTCGCTTATCTGGTCGTGTTGTACCTTGTGGCCGAACCGCTTCGGAATCTGGGCAAGTATACCGTAGCGGATATGATCGCCGCCCGCTTTGCAGACAAGAAGGTACGCGGCGTCGCTGCGCTCAACACGATCTCGATCTCCATCTTCTATATGATTGCGCAGCTGGTCGGCGCGGGGGCGCTGATTAAGCTGCTGCTCGGTCTGGACTACGTGACGTCCGTACTGATCGTCGGCGTGCTGATGACCATCTATGTCGTGTTCGGAGGCATGCATGCCACCAGCTGGGTGCAGATCTCCAAAGCGGTGCTGCTGATGGCCGGAACCTTCATCATCTCGATCATCGTATTTGCGAAATTCGACTTCAGCCTGACGAATATGTTCGAGCATATGAAGACGGCCACACCGCTGAAGGAGGCCTTCCTGAATCCCGGCAACAAGTACAAAATCCCGCTTGAGACGCTCTCGCTGAACCTGGCGCTCGTGCTCGGCACGGCCGGATTGCCGCATATTTTGATCCGTTTCTTCACCGTCAGAGACGCGAAGACGGCTCGCAGCTCCGTCGTCTACGCCACATGGATCATCGGCATCTTCTACGTGATGACGATTTTCCTCGGCTTCGGTGCTGCTGCCTTCGTCGGGGCGTCCGATATTACCGCAGTCGACAATGCGGGCAACATGGCCGCCCCGCTGCTGGCCAAGGTCATCGGCGGCGACTTCTTGTTCGCCCTCATCTCGGCCGTTGCCTTCGCTACGATCCTCGCGGTCGTAACCGGCCTCGTGCTGTCGGCGGCATCGGCGTTCGCCCACGACTTCTACGGGCAAATCCTGCGCCGCGGAAGCGCATCGGAGAAGGAGCAGCTCAAGATGGCGCGTTATGCGTCGATCGGCGTATCCGTCGTCTCGATCCTGCTGGCCCTGTTTGCGCAGAAGATGAACGTCGCGTTCCTCGTCTCGCTTGCTTTTGCGGTCGCGGCCAGCGCGAACCTGCCGGTTATCCTGTTCACGGTATTCTGGAAAAGGTTCAATACGGCCGGCGCGATCACCGGCATGCTGACCGGACTGATCAGCACGGTTATCCTCGTCGCGCTCAGCCCGAACATATGGGATCCGGCGGGCAAGGCCATTCTGATCGGGGAGCCGCTGTTCCCGATGAGTAACCCGGGCATCGTCTCCATTCCGCTCGGATTCCTGGCCGCCTACGTCGGCACATTCCTATCCTCCTCCAAGGACGATGCGAAGTATGCCGAAGTGCTGGTGAAGGCGAATACGGGCGCATAAGCAGCGCCGATTGTACTTCATATGGGCTCAGATTTCAAAAAAGGGTGGTCTTCTATCTGCATTTTAGCAGGAGGATCACCCTTTTTTTGTCATCTTATCGTAAAATGATAGAAGGAGCTTATGCGTATATGAATAAGGAGGCCTGGTACGTGAACATATCCGGCATCGTTTTTTTTCTGGCGATCGTCATCGGGACGCTTATGATGACGTATTACGCTGCGGGAAGGACAACCAGCACGAACGATTTCTACGCGGCAGGCAACCGGCTGAACGGCCTCCAGAACGGGCTGGCCATCTCGGGCGACTATATAAGCGCCGCGTCCTTTCTAGGCATTGCGGGCTCGATTGCGGTGTACGGCTTTGACGGATTTTTCTATTCGATCGGATTTCTGGCCTCCTATGTGATTGTGCAATACCTCATCGCCGAGCCGCTTCATAATTTGGGCCGGTATACGATGGCGGATGCGGTTGCGGTCCGGTTCAGAGAGAGACGGCTGCGCGGATTAATCGCGCTCAATAACCTGATGATCACGGTCTTTTATATGATTGCCCAGCTGGTCGGAGCAGGCTGGCTTGTCCATTTGCTGTTCGGCCTGGAGACCTCATGGGCCATCGTGCTTGTCGGCGGTCTGATGACCGTATATGTTACCTTCGGCGGCATGCTTGCAACCTCCTGGGTGCAGATCGTAAAGTCTATTCTGCTGGTGAGCAGCACGCTAATGATCAGCCTTATCGTGCTGTCACGGTTTGATTGGGATCTGTTGGGGCTGTTTGCCTCCATGGAGCATGGAACACCGCACAAGGAACAGTTCCTGAAGCCGGGGAATATGTTCGATCACCCGCTGGATATGATCTCATTCAACATGGCGCTGGTACTGGGCACGGCCGGACTACCGCACATCATTGCCCGCTTTTATACGGTTAGGGATCCGCGCGCGGTTCGGCTGTCGGTGAAGACGGCGACCGTGACGATCAGCATCTTCTACGTGATGACGATCTTCCTCGGCTTCGGGGCGGCCGCCTTCGTGGATTGGTCCGCGCTGTCGGAGCGGGTGGAGCTGGCGATTCCGCTGCTGGCCAGCGCACTCGGGGGCGAGTTTCTCATGGCATTCGTATCGGCGGTCGCGTTCGCCACGATTTTGGCCGTGATCTCCGGTCTCGTGCTCACCGCCTCATCGGCCTTTGCCCATGATGTGTACAGCAGCATTTTCCGCAGCGGGCAGGCGAGCGAGGCGCAGCAAATGAAGGTGGCCAAGCTGTCTGCAATCGTGGTCGGCACGGCTTCCATTGTGCTCGCGCTCGGAGCGCAGAAGCTGAATGTCGCCTTCCTTGTTTCGTTTGCCTTCGCGGTTGCGGCCTCGGCGAACTTGCCCGTGCTGCTGTTCACCCTATTCTGGCGCGGCTTTAACGCCTTCGGCGCGATGGCGAGCATTACCTGCGGGCTGGTATCGTCCCTTGCGCTCATCGCGATCGGCCCGAACGTCATGGACCCGGTTACGGGCTGGATCCGGGCCGAGGCGATATTTCCGCTGAAGCATCCGGGGATCGTCTCGATTCCGATCGGGTTCGCCGGCGGCATCCTCGGCACGCTGCTGGCACGCAGAACCAGCTCGAGGGGACAGTTCGAGATCATGCAGACGATCGCTCATGTCGCCCCGGACGAGATCCGAACGCGGGAAGCAGGTTGAAAAGGACTAAGGGGATTCATGACCGGAACAATCAAAAGACGCCTGAAGCGACAAAGAGACTTGAAATTATGAGGATTGGCAGGGGATAACGTGAAACGGGACTACGTCATTGTGATGGCGCCTGACTCTTTCAAAGAGAGTTTGACAGCCAAGGAAGTATGTGAAGCGATGGAACGCGGCATCAAGAAGGGAAGTCCGGATGTCACCTGCATTCATGTGCCTATGGCGGACGGCGGAGAAGGAACGATGCAATCCCTCGTGGATGCGACAGGTGGTACGGTTTATACCCGAAGGGTGACGGGTCCGATGGGGCATCCGGTAATGGCCTCGTACGGCATTTCCGGCGACGGCAGCACCGGCATCCTCGAAATGGCCAGTGCCAGCGGGATTCATCTCGTGCCGCCGGCGGAGCGGAATCCGCTGGCGGCGACGACCTACGGGACGGGGGAGCTGATCAGAGCCTGCCTGGGCCACGGAATCCGCAAGCTGCTGGTCGGCATCGGCGGCAGTGCTACGAATGATGGCGGAGCCGGAGTAGTGCAGGCGCTGGGCGGCAGACTGCTGGATGCGGAAGGCAAGGAGCTTGACTATGGCGGAGGGGAGCTGGGGCGCCTTGCTAGGGTTGACTTGTCGGGCTTCGATTCCCGTCTTCAGGATGTGCAGGTGGAGGTTGCTTGTGACGTCACGAACCCGCTTTGCGGGGAGACGGGGGCCTCCAGCGTGTTTGGGCCTCAGAAAGGGGCGACTCCGGATATGATCCGAATTTTAGATCGCAATCTCCGCCATTATGCCGAGGTGATTAAGCAGGAGCTCGGCAAGGATATTGCAGACGTACCGGGTGCCGGGGCCGCGGGCGGACTGGGCGGAGGTTTGATGGCCTTCCTGAACGGGAACCTAAGGAAGGGGATCGAAATGGTCGTCGATTTCACCGGACTGGAGGACAGAATCCGGCAGGCCGATATGGTATGGACCGGAGAAGGCGCGATGGATTTCCAGACGCAGTACGGCAAAACGCCGCTTGGCGTTGCCCAGGTTGCGAAGCGGCACGGCAAGCCGGTCGTGGCGCTGGCTGGGCGGGTCGGCGACGGAGCCGAGGTCCTGTACGGCCTGGGAATTGATGCGATATTCGGGATTATGCCAGGCGCTTCCACATTGGAGGAGGCGCTGGCGGGCGGGAGGCGGAATGTGGAGAGAACCTCGGAGAATATCATCCGCCTGATGCAGGCGATGAACCGGAGATGATCCTGGCCGGTTGGCCGGCTGGATTGGCATTCCGTTTGAATTTAGCCTAGCAACCGTGTGCAACTCCCGGTGCGCACTTTAGTGATGACTTCCTGCACGATGTTCGTCCTCGCCCGGACGACCTGATATGTTAACAACAGCAGGGGCAGCTTCTTCTTTACGGGAGAGGCTGCCCCTGCTGCTTCCTGCTGCTGTTATGCTGCCCGGGTTATTTAATGCCGATTCGCATGCGGTAGCTGAGCATGAGCGGAAGGGTTCGTTCCTGGAAATACTCCTTCACCATCGCTTGGAATGATGCGATCTTCTCGTGAAGCTCGGGTTGATTTAACTTGAAGACGGTTTGGATGGCGCCTTGGCTGACGGCAAGCCCGGTGTAACGGTCTGCGGTAAACGGCTCGACGTGATGGAAAACGATTTCCTTGGAGAACCGGAACAGTCCGCTCTCCCGGATATGCTTCAAATGCTCGTTTTTATCCCCTTTGTATGCCTGGTCCTCCGGATTGACGCGGCGGTCGATGATGTCATCGGCCAGCCGGATCAGCTCATGATAAGCATGCTCGATTCTCCAGGTGAGGCTGGGCGGCCAGTCACAGTCGTAGGCGGCGAATACGCCCTCCTCGCGCAGCACGCGTGCGGCCTCCTTCAGCGTACTGGCAGGCTCCATCCAGTGAAAGGACTGGGAGCAGGTAATGATGTCCGCAGCCCCATCCGGCAGCGCCAGCTGATTCGAATAGCCGGAGACGAAGGTAATGGCGCCCGATTGAGCATGGCCGTCAGCCCCCTGCTCCGTGAGGGACTGCAATTTGGCGAGAGCCTTTCCCCGCATATCATCGTTAGGCTCAACGCCGATAATCCGGTCCGCAGCGTCCTTCCATACAAAAGACGACAATCCGGTCCCGCAGCCCAGATCGACGACAAGCGAAGGTCTGCGGCTCAGATATCCGGTGAGCAGGGTAACGACCTCCTCCGGCGCCTCCGGGCGGTGCCGGTCATAGGTGTCTTCGAAGCCGCTAAAGCGCTGCACGTTGCTGACACGGTTGCCTTCGGGAACGGAGTCCCCTTGCCATATTTCGGTCAAGTCCTTGGTCATAAGCGATTCATCTCCTTTTTCGTTTCTCGATGGAACTGGCTGCTCATTCGTTTGTAACTATCTTATCATAGCGGAGGAACATATTTACAGATGGAGCGGGGAGTGGGGCGCGCCGTTGGTAAACAGGGGTTCATCCCTAAAGGAGGGGGACATGGCCTTAAGCAGCTGGCGGCCCGGGTGGGGTGGTGTGACAGGAGGTCCAGCATGTACAATAGAGGAATTAGAAGATCAGGGTGGCAGGGAACCGGTCACAGATGATTTTACCGGCAAGCATACCATATTGATGTGGATGCATGATCCCGATAGAGACAAGCGACCCGATGATAGGAAGAGGGATGAGCATGACTGGGCAATCAGAACGGAAAGGGATTTTCTTTGATGTAGATGATACGTTATACGACCATTTGGCACCGTTTCGGGATGCACTGCAGGCGATTGTGCAGCCCCGGGAATCCTTCCCATATGAAAAGGCCTACCACCGGATGCGGTATTACAGCGACCGGTTATCCGAAGAGCTTGGAGGGGCCGGTACGGCGGCTTACGGGGACGCGGTTGAGGATATGAGAACCCGCCGCTTTCAGCTGGCCTTGGCGGAGTTCGGGATACAGCTGACCCGTGAGGAAGCCGAAGCGGTTCAGCGGGCGTATCTAGGACGGCAATATGAGATTACCATGTTCGATGGCGCTCGCGAGCTGCTTCAGACATTGAAGGATGCCGGGCATCTTGTAGGGTTAATAACGAACGGGCCGGCAGACCATCAGATGAACAAAATTACGGCCATGAAGCTGGGGGATCTGATTCCGCAGGAGCGCATATTCGTATCCGGGGCGGTCGGATGGGACAAGCCGGATGCCCGGATCTTCCGTCACGTGAACGAACGGACGGGGACCATGCCGGAACGCTGTTATTATATCGGAGATTCCTGGCGCAATGACGTGGTCGGCGCCCTGGCGGCCGGCTGGCATGTCATTTGGTTTAATCACCGTGGGGTTGAGCCTGAATCGGAGCATAAGCCCCATCATGTGGCGACCAGCTATGAGGAGCTCGGACGTATGCTTAACGGGCTTTTAGGTTCTTAAGATACTCTCCTCTTTATATCTCGAAACATTCCTCAAGCGGCGGTCCAGAGGGCTGCCAGATAAACCGCACCGTGCGTGGGTGTCAGCGCGCGGTGCTTGGCTCATATGAAAGTAAAAGGCTTCGTTCTTCCGGCATCGCTGGACGAATCGGGTTGAAGAGACAGCTCATATTTTTACGATATATATTCAACCAAATGGTTGACTTTTAATTTGCGATCCCCTATAGTTAACCATATGGTTGAACATAATGATGAGAAACAATTGGATCATATCTTTCACGCGCTGGCCGATCCGACCCGGAGACAGATGGTTCGGATGATCGCTTCGCGGGAACGGACGGTGTCCGAGCTGGCCGAGCCCTTCGACATGTCGCTGGCCGCCGCTTCCAAGCATATTAAGGTGCTGGAGCGCTCCGGCCTGCTGGAACGAACGGTTCAGGGCCGGATCCATACCTGCCGGCTCAATGGGGATGTCATGGCCAGGGCGCTTGAATGGCTTCGATTCTATGAGCGCTTCTGGACGCAACAGTTCGACGCGCTGGAGCGCGAGCTCTATAAAGCGAAGAAGGAGGAGCATTAAAGGGTTGCACCTCGCTCGAGGAGGTAACGATGGTAACAGGAAGGCCTGATGATTTTGAATGCAGAAAGGGATGAGTTCCAGCTATGGAGAATGCTTCGACAACGACTCTGGTCATGAAGCGCATATTTCAAGTGAGCCCCGAGCGGGTGTTTGACGCCTGGCTGAATCCGGAAATGATGCGGAAGTGGCTATTTACGATGGAGGCGACCAATAAGATCGCCAGAAACGAGCCTCATGTCGGCGGCACTTGGGAGATAGTCGACCATCGCGGAGGGAAGGATTACCGGGCGATCGGAGAATATCGGGAGATCGATCCGCCCCGCAGGCTGGTCTTCACCTTCAGAATGCCGCAATTCAGCGATACCGAGGATATCGTCACCATCGAGCTGAAGCCGGTTGAGGAAGGCTGCGAGATGACGTTTACGCAGATGATCGTCGTGCCGCATGAGGAAGGCTGGACCGCGGAGGACGTGGAGCGGGCGCTGCATGAGTACAACAGCTCTTCGGAACACGGCTGGAGCCTGATGTTTGGAGGGCTGAAGCAGCTCTTGGAGACGGGTACGATCGAATTTCCTTCATAAAGACCTGATGGTTGGAGTTTTCCCACCACGCGCAAATTGAGAAATAGGGCAAGGATGGGTGTTTGAAAAGACCGCAAGCTGCTTTAGCCGATGTTATCCATTCGATAAGAAGAGGGGTTTGAAAGATGAACAAAGCGACGCCGTTTTTGATGTTTCAAGGGAATGCGGAGGAAGCGATGACGTTCTATACGTCCTTGATTGAGGATTCGGAGATCACGAGCATCACGCGGTACGGTCCCGGACAGCCGGGAGAAGAAGGAAGCGTCATGCACGCCGTCTTTACCTTGAAGGGACAGCCCTTCATGTGCATCGACAGCAACGTGAAGCATGACTTTACGTTCACGCCTTCGTTCTCCATCTATCTGACCTGCGATTCGGACGAGGAGATCGATCGGCTGTATAGCCTATTGCTGGACGGCGGAGGACCGTTGATGCCGCTGGGCAATTACGGCTTTAGCCGCAAATTCGGCTGGATCGTGGACAAGTTCGGCGTATCGTGGCAGCTGGATCTTCCGGCTGAAGCTTAATATTGCCTCTAAGCTTGTGCGAGAAGGAGCTTCTTTCCGCAATTCTTTGCAGCCTCAAAGCCGCCAGATGTGTTGACATGCGACGTAGGCATTTTAGCCCCAGGCTTGGCCTTTCCATAGGAACCTTCATGTGATTTGAATGCCACAGAACCGCCCGGGCGCTTAGCCCGGGCGGTTTTTTAGTGTGATTTATAGAGGATGATGGCGACCGAAGGACCATTTTACGTACGTGCCCCACTTGCAATTCAATGGCTCATCCAATATGTAAATCCAATCTCACATCGAGCAGCTATCCCCCCTATTCGGTATACTGCTTCCTGTATTGCAACGGGGATATGCCAAAGCGTGCCGAGAATCGGCGCGTGAAATAGGGAGGGTACTGGAAGCCGACATGCTCGGCGATGCGGGACACGGGCCAACGGGTGGTCAGCAGCAGCCTTTTCGCTTGATCCAGGCGATACTGCAGCAGGTATTCGGACGGCGTCACCCCGTGGGATTCCTTCATGCAGCGCGTCAGGTAATTGTAGTGAAAATGAAGACTCTCGGATAGACGGCCATTGCTGATCGGTTCCCGGTAATGCATTTTGATGAACGATTCGATTTGTTCGGCCACCTTGCGTGCACGGGATTGCTCCTGCCCGGCCCTTGACTGGTCCAGCAGCTGCATGAGCTCGATAAACAGCGACTGCTCCCTCCATAAGGCAATGGAGCGCGGCTCCGTCGCGAGGAGGTGGAGCGATTCGAACAGCTGATAGGCTTGATCCGGGTATGGGACATGAGCCAGCTTCGGCAGGAATATGCTGTGTGAAATGCTGCCTGAATGTGTGGGACTATCCGCTGCCGCTTGAAAATGCAGCCAGTAAAAATAAGTCTCCTCCCTGCATGCCTGCACCGCATAGTGATAGGCATCCGGCAGCAGGATGACCAGATCTCCCGCGTGCAGCTCCCACTGCTCCTCCTCCTCGCCGAGGTACAGACAGCCGCTTCGCACGAGGATGAGATCATATACGCCAAGATTTCTCCGATTCGGGTGCTGATCCCCTGCGGCATACAAGGTTGAACCGGATTCAAGGTAGTAGGGCGGGGGCAGGGATGGAATGGATAGAATATTCGAATCGGCCAGCTCAATCACCTCAATGCATGTGTGAAATCGTATAAAAAACTGGGTCATATCCTTTATCGCTTTCATCCTATCATAAAACGTAGAATGGGAGGTGTCGAGGCAACAATACGATCCCAAGGAGTGATTATCCGATGAAAGTTGTAACGGAACGATCCGCTGCGGTGCCGCTTCAACAGGTCAAGCTGAACGATCCCTTCTGGTCCCGCTATATCCGGCTGGTAAGGGAAGTGGTCATCCCTTATCAATACGAGGCGCTTCATGACCGGATTCCGGGGGTGGAGCCGAGTCACGCGGTCGCCAACTTCCGCATCGCCGCCGGCAGGGAGCAGGGTGAATATAAAGGCATGGTATTTCAGGACAGCGATGTGGCCAAATGGCTGGAGGCTGCGGCCTATTCCCTGGCCATTCACCCTGATCCGAAGCTGGAGCAGCAGGTGGACGAGCTGATTGACCTGATTGCCGATGCCCAGCAGCCGGACGGCTATTTGAATACGTATTTTACGGTAAAAGAGCCAACTAAACGCTGGACCAACCTGACGGACTGCCATGAGCTGTACTGCGCCGGGCATTTGATCGAAGCTGCGGTTGCCCACTACCGTGCAACCGGCAAACGGAAGCTGCTGGATGTGGCCTGCCGGTTCGCCGATTATATCGATACGGTATTCGGACCGGAAGAGGGCAAAATCCATGGCTTTGACGGTCACCAGGAGATTGAGCTTGCCCTTGTGAAATTGTATGAGGCTACCCATGAGGAGAAGTATGTGCGGCTAGCCGAATACTTTATCGACGAGCGGGGGCGGGAGCCGCATTTTTTCCATCAAGAGTGGGAACAGCGCGGAAAAAGCTCCTTCTATGCTTCGGTATCCGGAGCTCCCCATCTTTCTTATCATCAGAGCCATCTGCCGGTCAGGGAGCAGAAGGTGGCGGTGGGCCACTCGGTGCGTGCCGTCTATATGTATACTGCCATGGCCGATTTGGCCGCCCGCACCGGAGATGCATCGCTAATGGAGGCATGCGAGAATCTGTGGGACAACATCGTCCATAAACAAATGTACATTACCGGGGGGATCGGCTCGACCCACCACGGCGAGGCGTTTACGATCGATTACGATCTTCCGAACGATACCGTCTATGCGGAGACCTGCGCTTCGATTGGACTGATCTTCTTCGCCCGGCGGATGCTGGAGCTGTCGCCGAAATCCGAGTATGCGGACGTGATGGAACGGGCGCTGTACAATACGGTAATCGGCAGCATGGCGCAGGACGGCACCCATTTCTTCTACGTGAATCCGCTCGAGGTGTGGCCGGATGCCTGCCGACATAATCCGGGCAAGCATCATGTGAAGCCGGTCCGGCCGGGCTGGTTCGCATGCGCCTGCTGTCCGCCGAATGTGGCGAGACTGCTGACTTCACTCGGCGAATACGTATATACCTCGAATGAGGATACGTTGTTTGCCCATCTTTACATCGGCGGTGAGGCAGCGGTGTCCCTTCGCGGAAACGCCGTAAAGGTCAAGCAGACCAGCGAGCTTCCGTGGAGCGGGAACGTCACGTTTATCATTGAATCGCCGCAGACGGCGGAATGGACGCTGGCACTGCGCATCCCGGGGTGGTGCCGAGGCCAAGCCGTCATCCGTGTGAATGGAGAGGAGCTGAAGGCGACAGGCTTGATCCGGGAAGGCTATGCGTACATTACCCGAGCCTGGGCTTCGGGCGATACGCTGGAGCTTGCGCTCTCGCTCGACATTCTTCAGGTAAGAGCCCATCCGCTGGTTCGTGCGAATGCCGGCAAAGCGGCCATTCAGCGGGGACCGCTTGTATACTGCTGGGAGAGCGTCGATAATGGCGCGCCAATCTCGGCCGTTACCCTGGCGGCTGATCCGAAATTAACGTCGCGATTCGAGGCGGATTTGCCGGGAGGCGCCGTTGTCATCGAGGGAGCCGGCTGGCGGGAAGAGGCGGAGTCCTGGAACGGAGAATTGTACCGGGCAGCGCCGCGACAGGCGAAATCGGCCACATTAAAGGCAATTCCGTATTATCTGTGGGGGAATCGCGGGGAGAACGAGATGGCCGTGTGGATCCGGGAAGAAGCGAGCCTGGTGTAAATGCCGGATTCGACTGGCAGGCCCCGAGCCCGGCGCGCGGTGTAATGATGACTGCTGCACGATGATCAGTGTCAACGCTTGGACGACAACCATGGAGCGTGCGGAAACGGTTAATGGAACAGTAAATCCCATAGCAATAGGGCGTCACCCGAAGAGGCATTTATTCTGCCCTTCGGGAGGCGTCTTTTTTTCAGTCATAGAAAAGTATAACTTTTATCGGTTCAGGGAGAGATTCAGGAGGTCTGCTGCATTTTTCTGCGATATTCCCCTAGTCTACGCCTGTAAAAGCTTCTTGATATGCTCTTCGATTTTCTCGGGCGTATCGGCGGGGGCGAACCGCTTGACGACCTTCCCCTCCCGGTCCACAAGGAATTTGGTGAAGTTCCATTTGATGGATTTACTGCCGAGCACGCCTGGTGCTTGTTGGGTCAGATGCTTATACAGCGGATGGGCATCGGTGCCGTTTACGTCGATTTTGGCGAAAAGGGGGAAGGTCACCCCGTGATTCAATTTGCACGCTTCCTCGATCGATGCATTGTCCTCGAGCTCCTGGTTCATAAACTGGCTGCTGGGGAAGCCGAGCACGGCCAGTCCCTGGTCGCGGTACGTTTGATGCAGCTTCTCCAGCCCGCTGAATTGAGGAGCGAATCCGCATTTGGTCGCCGTATTTACGATTAACAGCACATGACCCCGATATTTCTCGAGCTTCTCGCGTTCGCCGGTGATTGTCGTTACCTCGTAATCATAAATGGTCATCCGGTAAACCTCCTTCATCGCACTTGGGTTATGCAACCAGATTATATGCTATCGGGAAGCATTGCAACTTCTTCGCAGTACCGGTCGCGTTATGGCTTGTCGTCGAGAATCGACGCTGATTACCGTTCAGCATTGCTGCAGGCAATACACCTCCATCGCAAGTCTAGCAACATATAAGAGAGTAAAAATATGTAATTTTTTACTGGACTAAACTAGGAGAATTATGGTAGTAGTAGAATAACCAATTAAGCATATGAATGAATTTCCGTATTACGAGGACACTTAGGAGGCCGATATGAATTTGAAAACGCAAATGCTCAAATCGACGATCATCAGCCTGCTGGCCTTTAGCTTCATTGTCCTGATCGTCCTGATTCCCCGAGACATCAATATTTCATTGGATGGTCATAAGGTTGTAGCGGATCCCTCATTCGACATGAACCGGTACCTTACATATATAGGCGATTTCTTCCGCCAGATCATCGAGCACGGAAGCCTCGGACCGTCGCGATATAAGGGGCAGACGGCAGAGGCAGCGGCATTGGTCGCCGTCGGCATGAGCCTGCTGGTCATCGTCTCGGCGCTTTTAATCGGGTTTGTCGTCGGGATTTTGAAAGGGGTTGCAGACTACAAGCTGTCCAAGACGAAATTCAATGTGCTCGGCCATTGGACAACATGGCTGTTCCAGTCCATACCTGATTTTTTCCTCATGCTGTTTGTGCAGTGGTTTCTGGTCAAGCATGTGCCGGCCGTCCGCTATTTTGCCGTGGAAGGCTGGGAGGCGTTCGCGTTGCCCGCGCTTCTGGTCTCGATCTATCCCATCTTTTTTATCGCCAGAGTGACCTCCGCTTCGCTTCTTGCCCAGGAAGGAAAGATGTACATCCTGTTGGCAAAGGCCAAGGGGCTCAGCGACAGGGCCGTGGTGTACAAGCACATGCTCCGCAACGGCATCGCGGCGATCTTGACGCATCTTCCGGGTCTGCTCGTATTCATTCTATCGAATTTGCTGGTGGTCGAGTATTACCGCAACTATCCGGGCGCAGCCTGGAGGCTGTTCCAGGCGCTGGATTTCAACCCCTACACGGGTACGGGTCCCGAATATGAACCGGGCGTCATTATCGGCATCGCTTTTTTCTTCATGCTGCTCTTCCTGGTCGTGCAGTGGATTAGTCATTCAGCCCGCAAATATTTCGATCCTAGATAAAGAAATGAATGGAGGTAGCCGGACTTGAAAAATATCCCTCTATGGCTTGGAGGCACATTGCTTGCTTTCTTGGTGTTTGTAGCGTTCGTCGGCCCCCATCTTCCGTTTATCGATGCGGACTTGAGCAAAGAGCGATCCCGGTGGGTCATGAAGAACGGTGAAGAGAAGCTCGTGCTGCCTGCCTTTAAACCATCGTCCAAAAACCTGCTCGGCACGGACAAGGAAGGGGTCGATAATCTAAGCCGATTGGTTGTCGGCGCGAAGGAAACGATCCTGTTTGTCCTGGCCATAGCGGCCGTCAGGTACATCATCGCGATTCCGCTGGGGATCATGGCCCGAAGGAAAACAGGGTTTTGCCACCGGCTGATCACGTTTTGGAATCAGCTGTTCTCCTATATGCCGCCGGTATTCGCATCGGCGCTGCTGCTGGCGCTTCCGTTCCTCCTGTTTGCCCAGCACCGGCTGGCCTGGGCTATTCTGATCCTGGCTAGCGTGGAGGTCGGACGTGTGGCCGTCACCGTTCAGGAGCAGGCTTATAAAATGTCCAGGGAGCCGTACATGGAAGCGAGCACCGCACTGGGGCTCCGTACCAGAACGCTGACAAAGAACTATTACGTTCCCATCATGTTTCCGGAAATGATCGTCAATTTCTGTCTCGACATGGGCAAGGTTTTGCTCCTTCTCGGCCAGCTTGCGATTGTAAACATTTTTCTGGGGCATGAGTGGAAGGAAGTCGATTATTATACGATGGAATTCGTTGAGACAGGGCTGAACTGGGCGACCATTCTGGCCAGACACCGCACGGATATATTCCTCGGCAAGTTTGAATATGTATTCTATCCTGCGTGTGCGATGATGATTGCCATTGTGACATTTAATCTGCTCGCAGAAGGCCTGCGCCGCCGTTTCCAGGTGAGAGGCTAGAGGCTTTAAGAGCGTGCTGGCCGAGCTTCAATTACGAGAAAAAAACCGGAAGTCGACATGATTCGCCTAAATGCCTGCAATCGATGCATGGCGATATGCGAATTCGATGCTTCCGGTTTTTTTGTTGTGCATCATCCGAACCAATCAAGGAGAGTCGCGTTAGGAGCCCTTCAATTTTGATGGTCCGTATTCCGTGCCCATACCGATACGCTGCCGCCGTGTACAGGAAAGACGCCAAAGCCGTCGCTCCCGATCGTAACGCGCTCATCCCGGTTGCCAGTCAGATCCATCCACTCTTCACCAGCGCGGTGGGTGCCGACATACATGCGTTTTTCGCCGGGATCCCCGTTTGCCATAACGACCGCACATCCGGAGTGCTTGGCTTCCGGCAGCCCCCTTCGAACCCAGCCGATCGTGTTGGGATGGTCGAAATAATCATCCTGCTCGCCATACGCGAGGTGAGCCCGGGCATACAGGAGCGGGTCGATGGATTCCTTCTTGCCCGGAAGTGAATGCTCCCCGCCGATGCCGTAATAATCACCGTAGAAGACGACGGGGTAGCCGTCCTTCCGAAGCAGGATCAAGGCATAAGCGCTCTGCTTGAACCAGTCCTCCACCCAGGATTCCAGTGATTCGTGGGGCTGGGAGTCATGATTGTCGACGAACGTAACGGCATTCATTGGATGGGATTGCACCAGCGTATCGTCGAAGATCGTCCGCAGGTCGAAGGAACGCCCGTTTTTGGCCGCAGCATGAAGCTTATAGTGGAGCGATACGTCAAACAGATCGATCTTGTAATCTACCCGATCAAGGAAGCTTCGGCACGCCTGAAGCTCCGGATTCCAAAACTCCCCGACGATGTAGAAGTCGTCTCCTCGTTTCTTCTTCATGGCTGTTGCAAATTCCTTGATGAAATCATGGTTGATATGCTTGATCGCGTCCAGCCGGAAGCCGCTGCATTGCAGGGTATCGACGAGCCACTGACCCCATCCGATCATCTCTTTGCGGACCTCGGGATGGCTGTAATCGATATTGGCGAACATCAGATAGTCATAGTTGCCGAATTCATGATCCACCTTCTCGTTCCACGATTTGTTCTCGCCGAGAATGCGGTATATGCCGGCGCGCTTTCTACCCGCATCGTAGTCGGTCCCGTTGAAATGATGAAACTTCCACTGGAAAGAGGAGTACTTGCCGCCCCGGCCAGGGAACGTGAATTTCGTCCAGCCCTCAATCTCGAAGGGCTTCGATATTTCCTTGGTCCGGTCCATTTCATCGACCTGCACCACATGGAATCGCTCGGTTTCGTCCGCTCCGGCCTTATGATTCATCACGAGATCCACATAGACGGCGATCCCGTACTTGTGGCAGGCCGCGATGGCATCGATCAATTCCTGCTTTATGCCGTATTTCGTACGTACGGTGCCCTTTTGATCAAACTCCCCCAGATCGTACAGATCATATGCACCGTAGCCGTTATCTTCCGCCGATAGCGCTTTGGTTACCGGTGGGATCCATACCGTATCGACGCCAACCTTGCTGAGCTCGGGCGCCGCTTCCTTCAGACGTTTCCAATGCTTTCCGTCAGGGGCGACATGCCATTCGAAAAATTGCATCATGGTATGATTTCGCTGCATTCTTGCGTTCATCTCCTCTGTAAAGATGGCTTGCGTTTATGTCATACAGGGTATAGCTATCCATATCCATAACCATACCCAGGGAGCATACCGTGTTAAACCACAGTTCAATTGTTCCCGAATATGGCATGGAACAGACGAGCGGAACGGCGAGACACAACGAATTTGCGTATAAAAAAACGTGCGGCCCCGGATGATAACGGGGCCGCACGGGTCATGGGGCGCGAGGATTTCCAGACTCTCCAACACGCTCGAAATTGCCGGTGTTCCTGACGATTCCGGCGGCGCAGCCTACGGATTCCACCTGCTTCCGCCGGCAGACATTGCCTTCCCAGACAGCGGGAGCAGGTGTATTCAAACCAACATGTAAGTCAGCAGGACCAACAGGATCGTCGCTATGGCCATGGCCAGCAGCGGTCTCCAGGCTCTGCGCAAATCTTTGACATGAACATTCAATCCAAGGCCTACCATCGCCATCGCCAGCAGAAAGGAGGCGATTTGCGACAAAGCATCCTTGAGCGGAAGGGGAATAATCGGCTGTCCGGTATATTCCCAACTGCCCAGCATGCTTGCTGCCATAAAGCCGATGAGAAACCAGGGAAACTCCGGTCTGGCCTTGCTTTCATTCGGATGCGTTCGCTTCATCCAGAGCACCAGGACGACGCTCAGGGGCAGGAGCAGGAAAACACGGCCAAGCTTGGCGAGCAGGGCGAGCGTCAAGGCTTCCTCGCCGGCGGATGCTCCCGCAAGCGCTACATGAGCGATTTCGTGAAGGCTTACGCCCGACCAGATTCCGAACTGGGCATCGGATAAGGGCAGTAACGGCTGTATCAAGGTATAGAGAATGGCAGCAACCGTACCGACAAAGGCAATCATCCCTGCCCCAAGCGCGGTATCCTTTTCCTTGGCTTGCACGATGGGCGATACGGCTGCAATGGCAGCCGCCCCGCATACGCCTGTTCCAATCCCAAGCAGCAGGGACAGGGACATATCCGCCTTAAGCCGCTTGGCGATGAGCAGTGTCACGGCGATGGCAAACACAACGCTGATGACATCCCTCAGCATGAGCCCAAGGCCTTGTTGCCATACGATGCCGATATTCAACTTTAACCCATGCAATATAATGGCCAGACGAAGAAGCCGCTTGGCCGTAAATTGGATTCCGGGCCGCAGCGCCTCCGGATAGCCGCGAATCTGGCGGTACACGGCGGCAATCAGGATCGCCCAAGCCAACTGGCCGAGATAGCGAAGACCTGGAAGGTTTGCGAGCGCTAAGCCGATGAGGGCGATGGCCAGCGTAAATGCGATACCGCCGATGACAGCCGTCATCGACGGGGTCTTCGGGGCTGCTGCAGGGCCGGTCTTGGCGGCTTGCGATTGGGAATGCGCAGGTTCAGCCATAAGTCATAACCTCCGGTTTGTTCGGTTGGTCTGAACCTATCGTATCCCACTTTATTAAATAAGAAAAATAAATCATGATAATAGTAATGATAAGTATTTGATTATGATAATATGGAGCTGTCCAACATAAACGAATGTATAGGGAGGAAGAGGGCGAGGAAATGGATCAGGCGTTAGAGGTATTTGTGACCGTCGTTGAGAAAGGGAACTTCACCCGGGCAGCGGAGGAGCTGTTAATGACGCAGCCGGCGGTCAGTCAATATATCCGGGCATTGGAGCGTTCCCTAGGGACGCGGCTGCTGGATCGGAGCAATAAATATGTTCGACTGAATAAAGCGGGAGAGATCGTATATCATCACGCGAAGGAGATTCTGGGACTATATACGCGCATGAACGCCCTTGTGGATGATGTGATGCATCGGGCAAGCGGCGATTTGTCGATCGGATCCAGCTATACCTTCGGCGAGTATCTGCTCCCCCGGATGATCGCTTCCTTGAGACAGCAGTATCCGTTAATCCGTCCTACCATCACCATCGGAAACACGGCCGAAGTGGCGGAAATGATCCTGCGGCACGAGGCGGATGTCGGTATCGTCGAGGGAGATTATCAGGACGAGCGGCTGCATATTGAGGCGTTCGCCGAGGACGAAATGGTCGTTGTCGTTCCGCGCGGGCAGCGCTATGACCCGTGGTCTGAAATCCCGCTGGCGGAGCTTCAAACGGAGACGTGGATCTTGCGCGAGCAGGGCTCAGGCACCCGCGAAGCGACGGAGCGAATGTTCGCTGCTAGCGGCTTTCATCCCCGGCATGTGGTTGAATTCGGCAGCACACAGCTGATCAAGGAATCAGTCGAAGCAGGCTTAGGCGTCACGCTGCTGTCACGATTTGTGGTTCGCAAGGAGCTTCAGCTCGGCACCCTCCATATGCTGAAGCCGAACGGGAGGCCCGTGATTCGCCGCTTCTCCCTCATTTCACAGAAGACTCCCTATCATACGAAAGCCGTGGAAGTATTTCTCGAGCTGCTTAGGAGCAGACAGGGAATGTTCTAAAATATACGTAAGCGGTTCTTCCATCGATCGCGAAAATCAATAAGTCATTTACATGAGGATTTTGCAAAAATCCAAAGAGTGACCTTCATTGCAACATCCTGATATCGCAGGATATCGCAGCATCCTTCTTTACGGAGGATGTTTTTTTGCGCTTGGATGATTACAATGCCAAGAAAAGGTTAAAACTAGATACTAAAACTACTAGAACTATATAGAATGAACCAAAAGAATGAGATCGGAGCAGCAGCGATTTGCAGGAGAATTTTAGCGCACTTGCCCTGCATCCCGTTCAATCGTTCATCTTATATAGCACGCGATTCAAGATGTTCATCAACATTCGGTTCATATAAGGGGGGAAGACGATGAGAACGTGGAATACCATTGCGCTCTTGCTGCTGATCATTGGCGGCATCAACTGGCTGCTGGTCGGCTTGTTTCAATACGATCTGGTCGCCGCATTGTTCGGCGGACAGAGCTCTGCAGGCTCGCGGATCGTTTACACGATTGTGGGACTGTGTGCGCTGTACTCGATCCGATTCTTCGGTGACGTCACCAATGATGATCGAAGAACAACAAAATGAGTTAATATATATAACATAAAACGTAATATTCGTGATAGAAAGTGGATTGTTTAAAGGCCGCCCCAACAAAAGGGAGCGGCTTTTTTATGTGTGAACGGTGATGTAAACCTTGTGCATGGATTTGGACGTACAGGACAAAATCAACATATCATGCGGAATAAACCTAGTTGTATCAAGGGGCTTTCAGTATTTCATCTCGATTAAAACGACATATTTACGCGAAGAGGGGGGTCCCCTAGAATGAAAACAAGCAACAAGCACAGATTTGAACAGATGGCAATTTGATGTTATAAAACATTACAAAACTAAACATTCTGCATCTGTGTAATCACACGAACGAAGAACAGCCTGCTTCTCCAAATAAGAGAAGGCAGGCCGTAACTGAAGACAATCCATTTAGAGAAAGGGGGGCTTTGAGAGAGGGCGATCATTCAAGAGCGAGCGCCTTATGCATCGCATCCAGCAGGCTGTGTGTCGCATCGCAGCTGTATTCCCAGAACATGATCCCTGCAAGCCGCTGCTCCTTTACGTAATGGCATTTATGCGTTAACGACTCGGGATCATCGTAGCTGATGAAGCTGCTGCCGTCGAACAGGTAAGGGGCCTTCGCCTCGTCGTCCCAATGCCGTGTGAAGGCGGGATTGTTCAAATATTGAGCCGCAAGCTCCGTATAAGTCGGACCGTAACCGCCTGCGGCCGGAGCGACCTGGAGATATCCGTTGTTTACGTTTGGCACGTTGTTCCATCGTCTCGAATAGAAGGCAGCTCCGATGACGATTTTCTCGCGCGGCACCCCCGCCGCGGTGAATAATCGGACCGAGGCGTCCGCACTGATCCGGAACAGATCGCCGGTGGACGTATACAGATTCGCGTGGTGCCCGGTGTACGTCTGGAAGCCGCCCCGCATGTCGTAGGTCATCAGCTGTATGAAATCCAGAAAGGGGTGGATGAGGTCGATCTCAGTTCCATCTATATAATACTGATCGGCTCCTGCGGCAATGGTCAGCATATAGCGGCGGTGCTTGTCCTGCCCGAACCGGTCCAGAGACTCTCTGAGCGCCTGAAGCAGCAGCGTGAAATTCCGCTTGTCGTCAGGCGAAGCGGAGGTGCCCGCAACGGAATAGCAGGGATACTCCCAGTCCAGGTCGATTCCGTCAAAAGGGTAATTCTCCAAAATTTCATTAGCGGATTCGCTAAGGCGTACCCTTGCTTCCGGCGAGGCGGCTGCCTCGGAGAAGCCGCTGGAGCCCCAGCCGCCGACCGACAGCAGAACCTGAAGCTTAGGGTTAACCGATTTCAGCCGGCGGATTTCATCGGCAGTCTCCGGATGGGGGTACGAAATGGTGCCTTCCCGGATGTGGGCAAAAGCTACATTTAGATGGGTGAGTCGCAGCGCGTCCTCTGCCGTAACCTCGGAGAGAACCCTGCGTCCCGCATATCCGGCTAAAATCCAAGGGGATTCCGTCATGAGTTTCAACCTCGTTTCAATAAAATATGTAAGATTTGCGTTACGGCTGTTTTTTTGAAGCTTAGCGTTCCTATCCAGCATCTGTCAAGACAGCGCGAATCGTTTGCACAGTATGCCAAAGCGTTGGCTGCGGTCAAAATCAACATGTTTTCCTTGGCCGAAATGACAATGACAAGCTGCGCAAAAACGACCAAAACCGCGTAGGATCAATGATTGTAGCCGCTTACAACGACCATTGAAAATGACATATTTACGGATCGGTACGCAGTCCATACACTTGGGATGTAAGCGTTAACATTTTCCGGTGCGGCAAACCCGCAGATGAGGAAGTGTGCTCAAGGAACCTCTTTCCTTACATTTGAACAGGGGTGCTTATCCTTAAAGCGAGCGTTCAAAAAGTCGGTCTATCAGCACCTTGATTGGCTACGAGATCAGAAGGCGGCTTTTTGAACAGCCTCTTAAATTGACCGGATTTCCATTAGAAGAGGAGGGAGAAACCGATGCAGCAAGATGGCCACACCGCCCTGTCGCAGAGCATATCGGTTAACACAACGGCAAGCCGCAAGAAAAATACCTTATGGAGGAGGATGGTCCGAAACTGGGAGCTGTACCTGTTTATCGCCCCCGCATTTCTATACTTTCTGATATTCCATTACGGGCCGATGTACGGGATACAAATCGCCTTTAAAAACTTCATCCCGACATTAGGGATAACGGGAAGCCCGTGGGTCGGATTCGACCACTTCGTTCGCTTCTTTAATTCTTATTATTTCTGGGACCTGCTCTGGAACACGCTGAGCATCAGCTTGTACGAGCTTGCGATAGGATTCCCGCTGCCGATCATTCTGGCGCTTGCCTTTAATGAGGTGAGGGACTCGTTCTTCAAACGGACGGTACAGACGGTAACTTATGCACCGCATTTTATTTCGGTGGTCGTCATGTCCGGTATGATTATTACCTTCTTGACGCCTTCGACGGGCATGATTGTCAATCTGGTGGAGTTTCTTGGATTCACACCGCCCCAATTTTTGACCGACCCTGCCTGGTTTAAGACGGTGTACGTGCTGTCCGGGGTTTGGCAGAGCACGGGCTGGGGAACGATCATCTACCTGGCAGCCTTGTCGGGCGTGGACCCGCAGCTGCATGAGGCTGCCGTCGTGGACGGTGCCAGCCGGTTCAAGCGGATTCTGCACATCAATCTTCCGGCGATCGTTCCGACCATTACGATATTGCTGATTTTGAATATGGGAAGCATCCTGGGCGTCGGCTTCGAGAAAATCCTGCTTCTCCAGAACCCGCTTAATATGGAGTCGTCCGATGTCATCTCGACCTTCGTTTATCGCTCCGGTTTGGTGGATGCGCAGTACAGCTTCTCAACAGCCGTCGGCTTGTTCAACTCCGTGGTCAATGCGATTCTGCTGCTCACGGTCAACCAAATTGCGCGGCGCACCAGCGAAAACAGTCTGTGGTAGAAGGAGGAATTACGCATGGCATCCGGAGTTAAAGAAAGCAACGGAGATAAACTGTTTCTATTTTGCAACTATCTGTACTTAACGATCGCGTTGGTCATTGTTCTGTACCCGCTGCTGTATATCGTCAGCGCATCGATCAGCGATCCGAAGGCCGTCGCCTCGGGCGAAATGTGGCTGTTCCCTAAAGGAATTACCTTCGAGGGCTATGCTCGGGTGTTCGAGAACCAGAATATCTGGATCGGCTACAAGAACACCATTATTTATACCGTGATCGGAACGGCGGTCAACCTGCTTGTCACGCTGCCGGCCGCTTACGCGCTCAGCCGGAGCGACTTTGTAGGCCGTGGATTCTTCATGGCGATGTTCTTGGTCACGATGTTTTTCGGCGGGGGCCTCGTTCCGAGCTACCTGCTCGTCAAGGATCTCGGCATGATCAACAGCATGTGGGCGCTCATTTTGCCGGGAGCCGCTTCGATCTGGAACATTATCGTTGCACGGACGTTCTTCCAGTCGACCATTCCGAAGGAGCTGCAGGAAGCCGCTCATATCGACGGATGTACGAATTTCCGGTTGTTCATCAAAATCGTGCTGCCGCTGTCGATGCCAATCATCGCCGTCATGGCGCTCTTCTATGGCGTCGGGCACTGGAACAGCTATTTCAGCGCCATGATCTATCTGAACGATGCGGCGAAGTATCCGCTGCAGCTCTTCCTGCGCCAAATTCTGGTTCTGCAGGAGATGGCGGCCCAAGGCGGAGGAGCCATCGACATTTCATCGGCTGCCGCCATGAACTCGAAGGCCGAAATCGCCGCACTGGTCAAATATGCCGTCATCATCGTCGCGACGGTGCCAGTTATTGTCATCTACCCATTCCTTCAGCGTTACTTTGTGCAGGGTGTTATGATTGGTTCTGTAAAGGGCTGATCTTAAACCATAATCTACACCAAAAAAGGGGAGTTGTTGTTATGAAGAAGCTTCGTAAGGCATCATCCGTTTTACTCTGTCTTACCTTGTCGGCAGCCATGCTTGCAGCCTGTGGTTCGCCTAAGGGAGACGGCGGTTCTGCCGCACCTTCCGGAACGTCCAGCAGCACGGAGGTCAAGAAGGAAGGCTTCCCGATCGTCGATGAGCCGATTACGCTGACGGTCATGTCCCAGGATGCCGGGGTGGCGGACTGGAAGACGATGCCTGTCCTGCAAGAGATGGAGAAATTGACGAACATCAAGCTGGAGTATCAGCTCTCGCCGATCGACAGCTTCGAGACGAAGAAGAACCTGGTGTTTGCAAGCGGTGATCTCCCGGATATGTTTTACGCTGCGGATTTGAAGCCGGCTGAGCAGGTAACTTACGGCAGTCAAGGCATCCTGATTCCGCTTGAGAAATACATTGATGAAGGCTATGCCCCGAACATCAAGAAGGTTCTGGATGCGCATCCGGATGTGCGCAAATCATTTACGACACCGGACGGCCATATGTATGCACTGCCGTTTATCGATACCGCAGCGGTATGGTACCGCGGACCGATGTGGTATAACGGCAAGTTCCTAAAAGCGCTCAACGTCAGCGAGCCGAAAACAACCGAAGAGCTGTATACGTTCCTGAAGCGCGTGAAGGAAGAGGATCCGAACGGCAACGGCAAGAAGGACGAGATTCCGCTGACTTCCGTCAAGCTGGATGACCTGCGGATGTACTTCTTCGGCTTCTGGGGCATGTACAACGAAGGCATCTATGCCGACAAGGAAGGAAAGGTGCATTATCCTTTCCAAGAAGAAGGCTATAAGGGTTACCTGACATTTATGAACCGTCTGTGGAAGGAAGAGCTGCTGGATCACGAAACCTTCTCCCAGACGGCAGACCAGAAGAAGGCCAAAGGCGAAAACAATCAGCTCGCATTATTCAACGACTATCATCCGTACTTCACCCTGGGTGGCGAGCCTAGCACCGAGCATCCGCTCATGACGCCGGTGAAGAGCGAAATCGAAGGATCTCCGGTATACGGCAAGCATCCGGGCATGTCGGCACGCGGCACGTTCGCCATTTCCAGCAAGAACCCTGCGCCTGAAGCGACCATGCGCTGGATCGACTACCTCTACAGCTATGAAGGTTCGACGCTGTTCAATCAAGGACCTGAAGGCGTGCTCTGGAAGTTCAAGGATAAAGAGAACCGCGTGAAAGAATGGCTTCCTGTTCCGGATGGCGGCGACCGTGAGGAATACCGCGGTAAAATCACGCCAAACTACGGCATTCTGACGCCGGGCATCAACGATCCTGAAGTGGCGAAAGGCCTGCGTACGGAATTTGATGAATGGATCGATCAGCAAAACCAAGAGAAGCTGGTGCCGATCGGCAAAGCTCCATTCCCTAACGTGTATTTGACCAATGAGGAGCAAAGTGAGGCTACGGCGTTGATGTCCGACCTGGACACTTACGTCAAGCAGATGGAAGCGAAGTTCATCACGGGTCAAGAGCCGCTTGAAAATTGGGATAAGTATGTAGCGCAGGTTAAGAAGATGGGCGGCGACCGCATCGTCGAGCTGTACCAAGGCGCTTACGACCGCTGGAACACCAATAAATAAAGATCTATAACAAGAACAACAAAAGGCCAACATATCCCGGTCTAGGCTTTCAGACCGGGGGTTGGCTCTTATTTTTAAACGGATGAATGAGGAATGCAGCGAAACCGGCGAGCGGCTTGCGGACCGCCCGAAGCGAATCGCCCGGTGACGAACAATCAACCTACTCGGAGGTATTAACATGTCGGAGAACAAGCTGATCGAAGAAGAGCAGCCGGTCGTGGAGGCAGGCGTCCACAATTACAGCAGTGAAGACAAATGGGTCAAGCCGGAGGATCCGCTGCTGCTGGAGCGTCTTGAATGGTTTAAGGACCAGAAGCTGGGGCTCATGATGCACTGGGGCCCTTATTCCCAGCTGGGGCTCGTTGAATCCTGGGCGCTGAGCGATAAGGATGCGGAATGGTCGCGTGACGGAATTGACTGGGACATCGACGCGGAGGAGCTCAAGCGGCAGTATTTTGACTTGAATAAAACGTTCAATCCGCTGCGCTTCCAGCCGGACCTGTGGGCGGACCTGGCCGCCGATAACGGCTTCAAATATTTGAATTTTACGACGAAGCATCATGACGGCTTCTGCATGTGGGATACCCATACGACCGATTACCGGATCACGGGCCCGGATTGTCCGTTCCATCGGCATAAATACGCCGATATTACCAAGAATCTGTTCGATGCGTTCCGGGCAAGGGGGCTTGGCATCTCCGCCTACTTCTCCAAAGCCGATTGGCATACGCCTTACTACTGGGCACCCGGCATGGAAGCCGGCAGCTTCACGTCGCGGGGGCCTAGCTATAACCCGAAGGAATACCCTTGGTTATGGGAGCAATTCGTTCAGTTCACGCATCAGCAAATCATGGAGCTCATGACAAGATATGGACGGATTGACGTGCTGTGGCTTGACGCCGGCTGGGTGAATGATTATCGGGATCAGAACATTCGGCTGGGCGAGGTCGTGGAGAAAGCGCGCGAGATTCAGCCGTGGCTTTTGTCGGCGGACCGGACGGTAGGCGGGCCTTACGAGAATCTCATTACGCCGGAGCAGACGCTGCCTGAGCGTGCCCTGCACGTTCCTTGGGAGAGCTGCATCACGATGGGAACGTCGTTCTCCTTCCGGTATGAGGACCGTTATAAATCGGTGCGCCAGCTGATCCATCTGCTCGTGGAGATCGTGGCCAAGGGCGGCAACCTGGCGCTCAACATCGGGCCCCAGCCGGACGGAAGGCTGCCGGAGACGGCGATCTCACGGATGAAGGGCATGGGCGAATGGCTGAAGGTATACGGCGATGCCATCTATGGTACGCGGACCTGCGAGCCGTATTCCGTACAGAACGTGCATTTTACTCAAAAAGGGGACACAACGTACGCCTTCTATCTGTACAAGGACGAGCAGGAGGAGGTTGCCGGGGAAGTGCATCTTCCGCTTCAGACAGAGCCGAACCGTATCGACCTGATCGGCGGCCAGGAGATGCTGGATTACCGCCGGACGGAGAACGGAATCGCGGTACGGCTGCCGGAGAGGGAGCTGCATGGGGCGGCACCGATCGCTCATGTGTTCCGGATCCGTTAAGGGATAGGCCGACAGCTCGGGAAGCTTAAGAAAGCTACAAGTACATCGGAGAAAGGTGCGGACAATATGCAGCCATGGTTTGAGGAGGCGAAGCTGGGGATCTTTATCCACTACGGCATCTACGCGGTGGACGGGGTCTCCGAATCCTGGTCCTTCTATAACGGAAGGATCAGCTATGAGGATTATATGAAACAGCTGGACGGCTTTACGGCATCGAAATTCGATGCCGAGGCTTGGGCGGATCTGATCGAGAAATCCGGCGCGAAATATGCGGTGCTGACGACAAAGCACCATGACGGCGTTGCATTGTGGGATACGCAGTACAGCGACTTGAATGTGGTCAAGCGGACGCCTGCGAAGCGGGATATTATCAAGGAATATGCCGAAGCGGTGACGAAGCGGGGGCTTCGGCTCGGGATGTATTATTCGCTGATCGACTGGTCGCATCCGGACTATCCGACCGTGTATGAAGGAGGCCGCGTTCCGGAAGACCTCGGGAGCGTCAACCGGTTCTCTAGCCCGGTGGACGGCGTTCAGGATGAGGAGAGGTGGCAGAGGTTCCTTGAATTTAACAATCAGCAGCTGCGCGAGATTCTGACGAATTACGGGAAGGTGGACCTGCTGTGGTTCGACGGGGACTGGGAGCGCAGCGCCGAGCAGTGGAACCTGCCGGCATTCAAGGATTATTTAAAGTCCTTTAATCCGGATCTGATCATCAATTCAAGGCTTCAGGGGCATGGCGATTACAAGACGCCGGAGCAGGGCATTCCGATCACGAGGCCGGAGGGGCCGTGGGAATTCTGCACGACCATCAATACATCCTGGGGCTACGTGCCGACGGATCACAAGTACAAATCGCTGAATCAGATCATTCGGATGTTCTGCGATTGCATTTCGATGGGCGGCAATATGCTGCTCGATATCGGCCCGCGGGAAGACGGCACGATCGACAAGCGGCAGGAGGACATTCTGCTCGGTCTGGGCGACTGGATCCGGACGCATGAAGAGGCCGTATTCGGAACCGGGGAAGGCATCATGACCCGTTATTATCTAGGGGGAAGCACCATTTCGAAAGACCGCAAGACGCTGTACCTGTTCGTCTATGACGATCCGAAGGAGAATGTATGCCTGAAAGGTCTTTGCAACCCGATCAAGAGGATTACGGTGCTGCATTCGGGCAAGGAGCTGACCCACGAAATTCATGGCGGGGTGCCATGGTTCAACATTCCGGGAACGACCTGGATCCATATGACTCCGGAAGATGCTCATGAACAGGTAACGGTGCTGAAACTTGAGTTTGACGAAGAGCTGGAGATGTACGGCGGCTCCGGAGCCGTTGTCACCCATAACTAAACAATCGCCGGGAGGGCGGGTTATGCAGCCGGCGCCTCCTCCCGGGTCAAACGGAGGGAATGAAATGAACCGAAGCGGAGTGCCGGAGCCGCAGATCGAATATGCTCCGAAACATTACATATGCCGTCGTGCGAAGGAGCCCCTTGAGCTGGATGGACGGATCGATAAGCCGTTCTGGGAAGCGGCGGAATGGACCGAGGATTTCGTGGATATCGAGGGGGATCTTAGGCCGAAGCCCGAAAAGCGGACCCGGGTCAAAATGCTGTGGGATGACGAGTATTTCTACTTCGCGGCGGAGCTGATCGAGGATCAGATCTGGGCAACGCTGACCGAGCGGGACTCGGTGATCTTTTACGACAATGATTTTGAGATTTTTATCGATCCGGACGGGGATAGTCATCAATATTACGAGTTCGAAATCAATGCGCTGAATACCGTATGGGATCTGCTGCTGGTCAAGCCGTACCGGGACGGCGGGCCTCCGGTCAACGGCTGGGATATCGCAGGGCTAAAGACCGCCGTGCATATCGACGGAGAGCTGAACCGTCCCGGGGCGGATAACCGGAAGTGGAGCGTGGAAGTGGCGATGCCTTGGAGCAGTCTGCGGGAATGCGCGAAGGAGGGGCGTCCGCCGGTGCCGGGTGAATTCTGGCGCGTTAACTTCTCCCGCGTGGAATGGCGGACAGAGGTGCAGGACGGCGAATACCGCAAGGTGCTCAATCCGGAGACAGGCAAGCCATACCCGGAGGACAACTGGGTCTGGTCGCCGATGGGCATCATCAATATGCATTATCCGGAGCTGTGGGGCTACGTCGTCTTCGCGGAGGGCGAAGCGGGCTCGGGCTTTGAATTGCCAAAAGACGAGCGGATCAAATGGGAGCTCCGCAAGCTCTATTACCGCGAGCGCAATTATTACGAAGCGCATGGCGAATTCACAAAGGATTTGAAGCTGCTGATGGGCGAGGATTCATGGAGCATCGAGCCCGTCATCGAAACGACCCGCGGCCTGTTCCAGATCACCGCACCGTCCTCGGACGGCAGTGCCGTGATCTGTATACGGGAAGACGGGAAGCTGTGGAAGGAGTGAAAGCCGATATGACCATTCAAACCTCCGCATTTTCATTGGAACCCGATATGCGGGAGACCATCGAGGCGAAATTCAAAGAGAAGCTGATCCTGGGTGAGGCCAGAAAGCAGGAGCTGTTCGGCATATTTGACCAAGAGCTGACCGAAGAGGAAACGTGGGCTTTGAAGTATCTATACGCCTACATGCCGGTGAACGACATGGCCGATTACGACGGGGAGCTGTTCCTCAGCCATGTGCGCCGGACGCTGGCGATCCGAAAGCAGGTGCCTTGGGGAAATCGAGTGCCGGATCATCTATTCCTGCACTTCGTGCTGCCTTACCGCGTCAACACGGAAAATATCGAGGATTCCCGCGGCATTCTATATGATGCGCTGGCAGAGCGAACTTCGCGGTTATCGATGAAGGATGCCATTCTCGAGACCAATTACTGGTGCCATGAGAATGCAACGTACATCGGGAGCGACCTGCGGACGATATCGCCGCTGACGATGATCCGGAACGCGCGCGGACGCTGCGGCGAGGAATCCACGCTCGCGGTAGCCGCCCTGCGCAGCATCGGCATCCCGGCCCGTCAGGTATATACGCCGCGCTGGGCCCATTGCGACAGCAATCATGCCTGGGTGGAGGCATGGGCCGACGGGCAGTGGTATTACATCGGCGCATGCGAGCCGGAAGCCCGCCTGAATCAAGGCTGGTTCAGTCCGCCCGCACGGCGGGCGATGCTGATTAACACCCGGATTTTCGCCGATTATCCGGGACCGGAGGATATTACGCTGGCCGATAAGTGGTTCACCGAGATCAATCTGCTCGAGAATTATGCAAGAACACGCACGATCCATGTCAAAGTCAAGGATAACAACGGGGCACCGGTGGCCGGCGCGAAGGTGCGTTTCGAGCTGTATAACATGGCGGAGCTGTATCCGATTGCGATTCTGCCGACCAATGAGCAGGGGGAAGCTTCGTTCAAGACAGGCTATGGCGACGTGCTGATCCGTGTCGTGAAAGACGGCGCTTGGGGCGAGCATAAGCTGGGCGCCGGGGACGGAGAGCAGGTGCAAATCGTGGTCGCCGAAGCCGCGCAGCCGGTCGGTACCGTTGATTTCGATACGGTTCCTCCTCCCGAAGCTCAGGGGGATGCCGATGAACAGCCGTCCGAGGAGGAGCTGGAACGACATAACCGCCGATTGGAGGAAGGGACGAGGATCCGGACCGAATACGAGGATACCTTCCTGAAAGCCGAGGAGGCGGAGAGCATCGCCCGCGGACTCGGGCTGCCGCCGGAGCGGGTGTGGGACGTCCTGCATAAAGCCCGGGGCAACAGCAGAGAGATTGCCGCTTTCCTTGAAGAGCAGTCTGGGGAGTTTGGCGAGTGGCCGCTGCGGCTCTTGGAATCTCTGAACGAGAAGGACCTGATCGATACCTTCCGTCCTACGCTGAACGATCATCTGACCGGTGCGATGGAGCATCAAGGGAGCTGGGCGGAGGAGCTGTTCGTCCCATACATTCTCTGTCCGCGCGTATCGTTTGAAATGCTTGTTCCGTATCGCCGTTTGTTCAAGGGGGCCTTTACTCCTGAAGAGATCGCAGCCTTCCGAGAAACGCCGGCGAAGCTTGCAGACCGCCTGGCGGATGGCTTCGAGCTGTGGGAGGACCTTCCTAATCTGAAGGGGAAAGGCAACCCGGCAGGCACCTTCCGATTGCGGAAGGGCGATTCGGAGTCGCTGGACATTCTGTTCGTCGCCGTCTGCCGCAGCTTGGGCATCCCGGCGCGGCTGCACCCGAGCGAGCAGAAGCCGCAGTATTGGCATAACGGCGCTTGGGGAGAGGCTTCGCTGCAGCCGGACGCTGCCGGCAGCGCTGATCGTGAGGCGAATCAGGAAGCCGGCGGATGGGGTCTCTTGCGTCTGTTAAAGGATTCGAATGCCGGACAGGACGCGCCGTCCGCCTCCTACGGCGAGAACTTTTCGCTCGCCCGCCTTACGAACGGCGTATATAAGACGCTGATTTATCCATACGGCATGTCTAACGTATATGATGATCCGTTCGAGGTCGAGGCAGGGGCTTATCGCTTAACGACCGGTGTCCGTCTCAAGGACGGCACGGTTCGAGTGCGCTTCACCTATTTTACAGTCCGTGCAGACGGAACCGCTGCGGTATCCTTGACGTTCCGCGACACCCGGGAAGAGATTCCGGTGCTCGGCACGCTTACGCGCGAGCATGGGCTCACCCTGCTTGATGGAAAGGCTGTGCTTATGGGAGACCTGTTGGGTGCCGAAGGCGCGATAGCCGCTTGGCTTGAGCCGGAGCGCGAGCCGACGAAGCATCTGCTCCGCGAATTGAGTGAGCTGGCGGAGTCGCTGGATCAGCTTAACGTTCCGATTGTCCTGGTGATCGGAGAGAAGGAATGGACCGCTTCGTTCGATCCTGCCAGCTATCCGAAGCTGCCGCAGCGCACGGTGTTTGCGCGTGACGCCAGCTACTCGGCCCTGCCTGATTTCATCTCGAAATCGCCGGCCCGCGAAGCCGGATTTCCGCATCTGTTTGTGCTGGACAGTCAGGACCAGATCCGGTATACGGCTTCAGGCTATAAGATCGGTACGGGCAAGGAAGCGCTGCGCATACTGTCGGGAATATCCTCTTAAAATGGAGAGCTGGAGGGCGAAGGAACATGAAGCAATATATTGTGGCTGGCTATGCCGTTGATGCCGTTCTTCCCGAGATGAAGCGGGAGGATTTATTGAAGCTGACCCATCTGAACGTGGCTTTCGGCCATGTTCGGAATGATGAAATTACGACAGAGCATTTGAAGAACGCGGAGGTTCTGCATGCCATGAAGCGGGATCATCCAAGCCTTACGGTGCTCCTGTCCGTCGGCGGCTGGAGCGCAGGGGGATTCTCCGAAGCGGCCTCCACCGAAGAAGGAAGAAGCCGCATGGCGGCTTCGGCCGTCCGGGTGCTGGAATCGCATCCGTTTGACGGGATTGATCTTGATTGGGAATATCCTTGCTACGGCGAAGCCGGCATTGCTTCGAGCCCGGACGACAAGCGGAATTTCACGCTGCTGCTGAAGGCGATCCGCGAAGCGCTGGATGCCAAGGGCGAGCGCGATGGCCGCCATTATCTGCTGACGATCGCGGCGGGAGCCGACCAATATTATGTGGATGGCACTGAGATGGACCAGGTTCAACAGTACCTGGATTTCGTCCAGCTGATGACATATGACATGCGCGGCGGCTTTCAGATTCTCACCGGGCATCATACGAATCTGTATACGCCGTCCGGCGATCTGTTCCGGATCAGCGTCGATGCTTCCGTGAATCTGTTCGTGCGCGCCGGCGTGCCGAAGGAGAAAATCGTGATCGGGGCAGCGTTCTATTCCCGCATGTGGCGCGAGGTTCCGGACCGCAACCGGGGACTGCACCAGATGGCCGGTACCACGGGCGGCTACGGGCCAGGCTACGCCGAGCTTGCCGCCGATTACATCGACAAGAACGGCTATGTCCGGTACTGGGACGACGAGGCGTGCGCGCCGTTTTTATTTAACGGCTCGTGTCTGATTTCCTACGACGATGAGGAGTCGATCGGCCGCAAATGCGGCTATGTCCGGGACGAAGGCCTGGCGGGCATCATGTTCTGGGAATACGGCTGCGACAAAACCGGACGCTTGCTGGATGCGATGCATCAAGGTCTGGGGAGCAAATAATCGGCCCGTTCCCGAGCAATCGAATAGGCCGTACAGAAGGCTCCGTAATACCAAGATAGACGGCACTGCCCAATGTGCGCGTTGCGAATCCAGGGATACCTGGATGGCTCCTTGGACATATGAGCACAAACAAAACCTCCCCTAAGCTTACGAGCTTCAGGGGAGGTTTTGTTTGTAGTGCATGCAGGCAGCAACCGGCTACCCGATATATTCCTCATCCTCATCATCCGAGGCGTCGGCACTTCCATTCTGGCTGTGCATTTTACGGTATTGTCCCGGCGTATAGCCGGTTTCCTTCTTGAATTTGCGGATGAAGTTCGGCGTATCCAGGTAGCCGACCCGCGAAATAATGTCCTTCAACGGATCGGATGTATGCAGCAGCTGCCGGATGACTTCGTCCATCCGTTTCTGCCAGATATATTGGGTGAAGTTCACCCCGACCTTCTCCTTGAAGGAGCGGCTGAAATAGGACGAGGAGATCGAAAATTTCGATGAGATCGTTCCCAGGCTAAGGTCATAATCCGAATAGTTCGCATCGATATAGCTTACGATTTCGTCCATCAAGGAGCTTTCTTCCGTCTCGCTCTTCGCCTCGACATGGGTACAGATGTCGGCGGCGAGACCGGCGAGCTTCTTCTCCAGGTCCTCCAGGGAGTCGTACGATGTGATTCTCGGAAGCTCTTGAACGACATGGTGCATGCCGAGCTCCGAGGCCGTCTTCAGCAGCGTATTCAAAATGTCGAAGCAGATGCAGCGCAGCAGCGGCACCGACGGCATTTCCTCCTTCAAGCTGTCCAGCGCGGTGGAGATCATCCGGGCAGCCACGTCGTAGCTGCCCTGCTTCAAGCTCTGATCAAGCTTAAGAAGCACGTCCTTCGGCACCCAGAAGGAGGAGGAATCCTTCGCTCCGGAGAGCGCATGGAAGAAGGTGGTGCTGCCCTGACCGTGAAGCATGGAGGCCTCAAATGCGGTGGAAGCCTCAATGTAGGACTGGTTCAGCTGCTCCGGATGACTGTAGCGGTTGCCGGTCCCGATGACAGGCGGGCTGCCGGCGTGCTCCATAACCATCGACCGGAGCGCCTCCACGATCGCTTCCATGATGCCGTTCAGGCTGGCCTCATGCCCGGTATCGGCATTGAATCCGACGATGAGCGCAAGCCGGTCAGGCTGCGGCAGCTCCACTCCGTACGCATGGGCGGTCAGCTCCGGCAGCTCGACCTCGTTCATCAGCTGCATCAGCGGCCAGCCGCCTGATGGATCCGCTTCGGGCAGGGCATGCGTCTCCCAGCCCATCGTAACGACGAAATAATGGGAGCGGTTGAAGCGGATGCCGAGCTGCTCCTTCAGGTCGGACGGCAATTCCCCGGTATGTCCGTGCTTCAGCAGCATCAGCAGAATATGGTTGCGCGCGTAAGGCTCCTGAAGGTCAACGCGCTTGCTGTAGTCATGCAGCGTCTTCTTGATCCAGTCCAGCTCGTTGGTCTGGGAGGGGGGCTCGGAGAGGCTGCGGACATTTCTCAAGCGCACGAACTCCATCAGATCGGAGATCGGGTGGTACTGCCTCCGGGCCAGTAAAATCGCAAGGACGGTACCCATGATGACAACGAACGAGAACACCAATACAACAAAGGTCCGAATGTGGACGATGCGGCTGAAAAACTGGCTGCTGGGCATAGCTGTAACATACGTCCAGCCGTCATCCGATTTGACGGAAACCACCGAATGGGTCTCTCCGTTCAGGGACAGGCTGTGCGTACCGGGCTCCAATTGAAACAGCGCTTTTACGTCGTTCTTCGTAATGGTGTCACCGTGATGATTGGCGGCCAGCACCTGGCCGTTATTATCGAATATATAGGTCATGCCATGGTAATCGGTCAAGATGGAATCGATCAAGCCCGTCAAATTGGATTCATGGATCAAATACATGACGGTTCCATGGGCAGGGGTGTTGTTCGGGGCGATCGGCACAAGATAGGCCAGCATGGATTTCTGCCCCCGGGTGCCCTGGATGACCTGCTCCGCCGGGCGCATCGTCGGGAGGCGCACGGTATTCAAGTCCCGGATCAGATCCTCCTTGTTCCAGGTGTTGAATTTGTAGCGGCCGGTGAACACGTCGAGGTTCTCCAGACCTTGGGAAGAATAGATATTATTATCCCCGCGAAAGAACAGGAACAGCTCATCGATAATCGAGCTGGTGGCTTTATATTTGACCAGGGCGCCAATCGATTCCCGGCTGTAATACGGATGGTGCGTCCAATAACGCGTCAACTGTTCGTCGTAGGCGATACGGAATGCGATATCCTGCAGCTCCTTCATACGGTCGTCGATGACGGTTTTGGCCTGGGTCAGCTGATTGACGTTGGTCTGCTCAATTTCCGATCGTAAGGTCTTAACGGCGTTGTGATAAATGATGACGGTCAAAATAACAAGAGGGATCAGGAAAATGGATATATATGAGAGTGTATACTTAACCAAAAGCTTGGACTTGAAGTGATTCCATTTCATATTTGCAGGCCTCCCGTTATTTAATAGCACCGTGATAGCGCTATCATAAAGACAGCGAAGCAATTGCCGGATTGCCGAGCCGTTAAATGATCTATTAAAAATACTAGGAGAACTTGCCTCATAAATCAATGCATCATTTAAAAGTTTTGATGGATTCTTTCCAGAAGCTACAGAGAAAGGGGAAAATAAACTTGTCTGGGCGGAGCGAATACGAAAAAAACCGCGAGTCTGCCGCTTACTTAGGTAAGGGAGCAGATTCGCGGGTTCCATGGGTATCATCCTTCAAGGGGGAGCTGAAGGATCAGGATGTGCCTCCGCTTGCAGGCGATAATTGCAGCTGCTTGCGGTAAACGACTTTGGAGATCGATACGCTGATCTCATACAGCAGAAACAGCGGGACGATCACGATCAGGTCGGACATGATATCCGGCGGTGTGATCGTTACGGCTACGATGCAGAGCAGAAAGTAGGCTGCCTTGCGCATCTTGGCCAGCCGAAGCGGATTCACGATGCCAAGCTTGGTAAGAAATACGACAATGGCCGGCATTTCGAACAGGAATCCGAACGGGACGGTCATATGAATCATGAAGGTGAAATACCGCTGAGCCGTGTACATCGTCTCGAATTGGCCTTCCGCCATCCGCTGCATGAACTGCAGCACCATCGGAAACAGCACGAAGTAGCCGAAGACGAGCCCGACAATGAACAGCACGCTAATGACCGGGATGAGGAGCAGCGCGGAGCGCTGGGCGCCATCCGGCAGCGCAGGCTGCACGAACTTCCAGACCTGATAGGCCGCAACCGGAAGCGTGACGGCCAGCGCCACGACGCCGGCGATGATCATGTAGACCCACATGACCTCGGAAGGACCGAGAAGCACAAGCTTCTCGTCCATATCCCGAACCAGCCAGCGGTAAATCTCCTCGACGTAGATAAAGGCGGCCACCATCGCAACGAGGAACGCGATCAGGGTGCGGATCAGGCGCCTCCGCATTTCCTCGAGATGCTCGATCGCGCTCTGGTCGTTCGGGTTAGCTGCCTTGCTTGCCCGCTGCAGCAGCCGCTTTAGGAGCATCGTCTTTCTTCCCGTCCTCATTCTCTTCATCCCCGTTCACCAAGCCCCGGGTTGCGCCTTTGAATTCGCTCAGGGTTCTGCCGAATGCCCGTCCCAGCTCAGGTAGCTTGGAAGGCCCGAAGATGATCAAGGCGATAATTAAAATCAAGATTAAGCCACCGATTCCGATATTGCCAAACGGCATGACTATCGCTCCTATCTATAGTTGAGATTAGTCCAGCTTGAAGCCGCTGATGGCGACTACTGCGCAGCGCGCCATGTTCTCTCCCGAGCGGTGCGGCCAGGTGCTGGTCGGCTTGCTCAGATCCTCCGTGTTCTCGCCCGGATGCTGTACAGACAGGAAGAGCGTCTGCTCGTCCGGCGAGAAGAACGGGCCTGTCAGCTCGCATTCCACCGGGCCGGAGGCGAACTGCAGCGCTTTGCCTTGATCCGGTCCGCTCGTTGGAATAACGAACAGTCCGTTATTCATGAAGGATTTATGCACGCCTTTATTTTGGCTGCTGCTGGAGATGTCCGTCACGACCCACAGATCGCCGTTGGAATCGAACGCCAGGTTGTCCGGGGAGCTGAAGCCCGATTGCCGGCCGCCTGCCGCGAAGATTTCAAAATCGAACTCGAGGGCTGCCAGATCGTTCCCGGCTTCGAAGATCCGCGTAATATGGCCATGAATATTGCCGTGGTTGTCATTGTTCGTATGGCAGACGAAGACGGTGTTGTCGAACGGCGAAATTTCGATATCCTCCGGACGGTCCGTCGGCGTTCCGCCTACGAGGCGAGCGGCTTCCTGGCAATACGTGACGACATCGCCTTGGGACTTGAACTTGCCTTTAACCTCCGGCGCGTCGGCTGCCGCCTTCAGCACCTCTTCCAGCGTAACCGGCTGCCATTTTCCGGATTTCAGGTTGGCTACGTAGAGCGTGCCGTCCTCCAGCAGGGCGGAGTTGGCGCGTCCCTTGCTCTTGTCGTATTTGCCGTTGCTGATGAATTTATACACGCAGGCATCCTTCTTGTCATCGCCCATGTAGACCACGACCCGGCCGTCTTTCGCAAGACCCATTGCCGTATTCTCGTGGTTGAATCTTCCGAGCGCCGTATGCTTTTTAAGGAAGGATTTATCGAATGGATCGACCTCGACGACCCAGCCGTAATGGGTTTCCGGCAATCCCGAGATGCTTGCGGTTTCCTCGAAATTCTCTTCGCAGGACAGCACCGTATTCCAGAGGGTTACGCCTCCGGAGCAGTTGGCGAATGTGCCGGTAGCCGTCGTTGCTCCCTTCAGCGCCGGAATGCCGCGCGCCGGGCCGGTAATGTCGAACTTGGTGAAACCGTTAATGCGGCGGGCATGCTTGGAGGATGTGTCCATCTTCCATACGCCCTTCTCGTCACGGTACACCTCGATCACCGACATGCCTTGATAGTACAAGTTTTTCTCGATTTGGTCGGCCGTCATTTTGCCGTCTTTCACCGGGCCGATCGAGAAGATGGTGGAATATTCATGGTTATTGACCAGCAAACCGCGGACATTGGACCCGTTGATCGGGAAAAAGGCGTTGTAATCGCAGCCGGAGCCGAATTTTTCGCCGGCCGGATTGATCACGTCGTCGAATGCGGCAATGACGTCGTATTTGAAATTTCTCGGCAGGACGAGCTCGTCGGCCTTGGTAGGCTCGATCGGATCGAAATATCCGCTGACGCGGTTTGTCTTGAATCCGAACAGATGATTGGCTGTTCCCGACATCGCGGAAGCTTTGCCCTCCAGAACGCCTAAGCCGGCAGAAGCAGCTGCAAGCGCGGTTGCGCCGGTGCCCAGATAAGAAAGGAAGGTTTTGCGGTCCATCGTTTTACTCAAACTAATCCACCCCTCATGATTAAATGTTCGATAGGACAAGTGTAAGCTGGAAATGTTAAGTCCATATCATCGTTCATGGGGGATTTGTAAAATAGAAGTAATTTCGGGTGCGGAAATATCAAAAGGAGGTAAGCGAGCTGCGGCGGGATTAAAGAGGGGATGGGAGGAAGCTATCGTTCGCCTCGAGCGATGAGGAGCAGGCATGCCGAATACTCCCTGCCGGATTGGGAGGGAGTTGGATGATGAACGCTTTTAATTTTTTGTAAAAAGAAAGTTATTCTGTTCGCTGATACCGCTGACGCATCTGCATGGCCATCGTACGGATGCTCTCGGCCTCCGGCATGGCGAATGAGGCGGCGGCTTCGGTCAAATCCTGATCCGCCTGCCAGCTCCGGATCACGTTCCGCACATCGTCGACAAAGCGGTGTACGGCGTCTTCGCCCGTGCCGATCCCCGTCAGTTGCTCCAGACTGGCGGTGCTGGTATCCTCCACGACCGGGTACAGCTTCGGGTCGGCGCCTGCGGCTGCGATATCGTAAAAGGTACGGACGAGCCGGGCACGCTCGCTGCCGGACCCCTCCGCGATAACGAAAGCCTGGACAATGAAAGCCTTCCGCTGCCGCCGCTGGGCGATGCCGCAAAATTTAAGGCCGTCGATGCTTAAGTCGAACGTTCCCGGGCAAAAGGCGCCTGCGACTTCGCCGGTGTCTACTTGCCGTTCCGTGCCTTGAAGCGCCTGGCGGATCAGCGCAACCATCAGCTCGAAATCCTGATGAAAGTCCGGTGCCGGGCCGGCCGATTGAAAGGGAACGATCAGGGACACATTGACGACGCCGGGGTCCAGCGGCACGGCTGCGCCGCCAGAGTGGCGGACGGCAGTGTCGTAGCCAAGGGAGCGGAGCCATGTTTCCCCTTCGGGCGCTTGCGGAAGACGGCTGTCTCGAGCGCCCATGACAAACGCCCTCGGGTGGCGCCACAAATGACACACGGCAGGACCGCCGCTTCCGGCCTGCCGGCATAACAGCTCATCCAATGCAAAATGGAGCAGCACATCATCTGAATTCAAATCGTCGGTCCGATCCAGCAGGAGGATCGGTTGATGTTGCAGTGACAGCGGGGTATTCACGCTTTCTTGCGCCTCCTCTATTGTACAATGGCTATATACCATCTTCGGTTCGTTATAGTTGCCACATATGTGAACAAGGTTTCCTCTTATCCGTGATCAAACAAGGGGCCGTATGGCGATTACGGATCCCCGATCGGGATAATCTCATGAACAGCATACCATAAAGCGGGCTTGGCGGCTGTCAGGTATGGACGTTCTCAGCAGACAGCTTCATTGACAAGCGAGAGGAAACTCTCCTATAATCCGAGTAAGCTTATTACCTTTGTTAGATAAATGATGACAGAAACCGCGGGAATATTATTTTTGAATATAATTTTTGAACATATAAGGAGTATGAAGCATCATGGCCAACATTTATAAAAGCGTTGCAGATATGATCGGGGAGACGCCGATGGTAAAGCTTCAGCGTCTCGCGCCGCCAGGGGCGGCCGAGATCTATGTGAAGCTGGAGAAATTCAACCCGTCCGGCAGCGTGAAGGACCGGGCCGCTTACAATTTGATTCATACGGCGGAAACGAAGGGCCTGCTTAAGCCCGGCGGCACCATTATCGAGCCGACCAGCGGAAATACCGGCATCGGACTTGCCATGATCGCCGCTGCCAAAGGGTATCGCGCCATCCTCATTATGCCGGATAATATGTCCAAGGAACGGATCAATTTGCTAAAGGCCTACGGGGCCGAGGTTGTCCTGACGCCGAGCAGCGAGCGCATGCCGGGTTCGATTGCGAAGGCCCTTGAGTTGCGGGAGCAGATCCCCGGGAGCTTCATTCCGCAGCAGTTTGAGAATGCAGCCAATCCGGATATTCATCGCGCCACGACTGCCCCGGAAATTCTGCAGCAGACCCAAGGACGGTTGGATGCGTTTGTCGCTACGGCCGGCACCGGCGGAACGGTAACGGGCACGGGCGAGGAGCTAAGGAGGCATCTGCCGGACCTGCATATTGCGGTCGTGGAGCCCAAGGGCTCTCCTGTCCTTTCCGGCGGGCAGCCGGGTCCTCATAAGCTGGTGGGGACGAGTCCGGGGTTCGTGCCAAAGATTCTGAATACCGGCATTTATAATGAAATTATTCAGATTGCGGACGAGGATGCGCTGCAGACGGCAAGGGACTTGGCCCGCAAGGAGGGGATCCTTGTGGGGCCGTCCTCCGGCGCTTCGGTATTCGCGGCAATGCGCGTCGCCGAGCGGCTGGGCGAAGGAAAGCGGGTCGTCTGCATTGCGCCGGACACGGGCGAACGGTATTTGAGCATGGATATTTTTTGATATGACAAAGGGGACTCCCAGCGGGAGTCCCCTTTTACGTGACAATGTCGCCGAGCAATAAATCTCTCTAGCTGTCTTTTTTATAAAAGGAATCCTCCGTTTACTCACGAAATGGTTGATAGTTGATTTTTTTCTCTAAAAAATGTTTTTGCCATGTCGATTCCCTAGTCGGTTGTTCGTTGAACTAGTAAAGGCCCGATTTCGAGGTCCTATTTGATAACAGGAGGGAACTTCCCATGAGATTTATGATGATTGTAAAAGCAACCGAGGATTCCGAGGCGGGTGTGCTGCCGAGCAAGGAGCAGCTTGACGCCATGATGAGGTACAACATGGAGCTGGCCCGGGCCGGCGTGCTGCTCGCAGCGGACGGACTGCATCCAAGCTCAGGCGCGATCCGGATTTCGTATCCGGAGCCAGGAGGGAAACCGAAGGTGACGGACGGGCCCTTCACCGAGGCCAAGGAACTGATCGCCGGCTATACGTTGATCGAAGTGAAATCGCGGGAAGAGGCGATCGAGTGGGCGATGCGCATGCCGGACCCTCACGGGTATGGCGCGGGGCAGATCGAGCTTCGGCAGGTGTTCGAGCCGACTGAATTGACGGAGGATCCCGAATCCCAGGCCCAGCAATATGAGATGCGTGAGCATATCGAGCGGCAGAAGCGATAGAGGGATCCATGGACACACATCGTACGATAGACGCAATCTGGAGAATTGAGTCCTCCCGGATTATTGCCCATTTGACTCGAATGGTGCGCGATATCGGACTGGCGGAGGACCTGGCGCAGGACGCGCTCGTGACCGCACTGGAACGGTGGCCGGAGACGGGAATGCCGGAGAATCCGGGCGGCTGGCTGATGACCGTGGCCAAGCGTAAAGCGCTGGACATGCTTCGTCGAAACAAGCTGCGCGATCGGAAGTATGAGCTGATTGGCCGGGAGCAGGAGCCGTGGGCCGATTCCGAGCCGGATGTGCCGGAACCCGGCGAGGTGGGGGATGATCTGCTGCGGCTGATCTTCATGACCTGCCACCCGGTCCTCTCGCCGGAGGCGCGGGTCGCCCTGACCCTGCGCCTTCTTGGCGGGCTCACGACGGCCGAGATCGCCCATGCCTACCTGACTTCCGAGGCAACCGTCGCGCAGCGGATCGTCCGTGCCAAGCGGACGCTGTCCGCGACCCGGGTGGCGTTCGAAATTCCGCAAGGTCCGGAGCTTAAACCGCGGCTTTCGTCGGTGCTTGAGGTCATTTATCTAATGTTCAACGAAGGATATGCCGCGACATCGGGCAGCCAGTGGATAAGGCCGCTCCTGTGCCAGGAGGCGCTTCGCATCGGACGGATTCTGGCCGAGATTGCGCCCGCGGAGCCGGAGGTCCACGGCTTGGTGGCGTTAATGGAATTTCAGGCTTCCCGCTTCAAGGCCCGGGTGGATCAACGCGGCGAGCCGGTTCTGCTCATGGATCAGAACCGGGGACTATGGGACTACCTGCTGATCCGGCGCGGTTTTGCCGCGCTGGAGCGGGTGGAGCAGCTGGGCGGCATGACCGGTCCGTATGCGATCCAGGCCGCGATCTCCGCCTGCCATGCGGGTGCGCCGAAGGCCGAGGATACCGACTGGATCCGGATTTCGGCCTTGTATGAGGCGCTCGCTCAGGTCTCCCCTTCCCCGATTGTGGAATTGAACCGGGCGGTCGCGCTTTCCATGGCGTTCGGGCCGGAGATCGGGCTTGAGATCGTGGACATTTTACAAGCCGAGCCGTCTCTGAAAGGATACCATCTTCTGCCAAGCGTCAGAGGAGATTTGCTGTTCAAGCTGGGTCGGCTGGATGAGGCATGCCAAGAATTCAAGCGAGCCGCTTCGCTGACCGATAACCAGCGGGAGAAGCAATTATTGCTTAGCCGTGCCGCGGAATGCGCGTCAAGCGGCGAATAACGGTGGGCTCTCTCCCATACAAAAAATTTTTCGAAAAAATTTCGAGTGGATGTCGATTTGGGCGATGGCCGTTCGTCACTTATATAAGATGAACAAAAAAATGAGATATTAGCAAGGGAGTAAAGTGATTCCGAAGAAGTCTAAAGCTTTCTAAATGAAAGCTACATCGGAAGCATAAGCTTAGTGGTCGCCTTTGCGACCGAATTTCTACCCTAATATGAATTCATCAGATTAAGAAATTTGGGAGCAACAGCGATCGTAGGAACACTTTACGTACTTGCCTAACATCTTATTAAAAAACAAATGAAAAGAGGATGAAGAATATGCAAGCACAATTGATTCCATTTATTATTTCCGGTGACGCGAGAGCACAAGCCGCGTTCTATATCGAAGCGGTCGGAGGAGAAATCCATGCGTTGTCTACCTTCGGGGACGCTCCGGGCACGCCGGAATCGAGCAAGGATAAAGTGATGCATCTATCGATGACACTGGCGGGAGGGAATACGTTAATCATGTCGGATGCCTTTCAAGATGCGGAACTGAGCGCTAATATGGGACTGTCGCTATCGTTTGATGACGAGGAGGCTGCACGCACCGCTTACCGTAACCTGAGCGCCGGAGGCGTGGAGAAATATCCGTTTGCCCTTCAGCCATGGGGGAATTTCTATTACGGCGAGCTCGTGGACCGGTTCGGCATGACGTGGCAGCTGGTGAAGCAGGGCTAGGCATAAGAACGTGGATCTCCAAGATACCGGTCATACCTAGTGAGTGAGCATAAAGCTTGTCGGTAGCGTGTTTGGCGTTTTGACATGATCGCATGTGCTTAGGATACATGCCTTCGCAGCATTACTGCAGCGTGAGCCCATTATCCAGTGACATAGAGGGAGCTGTAAAAAATGAACCAAAACCAAGAAGTGTCCGATTACATCGAAGCATTAGGCGATGCCTGGAAGATCGAGTTGAGTACGAATCTCAGGGAGCTTGTCCACAACGCGATCCCGGAGGTTCAGGAACGGATGCAGTACAAAAAGCCGCATTTCTTGAAAAACGGAAAATACGCGGCCGTGATCAGCGTTGCCAAGAGCGCGGTGAGCTTTACGATTTTTAACGCGGAGGGATTGGCATGGCCGGAGGATACATTTGATGGACCGCCGGAGCGGAAAACGATGAAAATTGCCCAAGGACAGGATGTGGATGAGCAGGCGCTTTCTGCCCTGCTGAAGCAGGCTTCCGCGAGCTTATAGTAAGAAACCGGTGTGCAGGCGGGACGGTATCGGTGGAGACGGTTCATCCGCGATCTTGACGGGATCGCGGACGAGGCCGGCTTCATTTTTTTGTCCCGTGCTGCTTCGTCGGGAGTTTGTCGCTAGGCGTCCCTTTGCCGTTGTTTTTGTTGCGGCGGGCTTTCTCCGCATTCTCATTCATTTTTTCTACGAAATCATGGGTGCTTTCCATTAATGATTCGGCTCCTTTGCATCAAAATATGAGATAACAAGCGTGTCCTGCTTAATATAACCATTCGGACGTCATTGTATTTGGTGATTTTGATGGCGGCGGGAACTGGCTGGGGTAACAGTCCCTATAAAAATAAGAATCCAGCTGACAGGCAAAGGGAGAGCTTCCCCGATATGCCTGCAGCTGGATCTAATTGTGTTTCGCACAATCTGTCGCCCGGCGCACATTCTTGGAGACGTGCGCCGAGGCCTTTATCTTTTAAACCAATTTTACGTGCCTTCCGTTTTTCGCTGCCTTACTTGGTATGGCTAATCAGCAGCTCGTATTTATTCAGGGAAGCGCCTAATATATTCTCGTTACGGCCCTGACCGTGGGATTGGCGGAACGATTCGCTGGACGTCCAGCGTTTGAATGCTTCCTCATCCTCCCAAACGGTAGATACCTTCAGTTCCTCCGCCTCAGCGCCTTCCTTGGCTTCATGCCATACCTCCATCCGCACGAATCCTTCAATTTCCTGAACCCCTTTGGCCTCAGCGAATCGCTGTGCGATCTCCTTGCCGTGGCCGGGCTTCACTTTAATCGAGTTGGTCACAACCAGCATGCCGCATCCTCCTTTTCATTCATCCTGTTCCTCTAACGTATGTCCATTATACAGGAACGGACGGACCGATTTCATCTTGGGGGAGCCGGTGCAGGTGAGGCGGGCCGAGCGGGCTGCCTCTTGTACCCCTGATGCTTACGTTGCCGCCGGCCCCTCGCCCGGCGTATCGATGGCCGGAGCCGGAGCGGCCTTGGTCTTGGGCCGGCCGCTCCAGGACCAATAGGTGCCCATCCGGAGCAGTCTCTCCACGGGACCGCTGCGGAATCGCTTCAGCCACAGCAGACTGCCTGCTGCCAGCACCGCATAGATGCCGATCGCCAAAAGCGCCCCTTGCAGCACGCCGAGCTTGCCGAACAAGCCGAGTCCGAATCCGTAGAAGATGAGCACGCAGACGACGCTCTGCGTCAAATAGTTGGTCAGCGACATGCGGCCCACCGCCTCGAATGCCCGGATCACGACCGATTGCCTTGATGAGAAGGCGTATAACGAAGCAAACAAGTAAATATACCCTAGAGCCAGCAGCGGGCCGCCAAGCATCATGAAGATGCCGTTCCATTCATGCGTCGTGCCCAGCATTACGCCGGCGGTCTTCAGCGCAAGGCCGACGGGAATGAGCAGCGCCCACCGGATATACAGCCGGATTTCCATGGACGGATGGAGGAAGCGTCGCCGTTTGGCCGCCGCCATACCGAACAGGAACATCGGGGCGCTCATAAGCGGAGCGATCAGGACCACAAGGAGCATCAGCCAATCCGGCAGATTGAGCGGCATCTCCTCGTTTGACCGAAAATCCATGATTTCACCAAAGCTGCCGCTGCCGTAGACCTCGATTGATTTGGTCACATAGGCTTCCATTCGGGAGGCGTCTTCCGGAGTCGGTTCCATGGAGCCGTATCCAAGGGCCGTCATGAGGGCCAGCAGAATAATTCCCCAGATCAGCAGCGTCTTCGCCTTGCGTTTCACGAACAGGAGCAGAAAGAAGCCGATTCCCCCATAGAACAATAGAATGTCGCCTTCCCAAATAAAGGTCGAGTGCAGCAGGCCGAGCCCGATCAGCAGCACAGAGCGGCGGGAGAAGCTGCGTCCGTATTTCAGGCCTTTGGCTGTAAGGCTCTCCCTCATCATCACCATGCTGTAGCCGAACAGGAAGGTAAAGATCGGCATGAAGCTGCCTTCCACGAATACCTTCAGGATATTGTGGCTGATCGTATCCAGCGCGGAGGGCTGGAAGAAATGCAGCTCATCCTTTCCGAACATGCCGTATTGAAAAATGAGCATATTGGCCATCAGAATGCCCGCCAGGCTTAACCCGCGAATCGCGTCGACGACCGTTGAACGTTTATGTGTACTCACACATCATCACCTCTTAGCCATAAGTATAGCCATTGCACTTGAATATAAAGGAAACGGCAACCTAACTTTTTCTTAACGCCTCCGGCATTTGTTTAACTCCTGTTAAGGTTGCTGTGCTAGCATAATGTACGGGTGAGAATTATGGACAATACACGAATTTTAATAGTAGATGATGAGCCTTCGATCGTGAAAATGCTCCAGATGGTGCTGCGTAAAGAAGGCTTCAACCGGATATACACGGCCGCCAGCTGCAAGGAGGCCCTTCGGGAAATCGCCGCACATGGCGCGGACTTCGTGCTGCTGGACGTCATGCTGCCCGACGGCACGGGCTTTGATCTGTGTCCTCAGCTGCGTGCCTACGGAAGTCCGCACATCCTGTTTCTGACAGCCAAGGCTTCGGATCTTGACGTGCTCACCGGCTTTGCCATGGGCGGGGACGATTATGTGACCAAGCCGTTTAATCCGCTGGAGATTGCGGCCCGGATCAAAGCGCGGCTGCGGCGCGGCGGCATCGGAACGAATGCGGCGGCCGGTCCGGCCGTTATTCGAAGCTCCTGGGATTTCGGCCGGTTTAGAGTGGATGAGGCTGCCGGCGAGCTGACGGTTCTTGGGGAACCGGTGCCGTGTCCGGCGCAGGTGTTCCAGCTGCTGCTGTATTTCTGCAAGCATCCCGGCGTCGTCTTCTCCAAATCCCAGCTGTACGAAGCGGTATGGGGCATTGACGGCATGGGCGAGGACAATACCGTGATGGTGCATATCCGGCGCATCCGGGAGCGGATCGAGGAGGATCCGAGCAACCCGCAGTATCTGCTTACGGTTCGGGGACTCGGCTATAAGCTCGTCAAGGAGAGCGGCCGATGAGACTGCGAAGAAGGCTTGCCTTTCATTTTACCTATCAATTGATTGCATTCTCGGCATTCATGTTCTGTTTTATCATCGTGCTGATGTTTTTCCTTATTAGTCATATCAGCAACGAGGAGATCAAGCGGAACTTCCCGGCAGGGGTGCTGGACAGCATCGTAGGGGAAACCGTTGCGGAGAAGGGGAGCGTTCAGCTGGAGGAGCATTGGAAGGTGCTGCTGCAGGAGAGCGGCATGTGGCTTCAGGTCGTCGATATGGAAGGGAACGTCATTCATGCCACGAATACCCCTTCGGATGTTCCAAGCGAGTACTCCGTCAGCACCCTGCTCGCCATAAAGGAAGAACGGAGGCTCGGCAAATATACGATGGACTGGCAGATGGACCTGTTCTATAAAGAACCGCTGCTGTTCCTGGCAGGTCGGGTCGATGCCGGATCGGACCAGCTCCTGGACTGGGTGGCCGCTTATGAGAAGGACGGGCTTGTCGACCCTGAATTCGAAAGGGAGCTGCAAGGGAAGCTTGGCGGCGCAGGCGGCTACCTCCATATCATTGACGGGGAAGGCCGTATCGTGCAGTCGCTCGGGGAAGGCGCCGGAGATAAGTCGGAGTACCACCCGTTGGAGATCATCGCCATGCAGGAGCAGCCGGGTACCTATTCGACGCATATTGCCGTATTTCGGGACAAGAACAGCGGCAACACCTGGATCTACCATACCCCGCAGGATGAAGCGCTGGGGAAACGGCCGATGATGAACGAGCTGATACGCGTCGCCCTGTGGGCCATGATGAGCGTGCTGCTTCTCTCGCTCGCCATTGCGATCTGGCACGGCTATCGTTACAGTCGCCCGTTACTGCTCTTTACCGGCTGGTTCGAGCGGATGGGCAGCGGAGCGTATGAAGAAGTGCTGACGCCGAAAGACCGCAAACGGGTCTTCCGCAAGAATGGCAAGCTTCGCATGCGATATAAGCTGTACAAGGAAGTGATCCATTCCTTTTACCGGATGGCCGAGCAGCTGGCAGAGGCCGAACGGGAACGCGAACGTCTGGAACGGAACCGGGAGGAATGGATGTCGGGGATATCGCATGATCTGCGCACTCCGCTCTCCTCCATTCAGGGTTACGGTTACATGCTGGAAAGCGCTCCGAATGATTGGAGTGCGGAGGAGCTGCGGGAGATGGGCACCGTCATCCGGGAAAAAGGGGATTATATGCTGGAACTGATCGACGATTTCTCGCTCGTGTTCCGCCTCAAGAGCACGATCCGCCCGCAGGAGCTTATCCCGCTCGATCTGAATGAGCTGGTCCGCCGCTGTGTACTGAAATACGTGAACGATGCCACGTTGAATGAAGCGACCTTTACCTATATCGGCGGGGAAATGCCGCTGCTCGTGAACGGTAATGCGAAGTGGCTGCAGCGCCTCATGGATAACCTGATTATCAATGCGGTCAAGCATAATCCGGAAGGGGTCAAGATCGAGGTTCGGGTCGAAAGCCGGCCTGGCGGTGCCGCAATCATCGTCGCGGATCAGGGCAACGGCATGGACGAGGAGACGAAGGCTAACCTGTTCGAGAGGTATTACCGCGGAACGAACACGGAGGAGAGCGTGGACGGCTCGGGTCTCGGGATGAGCATTGCGAAGGCCATCGTGGAGGCTCATGCAGGCAAGGTAGGCATCTGGTCCGAGCTGGGTCGGGGCACGACCATTACCGTACTGCTGCCCGAGGCTGGGCAGGGAGACGGGGATGAGCCCGATACCGGCAAGGACTCGAGGGGAAAGTGAGAGCGGATGCCGGCAGGAATCGGCTCTATAACTAGGGTTGCACGCCTGAATGCGGGATTGCCGATCTCGGCCGGATAGCTGCAAAAAAATCCACCCGCTACGATCCTTGGTGCGCTATAATAGCCTGGAAATGATTTCATTTGCCTACTATCTATCGACCGGAGGACATCCATGGGCTCAACTTCTTTTCGGCAATTAACCGGTAATGCCAGGGGCTGTCTCGTCTATGAACCGCTGTTCCTGATTCCCTACAGCATGTTTGCGACGTACAGCTCCATCTTTATGTACCAGCTTGGCGTAACCGAGACGGGAATCGGCTGGATCACCTCGATCGGCCTGCTCGTCCAAGTGCTTTCCTCGTTTCTTAGCGGCTATCTTACGGACCGGATGGGCCGCAAGCGTGCGCTGCTCTATTTCGACGTGCTCAGCTGGAGCATTGCTACGCTGCTATGGGCCGTCTCGCAAAACTTCTGGTTCTTTGTCATCGCGGCTGTAATCAACGGTTTTCAAAAAGTGCCCCATACGGCGTTCTATTGCCTGCTTGTTGAAGACACGGCCCCTAAGGAGCGGACGTATGTGTTTACGCTGCTGCAGCTGATCAGCGTAGTAGGGGGCTTGTTCGCCCCACTCGGGGGATTGCTGGTGTATCACTTCTCGTTGGTGCCTGGAGTGCGGATCATGTTCGTGCTGGCCTGTATCCTCATGACGATTCAATTCATCGGCAGGCATTATGCGACCCGGGAGACGGAGATCGGCTACCGCAAGATGAAGGAGACAAAGTCCATGAGCCTGCGCGAAGGCATGGTCGACTATATATCCGTCATGAAGGGCATGCTGAAAAGCCCGCTCCTGCTGATCATCTTCGGCGTTTATATTCTGTTTAACTTTCAGATGACCGTAAAGACGACCTATGTGTCTATTTTTATGGTGGAATATTTGCATCTCGGCAGCGGGTTGATTTCCGTCTTTCCGGCATTCTCCTCCATCATCATGCTGATGTTCATGAGATGGATCATGCCGCGGATCAGTGAGTCCAAAGTGAACCGGACGATGGTCTGGGGATTCATCATTTCGGTGCTTGCGAACGTCGTTCTCGTCATCGCCCCGGAGGGCGACCTTGTCGTGCTCAGCGTAAGCACGATTATGGCGGCGGTTGGAACGATGATGACCTATCCGTATCTTGAAACGGCGGTTGCGAATGCCATTGATGACGATAACCGGGCCAAAATATTCGCGCTGCTCCAGGTGCTTATCCTGATCGTGATTACGCCTTCCGGCGTGATCGGAGGCTGGGCTTATGGCATCGATCCGCGCATTCCGTTCCTGCTTGTTGCGGGGGCGTTTGCCGTCAGCATTCCGCTGATGATGCTGTACGCCAAAAAGGTATCAAGGGCTCCAGCCGAAGTCAGTCTGTAATACAGGGGTGCTTCATTCGATACATAGGCTTCTGGCTTGCGGCCATGATTATGGCGGCATCCTGGTATTTCCTAAAGAGGCCGGTTCCTTCCTGTCACTTGACTTCTTGGACAGGAGGATTATAATTCTAACAACAAATGAGTAGAATTGAATAGGGTAAAGGTCTTAGCAGCAAATCTTGATGTATATGCCGGGGAATAGGGCCCAGGCGTCTCTACCAGGTTACCGTAAATGACTTGACTACATAAAAGATGAGAATAGGACAGCCCGAGCTTTGAAGGGGAATCGCGAGGCATGGCGGTACCCCGGTACGCGTGGCGTTTCACGTATTCGTCCGAGTGGGACCGGCGCAAGGTCTAATCCGGAATCAGCGGCAATATTACGCGAGCGCAGCAGATAAGCAAGGGACTTTCTCATCTTGATGAATTCAATCTTTAGGCATCCCGGGCAGGTACGCTGTCCGGGTTGTTTTGCGTTCCGGCAGCTCAGGGGGATCGTATTGATCTAAACCATGGGCCCCTCCCTCCATGCGTGAAAAATTTGCGATGAAGGGCATCATCAGACTCACTGCGTAGATATCCAATCAGCAAAAAAGGGGAGCGTGCAATCATCATGAGTTCAAGCAAAAGACATAAACGATACGAGGTCAGCCGGCAGCTGGGACAGGTTGCTTTGGGGCAGTCGCCAGCCGAGCTGGTGATCAAGAACGGCACGCTGGTCAACGTATTTACGGGCGAGCTTCAAGCGAATATGGACGTGGCGGTTGCAGCCGGGCGCATTGCCTATATCGGCAATGCGGATCATACCATCGGCGAGGGCACGAAAGTGATTGATGGCAAAGGGCGGTATATTACGCCGGGACTGCTTGATGGCCATATGCACGTCGAATCCACGATGCTGACGGTGACCGAATTTGCCAAGGCGGCCATCGTAAGCGGAACGACCGGTATCTATATGGATCCGCACGAGATTGCCAACGTGTTCGGCATGGAAGGCGTGCGCTGGATGCATGAGGAAGGTCAGCAGCTGCCGCTGAAGGTATTCACGACCATTCCTTCCTGCGTCCCCGCAACATTCGATCTGGAGGATGGCGGCGCCCAGCTTGGCGTATCCGATATCGAAGAGGGGCTGACCTGGCCCGGCACGGCAGGCCTCGGTGAAGTAATGAACTTCCCAGGCGTCGTGAACGGCGATCCGACGATGCTCGGAGAGATTGAAGCAACGCTGCGTGCGGGCAAGACGGTAACCGGACATTTTCCGGCTGAGGATGACCGAATGCTTCAGGCTTATTTGGCTACAGGGGTTAGCTCCGACCACGAGACGGTGACACGGGAGCAGGCGCTGGAGAAGGTTAGGCTCGGGATGCATCTGATGATCCGCGAGGGTTCGGCATGGCAGGACATCAAGGAGGTCATCAAAGTGGTGACCGAGGATAAGGTGCGCACGGACAACATGTCGCTCATTACCGACGATGTATACCCGCAGACGCTGGTGCGGCTCGGCCATATGAACCATATCGTGCGGCGGGCGATGGAAGAAGGGGTTGACCCCGTAACCGCGATTCAAATGGGCACGATCAACGTTGCTCGCTATTTCGGAATGGAGCTGGACCTCGGCAGCATCTCCCCGGGAAAATCGGCGGACATCCTGCTCATTGACGATTTGAAGCGCATGGTTCCATCGGTCGTCATTGCCGATGGCGAGGTCGTTGCGGAGAACGGCCGCCTTGTGGTGGAGTTTCCGTCCTACCAATACCCGGAGAAGGCTTATCAATCGGTGCGTCTAGCCCGGGCCCTCACCCCGGAAGATTTCCTGCTCCGCAGCAAATCGGGTTCGGCAGCGCGAACGGAAGTCAATGTCGTGCGCGTCATTGAGAACAGTGCCCGTACAGCTAAAATGACGGCGGTTCTCCCGGTGGAGGGCGGTATCATCCGGCCGGACCTGGAGCAGGACGTCGTGCAGCTTGCCTGTATCGAGCGTCACCGCGGAACCGGCCAAATCTCGCTAGGGTTCGCGAGCGGCTTCGGTCTGAAGTCGGGTGCGGTCGCTTCGACCGTGGCCCATGACAGCCACAACCTGCTGGTGATGGGCACGAATGTGGACGATATGGCATTTGCCGCCAACGAGCTGGCGGCTTGCGGCGGAGGCATGATCGTCGTCCGGGACGGGAAGGTGCTGGCGAAGGTGGCAATGCCGATTGCCGGCCTTCTGGCTGACCGCCCGGTGGAAATCGTGGCCGAGGAGGTGGCGGCGCTGGAGGATGCGTGGAAGGAGCTTGGCTGCTTCATCAACGCGCCGTTCATGACCTTCTCCCTCATCGCGCTCCCGGTCATTCCGGAAATCCGCATCACGAACCGCGGGATTGCGGATGTGATAGAGTTTAAGCTGATCGAGACTGAGGTGGGTCCGGTTCAATAAAATGTACAAGCTAATGCAATGATCTGCATGCCGCATCGTACGAGCAATAACGACGAGGGTCGTGCAGCAGTGATGAGGAACGACGCGCGCCGGGAGAGGCACGTGGTATAGGATACAAGGGGCAGGCTCACCAGGGATGGCGGGCCTGTCCCTTTTAAGTTCGGGACTTCGTGATTTTTGTCACAAATTTATAACTTTTTATCCGTTTTCGACTCCGATATTGTGATGTTAATCACAATCCTGCCTGCTCCAGTCTGCGACAATACTAAAAGAATCAAAGTTAAAATGATGACGTGAGCTAAAGGAAGGGGTATGTTATGGATCCGGTGATGCTGGCGCGAATACAGTTCGCATCGACAACTATTTTTCACTTTATTTTCGTACCGATCTCCATCGGGTTGGCGTTTCTGATCGCCGTCATGGAGACGATGTACGTTGTCAAAGGCCAGGACGTGTATAAACGGATGGCCAAATTCTGGGGCAAGCTGTTTCTCATTAACTTTGCGGTCGGCGTAGTGACGGGGATTCTGCAGGAATTCCAGTTCGGTATGAACTGGTCCGATTATTCCCGGTTCGTCGGGGACGTGTTTGGCGCGCCGCTGGCGATCGAGGCACTGCTGGCCTTTTTCCTCGAATCGACGTTCATCGGCCTGTGGATCTTCGGCTGGGACCGGCTTTCGAAGAAGGTCCATCTGCTGAGCATCTGGCTGGTGTCCTTCGGCACCTTGATGTCGGCGTTCTGGATTCTGGCCGCCAACTCGTTCATGCAGCGTCCGGTCGGATTCGAGATCAACAACGGTCGGGCGGAGATGAACGACTTTTTCGCGCTGATCACGAACGGTCAGCTGCTGGTGGAGTTCCCGCATACGATTTTCGGGGCGCTGGCTACCGGCGCTTTCCTCGTAGCCGGGGTGAGCGCGTATAAGCTGATGAAGAAGCAGGACCTGGACTTTTTCAAAAGATCGTTCAACCTCGCGATTGTGGTTGGCCTGATTACCTCCATTCTGGTTGCGGTGTTCGGCCACCAGCAGGCGCAGTACCTCGTGCAGACTCAGCCGATGAAGATGGCTGCTGCGGAGGGCCTGTGGGAAACGAGCGATGACCCGGCGCCGTGGACGGTCTTTGCGTCGATCGATCCGGATAAGCAGGAGAACTCGGCGGAATTCAAAGTCCCGTATTTGCTCAGCTTCCTGTCTTACAGCAAATTTAGCGGCGAAGTGATCGGGATGAAAGAGCTGCAGTCCCAGTACGAGCAGGAATACGGCCCGGGCGATTATATTCCTCCGGTGCGCACGACCTTCTGGAGCTTCCGGATTATGGTGGCGGCCGGAACGGCCATGATTCTGCTTGGTCTGTACGGTGCTTGGCTGATGCTGCGCAAAAAGGTCGAGCAGGCCGGGAAGTGGTTCCTGAGCATGATGCTGATTGGCATCTCCCTGCCGATCATAGCGAACAGCTCGGGCTGGATTATGACGGAGATCGGGCGCCAGCCGTGGACGGTGTTCGGGCTCATTACAACGGAGAACAGCATTTCGCCGAATGTCAGCGCCGGGTCGATCCTGTTCTCGCTGATCGTGTTTACGGCGATTTACGCGGTGCTGGCGGCTGTCATGGCCTATCTGTTCGTCAAGGTGATTAAGAAAGGGCCGTATGCGGAGGAGGCGGACCACCGCCACGCAAGCGATCCGTTTAACAAGGAGGGCTACAATGCTGTCTCTTAATGAAGTATGGTTTGTGCTGGTTGCGGTATTGTTTATCGGGTTCTTTTTTCTCGAGGGCTTTGATTTCGGCGTTGGGATGTCCACGCAGCTTCTGGCCAAAAGCGACACGGAGCGCCGCGTGCTCATCAATTCCATCGGCCCGTTCTGGGACGCGAACGAGGTATGGCTGCTAACGGCAGGGGGCGCGATGTTCGCGGCGTTCCCGAACTGGTACGCGACCTTGTTCAGCGGGTTCTACATTCCGCTTGTCTTCCTCCTGCTGGCCTTGATCGGCCGCGGCGTAGCCTTTGAGTTCCGGGGGAAGGTGGGGAATGCCCGCTGGAAAAAGGTATGGGACGGCGCCATTTTCACAGGCAGCGTGCTGCCTCCGTTCCTGCTCGGCGTCGTATTTGCCTGCCTGATCCAGGGGCTGCCGATTAACGAAGCAATGGAAATGCACGCCGGTTTCTTCGATATCGTCAATGCCTATACGGTGGTTGGCGGGCTGACGATGACGCTGCTGTGCCTGCTGCACGGCTTGATGTTCACGACGCTTCGCACGACCTCGGACTTGCAAGAGCGCGCACGCTCCATGGCACGGAAGCTGCTGCTTCCGGTTGCGGTACTGTTCGCGGCATTCGGCGTCATGACGTATTTCATGACGGACGTGTTCGAGCGCCGGGGCGGCCTGATCGCCGTTCTGCTGGGGCTGGCGCTGCTGGCCTTCCTGCTCGGCGGATATTTCATGAGCCTCAAGCGGGATGGCTGGGCGTTCGGGATGACCGGTGCCGTGATCGCTCTTACGGTAGCCTCCGTGTTCGCGGGATTGTTCCCGCGGGTCATGATCAGCTCTATCAGCCAGGCGTTCGATCTGACGATCTATAATGCGGCTTCCGGCCCGTATTCGCTGAAGGTGATGACCATCGTGGCCGTCACGCTGCTGCCTTTCGTCTTGGGTTATCAAATCTGGAGTTACTTCGTTTTCCACAAACGGGTACATGAGAAGGAGCATTTGGAATACTGATGGGAAAAGATCTGCTGGGCTACCGTGGCGCCAAGACGACGTTTCTTCTGGTCGCCGTATGTACCCTGGCACAGAGCATGGCCATCCTCCTGCAGGCCAAATGGCTTGCACAGACGGTTTCCGCGCTGTTCGCGGGAGCCTCGCTGCAGGAGCAGGGGGGAACCATTGCCCTGTTCCTGCTTGCTATTCTGATGCGGCACGGGGTCGGAGCCGTCCAGCAAGGGATTGCGCAGCGCTTTGCGGAGCAGACCGGCACAAGCCTTCGTAAGGAGCTGCTCGGCGTGCTCTTCCGGAGAGGGCCGGCGCTGATCCGGAAGGAAGGAACGGGCAATGTGGTTACGCTTGTGCTGGAGGGCATCGGCAAGTTCCGCAAATATGCGGAGCTGACCATCCCCCGGATGATGGGCGCGGGCATAACTCCTGCGCTGGTATGGCTGTACGTATTCATGACCGACCGGATTTCGGGCATTATTTTGCTCGTGACCATGCCGATTCTGATTGCCTTCCTGATTCTTGTCGGCCTCGCTGCAAGGAAGCAGACTGAGCGGCAGCTGGATTCTTACCGGATGCTGTCCAATCATTTCGTCGACTCGCTCAGGGGGCTTATGACGCTGAAATTTCTAGGCCAGAGCCGCAAGCACAGCGGCAGCATTCGGCAGGTCAGCGAAGATTACCGGAAAGCGACCATGCGCACATTGCGCGTGGCCTTTCTGTCCTCCTTCGCGCTGGACTTCTTCACCATGCTGTCCGTTGCGTCCGTTGCGGTCAACCTTGGTCTGCGGCTCATAAACGGAAGTATCGAGCTGCTGCCGGCGCTGCTGGTTCTGATTCTCGCGCCGGAGTACTTCCTTCCGGTGCGGATGGTAGGCGCCGATTTCCATGCGACGCTGGACGGCAAGCAGGCGGGGGAAGCGATGCAGTCGATCATTCGGGCATCGCGGGCCGAGGAGACCGGCAAGCCGGAAGCGGCGGAGACTGCTCGGTATACGGGCGCAGATGGCTTCGGCGAAGCCGCTGTGGCCCATTCGGGTGTTGGTGAGGCTGTCGGCGGTGCAGGTTGGATACACACAGCGGATGCAGCTGCCGATGCTGAAGGAACGGTGCCGATGACAACCGACACGGCCATCGCCCGAGCGACCAACGCGGCCACCGCCGCGACAATCAATACCGCAATGGGGATGACAGCCGATGCACCGCATGCGGCGACAACGGATACGGCACGTAAAGTCGGAACGCCTCTCTCGGCCCCGATACTTAAAATTAAGGATAGTTCGACAAACCGCGGAAGAACGCCGGCTGTATTTCGATGGGATGATTGCAGCATGCTGGAGCTGTCCGGTGTCGGCCTGCGGCATGAAGAGCACGGGCCGGCTTCTCTGGAGGACGTCAGCTTCCGGATTCCGGGCAAGGGCAGGATCGGGATCGTGGGGGAGAGCGGAGCCGGCAAATCCTCGCTGATTGATCTGCTTGGCGGCTTTGCGGCTCCTACCGCAGGTGAGATCAAGCTGAACGGCGTGAAGCTGGAGGACGGGAACCGTGAGGCTTGGCGAAGCGGGGTGACGTATATGCCGCAGCATCCGTATTTGTTCAGCAGTACGCTTGAGGATAATGTGCGGTTCTATGCGCCGGATGCTTCCGATGCGGACGTACGGGCCGCTGTTGAGGCGGCGGGACTGATTGACCTTGTGCGCGTGTTGCCGAATGGACTTCATGAAATGATTGGAGCTGGAGGGCGAGCCTTAAGCGGCGGGCAGGCCCAGCGCGTCGCCTTGGCGAGAGCGCTGCTCGTCGGGCGGCAGGTGCTGCTGCTGGATGAGCCGACGGCCCATCTTGACATCGAGACGGAATATGAGCTGAAAGAGACGATGCTGCCCCTATTCCGGGACAAGTGGGTATTCCTTGCTACGCACAGGCTTCACTGGATGCGGGATATGGATGTTATCATCGTGCTCCACCGGGGGCGCGTCGCAGAGACGGGAACGCATGAGGAGCTCATGCAATTGAAGGGCGTGTATTACGGGTTGATTACTTCGCAGATGGAGGGAGTCGGATGAAGCAGGAATCGTGGTTTCGGCCTTATGTGACGGCAAATTTCTGGCGCTTTCTGCTGATTGCCATGCTCGGCGTGCTTACCGTTCTGTTTGCGTGCATGCTGATGTTTACGTCAGGGTATTTAATCTCCAAATCCGCGCTCCGACCGGAGAACATTCTGATGGTGTACGTGCCGACGGTAGGTGTCCGTACATTCGGGATCGGACGCGCCGTCCTGCATTATGCGGAGCGCCTTGTGGGGCATGATACGATTCTCCGTATCCTGTCCCGGATGCGGCTGAGGCTGTACCGGATTCTGGAGCCTCAGGCACTCCGGTTAACTTCCCGCTACCGGACCGGCGATCTCCTCGGCGTGCTCTCCGATGACATTGAATATTTGCAGGACGTCTACATCCGCACGGTATTTCCGTCGTTCGTGGCGCTGGTCCTATATGCCGGCGTCATTGCGGCCGCTGGACGATTCGATCCGGGATTTGCTCTTCTGCTGGCCTTGTATGTGGCCGTTCTGGTATTCGTGCTGCCGCTCATTTCCCTGCTGCTGACGAAGCGGAAGAACCGGGAGATGAAGCAGGCAAGGAACCGGCTGTACCAGAAGCTGACCGATGCGGTGCTTGGCATGCATGAATGGTACGTCAGCGGCCGGCAGCAGCAGTTTCTGACGGGATACGAGGAGGATGAAGCCGAGGTGGACCGGACCGACCGGGCGCTCAAGCGGTGGGCGCGGCTGCGCGGCTTCATCGGGCAGACGGTCGTTGCGGTAACGGTCGTCACGGTCGTGTATGTAGCTGGCAAGGAGTATGCGGGCGGTTCACTGGACGTTACGCTGATCGCGGCGATGGTGCTTGCGGTGTTTCCACTGATGGACGCTTTTCTGCCGGTGTCCGAGGCGGTAGAGCGGATTCCGCTGTACGGTCAATCGGTTCAGAGACTGAAGGCCATCGGGCATGGAGAGGGCTCCGCCACCACTGGATACCCGGAGCAGCTGTCATTGAGCCGGGGCGAAGTGGATGCCGTCATTCGAAGCGGCGCGCATATAAAGCTGGAGGCCGTCTCGTTTCAATACGATGCAAATGGGACTGATGCAGCACACTCAGCACATTCACCAGCAGCACCTTCGCCAGATGCGGCTGAAGCAGCATATTCAACAACAGCACACTCACCAGATCCGGCAGATGCGGCATATCAACCAGAAGCGACAGATGCAGCACATTCGGCACGTTGGGCAGGCGCGACAGCATCAGGCTGTTTGGACAACGGTACACACGCGCTCCGGGACATTTCCCTTGACGTTCCCGCCGGAGCCAAGGTGGCGGTCATCGGACGTTCAGGAGCCGGCAAATCGACCCTGCTGCAGCTTATCCAGGGCGTCTTGGCACCCTCATCGGGCACGGTCACGATCGGCGGCACGGATGCAGCGCGTTTTGGCGACGATATCTCGTCCGTGATTTCCGTCCTGAATCAGAGCCCTCATCTGTTCGACACCACGCTGGCAAACAATATCCGGCTCGGACGACCGGATGCCACGGAAGAGGATATCCGGCAGGCCGCTGCGATGGCCCAGCTAACTACGCTGGTCGATTCCCTTCCGGACGGCCTCCATACCCGCATGCAGGAAGCAGGGCAGCGTTTTTCAGGAGGAGAACGCCAGCGAGTGGCCCTTGCCCGCATTCTGCTGCAGAAGAGTCCGGTCGTTATCCTTGACGAACCGACGGTCGGGCTGGATCCCAGAACGGAGCGCGAGCTGCTTTCTACCATTTTCTCCAGCCTTCAGGACCGGACGCTGATCTGGGTGACCCATCATCTCGTCGGCGTCGAGCAGATGGATGAGATCCTGTTCTTGGAGCAAGGGAAAGTCGTCATGCGCGGTACGCACGACGAGCTGATGGAGCGCTACCCAAGGTATCGCGGGCTGTATCGGCTGGACCGCCCCGGCGCATAATCGGAATAGGTCCTGAACCATTCCATTGTTTCTCTTATCGGACCGATAAAAGATCGCAATCCAAAGCGCGGCTGGAAAGATGTAACATGGTCTTAGACCGGTCTATAACTTTTTTGTTAGGAGAGTGACATATGGATCAGGAGCGGCTGGTGAGGGTATTTCAGCATTTTGCCGATAAGGAATTTCCGGGAGCCAGCGATTTGTACGCGCATTTGGCGCGGCAGATCGCCGGCGATGCGGAGGTTTTGTCGATAGCTGCGCAGGCATCGCCCGGACAGCCAGTGCCCAATCTGCTGTTCGGAGCGGTTCAATATTTGCTGCTAAAGGGGAAGGGGGCGGCGCTTAGCGCCTATTACCCGGGGCTCGCGGAGCAGCTGAAGGAAATGGAGGCAAGCTATCCGCATTTCCGGACATTTGTGCTGGAGCATAGGGAGGAGATTATAGGGATCCTCCGAAGCAAGCGGGTGCAGACGAACGAGGTCCGGCGCTGCGCGTATCTTTTTCCGGTGTTCTGCTCCGTGTATGCCAAGGTTCGGAAGCCGCTTGCCCTTGTGGAGCTGGGGTGCAGCGCCGGACTGCAACTGCTGTGGGATCAGTACAGCTATGCTTACGGTGGCCAGGAGGTATACGGCAACAAGGAGTCCGTCGTTCGCATCGATTCCGAGATCAAGGGCGGGAAGTCCCCGTTTCTGCTCTCTTCCAGTCCCCCGGTCGTATACCGGATGGGGATCGATCTTCACGTGAACGATGTGCACAGCGCAGAGGATGTATTATGGCTGCGGGCGCTCATTTGGCCGGGCAATCCCCGCCGGGTATCGATGCTCGAGCAGGCCGCAGCTCTTCTTAAGAGCCGGTCTGATATTCGGTTCATAGAAGGGGACGGGACGGAGCTGCTGCCCGATCTTGTGAGGGACATTCCCGGAGAGGCCGTCGTATGCGTCTTTCATAAGCATGTAGCCAACCAGATTCCCGAGGATAACAAACATCGGCTGCTCCATCATCTGAGCACGATCAGTAAACAACGCGACATCGTCCATGTGTACAACAACATGTGGGATGGCGATCTCCATGCCGACTTTATTGTCGGCGGCATATCGAGCGAACAGACCATCCTTAGAGCCGACGGTCATGGGCGCTGGTTTGAATGGCTGGCATGAATCGCTAGTCCGCCTTTTTTCCACGTCGTTTGCAATCCTCCTTCGTGCTTCATCTCTCTTCGCCCCGCCGTCTGCAATCCTCACCCGTGCTCTCATTACGCTTCTCCATGCCGCGGCATTTTTCTCCAGCGCCAGACTGTGCCATAATAGGGGAGATGGAATATAAAGCGTTTAATGCTGAAATCAAGGATGCCAAAGGAGGAAGACAAGATGGAGTACCGTATTGAGAAGGATACGTTAGGTGAGGTGAAGGTGCCTGCCGATAAGCTCTGGGCCGCCCAAACGCAGCGCAGCTCCGAGAATTTCCGGATCGGCACGGAAACGATGCCGAAGGAGATTATCCGGGCGTTCGCCGTGTTGAAGAAGAGCGCCGCGATTGTTAACGGCAAGCTCGGCAAGCTGAATGAAGATAAGGTCTGGGCCATTACCGTCGCGGCCGATGAAATCATTGAAGGCAAGCATGATGAGCATTTTCCCCTTGTCGTTTGGCAGACAGGCAGCGGCACGCAGTCCAATATGAACGTGAACGAGGTTATCGCGAACCGGGGGAACCAGCTGCTTCAGGAAAAAGGCAGCGACCAGCGCATTCACCCCAACGATGACGTGAATAAATCCCAAAGCTCCAACGACACCTTCCCGACGGCGATGCATATGGCGGCCGTTATCGCCTTGGAGGACAGCGTGCTGCCGTCGCTTCAACGGCTCAAGAAGACGCTGAAAGAGAAGAGCGAGGAGTACAAGGATCTCATTAAAATCGGCCGCACGCATCTTCAGGATGCCACGCCGCTTACGCTGGGGCAGGAAATCAGCGGCTGGCACCGTATGCTTGAGAAATGCGAGCTTATGGTCGCTTCTTCGATCGAGCCGCTGCGGGAGCTGGCGATCGGCGGAACGGCCGTCGGTACGGGCATCAACGCCCATCCGAAATTCGGCGAGATGACCGCGGCGGAAATCAGCCTGCAGATCGGCAAAAGCTACACCTCTGCCAGCAATAAATTCCACTCGCTGACAAGCCATGACGAAGTGGTCTTTGCGCACGGAGCGCTCAAGGCGCTGGCTGCCGATCTGATGAAGATCGCCAATGACGTGCGCTGGCTGGCGAGCGGGCCCCGCTCCGGCATCGGGGAGCTGACCATACCGGCCAACGAGCCGGGAAGCTCGATTATGCCGGGCAAAGTAAATCCGACCCAGAGCGAGGCGCTTACGATGGTGGTATGCCAGGTGATGGGGAACGATGCAACGATCGGGTTCGCGGCAAGCCAGGGCAATTTCGAGCTGAACGTATTCAAGCCGGTGATCATCTATAACTTCCTGCAATCGGCACGCCTGCTGTCGAATGCGATGGATTCGTTTGACCGGAACTGCGCGGTCGGCATCGAAGCGAATCTCGAAGTCATTCGCGGCAATATGGAGCGGTCGCTGATGCTGGTGACGGCGCTCAATCCGCATATCGGATACGAGAATGCGGCCGCGATCGCTAAACGCGCGCATCAAGAGGGCACGACCCTTCGGGAAGCTGCGCTGGCGAGCGGTCTGCTGACGGCAGAGGAATTTGACCGGATCGTGCGGCCGGAAGAGATGATTCATCCGAAGGAATAAGCAGGATGCTGTGAAGGCCAATCAACCCATGCACCCGCGAGGTGGATGGGTTTTTGTTTCTCTAACGGGGGAGCGGCTGTTATAATAAAGCTTCGACGGATGGATGGGGCGGAATTTTTTTAAAAAAGGAGGGATGACCAGTGAAGAAACATCAGCTGACCGCGGTGGTGCTTTCCGTGATCTTTACAGGCCTCGGCCTATTCTACATCGGGACCCCGATGCTGATCATTACCGGGGCGCTGCTTATGGCGCTGCAGGGAGCTGTGCTTTATTTTCTGCTGCTGACGCTCGGCTTTCTCGGCTTTTTGGCGCTGCCGGCTGCACTTGCGCTGCATATTGCGGGCATCGTGATCACGATTATTTATTTTACCTACCGGTCGCCGAAAAAACCGTGGCTGGAGCAGAAACGGCAGCGGCAGCTGTCTTCACCAGGTGCCATCGCCGCGCGCACGGTGATCGGCCTCCTCTTGCTTGCCGGATCCGTGTATGTCGGTTACACGGAGGGAACCGCCCCGTTTACCAAGTCGGCTGCGGAGAAGCAGGTTGTTCGGGAAGCCGCCGAACATTATTTGGAGCAAAAATACGGCGAGCCGTTCAAGGTCACCAAGATGGACCATATATGGGCTGTCGGATCATACAATCTTACGGCGATTCCCGAAGGAGCTCCTGAGCTGGAATTCACGCTGGACAGCACCGACGGCAGCCCGCCGGTCCCATCCGGTGAAACCTACCTCAATCGTGTATGGGGGGCGCAGCTTCGTGACAAGGCGGAGCCGGTCATCGACCGGCTGTATCCGGACGGCGCTTTCGTTCAGGCCTGGGTGAGCTGCAATATGAAGCAGGTGGTGCGGGAGTACGACAAGCTGGATTCCTGCAGCGGCGAGCCGGTTAGCCAGAATGTAGACATCGTGGTGTTTGCCGATGTTGCGGAGGGCAGCCTGGACCAAGAGAAGGAGCGCATTCTGGAGCTGGTCAAGCAGCTGCCCGGAGTTACGGTTCCGGGCAAGACCGATCTTCAGATCGAGTATTATCCGGCAAAACTGAACACGCCCGCCAATGCAGCGAAGCTGGAGAAGGGGAGTGGCGCCTTGCAAGATGCGACGCCGACGTATCAGTTCAGGGAGTTCGACATTTCGCGGATCACGGGCACTTCGGACATCGAGCTCCGTAAATTGTAGAATTGAAAAAGCCAGGCAGAGCCTTTATTCGGTCTGTCCTGGCTTTTGTTTATTTCGGGATAGGGGAGTTTCCCGCCTTTGTTCGCGCAAGCGCAAGCGTCAGTTACCCAGGTTCAGTCAGACTGAGGCCGACATGCTGGCCGAAGCGTGCTTGTCCGGCAGCAGGCTTAGATCCCAAGGCACCTTATTGTAGGCAAGCTTGCTGCCCCCGAGGATGTTGCTGGCTCTGCTTATAACATGGTGGGAGTACTTCATTGCGATATCCTCTTTGATAAAATGCGTGCCGGCCGCAAAGGCGGTAAGATATTCGTCCCAGCTGCGGTAATGCTGCTGCAGGAGGGCCGCTGCCTTTTGTTTGATCTCCCAGGCCTCCTCTTCGCTCAGGAAGCGATAGATCCGTCCGATCCGGCTAAGAAGGATGGCCCAGCCCCCGCCTAATGCGGCGATATCGGCCGAAGGCAGCATCCCCATCCATTTGCCGACAACGATCATTTTTTTGTAATCGGGATCGTCTTTGGCGTCCTCGAGATAACGCTCGCGTGCCTTGAGGGTTAGGGCGGACAAACGGTTATGAATGTCCAGGTATTCCTGGCAGTGGCCGTCGTTTAGCAAAAAATCGATACGCTCCTTGAGGGAGGCCGCGTCCGTGATCTTCCAGTCAGCCAGCGCTTTTTTCATCACGCCTTTTCGCAGCCAGCGCTCCGAGGAATGAAATTCATAAGGAATATAATAATAGCCCAGCATGCTATCGATACAAACGCTGGACAAGCAGCGGAGGTAGAGCTCGATTCTTTTCTTGTGCTTGCGGCTGAATCCTTCCATGATGCGAATGCCTCCTTTCTAGGTTGCAAGCACCCAATGCACTTTGATGGCCTTCCAGGTGTTCCACAGGATGACGGCAATCAATAGCCACGTATATACCGGGTGCAGGTCGAAGAATATTTGCAGAGCTAGATAAACCAGAATGTAGAGCCAGCTTAAGCGGAGCACCATGAGCGTATCGAATAACAGATTGCTTCTCCATGACCGCCACCGGTCAGCGGCTGTGATGTGTCTCCGGCCGTATTTATGCTTGTTGGACGCCATGCACAGGTAGATATACGAGTGAATATGGGGATTCTCGAGCTGATTGGACTGTTTCAAGATATCCCGTGCCTGATCTATCTCCTCAAGTCCTATATAACATCGTCCTTTCAGGCAGAGCGCATCGGTATTTTCCGGCTCTTGGCCCAGCACCTTCTCAAGGTCGCTCAATGCGGACGAGTAATCCGCCTGCTCGAACCGGCTCTGGGCACGGTGCCAATATCCATCAAGCTCCTCCGGCGCCAGCCGGATGGCTTGACCGAAGCATTCGTCCGCGGCGGTCAGGTTGCCGGTCCGCACATGGCATTTACCGAGCATAAGCTGAAGGTCGGGATCATGAGGATATATCTCGTTGGCGCGGGTTAAATTGTCGAGGGCTTCTTCCAGCTCGCCTTCCTTCAACATGTACTGTCCCTGTTCCCTCAGATCAAGATACTGCTCGATATCGATATCCTGAGCGGGATGCTCCTTAAAGCACTCGTACCGCAGCTCGGAGGTACCGTTAATTTGGCTCATGATATATTCGATGAGCGAATCGGGGTATTCCTCCAGCAGGTCTTCCTTGTTCTCCGTGAAGTGAAACATGTCGTCAAGCCGCTGCCATACCGGGCGGGGGAGATGGCGATGATCCTCCAGAAAGTCCATCAGTTCGTACTGCAGTTCCCCGCTCCGCTCCACATCCCATACGATGTCCCGGTTAAGCGCGTCCTCCCAGGCCTCGGGATCGATGCGCGCCTGGAAATTCTCATAAATTTCGTCGATCTCATCGATGAACTGCTCAATCGGGTCCTGCGGAATCGGCTCGCGGGCGTGGAGAAGCGGTTCTCTGTAATAATCAGAAGCAGCCGGAGATTGTCCGGATGCGGGGTAATCGTCTATTTCTTCACCCGTCCAAAGCTCGCCGCCAGAGAGCGCCGTCTGGCCGCCATCGTAAGCGGCTGGCTCATCGAAATCCAGGCGCTCATCCTTCTCCGGCTCAACGTAAGGCGCCATCGTAAGCGCGGAATCATAAGCCTCGCGAAGGCGCTGATAGCCCTCCGGGTCATCCTCCGGGTGGTGGAGTCTCAGCTTTTTCGCATAGGCTCTTTTGATGGCTGATGTATCTCCGGTTGCTTCGATCCCCAAAATGTCCCATACACTCATGTCAAATCCATCCACCTTTCGATCTGATCCAGCTGCTCCTTGAGCGCTTCGGCGGCCTGTTTAACCACTTGCTCATTTTGCGTCTGCAGCTGCATCTCGAACTGCTGAATCAGCCGGGCAATCATCTCTCGGCGGTCGCCCAGCGATTCCTCGTACAGCCGCTCGCCTCTTGCGATCAGCAGCCTGTTCTCCGTACGATCCCGGGGATGGATCTTGATATCCTTCAGCTCGGCAAGCCGGGCCTCGATCTGCTCCTTGGTCATGGAGCCGGCGTTGCTTTCGATGACCGCTCTTTTTTTCTCGCCGGTTGCCACGCTGATGACCTCGACCTCCAAAATGCCGTTGATATCATACGTATAGCGCACGTCAATGCTCTGCTCCCCCGCCGGGGCCGGCGGAATTTTGATCCGGAGCTCACCGAGCTTAATGTTGTTCTCCACGCGCCGGCTCTCCCCTTGATACACATCGACGGTCATTTGCCGCTGATTATCGGAAATCGTGTAGAGGCGCTCGACCCGGCTGACCGGTATCGGCGTGTTCCGTTCGATAATCGGGAGGAAATGCCCTGTTGAATATTGGCCGCCTCCCATCTCCCGCACAACGCTGGTACCGAGGGTGTACGGGCACACATCCGTTAAAATCATCTCTTCCAGCGCTTGGTTGCGCTGCTTCAGTGCCGTTTGGATCGCCGCACCGATCGCAACCGTCTCATCGGGATGAATGTTGCTGTAGGGCATCCGGCCGAACATCCTGCCAATGACGCTGCGAATCAGCGGCATGCGCGTGGCTCCGCCGATGAGAATAATGGCGTCCAATTCGGAAGGTGTAAGGGAAGCGTCCCGCAGCGCACGCTCGATCGGCTGGCGCAGACGGAGCAGAAGCGGCTGGGCAAGCTTTTCAAATTCCGTCCGGCTTATGCGCAGCTCCAAGCTGCCGGTCTCGGCAGGGACGGTCATCTTGGCTTCGTTTTCCTGGCCGAGGGCCAGCTTGCACATTTCGGCCTGCTTATAGATCAGCGATCTCGTTTTGGCACTGAGATCTTCGGCATTCAAGTCATGCGTATGTAAAAAGTGCGTAAAGAGGAGCTCCGTAAAATCCTCGCCCCCCAGAAAGTTATCGCCGGCAATGGATTTCACATCCATGATGCCTTCGAACAATTCCAGTATGGATACATCGAATGTGCCGCCGCCCAGGTCGAATACGAGAAATTTCGTTTCGGGGCTCTCCTGGTGCAATCCATAGGCAACCGCCGCAGCCGTCGGCTCGCTGATGAGCCGCTCCACCTTGAGACCGGCCAATTCCGCGGCCGTCTTCGTTGCCTTGCGCTGGGTATCGTTGAAGTAGGCGGGAACGCTGATGACGGCTTCCGTCACCGTCTCGCCCAAATAAGCTTCGGCATCGGCCTTCAGCGCTTTGATGATGAAGGATGAGAGCTCTTCCGGCGTGAAGGTGTGAGGGCCGAGCGCGTAGGTTTTTTCTGTCCCCATAAATCGTTTGAACGTTGCTGCCGTCGCTTGCGGATGCGTGATAAGCCGCTCCTGCGCAACCCGGCCGACCAAAATCTCCCCGTTGTCGTCAACGCTTACGACCGAAGGTGTGAGGTGCTCTCCGAGCACGTTCGGGATGATTGCCGCCCGGTCCTCGGCCCAATAAGCCGCAAGGCTGTTTGTCGTCCCAAGATCAATACCGATCATCGTCATTGTGTCAATTATCCCCTCTTTCTAATCCGAGCGTCTGCACGGAACCGGTTAAGGAACTGTTGCAGGCGCTTAGAGTTGCCCCATGGCTAGATAAAGCCGTTTAAATGTTGAAGGCCGTATCTCCTATTTTACCAGTGTTGGTAGAGTGATTCCAAGATGCGACACGAGTCTGCACAGAAAAAGCTCTCTCTGTCGAATAAAGAACGGCCTCGAGGATGCCCCCCAGGCCGTTTTATGGAGTGTTACCGTAATTCTAAGCCCGAAGCGCCGTAACGCCTCGCTTGCCTATTACATTACATGCCGATCGTGCCCTTGGCGCTCCGGTAGACGTACATTTTGTTAACGAAGAAGGTGATCAAGAAAGAGCAGAGCAGGCTCGCCAGCATTGAGATCAGGAAGCCGAACGTGTTGTTGGATGTGATCGGACCGACAAAGGAAGGCACGTAGGCCGTTCCCCGAACGCCGAACAGTCCGACCAGCATGCCGCCGAGACCGGCTGAAGCAATCGCGCCTGCAAAAACCAGCTTGTTCGAGAACATGAAGGGATACGCGGCTTCAACGAATGTGCCGAAGCCCATATTCATGGCGAATCCCGGCGCCGCAACCGCCGCTTCTCCCTTGTCGCGGGGGGCGATCATGTTGGCCAGCGTGATTCCTGCCGACACCATCACCAGGCCCACCATGTCGACGGCACCCAGGAAGCTGTTGCTCGTCGTCTCCATTTCCAGCAGAACAATAGGGAGGATGGCGGCATGGTATACGCCGCCGATGATGGCAGGCCAGATGAGCAGGCCGGCAATCAGCCCCGCCATGACCGGGCTCCAGGAGACGAGCGTTTCGATCAGCGTGCGGATGCCTTCACCCGCGCTGAGCGCAATCGGCGCAATAAGGAAGTAGACGATCAGCCCGGCAATAAGACCGGATATGCCTCCGGCGACGATATTGACCGTCGTCGCGGGGAAGCGCCATTCCACGCATTTACGGAACAGGTAATGGACGATGATCCCGGCGCCGATGCCCCCGATGATGACCCCGATGATGCCTCCCTCTACGGACAGGATGCCGGCCACGATACCGGCCACGATCGATACCTCGTCCAGCTCGGATACCTGCTTGGCAGCGATAGCGGCAAGGATGACCGGCAGCGCTTTGATCATCAGGTCGAATACCTCGGATAATGCCGACAAGCCGGGGATTTTACTCACAGCCAGCACCAATGCCATCCCGATAAAGCCAGGGAGCGATGCCATCATCATGCCGCGAATATTAATTCTGCGCCAGGGCGATGCGCTGCTTCCCGAACCGGAAGAGGAAGATGCCTGGGCTGTGCCGATCACCGGGCGGTACGGAATCCGCCAATGCTTGCTGAGCGAAGTGACGAACGTAACGGCACGGGTCCGGTTCGTCGTTCCCGTCGTGCCGGAAGCGGCAATCACATGCACGCCTTTCGCCTGAATCATCGCCATCGAGGTGCCGCCGGTTCCGGTCACCGGCAGCTTGTATTTGGCGCAGGCTTCCACCGCATGGCGGTTGCTGCCCTCCGGGTCAGCGCTCATGACGATGACTCCGTCTATCTCTCCGAGCTCAATCTGCTCGGCAATTTCCCGGTCCAGCCGCTCTGCGGCTTGATTGACCTGCTGCAGAGTGCCCTCAGCGATTATGACAGGTGCCCCCTGCGAAGAGCTCCAGCTGTAGAGCGCCGCAGGTGTGGTCTCCTTGGCAGCATCCATGGAAACCCCCGCAGCAATGAACTGCAGCGCCCCGCACGACAGCCCCGCGCTCTCCATCTGCACCAGGATTTCGTCCAGTAGTTTGCGGGGCTCCTTGCCGCCCAAATTATACAGATTGCCGCCGCTGCTCCCGATGATGGCAATTTGACGATTCATAATATGCCGCCTCCCGTAAGTGAGAAATGTTATTTTCTATATTACAGCGTTGGAGTAACTTATTAAAGCAGTAAAATGGACAATCGCCATCCTATGTGATGCATATCAGCGATACCCGTTAGGCTCTCTTGTTGCGTGCACAGATAAAAACCGCCGTACCGGCCCACTGGGGCCTGTACGGCGGTTGTATCTATCATCTATGCCTAAGGACTCACGATTAGGAATCACGTTCTCCGGCTAAAGCCGCCGATGCTTCCTGCATCGATTCCTCGGCAACCTCTTTGACGATTTGAAGCTTCGTATAGCGATGCGTCTTCTTCTCCAAGACGGTGAAGGTCAAGTTCTCGTATGTCCAGATGTCGCCCTTGGACAGCTCCGAGTTGTGTCCGTACAGCCAGCCGCCGATCGTGTCCAGATCGTCCGTGGACAGGTCGGTGTGCAGCAGATCATTGATCCGGTTGATCGGCACCTTGCCGTCCGCGATAATGCGGTTCGGCTCGGGCTGGATGAGCTCGCGTTCTTCATCCTCGTCGAATTCGTCGCGTATTTCACCGACGATCTCTTCCAGAATGTCCTCGATGGTGATCATGCCGGACGTGCCGCCGTATTCATCGATCAGGATAGCCATATGCGTGCCTTCCAGCTGCATCTTCCGCAGCAGCTTCTTGATCGGAATCGCTTCGGATACCGTCATCGCCGGATGAATCAGCTTGGTCAGGTCCATGTTCGAATTGTCGTCGAACTCCAGGAAGAACTGCTTGGTGTTAATCGTACCGACAATCTGGTCCTTATCCCCCCGGACGACCGGGAAACGGGTATACTGCTCACGCTTGATGATCTGCAGGTTCGCAGACAGCGGCTTATCGACATAGAGGCAGATCATATCGGTGCGGGGCACCATGATTTCCTTGGCGAGCATATCGTCGAAGGCGAAGATCCGGCTAACGTAGCCGTATTCGGCCTGGTTGATCTTGCCGCTCTCATAGCTGTCGCTTAGAATCATGCGCAGCTCTTCCTCGGAGTGAGCCTCTTCATGCTCGCTTGCAGGGTGCATGCCGAACAGGCGGACGATTTTATTCGCCGAGCCGTTCAGAAGCCAGATGAACGGATACATGATGCGGTTAAACCAGATAATCGGCGTCGCGCACAAGAACGTAACGGCTTCGGCTTTATTGATCGCGATGGTCTTCGGCGCAAGCTCGCCGATCACGACGTGAATATATGTCATGATGATGAACGCGAGCAGGAACGAGATCAACGAAGATATGGCGGCCGGAATCGCGAAATTGTCGAATACCGGATGCAGAATCTTCTCGATGGTCGGTTCCCCGAGCCAACCGAGGCCGAGCGCGGTGATCGTAATCCCGAGCTGACACGCCGACAGGTAGCCGTCGAGGTTGGACGTCACCTTTTTAACCGCGAGCGCACCTTTACGCCCTTCCATGACCAATTGGTCGACCCGGCTGGGACGAAGCCTGATGATGGCAAATTCCGTCATAACGAAGAAAGCTGTAGCGGCGATTAATAATACAACAAGAAATATATTTAGGCCAATATTGTCATCCAAACAAAACACATCCTTTTTCTTTCTGATCTGAATTAGTTTTTAAATAACCAGTGTCAACTATACATGGCTGTCAACATAATTCGACCGGAACTTCAAAGGTTCGAGCATCATGTGCTTGAGGATCAGGAACATATCGGTTTCAGTGGAGCATGTAACGTCATTCAAGGAAAGCAGAGACTCATGGCGAGGCAGCTCCAGCATCAGCCGGACGGGATCCGGGCTTTTGGGCACGGGGGCCGGGGCTGGATATGCTCCTTCGGGCGCCTCCATCCCTTGCTGGGCAATAACGGAATCAGACAGATCCTCGCCGAGCGCGGGCGTAACGTAAGAGAGCAGCATGAAGCCAAGAGCGGAACATATAATTCTGTTTATCCTTCGTATGGGGTCCAAGTCGGATCGTCACTCCTAGAATTCGTAATCGATTTGCTCTAACAAATATATGGCTGAAATGCGTTCATATGATTCAATGAATCTCGTTGTTGTACCTAATTTCACCACGATCATCATATTTAAAACAAGGTATATTGTTATACATCATAAGAAAAAGTGTGCCACTATGTCAAATGTCAGTTGGTTAAGCCGATGAAAGTCCGCTTCAGGATTGCCTTGGCGGCATCTGTCGAAGAAAAAAGGACCTCACCCAAACAGACGGGTGAGGTCCTTGCATGCTTTGTTATTATTTATGGAGCGGAAGCTGTCTGACATAACTGTCGGACAGATGGAGGAGCTGCAAGGCGCGTTCGAACTCTTCCCGCGAAGCTTGGGTGGACGCCTTATCTTGATGAGGCAGCGGATGCTTGGTGCCATCCTCGAAGCCGATCCCCGGGATGTACATGGTCGTATTGTTGATGAACGTCCCGGACGGCAGATAATACCGCTCCGGCAGCAGATTGCTGTCCGCATGGTTCAGCAGGTCCTGACCGAAGTGAAGCTGGTCATCGAGCGGAGCGCCTAGCAGGTTCGCAATGGTCGGCAGCAGATCGATCTGCCCGCCGACTTGCTCCTTCACGGCCGGCTCCAGACCATTACCGTGAATCATGAGCGGGATGTTGATCATATCGGCTGAAGTGTACTCCCGGCCGTAGATCTCCTGCATCAGCTCTTTATCCTTGTTGTCCAAGGAATAAATCGGCAGACCGAGATGGTCGCCGTAGACGACAATCAGGCTGTCGTCCCATATGCCGTCCTTCTTCAGCTGCTCGATGAATTTGCCGAGGGCGTCATCCGCATAGTTTTGCGCACGGATATAGTCGCCGACGAAGGTGCCTTCATACCGCTCCGGCAGCGTCATCCGGTATTTCTCTTCCGGAATGGTGAACGGATGGTGGGCCGACATCGATATGATCTGCGTATAGAACGGCTTGCCCGTCTCGTGCATCTTCTCCAGCTCGGCCGCCGTTTTGGTATACAGCGCGTCATCCGATGCGCCGAAGAACAGCTTATCATCCTCCCCGAAGAAGGCTTTATCGTAATAACGGTTGAACCCAAGGGCCTTGTACAGCTCGCCGCGGTTCCAGAATTCCACCACATTCGTATGGAAGGTTGCCGTATCGTAGCCTTGGCTTTGCATCAGTCTCGGCAGGCTCGGAAGAACCCGGTCCGCATAATGCTGCGTCGCCGCTCCCCGCGGAGGAATGTAGAAGGACGTGTTGACAACAAACTCGGCATCCGAGGTGTTGCCCTGTCCAACGTTCTGGAAGAAGTTCGGGAAGTACAGGCTCTCACGGGCGAGCTTATTCATGTTCGGCGTAATTTCCTTGCCGTCAATCTTCAAATCGATCAGGAAATTCTGAAAGGATTCCATTTGAATGATGATCAGGTTCTTGCCCTTGGCTGCGCCGGATAACACAGGCTTCTCGGCGGGCTGAAGGCCCTTTAGTTCGTTGATTCGAGCCTGTGTAATCGCCTTGGCATCCTCGAGCTTTTTATTCTCCTGCTGGAAAATGGTGTACGCTTCATAATTCAGGATGCCCATTTCCTGTGCCTTCACGATTTCGTTCATGCTTGCCCGGTTCGGCATAATCTGGAAGAGGCAGAGCATCAGGGAGAGCACGAACATAATCGGCGCAAACTTCCGCTTCTCCTTCTTGGTGTGCCGGTTCTTCCAGTTCTTGACGCGGTCGCTGCGCCAAAGGAGCACGAACAATACGATAATGTCGGTGAAGATCAGCAGGTAGTACGGATCCATGAGCGAAAATACGCTGTTGCTCACCGCAGTGACTTGGTTCACCTGCTCTAGTGCATGATAAGTGACGATAACGCCGTAATATTTATAATACATGATGGCCGCGAAGAAAATGGCGGTCAACAACAGGTTGACGCCCATGTAGACAGCAAGCTTGCGCTTGGAGGCAAACCACTCAATCAAGCTGAACACGAGCCAGATAAAGGGGATCTCCGTAATCAGCGGCCTCCACGGAAGCACATCGTCAAATATGACGACCCAGGCCAAGTAGCTCTTAAGCAGCATAATGACGGAGAAAAATATAAATGGCTTCGTAATGGTTAAACGAAACCGTGAGATGGAAAACACCTGTATCGCCTTCCTTTCATGTCGCACATGCAGATTTTACGATGTTGATGATGCTCTCTGATCAGTCCAGTGCAAAGCGCGTTCTTCGTACCGCTTATACGATACCTTAGCGGCTAAGAGCAGAGTTAAACGCGGCTTGCCGACAGCTGCGTTTACAACTAATTAACCCATAAATTTTACAAAAGTTATGAACAGAATTTATTATGACCTCTTCGAAGGAGGTTGTCAAAGAGTTAAAGTAAGTCCATATTCTTCGCATAACAACCGAAATTAAACAATGAAAAAACCGGCCCGAGGCCGATTTTATCGAAGTAAAGCTCTTCTAGTGTAAAAATGCCATCATCATCGGCGCGGCACCGAGGGTAAACAGCGCCGCCATAATCATGGAGATGCTGGAAATGGTTCCGGACAGCGAGCTGAATTCGAACGCCTTTGAAGTCCCGGTCCCATGTGCCGCGGTCCCGAACAAAATTCCGCGTGCGATATCTCCCCGAATCCGGAAAATCCGCATAATCGAGGGCCCGACCATGGAGCCGAGAATACCGGTCATGATGACGAATACGGCGGTCATGCTGGGCAAGCCGCCGATGACCTCGGACACATTCATGGCTATGGGTGTCGTGATCGAGCGCGGAATCAGGCTTGTGGCAAGCGGGCTGCTCAAATGCATCCATTTGGCCAGCATGCCGGAGGACACCATTGCAAGCACGGAACCGGCTGCGACGCCGCATATAATTTCAGCCGCATGGCGCTTAAGGGTTTGAAAGTTTTTGTACAGCGGGACGGCAAATGCGACGGTTGCCGGCTCCAGCAGTTTACTGATCCACTTCGCACCTTCATTATATGCATCATAGGATATGCCCGACTGGGTCAAGATCACAATAATAAGCAGCGGAGTAATAAGGAGCGGGGACAGATAGACCTTCGGCACACGGCGGTATAATCGCTTGGCTCCGGCATAGATGCCGATGGTCAGCAGCAAACCCGTCAGGACGGATAGCAAAGTTGTCATGATGATTTACGCTCCTTTCTTGAAGAAATTAAGGTTGCCGTCAATCCCGAGCCCGCCATGACGAGAACGGTGCTGAGCAGGACGACGGCCAGAATCCGGAATCCGTCGGCTTCAAGTACGGTGAAGTAATTCATGACCCCGACTGCGGCGGGAATGAAGAAGAGCAGGAGCTCGGCAAGGAGCCAATTGGCGCCGAGTTCAATCCACTCCAGCTTCAGGACGCCCGTTTCGAGGAGAATGAAGACCACGGCGATGCCGAGAATGCTTCCGGGTATCGGAATATGGGCCAGTTTGGCAAGCTGACTCATCAGAATCGACAGCAGCATGAAACCGGCCACTTGCAGGCTTCCCTTGATGATGTTTTTCATGACCGGCCTCCGCCTCCTTGTTTTCATGTTTTAAGAGGTTGTTCAAAAAGTCGTTTTTTGATCACGAAGTGAGTCACGAAGTAGCTCGGCATCGAATCTTGAATTCAGCCGGGCCTTCCGGGGCTCACGTACCCAAAACGTACGCTCCGCTCCTCAGTCCCTAACTTCATCCAACCTTCTCGGTGCTGAAAAACCGACTTTTTGCACTTTCATTTTAATGAAATTTTACAGCGATTGCTTTCATAGGTAAAATGCATATATCGAATGCCAACTATTCCATTTATCTATACACACAAAATATATCTATACATACGAGCATGGAGGTAATGCGCGAATGGATATACGGCAGCTGCAGTATTTTCTTGAGGTTGCGAGAAATCAGAGCTTTACGAAGGCGGCGGAGAAGCTTTATATCACGCAGCCGACCATCAGCAAGACGATCCGGAATATGGAGGACGAGTGGGGGGTCACGCTATTCCACCGGGCAGGCAAGCGGATTGAGCTGACGGATGCCGGGCATATCATGTACCAGCAGGCGCAGCAGATGGTAGAGGCCTTTCAGCGCGTGTCCGCGGAGCTGGAGGATCTGATGAATCTTCGGCGCGGGCATCTGCGGATCGGTCTGCCGCCGATGGTCGGGTCAAGCTTTTTTCCAGAAGTGATCGGTCAGTTCCATAAGAGCTACCCGAAAATCACGATTCAGCTGATCGAAGACGGGGCGAAGAAGGTGGAGGCCGACGTGGAGAGCGGCCAGACGGATATCGGCGTGGCGGTGCTTCCGGTAAATGAAGAGGTGTTTCACTATTATTCCTTTGTTAAGGAGAAGCTGAATTTGCTCGTGCATCCGTCCCATCGGCTCGCCGGCAGGGACAGCGTGAATTTGAAGGAGCTTGCAGAGGAACCGTTCGTTTTGTTCCGGGAGGATTTCACGCTGCATGACCGGATTATCCGCGAATGCGTGGAGGCCGGGTTCGAGCCGCGTGTCGTATATGAAAGCTCGCAGTGGGACCTGATCAGCGGGATGGTGGCGGCAAATTTGGGGATCGCGCTTCTGCCTGAAACGATCTGCAAGGAGATCGATTCCTCGCGCGTCTCCATTATTCCGCTGGACAATCCTTCGATTCCGTGGCAGCTCGGGATGATCTGGCGGAAGGACCGTTACTTGTCCTTTGCGGTGCGGGAGTGGATTGCATTTACGCGCGGGCTGCTGGGGGAGCAGGAGTAGCATTCGGTGATTTGCCGGAGCGCTCAGCATATTTCCATGGATTGGAAGAGGGCCGGTAGCGCCGGTGTGGGCCGCCCTATCAAACCTTTCGATCCTTTCATACATTTTCAGGCCTTGGACATAATATCCATATTAGTGTGAGTTCAAAAAGCCGGTTTTTCCCTCTTGATTCGCTTCGTGATCAAAAGACGGCTTTTTGAACAACCTCTAGTAAGGAAAGCCATTACCAAGCGATATATCCAAGGAGGAATGAAATCCGTGAGCGATCAGGAGTTTGAAGCAGGAAAGCAGGTTGAAGACGGACGCCGGAGCTATGACCAGAACCGCGGGGAAACCGAGCGCGAGGACACGCTTACGAACCGGCAGGGGCATCCGATCTCGGATAACCAGAACGTAAGAACCGTCGGCAACCGTGGACCGATGACGCTGGAGAACTATCATTTTTTGGAGAAAATCACGCATTTCGACCGGGAGAAAATTCCCGAGCGGGTCGTCCACGCCCGAGGGGCAGGGGCGCACGGGTATTTCGAGGCTTATGGCAAGGTGGGTGACGAGCCGGTATCCAAGTATACGCGCGCGAAGCTCTTCCAGGTGGAGGGAAAGCGCACGCCGGTGTTCGTCCGATTCTCGACCGTCATTCACGGCGCCGGTTCCCCGGAGACGCTTCGAGATCCGCGCGGCTTTGCCGTCAAGTTTTACACGGAGGAGGGCAACTGGGATCTGGTCGGCAACAATTTGAAAATATTTTTCATTCGCGACCCGCTCAAGTTTCCGGACATGGTGCACGCGTTCAGACCGGATCCGGTATCCAACGTTCCGGGACCGGTGGGGATGTTCGATTTCGTATCCCGCTCACCGGAAGCCACGCACATGATTACCTTCGTCTATTCTCCATGGGGAATCCCGGCCAACTACCGGCAAATGCAGGGCTCCGGCGTCAATACATATAAATGGGTGAACGCCGAGGGCCAAGCCGTGCTGGTGAAATATCACTGGGAGCCGCTCAAGCAGGGGATCAAAAACTTAACGCAAGAGGAAGCGAACAAAATTCAGGCCGTGAATGACAGCCATGCGACGCAGGATCTGTATGAGGCGATTGAGCGCGGGGACTATCCGGAGTGGGAGCTGTGCGTCCAGATCATGAGCGACGATGAGCATCCGGAGCTGGAGTTCGATCCGCTTGACCCGACCAAGCTGTGGCCGCAGGACCAGTTCCCGTTCCTGAAGGTCGGCAAAATGGTGCTGAACCGCAATCCGGAAAATTACTATAACGAGGTGGAGCAAGCGGCATTCGGGACGGGCGTGCTCGTGGACGGCCTCGACTTCTCCGACGACAAGCTTCTTCAAGGACGGACCTTTTCGTATTCCGACACCCAGCGGTATCGGGTAGGAACGAACTACCTCCAGCTGCCGATTAACGCGCCGAAGAAGCGGGTGGCGACGAACCAGCGCGGCGGGCAAATGTCTTACTTCGTCGATAAGGCCCCAGGGCAAAGCCCGCATGTCGACTATGAACCGTCGATGACGGACGGCCTGAAGGAGGCGTCGCAGACCGCAAAGCCGCATCAGCCGCATTACGATGCCAGCCTGGTCCGCGAGAAGCTGGACCGGACGCTCGACTTCAAGCAGGCGGGCGATACGTACAGAGCGTTCGAGGATTGGGAGCGCGACGATCTGATCAACAACTTGGTTAATGCGCTGATTCAGTGCGACGTCCGCATTCAGGATAAAATGGTGGAATACTTTACGAACGCCGACGAGGATTACGGCCGTCGGGTGAGGGAAGGATTGGACGCCAAGAAGAAGGCAGGCGCCGAAGAAAGCGCGCGGGATCAAGCGGTGGAGGATGCCGAGCGCATGGGCCACGAGGCGGATCCTTACTAAGCGGACAGCAACCTATCGTAACGATTTGGTTTTATTACGCGAAAGCGAGTAAGCACAAGAAGCCGTCTTCGCACGAGGAATCGTGGAGGGCGGCTTTTGGCGTGATGCGTTCCCTGGTTTTTCATGGAATTTAGGAGGTGCGCAAGGAATCGACCCGGCAAATCTCGAATTAGAACCTAGTACTAATGAAAAGGGGGCATATGCGTTATGGCAATACAGACGGGAATCATCGGTTATGGGTTATCCGGCTCGGTGTTTCATGCACCGATTCTTCGAAGCGTGCCGGATTTTAATGTACGGACCGTCGTGTCGTCGGATCCTGACAAGGTGCATCGGGACTTGCCGGATACCGAAGTGGTCGACAGCGTGGATGAGCTGCTGGCGGATCCGGAAGTTCAGCTCGTCATCATCACGAGTCCGAATACAACGCATTATGAATACGCCAAGCTTGCGATTGAGGCGGGGAAGCATGTTGTGGTGGAAAAGCCGTTTACCGTAACCTCGGAGGAAGCGGACCGGCTGATTGCGCTGGCTGCTGAGAGAGGCGTGCTGCTGACGGTATACCATAACCGCCGCTGGGACAATGACTTCTTAACCGTCCGCAATCTCCTTGAGACCGGCGCGCTCGGCAAGCTGACGATCTATCAATCGCAGTTCAGCCGCTACCGCCCCGATCCGCAGCTGGAACGCTGGAGAGAGCAGGCGCTGCCCGGCTCCGGGATCCTGTATGATCTAGGCTCTCATCTGATTGATCAGGCGCTCTTCCTGTTCGGCAAGCCCCGGACCCTGTGGGCGGATCTACGGCAGGAGCGCGAGGGCTCCCAGGCGCATGATTACTTCCATCTGGTGCTGGGCTATCCATCCCATCGCGTCATCCTGCACGCCGGTTCCCTGGTCCGGCAAGCCGGGCCGAAATTCGAGCTTCATGGCGACAAGGGAAGCTTCTTGAAATACGGCATGGATCCCCAGGAAGGTCAATTGAAGCAAGGCATGCGGCCGGGGGATGCCGGCTGGGGAGAGGATCAGCCGGATATGTACGGCGAGCTGTCAACGGAGCTGAGCGGCCTCGCGGTTCAAGGCGAGATCGAGACGCTGCCCGGGCGGTACCAGGCATTCTATCAGGGCTTGGCGGAAGCGATTCTCGAGGGCGGTCCTTTGCCTGTTCGGCCGGAAGAGGCGCGGGATGTGATCCGGATGATCGAATATGCCGCGGAGAGCCATCGTAAAGGCTGCACGGTGGAGGTCATCTAATTTTCGAGAGCCGTCCGGCGAGGGTGACGGGTATGTGGCAGCCTGGCTGGCATGCCACGGCACATAGTTTGCTCCGGTTTGTGGGATAGTAGGGTGTATGACCCCTTAGCATGCCTTGCCATGGGGGATTAGGATCCCAACACCACATTCAAGAAGGAGAGAACAGGAATGAAGAAGCGCAATGCTCTTCGGCCGGCATGGCTGCTTGGAATTGCCCTTGCCGTGCTTCTGTCAGCGGCCCTGGCAGTTCCGGCAGCAGCTGCGGCCGGCAGCGGTCCGTTTCATTTCGGTTTTAAGAGAAGCGTCAACGGTCAGCTACCTTCGATCGATCAAGAAGGCTTTAAGGAGCTGCTGCAAAAATACGATGCCATCTTTATGGGCGATGCCAGCCAGAAAGAATTGTACCTTACGTTCGATAACGGGTACGAGAACGGGTATACCGCTCGTATTCTGGATACGCTCAAGGAGAAGAAGGTACCGGCTACCTTTTTTGTTACAGGGCATTATGTGAAAACGCAGGAGGATTTGCTCAAGCGGATGGCGGCGGAAGGGCATATTATCGGCAACCACTCCTGGAATCATCCGGACGTAACCACGATTTCCGCGGAGAAGCTGACGGAGGAGCTGGAGCGGGTGAAGAAGGAAGTGGCCCGCGTTACCGGACAGCAGGAGATGAAGTATTTGCGCACGCCGCGCGGCATTTTTGACGAGAGATCCCTTGCGGTCAGCAAGCAGCTCGGATATACCAACGTATTCTGGTCGCTCGCGTATATGGATTGGGATGTGAAATCCCAGCGGGGCGCCCAATACGCCTTTGATAAGGTAACGGCACAGCTGCATCCGGGGGCCGTCATTCTGCTGCACTCGATCTCCAAAGATAACACGGAGGCGCTCGGCCGGATTATCGATGAGGCCCGCAGCCGCGGGTACGAGTTTAAGAGCCTGGATCAAATGCAGAAGAAAGCGCCGTAACTCAAGAAAAAATTGGCTGGCATTTCCGATCCGGCTGCATATTGCGCGCAGTCCTTTCCGCTTGGAGGGACTGCGCTTTTTGGCATGAGCGCAAGTGTCCGGCATAGGGTTGGCTGCCGAAATGTGACGCGATCACCGCACGCTGGAAGCTTAGACGAGTTGCGGAAAAAAATGATTTTACAGCATATCCGTCACTTACGTCACACATCGGTTTCCATTCGGTTGGCCAACCTTAAATCGGTGCATCTCGCTACCCGTGAGGAACGGATGTTTGGTATAATTACAGCACCAAACACTATGGGAGCGAAGGAGACCGACATGCCGCATACGATACAAATATCCGTTAGGCCGCTGGTGGAGTATGTATTTCGCAGCGGCAGCATCGTTTCGGGGTTCCGCAGCGCTGCTTCCCTCACGGAAGGGACAAGGGCGCATCAGCAGGTTCAGCGCGAATACGGAGAGAACGACCAGAAAGAGGTCCAGCTGGAGGCCGAAATTGCATATGAGGAGCTGCTGTTTGTCGTAGAGGGACGATGCGACGGATTGATCCGGAAGGATGATCGGATCATGATTGATGAGATCAAGTCGACCTCGGGAGACCTTTCCCAAATCGAGGAGGACAGCTATCCCGTACACTGGGCGCAAGCGAAGATGTACGCCTATATGTATGCGAAGCAGCATGGTATTGAAACGATGGAGGTCAGACTGACGTACTTCCAGGTGCCGAGCGGCGAGCGAAAGCAGTTTGAACGCAGCTTCAGCATCGATGAGCTGGTGACCTTCGTCGAAGAAGTCATAGCCGCTTACGCCCCTTATGCCCGTCTGCTCCGGGATCATGCGGAGCGGCGGGACCGAAGCATCAAGAGCCTGGCGTTTCCGTTTCCGGCTTACCGGGAGGGACAGCGCAAGCTGGCGGGCTCGGTCTATAAAACCATTGAAGAGGGCCGGCGGCTGTTCGCCAAAGCGCCGACCGGTATCGGCAAAACGATATCGACCTTGTTCCCGTCGGTAAAGGCGATCGGCGAGGGCCTGCTGTCGCGGATCTTTTATTTGACAGCGAAGACGATTACCCGTACGGCAGCGGAGGAGGCCATGGCTCTGATGGAACGCCAGGGACTGCATACGCATGCCGTCACGCTGACCGCTAAGGATAAGATCTGCTTCAGCGAGGCCGAAGGCTGCGGTCAGGAGGGCTGTATCTTCTCGGAAGGCTACTACGACCGGATCAATGCCGCGCTTCTGGATCTGCTGGGCAACGAAACGCTGATCACCCGGTCGGTCATTGAGACGTATGCGCGGAAGCATCAGGTCTGCCCGTTCGAATTTTCCCTGGATGCCTCGTATGCGGCCGATGTCGTGATCTGCGACTATAACTATGTTTTTGATCCGAGAGTATCCTTTAAACGGATGCCCGAGGAAGTGAAGAAGCGCAGCGTTCTCCTGATCGACGAAGCGCATAATCTGGTGGACCGGGCGCGCGGGATGTTCTCGGCCGAGCTGTACAAATCGGCTTTCCTCGACATTCAGCGGGCGTATAAAGAAAGTAATCCGGGACTGTACCATGCCGCGAAGCGGGTCAATAATCGGTTTATCGTCATTCGCAAGGTCAGCGGGGAGGAGGAGCGGTTCGTCGGCTCGCAGCAGCCGGAAATGATGGACGAGCTGCTGGAGGATTTCGTTCTGCAGGCCGAGGCCGAGCTGATGACCGGGAAGAGCGGCGAAGAGGCGGATGCGCTCTTGGAGTGCTATTTTGCCGCGCAGGGATATTTGCGGATCTCCAAGCTTTATGACGACCGCTTCGTCACGTACGCCGAGATCAGTCAAAGCGAGGTGTATTTGAAGCTGTTCTGTCTGGATCCGTCCGATTTGCTGCAGAAGGCGGGCAAGAACTACCGGTCGGCCGTCTTTTTCTCCGCGACCCTGATGCCCCTCGGTTATTACCGGGATATGCTGGGGGCGGAAGAGGAGGATTACAGCCTGTCCATTCCGTCGCCTTTTTCCCGGGAGCAGCTGGATGTGAGGATCTTGCCGCTTTCGACCCGATACAAGGACCGCGAGCAGAGCAAGGATGCGATCGTGCGCATGCTGAGCGAGCTGGTTCGGGAGAAGCCGGTCAATACGCTGATCTTTCTGCCGTCCTATCCCTATATGCAGGATATTCACAAGGCGTTTACCGAGAGTAATCCCGGATGGCGGACGCTGCTTCAGGGCCATGGCATGAGTGAGGAGGAGCGGGAGAACTTCCTCGGGGCCTTTCAGGCCGATGCTGCGGAGCCGCTGATCGGCTTCGCGGTGATGGGCGGCATTTTCTCGGAAGGCATTGATCTGAAGGGAGAGCGGCTTTCCAGCGTTGTGGTTGTAGGCGTAGGGCTGCCGCAGCTGTCCTTCGAGAATGATATTATCAAGGATTACTTCGACCGTACCGGCAAAAGGGGCTATGACTATGCTTATGTATACCCCGGCATGAACAAGGTGCTGCAGGCCGGAGGCCGCTTGATCCGCTCCGAGCATGACACCGGCACGCTGACGCTGGTTGATGACCGGTTTCTTAACCGGCAGTACAGCATGCTCTTGCCAGAGGAATGGCGGCATTATAAGCGGATTTAGCCCGAGCGCGGTACAAGCGTCAGGAAAAAGTTGACAGCCGCTGCGGCGGAATCTATAATACGGATATATTTATGAGCACAAGGAGGCTGATGACCATGATGATGTATATGAATGATGACAAATTGTCGGCGCTAGGTCTCCTCGAACGGGTTATCGATAAGTTGAATAGGCATGGGGCGCTAAAGGTTTAAGGACTGCTCCTTGCATGATTCGCTAAGATCAAGACCCGCAGGAGACCGTGATTGGTATTCTGCGGGTCTTTTTGGTATATGCATAGGTTTAACGTCACCGGCATAAACGGGGATTTTTTAGCCCGTTTGGCCGGGAGGGCGTCTTTCTTAGGCTGTATTCAAGATGGACCGCAGAATATGATTCTGCGGTTTTTTTGTTGTTCAGAAACACCTAAACCTAAACAAGATAAGGAGAAAACAACCATTTTGACAAATCAAAACATGAAGCCATTAAACGACTATGGATGGAATGAAGATTGGGACCGGGCGGCGAAGGAAGCGCTCCAATCGATCCAGCGGGACAAACGCCTGGTGCCTGCGCGCATCGTCGCCCAATTTTCGAAGCAATACCGGATCGTCACGCCAGATGGAGAGATGACGGCCGCCGTAACGGGAAAATATGAATATGAGGCAGCCAGCAAGAGCGATTTCCCGGCTGTCGGCGATTGGGTTATGGTGGAGCCCTTGCAGGGCGAACCGAGGGCGGTGATTCACCAGCTGCTGCCGCGCAAGTCGGCGTTTTCCCGCAGGGAGGCCGGGAGCGTGCCGGACGAACAGGTCATTGCCGCCAACATCGACACCGTATTTATCGTCAATGCGCTTAATAAGGATTTTAATATCCGCAAAATCGAGCGTTACTTGATCGCCGTGTGGGAGAGCGGAGCCCAGCCGGTCGTGCTGCTGACCAAGGCGGATTTATGCGATTCTCCGGAATCGCATGCCGCCCTCGTCGAAGCTGCGGCTCCGGGGGTGCCGGTTCACGCCGTCAGCTCGCTGCTGGATCAGGGAAAGGAGCAGCTGCAGGGCTATTTGACCCCTGGCACGACGGTGGCCGTAACGGGCTCGTCGGGCGCCGGAAAATCGACCTTGCTGAACTGGCTGTCCGGCCAAGACGTTCAGCGGGTTCAGAGCATCCGCGAAGAGGACGCCAGAGGACGCCATACGACGACGCACCGCGAACTGTTTGTGCTGCCGGGCGGGGCGATCATGGTTGATACGCCGGGCATGCGGGAGCTTCAGCTGTGGGAATCGGAGGATGGCTGGGAGGCGGCATTCGCAGACATCTCCTCGCTCGCGGCGCAGTGCAGATTTCACGACTGCCGGCATGAGAAGGAGGATGGATGCGCGGTCCAGGAGGCACTCCAGGCTGGGACGCTGGATGCCGATCGGTACGCGAATTATAGAAAAACCGAGAGAGAGCTGGCCCATCAGGCCCGCAAGGAACAGGCCAACACGCGGCGCCAGAAGAAGCAAAGCAAGAAGCCTGGCGGAAAGCATGCGGCCAGGAGCCGTAACGCGCATGCCGGATCGTATTTCGAGCTGATGGATGAGTAACTCGGGCCTTCATGGGAGCTGCGGGTTGAACTGAACTTGACATCGATCTTCGCCAGGGATTATATTTAGGTTGCCTAATTAATAGGCAGGCTAACTAATTCGTTGCATGCTTGGATTGTAACCGCCCGGCCATCCCGGCCGGATGGTTACGGTTTTATGCGCAGGAGGTGGACGATGTCACAGGAATTTCATCCAGATTTACATAAGCGTCATCAAGCCGGGAGAGACCCGGACTCGCCGGAAGGCTGTCATCACCCAGGGAGACTGCCTGACGACAGTATTGCCGGAAGGCTTCTGCACAGCATTCGTATGTTTCACAAGCAGGAGTGGGATCGGCACATGATTTCGGGCTACACACCGGGTGAAGTCCGTGTGCTGATGGGTCTTATGCATTTTAACAGGCTTGGCGGGCCCGGCATGAAGGTGTCGGAGATCAGCAGCATGATGAATGTCACCTCTCCAACCATCACGCAGTTCATCAACGGTCTGGAGGGGAAAGGGCTCGTCGAGCGGGTGATGGATGAGAACGATCGCCGGGCTGTCCGCGTGAAGCTAACTGCGGAGGGGGTCCAGGTCGTTCAGCAGGTGTATCAAGACGTCGCAAGCCGTTTTAACGGCCTGGTCGAATATCTTGGCGAAGAGGACAGCGTTAAACTCGCGGACCTCCTCATGAAGGTATACCATTATCAGGAGCAACAACGATCGCAGGAAACATAAGTCACGATCAGGGGGTGGTTCGCTTTGCTTAAGCTGTTTCGTTATATGAGACCGTACCGGACCGCGGTGCTGCTGGTCCTATTGTTTACATTCTTTCAATGCTTATCGGATTTGTATCTGCCGACCTTGATGGCGGACATTGTAGATAAAGGCATCACGCTTGGCAATGTGCCATATATTTGGCGGGTGGGAGGCGTTATGCTTCTGGTCGCCTCCGGAGGAATGGTCTGCGCGATCGCAGCCAGTTATTTGGCGTCCAAAGCGGCTTCAGGGTTCGGACGTATTGTGCGGGGCCGCGTGTTCTCTCATGTTGAGAATTTTACGCTCCAGGAGTTTGACAAGATCGGAACCGCATCGCTTATTACCCGTACGACGAATGACATTACGCAAGTTCAGCAGGTAACGATCATGATCCTGCGCATGATGGCGATTGCGCCGATGATGTGCATCGGGGGCATCGTCATGGCCATTTCGAGGGATCCGGGCCTGACCACCGTTCTCCTCGCCGTGCTGCCGATTCTCGCACTGGCGATCTTCCTTATTGCGAAGCAGGGAATTCCGCTCTTTAAAGCGATTCAGGTCAAGATCGATACGCTGAGCCGCGTGGTGCGGGAGAATCTGACGGGGATCCGGGTCATCCGTTCCTTCAACCGTGCCGCGCATGAAACCGTGCGCTTCAACGATGCGAATGAGGATTTGACGGCGACCTCGATCAAGGTGAACAAAATCATGGGGGCGATGATGCCGGTCATGATGCTGGTCATGAACTTTGCGACGATTGCGATCGTCTGGTTCGGGGCGCATCGCATCAACGATGCCCATATGAAGGTCGGCGATCTGATGGCGTTTCTTCAATATGCCATGATGATCATGTTCTCGCTCATTATGCTGTCGGTCATGTTCGTCATGATTCCGCGCGCGCAAGCGTCCGCCGTCCGGATCAACGAAGTGCTCCATATGCAGCCGGACATTCATGATCCGAAAGAGCCTGGAAAGCCGGGGCTTCAGAAGGCCGCTGTCGAGTTCCAGGATGTTACGTTCTTCTATCCCGGAGCGGAGGAGCCGGCGGTATCGAATCTCTCCTTCCGTACGGGACCGGGTGAAGTAACGGCCATTATCGGCGGAACCGGATCCGGCAAATCGACCTTGATCAGCCTGATCCCGCGTTTCTATGACGTAACTTCAGGGCGTATTCTCGTCAATGGAACCGATATCCGGGAGATGCGGCAGGAAGAGCTCCGGCAGCGGATCGGATTCGTTCCGCAGAAGGCGCTCCTGTTCACGGGCAGCATCGCGGATAACATCCGCTACGGTAAAGAGGACGCGACGGACGAGGAGATCCGGCACGCGGCGAAGGTTGCCCAGGCCGCCGACTTCATCGAAGCGATGGAAGGCGCTTATGATGCCGAGATTTCGCAGGGAGGCAGCAATGTGTCAGGCGGACAGAAGCAGCGTCTTTCGATTGCCCGGGCACTCGTGCGCCGGCCGGAAATCTATATTTTCGACGACAGCTTCTCGGCGCTGGACTTCAAGACGGACGCGAAGCTACGTGCAGCATTAAGGGAGGAGACCGGTGACGCCACCGTCCTGATCGTCGCTCAGCGGGTCAGCACGGTGATGGATGCCGATCGGATTATTGTGCTGGATGAGGGGCGGATCGCGGGCATGGGCACCCATGAGGAGCTCATGAATACGAGCGAAGTGTACCGCGAGATTGTCATTTCCCAGCTTTCGGAGGAGGAGATCGCATGAGCGAGAAGAAGCGCGGAGGACATCCAAGAGGTCATGGCGGCGGTCCCTTCGGCGGCCCGCACGGCCCGGGCATGCCTGCGGAGAAAGCCAAGGACTTCAAGGGAACCTTCCGGAGACTGACGACCTATCTGAAGCCGCACACCGGCAAGCTGCTGATCGTTCTGGCTGCGGCGATGCTGAGCACGATCTTTGGCATCGTAAGCCCGAAGATTCTGGGCGATGCGACCACGATCCTGTTTGAAGGCTTCCTGGCGAAAATGAAAGGCGAACCGGGAGCGGGCATTGACTTCGCTGCGATCCAGCGCATCCTGCTGTGGCTGGCCGGGCTGTACCTCCTCAGCTCTTTGTTCGCCTACGTCCAGCAGTATGTAATGGCTGGCGTAGCGCAGAGAACGGTATACGATCTGCGGAAGGCGGTATACGATAAGCTCGGCCGTTTGCCGCTGAAATATTTTGATGCCCGTACCCACGGGGAGACGCTCAGCCGGGTAACCAACGACATGGACAACATTGCCGGCACGCTGCAGCAGAGCTTGACGCAGATGATTACCTCGGCCGTCACGCTGCTCGGGGTGATCGTGATGATGCTGACCATCAGTCCGCTGCTGACGCTGGTCGTCATTCTGACGCTGCCGCTCAGCGTGATCGTGACGATGATGGTGGCCAAGCGGTCGCAGAAGCATTTTGTAGCCCAGCAGAAGCATCTGGGGCAGCTGAACGGCCATGTCGAGGAGATGTACACCGGCCACAAGGTCGTGAAGGCATTCGGCCGGGAGCGCCAGTCGGTGGAGCGGTTTGATGAGGTCAACGACAAGCTGTATGAGGCCGGATGGCGCGCGCAGTTCATATCAGGCACGATTATGCCGCTGATGGGGTTTGTTGGGAACATCGGCTACGTGATCGTGAGCGTTGTCGGCGGGGTGCTCGTTACCCGACAGGCGATCAAGATCGGGGACATTCAGGCGTTCATTCAATATTCGCGCCAGTTTACGCAGCCGATTACGCAGCTGGCGAATATCGCGAATGTCATTCAATCGACGATTGCTTCGGCGGAGCGGGTATTCGAGGTGCTGGACGAAGAGGAGGAAGTGGCCGAATCATCCACACCTGCCGTGCTCCGGCATCCTCGCGGGGACGTGTCCTTCGAGCATGTCAGCTTCGGGTACAAGGAGGATCAGCTGCTTATCGAAGATATGAACGTGAATGTCCGGCAGGGCCAGACCGTCGCGATTGTCGGCCCGACGGGAGCCGGGAAGACAACGCTCATCAATCTGCTGATGCGCTTCTATGAGGTTAACGGCGGCCGCATTATGATCGACGGCAAGGATATTGCCTCCATGAAGCGAAGCGACTTGAGAAGCTTGTTCGGAATGGTGCTTCAGGACACATGGCTCTTTAACGGCACGATCCGGGATAATATCGGATACGGCCGCGAAGGCGCAACCGAAGAAGAGATCATACGGGCGGCGGAGGCCGCGCATGCGGACCACTTTATCCGGACGCTGCCGGACGGGTATGACACGGTGCTGAACGAGGAGGCATCCAACATCTCGCAAGGGCAGAAGCAGCTTCTGACGATTGCGCGGGCGATTCTGGCCAATCCGGCCATTCTGATTCTGGATGAGGCGACAAGCAGCGTCGATACGCGGACGGAGCTGTATATCCAGAAGGCGATGAAGGAGCTGATGAAGAATCGGACCAGCTTCGTTATCGCACACCGGCTGTCGACGATTCGGGATGCGGACCTCATTCTGGTGATGAACAAGGGCAGCATTATCGAACAAGGGACGCATGATGAGCTTCTGTCGCAAGGCGGATTTTATGCGGACCTGTACAACAGCCAGTTCAGCGATCAGCCCGAAGCGGGATGATTTTCGTAGGCATGGAAGCCGGCGAAAAAGCCCGTAACAGCAAGCTGAACAGCATATTTCTTGTTGCAATTTCATAGGGTTCTACTATAATGTTGTTTATACTTTTTAAGGGAGCCATGATCATTATTGAATAAGTCTGAACTGAACCGCATTACGCAAGAGCTTCTACGTCGGTCGGGCAGCAGCGTTACCGTACAGCTGGACGGCTATTTCCCGGGGGGCCGGTTAGTCGGAGGGAAATATGCCATAGGCGATCACAGCGTGACCATGTATACGGAGGTCATTCGCCAGCAGTGCCTGCAATTGTTCGGATCGCTTGAACAGGTGTACGCTTATTATGCTGTCGTCTTCGCGCATGAACTGGGTCATTCGATGGACGGCCAATTATCCGAGCTGTGCGATCTGCTGGATTCATCGGTTGATGAATGGGAAGACATGCGGATCCTGCGGCAAATTGAGGAGAATGCCTGGAATCTTGCGATGCCTTGGATAAGCGACGTGGATCCGTCCCTGGTGAAGGTTATCGTGGATCAATCGCTCGAGGCATATCGGGAAGAACCGGCAACCGTTAGCGCCTAATTCATGCTGAACTGTCGTCGGCCGAAATTCCATGCTGGACGTCTTACAAATACATGAAGGCACCCGTAAGGGGTGCCTTCAGAGTGTCGAGAAAGTCCAACGGACTTTTCGACACTCTATTTTTTATATGGGGAATCATATCTTTTAAAATAAAAATCGATTTAAAGCGCTCTGAGAACCCTACTTCAGTGACCGACGAGGCAATTTTAAACCCCCTGCAAAAAAACAGGGGGTTTCTCGACAGCCTGAAGGCACCCGTAAGGGGTGCCTTTTTTGCATGCTTTTGAATGAGAAAAACAGAACGCAACACATGGACAGACAGCCATTTGCCCCATCAACTGCAAATGACCTAGCCAGCGTTGAGCCTGCTTATCCATCTGGTTCTGCGTTATGGATCAGCTCTCCGGGTCCAGCTGCTTGAGCGGCTCAGTCGCCGGTCCCTCCAGTACTTCGCCGTTATAGCCGTATCTGGAACCATGACAAGGACAGTCCCAGGAACGCTCGCCCTCGTTCCACTCTACTTCGCAGCCCATATGCGTGCAGGTGGTGTCCACCAGAAACAGTTTGCCCTCTTCGTCCTTATAAGCGCCTGCGCGCTGCCCGTTATGGCGGACCACGGCGCCTTCTCCGTTCTGAAGCGTGGACATATCCGCATCGGACATATCCACTTTGCCGGACACCAGATCCTTCGCAACGGCCGCATTTTGAACGATAAAGGTTTTAATGGACGGATCCGCCTTAAACCGGGATGGGCTGAATAATTCGGCGTACCGGTTGTCGGCTTCAAGGATGTGATCGCTGATGATGTGGGCCGCTAGCGTGCTTGTCGTCATGCCCCACTTCCGGTATCCCGTTGCTACCAGGATTCGGTCCTCGTCCGCTGTGATCGGCCCGATATACGGGACATTATCCAGCGTGATCAAATCCTGTGCGGACCAGCGGTAAGGGATGGAGATTGCCCCCAGCAGATTTCCTGCGAACACCTCCAGGTTCTCATAATGCTGATGGGTACAGATGCTGCGGCCTGTCGCATGATTCTCCCCGCCGACAATGACGAGCTCTTCGCCCTGGTACGATGCGGACCGAAGGGAACGGGTCGGATTGTCCACGCTCAAATACATGCCGCCCGGATACGCGGTCTCCGGCTTAACCGCAATGGCATAGGAACGTTCGACGTGCAGCCTGGAGAAATAGAGGCCCTTGCCGTCATGAAAAGGGAAATGCGAGGCGGACACCGCGTATTTGCACGTGATGCGATGATTGCCCCGTTTGGTCTGCAGCGACAGCGGACCATCGGTCTCAATCTTTCCTCCAATGGTCGTATTTTCATAAATGCGCCCGCCAAGCTTCAGAAACTCCTCGGTCAGATGCTTGACATAGTGCAGGGGATGGAACCGGTATTGTCCCGGCATTTTCACAGCTCCTGTTACCGGAATCGGCAATGGAAGCCGATCCGTCCATTCGCCTGGAATGTCCAGCTTCTCGTATGCCCGGTATTCCTGCTCCAGCTTCTCGAGCGTTTTGCCATCCTGCTCTGTATAGATGTAGGCATCCTCCAGCTTCAGTCCGAACTTGTCTTCCTCTCCGCCTACGATATCTCTTATAAACTCAATGGCTTCCCGGTTCGCTTCATAATAGAGGCGCGCCTGTTCCTCTCCAAAATGCTGGATCAGCTCATGGTAGATCTGTCCGTGCTGAGCCGTAACCTTCGCGGTCGTATAACCGGTCGTTCCGTTGAAGATTTTCCCCGCCTCAAGAAGTACGACATCCTTCCCGGCCTTTGCGAGCAAATAGGCGGTCGTAATGCCCGTTATGCCTGCGCCGACTACCGCGACGTCCGTTTCAATATCCTCCGCGAGCCGCGGAAAGGAAGGGAGCTCGGTCGTTGCTCTCCACAGCGATTCCGGATACCGGGGCAATTGATGATAAGATGTGCCCGATGGGTTCATCTGGATTCCTCCTTTAGTCTCTCTATAATTTCAGCTGCTGTTTCTCCAATACGCTTGTCCCCATTATTACCACAATAGACCAATTAGAAACGAGAAGACCGGCGTGAAAAATAGGGTGCTTTCCCGAAGCTTGCGAATCCCGGCAAACTTTTCTGGTTGATTGTTAATAATTTGGGACATTTGTACAGAAAATAGAAGGACATGAGCGGTTTGCTTGTCAATGATAAAGGAGGGATCGATCATGGCCACCGACCAAAAGCTGCAAGCCGAAGAAGCAAGGAAATGCCTGCAGGAGCAGTTGAAGAATATCGGGGATGTTGAGCAGCGTGAGCTGAAGAATGAGGAAGGGCATGCGCATCTCATCTATCTCAAAAGTATGTGCGACCCCATCCTAGTTAACGACAATTTGATCAACCGATTCTACGAGCTGAACTCCATGGAGCTGTTCGAGCGATTTATCCGGTCGTTCCCGTCAAGCCTGGAGCCTAAGGATAAGCAGGAGCTGCTGCGCAATATGCTTAGAGGCTGCGTTGCGATCTTCATCCGCGACCGGGTGCTGCTGCTCGATGCCGTGCTGGTCAATGCTGGACCCGTCCAACCGGCAAGCACGGAGAATGTAATGCAGGGACCGGACGATTCCTTTACGGAAAATATCGAGGTGAATCTCAACTTGATCCGTCACCGTTATCAGACGACGGACTTAAAGACGGAGTTCATGACGGTCGGTCGGATCTCCCAAACCCGGCTCATTATTATGTATGACGAAGCGAAAGTAGATCACTCGGTGCTGAAGGAGCTGAAGAAGCGGCTATCCGAGCTCAAGACGGATATCATTCAGTCTGCTTCTGAGATTGAGCGGCATACGATGCATCCGAAATTGCGGCTGTTTCCGACATTGATGCTCACCGAGCGTCCGGACCGGGCCGTGCTGAACATATCGCAGGGGAAGATATGCGTGCTTATGGACTCCACCGGGTACGTCTTAGTGCTCCCGGCCATCTTTAATGATTTCTTCACGGCGATGGACGACAAGACCCAGCTGCCGCCCATTGGCTGGTTCCTGAAGGCTATCCGGTATATCGCCCTGTTCATTACGGTCATGATGCCGAGTTTGTACGTAGCTTTTACATCGTACAATCCGGAAATTCTGAAGATGCAGATTACGCTGCTGATTGCGGGAAGCCGGGCAACGGTACCCTATCCGTCCTCCTTCGAGGTCATCTTCATGCTGCTGGCGATGGAATTTCTCGTCGAGGCGAGCGTCCGCCTTCCGAAAGCGGTCAGCCAGTCGGCCACAACGGTAGGCGGTCTTATCTTGGGCACGGCCGCTACGGAAGCCGGCCTGGTCAGCAACGTCATGATTATTCTCGTTGCGGCGGTGGCTATTACGAACTTCGTGATTCCAATTACGATGATGAGCATGGGGATCCGCGTTACTAAATACTTATTCATTGTCCTATCCACCTTCTTCGGCCTGGTCGGCATCGTCCTTGGGATCGTCTCGCTGATCATGTACCTGACCAGTCTGCGCTCCTTCGGTAAGCCGTATCTGAAGATGTTTGCGATCGAGTGGAGAAGGAAGGGAGATCAGCAGAGTGGTTAGGAACAAATACTTCTACTATCTCTTTCTGCTCAATGCTTCGATCAACCTGATCAACTATGTGCCTCGCATCCTGATCCAGGACCGGTTCGACGGAGTGCTGATGTCCATCCTGATCGCGGTCCCGGCCGGATCGATCCTGATGTATGTCTTCGCCAAGATACTACAACGATTTCCGGGAGAAGGGCTGCCGGAAATCTTCCATTCGGTGTTTCCGGTTTGGATTTCGGGTTTGCTGTTGGTATTGTATGGACTGGGATGGTACTTTTCCAGCGCAATTACGCTGATCAGCTTCATGGATATCACGTCCCGCTACATCAGCCCGGATGTATCGCCTTATATCGTTCTGACTGGATTTCTCGTCGTTGTCGGTCTAAGCGCAAGGCTGGATTCGGAATCGCTGCTCTACGCGCTGGAAATGGTGCTGTACATAACGATGCCGCTGATTGCCTATATGGCTTGGAGAGTCTACAGTAATCCGTATTTCAGCTGGGATTCCGTAAGGCAAATTATGACTTACGCCTGGAATATGCCGAATTACCGCACTGTAGCCGCAGCGACTTATATTTATACCGGCTACATCAACATGGTGGTCTTCAACCGGATCTTCCGCCGATTCAAAGTCAGGTACATGTTCTCGATCATCCTGGTAAGCATCGTATCTCTGTTCATATCGCTCTTTGGGCCGATCGGGATTCTGGGAGCCAATGGAGCAGGCGAGCATGTGTATCCCGCTTTTTCGACAGTGGATGCGATGCGGATCCGGTATTTTATTATTGAGCGGATGATCTATGTGTTCTTTGTCGTCTACATGATCCTGTCCCTGATGAACTCGATTATCCACTGGCATGTGGGGAAAGAGCTGGTTCTGGGAGGGTTTAAGCTGGAAGGCGAGAAGCCTTCGCTGCTGCCTAAGAAACGAAAGGCGGAGTGGTGGGTCCTGGCCCTTTTCGCCGTCGTTATTTTCGTGCTGGCCACGGTTATCAATCAGTATACGCTCAATGATATGGCGATTGTGTTCCTGGACGTCCGGTTTGCGGGTGAATTTCTGCTCGCCATCCTGTTGATCTATGCCGCCATGAGAAGAGGAAGGAGGAAGAGGGCGTGAAATCCTTGAAAACCTGGTTAACGCTACTCATCTGCGGTTCGGTTATGATGCTCGGCGGGTGTGAATTTCGGGATATCGATCTTCGGCTCTTCGTCGTGGCGATCGGGATCGACGTCTCAGAGTCGAATCCGAACATGAACCGATTTAGCTTCAAGATCGCGATCCCTACAGGCGATCCGAAATCGGGGGACGTCAAAACCGTGCTGATTACGCAGGAATCCACCAGCATCGCGGAGGCGATCCGGGAGGCGAAGTCCAAAGTGGACAAGGAGCTGGACTTCGGTCATTGCAAAGGGGTCTTGTACGGGGAGGCGTATGCCCGGCAGGATATCGGCAAAATTCAGGACTGGACCGTCCGAAGGCGGGATATGCAGCTCCTGATGTATCCGGCCGTTGCCATTCCGACGGCCGAGGCGGTCCTGAAGGTGCAGCCCGCGACGGAGCGGATCGCCGGGAACGCTATTTTTCTGGCGCTTAGCGAGGATGGGACAGAATCGCCTTTCATTGCAAAGACGTACTCCTTCGATTTAAGCAGGCGGATGACGGAAACCGGGGAGGATCCCGTCATGCCGGTCATTGAAGCGACCGGGAAGGAGATTTTGAACATTGACAAGGTTGCCTTATTGGACAAGAGCCGGGTGAAGACGATCCTGACGCGGGATGAGACAAGGCTGTATAACTTGCTGGACCAACGGCACTTAAGCACCAACTTCGGTATTAAAATCGAAGGGGAATTGTTCGAGGTGAACACGGACCGGACCCGAAGCCGCTATAAAATCAACGAATCCAAAGAGGGAGCGGAGACCATCGATTATAAGGTCAGCATCACGGCCATCCTGGAGGAGAAAGAGGATAAGGCGCCGATGACCCCTGCAGGACTCCGCAAAATTGAGAAGGAGTTCAACAAGGACCTGACCGAGTCGATTACCAAGCTGCTGGAGAAGATCCAGAAGACGGGACTGGATCCCTTGGGCTTCGGGCTGCGATACGGGGGTACCCACTGGAATAACGATACCGAAATGGAGAAGTGGGCTGAAATTTACCCGAGGGCCAAGTTCAATGTTCATGTCAAAATGACAATCAAGTCCACCGGCTACAAACGGTAAGCAGGGATTCCCTCCCTCTAGCGTACCGGAAAATGGTACAATACGGATGTAGGCATCAATCTCTGTAGAAGAGGAGGCTTGGATATGGAATTTCGAAGATTGGGCGGAAGCGGACTGAAGGTAAGCGAAATCAGTCTTGGAAGCTGGCTCACGTACGGCGGGTATGTAGAGCGTGATAATGCGGTGAAGTCGATTCAGACCGCCTACGGCCTCGGCGTGAACTTTTTTGATACGGCAAATGTGTACGCGCAGGGAGCGGCCGAAGTCGTCGTAGGCGAGACATTGCGAGCATTCCCGCGTGAATCCTACGTGCTGGCAACGAAGGTATTCGGCAAAATGGGCGACGGGCCCAACGATCAGGGGTTATCCCGCAAGCACATTATGGAGCAGTGCCATGCAAGCCTGAAGCGTCTTGGCACCGATTACGTTGATATTTACTACTGCCACCGGTTTCACGAGGAGACGCCGCTTGAAGAAACGCTGCGGGCGCTCGACGACCTCGTTCGGCAAGGGAAGGTGCTCTATGTCGGGGTCAGCATGTGGACGGCCGCCCAGATGGAAGCCGCTCTGGCGATCGCCGACCGTTACCTGCTGGACCGGATTGTGGTGAACCAGCCGCTGTATAACATGTTCGAGCGCAAGATCGAGGAAGAAATCATTCCGCTCGGCGAGAAGAAAGGCATCGGCCAGGTCGTATATTCCCCGCTCGCTCAAGGGGTGCTCACGGGCAAGTACAACGCCAAGCAGGATGTGCCTGAAGAGAGCCGGGCGTCCAAGCTGGGAGCGGATCGCCTCAAGATCAGCGAGGACCGCATTCGGAAGGTGCAATCGCTTGGGCGCATCGCGGACGAGCTCGGCATCACCGTCGGTCAGCTGGCTTTGGCGTGGATTTTGCGCCAGGACAACGTATCCAGCGCGCTCGTCGGCGCAAGCCGTCCCGAGCAGGTGGAGGAGAACGTCAAAGCATCCGGCATCAAGCTGACGCCGGATACGCTGTCCGCGATCGAGGATATCCTTAGTAACGCTTAACCCAGCATATAGTCATGGATTTCGGGGGCGGAACACACGCGGTTCCGCCCGTTGTTTTTGGCCCGGTACAGCTCTTGGTCGGCCTGCTCCATCAGCTGGCGGGCTTCCCTGGAGCGTATCGTGTCCGGATGGACCGCAACGCCGATCGATATCGTGATATGCAGCTTCGTGCCATCATCGAGCGTGAAGGCGTGACGCTCCACCGCGGCCCGGATCCGTTCGGCTAGGGCCGTCGTCTCGGCGATGGTGGCTTCCGGGACGAGGACCGAGAACTCCTCCCCGCCGTTGCGGGAAACCTCGTCGAACGAGCGGGCGTTATCCTTCAGCACCTTGCTCAGCTGCTGCAGAACGGCATCTCCGGCCGCATGGCCGTAGGTGTCGTTTATTTTTTTGAAATGGTCAATATCGATCATGAGCACCCCCAGACGTTCGCTGAAATGCTGGGCTTCCAGAAAGCGCTCGGACAGCAGCTGCTCAAATTGACGGAGATTGTTCAGGCTGGTCAAATAATCGGTTTCGGCGTATTTTTTCAATTGAAGAAACAGCTTATTGGATGTATGGATATACTCGGTCAGCATGTAGATGACCAGCGTGGCCAGCAGGGAGATAATCAGGTGTTGGGTAAATACGCTGAACACTTTATCGCGATCCGGAATGTTCGACGCAATCACAAAGAACAGCACGAGCATGCTCGCGATGGACATGGTCATCATTTTAGTCAGGCGGTCCCATCGGGCTAACGAGATAAGCCCGCAGATCATACCAATCACCAGCATTCCGGCGCCTGCTACAGCGGAGTAACCGGTCATGCCAAAGAGCAGCACACGCCCGACGGCCATTAACAATCCGGCAATCAGGGACGGGAGCCACCCGAGATAGCTGGCGATCACAATGATGGCGAGATGTCGTAAATCGGCGAAAAATCTCGGATCGATCGGAAATGAGTAATACATCAGAATGATCCCGTAGATTCCAAAGAGCACCCCGCCGCAGAGTTTAACGGAGCGGGAGGGCGAATCGAAGCCCGTTACGTATTGCCTGGACAGCAGGCCCGATACGTATAGAAAAGTTACGAGAATACAGAAGTTGGTAAACAGGATGTTGATCATGTAAGGGAGTCATTCCTTTCACGTAACCCTGAACAAATGCGCCCAGAGCGATAAGGACAGTCATCCCTATTTTATCGGAAAATAGATTATTCTGTCGAACAAAATCCAAATTTTGTGGCTTTCAGCTACCGTTTAGAGGGAGGCGCACTTCGAACATGGTCTGATCCGTATTGCTGGTCACCTCGATGCTTCCCTCATGGGCCTCCACGATCGATTTCACGATGGCAAGCCCCAGACCGGAGCCTCCGGTCTGGTCCGTACGGGATTCATCCGCCCGATAAAACCGTTCAAACAGGTGGGAGAGGGCATGCTGCGGAATAGGGGGTCCGTAATTGATCACCTGAACGACGGCACTCTTTCCGTCCCGGAACGCTTTCAGGTCGACCCTCCCGGCATCTTTGCCGTGGCGTACCGCGTTCGACAGCAGGTTCTCGAAGATTCGCATCAGCTTGTCGCCGTCGGCGGAGAGGCTGATCTTCTCCTCGGAAGGCGTAAACTGTACCTGCACGTCTCCCCTCACGGTTTGCCCGGTTAATGAAAAGTCGACTGCCAGCTGGCCCAGCAGCTCAACCAGGTTAATATCGGTACGATTCACAGGCGAATAACCGATCCGGGTATATTCGAACAGATCGTTGACCAGCCTGCCGAGCCGCAAAGACTTACTATAGGCGATATCGGTATAGTAGCGGAGCTCGACCTCGTCCTTGTAGCGGTCTTCGTTGACTAATCGCAAATAGCCGATGATTGAGGTCAGCGGCGTGCGGAGGTCGTGGGACACATTGCTGATCAGCTCGTTCTTGGACTGGACGGCCATCCGTTCTTCCTCCAGGGACAGCTTGAGCTGCTTGGCCATCTGGTTGATTTGGAGGGCCATCTGGCCGAGTTCGTCCCCGGAGCTTACCTTAATCTCCTGATCGAGCTCTCCGCGCGCCAGCCGCTCCGTGCCCTGCATCAATTGATTGATCTGCCGTATGGTGCTCTGGCTCATGAGCAGCACGACAAAAATGAAGATGATGATCCCGATGATGGTGGCAGCGACGGGAAAGCCGAACATATTTTCCAGCCTGCGGCTGATGTTGAACAGCGAGGTTACCCAAGGCTCCCGCCAGTATTCCCGGCCGATCACCTGCATGATTTTTTGGAAGCCGAACAGGATGGACAACGTCAAAGCCCCGCTCACAAAGAACAGGGTGATGATCTTCCACTGCAGCTTATGCATGGATTTTGTACCCTACGCCCCACACGGTCTGGATGAGCTTGTAGCCGAGCTCCTTCTCCAGCTTGTCCCGCAGGTTGCTGATATGGACCATGACGGTATTGTTGGAGACATAATATTTCTCCTTCCACACCTGCTGAAAGATGTCTTCGGCGCTGAAGATTCTTCCCGGCTGACGGGCGAGCAGGTACAGAATGTCGAACTCCCTGGCGGTCAAGGTGACCGGTCGGCCGTTCGCTTTGACCTCATGGGTCGTGCGGTTGATATCCAGGCCGTCGATTTGCAGGCGGTCGCTGTCCATCTGGGCGAGCCCCGTGTTGTATTGGGTGGAGCGGCGGATCAAGCTTTTCACGCGCGTGGTCAGCTCCAGCGGATTGAAAGGCTTGATCATATAGTCGTCGGCGCCGGTCATCAGGCCTAATATTTTGTCCATATCCTCGCTCTTGGCGCTCAGCATCAGAATCGGGATGGACGAGGTCTCCCTGATTTTGCGGCATGTGTCGATCCCGTTCAGTTTTGGCATCATAACATCCAAGATGACGAGATCCACCGATCCCTGATGCAGCTTCAGCTCAAGCAGCGCTTCTTCCCCGTCATGCGCTTGAATCACCCGGTATCCTTCATTCTCCAGGTAGATCGAGATCAATCCCGATATTTCCTTGTCATCGTCAACGATTAATACGCTTCTCACGTTTGAATCCTCCAGTAAATCCACATTAGATACGGCAGCTCATCCTATATATGTACCATTCCGTCGATGGAGTCGCTGCCCCTAAGGCAGGTATTCGGTCGGCGTCGTATCTCCTAGCAACAGTTTACCCTAAATATGGATGGAAAAAAGGCCTAATATTGCGTTTTGCCGTCTGAATCCGTAATCCATCAGCTTCTGAGTCTCCGTAAATCTCTGTTCGGCATGGCCGGTTCCAAGAACGACGGAGATAAGCCGGACCCCGTTCCGGGCCGCTGTTCCGGTGAAGCAATAGCCGGCGGAGCGGGTGTATCCGGTCTTAAAGCCGTCGCTGCCGTCATAGGCATACGGCTCGCCGGGAAGCATCAGATTGGTCGTGTGCAGCGAGATTCCCTTCTGCGGGATCGAAAGGTCGCGCTTGCTCGTCACCTCCACCACATCGGGATAGTTCTGAAGCAGCCACCTGGCGAGCATGGCTGCATCCCTTGCCGTCATGACCGTCTCGCCTTCGGAGGCCGCTTCGGGAAAGCCGCTCAAATCTTTGGCGGTAAGACCGGATGCATTGGCAAATACCGTCCGTCCTGACAGGCCGATCTCCCTAGCGCGGCGGTTCATGCTATCGACGAATTCGCGCTCGCTTCCGGCTAGATGCTCGGCGATGGCGATGGCGGCATCATTAGCCGAATGAATAATCAGCGCTTCTAACATTTCTCTAAGCGTATAGGTCTCCCCGGACTTCATGCCGACTTGGGAGCCGGGAGCTTTTTCGGCATAACGGCTGACGGCTACCGTCTCGTTCCAATCATGCCGTCCTGAAGAGACGGCATCCATGACCATGAGCTCGGTCATCATCTTGGCCATGCTTGCAGGTGGAAGCGGAAGATCGGCCCGCTGGGCATACAGCACCCTTCCGGTCTCGGCATGGATGAGAATGGCCGAACGGGCCTCGATCGCAGGCGGAATGAAGACTTTTACAATGTAAAAGAAGAGCAGGCTGACGCAAAGACCCAGGAACCACAGAGCCATGCCGGCTTGTCCCTTACGTCTTTCCGCCGGCTTCGACCGACGCGGGGAACGATACGGCAAAGAGTTATCAGCGCTCTGCCTTGAAGAAGAGAAACGCGACTTGGATACCGTTGCCATGACGGATGGATCGTCTCCTTTTTAGCGGATATGTACCGAAAATTGATATAAACCAGTGTAACCGCGCGAGCTAAAGGAATTGTAAATGGATTCTTAAGAAAACATAAAGATTACCAGCAATTGAGTATCTCGATAAGGTTGACCCTGACCAAAATAAGATTTATACTTGATCTAAAAATAAATTAAAAGGGTGAATACCTTGAAATCATTAAATCTAACCACACAGCGCCAAGCGGTATATGATGTGCTGCGGGAGTCGCATGACCATCCGACGGCTGCGGAGATCATGAACCGCCTGGTGGAGAAAGGATATAATCTTGCGTATGGGACGGTCTATAACTCCTTGCGCTATTTGACGGATAAGCAGCTGATCCGGGAGCTGAAGCTTGGCGAAAGCGCAAGCCGGTACGATGCCCGGACGGATGAGCATCAGCATATCATTTGCGAAGTGTGCGGCAAAGTCGACGAGGTCATGACGGAGGTGCCTAAGGATTGGGCGGACACCGTAGCAAGCGAAACCAGCTACGTCATCCATCATGCTCACGTTGTATTCGGGGGGGTGTGTCCAGAATGTCAAACCAAACGGAAGAAATAATGGAGATGGCGACCGTATATTCGTTTCCGGACTGGAAGACGACCAGCCTGTACCAGCATCCGGGAGCGGGTATGGCGATCGGCGATGCTTGTCCTACGACGATGCGCGCGGCGCTGTTAAGCCGGTCACCTGGACGGGTTCATGAAATGTTCATGACGCTGACGGAGAACTGCTTCGAGGTGATGATGTTCCGGAAGTGGGAGCCGCGTCTCCAGACGGCTCTGAACACCGGATTGATCATTGCGGACATGACCGGCTGCAGGGACATGGCTGCCTTCAGCAAAGAACGGGAGCTGCTGCTGCCGGAGCATCCTTCGATCCCGGTCCTCTATCTTGTTGGCGAGGAGCTTATGAGCAATGCCGGCGCTAGTCTGATGAACGAGGAGCTGATGGTCTGGCCGGCTCGCTCCAAGGATACGATGATGTACCAAGTGCAGCGGACGATCCGCCTGTTCGCCCCCGTCTCCGCTCCTGCCGGTGATGAGGAAGCTAAAGGTCTCGTATTTAAGGATCTGACCATTGATCGGGATAAAATGACGGTACATCGCGGGCAAGCTCCGATTCATCTCACCAAGACGGAGTACATGCTGCTTCTGCTGCTAATGGATAGCAAGGGGGCCGTCTGCACCCGCGAGGAGCTGATGAGCAAGATTTGGGACACGGATTTTATGGGCGGCAGCAATGTAGTTGACGTGCATATCAAGAGCTTGCGCAAGAAGCTGAGCGATAATGCGGGAGCACCACGCTATATCGCGACGGTACGTGGAGTAGGTTACCGCTTGGCGGACTAACCTCCTCCTTTTTTTCTGCTCACGGATCATTCATAAGAACTTCATCGAATGAACATGAATGCTCATTGGTCAATCACGCAACGCTCATCGAAGGTTCATGCGACACTCATGACCGGACAAATTCCGGGATGATACAATCATTTCATAGATTTAGATTCAGTCTAAAATCAATTATAGAAATGATGGAGGTTTTCCGCATGGATAGATTGACAACGAACCAAGGAGCTCCCGTAGGAGACAATCAGAATTCGAAGACCGCAGGCCGCCGCGGTCCTACGCTGCTGGAGGATTATCATCTGATTGAAAAGATCGCGCATTTTGACCGTGAACGGATTCCGGAGCGCGTCGTTCACGCCCGCGGAGCCGGGGCGCATGGCATCTTCGTCGTGGAGAATGACATGAAGCCGTACACCAAAGCGGCCTTCCTGCAGGAGATCGGGCAGGAGACGCCGGTCTTCGTTCGATTCTCTACCGTCATTCATGGAACAGGTTCCCCGGAAACGGCACGAGACCCGCGCGGCTTTGCCGTGAAGTTCTATACGGAGGAAGGCAACTACGATATCGTTGGTAATCATATCCCTGTCTTCTTTATCCGGGATGCCATCAAATTCCCTGATATGGTCCATTCCTTGAAGCCGGCTCCGGACAGCAACATTCAAGAGCCCGGACGGTATTGGGATTTCATGACGCTGTCCCCGGAATCCACGCATATGATGACCTGGGTGTTCTCCGATCATGGAACGCCGGCCAACTACCGTGAGCTGGACGGATTCAGCGTGCATGCATTCAAATGGGTCAACAGCGAAGGCAAAGTGACTTATGTGAAATATAAGTGGGAATCGCAGCAAGGGGTACGAACCCTGGATGCGGATGAGCTGGTTGAAGTGCAGGGCAAGGATTTCAACCATGCTACGCGGGATCTGCGCGAGCATATCGAGCAAGGCGACTTTCCGAAATGGCGTCTGGTGGTGCAATTGATGTCGCCGGAGGAGATGGACGATTTGCCTTTTGATCCCCTGGATCCAACGAAGGTATGGCCGGAGGACCGCTTCCCGTTCATTACGGTAGGCACCATGACCTTGAACCGCAATCCGCAAAATTTCTTCGCGGAAGTTGAACAGGCCGCTTTCTCGCCAAGCGCGCTGGTTCCCGGCATTGAGCCGTCGGAGGATAAGCTCCTTCAAGGACGTCTGTTCTCCTATCCGGATACGCAGCGTCACCGGCTTGGCGCCAACTACTTGCAAATTCCGATCAACTGTCCGTATGCACCGGTGCGCAACCATCAGCGCGACGGCCTGATGAACGTCAAGCAGGATCCGTCTCCGGTCAACTACGAGCCGAACAGCTATACGACCGGACCGGTCGAGGATCCATCCGTTCAGGAGAGCGAAGCGCCGCTTAGCGGTCATGTCGTTCGCCAGCGTATCGAGAAGACGGACGATTTCACCCAAGCCGGAGAGCTGTACCGCTCCTTCACCGAGCAGCAGAAAGACAATCTGCTCCGCAACCTGATTGCCGATCTGAGCCAGGTGAAGCAGGACATCCAACTGCGGGCCGTATGCAACTTCTACCGGGCGGATGCCGAATACGGAGCCAGACTGGCCGAGGGACTCGGCGTAGATCTGAGCGGCTTCATTCCGGCAGCAAATAAGCCGGAGTCTGTATAAACCGCGTCTTTAACGAAGGAAGGCATTACGGAATAACTTCTTGGTCGATTGTCCGCCAAAGAGCCAGAGCCTAACGGTCTGCTTCTTCCGCTGTGCAGGCCGTGAAGCCATCATATATAAAGAGGTGCCGATAAGATCATGAGATCTTTGGGGCGCCTCTTTTTTAGTTAAGGGGCGCTAGCGTATCGTTTCGGATCTTGCCGGGAGGATGGCTCCTTCCTTGGGAGGAGAACGCTCTAGCATGAATCGTTTCTCATCTTGCCGTTATCCCAATTTCTTGAGGTCAACCGTGAGCCGCTTCAAACAGGGTGTTTCAAGGACCGCTTCGCTTGTCCGTAACCCGCCGCTCGCACGGAGGACCATGGTCCAACTCAAGTCTCCCAATCTTAATTGTAAATAATTACCACATGTAGGATGTAACGATTCCTTTACCGGATGCCGATAAGTTGAAGGGAAGATTTTAGTTACGAGGGAGCGTTCTCCCTGCGGATTGAAAGGACAGGAACCATATGAAGACAAAGAGAACCAACCGGCTGCGGCGAAACATGATCATCACGTTTCTTGTGGTGCTGCTCGTTCCAAGCTTTGCGATCGGTTATATTACTTATCGCGATGCAAGTCATACCGTGGAGGAGGAAATTTTGCGCAGCGCATCGCGCAGCGTGGAGACGGCGAATGATGTCATCAACCAGACGATCGAAAATAAGATTCATGACCTGAGCTATTTCAGCGGGAAGATCAAAGGGGCCGCGGTCGATCAGGAGCTGGCATCGGGCAGCGAAACAGGACTCGCTGCGGTGCTGCGGCAATATTTGGGGCTGCACCCCGAAACGGTCGATATTTTTGCCGGGACAGCCCGGGGCGGCATTTTGAGAGCCTCTACAGAGGAGCTTCCTGAAGGATTTGACCCGAGACAGAGCGAGTGGTACAAGCTGGCCATCACCGCCAAGGGCGAACCGATTATTACGACGCCGTATGCATCACAGGCCGGATCGATGATCGTTGTGACGATTGCGCAGATGCTTCCAGACGGATCCGGCGTGGTCGGCATTGATTTGAACCTTACCCAGATCCGTGATCTGGTTGAAGTCAAGGTTGCACGCGAAGGCTATACCATGGTGCTGGATCAGGAGCAGCACTATTTATTTCACCCGGAATACGCGGCAGGGACGGATGCATTGGCGCAAGAGGCTTGGATCTCCCGCTTGTATGAGGAGCCGGAAGGGCACTTCCATTATGAGCATAACGGCGAGGACAAGCAATTGAATTACATTACCAATGAACGGACCGGATGGAAGATTGCCGGTACGATGTATTTCTCGGAGGTGGAAGATTCCGTCCGCGGCATCCGGAATACGATGGTATTGGTGATGGCGGTGTCTCTTCTTGGCGCGTTTGCGCTGGCCTTATGGAATATCCGCTCGGTGCTGAAGCCGATCCGCAAGCTGAGCAAGGCGACCGAAGTGATCAGCGACGGAGATTTGACTTATCGTATGAGCGGATTCAAGCGGGACGAAATCGGGGAATTGGCCGATCACTTCCAGGTTATGGTGGATAATCTGCGTGAAATGGTGCATGGCGTTATGGGGATGTCGGAGAATGTGTCCGCCTCGTCGGAGGAGCTGTCGGCTAATGCGATGCAAAACACAGCGGCCGTCCAGCATGTGACCTCCTCGATTCAGGAGGTGGCGGCAGGCAGCGAGAGCCAGCTCTTCGCCGTCGAGGAAATCGTAAAGCGGATGAATCAAGTATCGCAGCATGCCGATTCCATTGCCTCTCTCCTCGAGGTTATGAGAGGGGCCATGAATCAGACGGAAGAGCTGGCCCAGGAAGGGAATACGGCCGTGATCACGGCCGCGGCTACGATGCAGGACATCAACCATTCGATGGAAGAGCTCGGCGGCGTCATCAGCCAGCTGTCCGAGCGGTCGGAGCAGATTCGAGGCATCGTCGGGACGATTGGAGAGATTGCCAAGCAGACAAGCCTGCTTGCGCTTAATGCCTCGATTGAAGCATCGAGAGCGGGAGAACACGGCAGAGGCTTTGCTGTCGTGGCTGCGGAAATTCGCAGTCTGGCGCATCGCTCCGAGGCATCGGCACAGCATATCGCCGAGCTCATCGCCGCCATTTTGCAAGAGGTGAAGCGGACGAATGCGGTAATGGCATCGGCTCAGGAGAACGTTTCCGAAGGCGTCGGCGCGGCTGACCTGACCGGACGCTCCTTCTCCCGCATTAAGAAGGCGGTTCACAAGGTGACCGGGCAAGTAAGCGAAACCGCCGAGGCTGCGCGTCAGCTGGCGGGCGATGCGAATCAAGCGAGAACGGCTATTGATGCGATTCGGAATATCTCGGAGCAGACGTCGGGACGGACGCAATCCATATCAGCCGCTTCCGAGGAGCAGCTTGCCTCGATGGAAGAGGTAAGCGCGTCGGCGACGGATTTGAGCCGGCAGGCGGAGGAGCTTCAGGAGCTGGTCCGGCGTTTCAAGGTTTAGCAGCTATAGGAGGAGCGGGGCGTCTTGCAGCGCTTCGAGCTGAACGTTCAAGCAGCGAAGGGGATGCATTCCCTTCGCTGCTTTTTTATAAGGCTTGCTGCCGAAGTTTAAGACCAAAGTGACTTTCGCTCTGCGGATCGGGCCAGTATACTGGAGTCAAATGGCAGAACCTGCACACTCTAGGAGAGCGAGGCAAAATAATGGCACAGCATATGAAAGATCGGGTTGTGGCCCTGGCCGGCCCCCGCAAAGCGGAGGAAATGGCAAAGCTGGTGGAGAAGATGGGGGGAACCCCGCTGATTCGTCCGGCACAGGGAACGGTTTTTTTGGATGATGAGGTACTGCGTGAATCGATTGAGGATTGGCTTAAAGAGCCCGCACCGCCATGGGCGATATTTACGACGGGCATTGGCCTTGAGGCCATCTATGATATGGCGGAGCAGATGGGCGCTTTGGACCGGTTGAATGCAACGCTTACGCAAACAACCATTGCCGCGCGCGGTTACAAAACGGTGAACGCGTTGAAAAAAAGAGGGCTTACGCCCATCGTAAGAGATGATGACGGCAGCACATCCGGCCTCATTCGGGCGCTTGCGCCGTTTGATCTGGCAGGCCAGCGCGTCATCCTCCAGCTGCATGGCGAATCCGCGCCTAAGCTTGTGGAATGGCTGGAGAGCCGGGGCGCTCAGGTGGAGCCGATCTTGCCGTATAAGCATATACCGCCGCGGGAGGAAGACATCTCGTTGCTGGTGGACGAAATTATCCAGGGCAAGGTGGATGCCGTTGCGTTCACCAGTGCGCCGCAATTCCGGTTTCTGGCTGATTTCGCCAAGGATCACGGCAAGCTCGAAGCGGTGCTGGAGGCATTCCGCGGGCCAGTGATCGCCGTTGCCGTCGGCAAGGTAACGGCGCAGGGGCTGCGCGAGGAAGGGATCACGCGCCTGCTTGTCCCCGAAGATGAGCGCATGGGCAGCATGATGGTCGAGCTCGGTCGATATTTTGCCCAATCAGCGAATTAATGGCATGATAGGGGAGGGAGACGGGCGTGTCTTCCGGATTGATTCTTAGGCTCGTGCATGTAATGGACCATCGCGTGTAATATTGTAAGTAGTAAATAGGAGGATGCCCCATGGATAAAAGAAAAGCACTGCTGCTAGGCAGCTATACCCACCCCAAGTTTCACCCGCTCCAAGGGATCGATAAACAAGTAACACATCTTTTAAACGACATGTTCACGGTGCAATGCACCGAAAATCATAAAATGCTCCACGAGAGCAATCTGTATCCCTATGAGCTGTGCATTGCCTACAGCGACTTGTGGGATGAACGCGTATCTCCCCGGCAGACGGCGGGCCTGCTGTCCTATGTCAGCGGCGGCGGCGGCCTGCTTGTCATTCATAACGGCATTACGCTGGCTAACCGGTATGAGCTGGCCCAGCTCATCGGAGCGCGGTTTGACGGCCATCCGCCGATGGATAAGCTGTATTTCGTTCCCGCCGAGAACGATCTTGATATTACGGAAGGCGTGGAGCCGTTTGTATTGGATGAGGAACCGTATCGCTTCACCTTTAGCCCGTTTACGGAAAAAACGGTGCTGCTGCACTACGAGTATGAAGGTCAGCAGTGGCCGGCCGCTTGGTGCCATACGTACGGAATCGGCCGGGTGGTCTTTGTTATGCCGGGCCATCATGAGCCGAGCTTCCTTCAGCCGCAGCTTCGGAGGCTCATCACGCAGGCCGCCAAATGGGCGGCGCGCGTTCCGGGCTAAATCATACGGAGCATGCCTGTAGGAGGGATTGGATGAACAACGGGAAGATTTTAATCGTCGAAGATGAAGCTAAAATATCCCGTCTGCTGGAAATTGAGCTGGAGAGCGAGGGCTATGAGGTTGCCAAAGCGGATAACGGACTGGATGCGCTGAGCGTATATCGAAGCGGGTCCTTCGATCTGATTCTGTTAGACGTCATGCTGCCGGGCATGAGCGGCATCGAGCTGCTGAGGCGCATCCGGAGCCAGGATACGCACACGGCGGTGCTGCTGCTCACCGCCAAGAGCTCGGTTGAGGATAAGGTGTCGGGTCTTGATCTGGGGGCTAACGATTATATCACGAAGCCGTTTCAGATCGAGGAGCTCCTCGCCAGAATCCGGGCAGCGCTTCGCCTTCAGGGGACGCGCCAGAACGACAATGAGCCGGGAGGAGAATGGCTTTCCGCCGGTGACCTTAAGCTCCATGAAGGAACGCGCGAGGTCGTCAGGGCCGGAACGAAGATCGAGCTGACGCCCCGAGAATTCGATCTGCTCGTTTACCTGCTCAAAAATCAACGGCAGGTGCTGAACCGCGAGCAAATTCTGGCGGCGGTATGGGGATACGATTATTACGGCGATACGAATGTCGTCGATGTGTACATACGTTATGTGCGGAAGAAAATCGATCTTGACGGCCTGCCCGATCTGATTCATACCGTCCGCGGCGTCGGCTATGTGCTGAAGGACAGCCCATGAAGCTGAGCAGCCGAATTCATCTGTATTCATCGGTACTTATGGCGGTCATTCTGATCGTCATGAATATTTTGGTTTACTTTGTATTCAGCCGGATGACGGTGGATAGCCAGCTTAAGCAGACGAAGGCCGAAGCCGTGCAGATCGCCGGTAATATGGTGGAGGCCGCGAAATCCGTCCCGCTCGCCGACTTGCAGCGCAGCTATGTTCCGGCTGGCGCAGGGATCAAGGTGGTCATGCCCGATAACAGCAGCCCCCAGCGGTTGACGACGGCGCCAGGCGTGGAGCTGGACGGCCTTGATGAGCCGTATGATACAAGGGAGCAGGTGCGGCTGATCACGATCCAAGGGGAAACGTACGCATTCGCCTCGATCCCGGTCATTTGGCCGGACGGCTCGGTTAACAATATTCAGCTTGCACGCACGCTTGCTCCAACGATGGATATTCTGAAGGCGCTTCGTGTCGTGCTCGTGGCCGTCACGGCCATCGGCCTGATTCCGATCGTCGTGTCGACCCGCGTGCTGGGCCGCTTGATTATGCAGCCGATAACGGCGCTCACCCGCACGATGAAGGATATCCGCGAGAGCGGACGGTTCCGCCGGATCGAGCTTAAGGAGCAGCCGAAAAACGAGCTGACGGAGATGGGAGCGGCATTCAATGATATGATCACGCTGCTCGAGAGCAATCATGAGAAGCAGGAGCAGTTCGTATCCAACGCCTCGCACGAGCTGAAGACCCCGCTTACGATTATCGAGAGCTATGCCAGTCTGCTGAAGCGCAGAGGACTTGAGCGGCCGGAGCTGTTTCAGGAGTCGGTGGAAGCGATCCATTCGGAAGCGATCCGAATGAAGGAGATGACCGAGCAGCTGCTGCTGCTGGCGAGGAATCAGGATTCATGGAAGATCGAGATGGAATCCGTGGAGCTCTCCGAGCTGGCAAACGGATCGGCGCGTGCGATCCGGGATGCCTACAGTCGGAAGGTTGACGTCCGCGCTGAAGGCGAGGTGCACGCCTGGACGGACAGCCGCAGGCTGAAGCAGCTGCTGTTCATCCTCCTTGATAATGCCCGCAAGTACAGCGATGAGTCGATCGTCATCGAAGTCGGAAGGAAGCCGCCCGGGGTATATATTCGGGTCATTGACCGGGGAATCGGCATATCGAAGGAAGATTTGGAGCATGTGTTTGACCGTTTCTACCGTGTCGATGAAGCTCGCGGCAGGAAGACCGGCGGAGCAGGCCTCGGCTTGTCGCTGGCGAAGGAGATTGCAGAGGCCGTCGGGGCAGAACTGGAGCTCGAAAGCCTGCCGGGAGTCGGCACCACCGCCACGATCCGGCTGCAGCCTTCCGGGACCCGAGGTCAAGGTTAAACGCCCTTTTGTTTCTCATCGATTTCTAACCTTGCTGCGGTATACTTGCGTTAATGAACAGAATCTACCCGAGGTGATTGGGATGCGAAAACAAATGGGGATGCTGACGGGCGGTCTTCTGCTGGTCGTCGTCGTGGTGGCCGGTACGCTGCTGTGGAAGCCGTTCAGTGTTTCGTCCGAGCGTATGAGCGAGGATGAAATTATAGGTAAAGTGGAAACTCTCTACCCAAATGGGACGATAACGGATACAGCGCTGGACGGCGATGTGTACCGGGTTCAGCTGGTGTCCGATCAAGGCAAATATGATTTGGCTGTGGATGCTCGCGAAGGCAGCATTGTGTCGATCGAACAGCTGGAGAAGGGAAAGGGCGGGTCTGGCAATCAGGATCCGACCGGACAGCAGCCCGAGCCTCCTGATCCGGATAACCGCGGGACGGGTCAGAGCGAGGGTCAGGGACAAGGCCAGGGGAGTAAACCACCTTCGGAGCCGAATGGGGAGGGGTCAGGCGGAACCCCGGAGGACTCTGACGATGGCGAAGGCACCGAACCAGAGAATCCGCCGATGCGGATGATCACGAGGGAGCACGCCGAGAAGGTATCGCTTGCTAAGGTTCCCGGGACGATCGAGGATATCGAATACCGCGAGGATGACGGCGTTCGTTATTATCTGGTCGAAATTGAGAAGAGCGATGGGCGGGAAGCCACGATCCAGGTTCATGCCATTACCGGCAAGATTATGACCGTAACGTGGGATGATTAGGGAATGGATCAGACGAGTTACTTCTTGATTTCACTTCGTGATCAAAAGACGATCTTTTGAACAACCTCTTTTATCATTTATCATCGTTTTCTAATCTTTCTCTCTGAATGCTCTCATATTGGAGCGTTATAATGAAATTGTAAAGAGAACGATCGATAAGACATGAGGAGGTTATTACGATGGGAAAGAACAAGATGAAGAAAAAAATACTGTGGGCCGGCGCGCTGTCCGTGGCTATAGCGGCAAGCGGCGTATACGGATATAATGCCGTGCAGGCTGCGGGCTCGAACGGAAGTGCAAGCACCGGTACGACGACTGCAGCGCAAACGGGCAAGCAGCTGATCAGTGTCGAGAAGGCGGAGCAGCTTGCACTGGCTGTCGCCAAAGGAACGGTAAAAGATATCGATCTGGTACACTATAAAGGACAGCTCGCTTATAAGGTGTACATCCAACAAAGTGATCGGGGCACCAAGCTATGGATTGACGCATCAACCGGCAAAACGCTCGGGAAGCGGACTTTCGAATATCACCACCACTATGATGGAGATGATGATTTTGATGATGACCGCGATCGTTATCCCAGCGGCTTGATCGGCGCAGGACAGGCCGCTGCAGCTGCATTGAAGCATGCGGGAGGCGGCACGGTGACTGACGTCGATCTGGATGAGGACGATAACCGCTGGATCTATGACGTTGAAGTGAAGACCTCCAAAGGCAGCATGGAAGTCGAGGTCAACGCCCTGAGCGGGAAAATCGTAAAGTCCGAGTACGATCACGACGATGATGATCATGATGACGATCATGACGATGATCAAGACGACCGTTACGATAATGATCATGACGATAATGATCATGACGACGATGACGATGATCGTTATAACGATTAAGATTGAGTGATCTTATGAAAAGCGTGCAGACCGTGGGGCAATGCCCTGTCGGTCTGTTTTCTTTTCCTCGACTAGGCGTTAACAGATCGGTATCCATGCTCTCATATTTACGGCCGGATCCGGGTAATTCTAAGTATATGAGATTTTGCAACATCCAAAGATCGACTTCCCATCAGCACAGTTATAGAGCGAAACGGCTTTGTTCGTCTCTAGATTTGACCCGGGGAGCGGCTGGAATCTAAATTTTCACAATGCCGGCCTATAAACCGGGAGCGCTCACAGGACATGGGTGCTGAAGCTTTGCGGATAGATGTTTTTACCAGCGCGAACGGTTATAATGGAACCAGACAAGATCGGGAGGGATAAAATCATGAGTGATCTTTTTAAGAAAGCAATCTCGTTAGGATTGGGCCTTACCGTTGTCAGCAAAGAAAAAGTCGAGAAAATCGTGGACGATCTGGTTAAGCGCGGGGAGCTGGCGCCCACAGAATCCAAAGCGCTGGTGAATCGCCTCATCGAACGCGGCGAGGAAGAGCAGTCCCAGATCAAGACGTATATTTATGAACAGGTGCAGCGCGTACTGTCCGAACTGGACGTGCCGAAAGGAACCGATGTCGCGAGCCTGGAACAGCGCATCGCTGTCCTTGAGAGGAAAATCGTGGAATTGGAAGGGCCGCAGCAGGATTAGATGGCGGTCCGAATGAGGCATGCCGGACGCTACCGGGAAATCGCCATGGCGCTAATGCGCCATGGCTTTGGCTATATGGTGGAGGAGATGGGACTGTTCCATGTCCTGTCGATGCCCGTCCGCTGGAGCTCCAGGGAGCAGCCGGAGACCGTTACGCTCGGGGAACGGATTCGGAGGGTGCTGGAGGATCTTGGACCGGCATTCGTGAAGCTGGGCCAATTAGCGAGCACAAGATCGGATCTGCTGCCTGACCATATTATCCAGGAATTGGTCAAGCTGCAGGAGCGGGTTCCTCCGTTCTCTTCCGCCAGCGCGCGGGAGCTGATCGAGCAGGAATGGGGCATGCCGATACATGATGTACTGCAGGAATTTGAAGAGAAGCCGCTTGCCGCCGCTTCAATCGGACAGGTGCATGCCGGCCTGCTGAAGAGCGGTGAGCGTGTAGCGATCAAGGTACAGCGGCCGGGTGTGGCCAGGATGATCGGCCGCGATCTGGAAATCCTGCGGGACATGATCTCGATCGCCGAGCGCCACTGGGATTGGGTGAAGCAGTACCGGGTCGACCGGATTGTGGATGAATTTGCCAGAGCGATGATGGCGGAGCTGGATTACAGTCACGAGGCACGTAACGCTGAGAAGATTTCATCCCGGCTGGATGACCATGAGTATATCCGTATTCCCCGGATATATTGGGAATATACATCCTCGAAAGTGCTGATGATGGAGTTCGCGGAGGGCATTACGCTTAGCCGCCGGCAGGAGCTGGCCGCAAAGAACTATGACCTGAAGGAGATTGCGGAGCATCTTATAGACGGCATGCTTCAACAGATTTTTATCGAAGGCTTTTTCCATGCCGATCCCCATCCGGGCAATTTGCTTGTCGCCGAGGATGGAAAGCTCGTCTTCCTGGACTTTGGACTTGTCGGGCAGTTGAGCGAGGACATGAGGGATCATCTTTCGGGGCTGATCATTGCTTTGATGCGCCGAAATTCGGAAGGGATGATCCGCGCGATCTCCAAGATGGGACTCATACCCGATGATTGCGATATGGACGCCTTGCGGTCGGATATGGATCGGCTGCGGAGCGAATATTATGACGTGCCGTTCTCTCAAGTGCGCTTGGGGAAGGCGCTTACCGACCTGTTCACCGTTGCCCAGCGGCACCGGATTATGCTCCCGCCGGATTTGACGCTGCTCGGCAAATCGCTGCTGACGCTGGAAGGAGTCATCGAAATGCTGGATCCGGAAATCAGCATCATCGACATGGCGGAGCCTTTCGGACGGAAGCTGCTGAAGGAGCGCTATAATTCGCGCAGGATTGGAAGGAAGGTGCTGGACGGATTGGCGGGGCTTGCAGAAAGTCTGCTGGATTTGCCCGGACAGGCCAGGCAGCTGTCGGCCTTGATCAGCAAAGGAAAGCTCCGGGTGGAAATCAGCGTGCCGGAGCTGCAGCAGCTGATGCGGAAGCTGGACCAGATCAGCAACCGGCTCTCATTCAGCATCGTGTTGCTGGCCTTCAGCATCATTATGGTTGGACTTATCATCGGTTCCTCCTTGAGCCGGGAGCCCATGATGCTATGGAATTTCCCGGTGATCGAGGTCGGGTTCATCGTGGCGCTGCTCATGGTGGCATGGCTGCTGTATTCGATCTTTAAATCGGGCCGTTTCTAGCCGTGGGCTTATCAAGGCTGTTTAGCCAGGGGCCGCGGCTTTGGCCCGTTTACGCTGCTGGATCCAAGCCTGAATGCCGATCAGGACCCATTCTATGAGATGATAGAATACGGCGATGATGAGCGCATGGAGCCAGCTGCCGACCGGAACGGCAGGGATCACCGACGCGAGTGCGTAAATCAGGATCGAATCGGTGATCACGGTGACGGTCTGCTTGACGTATACGGAAGCGTCCCGCCGCAGCCATAGGCGCAGCAGGGTGATCATGATCGGGTGCACGAGGCCTTCAAAGATCAGGAACCCGATCAAGAGCAGCAGGGGCAGGCTTAGCAGCACGCCGCCGCTGTTATAGGCAAGCATCTGTCCCGCAGAATCGGTCACCCGGAACAGGAGTGCATACAGGATGGAGAACAGCTCGATCGGCACAATGATAAAGGCTGCGAGAAGCGGAACAAGCCACAGCTTTCTCTTAAGGGGGACGGGCGGCTCCCCGTCCCGTCTTGAAACATAATTCATCATCATGTTAATCAAGGTGAGCAGGATCAGCAGAACGAGTACAGTGACTATGAGCTGGAGCGGATTCATTCGGGACACCTCCTTGCCGTGGTGGGATGAATCTTCTAATATTGACATTACCAAAGACAGGGTCGTTTGTCAGTTTCTTAATACGATTCAATAGCGAAAAATACTTAAATGAGGTGGAACGTTTGCCGAACTTTCAACAGCTGGGCATTGACGAGCAGAGAGTGAGAAAATTGAAGGAGCAGGGAATCGCGGTACCGACGCCGGTGCAGCAGGAGACGATTCCGCTGCTGCTTGAAGGGAAGGATGTCATTGCCCGGGCGCGGACCGGAACCGGCAAAACGCTGGCCTTTATGCTCCCGATTTTGCAGCATATCGATCCGAATCGTCCTTTCCCGCAAGCGCTCATCATCGCGCCAACCCGGGAATTGGCCCTCCAAATCACGGAGGAAGCCCGGAAGCTGACCGCAGGGGAAACGGACGGGATTAAAATATTGGCCGTGTACGGCGGCCAGGATGTCGAGAAGCAACTGCGCAAGCTGGAGGGCGGCCGGCATTTGATTATCGGCACGCCGGGAAGGCTGCTGGATCATCTGCGACGCGGCACACTGGAGCTCGGCGGGGTTAAAATGCTCGTGCTCGATGAAGCGGATCAAATGCTGCATATGGGCTTTTTGGCCGAAGTGGAGGCGCTGATCGATGCCCTTCCATACCGACGCCAGACGATGCTCTTCTCGGCTACGATGCCTGCAGGGGTGAAGCAGCTTGCGGCTCGTTACATGAATAAACCTGAAGATATTGTTATAAAAGGGGCATCCCCCATTCCGTTGGAGCAGATCAAGCAGGTGGTTGTCGAGTGCACCGACCGGTCCAAGCAGGACGCCCTTCGGGCCATGATCGAGCGCTACCGGCCGTTTCTTGCCATCATCTTCTGCCGTACCAAGCGGCGGGCATCGGCTCTAAACGAAGCCCTGCTTGCTGCCGGATACGAATCGGACGAGCTTCACGGTGATCTGTCCCAAGCCAAGCGTGAAGCGGTCATGAAACGGTTTCGGGAAGCCAAGCTTCAGCTCTTGGTCGCCACGGACGTGGCAGCCCGGGGGCTGGATGTGGAAGGGGTTACCCATGTTTTTAACTACGATATGCCCCATGATGTTGAAAGTTACATCCACCGGATCGGCCGGACGGGGCGCGCGGGAGGCAGCGGAATGGCAGTGACCTTTATGGCTGCCAAGGACCGTTCGGACCTGGCGCGGATCGAGGAGGGCATCTCGCTTCGCTTGAAGCGGGTGCGCTATGACGCACACGAGGGGAACGTCCAGGAGGAGCGCGCGAACAATGCGGGTATGGAGTCCGGCCGTCCGAGAAAAGCTAGACATGTCTCTTCGCTTGAGTCTGACCGTGAGCGGGGGCAAGGCGGCGGGCGAAGAGAAGGCGGAACGGGCTCGGCACGCCGCGGCCAGTCGGACCGCAGCTCCCGGGGAGGCGGCGGCAGCGCCGATGGCCGGGGAGGCCGCTCCCAAGCCAAGGGGAGAGCGGAGCAGCCACGCAGGGAAGAGAGCGGCGGGCCCGGGAGACGTGCAGGCGCGGAAGAGCGCAGCCGTGGGCAGAGCAAGAGCCAAGGCGGTGCCGGCCGTGGATCGGCAAGATCCGGCGGCCGCAGCGGCAGCCCCGCCCGTGGCCAGGCCAACCAGGGCGGCAGCCGCGGCTCCGGCAGCCGGGGAGGACGCGGCCGGAGCGGTGGACGGCGCGGCCGTTAACGCCATCCGGTGGTTCATTTGCAGGCCTTGCGGTTAATAACTGATCGTTATCTAATCCAATCACAAGGAGGCGTTATCATGTCTGAACATAATCATGTCGTGAACAAGAACGGTGAGCTCGATGTAAGTAAGGTCGATGACGCGATAGATCGGATTGACGATAAGGAGAAGGAGCGGATCCTGGCTGATTTCGACTCGTTTCAGGCCTATTTGAACAAGCGAATTCAGCTGGCCGAGAGCATCGGATTGAATGAGGAGCAGCTTGCCCAGGCGGCGGAAAAGGTGGCCGGCTATCTGGCTGCAAACGAAGAGCCTAGAAATTCGGAGGAGAAGCTTCTTCAGGAATTGTGGAAGGTGGGCACACCAGAGGAGCAGCACAAGCTGGCTCATCTCCTCGTCAAGCTGGCCCAGAAACGCTAGGCTTAGGCATTTTCAAAGAGCGTCATAGGTCTTCTCCGGCAGGTGATGCCGGGGAAGGCTTTTTTTGATTTACCGCCATCTTTGTCCGATAGATATACATGGAGCTTCCTAAAATAGGGCCTAAATTCATCTCCTCTTGGAAAGGATTTTGCCGTATTATAAAGGTTAGAGCATTTATACATAAAGGATGATATTCAATCGTTGAAGACAAAGGAGTTGCCTGCATGTCGCTGTTGATTCATGAGCAGAAAAAGCCCAAGATGCAGCCCTTTTACTGGGTGCTGACGTTTGAGGCGTATACGATCGGCATACTGATCGGCCTTGGGCTGATCGTCGGCCCGGTAATTCTTCTGCTTCGCTGGCCTTCCGTCTGGACCTGGCTTAGCTTGCTGGCCGTGCCTGTCGGAATGATCATGTTGGTCAAATTGTTGAAAAGCCTGAGAAATCAGGTGTGGGCCAATACGCATCTGGACCGATTCGCGCTGTATGAGGATCGCGTTGAATACGAGCTGTGGGATTCGGCTACGGGAGAATCGGAGCAAGGGAGCGTCTTCCTGACCGATGTGGTGGAGATGTACTATGGCCGTTACGTGCTCCAATACAGCTATGCTTATAAGAAAACCAAAATGATGGAAAAAAGCGCGATGTTCGAATTGATGCCGGTCCTGTACCTGATTGCCCGAAGCGGAATGGGGGAGCGGGCCATCGCCGTTCCGTTCCTGGATCCGATGGACGCGAACCGCTGGCTGGAGGCCATGGGCCGAAGAAATATACCGTTATACCTTACCTCGCTCGTCATCCATGATTTCCGTGATGCATCGGTGCCGCAGCAGCTGCGGAGCGATGAGGATTTGAAGGCAGCGGAATTTGACGGGAATATCGAGCGTGACTTCCGTCCGTACATGGAACAGCTAATCGAAGAGGAGCAGCATCGCGAGTATACGGAAGCCGAATTGGAAGAGCTTGAGCATGAGATGAAGCGTCTGGAATACGAGGAGGAGCTGAGAAAAAGGAAATCCGCCTTTCGCGGGGTCGGCAAGCTGGCTTGGCTCGTATTCCCGGTTCAATTCGCCATCGGCTTTTGGCTGGTAAGATTGGCCGAGAACGGCTCGATTGACCCGAATAATTACGGGTACACGACTGTATTATTCGGGTGCTCGTGCATATTGTTCTTTACCTTAGTGAAATGGATGCGCTGGCTGCAGATGATTATTTTTTCCTTGGCTTCACTTGTTTCATTCTTTTTTGTGGACTTTTCGGATGTCGAAACCGATCCGTCCTACATGATGTCCGGGAATCTCATAGCCATGTCCTTCATGCTTCTGCCCCTATATGGTCTGATCTATCTTGGGGTTCGCCGATTGCGGAAGAACCGCGATGCCAAGAATTTGCCACCGGCGCCTGAACCGTACAGACCAGCCCGGCACACCCCGGAATCGGAGATCGATTTGTCAAAGGGTCAGTAGCTGTAATGCTGAGCGGAAGCAGCTATTCTGTTCCCGTACGCTTCACCAATTGACGGATGGATGATCGCGCAAAATAAACTTCTTTAGTGAGTAGTGAGCATAAAGCTTGTCGGTTGCATGTGTGGTGTTTGACATGATCGCACGTGTCGAGAATACCTGTCGTCGCTGCGCCCCATATGAGATCACAGAAGCGCAGCCCTAGGGCTGCGCTTCGTATTGGATGTAGTAGGTATCCATCGGCTGACTTGTATATGTCGTGTCGAGCTCCTTCTTCTCCCCGGGTGCGAGCGTCACGTGCTCGTAAGTTTTAGCAAATACGTCTTCTTTGTCCTTATCGTAAACGGAAACTTTTATATTGCCGGTGAATGTTTCGCTGCTGTGGTAATTGCCGGCATAGACGAGAATATCGGCACCATCATCATTTTTGTAAGCTCCGACATAAACCATGATATGATCCTGGACGCTCATCAAACTGGATTTCTCCTTCTGTTCCGCGAAACTCTGGTCCAGCTCGGCCAGCATCGTTTCTTGCTTATACAAGGAGTCTTGGGTGATCAGACCCACGGGAATCGTCACGATAAAATAAAATACCAAAGCCGTGAGGCCGGTACTGCGCAGTATGGTTTTCCGGTCGTAACGGCCAATCATAAGTCCTACCCATGCAATTAGGACAAAGAGGAGGACAATGAGATGCCAAGGGGATAAAAACATTTCTGGGTACAATTTCATGCTTCTTCCTCGCTTACATGTGAAATGGCAGCTCCATGCTGCAGCAGGGTACGCCCATCCAATCCCATTCCCGGGAAGGGATAGGACGAAACTGAAGACCTGCACGGACGGCAAAACAGGCTGTGAATGTTCCTCGCCTGCCCATATAAAATTATCATAATACAAATGTTTTCATTTGGGTATCAGTCCGAGGTATGGAAATTTGGTTCACCCCATGATTTCAGGTATGATGAGGAATAGATGGTGCACGCCGGATCAGCGTAATCCAAACAGGGTCGCACTATAGAGGAGGGAATGAATGATGTCAATCTATGATTATCAAGCCGTCGATACACAAGGCAAAGCCATTTCGCTTGAGGATTATAAGGGCAATGTGCTGCTTATTGCGAACACGGCCAGCCAATGCGGGCTGACTCCGCAGTACGGGGAGCTTCAGGAGTTATATGAGCAGTACAAGTCCAGAGGTCTGGAGGTGCTAGGCTTTCCTTGCAACCAGTTCGGAGGACAGGAGCCGGGTTCAAGCGAGGAAGCGGAATCGTTCTGCCAATTGAATTACGGCGTAACGTTCAAGATTTTCGGGAAGATTGATGTAAACGGGGAAGAAGCCCATCCGCTCTTTCAATATTTGAAGTCTCAGCAGCCAGGTCCTGAAGGAAACGGAGAGATTGCCTGGAACTTCACCAAGTTTCTTGTAGATCGGGAGGGTCAAGTCGTGCAGCGGTTTGAGCCGCGGGAGAGCCCTGAATCGATGAGAAGCGCAATTGAATCGCTGCTGGATTAAAGATTTCGAGAGTTTTGCGAATGCGAAGAGCAGGGCTGTAAGTGCCGGGATCTAGCTGGACGATCCGGTCACTGCAGTCCTGTTTTTTGCTGTGCAGCCCCTTTCAAAACATCTGGCTTCGGTGTCAAACGTACCTGGCGGAAACGACCGAATTAGTATGCTCTGAAGCCAGCTCGTTCATTCCCTTTTATCCAGTCTCAAAATCGGAATAACAGTCTGCCGTTTGCGCAATCATAAGAATCAATGGAATGAGTCACAACAAGATTGTGAATTTGTGAACAAAGTGTGGCTATTTCAAAAGCCTATTGAAATGTGAATAAAATCACATTATAATGAAACCATAGTCCAAGTGAATTAATTCACAAACGAGCTTGGGCATCGGATCAAAATGGCATCAACGGTTACCAAGCATGATTCCATGCCAAACAGATCATCTTAAACAAATACAAGCTTTACTTTGGAGGAGGAAAAACCATGAAAGTTGCCGTTATTGGTTGTACCCATGCAGGAACGTCTGCCATTGTAAATACCGCCAAGCTGTATCCAGATGCACAGATTACCGTTTATGAACGCAATGACAATATTTCCTTTTTATCGTGCGGCATTGCACTGTATGTCGGAGGCGTCGTGAAGGATCCGGATGGATTATTCTATTCCTCGCCGGAAAAGCTCGAAGAGCTGGGCGTCGACACCAAGATGCGCCACGAGATCGTATCGGTTGATACCGACCGCAAAACCCTTAAGGTGCGCAATCTGGTCACGTCCGAAACCTTTGACGATACGTACGACAAGCTGATCATTACGACCGGCTCTTGGCCGATCGTTCCGAAACTTGAGGGCATTGACCTGGACAATATCCTGCTCTCGAAGAATTACCGCCATTCCAATACGATTATCGAAAAAGCGCGTCATGCGAAGCATATCACCGTCGTAGGTGCCGGGTATATCGGCGTCGAGCTGGTCGAGGCCTTTCAGCAAAACGGCAAGCAGGTTACGCTGATCGACAGCGCTGACCGCATTCTGAACAAATATTTGGACCGTGAATTCAGTGATCAGATCGAGAATTCTTTCCGGGAAAAAGGAATTGAGCTGGCACTCGGTCAGACGGTAACCTCCTTCCAGGGAGAGGAGGGCAAAGTAAACAAGGTGATTACCGACAAGGGAGAAATCCAAACGGATCTGGTCATCCTCTGCATCGGCTTCCGTCCGAACACAGGGCTGTTTAAAGGACAGGTCGACATGCTCGACAACGGAGCCATCGTTGTGAACTCGTACATGCAGACCAATAAGCCAGATGTCTATGCAGCGGGCGATTGCTGCTCGGTGCTCTATAACCCGACAGGCAAGATGATGTACATTCCGCTGGCGACGAACGCCGTGCGGATGGGGACGCTGGTTGCCCGCAATTTGGTGAAGCACACCACCCCTTATATGGGGACGCAAGGCACCTCGGGCCTCAAAATTTATGAGCATAACATCGCGTCCACTGGGCTGACGGAAGGAGCCGCTAAGGATGAAGGACTTCAGGTCGAAGCCGTAACGATCACCGATCATTACCGTCCGGAATTTATGCCGACGTCTGAATCGGTAACATTGAAGGTCGTATATGAGACGGAAACCCGCCGCGTAATCGGTGCCCAAGTGATTTCCAAGGCAGACTTGACCCAGTCGATCAACACGCTGTCGGTATGCATCCAGAACCGGATGACGATTGACCAGCTGGCCTTTATCGATTTCTTCTTCCAGCCGCATTACAACAAGCCGTGGAACTTCCTGAATACGGCGGGATTGCAGGCGCTGCCTGAAATCCAAACCGAGACACCTGTGCACGTATAACTCATCCCTTCGAAGCCCCCCTTTCCAGGGGGCTTTTTCGTGTTTATGCAGGATTTTGCGAATGCATGGCGAAACTATTTAAGTTCAGGATTAAGGAAAGATTCTAATCAAGCCATGACTGCGATAGGAGGTAATATGAATGAGGATGAATCCGATGATGATAAAAATTTCGGCTGCAATACTGACGATGCTGCTTATTGGAGCCTGCTCGAATGATCAGGCTGCTCCGCCGGCGGAACAGCCCCCTGCCGTAAGCGGAGGCGGCGATTCAGGCAATGCCTCAGGGTCCGCTGAAGACCCTTCAGCCAAGCCCCAAGAGGATCAGACCGCTACGCCGGACGGTGGCAAGAAGCTGAGTGCCGGCGAGACAGGCGTTGTCGGCGATAGGATCGACTATTACGGAATCGTGATTACGCTGAACGGATTGCGGGAATCGGAAGGGGACGATTATAAAAAGCCCCAGGATGGCAATATGTTCAAGGTTGTCGATCTAACCGTTAAAAATAACGGAACCGAGCCGGTGGTCATTTCGTCCGCCTTATCGTTTGCGCTGACAGATGACCAGGAGGTGCACTATACGCCGGCGATCTCCTCGGATGTGCAGACCCTCGATGGAACCATAGCACCCGGGGAGGAGCTGAAGGGTGAAATTTCCTATGAGGTAGCTAAAGATGCCAAAGGTCTGCAGCTGAGCTTCGGGGATCCGATGAAGATGGACAGAGCTGTCTGGAATTTGGAATAAGACGAATCATAGCTAAGAATGTAGGCAGCACGATGACAGGAGGGTTTTCGATAAAACGAAAGCCCTCCTGTTCTAGTTATTCAGGCCTTTCCTTTACATTGCGGGAGGGTTGGGGTATGATGGATGAAATTAAACCGCATAGTCGGTTTTTTTCTGAAATCAACGAATTGGTTTGAACAATGGCGATAAATCGGGCTCTGGTTCCACCCAAGAAGGGCTGCAGGACCTTGTCCGTAACGGCAATTCATTGTAGCAAGGAGTGCTTTTCGATGGCAACAGAGAAAGCTCAACGGAAGCGGGACCTTATTCTGGAGAAAGCGAAGATGCTCTTCATCCAGCGCGGATATGCGGCAACGTCCATGGACGAATTGGTCAAGTTTACCGGTGCCAGCAAGGGCAGCATCTATTACCATTTTGACAGCAAGGAGGATCTCTTTATCCAGCTACTTGCCAAACAGAATCAGGAATGGATGGAAGCATGGCACGAGAAGAAGGCGAAGTACGGAAGCTTTGAAGAGAAGCTGTATGGGATCGCTGATCATATGGTCGATGATTTTCAAAACCCGCTCACGAAGGTTGCAGAGGAATTTTACATCAACCAGCCGAATGACAATACGCTGCTGAATAAATTGCTGGCGATCCTGCAGGGGCCGCGGGCCCTGTACCTGGAAATCCTGGAGGAGGGTGCCGATCAAGGAATCATTTCTCCGGAGGATATCGAGGAAGTATCCGTTATATTCGGATCCCTTCTCGACGGCTTGTCGACCACGTTCTATGAACGGTCACAAGAGGAATTGCGCATGCTGTACCGGAAGGGCGTCAGCATTTTTCTGCAAGGGGTGATGACTGGGCGAGCCGAGGACTGACCGGATGACCAAGCTTCTTTTGATAAAGCATAGGAACATGCGAAGGCATGCTCCGTGCTTTTATGAATATAAATAAACCGACTAGTCGGTTTCAACTAAGGGGGCATGAACAATGAAGCATCTGTTTCGCAACAAAGCATTTGTACTGCTCACGATTTCGGATGTCCTGCAGAACATCGGCATCTGGATCCGCAACATGGCGCTGCTCTACTTCATTATGGAGAAAAGCCATCATAACCCGGTAGCCATATCGCTTCTGACCGTTATTGAATATGCGCCGATCTTTCTGGTTTCGATTATCGGCGGCGTACTAGCCGACCGCTGGCGGCCGAAGCGCACGATGATTTGGGGGGACATCCTGAGTTTCTTATCCGTGCTGCTCATCCTGTTCGTCGTATTTGCAGGATATTGGCAGGCGGCCTTCGCCGTGACGCTGATCTCGGCCGTTGTCTCCCAATTCTCCCAGCCGTCCTCGTTCAAGATCATCAAGCGCTGCTTGCCGGATGAGCATGTCTCGTCGGCGACGGCATTGTCCCAGACGCTCATGTCGCTGTTCATTATTCTAGGGCCGATGATCGGGACGACGATCTATCAAGCCTTCGGCCTCGAAGCGTCACTGATTGGTCTGCTTGTCATATTTGCCGGCTCTGCCGCCGTATTGGCATTCCTCCCCTCGCATGTGGATGAAGCAGCGGATAGGGCCGAATCTGCAAGCTCTTTTACAGAAGAACTGAAGGAGGGCTTCCGCTACATCGGCCGTACCGGATGGCTGAAGGTGCTGTTGGTGGTTTATGTTCTTCTGGCGCTCGGGGCGGGACTTGTCCAGCCGCTCGATATCTTTGTCATCACCGAGCGGTTGATGCTGGATATGACCAGCGTGCAGTGGTTTACCGCGCTTGAGGGTGCAGGGATGCTGATCGGGGGGATTATTGCTGCCGTCATCGCCGGGAGGGTGAAAGGCTCGTATCTTCTGTTTGCTGGCCTTGCCTTCCTGGGGGTGTCCACATGCATCGAAGTACTGTCGAAGTGGCCGCTCCTGACCGGTGCCATGCGTTTTGTTACGGGCGTGCTGATGGCGCTGGCGCAAACCGTCTTGATGGCGCTGATGATGCGGCAGGTTGATGAACAATATATCGGGCGTCTCAATGGCGTCATGACGCCGGTCTTTACCGGCATGCTGCTGATCGGCTCCGGACTGACGGGATGGTATATGGCGGCATCGTCGATCGTTGCGGTATATTTCACGGCAGGAGCCATATTCCTGGTATCCTCGTTCGTCAGCATAAAGCTTCCCGCCGCCAAGGTGCCGGTTGAAGGCATGCCTGCCGGGCCGACGGCTGCCCCTAAAGGCGTGATGGAATCCTAGAGCGCTCAGCTCAACAACTTACTTATAAGAAAAGAGAAGGGACTGTCCCAGGTCAATGGACCTTACGGGAGAGTCCCTTCTTCTCTTCGTTAATGATGAGGTCAAGGCTGGTTTAATCTATGGTAGCGCGCAAGACGTTCACTCGAAGTCAGGATTCGTCTGGTGCTGCGTCTTGGCGCAGCGAGCTGTGCCTGTAACCATACACGGCGTAGATAATGATGCCGAGCCCGATCCAGACGATGAACCCGATCCAGGTGATCCGCTGCAGCGTCGTGAGCAGGTACAAGCAGCTGAGCGTGGCGATTAAAGGCAGCCATGGAACCAGCGGCACGCGAAAGGTCCGCTTCAGGTTAGGGTGCGTCTTGCGCAGGACAATGATGCCTAGCGAAACGGTAATAAAGGCGAACAGCGTGCCGATGCTGGCCAGGTCCGCCAGGTTTCCAAGCGGAACGAAGCCCGACAGCGCCGCGATGCAGATGCCGGATACCCAAGTGCTGAATACGGGCGACTTCGTCTTCGGATTGACCGAGCTCATCCGTTTCGGGAGCAAGCCGTCCCGACCGAGTGCGTACAGCAGCCGGGATTGACCGAACAATACCCCCATGAGGACGGTGGTCAGGCCGGCGAGGGCTCCGAGCGAGATGAAGTAGGACATCCAGTCCTGCTCAATATACAGCAGCGCGAAGGCGACAGGGTCTTTCACGTTCAAGAGATGATACGGTACAAGGCCGGTTAATACCGCCGTAACGGCAATGTATAGGATGGCAACGATAAGCAGAGAGCCTAATATGGCGACTGGCAGGCTTTTCTGAGGCTGCTTCACTTCCTCCGCAGCTGTGGCGATGACGTCGAAGCCGATATATGCGAGGAAGGCGATGGCCGCCCCCGTCATGACCCCTTCGATGCCGAACGGAAGGAACGGCGTCCAGTTGTCCGGCTTCACGTAGAAAACTCCGACACCGATGAACAGAACGATGACGGCTATCTTCAGATATACCATGATGGTGTTGAGCCGGGTCGATTCCTTCGCACCCCGGGATACGATCCATGTAATCAACAGCGCGATGACGATCGCCGGCACATCCACGTATGTGCCCTTCGCAGGATTGAAGGCACTTGTAATGGCAACAGGAAGATGAATATTGAACCCGGACAGAATGCTCTGCACATACCCCGACCAGCTGCTGGATACGAGGGCGCTTGCAAAGCCGTATTCCAGGAGCAAATCCCAGCCCATCAGCCAAGCGAGGCCTTCCCCAAAGGCGGAGTAGCTGTACGTATACGCGCTGCCGGCTACCGGCACGGTGGAGGCGAATTCGGCATAGCATAGTGCGCAGAAGGCGCATACCAGCCCTGCCAGGAGGAATGACAAGATCAGTCCCGGACCGGCATGGGTGGCGGCCGTCACGCCGGTTAATACGAAAATTCCCGTTCCCACGATAGAACCGACGCCAAGGACGATCAAGTCCATGACGCCGAGCTGTTTCTTCAATGCGGAACGCACTTCTCCGCCTGTCAAAGGCGGAATCGGCTTCTTGCGAAGCAGATTGTGTTTCAAGCTCATAAATGGAGTCTCCTAGATGTTTATTTAGATAGATTTCCCCGATGCATGACCCATCCATTCCGACATTATAAAGAAAAATAAGACGCTTTGAAAGCCTAAGGCTGCCTGTCCCCAGAAAAAAGCCTATGTCGAAGGTGTTGGCGGCCATGCGCGTACGCTTTCCTTCGGTAAATTACCAGTCTCTTCCCAATCCATCTCAGAAGAATCAGCATCAGCCGCTTGGGAGCGGATGTGGGAAGCGAACCGGATGCAAAGGCAGAAAAAAGCCCGTCCCCGCCATGGGTCCGGGCTGCAGCTATTTCTTCAAATGATAAGGAACCGTTGTAAGAATAACATCCCGCCGGTAAAGCAGATGAGCGCGAATGAGCAAGCTCGACTGATTGTGCAGGAAGTTGTGCCACCCCTTCTTTGGAATGAACTGTGGAATGACGACCGTCACCTGGTAGTCGGACTCGCTGGCCTTGCGCTGTACCGTGTCGATGAATTTAGTGAGCGGCGAGATGATGCTTCGGTATGGCGAATGCAGCGTCACCAGCCGGACGTCCGGCTGCCACTTCTTCCATTTTTCCTCGAAAGCAATCTGGTCTTCCCGTTCAAAATTCACGTAAACGGCGATGATTTGGTCAGCGGACAGCGATTTGGCATAATTGAGCGAGTTCTCCACCACATGCGTAATGCCGGCTACCGGCACGATAATAATGTTGCCTTCGATCGGCTTTGCCGGCTCGCAGGTCGTAATCCGCAGCTGATCGGCGACCGCTTCATAGTGACTCCGAATCCGGGTGAAAATCCAGATGATAAGCGGCAGAAACAGAAGCACCGACCACACCTGGGCAAATTTCGTGAAGAAAAAGATCAACGTTACCGCAAAGCTGATAACAGCCCCCGTCGTGTTAATGACCAGCTTGGGGATCCAGCCTTGAGGCTTCTCGCGAATCCACTTCACCATCATTCCCGTCTGCGACAAAGTAAACGGAATGAATACGCCGACGGCGTACAACGGGATCAGATGCTCGGTTTTGCCCTCGAAGGCCACGATCAGCACGATGGACAGAAGGCCAAGGATGATGATGCCGTTGGAATACCCCAAGCGGTCCCCCCGGACCGTGAACATTCGCGGGATGAACTTATCCTTTGCCAGGTTGACGGCCAGCAGAGGAAATGCCGAATACCCCGTGTTGGCGGCCAGGATCAGGATTAACGCAGTAGTCCCCTGAATGAAATAATACAGCGCGTTCCGGCCGAAGGTATGCTCGGCGATTTGGGAGACAACCGTCACCTCTTCGCTGGGGCTGACCCCGTAATAATAGGCCAGGAATACGATCCCTGAAAATAACAGGGCGAGCAGGGAGCCCATCGCGGCCAGGGTTTTGGCGGCGTTGTTCGGCGCGGGCTCCTTGAAGTTCGGGATGGCGTTGGATATGGCTTCGACCCCGGTCAGCGCGGAGCTGCCTGAAGCGAACGCCCGCAGGAGCAGAAACAGGCTCAGTCCGGCGACGGGCGTGCCGATCTTGGTGTGCAGGTCCGGCGAAGCGTGGCCGGTTGCAATATCGTAGAGACCGACGCCGATCAGAATAAACAAGGCCAGCACGAACAGGTAGACCGGATAGGCCAGGATCGAGGCGGATTCCGTCACGCCCCGCAAGTTCAGCACAGTAAGAAACAGGACGAACAGCACGGCGATCCCGACGTTATAGGGACGAAGCTCGGGAAAAGCCGACGTAATCGCATCCGTCCCGGCCGATACGCTGACCGCAACGGTTAGGATATAGTCGACGAGCAAGGAGCCTCCGGCAACGAGGCCTGGATACATGCCCAGATTCCGTTTCGACACGACATAGGCTCCACCGCCCTGCGGATAAGAGAAGATGATCTGTCTGTACGATAGGATCAGCGCCAGCAATAAGACGAGAACGCCGATGGCGATCGGGATGGAATACCAATAGGCAGCCGCGCCGACAGTCATCAGCACCAGCAGGATTTGCTCGGGGCCGTAGGCGACGGATGACAGGGCATCGGATGACAAAATCGCCAGGGCCTTGGTTTTATTCAATTTTTGATCGCCTAATTCATTGGATTTGAGCGGTCTTCCGATGAGGAAGCGCTTGATGGAAGATAGCATCGTGTTTCACCACCGATTCGATTTGGATTTTGGGTCGTTCTCCCCAAAAAAGCATAAAGCTATGTGGCTTGGGTGAATGGTCAAGGGCCGGGCATGGGATGCATCTCCATTTCGATTTTTCGATTTTTGGCATAGAAAAAACACAGGTTAGAGCCTGTGTTTTTTGCACAAGTTCACAACCCTCCCATTAACGCCTACGAGGTTAGCTGTCGGATTCGGGCGCGAGAGTCGCCCTACCTGATGCCGCGCGGGACCGGCCGCGGTTATTCAGGATTCACCCCATAGTATGGCTGCCGCATCGGCAGGCATACGCTTCGGTTCCCCCATTTTCCTCTCTGGAAATTCGGCGAATCAACTGTGAGATTATATTGGATTTGAAATCTGAATAGTATATTACGCCTGCGGCATTCGATTGTAAAACGGCCTTTTGCCGCTATTTTCGGCAGTAAGGAACCGAATGATCCATAAGTAAGCGATTACATAGGATACGGACTTTCGCGGGATCATTATTTTGCAGATTTACGCAATAAATCGCTGAATGCGAAGATTTGGAAACTGAAAGCGCGGTAGGGAAAGCAGAAAACGCGGTGAGGGGAAAAGGTAGGCGTGCAGATAAAAGAGGATGCTCCTATCGAAGAAGCAAGCCGAAGAGAGCATTCGCGGCCGCTTCTTGAGCCGGCCGTAATGTAAATTCGCCATGCCGTATCTCGGGGGAGGAGATACATGCATGGCGAATTTTTGGGAGTGGTCCATGATATGGCGAGGAGGAGAAAGGGTCTGGGTTTCTCATCCTTGCTCTTGATAGAAATATACCCGGGAGTTCGAGGGGTGAATCACATCTTTAGAAAAAAATGTATGACTTTACGATAAGGCTGATTTTTTTTAAGATAAGGGGATACGAAAGAGGCTGGAGGACAAGGGGGAGAGGACAAATTGATTCATCAGAAACACGGCGTATTTCCGGCGGTTTGCCCGCTGGATTGTCCGGATACTTGCAGCCTGCTGCTGCATAAAGAGAACGGGAAAATCGTAAAGGTTACAGGCAACCCCGACCATCCGATCACGCAAGGCGCGATCTGCAATAAAGTCCGCAATATGGCTCACCGGGTATACCATCCGGAGCGTGTCCTGTATCCGCTGCGCCGGACCGGCCCGAAAGGGGCCGGCTCATTTGAGCGGATCAGCTGGGACGAGGCGATCCGGGAAATCGCGGACCGGTACAAGGCGCTGATTGCATCGGATGGTCCGGAAAGCATCCTGCCTTACAGCTTCTACGGGAACATGGGCATCTTGAGCGTAGACGGCATGGACCGCCGCTTCTTCAACAGGCTGGGCGCCAGCAAGCTGAAGCAGTCCATTTGCAATTCGGCCGGAAACGAAGGCTGGAAATCGGTCATGGGCTTCAACGGGGGGACGGTCCCTGAAGACACGGTGAACGCCGATGTGATCATCGTCTGGGGCGGCAATATCGTCAGCACGAACATGCATCAGGTGGTGCTCGCCGAAAAAGCCCGCAAGCGGGGTGCGAAGGTCGTCGTCATCGATGTTCATAAAAATCAGACCGGCCAATGGGCGGATTGGTTCATTCCGCTGTATCCCGGTACGGATGCCGCGCTTGCCGTCGGGATCATGCACGTCCTGTTCCGGGACGGGCTGGTGGATGAGGCGTTCATGGAACGTTATACGATCGGCCATGAGGAGCTGAGGGAGCATGTGAAGACGTACACGCCGGAATACGTGTCTTCCGTAACGGGCATTCCGGCCGACGATGTGGCGAAGCTGGCCGAGCTGTACGGCCGTGCCGGCGTGTCTTACATTCACATCGGCAACGGTCTGCAGCATCATGATAACGGCGGCATGACGGTGCGGAGCATTGCGGCCCTGCCGGCGCTGACCGGGCAGTGGCTCAAGCGGGGCGGCGGGGCCGCCAAATCAAACGGGGGTTACAACAGCATGAACAGCGAGGCTTTGGAACGGCCGGATCTGCGGCCGAACCCGGGTGCGCGCACGATTAATATGAACCGGATCGGGGAAGCGCTGGCCATGACCGAGAAGCCGATCCGCTCGGTATTCGTCTATTGCAGCAACCCGCTGGTGGTTGCTCCGGATACGGAGCGCGTGAAAGAGGGTTTTGCACGGGAGGATCTGTTCACGGTCGTTCACGATTTATTCATGACGGACACGGCCAAGTATGCGGATATCGTATTGCCGGCCACCTCCTCCTTTGAAAGCACGGACCTGTACGCCTCGTACTGGCACCAATACGTTCAGCTTCAGGAGCCGGTTATTCCGGCGCAGGGGGAAAGCAAGAGCAATGTTGAGCTGTTCTCCCTGCTCGGCCGGGCAATGGGATTTGAGGAAGAAGCCTTCCGGGAATCGGAAGAAGAGATGATTGCCCGTGCGCTTGATAATCCCGATAATCCGTATTTAAACGGAGTGACCCTGGACAGGCTGAAGGCAGAGCGCCATGTCAAGCTGGACATGACGCCTCTCGAGAGCTTCCTGGACCGGCTTCCGACCCCTTCGGGACGGATCGAGCTGTATTCGGCCAGACTGGCGGAAGCCAAGCTTCCGCCGCTGCCGACCTATGTGCCGCTGAAGGAAGGCTATGACGGGGTGCGGCGCGGACGGGGGAACCGGTATCCGCTGATGTTCATTTCCCCGCCGAACCACAATTTCTTGAACTCGACCTTTGCCAATGTCGAGAAGCATCAGAAGATGGAGAAGGAGCCGACGCTCCAGATCCATCCCGAGGATGCGGAGCAGCGCGGGATTGCCGACGGCGATCCGGTCGTTGTGTTCAACGATCGCGGAACCTACGAGGCTCGCGCCAAAGTGGTGGATAAGATGCTGCCGGGCACCGTGGTCAGCCAAGGCCTCTGGTGGGAAGGCGAGGGCCGGAAGCAGCGGGCCAATGCCCTTACGCCGGACAGGCTGGCAGACATGGGTGAGGGGGCAACCTTCTTCTCGACCGTTGTCGAGATCAAGCGCACATAAGCCGAAGGGGAGGCCTCTCCCCGATATCGGAATATGCGCGAATGCCGTAAGCGGTACGGAGCTAAATGAATGCGCGGGGTGCAGTGCTTCAAATGCGATGGGCAATGCCCTGAAACGATCCATTTAACCGATACAAAAAAAGTAATTGATAAGATCAAGATGCCGTCTATCATTAGGCGGCATCTTTTTTTATGCCGTGGGCAGGCAGACTTTATACTTTTTCAAGCTGTGTCCGTACCGATCATCCGTCAGAAGTATAAAAAATCGCGGGTTTGTTATATAGTTTCACCCCATCGCCAAGGTTAGAATGTCCTTAAGTCCGAAAGACCGCAGCCCTTAGGCTGGCGTTAACGTGTGTCACAAGGATGTTCGCATGCGCCTTGACTATATTTTTCAAGCGGGAGGAACAACATGTCCCAATCTGCACCGAAACAGCGGCCGGCAACGGTTACCCCGGGGCCCCGAATCCACAGCTCCAGCATCTTGCTCCGCTTCATGAAACAATGGGATGTCCAGCTTATGGTCATTCCCGGAGTCATCCTCGTCTTCATATTCTCGTATTTGCCGATGTACGGGGTGATTACCGGATTTATGGATTACAACCTGTTTACGGGCTCGAGAATTTGGGAGAATCCATGGGTCGGTTTCAAGCATTTCGAAGCCTTCTTCAACGCGCCGGAGTTTGAGCGGCTGATCCGCAATACCCTCGTCATCAGTTTGCTAAAGTTCTTTATCGGCTTCCCGGCACCGATTTTGCTGGCGCTTATGCTGAACGAAGTCCGCCATATGTTCTTTAAACGGACGGTCCAGACGCTTACCTATTTGCCTCATTTTCTATCTTGGGTCATCGTGGCCGGTCTGACGATGTCGATGCTGTCCACAGAGAATGGAAGCGTCAACATGCTTCTGAAAAGCGTAGGTTTGATCAACGAGCCGGTTAACTTCCTCGGCATGAAGGAATATTTCTGGTCGATTCTAATCTCGGCGAATGTGTGGAAGGAAATCGGGTTCAACTCCATTGTGTTTATGGCTGCCATCGCAGGGATCGACCCGGCACTGTATGAAGCAGCCGATATCGACGGCGCAAGCAAATTCAAGCAGATTTTCAACATTACGCTGCCTTCCATCATGCCGGTTGTCATTATTTTCATGATTCTTGCCATTGGCAACCTGGTCAATGCGGGATTTGAGGATATCCTGCTTCTCGCAACGAATCCGGTGCTGAGGCCGGTGTCCGATGTTATCGATACGTACGTCTACCGCGTGGGGCTAGGCACACACCGCTATTCCTATGCTGTCGCCATCGGGCTATTCAAAGCCATCGTCAGCGTCACGCTCTTGACGATTGCCAACTACATGGCCCGCCGATCCGGCAACAGTCTGTGGTAAGATTCGCAAGCTTAGGAGGTACAGCATGTTAAAAAGAATCAGCTTCGGAGACAAGGTCATGCTTGCCGTCATATACGTTCTGCTTGGTTTATTGGCCTTCTCAGCGCTCTATCCATTCTGGAACGCGGTGGCGATCTCCTTCAACGTCGGCGTGGATACCTCCAAAGGAGGCATCACGTTCTGGCCGCGTCAATTCACGCTGGAGAATTACCAGGTGATCCTGCAGGATGATCGTCTGATCAACGGGTTTATGATCTCGATCGCCCGGACGGTCGTCGGAACCGCCACCTCGATTCTGATGACGGCTATCGTGGCATACGGAATGACCCGCTCTTATTTGTATGGTAGGAGCTTCTACATGACCTTCTTTATATTCACCCTGTACTTTAGCGGAGGCTTGATCCCGACATACCTCCTGATCCGGTCCCTCGGCCTGATGGATACGTTCCTGGTGTTTATCATTCCTTCTATGGTTAGCGTCTGGAATATGATCATCTTCCGCACGTTCTTTAAAGGGCTGCCGGTCGGCCTGGAAGAGTCTGCGCATATTGACGGGTGCAGCAATTGGGGGACCTTTTTCAGGATCGTTCTTCCGCTCTCGGGACCGGTCATCGCGACCTTGGCGCTGCTCACGGCGGTCGGTCACTGGAACGACTGGTTCCTGCCAAGCATCTATATCACCAACGAGGATTTGCTGCCGATCCAGACGATATTGCGGGAGACCCTGAACGCTAATATCAAAACAGCGCAAAGCTCCGCTATTGACAGCAGCGCGCTTGCGTTGATCGAAAGCTCCAAGAACACCAGCTCGAAATCGCTGACGATGGCGATGATGATCGTGGTCACCGCTCCGATTATCCTCGTGTACCCTTTCGTACAGAAGTATTTTGTCAAGGGCGTGCTCGTAGGCTCGCTGAAAGAGTAATCCTGGCATCGGTTTAAGGCGAACAGCTTTGAACATATATAATTCGAGAATGAGAGGGGTTAAGAGAATGAGCAAGATGAAAAAGCCGCTCCTGGTCATGGCATCGGCGCTGCTGGTGCTCGTTACCGTCATGACGGGATGCACCAAGTCCAACGAAGGCTCGCCGCCGCCAACAAACAATCCACCGAAGACCAATGAACAGCCGAATGAACCGCCTAAAGAAAATACAGAAGATAAGTGGGTGCTGGGAGAGAAGCCGCTCCAGTTCAGCGCATACGCCCATTACCAGGATACCGACTTCCCTAAATGGGAAAGCACGCCGATCGGTAAATATCTCAGCGAGGAGAAGCAGGTCAAGATTGATATGATCAAAGCTGCCGGAGCCCATACGCAAAAGCTGAGCGCCATGATGGCCTCCGATGATCTGCCTGACATGATCTGGACGGACCGGGACCACCCGGATATGGACCGGCTGGAGAAGGCCGGCAAGCTAGTTCCTTATGATGATTATCTGGATAAGTACACGAATCTGAAGACCTGGATGGGAGATGATTTGAACCTGCTCCGTTCGGCAGACGGCAAGCTGTACCGCTTTCCGAACTGGTACTCCTCCCGTCCTTTCGGAAATGCGGGATATGCCGTGAACAAGAAAATCTATGAGGAGCTTGGTTCACCCAAACTGGAAACAACCGACGATCTCTACAACTACCTGGTCAAGGTAAAAGAAAAGTACGGAGACCAAGTGGTTCCGTTCGAGCCGCATCGGGCCCAGGAAAGACAAGGCTTGGGCGTGCTGTACACTGCGTTTGGAGAAGGAGCAAGCTACACGAACCTGAACGCGAATCTGCTGGCGGTTCCGAAAGACGGCAAGCTGACATCGCTGCTAACCGATCCGGTATTCCGCGAAGCCCAGAAATATATTTCCAAGCTGTACCGGGAAAAGCTGATCTCCCAGGATGCGTTCAACCAGACGGAGGATCAGGTTAAGGAGAAGGTCATGACCGGAAGAGTAGCCGTCTATGCTTCGGCGAACCCTACGCTCTTCGCCAGCGAGGCGCACAAGGAATTAACCAAGACGGATCCGAATGCCGGCTACTTCATGATTTGGCCGATCCGGAAGGAAGGCTTGGATAAGAACAAAATTTACCCGGGAACGTATACCAGCTTCGGCTGGAATGCCGCTTATATCACGACGGCTGCCGAAGACCCTGAAGCCATTTTTGCATTCCTTGATTGGTATACCGGACCTGAAGGCATGAATGTCCAGTTCTTCGGTCCGGAAGGGAAGAACTGGAAAGGATTTGATGAAGAAGGCAAGCCGAACTTCACGGAGAACTATGATCCGAAAGAAGTGGCGGAGATTCAAACCAAGAATGATAAAGTGATGTTCGTGGGCAATACCAGCTATATCGACCCTGCCAAATGGAAGTACATGGAGAGCCTTCCGGTTGAGGAGCAGGACTGGGTCGCACGTTATCAGCAGACCATCACCTGGCCGACTCAATTGAATGTGACCGAGTTTACCGGACTGAATCCGCCAACCGATTCCGAGGAAGGCATTATCCGGACTTCGGTGGATGAATTGTTCCTTGAGATCTATGCCAAGTCGTCCATGGCTGCAAGCGACGAGGAAGTCGACAAAATCCTCGACCAGGGCAATAAAGACTTGATGGATCTGGGTTATGACAGGCTCCTGGAATGGCGTACGGTCAAATGGCAAGAAAACCTCGCCAAAATGCAGAAATAATCTAGTTTCTCTTGCTGGACATATTATCCATTCTTATCCCAACGTCCCAAAGAATCCGCGGGTGGATTCTTTGGGATATCTCCGTTTTGATGGAGGATGCTTCAAAAGACAGGGCTTTGTGGTTAGACGTAACTGCCGGTTTCGGCAAGAGAGCGTCACACATCACGGAATTTACAGGCAGAGAGAGATGAGGGAAGAGGGAAGAGCGAGGAGCAGGCGCAGGCAGGAAAGCACAGCGGCTTTCGAAGAAGCGCCGCGGCCTCCTTTTGTGATCGATTTCGAACAGGGGGGATGGCATGTATAAGGTTCTATTGGTCGATGATGAGGAGCTTGATTTGGAGGGAATGAGGAGGTTTATCCCTTGGTCCGACCTGAATATGGTGGTGAGGGGGAGCGTGAACAACGCCTTGTCGGCATGCGACATCATTGAGAAGGAAGACATCGACATCTTTGTCAGTGACGTAAATATGCCTTATATGTCGGGGCTTGAGCTGGCCCGAATCGCGCTTGAACGCAAGCCGAGCATCCGGATCATATTCGTCAGCGGCTATCAGGAGTTCAGTTATGTTCAGCAGGCGTTATCCCTCAAGGCATACAGCTATGTTCTGAAGCCAATGAACGATAGCGAGCTTGTATCCTCTTTATTGAAAGCAAAGCGGGATTTGGATGAAGAGATCAAGCAGCGCGAAGTGGAAACGGCCTATCAGGAAATGATCCCGATTGTCAAAAGCGACATTCTGATAAGGCTGCTGGAACGGGAGGACAGTGATGACAGCGAAGCACTGGCCAAACAGATGGTATCGTACGGGCTTGACCGGATGCATTGGCCGGTGCGGGTAGCGGTCATCGAGCTGGACAATTTGCCGTGGGAGCAGGCGGGAGGGATGTCCTCGCAGCGGGAGACGACCCGCAAGTTTTTGCAGCATGTGCAGGACAGCGTATTGGCCCTCGGGATCGTCACTTGGTGCAAGCTGTCCTCCCAGCGGATCGCGCTGCTGTTGGAGGAAGCCGAGTCCGACGCTATGGTACGGGACTTGGTTGACCGGATCCGGCGGCAATTGCCTGCAACCGTCACCGCTGGAATCGGCGGAACCGCTAAAGGGCCGGATGATCTTCAAGCATCGCACAGGCAGGCCGTGGAGGCGGTGGAGGGCAAAATGTTTTTGGGCAAGGGCACTGTGATCAAGTACGAGGATGTACGGGCCGAGCCGGCCATGCTGGATGCCCGGATGCTGGATGAACGGATGAAGAGCCTGCTTGCTGCTATGGAGGATTACGAGCTGGTCCGGATTTGCGATGAGCTCGATAAATGGTTTGATTCGGTCAAGAGACTGCGTTCCCGATTTACCGTACACAATATGTCCAGCTATATTATCTGGAAGCTTGATCAATATCTAAGCAGCAAAGATGAGGATTTGTTCGAATTGCTCGGCATGGAGATGCAGCACTTGGATATTCTGATGCAGTTTGAGACGGTGAACGATATCCGGGGCTGGCTGGTCCGGCGCATGTTCGAAATATCGGAGAAGCTGTATGAGAAGGCAAACAGCAAGGACAGCAAGTTCATCCGGAGCGTGATCAGCTTTATCAAGGAGCATATGAGCGAAAATATCACCATTCGGGATATCGCCCAGCATTTTTCCTTTTCACCGAGCCATATCGGGTATTTAATCAAGGAAAAATCGGGCCATACGTTCAATGAGCTGCTGGTGCAGCTTCGGATGGAGAAGGCCTGCGAGCTGTTAAAGCAGCCCGGCATGAAAATCTATGAAGTGGCCGATCAGGTGGGGTACCGGTATCTTCCTTATTTCAGCAGGCAGTTTAAGGAAAAATTCGGCATCACACCGCTGGAATACCGAAAGAGAGAAAGCGAATGATCCGCCGATTCCTTCAACCCGGACAACGCAAAGGCAGCGGGACGGGATACATACCGATCGGTTACAAGCTGATGCTGTCGTATCTGGCGTTTATTATCCTTTTGGTTTCCGCGAACTTTTATATATCCCAGACCATGTACGACGAGAGCATGCGGAGGCAGACCCGGAAGAATATTCAGGGGACGCTGGCACAGATCCGGGATAATGTGGCTTACAAGGTCGATGATATCGTTCAAACCTCCGCGACTTTATACAATGACTCGAGCCTGATCCAAAGCGTGAAGCGGATGGACGAGCGGATGGACAATTATAACCGGATGAATAAGGTCATCATCCCGAAATTGGAAAGCGCCTCCAAAGCAATCGGACTGAATCTAAGGCTGTCCGTATACTTCCATAATAAGAGCTTGGACGAAATATACCGGCTGTGGGGAGGACGCGAAGATTACAGTGAACAAACCTACAATGTCTATCATATGGATCGCATTTATAATAAGCGCTGGTATGAAGAGCTTCCTGAAGAGAGCTACAACAAAACCATGCTGTGGCGGCAGGTCGAGGAGGATCAAACGGACGGCAGAATTTCGCTGATCCGGCGGATCGTGGATATGGGGAACCTGCTCGAGATCAAGGAAGTGGGAATCATGCGGTTCAGCGTCCGCCTGTCCGAGTTGTTCGAAAGCGTAGATTACAAGAAGCTGGGAGAAGGCAGCACGCTGACGGTGGTCGATGCCTCCGGGAACGTCCTTTATTCCTCCGGGAGACCGGGCGGGGGCGTTCAAGCCCATGGTCTTAAAACCGGTATGGACCCGCTACCGGCGGCAGACGCCAAGAACAATGCTTTGGTCTTGGAGGAACAGCTTCCCCAGCAGTCCTGGAGGCTCGTTGCGGAGGTCCCGCTTCACATTATCGAGCAGGAGGCCAAGCGCGTACGCACCGTCTTTATTCTTATCTGTTTGGTGTGCGTCATTCTATTCGTCCTGACGGGATTTCTCATGTCCCGGTATCTGTCCATTCGAATTACGAAGATCGTATCCGTGCTGAACGCCTTTCGGGAAGGAAACCTGAACAAGCGGATCAAATACCGGGGACGGGGAGAATTTCCGCAGATCGCCGATGCGCTCAACGCCATGGGGGAAGATATCGAAGCGCTTATCAATAAGGTGTATCTTACCCAGCTTCAGAAGAAGGAGGCGGAGCTGGAGATGCTGCAGGCGCAGATCAATCCGCATTTCTTGTATAACACGCTGTCGTCCATCAATCAGCTGGCCAAGTTCGGCGAGACGGAGAAGCTTCAGCAGATGGTGGTCCAGCTGGCGCAGTTTTACCGGCTGACGCTGAATTCCGGCCGAACGATGATCCCGATCGCCGCGGAGATCGAACAGGCTTCGGCTTATCTGGATATCCAGAAGGTGAAATACGGTAGGCGCATGGAGGTTGCCTTCGACATCGATCCGGACATCTGGCCCTACGAGACCGTCAAGCTGATTTTGCAGCCATTCATCGAAAATACGCTGAAGCATGCTTGGAGCGGAGACCGGATTCATATCCGGGTGCTGGTGAAGAAGGAGGGGGACACGATCCTCTACCGGGTCATCGACGATGGTCTGGGCATGAAGCCGGAACGCATCTGCGGATCCGGGGGATCACAGCCATGTCGGTTTCGCTGCTCGATTAAAGCGTCACTAAATGTGCTTGCGAAATTACATCGCTTTCGGCGATACTAGAGATTGGGCAAGCACAAAGTTACAGGTTATGTAAGCTGCAGCAGAAGCGGGAGTGGCATCCTGCCCATTGCCCTGCGAGTGATACCTATTCAAGCCCGCCAAGGGCTTTTTTATTTGGATAATGATCATGGCATTAACTGCTGAATACTGCTTGCGAGGCTGCTGGGAGATTGAGACGATGAAATGGTTGGAGCAGTACCCTAAGGAAGTAAAAGGTTTTCTTGTGGCAAGTCTCGTGGCCTCGGCCGGCGGCTCGCTCATGTGGCCGCTCACCACGATGTACGTGTTCGACGAATTGGGACGGAGCATGCAGGATGCAGGCTTCGTCATCCTGATTCAATCGCTTGGAGGAATCGCCGGTCAGCTGGTGGGCGGGGGCTTGTATCACAGGGTCGGCGTGAAACGGCTTATCGTGGGCTCTCTCCTCTTGAATGCGCTGGGTTTGTTCACCCTGCCGTTCATTAACGGCTTATGGGGCTTGTTCGTGGCGATGATGGGCTTCATCGGCTTTTGCAATGCCGTATCGATGCCGGCGATCCAGGCGTTTATCGGATTCCGGTTTGCCGATCGGCGCGGGGAGCTCTTTAATGTGATCTATGTAGCGAATAATATCGGCGTTGCCCTGGGCACCGCCATGAGCGGATTTCTGGCGGAAATTTCGTATCACTTGAGCTTTGTGCTGAACGGCGTGACCTCGCTCGGCTTCGCAATCTTCTTCTTGTCCTATCTGACCAAGCTGGATGGCGGCGCCGTGCAGCAGGAAGACCGGCACCCGAAGCTGAGGGCGCCCCTCGCAGCAGGGCCAGGGACATGGGCACTTCTCGGGCACACGCGCATTTACCTCTATATGGGGCTTGGCTCGCTGTTTCTCTGGTTCGGCAACTCCATCTGGAACACGGGCGTGTCGCCCTTCATCATTTCGGAAGGGATGTCCAAGACTGCTTACGGCTATCTGTGGACGCTTAACGGCATTCTGATCTTTGCGGCACAGCCCGTAACCAAGCTGATCAAGCGCTGGTTCGCCCGGACGGAGAGCAGCCAGATGGCCGTCAGCGCCTTATTCTATTTGTCCGCCTACCTTGTCATCGTCGCCATGCACAGCTATCCGGGCATGGTGCTGGCGATGGTGCTGGCGACCCTTGGCGAAATGCTGATCTCGCCGGCGATTCCGGCGTTCATATCGGAGCGGGCCGGCCGGGCGGCTCCGTTCTACATCGGCGTAGCCGGAGGAATGGGGGCAGCCGGGCGGGTGCTTGGCCCGTACGCGATGGGCACGATGTATGACGGCGGCGGATTGACGCCGGTGGCTTGGCTGGCCGCAGCCACGGCGGTGCTGTCATTCGCCTCGTTTGTTGTCCATGCCCGGATCAGCCGCAGCGTCATCCTGGGTGATGACGGCCGTTTACAGGTGGACGGGCAGCGAGGCGTTTCGAAGGAAACCCTGCCGCTATAGGGGATTGCTTCAAGCAAGCCGAATGCTAATAAGGTTGGATAGAGAGAAGGCCGGGTGACCTGCTGAATTTCAAGTCGTCAATGCCTCCGTCGACGCCAAAAGACAAGGAGCTAAGCGAGAATAAATCGCTTAGCTCCTTAATTTCTTTCGAATACCATCCTACTTTATTGCTGTGGGGGTTCCAAATTTTCTTTTGGGACACCCCTCTTTAGATATTTATATCAGTACTGTTAAATTATTTGACGGCGTATCCAACCGATTCGCCTTCGACCAGGGTGACGTAGATGCGTTCATTCTCAACGGTATCCCCAGCGATCAACTTGATCAGCTGCTCGGCTGCAAGGGCCCCCCACTTGCGTTTGGAGTAATCGATGGTTGCCAAGCGCGGCTGCATATAGCGGGTCAGCTCAATATTATCAAAGCCGATTAAATGAATCTGCTCGCCAATGACCAGAGAAGAATTTTCGGTTATCTGGTTGCAAAGCCCGATGGCCATCTCATCATTTAGGCAGAATACGGCTACCGGATCCTTATAGTCCGCTATGATTTGTTTAGCCGCTTTTTCACCGCCGCTTTTCTTGAAATCTCCCTCGATTTCGATCCACTCGATGTGATCTACACGGTCCAGGGCCTGTTTAACGGCCTTCATTCTCTGCATGGAGTCGAAGGATCCCGGCGGACCGGTAACGATATACATCTTCTGGTGCCCGCGTTCGATCAAATATTCCATAGCGAGCGTAGCGCCTGCTTTATTGTCTAGAAGCACCTGATTGATGTTTTTGTGATCGAGCTCGCGGTCTAAAACAACGATTTTGTGATTGCGATCCGCATATTCCAGCAGCTCTTCGCTTTCGAAGGCCTGATCAAGAATAATGGCACCGTCAATCATCCGCTCGGGAAGCATTCGGTGGGACTGCTTGCCGCTGCATACAATCAGATCATAGCCTTGCGTGTTGGCGACTTCCTTCATGCCATCCAGCAGATCTCCGTACACTTCTCCTTTGAAATCCGTCAGAAAGACGCCTATGATTTTGGACTCTCGCTTTTTAAGCGTTCTGGCTGCCGCATTCGGTATATAGTTCAGTTCCTGAGCGATGGCCAAAATTCGAGAGCTCGTCTCATCCGTCACTTTACTGCTGCCGTTGAGGGCATAAGATACGGTCGATATCGAAACACCGGCTTTTTTTGCGATATCCTTAATACTTACCAATTTTGCTCGCTCCTTCGTTCATAAACCAATCCCTGGCGGGATTGCAGACTACATGAAGATTTCAATCCTGTTCCGTCCCTGAGTCATCTGTTCGAATTGCTGTCTGGAAACGCGTAGACCGCCTTCTCGGTAAGGGTTAGTGATACGCTCAGCTGTCAGCTCGGTCCCGTTCATCACAACGCGGCTGATGCTGTTGCCCGTAACGTGGTAGATAAAGGTTACCTTGGTACCGGCGAATTCATAGTCAAAATGAAGTCCGTCCATGCTGACGGGTATAACCGGATCCAATACCAGGTCGCCGCGATCCTGACGGATGCCGAGGGCGTTTGAAATTAACTGGTTCATGTAGATCCCCGGTCCACTGGAATAAATTCGCCAGCCGCCCTTGACCTCCACTTTTCCGCTGCGCAAGTCATCAAAATGCTCTTGAGCCTCGTAGCGGGTATTGAACTTGCCGTCAGAGCTGCTGAAATAAGCATTGCTCTGGCGAATTGCCGCATTCGGTACCACCTCTTGGATACCGACAGGGTTAATCGTTTCAAGCCCTTTCCATACATCCTCTCCATGTCCAAGCTTCGCCATCGCTTCGATGTAACGGATATGGGCATGGACATATTGTAAGCCTACTTCGCGCCCGAAATTGGAAGCCTGTTCCGCCCGCTTAAAATGTGTGCTAACGCCGCCTTTATAAGAGGCTGGACGGTTCATCAGACGCACGCCGTCCGGGAACAGCAATGTGCTCTGAATAAGCTCGTAATGGGAACGGGCTTGCTCCGGTTCGAGGAGTTCGGCAATCATGCTGCGGGTCATGGGGAGCAGCCGGTACTGTATACCGGTGTCCTGGTCCTCAGGGTGTAACATAAGCTTAGGTTGTTCCGGATCCTCGAGGTAGAGGAATCCAGGTATAACATCATTGTTCAGCATGTACCTCTTGAAATCCTGCCCGATATTTGCTGCAATATCAGATATTGTGCCTGCCAGTTCTTGATCAAACGATTGCAGAGCTGCAGAGAGCTGCTTCATCGTTTGATAAGTCAAGGCTACTGTCCAGCTGCTGACCATAAACTGCTTAAGCTGCGCATTGGCAGGCTGGAGGGTATCGTCCCAGTCACCGTCTCCGTAGGAGGATAGATGGGTATCATGCAGAAAATGACTGCGTATATATTCGATTTCTTTTTTGGCATGCTCCAGAATCGACGCTTTATTCTCCGTGAACTGGAAAGAATGCTTCAAAGTATAAGGAACTTGTTCATCCAGGATGCTGAAATCCTGCGTGACCGTTAAATAGTCGCTTAGTACTTTCAGCGGCCATACAATGATGTCGCCGTGGCTCTCTTCCTGCTGTATGGCGAAATACCGGTCAAACATAAACCATTGCGGCCAGTTTCCGCCATCCTCGTATTGATGACAGTATACCATTTTGAGAATATCTCTCACCTGTTCATATTTTTGTGTAGCCATAAAATATTCGACAGGTCCCTGACAGACATCACGTGTTCCCCAGGCTGCGCCTCCGTATTGCTCCAAGCCGTGAGGAGACGAGTAATGGACGAACATATTATGCGTATACCACCAGGCTAGTGCGTTTACTTTGAATAATGAATTTGCATCATCTCCGGGACGCGAGAGATGGAAGCCGTTCATGACGCGGCGATAGTATTCGCGGTAACGAATGATTTCTTCGGATGCGCTGCGCGGCCGGTCTGGAATGGTCTTGCCCTCCAGCAGGCCTTGGATCGTAAGCGTCCAATCGCTTGTGCGATCCAGACGGAGGGTTACCAGGGAAGAGGAGCCCGGTGCCACACCGTCAGCCATCGTCGTTTCATCTCCAACCGTTACCTTTGCACCGTCAACCCAAAGGCGGTATTGCAATTCCGGATAAGCTTTGGCCGATACAGGATTCGTATCGGAGTGGAACGTCAGCACTCCGGCTTCTTCTGTCATGTGTACCGGAGTTTCGTACTCATTAACGTTCATCGTCACATGATTCGTGACTAGATAATTGTACGGGATTCCATTCTCCGATCGGACATGCAGCCGCACTTCGGGGGCATCCAGCACCGTATAGTTCGTAATGATCAGCATGTCGTCTTCCGTTTTATAGTACCAGCGAGCATAGTTAAAGCCGATTTCGAACATAGACGGCATCGTCAGCAGATGATACGTTCCGTCCTTTTCTACATAAATCCGCTGGCCCGACGTTTTTGGCACATTGAGTGCGCTGCGGGAATTGCTCATCATTTTATTCATATTCGTGTTGCCAACCACGACATGGGAGTTGAAGATGCCGTACATGAAAGAGGTAGTTGCCATCACTTCAGCACCGAGCTTCAGGTTGTCGCCGCTCAACAGAATATGCCCATGCGGGCGTTCAACGAGCATTTCTTTTTGCTTCAGAACGATATGTTCATAGGTATCTGTGAAGAAAGCCAGCAGGTTACCCTGATTTCGCTCCTCCTGATGTCTGCTGCCTACTGGAAAACGCGCACTGATTTCTTCTTCGGACAACTCGAGCGCTTGCAGCGGTTCGCCGATGTACGGTTTAAGACGAGTGGCGGGGAGGGGCTCGAGCTTATGCTTGGAAGTCTGATTCTCATAGGACTGCCAAGCTTGCTGAACCTCCGTTAAGTATTCAAGCTCCTCAACAGCAGCCGGGTGATCTCCTTTAAAGAGGCCATAAAATACAAAACGCTCTTCACCGTTCAAGGTCTTCTGTTCAGACTGGAGTCCGGTATAGGCAAATTCATATTGGTACACTTCACAGGCCAGTTTCTCCTGATTCAGGCAGACCGGCGTGTTCGTTTCCTTGTACGAAAGTCCGAAGAATTGAAAGCCGTCCGTTGAATATGCTGAAGCTCCCGAAAGTGAACCTTGCTGGAGATAAGGGAAGGCACCGCCTTGGGGTTGGTTTTGGCGGGAACATACCACATAACCCTGTTCACTGTGCTCAAAGACGCGGTAATCAATATATTGGGACAGATAAGCTTCATTGCTGCGAACCGCTCCAATGTCAGCAATTCCTACATCCTGTCCGTAGATGATGTCAATGACTTGGCCTTGTCCACGGGTCTGAACATCCCAGAACCAGATGCCCTCCGGCTGGAGTACGAACGAAACCTTGTATTCCACGTCTTCCGCTGTACCCTCCCAGACGATCATTCCTTTTCCCGTGCTTACTTTACTGGAGGAATGAATACCGAGCAGGGGATAACTGGTTATGCCCGCTTCATTGTGAATTCGCAAATAGATATTGTTCATGGAGCCGTCCAGCGGACTGGAGATCAGCTGATTGATCATTGTATTTCCGCTTACGGCTTTATATAAGTCACCGCTTTGCCAGAAACTAAAGCAAAGATCGCCCGCCTGAATGTGAATCAGATCCTGTGTAATGGTTGTCATAAAGTAGGTCACTCCTCCTATCCTGGCAGTAACCGCCAAGTCCGGCGGCTATGCCAAGGCAGTTGTGATGTAGTTTAAAAAATCGATATTGTAATAGATTTATACAAGCTTAAAGGAAGCCTGCAGGCAATCCCGGCTGTTAGGACCGACAAACAGTTGGAAGCGGCCCGGATCACTAGTAAAGCTGAGATCACTGTGATGGTAACGGAGCATATCTTCGCTAATGGTGAATTCGGCGATTTTGCTCTCGCCCGGTTGAAGCTTCAGCTGTTGGAACCCTTTCAGCTCGCGCAGTGGCCGAACGACTTCGCCTGTCATATCCCGTATATACAGCTGAACGGTTTCAACACCCGTTCTTGCACCCGTATTGGTCACCCGAATCCGCGCCGTAAGGTGCTGATCTGCTGTGATCTCGCTTCTGGACAATTGAAGCTCACCGAATTCAAAGGTGGTATAAGACAGGCCGTAGCCGAACGGGAGCAGAGGCTCATTAGGACTGTCGATATATTTAGATACATAGCGTTCGCCGGTTTTGGAAGGGTCCATAGGACGGCCTGTGTTAAAGACGTTGTAATAAACCGGAACCTGACCGACGGACTGCGGGAAGGACATGGTGAGCCTTCCGGACGGATTCATGCGGCCGATCAGCAGATCGGCAATGGCTGCACCGCCTTCGCTGCCCGGGAACCAAGCTTCAAGCACGGCATCCGCTTCATCGAAAATACCTTGCAGATCCAGTGGACGACCGTTAAAGATGACAGCAGCAATAGGCTTGTTTAACTGCTTCAGATGTTGAACCAGCTCAAGCTGCGCTTTCGGCAGCGTAATATCCGTGCGTGAACCGCCTTCACCGCTCATTTCGGATTCTTCGCCGAGTGCCAGAACGATGACATCTGCTTCACGGGCAGCGTCCAGTGCCAATTCCAGCTGGTTTGCGTCCATCGAGTCAAAATTGCATCCGGCGGTGATGGTCAGCTTGCCGCTGATGCGTTCTTTCATGGCCGTGCCCAGCTTTACGGCATCTTCTTTGGCGCCGACACAGGACCACCATCCGAGGATGTCCTCCTGGTCTGCAAAAGGGCCGATCAAAGCGACATTGGAATCAGGTTGAAGAGGAAGAACACCGTTATTTTTTAGCAGGACGCTGGACTTCACCGCCAGATCGTAAGCTGTCTGGCGATGCTCGTCACAGAAGAGCAGCTCGCGCTCCCGTTCCGGATCCGCTCCCCGGAACGGATTTTCGAACAATCCCAGCTTGTTTTTCAGTTGCAGAATACGCATGACGGCCTCATCAATCAGCGATTCATCGATGAGCCCGCTCTTGATCAAATTCGGAAGATGATGGACGTAGCAAGGGGTCATCATTTCGATATCGACGCCTGCGCGCATCGCCCGGTAGGCAGCTTCACGGTCATCCTCTGCGGCCCCGTGGGCGATCATTTCCCGAATGGATGCCCAGTCGGATATGAGAATCCCGTCAAATCCCCACTCATCACGCAAAATACCGCGCATCAGCTTCTCATTGCCGGAAGCAGGAATGCCATCAACGGTATTGAAAGAGGCCATTACCATTTCGCAGCCTTCATCCAGCGCGGCCTTATAAGCAGGGAGATAATATTCGCGCAGTTGTCTCTCCGACATGTCCACCGTGTTGTAATCACGGCCGCCCTCCGCAGCCCCGTACGCGGCAAAGTGCTTGACGCAGGCGGCCAGGCGTTCGTTATCCTCCGCCAGCGCGCTTCCCTGGTACCCGCGCACAAAGGCTCTGGCGAACAAGCTGTTCAAATACGGGTCTTCGCCCGTTGTTTCCATGACTCGTCCCCAGCGCGGATCGCGTACCAGGTCAACCATTGGAGCGAACGTGACATGGATGCCGGAGACGGCGGATTCCCGTGCGGCAATTTCTGCACTTTTCTCGGCAAGCTCGAGATCCCAGGAACAGCCGATGGCAAGCGGGATCGGAAAGATGGTCTTAAACCCGTGCACCACATCTGCCATAAACAAGAGCGGAATCCCGAGACGGCTGTTCTTCATATAATTCTGTTGTAATGCTATGATCGAAGCGGCTCCTGACAGACCGAGAACCGAACCGCTGGCACGGACCATGTCTGTGGTGAGCCCCATTTCCTCTATGGGCCCTGTAATTTGACCCTGATCTTCCGTGCCTTCATGGAGATTAGATGTAAGCTGCAGCAACTGTGCTATCTTTTCTTCTAGCGTCATCTTTGTTAAAAGGTCGGTTAACTGCTTCTGGTCCATGTATTTCCCTCCACTTCTTTATATCTACGAGAATAAATAGAATGAGAACGGGTTGACTAATGTCTCTATCTCCTTTCTCAGGAGCATGCACAAAACATGGATAGGCATGTAGTTGTGCAAACTCCTCATTCAGAAGAATGAGCAGGGCAGAAGTCAAGAACCCGGCTGCATTCGAAATCCTGCACACCGGGTTCAAAGGACTTGTACCGCTGGCGAATGCCTCAGGCCAACTCTAGTTTGAAGCTGTTTGTTTTACTTTTTTAAGTTATTGAGTTCATCCAAGACGGGTTGTACAAGAGATTGCTTGCTCTCAACCCATTTCTTCCAATTCGTTTCCAAATCTCCATCTTGGAGAATCAGGTTGGTGTATTCTTCAGCGTAATTGAAGGTTGCCTGGTTTTTAGCCTTGGAATCATACAGCTGGACATCCCAATCGTACAGAGCGAGCGCGCCGCCTTCCTTGCCGAACTTCGCTTTGTTCTGGTAATGCTTGACTGCCGTATCACGGTATTCTTGCTTGATTGCAGGGTTGATCATGCTGAAATCGTCGCCAAGCAGGTAAAGACCTTCAAAGCGTCCAGGATATTTGTCGCCGACGCTCGTTCCTTCGGGAAGGAGGCTGATCAATTCTTTGTTCTCACCGTATTTCCAGTCGGTTCCTTCAAAGCCCATGTTCAGAATCATTTGTCCTTCTTCAGTGACGGAGAAATCAACAAGGTCCATAACACGCTCGAATTTCTCTTTGCTGATATCCGGCGAGAAGATCAGGGCGGACCAGAAGTTAACCTGCTCCAGATTGCGGTACTTGCCGTCTTCGCCAAGGACGATAGCGGTATGAACAACATCATCGCTGTTCAGATTCAGGTTCTTCTTCATGTCTTTGTCCACGTCTTGACGGTAGGAAGCCAGTCCGCCGAGACTCATGACAGCAGCCGTGCCGTTCACACGGAAGTTGTTGCTGGCTTCACTGCTCTTCCAGGTATAGAATTCAGGATTCAGAAGGCCTTCCTTGTATGCTTCCTGAACCAGCTTCAGGCCGGTAAGTGTCTCCGGATCTGCCGGACCCCACTTGTATTTTCCGTCTTCACCTTTATAGAACGCCGATTCCACACGGGAATGTGCGCTGTTCGGCATCATGATGTTCGTCAGGACATCATCAGGCTTGTAGGAAATCGGAACGAGCTTCGATCCCACCTTGCCCGGATCCTTCTCTTTCACCAGACGGGCGTATTCCATGAGTTCGCTCGTTGTGTAAGCATCCTTGAGTTCAAAATTGACTGCTTCTGCCCAGTCCTTGCGAATAGCGATAACGCCAATCTGGTTCGTGAGCTGATCAGCTGGCTTGTTCTCGAAGTATACCGGTCTTGGCAGAATGTAAGTTCCACCAGTCAGCTCTTCCAGCTTATCGCCAAGTCCAGTCAGGCTGTAAGCCTTCGCAACGTTCGGCCAGCGTTCCTTCCAGTCATCAGGGAATTTGTACAAGAGACCCTGATCAATGTAGTTCATCGCATCGCCGTGAACATAATCCCAGACAGCCACATCAGGCAAATCGCCCGAGTTGATCCATAGACGGAGCTTCTCGCCCCAGGAATCCCACTCGACAAAGTTGTAATCCCACTCGATGTTGTACTTGTCCATCCAGTACTTGTGGAACTCGTTGTCCATATCGCCGTCCTTGACCGTAACGGTGCTTGCTACGGAAATTTTCAGCTTATCTTTGTAGTTCCCGTTCTCGTCTTTCCCGCTTTCTCCGCTGCTTGAGGAATCTCCCTTCGAGCATGCGGTCACAAGCACAAGGCTCATGCTCAGCAGCAGCAACAGAATGGATTTAGCCGACAGCCGTTTGTTCGTTTTCATGTTCTACCCCCATGAATGATTAGATTTTTTTGGCTGAAATCTATGCATTAATCAGGTCTTGATAGCCCCTGTTAATACCCCTTTGGCAAAATGCTTTTGAAGCATCGGGAAGAAGCACATAATCGGTACCATACTGACGAATACCGCCGCCATTTTCATACCGGTCGAGAAGTTGGACTTCCCGGCAGCATCCACGCTTGAAGCGTTGGAGGCGTTGGTCTGCGATTCGACGATGATCGTTCGCAGCACGTTCTGGAGCGGGAGCTGATCCGCCTTACGCAGGAAGATCATGGCGTCATACCAGCTGTTCCAAATGGCTACGCCGTAGAACAGCGTAATGGTTGCAATAATCGGGGCGGCCAGCGGCAGGACGACGGAGAAGAGGATTTTCCATTCTCCGGCCCCATCAAGCCGGGCGGATTCCATCAAGGATTCCGGGAGCCCCTGGAAGTAGTTCATCATCAGAATCATGTTGAAGGCGCTGAAGCTGCCTGCGAGAATAACGGACCAGAGCGTTCCGGTCAGGTGCAGAGCCTTCATGATGAGATAGAGCGGAACAATCCCGCCGTTGAAGATCATGGTGAACAGGACCAGCATAAAGATCAGCTTTTTGCCCGGAAACTTGTTCCGGCTGAGCGCATAAGCCATCGTAATGGTTAAGAACAGGCTGAGCGGCAAACCGATAATCAGGAGCTTGAAGGTGTTCCAGTAGCCGGTCAAGATGCTTCCGTCGGCGAACAGCGCTTTATAATTCTCCAGCGTTGGATTAGCAGGCAGCATCATGAGCGGGTTATCGGCGTATTCTTTTGGCGTGGAGAACGAGATCATAATGACATTCCAGAACGGAATCACGATCAGCAGAGCCAGTACGACAAGCACGGCCAGCAAAATATAATCGAGAAGAGTCATCTTCATCTTGTTCTTGCGAATCTTCGTCCTCTTGGGACTTGAAGTAATGGTGCTCATTTCTTTTCGACTCCTTTCTTAACGGAATAAACCGTCTCCGCCCATTTTTTTGGCTACTCTGTCCGCAATAAGCAGAAGCGCCATGTTGACGAGAGACCGGAACAAGCTGACCGCCGTAGAGAACGAGAAGTCCGTTGACGACTGGAACGTAATCCGGTAAATGTAGACGTCCAGCACTTCCGATACGTTCTTGGTCGCGGCATTCGCCAGGTTAAATATTTGATCGAAGCCGGAGGACATCAGTCCGCCTACCGAAAGGATGAACATGATCGTCACGGTTGGCATAATATTAGGCAGCGTAATGCGGAACATCTGCTGCATACGTGTAGCTCCGTCGATTTGAGCCGATTCATACTGGTCTTGATCGATACCGGATATGGCGGCGAGGTAGACGATCGCTCCCCAGCCGGCGGATTTCCAGATATCCGTGAGCAGGATCATCGGAATGAAGTTGCTTTCCGAACCGAGGAAGTTGATGGTCGGCAGACCGAGTATCGCAAGGGTGCTGTTCACCAGGCCGTCATAAGCGAGCACGTTGATGACAATACCGGAGACGATAATCCAGGACAGGAAGTGCGGGAAGGTCAGCACCGTCTGGAAGGCCTTTTTCATCCGGCTCATCCGCAGCTCGTTCAGGATCAGTGCGAGAATGATCGGAACCGGAAACGTGACCGCCAGCTTGATAATGTTAATGTAGAGCGTACGCCAGACGGCATCGATAAAGGTCGGATCCCGGAATACATACTTAAAGTTTTCGAATCCGACCCAAGGGCTCCCCAGGATCCCGAGATTGGCCTTGTAGTCCTTGAATGCGAGGGACAGGCCGCCCATCGGCATGTAGGCGAAGATGATCAGCCAGACAAGCCCCGGAATCAGCAGGGTGTAGGTCATTCGGTTTTTTTTGATTTCAGACGCAAGCTTCTTGAATTTTGAGCGTCCGTGCGGTTTCTTGGTGGGCCCTAAGGCTGCAGGTTTCAAGTGGCATCTCCTCACTCTTCTTGAGTCTTGTCGTTAAAAAGAAAATCAAATGCCGTTTCCAGATGCTGCTCCCAGAATCGCCATTCATGCGCTCCGGGTCCTTCCACGTAGTGGAAGTCGGAACCGCTTTGTCTCAGGTACGCGGCAAATTCGCGGTTCATCTCGATAAAGGGATCTTCCGTTCCGCAGCAGCAGAGGATCGGGGGCAGCTTTCCGGTCTGCGCAAGTGCCGCTTCCGCGAGCTTGTACAGATCCTGATCCGGCTTGATGTCGAGCTCCGGACCGAATACGGCCTGCATTTCCTTGACCATACCGGCAGGCATGTCCATATCGTGAATCCTCTTCCGAATATCGGTTACACCGGATAACGAAACGGCTTTTGCGTATTGTCCGGGATAAGTTAACGCACATTTAAGTGCTCCGTATCCGCCCATGGACAAGCCGGCGATAAAGGTACGGGCCCGGTCCTCATTCAGTTGGAACAATCGGCTGCAAAACTTCGGGAGCTCCTGGGTAATGTAATAAAAATAGTTAAGCCCATACGTCATGTCTGTATAGTAGCTTCGGTTTGCCTCCGGCATAATGACGGTGCAGTTGTATTGATGTGCGTATTGCTCAACGGTAGTCAGGCGCTGCCAAGTACTTGCGTTATCGCCTGCTCCATGAAGAAGATAGAGTGTGTAATCCGGCGGTTTGCCTGATTCCACGGGCGACACGACATGGATGCTTGTCGTCATGCATAAAGTGGGGGAGCCGGTCTCTATCGTAATATGCGCCATAAGTAACCCCTTTCAAGTGTGAACGATCTAGGCAAATAGGCGGAGGGATCTAAGCATCCCCCGATATCCGCAATATCCAAGCGGGACTGCTGAAGATACCTGTCAGTTCCGTTACCGATGTGATGCAAGATATGATCGTTATTTTATGAAAGCGATTTATCGAATCGTTTCGATAACATCATAATTGCACATCAAATCTTTGTCAATATCGTTTTTAAAAATTATAATTTTTCATGAGAAATGATCCAGTTAAGGACTGAAATCTATATTTTTCCCTAAATAGAGTGTATTTTCGCCATAGAAAACGCTTTTATTTTATTGGGGATACAAGGGATTTCTGTAATCGTGTATTGGCAAAAAAATCATCGTTTGTTGAAACGTTTCTATTGGGATTGAAACATGTTATTCTGAGATGAGAGCATGAATCTTGCTGAAGACCCTTTCAGGGGCTGCGGTCTTACGAGACAGAAGCGAATATGCCTAATCGGATAGGAGGTAAATCCATGTCTAATCATTCATTAACCGGCTTTATTGATTACATCGCAGACAGAGGATTGCAGGTTCACTCAGCGCGGGTTCGTCAAAACGGCCGGCTGTGGGGGAAGTACGATTTGACGGAGGACAAACGGCGTGTTCAGCATTCCATTAGCAAATCTTTTACTTGTATGGCCGTCGGCCTGGCCATTGAGGAAGGCAAGCTCGCGCTGAACAGCCGGCTGGGTGAATTTTTTAATAGTAACTCTTCGATAGTTGACAATCTGGAGCCGTCTCTCGATCCCGGCAACATCACACTATACAATTTGCTTCGAATGTCTTCGGGCCATGATTCGCCGCCCTTATGGGCAAACGAAAGAGCATCCTTGAAAGAGAAGGATTGGGCTAAGTACTATATGTCGCTACCGCTTGACCGGACGCCGGGCGACATGTTTACATACAGCAGTGGAGATACGTTTATGATCTCGGCTATGCTCCAGGCGGCGACAGGCGAGACGGTAAGGGACTATCTGACTCCGCGCCTGTTTGAGCCCTTGGGTATAGAAAATGTTCATTGGGAGTCATCCCCGCTGGGTGTGACGCTGGGATGTGCGGGCTTATCTATCAGCAATGAGGAACTCAGCATTTTTGGCCAGCTTCTGCTGCAGCGCGGATTGTGGGAAGGACAACAGATTGTGCCTGAAGCGTGGATACGATTCGCATCCTCCAAACAGATCGATACGCAGGGCAGCCCCGATTGGGCTCAGGGGTATGGCTGCCAATTTTGGATGTGCACTCACGATGCCTATCGTGCAGATGGGGCATCCGGCCAGCTATGCATCATTCTCCCCGGCAAAGATGCGGTCATCGCGGTGAATAGCCGGGAAGATCGAATGCAGGAGATCATGGATGCGATTTGGACAGAAATTTACCCGTTGTTATAGATGAGTACAATGAGATACCGTGTGTAGGGGATTCCGGTTCTGCTTGGACATAGGGTCCCCGCTGCCATTGTTCTCTCGGCCGGATCGAACGATATAGGATAGGCTGTTGCATACCGAGCTTACCCTGCAGCGGTTGCCCCCACCTGTTATAATAAAGAGGTACGCGCTGTTTAAAGTGAGGGGATGCTAGGGTGAAAGCCAGTCAGGAAATCGTCACCATCCGCTTGTCGGAGATGAAGGACGCCGCCCAGCTGATGGAGCTGGACCATCTGGTGTGGAACAGGAATACGGCCCCCGAGCCGCTGCATTGGACCTCGAGGGAGCAGTTTCTGCTGCATTGCCCTCCCGGAAGCCAGCTGGTAGCGGCTTGCGAAGATATATTATGCGGTTATGTCGGCTTTCGCTCTCCCAGCGGGCTGGCAAGCCATCGCCATGTGATGGAGCTGAATATTGCGGTCCATCCGTCCTATCAGCGCCAAGGCATCGGCCTGCAGCTGATCGAGGCGGCCAAGGAGCTGGCGAGTGGAGAGGGTATTGCCAAGCTGAGGCTCCGGGTGCTGTCCTCGAATCTTGCGGCCTTATCCTTCTACCGCGCTTGCGGTTTCCGGGAAGAGGGAAGGCTGGTCCGGGAGTTTTATGTGGATGGCCGGTATGTGGATGATATATGGATGTGCTGCTTTTTATAAAAATATCAGGAATGCTCAGCATCCGGCCCGGCGATGGGCGCGGTTTGGGATGAACGGTCCGGCGCTTGCTGCCGGGCCGTTTGCTGTATCCGGCCGGCCTTATGCAATGTCATATCCGGTATGCGTACAGGCCTTATGCAACGTCATAACCGGTATGCGTGTCGGACTCTGGAGGTTGAGCAAGCGCCGATGTGAATATGCTTCTTAGATTTGCCCCGTGATCAAATGATGACTTTTTGAACAACCTCATATAGTATGATGAAAAGATCAGATAGACGGAGGTAAAGTTGCCATGACGTTGGGAATCGTTTCGCTGAATGTAGGGAAGCCGGTCACGGTGGATTATGAGGGCAAGGCTCTGACAACCGGAATCTATAAGCAGCCTGTGCAAGGACCGGTATTTTTAAGCAATGTGAATTTCGAAGGGGACGGTCAGGCCGATCTCGTGAATCATGGAGGTCCGGACAAGGCGGTGTGCGCTTATCCATACGAGCACTATCCATATTGGCGAAGATCCCTAGGCAAGGATATGCCGTATGCCTCTTTCGGGGAAAATTTAACGCTGCAAGGCCTCCTGGAGGACCAGGTATGCATCGGCGATGTGTTTCGGATTGGCGAAGCAGTCCTGCAGGTCAGCCAGCCCAGATATCCGTGCTTCAAGCTGTCGCACAAGCACGGCGTGAAGGATATGCCGGCCAGGGTGCTGAACACGGGCTACAGCGGGTTTTATTTCCGCGTCCTGGAGGAAGGCGAGGTCAGCGCGGATTCCCCTGTGACCCGTCTGGATCGCCGCAGCTCCGGTGTAACGGTGCGGGAAGTGCTTCGCGTGATGAAGGAAGGCCGCAAGGATGAGGAGGCGCTAAGCCGGATGCTGGAGCTGGAGGAGCTGGCTGCAAGCTTGAAGGGGCAGTTCGCAAAGTCGCTGGAGAAATTAAGGGAATCCTAATTCAGCGAAAGCTTGATCGGCGTTGCACCCTGCAGCTTGCCGACCGCACTCTCAAGCTAGAAGCGGTCCGCGAAGTTTCACTGGATAGGTTTCCAGGCTATGACTTAGGCAGTAAAAGGGGACAGGCGCCTCCATCCATGACCTTGGCGATTCGCCGGATGTCTGGATGCTGCGTCCTGCCCCCGTTCGATAATAAAATAAAATTCCAATCTAGCCTAGCCGCTTCCATTCGCTCTGAATCATGCCGTAGACGGCATGGTTGACGTAGCCCTGGGGCAGCTTCTCCGCCTCGCGGATAACGCCCTCCAGGACGAATCCCAGCCGCTCCGGGATTGCCCGGCTGCGGTGGTTGGCGGTTGCGCAGCGAATCTCCACCCGGTTCAGCCCCATCCGCATGAGCGCATGGTCCGTGAAAGCCCGGCAAGCGCTCGTCATCAGCCCTTGTCCGGTGAATTGCTGATCAAGCCAGTAGCCGAGGCCGACGGAGCGGTTGTTCCAATCGATCTCATGGAAGGAGATCGTTCCCGCCAGCTCTTCCCTCACCCAGATGCCGGCGGAGAAGCCGCCGTTTTCCGCAGCCTGCTTCATGGCTCCTTTTATATAGTTGACGGTATCGTTAACCTCCTGTACGGAATCCACCCAGGGAAGCCACTTCCGCAGCCGGTCCCGTGAACGGTCCGTGATTTCGAACAGCGCCCGCGCATGCTCGATCGCAAGCGGACGCAGCTCGACGTGCTCGTCAAGCGCATATCCAAACATCTCGCATCTCCCTCTTTTGTGTTGATCCTAGTCCGCAGCTTTAGCGGGTTCGCTTCGTGTTCGTGTTTTTTTCCAGCGCGTAAATGTCTTCTTCCAGCGTAATCATCCGCTCATTTACGACTTGCCTGCAATCGCTGAGTGCCTGATTGTAAATGTAAGGTCCCAGGGTTGCCGCAAAATAGTCCAAGATGCCTTCCGCAGCTAGATGGCCGATCATTTCGCCGCGCTCGGTTTCGAAATAATGGCGGACTTCTTCGATCAGCAGATCGCGCTGTTCCTTGGCAAGCTTGATCGGTCTCATGAAGGAATGCCTCCTGTCGGCTGTTTTTGTATCCATGCTACCTCATTCCACAGCACCCCGTCAAAGCATATGTAGTGCCGCGGCAGAAGCTTTGGCTTACTCGCGGATTGCCCGCTTTTTGCTGGCTTGCCCAGCGAAGCTTCACATCCACTGGGCAGCAGGGGCTATAAGGGCTCCCAGCGGATATATCCGGTTTATTTGAAAGGACTGCCTTATCCCTTGGAAGCGCCCGCGTTCCTTGAACAATCGGGATATTACAGGTATATTTAAGGGAAACACGTTTATACAGGAGATAGACGGAAATTACAGGACGAAAGGTTGATCAACGTGGAGAACCACCGGGGCACCCCCTCCAACTTCATAAAAAATATCATCGCCGAAGATCTGAAGTCCGGCAAGGTGAAGGAGATCGTCACCCGCTTCCCGCCGGAGCCGAACGGTTACCTGCATATCGGACATGCCAAGGCGATCTGGATTAATTTTACGCTGGCCGACGAGTTCGGCGGACGGACCCATCTTCGATTCGACGACACGAATCCGGTGAAGGAAGACATCGAGTACGTAAACTCCATTAAGGAGGATGTAAAGTGGCTCGGCTTCGATTGGGAAGAGCTGCGCTTTGCGTCGGACTATTTCGAGGAAATGTACAATCGCGCGGTGCTGCTCATTAAGAAAGGGAAGGCATACGTGGACGATCAAACCGCCGACCAAATTCGGCAGACCCGCGGCACGCTGACGGAGCCGGGTCAAAACAGTCCTTACCGCGACCGCAGCGTGGAAGAGAATCTGGAGCTGTTCGAACGGATGCGCCGGGGCGAATTCGGCAACGGCGAGCGGGTGCTGCGCGCCAAGATCGACATGGCATCGCCGAACATCAATCTGCGCGACCCGGTTATTTACCGCATATCCCACGCGCATCATCACAATACGGGCGACAAGTGGTGCATCTACCCGATGTATGCATTCGCCCATCCGATCGAGGATGCGATTGAAGGAGTTACCCATTCCCTCTGCTCGCTGGAATTTGAGGATCAGCGCCCGTTCTATGATTGGGTGGTCGCCGAATGCGAGATGGAATGCACGCCGCGCCAATATGAGTTCGGACGGCTGAACGTTGCCCAGACCGTAACGAGCAAGCGCAAGCTGAAGCAGCTGGTGGACGAGCAGTATGTGGACGGCTGGGACGATCCGCGCATGCCAACCATTTCCGGCCTTCGCCGGCTTGGCTACACGCCGGAGGCGATTCGGAGCTTCGTCTATGAGACCGGGATCTCCAAGGCTTACGGCACGGTGGACCGTCAAATGCTGGAGCACTTCATCCGGGAGGATCTGAAGCTGAAGGCGCCGCGGACGATGGCGGTGCTGGATCCGCTCAAGGTCGTGATCACCAATTACCCGGAAGGTCAGGTAGAATGGCTGGAGGCGGAGAACAACTCGGAAAATCCGGAAATGGGCTCCCGCCAAATTCCGTTCTCCCGTGAAATATACATCGAACAGGAGGACTTCATGGAGAATCCTCCGAGCAAGTATTTCCGTCTGTTCCCGGGCAACGAGGTCCGTCTGAAGCATGCTTACTTCATCAAGTGCAACGATGTCATCAAGGACGAGAACGGGAAGGTCATCGAAATACACTGCACCTATGATCCGGAGACGAAGAGCGGCACCGGCTTTACCGGCCGTAAAGTCAAAGGGACGATCCATTGGGTCGAAGCGAGCCAGGCCGTGCCTGCCGAATTCCGCCTGTATGAGCCGCTGTTCAAGGACGAGGAGGCTGAAGCCGAGCCGGAACTGACGCAGGAGGCCATCGGTGAAACGGAGGAGAGCACGGAAGCTGCTGCGGAGAAATCCTTCCTTGACGATATTAACCCGAATTCGCTTCAGATCGTGCACGGGTTCGTGGAGCCGAATATGAAGGATGCCAAGCCGCAGGATAAATTTCAGTTCTTCCGTCATGGCTACTTCAATGTCGATACGAAATATTCGCAGCCTGGGCGTCCAGTATTTAACCGGGTCGTCTCGCTGAAGAGCTCGTTCCAGCTCCCGAAAAGCTAAGCACTTCAGGGCACTGTGATGCAGAACGGTTACCACAGCCCCCCTTAACCAACAAGACTCGAAGATTCCGCTGGGCGGCGTCTTCGAGTCTTGTCATATACTGCGGATATTCCAGGGTACATCCCGTGCCAAGGTCAAGCCTTGAGATGAAAGTACACGTGTGAGGATCAGACGGTGGAGTATTCCTCCTCCGCGTCGTCCGGCAGTTCATCGGGCTGCCGCGGCTGGTACCCGTGCTTGTGCAGATTGTACCACATCCAGCCGAAGCCGATGACGCCGATGATCGCGAGCATCATCCCGGTGCGGTACATCGTCTGGGCGCCGAAGTTTTGAAACATCCAGCCGCCGGCGAGACCGCCGACGACGCCGGAAATCCCGCTCCAGCTTAAGGTATAAATCGCTTGTCCGGATGCGCGGTACGGCTTCGGGACGAACAGCATCGTAAGCTGCACGCCGACATAGAAGTAGCCGCCGAAGGTAACGCAGTGAAGCAGCTGGATCAAGGCTACATGAACCGGGCTGCTCGCTTCAGCCATCAGAAGCCAGCGAAGGGCAAAGAGCAGGCTCACGACCGCCAGGCAGCCGACCAGCACATGGATCTTCCGTTTCAAGAACCGGTCCAGGACAAGGAAAATGACAACTTCAAACACCGAAGAAAAGAAGATGGCCAGCCCCACCGTCTGCGTCGTGCCGCCAAGCTCCAAAATATACAGCGACATGAACGTATTGTTGGCCGTATTCGGGATGGATACCAAAATGCCCAAAACGATAAACCAGACAAAATACGAATTCAAAAACAGCTGGCTTAATCCCTTCAGCGTTACGGTAGCTGACCCGGTCGTCTTCTGCACGCCGGGAAGCGTGAAGATGAAGATGGCCGCCACGAACAGCATGATCGAGAAGACGATGGAAATACGTCCGGAGCCAAGCTGATCAATGACAGGGCCGGCTGCGATCGCGGTCAGGGCCCAGCCGAGCGAGCCCCATAGCCGGAAAGAGCCGAATTTGTGCCGGGTTCCGTCGATATAGGTCAATATTAGCGAATTGGTCTGCGAGAACATCGGGGTCTGAAAAAAATAAAACAGAATCATGGCCATATAAATCATGGCATACGTATTCGCTTGGAAGACAAAATGAACCAGGAGCAGCGTGCCGGTCATCATCATCAGAAGCACGCGCTTGATATTCGCTGTCCGGTCGCCCCAGTAACCCCAGAAGGGGTTGGCGAAGATCGACACGAAGGGAGCTATGGCCATCAGACTGCCGATCTCGATTTTGCTCATGCCGATATCTTGCAAATACAGCTGAAAGAAACCGGTGAATATGACCATCGTTCCGTAAATGAAGAAGTTGAACAGCTTGAGCGATGTAAGAGAAGGTTGATCTTTATCCATATTCCGCAAGCAGGTCATTCCTTTCAAACCGAATGCATTATGTTTGCGGCATAACCACACCGCTTACCTTCTCCAATGTATCACGCATTGAAAAGGGATACAAACCATCTTTTGTTAGTTTAACCTTAATTAACTTAATTACCAATTGGAGGATTCTGTAGTCAACTTGTATATCAGAAAGGGGTCAAAACATGATGGAGGTTGGGGAGTGGAGACGCAGCAGTCCGTCCGAGCGGGTGGCAGGCATTATTCTTGCAGGCGGGGCTTCCCGTAGAATGGGGGCAAACAAAGCGCTTTTGTCCTTGAACGGAGAAAGCCTGATTGAGCGAACCGTTCGGTGCCTGGAACAAGTCTGCGGGCGAATCCTCCTATCGGCCAATGATCCGGATTCGTTTCGGCATCTCGGAGTGGAATGCGTGCCGGACGTTTATCCCGGCCAAGGGCCGATGGCAGGGATTCATGCTGCCCTGATGGCGTCCGATCGCCCATGGAATATGGTCGCAGCATGTGACATGCCGTTCATCAGTCCGGCATTGTTAGGTGCGCTGCTCGGTCTCGCTGAAGCTGGGCAAGGCCAAGGGGATCCGGCAGCAGCCGGGCCGGGAGCGGTTATTCCGGTGATCCAAGGGAGAATTCATCCGCTGCTGGCCTTGTACCGGAAGGAAACGGCGGCTGGTCTCGAGCGAAGACTGCAGGAGGGGGAGCTGCGCATGACCGATTGGGTCGAAGAGCTGGATGCCCTGCTCGTGCCGGAGGACCAGCTGGAAGCCTTGATGGGATGCTCCCCACGCAAAGCGGTATTCAACATGAACCGCCCGGAGGATTACGAGGAAGCTTGTCGTATGGATGCAGAGGATTAAAAGCTGCGATGAGCCGCTGAAAGTTCAGGTTCTGGGAAAAGGAAGGGGAAAAGGAAAAGAGGGAAAATGTTCTGGTGCCGGATCAACGAAAAGTCCGTACATGGATCCGAAGGCGGCAGCGCAGATCAGGGGAATCAAAGAAAGCCCGGCTGATTGGATATCAGCCGGGCTTTTTGCAAATGTTGAAAGCTTTGACGTGTCATTGGCTTGCCGTCCAAACGTCGATGCTGAGCATCGTGCGGCAGCCATCGTTGATAAATTTATCGTTCGATATTATCCCCCGATTTGCGACATGCGCCGTACGGTCGGGGTATGGCTTTGCGTTTTTTTCTCGAGCGCGAGCGCCATCTCGTGGTTGAGGGGCTTGGCGCCCAGGGCCTTGCGGAACAGGTCCGCCACCGCGACCGGATCATCGATGACCCGGCGGACGTTGAATTCGTCGGACCAATACAGGCAGGCCTTAATGTTGCCGTCCGCCGTCAGCCTGAGCCGGTTGCATGAATCGCAGAAATGGTCGCTGACGGGATGAATCAGGCCGAAGGTGCCGACGGCGCCGGCCACCTTCATATTGCGGGACGGGCCGTTGCCGGAAGGACCCTTCTCCTCCCGAACCTCCCAGCCCGCCTCGCCGCACACCTCCTTGACCCGGCTAAGCGGCAGGTAGGAGTCCCGCCATTCCTCGGAGGCATGGCCGATCGGCATGTATTCAATAAACCGGACATGCAGCGGGCGATCCAGCGTCATGGCGATAAAGTCGCGGATTTCATCCTCGTTGAAGCCCTTCATCAGCACCATGTTCAATTTGATCGGGTCGAGTCCGGCTTCATAAGCGGCTTCGATGCCTTTCAGCACCTTATGCACACTACCGCCGCGAGTGATTCGGGCGTAGCGCTCCTCCTGAAGCGAATCCAGGCTAATGTTGATGCGGGTCAGTCCCGCTTCCTTCAGAAGCTTGGCTTTGGAGGGCAGTAGCAACCCGTTTGTGGTAAGAGATATATCTTTAATTCCATCAATGCTCGCAATCATATGGACTAAGGCTTCAAGATCTTTCCGCACCAGCGGCTCGCCGCCGGTCAAGCGAACCTTAGATACACCCATGGGGGCTAGCACGCGCAAGACAGCTGCAATTTCTTCATAACTCATAATCTGATCGTGGGGCTGGAATTCCATTCCTTCCTCCGGCATACAATAGACACAACGCAGGTTGCATCGATCGGTGACCGAGATGCGGATATAATCATGGATCCGACCGAAGGAGTCTGTCAGCGGCTCAATCATTGAAATCCCCCTTTAGTTGCATGACATGGTCACATTGTAGCCATTCCCCGAACAGGAGTCAATGAGGGTAAGCCCTGTTTTTAATAGGACAAGCCGGGATCAGATTTCATGAGCCTGTGATCGGTCTCACAGAAAGCGTTTACCATTGCCTGTTATAATGAAGCTGCAGATAACCGCTTTCTCCCCTTGGAAGCAGGAAGTCGCGGCATTCTCATTTTCCGAAAGTTTCCTTAATTTTCCGAAACTTTCGGAAATCATTTCAAATCACTTTCAATAGACAATCATCTAAGCTATACTGTCATGGATATCACATCCAACAAGAGAGGTTACCATTAGGAGGTTCGAAATGGCGATATCACCTGTTCAAACATTGGAGGTACCTGACGTCTGTCACCGGTGGCTGGAAAACCGAGGGACGGTTTATGAGCTTTTGATCGATTTTATGGGCAACTCGCCCAGCTTGTCTATGATTGCGGAATGGAGCCGCGGAAGCGGGATCGGCAAAGCAGCGGAAGGCACCCAAGGGGGAGCCGACCTGGTGAATTATTTATGCGGCCGGTCACCCGAGGAGCTGGTTAAGATCTGCGAGTACGAAGGGGTGGAATACCGCCGTTTGCTCGAGCGGAACAAGCAGCGCCCGCTGTCCGAATCGCAGTATACGAAGAGCGGCTGCGTTCGGGATGTTGCCGAGTGTTATGAGACGGTCGGCGTCGCGTTTAACAAACTGCACGGAGAGGCCGACGATCATTTGGCGATCGAGTTGGAATTCATGACGGTGCTCCACGACCGGATGCTGAATAATTGCTATGGCGAAGACGGCTTGCTGAAGCTGATGGCCGCACAGGAACAATTTTTGGAGGAGCATTTGCTGGCGTGGGTGCCCTCGCTCTGTGAGGATATGAAGGCCTCGACGGATAGCCCGCTTTATCGGGCATTGTTCCGCTTGCTGGAAGAGTTTCTTATGCAGGATTTGCGGATGCTGAAGGTATGGAGGCAATCCCGTGAGGCGGAGCTTGTACATTAACCAAGCGGATAAAATGGAGCGAATGTGAAAGTCTGGATGGCTGCGCTCGGTCCGAAAGCATGCTATAGAATGAACAAAAGGGCATCATTCGAGTCTTAGCAGACCTGAATGGTGCCCTTTTTGTTATAGACGAGCCGTTTTATTCGGCAACTTGTTTCTTGCGGAATTTCATCAAGAACTCATACACGATCGGTACGACGACAAGCGTCAGCAGCGTGGAGCTGATCAAGCCGCCGATTACCGTGATGCCGAGTCCACGCGAGATAATTCCTGCGCTGTTCTCCCATCCGAATACGAGCGGGAGCAGAGCGCCGATGGTCGCGAGTGCGGTCATCAGGATTGGACGAAGACGGGTGACCCCTGCCTCGAGCAGCGCTTCGCGAGTGCTGAGGCCTTCGCGCTCTTTGTGAATCACGCGGTCAATCAGAACGATCGCGTTGGTGACGACAATACCGATCAGCATCAGCACGCCCATCAGCGAGGAAACGTTAAGCGTTTCGCCGGTCACCAGCAAACCGATAATCGCCCCGATGACGATGAACGGCAGCGAGAACAGAATCGCGAACGGAGCGAGCGCGCCCCCGAACGTGACAACGAGAACGAAATACACGATGGCGATCGCGGCCAGCATGGCGAGACCCAGCTGCCCGAACGTTTCATTAATCTGTTCCGTAACTCCGCCGAATTGTACGGAGACGCCGTCCGGAATTTCCAGCTTATCGACTTCAGCTTCCAAGTTGCTGGATGCTGTTCCAACGTCATTGGTCAAAATGTCGGCAGTTACCGTCACAACCATTTTACCGTCGATGCGTGTGATTGTATCAGGAGTCGTTCCTTCCTCGACTTCGGCAACGTCCTTGATCGGCACCTCGATGCCAAGCGGGGATGTTACGGTTTCGTTCTCAATCTCCTTGATGCTCTTGTAAGTGGTCGTATCGGCTTCGATGTAGACATTATAGGTTTTGTCCTCAATGTTTACCTCTGTCAGCACCGGACGTTCGCGTACCGGGCTAAGCTTCATGGCGAGCTGTCCGGCGGTGAGACCGAGCGAGCTCAGCTTCTCTTGATCAGCGACCAGCGTGTACTGCTCAAACGCCTCGGACAAGCTTGTTTCGGCGTTATCGAATGTCGCGGTGTCCTTATTGGCGAGCTCCACAATCTGATCGGCTACCGGCTTGATCTGATCCAGAGAATCGCCGAACACGTTCACCGTCAGCTGGTTGCCGCCAAAGCCGCCGGCCATGTCCATGTTGGCCCAGGTTCCTTCCGGAACGGCCTTCGTCAGGTCTTCAATCAGGGCTGTTTTGACATCCTCAAAGTTCTTGGTGTCCGATTCATACATAATATAGAACAATCCCGAATTAGCAGAGCCCATGCCAAGCGGATTGCTGCCCCCGATGGAATACTGCATTTTCTCTACGCCCGGCTGATCCATGATCAGCTTCTCGGCTTTCAGCGCACGCTGCTCAACATCCTCGAGCAGGACGCCCGGCTCAGGGGAATACGTCACCATTACGTATTTGTCTTCCTGCTCCGGAATGAAGCTGACGCCCAGGAATTTCGTAAGGAACAGGCTGCCGACCAGCAGAGCTACCGCCATCAGGAAGGTAATGGCCTTATGATTCAAGGACCATTTCAGGATGGAGCGATAGCCTTTGGCGATTGCGCCCGGCTTCTCCGCATGGTCATGCTTGTTCTTCAGTCCCTTGCGGAAGAGACTGTGTGCCATGGCCGGCACGAGCGTGATCGCAACGACGAGAGAAGCCAGCAGCGCGAATACCATCGTCAATGCGAATGGCATGAACAGTTCGCCTACCATGCCGCTGACCAGGGTGAGCGGCAGGAATACCGCGATCGTTACGATGGTCGAGGACATAATCGGCACGAACATTTCGCGGGTGGCGGCGCTGATGAGCTCCCTGCCTGAAAGCTTCTCGGTGGAAAGCGACATGCGCCGGTATATGTTTTCAATAACAACGATCGAGTCGTCCACAACCCGTCCGATGGCAACGGTCATCGCGCCGAGGGACATCATATTCAGGGTGATATCCATCTGCTGCAAGCACAGAATCGCAATCAGCAGGGACAGCGGGATCGAGATGATCGAAATAATCGTCGAACGGATATTGCGAAGGAAGATCATAATGATCAGGACCGCGAACAACGCCCCGTACAACGCTTTGAAAAGCATCGTATGCACAGAGTCTTCGATCGGCTTGCCTTGGTCGAGCATAATGGTCAGATCCATGTCCGGATACAATTTGCCGAGTTCTTCGGCCTTATCCTTCACGAGGTTGACCACGTCAACGGTGTTGGCATCATTGGACTTGACGATCTGAATGCCGATCGATTCCTTCCCGTTGGTGCGGGAGATCGATTCCGAGGTGCCGATGACGTTAATATCGGCAATTTCGCTCAGCTTCACGGTAGGGATGCCGGCAGGAGCGCCGGTTTGTCCGCCTGGAGCGCCTTGTCCCTGAGCGCCTGCGGCACCCTGGCTCTGACCTTGGGCACCTGCGGCGCCTTGTCCCTGACCTTGAGCGCCTGCGCCTGTCTGCGTTGCTGCCTGGGCACCCGTGCCGTTCTGTGGAGCTCCTTGGTCGCCTGCCCCTGCTCCGGCCCCTTGACCGGCAGCAGCTCCCGGCTGACCAGCGCCGCCTGCGTTCGGAGCCCCTGCTCCTGCACCGGCTTGCGCGCCTGCACCGCCTGGAATAACGGGGATCGCCAAGTTCTTCAGATCATCAATGGTAATGATCCCGCCGTCGATCGCAACGGCCTTTTGCGATTTATCCATCTCGAACATGCCGAGCGGAACGTACAGCGAGGAAGCTTGGACGATCTGCTTCACGGTATCTTCCGTGAGGCCAAGCTTATCCATTTCGTCCTGCTTGAATTTCAGCTGGACTTCATTGACGTATTGGCCGGCAACCTGGATGGAAGCTACGCCGTCCAGATCCTCGAGAGCAGGCACGATGTCATTCTCGGTAATGCGGGTCAATTCGTCGAGCTTCATGTTATTGCTGTTCGAAATACTCAGCGAGACCACCGGCATCGAGCTCATGCTGAATTTCGAGATGGTCGGCTTCTGGGCCTCATCCGGCAGCTGAACCTCTTGGATGGCTTCGCGAACGGCCGCTGTCGCATTGTCGAGGTCGGTTCCGTAATCGAATTCGACCATGACATTTGCCGCATTCTCCATTGAGGTGGAAGTGACGGTCTTTACGCCATCGATATTCCGGAGACGCGTCTCCAGCGGCTTGGTAACTTCCTCCACAACGCCTTCGGGTGCGGCGCCCGGATAAACAGCGGTTACGCTAAGGAACGGCACGTTAATATCCGGGATTGTTTCCTGTTTCATCGTCACCCCGCTGTATAGTCCGGCGAAGGTTACGATGATGGTTAGCAGCCAGATGGCAAATTTGTTCCGCAGCGAAAAATTAATAATTCCTTTCATGCGTCGGGTTTCTCCCCTCTCCATAACTTATGTCTCTAGCTTTGAACAAATCTTCCTATGTCATTCCGCCAGGTGCTAAGTAGGTTTCCAGTACGGTCGTGATGGTATTCTTCAGCTCTTCATATAAGTCTTCCAGACCTTCGATTCCTTCAAGGTTTCTGAGCATTCCCTTCAGTACCGCCCGGCTCGGCTGGAGGGTGATCAGTTCCTTCTCCATAATCCCGAGGGACTCCAGGGTGTCTTGCCGGAGCTCGTGATCAAGCTTCAGCTGCTTTAGTTCATTCTTCATTGCCTTAATCACGATAAGCGGGTGACGCGGCGACCGCAGGTCGACCTGACACAGATCCTTCTGCCCCAGAACGACCTCCAGCGGAATAAGCGGCTTCGGCCGCCGGCGAAGCATGCTTGCCATCACGTCGTCCATCAGCTGAATAAGGTGTTCGGCTGTTTGTCCCACATTCAGGTGGAAGTCCGGCATGAACAGGAACCGGATGTAGGTGCCCAATATACCGCCCATGAGCATGGCGATCTCCATCGTGTAGGGAGCGGCTTCAGGCCCGTAGATGACTTGAAGTTTATGGTTAAACCACTGCAATGCCTGCACAATTTCCTGCTGGGCGTTATCCTTGTCAAACGGCGGCTTTCCCGGCACTGTCTGATCGTGAAACTGCTTCAGCAGAAATTCGCGAATCTCCATGAAATGGATAAGTAGCACCTCGGCCTGCTTGCGAAGCTGTTCCCTCGGTTCTAGGAGCGGATCGTTATCCACCCGCAAAATCTCATCCTTGATCCGGCCTATGATATGCTCGTAGATGCTCTTTTCCAATTCCTCTTTGGATTTGAAATGTAAATATAGGCTGCCTTTCGACATCCCGCATACTTCGGCGATCTCCTGCATGGAGGTTTCCGAGGCGCCCTTCGCGGAAAACAGCTGCATCGCAGTGATGAGAATTTGCTGCCTTTTATCTGCCGTTTTATCAGCCAAGCCTGATTTCACCTCACTCGGGAACTTGAGAGTTCCGTTATTGACCTCGCGGTCATTTCCGATTATAAAGGAAAAAGAACGGCCGTTTCAACTTTCGTGAAAGGCCGTTCTTTTTAAAGATCTTATACTAGTTATGAATAAGGGCTTACTTCCGCCATACAGGTATCCAAAAGGGACTTGTTTCCGCTGTATAGGGCTATATCGGTCTCACAAGTACTCAAAAGGTACTTGTTTGCGTCGTATGAGGTTATATTTGCCACACAGGTACTCAAAAGGGACTTGTTTCAGTCACATGGGGCTATACTCGCCTCACAAGTCCCGAATAGGGACTTGTTTCCGCTGCATGGGGCTATATCCGCATCACAAGTACTCAAAAGGGACTTGCTTCCGCCACATGGGGCTATATTCGCCACACAAGTACCCATAAGGGACCTGCTTCCGCCGTATGGGGCTATATTCGCATCATAAGTACCCAAAAGGGACTTGTTTCCGCTACATGAGGCTATAATCGCCACACAAGTACTCAAAAGGGACTTATTTTGCAACAATGGAGCTATATTCGCCTCACAAGTACTCAAAAGGGACTTGTTTCCGCTACATGAGGCTATATTCGCCTCACAAGTCCCTAAAAGGGACTTGCTTCCGCCGCATGGGGCTATATTCGCCTCACAAGTCCCTAAAAGGCATGAGCGTTGCATAAAACCTATCACAACTTTTGCTGAAGTTACTATTTCTGTAACTACCTGTATCTTTTTCATGGACAAAACAAAAAAAGGCTCCTAATTTAGAAGACGTAGCACGTTGTCCACGACCTCTAAAAAGGAGTCCAACCATGGATAACGTAACCCAAAACACTGTCGTTCGTCAACTGCTTTCTTTACTGCCTTTGGATGTACACGATCGACTCCTTCATGCCGATCGCTACGCCAAGAAGCTCACCATCAACAAAAGCATTCTCATTTTCATTCTGGCTCAGTTCAACCATTGGCAAAGCTATATCGAGATGGAAGAACAAATTTATGCACACTCTGAAATTCGGTCCATCCTTGATCTGCCCAGCATCAGCGCAGCCCAATTGTCACGGAAACTCAGCGAAATCCCGACGGAAATCTTGCACATGCTTTTTCTCCATAGCGTTGCCCGTGTCCAGAAGCTGACGGCTCACCAGCAGGGCATTTCTTCAACCATTGGACCTCTGGCACTCATTGATTCGTCGAAAATCACACTCCCCTTGGTACTTGGGGATTGGGCCAGAGTTTCGCATACCTCCAGTGGGGTAAAGCTGCATGTGCGGCTCGTAGCCGCTTCACCCGAAGTGGTATATCCGGACGCTGTCATCCCATCGACTTTAAACGTAGGCGACCGAGCCGGGGCGGTCGAACTGGTCACCGAGCAGGCGGCAACTTATGTCATGGACCGTGGTTATGATAGCTACAAAAACATGGATAACTGGATGGAGCGCGGCATTCAATTTGTCATGCGAATGAGAGATCGCACCTCAATCCATGTTGTGGAGGAACGAGAAATCCCTCCGGGAAGTCCGATCACACGAGATGCTCTTGTGAACGTAGGTAGCGGTTGGCGCAAGATGAAGGAACGGGTCCGGCTCGTAGAGTTTTATGATGAGCAGAGGCGCTTTTATCGCCTACTTACCTCTCGACAGGACATAAAGGCCGAAGAAGTAGCTCATATCTACAAATGCCGATGGCTTATTGAACTTTTCTTTAAATGGATAAAGCAGCATCTGCGCCTGAAAAAACTGCACAGCTATAAGCCGCAAGCGATATGGAACCAGATTTACCTTGCGCTGATCGCTTACGTGCTGGCACAGTATATGCAGCTACGTCTAGAAACCAAGAAAAGCGTTTGGCGTGTCCTTGAATTGTTTCGAATTCACATGTATCATCCGTGGTCCCAGTTCTTGAACGCTCTGTTTCGAGCACCTACGCGAACAACTTCTGGAAAGCCACGCGGTGCACCAAGGAAGGTACCTGAATTACGAACGAGCATTGGCATTTTTAAAACAAGCAAAGTGACTTAGGAAACGAAAATCTCGCACAAAATACATTTTATGGGAAAACGTAGCTACATTTAAGAAGTGTTGGATCTTTTAGTGTAATTCTCGAAAAAACAACTGTAAATTAATTGTTCTTATTCAGATTTCATCCAAGTGCTTGCAGATGTAAAGATTTATGCAACGCTCATGCCTAAAAGGGACTTGCTTCCGCCGCATGAGGCTATATTCGCCTCACAAGTCCCGAAAAGTCCGCTGCATGGGGCTATATCCGCCTCATAAGTCCCTAAAAGGGACTAGTTTCCGCCGTATGAGGCTATACTCGCCTCACAAGTCCCTAAAAGGGACTTACTTCCGTCACATGAGGCTATACTCGCCACACAAGAACCCAAAAGGGACTTGTTACCGTCGCATGGGGCTATATCCGCATCATAAGTACCCATAAGGGACTTGCTTCCGCCGCATAAAAGCTACATCCGCTCGCATGCATCAATGAGCTAACCCATGCAACCTCCGCATATTTACAATAAGCAAAGCCGGTCAAGTGATCAGCTTCAATCCGACGGCAGAGCACAGAATCATGGCGATGAACAGGATGCGCCGCCATTCCTTCGGCTCGCCGAACAGGACCATGCCCGTGACGGTGCTGCCGACCGTCCCGATTCCGGTCCAGATGGCATAGGCCGTACCCATGGGGATGCTCTCCATGGCAAACGACAGCAGGGAGAAGCTGATTGCAAACGAAGCGAACATCAGCAGCAGATAGATCCAGCCCTTACGCTGAGACACTCCTTTAATGCCGATCACCCCGCCGATTTCAAGCAATCCTGCACAAATAAGCGCGATCCAGGCCATTATCGGCTCACCTCCCCGTTTTGCTCGGCATTGTCAGCGGTGACCAGCTTTAGTCCGATGACTCCGGCCAGCAGCACCTTAATCAGCTTAAAGGGTTCGCCGAACAGCAGCATTTCAGTGCCGACCGTTCCAGCCGTGCCGATCCCGGTAAAAACCGCATATACCGTCCCCACAGGGAGCCGTTTAGCCGACTCAATGATCAAAAAGAAACTGGCGACAATCGCCAGAGCGGTTCCTAGCCACTCCCACGTATTTGAAGCGTGTTTTAAGCCGATGACCCACAATATTTCGACCAAGCCGGCCAAAAGTACAAAAACCCAATTCCGATTCATGATGATTCCTCTCCTTTTCTTGACTAACACGAAGTGCTCCTTTTGCGCAAATTTTATGGATTGTGCCATTTCGCGCTGGAGCGTCAGGCCGATGTTTGATCGGGAAGTATCGTTATCTTTCTCTCGACACGCCGGACCAATACACGGGCCATGCGGCTTCAAGCCGCCGAGTGGTGCGGGCTTCCCCGCCGTACAGCATCTCGACGGCAATGCCGTCGAGCAAGGTAAGGTAGGCAATGGCGGCCTGCCTAGGGTGCCGAATGATCCCTCCTTGTACCGGACAGCCTGCGGCTAGAAGCCTCGACAGCTTCTGTTCCTGCTCATCCAGGAACGGATAGACGAGATTCATGACATCGTCATACAGAGCGCTTGGCGGGAAAAAAACCATTCTCAGGAAAAACTTTCTCTCCGCATCCCGTTCGTAAATCTGCTGCCAATCCACCACAAATCCTTTCAGCTGCGCTTCAAGCGGAAGGGAGGCGTGCTCCTCGAAATAGTCTTCGATCCGCTGCTTCTGCCGCTCGAATACATCGGCCAGCACCTGCAGGAACAGGTCCTCTTTACTGGAAAAATGAGCATAGATCGATGGCTTCTTTATTCCGCAATCATCGGCAATATGTTTAAGCGAGGCTCCTTCATAGCCGTCTTGGGCGAAGCGGGCCAGAGCGGACTGTTTTATCTCAGCGGCACTCATCGCAATCCTCCTAACTAACGGTCGTTAGTCATATTTTTAGCAAACGGAGCTGCTTCTGTCAATAGTCTTTTTATTGGGCCTAACGAGGATCGGGGCTTTTTAGTTCATGCTTTAGTTCCCGAGACTTATCATGTAGAATATGGGTTGACCAGCATCGTACATACAAAAGAGAGATGAAGCGATGAAGCAAGGGGTAGAAGGATATGAGAAAGGGAATACAGGCCGTACTGATTACCGCGTTATTATTCGCGTTTTATTATTTTGGCATCGATTATTTCGGCAAGACGACAGGAACTATCATCGGGATATTTTCGACCCTGACCGTCGTCTCGATCGGGTTCATGATTTTCATGGAGAACCGGCATCCGACCAGTACAATGGCCTGGATTCTACTGCTTGCACTAGTACCGATCGTAGGGCTAGTTTTTTATTTTCTGTTCGGACAGAACTATTTTAAACGCAGAAAATATGACAAGAAGGCGCAAAAGGACGGCTTGGCCTATACCAGCGAAGTGCTTCGGCGCAGCAACCAAGATATCTCCCGTTTTAAAAGGGAGCACCAGCAGCTCCTGCAGCTGTCCACCCGCCTCGGGCGTGCGCCGGTTTCGTTCTCTTCGGATACCAAGGTGCTCACGAACGGAGAGGAGACGTTCGCGGCACTGCTTCGCGAGCTGGAGCTGGCCAAGCATCATATTCATATGGAATATTACATTTATCGTCCTGACGATATCGGGACCCAAATTCGGGACATTCTGGTGCGAAAGGCCAGGGAAGGGGTTGCCGTCCGGTTCATGGTCGATGCGGTAGGCAGCCTGCAGCTGCCGCCCGCTTTCCTGGAGGAGATGAAAGCCGCGGGGATTAAGGTAGCCGTATTCGGCAGCCCGAAGGCGATATTCTTCACGAGCCGGGTCAATTACCGCAATCACCGGAAAATCGTTGTCATCGACGGTACCGTCGGCTTCATCGGCGGCTTGAATGTCGGGGACGAGTATTTGAGCCGCAGCAAGGTTTTCGGGTTTTGGCGGGACACGCATATGCTGGTCCGGGGCGAGGCCGTCAGGACGCTGCAAATTGTGTTCCTGCAGGACTGGGAATATATGACCGGAGAGCAGCCTACAGACCAGGTGTATTTCTCCCCGGATCTCGTCGATCACTCCTCCGGAGCCGTGCAGATTATTGCCAGCGGACCGGATAATGAGCGCCGGGCGCTCAAGCATATCTTCTTCTCCATGATCGCATCGGCACGTCATTCCGTATGGCTTGCGACGCCTTATTTTATCCCGGATGAAGATATTTTGACGGCGCTGAGGGTCGCGGCTTTGTCCGGCCTTGACGTCCGGATCCTGTTTCCGTCGAAACCGGACAAGTGGCTGCCGTTTCTGGCCTCGCATTCCTATTTCCCGGCTTTGCTGGATGCGGGGGTGCGGGTATTCGAATACGAGAAGGGCTTTATGCATTCCAAGCTGCTCATTGTGGATGGAGAGGTTGCCACGATCGGAACGGCGAATATGGACATGCGCAGCTTTCACCTGAATTTTGAAGTGAACGCTCTTCTCGTTCATACGGACAGCGTCAATCAGCTGGTAGCCGATTTTGAGCAGGATCTGGAGCACGCGGTGCTGTATGACCGAAGCCGCACGAGGAAGAAGCGCATCATGACCCGGCTGCTCGAATCCGCGGCGCGGCTGATGTCGCCGCTGCTGTAGCGTTGCCCGGGTGCAAGGGAATATTTGGGCTGATGTGTAACAGCCGTTTAAGAGAAATATATGGATAACAACATGGGCGGAGCTCGTTAATATGTGATGATTCACGAATAAGCCGGACAGATGCGGCGCAGTATGGACAGGCATTTCGTTCGGTCCGGATTTATCGTTCTGGCTGAGCACCCATCGGTTCGACAAGCCTACAAGCCGCCATAATATCGATCACAAAAATTTTTAAACAGGAGGTGCTATGGAAATGAATGCATGGAAAAAAATAAGGGCCGGAACGATGGAGCCTGCCGCAATTTGTAATCGGGCAGACGGCTTGGAGTCATCCGGCGGCAGGCTGCTTCCGGATGTCCCCACCGGCGAGCGGAAGATTGAGCATGTGCGGCTGTGCCTGGAGGAAGAGGTCGGCTCCGTAGGCATTACTTCAGGCTTTGAGCGCTACCGCTTCCGGCATTGCGCGCTGCCTGAGGTGAGCTTCGAGGACATCAGGCTCGACACCTCCTTTCTTGGCATTCCAACACGGACGCCGTTTCTCATCAGCTCCATGACGGGGGGGAGCCGGACAACCGGGGAAATTAATATGCGGCTTGCGGAAGCGGCGGAGCGCCGGGGCTGGGCGCTTGGCGTCGGCTCCATCCGGGCAGCGGTGGAGAAGGAAGAGCTTGCCCCGACCTTTCGCGTGAGAGAGCGGGCGCCAAGCGTACCGATCATCGCGAACCTTGGGGCGGTTCAGCTCAATTACGGCTTCGGAACGGATGATTGCCGCCGGGCGGTCGACATTGCGGGTGCCGATATGCTGGTGCTGCATCTCAACGCCCTGCAGGAAGTGTTCCAGCCGGAAGGGAATACGCGATTTGGCGGACTTGCCTCCAGGATTGAAGAGCTGTGCAGCAGCCTTGAGGTTCCTGTCGGGGTTAAAGAAGTCGGCTGGGGCATTGACGGGGAAACGGCCCGGACGCTGCAGGAGCTGGGCGTTGCTTTCATCGATGTGGCGGGAGCGGGAGGCACCTCCTGGAGCCAGGTCGAGAAATTCCGGGCGAATGATCCGGTACGTCGCGCCGCAGCGGAGGCCTTTGCCGACTGGGGCAATCCGACGGCGGAATGTATCGTCGAGGTGCGGGAAGCTGTTCCGGATTTTCCGATGATCGGCAGCGGCGGGCTCAACAGCGGCGTGGATGCCGCCAAAGCGATTGCACTGGGCGCTGATCTGGCGGGCTTTGGGCGGGGATTGCTCGGGCCTGCCGTCGATTCCGAGGAAGCGCTGGACCGGCGCCTCGCTCAGACGGAGCTGGAGCTTCGAACCGCGATGCTGGGGATCGGGGCTCCAGATATCGAGTCGTTAAGGTCAACGACTCGCCTGATCCGCAAGCAAGGGTTGTAACGACAAGCAAGGTGGTCTGTACTGAAAGCTCTAACGACCGCAAAGCAAGGTCGATAACGACAGGACTGATCGCCATGCAGGAAACGTTATGGAACACGCGGGAGTATCTGCAGCAATACGTGTTGAACTCTATCGGGTATCTGCTATAATTAATAAGATTGTTTTGGACCTGAGGTTTAAGGGAGCACAAACCCCCACAGCCTCTGAAAGAAAATGCATATAAGTGATAGAGTAACCTGATAAGGAGTTGTCATATAAATGGCTTTAAAAGCAGGGATCGTCGGTTTGCCGAACGTCGGCAAATCCACATTGTTTAATGCGATAACGCAGGCGGGCGCCGAATCGGCGAACTACCCGTTCTGTACGATTGACCCGAACGTCGGCGTCGTTGAGGTGCCGGATGAGCGCCTTGATAAGCTGACCGAGCTGGTGCAGCCGAATAAAACCGTTCCGACCGCTTTCGAATTCGTTGATATCGCGGGACTGGTTCGCGGTGCGAGCAAAGGGGAGGGGCTCGGAAATAAGTTCCTGGCCCATATTCGCGAGGTCGATGCGATCGTGCACGTCGTACGATGCTTTGAGGATGAGAATATCACCCACGTAGACGGCAAGGTCAACCCGGTGAGCGACATCCAGACCATCAACCTGGAGCTGATCCTGGCGGATCTGGACAGCGTCGAGAAGCGGATCGAGCGTACGAAGAAGAACATGAAGGGCGGCAACAAGCAGTACGCCCAGGAAGTAGAGCTGCTGGAGCGTCTGAAGGAAGCCCTGTACAATGATCAGCCGGCACGCAGCGTCGAGCTGTCCGATGAGGAGAAGCTGATCGTCCGCGATCTGCATCTGCTGACGCTCAAGCCGGTGCTGTATGCGGCCAACGTAAGCGAGGATGGCGTGACTGACGCGGACAGCAATCCGTACGTGCAGCAGGTCCGCGAGTTCGCGGCTGCCGAGAATGCTGCCGTCGTTCCGATCAGCGCCAAGGTGGAAGCCGAAATCGCCGAGCTTGAAGGTGAAGACAAGGCCATGTTCCTCGAAGAGCTGGGCCTGGAGGAATCCGGCCTGAACCGCCTCATTAAAGCGGCATACAGCCTGCTCGGCCTGTACACCTACTTTACCGCAGGCGTGCAGGAGGTACGCGCATGGACGATCCGCAAAGGCACGAAGGCTCCTCAGGCGGCCGGCGTCATCCACAGCGATTTCGAGCGCGGCTTTATCCGGGCCGAGGTGGTGTCCTACGATGATCTTGTTGCCGCGGGATCGATGAACGGCGCGAAGGAGCGCGGACAGCTCCGCCTTGAAGGGAAGGACTATGTCGTCAATGACGGCGATGTCATGCACTTCCGCTTCAACGTGTAGCATATTATGATACAAAGACCATGGCTCCATGCCAGATGATGCATGGGATCATGGTCTTTTTGCCAAGCGGATGTTTCATGCAGGGCAGGGAACGCTTCCTGCGTTTCCCGCGCCTATGCCCTTCTAGTCAAATAGGACGTTTCATGCTATAATAAACAGTCGTTTACGCTTCGCATATTCGAGGGAGCGATAGGCGCTAGAATCAGGAATATTACGTAAGAGAGGTGAATTCCTTGTTAGACCGATTGCAATCCCTGGCGGACCGTTACGAGAAGCTGAGCGAGCTGCTGTGCGATCCGGATGTCGCGAATGACTCCAAGAAGCTAAGGGATTATTCCAAAGAACAATCCGATCTGCAGCCTGCTTATGAGGCTTATGTTGAATATAAAAATGTAATGGAAGAGCTTGAAGCTGCAAAAACAATGCAGGGTGAGAAGCTCGATGACGAAATGCGCGAAATGGTGAAAATGGAAATCGAGGAGCTCTCCGCCCGCCAACAGGAGCTGGAGGAGAAAATCCGGATTCTGCTGCTGCCGAAGGACCCGAACGATGACAAGAACGTTATCGTCGAGATTCGCGGTGCAGCCGGCGGAGACGAGGCGGCGCTCTTCGCGTCCGATCTGTACCGGATGTACACCCGTTATGCCGATTCCCAGGGCTGGAAGGTTGAGCTGATGGACGTGAACATGAACGACCTCGGCGGTTTTAAAGAGGTTATCTTCATGATCAATGGCCGCGGTGCTTACAGCAAAATGAAATTCGAGAGCGGCGCGCACCGGGTGCAGCGTATTCCGGCAACGGAATCCGGCGGTCGTATCCATACCTCCACTTCAACAGTGGCGGTCATGCCGGAAGCCGAGGAAGTCGATATCGAGATTTTGGATAAGGATATCCGCGTGGATACGTTCTGCTCCAGCGGTGCGGGCGGTCAGTCCGTTAACACCACGAAGTCGGCGGTTCGCGTAACGCATATCCCGACCGGCATTGTGGCTACGTGCCAGGACGGCAAGTCCCAGAACTCCAATAAGGAGAAGGCGCTGCAGGTGCTTCGCGCGCGCATCTACGACATGATGCGCCAGGAAGAGGAAGCGAAGTACGCCGGCGAGCGCAAGAGCAAGGTCGGCACCGGAGATCGAAGCGAGCGGATCCGCACGTACAATTTCCCGCAAAGCCGGGTGACCGACCATCGGATCGGGCTTACCGTGCATAAGCTGGATCAGGTGATGAACGGCGAAATCGAGGAGATCATTTCCGCCCTGACCATCGCAGAGCAAGCGGAAATGATGGATAAAGGAGTATAACGCTTTGGAGCGAAACAAATTTGCATTGACGCCGGAGCGCAGCATACGGGAAGCCTTTCTGGAGGCTTCTTCTTTTTTAGACGGGGTCGGGGTCCTGGAGCCGCAGCGAAATGCGCAGCTGCTGCTGGAGCATGTGCTGGGGCTGACCGGCACGGCGTATTACGTGGCCCTCGGCGACGGTTTTCCCGAGGACCGGCGCAGCGATTTCGAGGACGTCATCAACCGGAAGGCCGACGGCGTCCCGGCGCAATACATCATCGGGGAGCAGGAGTTCTACGGGCGATCGTTCGAGGTGACGCCGGCCGTTCTGATTCCGCGTCCTGAAACGGAGCTGCTCGTCGAGGCCGTGCTGAAGTACGGAAACCAGCTGGCACCGCAGCCTGGCGAAAGACTGACCGCCGTCGACATCGGCACCGGCAGCGGTGCCATCGCCGTAACGCTGGCGCTGGAGGCGAAAGGGCTGCGCATGCTGGCGAGCGACATTTCGCCGCAGGCGCTGGATGTTGCGCGGCGTAATGCGTCCCGGCTCGGAGCCGACGTGGAGTTCAGGCAGGGCAATCTGCTCGAGCCGTTCGCCGGCTTGGCGCCGGATATGATTGTCTCCAATCCGCCGTATATTCCGGCCAGCGACATTGAAGAGCTTCAGCCCGAGGTGCGGGATCATGAGCCGCGAACCGCGCTGGACGGCGGGCCCGACGGCCTCTATCCGTACCGTGTGATGATGGATCAGCTCCCGCTGCTTGCGACGCCGCCGAGACTGATCGCCTTCGAGCTGGGCATGGGCCAGGCGCAGGATGTAGCGGATATGCTGCGGGCTGCCGGTCATTGGGACGAGATCGTTACGATCCCGGATTTGGCGGGAATCGACAGGCATGTTTTGGGAATTGCCCGTTAAATTGTGTTCGGAGGGAAATTCTTTTACAATATATGATGATCATGGGTTTACTTGCGGAAATCCGCTGCTTCCCGTGCAGGCTTCTCATGCTCATGATCCGTTCGTGCTCATAAGGTTCGTATTCTGTCTTATCGTCCGCCCGCATCCTTGAAAGGCTGTTGGGGCGATGGCTAATGCGCCAGGTATGGGCCGGGAGAGCCCAAACTTTTTATCCGGGCAGATCGTTATATGGCCGGTAAGGCACATCGGAGCGATAAGCTCCGGCACAGGGGGATCAAAGGCATGCTTCAGAAATTTAAAAAAATAGACTTTGTTGTCGTAACCGTCCTTGTCATGCTGATGATCATCAGCATAACTTCCTTGTACAGTGTAACCATCGGATCGGCTGATTGGAACGGGTACCATATTAAGATGCTCATCTTTTACGTTGCGGGCTTTATCGCTTTCTTCGGCATGAGCCTATTGGATTACCGCGTTCTCATTAAACACGCGACCTACATTTATATCGGCGGCCTGCTGCTGCTTGTGTACGTTATGTTTTTCGGGTCAACGCTTAACGGCTCGAAGGGCTGGATTAATCTCGGGTTTACGAGCCTGCAGCCGGCGGAAATGTTTAAGTTGGTCTTGATTATCTTCCTGACTTTTATACTGGTGAAGAAAAATAAATCGCAGCTTTCCTTTATCCGCGATGTCATTCCGGTCGGCTTCCTGGCGTTTATTCCCTTCGTGCTCGTCATGGGCATCAACGACTTGGGGAATGCGCTAAGCTACGTCATCATTTTGATGGGGCTGCTGTGGATTGGTAATGTCAAATTATCGCATGCGCTGATCGGTCTGGTGCTCGTTGCGGGCACCGCTTTCGGCGGAATCCAGGCTTACATTCATTACCATGACGAGATTACAGCCTTCATGAAGGAAGGGAGCCGCTCGCACTGGCTGGACCGGATCGACCCGTGGCTGATGCCCGAGACGACGGACAACGCCGGTGCCGGCTATCACACCCACAATGCCAAGCTGGCGATCGCTTCCGGCGGCATGACCGGGGAAGGCTTTATGCAGGGGACCTCGGTGCAATCGGGACGGGTACCGTATACCTATTCCGACTCCATCTTCGTGCAGATTGCGGAGGAATACGGGTTTATCGGCTCTTCCGTGCTGCTCCTGCTCTATTTCATTCTGATCCATCGGATGATTCTGATATCGCTCGAATCGCGTGAACGTGCCGGTCCGTTTCTCATCATAGGGATCGTGTCCATGTTCTTATACCAAATCTTTGAGAATATCGGGATGTTTATCGGCCTCATGCCGCTGACGGGGATTACATTGCCGTTTATCAGTTACGGGGGAACGTCGCTCGTAATCAGCATGGCGAGCCTCGGGGTAGCCATGAGCGTGAAGCTGCACGGCCGGGAAATCGAGGAGGATATGCCGGATCCGCATGCCCACCGGTCGACGGTGGCGAAGCAGGCCTAAGCCGTAGCCATCGTGCACTGGTGGGGGCTATCCTATTCGAAATGGCCTGTCTTGAACCAGGATACCCGAAATTTCCAAATACATTTATGAAGAGATGTTGTCCATACGGGGCAGCATCTTTTATTTTTTGTAAGGACAAGAAATGAGCCTGTGATTAGCCCTAGGCAAGGAAGTAACCTATTGGAGGGCTGACAGGGTAACGGGGGATATGGTTTGAAAGACCTTGCGACAGGTGTCTCTATCATCTTTTTAAACAAATTGCTAGATTCACGTTTAGATCTTCGGCGGCCGGACATACTGATAGCATCATAGATTATCGGTTGATAGAGAGGCGGTTGTCCAAGATGAACCATTATAGCGAAACCCTCCGTATTATCGTGAAAAAAATGATTTTGCTCTTATCCTGTATGTTTATGGTCATTACCGTGTGGGAAGGTCAGCGAATTGATGCTTCTGTTGTGGGGGGGCCGATTCCTCAGGAATCGATCCGGCTGCGCATCTTGGCCAATTCCGACAGTCCCTCCGATCAGCTTGTGAAGCGGGAAATCCGCGATGCGGTCGTGGAGCAAATGCAGCTATGGGTTCAGCAGCTGGATAACCCGCAGAGCCTCGAGGAAGCTAAGGCGCTGACGAGCCGGCATCTGCCGGAAATTCGCCAGCTGGTCGGTGAAGAGCTGAGAAAACGGGGAATCACCTACAGCTACAATGTGGAACTCGGCGTCGTACCGTTCCCGACAAAGCTGTACGGCGGCACGGTCTATCCGGCAGGCGATTATGATGCGGTGCGCATCACGCTTGGCGAGGGACAGGGACAGAACTGGTGGTGCGTGTTGTTCCCGCCGCTGTGCTTCATCGACGGGGGCAGCGGAGACGCGGCGGCGCAGCCGGCGGATGCCGGCGTCCAGACCGTCTCGGCGCAAGCCGATAAGAGCCAGGCGGATGAGCCAGTCAATGCGGGCGATACCGAGCCTGAAGTCCGGTTTTTCTTATGGGATATGTTTATCGGGATCTGGAATTGGGTGGCAGGATTGTTTGGATAATCTAGCGGATGCATAGGATGATATTCGGAAAGATTGATAGGAAGACATGCAGGCCGTTTGATTTTCAATTCGAGTCGAGTGTGATACACTTTCATTTAGAAGAGTGCTTTCTCTTTAGCGCGACCGGCTGCCCGGGTGGGGACCCGGGACGGGACTGAAGAATCGAAGCGCTTTTTTAAATGTCAAAAAGTATCAACTCTAAAGCCATTGGGATTAGCTCCAGCAAGGCGCGTGCTTGATGGTTAATATACTTCATAAACAGAAAGCTTGGGATAGGGAATGGAACATACTGCAAGCGGCCGCGAGGACAGCCGCCAATTGGAACATAACGAACAGCCTGTTGACCCGAAGTCACAACCGACGAAGGTGTGGCGTATCGGTATTGAATCGATGGAATCCGGCAGCCGAACTCCGGAAGAGGAGCAGGCTCTGCTTGAAGCGGGCCGGGTGCTTGCAGGCGGCGGGCTTGTCGCCTTCCCGACGGAGACGGTCTACGGGTTGGGCGCCGATGCGGGAAGCACGGAAGCGGTTGAACGTATATTTGCGGCGAAGGGAAGGCCTTCGGACAACCCGCTGATCGTGCATATATCGGATTTGTCCCAGCTGGATGACCTGGCGCTTCGGGTAAACGATACCGAGCGTGCGCTGATGAAGGCGTTCTGGCCGGGACCGCTGTCGCTGGTGCTGCCCGTGAAGCCGGGTGCCGTGTCGTCCCGTGTGACGGCGGGGCTGGACACGGTCGCGGTGCGCATGCCTGACCACCCGGCTGCGCTCGCGCTGATTCGCGCGGCCGGCTGCCCGCTGGCCGCGCCGAGCGCGAACCGCTCCGGCCGGCCGAGCCCTACGCTTGCGGGCCATGTGCTGGAGGATTTGGCCGGCGCGATCGACGGCGTGCTTGACGGCGGCCCTGCCGGGGTCGGCGTCGAGTCGACGGTCGTGCAAGCCGGCGAGGACGGTGCCGTGACGGTGCTCCGCCCCGGCGGCGTCACGGCCGAGCAGCTTGCCGCGGTGGCGGCAAGCGTGCGCCTCGACCCGGCGCTAACAAGCGCCGCCGGGGAGGCGGAGAGCCCGGCGCCCCGCTCGCCGGGCATGAAATACACGCACTACGCGCCGAAGGGCGCGATGTGCGTGGTGCAGGGCCGCGACGCCGAAGCGGTAGCGGCCCGCATCGCGGCCGAGCTTGCGGCCGCCGCCCGCCGCGGCGAGGTGACCGGTGTGCTGTCGTTCGACGAGCACATCGGTCGCTACCGCGCGGACGTGGCCGTCCCGCTCGGCCGCCAGGCCGCGCCGGAGGAAGCGGCCCGCCGGCTGTACGCCGGCCTGCGCCGGTTCGATGAGGCCGGCGCCACCTTCATTCTTGCGGAAGCCTGCCCTGAAGAGGGCCTCGGCGCCGCGGTGATGAACCGGCTGCTGAAGGCGGCAGGACATCGCGTTATCGACGTGGATCATTAACCGCAGCCTTTTTTTCCAAAGCCGATCAGGAATCATTTATCCCTTGTCCGCATATGGTGTACAAGACCATGAGACTTGGGGGAATGGGCATGTTGGAGGCGTCTGTCCAATCGGGACAGCTTGCGGCGATTCTGCTCATGGCGGTTGCACTTGGGCTAGACGCGTTTTCGCTTGGCATCGGAGTCGGTTTGCGAGGCGGGCTGCGCCACCGTCATATGCTGGGCATGAGCTTTCTGATCGGCCTGTTTCATATGCTGATGCCCCTGCTGGGGCTGGCTGCCGGCCGTTATGTCGGATTGCTGCTGGGACAGGTTACCGGGCTTGCCGCCGGCGGATTGCTGGTTCTGCTCGGGGGCCATATGATCCATAACGCTTTTCGCGGAGGCGAGGGCAAGCTCGTTCATCCATCCGCACTGCTGGGTATGCTGTTGTTCTCGCTTAGCGTCAGCATCGATTCGTTCTCGGTCGGATTATCGCTGGGCATGTTCGTGCATGATGTAACGCTGATCGTTGTAACCTTCGGGGTTGTCGGCGGCTTGATGTCGATTCTCGGTTTGATGCTGGGCCGTCAGGTCAGCAGCAAGCTGGGCGAGTACGGCGAGATGCTGGGAGGACTTATTTTGGTTGTGTTCGGCGTGATGTTTATTGTCTGATACGGGCGGTAAGGCACACCGGATATGAAATGAGGATGAATGCGGGAATTCGTTGACCGGCAGAGTAGTAACTTTTATGGAATCATTTGTCCGAGTAATATAGAAGTTGCGAAATTTGTGATGAGATTTGATACAATATCCCTAGTGACCTAATACTGACGGGAGGGAGCCTTAAGACTGTGAAAAAGATACTATTTGTCTGCACCGGAAATACCTGCCGCAGTCCGATGGCCGAAGGGATGCTGCGCAAGCTGGCGAAGCAGCGGGGCATTCCGCTGGAGGTGCGATCCGCCGGCGTATCGGCGATAGATGGCATGCCGGTGTCCCATCATGCGGAATCCGTACTGCGGGATCAGGATATCCGGGACGAGCTCGTATCCAAGCCGCTCACCTCAGAGCTGGTGGAATGGGCTGATCTCGTTCTGACTCTAACCCAATCGCATAAGCAATATGCCATTCGGCAGTTTCCTCACGCGGCCGATAAAATGCATACCTTAAAGGAATATGTTGAGAATGACAGCAAGGTGCTTGCAGATTTGCAGGAGCAAGACAGTCTGTACGCATCGATTGAGCTGGCCCGAGCGCTTGGTCAAAATGTCAGCGATAAGGATCGCGAACGGTTGATTGAGCTTCGCCAGCGCATTCCGAGCTTTGATATCTCGGACCCGTTCGGCGGCACGAAGGAAGAGTATGAAGCGACCGCAGCCGAGATTCGGACGGCGCTCTTTCGTTTGTTGGACAAGCTGAATGCGGGCGGGCAGGCGTAATCGCTTGCTGCGGGCGGATGAATTATGACTCTGGCATCAGAGCACGTGAGTGGAAAAGGCACAGCTGCAGGCGTGGCTAAAAAAGCCGCTTGCCTTTCCCGGACGATTGATTTAAGATGTAGGGGAAACAACAATAGATCCGGTGTAACTGGCGACGAAGTGGATGAAACCACGGTGGAGCACCGGAGTATACGGCCGGTCGCCTGGGCAAAGAGCATTGGAGCACTACGTGTGCGCCGACTGCTCTTTTTTCGTCTTTTGCGGGATATTTGGGTTATAATGAAACAAGCTAATCACGCGAAAGCGAACATATGAGGGGGTTTCATCGATGAAAATTGCACTAGGCACGGATCATGCGGGCATTCGCCTGAAAGAGGAGATTATGGAGGTTATTCGAAGCCTTGGACATGAGGTGGAGGATCTCGGCTGCGGCTGCTCCGATTCCGTCGACTATCCGGACTATGCGCTGCCGGTATGCGAGAAGGTCATGTCCGGCGAAGCCGATCGCGGCATTCTGATCTGCGGAACCGGCATCGGCATGAGCATCGCGGCGAACAAGGTGCCGGGAATCCGGTGCGCCCTGACGCATGATGTGTTCTCGGCCAAAGCGACGCGCGAGCATAACGACAGCAATGTGATCGCGCTCGGCGAACGCGTAGTCGGCCCTGGTCTTGCTGCGGAAATCGTCAGCGCCTGGCTGACAACCGAGTTCAGTCACGGCGAGCGTCATGTCGGCCGCGTCAACAAGATCAAGGCGATCGAGGAACGCTACCTAAAGAACGGATAGGACGTTTCTCTCCGAAAAGGTGTTGGGGCTGCATTCAGAGAGTTCCCTTCATGTGAGGGACTTAGGGCATGAAGCGACGTAGAGACTATTAAGGGAGGACTGTGGCATGAGCGATGCTTCCAACATTTCCTTAAACGGGCAGACCGCCCGAATCGTCCGCGAGCTCGCCGAGACGGCGAAGCTTGGACCGGGCAAGGTGCTGGTCGTCGGCGCGAGCACGAGCGAGGTTGCGGGCAAGCGGATCGGGACAGGCGGCGCGTTGGAGACGGCGCAGCAGCTGCTTGACGGCATTGCCGAGGTTCAGGCGGAGTACGGATTCTCGCTTGCCTTCCAATGCTGCGAGCATCTGAACCGAGCGCTGGTCGTTGAGCGCGAGCTGCTCGAGCGGCTTGGCTTGACGGAAGTGGCGGCTGTGCCGATTCCGGGAGCCGGCGGCTCCATGGCAGCCAGCGCCTACCGCAGCATGAAGCAGCCTTGCCTGGCGGAATCCATTCAGGCGCATGCGGGTATCGACATCGGCGAGACGCTGATCGGCATGCATCTGCGCAGCGTGGCGGTTCCCTTTAGGCCGAGTGAGCGGTATATCGGCGAGGCTCGGGTTACGGCCGCCTATACCCGGCCGAAGCTGATCGGCGGAGAGCGGGCCGTTTATCGCCAGGTGCCGGATGCGGATTCCGGATCATGCAATTGATTCGATTGGAACGGCTTGGACATCCTGTTTTGCTTGTTTGTAGGGAGCAACAGCGATTGTAGAAACATTTCACGTACTGCCCCACATCCCATTTGGTAGTTGGCCCTGTGTAATACGGAAACAGAATATTTATAGTAAGATTTTGGATCATAGGAGGATATAAAAATGATGGAACATTTGCGTAAGAACGATCCTGCTGTACTTGAAGCGATGGAGCTGGAGCTGAAGCGCCAGCGCAGCAATATCGAACTGATTGCATCGGAGAATATTGTCAGCGAAGCGGTCATGGAAGCGATGGGCACCGTCCTCACCAATAAATATGCGGAAGGCTACCCTGGCAAACGCTACTACGGCGGATGCGAGCGTGTCGACATTGTCGAGGATATCGCTCGTGACCGTGCGAAGGAACTGTTTGGAGCCGATCATGCCAACGTGCAGCCGCACTCCGGCGCGCAGGCGAATATGGCGGTATACCTTGCAGCGCTCAAGCCTGGCGATACCGTACTTGGCATGAACCTTGCCCATGGCGGTCACCTGACGCACGGAAGCCCGGTCAATGCCTCCGGTCTGCTGTACAATTTCGTGGCTTACGGCGTTCAAGAGGACACGTTCCTCATTGATTATGATGAAGTCCGCAAAGCGGCGTTCAAGCATCGCCCTCGTCTGATCGTTGCCGGTGCCAGCGCCTATCCGCGCATCATTGATTTCGAGAAGCTGGCCGCGATCGCGAGTGATGTCGGCGCGCTGTTTATGGTCGATATGGCTCATATCGCAGGTCTTGTTGCGGCTGGTCTTCACCCGAATCCGGTTCCGCACGCGCATTTCGTGACCACAACGACGCATAAGACGCTCCGCGGGCCGCGCGGCGGCATGATTCTGTGCAAAAAAGCTTGGGCGCAAGCGATCGACAAGGCCGTATTCCCGGGATCGCAGGGCGGACCGCTGATGCATGTCATCGCATCGAAGGCTGTTGCTCTTGGCGAAGCGCTGGATCCGTCCTTCAAGACCTATGCTCAAAATGTCGTGAACAATGCGAAGGTACTGGCCGACACGCTGATTGAGGAAGGCCTGAACATCGTTTCCGGCGGAACGGATAACCATTTGATGCTGGTGGATACGCGCAATCTGGATATCACCGGCAAGGATGCGGAGAAGGTGCTGGATTCGATCGGCATCACCGTCAACAAAAATGCGATTCCGTTCGACCCGACCAGCCCGTTCGTTACCAGCGGCATTCGGATCGGTACGCCGGCGGTTACGTCGCGCGGCATGGATGAGCAGGCCATGGTGACCATCGCGAAGATCATCGCGATGACGCTGAAGGCTCCGAAGGATGAGGCGACGCTCGAGAAAGCAGGCCGTATGGTTGCCGAGCTGACGGATCAGTATCCGCTGTATCCGGACCTCAAGTACTAATCGGGATCGACGGGGTGGGTATTCCTCAGGGTTATGAACCTGCAGGAATACCCTTTTTTTGCATATGGAGGGTTTCGGCTGCGAGAGGCAGGTCGTTTGAATCCTGGAAGGAGCATCTTTGTTGGAAAAAATGGGAACCGTATATAGGGTGGGTGGCGAGGAGCTTTAACGTGCCCTTCGAGTCGAAAGAAACATGACCTATGCGGGTGTCAAATGGCCGGAGGGAATGATATAATAGACAGGATTTATGGAGCTTACCATATTATACGCCCATATTGAAAACATATTTGTATCCAACCGGAGGGACCTGACATGGGAAAATTGGTGATTTGTGATCACCCGTTGATTCAACACAAACTAACATTTATTCGCGATATGCGGACTAACACAAAAGACTTTCGCGAGCTTGTAGATGAGGTCGCGACATTAATGGCTTATGAAATCACGCGGGAGGTTCCGCTTGAAACGATTTCCGTCCAAACCCCGGTCGCCGAAACCGAAGGCAAGGTTATCTCGGGCCGCATGCTCGGGCTGGTGCCGATTCTCCGTGCCGGTTTAGGCATGCTGGACGGGGTGGTCAAGCTTCTGCCGGCAGCAAAGGTCGGGCACGTCGGCTTGTTCCGTGATCCGGAAACGCTGCAGCCCGTGGAATACTACACGAAGCTGCCGACTGATGTGACCGAAAGAGAATTGATCGTAATCGACCCGATGCTCGCAACAGGAGGCTCCGCGATTGCTGCGATCGACGTCTTGAAGAAGCGGGGCTGCACCCAGATTAAAATGATGAATCTCGTAGCCGCGCCGGAAGGCGTTAAGGCGGTCCAGGAAGCGCACCCGGATGTGGACATCTATGTTGCTGCATTGGACGAGGGTCTCAACGACCATGGATACATCGTACCTGGTTTAGGCGATGCGGGAGACCGGCTCTACGGGACGAAATAATAGAATCCGCTGACTGTCCGCTAACCGGCTTGCCTGACCAGGGAGGCCGGCGGGATCGGAAGCAAGGATGATAAGGAGAGGTAATATCAGCCATGTCTAAAGTGAAAGTGATGACCATATTCGGGGTGCGCCCTGAAGCGATCAAGATGGCGCCGCTCATTTTGGAGCTGCAGCGTCACCCAGAGCATATTGAATCCGTGGTGTGCGTTACGGCCCAGCACCGACAGATGCTGGATCAGGTGCTTGAGGTGTTCAAGATTGTTCCTGACTATGATCTGGACGTCATGAAGGAACGCCAGACATTAAATGAAATCACCGTTCGCGTTCTGGAAGGTCTTGAGCCGGTGCTGCGCGAGGCTAAGCCGGATATCGTGCTCGTGCACGGCGACACGCTGACGACGTTCCTGGCGAGCTATGCGGCCTTCCTGCAGCAGATCCAGGTCGGCCACGTCGAAGCCGGCCTTCGGACATGGAACAAGCTGTCTCCGTATCCGGAGGAGATGAATCGGCAGCTGACCGGCGTATTGGCGGATGTCCATTTCGCGCCGACCGAATGGTCCGCGGACAATCTCCGCAGAGAGAACAAGCCGGAGTCGCGCATTTATGTAACGGGCAATACGGCTACGGACGTATTCCAATATACGGTACGTGACGACTATACGCATCCGGTGCTGGATTGGGCCGAGGGCAAACGACTGATCCTGATGACGGCGCACCGCCGGGAATCCCACGGGGAGCCGCATCGTCAAATTTTCGAGGCTGTGAAGCGCATTGCCAATGAGTTCGAGGATATTGCGATCGTCTATCCGGTTCACCCGAGTCCTGCGGTGAAGGAGCCGGCTCACCGGATTCTGGGCGACCATCCGCGCATCAAGCTGATTGATCCGCTGGATGTGGTGGATATGAACAATTTCTACCCGCATACGCACCTCATCATTACCGATTCCGGCGGCATGCAGGAGGAGGCGCCTTCCTTCGGCGTACCGACGCTGGTGCTCCGGGATACGACCGAGCGTCCGGAGGGCATTGAGGCCGGAACGCTGGAGCTGGTAGGGACGGAAGAAGAGAAGGTATATAGTCGGATTAAGGCTCTTCTGACGGATGATGCGCTGTATGAGAAGATGAGCAAGGCAGCGAATCCATATGGCGATGGACAAGCTTCCCAGCGGATTGTCAATGCGATTTTGCACCATTTTGGCATCCTCAAAGAACGCCCTGAAGAATTTCACAGAATGTTCACAAAGGCATAGTTTGCCGCATTCTGATTCGCAAGGGGACAGCATACAGTTGAACTGTACGGTTACCGCGGCGTTTTGCGCAGTTTAGGGAGCCCAAAACGCCCGATTTTACACGGAAAATCAAAAAATCGATTCATTGACAAAGTCTTGTCATATTCAGTAAAATGAGTTGGGATTAGAGGTTTATATGAAAAATCCGAATAGTCAAGACAACCCTTGGTTGATAGCGCTGTATATCAGCGGGGCCGGTGGATTACTGGCCGTGTATATCGTAATCGGTTTTTTGACAGGCAAGTGGCTGGCCGAATGGCTGGACGGGCCCAGATACTGGTTGGCGATTGGAACCGTTTTAGGGCTCTTTATAGGGATTTTGAATATTGCTCTTCTCATTAAAAAGTTTCTGGGGGCACAAAGTGAATGATCTGACTTCCATTGTGAACGCTGTATTTAGAGTATCATTGCTCTTATTGTCTGCCTTGTTTCTGGGATGGGCTCTTTACCCGGAATATCGCCCCGTCATCGTGGGGATGATCATGGGCATGGCGGCGGGATTGTTTAATGTTCGCTTCCTTTCCATGAAAGTGCAGCAGCTGGCACAATTGGCTGTCAATCCTGAACCGAAGAGATACAACTTCGGCTTCATCACGAGACTATGCATCGGCTTTCTGATCGTCGTCTTCGCGGCGAAGCTCGAACAGGTGTCGCTCGGCGGCGCTATCGCCGGTCTGTTCATCCCCCAATTGTTGACCATTCCTGTCAGCATTGTATTCAGTTTGAGAAACAATCATTGATCAGCGCTAACTTGGAAAGGGGTGAAAATAATTCTATGCATGAATCACCGATTATTGATTTAGGTGGATTCCGTCTGGATCTATCCGCTGTCATGATGCTGCTGGTTACAGGGATCATTGTCTTTGTGCTTGTGCGTCTGGCTGTTCGGAATCTATCTGTCGAAAACCCTTCCAAACTGCAGAACTTCATGGAATGGGTAGTGGAATTTGTGCAGGGTGTCGTAGCAAGCGCTATGGATCTGAAGAAGGGGAAGGCGTACATATCGCTGGGCCTGACTCTGATTCTATTCATCTTCGTAGCGAACCTGCTCGGCTTGCCGTTCTCGGTTATCACCGACTTGCCGGCAGATTTCAAAGTCTTCGGTAAGACAATTGAGGCTACGGTTGGTCTCGAGCCGGGACACTACGCTCACGTCTTGTGGTGGAAATCACCAACAGCGGACATTTCCGTTACTGCGGGGCTGGCGCTTGTCGTATTTGTGCTCATGAACTACCTGGGCCTGAAGCTGAACCGCAAGCATTACCTGAAGCACTATATCGAACCATTCCCGATCTTCCTGCCGCTTAACATCATTGAGAACCTGGCGAAGCCAATCGCTCTGGCGATCCGGCTATATGCGAACATTTTCGCAGGGGAAGTTCTGATCACGGTCATTCTGAAAACCGGATTCTTCGGTATTCCGTTCATGGCCGCATGGCAAGGCTTCAGTATCTTCATCGGAGCACTGCAAGCGTTTATCTTTACAATCTTAACCATGGTGTACATTTCGCAAACAACGATTCATGAAGAGCATTGATTCACTCGGACGAATCCGCCGTGACAGCGGTGTTTTTCGAAAGAGATATATTTATAGCACTACCACTCTATTATGAACCAATTTTAAGGAGGATATTTAACAATGGAATTTTTGGCAGCAGCTATTGCAGTAGGTCTTGGCGCTCTTGGCGCAGGTTTGGGTAACGGTATGATCGTAAGCAGAACAGTTGAGTCTATCGCTCGTCAGCCGGAAGCACGCGGTCAATTGCAAACGACGATGTTTATCGGTGTTGGTATCGTCGAGGTTATTCCTTTGGCGGCTACCGTAATCGCGTTCTTGATCATGTTTTCTTAATAACAATACAACGGTTTGGCGGGGAGGGCCGATGCCATCCGCGCCTTCGTTTTGTTAGGCACCGCACTTCGTGTTGATGGAAAGGAGTGACCTCAATGAACATTCTATGGGAAAATATCGTAATCACGATCATTTCGTTTATTGTTCTTTATTTTTTGCTTCAAAAATTTGCGTTCAGCAAATTGTTCGGCATCATGGAGCAGCGTCGTGAGCTGGTTATGAGCCAGATGAACGAAGCGGCACAGACCCGCCAGCAGGCGGCTGCTTACGTAGAAGAGCAGAAGAAGGCACTGGAGCAAGCGCGTCAAGACGCTCACGATATTATCGAGCGTTCCAGACAAACGAGCAACAAGCAGGCTGAGCAAATTCTGGAGCAAGCCAAGGAAGAGGCGGTTCGTCTCAAATCCGAAGCGGTCCGGGATATCGAGAACGAGAAGAAGAAGGCAGTCGAAGAGCTCCGCAGCGAGCTGGGCAGCGTTTCCGTCAAGATTGCATCCAAGCTGATTGAACGGGAAGTTAAGAATGATAAAGCACAGGAAGAACTGGTTGACCAATACCTTAAAGAGGTAGGAGGCAGACCATGAGCCAAAATACAGTAGCAGCCAAGCGGTATGCGCGGGCGCTGTTCGACGTGGCGGCTCAGCAGCAGAAGGGTCTGGAAGTGGAAGCGGAATTGCGCGCCGTCGTATCGGCGATCGAAGGAGACGCGGACATTCAGAAGTTCATCTCCACGCCGAATATTCCGCTGTCCGTAAAAATGGACGTTTTGAAAAGGGCGTTAGCAGGAAAGGTTTCGCAGCCTGTGCTGAATACCATCGAGCTGCTTCTTGAAAGAGGGCGTACGGAAATGTTTGCCGAGCTTCTGAACAGTTACGTGAAGATTCAGGGTGCCAGCCTGGGAATGGCGGATGCCACAGTCTATTCTACCTACCCGCTTAGCGATCAGGAAAAAGAACAAGTAGCCACGGAATTCGGACAGCTGGCTCAGCAGAATATCCGGGTGACCAATGTGGTAGACGAAAGCCTGCTCGGCGGCTTGAAAGTCGTGATCGGCGACAAGCTGTATGACGGAAGCCTTGCCGGCAAGCTGGAGCGTCTCGAAAAGTCTTTTAATAGACGAGCATAGTAGATAGGGGTGAAAACGTTGAGTATCAGACCTGAAGAAATTAGTACTTTAATTAAAAGTCAAATCGAAGAATACAAATCCGATATCACGGTCTCCGAAGTAGGTACGGTTATTCAAGTTAGTGACGGTATTGCTCGCGTATATGGCCTGGAGAATGCAATGTCCGGGGAGCTGCTCGAGTTCCAAAACGGCGTATCCGGTCTTGCACTCAACCTCGAGGAGAGCAACGTCGGTGTCGTTATCCTTGGACCTTACTCCGAGATCAAGGAAGGCGATCAGGTTAAGCGTACAGGACGGATCATGGAGGTTCCTGTCGGTGAAGCGCTGCTTGGACGCGTTGTAAACCCGCTCGGCCAGCCGCTTGACGGCAAAGGACCGATTGAAGCTGCAGCGTTCCGTCCGGTAGAAAGCAACGCGCCGGGCGTTATCGACCGGAAATCGGTACATGAACCGCTTCAAACCGGTATTAAAGCGATTGACGCGATGGTACCGATCGGCCGCGGACAGCGCGAGCTGATCATCGGTGACCGTCAAACAGGTAAAACAACCGTTGCGATCGATACGATCCTGAACCAAAAAGGCAGCGGCGTTAAATGTATTTACGTTGCGATCGGTCAAAAGCAATCGACCGTTGCACAGGTTGTGGAAACGCTCCGCCGCCACGGCGCGCTGGAATACACGATTATCGTGACCGCGTCCGCATCCGAGCCTGCTCCGCTGCAGTATATCGCTCCTTATGCGGGCTGCGCGATGGGCGAATATTTCATGTTCAAAGGCGAGCATGCCCTTATCATCTATGATGACTTGTCGAAACAAGCAGCAGCTTATCGTGAGCTGTCCTTGCTTCTCCGTCGTCCTCCGGGCCGCGAGGCGTATCCGGGTGACGTATTCTATCTGCACTCCCGCTTGCTGGAGCGCGCTGCGAAGCTGAACGACGAGCTCGGAGGCGGTTCTTTGACCGCACTGCCGTTCATCGAGACGCAGGCTTCCGACGTATCCGCATATATCCCAACCAACGTGATTTCGATTACCGACGGACAGATCTTCCTGGAGTCCGACCTGTTCTACGCGGGTCAGCGTCCGGCGATCAACGTAGGTATCTCCGTATCCCGGGTTGGTAGCTCCGCACAAATTAAAGCGATGAAGAAGGTTGCGGGCGGTATGAAACTCGACCTTGCCCAATACCGTGAGCTTCAAGCGTTCTCCCAGTTCGGATCCGATCTGGACAAATCGACGCTCGCTCGTCTGAACCGCGGTTCCAAGCTGATGGAAATCCTGAAGCAGGGCGTCAACCAGCCGCTGTCCGTTGAGCAGCAGGTTGTCAGCCTGTACACCGCTGTTAAAGGATATCTGGATGACATCGAAGTAGCGGATGTCCGCCGTTTCGAGAAGGAATTCCTGGCGTTTATCGAGAGCAACAAGCCGGAAATCCTGAAGTCCATCACGGATACAAAAGACCTGACAGCAGACAACGAGAACGCGCTGAAAGCAGCCATCGATCAATTCAAGAAGGGCTTTGCCGCTTCGGTTTAAGCTCCTGGGTTTGGCATAAGGAGGGGAACCGGGCGGCAATGTCCGGTATCCTCTTTCATCATATGGAATGTAACTTTGGCTAAAGCCAAAGCGAGCTGGATTAACAAGCAACTTTGGTTTCAGCCAAAGTTAAGTTTACGCTTACGAAGTAACTTTGGCTCCTCCAAAGTTAGGTCTACGCTTACGAAGTTAGCTTTGGCTTCGCCAAAGCTAGGTTTATGCTTACGAAGTAACTTTGGCTCTGCCAAAGTTAAGCTTATGCTTTCGAAGTTAGCTTTGGCTTCGCCAAAGCTTGGCTCATGCTTACGAAGTAACTTTGGCTCCGCCAAAGTTTTGAGGTGGTGAAATCATGGCAAGAGGATTACGTGATATTAAACGGCAAATCAAGAGTATCCAAAACACGAAGCAGATCACCAAAGCGATGGAGATGGTTGCCGCCGCCAAGCTCAGAAGAGCCCAGGAGAAAGCAACCGCTGCACTTCCATACTCGGATAAGCTGAAAGAAGTGGTTGGCAGCATTGCCGCCGGCACCCAAGGAATCAGCCACCCGATGCTGGAGAAACGCGAGGTGAAGAAGACCGGTTACCTCGTTATTACGTCCGACCGCGGTCTTGCCGGTGCGTCGAACTCCAACATTTTGCGTAAAGTGTCTAATTTCATTGCGGAGCGTCACCAATCCAAGGACGAATACTGCATTTTCGTCATCGGACGCAAAGGTCGCGACTACTTCCGCCGCAGAGAAATGCCGGTTGTGGAAGAGCTGACCGAATTGTCGGACAGCCCGACCTTCGGCGATATCAAGGCGATTGCGAATGCGGCTGTCGGCCAATACGAGAACGGCAAGATCGATGAGCTGTTCGTATGCTATAACCGCTTCGTTAATGCGTTGACGCAGGATCCGCAGGTCGATCAGCTTCTCCCGATGGAGAACATCGGCGGCGGCGTCTCGGTAGCGAGCTATGAATACGAGCCTTCACCGGAGCGCGTGCTTGAAGTGCTTCTTCCGAAATACGCCGAAACCCTCATTTTCAGCGCGATGTTAAATGCCAAAGCAAGTGAGCTTGGCGCGAAAATGACGGCAATGGGTGCGGCTACGAAGAATGCAAGCAAGCTGATCTCGGAGCTTACCCTGACGTACAACCGTGCCCGCCAGGCAGCGATTACGCAGGAAATCTCGGAGATTGTCGCTGGTGCAAACGCGCAGCAGTAATATCATTGATATTTTATCGGAATCTATCGATCATGAAATATGCGGTTTAAGAAGAGCACTTGCCATAGTGAGTGTGTAGGAGGGAAAATCAAACAATGAAAAAAGGACGCGTTGTCAGCATTCAAGGTGCTGTTGTTGACATTGAATTCGAACGCGGTCATCTTCCCGAGATCTTTAACGCCATCAAAATTGAAGGCGCATTGGAAGGCGGCCGTTCTATAAACCTGACTCTGGAAGTAGCTAACCATCTGGGCGACAATCTGGTACGTTGTATCGCAATGTCCTCCACAGACGGACTGGTACGCGGAATCGAAGCAGTCGACCTGGGTGCTCCGATCACGGTACCTGTTGGTGCCCCAACGCTTGGCCGTGTATTTAACGTACTTGGCGAGCCTATCGACAATGCGGGAGACGTTGTTTCCGAGGTTAACAATCCAATCCACCGCGAAGCTCCTGCTTACGACGAGCTTTCGACGCAAGCGGAGATGCTGGAAACCGGTATTAAAGTTATCGACCTGCTGGCTCCATACCAAAAGGGTGGTAAAATCGGTCTGTTCGGTGGTGCGGGTGTAGGTAAAACGGTTGCCATCCAGGAACTGATCAACAACATCGCGCAGGAGCACGGCGGTATCTCCGTATTCGCAGGTGTTGGTGAACGTACCCGTGAAGGTAACGACCTGTATCATGAAATGAGCGATTCCGGCGTTATCAGCAAAACTGCCATGGTATTCGGACAGATGAACGAGCCGCCGGGCGCACGTCTTCGCGTAGCCTTGACCGGTCTGACGATGGCGGAATATTTCCGTGATCAAGAAGGTAAGGACGTGCTTCTGTTTATCGATAACATCTTCCGCTTCACGCAAGCGGGTTCCGAAGTATCCGCCCTCCTTGGACGGATGCCGTCCGCGGTAGGTTACCAGCCAACGCTGGCAACCGAAATGGGACGTCTGCAAGAGCGGATCACATCAACGAAAAAAGGATCGGTAACGTCCATCCAGGCGATTTACGTACCTGCGGATGACTACACGGACCCGGCTCCTGCAACAACGTTTGCTCACTTGGATGCTACGACAAACCTGGAGCGTAAGATCTCCGAGATGGGTATCTATCCAGCGGTAGATCCGCTCGCTTCCAGCTCCCGGATTCTGACTCCGGAAGTCGTAGGCGAAGAGCATTACAATGTCGCTCAAGGCGTTAAGCAAATTCTTGCCCGCTACAACGAGCTTCAAGATATCATTGCCATCCTCGGTATGGATGAGCTGAGCGAGGAAGACAAGGCGATCGTTGCTCGTGCACGTCGCGTTCAGCGCTTCCTGTCCCAGCCATTCCACGTTGCGGAGCAGTTCAACGGCATGCCGGGTAAATACGTGCCGGTTAAAGAAACGATTCGCAGCTTCAAAGAAATTCTGGAAGGCAAGCACGATCACCTTCCTGAAGCTGCCTTCCTGTTCGTAGGCACGATTGAAGAGGCAGTTGAAAAAGCGAAAACACTGTAAGCCGGACACCTTCGCGGGTGTATCTGACCATATCGGGCTGCAGCCATGCAGCCTGGTATGCGAGTGATTCGCGGATAACGGTGAGGAGGGATGGAAGTGAGCACCTTTTTGTTGGAAATCGTAACACCGGACCGCGTCGTTTATTCCGAGCAAGTGAACAGTGTTACGGTGCGCGGGGTGGAAGGGGAGCTGGGCATTTTGCCTGGGCATATTCCTTTCGTGACGCCTCTTCAGATAGCTCCTGTCTATGTGAAGATCGGTAATGAACGTACCCCGTTTGCGGTACAAGGCGGGTTCGTCGAAGTCCGCAAAGATAAGGTTGTCATCCTGGCTGAAAGCGCCGAGCGAGCGAACGAAATCGATCGGGAGCGTGCAGAAGCCGCGAAAGAGCGCGCGCAAGCCCGCTTGAACGCGAAAGGAAGACAGGACGAAATCGACCATCGCCGTGCAGAGCTCGCTCTGCAAAGAGCGATGAACCGGATTAAGGTAACCCAAGGTTAATCGTACAGACAGCTTGGCTGCAATGCTATTGCGGCGGGCTGTCTTTTTTATTTTGCGCGAAAAACGGAGAAGCTACAGAACGATTAGACCCAAGCTACAATATATCAGCCAACGGATAGGGGGAAATTATGAATCTATGAAAATATGCCGGTATAAGGCACCAAATATCCATAACTTTTGCTAGATTCGTAGCATAAACTGTAGCATTCAATAGGAGAGGAGGTAACTCCAATGGCTATATTGCTTCCGGAACAAATATTTGATTTGGCGCCGCAAGTCGGTAAATCCTATTACGAGAACCTGACAGGAGGCGATCCTGCCACCATAATCGTCAACAACTTTTCTGAAGGAGCGGTGGGGCTCGTCCTAACCCGCGTCAATGAACCGGTAACCACTTATGTTATTCCTGGATTTAACAGTCTTAGTCTCACAGTCGACAACTTGTTGGTGGCCGCGCTTCTGACGGGAACAGTGCCTGCTTTCGGAACGATTCATATTGCCACGGCAGTATAATTGAAAGAAATAAATAGCCGAAATTTCAATGGGAACCTCGAAATGAGGTTCTTTTTAATAAATGAAATCATGTGACCAAAGAATCAAAACAAGGCTTTTTTCATAAAAAAAGAGCTTAAGACAGATTCAATAGAACGCATAGGAGAAGATGAACTGCAGGCATGGGAGAGCAAAACACTTCCAGGAGCTACAGGCAATTTGAGGGAATGCTGCAATGGGAGCTTAAGCATACGGCATCTTTTGTGACGGATAATTACTGTTGCATAGGGAAGAACTTAAAACAATTTTTACTAGTATTTGGAAATCGAATTAATCAGAAAAGGATTATAGTTCCATGATCAAAAGATCAAACAATGGTATATTCTAGGCGAATAGTTGATGTTACAGGCTAAATTGTGAGGAAATACGCATAATATGAATGTTCATAATAGAAACGCCAATACCGGGATTAGACTTCTGCTAATTGCGTTGGACCGAACATTTGATCATCTTGTCGACAATCTTTATTATTTCCGAGGAAATGTCGGATAGAAAGTGCTGGATTCTTCGGTCCGGGCAAAGTATTATAGAATAGTCGAGCCTTATGGGCAGATAATTGAAGAATGGAGGAGGGAACATGAATCAGGATTTATCCAATTCAATTTCCGGTGCTGTAGGGGTTAACGGACTAATGTCCATTATCGTTTCCCTGGCTTGTATTGCGTTGGCATGGTGGGCGTTACAACATCTGAAACTGGATTTGGTCGTCCGACATCCGAAGGGACCGCAGGGGAAGCTTCTGCATCTGCTGCTAGCCATCGTATTAGGACGTTTTGTTGCTGAATTTCTAATTGACTATATTACATGGAGTCAAATGATCCGATATATGCTTTAAAGCAAGAGTGAGCCGCGTATCATCATCAAGCTTAGGGAAAGAAATTTTGAACCGTACATAAGGTTAGGTATTTGTAAATATCTCCCCTGTTTGAATGATTGTGCGAATGGTTATATCTCTGTTAGGTTGCTTGAAGAAGATGTCGAATAAACACATTTTATTATGTGAACACTGAGGTTAAGGATTCGATCGGGCGGACGATATGACTTCCGGACTATCTTGTTCTCCCGGTAATGGTTACACATTGACAATTGCATGTCAGTCGTGGTACCTTTCGATAGGTCCATACTGTGGATAACAGATGCGTCTTGGAAGTGCATCATGAGTTTTTCAGTTCCTGGACTAAACGCCGTATCAGATGTCATAAATAGTTCAAAGATCGCTTGTTTAGCGGAAAATAACAATGATAAGATGAAATTTAGGGAATTAGCAAGGAAATGCACTACAACTATGCTTGAGGAATATTATGGACGCGGAGGGAAACCATGATGAGCAAATTTATCGTCCGCGGTGGCAAAAGACTGACCGGAAGCGTCAAAGTCAGCGGAGCAAAAAATTCAGTTCTTCCGATCATCGCTGCCTCTCTACTAGGGGAAGTTGGGGAAAGTGTTATTATTGACGCTCCTCCTCTTGACGATGTAATTACAATCAGTAAAGTATTGGAGTCGCTTGGTGCAGGCATTACATATCAGGATGAAGTCATTCGTGTGAATGCAGAGCACATAACGACATGTGAAGCACCTTATGAGTGGGTGCGGAAGATGCGGGCGTCTTTTTTGGTCATGGGACCTTTGCTTGCACGCTGCGGACAAACCCGGATCTCTCTTCCGGGGGGCTGCGCGATTGGCACAAGACCGATCGATCAGCATTTAAAAGGATTTGAAGCACTCGGGGCTGAGATCAGCCTCGGACAAGGATATATCGAAGCAAAGAGCAATGGTAAGCTTCGCGGCGCGAAGATATATCTGGACGTCGCAAGCGTAGGCGCAACGGAAAATATTATGATGGCCGCAACCTTGGCTGAAGGTGTCACGGTTATCGAAAATGCGGCGAAAGAGCCGGAAATTGTCGATTTGGCGAATTACTTGAATGCCATGGGCGCTAAAGTTCGCGGTGCCGGAACAGGGATTATCCGGATCGAGGGAGTTGAGCAGCTGCACGGCGTGAAGCATCATGTCATACCGGATCGGATTGAGGCAGGCACATTTATGGCTGCCGCCGCGATTACCGGGGGCGATGTGTACGTCGAGGGTGCAATTGCGGATCATTTGGGGCCAGTGATCTCCAAAATGGAGGAGATGGGCGTTACGATCCTGCCGGATGAGAACGGCATTCGCGTTATTGCGGACAAACCGCTGAAATCGGTAGACGTTAAGACGCTGCCTTATCCTGGCTTCCCGACGGATATGCAGTCTCAGATGATGGCGCTTCTGTTGGTGTCGGAAGGTACAAGTGTCGTGACGGAAACCGTATTTGAGAACCGCTTTATGCATGTGGATGAGTTCCAACTGATGAATGCGGAAATCAAGGTTGAGGGACGTTCTGCCATCGTTACCGGTGGAGCCAAGCTGAAGGGAGCCAAAGTGACCGCTACCGATTTGCGTGCGGGAGCTGCTCTGATCCTGGCCGGTTTGGTATCGGAAGGCACGACGGAGGTTGGCGGCGTTCAGCATATCGACCGCGGCTATGTCAATTTGGCCGAGAAGCTGTCGGGTCTTGGCGCAGACATTTGGAGAATTTCCACGGAGGAGCCGGGCACCGAGAAGGCTTCGAAGAAGCCTGCGGACGACGCGGAAGACAGCAAACTGTTTAATGTTCAGCCTACCTGGGCTTAATGACCTCGTTTTTTGAAGACTCTCTAATTCAAGATTCATGAATTTAATACGGAGTAGCAAATGGCTTTGCCTGAGGGCAAGGCCATTTGTCGTTTATATATCAAAAAATGCGCAAATCGGCAAAGGCACTTGCCCAGGCAGTGATCGCAGCTGCAGGGAAACGCGCAGGGATCTTTCTTTCCGGATGGTTTATGGATCGGAGCTTATGCTCGATTAATCCGGAATCGCGTGGGTCTAGCGGAAACGTTACTGAAGTTCTAGGAGAATTGTTATGTCCAGCGAGCTTTCGTATTCTCCGTCGATCCAGCAAGAACTCTCATCACTGGTAAGGCGTTATGTTTTAGTAATAAAAAAGATAACTGAAGCAAGCGTATGGAGGCCTATGCCATCTAATTTTTCAAGCAGCGTCAATAATGGGGCTCACAAGTAGGAATGGAGCTTCTTATATGACATTGGTTGTTCTTATTTATTGATGGCCCCGTACAAGAATGTGATCTCAGATAGAGGATCTCTCCCCGTTTCTCATACCGACAGCTTTCTCCCCATTTGATTCCCTTTCTTTTCTCTCAGAACAGTTCTAGCAATTCCCTTCGCTTCATACAGATAAAGTAGAGCGTACGAAAGGTAGAAACGAAAGTGCTGGAAGAGCGAAGTCAGGAGGGAAACGCAAATGAAAGATTCCAAGTATCGGATGAATGTCCATCTTTCAGATAAGGAACAAGTTTTGGGTCCGGCGGTGCAAGCGAATGAGGATGATGTTAAGGCGTATCATGAATTCACGGAGGGCGCGGCCGCACCGGTATTGAAGTGGGCGTTCCCGGAAGCCCCTGAGCCGCAGGCCCAGGGGGGCCGCCCTTCGCCCGGCCGGCTCGAGGAGGAACAATACGAGCCGGCACAGGGGCAGCGCGGGCACCGAGGCCCCGGCGGGCCGGACGCCTCCGGCAAGTCCGGCCGGCCCCTTCGGGCGGCGCAGACGCCGCCGCCCGGCAGCCCCGCTGGCGCACGCGCACCGCACGGCGCTGCGCCGGACCCTGGCGGGCCGGCGGCCATGCCGCATGGCCCGCAGCCCGCGGCCGGACCGCCGCGCACTGCGGCGGCGGACGGCCGCGCCCCCGCGGGGGCCGCACGTTCCGTGCGCGGCCCCGGGGGCTGTGGCGCCGCGGCTTTGCCGCGCGGCGCCGCCCGGCGGCCGGAAGACGGCGGGTGCGGGTGCACCCTGCCGTCTGGGCCATAGCCGGGCTCCTGGCCCTGGCGCTTGCGCTGCCGCTGCTGGTCGTTGCCCCCGGCAACGGCCAGCCAGAGCCGCTCCCGCCGGGCCCGGCGCCCGTACCTTCCGCCGAGCCGCAGGCGGCGGAGGAGCCCACGGTGTCCGTCTATCTAACGCGGACGGACACCGTGGAGGAGCTCCCGCTGGAAACCTACCTGGTCGGCGTACTCGCCGCCGAAATGCCGGCGGAATTCCAGCCGGAGGCACTTAAGGCACAGGCAATCGCTGCACGGACCTATATCGTGCAGCGGCTGTTGTCCGGCGACCGCAGCGGTGTACCGGACCCCAAGGCCGTGGTGACGGATACGATTAGCCACCAGGCCTATCTGTCTAAGGATCAGCTGGAGAAGGAATGGAAGCAAGCAGGGAAGGAAGCGGAGCTGGCGAAGCTCAAACGGGCCGTGGACGAGACGAGGGGAATGGTCATGACCTACCAGGGAGAGCCGATTACGGCTTCTTTTTTCTCGACAAGCAACGGCTTTACGGAAAATTCAGAGGATTATTGGAAGAATGAGATTCCCTATCTGCGAAGCGTGGAGAGCCCGTGGGATGTCAAGATTTCACCAAAGTATAAAACGACCGTGACAATGTCCCGAGCGGAGTTCATAGACAAGCTAGGGCTTACGGATGGCGCAGTTCCGGTATCGGCAGGCGGGCAGGGGAGCGGTTCGCCGATCGTGAAGATTCTTTCATATACGGAAGGTCATCGGATCGAGAGACTGAAGGTTGGAGGCAAGACGTTTACAGGGCGTGAAGTGAGAGAGAAGCTTGGGCTGAAATCCAGCCAATTCAGCTTTAAGATGATAGACGGGAAAATCGAGATTACGACCTACGGCAACGGGCATGGGGTTGGCATGAGCCAGTACGGGGCTGAAGGGATGGCCCGGGAAGGCTACAAGGCCCAGGACATCCTGAAGCACTACTATACGGATATTTCGTTTGACCAAACTTCCAATCTTCTGTCTTTAAAAGAGAGTTCAAAAAGTCGGATTTTCAGCACCGAGAAGGTTGAATGAAGCCAGGGACTGAGGAGCAGAGCGTACGTTTTAGGTACGTGAGCACCGGAAGGCCCGGCTGAATTCAAGATTCGATGCCGAGTTACTTCTTGATTCACTTCGTGATCAAAGGACGACTTTTTGAACAACCTCTTAAAAAAATAATAGTGAGATAACGTATAAAAGATTTCCCCCCGGTAACAATAGGTTACTGAGGTGATTGCAAATGAATGAACAAAACAAAAATACTAAACCCCACGAAGAAGCTCCTAAAACTGTGCAGGGAGATTCGTCGGCAACGTCGTCTTCGTGGAAGAAAGCATTATCCAAACGGTGGGTGTTCCCGGCAGCATACTTAGCAGCAGCGGCAATTATACTAACCCTCGTGTGGGTCTACCAGGACGCCAGCCAAAAAACGCTGAAGCCACAAGAGGAAAACAGTACGGTATCCGGATCGGTAGTAGGTTCGGAGACGCCGGCTGCGGAAGGCAAAGACGGAGAAGCTGTTGAAGTGACCGCGAATGCGCAATCGATGATTTGGCCTGTAGCAGATGACGTTGCGGTAAGTGTGGTTAAGCCTTACTTCGATGAGGAGTCCCCGGAAACGCATCAAGAGGCGATGGTGCAATATAACGACACCTTCAGCCCGAACCTGGGGATTGATCTGGCGACCGCCGACGATCAAGCATTTGAAGTCAGAGCCGCGCTTTCCGGTAAAGTGACACGCGTGGAGAATCATCCGCTGAACGGCAACGTGGTGGAAGTTACATCGGGTGACACGAGAACCGTGTACCAGAGCTTGAATGAGGTGAAGGTTTCCGAGGGTGCTGAAGTGAAGCAGGGCGATGCGATTGCTACCGCCGGCCGCAATGAGCTTGAGAAGGACCTCGGTAATCATCTGCACTTCGAGGTGTATGAAGGCGATAAGCTGGTGAACCCGGAGAAGCTGCTCCCGCAAAAATAATTTGAATATTATGCTAACGGCGCCCACCGCGCTCGACACCGGACAGGATTCAGATCCTGTCCTTTTTTTATCTGCTTGAAATGAACCAAGACATATTGAAAGGCAGCAGCAGCTGATGGACAAAGATTCGCCTTCATACCCTGTAGGATCGGTTGATTTTTTACGAATAAGTCCCGAAGGAAAAGCATATGGGGCCGTGGATATCCGGTGAAACATAACGGGGGATCCGGCTGCCCCTCCTAGCGTGCTGTGAAGGCAAGTCCAACCCTTGCTGCGCCTTGCGTTTTCGTGCTTTTGGTCCGGCCTCGTCCCGGCATGTCCAGAAAATAAATGGGTCTGCTTAAGCTTGTCAGCCCGTGAAACCGCGAATATCCCGTCATGCCCCTCATATAATGTACCAAACTATCCACACAGTAGGGAGGCGGGAGCGTGCACGATTACATCAAAGAGCGGACCATTAAAATCGGACGCTGTATCGTGGAAACGAGGCATACGGTTCGAACCATAGCCAAAGAATTTGGCGTGTCCAAAAGCACGGTGCATAAGGACTTAACCGAACGTCTGCCGGAAATTAACCCGGATCTGGCGGATCAGGTGAAGCACATTCTCGAATACCACAAATCCATCCGCCATCTAAGAGGCGGGGAAGCCACGAAGATCAAGTACAAAAAATCCGGCAGCAATCGTGAACCGGTGGCCACGGCAAAATCCTGAGAAATAGTGCTTAGGTCGCTAGAATGACGTTGAATCCCTCCCCTAAAGTATGATATGTTAAATGCTGGTATAGGATCGAATCATGGGACCTGCCTTGCCGTAAATTATCATGGATTGCTGGAAATTGTCGATTGAATATCGGGGCAGTGAATGAGGACTCTTTACCATAAAATAACACTTTGGGGGCTTTTCATGATGTTGAGCAAGGATATAGGAATCGATCTAGGGACGGCAAACGTGCTAATTCACGTTAAGGGGAAGGGGGTAGTGTTAGACGAACCTTCCGTAGTCACGATTGAGACCGACATGAAGAGGGTCCTTGCGGTCGGTGAGGAAGCTCGGCGTATGGTCGGACGCACTCCCGGCAACATTACGGCGATCCGCCCGCTGAGGGACGGGGTCATCGCCGACTTCGACATAACGGAAATGATGCTGAAGTATTTTATTGATCGCGTGGGGGCGCGCAGCTGGCACAGCCGGCCCCGTATCCTGATCTGCGCGCCGACGAATATTACGTCGGTGGAGCAGAAGGCGATTCGGGAAGCGGCTGAGCGCAGCGGCGCCAGAGATGTGTTCCTGGAAGAAGAGCCGAAGGCAGCGGCCATCGGCGCTGGCATGGATATTTTTCAGCCTAGCGGTAACATGGTTGTGGACATTGGGGGCGGCACGACAGATGTGGCCGTCCTGTCCATGGGCGATGTTGTCACCGCTTCTTCGATTAAAGTCGCGGGGGACAAGTTCGACGAAGCGATCACGAAGTACATTAAGCATAAATATAAATTATTGATCGGTGAACGTACGGCGGAAGATCTCAAGGTTGCGATCGGCACCGTTCGTCCGGGGGGACGGCAAGCGGAAATGGACATCCGGGGGCGGGATATGGTATCGGGACTCCCGTTAACCGTAACGGTATCCTCCGAAGAGGTACAGGAGGCGCTATGGGATCCGGTATCCTCGATCGTGCTGGCCGCCAAGTCCGTATTGGAACGCACACCGCCGGAGCTGTCGGCTGACATTATCGACCGCGGCGTCATTTTGACAGGCGGGGGCGCACTGCTTCACGGATTGGACGAGCTGCTTACAGAGGAGCTCCGGGTACCGGTTCTCGTTGCGGAGGATCCGATGCACTGTGTGGTTAAGGGAACGGGCATTATGCTGGATAATTTGGACAAGGTCGTTAAGAAAAAATTCTAACCTTCCGATATAAATATAGGATGTACTAAAGAATGAGATACAGGCAAGGGAGAAAAATGATGATTCCGAAGAAACGGTAGTGGTCGCCTTTGTGACCGGATTTCTACCTTGTTGAATTGATAAGAACAAGAAATCCGGAAGCAACAGCGATTGTAGGAACATTTTACGTGCTTGCCCGATATCCAATTCGTTTGTTCATCTATATTGATGATAGGATGACTGGATCTGGATAAGGACCGGTGTACAAGCAGCGAAGAATATGCCAACTCCATGGCTGGACATCCGGGTTCTTAACATTCGTTAATATGGAAGGAAGTGTCTTCATTGTTAAGAGGACTTTATACCGCAGCTTCAGGGATGATGACCCAGGAGCAGCGCCACAATACCGTGACCCAAAACATTGCGAACCTGAACACGACCGGTTATAAGGCGGTCAATAGCGTACAGCGCTCATTCCCGGAAGTGCTCGTCTCCATGATCGGCGGAAACGATCCCTCCAATTCGAACCGGAAGCTCGGCAAGTTTAACACCGGTGTCTATGCGGAGGAGAGCATCTCCTTATATACCGAGGGAGCGCTACGCGAGACCGGGAAAAGCACGGATTTTGCGCTGGTATCATCCTTCAACGTCCAGAATCCGGCCACGGGGGAGAATTATGAATTCGACGCCTCGGGTCGATATGTGGACGAGAATGGGGACGTTATTTACCGGCCGGAAGGCTTTTTCACCGTTCGGAACGAGAATGGGGATATCCGTTATACCCGTAACGGGAGCTTCCGTGTTGACCCGGATGGCAGCCTGCTGAGCGAGGCCGGTTATCAAGTGCTGGATAACAATAACACTCCGATTGTATTGACAGGCTCGGCCCGTAACTTTACAGTGGATGAGCAAGGGCAAATCATAGACGCGGACGGCAATGGGACAGGCACCTACCTCGGCATTAGCATTGTAAGCGAGCCTCATGGCCTGATCCGGGAAGGAAACGGCGTGTTTCGCATGGCCGATCCTGACGGCGAGGTTCGTTTCATGACGGCTGCGGATAACGGAGAGATCCGCCAAGGCTTCATCGAGGGTTCCAATGTGGATCCGACGCAATCGATGGTGGAATTGAATGCTGCGCTGCGGGCGTATGAAACGAATCAGCGGATCGTGCAATATTACGATAAGACGCTGGAGAAGGCCGTAAATGAGATTGGCCGAGTCTAGTATGGGCTGCAGCTCCAACTGGTCTGACGGCAGATTTCGTTTTAGGATTAGGTAAGCCTACAGGAGGTAAGGAATGAACAACTCCATGATTAGTGCCATGGTCTCGATGAATGCGCTCCAGCAGCGGCTGGATGTAATTGCAGACAATGTGGCGAACGTGAATACAGTCGGATATAAGAAGCGAGAGGCGTCCTTTGAGGATGTCCTGACTCAGGTGCAGCGGCATCATCAGGATTTTGACCGGCCCGGGCGCGCAACGCCGCTAGGCTATACGCTTGGCTACGGGATGAGGTTATCCTCCCTCGGGATGAATATGGATCAAGGGGCTCCGCGGGAAACCGGCAACCCGCTCGATCTGATGATTGAGGGACAAGCCATGTTTGCCGTTCAGGCAGGCGGAACGATCGTCTATACCCGGGAAGGCGCTTTTGATGTTTCGCCGGATCCGAACAACGCCGAGAATGTGCTGCTGGTGAATTCCCAGGGCTATCCGGTGCTGGACGTTAATAATCGTCCGATTTCGCTGCCGGCTAATGGCAAGGTTGCGGTCGATGAGAACGGGCAGATCATCCTGGATACGCCTGCTGGTCGGAGACCTGGGGCTACATTGAAACTGGTCGAGCTGAATCGTCCGGAGGGGCTTGTATCCGTAGGGGATAATCAGTTCGTGCTCGGCAACGGGCTCGCCGAAGGGGATGTGTTCGACCTGACGCCGCGAAATCCGGTTGATCCGGCAAAATCCAAGGTCCTGTCCGGCTATGTAGAGCAATCCAACGTCAACCTGACGGAGGAAATGACCAAAATGATGGAAGTTCAGCGGGCTTATCAGCTGGCTTCGCGGGCACTCAGCTCGAGCGACACTATGATGAACCTTGCCAACACTATGCGAGGGTAGGTGGGCATCATGAGCGAACCGAAAAGCGGGGCGAAACGTGAAACCAAGGCGGAATCCAAGAGTAAGGAAGCAGCGAAGCCGCGCTCCAAAACTTCCGGGTGGAAAATTGCCGTACGGATCATGATCCCGATTTTGCTCATATTGGCATTGTTTGGCGGCATGACGTTCGGTTATGTCGTGCTGGGCAAGCAGGAGCTTAGCGAAGTGTTTAAATGGGACACTTGGAGGCATGTTTTTGACCTGATTTTCGCACCTTAGCCGGTGCAGTACGTGATGGAAATAATGTGTTAATATAAGCTGAAACTCCCAATCCGGGAGTTTTCTTTTTTTAGGGTAAAACGGTATAATGGGATGGGACTTGCACATCGGTTCTTTGATGAGGAAATCACATATGCGTAAAAAGGGCCTTCTCCGCAACGACAAAGCTGTCCTGCGAAAAAAGCCCCTTATGTGAAACCTTCACTTCTGCAGTGGTGAAGGATATCATCATTTTTTCCGCATGCCCGTTTTTTTATGCATACTTGAAAAGAAAAGCTCAACTTAGAGATGAACAATGAAGGTTACCCTAATGCTCGCTGGCAAGAGCATAGCACGAAAGACAGCCGTCAGTTCGAGGCCCGCGTTTTCAAATGCTGTGCTTGGCGGGTACGTACATAAGGAGGATTTTGAAGAATGTTGAATATTAAACAGATTCAAGAGATTATTCCGCATCGCCCCCCGTTTCTGCTTGTTGATAAAATTGTGGAGATCGAGGACGGCAAGCGCGCGGTCGGTATCAAAAACGTAACGATCAACGAGCCGTTCTTTGTCGGCCATTTTCCCGAATATGCCGTGATGCCGGGCGTGCTTATTGTGGAGGCCTTGGCACAAGTCGGTGCGGTCGCTATTCTCAATGTGGAGAGCAACCGCGGAAAGCTGGGATTTCTGGCAGGGATCGACGGCTTCCGGTTCCGCGGTCAAGTCGTGCCGGGGGATACGCTCCGATTGGAAGTTGAAATCATTCGCCTGAAGGGCATGATCGGAAAAGGAAAAGCGACAGCAACGGTCGACGGACGCGTGGTTGCCGAGGGGGAAATTATGTTCGCGCTTGCGGACAAGGAATAGCCCATGCAGTGCGAGTTCAAAAAGTCGGTTTTATCAGTATTACGTCTTCATGTTCACTCCCGTGTGATCAAAAGACGGCTTTTTGAACAGCCTCTTGCAGACAATTCTTGCTTGAAGGGAGACTTTTTTCATGTCAGAGATGAGTCAGAGAACGAAGGATACGGTTCAGCGCTGGTTAAACGACCCTTATGTCGATGAGGAGACAAAACGGGAGCTTCGCGCACTGGAGAATGATACCCGTGAGCTGGAGGAGCGGTTCTACCGCGATCTGGAGTTCGGTACAGGCGGACTTCGCGGCGTGATCGGCGCCGGCAGCAATCGGATGAATAAATATACCGTAGGACGGGCTACGCAAGGCTTCGCCCAATATATTCTCGATACCCATGGTCAAAAGGAAGGGAAGCCTTCGGTGGTCATCGCTCATGATTCGAGGCATTTCTCGCCGGAGTTTGCGCTTGAGGCCGCTCTGGTGCTTGCCGGTAATGGCATTGTAGCCAAGCTGTATCCGTCTTTGCGCTCCACGCCGCAATTATCGTTCAGCGTCCGCCATCTGGGTGCCTCGGCGGGAGTTGTAATCACGGCCAGCCATAATCCTCCGGAGTATAACGGCTACAAGGTATACAATCAGGAGGGAGGCCAGTTGGTGCCGCATGAAGCGGAGAAGGTCATCGCCCTGATCCAGCAGGTGGATTCCTTTGCCGCCGTGAAGAAGCTTTCGAGGGAGGAAGCGGAAGCGCAGGGTCTGCTCGTATGGCTTGGCGAAGCTGAAGATCAAGCCTTTATCGATACGGTTGCCGCTGTTTCCGTGAATCGGGAGGCGATTGCATCCCGGCTTGCCGATGATTTCAAAATCGTGTTTACCCCGCTGCATGGCACGGGTCATGAGCCGGTTAAGCGCGTCCTCGAAACGATCGGATTCAAGCATATTTATGTGGTGCCGGAGCAGCAGCAGCCGGATGCCGATTTCTCCACGGTGAAGTCTCCGAACCCGGAAGAGCGCGAGGCGTTTACGCTGGCCATGAAGCTTGGCGAGGAAGTGGGCGCTGATATTCTGATCGGTACCGATCCCGATGCCGACCGCATGGGGGCCGTCGTTAAGAACCGTCAGGGAGAATATGTCGTGCTGACCGGCAATCAGTCCGGTGCGATCATGATTCATTATCTGATGAGCCAGCTGAAGGATGCGGGCAAGCTGCCGAACAATGGAGCGGTTATCAAGACGATTGTAACCAGCGAAATGGGCGCGGCCATTGCCGAGCATTACGGAGCAGCAGTGCTGAATACGTTGACGGGCTTTAAGTATATCGGCGAGAAAATGACTCAGTTTGAGCAGTCCGGCAGCCACACCTTCTTGTTCGGCTATGAGGAAAGCTACGGCTACCTCGCAGGCAATTATGCCCGCGATAAAGATGCGGTGCTGGCTTCCATGCTGATTTGCGAAGCGGCCGCTTACTATAAAGGACAAGGAAAGACCTTGTATGATGTACTCCAGGAGCTGTACGAGCAGTTCGGTTATTTCCTGGAAAGGCTCGAGTCCCGAACCTTGAAAGGGAAGGATGGCGTAGCGCAAATCGCGGCAAAAATGTCAGATTGGCGCAACGATCCTCCGCAGGAAATCGGCGGCATACGGGTCGAGCAGGTGCTTGATTACGCGAACGGTCTCGACGGCTTGCCGAAAGAAAATGTACTGAAGTATCTGCTCGAGGACGGCTCCTGGTTCTGCTTGAGACCATCGGGCACCGAGCCGAAGATTAAGGTATATTTCGCCGTTCGCGGAGCTTCCATTGCAGATGCGCAGGAGAAAATTCAACAGCTGGTTGAGCGTGTAATGGCTCGCGTCGATGCCTGACGGATTGAAGGAATAGAAACGAATTTAGAGATGGACAAACTTAGGCTAACAGCGAAGCGAGTTGCAGCGTATGCCGATAGACTGTAGGCATCGCTTTTCGCTTCGCTAACCCTGTAGGTTCAATGAGGAGGTACTTTCGTGGTTCAGAAATGGAAACGCTGGAACACGGCAGCCCGGAAGTGGCTGTGGATTCTGGTTGTTCTGGGCGTTGCAGCGTCTCTGCCGGTGGGCTATGACCGGCTGCAGACAGAATCAACATCCAAGAATGTAGAACTGGTATTTGATTACCGTGATTTATTGGATGTGTCGGTATACCAAGCCAAGCCGGAGGATTTCATATCCGAGCAGCTGGATCGCTTGAAGGAAAATGGCGTTATGAGCATGGCGCTCTACGAGAGCACGCTCGACGAGCTGGTGAAATCCCGCCGAATTACCGTCTATGACGCGCAGCAAGCAGCGGATTTAACCGGAACGACGATTTCGCCGAATGAGAACTTTACGTATATTGCGTTTAATAGCGAGGAAAGCGCAGTTCTGATTAAGCCGATCATTGAGGAGACCTATTCGAGACTGGGGATTCCGGTGAGAGCATGGAACTATGAAAAGGCTGTGGACGGTCTTGTTCTTGAAACGCCTCGTTCCAATGCCGTCATTAAACCGATGACGCCGGATCCGATAACGATTGCGATGCTGCGGGACAAGGGCTTTACCATAGTGCCGCGTCTATCCGACAGTCTGCCGTATGACGAGGCTTACGTCGAGCAGCTGATGGCGTATTTCTCCGATATCGGCGTCAAGCGGATTTTGTTTGAAGGTGATGCAGCCAAGGGCTTCAATGATAATGCCGATAAGAAGAGTTTGAACGCCTTCGGTAAACTCCTGAATCAGTACAATATCGGCCTTGTGGCTATCGAAAACATTAAGCGTCCGCAAAAAGGATTTACCCAGCTTGCTTATATGACGGATTATAACGTCACCCGTATTTATTCCCTCAGTGAGCGGGATGCTAATCTTGACCCGGAAACCATCGGGGACCGGTTTGCGCTCGCATCAAAGGACCGGAATATCCGCATGTTTTATTTGAATGCCGAGCCGAGCCGGGACATGACCAAAGCATCGATCACCCATCCGTTGGATAATCTGATCGACGCATTGACGGGTACGGGACAAGCGATTCAGAAGATGGAAGACAACGGATTTACGATGGGGCTTGCAGAGCCGTTTAAAGTCACCGACTCCTCCATGCAGCGTTACTTCAAGCTTGGAGCGGTTATAGGCGCAATCGCCTTGATCACGCTGATGATTTCGTATTACATCCCATTCCTGACGGTACCGGCTTTCTTGCTTGGCTTGGTTGGCAGCGCAGGTCTGTACGTTCTCAAGCCTACCTTGCTCGAGCAGGCACTCGCTTTGTTTGCCGCCATCAGTGCGCCGACCGTTGCCGTCATACTGGCCATTCGGAAGGTCAACGATACGCAGAAGATCATTCCGGACATGAGCGCAGGCCGAAGAGTGTCGCATTCCATTGTTTTGCTGGTGAAAACAACGATCATATCGCTCGCTGCAGTTCCGGTCGTGGTTGCGCTGCTGAACAATGTGACCTATATGCTCGTACTGGATCAGTTCCGCGGCGTAAGCCTTCTGGCGGCGGCACCGATCGCCTTGATTGCCGTTTATGTCGTGTTGTACCGGGGCGGATCTACGTACAGCTCGATTCAGAAGCTGCTTAAGGCACCGATTACGCTCACATGGGTGATCGCGGCCGGCATCGTTGGAATCGTCGGCATGTACTACTTAAGCCGGACCGGCAACGCAGGCGCTGTTTCTCCGATCGAGATGGCCTTCCGCTCGTTCCTGGAGAACACCTTTGGGGTTCGTCCGCGGAACAAGGAATTTTTGCTGGCCCATCCCATGATGGTGCTTGGCGTCTTCCTATCCTTTAAATACCGCCATGCGGTCTACCTGCTTATTATTGGCGTCATGGGGCAGTTGTCGATGGTCGGAACGTTTACGCATATTCATACGCCAATCTATATTTCGGCGATTCGCGTGGTGCTCGGCCTTGGACTCGGCCTGATCATCGGTTTGATTGCGATTGCGGCGTGGCAGATATTAGAAAGGATCTGGAAACGATGGTCACCACTACTTCTAAGACGATAGTCATTTCCGGATATTACGGATTTAAAAACAGCGGCGACGAGGCCGTGCTTAAGTCGATTTTGACCGCGCTCGAGCAGGAAGGTCAGGCTGCCGGCGTGAACATCAACCCGGTCGTCCTTTCAATCGATCCGGAATGGACGGAGGCGATGTACGGCGTGAAATCCGTGCATCGGATGAGGCTGGGCGAGGTCAGGCAAGCGATCAAGGAGAGCGATGGTTTGATCAGCGGGGGAGGCAGCCTTCTGCAGGATGCGACCAGTCCGAAGACGATTCCATATTACCTTGGCATTTTGAAGATTGCCCAGTGGCTGGGCAAGCCGACGTTTATTTACGCACAGGGCGTCGGACCGGTAAACCGAAAGCTTTTCCATCCAATGATCCGCTCGGTGTTCCGAAAATGTTCGTATATCTCTGTTCGCGATACCCAATCGGGCGAGCTCCTTCAGACGATGGGAATTTCGGCAGATGCGATTCAGGTTGTTCCCGATCCGGTCATGGGCCTTCCGCTCCCCGATGACAAGCAGGAGCATAGCCATGGAGTTCTGGATGGAGCGGCTCTGGAAGATACTCAAGGTGAACGACGGATCGCAGCGGATGAAGGACAAGCTGCTCCGCTCGAGGCTCATCCGTCGGCGTCCGGTGCAGGAGCATCCGCTGGTCAGATTGATCAGGGTGACGGCCATCTTCCGACGATTGGAATTTCGGTTCGCCGTTGGCACCCTGAGCTCAAGGAGCTTCAGAGCATCGCGGATGGGCTGAAGGAATTGGCAGCAAGCCGAAGAGTGCATCTCCGCTTCCTTCCGTTCCACAAGCCGGATGATCTGGAAGCCTCCCGGTATATAGCCGAGCTGATCGGCGATGTTAGGTCGAACGGCTCCGAGATCAGCTACTATGTAGAGGAGCAGCAGCCCCAGGATATGCTGAGGGAGGTCAGCCGATGCGATGTGGTGCTCGGTATGCGCCTCCACAGCTTGATCTATGCGGCGAATCGGCGTGTGCCGCTGCTCGGCATCTCCTATGATCCGAAGATTGACCATTTCTTGAAGCGGCTGGGCTGCGAACCTGTCGGAAGCAGCGAGGCTCTGGATCCGGACAGGTTGAAGAGCGAGATTGTGAAGCTGCTTGACGGCGGGCAAGCATGGGTGACGGAGCATGAAGCACCCATCGCTGAGCTGAAGCGGGAGGCTGCTTTGCCGGCCCGCCGCATCGTCGAATATTTACGCCACAGAGGATGATTAGATCATGAACCAGACAAAACCTTTTCCAACCGTTTCCGTGTTCGGGGTTCCATTTTCCAAGATGGACATGAAGGATACCGTGAAATATCTGACGGAGGCCGTAAAGTCCGGGAAACCGCATCAGGTCATTACAGCCAATCCGATTATGGTCATGACCGCAGAGAATAATCCCGAGTATAAAGCCATGATGCAAAGCGCCGAGATCATCGTACCGGATGGAACCGGAATCGTATGGGCTGCCGGAGTAGGGGGCGATCCGCTGGAGGGACGTGTTACGGGTTTCGATCTGTTACATGAATTGCTCCGGGTCGGGGAAACCTACAGATGGAAGTTTTACTTGCTCGGAACCACGGCAGAAGTGATTCAGGAAGCCGCCAATCGGTTACAAATGCAATATCCGGCTGCAATTATATGCGGGTATCGGGACGGATTTTTCGGACCTGAGGAAGATGCCGCCGTCATCGAGGAGATCCGGGCCGCTTCGCCGGACATATTGTTTGTCGCTCGCGGTGCGGACAATCAGGAGCCTTGGATCGCCAAGCATAAGCAGGCGCTGCAGGTTCCTGTCGTTATGGGCGTCGGCGGATCCTTCGATATTATTTCCGGCAAGCTCAAGCGCGCTCCGAAGGTATTTCAGAAGCTGCGCATTGAGTGGTTCTACCGGCTTCTGAAGGAGCCCTCCCGTTACAAAAGAATGCTTGCGCTGCCGAAATTCGTAGTGAAAGTGCTGCGCGAGAGAGAAAACGTAACGAAAACAAGCTAAATCGCTTATTTCTATGGCGAATATCCGGGATTTCACCGGAAATTGGTATTGGATTTCGGACCCGAAGGGAGTATAATTCAACCGGTAGACAATATTGGGGGTCGAATGATTACATGTTAATGATATACATCATCGGGTTTATCGTGGCGCTTGCTTTGGCTCTGGTTCTTACGCCGCTGGTGAAAAAATTCGCGGTCAAGATCGGTGCCGTCGACGTGCCGAATGCCCGTAAAGTTCATACTCGAATCATGCCCCGTCTCGGCGGGCTTGGCATTTATCTGGCTTTTGTGCTCGGACTCATTGCAGTGCTTCCTTTCTTGCCGGATAGCCTTTCGCCGCGGGATGCCAACTTTATGAAGGCTTTTCTGATCGGCGGTTCCATGATCGTACTGATCGGAGCCCTGGATGACCGATTTGAGCTGTCGGCCAAAGTCAAGTTCTTGGCACAGATTGCAGCGGCCTGCGTTGTCGTGTTCGGATTTAATATTACTGTGGATTTTGTAAATATACCGTTTCAGGACCGGTACTCGGCGCTCGAGAGCTGGGTGTCGATTCCGCTCACCATCTTCTGGATTGTCGGGGTGACCAATGCCATCAACCTGATTGACGGCCTCGACGGTCTTGCTGCGGGCGTGTCCGGTATTGCGATCGGGACGATTTCCGTCATGGCGTTCCTGATGGGAAATACGACCGTTGCCCTGCTCTGCCTGCTGCTCTTGGGCGGAATTATCGGATTCCTGTTCTTTAACTTCCATCCCGCCAAGATTTTCATGGGGGATACCGGCTCACTGTTCCTTGGGTTCAGTTTGGCCATGCTGTCCTTGCTCGGCTTCAAGCAGATTGCGATCGTATCGTTCATTACGCCGCTGATTATTATCGGGGTGCCGCTGTCGGATACGTTCTTCGCGATCGTGCGCCGCAAAATTCAGAAGAAGCCGATCTTCGCGCCGGACAAAGGTCATTTGCATCATTGCCTGCGCGAGCTTGGATTCAGCCACCGCCAGACGGTGCTGATCATTTATGTGATTGCCGCTTTCTTCGGCGTTCTGGCCGTCATTCAATCCTCGGCGGCGATGTATGAGGCGAACTGGGTAACCTTCGTCGTCATCTGCGTCATGATGTGCTTCATGCAGATCGGCGCAGAGGTTATCGGGCTTGTAGGCAAGACCAAACGGCCGATCCTGGGCCTGATCAACCGCATGCGGATGAAGGCGAATCCCGAAAGCCGTTCCAAATAAGAACTTATTCTAATTCTTTTTGCATACGATTGGACATGCAGGGCCTCACCCAAAAAGGGGTGAGGCTTTTTTGTGTTTTTTTCTAAAAAATTGAATGTATGGGACCGATATATGAACTATGCGCTAATACCAACTGTCAGAGGGAAAGAGAGGGGAGCAAGTGAAAGATCGAACACCCAAAGCGGACCCGCAGGTCCGAACGAACAAGGAGGAAAAACCGTTGAGACGTCCATTCCATACTATGGCTAGCTTGCTTTTGGCTGTAGCGATGTTTTTTTCATTGATACCGGCACTACCGGCTTCCGCCGCAAACGGGGCTTTATTTTTCCATTTTTCTAATCTGAGCACAGATCCAAATTCGCCAACGCCCGAAAACCGCAGCTCCATCAAGGTGTCGGGTACGTATAACGGCGTTAACCCTAATACGATTTCCTATGAAATTAAGCGTTTTGATGATACGACGACGGGCGGAACGGGTGTTAAGCCGATTCTGGACGAAGCGGCCAACACATTCGAGTTCTTGAACGTTCAGTTGAATCAGGGCGTGAACAAAATTATTGTCTCCGGCATGAGCACGCAAGGGCAGCAAGTAAGCGCAACAGCCTATGTCAAGTTTTCGGATGTTCCGGCTGTTTATGAAGTCGCGCTGAGCGACGGCCGGGTTCTTGAGGAAAACAGCTCGAGACCTGTTGTCGTTACAACCGAAACGATCAGCATCTCCGTTAAGGCTACAAACGGATCCAAAGGCGTGACCGTAAACGGACAGTCGATGTATCCAGGCGGCGATATGTTCTATTCCGCAGGTATTCAATTGAAGAAAGGCGTCAACGATCTGGTCATCGTGGTTAACTCCGAATCCCGAACCCAGACAATCCATCGTCAGGTCGTATATCATCCGACAGGATCCTTGACGGCCAATGACCTAAGAATCGGCGGCACCAGCATTGACGGACAGGCTGTTGTTACAGGAAATGTCAATGGCACAATTACCGGTTATGTCGTTGTGGACGCTCCCACTGCAGGTGCTACTCCGGTTCCGCCGGTGCTTGAAGTAGGGGTATTCCCGGTTGGGTCCACCGTACCGATTGCGAATTTGACAGCTACCGTGGGCCAAGCTTCCATTCTTAACAATACATTGATGTATCCTTTTACGACAAACGGAACAGTAAGCATTACGCAAAGCGGGGAGTACCTGGTCTACATTAAGGACACCGCAACCGGATATGATGTACAAAAGACATTCACGTATCGCGATGCCAATGCGCCGACGATCAAACAGGTCCACCAATTATATGGCGTAACCGAGAGCGGCAGTACGGTGTCTTTTAGCTCGCAATCGATTTTTCCAAGCAGCAACGACACGGTTCTGAATGAACTGCCTCTCTATTTAATGGTGGAACAAGTAAACGCTGGAACCGCCACGATTGAATCCAGTAAAGGCGCAAACATAGCTTCAACCTTTACGTATAACGGAAACACCGTATTTAAAATTACGAATTTGCCTTCCGGACAGCAAAATCTGATCATTAAGGTCAGCAACGGATCCGGCGTATCGGATACGAAGGTCATTCCGGTAACGTTCCTGTCTTCTTCTTATATTGATGTTTATAATCTGTACAACAACCAATTGTTCAAAAACAGCACCGATTTCACTCAAGTGTCCGGCCGTATCGTGAATTACACCGGTACCCAAGGGCTAACTTTGTCCTTGAACGGCAACACGATTGATCTGCCGGTTAGCAGCAATGGCGAATTCAATTACGTTGAGTCCCCTCAAGCTGCAAATCGATTCTTACAACTGATTCCTGGGCCGAACACCCTGGTGGTAGCCGATAAAAGCGGTAAAATCTCGACCAAGCTGACACTGTTGTATTTCAGCGACAACCGCTCTGTTATTAAAAACATGATTCCATTCCCAGTTGGCTCTCCAACTTACTCCGATCCGGATAAATTGTTCATGGAAACCGATAAAAATGCTTTTACCACTTACGAGAAAGAAATGGGTCTTCGGTTCGAAGTCGATAATACGGATGAAGTGACCGTAACGCTAAGTCATCCTTCATCAACGATTTTTGCCGTGTTTACGCCAATTGGTGCTGGACAGTGGGATCTGACCGGCGGATCACTAAAAACACAGCTTGATGCAATTAACCCGTCGGATCGAGATATGTACTTCACCATTGAACAAGGCACGAGCTCTAATAACTTGCGTATTGTACTCAAAGAATTGTCTCTGCCTGAGGTAGGCTTGCAGGCCATTTCAATCGGGTCCCGCATTCAGTCCGTGACGACGACGGATACGATTGAAATCACGCGTGAACGTGCACCATATCAAGTCTTGTCACCGAAGCTGCCGAATGAAGGCGTCTTGAAGCAGAACTTCGTAGAAGTCAGCATTAAGGCAGAAGGAGCTGACTCTGTTACGATTGGCAAAGAGCAAATGGTGAAATCCGAGATCAGCGATATCTTCCGTTTGGAAGTTAAAAACCTGAAGAACGGCAAAAACACCATTAAGTTTACGATCGAACAAGGCAGCAAGAAGACGAATGGCCAAATTGTCGTGCAATATGTGGATGATGCAACAGAAGGCTCCCAATACAAAGCAAATATTTCGAAATCCGGCAAAATAAACGTTTTTAAAGGTGGACTGTCCTTGTCTGTTCCAAAGGGAACGGTTCTCCAACAAGCGAATTCCAACCCGAAAGCCGAAGTGCCGACCATTAACCTACTTGGCGAGCATGACATTTTATTCGGAATTGCGAACCAGATTGATGGACGTACAATCAAGGCATACAATCGCATTGGAGAAATCGAAAACGGAGTAGAGATGGATGGACGTCTATCGTTGATCCCTGGTGACAGCGGCAATGCGTTCCGCTTCACGCCGGCTCCTCATTTCGGATATGCTTCGCCGCTGTACTGGCTGGATGCGGGCTCGCTGAACGCTTACAGCAGCAATGTTGAAGATTTCAACGTGAAGCAAGCTACGCATCCATACGCGAAGGGCCATGAATTCCATCAGCGCCTGATTCCGCAAAACTGGATGGAGCTTTCCCAGAAAGGCACTATTACTCTAAAATATGATTCCGCGTTGGTTAATGCAGCTTCCGGCAACCTGGGTATCTGGTGGTACAACCCGTCCCAGGGTACTTGGACCAACATCGGCGGAAAGGTTGATTCTAAGAAAAAGACAGTCACCGCAACGTTTAAAGGTTTTGGTTACTATGCCGTCAAGTCGCTTCGCTACAGTTATTCCGATGCGATTTCACATAAAACGGCCCGGAACGATATCGAGCTGATGCTGGCAAGAGGATTTATGAAGGCGGCCAAGCAGGACGCATTCGGTGTATATGACCCGATGACCCGCGGTGAGTTTGCAACCATCGTTGTGAAGCTGCTCGATATTCCGCTCGATTATGATGTGCCGGTTAACAACAGCTCGAATAAGCTCACCTTCGATGACATTTACCAGGAGACAATCCCGGCAAATGCCTTGTGGGATTACCGTTATATCGAAACAGCTGCACGGAAAGGGATCATCCGGGGCATTGCTCCTCGAAGCTTTGCGCCAAATATGGAGCTGTCACGGGAAGAAGCGGCGAACATAATTGCCCGTGCGCTCAACCTGAAAATGGGCGAGATCGAGAAAGACAAGGCAACTCTACAGAAGCAGTTTGAGGATGTGGGCAAAATTAAGTCCAACTATTCTTACCCAGCCATTCTTGCCGTTTCAAAAGCAGGCATTTTGACTGGGATTGCCAATAGCCTAAAAGAGGGCGAGAAGAAACCTACGTACAACTTTAACCCGGATGCGGTCATGAATAGAGCAGATACCGCAACAGTGGTGAAACGCATGATGAGCAAATTGAAGCTGTTATAAGCAAGATTTTGCTGATTGAGTTGAACGAGAGCATGCGCCTGAATTTTCCAGGTGCTGCTCTCGTTTTTCATGAACAGCTGTACGCCGTTGAAGTGGACTATGCTAGGACAGACATAAGCATTGAGCCTTCCGATAAGCGGTAAATAGAAGCGGTTACCAAAATCTATTTTTTGTAATTTCGCATGGAATACGCTACAATAGCGAAAGCACATACTATTTTTAGAGGGTGAAGATGAATTTATGAAGCCGATTTTATCCAAAGCGCAGCTCGACTACATGAAGGCGAAGACGAAATTCGAAGATAAAGCCAAAGTAATGGAGAAGAAAATTGAGCTGGCACGTGCCGCTCATAATGAGATAACACAAGAGATTATGGAGGGGCTCGTTCTAGAGACTGGTTTTCATGATTCCTTCAATGAACTTACCGTCGCCGAGAATGCGCTGATCGAATGGTCCCATACAACCATTAAACACGACAAGACATATCGTTCGAATAAAGCGGAGATCGATTTAATGTACAGCAGATTGAACCAGGATCCCGAGATGCGCGCAAAAATTATCCAGCTTGCCATGAAGATTCGATAGAGTTCAACAAGAGACGCCTTAAGGGCGTCTTTTTTTGCTGTCGTAATATGGAAAACTCTTGTTGTTAGAGGAAGTGTAGAAACTTCGAAAAAAAAAATTAAAAAAACTTTGCAACCCCCGCAACTTTTCGGGAAATTAAACGTTTATAATGTAGAACCCAATGAGGCAACCAAGTTTAACCTAAAGAAGAAACTTGTCTATAAATTAGAAAATTGTTCTTTACGGTACTGGGGACTCGTTGTATAATACCTAGGTAGGATTAGGAATCTATTCTAGTATGTAGTGTTCTCTCGCTAACAAGATTCTGTGATCATGTCACAGACATCATTTATGATTCATGCTCAACTCGGGAAAGGAGGTGCACGACATATGAGTGACAAGAGCTATCAAATTAAAGACAACAATCAAGTGATGATTCAAGGAGGAGAAAAAAAGGTTATGAAGAAAATTTTATCCGTAGCACTGTCTACAGCAATGGCATTCTCCATGTTTGCTTCTGTTGCATTCGGTGACGACGCACTTAACACGCAACAAAAGTATGACGTACTTAAAGAAGCTAAGATCTTCTCGGGCTATCCAGACGGAACTGCTGGTCTTGACAAAGAAATGACCCGCGCTGAGTTCGCGAAAGTTCTGGTTGGCATCATGGGTCTTGAGCCAATCCAAGGCAAAGCTTCCTTCAAAGATAAGAACTACAAAGCCAGCAAATGGCCAGCTCCTTATGTAGAAGCAGTTTACGCTGCGGGCATCATGCAAGGCAAGAACACAACGAAAATGATCTTCGACTTCAACGGTAAAATCACCGTTCAAGAAATGGCGAAGGTTCTCGTTGTTGCTCAAAAACTTGAAATCCCAACAGAAACAAACAACAACGCTTCTGACTGGGCTAAAGGTTATGTTCAAGCAGCTATCAACGCTGGTCTGGTAGACGCTAACACTAATCCAAAGGCTAACGCAACCCGTGCTCAACTGGTTGAAGTTGCTTACGACATCTACCTGTCCCAACAAAAGCCTAAAGTAGTTTCCTACGAAGTTACTGAGAGCGGTAAAGTTGTTACCTTCAAACTGGCTAACAACGAAAGTGTGAAGGTTGAGCTGGAAACTCCACTTAAAGCTAACACAGCTACTGAAGTGAAGTTCAAGCACAACAACTACGAGTACACTGAAAGTGTAACTTGGGTTGTGACTTCCGCAACTAAAGTTGAATCCGCGAGCTCCGTTAACCTGAAAGAGGTTGATGTAGTATTTGACGGTAAAGTTGATAAAGTTACCGCTACTGACAAGAACAACTACGTTGTAGATAACAACTCAAAAGGAATCAAATCGATTTCCTTGTTGGCAGATGGTAAAACTGCTCGCATCTTGCTGAACGAATCCAGCAAATTCACGCAAGGAACAACTTACAAAGTGGTTGTTAAAAACGTGAAAAACGATAGTGGCTCTGTATTGCCACAAGGAGAGGTTTCCTTCACTTCTTCCGACAACACGCTGCCTACAGTAACTGAAGTTAAAGCTTTGGGCACGAAGGTTATTAAAGTGACTTTCTCTGAGCCAGTTATTGCTCCATCCAGCAGCAACTTCCAACTGGATGACAAAGCGTTCGCTGGTTCTGTAACTCAAGGTGCAAACCAAAGAGAAGTTATCCTGAGAGACTACACAGGTGGAATTTCTGTCGGTGCTCACAAGTTGACGACTTCCCTTGTTGAAGACTATGCAGGCTTGAAATCTTTGGCTGACACCAAAGAATTTACAGTTGCCGTTGATACAGAAGGTCCGAAGGTTACTGAAATTTCCGCTACTCTTGAAAAAGTAACTGTAACATTCGACGAAGAAATCGATCCTGCTTCTGTAACAGAAGACAGCTTCTACTGGAAGTCTGGTGACAGCAAGAAAAAAGGTAAAGCGACTCAAATCGCCGCAAACGTATATGAAGTGGACTTCACTGCTAACCGTCTGCCAGGATATGAAACTACCCTGTTTGTTGAAGTTAAAGACTATTCCGGCAACGCAAATGCTGTGAAAGAGCATAAAGTTACGGCAAGTGTTGATTTGGTTCAACCTCGTGTAGTTGAAACTACATTTGGTGATGACAGAACAAACACGTTGACTGTTCGTTTTGACAAAGCGGTAGATGCTGCTGACAAAAAGTACTTCACTGTTAAAAAAGGTAACGACACGATTCCTGTGAAAGATGTTGTCGTAGCTGACGCTTCCAACAAAGTCTTCTATGTTAGCTTCTTCAGTACTCTTGAAGGCACTTATGATCTGAAGATTAAAGATGTAAAAGACAGAACAGCGTTGCAGAACACTATGGTTGAGTACAACGGCACATTTGTAGCTGCTGATCTTGCTAACCCAAGTGCTTCTTATGTGGATTACAACAATTCAACTCGTAAAGTTGCATTGCACTTTGGAAGAGAAATGGATATCTCGACTCTTCAAAGCAAAGCTAACTACTACATTGATTTCCAAAAGAACGGTGCTAACACCCAGAGAATTGCAATTCCGAGTGAAGTAAATGTGAATGTAGTTAATGGGGCTAAATCCGTAGTACTTCAGTTCCCAGAGTTCATTGATGGAACTAAAGTTTCGTTTGGAACAAACGGATCTGTTAAAGAAGTTCATGCAATTGGACTTAAATCTAAAACAGGTCAAGCGGTTTCCTGGACTAGCAAACCACTTACAGATGCGAACCAAAGTAAACTCGAATGGACAAAAGCAGTTCAAAAGGATGCTAAAACTTTTGAGCTTGAGTTCAATCAAGTAATTGCTTATGCAAGCATCAGTGATTTCACTGTTAATGGTTCTTACCCATCCGAAGTGAAAGTTGATGGAACCAACAAAGTAACGTTGAAAACAAGCAGTGAGTATCTGAATGGTGCAACAATCACTTTGTTTGCTAACAACTCCATTGAAACTTATTCCAATAACAAGCTGAACCTGAACGGTAATGCTGTGATGACTACTCAAAACACTGTAGCTCCTAAAGCAACTGGTGTTACTAAGAGAGAAGGCGCATCGTTTACTGTTACATTCTCTACTTATGTAGATGCTAAAAACGGTAACGTTGCTGATGTGAGAAATGACCTGATTCTAAGAGATCTTTCGAAGGATAATACTCCTATTATCTCTGCGACTGACTACACCACTTCCTTCTCTAGTAATCCAGAGGGTAACATTGTAGTTACGATTACTAACCCTGAATTGCTTAAAGCAAACCCTCCGATTTCGGTTAAGGTTCGTAAGGATGCTCAGTATATTGTAGCAAGAGGTTCAGATGTTAAAGCCGTGGAATCTGATGAGTTCACAGTTGCTGCTCCAACATCACCAGCTGTTGAGCCAGTTAAGGTAACAACAACAACATATGATGCGGCAACTTCTACATTGACTGTTAACGTGGATAAGACTCTGAAAAACATCGTTAATGGTAAAGTTTCGATTGCTACAAACAAAGGAACAACTTCTTATGATGCAGTATTGGCTGATAATGGAAATTCCTTCAAAGTAGTAGTTGGTAAAGAAGATACCATCAATGGTGGAGTGTTGACTGCTAGTGTTATTCTGGCAGATGGTACAACAGTTGATTTGAAAGGTAATATTAATTACTAAAATCGACTCATTAAAATAAAGCTTAGCTACTAAGCTTTGACACACCGGAGAACATACCGTTCCCCGGTGTGTTTTTTCTATTTACTCGTACACATGATCCTTAGTTTACAGTAAGGCTGTTCAGTACTTTTTTTTTCATTATAGTTATGTAGTATAGAAAACTTTAGGAGGAACAGAGGACATGAAACCTTATACGAAGGTTACCTTAGCTACACTGGCAATTGGGGCAGGGATATTGATTGGTGCCGTTTATAGCAATACGGCTACTGGCGCCAGCACCACGCCCGGCACAGCCGACGACCCTGTCGTAACTAAGAGCTACGTGGATCAACAAATCCAAAAAGCGCTAGGCGGAGGAGGGACAACGACTCCAACAAACCCTACTACCCCAACGAGCCCAACCACTCCAACACAACCTTCCCAAGGCTCGGATGAAGTGAAGAACGTTGCCTTGAAGCCTGGCAAAATTCTGATTGCTGATGCTGGTGCAGAATTTATTGTGCGTTCGGGTAACGCCGTTATCTACACCGAGGATTCCAACGGTGTTGCAGACCTGACCGATGGTAAGGACCTGCTCAATGGACAAGCTGCGCCGAAGAACCATCTGCTCTCCTTCCCGCGTGAAGGTCGTGGCATTCAGGTGAAGGAAGGGCAGAAGAATGGTCTCATTGTCATGGTACGAGGCGGTTATACCATAAAATAAAGCAATCAAGGGATGAAATATCTTGTTCAATTTCATCATGCCAACGTTAAATGTGATAAACCGTCTTCCTATAATTATTGCCAGCAGTGACAAGCTTTAATACGTGTGCGTAACATATATTAAACAAATAATACTTCTGTAATCACATTTACAGGAGGTGTTTCATTATGCCACGCAGCAATCGTAATCGTCAGGTTGTACCGGAAAGCCGTCATATGCTGAATCAGATGAAATATGAAATTGCCGCTGAGTTTGGTTTGAATGTGGGATATGGCAGTTCGAATGGAGCCGATACCGAATTTGGATCAGAACTTGGAGCAATTGGAGGCAGCTCATCAAACCGCCGTCCAGGATGGGGTCATCTCACTTCCCGTGAGAACGGATCCGTTGGCGGAGAAATTACCAAGCGCCTTGTACGAAATGCAGAGCAGAGTCTGTTCGGCAGATTGTAATGGCCTCATAACTTTTAGCTGATGTTTTGAAGGGACCAAGAAACAAATGCAAGCAAGGGAGTAAAATACTTCCGTAAAAGATTTCTAAAAGAAGCTTCATCTGGAACATAAGCCTGTGATCGTTCTTGAACTGTATTAAGATAAGTTGAGCAAAAGAAATACGAGGGTAAAGCAAGAGTGTGAAATGATTCTGAAGAAAAACGACAGTGTTCGCCTTTGTGAGAGGATTTCTACCACAATCGAGTTCAGTTAAATTAAAGAAATCTGCGAACAACAGGGATCGTAAGAACATTTCACACAGCTGCTCTACCTCGTTAAGTTCAACTTATTTATTCTGAGTAAGAAATTTAGGAGCAACAGCGATTGTAGGAACATTTACGGACTTGCCTCGTCTTGAAAACATCCAAGAAAATCCTTGAAAACTGCCGGATAACTGGATTGACACCTGGTAACAAATACGTTAATATGCATGTTGAGGATTGTACATTTCAAACCTTTTCCTGTCGGAAAAGGTTCATTTTTTGTGTAGGACCTCTTGAATATTCACATACTATTTATATGGGAGGTTGATCTCATGTCTTTAACAGGGCGACGTTTATTTACATCAGAGTCCGTAACTGAAGGACATCCGGATAAAATTTGTGACCAGATTTCCGATGCGGTACTCGATGCATTTTTGGCTAACGACCCGAATGCGCGCGTGGCTTGCGAAGTCTCCGTTGCTACAGGTCTGGTACTGGTCATTGGTGAAATTAGTACAAGTTCAGAATACGTGGACATCCCATCCATCGTTCGTAACACCGTGAAGGAAATTGGGTACACGCGTGCAAAATACGGTTTTGATTCCAATACATGCGCGGTGCTGACATCGCTGAATGAGCAATCGGCCGATATTGCACAGGGAGTAAACGCTGCACTGGAGAGTCGTGATCCTTCCCAAGTGGATAAGGAAACCGAAAACATCGGTGCCGGCGACCAAGGCCTTATGTTTGGTTTTGCTACCAACGAGACGCCTGAGCTTATGCCGCTGCCGATCGCATTGTCTCACCGCATCGCTCGTCGCTTGTCCGAGGTACGTAAAGACGGTACGCTTAGCTACCTGCGTCCGGACGGCAAGACGCAAGTTACGATTGAATATGACGGCGATAAGCCGGTTCGTGTAGACACGATTGTCGTATCGACGCAGCATGCAGAGGAAGTTACGCTGGAGCAAATTCAGAAGGATATCAAAGAGCACGTCATTCTTCCGGTCGTTCCAGCTGAACTGCTGGATGCGGAAACCAAATATTTCATTAACCCAACGGGACGTTTTGTAATCGGTGGCCCGCAAGGGGATGCCGGTCTGACCGGACGTAAAATCATCGTCGACACCTACGGCGGCTACGCTCGTCATGGCGGCGGTGCATTCTCCGGCAAGGATCCTACAAAAGTCGACCGTTCCGCGGCTTACGCGGCCCGCTACGTGGCTAAAAACCTCGTTGCTGCCGGCCTGGCCGACAAATGCGAAATCCAGCTTGCTTACGCGATTGGTGTCGCAAATCCGGTATCGATCAGCGTGGATACCTATGGTACCGGTAAAGTCAGCGAAGAGAAGCTCGTTGAGCTTGTCCGCAATAACTTTGACCTGCGTCCGGCTGGCATTATCCGCATGCTGGATCTTCGCCGCCCAATCTACAAGCAAACAGCGGCTTACGGACACTTTGGCCGTACCGATATCGACCTGCCATGGGAGCGCGTAGACAAGGCTGAGGCCCTCAAAGAGCAAGCCCAAGCAAACTAATCTTAATCATTTGTAACGATAGTCATTACAAAAAAGTAACATTTTAAAAAGCTGATGCCTGCTAAGGGTATCAGCTTTTTTGGCTTAATTTATGGTAAAATAGGAAAGGGTTATATGACAAAACTGTCATTTTTACACGAATATATTGTAGAATAGGATAGAGACACCAAGCCTACCAAAAAATCCACCTGTGAAATCAGAAAGAGTTGGTGTAGAATACGCCCAAGCGTTTTTTTATAACAAAATCGTAACTTTTCCTCAAAAATGAAGTCTATTAATTAGAGACTTTACATGTTCGGCATATGTGTTGAACAAAGAGATGGGAGAGTTACGATTACATGGCAAGACAGGGGAAAGCACTGAAGTCAAACCAAACGACAGTAGGTAAAAAATGGTTAATCGTTACGTTGGCAGGGGTCATCTGGGTGAGCCCCGTACTTAGCGGCAGTTTGCCTGTGATAGACAAGCTGTCACCAGCCTCCGTCGCCTATGCGGCAACGACGTCGGTCAAGAAGCTTGGAGAAGAGATTATCACCTCTGGTGCTGTATTGATGAAGTATCAATATACGAGCAGCACCGGCGCGAAATCGCTTGCCAATGTCGTCCGTGTCGACTTAAACAACCCGTATGTGAAGCTGGATGTGATGGCAGGCAAGGGGAACCAGTTTACAACAAGACAGAGCACAGGCGGTATGGCCAAGGAGCATGGGGCGGTTGCCGCGATTAACGGCGACTTCTTCATTACGAATCGCGAAGGGGCTCCAATGGGTCCTCAAGTGTCCAATGGCGATCTCATGTCCTCTCCATCCGCGCTGAAGGGAATGTATGCATTTGCCGTCACAAAGGATGGCAAGCCGATCTTGGATGAGTTTGCTTTTTCAGGAAGCATCACGGCTGAGAATGGAGCAACGTTCCCGCTCGCAGGCATTAACAAAACAGCTTACAACCCGGAGGGTACCGGATCGACCTTCAGTCATGTGAACGCAGCGTATTTGTACACTAGCGCCTGGAAGGCCATTGACCGTCCATTAAATAGCTCGACGACACCAACAGAGGTTATGGTAACGGACGGCGTCATTACGGACATATCTGTTATGGCAGGCTTGCCGACAGCAGTCCCGGAAGGCAGCTATGTTCTTCGTACTCACGGAGCAGCTGCCGAATTCGTGAAAAATAACCTGGAGGTCGGTCAGAAGCTGACGGCGGATTACACCCTAGTATCTAAAAAATCAGGTCAGAAGCTGGATCCTTCCTCACTCCAAATGATGATCGGCGGTCATACGATTCTGGTGGATAACGGCAAAGCCGCTTCGTTCTCCCGCAACGTCAACGACCTCGGCGGCACGCGCGCCCGGACGGCTGTAGGCTACTCGAAGGATGGCCGTTATGCGTATCTGATTGCAACCGAGCGCAATGACGGCAGCACGGGTATGACCCTGCAGCAGCTGCAGGATTTCATGAGCAAAATCGGGGTATGGAAGGGCATGAATCTGGATGGCGGCGGATCCACCACGATGGTCAATCGTCCGCTGGCCGAGATGAGTACGGAGCTGACTTTCCCTACAGAATATGGCACTACACAGCGGAGCGTCGTAAACGCGCTCGGCGTGTTCTCTACAGCTCCCAAGGGCAACTTAAAGGGCTTAAAGGTTAGCGGCAGCAGCACGCTCCTGATCGGCCAGACAGGGTCGTATGAACTGAAGGGCTACGACACCTATTACAACCCGATTGATGCGGGATCCATCAAACCGACCTGGAAATCCAGCAACGGTAATCTGGCGATCAACGGCCAAAGCATTAAGGCAGTGAAGCCGGGCACATCCACACTGACTGCGGTTAGCGGCAGCACGAAGGCAACGATGCAGGTGAACGTACTGGGAGCCGATGATCTGGCAGCGCTGACGACGGCGGTATCCAGTGCGCCGCTTCAGGCAGGAACGAGCGTGTCCGTTCCAGTAACGGCTGTAACGAGATCAGGGCAAAGCCTGGAGGTTCCAAGCAGTGCGCTGAAGTGGGAATTCATCGGGTTTAAGGGCAGCGTCAAAGACGGCCGCCTGACCGTTACATCCGTAAACAGCAACACCAAGGTAGGATATGCGATCGCTAGATATGACGGCTTTAGCACGGTTGTCATTTTGTCCGCGGCCGGTGAGAGCACTTGGGAGAACTTTGAAAATGTAAGCTATCCGATCAAATTCACAACAAATGTGCCTGCCGTAACCGGTACGGCATCCATCGTGAAGGGAAGCGGAAGCCACGCCAACTCCAAGGTGCTGAAGCTGACCTATGATATGACCGGCGGGCTTGGACAGAAGATGTATGCATACGCCGAGTTCAACGGTACAACCGGTAAAACAATTCCGGCACAGGCAACGTCCATGGCGATCGACGTGGAAGGCGACAGCAGCCTGAACTGGCTCCGGGCTGAGCTGAAGGACAACAACGGCAAGACCGTCTATGTTGATTTGGCCAAGGCGATCGACTGGACCGGCTGGAAAACGCTGAATATCGACCTGACCGGTTACAATATTGCATTCCCAGCTCAATTGAAGCGCATGTACGTCGTGAACGTGGATGAGGGACAGGATGAGCGCGCTTTGACAGGCTCGGTATCCTTTGATGATATACGGTTTACGATGCCGGCTGTGGCGGGCAGCGAAGGCCTTCCGACAGGCAAGGCAGTCATGACGATCGGGCAAAAATCACTCGTGCTTAACGGCTCCAAGGTAGCGATTGATTCAGCGCCGATCCTGAAGAACGGAACGACGTATGTACCGATCAAGCATGTGCTGGACGCCTTTGGCGGACAAGCCACCTGGAATCAATCCGCACAGCGGGTAGGCGTATTGAGAGGCGGCATGATGCTGGAGCTGACCGTCGGCAAGAAGGAATTTATTTTGAACGGCAAGCGTCATTCGGCTGCTGTAGCTCCTATGGTTCAAGGGGGGAGGACTTTGGTCCCTCTCCGCCTCGTTTCCGAGCAATTAGGCCTTAAAGTAAAATGGGACAAGAACACGAAGACCGTTACGATCGAATCATGATATGGTATGATATGTATATGAAACGTTAGAAATGGAGTAGAGTGCGTGGATTATCAAGCCGATGCCATCGACCGTGTCATAAAGAATGCCATCAAAGTGATGGAGGACAGCAAATACCAGATGTTCGAAATTTTGGAGGCGTCTCGGCAGGAGCTGGTGTCTCTGAATCAGGAACTAAAGCGGACTTTGAAGGAAACGACGGAAACCTTGGAGAAAGTGGACCAGCTCGAACTGAATTATCGCCGTTCCCGGATCCGGCTGACGGAAGTCAGCCGGGATTTCGTCCGGTATAAGGAAGAGGATATCAAGCAGGCGTACGAGAAGGCGACACAGCTGCAGCTGGATCTCATGATCTACCGGGAGAAGGAAATGTATTTGAAGGCAAGACGGGATGAGTTGCAAAAGCGTGTCCGCAACGTGGAGAACTCCGTCGAGCGAGCCGAATCGATCGGATCCCAGATGGGCGTGGTGCTGGAGTACTTGTCCGGTGAGCTGGGGCAGGTGTCCCGCATTATCGAATCTGCGAAGAACCGGCAGGTCATCGGTCTGAAAATTATCCTGGCCCAGGAAGAAGAACGCAAACGGATATCCCGGGAAATTCACGATGGTCCTGCACAGTTGCTTGCCAATCTGGTTCTTAGGACGGAAATTGTAGAAAGAATGCTAGCTAAGCAGGAATTTAAGATGGTGCAGGACGAAATAGTAGATTTGAAGGGGCAGGTTCGCTCAAGCCTGGAGGAAATGCGAAAGGTAATTTTCAATCTGCGTCCAATGGCACTCGATGATCTAGGATTAATTCCCACGCTGCGTAAATATGTGCATGATTTTGAAGAAAAATCCAAAATCCGCACGATCTTCGAAACACGGGGGAAAGAGCATCGTCTCTCTTCTGCGATGGAGGCGGCCATCTACCGTTTGGTGCAGGAAGCACTTACGAATGCTGCAAAACATGCTTACCCGACTTATGTATTGGTGGAAATTACGTACCAGGCCCAATTGGTCAAGATTGTCGTACAGGACAACGGCCTGGGATTCAATGTCAACTTGCTGGAACAGAAGAGCAAGGACCACTTTGGGTTAATTGGCATGCGGGAGAGGGTAGAGCTGCTCGAAGGGAGAATGGAGATCGAATCTGCCGAGAATCAAGGGACGAAGATCATCATTCATATCCCGACGAACGTAGAAAAGGGAAAGGAGTAATGGGATGGAACACTTAGAAAACGAAAATACACTGATTAAAGTATTATTAGCGGATGACCACCAGTTATTTAGGGAGGGTCTCAAGCGCATTTTAAATATGGAGGATGACATCGACGTCATCGGCGAATGCGGAGACGGCATCCAGGTGCTGGAGTTCTGCAACGAAGTGAAACCCGATATCGTATTGATGGACATCAATATGCCGACCGAGAACGGGGTTCAAGCAACCGAGAAGCTGCGTGAAATGTTCCCGGAGATCAAGGTCATCATTCTTTCCATTCATGACGACGAGAGCTACGTGTTCGAGACGCTTCGCAAAGGAGCTAATGGGTATCTCTTGAAGGATATGGAGGCGGAATCGCTGATCAACGCCATTCGTTCCGTGCATGAAGGGTATGCGTTTATCCATCCGAAGGTGACAGGCAAACTGATTCACCAGCTCCGCCGCATGACCTACGTGAACGAGGCAGGCGCCATGGCTGAGGGCGGTGCGCGCGAGGCCGGCGTTAAGTTTGTGGCAGGGGAGAACAACCCGCTGACACGCCGCGAAGCCGAAGTGCTGAGACTGATGGCCGAGGGCAAGAGCAACAAGATGATTGGTGAATATCTGTTCATTAGCGAAAAAACGGTTAAAAACCACGTCAGCAGCATTTTGCAGAAGATGGAGGTTGACGACCGTACGCAAGCGGTTATCAACTCCATTAAATACGGCTGGGTAACGCTGTAATTTTTCGCTCATTTGGAGCGCATGGACGAGTATAACTTAGGAGGGCTGCCTGGGCGGATTCCTTTCTTATGGAAAGCGAACGCCTTTTGAGTCGCCACGGCAGGTTTCGGTGTGGGCTGTTCGTTACATAACTGTCACCGTCCCTTCCATATCGGCATATAGTGTGGATATGAGAAGGAGGTGAGCCTCATGGTTGCCCATTTGCTGTGGATCCTTGCGGTGTACGGCATCGCTGCCCTTCTGGTTCATGTTATTCACGCTCGCCATCTACGCAGAAACGGAAAAGTCACCAAGCGGCGCATGCATTACGTGCTGATCACGTCCAACCATGAGCGGCAGGTGGAATGGTACTTGAGAGCCCTTTCATTATATGCTCTGATGAGCGGGACGCGGATTCGCGTCACCGTCCTAGATGACCAGTCGCATGACGATACGTTGCGGATTGTGGAACGGTTAACGCCTTTGTCCGGCATTGAGCTGGTGTACGGAACTTGGCGCTCCGGCAATTCGTCCTTACATGACACCAATGGGGAGGCGGAGGACCCCCCGATCATGACGATCGATCTGCGCAACCCGCTCGAGGCGATCCGGATTCCTTATGTCCAAGGATGAACGATGAAGATGCCGACTCGTCCCAAGATGCTTTGGAATAGAATAGGAACAAAAGAGGCGTGAAGCACACTCCGATTCCAGATGGGAAGGAGGGTGCTTTTTTGCGTTGGGGAGAAAATCAGGATGCTGATGCTCTATCCACGCGCCTGCGAACGTGTATCCAATCCACCGGGCGGCAAAGCCAAGCATCATGCACTGCGTGCCTCGCTCGGTACAGCGAAGAACGTGAGAGGCAATTTCCATCCGGTGGAGTAGGCGTGGAATGAAATTGATGACCTCTCATATTGAATCGGTTTTTTTGTTTGCATGGATGATTCCTCGTTGTGGTTTGGATGTATCAGATTCCAACTTTAACCGTGGTAAATGGAGGGTTTGTGGATATGCAGATGATCGTATATGCTGTCCGGACATCGGATGCATGGCGATGCTATCTCTCACTGGATATGCAGGTGGATTTGCATTGGTGGTATGGAGACGGCGAGGGGCAGAAAGGGATCAGCGGCCGTTCGCCTCGCATGGTTATCCTTGCTTCTTCGATCCCGCTGGGGTGGGCAGCCTCAATCCGGGATACGTTCAGACTGCTTCAAGAAATGGATCAGTGGGGTGTCGAGGAGTGGCAGGGCTATGTGGATAAGCAGATCGGAAGCTTTATCAGTGAGGAGCCCGAGCGGAGTCAAGCGAGATGGAGGAACGTCACGCAGGATGTCCGCATGCTCGACGAGCGTGCGGTGCTGTCCGGCTGGACGCCAAGCGGCAGCAAGGAATGGACGGTGCTGATGAGGCAGGCTGAGCAGCTCATCAGCGCCATCGAGGGCCGAGCCTTGCTCGCCGGCGAGGTCGAGGCTCTTCTTGCGGAAGCCGCCGGGGGCACCGGCGGCTGGCGCTCCGCGGCCCAGCTCGGCGTCCTGCTGGGCCGCCTGCGCATGGAAGCGGGGCTGGCGCAGCCCGCCCCGCGGGTGCCGCCCGGCCGGCTGCGCCGCGGCCGGGCCATGGCCCCCGCTGCCGGCGATGCGGCAGCGAGGCCCGAAGCCGCACGGCATGCGCCGCGTGCGGCTCGGCGGCTTGCGCCTATTGCGAGGCCTGCCTCGCGATGGGGCGCAGCCGCGCTTGCACCCTGCTGCTGCATGGCGCAGCAGGGCCGGCCGTGCGGGGCACGGCCGGGGGCCCCCACCGCGGCCCTGGGCCGGTGGGGGCTGAGCGCAGCGCAGAGCGCCGCCGCCGGCGCTGCGCTGCGGTTCTTGGCGGAGCCGCCCGCAGGGGGCTCCGCGGGGCCCGCCCGGTTTCTCATCTGGGCGGTCACCGGAGCCGGAAAGACCGAGATGATCTTTCCGCTCCTACAAGCCGTATTGGACGCGGGTGGCCGCGTCCTGGTGGCGGCCCCTAGACGTGATGTCGTGCTCGAGCTGGCCCCGCGGTTGTCCAAGGCTTTTCCGGACGAGCAGGTCATTACGCTGTATGGCGGCAGCCCCGAGCGATGGAAACGGGGAAGCATCACTCTGGCTACAACGCATCAGCTGTTACGGTTTCGGGAGGCGTTCGATCTCGTGGTTATTGATGAGATCGATGCCTTTCCCTACCATAACGATCCGATGCTGGCTTATGCAGCCCGCAATGCTTGCAAGAAAGAGGGCAAATACATTTACTTGTCGGCGACTCCTCCTGCTCCTCTCCAACGGGAGGCTGCCAGGGGACGATTGCCCCATGCCAAGGTTCCGGCCCGTTTCCACGGACACCCGCTGCCGGTTCCTCGCAAGCTGAAGATCTTTCCGGTGCACCGCTGTTTGCAGCAGCGCCGGCTGCCGGTCCCCTTGGTGCGGAGCTTGAGAGCTTCGTTGTCGCGCGGGGCTCAGGTGTTCCTGTTCGTCTCCCGGATCCGCCATATTGCCCCCTTCCTTGAGCTGCTGCAGCAATCGATGCCGGATATGCCGATGGAAGGAACGTCTTCCGTCGATCCCGCACGTGCGGACAAGGTCATGGCTTTTCGCAACCGGGAGATTCGGCTGCTAGTCACGACGACGATTCTCGAGCGGGGCGTAACGGTACCGAAGAGCGACGTCTATATCATGGATGCGAACAGCGATCTGTTTGACGAGGCCGCGCTCATCCAAATGGCAGGACGGGCAGGGCGATCGAAGGATGATCCGGCAGGGCGGGTGGTTTTCGCGGCACCGCAATGGACCCGGAGCCAGAGCCTGGCCGTACGTCAGATTAAGCAGATGAACCGGATTGCGGGCAAGGGGGGCTACCTGCGGATAGAGCATACATAGGGATTTACAGGGGAGCATTGGTATTTATGTGACGCTTTTGAGTTTTGATTCCATTAATGCCTATAGTTTATGAGATTACCGAAGTAAGACGTGAACGATGTACGAAACAGAGACTTTACAGCGGAAAGCCTTGATAGAACGAAACCATCACGTGCCATCACGTGCAGTCAAGTCTGCGACAAAGATGAAGCGATGAACGAATGCATGGAGTCTTGATTTTATACGGAAGGAGGCCGTTCTTTATGGTTACGCATTACTTGAAACAGATGCTGGACAAGGCCCACAGCTTATTAGGAGCAGCCAGGGAGAACTGTTTTGCCTGCGGGAAAAGCGCTCCATTAAACCGGGAGTTCGCTGGCATATGTGATGCTTGTGCAAGAGTGATTCCATGGATCGTACACCCTCGCTGCCTGGCCTGCGGGAGGGCGATCGGGTGTCCGGATTGCAGCCGCACAGGGCTGAACGAACGGGCTTTTGTCATGAATCGGAGCGCGGTTATGTATAACGGGCTGATGCGCGAATGGCTGGCCCAATACAAATATCGGGGAAATGAACGGTATGCCGGTTTGTTGGCGGGGATGCTGGCTAGGGCTTACGCGCTGATGGAGCGGGAGCTTAGCCCTGAGGGGCGTGCTCGTCATCTACGGGGCGGGCAGGTGAGCGGCTGGCTGTTCCATGCCGTAACTTCGGTTCCGGTTAGTGAAGTCCGGCTTCAGGAACGGGGATTTAATCAGGCAGAGGCAATGGCAACGGGACTCGCCCGGAAGATAAAGGTACCGTATCTTCGCCTGCTTCAGCGGAAAAGGCATACCGATAAACAGAGCTTTAAAACCCGAATGGACCGAATGAGGGATATGCAGGACGCATTCGTTTCGGGCCCGCACGCAATCGAGCTGATGTTCCGGATTTCCGCGGCAGCGGAGAAGCGGATGAACATGGTCCTGGACAGGAGCAATGCGCTGCTTCCGCTTCGCCTTTTATTAATCGATGATATTTATACTACCGGGAGCACGGTCCACGCCTGCGCGGAGGCGCTGCGAAAACATGAAAAAGCCCTAGGTCAACCGATAGAAGTTTATTGCTTAACTTGGGCCCGATCTTAAGAGAATAAGATCAAGCGCCTGGGGAAATCTCGCGATTTCTATATGCGGAAGATAGACGTAAGGCCTGATATCATGTAATCTAGGGGTATTAAAGGTTCTAGATAAGCATGGAGGTCGTTTAGCATGAATCTGGGGAATTGCCCTCGGTGCGGCAGATTGTATGCATTGAATTTTCGGGATATGTGTTCGGAATGCTTGAAAGAGATTGAGAAGGAATATGAGAAATGCGCTACTTACTTGCGGGAGCAGAAAGGCGCGACGATCCATGAAGTATCGGAAGCGACAGAGGTTTCGATCCGCCAGATTACCCGGTTTATCAGGGAAGGCCGGATATCGATTGCCAATGCGCCCAACATGGCTTATCCGTGCGAGGTATGCGGCACGCTGATCCGTGAGAGCAATATGTGCGAGTCTTGTAGGACAAGACTTACACGGGAGCTTCGGCAAGCGGCTGCGGCCGACCAGGAACATCAGCATGGGTCCGGTAAAGAAAAAGAGACTTATCGCGCAGTCGATAAACTGCGTAAATACTAACTTTTGAACTATTAACTATGCTCCATTTCGGACCGATAAACTTAGTAAAGCTTATCGGTTTTTTATTTTAAGTGAGGTGATTGAACGTGAAGATTAACGAATCAGGACGCGTGAACGGCGTCAATTCGTATCAACGGAATATAGAATCTCGGGAGTTGCAGCATATCGATAAGAACAAACGTAAGAAGGATGAAGTATCGATTTCACCGGAGGCGATGGAACTGAGCGCACAAAGCAAGGTACAGGATCCGGAGCGCGCAGAGAAAATCCAGCGCTTGAAGGAAGCCGTCTCTAACGGCACCTATGAAGTGCCGGCAGACCGTCTTGTAGATAAATTGCTCCCATATTTTCAAACCTACAATAAATCGGGTGAATCCAAGTGAGTGCAAGATCGATTATCGATTATATGAAGCGTCAGGACGAGCTGCACCGGCAGCTGATCGAGGCGGGGAATGATAAGAAGCAAGCCATTATAGCGAACGATGTGGAACGCCTGGCAGCAGTCATGAACAGGGAGAACCGCCTGCTGAAGCAGGTGGCGGAAACGGAAGCGCTGCGACAAGGCGCAGCAGAGGATTTTTTGCGCGAGAAGGGCATCCGCTCCCAGCTTCAGCTGACGGTTACTGAAATGACTCGTCTTGTATTTAACCCGGATGAGAAGACGGAGCTGCTGGATGTACAGCGTCAATTAATGGACAGGCTGACGGAGCTTAAGGAATTGAATCAGATCAACCGGGAACTGATTGAACAGTCCCTTGCATTTATAGATTACAGCCTGAATCTGCTGGTCAGCCGTCCGGAAGATGACATGCTGTATCAGAATCCGAACCAGCCAAGTCCGGCAGGTAAAGGCCGAAGCATGTTTGATACCAGGGCATAAGAAGAAAGGAATAGGTACGATGAGATCTACATTTCATTTGCTCGAAATCGGAAAACGGGGCTTGATTGCCCAGCAGGCTGCAATTAACACGGCCGGCCATAACGTAACGAATGCGAATACCCCTGGTTATTCCCGGCAGACTACACGTCTGGTTGCATCTAACCCGATTGCCTTTCCGGGAATGCAGCGCTCGCAGGCAGCCGGCCAGCTCGGCATGGGCGTGGAAGCTGAGAGTATCCGGCGGGTACGCGATTATCTACTGGATATTGAATATCGGAATCAGAACACAAATTTGTCAACATGGAACGTCCAGCAGGAGACGCTTTCGAATATCGAGGGGATTTTCAACGAACCGTCTGAGAGCAGTTTAAGCGCAAGTGTTGCGGAGTTCTGGACAGCATGGCAGACGCTGAGCAAAAATCCGAGCGATACGGATTTATCGGCCCGCATGGCCGTTCAGCAGAAAGCGATCGCGCTGACGGAGACGTTTAACCACATTTACTCCCAGCTGGATACGCTTCGCAACAATTTGACGTCCCGGATCGATACCAAGGTGGAGGAAGCCAACAACTACATCGATCAGATTGCAGAGCTGACGCGAAGCATTAAGCGGATCGAGGGGCTTGGCGACAACGCGAACGATCTAAGGGATAAGCGGGATCTGCTTGTCGACCAGCTCTCCGTCCTCGGTAATGTCAACGTGACCGAAACAGGCGATGTGTATCAGGTGACGTTCGGAAACCAAGTCGTCGTTGATGATATGGCGTCTACCCCGGTTACCGCAGCCATTGCTACTGCGTTAACGGGCGGTGAGATTGCCGGTTACGTGACGTCCCGCGACGTTCATGTGGAATCGTATATCAACCAGCTTAACATTATGGCAAATACGCTCGCGACCGGAAAAGTGGAAGTAACGCTTCCGGCAGGCACGATTCTGCCTCAAGGTGTCTCGATCCCGAATGCGGTGATGGATCCAACCAATCCGCGCAAGCTGGCCCAAGACACGAAGCATACGGTGGATGGCCTCAACGGACTGCATAAGCTGGGTTATACATTGAATGAACCGGCAACCGCCGGGACGGATTTCTTCGTGTCGGCAGACGGCGGACCGATTACAGCGGGGAACATGAGATTAAGCGCCACCATTCAGGCGGATTTGAAGAACATCGCAGCGTCCCTTCGGACCGAGATGAAAACGAACCCGGACGGCAGTACGGCTGAAGTCGTTCTAAAAGGGAATGGCGGCATGGCCTTATTGATTGCCGGGTTGTCGGAACGTACATTCAGCTTTAACCCGAACAACAGTAACGGCGGCGTAACGGATGTTACAAGTTTTGAAGGGTATTTGCAGTCGGTCATTTCCAAATTAGGCACGGACAGCAGTAACGCCAAGAAAATGGTGGAGAACGGGGCGTTGCTGGTGGAGCACGCCGACACGCTCCGCATGTCGATCAGCAGCGTCTCGCTTGATGAAGAAATGTCCGATCTTATTCGCTTCCAGCATGCTTATAGCGCGTCCGCGCGCGTTGTTACGACAATCGACGAGATGCTGGATAAATTAATCAACAGCACCGGCATCGTCGGCAGATAGGAGGAATGAACGATGCGGATAACGCAATCCATGATGACTAGCACCATGATGAGCGGCCTGCAAGGTAACTACAAACGCCTGGATAAATACCAGGAGCAGATGATGACCCAGCGCCGGATCAATCGTCCTTCCGACGATCCGGTCGGCGTTGCCAGCGCTCTGCAATACCGCAGCCAAATTACGGCGACGACGCAGTTTGAGCAAAACGCGGAGGATGCGGACTCGTGGCTGAAATACGGGGACACGGTCATGACCGAGGTTACGCAAATCATTCAGCGTTTATCGGAGTTGGCCGTTCAAGGTGGGACGGACACGGTTCCAAAGGATGCTCGTTTGAATATTGCGGCTGAGGTTGATCAGTTATTTGAACAACTCGTTTCTCTTGGGAACTCTCAGTTTAAAGGGAAATATATCTTTAATGGCGAGAGAACGGATGAGCGGCCGTTTCCTGATAATCCCGTTTTGACGCAGTACAAGCTTGATGATGGGGAAGTAAGGTATCAGGTGGGTGCGGGAATTACCGTTGCTGTTAACACGCTTGGAGAGAAGGTTTTTGGATCTTTCGGGGATGCTTCTAGTATCTTTGCTGTTGTTGATAATTTAAGGCAAGCTTTGCTTACGGATAATACTGTAGGTATACAAAATGCCGTGCCAGCTCTCCAGAAAAATCTAGAAACAACCATTACCGCTCAAGCTGAAATGGGGGGCAAACAGAACCGTTTGGAATTCACGCTCAGCCGGCTTGGCGACTTGAACATTAACTATATGGACCTTCAATCTAAGGTCGAGGACGCTGATATCTCAAAGGTCATTATCGACCTAAAAACGTCGGAGAGCATTTATCAAGCTTCGTTGGATACAATGGCCCGAATTATTCGTCCGAGCTTGATGGACTTTCTAAGATAAGGGGGTGTATGAATGAATATCCCCCGTATTCAGATTCAACAAGGATATTCACAAATTGGGATTGAAACAGTGAGGGCTCAACAAAGCATAGAACAACCCAGACCCTCAATAAATATGGATAAACAGTACGGTTTGCTCGAGATGGAACAGACGATAGCTGGTCTTGAAATTGATTCTAGAAAAGCATGGTCAGCACTTGGTAAAGCACGATTCGAGGAGATTACAGACCGTATCGCGCAGTCTTCTCTTCAGATCTCCATGCATAATATCGCAGAAATTGCCCGTAATGGAGATCGCATGATGGCTGTTCAAGAAGGTGGAAACGTATTTGCGGAAGTTGCGCGGGACAATATATTTAATGACCGACCAAGAGTAGAGTTAGCCGGAGAACCGGGTTACGATAATGTCGACATTATCTTTATTCCGGGGCAAGTGCATACGAATTACAAGCCGGGAGGCGTCACGTTTAACCCGGAAACCTTTAACCCGGTTATAGATTACTATCCAGGCAAGATCAATCCGTATCTGGTTCATCAAAATTTTATATTTATGTCTGCGACGGGCAAACAGCTGGATGCAGTTGTCTGACGACAGGTATACAATAGCTATAATGGACAGATGTCATTATAGCTATTGTTGTTAGAATGGGAGGTTATTAAAAATGATCATTAATACTAAGAGATTCGGACCTATTGAATTCGACGAAAAACAAGTGATTACGTTTGTAGGCCCAATATTAGGGTTCAAAGATTTAGAGAAGTATACATTGATCCAATCTGAGGGAAATCGACATCCTTTTGAATTTTTGCAGTCAGTTGAGGATGAGGATTTAACGTTTATCGTAACAAGTCCATTCGTTTTTTTCAAAGATTATGAGTTTCAATTGGATTCTTATTGGATAGATGCTTTAGAGGTTCAGAGTGATAGGGATCTGACTGTGATGGTGATCGTTACAGTTCGCTCTAAAGAAGAAATAAGCTGCAATTTGAAAGCTCCGATTGTAATGAATCAAACCAAGAATATTGCAGCTCAAATTGTCCTAGAGCAAAGGCGCTATACAACGAAACATCCGCTACTTGGAGGGGTGAAAGGAGAGGGTTCCGATGTTAATCCTGTCTCGAAATAAAGGGCAAAAAATCATGATCAATGATAATATCGTCCTCTCCATTATTGAGATCAATGGTGATCAAGTTCGGATAGGTATCGAAGCGCCTTCGAATGTCGCGATTTATAGAGAAGAAATCTATGAGGCAATTAAACAACAGAATCAATATGCAGTTAAGTTCAATGAAGATGTTCAAGAGATTCTTTATCAGGTTGCGGCTCAGAAAGAGAAATAAAATGTATAAAAAAATTTTCAGACAGCTATAAACAATATGGTTAAAACGCCGATATATATTATAGTCATCGAAAATCATAGCAGTGACGGCCGGATGCTATGTGTTCGATTACAAATGGGTGAAGCATGGATGCGAATCACCAACACATTCCAAGGAGGAATTTTATCATGCGTATTAACCACAATATCAGTTCTTACAACACACAACGTCAATTGTCTATCAATAATGGCGCTCAAAACAAATCTCTGGAGAAGCTTTCCTCCGGATACCGCATTAACAGAGCGGCTGACGATGCAGCTGGCCTTGCGATTTCCGAGAAAATGCGCAACCAAATCCGCGGTTTGGAACAGGCCTCCAAGAATGCCCTTGATGGTATTTCCCTGATTCAAACAGCTGAAGGTGCTTTGAATGAAACTCATGCAATGCTCCAGCGTATGGCTGAGTTGTATACTCAGGCTGCGAACGAAGTGTTGACTACTACTGACACCGCGAAAATCGATTCTGAAATTTCTCAATTGAAGTCTCAAATTAACGATATCGCTAGCCAAACTAAATTTAACACTAAAGATTTGATTAGCAGTAGTGTGAATGGCAATGCACTCGTATTCCAAGTGGGTGCTAACCAAGGTGATACGATTACGTTGACTTTGGCAGCTGCTGACTCTACTTCTTTGGGAATTCAAACTTTGTCATCTCTGACAGATGCGAAAAACACAACTGCCGCCTCTAACCTTAAGGCTGTACAAGCTGCGATCGACTCTGTTTCTGAAATTCGCTCCGATTTGGGTGCTGTTCAGAACCGTCTCGAACATACTATTAACAACTTGGGCACTACTTCGGAAAATCTTCAAGCAGCTGAATCTCGCATCCGTGATGTAGATATGGCTAAAGAAATGAGCGAATTTACGAAGAACAATATTCTGCAGCAGGCTGCAACAGCAATGCTAGCACAAGCGAATCAGCAGCCACAAGGTGTGCTTCAACTCCTTCGTTAATTTTCATGACATGATCAGACGGAGGCCGGCCGGATTATCCGGCCGGCCTTTTTATAAATAATAGGTTTGGGGTGCAGGTGGATGCGAATTGAAACTCATTCACAAAAGTTTTCACCATCCCATGACATAAATTTGTTGACCGAGGGCCCTGAAGCAATCGAACAACATGAGAATTTAATATCCGAAAATGTGCCTTCAATAGGTGAAAAATACTTCACTGAACTAATTGAACGGACAAATAAGTCTTTAAGTAATGCAGACACACATTTGAAACTGTCTGTTCATGGTGAGAGTCGACAAATTATCGTCAAGGTGATCAATACGGAAACGGACGAGATCATTAGGGAAATTCCGCCAGAGAAGTTTATCGACCTGGTATATAATTTATGTAAACAAGTTGGTTTGATCGTTGATGAACGAAGATAAGGAAATGGAGGTGGAATAAATGACAACACCAATTCGATTTGGAGGCATTGCTTCTGGTTTGGACACGGACGCAATTATTAGCAAACTAATGCAAGTTGAGCGCGCTCCTGTTAATAAATTGAGTCAACAGAAACAATTGTTAATGTGGAAGCGTGATGCCTACAGAGAAGTGAATACAATGTTGACATCGTTTAGAATCGTTACTGATAAGCTCAGGTTCAGTGCAGCTTATAGTAAGCAATTGGCATCCAGCAGCAATACTAGTGTTGTGAATACAACCGCTACATCCTCGGCAACTTCGGGGAGTTATACTGTAAGGGTAGAATCATTGGCAACCACTGCTCTTGTGGTTGGAGAAAAAAAAGATGTTAACACTGCCGTTGACAAAATTTCTATAGCCGCAGATGTTAATATTTCGATTAATGGTACCCCTCTTACTATCTCCGCAGGATCAACTTACGATACAGTCATGAAGCAAATCAATTCGTCTGGTGCTGGCGTCAATATTAGCTATGATAGTATTAATAAAAGGTTTATGTTGAGTTCTAAAGCTACCGGATCGGGAGCATCTATCAGCATAAATGACTCAAGTGTCAGCGCAATGACAGAAATATTTAATATTAAGCCTAATAATGCGAATGAAATTACTGATAGCGGCAGTAAGGCAATCGTAACAGTCAATGGGACACAGTTGGAAATGGACAACAACTCTTTTGAGTTTAACGGAGTGAAGTTTGAGTTAAAAGGGGTGTCTACTTCGGATGTATCGGTAACTGTTTCCCGCGATACACAAAATATTGCTTCACAAATTAAAGAGTTTGTAAATCAATATAATAATTTGGTGGACAAAATTAATGCATCCACAACAGCCAAACCTGAGAGATCATATTTACCTCTTACAGATGAGGAAAAGAAAGAAATGACCGAGAAGCAAATTGAGTTATGGGAAGGCAAGGCAAAGACAGGGCTTCTTTATAGAGATACAATTCTTAAAGATGTGCTTTTTACTACTCATAATTCACTCATTGGAAAGGTTAAAGGTCTTCCCGATGAATTAAACACTTTATCTGATATTGGCTTGAACTTTAAGAAGTACTCTAATGGGAATCTATCAGATTTAGGGAAGATTGAAATAGACGAGCAAAAGCTGTTGGATGCCATTAATAATAATCCAGATGGAGTAATGAATCTGTTCACAAAGACTAGTCAACTTGATCCTCAAGCTAAGGGTTACAAAGAAGAAATTGGATTTGCAGAGCGTTTGTATAACGATTTAGATACCCAAATCAAAAAGATTATTAAAAAAATTGGATCCGGTATGATATCGGATGTGATGGATAATAGTCAATTTGGCGAACAGTTAAGAATAATGAATGACAAGATGGATACGTATGAGAGACGAATGCTATTGGTGGAAAATCGTTATTATAAACAATTTAGTGCTATGGAGAAAGCAATTCAGAAGTTAAACAGCCAAGGATCATGGTTGTCTCAACAGTTGGGGACAGGTTCATACTAAGCAACAAATAGAACTTTCGAAATAAGGAGATGTGTTTATGGTTGGATCAAATTATCATCAATACTATCAAAAAACGAAAGTAGGGACAGCTAGCCCAGGTGATCTAACACTCCTATTGTACGAAGAGTTCTGCAAAAAATTAAATATGGCGAGAGTCTGTTTTTTGAAACAAGAAACTGATCAAATGCTCGAAAGAATTCATGGAGCCCGTGCAATTATTTATGAATTTATTGCTACTTTGAATTTCAAGTATGATTTAGCAAATCAATTAAATCAACTGTATCAGTATTATTTAAGCAGGTTAAATGATTTTATTTTGTACAAGCAAATTGAAATTTTGGATGAAGTTATCGAATTTGGGAAGGGATTCACAGAAACTTGGAGGCAAGCTTTGTTAATTGTAAAAAAGGATGCCACCGTATGAGTCGACTTGAAATAATAGGCGAATTGATTTGTCTTTACGAAGAGTGCATTCATTCCAAAATCCCAGATTTGTTTTTTAGCAAGGAAACAGAAATTGACGAACTGTATAACCAGTTGCAAATGCTAGAGGACCAAATTTATTCAGACCAAGAAAGAATACTACTAGGTAGAGCTCTCGAGCTTAATAAAATTTTAACTGACGCCATAAGCAATAAAATGCAAATTATGCAACAGGCCCAACAATTGACCCAAAAGTTTTCGGAGCCTATTCCTTATAATGAATCTTATTTTATTGATAAGAAATTTTAAATGGAGGCGGTAATTAATGAAAAGGTTTAATCCTTTTCTGTTGGTTATATCAATAATTGTTTCCAGCTTCGGATTATCATTTTGTACAACATCTGCAGCCAGTCCAGATTATGTGACCGCTAATAAATCTGTTTCCCCTAGTAGTATTCTCACGGGTGAAGAAGTTGAAGTCACAATAAATATTCAAGGTACTCCCCCGGTGAGTGTAGTTAAGCCTAATGATGTAATTCTAGTAATTGATAAGTCGGGAAGTATGGGCATCGAAAAAATGGAAAATGCTAAGGATGCCGCAAAAGGATTTATAGATCTGATGGATTTTACAAAACATCGAGTAGGAATCGTTGATTACAGCACAACTACTAGTACTTTTGATCTGACGACTGATAAGGCCCAGGCCAAGGACTATATCGGCAGACTTAAAGCTAATGGAAATACAGCAACGGGCGATGCTATCGATAAAGCGAGGGAATTATTGGCCTCTAGTAGATTGGATGCACAGCCTGTCATTGTATTATTGACTGATGGAGAGGCGACAGTAGGCGGTCAAATAGACGGTGTGAATTATAACGCGTATGATTATGCTCTTAAAAAAGCTGAAGAGGCGAAAAATCAAGGGATTGTATTCTATACAATTGCCCTTTTAAATGCAAATGATGATCCAAACCAAAGTGCACCGAACGTATTGTTGAAGAATATGGCTACTACAGCCCACCACCACCATTTCGTGTTAGGATCTCATGGATTGGCCGAAATTTACGCCCGAATTGTTCAGGAAATTGGTCTGGCTAGTGCATACGATATAACGATAACGGATGTAATTAGCAAAGAGTTTGAGATTGTCCCGGGGTCTTATGAACAAAATATCCCGAAACCTGTTGTAAATGGTAACACCCTTGTTTGGAATTTTCTAGAGTTGAAAAACGACACATTAACCTTTAAGTATAAAATCAAACATAAAACGGATGGTAAAGTTGGGAAGCTTCCTGCTTCCACAAATTCTATCATCGATTATAAGGATTATAGCGGGGCGTTGAAATCGTATGTAATTCCAGCTCCGAATATATCAGTTAGTTACCCTGCTCCACTAATTACTTCTCTATCTCCAGAGAAAGGATTGGTTAGTGGGAAAGAGGAGGTAACTATCCTTGGAGAAAATTTTAGAGAAAATGCATTGGTTTCCTTTGGTAATAAATATGCTACTAATGTAACCTTTGTAAGTCCAAATGAACTTAAAGTTATGAATCCTTCAGGTACACAAGGATCTGCATCGGTCAAAGTCGTGAATGATGATGGTCAATATGCAACTGCATCCTTCCAATATTATGCGGACCCAAGTATTACTAGCATAGAGCCCGTGAAAGGCCCATTATCAGGCGGAACCACTGTGTTAATGTATGGGGAATATTTTATGAAAGGCGCAAAAGTGAAATTTGGGGATATTGAGGCGCCAGTAACAACGGTTAATAATAGCGGATATATATTTACCGAAACTCCAGCCGGAATTAATCCTGGACCAGTAGACGTGACTATTGAGAACCCTGATGGTACATCAGCTATTCTGTCTAATGGTTTTACATACAATGAACCTCCTAAAATGGAACTGCTGTCTCTGTCTCCAAACAGTGGGAAAACAACTGGCGGTGAAAATGTCACATTGACTGGCAATTTATTTTCCAAAGGTGCAACCGTATATTTTGGCGATGTTCAAGTTAGTGATATGACTTATGTATCAGGTACAACATTGATAGTTAAATCTCCTGCTTGGGCAAGTGAGGATATAGTTGATGTAAAAGTAGTTAATCCTGATGGTTCTGAGTCAGTACTTGATCAGGCCTATTCGTACATCTTACCTCCACCGCCTCCTGCACCGAAAATTGATCTGATCTCACCAAATAGTGGTCCACAAAAAGGAGGGACCCTTGTTTATATTGATGGAGCTAATTTTGTTCAAGGAGTCAAGGTCATTTTGGGCGAATCTCAAGAAGTTAATGCGGAATTTTTAAGCTCTAAACGACTGAGATTTGTAACACCATCATGGTCTGATCCAACCTTTGTTAAAATTACTGTAATCAATCCGGATAATCAAATGGCGGAAGTAGATCAAGCATTCACGTATCTTGCTCCACCGCCAAAACCTGACCCAAAAGTGAAATCTGTTACGCCTGGGAACGGACCTCTTAAAGGTGGTACATTAATTTACATTGATGGGACTGGATTTGAAAGTGGTGCAAAAGTTTATTTTGTGGCTAATGGAACCGAAACAGAGATTAGCCCTGTGGAGTTTATTAATTCAACTAGACTTAGACTTCTCACGCCTAGGTGGGATCAAGCAGGGCCTGTCGATGTTAAAGTAGTCAATAGTGATAGTAAATCAAGCACTTTGGATGGTGGATTTAGTTATGACGCACCGCCGGTCTATCCGGAACCCATCATAACATCGGTAGCCCCTAATACGGGAAATAAAAGAGGTGGCAACACGGTAGAAATCATCGGACAGAACTTTAGGAAAGGCGCAACAGTTACTTTCGGATCTATAGATACAGCAGCCACCTTTATTGATTCCACCAGGTTGTCAGTCATCGCTCCTGCCTCGGACTCGGCTGTGAGTGTTAATGTGACAGTTACAAATACTGATTCCAAATTCGACACATTATTTAATGCGTATAGTTATGTTGAGGCTAAACCTGAAATTTCTTCTGTCTCTCCTGGTAATGGGCCATTAAGTGGAGGAACGTTAGTATATGTAGATGGGAAGTATTTCGAAAGGGATTTGGTATTTACTTTTAATGGACAGCCATTGAATTATGAGTTTGTAAGTAGTACTCGATTAAGGTTCATTACACCAATGGGGCAAACGGCGGGAGTTGTAACCTTGACTATTACAAATCCTAGCGGTAATAGTGCCACGGGGACGTTCACTTATGACGCACCGCCTGTAGCTCAGCCTCCGGTTATAACTACAATCACGCCAGGAAGCGGACCTATAAAGGGTGGAACACTTATTTATATTGATGGGAATAATTTTAGAAAGAATCCAAAGGTTTTATTTAATGGAGTCTTATATGACGTAGAGTATATTAACTCAAAACGACTTAGAATGATAACTCCTAAAGTCAGTGCTACAGGGCAGGTAGAGGTAAAGGTTATAAATAGTGATAATATGGAGAGTAACGTAATGACTTTTGAGTACAAATAAGTAGTTGAGGTGCCTATATTATTAGGCACCTCTATTACTTGGAAAGAGGAGAGAAATGAAATTCCCCATTTCAGTATGCTTTCTCGTCAAGAATGAGGAAAATTTTATTGTTGAGGCCATACAATCAGTAAGTAATATGGTGGAAGAGATAGTATTAATGGATACAGGCTCAACTGATTCGACAATAAGGTTGGCGCTACAACATAATGCGAAGGTGTTTCACTTCGAGTGGATGGACGACTTTGCAGCAGCTCGGAACGAACTAATTAAATGTGCAACTATGCCATATGTCCTTATGATGGATGCTGATGAAAGATTAAATTCTTCTGAAAAAGATATTGAATCTTATATAATACAGAATGCCGGCTCGGCAGGAAGAGTGAGTTTGGTAAATATAATTAATGAAAATGAGAATGGAATTTCAAGTATAGCAAGGATATTCCCAAATAACGGTAGCTATAAATACAAGGGTAAAATTCATGAGCAATTAACGAATATGAATAGTCCCATGAAAGTAATCGATACTCAAATAATTATTAAACACCTTGGATATCAATCTACAGTTATTAAACAAAGAAATAAAGTAGACAGAAATATCCGATTGCTTAAAAGTCAACTTTTTGAGTCTGGGAATGATCCCTACGTATTATTTCAATTAGGCAGAACTTATCTTCTGGCCGATGACTATAGAAATTCTGAGAAGTATTTGTTGAAGGCGAAGGAATATTGCAATTCTGTCAAAAAGCCTGCTTATTATTCGTCGATAATCTACTATACAGCATTAATGTATTTGAAAAATCGGAATTGGAAAAGTTGTTTAGAAAATTTAGTCGAAGGTATTGGATTATACCCCGATTTTACCGATTTATATTTTATGTATGGTTCGCTATTAATTGAGTCTAGAGACGTTAGTAATTTTGCATTAATTCCGGAGGTTTTCAATACTTGTATTGAATTAGGTGAAGCAGACAGTACAAAGTATGAGACAGTGAGAGGGGTTGGAAGTTTTAAGGCATACAAAAATTTAGGACTTTTCTATGAAATAGTGGGTGATCAAGTTAAATCTAGTACTTATTATCAGAAAAGTGCTGAATGTTTGGAAACAGAGTAGTGAGAATTAGGCAGAGGGAGACTGTGACATGAAGAAACAAACTATTTCACTTTGTATGATTGTGAAAAATGAAGAACGCTGCATTGAAAGGTGTCTAACCAGCGTGAAAGATATCGTGGATGAGATCATAATTGTTGATACAGGATCAAATGATAATACCATTGAAATTGCTAAAAAATTCACAGATCAAATATTTAGTATAGAATGGAACGGTGACTTTGCTGAAGCAAGAAACCATGCTTTAAAATACGCAACGGGGGACTATATATTGTCACTTGATGCAGATGAATGGTTGGATCAAGACTCCCAAACAAAGGCAAGGAATATACAACTAAATGAGGATTATTATTACGTTCGAATTCGAAATATAATTCGGCGGGGAGTTCAAGAGAGTCATTCGTACATTCGATTATTTAGGAATATTGGGTTGGAGTATACAGGTAAAATCCACGAACAAATAGAGTACTGGAATTTTCCTGAATTAAAATCAGGAGAAGCCGACTTTTATATTAATCACGATGGATATAAGGAGGAGGTTGTTGCTTCACAGAATAAGAGTCAAAGAAATCTAGCAATTATACTGAAAGAAATTGAGGAGAAACCGAGTGCGTTCGGATATTTCAATTTAGGAACTCAATATAAATTAATGGGTGAATTAGAGAAGGCTATTGAGGCATACAAGAAATCCTTCTCTATGGGAAGTGACTACGTATTCACACATAAGTTGATTATTTATTTGGTCCAGTGCTTACTTGAACAAAAGAGGTATGTAGAGTCACTGGACATACTAAATGATGTTATTTTAATGTACCCGTTATATACAGATTATCATTTCTATCGTGGTTTGACTTATATGCAGCTAAATTATTATAAGGATGCAGAGAAATCGTTCCTTAAATGTATTAGCTTAGGGGAAGTCACACATTTCGAATGGACTTCCATGCATGGTGTAGGGTCTTTTATTTCGTATACTTCTCTCGCAGAGCTTCAATTTTGTATGGGGAATTTCAACTCGGCGCTTCAATATATTGATAAAGCTATTGCATTGAATCATGTGTATGAGCCAGCAATTAAGATCTTCTTAGATATAATATCTTTGGAATCTGTAGAGCAACAGTTTGAATTAGTAAGACAAAGATGGGATTTCAAAAATTCGGAGGAAGTAAAAGTTCTCCTTGCCGTAATCTATAAAGTTAGAAGTCCATTGATAAAATTATTTTTCAGAACTTTTGATATTAAAGTTACTGATGAGGAAGTTGAGGTGTACCTATTACTTATTGGAGAGGAGTATGAAAAAGCAAAATTAAAAATTAAATCCTTTAAAACGAATCAATGGAGGGATATTGTATATCTTTCCTTTATAACTTCAGATGAACACTTTATAAGTAAACTTGAATTAAATTTTGATAAAACGGATTACAGTCTATTCAGAAAATTGATTGTAAAAGAACAAATATCCGAGGATAGTGAAGTAGGTCAATTCCCTCTTTGGCTAAAGGCATTAACAGAGGATTTGATCATTAATAGACAATTTAATCAATTGGAACTACTTACTAAGTTATGTACAACATCTCTTGGTCGTCTTCAGATTGCAGAAGCCTTGCTTAAATACGGTTACTATGAAGTGGCTTTAGAAATTCTTATAGAACCAACACAAAAAGACATAGTTGCTAGGGATATTTATATGGTAGCAGGGCAAGCATTGTCTCGTTTGGGAAATCATGTTGACAGCCTATTCTATTACTCATTAGCCGATGAGATCATGTCGGATTATAAGTCATTATTTAACTGCTACAGTGAGGCAGTTCAGGTGCGTGATCATGTAGCTACAAAATCAGCTGTACAGAAACTCTTGAAATTAGTGCCACTCTCTAATTGGGCTCTCGAAGAGAGTAGAAAAATCCTGAATTAGGCGTGATGCGAAATGATTGATAACATACGGGATAAACATATTCAAAAAAGATTGCAAAGATTACCTTTCGCGTATGGGCAGATACTACAAGAACGTAAGACTTTAAGAAATTCCAAAAGCCATATTGTATATGTGTTAAACCATGTTGGGGTTTGTGGGGGAGTAAAGATTATATTGGAACAAGCTAATAGACTAGTGGAAAAAGGGTGGCATGTAACTTTGGTCTCCCATGCTGCTCCTCCTACGTGGTTTAAATCATTAGCCGATTATATAAGAGTGCCGTTGACAATTGATCTCGATTCATGCATCCCTACATGTGATGTTATTATTGCAACAGCATGGGATCACATTCAGATTTGTATCGATACAGGGATAGCGCCGGTTATTTACTTTGAACAGGGGGACAAGCATTTATTCGAGCCACAAACTCTTTCTTCGGAGCTATATGAGACTATAAAGAGACAAATCAGTTTACCGGCTAAAATAATGACTGTTTCTATGAACGCTAAAAAGGCATTGGCTGAAAACTATAACAGGCTAGATGCAGAAATTATAAATAATGCAATAGATAATGAATTGTTTAATAACCTAACTAATCAGCGGCAAATCTCAGAAGATAGATATATTCTTATGATGGGTAGCGATCAAATCGCATTTAAAGATATAGATACAATCTTCACTGCCTATAAAATAATCAGAGATAAATATAAGGACATATATTTGTATTGGATTACTCCAATACAGCCCAAAGAAGAAAATATTCATAAGGCAGATCGGATATTTATTAATCCTACCCAATCTGAGATTGCTCACTTATTTAAAGGTGCATTAATGTTTATCTCTGCTTCCAGGTATGAGTCATTCTCTTTACCTGTCTTAGAGGCGATGAGTACGGGGTGCCCTGTGATTTCTACACCTAATGCAGGCGTTCTGGAATATTCTATTGATAATGTAAATATTATTCACACCCCTTTCGGAGACGGTGAAAAAATGGCATATCATATCGAGCGTCTGCTAAATGATCCAGTTCTGAGAGAAAACATTCGGTCAAATGCAGAAGTAACCTCGAAAAGGTATCATTGGAAAGATGTAATGACTAGATTAATAGATGTAATATCCGCTGTTTCCAAACATGAACCTTGTCACAATATTAGCCTAGATGATTGGGAAATATTCATCCATGAACGTTGTTTTCTTTCTTCTGAAGATTATGGGAAATTTATCAAATGTATATGTAGTACTTCTGCAAATGAAATCTATGTACCCGTAAAACGAATATTAATTGATGAACATAAGAGTTGTTTATGGATCTTGGCAGCTAAAAGAAAAGACGGAGTAAAAACATATTCGCAATCTATACTGACTTATGTTAACAATAACGATGGGATCCATCTTGGGCTGGAACTTGTTCGTATTGGGGAATATCAGAAGGCTTATGATGGATTTAAATCAGAATATCTAAGTTCAGAACTTTTGGATAAATCCTTGCATATCAAATGGATGATTATCTGTTTGATTGAGCTTAATCGGGATCAGGAAGCATTGGAGCTTATTCATCTTGGTATTCGACAGTATCCAGATTACACCGATTTATACTACTTATATGTTTTATTTCTTAGTTTGTCAGGGTATTCAAAGTCGGTAGACGATATACTTCCGATTATACAAATATTAGGAGATGCTTGTGGATACCCTGAGTTTTTTACGAATATCTGTACCCTAACATCGGAAAGAATAGGGTCGCTTACAAAAGTCAACGAGGGAGATTATCATGGAAACCACAATGAAGTTTAGAGAACTTAGGGAGCGGATTGATCAATTAATTGAGGAGTATCGATTAGAAGAAGCTCAAAAATATATAGAGAAGTGTAAGATCCTTTTTCCTAACGAAGCACAACTTTACATGCTTGAATCCAAAGTATTGATCTATAAAAAGGAAACCATCAAAGCATTAGATTTGTTATTAGAAGCGGTAGAATCCCACCCTACCAGTTTTCCTATTCTGTTTAATATTGCCCAGCTCTATGACAACTTAAAATTACAAACAAAGGCATTAAGATACTATAAACTCTCCAGGAAATACTGCGTTGATCAAACTTTACTAAAAGATTTAAATCATAAAATAATACAAATTGAGTCAAATGTAGACAAACCTATTATCGAGATTATCACAAGGGGCTACTCAGGTGATAATGCACGTGCTCTCTATAATGCTGTGCCTGAATTTGCAAAAAGAAAATACGACATTCGATTAACAGAAGAAATGCAATTTGATGAATATGAAAACATTTACGAGACGGATGTCGTGATTTGTACTCATACAAACTATCCATTCAATCGATATCAATTTACAGTAGAACTATGGCATGGGTTTCCCTTAAAGGGGATATTCCTTATGACCAACAGTTACACTAGATACATGGAAGAAAAACAAAATATATGGAACAGAGTTAGTATTGTGACTTCATACTCACCAATGTTTAATACAGTTTTTAATGCATGCAGGGGACTGTCAATAAGGAAATATAGAATTACTGGTGCACCTAGGAACGATCTGTTGTTTTTAGATGGTGCAAGAGAAAAATTGCAAAGTGTTCTAAATGTAAACTTACTAAATAAAAAGGTAGTTATTTACATGCCGACATTTAGAAAAGTTTACTATAGTAGCGAATATTCAGATGGTACAAAAAGCTGGGCCAATTTATTTGGGTTTGAGCGTTTCAATGAAGAATCATTTAATCAATTTCTTCATGATGAGAACATAATATTAATTCTTAAGCTGCACCCTTACGAAGAAGAAGTGATCATGCCATCTATCAGTAATTTACCGGATGAAAGGATTCATATATTAAGTAGTCAATTACTTGAAGAGAACAACTGCGATCTATATGAACTCCTTGGTGCGAGTGACATTTTGATGACAGACTATTCTTCCGTATATTTCGATTATCTATTGTTAGATAAACCATTGATTTTTATAAATACTGATCATAAAGAATACGAGGATGCAAGAGGTTTTCTGCTAACACCATATGATGATTGGACACCAGGTCCAAAGGTTACTAGTCAAGGCCAATTGGAGGTAGCACTAAAGGAAGCGATAATGAATCCAGGATTATACAAAAGCGAAAGAGATAAAATAAAAAGAATGGCGCATACTTATACGGATCCTGGCTCTTCATTACGAGTATGGGAACTGATTGATAATGAGATGGGAGGGACAGATGAAATTAGGGCATTATTCAACGAAATTGAAAATGCTGCAAATAAAAACACCTATGTTCCTGATCATATATATAAGTCGTTCAGTACATTATTAGAGGGCGGCTATGTTGAGGAAGTCAAACTAGCAGTAAATTATTTAGAGGAGGTCAAAGGAAGAAATTCCCGGACTGCATCGATAACCGGTATCATCCACTTTATGTTAAATGAACTGCAGGATGCAGAAAAATCTTTGGCAGAAGCCATGAAGCTAGACCCGCAAAATGCCGATATAATTTATAACCTTTCATGTGTTTATAGAAAGATGAACAACCTAGATAAATGTGAGCAGTACTTAAAGTTGGCGAAACAAGTAACATCGGATATCGAGTTGTCCAGTATGATTGATCAAGAATTGATCGCGCTTCAAATGAATTAAAGAGTATAGTGAAAAGTAGGGGGAAAAATGATCGCTGTTATATTAGCTGCCGGGGTTGGTTCAAGATTGCAACCAATTACTTATGATAAACCTAAATGTCTCACAAAAATTGGTGGAATATCTTTATTGGAAAGACAACTTAAGGCTTTTGAGAATAATGGATTTTCAGAAGTTTTCATAGTTATGGGATACCGAAATGATCAAATCAATAGGCATTATTTAAGGAACAAATATAAATATATTAAATTGAATTTTGTGGAAAATCATGATTTTGAGATAACTAACAATATGTATTCTCTATACATATTAAAGGAATTCATCAAAGGGAAATCTTTTATACTTTGTAATGGAGATATTATCTTTGAAGAGCAAATCTTAACTCAAATGATCAATTCTAAAATATCGGATTTGATCGCAGTAGATGAAGGGACTTATAGTCAAGAATCTATGAAAGTTGAGGTTAAAGATACTGTTGTTGATATTTCAAAAGAACTGGAGCGTGATAAAACATATGGTTGTTCTATAGATATTTACAAAATATCTGTAGAGGGTTCATATAAACTGTTTGACGAAATTGAACAAATCATTGAAAAAGAGAAAAGCGTAAAGGAATGGACGGAAGTTGCTCTTCAAAGGCTAATTAAGAAGAACTTGCTCCCAGTTTATCCTCTTAACATCCATGGATTAAAGTGGATGGAGATTGACAACCTTGAAGACTTACAGTTGGCTGATTTAAAGTTCAGTGATTTAACAATCAATTTGGAGGAACTCGTTTTATTTATCGACATTGATGGAACCCTCTTTACTGGAAATGAGCCAATAGAAGGCACAAAAGAGTTTATCACATTTCTTGAAACAAGCGATATACCGTACTATTTATTGACAAACAACTCTTCGTATTCAAAGAGATCACTTAGTGAGAAGTTTGAAGGAATGGGGATTCACATTTCTGATAGCCACATTATTCAATCAACCGACGGGTTATTAGCTCATTTGAAGAAAAATGATATAGTAAATACGTTTGTGTTAGGCACAGAGGCTATGAAATCCGTGTTTGAAGAATCCAGCATCAATCCAAACTCTGAAATCCCTCAGTGTGTTGTTTTGGGGTATGACACAGAGATTACCTACAATGAGATCGTGAAGGCAAGTAAGTATTTGAACCAAGGATTGCCTTTTTATGCAACGCATTGCGATACTAGTTGTCCAACTCCAGAGGGACCTGTCCCAGACATTGGTTCATTTATCAAAATGTTTGAGGTTTCTTTGAACAGATCACCTGATCAGATATTCGGGAAGCCAAATAAAGATATGATAGACTACAAAATTATTGAACATATTAGTGAAGGTAAAAAACAAGTCGTTGTTATTGGTGATAGACTGTACACTGATATGAAAATGGCCAGAAATGTAAATGGACATTTTGTTTGCGTATTGAGCGGAGAAACAGATAGAAAGTCAATTGAAGAGGCAGATGATTTTCCTGACCTGATTATCCACCGCGCATCTGATCTTTTAGGTTACTGGGCCAAATAGCACGAGTAATCTATACTACTGGAGCATTTCGGCTAAATTCAGGGACTTATGTTTCATATTAAATAATTTAGGTTAGATACCTGTTTCACCCCTCTCCCTGCTGGGTAATTATCGATAAAGCATTTTTCCGCAGTACCCACCAGCTCAGTGTTTAAGCCATGTCGACAAGATTAGACGTTTTCTTCAGCAGAAAACCGTCTCCAGGGCGATTGACACTAGTAAGGCCGGGTGCTATAGTCGGAAATGTGGACAATTAGTGTCACACTTTATTTGACAATGAAGGGAATGTTAGGGCATGCAAGGTAAAGTTAAATGGTTCAACGCAGAGAAAGGTTATGGCTTCATTGAGACTGAAGAAGGCGGCGACGTTTTCGTACACTTCTCCGCGATTCAATCCGAAGGCTTTAAGACGCTGGAAGAAGGACAATCCGTTGAATTCGAAATCGTTGAAGGTGCACGTGGCCCGCAAGCAGCTAACGTAATCAAATTATAATCATCCCGGCATAGCCGACCTACATAAACGGTATAGATGGTTAAGAATTGAATTCGCTAGCGAGGAGACCCCGGTTAATCCGGGGTCTTTTTCTGTTTTGCGATTAGCTGCTTGTTCTTCGATGGCTTTAGCAGCGGCTATCCTTTTTGAACCTCGTAACCTAACGTATGGGCCGGTGTTCCATGGTGGTGGTCACCTCGATGTCCCTCTGTTTAAATTACGATGAGAGGATGAGGATATCGTTCCCTAAAGGTCATTGAAACGGTCTTTCTTATCCCAGCAATGGTCTTCACCCGCTACGAGCGAACACTTGTGACGAAATTCACATATTTGTCTTTTTACACAGCGTTAACAAAATGGTATACTAAAGGTGCAAAGGAGGAGTGCCCTATGCAATTCAGTATTCGAGGTCAACAAATTGAAGTGACCGATGCTTTGAAGGACTATGTTGACAAGAAACTCAGCAGGCTTGATAAGTATTTTGAAGCACCCCCCACCTCTGAAGGATACGTTACATTAAGTGTCGTTCGAGGATTGCACACGGTGGAAGTGACCATTCCGCTCACGGGCGTGGTTCTGCGTGCGGAAGACCGAAGCGATGATATGTACGCTTCCATTGACGCTGTTGTGGACAAGTTGGAACGCCAGATTCGCAAGCACAAGACCAAGCTGAACCGGAAGATTAAGCAAGAGGGCGGCTTGAAGACGCTCGTTGCCGGGAACGGCGCAGCTACGGCGACTCAGACGGAAGTCGAGCAGGACGAGTATGAGGATCATTATGAAGTGGTCCGCACGAAGCGCTTCACGATGAAGCCGATGGACGTTGAGGAAGCGATTCTGCAGATGAACATGGTTGGTCATAATTTCTTCGTATTTTCCAACATTGACACACAGGAAGTAAATGTCGTCTACAAGCGAAATGACGGCAAGTACGGATTGATCGAGCGCGAGTAAGGCGACGGCGCGGGTCCCTGGGGCCAGCGGATGTTATCTTACAGCGACCGGAACGAATCTCACTGGAAATGAATGAAACTTTTAAGTTGAAATGAACATGTGCAAGATGAGCCTTCACCCGCGGGTGGGGCTCTTTATTTGGTTGGAGGCCGTTCAGTACTAAATAGGAACTCTCTTTTGTCGATAATATGGGATGACTCTATAATGAAATCCAGCCGCGTTTAACGAATATAATTGTGGTTTAGATACTAAATGGGCAAATGGATGGGTGCGTGGCCTTAAGTATGCTTGGATATAGCTGCAATGCAGGTTCTTTGCCTGTCACTTCGAATTTTCATAATATCCAGAATTCCTGGTTCGTAGGGTCAACGCTAACGCATTACGGATCAAGCGGTACCGGGTCGAGGCCATCTGCCGGGGGCAAAAGGCACTGGGTAAATGCTCCACGCAACTTTTATGCGTGCTGTTTCGTCTTATATAGTAGGGAATCGCGCCGGACGAATGCGGGCAGCAGAAGCAGCAACTTGTTGCGGCATCCCTTACAAACTGTTACAATTTAGGCAAACCCTCATTCTTTGGGACAGGCCGTGAACCCTGCCAGGAATGGGACCATCATAAGGAATCAATGAATCGATTTCATCATTTAACCCTTTGGCATTTAATGAAGTTGATTCTATCACTTGTTTTGCACGAAAGGGGTTAACCATGCTAGGACTTGTCAAAAAGATTTTCGGCGACACCAATGAACGTGATGTCAAACGTCTCATGAAGACGGTCGATGTAATCAACAAAATGGAACCGGAATTTGAGGCGCTCTCAGATGAGCAGCTTAAAGCGAAAACCGAAGAGTTCCGTGCGCGGATCGAGAAAGGTGAGACGCCTGAGGAGTTGCTTCCTGAAGCGTTTGCGACAGTCCGCGAGGCTTCCAAACGGGTGCTCGGCAAGCGTCATTACGACGTGCAGCTGGTCGGCGGGATGGCCCTCCACGAAGGTAAAATTGCAGAAATGAAGACCGGTGAAGGTAAGACCCTTGTAGGTACCTTGCCGGTATACTTGAATGCCCTGCTTGGCAAAGGAGTTCACGTGGTTACCGTCAACGATTATTTGGCCCAGCGTGACAGCGAAGAGATGGGGCAAATATATAATTTCCTGGGCATGACGGTCGGGCTCAACCTGAGCGGCATGGAGCATCCGGAGAAACAGCATGCTTACGCCTGCGACATTACCTACGGAACGAACAATGAGTTCGGTTTCGACTATTTGCGGGACAACATGGTGCTGTATAAGGAACAGATGGTTCAGCGTCCGCTGTACTTCTGTATCATTGACGAAGTGGACTCCATCCTGATCGACGAAGCGCGTACGCCGCTGATCATTTCGGGTCAGGCGCAGAAATCCACCGAGCTGTACTATGCAGCTGACCGGTTCGTGAAGCGTCTCGTTCCGGAAGAGGACTACACCGTGGACATTAAGGTCAAATCCGTATCCCTTACGGAAAAAGGCGTTGCTACCGCAGAGCGTATCTTCGGTATTGACAACCTGTATGACCACAACCATGTTACGTTGAACCATCATATTGTGCAGGCACTGAAGGCCAATGTTATCATGCGTCGTGACGTTGACTACGTCGTGACGGACGATGAAGTGGTTATCGTCGACGAATTTACGGGCCGCCTGATGGCCGGACGCCGTTATAGCGACGGTCTGCATCAGGCGATCGAAGCGAAGGAAGGCATCGAGGTACAGAACGAGAGCATGACCCTCGCGACCATCACCTTCCAGAACTACTTCCGGATGTACCGCAAGCTGGCGGGCATGACCGGTACGGCGAAGACAGAGGAAGAGGAATTCAAGAAGATTTACGGTCTTGAAGTGCTTCAAATTCCGACGAACCGGCCGAACCAGCGGATTGATATGCCGGACGTGGTCTACAAGAGCGAGGAAGGCAAGTTCAGAGCAGTCGTCAACGAGATCGTTGAGCGCCATAAGAAAAATCAGCCGGTGCTAGTGGGTACCGTTTCGATCGAAAACTCCGAGCGTCTGTCTGAAATGCTGAAGCGCAAAGGCGTTCAGCATAAAGTGCTAAACGCGAAATACCATGCGGAGGAAGCCGAGATTATCTCGCGCGCAGGCCAGCCGGGGGCCGTTACGATCGCCACAAACATGGCGGGTCGCGGTACGGATATTTTGCTGGGTGACGGCGTGCAAGAGATCGGCGGTCTGCATATTATCGGTACCGAGCGCCATGAATCGCGCCGGATCGATAACCAGCTGCGCGGTCGTGCCGGCCGTCAGGGCGACCCGGGTTCTACGCAGTTCTATCTGTCCCTGGGCGATGAGCTGATGAAGCGTTTCGGTACGGACAACGTGCTGAACATGATGGAACGCCTTGGCTTTGAAGAAGATCAGCCGATCGAGAGCAAAATGATCACCCGTGCGGTGGAATCCGCGCAGAAGCGGGTAGAAGGCAATAACTTCGACATGCGTAAGGTTGTACTCCAGTATGACGACGTGATGAACCAACAGCGCGAAATCATTTACAAGCAGCGCCGGGAGATTCTGGAGTCCGAGGATATCAAACAGATCGTCGTTGATATGATCAAGCCGGTCATCGAGCGGGTAGTAGAGGCTCACTGCAGCGATGATATTCCGGAGAACTGGGATCTGCAGGACGTTGCCGATTACATCAACAGCAAGCTGCTGGACGAAGGCGCGGTTACCCGCGAAGATCTCTGGGGCAAGGAAGCCCAAGAGATTACCGATTACCTCTTCGAGCGTGTCATGCAGAAGTATGACGAGCGCGAGCAGGCGATCGGTCCGGAAATGGTACGCGAGTTCGAGAAGGTTATCGTGCTCCGCGCGGTAGACAGCAAGTGGATGGATCATATCGACGCGATGGATCAATTGCGTCAGGGTATCCACCTCCGTGCTTACGGCGGTACCGATCCGCTTCGCGAATACCAGTTCGAGGGCTTTGAGATGTTTAACGCCATGATTGCGACGATCCAAGAGGAAGTCGCCACGTATATCATGAAAGCTCAAATCGCCACGAACCAGGAGCGCCAAGCGGTAGTGGACGAGAACAAGGTGTCCACGAACAGCAGCAGCGAGCCTGCCGAGAAGCGTCCGGTTCAGGTCGGTGAACAGATCGGCCGCAACGATCCTTGTCCATGCGGCAGCGGCAAGAAATTCAAGCACTGCCATGGGCAGAACGCGTAACATTCGATATAGGACGAATTAAAGAGCGGGTAGCAGGACAAGGGAGTAAAATGATTTCGAAGAAGCGGCAGCGGTCGCCTTTGTGATCGGATTTCAACCTATGAATTCATTTGATCAAGAAATCCGAGAGCAACAGTGATCGTAGGAACATTTTACGTACTTGTCCCACATCCCGGTATAGTCAATCTTAAAGAATGGTAACCGCATATCATGCCGGTCTTGTCGATGGACCGGCAATCATTGAACTCCCTTAAGAGCTGCTTGGGCAGTCGGGGTGGTGGCTAAGGCCATGACTCCAAAGTCCCGGCAGCGATTAAGGGAGTTTATCTGAACATATCGACATGCCGATTGAGGGCACGGCCATGCTCCCATAACGAGACGGCACATGTTTCCGTAACGAGATAGCTGCTGAACGATTCGAGTGAAAAAGCTTTTGCCTTGTCGTGAAGTTGAGCAAGTGACAGCTAAATTATCCTCCGAATGGAACGATTTCCAAGGCGGAGAGGGTATACTAGAAGAAGATAAGATGCAAAGACAGAAAGGACGAGGATTTATGATCGATCCAAGCGTTAAGCAGGACCTGCGTGAAATCAGCAAGAAACTAACCAATCTTAGGGGGTCTCTTTGACTTAGATCTCAAGCAGGAGTTAATTGAGAATTTTGAGGAGAAGATGGCGGCTCCGGATTTTTGGGACGACAATGAGAAGGCTCAGGGCATTATCTCCGAGATGAATGCGGTCAAATCCGCGGTGGACTCTTATCAGAAGCTGCAGCAGGACTATGACGATGCTGTCGTGATGATTGAGCTGGCGGATGAAGAGGGAGACGATTCCCTGGCCGGCGAGATCGGGGATACCATTAAGGAACTGGTCGGACGCGTGGAGGCGTTTGAGCTCCAGCTGCTGCTGAATCAGCCTTATGACAAAATGAATGCCATCCTCGAGCTGCATCCTGGCGCGGGTGGTACCGAGTCGCAGGACTGGGGACAAATGCTGCACCGGATGTACACCCGGTGGGCCGAGAAACGCGGCTTCAAGGTGGAGACGCTGGACTACCAGCCGGGGGATGAGGCGGGCATCAAGAGCGTAACGCTATTGATTAAAGGCTTTAATGCTTACGGCTATCTAAAGGCGGAAAAAGGCGTGCACCGACTCGTTCGCATCTCGCCATTCGATTCATCGGGACGCCGGCATACGTCATTCGTATCCTGCGATGTCGTACCGGAAATTACCGATGACGTAGAGGTGGAAATCCGGACCGAGGATTTGAAGATCGATACGTACCGCGCAAGCGGCGCGGGCGGTCAGCACATCAACACGACCGATTCGGCCGTGCGGATTACGCATCTTCCGACTGGCGTCGTCGTAACATGCCAGAACGAACGCTCTCAGATCAAAAACCGCGAGCGCGCGATGACGATGCTCCGCTCCAAGCTCTATGAGCGCAAAATCGAGGAGCAGCAAAAGGAGCTGGCTGAAATCCGCGGTGAGCAGTCCGAAATCGCATGGGGCAGCCAGATCCGCTCGTACGTGTTCCATCCATACAGCATGGTGAAGGACCATCGCACCCAGGTGGAGACCGGGAACGTGGGCGCCGTGATGGATGGCGACCTGGATGCTTTTATCGACGGATATTTGCGCAGTCAAATCAAACAGGAAGTCGAATAGGCCGCGAGGAGAGATTTGAAGAACATGGCGCAGTCCGTTCGTAAACCATCCGCCAGCAAGAGAAGGCGGGAACCTATCATTCCGATCAACGGTCCGCTCCGGCAGACCGTCGATACGATCTTTATTATCGCCGGCTCCTTCATTATGGCGCTGGCGTTTAATCTGTTTTTCCTGCCGAACCACATTGCCTCCGGGGGCGTGTCCGGGTTATCCGTCCTTGTCCAAGCTTGGCTTGGCATTGAACCGGCTTTCACGCAGTGGGCGCTCAATATCCCGCTGCTGTTTCTTGCCTTCGGGCTGATCGGCCGCGAATATGGGGTCCGCTCTCTGCTGGGAAGCATGGTGCTGCCGCTATTCGTGTTTTTGACCAAGGATTGGGTGATTCCTCTCTCTAATCCGCTGCTCGCCTCCATCTATGGAGGGATCGGCGTCGGCATCGGCATGGGGCTCGTCTACCGCGGCCGTGGCTCGACAGGGGGGCTCAGCATTGTTGCACAGCTGCTGCATAAATACAGCGGCCTTGCATTTTCCTTATGCATCGTCATTTTGGATGCGATCGTCATTTCTTCGGCAGCCATGGTGCTGTCATTGGAGCAAGCGCTGTATGCCTTAATCGGACTGTATGTGACGGGCAAGGTGATTGATACGATTGAACTCGGCTTCAGTTTCACCAAAGTCGCTTACATTATCTCCGATCATACGGAGCCGATTACGAAGGCGATTTTGGAGGATCTCGACCGGGGCTTGACCAAGCTGACGGCACAAGGCGGCTACACCGGAGAAAACCGGACCGTCCTTATGGTCGTCGTCGGCCAGAGCGAGATTCCCCGGCTGAAGACGGTGGTCCAATCGGTGGACCCGGACGCGTTTGTCATTATCCATAATGCACACGAGGTGCTGGGTGAAGGCTTTCGGAATATTCGGACATAAAGCATATAATCTTACGTAAAGAACGGTGCATAGGCGCCGTTCTTTTTTTATGGACATCGCTTGTTTCCTAGAGCCGGCACGTGTTAGCTGCAGGTTCGATTTATGGTCGTTGCAGGCTAACAATGGCTTGGCTTAACGACAGGGAATTTTTTCTTTCTTTTTCCGGGGAAGCGCCTATAATGGAAACTAATATCTTGGAGGAGGCTACGAAAAATGGGGATGGAACGGATCTATGCAAGCCTGCCCGAACTGGAAACCGATCGTCTGCGCTTGCGGAGAATATCGATGCGGGATGCGGAGGATATGTTCGCCTATGCCTCAAATGATGAGGTGGCTCAATACGTAACATGGGAAACTCATCGCTCGATTGAGGACAGCAAGCGATTTATTCAATACATATTAGCCCAATATGCCAAGCACGACATCGCACCCTGGGGAATAGAACTGAAGGAGAACGGCAGGCTGATTGGCACGGTCGACTTTGTGTGGTGGAGACCTGAGCACCAAAGCGCGGAAATCGGCTATGTGCTTGCTCGGGAATATTGGGGCAGGGGGATCATGACCGAAGCGGCTTCCGCGCTCTTGAAGCTTGGTTTTGGCGAAATGGATCTGATTCGTGTCCAAGCCCGCTGCTTCGAGGAAAATACCGGCTCCCAGCGTGTCATGGAGAAGATCGGCATGCGTTATGAGGGGACACTGCGCAAAGCGATGAAGGTGAAGGACCGGCATTGGAACCTCAAAGTATTTTCAATATTAAAAGAAGAATATGAACGGACGTCCGACTCATAGGGGAGAGATTGACCCATTTCCAGCCAATTTATGAGAATCCATTGTATTTATATGAATACAGTCGTATAATAATACATATTTATGAGACGGATAATGGATTTGGAATCATGGAACCGTGCATAAGACCGCTCGATCAGGACGCTTACGAACAAGCAGGCGCCTAATCCACTTGCGGTCTATCGGATGTTCCGTGGGAGAGGGATGAGGATATGACAGACAACAAGCTGAGAGTTGCCATTGTAGGATCCACCGGTTATGGAGGCGTGGAGCTGATCCGATTGCTGCAGGCGCATCCTTACATCGAGATTACTTCGGTGATTTCATCATCGAGCAGCGGGGTCCCGATATCGGACGGATTCCCGCATTTGACGAATATTGTTGCGAAGAACCTGGATGGCGTTGATCCTGGAGAGATTGCGCAGGCTGCGGATCTTGTGTTCACGGCGACCCCTTCCGGCGTAAGCGCGAAGCTCGTTCCGGAGCTGCTTGCGGCAGGGCTGAAGGTTATCGACCTCTCGGGCGATTTCAGGCTGAAGGACGGTGCAACCTACGAGCAGTGGTATAAGCATCCGGCCCCTTCGTCCGAGCTTCTTGAAAAAGCCGTATACGGCTTGTGCGAGGTATTCGGAGAGGAAGTGAAAGGCGTCGATTTCATTTCGAATCCAGGCTGCTACCCGACCGCTACGCTCCTCGGACTGATTCCGGCAATCAGCGCCGGCTGGATTGATCCGGCCACCTTGATCATCGATGCAAAATCCGGCGTATCCGGGGCGGGACGGGGAACGAGCCTTATGACGCATTTTGCGGAAATCAATGAAAACTTCAAGGCCTACAAGGTCAACAAGCATCAGCATATCCCGGAGATCGAGCAGGTGCTCAGCCAAGTATCGGGCGAGCCCGTTACCGTCACCTTTACGACTCATCTCGTACCGATGACGCGCGGCATTATGAGCACGATGTATGCAACGCTCAAAGGGCCGCATACCGAAGAGGACTTCATCGGTTTGTATCGAGAGTACTATAAAGATCGCTCTTTTGTCCGCATTCGGGATAACGGCGTATGGCCGGCGACCAAAGAAGTTAGCGGCTCCAATTATTGCGACATCGGCTTTGCGGTGGATGCCCGAACGAACCGGTTGACCGTCATAGCGGTCATCGACAATGTCGTGAAAGGCGCTGCCGGGCAGGCAATCCAGAATTTGAACCTGATGATGGGATGGGAGGAAAGCCTCGGTCTTACGTTTACGCCAGTGTATCCGTAACAGACGGGGGAGACGGACATGGGAGATAACTTATTTGCGATTTTGGAGGAAGGCACCATCGTGACGCCGAAAGGCTTCAAGGCTGCCGGTCTCCACTGCGGATTGAAGAAGACCGACCGCCACGATCTGGGCGCCATCGTATGCGAGGTGCCGGCAGTTGCGGCCGCTGTCTATACGACGAATGTATTTCAAGCGGCTCCGTTGAAGGTGACGCGGGAAAGCCTTGAAGACGGCAAGCTCCGCGCAATCGTGGTCAACAGCGGGAATGCCAATGCGTGCACAGGCAAGCAAGGAGAAGAGGATGCATACACGATGCGTGCCCGGGCTGCTTCTGAGTTTGGCGTTAAGGAGAGCGACGTTGCGGTGGCGTCCACAGGCGTCATCGGCGAGCTGCTCAAGATGGACCGCGTGATTGCGGGCATCGAGGGCCTGCCGGGTCGTCTGAGCGGCGCTCGCGAAGGAGCGGAAGCCTTTAACCAAGCGATACTGACAACGGATTTGGTGAAAAAAGAAGCCTGCGTAACCGTTTCGGTCGGCGGGGTGAACGTAACGATAGCCGGTTCGGCGAAAGGCTCCGGCATGATTCATCCGAACATGGCAACCATGCTCGGCTTCGTCACCACCGATGCGGTCATCGGGCAGGAGGCGCTGCAGCAGCTGCTCCGCCAGACGACCGATTTGACCTTTAATATGATTACCGTTGATGGGGACACGAGCACGAACGATATGCTGATTGCCATGTCCAGCGGTCTGGCCGGGCATGATGAGCTGTCGCCGGCGCACCCGGATTGGGAAGCTTTTGCTTCCGGTTTCCATTATGTTTGCCGGATGCTCGCGATGGCGATTGCGCGGGACGGCGAAGGGGCAACGCATTTGATCGAGGTCCATGTTGACGGAGCCGAGACCGACGAGGACGCCCAGGCCATTGCGAAGACGATTATCGGCTCCAGCCTGGTCAAATCGGCGGTGTTCGGCGCCGATGCCAACTGGGGACGTATCATTGCAGCCGTAGGCCGAGCCGGCCGGCCGGTTAATCCCGAGACGGTCGATATTAAGATCGGGCCGATATCAGTGCTGGAGCAGTCGAGGCCGGTGGCTTTTGACGAGGATGCCGCGCTGGCCTATCTTCAGGGAGATACGGTGAATATTGAAGTGAAGCTCCATACTGGCAGTGGATCGGCCACCGCCTGGGGCTGCGACTTAACCTATGACTATGTACGGATCAATGCGGCTTACCGCACATAATATTTCAAGCAGTGACGGGAGGAGACGGATGTGAACAGCACGTTGAACCAGGAGGAGACCATGCCCGGCAATAAGGCGGGCGGGGACATGTTTGTGATGAAGTGCGGCGGAAGTACGCTGGCCGCCTTGCCGGACAGCTTCTTTGAGGATTTGAAGGGACTGCAGGAGAAGGGAGTCCAGCCGGTGATCGTGCATGGCGGCGGGCCTGCGATCTCCGGGAACCTGGAGAAGTTGGGGATCGAGACCGAGTTCGTGAACGGTCTGCGCAAGACGACGGAGGACGTGCTGGATGTGGTGGAAATGGTGCTGGCCGGCACGATCAACAAACAGATTGTCCGCCGGATTCAGAGCGTCGGCGGCTCGGCCCTCGGCCTGTCCGGCTCCGACGGCGGCTTGATTGAGGCCCGGCCGGTTGCGAACAGCGCAGAGGTCGGCTGGGTAGGCGATGTCACGCATGTGAAGTCCTCCATCCTTAACGGCGTGATGGAGATGGGCTATATGCCCGTTGTAGCGCCGATCGGTGTCGATGCGGCAGGGCAGCGCTACAACATTAACGCGGATACGGCGGCGGGCGCTGTCGCCTCTCATCTCGGCGTAGCCCGGATGATCGTCGTAACCGACGTGCCCGGCATCATGAAGAGTGCGGGCGGCGAGAAGCGGGTGCTGCCGACCGTTACGGTGCAGGAGATCGAGGATATGATCGGAACGGGTGAAATCTACGGCGGCATGATTCCGAAGGTCAGGGCAGCCATCGCCTGCATTCACGGCAAAGTGCGCGAGGTTGTCATTGTGGACGGCAGTGAGCCAAATGTACTGAGCCGCGTAGTCGCGGGCGAAGTGCTCGGGACGCGCATTGTTCGGATGTAGCTGGCAAGCAAAGCCATAAGTAAAGGAGTGTAACAGGTCATGGGGAAAGATGCACAAGGAAGCGGAAGTGCAGCGGCTAATGCGGCAGCGGGGGGCCATGAGAGCTCATTGTTTCAGACGTACGCGAGATACCCGCTCAGCCTCGTTAAAGGGGAAGGCAGCTGGTTGTGGGACGATCAAGGCAATAAATATTTGGACTTTATGGCCGGGCTCGCGGTAACCAATCTCGGGCATGCCCCGGTTAAGGTGAAGGAGAAGCTGAAGGCCCAGCTGGATGAGCTGTGGCACGTCTCGAATCTGTTTCATATTTCGGGACAGGAAAAAGCAGCGGCGCTGCTGACCGCAAACACCTGCGCGGATGCCGTCTTCTTCTGCAACAGCGGTGCGGAGGCGAACGAAGCCGCGATCAAGCTGGCTCGCCGCTATCACCAGAAGGTGAAGGGCACCGGCCGTTATGAGATCATTACCTTTACGCAGTCTTTCCACGGCCGGACGCTGGCCACGCTGACCGCTACGGGACAAGACAAGGTGAAGGAAGGCTTCCTTCCGCTCCCTGCCGGCTTCCTGAGCGTTCCGCTGCATGACCTGCCGGCACTGGAAGCGGCGATTAACGACAACACCGCGGCCATCATGATCGAGATGGTGCAGGCCGAAGGCGGCGTGCATCCGGTCGAGCCGGAATTCTTACAGGCCGTCACGGAGCTTTGCAAGCAGCACGGGCTGCTGCTCATCGTTGACGAGGTGCAGACCGGCATGGGCCGGACCGGCAAGCTGTTCGCGCATGAGCATTACGGCATCGAGCCGGATATTTTCACGGTAGCCAAGGGGCTTGGCTCCGGCTTCCCGGTCGGCGCGATGCTCGGGAAGGGCTATCTGCGCGATGCCTTTACGGCAGGCAGCCATGGATCGACCTTTGGCGGGACGCCGCTGGCAAGCGCGGTGGTAGCCGCTACGATCGAGGCGATGCTGGAGGACAACGTGCCTCAGCGCGCAGCGGAAGCGGGCGAATACTTGACAGCCCAGCTGCAAGAGAAGCTTGCGGGAATTCCTTTTGTGAAAAGCATTCGCGGAAAAGGCCTTCTGATCGGCATTGAATGCGCGGAGCCGGTCGGCGAGCTGGTGCTGGAGGGGCAGCGCCGCGGACTGCTGTTCGTAACCGCAGGCCCGAATGTGATCCGCCTCCTTCCGAATTTGCTTGTCACACGGGAGGAAATCGATCAGGCGGTGTCGATCCTTACGGATATCATTCATGCCCATACGGCGGTTAACCAAGCATAGAAAGTCATGATACAATAGAAAAATACAGCAAACAGCAAGGAGGACAAGGGGATGACCGCAAGTGGACAACTACAGGGAATCAGCTTGAAAGGCCGGGATATGATCGAATTGGACGAGTATTCCACCGAGGAGATCCAGTTTTTGCTGGACTCGGCGATCGAGCTAAAGCGTAAGCAGAAGAACGGAGAGGTGTACCAGCCGTTAAAGGGGAAGACGCTCGGACTTATTTTTGAGAAATCCTCGACACGGACCCGGGTCTCCTTCGAGGTCGGCATGTTCCAATTGGGCGGCCATGCGCTCTTCTTGAGCAAGAACGATATTCAGCTCGGACGCGGGGAGCCGATCAGCGATATGGCACAGGTCATGTCCCGTTATCTGGACGGCATCATGATCCGTACCTTCGGGCACGACAATGTCATCAACCTCGCGAAGCATGCATCCATTCCGGTGATCAACGGCTTGAGCGACATGGCGCATCCTTGCCAGGTGCTGGCTGACCTGCAGACGGTGCTGGAGCATAAGGGCAAGCTGAAGGGGCTGAAAATGGCCTTTATCGGGGACGGAAACAATATGGCGCATTCCCTGCTGATCGGCGGAGCAAAGATGGGCATGCATGTGGCGGTAGCGAGCCCTGAGGGTTATATGCCGGATGAAGGCATTGTGAAGCTGAGCGAAGAGATTGCAGCGCAATCCGGTGGGAAAATCACGATCACGCATGATCCGATCGAAGCTGCCAAGGATGCCGATGTCATCTATACCGATGTATGGGCGAGTATGGGCTTTGAAGAGGAGCAAGCCGAACGGGAGGCTGCTTTTGCGGATTTTCAGGTGAACGAGGAGCTGGTCAAGGCGGCGAAGCCGGATTACTTGTTCCTGCACTGTTTGCCGGCGCATCGGGGCGAGGAGGTTTCCGAAGGCGTGATCGACGGCGAGAACTCCGTCATTTTTGATCAGGCCGAGAACCGGCTGCATGCACAAAAAGCGTTAATGGTTGCATTAATGGCATAATAAAGGCTATTCAAAAAGTTATCCTTGGGTCATGAAGTGAGTCAAGGAGCAATTCGGCATCGAATCTTGAAATACGAAGATTGGACCGCTTGTTGGTCTGGCTTTTTAATATCGCAAGAATAGGATTTGTTAGTTACAAGGAGAGGGAGTTTAACCATGGCAAAGCAAAAAATCGTATTGGCGTATTCCGGCGGTCTGGATACGTCCGTTATCCTCAAATGGCTCAAGGAAACGTATGACGCTGAAATCATTGCGTTCACGGCGGACATCGGCCAAAAAGAAGAGCTGGACGGCCTGGAGGAAAAAGCGCTCGCTACCGGCGCCTCCAAAGTATACATCGACGATCTGCGCGACGAGTTCGCTAAAGATTTCATCTTCCCGATGTTCCAAGCAGGAGCGATGTATGAAGGGCAATACCTGCTCGGCACAAGCATCGCGCGTCCGCTTATCGCCAAGCGCATGGTGGAGATTGCACGCGCGGAAGGCGCTACGGCGATCGCTCACGGGGCAACGGGCAAGGGCAATGACCAGGTGCGCTTCGAGCTCGGCGTAGCCGGACTCGCTCCTGACATTGATGTAATTGCGCCATGGCGCCTTGAGGAGTTCCGCAACTCCTTCCCGGGACGCGCCGAGATGATCGCATATGCGGAAGCGCACGGCATTCCGGTCACGGCTTCTGCGGCGAAATCGTATTCGATGGACCGCAACCTGCTTCATATCAGCTACGAGAGCGGCGTGCTGGAAGATCCTTGGTTTGACGCAAGCGCGGAGGCAAGCAAGGACATGTATCTGCTCAGCGTTTCGCCTGAGGATGCGCCGGATGAGGCGGAATATCTGGAGCTGGAATTCAAGCAGGGCAATGTCGTTGCCCTCAACGGTGAGGCGATGAGCCCGCTGCAGGTGATGGAGAAGCTCAACGAGCTTGGCGGCAAGCACGGCATCGGCCGCGTCGACATGGTGGAGAACCGCTTCGTCGGCATGAAGAGCCGCGGCGTTTATGAGACGCCAGGCGGAACGATTCTGTTCACCGCCCATCGCAAAATGGAGTCCATCACCATGGACCGCGAAGTAATGAACCTGCGCGACAGCCTGATCACCCGATACAGCACGCTCGTGTACAACGGCTTCTGGTTTGCGCCGGAGCGTTTGGCGCTGCAGGCGCTGGTAACGGAAAGCCAGAAGAACGTCACCGGCACGGTGCGCGTGAAGCTGTACAAGGGCAATGTGATCGGCGCCGGCGTGAAGAGCCCGGTCAGCTTGTACAATCCGGATATCGCCACGATGGAGGCCGACCCAACGCAAGCCTATGATCAAGGCGATGCTACCGGCTTTATCCGCCTGAACGCGCTGCGGCTGAAAGTGGCGGCAGGTGTAAACCAGAATAAGTAAGCCATCCAGTTCAAAAGTTCATTTTATAAAATGCAAACAAGATAAGCATTGTAAGCCACGCAAAGCTATGCAAGTAATGAAGGGGCTGAAGGCCGTTTTCATGCTTGGGATTCGCGGACAGGAGCAGCCTTTAAGCAGGTGCTCTTGCTGCCATCCCCGGCGGGAAGCGGCCCTCTGCCTTCAAACAGAGAGGGGCAAGTGTTGTGAGCAAGTTATGGGGCGGACGTTTTACGAAGCAGACCAACGCGCTGGTGGAGGAGTACACGGCTTCCATCGGTTTTGACAAGCAGCTGGCGGAGGAGGACATCCAGGGCAGTCTGGCGCATGTATCCATGCTGGGCAAGTGCGGCATCGTGCCGGCCGAGGATGTGGAGACGATCAAAGCGGGCTTGAATAAAGTGCTTGAGCGCATCCGCGAAGGAAGCATCGAGTTCTCGGTTTCGGACGAGGACATTCATATGAATATCGAGAAAAATCTCATTGAGGAAGTCGGGCCGGTCGGGGGGAAACTCCATACCGGACGAAGCCGGAACGACCAGGTAGCGACCGATATGCATCTGTACCTGCGCAACCGTGTCGTTGCGCTGACCGGCATGCTGCATGAGCTGCAGACGGCGCTGATCGGACAGGCCAAGGACAATCTGGATACGATCATTCCGGGATATACGCATCTGCAGCGGGCGCAGCCGATTCTGTTCGCCCATCATCTGATGGCGTACGTGTCGATGTTCCAGCGCGATATCGACCGGTTGATCGACAGCTACAAACGGATCAATATCTTGCCGCTGGGCGCCGGAGCGCTTGCCGGTACGACGTTCCCGATCGACCGCCACTATGTCGCCGAGCAGCTCGGCTTCGACGGCGTGTACGAGAACAGCTTGGATGCGGTCAGCGATCGCGACTTCATTCTCGAATTTTTGGCGGACGCCTCGATCATCATGATGCATCTGTCCCGCCTAAGCGAAGAGCTGGTGCTGTGGAGCAGCACGGAGTTCAATTTCATTGAGCTTGACGATGCATTCTGCACCGGCAGCAGCATCATGCCGCAGAAGAAAAATCCGGACGTGCCGGAGCTGGTTCGCGGCAAAACCGGACGCGTATACGGCAATCTGATGGGCCTGCTTACCGTGCTGAAGTCGCTTCCGCTTGCTTACAACAAGGACATGCAGGAGGACAAGGAAGGCATGTTCGATACGGTAGCCACGCTGGAAGGAGCGCTGCAGCTGTTCGCGCCGATGATTGCCACGATGAAGGTCAACAAGGGGCGCATGCGCGAAGCGGTGAATACGGACTTCTCGAATGCAACGGATATTGCGGATTTCTTGGTCGGCAAGGGACTGCCGTTCCGGCAGGCGCATGAGGTTATCGGCAAAACGGTGCTGTACTGCATCCAGAATAACAAATATTTGCTGGACTTGACGCTGGAGGAATTCCGTCAGTTCTCGGAGCTGTTCGATGACAGCATTTACGGCGTTCTGCAGCCGGAGACGGTGGTTAACGCCCGGAACGTATACGGCGGCACGGCAACCGCTCAGGTGAAGGATGCGATCGAGCGCAGCGTGAAGCTGCTGCAGGCGACCGAGGAGTGGCTTGCCCTTCGGCAAGGCAATGTGGAGTAATCCCATCAGCTGAATACATGCAATAATGAAAAAATGCACTCATGGAGCGAAAGCGCCGGCTGCAGCCGCAGGGGCCCTCGCTTAAGAGTGCATTTTTTTACTTGGGTTTACTTTTTCAGAGGGAGCCACTTTAACACATCTTGAATATGGGTGTCCCAGTAGCCCCAATCATGACCGCCCGGTCCTTCCTGATAGGTGTAGTCCAACGAGGTCTGCTCGCAGACCTGGCGGAAGGACTGGTTATCCTCATACAGGAAGTCCTCGGTTCCGCAGCACTGGTACAGCATCGGCTTCGGTCCATCGCTGGCGTCCACCTTGCGCACCAAATGCAGCAAGTCGTCGTCCGTTCCGGAAATGTCGCGGTCCCCGTAGATGAGCCTGTTGTCATAATGCCGGTCTTCGGCAGGGCCGATCCGGCTCACCATATCAAGCGCACCGGACAGGCTTGCAGCCGCCGCGAACGTTTGCGGGCAGCGCAGTCCGAGCTTGAACGCACCGTAACCGCCCATCGACAGGCCGGCGACAAAATTATCCTCCCTGGCATGGGAGAGCGGGAAGAAGGAGCGGGCGAGAGCCGGCAGCTCCTCGCTGATGAAGGTCCAGTATTTGCCGCCGTGCTCCATGTCGGTATAGAAGCTGCGGTGTACCTGCGGCATGACGACCGCTAATCCCATGGAGGCCACATAGCGCTCAATAGAGGTGCGGCGGAGCCAGATCGAATCGTCATCGGACAAGCCGTGCAGAAGGTACAGCGTTGGATGCAGGCCGCTGCCTGCCGTATTGGTCATGCCGATCTGTGCGGAGGTCTGCTGCGGCAAGATGACGGTCATGGACGTGCTGAGCCCAAGCACTTCGGAGAAGAAATGACATTGAATCAAAGCCATGGTATGTATCCCCTTTCATCATCAGGATCAGAAATAGCTAATGCGTTTACATATGGGATCATATCATAATTTAGCAGGCTGCAGCTGTAAAATTTCCCGACCATTCTTTTTAACGCCTCGGTCTCAAGACCGAGGAAAGATTCAGCCATCAGGCGGTTTAGCGAGGGATGCTGTTGTGATAATCTACTAAGAGAACGGAGCTCACCAGCGTAGAGCTGATGCTCCTTTAGTGATCCGGCAGAGGATTCCGCCGACAAGGGTGGAATTCTTAATGTAACGATAGAATGAGGATACGATTCGACGACTTATAATAACCGACTATAACGACTATATAAGGTGATTTCACCCTATGTAATATATTGGAGGAGGACTACCATGATACCCTATGAAGAGAAGCTGTCCGATCTGAAAATTGCCGGTACCGGGAATGCAACGGGCGGCCGGTACGGCAAAGTTCGCATCGACGGCTCGGGCCAAATCAACGGCGATATCGAATGCGTCGACTTGGTTGCGAACGGGAATATGAGCGTGAACGGATCCTTGATGACGCAGAAGCTTCGCGTGAACGGATCCGGCACCGTCCATGGGGCCGTTGAGGCGGAAAGCCTAAATGTGGCCGGCAACTTGAACCTGAAGGATCAGCTGCGCAGCCGTTTCATCGAGATCGGGGGGCACTGCAGCATTCATGGCGATTCGGAATCCGAACGGCTCACGTTAAGCGGCAATCTCCGCGGACATGGCGATGTTCGGAGCGAATGGGCGGAGCTTAGAGGAAGCTTTAACATCAGCGGCCGGCTGCATCTTGGTAACGGAGATATCCGTCTATTCGGACGCTGCAAGGCCCTGGAGGTCATCGGCGACCGGATAACGGTGCGCCGGAAGGGCAAGCGGCTGTGGGAGATGCTGTCGTTCTCCTTAAGCGGGCCAAGGCTGGAGGCCCGGGTAATTGAGGGAGACGTTCTGGATTTGGAATACGTTGAAGCCGATATGGTTCGCGGTAACCGGGTTATTCTCGGCAAGGGATGCAAGGTGCGGCAGGTCGAGTTCCGGGATGAGCTGAGCCGGGATCCCGAGGCGGAGATCGGGACGGCGCACAGATTTTAAGCCGGCAAGACGGGCATGCTGAAATCATACGCGCTAGGGAACTGCCCCTTAGTAGATTTTTCTACTATGGGCAGTTCTTTTTTCATGTCCATAATCCCCCGCATGTACAGAAGAGTCCCGCATATCGCATGAAGTTAGTCCAGCACGTTAAGGCGCGGCCGTAATTCCGTCCTCCACCACCTCTTCCTTAGGCGTTTCGTTAGGTATAGGCATCCCGCCGTCATGGGTCGGATTGATGGCAACGATGCTGTCTTGCGCTCGGTACGTATCCGTGGATATTTTAACGCGTTCCACAAGCTTGCCGTTCACCTTTTTGGTCCGGTATGTTTCGACCACATAACCGGGCTTGCCCTGCTGAATGACCTGCTTGAAGCCTGGCGGCAGCGCTTTGTTGTGAATGATCTTTTCCGGCGATGGCAGCGTTTCGATCGTGGAGGATTCCAGTTCATAAACGGTATCTTCGGGAAAGGTTCCGAACATTTTGACCGTCAGCGCATCGTCCGATACTTCCGAGAGAATGAGCAGATGCTTCCCGGTGTTATTGCGGAAGCGGAAGTTAATCGCCCCTTCGGCAAAAGTGGCATCCTGCCCCTTAGGCATATAGCTGACCGGCAGAGAGTGATTCCGGCGCTCGGTGATGTCAAGCCCGATCATGAGGGCGGCGTGATACACCGTGCTTGATACTTGGCAGATGCCGCCGCCGATTCCCGGCACGAGCTTGCCGTTTACGATAACAGGCGCTTCCTTGAAGCCGAATTCCTTCTTGGCGGTATCGATGACGTGCGCATAATTGAATTCATCGCCCGGCTTCAAGATCATGCCGTCTACCGCCTTGGCCGCCGCCGTTACGTTATGGACCCTTCCGGGCCCGCTGGCTCCAAGGCTTGTTGAGAACTCGACGATCTTGCGCGCTATGCCTTCCGCCTGAAGCGACTCTAGCGTCACGGGGGGCTTCTCAAGGTTTAAAGGCAATTCCAGGACCAGCTCGGTGCCCGCCTGCTTCCCGGCCGCCGACAGGTCGCTGGGCAGCGCTGCCCCCAGCCGATCATACAACATGGCCCAATCGATGCGGTAAGCCGTCTTCTCCGGCATGTATCTGACGATGTCATCCTCGGAGATGCTCCGCACGGCATTGACGGGCTCTCCGAATCGCTCCTTCTCCCATTCCTCATTAAGCCGCTTCTTCAGCAGGTCCCGGTTCCACGCGGCGGAAATTTCCCATTCTGACGGAAAGTTTCGCCTGAACCACATCTGTTCCCATAAGGTGCCGGAGTTGTCCTGGAGCTTGCTTACAGCCTCCCGGAACGATTCCGCATCATATCGAACTCCAGCCTCCTTCAGCGTAAACGTCTCCGTCTTCCCCTTCAGCATGGCCGCCTGCAGCTTGACCTTCGTGCCGGCCAGGGCAGCCAGCCGCTGATCGAGCTCGGCCAGCACCTCATCGGCGGGCCTGCCGCCGACATCCCATCCGGACACGACAACCCCTTCAGGAAGCTCCTTCTGATTGACGTACAGGGTCAGCATGCCGAATCCTACGGAGAGGACCAGCACCAAACTGCTGACAATGATGAGACCAAGATGAATTTTTTTCATGCAAAACCACCCTCTTAACTTCGTATTGGCCGACGTTCATGCGCTTGTTCATGTATATGTCACGATGGGGATAAACTTTCGGGTACTCAAAAGGTAACAAATTTGTTACAATAGGTGGTGTTGTGAGGATTTTTCAGGAATTTTAAAGGAATTCAATGGAAGCTGTCGAAATTATAAAGGCTAATTATGGATTGGGAAGTGATTCTTAGTGATTGAAATGCAAGACGTTTGGAAGACTTACCCGAACGGCGCTCATGCGCTGCAAGGCGTGTCGGTTAAGATCAACCGGAATGAATTTGTCTATGTCGTCGGACCGTCCGGTGCGGGAAAGTCGACGTTTATGAAGCTTATTTATAGAGAAGAAGTGCCTACCAAGGGGCAAATTTCCGTGAACGGATTCAATATCGGGAAGCTGAAGCAGCGCAAAATCCCCTATGTTCGGCGCAATATCGGGGTGGTTTTCCAGGACTACCGCCTGCTGCCAAAGCTGACAGCTTACGAAAATGTAGCTTTTGCCATGGAAGTCATCGAGGCGCCGCAGCGAATCATCAAGAAACGGGTGATGGAAGTGCTGGAGCTTGTCGGGCTGAAGGCCAAGGCGAACCGCGAGCCTTCCCAGCTATCCGGCGGCGAGCAGCAGCGGATTGCAATCGCGCGGGCGATCGTGAACAATCCGTCGGTCATTATTGCGGACGAGCCTACCGGGAACCTGGATCCGGAGACATCTTGGGAAATCATGCAGCTGCTGGACGAGATCAATTTTCGCGGCACAACGATTGTCATGGCCACCCATAACAAGGAAATCGTCAACACCATGCGCAAACGCGTACTAGCCATCGAGCGCGGACAGATCGTGCGCGACCAGCTGAGAGGAGAATACGGGTATGAGTTTTAGAACCTTCTTGCGGCACCTGCGGGAAGGGGCGAAGAGTATATTTCGCAACGGCTGGATGTCTGTCGCATCGGTAACTTCCATCGTGGTGTCGTTATTTATATTGGGTGTGTTCATGCTGCTTGTAATGAACGTAAACGCGTTAGCCGATAAAGCAGATAGTAATGTGCAGATCAACACCTACTTGAATCTGAATGTCGACGAGGCGCTTCGGGAGAAGATCCGCAGCGAGATCGAGACGATGCCGGAGGTCAGCTCGATTAAATTCGTATCCAAGGAAGACGGGATGAAGGAGCTGGAGGAGAGCCTCGGCTCGGAATGGCTGGAGGGCTTCAGCGAAGAGGACCAGAACCCGCTGCCGGATGCGTTTGAGGTATCCGTCATCGAGCCTACGACCGTCGGCTTCGTCGCCGACAAGATTAGCGCTTTGAACGAGAAGTACGCGGAGGAGCCGATCATGCGCGTCAAGTACGGCGAAGGAACGGTGGAAACGCTGTTCAAAATCACGCGGACGGTCCGGAATATCGGCTTCATATTCGTCGCCGGACTGGGACTGATGTCGATGTTCCTGATTTCGAATACGATCCGTGTTACCATTCTGGCCCGCAGACGTGAGATCGGCATTATGAAGCTGGTCGGTGCGACCAACAGCTTCATTCGCTGGCCGTTTTTCGTCGAGGGGGCATTGATCGGCCTCGTCGGCTCGATTGTCACGGTGACCCTGTTGTTTGTCGGATACGGACGCTTGTATGCGGCCGCTCAGACCGATATGACGCTTGCCAAGAGCCTGATCCCGCTTGGAGACCTGTGGTTGTGGCTCGGCGGAATCATCATTGTGCTCGGCGTTGCGATCGGAGTCTGGGGCAGCACCATGTCGATCCGTAAGTTTTTGAAAGTCTAAACCAGGTAAAGGATGGGGAGCGAACGTTGAAGAAAATCGCCGCTGGAGTAGCAGCCTTATTATTGGCCTCTGTTATGATCCAACCCTCTGACGGACAAGCTGAGAAGAAGACCGCAGCCGACGTCGACCGTGAGCTGAAAGTGCTGCAGGAGCAGGTCCGCGAGGCCAGAGCCCAGAAGAGCAAGGCTGCCGAGGAGAAGAAGGAAGCGCAGCATTATAAGAAAAAGACGACCAAAAACCTGAAATATGTCATGGAACAAATCAGCATCGTCAGCAACGAGCTGATGAAGATATCGATGAAGATCGAGGAAACCGAGGATAATCTGAGAACGACGACGAAGGAGCTTGAAGCGGCCGAGGAGCGCATCGCTTCCCGCGAGAAGCTGCTGGAATCCCGCATTCGTCTGATCTATATGGACGGGCAGCCTTCCTATCTTGATGTGCTGCTCTCCTCCACAAGCTTCAGCGATTTCCTGGAGCGGGCGGATTCTTTAAAGACGATCGTCAATCAGGACCAGGATTTGCTCGTGCAGCATAAACAGGACAAGCTCCTTGTCATCGAGAAGAAGAAACAGCTCGAGACCCAGTATGCGACGGCGAAAGATCTGTACGCACAGATGGAAGACCGCAAGAGCCTCCTGAATGAGAAGGAAAAGGAGAAGCGCGTGCTTCTCGCCCAATATGATCAAGAGATCGAGGACGCGGAGATTTTGACCAAGGAGCAGGACCAGATGCTGGTGGCCTTGGCCAGCAAACGCTCGGATCTGCAGAAAGAGAAGAACAAGCTCGCGGCTGAAGAGGCTGCTCGCAGAGCAGCTGCTGCGAAAGCGGCAGCCGCCGCGGCGGCGAAACGGGCGAAGGCGACCAAGCTTGGCGGAAGCAAGGGAGGCGGATTTACCGGCAACGGAGGTCCGTTTGCGCTTCCGGTATCGGGGGCAAGACTCTCATCGGGCTATGGTCCGCGGGTGCATCCGGTAACGGGCGAGGTCGGCAAAATGCATACCGGCCAAGATTTTGCTGCTCCGCAAGGAACGGAGATCCGGGCAGCCGAGAGCGGCACCGTCATTCTGGCCGAATGGTGGAGCGGTTACGGAAACTGTGTTATTGTTGATCATGGGGGCGGCGTATGGACCTTGTACGGACATATCCGCAACGGCGGCATCATGGTGAGTGAGGGCGACAAGGTGTCCAGAGGCCAGAAGATTGCCGAGGTCGGTTCGACCGGTCAAAGTACCGGACCGCATCTTCACTTCGAAGTACGGGTTAACGGATCGCCTGTTAATCCTGGGCCTTACCTGTAACGGCAGGGCGCATCTGCGCCACACATGCTTCGTACCGCTGTATAAATATTCCCGGTAAGCCTATCATATACTAGGTGGACGGGATTCCCGAAAGAGCAGTTGAAATGTACAAAGGCGGTGAAGTACATGCTGAAAAAACGAACGGTTGTCTTTCTAATGGTTGCCGCTATGCTGTGCGGTGTACTCATAACCATGGCATTGACCCAGCTGCCGGCTGCGCAGCAGGCCGGAAACGGTGAAGGTCTTCTGGCGAGCATTTCGAACCGCAGCGGGCTTGATGACACGGAGGCCAGGAAGCTCGGCACGGCGCTGGACCTGATCGAAGACAATTATTATAAGGACGTCGACCGGTCGAAGCTGGTTGACGGGGCGATTAACGGAATGATGGAAGCCCTTGGCGATCCGTATTCCAACTATATGGGCGAGGAATCCGCGAAGCAATTCACGGAGAGCATCGCAGGATCCTTTAGCGGGATCGGCGCTGAAGTATCCTCGCAGGACGGCAATGTCGTCGTCGTATCGCCGATCAAGGGATCCCCGGCAGATAAAGCAGGCATTCGGGCGAAGGACACCATATTGTCCGTGAACGGCGAATCGCTGCAGGGCCTCGACCTGAACGCGGCGGTAGCCAAAATCCGCGGTCCGAAAGGCTCCAAAGCCGTACTGAAGATTAAGCGCGCAGGCTCCGATGAGCCGATCGAGCTTGTCATTGTTCGGGATGATGTTAGCCTGGAGACGGTGACCGCACGGATGGAGAAGGACGGCATCGGCATTATCGAGATTACCCAATTCTCATCAAATACCGGTGAACGCTTTACGGAGGAGCTTGAGAAGCTGGAGAAGCAGGGCATGAAGGGCCTCGTGATCGATGTGCGGAACAATCCGGGCGGCGTTCTGTCCGAGGTCATCGGGATCACCGAGAATTTTGTGCCGAAAGGCAAGCTGATCGTCCAAGTTGAAGACAAAGACAAGAAACGGGAAAAGCATGTGTCGAACGGGCAGGCGAAGCCTTATCCGATCACCGTTCTGATGAACAAGGGCAGCGCAAGTGCATCTGAAATTTTGGCCGGAGCGCTTCAGGAATCGGCAGGTGCGACCTTGGTCGGCGAGCATTCCTTCGGCAAAGGGACCGTTCAGACCAGCTTCGAGAAGCAGCTTGGCGACGGCAGCCTGTTGAAGGTCACCATTGCGAAGTGGCTCACGCCGAACGGCACCTGGATTCATGAGAAGGGGATTGAACCGGATATTAAAGTAGACCAGCCGGAATACTTTACGGTCGCCCCGATTGACAAGAAGAAGACCTACAAGTATGACGCGAACAGCAGCGACGTCAAGAATGCCCAAATTATGCTGGAGGCGCTCGGCTTTGATCCGGGTCGCACCGACGGATATTTCGACCGGGCGACAGAGAAGGCGGTCAAGAGCTTCCAGAGCAAGCATAAGCTGAAATCCGACGGCGTCCTTAACAGTGCGACGGCGGAAAGCCTGGAGGCAGCACTGATCGAGAAGATTCAGGATCCGAAAGTGGATAATCAACTGAATCGCGGACTTTCCGAAGTTCGGAAGGAAATCGCGGCAAGAGCGTCGAAACCATAAGAAGGCTGCAACTTAGCCTTCTTTTTTCTTTGATTCGAGAAAGGAGCGTGGCTGGCTGTTGGAAACGCTGGTACAACTGCTGATGCGTGGGATGGATGCAGGCTTGCAACTTCTGACGCAGCCCTTTTATTATATTTCGATCCTATTCGTAATGCTGCTCTACCGGAGGCAGGTACTCCTGGAGCGTAAGCTGTTTCATGTACGCTTGCATTCCTGGGGATTGCAAACCTGGCGGACATTTCTCGGCGGATTGCTGGCAGGGCTTGCGGTGTCTGTCGCAGTCGCTTTCCTGGGGGTAAGCCTAAGCCTGGGGGCGATTATCTGCATCTGGGTCACCTCATTGATCTTGATGCTGTTTCATATCCGGTATTTGTGCTTTGCTTATTCCATCGGACTGCTTGGCATCCTCCAGTTCGTGTTGAGCTGGTTTCCGAATCTGGCAGCGGAGGGATGGGGCCATACGGTGCTGTCCACCATCCGCAGCCTGGATATTCCGGCCCTGCTGGCGCTGGCTGCCGTGCTGCATTTCGCCGAAGCCGTTCTGGTCAAGCTGCAGGGGTCAAGCTTTGCGACGCCGCTGTTCCTGGAAGGGAAGCGGGGCAAGCTGGTCGGCGGCTATCATATGCAGAGCTTCTGGCCGCTACCGTTGTTCATGATTGTACCTGCCGCCGGCGGAGGGGCCGTGCTTCCGTGGACGCCGTTCTTTGGCGGGGATGCGTGGAGCGGCGGATTTATGATGATGGCGCTGCCGGTCGTCATCGGCTTCGGCGAGATGACGCAGAGCATGCTGCCCAAGGAGAAGGCGGCGATCACCTCCAAGCGGCTGATCATTTACGCCGCGGTCGTGCTCGCACTGAGCATGCTTGCCGAATGGTGGTCGCCGTTGACCCTGATTGCGGCATTGGCCGCTCTGCTGCTGCATGAAGGCTTGGTATGGTACAGCCGGTATGAAGAGCAGCAGCGCAGTCCCGTATTTGTGCATCCCGTTCGCGGATTACGGGTGCTGGCTGTTCTGCCGGATAGCCCGGCCCATGAGCTCGGCATTCAGCCGGGCGAGACGATTCTGAAGGTGAACGGTACCCTTGTCCACAGCAAGGAGCAGCTTCACGGCGCTCTCCGGCAAAACCCGGCTTTTTGCAAGCTGGAGGTTCAGAACCATCAGGGCGAAAGCAAGTTTTTGCAGCGCGCCATTTATGCCGGGGACCATCATCAGCTGGGAGCGATCGTAGCCCCGGATCCGCGCGATGGCATTGCCGCCCGATTGAAGCCGGTAAGTCTTATTACGCTGCTGGCGAACAAGCTGCATGTCCAAAAGTTTCGCAAGGATCCGGCGGGCGAGAAGGCTCTCCGATCGGAAGAAGCGGGATTTGATTCATAAATGCAAATGACGGTGCTTGTCGAAGAGACAAGCATCGTTTTTTTATTTCATTTCAGGCTGTCCTTCAATTCACTTGCAACCTAATGGAAGTCATGTACGTCTGTATCCACAAATAGCCAGTGATGGCGTAGAGGGGGGAATGAAGTGGCTTCATTATCTAAGGCAGCTGTGATCTGAACCGTTGTCGTCGCAGGGGTGTTATCGATCATTGGATGCGAGTCGGGAGGATCATCTTCCCAGCCGAAGCCGGCGCACGAAGCCCCACAGGGTCCGGCAACGGGGGTTGCCGCGAGCCATGCAGACACGAGAGATTCCGAAACTGCGGCAGGGCCCGAGGAAGCGGTCGTGTATGAAGGGCTGGTAGCCGGAAAAAGTACGATCTTGGGCACGAATAAGATCAAATACCGAGTTCTGATCCTTCGTGAGGTCAATGAACAGACGGCAGTGAACGGCAGGCAGCGCGATCTGGAGCGGCTGGCGGTAGCTTCAAATGGAGCGTGGTATGAGGTAAGCCGGGAGCAGTTTGATCTCATCCGGCGCGGTCAGCGCGTAAAGGCGGTATCGACGAACGAGCAGCTGGATATGCGTCCCCCCGTTCGCCTGGCACAAACCGTGGATATTGTACAGGAACCGGAAGGACGGTTCCATTTTAATTTTCTGGATGATGTCATAACGGGTACGGTGCGTTCACTGGACGTCAATGCAAGGCGGATCGAGCTGGACGTTTCGGCTTGGGTGAACCGGGATAAGAAGGGTGCTATTGATGACATCGGGCACGTGATAGGGATGAGCATTGATGAGGAGACAGAGCTTCTTGACGAGCAGGAGAGAAAGCTGGAGCTGTCCTCCATCAAGACTGGAGATAAACTGAATGTTGTGCCGGCGGGAGGAAGCTACCGGTATGACCGAGATGGCAGCCAACAGCCTTTACGGGCAGATAAGATCACAAGGCTGGAGCAGGCTAGGAAGGAAAAGCTCAGGAGGTTGATTGCCCAAGGGCCGGGCGGAATCCATACGGTTCTGATGGATCAAGCGGGAAGTGACGCAAGCCAGCAATGGGATGAGCTTGCGGCACAAGTGCCTGGAGCTTTATTTGGCGGTTATTCCGCCATCGAATACCGTGAGGGAGATGCTGTCGATTATAAGCTGGAGCTCGGGCTGGATAGATTGCCGGCCTATCTCGTGTTCGACCGTGATGACCTGCTCTTTCGTACCGAATCGGTGAAGGAGCTGCAGCGCTGGTTCAATCTGAGAGCTTCCGAGCAGCGCTGAAGCATAGAGTCGCGTAACCAAACCGTAAATGGAACCCGTAACCCGTAATCGTAACCTCTAACCGTAGCCTGTAACTGTAATCCGCTAACCGCAAACCGTAAACCGTCCGTAAACCCAACCGTATCATAACCAAGGCCTGCAAAGCGCGGCTCTCCATGTGGGGGGACTCCGCTTTGCAGGCCTTATTGACGGTTAAATCGATTATTTGTTAACTCTGAACTTTCTTCAAATAAAAGATCGCAATCTGCGTCCGGTCGCGCAGACTCAGCTTCCCCAAAATATCGGTCACGTAATTCTTGACGGTGCCCTCGCTAAGGAAGAGCCGGCCGGCAATTTCTTTGTTGGACAGGCCATCAGCAATGAGGGTGACGATGTTGCACTCCGCCGGCGTCAGACCGAACGCCTCCAGCTTGGCCGGCGTCTGCGGATCGGGCTGCGCGGCAGGGCGGAGCATGCCGGTCAGCTTGCGGGCGATATCGGGATGAATCAGCATATTGCCGTCATGGACGGTTTTGATGCCCTGGATGATCCGGTCCGGCGGGATGTTCTTGAGCAGATAGCCGCTTGCCCCATTCCGCAAAGCCTCCGCAATATAATCCTCATCATCGAACGTGGTCAGCATCAGCACCCGGATGTCGGGATATTTCTCCCTAATGCGCAAGGTACCTTCCACGCCGTCACATACCGGCATGCGGATGTCCATCAGCACGACGTCGGCCGCAAGCCCGCCTTCCAGCAAGTCGAGCGCTTCCCCGCCGTGAGCCGCCGCCCCGGTTATTTCGATATCCGGATCCATCCCCACGAGCAGCTTCAAGCTCTCCCGAATGAACGGGTCATCATCGACAATCAGTACGGAAATCATGGTAAGCACTACCTTTTCTTTTAATTGGACGCTTGTTCCTTCAGCGATCGATTTATACGATCTCACGCTTTCGGTAAACCGGCAGCCGGGTGATCACGGTAAACGGAGCGCTTTGCTGCACCGTAAGCGTTCCGCCAACGACCTTGGTCCGCTCCAGCATGCCGCTGAAGCCGATGCCCTGCTTGCCTTGGCCCGGGTCCGGCCCATCGGCCGGCTCCGGCACTTTGCCGTTGTTGCTGACCTCCATGCGAACCTCATCTTCCCCATAGTGCAGAAAAATTCGGACATGCGTGGCGCCTCCGTGACGGAGGGCATTCGTGATCGCCTCGCGGGCGTTCTTATATAATACCACCTGCTGGCTCGGATAGAGCGGATAGGGCATTCCTTGCAGCTCAAGGTCGGTTTCGATGCCGGTTTCCTTTCCGGTCTCCGCAAGGAGCCGGTCCAGGGAATAATCATCGGCCATGCGCCGGTGCGGGCTCATCTGCTTAACGGCCGAACGCAGCTGCTCCATGCTGTCGCCCAGCTGGTCCCGGATCTGGTGCAGCAGCTCCATGCCGCGAGCGGAATCGCGGGGGACGGTATGGACGGCCGCCTCCATCATCATTTTGATGCGGATCAGCCGGTGGCCGATATCGTCATGCAGCTGGCGGGAGATCCGGTTCCGTTCCTCGGCTTGCGCCGCCCGTTCCACCTGGTGCGCGAATTGCAGCAGCTGTCTGCCCGCTTCATCCTGCTGGAAATGCAGCCGCTTGAGCTCATCGTACAGCTTGATGTGATCGGCTTGTTTTTCAAACAGTTGATGGATTTGGCCGAAAGCCGCCGCGAAGAACAAAAATACCAAATTGGCCGTTGTCGTCAAGAGCGGATCCCAGCCGGCAATGGCGATGTTCAGCAGCCCGAGGTGAGCGAACGCAAACCACCACCGCCAGGAACGCTCCAGCAGGGGCAGATAGACGCACATCGTCGACACGGACAAGAACACCATCATAAATCCGTATTGATGGCACAGCCAAAAGGATAACGCGATTTCAACCACCGCAGCCGCCTTGGCCGCGGACGGGGTGGGCAGGAAACGGCTCAGCACCGTCACCGCGAGAAACAGGAGGACGAACACCATATATTCCCCGTAGTCATCCAGCTGCTGAAGGAACATATCAGCCGCGGCCGGAAGGAGAATCAAGCCGTAACGAAGATAAGCGAGAGGAGAAGACATGCGCGATCAGCAACCTTTTTTATAAACTTATAGCTCCCGGTCCATCAGTGGCTTCATTATATCACAGGACATTCGAGCGATAGGAGATGACTTTGGTCACCCCATAAGGTGACTTCTTCTACCTGAAAGAAACGACGAACTTGTATACAATGAATGTCAGAAAGCTGAATTAAGGAAACGGGGATGGTACGTATGGCGGTCTTTCTGGAAATGAAGGATGTCGTGAAACGATATGGTAGCAAGCTGTCGGTGGATCACCTGAATCTCGAGGTGCAAGAGGGGGAAATCTTCGGACTGCTCGGCCCGAACGGGGCTGGCAAAAGCACGTCAATCAGCATGATCTGCGGCCTGCTGCCGAAGGATCAAGGGAGCATCAAGGTCGATGGCATATCGATTGAAGATCAGCCGCTTGAGGTGAAGCGAAGAATCGGATTGGTTCCGCAGGATCTCGCCTTGTACGAGCAAATGTCCGCGATGGACAACGTCGCTTTTTTTGCAAAATTGTACGGACTCCGGGGACAGCAGCTGAAGGAACGGGTGGAGGAGGCATTGACGTTCGTCGGACTGCAGGATCGGGCCAAGGACCGGCCGTCGACCTTTTCCGGCGGGATGAAGCGACGGCTGAACATCGCCTGCTCGATTACCCATCGCCCGAAGCTCATCATCATGGATGAACCGACGGTCGGCATCGATCCGCAGTCGCGCAACCATATCCTTGAATCTGTCCGGACGTTGAATGAGATGGGCTCGACGGTCATTTATACCAGCCATTATATGGAGGAGGTTGCCGCGATCAGCGATCGGGTGGCCATTATGGACCAAGGCCATGTCATCGCCTGCGGTACGCAGCAGGAGCTGCGGGCCCGGGTGGCTCAAGAGGAGCGCATTATCCTCACGGCAGATGGGATCACGGAGGAGCTTATCCAGGAGATGAAGCTTCATCCGCGCGTCGGGCGCGTTACGCAACATGATCATCGGCTCGAGATTTATGTTCCATCGGCGCAAGAGGAGCTGCAGGATATTCTGTTCATTTGCGGCAAGCACGGCACGACGCTCCGATCGCTGCAGTGCGAGGAGCCTGACTTGGAGACGCTGTTTCTCAGCCTGACTGGACGGAAGCTGCGGGACTAAACAGGCCGGAGGTCTCCGGATACATGAAGGGAGAAAACAAACCATGAACACTGCGATTATCGCCTGGTTTGAGCTCAAGCGGATGGCTACGAGCCGGACGGTGCTGATCAATCAATTTTTGCTGCCGCTTATACTGATCTTTATATTAGGTAACGCGCTATCCGGCTGGTTCGGAAACGAAAAGGAATTTGAGCAGCCGCCGGTGAATGTGGGCTTCATATTGCCCGAAGCGCAGGGGGAGCTTCCTGCAAGCATGCAGGAACTCGTGAATGCGCCGGAAATTCAGGATATTGTTATCCAGCACATCCTATCGAATCGCGAGGAGGGTGTAGGAAAGCTCCGCCGGGGAGAGCTGGATTATGCGGTGGTGATCCCGGAAGCGTTCGACGAGCGGATGGGACGGGGAGAAGCGGTGAAGCTGGAGCTGCTTCCCGGCAGAGACCATAATCTGAATCTCGTGGCGGATACCGTCTTTACAACGTTTATGGCGGACGCGAATCATAAACAGGCGGAGGCGATCGTGTTCGGCGGCGTGCAGGCGCTGGCAGTACCAGCATCGGCTTCCGATGGGAAACCAGGCGGAGCTAGCGTGGAGGTTGGACAATTGAGCGAAAAGGGCGGGTCTTATTCTGCCGCTCAATACTATGCGGCTTCCATGCTGGTCATGTTTCTGCTGTATTCAGGCCTGATGGCAAGCAGCAGCCTGCTGGGCGAGCGGGAGAGCCGGACCCTGTACCGGCTGCAAAGTGCACCGGTATCCCCCGGCACGATCTTTGCCGGCAAAATCATTGGATGCAGTCTGATCACGTTTGTGAAAGCTGCTGTCATTGTGCTTGGATCGATGTGGCTTTATGGCGTGAAGTGGGGAGGGCATCCGCTCCTGCTGATCACGGTCTGCGTCCTGCTCACCTTGTCCTCCATGACGATTGCGGCGCTCAATACGTTCGTGTCCCGCACGGCGGCCGGAGCCAGGGGCTTGATGCAGGCTCTTATCATCGCCATGACGTTTGTCAGCGGAGGCTTTATGCCGCTGCCGGTGGAGTTTTTTCAGAAGATCGCAGCCTTTACGGTCAACCACTGGGCGATGCAGAGCATGCTGCGGATGATGCTGGACAGCGAGACCGGCCTCGTCCTCTCCTGCATCGGGATGCTGGCGATCATAACGGCCGTGCTGTCGGCCTTTGCCATGATCACGTACCGAAAGGTGGGATACCATGCCTAGCTTGATTATCGCCTGGAATATGGTGAAACGGACGCTTGGGCGGAGACGGGGCTGGATTGTCTTTGTCCTGGTGCCCTGCGTCGTCGTCACGCTGACGGTGTTTCTGCTGGGCAGGACGACGGCAGCCGGTATCATTGTCTCCTATGTGAATGAGGACGAAGGTCCTGCAGGGCAATACTTGATGGAGCAGCTGGAGCACAGCGGACAATATGTGCTGAAGGAGTCGGCTTCCGAGGATGTGCTGCGCGAGGAGCTGCTTCAGAATAAAAGCACGGTCGGCGTTTATGTTCCCCGAAGCTTCAGCGACGGAATCATGGAAGGGGGATCGCCGAGCGTCAAGGTGTATGAAGTATCAACGTCGGAAGCATCGGTCATGATCCGCATGACCGCCGACTCTACGGTTAAGCGCCTGAACGGATCGGTCTCGGCAACCCGGGAAATGTCTGACTCGGGTGAGGGCCGCATGCAAGCGCTGAGCCGGGTGCTGGAGCAATCCGCCAAGAAGCGGGTGGATACGAAGGTGACGGATCTGAATCTGTACGCCAAGCCGGGCTTGTCGAATGTGACGGGATTTACGCTTATGTTCATGATGACCCTGATCTCGAGCGTCGTGGCGATGATCTTGGACGACCGGAGGCAGCGCACGCTGTCGCGGATGTATACGGCACCGGTCCGGGCATACGAGATCGCGCTCGGCAACTTTCTGGGGAGCCTTGTCGTCGGTTCGCTGCAGGTAATCATCGTGCTTCTGCTCAGCCGGTATGTGCTGCGTTACGAGTACGGCATTCCGTTCATGCTGCACTTTCTCATCCTGATGGCCTTCATGCTGGTGTCGCTGGGGCTTGCCAGCACGATCGCGGGACTCATCCGCAACGATCAAAATGCCGCGATGATCAATTCCATGATCGTCACGCCGAGCTGCATGCTGGGCGGCTGCTTCTGGCCCCTGGCCATCATGCCGGAGTTCATGCAGAAGCTCGCCAACTTTATTCCGCAAAAGTGGGCGATTGAAGCGGTGGAGATCGCCGCGACCGGCGGAACGCTCGCTGATATCAGCCTGCCGCTCGCGGTCCTCGGCTTGATGGCCGTCATTTTGCTCGCCGTCGGCTCTGCCGTTCTGCGGCCAAGCGAGAGCGGGACAGGAACCGCCGCTTAGAGCCGGTTAATTGTAATGATTCGTCTGTCGAGCTTCGTTGACGAGTACCGATCGTGATAGCTAAGAAATTCAAAGGCCAGACCGCAACCTGCGGCCTGGCCTTTGATGATGATGTGAAAGGGAGTGCTTTATCGGCAACTCGCAAGATTTGAATGCCGCGCTCACGTTGAGAGTCGGTGCCTGCTACTGGCGAAGCTGTCGCAGCACGGTGATCTCGACCCGGCGGTTTTTCTGTCGGCCTTCAGGAGTGGTATTGTCCGCGGCCGGTCTTGTATCCGCATATCCTGCATACTGGAAGTCCGCTGGATTCAGCCCTTCCTTTTCTAAGAAGAAGCGAAGCACCGACATGGCGCGTGCGCCGGAAAGCTCCCAATTATCCTTGTAGATGGAGCCGCGTCCGATCGGCACATCGTCCGTATGGCCTTCGATGCTGACGGTGGAATCCAAATTTTTGAACAGGCTCGCCAGCTTGCCGAGCACGGGAGCTGCACCCGGCTTCAATTCCGCCCGGCCGACATCGAACAGGAAGCGGTCGCTTAACGTAATGGCGATTCCTTGGGGCTCGTCCGAGATGAAAATATCGTCCTCGAGCTGGTTATCCTTCACATATTGCTGAATGAGTCCCATGAAGCTCGCCAGCTCCTCTTCCTGGGCGCGGAAGGCGAGCTCACGCTCGCTTAACGGCCCGGCGTCTTCGGCATCATCGGCGCTGTCTTCCTCAGCCTTGGAAGGAGGGTTCTTGTGGTTCTCCGTATCGGCCGTGCCGGTTATGCCGGAGCCCATCTCCAGAATACTGTCCCCGCTCTGAAAGGTGGCCTGCAGCGACTCGGTGACCAATTGATATTTTTCCGGATCCAAACGGCTCATCCCATACATGACGACAAAAAATATCAGCAGCAAAGTAATCAGATCCGCATAGGTGATCATCCAGCGGTCGCGCTGATCGCCGCCAGCCTGCGGACGGGAGCGCCGCCTCCGTCTATTCGGTCCACTCATGGGCGAACCCCCTTGATGCCGGTCCATCTAACCTGCCCGCCGATGCGAAGGAGGCCAGCTTCTTGCGGACGATAAGCGGGTGCTCTCCGTTCTGAATGGCTAGAATGCCTTCCAGCAGGAGCTCCATATTTACAATTTCTTCTTCGGAACGTGCTTTAATCTTCGTTGCAATGGGCAAAAAGATAATATTGGCGCTCGCAACACCGTATAAGGTAGCTGTGAACGCGACGGCAATCGAAGGGCCGAGATTCGTGGGCTCCTGCAAACTGCCGAGCACATGGATCAATCCCATGACGGTTCCGATAATCCCCATTGTGGGCGCGTAGCCTCCGGCAGATTCGAAAATTTTAGCGTAGCCTTCGTGCTTCTGCTCGGCGGCCTGGATTTCAAGCTCAAGGATTTGGCGGACCATTTCGGGATCGGTGCCGTCGACGACCATCTGCATCCCTTCTCTCAGAAAAGGATCGGCATGCTCGTCCGAGACGCGCTCCAAGGCCAGAACGCCGTCTCTTCGCGCAATGACCGACATATCGACCAGCGAATCGATAAGCTCGCCCGGTGAACGGACGCTGCGGCCGAAGGCCAGCCGGAGGGCGGCGGGGATGGTTCGGAGACGGGAGAGCGGGAAGCTGATGAGGACAGCGGCCACGGTTCCGCCGAACACGATCAGCGCTGCCGCGCCCTGCATCAGCCCTCCGATATGTCCGCCTTCCCAGAGGAAGCCTCCGATGAGGGCCGCGAGTCCGGCCAGGATGCCGATAATGATTGTTATATCCATAATGCTGTAATCATCTCCTTTATTTATAGTTGAACCATGATTGAACTCACTAGAAACCGTTTAAGGCAATTTAAAACGGACCGAAAAGCGCACGTTTGCCCGCGCTAAATTTACCGGATCGCGGGCTGCTGAATATTCCATGAAATTGTTTGCATCAAAAAAACGTAAAGGGTATAATGAGACGGGAACAGATATTCTTATTCCTGTTAACCGACACCACTAATTTCCCAATATCTATATCATCGGGAAATTTCGACATATCTTTTAGTATGATTTACATTTTAGAGCATAAGGGTGATGATGGACAATGAGCGATTTAGTTGTCAGTACCAAATCCTTTGAGATTGAGTCCGAGTTCCAGCCGCAAGGCGACCAGCCGGCTGCGATCGAGCAGCTGGTTGAAGGGCTGCGCCAGGGGAAGAAGCACCAGACCCTGCTCGGTGCAACAGGAACCGGCAAGACGTTTACGATCGCGCAGACCATCGCCAGAGTCAACCGGCCGACCCTTGTCATTGCGCATAACAAGACGCTTGCCGCACAGCTGGCGAGCGAATTCAAGGAGTTTTTCCCGAACAATTCGGTTGATTACTTTGTCAGCTACTACGATTACTATCAGCCGGAAGCGTACATCCCTTCTTCAGATACGTATATCGAGAAGGATTCCAGCATCAACGAAGAGATCGACAAGCTTCGTCACTCGGCCACGAGCTCGCTGTTCGAGCGGCGGGATGTCATCATCGTTGCGAGCGTATCGTGCATTTACGGCTTGGGATCGCCGAAGGAATACGGGGAATTGCTGCTCTCGCTCCGGGTAGGCATGGAGAAGCCGCGCAATCAGATTCTGGCGCGGCTTGTTGATATTCAGTACCAGCGCAACGATATCAATTTCGTGCGCGGCACGTTCCGCGTCCGCGGAGACGTCATCGAGATATTTCCTGCCTCGAAGGGCGAGCATGCCGTTCGCGTCGAGCTGTTCGGCGACGAGATCGAGCGAATCACGGAGATTGACGTCCTGACGGGAGAGCTGGTCGGAGAGCGCGAGCATATTGCGATCTTCCCGGCGTCCCACTTCGTAACCCGCGAAGAGACGATGCGGGTTGCACTGATCAATATCGAGCGGGAGCTGGAGGAGCGCCTCGAGCAGCTCCGCTCTGAGGGCAAGCTGCTCGAAGCGCAGCGGCTGGAGCAGCGTACGCGTTATGATATCGAGATGATGAAGGAAGTCGGATTCTGCTCCGGCATCGAGAACTATTCGGGGCCGCTGACGTTCCGGGAGCCGGGGGCAACCCCGTATACGCTGCTCGATTATTTCCCGGACGACATGCTGATCGTGATCGACGAATCGCACGTGACGCTGCCGCAGATCCGGGCCATGTACAACGGCGACCGCGCAAGGAAGACAGTGCTCGTGGAGCACGGGTTCCGCCTGCCGTCGGCGCTCGATAACCGTCCGCTGAAGTTCGAGGAGTTCGAGGAGAAGGTCAACCAGATTATCTATGTATCCGCAACGCCGGGGCCTTATGAGCTCGAGCACTGCGATACGATGGTGGAGCAGATCATCCGGCCGACCGGGCTGCTCGATCCGATCATTGACGTGCGGCCGACGGAAGGTCAGATCGACGATCTGATCGGCGAGATCCGGGAACGGGTTGACCGTGACGAACGTGTGCTGATTACGACGCTTACGAAGAAGATGGCGGAAGATTTGACCGATTACCTCAAGGAGATTGGCATCAAGGTCCGCTACATGCACTCCGATATTAAGACGCTAGAGCGGATGCAGATCCTGCGCGACCTGCGCTTGGGGACGTTCCACGTATTGGTCGGAATTAACCTGCTCCGGGAAGGCCTTGACCTGCCGGAGGTGTCCCTGGTAGCGATTCTGGACGCGGATAAGGAAGGCTTCCTCCGCTCCGACCGGTCCCTGATCCAGACGATCGGCCGCGCTGCCCGGAACTCGGACGGCAAGGTCATCATGTACGGAGACAAGATCACCGATTCGATGGATCGGGCGATCAAGGAGACGGAGCGCCGCCGCAGCATTCAGGTTGCCTACAACGAGAAGCACGGCATTACGCCGCAGACGATCCGCAAGAAGGTGCGGGACGTCATTGAAGCGACGAAGGTGGCCGAGGGCAAGGCGGACTATTTGGCCGGCGACAAGCAGAAGATGTCGAAGAAGGAGCGTCAAAGCCTGATTCAGCGTCTGGAAGCCGAAATGAAGGAAGCCGCGAAGAATCTCCAGTTCGAGCGTGCCGCAGAGCTTCGTGATGCGCTGCTGGAGCTTCAAGCCGAGTAAGGAGCTTATCTTATCGGAGCTCCGCATTAGGCGAGTCATGCCCGGCAATTAGCTTCCCGCGGGCATTATGCTGGATTTTGGATTTGGATAACAAGGAGGACGGCCCGGGCGGTCGTTCTTCTTGGTTCATATATACAGGCTTATATTTTTATGCACGGAGTAGGAGATGATATCGTTTGGCAAGTGAGAATATTGTGATAAAAGGCGCCCGCGCACACAATTTGAAGAATATCGACATCACGATCCCGCGCGACAAGTTTGTTGTGCTGACCGGACTTAGCGGCTCGGGCAAATCCTCCCTCGCGTTTGACACCATTTATGCCGAGGGGCAGCGCCGGTATGTAGAGTCGCTCTCCGCATATGCCCGGCAGTTCCTCGGGCAGATGGAGAAGCCGGATGTGGATTCGATCGACGGTCTGTCCCCGGCCATCTCGATCGACCAGAAGACGACCAGCCGCAACCCGCGTTCGACCGTAGGTACGGTCACCGAAATTTATGATTATCTGCGGCTTCTGTTTGCCCGGATCGGGCATCCCCACTGTCCGGAGCACGGCGTGGAGATAACGTCCCAGACGGTAGAGCAGATGGTGGACCGCATTATGCAGTACCCGGAGAAGACAAGGCTGCAAATTTTGGCCCCGGTCGTTTCCGGACGAAAAGGCGAGCATAAGAACCTGTTCACGGACATTGCGAAGCAGGGCTTCGTCCGCGTGCGGGTCGACGGCGAGCTTCGCGACCTGTCCGAGAGCATCGAGCTCGAGAAGAACAAGAAGCATACCATCGAGGTTGTCGTTGACCGCATCGTCGTTAAAGAGGATATCGAGGCGCGCCTGGCAGACTCCATCGAGACCGCGCTTAACCTGTCCGGCGGGCAGCTGCTGGTCGATATTATCGGCCAGGAGGAGCTGCGGTTCAGCTCGAACTTTGCCTGCCCGATCTGCGGATTCAGCATGGAAGAGCTGACGCCGAGAATGTTCTCCTTTAATACCCCGTTCGGCGCGTGTCCGGATTGCGACGGCTTGGGCGTGGAGATGATCGTTGATCCCGAGCTGCTGGTGCCGGACACGAGCAAGAGCATCGAGGAAGGGGCATTTTTGGCCTGGAGCGGCGGCACATCGACGTATTACCCGCAATTCCTGAAATCGGTATGCCAGCATTACGGCATTCCGCAGGATGTGCCTGTGAGCGAATTAAGCCAGGAGCAGATGAATAAGCTGCTGTACGGAACGGGCAACGAGAAGGTGCACTTCCGTTATGAGAATGATTTCGGACAGCGAAAGGAAGCGTACGTCACCTTCGAGGGCATCATCCCGAACCTGGAGCGCCGTTATCGCGATACGAATTCCGAGGGCATTCGCGAATATATCGAAGGCTACATGAGCAGCAAGCCATGCGATGTATGTAAAGGGCACCGCCTCCGCAAGGAGAGCTTGGCCGTTACGATCAATGACCGTAACATGGCTTATGTCACCAGCCTGTCGATCGGAGAGTCGCTGAAGTTTTTCGAATCGCTGGATTTGACCGAGAAAGAGCGGCAGATCGCGAATCTGATCCTGAAGGAAATTCACAGCCGGCTGGGCTTCCTCGTCAATGTGGGTCTGGATTATTTGACCCTCAGCCGTTCGGCAGGGACCCTCTCCGGCGGCGAAGCGCAGCGGATCCGGCTCGCCACGCAGATCGGCTCGAGCTTGATGGGCGTACTCTATATTTTGGACGAGCCCAGCATCGGTCTTCACCAGCGCGATAATGACCGCCTGATTGCCACGCTGGAGCATATGCGGGATCTAGGGAACACGCTCATCGTCGTTGAGCATGACGAGGATACGATGATGGCTGCCGATTATATCATCGATATCGGTCCGGGTGCAGGCATTCATGGCGGGCAGGTTATTGCCCAAGGAACGCCGAAGGAAATTATGGAGGACCCGAATTCTCTGACAGGCCAATACTTGAGCGGCCGCAAGTTCATCCCGGTTAATCTGGAACGCCGGAAGCCGGATGGACGCTGGCTCGAAATCAAGGGAGCGAAGGAGAACAACCTCAAGAACATCAACGTTAAGTTTCCGATTGGCGTCTTTACGGCGGTAACCGGCGTGTCCGGTTCAGGGAAATCGACCTTGGTGAACGAGATTCTGTACAAGACGCTTGCTCGGGATTTGAACAAAGCGAAAGTACGCCCGGGTCAGTATCGTGAGATCAAGGGACTTGAGCATGTCGAGAAAGTGATCGATATCGACCAGTCGCCGATCGGTCGTACGCCGCGCTCGAACCCGGCCACCTATACCGGCGTGTTCGACGATATTCGGGATATCTTCGCCCAGACGAATGAAGCGAAGATACGCGGATACAAGAAAGGCCGCTTCAGCTTCAACGTCAAGGGCGGCCGCTGTGAGGCCTGCCGCGGCGACGGCATCATCAAGATCGAGATGCACTTCCTGCCGGATATTTATGTGCCATGCGAAGTATGCAAGGGTAAACGGTATAACCGGGAGACGCTTGAGGTTAAGTATAAAGGCAAAAATATATCGGAAGTGCTGGAGATGACGGTGGAGAATGCCACCGAGTTCTTCCAGAACATTCCGAAGATCCACCGAAAGATGCAGACGCTGATGGATGTCGGTCTCGGGTATATTACGCTCGGGCAGCCGGCCACGACGCTCTCCGGCGGGGAGGCACAGCGCGTGAAGCTGGCTTCGGAGCTGTATCGCCGGAGTACGGGCAAGACGATGTATATTCTGGATGAGCCGACCACGGGCTTGCATGTGGACGATATCGACCGCCTGCTTACCGTGCTTCACCGGTTAGTCGATTCCGGCGAATCGGTGCTGGTCATTGAGCATAACCTGGATGTCATTAAGACGGCGGATTATATCATTGACCTTGGTCCGGAAGGCGGAAGCGGCGGCGGCACCATCATCGCTACCGGAACGCCGGAGGACATCGTGAAGGTGCCTCAGTCTTACACAGGCAAATATCTGAAGCCGGTATTGGAACGTGACACGAAGCGGACGGCGGAGCTGAATAAGGTAGAGGCTGCCCGTTAAGGAGCTGCCGCTTCTTGAATCCTTGCCGAGCGCCCGATGAATGGATCATCGGGCGCTCTTTTTATTAGGATGCGGAATGGATTCAGAATCCGAACGTTGGCCTGAAGCTAAACGAATAAATGACCGGCATAAGCGGTCATCCTAAGGATGGCAGCTTATGCTGATTTTACCTTCAGGATAGGGCCATTCCTGTTCCAGGATATAACAATGATCGAAGAACAATCCGCCATTGTAGCGGCCTTTGTGTTATGTTACCAAGCCCCAAGAATATGATTATTTTCACGCCAAAAACGAAGTGACTGGTTAAATATGAGAAATTTCTATGACTTTTTTTCATTTTGTGGTCACTGGGACTTGCATCTTGGCGGACTCACGGATAACATAGAAGAAGATATGCAAATTTGCCCGAGAAAGAAACTCACGAGGAGGTACGTCTCATGTTCCTTGCAGCTGTATCGGATGCAACTGCCAAGTTCAAGTATTTCGATATCTTTATGATCCTGTTCACCATTCTCATTTTTGTTGGTGTGGTTCGCTTGTTGATGGCCCGCCAAAAAAATAAATTCGCAATCGCTTTCGGTATCGTCAGCTTGCTCGTGTTCCTGTACTCGGACTACGCGATGGTTACCGGTTGGTTCAAATAGTTAAACCGCGTACGGACGATCGTAATGAATGGTCATGACGAAGGGATAATACATACAAACAAGACGCCGCCTGCATGGAGCAGGGAGAGCGTCTTTTTGTGTTCTGATCGGCTGATATACCGGGCAATGTTTAGAAACTAGATTGAGGGTCCGTGGACGGCTGACGTTTTGCGAGTTGATGCGGGAACAGGAGGGGATGCAACACTACAATCGTATTGGCAGAAATTATTACGCACCTGTCTTGCATTCCGTTCAATAGTGCACATGATATAGGTCTTAAAGTCATGGTTGCATATGGAAAAATATGATAAATTATAGGAGTGACCGTGAAACGGGATCGAGGATGGGACCGGGGAGGAACAGGTGAACAAATGAAGAGACGCGGATACAAAGTATCAACGGCGCTGCTGCTGAGCACTGCGCTCATGCTAGGAAGCCATGGGGCCATTCTGGAAGGGGAGGCTGCAGCGACAGAAAGTTTTATAGTCAAGAGTACATACGAGCCAGAAACGGTACCAAGCGTGATTAGCCGATTATCGCCGTCGGTAGTGGGCATTATCGGTAAAGTGGCCCAGGGAACACCGGGCGAAGTGGATGATCGATATAATCTGGCGCACGGAACGGGCGTCATCTGGAAAGCGGACGGCTGGATCGTAACGAACGCCCATGTAGTGGACGGGCTAAGCGGCATTACCGTCGTTACGTCCGACGGCAAGTCCTATAAGGCAAAGGCTGTTTTTAGCGATCCGAAGAGTGATATCGCACTCGTCAAAATCAACGCCAAGTCCCTCAAGCCAGCCGTGTTCGCGGTAACCGCCCAGGAGGCAGTGGTTGGTGAGACGGTCGTTGCAATCGGTACGCCGATCTCGTTCTCGCTTCGGAACTCCGCCTCGGTCGGGGTGGTCAGCGGGCTGAACCGGAGCGTTGACGGCTCCTACCGATTGATTCAGACGGATACCGCAATCAATCCGGGAAATAGCGGAGGACCGCTTGTCAATTTAAAGGGCGAGGTCATTGGCATCAATAGCAAGAAATTCGCCGCTGTCGGCATCGAAAACATGGGCTTCTCCATTCCGGCGGAAACCGTCCGGTATGTTGTCGATCATCTGCTGAAGTACGGCGAGGTTCGGAGAGCCACGCTTGGGCTGGAGCTGGAGGAAAGCTGGTCCGCCATTGTCGGGCTGCCTTCGGATGACCCGCTGACGGTTACCAAGGTGCTGTCCGCCGAGGCCAAGAAGGCTGGAATAGCGGAGGGAGACGTGCTGTATGGCATCAATGGAAAGCGTGTCTACTCCGTGGTGGATATTAATGAGCGGCTGAAGTCCTACACGCCGGGACAGCAGGTTCGCCTGCTGATGCAGCGGGACGGGGATATTGTAAACGTCAGCCTGAAGCTCAGCCGGGACGGCGCTTCCGCTGTATCGACTGACGATGAGGGAGGCGAAAGCGCATGATCAAGGGAGAGAGAACCGGAATATCGCGCGGGCTGAGAAAGATGGCTGTCGGAGCTTTGTCATCGGCGGTACTGCTGGCAGCATTATCGATTCCGGCATGGGGCGATGCGGCATCGGAGAAGCGGGTGCTGACGATTCAGAGCGGCAGCAGCAAGGCTTCAGTCAACGGCAATGCGTACGAAATCGCGAAGCCGGTTGTGAAGCAAGGCGTGCTGATGGTGCCGCTAAGCGTGTTCAAGAAAGCGTTTGGCACCGAGATTCGGCTTGAAGGAGAGAATCGGGTTCGGCTGCTGCAGGGGCCCCACACGGTCGTGCTTGTGATCGATAACAAGACGGCCTGGATCGACGGCAAGAAGGTGCAGCTGCCGGCTGCCCCGACGATGGTCTCGGGAACGCTCATGGTACCGCTGCGGAATGTGGCCTCAGGGATCGGCGCTAAGGTAACCTCGGCTCAAGGAAAGCTGTCGATCAGCCTGACCGTTACCGATAAGGAAGAGAAGCGCGATGAGGATGCGATCAACACAAGCAACGGCAAGACCCGAATCGGCAACAGCTATTACGGCTGGAGCATCAATTACCCGTCCTGGATGATGGTCGGGCGAGGCTCGGATGATGAGAGCGGGACTGCATTCAATGACACCGCGGGCCGCTATTACCTGGAGGTGCATGTAACCCCGCAAGAGGTGGAGCTGGACACGGATGATCTCCTCGAACAGCTGGTGAAGGAGGTCGAGGCATCCGGCGACATCGTGCTGCACGAGGAGAAGGTCGAAGCCGGAGCGCTGCCATATGCCCGCATTGTGTCCCGCGACGTGGACGGCGTGCTGTGGGAAAGCCGGCAGTATTATGACAACAAAAAGTTGTACGAGCTGTATTTTGCGGATGCGGAGGCGGTCCACTATCGTGATATGGATAAGCATGCAGGGCTGCTCGGTTCGTTCCGTACCTCGTATAACGGATCGGATAAGTCGCTTAAAGATATCTCGACGGTCGTGAACGGGCTGCGCGAGGCCGGCAATGCAGAATACGGCATCCGCCTGATGGTGCCGGCCGGCTGGCAGATCGACAATCGGGAGATGCTGTACGGGGCCGAGAAACAGGGATACTTGTCCGTATCGGTCACATCGGCGCCGGCCGGAGCGAACGGCACGCTGGCAGCCTGGGCGCAGCGGCTTCAGGATTGGTTCGCGGAGTCGTTCGTGAAGGATGCGTACCAGATTATTGGCGTAACGCCTGTCGAAATTTCAGGGGTCCGGGGACAGGTTCAGGAAGTGCGGTATACGTACGGCGACAAGTGGATCACGGAGTATGAAGTGATGGTTCAGAAGAACGGCTACCGCTACTATTTGGAATATGCGGTGCCGGAAGGGCAGGAAGCCACGGCCGCGAGTTGGAAGAAGGTGCTGGAATCGGTGGAAATCGATTATGAGGCGGTGCCGGAGAACTTCGGACGAATCGGTGAAGAAGGCTTCCTCACGGACAAAACGCGGATGAGCGCGAAGAGCTCCCGGACATATCGCTATCATATTGATATTCCAAAGTATTGGGAGCCGGTGCGCGACCAGTTCGAGCAGGAGAATATCGAATATGCATTTGCCGGAGGCCGGTTCGAGCTTGCGGTCCAGCAGGACACAACCGAGGAATACGTGGTTAGCCAGCTGAAGCGTTACTACAATGAAGCCGCATCTGTGCCGGGCGCATCGCTTAAGCTGCTGGGGATCGAGCAGACGAAGGTTGCCGGTGTTCCGGCGGTGTCCTTCAATGTGCATCAGGTCAAAAATGGCATTGAATATACGACCCGGGAGCTGGTATTCGAGAATGGCGGCATCACCTATACGATCATCACCACGCTGAATGATGCCAATGCAACCGAAGCCCAGCAGGCTGCGCTCGACCGGACGCTGTCCTCCTTTGAGTTCGTTAAGTAATGTCCACGCAGGGCTATGGCGCTGGAGTGCCGGGATAATGAGTTAACCTTATGAGGTTCCAAGATGATGAGGAGTTGGATGGAATTAAGGGCGATCTCGGCCCGGGCCGAATCGCCGTCCCCAAGAGCACCATTTGGTGCAGGGACGGCGATTTTTTTTGTACAGGAACAGCGTTTTTTTTTTTGCTATGGAGCTTGTGTTGGGTGAACCGGGAGGATGAGGGGGAGAAAGGGAATGGATTCGGAAATAATCCAATCGAACCGATCGAAGCCATCAAAACGGAATGCGTTCTAAGTGAAAGATGCCTGGGCGCCTGCTGGCAATAGCGATTACGACTGCCGTTACGACAGTTCCTGCCGACTGCCCGCTGTGATACAATAACACCGACTTGCTAGGCACGAATACCGGGTAGAGGAATGAGGGGATCGCATGAACAAAACGATCGGTCTGTTCGCCCATGTGGATGCAGGCAAAACCACGCTGGCGGAGCAGCTTCTATATCTAACACATACCATTCAGGAGCGCGGACGGGTGGATCACCGGAACGCTTATATGGATAACCACGATATTGAAAAAGAGCGGGGCATTACGGTTTTTGCGGATCAGGCGATCATGCCGTTTCAAGGCTCGACCTATTATCTGATCGACACGCCCGGCCATGTCGACTTCTCGCCGGAAATGGAGCGGGCCATTCAAGTCATGGATGCGGCCGTCGTGGTGATCAGTTCTGTGGAAGGCGTGGAAGGCCATACGGAGACGGTATGGCAGCTGCTGCGCAAGTATGAGGTGCCGACCTTCTTTTTCCTGAATAAAATCGATCGGACGGGTGCAGATCCCGAAAGGGTGCTCGAAGAGATCAGGCGGGAGCTTACTGAAGATGTCTGTTTGATTTCCGAGGGAGACAAGCTGCATGAAGGCGGGATGTCGCCCTCTCTGGCAGAGGCCGTTGCCGAGCGGGACGAGAGACTCCTGGAGCAGTATATCGACCAAGGGTTCGATGCGGGCACATGGCTGAGTGCAATGAGAAAGATGATTCACGATGGACGAATCTTCCCGTGCTTTAGCGGCTCGGCTCTGCAAAATATCGGCGTGTCCCACTTTCTGCTCCAGCTGGACAGCCTCCTTCATACCGATTATGACAGGGAGGCGGAGTTCTCCGGCCGGGTGTACAAAATCCGCCATGACGATCAGGGAACCAGGCTGACCTATATAAAAGCTTTGAGCGGCAAGCTGCGTGTACGGGATGAAGTTACCTATCACGGCGGCCCTGCCGGCATGCGGGAGAAGATCACCGGAATTCGCCTGGTTCACGGCAAGAAATTTACCATGGTCGATGAGGTCAGCGCCGGGGACTTGTTCGTGGTGACCGGGCTGTCATCGGCATCGGCCGGGGACGGCTTGGGGGCGCTTGGCGGCAGAACGGTCTATGAGCTCGTGCCTACGCTGAAATCGAAGGTACAGTTCGATTCCTCGGTCCATCCGAAGGACATGCTGCGGATCTTCCGGCTGCTGGATGCTGAGGATCCCTCCCTGTCCGTCCAGTGGGATGAGGCTTCCCAGGGCATCCATCTCCATGTCATGGGGACCATTCAGCTGGAGGTGCTGCAGCGGATCGTGGACGAACGGTTCGGACACCGGATCGGATTCGCCGAGCCGGAGATATTATATAAAGAAACGATCGCCCATCCGAGCATCGGCAGCGGGCATTTCGAGCCGCTCAAGCATTATGCGGAGGTTCATCTGAAGCTGGAGCCGGGAGAGCAGAACAGCGGCATCGTGTTTGCGAACGCATGCCATCCCGACATGCTGCCGGTGAACTACCAGCATCTCGTTGCCCAGCACATCGGCGAGCGGGAGCATCATGGACTGCTCACGGGCTCTCCGCTGACCGACATGAAGATCACGCTGTTAAAAGGACGGGCGCATAACAAGCATACCCATGGCGGGGATTTTCGCGAAGCGACCTTCCGCGCGCTCAGACAAGGGCTGGAGAAAACGACGAGTTTGCTGCTGGAGCCGTACTATCAGTTCAAAATCAAAGTGGAGCTCGAGCACATCGGCCGGCTGCTGTCGGATCTGACACAGGCCAAGGCGACGTTCGAGCCGCCGGACACGACGGGAGACAAAGTGACGGTCACTGGCACCGCCCCGGTCTCTACCCTGATGAATTATGCGATGGAATTGGCGGCCTATACGAAGGGGAGGGGAGCGATCACCCTGACCTACGGCGGTTATGACCGCTGCTATAATGAAGAAGAGGTGATCCGCCGAATCGGGTACGACAAAAATGCCGACCCCGAGTACACCTCATCCTCCATCTTCTGCGCGAAGGGAGCGGGCTATGCGGTACCGTGGGATGAGGCGGACAAGCTTATGCATGTGTAAGAGTGGAAGTGGCCGAGCATTAGCATGTGGAAATCACGGAATGGGTCATTGTAAAAAGAAAGGAGCGGGGCGCATGAAAGACTCCTCGCTCCTTCTCTGTATAATAAAGTTTCCACCTTAGGAAGATGCGGATGTTTTGTTCTTGGCGGGCAGGGGAGACTGTCCAGAATTGCGCATCGTCCAGTACGTGATCACCGTCGTAATCAGCATCAATATGCCGGTCATCATGAATACGGAATGAATGTTGAAGATGCCGCTGACCAGACCGCCGAAGAGCGGACCGGCCATGCCGCCAATTTGGTTTGCCGTCTGGCTCAGGCTGAACGCCCGGCCCCTGAACTCGCTTGGCGTGTTGCGGACAACCAGGCCGTTAAGCGCCGGGAATACGGCACAGAAGAAGGCCCCATAGACAAAGCGGATGGCGGAGAACGCCCAAATATTGCTGAACAGCATCTGTGCCAGAGACCCGATGCCGCTGGCAAGGAGACCGATCAGCAGCACTTTGTGAAAGCCGATTTTGTCGGCCAGGCGCCCCCAGCGTGCGGCAAACAGAATGCTGGCAATACCCACGATCGAAAAGACGAAGCCGGCAATCATGGAGGTATGGCTCGACGAGCCGCCGATCTGCGCGATATACAGCGGCAGCACGGGCTCAATCGTCATGACGGAAAACTGCGTCAGCAGGGTGAGCGCCAGCACGGTCAGCAGCGCTTTGTTATGACCGGCGACTTTAAATGTATTCATTACCGACACCCGCTCCTTGCTCGGCACGAATTTCTCTTCCTTGACCCAGAAAATGACGAGCAGCGTAGCGATAAAGCAGAGCCCCCCGGCTAGTCCGAACGCCATCCGGTTGCTAAAGAGGGAGGCGAGGGTACCGCCGATCATCGGTCCCATAATGCCGCCGGTCGCGGTTGCCGTCGACATCATGGAGAGCGCGTAGCCGACTTTTTTCTCAGGGGTATTCGTGCCGACAATGGCAATGGCCCCCGGGATAAACCCGGACAGCAGCCCCTGAAGCAGGCGCAGGATCAGCACCTGATACTCGTTCGTGACGAACGCCATCAGCACATAGATGACGAAGAGCACCAAGCCCGCCCGAATAATCATCGGTTTACGGCCGTATTTATCGCCGACCGCTCCCCAGAACGGTGAGGAGAGCGCGCCGGCAAAAAAAGCCGAGCTGAACAGCAGGCCCGACCACATTTCCGTATGCTTGGTAACGCCGAGCTCAATCAGAAACAGCGGGAGAAAGGGAATGACCATCGAGAAGCTTGATGAAACGATAAAAGAACCGAACCATAGAATCCATAAATTTTTCTTCCAACTTTCCATGTCTTCTTCATCTCCTGATGTGCATGATTCGTTCATCTTCCTCTGCGGATGCTGAATCCCCCCCTGTCTCCTATGCAAAATGCGGTATGTATGAAAAAGCTCTGGAACTCCTGATAAAAAAAGATTAAAGAAAATGGCAATCGAATTTGCCCCGAACAAGACCCGTACAGCAAAACGCCCCCCAAATTTGGTAAACTGGAATCATCCCAAGCATCCAGGTACCTTCCTCAGCGACAGGCGTCTAATAATTTCATCCTACACCACATGATATGGAATGGGAAGGGCGCCGAGCACGGCGCTTCCGGTCGCAGGGCGTGAGGGATTACGGGCGGGAAGCCGCAGGGCTGGCGCAATTATCGCCCTTTGGATGGAGCGAAAATGGGCAGGAAATGATAGCGAAAATTTTTTTCATAAGGAGATCGACATGCGAGAAACCTTAAAGGATTTATATACAGCGGAATTGCTGCAAGCGGTGGCGGGACGAATCGGAGAGGTATATAACGAGTTCAATGAAGGCCGGTTTCTGGGGCTGATTCATAATGAAGCCTGGGAGCAAGAGGAGTTCAAGCAGCGCGTCCGCCATATTACGGTGGCGCTAACTGAAGTGCTGCCTGGTTCTTATCCGGAGGCGGTTACGATATTGACGCAGGCTGCTCCGTTTTTCCGGGGCGTGGAGTATATTTTCTTCCCGGATTACGTGGAGTTGAACGGGATGGATCAGTGGGATACGTCGATGGAGGCTTTGGCTGTATTCACGCATTATTCGACTGCCGAATTTGCGGTGCGCACTTTCATCATCCGGGACCAGGAGCGAATGCTGGCGCAGATGGCGACGTGGGCGGAGTCGGATGACGAGCATCTGCGGCGGCTTGCGAGCGAAGGCATCAGACCCCGTCTGCCGTGGGCTTCCCAGCTGCCAAGCCTGATCCGCGACCCGCGGCCGGCGCTGCCGATCCTGGAGCGGCTTAAAGAGGATCCGTCGCTGTATGTCAGAAAAAGCGTGGCGAACCATCTGAACGATATATCGAAGGATCACCCGGAGCTGGTGCTGGAGCTGGCCACGAATTGGTACGGCAAGCATCCGCTGACGGACTGGATCGTCCGGCATGCTCTCAGGAGCTTGCTGCGCAAGGGGGATATCCGGGCGCTTGCGATTTTTGGCTATCAGGAGCTTGAGGAGCTGGAGGGCATCGAAGTTCGCGAGCTCAAAATCAAACGCCCGTTGATCGCAGTAGGGGAGGAGCTGGAATTCAGCTTTCAGGTTGTGAACGATACGGGAAGTCCAGTATCCCTGCGGATCGATTATGAGATCGATTATATGAAGGCGAGCGGCAAGCTGGCTCCCAAGCGCTACAAATGCTCGGACAAGCGGTATGCGCCGGGAAGCTGGACGGTGGAGAAGAAGCAGTCGTTTAAGCTGATTTCCACGCGGCGATTCTATTCCGGTGACCATCGGCTTCATATTATCGTTAACGGCAAGCGGCTGGCGAGTATGGATTTTGTCCTGGAGGGGGCAGAGTAAGGGAAAGTCGCGTGCGGATTCTGGCAACACTATTAAAACGGTGGAAATCAAGCAAGCAGGTAGAAGCAAGGCCCGACTTCTGGTACACTAGATAAGTTGAAAAGCTTTCAATGCTTTTACAATAGATCGTATAACGAATCGTCGTATATTCTATGAAAATGAACGGTGTTTGATGAGGGGCAGAATGCAGGGAAGAGACAGGAGACCGTCTTGATTAACTGCTTTCGCCTTTTCGTAGAGCACAAGAAGAAAGTATATATAGCATGCCGGCCTGGCGCCGGTTGATGGAGGATATCGATGGACATAAAAGCGTTGCGAAGAGAAGACGTGGAGCTGCTGGCGCCGGCAGGCGATTGGGATTGCATGCGCGCGGCCGTGGCGAACGGCGCGGATGCGATCTTTTTCGGCGTCGAGAAGTTTAACGCCCGGGCGCGGGCGAACAATTTCCGGATGGACGAGCTGCCGGAGATTATGGCGTTCCTGCACAGCTACGGGGTAAAGGGGTTCCTGACCTTTAATATTCTGGTGTTTGAGAACGAGCTGGAGGATGCCAAGGAGCTGATCGATGCGTGCGTGGACGCTGGCGTGGACGCGGTGATCGTGCAGGATTTGGGGCTCGTGAAGCTGATCCGCGAAATCTCGCCGGATTTCCCGATACATGGTTCGACCCAGATGACGATTACGTCGCCGGAGGCGGTCGAGTTCACGAAGCCGTTCAATATGGAGCGGGTCGTGCTGGGACGGGAGAACAATCTGAAGCAAATTCAAAAAATTGGCGAGCAAGCGAAGCTGCCGATGGAAGTGTTCGTGCATGGCGCGCTGTGCGTGTCGTACTCGGGACAGTGCCTGACCTCCGAAATGTGGGGCGGCCGTTCGGCCAACCGCGGCGAGTGCGCGCAGGCATGCCGCCTGCCGTATGATCTGATCGTGGACGGGGAGCAGAAGCCGATGGGCGATGTGGCATACCTGCTGTCTCCGAAGGATCTGGCGGCGATTGACCTGATGCCGGAGCTGATTGAAGCGGGCGTGACCTCCTTCAAGATTGAGGGCCGTCTGAAGAGCCCTGAATATGTGGCGAACGTCGTGAGCAAGTACCGGAAAGCCATTGACCGTTATTTCGACGGCGAGGATGCGCGTCCGAGCAAGGAAGAGGTCCGCGAGCTGCAGCAGAGCTTCTCGCGCGGCTTCACGCATGGTTTCCTGGAAGGCACGAATAATAAAAAGCTGGTTGAGGGCACATTCCCGAAAAGCCGCGGCGTGTATCTCGGCCGGGTGGAGCAGATCCTGCGCGACGGCGTCGTCTGCAAGCTGGAAGCGCCGCTGAAGCGCGGCGACGGCATCGTATTCGATGCAGGCGACCCGACGAAGAAGGAAGAAGGCGGACGCGTCTATGACGTGCGCCGTAAAGGCGTCAAGCTGGAGGGCGAGGCGCAGGAGGGCTGGATCATCGATATCGTGCCGGGCCGCAGCGATGTGGATCTGCGCAAGGTCCACGTCGGCGACCGGATCTGGAAGACGAGCGATCCGGCGCTGGACAAGCGCCTCCGCCAGACGTTCGAGACGGACAAGCCGTACCGGGTGTTCCCGGTGCATGTGCGGGTGAGCGGACGTCCGGGACAGCCGCTGTCGACCTGGTGGACCGATGTGCAGAAGGGCACGACGGTCCAGGTGGATTCCGAGCTGGAGCTGGAAGTCGCCCAGAAGCGGCCCCTGAATCGGGAGATTCTCGAGGAGCAGCTGGGCCGCCTGGGCGGAACGGTGTTCCAGCTCGAGGAGCTGGACGTCGACCTGTACGGCGACGTCATTGTGCCGATTCGCGAGCTGAACAGCATCCGCCGCCGTGCGGTGGAACAGCTTGCGGGCGAGCGGCCGAAGCCGCCCGTGTACGTGAAGCGGGCGGTGGAGGTTTATGGCGATGCAGCTTCGCCTGCAGCGCCGGTGGCGCGCGGGGAAGCGCAGCTGACCGCGCTGTGCCGCAGCCTGCCGCAGGTGCAGGCTGCGCTCGAAGCCGGCGTCGAGATGATCTACGCCGACTTCGAGTTCATCAAGCAGTTCCCGGCAGCGGTGGAAGCCGTCCGGGCAGCCGGCAAGCAGATTGCGCTGGCTACGCCGCGCATCCACATGCCGGGCGAGAACGGCTACCATAACAACATCCTGCGCCTCCAGCCGGACGCCGTGCTGGTGCGCAACACCGGGGCGCTGTATTTCTACCTGCGCCACCGGATGGAGAACCCGGGGGCGAAGCATCCCCGGCTGATCGGCGACTTCTCCCTGAACATTGCCAACCACAAAACGGTTGACCTGTTCACCGAAGTCGGCTGCGACGTCGTCACGCCTTCCTATGACCTGAACATCCAGCAGATGGTGGATCTTCTCCGCAAGGCGGACACGTCGAAGCTGGAGATCGTCATTCATCAGCATCTGCCGATGTTCCATACCGAGCACTGCGTGTACTGTACCTTCCTTAGCGAAGGCACGGATTACACGAACTGCGGACGTCCGTGCGAGGCGCATCGGGCATCGCTGCAGGACCGGATCGGCATGTCCCATCCGGTGCGCGTGGACGAAGGCTGCCGCAACACGGTATACAACGCCATTGAGCAGTCCGGTGCGGAATACCTCTCGAACTTCATGGAGCTCGGCGTGCCGCGCTACCGGGTGGAATTCCTGGAAGAAACGCCGGAGCAGGTTCATCAGGTCATCGATCTGTACAACCGTGCTCTTCGCGGAGAGATCAGCGGAACCCAGGTGTGGAAAACGCTGAAGGCGACCAACCAGCTCGGCGTAACGCGGGGGCAGCTGGTGAAATAAAGGAAGCTTGTAAGGGTGTGTAAGTAGCTAGCGAGTGAGCGATCCCCTGAACGATAAGAGGACGCGCAGCGTTTGCAGCATAGCGATCCCATAAAGGAAATAAAGCGCGAGGACGCACAACGTTCGAACCAAGCGATCCCAAGCGTGTGAATAAGAAGGAGTGATGCCGGTGCGGGCATCACTCCTTTTTTTAGCGTCCAGATTGTCGTCTGAAGGCAGCAGCTTCATCCAGAGGTCCTTTCACCAGGGACACCCCTCTTTCAGAGAGAGACAAGAACGTGCTACAATATAGCACAAGCATAAGTAAAACGCTTAACCTGGAAGAGAAAGGACTGAACCCTTTGCAGCACAACTGGTATCGCAAGCTGCTTCTCTCCTATTTTCCCATTTTCCTCATTACGATTACGATCATCGTGTTTCTTTCTTTCATTATGTTCAACGAAGCCTCGCGTGAAGAGGCGGCCAAGGCGAACGGGATTTCCACGCGGTTTATTATGGAAGACCTGGACCGCTCTATCAATGCCATTGAAATGGACGTGCTGAACGAAGTGGAGACCAGCTCCCTCTACTCCAGCTATCTGTTCAGCGACCCTTCATCCGATCAGAACCTGATGCACTCGCTGGTGAAGCGCCTGCGCGGACTGCAGACGGGAAGCGGTCTGATAGAATCGGTCTATTTGTACCGCCATTCGGATCAGTCGGTGCTAACCACAAGCGGCCAGAGTCCGCTCCAATCGTTCCCGGACCGGTCGTTCATCGAGCAAGCTCTGAAGGAGCCCGATTACCGGGGCTGGTCGGCCGTGCGCTCCATGACGGGCCTGGGCGAAAGCAAGCCGAAGCAGGTCATCTCCATGCATAAAAATTTGCCGCTCCCCTTCGGCACTCAGGGTCTGCTTGTAATCAACGTCGGCATCTACCGGGTGGAGCAGATGATCAATCCGATGATAAATGACAGCGTTTCCTTTTTGAATATTCTGGACTCCGGCGGAGAGCTGATCTTCGAAGCGTCCCGAATGGGAGGGGATAACCGGGCCAAAGAAGGCAAGGTGCTGACGACGCTGCAATCGGATCAGCTGGGGTGGACGTTTGAAAGCGGCCTCCGGGCGGGCCAGCTCTATGCCTGGGTGTCGGTCGTGTCCTACATCTGGATCGTGATCGGCTTTGTGACCGTGGTGCTCGCCATTATCTACATCGTTTATATTACCAGACGGAACTATCAGCCGATCAAAGCGCTGATGAACCGCGTGGAGTCCATTCAGCTCAGCATGCCGCAGGCGGCCAAGGATGAGCTGTCCATGATCGACAGTGCGCTTGAAAGCCTGATCAGCAGGTCCATGGATTATGACAAAAAGCAGCACGAGAATCTTCAGCTTCAGCGCAGCCAGCTGTTTATGGACCTGATCAGCGGGCAGAAGCCCGAGGAGGAGCTGCAATCCCGGATGGCCGAGCTGGCTCCGATGCAGCTGCCGGCGAAGACGGCCGGTTATGCCATGATGCTTGGCGAAATCAATGATTACAGCGGCTTTCAGGACGTTCATACCGTACGTGACCAGAACGTGCTGAAGTTTGCGCTGATGAACGTGTTCCAGGAAATCTCACGCAACGCCGGCTTCCACAGCTGGCTCGAATGGATTACCGGCAGCCGCGTCGGTATTCTGATCGCATTGCCCGAAGGTGAAGGCGACTACCGCGAGGGTCTGATCCACGCTGCCGAGGAATGCAGGGGCTGGGTTGAGGACAAGCTCCGCATGTCGGTGAGCTTTGGACTGGGCGGCAAGGTTGCCGGCCTCCATGAGATCGGTTCATCGTACCGCTCCGCCTCGGAGGCGCTTGGCCACCGATTGGCGATGGGCGAGCATGCCGTGCTGGTCGGCGACGAGCTGTCCAAAGGCGATTTAAGCCATCTGCTTCCTTATCTGACGGAGATTTCGGAGCTGGTGAAGGACTTCCGCTTAAATAACGAAGGGTGGAGAACCCGGCTGAAGAACATGTTCGTTTCGTTCAAGGAAGAGCGGCTTAAGGATGATATCATCCGCTCTCTGGTCAAAAGCATGCTTCAGCTCCTCTCCCGGGAGGTCGGCGCGTTATCCGACGAGCTGCGCAGCCAGCTGTCGGAAGGCATGGAGCCAGTTCTTGCCGGCGCAGCGACCCTGGATGAGCTGCAGATCAGCATCAGTGACCACTTAACGGAAATATACCGCACTTACGTAGCGCTCAGCGAAACGAAAAGCTATCGTGCCATGATCAGCGAGATGAAGCATTATATCGAGGAGCATTTTGAGGATCCGGATTTATCCCTCAAGCATCTCAGCGACCGTTTCCAGATCTCCGGAAAGTATGCAAGCTATCTGTTTAAAATGGAATACAATATGAAGTTCGTCGATTTTCTGGTGCAACTGCGGATGGAGCGGGCGGAAGAGCTGCTGGCGAATACCGAGCTTTCAACCCAGGAAATTGCGGAGAAAATCGGGTATGCCAACGCCATAACGTTCGGCCGGGTGTTCAAACGGACGGTGGGGATGACGCCGGGGGATTACCGCAAGCTCAAGATGAAGGCCTCGCCGGGTACGGAGCTGGAATCCTAGAAGGCGGTTGGATGAAGAAAACGGTCTGGATTCCTAGAAGGAGGTTGGATGAAGAAAACGGTCTGGATTCCTAGAAGGAGGTTTGGATGACGAAGGGTTCGGATTCCTAGAAAGCGGTTTGGATTACGAAAACGGTTTATCGTATATATGGATCAAGCAACGGGTGCAGAACATTCCAAAGCGGAAGCTGCACCCGTTTCGTATTTTACGAATATCGGGCATATCGTAGCCTGTCAATCACACTGGATCGGGAGTCGCAGCTTGGCAGCAAACGCCGGTGCAGCAGGGTATTCAGCCATCATTAGAAATCGGTTTATTATGCGAAAACAGTCATTCGATATCCGAAAAACCTTGTAACCGCGGGGTTTGTAGCGTTTGGAATTTGGTTTATTGTCATTCGCCGGCCGCTAAGGCATACTGAGGACACCCAAAAGGTTAAGCGCTTACACTGGTGGCAGGCGAGGCTGGATTCCCGGCTGTCCCCGCAGGACATTTTCATTAAAAAAGATCGGCGCGAATCGGCAGGGACATATTTAAACGAAAAGGGGATGTAACTATGGCGGCAAGCAAGAAAACGTGGGGCAAGCTCGCTAAGCTCTCGCTCGTGATGCTGATGGCCGGAACGGTCGTATTATCCGGATGCTCATCAAAATCGGGCGGCAGCACCGATGCCTCAGGCGGAAGCTCCGGATCCAATGATGGTAAGCAGGTCACGCTGAAGGTCGAGATCTTCGACCGCGGCAATACGCCGGAGCCTTACACCATCACCGACAGTTACCTTACGAGATATATCCAGGACAACTTTGGAACCCCTAACAACATTAAGATGGAATTCGTACCGGTACCCCGTTCGGAAGAAATCAAGAAGCTGAATGTTCTCATGGCCAGCGGCGGCGACGTGCCGGATATCGTGTTTACGTATGACACGCCCACCTTCAACCGTTATGCCGAGCAGGGCGGTTTGACGGAGCTGACCGATCTGATCAACGAGCATGGCCCGAACTTGAAGGCGTTTCTCGATGAGGACGCGATGAGCTACGGCCAGTACATGGGCAAGCAGTTCGCCGTTCCCGGAAAACGGGCATTCCTGGGCAAGTATTCTTCCTTTATCCGCACGGACTGGCTGGATAAGCTCGGCATGGATGTTCCTCAAACGACGGAGGAGCTGTACGAGGTGCTGAAGGCTTTTAAAGAAAAGGATCCCGGGGAAACCGGCGGCAAGGTTATTCCTTTCGGCATGACGATCGAACCGGCGCAATATGATCCGCTGATCTGGTCCTTTATCCAGCCGACCACGGAGGAGCAGAAGTACACGTTGATTCAAAAGCTCGGGGCCAACGACTACCCGACTCTGCTGCCGGGCTTCAAGGATGCGCTCCAATTCATGAACAAGCTGTACAATGAGGGGCTGATGAGCCGCGATTTCAGTTTGGACGAGGACAAGAAGCAGCTGACCCAGGATGTGACAAACGGTCTCGTAGGCTTTTTGACAGAGGATTATCCGAACCTGTATTACGCGGACGGCACCTATGATACGCTGCTGAAAAACCAGCCGGATGCCAAGCTGGAGCCGGTGGACCCGTTCACCAACTCCGAAGGCAAGCACGCAAAGCCTGAGTACGCGCCAAACGGCATGTACATCATGATCCCGAAAACAAGCAAGCATGCGGTCGAAGCGATAAAATACCTGAACTGGATGGCCGCCCCTGAGAATCTGCTGGCTCTGCAAAACGGCGTGGAAGGCGAAAACTACGAAATGGTCGACGGCATTCCCGTCATCAAGCCGGACGCCCCTCAGGATGTGATTGACCGTCTGTATAACTCCGGCGATATTGCCATTATTGCCAACGGCAACTTTGTCGGCGACGATGCGCAGAACCGGGAGAAGCTGACCACCAACTTCCCGGAACGATTCCAGGATCTGCACCGCAAGGCAGTGGAAATCGCGGCGACGGATACGTTCAAGCCGGTCAACTTTGACCGTCCGATCGAATCGGAAGCGAAGTACGGCACGAACCTGCAGGCGAAATACGAAGAGATGATCGTCAAGACGGCCATGGCCAAACCGGAAGACTTCGAGAAAACCTTCGAAACCACGATGAAGGATTACATGGTCAGCGGCGGTCAGGCGATCCTCGACGAGCGGACCAAGGCTTATCAGGAAATGCAGTCTAAATAACAAGATAATCCGCAGCGGGATATGGGGAAGGACGGCTGTCAACGTTGAGGCCGTTCCTTCGTTCCCGGCGTCATGAGCAAGGAGAGGATGATTCAGATGAGTGGAACCGTTTATCTGCGCCGGTACTGGCAATTATATGCACTGCTTGTTCTGCCGCTGGTTTATTTCATCATTTTCAAATACGGCCCGATGTGGGGCGTTCAGATCGCGTTTAAGGATTTCAACTTCTTCCAGGGCATTACCGGAAGCGAATGGATCGGGCTGGATGCCTTCCGTGAAGTCTTCCAAACCCAGGATTTTTATAAAACATTGCGCAACACGCTGATGCTTAATCTGTTAGACCTCCTGGTTTCATTTCCGGCGCCTTTGATTCTGGCGATTATGCTGCATGAGCTCCGGATCCGATGGTTTAAACGGTTATCCCAAACGATTTTGTATATTCCCCATTTCATTTCATGGGTTATTATAGGCGGCATTGTGTACCAGGTGTTCGGCACGCAATCCGGCATGATCAACAACGTGCTGATGGCGCTTGGCTTTGAATCGGTGCCTTTCCTGACGGACAAAGACACGTGGCTTATTACTTACCTGGCGACGGGTGTGTGGCAGAGCGCAGGCTGGGGAACCATTCTCTATCTGGCGGCATTGACCGGCATCAATAAGGAGCTGTATGAAGCGGCGGAGGTGGACGGAGCGGGCCGGTTCAAGCGGATACGGCATATCACGCTGCCGGGCCTGAAGACCACGGTCGTCACGCTGCTCATCATCAACCTCGGCAATATGATCGCGATCGGCTTCGACCGTCCGTTCGTCATCGGCAATAAAGCGGTCATGGATTATTCCGACGTGCTCAGCACCTATGTGTACCGGACGGGTCTGGAATCCGGACAGTATACGCTGGCGACGGTGGTCGGCTTGTTCCAGGCGGTGGTCGGTTTGATCTTCCTGCTGGGCGCGAACTATGCATCGAAAAAGCTGACGGACGAATCCATCATTTAACGTTGTACAGAAAGGAGCTTCACTCATGAGCGAGCGTGTGTCGAACCGTGTTTTTGATACCGTAAACATTATCCTGCTTGCGGTGTTCGTTCTTATTTGCCTGGCACCCTTCTTCCATATTATCGCGATATCCTTCAGCTCCAACCGGGCGGTAACGTCGGGGGACGTGACGTTGTTTCCGGTGGAATTCAGCCTTCAGGCTTATCAATCCGTATTCTCCGATTCCAGCATGATCCGGTCTCTTGGCTTTACGGTGATGCTGACGCTGCTGACGACGGTGATGTGCATGATCATGACGATTATTGCCGCTTACCCGCTGACGAAAAAGAAGCTGAAGGGCCGCAAATTTTTCATGTTCATTATCATCGTGACCATGTTCTTCAGCGGGGGCATCATCCCGGAGTACATCCTCGTAAAAGACTTGAACTTGTTGAATACGATCTGGTCATTGGTACTTCCGGGATTGATCAGTCCGTTCTATCTCATCATCCTGATCTCCTTCTTCAACGGTATTCCGGAAAGCCTCGAGGAAGCGGCCGAGATTGACGGCACGAGCCAGATCGGGACGATGCTGCGGATTATCCTGCCGCTATCCTTGCCGGTGATCGCGACGCTAAGCCTGTTCTATGCCGTCGGGCGCTGGAACGGATTTCAGGACACGCTCTTGTATATCACGAAGGAAGAGCTCTATCCGCTGCAGCTGAAGCTGTACCAGCTGGTGCAGAACAATATGATTACGGATTTGACCCGCAACGAGGGACCTTCCGCAGGTATTAGAGCAGCCACGGAAAGCCTGAAAGCGGCGAGCGTCGTGTTTGCCACGGTACCGATTCTGATCGTGTACCCTTGGCTGCAGCGTTACTTTGTCAGCGGCGTTATGCTGGGAGCGGTAAAAGGTTAAGGATGACGGAGATCAGGGGGAGCTTATGATGTATAACAGGGTTTTTGAAGTGAACGACAGCTGGGTTCGGGAGGCGATGGACCGCCAGATCATGGAGCCGGAGCACCGCTGGTACGGCGGGGTCCGCACGATCGAAAGCGGGCTGCCTTCGCCCAACCATAACAGCGGGACGCCGACCGCCATGGCCATTTGGGCCGCCGCGCTTTGCAATCCGGCCTCCGAATATTACCGCAATCACGAGCTGGCCCGTCGATTTGCGCTTGCCGCGCGTTACATGCTTGCGGCTCAGCATAGCGACGGCACGATATCGCCCGGCTGGACGAATTTCCATTCCCCGCCGGATACCGCCTTCGTGGTGGTTGGTTACGCGCAAACCGCGCAGCTGCTTATGGCTGACGGCTGGGAGGACTTGAAGGATGCGGTTGCGGATATGCTCCTGTTCCTGGAACGGACCTTGCCCGCGCTGATTACCGGAGGCTGCCATACGCCGAATCATCGGTGGGTCATCTGCGCGGCGCTGGGCTTCTTGAATGAGCTCTTTGATTCGCCGGACGCCTTGAAGCGGGCCAGGGCGTGGCTCGCGGAAGGCATGGATGCCACGGCGGACGGGGAGTGGACCGAGCGCAGCAACGGGATTTACAACGTCGTCAGCGATGTCATGCTGATTCATGCGGCCAGGCTGCTGAAGCGTCCGGAGCTTCTGGTCCCGGTTCGGGCCAACCTGAAGATGATGTCCTATCTGGTCCACCCGGACGGAGAGATCGTCACCGAATATTCCGGGCGGCAGGATTTCGGCCAAAGCTTCGATATGTCGGGGTATTTTCTGCCGTGTCTTATGATGGCCTCACTGGACCAGGATCCGGTATTTCAAGGCATGGCCGAGCAGTCGCTGGCTTTGCTGAAGCATCCCGGCGGAGCGCCGACGAATGCCGCCGTGCGGCTGCTGCTGGATCCAGGGCTGCAGCGGGAAGATGCGGAAACGAAGCCGATGCCGGAGAACTACCGAATCGTGCTGAACGGTGATTTTCCCAGGGAGCGCTATTTGTCCGGCTTTGCAGACGCCGGCCATCACGGTGTTATCCGCTACAGCCGGATGCACACGGATTTTGGCGCCCCGGTGGCGCGTATCCGTGAGGGCCATACCAGTGTGACGGTAAGCACGGAGATGTCTTCCTTCTTTTCGCTTCGACATGGTGCGGCCCGCCTGCTCGGCGTGCAGTTTGCCTCGTATTTCGAGCCCGGCTTCGTCAAGATGAGCCGGATGGCAGCGCTGGAGCAGGGATACCGGCTATCCGGCGAACAGGAAAAAGGCTACAACGGCCCGGTGCCGGAAGCCGATCTGCCTGCAAGCGCAGGCGAAGACGTCAGCCCTTGGTATTTGCTGCCGCATCACTGCCGCCCGCAGACGCATGTCCAGCGGCACAAGGTGGAGGTGGATGTGGTGGAGACGGGCGAAGGCTGGAGGCTGGTCATTTCCTCGACAGAGCCGGAGGACGTCGTGTCGCAAATCTCGCTTGTTTTTCCGGCTGCCGGAGCCCTTAGCGGCGGTGAGCTTGCTCCTGCGGGCGTGGATGCCCAGTTCTGGATGGGAGGGAGCATCCGGTATGAAGCTGGCGGCGACTGGATGGAAATCAGCGGCGCCGGATTTGAGCATACGGCGGCAGGTGTCCGGGAAGCGGCGTATCCGCTCGGGTTCCGTACGCTGCTGCTGAATGTGGTGACTCCGTTCGTGAAGGAGATCGACATCAAGCTTTCTCCGATGGCAGCGCACGGCCGAACGGAAGGAGGCGAATCTTCATGACAAGCTATATCGAGGCCCGCGAGAGCATCCGGTATTGGCTCGGCGATGATGATGCCGGCATTCTGAAGACGATTGCCGGGCGCTACATCGGGGCGAACCCGGAAATTCCGTTCGCGCTGCGGTCGTTCGCCGATACGGGGATTCTTCAGACCGGGGAAGGGTTCTACGACTTTAACTTTGGCGACCGGTTTCGGGATGCGAAGCAGGGGAATGCTGCCTTTGCGCTTGGTCTGGTGTGGAGCGACGATGAACGGTCGCTGGATGCCGCGATTATGCCGTTCAGCCCGGTCCGCTTCTATTTGAACGAGCAGCTGATGTACCGTTCAGGAGCCGAGGACGAGATGAAGCCCGATGCGAAGATTGCCATTCCGCTGGTGCTGAATCCGGGCTGGAACACGTTGTTGATTGAGGCGCGCAGGACTGAGGCCGGATTCGGCTGCCGCTTTGGCGCCCAGGAGGGAAAGGTCCGAATTCTGCAGGTGCTGTCCCCGTTTGCGGACCGGAAGGGGGCCGCCGGCTGGGCGTATGCCGGGCCGCTGACCGCCGGCATATTCGGCGAAAGAGGCCGCTTTCCGAACGCTCACGGAAGCGAAGACGAGACGGGCGTGAGCTGGCTCCCGGTTACAGGCTGGAGCGAGCAGGAAGCGGTGAAGCCGAATTTTGAGCGAATGTTCGGCTTGCCGGGGGCAGCGGTATCGGGGTATGCCTGGAGCCGATTGAAGGTGCCTGCCGCCGTCGATCCGATTGAGCTTAGGGGCCGTGCTTGGGGCAGGCTGCAGGTCTGGATCGGCGGACATCCTGTACCGGTCCTTGACCTTCAAGAGGGAGGAGATTTCCGCTGTGAGCTGCCTGCCGCGAGCTGCCGAGGGGATTTGCTGGTCCGCTGCTCCAGCGGGCCGTCCGGATGGGGATTTCAGCTTCAGGCCTATCATGCGGGGGAAGAGCTGGAATTTGTGCTCCCGGTTCCGGTACAGGGGGCGCCGTCTCCTTGGTTGTATGCCGGCCCGCTGGCGGCAGCGAAGGAGGAAACGCCGGAGGAGGTGTGCACGGTCAAGAGGCTGTTCCGGCTCGCGGACGGTCGCGGTTTGACCGGATGGTCCCTGGACGCGCCGGGCTGCCGGGTCAGGCCGTTCTATGAGAACGCCATGCTGAGCAACAAATGGACCTCCGGCTCGGCCACCAACTTCGGGCGTTGGGACTATCCGCTGGGCGTGACGATGTACGGTCTGCTGCAGACCGCGCGAGTCTTGGGACGGCCGGATATTGCGGAATATGCCCGGGCACATATCGGCATCTGCACGTCATGGTACGAATACGCGGTTTGGGACCGGGATACGTACGGCTTTCCGTCCATCAATCATCAGCTGGTACTGATTAAGATGCTGGACAACTGCGGTTCTTTCGGCTCCGCGATGTTGGAAGCCTATGCGGAAAGCGGCGGCAGTCCGGAGGATTTGAAGGTCGCGGAGGTCATTGCGGATTTTATGGCGAACCGCCTGGAACGTCGGGAGGACGGGGCTTTTTACCGGCTGTGCGTTTCCGAGTATTCCGCGGATACGATGTGGGCGGATGATCTGTACATGAGCACGCCGTTCTTGTCGCGGTACGCCGGGATTACAGGCGATTCCTCCTATCTGGACGAAGCGGCAAGGCAGTTTCTGAGATACCGGGAGTATCTGTTCATGCCGGAGGAAGGCGTGATGAGCCACGTATTTGATTTCAAATACGGGAAGGCGACCCGGATACCGTGGGGACGCGGAAACGGCTGGAGCCTGTTCTCCCTATCCGAGCTGCTGGAGCGCCTGCCGGACGATCATATGGACCGCCCGGCGCTGCTTGGATTTTTCCGCGAGCTGTGCGCCGGGATCGCATCCTATCAGGGGGAGTCAGGGCTCTGGAGACAGGTCATTACCGATCCGGAGGCTTATGAGGAAGCTTCCTGCACGGCGATGTTCGCTTACGCTTTTGCCAGAGGCGTCAGGTTTGGGTGGCTGGAGAATCCCGGACGGTTTGCCGAGGCCGCCATTCGGGCATGGCAGGGGCTGACCGAGCACGCCATCGATCGCAGCGGCAGCGTGCATGGGGTGTGCAGCGGGTCCCGCTATTCCTTTACGGGGGACTATTACAAGCTTGATCTGCTTACGGTGCTGAACGACAACCACGGGATCGGCATCATGATGCTGTCGTGCGTGGAAATTATGAAATTGAAAGGCATGCAGGGCCTCCAGTAAGGCATACACTTTCGTTAAAGCGCTTAATCCGCCAAAGGATATAAGCGCTTCGGTGCACTAGGTTAAGCGCTTAATTCATAGATGGCTTTCCCGCTATCCCGCTTTCCCGTTTGGATTCAAGAGAAGATGAGCGAAAAGGAGATGAACCGGTTGACAACGACAAGATTAACGATGGCACAGGCGCTGCTGAGGTTCCTGGATGCCCAGTATGTTTCTGTCGACGGAGTGGAGACGAAATTTGTGCACGGGGTGATGGGGATTTTCGGGCACGGCAATGTGACCGGCCTTGGCGAGGCATTGGAACGAAGCGCGGGGGACCTGGTTTATGTGCAGGGCAAAAACGAGCAGGGCATGGTGCACACCGCGGCGGCCTACGCCAAGCAGAAGAATCGCCGGCAGATTTGGGCCTGCACCTCATCCATCGGTCCCGGTGCCTTGAATATGGTTACCGCAGCAGCTACGGCAACGGTGAACCGCATTCCGGTGCTGCTCCTCCCAGGCGACAATTTCGCCTGCCGTCAGCCTGATCCGGTGCTTCAGCAGATCGAGGCCCCGTCGGATTATACCGTTTCGGCGGCCGATGCATTCAAGCCGGTGAGCCGGTACTGGGATCGGATATCCCGGCCGGAGCAGCTGATCGCAGCGGCACGGCAGGCGATCCGCGTGCTGACCGATCCAGCGGAGACGGGGGCGGTGACGCTGGCGCTGCCGCAGGACGTGCAGGCTGAGGCGTATGACTATCCGGATTCGCTGTTCGAGAAAACCGTTCATGTCATCGATCGACGCCCGCCGTCGGCGGAAGGGCTGCAGCGGGCAGCCGCACGGATTGCCGCGAGCAAGCGTCCGCTGATCATCGCCGGAGGCGGCGTGCATTACAGCGATGCAACCGGCGACCTGGCTGCCTTTGCGGAAGCCTTCGGAATTCCGGTCGCCGAAACGCAGGCCGGCAAAAGCGCCCTTCCCTGGAATCACCCCCTGAACCTGGGCGCGATCGGCGTGACCGGCTCGCTGGCGGCGAATCGTACCGCGGCAGAAGCGGATTTGATCATTGGCATCGGCACCCGGTATACGGACTTTACGACGTCCTCCAAATGGGCGTTTCAGCGGGAGGATGTTTCGTTCCTGAACCTGAACGTCAACGCTGCGGACAGCGTTAAGCTTGGCGGCGAAGCGCTGGTGACCGATGTGAAGGAAGGTCTAAAGGCGCTGCATGCTAAGCTGTCGCAGGACGGCTATCAAGCCGCATATGAAGAAGGCGAGCTCGCCGGGCTGAAAGCGGAGTGGGACCGCGAGGTGGATCGGTTGTACGCCGCCGAGCATCCGGATGGCTTGTCGCAGACGAGGGCGCTTGGCGTCATCAATGAGGTCATTCCTCCGTCCTCGGTCATCGTCTGTGCGGCAGGCAGTCTTCCGGGGGACCTGCACCGATTATGGCGAGCTGCCGAAGCGAAGACGTATCACATGGAGTATGGGTTCTCCTGTATGGGGTATGAGGTGAGCGGTGCCCTTGGTGTGGCCATGGCAGAACCGGACCGCGAGGTCTATGCGCTGGTCGGCGACGGCAGTTATCTCATGATGCACTCGGAGCTGGTCACCAGCTTGCAGGAAGGTCGCAAGATTACGATCTTGCTGTTCGACAACCATGGCTTCCAATGCATTCACAATCTGCAGCGGAGCAACGGCAGCGACGGCTTCGGCAACGAGTTCCGCCGCCGCGAGGAGGGCACGGGCCGCCTGACCGGTGAATACCTCCCGATTGATTTCGCCGCGCACGCGCGGGCGCTAGGCGGCAAAGCCTACAAGGCTGGCACACCGGAGGAGCTGCGAGCAGCGCTGCTTCAGGCCCGGCAGGAGCCCGTCACAACCCTGATCGAGATTCCGGTGGTTCCGGGCACGAACACCGACGGCTACGAGTCCTGGTGGCGTGTGGAGGTGCCGGAGGTATCCGTATCGAGCAAGGTGACGAAGGCTCAGCGCGAGATGGCCGCCCGGAGCAAGGAGGCAAGGCTTTACTAGCGGCTGCAGCGGTAAGGAAGCAACTCCCTGCCGACAGCTGGAGCAACAAAGCAAGCGAGACCTTTCTCACCGCCTGAGTAGGGGCAATATGAAACCGAGTCGAGGTAAGAAATGTCCGGGACAAGTGCCGCGCTGTAAGAAGTATGGTCCGATTAAGGGATTTGGAGTGAGGAAACAACTCAATACTGCCAGCTGAAGAAACTAAGCGAGCAAGATCCTAGTAACGGCGCGGCAGAAGCTGTACTAAGCAGCTCTGCGCAAGAGAAGTCCGGGCAAGGAAGGCTTTACAAGTATCTCGGCTGAAGGAAGCCGGTTCGACTAAGAGCCCGGAGTAAGGAAGCAAGGTCCTACTAAGGTCTAAGCGTCTAGAGCAAGGAAGCCACTCTACCAAACAAAGCAAGGGAGCGCTGGATATGAGCAACAGGCTGTTCAAGCTGGGGATCCACCCCATCAACTGGGTCGGCGAGGATGTCAGAGAGCATGGAGATGACACAACGTTTGAAACGATTGTGGATGATATTGCGGCTTTGGGTTTGACAGGCACGGAGATGGGCAGGAAATTTCCGAAGGATCCGGCGGTGCTGAAGCGGGAGCTGGAGTCCCGCGGCATTCAACTGGTCTCGCAGTGGAAGTCCGTGCTGTTCTCCGATCCCGCTTACCGGAAGCAGGAGCTGGAGGACTACCGCCGGCATGCGGAGTTTCTGGCCGGTTTTGGCAGCAAGGTCATCAGCACGGCGGAGGTCGGAGGCTCGCTGCACTTCGATCCCCGCCGGACGCCGAACGAGCGTGTCGTTCTACGCCTGGATGACGCCGGGTGGGAAAGCCTGGCGGAGGGCCTCAACCAGGCCGGCGAAATTGCGGCGAGCTACGGCATGAAGCTGACGTATCATCACCATGGCGGCACGGTCGTGGAGCAGCCGGCCGAAATCGACCGGCTGATGGCGATGACCGACCCTTCGCTCGTGTTTCTCCTTTACGATACCGGCCATGCCTATTACGGGGGAAGCGATCCGCTCGAGCTGCTCCGCAAGCATTATGACCGGATCGCGTATATCCACCTGAAGGATATCCGGCATGAAATCTTGGAGCAGGCACGTCTAGATGGCTGCGATTTCGTGAGCTGTATCCGCAGGGGCGTGTTCACGGTTCCCGGCGATGGCTGCATCGATTTTGCGCCGATTATCGGAGAGCTCATGGAGCGCGGTTATAACGGCTGGGCGATGCTGGAAGGAGAACAGGATCCTGCGCTGCATCCGGCCAAGGCGTATGCTCAGCGGGCGATCGAATACCTGGATCGTCTGGAAGGCCAGCTCAAGCCGCAGGTATGAAGCCGCTCGGTTCGTGAGCCGAAAACTAGGCTGATAGCAATTCGGCAGAGTTCCAAAATGCAGTGAGATTACCAGTTTGCTTATCGGACACCCGGTAATTCCTGAATTTAACTATCTAATATAAGTTGGACTTAAGAAAACGATGCAGGCAAGGGAGTGAAATGATTCCGAAGAAAGTGGAACGGTCGCCTTTGGTTTCGGATTTCTACCGCAATAGGTTCTATAAAATCAATAAATCTGAAAACAACAGCGATTGTAGGAACATTTTACGTACTTGCCCTAACGCACATTCATTTGTTCAACTTACAAGTGATTACGGCCATTGAAGAGCCGAGCCATACATTCCTATGAATGCTCAGCGTGGGCCGATCTGATCAAGGAGGTTCATCCATGAGTGAAATCACGTTTAACGACGAAAAGCCGGTGGATTTTGTCGCCGTGGGGAGATTGTGCATCGACTTGAACGCCAATGAGATTAACCGGCCGATGGAAGAGACGAGCACGTTTACCAAGTATGTGGGCGGATCCCCGGCCAATATCTGTATCGGAATGGCCCGCCTGGGCCTGAATACGGGCTTCATCGGCAAGGTGGCAGACGATCAGATGGGGCGTTTTATTACCAAATACCTGAAGGATAACGGAATTGCGACGCAGGGCGTAACGACCGACCGTACCGGTGCCGTGACGGGGCTGGCTTTTACCGAAATTAAAAGTCCGACCGACTGCAGCATCCTGATGTACCGCGACAACGCTGCGGATTTGCTGCTGGAGACGGGGGATGTGAACGAGGAATTGATTGCTTCCGCCAAAATGGTGCTGATCTCCGGAACCGCGCTTGCGGCCAGCCCTTCCCGGGAAGCGGTGTTCCTGGCTCTGGAATATGCCAAGCGCCACGGCGCCGTAATTGCGTTTGATCTGGATTACCGTCCGTACACTTGGAAATCCCCTCAGGAAACGGCGACCTATTATAATCTGGCGGCTGAAAAATGCGATATCATCCTCGGCACGCGTGAGGAGTTCGACATGATGGAGCAGTTTGGAGGCAACCCGGAGCGGAGCGACCGCATCACGGCGGCCAAGTGGTTTGACTACAGCGCCAGGATCGTCATTATCAAGCACGGCAAGGAGGGCTCCATCGCATATACACCGGACGGCACCAGCCATACGGCTCAAAGCTTTCCGGCAAAGGTCATCAAGACGTTCGGGGCAGGGGATTCGTACGCCGCAGGTTTTCTGTACGGTCTAATGCAGGGCTGGACCATTGAGCGGTCCATGGAATTCGGCAGCGCGGCGGCAAGCATTGTCATCTCCAGCCACAGCTGCTCCGATGCCATGCCGACAAGCGAAGCGGTTCACGATTATATGGAGCGCTGCAAGCGCGGGGAAATCACGGCTAATACCTAGGTACCGTGCATCTGACCATTCATTTACGGTGACTTATATAGCTTGGCGAAGGCTCTCTGATTTTATCGAAGGTCCTGACGGATTCTACTGAATATCCTGAGTGATCTCAACTAATATCCTGACCAATCTCAATAAATATCCTGACTGATCCTAACCAATATCCTAACGGATCCAATCAAAAACGCTAACTGATTCAATCGAAAGGGGCCAACCAGCCATGACGCAAACCCTGAGCAATTATATCGGCGGACAATTTGTGCCATCCCGATCCGAAACAACCGATCCCGTCTACAATCCGGCGACGGAGGAGATTCTCGCTTACGTGCCGCTTTCGACCAAGGAGGAGGTAGACCTGGCGGTGCAGGCAGCAGCCAAAGCGGGGCGCTCCTGGGCGAAGACCGCCGTGCCTCGCCGCGCGCGCATTCTGTTCAAGTATCAACAACTGCTTGTGGAGCACTGGGAGGAGCTGGCCCGCCTCATTACCGCGGAGAACGGCAAAAGCTATGCCGAAGCCTACGGCGAAGTGCAGCGCGGCATCGAGTGCGTGGAATTTGCAGCCGGCGCGCCCACGCTGATGATGGGCAAACAGCTTCCCGACATCGCCACCAATCTGGAGTCCGGGATGTACCGTTATCCGATCGGTGTTGTAGCCGGCATCACGCCGTTCAACTTCCCGATGATGGTGCCGTGCTGGATGTTCCCGCTCGCCATCGCCTGCGGCAATGCGTTCGTGCTGAAGCCGTCGGAGCGCACGCCGCTCTTGGCCCAGCGTCTGGCGGAGCTGTTCGCGGAAGCCGGCCTTCCGGACGGCGTGCTCAACGTTGTTCATGGCGCGCATGACGTGGTCAACGGCATTTTGGAGCATCCGGGTATTGCTGCCGTATCCTTTGTAGGCTCTCAGCCGGTGGCGGAGTACGTGTACAAAACCGCTTCTTCCTACGGCAAGCGCGTCCAGGCCTTGGCCGGAGCCAAAAACCACAGCATCGTGATGCCATCAGCCGACTTGGACGCAGCCGTCACCCAAATCGTCAGCGCGGCCTTCGGTTCGGCCGGTGAGCGCTGTATGGCCTGCTCCGTGGTGGTAGCCGTTGGGGACGTAGCGGAGCCGCTGATCGGGAAGCTGAAGCAAGCGGCCGATGAAATCTCCATCGGCAACGGGGCGGATGAAGGTGTTTTCCTGGGGCCGGTGATCCGGCAAGCCCACAAGGAGCGCACGCTCTCTTACATTGAGGCGGGCGAGCAGGAAGGAGCCAAGCTGGTCCGTGACGGGCGGAAGGATGATGCCACGAACGGTGAGGGGTATTTTGTCGGACCGACGATTTTTGATGAAGTGACCTGCGAGATGAAGATCTGGAGGGACGAAATTTTTGCACCGGTGCTATCCGTCATGCGTGCAGAAACGCTGGAGGAAGCCATTGAAATTTCCAACCGCTCGGACTTCGCCAATGGTGCCTGCCTGTTCACACAGGACGGCAGCGACGTGCGCCAGTTCCGCGAGCATATCGATGCCGGCATGCTGGGCGTCAACCTCGGCGTTCCTGCGCCGATGGCATTCTTCCCGTTCTCCGGCTGGAAAAACTCCTTCTATGGGGACCTGCATGCGAACGGCACCGACGGCGTGGAATTCTATACCCGAAAGAAAATGGTAACGGCACGCTGGTAAGCTCATAAGCGGAGGAGACATTCATATGAAAACCATTAAAATCGGCATTATCGGTGCCGGACGAATCGGCAAAATCCATGCGGATCATCTGCTGCACATGCCGGGCGCAGAAATTGTGGCCGTCAGCGATCTATACGCCGGAGACGAGCTGCGTGCCTGGGCCGCGGAGCGGGGCATTCCCTTGGTTACGAACAACAGTACCGAGATCATGGAGCATCCGGACCTCGATGCCGTTTTCATCTGCTCCTCGACGGATACACATGTCCCGCTGATCAAGCAGGCTGCGGCGAACGGCAAGCATATTTTTTGCGAGAAGCCGGTCAGCATGAGCGTAGAGCAAACCCGCGAGGCGCTCGCGGCCGCGGAGGCTGCCGGCGTGAGTCTGCAGATTGGCTTCAACCGCCGGTTCGACCATAATTTCTGCCGGGTCCGCGAAATTGTGTCCGAGGGGAAAATCGGGGAGCCGCATTTGATCAAGATTACCTCCCGCGATCCGAATCCGCCGCATCCGGATTATATTAAGGTGTCCGGCGGGCTGTTTATGGATATGGCGATTCATGATTTTGACATCGCCCGTTTTCTTTCGGGCAGTGAAGTGGTCGAAGTGTACGCCCAGGGGGCGGTGCTGGTAGATCCTGCGATCGGAGAACAGGGTGATATTGACACGGCCGTTACGACGCTGCGGTTTGCAAACGGGGCGCTCGGCGTCATCGACAACAGCCGCAAGGCGGTTTACGGCTATGATCAGCGGGTCGAGGTATTCGGCTCCGGCGGCAGCGTTTCCGCCGACAATGATTATCCGAGCACCGCTGTCGTCAGCGGCCCGGAGGGCGTCATCCGCGACAAGCCGTTGTACTTCTTCCTGGAGCGGTATAAAGAAGCCTACATCAACGAAACGCGTCAGTTTATTGAGAGTTTGAAAAAGGGCACGCCAGTACCGGTCAGCGGCCATGACGGTCTGCAGGCGGAGCTGATTGCCTTGGCGGCCAAGCGATCCCTGGAGCAGGGCCGCCCGGTGAAGCTTGCCGAGCTAAGCAGCGGCATTTCCGCGGTGAGCTAAGCCTGGAGAGGATGTAATGGAGCGGCATTAGGCCTGCGCCTACGGGATGAACATCGATCCTATGACACGAGCTGTCCGCTCAGGCTCGCTCCATTCATCAACTGAAAAAAGGATATTTTAGAGGGGGGAAAGAATCATGCCGAACCTAATTGTGCCTTCTACGGCTCCGGACGGGGACGGATGCGTGCTGTCCATTACGCCGGAAAGCGCAGGCTGGGAATATGTAGGCTTTGAGGTATACCGTTTAAGCGAAGGACAGACGCTGACCCGGGGGACGAGAGATAAGGAAGCGGCTCTTGTTCTGCTGTCCGGCCGTGCCGACGTGAAGGCTGGAGGAGAGCGCTGGGACAACATTGGCCAGCGGATGAGCGTGTTTGAAAAGACGCCGCCCTATACGGTGTATGTTCCTTCGCAGGAACCGTACGAAGTCACGGCGCTTACCGAGCTGGAGCTGGCGGTCTGTCTTGCCCCGGGGCAAGGCAATCATCAGGCGCGCCTGATCGCGCCGGAGGACGTCGGCGTCGAAAACCGCGGCAGCGGGAGCATGTCGCGCCTGGTGCATAACATTCTTCCGGAGCAAAAGCCGGCGGACAGCCTGCTGGTGGTCGAGGTGTTTACGGACGGAGGAAACTGGTCCAGCTATCCGCCGCACAAGCATGACCGCGATGAGCTGCCGGAGGAATCCCGGCTTGAGGAAACCTATTATTTCCGGGTGCAGCCGGAGCAGGGCTTTGCTGTCCAGCGGGTCTACACTGACGATCGTTCGCTGGATGAAACGATGGCGGTTAAGGACGGCCAGTCGGTTATGGTGCCCGAGGGCTACCACCCCGTTTCGGCGCCTCCCGGATATGACGTGTACTACCTGAACGTCATGGCAGGGCCGAAGCGGATCTGGAAGTTCCGCAACGATCCCGATCATGACTGGCTAATGAAATAAGGGGCAGAAGCTGGTCTATTTTCCCCGTCAGCCGTTCCTCAGTTATGTGTTGTAAAAAAGGATGGCTGCTGCAACGAGGATAATGGAGTCCATGCTTGTACGATAAGCACCGTGAAATGCATTTTAACCTATTGTTTAAGAGACAGGTCCCCAGCAAACGGGATCGACGCTAAAATGGCCTTGCACGAAGCGGGCCGGGAGCGCATAATGATTTAAATGCCAAAATTAAACAAATGGAGCACAAGGGATGATCAAAGCGACTATTTATGACGTTGCGCGCGAAGCCGGCGTCTCCATTGCGACCGTCTCTCATGTCATTAACGGCAAGGGCAAGATCAGCCGCCAACGGCGTGAAGAGATTTTGAATATCATGAAGCGCTTGAATTACCGGCCTAATGCGATTGCCTCTGCCCTCGCCAGCAAAAGAACCTATACCCTCGGCCTGCTCGTTCCCGATATCTCCAACCCGTTTTTTGCCGAGATTGCACGGGCCGTTGAGGATCGCGGGCATCAGCTTGGGTACAGTGTGATTATCTGCAGTACGGATAACAATGAAGAAAAGGTAAAACGCTATGTCAGTCTGCTAAAGCAAAAGCAAGTGGATGGCGTCATTATCGGCACGGGTGTATCCCACGGCGAGCTGCTTAAGCCGCTGCAGGAGCATTCGCTGGCGATCACGCTCATCGCCCGGGACCATCCGGAGCTTGGGGCGAGCTGCGTGCGGGTTCATGATCTCGACGGCGGGCGTCTGGCTGCCGAGCATTTGCTTCGCCTCGGCCACCGCAGGCTGGCGGTGCTTGCGGAGAATGAGCGGGTGACAAGCAGCGGTGAGCGGGTAAGAGGGTTTGTCGAGACTGCAGCCTCGTTCGGCGTGGAACTGCCTCCTGATCATATTGCAGTCTGCGACCACAAGATCGAGGATGGATACCGGAGAGCTAAGGCTATGCTGAAGCTGGCGGAGCACCCGACGGGGCTGTTCTGCTGTAACGATCTGCTGGCAATCGGCGCCCTTCAGGCGATTCGCGAGCTCGGGCTGCGCGTGCCGGAGGATTGCTCGGTCGTCAGCTTTGACGATACCATCCTGGCGCGTGTCACCGATCCGCCGCTCACCGTGATCGCCCAGCCGATCGAGGAGATGGGCCGCCTGGCGGTCGACCTGGTGGTGCAGGAGCTGTCCGGACAAGACGATCCCGCCCGGCGGATGGTGCTTCCCCCGGAGCTGGTGATCCGCGGCTCAACGGCGCCGCTATCATAGAAACTTTTAATACATCTATCCAAGCCTTCCAATACGCATTGCTCTTACCAGCTCGGTGTAGACGATGCATGAATGGGGATTACCCACGTATTGCAGGGCTTTCGGAGGCGACGATCTGCTTGACTCCACGCCTCGACAGAAGAGGCCTTCCCGCAACGCTTGCGTAAAAGCAGCTGCAGGAAGGCCTTTTTTACGTGGGCTGGTGGGGGCTCTGCTGCCACTACCGGATCGGCGTAACACGAGCTCAGGTTATTCGGGTACCCTCGAATCTCACAGTGTGTAGTGGTCAGAGTCATGCCTCATGCTAATTCAGGGTTTTTTAGGGCATTAGTGGAGCTCCCGGCGTGTGGTGGTCGGCGTCATGCTTTATGCTAATATTCCTCTTGTTTAAGGACATTCTTCGGCCGGCGGCGGATCTGTTCCTTGAACAGCGGCTCGACGTTCGGTTCGACGATCCACCCGAAACCGCGTTTGATCCAGGGCGAGGACAGCACCCAGGTCAAAATGATGCCAAGAGGAATCAGCAGCAGTTTACCTCCAGTCGACTGGAAGGTGGCCTCGAGCCACCCGTTATACTGCATTGTTTTGACGATAAATCCGTGCAGCAGAAAAACGTACATGGTATAAAGTCCCCGTTCCGAATAGGGCTGCCTCGTCTCCGGAATGATGGAAAGTAAGCATAGACCCATCAGGGCCGTGAAGGCATAGGTCAGTATTCGGTAAAGTCCGGCGTTCCAAGATTCCAAACCGAATTCCAGATATGGCATGGCACCGTAGAACCAGCTGGCGTTTGTTTGCAGAATGGGTGTCAGGCCATGCAGCAAGGCAAATCCGCCGGTGAGGATGGCAATGGACAGCAGCTGAAATGATCGGGTTTTGAAGGCGTTTAGCCACTCCCTTTTGAAATAATATCCAATGAGAAAAAAAGGCAGGAAATACAGCGTGCGCGAAATGCTCGCGTAATAATCCACGTCGATCGAGTATCCGAGCAGGACCGACAACGCGATGCAGATGATCAGCGGATATTTGAGCATCAGCAGGTATGGCAGAAGCATTTTCCACAGTATCATGCTGAAGAGGAACCACAGAATCCAGTAGGGGTAAAAATAGGTGAAGTCGAGCCGATCCAGTCCCTGCATGTAATAGTCGAACAAGGTGTACAGCGTCTCGAAAATGAAGTACGGCACGACCAATCCCGACAGCAGGCTGATGTAGTATTTGGGGTATTGGATGTGTTTGGAGAAATAACCCGCCGCGAAAATAAACAGCGGCATGTGAAACGAGTAAATGAACTGATAAACCGTTCCTATCCAGGGATCGCCGTTAAACGGCTCTATGAGGTGCCCCACGACCACCAACAGGATCAGTATGAATTTGAGGTTATCAAAATAGACGTCTCTCTCTTTCATCTGGCAACCAGCTCCTTTGGGTTTGACGTTCCAATGAAGTTTCGTTTTAGTATATCGGATGGCAGTGGGGCTTTCCATGGTTGAAGTTGGAAGGGGGCTTGGGTTTAGGGTATTGATCTTGAGCTGTGTTCTAAGCTGTGAAGGTACGAATTAAGCGTGAAGATATCGTTTAAAAGATAATGAAATATTCGCTTGACGGAGACGTCTGTAACTGGGCAAGAGGGGATCAGCCTCGGAATGAAGGTATCTGAAATACCGGATTCCCCTCAGTCGGCTCATCTTCTTTCAGACAGGTGCTTCGTGCCGCTTCTTTGCAGGCGATTGGTGTTACCGTCTTAATAACCAATTTATTGGTTGTTGTAAACGGTGAAATCGATGGCGGGAGCGCTAGTGTAAAACTGGGGTGCATTTGTCATGATGGATAATCAAGTACGGCCGTAAGCTCGATTAGTACTTATATTTAATATGATTTGTACTTTTTCTACAGGGTTAGACGGCCTTTAGGTTGAAGCTCCATTACTTTGACAAAAACCATTTTATTGTCGAACGACTGGTCGGGACATGTTACAATAGATTCATTCGGGAAAATGCGGAAATGGAGACGATAGTTAGAAATGAACATTCGTAAAGCGATCATACCAGCTGCAGGATTAGGTACGCGATTCCTGCCGGCCACGAAAGCGATGCCGAAAGAAATGCTTCCTATTGTGGACAAGCCAACGATTCAATATATTATTGAAGAAGCGGTTGCATCCGGTATTGAAGATATTATTATCGTTACTGGTAAGGGGAAACGGGCAATTGAAGACCATTTCGACTCGTCCTTTGAGCTCGAGCATAATTTGGCGGGGAAAGGAAAATGGGAGCTGCTGGAGGAAGTCCAGAAGCCGTCGAACTTAGCTGACATTCATTATATCCGACAAAAAGAGCCAAAGGGCCTAGGGCACGCAATATGGTGTGCGCGGAAGTTCATAGGGGACGAGCCGTTTGCGGTGCTGCTCGGTGATGATATTGTGGAGTCGGAAGTGCCGTGTCTGAAACAAATGATAAAGGTTTACGATACATATCAATCGGCTGTTGTAGGAGTACAAACCGTTGACTGGGATGAAGTCAATCGCTACGGTATTGTTGATGGCCTTAGAAAATCCGAAAGAATTTATGAAACGACAAGGCTTGTTGAGAAGCCTTCGCGAGAAGAAGCCCCGTCCAACCTAGCAATCATGGGACGCTATATTTTGCCTTCTGTTATTTTTGATATACTGGAGGATCAAGAAGCTGGGAAGAACGGGGAAATTCAGCTAACCGATGCCCTATCGGTATTAGCCCATCGAAGCCCCATCTTAGCTTATAATTTCGCGGGGATTCGTCACGATGTCGGAGAGAAGATGGGGTATATTCAGACCAGCATTCACTATGCACTGCAGCGTGAGGATTTACGTGAAGATTTGCTTGCCTACATGAGTAAAATAATGGAGAAAGTAAGATAGTCTCTACATTCATAACAAAAAAATAGCGGGTACGTTCCAGGTAGATCCTATTAATCTACCGTAACGTACCCGCTATTTGATTTAGAATTGCAGATCCGCCAATTGCTTGATGTTTTGCTCTGCATTCGGATCAACCTGCTTTAACTTCACAAGCAGAGACTCATCACTCTGTCCTTGCTTCTGAAGTGCAGCGAGGTACCATCTAACAATCTCTTGAGCAGATGATTGCGACAGATCGTCCTGAATGCCGATTTTGAGCACATTTACTGCTTGCTCCGGCTGATTCATCATGTAATGCATCTTGCCTGCATGGAGGATCATTTCCGGAGTATTTTCAAACGGATTCCCTTGAAGTTGTCCTTCCGGCAGCGTTTTAAGATGCTGAATGCCTTTCTGGACTTTTGCGAAAGCATCGGTTGCATGTTCGAAGTATTCATCTTTTTTAGCGTGGTCGCCCGTTCCGAGAGCTTTCATGCCAAGTTCATAACCTTGGAGGATAATGTCCTGGTACCATTCGATATCCCAATTGAATTTATGCGCGTTCTGAATCAAGACATCATATGCTAGTTCCGGCTGTTGTTTCATTTCATATGTCTTGATGAGACTCCGAAGAATTGATTTGTTGTATGGCTCGTTTGCTAGTGCCTTGTTCAGCAAATCTACCGACGCATTATAGAAGCTTTCATCCTGGTTCTGCTGGTAGACTGCCTGATATAGCGATGCTAACATCAGTACGGAATCCGGATGGCTTGAGCGGATGCTGAGATCTTTGTCCAGTGGTGCTTTGATCTCTTCGAAAGAATTGCTAACCTGGACAACTCTGTGAGCATCCAGTGCTGCATCGGCGGCTTGCACATAACGAATCGATGTAACCAATACCAATATAGCACCGAGCCCGAAGACTGCACTAAAGACGCTTCTATAAGTAGAATCGTTTACCTTCCATTTGACGAGCGGTTTATGTTCCATGAATGCCGCCATACCGCCGAGCCCCAGGAATACGAGAATCCCCATAAACACATAACTCATGTTAAAGTCCAAAATACTGTGCATCAGAATGGAAAGCACGATAATGAGATACAGGAAGTGGCTGTTACGATCTTCCTCGGTTCCCTTCATGTAGCCGCGAATATATTTATAGAAGATATACAAGATAAATGCCATGAAAATCACAAAGCCGAGAATACCAACCTCGACGAGATACTGCAGGAAGAAGTTATGAGCCTGACGGCTCGTATACGGGTTGTTCTGATACTGCTCGTAAAGCGAGGCCCAGGCACCGCCGCCTGCACCGATAATCGGATAATCCGCAAGAACCTTCATCGCATCTTTATAGAAAGTGAAACGCTCCAGAACACTATGCTGGTTAAAGTTTATGTTCTCCAAGCGGACGCTAATGTTTTGCGGCAAAATATTTTTGAGGCCAGTCCCAATAAACAGGAAGATCAACAGGCCACCAATCACCGTAGATCCAATCGGAATCCATAAGCTGGAGCCTTTTTTAGAGGACCAATTCCCCAAGGCCTTGTCCAGTTTCGGAGCGACAAAGCTCTGAATTGCCCACCCGATCAGTCCTACGACCGCCGATGAACCAATCAGGATTCCCCATCCCTGTAACGCTCCGCTGCCGCTAAACGTTTCATTCAACTGCAGTCCCAGTTCTGTCACGGATTTAGAGATTAAGAGCGATGCGACGCCGGCAATGCCGCAGTATAGGATCCATAGCAGCTGTTGAGCAGGCTTTAGGAACAACAGCAGTAGAACAAATACAACCGGCAGCATGACCAGACCGCCACGGGATAGCGTCAAGAGCAGCGACACAATGATCGGTACGAGCATGAAGCTATGGAACGCCTTACCGTACCACTTTCGTGAAGCAGTAATGCAGAATACAGCTGCAAATAGGAATGCCATCAAAAAGGCAGCGTATGTATTGGCATACTGGAATACGGAAGTAAGACGTAAACCGTTGGAATCTGTCATGACGGCATGAGTGTATGTTCCGTTAAGCACGGTGTTGGAGAACCATTTTGCGATCGCACCGGCTGTCTTGCCCTGGCCGAACCAATTTAGGAGGCCGAAACCAACAATAAGGTAGGCGACCGTCATGATGGTATTTTGGATGATTCGATTTCCCAACTTGTCACGAAGCGTATATAACCCAATGACAAACATCGTTGCGTAAATACAGTTGATGATCACCATGTTCATAGCAAGAACCTGGGATGCAGCGCTAATTAACGAAATTAAGTATGTTAGGGGCAGAAGAAGTACGCCCACAGCTAACCAGTCACGCTGATCTTTCAATTGAATGTTCTTGAAGGAATGAGCGATCCAGAGCAGTAGCAATAGGCAGGATAAAAACGATGCCCAAAAAATAGGCTTTTCAAAAGTTAACTGCTGTCCGTTAAATAATGCCGTTTGGAATGGCGTCCATGCTAGAAAAAGAATGATTCCTACTAATAACACCCAAAATAAAGCTGAACTTTTCTCTCTATTCCTCGACTCAGCGGCTTTTTTGCCGTATACTGGTTTCGACAACGTAATTAGCTCCTTTTCTTGTAGATACGACAATATTCTAGCACAGGTAATACCGTAGGAGCTAGAGATCAGGATATAAGTATAATTTTTCGAACTGATATTAATAGAACATTTTGTTATGTAATAAAAAATTGGTCAGGTGTAATGGAGAATGTGAAATGATGAAGAATTATATTGCGAACTTTCTAAAGTATACGAATTTATTGAAGTTGTTAGTAATCAAAGATGTGAAAATAAAATATAAACGCTCAGTCTTAGGGGTTTTTTGGAGTGTATTAAACCCTTTGTTTACTATGATTATAATTACATTAGTATTTCAAGAATTATTCAAATTTAATGTAGAAAATTTTGCAGCCTATGTTATAAGTGGCCAAGTATTATTTTCTTTTTTCTCAGACTCTACTTCGTTAGCAATGACTTCTATTTACTCTTCTGGGCAAATAATCAAGAAAATATATGTTCCAAAATACATATTCCCATTGTCTAAAGCCATTTATTCACTGGTTAATATGTTGTTTTCTTTTTGTGCAGTACTTATCGTTTGTATAATTACAGGAGTTCATCTCGAATATACAGTCATTTATAGTATCGTGTCTATTTTATATTTGTTTGTATTTAGTGTTGGGGTTGGTTTGATTTTGAGTAGCCTTGTAGTGTTTTTTAGAGATATTGAACATATCTATGGTGTCCTAATTACTGCTTGGATGTACGCAACTCCAATCATTTATCCGATGAACATAATGCCGGATAAATTTATGGTTTTATTATTGAGTAATCCACTGTTCTATTTTATAACACATTTTAGAGAATCATTATTATATGGTCATGTTCCGCCTCTTGAACTTAATGTTCAATGCGCAAGTTACGCCATTGTGACACTGTTCGCTGGTCTTTATTTATTCAAGAGAAAACAAGATAAATTCATATTATATATTTAAGGAGTAACATTGTATGGCTGTAAATGAAGCGATTGTTGACATTCAAAATGTTTCTATGTGTTTTAATATGACTACTGAAAAAATCACCACCTTTAAAGAATATTTGATCAAAAGATTCAAAAATCAAATATCCTACACTGAATTTTGGGCGCTTAGTGATGTGAGCTTTCAAGTACAGAGAGGAGAACTTTTTGGGATATTAGGTTTAAATGGAGCGGGTAAAAGTACACTGTTAAAAATCGTAGCTGGTGTTTTAAAACCAACAAAAGGTCGAGTTAATGTTTTTGGGAAGATGGCCCCACTAATAGAACTAGGAGCAGGTTTTGATACGGAACTGACTGCAAGAGAGAATATATATTTAAATGGTGCAATACTAGGATTCAGTAAGAAAGAGATGGATTCAAGATTTGATGACATAGTTTCTTTCTCTGAATTAGAACAATTTATTGATGTCCCTGTTAAGAATTTTTCATCCGGTATGTATGCAAGATTAGGATTTGCAATTGCCACATCAACAACGCCTGAACTATTGATAGTAGATGAGATATTATCCGTAGGGGATTTTAAATTTCAACAAAAATGCGAAGAAAAAATAAACGAAATGGTTAATAAGGGAACCAGCGTCTTACTTGTATCACACTCAATGGATCAGATACAAAGCTTGTGTACAAGTGGAGTTATATTAGAAAAAGGTCAAGTCATTAGGAGGGGTAATATATCAGACCTTTGTACTTTTTACTATTCTAAATATAGCTAGAATGGACGGAGGATATAAAAATTGTTTCTAGTAACAAGCATTTATTATGCTCTATTGAAATTTTGTATTCGTTTTACAATAAAATATAATCTTTTTTGGGTATTTAAGGAGTTAAGTGTCAATTGGTATAATAAATGGATTGCTGAAAATGAAAAATTGCCTTCTGAACAATCTGAAATTGTTATGGATTATAAACCTATTATATCAATTATTTTGCCTGTATATAATGCAAAACGCGGTCATTTAATTGAATGTATAGAATCAGTAATTAAACAAACTTATCCATACTGGGAGTTATGTATAGCTGATGATTGTTCTACACTCCCTCATGTGAGGGAAGTACTAGAGGAATATAAATCAAGAGATGAAAGAATAAGAGTTGTCTATCGTGAACAAAATGGGCATATTTCTGCCTGTAGTAATAGTGCGTTTGAATTAGCTAATGGTGAATTTATAGCTCTGCTGGATAATGATGATATCTTGTCTCCAATCGCATTATTCGAAGTGGTTTCAGAAATCAATAAATTCCCAAATGTAGATATAATCTATAGTGATGAAGATAAATTATTAGGAAACACTAGGACCCAACCATTTTTCAAAAAAAATTGGAACCCTAAATTACTGTTTTCGCTAAATTATTTTTGTCATTTAGTAGTGTACAGGACAACAATAATTGAAAAATTAGGTGGCTTTAGGGTCGGGTATGAAGGTGTTCAGGACTGGGATCTTGCCATTCGTGCTGTACAGGTTTCCTCTGTAATTAGACACATACCTAAAGTTTTATATCATTGGAGAATCTCACCAACATCTACTGCTGGAGGAGAAAGACGGAAGCCCTACATCAAAAAACAACGAAAAAAAATGCTTTCTGAATATAAATAAATAGAAGGTGATCTATTTGGGCATTAATTTGCTACTTAAAAAGTCAGTATCTACACTTAAATATGAGGGAACTATATCTTTTTTAAAGAAATCTTATGGCTATACTAAAAGAAAACTATTAAGGGCTCAAATGCAATTGAATGATAGGAATCATTTTAAAGATGTCCTTTTTATAAACGGATGTTCTCTTCCACATCCGCCTAGATATAGAATCGATCATCAAATAGAACAATTACATTATAATGGGTATTCGTGCGATAGTGTTTATTATGAGAATCTAACGATTGATATGGTGAATTATTATAGAGCATTTGTGTTTTTTCGGTGTCCGTTCACTGAAACTGTTGGACAATTAATTGAAAAAGCTAAGTATTTTAATAAAAAGATATTTTTTGATATTGATGATTTGGTTATTGATCAGAAGTATGTAAAGACAATTGATCATTTAAAGACGATGAGCAAGGAAGAATATGAGATGTATATGGATGGAGTGATTCGGACTAAAAAAACTCTATCTATGTGTGACTATGCAATTACTACAACAAGTAGACTCTCAAATGAACTTGGAAATTATGTAAGTGAAGTGTTTATAAATAGGAATGTTGCATCTGAAAAGATGGTTAGTATTTCTTTAGATGCATTAAAGAGAAAGGAAATTAGTGGACTAAACACTCGAAACAATGAGAAAATTATTTTAGGTTATTTTAGTGGTAGCATAACTCACAACGAAGATTTTAATTTAATCATTGATCCAATCAAGCGAATGTTTGATAAACATAAAAACTTGTATCTGAAAGTTGTTGGTATTTTAGATATCCCAGAACAACTGAATGATTACTCTGATAGAATTATTTTTGAGAAATTTACAGATTGGACAAATCTACCTGAAATCATATCCAATGTGGATGTTAACTTAGCTCCCTTAGTCTCATCTATATTTAATGAAGCGAAATCCGAAAATAAATGGATGGAGGCGGGGCTTGTTAAAGTACCTACTATTGCAAGCAATGTAGGGGCCTTTAATGAGGTAATAGTACATGAAAGAAACGGAATACTTTGCGATTCAGCTAAAGACTGGCTGTATTATTTAGATAAATTAATAGTTGATAGCAGTTATCGTTCTAGAATCGGTTTGCAGGCCTTTAATGATGTTATGGATGGGTGGACTACATTAGGAAGTGGTTATGGGTTATTTGAATTTATAGAATCTAAATTAAATGATAATATCGCTTTTGTATTACCATCAACACAAATAAGCGGTGGGGTTAATGTTGTAATTAAACATTGCAATATACTACGGAATAACGGAATAGATGTCACAATAATTTCTATGAGCGATGATGATGAAAATATCATAAATAAAGATGGTGAGACTATAGTGATATCCTATCATCGTCACTCTTTTCATGGGCTATTTAGAAAGTGCGTTGCCACATTGTGGTCAACTACCGATTTTTTGTATTCATATTCAAAAATAAAAGAAAAATACTATTTAGTACAGAATTTCGAAACTCGTTTCTATGAACCTGGAAATGAGATGAGAATTTGGGCGAACTTAACCTATAACTCCTTCTCAGATATCAATTATATAACCATCTCTAAATGGTGCGAATCATGGTTGGAAAATAGGTACAAAAAGAAGGTAGAGTATGCACCAAATGGAATTGATTTATCATTGTTCACCTACAAGGAGAGAACGTTTGAAGGCAAGATAAGGATACTTGTGGAAGGTAATTCCAATGATTATTATAAAAACGTTGATGAGAGCTTCAAAATAACAAATAAATTGGATCCTTCAAAATTTGAAATTTGGTACTTATCGTATAGTGGAAAACCCAAGGATTGGTATCGGGTAGACAAGTTCCTAAATAAAATACCTTATGATGAGGTCAGTAAAATATATTCCGAGTGCCATATATTACTTAAATCAAGTCTATTGGAAAGTTTCTCCTATCCACCACTGGAAATGATGGCAACAGGGGGGATAGCAATTGTTGCCCCTAATGAGGGGAATATCGAATATTTAATGCATTCTGAAAATTGCTTGTTATACGAACAAGGAAATATTGACGAAGCATTACATATGATTGAATTGGTTTGTAGTGACCATAATCTTCGTAGTCAAATTATTAAAAACGGAGTTAGAACTGCAGAGCAAAGAAATTGGGTATCTATTGAGCAAGAAATTTTGAAGTTGTATGGTTTTCAAACTACTAAGGGAGAAGATTATGCAAAAATTTAAAAGAATCTTTTTTCTAGTTCTGTTACTGCTATTAATTATCTTTGTGTATGTAGGAAATATAGGCAAGATTGAGTTAAGCATTGATCAATCTCTTAGTAATGATACAGTGGGAGGAATTTCGGATGGTATCGAAATCGAACAGTCCTTTTACTCTTCTGTAAATAATATAAGTGGTTTTTCAATTAAGTTTGGAACATATATGAGGGAAAATTCAGGTGATATAGTAATTGGAATTAAAAGAGCGAAAACGAGGAAGATAATTTATTCTACAACTGTTAAAGCTAAAAGCATTGTTGATAATGCATATTTTGATTATCGTTTCCCTCCAATTACGGTATCTAAAGGAAAAGAGTATATTTTATTTATAAAATCCAACGGCAGCCCAGTGGATAAGTCAATCACTGTTTATAAATCATCTAAAGATCATTATAAAGACGGTAGCCTTTTTCAAAATGGTGTTCGAATGGATGGAGACTTAGTATTTAGAGTTGTTTATAATAAAACATTATTCTAACTAACTAAGTAAGATTTATTTAAAGCTTTACTTAAATGGGGTGCCATTGTGGGAGTTACGAAGGATTCGAGTTTTAAGATTGAAATGTTTTTTTTAAAGGTCATGTTGTTTATTGGTTTATTGTTAGTTTTTATTGTTCCTCCGTTCCAAATGGCTGATGAGGATAGTCATTTTAAAAAAGCTTATCTTGTCTCGCAATTTTCTATTCTGCCTGATAATGTCGACGGAGTTATTGGAAGCTATATACCTAATGAAATATTAGAGTTTGAAGATTCTCATCGTTACATGATTAATGCGCTAGATGAGAAATACAGTTATAGTAAACTTTATGGGTACTTCTCATTAAATACTGAGTATACTGAAAAGTCTTATGTGGGGTACAGTACAGCAAAGACAAATCCCATACTGTATATTCCTCAAGCGGGTGCAATGCTATCTTTCGAGCTATTAATGAAAGTACTTAATCTAGGAGAATCTCAATCAATTTCTCCTTTAATGTATATGTATGCAGGAAGAGTAGGGAATCTCTTGTTTTACATGCTTTGCATATACACATCGATCAAATTAATACCATTTTACAAGAGATTACTATTCTTTCTTTCAATAATGCCTATGTCTGTGGGGCTGGCCGCTTCATTAAGTTACGATTCCATGGTTATTGGTCTCTGTTTCCTTACTTTCAGTGTTATTATGAATATTTGTTACAATAAGGATTATACCGGTTTGGGTAGAAATGATGTCATTCTGCTTTCTATAATTTCTATAGTATTAATAGAATTAAAACAGGTGTACTTTCCGTTATTATTACTTCTTATCATGATTCCGAGTATTAAATTTGGCACTTTGAAAAAAAAATTAACTTCCATTGGAATTGTAATGGCTTCAGGTATTATAGGCCATTTAATATGGATTATAATCTCGAAAAATACAACTGCTGCTCCTGGAGCAGAATCTTTTATGAAGGAACAATTGATTTTTATTATCAATCATCCATTTGAATATGCAGGAATCATTTTAAGAACTATTTCTGAACTAAAGTTTTTTTATTTAAATAGTTTTGTAGGTAATTTAGGCTGGTTGGATACTAACTTCCCTCCTATATTCATTGTGCTATATTTCCTATTGCTTTTATTCATTGCTTTTATAGACACAAATCATGAAATAATTATAAGCTGGAGAAATAAAATCTATGGTTTTTTGGTATTTATTCTAATATTTTTATTAGTTGAGACCTCCCTCTATTTAATATGGACATCGTTACCGGAAATTGGGGGGATTGGCCATGAAATTGTTTCAGGAGTGCAAGGTAGATACTTTATTCCATTTTCACTTTTGGCTTTTATTCTTTTATACTCTAACCATTATTTGAAGGACTGGAAGAGCAGGGCGTGTAATGCACTTGATCAATTAATAGTTCCAATTTCTTATTTTACAACTGCTTTAATGACGTTTATTTTAATTATTCGGTATTGGATACCATAAAAACGGTGGTTATTAGAAATTAGCATTCTGCTAAAGTGAAACAGTTTGTGGCGTGAACTTTTGTATTATAAGATAAGAGGGCTCTTCGCTAAACTCGTGGTTAAAGGTACGTTTGATAGTATAATAGAGCGATTTGACATGGAGCCTCTGCGGGCATGAGTACTCGTGAAAGACGCGAAGCACAAGGAATTCGCGTTGCTAATCAGCTTATCATGTCCGCCTCTCCATATAAAACCGCGGTATTTTTAACCCACTTCGAGTAGCGAGGAAGCAATAAGAAAAGGTGGCTGGGGATATTTACAAGATACAGGAGTTGTTCAGAGAATTCTATTCATCTATAGAGAGAGCAACTCTGGATTTTATTGGGGATTTATTTTAGTCCTCATACTGTGTACACAGTATGAGGCGGGGCTCTTAAGTATAAGTTTTGTAGTATTAACCTAAGGGACCAATTATATTAATAGCAGCTCATACTCTGGTGCAAAGATAGATTGTTGAACTTCTATTTGTGCATGATGATATACTAATTCCGTTTTAAATTCCGGGAAAATTAAGTATGGTGTTAAGAGGATTACATGCGCTTCATCAGTAGCTGTTTACTGCAATCCCTCTAAGTTGCCTATTGATGAGAATTTGTTTGGTTACTCATATTTCTTATTATGGAGTTTCTAAGTATACACCTGAGAATTACATAAAGATTATTTCTTCATTATGTCAGCTAAAATACACTATACTCAGGTATGCTAATGTTTACGCAAAGCGTCAGAGAGAATAAATGGTGAGGCAGGAGTTATCTCATTTATTACTGACAAATTTCTTAATGGTGATGTTCCAATCATATACGGTGATGGTTAGTGACACTAGCATTAAAGAATTCGTAGGTTGGATATCTCTACCAGAAGTTGCGGCCATTTGCTCATAAGTTTCTTTAAACTTAGAGGAACGACAAAATTTAGCGCTTCCAGTTGTATGTTTGGGGTTGTTGTCATCCCATAGCACAAGGTACAGGAGCAATATACGACAGAGATATTTCAGAGAAAATCCAAAAAATAAATAAACCAAATCCAGATGCGAAGTTGATTACTTTTGATAATGCTTTACTAGGACAATATTTATTGGCTTTTGGGTCAAATACATTTAGTGCATATCTATCCTGATCTAAATGTGTAAAGAAAGATTGATCAGATTGGTCTATAAGCAAGTTTTGAATTAACCTCACCAAACTCATTTACGGTTAATCTTAATATCAATGACTTCCGTTAGCAGAAGCCAAGTATATACTGACAAAAACAAGTTTGGATTTAAAAAAATATTGTAGCTATTGACTATGACAATGCAAGTGGATTATTTATTTACAAATTGAAAGTGAGGGGAAATAAAATGAGGATATTGATAATAATACCTGCCTTTAATGAAGCAGGAAATATTGAGACAACCCTTCAAAAAATAAATAGTATATATAAAACTAGTTTAGATATTCTTGTGATTAATGACTGTTCTACTGATAATACATCACAAATATGCAGAAACTATAACGTTAATCTGATTGATCTCCCTTGCAATCTAGGCATTGGTGGTGCAGTACAAACAGGATATAAATTTGCTTTGAATAATGATTATGATATTGCCATTCAACTAGATGGGGATGGCCAACATAATCCGATATACATTGAAAAGCTCATAAATCCAATTCTTAGTGGTGAGGCTAACTTAGTTATTGGCTCAAGATATATTAATAGAAAAGGATTTCAATCTACTGCAATGAGAAGGTTAGGTATTCGTTATTTTTCCAAACTTTTGGAAACACTTACTGGACAACTAATTACTGATCCTACATCTGGATTCAGAGCATGTGATAAGCGGGTTATCAAACTGTTTTCAAATAGATATCCAGTCGATTATCCTGAACCCGAATCTATTATGTTTTTAAAGCGAAACAACTTAAAAATTATGGAGGTTCCCGTAATCATGGAGCCAAGGTTACAAGGTGCTTCATCTATTACTTCTTTAAAATCCATATATTACATGACCAAAGTATCTCTAGCTATAGTTATAGATCGAATGAGAAAGCAAGTTTCGTAAGGAGGAGCTATGATATCATATAAATTACAGGTTATCTTAATAGCTTCTTCGTTGCTATGTGTAGTTATACTAATAAATCTTTTAAGCAGATACAGACTAGAATTAAAATATTCTATTCTTTGGATCGTCGTTGTAGTGCTATTATTCATACTATCCATATTCCCTAAAGTATTCAGCTTCTTCTCGGAATTGTTGGGCATTGAACTCCCTGTTAATGCATTGTTTCTTTTCTCCATTTTTGGCTTGATATGTATTTCCTTTTCCGCAACATTGGAAATCTCTAAGGCAAATAACAAAATTAAAGATCTGACTCAAGAAATTGGAATTATGAAGAGAAATGTAGAGATATTATCAAAACAAATAATGTTGAAGAGCGAGGATAAGGATGTTTAAAAATAGCAATACGATCAGTTACTTTTTGTTAGGATTAAATATAATAATGCTATCTGGAGGGCAAATACTCTTTAAAGTTGGTTTAGAAAGAATGGGGGGAGTAAACCTTAGTCAATCCTGGAAAGCAATTTTTAATCCAATAGTATTCACGGGTCTACTGCTTTATGTTATTGCTACACTAATCTGGTTTGTTGTGTTATCGAGAATTCCTTTAAGTATAGCCTATCCGGCACAATCAATAGCTTATATTCTGGGTATTTTTGCTGCTATATATATATTTAGTGAACCAGTTTCACTGATGAAGTGGATAGGTGCTTCACTAATATTGCTTGGTGTTATTTTCATAGCCACAAAATAAAAAATCACTTAGGAGCTAACTCAAATGAAAGGTATTATTCTAGCTGGCGGTACTGGCTCACGCTTATATCCTTTAACTAAAGTAACTAATAAACATCTACTTCCTGTTGGGAAGTACCCAATGATATTTCACGCTGTACATAAGCTCAAACAGGCAGGTATACAAGATATCCTCATTGTAACAGGCAAGGAACATATGGGTGACGTTGTAAATTTATTGGGAAGCGGTAGTGATATGGGAGTTACATTCACCTATAAAGTTCAAGATGAAGCAGGAGGGATTGCTCAGGCTTTAGATCTTGCAGAAAATTTTGTTGGAATTGACCAGATGATTGTCATCCTGGGTGATAATGTTTTTGAAGAGGATTTGTCCCCATTTATTAGAAATTTTAAAAATCAGCAACATGGAGCCAAAATTTTAATTCGGCAAGTAGAAGACCCTAAACGATTTGGTGTGCCAGAGCTTCACGGTGATAGAATTATTTCAATTGAAGAAAAACCATCTAATCCGAAATCTAATTATGCAGTTACTGGTATCTATATGTTCGATCATCATGTATTTGATATTGTTAAAACACTAAAACCTTCGGCACGTGGTGAACTTGAGATCACCGATGTTAACAACGCATATATTGCAAAAGGTGAGCTCACTTATGATATTCTAAACGGATGGTGGACTGATGCGGGAACACATGCATCATTGGCAAAAGCTAACGAGTTGGCTCATAATGTCTTATTTCCTGAAGAGTTTGGTAAACTCAAAGTATAGGAGGTAGTTATATGAACGTTACCCCTTTATCATTAAACAAAGCTTTACTTATTGAACCTAAAGTCCACGGCGATCACCGTGGCTTCTTTATGGAAAGCTACAACGATTCCCTTTTTAAACAAAATGGCATCAACTACAACTTTATTCAAGATAATCATTCTTTGTCTGCAGAACCTGGTGTTCTTCGGGGGTTGCATTACCAGTTGGACCCGAAAGCCCAAACAAAACTCATTCGAGTGCTGACTGGAGCGATCTATGATGTAATCGTAGATATTCGGAAGAACTCCCCTACATTTGGTCAATGGGTTGGAGTGATTTTGAGCGAGCATAACAAGCGGCAGCTGCTTGTGCCAAAAGGGTTTGCGCACGGCTTTTGCACGCTCGTTCCCAATACCCAAGTCCTCTATAAAGTGGACGAATATTATTCCCCTGAACATGACCGCGGCATATTATGGAATGATCCGGCACTTGGCATCGATTGGCCGACATCCCAGCCGATTTTATCGGAAAAGGACCAGCGGCATCCGCTGTTGAAAGACGCAGAGATGAACTTTGAGTAAGGGAGATACTTATGAAAATCTTGGTTACCGGCGGTGCCGGTTTTATCGGCAGTAATTTCATTTTATATATGATGCGGCAGCACCCACAGGATGAGATCATCAATCTGGATGCTCTTACGTATGCAGGGAATTTGGAAAATCTGAAATCGGTGGAGAATGAACCGAACTATACCTTTGTTCACGGAGATATCGCTGATAAAAGGAAAGTGGATGAAGTCTTCAAGAGTGGTATCGATGTTGTTGTAAACTTTGCGGCTGAATCCCACGTGGATCGCAGCATCCTGGAGCCGGAGGCATTTGTTAATGCCAATGTTCTGGGTACGCAAGTTCTGCTTGATGCCGCGAAGAGATACGGGGTAACGAAGTTTGTGCAGGTTTCTACGGACGAAGTTTACGGGTCTCTTGGGGAGACAGGACTCTTTAGCGAGACGACGCCGCTTGCACCGAACAGCCCATATTCGGCTAGCAAGGCGGGAGGAGATCTGCTCGTAAGAGCTTATCACGAGACGTTCGGATTGCCGGTGAATATTACCCGCTGCTCCAACAACTACGGACCATATCAATTCCCCGAAAAGCTCATTCCGCTCATGATATCCCGCGCATTACAGGATGAGTCGCTGCCGATCTATGGCGATGGATTGAATATTCGGGACTGGCTGTATGTCGAGGACCATTGCAGTGCCATTGATCTGGTCATTCGACAAGGACGCATCGGCGAGGTTTATAACATCGGCGGCAACAACGAGCGTACGAACATTCATATCGTCCAAACCATTTTGAAGGAGCTTGGGAAGCCGGAATCCCTTATCCGCTATGTGGAGGACAGACCTGGTCACGACCGGCGCTATGGCATAGACCCGACAAAGATTACGGAGGAGCTTGGCTGGAAGCCGAAGCATAATTTCGAGACAGGCATCAAGGAAACGATCCAATGGTACTTAAACCATAAGGAATGGTGGACACGGATCCAGTCTGGAGCTTATCGGGATTATATGGCGAAGCAGTACAGTGGTCGGTTAGGTGATAAAGCATGAGAGTTCTGGTAACCGGAGCAAACGGTCAGCTCGGGCAGGACGTTGTACAGTGTTTTCGTGGGTCGGGGCATGAGGTACAGGGGCTCGGCCGTGCCGAGCTGGATATCACGGATTTGGATCAATGCTTTGATGTCATGTCGAAGAGTCGCCCCGAGGCTGTTATTCACTGTGCTGCATATACAGCTGTGGATGCTGCTGAATCGGATGCCGCCGGTGCTTATCTCGTGAATGCGATCGGAACACGAAATATTGCGCTTGCCGCAGAGAGGGTAGGCGCCAAACTGATTTACATTAGCACGGACTATGTATTCAACGGTAATTCGGACCGGCCGTACTCAGAATACGATCCAACGGATCCGAAGACGGTATATGGTCAATCCAAGCTTGCCGGCGAACAGATGGTACGCGATTTTTGCTCCAAATGGTTTATCGTGAGAACTTCCTGGGTTTTTGGCCTAAATGGCGGTAATTTCGTTAAAACGATGCTGCGGCTCGGACAGGAAAAACCTGTTCTGCAGGTTGTCCATGACCAGAAGGGATCTCCGACCTATACGGTGGACTTAGCCCGCTTCCTGCTGCAACTACTGCCAACTGAGAAATACGGCACCTACCATGCTTCCAATAGCGGATCTTGCACATGGTATGAATTTACGGAGGTTATCTTTGAAGAAGCTCGTGAGCAGATTGGATTAAGCATAACCGCCAAACTGGAACCATGCACCACAGCACAATTTCCACGCCCCGCTCCCCGGCCAGCCTTTTCGGTGATGGATCATCTTGCGATTCGGATCAACCAACTGCAGGATTTACCGCATTGGAGAGATGGGCTGAAGCAGTTTATGGTAGATATGAAGAAGGACCCTGATTTATACTTAAGATGAATACAGCGACTGACAAGACCTGATCTGTAGATCAGGTCTTTCGTTTAGCCAGCTATAGTGTGCTTTATCGGAGGTACGGGGATATGGAAAAGGTACAAGTATTACTATCTACATATAATGGAGCAGCTTATGTTGAAGAGCAGATTCATAGTATTCTTCAGCAGCGCTATCCCTCAATCTCCATGCTCATACGGGATGACGGTTCTTCGGATGAAACGCCCGAGCTTCTAAAGAGGCTGCAAGCTGCATATCCTGATCAGATTAGCATAATGCAAGGGAACAATATCGGCGTCGTGGCAAGCTTTTTTGAATTGCTGCGGAGCTCGGATCCGACTGCTGATTACTTTTGCTTCTGTGACCAAGATGATGTGTGGCTGGATCATAAGGTAGAGTCGGCTGTTGCTCGTTTACATTCAGCGATCCATACGGAAGTGCCTGCGATGATCTTTACGCCTGCTTATCTAACGGATGAACATTTGAATCGCCTAGGTGTATGGCCCAAGCCTCCGGCTAGGGAACCATCCTTCTATAATGCCCTATATGAGAACATCGCGATTGGGGCGACCATTACGATGAATGCATCCGCTCGGAATTTGTTTGTGAACAGTAGGAAAGCTGACAGTCACAGCATCCTAATGCATGATTGGTGGTTCTATCTGCTGGTATCCGCGTTTGGAACGGTAATATATGACCACTCGCCTTCAATGCTATACCGCCAGCACAACCATAATGTAGTAGGCGGAAGCAATACATGGTTTGGTAAATTGAAGAGCAAGTGGGCGAGCTTTAAGAGACATACCGGAAGGGGATTGCTCCGAAAGCAGGCCGAGGAGTTTCGGAAGATTTACGGTGCCCGGTTAAACAATGAACAAAAAGAGCAGCTGGACCTGTTTCTCTCACCACGCCGCAGGATGGCAGAGCGAATCCGATATATCAGACGCAGCAAGCTTCATCGTCAATCCCGTGCCGAAAGCCTTCTGTTTAAATTTTTTATCCTGATAGGTTTTATATGAAGCATGCAGGATTTCCTTGTAATTCCGACATTCCCAACAAACTCTGTGCTATAATGTCGATGAATACTCCCGCCACTTACCTTCGCTAACGCTGCGGTTGAGGTGGGGGTTTCTGATGGTTCATCCCTGCAATTTACGAGACGCTTAACATCAGTGGAGTTGACACGTTGACGGACTGGGTACCGTCCAACCCCGCTATCCCATCGGAACAAGCCTTTGGGAATACTTTCCGCAAGATATTCGCTGCACCGTTCACATCGGCATGGATCAGGCCGTTTCGGCTTCGATATAGCCCGCGATGTACTCGCTTGCCAGAGAAGGTTTGTATAACCCCTCCTTCGAACTTGGGCAGCGGATCACGATCAAGGAAGCTTGCTTGGGAGGTATACGCTTCTTCGGTGAGGATGACCTCAATCCCCAAGCTTTCTGCTTTGTATCGAATCATCGAGACGAGCATCTGATGCGGGATGTGGCAGAAAGACTGATTGTTTCGCCGGCCTAGCTCGGACTGGTTCTTCCATCCCTGATTGTACCCGATAACGATAGTGCCAATCTGCTCTTCCTTGGCAAGCTTCACAATATAGTGGCTCGTCTTGTGGAACATGTCCTTGATTCTCTGGTGACGCTTTAGATGCAGTTGCTCCAGACGCTTGGAGGTATGTGAACCTTCCTTAGGATGCTTCCCTTGCCGGAGAATGCCGGTGTAATGTGCCTTGAGTTTGTTGTAATACTGATTGATCGCTTTTAGCGGCTTGCCCTTCACACAAACGGGTCTGTGACCTGTATTGGTGACGATGGTTGCAAGTCGGTTAATACCCAGATCAATCGCTAGCACATTCCCTTTCTTGACATTAGCCTCTTCTGTGGAGCAAGCAAAGACCAGTTCGACCACGTACTTGCTGTATCTGGGAACGATGCGCACCTGCTTTAATTGTCCGTCGGTATAGCCGAGCTTTCCGATGTTTAGCCGATGTTTAGTCTTGGGGAATTTGAGGTACTTGTGGTCCTTAATCTCGCAATCTTGATTTGTGAGGATGACTTCTCTGGTCTTTGTACGGGTATAGCCAGGAATGCGCGGCCTGCCGGTGTATTTGTTAGGATTTGCACGGTAATCTTTCAGGCACGAGTAGAACGACTGCCAAGTAGAGAACACAAGCTTCATCACCCACTGACTGCTCTGCGTCGGTAGTGCTCTGTAATCTGCTTGATTCATCACCTTGAACAAACAATCGAGGAAAAGGAAATCCATATAAGGTGATTCCCTGGTTGGCATTTCGAACAGGTTACAACGAGAACCCTTGCGCTGATTCGGTGGTTTTTGAAGTTGTTTCTGTAATCTTGACTGATAAGCCTGAAGCTGGCGTTCGTTCATCGGGCCAATATTTGTCTGCAGTGTATCCATGACTTCTTGTTGCAAAGGCTCAAGCGGCTTGTCCTGCCTGAGCGCAGTGTATACCTGCCGGATATAAAAGTTCGTTGTGTTATACAAATTCTTCGCGCCCTGACACATCTGTTCTGCATATGAAAACAGTTGATGGCCAGGTTTGATCCATATTTGATATGTTCTGAATACAGGTTCTGCCACACATTCACCTCCTCCTAGGACACAAACGTACGTTCCCTTCTATTTTACCACATTGGTATGGCTTAAGGAGAGGGATATACAAGAAATTATGTTGATATCGGAGATGTCACCGATTAACCACCCCCTTAGCGCATGCACCGCTTGATGAGGGTGTTCTTTCGATGTAATGTCGATAGATTACTATATTTGTCAGGAGCCATGCAGCAATGGATGTTAGCATTTTAATCGTAAACTACAATACCCGTCAGCTGACGTTGGATTGTTTGCGATCGGTATACGCATCGGAGACCGAATTTACATATGAAGTCATCGTCATTGATAACGATTCGAAGGACGATTCCGTGCAGGCGATTCGCCAGGAATTTCCGCTCGTTAGGTTGATTGAAAATACAGAAAACACCGGCTTCGCCAAAGCCAACAACCAGGGGATGGCAGCGGCGCAGGGACGTTATGTGCTGCTTTTAAATTCCGACACCGTGATCCAGCGGGATACGCTTCAAACGATGGTCGCTTTTATGGACCGTAATCCGATAACGGGCGCCTCGGGCTGCAAAATCATTCTGCCGGACGGTTCCCTGGACAAAGCGTGCAAGAGAGGCTTTCCAACGCCATCCGCTTCCTTTTACTATGCTTTCGGCCTGAGCAAGCTGTTTCCGCATCATCCGCGCTTCAATCAGTATCAGCTGGGCTATCTCGATCCCGATCAGGAGTATCCCGTGGACTGCCTGGTGGGCGCGTTCATGCTGGTACGGCGGGAGACGATTGAGCAGGTAGGCGGGTTGGACGAGACATTTTTCATGTATGGAGAAGATATCGATTGGTGCTACCGGATCAAGCAGGCCGGGTGGGGGATCCACTACTATCCTCGTACGACCATCGTGCATTACAAAGGCGGAAGCGCCCGGCGCCGTCCCTTCAAAATTATTTATGAATTCCATCGGGCGATGATTTTGTTCCATCGGAAGCATTACCGGAAGAAGTACAACATATTGGTTAACGGAGCGGTATATGCAGGCGTCGGATTGAAAATGCTTCTGGCCCTGCTCACGAACCGGCTGAAGCCGATTCGGCCGGCATCGATGCCCTCATCTTCCGGCGGAGTGGAGGTGAAATCATGATCCGCAAGAATCAGGGCTTCTTGACTCGAGTCTATATGTTGACCGACTTTGCCTTCATCCAGCTGTCGTTCCTGCTCGCATGGTGGATCAAGTTCGAAAGCGGTTGGTTCCCATATGAAATGCCGCTTCCTATCGAATCGTACGGGATGTGGAGTTTGGTGTACGGCGGGGTTGCCGTCGCGGTCGGCATCATGATTTCGTTGTATTCACCTAAGCGAAAGAAGCGTTTTGCCGACGAGTTCATGAAGATCTTCCAAATGCATTTTATTGGGATGTTCATCCTGCTCAGCTTGATGTTCTTCGTGAAGGAGGTCAATATCTCCCGCTGGTATCTCGCCATCTACATGCTCCTGAACGTAGCGTCGATCATCTTGTATCGCTATTTTCTGAAGAAGACGCTGAAGCATTTCCGGGAAAAAGGCTACAATCGCCAGTTCGTCCTCATCGTGGGTGCTGGAACGCTGGGCAAGCGGTTCTATAAAAATCTGCAGCAGTACCCTGAACTCGGTTACGAGGTGATCGGGTTTCTGGACGATTACCAGCAATGGAGCGAGCTGGAGGAGAGACGCTTCAAGCCGATCCTTGGATCGGTCAGCGACCTGGATAACGTCTTGAACGAAAAGCTTATTGATGAAGTTGTGCTGGCCTTGCCGCTCAATGCCCATCACAAATATCCCGAGATCATTGCAGCCTGCGAGAAGGCGGGCGTGCGTACGCTCATCATCCCGGACTTTTTCGATTATCTTCCGGCCCGGCCGGTATTCGACAACTTTGCGGGCATGCCGATGATCAATGTGCGGGATATTCCCCTGGATCTGGCCGCGAACCGGCTATTTAAGCGGGCGTTCGATATTGTCTTTTCACTGGTGGCGATTATCCTGACGCTCCCGGTCATGGTCGGGATTTTCATCGGCATCAAGCTGACCTCGCCCGGGCCGGCGATCTTTAAGCAGGAGCGGGTAGGGCTTAACCGCCGCACGTTTAACATGTATAAATTCCGTTCCATGAAGCCGCTGCCGCCAGGCGTAGTCGACACCGGATGGACCGTGGAAAATGACCCGCGTCGCACCAAATTCGGTTCGTTCTTGCGCAAGACCAGTCTCGACGAGCTGCCGCAGTTCTTCAATGTGCTGTTTGGGCATATGAGCGTCGTCGGCCCAAGACCGGAGCGTCCGTACTATGTGGAGCAGTTCAAAGAAGAAATTCCGAAATACATGGTGAAGCACCATGTTCGGCCTGGAATTACCGGTTGGGCGCAGAGCAATGGGCTGCGCGGCGATACGTCGATTGAGGAACGGATTAAGCATGATATTTTTTACATTGAAAACTGGTCCATTCTGTTTGATATCAAGATCATTCTGCGCACGATCCGCAATGGCTTCAAGAATGCTTACTAATCATCCCAACAAAAACCCGCAATTTGGCATGCGCCGAATGCGGGTTTTTTCGTTTGGTGCCTCGGCCTGGCGGGTATTAACCTAGCAAACAGACGAATATGCAACTAGACTACGGTGAGGCGGGGATAATATGAGGCGAGTAGCGACGGTTGGTGCATTGTTCTCGGTAATAGTGATACTTATGCTGAGCTATATCCAAGATGGTTCGGAAGAGCGGCAGGGCTTTACGGCCTATCGTCTAATTGCCCATGCAGCGGGGAGTATCGGAGATCAGCCGTATACGAATGCATATGAGGCGATGGTCGCTAATTATAAGCAGGGCACCCGGGTATTCGAGATCGACTTTATGCTGACGGCTGATCGAAAGGTCGTAGCACGGCATGAGTGGACGGCGAGCATGAGCGAACAGCTTGGCCAGCTGGATCAGTTGCCGAAGGAGAAGCAGGGGGCACGTCTGACCCACGAGGAGTTTATGGAGACGCCGATATTGGAGCGATACCAGCCGATGGATGTGGATGCGGTGATGGATTTGATGGCCAGCGTTCCGAATATCTATATCGTGACCGATACGAAAGAACAGAAGGATGAAGACATCCGGCTGCTCTTGACGGAGCTGACAGAGGCTGCCTTGGCTCGGGATCCGGCATTGCTTGATCGGGTGGTGATCCAGATTTACAATGAACCGATGCTGGATATGGTGAGGGAGATCTACCCGTTTTCCTCCATCATTTACACGCTGTATGCGACAACAGACTCGCCGGAGCGGATCATTGCGTTCGTGAAAGCGAATCATATCGACGCCGTAACCATGCCGGAGCACCGGGTAAATCCCAACTTTGTCGCGAAGCTGAAGGAAGCGGGGGCCGTCACGTATGTGCACACCATCAACGACGCCAATACGGTGAACAATTATGAAAAATGGGGTGTGTACGGCGTCTATTCCGACCTGCTAACCGAACCGGAGCTGGAAAAGATCAGCCTGCATTATACACTCCAAAAGTAACCGAACTGCTTGTGCGACTCTTCGTGCTGAGCCTGCTCGCGGCCCTGACGCCTCTCCCCTTACCTTCCGGTCATAGCCCTTCCCGGATTTTAACCTGGACGAAACCTTTGTCCGAAAAATGCCCAGCCGACTAATATTCCATACTTCAGTAAGATTTACATAATATGGATGATTGTGATATTATAACGAAGCAGCAAGCATTGTTTGTTTGTACCGAAAATAAAGTATGTGACTCTATGTTTATTCCTCACTAGCATGAATCTCGACTTACCTTCGCCATGTGCCCACATGCAGCCATCCTGCAAGTTTGATCACACTCTGTACTTCTTGTACTTCCGAACTTCTTGTAATTCCGAACTTCTTGTACTTCCGAACTTCTTGTAATTCCGAACTTCTTGTGCTTCCTGAACTACCTGAACTATCTGAACCACCTGAACCACCTGAACTTCCTGAACTTCCTGAACTTCCTGAACTTTCTGAACTTCCTGTGCTTCCTGTACCTCTTGCTCTTCTAACATTTCAAGCATTTCTAACGTTTCTAGCACTTATTGCACTTTTTGCACTTCTTGCACTTTCTGCACTTCCTAAGAACCCGCTAATCCATGTTTTTGAAAAGGGCCCTTAACATCCAGATGTTACTGGTTACGTTGCAGTACGTTTGTCCAAGCATGAATACTTGAAGGCTTACTATTCATTCCGTATGGGGAGGGAATCCATCCATGGAAAAAATGATTCAAGATTTCATTGAAAGCAGCAAACAGCAATGGGACGAAGAGTATAAAGAGCAGATGTGGGATTACTTATCCGATATCACCGAGTACGCCCGGTATTCCGTCGTGTACGGCTACATTCGAAAGTTTGCCGCGACTGAGGGGATTTTGGATATGGGATGCGGTGCGGGCAATCTGTACGATCTGCTGACGGAGCAGGAAAAGCCGGCATATGTAGGCGTCGATCTGTCGGAGGAAGCGATCAAAATCGCCTCGAGGAAAACGGACAACCCTATTTTCCATTGCGCCGACATCAATCATTACACGCCGCCGAGATCCTTCGACGTCATCGTCTTTAACGAATCGCTGCAGTATGTCCCGAACACGCCGGCCAAGCTGCTGGAATACGCCGAGTTTCTTACGCCGGGCGGAGTTATCGTCACATCAATGTATTCACACAAAAACCAGCAGGATCCCGATTACGCCATGGTGGAACACAAAATTCAAGAGATCGAGACCTGCGGGTCATTTGAGGTAGTGGATAAGGTGAGCTTGTTCAATCATAAAGCCGGTTTAAAATGGTACGTCCACGTACTGAAACCAAACAACACCGCGAAAAAGTAACACAATAACCGGATGCTTGAAGCTTTGCCCAATCTTCTCCCGCTAACGGGAAGGGTTGGGCTTTTTATGCTCATCGCGTCCCATTCCCTGCAACCGCCATGAAACGGTTTGAGCGCACATCCCTCGCTTCCCCGCCATTACCAAAAAAATGTTCGTATTTTATGCGAACATAAATTGACTTGCATACCGTGCTGGCATAGACTTAATTTAGTATAATAGTAACCCGTGAACGTGGAGGTATGACGCTTGAAAGATTTGATACAATCCTGGCGGCATGTGTTTAAGCTGGATCCCGACAAGGAGATCGCCGACGATGCCCTTGATGCGGTATGCATGTCAGGAACCGATGCGATTATGGTAGGAGGCTCGACCGGCGTTACCTATGAAAATACGGTGGATCTCCTGTCCCGTGTTCGCCGCTATGAGCTGCCGTGCGTGCAGGAGGTGTCCGATCTGGAAGCCGTTGTACCCGGATTTGATCTATACATGATTCCCATGGTGCTGAATACCGGGGATCCGACATGGATACTCGGCCGCCATCATGAGGGAATCGAGCGGTATGGTTATATGATTCCGTGGGAGCTGGTCGTGGCGGAGGGCTATATTGTGCTGAATCCGGATGCGGCCGTTGCCGAGCTGACAGGAGCGAATACCGCGCTGGATGCAAGCTCTGCCGCAGCTTACGCCCAAGTGGCAGACAAGCTCATGCAGCTGCCGGTCGTCTATTTGGAATACAGCGGTGCGTTTGGCGATATGGAGACCGTTCGCAAGGTGCATCGATCGCTTGATCAGGCCCGTCTATTTTACGGCGGGGGAATCACGAACGCAGAGCGGGCTGCTGAGGCTGCGGCATGCGCCGATACCATCATCGTCGGCAACATCGTATATGATGACCTGGAGCAGGCACTGGCGACGGTCAATGCGGTGAAAGGCTGACACCTGATACCCGATTCCTATAGGTTTGTTGCACACGAGTATTAGTCCACAGAAGCCAAATTAGACCGCCGAACATTCCTTATACTGACCCCGGATCTTTTGTACAACCCCATTTTTTGAAAAAACGCAACACGACGCCCATTGCTCAAATTTACACCTTAGGAGGCAATCTTTATGCATTCCATTGACATACATGAGGCGATCAAGCGCCTCAATCCCCAGCAGCGGCAGGCCGTGGAGGCCACTGACGGACCGCTGCTCATCATGGCCGGAGCGGGCTCCGGCAAGACGCGGGTGCTGACGCACCGGATCGCGTACTTGATCGCCACGCGCAAGGCAGCGCCTTGGAGCATCTTGGCGATTACCTTTACCAATAAAGCCGCCCGCGAAATGCAGGAGCGGGTCTCGAAGCTCGTTGGCCGGGAAGGACAGGATATCTGGGTATCGACGTTCCACTCGATGTGCGTGCGTATTTTGCGCAGGGATATTGAGCGGCTTGGCTTTACGTCGAATTTCAGCATCCTGGACTCGACCGACCAATTATCCGTGATCCGCAATGTGATGAAGCACCACAATATCGACCCTAAGAAGTTTGAGCCGAAGGCAGTCCAAGCCGCCATTAGCGCGGCAAAGAACGAGCTGATTACTCCGCAGCAATACGAACAGAAAGCGGGAGATTATTTCGAGAGCTTGGTCGCCAAGGTGTACGTGGATTACCAGAAGCGTCTGAAGAGCAACAACTCCCTCGATTTTGACGATCTGATCATGACGACGATCCAGCTGTTCAAGGAAGTGCCGGAAGTGCTCGATTTCTACCAGCGCAAATTCCAGTACATCCATGTGGATGAATACCAGGATACGAACCGGGCGCAGTACATGCTGTGCCGGATGTTGGCCGACAGCCATCACCGGATTTGCGTCGTCGGGGACAGCGACCAGTCCATCTATCGCTGGCGCGGCGCGGATATCACGAACATCCTGAACTTCGAGGAGGATTATCCCGAGGCGCGGACGATTCTGCTGGAGCAGAATTACCGTTCCACGTCGAACATCCTGAATGCCGCCAACAATGTGATCGCCCTCAATACCGGCCGCAAGCCGAAAAACCTGTGGACCGAGCAGGGGGAAGGGCCCAAGATCAAGGTGTTCCGCGGGGATACGGAGCATGACGAGGGATATTTTGTGACTTCGGAGATCAGCAAGAACATCAAGGCCGGCAAAAACTACGCGGACCATGCGATTCTCTACCGGACGAACGCCCAGTCGCGGGTGATCGAGGAAATTCTGATCAAGTCGGACATTCCGTACCAGATCGTCGGGGGCATCAAGTTCTACGACCGCAAAGAGATCAAGGATATGCTGGCCTATCTGCGACTCATTTCCAACCCGGATGACGATATCAGTTTGACGCGAATCATTAACGTACCGAAGCGGAGCATCGGGGATACGACGGTAGCGAAGCTTGCGGCTGCCGCCGCAGAGCGGGGCATCTCGATCTTCCGTGTGCTGGAGGTTGTGGATGATCTCGGCTTCGCCGGGCGGACGCGCAATGCGCTCGTTAATTTCTACGATATGATTGACGCACTGAACAAAATGGTGGAGTACCTGTCCGTGACGGAGCTTACCGAGAAAATGCTCGAGATGTCGGAATACCGGCTTGAGCTGCAAAATGAAAACACGCTCGAATCCCGTTCCCGGCTCGAGAACATCGACGAATTCCTGTCGGTGACCCAGGAGTTCGAGAAGAACAATGAGGATAAATCGCTCGTCTCCTTCCTGACGGATCTCGCCTTGATCGCGGATATCGACACGATGAACGACGACGAGGAAGACAAGAGCGATGCGGTTGTACTGATGACGATGCACAGTGCCAAGGGACTCGAATTCCCGGTTGTTTTCATTATTGGCATGGAGGAGGGCGTATTCCCGCACAGCCGTGCTTTTATGGACAATGAAGAGCTGGAGGAAGAACGCCGACTTGCTTATGTAGGCATTACGCGTGCGGAAAAGCAATTATTCCTGTCCTGTGCCCGCATGCGGACTCTGTTCGGCCGAACCACGGCCAATCCGCCTTCGCGCTTCTTGGATGAGATTCCGGATGAGCTGAAGGAAGACACGCAGATGGCCCATGACCGCTACCGCCGCGGAGGCGGCGGCAATGTCGGCGGCTCGTATGCCGGCCGCGGCTTTGGCGGCGGGGGAGGCAGCAACTTCGGCGCATCCCGCACCAGCGATCTGTCGCTTGGAGGCTCAACCGCATCCGCCCAGACCGCTTCGAAGAGCCGTGTGACGATGGCGACAGGCGGGGCGGCCCGTCAGGCTGCAGCCGGCGGTAGCTCGGATTTCAAAGCCGGCGATAAAGTAGCCCATGGCAAATGGGGCACCGGCACGATCGTCGCGGTCAAAGGCAGCGGCAACGACATGGAGCTGCAGATCGCGTTCCCGGCACCGGTTGGCGTGAAACGGCTGCTGGCCGGCTTCGCTCCGATTACGAAGGTGGAATAACGGCTAGAATTAGAGACGTAAGAGATAGGAAAGCAGGAAGCATTGTAACTGCAAGCATAAGCTCGCAATAACCTGCTTCGACGGTTCGAAGAATGATGCCCGTATTATATTAAAGGAGGATTCCCCCTGCATGGAGTTCAAGGAACAGATGGAGAAGCTCATCGCGGAGCTAAACCGATACAATTACCATTACTACACGCTGGATCAGCCGCTCGTGAGCGACAAGGAATATGATGCCTTATATGACCAGCTGGTAGCACTGGAGAGAGAGACCGGGGTCACGCTTCCGGATTCCCCTACCCAGCGGGTGGGCGGGGAGATTTTGAAGGGATTTACGCCGCATCGCCATTTGGCGCCGCTCTGGAGCTTGGACAAAGCCCAGAACATCGAGCAGCTTCGTACCTGGCATGACCGGGTCGTCCGGCTGGTCAATGACTACAATACGAAGAACCCCGGCAGCCCGCTGCCGACCCCTTGCTATGCACTTGAGCTGAAGTTCGATGGGCTTACGCTGAATTTGACGTACCAGAACGGCAAGCTCATCCAAGCCTCGACGCGGGGGAACGGCGTGGTGGGCGAGGGTATCCTCTCCCAGGTGAAGACAATCAAATCGGTTCCGCTCACGATTCCTTTCACGGAAGGAACGATCGAAGTGCAGGGCGAGGGCATCATGAATCTGTCGGTGCTGGAGGAATACAATAAGACGGCGGTTGAGCCGCTTAAAAATGCACGCAACGCCGCGGCTGGCGCACTGCGCAACCTGAATCCGAAGGTAACGGCCGAGCGCAAGCTGAACGCTTATTTTTACAACATTGGTTACTCGGACGGCGTCGCGTTTAAGGACCACAAGGAAATGATGGACTTCCTGCGGGAGAACCGGTTCAAGGTGAATCCGTATATTTTCTATTTTGAGCAGTTCGATGACGTGATGGAGCAGCTGGCGGACATCGAGAAACGCCGCTCCGAGCTGGACTACCTGATCGACGGGGCCGTCGTGAAGGTGACCGATTTCCGCACTCGCGAGGCCCTAGGATATACGGATAAATTCCCGCGTTGGGCGGTTGCTTACAAATTCGAAGCGGAAGAGACAACAACAGTGCTGCAGTCGGTATCCTGGAACGTGGGCCGCACGGGGAAAATCACCCCGCTTGCGCGCGTCGAGCCAGTCGAGCTGGCAGGCGTTACGGTACAGTACTGCACGCTGAACAATATCGGGGATATTGAGCGCAAAAACCTCAAGTTCGCCCTTGGTACCCGCGTCTTTATCCGCCGTTCGAACGACGTCATCCCGGAAATCCTCGGCAAGGTAACGGAAGAGAATGACGGCGAGGAGATTCTGTATCCGGAGGCATGTCCGTCCTGCGGATTCCCGCTGGAGCAGCGCGGCGCGCACCTGTTCTGCAACAACAAGACGGGGTGCAAGCCGCAGATCGTGGCGCGGATTACGCATTTTGCGTCGCGGGATGCGATGGATATCGAGACGTTCAGCGACAAGACGGCGATCCAGCTGTATGAGGAGCTGGATGTACGGGAGCCGGCCGATCTGTACACGCTGTCCTTCGACAGCTTGGTCAAGCTGGAGCGGTTCGGGGAGAAGAAGGCGCAAAACCTGCTGGATGCGATCGAGAAGAGCAAGGAGCGGGATCTCGCGGCGTTTCTGTTCGCGCTTGGCATCCCGAATACCGGCAAATCCACGACCAAAATGCTTGCGGACCATTACCGGGATCTTCACCGCGTGATGGAGGCAACTGCCGAAGAACTGGTGGAGCTGCCGGACGTTGGCGGCATCGTGGCCGAGAGCATTGCCGGATATTTCGCGGATCCGTTCAACCGGGCGAGCATTGACAAGATGCTGTCGCTCGGCGTGCAGGCCAAAGCACCGGAAGCGCCGAAGCCGGTGAGCACCGACTCGTTCTTCAGCGGCAAGACGGTCGTGCTGACCGGCACGCTGCACTTGCTCACCCGCGAGGAGGCCACCGAGCGCCTGGAGGCGCTGGGAGCCAAAGTGACGGGCAGCGTCTCCAAGAAGACGGACCTGCTGATTGCCGGCGAGAAGGCCGGAAGCAAGCTGGCGAAGGCGCAGCAGCTCGGGATTGATATTTTGGATAATGAAGAAGAGTTTGTGCGGCTTTTGAACGAGGCTTGAGCAAGCTGAATGGATTGAACTCGGCGAGATGAGGCCGCCAAATTCAACAGCTCAATAAAAATTATGAAATAGCGATACGGGATGGACTCCTGTGTCGCTATTTTTTTTGCAGCGATAATCTCTGGAGGACGATTTACGATGGCAACTCCATGCAGCCTTATAGGCATGGAAATGATGCTGGACCCTACTATTCGAGCTTTCGCCAAAACCTCCTATCCTTCCGACAATACTTAACAAATAAATACAGAAAAGGATGAAGGAATATAAAATTTACATCTCGAAGTAATTTACCACGGGTCAGTCTTTCATGGAAAGAGGTGATAAAGAGGCGTTTTTGCTGCTAGTTTCAAGACCCTGTTTCATGGCTTTATACATTATGTTTCGGGGAGGAGCAAAGCTTTGAGTAAAAGATGGTTATCTATTCTATTAAGTTTACTACTGGCACTATCTCTAGTCGTACCTGCAGCTGCGGCTCCTACGGAAGGATCGCAAGAGCTTAGCAGTTCGTTAAGCACCGAAGAAGCATTCCAATTGAAGCAGATGTTAGAGCATCGGGCGAAGCTGGCCGAGTTTCCTGAACTCGATCAGAGTCTAAGGAAATCAACGGGAGGTCCGACCAGAGTCATTGTTGAATTATCGGCCGAGCCTGTTGCGTTAAAGAAGGGAATTTCCGCACTGTCGGGCAGATCTTTTACGTCATCGATGGAAGCACAGGCGGAAGCCCAAGTGGAACAGCAGCAGCAGAAATTTATAGACAACCTTGACTCCAAAAATATCGATCACGACGTTTCAAATCAATATAGCTATGCATTCAACGGTCTTTCCATGGAGATCGAAGGGAGCCAAGTCGAAGCACTGCTTGAGATCCCTGGTGTGCTTGGTGTGTATCCGGATCTGGAAGTAACGGCGGGTCCGAAAGTTGACGAAGTCAAGCCTTACATGAAGGATACGGGTCCTTTTATCGGGGCACCAGACGTGTGGGATTTGGGATACACCGGGAAAGGCATCAAGGTCGGTGTCATTGATACCGGCATTGATTACGAGCATCCGAACTTGAAGGACGCCTATAAGGGGGGATATGACTTCGTTGATAATGACAATGACCCTTATGAAGCAACGCCTCTTGATTGGGAGAACGATCCTACCAATCCGGCTCCGGTAGATGACAATGGAAGCACCTATTGGACTGATCATGGAACACATGTAGCGGGAACGATTGCTGCACGGGAAGCAGGCGAATTCGGTGTTGTGGGAATTGCGCCGGGAGCGAGCATCTATGCTTACCGTGTCCTTGGGCCATATGGCAGCGGTTATTCCAGCTGGGTGGTTGGCGGCATTGACCGCGCCGTTCAGGATGGCATGGATGTCATCAACCTATCCCTGGGTAATTCCCGTAATGATCCGGATTATGTGACATCGGTTGCGGTTAACAATGCCGCCTTGGCCGGCGTAACACCGGTTGTCGCGAGCGGCAATAGCGGTCCTAACCGCTGGACGGCCGGGTCACCGGCCACTTCCGCATTTGCCATAACTGTAGGCAACTCGACGGGACCAAGTGATGAGATTGCAGCCACCGGTTATTTTTACGCGGAAGAGGATCTTGAAATCGATCAGCCGGATAATACGGAACCGAGCGATCCTCCGGCAGAGCTGGGAAATGCAACGCAGCCGGATCAACAGCCAGTTCCGGAAGAAGGAGAGGATGCAGGTGAAGCCGATCTTGGACAAGAACCATCTGCAGGAACGTCAGAACCGGAGGCCGAGAGCCATGGAGAGGCATCGAACCTATCCGGTCATACGGAAGAAGACACAAGCGTACCAGCAACCGGTACATCGACTGAGCAAGACTCGGAACAGGGAACTCCTGTAGACTCCCCGTCAACAGACGAAGGAACCGAGTCGACCGACGGACAACTCCCGCTTGAACAGGAGGGGAACGGTTCTGTTGATGAGCAGAACAGACCGTTGACTGTTGTTGAAGCAACTTATGGAATGGATTTGATGGCCTGGAATTTGGCAGAGGATCCTGAAGTTGTACTTCAAGGAGATTTCGAGTTGGTCTATGCCGGACTTGGTTATCCTGAGGATTTCAAAGGGGTAAACGCTGAAGGTAAAATCGCATTGATTCAAAGAGGCGTCATTCCATTCGTCGACAAGATCGCTAGTGCCAAGGCAGCAGGAGCCATCGGTATTATCATATACAACAATACGGATGACGCTACCAATCCGATAGCGTACCTTGGAGACAGCTTCCAATTCATCCCGACCTTCCGTACTAGCAAGGATGTAGGGGAGCAGATTAAGGCACTTCTCGGTGAACATCCGAACCTTCAAGTCCGGTTCTCCGATTTCAAGCGGACCCAAACCGAAGGGGATGAAATGTACACCTCGAGTTCAAGAGGACCAGCCAAGAAAACGCTGGATATTAAACCGGATGTCGTAGCACCAGGAACGAGCATCCTGTCAACGGTACCGGCATACGGCAAGGATTCGCCAGAGGCGGATTACAGCCAAGCGTATGATCGCTTCACGGGCACGAGCATGGCGTCTCCGCACGTTGCTGGTCTCGCTGCTCTGATCCTGGAAAAGAACAGCCATTGGTCGCCGTTTGATGTTAAGGTCGCGCTCATGAACAATGCGAAGGTTCTGAACACTGAATTGTACGAAGTCAATGATCAGGGGGCAGGCCGCGTACAAGCGCTCCAGACGATTCAAGCGGATACGCTGGTCAAGGTCATCGACAAGACAACTTATCAGGAGAAAGGAACCAGCAAAGAGTATGACAACATTACCGGCAGCATCAGTTTCGGCAACTTTACGGGGACGACAGCTAAAAAGGTCCAGAAGAAAATCCGGGTAGAGCAACTGGGGGCAAACGGGGGAGAATTTAAGGTCGCAGTCAATTCTACTGTTGAGACGCCGGGCGTCTCGGTGACGGTAGATAAAGCCTCCTTCGCGCTGAACGGCCAAGAGGAACTGGTCGTTACCCTGGAAGTGCCGGAGGGCATTACGGGTGTTTCGGAGCAGCAAGGCTATATTACGCTGACAAATGGAACGCGGACGTATTCTGTACCGTATGCAGCGTACTTCAATTTAGAGATTACAGGAATTAAGTACACCAAAGTATTTAACGATACAGAGGTATATATTCCGCATTTCCCATTGGATCAGTACGGAAATCTTGGGAAATTGAATGTTTCATTCGAATTCTATAATCCGATGCAGATCGTCATTGCTGATCTGTACGACAGCCTGAACCCAGGAGCGGGGGTAGAAGGTGATGGAATAATTGGCCAAATTTTCGGGAATCAGGGGTACTTTGATGCTAACACGTCCTTTACAATCGGTTGGAACGGAAAATACGGCGATTATGCAACCGAGCAAGAGGTGGAAGTTCAGGATGGATTATACTCCATTGAACTTTTAGCTTTGGGTACAAATTTGCAAGTAAGTTCCGATTACTCCACCATCCCGTTCTTCGTCAAACGAGCAGCGCCGGTTATCCATACAGAACAAGATGTACAGCTTTCAGGCAAGGATAAGCCTGCCTTAAGCGGTACAATCGAGGATCTCTATGTAACTGCTGCTCCGGCGATGTGGGATGAATGGGCAATCGACTTCGACGTAAGCGAATGGCTCGATGCCAAATACACGATCAAGAGAGCCAACAAATCCGTAGCCAAGGAAGGAAGCTTTGATGTTGAGCAGGATGGGGCATTTACCATTCCGCTTGATGGACTGTCCTCGGGCAACTATACGGTAGAGCTTTCGGTCAAGGACCGTCAAGGTCTGGAAGGAACGGCAACGGTTGATCTGCAGCTGACCGGTGCTCCGGGTCCTGGCAACCCGGATCCGGGTAACCCAGGCGGTGGCTCCGGCGGAGGAGGCGGATCATCGTCCGGTGGCGGTTCTACGACTCCATCCACACCGGCTCCTGAAGTATCGGGCGATGCCAAAGTAACAACGAAGAAAAATACGGATGGCACCGAATCCGCCACCGCTGCATTGTCTGAGGCCGCAGTGAACGCAGGCATTGCCGGAGACGGCAAGGAAGTGAAGCTGGATGTTTCAAAGCTTGACTTCACGAAATACAGCGACGTCGCATTTACTTTAAATAAGGCAACCGTTGATAAGCTAAAAGCCTCCGGCAAGCCGCTGGTCATTCAAGGCAACGGCTTCGCGTTGACGGTGCCTGCTGAAGCGCTGGATGATTTCACGACGGCTAGCGGGTTCAATTTGACGGTGTCGGTAGCTGCCGTCAAGGTAGGAAATCCTGCAAGCTTGAATGTGGTTTCGCCGCTCGTGACGGTGAAGCACGCCGATAAGTTCAAGCATTCGATTTTGCTGACACTAAACTTTGATTCGACCAAGGTGAAGGATGCGCGGAAGGTTGGCGCCTACATGCAGTCGGCAACAGGAGACATGATGTCCGCCGGCTTACTGCATTCTGCCGCGAAAGGCTCCATTACCTTCCGGATCTACGTTCCGGCATCCTACGTTGCCGCCGAGAACAGCGTAACCTTCAATGACATCAGCGGTCATTGGGCCAAGGATGAGATTGAAGTTGCCGCCTCGCAGCACATCACGAACGGCACAGGGGCTGGGCGCTTCTCGCCGAACACCACCATAACCCATGCAGAGTTCGCTACGCTCTTGGACCGCATCTTTGAGACAGGCATTGATTGGGATACCCGCAGCAAGGAAGCGGGAGCGAAGGATCCGCTGACTCGGGTGGAAATGGTCAAGATGATTGCCGACGCATTGAAGGTAGAGTCCGAAGGAGGCCAATTGTCCTTCAGCGATACGAATCAAATACCGGCTGATGCGCGTGCCGCCGTCGCTTTTGCAGTTGAACAAGGTCTCGTCAAGGGGATGAACGGAAACCGCTTTGCACCTGAAGAGACTTCGACCCGGGCGCAAGTATCGGTTATCGTGTACCGCCTGCTGGATCACTTGAACAAGATCTGATCAAAGATTTGATACAACGGCTCGTCATCATATATGAGGGACTCGGCTGACAGCAGCCGAGCCCTTTTTTTATTGACAGTACAATGAATAAATGCTTCAAATAAAGGAAAGACCGAGCATAACGGGAGGCGGACAAAGTTGAAAAGCCAAAAGATCATCATTTATTTTGTTATAGCGATCGTGCCTGTATTCGTATTACTTACCGTGTTGGGTGACGTTGCCGAGGGGACGGAAGGCAATGGGATCCAGCAAAGCATTGAATGGTTGACGACCTATGTTTTGCCGTGGATCTTTCTCTATTGGTTTATTAAGCTGGTCCGTAAAATAAAGTAAACAAGATCGCAGCAAGATCCTGAGACTGTGGTAACCACCGGGGCCTCTTTTCATTAATAGGCCAAGGATTCATCAATCCAAGGATGTTTATCTTCCGAGTCAAAAGCTACAACTTCTAATAAGATAAAAGAAAAAACGCTCATCCGATTCGCAAAAATGCGAGTGGCGAGCGTTTTGGACGTTTGATCAAGCTAATGGCCACCATGTGAACCATGGTTCCGTTATTCGTAGTGAATAAGGATATCGCCAGGAACGGTTACTCCTTCGACCATTGATCGAGTGTTCGGTCACTTGGCAGCAAGAGAGCAAGAAGCCCCAGCAGAGGGAGGAAGCCGACGGCAATCATGACATGGGCAATTCCCCAGACGTCCCCAAGATTTCCGAGTACCAGCGAGCCGATGCCGCCCATGCCGAAGGCAAAGCCGGTAATCAGCCCGGAAACCGTCCCGATATTGCCCGGATGCAGCATTTGGGCGTACACCACGGTCACCGAGAAGCTGGATAGCAGCACGAATCCGCTGATCACAAGCAGCACCCCTGCCCAGAATGAAGACACGAAAGGCAGGATGAGCGCAATCGGCGCTGTCCCAACCATGGAGAAGATGATCAGATTCCGTCGTCCGTAACGATCGGCAAGCGGCCCCCCGAAGAAGGTACCTACGGCTCCCGAAGCCAGGAATAGAAAAATATAAATTTGCGCATTTTCAATGGATATCCGGTAAGCATCCATTAAATAAAAAGCGTAATAGCTGCTGATCGCTGCTCCATACCAAGAGCGGATGAACACGAGGACGACGAGCACGACGGTCGCGTTCCAGATGCTTTTGCGGCGGGCAGGGTCCAGCGTTCTGCCGGCTGTTCTCTTTTTGAAGGTATAGCCTGCTTTCAGCATCCCGTGGTACCACTTGGCAACATAGCTCTGGACAAGGATGCCGGCCCCCGCGACGAAGGTGAAGGCCATCGCTCCGATTTGCCCGTAGGGTACAAAAATAAACTTCGTAAGCAGCGGCGCCAGGGATTGTCCGGCATTGCCCCCAACCTGAAAGATCGATTGAGACAAGCCCTTTCGCATACCGGCCGCCATATGGGCGACCCGCATTCCTTCCGGATGGAAGGTTGCCGAGCCAAGGCCGATGAGTATAACGGCGAGCATGACAAGCAAATAGGTATGCGCGTGCGCAAGAAGGAACACGCCCGCGAACGTAAAGCACATGCCGATCGGCAGAAGAATCGGTGTCGGCCTGCGGTCGGCGGCATAGCCGATAACCGGCTGTATAAGGGAAGAAGTAAAGTTGATGGCAAAGGAAATCCAGCCGATTTGCGTAAAGGTTAGAAATAGATTGTCTTTTAAAATAGGAAAGATCGCAGGGATGACTGATTGAATCGAATCATTAAATAAGTGTACGAAGCTGATCGCAAGCAGTATCCGATATACCGTCGCCTGTTGAGTCCCGCCACGGACGGGGCTTGGGGGGGCAGAGGGTTTCTGGAGAGCTACGCTTCTGTCCGCCATTGAAGGAACTCCTTTCTTCTTATATAGAGTGGTGTTATGTAGTGGGCATAATCATGAACCATGCGCCGTTTCAGTAATGAACTAACATTAAAACCTTTTCGTGTGGAAATCAATGAATTCGAATAACAAAATGCAAATAAATCCGAAGTTCGGAAGGCAAACATGATGGAATAAAAAGGGGATCGATTTTTTTGAGCAAAAGCCTTGATAATTTTTCGCCCAGGTGGTATATTACTAATTGTCGCTTTTGACAAACGCTTTTGCAGGTTGTCGAACGGCGTCGAAAAAAAGTGTTGACATGACGTCGATAACTTGATATGATATAAACCTGCGCTGCTGATTGAACTGATCGGCGCGACAGACGAAACATCAAGTTCCTTGAAAACTGAACAAATGGAACACGTCAATGAAACACAAGCAACGTGAAGACGTTAGCTTCTAAATGAGCTTAATCGCTCTTTCAATTCATCGTCCTTTGGACGATCTTTATTGGAGAGTTTGATCCTGGCTCAGGACGAACGCTGGCGGCGTGCCTAATACATGCAAGTCGAGCGGACTTGATGGAGTGCTTGCATTCCTGAGAGTTAGCGGCGGACGGGTGAGTAACACGTAGGCAACCTGCCCTCAAGACTGGGATAACTACCGGAAACGGTAGCTAATACCGGATAATTAAATTCGCTGCATGGCGGGTTTATGAAAGGCGGAGCAATCTGTCACTTGAGGATGGGCCTGCGGCGCATTAGCTAGTTGGTGAGGTAACGGCTCACCAAGGCGACGATGCGTAGCCGACCTGAGAGGGTGAACGGCCACACTGGGACTGAGACACGGCCCAGACTCCTACGGGAGGCAGCAGTAGGGAATCTTCCGCAATGGGCGAAAGCCTGACGGAGCAACGCCGCGTGAGTGATGAAGGTTTTCGGATCGTAAAGCTCTGTTGCCAGGGAAGAACGTCTCATAGAGTAACTGCTATGAGAGTGACGGTACCTGAGAAGAAAGCCCCGGCTAACTACGTGCCAGCAGCCGCGGTAATACGTAGGGGGCAAGCGTTGTCCGGAATTATTGGGCGTAAAGCGCGCGCAGGCGGTTCTTTAAGTCTGGTGTTTAAACCCGAGGCTCAACTTCGGGACGCACTGGAAACTGGGGAACTTGAGTGCAGAAGAGGAGAGTGGAATTCCACGTGTAGCGGTGAAATGCGTAGATATGTGGAGGAACACCAGTGGCGAAGGCGACTCTCTGGGCTGTAACTGACGCTGAGGCGCGAAAGCGTGGGGAGCGAACAGGATTAGATACCCTGGTAGTCCACGCCGTAAACGATGAATGCTAGGTGTTAGGGGTTTCGATACCCTTGGTGCCGAAGTTAACACATTAAGCATTCCGCCTGGGGAGTACGGTCGCAAGACTGAAACTCAAAGGAATTGACGGGGACCCGCACAAGCAGTGGAGTATGTGGTTTAATTCGAAGCAACGCGAAGAACCTTACCAAGTCTTGACATCCCTCTGAATCCTCTAGAGATAGAGGCGGCCTTCGGGACAGAGGAGACAGGTGGTGCATGGTTGTCGTCAGCTCGTGTCGTGAGATGTTGGGTTAAGTCCCGCAACGAGCGCAACCCTTGATCTTAGTTGCCAGCACTTTGGGTGGGCACTCTAAGGTGACTGCCGGTGACAAACCGGAGGAAGGTGGGGATGACGTCAAATCATCATGCCCCTTATGACTTGGGCTACACACGTACTACAATGGCTGGTACAACGGGAAGCGAAGCCGCGAGGTGGAGCCAATCCTAAAAAGCCAGTCTCAGTTCGGATTGCAGGCTGCAACTCGCCTGCATGAAGTCGGAATTGCTAGTAATCGCGGATCAGCATGCCGCGGTGAATACGTTCCCGGGTCTTGTACACACCGCCCGTCACACCACGAGAGTTTACAACACCCGAAGTCGGTGGGGTAACCCTTACGGGAGCCAGCCGCCGAAGGTGGGGTAGATGATTGGGGTGAAGTCGTAACAAGGTAGCCGTATCGGAAGGTGCGGCTGGATCACCTCCTTTCTATGGAGAATCGTCTTCTGCAACGAAGACATTCAAATATGGCTGGCCGCAAGGTCGCCGATTCCTTTGCGAAAGCAAAGACAATGACGTGCTTTCATTTGTTCAGTTTTGATGGAATTTGAGGGGCTATAGCTCAGCTGGGAGAGCGCCTGCCTTGCACGCAGGAGGTCAGGGGTTCGATCCCCCTTGGCTCCACCAAATCAATTTCATCAATCATTGATCCTTGAAAACTAGATAACGAAACGAATTTGCGTTTTAGAAATATCCTTTTAGCTGCTTGTGTCTTCATTGAAAGACCAAGTAATAAAAGTAGCACGCGAAGGTTTTGGGATCATCGATCCTTTGGAAGTCGGTTTCAACCTCTGAACGAATTTATTCAATCAGGGAAACCGGCGGACAACAGAGCGATGAGCACAAAATCGAAGCACAAGGTTAAGCTACTAAGAGCACACGGAGGATGCCTAGGCGCTAGGAGCCGATGAAGGACGTGGCGAACAACGATACTGCCTCGGGGAGCTGTAAGCAAGCTTCGATCCGGGGATGTCCGAATGGGGAAACCCAGCTGGTGTAATAGCCAGTTACCCGTATCTGAATACATAGGATGCGAGGAGGCATACCCAGGGAACTGAAACATCTAAGTACCTGGAGGAAGAGAAAACAAGAGTGATTCCGTCAGTAGCGGCGAGCGAACGCGGAACAGCCTAAACCAGAGAGCTTGCTCTCTGGGGTTGTGGGACGTCTCACATGGAGTTACAAAGGTTTAGATTAGACGAACAGGTCTGGAAAGGCCGGCCATAGAAGGTAAAAGCCCTGTAATCGAAAATGTGAACCCTCCGAGACGGATCCCGAGTAGTGCGGGGCACGTGAAACCCCGTATGAATCCAGCAGGACCATCTGCTAAGGCTAAATACTCCCTAGCGACCGATAGTGAAGCAGTACCGTGAGGGAAAGGTGAAAAGCACCCCGGAAGGGGAGTGAAATAGAACCTGAAACCGTGTGCTTACAAGAAGTCAGAGCCCATTATAGGGGTGATGGCGTGCCTTTTGTAGAATGAACCGGCGAGTTACGTTCCCATGCAAGGTTAAGGCGAAAAGCCGTAGCCGCAGCGAAAGCGAGTCTGAATAGGGCGATTTTAGTATGTGGACGTAGACCCGAAACCGTGTGATCTACCCCTGTCCAGGGTGAAGGTGCGGTAACACGCACTGGAGGCCCGAACCCACGTACGTTGAAAAGTGCGGGGATGAGGTGGGGGTAGCGGAGAAATTCCAATCGAACTCGGAGATAGCTGGTTCTCCCCGAAATAGCTTTAGGGCTAGCCTCGGAAATTAGAGTCGTGGAGGTAGAGCACTGATTGGGTGCGGGGCCCGCAAGGGTTACCAAGCTCAGTCAAACTCCGAATGCCATAGACTTATATCCGGGAGTCAGACAGTGAGTGCTAAGATCCATTGTCAAAAGGGAAACAGCCCAGACCATCAGCTAAGGTCCCCAAGTGTGTGTTAAGTGGGAAAGGATGTGGAGTTGCACAGACAACCAGGATGTTGGCTTAGAAGCAGCCACCATTTAAAGAGTGCGTAATAGCTCACTGGTCGAGTGACTCTGCGCCGAAAATGTAACGGGGCTAAACACACCACCGAAGCTATGGCTTGAATCGACTTCACTGCTTCTTTGAGGTAGTGAGCCTGAGTTGAACATTTTTGTCAGACTTGAGATGAAATCAAGGATGACCAAATGCTCTCAGGGGTTAAACACACTTCGAAGGCGGAGTGAAGTCGATTCAGGGGTAGGGGAGCGTTGTATGTAGGTTGAAGGTGTACCGTAAGGAGCGCTGGACAGCATACAAGTGAGAATGCCGGTATGAGTAACGAAAAGATCAGTGAGAATCTGATCCGCCGAAAGCCCAAGGTTTCCTGAGGAAGGCTCGTCCGCTCAGGGTAAGTCGGGACCTAAGGCGAGGCCGAAAGGCGTAGTCGAAGGACAACAGGTTGAAATTCCTGTACCACCGTAAACCGTTATGAACGATGGGGTGACGCAGGAGGGTAGTGACGCGGACTGATGGATGTCCGTCCAAGCAGTGAGGCTGATGTGTAGGCAAATCCGCACATCGTTAAGGCTGGGCTGTGATGGGGAGTGAAAATTACAGTAGCGAAGGTCATGATCTCACACTGCCAAGAAAAGCCTCTAGTCAGGTGAAGGTGCCCGTACCGCAAACCGACACAGGTAGGCGAGAAGAGAATTCTAAGGCGCGCGGAAGAACTCTCGTTAAGGAACTCGGCAAAATGACCCCGTAACTTCGGGAGAAGGGGTGCCTCGGTAGGGTGAATAGCCCGAGGGGGCCGCAGTGAAAAGGCCCAAGCGACTGTTTAGCAAAAACACAGGTCTGTGCGAAGCCGCAAGGCGAAGTATACGGGCTGACGCCTGCCCGGTGCTGGAAGGTTAAGGGGAGCGGTTAGGGATTAGTCCCGAAGCTGTGAACCGAAGCCCCAGTAAACGGCGGCCGTAACTATAACGGTCCTAAGGTAGCGAAATTCCTTGTCAGGTAAATTCTGACCCGCACGAATGGCGTAACGACTTGGGCGCTGTCTCAACGAGAGATCCGGTGAAATTTTAATACCTGTGAAGATGCAGGTTACCCGCGACAAGACGGAAAGACCCCATGGAGCTTTACTGCAGCTTGATATTGGATTTGGGTACGATCTGTACAGGATAGGTGGGAGCCTAAGAAGCATGAGCGCCAGCTTGTGTGGAGGCGACGTTGGGATACCACCCTGATCGTATCTAGGTTCTAACCTGGTACCGTGATCCGGTACGGGGACAGTGTCAGGCGGGCAGTTTGACTGGGGCGGTCGCCTCCTAAAGAGTAACGGAGGCGCCCCAAGGTTCCCTCAGAATGGTTGGAAATCATTCGAAGAGTGCAAAGGCATAAGGGAGCTTGACTGCGAGACCTACAAGTCGAGCAGGGACGAAAGTCGGGCTTAGTGATCCGGTGGTACCGCATGGAAGGGCCATCGCTCAACGGATAAAAGCTACCCTGGGGATAACAGGCTTATCTCCCCCAAGAGTCCACATCGACGGGGAGGTTTGGCACCTCGATGTCGGCTCATCGCATCCTGGGGCTGAAGTAGGTCCCAAGGGTTGGGCTGTTCGCCCATTAAAGCGGTACGCGAGCTGGGTTCAGAACGTCGTGAGACAGTTCGGTCCCTATCTGTCGTGGGCGTAGGAAATTTGAGAGGAGCTGTCCTTAGTACGAGAGGACCGGGATGGACGTACCGCTGGTGCACCAGTTGTTCCGCCAGGAGCACGGCTGGGTAGCTATGTGCGGACGGGATAAGCGCTGAAAGCATCTAAGCGTGAAGCCCCCCTCAAGATGAGATTTCCCAGTATGTAAGACCCCTTGAAGACGACGAGGTAGATAGGTTGGAGGTGGAAGTGCAGCAATGCATGGAGCTGACCAATACTAATCGGTCGAGGGCTTATCCTACAAGCTTTACGAAGTAAAGCTCGCTACGGAAGCATAAAGATTTTTCAGTAAGACGCAAAGACGTTTCGTATCTAGTTTTCAGGTGATCAAACCACCTTGAATCGTTTGGTGGCGATGGCGGAAGGGTTCCACGCGTTCCCATACCGAACACGACCGTTAAGCCTTCCAGCGCCGATGGTACTTGGACCGAAGGGTCCCGGGAGAGTAGGACGCCGCCAAGCGAACAACCATAAAGGCCGTTATCGAGCAATCGATGACGGCCTTTTAAATATGTATGTCATTAATATTTTATATAGTAAATCGTTTACCGGCGCCTCTTAAGAAGAACTCAGGGTTGAGCTTTAAGGGGCGTGAAGCTCAACTCGCCCCCGAAAGTATCCTGCAAGGATTAATGTTCCTACTCCGCTCTAGTGAGGATTGCCAACCGGCTTTCGCTGACCGTAGGGGAGTACGGTAAGTGTTGCTTGTTGCTGTTGACCGTCTCTAATAAACGCCAGTGTATTTCTTCGCCAGGCTGCACGGCCGTTACGATTCCCTCTAACTCATCATATTGCCGAATTTGCTTATTATCGGTGCTTATAATGATATCGCCTACCTCAAGAATGCCGTCTGCGGACGCGCCTGGAACGATTTCCACGATCTTGACACCCTTCATGCCATTTGCCTGGGTATGTATAATGTTTCATGCCAATCCAGCTGGTCCAGAAGGTGGACCTGTAAATATCACTCCTGCGGTATCCCACTCCAACTAAAATAGATAGCCTTAAGGTGACACCTATGCCTCCTAGCTTGCTTTCCGCCATTTCGAATTCAATTCTTTTCATTTTTTCTTATCGGGGCTTTACAATACCAATATCTTAGTGTACTATTCAACTATAACACTGATACAAAAGAGGAGTGGAACCATGGTCGGAACGAATACAACTCCCGTTCTATCCGTAAACGGAGTTACCAAGACGATCGGTCGTCGAAATATTGTAGATGGCCTTACCTTTGATATACATCACGGAGAAATCGTAGGCTTGCTCGGTCCTAACGGCGCCGGTAAGACAACAACGATCCGGATGATTGTCGGTCTGATTGAGATGTCCCGCGGGGACGTGCTGGTGCAAGGGCATAGTATTAAGGGAGACTTTGTGAAGGCGATTCGTCATATCGGAGGCATTATCGAGAATCCTGAATTTTATCCGTATATGAGCGGCTATGACAATCTGAGACAATACCAGCGTATGTCTGACGGCGTAAGCATCACAAGAATTATGGAGATCGTCAAGCTGGTCGGGCTTCAGGATGCGATTCACAAGAAGGTCAGTGCCTATTCCCTCGGGATGCGCCAGCGATTAGGCATCGCTCAGGCTCTTCTGCACAACCCCTCGATATTGATTCTGGATGAACCCACAAACGGTCTGGACCCGGCAGGGATCCGCGAAATGCGTGATTATCTGAAGCGAATTGCCCGCGAGGAAGGAATTGCGATTCTTGTATCCAGTCACCTGCTGTCCGAGATGGAACTGATGTGCAGCCGTGTCGTTGTCATTCAGGAGGGGAAACTCGTGACGGAGCGAGCGATCGGCCAGGCCGGGGAGAACGAAGAGCTGTCTACCGTAACGCTTCGCGTCAATGATCTTGAACTCGCCGAACAGACTGCCTCGAGACTGGATGGTCTGACTCGGATCGGTTCGATCCCGGATGAAGGAGCTTTGACTGTTCGATTGAAGGAAGAGGATATTCCCGATCTGATATCCGCACTGTGTAACGCGCGGGTGCGCATTTATCGGGTTGAGGAGCACAAGTCATCGCTCGAGGATGAATTCTTGAAATGGACGGGAGGAAACCGCATTGCGTAGCTTTGGAAACCTAGTATGGAACGAATGGCTCAAAATGTTCAAGAAACGCAGCTTCTTTTTGCCTTATCTGCTGCTGGCAGGCGCTGTCATTCTCGTTGCCGTGATGCTGTATAACTTCTCCGGTGGAGACAACGGCTACGGATTTGCGGAGATGGCCGTCTCCACCAGAGGGATGGGCCAAATGCTGACGCTGCTTGCGGTCGTCGTAACCGCAGGGACGGTGGCGAAGGAGCACAGCATGGGAACGATCAAGCTGCTGCTGATCCGCGCACAAAGCCGGACCAAAATTTTGGCTTCGAAATATACGGCCATTCTGATTTATGTAGTAACCCTTGTAGCGTTTATGCTAGCTGTGTCAGTGCTAACTGGTCAGATTTCCTTCGGCATGGAGAACGGCTCGGCTACGCTTAATGATGTCCTGCAGGGGTCCCTGTACAATCTCGTTTACACGGTTGTCTACGTAACCCTGACGTTTATGGTAGGCATCCTAACCCGGTCGTCGGGAGCTGCCATCGGTATCGGCATGTTTTCGGTCATTGTGGAGAGCATGGTGGTTCAACTGCTCGCACGTTACAGCTGGTCGAAGTATCTGCTGTTCCTGAATGTGGATTTGTCCATGTACAGCGGAGGCGGGTCCTCGCCGGTCCCTGGCATGAGCTTAGCATTTTCCATTACTGTGCTCGTTGCCTATCTTCTCTTGTTTCTCGGAGCAGGCTTTGTTACGTTTAAAAAACGGGATGTCGCTTAATAGAGAAAGCCAAGAAGACCGAGATGAGCGGCGGAAAGGAGTTACCGGACAGTGAGTATTGAATTTGACAATAATCTGCCGATCTATTTGCAAATCATGACCTATCTGAAGAAACAGATCATTATCGGCAATCTTCAGCCTGGAGATAAAATTCCATCAGTGCGGGAGCTCGCAGCCGAGCTCCAGATCAATCCGAACACGGTGCAGCGAACTTTTCAAGAATTGGAGCGTGAGGGTATTGTGGAGACGCGGCGGGGATTGGGCCGGTATGTGACAAGCGAGGAATCGAAAATTATGACCATTAAGAAAGAAATGGCCGGCGAGCTGCTGGAGCGGTTCATTCGCGGCATGCAGGAGCTGGGCTTTAAGGATCAGGACATCGTCAGCATCGTTGAAGATGCCGTGAAAGAACCTTAATGAATACAAGTGAGGTGGAGCGAACATGGAGAATCTGCTGCAAGCCCGAAATATAAGCAAAGTTTATGGCGGAGGGCGTAAGGCGCTGCACGACGTATCCTTAAGCATCGGCAGCGGTAAAATCATCGGACTGCTGGGTACGAACGGAAGCGGAAAGAGCACCTTCATGAAAATCGCCGCTGGCCTGATGCAGCCTTCGAAGGGAACCATGGAAATCGCGGGCATGCCGGTCGGCCTTAAGACGAAAGCGGAGGTCTCCTTTATGCCGGACCGCTCGTTGACCGAAGGCTGGATGAAGGTATCGGATGCGATTGAATACTTCCGGGATTTCTATGCAGACTTTGACCCCGATAAAGCACGCAGCATGCTGGAATTCATGAAGCTGAACCCGGAGGACCGGGTAAGCACCCTCTCCAAGGGGATGAACGAGCGGCTGCAATTGACGCTGGCACTATCCCGAAATGCCAAGCTGTATATGCTTGACGAGCCGATCGGCGGGGTCGACCCCGTAGCCCGAGGCAAAATTTTGGACGCCATCGTCAAATTCTACAATGAGGACAGCAGCATCATCATATCCACGCATTTGGTCAGCGATATCGAGCGGATATTTGATGAAGTCATCTTTATTCGGGACGGAGAGATCGTCATGCATGACGAGGTGGAGAACATCCGAATTAAACATGGCAAGAGCATAGATGAGATGTTTAAAGAGGTGTATGCATAACATGATGAGATTGCTGAAGTACGACTGGAAGAGAAATGCGACGACGCTCCTGGGCGCCCTCGCGGTGCTGCTGATTGTGCAGGTTGTCATCACGGTAACCGGATCGATAAGGCACTGGGAACCGGGGGTGATGATGATCCTAAGTATGCTTGCCTACGGCTCCGCAAGCGTGCTGCTGCTCGTAGTTACCTGCAAGAACTTCGCCAGCAACATTAAAGCATATCACCGCAGACTGCTTCCCGTCCGCTCGGTGTGGAGCATTGCGTCATCCCTGTTCCTGGCGTGCGCAACGCTGCTGGTGCTGTCTATTTTGATGCTTGCCCATGCATGGCTATATTGGAGAATGTCCGGTTTGCCATGGGAAGCTCTCCATCTATCCGAATTGCCGATATGGTATTATGTGGCGAACGCTTTATTGGCTGCATGGCAGTTCATCTTCTTAATGATTACGATCTTCTTCGCGATTACCGTGTCGAGGAGCGTTACGAAAAAAGGCAGCGTCTGGATCGGCATCCTGGTATTCTTCGTGCTGCATTACCTGCTCGGTTTGATGAATCATCTGCTCTTCGGAACGGAGGATCTGTGGATCGGGCCTGCAGCTACGATTCAGTTCGGGAACGAAACCAGCGTGAACATATCGCCAGGGGAGTACCTGTTCGCCTGGGGCGGACTTGCGTTTGAACTCGTCATAGCAGCGTTGATCGTCTATGCAACCGCATATCTGATAGATCGTAAAGTTGAAGTGTAACGAATCATAAAGCTTAACCTTTGGGAAACTGTCGTCACGGCAGTTTCCTCTTTTTTTTGGGGCTGGGGATCAATGTCGGCGCCCAAACTCCGAGGCAGGTGTCGGAGATAGTGGTTAACATACGATTCGTTTCACTTAAATTTCACCTGTTGTTCACCACCATAAAAAATCAAGGAATTGTTTGAGGGACCTCGAATAACCCTTGGTATACAAGCATTTATGCAAGAATACGAACTTAATCAAAAATATATTAAAGCGGTTACAAAAAAATCTTGACGATGTCATTTTTCTCCATTATGATATCGGTAAGTGAAACGTTTCAACTGATAAATATAAGTTTGAGAGAAGAGAAGGAGTTACGTGAATGGCAACTATGAAGGATGTAGCCAAAGCGGCGGGGGTGTCCTTGTCGACTGCATCTTACGCGATCAACGGCAGCAGCAAGATCAGCGAAGCGACAAGAGCGAAGGTTATCGAAGCGGCCAAACAGCTGAATTATCAAAAGAACGGTTTGGCAACTGACCTAAAGCGGAGCAGCACGAAGACGATTGCGCTGATTTTAAGCGACATGTCCGGTCCGTATTATTCGGAGTTGATCCGAGGGGTGCAGGAAGTCGCGCTCGAGAACGGTTACGACCTTATTGCCTGCAGTTCGTTCGGCGGCAACGAATCGACCGCGATTAAATTTCTGAGAGAGAAGCGCGTAGACGGCGTCATCATCTCGGAACACAATCTCCATGACGAAGCGATTTTGCAATCCGCACGCAAAGGCTTCCCGATTGTCGTGCTTGACCGGTACCTCAAGGGCGATTATATCTACAATGTTCTTGTCGATAACGAGAAAGGCGGCTATATGGCGACGGAGCTGCTGATCAAGAACGGCTGCAAGCAAATCGCGTACATCAGCAGTTCAAGCAATTCCTATGATCACAAGCTGCGTTACAAAGGGTATTTGCAAGCTTTAAGCGATTACAATCTCGAATGCACATCCAACTTGAATATCAACGGAAGATTTACGATCGATGGCGGCTATATGGCAACAAAATTGCTGATCGGCCAGCGCCAGCTCCCGGACGCGATTTTTTATGCGAACGACGAGATGGCGGCAGGCGGCATTAAAGCTTTCCAAGAGGCCGGTATCCGGGTTCCCGACGATATTTCGATCGTCGGCTTCGACGATATTTTCCTCGCCGAGCACATGAACCCGCCGCTTACGACAATCCGTCAGCCCAAGTACGAGATCGGCTCGCTAGCTGCCCACCTGATTGTGCAGCTATTGGAAGGGCTCGAGCTTGAGCATGAGTATGTACTGTCGACGGAGCTGGTCGTGCGAAGATCCTGCAAGCTTCGCTACTAGGCCTTCGCAAAATTAAAGTGAAAGCGTTGCCATTATCCAGACCTGGTTTGAGCGCCGTACGCTTTTCACGGAAGGCGATGGAAAATAAACAACAATAATCAAAAGAGAGGGATCAGTATGAAGAAAACCGTTGTATTCGCTCTTATTCTTACGCTGCTGGTCGCACTGTTAAGCGGTTGTTCGTCGAGCAAGACCGACAACGCAACGGAGCCGAACCAAGGGCAGAACCAGGAACAAACGAATAAGCCTGGCGATGATGCAAATGTCGGCTCGGGCGAGAAGATTGTGATCAATTATGTGAATTGGAACCTCGGCACCGAAGCCGAAAACAACATTGAAAGAAAAATGATCGCGGCGTTCGAAGAGGCTCATCCGAACATCGATATCCAGCTGGACGAATCGTTCGACTATTCGAAATACGGCGATTCCCTGGCGGCTGCAGCGGCTGCGGGCAAATTGCCCGACGTCATGATGCTTCCGAACATTCCGTTCGGCTTGACGAACGAATGGCTGCTCAACCTTAACGACATCGCTGCATCCGATCCGGAGTGGGCAAACATTCCGAAAGCGCTCGAGAACGCCACGCATTACGGCAGCGGAATCTACGCAGTTCCTGCGGGGATGTTCTTCCAGGGTTACTTCATCAATCAGGACTTGTTTGAGCAAGCTAACCTGCCGGAGCTGAACTATTCTCCGACTTGGGATGAGTTCCTGAACGCGGTAAAAACGCTGAACAATCCTTCGGAAGACGTTCTTGGATTGTCCGAAGCGGTCCAAATTCCGGACTGGTACCCGGCCTCCGTGAATTCGAAGCTCGGCTGGTTCACATGGGACGGACAGCAGTATCACTTGAACGACCCGGTGTTTATTGAAGGCGTGAACAAGGCGAAGGAGATTATGCAGGGCAAATACACGTTCGACAGCCTGTCCGAAGACGAAAAAGCGAAGTACAATGCCACCTGGCACGGCGACGTGTGGAATCAAGGAAAGGTTGCAGTCCGGTGGGAAGGCACATGGGCAACAAAGGATTTCAGCAATCTGAACTTCAAATCCAAGTTTATCGGCATCCCTGGCGGCAAATTTATTTTGATCGGCGATTTCATCGGTATTTCGAAGAGCACCGAGCACCAACAAGAAGCATACAAATTCGCTAAATATATGACGTTCGGCAAAGATGGCATTTTGAAGCGTATGGAGCTGAACACGGACGGTTCGTATACATCCCTGCCGATGACGACGGACCAAAGCATCCTTGATCAATATTTCGCTAACGGCGGCTATGAGGGATTGAAGGAGGCTTACGATAACATCGACAATGCGATTTTGGAGGGCGTCAAGTTCATTCCGGGCGTTGTTAGATCCAGATGGGAAGCGCCAACCGGCGTCAAAGTCGGCGACAAGGAAAACGCCAACCTCGGCGATTTGATTCTTGACAGCATTAAGGGAGGTACGAAGATCGAAGATTACGCGGAACAAATCAATAAGCTTGCGAACGATGAATACAAGGCAGCAGCCGACGCAATCTCCGCTTTGACGCAGTAACCTACGACCGGTGGCCAGAGGAGGTAGAATCCATGTTAAGGCGTAGAGGAGCCAAGATCACCTTCAGCTTGATCTTGATTGGAATCATCATGATCTCAGGCATCAGCGGCTTTATTAGCAGAGGGAATGGTGATGCCGATTCCAATTCCAATTCCAATATGGTCAATAACCGCAGTTCTGCCTCTCTGGATCAAAGGGAGAAAGAAGGAATGAGTCCGGCCGACGGGGGATCCTTCAGGATCGCCCCATCCCGTTTTATAGCCGATTCCAACTTACCGATTCTTGCCAGAGAGGCTGCCTACGGTTACGATGACGGCGCGATTCACCTGAAGAAGGGCGACTCCTTCGCAGCCGAAATTGAAGTTCCGAAGGAAGGCGAGTATACCCTGTCATTCGATTATTTTATTCTTGCCGAAGGATTGCAATCTACGGAGTACAGCATTCAAGTAAACGGTAAATCCCCTGCTCTGGAAGCCAATCGATTTGTTCTCCCGCCGCTGTGGAAAAGCAACACGGATACTTTTCCGAAGGACCGCTACGGGAACGAAGTGATGCCGACGCAGGTGCGGGCGGACGAGTGGCAGACGATTGAATTCGCGGATCCGAACCGGATGAATCCGGAGCCGATCAAGATCAAGCTGAACAAAGGGAAAAACATCATTAAATTTACATTGATGAACGGAGAATTGTTAAACGGCAGCATTACCGTTTCAGCTCCGGCTGCATTGCCGTCGTATGCGCAATATGCCGCCCAGCACATCGATAAGACAGAAGCGAAGTCGGCAATGATTGTGAAGGAAGCGGAAAAGCCCGATTTCAAAAACGATACGACGATCAACCCGCTGCCAAGCAGAAACTTGGGAGTAAGCCCTTATGCGACGAACCTGCTGCTGCTCAACACGCTTGGCGGAAAAACATGGGATATATCGGGCCAAACGGTTTATTACGACATCCATGTGGAACAGGACGGCCTGTACCAAATCGGCGTTAAATATAAGCAAGAGGACAAACCGAATTCCCGAGTGTTCCGGACCTTTACGATCAACGGGCATATTCCCTTCGAGGAAGCGAAGCATTATCCTTTCGAGTATTCGACTTCATGGAAGACCGAAGTGCTGCAAGGAGCTGAAGGCCCTTATCTGTTTTACTTAAGCAAAGGAACGCATCGAATCGGGATTATGGCGGATGCGAGCCCGTATTACGATGTGATGCAATTGCTGCAGCAATCCATTAAACAGACCAACGATCTGACATTGGAAATCCGCAAATTAGTGGGCAACGACGTGGATCAGAATCGGGAGTGGGAGATTACGGAGCACTTTCCGACTATTCAGGGAGATTTAATTGATATAGCGAAGGCGCTTAGCCAAGAGTATGAGAAGGTGGTCATGCTGAACGGCGGCGTAGACAGCTCCAAGGGCCTGACTGCAATGAAGATGGCGGTGGGCAGCCTGGAGAAGCTGGCGGCCGAGCCGAACCAAATTCCGCGTAAGCTGAATGAGCTGAACGGCGGGGCCGGTTCCGTGACGCAGAACTTGTCGAATGCGATCACCGATTTCGAAATGCAGCCGCTAACGGTAGACCAATTGTACATTTCGAACAAAGGCGCTTCTTATCCGGAGCATAAAGCCTCCTGGATCAACTCCGTATATGAAGGCACAAAGCAGTTCTTCCATACGTTCCGGTCGCCGAAACGGCAGGACAACGACGATGGAATAACGTTGAACGTCTGGATGAACCGGCCTAGAAACTATATGGAGCTCCTGCAGCGGATGGTGGACGAACAGTTTACGCCGAAGACGGGCATCAAGGTGAATTTCTCGACATTGCCTAACGAGCAGCGGCTTACGCTTGCCGCCTCATCCGGCATCGCCCCGGACCTGGCTCTCGGTATCAGCAACAATATCCCATTCGATTTGGGCTTCCGGGGCGCAGCGCTCGATCTAAAGCAATTTGACGACTTCGGCCAAGTGATCGAACCGTTCTCGCCCGGGGCGCTGCTGCCGCTCATCGTGAATGACGAAGTATACGGTGTTCCTGAAACGCAAGATTTTTACGTACTGTTTTATCGGAAGGATATATTGGATTCGCTCAACATTCCTGTGCCGGATACATGGGACGACGTCATCGAAATCATGCCGGAGCTGCAGCGGTATGGCATGAATTTCTATTCGCCGATCGCCGGCGCGACGGGAATGAAGCCGTTCATGGCTACCGCGCCTTTCATTTATCAAGCGGGCGGGGATATATTCGGAAAGGACGCTTTTGAGACGGGAATCGACAGCAAGGAGTCGCTGAAAGGCATAGAGCTGATGACGAATTTGTTCAAGCTGTATGGTTTGCAGATGCAGGTGCCCGTATTCTATGAGCACTTCCGTTCCGGAAAAATGCCTCTGGGCGTCAGCAATTTCGCTACGTATATCCAAATGCAAGTGGCGGCTCCCGAGCTGAAAGGCTCGTGGAAAATCGCTCCGGCGCCGGGGATTACGCGCAACGGGGTGACGGAACGATGGGAGCCGGGCTCGGCGCAAGTGTCGATGATCTTTAAGAGCACCAAGCACCCCGACGAAGCCTGGCAATTATTAAAATGGTGGATTTCAACGGAGACGCAGGTGCACTTTGCTAACCAGCTGCAAACGTTGTACGGCAAAGAATATTTGTGGAATACCGCCAATAACGAAGCCTTCTCCCAGCTGTATTGGCCGGAGGAAGACAAACAGGTCGTTCTGGAGCAGTGGAAATGGCTCAAGGAAGTGCCTAAGTCGCCGAGCGCCTATTTAATCGAACGCGAATTGAGCAATATTTGGACCAAGGTTGTATTCGACGGGGAAAATATCCGTTCGGCCGTGGAAGACGCAGTGAACGAGATCGACAAGGAAACGGCAAGAAAGATGGAAGAGTTCGGATATATGAAACAGGGCAAGGTTGTCGCTCCTTACCGTATCGCAACAATCGAGGATGTAGAAAGTTGGGTGAGAGGAAGAGATGGAAACTAAGTCCGAAACAGCAGCGCTGCCGCGAATCGACGGGACGCCACAAACCCGCAGCAAATTTAAGAAATGGAGAGAAAAGGAAGGCTCCGCCTACCTTTTCCTCGCTCCCTATCTATTGCTTTTTTTTATCTTTATCGTGCTTCCCGTCATATTTGCGGTCGGGCTCTCCTTCACAAGCTTTAACGCGATTCAAATGCCGAAGTTTATGGGGCTCAAAAATTATATTGATCTATTTATGAGAGACAGCGTGTTCATGCAGTACGTCTTGCCGAACACCTTGAAGTTTTCGCTCATCGTCGGCCCGATCTCGTATATTTTATCGTTCCTTCTCGCTTGGATGCTGGCGCAAATTCAGCGCGGTCCGAGAACGGTGCTCGCCTTGCTCATCTATTCGCCTTCCCTTACGATGGGCGTCGCGATGGCGGTCGTATGGAAGACGATATTCAGCGGAGACCCGACGGGCTATATTAACAGCCTGCTGATTCGCAACGGCTTCATCACGCAGCCGATCCAATGGCTTCAATCGCCCGAGTATTTGCTGCCGATCATGATGGTCGTCACGATTTGGAGCAGTATGGGCATCGGGTTTTTGGCGATGCTTGCAGGCGTCTTGAACATCAATTCGGAGATGTATGAAGCAGGATATATCGACGGGATATCGAACCGCTTTCAAGAAATCGTTCATATTACGATTCCGTCCATGAAACCGCAAATGCTATTCGGTGCCGTCATGGCGGTCGTTAACACATTTCAAGCAGGGCTCATCGGGGTTCAGCTGTCGGGTACGAACCCGACGCCGTCATATGCCGGACAGTTGATCGTCAATCACATTGAGGATTACGGCTTCATCCGCTACGAGATGGGTTATGCTTCGGCCATTTCCACCGTTCTTCTCCTGGTTATTTGGCTTTGCTCGAAGTTCGTATGGAAAATGTTCGCCGAGAAAGAGTAGGAGGGAACAAGTATGGCTTCATTTCAAGGAACAAAGATGAATCCGAGCCGATTTCATATCAGTCAGTTGAAGTTCTACCTGATTCTGGCTCCCCTCTCGGTTTTCATGGTGATGCCGATCATTTTTATATTTTCGCATTCGCTTAAACCGATGGACGAATTGTTTGCGTTTCCCCCGAGGTTTTTCGTTCAAAATCCGACGATGGATAACTTTCGGTTCCTGTTGTCGACGTTTACGGTTTCCGGCATTCCGGTCAGCCGCTATATATTCAACAGCGTCGTCATTACGGTCGTGACGGTGTTCGCGACGATTTATATCAGCGCAGCAGCCGGATACGCCTTCTCTAAGAAAAATTTCAAGCTGAAGAACACGCTGTTTTCGATTAATACCCTCGCGCTTATGTTTGTTCCGGTCGCCGTTTCCATTCCGAGGTACTTCCTCGTCGTCAAGCTCGGATTGATCAATGACTTCTCGGTTAATATTCTTCCGCTCTTGGCGATGCCTGTCGGCTTGTTTCTATTGAAGCAGTTCATTGACCAAATTCCGAATGAGCTGATAGAGGCTGCCCAGATTGACGGAGCGAACGACTTTACGATCTTCCGGAAAATCATCATTCCGATGACGATGCCGGCGATCGCCACGATTGCGATCCTGGCGTTCCAGCTCAGCTGGAACAGCATAGAGCCGGCGACGCTGTACGTCAATGACGAGGAATTGAAGAACTTTGCTTATTATATGTCGACCTTTACGGCGACCAACAATGAAGTGGCGGGCCAAGGGATATCCGCGGCGGCCGCGCTCATCATGTTTATCCCGAATTTGCTGATCTTTATCTTTATGCAAAGCCGGGTTATGAATACGATGGCTCATTCCGGTCTGAAATAGGTGTGAAGCAGATGAAAAAGAAGACGGTAGGCAGATGGGTGTTGCTCGTCGTAATTGCAAGCTTTCTGCTCGTTCAATTCTCGGCTCCGGCTATGGCCGCTGCGCCGTATCAAACAGGGACCGAAGGCCCGGGAGGCATGATCGTCGGGACGCAAACCGCATATGAACCGGACGGAATGATTCGGCTTGACGTAAACCAGCCGGCGGATCTGTTCTATGATGAGCCGACCGGAAAGCTGTATATCGCGGATCCCGGAAATGCAAGAATCGTAGTGTATGAAGAGAACAACGCATCGCAAACGATCGGAGAAGACGTCTTATCGAATCCTTCCGGCGTGTATGTGGCCGCCGATCGACTCGTTTACGTCGCGGATTACGGGTTGAAGCAAATTGTCGTGTTCGACGAGCAGGGAAAGCTCGTGAAACAGTTCGGCCGTCCGGAGGAACCGATTTACGGCAAAAAGAATGATTTTGCACCGAAGAAGGTAGCGGTAGATAAACGCGGCAACATCTACGTCATCAGCGAAGGCTCCATCAACGGTGTCGTGCAGTTGAACAACGAGGGGCATTTCCTGGGTTACGTCGGCGCGAACCGAACGAGCCTGTCGATGAAAATGCTCATTCAACGCTTCATTTTTACCGAAGGACAGAAGGCGCAGCTGTTCAAATCGACGCCGCCGTCCCCGACCAGCATTGTGCTTGATTATCAAGGGCTGCTGTACACGGTAACCAATGGAATTAGCAGTGACGGCATCAAGAAGCTGAATATTGTCGGCGATAACATATTGTCCTCAAGCTCTTGGACCAGTGATTCGATGGTGGATATCGACGTGGATGCGGGCGGAAACATCTATACGGTAGACGTCAATGGGCTCATCTGCGTTTACGACAGCTTTGGCAATTTGCTGTTCATGTTTGGCGGAGGGGACGACAAGTATGAGCGCCAGGGGCTGTTTAAAAGCGCCTCGGCCATTGACGTCACCGACTCCGGGCGTACGCTGTACGTCGCCGACAAAGAGCGGAACGTCATTAACCGCTATTCGATCACCCCGTTCGGAACGAAGGTTTATGAGGGCGTCGACCAGTACAAGCAAGGATTATACGTGCAGAGCGAGGACATCTGGAACGAGATCCTCAAGATGAACAGCTATTTTATTTTGTCGTACAAATCGTTGGCTGAATCGTATTTCAAGCAAAACCAGAATAGCAAGGCTCTGGAGAGCTTCAGGATGGCGGAAGACAAGGAGGGTTATTCCGACGCATTCTGGAAAATCCGCAATGATTGGCTTCAACAAAACATTAATGTCGTCGTATATACCGTATTTGCCATCATCGTTGCGGGTTACGTCATCCGAACGCTGCATCGGCGGTATCGCGTGCTGCAGCCGCTTGTACGATTGAGAAACCGCGTGGCGGACATTAAGCTGGTGAAAGAAATCGGGTTCATGTTCTACTTCCTCAAGCATCCGATCGATGCGGTCCAGGAGCTGAAGGAACACAAAAGGGCGACCGTCCGTTCGGCGACGGTTCTGTATGTCTGGATGCTGCTGCTTCAAATCATTCTGGTCTATGCCAAAGGATACTTGTTCGCAAGCGGAGATCCCGACCAAATGGACTTATTGCCGATCATGCTAACTACCGCCGTTCCGCTATTATTCTGGGTCATTATGAACTATATGGTCAGCACGATCAGCGACGGAGAGGGAAAGCTGTCGGAGGTTTATATCGGCACGATTTACGCGCTGTCGCCTTATTTGATATTCGCGCTCCCGATCGCATGGATCAGCAACGTGCTGACGTATAACGAAAAATTCGTCTACGACTATTCGATGATGTTTATCCAAGGCTGGTCGCTGCTTCTCGTTTGCATCATGGTGAAGGAGCTGCATGATTATACGTTCAGGCAGACGGTGCGGAATTTGTTCCTAACGGTGTTCGGCATCGTATTGGCTGCCCTGGTTATTTTCTTGTTAGTGCTCTTATTTAATCAAGAAGTGGAATTCATTCAAACGATCATTCAGGAGATGAGAAACCGTGCTTAACAAAGTGAAACGAATAGCTGCTCTATCGTTAACGTTCCTGCTGTTGGCCGGTTTGATCTCGATCGCGGCGCTCGCGCAGCAGGGAGTGAACCAACCGGAAGCTCCAGGCGCCGGTGCGGACGCATCGGGCGATCGACTCGCATCATACGAGAAAGCTGCTGAAAACGCTCGCTTGGCGCTTTATGTAAATAAGAACACGCTCGGCATCAAAGTCCAAGACAAACAGAATGGTTATGTATGGGACGGCACGCTCGACGAGAAGGACGACAAGCTGAACAAATCGTGGCAATCGCTCTTCGAGTCGGGCTTGAGCGTGGAATACATGGATGTCAAACGGAAAATCAGCACCGCGCCGGTAACCGGAGAGCAAGCAAAGATTGCGGTTGAGCCCATGGAGGACGGCTTCTCGGCGAACGTGAATTACGAGAGGCTGGGAATCTCGCTGAAGCTGGAAGTGAGGTTGACGGAAGACGCGATCGAATTCAAGGTTCCGGAGAATTCGATTCAGGAGACGAATAAGGACAACCGACTGCAGTCGCTCTACGTGTATCCGTTCTTTGGGGCAACCAAGGGAGTTCAGCCGGATAAAGGTTATATGCTCATTCCTGACGGCTCGGGAGCGCTCATCAGCTTGAACGAGCAGACGCTGGCGACGCAGCCCTATATCGGGAGAGTGTTCGGCGACGATCTCGGGATGAAGGGCAGCCCGCAGCTATCAGAAGGAATGGCGACTCCCGTAGAGCAAGTGTATCTGCCGGTGTTCGGCATCGCCCATAAGGAAGGCGGCAACGCTTTCGTTTCCATGATCACGGGCGGCGCCCCTTACGCGGAAATCCGCGCTTATCCGGGCAATGTGACCACGACTTACAATTGGACCACGGCGAAATGGATATACAGAGAAAACTACTTCCAGTCCTTGGACAAAGAGGGCAAAGGCATCACCTTAAACCAGGAAGAGAAGAACCAATTCGACGCTTCCATGAAAGTCATGCTTCTTTCCGGCAAGCAGGCCGATTATTCCGGCATGGCAAACCGGGTGCAGAGCGAGCTTGTGCAGCGGGGGGAGCTGCCCGCCAAGAAGGACGGCGCGGATCCGCTCCCGCTCCGCATCGAATTTTTCGCCGCGGACAACCAAAAGCAATTGATTGGGAGCGAAGTCATCCCCATGACCACCGTGGACCAAATGGACGATATACTGACCGATCTGCGGGCAAATGAAGTGGACCGCATGATGGTTGTTGTCCGCGGCTACACGGAGGGCGGCGCTACCGGAGCATCTCCTACACATTTTCCGTTTGAAGAAAAGGTAGGCAGCGGGGACGATTGGAACGCATTCGTGGAAAAGTATAAAGCAATAGGCATTCCCGTGTACTTTTATACCGACTACGTGATGGCCGGGGCGACGGCGGACGGATACGGCAAGGGGGACATCGCCCAGTCCGTTTCCAAGCAGCTGCTTTCGTTCTACGACACGTCGTACTACCTGCAGCCGGCAGCGTCCGCGAAGCTGTTTGAGAATGAGATTTCTTCATTCCAGAAGCACGGCATCGACCATATCGCGATGGACTCGATAGGTAGCAATCTTTTTTCCGCTTATGGGAAGTCCTCGTCTACGCGCAGCGGGTCGATCGAGACGTATACGTCGATGCTGCCCCGGGATTCCATCAACAGCTACGCATTTTACAAGCCGAATTATTACCTGTGGAGGTTTGCCGACCGGATCATGGATCTGCCGATGAGCACTTCAAGCTTCCTGCTGGAGAGCGAAGAGGTGCCGTTCCTGCAGCTTGTGCTGAAAGGACATGTCGATTATTACGCCCTGGCCTCCAATTTCAACGCGAACCCGCAGAAGGAGCAACTGAAAATGATCGATTACGGCAGCTACCCGTCCTTCATCCTGACCGACGAGGATCCGATCAAGCTGGCTAACACAGAGTCGTCATGGTGGCTGTTCACTTCGCAATATTCGGTGTGGAAGGATCAGGCCGTACATGAATATCGGACGGTTGCGGAAGCCCTGAAGCCTGTTGCGGATGCGACCTTTGACGAACGTGAAAAAGTGCGGGAAGGCGTATTTAGAAACACCTACTCGAACGGCACCGTCATCTATGTCAATTACACCATGAATGAAGTTACGGCGGACGGGAACAAGATTCCGGCGCAAGGGTTCTTGGTCCGGGAAGGAGGCCGTTCATGAAAATCCGTTACCGGCTTAGAGAGGCGCTTATCGGCCTATCGTTTATCTGGATTTGGATCGTTGGTTTTTTGGTCTTCACCTGCTATCCGTTGATCCGCACCTTGCTGTTCAGCTTCAGCCAAGTAAAGATTACCGCAGACGGAGTCAAGACAACGTTCATCGGCTGGGAAAATTACCGGAACGCGCTGTTCCTGAACGTTGAGTTCGGCGATACCTTGGCCACCTATTTTGTTGAGACGCTTGTGATTGTGCCGATCATCGTCGTGTTCGCGTTAATCGTCTCCCTTCTGCTGAACGTGAAAATCCGCGGTAAAGGCATCTTCCGGACGATTTACTTTCTTCCGGTCATTATTACAAGCGGACCTGTCATCAAGCAGCTGATGGATCAAGGAGCCACTACGCTCCCGGGCATCCAGACGATTATCGAAATGAGCAAGCTTCATGAAAGCATGCCGGAGCTGCTCGCCGATCTGATCGTGTTTCTGCTGACGTCGTTTATTACGATTCTCTGGTTCTCCGGCGTGCAGATGCTGATCTTCCTGGCAGGCCTGCAGAAGCTGGATTCCTCGATGTATGAAGCGGCGAGCATCGACGGCGCCTCCAGATGGGAATCGTTCTGGAAGCTGACGCTGCCGGCGCTGAACCCGATGATTATCGTCAATATGGTGTATACCGTCATCATGCAGTCCGTCTTTTCGCTGAATCCGGTCATTACTCAGATCCAGAGCGCGATGTATGATGCGAAATACGGAATGGGCTATTCCGCTGCGATGGCGTGGATCTATTTCCTCGTCATGCTGGTGCTGCTAGGCGTGCTGGTGCTCGTAACAAGGCAGCGGGAAACGAACCGTTAGGAGGTGGGATGGTATGAAAGGGATTGACCGCAGAACGATCGACAAGACGAAGCGGATCCTGTGGGGGTTTACGGGAGAAGGCATTGTCTACAAATTAGCCGTATACTTCTTGCTGTCTCTGATCGGCTTCGTCTATTTGTACCCGTTGTTTTATATGATCACCTACAGCTTCATGAATACGGAAGACCTGATCAATCCGTTAATCACCTATATTCCGTCAGGATTTTATATGGACAATTTCGCCAAGGCAGCCGAGGTCATGGACTTTCTTAATACCTTGTGGCAGAACGTTCTTGCTTCCTTCGTTCCTGCCGTCGTCCAGACCGTTTCGGCGGCCGTTATCGGATACGGCTTTGCCCGCTTCCGGATTCCGGGGAAATCCGTCTTGTTTGCGCTCGTACTGGCAACGTTCATCATACCGCCGCAAATTACGATGATTCCGCAGTTCCTGATGTTTAAAGATCTCGGATTAATCGGGAGCATATTTTCTTATATCATTCCGGCGGCGTTCGGACAGGGGATCAAAAGCGGTCTGTTCATTCTGATTTTTTATCAGTTTTTCCGGTCGATTCCGAAGTCGCTCGAGGAGGCTGCACAAATCGACGGAGCCGGCGCTTACAAAATATTTGCCGTTATTTGCGTGCCGATGGCCGTGCCGGCCTTCATCATTTCCTTCTTGTTCTCGATGGTTTGGTATTGGAACGAAACGCTGCTCGCGGCGCTGTACTTGGGCGATAAGCTGACGACGCTGCCGCTGGAGCTGCAAAACTTCGCCGTAACGTACCAGAAGGTATTCCCGGCCGATCCGAATGCGCAGACCGGACGCAGCTTGAACGAAGCGATCAATATGGCCGGAACGTTTTTGAATATCATCCCGCTGCTGATCGTTTACTTCTTCACGCAGCGCTGGTTCGTAGAGAGCATTGAACGATCAGGCATCACAGGCGAATAGGATCGCTTGAGAAGGGAGTGCACTTGCTTTGCGTCACAGAAGATGGATCGCATGGCTGGCCGGTGCAGTGGTGCTGCTGGCGGCGATGGGATGCTCGCAGGAGCAGCCGGACGAATTGGAACTTGAGGCCAAGGCGTCGTTCGACTATCTATGGGAGCAGACGAACCGCGAGGAAGGCTCCGAAGGCTACGGCTTGACGAGGGACCGGTACCCGGGCAATCCGAAGATCGCCAGCACGGCGGCCACCGGATTCGCGCTTACGGCGATTCCGATCGGCGTGGAGAACGGCTGGATCAGCCGCGAGGAAGGCTATGACAGAGCGGACCGCACGCTCGATACGCTTCTGCGGATGGAGCATGAGCACGGATTTTTTTACCACTTCGTGAACATCGATACCGGCAAGCGGGAGTGGAACAGCGAAATTTCGAGCATCGACACCGGCTTGCTAATGAACGGCGTCTTGACGGCGGGGCAATACTTCGGCGGCGATGTCCAGAAGAAGAGCGAGCAGCTGTATGAGCGCGTCGAGTGGCCCTGGTTCGTAGACAAAGGCAAAAATCAGTTCTATATGGCATATTCCCCGGAAAAAGGGTTTCAAGGCCATTGGGACTTCTATGCCGAGCAGCTGTCCCTTTACGTGCTGGCCGCCGGTTCGCCGACGCATCCGATTGACGTCTACGACGGCTTTACACGCCACAAAGCATCGTATAAGCATTCCGAGCCGTTCATCCATTCCTGGTTCGGTTCCCTGTTCACCCATCAGTTCTCGCATGCCTGGGTCGACTTTCGCGGCTTGGTAGACCGTGACGGGGTTGATTGGTTCAACAACTCGGTCGTCGCCTCCCAGGCGAGCCGGCAGTTCGCCATCGATCTAAGCGAGAAGTTTAAAGGCGTGGGGGAAGAGTCGTGGGGCTTTACCGCATCCGACTCGCCCGCCGGTTATAACGGATTGCTCGGTTCGCCGCCTTCCGGCTATGACAATGCGGCCCATCAAGCGGACGGCACCGTTCCGCCGGCCGGGGCGCTGGGCTCGGTGGTGTTTACACCGGAAGAATCCATAGAGGCATTGAAGTATTTCCTAACGGTTCCGGATCTAAGCGGCGAATATGGGCTGAAGGATGCGTTCAATCTGAATGCCGACTGGGTCGGTCCCGATTATATCGGCATCGATAAAGGGATCACGCTGCTGATGGCCGCCAATTACCGGGACGAGACGGTATGGAACATGTTCATGAAGGTTCCTTACGTGAAGAAAGGGCTTGAAGCCCTGCAATTCAAAAATAAATAGGCTATTTCAGGCGGCGAATGGAGAGAGATTACGATGAAACAAACGACGAATGTTTATGATCAGCTTTCGGAGAAGGTGAAGGCGTTTGTCGATCGCCAGCATAAGGACTCCTGCCGGTTGATCGATGCTTGCCGCAATCCGCGCACAGGCCTTTATGGCGACGCATATTACAGTTTCGCGAGAAATCCGGAGGCCCGCTGCTCGGTCTCTGCGACCGGGGTCGGCTTGATCAGCCTGGTTGTTGCCGATTACGAGGGCTGGGACGACCAGGCGGTTGAGAAGGTCAAGCTTACGCTTAATGCCGTCCTCGGCCATGTGGAAGGCTGCAAGCCGGCTAGAGACGCCGCGACGGGCTTCTTCGCGCACTTCATCGACATGGAGACAGGCGCGAATCTGGGCTCCGAAATTTCGACGATCGATACATCGTTGCTGGTAGCGGGAGCCTTGTTCGCGGGGAAGCATTTTAAGGATAAAATGCCCGAAATCGACGAGATGGCTCATGAATTGTTAGAGCAAATCGACTGGCGTGTTGTTATCGCGGATAAGCATAGAGGCATCATCAACATGATCGTGAAGGACGGCCAAGGAATCGCCCCGCTCCCGGCTTACAACGAATATGTGCTGGTTGCCCACTTGGCGAAAATCGCCCAGCCGGAAGACCCGGACATCCAAGAGTTGTGGGATAACACATTTGCGGAACACAAGATTAATGAATTCCCTATGAAATATTACCGGGACATTCCGGTTATTACCGATACGAACACGAAGGATCCGAGCGATTTGAAGTTCTTGTCTTCGTTTGTGCACCAGTTCCCTTATTTCTTGGTTCCGGATTATGCGAAGAGCGAGATCTACAATCAGTACTATGAGAATGCATGCACGGCTGACCGGCTGAAGTGGAAAGAGCTTACCGATGTGCCTTCCTACGTATGGGGGTATGGAGCCGGCGCCAATGACGGTCTGTACAACACTTATCATGCGGATAAAATCGAGGATTCACCTGGCAACGTCGCTTCCGCCTACATTGTTGCCGGCTTCCTGCCGGTCTACCCTGCGGGCATCCACGACCTTTATGCGTTATATCGGCTGCACATTCCGTACGACACCTATTCCAATCCGAGGGATCGGGATGATGAAGTGAAATATAGAGCGGCTTACAAATACGGATTGCATCGTTACTCCTGGTGGCATCTGGAAGGAAGGGACCGCTGGTACCCCGAGAAAGTGACAGTGGTCGACTGGAGCTCCATGTTGTACGGCATGACGGCCTTTAAACGGGGGATGTCTTTCTTCACGGACCGGTTGAGATAACACCATCTATAAGAGAAGAGGTTGTTCATAAAGTCATTTTTTGATCACGAAGGGAGTCTAGAAGAGACTCGGCATCGAATCTCGTGAAAATCCGACTTTTTGAACACGCACTATAAGTAATTGTTGTCACCGTTTGTCGAAACGTTTCGCCGTTATCATCCGCTAGACCAATTCGAAATGAAAAAAGGCAGGGTTTGAAACGATGATTGAAATCAAAGACAAGCAAATCCTCATCGACGGCAAGCCGCAGATCATCATGTGCGGCGAAATTCACTATTACCGGCTTAAGCCGGAGGATTGGCAGGACCGCATCGACAAGCTGAAGGAAGCGGGCTGCAATGCGGTTGCCAGCTATGTACCGTGGCTCTGTCATGAGCCGGCGGAGGGGGAGTTCGATTTTGACGGTCATACGCACCCGGAGCTTAACCTCATCGGCTTTATCGATCTGTGCAAGGAGAACGAGCTGTACTTTTTCGTTAGACCGGGCCCGTTCATTATGGCGGAAATGAAAAACGAAGGTTTGCCTTACTGGGTGTATACAAAGTATCCGGAAATTATTCCGGTCGGCTGGGACGGAAACCCGGCGACGACGAAGACGGTCGACTACCTCGCCCCCGGATTCCTTGAGGCCAGCAAAAACTGGTATCGGGCGGTGATGGCGGTCGTGGCGCCCCGTCTCTACACGAACGGAGGCAATATTATCGCGGTGCAGCTGGACAATGAGATCGGCATGCTCGCTTGGGTCAGCAATTGTCCGGACCTTACGGACAGCGTGCTGAGCGATTTCGCCGCTTGGCTCAAGCAGCGGTATTCCGCGGAGCAGCTCTCGGCCCGTTATCCATTCTCCTTGGATGACGCCGAAGCGCGCAAGACCGGCATTCGCTCTCCGAAGGAAGGATACGCGCCGGAGCTGACGCACGACTTAGGCTACTATATGCGGAACCGAGCGGCCCGTTATGTTGCTATTCTTCGCTCTTATGCCGAGGAGTTCGGCGTCAAGGACGTTCCGTTCGTCGTTAACATTCACGGGACGGACGGGGGCCGCGGGTTCACGTTCCCGATCGGCATCAGCCAGCTGTATGAAGCATATACGCAGGCGCCGGGATATTTATCGGGCTCCGACATCTATTTCGGGGATCTGGACATGGTGACGTTCCAGGATCTTTATATCATCAACGGATTTATGGACGCGGTGCATACGCCGGACCAGCCGCTCACCTCCGTCGAATTCAACTGCGGCGACAGCAACTTCGGCGAAACGTACGGAGGACGCAACGATCCTTCGGCCGCCGATTTTAAAGCCCGGATGTGCATCGCGCAAGGGAACCGGCTTCTCAATTATTATTTGCTGACCGGCGGCTATAACTATCGGATGGATATGCCGACTAGCGACGGGAACGACCGAATCGCCTTTACCGGCGAACGCCACGGCTTTGCCGCTCCGATTAGTCCGGAAGGCGAGTACAATTATACGTTTCCGCGAATGGCGCGCACGAACAAGACGATATTGGCTGTCGGAGATAAGCTCGCGCGAATGAACGAGGAACGCGACGACGTCAGCTTCGCGTTCATTCCGGATTATTACATGACGGAATACCGTTATCCGGGCAGCGAGCGCGTGAAGGAAATCCTGCAAAATATCGAGGGGAACCGCGCGCACGGCGCTTGGGAGATCATGGGCCGGGCCATGCTGCTTGCCGGCTATCGGTTCGGCGCCACCGATATTCAAAATAAGCTGCTCGATCCTTCGGCCACCCCGGTACTCGCGCTGCCGTCTGCCCGTTACATGCACGGCCATATCCAGCGGAAGCTGGCCGACTACCTGCATGCGGGAGGAAAGCTGCTCGTGTACGGCGAGCTTCCGAGCTTTGATATGGAAGGCAAGCCGTGCACGATTTTGACGGAAGCGTTAGGGGTGAAGCCGCTTGGCTTGCTCCGCGATTCGGGCCATTTCTACCTGTCGATCGTGTCCGAAGGGTGGGCGGCCCCGCGGCCGGAAATGCGCGCATATGTCGCCCAGACGTTCGACGTCGGCGGCCAAACGCCGATTATGCGCGTGTACGGCAGCGGTGAAGTGACCGCGTTCGATGCGAAGGTCGGAGCGGGACGCGCGATCGTATTCGGCAATTCGTATCGGTGTGATATCGATTTGTTCCGGACAGCCTTGGAGCTTCTCGGCGCGAAAGCGGAACTGACGCATGATTGCAAATATCACGGCATCTTTATGACTTCTACGGCAACGAATGAAGGGGAACGATTCGTCCATGTGCTGAATTTGGACGGCTTCGATAAAGAGATCGGCATTCTGGAGAACGGCCAACCGCTGTTCGGCGGACGTAAGCTGCTGCTGCAAAGCAAAGACGGGGTTATGCTGCCGCTCAATGTGACCTTCGGCGAAGTGAAGATTGTGTATTCGACCGCGGAAATTGCCAAGGCGGAGAACGATCGCCTCGAATTCCGGCTGACCCAGCCTGAAGATATCATCGTGCTCGAGACGGACCGCGAAGTGATTCCGAACGAAAGCTTCACAGTCCGTAAGGACGACGGCAGAACATGGATCGTGTCGCGCCAGCACGCCAAAGTAAACGACAGCTTAACACTACATTTCGTGTCATAGGAGGGAACTACAACTTGATGCACACCGATTCAACGATCCATACGAAAGTGGAAGAGCTTCTATCCCAGATGACCCTTGCCGAAAAAATCGGGCAAATGTACCAGACCGACCCGGGAACCGTGCTGCGTTCCTACAATTCAAAAATCGAAGTCTCGACGCCGGTGACCGGTCCGGTATCCGAGCGTACACTCAGCAAGGAACTCATTTCGAATTTGGGCTCGATCCTGAGCGCGACCGATGCCGAAACGGCGTACGAAGTGCAGAAGGTGTTCCTTGAACATAATCGGCTGAAAATCCCGCTGCTCTTCATGTTCGATATTATTCACGGCTTCCGCACGGTGTTTCCGGTACCGCTCGGCCTTGCTTCCAGCTGGGAGCCGAAGCTTGCGGAGGATACCTCCAGGGTTGCCGCAGCGGAAGGCGCCGCCTCCGGCATTAACGTGACCTTCGCGCCGATGGCCGACCTCGTTCGCGATCCGAGATGGGGAAGGGTAATGGAAAGCCCCGGAGAAGACCCGTATTTGAACGGTCTAATGGCCGCAGCGATGGTAAGAGGCTTTCAAGGGGACGATCTGAAGGCGCTCGATACGGTTGCGGCATGCGTGAAGCATTTTGCGGCATACGGCGCGGCGGAGGGCGGACGGGATTACAACACCGTCGATATGTCGGAAGCTGCGCTCCGCAATTACTATTTGCCTGCTTACAAGGCGGGGCTCGACGCAGGCGCCGAATTGATCATGACGTCCTTTAACGTCTACGACGGGGTGCCTGCTACAACCAACTCCTTCCTGCTGAGAAAAGTGCTCAGAGAGGAGTGGGGCTTTGAGGGCGTCGTCATTTCCGACTACACCTCGCTTTGGGAAACGATCTTCCATATGAGCTCCAAAGACGGCGAAGACGCAGCGAAGCAGGGGCTGGAAGCGGGTCTTGACATCGAGATGATATCGACGGAATACATCAGCCACCTTGAGCAATTGGTTGAAAGGGGCGAGGTAGACGTTGCGCTGATCGATGAGGCGGTCAGACGCATCCTCACGTTGAAATTCAAGCTCGGTCTGTTCGACGATCCCTACCGTTATCTCAACATTGAGCGCGAAAAAAAGGGTCACCTGAAGCCTGAATATCGTCAGCTGGCGAGAGAGGCTGCCCAGAAATCGATGGTGCTGTTAAAGAACGACGGCGTTCTGCCCCTGAAAAAGGACATCAAGTCGGTGGCCGTTATCGGACCGTTCGCCGACAACGGCCGGATTTTGGGCGGTTGGAGCGGGCTCGGAAAACCGGAAGAGGCGGTTACCGTAAAACAAGGTCTTATCAATAAATTAGGAAATGACGTGAAAGTCACGGCTGCAGCCGGGTGCGATTACAGCTCGAATGACGTTTCCGGCTTCCAAGCCGCATTGGAAGCGGCCGCCTCGTCAGAGGTCGTCATTCTCGCTATGGGCGAAGAGGACCATATGAGCGGCGAAGCGGGCAGCCGAGCATACTTAACGTTGCCGGGCGTTCAGCCGAAGCTGGTAGAGGAGGTACTGAAGCTCGGCAAGCCTACCGTTCTTGTTCTCTTCAATGGGCGTCCGCTCGAGCTCAAGTGGTACCACGAGCACGTTCCCGCGATTCTGGAAGCGTGGTTCCCGGGAACGGAGGGAGGAAACGCGGTCGCCGACCTGCTGTTCGGGGACGCGAATCCTTCGGCGAAGCTGACGATGAGCTTTCCGTATACCGTCGGGCAAGTGCCGGTATACTACAACTGCTTGAACACCGGCAGACCGAAAGGGCATGAGGATAACGACTTCCGTTTCCTCTCCAAATATCTCGACATTCCGAATGCGCCGTTCTATCCGTTCGGTTACGGACTGAGCTACACCGAATATACGTATTCGGACGCCGCGCTGATCGGCGATACGTTAACGCCGGGCGGCAGCGTGAAGGCGATGGTGACGGTGCAGAATACCGGGGACTACGCCGGCGAAGAAATCGTACAAATGTACGTTCGCGATCTATGGGGCAGCACGTCCAGACCGCTGCTTGAGCTGAAGGGCTTTCATAAAATCCATCTTGCCCCGGGAGAGAAAGCGACGGTGGAGTTTGTAATCGAGCCGGAAATGCTCTCGTATTTCACCGCCAAGAAGCAGTATGAGGTGGAAGAAGGAGATTTCAAGGTATTCGTCGGCAAGAACGCTAGAGATTTGATCGAGTGCGGCACATTTACCTATACCTTATAAACTGAGAATTGGCGGGGCTGTCCCACAAGTCATCCATATGGCTTTGGGAGAGCCTCTGTTTTTTATTTTGCCATACAAAAGGCAGCCTCATCTTAGTAGAATGGAAGATGGAGTAACTATTCGATTAAACATTATAACGTTATATTCACGTATGCGATGATCTGTGCTATGCTATACCTATAAATTGTTTATCGCAAGGCTATTGGCGGATGGATGCCCCAAGAAAAAGCTGAAATTCTGCCAGGTGAAGGGGTGATGAGAATGAAGCAGCGTTTTGTGCTGCGGAATGTAAGAACGGTGCACGAGGAAGAACCCTTCGATATCGTGATTGAGAACGGGTTCATCACCGAGCTTGCCGCGGCCAACACGGCGGCGGGCGAGGACGGATTTGACGGTACGGGGCTGTATGTGTCCAGCGGATGGATTGATATGCATGTTCATGCGGTTGCCAAGCTGGAGCCCTACGGGGATGCCATCGACGAGATCGGCGTCAAGCAGGGCGTAGCCACGATCGTGGACGCAGGAAGCTGCGGAGCGGACGATATCGGCGATTTGGCCGCTGAGGTTGCCCGCTCGAAGACGAATGTGTTCGCGTTTCTGAACATCTCCCGCATCGGCCTGCAGCGGATCGATGAGCTGTCCAGGCTGGAGTGGATCGATCAGGGGAAGGCGGTCAAGGCGGCCCGTTCTTATCCCGATTTTATCGTGGGCCTGAAGGCACGGATCAGCCAAAGCGTTGTAAAGGACAACGGGGTAGAACCGCTTCGGCGTGCCCGGGAATTGTCAGGGCGCACATCGCTGCCGATTATGGTGCATATCGGTTCCGGGCCTCCACCGGTGAACGAGGTGCTGGACCTGCTTCAGGAAGGGGACATCGTCACCCATTATTTGAACGGCAAAAAGAATAATCTGTTCGATCCGGACGGCAAGCCGATTCCGTCCCTGGTCAAGGCCATCGAGCGAGGCGTTCATATGGATGTCGGCCATGGCACAGCGAGCTTCTCGTTCCAGGTAGCGGAATTCGCGAAAGACCATGGGATCGAGCCGGGAACGATCAGCTCCGATATTTACCGGGGGAACCGCATCAATGGCCCCGTATACAGCTTGGCAAGCGTGATGACCAAATTTTTATATCTCGGCTACAGTCTGCAGGAAGTCATCTCTGCCGTCACGGTCAAGGCGGCGGCTTGGCTGAAACGGCCGGAGCTCGGCCGAATTCATGTGGGCGATGCGGCCCACCTCACATTGTTTGCGGTTCGGCAGGGGCCGCAGAGCTTGACCGATTCCGAGGGAGAGACTCGCATTGCCGACCGTTATATCGAACCTAAAGGAGTGGTAGTCAATGGATCATTCACTGCATGCTAAATACGGACTCAAGCGAGTTGTCAATGCCAGCGGCCGCATGAGCATACTCGGAGTGTCGGCACCAACGGATACCGTCATGGAAGCCATGCGGATCGGCGGTCAGAGCTACGTCGAAATAGCGGACCTGGTAGACAAGGCAGGCGATTATATCGCCCGCATTCTCGGCTCCGAAGCCGCCGTCGTCGTGAACTCGGCATCAAGCGGCATCGCCTTGTCGGTAGCGGGCATCGTGACGGAGGGCCAGCGGAGACGGAGCGACAGACTCCATCAAGAGCCGATCGCGAAGAATGAGATCATCATGTTCAAAGGACATAACGTCCAGTACGGAGCACCTGTCGAAACGATGGTTTATCTGGGCGGCGGCAAGGTGGTCGAGGTCGGGTATGCCAATGAAGGACGCAAAGAGCATATCGAGGAAGCGATTAATGAGCGCACCGCGGCGATTTTGTATGTGAAGTCGCACCACTGCGTTCAGAAGAACATGATTTCCGTCGAGGAAGCGGCCGAAGTCGCCAGAGCCCATGGTATCCCGCTTATCGTCGATGCGGCGGCTGAGGAGGATATCCAGAAGTATGTGAAATACGGGGATCTGGCCATCTACAGCGGCTCCAAAGCAATCGAAGGCCCGACCTCCGGCATCGTCGGCGGCAAACGCCAATACGTCGAATGGGTCAAGGCGCAGCTTCATGGTATCGGACGAAGCATGAAGGTCGGCAAGGAGACAACGTTCGGCTTGCTTCAGGCACTTGATGAGTATATGGTGAAGGAAGATAAGAGCGCGCAGGAGAAGGCTGCGCTGGAGGAGCTTAAGACGCTGTCCAGCCTGCCGGGCATCGACGTGGCCATCGTGCAGGATGAGGCCGGCCGAGCGATCTTCCGCGGACGGGTCAAAGTGGATGAGCAGGCAGCGGGCATCAGCGCCAAGGCGATGAATGATCAGCTACGGGAAGGCGAGATCGCCGTATATACCCGGGACTACGGTGTACGTCAGGGATATTTCGATATTGATCCACGCTCGCTCGCCGGCGATGATCTGCAGGTCATCATAACAAGAATTCAGCAGATTGCAGGGGGAAAATAACATGTCGAACATGGAGAAACGATTATATAAAAACCGCACGGCATTGAATGTGCTGGCAGGCAGCATCCAGAATGCCAAAGACGTCTTTGAAGCAGCGGAAGGGCATGTCCTGGTCGGCGTGCTTTCGAAAAATTACCCGAGCGCGCAGGAAGCGGTCATTGCCATGAAGGAGTACGGCGCGGCGATTGAGGATGCCGTGTCGATCGGGCTAGGCGCAGGCGACAACCGCCAGGCGGCCGTCGTGGCGGAAATCGTGAAGAGCTACCCTGGAACTCACATCAATCAGGTGTTCCCGGCAGTCGGCGCGACGCGCGCCAATCTGAACGGTCAGGACGGCTGGATCAACAGCCTTGTTTCCCCGTCCGGCCAAGCAGGCTACGTTAATATTTCGACGGGGCCGGCGAGTGCGGCGGGTACGGACAAAGCGATCGTTCCCGTGAAGGCGGCGATTGCCCTGGTACGCGACATGGGCGGCAATGCGCTTAAATACTTCCCGATGCAAGGCTTGAAGCTGGAAGAGGAATACCGGGCAGTGGCCAAGGCGTGTGCGGAAGAGGATTTCGCCCTCGAGCCGACGGGCGGGATCGACAAAGACAATTTCGAAGCGATCGTCCGGATCGCGCTGGAAGCCGGTGTGAGCCAGGTGATCCCGCATGTATACTCCTCGATCATCGATTCGGCGAGCGGCGATACGATCGTCAGCGATGTGCAGGAGCTTCATCAGACGTTAAAAGCGTTGGTTGATCAATATGCCTAAGGTGATTGCGGCATTCGGCGAGGTCATGATGCGGCTGCAGGTGCCGGGCTATGCCTCCTTGGCGCAAGAGAGCAGCCTGAACTATTCCTTCTCGGGGACCGGCGTTAATATCGCTTCGGCCCTTGGAAGGCTTGGGCATGCCGGGTATTTGGTCAGCACGCTGCCGGATAACCCGCTCGGCGATGCGGCGATTGCGTACCTACGCAAGCTGGGAATCGATACCTCCTTCATTAGCCGCGGCGGCAAGTACGTCGGCATGTATTTTTTGGAGAATGGCTTTGGCGTTCGGCCCGGACGGGTCACTTATACGGACCGGCTGGGAAGCAGCTTTAATACGGCGGACCCTGCGATGTATGATTTTTCGGCGATTGCCCGCAGCATCGATGTGATCCACTTCTGCGGAATCACGCTATCCATGAACGAGAATGTCCGGGGCCAGATGAAGACCCTGGCGCGGGAAGTGAAGGCTAACGGCGGCACGGTGGTGTTCGATTGCAACTACCGGCCATCCCTGTGGGGCGCGGATGGCTATGCTTTTGCCAAGCCGCATTATGAGGAGATGCTGTCCCTTGCGGATATCGTCTTCATGAATGAGAAGGATGCGCTTTATATTCTCGGGATGGAAACGAAGCGGGAAGACCGGGCGGAGCAGCTCGGGGAGCTGATCCCGAAGGTAGCGGGGACGTACGGCATTTCCGCCCTTGCCGGCACCCACCGCCATATTAATGGAGACAATACCCATTCCCTGAAGGGATATTTATATAAGGATGGAATTTTTCATTTTTCGAGAACGTTGACCTTCTCAGTCTATGACCGGATCGGAGCGGGGGATGCTTATGCCAGCGGCGTGATCCATGGCCTGCTGCAGGGATACGATCCTGTACAGACCGTTGAATTCGCGGCAGCGGCAGCCATGCTGGCCCACACGGTACCTGGAGATACGCCGACAGCAGGAGAGCTTGACATTCTGCGAGCAATGGGTGATCATAGGTCGGATGTGGAAAGGTAAGGTGAACGAACGTATGTCGATCACGCGTAAGAACGGTCCGCTGTATCTTCAGATCAAGAAGATCATTAAGGACCGGATCCTGCATGGGGTGTATCCTTTGGGAACCCATATTCCTTCTGAGCCGCAGCTGGAGCAGGAATTCAACGTCAGCAAGATGACCGTGCGCAATGCGATTCAGGAGCTGCACCAGGAGGGCTATGTCGAGAAACGCAGCGGGGTAGGGACGATTGTAACCCGCAATACCTCGTTCTCGAAGCTTTCCAAGGGCAAGCTGTTTACCGAGATTTTGGTCGAGGAAGGGCATCAGATTCAGAAGCGCCATTTGAAGACCGAATGGGTGTTTCACGAGCCGGATAGCGAGATGTATGAAAAATTCGGCGAAAAATGCCTTCGCATCGAGCGGTTGTACCTGCTGGACGGGCAGCCCTACATTCACTATACGCATTATGTTTCGCCGCTTGTCGATATGGGAGGGGATTTCGGGCCTGGCGAGCTCCCTTCCCTTTATGACCGGATTGAAGAAAGCCAGATTACGCTGGAGAATTTCCGCGACCGTTTTCTGGCGGCCGTAGCGGATGAAGAGATGGCGGGTCTGCTTGGCGTCAGTCCGGGTACGCCGCTCCTCAAGCGGCTCAGATCCTCTTACGACGGTGCGGGGACGATTATTGAATACAGCATCGGTTATTACAATACAGAGCTTCAGCATTATTTAATCAGCTACGACGCGTAAAGACAGGGCGCAGCGGGAAGGCTCGAAAGGAATAAAGTCAGGGAAGAGCAGCCTTATGGCCGGGGATGAACTGTGACCCATAAGATGGACACTTTGAAAAAAGTGACTTCTTGTGGGTCATTTGTGTTTTAATCAAGGTATGTGACGAGGAGTGATACGAGAATGGGGAAGTTGAAACGGGTGCTCTTTACCGAGGAGCAAATGAGGAAGCTGGAGGAGAATCCAAACGTACACCATGTGACCGAGGCGGCCATTACATACACACCTGCATTCAAGCTGGAGGCGCTGAAAGCCTACAAGCAGGGGCAGACACCTTCAGAAATCTTTATTCGTGCCGGCTTCGACCTGGACGTTATTGGTCATAAGAAGCCCAAGGACAGCTTAAAACGGTGGCGTGAAACCTTCGAACTGTACGGTGAGGAAGGTTTGGCTACAGAGCGGCGCGGTAAGGGCAGTACAGGGCGCAAGCCAACTGGTCAGTTGTCAGCCGAAGAAGAATTGAAACGGGCTAAGGCCCAGATCAAACTGCTTGAAGCTCAAGTGGACATGCTAAAAAAGCTCGAAGCGCTCGATCGGCAGAAGAAGAAACGCTGACGCCCTCCGAGCGCTATGAGATCATAAATCGCACCATTCGGGCATATGGCCTGAAACGAATGACACGCTATCTATGCGAGCTCGTGGAAGTAAGTCCAAGCGGCTATTACAGGTGGCTGGGGACGGAAGAAGATCGTCAACTTCGTGCTGCCGCCGACGAGCAGGACATCCTTCTCATCAAGCAGCACTTTGACGCGCTCCGCGGCAAAGCAGGTGCGCTTGTGATTAAGATGCGGCTGGAACAGATAAGCGGCGTTGTCATGAACCACAAGAAGATTCGCCGGCTTATGAAAAAGGCAGGCTTGGTAGCCGTAATCCGTCAGGCGAACCCCTACCGCAAGATGGCTAAGGCAACTCAAGAGCACAAGACGTGTCCGAACCTGCTGGAGCGAAAGTTTGACCAAGGCGAACCTGAGAAAGTGTTTCTCACTGACATCACTTATTTGCGCTATGGAAGCGGACACTGGGCATACCTTTCCTGCGTGAAGGACGGGGCGACCAGGCAGATCCTTGCCGACAGCGTGGCAGCAACACTCGAGCTTCCAATTGTCGAGCGGACGCTACAGCGTCTTTTAGAGCGATTAGATGGAAACATTCATCCAGAAGCGATTCTGCACTCCGACCAAGGGATGCACTACACGCATCCTAAAACCCGTCTTCTCATTGCTAAGGCAGGATTTAAGCAGTCGATGTCGCGCAAAGGCAATTGCTGGGACAACGCCCCGATGGAATCATTCTTCGGTCACTTGAAAGACGACGTTGATTTTAGCGATTGCCAAACTATTGATGAAGTGAGGGTGCGAGTGAAGGAGTACATAAGCTACTACAACTCAGAACGATACCAGTGGACATTAAAAAAGATGACCCCCGATGAATTCAGAGGTCATCTGCTTGCTAGCTAAGCTCTAGGCGGTTTATTTCAAACTGTCCACAAATCGGGTCACAGTTCAGGAACCGGGATCAGGCTGCTTTTTTCTATAGCCTCGAGTGCGGGCGCGCGTTGTGGGGATTAAGGGCAGGCTTGGAAGGCGCTCGAAGAGGCAAAATTCCTGCGGGGCTGTGGCTATAAGGGTGAGAAAAAATGGGCAGACTACGAATAACAGACCGGCGCGAAAATTTTGTGGCCCCCCCTTGGCAAATTTTAAAGTTATGCTATAATGAGATTAAAGTCAAAGAAAGTCAAAGTCAACGGGCAGGGTTCGCTGATTTTGATTATGGTTAAAATTTAAAGGTATGACTCTGTGCGGACGTGTAAGATCACAATCCGTCTTATCGTTTCAAACAGTGGAGGATGAACAGACCATGCGTAATATCTCTGATATTATCGAACAATACCTCAAGAGCATTTTGCAGGAAAGCCCGGAGGGAACCGTTGAAATTCAACGGAACGATCTGGCGGAGCAGTTCTCCTGCGTTCCTTCCCAGATCAACTATGTCATCAGCACCAGATTTACGCTGGAGAAGGGCTTTCTCGTCGAGAGCAAGCGCGGAGGCGGCGGTTATATCCGCATCCAGCGGATCGAGCTTCCCCAGCATTCCGCACTCCACCAGCATCTGCATCATACGATCGGCAGCCGGATCGACCAGACGGTCGCGGAAGGGCTGATCTACCAGCTGGAGGAGTCAAGGTTCTTGAACAAACGAGAGGCCAGCTTGATGCGGGCCGCCATTTCGAGGGATTGCCTCAATGTGAAGCTTCCTTACCGGGATGAGCTCCGTGCGAGAATCATGAAGGCCATGCTTATTGCTTTGTTAGGTAAGTGAGTCTGTGTAAGGAGGGCATGGAGTATGATATGCCAGGAATGTGGTAAACGACCAGCGACATTGCATTTTACGAAAATCGTGAATGGCGAGAAGACCGAATTTCATTTTTGTGAATCTTGTGCCCGTGAAAAAGGGGAATTGATCCCCGGGACGTCGAATGGTTTTTCTATACACAGTTTGCTGTCAGGGCTCCTGGATCTGGATCCTTCCGGCAAGGGCCAGAATGCGGGAGCCAAGCCGGCGCAGACACTGCGCTGCGAGGAATGCGGCATGACGTATTCCCAATTCAGCAAGCTTGGCCGTTTCGGCTGCAGCTCGTGTTATAAATATTTCTCGGATCGCCTGGATCCGCTGTTCAAGCGAGTGCATGGCAATACGTCCCATGTCGGCAAGGTGCCGAAGCGGACCGGCGGTGTCATTCAGCTCAAGCGCAAGATTGAGGAGCTGAAGAAGGAGCTTCAGTTCCGGATCGTGCAGGAGGAGTTTGAAACGGCCGCCGAGATTCGGGACCGGATCCGCGAGCTTGAGCGAAATATCGCCCAAGGATGAGGAACTTATGATGATGCACTTTTAGCTAGGAGGAATGCGTGATGTCTAATCACCGGTTTACCGATACGGCGCTGAGCGAATGGATGCGCGGGAATGGTCAGGATTCCGACATTGTCATCAGCACCCGTGTCAGGGTGGCGCGCAATCTGCAGCAGCTTCCTTTCCCGCTGCTGGCGACGAATCAGCAGTCGAGCGAAGTGCTAGAGCGCCTGATCAGCGTCATCAAGGATAGGGAGCGGCTGAACGATTTCGGGGAGCTGCATGTTATCAAATTGAGCGATATTGACGATTTGGATAAACGGGTGCTTGTCGAGAAGCATCTGATCAGTCCCAATCTGGCCAATGAATCCCGAAACGGCGCTGTCATTTTGACAGAGGACGAATCCGTCAGCATCATGATCAATGAAGAGGATCATCTACGCATACAGTGTTTATATCCGGGCTTTCAGGTTAGAGAAGCTTGGGAGCGGGCGACGGCGCTGGACGATATTTTCGAAGCGCATGTCGATTATGCCTTTGATGACAAGCGGGGATACCTGACCAGCTGTCCGACGAACGTCGGAACCGGCCTCCGTGCCTCGGTTATGATGCATCTGCCGGCGCTGGTGATGACCCAGCAGATCAACCGGATTCTCTCGGCCGTGTCTCAGGTGGGCTTGACCGTTCGGGGCATTTACGGCGAGGGCAGCGAAGCTGTGGGCAATCTGTTCCAGATCTCCAACCAGATTACGCTTGGCCAGACCGAAGCCGAGATTATTGAAAATCTTCACAGTGTCGCCCTGCAGATCATTGAGCATGAGAAGAACGCCAGACAGCGTCTTCTTAATGAATCCAAGCTGCGGATCACGGACCGGGTGATGCGCTCCTATGGCATACTGTCCTACGCGGCGGTTATGGATTCCAAGGAAGCGGCGCAGCGGCTGTCCGATGTCCGTCTCGGTGTGGATCTGGGATTGCTCGAAGGTCCGGCCAGCTCGGTGATGAATGAGCTTAATGTGAAGACGCAGCCGGGCTTCCTGCAAAAGACGTTCGGGGAGAGCATGAATCCTTCGGAACGCGATATGTACAGAGCCAAGCTCATCAGGGAAACGCTGGCTGCGAAGCCGTAGATGAACTTTTGATTAAGAGACAGGAATCTAGAGCTTTCAGGAAGAATATTTCTTGACCCGGGATAAAAATGCCAGGGTTCGGTTAATGGAATATAACCGTTGTTTCTTTTAATAGGCGAATCGGGCAGCATCGCGACCCTTCGGGGCGGCGATACACCGAAATTCGTGAGGGTAAATATACATGAAACGTGGAGGTGCAATATTATGATGTTTGGCAGATTTACGGAACGTGCTCAGAAGGTGCTTGCATTGGCTCAAGAAGAAGCCGTGCGTCTGGGACATAACAATATCGGAACAGAGCATATTTTACTCGGACTCATCCGCGAAGGAGACGGCATTGCGGCTAAAGCGCTGATCGGCCTCGGGCTTGGTCTTGAGAAAATCCAAGACGAAGTAGAGACCTTGATCGGACGCGGCCAAGAGCAGCCAACCAATATTGCCTACACGCCGCGGGCGAAGAAGGTTATTGAGCTTTCCATGGATGAAGCCCGCAAGCTGGGGCACACCTACGTTGGAACAGAACATATTTTGCTTGGATTGATTCGCGAGGGCGAAGGCGTGGCAGCACGCGTGCTGAACAATCTGGGCATCAGCCTGAACAAGGCGCGCCAGCAGGTGCTGCAGCTGCTCGGCAGCAGCGAGGCGGTATCGAGCCACCACGGCACGCCGCAAAACGCAAGCACGCCTACGCTGGACAGCTTGGCCCGCGATTTGACCGCGATTGCCAAGGAAGGCAACCTGGATCCGGTCATCGGCCGAAGCAAAGAGATTGAGCGCGTCATTCAGGTGCTGAGCCGCCGCACGAAGAACAACCCGGTTTTGATTGGGGAACCAGGGGTCGGTAAGACGGCCATCGCCGAGGGCTTGGCTCAGCGCATTATCAATAATGAAATTCCGGAAACGCTCCGCGATAAGCGGGTCATGACCCTCGACATGGGCTCGGTCGTGGCCGGCACGAAATACCGCGGCGAGTTTGAAGACCGGCTGAAGAAGATTATGGATGAGATCCGCCAAGCGGGCAACATCATCCTGTTCATCGACGAGCTGCATACGCTGATCGGTGCAGGCGGTGCGGAAGGCGCGATCGACGCTTCCAACATTCTGAAGCCGTCTCTGGCGCGCGGCGAGCTGCAGTGCATCGGGGCGACGACGCTGGATGAATACCGCAAATATATTGAGAAGGATGCTGCCCTTGAACGGCGCTTCCAGCCAATCACGGTGGATCAGCCTTCTCCGGAGGAAGCGATTCAGATCCTCTACGGGCTGCGTGACAGATATGAAGCGCATCACCGCGTGAAGATTACGGATGAGGCGATCGAGCAAGCCGTGAAGCTGTCCGATCGTTACATTACGGACCGGTTCCTGCCGGATAAGGCCATCGACCTGATCGACGAGGCGGGCTCCAAGGTACGCTTGAATACGTACACGATTCCGCCGAATCTGAAAGACCAGGAAGCGCATCTGGAAGACATCCGCAAGGAGAAGGATGCCGCTGTGCAAAGCCAGGAATTCGAGAAGGCCGCTGCACTTCGCGATACCGAGCAGAAGCTGCGCGAAGAGCTCGAAATTACGAAGAATCAGTGGAAGGAAAAGCAGGGCCGCACCGATTCCGAGGTTACGCCTGAGGATATCGCCGATGTCGTGGCGAACTGGACCGGAATTCCGGTGAATAAGCTGAAGGAAGAAGAGACGGAGCGCCTGCTCAATCTCGAAGAGATTCTGCACAGCCGCGTCATCGGTCAGGAAGAAGCCGTTAAGGCTGTCAGCCGTGCGGTACGCCGTGCACGCGCAGGTCTGAAAGATCCGAAGCGTCCGATGGGCTCCTTCATCTTCCTTGGACCTACAGGCGTTGGTAAAACCGAGCTTGCACGCGCGCTTGCCGAAGCGATGTTCGGCGATGAGAATGCGGTCGTTCGGATCGACATGTCCGAGTACATGGAGAAGCATTCCACGGCACGTCTGGTCGGAGCGCCTCCGGGATACGTGGGCTACGAGGAAGGCGGCCAACTGACCGAGAAGGTTCGCCGCAAGCCATACTCCGTCGTCCTGCTGGATGAGATCGAGAAGGCGCATCCTGAAGTGTTCAACATTCTGCTCCAGGTGCTGGAGGACGGACGCTTGACCGATTCCAAGGGCCGCGTCGTCGACTTCCGCAACACGCTGATCATCCTCACGTCGAACGTCGGCGCCGAGGCGATCAAGCGCAATTCGACGCTCGGCTTCACCGCCGTGACCGATGCGGGCCGCGATTATAACAATATGAAGACGAAAGTGATGGATGAGCTGAAGAAGAGCTTCCGTCCGGAGTTCCTGAACCGGATCGATGAGATCATCGTGTTCCACTCGCTCGAAGAGAAGCATATCGCCGAGATCGTGACCTTGATGTCCGACGAGCTGCGCAAGCGGCTGCGCGAATTCGACGTGGAATTCGAGCTTACCGATCAGGCGAAGGCGTTCATCGCGAAAGAAGGCTACGACCCTGCCTTCGGTGCCCGTCCATTGCGCCGGGCCATCCAGAAGCATATCGAGGACCGTCTTTCCGAGGAACTGCTGAAGGGCAATGTCAAGAAAGGCGATGCCCTCATCATCGACGAGGAGAACGGCGAGCTGTCCGTCCGCAAGAAGGATAGCGTTGCTGCCGCATCGTCCGAGACCGAATAAGCGTAGATTCCCCCCCTGCTGGATTATTTCCAGCGGGGGTTTTTGATTTTAGGGTACCAACCTAGCGGAGAGGATGGAATCGTTCCGAAGAAGCGACAGCGCTCGCCTTTAAAAACCGGGAAGCCACCACGATAATCCATTCCAGTTCCCCTTGTTTAACAGCGATCGTAAGAATGATCAGGCAGCGAAGCGGACACACCGCTTGTTCGTAAATGATCATTAAACAAATGCCGATTCTCCTTCGGCTCTTTAAATTTTAGACAAATCCATCCCATCCTGTGTAAAGTTGTGCAATTTGCCTTTACGGTCAATTAGAAGAAATGGTAAACTTTGATTAATGCCTGATTTTGCAGGGTTTTACGGATTCCGACAAAGGAAAAGGCAACATAAAGGAGACTTCCATGGCCAAAACTAAGACGAAATTTTTCTGTACCGAATGCGGCTATGAAGCGCCGAAATGGTTCGGGAAATGTCCGGGCTGTCAATCATGGAATTCCATGGTAGAGGAGACCGAGACGGTAATCAAGACGCAGGGGATGAATTCCCCTCTTTTTCATAGTAAAGAAAAGCCCCTTTCCATCATAAATATAGAGAGCGGAAAGGAACCGAGAATCCAGACGGGGATTGCGGAATTGAACCGTGTGCTCGGCGGCGGGCTCGTTCCCGGATCGCTCGTGCTGGTTGGAGGAGACCCCGGCATCGGGAAATCGACGCTGCTGCTGCAAGCCTCGAACCGTTTGGCGCAAAGCGGCATCCGCGTCCTGTATATATCGGGTGAGGAATCGGTTCGGCAAACGAAGCTTCGGGCCGACCGGCTCGGCGCGCTGTCGCCGGAGCTGTTCGTCCTCTGCGAAACGAACCTGGAATCGATCGAGGAAGCGGTGGAGAGCGTTCAGCCGGGTTTTGTCGTGATCGACTCCATTCAAACGGTATACCTGCCGGAGGTCACGAGTGCGCCGGGAAGCGTATCCCAGGTTCGGGAATGCACCTCCCGATTCATGCGTCTGGCGAAGGTGAAGGGCATTGCCACGGTGCTGGTCGGCCACGTGACCAAGGAAGGGGCCATTGCAGGGCCGCGGATGCTGGAGCATATGGTGGATTGCGTGCTTTACTTTGAAGGAGAGCGGCATCATACGTACCGCCTGCTGCGTGCGGTCAAGAACCGCTTCGGTTCGACAAATGAGATCGGCATATTTGAAATGGGAGAGGACGGTCTGCGTGAAGTGGGTAACCCGTCCGAGCTGTTCCTCTCCGAGCGTCCGCTAGGCGTAGCCGGGTCGACCGTCGTTGCCAGCATGGAGGGAACGCGTCCTGTGCTCGTGGAGCTTCAGGCGCTTATATCCACGACGCATTTTCCGTCACCGAGACGGATGGGCACAGGCGTCGACCATCATCGCATGAACCTGATTATCGCCGTGCTGGAGAAACGGATGGGCATGTTCCTGCAGACGCAGGACGCCTATTTGAATGTGGCCGGCGGCGTCAAGCTGGATGAGCCTGCCGTCGATTTGGCGATCGCTGTCAGCATCGCATCCAGCTTTCGCGATATTCCGACCAAGCCGTATGATGTTATCTTCGGCGAGGTCGGGCTGACCGGCGAGGTTCGCGCCGTTTCCCGGGCGGAGCAAAGGGTGAAGGAAGCCGAGAAGCTCGGCTTCAAACGCGTGATTTTACCAGAGAAGAGCTTGAAGGGGTGGAAGCACCCCAAAGGAATTGAAATTATCGGAGTTAATACCGTTGCAGATGCATTAGCGGTTGCGTTAGATTAGGGGGCATACGAAGGTGAAGGAAACGAGCCAACTGGACAAAATGAATGATTTGCTAAAGCTGGTAGCACCGGGAACGCCGTTTCGCGACGGATTGGAGAACGTGCTGCGGGCGAAGACGGGCGCGCTGATCGTTGTGGGCTACAGCCCCGAGGTGATGGAGGTTGTCGACGGGGGCTTCTCCATCAACTGCGATTTCTCGCCGAACTATTTGTATGAGCTTGCCAAGATGGACGGCGCCATCATCTTGAGCGAAGACTTGAAACGGATACTATATGCCAACACCCAGCTCATCCCCGACTCATCCATTTCTTCCATTGAGACAGGGATACGTCACCGGACGGCGGAGCGGGTGGCGAAGCAGACGGGCAAGCTGGTGGTGTCCATCTCGCAGCGCCGGAATATCATTACATTGTATCAAGGCTCGCTGCGGTATGCGTTAAAGGAAATCGGCGTTATTTTGACCAAAGCCAACCAAGCGATTCAGACGCTGGAGCGGTACAGAGCCGTGCTCAACCAGTCGCTGACCAACCTGTCCGCCTCGGAATTCGAGGAGCTGGTTACGATCCCCGAAGTGGTCAACGTCATCCAGCGCGTAGAGATGGTGCTGCGCATCAAGAAGGAAATCAAGCGATATATTAACGAGCTTGGCAATGAAGGCCGGCTGATCAGCATGCAGATGGATGAGCTGGTAAGCAATATGGAGGAGGAAGCATGGCTCTTGTACGCGGATTATGCGCGCGAATACAGCGAAGAGAAGATCCGCGAGATCATTCTGGCGCTTAAACGTTCGACCGATGAAGAGCTCCTGGACATTCACCATATCGTCAGACTTCTCGGCTATCCAGCTTCCGCCGCCGCTTCCGAAGAAGAGATTCTGCCGCGCGGATACCGGATCCTGAACAAGATCCCGCGTCTGCCGAATGTCATCATCCGTAACCTAGTCGACCGGTTCCAGGATCTGTCCAGCATCATGTCCGCCTCGATCCACGAATTGGACGAAGTCGACGGCATCGGCGAGGTACGGGCACGGAACATCAAGGAAGGATTGAAGAGGCTGCAGGAGCAAGTGTTCATTGACAGACAGATTTAAAAGGCCTACAATCGAACAATCGGTGTTTGGAACGTTCAATTATACGAGGTGAATATAAAATGACGAAATCAATTCCGAACATGTTTACTTTAGGTAATCTGTTTCTCGGAATGATTGGCATCATCTTGGCGACAGAAGGCCGAACAAGTATGGCGGCCATTATGATTATCATCGCCATGCTTCTCGACGGTCTGGACGGCCGGGTGGCCCGGGCGCTGAATGCACAGAGCGAATTCGGCAAGGAACTGGATTCCTTATCGGATGTGATCTCATTTGGTGTAGCACCTGCACTTATTATGTATACAGTTGCTTTTACAGATATCAATTCAGCCTTGGCCTGGACCGTGACCGCGATCTTTCCGATGTGCGGAGCGCTTCGGCTTGCGAGATTCAACGTCCGTCCGGGAATACCGGGATACTTTATCGGCCTGCCGATCCCCGCTGCAGGCGGCGTGCTTGCTACGCTGGCGCTGTTCCATGAAGAGATTACGGCACCTTATATGATTTTTGGCATGTTGCTTCTTTCTTATCTCATGGTCAGTGCCGTCAAGTACCCGAACTTCAAGAAGATCGGCATTCCGAAAACGGCGATCAAATTCACGCCATTGGTCATTATCGGTGCCGTTATGGTGGCCGTGTTCTTTCCGGAGCAGACCTCCATGCTGATCTTTGTCCCGCTCGTGCTGTATGCCGGGTACGGCCTTCAGCAAAATTTCCGCAGACTGACGCGGAGAAAGCGCCGCAAGGATGACAGCCAATCGGATGAAGCCTATCGCTCCTCGGACCGGTAGGTCCGCTATGGCTTCATTAACTTCATTTGCAATCCAAACCGCGCGGGGTATGAAACGTTGGTGCCCGCGCACATTAAATAAAAAGCATTTATTTCCCTGCTCCTTGCAGAGAGATAAATGCTTTTTTGTGTTTATTTTGGAATACCCTAAATACCTGCAATCACTTATCCGGAACATGGCAGCTTTAGGACAGATTGAACAGACCCAGCGTCGAGCATTTCTGCGACTCCTTCACCACCACGTCATCCAGCTGAATATCGAGCAGATTGGCAAGGGCCGACATATAAAAAAGGTTGCGGCCAAGCTCGGAGCTAACCGCTTCGCGGCAGTTCTCGCACAGATGGCCCTGGACATGGGTGCCCACTAATTCCCGGGCGGATTCGAGATCAGCGTTGATATCGAAGGTTTGCTTCGTGGCATGGAGCTCGATGCATCCGCATTCTGTGATGGCTTTGGTAACGGCACGGTTGACTGATGCATTGCTTTGACCATTTTTCGACAGAACATCCAATAGACTGCGGTGACGGAGCAACAATTCGGAAACTTGATCCTGAAAGGCCTGTAAACTAGGAGCGCTCATTTATACATCCACCTCGATATTATGAATTGAGTTCATTATATTCCACTACTTCGGCCAATTTCAACCAGTTTCAGGCGTTTAGAGGGATTCGATTCCAGATTGCGGCCCACGCTGCGGGCCTGGAAATCGCGTGAGTTTCAACAGGGGGAAGGCGTGCGGTATGGGGATCCTGATAAAAAATATGCCCCGTAACGATTAGGTCGGCTGAAATTGGAGCATACTGGAAAATAGAAATAACCATAATTCAGTTTACAATAAGGAGGTGTGCGAAAGCTCATGTTAAAAAAAGCTATTTTAGCATTTACGGTATTATGCGGAGCATGGAGCGGCTATACGTTATATCATACAATCGAACGGTCATTTCCCGAGCTCTCGCCGATGTTTGGTCAAGGCGTGTTTGCGGCGGGGAGCGGTGCCTTCGCGCTGCTGGGAGGTTTATTATTCGGCATGATTGGCGTGCTGTCGGCGGAACGGGTGACCCGAAGCCTGCACAGCCTGATCTCTTCGTTCTCACGCATTCCGATGAATGATCTGGCAGCCGGAACAGCCGGGCTATTAGGCGGTCTTCTGTTATCCTTGCTTCTCTCGCCGGGATTATCCTTGTTAGGACAAGTCGGGCAGCTGCTGCAGGTGGGGATTACCGTGCTGGGCGGGTATCTCGGGCTTCGGATCGGACTGGAGAAGAAGGAAGAACTGGCTTCCTTGTGGATGTCGGGACGATGGAGCCAGGCGGCCGAGCCGGAAAGCCGGCGCGTCGAAGAGCATAAAATTCTGGATACCAGCGTCATTATCGACGGAAGAATTGCCGATATTTGCAAAACCGGGTTCATCGAAGGAACGATTGTCATTCCCGAGTTTGTACTGGAGGAGCTGCAGCACATTGCCGATTCGTCGGATTTGCTCAAGCGCAATCGCGGGCGCCGCGGACTTGATATTTTGAATAAAATCCAGAAAGAGCTGGATGTAAAGGTACTCATCTATGAAGGGGACTTCGAAGAAATCTCCGAGGTGGACAGCAAGCTCGTGAAGCTCGCTAAAGTGCTGCAGGGCAAGGTGGTCACGAACGATTTCAATTTGAACAAGGTATGCGAGCTGCAAGGCGTATCGGTGCTGAACATCAATGATTTGGCCAATGCGGTCAAGCCGGTCGTTCTGCCGGGCGAAGAAATCCTCGTGCAGATTATCAAGGACGGCAAGGAGCATGGCCAAGGCGTCGCCTATTTGGATGACGGCACGATGATCGTCGTTGAAGGCGGGCGCGAATATATCGGCACGATGATGGAAGTGCTCGTCACGAGCGTATTGCAAACCTCGGCGGGCCGGATGATCTTCGCCAAACCGAAACTGTTGGAAAAAGCCCAGTAAACGGAGTATGATGGGGATATACATATCCGCCTGCCGGCCAAGCGGACGGCAGGGGCTAAGACAGGAGTTTGGCGCATGAAGAACAGCTTTGGCGCCGTCATCGTGGCGGCGGGCAAGGGAACGCGAATGGGAACCAGGGAGAGCAAGCAGTATCTGGCTCTGGGCGGCAAGCCGATCATCATCCATACGCTTTCGGTGTTCAACCGGCTGCCGTGGCTGCAAGAGCTGGTGCTCGTCACCGGGGCGGAGGATGTTCCCCGCTGCAAATCCTGGGTGGAGGAATACGGGCTGGACAAGGTGACGGCAGTCATCCCGGGAGGCAGCGAAAGACAGCATTCCGTCTTTCAAGGCATGAAGCAGCTCTCCTCCGAATGGGTCATGATACATGACGGGGTCAGACCGTTTATTACCCCCGAGGAGATTGAAGCTTGCCGCGATGCGGCGATGGAGGTCGGCGCTTCCGTGCTGGGAGTGCCTGTGAAGGATACGATCAAGCAGGTGAACGGCCAGGGGCTGATAACAGGCACCCCGGACCGTCAAAGTCTGTGGGCCGCTGCGACCCCACAGACTTTTCGTCTTTCCGAGCTGCTTCCGGTGCATGAGAAGGCCGCAAGCGAAGGGTTTACCGGAACGGATGACGCGATGCTGATGGAATGGGCAGGCTATCCGGTGAAGGTGGTCGAGGGGAAATACAGCAACATCAAGATCACCACGCCGGAAGACCTGGAATACGCCGCATTTTTACAGAAACGTAAGGGAGAGAGTGTAGAATGATTCGTGTTGGACATGGATTTGATGTGCATCAGCTTGTGGAGGGCAGGCCTTGCATCATTGGCGGAGTTACGATTCCTTATGAAAAAGGGCTGCTCGGGCACTCGGACGCCGACGTGCTGCTGCATGCGATTGCGGATTCGATTCTCGGAGCGCTGGGGCTTGGCGATATCGGGCGCCATTTCCCGGATACCGACCCCGCATTTAAAGATGCGGACAGCCTCAAGCTGCTTGAACAGGTGTGGGTCATGGCTGCCGAGAAAGGGTATAAATTAGGGAACGTCGATGCTACGATCATCGCCCAGAAGCCGAAGATGGCTCCTTATATTCCGCAGATGGTAGAAGTAATCGCGAAGGCGCTGGATGCCGAGGTTGAGCAAGTCAACGTCAAGGCAACCACGACCGAGCAGCTCGGCTTCACCGGCCGCGGGGAAGGCATCGCGGCGCAATCGGTTGTCTGCCTTGTGAAAGGTATGCTATCATCTTGAAGGATGTTTGCAGGAATCATTGAAGAATTAGAAGCGGAGGGGTTGCAAATGACCGGAGAAGTCCGCGTGCGCTATGCACCGAGTCCGACGGGACATTTACATATCGGCAATGCCAGAACGGCATTATTCAATTATTTGTTCGCCCGCAAGAACAACGGGAAATTCATTATCCGGATCGAAGATACGGATGTGAAGCGCAATGTGGAAGGCGGAGAGCAAAGCCAGCTTAAATACCTGAAATGGCTTGGCATGGATTGGGACGAGAGCGTGGATGTCGGGGGCGAATACGGCCCGTACCGTCAAACCGAGCGCCTCGATATTTATAAGCAGTACTGGCAGGATCTTCTGGATCGCGGGCTTGCTTACCGCTGCTACTGCACGGAAGCGGAACTTGAGCAGGAGCGGGAGGAGCAAATGGCCCGCGGGGAGACGCCGCGCTATTCCGGTAAGCACCGGAACCTGACCGAAGAGGAGCGTCTTGCCCTGGAAGCGGAAGGACGCGTGCCGAGCATCCGTTTCCGCGTACCGGATGATCGCGTATACACCTTTGACGATATGGTGAAGGGAACGATCTCGTTTAACAGCAAAGAGACCGGCGACTTCGTCATCGTCAAGAAGGACGGAATTCCGACCTACAATTTCGCCGTGGCTGTAGATGACCATCTGATGAAGATCAGCCACGTGCTGCGCGGAGAGGACCATATCTCCAACACGCCGCGCCAGCTGATGATCTATGAAGCCTTCGGCTGGGAGCCGCCTCGCTTCGGCCATATGACGCTCATCGTCGGCGAGGATCACAAGAAGCTGAGCAAGCGGAATGAATCGATCATCCAGTTCATTGAGCAGTACGATCAGCTCGGTTATTTGCCGGAGGCGATGTTCAACTTTATTTCGCTGCTCGGCTGGTCGCCGGAAGGGGAAGAGGAGATTTTCTCCAAGGAGCAGCTGATCTCGATCTTTGACGAGAACCGGCTGTCCAAGAGCCCGGCCGTCTTCGATGCGAATAAGCTGGCTCACATCAACAACACCTACATCAAGAGCGCCGATCCGGACCGGGTGGCAGCGCTGGCGATCCCGCACTTGCAGAAGGCGAGCCGCCTGCCTGCGGAGCTGACCCCCGAGCAGGAAGCCTGGGCGCGTGCGCTGGTTTCGCTCTATCAAGAACAGATGACGGCCGCTTCGGATATCGTCGATCTGTCGGAGGTCTTCTTCCGCACGCATCTCGAGCTGGATGCGGAAGGCGTTGAGGTCATGAGCGGCGAGCAAGTGCCTGCCGTACTGTCCGCGTTCCTTAACAAAATCGAGCAATCGGACGAGTTCTCCGCAGAGAAAATTGCCGCACTCATTAAGGAAGTCCAGAAGGAGACCGGCTTCAAGGGCAAACAGCTTTTCATGCCGATCCGGGTCGCATTGACCGGGCAGACGCACGGCCGGGACCTGAACCAGACGATTTGGCTGCTCGGCAGAGACCGGGTGCTGGACCGCCTGCGTTCGCAGATCAAGGGCGCGTAAGAATAGGCTTTTCCAGGCAGATAATCCTTCTTGTCAGTTCCGTGTTTCATCAGTTATAATTACACTCAACTATAAGTGGAATATTCTTTGATAAAGGTTCAGATATTAACTCCTTAAGAAGAAGTAGCGCAGTGGACGGAATTGAGCTGTAGAAGCAACGCGTTCGCCTTTGTTTTCGGATTTCACCCTTGAGAAAGTTATTAGTAAGAAATCCGAAAACAACAGCGATCGAAAGCACAATCCGTCAACGGAGCGTCCTTTGGAGGAGGGTGGCTTCACCTATATCAACAAATAAACGTATAATAGCTTGGATCAGGAGAAGTACGCATCAAACAGGCACGCTCCAGAGAGGACAATCGGCAGATCAAGCTGCCGGCTGAGAGTTGTCCCGTTAGCCTGCAGCGGAAATGCACCTGTGAGCTGCATGGTTGAAGCGAACACCATCGTTAGATCATGCCGGTCGTCTGCCGTTAATGACTTGAAGAGGAATTGGCTTATGATCAATGCCCTGTTAAGGGAGGATCAGAAGGCCGATTCTAAGCAGAGTGGAACCGCGGTCGAACGCCTCTGCAGCGATAAGCTGCAGAGGCGTTTTTGTTATAGGGAATAACGATGAGGGACAGATGCATAACGCGATTGGAACAGGGAAAGAGGGAGCGTTCATGTTCAAACAGATGAAATCGGATATTCGGACAGTGTTTGAGAATGACCCGGCTGCCCGGGGGCTTTTTGAAGTGGTATTCACCTACTCGGGGCTTCATGCATTATGGGCCCATCGGGTTGCCCATGCCTTATTCAAGCGGCGCTGGTACACGCTGGCCCGGATCATATCCCAGATCAGCCGGTTTATGACCGGGATCGAGATCCACCCCGGCGCCCGGATCGGGCAAAGGCTGTTTATCGACCATGGCATGGGGGTTGTCATTGGCGAGACCTGTGAAATCGGGGACGATGTCGTCATTTACCAAGGGGTAACGCTCGGCGGTACCGGCAAGGAGAAGGGCAAGCGCCATCCGACGATCGGCAACAACGTTGTCATCGGCTCCGGCGCGAAAGTGCTAGGTTCCTTTGCGATTGGGGATAACTGTAATATCGGCTCCAACGCGGTGGTGCTGCGGCCGGTTCCGCCGAACAGCACCGTGGTCGGCAATCCCGGCAAAGTGGTGAAGCAGAACGGGGAGCGGGTTCGCGACCGTCTGGATCATACAAACCTGCCGGACCCGATCGTCGATACCCTTCGCTCGATGCAGAAAGAGATCGACCAGCTGCGTGCGGAGCTGGAGGAGACGAGACGGGAGCTGAAGAAGTCCGCGCCGGAGGTTATGCTGTCTTCGATTAATAAGGAATAACAAGCGATTGCGAGCGAAAGCATTGAACCGTTTATCAATATCGACGAATTCGATTCCGTTGCGGACGCTGCAAGGAGCGCTCTCCCCGAAAATCGGGGGCTTCTCGCACGCCGGACGCAATCTAGATGAAAGGAATGAGGGGATACAACATGGCGCTGCAAATCTATAACACATTGACCCGTATGAAAGAAACATTCGTTGCCCAGGAGGCAGGCAAGGTTAAGATTTATGTGTGCGGTCCTACCGTGTACGATTACATTCATATCGGAAATGCGCGTCCGATGATCTTTTTCGACGTCGTTCGCGCGTACTTCGAGCAGCAGGGCAATGACGTCAATTATGTCGTGAACTTTACGGATGTCGATGACAAAATGATCCGTAAAGCCGAACAGACCGGGACCACCGTTCCGGAGGTCGCGGATAAGTTTATCAAGGCTTACTATGAGGACCTCGACGGCCTCGGCATCCCGCGGGCGACTCTGAATCCGCGGGTAACGGACAACATGGACAACATCATTGAATTTATTCAGGACCTGGTCGATCGCGGCTTCGCTTATGAGAACGGAGGCGATGTTTTCTTCCGCACCCGCAAATTCGACGGATACGGGAAGCTGTCCCAGCAAAATCTCGATGAGCTGCAGTTCGGCATCCGGATCGAGGTGGATAAGCGCAAGGAAAATCCGGAGGATTTCGTGCTGTGGAAGGCTGCAAAGCCCGGCGAAATATACTGGAGCAGCCCGTGGGGTGACGGCCGTCCGGGATGGCATATCGAGTGCTCGGCCATGGCGCGCCGCTATCTAGGGGATACGCTCGATATCCACGGCGGCGGCCAGGATCTGCAGTTCCCGCACCATGAGTGCGAGGTGGCGCAGTCCGAGGCGCTGACAGGGAAGCCGCTAGCGAACTACTGGATGCATAACGGATACATTCGCATCAACAACGAGAAGATGTCGAAGTCGCTCGGAAACGGCGTATTGGTCAAGGATTTGCGCGAACAATATACGAAGGAAGCGGTACGCTACTTTATGCTGTCCACCCATTACCGCAATCCGCTCAACTTCAGCGAAGAGGTTATGAATCAGGCGCAGAACAGCGTGGAGCGTCTTGCCAATGCCGCCGCAAACGTCAAGCACCGGTTAAGCGCGGCAGTCGGCTCGCCGGATGCTGAAGCCGGCGAGGAGATCCGGAATAAAATGTCGGCGGTTCTTGCCGAATTTCATCAGAAAATGCAGGATGATTTCAATACGCCCGATGCGATAACGGCGATGTTCCAGTGGGCGAGCGAAGCGAACCAGCTGCTGCAGGAGCCTTCGATTCCGGCGGCGGATCTGCGGGAGGTGCTTGATGCCTTTAACGAGATGAACGGCGTGCTGCGGATCGTGAACACGGGCGAGGACGAAATGCTGGATGAGGAGATTGAACGCCTGATTGCCGAGCGTGTGGAGGCCAGAAAGAACAAAAACTGGGGAAGAGCGGACGAGATTCGCGACTTGCTGGCGGCCAAAGGCATCGTGCTGGAGGATACTGCGCAGGGCATGCGCTGGAAGCGCAAATGAGCGGGCCGGACTTTCAGGAGCCGGCCTTCGGCTGGTTCGACTTTCCGCCGTCGAAGCCGGCAAGGCTCATTCCGCCGATAGTGCTGGCCTATATCGGGGATGCGATATATGAGGTCGCCGTGCGGCAGTATTTGATATCCCGGCCGAATCTTCGGCCGAATCACCTGCACCGGACGGCGACGGGACTTGTCTCGGCGAAGGCCCAGAGCCGGATTCTGGCGTACCTGGAGCCGCTCCTCACGGAAGAGGAGCAGGACATCGTTCGCCAGGGGCGCAATGCCAAATCCGGCAGCGTTCCGAAAAATGCGGATGTGCTGGAATATCGCCATGCGACGGCCTTTGAAACCTTGGTAGGGTATTTATATTATACGGGGCGGCAGGACCGGATTCGCGAGCTTGTCGGCAAAAGCATCGAGTACGTGGAACATTCGAAATAAGAGACGGGCTTGGACAGGCTTAGTGTCAGTCAATACATCAATGCATCATGAGAAACGAATCGAGCAGCCGGCTGGCGGCAAATGCCGCTCGTCCAGGCTTATATGCAGGAGGGTACAACATGCAGGAAGAGGAAATTGTCGCAGGCAAGCATTCCGTCACGGAAGCGCTGAGGTCGGGACGAACAATCAATAAAATATGGATCGCTGAAAATGCCCAGAAGCATTTAACCCAGCCGATCATCGCGGAAGCGAAGAAGCTTGGCATCGTCATCTCGCATGTGGACAAGCGCAAGCTGGATCAGATGGCTCCGGGCATTCAGCATCAAGGGGTCGTGGCACAGGTCGCGCCGTATGCGTACGTCGAGGTGGACGATCTGCTGAAAGCAGCCGAAGATAAGGGGGAGCCGCCGTTTCTGCTGCTGCTGGACGAGATCGAGGATCCGCATAATCTGGGATCGATCCTTAGAACGGCGGACTGCACCGGCGCGCACGGCGTTATTTTGCCCAAGCGCAGATCGGCGCAGATTACGGCAACGGTATCCAAGACGTCGGCAGGCGCCGTGGAGTATGTGCCTGTCGCAAGAGTAACCAATCTCGGCCAGACGATCGACCAGCTGAAGGAGATGGGCGTTTGGGTCGTAGGCACCGTGGTTGATGCCGTGCAGGAGCTGTACGACACTGACGTGTTTGAGGGGCCGGTAGCGATCGTCATCGGAAACGAAAATAAAGGGATGGGGCGTCTGATCCGCGAAAAATGCGATGTACTGGTTAAGCTTCCGATGGCCGGAACGATCAATTCGCTGAATGCTTCGGTTGCCGCTGGTGTCGTAATGTACGAAGTGCTTCGCCGTCGTCGCCTTCAGGGTTAGCCGCGATGGCCGATTGGCGGGATGTGCTGCTGGTCGATGGCTATAACATGATCGGCGGCTGGCCGTTTCTTGCCAAGCTTGCAAGCAGCAGCATGGAGGAAGCACGGGATGTGCTGCTTGCGAAGCTGGCGGATTATCAGGCTTATTCGGGACTCCGGGTCATCGCGATTTTTGACGCGTACCGGGTGCCGGGATTGGGCAAATCCTATACGCAGGGCAAGGTTCAGGTATACTTCACGAAGGAGAAGGAAACCGCGGACGAATGCATCGAGCGCCTGGTCGGGGAATTCAGCCATCGCCGGCGCAAAATCTATGTAGCAACCAGTGATCTCATCGAACAGCATATCATCTTTGCCCGCGGCGCTCTCCGCTTATCCGCAAGGGAACTGCTGAACGAAGTCGAGCAGAGCGAACGCGAGGTGAAGCAGAAGATTGCCAAGGAGCAGACCAAAGGCCGAAATACCCTCGACGGCAAGCTTCCGCCCGATATAAAACAGATGTTCGAGCGTTGGCGGAGGGAGTAGTCCTGCAAGCGTATGCTATTGCAAATCTATGAGTAACCTACGAGAAACCATGAAAATCTTACATTTAATGTTAATATCACTCTATATTAGGTAGATCGTGGTTGACGGTCTAGTAGACATCATATATACTTGTCATATATTTCAAGCGAGTGACGGGCTACCGTGCGTTCCGGGCCGGAGGGATTCTATTGAGTGTGGACCTCAAGGAAGTCATGTTGTCAGGGTATGATGTGATAAGTGATGAAGACATTGTCGAGGCGGTCCGTGAAGGTGACAGCGGGGCGCTGGAGTATTTGATCAATAAGTACCGGAATTTTGTACGTGCTAAAGCCCGTTCTTATTTTTTGATAGGAGCCGACCGGGAGGATATCGTCCAGGAAGGCATGATCGGGCTGTACAAGGCAATACGTGATTTTAAAGGGGATAAGCTGTCCTCGTTCAAGGCCTTTGCCGAGCTCTGCATTACCAGGCAAATTATTACGGCGATCAAGACGGCCACGAGACAGAAGCATATTCCGCTCAATTCGTATGTCTCATTGGACAAGCCTATTTATGATGAGGATTCCGACCGTACGCTGCTGGACGTTATTTGCGGCACGGCGGTAAGCGATCCGGAAGAACTGATCATTAATCAAGAGGAGTTCGTCGGTCTGGAGGATAAGATGTCCGAGATTTTGAGCGATCTGGAGCGTAAGGTTCTGATGCTCTATCTGGACGGGCGTTCCTACCAGGAAATCGCGGTAGATTTAAGGCGTCATGTGAAATCGATTGATAATGCTCTCCAGCGTGTCAAGCGCAAGCTTGAACGGTATCTGGAGGTCAGGGATAACTAAAGGCTTGGCAGGCGGTTAAGGGAAGGCTCCAATCAGAGCCTTTTTTTCATTATCTGGACCATAGGGTGCGGTCTGTCGGCTTCCAAGCCTGAAGGATGGTTTTGTCGTTGATATGCTATATGTCCGTCCGGGCGGCATGCATCCCTTAAAAAGTGCCCCATCCGGTGTTTTATCAGCTGGAAGATTGAACATACTGGTATAGACGTAAACGGCTGTTATGTTGAGAACACGCTTCGGCGCAGCTTTGCTGTTCAAGGCAGGATGCCTGCAAGAACTTTACAACCGGTGCCTCGGTTTACTTGCTAATGGCATTTATTGCAGCCCGCGATCAGAGAGAAAAAGGCTTGAAATGGCTCTATCCATATGATAAAGTGTTTTAGGTAGGCCTAAATTCGCGTGTTTTATGAATGGATCGTTGTTACAAGTGCTTGGAACAGCGGTTTTATTCATCTCGCAGAAATAATCAGGCTTCCCCCTAGGAAGCAAGGTTGTTTCTACTAGGATCAATATCGGTTCTTCTGGTGAAGAAGGACGTCTTCGGGAGGTGCACATCATGCGGGTAATTATCACTTTGGCTTGTACAAGCTGCAAACAAAGAAACTACACAACCACCAAAAACAAGCGAAATCACCCCGACCGCATGGAGATGAAGAAATTTTGCAAGTTCTGTAACGAGCAAACTCCTCATCGCGAAACCAGATAGTTTTCATTTGGAGGTGTAGTCGGCGTGAAACGTGGTTTCAAGTCTCTGTTTTCCTTTTTCTCTGAAAGCTGGGCGGAACTTAAAAAGGTTCGCTGGCCCAATCGTAAAGAACTGACGAACTATACTCTAATCGTTCTAGGCACCATTGTGTTTGTCACGATTTATTTTTGGGTTATAGACATCGGCATTTCCGCTGTGATCGAAGCGATTATTTAGAAGGGTCCCAGGTGGCTTGATATGGAAAAAAGATGGTATGTAGTTCATACCTATTCCGGGTATGAGAATAAAGTCAAAGCCAATTTGGAAAAACGTGTCGAGTCCATGGGCATGGAGGACAAAATATTCCGCGTTCTTGTTCCGATGGAAGAAGAAGTGGTAAACAAGGATGGCAAGAAGAAAACGGTCATGCGGAAAGTTTACCCGGGATATGTCTTGGTCGAAATGATTCAAACTGATGATTCTTGGTATGTTGTACGCAACACACCAGGAGTGACCGGGTTTGTCGGTTCGACGGGATCCGGTTCTAAACCGACGCCTTTGCTTCCGGAAGAAGTGGAACAGATTCTGAAGCATATGGGCATGGAGGAACCGAAACCGAAGATCGAATTCGATATCAAAGAATCCGTTCGGATCAAGGTTGGTCCTTTTGCGAATTTTGTGGGCTCCGTGGAAGAGATTTTGGCTGATAAGAGCAAGTTGAAGGTTCACGTCAACATGTTTGGACGGGAAACCCCGCTTGAGCTGGATTACACTCAAGTGGAGAAGATATAGATTTCGTTCTTCGGGTTTCTTGTGGGAGGACGTTTAACTGCGTCCGCTACCACTATTGATGCAAGGAGGTGTCAACCATGGCTAAAAAGGTTATCAAAGTTGTTAAACTGCAAATTCCTGCAGGTAAAGCGAATCCAGCTCCTCCAGTAGGTCCTGCATTGGGTCAAGCGGGTGTCAACATCATGGCATTCTGTAAAGAATTCAACGCGCGTACCGCTGATCAAGCTGGTCTGATCATCCCGGTTGAAATTTCGGTATTCGAGGATCGTTCCTTTACGTTCATCACGAAAACTCCACCGGCTGCTGTTCTGCTTCGCGTGGCTGCTAAGATTGAAAAAGGATCCGGCGAGCCTAACAAGAAGAAAGTCGCTACCGTTAAGCGCGACGCTGTGCGTCAAATCGCTGAAACGAAAATGCCTGACCTGAACGCTGCATCTGTTGAAGCTGCAATGAAGATGGTAGAAGGTACTGCCCGCAGTATGGGTATCACAATCGAGGACTAATCGTTTCTCGAACGTTAAACCGGATGCGTGCATCCGGATCATGTGGGAGGAAATTCCGCTAACACCACAAAGGAGGAAAAAACATTCATGGCTAAACACGGTAAGAAATACGTTGAAGCTGCGAAGCTGATCGACAGCGAAGCAACTTATGAGCCTTTGGAAGCTGTAGAGCTTGTGAAGAAGGCTGCAACGGCTAAATTCGACGAAACTGTCGAAGTGGCTGTGCGTTTGGGTGTAGACCCTCGTAAACAAGACCAGGCTGTTCGCGGTGTTGTTGTACTGCCACACGGTACAGGTAAGACACAACGCGTTCTGGTATTTGCAAAAGGTGAAAAAGCGAAGGAAGCGGAAGCGGCTGGTGCAGATTTTGTTGGCGATCAGGACATGATCAACAAAATCCAACAAGGCTGGTTCGATTTCGATGTCTGCGTAGCTACACCTGATATGATGAGCGAAGTCGGTAAACTTGGCCGTCTGCTCGGTGGTAAAGGCCTGATGCCTAACCCTAAAGCCGGTACGGTTACATTCGAGGTTGCCAAGGCTGTTCAAGAAATCAAAGCTGGTAAAATCGAGTACCGTCTGGACAAAGCAGGTCAAATTCACGCTCCGATCGGTAAAGTGTCCTTCAGTGCAGAACAACTGAATGAGAACCTCAAAGCTCTCATCGATGCATTGAATCGTGCGAAGCCGGCTGCCGCTAAAGGTGTATACCTGAAAGGCATCGCTGTTTCCTCGACCATGGGACCTAGCGCTCGCGTGAGCACAGCTGTTTACAGATAATATTTTTCCATTGACTTTGGTCATGGACATTTGATATTATGTAACAGTTGTGAGTCTTAGAGACTGACCCCTAAAGTTGAATATGCTTACCGTAGACAGTAGGTGCCCTAAGCAGGCTTAATTTCCTACCGAGGTGTTATGATAGAACGTCAGCAGCTTGTCCGGACATTCCGGTCAAATGATGATTCATCAGGCCTTCGTGATTCTACGGAGGCTTTTTTAGTGCCCGTAGGAAGAGCGGGGGGCAAGTGATTTGCTCCTAGCGCTACTAATACAACCAGGAGGTGTAAACATTGGCAAACGCAAAAGTGATTCAAGCGAAACAAGAAGCGGTTGAGGTGATTGCAGCTAAATTGCGCGAGAGCGTGACGACTGTTGTTGCGGACTACCGTGGTTTGAACGTATCGCAAGTTACCGAACTGCGTAAGCAGCTTCGTGAGGCTGGCGTTGAGTTCCAAGTATTGAAGAACTCGTTGCTTCGCCGTGCGACTGCAGCTGCTGAGCTGTCCGAGCTTGACGAAGTATTGACTGGACCTACAGCTGTAGCGTTTGGTACCAATGACGCTGTCGCTCCAGCAAAAATCCTGAATGATTTTGCGAAGAAGAACGAAGCGTTGAAATTGAAAGGCGCAGTAGTAGAAGGCCGTGTGGTTGGAGAGAGCGAAATCAAGGCTCTGGCAGAACTTCCATCCCGCGAAGGTCTCCTCTCCATGCTCCTCAGCGTGCTTCAGGCTCCAGTGCGCAACTTCGCGCTTGCAGTTAAAGCCGTTGCTGAGAAGGAAGAGCAAAGCGCATAAGCTTGGGCTTGCCCGAGCGGTGTAACAACAACTATTAAATCTTAATTATAAATGGAGGTTCAACTTAAATGAGCAAAGAGCAAATCTTGGAAGCAATTAAAGGTATGTCTGTTCTGGAACTGAACGATCTTGTAAAAGCAATCGAAGAAGAATTCGGTGTAACTGCTGCAGCTCCAGTAGCTGTTGTAGGTGGCGCTGGTGCAGCTGAAGCTGCTGAGCAATCCGAATTCGACGTAATCCTGGCAAGCGCTGGCGCTTCCAAGATCAACGTAATCAAAGTGGTTCGCGAAATCACTGGTCTTGGCTTGAAAGAAGCAAAAGAACTGGTTGACAACGCTCCAAAACCATTGAAAGAAAAAGTATCCAAAGACGAAGCTGAAGCTGTTAAAGCTAAGTTGGAAGAAGCAGGCGCTTCCGTAGAAGTGAAGTAATTGCTTCCATAACCGAATCGTCAGCATGAGACAAACCCCTTGAATTTTGGTTCAAGGGGTTTGTTATTGTGGCGGGAAATCTTTTATACTGTTTCTAAAAAAGATAGGACATACTGGTTAATGAAGGGACAGTGCGCCTAGGCCAGTCATGATCTTATGGATCATAATGGAACGACGGTGCTACGATTTACAGGAGGGCAAGAATGCCGAATCAACATTATTACTCGAATCAGCCGGAAACCGCACATGACCGTAAAGAGCTGAAGGCCGAGCTCCGGGGACACTCGCTGAGCTTCATCAGCGATGCCGGGGTGTTCTCCAAGAGCGGCATTGATTATGGCAGCCGGGTGCTGATCGACGCGATGGAATTCGCGCCGGATGCTTCCGTGCTGGATGTGGGCTGCGGGTACGGCCCGATTGGACTGACGGCGGCCAGACTGGCCCCGCAAGGACATGTAACCATGATCGACATTAACAGCCGTGCCGTGGAGCTTGCCCGGGAAAATGCGAGGCATAACGGCATTGCCAATGTGACGATTCTGGAGAGCGATTTGTTTACGGCAGTCAAGGATCAAGCGTTCGACGTGGTGTTGACGAACCCGCCGATCCGTGCCGGGAAGGAAACGGTGCATACGATTTTTGCGGAAGCATGGAATCATTTGCGTCAGGGCGGCCAGCTGTGGGTTGTGATTCAGAAGAAGCAGGGGGCACCGTCCGCGAAGGCCAAGCTGGAAGCGTTGTTTGGGCAGGTGGAGGAAGTGACGAAGGATAAGGGATATCGGATATTCAAAGCAACCAAAGCCTGAACGAAGGATGACGAGATCCACCGAGGATGAAGGCCTTTGATTCCACGGGACTTGTCAGCAAGGTGAAACTTCTGGAGAAGATAGAGTCCTCTGAGAGGCTTAACGGATTTTCATACCGAAGACTCTTGAAATGCAAAATAAAATACAGCATGGGCTGTTGACTTGGGTATTCTGATATGGTATTATTATAAAATGTCAGTATTAGGATGGTCTCTTTGTCTTTAGTTTGCTGAAATGTCAAGCATTATTGTGCGGAAAGATGCATAAAGTATGTCGTCTTGACGTATAATATGTACGTTTTAGGCAAATCTACAAGATATGAGATGATTATCATAACCATGGATAAGCTGCTCTTTTTTCGAAAGGTATTCGATAAGGGCTTTTCTCTATTTATGGGTGTGTGCTCTGTATGTTCCATTATAGTGTTACAAACAGAGGTTCGCAATGAATTTTTAAGTGAGTAGACATGAGGGGTGAGTTTAAGTTGGCAGGACATCTTGTTCAATATGGTCGACGCACTCGGCGCAGTTATTCTCGTATCAACGAGGTACTCGAAGTTCCGAACCTGATTGAAATCCAACAAAAATCTTATGAATGGTTTTTGGAGGAAGGACTCCGCGAAATGTTCCAGGACATCTCGCCGATTCAGGATTTCACGGGGAATTTGGTGCTTGAGTTCATTGACTACAGCCTTGGAGAACCGAAATACACCGTCGATGACGCGAAAGAACGCGACGTTACTTATGCGGCGCCGCTCCGCGTAAAAGTCCGGCTCATTAACAAGGAGACCGGCGAGGTCAAGGAGCAGGAAGTGTTCATGGGTGACTTCCCGTTAATGACGGAAACCGGAACGTTCATTATCAATGGTGCCGAACGGGTTATTGTCAGCCAGTTGGTTCGCTCTCCCAGCGTCTATTTCAGCACAAAAGTGGATAAAAACGGTAAATCGACTTACACAGCAACAGTGATCCCGAATCGCGGAGCATGGCTGGAACTGGAGATGGATGCGAAGGACATCATTTATGTCCGGATCGACCGTACCCGCAAAATCCCGGTAACGGTTCTGCTGCGGGCTCTTGGCTTCGGTACCGATGCCGAGATTCTGGAATTGCTGGGCAATGATGAATATATTCAAAACACGCTGGATAAAGACAACACGGACTCCACCGAGAAAGCGCTCATCGAAATTTATGAACGTCTTCGTCCGGGCGAGCCGCCGACGCTGGAGAATGCGAAGAGCCTCCTGGTCGCTCGTTTCTTTGATCCGAAACGTTATGATCTGGCGAATGTCGGACGCTACAAAATCAACAAGAAGCTTCACATCAAGAACCGTCTCTTCAACCACCGTTTGGCTGAGAGCCTGATCGACGTCGAAACGGGCGAGATTATTGCGGAAGCAGGTCAAACTGTGGATCGTCGTCTTTTGGACGAGATCATGCCTTATCTCGAGAAGAGCGTCGGCTTCAAGAAATACCATGTAACCGGCGGTGTGATGGACAGCGACGATATTACGCTGCAGACGATTGACGTATTCTCTCCGATCGAGGACGGGAAAGTGGTCAAAGTCATTGCAAACGGCAATATCGACAAATCGGTGAAACATATTACGCAAGCCGATATTATCTCTTCCATCAGCTACTTCATCAACCTGCTGCATGGCATTGGCAACACCGATGATATCGACCACCTGGGCAACCGTCGTCTGCGTTCCGTGGGCGAGCTGCTTCAGAACCAGTTCCGTATCGGTTTGTCCCGTATGGAGCGCGTGGTGCGTGAAAGAATGTCGATCCAGGATGCGAACGTGATTACGCCGCAGGCGCTGATCAATATCCGTCCGGTGATCGCCTCGATCAAGGAGTTCTTCGGAAGCTCCCAGCTGTCTCAGTTCATGGACCAGACGAACCCGCTGGCGGAACTGACGCATAAGCGTCGTTTGTCCGCACTCGGGCCGGGCGGTTTGACTCGTGAGCGCGCAGGCTTCGAAGTACGGGACGTTCACCACAGTCACTACGGCCGTATGTGTCCGATCGAGACGCCGGAGGGACCGAACATCGGTCTGATCAACTCCTTGTCAACGTTTGCCCGCATCAACGAGTATGGTTTCATTGAAGCTCCATACCGCTGGGTTGATCCGAAGACCGGGAAAGTCACCGAGCAAATCGATTACCTGACTGCCGACGAAGAAGATAACTACATCGTCGCTCAGGCAAACGCCGAGCTCAATGAAGACGGCACCTTCGCCGATGACATGGTTATCGTTCGTTACAATAAGCAGTCCGATAACATCCTGCCAATGCCGAGCGACCGTGTAGACTACATGGACGTTTCGCCGAAACAGGTTGTGTCGGTTGCGACGGCGCTCATTCCGTTCCTTGAGAACGACGACTCCAACCGTGCGCTGATGGGATCGAACATGCAGCGGCAGGCCGTTCCGCTTCTCGTTCCGAAAGCACCGCTTGTCGGTACCGGGATGGAGCACAAGGCTGCTAAAGATTCCGGTGTATGTATTGTGTCCAAATACGACGGGATTATTGAGCGCTCATCCGCCAACGAAATCTGGCTCCGCCGCGTGGAAACCGTGGATGGACAGGAAGTCAAAGGCGATATAATCAAATATAAATTACACAAATTTATGCGTTCGAACCAAGGAACATGCATCAACCAGCGTCCGATCGTCAAACGCGGAGACGTGGTCAAGAAAGGCGATATCCTCGCTGACGGACCGTCGACCGAACTTGGCGAATTGGCATTGGGCCGCAACGTCGTCGTTGCGTTCATGACTTGGGAAGGCTACAACTACGAGGATGCGATTCTCCTCTCCGAGAAGCTGGTGAAAGAGGATGTATACACTTCGATTCATATCGAGGAATACGAATCCGAAGCCCGCGATACGAAGCTTGGTCCTGAGGAAATCACGCGCGATATCCCGAACGTGGGTGAAGAAGCGCTGAAGAACCTTGACGAGCGCGGTATTATCCGCATCGGTGCCGAGATCAGCGCAGGCGACATTCTGGTCGGTAAAGTAACGCCTAAGGGTGTTACCGAGCTGACAGCAGAAGAGCGCCTCCTGCATGCGATCTTCGGTGAGAAGGCTCGCGAAGTGCGCGACACTTCCTTGCGCGTTCCTCACGGCAGTGACGGAATCATCGTTGACGTGAAGGTGTTCACTCGCGAGAATGGCGACGAGCTGCCGCCGGGCGTCAACCAACTGGTTCGCGTCTACATTGCGCAGAAACGTAAAATTTCCGAAGGTGACAAGATGGCCGGACGTCACGGTAATAAGGGTGTCGTTGCCCGTATTCTCCCTGAGGAAGACATGCCGTTCCTGCCGGATGGCACACCGGTTCAAGTCGTACTGAACCCGCTCGGGGTTCCGTCGCGTATGAACATCGGTCAGGTGCTTGAGGTTCACTTGGGCATGGCTGCCCTTCAGCTCGGCATTCACGTTGCAACGCCGGTATTTGACGGCGCGAACGAATACGACGTGTTTGATACGATGGAAGAGGCCGGCATGCAGCGCAACGGTAAAACCGTGCTTTACGACGGTCGTACCGGTGAACGCTTCGAGCGTGAAGTTACGGTCGGCGTCATGCACATGATCAAGCTCGCGCACATGGTTGACGATAAGATCCATGCCCGTTCCACGGGACCATACTCGCTCGTTACGCAGCAGCCGCTGGGTGGTAAAGCTCAGTTCGGCGGACAGCGCTTCGGTGAGATGGAGGTGTGGGCGCTTGAAGCTTATGGTGCCGCTTATACACTGCAAGAAATTCTTACCGTCAAGTCCGATGACGTGGTCGGCCGGGTGAAAACCTACGAATCCATCGTTAAGGGCGAGAACGTGCCGGAGCCGGGCGTTCCTGAGTCGTTCAAGGTATTGATTAAAGAGCTTCAATCGCTTGGTATGGATGTTAAGATCCTCAGCGAGAATGAAGAGGAAATCGAGATGAAAGAGCTCGATGATGAAGATGATGTTCAAGGTGACAAACTGAGCCTTAACTTGGAAGGCGCTGAAGTCGGAGTGGAATAACGGTCATTTCATCACCGCCGCCCTGCTATGATGCGGCGGCGGTGATCTTGACTGTATAGCACATAAATAGGACTAAGTTGAGGAGGGTTGCTCCTTGTTGGACGTTAACAATTTTGAGTACATGAAGATCGGTCTTGCTTCCCCAGAGAAAATCCGCTCGTGGTCTCGCGGAGAGGTTAAGAAGCCGGAGACGATTAACTACCGTACATTGAAGCCCGAGAAGGAAGGTCTGTTCTGTGAACGGATTTTCGGTCCGCAGAAGGACTGGGAATGTCATTGCGGTAAGTATAAGCGTGTCCGTTATAAAGGCGTAGTCTGTGATCGCTGCGGCGTTGAAGTAACGCGTGCCAAAGTCCGTCGTGAACGGATGGGGCACATCGAGCTGGCTGCACCGGTATCGCATATTTGGTATTTCAAAGGCATTCCGAGCCGGATGGGTCTGGCGCTGGATATGTCCCCAAGATCCCTGGAAGAGATCATTTATTTCGCATCTTATGTCGTTACGGATCCAGGCGACACACCGCTGGAGAAGAAGCAGCTGTTGTCTGAGAAGGAATACCGCAGCTATCGCGAGAAGTACGGCTACGGCTTCCAAGCCGGCATGGGTGCTGAAGCGGTCAAGAAGCTCCTGCAGGATCTTGATATTGAAAAAGAGCTTGAGTTCCTGAAAGAAGAGCTGCGCACGGCTCAAGGGCAGCGCCGTAACCGTGCGATCAAGCGTCTGGAAGTTATCGAGGCTTTCCGTAATTCCGGCAACAATCCGGAATGGATGGTTATGGACGTACTCCCGGTTATTCCGCCGGAACTGCGTCCGATGGTACAGCTCGACGGGGGCCGTTTTGCGACCTCGGACTTGAACGACCTGTACCGCCGTGTCATCAACCGGAACAACCGTCTGAAGAGACTGCTGGATCTCGGAGCGCCGGATATTATCGTACAGAACGAGAAGCGCATGCTGCAGGAAGCTGTTGACGCGCTTATCGATAACGGCCGCCGCGGCCGTCCGGTAACGGGTCCAGGCAACCGTCCGCTTAAATCCCTCAGCCACATGCTGAAAGGTAAGCAGGGCCGTTTCCGTCAGAACTTGCTCGGTAAACGGGTAGACTATTCCGGTCGTTCCGTTATCGTCGTAGGACCTTATCTGAAGATGTACCAGTGCGGTCTTCCTAAGAAGATGGCGCTTGAGCTGTTCAAGCCGTTCGTGATGAAAGAACTGGTCAATAAAGGCCTTGCTCATAATATTAAGAGTGCGAAGCGCAAGGTAGAACGCGTCAGCCCGGAAGTATGGGATGTGCTTGAGGAAGTCATTAAAGAGCATCCGGTTCTCCTGAACCGTGCACCGACGCTTCACAGACTCGGGATCCAAGCGTTTGAACCGATTCTCGTCGAAGGTCATGCCATCCGGCTTCACCCGCTCGTATGTACGGCTTACAACGCCGACTTCGACGGTGACCAAATGGCGGTACACGTTCCGTTGTCGGCTGAAGCCCAAGCGGAAGCGCGTCTCCTGATGCTGGCATCCGGCAACATCCTGAACCCGAAAGACGGTAAGCCGGTCGTAACGCCGTCCCAGGATATGGTTCTTGGTTCCTTCTATCTGACCATGGATAACAAGGAAGAGAAGGGTACCGGCATGATTCTGGGCAGCGTGAACGAAGCGGTATCCGCGTATCAGCGCGGAACTGCGGGCCTCCATGCCCGTGTAGCGATTCCGGTTAAGGCTCTGGGTAAAACCAGCTTTACGGAAGAGCAGCAAAAGGCGATGCTGATTACGACGGTGGGACGGATTATCTTTAACGAAATCTTCCCTGCCAGCTTCCCGTACATCAACGAGGCGACCCGTACCAACCTGCTTCAAGGTACACCTGAGAAGTATTTCGTATACGAAAAGGGTGCCAACCTGCAAGAAGCTATTCAAAGTCTTCCGGTTAGCGGCGCGGTCGGCAAGGAATATCTGGGTCAAATTATCGCCCGCTGCTTCGAGACGTACCATACGACAGAAACCTCTGTCATTCTGGATAAGATCAAGCAGCTCGGCTTCACGTACTCGACTCGCGCAGGGGTTACCGTTGCGGTAGCCGACGTTATCGTCCCTGAGGAGAAGAACGAGATTCTGAGAGAGTCCGACGAGAAGGTTAAAGTGGTAACCAACCAATACCGCCGTGGCTTGATCACGAACGAAGAACGCTATGACCGCGTCATCGACATCTGGTCGAAAGCGAAAGACGATATTACGGACGTCTTGATGAAATCGATGGACCGCTTCAATTCCATCATGCTCATGGTGGACTCCAAAGCGCGGGGTAACAAATCGCAGATCACCCAGCTGGGCGGTATGCGTGGTCTGATGGCGAACCCGTCGGGCCGTATCATCGAGCTCCCGATCAAATCGAACTTCCGTGAAGGCCTGACGGTACTCGAGTACTTCCTGTCCACGCACGGTGCGCGTAAAGGTCTCGCCGATACGGCGCTTCGTACAGCTGACTCGGGTTACCTGACCCGTCGTCTCGTTGACGTTGCGCAGGACGTCATCGTCCGCGAGGATGAGTGCAGCACGGATAAAGGCTTCACTGTAAGCCGGATCCAAGACGGTAAGGAAGTTATCGAGGATCTGTACGATCGGATCGAAGGACGTTACTCCTTTGAAACGGTTCGTCATCCTGAGACAAAAGAGATCATCGTTAACCGCAACGAGCTGATCGATTCGGATAAAGCAGCCGAAATCGTCAAAGCCGGCGTGGAGTCGGTACAAATCCGCTCCATCCTGAGCTGCCGGGCGCGTTATGGCGTCTGCAAGAAGTGTTATGGCCGCAACCTGGCTACCGGCAAGCATGTTGAGATTGGTGAAGCGGTAGGTATTATCGCGGCTCAATCCATCGGTGAACCGGGAACCCAGCTGACGATGCGTACATTCCACACAGGCGGCGTTGCCGGTGACGATATTACGCAAGGTCTTCCGCGTATCCAGGAGCTCTTCGAGGCCCGTAACCCTAAAGGTCAAGCGACCATTAGTGAGATCGACGGCGTCGTGAAAGAGATCCGCGAAACGAAAGACCGTCGTGAAATTGAAATTCAAGGTGAGGCCGAAACGAAGGTCTACTCCGTAACGTATGGCTCCCGTCTGCGCGTTAGCGAAGGCAAGCACATCGAAGCCGGGGATGAACTGACCGACGGTTCGATCGATCCGAAGGAAATGCTTCGCATTAAAGGGATCCGCGGCGTGCAGAACTATATCCTTCAGGAAGTTCAGCGCGTATACCGGAACCAGGGCGTAGAAATCAACGATAAGCACGTTGAGGTTATGATCCGGCAGATGCTGCGCAAAATCCGCATCGTCGACGCTGGAGACACGAATCTTCTGCCTGGCTCCTACGTGGATATCCATGAATACGAAGTGGCTAACAAAGAAGCCATTCTGTCCGGCAAAGAGCCAGCGGTTGCAAAACCGGTTCTGCTCGGTATCACGAAGGCTTCCCTTGAGACAGACTCCTTCTTGTCCGCGGCCTCCTTCCAGGAGACAACCCGCGTCCTGACAGATGCAGCGATCAAAGGTAAAGTCGATCAGCTGCTCGGTCTGAAAGAGAATGTCATCATCGGTAAGCTGATCCCTGCGGGAACAGGCATGAGCCGTTACCGCAACGTGAGATTCGAGGGTCAGAACGATGCGAACGATGAAAGCCAGGAGCTGGAAACCGCTTCTGTAGAATAAAGGAAATGGAGGTGAGAGGAGCCGGGGCTGCTTGATCAAGCCGGCTTTCGGCTCCTTCCCTGCCATTTCTTTTTTTTCACGTTTAATAGCTTGACATCGCCTAGGGCAGATGCTAATATAGCAAAGGTGCGTGAATCGTTGCCTTGTTCCCTGTTCTTTTGGAGGAATGCTTAATGTCTAATGATAAAGGATTACAGGATGCACACGTCAAGATCGGCACCAAACAAACAATGAAGGCCGTTGAAACCGGCCGGGCTACAGAAGTATATGTGGCTGAAGATTGCGACCAGCGTCTGATATCCAAGATCGTATCCCACTGCGAACGATATGGCGTACCTATCAACTATGTACCGACCATGAAGGAGCTTGGGGAAGCATGCGGTATTGAAGTCGGCGCAGCAGCGGCCGCTGTCTTGAAATGATGATTGAGAAATCGTTTTTGCTTTGAGAAGGCAGCTTCTCTATCGGCAAAAACTTTTCATTTGTTCTTTTATGAACCGCCTGGGTCTGTGGACTTAAAATGGTTTGTAACAGGATGATAATTACGGGAAGGGGGTGGCTAACATGCCAACAATCAACCAACTGGTTCGCAAGGGCCGTCAAGCTAAAGTTTACAAGTCGAAATCTCCAGCACTTCAAAAAGGGTTCAACGCTTTGAAACGTGAGGAGACTGATCTGAGCGCTCCGCAAAAACGCGGTGTTTGCACTCGTGTAGGCACAATGACGCCGAAAAAACCGAACTCCGCACTTCGTAAATATGCTCGTGTTCGTTTGACGAACCGCATCGAGGTGACTGCTTACATTCCAGGTATCGGTCATAACTTGCAAGAGCACAGTGTCGTATTGGTTCGCGGTGGACGGGTAAAAGACCTTCCGGGTGTACGTTACCACATCGTTCGCGGCGCGCTTGATACCGCTGGTGTTAACAACCGTATGCAGGCTCGTTCCAAATACGGTACGAAGCGTCCTAAAGCAAAAAGCTAATTGAAGCTCATGTTGGATAAACATGACTCATGACTGAAGAAAGGGGGATATCCATGCCACGCAAAGGTCCAGTTACAAAAAGAGACGTGCTGCCAGATCCGGTGTACAACAGCAAGCTGGTAACTCGTCTGATCAACCGCATCATGTTGGATGGTAAAAGAGGTGTTGCTCAAAGCATCCTTTACAACGCGTTCAACATCATCAAGGAACGTACGGGCAATGATCCGATGGAAGTGTTTGAAGCAGCCATCAAGAACATCATGCCGGTACTGGAGGTAAAAGCTCGTCGTGTCGGCGGTGCGAACTACCAAGTTCCAATCGAAGTTAAGCCAGAGAGACGTACTTCCCTGGGATTACGTTGGCTCGTTAACTACTCCCGCAACCGCGGTGAGAAAACAATGGAAGAGCGTTTGGCAGCAGAGATCATCGATGCTTCCAACAACACAGGCGCTTCCGTTAAGAAACGCGAAGACACGCACAAAATGGCTGAAGCGAACAAAGCGTTTGCTCACTACCGCTGGTAGGATTCAGCAGCTAATAAACTTCAATTTTGAAGGGAGACTATTCGCATGGCAAGAGAGTTCTCCTTGAAAAATACACGTAATATCGGGATCATGGCGCATATTGACGCTGGTAAAACGACCACCACAGAGCGGATCTTGTTCTATACAGGCCGTACGCACAAAATCGGTGAAGTTCACGAGGGTGCTGCTACGATGGACTGGATGGAGCAGGAGCAGGAGCGCGGTATCACGATTACTTCCGCTGCTACGACCGCTCAATGGAAAGGTCATCGCGTTAATATCATCGACACCCCGGGACACGTTGACTTCACAGTAGAAGTTGAACGTTCCCTTCGTGTATTGGATGGGGCAGTAGGTGTATTCAGTGCGAAAGAGGGCGTTGAGCCTCAGTCGGAAACCGTTTGGAGACAGGCTGACAAATACGGGGTTCCTCGGATCGCATACGTAAACAAAATGGACATTATCGGCGCCGACTACTTGAATGTTGTTAAAGACATGAGAGATCGTCTGCAAGCGAACGCGGTTGCTATTCAGCTTCCGATCGGTGCAGAGTCCGACTTCGTCGGCATCATCGATATCATCGAGGAAAAAGCTTATATGTATAAGGATGACCTCGGTCAAAATATCGAAGAAACCGAAGTTCCAGCGGAATTCAAGGATCAAGTTGAAGAGCTCCGCAACGAGCTCATCGAGAAGGTTGCAGAACTTGACGAAGATTTGACAATGAAATACCTTGAAGGTGAAGAAATCACCGTGCCTGAGATTAAAGCGGCTCTGCGTAAAGGTGTTGTCGAAGTTAAAATCTTCCCGGTTATCTGCGGATCTTCTTACCGTAACAAAGGGGTTCAGCTGATGCTGGACGCTGTTATCGATTACTTGCCGGCTCCAACCGACGTACCAAGCATCCAAGGAACTTTGGAAGACGGTACTGAAGTTGAGCGTCACTCTTCCGATGAAGAGCCATTCGCGGCGCTGGCGTTCAAAATCATGACAGACCCTTATGTTGGTAAGCTTACATTCTTCCGCGTTTACTCCGGTATTTTGCAATCCGGCTCTTACGTACTGAATGCAACGAAAGGTAAGCGCGAGCGTATCGGACGTATCCTTCAGATGCATGCGAATAGCCGTCAAGAAATTACCGAAGTTTACTCCGGTGATATTGCGGCTGCCGTAGGTTTGAAAGATACGGGTACAGGTGATACACTGTGTGATGAGAAGCATCCAGTAATCCTGGAATCCATGAACTTCCCTGATCCGGTTATCGAAATCGCGGTTGAGCCTAAGACGAAAGCCGACCAGGACAAAATGGGCGTGGCTCTCGGCAAGCTGACCGAAGAGGATCCGACTCTTCGCGCGCATACTGACGAGGAAACCGGTCAAACGATCCTTGCAGGTATGGGTGAGCTTCACTTGGACATCATCATCGACCGTATGCGTCGTGAGTTCAAAGTGGAAACCAACGTAGGTAAGCCTCAGGTTGCCTATCGTGAAACCTTCCGTGCTCCAGGGCGCGTTGAAGGTAAATTCGTTCGTCAGTCCGGTGGTCGTGGTCAATACGGTCACGTTTGGGTTGAGTTCGAGCCTCTGGAACCAGGTAGCGGTAACCAGTTCGACAGCAAGATCGTCGGCGGTGCTGTACCTAGAGAATACATTGCGCCAGCACAACAAGGTATTGAAGAGCAAATGAAGAACGGCGTACTCGCCGGCTTCCCGATCGTAGACGTTAAAGCAACGATCGTTGACGGTTCTTACCATGATGTCGACTCCAACGAGATGGCGTTTAAGATTGCAGGTTCCATGGCCCTCAAAGCAGCTAAAGACAAGTGTCAACCTGTCCTGCTTGAGCCAATCATGAAAGTGGAAGTTACCGTGCCTGAGGAATACATGGGCGACGTAATGGGTATGCTGAACTCCCGCCGTGGACGTATCGAAGGTATGGATTCACGCGGTGGCGCTCAAATTATCCGTGCGAAAGTGCCTCTGTCCGAAATGTTCGGATATTCCACAACTCTGCGTTCCGGTACACAAGGTCGCGGCGTATTCTCGATGGAACTCTCCCACTACGAAGAAGTTCCTAAGAATATCTCCGAAGAAATCGTGTCCAAGCACAAGGGCGGAGAGTAATAGCACGAGTTCAAAAGTCGTGTAAGGCGATTCTTTGAACAACTTCTAATAACGTTTTACCTGTCGGGGAGGAGAATGGAGCTACCGTTTCATTCCTCCGCAACCGGCCCAAACATATAAATCCCCTTAAGGAGGAATTGTTCAAATGGCAAAGGCTAAATACGAACGTACGAAACCCCATGTTAACATCGGTACTATCGGTCACGTTGACCACGGTAAAACAACTCTGACTGCTGCAATCACAACTGTATTGTCCAAAAGATACGGCGGTGCAGCTATGTCCTTCGACCAAATCGATAAAGCTCCAGAAGAGCGCGAGCGCGGTATCACAATCTCTACTTCCCACGTAGAGTACGAAACTGACGCACGTCACTATGCACACGTTGACTGCCCAGGACACGCTGACTATGTTAAAAACATGATCACTGGTGCAGCTCAAATGGACGGCGCTATCCTGGTTGTATCCGCAGCTGACGGCCCAATGCCGCAAACTCGCGAGCACATCCTGCTGTCCCGCCAAGTAGGCGTACCTTACATCGTTGTATTCCTGAACAAATGCGACATGGTTGAAGACGAAGAGCTTCTGGAACTGGTTGAAATGGAAGTTCGTGATCTCCTGAGCGAATATGACTTCCCAGGCGATGACACTCCAATCACTCGCGGTTCCGCTCGTGAAGCGCTGCAAAACCCAGACGGTCCTTGGGCTGACAAAATCGTTGAGATGTTTAAAACAATCGACGAGTACATCCCATTGCCTGAGCGCGACACTGACAAGCCTTTCTTGATGCCTGTCGAGGACGTGTTCTCCATCACAGGTCGTGGTACAGTTGCTACTGGCCGTGTTGAGCGCGGAACAATCAAAGTCGGCGACGAGATCGAAATCGTTGGTATCGAAGAAGAGACTAAGAAATCCGTTGTTACGGGCGTTGAAATGTTCCGTAAATTGCTGGATTCCGCTCAAGCTGGTGACAACATCGGTGCTCTGCTTCGCGGTATCGACCGTACTCAAATCGAGCGTGGTCAAGTACTTGCTAAGCCAGCTTCCGTTAAGCCACACACTGAGTTCACTGCTCAAGTATACGTACTGAGCAAAGAAGAAGGCGGACGTCATAAGCCTTTCTTCACTGGCTACCGTCCACAGTTCTACTTCCGTACTACGGACGTAACTGGTGTGATCAACCTGCCAGAAGGTTCCGAAATGGTTATGCCTGGTGACAACATCACCGTAACCGTTCAACTGATCGCTCCAATCGCGATCGAAGAAGGAACAAAGTTCTCCATCCGTGAAGGCGGCCGTACCGTAGGTGCTGGTTCCGTAGCTTCCATCATTAAGTAATTTAGGCTTATCGAACAGCCTGAACATATAAAGCAACAGCGTGATGTAACGAGCAACAGTGTGATGTAACGATAACAGAGTCTGATCTTTTACGATCAGGCTCTTTGTTTTTAATACCGCGGGATCCGAAACGTACGAGCAGCGGCATACTTCATATCTATGTCGGGACGTTGTCCACGATGCAGGAATAAGGGGATAAGCACGGCCGGGAAACCTTATTCTATAGTAGAAAAAAAGAGGAAATGCAAGGTATGAATAAATTCTGATTTTATGCTTGCAATGCGCCTATCTTTTCTATATAATAGTGAATGTTGTTCTGCGACGTTGCGATGATGTGAGAGGTTACCGACACACCCGGCCCCTTTGCCATGAGGCAGGTGTTCGGAAAATTTTCACGGAGTATGTCCGATACCAAATTGGGCGATAGAAGGAGGGAATAAAATGGCAAAGCAAAAAATTCGTATTCGCTTGAAAGCATACGACCACAGAATTCTTGATCAATCCGCTGAGAAAATTGTTGAGACAGCAAAACGTTCGGGTGCTGGTGTTTCCGGTCCGATCCCGCTTCCAACTGAAAAGCAAGTAATTACCATTCTCCGTGCGGTGCACAAGTATAAGGATTCTCGGGAACAGTTCGAAATGCGTACTCACAAACGCTTGATCGACATCGTGAACCCGACTCCACAAACTGTGGATGCCTTGATGCGCTTGGACCTGCCGTCCGGTGTAGATATCGAAATCAAACTGTAATAGCATAACGAATTAGTGAAGGGAAAAGAGGTGTCAACATGAAAGGTATCTTAGGTAGAAAACTCGGGATGACTCAAGTATTTACCGCAGAAGGTAATGTAATTCCTGTAACGGTTATCGAAGCAGGTCCTTGTGTTGTTTTGCAGAAAAAAGACCTGGAGAACGACGGATACGAAGCGATCCAGATCGGTTTCTCCGATAAGAAAGAAAACAATGCCAACAAGCCAGAAGCAGGACATGCGAAAAAAGCAAACACTGCACCTAAGCGCTACGTTCGCGAAATTCGCGGTGTTGACCTCGCGAGTGTCGAGGTCGGCCAAGAGCTGAAGGCGGATGTCTTCGCAGAAGGCGAATTTGTTGACGTTACTGGAATTTCCAAGGGTAAAGGTTTCCAAGGCGTAATCAAGCGTTGGGGACAAAGCCGCGGACCAATGTCCCACGGTTCCCGTTATCACCGCGGACCTGGTTCCATGGGTTCGATCCAAGCTAACCGTGTTCCGAAAGGCAAGCGTCTGCCAGGACATATGGGACATGATACGGTAACGATCCAAAAGCTTGAAGTTATCAAGGTTGATGCTGAACGCAACGTTATCCTTGTTAAAGGTTCCGTACCTGGACCGAAAAAAGGCTTTGTGCAAATTAAACAAACGGTGAAGAAATAGTCGCCTAAAGAAAGGAGGAGCAAACAATGCCTAAAGTAGCACTTTATAATGTCAGCGGTAGCCAAGTTGGCGAAGTAGAATTGAACGAAGCAGTATTCGGTATCGAGCCGAACGTGCATGTTATGCACAGCGCAGTATTGCTGCAGCGCGCTTCCCTTCGTCGTGGTACGCATAAAGTAAAAGGACGTTCTGAAGTACGCGGCGGCGGACGTAAGCCTTGGAAACAAAAAGGCACCGGCCGTGCTCGTCAAGGTTCGATCCGCGCACCACAATGGAAAGGCGGCGGAACGGTATTCGGACCAACTCCGCGCAGCTATACATTCAAACTTCCTAAGAAGGTTCGTCGTCTGGCGATCAAATCCGCTTTGTCTTCCAAAGTGAACGACAACGCAATTATCGTATTGGATCAATTGACGCTGAATGCGCCAAAAACGAAAGAGTTTGCTAATATCTTGAGCAATCTTAAGGTAGGACGTAAAGCTCTGATCGTTGCTCCTAGCTACGATGATAATGTTGCCCTTTCCGCTCGTAACATCCCAGGTGTGAAGTTCGTAGCGGCTGATGGCATTAATGTTCTTGACGTACTGTCGTACGATCAACTGATCATTACGAAAGAAGCAGTTCAGAAGGTAGAGGAGGTGCTCGCGTAATGAAAGACCCTCGCGATATAATCAAGCGCCCGGTGATCACGGAACGTACGGCTGACTACATGGCAGAGCTGAAATATGCTTTCGAAGTTGACATTCGTGCGAACAAGACCGAGATCAAGCAAGCTGTTGAATCTATTTTTAAAGTTAAAGTTTCGAGTGTGAATACGATGCGTGTTCCTGCGAAGCCGAAGCGTTATGGCCGTTATTCCGGTTACACAACCGAATGGAAGAAAGCTATTGTAACGCTGACAGCGGACAGCAAGCCGCTCGAGTTCTTTGAATCGGTTGAATAAGAAAACTGCTAAGTAAGGAGGGAAAACACAGTGCCTATTAAAAAGTATAAACCGACATCCCCGGCTCGACGCAACATGTCCGTGTCGACTTTCGAAGAAATCACCACGAACAAGCCGGAGAAATCGCTCTTGGCGCCGCTGAGCAAAACAGCCGGCCGCAACAACCAAGGTAAAATTACGGTTCGTCACCATGGCGGCGGACACAAGCGTAAATACCGTATCATTGACTTCAAACGGAACAAAGACGGCATTCCAGGTCGCGTTGCTACGATTGAATACGACCCGAACCGTACTTCTAATATCGCGCTGATCCACTATGCAGATGGTGAGAAGCGTTATATCCTCGCTCCAAAAGGTCTGAAAGTCGGAGATCAAATCGTATCCGGCGTTGGTGCGGACATCAAAATCGGTAACGCTCTTCCATTGGAGAACATTCCGGTTGGTACCGTTATCCACAACATTGAATTGAAGCCAGGCAAAGGCGGACAATTAGTTCGTGCTGCTGGTACGGAAGCACAGCTTCTCGGTAAAGAAGAAAAGTACGTTACAGTACGTTTGTCTTCCGGTGAAGTTCGTCACATCCTGAAAACTTGCCGTGCAACCATCGGTTCTGTGGGTAACCAAGACCATGAGTTGATCAAGATCGGTAAAGCTGGACGCAGCCGCTGGCTCGGACAACGTCCTGAAGTACGAGGTGTCGTCATGAACCCTAACGATCACCCACACGGTGGTGGTGAAGGCCGCGCTCCAATCGGACGTAAATCGCCTATGTCTCCATGGGGTAAACCAACCCTTGGTGCCAAGACCCGTAAAAAAGGTAAAGCTTCTGACAAATATATCGTTCGCCGCCGCACGAAGTAATGCGCGAGAGTGCATCGCTTCGTGAGAGGCTTTGGATGGTAACGAGACAATTTGGTGAAGGGAGGATTTCTATATGAGCCGTAGTTTGAAAAAAGGACCTTTCGTCGACGGATACCTGCTCAAGAAAGTGGAGGAAATGAACAGCGCAAACAAGAAGGCTGTGATCAAAACTTGGTCCCGCCGCTCCACTATTTTCCCGCAATTTATCGGTCACACGTTCGGTGTATATGATGGCCGCAAGCATGTACCTGTATATGTAACAGAGGACATGGTAGGACACAAGTTGGGTGAGTTTGCTCCAACTCGTACTTACAAAGGTCACGAAGACGATAAGAAAACGAGAAGATAATTATCGAAGCTCTTTGTTTGAGAGGAGGTTAAACAATGGAAGCAAAAGCACATGCAAGAATGGTACGGATTGCTCCTCGTAAAGCTCAACTCGTTGTTGACTTGATTCGCGGCAAGCAAGTCGGTGAAGCCATCGCAATTCTGCGTCACACTCCAAAGGCTGCGTCTCCAGTAGTTGAGAAGCTGCTCAACTCGGCGATCGCGAATGCTGAGCACAACTATTCCTTGGACGTTAACAAGCTGGTGGTAACCGAGGCGTATGTTAACCAAGGACCGACAATGAAACGTTTCCGCCCGCGTGCAATGGGACGTGCAAGCCGGATTAATAAACGCACCAGCCACATTACTTTGGTGGTAGCTGAAAAATAAGGAGGGAAAACGTGTGGGCCAAAAGGTAAATCCAGTAGGACTCCGTATCGGTATTATCCGTGACTGGGAATCCAAATGGTATGCAGGCAAAGATTTCGGTGATCTTTTGCTGGAAGACGTAAAAATCCGTGAATACCTGAAGAATAAATTGAAAGACTCCGCTGTATCCCGTATTGAAATCGAGAGAGCAGCGAATCGTGTGAACGTAACGATCCACACTGCGAAGCCAGGCATGGTTATCGGTAAGGGTGGTTCCGAAGTTGAAGTTCTGCGCGGTCAAGTAACGAAGATCGCCGGCGGCAAAAAAGTTCACATCAACATTTCTGAAATCAAGAACCCTGAACTGGACGCAATTCTTGTTGCTGAAAGCATTGCACAACAGCTGGAACGTCGTGTATCCTTCCGTCGTGCGCTGAAGCAAGCAATTCAAAGAACAATGCGTGCCGGAGCGAAAGGGATTAAAACATCGGTCAGCGGACGTCTTGGCGGAGCCGAGATTGCTCGTACAGAAGGCTACAGTGAAGGAACTGTTCCACTTCATACGCTTCGTGCAGACATCGACTATGGTACAGCAGAAGCGCATACGACTTACGGCCGTATCGGCGTGAAAGTATGGATCTATCGTGGAGAGGTTCTTCCTACGGCTAAGAAACAAGCTGCTCAGGAAGGAGGCAACTAATCATGTTGGTACCAAAACGTGTAAAACACCGCAAACAACAGCGCGGCCATATGAGAGGTCAAGCTAAAGGCGGTACTGAACTGAACTTCGGCGAATTCGGTCTGCAAGCAATGGAGCCAGGCTGGATCACGAACCGTCAGATCGAAGCTGCGCGTATCGCGATGACTCGTTACATTCGCCGCGGCGGTAAAGTATGGATCAAGATTTTCCCAGATAAGCCGATCACTCAAAAGCCTCTCGAGGTCCGGATGGGTAGCGGTAAAGGTAACGTTGAGAAATGGGTTGCCGTAGTTAAACCAGGCAAGATCATGTTTGAACTTGGAGGCGTGTCCGAGGAAATCGCCCGCGAAGCGATGCGTCTCGCCGCTCACAAGCTGCCTGTGAAAACGAAGTTTGTGAAACGAGAAGAAGTGGGTGGTGAAGCAAATGAAAGCTAATGAACTGCGCAACTTAACCACTGCAGAAATCGAGCAAAAAATCGCCGGATTTAAAGAAGAACTCTTTAACCTCCGTTTTCAATTGGCTACGGGCCAGCTTGATAATCCAACTCGGATCCGTGACGTTCGCAAAGAAATAGCTCGTGCTAAAACCGTTATCCGTGAAAGAGAACTTGGGATTAGTTAATGAGACAGGCGAAAGGTCGTCTGTATTCAGGAAGGAGGCTAACAAATGAGCGAAGAACGCAATGCTCGTAAAGTGCAAATCGGTAAAGTTGTCAGCGACAAAATGGATAAGACCATTGTTGTAGCTGTTGAAACTTATAAGAAGCATGACTTGTACCACAAGCGCATTAAATACACGAAAAAATTTAAAGCGCATGATGAGAACAATGAAGCTCAAATCGGAGATACCGTTAAAATCATGGAAACTCGCCCTCTCTCCAAAGACAAGCGCTGGAGACTGGTTGAAGTGGTAGAAAAAGCGGTTATCATCTAAGAAAATGATCAGTTTTCGATGGAAGGAGGACATTTAAATGATTCAACCATTTACTCGTTTGGCTGTTGCTGACAACTCCGGTGCGAAGGAACTGATGTGTATCCGCGTATTGGGTGGTACTGGTCGCCGTACAGCTCAAATCGGTGATTTGATCGTATGCTCCGTCAAACAAGCAACACCAGGCGGCGTTGTCAAAAAAGGTGATGTAGTTAGAGCAGTAGTTGTCCGCACGAAGCGTTCCGTACGCCGTAAAGACGGTTCTTACATCTCTTTTGACGAGAATGCAGCAGTTGTTGTTAAAGACGACAGAAGCCCACGCGGAACTCGTATTTTCGGACCAGTTGCTCGCGAACTTCGCGAAAGAGACTACATGAAAATCGTTTCCTTGGCTCCGGAAGTAATCTAATAACCCGAAAAGCGGTGCTTATCGGCTTAGCGGGTACCCGATAAATCGATGAACTGGCTAGTCATAGGAGGTGTAACGAATGCCTAAAGCAAAAAAGGTTCTGGAATCCCACAACAATAAATTGCACGTGAAAAAAGATGATACGGTTATCGTCATCAGCGGTAAGGATAAAGGCAAAAAAGGCCGTGTTATCGCAGCATATCCTCGTGAAAACCGCGTTCTGGTTGAAGGTGTGAACATGATCAAGAAGCACCAAAAGCCGAACCAAATGAACCCTCAAGGCGGTATCATCGAGAAGGAAGCTCCGATCCATGTATCGAACGTTATGCACGTTGATCCGAAGAGCGGAAAAGTAACCCGTATCGGTTACAAAGTACTGGACAACGGCAAGAAGGTTCGCGTAGCGAAGAGATCCGGAGAAGTTATCGATAAATAAGACGGTTTAGAAAGGAGGTCCTTGAATCATGGCAGCAAGAATGAAAGAACGTTTTTTGAATGAAGTAACTCCTGCTCTGATGCAGAAGTTTAGCTATAAAACAGTAATGCAGGTACCAAAAATCGAGAAGGTTGTCATCAACATGGGTGTAGGTGACGCTGTAGCAAACTCGAAGGTGCTTGATTCCGCTGTAAACGACATGCAGCTGATTGCTGGTCAAAAACCGGTTATCACCCGTGCTAAGAAATCCATCGCGGGCTTCAAACTGCGTGAGAACATGCCGATCGGTGTGAAGGTGACATTGCGCGGTGAGCGTATGTACTACTTCCTCGACAAGCTGTTCAACGTTACACTCCCACGTGTACGTGACTTCCAGGGCGTGTCCACCAAAGCATTTGACGGACGCGGCAACTATACGCTCGGTCTGAAAGAGCAGCTCATTTTCCCTGAAATTGAGTATGACAAAGTGGATAAGGTTCGCGGTATGGATATCGTTATCGTAACGACAGCTAAAACCGATGAAGAGTCCCGTGAATTGCTTGCTCAACTGGGCATGCCATTTGCAAAATAAGACGGTTGTCCTTTTCTCCGAAACTATTTAGGAGGTGTCAGGCTAAGTGGCAAAAACTTCGATGAAAGTTAAACAACAACGCACACCAAAGTTCAAAGTTCGGGCATACACCCGTTGTGAGCGTTGCGGTCGTCCACATTCGGTACTGCAGAAGTTTAAAATTTGCAGAATTTGTTTCCGTGAATTAGCTTATAAAGGCCAGATTCCTGGCGTGAAAAAAGCAAGCTGGTAAGAAGTTTATAACCGGGAAGGAGGTTTATCCTACATGACTATGTCCGATCCAATTGCAGATATGCTTACTCGTATTCGTAACGCGAACACTGTTCGTCACGAAACCGTAGAAATGCCTGCTTCGACGATTAAGAAACAAATCGCTGACATCTTGAAGCGTGAAGGCTTCATCCGTGATGCGGAGTTTGTTGAAGACAATAAACAAGGGATCATTCGTGTATTCCTGAAATATGGCTCCAACAACGAGCGCGTAATCACAGGTCTGAAAAGAATCAGCAAGCCAGGTCTCCGCGTATATACAAAGAGCAACGAAGTACCTCGTGTACTTGGTGGTTTGGGTATCGCGATCATCTCCACATCTAAGGGAGTTATGACCGACAAAGAAGCTCGTCAAGCCAAAGCCGGCGGAGAAGTTCTCTGCTACGTATGGTAATCAACGTCACAAGATAGGAGGTGCAATGAATGTCCCGTATTGGTCGTAAACCAATCGCTATCCCTAGCGGTGTCGAGGTTAAACTCGATAACAATGTAATTACGGTAAAAGGACCGAAAGGTACTTTGACTCGCGAGCTGCATAAAGACATGCAGATCTCTGTAGAAAACAACGAAATCAATGTTGTTCGTCCATCCGACAACAAACTGCATCGTTCTCTTCACGGCACGACCCGCAGCGTTGTCTCGAATATGGTCAACGGCGTAACTGAAGGATTCTCGAAAAACCTTGAGCTCGTCGGCGTCGGATACCGTGCAAGCAAATCCGGTGATAAAATCGTACTGAACGTGGGTTACTCCCACCCAGTTGAAATCACGCCGGAAGCAGGCATCGAGTTCGAAGTGGCTTCCAACACAAAAATTACGGTACGCGGTATCGATAAAGAGCGCGTAGGTGCATACGCTGCTAAGATTCGTTCCGTACGCGAGCCTGAGCCATACAAAGGCAAAGGGATTAAATACGAAGGTGAACGCATTATCCGTAAGGAAGGTAAGGCTGGTAAGAAGAAATAAGGTAGCTTAAGCGTTTGGCGATGGCCAAAGCCGATAGCTAACCTGTTCTTCCTTACTTACCCGATGCGTCTAAAAGTGAAGCTGTTAAGGCAAAACTGAAGGGAGTGAAAGGGAAGCATGATCACGAAACAAGACAAGAACAAAGCTCGCTTGAAGAGACACCTGCGTGTCCGCAAGAAAATTCAAGGAACTGCTGAGCGTCCTCGTCTGAATGTGTTCCGTTCTTCGAAACACATCTACGCTCAACTGATCGACGATGTTGCCGGCGTAACTTTGGCATCGGCTTCTACGCTTGATAAAGAATTGAGCAGCGACATCCAAAACGGCGGTAACGTAGAATCCGCTCGTAAGGTTGGCGAACTCGTTGCAAAACGTGCTGCGGAGAAAGGATACAAGTCTGTTGTATTCGACCGCGGAGGATACTTGTACCATGGACGTATTCAAGCTCTTGCAGAAGCAGCTCGCGAAGCAGGCCTTGAATTCTAAGATAACTTCAAAAGGAGGTAAACGACTTGCGTGTAGATCCTAACACTTTAGAACTGACTGAAAGAGTTGTAAATATTAACCGCGTTGCTAAGGTTGTTAAAGGCGGACGCCGTTTCAGCTTTAGTGCACTGGTAGTTGTCGGTGATGGCAAAGGTTGGGTAGGAGCAGGTATCGGTAAAGCAGGCGAAGTACCGGATGCAATCCGCAAAGGTATCGAAGATGCTAAGAAAAACCTGATCCACGTTCCACTCGTTGGAACTACCATTCCTCACCTTGTGCAAGGTCACTTCGGAGCAGGCAAAGTATTGTTGAAGCCGGCATCCGAAGGTACTGGGGTTATCGCCGGCGGTCCGGTTCGTGCCGTGCTCGAGCTGGCTGGCGTAGGCGACATTTTGACAAAATCTCTAGGTTCTTCGAACTCCATGAACATGGTCAATGCGACTTTGGAGGGCTTGTCCCGCCTGAAGCGTGCTGAAGATGTTGCCAAGCTTCGCGGCAAATCCGTCGAAGAGCTGTTGGGTTAAGGAGGGAATCTCATGGCTAAACTTGAAATCACCCTCGTACGCAGCGTGATTGGACGTCCAGAGGATCAGCGTGCAACCGTGAAGACGCTCGGACTTCGTAAAATCAACCATTCCGTGGTTCAAAACGACAATCCTGCGATTCGCGGAATGATCAAGAAAGTAAATCACCTGGTTTCTGTTAAAGAAATCGAAGGTTAATCCCGGGATAGGGATCCCGGACATATTAAGGAGGTGCAACGAACGATGAAGTTACATGAGCTGAGCCCAGCACCTGGTTCCCGCAAAGAGCGCAAGCGCGTTGGCCGCGGTACGAGCAGCGGTACGGGTAAAACATCAGGTCGCGGTCACAAAGGACAAAACGCTCGTTCCGGCGGTGGTGTGCGTCCAGGCTTTGAAGGCGGACAGAACCCGTTGTATCGTCGTCTTCCAAAGCGTGGTTTCGTAAACCCGACCCGCAAAGAGTACGCGATTGTGAACATCGAAGAGCTTAACAGCTTTGCAGCAGGTACTGAAGTGACTCCAGAAGTTTTGGTTGAGAGCGGTATTGTTAACAATACGAAGAGCGGAATCAAAATTCTTGGCAACGGTGAAGTTACCGTTTCTTTGACTGTAAAAGCTAATAAGTTTTCTCAATCTGCGGTAGAGAAGATCGAGGCTGCCGGCGGTAAAACCGAGGTGATCTAATGGTTAAGACCCTGAAAAATATATGGCGTGTCGAGGACCTAAGGAAACGGATATTGTTCACACTGTTCGTTCTGATCATTTTCCGTCTCGGATCGTTTGTACCGGTACCCGGTGTCAATAAAGAAGTCTTTACGCAGACGAATCAAGCAGGAAACGAATTGTTTGGTCTCCTTAACACGTTCTCGGGGGGCGCACTGTCGCAGTTTTCGATCTTTGCCCTCTCGATATTTCCATATATTACGTCGTCCATTATCGTTCAGCTGTTATCGATGGACGTCATTCCGAAGTTTACGGAATGGAACAAACAAGGGGAACACGGTAAGAAGCAGTTGGCTCAGATTACCCGTTATGGTACGGTAATATTGGGTCTCATTCAGGCCTTCGGGATGTCGATCGGTTTCAACCGTTTATATGGCGCCGAAATGGTTCCTGGAGCAACGTTCGTGGATTATCTCGTCATTGCAATCGTGCTTACCGCGGGTACCGCATTCCTGATGTGGCTCGGTGAGCAGATTACCGAACGGGGAATCGGCAACGGAATTTCGATTATTATCTTTGCAGGTATTGCTGCTGGAATCCCGATGCATATCCGGACTCTGGTCGAATCGAACTTCATTCAGGATAACCAAATCTTCCTGAATACGCTGAAGGGTGTCATCATCCTTCTGATTCTGATTCTGATCATTACGGGTGTTGTATTCATCCAGCAAGGGATCCGCAAGATTCCTGTACAATACGCGAAGCGTGTTGTAGGCAATAAAATGTACGGTGGACAGAACACGCACATTCCATTAAAGATTAACGCTGCAGGGGTTATCCCGGTAATCTTCGCGATGTCGCTGCTCCAGTTCCCGGTCATCCTGGCCAGCTTCTGGGCGCATATGGATTGGGCAAAATGGGTTACCAAGAATCTGGCGTATGACAGCCCGCTTGGAATGGTCCTCTATGTTCTCATGATCATTGGTTTCACTTTCTTCTACACATTCGTGCAGATGAACCCGAACCAAATGGCGGATAACATGAAGAAGAACGGCGGTTACGTGCCAGGCATCCGTCCTGGTAAGGCAACCGAGAAGTATCTGACACGGGTGATGACCCGTCTGACCATGACAGGAGCTCTGTTCCTGGCCGTGATCTCTGTGCTTCCAGTGTTCTTCGGGGCGCTTGCAGGACTTCCGCGTACGGTTCAGATCGGCGGAACCTCCTTGCTCATCGTTGTCGGTGTTGCACTGGATACGATGAAGCAAATCGAGAGCCAGCTGATCAAACGTCATTACAAAGGTTTTATCAATAAATAGGCGATAGGTTCCGGCGAGTAGGCTTTACTGCTTCCCGGCGCCTATTGTGTTGTTCTTGCTACTGGCAAGAGGAGGGAGTGACTTAAGTGAACATTTTATTCATGGGTCCTCCTGGGGCAGGAAAAGGAACGCAAGCAGAGCATATCGTGAATGAATTCGGTATCCCTCATATCTCGACCGGCGATGCATTTCGCCTCGCGATCAAGCAGGGCACTCCGGTTGGAGTGAAAGCGAAGGAGTACATCGATCAAGGCCTGCTGGTGCCTGATGATGTAACGATTGGTATCGTGGAAGAGCGATTGCAGCAGTCCGATTGCGAAAAAGGTTTCTTATTGGACGGTTTTCCAAGAACCCTTTCGCAAGCGGAAGCGCTGGATGACATTCTCTCCCGCATGAACACCAGTCTTGATCATGTCATCAACCTGAAAGTGGATCGGGATAAGCTTCTGGCACGCCTTACAGGCCGCCGGATTTGCAAGTCTTGCGGTTCGACTTATCATGTGATCTTTAATCCTCCTAAACAGGAAGGCATTTGTGATAAATGCGGCGGCGAATTGTATCAGCGCTCCGACGATAACGAAGAGAGCGTCGGCATTCGCTTGGACGAATATATCAACAAAACAGCACCACTCCTCACGTTTTATGAGAACAAAGGTCTTTTGCGTCAAATCGATGGTGATCAGGAAATCGACGCGGTTTCCGCACAAATTGCGTCTTTACTGCGAGGTTAACGATAATGATCATTTGTAAATCCGAAGCGGAACTGAGCTTGATGAGAGAAGCAGGAAGAATTGTGGCGGAATGCCACAAGCTCCTTGCCGCTCATGTAGAACCGGGCATTACGACCGGGGAACTGGACCTTATGGCCGACAAGTTCATTCGAAGCCAAGGCGCTGTGCCATCTTTCAAAGGCTACAACGGATTTCCTTCCAGCATTTGCGCATCAGTCAATGAAGAATTGGTGCATGGATTTCCAGGCAAACGCAAATTAATCGAAGGCGATATCGTAACGTTTGATATCGGTGCGCAGTACGAGGGTTACCATGGTGACTCGGCATGGACCTACGGGGTCGGCGAAATCTCCGAAGACGCCCAGCGTCTGCTGGACGTAACGGAAGGCTCGCTCTATGCCGGACTCGCGCTTGTCAAACCGGATGTCCGCTTGTTTACAATCTCTCACGCCATCCAGCGCTATATCGAGGATGCAGGCTTTTCTGTCGTCCGGGAATACGTCGGTCATGGTGTGGGTACAGAACTGCATGAGGATCCGCAAATTCCGAATTACGGCGTACCCGACCGGGGGCCAAGGCTCAAGCCGGGCATGGTGCTTGCGATTGAACCGATGGTTAACGCCGGAAAACGGCATGTTAAGACGCTGGAAGACAACTGGACGGTAGTAACGGTCGATGGCTCCCTGTGCGCTCACTTCGAGCATACGGTAGCGGTGACGCCGGACGGTATGGAAATTTTGACGAAGCTGCCGGAATAGGTGATGAACTTGAACAAGGAAGTCACGATGCAAGTCGGCCAGATTGTTAAAGTGCTGAAGGGCAGAGATGCCGGACAGTATGCCGTTATCGTTTCGATGGAGGATTCCAGGTTCGCATGGATCGCGGATGGGGACAAACGGAAGTTTGACGGAGCGAAGAAGAAGAATGTTCTTCATCTGGAGCCCCAGCCCTTCATTAGCAGTGAAGTTGTAAACAGTTTGCAAGAAAGCGGTCGGGTCACAAACGGAAAGCTGCGGTTTGCCGTAAGCCGGTTTGTATCCGATAAATCCAAGGCTGATCAGAAAGGAGACTAATTGTGGCTAAAGAAGATGTCATTGAAGTCGAAGGAACGGTTATTGAACCGTTGCCGAATGCTACCTTTAGAGTCGAGCTGGAGAATGGTCATCAAATTCTCGCTCATGTTTCCGGAAAGTTGCGGATGCACTTTATCCGTATTCTTACAGGAGACAAAGTGGTTGTTCAACTCTCGCCGTACGATTTGACCAAAGGTCGCATCACGTACCGTAAATAGATTTTCGGTTCCCCTGGGGAATCAAAGAGCTGCGAAGCGGTTTTACAGATGTAAAACTCAGCAGCGGCTACAAACGTCCGTTTAGTTACGAAGCTGGTTTTACAACGTAAAACTTGGAGGAGGTAATTAGCATGAAGGTAAGACCTTCTGTAAAGCCTATTTGCGAAAAATGCAAAGTCATTCGCCGCAAAGGGAACGTAATGGTTATCTGTGAAAATCCGAAGCACAAACAAAAACAAGGTTAAAGAAGGGGGTGTAGCGTAAAATGGCTCGTATAGCTGGTGTGGATTTGCCACGTGACAAACGCGTTGAGATCGCCTTGACTTACATTTTCGGAATCGGTAAAACGACTTCCCAGAAAGTTCTGAAGGAAACTGGCATCAATCCGGACACTCGTGTTCGTGATTTGACAGAAGATGAAGTCAGCAAATTGCGCGAAACGATCGACAAAATGGTTAAGGTAGAGGGTGACCTGCGTCGTGAAATTTCCTTAAATATTAAACGTCTTACGGAGATTGGCTGCTACCGCGGTATTCGTCACCGTCGCGGCTTGCCTGTTCGTGGACAACGTACAAAAACCAATGCTCGTACACGCAAAGGTCCTCGTCGTACCGTAGCGAACAAGAAGAAATAAGAAAGGGGGATAACAGACAATGGCTAAACCAAAAAAAGTCGTACGTACTAAACGTCGTGACCGCAAAAATATTGAAAGTGGCGTGGCTCATATCCGTTCCACGTTCAACAATACGATCGTAACGATTACGGATCCTCACGGAAACGCGATTTCTTGGGCAAGCTCCGGCGGCCTTGGATTTAAAGGCTCCCGTAAGTCGACCCCGTTCGCTGCGCAAATGGCTGCTGAAACAGCTGCCAAAGCGGCTATGGAGCACGGTATGAAATCGGTGGAAGTAATGGTTAAAGGTCCTGGCGCTGGTCGTGAAGCAGCGATTCGTTCCCTGCAAGCAGCTGGCCTTGAAGTCAACCTGATCAAAGACGTTACACCAATTCCGCATAACGGATGCCGCCCACCAAAACGTCGTCGCGTATAATGAAGTCATCCTGTTAGTGTGGTATAAAACTAGTGCAATCTGCTAAGAATGGTTGTTTAGGCATACTACTACATGGATTACTGGATAAGATGACAGTTTCATATAGGAGCGACGTTTGAAGGAGGGGTACTTGCGTGATTGAAATCGAAAAGCCGAAAATTGAGACCGTTGATGTCAATGAAGAAGGAACCTATGGGAAATTCGTAGTGGAACCGCTGGAGCGCGGTTACGGCACAACGCTGGGGAATTCACTTCGCCGCATTCTGCTGTCCTCGCTCCCGGGCGCTGCGGTTACATCGATTCAAATCGATGGCGTACTGCATGAATTTTCCACGATTCCGGGTGTCATGGAAGACGTGACCGAAATCATTCTGAACCTGAAAGCTTTGTCGCTCAAGATTCATTCCGACGAAGAAAAAGTGTTCGAGATTGATGCGGAGGGTGAAGGGGTTGTTACCGCTGGTGACATTCGCGCGGATAGCGATGTGGAGATTCTGAATCCGGATCTTCATATTGCAACGCTCGGCCCTGGTGCAAGACTTCATATGCGTATTTTTGCTAGTCGCGGTCGTGGCTATGTCCAGGCGGATCGGAACAAACGCGATGACCAGCCTATCGGCGTCATTCCCGTCGATTCGATCTATACTCCGATTAGCCGTGTTAATTACGGCGTGGAAAATACGCGTGTTGGTCAAGTAACCAACTACGACAAATTGACGCTTGAAATCTGGACGGATGGAAGCATTCGGCCGGAGGAGGCTGTAAGCCTCGGCGCCAAAATCTTGACGGAGCATCTGTTCCTCTTCGTGGGTCTGACTGACGAAGCGAAGGACGCAGAGATCATGGTTGAGAAGGAAGAAGACAAGAAAGAAAAAGTGCTTGAAATGACGATCGAGGAGCTGGATCTTTCCGTTCGTTCCTACAACTGCTTGAAGCGTGCCGGCATTAATACGGTACAAGAGCTGACCACGAAAACCGAAGAGGATATGATGAAAGTCCGGAACCTCGGACGCAAATCCTTGGAGGAAGTACAAGAGAAGCTCGAAGAGCTTGGCCTGGGACTTCGTACGGAAGATTAAGCTTTCAATCGGCTTAGCTTAGCAAAGGAGGGAATAACAGATGGCATACCAAAAGTTGGGCCGCGATTCCAGTGCGCGTAAAGCGTTGTTCCGTGACCTGGTAACCGACCTTTTCTTATATGAGCGCATTCAAACGACAGAAGCGAAAGCGAAAGAAGTTCGTTCGATCGCTGAGAAGCTGATCACGCGGGCAAAGAAGGGTGATCTTCATGCTCGTCGTCAAGTAGCTGCATTCGTACGTCGTGAGACGGTGGATGGCGAACAGGACGCAATTCAAAAACTGTTCTCCGAAATCGCACCTCGTTACGCAGAGCGTCCAGGCGGATACACTCGTATCCTGAAGCTGGGTCCTCGTCGTGGTGACGCAGCTCCAATGGTTTACTTGGAACTGGTGGATCGCGCGTAAGATTGTTTTCATGAAGTGACTGTAGTTATGTATGCCCGGCTCTACGCATGTTTATTCGCCCTGCGAATACGGGGTAGAGCCAGCAGGGGACGTGGTACGAGATCTAGTCGAGCATTCGATGGTTCGACTCGTCTCGACTGCCCCATGGGCAATGATAACGGGGACCTTCTAGTCATGCGGCTGACTCGAAGGGTTTTAGCCAAGCATGATGAAAAGGAGCTCCTTTGGGGCTCTTTTTTTGATCATCAAGAACGTCTACACCGCTCTGAAGGGGAATGGATCCGATCGGATGCCGGCACCTTAGCGTAATGGGGATCGTGTAGTAGACGGCAAGCATTACAGGAGGGCAGCATGCGGAATCTTCTGATGAAAGTCAGTTACGACGGTACCGATTATAACGGCTTTCAAACCCAGCCGGGTGGCCACACGATTCAGGATTATTTGGAGGAGGCTATTCACCGCTTATCCGGTGAGCAGTTGAAAATCACAGCATCGGGACGGACGGATGCCGGCGTGCATGCGCGCGGTCAGGTGTTTAATTTTTACACGGCTTCCCCAATCCCGCTGGAGCGTTGGTGCATGGCCTTAAATACCTGGCTGCCGGAAGATATCGTGGTCACGGAAGCGATGGAGGTGCCGGAGGATTTCCATTCCCGCCGCGCAGCCAAGCGTAAAACGTACCGCTATACGATCAATGCGAACCAGTTCCCTGATATTTTTAACCGCAGATACCAGATCCATCATTACGGGAAGCTGGATATCGAAGCCATGCGGCAGGGACTTTCTCATCTGATCGGGACGCATGATTACACGACGTTTGCATCACGCAAGTCGACGAAGCCGTCCCATGTACGTACGATATTCGACGCCTGGATCGAGACGGATACGTCGATGTGCCGACCGGGCACGAAAGATCAAGGAATCATTCATACGTATTTGACCGGCAACGGCTTCCTTCAGCATATGGTCCGGATTATTATGGGGACGCTGATCGAAGTGGGTGAAGGCAGACGCCATCCGGATGATATGCGGGTGATTCTGGAAGCCAAAAACCGGGCAGCAGCCGGGCCTACCGCCATGAGCAAAGGTCTGATGCTGTGGGAAGTGGAATATGATATCCCCTCGATAGCGGAGACTCCATCCATTCAAACGACCTGAACACGCTGTGCTTCAGTTAGTAGACGGGTGGGAGCCGCTGCAAGCGAGGCTCTCATACAGAGTGGCTAGAACGGTTCTTGACGTGTTTGGCGACTTGTTCGAGTAAAGCGGGAAGCATAACCTGGAAAGCCTAAAAAACACTTGCGTAAGCAGGTTGAATCCTGTATTATATTAGTTGTGTTTTCTTAACGGCTCTCCCACAGCCCCGGTTAAGAAGATGCCACAGAATGACGTAACACGAAGCTACAACATGAACATGCATTACACATGAACGAAGATAAATGATGATAATGAAATGATTTTCGGACGAATACAAGGAGGAACTATACATGCGTACCACCTATATGGCGAAGCCAAATGAAGTTGAGCGCAAATGGTACATCGTTGATGCCGAAGGCAAGACGCTTGGCCGTTTGGCAAGTGAAGTTGCGGCTCTGATCCGCGGCAAACATAAGCCTCAATTTACTCCACATGTTGACACAGGGGATTTCGTAATTGTTATCAATTCCGAGAAAATCCGCCTCACTGGCAAGAAGATGGAGAACAAGAAGTACTATCGTCACTCCCTGCATCCAGGTGGATTGAAAGTAACTGCAGCTCAAGACCTGATTGCAAAATTCCCGGAACGCGTGATCGAAAGCGCAGTTCACGGTATGCTTCCTAAAACTCGCATGGGCGAGAAAATGAAGCTGAGACTGAAAGCATATGCAGGCACAGCACATCCACATGAAGCACAAAAACCAGAAGTTTACGAACTTCGCGGTTAATTAAAAAGGAGGACAGTTTCATGGCTCAAGTACAATACTATGGGACAGGTCGTCGTAAGCACTCGGTAGCACGTGTACGCCTCGTACCGGGTGAAGGACGCATTGTCATCAATAAACGTGATATTAATGAATACTTCGGTTTGGAAACCCTCAAACTGATCGTTAAACAACCTTTGAATCTGACAGAAACAGCTGGTAAGTATGACGTGCTCGTTATCGCTCATGGCGGCGGTATTTCCGGTCAAGCCGGCGCGATCCGTCACGGCATCTCCCGTGCTCTTCTGAAAGCAGATCCGGAACTTCGCGGTTCGCTGAAAAAAGCTGGATTCCTGACTCGCGACCCTCGTATGAAAGAACGTAAGAAATACGGTCTTAAAGCAGCTCGTCGCGCACCTCAGTTCTCCAAGCGTTAATTTACAGCATCCAAGAGTCCTTGGCCAATTATGGTCAAGGGCTTTTTTGCGTTTGGGGATAAGTGCCGGCAATGATGGAAACCATAAGCCGTTTATGCACAGCGGATTCAGCGTATCAAGAGAATCAGGAGGAAATTCCGCATCAAATAAAAGGCCCTTATGCACAATATGTGCACAGCCTGTGAAAAAACGCTGGTGTTGTCTATGACAAATGATATAGCCCCACTTGACTCCATATGTAAATAGCGTTATATTATTTATTGTCGTTTAATTAACAACTTAAATAATTAATATTTAATCATTAATTAGATAAGTAATTGGAAAGGAGGATACGGATGGATCGGAACGAAGAGCTTTTTCAGGTGTCGTCCATGTTCCGTGCCCTGCTCAAGAACATTTCGCAGGATTGGAACAAGACGAGTGCGGGGAAATACAATTTAACCTTTCCGCAATTTCAAGTCCTGTACGTATTGAAGATGCGGGGCCCGCAGAAAGTTTCCGAGCTTGCGGAAGCTCTGTCGCTGACGCCGCCGGCGATTACGGGGCTGACGGACAAATTATTCGCCGAAGGGTATGTTCAGAAGGAGCGCGCAGAGGATGACCGCCGAGTCGTCAATATTACGATTCTGGATGCGGGCTTGGAGATGATACAGAAGGTCAAGCGCGACCAGAAAGAAATGATACAGGGCTTCTTCGACGTACTGTCCGAAGAAGATATACAGCATTTGAAACGGATTTTCTCATTAATGCTGTCCAATATAGACCAACACAAGGGGTAGGGGTGGAAAAAGAATATGGAGCACTTAACGCTTAAACGCAAAATATCCATCATGATCGCAATCATGGCCGCGATGTTTTTCGCTGCAATCAACCAGACGATTACAAGCACGGCGATGCCGCGCATTATCGCGATCTTGGATGGAATGGATTATTATACGTGGACGATTAACATCTACTTATTAACCTCCACGATTGCGACCATTCTGGTCGGTAAGCTGTCCGACATGTTCGGACGGAAGCCGTTTATACTTATTGGGATATTGTTTTTCATGCTGGGTGCCTTTTTAACGGGTACCTCGACGGATGTGTACCAATTTATCATTTACCGTGGTATTCAGGGTATCGGTGCAGGCATTATCCAGTCTACGGCATTCACGGCGGTCGGCGACTTGTTCGCACCGCGTGAACGGGGCAAATGGATGGGGCTGATGACGGCTGTATTCGGATTTTCGAGCGTGCTCGGGCCGACGCTAGGCGGTTATCTGGTCGACCATATCGAATGGCGCTGGCTGTTCTGGATTTTCCTCCCGCTGGGCATTGTTGCTTTCATCATGATATTGTCGCTGTTTCCGAAGGTGGATCGCAAGAAGGGGCAGTCGATCGACTATTTGGGCTCCTTGTTCCTGACAACATCGATCGTTCCGCTGCTGCTGGCTTTCTCTTGGGCAGGGACCGAATATCCATGGGGATCGTCGCAGATCATCGGATTAATCGCGGCTTCCATCGTATCGGCTATCATCTTTATCCTTATTGAGATGAAAGTGAAGGAGCCGATCCTTCCGCTTAGCCTGTTTAAGAACAGCGTCGTGACCATTTCCAATCTGATCGGATTCATTATGAACTTCGGTTTGATGGGAGCCATGATTTATATTTCCTTCTATGTGCAAGGCGTGCTGGGGATATCGCCGACCTATGCAGGTTATGTGACCATTCCGATGTCCGTCTTCATGATGGGCATGAGCGCCGTCGTCGGCCAGCTGATCGCCAAGAGCGGCAAGTACAAGCGCTATGCGCTGATCGGTGTGCCGATTATGATCGTCGGTATGGGAATCATGGTAGTTATGGATAACCTCTGGCTGACGGTCATCAGTACGATTATCTTCGGCCTCGGCCTTGGGCTCGGTATGCCGGTCTTCTCCTTGGCAACGCAAAACGCAGTTCCTCACAAGGAGCTTGGCGTGGTGACGGCTTCCTCCCAATTGTTCCGTAACCTGGGGGGGACTATCGGGATCGCGGTTATGGGTACGGTCATGTCCAACAGCTTGACCAAAAACCTGAAGGAGGCGCTGCAATCGCCGCAGGCCCCTGATTTCAGCTCGCTTGATCCGCAGATGGCGCAGCAAATGCTGTCTTTTGCGAATCCGCAGACGCTGATGAACAAACCGTTGATTGAGCAGACGCAAGCGAATCTTCCTGCCGATGTACAGCCGCTCTTCATGCAGATGATCGACAGCATCCGCGATGCGCTGGGCAACACGCTGTCCATGGTATTCCTGACAGGAGCCCTCGTGCTTGTCATTGCGCTCTTGCTGGTGTTCTTCTTGAAGGAAGTGCCGCTGCGTACCAGCAACCAAGGACCTGCTCCTCAGCAGGGCGACAAGCCGTCCGCAGACGGCCTTGGAAAAACGAATATCAAAGCTGCCGAGCCATCTTTGGCAGCGGATTAAGCCGTCACTCTTCGAGCATATGGAACCTCCAAATGTTCAATAAAGACCCGATGAAAATCCTTTCTTGCGTATGCAGGGAAGGATTTTTTTGGCTTCGTGCGGATGATGATTTGAGGTTGACATTTATTAGGAATGTTTTATACTGAAGGTAATTCATATTATTTCAGTAGGAATATCGGGTTTAAATCGGGGGAGGCATCCAAAACATGAATTTGCTGGAGAAAGAAGATTTGATCAAGGTGCAGGCGGAAGAGCTTGAGCACAAGTCCGCCGAGGAAGTTATCGAATATGCGATCCGCACGTTTCCGAACATCACCTTTGCGTGCAGCTTCGGTGCGGAAGACGTCGTATTGGTTGATATGATTCAGAAGATCAGCCCGTCCACGGATATTTTTTATCTGGATACCGATTTTCACTTTAAGGAAACGTACGAGACTCGCGACCGGTTAGCCGAGCGGTACGGCTTGGAATTTGTCCGGGTATCTCCGCTTATTACGCCGGAGGAGCAGGCCGCTCAGCATGGCGAGGCTCTATGGAGCGTGAATCCGAACCAATGCTGCAACATTCGTAAGGTTGAGCCGTTAACCCGCATTTTGTCTCAATATGAAGCCTGGATTACCGGGATCCGCAGAGACCAAGCGCCTACCCGGGCGAATGCCAAGAAGATCGAATACGATACGAAATTCGGACTTGTCAAATTTAATCCGATCGCCGGTTGGACCAGTGAAGACGTATGGAACTATATCCGCGCGAATGATGTGATTTATAACCCGCTGCATGATCAGAACTATCCGAGCATCGGATGCGAATATTGCACGAGACAAGTGATGCCTGGCGAAGATCCGCGTGCAGGACGCTGGTCCGGCCATGAGAAAACTGAGTGCGGACTTCATAAATAATCCGATCCACATACCCAATCGATGGGAGTCACAAGAGGAGGAATCATTCATGACAGCAATACTCCCCCATGGCGGAACGCTGGTGCAGCGGGTCGTCCAAGGAGAAGAACGCGAAGCTTTATTGAAGCAGGCAGGCACTTTTCAAGCAATTCGGGTCAATGCCTGGACGATCTCGGATCTGGATCTGATCGGCGTAGGGGCCTTCTCGCCGTTGCAAGGATTTCTGAATGAGCAGGACTATAACGCTGTCGTTTCTTCCATGCGGCTCTCCGACGGAACCGTATGGAGCATTCCGATTACGCTTGCGGTGAATGAGGAGACGGCAGCCAAGCTTGAGGTTGGCCGGAAGGCAGCGCTGGTCGGAGAAGAAGACGGCGTTATTTACGGCGTTATTGATGTGGAGAGCATTTATCAGGTTGATCAGAAGCTGGAGGCTGTTCAAGTATTTAAGACGGACGATCCGGAGCATCCCGGCGTTAAAAAGCTGTTTGAGCGCCCATCTACCTATGTAGGCGGGCCGATCCAGGTGCTGAATCGTCCGCAGCCGGAGCGTTTTCGCGAGTTTTATTTCGACCCATCCGAGACGAGAAAGGCTTTCCGGGACAAAGGATGGAACACCGTTGTCGGTTTCCAGACACGCAACCCGGTTCACCGCGCGCATGAGTACATTCAGAAGAGCGCTATGGAAATCGTGGATGCCTTATTCCTGAATCCGCTGGTCGGGGAGACCAAATCGGACGATGTGCCGGCTGATGTGCGGATGAAGAGCTATTTAACCTTGCTGAAGCATTACTATCCGGAGGATCGGACCTTCCTTGGGGTATTTCCTGCCGCCATGCGCTATGCGGGCCCAAGGGAAGCGATCTTTCATGCCATGGTTCGGAAAAACTACGGCTGCACGCATTTCATCGTAGGCCGGGATCATGCCGGCGTAGGCGACTATTACGGCACGTATGAGGCCCAGGAAATCTTCAAGAACTTCACGGCGGAGGAGCTCGGCATTACGCCGCTGTTCTTCGAGCACAGCTTCTTCTGCAAGACTTGCGGCAATATGGCTTCGAGCAAAACCTGCCCGCATCCGAAGGAGGACCACTTGACCTTGTCGGGTACGAAGGTTCGCGGTCTGCTGCGGGACGGCGTTTGCCCGCCGCCTGAATTTACGCGTCCAGAGGTTGCTCAGGTGCTGATTGAGGGTATGAAGGAGCGGGTCTCCGTTTAGTCTGAGGTCATAAATAACCACCTTGTCCCATATGATGGAGTTAGTACAACTCATGGGACGAGGTGGTTTTGTTATGTCCAGGCGGAGTTCGGACAAGGTGACGTTGTGGGTATCGTGGAAGAGAATCAAGCAATCGATAATAGGGGCCGGCCTGCTTGCATTAATTTTGATCGTCGTTACGTATGAGGTTCCATCTGCGAACACCTCCAACACCTGGAGTCTGCCGCTGGCGGGCAAAGTGATCGCGCTCGACGCGGGGCACGGCGGGCCTGACGGCGGGGCTGTCAGCCGCCAAGGGGTGATCGAGAAGGATGTAAACTTAGCCATCACGCTGTATTTACGCGATTATTTGCAGCAGGCCGGAGCGCTGGTGGTGATGACGAGGGAAGGAGATTATGATCTTGCCTCGGAATCGACCAAGGGCTATTCCAAGCGGAAGACCGAGGATCTGAAGCAGCGGGTGCGTAAGATCGAGGACAGCCGGGCAGATCTATTCATCAGCCTGCATCTGAACAGCATTCCTTCCAATCGTTGGAGAGGGGCGCAGACCTTCTTCCCTCCGAACAATGAGGAGAGCAGAAAGCTTGCCGAATTGATCCAGAGCGAAATCCGCCACAACCTCCAGAATACACAGCGGCTGGCGAAGACGGAAGACACCATATATCTGCTTAAGGCTCTACAGATGCCGTCTGCCCTGGTCGAGGTGGGATTCTTGTCCCACCCGGAGGAATCCGACTTGCTCCGGGACGAGAAATACCAACGGAAAGTGGCTGCAGCCGTCTATAACGGTATTTTGCGTTATACCGCTGGAGAGTCCCCGTCCGAGTCGTCACAAGCTGCAGAGTAATGGTATAATAGACATGTTATCGAAGCAATGTCTATTCCATTACATAGAGCAGAGGTGCTTATCATGCTGACTAGAGAACAGGTACAGGAGATACTCCAGCCGCTGACCGATCCCGAAACCGGGAAGAGTCTGATGGAGCTTCAGCGTATTCGGGATATCGTGGTCAAAGAACGGACAGTCCGTCTATCCGTAACCTATAGCAGCGAAGATGTACGCGCTTCCTTAGAGGCGCAAATCCGGGAGCTTCTGGAGGCGATGGGGGCGGAGGATATCCATATCCGGATGCGGCCGCTGGAACAAGGCGGGGGCGAAGCGGCCCGAAATCAGGAGCCGAGCGACCAGGAGAAGCTGACGAAGGGCCATGCCGCAGGTATGGAGAACCATGAGTTATTGAGCGAGGAATCGGGCGTTACTTTCATTGCTGTAGCGAGCGGCAAGGGCGGTGTCGGCAAATCGACGGTGACCGTCAACCTGGCTGCGGCGCTGGCGCGCCAAGGCAAAAAGGTCGGGCTCATTGATGCGGACATTTACGGCTTCAGCGTACCGGATATGATGGGCATCGAAATCGGGCCAACCGTTTCCGATGACGGTGTCATTCATCCCGTAGAACGTTTCGGCGTTAAAGTGATGTCCATGGGCTTCTTCATCCGTGAGAACAGCCCCGTGATTTGGCGCGGTCCGATGCTTGGCAAGATGCTGCGCCAGTTTTTCAGCGATGTGGCTTGGGGGGAGCTGGACTACATGCTTCTTGATCTTCCGCCGGGAACGGGGGATATCGCCCTGGACGTGCATCAGATGATCCCGCAGAGCAAGGAGATCATCGTTACGACTCCGCATGCTACGGCGGCATTTGTCGCCGCAAGAGCGGGGGCAATGGCGATCCAGACCGAGCATGAGATATTGGGCGTTGTAGAGAATATGGCGTACTATGCCTGCTCCCATTGCGGCGAGAAGGATTATGTATTCGGGCGCGGCGGCGGCGGGAAGCTTGCCGAGACGCTCCACACAGAGCTGCTGGCGCAGCTGCCGCTCGGCGGGCCGGATAACCATCCGTCCGAGCCTGATTTCTCTCCTTCGGTGTATAAGCCCGGCACCGAGAGTGCCGCGATATATGATGAGGTTGCGGCCAAGATTGTGGATAAGTGCGAGAGCAACCGTTAATAAGCGATAGCGAAACAAAACAAGCTCCCTGATGGGAGCTTGTTTGCGTATGAAGCGGCTAAATGTGCCGTTGGCGTATGAGCAGTTGGAAGTGCCGTGTGGCATATGAGCCAGTTGGAAGTGCCGTGTGGCATATGAGCCAGTTGGAAGGCCGTGTAGCGTATGAGCAGGCTAATGTGCTCTATGGCGTATGAGCAGCTGATTGTGTTGTGAGCGCATGAGTAGGCTAACGTGCCTCCGAGCTGGACGTGCCGTAATGGCGTATGGGCCGGGGAGATGAGCCGTATGCGTTTGATGGGGCACAAGGCCGTTTTGCGTGAGAACTGCATGGGCCGTTATGCGTATGAACTGGCTGTATAGGCTGTTATTGGGATTTACCCAGTTGCAATCGTACGGTTTTTGGCTTCAAGAGGCAGCCAGTTAGTCAAGAACGATAACCGGTGAAAGAGTGTCTTTAACCGGATATGTCGAGAGGGTACCGGCCAGACGGTTAACTTCCGCTGCCGCCCTCTTCACCTTGACCGCCGCCTTCGCCGCCACCTTCACCCTCGCCGCCGCCTTCACCGCCGCCTTGCTCTTGCTTCTGATCCTCTTGCGGCTTCTTCTTCTCCACTTTAGGCTGAAGCTCGTCCTTCACGACGGATTTCAAAAGCTCCAGCACTTCCATGCGGAAGAGGGGATTTTGCATTGCCTCTTGCATGACGGTCATGGATTGCTTGCGGTAATCCGGCGTGTTGGTCAGTTCCAGGAACGACTTCATCACGTCCGGAGATTTCAGCATGTCCTGAATGGCTTTTTGATAAGTAGGGTCTTTAATCAACTGCATATGCAGCTGTTTGCTTTGGGAATTGATCGCTTTGGCGAAATCGCCGGCAAATTTCGGGTCGGTCATAATTTTTTCGATTTCTTTTTTATATTCATCCGATACAAGCGTGTCTTTAACAGCCATCCGGATCTCCTCGCCGGATTGGGCGGTCATCATCCGCATCCCCATCGACCCGGTGCTTCCGGAAGAACCGGACCCGCCTCCGAGCGCTTCTTCCACCGCTTTTTTTCCTTCGTCGGTCTTCAGGATGTCGACCACCATGGATTTGATCTCTTTATATCCAAGCTGAGGGGAAGCGCTCTGTTCCTGGCCGCAAGCGGTAAGCGTTATGGCAGCAACGAAGACGATAATACATAAACGAAATAACGGCCACTTCATTACCGTTTTCCTCCTTTTTTACGGTTCTGTGAATAGTATGCGATGCTTTTGCGGAAATATGTCGCATTCAGAATGGTTTTTTATTGTGAACGTTGGTAAAATAATGATCTGTGGGGGTGGAGGTTCGTTGAGCTTACGGAAGTGGTCCAAATTATTTTTGAAGACGATGCTCGTAGGGGCAGTAGCGGCCTTAATTGTAGGTCTGGGGCTGCAGCTGTTTAATGGCTTTATCGATTTTAAGGGAGTAGCCGATTTTTTAATATACCCACTGATTTTGTTGGGTTCTGGGGCTTTGGTGAGCGTGTATTCCCAGATGGGCTTTTTTGCCTACCTGACGTTAAATTATATGGGAATAGGCATATTCCGCAAAAAAACCTGGCAGTACATTCAGATCGTGCTAGCCGTTCTTGCGCTGCTTGAGCTGATGTTCTTCCGCACCTTCGTTGGCGGATCGACTAGCTTGGGACAAGATGTGGGCTTAGGGATTGCCATTCTGGTCGTTGCAGTCATTGTCGCTTATTTTAAAGTAAAGAGCACAAACGCCAATGCCTGGATACCGACGCTGTTCTTTATGATGGCGGTTTCTATTGTAGAAATCATCGGCGTCCTGCAGATCGGTGTGAGCAATGCCACCATCTTTATGGTCGTACCTCTTTTGATCTGTAATGCATACCAAATTCTGACGCTGCATAAAGTTACGCAGGATGAAAAAAAGAGCTAAACCTTAGCTCTTTTTTTATTACCGGTAGGAAAGCGGGAGGCAGCATCACAGCCCGCCGGCATCCTCAATATTTTTTTGAATCGAAGCATGGTCGCGTACCTCGGTGCCCTTTGTGCTTCCTTGCTGGAGCAAGTCGGTCACGGTGACGAACTCATACCCTTTATTGCGGAGTTCTTGAATAATCTGCGGCAGCGCTTCGTGCGTTTGCTTGACGGAGTCGCTGGCATGCATGAGCACAATATCGCCAGGATGCGCTTTGGAGACGACCCGGTCGACGATTTTATCCACGCCGATGTTCTTCCAATCTCTCGAGTCCGTATCCCACTGGATGACGGTGTAGTTCAGGCTTTCCGCAATGCTTAAGACCCGTTTATCAAAGTCGCCGTTCGGCATCCGGATTAATTTCGGTTCTTGTCCGGTCATTGAGGTTAAAATATCATGAGCCGACATGATCTGCTTCCGAATCTCCTCATCAGACAGGGAGCTGTAGTTCTCGTGCTTGAAGCCGTGGCTGCCGATTTCATAACCGCTTTCCTTGATGGCATTCACGATGTCCGGATGCGTTTTGCTCCATGGTCCGGAGAGGAAGAAGGTGGCTTTCTGGACTCCGTTGTCTTTTAGCGCCTTCAGAATGGGCTCTGCGCGTTTTTCTCCCCAGCTGATATCAAATGTCAAGGCTATCTGCTTCTTGTCTGTAGACACGCTGTAAATGGCCGACGGGCCGGTTTCAGAGAAAACCGAGATATTGTCGCTCTCCACATAAATGACGCCGATTGCAAATACCGCTGCGGCAAGAACAAAGAAAAACCGCTTGATCTTTCTGCCGTTGAATACATAAAAAGAATTCATAATACGATCTGCCCCTCTCCCTTCAGTGTGCAGTAGCTTGTTTACTTCAACATATGCTCGTACTTGTGAGTTATACCAATAAAGGAGGTACCGAATGTTTCGTTTTAGCAATTTTCTTAGAGATTTAACCACGATCCGGAAGGCGCTCATTCTTTCTGCCGTCTTGTTTGCCGGCGGGATTGCGATCGGGTGGGGATCGGATGAATTTGAGCAGCTGCTTATCAGCCAGCTTCAAGGGCTGGGGGAGATGAGTCAGGAGCTGCGGATGTCGGACAACCCGGAATGGAGCTTCTTTGTGTTTATATTTTTGAACAATAGCATCAAGAGTGTGCTGGTCATGTTGTCAGGCATATTGCTCGGGGTTATCCCATTCATATTCCTTCTCGTTAACGGCATGGTGATTGGGTTTTTGCTGAAAATCGTGCAGGCAAGCGGCGAGAGTCTGTTTGATCTCATTGTGAAGGGATTGCTCCCGCACGGGATCATCGAAATTCCGGTCATTGTGATTGCCTGCGGGTATGGTCTTGCTTTCGGCGGGTTAGTCTTCCGAAGCATGCTTGCATCAGGTGAGAAAAGAAGAGGGATCGGCACGGAGTGGCGCGGCTTCTGGCGCAAGCTGGGGACGGCATCGCTATGGGTCGTCGTGCTTCTGCTGGTCGCCGCCATTATCGAAAGTACAATTACATTGTGGCTGATGTCATAATTTTCAAGGAAATTGTGCATACCTAATAAAGCGGATCGAGCGTTGTTCTTCAAGAGTGTTAAGTGAAGCTTACAGCGCTCGCTGTTTTGAAAAACCAGAAATCGCTTATATTCGGTTTAGAGATCCGGCCATATCGGTTAATCAACCTTACATAGGCAAGAGCTGCTTTAACCCGATGAAAGTGAAATTTCATTGTTCGCTAATATATAAGGAGGTCCTATCATGCTGGGAATGCTATTCAATGAGAAAGAATGCAAAGAGCTTGATTATGTACTGCGAAAAGAACTGGATGAAATGCTGCTGGACTTAAGCGACCAACGATTGGACCAGAATATTAGACAGGCGATCGCGAATCGCTATAAGACGGTATTTCGCATGTATGCCCGCTTTGCTCCTCAGAAAGAACTCTCCAAATATGCGCGTAACGGGAAGTTCCCGCAATTCAAACACTAATTCGCAGAAAAAGTGTTGACGAACTCGCCGAGTGTGTGGTAAATTAATTTTCGCTTCCTTTCCGAAGGTGATGCCGCGGGTCGGCGGCCATCAAACTTCACCAAAAACTTCAAAAAACTTTTTTAAAAAAAGTATTGCAAAGTTGCTAGGAAGTATGATATATTATAAAAGTCGCCGCTGAGATGCGGATGACGAAAAGAAACGATGATTGATCTTTGAAAACTGAACAACGAGTGAGTAAAAACGAACCGCTTCGGCGGGGAGTTACAATAGAGAATTGAACAAATTCTCGTCAGTTTTTCTAATGAGCTTAATCGCTCTTTCAAGACTCACCAGATTTGATTCACTCATCCGAGTGGAACCCAAATCCGGCGAGGTCGATCGTCCTTCGGACGATCTTTATTGGAGAGTTTGATCCTGGCTCAGGACGAACGCTGGCGGCGTGCCTAATACATGCAAGTCGAGCGGACTAATGGTTTCCTTCGGGAAACCGTTGGTTAGCGGCGGACGGGTGAGTAACACGTAGGCAACCTGCCCTCAAGACTGGGATAACTACCGGAAACGGTAGCTAATACCGGATAATTAAATCTGCCGCATGGCAGAGTTATGAAAGGCGGAGCAATCTGTCACTTGAGGATGGGCCTGCGGCGCATTAGCTAGTTGGTGAGGTAACGGCTCACCAAGGCGACGATGCGTAGCCGACCTGAGAGGGTGAACGGCCACACTGGGACTGAGACACGGCCCAGACTCCTACGGGAGGCAGCAGTAGGGAATCTTCCGCAATGGGCGAAAGCCTGACGGAGCAACGCCGCGTGAGTGATGAAGGTTTTCGGATCGTAAAGCTCTGTTGCCAGGGAAGAACGTCTCATAGAGTAACTGCTATGAGAGTGACGGTACCTGAGAAGAAAGCCCCGGCTAACTACGTGCCAGCAGCCGCGGTAATACGTAGGGGGCAAGCGTTGTCCGGAATTATTGGGCGTAAAGCGCGCGCAGGCGGTTCTTTAAGTCTGGTGTTTAAACCCGAGGCTCAACTTCGGGACGCACTGGAAACTGGGGAACTTGAGTGCAGAAGAGGAGAGTGGAATTCCACGTGTAGCGGTGAAATGCGTAGATATGTGGAGGAACACCAGTGGCGAAGGCGACTCTCTGGGCTGTAACTGACGCTGAGGCGCGAAAGCGTGGGGAGCGAACAGGATTAGATACCCTGGTAGTCCACGCCGTAAACGATGAATGCTAGGTGTTAGGGGTTTCGATACCCTTGGTGCCGAAGTTAACACATTAAGCATTCCGCCTGGGGAGTACGGTCGCAAGACTGAAACTCAAAGGAATTGACGGGGACCCGCACAAGCAGTGGAGTATGTGGTTTAATTCGAAGCAACGCGAAGAACCTTACCAAGTCTTGACATCCCTCTGAATCCTCTAGAGATAGGGGCGGCCTTCGGGACAGAGGAGACAGGTGGTGCATGGTTGTCGTCAGCTCGTGTCGTGAGATGTTGGGTTAAGTCCCGCAACGAGCGCAACCCTTGATCTTAGTTGCCAGCACTTTGGGTGGGCACTCTAAGGTGACTGCCGGTGACAAACCGGAGGAAGGTGGGGATGACGTCAAATCATCATGCCCCTTATGACTTGGGCTACACACGTACTACAATGGCTGGTACAACGGGAAGCGAAGCCGCGAGGTGGAGCCAATCCTAAAAAGCCAGTCTCAGTTCGGATTGCAGGCTGCAACTCGCCTGCATGAAGTCGGAATTGCTAGTAATCGCGGATCAGCATGCCGCGGTGAATACGTTCCCGGGTCTTGTACACACCGCCCGTCACACCACGAGAGTTTACAACACCCGAAGTCGGTGGGGTAACCCTTACGGGAGCCAGCCGCCGAAGGTGGGGTAGATGATTGGGGTGAAGTCGTAACAAGGTAGCCGTATCGGAAGGTGCGGCTGGATCACCTCCTTTCTATGGAGTACCTCGCTTCCGCAGCGAAGCGGTACAAATACGGTCAGCGCAAGCTGCCGGAATAGACTTTACGAAGTAAAGTCAACCAACTCACTCGTTGGTCAGTTTTGAGAGGTCAATCCTTTCATACATACGTTTGGTGATGATGGCGGAAGGGTTCCACGCGTTCCCATACCGAACACGACCGTTAAGCCTTCCAGCGCCGATGGTACTTGGACCGAAGGGTCCCGGGAGAGTAGGACGTTGCCAAGCGTATGATATGGGCCCTTAGCTCAGCTGGTTAGAGCGCACCCCTGATAAGGGTGAGGTCGGTGGTTCGAGTCCACTAGGGCCCACCATAACAACTTTATATACTTCCTAATATGGGGCTATAGCTCAGCTGGGAGAGCGCCTGCCTTGCACGCAGGAGGTCAGGGGTTCGATCCCCCTTGGCTCCACCATATTCTTAACGCTTCCATAAATTGCAGGTTGTACTGCGATGGAGGTTGTGGTAAGATAATCTTCCGGTCGAAAGACTGGCATTGATCCTTGAAAACTAGATAACGAAACGAATTTGCGTTTTAGAAATATCCTTTTAGCTGAACTTGTGTCAAAACAAGTTTCAATAAAAGTAGCACGCGAAGGTTTTGGGATCATCGATCCTTTGGGAGCTTGTTTCACCATTGAGTGGTTTTATCCAATCAGGAAACAAGCGGACAACAGAGCGATGAGCACAATAACCGGAGCATAAGGTTAAGCTACTAAGAGCACACGGAGGATGCCTAGGCGCTAGGAGCCGATGAAGGACGTGGCGAACAACGATACTGCCTCGGGGAGCTGTAAGCAAGCTTCGATCCGGGGATGTCCGAATGGGGAAACCCGGCTGGTGTAATAGCCAGTCACTTCTGCCTGAATACATAGGGCAGCTAGAGGCATACCCAGGGAACTGAAACATCTAAGTACCTGGAGGAAGAGAAAACAAGAGTGATTCCGTCAGTAGCGGCGAGCGAACGCGGAACAGCCTAAACCAGAGAGCTTGCTCTCTGGGGTTGTGGGACGTCTCACATGGAGTTACAAAGGTTTAGATTAGACGAACAGGTCTGGAAAGGCCGGCCATAGAAGGTAAAAGCCCTGTAATCGAAAATGTGAACCCTCCGAGACGGATCCCGAGTAGTGCGGGGCACGTGAAACCCCGTATGAATCCAGCAGGACCATCTGCTAAGGCTAAATACTCCCTAGCGACCGATAGTGAAGCAGTACCGTGAGGGAAAGGTGAAAAGCACCCCGGAAGGGGAGTGAAATAGAACCTGAAACCGTGTGCTTACAAGAAGTCAGAGCCCGATCGATGGGTGATGGCGTGCCTTTTGTAGAATGAACCGGCGAGTTACGTTCCCATGCAAGGTTAAGGCGAGAAGCCGTAGCCGCAGCGAAAGCGAGTCTGAATAGGGCGACTTAGTATGTGGACGTAGACCCGAAACCGTGTGATCTACCCCTGTCCAGGGTGAAGGTGCGGTAACACGCACTGGAGGCCCGAACCCACGTACGTTGAAAAGTGCGGGGATGAGGTGGGGGTAGCGGAGAAATTCCAATCGAACTCGGAGATAGCTGGTTCTCCCCGAAATAGCTTTAGGGCTAGCCTCGGAAATTAGAGTCGTGGAGGTAGAGCACTGATTGGGTGCGGGGCCCGCAAGGGTTACCAAGCTCAGTCAAACTCCGAATGCCATAGACTTATATCCGGGAGTCAGACAGTGAGTGCTAAGATCCATTGTCAAAAGGGAAACAGCCCAGACCATCAGCTAAGGTCCCCAAGTGTGTGTTAAGTGGGAAAGGATGTGGAGTTGCACAGACAACCAGGATGTTGGCTTAGAAGCAGCCACCATTTAAAGAGTGCGTAATAGCTCACTGGTCGAGTGACTCTGCGCCGAAAATATAACGGGGCTAAACACACCACCGAAGCTATGGCTTGATGCTTGCATCAGGGGTAGGGGAGCGTTGTATGTGGGTTGAAGGTGTACCGTAAGGAGCGCTGGACAGCATACAAGTGAGAATGCCGGTATGAGTAACGAAAAGATCAGTGAGAATCTGATCCGCCGAAAGCCCAAGGTTTCCTGAGGAAGGCTCGTCCGCTCAGGGTAAGTCGGGACCTAAGGCGAGGCCGAAAGGCGTAGTCGAAGGACAACAGGTTGAAATTCCTGTACCACCGTAAACCGTTATGAACGATGGGGTGACGCAGGAGGGTAGTGACGCGGACTGATGGATGTCCGTCCAAGCAGTGAGGCTGATGTGTAGGCAAATCCGCACATCGTAAGGCTGGGCTGTGATGGGGAGTGAAAATTACAGTAGCGAAGGTCATGATCTCACACTGCCAAGAAAAGCCTCTAGTCAGGTGAAGGTGCCCGTACCGCAAACCGACACAGGTAGGCGAGAAGAGAATTCTAAGGCGCGCGGAAGAACTCTCGTTAAGGAACTCGGCAAAATGACCCCGTAACTTCGGGAGAAGGGGTGCCTCGGTAGGGTGAATAGCCCGAGGGGGCCGCAGTGAAAAGGCCCAAGCGACTGTTTAGCAAAAACACAGGTCTGTGCGAAGCCGCAAGGCGAAGTATACGGGCTGACGCCTGCCCGGTGCTGGAAGGTTAAGGGGAGCGGTTAGGGATTAGTCCCGAAGCTGTGAACCGAAGCCCCAGTAAACGGCGGCCGTAACTATAACGGTCCTAAGGTAGCGAAATTCCTTGTCAGGTAAATTCTGACCCGCACGAATGGCGTAACGACTTGGGCGCTGTCTCAACGAGAGATCCGGTGAAATTTTAATACCTGTGAAGATGCAGGTTACCCGCGACAAGACGGAAAGACCCCATGGAGCTTTACTGCAGCTTGATATTGGATTTGGGTACGATCTGTACAGGATAGGTGGGAGCCTAAGAAGCATGAGCGCCAGCTTGTGTGGAGGCGACGTTGGGATACCACCCTGATCGTATCTAGGTTCTAACCTGGTACCGTGATCCGGTACGGGGACAGTGTCAGGCGGGCAGTTTGACTGGGGCGGTCGCCTCCTAAAGAGTAACGGAGGCGCCCCAAGGTTCCCTCAGAATGGTTGGAAATCATTCGAAGAGTGCAAAGGCATAAGGGAGCTTGACTGCGAGACCTACAAGTCGAGCAGGGACGAAAGTCGGGCTTAGTGATCCGGTGGTACCGCATGGAAGGGCCATCGCTCAACGGATAAAAGCTACCCTGGGGATAACAGGCTTATCTCCCCCAAGAGTCCACATCGACGGGGAGGTTTGGCACCTCGATGTCGGCTCATCGCATCCTGGGGCTGAAGTAGGTCCCAAGGGTTGGGCTGTTCGCCCATTAAAGCGGTACGCGAGCTGGGTTCAGAACGTCGTGAGACAGTTCGGTCCCTATCTGTCGTGGGCGTAGGAAATTTGAGAGGAGCTGTCCTTAGTACGAGAGGACCGGGATGGACGTACCGCTGGTGCACCAGTTGTTCCGCCAGGAGCATGGCTGGGTAGCTACGTACGGACGGGATAAGCGCTGAAAGCATCTAAGCGTGAAGCCCCCCTCAAGATGAGATTTCCCAGTATGTAAGACCCCTTGAAGACGACGAGGTAGATAGGTTGGAGGTGGAAGTGCAGTAATGCATGGAGCTGACCAATACTAATCGGTCGAGGGCTTATCCTAAAAGCTTTACGAAGTAAAGCTCGCTACGGAAGCATGAACATAAACCCACCAAAGTGAAGAAGAGCTTCGAAGCTGATTCCGATTACTTTGGCGGGGCCCGGAAAGATCTGAGGATCTGAAGGGACAATGCTACGGATTCTAATCAACGCAAAGACGTTTCGTATCTAGTTTTCAAGGTTCAAAAGATCTTGAAGCGATTTTGAAGCTGCATGCCTTTTCTAAGGCTTGATATTTTGCTGGTGAGCAATCATTGAAGCAAAGCGCAGCGCAAAGAATCACGTTTGGTGGCGATGGCGGAAGGGTTCCACGCGTTCCCATACCGAACACGACCGTTAAGCCTTCCAGCGCCGATGGTACTTGGACCGAAGGGTCCCGGGAGAGTAGGACGCCGCCAAGCGAATACATATTCCCTGATAGCTCAGTTGGTAGAGCACTCGACTGTTAATCGAGTTGTCACAGGTTCGAGTCCTGTTCGGGGAGCCACCTGCTTCCATAGCTCAGTAGGTAGAGTGCATCCATGGTAAGGATGAGGTCACCGGTTCGATCCCGGTTGGAAGCTCCAGATCTTCTTTTAGCAACTTAGAAGCAGCTTAAACATGTGGCCCGTTGGTCAAGGGGTTAAGACACCTCCCTTTCACGGAGGTAACAGGGGTTCGAATCCCCTACGGGTCACCAACATGGAGGCTTAGCTCAGCTGGGAGAGCATCTGCCTTACAAGCAGAGGGTCGGGGGTTCGATCCCCTCAGCCTCCACCATTCATGTTTCAATCTGGAATTGGACATGCTAGTAACATGATAATTATTGGGGATTAGCCAAGCGGTAAGGCAACGGACTTTGACTCCGTCATGCATAGGTTCGAATCCTATATCCCCAGCCATTTTCACCTCAATTAAGGTGAAGAGCAGCTTTGAAGGTGAACCCGAAATCTCGGCGACGCCTTGAATGCGAGCCATTAGCTCAGTTGGTAGAGCACCTGACTTTTAATCAGGGTGTCGAAGGTTCGAGTCCTTCATGGCTCACCAGTGTTTTATCTTGTGCGCGTGTGGCGGAATTGGCAGACGCACTAGACTTAGGATCTAGCGTCTTTGACGTGGGGGTTCAAGTCCCTCCACGCGCACCATATTTGCGGACGTGGCTCAGCGGTAGAGCATCGCCTTGCCAAGGCGAGGGTCGCGGGTTCGATTCCCGTCGTCCGCTCCATTTGCGCCCTTAGCTCAGCTGGATAGAGCGTTTGACTACGAATCAAAAGGTCGGGAGTTCGAATCTCTCAGGGCGTGCCATTTTAAGTTCATATCGGGATGTAGCTCAGCTTGGTAGAGCACCTGGTTTGGGACCAGGGGGTCGCATGTTCGAATCGTGTCATCCCGATTTGCTTAAGAATTCGGTTCCCGCAAAAGTAATCGGCATATGTTTCAAAGCTTAGTCTTTACTTTTGTGGGTTGATATGCGGGTGTAGTTCAATGGTAGAACTCCAGCCTTCCAAGCTGGTAGCGTGGGTTCGATTCCCATCACCCGCTCCATAATATAGCAGGACATCACCATGTGTGATGTTTTTTTACATATCCGCACGATGTTTCTGCGAAGTGTTAATGTATTAAAGAGGAGACTTGCCAATGGCTTCAGGGCTTGTCGTATATGGGATGTTGGCGCTTTTCAAGGGAATGAATTTTGTCGATCTGGCTAATTTTTTCGGTTGAAAAGTGAAGATTTTCGCCCGCATTTATTGTATTATGTTAGGAAGGCGTTATGTTCTAGAGATAAACCGCGTAAAAAGGGCTTTGAGATGGGAGGAGTAGCATGACTGAACTTACAGTAACCGCAAAGAGTAATTCCAACAATCTGCTGCGGCGAGATGTACGGTTCCTTGGCAATATTCTTGGAGAAGTTCTTGTCCACCAAGGAGGCAACGAGCTTTTAGATATAGTTGAGAAAATTCGCGAAACGAGCAAATCGTTGCGATCCGTATTTCTTCCTGAATTGTTCGCAGATTTTAAGAGAATCATCAGCACGCTGGAACCGGACATCCGCCATCAAGTGATCCGCGCATTTGCGATTTACTTCCAATTGGTTAACATCGCCGAGCAGAATCACCGAATCCGCCGGAAACGCGATTATGAGCGCTCCGCTGGTGAAGGCGTTCAGCCGGGATCCATTGAAAGTGCGGTCCAGGATCTGAAAGAACGCAACATTCCTTTTGAAGAAGTTCAAGAAATTCTCGAAAATCTATCCCTTGAGCTGGTCATGACAGCTCACCCTACTGAAGCGATGCGCAGAGCCATTCTCGATATCCATAAACGGATCGCCGAGGATGTGATGCTGCTGGACAACCCAACATTAACATTCCGCGAAAGAGAACAGCTTCGGGAGAAGCTTCTGAATGAAGTGATTACACTGTGGCAAACCGATGAGCTTCGCGACCGTAAGCCGACCGTTCTGGATGAGGTCCGAAACGGAATGTATTATTTCCATGAGACGCTGTTTCACATTCTGCCAGAGGTTTATCAAGAACTGGAGCGTTGCCTGAATAAGTATTATCCGGGCCATCATTGGCATGTTCCGACGTATCTGCGTTTCGGATCGTGGATCGGTGGAGACCGGGACGGTAATCCTTCGGTGACGGCGGACGTGACCTGGAAAACCCTTGAGATGCAGCGTAAATTGGCAATCCGTGAATACCAGCGGATCCTGCGTGATTTCATGAAGTATCTCAGCTTCAGCTCGACCATTGTCAACGTATCCGACGAGTTGATTGCGTCCATTGAGAAGGACCGCCAAAACGTCACGCTGAAGAAGATGGAAATTTGGCACAATGAGAAAGAGCCGTATCGTATTAAGCTCGTTTATATGCTGGCCAAAATCAGTCATATTCTCGAAGACGAAATGACCGGCAGCGAGCGCTACGAGTCACCGGAAGAATTCATTGAGGATTTGAAGATCATTGACCGCAGCCTGCGCTTCCATTTTGCTGACTATGTCGCCGATACGTACATCCAGAAGCTGATTCGCCAGGTCGAGTTGTTTGGCTTCCATACCGCAACCCTGGATATCAGACAGCACAGCAAAGAGCATGAGAATGCGATGGCTGAGATTTTGCACAAAATGAACGTTACCAGTGATTACGTGCAATTAAGCGAAGATGAGAAGATTGCGCTGCTGAACGACCTGCTGAACGACCCGCGTCCGCTGACGACCCCTTATCAGGAGTACAGCGACAGTACGGAGGAATGCTTGGAAGTGTACCGTACCGTATTCCGTGCTCAGAAGGAATTTGGCGTGAAGTGCATTTCGAGCTATCTGATCAGTATGTCGGAGGGTGCAAGCGATATTCTGGAAGTGATGGTGTTTGCGAAAGAAGCCGGATTGTTCCGGAAGGATACGGACGGTACGGTAGTTGCCACCTTGCAGGCAGCACCGTTGTTCGAGACGATCGAGGACCTTCACGCTGCGCCTGAGATCATGCGTAAGCTCTTTAGCCTTCCGATCTACCGCGAAGCCGTAAGCGCAATGAATGACTTGCAGGAGATCATGCTCGGCTACTCTGACAGCAACAAGGATGGCGGAGCCATTACGGCCAACTGGGAGCTTCAAGTAGCGCTTAAGGAAATCACCGCGGTTGCCAACGAATTTGGCATCAAGGTGAAGTATTTCCATGGGCGGGGCGGATCCTTGGGACGCGGCGGCATGCCGCTGAACCGCAGTATTCTGGCACAGCCGGCGTCCACGATTGCCGGCGGCATCAAGATTACGGAGCAGGGCGAGGTCATCTCGTCGCGCTATTCCCTGAAAGGGATTGCTTATCGAAGCCTGGAGCAAGCCACCTCCGCGCTCATTACGGCATCGATCAATGCACGATATCCTGAAACCCAATCTGTCGATAAAGAATGGGAGGAAATCGCCTCCCGGATCTCGGAGGCAGCGCAGAAGAAGTATCAGGACCTGATCTTCCGCGACCCGGATTTCCTTAGCTTTTTCAAAGAATCGACGCCGCTTCCGGAAGTGGGCGAGCTGAATATCGGTTCCCGCCCATCGAAGCGCAAGAACAGCGACCGTTTCGAGGACCTGAGAGCCATTCCTTGGGTGTTTGCATGGACCCAGAGCCGTTACCTCCTCCCGGCATGGTATGCGGCTGGTACGGGCTTACAGAGCTTCTACCAAGGCAAGGAAGAGAATCTGAAGGTGCTCCAGAAGATGTACACGGACTATCCGTTCTTCACGTCGCTGATTGATACCCTTCAGATGGCACTTGCCAAGGCGGATCTTATCATCGCTAAGGAGTACTCCTTAATGACGAAGGACGATACGTCACGCGAGCGCATCTTTGGAATGATCCAGGAAGAGTTCAACCTGACGAAGGACCTCGTCCTCAAAATTACCGGACAGCAGGACATCCTGGATAATCAACCGGTCCTGCAGGAATCGATTCGACTCCGCAATCCTTACGTCGATCCGCTTAGCTACCTGCAGGTACAGTTGCTCAACGAGCTCCGCAGCTTAAGAGAGCAGGGGCAGGATGACGCGGAGCTGCTTCGCGAAGTGCTGCTCACGATTAACGGCATTGCCGCAGGGCTTCGGAATACGGGCTGATGCGGGCCCTGGCTGGGATCGATCGTTATAGCACAGCAAGACAAAGATCTCGATGAACAAGGCGAGGCTCACTCGAGCCTCGCCTTTTTTTATACCGGATGGATCGCTCCTTATTCATCTTGGGGAGAATGGGGCATGATAGACTTTGATCCATTCGAAATTTTCGGTTGGATTTCTAATAGTTGTTGATTTTTAGAAACAGTTGAATTACCATTTGAATGATGCTTTTAAAACGTTACCCATCAGACCATTCTGGGGGAGTTATGGTGGAAAATTTGGATGTAAGACTGGCAAAGCTAGCCCGCAAAGGCGATCAGCGAGCTTTTGCCGAAATTGTGGAACTGTACAAGGATAAGATCTTTCATTTAGCATACCGAATGCTAAGCAACCGCCATGAGGCGGAGGACGTCGTACAGGAGACGTTCTTGCGTGTCTATAAAAACCTGGATCGTTATGACGAAAACCAGAAATTCTCGACCTGGATCTACCGGATCGGGACGAATCTTGGTATAGACCGGCTGCGAAAACGCAAGCCTTCTTTCTCGCTGGATGCGGAACTGAACGACAGTGACGGTATGGACGGTTATTCCCTCATCCCGAGTGACAATCGCACACCGGAGAGTGAAACGCTTCTGTCGGAAACGCAGCGGATCATCCACCAGGCGATCGAGGGGCTTCCGGCCAAGTACAAAACGATCATGATCCTGAGATATATACAGGATTTATCGCTGCAAGAGATTAGCGAGATATTGGACTTGCCTGTAACAACGATCAAAACGCGAGTCCACCGTGGACGTGAGTTCCTTAGGAAAAAGCTGGAGCATAAATTGTAAGAAAAAGCCGGGCCACCGGAGGGTGGTTTTTTCTTGCTGACCTCAAGACGGCGCCTTAGTTGACGTTGTCGCTTATGATGCGGGCCAAGAATCGGTAAGGGCTGATTCCCACGATTCAGCGGACTCTGCAGACAAAATTGTTTTTTATCCGAAAATATTTGAAACATCCGTGACTCCTGCACGTATGAACAATAAGCAAGTCTTATGTCCCCGGTCGGGGAATGGACCCAGCAAAGAGATTGAACGAAAGGATTGGCTCACAAATGGATTGCAAATTAGCCGTCTCTTTGATGCATGATTATCTGGATAATGACTTGTCCGAGCCGAAGCAGCTTGAATTGCAGCAGCATTTGCAGGAATGCTCCGAGTGCCGAGTCAATTTCGAGAAGCTGGAGCATACCGATATGCTTCTATTTTCCTTAACTCATCATGCGACGAAGCCATCAGATGATCTAGCAGACCGCATTATGGGCATGCTGCCTAAGCCGAAGAAGCAGAAGGCATGGGTTACCTGGGTTAGGAATCATCCTGCGCTTACGGCGGCAGCCATGTTTGTCGTGGTCATGCTCTTTAGCACCATCAGCTTCTGGAACCAAGAGAACCAGCTGGTTGTGAAGAGTGATGAATTCGAGAAGCTGGTGATTGAAGGTGACACGGTCATCATTCCTGCCGATCAGGTCATTGCGGGAGATATAACCGTTGAGAATGGGAAGACTAAGGTCTATGGCCAAGTGAATGGCAATCTCACGGTCATTGACGGGGAGTTGTTCCAGGCCTCCACCGCTCATATAGCAGGTCAAGTTAAAGATATTGATAAGGCAATGGATTGGATATGGTACAAAATCTCCAATCTGTTCACAGATGTCGCTTACCGATAAGAATCGCCTGCACCTTACTGAATACAAGCGCCTCTTTTCAGTGAAAAGACGGCGCTTCTTTTATTACAAAAATCTGCAGAAAGCAGGTTATGGACGAGGCATTCGCTTGCATCGGAAAGATTAACGTTATAACCTAGAGAGTGTAGAGTACATACTACATATATAGTCTCAAGCGTTATGCATGAGGACGTTCAAAAAGTTCCCAGTGAGGGGCAGATTTTTTGAACCCGCACTTAATGGAATTGACGGGGGTTGCTGTATGGAGTATTTCACGGATATGACCTGGGGAGAAACCATCAAGGATATAATCGATATTCTTATCGTTACCTATATTATATATCAAATGATTCTGCTCGTTCGGGGCACAAGAGCTGTGCAGCTGTTGAAAGGAATCTTGGTACTGGTCGTTATTTGGGCGCTCAGCACCTGGTTCGATCTGTACACGCTCAAATGGCTGATGAATCAGATCTTCACGTTCGGGGTGCTGGCCATCTTTATTATTTTCCAGCCAGAGCTTAGACGTGGACTGGAGCAGCTTGGCCGCGGTAAGTTCTTCGGACGAACGGCGGACGCCGATGAAGAGACCCATAAATTAATTAGCGAAACCATTAAGGCCGTTAATTATTTGTCGAAGCGAAAAATCGGTGCCCTCATCGTATTTGAGCGGACAACCGGTCTCAATGAGTATGTCGAATCCGGCATTCCGATGCGATCGGTGATCAGCTCGGAATTGTTCATTAACATTTTCATACCGAACACGCCGCTTCATGATGGAGCGGTTATTATCCAGAACGGACAGATTGCCGCGGCGGGCTGTTACTTACCCTTATCGGAGAATCCTTTTATAAGCAAAGAGCTTGGTACCAGACACCGCGCAGCCATAGGAATCAGTGAAGTGGGGGATGCGATCTCGGTGGTCGTATCGGAGGAGACCGGTCAAGTATCGTTAGCATTGAATGGGCAAGTGGTTCGGGATATCAAGGAAGAATCCCTCATCTCCAAGCTGTATGAGGAGATGCGTCCTGCCGCATCCACGAAGGAGAAACGCACGTTCTTCTGGAAACGGAAGGAGGGCCGTAATGGATAAATGGATTAAGAACAATACAGTCAGCAAGCTGATTGCATTGGCTGTCAGCATCTTGTTGTGGGCGATGGTTCATATGGACAGCGGCTCGCCTCCTCCCCCGACAACCTTCTACGATACCCGTGTGATTGAAGGGGTCAAAATTCAAACCTACGGGTTCGATGATGGCGAATATGCTTTAACGGGTATCGACAAAGACCGCGTGACGCTGGAAGTGAGGGGCAAACGGTCCAACATCACCCTGTTTACGGATGAGTACAAAGTAAAGCTTGACCTTAGCAATGTGAAGGAGCCCGGTACCCATACCCTTCCTTTAACTGCTTCCGTGCCGAACGGAGTGGAGGTCGTATCGATGGATCCCAGCATGGTTACGGTGACCGTAGAGAAGCGGGTCTCCAAGTCGGTGACGGTAAGTATTGGCACGAAGGGCGAGCCAGCCAAAGATTACCGGGCCGGGACACCCGTGCTGATCGACCCACGCCAAGTCACGGTGACGCTGCCGGAATCCAGGATGGAGAAGCTCGGTCAGGTGAAGGGGAATATTGAGCTGGACGGAGCCAAGGAGAACATTACGGAGAAACGCGTCAAGCTGACGGCATATGATAAGGAAGGCGTTGTGATGGAGGATGCGGTCATCGAGCCGAGCAGCGTAGCGGCCGAAGTGCCGATTGAGCCTGCCTTTGTGACGGTGCCGCTGGAGCTGAAATATACGGGAAGATTGGCCGAAGGGCTTGTGCTTTCCAAGGTGGATCAAAAGGTCAAGGAAGTCAAGTTGTTCGGGAGCAAAGAGGCGCTTGCAGGAGCAGAGACCTATATCGAAGCGATTGTGGATTTGTCTGAAATTAACAAATCAGGAACAACAGTACTTACGGCCGACTTGACGCCGCCTGAAGGTTTTGAGAAAATCGAGCCGAGCTCTGTCGAAGTTGAGGTTACGGCCGTATCGCATGGCGAACGGGTCATTAGCGGAATCCCGATAACCTTAAAGGGAGTAGCTTCGGGCCTGGAAGCTGTTATCCTTGAGCCCGAGGAGAAGTCGATATCACTTACGCTTACCGGAGCGCCCGACCTGCTGAATAGTCTGACTCCCGAAGATATCGGGGCTCAGGCCAATCTAGCCGGGTTGAAGGCGGGTATGCATGAAATTCCGCTTCAAATTACGCTTCCGGATTTCATTAATCGAGCCGACAGGAATCGACTGGTTGTGAAGATCGAGCTGAAGGACAACTCTACGCCGGTTACAACCAACCCGGGAACCACGCCGAAGGATGACGGCAAGGATAAAGACCAGACCGATCCGCCGAGTACCGGAACAGGCAATGAGCAGGGGAATCAAAGCGTAGCGCCGCCCGTAAATTCGGGAACGGATGCCAGCGGAAACGAAGAGGAACCGGCCCATCCACCGGCAGATGGAAGTGCTGACGATGGGGATACGGGTACAGAAACACCGAATGAGTGAAACATAAAGAAATGTAGATAAAGGGGAAGAGAACACATGGGGAAATATTTTGGAACAGATGGGGTAAGAGGGATTGCCAATCAAGAGCTGACTGCCGAAATGGCTTACAGCATCGGCCGCTGCGGCGGCTATGTACTAACGGGGGATAAGGAGAAGCCGACTGTCGTGATTGGCATGGATACGCGCGTATCCGGAGCTATGCTGGAATCTGCATTGGTGGCAGGACTACTGTCGATCGGTGCGCATGTTATTCGTCTAGGGGTTGTTAGCACCCCTGCGGTAGCGTACATTACAAGATTGTTGAAAGCCGATGCCGGCGTTATGATCTCGGCCTCGCACAATCCGGTTGAAGATAACGGAATTAAGTTCTTTGGCGGAGACGGCTTCAAGCTGTCCGATGAAACGGAGCTCAAGATTGAAGAGCTCATGGATGCGGAGAAGGACGAGCTTCCGCGTCCGATCGGAGCCGAACTGGGCGAGCTTCGCGTAGATAATGAATCGAAATTTAAATACTTGGAGTATTTGAAGACAACTATCAGCAACCGTTTCGACGGCCTGAAAATCGTGCTGGACTGCGCGAACGGCGCAGCTTACGAGCTCGCTCCGAAGCTGTTCCGCGAGCTTGGTGCGGAGATTATTACGATCGGCGCTGAGCCTAACGGTCTAAACATCAATGATGGCTGCGGATCGACACATCCGGAGAAGCTGGTTGAAGCCGTCCTTGCCCACGGCGCGGATCTGGGACTTGCTTTTGACGGAGATGCGGATCGTCTGATCGCCATTGACGGGAAAGGCGAGGAGGTTGATGGCGACTTCATCCTGTGCATCTGCGGAGATGCAATGAATCGTGCTGGCAAGCTGAAAGCAGGAACGATTGTGTCCACGGTCATGAGCAACATCGGCTTCTACAAAGCTTGCGACAGCTTGAAGCTGAAAACGGCCAAGACGGCCGTTGGCGACCGCTACGTGATGGAAGAGATGCGTCGCGGCGGATTTAACCTCGGCGGCGAGCAGTCCGGTCATGTTATTTTCCTGGACTATAACACAACCGGTGACGGAATTCTGACAGGCATTCAGCTGGTGGACACCATCGTAGCTTCCGGCAAACCGCTGCATGAACTGAAGAACAGCATGCGCAAGTATCCTCAAGTGCTTGTTAACGTGCGTGTTGGCGATAAAACGAAGTATCAAGGAAATAAGGCAATCGAGTCTGCGATTTCCGAGGTAGAGCAGATTTTGGGAGATAACGGCCGGGTACTGGTTCGCCCTTCCGGGACGGAATCCCTCATTCGGGTTATGGCCGAAGGTCCGGATAAAGACGAGCTGGATCGCTATGTAACCCAGATTGCCGATGTCGTGAAGCGGGAATTAGCCTAAGGCTAAAGTTGGATTTTTCAAGGGTGGAACACCAGTTTATGTAAGGGCCAGTGAACTAGAACAGCTGATAACTGGCCCGCATATTCCTGGTATGATGCAGCGCATGAAAGCGGAAGCAAGCCTTGCTATGACTGCATATGCTGCAGGTATAGGCTCCGCATTCCTGATGCATGGATTCAAGTAGTCTGGAAGGCCGATTCTTGGTGGAGCTCGAAAGAGAAGGCTAGCCACTAAAGTTGCCAAACCCTATTCGGGTGAATATAATATAGAATGTCATTCAAGAATGGAAAGAGAGGGTTGTGAGGTAGACCATAAGCTTCATAAGCGCCAGAGCTTGAAAAATGCGCGGGGAAATCGTTATGACGAATCGATGTGATAACGAAACGGCACAATCAAGCTGACGAGGTGGAGGTGTTCGGATTGTTCGGCGGGGACCTCCCGGGATTGCACCAGAACCGTAAGCTGAACGCGGAAAAGGAATGGGCGACCGTTCTTACAACGCATCAGCAGGTGCTCATCGTATTTCATAAAAACATGAATGTGCGAATCAAGTGTGCGTACAGCGCGGTGGAAGAAGAGTGCATTCATGATTGTTCAATAGCTTAAGAGAATGCTATCGTTGAACATTGATAATTGAATAGATCATTCTTCTTTCGTAATGCCGCACAGCAGGTGCGCATTCTTCTTTTCGCATAACCATTACTTTTGGAAACCGAACGGAGGAATCATACAATGTGTGGTATTGTCGGATATATTGGAAATCAGAAGACGCAAACGGTGTTGCTGGAAGGACTCAAAAAGCTCGAGTATCGCGGATATGACTCTGCAGGAATCGCAGTGTTTACCAATGAAGGGCTTCGCATAGCCAAGGCACAGGGACGTCTGGCCAATCTTGAGGAACGGCTGGAAACAGCGCCGCTGGTTGGTACGGCCGGGATCGGTCATACCCGCTGGGCTACGCATGGCCGTCCATCGGATGTCAACTCCCATCCGCATACGGACGAGAGCCAGAAGTTCTCGGTCGTACACAACGGGATCGTTGAGAACTACCTGGAGCTGAAGGAAGAGCTGATCCAGCAAGGGCATCACTTTGTGTCCGAGACCGATACGGAAGTGATCTCGCATCTCATCGCCCGTGAATATGACGGAGATATCGTGAAGGCGGTGCAGAAGGCGATCAAGTATATGAGAGGGGCTTTTGCTCTTGGCGTACTAACGGAGTACGAACCGGATAAGCTGGTTGCCGTTCGTCAAGCCAGCCCGCTCATTATCGGCCTTGGTGAAGGCGAGAACTTTATCGGTTCTGATATTCCGGCGATTTTGAAATATACGCGGAACGTATATATTTTGAATGACGGCGAGATGGCGCTGCTCACTGCAGATGCTGTCGAATTGATGACGATCGAAGGGAATTTTATTTCTCGGGAAATGATTCGTGTCGATTGGGATGCCGTCACGGCGGAAAAAGGCGGGTTCGATCACTTTATGCTGAAGGAGATCCACGAGCAGCCGAAGGCCTATCGGGATACGATGCTGGGCCGCGTGGATGAGAGCGGACGGAAAGTCGTCCTCCCTGAGCTGAAGCTGACGAACGAGCAGATCGCGAATATTCGCAATGTCCAAATCATTGCCTGCGGAACGGCTTACCATGCCGGTCTTGTCGGACGCAGCGTGATCGAGGGAATGGTACGTATACCTGTCGAGAACGACGTGGCTTCCGAATATCGTTACCGTTCGCCGATTGTCACGCCTGAGACGCTGGTCATCGTTGTGAGCCAGTCCGGCGAGACGGCAGATACGCTGGCAGCCCTTCGTGAAGCGAAGAGCCACGGCGCCCATGTTCTGGCGATTACGAACGTGGTCGGCAGCTCGATCGCCCGTGAAGCCGACGACGTGCTTGGTACGTTGGCAGGACCTGAAATCGCGGTTGCTTCGACAAAAGCCTACACCTCCCAGCTGATCGCATTCTATCTGCTTGGTCTGTATCTGGCTCAGGTACGCGGCACGATGACGGAGGACGCTGTTGCCGAAGTGATTGCTGCGATGGAAGCTCTGCCGGAGCAGGTGGAAGCGATGCTGGCGAATGCCGAATCGATCAAAGCCTATGCCGAGCAGATCGCCAAGCATGAGCACCTGTTCTTTATCGGCCGCGGCCAAGATTATGCGGTAGCCCAGGAAGGCTCCCTGAAGCTGAAGGAGATCTCCTACATCCATTCCGAGGCCTACGCTGCCGGTGAGCTGAAGCACGGCACGCTCGCTTTAATTGAGGAAGGGATTCCGGTGATTGCTCTTGCAACCCAGGAAGCGGTGCTGGAGAAAACTGTAAGCAACATTAAGGAAGTGAAGGCGCGGGGTGCGGAAGTCATGGCCATTACCTACGAGGAGCATGTGGCTGACCTGCTGAAGTCGGTCGACCAAGCCTTCGCGATTCCAAAGACGCTGCCGGTGCTGACTGCCGCCTTGTCCGTGATCCCGCTGCAGCTGCTTGCTTACTATGCTTCCCTCGCTCGAGGCAATGACGTGGATAAGCCGCGGAACCTGGCGAAGAGCGTGACGGTAGAGTAAGCGTGGGCTTTGCTCGTAATTGTGTGAATGTATTAAATATTCTTTGTAACTGAATAATAAAGCTTGTAACCAATAAAAGAAGTATGCATATGGAAACCATGGATTGTAACTTCTAAACCAAAAGAGTTCAGATTAGTCTGAGCTCTTTTGTTGTTTAATCAAGAAAATCAGAGGGTTTAATATAAAAAAGGCTAACAGCATTCTAGGAATCTTGTTGTACCTTTAGGTTCCCTAGATTAAAACTGGAACATAATAGCAATTGATAAGAAATGCTCGAACCGGGAAAATGATATATTTGTTTCGTAAATCATGAAAGCAAGGAGTGATTGAAGGAATGGGTGACGTGATTTTAACAATGCAGCTTTCGCTGGACGGCGTCGTATCGGATGAAAATCAGTGGATGACATTGAGCGAAGAGATCTTTGAGGATTACTTGGATTATTACAATACTGTCGATACGATTATCGTAGGCAGAAATTCGTACGCTTCGTTAGCCCAGCATTGGCAGCAGGCGGAGCATTCTTCCAATGCGCTGGAACGGGCCATCGCCATTCGCATGAACGAGATCTCCAAAGTGGTCATTTCCAGCTCCAAAGTCGATTTGGTCTGGAGAAACTCGCAGCAGATTGGGAGTGGCAATACTTCGCTCGCTCGCGAGCTGGAAGCACTGAAAAGCCGGGTCAATCGAATTTCCGTCGAAAGCGGAGTAAAGACATGGCAATCTTTCATCCACAGCGGACTTTACGACGAACTGTGGCTGCTCGTTCATCCCGTCATCGCTTCCCGCGGCGAGCGCTTGTTCGCTTTGGCCAACAAGCAGCAGTCCCTCCGGTTGATCCGCTCCAAAACATACAAGAACGGCGTCGTCGGCTTGCATTACCAGCGAAAATAATTTAAGAAAAAAGAGGGGCGAGAACTGATGAACAACGTTATATCCAAAGATGGAACGGCCATCGCCTATGACCAATACGGCAACGGTCCGGCTGTGATCCTGGTAACTGGCGCTCTAGGGTATCGCAAGTTCCCTTCGCAAGAGCAACTGGCAGATTTGCTGGCGAACCATTATACCGTGATCAATTACGACCGACGTGGGCGGGGAGACAGTGACGACACACCGCCCTATGCGGTGGAGCGCGAGATTGAAGATATCGATGCACTAATAGAATCCGTGGGCGGGAGCGCCTATTTGTATGGTGTATCGTCCGGAGCAATTCTCGCCCTGGAGGCCGCTGATCAGTTGTCTGAAAAAATCCCAAAGCTGGCGCTGTATGAACCGCCCCTCATCCTTGACGCAAGCCGTCCGCCTCTTCCCCTGGATTACGTCGAGCAGTTGGACGAGGCTATCTTGTCCCGACAACGCGACAAAGCTTTGGAAATTTTCATGACACAGGCGCTGCTTATTCCGGAAGAATACTTGGCTCCGCAGAAGGAAAGTCCGATATGGAGAGATTTTCTGGCTGTTGCGCATACGCTCGCATATGATGGAAGGATCGCACATGATGTGATGATCGGCAAGCCGCTGCCAACCAGCAAATGGGCTCGAGTAACGTCCTCCACAGTGGTAATTTCCGGCGCAAACAGCGAGCCTTTCTTCCATGAAGCTGCGAAAACATTGGCCCATCATCTCGTAAAGGCGAAGGATCGAGTGCTTGCGGGACAAGATCACAATGTCGATCCTGCGGCTCTCGTTCCTTTACTGGTCGAATTTTTCAACAGTTAAGGATACTTGGGCAAGGGATAAACCAGAGCTTTTATCTCCAAAGATTTAACCAGTTCAATTAAGAGACAAGGTTAGAGAGACTTAATAAAACACAGAAGAAGTGAAGTGTCTGAAAGTTAATTATTCTTTCTAAACTGAATAATATGATAAGCAACACAAGAGCCCCTCAAGTTATTTAACAGAGGGGCTCTTGTTATTGCAGAAATCAAGGACACTTGGGTAGGCCAAGCATTATGTAAAGTCAAAATAGCCGTGAATGATTGAGCCTGGCCAAACCACGGTGACGCATCCATCCTCGACTAAGTCAAAATCCTTCTCAGGCTTACTCTCGTTGAATCGAGTTGGCCGAAATAAAGTAGGGCAGCAGGGGGTTATCGTTCTTCGTATTGAATTCCCCGTTCGTTAAACACTTTCATGACCACAAACATGGCATCCAGCGCTTTGGGAAAGCCTGCGTAAGATACGCAGTGCATGACGGCCTCTACAATCTCATTTGGCGTAAGCCCGGCATTCAAGGCTGCTTCGATATGAAAATCGAGCTGAGCCGCTGCGCCTGAGGCAAGCATAGCCGCTATGGTAAGCAGGCTCCTTTGTTTTAGATCCAGGCCTGGACGGGAATACAGCGAGCCATAAGGGAACTCGACAATCAGCCTGGCCATATCCGGTGAGAATTTTTCCATCTGTTTGACCGTTGCGTTCAGTCGTTCTTCACTTACCATCTGTTGCAAAACTTCGATTCCTTTATTATAGCGATTCGACTCCATAAACGTCCTCCGTAAGCTTTAATCTAGACTAAGCAATCGGGTAAGAATCGGCGGGATTTCTTGCGGATCCACCATGACCTCGATTACCGTAGCCGTATGGGACTGCAAGGCTGACTGAACCGCCCTCGTAATGTCGGCTTCATTTTCGCAGCGGAATGCCATGGCGCCCATGGATTGGGCAAATAAGCTCACATCCAGCGGTCGTTCATAGACAGCGCCTACCGAACGTCCGGTGTTATAAGACATTCCCTTTTCCACCATATCTAAACGGCCGTTATTCAGTACAAAGAAAATAACCGGAATTCCATGGTTCACGGCTGTCGATATCTCGGTGCCGTGCATCATGATGCAGCCGTCGCCGGTCACGCAGACGACAGGGCGATCGGGCATGGCAATTTTCGCTCCGATCGAATAGCCGATCGCTGCCCCCATAGCGATGAACACTTCATCGAAATAGAATGTCCCGGGCTCGATGATCTCGAAGTTTTGTACGGCATGAAAGGAGTGACTCCCTGCATCCCCGAAGAGAACTGCCTCTTTCGGGAGCACGGATCGCAAGCTTCGGAACGCCGTTCCCGCTGACAACACGGATTCCGCTTGGGAGGTCGCTGCTGCCACTTGTGCCCGGGCAATCAGCATCTCATGCTCTTTGGACGATGCCCCGCTTTGCGAGATAAGTTGAGTCAGGTTAGAGCGGATATCGCCAAGAATCAGTTGCGTCGGCGCCTGAATGGTTTTACCTGCGAACTTAAGGTCATACTCAAATTGCAAAACCTTTTCCGGCTCCATATCGGGCGTAAATCCGGACAAGGACATATCGCACAATTTGCTGCCGACGACGATCATCAGGTCAATGCCGGATCTCATATAATCGGTTGCATGCTTGGAACCGCCGAGACCATACCCGCCTAGGTATAAGGGGTGGCTGGTAGGAAATGCTCCTTTCGCACCCGGCGTGGTCATTACAGGAATCCCCCAATGCTCGGCCATAATCCGCAATGGTTCATAGGCATCTGCCATAACGGCGCCTTTGCCCAGAAAGAGGACGGGCTTCTTAGCCTCGCCCAGCATCGATATCGCCTTATCGATATCGGGGGATACAACTGGTGAAATGTGGTCTGGCAAAGGCAGGTAGAAGCTCTCGACTTCCTCCATCAGCACATCAAATGGGATACAAAGATGAACAGGGCCTTTTTCACCCGTGTAGGCTTTTTCCAGGGCATGTTTAAGGTACAAGTAAAGAAGGTCCCCACGTTCGATGCGGGCACTGAACAAGGTAACGGGCTCGAACATCTTAACCAAATCGGCCCCAAACTGGCTTGAATCCTGACTTAAAGCGCGCCCAGTCTCCCGCATCGATGGCTGGCCGGTGATGAACAACACCGGTAACTGGAACTCTTTGGCCTGCCCGGCGGCTGTGATCAGATTCGTTCCTCCCGGGCCGGAAGTACCAATCGCGATCCCCATTGTTTTTTTCGCCAGTGCATAGCCTGACGCTTCAAACCCACAGCCAGCTTCGTGACGACCCAGCACATACTGAATACCGTGGCTTTCAAGCTCCAGCATCAGCGGAGAAATGGACTTTCCGGGAATTCCGAATACGTGAGAAATCCCCCAATTTTTAAAATGCTCGACTAATAGGGTATACACTCTCTTTTTCATCCTATCACCCCTGCAAATTGGTTTTTATTGTCGCCGTTTTGTTCAACAACCGCTCGATTTGTTCTGCGGGTAAAGGTGGGTAATAATAAAACCCTTGCACTTCATGGCAGCTTTGACTGCGCAGGAAATCCAACTGATCCTTGGTTTCTACGCCTTCTGCGATAACATCGATGCCAAGCTTATGAGCCATCGCTATGATCGTAGCCACAATGTCCGCGTCATTCGAATCCGTCATAATATTCCTGACAAAGGATTGATCAATCTTCAGCCGGTCAATCGAAAACAATTTTAAGTAGTAAAGATTGCTATAGCCCGTCCCAAAGTCGTCGATGCAAATTTGTATGCCTAGTTCCTTCAGTTTCCCGAGTACCTCGATCGCAACATCGACATTCATCGTCATCGACTCGGTAATCTCGAGCTCCAGGTATTGGGGATCGATGTGGGTTTCGAGTAAAATCTCTTTGATGGTGTCTACCAAATTATATCTTGAGAATTGGCGAGAAGAGAGATTGACCGATACGCTCATAGGAGGGAACCCCTTATCCTTCCATATTTGATTCTGAAGGCACGCGGTTTTGAGCACCCATTCCCCAAGGGGGACAATGAGTCCTGTTTCCTCGGCGATCGGGATGAACTTAGTTGGAGGGACCAAGCCGAGAGTCGGATGATTCCAACGAACGAGCGCCTCGGTACCGATGATGTTCCCAGTCAGAATATCGATTTGGGGCTGGTAATATACCACGAATTCATCTAGGTCTAACGCTTTACGGATTGAATGCTCCAAGGTAAGTCTTTCAATACCGCTGCTGTTTGGCACAGGTTTGAAAATGTTATAATTGTTCTTCCCGTCGTCTTTCATCCGGTAAAGAGCAATGTCGGCATTCTTCATGAGCACCTCGACATTCGTGCCGTCTTGAGGATAGAAGACAACACCGATACTGGCCGTTATATAGAATTCATAGCCGTCTACCGCAAATGGTTTCTCAAATGCTTTTATAATCTCTTCGGCAACATGAATGGCTTCCGTATGATCCGTAATCTCTTGCAGGAGGATCGTGAATTCATCCCCGCCCATTCTGGAAACCAGTTGATTCGGAGCATGACAGCAAGTTTTCAGACGCTCGGCAACCAGCTTTAACAGCACGTCTCCGTTGTTATGGCCCAGCGTGTCATTAATCTTCTTGAAGCTGTCCAGATCAAGAAACATGACGGCAAAGATACTGTTTTCTTTCACCCCATGCTTCAGGAGCTCATCAATATGCCTGGTGAAGAATCTTCGATTCGGCAAACCGGTTAAATCGTCATGATAGGCTAAATAATTGATTTGCTTTTGCGTATGATAACGCTCCGTGATATCCCGAAACTGTGCAAATGCGCCCATGACCTGCATATTCTCATCACGAATAGGGAAGGCGTCAAACAGGCAGACCAGCTCATCTTGGCCCGTCCGAGGGTGCAGCATGAATTCCATATTTTCGTATTCTTTTCCCGTTTGAAGGACCTCTTTAATGAACTCATTTGTTTTGGCATCCGGAATAGGTTTATTAGTAACATCCTGCTTCTTGGAACCCGTTAAAATTTCAGCAAACTTGTTAAACTCGGTTATGTTCCCATCCCGATCCGTAATGATGATGCCGTTTCTTGTTGTTTCGATAACCACCTGGTTCAATATGTGCAATCGTCTATTTTGCTTTTTCAGCAGGAGCTCTCTTTCGATTGAATCTACGACCGTACTCAGCATCGCCAGCAAAAATGGGTTATGCTGATCGATCGTCGTCATAATCGTAATGGTTCCAAGCAGGTTGGAGATATCTGTATATTGGAAGGGGACGGAATAACACGCGGAGGACCACAAAAACTCATAATAATGCTCGTCCCCGACAAGCTGAATGGGCTGACGATGATCCAAAACCAAATTAATGCTGTTAGTTCCGGCTTCTTGCTCGTTGAACACGAGGCCAATCTGTATGCCCGATTGCTGAACCACACTCTTGATCGCTTCATCCCCGGCCATTTCCAGAATACAGCCATTCTCATCGGAAATCAGGATCAGCAGTGGAATCCCTTTCATGAGCTCCAACATCTTATGTACAAAAAAATTGATTACCGACAATATTTCTTCGTATTCGGCCCGTTTTAGATTCAAATCGCCTTCTGATAAAAAGGTCGAAAAAGAGGGAACCCCCCGTGGATCAATACCTAGCTTCTCACATCTCTTTTTAGACTCCGAGATCAAGGATACTTTCGTCAAAGCAATCCCCATCCCCCTTCGCTCCATGAAAATGCAGTAAAATATACTTAGATCATGAGCAATCCTGTTATATATCACATTAGACGACACTTAAAGTTTTTTGTCAAATTATTTCTGTTAGATTTTGGGTGAAGAAAGTAAATAAATAAAGAGGCGGGGCATTTTGATGATCAATCGAAAATCATTCCGTTGTTATAATAGATTATGAGTTCATATTTTTATGAAAGAAGGCAAGGGGATATGAGGAAATTATTAAGAAAAGTATGCATGGTCGTAATGGGAATATCCATATTAAGCTTATTAGGATGCAGCGAGTTAAATAAAAAAACTGCCAAAATCATCGAGGAAAGGTTATCCGAAAAATACAATGAATCCTTTGAAGTAAAATACATAGGGGAACGATGGGGGACGAAAAGCAATAATACAGTAACTACATATGTTAAAGCATTAGATTCAGACATCATGTTTACTGCCGTAATGGATACCTCGGAAAACATCGTTGAAAATTATCCGGAGATGCGGTTAATGCATAAATTTGCCTCCGTTTTTAATAAGGCGATTGAAAATCAAGGGCTAGATGCATCTTCGTGGGTCAATATCCATCCGAAACAACCTATTGAAGTAACGAAAGATATGACGATTGAAGACTATCTTGAAAAATCGAAAGCAGAGTATATCCATGTTGAAATTGTCATGAGACATGATGAAAGTATTACAGCAGAGAAATTAAAAACGATTGTTCAGCAATCCTATGATCAGTTTAACGGCCCTTCGATTTCCGCAACGTATTGGATATTTAATGATGATGAATATATAAAGGTGAATGAATTTTTAGAGAAAGTAGCAAATATAGATCCTTCTTCTTTAGAAAGTTATAAATATGATCGTACAGTTTTCGTTGAATTAACGGAAAATGGTTTCGTAGATTCGGATGAAGATATTAATAAAAGGCTGGAAGGAGGGGGGGACTATAATAGCCTTCATTGATTACGAAAAAATGACCGATATCGCTAATCAATAAAAAAGGATGCAGCGCTTACTAGGGAAACGCTGCATCCTTTTATTTGGGGACAACGGAGACTTAAGACTTGGTCAGGTTTTAAGATGCTCCCGCATAGAAGACCGTTTAGATGAGCGGTACTAGATCTACCGCTTGACTAAGCCAAAGCACCAGCAAAAGCGCCGAGCGTCTTTTTGCATGCCGAGAAGGATTGCAGCTCAATGCAAATCCGTGGCACCGCATTTCTGTCCGCTTCCTGGTTACGTATAATCCAGACCCCTTCATTAGAAGGAAGTATAAACAAAATATCCTCGATTGCCGTCTGATTTCCGCTGCCAATTCTTATGGTGCTTAGATTGTCCATGGTACGGGCATTTTTTTGAAAATCCTGCTGCCATTTTGCAATCAGCTGCTGCTGGCCGGATGAAAGCTCGTCATTGAGAGGAGAGGCAGGGGATTCACCTGAAGTCAGCCGATTCCACAATTCTTCCGTGATCACAGCCTTGGATTCGGATAAAGTCAGCCCTTCGGCTTTCGAAGGCTTCACTCCATAGAAATGTGCTAGCTCTTCTTCCCAATCCGCCGGCTCTGTCCAGGTAAGAAAATGAAGTGTATGATTGTCAGACAAGTGGTACAAATACCGCTGCTGCAGTTCATGGATCGTGAGTACTTTGCTGGCATTCCGATCGGTAATCCCTCTTAGCATATAATTGCTGTGCAGCAAATGCTGAATCATTTGCGTAATTTCGGAAGTGAAACGAACCTCTCCATTCTCCTCATCCATCGATTCTATAAAACCTTTGGACATCAAGCTATGTGTAGCTGCCTGAAATAGAAGCTCCCATTTGTCTTCAGACAGATCTCCATAGTATGCCTTCATAAGTCCTGCAGCCATTTCCTCCCCTTGATGAACGGCCAAGGCGTATCCCAGCTCTTCTAATGAAAATACAAAGGTATGCTCGCTCATGTAAGCAAATCCTCCAGTACAGATCTATTTCGTTTCCTTTCCGTTACGGCTGATCAGCCCCCGCAGGCGCTTCATGACAGACTGAATTTCGGAATCGGTCAACAAATAATACGTATTCACAGTCCAGGTCTCCCTGTTCTTCAAATGAAAAATCAGCACGGGCAATTTCGGAAGCAGCCACTTTCGAATGGAAGGGCCGCTGTAGCTGATGCTTGTAATCTCCGCCCAGGATACGGTCCGCGTACCGTCCGAAATGGAATGTTGATCGTAGGTGAGCAGCTTCGTGTCTGATTTCAGCGCCTTGGGTAAGCTGACAACCAAATATCCTCCAAAGAACGGAATCCCGATTATAGCTGATGTGATACAAAAAAACTTGCGAATAAAGGAAGTATCCATAAAAAAAGCCGCGTACAGCAGAAACAGGCAGGCCAGCACAAACAGTAAACTGCCAAGGGATTTCCCCCATGCTACGGATTTCCGATAAGTTATTGCGTTCATGATTTAGCGCCTTCCTGAAATTATTTGAACAGTCCGCTAATCCAGCGAACTCCCTTTTCGACCACTTTAGCCGCGCCATCACCGACAAAGGCTCCAACCGTACCGCCTACATAGGAACCGATAGCCGCACCGACCGGACCGCCAATCATTGCACCGACGGCTCCGCCTGCTACAGCGCCGCCATAGGTCGCGGCTGTTTTTACAACAACGTTGGATGCGGCTACAGCTACTTCTTCCCCGTTGAGTTTGCCTTCACGATACTTGCTGACAAGACCGGAAGCCTCGCCGATCACATTAAAGGTTGCGTTAATCGGGAATATCTTTTTGGCGATCATCCCAGGGATTTTCTTGGTCTCGATCCCGTACCTGCCTTTTTCGACACCGGCTATAACCTGTCTGGTCCATTGAGGAAAGTTCTTGGCTTGACTGAAGCCTAGCCCAAAATTGAGACCGAATTTGCTAGCGACTCTATCAAAGCCTTTGATGCCCTTCATAATGAAGCCCGGGTTCACAATCTGGCGATTGATGCCTCTTGCCAGGTTCTTCAAGAATGTATTGTTGCCTTTGCCTTTAACCCATGGCGCATTATGAATTTTTGCGCGGGACGGATTTCGGGGATCTACCCTGAACCGTACCGTATTAGTTAAGACTAAGGAAGCGCCGACAGAGCTGTAAAGGAGAGTTCCCCACTTCTCCAAATTATCTCTCACTTGCAGCGTGTTGTTTAATACGTCCTGCGTTTGATCAATCGGATCGGCGGCCGTCCTTGCCTGTAACGAAGCTTGAGTGGAATCGGCCTCTGTAAAGCGGTTGACAATCGTATGTAATTCCGTGCTGACCGAGCCCACCGCTGCCGTGAAACGATCCATCTGCTGACGGGCCAGCTGGAAGTTTTGATAGAATTGCTGCCTTGTCGTACCTTCCCAACCGCTTTCAAGGATTTGGATCTGCTGGGTAAGGTGGCTGCAAATTTGCACCCCGACTTCTCGAGCCTGTGCAAATTGTCGGGATATCTCCATAAGTCTTTCCGGAGGAACTAATATTTTGCTCACGGCACTCACCTCAACAATGTACAGATTAATGTAATTATTGTAGTAAAGGTCATCCGTCTACACAAAAGGAACAAGTAACAGAATAGTAAAAAAATCGCTAGGTCCTTGGAACCATTTCCCTTTTCGCGGATTATTTATAAGCCAAGCGACAAACAGCCTTATCTTGAGCCAGCGCATAAGCGAGCGTTAATGGACCCAGTCGCCCCGCAGACATCGTGACACTTACAATGACGATATATCCGAGTCCGCAATAACAAAAAGCAAGACAATCGTTATGTTGACGACAGGATCGCCGACAAAGGAAGAGAGACTGTCCGACCAAAAGGAACCGGCGTTGTTGAAGGCAGAGACGGAATGGAAAAGTCCATAATAGAGTGCTTGTACCCAGCCGATCTCATGCCATCGAATGGCGAGGAGAATCGTTCCGAGCGTTTCAAAGGCAAATGAGATCAGCACCTTATACAGGGATAGTTTGACCAGTCCCTGTGACGATGTAGAGTGTGTCGTTTGATGAACATTTCGATTTTGCTGGGAGCGGATCGTTGGGTTGTTGCTTTACTATCCGTAATCCTTCTCATGGCCAAGGGGGGGTGATGCTTGACTTAGGAAAAACGAGGTGTCTACGACTTTCCCTTGACTTACCTTTAAATACTTGAATTCCCGATCGGTTTGTATACGCAACAAACCGGTTTCGAAATCCGTATTCAGTTCCTTGAAGAACAGCCCCTCCGCGACAACGTCGCCTTCGTCTTCACCTTTACGGATCAGATATAGTCCATCTTTGCTGACAACCGCAACCGGAATTCCACGCTCGTGAGTCTCCACGATGTGTTGATCCATTCGCTGCACAGCCACGATGTGCAGATCCGTCTCGCCGATTCGATTGAGCAGCTCATTGACGAATGAACCTTGTGTGATTTCCTGCCACCGTGTTTGGCCGGATTGTCCGATGATCAGCTGCGTTATCTGATAATGCTTGGCGGTCTCGGCGATGATGTCCGAAGCTTTATGACGATTATCATTAGGCTTGGTGATGAACGAAGCTCCATATTCATCACAGATGGTTTGCCAAAGGGCCATAAACTTTTCTTGCTCCAGATCGAGTTCATCCACAGCCGAGGGAATGACGCTCATCACATAGAGGGGACATTGCAGTAGTCTGGCGAGCTCGCCTCCTCTCCGAATCAGCCGTTCGCCGTTCGGCCCGTAGTAAACACACACCATAATTTTTTCATGATGTATCATGAATGCATCTGCTCCTTTCTGATCAAGCGGCTTGAGTCTTCTGAACCCAAGGAAAAAAGCCCGGTAGCAGAGACAATCTGCTTCCAGGCTTTGGACTGTGTTCCGAATAAACAAGTCAAAGTTGCACGGGCGTTATCTCTTGAGACGCTGACGAGGTTAGCTGTCGGATTCGGGTCTGAGAGTCCTCGAAGTGTCATATGAGATTATTGAAACGATGCAGCTTAATCTATACTTAGGTATTCTACGCGGATGGGCAACGAAAGGTTTCTTGCGAATTTTTCTTTTAAGGGAGATGCCTTTTGGAGAGCGGTATATAGGATTTGGAGGGAAGGCATGCATAAGATGGTTACTCGTTGTCCAAAACATAAGGGAACCATTGAACGATTGAGGAGACAAGCGTATGAATGAGCTATGGAATGAGATATGGAAATCCCTTGTTTTAATTATTTTTGGGATGCTGGTGCTCCGAATATCCGGCCGAAAATCGATCTCCCAAATGACCGTACCCACAACCATTACGATGATTTCGATCGGAACGATCATCGTACAACCGATCGCCGAAGAAAATTTAGTTCTGACCTTTGCAGCGGCCCTGGTCTTTATTCTGGTTCTCATCCTGGTCGAATTTATGCAAGTGCGTTGGAGCCGTTTTGAGAGGTGGATAAAGGGACCCGCCATTATCGTGATACAGGATGGTCAGCTTGAATTGCAGAATATGAAGAAGCTGAGGTTAACCGTGGATGCGCTTGAGATGAAATTGCGGCAGCAAGGGATATCCAAACGAAGTGATGTGAAGACCGCAACGATCGAGCCCAACGGACTGCTTGGTTATGAACTGCAGGATTCCGCAAAGCCGGTAACCTTGTCACAGTTGGAGGATTTGCTCTCCCAATACTTTACCGGAGCAGGTACAGGACATCCGGCTGTTGAGCCGAAGCCCTCTGATCCGGAGGTTAATTTGTTTAGTGAAATCAAGATAGGTGACGAGCACGTAAATAAAAAGCGGCTTCAATAAAAGTCATTCCCTACTTGATATGCTCCCCTTACGGTAGACAGGTAAATAATAACCTGTTTTCGAGAGGGGAGCATTTTTTATGTCCAGAATAGAGCGAAGTGCTTCAGAGAAATATGCCATTATTCAAGAAATCAGCTTGAGGAATATTGGGGTTAAAGCTCGTTTGACCGCTTTCGTTTGCCAAGAGGAGAAGAAGCAGGAGGGCCGCAAGAATGGCTTAAGCTTAAGCCTAATGCGGCTCTACTGATTCATTTTGTAAAAACCCATAATAAATAGAGAGAGAGAGGAAGAGCACAATTATTCCAATATTCCTTTCCAGAATACTTTCCATGTTGATTCTAATCTTCTCTCATATTCTTCATAAGAACAATTCATCAAATAGAACAACATTCCATCTAAGAGGCAAATGAATGATGTTGCAATGGTCTCTCTATCAATAAATTTATGATCTTCTGATTTAGCATCTAGAATAGTGTAAATTAATTTTCTGATTTCACTTTCAACCATACTATTATTTTGAAAGATGTGCTCTTTGAATTTTTCAGGCGGGAAAACACCGTACCTTTTAAGAAAAATCCCTCTGTCATTCATATAATAGTACTTATTTAACTTTTCTAGCAAATTATATAACTGATCCTTAATGGAAAGTGACTCCATAGTAGATGCTTGATGTTCAATGAATTTTACATAGTCATCTATAACGAAATCCACTATTTTTTCAAAGAGCTCATCTTTACTTGAAAAATAAGCATAAATGGAAGGGGTCTTAATGTTTACACAAGAAGCTATATCCTTAAGAGAAGTTTCCTCATACCCTTTCGAGGAAAACAACCTTAATCCGTGTTCTAGAATGCTTTGTTTAGTTTCTTCTCCCTTTTTCAATTTCTCACCTCAATTTACGAATGATCAGGACACAAGCTTAAGCCCTACGATACAAACTACAATACCGCCAACTAATGCTAATTTTTTTATACTTTTCGGCTCGTTAAAGATGAACATACCAAGCAACACACTTCCTGATGCCCCAATACCTGTCCACAAGCCATAGCCAATGCTAATAGGAATTTCTTTTAATGATATTGAAAGAAAGAAAAAGCTCAAGCCCATACAGATGATCAAAAATATGGTAGGTTTAAGTTTTGTAAACCCTTCAGTCAATTTAAGGCTAATAATGCCTCCAACTTCAAACAATCCTGCAATTATTATAAATAACCAACCCATATTATTCACCACTTTCTGTTTCGGTTTCATTTGATAGTAGTTTTAAACCGATAATACAGCCTATTAATACTAATACTAAAATAACTTTTGTAACGCTCACGGGATCACCTAACAAGGTCATTCCTACGATAGCTGTCCCAAACGCCCCCAGTCCCGTAAACACAGCGTAAGCAGTCGATACAGGAAGAATCACTAATGTTTTAGCGAAACACCAAAAACTTAATATCAGCAACGCTAGTGTAGGAATTAAAACAGGGATGTTAGTGAAGCCTTCGGAATACTTCAAACCAAGTGCCCAACCCACTTCAAATATTCCTCCGAGAATAAGAAAAAACCATGCCATTAGAATCTCTCCTTCGTCCTCTTTTTATATAGTCCAAACAAAAAAACTAACTAATGTTCATTAGATTTTTGTCGCAAAAAAACTTTTGTTCATGGTAATTAGCTTTATAGGTTTATAAAATCTAACTAATGTTAATTAGATTTTATAGTAAAGAGCTTTAAAATTCAACTTCTAAATAAGAGTTTTCTTTCGTGCGCTTCGCGGCAATACTTATCACACGCTATCTCCTGAATTGGGATGGATTCGCTTCGGCCCTTTCCTGTCTATGCCGGAGCATGGGGGGACGGCAAGATGTGAACAAATCTTATGACGATCAGGATGGCCTTCTTTCTCTTGATACGGATTGAGCCGAAGGCGAAAGCAAGCTATCATGGACATGGGATTGGCAAAGAGACGGAAATAGGGGGAAGACACTTATGGGATACCAACAAGCGCTGGAAGCATACATATCGGCAACGAACACCCATGATTTCGATCAAGTGGTTAAACTGCTGGATGAGAATGCGGTTTACTGGTTCTCGGACCGCAGCTGCGTTACGAAGGACGAGATCCGCGCTTACTTCGAACATGCCTGGGACGTCATTCGGGACGAGGTTTATTACGCTGACGACGTGAAGTGGATTGCCGAGAATTCCGGGACGGCGGTCTGCATCTATACCTACCGCTACGAGGGATATGCTCAAGGCAAGTTTACTACCGGCAAGGGAAGAGCGACCAATGTTTTCGTGCGGAACGGGGAAGGAGTTTGGAAGCTGAAGCATGAGCATCTTAGCCCGCTGAAGTAGAGGAATCGTCTATATAGGTGAAGGGAGCTGTTCCATTAGTAGCGTGTCTGCTTGGGACAGCTTTTTTTTTCTGTTACCAAGACATAACACCGAAAATAGAACGGTTTGTACACGAAGCGTTTGAGTATGAGAATTGCTTCCTTGAGGCTGGATGCTCCTGAGATTTCAATTTATTAACAGAATATAAAATTACAAGATTTTATCCCTGTTCTATGAAAATGTATCCCTTCTCAATTGCTAGGTAAGGTTCCATGATACAAATAGATTTAAAATTAAAAATGTAACCGCTGAAAGCAGGGGAAGGAGGCTGTAGCAGGGCTCGGGGCCAAATTGAAGGTTTGGACATGGAGAAGGGAGATGAGTCTGCCGTACATATTTTTGAGATGAAAAATACGGTAACCGCTTTCAATCATCATGGGATTTCGATCACCTTGCGAAGTCGGACCAGTCATCAAGATGAACGCCTAGCAGAGACGTTTCATGTATGATTAACGGCTTGGGCTGTGACGTCTGCAAGCCGGTTATGCGATGACATCACGGACAGAACAGACATTTATGAAAAATGCTGTATGCAAATCGAAATTTGAGAAATTGAGGTGAAACGGTCATGCCATTCATGATCAAAAGGTTTTCGAAATGGCTCACTGGGGTGCTTGTCCTGCTCCTAGTTCTTACTCCGCTTGCCCCTGCTGTGTCAGTATATGCTGCAGAGGGCGATCTTCCCCCTCCGGCAACGGTTCCTGCTGCGGATTTGTCAGCGGAGCCCATCACGGTAACAAATTCCACGTACGGCAAGAGTCCGACCTCCATGAACGATATAGCAGCTAACCAGGATCCGAAAGCCCCGCAAAATCTAAGATTGGTCAGCGTCTCCCATAATATGGCGATTTTTGAGTGGGATTTCAGACCTAAAGAGGACGATAACAATATTCAGGTGTGGGATGCCGATACAGGCAAATGGCTGACTTGGGGGAACTATTGGACCCGGGCCGTGACAGGCTTATCCCCGGAAACCACCTACCGCATCTATATTACATGGAATGAAGATACGAAACAGGAGCATAAGAGCAATGTGCTGGAGTTCACGACAACGAAGGATGTCACCGAGTATAAAGAAGCTCCGTTAACGCCGCCAAGCGGTCTTAAAATTACGGACGTAACAGAGGATTCCGTGACGCTGGACTGGGGCTCCAGTCCGGGTGCCGCCGCCTATGACATTTACGTCAATGGGGCATGGGCAGGTGGAACCTGGGAGAACACCGCAACCTCATCGACCTACTCCCCTCTTGAAGCAGGGCAGACATATAAATTTATGGTTGGGGCGCAGCGAACGGTGAACGGCGCGCTCGAGACGTCCGCGAACAGCAATACGGTTACGATCACATGGGGCGAGCTGGCTCAGCCTGAGGGGCTGCAAGTTGTAACGGCGACGCGGTCGACGGTATCGCTAGGCTGGGCTCCGGTTCCTGGCGCCACAACCTATCATATTTACCAGGATGGCGTAAAGATCGGCACCAGCGAGCAGAACCGGTATACGGTTGCTGGGCTCGAAGAAGGAAAGACCTATTCCTTCAAGGTGACGGGAGCAAATAGCCTGTGGACCTCTCCTGAGAGCGATGCGGTGACTGTCGTTCCTGGCAGCAATTATAACAATATTACGTATTACACGTCGTGGTCCGCGAGTACCGATTCCAATGCCCGCAACCTGCAGCCTGACGATTTGGACGTGTCCAAGCTGACGCACATCAACTATGCTTTTGCCGACATCTGCTGGAAGAAGTTCGGAAGCGGGGCGCGAGCCTGCGAAGATCCTAACATTCCCGCCCAGAACCGGTACGTGTATGACGGAGAAATCATCATCGGAGATCCGACCTTTGATTTTCAGAACTTCAAGGCATTTGAATCGATTAAAGCAGCGAATCCGCATTTGAAGCTGTTGGTGTCGGTCGGAGGCTGGACGTGGTCCGGCAATTTCTCGAACATCGCACGGACGGAGGAGACGCGCAGGGCATTCGCGAACTCGGCGGTCCATTTCCTGCGGGAATACGGCATTGACGGCCTGGACGTCGACTGGGAATATCCGGTGGAAGGCGGTTTGGAGACCAATTCCCGGGGACCTGAGGATAAGGAAAACTTCACGCTGCTCATGAAAGCAGTCCGTGAGGCGTTGGATGCAGCAGGCAGTGAAGACGGAAAGTACTATCTGCTGACGATCGCGTCGGGGCAAGGCGACAATTTCACGGTGAACGCCGATTTTGAGAATTCCGTGCAGTATCTCGATTTTATTAATATCATGACATACGACTATAGCGGAAAGACCGATACATTAGGACACCATAATGCACCGCTCTTCTATGATAAGGCCCTGCCAACCCGGTCGGCGGCAAGAAATCATGTGCTCGGCGGGCTGATGGGGCATTTGAACGGCGGCGTGCCTCCGCATAAATTGATTGCAGGCGTTCCTTACTATGGCAAGGGCTGGGACGGATGCGGACCGAATGGGCAGTACCAGGCTTGCAAGGGGGGCTCAAGCGTCGGAACATGGGAGAGTGCCCTGTTCGACTTCAGCCATCTTGAGAACGATTATATCGGCAAGAACGGTTACAAGCGATACTGGAACGAGTATGCGAAAGTGCCTTATCTCTATAATGATCAGAACAACGTATTTATCACGTACAATGACAAAACTACAATGATGTACACCGCATCCCTCGTCAAAACGCTTGATATCGCCGGGGTCATGAGCTGGGATATTAGCGGGGACCGGAACTATACGCTGACGAATCAGCTTGTTAAAGACCTGCCGATTAACGGCAAGTCGAATGATGCTGCACTCGGAGCACCTAGCAATCTGAAGGTGTCTGGCGTTACATCCAAATCCGTTCAGCTTGAATGGGATCCGGTTGAAGGAGCTTCCACCTATGAGGTGTATGTGAACCACGCGCTTTCCGGGTTGACTGAGGGCAAAGGCGCTTACACGATTCAGGGTCTTCAGCCGCTGAACAATTACAAGATTCATGTGCTGGCCGTAGACCGCACAGGCGATGAGATTCATCGTGTCTCGAGCGCATCAAAGCAGCTCAGTATCACAACGTCCGGCAGCAGCTCGGGCGGATCGGACAGCTCCGGCGGATCAGGCGGATCAAGCTCAGCTCCATCTCCTGTACCTCAGCCGCCTAAGGAGAAGGATCAGTTGGACGCGCAGGTAGTTCTTTCGGGAGATAAAGCCGTCATTACAATTCAGGTAGCTGCGGCTGTTCAGGCCATTAACGCTTCGGATTCAGTCAATTTCCGAATTGATGCCGGCGACAAGGCAAAGCAAGCAGAGGCAGAAATACCGCAAGAGGTCATTGCAGCCGTTGCGAAAAAAGGACCAAACGCCAGCCTGTCGATCCTTGTTAATGGAACCGAGTACAGGATTCCGGCTGCGCTTATTACGGTTGCCGGCCCGGTGAAGGTATCGGTTACAGCCCCTTCCGAGGCAGACCTCAAGGGAGCCGAAGCGCTTCTGAAAGGGAAAGAGGTGCTAAGTACACCGCTTCTGTTCAAGCTGGAGCAGCTTCATGCCGACCAAACAGCTACGGAACTTAAGCACTACGGAAAATTATACGTAAGTGAATTTATCACGGTAGATGCCAAAGCGATTAACACGAAGCGAGCAACCGGCGTCGTTTATATTCCGGGGCTGAACGAGCTGCGTTCGGTGCCGACGCTGTTTAAGGTGAACGCTGACGGTACCGTGACCGTGGAAATTAAGAAAACCGGCAATGGCATCTACGTGCTGGCACAGCAGGATATGAAGTTCAAGGATGCGATCCCGGCCTGGGCAGCGGAGGATGCAGCACAAGCCGCCGCGAAATGGGTCATATCCGGGGATAATAGCGGTAACTTCGGTGCCAATAAATCCATCACCCGGGCTGAAATTGTGGCGATCATCGTTCGCGCGCTCGGTCTTCTGCCGGATGAAAGCTATACGAATTTTGCAGATGTAGATCCAAAATCCGCCTATGCCGGAGAAATTGCTGCGGCTAAGGCAGCGGGACTGGTGAAGGGCAGAACAGGGGGGACCTTTGATCCGAGCAGTCCGATATCCCGAGAGGAGCTTGCCGTTATCCTAGACAACGTGCTGGCTTATGCCGGCATGACCAAGGATGCAGGTGCCTCCGTGCTCGATGGCTTTAAGGATCGTTCCGCAGTTTCTTCCTATGCGAAGTCGGCCGTTGCAATGGTCGTCAAACACAAGATCATGCATGGCGTATCCACAACAAAATTTGATCCGAAATCCAATGTGACCAAGGCACAGACGGTGGTTACCGTAATGAGGACGCTTCGCACACTTGGATTACTGAACTAGATGACTCACCCATAAGGATTAAGGGTGCTTCTCGAGACAGAGCGAATGGTTCGAGAGGCCCCCTTATTTATAAACATCGCTATGAACCATGGAGGCGACAGGCCAAGTTCGAACATAGCAATTAAAGAGAAATCCTGCTAAGGATCCCATGTTAAGATAGACCTATCAAATGGATGAGGTGATCTGTTATGGCGTTGAAATGTGATAATATCTTTGTTAACTTGCCGGTCAAGGATTTGGACAGAACGAAGGACTTCTTTACGAAGATCGGATTTGAATTCAATCCGCAATTTACGGACAAGAACGCTGCGTGTTTGATGATCGGCGACAACATCTTTGCGATGCTGCTGGTGGAGGACTATTTCAAAACCTTTACCAAAAAAGATCTGTCCAACGCGGCCAATACGACCGAGGTAATCTTGGCGTTGTCGGCCGAGAGCAAGGAGCAGGTTGATGAAATCGTCAACAATGCGCTGGCTGCAGGAGGATCGCCTTCCAATGATCCGGTGGATCATGGCTTTATGTACAGCTGGAGCTTCCAGGATCCGGACGGTCATTTGTGGGAAGTATTGTACATGGATCCAAGCAACGTTCAATAATAACCTTCCATAAGTTTGATGGTTGCTGTATTCTAACGGGACAGCAAAGCATGCATAGGAAGCGGTAGGTACGCCAGACATAATCGGGCGTACCTGCCGCTTTCGTTTTTGAGATACACACATAGAAAAACTTTAAAGAGGCCAGATTACTGGCTTTACTTTTAACTGGAAATCGATTATAGTTGTATGTACAAACAACAAATATAAATCACCAATGATTAATCTCCTCTAGATATCGCTCTTTTCCTTTTTCAGTTCCGGTTTCAGGAGGTGAATCAAGCACGATTGAGATGCTTCGCAAACCGCCGATTGATATGAAGATATATGATGACAGGAGTGTGATTCCTATGGAAAGAGTATTAGTTATCAATGCCCATCCCCTCGTTACGAGCAATCATTCCCTTAGCCTGCAGGTTCTTAACCGCTTTATAAGCAAGTACAGAGAGCTAAACCCCGATCATGAGTTGCAGCAGATTGATCTGTATCGTGAGGAGGTGCCGGCCATTACGGCCGATATGCTGAACGGTTGGGCTAAGCTTGAGACCGGGGAGAGGCTAACGGATGTCGAGGAGAATCTGATGCTCCGCATGTCCGAGATTCTGCGGCAGTTCAAATGGGCGTCCAAATATGTGATTGCCATGCCGCTCCATAATTTCAATATTCCGTCCAAGCTCAAGGACTATATGGATAATATTATCATCCCGAAGGAAACATTCCGTTATACGGAGAACGGGTCGGAAGGACTCCTGACCGATGGCCGGAGCGTCGTAGTTATCCAGGGAAGTGACGGTATATATACGAATGGCGACTGGTACAGCGAGGTTGAATATTCGCATCAATATTTGAAATCGATGTTTGCGTTTCTTGGTATTACGGACTACAGGATTATCCGTGCGCAGGGGCACGCGGTCCTGGATCGGAGTGAAATTTTGGCTGAAGCTTTCCAGGCTGCAGAGTCGGCGGTCTTGCACTGGATTAGGGACGAGGACCTTCGGACAGGGATAACATTCAGGTCATAAAATCATCTTTGAAAATGAGATGGGAGGGTGATTATGGCTTATACGATGATTTTGATCATTCACGTGATATCGGCCATCGCCATGATCGGCCCGGCATTTTATCTGCAGCGGTTTCTTGTTTTCCCGCAGGCTTCCGCAGGAGGTGCCGGTTCGCTGAGATACGCGCACGGGACTGCCCGGAGGCTGGATCGTTTGACGGATACGGGTATGATCCTTCAGCTGGTCACGGGACTGCTGATGGGATGGATGGAGCCGGTTCTATTTCAGATGCTGTGGTACGTTGCGGCCCTTGTGCTGGTGCCCGTCATCGGCCTTTACATGAAATTTGCGGTCAGGCCGCGAATTCGGTCCTTGTATACGCTGGTAGAGTCATCCACCGTATCGCAAGCCGATCTGGAGCGAACCTACCGACGGTTATGGTCGCAGGCATTGCCCCATATCCTCATTGTTCAAGGGGGGATTGTCATTCTGATCTTGCTGATGGTGTTGAAGCCTTAGTATGTATGGGGGGATGAATGATACGCGAGCGGAACACGAACGTATGCATGACGGACCACGAATGGATGCATGCACGTATGCATAACGGACCACGAATGGATGACATGCACGTATGCATAATTGGGGCGCGAACGAATGTAGTACACGTTACATGCTGGGCATGAACGAATGTAGGTGTATGTATGCATCAGCTGGATACGACCAAGTAGTGCACATGTGTATACGGACACACGAACGAGTGCATGCACATATGCATCAGCGGGTATCCCCTATGGATAAAATGAAACAGCCGCCAGTTCTCTGAGGAACTGGCGGCCGCTTTGGTATTACCGATTCAATGGAATGGACCGGCGTTTAGGCCGACGCCTCGGTCGTCACTTGCCATAATACGCCGAATTTATCTTCAATTACGCCGAACAGCGCTCCCCAGAATTGGGGCTTCAGCGGATCGACAACCTTCCCGCCCTCAGACAGCCGGTCAAATGCTTCATGCGCCTCGGCATCGCTGTCAAACGCCAGGGTCAGATGCATTCCGTTCCCTCGATCCAGCGATTGATACATGGAATCGGACATGTAAATGGGAACCCCTCCGGCAACAAGGCTTAAATGCAAAACCTTGTCCTTCATTTCTTCGTTGGAGCCGGGAAGCTCGCCGAAGGTTTTCACGGACAGGATTTCGCCTCCCAGTGCGCTCGTGTAAAACTCAGCCTGCGCTTTAGCATCCTCGGAGAATATGTACGGTGTCAACTTCGCCATAATCAACATCCTTTCGAAAGTAAGATTGGAGCCTTTCCTTGATTCAAGTATATAGGTATCCATACTCCCGAATTTCTTATGGATTGCTAACTTAACCTTCCTCCGATATGAACCCTTAGGCAGTCTATAAAATCGGAGACAGCAGGCGCGAGATCGACTCCTTAAATTTGATCCATCTGGACCGCTTCTCATATTCCTCCAAGGTGAGCAGGCTGGATACGCGCAGATCGTGATGGAAAATCTCCGTCAAACGCCGGGACAGCAGCTCATCATAAAGGAAGGCGTTGACCTCGAAATTCAGCCGGAAGCTTCGGACATCGATGTTGGCCGTGCCGACCGAGGAGATAGTCTCATCGATAATGATGGTCTTGGCATGAATGAACCCGTTATTGTACAAATACACATTCGCCCCGGTTTGCAGCATCTCTCCAATATAAGACCATGTCGCCCAATAGACGAAGGGATGGTCCGGCTTGTCCGGAATCATCAGATGCACCTTGACCCCGGACAACGAAGCGATCCGAAGCGCGTCAAACAGGCTTGCATCAGGAATAAAATAAGGGGTCTGGATATAGATCGATCTTTTAGCCGAAGTGATCATCTTGATATACCCGTTCTTGATGTGCTCATACTCGGAATCCGGACCGCTGGTTACGATCTGAATACCGACGTTACCCGGTGAATTGATCTTGGGGAACAGATTCGGCTCGTAGACAATGTCATGGTGATGCGATGCCTGATTCCAGTCCAGAATGAAGCGGACCTGCATCGCATAGACGGCTTCTCCTTGTATGCGCAGATGCGTATCCCGCCAATAACCAAACCTTGAGTTCAACCCCAGATACTCGTCCCCGACATTAAAACCGCCAACATACCCGATATCGCCGTCAATGATGACCAGCTTCCGGTGATTGCGGTAATTGAGCCGCAGGTTGATGAAGCGGAGCTTGGAAGGGAAGAAGGCCTCGGCCTCTCCGCCCGCTTCCCGAAAAGCCTTAAAGAACCCTTTCGTCAATTTTCGCGAGCCCAGCTGATCATAGAGGACGCGAACCTTGACGCCTTCCCGGGCCTTTTTCGTCAGCAGGGCGATCAGGCGTTTGCCAAGCTGATCCCGCCGGATAATGTAGTACTGAATATGTATGTATTCCTTCGCTTCCTCGATATCCTGAAACAGGCGCTGGAATTTGTCGCGGCCGTCCGTAAAAATCTCGACATTGTTATCGTCCGTAAAAATGGCTTGATTCTCGTTGAGCTGCATATGGATCAGATCCCGGTTGTCCTGTGCGGCCCGATTCGCGAACGAAAAGTCTCCCCGATACATGGAATCCATCTGGGAGAGCAGCACCTTCTCGATTCCGGTCTTCTGAAGATCGTCCCAATGGAACAGTCTCACGCTTTTTAAGTTTTGGGCAAATAAAAGGTACAGCGCAAACCCGAGAATCGGGATGAAGAACAGCACCAGCAGCCACGCCCACGTGGACGCGGCATCGCGTCTCTCCTTGAAAACGACCACGATGGCGAACAAGATATTCAGAACGATGACCAGACCCAAAATAATGGATGTCACATGCATTGCAAAAAATCCTCCTAAACTTCAGCCTCGCCCTTGCAATCCTTCATATTATACGTGAGCTGTTAGGAGAAGTATATAACCGCAGTATGGATTAATCCCTAGATTTTTAGTCAAGTGCCTGTTTCATAAGGTAAGGGAGCGGCGAAACAGCGCGCTCGCCATTTGAATCCCTGCACTCTGTCATGATACGATGAATGAAACTTTGTGGAGATAAGGAGCACCCTATTTGATAAGAATGAACAAATTTTTCAAACTGTGCTTTGCCGTCATTCTGATCCTGGCCATCATATATTTAGGATCGCTCGTCGATTTTATTTTCAAGCCGGTCCTCTCGTTCTTCTCGATTACGCTCGTGCCGTTGATGCTGGCGGGATTCTTCTTTTACCTGCTGCGGCCGCTGGTCGATTTGCTTGAAAGATGGAAGCTGAACCGATCGCTGGCGATCCTGCTGCTGTATGTCGTGTTCGCGGGAATCCTGACCGGCTTTATCCTGTGGGTGTGGCCTTCTCTGAGGGATCAGGTCGTTGCGCTCGTACAGAATGCGCCGGCACTGTTCGCCGCACTGGGCGATCAGCTGCACGAGCTGGAGCAGAGCGGCTTTTTGCAGGATCTGTTTCCCGGAGACGTTACCCCGTTGACGCAGCTGACCGACTACTTGAACCGGGGCTTCTCATTCCTCACCAACTACATCATGAACCTGTTCTCCTTTGTGTCGAATTTCGCGATCGTGCTGTTTACCTTCCCGATTCTTCTGTATTACATGCTGAAGGAGGGGGGCAAATTCGGCAAAATGCTGGTCGGCTTTCTTCCGAACCGCTTCAAGGACGAGGGGGCATCCGTGCTGGATGAGATCAATAACGCCCTGAAAGGGTTTATTGTCGGCCGGGTGCTGGTCAATCTGGCCCTTGGCGTGCTGATGTACATCGGCTTTCTGATCATCGGGCTTCCGTATGCGCTGCTGCTGACGGTGGTGGCCGTCATTGCCAACTTTATTCCGTTTATCGGGGCAATTCTATCCTCGATTCCGATCGTCATTATCGGGTTCATCCAGTCGCCAGGAACCGCGATATGGTCGCTCCTGGTCATTTTGGCCGCCCAGCAGATTCAGGACAATTTGATCGGGCCGTATATTTTCGGCAAGCAGCTGGATATTCATCCGGTTACGATCATCATTTTAATATTGGTAGGACAAGACCTCGGCGGCATTATCGGGATCCTGCTTGTCGTTCCGATCTATATGATCGTGAAGATTATCGTAAAGAGAGTGTACCAATTGTTCTTTAAGGAAAAATGGGAGAAGGCTTAGTCTGCTGATATTCGAATCGGGGCGACTCCTTCTTGACGCAGATGGTAATGGAAAAAGCCCAGCGAGGTTACGCTGTCATGGACATCGTACGGCTGCGGCTTTGCTTTTTTTTGTCTATGTGATTTGGCCCGATGCTGATTCCAGCGCATCCAGGTTATGCTGCAAATCCTGCTTAAGCTCCTGTATTCGCTGCTTCAAATGGTGCAATATTTGAACCCGGATCTCGGCTTCCCGCTCTTTCATGCAAAAAGCGGAGCAGGACAATGCTGCATGCTTGTAATGGCTGCTGTCATTCAGGATGACATGCAGCTTTTCCTTATATAATCTCTTTACAGATCCGCTGCCCGGCTTGATTTCATAATACCGGCTGGTTTCAACGAGCAGCTTCCATTCGCAGGTGTGGAATGTGAAGCGGTCCCGCTCCAGCGTACCGGTTACCTGAATGAACCGTGTACCTTTATCGAACGTATTCAATAGACATTGTGCCCCCCTTATGATGTCATGTTGATGTAGTACTGAATGATTATACAGTCTGTCCATGTTTAGATTCTAATGGAAATAATTAGGTTGTCCCTTCCGTTCATGGGAGGCCCATTTTCGGATGAAAATAGAATAGATATGGGGGATTATGCTCACGCTAGGTTAATACCATTATGTGTGACATAGTCATGCTGTTTGGAGTCGAAAATTTTCAAGCCAAGGAGTGGGACGAACATGAGATTTCAGTCGAAGGTTGTCATTGTAACCGGCGGCGCGAGCGGGATTGGTGAAGCGACGGTCCGGCTGTTCGCAGAAGAAGGGGCAAAGGTGGTTATTGCGGATTTTTCAGATCGTGGACAAACCCTTTCGGATCAATTAAGACAAGACGGGTATGAGGCGCTGTTCGTCAAGACCGATGTGACCAAGGAATCGGAAGTGATCCGCATGGTTGAGCAGACGGTGAACCATTATGGACGCATTGATGTTTTATTCGCCAACGCGGGGATTGCGAAGGATGCACCGGCCGATGTGCTGGAGCTCGACAATTGGCAGCGGACGATCGATATAAATTTAACGGGCGTCTTTCTGTGCGATAAGTACGTGATCAAGCAAATGCTGTCCCAAGGCACCGGCGGCGCGATCGTAAATTGCGGCTCGATCCACAGCCATGTCGGCAAATCCGGGGTAACCGCTTATGCTTCAGCCAAAGGCGGGGTGAAGCTGTTGACGCAATCCATGGGGGCCGATTATGCCTCGAAAGGCATCCGGATTAACGCCGTATGTCCTGGATATATCGACACCCCGCTGATCCAGGGACGGACGGAAGCCATTACGCAGCATCTGGTCAGCCTTCATCCGATGGGGCGCTTGGGACAGCCGGAAGAGGTAGCGAGGGCAGTCTTGTTTCTGGCCAGTGATGATGCATCGTTTATAACAGGGACGACCCTCTTGGTTGATGGAGGATATACAGCGGTTTAAATGCCTGCACAAGAAAGCCCCGAGAGGACTCGGGGCTTTTTGCATATTCCAAGGAAGCTCTATTATATCTAGGGCGAATTATATAATGCTGACACCAGCGCTTCCGTAGCCAGCTACGGCAGTAGCGATCGTGATTCCTGAAGCCGTAGCTGAGAATACCATCAGCAAGCGGGTATTGGCCGCTACTGGAATGGCCAGACCGTCCACAAAACCGTTGCTGACTGTACCAAGGGCAAGAACGCCGGTAAGCGGAGGAGCCAGCGTTACAACCGCACCTGGAATTGGGGTGAAAATATTGCTTGTTGCCGGGGCGCTGTACAGCTGTGCTGTGATCGTAACGGTTGTTCCAACCAAGGAGAGCGCTACCGTAGTGCTGAAGGTTGCCGAGATCGCATCAATGGTGCCTGCTCTCGGCGTGTTGAATGCAAAGTCAAGCAGTGTTCCCCCAGCGCCGGTAAGGTCGACGGTTCCGCCAGCCAAGGTGACCGCTGGTCCGGAATTGCCGAAGCCTACCAGTCCGACCGTTCCAACCAACCCGCCGACAAGCGTTGTCAAGGCAAGCGGGATACCGGAAGCGAACGGAATGATGGCGCCTCCGCCAGGTATCCCCGGTACACCCGCAGGTCCTGCAGGTCCGACAGGTCCGACAGGTCCCGCAGGTCCGACAGGTCCAGCCGGCCCTACCGGTCCAGGGATGCCCTGTGGTCCTGCAGGCCCTGGAATGCCTTGCGGTCCCGCAGGTCCGATCGGCCCAATCGGTCCGACAGGCCCAACCGGTCCAATCCGCCCGCGCGAAACTCTTGGACAGCGGCGCACAAGCACCAGATCCTTTTTACCGTGATCGTGTTTGCCTTTGCCATGATCGTGGCATTTCTTTTTAGCGTGAAGCACTTTTTTCTCTATTTTTTTAGGTGAGCACAATTTCTTTTTTCTAAGAGAACGATCCAAATTCAAGCACCTCCTTTAGATTTGTTCTATACTACGCAACTTTTGCCTTGGGGGCATGGGTTAATAGCGTATTCCTGGTAGAAGGATGCCTATTATTTGCTAGAATGTACGGTTGCCCTATAGTAGGGGGCCCACCGATTCCGTCTGAGACAGGCCCGGCGCGGGCTGAAATGAGCGGGGGATAAAGACAAGCAATAGGATGTCATCCAGCGCACGAAAAAAATTTTTTTTTCGGGGAAGTACGAAGTCTCCTTTGCCACCTTTCGTACCGATCATTAACCGCATGAAAGATCAATGGGATGAACTTCGGGGGCTGGGTGGCGATAATCCTTGCTGTTAAGCGGATTGCACGCTCCGGGCAATATACCGAGATGAGCTGCCGCCCCCCCAATCCTCGGTTAACGGAAGCATGAGGTCACCTTCGTACCGGCATGGAAATGACTCCTGAAAGGGATCAAAAATGCGCGAAACGGGTTTGACTTTTCCTGGGTTTCCTTTTATCATGAACACACGCTTAGTTTCCGGCATGCACATGACGGAAAGCGGGGGAACCAGTTTTATCAGGGGCGAGTCACTTGATTTCAGAGTGTAGGGTACCATCTTACCCGAGTCCGTCAGCTAACCTCGTCAGCAGTGGATGGGTCTTTTATACATAACCGATGTTCATAAACAAAGGCCCTTGATTCTCTATAGGGGCCTTTTTCTCTATGTTGACCCCCTGCTGGCGGAGCTGTGTCCAATTCCCCTGTTCGGAGGTCTTTTTTGCGTGGACTTTGAATGGGATGTGAAAGGAGGATGACAGGCTGTAATGTGTCTTCAACTGAAGTGGTCTAGAAGAGGCGCTGTAGTTAGAGCAACAGGGCGATGCAGGAGTTCGGTCCCTTGAAGCCTGATGATGGTGCGCGGGGACAAGAGCTTCAAAAATCCCCAGTAAATCTATCTATAAACTTTGTTATTTGCGTGTCGTTGATTGTTCAACTGGTTACTTAAGCTCATCGAGTTGATGCCGGGTGTTTAAGAAATTCTTTGGGTCATTATCGAGGATTATAGGAGTTCATGTGATTAACGAAAGGTTGTGGAAGGATTTGAAGAAAGTGATTGTGCTGGTTTGGTGTTTGATTATGGTGGTATCCTTGGCCGCTTGCGGCGAGAAAGGGAGCACGCTGGAGCAGGCGATTGAACGTGGGTATGTCACGGTCGGCTTTGCGAATGAGAAGCCGTACGCTTACAAGGAGGCGAACGGCGAGCTTACCGGCGAGGCGGTCGAAATTGCCCGCGTCATTCTGGAGCGCCTTGGCATCAAGGAAATGAGGGGGGAGCTTACCGAATTCGGGTCGCTTGTAGCGGGGCTGCAAGCCGACCGGTTCGACATGATAACGGCCGGGATGTTCATTAATCCGGAACGCTGCTCGGCAGTCTTGTTCGCCGATCCGGAGTACAGTATCGGGGAAGCGCTGGCGGTAAAGAAGGGGAATCCGCTCGGGCTTGGAAGCTATGCAGATGTTGCCAAGGATGATGATGCCAAGGTCGCCGTCATGACCGGTGCCGTCGAGATCGGATACATGGAGAAGTCGGGCATTCCTTCCGAGCGCATTGTCCAGGTGCCTGATCAGGCTTCGGCAATCAGTGCGCTGCAGGCGGACCGTGTGCAGGCAATCACGATGACGGGACCGTCGCTGCAGGCAATGCTGGATTCCGCAAGCGATGAGAGCATCGAGCGCGTAACCGACTTTGAGCAGCCGGTCATTGACGGTGAAAGCGTGCGCGGGTACGGCGCGACCGCATTTCGGAAAGCGGACACCGAATTTCAGGAAGCCTATAATGCGGAGCTGCAAAAAATGAAAGAATCCGGCGAGCTCCTGGAAATCTTGCAGCAGTTCGGATTTACCGAGGAAGAGCTGCCGGGCGACATGACAGCGGCTGCGCTCTGCGGGAAATAGCATGCCGAACTCCTGGATTGAGTTCCTTCCCACACTGTTGAAGGGCGCGGAAATTACGGTCCTGGTCGCGATATTTTCCGCCATGCTTGCGATTGTTGCAGCCTTTGCGGCAGGACTATCCCGGTTATCCAAGCTGTGGATCCTGCGCACGCTAGCCGCTGTTTATGTGGAGGTCTTTCGGGGTACCTCCCTGCTTGTTCAGCTATTCTGGCTGTACTTCGCCCTTCCGTTCATCGGCATCGAGCTTCCGAAAATGCTGGCGGCTATTTTGGCAATCGGGCTCAACTTCGGTGCGTACGGCTCGGAGATTGTCCGCAGTGCGGTGCTCGCGGTACCCAAAGGTCAATGGGAGGCAGCGGTCGCGCTCAACCTGAAGCCCTGGCAGCGGATGTTGAACGTGATTTTGCCGCAAGCAACGCTTAGGATGCTGCCGCCGTTCGGGAACCAGCTGGTGGAGCTGATTAAGTCAACGTCGCTCGTCTATTTCATCACGATGGCGGATCTGACCTATCAGGCGATGGTGCTCCGCAACAACTATATTGCCTGGACGACGGAAATTCTTGCGCTGCTGCTCCTGTTGTACTTTGTGATCGCTACGCTCGTTGCGGTGGCGGTCCGGCTGCTCGAGCGGAAATTGACGGCGGGGAGGATGTAGCCTATGTGGGATTGGAATTATGCATTTGATATTTTACCGGAGCTGCTGCGGGCGCTCCAAATGACCGTATGGGTAACGCTCTGTGCGTTCGTGGTTGCGCTTATTGTTGGGTTGCTGCTGGCTTTTGCCGCGCGGAGCCGATTTAAGCCACTGTCGCTGATCACCAAAGGAATCATTGAGTTTATCCGAAACACGCCGCTGCTCGTGCAAGTCTTCTTTCTGTATTACAGTCTGCCGCTCCTAATGGGCATCTCGATCCCCGCCTTCTATGCTGGAGTGATCGGACTGGGGCTGCATTACAGCACCTATTTGTCCGAGGTGTACCGATCAGGCATTGAAGCGGTACCGAAGGGGCAGTGGGAGGCGGCAACGGCGCTGAATTATACGAAGGCCCAGACCTGGCGCAGCATCATATTGCCGCAGGCGGTACCGCCGATCATCCCGGTGCTGGGGAACTATTTGATCGTGATGTTTAAGGAAACGCCGATTTTGTGTGCGATTACGCTGGTGGAAATGATGATGACGGCTAAAAATATCGTGTCCCAGTCCTTTCGGGCGTTCGAGCCGTACACGCTGGTCGGAATTTTATTCCTGATCATCAGTTATATCGCGTCGCTGCTGGTTCAAAGGCTGGAAAAGCGCATGAATCTGCAGCGGGGACAATGAGGAGGGAAAGCGATGAATGCAGTTGTGATCGACGAACAGGAGGAGGCCCTGCCGTCCCGGACGGAGGAAAAGCCTTCAACCGGTATGCAGCCGATCGTGAGATATAAAGGGGTCACCAAATCCTTCGGCGAGCTGCAGGTACTCAAAGGCATCGATTTGGAGATCCAGCCCGGAGAGAAGGTGGCCGTGATCGGTCCGAGCGGTTCGGGGAAGACGACGCTGGGCCGGATGCTGATGACGCTCGAGGAGCCGACCGAAGGCACGATCGAGGTCGACGGCGAGCTGCTCTGGCATATGTACCATAAGGGAAAGCTCGTCCTGGCGGACGAAAAGCATCTGCACCGGATGCGATGCAATGTCGGAATGGTGTTCCAGCATTTCAATCTGTTCCCGCACATGAATGTGCTGCGAAACGTTACCGAGGCTCCGCGCAAAGTGCTCGGCTTGTCCAAGGAAGAAGCGGAGGAACGTGCAGTGTCCATGCTGGGCAAGGTAGGCCTTGCCGATAAGCTGAAGATGTATCCGGCGAATCTGTCCGGGGGACAGAAGCAGCGTGTCGCCATAGCAAGAGCGCTCGTTATGCGGCCGAAGGTGATGGTGTTCGACGAGGTGACGTCCGCACTGGACCCCGAGCTGGTGGGCGAGGTGCTTGCCGTGATCCGGGAGATCGCCGAGGAAGGCGAGATGGCGATGCTGCTGATTACGCATGAGATGGATTTCGCTAAAGAGATTGCCGACCGGGTGATCTTCGGCGCCGATGGCCGGATTGTCGAGCAGGGAACGCCGGAGGAGATTTTCGATCATCCGAAGAGCGAACGGCTGCGGAGCTTTTTGCAGCGCTTCCGCTCCGGTCGCGATTAAAACGTGGTGATGAATCAGGAAGGGGGGGGTGATTCCTATGGCAGTTGAGACACGTACCGAAATCATTTACCGAAGACCGGAAGCGCAGGACGGCACCCGGATCTGGGAGCTTGTCCGCGACACGGGTTCACTCGATCTGAACTCCCCGTATTGCTATATCCTGCTGGGCGATTATTTCAACGATACCTGCATGATCGCCGAGCATGAAGGGGAGATTGTCGGATTTATCTCTGCATTTCGTTCGCCACGAAATCCCGAGACGCTGTTTGTATGGCAGGTGGCGGTGGCGAGCTCGCATCGGAGGCAGGGAATCGCCCGGACGATGCTGGAGAGCATTCTGAACCAACCGGCTTGCCGCGGTGTCCGATTTATTGAGGCGACCGTTTCGCCCAGTAATATCGCATCCCGGCGGTTATTTCTCGGCTTTGCCGAAGAGAAGTCGATCCCCAGCACGGTAACCGTCGGTTACGGGGCGGATCTGTTCCCGGATGGAACGATCCATGAGGATGAGCCGCTGTTCGTGATTGGCCCTTTTTTCAATGACATTTAAACAAAATGGAGGGAAATATGGACAACCAAGTCATGGAGATGCCGAAGCTTACGGTGTTTGACAAGCTGGAGTCGGAAGTAAGAAGCTATTGCCGCAGTTTTCAGACTGTTTTTGACAGGGCTAAAAATGCAAGGCTCTGGGATACCCGGGGCAATGCGTATATTGATTTCTTCGCCGGTGCCGGCGCGCTGAATTATGGACATAACAATGAAAGGATCCGCCAAAAGCTGGTGGACTATATGATGCATGACGGAGTTACGCACAGCCTGGACATGGCCACGGACGCGAAGGAGCACTTTCTGATCCGATTTGAGGAAGTCATTCTGAAGCCGAGAGGTTGGAACCACAAAGTGATGTTCCCCGGGCCAACAGGCACCAATGCGGTTGAAGCCGCGTTGAAGATCGCCCGGAAGGTGACCGGACGCTCTACGGTATTGTGCTTCACGAACGCCTTCCACGGCATGTCGCTAGGCTCGCTCGCCGTAACGGGAAATGCCTTCAAACGCCAGGGGGCCGGCGTCGATCTGAGCCATTCGGTATTTATGCCTTATGACGGATACTTTGGCGAAGACGTGGATACGATGGCATATATGGAGAAGCTCCTGGATGATCCCGGAAGCGGGATACCGCTTCCGGCTGCAGTCATCGTGGAGGCGGTTCAGGGGGAAGGCGGGTTGAATGCCGCCAGCAATGAATGGCTGCAGCGTCTTTCCCGTCTGTGCAAGGAAAAAGGCATACTGCTCATTCTGGACGACATCCAGATGGGATGCGGAAGAACCGGAACCTTCTTCAGCTTCGACGATGCCGGCATCGAGCCGGACATTATCTGCCTGTCCAAATCAATTGGAGGATACGGCCTGCCAATGGCCATCACGCTGATGAAACCCGAGATCGACATTTGGCAGCCGGGCGAGCATAACGGCACCTTCCGGGGCAACAACCTTGGCTTTATTGCCGCCGCGGAGGCGCTCGATTATTGGGCGACGGAGGAGTTCAAGCTTGAAATCGGCATCCGGAGCAGCCGGATTCGGGAGACACTGGAGAGCATGACGAGGGAATGTTCTCTGGGCGGTGAGATTCGCGGACGGGGAATGATTCAAGGGATTGCCTTTGATAGACCTGAGCTTGCGGGCAGACTGTCGGAAATCGCCTTCGAGCAGGGCTTGATCATGGAGACATCCGGCCCGCATGGTGAAGTGGCGAAGCTGATGCCGCCGCTGACGATCGAGATGAGCACATTGAACGAGGGGGTGGAAATGTTAGAAACCAGCATGAAGCGTTTATCTATTGAGGAGGGCTAATGATGATTGTGAAGCATTTGGAGGACATTATGGATTCGAAGGACGATATCGATACGGAGACATGGAATTCTAGAAGGCTTCTGCTGGCCAGGGACGGGATGGGCTTCTCTCTGCATGATACGCTGATTAAAGCCGGAACAGAGACCCTGATCTGGTATAAACATCATGTCGAAGCCGTGTACTGCGTCGAAGGCGAGGGCGAAATCGAAGTAGTCGGGGGAGAGACCTACCTGATTGAGCCCGGAATGATGTACGCGCTTGACGGACATGAGAAGCATTACCTCAGAGCCCGTTCCCAGATGCGCATGGTGTGTGTGTTCAACCCGCCGCTTACCGGTGCCGAAGTGCATGACGAAGAAGGCACGTACCCGCTGTTATCCTCTATTACGGACTAAGGAGATGATAAGTGATGAGCTATAGCCAAGAATCGACCCTGCAGGATAAGGAATTGGATCTGTACCCTTCGAGGCAGCATGCGGAGCCTAGAATCTTAGAGCGACAGGACCCGGTTGTTCATTCGGAGTGGACACCTGACGCCGCATTGTCGAAGGAGCAGTCCGATTTCTATGAGCGTAACGGCTATTTGTTCCTGGAGGGGTTCTTCGGTGGACAGGAATTGAGCCATTATCAGAAGGAAGCCCGTGAATTGCAGGTAACAGCGGGGACGTCCGAAGACGAGGAGGTGATCCGGGAGCCCGGCGGAAACGAGGTTCGATCCGTTTTTGCGGTGCATAAGAGCAATCCGGTATTCCAGGAGCTGTCAAGGCACCCGCGTTTGCTGGCGATCGTGGAATATCTGCTGGGAAGCGAGACCTACATCCATCAGTCCCGGATTAACTATAAACCGGGGTTTACCGGGAAGGAGTTCTACTGGCACTCGGATTTCGAAACCTGGCATGTCGAGGACGGCATGCCTAGAATGAGGGCGCTCAGCTGCTCCATAGCCCTTGAGGACAACTATCATTTCAATGGTCCGCTCATGGTCGTTCCGGGCTCCCACAAAGAATTCGTGTCCTGTATCGGAAAGACGCCGGACAATCACTTCAAGGATTCGTTGCGGAAACAGGAATACGGGGTACCGGATCATGACAGTCTGACGCGGATGGTAGAGAAGAGTGGAATTGATACCCCTATCGGGAAAGCGGGCTCTGTCATTCTCTTCGATTGCAACATCATGCACGGCTCGAACAGCAACATCACGCCGATGCCGCGCAGCAACATCTTCATGGTCTACAACAGTGTGGAGAACAAGGTCGTCCAGCCATATTCAGGCCAGAAGCCTAGACCGGAGTATATCGCAACACGTGATCATTTATGATCAGCCTGTCTCTCATAGGCTCGATCATCGGCATCAACGTAGTGTATGTCTCGATTTTTTCGCTGCGCTTGATCCTGATGATCAAAGGCAGAAGAGGGATTGCCTCTCTTCTGGCCATGCTGGAGGTTTTTGTCTATCTGCTTGGTCTGAACCTGGTCCTTCAAAATGTAGACAATCCCTTTAACATGGCAGCGTACTGTCTCGGCTTTGGCCTTGGCGTTTATATCGGAAGCCGGATCGAGGAATATTTAGCTCTTGGCTACCTTGTCGTTCAAGTCATCGTCAACTCCCTGGAGACGGATTTGGCAATGAAGCTGCGAGAGAAGGGCTACGGCGTCACCTCCTGGGAGGCGGACGGCAAGGATGGCAAACGTCTGGTGCTGCAGGTACTTGTGAAGCGAAAGAACGAGCGGCGCTTGATGGAGACGCTGAACAAGCTTTCGCCGCAGGCCTTCATCATTTCCCATGAGCCGAAGAACTTTAAGGGCGGCTTCTGGGTCAGGTTGACCGAGGGACGGAGACCGTAATTCATGAGGTCCGAAGAGAGTATGTGCTTCAAAGCGAAAAGCTCGCTTTCTGGAATCCGAAATTCCAAAAAGCGGGCTTTCTTTCGGGAAGGGCGATAGGGAGCTGCAGCCGGGCGGCAAAAAATCGGTATCCAGCCCTCGGCGTGCTTGCGGGATCGAAGGCGAAATGCCTCGTTGAACGGATTGGCGTTCGTCTCATTCCACTGAAGTCAGCGGTTGACGAACGGCGGGTGAACCGCGGCCTCCTCCTGATACCAGAAAAACGCATAATCCGTCATGGTGGAGGAGCTTCCGAGCTGGCGCAGCATGGCCGCAATATTGCCGCGATGATACGTGCCGTGATTCACTACATGCAGCACGATTTCGGACTGGCGGGTGTCCCGAATGCCGGCATACGGATTATCCAAGGTGATCAGCTGTTCGAGATCCGGATGGCCGCGGAAAAAAGACAGATAACCATCGGACAGCTCGATGAACCGCAGCTGCAGCTCCTCGGCGCCGAGGTCTTCCAGCTCTCCGCCCATCTGATGGGCTTCCGTCAATGCATCCTTCATATCCGAGCCTGTCAAAACCTTCAGCCAGCTGAAGTCGACGGTATAGATATGAATCAATGCGGCGGCTACGGACGGGAAGACGCTGTGGATCTTTTGGTTGTACAGCTCGCCGGGCAGCTCCAGCAGCCGGTTGAAAATCGCTTGGTTCGCCCATGCATGGTATTGATACATTTTTACGGGATATGTCATTTCAATCATCTCTCCTTTAACGCTTGGGTTTCGTTCTTGAATCCAGTGTAAACAAAAAAGTATGACAGCGGACTGTCATACTTTACGAGTAGCGTTGCAGCATTTTTTGCAATTTGGATTTCATCATGCTTCTAAGCTCGGCAGGCTCGATAATCTCAATATCGTCCCCGAAGCTCATTAGGGTTGACCAGAACCACCAGGATTCCGGCTGTTCAACTTTGAACGTCAGGCGGAGCGTACCGTCCTCCAGAAATTCACGGTGCACGTCATAGAATTGATCCATGGCTCTGGCGAGGGCGTTAGGCGATACATGCAGCACGACCTCCCGGGCATCGGGCGATGATTCCCAGGCGCGGCGTTCTTCGTCCCTTGACGAAGCCTGGCGACCCGGTCCCTGCGTGTGTTCCTCCGCATGGTTGCGCTGAAACGGCTCCGCCGAGGAGGTCAGCTCCGACATTCTGGAAATGCGGAACTCCCGATAGTCCTGCCGCGTCCGGCAGTATCCGTACAGGTACCAGGCACCGAATTTATACATGAGGCGCAGAGGCTCCACCTTGCGGTGGATGCGCTCGTTCTTGGCGCTGATGTACTGGAAGGCCACGGTCTGCCGGTTGGTGATGGCGCCGCGAAGGAGCCTCAGCGATTCGTTATGGGTGCGCCAGCTGCCGATGTCCATCGAAAGCCCCTGGGGCCCTGTGTTTCCGGAACGATCGATCGTTTGCAGCCGTTGGATCGTATCCAGCGCACGCTCATCCTCGAACACGGTCGACATGCTGTGCAGGATGGTGATCAGGGCGCTGACGTCATAGGAACCGAGCAGGCTTTTATCCATCTTGTACTGCTCCATGATGCCGTAGCCGCCATTCACGCCTTGGTACGATACGACCGGAATGCCGGCCGCGCAGATGGCGTCAATGTCCCGGTATATGGTCCGCTGGGATACGTTATATTTTTCAGCCAGGGCGGACGCCGATAAAATTTCGTTATTAAGGAGCATGTAGATCATCGATATGAGCCGTTCCAGCTTCATGAGACCATCCTTTCAAGAGAATGCGGATTCATTCTCCATTGATTCCGTATTATATCATAGCAAGGTTGTAAACATGTTGGATGATTCCATTCCGCACGGATTTCACGTACAATAAAGGTGCAAGCAGATAAGACCAAGGAGTGTGAACGCGCATGGCCCGTACCAAGACGCAGAAGGCGCGCCGCAAGGCGGAACGCGCAGGCACATGGAGTGCCGTCATGATGAGAAAGACAAACGAGGATTTCGGCGCACTGTCCCAGCATGTGAGAGTGAAGCCGGGCAAGCAGGAGCAGCTGAATAAGATCAAGCATAAAAAGCGGATCGGAGACGATGGCGCTTTTTTTATTGGGTTACGGGTTGTGGTATAGTACGCTAGAGAGGTTAGCAAGCAGGATGGAGGTTTAGCATGGCAAAGCAAAAATATTACGTGGTCTGGGTCGGCAAAGTTCCCGGCATTTATACAAGCTGGGCCGAGTGCCAGCAGCAGGTGAATCAATATACGGGCGCAAAGTTCAAGGCGTTCGAATCTAGAAGCGAAGCGGAGCAAGCCTTTGCCGCAGGATATAAAAACTACTGGGGACAATCCTCGGCCGGACAGGGAAGCGCGGGATATAAGCGCAGCCGGTCCATGGCGGCGGAGGATCCGGGCGAGATCGACTATGACAGCATCTCGGTTGATGTGGGAACACGGGGTAATCCCGGACCGGTCGAATATAAAGGCGTAGATACCCGAACGGGGGACATCCTCTTCTCCTGCGGGCCGATTGCGAAGGGCACCAATAATCTCGGCGAGTTTCTGGCGATCGTCCACGCCCTGGCCTATCTGAAGAAGATCGGCAGCAGCAAGACGGTGTACAGCGATTCCCTGAACGCGATCAAATGGGTGAAGCAGAAGAAGGTGGTGTCGACGCTGCCGAGGGACGCCTCCACCAAGGAAATCTGGGATCTGGTGGATCGCGCCGAAAGCTGGCTGCGTAACAATACGTATTCCAACAAGCTGCTCAAGTGGCAGACCAAGAGCTGGGGAGAAATTAAAGCCGACTACGGGCGTAAATAGAGACATCAGGAGGAGGCCATACAATGACGTATAAAGCCGTTTTTTTCGACATTGACGGAACACTTGTTAATGAAGAGAAGGAAATTCCGCAGGATACGATCGAGGCGATTGCACAGCTGAAGGAGAGCGGCATCGATGTATTTATTGCAACCGGGCGGGCGCCTTATTATTTTCAGCACTATGCGAAGCCGCTCGGCATCGATTCCTTTGTCAGCTTTAACGGCTCTTATGTCGTGTACAAAGGAAAAGTCGTGCATGAGCACCCGATTCCGGAAAAAACGCTGGAATTGCTGGAAAGCACCGCGCTTGCGAACAACCATCCAATCGTGATGCAGGGGGCCGAAGCAGGGTATGCCAACTACGAGGAGCATCCGTTCGTTGCCGAATCGTTCCATGATCTGCGGGTCGAGGTGCCCGGCTACAGAAGCAGCTACTGGAAGGAAGCGAAGGTGTATCAAGCGCTGCTGTATTGCGAAGCTCACGAGGAATCGCTGTACACGTCGGCCGAAGCTCCGTTCGGTAACCTGAACTTCGTGCGCTGGCATCGGGTGGCGATGGACGTCATTCCGGGAGGCGGCTCGAAAGCGAAGGGGATTGAAGCGGTGCTGAAGCATCTTGGAATTACCCCGGCCGAAGCCGTAGCGTTCGGGGACGGGTTGAACGATAAAGAAATGCTGTCGTACGTCGGGCTCGGCATCGCCATGGGCAATGCGCACGAAGAGGTGAAGCCGCTGGCCGATTTCGTCACCAAGCATGTGAACGAAGGCGGCATTCGCCATGGGCTGCGGCATGCGGGATTAATTTAAGGAAGCCAAGGGCAGGGGATAGCTGTCCTTGGCTTTTTTATATAGATATGCTCATATTCGGGACAGCTGGATCAGATACAAGAGAACTGCCGCATCCCAAGTTTTTGTTTTTCTGCAGCCGTCTCATCGTTCCAACACGGATACTCCATCGGCCCAATGGCCGTCACGGCGTATGATGCGAAAAAATCCATGCCACAGCATGTGGATAAACGTTGCGCCTCGCGGAGAGGAACTTGAATTCCGCTGTGCATAACATCGCTAAAAAGTTCGTTATACACAGAGTTATGAACATCATCCACGGATGCTATGGATATTTGAGCGCCCAGGCGCTTTTGGAGGGGGGAGTTATCCCGGATTTGTGAACAAATGTGGAAAAGTGCAAGGATAACAAAGCGAATGGGCGGCTCGCCCAGAAAGTTATCCCCATCCTCGCTTGTCATTCCGCCTCATGCACCTGCTTGTAATATTGGTTCGGGGAGATCCCTACATATTTTTTGAATACTTTGCTGAAATAGAACGGGTCGTCCAGGCCGGTTAAATATCCGATCTCCCCGAAGCTCAGATGGGTGGCCTCGATCAGTTCCTTAGCATGGTTGATGCGGACCTGGTTCACGTAGCGCATGATCGTATGGCCCGTGAGCTTCGCAAATACTCGGTTCATATAGTCGTAGTTGCATTCAAAACGCTGCTCGATGTCGGCGCTCGTGATTTTCTCGGCGTAGTGCTCATGAATATAATCCAGAAGGGCATGCACTTTCATGTAGGTTTTGGTATACGGACTGTTCTGCTCCAGCTCATCGAACAGGCTGTGGCGCGACAGCTCGATCAGCATCTCCATGAATTTCAAGGCGGTCATGGTGCGGTTAAAATGCTTCCGCCGATAGAGCTGCAGCATTTCTCCCAGCGCGTGAACCATATGATGGAGACTCTTCTTCTGCGTCAAGGAGCAGTTCTTCGGAAAATATAGCTTCCTGCTCCCGTTTCCGCCGCCAGGGGCCTGGCTGTTTGTCATGATCCACTGCTCGGCCAGCAGCGAAAGCGGCTGCTCCGGCACGGCCTCGATGCAGGGATGCTCGAAGTGGATATAGTAGTAATCGCATGTATGCTTCTCGATTCCTTCATGGTCGACATGCGGCTCCAGCACGAGCAAATCGCCTTTTCGCAGGATGTAAGGGATTCCGTTCTCCCGAATATGAAGCTCGCCCTTCTTGATGAAATAAAGGATGTATTCATGCGTGTTCCGTTTGAAATGGATCCAGGGATTTTTGTATGAGACAAAGCCCATCAGCTTGATTCTCGGCACGTAATCGGCATTCATCGCCAGCATGGAAATGCACCCTTTCCAATGACGCGAAGTCGTTTTTGTACAAAAAGAGTAACTTTCACACATTCCCGTTCATTGTAACACAGCCTATACTCATGGTGAATGAAACGAAGGACGTACAGGAGGATGGTTCACCGTGACACTCAGAATAGGCGTGATCGGTTTAGGCGGAATCTCAGGCGCCCATATCGCCGGTATTCTGGCCAGTCCTGATGCCGAAGTGTGGGCGATCTGCGACAGCAGCGAGGAGGCGCTTCAGGCGAAGGGCGACCAGCTCGGCGTGCCGGAGTCGCGCCGGTATCTGCATCATGAAGCGCTGCTGGCCGATCCGAACGTGGATGCCGTTACGATCGGAACGCCGAATCACAATCATTATACGATCGCTTATGCGGCGATCAAGCACCGGAAGCCGTTTGCGCTCGAAAAGCCCGTCGCTTTGGACACCAGGGAAGCGGCGATGCTTAAAGATTTGCTCCTTCAGGACGAACTGCCGCATATGATTTGCTTCTCCTACCGTTATAAGGCTGCCGTCCGCTATGCCAAGTTTCTGATCGAGCAGGGCAAGCTTGGCGCGATCCGCCATGTGTACAGCCAATACTTGCAGAGCTGGGCGATCCCGGAGCAGCTGCCGCTGGTGTGGCGGTTTCGGAAGGCATTTTCCGGATCGGGTGCTTTAGGTGATTTAGGATCGCATATACTCGATATGGAGCGGTTCCTTGTCGGGGATGTGGAGCGGGTGTTCTCCGATGCCGGCACGATCATCCGGCAGAGGGAGCTTCCGGAAGGCGGGGGACAAGGCCTGGTTGACGTCGATGATTACTGCCACGTCCTTGCCCGTATGGAAGGAGGCATCTCCTCGACGATGACGATCTCCAGGTTTGCTTACGGCCGGGGCAATTACCAGCAGCTTGAGATTTATGGCGAGAAGGGAGCGCTGGTCTATAACCTGGAGGAAGCGGACAGCTTATACGTGAATCTGGCGGATGAAGGGGATACCGGCTTCCGGAAGGTCGACATTCCGAGGGAATATCAGGCGGATCAGATGCAGGCATTTTTCAATGTCGTGAACGGGAAGGGAGACGGATTGGACGCGACGATGACGGACGGATACATCAATCAGAGAACGATCGACGCGATCATCCAGTCCTTCACGGAGGAACGGTGGATACCGATAACCAAGGAGGTTTCAGCAATTGGCTAATATCAACGTAACGGTATGGAATGAATTCAGACATGAACGGCATAATGAGGCGATCGCAAGCATTTACCCGAAGGGGATTCATCAGGCGATCGCGGATTTTCTGGAGAAGGACGGTGAGCTGAAGGTGCGCACGGCCGTCCTCGACGATCCCGAGCATGGACTGACGGATGACGTGCTGGCGTCAACGGATGTCCTGCTCTGGTGGGGCCACGTGGCCCATGGGGAAGTGAGCGACGACATTGTGGAGAAGGTGCGCCAGCGCGTCTTGGACGGCATGGGGCTGATCGTCCTTCATTCGGGCCACGCATCGAAGATCTTCCAGCGCCTGCTCGGCACGAATACCGGGGCGCTCAAATGGCGTGATGACGGGGAGAAGGAGCGGCTGTGGGTGATCGACCCGAGCCATCCGATCGTCAGTGGACTTGGAGAATATATCGAAATTCCGAAGGAGGAGATGTACGGCGAGCGCTTTGAAATTCCGGCTCCGGATGAGCTCGTCTTTGTCTCCTGGTTCGAAGGCGGCGAGGTGTTCCGCAGCGGCTGCTGCTATAAACGAGGACGCGGCAAGCTGTTCTATTTCCGGCCGGGTCATGAGGCGTTCCCGACCTACTATCAGCCGGAAATTCAGCAGGTGATCACCAATGCCGTGCATTGGGCGGCGCCGCTGCAAGGGTCGAAAACCTCCTATGGGCGTGTATCGCCGCTGGAATACAGCCATACGACATAACATCCAGCAGCCAAAATCCAATGGATCTAATGGCAATATGCAGAGGCACCTGCTAGGGCGCGTTATTTCTCGGGCATCCCGGTGAATAAGGCCCCCGCCAGGTGCTTTATTCTTGTCCGCAATAGGATCGATCAATGGAACTATCAGGATTTACGTCATTAATCATTCATGCACTTAAGATAAACCGATATCGATATTTGCTCCGGAACGCTGTATAATGTACGAAAATTCGTAAACGACACGAGCAAAGTGGGTTGGAGCATGGAACAGGACAAGCAGCGCCTCAGCATCGAGGCGGCAAGATTATATTATTTATCGGATTACAGCCAGCAGGACATTGCGGCAAGATTGGGCGTCTCCCGTCCGACGGTCTCCAGGCTGCTTCAGCATGCCAAGGAGCAGGGATATGTGCAGATATCGATCGTGGATCCGCAGGAGGATCTGGATGCGCTGGGCGAACGCGTCAAGAAGCGGTACAAGCTGGATCAGGTGCTGGTGAGCTATTCGCCGATCAATGAATATCGGGAGATTCAGAAGCATATCAGCAGGAAAGCCGCCGACTATTTGCATGAAATCGTGAAGGACTCGGACATTATCGGCGTGACCTGGGGAACGACGATGCACGCGGTCGCGCTTCAGCTGCGGGACAAGCCGGTCCGCGGTGTCGAGGTGGTGCAGCTGAAGGGCGGCGTGAGCCATTCGCAGGTCAATACGTATGCCGCCGAGACGGTTCATCTGTTCGCCGAGGCGTATCATACGCTGGCCCGGTATTTACCGCTTCCGGTCATTTTCGACAGCGTGGAGCTGAAGGAAATGGTGGAGAGGGACCGTCATATTCAGCGTATCATTCAGCTTGGCAAACAGGCGAATATCGCGATCTTTACGGTCGGCACCGTCCATGAGGATGCGCTTCTCTTCCGGCTCGGCTATCTTAGCGAGGAGGAGCAGCAGCTGCTTGCGCGCGTCGGCGCCGGGGATATCTGCTCCCGCTTCTTTGATGCGAAGGGCCGGATATGCAGCGAAGAGATCAACAACCGGACGGTGGGGATCGATCTGGAGGCTCTTCGGGACAAGGAGAGATCCATCCTTGTCGCCGGCGGAAGGAAGAAGCTGGCCGCGATTCGGGCGGCGCTGGTCGGAGGCTACGCGAACACGCTCGTCACGGATCAATTTACGGCGCAGGCGCTGCTCGGAACGGATTGAACGATAGGGAAGCTCGTTAAATGAATAGCTCGTAAAGAAAACCTTATGAACGGGGAAGAAGGCTTATGCGGCTAAGCTCCGGTTCATAAGGTTTTTTGCTGCGTCTGGCGCCTTCCATTTGATCAAGCGGGTGGTTAGTCTGATTATGTTTACCCGAACAGGGTATAGAGCATAATAAGCAGACTCCTGTGTAAGAAAATTCCTGAATGGAATGATCATCGAGTGGCGAACAATGATAAAGATCATTGCCATAAATCGGCATGAACATAATTTCATAAGGTGTTTTACATATGTTCAGAGCTGTGATATGATGGTTCCCGTTGATAGGTTTTTGATAGAATGATAGCGCTTTACAGAGGGTTGAAAATGATGACGAAAAGGAGTGTTTTCAGCAATGAATATTGCAGGAATGATTGATCATACGCTGCTCAAGGCGGACGCAACCGAGACAGAGATTCGGAGAATAACGGAAGAGGCCAAGAAGTATGAATTTGCTTCGGTATGCGTCAACCCCGGCTGGGTTAAATTTTGCGCCGAGCAGCTGGCAGGAACGAAGGTAAAGGTATGCACCGTCATCGGATTCCCGCTGGGTGCGACAACTTCGGCCGTCAAGGCTTTTGAAACGAAGGATGCGATTGCCAACGGAGCCACTGAAGTGGACATGGTAATTAACATCGGCGCGCTGAAGGACGGCAATAACGAATTGGTGGAGAGCGACATTCAATCCGTGGTGGATGCGGCGGCAGGCAAGGCGCTGGTCAAGGTCATTATCGAGACAAGCCTGCTCACGGATGAAGAAAAGGTGCGGGCATGCGAGCTGGCGGTTAAAGCCGGCGCGGATTATGTGAAGACCTCGACCGGCTTCTCGACCGGCGGCGCGACACCGGAGGACGTGGCTCTGATGCGGAAAACGGTAGGCGAGAGCACAGGCGTCAAAGCTTCCGGCGGCGTTCGCAGCAGAGAAGACATGGAGCGAATGATTGAAGCGGGCGCAACGCGCATCGGCGCGAGCTCGGGCGTTAAAATTATGGAGGGCGGACAATCGACGTCATCCTATTAGAGGTTGTTCAAAAAGTCTTTAGATCACGAAATGAATCAAGAAGTAACTCGGCATCGAATCTTGAACTCTGCCGGACCTTCCGCTGAAAACTCGACTTATTGAACACGTTCTATTAAGGATCAGCTGCTAGAATTGGTGTTTCAGGCAATCTGTAATGTTCTACAAAAAAATCACCTATGGGGGAACAACGACGATGAAATATTTAATCGCCATATTGGGCTTGCTGGTCGTTTTCGGTCTGGCGTTCATCATAAGCAACGATAAGCGGAACATCCGCTATCGTCCGCTGGCCGTCATGATTCTGCTTCAACTGATTCTCGGATTTATTTTGCTGAATACGGGCGTCGGTGAGTATCTTGTTAGAGGGATCGCCAATACCTTCGAGGCGCTGCTTGGATATGCAGGGGAAGGGATTGAATTCGTGTTCGGCGGGATTGCCAATGAAGGTGCCGGACCTTTCTTCCTCAATGTGCTGCTACCGATCGTGTTTATTTCCGCGTTGATTGGTATACTTCAATATATTAAGGTGCTTCCGTTTATCGTACGATATATCGGTTTGATCTTAAGCAAAGTCAACGGTATGGGAAAGCTGGAATCCTATAATGCGGTAGCGTCAGCGATCCTTGGGCAATCCGAGGTGTTTATTTCGGTCAAGAAGCAGATTGCGCGTATTCCGAAGCATCGGATGTATACGCTTTGCGCATCGGCCATGTCCACCGTGTCGATGTCCATCGTCGGTGCATACATGACGATGATCGAGCCGCGCTACGTCGTAACGGCGATTGTGTTGAACCTGTTTGGCGGATTTATTATTGCATCGATCGTCAACCCTTATAAGGTGGATAAAGATGAAGATATCCTGGAAGTTCAGGAGGAAGAGAAGCAGTCCTTCTTCGAAATGCTGGGCGAGTACATCATGGACGGCTTTAAGGTCGCCATCACGGTTGCGGCGATGCTTCTCGGATTCGTTGCGCTCATCGCCATGATTAACGGGATCTTCAACCTCATCTTCGGGATTACGTTCCAGCAGCTGCTTGGATTTATTTTCGCTCCGATCGCCTTCGTTATGGGCGTGCCTTGGACAGAAGCCGTGGATGCGGGCAGCATCATGGCTACCAAGCTGGTATCCAACGAATTTGTGGCGATGCTTGATCTGGGCAACTTTACGAACCTGTCCGAGCGTACAATCGGTATCGTATCGGTATTCCTCGTTTCCTTCGCGAACTTCTCCTCGATCGGCATTATTGCCGGAGCCGTCAAGGGCTTGAACGAGAAGCAGGGAAATGTGGTTGCGCGCTTCGGCTTGAAGCTGCTGTATGGTGCGACCTTGGTCAGCGTGCTCTCCGCTACCATTGCGGGCCTGTTCCTGTAGGACCGTCACAAACAAAACCATGGGAAGCACCGTAACCGTATGACTTTTGATGGAACATCAATTATGTTAAGGGGGAGCTTGGATATGGAACGTTTCAAACGAATTCACCTGATCGTGCTTGACTCCGTCGGGATCGGCGAAGCGCCGGATGCGGCCGACTTCGATGATGTCGGTTCCGATACGCTTGGTCATATCGCCCGGGAGTGCAAAGGACTGAACATGCCGAATATGGCTTCGCTCGGCCTGTCCAACATTCGTGAGATCGAAGGCATTCCCGCAGCCGATCAGCCGCGGGCATTTTATACCAAGATGCAGGAGGCTTCAAACGGCAAGGATACGATGACCGGCCACTGGGAGATCATGGGCCTGTACATCGATACCCCGTTCCGCGTGTTCCCGGAAGGGTTTCCGGATGAGCTCATTCAGCGCATTGAGCAGAAAACCGGCCGCAAAGTGATCGGCAACAAACCGGCCAGCGGCACCGAAATCATTGCCGAGCTCGGCGAAGAGCATGTCAAGACCGGTGCTTTGATCATTTACACCTCCGCGGATTCCGTGCTCCAAATCGCCGCTCACGAGGACGTCGTTCCGCTTAAAGAGCTGTATGAAATCTGCGAATTTTGCCGCGAGATCACGCTGGAGGATCCTTATATGCTGGGCCGCATTATCGCCCGTCCGTTCGTCGGAGAGGCTGGCAGCTTCAAGCGCACCGCCAATCGTCATGACTATGCCCTTAAGCCGTTCGGCAGAACGACGATGAACGAGCTGAAGGATGCGGGCTTCGATGTGATCGCCCTCGGCAAAATCTCGGATATTTATGATGGCGAAGGCATCACCAAGGCCGTGCGGACGGTGTCCAATATGGACGGAATGGATAAAATGATCCAAACCATGGACGAGGAGTTTACCGGCCTCAGCTTCCTCAATCTGGTCGATTTCGATGCGGTGTACGGTCACCGCCGCGACCCGAAAGGTTACGGCCAGGCTCTGGAGGATTATGACAAGCGGCTTCCTGAAGTGTTCGATAAGATGACGGAGGAGGATCTGCTGATCATTACGGCCGATCACGGCAACGACCCGACCTATAAGGGAACGGACCACACGCGCGAATACGTGCCGCTTCTCGTATATTCGCCGCGCTTTGAACGGGGCGGGGAGCTGCCGCTTCGCCGTACCTTTGCCGATATCGGGGCTACCGTAGCGGACAACTTCGGCGTGAAGCTTCCGGACCACGGCACCAGCTTTTTGAACGAACTGCAAACCAATTGAATGAGTGGAGGAATGGGACATGAGTACACATATTGGAGCGAAACCGGGCGAGATTGCGGAATCCATCCTGCTGCCGGGGGACCCGCTGCGGGCTAAATACATCGCCGACACGTACCTGGAAGATGTGATCTGCTACAACGAAGTACGGGGGATGCTCGGATTTACGGGCACTTATAAAGGCAAACGCGTATCGGTACAAGGCACCGGCATGGGTGTGCCGTCGATTGCTATTTACGTGAACGAGCTGATCCGGGAGTACGGCGTCAAAAATCTGTTTCGGGTCGGTACTTGCGGCGCAATGCAGGAGCATGTCCACGTCCGCGACGTCATTCTCGCCCAGGCGGCGTGCTCGGATTCCGGCATGAACCGCCACCACTTTAACGGCTACGATTATTCGCCGATTGCCAGCTTCCCGCTGCTGCTCGGAGCGTATGAGCGCGGAAAGGAAAAAGGGCTCAATATGCATGTCGGCAATATTTTTACATCGGATGTGTTCTACCGCGAGGACAAATCGGTCGTTGAGAAGCTGATGCAGCATGGCGTGCTTGGCGTGGAGATGGAGACAACGGCGCTGTACACGATTGCCGCAAGATACGGCGTCAATGCCTTGACGATTCTGACGGTAAGCGACCATCTGCTGACTGGGGAAGAGACGTCCTCCGAGGAGCGCCAAACGACGTTTAACGACATGATGGAAGTCGCGCTGGATACGGCGATATCCTTATAAATAAGGCCCGAGGCAAGGGGAAGACAGTTTTAAAGCCAAGGGCGCGCCGTAACGAGGCTGCAGCACGATGATCGCCGCGGATGCCCGGACGGCGCGCCTACGGGTTGGAACGGCACGGTAGCTGGTTGTGCTGCAATGCAGCGAGGCTGACGGATGAAGGAGTTACGATCATCGCATAAGAGTGAGGAGAATGTACGATGAGAATGGTTGATTTGATTGCGAAGAAACGCGACGGCAAGGAACTGACAACTGAAGAGATCAATTTCTTTATCGAAGGATACACGAAGGGAGATATTCCCGATTACCAGGTCAGCGCCATGAATATGGCGATTTATTTCCAAGACATGTCGGATCGGGAACGGGCCGATTTGACGATGGCGATGGTGAACTCCGGAGAAACGATTGATCTGTCCGCAATTGAGGGAATCAAGGTCGACAAGCACTCCACCGGTGGTGTCGGCGATACGACGACGCTTGTCCTGGCACCGCTCGTGGCCGCACTCGATATCCCCGTGGCGAAGATGTCCGGGCGCGGGCTCGGCCATACCGGAGGCACGATTGACAAGCTGGAGTCGATTCCGGGCTTCCATGTGGAGATCAGCAAGGAAGAGTTTGTGAACCTGGTCAATCAGCATAAAATCGCGGTCATCGGGCAGACAGGGAACCTCACTCCGGCCGACAAGAAGCTGTATGCCCTTCGGGATGTCACGGCTACCGTCAATTCCATCCCGCTGATTGCAAGCTCGATCATGAGCAAGAAAATCGCTGCCGGCTCGGACGCCATCGTGCTGGACGTCAAGACCGGCGCAGGCGCCTTCATGAAAACGGTGGAGGATGCGAAGGAGCTTGCGCATGCCATGGTGAGCATCGGCAACAATGTCGGCCGCAAGACGATGGCGGTCATCTCGGACATGAGCCAGCCGCTGGGCGTTGCCATCGGCAATTCGCTGGAGGTGCAGGAGGCGATCTTGGCCCTTCGCGGCGAAGGGCCGAAGGATCTGGAGGAGCTGTGCCTTGCATTAGGCCGACAGATGGTCTATCTCGCCCGTAAGGCGGAGTCGCTGGAAGAGGCGGAGGAGATGCTGAGAGAGGTCATCCGCAACGGCAAAGCGCTGGAGAAGTTCAAGGAATTCATCCAGAACCAGGGCGGTGACCCGTCCGTGGTGGATGATCCGGACCGGCTGCCGAAGGCGAAGTATCTGATCGAGCTTCCGGCTCAGCGGGACGGCGTCGTGGCCGAGCTCGTCGCGGACGAAATCGGCACGGCGGCAATGTGGCTCGGCGCCGGACGCGCGACGAAGGAATCCGAGATCGATCTGGCTGTCGGCCTGATGCTTAACAAGAAGGTCGGCGATACGGTCAAGAAGGGCGAATCGCTCGTGACGATCCACGCGAACCGCGAAGACGTGGAAGACGTGAAGCAGAAGCTGTATGAGAGCATCCGGATTGACGATCATGCCGATGCACCGGTTCTGGTGTACGACATTGTAACGGAATAATCGGGATTGCTCGAGCCGTTCGGGTGCACTGCGCTTGGTAACGACAGCCATTCGGTGATGCCGGGCTAGCGATTACCTTCATTTAACGGAAGAACAAGCAAGCTTATGCCTGTCCCTTGATGCGCAAGAGAAGGGGCGGGCTTTTTGTGCATGAAAAAAGGGTCATATTTCAGCTGATACCCCTCATAGAATGATAATGGGGAAAGGTAAAGCAACGCTTATGGGAGAGGCAGATCGCCGGTCAAGAGCCAACCTTGGATGAGGGAGGCTTGTGCCATGACCATTGATCAGTTGATTGCTTTGCTTGGACTTATCATTATGATCATCGGGCTTGCGGTGAATAAGAAACAATCTTAGTCCGCCGGTCCGAAGGAGCTGTCGCCAGGCAGAGAGTTGCTGCGCTGGCGGCGGCTTTTTTTTCATGTCCCTGTGTCTTGGCACGGAGGAATAACTGCGGCTGGGAAGGGAACCCTACCACAGAAATGAAAAAATTCATTGCATTTTCTTAAGAGAATCTTATGTCGATAGGTTGATAGAGTTGGACGAAAGTCATATACTGAGGTTGCAATGTTCTCCATCATTCATCATTTATTGGGAGGAAATCATGCTATATCTAACAGCGTTTGTCATATCGATGGTGCTGGTTCTCGTGCTGATTCCGCCGTTTCGGAAGCTGGCGATCAAAATTGACTTTGTGGACAAGCCAAGACCTGACTCCGAGCGGAAAATTCACCGCGAACCGATTCCGCTGACTGCGGGAATCGCCATTTTCATCGGATTTTTCATTACGTATTTTGCACTGACCGGTACGATCTCCAGGGAAGCGGTGGGGATTTTTATCGGGAGCGTCCTGATTCTCGGCATCGGGCTTGTCGATGACTGGTACAAATCGCAGGGGAAAGAGCTCGCCTCCCTGCCGAAGCTGATCGTTCAAATCTCCGCCGCCGTCATTGTATACAGCTACGGCATCCAATTCGAGGGCTTCAACAACCCGTTCACCGGCCATTACATCAACCTGCCGGAATGGCTGCAGCTGATTTTGACGATCTTCTGGATCTTCGGCGTTACGACGGTTATTAATTTCTCGGACGGCATTGACGGTCTAGCCGGCGGGCTGTCCGCCATTTCGGGCGGAACGCTGTTTGTTGTCGCCATGACGATGGGACAGAGCGAATCCGCTTTGCTGGCTGTAATTTTGGTGGGCGCCGCGCTCGGATACCTGCGCTATAACAAGCCGCCAGCCCGGGTGTTTATGGGGGATGCGGGCGCTACCTTCCTCGGATTCATCCTCGGCATTATCGCCTTGGACGGGGCATTCAAGGGAGCGACGCTGGCTTCGTTGTTCATCCCGATCTTTGCCCTGGGCGTTCCGATCATCGATAACGTGATCGTCGTTATTCGCAGAATGCTGCAGTCGAAGCCGATCTACCAGGCGGATGCCTCGCAGGCGCACTATCGCCTGCTCGCAACCGGGCTTAACCAGAAGCAGACGCTGGTTTTCCTCTGCCTTCTGAATCTGTGCTTCGGCCTTACGGCGATCATCCTGGCTTTGAATGAAGCCGGTGCCTAGGCGCATAACAGCGACCAAGCATAAGAGCAGCGAATAGGTCATATAACATTCCAAGAATCTCGTCTCCAAAGCTGGCGGCGGGATTTTTTTAGATATCCGAAGGTATAAGCATCGTCGGATCTGCAGCCTGATATAGCAGGAACTACCGTTAAACGCGGTCTGCCTTCTTTGAGAGCGCGTCGATAGACGTTTTTCTTTTACGCTATCAAAGATACGAAGCCAATACGCCCGTCAGAAGCAGATAGCATTGAACGGTACGAAACTAACCTGCTGTTAAGATCAGGCGATCAGGCGATCAGGCCTATTGAACGAAGGAGGGGAACAAGGATGAGCGATATGTCAGGGAAAATAGCGATCATTACGGGGGCCAACTCGGGTATGGGCCTCGCTTCCACGATTGCGCTTGCCCGTATGGGGGCGCATGTGATTATGGCTTGCCGAAGTCAGGCGAGAGGGGAGGCGGCGCTTGAGCAGGCGAAACAGGCATGTAACGGATGCGGTGACATCCGTCTGATGCAGCTTGATTTGGGTTCATTCTCAAGCATCCGGCAGTTCGCATCCGCGTACCAAGCGCAGTATGACCGCCTTGACGTCCTGCTGAATAATGCGGGCGTCGTCACGATCAAACGGGAGACGACGGCCGATGGATATGAAGCGATGCTTGGGGTCAACCATCTGGGCCATTTTCTGCTCACGAACCTGCTTCTCGGTCCGTTGAAACAGGCGCAGCAGGGGAGGATCGTCAACGTATCCTCCGGCGCGCACAAAATCGGAAGAATTCATTGGGAGGATCCGAATCTGTCCAAAGGCTTTCATGTAGCGAAGGGGTATGCCCAGTCCAAGCTGGCTAATATCCTGTTTACGAAAGAGCTGGCGCGCCGCCTGTCCGGGACGGGGGTGACGGCCAATGCGCTTCATCCTGGCGCGGTCAGCACGAGCATCGGCGTAAACAGGGAGACGGGGTTCGGCAAGGCGGTGCATCGGGTGCTCCGGCCGTTCTTCCTTACGCCGGATGAAGGCGCCAAAACCGCAGTATATTTGGCTTCGGCTCCGGAGGTGGAGCAGGTGACGGGCGAATATTTCGTCAAGTGCAAGCCGGTTCGAACGACGGAGAAGGCCGGCGATCCGCAGCTTGCGGCTAGGCTGTGGGAATGGAGCGAGCGTCAGACGGGATTGACGGGACGGGATTCAATCTAAGACGAATAAACGGGGATCCTCAGATCATCATTGATCTGCAGGATCCCCGTTTATCGTTATAGTGGAATAGCTGACGGCTTAGGGCGATGCCCTGACCGGTTGTCAAGAGCCCTTGTGGGCTTTCAGATTGATGGCGCTGCGCACAAAACCGTTCGTGCCCTCGAGCAGCCTTGCTGCCTCTTCGGCATTCACGTTGGCCAGCAGCATGACGATGGCGGTTTTGACATGCGCTCCAGCCTCGAAGTAAGCCTTCTCTACGTCCTCGTCGGATGCGCCGGTAGCTAGCGTGATGATGCGCTTGGCGCGGTGTACAAGCTTGTTGTTGGATGGATTGAGATCGACCATCAGGTTTTTGTACACTTTGCCGATCCGGATCATGGCTGTTGTTGTCAGCATGTTGAGTATCAGCTTTTGCGAAGTGCCGGCTTTCATTCGAGTAGAGCCCATAATCACTTCCGGCCCGACGACGGCTTCAATCACGAAATCGGCATCCTGATGCATCGGCGAGTTATAGTTGTTGCACAGGCCGATCACGACCGCCCCGAGCTTCTTGGCACGCCGCATTGCCCCGAGCACATAGGGAGTGCGGCCGCTGGCCGCGATGCCGATCACGACGTCTTTTTCATTGATGCCGTGCTCATTCATGTCCTGCTCGCCGAGCTCTTCGCTGTCCTCCGCTCCTTCGATCGCTTCCTTCACCGCTCGGAAACCTCCGGCGATAAGACCTTGCACCATCGACGGATCCGTCCCATAGGTTGGCGGGCACTCGGATGCGTCAAGAATACCGATCCGTCCGCTCGTTCCTGCACCGACGTAGAATAAACGGCCGCCGTTCTGAAAGGCTTCTACGATAAGATCAGCCGCCTTGGCGATGGTAGGGATCAGCTCCCGAATCGTGTCGGTGATCAGGCTGTCCTCATTATTAATCAGGGTCATAATTTCCTCTGAGCTCAACTGATCAATGTTCTGCGTATGTTCATGAGGCTGTTCGGTTGTCAATTGACTGAGAATGTTCGTCATGAGAGGTCTCCTTTTTGAAGAATTAAGAAAGCGTGCCGTGTGCGGCTGCTGTATCCAGGCATTTACCGTTTGCCGAACGAATAAACGTCGGGCAGAACCTTATGTAGGTGGTACAGCTGATCAGCTAAGTGGCAAGGGCAGCGGAGCTGCGCCGCCACTTCCTGTGCCACGTACTTTCTTAAGTCTAGAAATATGGACGGGGCCTGATAACGGTTACAACAATTCGCCTGGATCATTAGGCTCCGTCCTGGAATAGCCGGTATGCCAGCATGGCGGCACCGTGCGCCGGTGCTCGGTCGTGCGTTGCTTCCGGGAATTGCAGCCGCGGGTAGCGTTCCCGTATCGCCGTTCGATAAGCTTCCCGGAATACGCGTGAATGCTTGAAGATCGAACCGATGCACACCACATCACTTGCAACGAATTCATGGTGCTGCATGATGAGCGCGGAAGTCGTATCCGCGAGCTCGGCGGCCTGCGAGCGGAGAATGCCAAGAGCGGCGTGGTCCCCGGCTTCCGCAGCTTCAATACAGCAGCGGGCGAAGGAAGCGATGCTCTGCTTCGTTATGGCAGGCTGGTATATATATGATTTAAGATCGGCGATATGGCCCAGCGGATAAGCCTTCAGAATCAAGCTGCTCATCCGAGTTGGCGGCAGAATCCGCTCATGGCTTTTAATGACCGACTTCAAAGTCTGAAGCCCGATCTGATACCCGCTGCCCTCATCGCCGAGAATATGCCCCCAGCCGCCGACACGGTGGATGCTCCCGGATTTCGTAATCCCGTAAGTATTGGAGCCGGTTCCTGAAATGATCAGGATTCCGTATTGGCGCTCCAGTACAGCCATTAACGAAATCTCGGCTTCGGAGCGCATGTAAATACGCGGAGAGAGCTGCCGTTCCAGGAAATGCGATTCTAGAAACTGGTGAACCCGCTGCCGTTCCTCGTCCGAGCTTATACCTGACATACCAAGGCATATTGCCGAACATGAAGCTGACGAAAGATTGAGCGGCTTCATGAGGCCATCGATCACCGTTTGAAGCTCTTTCATCGCCCCGTCAAAGGTAACGATATAAGGATTAGTGGAACCTCCAGTGAAACGGGAAAGGACTTGGCCGCTGGCGTTGATGGCTGTTGCATCAGTCTTTGTGCCACCGCCGTCGACTCCGATAAAAATTTCCATTTTGAACCACTTCGCTTTCTATATTCAGTATAGGAGAAAAAAGAGAGGTTGTAAAACAAAATTTTAAATTATGAATTAAGTATTGAAATATTATTTCACACAATTTATAATGAACTCAATCCGCTGATATTGAAAGCGATACCAGTCATGCTTTCGATCAAATCATGTCATTAAATGTTACATATCTTGTAGATCAGAGGATGAATCGTAAAAGGGGGGCAAAGGATGAACGGCGGATTGGTTCGATTGCGTGAGGTCTTTGAAACATTAAATCCGTCCGAGCGCAAAGTTGCAGCCTTCATTTTGCAGGAGCCGGCAGAGATGATACAGATGTCGGTCGCGGATCTGGCGGTTCGAAGCGGTTCAAGCCAAGCCGCGATTGTAAGGCTGTGCAAAACGATGGGCTTCAAAGGCTATCAGGATCTGAAGCTGAAGGTAGCTGGCGATTTGCAGGAGCCATTAGCCACCGGGTATCAGGATATTCGGCCCAATGACAGCATTTCTGCAATCATACAGAACGTCTCGAACAATAACATTCAATCGATTCGGGATACGATGAAGATTATGGAGGAAGGGAAGGTGGAAGAGGCCGTATCGGCCCTTGATCAGGCGAAGCGCATATTTATGTTTGGCGTAGGTGCTTCCAATCTGATCGGGATGGATGCCCAGCAGAAATTTTTGCGAATCAACAAGGTATGCATTTCGTTCCCGGACCCCCACGTTCAGCTGACATCGGCCGTAATGCTTACGCCCGAGGATGCAGCGGTATGCATATCTTACTCCGGTGAAACGAAAGAAGTGATCCGGGCAGCGAGCATCGCTAAGGAGAACGGATGCAGAACGATCGGCATTACCAAGTACGGGGATTCGACGTTAAGCCGATCGGTGGATATTCCGCTATATACCTCTTCAACGGAGAACGAAATTCGCAGCGGCGCAATGTCCTCTCGTATTACACAGCTTAATCTTATCGATATTTTATATCTTGGTGTCGCCAGCCGGAACTACGAGAGTTCGGTGAAGTATCTGGACCAGAGCCGGCAGGCCATCAAGCGGTTGTAGTTTTTCCGGCTTAACCACAAATATATTTTATGATAAGGGGAGTAGTACATGAAGAAGAAACGTTGGCTCACATTGTTGGCTTCATTAATGCTGGTCTTCACGGCAGCATGCGGAGGAGGGGGAGGAGGGACCAAGACGTCGGACGGCGGAACCTCCACCACGCCGGAAGGTAACGGAGAGGCCGCGCCGAAGCCTGATACGGTCGTCGTCTGGACTTATCCCGTTCACGGCAAATATGAAGAAGAATTGAAACAGCATGTGGCGGACCTGAAGGAGAAGTACCCTCATATTACGGTACAGACCGAAGTGCTGTCCTGGGCAGAGGGGCCGAAGAAATTCGACGTTGCCTTGAACGCCGGAAATCCGCCTGATTTGTACTTCCATGCGGTTGACGGAGCCTACGTGGACACCGGGCTCGCGCTGGAGCTTACCCCTTACATGACCGACGAGATTAAGAACGACTACCTGCCGGGCACATTGGAGCTCGGACAGATCCAAGGCAAGCAGTACGGCCTTCCGCTTTACCAGTCCCTCTGGGCATGGGGCGGCAACAAGAAGATCCTTGAGGAGGCCGGGATCGACTGGCAGTCCATTCAGGAAAACGGCTGGACCTGGAGCGAATTCAAGGAAGCTGCCGGCAAGCTGACAACCAAGCTGCCGAACGGGAATACACGTTATGCATTGGTTACGGATGGAACATCCCTGGACTTCATCGAAATGCTGACCCGCAGCAACGGCATGCCTGACGTTCTGAACGATAAGGGCGAGTTCCAATGGAATGACGAGCGCATTCTGGATACAATGACCTTCGTTTCCGACCTGCTGAAAGCCGGCCATATGCCTGCGGAAACCGCGGCAATTACGCCTGCTAAGCGGATGGACCTGTTCTATGCCGAAGAAGCGGCGATCGTATCCAAGGCGATTCCTTACTATGACGTTATGCTGCAAAACCGCGCGAAGGATATCGACAGCGGCACGGTTCAAGGCGAGAAGATCGAATTCGTTCTGCTGCCGGTGCCTCACAATGACGGTGCAGAGCGCAAGACGTCCATGTTTGGCGAAGGCTATGTAGCTTTCAGACAGAAGAAGGATAAAGGCGAAGAGCACGCGAAGAATACGTTCCTGATCATGGAAGGACTCAGCGGCGCTAAGGCCGGTAATTCTGCCAACGAGCTGGTGTTGCCGTTCGTTCGTAAATCCCAGGCTGAGTATTTCGAGGGTAAAGGGCTGGGCTCCGAGTCGACGATCAAAGCTGCTGAAATCTTTGCGAACTTTAGAGACAATCCGGTAACCTTGAGCCTGAATGCGGAAGATTCCGCGAACCAGAAGAAATTCAAGGAGCAGGTTGTTAAGCCGAACATTCAAGCGCTGTTCTCTGGCGAGAAGACGCCGGAGCAAATCGCACAAGACTTCATTGACAAAGGCAAACAAATTTTAGGACAGTAATTTCAAGTAACCAGGGGGTGTCCCGTTGTCCTTATCAGGAGCGCGGCCACTCCCTTTTTAACCGCGATAGTAACCTTAGGTTCATATCCGGCGCTTTCCGGTAACCGGATGATACAAGCGGTACCCCAAGTATTGCCAAGTCAAAAATGTTCACCTGTGCGGAAGGAGGAAATTACCATGCAGACGGCCCCGGCTCAGTCTCGGCCGCCGCGGACCCCGATGAAGGGGTATATGCGCGAGTACGGTTGGGCGTACTTATTCATCCTGGCCCCGGTTTTACTTTTTTTAATATTCACGCTGTATCCGGTCGCTTCCGCGTTTTTGATGAGCTTCCAGCAGTACAGCGTTATGGGCTCCGAATGGATCGGAACCGATAACTACACCCGAATGGTAAAGGACGAGGTGTTCTGGAAATCGATGTGGAATACGGTGCTGTTCACCGTTGGTACGGTACCGGTCAACATTATCATCACGTATGCCTTATCCTTTTTTATTTTCCAAATGAAGGATAAATGGCAGACGTTCTTTAAAGCGACCATGTATCTTCCTGCCGTCGCTTCCGGCGTGACGATCTCCGTCGTGTGGCTGGCGATTTTCGATCCGACCCATGCCGGCCTGCTGAACCGCTTCATCGGCTTGTTCGGATTCGATCCTGTGATCTGGCTGGGAAAATCGGATACGGCGCTGTTCTCGCTCATCCTGATGAACTGGCTCGGCTCTCATGGCGCAGGCATTATCCTGTACCTTGCCGCCATGGGCGGCATTCCGAAATCGCTGTATGAAGCGGCGGATATCGACCATGCCAGCGGCTGGTCCAAATTCTGGCGCATCACCTGGCCGCTCATGAAGCCGACGACATTATATCTGCTCGTGACGGGCGTGATTACGTCCTTCCAGGTATTTATCTCGGTATATCTCATGACTCAGGGTGGACCGAACTTTGCAACGACGACGATTGCCTACTTGATCTACAACACGGCATTCAACTTCTACGAATTCGGGCTGGCATCCGCGCAATCCTTCGTTCTGGCGGCGCTCATCATCGTCATTTCGGTTATCCAGTTCAAGTATTTCTCATCCGACGTCGAATACTAACGACTTCGCTTATGCTAAAGAGGGGGTGCACCCATGAAATCAAGATCGAGAGTGATTTTGCTCGTCTCAGCCTCGGTCATCCTGGTCGTATGGAGCATTCTGACCATCATTCCGCTGTACTGGATGCTCATCGGATCGGTCCAGGACACCAAGTCGGCTGCTTCGTTTATTCCGCAAATGATTCCAGACGTGCTGTCCGTGGCCCCGTATGAACGTTTCTTCAGCAAAACAAACGTCATGAGATGGTTGTTCAACTCGCTGCTCATCTCCTCCATCCTGACGGTGACGAACGTGTTCCTTGCATCGCTCGCAGGTTATGCGTTCGCGAAGCTGAAGTTTCCGGGGAATAAGGCGGTCTTCTGGATTTTGCTCAGCACCATGATGATTCCGGCTCAGGTTACACTCATTCCGCTCTATATTTTGATGATTGACGTATTTGATCTCGGGAATACATATACGGCGATTCTTCTGCCGAGTATCGTGAGCGTAGGGAACATCTTCTTGATGAAGCAGTACATGTCATCGCTGCCGACCTCGCTTATTCACGCCGCGCGCATCGACGCCTGCGGAGAGTTCGGGATCTTCTGGAAGGTCATTCTGCCGATGGCAAAGCCCGGTCTCGCCGTTCTGGCGATCTTCACATTCGTGGCATCCTGGAACGATTTCTTCTGGCCTTTCCTCGTGACCAACACGACGGAAATGAGAACCATTCAGGTAGGTCTGGCTTCCTTCGTTTACGCGGACACCACGGATTTCGGCGCACTCATGGCTGGAGCAACCGTCGCGGCCTTGCCGATGATGATACTGTTCTTCTCGCTTCAGCGCTATTTCCTGCAAGGCATCACCATTGGAGCCGTTAAAGGCTAGAAGGAGGCAACGTTATGGCACGCGTAGAATTTCGGAACATCCGAAAAGAATTTGTAGACGATAACAAAGGAACCTTCACCGCGGTTGCGGGATCGAACTTTGTCATTGAAGATAAAGAATTCGTTGTATTCGTCGGCCCTTCCGGCTGCGGGAAAACGACCTCGCTGCGCATGATCGCGGGCTTGGAGCGGCAAACGTCCGGCGATATCATCATCGGTGATCGGGTCGTGAACAATTTGCATCCGAAGGATCGCGACATTGCGATGGTATTCCAGGATTATGCGCTGTATCCGCATATGACCATCCGCGAGAATCTGTCGTTCGGCTTGAGGAATTTGAAGAAGCCTAAAGCCTATATCGAGCAAAAGGTTGCCCAGGCCGCTTCGATTCTCGGACTCGAATCCATGATCGATCGCAAGCCGCGCGAGCTGTCCGGCGGACAGCGGCAGCGCGTGGCCGTGGGCCGGGCGATCGTCCGCGATCCGCAGGTGTTCCTGTTCGATGAGCCGTTGTCGAACCTCGACGCTAAGCTTCGCGTGCAGATGCGGGTCGAGCTGTCAGAGCTGCACAAGCGGCTTGAAGCGACGATCGTTTACGTCACGCACGATCAAGTAGAGGCGATGACGCTCGGGGAGCGCATCGTCGTCATGAACAACGGGATCATCCAGCAGATTGCCTCGCCGACGGAGCTGTACGCGAATCCGCAGAACATGTTCGTTGCGGGCTTTATCGGCTCCCCGCCGATGAACTTCATCGATGTGACGAAGGAAGGGAATGTGCTCCGGATGGAGGGCGGCTCGTTTACCATTCCTGACGCGATGGCGCGCGGCTTAAGCAAGTATGAGAACAAGCCTCTGATTCTCGGCGTTCGGCCGGAGCATATATCCGGCGAGGATTTGCCGGGAACGCCGAATCACGAGTACACGTATGCCGGAAAGATACAGGTCGTCGAGCATCTCGGCTCGGAGAATCTGGTATACTTCCGTATCGGCAACCGGACCGTAACGGCGAAGGTGCATCCGGAGACGACGGGTTACCCGGGCATGGACAAAACGTTTATTTTTAATTTCGACAAGGTGCATTTCTTCGATCCGGAGACGGAACAGCGTATCGATTGGTAAACAATCTGGAGGAGGAGAGGGAAGCTTATGCGCAAGCTGAATGATGTGTTAAAGAAGACGGGAGTTGAGGTATACCGCGAGATTACGAGCGTGGCACTGTACAGCATGATCACCTCGCTGGTGCTTGCGGCGGTCGTCATATTCGCTCCGGTGCTTGCGGCGCTGCTGCTGCTTCCGGTGCTGTATATGCCGCTGTTTTTCGGAGTCTGCTATGCCTACCACCGGAAGACGGAAAGAGGCAAGCCGGTGCTGAAGGATGTGTTCGAGGGGGCCGTCAAGGGGTTTCTGCCTGCCGTTGTCATGGGCTTCTTCTTCGTGGTGATGATCCTTATCCTATGGTCCACCTGGTGGTATTACGGAGGCAAAGACGGTATCGGTTACTTAGCGATCGGGGTTTTTCAGACATACTTCGTCATTATGGCCGTGGTCTCCCAATTCTACACGCTTCAGCTTGTCATTCAGGAAAACATGGGGATCTTCAAAGCGATGGCGCACAGCGTGAAGCTGTTTCTGCGTTATCCGGCTTATACGCTTGGGGCTTGCTTTCAGGCTTTATGCGTGGCCGTTCCGCTTCTTCTCACCGTGGTTGGCTTCGGCTTTCTGTTCAACGGCATGTGGGCGATATTTCAGCATAAGGCAGCTTATAATGTCTTGAATCCCGAGGAGGCGAAGCCTGCGGCTGACGGCGCCCTGTCCTCGGAGCCAGGAGGTGTCAGCATATGAGATGTTTAACCGGAATCGACAGGCTGGCGGCGGGGTTGAAGCATAACAGCATCATCGGCCGCCGGCTTGGCGTGATTACGAATCCGACGGGGCTCACGTCGGATTTTCGTTCTTCGATTGAAATCATTGCCGGTTTGCCGGAATCTGAATTGACTGCTTTATTCGCCTGCGAGCATGGGCTCCGCGGAGAGCTGCAGGCCGGCAAGCATGTTGACGATGAAGTCGATCCCATCTTCGGCGTACCGGTATACAGCTTGTATGGCGCAACGCGCAAGCCCGATGCGGCGATGCTGGAGAAGATCGATACCCTCATCTTCGATATTCAGGATCTTGGCGTGCGGTTCTACACGTACATGACGACCTTGTTGTACGCTATGGAGGCGTGCGCGGAGCACGGGAAGAGCCTGATCGTTCTGGACCGTCCGAATCCGCTCGGCGGCAATCGTGTGGAAGGCGGCCTTCTTGAGCCGGGGTATGAATCGATGGTGGGCGGGTGGCAGATCCCGATCAGCACCGGGATGACGATCGGTGAATATGCCCGGATGGCGAATGATCTGAGGGGCACGTGCTGCGACCTGGACGTCATCGGGCTGGAAGGCTGGAGCCGGGCGATGGACTATGCGGATACAGGTCTTCCGTGGATGCTCCCGTCCCCGAACATTCCGACTTTAGATACCGTCCGTTTGTACAGTGGAACCTGCTTCTTCGAAGGAACGAATCTGTCGGAGGGCAGAGGCACGACGCGGCCGTTTGAATGGATTGGCGCGCCATGGATCGACGGCGAGGCGCTGGCCAAGGCGTTTAATGCCTACCGATTGCCCGGTATTCATGCCCATTCCGTCTACATGACACCGACGTTCTCGAAGCATCAAGGCGTGAGCTGCGGGGGCGTCATGCTGTTCGTGACGGACAGCGCGAAGCTGGAGGCGGTCCGTGCAGGCCTTGTGCTGCTGCACCTGGTCAGCCGGATGTATCCGGATTCGTTCCAATGGCTGACGCCGCCCGAGGGGCGAAACCGTTATTTCATTGATCTGCTTACGGGCAGCGATGACGTGCGGAAGCATATTCATGAAGAAGAAGGGCTTCGGCGCATCACGGAGCAGTGGGAGAGCGATGCGGATCGGTGGAGAACGATGAGAGCCCCTTATCTTCTGTACGGGGAGGCATAATCCATGATACTCGCACCTAGGAAGCAGGGGGAGCCGACTGTGGTCGTCGGCCTGATGTCCGGCACATCCCTTGACGGGATCGATGCGGCCATCGTCCGGATTCACGGCAGCGGCCTTACGGCTTCCGCCGAGCTGCTTCATTATTATAGCCGCTCTTATGAGCCGGAGTTTCGCCGGCGGCTGCAGGAGCTGTGCGGCACGGAGCACTCCAGCAGCGCTGCGGTATGCAGTATGAACGCCTACCTCGGATATCGGTTCGGAGAAGCCGTGCTGGAGGCGATAGCGGATGCCGGGATGCGGATCGAGGATGTCGACCTCGTCAGCTCGCACGGGCAGACGATCTGGCATCTTCCCGTAGCGGAGCCGGATGATCCGTATTCAACGCCGTCCACGCTGCAGATCGGCGACATTTCGGTCATCGCGAAGCTTACGGGCCTACCGGTTGTCGGCGATTTCCGCCCGGCGGACATGGCGGTGGGGGGCCAGGGCGCGCCTTTCGCTCCTTACGGCGATTTGATCCTGTTCCGGCATCACGAACGGGGCAGGCTGCTTCAGAACGTCGGCGGCATCGGCAACTGTACGGCGCTTCCTGCGGGAGCGGGCCCGTCCGAAGTTCTGGCGTTTGATACTGGGCCGGGGAATATGGTGATCGACGCGGTTGTCCACGCGCTTTCGGAGGGCCGTCTCTCCTATGACGAGGGCGGAAAGTGGGCTGCTCAGGGGAAGCCGGATCAAGCGCTTTTGGATGAGATGATGTCCCATGCCTATTTCCGGACGCCGCCGCCCAAATCAACGGGCAGGGAGCTTTTCGGCCAGCCGTATGCGGCTTCTTTTCTTAAGGCGGCGAGCGCGCGCGGTCTATCGGATGAAGACATCGTGGCGACGGCCACGGCATTCACGGCGGCTTCCATTGCGGACAGCTATGAACGTTATGTTTTTCCGCGAGTTGCCATCGCTGAGGTGATTGTCACGGGCGGGGGAGCGCATAACCGGACGCTGCTTCATATGCTGAGCGAACGGCTGCCAGGACAAAAGGTAATGACCTCCGCCGAGCTCGGGTGGAATGACGATGCGAAGGAAGCGGTCATTTTTGCCCTGTTAGGCAATGATTTCGTGCACGGCGTGCCGAACAACCTGCCGGCAGCGACGGGAGCGCTTCGCCCGACCGTGATGGGGAAGCTTGCGCTGCCGTAGAAGGAAGGCTGGGTTAATAGCCCAGCGTTTTGTTTTAGCATCCTGCGAGGGATGCTTTTTTTAGGGGAAACGGGATGTTTCCTGTCAAATATCGGGTTCATCAGTCATCTAAGGCATGTCTTGACCTCGGCTCACCGAAGCGCACCGTGTACCGCTCTCCGCGCACCTTGCATCGCCTACCACGCATCATACACCGCTCTCCGCGCACCACACACCATGCACCACACACCATGCACCATACACCATACACCATACCCGTACACCTTGCATCCTAAGGAGATCTACATCCGGTTTTCCCAATAGAGGTTATCCTTCAACTTCTCAATGCGGTATGATGGGTTAGGAAGAGACAAAATACAGATCGATGATGGAAACGAAAGGAGAAACGATGATGAAGGAGAGCTTTGATCCAACCCTTATTGATCGGTTGGAAAGTCCGGAACGTAAGTGGGAGCTTCCGGCAGCCGTGCTGCTGGAGAAGCTCCAGGTGAACGGTGAGGTTGATTTGCTTGATATTGGGGCGGGAACCGGCTATTTTTCCATACCGGCTGCAAGCATGACTGCTGGAACCGTATTTGCCGTAGACTTGGAGCCGGCGATGCTGGAATTCATGGAGAAGCGGGCAGCAGAAGAGGGATTGACCAATGTGCGAGTAGTGAAGGGACAGGTGGAGCAGCTGCCTTTCGAGGATGAGGCGGTCGACCGGATCATCGCGTCCCTGATCCTGCACATTACGGACGAGCTGGAGGCTTCCGTTCGCGAAATCGCAAGGGTTCTCAGGCCGGGTGGGCGCTGCTTATGCCTGGAATGGCAGGAGGATCCGATGGAGCAGCGAGTTCCCCGTCCGAACCGTGTCGATCCCCAAGTGATGCAGAACCTGCTTGAGCAGGCGGGGTTGCGGGTGGAAGGACTCGAGTATCCGACAGAGCGCCACTATCTGATTTTGGCGAGGAAATAACATCGTCTGCCACGAATTCGTGAAATTGCAGGGAGAGCCTGGAACATACTGGATGTTTAAGCCGTCTATATGATCGAGGTGATCTGGTTTGATGGCAAAATCCAAGCCCGTGGTCTTGTTAAGCATTTTGCTGCTGCTGATAAGTATCTATGCCGTGAACCTTCCTAAGGCTTCCGCCTGCTCCTGTGCCGAGCCGCCTACGATTGCAGAAAGCCTGGAGCTTAAGACGGCGATTTTTGCAGGCAGTGACGAGCATATCGACCGCCGCCTTTTCGGCTTTTTTCATCCGGCGCGGATCCGGTTACGGTAACGCTCGAGGTTTCGAAGGTATGGAAGGGAGAGCTGGGCAAGAAAACGACGATTTCCACCGCAATGTCTACTGAGAGCTGCGGCTATGACCGATTTTCGGTCGGCGATGAATATCTGATATTTGCGTATAGGGAGTCCGGGAAATTGGAAACCGGAATATGTGAAGGGACCAAGCTCCTATCCTCGGCTGCCAATGAACTAAAAGAGCTTGGCAGCGGCTACCCGCCCGTAGACGGCCAGTCCCCGGTGATTCCGCCTCCTCACACAGGAGCACGCTCGTTCAGGGAAGTATAGCCGTATTGGTGCTGATCCTGGTTCTGGGCATTTATTTTTACCAAAAGAAGAGGAAGCGACATCTAAATTGAGACAATTGGGTTGTAGAAGGCTATGAGGGTGCTTGGCATCACATCGGGGCGATCAACCGACCAGCATTGCTTTCGGTTAAGTTCACTCGAAAATTCGAAGATACATAATGCACTTCCCAGCATCCGCAAGGGCTTCGATTTCTGTAACCTGAGCCGGTGGCTTGCTTTTGGGCATAATACCTTTATCGCTGTTTTTTGGGCGTAAAGGTTTTTTCTTTTTTTTGTCGTACGAAAAGGTGCCCGAACTTCAACCGCATCCAAGATCCGCTCTCCCACGCCATCATCCGGCCGTTCCAAACCCTGCCTTTTGGGGAAAGCTATTCTCCATGATTGCAGGTCACTAAGTGACGATCCAAGCAGAGAATGATCAAATCATGCCTGGAAGATACCGGTTATACAAAAGGATTGAGGTTTCTGCTCCGCAAGGAGTAGAATAAAGATAGGTAAGGGATGATCGCATTTGTAGAATCATGCATCAGCGAATCATGATCCGAAGGAAAGACGGATACACTTTACGAGAATCAGCCTTATTGGTTGGGGGGAGCATGGATTTTCTGACCCCGGCCAGTTAAGGCTTTTTACTATGTAACGGCTGAAGCCATACACACACAGCATAAGGAGTGGATCGATTGATTATTCTGAAGACACCGGAACAGATTGAGAAGATGAAAAAAGCGGGAGAGATTCTGGCCGATTGCCACCGGCATATCGCAACCATGATCAAGCCCGGCGTGACAACGCTGGAGATTGATCAATTCGTGGAGGGGTTCCTTGCCGAGCGCGGCGCGCATCCGGAGCAGAAGGGATATCACGGGTATCCGTTTGCCACCTGCGCCTCCGTCAATGACGTTATCTGTCATGGGTTCCCGAGCAACGAGCCTCTTAAAGACGGGGATATCGTCACCATTGACATGGTGGTGAAGCTCGACGGATGGCTGGCGGATTCCGCCTGGTCCTATCCGGTCGGGAATATTTCGGAGGAGGCGCAGCATCTGCTGGATGTGACCAAAAAATCGCTGTATCTCGGAATCGAGCAGGCGGTCGTGGGCAATCGGATCGGCGATATCTCGCATGCCATCCAGTCCTATGCCGAATCCGAGAACCTGTCGGTGGTACGGCATTTCGTAGGGCATGCTATCGGCGAGAACATGCATGAGGAGCCGCAGGTGCCGCATTACGGACCTCCGCATCGCGGAACGCGATTGAAGGAAGGCATGGTCATCACCATCGAGCCGATGCTGAACATCGGGACATACAAGTGCAAGATCGACGCCGACGGCTGGACCGCCAGAACGATGGACGGCAAGTGGTCTGCGCAATATGAGCATACGCTGGCGATTACCAAGGACGGCCCTGTTATTCTTACGGAGCAATAAGCGGAGGCACCTGGGAGCGTAAAGCGCCAACTCGAAGCACGGAACTTGCTCCAACGAACAGCTGCCTAACAGCAGGGGCGATGCTCAGCCCCGGATACCTGCAACCCAGCGCCATCCCCAAAGGGCATCAACGGAGCAGGCGGAATCCCTCAGAAGAAGCGAAGCGTGCCCCTTTATTCCCGGATTTCGACATCGGATAATCAGTTCAAGGAAATCCGGGAATAAGAGGGATCGTATGGGGATCCGCATGCGGAGTGCTTGCAGGGTTATCCACGAGCATAGGCCGCTGCATCAGCGCGTTCGCCAAGGATAGACGGAAATCGCAGTTTTTTTTATAATAGAGTAACCATTTCACTAGCGAAGGGAACATGAACCATGACGATACGTAAAGCATTAACGGTAGCTGGCTCGGATACAAGCGGCGGAGCGGGTATCCAAGCGGACCTCAAGACGTTTCAGGAATTTGACGTGTACGGCATGACGGCGCTGACGACGATCGTCTGCATGGAGCCGGCAACCTGGGATCACCAGGTCTTTCCGGTTGAGCTTGGCATCGTGGAGACCCAGTTGAAGACCGTGCTCGAGGGCATCGGCATCGACGCGATGAAGACGGGCATGCTCGGTTCGGTTGATATTATCGAGCTGGTCGCCAAGTATATTGACAAGCATGATCTGAAGCGCATCGTGATCGATCCGGTAATGGTGTGCAAGGGCACGGATGAAGTGCTGCAGCCGGAAAATACGGAGGCCATGCTGGAGTTCCTGCTGCCGCGTGCGGATGTCGTAACCCCGAATTTGTTCGAGGCTTCCCAGCTTGCCAAATCCGGACCGATTACGACCTTGGAGCAAATGCAGGAAGCGGCGGCGATCATTCATGGCCGCGGCGCGAAGCATGTCCTGATTAAGGACCGCGGCAAAATCCGCGAAGGCAAAGCCATGGACCTGCTCTATGACGGAAAAACCTTCGAATGGTTTGAAGCCGATGCGATTCTGACCCAGTATACGCACGGTGCCGGCTGCACCTCATCGGCCTCCATCACGGCAGGGCTCGCTAAAGGCCTCACGGTCCGTGAAGCTGTGCAGCAGGCCAAAGCGTTCATTACCCAAGCGATAAGCAACGGCTTCCCGCTTAATCAATTTGTTGGACCGACCCGGCATTCCGCGCATCGCAGCACAGCGGCGAATTAAAGAAAACACAAATTTCTGCAAGCTTATGCATTTTGGATTCGGCCAGCGGCCGCAGGCTGCTTGAGCATTTTCTTAAACCTTTCTTCCCCGGAAGAAAGGTTTTTTTGTTGTTATATGACTTCGATGCATATACTGGATAGGAGCAAAGGCTTGCACCATTTTCACTCGCGCCGTGCAAAAGTATACAGCAGCCTGGGTCCTTTCCCATATCATTATGTGCTATAATTTATTCAGATCTAAAGAGAAGCAGGAAAAAATGTATAGGGGTTGAGACATGTTTCAGGACATTTTGGAATTTTTAAGGAGTTTTGGTCCTTTAGGGTTGTTTATTCATTCATTTGCGGATGCCGTGATTTTTCCGATTCCCGCCTTTTTTCTACAGGTTTCCTTGAGTATTGTTCACCCGAAAGATGCGCTGTGGCTAGCGACTTACGGCTTTATCGGATGTTTGCTGGGAACGCCGCTGGGGTACGCGATTGGAAAGCTGCTTGGGAAGTCGGTATTATATAAAATTTTGAAAAAGCAATGGATCGACGCGGCAACCAATCTGTTTCAGAAAAACGGCGAGGCTGCGATATTAATCGGTTCGTTTACGCCGATCCCGTTTAAGGTATTTACCATTTTGTCCGGATGTCTGAACTTCCCGCTCTGGAGACTGATGGCCTATGCGGCCTTGGGTAGAGCGACTAAATTTTATGTCGTGGGGACTTTGTTCTACCTGTATGGCAATGCAGCCGAAGGAATGGTGAAGGATGTATCCCTGTACATCGCCCTGATCGCGGTTCCTTTAATATTGATTGGCATTTATTTCAAACGAAGACGTAAGCGTAGAAAAATGCAGCAGCAGGCGGAAGCTGTACCTAGTGCCGATCCGGTAGAAAAGCCGGTTCTGGAGCAAGTAACGGATCAATCGCCGTCTGCGTAATGCTTGATCTTGCAGATATACAAAAGGAGCAGCCGGGGGAGAAACCCGGCTGCTCTTTGTGTCCGTTGCAGAGATCATGAAGCTTTAAGCCAATGGCTGATGACAGGGGACGGAGCCCGCGGTTTAGCCGATACGGAAAATTTTGCTGATGCCTTTGGTGGTAACCGGCGTGTAGGTCGGCGGTGAGGACAGAGGAGAAACCGTGTCCATCGTAAGATACCCGTGCAGCGGCCCCCGGTAGACTTCCGTCAGCTGCGGAGAGTTGGAGAAATCCTCAGGCGTCACCAAATGACATGGCTTGTTCACCGGTCGAAGACCGGCCTGTTCGAAGACCTTCGCGACAAAGTGGGAGCAGAAATACGCATCGTCGCGGTCGATATGAAGCCGAAATAAAATGCCTAGCAGTCCAAGCAGATTATATTTATACCGATCCTGGTTTCGCATCATTTCTTTAACAAGATTGTACATCCTCTGGTAATCCTCATGACTGACACGACAGCGGTAGACGGCACACGCAGAGGAATAGAAGAAGGGGTCGCGGAGATTTTCACGAACGAGGCCGCCATTGAAGGGGTTGTTCGCTTTCTTCCGCCCGAAGCTGTACACTTCGCGTAATTCGGAGTCAAACGCGATGGATGCATGATTTAGCGGGGCTTTCGTGAAATATTGGATCATTCTGCTAAACCAGGTGCCCGTGCCTGTAAGCACAATCCAAATATCTTGTTCCGTGTACATACTTAAATAACTCCTTTGTTAACGTTCCTAACGAATCACACCAAATGAAGTGACTTGCTTTCTTTCACAATAAACGAAAAGGCAAAGCTGTTCAAGTCAAAAATAACCAATTTCTCTCAATTTCACTAGATTAGCTTTGGAATTGTCACCATTTATAGGAAGCCTGATAACAATATATTCGCTCCATGTCCAAATTATCCTTTTCTTGGGGCAATATAAAATTGTTTAAGGGTGTCATTGCACAATTGGCATCGGTACAACGATTAAGTCTTGCTACCGTTCTAGCAATCCACTACATTATAAAAAGGTAAGAAAAACGTCTATCGACGTACATTCAAAGAAGACACGACCGCGTTTAGCGGTAGTTTCTCTTGCGATATCAGAAAGCTGACGCCGCGAAGTTTATACTGTCTGATATCTTAAGAAAGGAGCGGTTTAGCATGAGTAACGGAAGGATGGGGCTGTTAAAGGAGCCGAAGCAGCGTAAGCTCCTGTTCAGCGCCGGCATCAGCTGGATGTTTGACGCCATGGATGTGGGGATGATCTCGTTTGTTGTCGCCGCCCTCGCCGCAGAATGGTCGCTGAGCTCGCAGCAGGTCGGGATATTGACAAGCACGACGTCGATCGGGATGGTATTCGGTGCGGCGATGGCCGGTTTTCTAGCGGATAAATACGGACGCAAAAATATTTTACTCTGGACGCTGCTTATTTTCTCGATCGCGAGCGGTCTTTCGGCACTGGCCACCGGCTTTATCATGCTGTGCTTGCTGCGCTTTATCGCAGGGTTCGGTCTTGGGGGAGAGCTTCCGGTGGCCTCCACCCTCGTTTCGGAAAGCATGCCGGTCCGTGAACGGGGAAGAGCGGTTGTCCTGCTCGAGAGCTTCTGGGCTGCGGGGTGGATCTTATCCGCATTGATTGCGTATTTCGTCATTCCGGACTATGGATGGCGAACGGCCTTTGTCATTGGGGCGCTGCCGGCCATTTACGCGCTGTACCTTCGCCGCGCAATCGAGGATTCGCCGCGGTATATGCGGCAGAAGAGCGCCCGGAGGCTATCGTTTGGAGAGCGCGTAGCCTCGGTTTGGTCGACCGAGCATCGGCGCACGAGCATCATGCTGTGGGTGCTGTGGTTTACGGTGGTCTTCTCCTATTACGGCATGTTCCTGTGGCTCCCGACGGTCATGGTAGACAAGGGCTTCAGTCTGGTCAAAAGCTTCCAGTACGTGCTGATTATGACGCTGGCTCAATTGCCGGGCTATTTTACGGCCGCTTACTTTATCGAAAGGTTCGGGCGGAAATTCGTGCTGGTCACGTATTTGGTCTTTACGGCCATCAGCGCGATCTGGTTCGGTTACGCGAATACCGAGGCTTCGCTTCTGGCTGCGGGCATCTGCCTGTCCTTCTTTAATCTCGGAGCATGGGGCGGATTGTACGCATACAGTCCGGAGCTTTACCCGACGAAGGTTCGTTCGACCGGCGTAGGGCTTGCGACCTCCTTCGGCCGGATTGGCGGCGTTATTGCACCGCTGCTTGTTGGCGTTTTGAAGCAGCAGGGAACCCGTATCGAATTGATTTTTGTCATGTTCTTTGTGACGATTTTGATTGGGGCGCTGGGAGTGCTCCTGCTGGGGAAAGAGACCAAGGGGCTGGAGCTGGCGGATGAGTAAGTGCAGGGACTCTGAAGCCTTCTCCAGCCGGTATGCGATAAAATCGGCAGTTGGCCATTAAACGAGCACAAGGGGCATTCCGATCAGGTCTGAAGACCTTCGGAATGCCCCTTGGTTCGTTTGAGCCGGATGGATGGAATTGTACTCTGGGTCTATATTCTACAATTATACTTCCATTATTGACGGCATAATATATGGGCTTCGTCCCAGCTCCCGTTTGAAATAACGGTTAAGGGCCGTGTTCGTCATCTGCTCCCAGACCGCGCGGTTATATTCACGCTGCTCTCCGGCTTTGTTCAGCTGCTTGCGGAGCATTGCTTCGGCTCGACGCAGCAGCGGCTTGGAGTCCTGCATATACACAAAGCCGCGGGTAATCAGCTCCGGGCCGGACAGGAGCTTCCGTGTTTCCGGATTAATGGTGATCGCAACGATCACAACCCCGTCATGGGCCAGCTGCACCCGTTCCTCAAGCAGCTCCTTCTCATGCTTGCGCAGTTCGCCGTTATTAATGTAGATATCCCCCGAAGGAATGTTGCGCCCTTTCTTTGCATAATTGCGGTAGATCGACAGCGTATTGCCGATATTCAGCAAGTAGACGCTGCTGTCCGGAACCCCAACCTGAGTGGCCAGATGCCGGTGATTCAGCAGCATCCGGTACTCTCCATGGATCGGCACAAAATATTTAGGGCGCAGGCTGCTGATCATCAGCTTCAGATCCTCCCGGCAGCCGTGCCCGGATGTGTGAATGTCAAGAATCGAGCCGTATTTAACCTCCGCGCCGGCACGCATCAACAGATCGATGCTGCGGTTCACGTTCTGGGTATTCCCCGGAATCGGCGAGGACGAGAAGATGACCGTATCGTTCGGATGAATTTGAATGGACCGGTGCGCCCCGGAAGCGATGCGCGTAAGAGCCGCATTGGGTTCGCCTTGGCTTCCGGTGCAGATAATCAGCACCTGGTCGTCACGGTAACGGTTGACTGCCTTGACGTCAATCAGCATGCCTTCAGGCATGCGAATATAACCGAGCTCCTGCCCGATGACGAATACCTTCTCCATGCTGCGTCCGACGATGGCAATTTTCCGTTTGGTTCGGATGGCAGCCTCCACAACTTGCTGCAGCCGGTGGACGTTGGAGGCAAATGTGGCAAACAGGATCCGTCCGGGACACTCATGGAACAGGCGGAGAATGGAGTCGCCTACCGTACGCTCCGAAGGCGTAAAGCCGTCGCGTTCGCTGTTTGTGCTGTCCGCCATCAGCGCGAGTACGCCGCGTGCGCCAAGCTTTAATATTTTATGAAGATCGGCGGGCTTATCCTCCGGCGTGAAATCGAATTTGAAATCCCCGGTATGTACAACAGGACCGTATGGAGTTTCGACAACGATGCCAAAGGCGTCCGGAATGCTGTGGGTTGTCCGGAAGAAATGAACGGACAGATGCTTGAAAGAGATGGTCTCGTCCTCATGGAAGAGCCGCAGATCACTTTGATCCAGCAGTCGATGCTCTTCAAGCTTGGCACGGACCAATCCGATGGTCAAAGGGCCTCCGAATATCGGCATCTGAATTTGACGAAGCACATAAGGGATAGCCCCGATATGGTCCTCATGGCCATGCGTCAGGAACAGACCCTTAATTTTATGCTTGTTTTCAATCAAATACCGGATATCCGGAATAATGTAGTCGACACCGCTCATTTCGGCATCGGGAAATTTCAGGCCGGCATCAATGAGGATGATTTCGTTTTTGAACTCGACGCCATACATATTTTTGCCGATTTCCCCAAGCCCTCCTAGCGCGAACAGTCGAACGGGCGGTGCGGTAGGCCTCGGCTTTTTGGCCGGCTTGGCATTTTGAATCTGATCGTTTAGCAGGGGTTTAGACATAATGTGAAAGAATCCTCTCTATGGTAATTAAGGCGTAAGCCTGGAATGGTAATTTTCTTCTCTACTTAAGATATCAGAAAGTTCAAGCTTCGTGAAACGGTTTTCTAAAATCATGTTAATTTTGGCTGGTACAGTCACCTATTTTTGTTCCCCCCTATATGCTGAAGAAAGGGGAGGGACTGGTAATGAGCACACGGACAACACTGCTGGATACGGATGCCTTGTTTCATCTGCCGGAGGCCTGGCAGCTTGAAGCCGCTGACAGCCTGATAGCGAAAATGACGGATAAGACCGCCAAATTCCCTTGTATTCCGGCCGTTCAGGGCCATGCTTTGAAGCATTTCCGATACGGCTTTCTCAACCTTAGCAGGTATTCAATCGAGGAAGCATCCGGTGAATTAGCTTCACTGCTTCATGAGTATGGGCTCCATTCAAGAGAATACGGAAACTATACATCGCTGGTGGTTATGATCCATACCGGAAAGGATGGGGACGGCCGCAATGGCGTCGAATATTACGAGAGGCTGTTCTGGGCTCTGCTGAGCCGGGCAACAGCGTATGACCCGCAGCCATGGCCCGAGTCCATACCGGATGAGCCGTCACATCACTTATGGGAATTTTGTTATGGCGGCGAGCCGTATTTCGTTTACTGCGGGACGCCGGCGCATGAGAAGCGCAGGAGCCGGCATTTTCCTTGCATGATGCTTGCGTTCACGCCGCGCTGGGTTTTGCGGCAATTCAACGCCAAAGCCCGGCAGGCTCAGCGGACCAAGAAGCTGATCAGGGAACGCCTAGAGGCGTATGATGCCGTGCCGCCGCACCCGGATTTGAATTTGTACGGACAAGAAGACAATTACGAATGGAAGCAATATTTCCTTGACGACAGCGCCGAGTCTCCGATTCGCTGTCCGTTTGTCCGGATCCATAGGGAGGTCCGGCAATAATCGGTCACCAATATATTAGGAACGCTGTTCTAGAGCGAGACTCTCGCTTTAAACGGCGTGTTTTGCTTGTTCGCTGGTTGTTGACCATTTTGTTGTCCTTCGTTGGCGTTATCTGCTGCGATCCCCGCAAAGGATACGAATCTTACGGGAGACTATGTATAACGGTTCCGATCAATATGGGAATGCAGATCCCTAGGGCTCCGAACAGGCGGCCCTGAAGCCGAAGCCGGCGACGAGCACGATATAAATAAGACCCCGAGCAGATGAACAGCCAGAACAATATCGCCACTGCTTATTATAATGTAGAGACGCTGGTGAAATATATTAAGAACGAGGGCAGAGCCAGTACCCCCGAAATTATAAGTTTTTGCGATATTCTGAAGGCGTGCAGTTCATGATTTTGCGGAATACCCGAACAAAATAGCTGATATGCCCGAATCCGACATCGAGTGCGATGTCGGATATTTTATGTTCCGGCTGACGCAGCAGCTCCGCTGCCTGCCGCACCCGATAGGAGTTCATATAATCTACCGGCGTCTGACCGGTCATCGATTTGAAGAAGCGGCAGAATTGACCCTCGCTCATCGGGATCAGGTCGGCCAGCTCGCTGATTCGAATCGGGCGATGGTAGTTGTTTTGAATATAGACGATCACCTTCTTCAGCCGCTCGGTTCTTGATGTATCGGCCGCATCGGAACGGCTGCGGTTCACCAGCCTGCCGGATGCGGCGGCGTGATGGAGCATAAGGTACAGATGGCCTTTGATTGCGGCTTCATAACCGGGCGGCGGCTGTTTGGATAAGGCGATCATGTCCTTGATATGCTGGAGTAGCGCACCATCCGTCTCGGAGGTAATCAGCCTAGGAAAGGTGGCCTTCCGTTCCTGAAAGGGAACGATCATGCCTTCCTGGAGCGCATCGTACTGGGCGCTTGCGAGCATGCCGAAATCGAATACCATGGCACAGAAGCTGCAGCCTTGATCCCCTCGGGCGTGGCCGGTATGGATATCGGAGCCGTCGATAAACAGGGCTTCGCCAGCGCGAACCGGAACATATTCGGTATCGTTGATTTGGAACAACACCTCGCCTTCGATGCAATAGAAGATTTCGGATTCCGTATGCCAGTGGGAGTCTACAACATGAGCCCCCGGGGCAAATTGGTACCAGTAAATCCCGAACGGAAAGCGTTCGCTGCCATGAGCCTTGCTTTCTTTGAGGGACCGGTGCAGCGTTTGATCCATGCTTGAATCCTCCTTCGGGCTTTTCAGGAAATGAATGGGTTGCATCTAAACGTCAAGATTGTGCTATAAAATGACCGAATATTGATAGTTCCATTAAAAATATATCAGTATAATGATATTATAACGCTTTCAACCCAATAATCAATTTTCAGAATATAGAAAGGCGGTTCCTATCATGAAATTTACGGACGGCAACTGGCTGGTACGTGAAGGCTTCTCGATTGCAGGAGCGGTACAGGCCTATGATTTTGCAGTGAAAGGCAACACGCTCACAGCGTACGCCTCGACAGCCCCGATTCCAGGCAGAGGAGCAACTATCAACGCGCAGCTCATTACCGTGCAGTTCCATTCTCCGGCTCCGGGCGTGATCGGCGTCAAGCTTGTTCATTATGCAGGCGTACGCGACCTTGGACCGGCATTCGAGCTGTATAAGGAAGAAGGCAGCCATGCAGTTATTGAGGAGAATGACGAGGAGGCTGTGCTTCGCAGCGGAAATTTGAGTGTCGTCATCAAGAAAGGCCCGCAGTGGTCGGTTCATTTCTATCGTGGAGACGAGCGTATCACGGGCAGCGGCTTCAAATCGATCGCCCACATCGTTGAGGACGGCGGACAGACCTACATGCGCGAGGAGCTGGATCTTGGCGTAGGCGAATGGGTATATGGGCTTGGCGAGCGCTTCACGTCCTTCGTGAAGAACGGCCAAACCGTCGACATCTGGAATCAGGACGGGGGCACAAGCTCCGAGCAGGCTTATAAAAACATCCCGTTCTACATCACGAACAAAGGCTACGGCGTATTCGTGAATCAGCCGGATCTCGTCTCCTTCGAGGTGGCCTCCGAGAAGGTGAAGAAGGTGCAGTTCAGCGTTCAAGGCGAGTCGCTGGAGTACTTCATCATCGATGGTCCCGATCCGAAAGGCGTGCTCGATAAATATACGAATCTGACAGGCAAGCCGGCGCTGCCTCCGGCCTGGACCTTCGGCTTGTGGCTCTCAACCTCGTTCACGACACAATATGACGAAGCTACGGTCAATTCATTCGTGGACGGGATGCTGGAGCGCGACATTCCTTTGCACGTCTTCCATTTCGACTGCTTCTGGATGAAGGGGCTGAATTGGACCGATTTCCAATGGGATGAGGAAGTATTCCCGGATCCGGAAGGCATGCTGAAGCGCCTGAAAGAGAAGAGCCTGAAAATTTGCGTATGGATCAACCCGTATATCGCCCAGCGCTCGCGCCTTTTTGAGGAAGGACGGGAGAAGGGATATCTCGTGAAGAAGCCTAACGGCGACGTGTGGCAGTGGAATCTGTGGCAGCCGGGGATGGCGCTTGTGGATTTCACGAATCCGGATGCATGCGAATGGTATGCAGGATATCTCCGCGAGCTGGCGGACATGGGCGTGGACAGCTTCAAAACGGATTTCGGCGAGCGGATTCCAACCGATGTCGTATATTTCGACGGATCCGATCCGCATAAAATGCACAATTATTACACCCAGCTCTACAACAAAGTGGTATTCGAAGTGCTTGTGGAGAAATTCGGGAAAAATCAAGCGGCCGTATTCGCGCGTTCCGCTACGGTTGGCGGACAGCAGTTCCCGGTTCACTGGGGCGGCGATTGCTACGCCGATTACGAATCCATGGCGGAGAGCCTTCGCGGCGGCTTGTCGCTCGGCCTAGGCGGCTTCGGCTTCTGGAGCCATGATATCGGCGGCTTCGAGAATACGGCGCCGGCCCATGTGTTCAAGCGCTGGTTGGCGTTCGGTCTCCTGTCGAGCCACAGCCGCCTGCACGGCAGCACGTCCTACCGGGTGCCTTGGGCATACGACGAAGAGGCCGTCGATGTTACGCGCTTCTTCACGAAGCTGAAGAGCCGTCTAATGCCGTATCTGTTCAATACAGCGGTTCAAGCCTCGGAGCACGGGATTCCGAGCATGCGGGCCATGTTCCTGGAATTCCCTGAAGACCCGGCCGTCGAAATGCTGGACCGTCAATATATGCTTGGCGACTCGCTGCTGGTTGCTCCGGTCTTCAGCGAGAAGGGAGAAGTATCGTATTATCTTCCGCACGGGCGCTGGACGCATCTGCTGACCGGCGAAACGGTGGAAGGCGGTTCATGGCGCAAGGAGACCTATGATTTCCTCAGTCTGCCGCTCTTTGTACGGGGCAACTCTTTCCTGGCGCTGGGCGCTAACGACAACCGGCCGGATTATGACTATGCAGACGGAGTGGAGCTGGGGCTGTATGCCTTGGAAGATGGCCAAGAGGCATCGGTAACGGTACGCAACATGGAAGGTCAGATTGAACTGTCCGTACGCGCTGTCCGTGTTGGAAACCGGATTAGCCTGACATCCGAAGGCAGCGGCAAGCCGTTCTCCGTGAAGCTGTACGGCACGGGCGAAGCTGTCTCCGTAGACGGAGAAGGGGCGACTCTGGCGGAAGGCCGGATTGACGTGGCCGGGGGCCGGAAAGCGGAATTCGCCGTTCAGTTGAAAGGATAGTTTTCGGAAGCGCAAGATTGGCTGCTTGTTAATAAGGAAGGTGAGCCCGGACCAGCCCTGTGCTGGAGTCGGGCTTCTTCCATCTTTTGGTTGATCAAGAAGGGGTGTTTATCCTGATATAATTGGGGAGCGGCAGGGAGTTTGGGCCACCATCGGCAATTATTTGTAACCGTTTCCTCGGATCTGCCGACGTCTATGTAAGACAGGAGCGAAAACCATTCGATGTTATCGTATTTCATTCAACTGATGAATGATATGAAAATCCGAACGAAATTGATTTTATCCTTTGTCGTGGTCGTATTTGTTCCGGTTTCAATCGTCAGCATTTTCCTGACGGGAGAGCTCCGTAAGTTTGCATTTAACAATGCCTTGGAGCAAGCGTACCAGAACGTGGACCGGGTGAAGAAGCGGTCGACAGAGGTGCTTAACGTGTCGGATGATCTATCCTACCGGCTTTCATATGATGAGCGGCTCAAAAACCTGGCCAACCGCCAATATGAAAGCGTATACGATGTGTTTGTCGCCTATCGTGCTTATCCGGATCTTCAGCAGGCGAAGCAGATGTATAAAGAGATCTCCAACATTCGCTTTTACAGCGAGAACCAGACCATGCTGAACAACTGGGAATTCATCTATCCGGAAGAAGAGATCCGGCAGGCGGAATGGTACGTCCGGGCCCAGGAAAATATCGGCGTCATTCACTGGGATTATATTGTTGATGAGCGTGACGGGAAGCACTACCTCAGCCTGATCAAGGGAGTGGACCTGGGGAGCAAAGACAACCGCGGCGTGCTGGTTATCAACGTCAACACGGGCATGCTGAATACGATTCTGAATCAGGAATCGTTCTACACGATCATAGCGGACAGCAAGAACAATATCGTTGCTGCCAACCGCCCGGATCTTTACGGCAGGACGCTGTCCGAAATCCATGATGATTCCGGCGCGGTTTATCAACCGAGCGGGTCCTACGAGGCGGTCATTGATCGTGAAGCATCCAAGGTGCTCATTGAACCGCTGAATCCGGAGATGGGGCAGAACAGCCTAAGAATTATCTCGATCTTCTCCATCGACAGCATCGTAGCCGAAGCGAACCGGATTAACCGGCTGGTGATGACGGTCATCATCATTAGCCTGGTGCTGGCCGTCCTGCTGATCTACAGCTTCTCCTCGCTCATTTCAAACCGCCTGCTAAGGCTTAGCAAGCATATTACAAAGGTAGGGACGGGCAACCTTGCCGTGGCGATGGAGATTGACGGCAAAGACGAGATCGGGCAATTGTCCCGCCAGTTCAACTCCATGGTCGGAAGCATTAATGAGCTGATGAACGAAGTGCAGGAATCCAATTTGCAGAAGCGGCGCTTGGAGCAGAAGCAAAGTGAAATCAAGTTTAAAATGATGGCCAGTCAGATCAATCCCCATTTCCTGTTCAATGCCTTGGAAGCGATACGGATGGAGGCCCATTTGAAGGGCGAGCGCGAGATCGCCCGAATCGTCCGGCTGCTCGGGAAGATGATGCGCAGCAATCTTGAGGTCGGAAGCGGAAAGACGACGATCAAGGACGAAATCGAGATGGTGCGATGCTATCTGGACGTTCAGAAATTTCGATATGAAGACCGGTTGAAATATGAGCTGGAGGTGGATCCGGATGCCGAGCCGGTCAGGATCCCTCCGCTGATTATCCAGCCTCTCGTTGAAAATGCCGTCATTCACGGCATGGACCACAAGGAAGACGGCACGTTTATCCGGGTTAGGGTTACAGCCCAGCGTGGCATGATTCTCGTCGTAACCGAGGATAACGGGGCAGGCATTACTCCGGAACGGCTCGAGATGATACACAGCTTCCTGAATGAATCCGACGAGCATGAGGGCGGCCGAATCGGCTTGCGCAACGTGCATGTCAGACTCCAGCTGACTTATGGCCCCGAATCCGGCTTGGCCATTTATAGCGAGCCGGGAGAGGGCACCCGTATAGAATTCAGTATTCCGACAGGAGGAGAAATCGATGATTAAAGTGCTGATCGTGGATGATGAGCCTAAACTGCGTGAAGGTTTGAAGAGTATCGTGCCTTGGAGCGAGCTGGGGTACGAGGTCGTGGACACAGCTGCCAACGGAAACGAAGCGCTTGAGAAGCACAAGCGTTATGCGCCGGACGTCATGCTTGTGGACATTCGCATGCCGGGCATGGACGGTCTGCAGCTGATCGAGGCGGTCCGCTCCGTCGATCCGGCGATTCATCTTCTGATCCTCAGCGGTTACGCCGATTTCGATTATGCCAAGCGGGCTATCTCCCATCGGGTTGACGGATATTTGCTCAAGCCGGTAGATGAGGATGAGCTGTCCGCTTACCTGATGCAGATGAAGGAAACGATCGAGCAGGAGCGTCAGTGGATGGCGCTGAATCAGGCCGCCTCGGAAATCAGCCGCGAGCAGCTCATTCAATCCTGGCTCCGGCAGGAACAGGAGGCGGGAGTGGATGCGGCATCCCGCCAGCTGGCCGAGCAGCTGGGACTTGCTTGGGACCATTATCAGGTTGCACTTGTTTATGTTCACGGCTCCGATGAATCGAGCGATGAACCGGATCGCCTCCTGAAGGAAAAGCTGGTGGAAGCCTTCGAGAGGGAGGGCAGCGGCATCGTATTTTCGTTGCATGGCTTCCTCGGTCTGCTTATGCCGGTACCGGTGCTGTCCGCCTCCGGAAGGAAAGAGCTGCAGGACCGGCTCGAGACGGCAGCAAGCGCGGCCGGAGCCGCTATTACGGCCGCCATGGGGCAGCCTGTGCGGGAGGCCGCCGATACCGTCAAGTCCTACCATGCGGCCAAGAAGCTGCTGCGGCGGCGATTCTTCTATGCCCCTGGCGAGCTGCTATACCCGGAGTCGGTGCCTTTCGGCGGCGAGAACGGGGCTGAGCCATCGGAAGGGTATGAGCCCGGTCCGTTCATGGAGCAGCTGTATTACGCAGTGGATGTCGGCAACGCGGACATTCAGCAGAAGCTGCTCCGCTCCGCCGCCTTGGGCATGATCCGGGATCAATACACCGAAGGGGACATGAAGAGCGCTTTCGTCGAGCTGCTGACCAGCGTGCATAACAAGCTGACGCTGCATCATACCGAGCTGCAATCGCGAACGAAGGAATACTCGGACCGGATAGCTGCAATCTTCCGCCAACGGACCGTATTTGATCTGTGCCGGCACTCCGCCCAATTCCTGGAGGAGCTGGTGTGGCAGGCGGGCAGAGGGGGGCGGGATCAGGAGATGAAGCGCATACTGGACCTGATCCAACGAAATTACAGCGACAATATTAAGCTGGAAACCTTGGCCTCGGTATTCAATTACAACAGCGCTTACTTGGGCAAAATGTTCAAAAATACAACAGGTGAATACTTTAACACGTATCTGGATAAGGTCCGAATCGACAAGGCCAAGGATTTTCTGAAACAGGGGATGAAGGTGTACCAGGTTGCGGAGAAGGTAGGGTATACCAACGTGGATTACTTCCACAGCAAGTTTAAAAAATATGTTGGAACCTCGCCGTCGAATTATCGCAAAGAGCTGGAGCTTTAAGGGAGCAGTGTGTTATCTCACGTCACGGCGGACGCCTTGGACGGGATAGCCGGCTGCAGCTTGATGCCAAGGCTTGCCGGTGCTTTTCGCTTCCGCAGGTAAGGGCTGCCTTGATTCTGCCCGAAGACGCGTCTATGGTGCGCGTCTATTTTTGTTTGTCCCTCCCCATAGGACATGGCCGGGATCGGGAGGAACAATGTCTAATTTTTATATGATTTTTGCACGAATCCTTTGGGTACCCCCTTCCTGCGGCTTCGTTTATCATCAGGGTATACAAGAGAGGAGGGGTTGGCTTGAAAGCGGTAACAGAGAGAGAAGGCAGCGTCCAACCTGCCACCAGAAAGAAGAAAAAGAAAGGCTTTTGGGCCACTTTCAAGGAGCAGAAAATACTGTACGGCATGTCGCTGCCCTTCATCATTGTCGTGTTCATCTTCAGTTATTTGCCGATATGGGGCTGGCTCATGGCGTTCCAAAGTTACAAGCCGGGCAGAAGCGTATTTGAGCAAAAATGGGTCGGGTTCGATCACTTTGTGGCCCTGTTTACGGATGAAAAGTTTTATCTGGTTTTGCGAAATACGCTGGCTATGAGCTTTATGGGGCTGATCGTCGGCTTCACGATTCCGATCCTGTTCGCTGTGCTTCTCAATGAGCTTCGTGGAAGCGTTTTTAAACGGACGGTTCAGACGATTTCGTATCTTCCCCATTTCGTATCCTGGGTCGTTGTGGCCGGGATCGTGACCAAAATGCTGTCCGTTGATGGAGGCGCTGTCAATCAGCTGCTGATGTGGCTCGGCATCATCGACCAGCCGATTCAGTTCATGGCGCAGGGAAGCTGGTTCTGGTATATCGTAACCGGCTCGGATCTGTGGAAGGAAATGGGCTGGAACGCGATCATCTATTTGGCAGCGATTTCAGGCATCGACCAAGAGCAGTTTGAGGCCGCCAAGGTCGACGGCGCAAGCCGCATCCGTCAGATTTGGCATATTACGATTCCAAGCATTGCGCCGACGATTGCGATCCTGCTGATCATGTCGATCGGACATCTGATCAGCATCGGCTTCGAGAAGCAGTTCCTGCTCGGCAACCCGCTGGTGGTGGATTACTCCCAGGTCCTGGATCTCTATGCATTGAATTACGGGCTTGGCATGGGACGCTTTTCCTTCGGTACGGCCATCGGGATGTTCAACTCGATCGTCAGCATCATCCTGCTGCTCATCGCGAACGGCGTTTTCAAAAAATTTACCAAGCAATCGATTATGTAAGGAGGAGGGACCCGCATGGCACGTACCAAAGCAGCATTCAAGCCCTCGCTCTCCGACCGGGTGTTTGATATTGTGAACTACACGTTTATGACGCTTGTCATGATCGTGACCTTATATCCTTTTTTAAACGTACTGGCCATTTCCTTGAACGACTCCGTCGATACGGTTCGCGGAGGAATTACGATATGGCCCCGTCAATTCACTTTCGAAAATTACGTACAGATTTTTCAATACGAAGGACTGCTCACCGGAGCGAAAATTACGGTCCTTCGGACGCTGGCGGGAACGCTGCTCGGCCTGCTTAGCGGCACGATGCTCGGTTATGTGCTGAGCCGGGTCGATTTTCAGGGCAGAAAGTTCATGTCGACTTTTCTTGCGCTGACGATGTATTTCTCGGGCGGCATGATACCGGTATTTATTCTGATCCGGGATCTGAACATGATGAATACGTTCCTGGTCTACATCATTCCGGGAATGGTAAGCGCGTTCAACGTGTTCGTCATCCGGTCATTCATCGACGGCCTGCCGTATTCCTTGCAGGAATCGGCCAAGCTGGACGGCGCCAATGATTTTACGATTTATTACCGGATTATCCTTCCGCTGTGCAAGCCCGTGCTCGCAACGATTGCGCTGTTTCTGGCCGTCGGGCAGTGGAACTCCTGGTTCGATACGTATCTGTACAACGGCTCCGCGCCTCATCTGACAACGCTTCAATTCGAGCTGATGAAGGTGCTGCAGAGCACGCAGGGTCAGCAAAGCGGCATGATGACCGGCCAGAACATGGCCGAGATCGTGAAACAGGTATCTCCGGAATCGATTAAGATGGCCATTACGATTGTGGTAACGGTTCCGATCCTGATCGTCTACCCGTTCCTGCAGCGTTACTTCGTGAAGGGCATGACGCTTGGCGCAGTAAAAAGCTGATGGCTTACAGCTATCAAGCAGGCCCTTATGCCTGTTAAACGATAGATTATTTACACTTTAGATTAGGGGGTAAAGCAATGAAACAGAAGAAGAGAATATCGTTGCTGTTAGCGGTCATGATGATGGCAACGTTCGTTCTTGCAGCATGCGGCGGTGACAGCGGCAATAGCGCAAACGGCGGACAAAAAGAAAACGGCGGAACGGATGCCCAGCAGGAAGAGAAGCTGGAGCCGATGACGATGACCTATTACAGCGCGGACTCCAATGCAAACTGGGTGAACATGCAGGATGCCGTCGGCAAGAAGTTGACCGAGAAAACCGGTGTTACGATTCAAGCCGAATATGCAGTTGACGGCTCCAACCAGAAGCTGCCGCTGATGGTCGCGAGCGGTGAGTATCCGGACCTGGTGTTTGCTAAGGGTGACGCTAACCTGTTCGTGGATGCGGGCGCTTTTATTGATCTGACGGATCTGATCGAAGAGCATGCGCCGAATATCAAGAAGGTGTACGGCGATTACATGAGCCGTCTGAAGTGGAGCAACGAGGACGAAGCCATCTATGTTCTGCCGACGCTTGCAGCGGTGGATCATGAAGCGCTTGATGCCGGAGGCACGTTCCAGATTCAGCATGAAGTGCTGAAGGAGCTTGGATATCCTGAGCTCAAGACGGTGAAGGACTACGAGAATGCACTGAAAGAGTACTATGAGAAGCATCCGACCATTGACGGCCAGCCAACGATTCCGCTGACGCTGAATGCGGACGGATGGAGAATCATGATCTCCGTGACGAACCCGGCGTTTATCGCAACCGGCGTATCCGATGACGGTGAATACTACATCGATCCGGAGACGACGGAAGCTAAATTGCACTACAAGCGTCCGGAAGAGAAAGAGTACTTCCGCTGGCTGAACCATATGAATGCTTCGGGCCTTTTGGATAAAGAAACGTTCGTTCAGAAGACGGACCAATATGAAGCGAAGATTTCCTCCGGCCGCGTGCTCGGCGTGATTGACCAGGAGTGGGGCTTCGGCAATGCAACGAACGCGCTGAGATCCGCCGGCAAGGAGAACCGCACCTATGCGAGATTCCCGATCCAGCTGGATGAATCGACGAAGGATGCAACGTTCCAGGATACCGGTTATGTCGCCGGATGGGGTGTAGGCATCACGTCTTCCGCGAAGGATCCGGTTCGGATTATCAAGTTCCTGGATTACCTGGCTTCCGAGGAAGGGCAAATTTTGATGAATTGGGGTATTGAGGGCGAGCATTATAACGTCGTGGACGGCAAGCGCGTCATTCCGGAAGAGGTCCAGGAGCGCAAAACCTATGACAATGCCAACTTCACTAAAGAAACGGGCATCGGTTTGTATAACGCCATCTTCCCGCGCTATGGCGACGGCGTGAAGGATTCGACGGGCAACTACTATACGACGAACTTCCCGGAAACGATCAAGGAGAACTACACGCCATCCGCCAAGGAAACGCTGAAGGCTTACGGCGTTGAAATGTGGAAGGACCTGTGGCCGAAGAAGGAAGAATTCCCTGTGAAGCCGTGGGGCGTAGCTTACAACATTCCGGTGCCAAGCGACTCCAACATTAATATTACGTACAAAAAAGTGGAAGAGATTACACGCAAGCGCATTCCGGAAATCATTCTGGCCGATCCGGCGAAATTCGATCAGCTGTATGATCAGTTCATCAAGGAACTGAACGATGCCGGAGCGGAAAAAATGGAGAAGGAATATACCGAGCTTGTGCGTCAGCGCGTCGAGCTGTGGAACAGCTAAAGTTCAAGAAGGGGCCGGCCTCGTGCAGGCCCCTTCTTATTGCGGCTTTAGCCAGTTGAGCTCGCGAAGCGTGCGAAACAAAAAACCACCCGCTATGCGGGTGGAGGGATCGAGGTTTGACCAACAAGACCATTCCGATAAAATTGAGATGTTCAGGCTCAATAATGAAAGGAATGGTCTTAGATGGCAAACAAGAGCTATAGTTTAGCTCACACGAAGTGGATGTGCAAGTACCACATTGTGTTCACCCCGAAGTATAGACGGAAAGAGATTTATAATCAAGTGAGGAAAGACTTAATCGAAATATTCAAACGATTATGTAAATACAAGGGAGTGGAGATAATCGAAGGTCACATGATGCCCGATCATGTACATATGTTGGTAGCAATTCCCCCAAAAATCTCAGTATCATCATTTATGGGATACCTGAAGGGGAAAAGCTCACTCATGATATTCGAGAAGCATGCTAGCTTGAAGTATAAATATGGTAATCGAAAATTCTGGGCGGAGGGATACTACGTCAGCACAGTGGGCTTGAATGAAGCCACCGTGGCAAAATATATCCGTGAGCAAGAAGCACATGACCAAGCAATTGATAAACTGAGTGTGAAAGAGTATGAAGACCCATTCAGCAAAAACAGTAACAAGAAGAAGTAAACCAGTTTAACTGGTAAGTGAAAGTGACAAATTACACTGAGCCTGAACAATTTTATTGTCAGGCTAGCGTCTTTAGGCGCAGTTTGGCAACAAGGGGTTATACCCCAAGAGCAAACCACCCGTTTGACGGGTGGTTCTGATTTCGGGGACCAACCTCGGCGCAGGACATTTAATATTTTTCAGTAACAGGTTCGCAAATGGGAGGGTCTGCCCTCAAAATGGAGAAATACAATCAAGAAGAAATCATTAGGAGAACAAGAACTCGCTTGGCGCACAATGGCAAATCGACGACTATGAGATGATGCACGTTACGCGAAAAGGAGGAGATCAAGCTGGAAACGAATCCGAGCAGATCCTATAAGCTATGGTACGACAAGCCGGCTTCCGTATGGGAAGAGGCGCTTCCTCTAGGGAACGGACGCCTTGGCGCAATGGTGTTCGGGGGCATTCAGGAGGAGCGTATTCAATGGAATGAGGATACACTCTGGTCCGGATTCCCGAGGGATACGAACAATTACGAGGCGCTTCGTTATTTGCAAGCGGCCAGGGAATTGATCGCTTCCGAGAAATATGCGGAGGCCGAGAAGCTGATTGAGGAACGGATGGTTGGCCGGAATACGGAAGCCTTTTTACCGCTCGGGGACCTGCTGATCGAACAAACGGGGATCGATGACGGGCAGTCGGATTACCGGCGCGAGCTGGATCTGGGCAATGGGGTTGCTTCGGTAGTGTTTCGGACCGGGCGAGGTGAGCGCTTTCAAAGGGAGATGTTTATCAGCGCGGCGGACCAGATCGCGGTGATCCGGTATACGGGCAGTGCCGAAGGGAGCATTCATCTGAAGCTGAAGCTGCAGTCGCCTCTGAGATATGAGACTGAAATTACGCCCGGCGGCGTTATGCGGCTGTTCGGACATGCGCCGACGCACATCGCGGATAACTACCGAGGTGACCACCCCCAATCGGTATTATACGAGGAAGGGAGTGGGCTCCGATATGAAATGCAGGTCGCGGTCCGGGCGGATGGGGGCCGCATCGGCATAAACGGCGATGTCTTGACGGTTACCGGTGCCGGTGCCGTGACGCTGCATGTTGCGGCAGCCACGGACTTCGAAGGCTTTGACGTCATGCCGGGGGCTAAGGGGAGCGATCCGGCAAGACTGTGCAGCGCCCGTCTTGAAGCCGCTGCAGGGTACGATGACGAAGCCTTGCGTTTGCGGCATACGGAGGAGCATCGGGCGCTCTTCGGACGGGTGGCGGTGGAGCTGGGCGATGCCGAGCATCGTGCCCGGATGGAGGCGATCCCGACGGATCAGCGCCTGGCGGCTTACGCCGGAGGTCAGGAGGATCCATCGCTGGAGGCGCTGATGTTCCAATACGGGCGATATTTGCTGATGGCAAGCTCCCGCCCCGGAACCCAGCCGGCGCATCTCCAAGGGCTGTGGAACCCTCATGTTCAGCCGCCTTGGAACAGCAATTATACGACCAATATCAATACGGAGATGAACTACTGGGCAGCGGAGACGGGCAATCTGAGCGAATGTCATGAACCGCTGATCCAAATGGTCCGGGAGCTAGCCGTCAGCGGAGCACGGACGGCCAAAATTCATTACAATGCCCGGGGATGGGCCGCACATCATAATGTTGACCTATGGCGAATGGCTAATCCAAGCAATGGAAGGGCCATGTGGGCGTTTTGGCCGATGGCCGGCCCTTGGTTGTGCCGCCATCTATGGGAGCACTATGTATTCAACCCGGATCCGGAGTACTTAAGGAACACGGCTTATCCTCTCATGCGGGAGGCGGCGCTATTTTGCCTGGATTGGCTGATCGAAAACGGTGAGGGACATCTGGTTACCAGCCCGTCGACATCGCCGGAGAATCAGTTCTTGACGAAGGAAGGCGTGCCGTGCAGCGTATCGGCAGGGTCCACGATGGATATGGCGCTGATTCGCGAACTTTTCCGTCATTGCCTTGAAGCCTCCGAGCTGCTGGAGATCGACCGGGAGCTGCAGGAAGAGCTGCGGAGCGCGCTGGAGCGGCTCCTTCCATATCAAATCGATGATGACGGGCGGCTGATGGAGTGGAGCAAGCCTTTTGCGGAGGCGGAACCGGGCCATCGGCACGTATCGCATCTGTACGGCCTGTATCCCGGCACCGATATCAATCTGCGGGATACGCCCGAGTTGGCGGAAGCTGCCCTGCAGTCGCTCATGTCCCGAATCCGGAGCGGAGGCGGACATACGGGCTGGAGCTGTGTGTGGCTCATCAATCTGTTCGCAAGGCTGCAGCAGCCGGAGCTGGCTTATCAATACGTGCGGACTTTACTAACCCGTTCGGTTCACCCGAACCTGTTCGGCGATCATCCGCCGTTCCAGATCGACGCCAATTTCGGCGGAGCTGCCGGCCTCGCCGAAATGCTGCTGCAGAGCCATCTGGGCGAGATTGTGCTGCTGCCCGCGCTGCCGGCTGCATGGTCCTCGGGTGCCGTCCGCGGCTTGAAGGCGCGGGGCGGCTTCCTGATTGACATGGAGTGGAAGGACGGCGCATTGGCATCGGCGTCGATCACGTCAACCCATGGGCAGCCTTGCAGCGTCAGCTGCGGGATCCCGGTGCGGGTGCAGCGTGAGGACGGATCAGCTGCGGCTTCGGGCGAGCGCTGCTCCTTCGACACGGTCAAGGGAGAGACGTATCGCGTGCTCCCGTTAGAGCGTGCCTGAGCCTGTTAGGGAGGGCATCTAGGCAGTGTGGCTGTGGAGGGCGCTTAGCCGCGTGGTTAGTGAGGGCTCTTGGCAGTGGCTGTGGAGGGTGCCAGGCAGTGTGGTTAGGACTGATATGTAGTGTGTGGGAACGTACAACAAGTCCTCAAAAGGGACTTGTTTGGCTAACTGGGGTAATATTTCGAGTAACAAGTCCCTAAAAGGGACTTGCTCAGGGATCTGAGGCGGAAATTGGAGCAACAAGTCCTTAAAAGGGACTTGCTCGGGGACCTGGGGCGGAATTTCGAGTAGCAAGTCCTTAAAAGGGACTTGCTCAGGGATCTGAGGCGGAAATTCGAGTAGCAAGTCCTAAAAAGGGACTTGCTCAGGGACCTGAGGCGGAAATTGGAGCAATAAGTCCTTAAAAGGGACTTGCTCAGGGATCTGAGGCGGAAATTCGAGTAGCAAGTCCTAAAAAGGGACTTGCTCAGGGACCTGAGGCGGAAATTCGAGTAGCAAGTCCTTAAAAGGGACTTGCTCAGGGATCTGAGGCGGAATTTCGAGCAACAAGTCCTTAAAAGGGACTTGCTCAGGGATCTGAGGCGGAAATTCGAGTAGCAAGTCCTTAAAAGGGACTTGCTCAGGGAACCGAGGCGAAAACTCGAGCAACAAGTCCCCTAAAGGGACATGTTCGAGGAATTGAGGTAAGGGTTGCTACTTTTGGAGGATGGAACGAGCGAAAATACTTTTTTAACGACAGATAATGGCTATGGGAGGATGGGGAACGGCTATGATTAATGATAAATTACCGAAAATGTGGTACGGCGGCGACTATAATCCGGAGCAGTGGGACGAGGAGATCTGGAAAGAGGACGACCGCATGTTTAAGCTGGCTGGCATTGATGTCGCCACGATCAACGTGTTCTCGTGGGCACTGAATCAACCGGATGAGGACACCTATGATTTCGCTTGGCTGGACGAGACCATCGACAGGCTTTACCGGAATGGCGTTTATGTCTGCCTCGCAACAAGCACGGCCGCTCATCCGGCTTGGATGGCGCGGAAATATCCGGATATTCTGCGCGTCGATTACGAGGGCCGCAAGCGGAGGTTCGGCGGACGGCATAACTCCTGCCCGAACAGCCCTACGTACCGTAAATATGCGAAGCTCATGGCAAGCAAGTTAGCGGAGCGGTATAAGGATCACCCGGCTGTTCTGATCTGGCATGTATCGAACGAGTACGGCGGCTACTGTTATTGCGACAATTGCGCGGAGGCATTCCGTGTGTGGCTCAAGCAGCGTTACGGGACGCTGGATGCGCTCAATAAAGCATGGAATACCCGCTTCTGGGGGCATACGTTCTACGACTGGGAGGATATCGTCGTCCCGAATGCACTGAGTGAGGAATGGGGCGGCAACCGGACGAATTTCCAAGGAATTTCGCTTGATTACCGCCGCTTCCAGTCTGACAGCCTGTTAGACTGCTATAAGCTCGAACGGGATGAGCTGAAACGCATCACACCGGATATCCCGGTAACCACCAATCTGATGGGCTTTTATCCGGAGCTCGACTATTTCAAATGGGCCAAGGAGATGGACGTTGTCTCATGGGACAATTATCCATCGCTCGATACTCCGTTCAGCTTTACGGCGATGACGCATGCGCTTATGCGCGGGCTTAAGAGCGGGCAGCCGTTCATGCTGATGGAGCAAACGCCGAGCGTTCAGAACTGGCAGCCGTACAACTCGGCGAAGCGCCCCGGCGTCATGCGGCTATGGAGCTACCAAGCGGTTGCCCATGGGGCGGATACGGTTATGTTCTTCCAGCTGCGCCGTTCGATCGGGGCCTGCGAGAAATATCACGGCGCGGTGATCGAGCATGTCGGCCATGAGCATACCCGCGTGTTCCGTGAATGTGCGGAGCTGGGCAAGGAGCTGCAGCAGCTCGGGGACCGGCTTTTGGATGCACGCTCCGACGCGAAAGTAGCGATCATGTACGACTGGGAGAACCGTTGGGGGATTGAGCTGTCCAGCGGTCCGACGGTCGCGCTGAATTATGTTAGCGAAGTGCATAAGTATTATGATGCGCTGCACCAGCTGCATATTCAGACGGATATGATCAGCGTGGAAGAGGATCTGTCCCAATATGACGTTGTCATTGCTCCGGTGATGTATATGGTGAAGCCGGGATTCGCCAAGCGCGTCGAGGAATTTGTGTCTCGGGGAGGCACTTTCTTGACGACCTTCTTCAGCGGCATTGTCAACGAAAACGATATCGTAACGCTGGGCGGTTATCCAGGCGAGCTGCGCAGTCTAATGGGAATTTGGGCCGAGGAGATCGATGCCCTGCTGCCGGGACAGCAAAATCAAATGATCATCCGGGGCAAGTATGGGGAGCTGGAAGGCTCCTATGACTGCGGCATTTTGTGCGATGTGATTCATGCGGAAGGGGCAGAGGTCGTTGCTGAGTATGGCTCGGACTATTATAAAGGCAAGCCGTCGCTTACGGTCAACCGTTTCGGCCAAGGCAAAGCCTGGTATGTTGCATCCAGTCCGGACGCGAAGTTCCTGCAGGATTTGATGAAAACGATCTGCACAGAGCACGGTATTCAGTCGGTGCTGGATGCGCCGGCCGGCGTGGAGGCTGCCCGCAGGGTCAAGGATGATAAGGCATTTACTTTCGTGCTTAACCATACGGCGGAAGCTAAGACCGTGCCATTAGGGGATGTGGTTTACAAGGATTTACTGACGGGCAAGGAACAGCAGAAGCAGTGTGAAGTCCCTGCGCGGGGCGTCATGATTTTGGAGAAGCTGTAGATCGGGCAAATTGAGCAGCAGCATGTAGCGGCGGATCGCCGTTAAGGCGAAGGAGCTGAACCATACTGAAAAAGCAGAGCAGCAGGGAGCATTCCCTGCTAGCTCTGCTTTTTTTTGCCCGCGAGACCGCCCGCGAGACCGCCCGCGAGACCGCCCGCGAGACCGCCCGCGAGACCGCCCGCGAGACCGCCCGCGAGACCGCCCGCGAGACCGCCCGCGAGACCGCCCGCGAGACCGCCCGCGAGACCGCCCGCGAGACCGCCCGCGTGACCACGTTACATGAAATCGGTCAAACGCTTGCGGAATTCCTTCGGCGAGATGCCTTCCTGCTTCTTGAACACGAGGCTGAAGTACTTCTCGTTCTTGAACCCGACCATCTCGGCGATCGCCGCCATTTTCAGCGCAGGGTTCTGCAGCAGGATTTTCGCCTTGGAGATCCGGAGACGGTTGATATACTCCGGTATGTTAACCTGATGCTGCTGCTTGAATTTGCGGGAGATGTACTCCCGGCTCACATGGAACCGGCTTGCGATCTCGTAAAGCGACACCTCGTTCTGGTAGTGCTGCTCGATGTACTCCGTAATGTCGCGGATCAGCTCCCCGCCGGACTGCGTTCTGGACAGCAGGACGGAGGAAAGGCGGTTCATCAAACCGGTCCAATAATGCTGCCATTCGGCAAGCGAGAATACGTATTTATTGGGATTCGGGGACTCCAATTCGGAACACGCCTCCCGGTAGAGCTTGTGCACCGATTCGGATCCGGCACCAGCCGTTTCATAAATGACCTGATTGGCAAACCGCTCGATGTCCCGGTCCCACTGGGCCAGGAGCTCAGGTGTAACCACTCCTTTTTTGCGGATATCGTGCGTCCACGCTTCGACCGCATCCGCAATCAGGTTAGGCTGTCCACTGAGAACGGCAAGCTTCCAAGGATCCTCATAGCTTCCGAACTGCAGGGCTTTGGGCGGGTCCCCGGCAAGGCTTCGCATCTCGTCTCCGTCATGGATGAAATGGCTGAGCACCGTCAAGTCGCGCGAAGCGAGGGAGGACAAGCATTTGGCATACAGCTTGGGCATGTCCTCAGGGTAGCTCCCCGCCGGGCTCGTTCCAAAATGCATATGCCGCGACAGCGTCCGGTGGATCCCATCGTTTATATCATGAAGGCGGGCGGTCAGCGCGCCGATCTGCTCCCAGACCAGAATCACGATTCGATGATGGGAGCCGAAATGGCGGAATGCGATCCCGACGCCGTCCTTTTGCAGAAATTCATTGCAAATATTCAGCAGGGCAAACATAAGAAGATCGAGATGATGGCCGAAACGCTCGAATAACGTACTGTCCGATGGATCGATCTGCAGCACGGCCAGCCGTACGCGCTCCGCTGACTCCGGAACGATGCCTTCAGTCTTCAGCCGCCGTGCAACCTGGGCATGGGCGCTCGGATCCTCGAGCAAGCTTGTCAGCAGCTTCTCGGAGTACACCGGCCGGTATTCGTTGACCTGCACGTGCTGCTGCTGCGCAGCCCGGCGCTCCGCTTCCTCCGCCCGCCAGGCCGATGCCGCCTTGTCGACGGCTTCATTGATGGCAGCCTCTTCGATCGGCTTCAAGATATAATCCGTACCGCTATAGCGGATCGTATTGCGGACAAATTCGAAATCATCATGCCCGCTGATGACGATGAATTTCGTATCCGGGTAATGCTCGTGAATCCATTTCATGAGATCGACGCCGTTCTTCAGCGGCATCAGCATGTCCATCAGGACGAGGCTCGGGCGATAAGCGGGGATCATCTCCATCGCTTCCTGCCCGTTGGCGGCCTCCTGAATTTCGGTAATGCCATGCTCCTCCCACCGGACAAGCAGCTGAATTGCTTTGCGCACGCGGCTCTCGTCATCGACGATCAATGCCTTCATCCGTTTCACCTTCCACATGTATAGTCAGAACAACACGAAAGCCACGCGGCTGGTTGTTCTCCAGATTGAACCCGGATTTTCCCCGGGAATACAGCCTAAGCCTTGTCATAATGTTGATGAGGCCGATGCCGCCTTGGTCCTCCTCGTCCTCAGAGCTAACCTGCAGCTGCTCCAGGTCCAGCTCCTCCAATTGACGCAGCTGCGCCTGCAGCGCTTCGAACGGCTTCTCCGGCATGCCGTTGCCGTTGTCCTCGACGGTAATCTGCACGAGCGAAGGGGAGAGACGCCGGCTTTGAACGAGGATATAGTTGTCCCGGGCAACCGGGTTCATGCCGTGCTTGAAAAAGTTTTCAACCAATGGCTGAATCAGCATCTTCGGGATAGTCAGTTCCAAGGTGGACTCTTCCACATCGTACCTGAAGTCGAACCCGTTCTCAAATCTCTCTTTCTGCAGCTCGATGTAATCCTTGATGTGATTCAGCTCGGTGCGAAGCGTTACCGGCTTATCGGTATTGTACATGCTGTAACGCATCATCCGGGCAAGGGCCGAGATAAGAGAGTAGATTCTCTTCATGTCATGCTCAAGCGCAAGCGTGCCGATGGTCTGCAGGGCATTGTTCATGAAATGCGGGTTCACCTGGGCCTGGAGCGCCCGGAGCTGGTTCGTCCGATTGGCCAGCTTCAGCTTGTATTCCTGCAAAATAAGGTTGTTGATCGTATCCATCATACTGCTGAACCTGCGGTACAGAATTCCGATTTCGTCCTTGCGGTCCGACTCGATATCAACCGTCATACGCCCGCTCTTTACCTGGCTCATAAACCCGACGAGCTCCCGGATCGGCGCGGTAATTCGCACCGAGATCCAGATCATGGCGGCAATGATCAGGAGGAACGATACCGCAAGCAATAAAATATTGATGAAAGCCGCTTTATCTGCGCTGCTCAGAATATAGGAGGACGGGATTTCCTTTATCATCGTCCAATTGCTGATAGAGGTCTGGACACGGTTATACACATAAATGTTATCATTATGTTCGAAATAGCCCTGCTGTTGTCCCGACTCCATAATGGCCTTATACCAATCCTCGCCAAGGGGCCTCCCAATCCGCGCCTCGTCACCGGAATACATGACAATCCCGTCTTCGCTTGTAATGTATAGCTGCTCGTTCTCAGGCTGGAATAATTGACTGCTGATCCGGCTGAGGAACGTCATGTCCAGATCAATGGCGAGCAGCCCAAGCCGCTCCGAGGATGGCACGCGCTCGATGACCCGATACAGTGTCAGCACCTTGGTATTCTCTTTATAGGGATAGGCCAGTTGAAAGCCGTAGGTATGCAGGGCATGAGGCGGCTGGATAAACAGCTTTCGGCCCTGCAGATCCGGAATTTCCCGATACAGACTGATGTCGCTGGCTTTTCTCGCTATATCTTGTGCGTACAAGGTGGACTCCCGCTGACCGTCTACGTACAGATAGACCTGCCGCGTTCCGGTAATGGCATGATACATCGACTGCATCGTTGCGGACTGCCTGCCGCCGGTGCTGATGTTGCCGTGGCTGTAATACAGACTGCGGAAAAATTCAGGATCGGAATAGACCGTCAAGGAGTTCCGGTTCAATTCTTCCAAATCGCTTTCCAGATTCATCTGCCCCTGGTACAGGAGATTTTGGTTCTCAACCACCGCTCGCTCCTTTAACGCATTGGTCGTCGTAACATAGCTGATGATCAAGGCGGCCGTCGTCGGGATGATCGTGGCCAGGATCATAAAGGCGATCAATTTTGTGCGTATGCTGTTCCAGTTCAAATCTTTCACCCGCCGATCAATTTTCTATACCTATTCGTTCACATCCTAGGGTAGTTCTATGTTACTAATCTTAGCATAATTGAATCAGAGAGAAACGATAGGACAAGCGGAGGGGGATTTACATGAATAGCAAAAGAACGGCTGCGCTGATGCAGCAGCTGGTGTATATTGGACCCGCGCTGCTGTTTTTCGGCATTACGATCATAATCCCGTTTGTCATGGGAATGTATTATTCCTTTACGAATTGGAACGGCGTATCGGGCAATGTCGAATGGGTGGGACTCGATAATTTCGTCAAAATATTCACGAGCGACCGCGCGTTTGCCGACTCCTTTTGGTTTACAACCAAGTTTACGATTGTCGGCGTCATTTTAACCAATCTGGTCGGATTTTTCCTGGCCTACTTCCTGACCAAGAAGATCAGAGGGCGGAACTTCCTGCGGACGATCTTCTTTATGCCGAACGTGATCGGCGGTCTGCTGCTTGGTTTCATTTGGCAGTTTATTTTTATCAAGGGATTTGCGACGCTTGGAGATGTAACCGGTCTCGCGTTTTTCCAGCTGCCTTGGCTGGGGGATGAGGTTACCGGATTCTGGGGAATCATTCTGGTATTCGTATGGCAGTCTTCCGGATATCTGATGATCATCTACATTGCCTCCATCACCAACGTGTCGAAGGAAGTGCTAGAAGCCGCCGAGATTGACGGGGCGAACCGCTTCCAGGTGCTGAAAAATATTATGGTGCCGCTGATTATGCCGGCGGTGACCGTCTGTCTGTTCCTTGCGATATCCTGGTCCTTCAAAATGTTCGACCTGAACCTGTCGCTGACCAAGGGCGGACCATACGGCTCGACCGAGTCGCTTGCGATGAACGTGTATAATGAAGCTTTCCTGAATAACCGCTATGGATTGGGTACGGCAAAATCCTTGATCTTCTTCATCGTGGTGGCCGTCATCACCCTCATTCAGGTCCGCCTGACGAAGAATAAGGAGGTTGAAGCTTGATGAAGACCAAATCCTCACAATCGGCATCGGCCCTGATCCTGCAAGTCGTGATGTTTATCATCGCCATCATATTTTTAGCGCCCTTTTACTTCCTGCTCGTCAACTCGGTGAAATCGCTGGGCGACATCATGGTTAACGCGGCCAATTGGCCGAGCATGTTCCACTGGGATAACTATTCGAAGGCATGGGAGCTTACGAGATTCCCGGAAGCCTTCACGAATTCCCTGGTCATTACCGTGATCAGCAATCTGATTATCGCGCTGCTCAGCGCGATGGCGGCCTACCGGATGGTCCGCGCGAATACGGTCTTTAACCGCATCGTGTTTATGATCTTCGTATCGGCGATGGTCATCCCGTTCCAGTCCATTATGATCCCGCTGCTGCAGGTGGTCGGATGGCTGAACGTCAACAACAGCATGGTCGGCCTGATTCTATCCTACCTCGGGCTGGGCATTCCGCTCTCCATCTTCTTGTTCCACGGATTCGTAAAATCGATTCCGCTGGAGATCGAAGAGGCGGCTACGGTAGACGGGGCATCGTCCTACGGCGTGTTCGCCCGGATCATTCTGCCGATGCTGAAGCCGATGCTCGTAACGGTTATCATCCTGAACAGCTTGTGGATCTGGAACGACTATCTGCTGCCGTCCCTGATTCTGCAAAGTCCGGAGCTGCGGACCATTCCGCTGGCGACCTTCGCCTTCTTCGGACAGTATTCCAAGCAGTGGGATATGGCGCTGCCGGCATTGGTGCTCGGGATTACGCCGATTATCATATTTTTCTTATCGTTGCAGAAGTATATTGTCGAAGGCGTCGCGGCCGGCTCCGTCAAGGGCTGATTCGCTTGCGACTTGCCTTCGACCCGCACGATAGTCACCTTGGTTTCTCAAACTTTATATATACATTTTCTCAAGGGGGTAACACGCAATGAAAAAAATGAAATTGACCCTGGTCATGCTGCTGGCATTCTCGATGGTCCTTGCAGCCTGCGGCGGCAAATCGTCGGAAGAGGGAAGCGGCAGCAGCGATGCAGCTTCCGGTGATGTAAAAACGGTTAAGATTTTCCAGTTCAAAACCGAGATCGTAGATGGTCTGAATGAGCTGAAGGTTGAATTCGAAAAAGAGCATCCGAACATCAAGCTGGACATCCAGACGGTCGGCGGCGGAGCGGACTATGGCGCTTCCCTGAAGACGAAATTCGCTTCCGGCGACGCACCGGACATTTTCTCCAACGGCGGTTATGCCGAAATGGAGATGTGGTTTGACAACCTCGAAGATTTGTCCGATCAGCCATGGGTAGCCGATCTGGTCGATATGGCGAAGAAGCCGATGACTAAAGACGGCAAAGTATATGGCATGCCGATGAACCTTGAAGGCTGGGGCTATATCTACAATAAAGATCTGTTCGAGCAAGCAGGCATTACCGAGCTTCCGAAAACCTACTCCCAGCTGGAGGATGCAGCGAAGAAGCTGGAAGCGATCGGCGTAACGCCGTTCGCGAACGCTTATCAGGAATGGTGGCTGCTGGGCAACCAGGGCATTAACCCTGCATTCGCGCTGCAGAACGATCCGGACGCGTTCATTAAAGGCTTGAGCGACGGCACGGAGAAATTTGCGGGCAACCCGTTGTTCGAAGAATGGGCTAAGCTGATGCAGCTGACGCTGGATCACGGCAACAAAAACCCGCTGACGACCGATTACAACACCGCCGTATCCTTGCTGGCAACTGAAAAAGCCGCCATGATGCAAAACGGCAACTGGTCTCAAACGGAAATCGACGCCATCAATCCGGACCTGAACCTGGGCTTTCTGCCGATGCCGATGGGTGAGGATGCCGAACAGAACGACAAGTTGAACGTCGGCGTACCGGCCAACCTCGTCATTAATAAAAACTCACCGGTGAAGGAAGAAGCGAAGGTATTCCTGAACTGGCTCGTCACTTCCGATATCGGGAAAGAGTACATCGTGAAGAAGTTCAAATTCATCCCGGCTTTGTCCACGATCGAAGCAACCCCTGAGGATATGGGCGACCTGGGTGCGTCGGTATGGGAATATGTGCAGGCCGGCAAAGTGCTGCCGCAGCAGGCTCCGAAATTCCCTGACGGCGTAACGCAAGAATTTGCGAACTCGATGCAGGCCTACTTTGCAGGCAAATCCGATGTGACAAAAATGCTTGAGGATATGCAGGCTTCATGGGATAGTTTGAGTCAGTAAACCCAATCAGGAGTTTGAATGTCTGAAGCATGAACAAGATGCACCGCTCTCCTGACCGGCTTTGCGGGACACAGGAGCGGTGCATTTTTATTAAAACCAAGCGCAAGAGGGAGAGATGGAGGATGAGCATTCACAAGTTTCCCCAGGATTTCAAATGGGGCGTAGCAACGGCCTCTTATCAGATCGAAGGAGCTTATAACGAAGACGGACGGGGCATGTCGATCTGGGATACCTTCGCCCATACGCCGGGCAAGGTCAAGAACGGAGACAACGGCAACGTCGCCTGCGACAGCTATCATCGGGTGGAGGAGGATGTGCAGCTGCTGAAGGAACTCGGCGTCAAGGTGTACCGCTTCTCGGTATCCTGGCCGCGCGTGCTTCCAAGCGGAAGAGGCGAAGTGAACCGGGCCGGGCTCGATTACTACCACCGATTGGTGGACGCGCTTCTTGCGAACGGCATCGAGCCGTTCTGCACGCTGTACCATTGGGACTTGCCGCAAGCGCTGCAGGATGAGGGCGGCTGGGGCAGCCGTGGGACGATTGACGCATTTGCCCAATACGCGGAGCTGATGTTTAACGAGTTCAAGGGTAAAATCAAGCACTGGATCACGTTTAATGAGCCGTGGTGCATGGCGTTCCTCTCGAACTACCTTGGCGTTCACGCCCCGGGGAACAAGGATTTGCAGCTGGCCATCGACGTCAGCCATCATCTCCTGGTCGCTCACGGCAAGGCGGTTAAACGCTTCAGGGAGCTTGGCATTCCGGGGGAGATCGGCATTGCGCCGAATACGGCTTGGGCGGTGCCATACCGCAATACGGAGGAGGATATCGAGGCCTGTCTGCGGATCAACGGCTGGTCCGGCGATTGGTATCTTGACCCGATCTACTTCGGGGAGTATCCGAAGTTTATGCTGGAATGGTATGAGAAGCTCGGATATCAACCTCCGGTCGTGGCGGGAGATATGGATATCATCCGTCAGCCAATCGATTTTATCGGCATTAATTATTACACGTCCTCGATGAACCGCTACAATCCGGGCGAAGCGGGCGGAATGCTGTCCAGCGAAGCGGTGTCGCTCGGCGTGGCCAAGACGGATATCGGCTGGGAGATTTACGCGGAAGGGCTGTATCAGCTGCTTCGTTACACGGCCGACAAGTACGGCAACCCGAATCTCTATATTACGGAGAATGGCGCCTGTTACAACGACGGCCTCGAGCAGGACGGACGCATTCACGACCAGCGGCGGATCGATTATCTCGCGATGCATCTGATTCAAGCCAGCCGCGCGATCGAAGACGGTATTAATCTGAAGGGCTACATGGAATGGTCGCTGATGGACAACTTCGAATGGGCGGAAGGCTACGGCATGCGCTTCGGTCTGGTGCACGTGGACTATGATACGCTGGTCCGCACGAAAAAAGACAGCTATTACTGGTATAAAGGCGTTATCTCTAGAAACTGGTTCGAACGATAATTCCAAACGTCAGAAAATGGATCTGCTCCGACAATGCGAATTGCGGAGCAGATTGCATATGGAGGCACTGATTATGATCAATCCGAAAATTCCGAAAATCTGGTACGGCGGGGATTACAATCCCGAGCAATGGGATAAAGCGACGATGGACGAGGACATGCGGATGTTTCCGCTGGCGGGAATCGATGTCGCCACCATCAATGTGTTTTCCTGGGCTCGAAGCCAGCGTGATGAAGAAAGCTATGATTTTGCTTGGCTCGACGAGATTATGGACCGGTTAGCGGCGGAAGGCATCAAGGTCTGTCTGGCAACCAGCACGGGAGCCCATCCGGCGTGGATGGCCAAGAAATATCCGGATGTGCTTCGCGTCGACTACCAGGGCCGCAAGCGCAAATTCGGTGGGCGGCACAATTCGTGCCCGAACAGCCCGACATACCGCAAATACGCTCCGCTCATGGCCCGCAAGCTGGCCGAGCGGTACAAGGATCATCCGGCACTGGTTATCTGGCATATATCGAACGAATACGGCGGCTACTGCTACTGCGACAATTGCGAGCGGCAGTTCCGCGTCTGGCTGCAGAAACGCTATGAGACGCTGGAGAAGCTGAATGCGGTATGGAACACCGGCTTTTGGGGCCATACCTTCTACGATTGGGACGAGATCGTCGTGCCGAATGTGCTCAGCGAGGAGTTCGACGGCAACCGGACGTTCTTCCAGGGCATCTCGCTCGATTACCGCCGCTTCCAATCGGACAGCCTGCTGGAATGCTACCGGCTGGAGCGGGACGAGATCAAGTTGGTGACACCGGAGATTCCGGTGACGACGAACTTGATGGGATTTTATCCGGAGCTGGATTATTTCGAATGGGCGAAGCACATGGACGTGGTCTCCTGGGACAACTACCCTGCCATCGATACGCCGGTCAGCTTCACGGCGATGTCCCATAACCTGATGCGCGGCCTTAAAGGCGGGCAGCCGTTCATGCTGATGGAGCAGACGCCGAGCGTTCAGAACTGGTCGCCTTACAATTCGGCGAAACGGCCGGGCGTCATGCGGCTGTGGAGCTACCAGGCCGTCGCGCATGGAGCCGATACGGTGATGTTCTTTCAGCTGCGCCGTTCCATCGGGGCGTGCGAGAAATTTCACGGCGCGCTGATCGAGCATGCGGGGCATGAGCATACCCGGGTGTTCCGCGAATGCGCGGAGCTCGGAAGCGAGCTGCAGCAGCTTGGAGACCGGATCCTCGACGCGCGCTCCAGAGCCAGAGTGGCGATCCTGTACGATTGGGAGAACCGCTGGGCGATCGAGCTGTCGAGCGGACCGACCAAGCAATTGAATTATGTCGATGAAATCCATAAGTACTATGCCGCCTTGTACGAGCAGAATATCCAGACGGACGTGATCGGTGTGGAGGAGGACCTGGATAAGTACGATGTCGTGATAGCGCCTGTTCTGTATATGGTGAAGCCGGGTGTCGCCGAGCGCGTGGAGCGCTTCGTGGCAAGCGGCGGAACCTTTATCACAACCTTCTTTAGCGGGATCGTCGATGAGCATGACCTCGTAACGCTGGGCGGCTATCCCGGCAAGCTCCGCCAAGTGACGGGCATATGGGCGGAGGAGACCGACGCGCTGCTCCCGGAACAGCAAAATCATATGGTGATGAAGCAGGATTGGGGCCCGCTGCGTGGAAGTTATTCCTGCGGCATTTTGTGCGATGTCATCCATGCGGAAACGGCGGAGGTTCTGGCCGAGTACGGAACCGATTTTTATCAGGGCACCCCGGTGCTAACGAGAAACCGGTTCGGCAAGGGGCAGGCCTATTACGTTGCCAGCAGCCCGGATGCGGCGTTCCTTCGGGGCTTTATGAGCAATGTATGCGAAGAGCAGGGGATCAAACCGCTGCTCGATACACCGGCAGGGATCGAGGTTGTGGAGCGGGTGAAGGAGGGGACTTCCTTGTTGTTCATCATGAACCACAACGCCGAAGCGATGGCATTTGATGCAGGATCCGCCAACCAAACGGATCTCCTCACCGAGCGGCCGGTTACGGGGCATGTTACGATCCCGGCAAGGGGCGTCATGATACTCGAGCGGCCAGCAGCGGACGGATCCGAATTGTAGGATCAGGAGATTACAATCGGACGTTGGCAAGGAGGCAGAAGCAGTGAGTATCTTTTTTCATGAAGAGCAAGGTGTATTTCATCTCCAAAGTGATCATTCGAGCTATGTGATTCAGCTCGTTCGCGGCTTATATCCCGCCCATGTATATTGGGGACCGAAGCTTCGCGATTCGCAGGTGGAAGGGCTTCTTACGCGGAGGGAGAGAGCTTCCTTCTCGCCGTCGCCGTTTCGGGACGACGCTTCCTTCTCGTTTGACAGCCTGCCTCAGGAATATCCGGGATACGGGAGCGGCGATTTCCGTCAGCCGGCCTATCAGGTGCAGCTGCCCAACGGAACGACGGTGGCCGAGGTCGAATACGAAAGCCATCGGATATACGGCGGCAAGCCGAAGCTTGAAGGTCTGCCTGCGGTTTACACCGAGCAGGACGATGAAGCCGATACGCTGGAGCTCCGGCTGGTCGACCGCGTGAGCGGCTTGTCCGTTACGGTGTCCTACTCCGTAATCAAAAGCTACGATGCGATTGCCCGCTCCGTATTATTCCGCAATGAAGGGGCCATGCCAATGACGCTGCTGCGGGCGATGAGCGCGAGCGTGGATTTCAGCCACAACCGATTCGACCTGCTCCACCTGCACGGCGCATGGGCCAGAGAACGGCACGTAGAGCGGAGAAGGCTGTCGCCGGGAATGCAGGGGGTCGAGAGCCGGCGGGGCGCGAGCAGCCATAACCATAATCCGTTTCTGGCGCTGCTCGCCGACGATGCCGGCGAGGAGCACGGAGAGGTCTACGGATTCAGCCTCGTGTACAGCGGCAGCTTTGCGGCGCAGGTTGAAGTGGATCAATATGAGACGACCCGCGTCGTTATGGGCCTCAACCCCTTCGACTTCTCCTGGCTGCTGGAGCCGGGACAGGCCTTCCAGACGCCGGAGGCGGTCATGGTATTCTCGGCCGAGGGGCTTGGCGGGATGTCCAGGCGATATCACAAGCTGTACCGGACCCGGCTGTGCCGCGGCGCTTTCCGTGACGCCGTCCGTCCGGTGCTGGTGAACAACTGGGAAGCGACGTACTTTAACTTCAATGCCGAGAAAATCGAGCAAATCGCCAAGGAAGGCCGGAACCTCGGGATTGAGCTGTTTGTGCTTGACGACGGCTGGTTCGGCAAGCGCAACGACGACACCACCTCGCTCGGCGACTGGGTGGTGGATCGGAACAAGCTGCCCGACGGTCTCGAGGATCTCGTTCAGCGCGTCACCGACCTGAACCTGCAGTTCGGCTTATGGTTTGAGCCGGAAATGGTGTCGCCCGACAGCGACTTGTACCGCCTTCATCCGGATTGGTGCCTGCATGTGCCGGATCGCCGGAGAACGGAAGGAAGACGGCAGCTTATCCTCGATTTCTCCAGAGAAGAGGTATGCGATGCCGTTGCGGGCATGGTGCGCGACATTTTGAAGAGCGCCCCGATAACGTACGTGAAATGGGACATGAACCGGAACATGACGGAGATCGGTTCTGCAGCGCTTCCGCCTGAGCGGCAGCGGGAAACGGCCCACCGGTACATGCTGGGGCTGTACCGCGTGCTGGAGCAATTGACATCGGAATTCCCGCACATCCTGTTCGAGAGCTGCTCGGGCGGCGGGGGAAGATTCGACCCGGGGATGCTGTACTATATGCCGCAAACGTGGACAAGCGATAACTCCGACGCGGTCAGCCGTCTGAAAATCCAGTACGGGACAAGCCTGGTTTATCCGCTGAGCTCGATGGGCGCGCATGTGTCCGCGGTTCCGAATCACCAGGTACACCGGCATACTTCCCTGCGGACCCGGGGGCATGCTGCCATGTCGGGCAACTTCGGGTATGAGCTGGATTTGACGGCCTTTACGGAGGACGAAAAGAACGAGGTGCGGGAGCAGGTGAAGCTGTATAAGGAGATCCGCCACTTGGTTCAATTCGGCGATTTCTACCGGCTGCGGAATCCGTTCGAGGGAAACGAAGCGGCATGGACGGTGGTGTCCGAAGACCGCTCTGAAGCGGTGCTGTACTATTTCCGGATTTTGAGCGAGGCGAATGAGCCGATCCGCTATTTGCGGACGCGAGGTCTGGATCCGGATGCGGAGTACCGCTGCCTTGAGGATGGCGCCGTCTACGGGGGCGACCGCCTCATGCATGCCGGATTGGCCATACCGCCGATGCATGGCGATTTCCAGAGCTTTTTGTGGAGATTTAAGCGGGTATAACCTAACCCTATCCAGACAGGACGCGTCGTTCGAGCCTTTAGGATGAACATCGTACGGGCAGCAGTAAGAATGGGCTTGAAGAAAACTGCATCGACTAAACATCAAAAGCAAAAAGCAGCCGAAGAACCGGCAGATCATGGGGATCTGCCGGTCCGGCTGTTTTTTTTGTGGTCAGGTTGGCTGAACCAGCCTACTGCGGGGTACCCGGGACATCCGGGGATGCCCCGGTCGTGATCGAGTATTTGCCCCGCTCCGTCAACAGCACGACCTGATCCTCCCTGACTTCCGTTCCGGTGAGATCGTCAAGGCCGATGACAAAGCTATCGCCCGGAAGCGGCGCTTCGTGGCCGGCGGTGATGACGACGCCCGGTCCGTGCAGGAGCAGGCAGCGGCTGTCTCCGTATCCGTCGATCGACTGGTTATGGTGTTCGCTGACGTCAAAACGCTCAAGACGCAGCTGCACCCGGTCGCGATCCCGCTCCTCTTCCTTTTCAATCATCAGGGTGTGATTGCTCTTGCCGTTAAACCAATTCGTTACGTCTTGCAGCGATGGGTTCATGGATGCACCTTCCTTGGATGAGGTTTTCCATAGTTTGTCCATTTGGAGGTTCTCTTATTTGGGTGAGGGGGAGCGGTCGGCCCAGCCTTATGAAATTTTTATATGGATCAAACCTTCTTCTCACATTTACATGATAATATAGGTAAGGATACATACCTGAACGTTAAGGAGATTTTAGAGCTATGCGGGGAAAGGGGTATTATTTCCTGGCGATGCTGTTGATTGCCGGAAGCTGGGTCGGGAACATTTGGTATGACCAAGCGAATCGCTTGGAGCGAACCGTATTCTTGGAGCATTACATCGAGGTCATCCCCGAAGCAGGCGACTACTTCGACTTGTACTATTTGGAGGACAAGCGGCTGGAAAGGAAGCTGATCGACATTTATATTGAAGGCTATCCCGGGCTGCAGGTGAGTCCTTATCCTAATTATGCAGAATATCGAAAACAGTCATTAGGGAAAATGATCGTGAGCTTCGACAGCGCAGATTCGGGGCAAGAGCCTCCGGAAATAAAAGAGCCAGCAGTCATTAGACAAGTAACCGCCTTATATAGTGACGGATCATCGGAAAAGGTGCACATCGGAGAAATCCATCTTGTGCCCAGGGATCATGTAAATCGAGACCATGATCCCATACAATGGACATCAGGTGCAGGATCCTCGGACCATTCCGGATATGATCGGTTGGCAGTCCGGCGTCCGGTCAATCTGACCGGTCTATCCTCAGTTTATATGAGCATGGTTGAGGAAGGGGATTTGCTGGTGCATGCGGACATCGTAAAACGGACACCGGGCGTCAGTCACCGTTCGGAAGCACCCTCGGAAGCCGAAATCAAGCTATCGGGTGTCCCGATTCTTGACCTTCCGCTGCCGGTCCGGCTCAATCAAGGGGATTCCGTCAAGGTCGCTTACAAGTTTAACCTGTCCTCGCCTGCGAAGCGGATGCAGGTTTACCAGCTGCGCCTTCGGCTTGAGTATGCCGAGGGCGATCGGGCACCCTGGCAAAGTGTCCATCATTTTGCCTATTACCCTTCACCGACGGAGCGGGAAATTACGGAATACGTCCGGGAAAGAAGGGGAGCGTTATGAGCAGCGCCTGTTACCGTATCGCCTGGGGACTCCTCCTAGTATTGATCAATGTGAGAGTGGGGGGATTGGACCTCCTGCCGGACCCGCTCGGCTATCTGCTGGCTGCATCCGGCTTATGGACGCTCTCCGAGAGGAGCCGTTTCTTTCAGGCAGGAGGAGCAGCAGCCCTGCTGCTTCTGATCGGGTCCATTGCCCGGATGATTGTTGGGGAGCCGGGGACAGGCTTCTTAAACGGCCTGCCGCCTACGATCTTAGAGCTATCCCTTCGATTATTGGACATGCTGCTTAGTACGCTCCTTATTTACGGGATCTGTAAGGGGATCATGTCGAGTTTCTCGGGTGAGTCTTCGCTGAATATAGCCGGTAGAGCTCGGGTTTGTCTTGGGTGGTTTATGACCGTACAAGGGCTATGGCTTGCATCTTATCCGTTCACTTTGAACATTGACCAGGATATGATGGCCATTTGGCTGTTCATCTTGGCTATAGCCGTTCTGATTTCCCAAGCTGCGGTGCTGTTGATGCTGAGGGCGGCCGGAAGATCATGGCGGGAGATGGAGGAAGGGAAATAACGCCCTGATCCTTAGTCGCCCCGGCTCGATTTATCTTTACTGGGGTGGTACACGATGGTAACGCCCAGTTGATTATATATTTCTTCGGTGTAATGGTGATCCGGGCAGTGCTTAATCAGCGCCATGTCGTCATAGCGCGAAACGAGTCTCTGTTCGCAATCCGGACAGCGGTCCTGAAAAAGATTTTTCAGTTTACTGAACACACCTGTACACCTCCACATTTCCGATATAAATACTTGGTTTTAATTATAGATCAGGATCCGGGCACTTTCAATAGCCACCTGCGCCCAGATTTGTTCATTTTCGTACCGCGTGCATAGGCTCCACGGCGGAGCGGGGCGTGGCATCTATATGAAGGTGGTCAATCAATCTAATAGAACGGAGATCGATCATCATGATCATGCAGCTCGTCATTATGGTCTTAATCGGCCTTATCGGCTCTTTCTTCTCGGGACTTCTCGGGATCGGCGGGGCGATTATCAATTTCCCCCTTTTATTGTACATGCCTGAATGGTTTGGCCTTGAAGTGTTTACCTCCAAGGAAGTGGCGGCGATCAGCATGCTGCAGGTTTTCTTTGCTTCCTTGTCAGGGATGCTGGCGAACCGGGTAAGCTCCCGTAAAGGAGAGGCCTATATCCATCGGCCGTTGGTATTGCAGATGGGTGTCAGCACGCTGGTCGGAAGCTTAATCGGAAGCCTGTCCTCCATGGTCATGAGCAGCGCGGCCATCAATGTGATTTATGGTTTCCTGGCGGTTATCGCGGTTCTGCTCATGATCGTTCCTACGCGGGCGACGATGGAGAGCCGAACGGTGCAGGAGGTTACCTTCAATCCGTGGATCGCCTCGGGATCGGCATTTCTCGTCGGAGGGATTGCAGGCATCGTTGGTGCGGGCGGGGCATTTATTTTGATTCCCATTATGCTGACCGTCCTGAAAATTCCGACAAGGATCACGATTGCCTCTTCGCTTGCCATCGTGTTTTTGTCTGCCGTCGGCGGGGTGATCGGCAAATTGGCTTCGGGAGACATTCCGCTGTGGCCGTCCCTGTTCGCGGTTGCGGGAAGCCTGCTCGGGGCACCGATCGGCGCGATGGTGAGCCGAAGACTGAATGTCCGACTGCTCCGGTATGCACTGGCTGGTTTGATTGCACTCACCGCCGTTAAAATCTGGAGCGATATTATCGGGTAAGTAATGGATGAGAATAGAGCATGATGGATATATGATGAGGAGGAATGGAGCATGTTATTCAATCGGTTAGGTTCTTCGGAGCTGCTGGTAAGCGAAATTGGTCTTGGCTGCATGTCGCTGGGTACGGAGGAAGGAAAGGCTGTTAAGTTGATCCATGAGGCGCTGGACCAGGGCGTGAACTTCCTCGATACGGCCGATCTGTACGATGAAGGACGAAATGAGGAATTGGTCGGCAAGGCCGTGCGCGGACGGCGCAGCGATGTCATCATCGCGACCAAAGTCGGGAACCGGCGCGTGCCCGGCCAGGAAGGCTGGGTATGGGATCCCTCGAAGGCGTACATCAAGTCGGCCGTGAAGGACAGTCTGCACAGGCTGGGAACCGATTATATCGACCTGTACCAGCTGCATGGAGGGACGATCGACGATCCGATCGATGAGACGATCGAGGCGTTCGAGGAGCTGAAGCAGGAAGGACTTATCCGCTATTACGGGATATCGTCGATTCGCCCCAATGTGATTCGGGAGTATGCGAAACGCTCGAATATCGTGAGCGTCATGAGCCAGTACAGCATTCTGGATCGGAGGCCTGAGGAAGAAGTGCTGGATCTGCTGAAGGAGCAAGGCATCTCCCTTATCGCCCGGGGGCCGGTTGCGCGAGGCATCTTGTCGGGAAGCGGCGAAGCCAAGGCGGAGAAGGGCTATCTGGATTACAGCAAGGACGAGCTTTTGAGCCTGCTGAAGCAGCTGGAAGAGCATGCAGACGGCATGGATGTGTCCCATCTCGCCATTCGATATGCATTATCCCATGCTGCTGTGGCCTGTACGATCTCGGGAGCAAGCTCGCTGGATCAGCTGCTTCATAATCTAGCCGCCGGCGAGATGGAGCCGCTGTCTCCGCAGGTTGTTCAGCGGGTTCAGGCGATCACCCGGGCCAACCGGTATGAGCAGCATCGCTGAACCATTCATGCGGTCAATGATTCAGTCCGTAAATGATTGAGCGGATGAATTGCCAGCAGGCACTGCCCGCTATCCGTTAGGGATAACGGGCTTTTTATAGTGGCAGTCTGGATTTGGTGCCGCGTCCTAAAGGGCAAGGTAATTAATTCCGAAAGACATGGTATTTCCAAAAGGCAAGGCTGTTCCGAAAGGCATGGCTATATGATTTAGCACTCCAAGCCTTTTTGACCTGATCTTGAGATGGCCTTCCGTTTGGCCTACAATGATTTGGCCGCGTTACAAGCTGCGCTACGTTATACGCATTTTTTTGTTCATTTAGATGCATTGGTTAAACTTTTTTTCCGCCCTGTTCGTTTTCAATACAGAAGCCGCGCGGCTTAACGAATCAGGTCCATAAGAAATAGCTGAAAGGGTTATTGCATGATTACCATCGAGCATTTATCGAAGACGTACCGGAAAGGGGCATGGGCGCTCCTTGACGTGTCGCTCCAATTGGATAAAGGCATGACCGGATTGCTCGGGCCTAACGGGGCGGGCAAAACGACGCTGATGCGCATATTGGCGACACTGCTGGCCCCGACATCCGGACAGGTGAGGGTAAATGGCATTTCGATCACAAGGCCGGAGGAGATTCGCCCGATGATCGGTTACTTGCCCCAGCATTTTCATATTTATCCGCAGCTGACGGGCAGAGATTATCTCGACTACGCAGCCGTAATGAAGGGCATAAAGGATCGGGAGGCGAGGAGAAAGGAGGTCGCCAGACTCTTGGAGACGGTGAATCTCCAGGATAAAGCCGACAAGAAGGTTCGTACTTATTCGGGCGGTATGAAGCAGCGCCTGGGCATTGCTCAGGCCCTTCTCGGATCCCCCGATATCCTTATCGTGGATGAGCCGACCTCCGGCCTGGATCCGCAGGAACGGGTCCGGTTCCGCAACGTCCTTACCCGCTTTAGCATTGACCGGACCGTGCTGCTGTCCACGCACATCGTCGCTGACATTGAGAGCAACTGCCGCCGGATCGCCGTCATGAACATGGGGAGACTGGTCATGTCCGGAACGCTCGGCGAGCTGCAGGCCTGCGGCAACGGACAAGTGTGGGAAGCGGTGCTGTCAGCCGATGCGTTCTCCCGCGTAGATCCGATGCAGGTTGTATCCACGAAAGCTGTACCGGAAGGCATTTTGTGCCGTTTTGTAGGAAAGAGGCCGTTTGCGGGTGCGCACCCGGCTGAACCGTCCCTGGAGGACGGCTATCTGGCCCTGCTGCGGAGGGATCGGGATGTGTAAATGGTGGAGACATGCCGTGCTGGAATGCCGGCTGCTGTTCGGCAATCCGGTGTTTGCATCCTTGCCGGTCATCTATGCGATTTTGTTCGCCATGAACATGTTGAATAGCGGAGGCGGCACCGAGCAGAACCTGTATACGATGGCTTACAAGTTTCATATGCTCGGGCACACGATGACGCTCGGTCCCGCGATGCTGATCGGCATCTTATCCATGCGAAGGGATGTTTTACGGCGCTCGTTCGAGTGGAATCACAGCTTGCCAGTATCGTTCCTGACGCTGTTATCGTCCAAATATGCCGTAAGCATGCTGTATTTGTCCTTGTTCACGCTTCCGACAGCGTTTATCTTCTACACGATCTCGATCAGCCAGGGGATTGCGGGCGGAATCGCTATGCATTATACGATGCAATTCGCCATGCAGTACGAGATCTCGTATATGGTCACCCTTGCGCTGGCCATGGTGCTGGGGGCCAGCATTCCGAATCGGATTGTCTATTTGATCGGCTTTTGCGCATGGATGTTCGGCACCTTTTTCATGGATATTTTTATTATTACTCAGCTCGGATGGTATCCGGCCGAAGTCTTTCATTTGAATCAGTTCTTCATTCAGTCCGAAGCATTACAATATGAAAATTGGAGCTATGCCCTCATATCTGCGGATATCTCCCGTTCGCGCTGGTTCGTGCTGGCCTTTACGGGGTTGTTGCTCGCGGTAAGTCTGCTGCTACTGAACCGGAAGCGCCCGACGATGCATGTAAAAAGGATTTGGGCGGCGGCGGTGGCAGCCCTCGTGTTGGCTGGAGCCATCTTCATGCCATACGGCAGCTTATGGGCAGAGCGGTATGAGCAGCTGGGCAGCAAGCTATCGGACCCATCCATCGGGCTTACCGATGATCCGGTGCCGGCAACGATATTTACGGTATCCTCCTATGATCTCGAGCTGAAACGGCTCCCTAACGATAATCTGCGAGTCACAGCCCGGCTTCGAATCCCCGCTGGGGAGCTGGCAGGGAAGTCGGAGCTTCCGCTGACGTTGAACCGTTTCTTCACGTTGGAGCGTGTTCGAATTCAAGGCAACGACGCTCCTTACCGGAGGCGGGGGGAGATGCTGACAATCAGTCTTCCGGCGAATTCGCGGCAGGAAATCGAGGCCGAGCTGGTTTATTTCGGAAGCGTAATGGATTACCGCACCGATTATTCGCGTAATGATTTTGCGGCCTTCAGTCTTGGAGACGAGGTGAAGCTCGAGGGCCATATGGCCTGGTATCCGCTTCCCGGCCACCAGCATGTTTACCTCAAGCAGGTCGAGACGTCTTCGCCTTACATTACCTTGGCCCGGCGTTACGGGATTCAGCGGTATTCTGTAGGTGATATGAAACTGAAGGTAGAGGGATATTCAAAGCCGCTATACAGCAGTTTGAAGGAAGTCGAGCGAGGGCCCGGATACCAGATCTTCGAGTCGAAGGGGATCGGGCAGAATGTTTCCCTGTACGGGGGAAGCTTCTGGACCGAAGTGCATCGGCCGGATTTCAAGGTGCGTATTGTGACAACCCCATACCTGGAAAAGTGGGCTGAGGGACTATTGACGGAACTGAAAGGGAAGTATGATTATTTTGCAGCATGGATTCCGGGAATGTCCACGGACATCGACACCATTCTGTGTTTGGGACAGGGGATCGAGTGGCCTCACGCGGAGCATTCCCTCATCCTGTCCTCAAGGGAGTATACCTACTTCAGCAGCAATCTGCCGGGTGAGTGGGTGAACTACATGCTGTTTGGCGATCAGCCTGCTTATTATGGCAATTATGAGCATCCGGAGCAGGATGTCCGGAATAAAATCGGCAGCCTGTTCTGGTACGTGTATTATATAGAGGAAAAAGGGCTGAGCGATAAACAGCTGCGCAGTGCTTACGGACACTTAAGATCAGTCCAGGAGCTCCTGTTCAAGAACGGGGACGGGACCGATCCGCAGAATAAGATCGGGATCGGAATGGCAAGACAAGTCCGGCGGGCGATGAAGGAAGGAAAGGCAGAACAGGTCAAGAAAGTGCTCGCCCATTATTATGGGCACGGCCTTCAGTTTCCGGATACGGAACGGTATCCTGCGATGAAGCCGGAGGCTCCGGTCACTTATGAGGAATGGGTGAAGCGATGGAAGCAGACGGTTGGGGAATAACGGCTTCTGCATGCGATAACAGTGCCGAGATTCAATCGGGAAGGCATCGATTGATGGATGAGGCACGGAATGGGTAAATTACGGATATATCGATCCAGAAAGGGGGGAGGGGCATGATTTCCGATCAGCAGCTGTCCGAACGGATGGCGGCGGGTGATCAGGAGGCGTTCGAGCTGCTGGTCACCCGGTACCATGGTCCGCTGTTAAGCTATACGACAAGGCAGCTGACCGACAGGCAAAAGGCGCAGGATATCGTCCAGGAAACGTTTATCCGCCTGATCCGGCATCTGAGGACCCATGGGACGCTGGAACATGTCAGATCCTGGCTGTACCGCGTAGCCCTGAACATGTGTAAGGATTACTGGAAAAGCGCAGCCTACAGGTCCGAGGGGCTTGCCGGTGAAGAGCTGCCGGATGCCCATGATCCCGCACCCGGGGCGCAGGAATTGATAGAGAGGCAGGAGACGTCCCATGAAATTGCGGTGTCGCTCGGTACTTTGCCGGACGTTCAGCAAGAGATCATTACGCTAAGATTTTTCCATGACCTTAAGCTTCAGGAAATCGCGGATCTGGTGGACCTCCCCCTTAGCACGGTAAAGACGCATCTATATAACGGATTAAGAAAGCTAAAGAAAACGCTGGTCCAAGAGCAAGGAGAATTGGTTCCGATGCCCCCGGCCGGAAGATCGGAACGGGGAGGCCGTTCCAAGAGAAAGGTCCTGAGCCGTTCAAGCACGGAAGAAGAGCCGGATGACCGGCGCAAGGCTACAGAAAGTGAGGTGTGTATCCATGGATCATCCATTCGATCGTGAATTGGGAAAACTTGAGGACGAGCTGCGGGGACCGCTTCGGCGCGCGATTCTCCCTCCGCCGACACCGGAGGAAACCTCACGGCTCATTGCTTCGCTCCAAGGGGAGTTCGATCTGCTTAAGGTTGAGCCGGAATCACCGAAGCTTGATTTCAATCCCCAGGTGGATCCGCCGTCGCTGAAGCAGATCCTCCGCAGCCAGCTCAGGCTGAATCAGCGATCCATTCTGCTGACCAGCAGCGCGGTATTTCTGATGCTGGTGCTGCTGATCGATCCAGCCTATCCGCTGGATCACTTCGGTGGGCTTCCCGGCGGCATATTTCCGCTGATTACCCCGCTTCTGCTCATCGTGTCCATGCTATTCAGCAGCCGTACATGGGATAAAGGGATGCGGGCTGTGGAGACGCTGACGCCGTATCCGCCGGCGCTAGTCTTGTATACTCGGCTGCTGCTCGTCACAGGCATCGTGACCGGAATGGCACTGCTCAGCACGATCGTTATTGGCTTCAAATCGATGCAAGCCGAAAATTCAACGTTCCTGTTCGGGCCATTCGTTCTCGAATGGATGGGCATACTTCTGGTCACCGGCGGAGCCGCCATGTATATGCTGTTTCGGAAAGGAATGATCGCCTCGCTCGTCTCGGCCGTCCTTGTGTATGGACTCTGGATCATCCTCCAAGGACAAATCATGGATCACGGGGTTTCCATGAGCGGCAAAATGGCAACGGATATCGTGCTCCTGATCATCGGCGTTTCACTGCTCGTATCCTCTTATGGCCGCAGCCTCAAATGGAATGCTGCGTCCTGGAGAGCTTCCACATGATTCGGATCGAAGGACTGGAGCGGCAGGCCGGCACGTATCGGCTGGAGATCGAGCGGGCGGTCATTTCCTCCGGCCTCAACCTGGTCGTTGGCGCGAACGGAGCCGGGAAGACCACGCTGATCGAGCTGCTGACCACGCTTCAAACACCGGACGCGGGCGACATTTTGTACAGCGGTAGGAAGGCTGCAGACCATCTCCCGCTCATCCGGAGCCAGATCGGGTATGTTCCGGCCGATATCGAGCTGTACGGGGATATGAAGGCAGGCAAGCTGCTGAAGTATATGGCTGAATTGAAGGGAGTCTATCAGCCGGAAGCGATCGACAAGCTGATCGGGGACTTCAGGCTGGAGCCGTTCCGCAAAAGCAAGGTCAAGCATTTATCGCAGGGGGTGCAGCGGCGCATCGCGGTCGTGCAAGCCCTTTTGGCCTCGCCGTCCTTTCTGTTTCTGGATGAGCCGCTGAACGGGATGGACGCCGAGGAACGCAAATTTCTGATCACCTACCTTACCCAATACGCCAAGGGGAGGATGGTCATTGTCGCCGCCCACGAGCTGAACGAATGGGAAGAGGCGACGGATAATGTCATCTGGATTCACCGGGGGCGCCTTCGGTACAACGGATCGCCGCAGCAATGGAAGCTGAGCGTAGCCTCAAGCGTATGGGAGGGGGAGGTGGACCTCAGCGACTTTGAACGAATTCCGCAAGAGAGGCTCATTCATTTTCAAATGACCGATGAACGCATGAAGGTCCGCCTGATGGCCAAAAAGCAGCCGGGCCCCGAATTTTTGGAGAAGGAGCCGACACTGGAGGATGCCTTTTTCCTCCATATGGATGCATTGGCGAGACGCGGCTAAATGTTCTTCTCTTTTCGCTCTTGTAAATAAACCTAATATATGAAAAAATCATCATCCGTTTGGACGATGATTTTTTTCTTTTCCGCGGACCATGACATTCGAATTGGATTAAATCTCCGTTAAGGATGGGTTTAACCCTTTCCCTTCTTTCTGTGTCTCCAGCGATAGATCCAAGCTGCAACCATGGCCGATGGCCAGAATGAACTCTGCGCGTTGTAGTGAAGCTGCTCTTCCTGAAAGGACATCTTTTTATAATACTCTTCCTGACTGATGCCTTTTCTTCGAGGGTCCTCATTCAGTTCCTTGATATAGCGATACTGGACAGGGATCATGATCAGAAATGCTGCGAACAGAACGCCGGCGATCACCCACAACATCGAACCCATAAGTTCACGCTCCTTCGTATCGTCAGACCTATGCTTTTATATACGTCATATATTGGATGCGGTTTCAACAATTATCTTCAGGGCAAATCAATCTTTGGGGATCCGGGTAAAAATAGTTAGTAGGTGTGTGCATCTTCACGGATGTACGCATGAAATCATCGATGCGAGAGGAGACGTATTATGGGAACCGCAGGACAACAAGGAGTCGAGAAGGTAGCGCTGGTGACCGGAGCAGGAGCAGGAATCGGCAGAGGCATTGCGAAGATTTTGGCGGAAAAAGGATATCGGCTCGCGCTCACCTACAACTCGAGCAAAGAGGGGATATTATCCGTTGCCGAGGATATCGGCCATATCTATGGCAAGGAGCCTCTGATCATCCAGAGCGATCTCACGATTCGGAGCGAAGCGGAGAACACGATCCGCAAGACGGTGGAGCAGCTTGAACGCATAGATCTGCTGGTCAACAATGCCGGGATCGGCTTTCATAAGGAGCTCACCGAAATGGAGGAAGAGGAGCTGGATACGACCATCAACCTCGATTTCAGGGCTCCGTTGCTGCTTAGCAAATATGCAGCCAGGGAAATGATTGCCCGCGAGATCCCTGGCAATATCATCTTTATCACCTCCTCGCGCGGCGAAAGAGCTTACCCGAAGGACAGCATTTATGGCGGCATGAAGGCAGCTTTGATTCGTGCGGCCCAGTCGCTGGCGCTGGAATGGGCGCCGCATGGAATCCGGGTAAACTGCGTCGCGCCGGGGGCTACGGTTCACAAATTGGAGCAATCCGCCGAGAAGGAGCCGCTTGGAGATAAAATTCCGCTGGGGAGGCTCGGAACCCCTTCCGATATTGGTGAAGCGATCGCTTGGCTATGCTCGGATGCAGCATCCTATATTACAGGCATCAACTTGCGCATCGACGGGGGGCTCATCCTTCCGGGGATGCCGGAGGATACGTCGCCGGAAGCGGGATACGGCTGGGGCAAGGTAAATCCGCACGGTGAGGATAAAGATAAATAAAAGCCGCAGAAAAAAACTTCTAATTCCGATGAAAATAGTTGGTAATGACTCTTTTCAAACTGTGGAAAGTATGAGAGAATGATGGAAATCAGCAATCATACTATTTTCCATATGAAGAAAAGGGAGGAAACATCCATGTCAGAAGAACGTCAACTATCGATTGAAACGTTAGCGGTTCATGCCGGCCAGGAGCTCGACCCGACAACCCTATCCCGAGCCGTTCCGCTCTATCAGACGACATCCTACGGCTTCAAGGACAGCGAGCATGCGGCAAACTTGTTTGCCTTGAAGGAATTCGGCAATATTTATACGCGGATCATGAACCCGACGACCGATGTATTCGAGAAGCGGATCGCGGCGCTGGAGGGAGGAGCAGGCGCACTGGCGACAGCTTCCGGACAAGCCGCTATTACGTTCTCGATTCTGAACATTGCCGGTGCGGGAGATGAGATCGTTTCCTCCTCCAGCTTGTACGGCGGCACGTATAATCTATTCTCCACCACGCTGGCAAAGCTCGGAATCAAGGTGCACTTCGTCGATTCCTCGAATCCGGAGAACTTCCGGGCTGCCATTAACGACAAGACGAAAGCGCTGTTCGCTGAGACGATCGGCAACCCGCAAGGAAACGTGCTAGACGTGGAAGCGGTTGCGGCAATCGCCCATGAGCATGGCATTCCGCTCATCGTAGACAACACGTTCCCGAGCCCGTATTTGCTGCGCCCGATCGAGTATGGAGCCGATATCGTCGTTCATTCGGCAACCAAATTTATCGGCGGTCACGGAACATCGATCGGCGGCGTTATCGTCGACAGCGGCAAGTTCGATTGGAGCGCAAGCGGCAAATTCCCTGGATTGACAGAACCGGATCCAAGTTATCATGGCGTCGTGTATACCGAGGCCGTCGGTCCAATTGCATATATCATCAAGGCGCGCGTACAGCTTCTGCGGGATATCGGGGCTTCGCTGTCTCCATTTAACGCCTGGCTGCTGCTGCAAGGATTGGAGACGCTTCATCTCCGCGTGCAGCGCCATAGTGAGAACGCGCTGAAGGTTGCCGAGTATCTGGAGAAGCATGAGGCCGTCGAGTGGGTCAGCTATGCGGGGCTGCCAAGCCATCCTTCGTATGAGCTGGCGCAGAAGTATTTGCCGAAGGGCCAAGGTGCTATTTTGACGTTTGGCATTAAGGGCGGCGCCAAAGCCGGGCAGAAGGTCATTGAGAACGTGAAGCTGTTCTCCCATCTGGCCAACGTCGGCGATTCCAAATCGCTGATCATTCATCCGGCCAGCACGACGCACCAGCAGCTGAGCGAGGAAGAACAAGTCAGTGCCGGCGTGAATCCCGAGCTGCTGCGGCTATCGATCGGTACGGAATCCATCGACGACATCCTGTATGATTTGGAGCAGGCGATTGCGGCCAGCCAGAAGTAAGGCCAATCGAACTATTTTCAAATAAGATGTCAGGGCACTTTCCTCATTTGGGGAATGGTGCCCTTTTTTTGATGCTAAATGGCAGCTAAGCCATTGTATTGAGAGAGTCGAGCCAGGGATGGCCTTCTGGAAATTGCGTCCGAAGCGCATGGGCAAGCCATACTCTAGCCGTGTCGTTGAGGCAGGGAAGGACCTTCATGAAATCCTGCTCATCTTTTTCGCGGATATTCTTGCTGCCCCCTTTGTACAAGAGCTGTATCTCCGGCTTCAGGTAGGGGACTCCCTGTTCTGTCTTCAAGGCTATATCTCGGAGCGGCCTTCGGATCGATGGTTCCCTGCGATAAATCCAATGGTCCCCTTCGGTTTCCACCAACATGATTTGAAATGAAAATGGGGCTTTATGATCCTTGCTGACCCACACATCCCCGACAGAATACAAATATTCGCCTTCCTCCCATAACGACAAGGTTCCTTGATCAGCTTTGTACAGCGTCCAGTCTTGGGCTAATGCGGCGTAAACGACGGCCTGCTCTTCACGAAGAATCAGGATATCGATATCGTCATGTTCTCGGGTCTGCTCCCCCAAATGCAAATCCAAAGCCCAACCGCCTGCGACATACCAATGCACAGGGATATCGGCAAAAATCCTGACGGCATCCGGTATGCTAATGGGTCTCCAATGATCGTAATCGGTTCTCATGTCGATCTCTCCTTTTCGTTTTCCGGCATGAATCCATTCCTCCATTTTAAATGTTCTATACGTCTCGTCAAATGGATGATGAGCAGATGTGGCCCATAAAGCACCGTGCCTTGGAACATGGTTTCTTGGCGGGCGTGCGCCCCGCTCGTATTATGTACCGAGATTTTTCAGCGGCTTTTATCCCGTGTACTGTATATTTCCAAATGTTTCATAATACGCTGTAGGGTAGGCGGCAACATCCAATACATGGCGAAAGGGAGTAGAACGATAACCATGACGGAAAGGCAATGGGGAACCGGCAGCGAATGGGGAGAGCGTTTAAATGGGGAAGCCGTGAATGCCGTGGACTTTGCGGCCGGCGATTCCTCTCCCGAGACGGATCTGCTGAAGCATTTTGCGATGGCGGGCGGTATAACGCATGAGGAGGTACTGTTGCTGTTGGCGGCCCCGGAGGACATCGACGAAGCGCTTCGGGTTTCGGGAATTCGGCACAGCGGAACCATCAGCCCCTCCTTGCATCGGCTGCTCGGATGGAGTGACAGGAACCGGAGGCTTAAAGTCATGAGCCGCACCGCCGTCCCTGAGAGGATAGAGCGCGATATTCGCCAAGGAGCCCAGGGGATCGGACTGATCCGGGGCGAGGAAGCTCTCCAGCATGGACTGCTGCAGGAAGTGTATACGGCCTGGCTGAAGTCGCGGGGAGAGAAGTCTTCCATGCTGAGACGGAGGCTGATTATGCTGTGGACGGCGTACTGGGTCTCGGTATTCCAGGCAGCGAAGGGGTCTCGATGTGCGGTAAGCCTGCTGGAAGACCCGGCGCTGTCCCATGCGATGGAGGAGCGGGAAGCGCAGGACGCCCAACTGGAGTCGATGTTCCGGGCATTGGAACAATGCGGGGAACAGGGCATGGAGTGCCAGCTGGAGCTTCTGGCCGTTCAGCCTGAGCATGCCGATGAATTTATGGACATCCATCATTTTATCGAGGAGGTTGCGGAGCAGACGCTAATGGACCAAAAGCGTTTCGTACGCATCCGGTACGGAGCCCTGCTGGACGAGCGAACGAATCCGGCTGCGGCAGCGGAAATCGCGCGGATGGCGGATGTGATCGTCCTGGATATGGAGGGCACCGAAAGTGGGGGAGATCCGGGATTGACCGAGGATGCGGCGAGGGGCTTTGCCGATATCATCGAGCGGATTCGGCGCATCAAGCCGCAGTTAACGTTAAGGATGAACGGGGCGGGAACCGGCGACCTGAAGATGGTTTACCGCCATGGAATCCATGAGGTGAGCTGCAGCTCTACGGATCTTGCCGCCGTGCGGATTTTGGGGGCACGGCTGGAGCTGCGCAGAAGATGCTCCTCATCCCAAACCGCCCAAACCAACCAAGCAACTCAAGCTTCTCAAGGATAAACCGGAATGAGAGCGCTTCACACTTAGACTAACATTAGATGTAACCGACAGCGAGGATCGGACTTATTTACGGATTGAACGATAACGAGTAAGCCTTTTGCAAGGGACATTCCCGCAGAAGGCTTTTTTTATTGAATTTTGCCTGTTTAATTTTTTATGATCATCCGGCAAAAACTGGTTTACAAACGGGACATTCGTGAGTATGATATAGGTATAAAGTTGGTTTAGGGAAAATAAATTGTATAAGATCAAAAATGATTTTCATTCTCATTTAGCATGCTGCTTCGGCTTAGCCGGGGCAGCATGTGCCATTTTTAGGGCATTAATAATGGGTCTCATTCTCAACTAGGAAGGTGATTGTAATGGAACTGATGCAAAGTCAAACAGCTGCAAGCATATCTTCAATCGAACATGGAGCTGATCCGCGCGAGCCGCGTCAGCCTGGAAAATGGGATATCCGGAGCCTGCTCTCCAATCCGGAGGTGCTGGCTGCATTGGGCAGCGGGGTTCTCATGCTGGCGGCTTGGATGGCCGGCCAATGGTCGGAACCGTTGTCCGTTGCGCTGTATGTGATCTCATACGCCATTGGCGGCTGGGTCAAGGCGAAGGAAGGCGTGCAGACGCTGCTTAAGGAGCGCGATCTGGATGTGAATCTGCTCATGATTGCCGCCGCCATGGGTGCCGCCTCGATCGGTTACTGGAACGAAGGGGCGATGCTGATTTTTATTTTCGCGTTAAGCGGAGCGCTGGAAAGCTACACGACCGAAAGAAGCCGCAAGGACATCTCTTCCTTAATGGAGCTGCAGCCGGAAACGGCGCTGCGTATCGAGAACGGGAACATGGTCTCGGTATCGATCGCCAAGCTTGAGATCGGCGATTTGATTCTGGTTAAGCCGGGAGAACTGATTCCGGCGGACGGGAAGGTGTATCGCGGAGGCTCGTCCGTGAATCAGTCGTCCATCACCGGCGAATCGGTTCCGGTCGATAAAGCCGTAGGAGACGAAGTATTTGCAGGAACGCTTAACGGAGAAGGCGTCTTATACATCGAGGTTACAAAGTCGGCGGACGCGACGCTGTTCGCCAAAATCATCCGCCTGGTTGAGGAAGCGGAAAGCGAAGTGCCGGCATCACAGCGGTTCATCAAGCGGTTCGAGGCGATTTACGCCCGGGTCGTCGTCGTCGTGACGATCGCTCTGATTGCTTTATCTTCACCGCTGTTCGGCTGGGATTTCAGCACAGCCTTTTATAAAGCGATGGTGTTTCTTGTCGTTGCTTCCCCTTGCGCCCTGGTATCCTCGATTATGCCGGCGATGCTGTCGGCGATTTCCAACCGGGCCCGCAAAGGCGTGCTGTTTAAGGGCGGTGCGCATATTGAGAATATGGCGCGTACAGCGATCGTTGCTTTTGACAAGACAGGAACGCTGACGCTTGGAACGCCGAAGGTAACGGATTTCATTGCGGGTGAAGGCTGGGACGATCGTGAACTGCTTGCCATCAGCGCATCGGTTGAAAAGATGTCGAAGCATCCGCTCGCCATAGCGGTTGTAAGAGCTGCGGAGGAATCCGGAGTGCCTCTGAAGCAGGTAGAGAACAGCCAATCTTTAACGGGATGGGGCATGCAGGGCGAACTGGAGGGCGACATCTGGAAAATCGGCAAGAGCGATGTGCTGGATGCCGTAACCGATGAAGCAGAGCTTTCCTTATCTCATCAAGCTATTAAAGATCAGAACGACCATCCGCCACAGACCGAACGCCCGAACGGGAAGGCCGGATGGATTGCGCAGCGTCAACGCCTGGAATCCGAGGGCAAGACCGTGTCCGTTATTATGAGAAATGACGAAATTGTCGGCATGATCGCTTTACAGGATGCGGTGAGACCGGAGGCTGCTCTTGCCGTTAAGCGGCTGCAGTCGATGGGGATTCGCGTGGCGATGCTGACCGGAGACAGGAAGGCTACTGCACAGGTTATCGCCGAGCAAACCGGCGTCGATATGGTTTTCTCCGACCTGCTGCCGGAAGATAAGGTCAACCATATCAAAGAGCTGCGTGAGCGCCATGGGCATGTTGTCATGGTCGGCGATGGCGTTAACGATGCGCCTGCGCTGGCAACGGCCACGGTCGGCATCGGCATGGGCGTTTCGGGAAGCGGAACGGCGCTGGAAGTCGCGGATGCGGTATTGATGAACGATAATATCGATGAAATCGCAGGTACCGTGAAGGTAGCCCGCCGGGTTCAGCGGATCGTGAAGCAAAATATGGTGTTTGCGATTGCGGTCATCCTTACCTTGATTACGGCGAATTTCCTGGAAGGCGTGGCGCTCCCGCTCGGCGTAATCGGACACGAAGGCAGTACGATTCTCGTCATCCTGAACGGATTAAGGCTTCTTCGCTCGGGAAACTGACCGCTTAGGGAAAGAGATTCAAATGATGATGCCAGCATAACGGATCCCCTTTCTTTTCGATATTCGAGAAGGAAGGGGATTTTTCATATAATGAAGCAGGGAGCAGACGTTTGTAGCGAATCTCGATAAGGAAAGGCGGAGGAGAATGGCGGCAATCTACGATTCGCCCAGGGGCGAAGCTTACGAGTGGCTGATCGATTACGCGGTGGAACGGTCGGATATGTTCATGGTGGCAAGAAGGGGCTACCTTCAATGCATTGACGGCGAAGATCGATTCATGCTGGCTGGTGAGGGCAATCCGGAATGGATGGAAGGGGCAGGGCGGATTTTTGCACTGCTTGAGCCTTATCTCGTTGAGGAGTACACGATAACGAGCGAGGAGCATGAACTAAGGTTTGAGAGGGATATAACGCCGGGGAGGGGAATCGAATATAGCCCAGGGTCATTTTATATGTACCGGTGCTGCAAAGAATCTGCGGCTGTGTTGAAGGAGGCTGCAACGGCATTATATGATTGGCAGCATCCCCGGTTGCCAGAGGATTTGACGTTTGTGGACCATGAGGGCCGGGAGCTCTTGTATCAAGTTGCTCATGAACGTATGGGCGGTCTTCAGGTTGAGGAAGATGAAGCCAGAAGGCTTGCGCAAGAGGTACCCGGCTTGTTTTTGTGCCTGCCGGAGCATCGGGAGTTTGAAGCGTTTTGGGAAGCAGTTCTGTTTCACCAGCCGCGCAGATTGGAGATATTCGGATTTGGCATTACGGAAATACCGGAGTCCATTCGTCAGCTGACGGACCTGCGGGAGTTGATGGTTCACGAAAGCTATGTGACCCGCCTGCCCGAGGGAATGTTCGAGCTAAGGAGCCTGGAATCGTTAACCGTATATACAGCGAATTTGCTGGAAATCCCGGCGGGGATCGGCAAGCTGAGTTCACTTCGACATTTGACCATCGCATGTGGAAGCTACCATGACTCGGTCGACGTTATTTTGCCTAGGCAGGATGTATCGTTAAACCGCATTCCTCCCGAGATCGGGCAACTGTCACGGCTGGAGAACCTTTGTATTAATTATACGGCGATCACGGACGTGCCTGTTGAGCTGCGAGAGCTTAAGAAGCTGCGGTGGCTGAGCCTGGGCCGAAACCGTTTGGCGAGTGCCCCGGCTGTTATTGGTGAACTACCGCAATTGGAGTATGTCGACCTCGACGATAACCTGTACAATCCACGGTCGATGGATTGGAACTCATCGCTGTAATTTTTCAAAGGTTTCACAATAATTTCATCCTGGTTGCAGCATGGTCTATTGACATGCGGTCAATATAGAATCATAATAAATATTAATTTATAATGATTATAATTAAGCGTTACATATACAGGAGGGAAACGACATGTATAAATCCGTTATTATAGGTACCGGCCCCGCTGGCCTGACTGCTGCAATCTATTTGGCTCGCGCGAATCTGAGCCCGCTCGTGATCGAGGGGCCACAGCCTGGCGGCCAGCTGACGACAACTACTGAAGTCGAGAACTTCCCGGGCTTCCCTCAAGGGATTATGGGTCCCGAGCTGATGGACAATATGCGCCAGCAGGCTGAACGCTTTGGCGCTGAATTTCGTACGGGCTGGGTCAACAGCGTAGAGTTCGGCGAGCGTCCGTTCAAGCTGAACGTTGAAGGCTTGGGCGAAGTCGTAACGGAGACGCTGATCATCTCCACGGGCGCAACGGCCAAGTATCTTGGCATTCCGGGCGAGCAGGACAATGTAGGCCGTGGCGTAAGCACCTGCGCAACATGCGACGGCTTCTTTTTCCGCGGTAAGGAAATCGTCGTGGTTGGCGGCGGCGACTCCGCATTGGAGGAAGCGAACTTCCTGACACGCTTTGCTTCCAAGGTAACGCTGGTGCACCGCCGCGATGAGCTGCGTGCGTCCAAAATCATGCAGGACCGCGCACGTGCAAACGAGAAGATCGAATGGGCGCTGAACCGCACGCCGCAAGAAATCATTGCGGACGAACAAGGCGTGAAAGGCATTAAAGTGGTGAACAACGAAACGGGCGAGGAAGAGATGATCGAAGCAAGCGGCGTATTCGTGGCCATCGGGCATCATCCGAATACAGGCTTCCTCGGCGGAAGCATTACGACGGATCCGAACGGCTACATCGTGACGACGCCGGGTACGTCCGAGACGAATATTCCAGGCGTCTTCGCATGCGGCGACGTGCAGGATACCCGTTACAGACAAGCGATTACGGCTGCAGGCAGCGGCTGCATGGCGGCAATGGATGCCGAGAAGTACATCGAGAGCTTGGAACATAACGCGGTCGTATTGTAAACTGATAGATAGAAGAAGCAACGAAAATCATAGCATAGAGGAGCTGGATGAACCATGGAAAACGTCATTGTCTACACATCGAATAACTGCCCGCACTGCAAGCAGGTCAAAGGCTTCTTGTCCGAGCAGGGCATCGAATTCGAAGAGCGCAATATCGAGCAAAACGAAGAATATGCCCAGCAAGTATGGGATATGGGCGTACGCGCCGTACCATTGACCATAATCGGTGAGCACCGCATTCTCGGCATGAACAAGCTTCAGTTCAACAAAGCTTTGAACCCGGAAGGCTAAGCTTAAGCTGCATGAACCTGTGATCGTCTATACGAAGAAAGGCTCTTTCCCGCGAAACGGGGAAGAGCCTTTTTCATGTTGGATGACCGGACGCGCCGGTCTGAGAAATCCTGCCCATCATTTGTCGAAGAACAGACTCATGATCAATTGAAACACAATGTACACGCCTACGCCGGAGCCCATGAGGGTGAAGCCGGCTTTTTTCTTGCCCTGAAACAGCCTCATAATGCCAAGGCTGAACAGCGGGGCAATCACAAGGAGAAACAGCAGCACGGTAATAAACATTTGCGGGGAAATATCCTCGGTGCTTACATAGGTCATTAGAGCGTTTCCTCTCCCTTTGCTATAACATCACACGCGTTTCATACCGAAACGGTGGTTGAACATGACAGAACAAGATTAATTATAGCGGAAAACGAAAGATTTTGCCTTAATCCTCCACAAGGGAAATATGGCAAAATCTAGTCATTTACGTAGCTGGAACCGAAACTCTGACCGGTCCGAGGAATTGCGAAATGGCGGAATAAGCAGCGCCGATCATCGTTGAGCGGCTGCCGAGCTCCGCAAAGCGGATTTCCATCAGCTCTTTGTGATATGGCAGCGTACGCTCGGCAACGACCTGCTTCAGCGTGTCCCCGATCCAGGCCCTTGCATCCGACAGCGGTCCCCCGATGATGACCGACTGCGGATTGAACCCGTTCACCAGATTCGTGATGCCGATCCCCAAATAGCGCCCCAGCTCTTGAAAATGGCGGATGGTCTCCGCATGGCCTTCCTCGGCATGGCGGATCAATGCCGAGGTTCGCCTTGCCGGAAGCCGATCGCCCTTATCGTCATATGATTTCTCCGAAGCATACAGCTCCCAGCAGCCCCGGTTGCCGCATGAGCACGCTTTGCCATCGGCCTCGATCGACATATGCCCGCTCTCCCCGGCATACCCGCGGGCACCCTTGTACAGCTCGCCGTTAATGATGATGCCCGAGCCGATCCCGCTCCCGGCGCTGATATACAGAAGGTGGCGGGCATCCTGTCCCGCCCCGAACCTCAGCTCGCCTTGGGCGCCCGCATTGGCCTCATTGTCAATGGTCACGGGAAGACCGAGCTCCTCCTCCAGCCGCTGCTGCAAGGGCACCATATCCCAACCCAGGTTGGGGGCGAAGAGGACGGTGCCGTTGCCGTCCACCATGCCCGGCACGCCGACACCGATCCCGATGATGCCGTACGGCGATGGAGGAGCCTGCTGCATGAGCTCCTTAATCATTGCAATCATGCGCTGCGTAACAGATTCAACATCATGCTCCGCAAGCGAGTCGTCTGCCTCGGCGGCGATGTTGCCTTCAAGGTCCGTCAGCACGCCCGTCATTTGGTTGACGCGCAGCTCAACGCCGACCGCGTAGCCGGCTTGGCCGTTAAAGAGGAGCAGCTGCGGCTTTCGGCCGCCGCTGGATTCTCCGGGGCCGATTTCCTGAAGCAGATGATGGGTCGCCAGCTCCTGAACGAGGTTAGAGACGGTGGCTTTATTCAGCCCCGTCAGCTCGGAAACCTTGGCACGGGACACGGGAGCATGCCGGCGTATCGTTTCGAGAATGATCGAGCGGTTTATTTTCTTGACCAGAGCCTGGTCACCGGTAATTTTGGTCATAGATATATTCATCCTTTTAGCTTGCTGACTGAGACTAGATATGCTCATAGTCTAGGCGTAAAGGCCGGAAAATGCAACAGGTCGAGGAGGAGCAGGGGGACCAAGGGCCTTGTTGAACGGATGTGCCTTGGAAGGGCAGCCACATGGCGAGAAGGACAAGTGTGCCAACGCGGGCAAACCGGTTGCAAATTACTTTGTTTAACCAATAGACAAAGTTCGCCCGACTGTGTTAGGATATCCCTGTAAGCGTTAACCACACCTTATCAAGGTATAGGAGGACTCAATCAATGGCTTATTTTAATAACATCGGCAAAGTAGAGTATGAAGGAAGCAAATCGACCAATCCTTATGCTTTTAAATTTTATAATCCGACCGAAGTGGTAGCCGGCAAAACGATGGAAGAGCATTTGCGTTTCGCCATGGCTTACTGGCATACATTAACCGCTGGCGGCTCCGATCCGTTCGGCGCAGATACCGCCGTTCGCCCTTGGGGTCAATACTCCGGCATGGACCTTGCGAAAGCCCGCGTAGAAGCCGGCTTCGAGTTCATGGAGAAATTGAATCTGCCGTACTTCTGCTTCCACGACGTGGACATCGCTCCTGAAGGCAGCAGCCTGCGCGAGTTCTACAGCAATATCGACACGATTGTCGATTCTATTGAAGAGCACATGAAATCTACCGGCAAGAAGCTGCTGTGGAACACGGCGAACATGTTCACGAACCCGCGCTTCATGCATGGCGCAGGCACGACCTGCAATGCGGACGTATATGCCCATGCCGCCGCACAGATCAAGAAGGGCCTTGAAGTGGGCAAGCGTCTCGGCGCTGAGAACTACGTGTTCTGGGGCGGCCGCGAAGGCTACGAAACCCTGCTGAATACCGACATGGCGCTTGAGCTGGATAATCTGGCCCGCCTGTTCCATATGGCTGTCGATTATGCGAAGGAAATCGGCTTTGACGCCCAGTTCCTGATCGAGCCGAAGCCGAAGGAGCCGACGAAGCATCAATACGACTTCGATGCTGCAACGACCATTGCGTTCCTGCAGAAATACGGCCTCGATAAGCACTTCAAGCTGAATCTTGAAGCTAACCACGCTACACTGGCTGGACACACGTTCGAGCATGAGCTTCGGGTAGCGCGCATCAACGGCATGCTCGGCTCCCTCGATGCGAACCAGGGCGATATGCTGATCGGATGGGATACGGATGAATTCCCGGTAAACATCTACGATGCTACCCTGACCTTGTACGAAGTGCTGATGAACGGCGGCCTTGGCCGCGGCGGCGTGAACTTCGACGCGAAGGTTCGCCGTCCGTCCTTCGAGCCGGAAGATCTGTTCCTGGCCCATATCGCTGGTATGGACACCTATGCCAAAGGCCTGAAAGTGGCAGCGAAGCTTATCGAAGACCGCGTATTCGAGGACTTCATCGAGAAGCGCTACAGCAGCTTTAAGGAAGGCATCGGGGCAGACGTTGTGGCAGGCAAGGCGACATTGGCTTCCTTGGCCGAATACGCCCTGAACAATGATTCCCCTCGTAAAAATGAATCCGGACGCCAAGAAATGCTTAAAGCGATCCTGAACCAGTACATTCTTGCGAACTAATTCATCGAACAGCTGATATTGCTGAACCATGAAATTCAAACCTTCACCGGCTCCCCCCAAGGAAGCCGGTGTACTTATTTCACAAACTTGGAACGTTTGAAAGCTATTTTCGAGATTTCAGTTTCACAGGATTGATGTTCAAAATGAATCGTTAGGAGGATGCAGATGAGTTACGTGATCGGAGTTGATTTGGGCACCAGTGCGGTGAAGACGGTGTTGGTAGACCGCAGCGGCAATGTTGTCGCCGAGCATTCGGAGTCGTATCCGCTGAGCCAGCCGAAGCCCGGCTACAGCGAGCAGCGTCCCGAGGATTGGGTAGACAAGACCCTGCTGTCCCTGCGTCTCTTGCTTGAAGAATCGAAGATATCCGCTTCGGACGTGGAGGGACTTAGCTTTTCCGGGCAGATGCACGGACTGGTGCTGGTAGACGGCAAGGGTGCCGTGCTGCGTCCGGCCATCCTGTGGAACGATACCCGTACGACGGCACAGTGCCGCCGCATTGAAGATACACTTCAGGAGAAGCTGCTCGGCATCGCCCGCAACCGCGCGTTGGAAGGGTTTACGCTGCCGAAGATATTATGGGTACAGGAGAACGAACCCGAGCTGCTGAAGCAAGCGGCCCTGTTCCTGCTGCCGAAGGATTATGTGCGATACCGGTTGACCGGGGAGTACGCGATGGATTATTCCGATGCGGCGGGAACGCTGCTGCTGGATGTAGCCGCAAAATCGTGGAGCACCGACATTCTCGATGCCTTCGAGCTTCCTCATTCCATTTGTCCTCCGCTCGTCGAGTCGTTTGATCTGTGCGGGACGCTTCTGCCGGAGATTGCGCGGGAGTCCGGCCTGCTGCCTGAGACGAAGGTATTCGCAGGCGGCGCCGACAACGCCTGCGGCGCGATCGGAGCCGGCATTCTGGCCGAAGGACAGACGATGTGCAGCATCGGCACATCCGGCGTGGTCCTCTCCTACGAGGAGCGAAGAGAGGTGGATTTCGAAGGCAAGGTCCACTTTTTCAATCACGGCGAGAGAGACGCGTACTACATTATGGGGGTCACCCTGGCTGCAGGATACAGCCTGACCTGGTTCAAAGATACGTTTGCGCCGGACGTCTCCTTCGACGAGCTGTTAAGCGGAATCGGCGACATTCCGGCCGGCAGCGGCGGCCTGCTGTTCACGCCGTACATCGTCGGCGAGCGCACGCCGCATCCGGATGCGGATATCCGCGGCAGCTTCATCGGTATGGATGCAGGGCATAAGCTTCCGCATTTTGCGCGTTCGGTGCTGGAAGGGATCACGTTCTCGCTTCGTGAATCGATTGATATTTTGCGGGCATCGGGGAAGCGGATCGACCGCGTCATTTCCATCGGCGGCGGAGCGAAGAACGAGGATTGGCTGCAAATGCAGGCCGATGTGTTCAATGCCGAAATCGTGAAGCTGGAGAGCGAGCAGGGGCCTGCAATGGGCGCGGCCATGCTTGCGGCATACGGCGCCGGCTGGTTCCCGAGCCTGCAGGCATGTGCGGAGGAGTTTTTGCGCGAGGCGCGCACTTATAAGCCGAATCCGGACACCGCCCAGCAGTATGAGAAGCTGTTTGGGCTGTATCAGACGGTATATGGCGCTACTCGGGAGCTGGGCAAAGGATTGGCCGAGTTTCGCGGGTAAATTGAACGAATTGTAAGGAAACAGGTCGGGGGGAAGGATCCCCTGGCCTGTTTTTTATATTTGAGGCATTCGGTCCCGTCAAATGTGAACCATTCGTTGCATTTGCATTGCTGCCTAACGGGGTTTATGATGGCCCGAGAGGTATATATAAGAAAGGGGAGGCATAAACGATGCAGCTTACTGATATATTGAAGCGTGACAAGCTGGTGGCAATTGTAAGGGGAATTACGAAGGAGCAGGCGCGAACCATCGGTGAAGGGCTGACCCGGGGCGGCGTTCGGCTCATGGAAGTGACCATGAACACGGAGGGGGCCTTGGATATGATCTCCGATTGGCGCAGCCGTTACGACGGTACCGCGTATGTCGGCGCCGGTACAGTGCTGGATGTGGACATGGCGAAGGAGGCCGTCTCTGCCGGAGCGCAGTTTCTCATTTCGCCGAATACGGATCTGGCGGTGATCGAGTATGCGCTGGAGCGGGGCATTGATATATGGCCGGGGGCGATGACGCCGACGGAAATCGTGGCCGCCTATTCGGCGGGTGCGGAAATCATCAAGCTGTTTCCGATGGCCAGCCTCGGGCTTGCTTATCTGAAGGAGCTGCAGGGGCCGCTGAGCCATATTCCGCTGCTTGCAACCGGAGGGGTCACGTTGGATAATCTTGAGGACTATTTTGCGGCTGGGGCGGCAGCGGTAGGTCTCGGAAGCGCTCTGATTCCGAAGGATGCGCTGCTGACCCAGAATGTCGAGACCGTGGCGGAGCGGGCACAAGCCTTTGTTGACAGGCTGAAGCAGGTCTAGTGGAAGAGGAGTTCGAGAGATGGGCAGATTACAATGTGCTTATCGTTTTCCCTGAGGCTTCCCTCGATCCATAGGACAAGCGAACGCGAGCCTGATATCTATGCATCTGATATATGATGAGGAGCGTTAAATTTCAGGATGATGGCATTCCTCATTTTATAGGTAACAGTTCTGGCATCTTTTTGTAGCTTCCTACATAAGGAATATATAGACAAGTTATGGTATTATTTAGATAGCTTGGTAATATGGCGTTTCAGCGGAGTGCTTATCCTACATAGAACCTGCAGCCGATGCTGAGAAGCGATGGTAAATTCCAAGACATGGGGAGGAGCGAATAAAGTGAAATCGAATTCAACCGGAAAGAGGAAGGCACACGTTAAAAAGACCGTGGCGGCTGTCACGGCAATGTTATGCATGGCTCAGCCGGCCTGGGCGGCATCGGCTACAAACAGCAGCGCGCCTGCTGCTGAATCCGTTACGGTAAACAGCAGTGACGGCAGCATCAGCGTGACCGACAACGAAATTCCGAAAGGCGCCAAAATTTCGTCCAAGAAAGCGGAAGAAATTATCCGGAATGCGTTTCCGATCCTTAAGAATGTCAAAGTCACAAACGCTCAATTTTCGGAAACGGATAATTTTGGAGGCAACACGCTTTCGTGGGACTTGCAATTATCGATTACGAGAGGGTACTCGAGTATTGGATTCAGTGCACAGGTCAATGCCGTTACCGGGGAGATCATGAATGTGCATATTCCGAACGGGTTGAGAGACGACACCGACAAGCCCGTATTGACACGAGAAGCCGCCAAGGAGAAGGCGCTGCAGTGGATCAAAACGCACACCTCCGACGTCAAAGTGGAGGACCTGAAGGAAAATAACGGCTATTTGGGAATGCAAGCTGCCTTGTTCACGCCGCCGGTATTCGCTTTTTATTTCCAATCGACCGTGAACGGCATCGAATCCGACCTGAACAGCATCAATATTTCCTTGGACGGACAGGGCAATGTCACCAGCTATAACCGCAGCTACAGCAATCAGAAATATCCTTCGGCGATGCCTAAGCTAGACGCGAACGCGATCCGCAAGCTCTACGAGAAGCAGTTCTCGGTCGACTTGGCCTACGTGCCGGAAAATAGGGATAATAGCAATGGGAAGAGCAAATATTTTCTGGGGTACATACCGAACGAGCAGGCGGGATCGTACCTGGATGCGGATTCGGGCAAGCCGATCGGCTACATGGGGATTGAAACCGAAATTATCCCGGTAGAGGATGGACGCATCCCGGCGGCGAAGGAGACCTTCAAGCCGCGTCAGGGCACATTCTCCGGAGGAAATGATGCCGCTGAGTGGGTGAAGTCCCTCATCCCGGTTCCGTCCGGCATGAAGCTGGAGGCGAAGTCGCTGGGCAACCGGTGGAATAACCCCGAGGTGCGTACATGGAATATCCGATGGATGGAAGAGAAGGGTGCTCCTTACGGAGCGGGGGAAATGGTTTCGGCCGAGGTTGATGCCAAGACCGGGCAATTATATTCCTACATGAGATACCGCTATGATGTCTTTGAAGCAGCGGAAGTGAAGCAGCCGATCTCGCAGCAGGCCGCATTGAACCAGGCATATGAGGTGGTATCGAAGCTGGTGCCGAACGCGTCTGAAGAGTGGAGGCTGACCATGGCGGAGGGGCCGTCCAAAGGGAGCAAGAGAGGCTCTTATCAATTCAACTTCCAGCGTTATGTCGGCGATATTCGGATTATGGGCGATTCGATCAGCCTCGCCATTGATCTGAACGGCCAAATACAGAACTTTAGTCTGAATGCGGCTGCCAACCTGTCCGAGCTGAAGGCGGATGCCAAGCCGGCCGTGACGCCGGAGCAGGCCAAAGCGAAGTATTTGGGCGAAATCGAGCTTAACCTGAAGTATGCCTATTACGGCGGCTACCGGACGATTGCCGGTGAAATGGAAGAGCCGACCATCAAGCTGGTCTATTATCCATCGCATAAGCAGCAGAAGGAATATTACGGCGGGATCCATCTGCCGTTGGATGCAGCAACCGGAAATTGGCGGAATTTTGTAACGGAAATCGGAACAAAGGACGTTCCGGCCGTGACGGACATTGAAGGCCATGCGTCGGAACAGGCGCTGCAAGAGCTGGTGAAGTTCCGGGTGCTGGAGCCGGACAAGGACGGCAAAGTATATCCGGATCGCCAGATAACGCTCGGGGAATGGTACCAGCTGGTCGCGGCTTCCGTCAACCCGTCGTATAAGGATATGTACAATAGCACCGTCGACCCTTATGCCGGGCTGCAGCCGGACCATCCGTATTATCCGGCCATTCAAGTCATGGTAGGGCAAAACTGGTTGTCCTACGATCCTGAAGGCACGCTGCCGCTGGATCGCAAGCTGACCCGGGATGAGCTCGCAGGCTCGCTGACCCGCATTCTTAACTACGAGAAGCTGTCAAAAGTATTCAGCCTTCCTACCGATGTGCTGGGCGTATCGGACGCGCAGGCGATCACCAATAAAGGAGCGGCCCTGATCTCCATGAAGCTGGGTCTGCTGCCGGCTGTTGACGGCAAGTTCCTGCCTCAGCGCGAGGTGACCCGGGCAGAAGCGGCTGAAGTGCTGGTTGCGCTCTCGAAGCTCTCGGGCCGCAGCGATTCCTTCATGTCCACGTATTATTGGTAAGCTTCGGTATTCGTGCTTGATCGACATAAATATAATCCTTAAACACTGAGAAAATATGGTACAATGGAGGTGTTTAGGGATTAGGTAGATGAAGGGCGGTATACCGATGAAACGAGGCCGATCAACGATAGCCAAATTATTGCTCGCAGGGAGTTTAGCCGTAACCGTGGCCGCTGTCCCCGAGCCGGCTAATCTTATAGATGTGTATGCTACTTCGAACAAACCGGTCATCAAGTCGGTCGGTGCTATCCAGGAGGAGCTGCTGGCGGCTATGAACGACAGACAGTCCACCGTGCGGTTTGCTTATCAAGGGGAAACCAAGTCGCTGAAGTCCCAGCTGAAGGATGCGCTTGACCAGGCGATGGCCAGCGACCCGTATATCCACTACACCATTGCAAGCTACAGCTATGACTATCATGGAACAGCTAGCGCGGCAAATGTGACGGTCCAGTTAAGCTATCGCGAGACTGCGGAGCAGACCCGATATGTCGATATGCGGTCTGCCGCGATATTGAAAAGCATCATCAAGGCAGGGATGAATGATCATGAGAAGGTGAAGGCCATCCATGATTGGGTGGTCCTGAATTTGAAATATGACACGACCCTGACGAAATATACCGCCTACGATGGATTATACACGGGCAGTACGGTATGCCAGGGTTACTCCTTGCTGACCCATAAGCTGCTTAAAGAAGCCGGTATTGAGAATAAGATTGTGGAAGGTACGGCGTATTCCCCGGATAATCCGAAAGGTCAGCTCCATGCGTGGAATCTCGTGCTGCTGGACGGCAAGTGGTACCATATGGACACGACATGGGACGATCCGGTCCCGGACCGCCCAAATGAGGTGTCGTACACGTATTATCTTCGGACAGATAAGCAGATGGGCCGGGATCATACTTGGGTGAAGTCCTACCCGAAGGCGGACACTCTCTACCGGGACACCCTGTCGTCGCTGACCCGCAAGGACCGGGCGAAAGCGGCCGTTTATAAAGCGATCAAGCAGGATCTGGAATATCATCTTTATGATGCAAGTGCGATCGTCAGATCCTATAAACAGCTGCAGCCTCTCGTGAAGGACGCCCAGGCTGCGAAGAGCCGTAAGCTGGTGTTCCGATATGACGGCAGCGAAAACGAGCTTGTTCAGACGCTCCAGCAATTACAGCTGAAGAACAATCTGGGCTCTATCAAATATTATCACAGCGCATTCGAGGATACGGATGATTTGAGAGTGCAGATCGCCTGGTAGCATGGAAGTGGGTGCTCAATACAAGCGAGTCAAACCAAATGTAAGCCAATAATGAAGAAAGGGCGGTCCCCCGTAGATGTTATTCTACGGGGGACCGCCCCTTTGTATGCCGTCGTGACATTAGATATGCTCTTTTCCCTTATGGGCAGAACAATGACAGATTCAAAATCGCAAAAGGTATATACTTCTTCGCACTGCCTTATTTGGAATCGGTGCTTAAGTCGCATTCCTGCAGCGGCACGATACGGCTCTTCTTAAAGAGCTTGTAGCCAAACCAGATGGCCAGGAAGAGCGGGATGCTTACATAGGTGGCAATGATGGTCAGCCAGTCGATATCTCCGCTGAAATTCCCTTGGCCGATAATGGCAACAAGACAGAGCAGGAAGGCGAAGAGCGGTCCGAACGGGAACCAGCGTGCCCGGAACGGCAGCTCCTTCAGATCATGTCCTTGCGCGATATACGCCTTGCGGAACCGGTAATGGCTGACGGCAATCGCGAGCCAGTTAATGAAGCCGCACATTCCCGAGGCGTTCAGAAGCCACACATACACAACGCCATCCCCGAAGAAGGAGGCCAGGAAAGCGAGCATTCCGACTGCGGTCGTCACGATCAGGGCCGCCACGGGAACGCCGCGGCTGTTCAGCCGGCTGAGCCACTTCGGTGCCATGCCCTGCTTCGCCATGGAATAGAGAACTCGGGTGGAGGCGTACATGCCCGAGTTGCCGGCCGACAGGACGGAGCTGAGAATGACGGCATTCATGACGGAAGCGGAGAAGGCAAGTCCGGCGCGTTCGAACACGAGCGTGAATGGACTGACCCCGATGTTATCGACGCCGGATTGAAGCAGACTCGGATGCGTATACGGAATCAGCATGCCGATAACGAAAATCGCGAAAATGTAGAAGATCAGAATGCGCCAAAACACTTGGCGGATGGCCTTCGGCACATGCTTTCTCGGATTTTCGCTTTCGCCGGCGGCAACCCCGATCAGCTCGGTTCCCTGGAAGGAGAAGCCGGCTGCCATAAATACGCCTACCAAGGCGAAGAAGCCGCCGTGCACAGGACCGCCGTCCATCGTAAAATTCGAGAAGCCGACGGCTTTTCCGCCAAGGATGCCGGCGATCATCAGGATGCCGATAATCAGGAAGATGATGACGGTCGCAACCTTAATGATGGCAAACCAATATTCCGATTCGCCGTACCCTTTGCTCGACAGATAGTTCAGGCCGAACATGATGGCCAGAAACAGAAGGCTCCACAGGAAGGACGGGCTGTCCGGGAACCAGAATTTGATAATCACGGTAGCCGCCGCAAGTTCAGCGGCAATGGTAACCGCCCAGTTGTACCAGAAGTTCCAGCCGACGGCAAAGCCGAAGGCGGGACTGACGAACCGGGAGGCGTACGTGCTAAACGAGCCGGCATCCGGCAAATACGTGGCCAGCTCGCCCAAGCTGGTCATCAGGAAGTATACCATCAGGCCGACGGCGGCATAAGCAATGAGTGCCCCGCCAGGGCCGGCGGAGGATATAGCCGTTCCGCTTGCCAGAAACAGGCCGGTGCCGATGGATCCGCCCAAGGCGATCATCGTCATATGACGGGCCTTGAAGCTTGGCTTCAGGGAGGCTGCTGGTGCTTTTCTAGAACTCAAGATCAAACACTCCTTCTATATAGTAAGAGATACGACTACAAGTCATTTTACCCCGAATAAAAAGAATAGACCCCAGGTCCTGTACCTGCGGTCTATGTGTAATCCGCATCAAACCCTCCATGAAGATAGCGCAACACGGGCGATTGCGTCATGCAATTCCCGTGACAGTTCCGTCCCTTTCGGCAACGACCCCAGCACAGAATACAAGAGTATATCCTGCACTTCGGCAGCCATGCCTTTCATCTGCGCTTCCCCGGCTCCTCTTCGCCTCGACGCGATTACTGATCATGTCTGCAACCTCTACCTCATCTTGGATTGATGAGGCTATCCTTCTATTCAGTTCTAACAAGAGATTCCTAGTATAAATCACATCGCGTGTGAGAATCAATGGTTAATTTTGTCGCCTGGAGTGTTGACCCGATTTCGTCCCGGCCATCCGCTTTAGGGGGCATGGACGGCATGACGCCCGCTTACGAGCGGGTACGCTTGGCCATTTGCTGCCACACCGTGCCGGCCGCTTCCTCGCCGGATTCGATCCGCTCCAGAGCCATGCGAGCCTGCAGGCTGACCTCGAATTCAGGGTCGTTCGCCGCCTCTTCGAGCGCCGAGCGCGCTTCTTCGGTTCCGACCTCATAGAGGAAGCGGGCGGCGCGCCAGCGTACGATCTTGCTGGTATCCTTCAGCGATTCGATCATAACCGGCGTAGCGGCAGCATCGCCGATATCGGACAGCGTATCGCCGGCTGTCCGGCGTACGGCCGGTGCGTCGTCACGCATCGCCTCGTACAGCAGCTCCATCGCATCAGGCGTGCGAATGTCGCCGAGATAAACGACGACAAGCCGCCGGATTTGCATCTTCGGATCCTGCAGCGCTTTGCGGAGCAGAGGGATATGCTTCTCGCTCGGCTCCAGCACCTCGAGTGCGGCATAGCGGACGCGCCAGTCATCATCCGAAAGGGCGGTCTCGATTTCTTCATCGCTCAGCTTGCGCCGCTGCTCCACGAATTCCTCGTCGTTGGCGCCGTGGGCAATCGCCTGCGCCACGACGCGATCCAGACGCTCCTGCGGAAACGCCGCTTCCAGCTCCTGCTCGACCTCGCGCGCGATATCGGCAAGCTCGCCGTAGCGGACGCCGTATTCCTTCAGCTTGCGCTCTTTAATGAGGGTAGCGGTCGCAACCTCGGTCACCGCTTTGGTGAACCGGTCGGACAAGGCGATTCTCTCCTCCTTGGCGCCGCTCTTTACGCGGATCTGCATCGGAATGCCGCGGAAATACTGCACGAACACCTGGGCTTCGCCGAAGGCGGCCTCTTGTTCGCCTTCATTCAGTCCTGCTGCCAGACCCTCCTGGCCGAATATCTCCTGAACGGCGCCCAGGATGGAAGGCCAGTCCGCATTGCCTTTGCGATCGAGCGCGATGAAGTCCGCTGTATGGAACACGCTTTTCACACCAGGAATGTGCAGCAGCTGGCGGATCCAGGATGGAGCAGATCTTTCGTTTTCAACCGTATATGTTTTGCGTATGCCCGGCTCCAGCGTTTCGTCCAAGTGAAGCTTCATGGAGTTCGGGCTTGGGGTCGGTTCGATGAATGTAATCTTCATAGTTCAAGTATCGCCTCCTTATGCTCCTATTGTACCTCAGTTCCCCGCGGGAAAAAACATCGCATCCCGGCCTGGCCACCGGCAAGAGCGAATTTTTGGATAAAAAGAGGAAAGGTTTGTCAAACTATCCTTGAGCAGGACTGATTGACCTGAAGGCGACTAGCCTGACAGGATACCTAATTCTGTGCTTCTTACGGAGGACTTACATAGAAGCTTATATAGAAGATTTAGAAGAGCGATTCCAAAGTGGAGGGAGAAGACCGGGCATGTACCGTAAGCAGGAGAGAACGCTGGCCCTGGTGTGCTGGATCGTTGCCGCGATTATGCTGTACGGTGCCGTGAAAGGGTATCTGCGTTTCATCCATTTTTTCGGCTGATGCGAAGGAGAGGATGCGTGTTAGGCGGTTGCTAAACCGGAGCGATCCCGGATAACTCCGAGACGCCTGAGCAACCCGAGCAGCTATTAATATGAAGGAGTGAGCCTTAATGTCTTCACTGGATCCGGTATTAATGAGCCGGATATTGACCGGTTTGACCCTGTTTGTTCATATCGTGTTGGCGACGATCGGGGTGGGCATCCCGATTATGCTGGCACTGGCCGAATGGAGGGGGATCCAGACGGGAGATGACCATTATACGCTGCTGGCGAGGCGGTGGGCGCGGGGATATGTCATCACGGTTGCGGTAGGGGTCGTGACAGGGACGGCGATCGGACTGCAGCTGAGCCTGCTGTGGCCGACCTTTATGCGCGTAGCCGGCAAGGCGATTGCACTGCCGTTGTTTATGGAGACCTTCGCTTTTTTCGTGGAGGCGATCTTTCTGGGCATTTATTTGTACACCTGGGACCGGTTCAAAAATAAATCGACGCATTTGCTGCTGCTCATTCCCGTAGCCATCGGCTCATCCGCTTCGGCTTTCTTCATTACCAGCATGAACGCCTTCATGAATCAGCCGCAAGGGTTTGAGCTGGTTGACGGCGTGTTCACGAACGTGAATCCGTTTGTCGCGATGTTCAATCCGGCAACGCCGACGAAGGTGAGCCATGTGCTGGCCTCCGCGTTTACGACGAGCGCAGGCGTGCTGGCAAGCATTGCGGCTTTTAGCCTTCTTAAGGGAAGCACGCATGTATATTTTAAAAAGGCGCTGAAGCTGACCGTCGTCTCCGCCTTCGTATTTGCAGTTGCCACGGTGGCCATCGGGGACTTCTCGGGCAAATTTTTGGCCAAATACCAGCCGGAGAAGCTGGCGGCGGCGGAGTGGCATTTCGAGACGATGACGAGGGCGCCGCTCATTTACGGCGGCATCCTCGATGAGAATCATGAGGTCAAATACGCTTTGAAAATACCGTACGCGCTCAGCATTTTGGCAGGCAACAACCCCGCAACGAAGGTCATCGGGCTGAACGAGTTCCCCGAGGATGAACGGCCGCCGCTCTCGGTCCATTATTACTTTGATCTCAAGGTGACGATCGGGGCGCTTCTCGTGCTGATTCCGCTGTTATATTTGTTTCGCCGCAAGCTTCCGGGCAAAAAGCCTTATCCAAAATGGCTGCTGCTCAGTATAGTGGCATTAGGGCCTTTAGCGATGTCGGCGATTTGGCTGGGGTGGTTTTTGGCGGAGATCGGAAGGCAGCCGTGGATCGTGCGCGGCTACATGAAGGTGGCGGACGCGGCGACAACCTCCACCAGCGTCGGCTGGATGCTGCTCCTGTTTATCGTATTGTATCTTGTGCTGTCGGTGTCTGCGATTCGCGTGCTCAGCCAGCTGTTCCGGAACAAGAGCGCCGAAGAGGAAATCCGGGCGCTGGGACTTGAAATCGAAGGAGAGGACCGCGCATGAGCTATGCAATGGTAGCCATTACGATATTATGGACATTTCTGTTCGGTTATTTGGTCGTTGCTTCGATTGATTTCGGCGCGGGCTTCTTCAGCTTTTACAGCGTGCTCACCGGACATCGGAACAAGATCCACAACATTATTCAGCGGTATTTGTCCCCCGTATGGGAAGTGACCAACGTCTTTCTGATCTTCTTCGTCGTCGGGCTGGTCGGCTTCTTCCCGGACGCGGCCTTCTATTACGGAACGGCGCTGCTCGTGCCCGGCAGTTTGGCGCTTGTCCTGCTTGCCATCCGCGGAGCGTATTACGCGTACCATACGTACGGGAGCCAGACCGAGACCCGGACCAATAAAGTCTATATGGCCCTGTACGGGGCGACAGGACTCCTCATTCCGGCTGCGCTGTCCACGATCCTCGCGATCTCCGAGGGGGGAATCATTGATAAGGATAACGGGAAGGTTGTGCTTCATTGGTACAGCTTCTTTACGAATCCGTACACCTGGTCCGTCATTATTTTGGCGCTGGTGAGCGTGCTGTATATCTCGGCGATGTTTCTGACCTACTATGCCCAGCGGGCAGGGGATGAGGTTGCCTTCGGGATCGTTCGGGGGTATGCGCTGGCATGGAGCGGGCCGACGATTCTCGCATCCTTATTCGCCTTCTTCCAGATCAACCATCAGAATCCGGTGCATTTTCAGAACATGCTGCATATGGCCTGGATGTTTATTGCTTCCTTCTTATGCTTCTGCATCGCCGTTTATCTCGTTTGGAAAAAAATCAAGCTGGGCCTGGCCTTTGTCATGGTGATGCTTCAATTTGCGTTTGCCTGGTATGGATACGGCAGGTCGCATTTGCCGTACATTCTATACGATTATATTCACGTCCATGAGAGCATCACCAACGATACGATGGCAGTCGCGCTCATCACCGCATTTGTGCTGGGGCTGTGCGTGCTGATCCCATCGCTGATCCTGCTGATGCGCCTGTTCCTGTTCGATGCGAATTACATTCGCGGCAAATCCGCGAAGAGAGGGTGAGACGATGGAGGATTTCGGTATCTTTGTCGCCCCGTTTCTGACCGTAGCGGCAGCCGTGGTGTTCCTGGCCGTCTATGTCGTCAAATATAAGGACCCTTCAGATTAATCAGGGGGAGTATTATTCGTGCCGTCGATTTGCTGATTCGCTGCATTTCATTTGCGTTATAAGAAACAACAAAGCGCAAAAGTTGAGCGGATAGGCCGGTACAGGGTACAATACTGGATATGGAAGGAGGAGGCTGCATGCCAAAAGTCCGCTATAACAATATCGATAATGTCAGCACGGACAAAACGTTAAAGCAGTTTAAGCAGTGGCGTGACGAGCGCCGTCAGAAGAAGAAGGACTATTCGTATGTCATTCCGAACCTGACGCCGGATTTGCCGTATTTGCACAGCAACCGGCACGAAACCTCCGTTACATGGGTCGGGCATGCGACCTTTTTCATTCAATATGAAGGTATGAATATCGTTACCGATCCGGTATGGGCGCGGAGAATGGGATTTACAAAAAGGCTCGGTGAGCCCGGAATTCCGATTCAAGACATTCCGCCGGTCGACGTCATTCTGATCTCGCATTCGCATTACGATCATATGCATTTTGCGTCCATTCGGAAATTGTACCGGTCCGAGACAACGATTATCGTCCCGGTCGGACTGCGGCGCAAGATGGTCAGAAAGGGCTTTCGCCGCGTGATCGAGCTGCAATGGTGGGAATCGGCCACGATCGGCAGCGTGAAAATATCGTTTGTCCCGACCCAGCACTGGACGCGGCGCACGCCGTTCGACACCAATACGTCGCATTGGGGAGGCTATGTGCTGGAGCCGGCGCAGCAGGAAGGGCGGACGCAAGACGACGGCGCGGACCAGGACAGCTGCGACGTGGCACAGGGCGGGGAAGGAGCACGCCTGCTCCCGCCGAATCTGTATTTTGCCGGGGACAGCGGCTATTTTCAGGGCTTTAAACTCATTGGCGAACGGTTCAACATCCATATCGCCTTAATGCCGATCGGAGCGTATGAGCCGGAATGGTTCATGACCTCCCAGCATGTCAATCCGGAGGAAGCGCTGCAGGCGTTCCAGGACGTAAAGGCCGAGACGATGATCCCGATGCACTACGGAACCTTCAAGCTGGCCGATGATACGGCCAAGGAGGCGCTCGACCGCATGGAGGCGGAACGCCAGCGCCTTGGGATCGCAAAGGAACGCATCCGGGTATTGAAATACGGAGAGACGTTCAAGATCCAGCCGGAATGCCGGAATGCAGAGTCATAGTTCCCTGTCGATGATGCGGGGGGACGCGTGAATTGAATTGGACCTCTCACTATTCGCTGATTGTCAGAGCGGGTGGTGGGAGTTTTTTGTTTAAACTGTTTTTAATCCGCCGATACGCTTCGATAACTGCCGGACTTATGCTATAATGTGCTGTAACCACAGTGAAAAAGGATGGTAATGCGATAATGATCAGTACAAGCGGCGTAACGCTCCGCTATGGCAAACGAGCACTATTTGAAGATGTAAATATAAAATTCACGGCAGGCAACTGTTATGGCCTGATCGGCGCCAACGGGGCGGGCAAATCGACATTTCTGAAAATTTTGTCCGGCGAGATCGAACCGAACCAAGGCGAGGTTCATATGACCCCGAACGAACGCTTGGCCGTTCTGAAGCAGAACCATTATGAATATGACCAATATCCGGTTCTGGAGACCGTCATTATGGGACATGCGCGTCTGTACCAGATCATGAAGGAGAAGGATGCGCTGTATGCGAAGGCCGATTTTTCGGAAGAAGACGGTATGCGCGCAGGTGAGCTGGAAGGCGAATTCGCCGAATTGAACGGCTGGGACGCCGAGCCGGATGCGGCTGCACTCCTGATCGGTCTCGGCATTCCGCGCGAGCTGCATGACAAGAAGATGGCAGAGCTTTCCGGTAACGAGAAGGTGCGGGTTCTCCTCGCCCAGGCGTTGTTCGGACGTCCGCACAACCTGCTGCTTGACGAGCCTACCAACCACTTGGACCTCGAGTCGATTCAATGGCTGGAGAACTTCCTGATGGATTACGAAGGCACCGTTATCGTCGTATCCCATGACCGTCACTTCCTGAATAAGGTATGTACGCATATTGCGGATATCGATTTCGGCAAAATCCAGCTCTATGTCGGCAACTACGACTTCTGGTACGAGTCCAGCCAGCTGGCGCTCCAGCTGCAGCGTGAATCCAACAAGAAGAAGGAAGAGAAGATCAAGGAGCTTCAAGCCTTTATCCAGCGGTTCTCCGCCAACGCTTCGAAATCGAAGCAGGCGACGTCGCGGAAGAAGCAGCTGGAAAAAATCACGCTGGAGGATATCCGTCCTTCCAACCGGAAATATCCGTTCCTTAACTTCAAGCCGGAGCGCGAAGCAGGCAAGCAGCTGCTGACCGTTGACGGAATCACCAAGAGCGTCGAAGGCGAGAAGGTGCTGGATAATGTCAGCTTCGTGGTGAACAAAGGGGATAAAATCGCATTTGTCGGGCCGAACAGCTTGCCTAAGACGACGCTGTTCCAGGTCATCATGGGCGAGACTGAAGCCGAATCCGGCGAATACAGCTGGGGGGTTACGACAACCCAAGCCTATTTCCCGAAGGACAACTCGGCGTATTTCGACGGCGTGGATCTGAACTTGGTCGAGTGGCTGCGCCAGTATTCCAAAGACCAGGACGAGACATTCCTGCGCGGATTCCTCGGACGCATGCTCTTCTCCGGCGAAGAGGCTTTGAAGAAGGCCAGCGTATTGTCCGGGGGCGAGAAGGTCCGCTGCATGCTTGCCAAGATGATGCTGAACGGCGCGAACGTGCTTGTGTTCGATGAGCCGACGAACCACTTGGATTTGGAATCGATCACGGCCCTCAACAACGGGCTGATTGATTTCGACGGAACGATTCTGTTCACTTCGCATGACCATCAGTTCATTCAGACGATTGCGAACCGGATTATCGAGATTACGCCAAGCGGCATCATCGACCGCGTCATGAGCTATGACGAGTATCTGGAGAGCGAAGAGATCAAAGCTCTTCGTGAACGCATGTATGCTGTAGAAGCTACCTCGTAATAACGCCGCGCCGGGTCCTCCCGGCAAGGGAACGTGAGGTACGATTAAAAAATGCTGCATCTCTTCATGAAAGAGACGCAGCATTTTTTTTCGCGTTTTCGGATAGCAGCGATGGCAGGCTCTTTTAGGAGCCGCCGGTGCGGCGACGCTGATTGTTTGGTTTTTTGTTATTTTGGCTTTTCAGTTTAGGGGTTTGGCCAGGCTGGAACTGCCCCGGTTTGCCGGCAGCCGAGTTCTGCTGCTTCTTCTGCTCCAGCTTTTGACGGATGGCATCCGCCAAATTGATTTTTCGCGATTCCTGATTCTCGGGCATGGGATCACCCTCTCCTTCGTGGTTTAGCTGTTCTCATTTTATTCGTTTTTAAAACCCCCCGCAAGGGTAACAATAATTAATACTGTTTTTTACGAATGACCCGGGCTCGATGCGGTACATCCGGTGAAGGCGCTTATTAACATCGACGCGACAAGAATAGCCATAGCCGGTGTGAATATGGATAGGATCAAGAGGTTCGCTTCATGCTGCCTTGTTAAGCTGAGTTAAAGGAGAGACGCGCATCGTGGATGTCTATGAGAATATAAAAAAGGGGGAGCGCGGGGCATGGGTCAGCATCGGGGCATACCTGGCGCTCTCGGCATTTAAAGTTGTAGGCGGCAGCGTATTTGCCTCCAGCGCTTTGCTTGCCGACGGCTTTAACAATATGACGGACATTGTAGCTTCGGCAGCCGTATTAATCGGCCTGCGCATCTCCCGAAAGCCGCCCGATTCCGACCATGCTTACGGGCATTTAAGAGCCGAAACGGTCGCTGCACTGATCGCATCATTTATCATGGCGTTTGTCGGAATTCAGGTGCTGGTTGAGGCGGGGCGGTCTTTTTTTGAAGGGGTCAAGCAAATCCCGAATGTATGGTCTGCGGGCGTGGCTTGCATTTCCGCGATCGTGATGCTGGGTGTGTACCGGTATAACCGGAATCTCGCCCGGCGCATAAACAATCAGGCCTTAATGGCTGCGGCCAAGGATAATTTATCGGATGCATTGGTCAGCGTGGGGGCGGCGGTAGGCATCATCGGCTCACAGTTCGGTCTCCCTTGGCTTGACACGGCCGCTGCAATTGCGGTAGGTTTGCTCATATGCCGGACAGCCTGGGGGATATTTAAAGAGTCGACCCACAATTTGACCGATGGCTTCGACGAAAGCCGCCTGTCCGATCTGCGGGCTACGATTGCTAGCACCCCCGGCGTGGAAGGGATCAAGGATATGAAGGCGAGAATCCATGGCAACCGGGTCCTGGTGGATATCGTTATTGAGGTAGATCCTCATATCAGCGTTCTCGAGGGGCATCGGATCAGCGACCGGATCGAGGAAAGAATGGAGAAAGTCCATGACATCATGAGCGTGCACATCCATGTGGAGCCCAAGGGAACTGGATGACCGTGTCCTGAAGCGAATCATAAGCATAAAACGCAAAGAAACCGTTCTGTTATGTAATGCGGGTAAAGGACCCAGCCATTGACGAATGAACGGTTTCTTTTATGCGCTTAATACTTTATTGCTTAGCAAGCAAAAACAGACTTACTAAAAATTATGTGTTTAATAGAGCAGCTCAGCGGCTTTAGATTAATCGACGTAAATCCAAGCGGTACCGAGCCAGGTATAAATTTCAACCCATTCTCCACCGCGAGCGTCTTCAAAGCGATTGCCGGTTGTATCGACTTTTTGCGGTGCCAAAGCGCCGACTTTTTTGCCGTTAGGCGCGTTATAGAAGTAGGTAACCTTGGTCAGCTCATGCATTGGCGTTGGGTTCAGGACCACTTCGTCAGGCTTAATGATCGGCTCTTCCGTATTGTTGTACGTTGCGTTTGTAACCGTTCCGGTGATCGGATCTGCGCTGGCAACGGCTGTAAGGGACAGGGCCAGAGCAAGTGCTGCGGTAATGCCTAAAGTTTTTTTCATCAATAAACTTCCTCCTTGGGACCGTAGAATGATTTGACAAAAACGTAATACCACAATCTGGATAACTTGAATCACTAAATTGTGGATCTTTTCGCTCAAAAAGTGACAAGCCTGTCTTCTTCATATATACTTTGAGACGAAAGAAGCCTATTATACAGCGATATTTTTACTTCGTAAAGGGGGGACTGCGATGGCGCGCCGAAAAAAAAGAGCCGGTCGATTTTTCCTGGTCATCCTGATCCTTTTGCTTGTCGTAGCCGGTGCTGCCGTCTGGTTTGTATATCCTACCCAGACTCTTGATTTAAAGTACCGCACCGTAGATTTCAAGGAAAAGCTGATGACGATGGTTTCGGACCGGGACACCCGCATGAAGCTGAGTATTGAGGAAGTATCGCAGCTTAGCAAAAAGAATTTGGTCAAATATATGAATACCCATGACTTGGGCGTTGAAATTACAGGGGCCGATTTTCAAATGAACGGCACCGTGATGACAGCACAAATGAACGGCCGGTATGGCGTGCTGCCCTTTGGTGCTGTTTTGAAATTTCAAATGTCGGCAAGAGGAAGCCATCTCATCCTGAATCACCAATCCACGACAATCCGGGGCGTCGAGGTGCCTCAAAAGGTGTTCATGCTGGAACCGATTGAAATCTCGATCAAGGATTATCTGCCGGATTTGGTAACCGTTAAGGATGTTAAGTTTTTATCTGACGGACTGGAGCTGAATTTTTCGCTCGATTGGATGTCCATACCGTCGCTGTTTAAGTAAGCGGATAGGCGAAAGACCCAGAAATCGAATCCATATTCGATTCTTCTGGGTCTTTTTTGATGTCAGGAATTTTTCAGAAAAACCAAGAAAATTTAATATGTAAAGATTGACACGAGTATTTTCGCCTACTATAATCATTAATTGTTTAACAAAAAATCTTTTAGTACTAAAGTATTTAGAGAGCCGTGTTTCGAGAGACCCCGGGCTCTAAATCAATCGGTGCTGGATGGTAAAGGAGCGGGCGGGACGATGCCGATTCGGAATGAAATCCTGGAGTTGGAGATGTTATTCAAGAAGATGCTTCGGACGATTCAGAATGAATGGCAGAAGGAAGGCTTCCCTAAACTAGGCAGGACGCAATATACGGCTTTGGAAAAACTTCATGAGCAGGGCCCCCTTCGGTTGTCGGATTTGGCCGATTCGATTCATGTTACTTGCGGGGCCGTGACCGGTATCTCGGACAAATTGATTGATGGCGGATTTGCCCGCCGTGTTCGGGATCAGGTGGATCGCAGAGTCGTGCATCTTGAAATTACCGAGCAGGGCAGTGAGCTGATTACCCAGCTATCCAAGAAGCGGAATGAATTGAGCGAGATGTTGTACGGTTTTTTGACGGATGAAGAAATTAAGCAGCTCGGCTGCTTGTACCGAAAGATAACAGCGAACATTGAGCATATCCAAGGTAAGCTGTCCACATAGAAAAATCCGTAGTTGTGCAAACTTACTTAAGAAAGAGAGTGAAGCGATGATGAGTACCCATACTGCGGTTCGCCCCGGCGAACCTGTTAAGAAAGGGCCAATTATAGCAGCCCTGATGATCGGCGCTTTCGTCGCCATCCTGAATCAGACCCTGATGAACGTTGCTCTGCCCAGCATCATGGAGAATCTGGCCATTAAGCCGACGGTTGCCCAGTGGCTGACAACCGGCTTTATGCTCGTAAACGGCGTTCTTATTCCTGTAACGGCTTATTTGATCGCGCGTTTTTCGACGAGGCAATTATTTATAAGCGCGATGCTTCTGTTTACGATTGGGACATTGGTCTGTGCTATCAGTCCGAATTTCGCATCCCTGTTGACCGGACGTCTTGTCCAGGCTGCAGGTGCAGGCATTCTTATGCCGCTGATGACAGTTGTGTTCCTGAACATCTTCCCGGTGGAGAACCGGGGCAAAGCGATGGGCATGATGGGTATCGCGATGATCTTTGCGCCTGCAATCGGTCCGACGCTCTCCGGCTACATCGTGGAGCATTACGATTGGCGCGTTCTGTTCTATATGATCCTTCCGTTCTCGGTGATCGCTACGCTGATCGGTATTTTCTTCCTGAAAAATGTCACGGAAGTCAGCCGGCCAAAGCTGGATATGCTTGCCGTCATTCTGTCGACGCTCGGGTTCGGCGGCCTGTTGTACGGCTTCAGTGATGCTGGCAATGACGGATGGTCAAGCACGCCGGTCATTTCGACGCTTGCCGTCGGTACGGTTGCGCTAATCCTGTTCGTGTGGCGCGAGCTTAAGGTCAAGGATCCGATGCTCGAGTTCCGAATCTTCAGATACAATATGTTCACGCTGACCACTCTCATTAACGTCATTGTTACGATGGCCATGTACGCCGGTATGATTCTGCTGCCGATTTATTTGCAGCAAATCCGCGGCTTCACTCCGGTTGAATCCGGATTGCTCATGCTTCCGGGAGCGATCCTGATGGGCATTATGTCCCCGATTACCGGCGCGATCTTCGACCGGGTCGGAGCGAAGTGGCTTGCCGTAATCGGCCTTGCCATCACGGTCATAACGACTTGGGAGTTCAGCAATCTAAGCGAAACGATGTCCTACGGTATGATCATGATCATCTATACGGCCCGTATGTTCGGCATGTCGATGCTGATGATGCCAATCCAGACCGCCGGACTGAACCAGCTGCCACGCAGCCTGAACGCGCACGGAACGGCCATGTCCAACACGCTCCGTATGATTTCCGGCTCGATCGGTACAGCCATTCTCGTAACGGTCATGTCTACGCAAGCTCAAAGCCATGGCGAGGCTTTGATGAAGACCGGTACGTTCGATCCGAATAACCAGGCGGATCTTCTTCGCCTGAGCCATGAGTCTACGATATATGGCATTAACTACGCCTTCGTCATTGCGACTTGGATCGCTGTCGCCTCGCTTATTCTGGCCTTCTTCATTAAGAAGACGAAGCCGGCGAAAGAGCCTGCCCCTTCGGGAACCAAGGAAGCGGCAACGACGGTGTAATGGAACATTACCAGATAACGAACTAAAAACGGGTGTCCCCCCTGCAGCATGGCCGCAGGGGGGACACCCGTTTCTTTTTGTGCAGAGGAGGAGGTTGCCGTTCCTCTTTATGTCTAAGCTGTAAGCAAAGAGCTTCTGATATCACTACATGCTTCGTCTGCGTCCGGTAAATAGAGTAATGATAAACAGGACGACGAAGATGAAGAACAGCACCTTCGCGATGCTGGCGGCAGCTTCTACGATGCCGAAGAAGCCGAAGATTCCTGCGATCAGCGCAATAATCAGAAAGATTACGGACCATTTCAACAAAAGGATTCACCCTGCTTTCTGAATTGATTTTTGGAACAGTTTGAAGCAGTCGGATATGGTTCCTTTAGGGTGCCGGCAAGCCGAATATCCGGACCGGCTGGAATCTGACGTGGATCGTCTCTATGCGGCACCCCGCCTTCGTAGTGTTCTTTAACCGCGGCGATCCGAGCTGAAACAAGGCTGCTTGGCCGTATCCCGTGAATAAAGGTGCAGCTGGCCGGAGCTTGTTTCGCGGGCTGAGGGATAGGGTAACTATTGCGTAACCAAAACCAACATACGGGAAGGAGAGGTCGTACATCATGCTAACCCAAATCAGTGTTGCGATCATTGCTGTTGCTTTCGCGGTCCTGGTCGTTTATCTGATCAAGACGTTGAAGGCAGCGACCCAATCGCTCGAAAAAGTAACCCAAACCCTTCAGGAGGTTCGAACCACGATTGACGAATTGAGCTATGAAGTTAAACAGACGATCCGCAACACCAATGATATAACGGTCGATGTTCAGCACAAAATGAAGCAGATCGACCCGGTCATGGACACCGTTCGTAATCTGGGAGAAGCGCTGAGCGAGGTAACCTATGCGGTTAAACAGATATCCGCCGGCATGGTCAGCCGTTTCAAGCAGGCCCGGCTTGAGAAGAAGCAGCCGGTGGAAGCCGAGCAGCCGAAACATCTGCCTCTGACGGCCGAAGAACGTACGTTGCAATCCTATGACGCGGTATACCATCAGCAGGAGCAAAGCAAGCCGTCAAAGAGCCGGAATTGGCTCGCTTACGTAGATACTGCGATCGGGCTGTGGAACAGCTTCCGCCGCCAAAAAGCAAGATAAGCTGACGCTGATGTCAGGATGCCATTTTTACGTAAGCAGTTAAGCGGAAGAAAGGAGGAGGTCGCATGTGGAAGGTCATCGTCTTAGCAGCGGGACTTTTGATGTACTTGGGGGGTGAAGCGGGGAATCCTGCGAACACGGCAGGCATGTCCCCGGGGATCGTTCATGCCGCAGAAGCCGGGCAAGCACACAGCAGCGACAACTCTCCGCAGAGCTACGGATCGTTAAACGGCATAACCTTGACGGATCGCAAGCAGGACGTTATACGCAAGCTGGGAATGCCAGACCAGGTCAAGCGTGATGCTATAAGCGGAGTGACAGAGTTTCATTATAAAGATATGGAAGTCGGGATTCGACGTGGCTTGACCGAGTATGTTCATGTGAAGCCATCGGCCAAAAGCTTCCGGGTTGAGGACCGGTCGGTTGGAATGACTTCGGCACAGATCCGGACGGCGCTGGGCAAGCCGTACTTTAAAGCGGAGGACGGCGATGTATATTTGAACAACGGCCGTGCGCTGAAGGTATTTAAGAATCGTGAAACCGGACAAATAACCGGCGTTGATTTATTTTTCGATTATCTGGAGTAAAAGGTGTTTCAAAGCAGAGCGTTATGGTTAATAACCATTGGACTATAACCTATTATATCGAGTAAATCATCAAATAGGGGAGGTTTTCGTTATGGCATCAACAAATACGAAGTCTTATGCGAAAGTGGTGGAGAACGGGACGCTGGCCGTTCAGGAGGTTCAAAATCTGAGGCAGTCCGGTTATGATAACGACCGCATATATGTACTGGCTCATGATGCGAATCATACGGACCGGATTGCTGACGTATCGGATGCCAGCACGGTAGGTTTGAAGGAGGAAGGGGTAATCGATGCGGTGGCGAATTTCTTCCGCTCGCGCGGCGATGAACTGCGTGCCAAAATCGTATCCCTAGGATTTACGGAGGCGGAGGCGGCTTTCTATGAGAAGCAACTGGATCTTGGCAAAGTGCTTGTTGTTGCCAAAAGAGACGATTGACCTAAGCAGAAGCGGTGTCTGTGTTGATATTGAGGGAAGGCACAAGTATAGCGGGTCAAAGCATAGATAAGGAATGGGACTTTGAGAGGTCTCATTCCTTATCTGTGTTTTGCAAGAATACGTTATGGCCATCCGCTAGACGATGGAAATATCATGGAGAAGAGCCTTTTTCTTAGATGAGAGATTAGGATTATTCGTATAGTATACTAGTAGGAAAAATAGATTTCTTTCGTATCAGAGAGCGTTGAAGGAGAGGACAATGAGAATATTAATCGTGGACGACAATCCGACTAACGTCATTATTATTCGAGAGATCTTGAAGAAAGAGAAGTATCGGGACACGCTATCTGCATCTTCAGCGCTTGAAATGTTCGAGCATCTTGGCCTGGAAGATCACGGAAGGGCGAAGTGTCCCCGAAGAGCCGGGATTGACCTGATTCTGTTAGACATGATGATGCCGGAGATGGACGGAATCGAAGCTTGCCGTATTGTCCAGCAATACGATCATTTGAAAGATATACCCATTATTATGGTCACCGCCGTCGGCGATTCGAAGAAGCTTGCAGAGGCATTGGATGCCGGGGCCGTGGATTACGTGACCAAGCCGATCAATAAGGTAGAGCTCATGGCGCGTATTCGCCTCGCGCTTCGGCTGAAGCATGAGAAGGATTGGCATATTGAGAGAGAGCAGCGGGTCCAGGAGGAACTGAGGCTGGCGGCAAAGGTGCAGAACGCGGTGTTAAGCTCTCCGATTGAAGATGAATTGCTTGAAATTCACGCGCTATACCAGCCTTCGGCAGAGCTCGCCGGTGATTTATACGCGTGGTATCCGCTGGGAGATGGACGCTATGGCGTCATCCTGCTGGATATGATGGGGCATGGGATCACTTCGTCCCTCTTTTGCATGTTCATCGCTTCGGTCCTCAAGGACACGGTGACCACCTATGTTGAGCCGGAGAAGGTCATTCAGGAATTAAACCGCAGGTTCAACCAGCTGCATATCGAGGATCAATTGATCCAGTACTACTTCACGGCCATCTATCTGGTGGTGGATACCCGCCTGAAGCGGGTGGACTATGTAAACGCCGGTCATCCGCCCGCACTTTTCTTTGGGGAAGATGGAAGCGTCCAAACTCTGGATCAAGGCTGCTGCCCGGTCGGTCTGTTCGACCGGATTGACGAGATGGAGCCAAGAAGCCTTCATTACGAGGGCGACGGCCATTTGGTGTTGTACACGGACGGGATATTGGAACAGGTTCCGGGGGGGCATGACGAGAAGCTGGAAGATCTGAAGCAGCATTTGAGCGGCCCTCATCACTGGAGAGAGAACGAAGTCATGGAGCGCTATTTCGTCGACGATCCGTCCCAGGAACGTGAGGATGATAAATGTTTGGTCTGGATCACGCTTAGAGAGAGGGAGAGAACAGATTCATGAAACTTAGAAGCAAGTTAATTATCGGTTTTTCGACCTTGCTTGCCCTTATGCTCGTTCTTACATTGATCGGATACGACCGGGTCAGTTATATGAAAAGCCAGATGGATACGATATATGATGAGCGCTATGACAAGGTTCGGACTTCAAGCGCTCTTCGAGGTGAAGTCAATGACATGGCGCGTTTACTTACAAATGCGGTCATAAGCAATGATCAAGGCACCTTCTCCGTATCAAGGCAGCAGATTGAGACGATGACGGAGGAAGCATTCGAATATTTCAAGTCAATTAGTGGAACCGTCAATACCGCCGAGGAGCAGCAGCTCCTTACCCGGATTGATAAGGCGCTCAATGACTATATCGTGTATCAGAATAAAACGCTGGATCTGCTCTCGAAAGGCAGCTCGGCGGAGGCGAACACACTCCGCAACACCACGGGGCAGACCGTCCAGGAGGAGGCTCTGTCGAGCCTGAATGAGCTGAGTGCCTATCAAAATATGAAAATCTCCGACGATATTGCCGCCGCCCGGGCTGCCTATAACCGTTCGGTCCAAATCTTCATCTATATTATGGCAGGCGGGCTGCTGATCGGGCTTCTGGTTATAGCCTGGATCCTCCCAAGCATTACCCGAGGCATTAATGTGGTATCCATGATGCTGAAGAGCTTTGGGGAAGGCCGCCTGAAGGCGATCCGCCGCATCAAGGTAACGTCGAAGGATGAGTTTGGCGATGTGGCGCGCGTATTCAAGGAACTGTCCGATGACATTTTGGAGAAACAGCAAATTGAGCAATCCTATTTGCAGGCCCAGCAGGATCAATCCTGGATTAACTCGAACATGGCCAAAATGACGGAGCTGCTGCAGGGCATCCATTCGCTCGAAGAAGTCGGGCAGCGTTTCATTAGTGAATTTACGCCGGTGCTTGGCGCGCATTACGGCGCGATTTATATCCGCCAGGAGGACAAGCATCCCAACCGGTTGGAAATGAAAGGATCCTACGCGTACGAGGGAGATGGGGAGCCCAAGGATGCCTTCATGGTTGGAGAAGGGCTTGTCGGGCAGGCGGCGCTGGATAAGAAGCCGATTTTGCTGAATAGCCCGCCTGAAAGCTATATAAATATTCAATCGGCCTGGGGCGCCGCTAAACCAAGCTCCATTATGATTTACCCGCTGCTGTTCGAGGGTGAGGTGCTGGGGGTTGTGGAGCTGGCATCCTTTGAAGAGAGAACGGTGCTGCAGGAGCAGCTGATGTCCCAGCTTAGCGAGTCCCTCGGCATCATTCTGAATAATATTATGGGGCGTCTGCGGGTTGAACAGCTGCTTCGGGAATCCCAGGCGATGACGGAGGAGCTGCAGGTGCAATCCGAGGAGCTTCAGACCCAGCAGGAAGAGCTTCGCCGCACCAACGAAAATCTGGAGGAGCAGACGCAGGCCCTTAAGCGCTCGGAGGATTTGCTGCAGCGTCAGCAGGAAGAGCTGGAGCACTACAATACCGAGCTTGTAGCGAAGACGCGTGCGCTTGAAGAGCAAGTGCAGCAGGTCGAAGAGAAGAACTACGAAATCGAGAAGGCGCGCGAGCAGCTGGAGAAACAGGCGCAGCAGCTCGCAACGACAACGAAATACAAATCCGAGTTCATGGCGAATATGTCCCATGAGCTTCGAACGCCGCTGAACAGCTTGCTGATTCTCTCTCAGCTTCTGACCGAGAATAAGGAAGGAAATTTAAGCGAGAAACAGATCGAATATGCCCAGACGATCTATATGTCCGGTTCCGATCTGCTTAAGATGATCGATGAAATTTTGGACCTGTCCAAAGTCGACGCCGGCAAGATGGAGATCAATTACGAGGAGGTTCAGCTGCCGGAGATCGAAACCTTCGTGGAGCAGAACTTTGCAGCGGTTGCGGCCCGTAAGCAAATCGATCTTCGTGTACGCTTCGGGGAACGAATCCCGGAATCCATCGTAACCGACGGACACAGGCTGAAGCAGATTCTACGCAATCTGTTGTCGAATGCATTTAAGTTTACGACGAGCGGTTCCGTGGAGTTGAAGGTGGAGCTGGCGGATAAAGACCAGCTGCCGCCAAATCTGATTGCGGATGCCGACTATATTGCTTTCTCCGTGCAGGACACCGGAATCGGCATCCCGGCCGACAAGCAGGACTTGATCTTCGAAGCGTTCCAGCAGGTCGATGGCACGACAAGCCGCAAATATGGCGGTACCGGCCTGGGGCTGTCGATTAGCCGGGAGCTCTCACGGCTTCTTGGAGGCGGCATTGTGTTGGAATCGGCTGAGGGACAAGGAAGCTGCTTTACGCTGTTCCTGCCGACCCGCCTGCCTGAAGCAATCTCTCGGAGTAAGGGGGAGGCAGCGGCATCGATCGAGGCGCCAACGACCGAATTGGTAATGCCGAAAGCGAAGCTTGTAGCCAAAGAGGTTAGGCCAGCAGTCCAGGTTGACGACGACCGAACGAATTTAGGACCGACCGACAAGGTGCTCCTTATTATTGAGGATGATATCAAGTTTGCGAATATTTTGCTGGATATGGCCAGAGGCCGCGGCTTCAAAGGCTTGGTTGCCTTACAGGGCGACATCGGCCTGCAGATGGCCAAGTCGTATAAGCCGGATGCCATCATCCTAGATATCCAGCTTCCGGTCATCGACGGGTGGTCTGTCCTTGGCGAACTGAAGAGCTCGGCTGAGACCCGCCATATCCCGGTGCATGTCATTTCGGTCGTGGATGAAGTCAAGCAGGGGCTTATGATGGGCGCCATCGCTTATCTGAAGAAGCCATCGTCCCGTGAAGCGCTCGAGAACGCATTTACGCATATCGAATCGTATACGGAGAAATCGATGAAGCATCTGCTCATCGTCGAGGATAACGACGTTCAGCGCAATTCGATCATCGAGCTGATCGGCCACGATGACGTGTCCATAACGGCTGTATCCACAGGGGCCGAGGCGCTCAGCGAGCTGCGGAAGAAGCGATATGATTGCATGGTGCTGGATTTGATGCTGACGGATATGACGGGCTTTGAACTGCTGGATCAAATTCGTGACGACGAGGATCTGACGGATCTCCCGATCATTATATACACCGGTAAGGATCTGGATTCGAAGGAAGAATTGCAGCTCCGGAAATACGCAGAATCGATTATTATCAAGGATGTGAAGTCGCCTGAACGGCTTCTGGACGAAACAACGCTGTTCCTGCACCGGGTAGAGGCTGATCTGCCGGAGGACAAACGGAAAATATTGCAGAAGCTTCATAATAAGGAAGAGCTGTTTGAAGGCAAGAAGATTTTGCTCGTAGATGATGATATCCGGAATGTTTTTGCCCTCTCCAGCGTGCTTGAAGGATACAACATGGATGTGACGTTTGCCGAGAACGGCCGCGAAGCGATCGAGCTGCTTCAGGAGAATCCGGATTACGATCTGGTCTTGATGGATATGATGATGCCGGAGATGGATGGCTACGAAGCGATGCGCCGTCTGCGGGAAATGCCTGAGTTCGAGAAGCTCCCGATTATTGCCCTGACAGCTAAGGCGATGAAGGAGGATCGGGCGAAATGCATTGAGGCGGGAGCGTCCGATTATATGAAGAAGCCGATTCAAACCGAGCAGCTTCTGTCGTTGATGCGGGTTTGGCTGTATTCGTAAACGGCTTTTATGGGTAATGAACAAATAGCATAGAAGTCTGCGTTCAAAGAGCCGGTTTTTTCAGCACTTTGAACAACCTCTATAAACATTTGGAAAGCGGTGCAGAGGGTAATGTCATCTAAGGACCATACTGAATCAGAAATATGGAGAGAAGATAACGGCAAGGAGCTGGAGCAGATCGAGATCGAGCTGTTGCTGGAAGGCATCCATCGCTTTTACGGCTATGACTTCCGCAACTATGCCATCCCCTCCCTCCGCCGGAGAATTTGGCATCATGTCCATGCGGAGGGCGTACAGACCATATCGGCGCTCCAGAATAAAGTGCTTCATGACCGCGAATGCTTCCAGCGGTTGGTATATAATCTGTCGATCCCGGTAACGGAGATGTTCCGGGACCCGAATTTGTTCCTGACGTTCAGGCAAAAGGTCGTCCCGCTGCTTCGCACGTATCCGTACATTCGGATATGGCATGCGGGCTGCTCGACGGGCGAGGAAGTTTATTCGATGGCGATTCTTCTTCACGAAGAAGGGCTGTTCGAGAAGTCCCGGATCTATGCGACGGACATGAATTCCCGTTCCCTTCAGCAGGCCAAAGAAGGCGTGTTCGACATCAGACGGATGAAGCAGTATACGAAGAATTATATGGAGGCGGGCGGTACCCGTTCGTTCTCCGAATACTATACAGCGAAATACAATTCGGTTATTTTTCAACCTTTCCTGAAGAAGAACATGATTTTTGCAGAACATAACCTGGCAACGGATCGCTCCTTTAATGAATTCAATGTGATCTTTTGCCGCAATGTCATGATCTACTTCAACGACGAGCTTCGGAATCATGTACACGGACTCTTCCATGAAAGCCTGAGCCACTTCGGGATTCTGGTTCTCGGAGCGAAGGAGTCCATTCATTTCACGGATTATAGCGATTCGTACGAGGCGCTGGATCGAGTCGAAAAAATTTACCGGAAGATTAATTAGAAAGCTTTTCTAGGAGGATTCCATGGGGTTTCACGAACCGATTCATATATTGCTGGTAGATGATCGTCCTGAAAACCTGCTTGCCCTTGAGGCTGTTCTGGACAGCGAACAGTATACGCTGGTTAAAGCAACCTCGGGGGAAGAGGCTTTGAGGTACTTGTTGAAGTATGATTTTGCCGTTATTGTACTCGATGTCCAAATGCCGGGCATGGACGGGATCGAAACCGCAAGACTGATTAAGGCGAGAGACAAGACGAAGGATATCCCGATCATATTCATTTCCGCTAACAGCAAGGAAGCGGAGCATTTGTTTGCCGGTTATTCCGCCGGCGCCATCGATTATATGGTGAAGCCGTTTATCCCTCAAATCTTGAAATCGAAGATCGAGGGCTTTGTTGATATGTATCAGACGAATAAGCGGCTGAAGATTCAGTCGATGCAGCTGCATCAGAAGACGCAGGAGCTTGAAAAAATCAATCAAGAGCTGATCAAGGCCAAGGAAGAGGCCGAGATCGCCGCCAAAGCCAAGACGGAATTTCTGGCCATGATGAGCCATGAGATCCGCACGCCGATGAACGGCGTCATTGGCATGATCGATTTGCTGATGGATACCGATCTGGAGGAGGAGCAGCGGGAGTATGCAACGATTATCCGGAAAAGCGCGGACTCGCTGGTTGCCATCATTAACGATATTCTCGACTTCTCCAAAATGGAATCCGGCAAGATGGAGCTGGAGGAATATCCGTTTGATCTTCATTCCTGCGTACAGGAAGTGTTCGGCCTGTTCTCCGGTGAAGCGGCCAAGAAAAGTCTGGAGCTTTCCTATTACATTGAAGATTCCATTCCATCGATGGTTTTCGGCGATATGGGACGTCTGCGTCAGGTCCTGATCAATCTCGTCTCCAATGCCGTGAAATTTACGAATGAAGGCGGCGTCTATCTGGTCGTGTCGCTCACCCAGGCTGAGGGGGACCAGTTGACGCTTCAGTTTACTTTGAAGGATACGGGAATCGGAATTTCCGCCGAGAAGATGGACCGCTTATTCCAACCGTTCTCCCAGCTGGATTCCTCGATGACCCGCAGATACGGCGGCACCGGATTGGGTCTGGCCATCTGCAAATCGCTGGTTCAAATGATGGGCGGCCAAATCGTCGTGGAATCCAAGGAGGAACAAGGGGCGACCTTTGTGTTTACCATTTGTGTCCGTGCGCATGAGGAGGATAACCACCGTTTGCGGGAAGAGCAGCAGAACTCAAAGTACAGAGTGCGCGGAGTAAATCAACCCAGAATTATGATCGTGGACGACCATCCGATAAATCGCAAGCTGATGGACAGCATGCTTGGCAAGATGGGCCTTCGTGCAGATATGGCAGAGAACGGCAAGCAGGCTGTCGACCTCGCGGCCAGTTCCAAGACCTCCTATGATTTGATCTTTATGGATTTGCAAATGCCCGTCATGGACGGCCTTGAAGCGGCACGTCAGATCCGGGGGTTATGTTCAGAAGAGGACCGTCCGGTGCTTGTGGCCATGACCGCTAATGTGATGGACGGAATCCAGAAGCGCTGCCAGGAGGCCGGGATGGACGAGTACCTGAGCAAGCCGGTCAAATTCAGCTGCGTGGAGCAGCTCTTGTCCCGTTATATTCCTTGGGAATCGGAAGATCAGAGGATGCATGCTTCCCCGATACGGATTGGTAACGCATAGGGCTTGCAGCGGGTGCAGCAGGATCTGCGAATTCCCATAAATTAGCTTCGCCGCATTTGCTGCATTCTGATTCAACAAGCAACATATCGGGTTATGAAAAGAGAAAACAAATTTCGGGAGAGAGTGTCTATGAATACAAAAACGAATGATAAGTTCAATGCCAAGACTCATATGAATGATGGTGTATGCACCGTGTTTTTGAGCGGTGAACTTGATTTATCCGTCGCTCCTGATTTTCGGTTGGTCATGGAACCCCTTGTCGGCAACTCTGAAATAGACTTGATCGTCAACATGAAGGAAATGACATACATTGACAGTACAGGCATAGGTATTCTTCTATCGATCCTGAAAGCGAGACACGGCATGCAGGCCCGTTTTGCGGTTGAGGAAGTTCCGCCTCAAATTCAGAAGTTGTTTGATATGACGGGTATTGCGAAGTTCTTTCAGACATAGAAGAATTCCCATAGGAAAGGATCGAAAGAGATGAATTCAGATGTACAAACCGTAACACTGCGTTTGCCGGCCAATGCTGAGTATGTGGATATTGTCAGGTTGAATTTGTACGGGATCGCCTCGAAGATGGGGTTCTCGTATGAGGAAATTGAAGATATGAAGGTCGCCGTGTCCGAGGCATGCAACAATTCGGTACTGTATGCGTACGGGCAGGAAGGCGGCATGGTTGAGGTTCTTTTTCAAGTGGCCGATGAGTCGTTATCCATTACGGTCAGAGACGAAGGGGAGAGTTTTGACAGTGTGGGAACGGTTGGCAGCCCGACCCTCCATGATAAGGATCTCAGCGAGGTCCAGATCGGAGGACTCGGTTTCTATCTGATGGAGGCGCTGATGGATGAGGTGAGCGTAACGAACCAGACAGGGAAGGGAACCGAGGTTACGCTGACCAAGCGCCTTGCAAGAAGTGAGGAGCGGGTATGAGTGATAAGGCGACTCCCCCAGAGTCCAGAGATGAAGCCGTAGACTTAATACGGGAATATCAGCAGACGAAGGATAACGACGTTGCAACCGTGCTGATACAAAAATATGAGCCGATGGTAAAAATGGCGGCAGGCAAGATTGCCCGCAATCGCCCCGACCTGTACGAGGATCTGTACCAGGTGGGCCAGATGGCTTTAATTCGCTTGCTTCAACAGTATGATATCAGCTTAGGGATTCCTTTTGAGCCCTATGCCATGAAGAGCATGATCGGTCATATGAAGAACTTCCTCCGGGATAAGTCATGGTATATCCAAGTGCCGCGCCGGATCAAGGAGAAGGGAGCTTTGGTGCAGCAAGCCATCGATGAGTTAATGGTGAAGCTTGAGAGATCCCCTGATGTGAAGGAGATTGCGGAATACTTGGATTTATCGGTTGAAGAAACCGTCGAAGTGCTGGCCGGACGCGAATGCTATCATTATGTATCATTGGATTCTCCGTTATCCCAGGAAGAGACGGGGGCCACGCTTGGTGAATTAATCAGCTCGGATGTGAATGATTTCGATTCCGTGGAGAAGCGCATGGATCTTCAACAGGCGATGAGCCAATTGAAGGAACAGGAACAGAAGGTGCTGCTGTTGGCATTTCAGGAGGGACAGTCCCAGCGGGCAATTGCCCAGCGGCTGGGGGTATCGCAAATGAGCGTTTCCCGTATCCAGAAACGCGCAACGGAAAAACTGAAGCAGATCATGTCGAGCAATCTTTACTGATATGGACAAGCCTCGGGATGACAGAAGCAGAAGTAACGGCATATAAGGCATGCTTTCCCCTTAATGAGGATAAGCGTGCCTTTTTTGGAATTAATAAAGATATACGCTCATAAGTGGAGGTGGGAGATGATGCTAAGACCGGATCAAAGCGATGGCCGTGATGTATATTCAATTGCAGGAGGATGGACGTGGTTTGATGTCCGGACGAATGACTGGCTGTCTCCGTGGATCGGCGAGCTCCGGATGCAGTACCCCTACTCGGGGGAATGGTTTGACCTTGCCTCGTCTTTAAAGGGGCGGAATTACTTGTCCGTCCGCTTTAAAGGGGGAGTGGAGCCCGTTCTTATGGGCACGATGCTTTACCATGTTACGGAGGGGGCTCCGCAGGTCAGCCGTTCGGAGCAGTTTTATTTTTATGTGGAAGACGGGATTCTGATCACGGTTAATCTGGATGATTACACACGCAGTGCCATGGCTGAGGAGGACAGGAGATCGATGCTCCATCAGTGCGAGCGGCCGATCGATGGTCTCTGTGTTCTTGCCCGTACCATCCTGCATTATTTCCATGAGGGTATGGATCGTTTCGAAGGGAATCTTCGCCTTGTGGAGCAAGACATGCAGAAGCACAACCGGCGATCGCTATTGGACCGGATTTTGACAGCGCGGTTTGAACTGCTGGATTGGAACAACTTGTTCATTCCGTTTCAAGAGCTGATTGCGGCGATGAAGGAAGGATATCATGACAGCCTCGAAGGCAGCCGTTCTTTTCAGCAGCTTCGTCACCGGGTGGAGAGGCTTGAGCAGCTGTTCCGCCATTATGAGCGGGAAATCGATACGCTGGTATCGATTGATGATGCGGTGTCCAGCTTCCGGGGCAATGAGATCATGAAGACGCTGACGATCTTTACGGTCGTGTTTACACCCCCTACCGTGATCGGTGGGATCTGGGGGATGAACTTCGAAAATCTTCCAACCATTAAAACATCATGGGGATTTACCGTGATCATCCTGGTTACCCTTATATGGATGTCAGGCATCTATCTATGGATGCGGAGTAAGGGATGGACAGGGGATCTGCTTCGGGTGAAGTCCAGAGATAAAAATATATAAGATTCAAAATAACATCTACAAGATAACGAACAAAGGTCCCTTCCTAGGGCTTGCAGCCAACCTTAGGAAGAGACCTTTCGCTTTATGGGTTGCATGGAACAAAGGATAAGAAATCCGTCAACGCGGTTACCTTGCCTGATCGACATAGCCTTGCAGATCCGCTATAAAATCGCCGATCATCGGCACGTTGACGAAGAAGCTGAGAATGTAGCCGAGGAGACCGAGGACAAGCGCAGTGCCTAAGGTCAAGCCAAGCCCCCGGGCAAGCCCTGCCGTCAGATTAGCGATAATGCGTTTCTTGGGGTTCATGTAATTGTCGATCAAATCCTTCATCTCGGACTTTTCCAGAGTCCCCGCGATTTTGTCGAGCCGCGAGTTCAGCTTCTTCACCTCGTGCCGGAGCTCAAAGGGATGCTCCTGCACATCCTCAGGGACGGCAGCCTTCCGTTCTTCCTCTTTCGTCCGCGATTCGTAGCGCGGCCTACGCTCGCTTCGAGAAAGGCCGGCGAAACGCGACCCGCTATCATACGGATTTGCTTTACTCATGGATTTCCCCCCTTTCATGATGGGATATTCAATGAAGACATCTTTCGGCTGAAAAAAAAGCTTCCCGGCCGGAACAACAATGGCCAGCTTTAGTCAGCTGGCCATGAAGCGACCTAATTCGGCCGTATGTCGAAGGCTTAGTAATTCGTCGTTTGTTTCAAATCGCGGTTGACGTCGGAGGAGGTTTCCATCGCCTTGTCCTTCACATCTTGAGAGGCCTTGGATACCTCATCGGATACGTCCGCAGACGCCTCCTTGATACTGGACATCACGCTGCTCCGGCCTTCGTTCACTGTGGCCATGACTTCCGAGGCCTTGCTGCCCACGGTCTTGGCCAGCTCGGTTGCTTTATCGCTTACCGAACTGCAGACCTCTTTGGTTTTATCGGTCACGACACTCAGCTTCTCGGACAGATCCCCGCGAAGCTCACGTCCTGGCTTTGGTGCGAACAGCAGCGCTGCGGCAGCGCCCACCAACGCTCCGATAAATACACCTTTGAAAAATGGAGAGCCGCTTTGAACTGGATATTCTTGTTCTGTGTGATTCATAACTTTCACTCCTTTAAGTTAATATAATGTGGAATATGAATACGAGACTTTAGGCTGTGCGTCGTTTAAACAATTTGGCAACGAGGCCGAGCAGGAACACGAAGATGGCGGTTCCGATAACGGCTGGGACGATCGCAAATCCGCCAATGACAGGGCCCCAGGCTCCAAAGAGCCACGGTCCGATCCAGGCGCCGATGAAACCGGCGATCATGGACCCGACGATACCGCCCGGCATTTCATGACCAACCAGCGCATCTCCGATAATCCCGATGATAATTGCCATGACGATGCTAATAACTATGCCCCACATAAAATCGCCTCCTTTTCAGAGCAATGACTTTCGAGTGGGCTTGCTTATCTCGTATTTAAACGGGAGCCCTGACCGTGAAACAAGATCAACAACAATCGACAATGAAATTAATGTCCGCCCGTTGTGGAATTTTGGCTCATGCCATTTGCTGATATTTGTCTTATACTGAATACAGATTGGCAAAAATTCAGGTTCATTGTCGGATGCGCTGTCAATATGACTCAAAACCTATTCACATAGGAATGCGCTGTATACGGAATATAGAAGGAGTTCATGCTCATGGAAAATGTATTGGTTCAAGAATATCGGGCGGACATGGTGGAGTGCGCCCACAATGGACATATATGTATCGTGAATGAGGAAGGAGCGATACAGGCATATACGGGCGATCCGGGTTTTGTCGCGTTTACCCGTTCTTCCGCGAAGCCGCTTCAAGCGATTCCTGCCATTCGAGGAGGAATGGCGGAGTTCTACGGATTAACGGACGAAGAAATTGCCATCATGGTCGCTTCGCACCGCGGGGAGCCCCGTCATATTGAAGTGCTTCAGCAATTCGCGCGCAAGGTGAACATTCGTGAAGATCTTATGGTTTGCGCACCCAGCTGGCCGCTTGATGATGCAAGCAAGGAAAGCCTCCTGCGCACAGACGGAGACCGGAGCCGCTGGTATCACAATTGCTCAGGCAAGCACTACGGCATGCTCGCATATTGCCAAATGGCCGGTCTGCCTTTAAGCGGCTATGACCAGCCGGATCACCCGCTGCAACAGGAAATCCTAAGAACGATCGCCGATCTCGCCGGGCTTGCTCAAGGCGACATTCGCACGGGAACCGATGGGTGCGGGCTGCCGGTGTTCGCCATGCCGCTGCAGGCGCTGGCGACGGCCTACATGAAGCTGGCATGTCCTGACCGGATCAAGGACGAGGCAACAAGAGAGGCTGTGCTGACCATAACGTCTGCGATGAACGCATCCCCGTTCATGGTAGCCGGCAGCGGCAAGGTCGATACGGTTCTTCTGGAGGATAGCAACATTGTGGCGAAGGGCGGTTTTAAAGGAGTGTACTGCTTCGGTCTTAAGAAGGAAAAACTAGGTGTTGCCTTTAAAATCGTGGATGGATCGGAGGAGGAATGGGGCTGGATTGCAAAATCCATCTTGGAGCAGATCGGTTATGCCAATAAAGAAACCATTTCGCGCTTGGCGCAGGCATTCCCGACCGACATTCTGAACGACAGCGGCCGCAAGGTCGGCAGGGCGGAGACGGTCTTCAAGCTGGGCCACGGTCCTAGTCCGAACTGATTAGATCAATTTCCGCCGGGGTATTGATTAGTAAAACGGCGGAGGTGAACCGAGCATGATCAAAATCATGACGGCTGCGGAAAGACATACAACCCATCATAACGGAATACACGGTGAATTCAGCTTTTCCTTTGGAGATTATGTGGATCCGCATAATGAGCATTTCGGGAGCTTGCTGGCTCATAATGAATATAAGCTGGGTCCGCTGGAGGGCTTCGATCGAAGATTTCACCATGACCTGGTCATCGTTTATGTCGTGCTTGAGGGAATGCTGACGTATGAGGACGACACCGGCAATCAAGAATTGAAACCGGGGACCGTACATGTCGTAAACACGGGATCCGGCGTATATCATGCCGAGAGAAACAGCTCTCCCGCGGCGGATGTATCGTATTTGGAGATGTGGTTCCTGCCGGCCGAACCGGGTCTTCCATCCAGTTATCATGAAGGTGCTTTTGCAGGGCAGCCGCAGAATCCACTGTCTCCGATCCACATAACAGGAAGCGGGGCGGGGAGCCTGCCGATGACATTGGATGTGAAGATGTACAGCGGCAGGCTGGAGACCGGACATGAACTGACGTTGCCGTCCGAGGATCGAAGGATCCATGTATATGCCATTAGCGGCCATGTCGAAATCACGACGGAGGAAGGGGTGTTCGACCTTACCTCCGGAGATACCGCTCGAATTCAGAAATGCGATAAGGTCAAATTTCGCGGGAATGCGAGTGAAGGCTTCTCGGAGATGATGATCATTGACATGCCATAGGGATGAACCCAATAAGCCCCCGGTGCTCGTTTAGGACAGGTGAGCATCGGGGGCTTTGGTATGGTAAATGCGTTTATTCTGCAAGAGCGTCAAATCCAAGATTTGATCAGGCACGGACAGGGTGCCGCGGTACTGGCAAGAATATTCAGGCGAGGGGCTAGAGAGGTTCTAATTACTTGCCCCGAAGGCGGCCGAGCTCCGAGACGACCGCTTCGACTTCCGAGATGCTGAGGTTATGTTTGGTAATGACCATTTCATATAAGTCATAAATATCGTCGTATTGGCTTACCGAAAAAGCGGAAGCCTGCATGGCGGCCGCACTGGCCATGCGCAGTTTTGATTTGATCTGTTCAATCATATACTCGACGTTGGCTTGGGTCTTTTCATTCAAATCCATGGTTAACACCTTCCTCTCAGGTGGATTACGCAATTCATCCCTGTATTGTAACACGGCCCTGACAGAACGACCAATAGTTTTGCCAAGAACGAGGAGAATGGGGTAAAATCAGGGAAAACCCGTTGCCCATTTTTCGATTCCGGCACGAATGGAATCCATGGGCTGGATATTGATGAGGAGGTCCGTCATGAGCGATCAAGCAGGCAAGCTCCCGATGGCACAGACTGCAAGAGTCAGGATGTCGGGCCAGGAGCTGGGGCCATTTTTTCGGGAAATTTCCAAACGGCATGACGCTGAAGATGTTGTGTTCTTATGCATTGGAACCGATCGTTCGACGGGGGATGCACTGGGGCCGTTAACCGGAAGCCGACTTCTGGAATACGGCTTCCCGCTTGTGATCGGAACGCTGCAGGAGCCCTGCGATGCCGGGAACCTCGAAACCCGGTTGAAGGAGATTCCGGAAGGAAAGATCATGATCGCCATTGACGCTTGTCTGGGCCAGCCTTCTTCCGTAGGCTTTTTCTACACGATGGAGGGTCCGCTTACGCCGGCCGCGTCCGTGGGCGGCAAACTGCCTGCCGTCGGCCAGTATAGCGTTGCCGCCGTTGTCAACGTCCACGGACCGAAGCCCTATTGGACGCTCCAGGTAACATCCTTGTATCAGGTCATGCAGATGGCGGAGCAAATCGCTTCCCAGGCCGCCTCGGCCTTTGGCCTTAGGCCGTGAGACATTCGTTTCAACCGGGGATTTTTGGTTTAATTATAGAGCATTCTTTTATAAAATGTGGGTGTCTGGCTGACGGCACCCGCTGGATAGAAAGAAGGGTATCGCTATGGAAAAAGTACAATGCAACGGCACCACAATTTGTTATGTCGATCAGGGACAAGGGGAGCCGATCATCCTCCTCCACGGATTTTGCGGAAGCTCTGCCTACTGGGAGCAGCTTCTGCCGCACCTTCCCGGATATAGACTCATTGTACCGGATCTCCGGGGACATGGCCGGTCCGATGCGCCGATGGGATCGTATACCATCGAGCAGATGGCGGATGATGTACAGCTCCTGATGGATGAGCTGGATATTCAGAAGGCTGTGCTGCTCGGTCATTCGCTCGGGGGCTATATCACGCTCTCGTTTGCCCAGCGTTACGCTTCTCGACTTCACGGCTTCGGCTTGATCCATTCGACCGGCTATCCGGATTCTGAGGAAGCGAAGGAGAAACGGGTGAAGGCGGTCAGTACGATACAAGGCGAGGGCATCACCTCCTTCGTGGATAACCTCGTGCCTGGCTTGTTTGCGCCGGACACTGAGAAGCTTAAGCCGGAGTGCATCCAGCGGGCGAAGGAAATCGGGTATTTGACACCTCCCCAAGGCGCAATCGGCGCTGCCTTGGCGATGCGGGAGCGTCCGGACCGCCGGGATGTGCTCTCTGCTTCGACGCTGCCGATTCTGCTGGTAGCCGGAGAGAAGGACGCCTTAATTCCGCCGGAACGCAGCTTTACGACAGACCATGACAATGTGACGAAGGTCGTAATTGAAGGAGCAGGCCATATGAGCATGATGGAGACGCCGGAGAAGCTTGGCGAAGCAATCGTTGCTTATATGAAGTCGCTGCATGCGGAAAGTGAATGAGCGCTTTAATCGAATAGATGCATACGAATGAGCGGATATTCCCGAACAGGGGTATCCGCTTTGTTCTGGCCGCTGGCTTTCTGATTCCGAATAGCCTACAATTTAAACGTCAGCAATACACGGTAGATTAGCCATTGCCCATGTCAGGGATAATGAGGGGAGGCAAGCTCATGTTACGGAGAGATTATCTTATGCGGATGGTAGAGGATATGACCCAAATGATTGCCAAAGTATTTGCCCTGAAGCAGGAGCGCAAGCATACTGAGGCTTTATGGGAGCTCGACGACATGCTCCGGCGCCAGTTTCGTCTGAATTCCAAGCTGCTGCGTTCACTGTCGGCCTCCGATATCGAGCAGTTGTTTTACAATCACGGTTACTTGGAAGCAGACAGGCTTCAAGGGGCTGCCAGGCTGCTTGAAGAAGAGGCGGAGATCGAGCAGGAGCTGGGCCGTGAGGATGAGGCTGTTCATCTCTACACCAAAGTGCTTCAGCTGTATTTGAAATCCGCATTGAACGGGGCCGATCCCGGATTATTCGATTTGCCGGGGAGAATCCGGAGCGTTAAGGAACGGCTCCGCGCGTACGAGCTGCCCGCTCGGCTGGTTCGTGACGATATGGCCTATGCCGAGCAGGAAGGACGTTACGCGGATGCGGAGAATCTGCTTTATCAGCTTCTGCAAAGCAGGGGGATCGATGCCGATGAAGCGACCCGCTTCTATCATCGGCTTCTGCTGAAGCCTGCGGAGGAGCTGGAGAGAGGACAGCTCCCGCTTGCGGAGGTTCATGAGGGCATGGAGGAGCTGAGCCGGCGATTCATGCCGGGGAAGCAGGAAGAACTGTCCGGCCGGGAGTAGCCGGTCTATCTAATAAGGAAAGTGAGATGTACCCTTTGGAAGCTTTAAGAAAATTGATTCATAACATCATGGAGCAGTCTGCGTTAATTACAGCGACACTGAGTCAGCTTCGCAAACGGGAAGGCATGACCTACAGCAAGGTGACGGTCAAGCCGGTCGAGCTCAAGAGCAAGCTTCATTACCAGTTTGCCTACTATTCGGGCACCAAGGTGACGCACCAGAATGTGCCGACGGAGGAAGCGGAGGCCGTCCTGATCGATATGTTCGAGAATGTCTTCCGCCAGGCGATGATTTACACGCCGGAAGCCGATTATCAGGTTCTGATCTCGAAAAAATACAAGGTGTCGATTCTGACAAAGTCCCCGACCAAGACGTCTGTGGACATGTCCCATAACCGCAAGAAATCGTACATTCTTGAAGAAGGCGAGCCGGTTCCGTTTCTGGTAGAGCTCGGCATCATGAACGAGGACGGGAAGGTATTCGCACGCAGGTACGATAAATTCAGGCAGATTAACCGCTTCCTGGAGATGGTGGAGGATGTCCTCCCCCATTTGCCTGAGGATCGTCCGCTGACGATCGTCGATTTCGGATGCGGCAAATCGTATCTGACGTTCGCGCTGTATCACTATTTGGCGGTGAAGGCGCGCAGAACGCTGAATATTGTCGGATTGGATCTAAAGGCGGATGTGATCGAACACTGCAGTATGCTGGCGAAAAAGCTGAATTACAGCCAGCTGCGTTTTCTTGTCGGCGACATCGCGGAATATGACGAATTGGAGCGGGTCGATATGGTCGTCACCCTGCATGCTTGCGACACCGCAACCGATGCCGCGTTGGAGAAAGCCGTACGCTGGGGGGCTTCGGTCATTCTGTCGGTGCCTTGCTGTCAGCATGAGCTGTTCGCCCAGATCAACAGTCCGGTCATGGAGCCGCTCTTGTCGCACGGCATTTTGAAGGAGCGCTTCTCGGCGCTGGCCACGGACGCCATCCGGGCGAAGCTGCTGGACCTGATGGGATACAAGACGCAGCTGCTGGAGTTTATCGATATGGAGCATACGCCGAAAAATATTTTGATCCGCGCGGTCAGCGGCTCTGCCGGAGAGCGGGATAAGCTGTGGCAGGAATATACCGCATTTCGCGATTTTCTGAAGGCCGATCCTTATTTGGAGCGGGCCTGCAGGGATTTGCTGCCGGATCAATCATCGATTTAACGTTAATAATCAGGGCGACAGAAGCGGGAGTGTCCGCTTTTGTCGCCTTTTTGTATGCCCTCACGCACTGAACCCCTACGATGCCAACCATATATCAAGCGGGCGGGGGTTCGCTTCAAATTGCATCAGGAGCGGCAAATCAAAGCGGCATCTACACACTTTAGAAATCGTTCGTTCCTGTAGAATATCCTCCCCCGGGCATGTCCACACTTGCTAATAGATCTTGAATATGGGAAATATGAGCCGTTCATCGTTTATACGTTCTAACCCTTAGGAGGAAGCGGCGATAAGGACGGCGAACGGACGGGAGGGGAGGCGGCACGAATGGCACAGAGGTGCTCATGGTATGGCGGTCTGCTGCTGACAGGGCTGCTCCTTACGGCCTGCAGTCAAACCGGCTGGTTCTTTGATTCGGATTTGTATTTGGCGGCTGCAAGCTGGGCGGGTCTTCTTTTGCTGGTTTTCGGTCTAGCGCGGATCAGCGGATACCGTCGGTCCTCTCACCACCGGGCTGCTCTTCCGGTTATTACGAGAGATCCTTACCGGGCAATTGCAGCGGTAGGTATCGGGGGAATCCTTGGGATCTATGTGCTGCATGGTCTTCAAGGACCCGTCAGCATGGAAGGTACGCTGAAGGAGATCGTCCTGTGGGGACTTTACGGTTCGTTTGCGGCGGCAGCCTGGGAAGTAAGCAGGACAGCGGAAGGCATGGCATCCTTGAGGCTGGGATGGCATCTTATCGGCGCGGTGTTATGCGGAAGCGCGCTGCTTCACGTCTATGGCGTGCTGGATCTGCCGTACGGTATCTATCATACGGCAGATCCGGCCGTTAGCGCGACTGGCGCGAGGCTTGGCGGCCTGCTGCAGTACCCGAATACGTTCGGGGCCGTGATGGCCGCCTTCCTGCTTGAGCGCCTGTTCGCGCTGGCGCCCGCGCTGCAGGCACGGCCGGGCGCGCTCCGCGCAGCGGCTGCGCTGCTGCCGCTGCCGCCCTACACCGCCGCGCTGCTCCTCACGGAGTCGCGCGGCGCCTGGCTCGCGGCCGCAATTGCGTGCGCGGCCGGGCTGGCCCTTGAGCGGCGGCGGATTGCGCCGCTCCTTACTGCCGCCGCAGCGCCTTTGGCGAGCGCGGCGCTGGTGTACCGCCAGTTGGCCGATGCCAAGCTGGCGCCCGCGGTGCTGCCCGGCCTGCTGTGGCTGGCCGGGCTTTGGGCCGGCGGCGTGCTCGCCGGCCTGCTGCTGTGCCGCTTGCGGCACAGCGGGGGCCCCCGGCGGCGCGTGCTTGCGCCGGCGGCCCTGGTTGCTGCTGCGGCGGGATGCGCCGCAGCGGGGCTTGCGATCCTGCACCAGGTGCAGGATCGGGCTCTTGGCGGCGCGGCTACGCTTAGCGCGCGCCACCTGATCTATAGCGACGCGTGGCAGCTGGCCAAGTCGTCGCTGTGGCTGGGACAGGGAGGAGAGACGTGGCGGCAGTCTTACCGCGCCATCCAGTCCCAGCCTTATGTCGGGGGCGAGGTGCACAGCGGGTATCTCGATATGCTGCTCAATACGGGCATTATCGGCCTGCTGATTGCCTGTGCCGCGCTGCTTGCTTTGATTGCAGGGATCGGCAGGGCATGTCCGAGACTGCTGCCGCCATTTCTCGTGCTGACGGTGCATGCAGCCATCGATTTTGATTGGAGCTATCCGCTGGTATGGCTGCTTATGCTGTGGCTGTCCGCAATGGGAACAGGAATGGCTCCTTTGGCGTGTCGGACCATGAGGCAAGAAGAGGGGGAGAACGCTTTCGTGCGAGAAGTTTCTATCACAGAACGCCCCCAACCCATCGGTGCATTGCGTCATCTCCTATCTAAGCCGACTGGAATATGGAGCCGTACCGCATCCCAGCGTTCGGGGCTGAAGGGCCGGATGTCATTCCCGCCCTCCGAATTGCGAAGACCGATACTGTGCTGGCGATTCCGTCTGCTGCACTGGATCTCGTCCCGTAAGCCGACCGTACGGTACTACCGACATCAACGCACCGACTCCCCCAAGGAGGGCTTTCGGCGATACTTCCCGGGTACTCCGCTTAAGCCATTCTGTATGCCGCACCGGTTTGCGCTCCGGCTGTCCGCACAATGGCATTGTCTCCCGCTTCTCCTTGGGTTCCTATGCTGGGCGGTCTTAACCGCTTCATTGGGCATGAGCGAGATGAAGCTTCGATTGGCGGCTTCAGCGGGTGAGGCGGAGCGGGGCGGGTTGCTCCGAGCCGCCTTGTCGTGGAATCCCGCAAATACCGCGGCTGCGTTCGGCTTGTCCGAGCTGCTGCCGCCAGAGCAGCAAGTGATTGTGCTGGAGCGAAGCCTGCGTTATGCGCCTCAGCATGCAGGTTTGAGCTGGAGGCTCGCGGAAGCGCATGCGTTGGCAGGGCGTGCCGATACGGCCGCCGTTTGGTATCGCAAAAGCCTTGAGCTGGATCGCTACAGTTCCGATAAGCAGACGCGGGCGGTGCTGGCGCTAACCTCGCTTGCCGTGAAGCAAAGCGCCGCCGGGGATGTGTCCGGAGCCGGACGCTCCGCTTCGGCGGCAATGGGTATGCTGAAGCGCTACCGCGCTCTCGCCGAAGGGGTTCATGCATCGCCTGGTCTCCGGAACGACCGGCGATTTCATTTGACGGCGCAAGCCCAGCGGCAGGCTGCCTTTTTAGAGGGATGGAGCGGGCGCGGGAAGCGGCAGCTGATCCGGCCGCGCCCGGGGCAGGCCCCAACACACCCGCCACTGCCCTAGCTGCTGCCAGCTCGCGGAAAGCTCTGGCTGCCCGCTTAAAGGCATGCTGTATTCACCGAGGCTTTGTGCGCTCCAAGTAGCGCGAATGCTCCCACCGCAAGCCTTGCTTTACATAGCTAGGTTGGCCATGCTCCGTCCCCAGCATTGCTGCTCCCAGCGCAAGCGTTGCTGTTAGTTACCTAGACCATGCTGCTCTCGCTGCAGGTAAACTGCACATTTAGAGCTCCCGCGCTCCCGCCGGATTCTGCCGCTCCCACCGGGTTCTGCCGCTCTCACCGAAGAAATTGCCACCCTAGCCGCGAGTCTGGCAGCAACCAGGGGCGGCGCTTGTTACTTAGGCCAAACGCGGACCACGATGGCCTAACCGCCAAAGGCATCGCGGAATGCCGATGCGAGCTGCCGCTCCGGAACCTGCCACAGCTCCGCGATCTCGCCGCAGACCTCTTTTTCCCACCAGTCGCACAGCAGCTTTTTATTGCTGTAATTATCATGAATCCAGATCAGGTTGCCGATGACTTTCCGGTAGTACAACTCCTCTCCTTGCTTAACGGCTTCCGGCGGAATGAATTGCTTCAGACGTTTGGCCGTCCGGTACAGTTCCTTGCTGCAGGCACGCCTGATGCCCCGCGGCGAGGGGATCTTGCTGCCCGGTTGTTTGGTGTGCGGAGAATACATCGCTATTCACTCCTTTTGCTTCACCATATGTCCTTCTTCGGGCGAAAGTCACAGTGTCTCCGGCAAATGGGCGCAGTAGAAGGCATGTCCGGGGCTATGGTAGAATAGGCTAGTAGAAGAAATCAGCGCAAACAGAAAGAGGTGGGCCTTGGCGTGGAATTCTTTTACGATATTGTCGGCCGGTTGTTTGAATGGATTCAGCAGCTGGGATACTTCGGGATTATGCTTGGCTTGATGGTGGAGGTGATCCCGAGCGAGATCGTCTTGGCCTACGGTGGTTATTTGATATCGCTGGGCGAGGTTCATTTTCTCGGAGCCATGCTGTTCGGGACTGTCGGCGGCGTACTGGCGCAGCTGTTCGTTTATTGGATCGGCCGCTATGGCGGCAGGCCGTTTTTGGAGAAGTACGGGAAGTACATATTGATTAAAAAGCATCACATGGATTACGCTGAAGAATGGTTCGCCAAATACGGCACCGGGGTTATTTTTACGGCGCGGTTTGTGCCTGTAGTGAGACATGCTATCTCGATCCCGGCAGGGATCTCGAAAATGCATGTGGGCCGCTTCACGCTCCTGACGACGCTGGCGGTCATTCCGTGGACGGCTTTATTTTTATATCTGGGCTGGATGCTGGGAGACCGATGGGAACAGATTGGCGAGAAGGCAAAGCCTTATACGCAGGAAATATTGCTGGGGGCTTTGGCGGTCATGATTCTTTATTTTTTGATCAAATGGATAAAATCAGCGAAAGTGAGGTCGAAACAAGATGAGTAAACATGTGGCTTCCTATTTGGGAACGGGTATCACCCCGCAGCAGTTTGTCGAAGGAATGCAGAAGAACCAAGAGGCCTTCAAAGCGGGATACGAGCAGTTCGAGTGGGCGAATGCCGAAGATCAGGAGTTCTTCGAAAGTCTAAATTACCGCGATGATCTGAGAGTGCTCATCCTGGCAGCGGATTGGTGCGGGGATGTTGTCCGTAACGTGCCGGTCGTATTTCGGGCAATGGAAACGGCGGGGATCCCGACAGAAGTGTTCATTCTGGAACAAAATTTTGAACTGATGGACCAGTTTCTTACAATGGGCGGGCGTTCGGTGCCGGTCGTTATTTTTGCGGATACCGGCGGTTATGTGATGGGGACTTGGGGGCCTCGGCCTGCGCATGTCCAGAAGCATATGATCGAGTTTAAACAGAACAATCCTGACCGCGAAGCCGCGGATTACCAGGACAACCTCGCTGCTGCAAGACAAAAAATCATCCAAGCCTATGGGGAAGGATATGAGTTTCATGCCGTCATCATTAAGGAACTGCGTGAGCTCATTTCGGGGTTTTAAACGATGGCGCTTCATATTGAAACCTTTAGCTTGGGCCCTCTGGAAACCAATGCGTATTTGCTGACAGGCAGCGAGGAAGGCAAAGCGATCATCATTGATCCGGGCATGAATCCGGCTCCGCTTGTGAAGCGGATCGCGGATTTGGAGATTGAAGCGATCCTGCTGACGCACGCGCATTTTGATCATATCGGCGGCGTAGAGGAGATTCGTAAGCTGAAGGGATGTCCGGTTTATCTGCACACTATGGAGAGCGAATGGCTGACCAATCCGAAGCTGAACGGATCGACGAGATGGCCGGAGGTTTGTCCGCCGCTGTCCACCGATCCTGCTGAATATGATCTGGCAGATGGGCTAGAGCTGCAGCTGATCGGCGAAACCTTCAAGGTGTACCATACGCCGGGCCATTCGCCGGGAAGCGTCAGCTTTCTGTGTGGAAATGATCTCTTCTCAGGGGACGTTCTGTTCCGGATGGGGGTTGGACGTACCGATCTCCCTGGCGGGCGGGAACGGGATTTAATCCATTCCATCCAAAATACGTTGTATTCCTTTTCCGACGAGGTTGTCGTATATCCCGGACACGGACCCCGGACCAAAATCGGATATGAGAAACAGCATAATCCGTACGTGCCGGCCAGAAGTTAACATAATTACGACAAAAAACGAGAAATTTGTCTAGACAAACGAAGACAAGATTGATACAATACGGTTAATTAAATGTTACCCATTGCGAAGCACGCAGACTGTGGAATCCGTCCCGGTTTGCGTTCTTTTATTTTATGGGCCTTTATGCGCGGTTTTATGTTGGGGTTGGATGTTATTAGGGGGAGTCGCTGTGAGAAAAGATGAGTTGTCGCTTTTGGACGGATATGTAGCCGGAAGCAAGGAAAGCATGTCGAGAGACCATCATCTGCGAGCGCAACCGGAGATATCATCAATCGTGTGGAGTCGGCTGGTAAAGGGGGAAATGCTCGTCCGGCAGCCATGGCATCAGCGTCTGCAGTATAGAAGGTACCATGAGTAGGTAGGCTTGCATGGAGGCAGAGCGGATAACGTAGATCAATCAGGGCAAGGTGAATATTGTAGGTCAATCAGGGCAAGGTGAATATTGTAGGTCAATCAGAGCGGATAAGGTAGCCCAATCAGGGTAGGACGGATAACGTAGAACAGTCAGGGCAGGGCGAGTAACGCAGATCATTCAGTAATGCAGAATCAGTTTGTATTATAGAATTAATCTGTATTGTAGAATCTAATAATGTAGAACAATACATGGTTAAGGGTTGATTTAGGGAAATGAGTCGAGGGCACCTTTTTATGATGGCGTCGATGGAAGTCATATTTGTTGTCATACAGGTATACCTTGAAGCTCCTTATTTAGGGCGCGGTGTTCAACATGCGTTCTAAATAAGGGGCTCTTTTATTTGTGGCAGCTTTGTTGATCCGCTGTCCTGGAGCGCAAATCGGCCACTTTATCCGGAGCAAGTCCCTTTTAGGTACTTGAGAAGCGCAAAGGGCCCTCCATTGCCAGAACAAGTTCCTTTTAAGTACTTGAGGAGCGCAAACGGCCCTCAAATGCCGGAACAAGTTCCTTTTAGGTACTTGAGGAGCGCAAACGGCCCTTAAATGCCGGAACAAGTCCCTTTTAGGTACTTGAGGAGCGCAAACGGCCCCCAAATGCCGGAACAAGTTCCTTTTAAGTACTTGAGGAGCGCAAACGGCCCTCAAATGCCGGAACAAGTCCCTTTTAAGTACTTGTGGAGCGCAAACCGTCCTCCATTGCCAGAACAAGTTCCTTTTAAGTACTTGTGGAGCGCAAACAGCCCACTTTGTCCGGAACAAGTCCCTTTTAGGTACTTGTGGAGCGCAAACGGCCCTCCATTGCCGGGACAAGTCCCTTTTAAGTACTTGTGGAGCGCAAACGGCCCTCAAATGCCGGAACAAGTCCCTTTTAAGTACTTGTGGAGCGCAAACCGTCCTCAAATGCCGGAACAAGTCCCTTTTAGGTACTTGAGGAGCGCAAACGGCCCTTAAATGCCGGAACAAGTCCCTTTTAAGTACTTGTGGAGCGTAAACCGTCCTCCATTGCCGGAACAAGTCCCTTTTAAGTACTTGTGGAGCGCAAAGGGCCCTCAAATGCCGGAACAAAGTCCCTCTTAGGTACTTGAGGAGCGCAATCGGCGCCCCAGCACGCGGTTTACTGCCCCTGCACATAGCCTGCTGCTCTTACGCTAGGGCCATTGAGGCCCTAGCGCCCTTGGCTTTGCCCTATCGGAACCCTTAGCTTTGCCCTATCGGAGTTCATGCACGCATCCTATTAGTTGCCCTTGCGTGTTATACCGATAAAAGAAAATATAAATCGATTTGAACGATTCCATAGAGCAGATCGTATTACGATGGAAGAGAAAGAAGGTGATGGTTTCGCAATGATCCTTGAAGAAGAGGATTGGATACGAAAAGCGCAGCAAGGCGATACGAATGCAATGGGGCAGCTTTTTAAGCACCATTACAGCTTTTTATATAAATACCTGCTGAAGATCACGATGGATCAGAACGTGGCAGAGGATACCGCTCAGGACACCGTGATTCGGTGCATGGAGAATTTGCAGCGATATAACGGGACCTCGTCCTTCTCTTCATGGATGATTACGATTGCCACCAGGCTCTATATCGACCGCACCCGAAAGCGGAAGCGGGAGAAGAGGTGGCTCGAGGAAGAGCACCAGCGGTCGGTCAGACGGCTTCGCTGGCAGATGGAGCGGCAGGGGGAGGAGTGGACCGATTTATTGGATGGCCTTGCCGGGTTGTCCGAAGAGCATCGGATCGCGATTCTGCTGAAGCATTATTACGGCTACAGTTACGAAGAGATCGGCGGTATGCTCGGCATACCGGAAGGTACGGTTAAATCTAGAACCGCTTATGGCATTAAGCAATTGTGGAAGGAGTTGAAGAAGGATGGCGAACAAGCCTGATAAGGAGGACGAGGTTTTGCTGGAGGGCTTAAGCAGGGACCTCGAGCGCCTGGAGCGGGTGTTTGACGAGGGACCGTCGCCCTCCTTGGAGGAATTTCAGCTGCTAGCGGCGCATACCCTTCGGCGGAAGCGGCGCCGGATGAAATACGAGCTTGTGCTCTTTATGCTGACAGCCTTGCTCATCGTAAGCATCGTTTGTATGGCAGCGATGGCCGCTCCGATGGTGCTGATCTTGATCCATGGAGCCAGCATGCTGGCAGGCATCGCGATTCTCGCAAGCTCCAGGAAACTAAGATCCGCGGGAAAGAAGGGATCCCATGAATGATGTAAGCACGGTCCCGGTATGGTTGATTGTACTGATTGTCGTGCTGGTTATGACTCAGGGAACCTCCCTGTTCGTTGACGCGCGCAAGCGCGGGCTCGGGAAATGGGCTTGGTTCTGGGGGATATGGGGCTCTACCACGTTTCCGCTGCCGCTGCTGCTTTATGTTTTGCTGGTGGTTCGGAGACAACAAAACGGGAAATGAGGGGACCGGTTTCTATTAAACATGAAGGGTGATCAAAATGGAGATCAATTGGGGATTAATCTGGCCGATTATTGCGCTGCAGGCTGTGCTGGCAGTAACGGCCCTGGTGTCTTTAACCAAGGCGGAAACGGAACAAATTCGAGGACCGAAATGGATGTGGGTGCTGATTATCCTGCTTGGGAACATCCTCGGCAGCGTCGCTTACTTCATCGGAGGGAGAAGGGCTTCATGATGGAACCTGTGCTTCGCATTCACAACTTGACCAAACATATGGGGAGCTTGACTCCTGTCAAAGGCATTTCATTCAACCTGGAGCGGGGCAGCTGCACCGCACTGCTCGGACCCAACGGAGCCGGCAAAACCACGACCCTGCGCATGCTGGCAGGCCTTTTATCACCATCCCAAGGAGAGATCCGATACGGGAATTCTGGGGAAACCGGTGCGGATAACCAGCGATGGCAAAAGCGGATCGGATACCTTCCCCAGTACCCGAAATTTTACGGTTGGATGTCCGGCCTGGAATATTTGATCTTCAGCGCCAAGCTGTCGGGCTTGCCCGGCAAACAAGCCAAGCTGCGGAGCCTTGAAGTGCTTGAAATGGTCGGCCTGCAAGAGGCCGCCAATCGCCGGATATCAGGGTATTCCGGAGGAATGAAACAGCGGCTAGGCATCGCCCAGGCGCTAGTGCACGAGCCGGAAATGATTTTGCTGGACGAGCCGGTATCCGCGCTTGATCCAATCGGGCGACGTGAAGTGATGGATCTGCTGGACCGGCTTCGTGGCGAGGTGACGATCCTGTTCTCGACGCATGTGCTTCATGACGCAGAGGAGGTCTGCGATCGCATGGTGCTGATGGTCGACGGACGAATTGCCGAACAAGGCGAATTGTCCGAACTGCGGGCGAAATACCGTCAACCGCTCCTGCTGCTGGAGGTTGAGCCTGGGGAGCGGGAAGCTGATTGGCTAAGAAGTTTACCGGAGAGACATTTTATCGAAGAGGCCGAAATTCGCAATCGTGCTGCCAGGCTGGTCGTTCAAGATATGGATGAAGCAAGGGCGGCATTGGTGCGGGAAATGGCCGATGCCGGAATCCGGTTTCAGCGCATCGAAGCAGGGGCTTCCTCATTGGAGGATATGTTTATGAAGGTGGTAGGGGCATGAGCATGTTTTGGATTCATTTTAAAAAAGAAATGTTGGAAGCCGCACGGTCATATAAATGGATATGGGTACCTGCGGTATTCCTGCTCCTGGGCGTCATGCAGCCGGTCATGATGTATTACTTGCCCGACATCTTGATGATGTCCGGCGATATTCCGCCGGAAGCGGCTGCATTGATTACGGTACCGCCGCCTGAGGAAATCCTGGCCTCTACTTTGAGCCAGTTCAGCACGATTGGTCTGCTGGTACTTGTGCTGTCCGCCATGAATACGGTGGCAGGGGAGCGCTCAAACGGAACGGCGGAGCTCGTGCTGCCCCGGATATCATCCGTGCTGCCCATGATGATCGCCAAGTGGGCGGCGATGATGTCTCTGCTGATTCTTTCGTTCGTCCTGGGCTATGCAGGCTCGGCTTATTATACTTCTCAGCTGATTGGTACGCTGGAATGGGGCCCGATGCTCGGGGCGGGTGCATTCTACATCGCTTGGCTGGCTTGGATCGTAACCCTGGTGCTCCCGCTCGGGGCGGTGCTTCGCGGTCCAGCTGCGGCATTCATCGCTTTGGGCTCGGCGGCCGCGCTGACGATGCTCGCTTCCTTGCTCCCTTCGCATCTTCAATGGAGCCCTGGCCGTTTGAGCGCAATCGCTACGGAATGTCTGACAGGCGGAGATCCATCAGCGTGGGCACCTGCAGTGTCGGCCGTGTGCTTTATGGCCCTGTCAACGATAGCGGCGACTCTGCTGCTGAAGCGTCGGCCGTTGTTGCCGCAAGCCTAGTTTCGACGGAGTTCGGTTAGATTTCCTTATTGAGCATGGACATCTCTAGCTTTTTCTAGTAGACTATGGAGATAAGGATAGACAACTCAGGAGGTAGACGATGCTTCGTTTAGGGGAAAAGATTACAATCGTCGCGGACGCCTTTGAGCAGAATCTTCCAATCGGTCAATACGGATATTTGATCGCCTATGACCGAAATCCGGACAATGCGTTTGATTACGTTATTCGGATTCCGAACCTCAACCGTAATTTTTTCGTTCCGGCAAGCGATGTCGAGCTGGAATCTGTCGTGTTGAAACAGGAAGCCGAGCGGATCGAGCGGGAAGCGCTCATCGATTTCGCCCTGTCGACATATAACGAGAAGCTGTTCCATCAGGTGATGAACGGCGAACTGCAAGCTGTTGAAGAAGAGGAAGAATCGAAAGAAACGATGTCCCAGGCCGATTTCATCAAGCAAGTGAATCTTCGTGCCTGGATTTAGAAGAGTCGGCTTTAGCCGGCTCTTTTTTGTTTGATATCAGAAAGTATAAGGCCTTTGGCGATCTGCTGCCTGATAACGAAAGAGAAATTAGCCCCGTTATCCATCGTTCAGTGCTCCTAGTCATCCTAAGTTCGCACGGATTCGTCCTGGACAAGCCTCGCAAATGATTCATCCCGGAAAAAACGGTGGGGACCCGAGCTTTCCGTTTCGATTGAATCTTGCATGCTTCTACAATATAATGAGAAAAGTTATCGAGACAGACTTTACCCCTTTCATCATCAGGGGCACGAAGGAGGAAGTCCAAGCCATGAGCATTACGGTCAAAGATGTTCAGCATGTTGCCAAGCTGGCCCGTCTGAACTTGACGCCGGAAGAAGAAGAGATGTTTACCGGCCAACTGAACGCGATTTTACACTATGCCGAGAAGTTAAATGAACTGGATACAGACGGGGTAGAGCCAACCACGCACGTTCTTCATCTAAGCAATGTCATGAGGGAAGACGAGGTTCGCGAGAGCCTGCCGATTGAGAAAGTGCTGCTGAATGCGCCGGATGAAGAAGACGATCAATTCAAAGTACCAGCTGTACTGGAATAGCCCGAAGGGAGGAGACATACTTGAGCCTGTTTGATTTGAAATTGTCGGAAATACATAACAAGCTTCATGATAAGGAGCTTTCCGTATCCGATTTGGTGGACCAAGCCTTCACAAGCATCGGTGAGCGTGAGGACCGTGTGAAGGCTTTTATTACGTTGGATGAAGAGGGAGCACGTTCGGCGGCCAAGGCCTTGGACAGCAAGCTGGCCTCCGGCGAGAGCCGCGGTTTACTGTTTGGCCTTCCTGCCGGCATCAAGGATAACATTGTTACGGAGGGACTGCGGACAACCTGTGCAAGTCAATTCCTGTCCAATTTCAATCCGGTGTATGATGCGACGGTTGTCGGCAAGCTGCGTCAGGCGGATATCGTGACGATCGGCAAGCTGAATATGGACGAATTCGCAATGGGAGGCTCGAACGAGAACTCCAGCTTTTATCCGGTTCGCAATCCATGGGATCTGGAACGGGTTCCGGGCGGCTCAAGCGGCGGTTCCGCTGCGGCTGTAGCCGCGGGCGAAGCTTACTTCACGCTGGGCTCCGACACCGGCGGATCGATCCGCCAACCCGCTTCCTATTGCGGCGTGGTCGGACTGAAGCCGACGTACGGACTCGTATCCCGTTTCGGCTTGGTTGCATTCGCATCCTCGCTCGACCAGATCGGACCGATTACGAAAAATGTCGAGGATTCCGCATACGTCCTGCAGGCGATCGCCGGATATGATCCGATGGATTCGACTTCCGCCAAAGTGGACGTGCCGGATTATTTGAGCGCGTTGACCGGCGACATCTCGGGACTGCGTATTGCCGTGCCGAAGGAGTATCTGGGCGAAGGCGTCGATGCCGAAGTGAAGGAAACGGTCATGAATGCGTTGAAGGTGCTCGAGAGTCTCGGCGCCGTATGGGAAGAAGTTTCCCTTCCGCACACGGAATATGCGGTAGCGACGTATTACTTGCTGGCTTCCTCGGAAGCTTCTTCGAACCTGGCCCGTTTTGACGGCGTACGTTACGGCGTTCGCGCCGATAACTCGGGCAGCCTTATCGATCTGTACCATGAATCCCGCAGCCAAGGCTTCGGGGATGAGGTAAAGCGCCGGATCATGCTGGGTACTTATGCGCTCAGCTCCGGTTATTACGATGCTTACTATTTGAAGGCGCAAAAAGCGCGGACGCTGATCAAGCAGGACTTCGACAAGGTATTTGAGCAGTATGACGTGGTGATTGGACCAACCGCGCCAACGACGGCATTCAAGCTGGATACCCAAGTCGATGATCCGCTGACGATGTACTTGAACGATATTTTGACGATTCCGGTCAGCTTGGCCGGTGTACCGGCCGTGAGCGTGCCTTGCGGATTTGCGGACGGATTGCCGGTTGGCATGCAGATCATCGGCAAGGCGTTCGACGAGTCGACGGTTCTGCGCGTTGCGCACGCCTTCGAGCAGAATACGGACCATCACAAGCGCCGCCCTGAGCTGTAAGACGCGTGGAAGAAGGAGGGAAAACGAGAGAATGTCTACATCAAAATATGAAACGGTCATCGGACTGGAAGTCCATGTCGAGCTGCACACGAATTCGAAAATTTTCTGCGGATGCTCCACGGCGTTCGGGGCTCCGCCGAATACCCATACATGCCCGATCTGCCTCGGTCATCCCGGCGTACTGCCGGTGCTGAACCGCCAGGCCGTCGAATATGCGATGAAAGCTGCAATGGCACTGAACTGCACGATCAGCGACGTCAGCAAGTTCGACCGGAAAAACTATTTCTATCCGGACTCGCCGAAAGCTTACCAGATTTCGCAATATGACCAGCCGATCGGACTGAATGGATGGATTGATATCGAGGTAGACGGGAAGACGAAACGGATCGGGATTACCCGTCTCCATTTGGAGGAAGATGCGGGCAAGCTGACGCACGTTGATGGAGGCTACGCATCGCTCGTTGACTTTAACCGGGTAGGAACACCGCTGGTCGAGATCGTATCCGAGCCGGAAATTTCCTCGCCCGAGGAGGCGAAGGCCTATTTGGAGAAGCTGCGTGCGATCATGCAGTACTGTGAAGTTTCCGACGTGAAGATGGAAGAGGGCTCGCTTCGCTGCGACGCCAACATCAGTCTCCGTCCTTGGGGACAGAAGGAGTTCGGAACGAAGGCCGAGCTGAAGAACATGAACTCCTTCCGGGGCGTGCAGCGGGGGCTTGAATATGAGCAGTTCCGTCAGGCTGAGGTACTCGATGAAGGCGGTGTGATCGTTCAGGAGACCCGCCGCTGGGATGAGGCGCAGGGCAAAACGTTCTCGATGCGCGGCAAGGAGCAGGCGCATGATTACCGCTACTTCCCGGATCCGGACCTGGTATCGGTGCATATCAGCGAGGAGTGGAAGGAAGCGGTCCGCGCGACGATTCCGGAGCTGCCGGATGCGCGGAAAGCACGATATACTTCGGAGTATGGTCTCCCGGATTATGATGCGGCCGTCATTACGGCTTCCAAGCCGCTCGCGGACTTTTTCGAGGACAGCCTGAACTATACGAAGGATGCCAAGTCGGTGTCCAACTGGATCATGGGCGATTTGCTGGGGTATTTGAACGCGAACAATCTGGAGCTTTCCCAGGTCAAGATTACCGGACAAGGCCTCGGTGAAATGATCGGCTTGATCGAGAAAGGCACGATCAGCAGCAAGATCGCCAAAACGGTCTTTAAGGAGATGCTGGAAAGCGGCAAGCTCCCTGCCCAAATCGTTGAGGAAAAAGGACTTGTCCAAATCAGCGACGAAGGCGCGATCAAGAGCATTGTGGAGCAGGTGGTTGCGAATAACCCGCAATCCGTGGAGGATTATAAGGCCGGCAAGCAGAAGGCTATCGGCTTCCTGGTTGGTCAAGTGATGAAAGAGAGCAAAGGAAAAGCAAATCCTGCGCTCGTGAATAAACTGCTGGTAGAAGTGCTAAACGGCTGATCAAGGCGATCTTGGCATCAACCTATACCAGCAGGGATCTATCCGATATGAAAGGAGCTTGTCCCTCTGACAGGGGCAAGTTCCTTTTTAAAATATGCGAAGAAGGAGCTTACCTCAATGATTACCCGTTTATCTCTTGAAGACCGGGACACGGTACAGCAAATATGGAGTCTGCAGCATATGGCCTATCCGCTCGAGGCCGAATTGATCGGCTTCTCTGAAATTCCGCCCCTGCTCGATACGTTTGAGACGCTGCGTGAATGCGGGGAAACCTTCTATGGGTATATAGATGATGATGGAGAATTGATTGGCGCCATCGCGGTTGAACCGGAGCCGCATCAGGTAACGATCTCCCGAATGATGGTGCATCCCGGCCATTTCCGGAAAGGGATCGCCGGCTCGCTGGTCCGGCACGTCCTGGACAGCTACGGGGAAGTTCCTTTATTTATCGTTTCGACGGGAACGCGGAATACGCCGGCCGTCGCCCTGTACGAGAAGTTCGGTTTTGTGAGGGATCATGCCTTTGAGGTAGCTCCGGGTGTGGAGCTGACCGAGTTCCATCTCAGGGTTCACCCGTAGAAAAAACAAGTTTAAACTTGGAACGCAATCATCATGAGGAGGGCACTGCATTTTGAATAATCCATGGGTGATCGACAATGTGACGATACTGCTTCGTCTGCTGCTCTCCATGCTGCTTGGAGGCCTGATCGGGTTTGAAAGGGAGCGCTCGAACCATGCCGCCGGTTTGCGCACGCATATTCTGGTTTGTCTCGGCTCTGCGTTAATTATGCTGCTATCCATCTACGGCTTTGCGGATTTTGTTGCCGAGGTCAACGTCCGGATCGACCCAGCGCGCCTGGCTACCGCCGTCATTACCGGCATCGGATTTCTTGGAGCGGGCACCATCCTGTTCACGGGCAAATCGATCACCGGCTTGACGACGGCAGCCTCGGTTTGGGTCGTAGGCGCCATCGGGCTTGCCGTGGGGGCGGGGTTTTATTTTGCGGCAATCGTGTCGACGCTGTTGATCCTGTTGAATCTGGTGGTCTTCAATAAGCTGGAGCAGCGCTATATTCGGGGGAGCAAGCTCCACCTGATTACCGTGCATGCTGCAAACACGCCCGGTGTCCTGGATGAGGTATCCGGGATTCTTGAGGAGCAGGGCTTCGTCATCAAAAAATTGGTCGTGAATGAACGCAGTACGGTTCCTTACGGTGAATTACAGCCTGCGCTCCCGATGCTGGAGATTTCCCTGCAGGTTTTAACCGACCGGAGATTCGAGCCGGTTGAAATTACGCGGCGCATACGGACCATTGGGCAAGTCTGCATGGTGACGGCGGAATGATACATGATGAAGGATAACGTTACTGAAAAAACGGCAGCAGCTGATCAAAGGCAGCTGCCGTTTTTTTAGGGGAAACTCCTGGCCCTGCATAAGGCCCTGGAAGGGCTCTATCCAGTTTTTTGCCAGTTACTTCACGCTTTGGTTAGGGTACTATCAAAGAAAACAGCGAACGCCGCGATCTACGCAAACACGGTATGCCGGAAGGAGGGAAGGTTATGCGTACAGCACCGGAACAAAGAGCCGCTCGCGGGAACAAGCCGCGCAAAATTCGTGTGAAACGGTATCGGGGCATGCGGGGCAGGCAGCGGAAGCGCATCGCCCTTTTATTGGCTGCGCTCATCCCGGGCATGGGTCATATTTACCTTGGCATGTACCGCCGGGGAATAACCTTCATCATGCTCCTGCTGCTGGATATCTCCGCATTATTGTATTTTTCCTCGATCGGTATGCAGATTAATGTTCCTTTGCTCGTCGTGCTTGGACTGCTGATCCCGGTCGGCTATTTTTATAATGTGTATGATGCGCTGCAATCAGCCGAGGTGATCATTTCCCATAAGAGAAGGAGCGAGGGCGGCGGAGCCTCGGTTATTGACGGAAAGCGAAGAGGAAATCCATTTCGCGGCGAGCGGGGAGCAGCCTTTGGCATTACGCTGGTCGGCTGCGGAGCCTTGCTCATCTTATTCCATAACAAACCGCCGTGGCTTCAAGCCGTTATTCGCGATTATGGCACGGAAGCTACTGCAGTGGTGCTGATTGCCGCCGGGATATGGGTTGCGGTTCGGGAAGCGACTCGGCATCGTAAGAGCACACGCAGCTTTCGCGGACGGGACGCTTCTTCCCAGGAAGACAAGCAATTAAAGATATAGCATAAGCGGCGAAGGGAGGAGACGGATGAAGCCTAGAGTTAGAGTAGGGCGCTATACAGCGGCGGTATTACTGATCAGCACCGGGGTATTATTGCTGATGGACGAGTGGAAAGGGACAGACTATGTGTTCTTGCTCCAGTGGTGGTGGCCGATGCTGTTCGTGCTGCTCGGGATGGAATACTTGGTGCGTTATTCGTTGTCAGTCGTTCTGGGACGCCGGAAGGAATTCCGGTTTCGCCCCGATCTCCGCGGCGTCGGCCTTGCCGTCTTTCTAACGGCGTCCGTATTCGTAATCTCCCAGCAGGAGCATTTTCTGCATTTATGGAACCGCGTCAGCTTGAATTTGACAGCGGCCGGCGTCGACTACAGCGAAGCGGCGGACAATCGCTTTGACAAGCCTGTACTGGAAATCCCGGCTGAGCTCAGCACGGAGAAGATCGTGATTGATCATCTGAACGGCGACATTTCCATCGTGCGGCGGAATGTGGATGATATTATCGTTGAGGCGGAGATTTGGGTCGATCAGGAGGAGCCGAGCATGGCCGCAGCCATCGCTGAGCAAAGCATCGTTGAAGCCACGGAGGGAAGCACCGTCACGATTCGCTCGAAAGGAAAATCATACGGGGAATCGGGCAAAAGGCAGCCCCGTATCAATCTTAATATAACGCTGCCGGATGACAGACGGTTCAATATGGAAGTACGGACGATGAACGGCGCGATCTCGCTTAGAGACGTGCAGGCGATCGATAAAATCTCGCTCGAAACCGGCAACGGTCCTATCTCGCTTGCCGGCATCTACGGAAACGTGACGGGGAAGACGCTTAACGGGGAGGTTATGGCCCGGGGGATTATCGGCGATGTCAAGCTGTCAACGAACCGGGGGAGCATGACCGCTGTCGACATTGCAGGCGAAACGGATCTCAGCTCACAAGTCGGCAACATGACGGTTAAGCGGGCATTAAACCATATTCGCGTTCAGACCAGAAATGGCCATATTCTGGTTAGCGACGTTCCGGCCGATCTGAGCGCAGAGTCGTTGAACGGCAGCGTGACGATCCGCTCAACGAAAGTCGGCGGCGATTGGAACATTTACAGTGCGGTGGGAGAAATGAAGCTCCACATTCCGCTTGAAGGGGATTACAAGCTGGAGGGTACGATCAGCTACGGCCGTATTTTAACCACGCTGCCTAATCTGTTCATCGAGCAGAAGACGATTTCCGGGGAATCCGGCGCTGGCGAGCATTCGATCAAGATTGAGGGCAACAGCGATCTGAACATCTACCGAAGCTACCCGGAAAGCTCCGAGAGCATCAACAACAGGGGCATGGCGCCTCTGCCGCATTGACAAAAATCCAACAGCCGCCGTACAATAAAGGATAAGAGCGGCTTAGGCTGCGGATAATCCTAGTTCAACTTGAAGGCGGTGGGCAACCATGGCAACTTCCGTGCAGCATGCGCTGGAACAACTTAAAACGACCGGTGTCCGTATTACGCCGCAACGTCATGCGATTTTAACATATTTGGTGGAATCCATGGGCCATCCGACTGCGGATGATATTTATCGGGCTCTGGAGCCGAATTTTCCAAGTATGAGCGTAGCTACTGTATATAATAATTTGAAAATGTTTATTGAAGCCGGTATGGTGCGCGAATTGACTTACGGCGATAATTCCAGTCGTTTCGATGCGAATGTATCGGATCACCATCATATTATTTGCGAGAAATGCGGAAAAATTGAAGATTTCAGCTACCCGTCCCTTAAAGATGTGGAAGTGCAGGCTGAGAAGTGTACCGGGTTTGAAGTAAAAGGGCTTCGGATGGAGCTGTACGGGCTCTGCAAGTCCTGCAAATAAACATCGGTTAAGTAAGAAGAACGCGCGGAATCCACGATTCCACACGTTCTTATTTTTTTGAAGCCATTTGTAGGCGTACCCAGAACATGAATAGCTGGGGAAACGGCGGGGATAAGGAGGAGAGGTATTGGCAAGGAGAAGATATCGAAGAAAGCGTCGTGCCAGGAGAGGCTCCTTTTATATAGGTGTCATACTGATTGCTGCGGGGATCTGGTGGATCATGAATGATTTGGCGTCGAATTCGAAGCATATCGTTCCGGACTGGCTAGGAATGGACAAGCCGATCTTCGTTCAAGGAGAGCTTATGGAGCATTCTGCCCGGGGGACAAAGGCGGATCTGAAGCTGCCGCTGCCGGTGATCCAAGAGGCGGTCGACAGTAATATCCGTTATGAGCCGGATTCGAAGTCCATTATTATAACGACCACGGAATCGGTGCTGCGGATGAAGATTGGATCCCGGGAGGGCGAGCTGAACGGCAAGCCGCTAACTTATCCGGTTGCACCCGAGCTCGTTGACGGCATCGTGTATGTTCCGATGAAGCCGCTTAAAGAGCATTACGGCATAGCGGTACATGAGGATGGGGCCGACGGGGCGGTTATCCTGATGCGGGCCGGCGATTCGATTCAGCTCGCTGAGGTCGCGCCGGCCAAGCCTGACGGAACGGTTGCGATGAGAGAGGGCATGGGGAAAAAATCGCCGATCGTGCTCGATCTTTCAGCTGGGCAGCGTCTGCGCATATGGCGTGAGGAAGCAGGATGGTATTTTGTACAAACGGATAACGGATATACCGGATATGTTCCGGTGGAGCGGGTTGCGAAGAGGGATCTGAAGGAAATTCCGGTTATCGCCCAAACGCCGTCCCGAGCGGAGCGCGAGTGGAGGAATAAATCCGTTAATTTGGCGTGGGAGGCCGTGTATACGAGAAATCCAAGCCCTGATCATATTGAGCCGATGCCTGGCGTGAATGTGGTCAGCCCTACTTGGTTCAGCATTTCCGATGCTGAAGGCAACGTCAAATCCAAGGCTTCGTTGCCGTATGTTAACTGGGCGCATAAACGGAACATGGAGGTGTGGGGTCTGCTGGACAACAGCTTCGACCCTGAGCTTACGACCGAAGCGCTGTCGACGTATGAACGGAGATCCCGCATAATCGGGCAAACACTTTCCTATGCCAAGCAGTATAAGCTTGACGGAATTAATATCGATTTTGAGAATGTTCATACCAAGGACAAAGATAAGGTCGTGCAATTCGTGCGTGAGCTGAGACCGTTCGCAAAGGATCGGGGCTTGATCCTCTCCATCGATGTGACGCCGAAGTCCAACAGCGAGATGTGGTCCCTGTTTTTGGATCGAAAACGGCTTGGGGAAGCGGTCGATTACATGATGGTAATGGCTTACGACGAACACTGGGCATCCAGTCCTCGAGCCGGATCGGTCGCCTCGCTTCCATGGGCGGAGCAGTCGGTTAGACGCATTATCGAAGAGGATGGAGTACCGCCATCCAAGCTGGTATTAGGCGTGCCGCTATATACAAGGGTATGGACTGAAAAGAGCGATGGAGGAGAAGTCAAAGTCTCGTCCAAAGCCATTGGGATGGAAACAATGCAGACTCTGCTTAAGGAGCGAAAGCTTTCGGGAACCCTTGATTCAGCGACGGGACAAAACTACGTACAGTTTAAAGAAGGCGGCGCCACGAACCGAATATGGATGGAGGATGGCGTATCCCTTAAAGCCCGCGTTCAATTGGCTAAAAAGCTGGAACTTGGCGGCATTGCGGCATGGAATCGAAGCTTCGCAGTCCCTGAGGCATGGAAAACGCTAAACACGATCCATGATTAGATTTACGGCAATCCTTGTGTTAACTATTGAGAAAATAAATAAAACCGGTTATCCATAAGGGTAACCGGTTTTTTGTCTGTTTATGAGGTTTATAAAAGGGCTGGCGGCCAATCCTTGGATAGGCCGATCTTGAGCGGTCTGCTAGGTCGTGCTCTTCTGTGACTCCAGTTCCTCTGCGGTGATGTTGGCCTGGTTCGGATCCAGTGTCAAGATGGTGTGGCAGAACATGCAGCGGTCGGTTTTACCCAGCATCTTGGTCAGCTTGTCGCACTCCGGACACTGGATTTGAACAGCGCTCGTGGAGAGCATCCCGGCCCAGAAGTAAATGGCCAGACTGCCCATCATCATAATGAGACCGAATACTAACCCGACTCCTGCAAATACTTTGCCGGCTTGGCCCCAGAAGACGATACCGGCCGTTCCTAGGACCATGAGTCCCATGCCCAGCATGGTCAGCAGCAGGCCCCATGTGCGGAAAGCGTTGATTTTTGCGTTCTTAAAGATCATGGCTTCATAATCTCCTGTTCTTAAAATGTTTAATGGACTGTTCCATGAATAAAACGAGCATAGTTTGATTACAGCATCTAAAAAATGGGTTGCATTCTTGCTAAGTGAAGCAATCCGGTGTCCCTTTTTTCTTATCTCCTAAAAGAAGGAACTGACATGGACATGTAGAATTACATTATAACTGAAATGGCTGAAGTTCGCCAAGGAATGTATGGAGGGGAACCGTGGAATTAGCCAACTTTTCTTTATATTATGGAAATACGGTAGATGAAGGAGCTATTGGAGCGATCGCATACCGTAATAAGAACGATGCAGTACTTGGCTCGCCTGTTCATGATTTTGAGATGAATCTCGTTGTCGTCTATGATGGAATACCTGACGAGCCTCCCAACCAGCATTCTGTAGTGAACGGTGATCGGTGCCAGGTGATCAGCATCGGCATGGATGCATTGGAGCATGAGCTTCTTGAAGGGGAGCATAAAGTATTGATTCGGTGTTTTCTCGAAGGGGATATCATTAGTGATCATGAGGATCGCCTCGCCAAGCTTCGACGTGATTTCTTAAGATTCGCCGAGCCGATTCGGGAGCGAAAGCTGTTTATTGGGTTTGCTCATTTTTTGCAGAAATATGTGGACATCAAGCTGCTGATCAAGCAGGACCGGATTTTGGATGCATATCATACGCTTCTGGACGGGCTTCATTGCTGGGCCGAGCTGGAACTGATCGAACGGGGCATTCATCCGGAAATTGCGGTATGGGAGCAAATGACGGGACTCAATACACCGGTGCGGAAATTGTACGAAGAGCTTACGGTCAGCTCGGAAACGCTTGATCAGCGGTTAGAGCTTGCGCTCCTAGCCTATGAGTTCTCGATGGTCTCAAAGCTGGAGAAGTGTGCGGCATTGCTTCTGCGCGTGATGCGCAGTCGCCGCACGCCGTGGACGATTCAGGAGCTGATCCTCCATCCGGAGCTTGCCCCGGTGGCTGCAGAGCTCCAGATCGTACTGCGCAACCTGGTGTATCGATCCTTGGTTAAGGAAGCGCCTGTGTGCAAGGAGTCCCGGCATAACGGCTTCTCTACCATCCGATATTATTCGGAGTGCTGAAGAAGGACGAGAGTCCTTCTCAGGCTGTCGAGAAACCCCCTGTTTTTTTGCAGGGGGTTTAAAATTGCCTCGTCGGTCACTGAAGTAGGGTTCTCAGAGCGCTTTAAATCGATTTTTATTTTAAAAGATATGATTCCCCATATAAAAAATAGAGTGTCGAAAAGTCCGTTGGACTTTCTCGACACTCTGAGAAGGACGAGAGTCCTTCTTTTTTTGTTTCTTTAATAAGCGAC
>NZ_JBBOSR010000001.1:1835000-5577500 GCF_038050475.1 Paenibacillus sp. FSL K6-1566 | reverse complement strand
TACAAGTCGAGCAGGGACGAAAGTCGGGCTTAGTGATCCGGTGGTACCGCATGGAAGGGCCATCGCTCAACGGATAAAAGCTACCCTGGGGATAACAGGCTTATCTCCCCCAAGAGTCCACATCGACGGGGAGGTTTGGCACCTCGATGTCGGCTCATCGCATCCTGGGGCTGAAGTAGGTCCCAAGGGTTGGGCTGTTCGCCCATTAAAGCGGTACGCGAGCTGGGTTCAGAACGTCGTGAGACAGTTCGGTCCCTATCTGTCGTGGGCGTAGGAAATTTGAGAGGAGCTGTCCTTAGTACGAGAGGACCGGGATGGACGTACCGCTGGTGCACCAGTTGTTCCGCCAGGAGCATGGCTGGGTAGCTACGTACGGACGGGATAAGCGCTGAAAGCATCTAAGCGTGAAGCCCCCCTCAAGATGAGATTTCCCAATTCGTAAGACCCCTTGAAGACGACGAGGTAGATAGGTTGGAGGTGGAAGTGCAGCAATGCATGGAGCTGACCAATACTAATCGGTCGAGGGCTTATCCTAAACAACACCCCAAAAAGTGAAGCGAAGCTTTGAAGCGGATGCCGAATACTTTTCGGGGACCCCGATACCACATTGGGGAAATGCTACGGATTCTAATCAACGCAAAGACGTTTCGTATCTAGTTTTCAGGTGATCAAATCATCACTTGAACTGAATAATGTTCCCTGATAGCTCAGTTGGTAGAGCACTCGACTGTTAATCGAGTTGTCACAGGTTCGAGTCCTGTTCGGGGAGCCATTTATGGAGAGGTGTCCGAGTTGGCCGAAGGAGCACGATTGGAAATCGTGTAGGCGTCAAAAGCGTCTCGAGGGTTCGAATCCCTCTCTCTCCGCCACTATTATTTAAGTAAGGCCCGTTGGTCAAGGGGTTAAGACACCTCCCTTTCACGGAGGTAACAGGGGTTCGAATCCCCTACGGGTCACCATCTTTCTTTTAAAAAGACTTGATTTCGTCGCCGGTTATCTGGTATGATAGAAATCGCTTTGTTACGGAGGCTTAGCTCAGCTGGGAGAGCATCTGCCTTACAAGCAGAGGGTCGGGGGTTCGATCCCCTCAGCCTCCACCATAAATAACAATGTAACCCTTTTATAATGGCGCGGGGTGGAGCAGTTCGGTAGCTCGTCGGGCTCATAACCCGAAGGTCGCAGGTTCAAATCCTGCCCCCGCAACCAATTATATCGCATTAGCGATAGTGCCTCGTGGAACTGTGGTGTAGAGGCCTAACATGCCTGCCTGTCACGCAGGAGATCGCGGGTTCGAATCCCGTCAGTTCCGCCATTTTTTAACTTTTGGGATGAGATGAGTGTCCGATATGGGATTCGTCGAAGTCACGAAGAGCGTAAGGCTCGGTAGCTCAGTCGGTAGAGCAGAGGACTGAAAATCCTCGTGTCGGCGGTTCGATTCCGTCCCGAGCCACCATGTTTCACAATTGCATACGCCGGTGTAGCTCAATTGGTAGAGCAACTGACTTGTAATCAGTAGGTTGGGGGTTCAAGTCCTCTCGCCGGCACCACTATGGAGGATTAGCGAAGTGGCCAAACGCAGCAGACTGTAAATCTGTTCTCTTACGAGTTCGGTGGTTCGAATCCATCATCCTCCACCAGTTTTATAGGGGCATAGTTTAAAGGTAGAACAGCGGTCTCCAAAACCGTTAGTGTGGGTTCAATTCCTGCTGCCCCTGCCAATCGAAAATTTATAAATATGGCGGTCGTGGCGAAGGGGTTAACGCACCGGATTGTGGCTCCGGCATTCGTGGGTTCAAGTCCCATCGATCGCCCCATATTTCAAAATCATATTGGGGATTAGCCAAGCGGTAAGGCAACGGACTTTGACTCCGTCATGCATAGGTTCGAATCCTATATCCCCAGCCATGATTTCTGCGGACGTGGCTCAGCGGTAGAGCATCGCCTTGCCAAGGCGAGGGTCGCGGGTTCGATTCCCGTCGTCCGCTCCATTTTTATTTGTGGCGCCATAGCCAAGTGGTAAGGCACAGCTCTGCAAAAGCTTTATCCCCAGTTCGAATCTGGGTGGCGCCTCCATTTACCAATCTGTGCCCTTAGCTCAGCTGGATAGAGCGTTTGACTACGAATCAAAAGGTCAGGAGTTCGAATCTCTTAGGGCACGCTTTTATGCCGGTGTGGCGGAATTGGCAGACGCGCGCGACTCAAAATCGTGAGGGAAACCGTGGGGGTTCGAGTCCCTTCACCGGCATCATGCAAAAGGAATGCAAGACGATTATCGTCTGCATTCCTTTTTTGCGTTTTTCGTCTGATGATCGGTTGGTATGACAGCGTTCAACTGCAGTGAGATGTGCTTCTTGTCGAAGTGCGTTGTTCCTATGAAAGAAGAGCGCGGGTTTCTATGGATCGAGCACCGTTTGGATGCAATGGCGAATAGGCGATCCGGCCCGCTTTAAAATGGGCCAGGAATGGATTGGACGCAGGTCTATAGAAGGCCCCGACTTAGGTCTAGGTGCAAAAACCGTCCGCAGTCCGTTTTAGTGAAGCGTGAAATTACCTAGAATAGAGTCATAAGGTTGAACACATAAACAACGATCAAACGACAGAAAGGCGGTGTATAAATGAGATATTCGAGAGGAAACGGATTAAGTCTCCTGCTGATTGGTTTAGGGGTTTTGATTCTTCTGGGTGTATTCGCTCCTCTGCTCGGATGGTTGTTCAGTCTTTTGCTTCCCGTTCTGATGATCGCTTTGGGATATTACGGAATTCGGAGAGGCAACGCTCTGATCGGGTGGATCATTCTCGGTATCGGCGTCATCTGGTTGATGGGTAAGCTGTCTTGGCTCATCGGTCCGGTACTCGGTATTATCCTGATCATCTATGGGTTGTCCCGATTCAAGAAGGGAAGACCGCGTTACTAAATGCGATTATAGGATAACAGCCAGCTGAAGTTAAGGATAAGAAGTTGATAGAAGAGGAGGGCTAAACCCAAATGAGTGTTTTCAGACGGATACGAGATATTACCGTTGCAACCTTGAATGAAAGACTCGAGCAGAGTCAGGATCCGGTCAGATTGATCGACCAGTTCCTTCATTCGACAAGACAAGACATCACGGAAGCCGAGAAGCTTCTGCAGCAATGCCAGACTCACTCCAGGCAACTGAAGCAGCAGGTTGACCAAGCCGAGACGATGCGGGATAAGCGTGAGGAACAAGCGCTGCTTGCATTGAAAGCCGGTGAGGATCATCTGGCGAAGCTGGCACTTCAAGAGAAGCTGATCTATGAAGAAAAGATTGAACAATACCAAGGCTTGTTGTCTACCAGCCTGGAATCGCTGAGAGAGATTGAAGAGCAGCTCGGGGAGCTCCGCATGGAGTATCAAACTGTATACAGCAAGCGTCAATACTATGTTGCCCGAATGGAGACACTCCGTCTGCAGCAGAAGATGAATGAACGCACCGGTGCATACGGTGGTCAAGATGTTCCGAAGATGTTCAACCGGCTCGAGGATCGCATCAGCGATTGGGAGCTTGAAGCCAGAAGCTTGCGCGATTTACGCCGGATGGGCCAGGAGTATGTGGAGCAGGCAGGCAATACCGTCTCTTCCGTACTCGAAAAGGAGCTTGCCCGTTTGAAGCAAAAGCTGAATGACAGCGGAAAGGAGTAATCATGACTAGATTGTACCGTTCTACCCGAGACAAAATGTTTACCGGGTTGATCGGCGGCCTATCCGATTATTTCGGAGTCGAATCGACCATCCTCAGAATTATATTTGTAGTCAGTATCTTTTTCACTGGCGGTACAACACTATTAATTTACCTGATCGCGTCGTTGGTTGTTTCCAAAGAGCCGCCGTATTACCACGATCCATACGCACCTCATGGAAGACATGGAGGACATGGAGGCTATCGTTTCAATGATGCACCTGGACCCGGATATAACGGCTATAACGATAACTATGGTCGTCCAGGATATCCGAATGAAGGCGGCTTTGGACCGAAATATGATCGATCCGGCCGGCCGGATCCAGGCTATGGTCCCCGGAATAACGCATCCGCCGATTCCGGTCTGGATGCGATGATGCAAGACATCGAGAAGAAGGCATTGCAAAAAGAAATTGAAGAGTTGAAGAAAAAACTATCGGATTATGAGAAGGGAGATAAGTAACATGGGAGTATTTAAAAGAATTAAAGATATGACAAAGGCGTCGGTGAATGAGCTGCTGGATAAGGTAGAAGACCCGATTGTGATGTTGAACCAGTATCTGCGCGACATGGAAGCAGAAATTCACGAGGCTGAAGTAACCGTAGCGAAGCAAATGGCGAATGAGCGTCGGATGAAGCAGCGCGTGGACGAAGCGGTTAAGATGGCTGCACAGCGCGAGGCACAAGCCGAGCTGGCTCTGAAGAACGGTCAGGAAGAAGTTGCACGCAAGCTTCTGGAGGAAAAAATCTACTTCGATCAAAAAGTTACCGAGTACTCCGAGCTGCACCTGCAATCGGAATCCCAAGCTAAAGAACTGGTTGCCCAGCTTCATCAAATGAAAGACGAGTTTTATAAAATGCGCAACAAGCGCAATGAGCTCGTAGCTCGTGCGCAAATGGCCAAAGCCAAGAAGCAAATGTCTCAAGTGAGCAGCTTGCATACGATTGAGAGCGGCAGCGCTTCGATGGGCTTCCACCGCATGGAGGAAAAAATCATGCAAATGGAGGCAGAAGCGGACGTGCTTCGCGCACCATACCGTCCGAACAACGCGGCTTACACCAGCCCGGTGGATGCCGAGAAGCAGCTGAAAGTCGATGAGCAGCTGGAAGCGCTAAAGAACAAACTGAACAACACCTCGAAATCGGAGTAATTGTTCAGGAAACTTAGCAAAATAAATGAAAAACCGTATGCGAAATTCCGGGTTCATATGATATGCTATACGGATGAAGCAGTCCGAGTAGTATAGGACAAAGCCATACCGTGAGGGGCTCCTCATGGATATGGCTTTTCCCGGCTTTATATTTCGTCATCAAGGAGGTGCGACATGGATCGAAACCGCTGGATCGCAGTAGGGTTCATCTGTTTAGGTTTTATTATGCTCTTCGGCCGATGGTTCGGTTTCTTTACCATTGTCGCCCTGTTGCTCATGTTTGCAGGCGTGCTTCAGGTCCGCACAGGCCAAGTGAAGAGAGGCTACATTCTGCTCGGGGTCGGAGCTGTCATGCTGATGCTGGAGCACCTCATGCTGATTATCGGCGTCAGCCTGATCTCGCTTGGCATTTTCTACGGAAAATCCAGACGGGCGCATGGTACAACCGGCTATGTCCAGAAGCAAAGCTTTATGTCCAACTTCGATTGGGACCAGTCGCCATGGGTTATGCGCAGTCTGAGCATATGGCATGTGCTCGGAGAAGCTGATGTGGACCTGTCCCTGGCTCTGCCGGAGGAGCGTCATACGGTTATGATGTTTCACGGTTTGCTTGGGGATATCGATCTGATGATCCCCGATTATTACGGGGTGGAAATCGAGGCCTTCATCCTGTTCGGATCGATCCATATGGGCGACCGGAAGGAGACGGGCATCATGAATCGCGTACGTTATCAATCTCCCAACTATGAGACGAGCGAATATAAAGTGAAATTCATCGTTTTGTATTTAGGCGGAGATTTGAGTATACGAATGACGTAAATGACTTATTCATACATTGGATTTGGATACCAATCAGGAGGGTTGCCCCGTGGAAACGGAAAAAAAAGCAAACATCATAACCCGTAGCATGCGCGAGGGAGCCCTTCTGGGATTGGTTGTCATGCTGATCGTGTTGTACTTGCTGTATACATACGGGTACTTACAGCCGTTTGAGACCTGGAAGGGGCGGATTGAAGCGCTGATCACCATCGTGCTTCTGCCGGTCGGTCTTGGGGCCATTTATGGGTTTTATCAAGGATATCGGGTCAAACGAAGAATTGATCTTGTACGGGAAACGCTGGTAAGCTGGGAGAAGGGCAGTCTGACCGATGTGATGCCGGATATCGGGGAGGACGAAGTCGGACGGCTGGGCGAGCAGCTGGTGCGCATCAGCAAGCGTTGGGAGGACCAGGTCTCCTCCTTGCAGCGGCTGTCGACCAATAACGCCCAGCTGGCGGAGCAAGCCCGGGTGACGGCGATCGTCGAAGAGAGGCAGCGACTGGCCCGCGAGCTGCACGATGCGGTGTCCCAGCAGCTGTTCGCCATTTCGATGACCGCCACGGCGGTTGGCAGGACGCTGGATAAGGATTTTGACAAAGCCCAGCGCCAGGTGGCTCTGATCGAGGAAATGTCGGCGGTTGCCCAGTCCGAGATGAGGGCGCTGCTCCTTCATTTGCGGCCGGTCTATTTGGAGGGTAAAGCCTTGGAGCAAGGTCTGCGGGATCTGATTAAAGAACTGCAGATTAAAGTGCCGATGGAAATTACGTTTGAAATGGACGAGGATATTCACTTGGTGAAGGGAATCGAGAACCACTTGTTCCGGATCATTCAAGAGGCCATGTCCAACACGCTTCGTCATGCCAAGGCGGACAAAATGGATATCCGCATTCACCGGAAGCAGAATACCGTTCGGGTAATGCTCCGCGATGACGGTGTAGGGTTTGAGCTGGATGACAAGAAGCAAACCTCTTACGGCCTGTCGACCATGCAGGAACGGGTCACGGAGATCGGGGGCTCCATTCAGTTTATTACCGCCCCCGGCAAAGGAACACGCATTGAAATTACGGTACCGCTGATGAATGAAGAACGCAAACGGGGGGATAGCGATGGAAACACCGATTAAAGTGCTGCTGGTGGACGATCACGAGATGGTCCGGATCGGCCTCGCCGCCGTGCTGGGCACGGAGGATGGGATCGAAGTTGTAGGGGAGGCAGGCAGCGGTGAGGAAGGCATCCGGCTTGCTCAGGAGTATCAACCGGATGTGGTGCTGATGGATCTGGTGATGGACGGAATGGACGGGATCGAGACGACCCGGCAGCTCATGAAGCAGTTCCCGAATCTCAAGGTGATTGTGCTGACGAGTTACCTGGACGACGAGAAGATGTATCCGGTCATTGAAGCCGGCGCCTTTAGCTATCTGCTAAAAACATCCCGGGCCTCCGAGGTTGCGGACGCTATACGCGCAGCGGCACGCGGACAGTCGGTTCTGGAGTCGCAGGTCGCTTCCAAGATGATGAATCGTTTCCGTCATCCGCAAAACGAGGCTCCGGCTCATCAGGATTTGACGGACCGGGAAATGGAGGTTCTGCGTCTGCTCGCCCAAGGCAAATCGAATCAGGATATTGCCGATGAGCTTATCATTGGAATCAAGACGGTGAAATTTCACGTTACGAATATTCTGGGCAAGCTTGGCGTTGAGGATCGTACCCAAGCGGCTATATATGCGTACAAAAATGGGTTGGCTGAGTAGAAGAGCCGGCTCATTTTTTTATGCCTGCTTGTATATTTTCCTCCCGAATCGGCGATCCTTTTACTAGATTGATAGATTGTACGGGGAGCGTGACGAGCGGTGAGGAGAATATCATTTCAAATATTGGGGATGGTAATGGTGCTATGCAGCTTGGTGGGAATACTGGTCGGATTTTCAGACGTAAAATCCAGTCCGTTGTCCGGAAGTGCTCATGAAGCACCGGCCGCAGCTGCTCAAGCAGAGCGCGATTTGCGGCTTCTCCTCAAGCTTGGACGGGAGCATGTGGATTCGGACGTTCGCTTCACCGTTAAACTGCAGGGTGAAAGTCAGGCGGTCTCCAGAGACCAAGCCATGGCTTCCGCTGAGCAGGTTGCACAGGCACTCGGCCTTCCTGCAGTCACTGCAGGAAAGGTGCATGGAAACGAAGTGTTCCGTTCCGAAGGGACTCTCGAGGGCCTTCCGGTCCAGATGGATTGGGCGCTTACCCATCTAGGGGGAAGCTATGTACGGGTAATGCTGACCGCCGAAGGGGAAGCGCAGGGCGAGCGGATGATTGGGATGCAGCAGCGCGTGCTGGATGAACTGGCTCATGCCGGCGTCGAGGCCGCGATGAATGCTGCCGTTCAAGGCTACAGCGCAAGGCAAGAAGGAGCTGCCGAGACGATCGGTCGGCTTGAAGGGGATCTTGGCCGGACATTGACGATGCGCTTGGTGGAGGATTATGAAGACGGAAAGACGGTCAGCCGATCCTACGAAGCTCCAGCGCTGGGCACTTTCGTCAAAAGCGGGGAGCAACCGATTCATATGCAGCTGGCAGTGCATGAAGATTCGATGAAGAAAAGTAGTAGAATCACGATCGGATTTCCCGTCATTACTGTAGAATATTGAAAACAGCATCTGAAACTATAATGAAAAAATGCGGAATGAGATAGCATAGTTGATATGAATGTGCTAAAATGTCATCAAATCAAAGAAAGTCCAGATGCATAAAAATACACTATATTACATAGAAAGAATGAGGAGCCATGGCTGAAAAACAAAATCTAGATACATTGAAGGCACCGGGAGCGGTATTTTTCATCTTTGGGGCGACCGGTGATTTGGCAAGACGCAAGCTGTTTCCGGCGATCTACAGTCTTTATCGTGAAGGGAAACTGGAAGAGGATTTTGCAGTAATCGGCGTGGCGCGTCGTCCGCGCACCCAAGAGGAATTTCGGGAGGACGTTTACCGTTCCATCCAGGAATTCTGCCGGTACAGTTCCGAGCAGGATCAGGAGTGGAATGCCTTCGCGCAGCATTTTGAATATAAATCATTAGACATTAACAATATCGACGGCTTCCGTGAGCTTCGCGAACAAACGGAGCAGCTGGAAGCGAAGTTCAACATCCCGGGCAACCGCCTGTTCTATCTGGCTCTTGCACCGGAGCTGTTCGGCAGCGTATCGTTCAACCTGATGAAGGGCGGCATGCTGGAAGGCGCAGGCTGGAACCGTCTTGTGATCGAGAAGCCGTTCGGCTACGATCTGGAGTCGGCTGCCAAGCTGAACGAAGAAATTCGCAAAGTGTTCAAGGAAGAAGAAATCTACCGCATCGACCATTACCTCGGGAAGGAAATGGTTCAGAACATCGAAGTCATCCGCTTCGCCAATGCGTTCTTCGAGCCGCTCTGGAACAACAAGCATATCGCTAACGTTCAAATTACGCTTGGCGAGACGGTTGGCGTAGAAGAGCGAGGAGGCTACTACGATCATGCCGGCGCCCTGCGGGATATGGGTCAGAACCATATGCTGCAGCTGCTGACGATGATCGCGATGGAGCCGCCTAGCCGACTGCTTGCCGAGGACATTCGGGATGAGAAGGTCAAGGTGCTTCGTTCCCTTCGTCCTTACGCTACCCATGAGGAAGTGGCGAAGAACGTCGTTCGCGGCCAATATACAAGAGGCTCTGCGGGCGGCAAGGAATTGCCGGCATACCGGGAAGAGGATAAGGTGAACCCGGAATCCAATACGGAGACGTATTTTGCCGCAAGAGTCTTTGTCGACAACTTCCGCTGGGCAGGCGTTCCGTTCTACATCCGCACTGGCAAGCGTCTTCCGGTCAAGACGACCGAGGTGGTCGTGGAATTCAAACGGATGCCGAACAACGTATACTTGGGCCAAAAGCATTCGCTTGAGCCAAACCTGCTTGTTATTCGCGTTAACCCGATGGAAGGCATCTATGTGAAGATCAATGCCAAGAAGCCGGGCTCTGAATCGGAAATCGCGCCGGTGGCCATGGATTTCTGCCAAAGCTGCATCGTCGGCATTAACTCGCCGGAAGCGTACGAGCGGCTGCTGCATGATGCTGCCCGCGGAGACTCCACTTATTTCACCCGCTGGGATGAAGTCGCTTCGGCATGGTCCTTCGTGGATCGCATCGCAAGCGCTTGGAGAGAGAACCAGGGTGAGCTGGAGTCCTATCCTGCCGGCTCCTGGGGCCCGGCCAAGGCCGACGAGCTTCTTAAGGAAGACGGCTTCCACTGGTGGCCGGTGAACGGTCAGCTGGAAGATAATGTGGTTTGGCTAAAAGGCGAATAACGCGTTCGATATATGCCTAAAAATCATCCCCATGCGCACGTGCGTGGGGATGATTTGCGTATCAATTGTGGTACAATGATATACATGACTTTAGTAATGAAGGGATTTGTGTGATGGCAAAGCTAAGCGATGAATTAAAGCAGGAAGTGGATAAACGCCGTACGTTTGCGATTATTTCCCACCCTGACGCCGGTAAAACAACGCTGACCGAGAAGCTGCTCCTGTTCGGGGGCGCCATTCGATTGGCGGGAACTGTTAAAGCGCGCAAGGCGAGCAAACATGCGACAAGTGACTGGATGGAAATCGAGAAGCAGCGCGGTATCTCGGTCACTTCATCCGTCATGCAATTTGACTATCTTGGGCATCGGATTAACATTTTGGATACCCCGGGCCACCAAGATTTCAGTGAAGATACGTACCGTACGCTGACCGCTGCAGACAGCGCCGTCATGTTGATCGACGTAGCTAAAGGGGTCGAGGCCCAGACGATCAAGCTGTTCCAGGTGTGTGCGAAGCGGGGCATCCCGATTTTTACGTTTATCAACAAGCTGGACCGGGAAGGGCGGAGCCCGTTCGATCTGATGGAGGAGCTGGAGCAGGTGCTCGGCATCCGTTCGGTTCCGATGAATTGGCCGATCGGCTCCGGCCGGGATCTGTGCGGCGTATATGATCGGGTGAAGAATCAGGTTGAGCTGTTCCAAGGAGATGACCATTCAACGATCAAAGTGCAAAAGGTTGAAGGCTATGAGGACCCGCTGATCCGCGAGATGGCCGGCGATTACTTGCATGATCAGCTGTGCCAGGATTTGGAGCTGCTCGATGTAGCGGGCGATCCGTTTGATTACGAAAAAGTGCTGCAGGGGCAACTGACCCCGGTATTCTTCGGCAGCGCCATTAACAATTTCGGCGTGCAGACCTTCCTGGAGAATTTCCTCCAGCTGGCGCCGAAGCCCGAGCCGCGTCGCAGCACGGAAGGCATGGTGGAGCCGACGGACGAGAAGTTCTCGGGATATGTATTCAAGATTCAAGCCAACATGAATCCGGCGCATCGCGACCGTATCGCATTTTTGCGTATCGTATCGGGCAAGTTTGAGCGCGGAATGAGCGTGAAGCACGTCCGGGCCGGCAAGGAGATTAAACTTTCCCAGCCGCAGCAGTTTCTGGCGCAGGACCGGGATATTGTCCAAGAGGCGTATCCTGGCGACATTATCGGCCTGTTTGATCCGGGTATTTTCCGTATCGGAGATTCGCTCAGTCAAGGACGGGAGGTCGTGTTCGATGAGCTGCCTACGTTCTCGCCTGAGATCTTTGCCAAGGCTACCGTAAAAAATGCACTCAAGCATAAACAGTACCAGAAGGGGATCGATCAGCTGACAGAGGAGGGCACCATCCAGGTGTTCCGGACGACCAGCTTCGATGAAATCATTCTCGGCGTTGTCGGCCAGCTCCAATTCGAGGTATTTGAGCACCGGATGAAGGCCGAATACGGGGTTGACGTTCAGCTTCAGCGGCTGCCATACCAGTTCGCCCGCTGGATCGTTGATGACCAGATCGACCCGTCCAAATTCCGGATTAACTCGACATTGGTGAAGGATAAGAAGGAAAACTTCGTGGTGTTATTCGAGAACGAGTATGCGATGAGAACCGCGATGGAGAAAAATCCGACGGCTAAATTTTTGGAGACTGCACCGTAAGCTCTCCTTGATATAAGCAAAAAAACAATCCTCAGGCTGTTCAAGCTTTGAGGATTGTTTCTTTTGCGGCCGCCGGCCGTCTTAGCCTTGCGTCAGGTTCCCGGGGGTGACGTGCTTTAGATGCTCGTGAAGGGAGGAGACGAGCTGGTTTTGCTCGGAAGCATCCATGTCCTTCCACATCATTTCAAACATTACCCCTAGTCCCGGCAGGGCGGCTTCCGGCCCGTCGACGGAACCCTCGATCATGGAGCGCAGCTCTTCTTGGTCCTGATTATGGACTTTGTGAATGACAGCTTGCCGTAGATCTAACAATATGGACATCGAAATGTTCCTCCTTGTTTATGAAAGGGTCATTGGTAATGTACCCGTAGAGAGGCAGTTACATTCAAGTATTCGGGACAGTATGGTATACTGAAATAACGAATAACCAGAACAATGCGGAATGGATCTAGGCTCGTGGGAGGATTATATAAATGGCGAAGAAACAGTACGCAGTAATCGGTATGGGACGTTTTGGCACGAGTGTAGCGAAGGAATTAAGCACCATGGGCTTTGATGTATTGGCCGTGGACGCAAGTGAGCAGCGCGTGCAGGAAATCGCTAATATGGTCACGCACGCGGTATCGGCGGATTCGACTGATGAAGAAGCGCTGCGGGCGCTAGGCATTCGCAACTTCGATGTCGTTGTCGTGGCTATAGGGGAGGACATCCAGTCCAGTATTTTGACGACATTGATCTTGAAGGATCTTGGCGTGCCGGCGATCGTCGTCAAGGCAAAAAATGAACTGCACGGCAAAGTGCTCCATAAGATCGGGGCGGATAAGGTGATTTTCCCCGAACGGGATATGGGGCTCCGGGTTGCGCATCATCTGGTGTCTCCGAACATTTTGGACTATATCGACCTGTCGGATGATTACAGCATTATGGAGATGCAGGCAACGGGGGAACTGCTCGGGCACAATCTGAGAGAGCTGGATATTCGGGCCCGGTTCGGCTGCAACGTTATGGCGATCCGCAGCGAATCGGATATGAACATTTCACCCCATCCGGAAGACCGCATCGAAGAGGGCGACATTCTCGTTATCGTCGGTCACAAGAACGATCTGGCGAAGCTGGAGCTGGCTTACCCGAAATGAACCTAATATCGAATCAAGCCGGCTAATAGCCAGGCTATGATTTCTTTCTTAAATGTATAGAGGAACGGTGGATAGAGCGATGGAGATATTATCGCCGCAGAATGCCCGTGTGAAGAGCTGGGCTCAGCTGCAAGAGAAAAAGCATAGGGACAAGCAAAACAAGTATGTGGTTGAGGGGATTCATCTGGTGCAGGAGGCGCTGTCCTCGGGTGCGGATGTCGAGTGCGTTGCCTTTGACATCGAGCGGGGCATCCCTCGGGAGCTTACTGGCATACCGGACACGGAACAGGGTGTCGAATGGATCGGCGTATCCCATGCGGTGATTGCCAAAGTAAGCGATACGCCTTCCCCGCAGCCGGTATTTGCCGTCGTTCGCAAGGAAGCCGGGCAATGGCAGGATCTGATCATGCGTGAAGGCGGCCTTGTGATGGTTCTGGATGGTTTGCAGGATCCGGGAAATGTCGGAACCATTATCCGTACGGCGGATGCAGTAGGAGCTGCAGGCGTTGTGCTTGGCCGAGGCTGCGCCGATGTATACAATCCGAAAACGCTTCGCTCCACGATGGGATCGTTATTTCATTTGCCGGTGCTTGAAGGCGATCTCCTGGAGATTTTGCCGGAGGCTCGAGCGAAAGGTGCCCGGCTGGTGACCACGCTGCTCGAAGGAAAGCGCTCATGCTTCGAGTATGACTTTCAAGGAACATGCTGGATCGTCATCGGCAGTGAAGGAAGCGGGGTATCCCCTGAGGTTGCAGCTCTGGTGGACGATGCGATTCGTATCCCCATGCCTGGACAAGCCGAATCGCTGAACGCGGCGATGGCTGCCTCCGTCCTTATGTATGAAGCACTGCGTCAGCGGGAATACAGCGACAGCAAGACTGGACATTGATCGAGTTTGTTCGATCGGCTCCAGTCTTTTTTACTTGATAATCGATTCGTCGATGAGAGAGTTCAGGATATCATGGAACGATCTTACAGGATGGGCATAACAGCCGTCTTATACAGTTTCGTTGGATAGGGAATGATGAAAATGATACCGGGGAGAGGGGAAAGCGGCATGTACGAGCAAAAAACGAAAGAGACGGAAAACAGCGTCATCGAATTTATCGAGCAGGTGGACAATCCCAAAAAGCGGGAGGATGCTTATCGTCTGCTGGACATTTTTACGGAAACGAGCGGTTTTCCGGCTAAAATGTGGGGGCCCAGCATCATCGGATTCGGTTCCTATCATTACCGGTATGCTTCCGGGCATGAAGGCGATTCGCCGTATGTCGGCTTCTCTCCGAGGAAGGCGAAGATAAGCCTGTATTTTGCGCCGGGAGATGAGCAGCGCGAGGAGCTGCTGGCAAGCTTCGGCAAATATACCGCCGGGAAAGGCTGCGTCTATATCAATAAAGTTGCCGATATCGATGAAGAGGTGCTTAAGCAGCTCATTCGGCAATCCATCGATTTTCTCCAGCGAACCTATCCGGTTCAGGAGTGAGTCTTTGGGGAACGACGCGTATGACTTAACGGTATGGAAGACAGGCAAGTTATGGCAGTTGACATGAAACTATTTGGTTTCATATAATGCTATTACGAAACCAAACGGTTTCGTAATATTGGATAAAGCGAGGTAGGATGATGATGGACAACGCAAGCGGTGCTAAACTGCCGGATATACGACATACGCTTACTTTAAAGGCTCCGATCGACAAGGTGTGGCAGGCGGTGGCTACCTCCGAAGGGATTGCGGCTTGGTTTATGCCGAACAACTTCGAGCCAGCCTTGGGCTTTGAATTTCAACTGAATGCCGGGCCATTCGGCATGTCCCCATGTAAGGTAACCGAGCTCGACCCGCCCCATCGGTTAAGCTTTAATTGGGGGAAGGACTGGACGCTAACGTTCGAGCTGGTTGAGCAGGGCGAACATACCGAGTTTACGCTTATTCACGGCGGCTGGACTGCTGATCAGGTTACGGAATTCGGGGAAGCTCACGAGCTTGTTCGCGGGCGCATGGATAACGGCTGGGCAGGCCTTGTTCAAAAGCTCGCCGGATATGTCGAGGGATAAGCCATGTCCGGGGCCGCTCCGAGGCACGACGTTTTTCAGGCGATCGCCGATCCAACGCGCCGTAAGCTTCTTGGCCTTTTGAGCGAGAAGGAAATGCCGGTCAAGGATATTACCGGGCATTTCTCCATGACCCGGCCGGCGGTGTCGAAGCATCTTCGCATTCTGGAGGAAGCCGGGCTTGTGAAGGAACGCAAGGTCGGACGGGAGACGCGATATCGTCTGGATGCAGGGCCGCTGCAGGATCTGAAGGACTGGCTGTCCTATTTCGATCGTTTCTGGGAAAACAAGCTGTCGATGCTGAAGCATTATGTGGAAGAGGGTTCGATGGATCGAGAAACGCCGGAAGGCCAGGATCCAGCCCTTTCCCTGGTGTCACGAAAGTCTCGCCCGAATCAAGAAGAGCAGGGATAACGATCCCTGCTCTTCTTTTTTGCCGGTTGTCCGCATACCCTCTATACAGGAGGAGCTTGCCAGGGTGATCTTGCCGCATCCAGGACGCCCGAATAGGGGGGATACAGTTTGAGACGAAAGAGATGGGGAAGCAGGCGTTTATCCTTTCCGTCCCTGTCATGGCCGAAACCACGCCGAGCGTTCAAGCCGTCCAGGAGAGGGTTCCGGGCGGTACCGCCGAGAAGCGGGGGCCGTCCACAGGTCGCTAAGCGGCGCAGCAGGAAGAAATGGTGGCTTATCGCAATCGTGCTGATTATCTTTGGAATAACGCAGTTTTTTATGCATATTGAACGGAATCTCAGGCCGCCGATCATGCATCTTGCCCAAATCCGGGTTAAGCAAATCGCCACGGAGGCAATCAATAAAGCGATCACTTCCCAGGTAACGCAAGGCCAGGATTTCGAGAACCTGGTGAATTGGAAAACAGACAGCAGCGGTAAAGTGACGGGGTTTATGCTGAATTATGCAGAGCACCTGAAAATTACGTCGCATACGACGCAGGTCGTTCAGCAAACGCTGGATGATATCCACAAGCGGAAGGAGCATATCCCGCTGGGCCAAGTGCTCAAGAGCCCGATCATCGCCTCGTTCGGTCCCCAGATTCCGCTGAAAATCGAGCCGCAGGGAGCGGTAAAGGTGCAGCTGGACACCCGTCAGCAGGGAGCCGGGATCAATATGATTCTGGTCGAAGTGTTCGTCCATATCGTGACCGAGGTAGCGGTGGTCGTCCCGTTCGATATGGAGCCGCAGACCGTTGAGACCGATATCCCGATCTCCTACCTGCTCGTTGTCGGGGACGTGCCTATGTATTACTATGACGCGCAAGGAAAAGCCGTCGGCGAAAATAAAGCGAGCGCGCCAAGCATTGCCATCCCTCCGCCTTCCTCCAATGAAAACAGCGCAAAAGAGGGAGAGCCGCAAGGAAGCACCGGAGACACGCCGCTCATTACGCCGCCGTCAGGCACCACGAGTCCAGGCGCTACATCGCCAGGCTCGACTCCTGCACCGGGGGAAACGCCTGCAGGGGAATCCGACAGTCCGGCCCAGCCCGAAGGGGGAGGGACGGGACACTAGGGCAGCTGAACGAAGCAGCAGGCTCTTATCATAAAAAAACGCGTCCTGAAGAGCCTCAGGAGCGCGTTTTTTTCTTGGATCTTTTCTCCTCCAGCTCCCAGCGCTTCAGCAGGGGATAAGGGTCAAAGGCCCATTCGGTGTGGCCGGTATCCCGGTAGATGCCGTAATGCAGATGCGGAGGGAATTTTCCCTGGGTGCCCGGCTTGCCGTAACCGGAGCTGCCGACCCAGCCGAGGGTCTGTCCCGGCTTGACCACATCTCCGAGGGCGATGCTTTTGTCAAAGCCCTGCAAATGGGCGTAATAATGATAGTGATTGTTCAAATCCCGAATGCCGATGCGCCATCCGCCGTATTTGTTCCAGCCCTTGATCTCCACCACGCCATAGCATGTGCTTCGCACGGGAACGCCGTGAGAGGCAAACAGATCGGTGCCTTCGTGAACTCTTCTTCCTCCCCAGTTGCGCCCCATACCGAAGGTGCTTCGGTAGGAGTAATTGCTTTTGACGGGAAGCGGGAAGGCATGGTCGAACAAATCCAGTTTGCCGAAGGTTTCATACAGCTTGGCATACTGCATAACCCGCTGGACGGCCCGGGTGTTCTGATAATAGGACCATAAGCCGATGCTGAAGTCATCGGCAGCATGGCCATACGGGGCCAGTCTGGCCGCGACGGTATAGAGCAGGTCCATATCATCGTTAGGATCGGCTTTACCATCTCCGTTCCCGTCAAGACCGATACCCGAGAACACGCTGATGGACATCGGATCGACGTCCTCCTGATCGGGATTTAACGGTCCTGCCCATCTGGTAGGAGGAATGAAGATGCCGAGGGTTCGTTCGGGATGCTTTCGATCCCTGGGATGAACCTGGGTCAGCGTTCGTTCATACTGATCAATGGCCGCGAGCCGGTACCAGGGAATTTGGGTTACAGCGGCAACCTGGTCGTATAAAGATTTCCTGGCTGCGTATACCGCTTCAGCATTGCCGCCCGTGGAGCTTGCTTCGACAACTGCATGGGACGGCTCCGAAGACTTTATGGGCTCTGCGGCATGTATCGTTCCTTGCAAACAGCTGATCGACGTTATGGAAGCCACAGCTGCAAGCATCCCGCGGCGCAAAGCGCGGCTTGAGCATATCGATCGCATGATCCTCAATGTGTTCTTCACCCCCTTTTTAGACTGTTATTATTGAGGGTTCTTGTACGCTTCGAAAATCGGCGTGCACCGGCGATGCGAAGCCTATAGACAGATGGTGCCCGCCGGTCGGATAGGAATGCCTACACCGTAGGGTGAATCAAAACAAGGATTTTTATCCATGCCGTACGTAGATGAATGTTATATCGATGAGGACAGGTAATATGATGGTTTTCATGATATAATATGGAACAGTTAACGTGAGTTTATGAACTTTAGGCAAGATCAAACCAACGAAAGAAGGTATTTTCTTTGTCCAAAACCAAACAGCCAAAACCCGACTGGATTCGAATTAAGCTGACAACCGGCGATAATTATAAGGAAATCAAGAGCATGATGCGGTCCAAAACGCTTCATACCGTGTGTGAAGAGGCCCGCTGCCCGAATATTTACGAGTGCTGGGCGAACCGTACCGCGACGTTTATGATTCTGGGGGATATTTGCACGCGTGCTTGCCGTTTTTGCGCGGTAAACACGGGGCTTCCGACGGAGCTTGACCTGCAGGAGCCGGAGCGTGTAGCCGAGGCAGCCGAGCAGATGAACCTCCGGCACTGCGTCGTGACAAGTGTAGCAAGGGATGACCTGAAAGACGGAGGCGCGTACATATTCGCCGAAACGGTGAAAGCGATCCGAAGACGCCTTCCGCTATGTTCGGTTGAAGTGCTGATCCCGGACTTTATGGGCAGCGAGGAGTCGCTGAAGATTGTTATGGATGCGAAGCCTGACATTCTGAACCATAATATCGAGACGGTTAAGCGCATGTCGGATCGGGTACGGGCTAAAGCGAAGTACGACCGTTCCCTGCAGTTATTGAAGAATGCCAAAATGATGCAGCCGGATATTCCGACGAAATCGAGCATTATGCTGGGTGTCGGTGAGGAGTGGGATGAAATTCTGGAAGCGATGGATGATCTTCGGGCCGTCGATTGCGATATTATGACGATCGGCCAGTATTTGCAGCCGTCGCCTAAGCATTTGAATGTGGAAAAATATTATACGCCTGAGGAGTTCGCCATCCTGAAGGAAGAGGGAATGAAGCGGGGCTTCAGCCACGTGGAATCCGGTCCGCTGGTACGCAGCTCCTACCATGCGCACGAGCAGGTGAAATCGGCTGCACGGAGCAAGGAAGAAACGGTTCAGTCTTAATCCAGTCTCAGCGTGTTAGAAAGGCAGGGATGCTGTCATGATCATTATCGGCAACAAAAGCTATGAATTGCTGAAGGACTACCGGAACGGTTGGAATCTGGAGGCTTTCCGGGATCGGTACAGCGAGGTACTGGACCGGTATGACTATATTGTGGGGGATTGGGGCTACAATCAGCTACGGCTAAAAGGCTTCTACCGCGACAACCATCCGAAAGCCGCCAAGGACTCCACATTCTCCAGCATGTCTGACTATATTAACGAGTACTGCAATTTCGGCTGTGCCCATTTCGTGCTCCAGAAAACAAAGGAGCATAAGGAGCATAAAGAGCCGAAGGACCGGGAACCCCGGGATGCAGCAGAAGTTAAGGAAGTCCGGCCTGATGAGGAGAATAGAGGAAACAAGGAGGCCGCACAGGACGGAGCAGTGAAGAGCAGGAAGGACGGCCGGGAACGCGAAGTCCGGGAAGCGAAGCGGGAGCAGCGCGAACAGCGTGATCAGCGCGAGCCAAGGGAACCGAGGGAGAAGGGGCCGAAGGCTCCGAGGTCCGCTACTTCTTGAATCCCGTCTTGACTTGAACTTTATATCCTAATAAAAAAGATCGGATCTCTGCACCAATGGACAGAGGCCGATCTTTTTGTATGCTTGATTAACCAAGGAACGCATCGCGAACCCGGTTCCAGAACGGAAACGGACGGTATCGGGCAAAGCTGACCTGCTGCTCCGCCACCTGACAGCGAACGGAGATAAGATCATCGATCGAGATATTGATATGATCAATCGTAAGCAGCAAGCGCTGCTCCTTGCGCGAAAAAATATCACAATGATGATGCTTGGGCAGAAGAAGCGGCGAGCCGAGCGTTCGGAAGATGCGGTTGTTGATCGAGGCAATCTCCGCGATCTGCAAGGCATCGATCGAGGGATGGACCATCGCGCCTCCGACACTCTTGTTATAAGCCGTGCTGCCGGATGGGGTGGATACGCAAATGCCGTCTCCCCGGAACATTTCAAAGGTTACATCGTTAATGTCAATCTGGGCGACGACCGTCCCGTCAACGCCCTTGAGCGTAAACTCATTCAGCGCAATATAAGATGAAGTCCCTGACTTCTTATGGATCTCCAGTTGTACCAAGGGATACTTGACGAGACGCGGCTCCACGGCTCCCGTCTCTTTGGTGCCGCTCATATGATCAATAAGTTCGTTCAGCTCGTCAGCTTTCCAGTCTGCATAGAACCCTAAATGACCGGTATGAACACCGACGAAAGCCAAGTCAGGTATACGGTCAATAAAGGTATGAAATGCGTGCAGCATCGTACCGTCTCCACCGATCGAAACGACAATCTCGGGAGATTCTGCATCCAGCACAAACCCCCGCTGTTCGGCCAGCTTGTGAAACTGCTGGGTCAGCTCAACAGACAATGGGTCACCGCGGTCCAGAACATAATATCTCAAGTTGATAAGCTCCTTTGTAAGGTTATATAAAGATGATAATCAATCTTGGAGAATAACACAATGTTCACCTAGGGATTTTGCGGATTTTTTGATGCAGGCCCCTGATCAGACGGATCAGCAACGAGCAAGCGATCATCGTGCCGATCGTTAAGGAAAAGGCCGCCATAATATGGGTATACCCGCTTAAGGCAGGAGTCGAAACAGCAGAGGGATCCATCCACGCAGGCATCGAAGTCCCCATCACCGTCTCCCACAGCAGGATGACGGCCGAGGCCGCTATAATCCCGTGGATCAGCCGTGCGACGGCAAACGGGAAGTATCGTAAATTGGTAGAGTTCAAAATGCTGACGATTTGCGCATGAACGGACAATCCTCCCCATGACAGGATAAAAGCCGCGGCTGCAGCCTTGTAAGGCAAGGGGATGAAGGAACCGGCCTCCCCGGCATAACGCGCTCCGAGCGTTACCTCAAAGATGCCGCCTACCAGCGCGGTCGACAGGGCTTCCGGCATCCCGATCAGCGACAGCAAAACCTTGATCAACTCGGTGAAGCTTGTAACCACACCTGCGCGGGTCCAAAGCTCCAGAAAGACGGAAAAGAATACAACAAGCCCTCCAACGACAATAATAAGCTGAAGGGAGGATTGAATCGCTTGGCTTACCAAGGTGCCGAGGTCTCGTCCATCCTGCAGTCTTGCGGCATGCATCGCTTGGAACGCGGCCTTGATTCGTCCCGGCTTCCCGCCTGCGATATTCAGCGTGTCTTCACCGGAATGGTCGGCGGACTTGCGTCTGCCGTGAAACCGCATAAGGAGACCGACAACAAAGCCTCCGCCATAGTGGGCGATCGCAAGGATCAAGCCGATCTTCGGGTCATGGAAGAAGCCGACCGATACCGCGCCAATCAAAAAGATCGGGTCAGACGAAGTGGTGAAGGCGACAAGACGCTCGCCTTCCTCGCGGTTCACCATTTTTTGCTCCCAAAGCTTGGCCGTGAGCTTAGCGCCGACCGGGTAACCCGATACATAGCCCATCGCCGCAACAAACCCGCCTGCCCCGGGTATGCGAAACAGCGGGCGCATCAAGGGATCGAGCAGGGTGCCGACCAAATGCACAACCCCAAATCCCAGCAGCATTTCCGATATCACAAAGAAGGGGAACAGGGATGGAAACAGCACATCCCACCAGATGGAGAGGCCCCTGAGAGCAGACTCCAGAGCAGCCTTCGGATATATAGCCATTAGAACGATCACGCTGGTCAATGCCATTACCAGCAGCAGCCAGCCCGCTTTTTTCATGGTCATGTAATCATTGCCTCCTGGCATCGAAGAAAATTCGTTGCAGAGATAGGTCTTTTCTAAAAATGTATGCCGGGATTAGGACAAACAGTCTAAAAAAACATGAGTAAGCGGTTTCAAAATTGCTTTATTTTCCGGAAACATGTGCTATAATAAAAAACATCAAAGCACATCTTTCGTATTATGTTTGGATGGAGTGATGATCATGAGCATAGTCGCAGGTATTCTGGTATGCGCCTTCGTTTATGTTATACGTGCTTCTCTCGTCCAGAGTGAAGAGGATTGGCGCAGTTATTAATAGCATTTAGAAGGGGCTCCCGTTGGGGTGCGCCTTTTTTTGTTGTTTTTTGCTATAATAGAGAAGTGCATCCATGTCGAAAATTATATATATAGATAGGAGACCTGAACGGGTATGAATCCGCATTTGAGCATCTATGATAACCTCGGGGGGGCCGAGGGGATCCGGTCTTTAGTCGAGGCATTTTATCCGAGAGTTCAGCAGAACGAGCTGTTGGCACCGTTGTTTCCGGAGGATATTGAGCCGGTAATGGAGAAGCAGTATATGTTTTTAAGCCAGTTTTTCGGAGGCCCCGCGCTCTTCTCCGAAGCGTATGGTCACCCGATGATGCGGGCAAGGCATCTTCGATTCCCGATTACGGAGCGTCATGCCGAGGAATGGCTCCGCTGCATGGAGGGGGCATTGATGGAGATCGGCGTGGACGATGAGCTCCGCGAATTTGTGCTGCAGCGCCTGTCCGGCCCTGCCCACCATTTCGTGAACACGCCCCTGGACTAAAGGCAGGATGAGAGTACGCAAGGGAAGGGATGGGAAGCGAAGATGAAATTGGAGCCCTTGTATTCCATCAAGGTGCAGTGTATCCACTGCGAGCATGAGTTTGAAACCTCGAGGGTCCGGCCCAGCTTTAAAAAGGCCTATCGGACGGATACCGATTTTTGCGCGTACTATAAGTCGGAAAATCCCGATTACTATGTCGTCAGGATCTGCCCGAGCTGCGGATTTGCCTCCACGGAAAATTCCCTGATCAAGCTGAATGACAAGCAGAGGTCGGCTTTTCAGACGCAAATAGCATGCCGATGGGAGAGCCGCGACTTCGGAGGCCGGCGCAGCCTTGAGGAAGCGCTGGAGACGTACAAGCTCGGCTTGCTCTGCGCGCAGATCATCGGGGAACGCGAGCGAATCATCGCAAGCTTGCTTCACCATATTGCGTGGCTGTACCGCTACCAGGAGAATCAGGAGCAGGAAAGGCGCTTCTTGAGGTATAGTCTGGAGTCTTATATCCGAGTGTTTGAGCTTGAGGGAGTAGGGGCCAATGACGCAAAGCTGCTGTATCTCATCGGGGAAATTCACCGAAGGCTGGGACAATACCAGGAGGCGGTGCAGTGGTTCGCAAGAGTGGTTCAAGACCAGAAGATTGTGGATGCCGCAATGATTCGGGCTTCCAGGGAGCAGTGGCGGGTCGCTTCCGAACAGCTGAGGGAAGAGAAGGGCCACGCACTGGGAGCGGAGTAGCCGCTTCATCCAGAGGAACGAAAGCCGGCTGAAAGGCGCAGCTTAGAATCGATAGACTTAGCTTGGAGCTTGCCGCGCTCCGGATGCATCGGACTTGCGGGGAGCAGGGATACCGACTCCGAAGGGTAGAACCAAGCGGCCGGCTGTCGTCATTAGCGGAGCCGCTGGTCTGTAAGCAAATAATCGATGTCGCTGTCGAGCACGGTTACTCGGTTGTGGCAGCAGGGGAAGATCAGCAGCTTTTTCTTGCCTTCCCTGACGCTAATCAGCTCCTTGGGCTTCATGGGAAGCAGAACATTGTCGGTCCCGCAGAAGGGGCATGTTTGTACATATACGTCATTTCCGACGACATCATAGGGCCATGTGTTTGAAAAAGGTATCATGAGTTCTCCGGACGGCCCTGTTCGCTCTTCTGCTCCGACTGCGGCTCTGCCTTATCGTTCTTCGCAAGCTCGGCGATCTTCTGCATCAGGATATGCTGCGGCATATGCATAAGCTGCTCCAGCGGAACGCCCAGCTGCTTGGACAAGGTTACCGCCGTCTCTGGTGAAATTTGTAAAGGTCTCATCGCTTATCGATCCTCCAGCAGTAATTTTAATATATATAGTTATACACTTTTCACGTCGTTCATACAAATATGAGCGTCAAGCTGGAAGAAAAAAACTCACTTCATTTTTGAAAGGCGGACTATGGATATGACACTTCAACAGACCTGGAATTTAGAAACCATTTTCCCGGGAGGCTCCTCGTCTCCGCAGCTGGCAAGCTTCCTGGAGACGCTTGAGAAGGATATGCAAGCCCTCCAGCAGGATGTAAGAAGCCTCTCCGTGCCGGATTCGATCGAAGGCACACAAGCATTGGAAGCCTTTTTGGAGCAGTTTCAGAGCTGCTATGCCCGCGTACGGGAAGCCTCAGCATTTGTAAGCTGCTTGACCGCACAGAACGTAAACGATAAAAAAGCCGTTCAGCTGTCAGGGCGGGTCACCTCGCTGTCGGCTACGCTCCAATCCGTGAAAAGCCGGTTCGATAATGTGCTTCGCGGCATGAACGATGAGCTCTGGACGGCGTGGACAGGCACCGGGGCTGCGTCCAAGCTGGACTTCATCTTGAATGAGAGCCGGAACCTGGCGAAGGAGAAAATGAGCCCTGAGCTGGAAAGCCTGGCTTTGGCGCTCGCCGTTGACGGCTACCACGGCTGGGGCGAATTTTACGACACCATTGTCAGCAAAATTCAAATTCCGTACGAAGAGAACGGCGAGACCAAGCTGCTCTCCGCCGGACAAGCCTTTAACAAAATGCACGATCCTAACCGTGAGGTACGGCAGTCGATGTTTGAGAAATGGGAGGCAGCATGGGGAGCAGCGGCGGACTACTGCGCAGATACGCTAAACCATCTGTCCGGCTTCCGGCTGAAGCTGTATGAGAACCGGGGCTGGGACGATGTGTTGAAAGAGCCGCTGGCGATCGGACGGATGAGCCGCGAGACGCTGGATACGATGTGGGCGGTCATTCAGGATACGAAGCCGGTGCTGGTGGAGTATTTGAATCGCAAGGCGAAGCTGCTTGGTCTTGAGGGGCTGTCCTGGACTGACGTGGATGCGCCGATCCGCACGTCCGCGGCCAAAATTTCTTATGATGACGCGGCAGCTAATATCGTAGAGCAGTTCCGCAAATTCAGTCCGAAGCTGGCGGACTTCTCCCAAATGGCGTTCGATAAAGGCTGGATTGAGGTTGAGGACCGTCCCGGCAAGAGACCTGGCGGCTTCTGTACTTCGTTCCCGGCCAGCGAACAGACGCGGATCTTCATGACGTTTGGCGGGACCGCCTCGAACGTGTCCACGCTGGCTCATGAATTGGGACATGCGTACCATCAATTCCTGATGCGCGGAATCCCCGTGCTCAACCAAAGATACGCGATGAACGTCGCCGAAACCGCTTCGACCTTCGCGGAAATGATCGTATTTGACGCGATGGTGAAAGGGGCGTCCAGCGAAGAAGAGAAGCTGGCATTGCTGGAGGAGAAAATTCAGAACAGCGTTGCGTTCTTTATGAACATTCATGCAAGATTCCTGTTTGAGACCCGTTTCTATGAGAAGCGGAAGAGCGGGCTGCTCAGCGCCGAGGAAATTTCGGATCTCATGGTGGAGGCGCAGAAAGAGGCCTATTGCGACGCCTTGACGTCTTACCATCCTCATTTCTGGGCATCCAAGCTGCATTTCTATATTACGGGTACACCGTTCTATAATTTCCCGTATACATTCGGCTATATGTTCAGTACCGGCCTCTACGTTCGTGCCCTTCAGGAAGGTCCTGCTTTTGCTGAAAAATACGATGCGCTTCTCCGTGATACAGGCGTCATGACGGTGGAGGATTTGGCGAAAAAGCATCTGGACGTCGATTTGACCCAGCGCGATTTTTGGCAAAGCGCGGCGGATTTATGCGTATCGGATATCAGACAGTTTCTGCAGTTAACCGACCATTTGGCATAAGGTGCCGAATGCTTCGGGGAAATACGATGAAAGAAGCTCCTTGCGGGCTTCTTTTTTTGTCGCAAAGGGGAGAAAAATGCCGGAAGATACAGAAAAGCTTTTAAATAATTGTGCAATTTTAGTCATATATACCCAATTATGTTGAATTATGTTGATCGAGCTTTTCCATTCCCTTATAATGAGTCATAAGCCCTAATATTAGGGAGGATTTACTAATAAAGGAGGGGTGACGATATGGTACAATTGGATCAATTATCGCTGGCTAGACAGTTGGATATCGTGTTTCGAGAGCTGGAGGAAGAACTGGGGGGATTAACCTCCGGTACGGTATTTGTACAAATACGAAATAATATCATCGGCAAATTCGGTATCCGGCACAATCCGTTGGCCGGGCGAAACGGGGTTATTGCACCTTGTGAGGAGGGGCTAAGCGAAGCGCAGCAGTATTCGTTTCGGATGATGGCGCTTGAAAGCCTAAAGCATAAGCGGCATTGGACACACGGTGAAATCAGTTACGAGTTTATGGTGCGGCAAGGCATGGTTGTGGTGGATGCAATTCTCGAGTCGAACTACAATATGGCGAGCTTAATGATACGATATCCCCGACATACATATCCCGAAGCTGCTTCGAAATCATGAAATTATTATTTGTTCATACCATATAACGGCGAAAGAGGCGATCTTTGGGGAGAAGATCGCCTCTTTCTATTATGGCTGGAGGGAAGAGATGCGATTACAGGTTCGAACGACCCGATAATTGCTGCTCAGCCAGTTGTACCAGACGCTTAGTGATGTAACCTCCCAATGAACCAGTTTCACGGGAAGTGTAGTTACCCATGTAGCCGTCTTGAGGAAGAGTTACACCCAGTTCTTGAGCAGCTTCTACTTTCAGTTGTTGAAGAGCTGCAGTCGCTTGAGGAACCACCAGGTTGTTAGAAGAACGTCCTTGAGCCATGTCATGTCACCTCCTTTGAGATTGTATGAGGATATTATGACCTGAAAGATAGGGGTCTCATTCGCCATCAAGGGAGATACGGAGCTGGTAAAATTAGGGGGGGGCGGGCATTGAGCCACGATTATGGAGGATCACAAAAAAACAGCCCTTCAAGATCGAAGGGCTGCCATTCTATCAAGCAGTAAGTATGTCGCTTCTGACGATTCTTCCAATAGGATCAAGTCCGTTTAAATGCGATCGGTTGCGCCATTAGTCGAAATTTGCGCCATGAAGAACACGGATGCGGGTTTGCAATTCAACGGATGCTCCAGCCTCGAGATGAATCAGGCCAGTCTCGGCGCTCGACAGGTTCAAGTTGGGTGCATTTGGAAGCCATGTGTAAGGCTCGATGCACAGGAACTCTTCAGCTTGGCCCTTCGTATACAGCACCCAATGCTTAAAATACTGACGATCGGCCGAATAATGGATCTCATAACCATCGTCCCGTTTGAGCAGGGCAAGGGCAGGCTTGCCTTCCGGTATTTTCAGAATCGTGTCCAGATCCGTATCCTTCAGATTTAATCCGGTATTGAGGCCTTCGAGATGCCCCAGCGCCGACGTACCACCTGTCGGAATCAGCTCGTTATTAAGCGTATAGATCGAGTCGACAGGCACTTCAAGCGACCATCGATGAGGTTCGCCGTCGAGCAGGAACCATGTATGATAACCCATGCCGACTGGGGCGGGTTGTTTGCCGGTGTTCGTTATGCGCAGATTTTGGACCAATTCGGTTCCCTGGAGTCGAAAGTTCATTTCCAGCTTCAGGGGGATCGGAAACTGCGACATCCATTTCGGATCATCAGAGGTCACGAACTCTGTCGAAACCGCACAGCCTTCATCATCCTCTTCAATATCGCTTACGCACCAAGCTTGGGTCCGGTGCAGTCCATGGATATGATTATCGCCTGCCGTATTTTGGTCGAATTGATACGTTTGGCCGCCGTATTCGAACCGGCCTTTGGATATCCGTCCCGGCGGAATGAGCATCGGGATGCCGAAGTGGTACGGCTTTTGGAGATAGAATGCAAGCTCGCTTTCATCCGGCCTTCGGAGGATTTCACGCTGTTCTTCGATGTCTTTAATCCCAATCACGTTGTTACCTAGACGAGGGAGGAGAGTCACTTCGAGACGGCCGCTGTTTAAGATATAGGTGTCGTAACCATTCCACTGGCCTTTGGTCACTTGATTCATATCGATGCTCCTTTACTAACAAAAATCATGGTCTGGACGATTAACCACATCATAACAGATTTTTAAGCCTCGCGTACAACAAAAGCTCGAAATCGCCGGGGGGCATGCCTTCGCAGGATCTTGGAATTGACAAGGTGGTGTAAGAGATTTATTATTGCATGTAATAGTGATCAATGATGATTGAACACGATGACAAGGACAAGTAGGCAGATGCGGTCGCTCCTTCAGAAAGCCGGTGGCTGATGTGAACCGGTGGAGCCGCTTTGCTGAATGGACCTTTGAGTGCTGAGCTGAACAGGATAAACATGAACCGTGTTAATTCCTTAATATGCCGGCCGGGTATTCTCCGTTACAAGAATGGAAGGCTGCAGCTGTCATGCGTACGATGCTGCTGCGGCGAATAAGGGTGGCACCACGGTCTCACGTCCCTTGCGGATGTGGGGCCTTTTTTTGTTGGATTTATGAAAGAAATAGAAATGGAGGACTATGAAATGAAAACCGTATTATCCGGCATTCAACCAAGCGGCAACTTGACGCTGGGCAACTATATCGGAGCCATTAAAAATTTTGTGAAGCTCCAGGATGAGCACAATTGCTACTTTATGGTCGTGGATTTGCATGCGATTACGGTGCCGCAGGAGCCAAAGGCGCTCCGTGAGCGTTCGGAAATGGTCGCGGCATTGTATGTTGCGGCCGGCATCGATCCGGCAAGAGCGAATATTTTCATGCAGTCGCATGTTCCGCAGCATGCCGAGCTTTCGTGGTTGATGACAACGCTCGTGCATATGGGCGAGCTAGAGCGCATGACCCAGTTCAAGGATAAGTCGGAAGGCAAGGAATCGGTGGGGGCAGGTCTGTTCGTGTACCCGGCGCTGATGGCAGCCGATATTTTGCTGTATAATGCCGACCTCGTTCCGGTTGGGGACGACCAGAAGCAGCATTTGGAGCTGACGCGTGACTTGGCCGGACGGTTCAACCATCGCTTCGGGGAGTTCTTTACCGTACCGGAGCCGTATATTCCGCAAGTAGGAGCTCGAATCATGTCGCTGGACGATGCATCTAAAAAAATGAGCAAGAGCAGCCCGGTTGAGGGAAGCTATATTGCCATGCTGGATACACCCGACCAGATTCGCAAAAAAATTAGCCGCGCCACAACCGACTCCGGTACCGAGGTTGTTTACGATCCTTCAACGAAGCCGGAGGTCAGCAATCTGATGAGCATTTATTCGGAATGCGCGGGCATTTCCCTGCAGGATGTGCAGCATCGCTTTGAGGGGAAAATGTATGGTGCGTTCAAGAAGGAGCTTGGCGAGGTGGTTGTGGCTGCGCTTGAACCGCTTCAAAAGCGATATTATGAAATTCGCGAATCCGGAGAAATTCACGACATTCTTGCAAGAGGGGCAGAGCAGGCACGCAGCAAAGCCGCCCAAATCTTGGACGGCGTTAAGGATAAGATGGGCTTTCTGCCTGCGAAATAATTGCTCTATGCACTTTGGAGGCAAACGCTTCGGCGCCGAGAACCCGACTTAATGAAACTTGATTTTAAGACGGCTTGCGCTTGGACTTGATGATAAAGCCCCAGCCGATGTTAAGAATCGACAGAATGCCAAGTCCGATGGCAATCAGCCAGTTCGTGCTGATCATTATTGCGCAGGCGGTTAGAAGGACGATGGACGAGACGGCAAACCATAGGGATAGACCTTTGCTCATATGAAAAAAAACCTCCAACATAAAAAATAAAAAACTACGTATAAGGCTGCGAGATGAAGCCATAATAAGTTTGCAAGCTTGCACTGGAATAACAGACATTCAGTGAAGGGAGATATTTAATATGGCACAAGGTCGTTCCCGCAGCAACAATCTGGTTGTACCTCAAGCAAGACAAGCACTGGAGCAGCTGAAAATGGAAGCTGCTCGCGAGCTGGGTGTGACTATTCCTCAAGACGGATACATGGGCAGCTACACATCCCGTGAAACCGGTTCTTTGGGAGGTTACATCACGAAGCGTCTGGTACAGCAAGCTGAACAGCAACTTTCGGGTTCTGGACGCACACTGTAATTTCTTCTCATAAGGGACTTACCGCCCGGGGCGCTATAAATGCGCTCCGGGTTTTCATTTGCTTCTTGGCGAACGTCCCCGGACCCGGCGCCATACATAGTCAAATTGTGCCTTAAACAACGCCATAACGTCAAGGAAATATCCTTGGCAAATGTCACTGAATTGTCATATAGATACACCGAATTCCGAAGGATTGCTAAACACTTTTTACTAATGATATGATAAACTTTATAGCGGAGGCAGTACTTCCTCCATAACGACAGATACAAGGAGGAACGTTTACACGTGGGTAATCACTTGAGATATCAGGCTCCTTCAGAATCCGCAGCACTGGCTTCCGCAGCGCCTGCACCTCCCGAACAAGCGGGGACTTGGAAAGATTTTATAACAGTGACCAAACCCGGAATACTCCGGTCTAATTTGATAGCAGCATTTGCCGGATTTTGGCTGGCGTCGCGCTGGGACATCCAGTTCGGACTGCTCGCGATGACATTGCTTGGAACTTTGCTCGTAATGGCATCCTCATGCGTGTTTAACAACTATTTCGACAGAGAACTCGATATGAAGATGGAACGGACGCGGGATCGTTCTCTTCCAACCGGACGGCTGACGCCGAAGGTTGTTCTTTGGTATGCCATTATACTGGGTGCATTGGGACTAGCGGTGCTGTTCCTGTTCTCCGGCGTCCTTGCGGGGATCTTCGGCGCGGTAGGCATGTTCGTTTATGTCGTCGTTTACACGCTATGGCTGAAGCGCACCTCGACATGGAGCACATCCGTCGGCGCCATCTCCGGCGCGATGCCGCCGGCTATCGGCTATGTGGCGGTATCGGGACAGGTAGATATGGGGGCAGTTCTGATCTTTGCACTGCTCTTCCTATGGCAGCCGCCGCATTTCTGGGCGCTCGGCATTCGACGGGTAGAAGAGTATCGTGCAGCAGGGTTTCCGTTGCTTCCGGTCGTCAAGGGCATCAAGCGTACGAAAATTCAGATGATCCCTTACCTTGTCCTCCTGCTGCCGATTCCGATTCTCATGTATGTATACGGATACGCAGGCATCTTCTTCCTGGTTATCGGTCTGCTCCTGGCGATTGGCTGGCTCTATACGGCTTTGAAGGGATTCACGGCGAAGGATGATGAGGCTTGGTCGAAGAAAGTATTCATCTTCTCGATCAATTATTTAACGCTCAGCCTCATTGTTCTAATCCTTAATACGACCTTCTAAGATTTGAATAATCAGGCCGGCTATGGTCGTTAGGTCGGCGGATAGGGGATTACGTAGCGGTCATAACGTTCAGTATGCAGGACAGGCATATGGTTCCATAAGAATCAGGCCGGGAAGAAGGGAGAAGAGCAAGGGGAATGAACGCATTCAAGCGCTATAAATGGACTTGGATTTTGCTGGCCGTCTGCGTAGTCGCGGCGGTGTACCTCGTATACAACTCACTGGGATTCGGGAAGGATAAACTCCCGGTCATTCGTGAAGTCGGCAGTTATTCCATGGAGAATGTCGACGGCAAAACCATCACGTCGGAGGATACGAAGGGAAAGGTCAAGCTGATGTACTTTTATTTCACCAGCTGTCCGGACGTTTGTCCGGTTACGACGCTGATCCTCTCGCAGATTCAGGAAGAGCTGAAGAAGGAAGAGCTGTTTGGGGGCGAGGTGAACTTCGTGTCCATTTCCTTTGACCCGAAGACCGACACCAAAGAAAAGATCAAAGAGTTCGGCGACCGCTTCAATGCTGATTACAGCGGTTGGTACTTTCTAAGGGGAGACCAGGAAGAAACCCGGAAGCTGATGCAAGATTCCTTTAAAATCCCGCTTCTCGGCAACGATTCGACGAACTTCACCCATGGTAACTCCATCGCTCTGGTGGACCGGGATAACAATATTCGCAAAATGTATAATGCCGGCGTTCCGTCGGATGTAAAAACAGAGGATATCATTCAAGACATCAAGACCTTGATTAAGGAATAGGACTTATCCGACAATTCGAATAGAGGAAGCAAATACGGCGGCGCAGGAGAATCATCCTGACCGCCGTTTCTTCTTACTTGGGAAGGAGAGCCGTATCCGAAATTCGAAAATGGAATAGGCTGCAAGCTTCGAAAATCCCTTTTATAACAGGGGCTAGGGCTAGTATTCTTCAGGCGGCGGGTAGATGATGAATTCCTCCAATCCCGCTTTTTCCAGCTGGGCAATTAAATATTCATCTGGCGTGCCCTCTACGCCTGCGTACCCGCGGCGGGTGTAAATCTGCTCGGCATCCGGGAATGCGTCGCGCAATATCCCGCGAATCCTTTTGCCGGAGCTGTCGTTGTCCATGAACAGATACACCTCCTGATCGCGGACCTGCTTTTGCAATGCGTCAAGCTTGGCACTGTTCAACGTACCGAATGTGCATAATATCGTAATATCGGAGGTTAGCAGCCGGCGGAGACGGCTGCGGTCGTTCTTGCCCTCGACGATGATAAATATTGACATGCTGTTCACCTCTGTCATGATACGGCGTAGCTTGGCAGCATTCCCCGGGAAATGTTGGCGTTCTGGTCGAAAGATGTATATATAGTGTAACTTGTTTACCGCCGTTCATGCAAAACAGAAAAATGCGGCCTTCCAGCAGGAAGACCGCTTCAGTAAAACTCATGTATTCTAGTAGAAACAGCTGCTCAGGATAATCACGAGAAGAATATACAGAACCAGAATCATTCCTACCGAATTTCCATATGCCGGTACATGACAATGTTTATGATGGACATGACTCATTTGTTTTCACCCCTTGGTTAAATGTCCGTGGTCAGTTGCCACACTGTATTCTATGTCCATTTACCCAATAGGATTGTGTATTGGCCCACTTGATGCGGTTTATGGAGCCCATATCCGTGATGTTTATCAGAGCGGTGATACCGGTGTCGTCTCCGGTGCCAAGGCGGCCGAAGGCTCGACACGTTTCTGATGCGGGAGCAGAAGGAGAACGGTCATCAGCATAAGAAAGGCAATAAAATAAGGCGATACGATCGTCCGCAGCTGCCCGGCTGCAATCGGGCCGACAAAGGAACCGAGCGACATGGCGATGGACTGCAGCGAGAATACCCTCCCGAGCCGGGTGCCCCCGCTCAGCTCAATAAATAGCGATGATAAGGCAGGGAACAGCAGGCCTTTAGACAACCCTAATACAAATAAAGTAACCGTCAACGGCAAATGATCAGCAGCGGCCAGCAAATAAAAGCTGATGGCCAGGCCAAACACGCCGGCTGCTACCCGGGCCCGAGGGGGATAGCGGTTCAGGAAAAGCATGCTCAGGGTAACAAGCGCCCCCAGGCTGATGACGGAGAAGAGCAGTCCGGTTGACATGATGCTTGCCTGCCCGCTGTCACGGAGCGGAATCTCAAAGAACAATATGCCTTGGGAGCATGCGATGACAAACGGGAACAGATAAAGCCGAAGGCTAAAGGGCAGCCGGGTTGTTCCCTGGTTAGGCTGGGCTTTGGCTTCCTTCTTGCCGACTGTCTCTGTTGCCTGCCTGGGGAGGCTAAGAAAAGCCATGATTCCCGTAAAGATGAGAAGCCAGCCAAGGCTCTGAAAGGTGCCCGAAAATCCGGTGTTCGCTACGATAAAGGCTCCGGCTGCAGGCGAAAGAACGGAAGCCAGGGTGTGTACAAGGCCGTGCCCGGACATGTATTTGCCTTGCGTCACGGGATCTTTGGATAAGGATGCGAGCAGGGCAAGACATGCAGGTGACAGGAAAGCCAGCACAAAGCCGCTGATGGAGCGGAGCACAAGCAGCTGCCAGGGAAGCTGGACATGGGCCTGCAGCAGCAGAATGATGCCTGCCGCAGTCAGGCTGAAAATAATGTAGCGCCGGCTGCCGTGCCGGTCGATCAGGCCGCCGGCAATCAGATTGCCCGGCAGATGGGTCAGGGCATAGATGCCCATCATCCAGCCGATAAAGGCCGGAGCGGCCCCAAGCGAGATGGCGAACGGCGTGAGCACGGGATATTGGGCGTGCAAATCAAAAAACGCCAGAAATAAAAACATGTATAGCCATAAAGCGGTTTTCAATATGGCACCCTCCTATCCGGCAAAAGATCGTTATGATACTACTTGTACGCTCCAAGGGGCAGGCTTATACCTCTTAGTAAAAAGACCCGGTTGGCTGACAGCATCCTTGGGAATCATGTATAATTAAAAAGACGGCCGTCAAACCGCCGTTTTATTAGCGACGGGAGTGAAGGATATGGATACGCAAGTATGGATGGAGTTTCTGAAGCAGAACTGGCTCGTTATCGCAATCGCGTTAATTATTCTGTTTGTCGTTTTGAATGTGGTGAGAACGGTCATCAAATGGGCGATCGCCGTCCTGATCATTGTAGGCCTATTGGTCTATAGCGGAATATCGCTGGACAAGATCGGGGAGGTTGTATCGACGGTAAAGGATGAAACCATCGATACCGTCAAGACCGAAGCGCTGAATTTGATGATCAAGGAAGCGAAGGAAGCAAAATATACGTCGAATGGAGACGGAACCTATTCCATTACGGCTCCGAACCTGGAGTTGAAGGGCAGTACCGGCTCCAGCGAAGTTGAGGTAACCTTTCGCGGGGTAGCGGTAGGAAAGTGGGACATTAACGACACGATCCGAACCTTTATCAATGATGCCAAGAACAATACGGATTCCAAATAACGAAAGCCAATTCATTTAAATAATGGTGCAATCAGACCCGGAAGCCGATGTGGGATGCTAAAGTATCTTGCCCGCTCATTTGCAGCCGGGTTGCACCAACATCATTGGGAGAGGGGGAATGCCGTGTGATGTCCGCATGGATCGATAGTGTGCGAGACGGAAACGGAATTACCGTTTTGCTGCTGCTGATTGTGGCCTTCTCCATGATACAGGGGTGGAGACGGGGAGCTTCCCGCTCCGCCGGGAAGCTGGTTTCTTTTCTGGGGGACGCCTTGCTCCGGATCGGAGGTCTGGTGATATCCATCCCGTTTACGTTGTGGCTGTCGCCAAAGGCCGGGGAATGGCTAGGCACGATCTCCGCTTTACCGGACCGGGAATTGCGGTTCTGGGAGCAGGTGTATTATACGGCGGTGAAATCGCTGGCTGATTTTCCGCTCCTAAGATTTGCGGTCCTGTTTATGATTAGTTACGGATTGATCGTATTTATGCTGCGGCTGCTGATCTCCCTGATTTTCGGAGGGGGAAGCCTGTTCCGATCCGGGAGGGAAACATCCGCATCGCTGCCGAGCCGGCTGGCCGGCACCGGCATCGGGGTGCTGATTGGTGCTGCACGCAGCATGCTTGTCATTGCTGTGCTGTTCGTGTGGGTCAGCCTCAATCCGGATCATGGATTCAGCCGTTATGTCGAGGCTTCCCCAATATATTCGCAGGGAGCAAGGGCAGTACTCGAGCCATTGTCGGGATCGCTGGTACGGGAACAGCTGCCGGTCTTCGCCCAGTCGGTTCAAGATGAACTAAGCGGCATCATGGAGCGGAAATACGAAGTGATCGACCACCGGATTCCGGAGGGGATCGAGCAGACGGCGGCGCATGTGGTCAAGGGGGCTTCGACCGATGAAGAGAAGGCCCGCAAGCTTTATGATTGGGTCGGCAGCCGGATATCCTACGATCATGAGAAGGTTCGGCTCTATGAAGAGCAGAGGATTTGGAAAGAGCAGACGCCGCAGGATACGTACGATACCCGGCTTGGCGTTTGCATTGATTACGCCCGGCTGTATGCGATGATGGCGCGCTCACAGGATTTGGACGTGCGCGTCGTAACCGGGCGCGGCTATAACGGCCAGGGCGGCTATGGGCCGCATGCCTGGAACGAAGTGTACTTGAGCGAGGAGAAAAAGTGGGTTCCGCTGGATCCGACATGGGCCCAGAGCGGGGACTGGTTTAACCCTCCGCGATTCAATGAAACGCATATTAAAGAGAGGGTATTTTAATAGCGAATCGAACCAGGGGCGGACCCAAGGCCAAGGGGGTTCGCCCTTTGTGAGTCCGACCATTGTCATCGGGATGAAGTTGGGAGGCTTTTTGTGATAATATAGGTTTATGTAATGTGCATAAAAGGGGAGAAGCATACGTGAGAGGGTTTAGGCCGGATAAACGCAAACAAGATGAGGGAGATGCCGGCAGTCAGTTTAATCTGCGAGTCAACCTGTTCTTTTTTAGCACGTTTATTATTTTCTGTGTCATCATTATACGTTTGGCGATTCTTCAATTCGTGGAAGGGCCTGAGCTGAAGGAAATGGAAACCGGGGGTCAGATCAAAAACTTCCCGCTTCAGCCGATCCGTGGAAGCATCCTTGATGCATCGGGCACGCCGATAGCCTACTCAACGCCTTCCCAGGCGCTGTATCTTACGCTGATGAAAGATTACAGCAACTCCGACCGCGGCAAGAAGAACCGGCCGGAAATCGAGAAGCTGGCGCAAGAGATGGTGGATGTCTTCAACCGGTACGGCGATCCCAAAGCCGAGAAGATGACCGTGGAAGATGTCATCAAAGCGATGGATCTGAACTTTAACAAGCAGCCGGGGTACGAACCTCGGCGAATTAAAGCCAACCTGTCCTCGAAGGAAGTCGCCTATTTCATGGAGCATAAATCCCAGTATCCCGGCGTCGAGATCGTGGAGGAAAGCGAGCGAAAGTACAGCGAGGACCGAATTGCGGTACAGACGATCGGGTATTTAAGGGAGTTTAAAGGTCAGAAGGATTTGGATAAGTACAAAGCCATTGATCAGAAGAACAAAACCCAGAAGGACCCGGGTCTGATCTATTCGGAGCAGGAGAAGGTCGGTGTCGACGGGCTTGAAATGATGTTTCAAGATGAGCTGCGCGGCAAGAACGGCTATATCAATATTCCGATCAGCCCGCAAAATATGGCCAACGGCGTGCCGACCATGGTCCCGCCGCAAAAAGGCTATAATATCCACTCGACCATCCATAAAGACATTCAGCTCGCCGCGCAGCAGGCGATTATTGACCAGCTGAAATGGCTGCACACGAATCCCGTATCGGGTAAGCTGCATACGAATGCCAAGACGGGGTATGCGGTAGCCATGGAAGTGGATACGGGGAACATTGTTGCCATGGCCAGCATTCCGGATTATGATCCGAATGTATGGGAGACCGGAACGGATGACTGGGATTCGGTCATGAATCATTACCGCAACGGAACCATATGGCCATACAGCTCGGGACGTTCAGGCAACAATCTGGAATCGACCGTCCTGCTCGGCTCCACGATCAAGCCGCTGAGCGTATTGATCGGACTGAATGAGCATTTATTTGGCCCGAACGATTATTATCCGGACCAAGGGGCGGCGTACTTCGGTAAGGATAACTCGAGGGTCTACAACTCCGGCAGAAAGGCGAATGGATCAATCAATGCGCGAAAAGCTCTTGAGAAATCCTCCAACGCCTTCATGGTCGATTGGGTCGGGGAGAAGCTGTTCAACAAGTACGGCTCCAAAGCCGTCGAAGTGTGGGACGGATACATGAAGAAATTCGGGCTGGGCGTATCCACTGAATCCGGCCTGCCGAACGAGCATAAAGGCATTATCGAGTATACGAACATCGAGCAGGCGGGCAGTTATCTGGCAGCGATGGCTTACGCTTCCTTCGGCCAGTCCGGGAAGTACACGACGCTTCAATTAGCACAATACGCAACCATGCTTGCAAATCAAGGTGCGCGGATTAAACCTCAGCTTGCCAGCAAAATTGTGGACCAGAACGGCAAGGTGGTCAAGAAATTCGGACGTGAAGTGCTGAATCAAGAAAAATTTCCGCAGCAGTACTGGAATGAAGTGATTCAGGGGATGAATACCCAGAATCTGCGGGCGTTTGAAGATTTCCCGTATGATTTTGCCCGCAAAACCGGTACGTCCGAGCAGGAGGTTTATAAGAACGGACGTCGTGACGTCGTTGACAACGGCGTGTTTATCGCCTTTGCTCCTCGCCAAAATCCGAAGCTGGCGGTTGCCGTCGTCATTCCGGAAGGCGGCTTCGGTTCCCAAAGCGCGGCTCCGGTGGCACGTAAGATCTTCGATGCGTACGATGAAATCTACGGCCTCGACGGCACACCGCATCCGAAGAACAAGGATGAGCAGGAAGGCAACGGAGAATAGGCATAACGAAAAAGAAGGCAGCTTTCAAGCTATAAGGGCTTGGCTGCCTTCTTTCTGTTTATCAAGGGAATTGAAATCAACCGGCAGTTGTATAACATTTTACGTATTTGAACTAACTTCCGATGATTGGTTCAACTTATAGATATAGCTATACGTGGGCATCCGGCGCCTTATCTGCAACGAGATTCAAGACAATGCCGAATTCAAGCAGCGCCTTCAACCCGCAGAGCACCATCGTGTATCCTCCCATCGAATCGATGGCCTGGCGGGTAATATCCGCATCCGTCCCTTCGAATCCGGAATGGATAATCGTCACGAAGGTGCCGTCCTCGCTTCGAGGCACGAACTGCCATTCCGTCGTCGTGCCGTCCGACGATTGGATAACAATCCGGCGGCTGTTCTCCAGCTCTTTGACGAGGATCGTATCAGATACGCCGTACATTTCCCAGTCCCAACGAATTTCTTTACCGGCTTCCAGCTTGCCGGTGGATCGGGTGAACCAGAACTTGGTCGTGATATCCGGATCGACAAAGGCTTCAAAGACCTCGGAAACCGGTTTGCGGATCAGCATTTCGGCTTGAACGGTAACAGCGGAACTCTGGGGTGATTTCATGGGACACGCTCCTTATTCAGTATAGAGTTTCCAATAGGTTAGCACATTATAGCGGACTTGACTTCTTATTCCTTGCTCATTTGTCCAAGCGTTCGGTTTTGAGCCCGTACCTTTTGTGGTAAAATGTCGTTATGCTTATCGTGTGACTAGATTAGGAGGCTTAAACAATGAATCGTAAGTACCGATTGCTGGCTTTAGATATGGATGGCACGCTGCTTCAGGACGATCATGAAGTGTCGCCGGAGACTGTCCGTTGGATCAAGGAAGCGGTTCGGCAAGGCATCCATGTCTGCCTGTCCACCGGACGGCCGTTTCAAGATGCATACCCGTACGCGAAGCAGCTCGAGCTGACCACCCCGATGGTAACGGTCAATGGCAGCGAGGTGTGGCGTGCCCCGTATGAGCTGTACCGGCGTTCTCTGCTGGACAGCAAGCTTGTTGCAGAGATGCATGAGCTTGCCGTTGAAACCGGGGCCTGGTTCTGGGCGTATTCTGTAGAGAGATTGTATAACCAGGAGAGCTGGTGCGAGGATGTTGAGAATCAGGAGTGGCTGAAATTCGGCTATACGGCGGAAGACGACGAGGTTCGCCATCGGATCCTGATGCGGCTTCAGGATATGGGGGGACTGGAAATCACCAACTCCTCGCCGGTGAATCTGGAGATCAATCCGTTGGGCGTCAACAAGGCGACAGGGATCAAGCAGGTATGCGAACTGCTCGGTCTTGACATGTCCCAGGTTGTGGCCGTTGGCGACAGCTTGAACGATCTGGCCGTCATCCAGCAAGCGGGGCTTGGCGTTGCCATGGGCAATGCCCAGCAGACGGTCAAGGATGAGGCGGACCTTGTCGTGGCGAGCAACAATGAGAACGGAATTGTGGAAGTGATCAGGGATCATATTTTGATCGAAGGGTGATTAGCGGATGGACGTATTAGGCTGGATTATTGTGATCGCACTGTTCATCATCGGGATGGCCGGTGCGATCTACCCGATTTTGCCGGGGGTTATCGCCATTTATTTGGCATTGTTCGTATATGGCTGGTTCTTCACGTTCGCCCATTACGACGCATGGTTTTGGACTATCCAGACGATCATTCTGGTTGTGCTGTTCATCGCCGACTATGCGGTCAACGCATGGGGCGTGAAGAAGCTTGGCGGCTCGAAGGCCTCGATATGGGGGAGTACGATCGGCCTGATCATCGGCCCGTTCGTCATTCCGGCATTCGGTCTGATCATCGGCCCGTTTATCGGCGCCTTTATCGGGGAGCTGCTGGCGGGCTCGGGAGCGGGCAAGTCGATGAAGGTCGGACTCGGTTCGGTGCTCGGCTTGTTCAGCAGCATCGTGGTGAAGGTCGTATTGCAGCTTGCGATGATCATTGTGTTTATCGTTTGGGTGTTTTAAGCAGGCGCGAGGGGTGCTTAACAAGCGCTATTGGAGGAGAAAGAAGGTAAGGAATTGTCTAAGAAGGAATCATTCATAAAAGGCACGATTATCCTGGCCGTGGCGGCGCTGGTCGCCCGCGTGCTGGGACTTGTGCAGCGGGTGCCGCTGGAGCACATGCTAAACGATGTGGGGGATGCTTCCTTCACGATTGCCAACAATGTGTATTTGATGCTGCTGACCGTCGCTACGGCCGGTATTCCGAGCACGCTCAGTAAAATGGTTTCCGAGCGGCATGCGCTGAATAAGCCGGCCGAGGCTCAGCGCGTATACCAAGCGGCGCTGATCTTCGCCGGAGCGGCTGGCGTTGTCATGACGCTGCTGCTGTATTTCGGAGCGCCGTATTACGCGACCCATGTCGCGGAGGTGCCGGAATCGGCCGCGGCCATTCAGGCGCTGGCTCCGGCGCTGCTGCTGTTCCCCGCGATCGCCATGATGCGGGGGTATTTCCAGGGCCGCAACAATATGTCGGCCGGCGGGATTTCCCAAATCGTTGAGCAGATTGCAAGAGTGCTGACTGCTATCGGTCTAGCCTATGTGCTGCTGCGGTTGGGGTATGACGATACTTGGGTAGCGGCTGGGGCCTCCTTCGGCGGCGTGCTCGGCAGCATCGGCGCCTTCGCGGTCATGCTGTATTTCGCCGCGAAGCTCCGGCGCAGCGACCGGGAGCTGAAGCTGCCCCCGGCAGACCGTTCGATTCCGCTCAGCGGCATCTACAAGGATATTTTCAAGTTATCGATTCCGATCGTGTTGTCATCTCTGGCGGTCCCGGCGGTCAACTTCATTGACGGCTCCATCGTCAAGCCGCTCCTGACGGGCGAGATCGGAGCGGCGCAGGCGACCGAGGCGCTCGCCGTATTGGGCACACGGGCGCAGAGCGTGGCGGGCATCCCGCCGATCCTGGCCATTGCCCTCAGCACATCGCTGATTCCGATCATATCGGCGGCGTTTGCCAGACGTGATCAAGAGCATCTGGAGCGGCAAGTCACGCTTGCCATGCGGATCGGGATTTTGTCCGGCATGCCGGTGGTCATCGCGCTGGGAGTAGCGGCTTACTCGGTGAACGGTCTCTTGTTCAGCTCGCTGGGCGGCAGCGGAATCATTGCATTTCTGACTTTCGGCACCATTTTCCAGATTACGATGATGACGACGAACTCGATCTTGCTCGGCATCGGAAAGGCCAAGCTGTCCATGATTCACGTGATGATCGGCGTTGCCGTCAAGCTGGCGGCCAGCTTCCTTCTGGCTCCCTTGTTCGGCATCTACGGCATCATTGGAAGTACGGCGCTGTGCTTCCTGGTCATCACGCTGCTTAACATCCGGTCGATTAAATCGATCGTATCGTTCTCGATATTGGGAAGCCGCTGGCTGGGATTCCTGTGCACCGTCGTAGCGGCAGCGGCAATCGGCTACGGGTTGAACCAAGCGGGCATTCAACTGGTTGAGGTGATCCCGGCACGATTGGCATTCCTGTTCACGTGCATCATCGTCGGAATTGCCGTCGTTGTGATTTATCTCGTGCTGCTTGTCGTGTTCGGCGTCATTCGCCAGTCCGAGCTAGGCAATTATCCGCGTCCGCTGCAGAAGGTATTCCGCCCTCTGATGAGACTGGCGCCTTCGCGGATGCGTGAGCGGGGATAACTTTGCGGTAGGCGCTTTGCGTCTATATAATCGATAGTGGAAAATGTATTTGCAGAAGGACTGTTCTGATCCAAGGGATCGAGAGCAGTCCTTTTTTCAACTATCCATGCTTTGGTTGGTTCTCATGAGCGACATCGTGGGCCATGGCCGTCTTCTCAAGCTGGGCCCGGTGCGCGTGGGTCATATCGAACAGCAGCGGCCGGACCGGTTCACGGAATAGCCGAAGCTTGGCGGAGCTGCGATACCAATCATACCGCGGGATCGGGCCGGAGGGCGTATCCTGCCACACGGATTCCAGCTCGGGGCTGTACAGGCGTTTCCCTGAAGGGAGCCACTCGGATTCCAACAGCACGCTGCTTTCCTTGCCGTTGTTAATGGCCGCCTGCTTGTCCGCGGTGAAGAGCGCCGGCCAGTATTCGGAGCGCGATCCCCGGTGCGGGGTGGACCGGGCGAAAGCGAGCGCACGACGGTGCACCTCCTCGTATCCGAAGAGCAGCCCGTAGAGCGATTTACCTGCTTTGATCCGAGCCGTCAGGCTGTCGAATTTGGGAAGGGTGAGCCCCGCAAGCGGCCGAAGCGGGAGCTTATTGCCTGCATCGGAAGGGGCTACGCCCCTGGTAAGGGCTGCTTCTTGCCCAAGGGGAAACAAAATTTGATTGAATCTCGCGAGCTCATGCAAACGAAAATACGGATGCTTCAGAACCCGGGACCGAAAATACGGGTCCTGGGCAACCCGGCCTTCAATGTAATTCTGTTCATTTAGGATGAGGGCAACGGCGAGCATAGCGCCGTGATCGGGTTCCCGCCAGAAATGCTGCCAGAAGGGGAGCATGAAGGCCGAGACATGAAAGCATGGCAGGAGATGAAACAGCGGCTCGCCCAGCTTCCGGCTGTGCATGTACAGCAGCAGCTGGGGGTAGGCGTCCTGAAAGATCAAGGCGTTGCATCGTTCCAGAAAACGGTACAGATTCACTTGAAATTCGGAATCCGTTAGATCCGACAGCAAGCCTCCTTGCAGGTCGCTCATGTTCCAGCCGGCATTTCGGGAGACCATATGGGCAAGAAAGGCCCAATGCAGCTCCGGAAAGGCTTCATAGCAGCTAAGGTAGGCCTGCGTGCGCGAGATGTTGCTCCGATTGGCATCCATGACGGTGCTTTGAATGGATTCCACTATTTCTTGTTCCCTGGCATTAAATCCGTCTACGGAATTCACGGCCCGAATAAAGGGCGAGCTCATGGCGGGTGGGCTCGCGTTCATTTTTATTTCCTTGTGATGCCTGCGGGCGATACGCTTTAGCTCGGACCGGAGGCTTCGCGCTGCGACCGCATCCCAGCTCCAGTCCTTCCGGCCATCCCGGAGCTTGGAGGATATTTCCCAGGAGGTCACCCGTCCAGTCAAGGCTTCGACTGCGGCTTCCGCCAATGTGGACACCCATCTGCGTATGGATCCGGACCACGCCTGTTTGTCTTTTTCGCCTTGCTGCATCCCGTTCTCACCTGCCGTTAGTCGCTTGGTCATCTTGGCGATTGCTCTATCTTGGTATTGTCAGTATGTCACGAATATTTGACTTCCACTCCACATTTTGATTCACTAAAGTTGAACCATTTCGACGAAAAGGGGAGATCATCCATGGACAAAATCACTTCGGAAGCCGAATTTCAGGTTGCTATCCAGTCTCCGCGCTTGACTGTCGCAGTATTCAAAGCAGACTGGTGCGGTGATTGCAAGTTTATCGATCCATTCATGCCGGATGTTGAGCAGAAATTCTCGAACCAGCTGACCCTGGTAGAAGTTGACGTCGATGCTGTCGGCGATGTAAGCCAGCAGCAGAACATCCTCGGTATCCCTAGCTTCGTCGCCTATGCCGACGGACGGGAACTTGTCCGCTTCGTCAACAAATTCCGCAAATCCCGCGAGGAAATCGAAGATTTCCTGCAGCGTGCGGTGGATGTGTACGAAACGATTCATAAGTGAGCATAACGGGAATGATGCACAACGCACCGTCGCCTATGGATGATCCCTTGGCGGCGGTGTTGTTTTTGGCAATAAGCTTCTCCTAATTTTGAACATTTTGTCACAATCGTTAAAGTGACCGTCGCGGCATAATCAGGTATAATGAAATTTAGACTGCAATAAGGAATCCGCTATTGATGGCGGATTGTTAAGAATATAGGCAGCAGGTGAGATTAGTGAATGATAAACAATTAAAATGGCTGAGTTACATAACATGCGCAGTCATGTTCTTCGCCACCTTCGGGGGCATGGTCGTTACCAAGACCGACTCCGGGCTTGGCTGTGGACAAGAGTGGCCGCTGTGTAACGGAAAGTTTATTCCCGCTTACACCGTCTCCTCCTTGATCGAATACTCGCACCGCGCTGTCAGCGGGATGGCCGGCTTGGCCGCCCTGGCTTCCCTGATCGCATTTTGGAGATACAAGCGTGACCGCAAGGATCTGATGGCTTATGTGGTCATGACATCGGTGTTCGTGATTGTACAAGCGATTATGGGAGCGCTCGCAGTCGTCAAGCCTCAGTCGGCGGCCGTGATGGCGCTGCATTTCGGCTTCTCGCTCATCGCATTCGCTAGCTCGGTTATGCTTGCGCTGGGCATGCGGAGGGTAGAGAAGGCGAAGATGCCGCTTGGATCGGAGCGGCTGCCCCGGGTCAGCGATGGTTTTCGCCGACTCGTCTGGGGGGCGACGATTTATACGTATATCGTGGTATATATCGGAGCATTCGTAAGCCACACCGACTCGAGAGAGGGGTGCTCCGGCTGGCCGCTCTGCAACGGGGAAGTGATTCCGGAGCTCGGCGGCGGCGTGGGCATTGCCTTCATGCACCGGGTGGCGGCTCTTCTGCTGCTCATCGTAGTAGCCGTAATGGGACATTTCGCTTATTGGCGAAACCGGGACAACCGCGAAGTTCAGATGCTCGGGGTTTCGGCAACGGTGCTGTGCTTGCTGCAGATTTTCAGCGGCGCCATCATCATGGCCACGATGCACAATGACGAAGTATATGTATTCTCCGCGCTTGGTCATACCCTTCTGATCTCTGCGCTGTTCGGCGTGCTCAGTTATTTGAGCGTGAGGGTATGGCAGCTAAGAGAATCGGCACCGGTCGAGCAGCAGGGCGAATTGGAGCTGCGCGGGGAGAAGATCGGCTAATTCCCGTCACTACAGTATGCAACATGGAACATTTTAATATTTGTGCAGGCGAAGTCCCCGAAGCGAAACATGCTCGAGGACTTTGTTGTACCCGAAGGAGTGGAGCACTTGATTTACCAGAATCTACGCCAATGGCTTGAAACGCTTCGCAAGGAAAATGATCTTGCTGTCATTGAAGCACCGGTGGATCCGTATCTGGAACTGGCTGAAATTCACCGGCGCGTGATCGAAGAGGGAGGACCTGCCCTGCTGTTTACCAATGTGAAAGGGACGCCTTTTCCAGTGGCAACGAATCTGTTCGGAACCGCGCGCCGGGTCGACATGGCATTCGGTCCGCGCCCGGAGCAGCTGATGAAATCGATCATCGGGGCAACCGATAAGCTGCTGCCGCCTACGTTTTCCGCGCTGTGGAATGAACGCGGGCTGTTTAAGGATATTTTAAAGGTAGGGATGAAATCCGTGCCTCAGCAAGAAGCGCCGGTGATGGGCGTCAAGGTGACGGAGAATCCGCTCAAGCAGCTACCGCGGTTGACCAGCTGGCAGGAGGACGGCGGACCGTTCATCACGCTTCCGCTCGTCTATACCGAGAGCCCATCGAAGCCGAAGGATCATAATCTGGGCATGTACCGGATTCAAATTTATGATGACTCGACCACCGGAATCCATTGGCAGATTCATAAGGGAGGCGGCTTTCACTACTTCGAGGCAGAGCAGCAGAATCAGCCGCTGCCGGTGTCCGTCTTCGTCGGCGGCCCGCCTGCGCTGATTGCCTCCGCTATCGCACCGGTGCCGGAGCATCTGCCGGAGCTGCTGATGGCTTCGCTGATCATGGGCGGCAAGCTGCCGATGACAGACAACCCGCTTGGCGGACACCGCATTCCGGCAGAGGCGGAATTCGCGATCAGCGGAATCGTGCCGCCGCATGAACGCCGCCTGGAGGGTCCTTTCGGCGATCACTACGGCTATTATTCCCTTGCGCATGACTTCCCGGTGCTTCATGTGAAGAATATGTGGCACCGCAAGGACGCTATTTATCCGGCAACGATCGTCGGAAAGCCGCGGCAAGAGGACTACTACCTGGGCGAGTTTTTGCAGCGCCTGCTGTCCCCGGCCTTCCCGATGGTGATGCCGTCGGTCCGCTCGCTATGGACCTATGCGGAAACCGGGTTCCATGCACTGACGGCAGCGGTCGTTCGGGAGAGCTATTCCCGCGAGGCGCTCGTCTCCGCGTTCCGGATTCTGGGCGAGGGTCAGCTGTCGCTCACCAAAATGCTGATGCTGACGAACCGGCCGCTGGACCTGTCGGATTTCAACGAGACGCTAGAAGCGGTGCTGGAACGATTTAATCCGGCAACGGATTTATTCATATTTAATAAAACCTCGCATGATACGCTGGATTATACGGGGCAGAAGCTGAATCACGGCAGCAAGGCCGTGCTGATGGGGATCGGGGAGCCGATCCGCGAGCTTCCGCGAAGCTACGATGAAGGGGATATTCCGGGAATTTCCCAGGCGGTCGCATATTGCGGCGGTTGCCTTGTCGTATCCGGGGCATCCTATGAGAAAGAACCTGGGCTGGCCCAGCGCGTCATGGAGTTCATGCATGCCCGCAGCACGAAATGGCCGCTGGTGATCGTCGTGGATGATGCCAAGTCGACGTCCGCCACGCAAACATCGTTCTTGTGGACGGTATTTACCCGCTTTAATCCCGCAACGGATATCTTCGCCGCCAGCGAGATCGAGCATCATCATCTGTCGTACAAGCTTCCGCTGGTCATTGATGCCCGCATGAAGCCCGGATACCCGGATGAGCTGTTCCCGCGGGAGGATATCGTAAAGACGGTGGATGCCCGCTGGAACGAATATTTCGGCAAATGACCAGTCCATCCTAGAGGGAATCAGGGACATTTTGACGTAGGAGGTGCGGCCCATGCTTCGTTTGTTGCTTGGGGAACAACCGCGGCAGAATAACGGGCTGCTTGAAGAAGCGATTGAATCGATGGTCAAGACGAGCCAGCTGCTGAAGAAGGAAATGGAAAAAAATGAAGACCCGACGCATGACTTTCGCAAGCTTGAAATATGGACGCGCGGTTTAATCGTGTCGCTCGATGAACTGGAGCAGAGCTGGAATGCAGCGAAGCATTTCAGCCGATCGGTCAATTCGGGATATGTGGATGACATGTCGATCGAGGAGCAAGGGGAATACCGGCGCTATGTTTATTTTTATAAGAACGGATTTATTCGCGTATTCTCAATCCTTGACAAGCTGGGAACGGTGCTGAACGATCTGTACGATCTGAACACCTCGAAGGTGAAGGAGCATTTCTCCTACTTTACCGTGCTTCGCCAGTTCAAGTTCCTGAAGGCGCACGGCGAGCTGTCCGCAGAGCTGGAGGCGATCAAGGAGCGCTATAAAACTCCGATGAACAAGCTGCGGAAACGGCGCAACACCGAGATTCACTACATGAATTCGGAAATGCAGGACGACCTGTGGCAGCGCCATCAGGGACTGTCGGAGCGGATCGAGCTGGAGGATATCGGGTCGCACCTGGATGAGCTGGAGCAAGGGCTTGAAATGGTGTGCCAAAGCCTGAGAGCATCCTACCGGTATACGAACCAAATGTGGGCGAAGAACGGGATCCGGGCTTGATGCAGCCGACCATGAAATTCCTTTTGACAAAAGGGCGAAAAAAAACTATACTAACAATTGCATTCATGAATATGATTTGAAAAACACATCAATATAACGAAAAAATTTCATATCGAGTTTTCTTATCGAGAGAGGCGGAGGGACAGGCCCGATGAAGCCCGGCAACCGGCTCCAGCGTTGATTGCAAGTGCAATGAACGCAAATGGAGTGACATGGTGCTAATTCCTTCAAAGCAGCGCGACGTATAGGCTGCTTTGACAGATGAGAAAAGGCGTCGACTTTATGTAAAGAGAGCCCTTTTTGATTCTGCAAAAAGTGGCTCTTTTCTTTTGCGGGTAAATAGATATGAAACGTTAGCACGAAAAAAGGGGGATCACGGTTTGATTGAACTGAAGCAATTGACGAAGCAGTACGGAAAAGCCGGCCGAATGACCACAGCATTGTCCGGATTGAATTTGTCGATTGAAAAAGGAGAAATATTCGGTGTCATCGGACATTCCGGGGCAGGCAAGAGCACGCTCATCCGCTGCATGAATTTGCTGGAACGTCCGACGTCCGGCGAGGTGTGGGTAGGCGGCGTCAACCTGACGAGCCTCGGAAAGAAGCAGCTGCAGGCGGAGCGGCGGAAGATCGGCATGATCTTTCAGCATTTCAATCTGCTGTCCTCTGCAACGGTCTATGACAACATCGCCTTTCCGCTTCGTCTGATCAAGACTTCGAAGGCGGACATCGAGCGCAAGGTAAGCGAGCTTCTGAATTTGGTCGGTCTTGCGGAGCATCGGGACAAATACCCGTCCCAGCTGTCGGGCGGCCAGAAGCAGCGGGTAGGAATCGCCAGGGCGCTTGCAAGCGACCCGGAGGTGCTGCTCTGCGACGAGGCCACCTCGGCCTTGGACCCTCAGACGACGGATTCGATCCTGCGGCTGCTGCTGGATATTAACAAGAAGTTTAACCTGACGATTGTGCTGATCACGCATGAGATGCATGTCATCCAGAGCATTTGCGACAGAGTGGCGGTCATTCACCAAGGCGGCATTGTGGAGCAAGGTCCGGTGACGGAAGTGTTCCTGAAGCCGAAGCACGAGGTTACGCGGGAGTTCATCCGTCAGGAGATGGACAACGGCGATGCATTGCGACTAGCGCTTCAAGGTCAAGACGGGAGCTCCTCGCAGGCGGTGCAGATCACGTTCCTCGGGTCGAAGACGTACGAGTCGATCTTGTCGCATACGGTCCATGAGACCGGGGTTAACTTTGCGATCCTGCAAGGGACTATCTCAACGATCAAGGAAACGCCATACGGGCAGCTGATCGTACGGTTTGAAGGCAGCAAGGGCGCGATTGAAGACACGATCCGCAGACTGCTGGATCAAGGATTAGACGTGGAGGTGATTCATTGATGCTCGGACTGGATTTTTCTCAGGTGGATTGGAATGAGATTGGCACGGCCACGCTGGATACGCTGCGCATGCTGGGCGCTTCGGCCTTGTTCAGCTTCATCATCGGCCTCCCGATCGGGGTGCTTCTGTATATGGCTGCCAGATCAACGTCAGGCTTCGTTCGCTTCGGCTATTCCATCCTGTCGTTCATCGTGAACATTCTGCGGTCGGTTCCATTCATCATTCTGATCGTAGCCATGATTCCGATTACGAAGTCGATCGTCGGGGTATCGTACGGCGTGCTCGGGACCATTCCTCCGCTTGTCGTCGGAGCGGCGCCGTTCTTCGCGAGACTTGTGGAGACGGCGCTGAACGAAGTGGATAAAGGCGTCATCGAAGCCGCCCACGCCATGGGCTCATCGACCAGCCAGATCGTGTGGAGAGTGCTGCTGCCGGAAGCCCGCCCGGGCTTGCTGGCAGGCATGACGATCACGATCGTGACACTCGTATCGTATACCGCGATGTCCGGCCAGGTTGGCGGCGGCGGTTTGGGGGATTTGGCGATCAAGTACGGTTACTACCGTTATGAGACGGAGATTATGATTTTGGCCGTTGTCTTGATGATTGTGCTGGTGCAGCTCCTGCAGATGGCGGGAGACCGGCTGGTGCGTCATTTTACAAGAAAATAACGGATTGCTGGAGCAACAAGGAAGACATCATATAGATAAACTATTTTCGGAGGGAGAGTTTTAGGATGAAAAAATGGGTATTGGCATTCATTAGTCTGACTTTGGTCGCGGTGCTGGCTGCTTGCGGCAGCAAGCCTGCGGATAACGCATCGGAGCCTGCGGATACAAACGGCGCTGCGGGACAAGAGAAGGTAACCATTAAGGTGGGGGCTTCGCCGGCACCGCATGCAAAGATTCTTGAGCATATCAAACCTGCGCTTGAAAAAGAAGGCGTGAATCTGGAAATTGTCGAATTCACCGATTACGTGCTGCCGAATACGAAGGTCGACTCCAAGGAGATCGACGCGAACTTCTTCCAGCATAAGCCGTATCTCGATAACGAGATCAAGGAACGCGGATTGAAGCTGGAGTCCGTTATCGCCGTACACGTTGAGCCGCTTGGCGCTTATTCCAGAACGATCAAGTCGGTCGACGAGCTGAAGGACGGCGCCGTGGTCGCCATTCCGAACGATCCGTCCAACGCGGGCCGTGCGCTGACCCTGCTGTCCAAGAACGGCGTTATCAAGCTGGCGGACGAAACCAAGCTGGAAGCGACCGCGAAGGATATTACGGAAAATCCGAAAAACCTGGAATTCAAAGAAGTGGAAGCTGCCATGCTGCCTCGCATGCTGGATGAGCTTGATCTTGCTGTCATCAACACGAACTATGCATTGGAAGCCGGCCTTGACCCAACGAAGGACGCGCTGTTTATCGAAGACAAGGATAACCCTTACGCGAACCTGCTGGTAGCTCGCCCGGACAACAAGGATTCGGAAGCTATCCAGAAGCTGGCGAAGGCGCTGACTTCGGAAGATGTGAAGACTTTTATTGAACAGGAATACAAAGGAGCCGTTATCCCGGCATTCTAATGTGCAGATGTAGGCAGGATGCCTACGGAAGCGGATCCGGCCCGGATTACGGTTAGACCGGTTAACTCCGGACAGAAGGATCTACTGAATACAACGAACTTTTCGTATGAAAGGGGCATCCCGACCATGCTGCGGCTTGTGCAGCTAATCGGGAGCTCCTTTCTTTTCTTTTGAGGAAAGAAAATGGCCGCTCATATCTTGCAGGATTCCGGTCTGTCCTCAAGTTGTGGGGAAACAGCAAATCTTTTATACTGAAGGAAGGCGATACTCGAAGGAGGGAAACCATTGAAGGGAAAAGTGGCGCTGATTACCGGCAGTGCGACAGGACTCGGAAAAATGACTGCGCTGTCGTTAGCACGGCAGGGATGCAGTATTGTTATAAATTATGTCAACAGCAAGAATGAAGCGGAGGCGCTCTCCCGCGAAATTGAGAGCTTCGGCGTTAAATCCATCGTGGTAAAGGCCAATATTGCAGACGAGTCCGAGCTGTATTCCCTAGTTGATCAGACGGAACGCGAGCTCGGCACCGTGGATATCCTGGTTAACAACGCGGGTCCTTTCATCCGGGAAAGGCGCCTGTTCTCGGAATACAGCCGGGATGAAATCGTACATATGGTGAACGGCAACCTGACCGGCGTCATGCTGCTTGACCACCGGGTGCTGCCGGCGATGAGGGAGAAGCGATGGGGACGGATTATCCATTTCGGCTTCGGCCATGCCGGGGAAGCGCGCGCTTGGCCCCAGCGTGCCGCTTATGCGGCGGCCAAGGTGGGGCTCGTATCCTTCACGAAATCCTTGGCGGTCGAAGAGGCACCCTACGGAATTACCGTCAACATGATCTGCCCTGGCGACATCCGCGGGGCGAACAAGGAGAAGACGATCGACGAGGTGGCCGGCATCCATGACGGCATGACGCCGCGGGGACGCTCGGGCAGCGGCGAGGATATTGCAAGAGTGATTGAATATCTGTGCATGGATAAATCGGACTTCATTACAGGCAACATTATGGATATATCCGGCGGGCTGGATCCGATTCGTCCTTTGATCAAGCCGGAATAAGCACGCCATACCATACCGCCACAAAAAAGAGTCTTGGATCCCGAGGGGAGCCAAGACTCTTATACTAAACACAAGATTAAAATACTTGCACTACTTCTTGAATGCCTTCTACTTCCTCAACCAGGGCGCGTTCAATCCCTGCCTTCAAGGTGATGGTGGAGCTTGGGCAGCTGCCGCATGCACCCATCAATTTCAGCTTAACGATGCCGTCTTCAACGTCGACCAATTCCACGTCACCGCCATCGCGCTGCAGGAACGGACGAAGCTTATCAAGCACTTCAGCCACTTCATCGTATACAGTGGTTTGCGTGTTATCGCTCATCTTGTTCAACTCCTTTCCTCCCTATATTATAGTACATAAACCGGCAAATTAAAATGCCAATCTTAAGGAGGGGCTGTGACCGATGACCATCTATATTGAATTTTGCACAAGCAACTCCTATTTCGGAACGGATCAAGCATTGAAGAAGCTGGAAGGTCAATACGACTGCCAGGTGATCGAGTACGGCTGTCTGACCAGCTGCGGTCAATGCTATTTGATGCCCTTTGCGTATGTGGACGGCGACTGGGTGGAAGCGCCCACGGCGGAGGAGCTGTATGACAAGATATGCCGCCGGCTCGAAGCTTTGGCGGAAGGGAGGGAGCCCGAAGATTGAATCGGGCTCCCTATCCACTTTAATGAAGCGGGATCGCTGAATCTATGATTCGCCTAGTAGTGGCGCTTGGATTTCCAGAGCACGCCGCTCTTCAAAATCCGCGGCACGCGTCCGATGACCGAAGTATTGCCCATCAGTCCGAAGCCCGCATGCTTGCCGAGAGAGCCGAGGGTTCCCTTCAGCTTCAACGGCGATACCTTCGGCACATCATCGCGCCATAATGCCTTTAAGACGTGGCCGACTTGTTCCGCCTGGGCGCCGGCAGCCTGGGCGCTCGGTACGAACGGAAGGCTCGCGCAGTCGCCGATGACATATACCTCCGGATGGGAAGGTACCTGATAATACTGGTTCAGCAGCACGCGTCCGCTGCGGTCTTTTGGCAGATCGAGGTCCTGCACCACTTTTACAGGCTGGATGCCTGCCGTCCATACAGCCAGATCGGTGGCGATCGGCGTATCGAGATTATAGACGGCGTCCTTCTCCACTCTGGATACCGAGACCCCGCTATGGATCTCGACATGATGCTCCTCGAACCAGCGATGAATATAAGCGGACAACCGGTTAGGAAAAGAAGAAAGCACCCGCTGTCCCCGGTCCAGGATGGCGATATTGAGGTCAGGACGGCTTTCGCGAAGATCGGCCGCGAGCTCGATTCCGCTTAAGCCTCCGCCGATGATATGAACCTGGCTGTACGGCTTCAAATTGTTCAGCCGCAGATAGGTTTCCCGGGTCGCGGCGAACGACTGCAGGCTGTAGGTATACTCCTCCGCGCCCGGTACTCCGTGGTAACGATCCGTGCAGCCAAGCGCAATGGCGAGCTGATCGTATTCCACGGGATCCTGGTCCAATATGTTCACGCGCCGGTTCTCAAGATCAATCGATGTGACTTCACCATACAGGATCTGAAGCCGGTCATAAACCGGGAACTTGACACGAACGGCGGTATCGGCCACCGTGCCGGCTGCCAGCGCGTAGTATTCGGTCTTCAGTCCTTGGTAAGGCATGCGGTCGATGAGCACGACCTCCACGTCCGGGGGAAGATAGCCGCTGAATAATTCCTGAATTAAGGCAAGACCACCATAGCCTCCGCCGAGAATGACGAGCTTGTTCATAAAATTCTTCCTTTCTCAAGAGATAAGAATGAGAGATTGTTCGTAAGTGCCAGTCGCAAGAAAAACGCCGCTAGAAGCGGCTAGGAATCCCCACACTATAATATCTCTTTAACCTGTTTTCCGTTATTTCGAACGCTGATGCGGGTGCCGAAGTCTCCAGAAGGTTGGGGATTAGGCTGATCGATCGTTTATTCGTAAACCTTGATCTCGTTATAAAACGTGTCCCGTTCAACGGGGATGCGGCCTGCGCCTTGAATGAGCCATACGAGCTCTTTGCGCGTAAGGCCTTCCGGCGTCAGCGCCCCTGCAGCATGGCTGATCCGTTCCTTCAGAATCGTGCCGTGCACGTCCGAAGCGCCGAAGCTGAGCGATACCTGGGTCAACTGCGGGCCGATATTGATGAAATAAGCCTTGATGTGATCGATGTTATCCAGCATCAGCCGGCTGATCGCAATGGTCTTCAGATCCTCGTAGGCAGAGTTGCGGCGCATGATGCCGGCATTTTTACTCTTCGGCTGCATAGACAATGGAATGAAGACAAGGAAGCCGCCGGTTTCATCCTGCAGATCCCGAATCTGCATCATGTGCCGGATCCGGTCCTCATGGCTCTCGATCGCCCCGTACAGCATGGTGGTATGGGTCTTCATGCCGAGCTGGTGGGCGGTGCGGTGGACTTCAAGGTACTGGTCGACATTGGCTTTGTCCACCTTCATTTTCTGACGGTACTGGTCGGACAGGATCTCGGCTCCGCCGCCGGTGAGGGATTTGAGGCCCGCCTTCATGAGCTCTTCCAGCACTTCCTTCGTGCTCAGACCGCTGATGCGGGTGAAGAACTCGATCTCGGCTGCCGTGTAGGCCTTCAGGGTTACATCAGGGAAACGCTCGTTCAGCGCTTTGAGGGAATCGACATAATATTGGAACGGCACATGATTATTATGTCCGCCGACGATATGGAATTCACGGATGCCCGGGTGGATATGCTGTTCAACGTATTCGATCATCTCGGGACCGGACAGCGTATAGGAGCCTTCCTCGCCCTGATCCTTTCTGAAATTGCAGAACGCGCAGCGGGATTCACACACGTTCGTAAAGTAAAGGCTCATGTTCTCGATAAAATATACTTTCTTGCCGTTCTTGCGTAGATTCGCTTCATTGGCCAGCTGCCCGAGGGTCAGCAGGTCGTCCGTCTGGTACAGGTACACGCCGTCTTCGAGGTTGAGGCGCTCGCCGCTCCGTACCTTCTCAACGATCTCAGCCATTCTCCGATCGGTAAATGGTGTTATGATTGTGGACATACTTCCATCCTCCTGTTCACACTTCAGCTTCCGTGAAATCCGGCAGCTGAAATGATCATTAAGTAATCACTCCCCGCAGGGAACGGTCCGGTTCTCAAGGGTACAGCATCAACGTAACGATAGGGCTGAATAAAAACCAAACTTTGTGAAAAAATATACAACTGTAGACCGCCATAACCTTTTTCCCACGCGATATGCGGGAGTGTGACAATAATCTGACAGTTGCCGCCCATGTTCCTCCCCTATTATAAACCTGACCCTCCGGGGTAGCAATACAAATAGACGAATTGGAAAAAGGGAATCCGCAGGAAGAAGCGGCGGGCATTTACGGCCTTGAGGGATTGAGGGAAGAGGAGTATACTTAAGAGTGAACGAAAAGGAGGGTGACCTAAATGATTACAATCAGCGACACAGCTGCAGAGCGTTTGAAAGAGATGCTGGCTGAGCAGGAAACACCGAATATGTTCCTTCGTTTGGGTGTCACGGCCGGCGGATGCAGCGGTTTTTCGTATGCGATGGGCTTTGACGACCAGGAGACGGAAGATGATGTATATATGAACGTTCAGGATATGAAGGTGGTTGTCGAGAAGGACAGCATGAAATATTTGAACGGTCTTGAAATCGACTTTGAGGAATCCGGCATGACCGGGGGATTCACCATCCATAATCCGAACGCTACCGTCACTTGCGGCTGCGGCTCGTCCTTCCGCACGAGGGAAGATGCGGGTAAGCCAAGCGCTGAGCCTTGCTAAAACCGGGGTTTCGCGGTTTTCATTCCGTTGATCTGAACGGAATCCGAAACGGAAGCCACAGCGCGAACGGACGTTTGGGATTGCGGATAACGAGTCGAAATTGAACGTTATCAATCCCGGATCATGTACGTTAACAATCCTAAAAACGGTGTTTATGGATTGTGGATTACGACCTCTATTGCGTAAATTTACGCTATGGAGGTCTTTTTTATGTCGTTAAAGAAACGTGAGAGACGCGTACCGAACGGAGCCCGGACCCTGCGGGAGTTTCCGCGAATAACACTGGATCAGGGGCTCGATTTTGCCGTTAGTGCTAAAAAGGCGGAAGGACTGCGCGAACGAACGCTGGCTGATTACGCTAAACATTACGGATATTTTACCGCTTGGCTAAATGAAGCCCATCCGGACGTTACATACATAGACGAAATCACCACGCAGATGATCCGCGACCATATTTCGTATATGAAATATGATCGAACGCGGTATGACGGACACAAATATATAACGACAAAGGACGTAGGGCTATCGGATACAACAGTAAATATCAGGCTACGAACGTTAAAGGCAATTTTCAATCAATTGGAGCGCGATGAGTTACTAGAAAATAATCCTTTCGCGAAGGTAAAACTATTGCGTCAGGACATCGACCTTACAAACTGCCTCACGGACGAAGAAGTAAAGGCGATATTAGCGCAGCCGAATCGAAGAGATTTCGTAGGATTTCGGGATTATGTCGGGATCGTTACGTTATTAGACAGCGGTCTCAGAGTGTCAGAATTGCTTCATCTTCGCGCTGGGGATATCGACTTCCAGACGCGATTCATCGTATTACCTGCCGAAATGAACAAAAACCGTAAGCCGCGAATGGTACCAATCTCCGGCCATACTGCGAAACTGTTGCTAGAGCTTATCGAGGAAAATAAACAGTTCTTTACAACGGATCGTATTTTTATGTCATCATTCGGAGACCCATTATCCGCGAACCACTTCAATAAGCGATTAAAGTATTACGGGGAAAAGGCCGGCATATCCAACAAGAAAATGACCGCGCACGTGTACCGCCATACGTGGGCCAGAGCAATGGTTCTTAACGGAGCAGATCCGTTCACGATTCAGAAAATGGGCGGATGGGCGGATATGCGTACGATGCGGCGATATGTGCAATTGGATACGAACGACTTACGGAAAAGTCACGATGAATACTCGCCAACTAACCGGTTCATTAAGAAGCGGAAATAGGAGGGCGCGATCATGACGACAGAACAACGTAAGGGCGGCATTGTCCGCGTCTCTAAGCGTGAGAGCGGCTACGCGATCATTGATCCGTTCTTCTTATCGGACGAGCGCCTCTCCTGGAAAGCGAAGGGCCTTCTCGCCTATTTACTCTCTAAGCCGTCAAACTGGCGCGTGTTCACTTCCGATCTAGTAAAGCGGTCAAAGGACGGACGAGATGCGGTGTATTCCGCGATAAAGGAACTCGAATCCTGCGGCTATGTGGAGCGCCGGCAGACACGCGATGAATCGAATCGAATAACCGGCATGGAGACCGTTGTATATGAGCGGCCGATAATTGACGATCCAGGTCCGGATTCGCCGCAAACGGAAATTCCGTACGTGGAAAAACCGCAAACGGAAAAGCCGCCACAAGTAATTAATGATTTTAATAATAATGACTTTAAGAAAGAAGGTAATAAGAGCGCGGATAACGCGATTTTACAGGCGCTGGCTAAAGCGCTGCACAAGCTGCCGCTAAACGATACCGCAAGTCTTTACGACCACTATTTCGAGGATATATACGCGATGCTGACGCGTAGATTTAGTGGACGGTTGGGGGCGGAGGTTATTTCGCTGGCTGCCGATCGGTATTTCTCAAAGGCCGTTGATCTGCGGACGGGATTGCCGAAGCCAGACGTATATTCTCCCGTAGGGATATTTCACGAGTGCTATGCGGAAGCACTGGCGGAGTGGGAGGCGCAAAATTTTAAAAGAAAATATATCCGATAAGAGACGTTTAGGCTGGGGCACTTTATCCACAATGTGCTAGAATATACTATAGAGCAAGGTAAGGGCTCGGTGGTGATATTCTGGACGTATATCAAACGCTTCAACTTGTCTTCACAGCAATGACGTTCGTGGTTTTATTGTTCACAGCAATATTTGCGTTGATTAAATTATCTCAAAAGAAAGAGTAGCTCATTCTCTTTGGCGGGAGTCGTGAGCTACTCAATCAAGAAAAGTATGATTTTATTACCCTTGCCTTGCTACAATCGAATAATGTAATTGCGTAATTTAATTATCACCAACTATATCTTACACCTGCGAAGGTACCGTTACAACAACTTTGAAAATATTTATTTTATTGGCGTTAGTCTCTCACAGGGCGGGCGTCGTTAGCCAGGCTCATATTCCGCACGCTATAGGCGTCTCTAGCAGCCTATTAGCCGTTCTGACCGTGCCGGAATACTACTAGACGTCTGTTGCATACAGACGCTAATATCGCGATGATTTCAAAGCGGACATAAAAATATTTTTAAACTTTTTCCGATTTACCTGCCACAAACACATATAAAATTACGTTATTAATACGTAAACATTTCGCAGGGGTCCCATATCCCCTCCGCAATACATAACATTATAGAGTACGAGTGATAAACGATGGAATACCCCGCAATCTTTACATACGCAGACGACGGCATCTCTGTAGAGTTTCCGGACCTTCCCGGTGCATTAACCTGCGGAGACAGCGACACCGATGCGCTACACATGGCGAAGGATTGTCTCGCGCTTCATCTCTACGGAATGGAGACGGATGGTAACGATATACCGGCGCCGACAGACGCTGCGGATATCATTGTTGGCGCGGATCAAAGAGTAGTTATTATCGAGGCTTAGGAGGAGCGCAATAGATGTTTTATCACGCCACAAGGGCCCCTATTCAAGTTGGTAGTGTTATCACTCCAACTTTTTACTATGCAAATCTAATTGGTAATAGAGATAATCCGGATATAAAACCGCAGTATTTAAAAGAGATGATCTTTGAGGAAATTAGGAAGGCATTCTATAATAGAAAGCCAAGCCGATTGGCATGTAATTATGTAATGCGGGATTATACCAGCATCTTTGAATATAGAGATAAAATGACTCATTTGCACGATGGCTGTATATACGAAGTAGAGCCTGCGAACCTAGAAGATTACCAGATTTTTGATGCGGATATGACATGGCTAGATTGTAATCATTTAGACAGAGTAGGAATTATAAGATGCGCACACCTCTACTGGGCCGGAGTTCATTCGACTTTCCCAAAATGGGAGACTCTGTGCGGCGGCGATGGTATTCGGCTCTTAAACGAGGTTGCCGGTCCTAAGCGCTAGCCGGCTCGCCACGTATTGCCTCGAGCGTATCGCGCACCGTCTCGTAATCCGCCTCCGCCTTCTCACGCGCTTCTCTTTCCGCCTTTAGTGCCGCTTTGACCTCACGTAGTTCTCGGACTGTCATCTCGTCGGGAACCTTGACCGCGCCTGACTTGAGTGTATGTTCGCGACCACGTTCTTCGGGAGGAAGTGTTGCGATTTCATATAGTGCTTCCAGCACTCTATGTTTCGACGTCGAAACACCTTCACCAACCTCTTCGAACACCGCAATAAACTTGTGAGCATAGGATCTTTTGAAGTCTACGTGGTCCTCAAGCCACCGAATCCACCCTCCGGCCTCTTCTCGTTGTCTAGCGAGTTTCCTTTCGTTAGGATCGCCGCTATCCGCTTTCGCATCCCGTACGGATTTGAGCCGCCGACCTATCTCGAATATAGCTTCGCCCGCGACTCGTTTGTAAGCGTTGATCTCCGCGGTAATCGTTGGGAGATCCGCTGATAGTTGCGTTGACTGCGTTGATAGTTCGCTCAATATTATCGCCTCCTTATTATGCGGACAACTTTGTCGCAATATGGTAAAATTTCGGATATGGGATGATTTAAGTAACCGCTGACTGCGGACAAGTTAATCAGGGGAGCGAACTTAATGGATAAAATGACACAGGAAATGGTGGATATAGTTAAAGCTATGCCAGAGAGTCACGCTAGAAAAACACTAGCAAGGATATTTGCCCATATTCAAAACATAGGGTATGGCGGAAAAACAAAAGAGGATGCGTTTAATGCTATCCAAGAAATATATAAAGAAGAGGTTGCTTATCCTTCCGTTTTTAATATGCAAGAAAAAGACAAAGTATGAAATCAAGAACGAACTCACTTTGCACAAAAGGAGAGATGTTAGATGGCAAGAAAATCACTTGAAGATACTATTCGGGAAAATCTCGAACCATTCCGTAAGAAGTTTGAGCCAGGGAAACAGGAGACGCGATCAGCAGTTGAAATACTTCTCAGTCCTCTGCCGCGTAAGAAAAAGACACTAGTTCGCAAAGCGCGTAATCCTAAATTTGATAAAAGGCGATCATTCCGATTAAGAAGAAGCCGCCCAGCGCAAACAAAAGACCGCGCCCAATAATGGGTTAGCGGTCTTTCTTCGTTTACATTCGCTTAAACATCGCAGTATCCCGCGAGAAATACGTCCTGCAGCCGGTCTCAGCGTTCCGGATGCGCACGTAATCGGCCGTATACCGATCGATATATCCGCGTTCGACTTCGACATATTCACCGGCCGGATCTTCGTCCCACACAGATATGAGCGTTTGAGATAGGGCGGCCGCGAAGAAATGGACGTCTTGCGATAAGTCACACGTATTCATTCGCTTTCCTCAACCTTCACTAAAGTGATTATCTTGTTAATATCGGATATATTCAATGCTTCCGCAATCTTAGCGAGATGTTCAAAGTTGATGTTCTCTCTTTTCCCTCCAGCAAGCTCCGATAATGCCGCCCGCCGTACATCTGATTTCAACGATAGTTCGTTTATTGACATCCCGCGTTCCCGTAATGTTTCTTTAAGGACCACTTTTACTTTATACATAAATTTAAAAACCTCCAAAATAAGGGTTGACTGTACTTATAAGCGTACAGTATAATCGGAACAAATGACGTACGCATAAGCGTACAATAATTATGATCAGGAGGTTTAATTTTTATGACTCATACAACAATCGAAGTCTACCGCGGCCTGAACGCAGAGCCACTCGAAATTACCGTCACTCCCGACCTTTATCCGATCGGCTACCGCTATTCCCGACGCGACGAACGATTTATCCTCGTATGGAAACCGGAAGGCAGTTCCCGCCAGGAAATCGACGTTCACGTCCGTGTTCTTGCGTCAGTTTTACCGAATGTCTGCGCGAGTATATTGGAAGGCTATACGGCCGGCTGCGTCGAGGTAACGGACATTCAACTCTACAGGCTCGGCTTCTTCACGGGAGGGTTATATCATGACAACGGTTAACAACGGACTTTCGCGCTCGCATCGTACGGCCACTCGTCGGATAAGCCGCAGAACCCAACGAAATTTGATTCGCGGCCTGGCCTGGTTTATCGCAATGGTGATTCTGGAGGTACTCGCATGATTCTCGATCGCGTGCCGTTACTGCTGATTTACACGCCGTCTGAATCCGAATGGGTCGAGGCGCAGGTGATACATACTGAGCCGTTGACAGCCGCGTACCATCTTGAGGGATTTATCTGGGTCGCTAGAATCACGCCGCAAGACGACTATTATGTATGGACTACCGATGCTCCTCCGATTGTTGTATCGCAAGACAAGGGGCCGGATGATATACCAGGGATCCGCGACAAACTATTGAGCATGTCCGGTCTTGATTTCCTCGTTCGTGACGTCCTGGATAGCGGCGTTCGACGTAGAATTTTCGCTATGACTACGCCCCTCGATGATGCACGTGTCAGTTGCGCTAACAACTAACGCGTATGAGCGGAGAGGGGTTCGGTACATGCCGGCGGCAACCGGTATTATCAGCTTTCGGTCGTAGCTGCAAATGCGGCCACACGTTCAGAGATCGGACAAGGTGCGCGAACACCGTTGTTCCGAAGGTTTAATCGTCTGAGACGGCGCCAAACGTTATCAGACCGTCGATTACAACGCGATATGAGAGGCGCCAAACTCTCCCGGAAAGTATCGCGGTATCGCTGGTAGCAGGCTGACCGGCGAGGCAATTGCTGATGAGGCGGCAACCTTGTCCGCTTTTGTTATTTAATAATACGCAACAAACGAACGTGCGTTCCACTTTTCTTGTGAAAATTTTAAAATTTCATTAGTTAACAAATCACGGTAGGTAGTTTATGTTAGATGTAACAACTTGAGGGGGTTATCTAATGTCTTTTATAGAGGCAATTAAACGTTACCAGGAATCAGGAGATACAGACGCGATAAAGATGATCCGCGAGGCTATGAATTACGATTACCTTCACTCGCCGACAGGTCTGACGTTCGATAAACCGGAAATGTACGTCGCATTCCGTTGCCTGCGTCTTTTGCGCGGGCGTCTGGCTACGATTAAATACACGTTGTCCGAACACGGGCTTCATTCTCGTCGTGATTCTCCGGAGTATATTTTCGGAGAGTTTGCCGCCGCAATTAAAGGCTGGACCGGGATCGAGCTTACCGTCGAAAACTTTCAGGAACATGAGAAGTATCTCGCAAGCTACCTTCCGACGTTCGTCGATCTAAGACACGCGTACGAGAGGATAATTGGCGCACGGCCTACGATATGGCACATGCTCACAAACGAGATTATCGAAGAGAATTGGCCGGAACTGGAGGCGGCGCTTAAATATGCTTTAGAGCGCGTTGATGCGAATCGATCGGAGCGTGAGATTGTCCGTTACATAAACCGAGCGACTCGGACGGCTTACCTCCGCACTCAATTCGAGGGGATGCGTCGGGTTCGGAGGGACGGGCAAAGTAGGTACGTCGAGCCGAAGTACTATGGACCGATCTACGCGATTTTTGGCAGCGCGTCTATTGATATCGGTAGATTGAGCGGACGGCAACGGCAACTCATCCATAGAATCAGCGAAATCATCAAAAAGGACTACGAGGAAGGTAGAATCGAGGCTTATGCGGTTGATATCAAGGGAGGATATCGGATCATCAATCGGCACATCGCGGAGAAACTCGGGATGCATGAGGCGAGCTTGAGCCGTGCCATAGGACGAATAAGTGTTAAACTTTGACGTATTGTTTCGAGTTTATAGGGAAAGAGAAAGGACGGGAGAACGTGGACTTTCCTTTGATTTTACGGGCAATAAGGGGAAGGTAGTTACCTTCTACGCGATTTACCGACCTTGAAAGTATAGGGAGTAAAATTTCTCCTGCAGGTACCTGTTTTTTATACGACCAGTTGGTCTCTTATTTTGAAGAGATACATGCATTCTCCGCAATCTCATGACTATATACAGTGAGGGAAGTTTAAGCCAGTCTGCCACCGCGTCGCATCCCTGACGTGTGAAGGCGGCATTTTTATTTTGAGTTTAAGTTAGGAAAATCTAACGGAAGAAGGAGGCGCAATATTATGACGATCACAGCGGATACAATGTTCAAGCTACGCAAGGTCTACCGGTTGTCCCAGGCGGAAATAGGCGCAATGTGTGGCGTCTCAGACGCGTTCATTAATCAGATTGAGCGCGGCAAACGCAGCCTATCCGACCGAATCAAGCACGGGCTTATTCGCGAGTTTGAGCTGACACCGGAAAAGCTGGCGCGGGTTCTCGCTATATATGAAGAAACGACGGTTATAACGAAAGGGGTGTCATAATGACAAACGAAAAGGCGATTCACTCGCAACGAATGGCCGGCTGGTTAATTTATAGCGGTCACAAACTAATCAAGATCTGCGATAACAAGCGGCAACCGGGCTTCAACATATTTATCTTCGCTGATACACCTACATTACGTACTGACATGGAACGGTATCAACCAAGGAATACGATATAGTACGGAGGGTAGGGACCCTCGGAAGTGTTTACGTATTAATAACGTAATTTTATATGTGTTTGTGGCAGATAAATCGAAAAAAAAATAAAATAATTTTCGAAAGGACGTTCAAATGTCCACTATTCAAAGAAAAGGCCGAGAGGCAATCGAGCAATTAGAGAGACAGCAATTTTTTAACAAGCGACGCAAACAAGTAGACGCAGCTTGGGCTGAGTATATTACGGAGGTCTATGATAGAGTCGATAAGGAAGACGAAAAGCCATACCATTACGGATTTGATGCTCTATCAGCACAGACCGATGCATTCGTTAGGCGCGAGGCTGAAAAGTGGGCGCGTTCCTGCAGGAAGTACCGTTTGTACGAGGATGATTTCGAAAGTCACTTTCGCTATACCGTGGTGAAAGCCGCTCTAAAGTATGATGGACAAAGAGGTACATTCTTTGATTTGCTTGGCACAGCGATTAAAAACGCCGGCCGGGATCTGGTGCGGAATGCATTGACAAAGAAGAATCGAATTAACCATCTTGCATTATCAATTGACGATGAATCCGCGTCTAAGAAGGTCGCAAAGATTGCGGCACCGCATACCACCGAAGATATCGTCTTACCGAGACTTATCATCGCGGAAATGGAGACGGACACGTCATTAACCGAACAGGAACGCCAGTTATTCGAGTTCCTTAAAGCCGATCCAGATGCGACGTTACAAGAAATGGCGGACGCACTCGGGGTTCGTGACCGGAAACAGGCATCGCGAGTCAAACAACGAATGGCAGATAAACTAAGAAAATATTACGAAGATTGAAAAGCGCAGGCACACACGCCGAGCGCTATTTTTATGCCCAAAAAGGAGCGTACGAATGAATAACAACCTTAAGAGAATCCAATCACTCGCCCGCAATCACTGCGCAGCCTTCACCGGTACCGACGGATGCCGATACGAACCTAACGGACAACCGCGTTGCCAATGGTTCCGCACAGATCCGCAGGCGCTGCCGTTCATTGAGGCCGGTGATATGCGGTGCCTGGAATTTGAACGCTCAGTGCTTCCGATTGATCCTGCGCTAGAATCGCGTTACTTCAACCGCGAAGAGAATACGGCCACATGCGAACGCTGTTCAACGCCGATCGTTAAGACGTCAAACCGAATGAAATATTGCGGAGAGTGTCGCGAGATCAGACGAAAGCAAGGCGCAGCCGAACGGGCAAGGCGGCGTTATTGGGCGGCCAAAGTCTAGCGTTTTAGGGCCTAATAAACCGCGTAGTAATGCAGGTTCTCGGGCTCTTGTTTTAAGAGATAGGGTGTTTATACCGGAAAGCTGAAATACGGCTTCAAAAACGTGAGGAAGGGAGGCGGGACATGACCGAGTATCAGAGCGCAGCTTCAACCTGGTGCGAGTTTTATAGGCCAGATCGCACATGCACACTCATGGACGCGCTGCAGTCGGAATCAGATCCGCGTTGCAAATGTTTCCGAGAGCCGGCCGCAGATTGTCGGTATCTACGGTTGGTTGTACTAAATGAGCGGAGGCGAAAGGCGAAATGATTAGCGTAGATTATGGCGCACGCTGGCCGATTAAGTTCGGACAATTTCCTGCGGATGAGGTTCCGGAGCTTTACGAGGCTCTTATCGAGTTTGTCGGCAGCGTGATAGTTATCGATACCTGGGTCGCGATGGATGACGTTAAGAAGTGCAAGCTGATCGAGAAAATTTCGATAGAGTTTTGCAAGCGATCATCTCCGAAAAAGATTTACGGCGTGGGCCAGGCGGAGATCCGCGGCGGGATAATTGACGCGATCGATATGTACGAGGGAGGCGGTAGTGCGTGGCTAAGCAAATTCGGGTCATATCAATCGCGCCAGTTAGATATCACCGCAGACTCGTCACATTGCGAGACGGATCCGGAAATGAGTACGAGATTTATTACGGCGAGGCGGTCTCCGAGAACTTCATACGTAGATTCGCGCCGATGGTAGTAACCAAAAAACATATACGGAGGTAGAACGAATGTTTATCGAGGGAAGAATGTGGAACGGACTAGATGAAGAGGAAATGGCGGGGGTTTATTCGAGGATCGTTTACACGGGCATTAAGTCACCGGTTGCGCCGCCGAAGCCTAACCGTAAGGCAAATGAGATGGGAAAAGCCATCGGCAAGGCCGTCGAAGGCACACCAACAGGCGGCGAGTTTACCGGAACTATTGCGGCTCCAATTAAAGCGCGAGGCTTCGGATTCATCTCGCCTGACCACGATGAAAGGGAAATATTCTTTCACATTAGTGATAGTCCAAATGCCGAAGGGTTAAAGCGAGGTACCCGCGTCAGATTTGATTTGAAGCAAAACATCCGCAGCGGTAAGACCACTGCTATTAATGTACAAACAATTTAAACCAAAAAAGGGGATATGAAAATGACAAAACACGCTGAACACATCGCAAAGGTTAAAGAGATTATTTACGGGCAGGAATCGCTAGTTGCGGCGAAGGATATCTACACTCGAGTCAAACAAGAAATGGCCGAAATTCAGAGGGACCCGGCGTTATCAGCCATCGGTATTGCCCAAAAACAACGCGAGGCCCAAGCACGCGCAGGCGTCGAACTGGCGAAGATCATGCGAGAAAACAAAAAACAGATTGACGCCGAACTTGCTGCAGCCGAAAAGATTGCTCGCGCTGCCTTAACGCAACCAAACGCGAAGCCTGACGAAGAAGTACTCCGCGACTTTAACGAGAAATACGGTCAACTCAAAACGGAGTTAGTCGTATTCGGGAGCGCACAAGCGGCCGCTAAGATGCTCGATTTTATGGCCGGCGTTAAGGATCCATACCTAGCGAAACAGTTGGCCGATGACTTTGCAACAACAGGCGTTGAACTTCGGAAACATGTCGGGGATCAAATGCGGCTGCGTACCGTTTATGAGGGCGTAAAGGCGAAGGCCGAGACCGATAGTCGTGCGCTTGCAAAGAAGGCGCTAGAGGAAATCGAGTCTTTGCGCACGATGAAGCCTATTAACTCCATGGTAACACTAGGCTCGGAATCCGCTCTTGGTGATACTGCAAGAGAAGTTATCGCGAATCACGAGGGGTTTTTACGTAGTCACGGAGAGTGACCAAGAATAAATAACGGGGGAGAGAAACCTATGACAATTAAATTACCTACAGCTGTCCGGACGGCAGTTAACGCATACACAACTGAAAGCACAAAACATGAGACGCTAATCCAATCGCACCGAGACGTACTAGATAAATTAGACGCAGACTTGAGAAAAACTAAGGCCGATTTAGCTAGCGCTACGCAAGCAACGATCGCCAATCCGACCGCAGATAAAATCGAAGCCGAAGCGCAGTATGCTCGCAAGGTTAAGGAGCTTGAGGGCGATATTGTTGCGGCACAAGAACGCCTGCAGGCGGCTCGCTCAGCTCATTCGGCGCAGCTCGGAAAGTTAGCGGATGAAGCAATAAATATCGGTCGTGATGAGGCCGTGCGCTACTTTAACGAACAGAGAGACACTAAGCTTAAAGCGATTGAAGACGCTAAACATGCGTATCTGGCAGCGCTGGTAGACCTTCATACACTGCGGACAGAGGCCTATGAGATCTACCGTACTGCCGTCAACGAGACAAACCCAGCGCGTGCCAACCGATTGGAGAGTCCGAACTTTACGGAGCTGACGCCATTTTATCGCGGCGGCCGTCAGTTACACGGTGTATCCGAGTCAGAGATTATCCGCGCATATAAGTACGGACGAATCGAGCCGACGAGCGTAGCAGATGGCCGCGAAATTACGAACTAAATATAACGATCGATACCAAAGGGCTCGCCAAATGGCGGGCTCTTCATTTTAAACGGAGGTGAAGTAAATTGCTCGAAAAAGAAATAGAAGCGTTGAAAGCGCTTGGGCCGTCCGCCAGGCTTTTCGGTCAAATCATGGAGTGGAAACGGCCAGGCCGACAGCGGTTCAGCACGATATTCCCGGGAGCACATGCTCAGTGGATCCGGACTGCGGCGGTATTTCAACGCTCAGAGGATCCGGACTTTCACGCGCTCGGCAATCATATGCGGAGAATAGCGGAATTATCGGCGGAGATGGATGAGATGGCGGAGGATACGCGCCAGTTCAGACGCAAGTTACGGGAATATAAGAGGGCGTTAGAACGACAGCAACGGGTGCTGCGCCGACTCATCGAAAGGACGGTGCCGGAAGATGGCGTTTGATCTCATTGGCCGCATTAAGATCCAGGATGACGGCGCAAGTAGGGCGTTTGATAAGGTAACACGGGCCACGAAGGATGCAAGGCGAGCAATGGAAAGTTTCGAGGACGCCAATCGATTAACAGAGCGAGCCAGCCGAGCGGTTGCTTCGAGTTCCGAACAAGTCTCGCGGGAGATTTACGGGGTTGAGCGTGCGGCTCGTAGTGCGTCGAAAGCGGTGGGACACCTCGGCAATAAAGCTAAAAGTGTTTTCGGTAGTCTGAGTCGCGGAATCGGGAGAGGCGCATTGTACGGCGGCATAGCTGCTATCGGTGCGGCCGGTTATGTCGGTTATAGCTCCTTAAACAAGGCGATGGACTTCGAGGCTCAGATGTCGTCTATACAGGCGCTAACAGGCGCTTCGGATGCGCAGATACAGCGGATGCAGACGCTGGCGCTACAGCAAGGCGCCCAAACAAAATATAACGCATTGCAAGCGGCGCAAGGGATCGAGGAACTTCTAAAGGCGGGAATTACGCCTGCCGCTGTTGAAGCTGGCGCTCTCAATGCCGCCCTTAATCTCGCCACAGCCGGGAGTTTGGAGTTAGCAGACGCTGCGGAAATCATGTCCACCGCGTTAAATGCGTTCCAGGAAGACGGAATGTCCGCTGCACAGGCGGCTAATATCCTTGCCGGAACTGCTAACGCGTCTGCTACGTCAGTTGAGGAACTGCGGTATTCCCTTTCGATGACTTCCGCCGTTGCCGCCGGCCTGGGTATGAACTTTGAAGACACGAACGTTGCGTTAGGGATATTCGCTAACCGCGGGCTGAAAGGTTCTGACGCAGGTACATCCCTGAAAACGATGCTCCAAACGTTGCAGCCTGTTACAAAAGAGCAAATCGAACTGTTCAAGGCTCTTGGACTCGTAACAGCAGACGGCTCGAATCAGTTCTTCGATGCGGCGGGCAACATTAAATCGCTTAATGAGATCGCTGGAACTTTGCGCAAGTCTATGGCGAAGTTGACGAATCAAGAACGACAACACGCCCTTAAACTAATGTTCGGTACGGATGCGGTAAGAGCTGCGACCATTCTTTATAAAGAAGGCGCAGAGGGCGTCGAAAAGTTCAGGGAGGAAATGTCCAAGGTGACCGCTCTCGACGTTGCGCGTAAGAAGATGGATAATGCGTCCGGCGCCGTCGAGCAGTTTAAAGGTGCGGTTGAAACGTTGCAAATTGCGGGAATGATGCCGTTACTGCCGATCGTTAAGGATCTCGCTAATTCTGCTGCTGATTTCGTCGAGCAATACACGCCGCAAATCGTGGCCGGAGTTCAGGCGATGGTCGATAAAGCAAAGAAGTTTATACAGGATAACTTCACAAACAATCCCGAGTTTCAGCGGCTGACAACGCTCGAGCAAAAGATCGAGTTTACATTCGATCAATTTGGCGAGCTATTCAATCGGTGGTGGAACGCTGGCGGCGCAGAACGTGTCACAGAAGCCGCGACCAAGATTACAAACCTAATCGGCACGGTATTAGGAAATTCTGAACCGCTCTTTGACGCGGCAGTTAAATTAGGCGTTCAAATCGCGGACGGCATACGCCAGGGGATCATGCAGCAGTTTCAGCTTCCGGAGGGGCTGCTCGATCTCGTTCCAGGCGGAAACTCCGCGAAGACGAAACGTCTTATCGAGTTTAACCAAGCGATGGAGGATGCGGACGATAATAAGCCAATGTTCGGTGGTCCGGCCGTCATGCAGGCACCGGTTAAGCGGGGATTATGGGACTCGCTTAAGGATGGTCTTGGGTTCAATGGAGGCCTCCGTAATGTCCCGTATAATAATTTTCCGGCGCGTCTCCACGCGGGTGAGGCGGTACTGACTCGCGAGGAGGCGAAACGTTGGCGCGGAGAAGGCGGCGCTAACTACGGAGGCAGTGGTGGCGTAACTGTCAACGTATACGGCGGTCTGACTGTGCGCGAGGAGGCCGATATCGAAAAGATTGCGGGAGGACTTGCGCGCTTGCTGGCGCAATAATTAAAACTTGCGGAATCATGGCCTAGCGCTGTGGTTCCGCTTATTTTTGTTTACGGAGGTTAATACGAATGGCTAAACGTAGGAAGAAACGAGCACGGCCGCCGCTGGACGATCGGCACCGTCTGGCTATCGAACTATTGACGGCTGTTCCGTCGCAGAATCTCGAAGACATAGCGCAGGCTTGTGGAGTAAATAGACGTACGTTGTTCCGGTGGCGATTGCGCAAGGACTTCGAGAGGGAGTTGCGTAAGGTACAACAGCGGAAGGCCGACGAATATCGACGCAGAATGAAACGAAAGTTTAACGCACGTATAACCGATGCAAGGGACCTCGAGGAAGTGTTCCGCGTGATGGATTTAATACCGTAGAGTCCGGCGATGTAAATTTCGGACATATTCGGCAGATCGGGGCGGAAACCCGCGGTAAACGTGGATGCGGCGCAGGGTTAACGGAAATATGGCCGGATTATATCGCGTCCCATTATTGCGCATTAAGGCGGATTTTTGAACACGGGGGGCCTGGCGTATGGCCTCCGGAAACTTTTCGGCAACAAAACGCCTCGGACCGGACGGACGCGCCTAAACTCGGGGGGTTAGCGCTGCATAAACGAATGCATAACGTATGGATTACGATTATTTACCGCGATAAAGTGAACCGCATAACGGCGCGGTTTATAGCGGATGCATAAACGATGCATAACGGGATATTCCGGTGATTACGGAAGAATGGCGTAGTGGTGCGGGTTCGCAGGCTATCGGATGGATTGCGGATTACACATCACCAATCCTGCTCGATTGCATACGAATGAATAACGCTTTAGTGCGGTGAAGTGACGACCCCCAAGGCACCCCCTCGAAGGCCCGTCAACAGGCACTCGCAAAATCTAAGCACCAATTTGAACTCGTAGGTAAAATATGTAAATTAAACAACGCTATATCTATATTATAGTAGAAAAACGTTAGTCTTGCGCAGACCACTTCCGTTAGGGTATAATCCGATCAACGATATCATGCGCTATAGAGGCGCGTAATTAACAAGTACATTCGGGGATTATCAATCCCGTTCATTCGCAAAAAACGTTGATCTGACGCGGTTTTATCCGAGCGTAAGCCACGCGCCAGATTCACCATCCATAATCCGAACGCTACCGTCACTTGCGGCTGCGGCTCGTCCTTCCGCACGAGGGAAGATGCGGGTAAGCCAAGCGCTGAGCCTTGCTAAAACCGGAGTTACGCCATTAATGGTGTCGAATGTGGCCATGCGAAAGCAATGGCGCCATGGTTGCGGATTGTACCTGAAAAACGCAGTCCTCAATCGAGACAAGGAATGAAAACAACCCTATATTAGCGTTTTGGGATTGTGGATCACGACCTTCATGACGGTGAATAAACCGATATGGAGGTCGTTTTTAATGTCTCTGAAAACTCCTTTGTACAGTAAATGGATAATTATTTATTATATGGGTGAATGCGATTTTAATGGTTATACTGAAATCTATGGTTCAGCAAGTGCAAAAGAATTAAAAGATCTTCTGGAAAATAACCCTGAAATTTTAGTGATGGACACTGAAAATGGGGACCAGCTACCTCTAGGTCTTTTCTGGAAATATGAACATAGTAAGTAGGTGGTGAAAAAAATTAGATTTTCTTCATTGCAATATGCCTTCATTATTTTCTCAATGTTTGGGATCTGTTTTTTTATTAATGGTTTAATCATTCAGAATATTCTTGATCAAATTGTGAGTCACAAATTTAATATTGTAATTCAAGGAATATTCGCATCCTTCTTTGCACCTTTCTTGATTGGAGTTAAGGAGAAGCGAGTCACAATACTTAATTTTATCAAAATTGTTGTTCTAGTAATTCTAGTTCAACTAGTACTACCACTTGCTTCCTTTCAATTAATACGGCCGCTATATTCAAGATACGAAAGTATTTTTTATATGGTAGCAGAAATATTACCATTTTTTTGTATTTGAAATGAACTATGTAATTATGTCAATAGTAATTAATATTATTTCACTTTCTTTCGGCCTTTATATCGGTAGGAAACTAAACGGGGAGGCTCTATTGTAGAAACCGTATTCCTTCGATGGCCCATAAAAAATGCAGCTTTTCTTCATCGACGAAGAAAAAGCTGCATTTTTTTAGATAGCAGAAAAGTATAAACTTCGCGGAGTCAGCTTCCTGATATCGCGATGAAAAACTACCGCTAAACGAGGTCTGTCATCTTTGAATGTACGACGATAGACGTTTTTCTTATATTGCCCGCTCAAGCCGGAAAAAAGAACGTATCGTTCAGCATCAGCACAACCATCGCCGCTGCGACCAGCGAGAAGACGATACAGCCGGCTCCCAGGCCTCGGCGCTTATCCTTGATGAACCTGAAGCCCAGCACGAAGATAACAACCGTGACCGCTGCAAGGGCAAGCGACATGCCAATCATGGCAATCCAGTACAACACTTCAAACAAGCCAGCCAAAATGAAAATCCTCCTTGATCTAAAATCCCTATGTGTTATTAGTTATGGACATCCTGATGGTTTTACTATACGACAGAACACAGCATTTGGAAAGCGTACCGGTACAGACGACACGATAATGCCAAATTATTAGGCATACCGTCACGGACAATCATCCAAGAGGATACATGGCGGATCGAATACGATAACGTATGTCATGATAAAAGGAGGCGAAAGCAGCATGGCGGGAAGACAGCTGGCCAGCAAGTGGCTCAAAACGGAGGCGCTGCTGACGGATCCGCAAGTTGCTCCCTACATTCCGGCTACGATGCCGTATGCAGCGGATACTCTGGTCTCAATGCTGGATGAGCACGGCATGGTTGTGATTAAGCCGATCGTAGGAACTGGAGGCAACGGCGTGATCCGGGTACTGCAAGACGGAACGGGTTACTTGATCACCCATAAGAGGCGTTCCGTTCATGTAAATACACAACAATCTATGCAGTATGTGTTGTCCAGAATGAGGCTCAGACGACGCTACATCATCCAACAAGGCATTCATCTGGCCAGTATTCAAGGCCGTCCGCTGGATTATCGGGTTAAAGTGGTCAAGGAAAGGGGCAGATGGGAATTCCGCGCGATGCTGGGGAGACTTGCAAGTCCGGGGCTGTTTGTCACGAATATTTGCAAGGGTGGATCACTGCTCCGGCTGCGTCATGCGCTTCGTTTATCCCTGCCGCACATCAATGCTTGGGAGAAGCGGAATGAAATGCGCCATCTGACCCGGCAGTGCATCGCCATTCTGGAAGCAAGATTTCCGGGGATCGGTGAGCTTGGCTTCGATTACGGGCTCGATCATGAAGGGAAGATTTGGATTCTTGAAGTGAATACAAGACCGGCCTAATAAATACGAAATTTTCCATATTATATCGTTTATACGAATTATTCATAGGGTAATAAAAAAATAACAATATATTATTGATTAAATTTTTTTATAGGAAGTTGTTCACGATCCTGTGTATAACAATTATCCCCATAATCCACTTTGATATGACCTCGTTTTTAACACTTACCAACAAATTATACACAGGATTTCCACAGAAGGTTGTGGATAAGCGAACAGTTGTTCCGTTTTTCTATGTCTGATATGATAGATTCAGGAAATTTGAGGAAGGGTGTGAGAGGGATGGCTATGTTGACGGATGAGATGCTGCTCGATTCCTATCATATGGCTGTTGAATTGAAGTTAGAGCGTGAGTTCATTACTCTACTGCTGGCCGAAATTCATAAACGGAACTTGGACACCAATTCCGGCAGCATCCTGCATTAATTCACATTTTTCGTATAAAGATCAGATAGATTACGACGCTGCATGCGTATAATGCGGGATGAAACAACCTGGTTCTACATATGTAGATCAACCGAATAGAAAAGGTATCTTCGATGGAAGGATCATCCCTTCTGATCAAAGATACCTTTTTTCTTGCTTTAAACACTGCTCTATTGCAGCAATTTCATAGATAGTAGATTCTTAGGCCGTGATTAAAGCTTCATGTTGCTGCTGTGGCCCGGAGCCAGTCTTGCTTCCGGATCGATGTATACTTTCGCGTTGTTGATCGCGGTAGGCGCCTCGCCGAAGCCGACGGCGATCAGCTTGACCTTGCCCGGATATGTCGTGATGTCGCCGGCCGCGAAAATGCCGGGAATGCTCGTCTCCATACGGGAGTCGACGACGATGGAGTTGCTCTCGATCGCGATTCCCCATTCCGAAATCGGTCCAAGCGAAGAAACGAAGCCGAAATTGACGATCACGTCATCCACTTCGATCTCCTGTGTTTCCTTCGTTTTGATGTGGGTCAGCGTCACCTTGCTGATCGTATCTTCACCGTGCAGCTCAGTGATCTCTGTAGGAGTAATGATATTCACCTTGGAAGCCATCAGCTGCTCGACGCTGTGCTCATGCGCGCGGAACTTGTCGCGGCGGTGAACCAGCGTCACCTGCTCGGCAATCGGTTCGATCATCAGCGCCCAGTCTACGGCCGAATCGCCGCCGCCGCTGATCAGCACCTTCTTGCCTTTGAAGCGGCTCAGATCGTTTACGAAATAGTGAAGATTGCTCTTCTCATATTTCTCCGCGCCCTCGATCTCCAGGCGGCGGGGCTGGAATGCGCCGACGCCAGCCGTAATGATAACCGCCTTGGCGTGGTGCTCTCCGAGATTCGTCTTGACGACAAAGTGGCGTTCTTCCAGCTTTTCGACAGACTGGACCTTCTCCTCCAGGCGGATATCCGTGTTGAACAGATCCATCTGTTTGGACAGATTGTCCACAAGCTCCTGGGCCGTAACCTTCGGGAAGCCTGCCACATCATAAATATATTTCTCAGGATACAGCGCTGCCAGTTGGCCGCCAAGCTGAGGCATGCTCTCAATCAGCTTTACCGACGCTTGGCGCATCCCGCCGTAAAACGCAGCAAACATCCCTGCAGGTCCGCCGCCGATAATCAATAGGTCGGTCATGCTGTTGTCTTGTGGCGTCGTTGTCATGCGGTAAGCACCTCCGTTTATTAGGGTTCTATTCGAATCAGACAGACGATTGTCTAAGATTATGCTGATTCATGAATTCCCTAACTATTATAATCGTCACGACCCGGCATGAAAAGTCGAGAATTGAGCTAAAATACCTACACTTGCGATGATTGCGCTTACTTTACACGAGGGGGGATGCGATGCGGCGGGGGCTACATATTAACTGGCAAAAAAAACTTGATCTTTGCTTGCTTTATGCATATTATTAACGTGATAACTTGTGTTCATAGCAGGTTGACTGAATAGGACAGCATCTGGATAAACATCCGAATCCACCCGGGTTTTCGGGCCTGGACGAGCATGGACGGACACAGTCAGGTCAAATCGTGAAATGGGCTCTGATGAGGGGCTCTTCTCTTTTTTTGCATGCTTTTCACAAAATGTTAACAAGTAAACCATACTATATATATAAAGAGTCAAGCCGGAAGGAGCAGGAGAATGAGCAGCATACCGAAGATCGTAATCCTTGGTGCGGGTTACGGGGGCATATTGACAGCGCAGCGGCTGCAAAAAGAGCTGAATTATAATGAGGCCGACGTTACTTTGGTGAATCGACATGACTACCATTATATAACAACGCATTTACATATGCCGGCAGCAGGAACGGACAGCATCGAGAATACGCGGGTATCCATCTCGAAGCTGATCGACGAATTCAAGATCGATCTGGTGAAATCCTCGGTTCAAGAGATCCGACTTCATGATAAGAAGGTTATTCTTGAGGATGGCACCCTATCTTATGATTATCTCGTGATCGGACTCGGCGGCGAGCCGGAGACGTTCGGCATTCCAGGGCTTGCCGAGCATGCGATGACGATCCGGAGCATTAACTCGGTGCGGCTGATCCGGGAGCATATCGAGTATCAGTTTGCTTTGTATAAAAATGAACGCAGACCGCAGGAGCGCATTAACTTCGTCGTTGGCGGCGCGGGCTTCAGCGGCATCGAATTCGTCGCGGAGCTGGCTGACCGCATTCCGAAGCTGTGCAAGGAATATGACGTTGACCCGACGCTGGTGAACATTTACAACGTAGAGGCTGCGCCGTCCGCGCTGCCGGGCTTTGCGCCGGAGCTGGTCGATTACGCGATCCGCGTGCTGGAGAAGAAGGGAGTCACCTTCAAATTCGGCGTAGCCATTAAAGAGTGCCTGCCTGGCGCCGTCCTTCTGAACAACGGGGAAGAGATCCGTTCCCAAACCGTTGTGTGGACCGGCGGGATCCGGGGGAACCGCCTTGTTGAAGCGGCGGGCTTCGAGACGATGCGCGGCCGCGTCAAGGTGGACGAGTATTTGCGGGCTCCGGGATACGAGAACATTTATATTATCGGCGACAACTCGCTGATTTTTAATGATGAAGGCCGTCCTTATCCGCCTACCGCCCAGATTGCCATGCAGCAAGGCGTTTGCTGTGCGCAGAATATCGTGGCTTCGATCCGCGGCAAGGCGATGCGGAAGTTCGAATTCCATAACAAAGGCACAGTTGCCTCTCTCGGCAAGGGAGAAGGAATCGCCGTCGTCGGCGACAAGAAATATCAGGGCTGGAAGGCCGCTCAGCTCAAGAAGCTGGTGGATTTGCGATACCTCTTTATTATCGGCGGCATTCCGCTTGTCCTGAGAAAGGGAAGGTTTCTGTAAATGAGACACTGCAGCGTTCAGGTGCGGGGACTGCTCACGAGAGAGGAGCTGGACCGCTATAATGCATTGATGGAGGTCGGCTCCTATCTGGAATCGCAGGAACGCTACGACCTGGCGTATACGATCCAGCAGGAAGTGGATATTCTCATCCTTCCCGCCATTGAGCGACTGAAGGAAAAGGGGCGTGCCCGGGACCGGGCGACGGCCGAGTATTTGGAAAGCCTGAGCAAGCAGGAGCAGGAAGACGACGAGTAAGAGGGATGACGTCTTGGAGTGCCACGAAGCACATGAAGATTTTCATTCTGCATTCTAGTATAGACGATCGCTTTCTTGGTTCTAATCCCAAAAAAGGTGGAAGACATGCTCGAAGAGAGCACCTGTCCTCCACCTTTTTCGTTTAAGGGAGCGGCTTGGTGGTCGAAGGCTTTCCCAAAGGAAAATCTTGCAGCGCACACACATGCCTAGACTGAATGTCTCCGTTGGATAGAGGATCCCCATTGAAGTGGGGACAGCGATGGGAACTATAAGCAGTTCTCGCATTGTCCCCAAACACAACAAGAGGGCCCCGCCAGATCAAAGATCTTTTGGGTAACCCTCTTAATTGTTGCAGCGAATGGCGACGTTTAAACCTTCATAAGCTCGGTAAACGAGGCTTGGTCCAGCAAGTTGCCGACATAGAACGGCCCGAACTCGCCAAAGCGTGCGCTGACTTCATCAAAACGCATTTCATAGACAAGCTTCTTGAACTGCAGCGCATCGTCCGCGAACAGGGTAACGCCCCACTCCCAGTCGTCAAAGCCGACGGAGCCGGTGATGATCTGCTTCACCTTGCCGGCATATCCGCGGCCGATCAGGCCATGGCTTTGCATCATCGATCGGCGCTCATCCATGCTCAGCATGTACCAGTTGTCCGACAAATCGCGCTTTTTGTTCATCGGGTAGAAGCAGATATGCTTTGCTTTCGGCAGGGATGGCTTCAAGCGGGCCACGACATGCGGATTTTGCATCGGATCCTCGTTCGAGGAGCCTGCCAAATAGTTGCTCAGCTCGACGATGCTTACGTAAGAGTAGGCTTTGGTTGTGAACTGAGCGAAGGTTGTTTTGTTAAAAGCATTCTCGATCGCGTTCAGTTCCTCCAGCGTCTCGCGCAGGTGCATGAACACAAAATCGGCCTTCTGACCGACAATCGTATATACGGCGGTGCTTCCCTGCTTGGCTTCGCCAACGGCAGCCCACTCCTCAAGGAAGCCGTTCAGCTCGTCCAGCGCAAAGGCGCGAACCTCATCGTCCGCGGCTTTCCAGGCGGACCAATTGATCGTGCGGAAATCATGCAGGGCATACCAGCCTTCAAGCGTCATTGCAGCTTCGTTCATGAGATCACTCCTAAACAATATGTTCGATAGCTCCCGAGCGGATCACCGCTTGCTATCATGACAACTCCCTACATTGTACTGTACACGCGGTCCGCAGAGCAAACGCGTCACAATTCATTCACGGATTGTTCGTTGATCTGTGACATTTTTTTTAGTAAACTAGCTATTAGCTGAAGCTGAGGCCTTGCTGTATCTTGCTGCACAGCAGCAACCTGATAGGCTGCTATGCGTAGGCGATAAAGAAGAGGTGAATAAGGCGACCATGCTTCAATTTATTCCTGTACTTGTACTGATGATTCTATTCTTTGTCATGATGTTCGGTATCGGCTTTATCCTTAATATGCTGATGAAGACGACCTGGTTTCCGTGCTTTTTGTTTGTCATCGTCATTCTGCCGGTCGTTGTATACAGCTTGTGGGATCGGAGTCAGACGCCGTTTTGGACTCACGTCGGATCATTCCAGCTGGTGGATTACCTGACCGGCGTTGCCGGACTGATCGGCGCTTATATGAGCGGATGGACGATCAAGACTTTGCGGATCAAAGGCTTTAAAATGTTTTAGAACATGCAGCAGCGATTTCATAGGAACATTTTACGCACATGCGGCATATCCGCTTCAAGGGATTTGAAGCAGGAGCAATAGGCGAATAGGATGATGGCGGCGGCTCTTCGATACTGGGGGCCGCCGCTTATTATTCGCTCTGAACGAATGAGGCGCTTGCATGGAATTCCAATATTTTTGATGCAAAAGAACCGACTTCCGATCCCTTGATTTGTGATAGAATAGAGGAAGTCTATTTTTGGGCGACAGGGGGAGCAACAGCGATGCGCATGACTAATTTTTTATATTTTACCGAGAATCACCGTTACTGCGTATACCGTGACTTCTGTTTGAGCAGCTTGGACGACAAGATGCTCGGCTCGATATATCAGCCGATGGTAGGCGCCTTTGCGATCAGCCTGTACCGTCTTTTCGTCCAGCATGTGCCGGCCGAGAAGGTCGGGTACTCGGCGATCGAACAGCAGCGGCGGCTGTTTCTGACGCTGGGGCTGGAGCCCAGTGAGAAAGGACGCCGGTATCTCATAGAGCAAACCTCCAAGCTGGAGGCGGTAGGCTTGCTGCAGACGAGCCGGATGTTCGTCCCCGAGACGGACGACTACATCTACGAGTATGAGCTGCAGGCTCCGCTCAGTCCTGCCGAATTTTTCAACACGCAGCATTTGACACTGCTGCTCCGCGATAAGGTCGGCAAATTCGCCGTACTGTCGCTCCGCGAGGAACTGTGGAGCAAGGAGCCCCATGAATGGTCGGGCATTTCGCTGAACAAGGAGAACATTTCGGTTCCCTTCTATGATATTTTCGAATTGAATACCCATGTGATCGATTACGAATTGGAGCAGGCGCTGGAGGAGGTAGCGGTGTCCAGGCCGGCCTTGCCGCCCACCCCGCCGGGAGAAGGGCTCAATTATGCGGACATTATCCTCCGCTTCCCGCGCGAGTCCCGCAACCGGGTGTTCGTGGAGCGTCTTCGCTACGATCATGAGCAGATGGGGATCGTGAATTACGTGGTCCGCAAGTATGATCTCAGCGTTCAGGACCTGTGCCGTCTTCTGGACGAGGACGGAATCTTCACCGAGCACGGGGAAATTGTCCTGGACGATCTGCAGCACAAGGCGAGCCTTCATTTCCGCCAGGGAATGAAGCTTCAGGAGAAGAGGCAGATTACGGCCGGCAAGGTGGTAGCCCTGCATCAGGAATTGAATACGGATCCGGATAAGCCTGCCGAGGAGCATGCCGTGCAGATGGAGTATTACGTCGAGGTGCCTGCGCAGTTCCAGTCGAAGTGCGATATTCATCAATATAATATGATGCTGCGCAATGAGCCGTATACCCGGCTGCTGCAGACGTTCTTCCCGGGGGCCGTACCCGCGCAGTTCCTGGACATTTTCGAGAAGATCGACCTTAGTTACAAGCTGCCGGGCGAGGTCATCAACGTACTGATTCATTATTTGGTGTCGTTGATCGCCGTCGGCGGCGAGCAGCGGATCAACCGTAATTTCGTGGAGGCGATCGCTTCCAACATGCTGCTGAAGCAGGTTAACAGCTATGAGAAGGCTGTTCAATATATAAGGGACCAAGCCAAGATGAAAGGCAAGCAGAAGCAGGGCTCAACACGCACGCGTACATACGCTAGAAGCGGACAGGCGAAGCCCGAAATTCCGGTGGCGCTGGAGACCGATAAGGGCGAGGCGGTAACGGATGAAGAATTCGAAGAGATGATGAGGTTCGCTGCCGAGATGCAGGCCGGCAATAAGAAAGGCGTATAAGAACCAAAGATGCTATAGATGAAGGAGGGAGAGAGATGGAATCCCTTGGCGAGCTGCTGGAAAGTATGAAGAGCTCTGCGCTGCGGCGCAGAACGGCCGAGATTACGGAGGAGCTGCTGAAGAACCCGCTTATTCAGGCGATGCGTGCGGAATATCCGGAGATTGACGACCGGGTGCTGCGCATCAATTTAAGCAAGCTGTACCAGTATGCCGGCGATCAGGCCAACTGCAAGCAGTGTCCGGGACTGGACCGTTGCCCGAATGATTTCCAGGGACACTACAGCAAGCTGGATATTCAGCGGGTCAACGGAACGGTGGAGATTTATGAACGGAAAACGCCGTGCTCCCTGCAGGTTGCCAAAACGAATGAGGATCAGATCCGGAAGCGGATCCGCAGCTTCTATGTCGACGACAAAGCGCTGAATGAAGGCTATGACCATATGGAGATTATGGCCAAGGACCGGCTGAGAGCTCCCGGAGTTCATCAGGTGTTCAAGTATATTAAGGAGACGAAGGAGAATGGGCTGAGTCCCCGGGGATTGTATTTGACCGGATCCTTCGGCACCGGCAAGACTTATTTGATGGGCTATCTGCTCTATGAGCTGGCGATGGCGGGGTATTCGGGCGTAATCGTGTATATGCCTGATTTTGTAGAGGATCTGAAAACGATGATGCAGGACGGACCGAAGCTGAAGGAAATGGTCGAGACGATGAAGAACTGCGATCTGTTGATCTTCGACGATATCGGCGCCGAGAATTTAAGCCCTTGGGTACGGGATCATGTGCTGGGGTCGATTCTGAATTACCGGATGAACCGCAAGCCGACCTTCTACACGTCGAACTATCCGCTGGACGGACTCGAGCGGCACCTAAGCTTTACGAGCAAGGACGGGGAAGAGGCCCATAAGGGGCAGCGGCTGATGAACCGCATTGCACCGTTCGTGGACGTCGTTCATTTATACGGCGAGAATCAGAGGGGAAAATTCTAGGCAAGGCTGCTGCCTATAGAAATGTAAAAAAGCCTGATCCCTTTAGCGTCACAGGACGCGATGACAGGGATCAGGCTTTTCTTAGCGCAAGGAGCCGTCAATTAGCCGACCAAAAATTTGATAATGACGAATCCGAAGAAGATGATGGTCATGAAACCGAACATCCCAAGAAAGCCCATCATCAAATCGCTGAAATCATTGCGCGGTTCTTCATTGATGTGCTCCCGCGGATCGTTCATGCGCACGTTTACATCCATGGTGCTTGCCTCCTCAAAAAGGTGAACATTCCGTATGCACGGCTAAGACAGGTCACCCGACTTATTATTAGTAGTATACCCAATGTCCAAATCATTTGTAAAGATTGCATGAATATTCCGAGAATTCCCCTTTCTTTAGGTGAGTATATTTCACTTTTTCTTAAAGTTTGTGGTATACTAAAACCGTCGACGCATTCGACATTATGATTCGCGCTATATCTTGAAATTATCCTGTAAGGAGGAGTATACAATGGCTATCGTTAATGTTACCGATCAAACCTTCGCCAACGAAGTGGAAGGTCAAGGAACGGTTGTAGTTGATTTCTGGGCCCCATGGTGCGGTCCTTGTAAAATGCTCGCTCCGATTCTGGACGAATTGTCCCAAGAACTCGGCGACGATGTAAAAATCGCAAAGGTGAACGTGGATGAAAATCCGGAATCCGCAGCACGCTTCGGCGTTATGAGCATTCCGACGATGATTTTCTTTAAAGACGGCCAGCCTGTCGATAAAGTGGTAGGGCTTAACTCCAAAGAAGCCTTGAAAGGCATCATTGCGAAGCATCAATAATGCTTGATAAGCAAGTGCCGCTACCGCAATAAAGCTTCCATAAAGCGCCTTCGGTCAACAATCCGATAGGCGCTTTATGCGGTTTATCATCAGGATTTTGCAGCATCCGATTACTGCCGCTTCCGGGTACAATATATAGATCCCGATCAGCGCCTCGTGAACGAGCCGCCCGCGAGCGCCTTTGGCGCCACGAACAAAACCGTTGACCTATACATTGCAGATTGAACGTCGCTTTTTGGATTTTTTGCAGCATTCTCATCATAATCATATATAATCTTCTTGGAGAGGAGGAAGAAGATGGACGACTTCGGCAAACAACTGCAGGAGCAGGAGAAGGCGCTGGAGAATATCCGGCACAAGCTGGCGCTGCTGCCCGATCAGCCCGGGTGCTACCTGATGAAGAACCGGGAAGGAACCATTATTTATGTCGGCAAGGCCAAAGTGCTGAAGAACCGGGTGCGCTCTTATTTTACCGGCAGCCACAACGGCAAGACCCAGATGCTGGTGGCCGAAATCCGCGATTTCGAATACATCGTAACGGGCAGCAATATGGAAGCGCTCATCCTGGAGTGCAACCTGATCAAGACGCACCAGCCAAGATATAATGTTCTGCTGAAGGATGACAAAACCTATCCATATCTAAAAATTACGAACGAAGAGCATCCCCGTCTCGAAGTAACGCGCCGGGTGCTTAAAGATAAAGCCAAGTACTTCGGCCCGTATCCGAACGCTTATGCCGCTCAGCAGACGAAAAAGCTGCTCGACCGCATGTATCCTTTGCGCAAATGCGGGGTTATGCCGAAAGAGGTGTGCTTGTATTATCATATGGGCCAATGCATGGCTCCATGCGTGAAAGAGGTGCCGAAGACCGCCTACGAGGAGATCACCAGCGAAATCACCTCCTTTCTAAGCGGCGGCCATGAAGAGATCAAGAAGGAGCTGCAGCGCAAAATGCAGGAAGCCGCAGAAGACCTGTATTTCGAACGCGCCAAGGAGCTGAGGGACCAGATCATCCATATCGACACCTTGATGGAGAAGCAGAAGATCACCACAACAGACACCCGGGACCGTGACGTCTTCGGTTATGCCGTGGATAAGGGCTGGATGTGCGTGCAAATTCTGTATATGCGCCAGGGGAAAATGGTGCAGCGCAACAAGTCGATTTTTCCGTTCTACGGTGACGCGCACAGCGACTTCATGTCCTTCATCGCGCAGTACTACAGCGATAACCCTGCCGTCCCGCAGGAAATCCTGCTTCCCGGACCGATCTTGATTGAGGAGGCCGACTCCGATGCGCAAGACAGCATCGCAGCCAAGAATGATTCGATATCGGAGGGAGCAGGCAGCCGAGCCGCTGCTTCCAACGAGAGCGGCCTGGCCCCAGGCGCCGGTGAGGGCGATACCGCTGGATCGCCTGCCTTAGCAGTCGCTGAGGACCCGTCCGGCTCAGGTTCGGCCGGCGGTCCGGAAAGCCCCGGGCAAGGGGAGGAGGCCGAACGTCTGGCCGCCGCGACAAAAGCCGAGAACGAGCGGGCGGAGGCTGCCGGCCTGGTGGACGCCGCCGGAGGTGCAGCTGCCTTGCAGGAATGGCTCGGCGTTAAGGTGCATGTGCCGCAGCGCGGCTTAAAGCGCCAGATGGTCGGGATGGCGATTGAAAATGCAAAGGTTGCGCTGGATGAGAAATTCCGCTTAATCGAACGAGATGAGGAGCGGACATCGATTGCCGCGGCCAATCTCGGCGAAGTGATCGGCATCGAATCCCTGAACCGGATCGAGGCGTTTGACAACTCGAACATACAGGGAACGAATCCGGTTTCGGCGATGGTCGTGTTTACAAACGGGAAACCGGATAAGAAGGAATACCGGAAGTACAAAATCCGCACCGTGCAGGGGCCGGATGATTACGAGACGATGCGTGAGGTCATCCGGAGACGGTACGAGCGGGTGCTGAAGGAGAATCTGCCGCTGCCGGACCTGATCGTGGTCGACGGCGGCAGGGGACAGATATCGGCTGCGATCGATGTGCTGGAGAATGAGCTGGGACTGTTTATTCCGGTCTGCGGGCTTGTGAAGGATGCCAAGCATAGAACGGCGCAGCTGATGGTCGGCGATCCGCCGCAGCCGGTGTCCCTGCCGCGGGACAGCCAGGAGTTCTATCTGCTTCAGCGCATCCAGGATGAGGTCCACCGGTTTGCGATCTCCTTCCATCGAGAGCAGCGCGGCAAATCGATGGTTTCGTCCAAGCTGGACTCGATCCCGGGCATCGGCGAGAAGCGGCGGAAGCTGCTGCTGAAGCATTTCGGCTCGATCAAAAAAATAAAAGAGGCTTCAGTCGAAGACTTTAAGCCCCTTTCGATCGGTGAAAAATTAGCTACAGATATACTCAATGCCCTTCGTGATGAGGAGTCGTGACATACGGCTTCTCTTTTTTTGTTGGATTCAAGCGATAGATCACGTAAGCCACGATTGCCGGCAGCACCATATAGAACAGGCCGATTAGCACATTAGGGGTCCCTTGAAGCATGACCAGGCTGATTCCCATGAGAATGCTGTTGAAGACGACATGCGAGAACATGGCCGCAATATATCCGTATTTCAGGAAAATATAGCTGAACAGCAGGCCGATAATGACCAGCTCAATCGGGCGGGATACGACTGGGTAAATCGGATACAGCGTATGGCCGAGCGCCCAGATGATCGAGGTGATCAAACTCGCGACAAAGGTGCTGCGCACGATTTTCTTCACCATTCTAATGCCGAACAGCCGGTACACCGCTTCCTCCGAAATGCCTGCCAGCCAAGCCATCAGCGGAAACAGCCATGGATAGAGCATGTTGTAAGGCGACTGCGAGGCATCGGTCGTGGACCAGGTGTTCAAGGTCAGGCCGAGCGCGATGAAGATCAAGGACTGAATGCCGAGCAGAATGAGGGCCCACAAATAGCCCACCTTCATGCTTTCCAAGACATAGCGGCCGTACCCGGGCTCCTTGGCACGCGGCCACGGATTAAGCCCGTCTTCCTTCCGCCATAGACCGCTTCCGCCGACAAGCGAGAAATAGAGCAAGGCGGAGAAGACGAGGGAGTAGATGGCGTAGAAGATCATCATCCCGATGATGCCGGTCTCGGACATTCCTTGTGCCTTAAAGACCGGAACCAGGTTGTACGTATTCAGCATCTGGATGACAAACAACAGGACGGACAGCAGGATACCGCGCTTAAACGAGGTATAGGCTCTGGTCTTGACGCTGTAGACGATGGCCAGGATACCGAGCACAAGCGTAAACAAACCGTACCCGACCAGCGTCAGCAGCGTTGCATCCTGCGTCTGCTTGTTCACATAGGCAGCATGCGCTGCCGGAACCGAGAACGCGGGCTCGAAGGAACGCAGTGTCCCATGTTCAAAGGTAAATGCCAGCTGCAGCCTCGAATCCCCGATGGCGGCTTCCGTGACGGTATATCTCAGCTTAGGTTCGCCTTCCCGGGTAGAAAGCTGCAGCTGCGTCGCATCGTATCCGGCCCACTTGAGCCACGGCTCCGCGAGCGCCTGCTTCTCGGCCAGCGTCATGCCTTCCTCAACCAGAAGCAGCATTTGCTTCCGGACCTCCCCTTGATTCAGCTCGATCCTGTCGTAACTGGAGCGGGCGGAATCATAGGAGAATCCCGCGATGCCGGCATTCTGCATATGCACATCCACGTTCAGCGCATCGCCACCCGGCAAGGTGAAGCGGACGCGGTATACGTCATATGGGTATTTGGCTTCGTAATTCTTGTTATACTCCTTTAGCTTCTTTTCCTTGGCCAAATATCCGTACAGCTCGGAGTTGGACTGGTATGTAACAAGGGGGTCTTGCCCTTCGGAAGCAGGAAACCCTAAACGTTCGCGAGCGAACCGTGACGCCGCTTGCGCAGCCTCATCCTTGGAAATGATTTGCGGATAGGGCGTATCGGTCGACTCGAAGGAAGTGGATGGGAGTACCTGGAATATAAGAAACAGGATCAGACCGATGATGGCCGGTGCGATAAGCTTCTTTAGGTTAGGTGTCAGCTTCAGGGGCTCTTCGGCACGGTTCATGAAATTCCTCCTCTTAATTTTAGTGCTTTCCGATATGAATAACCGGCCCCGCAAAAAGCGGATCATAGAGTCAATATAACATACATATGAAGAACAAGCCCTGCTTATCCCAAAGGGCCAATAATGAAATAAAACGCTGAAAATGAATGAAAGGTTTCGAAAACGTTAGAGAACCATATCCTTGTACTCTTGAATATGCCCAATTCGCGCTCATTTAAAGACTTTTTGGTAAAAAAACGACGTTGGGTTCGCTTCCGGATTGCGTTATAATCACATCATGCTTCAAGGAACCGAATAAACCAGCCGAATTTCGTAATGAGAACGGGGGAACCATGTAATTGGGGTGAATTTCATGATCTCTTTCGGATCATGGATAGGGCGGCCTGTGATAATGCCCGAATCCGTCAGCTAACCTCGTAGGCTGTTGCACAGGAACCAGACCGTGAAGGGCACTGTTTTCCAGTGTCTTTTTTCTTTGATTTTTTTGGAGAAGGTGAAACTTTGAACTCAAAAATGAAGTGGCTTAAGCTGTCACCTCCGCAGATCCTTGCGCTCGGTTTTGCGGCGGCGATCCTGGTCGGTACCATTCTGCTCATGCTGCCCGTATCCAGCAGGACCGGCGAACCGATCAGCGGGATTGACGCCATGTTTACGGCGGCTTCCGCCGTCTGTCTGACCGGGCTTGTTGTCGTGGATACAGGCACAAGCTTCAGTGCTTTCGGACATACGGTGATCCTTCTGCTCATTCAACTCAGCGGGCTCGGGTTTATGACGATGGCAACCCTGTTCGCCCTGGTATTCAAGCGGAGGATATCGCTCAAGGACCGGCTTGTTCTGCAGGAAGCGATGAATCAGTCCTCCATCGAAGGGATCGTTCGTTTGATCCGGCGGGTGTTTATCTATTCCTTGACCTTCGAGGCGTGCGCTGCCGTACTGTTTACACTGCGCTGGGCATGGGATATGCCTATTGGAAAAGCCCTCTATTTTGGGGTGTTCCATTCCGTTTCGCTGTTTAACAATGCAGGCTTCGATCTGTTCGGTGATTTTCATAGTCTCACGGATTATGTCGATGATCCGTTGGTAAACATCGTATCCATGCTGTTGATCATATCCGGCGGCATCGGGTTCGTTGTATTATCCGATTTGATCGATTTCCGTCAAAAAAGGAAGCTGTCGCTTCACTCCAAGGTCGTTCTCTCGATGTCGGGGGCGTTGATCTTCATCGGGGCGATCATCATATTTATTTTTGAGTTCACCAATCCGTTAACGCTGGGCTCCTTGGACGGGGGAGGTAAAGTGCTCGCCTCGTTCTTCCAATCGGTCAGTCCGCGAACAGCGGGCGCGAATTCGATTGATATCGGCGGCCTAAGGCAAGCTACGCAATTTTTCATTATTATACTTATGTTTATCGGAGCGTCGCCGGGATCGACCGGGGGCGGAATCAAGACGACAACCTTTATGGTGATGGTAGGGGCCGTATTCGCAATGATGAGAGGGCGTGAGGACATCGTCTTATTCCGGTTTCGCCTCGCTCAGGAGCGGGTCTTAAAGGCGTTAACGATTGCGCTTCTTGCGCTGCTGCTCGTATTGACGGTATCCATGATCCTGTCCACGACAGAGGATGCGGATTTCCTGGAGATTCTATTCGAAACGACCTCGGCCTTCGGTACCGTCGGCTTGTCGATGGGATTAACGCCGGATTTGACGGTGTTCGGCAAAATATTGATCAGCTTAACGATGTTTGCCGGACGTCTAGGTCCGCTGACGCTGGCTTATGCACTCGGTCCGAAAAAGGGTAAAGAATTGTATCGTCATCCGGAAGGCAAAATGATTATTGGATAAGGAGTATAGGAGAGACATGAAACCAAAGCAATTTGCAGTGATCGGTTTGGGGCGGTTCGGCTCGAGTCTGGCACTGGAACTAATGGAACTAGGCTATGAGGTTCTCGGCATTGACCGGAACGAAGAGGTCGTCGAGGATATGAGCGAGTATCTGACCCATACGGTGGTCGCCGATGCTACGGATGAGGAGATGCTGAAATCGCTCGGCATCCGCAACTTCGACTGCGGGATCGTCGCGATCGGAGACGATATCCAGATGAGCATTCTGTCCGCCATCCTGCTCAAGGAGCTTGGCGTATCGACCGTCGTGGCCAAAGCGATTTCCGTGCTGCACGGCCGGGCGCTGCAGAAGCTGGGTGTGGACCGGGTCATCTTCCCCGAACGGGATATGGGAATCCGTGTGGCTCACCAGCTGGTTACGCCGAATCTGCTCGACTATATCGAATTATCTAAGGATTATTTGATCGTGGAAATGACGGTAACCGATTGTATGGACGGCAAGACGTTAAGCGAACTGAACACGCGCGTCCGTTACGGTGTCACGGTGGTCGCCCTCAACAAGCGATCCGGCATTATCGTCGCGCCGACGGCGATGGACGTGGTCAACGCCGGCGATGTTATGGTCGTCATCGGCTCCAACGACAATGTGGAGCGGTTTGAGACGGAAGTCGTGAATCTGCAGCAGAAATAATATAAAAAAACCTGACGATCTCTAGGTCGTCAGGTTTTTTCGCTGCTTCTCTTCCGCAAGGCTTCGGAAGAGCACCTCGGTTTCGTTAATCCAGCGGCGGGCGGCGCTGCTAAGCTCTGAAGCATCCCCGTAAATCAGCGAGGTCGTCCGCCGCGTCTCCATGAGCGCGGGGATGTGAATGTCCACAAGCCCGTTGTCGGAGAGCAGCTGCGGACGGAGGTATGATTTCGGAAGCAGGGCCGCTGCTTTGCAGGTCGGGATCAAGCGGACGATCGCTTCGAAGGAATCGATCTCCATCCGAATATCGGGCATGATGCCCCACCGGTGAAACAGGTCGTCCGTCAGCTTACGGTACCAGGTTCCGGTCGAGAAAATAATCATCGGAAGCCCCTGGAGGTGCTCGACCTCGACATCCCCCAGCTCCGCCAGCGGATGGACGGCGGGAATGACGAGCTCCAGATGATCGTCAAACAGGGGAATGCAGTTTAGTCCCGGTTGGTTGATGGAAGAGGCGACGATGCCGACATCCACCCGTTTATCCCTTACATAAGAAACGATCTCATGGGTTTTGCCGGTAATCAGCTTGATTTCCGCGGCGGGATGCCGCTCCATGAACGCGTTGACGAGCGGGGGCAGCGTCGTCTGCAGCGTCGTCAGGCTCGCGCCCAGATTAATCGAGATCTGCTCCCCTTCCCGATAGTGGGCGAGCGTCTGCATGAGCTTCAGCTGCTGCTGGCGCTGCTCCAGCGCAAAGGTATATACGATCTGTCCGATCGACGTCAGCTCAAGGCGCTTGCCGCGCCGGTTGAACAGGGGCAGGCCGAGCTCGTCTTCGAGCTTGGCGATCTTCCGCGAGAGCGCAGGCTGGGACAGGTTCAGCAGCTTGGATGCTTTATTGATGCTGGATTGTTCCACCACAACGGCAAACATGTCCAGATCTTCGAACATGATATTCCTCCATTATATATAGGATGGTGTTCCAATATCTCCTTATGCGTATAGATTATAACGATTAATAATTATATTGCAATTCCCTTATAAGAAAAAAAGGAGTAACATGAAACATGACACAGGATGTTCACACGTTTGTGGAAAAAGGGAACATTTTGTCGTTGCACGCGAAAAGCACAGTGTAAGTAAGTGTAATTGTTCCGTAAATAGGAAAGAGTGAAATTGAAAACGCTGCACATTGGAAAGGGGAACGTCAACTGATGAAAGGGTATTATTCCAGAAAGCTGCATTCCTTACTCGGTGTCATACCGCTTGGAGCATTTCTGCTCAGCCACATGATATCCAACTTTCAGGCTTTCGAGGGTGGAAAGGAAGGCTTCAAGGGAGCCGTGAATTTACTGAACAGCTTGCCTCTAATCTTCTTCCTTGAGCTGTTCTTGATCTGGCTGCCGCTGATGTACCACGGCATTTACGGTCTGTACATTGCGTATCAGGCCAAAAACAACATCGGCAATTACAATTATGAGCGGAACATCCGTTTTACCGTTCAGCGGATTACCGGGGTTATTACGTTCGTATTTGTGATCTGGCATATGTACGACACCCGTTTTCAGATCATGATCGGCAAGATCACCCATGATGATCTGGGTGCCGTCATGCACGATATCGTGAGCAATCCTGTATTATTTGTTCTGTATATTATCGGCGTTGTATCGGCTACGTTCCACTTCGCGAACGGCCTGTGGGCATTCCTCGTCAGCTGGGGCATTACCGTCGGCCCGCGCGCGCAGCGAGTATCCACATACATTTGCATGGGCTTGTTCGTATTTATGAGCGTCCTGTTTATCCTTGCGATGACCGGATTCAGAAATTCCGAGTTCCAGGCTGCAGAAGCAGCGATCGATGTAGTTAAGACAGTCATGAGTTAAAGTGCAAGTTCAAAAAGCCGGTTTTTCAGCACCGAGAAGGTTGGATGAAGCTAGGGACTGAAGAGCGGAGCGTACGTTTTGGGTACGTGAGCACTTGAAATGTTTCCGCAGGAAACATGCTTCGGAAGCTTCTACTTAGGCCCGGCTGAGTTCAAGATTCGATGCCGAGTTACATCTTGATACACTACGTGATCAAAAGACGACTTTTTGAACAACCTCTTAAAGGAGTGAACGTATAAATGGCAGCATCTAATATTATCGTAGTGGGCGGCGGCCTTGCCGGACTGATGGCAACCATTAAAGCGGCCGAAGCAGGAGCCCATGTTCATTTGTTCTCACTGGTACCTGTGAAACGTTCTCACTCCGTGTGCGCGCAAGGCGGCATTAACGGAGCGGTTAATACGAAAGGTGAAGGCGACTCCCCGTGGGAGCACTTTGACGATACGGTTTACGGCGGGGACTTCCTGGCTAACCAGCCGCCGGTTAAAGCGATGTGCGAAGCCGCTCCGGGCATTATTCACCTCATGGACCGCATGGGCGTTATGTTCAACCGTACGCCTGAAGGCCTTCTGGATTTCCGCCGCTTCGGCGGAACGAAGCATCACCGCACGGCGTTTGCCGGAGCGACCACCGGCCAGCAGCTGCTGTACGCGCTTGACGAGCAGGTGCGCCGCTGGGAAACTGCAGGTCTCGTGACCAAATACGAGAACTGGGAGTTCCTGAACGCGGTTATTGATGACGAGGGCGTATGCCGCGGCATTGCCGCCCAGGACCTTCGCTCCATGGAGATCCGGGCGTTCAAGGCAGATGCCGTCATTCTGGCCAGCGGTGGCCCCGGCATCATTTTCGGTAAAACGACGAACTCGGTTATCAACACCGGTACGGCAGCAAGCGCGGTATACCAGCAGGGCGTATACTACGCTAACGGCGAATTCATCCAGATTCACCCGACCGCCATTCCAGGCGACGACAAGCTGCGCCTGATGTCGGAATCGGCCCGCGGTGAAGGCGGCCGGATCTGGACTTATAAAGACGGAAAGCCTTGGTACTTCCTCGAAGAGAAATATCCTGCATACGGCAACCTCGTTCCGCGGGATATCGCGACTCGCGAAATTTTCTCCGTATGCGTGGACATGGGCCTTGGCATTAACGGCGAGAACATGGTATACCTGGATCTCTCCCATAAGGATCCGAAGGAGCTGGACGTGAAGCTCGGGGGCATCATCGAGATCTATGAGAAGTTTATGGGTGACGACCCTCGCAAAATTCCAATGAAAATCTTCCCTGCAGTCCATTATTCCATGGGCGGCATGTGGGTCGATTACAACCAGATGACGAATATTCCTGGCCTGTTCGCAGCCGGGGAATGCGAATATCAATATCACGGAGCCAACCGCTTGGGCGCGAACTCGCTCGTATCGGCCATTTACGGCGGCATGGTCGCAGGTCCGAAGGCGATCGAGTATGTTAAAGGCTTGAAGAAATCGTCCGAGGATATCTCCTCCAGCGTCTTCGACCGGTACACGAAAGAGCAGACCACGAAGTACGAAGGGCTTCTGAAGATGGAAGGCACGGAAAATGCTTACGTGATTCATAAAGAGCTTGGCGAATGGATGACCAACAACATGACCGTTGTCCGCTACAACGACAAGCTCCAGGAGACGATCAACAAGATCAAGGAATTGAAGCAGCGCTACCGCAACATCAACATGACCGATACGTCCCGCTGGAACAACCAAGGCGTGGCATTCACGCGTCAGCTGTGGAACATGCTGGAGCTTGCGGAAGCAATGACGCTTGGAGCCCTGCTCCGGAATGAAAGCCGCGGAGCTCACTATAAGCCGGAATTCCCTGATCGCGATGACGAGAATTTCCTGAAAACAACGAAAGCGAAATGGACGCCAGAAGGACCGCAAATCTCGTACGAAGAAGTGGATGTTTCCTTAATCCCGCCGCGTATTCGCGACTATTCGAAAGAAAAGTAAGAAGGGGGATTTACCATGGCTCAAACGGCAGCCGCCTCAAAGACAGTAAAATTTATCATCACTCGTCAGGACAACCCGGAATCCAAAGCGTATACAGAGGAATTTGAGGTTCCGTACCGTCCCGGCATGAACGTAATCAGTGCGCTGATGGAAATTCAGCGCAATCCGAAGAATGCGCAAGGCCAAACGACTTCCCCGGTATGCTGGGATTCCAACTGCCTGGAGGAAGTATGCGGTGCCTGTTCAATGGTCATCAACGGCAAGCCGCGCCAAGCCTGTGCGGCGCTGATCGACAAGCTGGAGCAGCCGATCCGCATCCAGCCGATGAAGACTTTCCCGGTCGTGCGCGACTTGGTCATCGACCGGAGCCGGATGTTCTCCGCCCTGAAGCGAGTTAAAGCCTGGATTCCGATCGACGGCACGTATGATCTCGGTCCCGGACCCCGCATGGCGGAGAAGAAGCGCCAATGGGCTTACGAGCTGTCCAAATGCATGACGTGCGGCGTATGTCTCGAGGCTTGCCCGAATGTCAACGAGAAGACCGACTTTATCGGTCCAGCGGCCATTTCTCAGGTCCGCTTGTTCAACGCCCATCCAACGGGCGAGCTGAACAAGGAGGAACGCCTGGAGGCGCTGATGCAGGACGGCGGCATTGAAGGCTGCGGCAACTCGCAGAACTGCGTACGCTCCTGCCCGAAAGGCATTCCGCTAACGACATCGATCGCGGAGATGAATAAAGAAACAACGAAGCATCTGTTCAAGCGCTGGCTCAGCGTCTAGAACCGAAAAGCTTACGAAATGGCAACAACAGCGCCTGACCGCTTGTATCATTCGCGGTCGGGCGCTGTTTTGTTGTACGATAATAGCAGAACTTTTTATCTAAAGGTGGTACGCACTCATGATTACAGAAAGACCGATTACGATTCAGGATTTGAGCCGGGACCTCGCCGCTTTAGGCGTTAAGGAAGGGATGACGGTGCTTCTCCATTCTTCGCTTAAGAGCATCGGCGGATGGATCGTCGGCGGGGCTGAAGCCGTCATTCTCGCGCTAACGGAGGTGCTGGGTAAGAAAGGAACGCTGGTGATGCCCACACAGTCCCCGAACTTGACGAACCCGGAGACCTGGGGAAATCCGCCCGCCGATCCGAAATGGTGGCAGCTGATCCGGGACAGTATGCCTCCCTTTGATCCCGATGCTACGGTAACCTCGGGAATGGGGGTTATTCCGGAAACGTTCCGTAAGCAGAAGGGGGTCATCCGGAGCCTTCATCCGCATGTCTCCTTCGCGGCTCGAGGCCGTGCAGCGAAGGGGCTGATGGACCCGCATCCGCTGACAGACGGCCTCGGGGAATCCTCGCCTCTGGCCCGGCTGTACGATGCAGACGCCTTCGTGCTGATGCTCGGGACCGGCTATGGCAGCAATACCTCCTTCCATCTGGCCGAGTATCGCGCGGCGTGGAGGGGCAAAGAGCATATTACGTCCCAAGCGCCGGTATCGAGAGCTGGAGGCAAGACGGAATGGGTGTCCTTTTCGGATATCAATTATCATGCCGACGATTTTGAAGCGTTGGGGGCTGCATTCGAGCAGGAGTGCAAGGAAGCCTGCAGTTACGGTAACGTAGGCGCAGCCTCTTGCGTCCTGGTCAAACAGCGTAGAATGGTGGATTTTGCCGTAGAGTGGCTTGCCCGTAACCGGTAAAAGTCGGATTGCCAAGGAACGCCAGTTGCATGAGCTCCTCTCCAAGGGTAATAAATGATTAGGTGTAATGCGGCCGGAGTACGAACGATCGATATGGGGCCGTAGGAAGGAGGGGACGCTCATGAGCTGGTGGATGTGGCTGCTCAATTTGGCGGGGTTGATAGCCTTGATTTATGCGTTCTACATGATGGACAAGAAATGGTCAAGCCGGCCGCTGCTGCTCGCGCCTTTGCTGATTTATGTGCTGGTGTCGGTGGAGGATTTGCTTGGTTGGATCGATCTGATGGAAATTGTACCAGGCAAGGGAGGGATGCGTGCTCTCATTGTGATCTTCTCCTTGTGCTCGGTTGTCTTCTATGTGCTGTACATCTTCGATAAAATCGCGGATTCCGTGAACCGGCATGTCGATATGAAGACAACCCTCATCCGAATCAGCATGGCCGCTGCCATGTGTATTTTATTTTTCACGCTGGTCTATATGTCAATCTACAAGCTGTTTGGCGGTGTATCCTTTGAAGGGGATAATCTAGGGCAGGACCCGCTGTCGCAGTTCATTACGTTTCTATATTTCAGCATGGCCACGTTTGTGACGGTCGGGTATGGGGATGTAAGTCCGGTTGACAACACTTCAAGACTGGTCGTCATCTTGGAGATCGCCTTTAGCTTTATCACCGTTGCTTATGCGCTGTCCATGCTTGGAACCCTGCGGCAAATATTCAAGCCGGGTAGTGATCGGCCTGAAACCTACAGCACTGAAGAGGGCGAACCGGGAACGGCCGCCCCGCCGCATGAGCGCAAGCATTTTACCCGATAGTCAGCCAAATTTGATGAGCGCAGGAATTGATTTCGGCTCAAGGTGCTTTGTCAGCTGACGCTGACGGGCAGCGGTAACACCAGCAGTCATCAATAATTGACATCACACGTTGATAGGCGTACAGCCTGCAAGGGAGTGGGGCTCAATCGACGCCATCAAGTTCCCGGGTCCGCTCTCGTGGATGGCTATCCCCGGTTCACGGCTTCAGCAGCTTTTTGAGAATGCCGAGTCCGTTGTTTGACGGATACCGGAATTTAAAGTCGAACCGGTTCGTCTGCTTCAGCACGCTCTTCATATGCGAGAAGGTGTAGAAGCTGTACTGCCCGTGATACGAGCCCATCCCGCTCTCGCCGACACCGCCGAACGGCAAATACGGCGTAGCCAGATGCATGAGCGTATCGTTGACGCAGCCTCCGCCGAAGGATACGGAGGACAGCACATGCTCCTGTAGGTCCTCATTCTCGGTGAACAAATAGAATGCAAGCGGCTTGGGGCGTGACTGAACGGCCCGGATCGCTTCGTTCATGTCATCATAAGTCAGGATCGGGCATATGGGTCCGAAAATCTCCTCTTCCATCACCGGCATATCCCATGTCACTTGATCAAGAACCGTCGGTTCAATGCATAGTTTGTCCTTATCGGCCTTGCCGCCGTGCCGAAGGTGGCCGTTATCCAGAAAGCCTGCCAGCCGATTGAAGTGCTTCTGCGACACGATTCGGCCGTAATCGGGGTTGTTCAGCGGCTCAGGGCCATAGAATTCAATGATCGCTTCCTTTAAATAGGCGATGAACGGCTCTTTTACGCGGCTGTGAACCAATACATAATCGGGTGCTACGCATGTCTGCCCGGCATTCGTGAACTTTCCGAAGGCAATGCGCGATGCCGTCAGCTTCAGTGGAGCGTCCTCATGGACGATGCAGGGGCTTTTGCCCCCGAGCTCGAGCGTGAGGGGAGTCAGGCGCTTGGCTGCTGCTTCCATCACGATTTTCCCCACATTCACGCTGCCGGTAAAAAAGATATAGTCCAGCGGCTGCTCCAGCAGCACGGTGCTGACCTCGGGTCCGCCCTCAATAGAAGCCACGTACTCCGGCGGGAACGTTTCTTCCAGGATGGACGTAATAAGCGCGGAGACGGCCGGCGTCAGCTCGGACGGCTTTACAACAGCGGTATTACCCGCAGCCATCGCGCCGATCAGGGGAGAGATGGCAAGCTGCCAAGGGTAATTCCAAGGAGCAATAATCAGCACGCTGCCGTACGGCTCGGGATAGATCTTCCCCTTGCTGCCGACATGCGTCAGCGCCGTTTTCACGCGCTCGGGTTTGCTCCAGCGCTTTATATTTTTCAAGATATGTGAGAGTTCTTTGTAAACGATGCCGATTTCTGTCGTATAGGCTTCCTGCTCGCTCTTGTTCAGGTCCTGGCGCAGCGCCTGGATTACCTCGCTCTCTCTGGCGACGATGACCTCGCGGAGTCTGGTGAGCTGCCGGATCCGGAACTCCGGCTCCTTCGTGAATCCTTTCAGGAAAAACTGCTTCTGCGATGAAACTAATGACGGGATGGATTCGTTAACAATCATAAGCAGCTGCAGGCTCCTTTCCATGGGCATAGACTTGTAACGATTTATCGTATAAAAGTAATAAATCTAACCGTGCTATCGAGCATGTCCTCAGATAAGTTCATGCCAATACACTCAGGGTGTTCTTTTCCATATTATATAGGAGGATGTCCGTTTATGAAAAATTCATCCACAGGGCCGCAGCGGCCATCCAGCCAAGCGGATGCCAAGCCGGCAGCGGGCACGACCATGACGCGGCGCAGGTTTCTGAAGCATGGGGCGGCTGCCGTCCTGGGAGCAGGCCTTGCGGTGGGTGCCTACGCCTCCTTGTGGGAGCCTAACCGGCTGGAGGTCAGGCGGCTAACACTGGCGCTGAATGGTCTGCCTGCCGCTTTCAACGGCCTGAAGGTTGTTCAGTTCAGCGATATGCATCTGGGCTTTTATGCAGGTGCCAAGGCCGCCGTGCGGGTGGTTGAAGCCATTAACCGGGAGAAGCCGGATCTCATATGCTTTACAGGGGATATGGTGGACGGGGAGGTTGATGCTTTGGAGGAAGCGATTCTGCCGTTGTCCGGCCTCGAAGCCGCGTTCGGAAAATACTCGATCCTCGGCAACCATGATTTCTACGATGTAGAGAAGCTGATCCGGATGGAGGAGAAGGCGGGATTCACCGTGCTTCGTAACAGCCATGCCAAGCTAAGACGAGGCGGCGAACAGATCGCGGTTGTGGGCTTGGATGACGGAATATGGGGGCATCCTGATCCGGCATCGGCGCTTGAAGGACTCCCGGAGGGGATGATCAAGATAGTGCTGATGCATGAGCCGGACTATGGTGATACAACTGCGGAGTACCCGGTTCATCTGCAGCTGTCCGGCCACAGCCATGGCGGGCAGGTACGGCTGCCTTGGCTTGGGGAGGTTGTGACGCCACCTGGGGCAAAACGTTATGTACAAGGCTTGTATCATGTCGGCAGCCGTGGGATGCCGCTGTATGTCAATCGTGGGATCGGGATGACGCAGCTGCCGATCCGGCTGCTATGTCAACCGGAGCTGACGGTATTGACGCTCCGGGGGGCAGACGTGTGATCGTGAAAGTCTTGGTGCCAAATCGCCATCATAGTATTGATGAATAACAAGTTGCAATAATAACAAGATGCGATACCATTCAAATGGCCGTGCATGTCCTGGCGAATGGATCAATATGAAACGTACAATTTGAATTTTTGTTACACAATTGAAATATACCTGTTATGAAACTCTAACAGCGAGAGGTTAAACTTATCACATGACCCCCTTTTGAGAATATATATGATGCTTTTGGATCCGCTGTGCGGGTCCACTTTTTTTGTTCCTGTGTATTATTTATGGATCTGCAATAAAAAAACAGAAGGGGTACCCCTGTTAAAGAGGTACGGCAACCTTCTGTTTTTGCTCGTAATAGACCCACTCCTTAAACCCGATCTCTTTCAGAACCTTGGCCACTTCCTCGAACTCGTCGCCGACCCGGGACGGTTTATGCGCGTCGGAGCCGAAGGTCACATCGACGCCGTAATGATGCGCAACCTCCAGAATTTCGTTGGACGGATACCATCCGCCGCACAGCTTCGTTTTGCCGGAGGTGTTGATTTCGATCGCCAGCCCGGATTCCGCGATGACCTTCAGCGTTTCCTCTATCGCTTCGTCTGCCTTGATTTCGGAGAATAACGGATAGTTGCCCTTCATGGCATCCATGTGCGCGATAATTTGAAACATCCCGCTTCGCGCGGACTGCCGGATCAGATTGAAATACTCCTCCTTATCGGCCACTTGCTCGGACGGAGTCAGCTTCTTCCACCGGTTTTTATTAAATATGCTGACGCCTCTCACGTGGTGGATGGATCCGATAATGTAATCGAAAGGGTAGGCAGACATCGCCTGTTGATATACATTGGCATGCTCAGGAAAGAAGTCCGATTCGATTCCCAGCAGTACCTTGATCTTGCCCTCGTACTCCCGTTTCAATTGCAGCACTTCCCGGACGTACCCGTCAAAGTCGGCTTTAGCCATGGAGATAGAAGGGAAAGGATGCTCCTCCTCGCTTCCGAAGTATGGCGTATGGTCCGAAATCCCGATGACTTGTAAATCCGCGGCAATGGCCGCTTCGATATAATCCCGGATATTGCCGTCCGCATGGCCGCAGCGGAAATGGTGGGTGTGCAGATCAAATTTCATGATAAGCCCTCCTTCATGCTGTTATCGTCATAATATAGCATCCCGATTCTGGTCATGATCATCGTGACTTACTCGGTGCTGATGAATTGCGTTTCCGGCATGCCCTTCAAGTCGCTTAAAAATTGCCGCATGGCCGAGCTTACATAACGGCCGCTCTTATAGATGACGCCGACCGGATGGCTTACCTCCAGCTCGCTGAGCGGAACGATCTGCAGGGTGCCGTTTCGAAGCTCTGTCGCTACGGATTGCTTCGAAATGATGGCAGCGCCAAGATTAATCTCAACCATCCGTTTGATTTCCTCGCTGCTGGACAGCTCCATGACCACCTGAGGATCGATGCCGTGCTTCTTCATGACGTCGTCGGCGAAACGGCGGCCAACGGTATCGCGCGATAGCAAAATAAGAGGCGTGCTGCCGAGCACATCGATGCTTGCCTTGGATAGTTTGGCCAGCGGGTGCTGAGGGGATACAACTAATTCAAACGTATCGTAGTACAGGATGGATGTGCTGAGGTTGGGATTGCGTTCGATCAAATAACCGATTCCGATGTCGATGAGACCATTCTCCACGCTATGGTAGATTTGCGAGGATGCCATGGATTGAATGGTTGTTTTAATGTGGGGGAACTGATCCTGGAAGTAGGAAAGAACCCGGGGCAGAATCTGAATGGCGATGGAAGTGGTCGTACCTAATTGAATATGCCCTTGAGGCGTCTGGTCTAGATCCGACAGCCGCTGCTTCAGCTCGTCCACGATGCTCAGAATTTGCTCGGCATGCTCCACGAACACCTGTCCACGGTCGGTTAACGTTACCGGTTGGCTCCGGTCTACCAGCACGGTTTTGAACTCTTCCTCCAAGCTCTTGATCTGAGCCGATACGGCCGGTTGTGTCAGATTAAGAAGCTCTCCGGCTTTGCGAAAGCTCATCGTTTTGGAGATGGTAATTAGCGTTTCCAATTGGCTGATGTTCATAGCCTTCCTCCTTACTTGATATGATTCTTCCGCTCGTAAATCCACGTGCAGCCCGCTTTATTTAAATTATAGGGTATTCTGCCTGAAGGAGCAATTGAGGCAGCATTCCGCTTGTGTCAGCTAAAAAGTTTCGAAATCCGGACATTTATTATTAAAAGATTGCGAATGCATCCGATAATAGTAAAGTAGACATAGCTTCAGGTGAGACCAAAGTACCTTTTAAGCGAATGGATGACCGAATGCGAAATCGACGTTATTACGATAGCTCCAAAGTTGGAAGAGCTGTTGGAATAGGGGGTTGTCGCTAATTTGTGATGATTTATTAAAGGGTATCCATTATAATGTTTAAATAAATCGTTGGGACTTTGGGACCCTGACCAACAACCCAGTGAAAGGGGCGAAAGTAAGGAATGAAAGCGGAAGTCATCAATCCTTTTTTAGAGTCCGCACGACATGTGATCGAGCAAGTCATACAGGTTTCACCTTCCACGGGGAATCTTGGGGTCAAGGAGATCGGATTTATCGAGAATCATATCTGGATCCAAATCGGAATGACAGGGCAAATGAACGGGGATATCGTATTTGGGATCCAGGAGAAGGTAGCGCTGCACATGGTATCGGCCATGATGGGCGGATATGTCATTACCGAAATGGACGAGATGGGACAGAGTGCGATATCAGAGCTGGGCAATATGATTAGCGGCAATGCCAGCATGATTTTGTCCAACCAAGGAGTAAGCGTTGATATTACGCCGCCGCGGGTGATTAAATCGGATCATGCCTCCGGCCTGTTTCAGAAAAAGGCGCTGTGCATTCCCCTCATGATGGAAGGCATCGGCGAACTGGATATTCAAGTCATGATTTCGTAAAATAAGACCAAGTGAGCCGCCGGGCTCCTGCAGAGCAATGCCGGGAAGCCGGCAGGCACTGGTAGGCAGCTCTAGCGGTAAAGGAAGGGATAACGAAATCATGCTCAAAAATAAAGTGATCGCGGTGACGGGCGCTTCCAGCGGCATCGGGGCCCTGATAGCCCAGCGGCTGTCCGACGAAGGCGCGGTCGTTATACTGGCCGGACGTTCGATGGAGCGTCTGCGGGAAGCCGGCAGCCGCTTGAAAGGACCCCATGAGCTGGTCGTCATGGACGTACAAGACCCCCATCAGGTGGATTCGGTGTTGAAAGAGGCATCCCGGAAGCACGGCAGAATCGATGTGCTGGTGAACAATGCCGGATACGGCAAGTTCGAGGCATTCCTGGATATGCCTGCCTCTGAATTTGAAGATATGATGGACGTCAATTATATGGGGATTGTACGGTGCACCCAGGCAGTCCTGCCGGGGATGCTGGAGCGAGGCGACGGGCAGATCGTCAATATCGCTTCGATGGCAGGGAAGATCGGCACTGCCAAATCCACTGCCTACTCTGCCACGAAGCATGCCGTATTGGGACTTAGCAATGCTCTGCGGCAGGAGCTGCGGCATACAGGCATCACCGTCTCGACCGTCAATCCGGGACCGATTGATACGCCGTTCTTCTCCTTGGCCGATCCTTCGGGCGGATACGTCAAAAATGTCGGCTGGCTTATGATGAAGCCGGAATATGTAGCCGAACAGGTCGTCAAGCTCATTATCAAACGCAAGGAAGAGCTCAATCTGCCAAGATTGGCCGCTGTCGGCATTCGCTTATATCAGCTGTTTCCGAGATTTGCGGATCGTGTATCCCATCGGTGGATGAATCAGAAATAAACAACAGCCTACAGGCTTTCCGTCTCCGCGAGAATGTCGCGCAGCAGGCGGAGAGCTTGTTTCGTCTGCCCGGCATCCGCCGAGAGCAGGGTGATCGCCTGGTCCAGCCGTTCCTTGTAGCGATCCGGCTTGAGCGGGAAGGACTCGATCATGGCCACCGCGCGCTTCTCGTTAATGCAGTAGGTCTCATTCTTGGCGAACAGCACTTGATTCAAGCAGGCAATGCACCGGTAGACGTGGCCGGCAACGTAGGTGATGTCGTCTTTGGACGCGTTATCGTCCGCAAACATCAGGGAGAAGGATGCCTCGAAGGTGAAAAATCCGACGATGGCGCTCTTCAAAGCTTGAGGATAAGGCTTCGTCTTCGCCTGAAGCGTCTGAATGCGGTTATCCTTATCGGACAAAATGCGGCAAACAGACAGCTCACCCATATACATCACATTAAGGTAAGCGTGCGGATGCCCGGTCTGGTAATGGGCTGAAACCGATCCCTTCGTGCATTCCTCCACGATTCTGGACACGCGGTGAATATCGCGGAATAAGAAATCCACGTGGTACCCCTCGATCACTAACCAGCCGCCCCCGTTAACCCAGGCACCCCATTCCCCGAGCGAAGTGATAATGCCCTCGCGATGCTCGTCATCCAATTTTTTCGCCGCCTTCGCGATATGCTCGACCTGGAATCCCTCGGATTCATCATAATAAATGCCGATATCGATATCCGAATCCGGCCTTGCTGTCCCTTTGGCTCTGGATCCGCCAAGCACGACGCCGACAACGCCGGGCAGATGACGGAGTTCTTTCGTGATGTTATCAAGCAGTGCTTCGACCTTTGCAGTCATGGTAAATCTCCCCCCAGTCATATCCTTTTAATTCATTTTACACTAAAATCGGCAAATAACAGGTGGTTATGATAAAGCGAAGATTTTCTTCCCAAATGCTTGTCCGAAAGGTTGTATTTGGTGAGCGCCCGGTTTTGGCATATAATGAGAAGGAACGAATGAGACCCGATAAAATAAAGGATGGACGATCATATGACTTCAACTACGTTTCATACATTGGGAATAGCAGAGGATTTAACGGCAAGGCTCTCGGAATTCGGCATTGTGGCGCCGTCACCGGTTCAGGCCGAAGCCATTCCTCCGATCCTTGCGGGCAAGGACGTGCTTGCAACGTCCCAGACGGGAACCGGCAAGACGCTGGCTTACCTGCTTCCGATCCTTCAGGGCATCGACCCGGAGGTAAAGGCAGCACAGAAGCTGATTGTCGCTCCAACCCAGGAGCTGGCGATCCAGATCGTTAGAGAGGGCGAGCGTTATGGGGAGGCTCGCGGCATCGGCGTCATCGGATTAATCGGCGGCGCGGCGGCCAAGCGACAGATCGAGAAGCTGAAGCAGCATCCTCAGCTGATCGTCGGAACGCCGGGACGCATCCGGGAGCTGATCGAAATTCGCAAGCTCAAAATACACCAGGTAACCACCATCGTCATTGACGAGGTGGATCAGGTGTTTCAGTCAGGCGGTGCGAGCGATGTGGAACGGATCCTGCGCAGCGCGCTGCGCGACCGTCAGCTCGTATTCCTATCGGCAACGGTCGGTCCTGAGACGGCCGAGCTGGCTAAGAAGGAAATGGATCAGCCGGTTGAGATCGGGATCGATCCGGAGCGCCGGACGCCGTCCGGTCTGGAGCATTATTATTTCGTATCCGAAGAACGGGACAAACTGGACATGCTTCGCCGGATCGTCCGCCATTACGATCCCGAACGGGCGCTCGTCTTTGTGAACGCCACGGAGGATCTGGCCGAGGTGGAAGCCAAGCTGAATTATCTCGGCTTGAATGCAGCCGCCTTGTACGGAGACGCCGACAAGCTGACTCGGAGCCGGGTCCTGAACGCATTCAGGGAAGGGCGGACGAAGCTGCTTGTAGCAAGTGACGTTGCTGCCCGTGGGCTGGATATCGAAGGTCTCGGCATGGTCATCAACTATGATCCGCCGATTGATGCCGAGCACTATACCCATCGTGCAGGACGGACAGGACGGATGGGGCGTAAGGGGCTTGCGATTACCCTTGTGACTGACCGGCAAACCTTCATTATGCGTAAGTTCAACCGCGAGCTGGGCATTTCGATCGAAGAGAGAGTCCTATACGGCGGGAAAATTCGCACGCCACGCTCCGCTTCGGAGCGGGACAGTGCCGGTCGTGGTTCCCATGCCGGCAATCGAGCGAACAAGCCGGCTGCCCGGAAGCCGGCGTCGATCAGCTCGAAGGGACGGGCAGGCAACGGCAAAGCGAACGGAGAACGTCCGAGCGAGAGGGAGCGCGACCGCAAGAACAAGGGTGCGCCGAAATGGCTGAAGAATAAACCGCCGCGGGGCTGACCTGCGGCACGGCTTATATTTAACCAATACGAATCCGTAGAATCGGCTTAGAACCGGGCCAGGCCCGGTATCCTCAACTGGATTCACGCGCACAAGCGCTTCTGACCGAGGCAGGGTTCGGTGTTTTTTAAGTAGAAGAGGTGATGTGGTAATGAGTGAGCAGCCGGTGTTGTCTGTTCAAGGATTAAGCGGCGGGTACAGCATAAACCGTCCGGTTCTGCATGATATCACGTTCCAGGTGCAGCCGGGGGAGATGGTCGGTCTGATCGGATTGAACGGGGCGGGGAAGAGCACGACGATGAAGCATATCCTCGGACTGATGAATCCGCAGAAGGGAGAGATTGAGGTCCAGGGCAAGCGCCGGACGGAGGACTCCGAGGCGTATCACAGTGCACTGGGTTTTGTTCCCGAATCCCCGCTTCTGTACGATGAGTTGACGGTACGCGAGCACTTGGAATTTACGGCCCGTTCCTACGGCGTTTCCCGCGAGGATTATGAATCGAGGGGGGAGCAGCTGGCGAGGCTGTTCCGGATGGAGGAGAAGATGGACAGCCTGTCAACGCATCTGTCCAAAGGGATGCGTCAAAAGGTGATGATCATGTGCGCATTCGTGGCCAGACCTTCCCTTTATATTATCGATGAGCCCTTCCTCGGGCTGGATCCGCTAGGGATCCGCTCCCTGCTCGATTTCATGCTGGAGCTAAAGGCTTCAGGCTCTTCCATCCTGTTAAGCTCGCATATCCTCTCCACCATCGAGAATTATTGCGACCGGTTTGTGGTGCTGCACCGCGGCAGCATTATTGCCCAAGGAACGCTGGAGGAAATGCGGGAGCAAGCGGGAAGGCCGGGCCTTCCGCTGGAGGAGCTGTTTAATGTATTGGTTCAAGGCGGTAGCGGCATATGAACTTGCGCGAGCTGTATGATAAACGGCGCGGTCAGTTCTGGGGCGATATCCTGCCCTATCTGGGTTATGTCATACAAAGCGGGGTCGCCGTCGTTACGCTGTTCCTGCTGATCGCGTTCGCGGCGTGGTATACGGCCTTTCTGCAGCATATTCCGCAGGGGCTCCCGATTCGCTGGATCATGCTGGTTATTTTGCTCCCGATCGTCATTAACAGCAGCGTACGCACGTATCTGCGCTCGGCGGACACCGTTTTTCTGCTGCCGCAGGAATCCCGAATGAGCACTTATTTTCGCAAAGGCTGGATTAGCGGTGTCGTGTACAAAATCATCGGTTTAGGCATCGTGCTCCTTATCTTATGGCCTCTGTACATACGCAGTGATACATCACCTAAGACGCTTCTGGTCACATTCCTGGTGCTGGTTGCCCTCAAGCTGCTCGCCAGTTACGGAAGTTGGAGGGAGCAGCTGATGGTGTCCCGTACCGCGGCAGGCGCTTACCGTTTACTGCGGTGGGCCGTTTCGGCGCTCGGCATTGCCGCTTGGCTGTGGCATCCGTCCGGGCGAAGCCTGATTTTTATTGCGCTGCTCGGTCTCGCGTATGGATTCGCTGTGCGCTTTCCTGTCCGGCACCTTGTCGCCTGGGAGCGGTTAATCGCCATTGAACGCAGACAGGCCGGACGGGTCATGCTGGTGCTGAGCTGGTTCGTGAATGTGCCGCAGCGCGAACAGCGCGTGCACGCCAGGAAATGGCTGTCGGGATGGGGAAGGGGCGTTCCATGGGGCAAGGACGAGGCCTACCGGTATTTGCTCGTCAAGAGCTTTGCCCGCAGCGATATCTTGGGCATTCTGGTGCGGGTCGGGCTACTGGGAGTGCTGCTCGTATGGCTCACCCGGGAGGACTGGGCTTCGGCAGCCGTATATTGGATCGGGCTCTTGATCATCGGACTGCAGCTGTCCGCCCTGCGCAAGCTTCATCCTGAATCATTCTGGCTGCATATTTACCCGCTCCCCGAGGGGACAAGGCGGGAGAGCGAGAACAAGCTGATCTTTCAGGTGCAGCTGTTCTGGGTCGTGCTGCTGTGGCTGCCGTTGATCCCGGCCGTTCCCGGAACGCCGGATCGGACGCTTCTCACGCTGGCAGGAGGGATCGCGTTGGTTCTTCTGTCCCGCTGGAACGCCGTCCGAAAGAACCGGCGAGCCGACGATGATGATGAATAGATAGGCGAAGATGATGATAAAGAGATAGACGAAGATGATGATAAATAGAGGAAGGCCGGGATGCATCCATCCCGGCCTTCCTCTATTGCTTTCGTATGAATAGTAGCCGTATCAGCAGCAGAAACCGCAGTGTCCTTCGGGGTCGGACGACCTGTCATTATCCGTGCCGCCAGCTAGGAAGTGGCTTAGACCCAGAAAGAACGAGTGATGATAACGAGCAGGATAAAGAGAACCAGAATGGCTCCTACTCCGTATCCACCGCCATATCCGCCGTATCCGCCGCATCCTCTTACATCTTCAACTGCACCCATGTTCATTCCCCTTTCACTTAGTTGAATTGTAGTACATGGTATTGTATGTTGCAGGGGGGCTATGTGTATGGGCGAGCGTTTATTTATCACAGAAAGATGCTCTGATGCAAAGCGGGACAAGGGTCTATCGGCTTAAGCCTGCTGCAAATCCTGAATTCCTTGGTAGATCAGGTCGAACAGATCCTCCAGGTACTCCTCTTCAATGCAGGAGAATGCAATCCGGAGATCCTCTTCGCCCAGGGCAATCGTCCCGACGCCGTATTGGCGGATCAGATGGGACCGAAGCGCTTCAGCCGATACCGTCTTCAGCTTCAGGCACATGAAGTATCCCGAGTTAAACGGATAGTATTCCCAGACATCACCGTATTTGCCGCTGTCGAGAATGGCCTTTACTTTATTGGCGCGTCCCTTCATAATGCTGAACTTCTCTTGCTTCTGCTCCTCGAATTCCGGAGCCTTCAGCGCTTCGAGGACGAACGATTGCGAAGGATGCGGACCGCTGGAGATGGTTGCCCGGATGATGCCGAGGGTCTTCTGCTCAAGTACATCCAGCACATCCTGGTTCTCCGAGGCGAAGGTGATGAAGCCTACGCGGAAGCCCCACACATATTCTTCCTTCGTAGCGCCGTCGACTTTAACAGGCAGGATTCGCGGATGGAGGCCGGCAAGATGACCGAACAGCGATTCCGTTAAGGAGTTCTCGAAGAACAGTCCGAAATATGCGTCATCGGTCACGACGACAACATTGATGCCGGCTTCGGCGGCTTCCGTAATCGCGGATACGATGGCTGCACCTTCCTCGGCTCCCGGCGTGTAGCCTGTCGGGTTGTTCGGGAAGTTCAGCAGAACGATCGCTTTGCCTTTATCCTTCTGGTTCAGAAGAGCCTCGCGAAGTCCCTCCGCATTAAACTTCATATTTTCAGTGAAAAGAGGATAGGTTACATGAACGCCATGGCGGCGGATGCCGAACGTCAGCTCGTAATTCTCCCAGTTCTTGTCCGGATAAATGACCGCATCGCCCTCATCGGCGAACAGGTCGGCCACGATGCTGAGACCATGAGTCAGGGCATTGGTGACGATCGGATTGCTGAAGCTCTTTCCCTCCAAGGACGGATTCTCACGGAGCATCTTGTTCCGCCATACGGAGCGCAGCTCGGGCTTGCCTGCCGGCGGGGCATAAGGATACAGATCCTTCGGCTGGAAAGCCGAAAGCTTATCCTGGATCACGCCAAGATGCATCGGGATGCCGCCTTCGGTGGCGATGCCGATCGTTGCGTTATATTTCTTCGCTTGGGCGGATGCCTCCGCCGACTGACTCAGAATTCCTTCCTTCGGGAAGTATATTTCTTTGCCGAGCGTGGAGAGCATGTCATACACATGCGGGTTGCCTGCTAACAGTTTCTCGTTCAATTGTCCAGCCAATGGGTTCATGAAATGGTTCCTTCCTTCCGAGTACTTTTGGTTAAGGTAAGAGGCGAATGCATGAAAGCTTCTTACATTTTCATTGCCTTTCATTATACCATCAGACCCGGGAACCGTCACGGATAAATGCCCAGATTTAACGCGGTCCAGGGTAATATTTACAGATGTGCGCCGCCGTCTCGCCGTCCCGGGTCCGGCCGCGTTCCTCAAGCCGTCCGATCATGTCCTGCAGCCGATCAGGCTTCAAATTTTGGCCGAATTTGAATTTGGCGCTCATCCGCTTCGGAACGAGCTTGATTACCGCTACACCCTTGAGCCGGGAAGCATAGGCGCGGTCTCCGGCGTCGATGGTACGGTAGCCGCCCTCGGGCTGGAGCTTGCGCATCATGGCTTCCATCGCTAATGCTTTTTCCTCAAGATCATGGACGAGGACGGCTTCTCCTGCTGCCGTTACGCTCTTGAAGTAGGCCGTAGCGGGACATGCCATTTCCGGATCCGAGAAATAGGAAGGGATCAAAGCATACTCATCGGCCACCGTAAAGCTGACGGCGGGAGTGCGGCGCAAGTGCTCCATTTTCTCCCCCAGCCGGCTGCCGTGAAAGTAGAAGCTCCCCTGTACATAAACAAAATTCAGCGGCGTAACCCGTGGCAGCCCGTGTTCATCCACGGTTCCAAGAAAGCCGAAGCTCATTCCGTTCAGGAAGTCTTCGATCTCCTTCGGATCCTCGATTGCAAATTCGTCTCTTCTCATGATATTACGCTCTCCCTCCATCGCATTGTGATGAGTATCAGCATACGACGAACATTGACAAGGAAAAAGCGCCAATTTACATTAATTTATATAGTCCAATTTAAAATAAGGGAGGTCCCTTCGGTGGAGCTTGGGCTTCCGTTCGAGACATACGTCGAGCAGTATAAATATAAATATTTGGCGCTTTATCATGCCATTCGCGCTGCGATTCACAGCGGCAGACTGCCGGAAGGGACGCGCCTGCCCGCTACCCGGGAGCTTGCCAAGCTTTACGGCATATCCAGAGGCTCCGCTGCGCAAAGCTATGACATGCTGATGGCGGAAGGCTATGTCGTCTCAAGGCAGGGGAGCGGCACTTACGTCGCCGAGGGGATCACGGTGCCTGAGCAGCCGCCTCCTGCCGAAGCGGTCCCGCTGCTGTCGGCCTGGGGCCGGCGGCTTGTGGAGCTCCGGGACGAATCCGCCGAGGCCCGCCGGTCGGAGCTGGCGCCGCCTGAAGGAACCATATCCTTTGCCGATGCGCGCATGCCGATGGAGGATTTTCCGTATGACGAATGGCGGAGCGCATTGAACTATGCCGGCGGGAGCGGAGGGAAGGAGCTGTCCTCCGGCGCTCCGCCCGAAGGCGCGCTGGAGCTTCGGCGGGCGATTGCCGGACATCTTCGGTTTACGCGGGGCATCCAGGCGGAGCCGGAGCATATCGTAATCTTCAGCGGGTCGATGCAGGGCATCGTCCTGCTCTTCCAGCTCCTGCTGGACCCCGGCGACCGCGCGGTGATCGAGGATCCCGGCTACGACGGGATCCGCAGGGGCGTGTCCGCTACCGGCGGGATTCCATTGCCGGCTCCGGTTGATGCTTCCGGGCTTGTCCCTGTCGACTGGGACGCCAGGCTTCTGGTCGTTAGTCCGAGCCGGCAGTACCCTACGGGAGCCGTGCTTCCGCTAGAGAGGCGGCGGGCGCTGCTGAACTGGGCGAGAACCCGCCAGGCTTACATTATCGAGGATGACTACGACAGCGAGCTTCGCTGGGGAGGCAAGCCGATCGAGCCATTGAAGATGCTCGATGACGAGGGAAGGGTGATCTTCGTCGGCTCCTTCTCCAAGACGATGTTCACCGGTCTGCGGATCGGTTATGCGGTGCTCCCTCCGAGTCTTACGAATGCCGTCGTCAGGGCCAAGTCGCTGTATGATCCGATCTCGCCCGGCGTGCTGGAGCAGCGGGCGTTGGCACGGTTCATCGCCAGCGGCGGTTACGGGCGGCATCTCCGGCGGATGACCCGGCGCTACGGCGCGAGGTATCGAACGCTTCGCGAAGCGATGGACGCTCATGCAGGCGGCTTATTCCGGCTCCGGCCCTGCGACGCGGGGCTTCACGTGTATGCGGACTGGCTGCAATCGCCCGCCGAGTATCACGCGTTTCGCCAAGCCGCGCGCAGTCGCGGCGTGCTGTTTCGCGATGCGACCGTTTACAGCTGCACGCCTGGTCCGCCCGGCGCATGCTTTGGATTTTCCCAGTTGGAGCGGGCAAATATCGAAGCAGGCGTTCTCCGTTTGGCCTCGGCATGGGCGGACATGCAAAAAAACGGAAAACCGGGTATGATGGAGAGAGAATATTTTTAAAAGAGATGAGGGGGAATGACGTGATGCTGAATGCATCGCCGTCTTCTTTTGTAATAATGCCCGCGCTCGCGAAGATCGTCTGCGAGCCGGGCTGGAAGTGGCAGAAACGCGAGCGGCCCATGCAGAACTACGATTTGTTTTATGTATGGAGCGGTGAAGGTACGCTGGAACTGAATGATAAGCCGTATGAGATCGGTAAAGGAAGCTGCTTTCTGTTCCGTCCGGGCGACCATACCAGCGCGACGCATAATCCACAGAAGCCGCTCGTTTTAACATATATACATTTTGACGTGAAGGAGCCGGTTACGGACATTCCGGCCCCGTACCGGCAGCTGGGCGAGACGATGGATTTCGAATATTTGCTGGCCCGGTATGTCCGGTTGTATCTGGACAAGCCTTACGGGGCGGAAGAAGAGGGCCAGCTTATCCTGAAGCAGCTCATGATTCATCTGCTGCGGTCTGACCTGAATGAGCCTGTCGTAAAAAAAGCCAGCAACCAGCTGATGGAGGCGATCCACGAAATCGCCAACTATGTGCGCCAGCACCCGGGGATTCCGCATCGCGTGGAGGATTTGGCGGCAAGAGCCGGACTGTCCCCGCGTTATTTCTCGATCAAATTCAAGGAGCTGATCGGTACGCCGGTCCAATCCTATATTATCCAGATGCGGATCGAGCGGGCGCAGCATCTGCTGGTGCACCAGGGAATGAATGTCACGGAAGTGGCCGACGCCCTCGGGTATCGCGACATTTTCTTTTTCAGCCGGCAATTCAAGCAGTATACCGGAAAGAGTCCGTCCGAAATCAGGTGATTCCCCCTCTCCCTACCGTTCACGCATGCTCTTCGCGAAGCGGAAGGGGCCTCGGGGTTTCAACGTAAGCAATTTAGGGTAATCCTCGCTTACGGTATATAGAGAGCAAGTGAGCTTTGAAAGGGGGTGTACGGGAATGAGCCCAAGAAGACGGGTGCGCGGGCGGTTTTTCAGTCGCGGCGGCGGCAGTATTTTTCGAAATCGGCTGCGCCGCATGAAGTCGACCATAAACCAAGGGCATCTTGATGTATGGTTTTGATGGAGCCTGAGTATTTTGTCCGGGGATAACAGGCGTGACCCCGATTTTATATACGATGATCCGAAGCTAGCAGCCCAGCCGGGTGATCTTCAAGTGCCTTGTACATACCTGGTTGGTGAGAAGCACCATGTTGGAATTATTTTATAAGTTAAACGTAAAAGGGAGTCCGGGAGGGCTCTCTTTTTACATGGGACTTGCGTGATGCCCCTTGGCTTTATGCTCGAGCTCTAAGTTTCACGATTGAGCTTGGGACCGACCCCGTGTATGATCAGTTTACGGATATTCGGAAGCGGTTTATAAGAGGTTTTCGAGTTGCGGCAAGGTATAAGGCCAAGCAGGGAACTGGCGACTGCATGATTGAGAAAGCTGGGGGGATGGAGTTTATGAAAGCGGCGAATCAAAAGACAGCCCTGGTGACAGGCGCATCCAGCGGCTTCGGACTGCTGATCAGCATCGAGCTGGCGAAAGGCGGGTATGATGTCGCAGCCGGGATGCGAAGGCCGGAGGCAGCCGGGGAGCTCCTGCAGCAGGCGGCGAAGTTCGGTGTGGCCGAGCGGATTCGCGTGATCGAGCTGGATATTTGCAGCGAAGAGCAGGTACAGGCAGCTGCACGCTCCGTGGAGCAGGAGCTCGGGCGCCTGGATGTGCTGGTGAATAACGCAGGCATCGCGGTCGGCGGATTCGTGGAAGAGGTGCCGCTTAGCGAGTGGAGACGACAGCTCGAGACCAATGTGATCGGAACCGTCTCCGTGACGCAAAGCATGCTGCCGTTGATGCGGCGGACGGGTAAATCCAAAATGATTCTGATCAGCAGCATCAGCGGCGTTGTCGGCTTTCCGGGCTACGGCCCGTACGCCGCTTCCAAATTTGCCGTTGAAGGCCTTGGCGAAAGTCTCGCCATGGAATTGATGCCTCTAGGCATCGATGTGGTGCTGGTGCAGCCCGGCGCTTACGGCACGCCGATCTGGGGGAAGAGCTTCGGGGAGTTGAAGGTGAGGGAGGGTTCGCCATACAGCGGGATGCTGAAGCGGGTATTGGCATACTCCGAACGGACCGCCAAAAAGAGCGGGGATCCGCTCGAGGTTGCAAGGTTGGTGGCTCGAATCGCCGGTATGAAGCATCCGAGCTTCCGGTACCGGCTTCCCCGCAGCACCCGGCTGACCGGGCGGATCAAGGCATGGCTGCCCGACCGCTTCTTTCAGCGGCTGATCGTCCGGCTATTGGGAAGAGAATAAGGTCTAACATTGCCCTTGTTCGATAGGGACGCAACGGGAGTCATTGCGGTCATGAATGAAGGCATCCGCAAGGACGTTCTTTATTTTTCCATACACAGCTCCTGCTCCAAGCACGCATCCCGCTTCTGCTTCTTGTCTGCGGGCGGATGGAGGATGCCGAGCAGCTCGCCCATTTTAACCGTCGTCCCGAGAGCGAGATCTCCCCGGGGGGTAAAGGTGCCGCTCTCGGTCAACAGCACAACGGTTGAGCCGAATTCGAAGTAGGCCAGCTCGTCCCCGATCTGCCATTTCGTCACGCTCTCGTCGGCATAACGGATGCTGCTTACGTTCAATGCTCCGACCTTGACCACGGCAACCTCACCGAAATCATGCTTGATATAGGTAATGAGCCTTTCGTTGCGGCTAAGCACCGACCGGATATGGGTCATGGCAAACTCGTTGACGGGATACACCTTGCCCTTGAGGTGCTCCCGCTCGATCTGCACGCCGGTAACGGGGGCGTGAATGCGATGGTAATCCGTCGGGCTTAAATATAAGACGAACGCATAACCGTTCACATAATTCTCGAACCTTGGAGACTGCGCAAGCAGCTCTTCAATGGTGTAATCCTGTCCCTTGACGTTCAGGATGGTGCCGGTATCGATGGTGCCCATGGCGGTAATCGTCGCATCAACCGGGCTCACCATTGCATCAGCGGTCGTATCTATGGCCCGCAGGCCGAGCTTTAACCGGCGGGAGAAGAATTCATTGAGCGAGCGGTATTCATGCAGCTCTTTCTCCGCTTCATGCGCCGGTATTTGATATATTCGAATAAATGCAGGGATCAGATGACGGCTCAACCGGCTGTGGGAGAACTGCCCCACCAAATGGGACAACCACTTACGGGAGGAGAGCTCAGTCATCAGACGCAGCAATCGTTTGGCCATGTTATTCTCCTTTTTTGTGCAAAGACCTAAGCTATCGATGATGCTTGAAAAGCAATCATTCTGATATTGACATAGAATCGGCTGGAAATCAACAAACGTACCTTGAAGAAAAAAAAGACCCTTGCCAAATCAGGAAAGGCTGTGTATTTTAAAGTTAACATAAAACCGAATAGGGAATACGGGTGCTTGAGTGAATCAGGCTGAGATTGCAGCTGCTATCCGCTGTTGACCGTTAATCTGAACTGGGTAATGCCAGCGTAGAGAATATCCGCCCCTGCTTATACTAGGGCCTAATTTCCGTCTGCGCGTTTTCCAGACGGTTTTTTGTTGTGTTTTTTTTTCATTTCAAAAAATAGCGATGGAGAGGGGAAGTTGTACGATGGAAACGATGAGGCAAGGCATAATGGGGGCTCAACCCAGAAAAGGGCTTAGACTGAGCGATATTTTGGTGACGGTGCTTGTATCGCTGGTGCTGGGCGTGGTGTATCACTTTTGGGGATCGGTATACAACCTGCTGAAGCCGCTCTTTTTCGAAGCGGACGAATTGCTGTACGGCATGTGGTTCGCCGCGGCGACGCTGGCCTATCTGCTGATCCGGAAACCTGGCGTGGCGATCATTGCAGAGGTTGCGGCCGCGCATGTCGAAGTGCTGTTCGGCAGCGGGTGGGGGCTTACGCTGCTGATGTACGGCTTGATTCAAGGCTTGGGTGCCGAGCTCGTATTTGCCGCAACCCGTTACCGCAGCTCTTCCGCCTTCACGGTGGCTCTGGCGGGGGCTGCTGCCGCCGTCGGCTCGATGCTGCTTGATTTCTTCTACAGCTACACGGACGATCTACAGACCTGGATGTTTCTGGCGAAATACGGCATGCGGATCTTCAGCGGCGCCGTCATTGCAGGCCTCCTGATGCTCATCCTCGCCAAAGCGCTGGAGCGTACCGGCGTAACCTCCCTGCTGCGCCCGGCATCGCAAAAAGACTATGAGGCGCTGGACGATTCGCGCCATGTCTAAAATGCAAACGGGCGTACACCTCGGAAACACGGTGGATGCGCCTAATGATCTCCAGGCGGAACCGGCGCTTTATGTAGAAGGGCTGCGCCTTAAATACCCGGGCGAGGAGCGGCTGATGTTCAAAGATCTTTCGTTCTCCGCCGCCCGCGGAGAAAAGGTGCTGCTGCTGGGTCCAAGCGGCTGCGGCAAATCGACGCTTCTTCAGGTGCTGAGCGGGATGATTCCCCGGGCGACGGAGGTGCCGATGAAATGCGAGGCGCAGAAGCTTCCCGTTTCCTGGGGATATGTGTTCCAGGATCCGGACACCCAGTTCTGCATGCCGTTCGTCGACGAGGAGCTGGCATTCGTCCTTGAAAACCAATGCGTTCCACGGGAGCAGATGGAAGAGCGGATGCAGGCAGCGCTGCAAGCCGTCGGCTTGGAGCTGGAGTCGCTCCATGTCAAAATCGCGCATTTATCGCAAGGGATGAAGCAGCGTCTTGCCCTGGCTTCTGCCCTATTGCTGGAGCCGGAGGTGCTGCTGCTGGATGAGCCGTCGGCGCTGCTCGATCCCGAGGGCCGCGAACAAATCTGGACGGCGGTGAAGGCCGTGTCCGCAGGGCGCACCTTGATCATTGTGGAGCACCGGATTGAGGAGATGGCTGAATATGCAGACCGGGTCGTGCTTTTTGGCCCGGATGGGACGATTCTGGGTGAAGGCACGCCGGCCGACGTATTCGCCCGCTATTCACGGGAGCTGAAGGAATTCGGCATCTGGTATCCCGGCGTATGGGACGACTATGCGCAGTCCCTATCCGGCAGGGAGGTATTTGCACCGCTCGGGGTATCCTCCGGCGGATCCCGCCAGGATGACTCCTTCGCCCGGGATTCGGGAAAAGCCGCTCAGCTACAGAACCGGGAGCGGCTCCATTCCGTTGAGGAGTCCGGACGGCTTACCGGAACGGACTTTACGTCGGCAGAACAGATCAAGCCTGCCGTTCAGCTGGCCCAGTTCTCAGGCAAGCGTTGGGACAAAGCCGTTATTACCGTCCAAGGGGCGGAGGTGTATCCGGGCGATTTTATTGCGATTGTGGGGCCGAACGGAGCGGGGAAGAGCTCGCTGCTTCTGAGCCTGATGGGGCTGCTGAATGCGGAAGGCACGTACCGCCTCAGCGGGGAGGAGGTTCCGTTAGGGAAAGGAAGACGAAACCGCAAACAAAGGGAGCGAATGCTCCGCCGAATCGGATTCGTATTTCAGAATCCCGAGCTGCAATTCGTGACGGAGCGCGTTACGGATGAGGTGGCGTACTCCTTGCTGGTGGACGGCATGTCCGCGGATGAGGCGGCTGAGCAGGCCCGCCGGACGCTGGAGCGATTCGGACTAGACGGCAAGGAGAGCCGGCATCCATACCAGCTATCCACGGGCCAGAAACGCCGCCTCAGCGTGGCCACAGCCATGGCCAGACAGCCGGCGGTGCTGCTGCTGGATGAGCCTACGTTTGGCCAGGATGCACGGAATACCTTTGCGATTCTTAAGATGTGCGAACGGCTGCGCCAGGCCGGGACGGCGATCGTGATGGTTACCCACGAGATGCGAATCGCCGAGCAGGCGGCCACCCATATTTGGGAGATCCGTCAAGGGCAGCTGGCTACCTGCATGGCATCGCCCAGGCTGACGGCAAGGAGAGCTCCTGGCTTCCAGGAGAACGGTTATCCGCCAATGAGGGCGGAGGACGAAGCCAAGGAATTTGGCGCCCGTGAGGACAACAAGGAATCTTCAGGCAGACCGTACGCGGAGGTGAGGTCATGAATATATGGAATCCGGTCCGCATCACGTGGCTGCACCGGGCAAATCCGGTGGTGAAGCTGTTTCTCGTCTGCTCCCTGTTCCTGATGACGGTGCTGACGCATGACATTGACTTTGTGGCGTATCAGGCGCTGATCTTTATGCTATGTCTCCTGGCGCTGTCCGGTGTCCGCACATGGAAGATGCTGCTGTTCTTCATTCCGTTTCTGCTCGCGTTCATCTCTTCCTCATCCTCCATGATGCTGTTCGGGAAGGGAGACACGGTTTGGTGGGAATGGGGGCTGTTCAAGGTATCGGAGGAAAGCTTTTATCGTGGATTGCATCTGGGGTTTAAAGGCATCGCTTTTGCCTGTGAAGGTCTTCTGCTGGTGACGACAACGTCGTCGGTCGATTTGTTCTACAGCCTGATGCAAAAGCTGAAGCTTGCTCCCAAGTATGCCTACAGCTTCATGGCATCCATCCGTCTTCTGCCGATGGTGTGGGAGGAATATGTAATCCGCCGGCAAGCGCTGAAGGTGCGGGGAGTGGTCCCGATCCGCGGTGTCCGCGGGGCGGTGAACCGGGCAGGGATGTATGTGGTGCCGCTTCTGGCACAGAGCATCCGCCGGGCGCACCGGGTTGCTGCGGCGATGGAAGCCAAGCGGTTTGACGGTGACCGGGGACGGCGCAGAACTTATTTTTACCCTTCGCGCTACTCCCGCTATGATCTGCTCACCATCGCACTTTTAGCGGCCGCAGCATATGGCGCTTATGCGGCTGCGGGGCATTTTCCATGGTTCGGCATCGGGGATGTGCGCTTTGATTAAATTCGAGGGCATTTTGCGTGAAAGCTCGTAATTTCGCGTAAGATGCCCTTTTTGCGTTTGGCTGGCGCTGCATGGGACCAGTGAAAAAAGAGATGGATTTTTCGTTCGAATGGTATATAATACGGTTGGTACCGAGTAGTTACTATTGGTACCAACCGTACATACCTGGATCGGTATGCGTTCCGCTTGGACGCTGCACCCATTTGAGGTGCCAACAACACAGAACAGCACTCTCTGATGTGACAAGAACAAAAACGACAACGTACGGTTTTGAGGCGACAAGAACAGAAACGACAAAGTACACGTTGAGGGGACAAGAACAGAAGAGACCAAGCACACGTTGAGGGATAAGAACAGGAAAGACAAAGCGCGCCTTGAGCGGACGACAACCCGGTCAGGGGCAAAGCGGAAGTGAAGCGCTGTATCCAAGTGGCTCAACGTAAGAAGAACAAGGAGGCTCGAATATGCGGGAGCGTATTTTGAAAGAAACGATGCGTTTGATCCAGCAGAAGGGATTTGCCTTTACCGTCAGTGATCTGGCGCAGGGGCTTGCGATCAGCAAGCGGACTATTTATGAGCATTTTTCCTCCAAGGAAGAGATCGTCGAGTCGATCGTTGATAGCTTAATTCAGCATATCCAGCAGCGGGAGCGGGAAATTGCGGAAGATGGACAGCTGGGCGTTCTGGAGAAAATCCATCAAATCCTGATCTGTTTGCCGCAAGAGCTTGAGAAGATGGATATGCGCCTTTTGACGGATCTCAAAAAGTTTCATTATAACCAATGGGAGAAGCTCGATACCTTTTTCAGAGAAGAGTGGGGCATCGTCAGCAAGCTGATGGAGCAGGGGATGGCGGAAGGCGTCATCAAGCCGATCTCGCTTCCGTTGTTTATCGATCTGTATCTGGGCGCAATCCAGCAAATGTACGACTCCCGGGCAACGGTGAAGCATCAGATGCCGCTTGGCGAGCTGCTGAAGTCGATCATGGATATCCTGCTGTTCGGCATCGCCGCGGGGCAGGGAAAGGAGAAATGAAACGATGCACTGGTTTTATTTAGCTCTGGCGATCTTGTTTGAAGTTGCCGGGACCATTAATATGAAAATGTCGGAGGGATTTACGAAGCTGCTGCCGAGCGTGCTGCTGGTCGTTTTTTATGTATGCAGCCTGAGCTTTCTGACGCTGAGCCTGAAGCAGATTGAAATTTCGGTGGCGTACGCGATCTGGTCTGGCCTCGGCATTATGATCATCACGCTGATCGGATATTCGTTCTTTTCGGAACAAATTAACGGTTTGAAGATATTCTCGATTCTGCTGATCATCGCAGGGGTTGTGCTGTTGAACCTGTCGGGCGGCGCCCATGCTCAGGAACAGCCGAAGGCGGAGCAAACGGACGTTCAGGCGGGTTGAAAAAGGCTTTGGATCCGGTCAATGGAGCATCAGAGCAGTTGTTTAACGCGCAATAATGTACTATACCCTTTTCGGCCGGCGGCTCTATAATGCAAGGGAATTCCTTGTGAGGAGATGCAGGTCATGAACTTTTCTTCATTCTTTATTTATTGCTTTATCGTTGCGTTCTCTCCGGGGCCGTCGAATATCGTCATTCTGGCATCAGTCCAGCAGTCGGGGATCAAACGAACGCTCCGCTATATCGCCGGGGCATCGATCGCTTTTTTCCTGTTGATTGCCTTATCTGTCGTCCTCGGCGAGACGCTGTCCTCCGGAATGCCGTTCATCCTGCCGGTGCTGCGGGTGGTAGGCTGTCTCTTCATGCTGTATCTGGCGTACCAGGTATACCATATGGACGTATCCAACGCGTCGACAAACCAGACGGCTTCCTTCACATCGGGGTTTCTGATGCAGTTTCTGAATCCGAAGGTCGTGTTGTTCACCCTTACGGTCATTCCGAGCTATGTCATGCCCTATTATACCGAGGGGCCGGTCATTTCCGCCTTCGTTGTCGCTGTTTCGCTGATCGGGCTGGCTGCATATATGACCTGGGCGGTGTGCGGCAATCTGTTTCAGGGTGTTTTGCAAAAATACCGGAGAACGACCAACACGGTTTTGGCTTTGTTCCTGCTGTATTCGGCCATCGTCGTGTCGGACCTACCGAATCTTCTGAGGGGGTGATGGAAGATGGAGCGGTTTATCTATAAAAAAGCGTGCGGCATCACGGCGCTGTCCGCGAGCTTTACCGATTTTAAATATAAGAAGCATTACCACGAGGAGTACGCCCTCGGCGTCACCCTGCGCGGAATTCAGAAGTATTCCCTCGACGGAAGCCAGCAAGCTTCCTATCAAAGCGGCGTGATGCTGTTTCATCCGGAGCAGAGCCATGACGGCTGGTCGCAGGAGCGCACGGGCATTGATTATGTGATGATCTACATTCATCCGCAGCTGTTTCATGAGCTGATCCAGAAGAGGGACATCATCCGCTTCCATACGCCGATCGTGTATCATGCCGGCCTAAGGCAGAGCATTCTGAATGTAACGAGGGCGATATTCACCGGCAAGCCGGAGGCGCTGTGCAGCGAGCTGCTGCTGCGGCTGGCGGGGCATTTTAATGAAGATATACTGAGGTTTGAAGGTAAGCGGGACAGCGGATTTGCCAAGAAGGCGAAGGCGCTGATGCAGGAGCATCTGGATCATGTGCTGCGATTGGATGAAATCAGCTTGGCTTTCGGCATGTCCAAATATCAGTTCATCCGTTCCTTTAAAGCGAACACCGGCATGTCGCCTTACCAATATTACTTAAACTGCAAGGTGGAGCGGGCCAAGCATCTCATCGAGGATAGCCGCGACGTATATCTCGCCGTTTCACAATGCGGATTTACGGATCTTGCGCATTTGAACCGGCATTTCAAAAATGTGTACGGCACGACGGCCTATGATTACATGTCCATTTGGAGCGATAATCTGTTTCTTGTCCGCATGGACAATATGCAGGGGAAAGAGGCGGTTAGCATCGGCGGCAGATGAGCGAATGAGGGACCGGTCGGGGCTTTAGCCCTTTGCTCGTCCGACCTAATGATCAAGTTAATGGGAGCAACCCTCAGGAGACCCGCGTGTCGGTTCGCCCTAGGGTTGCTTCTTTGGGCTGCGGGGAGGTAACGGCCGCATCGCTGCCTTGCTTGCTTCAAAGGGTTTGGAGATCCGGCGAATCGGTGTTAATCTTTAGTTGAATCTAATCAGGATAAGGATGCAGCTGCATGAATAGAGATGGAAGGAATTATGGCCATGGAATACCTATATGAATCGGCACCGCGCAGTTTCGAGGATTTTGCCAGCGGCCGGGTGCTATACAACGCTCGAGGCACAACCTCGTTTCCCGTAAGACTGGCAAGCGAGCTGGCTCAGCGATGCTTTCACCTTCTGGAACAAAAGGGGGCTGAGGGCCCCTACACGTTATATGATCCCTGCTGCGGAGGCGCGTATTTGCTGACCGTGGTCGGGATGCTCCATGGACGGCGGCTGGGCCGGATCATCGGCTCGGATATTCAGCCCGATGTGCTCCCCATCGCGGGAAAAAACCTGTCCCTGCTGCGTAAGGAGGGGCTCGAGCAGCGAGCCGAGCAGATCAAGTCGCTGTATGAACAATACGGAAAGCCGTCCCATCGGGATGCGCTGGAAAGCGCAACTCGCCTGAAGGAGCTGATCGCCGAATCCGCGATCGAAGAAGCGGCATGCTTCCAGAGCGATATTACGGATCCGAAGGGGGGGCTGGACCGAGCCAGAGGAACTCACATCGTTATGACGGATCTCCCTTACGGGGACTTGGTCAGCTGGAGCGGCGGAAGCGGAGAGCCGGTTCAGCGCTTTTTCGATCAGCTTCACCCGATTCTCGATCCCGCCTGCTCGGTGGTCGCAGTCATTTCCGACAAAGGCCAGAAATTAAAGCATGACCGTTTCAGAAGGCTCCAGTATATGAAGATTGGCAAGCGGCAGGCCGCGATCTTTGAACCGCTGGGGAATTGACGCGCTGAGCCGGTCGGCCGGATTGAGGGCTAGACATAGGGCAACAGGTCCAGGCGAAAGTATAAACGGCTAAGAGGGAGGGCAACAGCCCGTCAGCGGAACCATAATCCGCTAAGAGACGGCTCCCGTTTGCCGGTTTTAATACAGGCAAAATAGGGCCAGTTAGAGAGGGCCAAGCCCGGCCAAAAACTCTAAACAACTAAAAAGACGGCTTCCGTTTGTCGGTTACATACCGGCAGAGCGGAGGCTGTTTTTGTATGCAGTCAGTCGGTTGTTATAAAGCCATGCCTAAATCGCTCTTGATTATGAGAAGAAGGTGGGGTAAGATGGAAAACAAATAAACCAAATTGTTTTCCGTGATTTCTGCGTGAGGACTGAGAATGGATAATAGATCATGGACAAAGGAGGATGGGGATGAACCGAACATTAAAATCACTGATGCTCGCTACCGATATCGGATTTATTATATACTGGCTGCTCATCGGCTTGAGCCTGATTCCGAGGGAGTATCTGTATCAGGATTATGACAATCCGCTGCTGGTGGCGTGGAACTTATCGTTCCTTCCGCTGGATCTGCTGATCTCCGGAACCGGCTTATGGAGCATGTATCTCTACAGGAAAGGCCATTTTAAATGGCGGCCGTGGTGTCTGGTTTCACTCGTGCTAACGTTTTGCTCAGGGCTGCAGGCCATTGCATTTTGGAGCATCCGGCTTGATTTCGATCTCTTCTGGTGGCTGCCGAATCTGTTCCTGATGCTGTATCCGCTCTTCTTCCTGCCGAGGCTGATCGGAAGCGGACATTCTGTGAACGAGAAGGAGTCGGTGGCGCTATGAAGGACAAAATCGCCGAGGCCGCCGTTCAGGAGATTGCCCAGCGGGGCCTGAAGTTCTCCATTCGGGATGTTGCAGGCCGTCTCGGGATCAGCACGAAGACCCTGTATCAGCATTTTGAATCCAAGGAGGAATTGGTCGACCATATCGTGGTCCAGTCCATCGGGAATATGATGGCGGAGGAGGAGAAGCTGATGAAGGACGATTCGATTCCTTTAACGGATAAGCTATTCCTGGCATTAACGCTCCTTCCGCAAGGCGTCGCCTTCCACGATATTCGCGTGATGAAGGAATTGGAGCTCCGGTACCCGGAGCAGTGGAGGCAAATCGATGCCTACATGAATACAGGCTGGGAGAATATCCGGCTGATTATTCACGAGGGGGCTGCTGCAGGCATCTTTCGTCCTTTTGATGTCGAGCTGTTCATTCAGGTATATGTAGGGGCATTATATCAGCTGATCGACCAGTATGCTTCCGGTGGCCGGCTGACGCTGCAGCAAGCACTGGAGCAGATGGTCGGCTTCTTGATGGAAGGCATCCGTTCGCCCGCTAACCGGTAAGTCCCCTCCTGTATTCCGCCAAGCATACAAACGCCACGCAGATGTGGAGAATTGCGGCTGCTGTGCAGCCGCTTTTGGCTTTTCTACGAATGCGCCACTCACAGATTCGCGTGTCTGCCTCCCGTACATGATTGGATCATGATAGGTTAAAGGTTTCACTGAATCGGAACGTATGTTCGATTAGAGTCTAAAAAATAAAAGCATTTCCTGTGGAATGCCTGCCCGAAGGTAGAACTCATGCAGCGACTCTCCCGGGCCAATGGTCAAATCCGCCGTCAACAACGCAACCGCAAACCGATTCGCCTGACGTTCCAGCTTGCCTGGGCTGAAGTAGGAATGCTCCTCAAGGAAAAATCGGCTGATTCCCTTATGGAGCCGATCGTGACCGAGCTCATGGGCGCAGACGAAGCGCTGCCACTGCGGCGGCAGTTGACTATGAATGACGATAAACCTGCGTCTTAATTTGCGGAAGTACAGCCCCTTCGTTGTCTTGCCGAGGTCCGTGTACCGGACATGAATGCCGAGCGAAGCCGCAATTTCGAAGGGACAGTTGGTATGATGTTTTCTGACAAGCTGACGGATTAACGGTTGTAAAAGATCATCCATGCCGGTTCACCTGCAATATCGAGATTGTTATGGGTTGTCGTAGGGTTGTAATCGCTATGTACTCCTTCATGACATGCTATTTTTTCCGTTTGTTCATCTGCTTGGCTTCCCAGAATAAGCCGGTCAGCACATCCTTGATGCGCTGCTTGTCCTCCTGGTTTAACGGGATTCCGTCGAACATCAGCTCTCCGTCGTCCTCCAGCATTTTTTTGAAATCCCGTTTATCTTTGGCCGTGGCCCAGTCGGGAACGGTCAGGTCCTCATGCAGGGAAAGCTCCGAGTCCAAATAGCCGGCTTTGCTCATCAGTTCTTCATAGGGAATCTCAAGCGCGTCGGCGATTTTGCGAAGCGTCTGCGGCTTTGGAATGCCGCGCAGCCCGTTCTCGATTCTCGAGATTTGCGATCCGCTGATGTCAGCGGCTTGTGCGAGTTGATTGATGCTTAAGCCTTTGTCTTCCCTGATCTGCTTCAAGTATGCTCCAAATCTGTGATCCACGCTCCGGCCACTCCTCACCATAATCCATCTGTAACCTCTGTTTATAGTATAAACCCATTCGCCACCTTTGCCAACAGGTAAAATAAAAACAAAGGAATATTGCCAAAAGGCAAGAATTAGAGAGCGATAAGGCCCATTTCTGGAATTTAGCCGCCCATTTGAACGTTTACGAAGATCTCCAGATAGTGGTATTATTACGAAAAATACGAACAAATATACGAACAGTCGGCATGGCCTTGATTTTCTGCCAAATGGCAAAGGAAAGCCAGGATAAACCATCAATGGGGAGTGAAACGGTATGAATCATATGTTACCTGAATTGGATCGCAGAAAAACCCAATACGCGATTGAGGCGGTATTCGAGAAGTATCGAATTTATAAAACGATAACGTTTGAAATGAGGGAAGCGAGCGTGACGGCCTCTTACACCGAGCGGTTCCACGGACCGACGAATGTGACCTCGGATCAGACGGCAAAGGTAGCGATATATAATGTAGACATGCCTGCGGCAAGGAAGCACTACTGCGAAACGATCGAATCGATCGTGGAGCGGCTGGGAGAACGCGAGCAGCTGCTGATAAGGGAACGGTACATGAAGCAGGACGATGTGTACGACTACAAGGTGTACAACCATATTTTTGACCCGCCGGTCAGCAAAGACACGTATGTAAAAATCCGCACCCGAGCTTTTTATAAAATGGCGCTGGTTCTTGCCGATCTGGGCCTGTTATCGCTGGATACCCTCGTAAAGCCCTTAACCCGGCTGAAAAAGAATGAAGGGGCGCAGGCGGTAGGCGCCGTGCGATAAACGCGGCCCATGATCGGGGGAGTTCCGACGCGGGAATGCGGATCATGCAAGGTTGATTGGCTGGGCGATTGCTTGGAGGTTTTTTTAGTCAAGAGATGGATGACTTTTAGACAATGGATGGATGACTCTTATACAATAGATGGATGGCTGCGGGACTAAACCGACTCTGCTGAGGGTCGGTTTTTTTCGATACGTCCTGTGCGTTGACAAGGAGCTTGTTGAGAATATGAACGGAATAGACCCATGTCCCGCTCCCGAGCGCTGAATAGAACGGGGAGATTGACTAAACACGCTCACAGGCTGACGGCTCTTCAAAGCCAGGGCCCATACATAGGATGAGAGCTCCTAGCATTTCAGTAAACCGTAAACTGCATATAGAGTGTTTAGACGATGCTGCTAACGGGTCGCTGGTGCAAAGAAACGATATTAAATTAGGCAGTGAAAAAGTTTGCTACAGTGATTGGTGATGGTTATAGCCGTCGTTTAAATAAGGCGGTGACAGCATTATCGAAGGTATCGTCTTTTTACCGCCGCAAATCATCCCAAACTTCGCCGAATGTTCGCCGGTTCCCCGTCTTCGCTTGGTGCGAACCGGTGTAAGATTATAGCATCGGGAATGAAGCGAAAGGGCAGCACCGTTAACCTCACACAGGAAATGTGAACCGGCCATAGAGCCGGTTTTTTTATGCGGACAAGCTCCCTGGCCTCATTCCCGTTTTATTACAACACAGGAAGGAGGGGCCGTATGAATAGGCAAACGAACGATTTGATCGGCAAGCCGTTCTTTCAACGGATGCCGGATGAGCCTCGGCTGTGTTTTCGATGAGAGAGGCGATCAAACAGGCCGTTATGGAATTGGTGCCGGAGCTTGCGGGACGAATTTATGACGTGCATCCGCCCGAAATCGCTGTAGATGATTTTTTTGCGGTTCTGCTGCTTGGCGAGGATGTATGGAAATCACCCTGGGCCGGTTACCGGCAGGTGATTAGGCTGAAGCTGTACGCGGGCGAGGCTATCGTCTCCCGTCAGCTGGATTCGCAGGCGGAGCGGCTCATACAGGGACTGCATCGCAAGCGGGTAACAGGTCTGGAGAACCGCGCCTTCAAGCTTCATTATCTCGGCGTTCCGGAGGCGGATCAATGGGATTCCGGCCTGGGCCGCATGATCCGGGTTATCCGTTTCGGCGTTTATGTCCCGGAGGCGTCAGCCAGCGGCGGGGACTCCGGAAGCATCGGCGAACCGGATGAATGGCTTTCCGCGCTGATCGCGTGGACTTCGAAGCAGCTCGGAAGCAGCTGGAGCGTTTACCGGACGTCATGGCCGGCGGATCGGGAAGATCATGCCGTGCTGTGGCGATTGTCAGGGTGCGAGACGAAGATGGCGGGAGCCTCCGTCTACGAAATCAGCAAGAGCTTCACAGGTCATGTGGCATCTACTTCTTCTGAGCATGAACAGCTTACAGCATTTTCGCTGGTGGAGTCGCTCGGCTCCCAGGCTCAGCTACCGCTTGATTCCGAGGCTCGCCAGTATTTGACCGTCGCCGGTATTACCGGCAATTTGGAGGCCGATGCGATCTTGAACGGTCAGCTCAAGCTGACGCTCATCCAACGGCAAATGCGTTCGGCGCAGGAAGCCGCAAGGATTCGCCGCGTTCATGTTCAACCGATTTTAAATTAAGGGGGACTCGAGATGTCGGGTAAGAAATCAACCAAGACGGAAGGGAACAGCGGCAGCGAACCGCGTTACACATTGGCTGAGTTGACGGCTCATGCCAAGGAGCGGTTCAGCGTCCGGCCGGAAGTCATTGCCGGCGCAATGTACGGAGCAGCGGGCGAGCTGTTTACTGTGGCCGAGGTGCAGGATCAAATCAAACATTTTATGAAAGCGAAGGTGGATTAATCATGGCGGGAGGAACATGGGAGAGCACGAATAAACCGGTATTGCCGGGTTTGTATATGAATTTTAAAGCGGCGGCAGCCTCAGCGATTCAGGGCGGCGCACGCGGAACGGTCATCGTTCCCGTTAAAGCGAACTGGGGGCCGGTACGCGAGTTTGTCGAGATCGGAAGCGAGCATGCGATCGGCGAGTCGTTCTCCGCAGATCAAGATAATGGAGCAACCGCTTATCGGACGCTGTATCTGGCGATGCTGGGCGGTCCGAAAAAGCTGCTCGCGTACCGTCTTGCAGACAGTACGGCTTCGGCTGCATCCGTTACGCTGCAAAATGGCGAAGCGACGCCGTCCGATGTGCTGCAGCTTCAGGCTAAATACCCGGGCAGCCGCGGAAACGGCTTCTCGGTAACGATTCAGCCGTCGCTGATGGATCCGGCCGCTCGGGAGCTTCGGCTGTATGAAGGGGCCAAGCTGCTCGGCACCTATGTTGGCGCGGACGGTACGGCCGCATCGATCGCTGCGAAGGTGAATGAGGATGATGAGAACGTCTGGGTGAGCGCAACCGTGCTCGGCGATGGCAGCGCAGTGCCTGCCGACGTCAACGGCGCGGCATTCACCGGCGGAACCAGCGGCAACAGCGGAATTACCAATGCGGATTATCTTGAGTTTCAAGAAGCCGCCCAAGGCCAGCAATTCGATGTCGTGGCGCTGGACTACGCGGCCGACATGTCCTTGCTTCAGAGCTTTGCCGCTTGGGTGAAGCGTCTCCGCCAGGAAGGCCGCGGGGTTATGGCCGTATTCGGCGGAAGCGCGGCCGACGATGTGGCCAAGGATGCGCCGAAGACTGCTGCTGCCCGTTCGCTTGCGCTAAACCACGAAGGCGTTGTGAACGTCGGCACCGGCGTACGCTTGTCCGGCGTCGATTACAGCTCCGCGCAGACGGCCGCCTATGTGGCCGGTTTGATTGCAGGTCAGCGGCTGAACCAGTCCGCTACATACGCGGTGACGCCGTTTGAGGATGTCACCCGCCGCTGGAGCCGCTCGGAACAGGAGCTTGCGGTTCAAAACGGCGTTTTCCTGCTGATTTTTGACGGACGTCAGGTGAAAGCCCTGCGCGGCATCAATACGCTCGTGAATCCGGCGGAGGGCCAGAACAATGCGTGGAAGAAAATCCGTTCGATCCGCGTCATGGACGCCATTCATGCCGATCTGCAGGCGGCCGCCGAAGGCACGTACATCGGCAAGGTGAATAACACCGAGGAAGGAAGGCTTGCCCTGATCGGCGCCGTGAAAGAATATTTGGGCCAGCTGTCGCTGAGCAACGTCATCGAGCCGGACGGCTATGACGTCATTCTGGATCCTGCCTATTACGGCGATTCCGCCGTGAAGCAGCCGGAGCCGGATCAAGTGTTCCTGCAATGGAACGTGAAGCTGACCGATGTGATGGAGCAGCTGTTCGGCACGTTTTACGTGCAGTAAAGGAAGATGGCCTCCGGTAACCTAAAGAGCCGCGTCGCACGAGCTTAGGACGATTCGGGACGAAACGGGTGGGATCAGTCCGGACGGTTCGGCTTACTGTACCGTGAGGTCCAATCCATATCCAATCATTCAAAAATGCTGAGGAGGAATATCTATGTTGGATGCATCAAGAGTCATTATGGGAACGTATGGCCAGGCCTATATCGACGGGGTATGGCAGACGCATATTAACAAGCTGGAAGCGAGCGTGGAGCTTGAGAAGCGCGAGCTGAAGCTGGTCGGCAACGACTGGACGGTGCATAAGAGCGGGAGCAAAAAAGGCACCGGCACGATGAGCGGCTATAAGGTCACATCGGACATGATCGCCCGCGGCTTTACGAAGTTCGATATTATTTCCAAGCTGGACGATCCCGAATCGTACGGTCACGAGCGCGTGCGCCTGATCCGCTGCATGCCGGACAAGATCCAGCTCGCGAACTGGACTGCGGGTGAAGAAGTGCAGGAGGAGACATCGTTCACCTTTGAGGGGTACGAGCTGCTCGACCCGATTTCGGCGGATTAATGATTTTATCGTAAAAGTGAAAAAAAGATACATGCAGCATCGATCGATGATTCATGCCGTGAATGTTGGGAGATGCTGCTTTTTTTATGGGAAAAGAGATGAATGGTTCACACCTTGAATAATCGATGGAGTGAACGATTGAAAGGCTAAAGAATCGCGAAAGGGGACGACGATATGAGCTTGAACGAGCATTTGAGCGAAGAGCAAATTTTGGACAGCCTGTTCGAGGCGGCGGAGAAGCTGCCGGAGGAAACGGTGCGCATCAAGCGGCTCGATATGCAGATCGTGCTGCACGGTTTGACTTCGAGCAAGGTGGACAGCATCCGCGAGCGCTGCACGGTCCGCCGGAACGTGAAAGGCGTGGTGGATGAGAAGGTGGATACGGAGACGTTCAACGCGCTCCTGATTTCGGAAGCGACCGGGAGCTTGTCCGTCAAAGGGCTGACGCTGAACGGCTGGGGCGATCCGCGCATCACCAGCCGCTTGAAGCTGTCGGGCGGAGAGCAGGCGGTCCGCCGGATGCTGCTGGCCGGGGAGCTGGATGCCGTCGGCGATAAGGTGCTTGAGCTGTCCGGCTTCGGAGTCGAGATCGCCGACCTAAAAAACTGATCGGCTCCGGGGGAATGACTACGATGCTGTACCACTTATGGGCCCGGCATCACCTTCGCCCCGGAGAGTTTTGGCGGCTGCCGCGAGGCGAGCGCTTATTGCTGCTCGCTTTTTCCCAGGAGGAAATGGACCGGCTCGCTGATCAGAGCGAAATGTGAGGAGGTGAATCGATATGGCTGAAGCCATGAACTACCGGATGAATCTAGTCATTGATCCGAAAAACGTCATCAAGGCGAACCGCGAGCTGCGCGCCATGGAGCGCTACTTCGAACGCATCCAGGGCCGGGTGCTGCGAATCGGCAGAACCCGCATGGCACCGGAAATCGTGCTGAAGGACCGCGCCTCCAAAGGCCTGGACAACCTGCTGGCCAAGATCAACCGCGTGAAATCGCAGGTGATCAATGCTTCGGGGAACGTGAATATGAACGTGAATGTCAAGCATTCCGCCAAGCCGCTTAACTTTGATCCCTTAGTAAAGGCACTTAAAGAAAATACAGTTGCCTTGAAGGGCCTTGCCGACGCGCTTGCGAAACTGCAGCTTGGCGGCGGGGGCGGAGCTCAGAAGCCGAAATCCAAGCTTGATCATGCCATCGATATGTTTGGCGCAATGAAAACATTCGGCGGCGGTGCTAAAAGCGTAGGCGAGCTGCGCGATAAGACGAAAAAGGTAGGCGATGCCTGGCTTGGAAATGATACTAAAGCGAACAAAGACTCCTCCAATTCGGAGAGCTCCTACCCCAAAGAATCCAGAGTGGAGCGAGGGAGAAGGCAGCGAAAGGGAAGGGGATTTAGAACGATCGCTGCCGCGGGGGATTTGATTGAAACCGTAGGTAATGCAGGTACGGGGATTCTCGGAGGAGCCAGAGACTTCTGGAAAAGCGGAAGTGCGCTTTTTGGCGGTGGCAGCGGCGGTGGTGGCAGTAGCGCCCCTGCGACCAGCGGGATAAGCGCAGGAAGCAGTGCGGCTGCACAAGCAGTGGCGAATCCTGGCAGCAGGGCTGCCGCGACACCGGCCGATAAAATAGCGGACACTGGCAGTACGGGATCTGGAGCGGCTAAAGGCACGGACAACGGGGCAGCTTCGCAAGCGGCGAAAGCAGCAGATCCAAAGGTTGCTGCTTCCAAGGTGTCAGCAGGAGCAGCTCCAAGCAAGCTTGCTTCCGGCTTTTTAAAGGGAGCAGGCAAGCGAATTTTGGGGCCTTTAGGCTTCTTAGCTGACGTTAACGATATTGCGGCGGCCAAGCCCGGAAAAGAGCGTAATCAAGCGATCGGCTCTGCCGTTGGCGGTGGTATAGGCGCAACGATCGGCGGTGCGATCGGGTCCGTTATCCCGGTGGCCGGCACCTTGGTCGGTTCGACCGTCGGCGGCGCTGTCGGAAGCTTCGTGGGCGAAAAAATCGGCGGTGCAATTAACGGGATCACGAAAACGTTCAAATCGGGCGGGGATAAGGTATCGAAATGGTTCTCCAACACGTTCTCTTTCGGAAAAAAGAAAAAGGACGTTGTTGCCGAGGCCAAACCGGTTCCGAAGCCGGCAGCACCAGCCGTTTCTGCCCCAAGCTCCATGATTGCCAATCCGGCACCAGCAATACCTGCAGGTCCGGCAACCCCACGCCCGCCATCCGCCCCAGTCCTTCCATACTCCGGATCATCGTTTGGCCCACCGGCCATTGATCCCGCCCGGAGCCAGGCGTATGCCGCCGGCAAGCAGATGTCGCCGCAGATGGTTCAGATCAGTCCGGAGCAAATGAGCGCGCTGACGGGATATTTGCGGGATTCCAAAACGGAGGCGACAACCAACTATAATCTTCCGCCTGGAGCGGTGCAGGTTACGGTGCGTGAGGAGCATCCGGTGGATGTGGAGGGATTGATTCTGCAGGTCGGGCAGCGCCTGAGAGCGGAGTTGATGAAAGCATCCCAGAACCGGAAGCCGGCTGCGTCTATGCCATATTAACGGTTGGAGGCACTAGGCAGGCAAGAAACTTTAGCAGCATTTTAACGGAAAGGAGGGGCCGGCGATGGAGTTTATTTTGAAGAACGGCAAGGGGAAGGAATTTATATTTCCGGTTAATCCCGAGGAAGTGACCATTTCACGGCAAAAGGGCTTTGAAACGGCAACGATTCTAACCTTTGGCGAGTTTGATTTTCCGCAGGGAAACAAAATCAAGGAAATATCCTTCTCTTCTTTTTTTCCAAAAGAGTTCGACGAATCATACTGCAAAGGAAGCCGGGATTCGCACCCGAAACCGCAAACGGCCATGAATACGCTCAATGAGTTCCTGGTGTCCAAAACGCCGATTCAGTTTATCATTACCGAAACCGCGGTCAATGTACCGGTGTTCGTGGCTTCCCATCAAACGACGTTTCGCGGCGGGGAGCAGGGGGATGTGTATTTCGACCTGACCCTCCGGACGTGGAGTGAGATGAAAGTAGCGAAAACCGCCGGCGCATCGGGCATCAACAAAAAGCCGCGGGCCGACATGAAGGAGAAGAGCAAGACTTACACGGTCAAGCCGGGGGACTCCCTCTCCAAAATCGCCAAGCTGGAGCTCGGGGACAGCTCGAAATGGAACCAGATCTATACACTGAACCGGCAAGCGATCGGCAACAATCCAAATGCCATTAAACCCGGTCAAAAGCTGGTGCTGCCATGAGTTATAAAGTGATTTTGCAGGACAAATACGATTTGTCGCCTCTGGTGGAAGCTATCAACTTAAGGGATTCGCTGGAGCAGGTCGCCTATCAAGGCACGGTGAACCTGGTGGTGACGCCGGACTTGCCGCCGATTTCGCCCGGGATGGCGATTCGGATCAGCGGTATTCCCTATGGGAAGAAGGATTATGTTCCCCTGCTCCATCCGGCTGTGGTTTGGGAAGCGGAGACTACGAACAACGGCGTGAAGCGGATGACGCTGACGATCTATGACCGGACGGTCTATCTGGATAAATCCGAGGATGAATATTTGTTCCCGGCAAAACAGACGGCAACGCAGCGCTTCAAAAAGTACGCGGCCGACTGGAACATCAAGCTCGCCCATCTGCCCGATACCGAAAAACAGCTCGGACGCTCCGTTTACCGGACGCAGTCGATCTATGCCAGCATGTTCGCGGATTTGCGGGAAACGGCCAAGGCCGGCGGCAAGCTGTACCATCCGCGCATGATCCCTTCGGGACTTGAGCTGTATGAGCTGGGGTCAAACCGCGAGGTATATGTCTTAGAGACGTTAACCGATACGATTCAGCAGCGGACGCTCGAAGGGGCGGCGACCAAAGTCAAGGTGCTGGCAACATCGGCCAGCGAGACCGGGAAGGAGGTCCCTTCGAAGGTAATGGCCATCGAAGAGAAGGATATCGCCAAATACGGGCAGCTGCAGGCGATCATCCAGGACGATGAGGTGAAATCCGCCGCGGCCGCGCGTCAGCTGGCCCGAAGCAGGCTCCGAGGGATCCGGGAGACGATTACGGTAAACGCTCCTGATATCAACACGATTCGCGCAGGAGATGCCGTCATGCTCGGTTCGTCGAAGCTGCTTGTGATTTCGGTCAGCCGGGAGCTCGGCAATCCGGGAAGCATGATGCTGGAGCTTGGGAGCTATGATGATGTAAAAAGGAGGTTTTATCTTGAGTAAAGACCCCTATGGACAATTGGCATCCTCCTTGCTGTCTTCCTTCCATAAGCAGACCCGCCAAGCGATCGGCGGAGTGGGAGCCGTACTCGGCACGATAACCTCGACCGGACTCAAGCTGGATGATTTCAAGCATGAGCTGCAAGAGTATATGGTTGCCGAGCTTCCGGGCCAATTGTCGCTGCCTCGCCGAACCGTAGAAGGAACGATCAGCGGAGATGGCGGCAAGACGGCCGTCTCTTTGGAATTGGAGGAAACGGAAGTGGAGGAGGCACAGTGGAAGCTGAACCAAGGATTACGCCCCGGCGATCGAGTGCTGGCGGTTCGCGTCAACGGCGGCCATGACGTCGTCGTGGTGTGCAAGGTGGTGAGCGGCCATGGCTAATTTGTTTCCCGAAACGGAGGACATGATCTGGACCGATTCAGTTGGGCCTGAAACGTCCGAAGATCACGGGGCCGTGTTCGGGCGGAGCTGGCGGTTTGATTTTGAAGCAGGAGAATTTGTCATGACCCCAACCCGCAAATTGGTTGCCGCGGATGAGAAGGATGCATGGGTTATCTGGTGTGAAAAAACGATTCGAACCCCGCGCTACCGGCATTTGATCTATTCACGCGGCTATGGCAGTGAATTGGAGGAGCTGATCGGCAAGGGGCATGGCCGTCCGCTATTGGAGAGCGAAATCCGGCGGATGGTATCTGAAGCGCTGCTGGCGGATGCCCGCACGGAGAGCGTGGATCAATTCCAGTTTGAATGGGAAGGGGAAGCCTGCCGTTTCAGCTGCCGCATCACGAGCGTACGGGATGAGACGGAAATGATAGAAAGCGTGGTGATGACCTGATGGCCGATGTGCCGATGTATTTGCAGGAACAGACGGAAGAGAACATTTTGAACCGCATGTTGGCAAAAGTGCCTTCGGATATCGATAAATCCGAGGGCTCTTTTATTTGGGATGCGCAGGCGCCGGTGGCGTTCATGCTGTCCGAAGCGGCCCTGTGGGCGCAGGAGCTGCTTCGCCGAGGGTTTGCCAGCACGGCGGCCAGCGACTCCCCGGATATCCGCTCAGCCGAGCTGGATCTTCGGACCGCCGAGCATGGCGTGACAAGACGCGAGGCGGTAGCTTCATCGGGAAGTGTCGTGTTTACGGGGAAACCGGGCACGAACGTCCCGAAGGGAACGTATGTGGCAACGCCGGCCGACGAGACGACCGGGGAGTCTTCGGTAGAGTATGTCACGACTGCGAGTGTTACATTGGGACCGGACGGTACCGGAACGGCTCCGATCCGTGCCGTAACTCCAGGGAAGAGCGGCAATGTGCCGGCAGGGGTCATCCAGCTGATGATGACCTCCGTCAGCGGCGTCACGTCCGTGACGAATCCCGAGCCGACGCGAAGCGGCACTGATATTGAGACGGATCAGTCGCTATTGGAACGTTTTTACGCAAAGGTCAGAAGCCAGGGGACCAGCGGCAACAAAGCGCAGTATATGCAGTGGGCCAGCGAAATCCCCGGCGTCGGCGGCGTGGAGGTCGCCCCGCTGTGGGCCGGACCGGGGACGGTCGGCCTCTATCTGCTGGACACGGATAAGCGGGCGGCTAGCCAGGAGATCGTGGATGCCGTCCAGCAGCATATCGACCCAACGCAGGATGGACAAGGGGAGGGGACGGCCCCGGCAGGTCCTATCGTCACCGTCATGCCGGCCGAGGAAGTCGAGATTCATATCTCGGTCAAGGTGCAGCGCACCCAGGAGCAGCCGTCCACGATTGAGGAAATCCGGGCGCTGATCGAGGAAGGGGTCCGGGCTTACCTGCAGCAAATCGCGTTTAACCGGAAGGATCCGCTTGTCCGGTATACACGTATTGCAGCCGTGCTGCTGGATATCCCGATCATCGTCGACTATTCGGAGCTGACGATTAACGGCCATGCCGAGCAGCAAAACATCGAAATCGGCTCCGGCCAGGTGGCGGTGCTGGGGACGGTGAGCGTAAGTGAATAAGGCGAGGATCAACAGCTTGCGGGGACGCGAGCTGTTTTCATATCTGCCGGCTTACTACGAGACGTCCCGCGTCATGCAGTCGGACATGGAGGCCAAGGGGAGCGAGCTGGATGCGCTGTATCAAGCGCTCAATGAAGCCGCGGACCAGTTCTTCGTCCGTACCGCGACTTGGGGGCTCGACCGCTGGGAGGAGGAGCTCGGCATCCCGACGGACCGGGCGAAGCCGATGGAGCAGCGGCGGGCTGTGCTGGAGTCGAAGCTGCGCGGAGCCGGAACCTTCTCGGGCCGGCTTGTTAAGAATGTCGCAGAAGCTTACGACGGCGGGGCGGTCGAGGTTACGTTTCAACCGGGGGAATGGCGATTTACCGTCCAGTTCGTCGACACGCTCGGCATTCCGCCGAACCTGGAGGATCTGAAGGCGGCGATCGAGGAGATCAAGCCGGCGCATTTGGCGGTGGAGTATGCGTTCAATTACCTGCTCATCCGCGACATCCATGAGGTCATGACCTTGGACGAGCTGGGACAGATGCCTTTAAACAAATTTGCAGGAGGTGCCTGAATTGGCCAGTAACACACCGAATTTAGGACTGTTGAAAAAAGACCCGATGACGGATGGCAACGAGACATTCAACATCGAGACGATGCTGAACGAGAACTGGGACAAGATTGATACTGCCGTCGGTCAGGTACGGGAGGGTTTGGAAAATGTGAATGTCGACATTCCGGACGCATCTCTGACGGAGAAGGGGATCGTGCAGCTGTCGAGTGCCACCAACGGCACGCGGGAGAATGTGGCTGCGACGGAGAAGGCGGTGAAGGCGGCGTATGACGAGGCGCTCGCGGGAAAGCAGCTTGGAGTTGAGCAGAAAGCGAATGTGGTTGCCGCGCTCAATTCCATCGGCGTCTCGGCATCCACGAGTGAAACATGGGCGCAGTTGGTAGCTAAGATGGCAGGAGTCATTCGAGCGACAGGGAATGCGAATCCAGCCGATGTTCTGGCTGGAAAGACATTTAGTAATGCAAGTGGGAATGGATTGACGGGGACAATGCCGAATCGAGGGGCAGGGGGGAGTGTAATCCCCGGAACGATTAACCAAACAAAGGCAGAAGGATATTATTCATCGGCAATTACGATTTTAGGAGATCCGAATCTCATCCCAGGAAATATTCGCGCAGGCGTTAATATTTTCGGGATAAATGGTGAGCTAGTTGAGGGCAAAAGGACTTTTTCAGTTTCGGGTGTACAAGTGGTTTCGAGTGGACCAGTTGTATACGATGTAGGATTTCGACCAGGTGTATTAATGTATTTACATAAATACGAAGATATACCAGGTAAAATTTCAAATCTTACAAGGGTGGTGGGATTCTATATGCCAAATGGATCATTTTACACTGCTTCAGGCCCTTCCTCTGTAGGAGTTTCAGAATTTTTCGGTAATAGTGTCTCCATATATATGAGTGCTACTCAACCCGGAATTCGAGAGAATACCTATGATATTTTAGTGTACGAAAGATAATACTTACAGATCAAAACCAACGAAAGGAGCCCCCATGCTAACCCAACACATCACGGATGCACTAGCATCCCGACTAAACAGCTCCTTCCCCGGCATCCCCCTGATTTCCAGGGAGGATGCCGTTCCTATACCAGAACCACCTTACTTCCAAACTGAGCTGGCGCTAGCCGAATTCGAGCCGATATCGCAACGACGATATGCGGCTCGTTTTCGTTTCCGCATCTTTTATAAGCCTGCGGCGGGGCAGCCCGTGGCGGGGATCATGGACGAGATGCTGGAGAGCTTGACGGAGCTCGAAGTGGAAGGCCGACCATGCCGGGCGGCGGCGGTCGCATGGGAGCGGCCGGAGAGGGAAGGAGCTGCGGCGGAAGAAGGATACTTCCGCGCAGAGTATGTTATTCAGGTATCTTCGGATTCAGCCGAATCCGTTCCAAAGATGCAAACCTTACAACAAGGAGGCGGTTTGAAATGAGCAAGAAACAGGCAACACCGGCGTTTACGAAACACCAGCTGGTACAGTCCCAGCAATTCAGCAACCGGGAGAAGGATGTGCTGAACGCCATACTGGCAGAAGAGACGACGTACACGGTCCAGCAAGCGAAAGAACAGCTTACCACATTTTTGAAAAAGGAGGTCATTTAAATGGCCGGAGGAACATGGACAACACCTAACAAAGTAAGACCTGGGGTATACACCCAAATCACATCGCAGGAGCAGCCGATCGGACGCGTCGGCGAACGTGGGATCGCCGCGCTGGGACTCTCGCTTCCATGGGGAGAGCCGCATAAGCTCCTCGCCATCAACCCAGGCAGCAATCTGCTGGAGGTATTGGGCTACGATATCACATCCCCTCAGCTGCTGCTGGTAAAAGAAACGCTCAAGCGGGCAGGAACGCTTCTGCTGTACCGCCTGAACAGCGGCGTTCAAGCTGCAGGAGCCGTAGCAGGGCTTAGCGTGACCGCTCGGCATGGCGGGGAGCGCGGCAACGATATCCGCATCGTGATCGAGAACGCGGTCGATGATGCGGGCAAGTTCGTCGTCAGCACCCTGCTGAGCGGCAAAGCCGTGGACAAGCAGCTCGTTACGAACGCCGAGGAACTGCAGCCGAATCTGTATGTAACCTTCGCGCCGGATACCGGCGATTTGGCCGCAACGGCAGGATTTGCACTGACAGGCGGCGCGAACGGGACCGTGACGAACCAAGATCATGTCGATTTTCTGGCTGCGCTTGAGGTTCAAGACTTCCAGACGGTGGGGTTGGCTTCGGACGACGCTACCCTCAAATCGCTGTATACGGCGTTCATCAAGCGCTTGCGCGAGCAGGAAGGCAAGAAGGTGCAGGCCGTGCTTCCGGATTATCCGGCGGCGGATTACGAAGGCATTATCAGCGTGAAAAACGGCGTTGTCCTCACCGACGGCACCATCGTGGACAAGATTAAGGCGGTTGCCTGGGTGACGGGCGCCACGGCTGCTGCAGCCGTTAATGAGTCTCTGACGTATGCGGCTTATGATGAAGCGGTTGATACCGATATTCGTCTGAGCCATACGGAAATTGAAGAAGCTTTGACGAAGGGCGAATTCCTGTTCAGCTACAGCGGCGGTAAAGCCGTGGTAGAGCAGGACATTAACAGCTTTACGTCGATCGAGCCGGCCAAGGCGCGCCATTTTTCCAAAAACCGGGTGGTCCGCGTTCTGGACGGCATTGCGAACGATCTGAAGCTGATCTTCGAGCAATCCTACATCGGCAAAGTCGACAACAATGTGGACGGCCGAACGCTGTTCTGGGCAGAGTGCGCTGCGTATTTCGCTTCCCTGCAGAATATCGGGGCGATTCAGAACTTCAACGCGAATGAGGATATTGTGGTGACGCCAGGTACCGAGGGTGACGTGCTGTTCGTCGATATCAAGGTTCAACCGGTCGATGCAATTGAAAAAGTATACATGAAAGTGAAGGTGGTCTAAGATGGCATTTTTACGTGCAAGCGATACGATTTCGGGACAAGAGGGCAAGGCATTCGTCAAGATTGGCGACCGTATGGAGGAAATGTTTTATATCAAAACGCTGGAAGCTACGGTGGAGAAAGAGAAGGCTGAGCTGAAAACGATGGGCCAGCGCGCCGTCCAGCATAAGGCGATCGGCTGGAAGGGCAGCGGCACGATGACCATCTATTATGTCACCTCGCTGTTCCGCGAGCTGATGATGGAATATATCCAGACCGGACAGGACGCTTATTTCATGATCGAGGTCCGCAACGAGGATCCGGGCTCGTCCACCGGACGGCAGACGGTCATCCTGGAGGGGGTCAACCTCGACAGCGTCATCATGGCTTCCCTGGATACCGAAGCGGAGGCGCTGGAGGAAGAAGTGGCGTTTACGTTTGAGAACGTGCGGATCGAAACCCCGTTCAACCCATTGGCCTAATACGAACAAACAAGAGGAGGAAGGAAAATGAGCGATTTTAGCATGTTTTTTGCGGGTCAGTCGCCGGCGGAGATCACGGAGGAATTCGTGGTCTCCATTCGTTTCAAGGATGCGGAGGGCAAGCCCGTTCCGTGGAAGCTGCGCAGCATTACGGAGGAGGAGAACCAGGAGTGCCGCCGTGCCGCCACCCGCAAGGTGAAGGGCAAGAACGGCGTGTATACGCCGGAGATCGATCCCAATGACTACATGGCGAAGCTGATGGTGACGAGCGTCATTTACCCGGATTTGAAAAACAGCGAGCTCCAAAAATCGTACGGCGTGCTTGGCGCGGAGTCCCTGCTGCGCAAAATGCTGCTACCGGGCGAGTTTGCGGCGCTCGGGGAGCGCGTGCAGGCCCTTAACGGCTTTGACCGCGATATGAACGAGCTGGTGGATGAAGTAAAAAACTAATCAACGAGGGCGACGGCGACGCGAACTATGCGTACTACGCCCTCCACGAACTGCACATTCTTCCTCATGAGCTCATGGCGATGACGGTCCGGGAACGGGCCGCCATCTATGCCATGATCTCGATGCGGGTGGAGAAGGAGAAGAGGGAGCGGATCCGGAAGCGAAGATAGATTTTAGAAGAAGGGGGTGAGGGAATGGCGAGTGTGGGAAACCCTGCATTTTTTCTTAATCCAGCCCTAATCAGCCGAGTTACGGGACTTGTAAACGGTATGAATCAGGCTTTTAATCAGGTGAATAGTGCGATCACCGCTTCGACGAGCGCTATGCAGAATTTGAACAACCAAATTGTTAACGGTGCCCAGCAGGCAAGCCAGCTGAGCCAAGTAATGAATTCGATGAAAAAAGCGTATTCCCATATGCAGTTCGTAGTAGAGACCGTGATTGTTCCAGCGGCGGAAGATCAGGCGCTTAAGGATCTTTTCAAGATCAGGGTCGGCAATCCCGAGATCGGTACGGCGATGTTTGAAACATTCAAAAAGGATGCTCTATCTGCCGGTTTGGACGTCAAAGAATCATTGAATAATGCATTAACGTTCATGTCCATGACCAAAAATTCAGATCAGATTTCAGAGCTGAATAACTTTGCGGCAAGGCTTAGCAAGCTGTCTCCCGGGGAAAGCAGCTCAACAGACGCAGCATCGGCCATTATGAGCGCCATGCGGGGAGATACCGATGCATTGGCTGAACAATTTTTAATCCCTGAAGTCCACATGGATTCTTTCAAAAATGAGATTGAAGCGTCAAAAGGAAATTTTGACGCATTTCTCGTTTCCATGGATCAACTGCTCCAGAAAGCGGGAATGACCCAAGAAGGGTTGAACACTATGATGGATTCACCGGTAAATCAATGGCAGGCGCTGCTTGGGAACGTGAACAATTCATTTTCTCAGATGGGGACAGGTGCTCTGGAGTCGCTCTCCCCAATTCTTGATATGCTGAATGCGGCATTTGCATCAGGAAGTTTTGAGCCTTTTATTTTGATCATTTCGATGGGGCTGACCTTAATAGCACAGCTATTTTTATGGGTAGCTCAGATCGTGCCGCCGGCATGGGAATTCCTGAAGAATGCCATCTCATCCGTCGGATTTGTACTCTATCCGTTAATAGCTGGGATTTTATTATTGCTCAGCATTTTTACAATTGGAAAAGTCTTGACTACCGTATATTCGACGGTCGTTAATATCCTGTCTACAGCCTTTAAAGGTTTATGGGCCGTAATGAACGCGAATCCAATCATGCGGATTATTTCGTTGATTATTGGCATTGTCACGGTTATTTTGACTTTAATGTCGGCTTCGCAAGGCGTTAAACAAGCGTTTAGCAATGCTTTCGGATTTATTGTCGACTTGGCTCAGAATACGGTGAATACCGTTATCAAAATTATCAATGGCATCTTAAACTCGGTTAACAAAGTTACCGGGTTCTTCGCGAATCTGCTTGGGGTAGAAGCTAAAAAAATCGAATTAATTGAATTTCAGGCTGATTATTCTGGCTTTAAAGAAGCCGGTCAGGATGCCATCGAGGAATTCTCCATGGATAACCTCAAGAAGAAATTCATGCCGGAGCTTGATATGGGGCCAAGTTACGAGGACCTCCTCAAACAAAACAACGCCGGCAAAACCGGCTACGACGTCGCTTATCCTAAAGCTGCGCCGGCTCCAGCCATGCCCGCCACGCCTATGCCCGCGATGCCTGCCATGCCGGCGGCACCGGTGCCGGTTGCCCCTGCGGGTGGCAGCATTGATTCCATCGGCCAGGTGAACAACACGGTTGATGTAGCGAGCGAGGATCTCAAAGTGATGCGCGATTTGGCCGAAGTGAACGCGATCAGCAACATGATCACGTTAACGCCGACCGTGCAGATGACGACAGGGGATATTAATTCCGGCGCAGATCTCGATACGATTATGTCCCGAATTAACCGGACGCTGGAGGAGCAGTTCGTATCCAGCGCGGAGGGGGTGTATCTGTAGCATGAGCGATTATGGGCTGTTTCTGAGTTTTAATAATCAACAGGAAGTATTCCGCTTTCCGGTCAATCCGGAACGGATCGAGGTCAAGGACGGCAGCGAGGGGAAATCCTACACCGTGGCCGGACTTGGCGAGATCAACGCGATCCTGTATCCGAAGCTGACCGAAATATCGTTTGAAAGCTTTTTTCCGGGACGAACGTATCCTTTCGTCAATACAAGCAAGGACAAGCTGAAGCTCCCCATCGATTATGTAAACACCATCAAGGGATGGATGGAGAGCCGAAGACCAGTGCGATTTGTCATGACGGGTCTGGTCCCCGATCCGCTCAGCGGTACGGACAGCGGGAATGTGGTACGGGCGATGAAATCCTTCGGCATCAACATGGCGGCCTCCATCGAGAGCTTCAGCTGGAACACGATGTCCGGTTCGCCGGAGGATATAGAATTTTCGATCACCCTCAAGCGCTATGTATTCTATGGCGCCCGCAAGGTTGTGCCGGCCAAGGACAGCAAGGCGGCCGCGGTGAAGACCAAGGAGCGTCCGGATGACCGGAAGAAGCCGAACTCGTATACCGTAGCTAAGGGGGACACGCTCTGGAGCATCGCCCAAAAGCTGCTCGGCAGCGGCTCCCGCCATACCGAAATCCAAAAGCTGAACGGCATCAAGGATCATGAGGTCCGAAAGCTCGCCGTCAGCCGGGTGTTGAAAATCCCTTAAAGGAGGTGACGGCATGATCGAGCTGATGATAGACCGGAAGAACGGAAGCGTGTGGGATCTCGGGCAGGTCGTCACCGACATCACATGGAAGACAAGCCGTCAGGCGAAGCCGGCCAGTCTGGATATTCGCTTCGTGAACGACGGTTTGGCGCAGAGCCAGCAATTCCAGATTGAGAACGGCGACATCGTCCGGTTCCGCAAGGATGATAAGGACTTGTTTTACGGTTATGTTTTCTCCAAAGAGTGGGGCATGGATGCCGAGGTGAAGCTCATGGCCTACGACCAGCTGCGCTACCTGTCCAGCAACGACACCTACCGGTTTACGAACGCCAAGGTGGAGGACATTATCCGCAAGATCGCCAAGGACTTCAATCTGAAGACAGGGACGCTGGCCGATACGGGACATGTCATTCCGGCGATGCTGGAGGCCGACAAGAAGCTGATCGATATTATCTGCAAAGCGCTGGATGCGACGCTGATGGCAACCAAGCAGTACTATATGTTTTACGACGAGTTCGGAAAGCTGACGCTCAAGAACATCAAGGACATGCTGCTGATGCTGGCCGTTGGGGAAGACAGCCTGATGACGGATTTTTCCTATAAAAAGAGCATCGACAACGAGACGTACAATCGAATTAAGGTGGTTCGCGATAACAAGCAGACCGGGAAGCGGGACGTCTACCTCTATCAGCACGGAGAGAACATCGCCCAGTGGGGCCTTCTCCAGCTGTACGAGGTTGCCGATGAGAACATGAATCCGGCGCAGCTGAAGCAGCTTGCCCAAAATTTACTGGAGCTGAAGAACAGGGAGCTGCAGACGCTCTCCATCGAGGCGATCGGCGATCTGCGCGTCCGGGCAGGGAACACGATTTACGTCAATCTCCCCGGCGAAGGCTTGAAGCCTTATCTCATCGATGAGTGCTCGCACAAGTTCTCGGACGGAACGCATACGATGTCGCTGAATATGAAGGTGGTGTAAGTCATGATGCTGGATATTATCAAAAAAGCGAGCCTGAGCGCCGTGGGAAGCACGAATCCCGTAGCGGTGCTGTATGGCACGGTAACATCGGTGAATCCTCTGGAGGTGAACGTGGATCAGCGTTTCAGCCTGACGGAGGATTTTTTAGTGATCGGAGAGTCCATGACGGAGTACAAACTGAATATTGACGGTCAGGAAGTATTGATCCGCAAAGGGCTTGAGATCGGGGATACGGTGCTGCTGCTCCGTTACCAGGGCGGACAGACGTATCTTGTGCTGGATCGGCTGGTGAAGCCGTCATGATTCCGCAGGGAGGCACGATTCAACCGGATACCGAAGTGGTGGAGAGTCTGGACCAGCCGAGCTTGACCTACCGATTGAACCTGGAAGAGGGGACGTTGTCCGGTCAAATTGATGGACTGGAGGCGATCAAGCAGGCCGTTGCCAAGGTGCTCCAAACCCGCCGCTTCGAGCACCTGATCTACAGCAGCGACTACGGCCATGAGCTATATGATGTCATCGGGCGTGACCCGCTGTGGGCGTATGCCGAGATTGAGCGCCATATCAAGGAAGCGCTGCTTCAGGACGACCGGATTCTGTCGGTCGACGACATGAATATTTCTTTTGCCGGGGAGACGGCAATGGCGGAATTTACGGTCCGAACTGTGTATGGGTCGTTTGCGATGACGAAGGAGGTGAGGGAGGATGTATGAGGATCAGACCTATGAAGCGATCCTGGAACGGATGCTGGGCCGGGTGCCGGATGGACTGGACAAAAGAGAGGGAAGCATTATCTTCGATGCGCTTGCCCCAGCCGCCGCGGAGCTTGCGCAAGCTTACATTGAGCTGAGCTCCTCCATGAACTTCAAGTTTGCTGCCACGGCTTCCGGTGAGTTTTTGGACCGGAGCATCGCCTGGTCGGGACTGACGCGTAAGCAGGCCACGAAAGCGCGGCTGCGCGGACGTTTTATAGGAGAACAAAATTTACCGGCGGAGGTTCCGATAGGGAGCCGTTTTTCGCTGGATGCGTTAAACTACACGGTCATCGACCGGCTGGACGCGGGCGAATATATGCTGGAATGCGAAACGGTCGGCAAAGAGGGCAATCGGCGGTTTGGCACGCTGCTGCCGCTTGAGTATATCGAAGGCTTGGTGAAGGCGGAGCTGCTCGAATTGCTGGCGCCTGGGGAAGATACCGAGTCCGATGAGGCGTTGTATGATCGTTACCGGGAAAAAATCTCCCGACCCGTCACCAGCGCGAATCGAAATCAATATGAGCTGTGGGCGCGGGAGCAGGCCGGCGTTGGCAAAGCTAAAGCCTTTCCGCTATGGGACGGGCCGGGAACGGTCAAAGTCGTTCTGCTGGACAATGAGATGAGATCGCCCGCGCCATCTATTGTAGAAGCTGTGCAGCAGTACATCGATCCCACGATGGACGGGATGGGCGAGGGAGCTGCTCCAGTCGGATCCGTTGTGACGGTGACCGGGGCGGTTGAAGTACCTGTCAACATTGAAGTGCAGGTTACACTCCTGGATGGTGCGGGCTTGGACGGCGTCCAGCAAGCGATTGAGCAGGGCGTTCGGCAGTATTTGAAGGACCTCGCCATGACGGATCCACTGGTCCGGTATAACCGGATTGCCAACGTCATCCTGGATATTCCCGAAGTGATCGACTACGAGGTGCTGACCGTCAATGGAGGGACCGAGAGCGTCTTGATTGAACCGGAAGCGGTCGCCGTACTGGGGACGGTGACGGTGCGATGAGCAAGGCAGAGGTCTGGATGGGATATCTCCCGTCCTTTTATCACGGCATCCGGGACATGAAAGCCATCGCCAATGCGGAAGGAGCTGAGCTGGACAAGCTGGATGAGAGTCTGGTGGATCTGATCGATCAGTACTATCCGGAGACCGCGACCTGGGCGCTGTCCCGGTATGAGCAGGACCTGAGCATCCCGGTGAGCCCGTCCAAGCCGCTCGAGCAGCGGCGCTCGGTCGTCATTTCGAAGATGCGGGGAAGCGGCAAGGTGTCCGCTAGCATGCTCAAAAATGTCGCCCAAGCCTACGAGCGGGGCAGCATCGAGGTTTCTGTTCAGCCGGCCGAGTACAAGGTGACGATTCATTTCAGGGATACCCTCGGCATTCCGCCGAATCTGAGTGATCTTCAATCGGCGATTGAAGCGATCAAGCCCGCGCACATGGCCGTCGACTATGCGCTGCGTTACCTTACGATCGCCGAGGTGGAGGGCATGACGGTGGAGCAGTTATCGGCTACGACGCAAGACAGATTGTTGGGAGGAGGAGCATAAATGACGAATCCGGTAACACCGAATATCGGGTTGAACAAAATCGATCGGACGTCGCCGGCAACGACGTATTTCGATCTGGAGAAATATATCGACCAGAACGCGGACACGGTCGACCGCTTTGCCGGCGAAGCGAGCCAGGCCATCGAGGCGCTGCAGCAACGCCTGGACACCGAGGCGCGCCGGGAGGTCGTCCTGCAGCCGGGGCTGCAGATCGTGAACGCGGAGCGAAGCGCGCCCTTTTCGCTGAGCGGGATTAAGGGGCGGACGTTGGTGAATTTGTTGGGGCGGGATGGTAATTGCGAAAGTATCGACGGATGGTTGGAAAATACGTCGACTATAGCCTTAGATTCAGACAACAAAGTATACGGTTCTAATAGTCTTAAAGTGACTGTTGCTAGTGGGGGGAACGGTCAGGGGACAGTATGGCGACAAATAACGTCCCTTATAGATAAAACTAAATACTATGTTGCCATAGTAGATGTAAAATCGGATGCTGGCGGAAGAATTATTATTGAAATGGGTGGCGGTAAAAGTAATATCGACGGAAATCCAATTACGAATAAAGAAGAGTTTTCCCCTTCCTTTGTACGCTTAAAACCATCTGATCTGGAAGGTGCAGATTACATTGTATTACATGGGCTTATTAAAAGGTCGGTAGGCGATATAGCTTACTTTGATGGATTTCGTATTTACGAAGTTACACAATCAGAGTATGATTTGATCGGCACGATGACAGCTTCCCAAATAGCCGCGAAATATCCGTATGTGGACAGCATTCAGCCTGTGCGAAATCCGTATGCGATCCGTTACGGGGAGAATCTGCTTCCGCCGTTTTACGAATGGTTTGATTCCCCAATGGGTGGAAAGTACGAATACTCAACAACCGATAACACATTATCATTTGTTGGAGAAGCCGACAAGTCTCATTACAAATATTTAGATGTTCCATTAATGAGAAACGCTGTTTATCGATTAAGTGCTGAGCATAACGGCTATCTTTCAGTTACGGATCCTATTCGTAATACCATACTGGTTCCTAATACTTCTGAACAATTCAAAACGTTTAATTCTGGTGAGACGGAAGTCGCGAGAATTTATTTATCAAATGTTAGTGATGTTGGGCAGGCAGGCAAGTTCACATTTAAAAATCCGATGCTCACGCTCGGCTCCACGCCCAAACCATTCAAACCACGAGAAGACCTCATACTTGCACTGCAAACGGAATTATACGCTGATCCGCTGACAGGTGCGAAAGCTGACGAGATATTTGAGAAGGACGGGAAATACTTCAAACTGGCGAGGTGGAAAAGGGTTGACTTGGATGGCGAATTACCATATGAACTATGGGGGGCTGGCCTTGGCTTTAAGTGGATTAATGCATTGTTGCCAAGCCATTCTGCTGCAGATGGTTCTGGTTTATTGACCAAGTTTCAAGGCAAAATCATAAAGGAGACAGATTACTTTACCGTCAGCAGTATGGCTGATAATTTAAATCTTGGGTCTTCAGGATCCAATGGGGTTATTGATAACTTTCAAATTTCGATCTCAAATGCAGACAGCGGATGGGGTGACAACTACACGCCGACAACATATGAAATTAAGGCGTATTTTATGGGGTACAAAATGTATCCTGCTGGCGGAAGCGGTAGCGATATTTACACGGGTACGGGAACTAAGGCGTGGGTGTATCGAACGCCTTCAGGTTTAGACGGCTGGCAGGATGTTGGAACTACACTACCATCAATTCCTGCTCCCACGAACGTATATTGGCAGCCGTACAAACTCATATACCAACTCGAAACACCTACAGTCGAGCCGATTGTATTCGAAGGCATGCTGACGTTAAGTGAAGGCACCAATCAGGTCGAAGTAGGGACGGAGATTGTGGTTCGAGAGAGTGTAAAACCTTACAATGAGGTCAGGGATACAGGGAATAGAAAGTACAACATAAATAACGGATCGTGGCCTGTTCCAGAGAGTCATTTTACAAAAAAAGCTTATAGGGTACTGGCAGTATACCGAGAGGGTAAGTATGATCCCAGATGGGTTAAGTATTCATACTCAACTACATCACTAGGAGCTATGGCCCAGTTGCTGAATGTTCAGCAAGACGATGAGAAATATGCATATTCTGCGACATATCTGACGCTCGATAACTCCCCTGTCGTTCCTATCATCGGATCATACTCTGTCAATGAAAAGGCCATCATGAAGGACTTAACCGATACAGTGCAGCAGAATACATCCGCTGTGTCCGTACTAATTAATAAGAAGTTGGATAATGATATACCGGGATGGATTACGCCGACGTTATTGAATGGATGGGAACAATACGATTCAACATCTTATCTCGTTGGTTTCAAAAAGATAGGGAAGATTGTGATTTTAACAGGAACGATAAAGAATGGGGTTAGCGGCCACATTTGTGTTTTACCGGAAGGTTATCGTCCCCAAAAAATAGTTTCTGGGTTGGCAATATCTCGTAACGAAAACCAGTCATCAGCTGCTTCTAATGCCATCGAGGTTAGAAATGATGGAAGAGTTTATATAGGGATAGGTGATCAAGCATTAAATGCTGCGCTACAATTTACTGTTATTTTCGAAGCAGAACAATAAAGGAGGTATCCCATGAAAGCTGTACCTAAAGTAAATATTGACGGCCTCTATCTGGAGGACGAACTTGTGGACGATACCTTTACCGGTGTCGTCCCTTTTTATTCCCCGGCTCTACCCATTACCAATGGACCGGAGCATCTAGATACAGTTACCAATGCCTCCAATCCTAGCACCGTAGATGAACCTGTCGACCGGGAACCGGCAGGCTATATCGTCGGCATCCCAGTTCCACCCGGTTTCTTCCACCCACGCTTCGATCTTGAGGCGTGGCGGCAATACGAGGACTCGATCCAAGCAGCGGAAGCCGCCTATCAGGAGGCGATGAGGGCATGGAACTCCACTCCAGAGGAGGAGCGGGGCAACCGGCCGGTCTTGAACATTCCACCGATGCCCGCCCTATGGATCGAGGGGCTAACCCCCGAGGAGATTGAGCGAATCACTGCACCCCAGCCGCAAGCCCCAAGCGAGTTGGACTGGCTGGGCACAGAGCTGGTAGCACGGGAATTGGAGATGCTGGAGATTCGCCGGCAAAACGAAACACTCGGCGCGCAAGTCGTAGGTCTGGAGCTACGGCTGCTGTCGCTTGAAGGCAATCCATCCGAAGGAGGGGAGTTGCATGTTAGAGAACGATTTTGAACGCTTGAAATATTACTACGAAAAAAGGTGGGCGCAAAAGCCCCAGCTTCGACAGTACGTAGCGTTTGGCGTCATTACGCCAGAGGAGTACGAAGGCATTACAGGCGAGGCTTTCTGACCTCTCAAGAGCGATCAGAATCCAAAACCTTCAACGGAGAAGGCGGAATGCTGCTGAAGAAGCGGAGCGTTCGCCTTTGTCCCCGGATTTTAACCATGCTAATAAATCTTGATTAATAATCCGGGGACAACAGCGATCGGAAGCAGGATCCGCATGCGCAGTGCTGATAAGTCAACAAAGGTGAGGCAGAATCTGCATTCGCAGTGCTGATAAGCCAACAAAGGTGAGGCAGAATCTGCATGCGCAGTGCTGATAAGCCAACAAAGGTGAGGCAGGCTCCGCATACGCAGTGCTGAAACGCCAACAAAGGTGAGGCAGGCTCCGCATACGCAGTGCAGATACGCCAACATAGATGAGGCAGATCCGCATGCGCAGCGCTGATACGCCAACAAAGATGAGGCAGAATCCGCAAGCGCAGTGCAGACTAAGCCAACACAAGTTTCAAGCCCTCGGCCCGCCGAGGGCTTTTTCACCCCTTCAACCATAAAAAGGAGGAACGATTATGTATGAGCACATCGGTCAACTGTTTAAGATGCTGGTGGCTGGGACGGGTGCCGTAACCGGATATGTCTGGGGCGGCTGGTCGCTGCCGCTGCATTTGCTGCTGTGGTTCGTGGTGATCGACTGGCTGACCGGCTGGGGGGCGGCCTGGATGAATGGCGAGCTGCGGAGCCGAAAGGGCTACGCCGGCATCGCCCGGAAAATCACGATTTTTCTCATCATCGCGTTAATGCACCTGGTTGACCGGGTGCTCGGCGAGATGAACTATTTTCAAAACACGGTCATCTTCTTCTACCTGGCCAATGAGCTGTTGTCCATTCTTGAGAATGTTGGGCGGATGGGCGTACCGATTCCGCAATCGCTGCGTAATGTGGTACAGGTCTTCCAGATCAAATCGGAGGAGGGTGAGAAGAAAACCGCCGTGAAAGGAGACAAAAAGGATGAAGCCTCATGAGTTTATCGCCAAGCTTGCTCCAATTGCAACCGAGGACATGAGAAAATACGGCGTTCCCGCTTCGTTGACGCTGGCGCAAGCGATTTTGGAGTCAAACTGGGGGACGAGCGGGTTGACGCAAAAGGCCAATAATCTGTTCGGCATCAAAGGAACGGGTCCAGCTGGCAGCGTGACAATGCCGACAACGGAGTACCGGGGGAACACGCCATATACCGTCCAGGCCCAATTCCGCAAGTACAACGGCTGGCACGAATCGGTGGACGACCATACGAGACTGATTTTGAACGGAACGAGAGACAAGCCGAAGCGCTATCACGGGGTTTTATGGGCGGACTACAAGACGGCGGCCACGGAGATCTGGAAAGGCGGCTATGCGACAGATCCCAAGTATCCGCAGAAGCTGATCTCGATCATCGAACGATACTCACTGCACCGTTATGATCTGCCAAGTCCCGAGGAGGAGGAACGCATGAAAATCGAACAGTTAACGGCCGAGCTGCACAAAACACAAGAGGAACTGCGCCAGCTCGCCAACCAATACGCTTCGGCCTTGAATACATTGAGCGAGCAGGGGAGCACAATCAAGCAGTTGAATGTGAGGCTGAAGAAGCTGGAAGCCCAGCAGCCTGATCAGGTTCCGGCGTGGGCGGAGGATGCCGTGAAAGCAGCGCGGAAGGCGGGAGTGCTGAACGATCCTGACGGCAGCTTCGATTTTTATCGGATGCTCACCATCCTGCACCGCATGGGGATGTTTAGCGATTCGAAGAAGTGATCCCATCCCTGATGAGGATCGAGCTTGAGCGGCTTAAGAAGCGATATGAGGATGCTGTAATGCCATTGTGGATAGCTGCCCCTCCTGTCATGACGATGGGGGAGGCGGCTATTAAATCTTTTGAGGAGAGTTGGTTTTAGGCGCCGTAGCATAAGGAAGCACTCGAGACACAGGCGAAATCCTTCCTAATAAATTCGATACCCTGCCTGCCAATATACATACGTTCCTCTCTACCCATCCGTTATCCTACAACCTTCCCCCTAATGACCGTAGCCCGTTCAATATATTGAATATCCTGTACAAAAATTCCTTTGGGTTCCATTGGTTCCATACTCCTCCATATCCCATTCCTTACTCATTAAAAGAGTCCGTTTCGCTCCTTCAAGTTCAAAAAGACAAATAGCCCTCCTTTATGTAAGTTTATCTAACCTTCCTGAACGGGATATTTAGTTATTTTTGTAAATTTGGTCGCTCCGAGGAGATAGTATTTTTCTTTCCGATGCCGGATGGCATATAATCGGAAGTACATATCGCGTTAGAACGACTACAAATAGATAAACAGGAGTGAGGAAACATGACGCTGAAGGAGCTTAGAGAGCATCGCCAATATCCGGAGCAGACGAAGTCCGATGCCTCCCGCGCGGTGTACGAACGGGATTATTCCCGTTTGATCCATTCGCCGACGTTCCGACGGCTTCAAGGGAAATCGCAAGTGTTCGGCGCAGGAACCGGCGATTACTACCGGACACGGCTGACGCATTCGTTGGAAGTGGCGCAGATTGCCAGGGAGGCCGCAAGGAGCCTTGCCCGCAGCTACCCAGAAGTGCTGCCGGAAGCGGCAGAGAATGCAGGGCTGATGATTGACCCCGAGGTGGTGGAATGCGCGGCGATTGCCCATGATTTTGGACACCCCCCCTTCGGGCATAAAGGAGAGGAAGTGCTCCAGGGCATACTGGAAAAGCTGATTGATCGGAAGACCGAGGAGGCGCTGACGCGTCAGCCGGGAATCCCGTCGCCGGAGCAGGCGGCACAGGTGCAGCAGGCGATGCGGCGGAAATATGAGCATTTTGAAGGCAATGCGCATAATTTCCGGCTGATCATGTTCCTGGAAAAAAGAGAAAACGTAAACGGGCTCAACCTGTCCGACGCGGTGCTGCTGGGGATTAACAAGTATCCCTTCTCCGGCTTGGAGAATCCGAAGGGGATGTACCGGCACGAATGGGAGTATATCTCGCACATCCGGAAGGAGTGGGGCATTCCCGGTACCCAGCGGACGCTGGAGGCGCAGCTGATGGATTTATGCGATGACATCGCCTATTCTGCCCATGATCTGGAGGATGGGATTAAGGCAGGCAAGATTGAGGTGCATGAGCATTTTCTTCGGGACAGCCATTTGAACAAGCTGATCGTGCAGAAAATCATGACCTTGGAAGACGAGGTGTGGAAGGGCTGGACCAAGGAGCGGATCCATCCGAAGGTGGAGTCGGTGCTGGACGAGTTCCTGCGCGTCTGGAACGAGAAAATGCCGACCTGCGAGAATGATTACTCCCGCACCCGGCGCGAGGTGAAGGCTTATTGGGTCAGCCTCTTCGTAGGCAGTCTCGGTGTCATCCCGAACGGGAACTGGAAGAAGGTCACCTTCGTCAAAGACGGGGCCGAGGACGAGGACATGCTGCGGACGGTTAGTGTGCTGAAGAGCTTTGCCTGGGTGACGATGATTCGCGATCTTCGGGTGCAGCGGTTGCAAAAGCGCAGCGAGTGGATCATCAAGCGGCTGTGGGACGCCTTTCTCGATCCTGTAGCTTCGCAAGCTATTATTCCGTCCGACTGGCTCCAGCGCTATGAGGCCGACCAGAAGCGGGAGAATCCTATCTGGACGTGGGAGCATATGGTTATCGATTATATTGCGGGCATGACCGATGCCTTTGCGGAAAAAATATACAATGAGCTGTACGGGCTGAAGGTGGGATCCATCTACGACCTGGATTAAAATCGGATCGTGTGACAACCCCGATTTAATGAAGGGAAAGCGACGTGCTAAACCCTTGGAGGTGGACTTATTGAATCAATCATTGAAGCTTGGCGTCCTCGATCTCGTTCCGCGTCTTGGGGAAGGCACGTTTGAAGACGCCTTGGAGCAGGCTGCGGAATTAGCACGCTGCGCCGAAGCATGGGGCTATCATCGGTATTGGGCGGCGGAGCACCACGATCTGGAGCATTTGTCCTGTGCTTCTCCCGAAATATTGCTGTCCCATATCGGGGCGCGGACCGAGCGCATCCGGCTTGGCTCCGGCGCCGTTCTGCTGCCGCATTACAGCCCGCTCAAAGTTGCGGAAAACTTCCGCATGCTGGCAGCATTATATCCCGGCCGGATTGATCTTGGCGTCGGCCGGGCTCCCGGCGGCTCGGCCCATACGAGCATGGCGCTAAGCGGCAACTTCCTCGGCCATGTCGCCGATCTGCCGAACCGGATCCGGGCGCTGACCGAGCTGCTGGAGGACCGTTACCGGTATGAGGACGTGCCGGTTGCAGCCAAGCCGGTGCCGGGGATTGCCCCTGCGCTTTGGATGCTGGGGACCAATACGAAGAGTGCCGGCTATGCGGCCGAGTTCGGGACGGGCTACGTCTTCGGGCAGTTCATGAGCGATACGGACGGCGCCGAAGTGCTTCGATCCTACAGGGAAGCATTCAGGCAGTCGGCTCATCTGAAGAAGCCGCAAACGATCGTGGCCGTGAGCGTTATTTGCGCGGAAACGGAGGAGTTGGCCCGTGAAATGGCTACGACTGCCGCGCGTCTCGGGCAGCAGCGCAGCGGGCAGCTGGAGCGAGAGAACGTTGCTCGGCTTGGTCAAGACGGGCGTGACGGGCAGAACGAATTCGGAATGCCCGAAATAGCGGTAACTGGGAACGCAACAGCGCACAGTAGCGACAGCGGGGCAGCAGATGATGCTGGCCCGAAATCGAGGACAGCAGTTGATGGCCGGGTTGATCCGATATCCGACCGGGCCATGGAAGACCATTCGGGTGCCGGAGGATCCTTCCCTCGGATTCTAACGGGTACCGCTGAAAGCGTAAAATCGGTGCTGAAGGAAATGGCCGAGAAGTATGCGTGCGAGGAATTTCTCATCGTCACCCCGGTGGCCGATTATGCCGCGCGGCTGAAGTCGTACCGGCTCTTGATGGGGATGTAGGCATTACGGATTCTTGAATGCCGCTAAGCATTACCATGGGGGCTGATTTTCAAGAAACAAGCGGTTAAACATATATAATAGAAGAGATGATATTGTGATACGAAAAACGAACGATCGAAAGAATGAATCGGGGATATTCCCGGCGGTGGATAAGCCGACCTATATTTACATCTTCGCTTCCCATGAGACGGAGCAGGAGCTGTGCAGAATGGAGCTGCGGGCGCTGTTCGGGCACGAGCCGGATGGCGCTGACTGGTTGGAAAGTGATACCTGGATTGACCCGGACCGAAGCCCGTTCCTGACGGCTTGCGTCGAGGTTATAGCGACAGACAGCTCCATCGAGCGGCTTGCGGAACGAGCAGCGGACATCCCTCTTAACGGCGGAACTTTTAAGGTAATCGCTCTGCAGGCAGGGAATCATCATTCCTACGAAGAACTCAGGGCTATGGAGCGGATTGTAGGTGGAAGCATGAAGGGCCGGGCTGACATGAAGACGCCCGAGCATCGGTTCGGCCTGTTGACTGTTCAAGGAAGCTGGAAGCTTGGGCTGCTCCATTTTCCGCCGCGTGTCTGGCACAAGCATAAGCAGAAGCCGCAAAATTACTCGACCGGCCTCGCTTCACGGCTCGCGCGCGCTCTTGTCAATATAGCTGCGCCGGATCCACGTGCCAAGCTGCTTGACCCATGCTGCGGGATGGGCAATGTGCTGATCGAGGCGCTGTCGATGGGCATCCGCTGCGAGGGCTGTGACATCAATCCGCTTGCGGTGCGGGGAGCCAGAGTCAATCTGGCTCATTACGGGTACGATGACAGCATCGTAGCCATACGGGACATGAACACGCTGCAAGGGCATTATGAGACCGCGGTTTTGGATCTTCCCTACAATGTGTGCTCGGTATTTCCGGAAGAGGAACAACGTCGTATGCTGAACAGCCTGCGCCGCCTGGCAGACCGGGCGGTAATCGTGAGCACCGAGCCGCTGGCAGAGCAGCTGGAGGAGGCTGGATGGCAGGTGCTCGGCAGCTGCACGACCCGCAAAGCAACCTTCGTCCGAAGCATCTGGCTGTGTGAGTAGCCAGTCACCGAAGTGAAGGACCCTTACAGGCGTTGTGCTAAAGGGCAAGGGTGCTTGTCCTAAGCATTAGCTGTAACCGCGTCATCGACCGGCAGAGCTGGTTGAGCGGCGGCGGGACTAAGGCTGCTTGGAAGGGGAGCGGCGGCATCCCATTCTTCGGGAACGAAACGAAATGCTATTCCTCGGGAACGTAGCGGTATTTATCCAAATCGATCATGCCGCGATGGTTCACGCTGACCCCTTCTCCTTGAAGATACAGCTCCTGCATCATTCTGGACTCGTCATCCTGGATTGCAATTTCTCCCTTGGCATTGACGACCCGGTGCCACGGCAGCTTATGGATACGGCTGAGGGAGTGAAGGATCCGGACGACCTGCCGCGCGCCCCTCGGACTGCCAGCCAATCGGGCCACTTGCCCGTAGGTCATGACATGGCCTTCGGGAATGCTCTTAATGATCTCAATTACACGCTGCGTAAAGGGCTGCATGGGTGATCATCTAACTCCTTTTTTTAAAACATGATATCCAAAAATAAAGGACGCTGCCCGGCGGAAATCCCGCCCTGAGCGTCCTTTCGCCTTGTGCTAAAGAGAGCTGCCTTTCCGGAAGTTTCACCAGGAAAGACTAATAGGATCTGCTGTAATCAATGACATTGCGGATCAGAGTCCCGTCCTTGACGTACGATTTCAGATTGTCCAGAAAAATCTCCACAGCGCGTTCCCCGTACCGGTCGGTGTCGCCAGCCATATGCGGCGTAATAATGACGTTGTCCATCGTCCACAGCGGATGCTCGGGCGGAAGCGGCTCCTCCTCGAACACATCGAGGCCGGCTCCGGCAAGCGCGCCGGATTGGAGGGCCTGGATCATATCGCTAGTAATCACCGTTGCGCCCCGTCCCACATTAACGAAGAACGCGGAGGTCTTCATTGCGGAGAAACGCTCGTGATTAAAAATATCCTTGGTTTGGGCCGTCAGCGGTAAAATGTTGACGACGTAGTCGCCTTGGGCCAATGCCTCATCGATTTGACCTACCGTATACATCACGTCCACATGCGGATCCGGCTTGCCGGAATTCCGAACGCCGATCGTCCGCATGCCGAAAGCCTGCGCAATGCGTGCGGTATGGCTGCCGATCTGGCCGACGCCGACGATCACGATCGTTTTTCCCGCGAGCTCGGTGAAGGTTCCGGACGTATCCCAGCGCTTGTTCGTTTGCTGGCGGACGGCGAGGTGGAGATTGCGGTTGAAGGCGAGAATCATCGCAAAGATATGCTCCGTAATCGGAACGCTATGTACTCCGCTGGCGTTCGACAGCAGGATTGCTCTTTCTTCGAATTTTTTCAGGGGCAATTTATCCACGCCTGCCGACCATGCCTGAATCCATTTCAGCTTGCTGTCTTGGGCTAGTGCTTCCTCCTCGATCGTACGCGACCAGCCGACCAGAATGTCGGCGTTACGGATCATTCCCGGAGCAAGATCCTTCGCTTTGGTGACGGTCAGCTCGTAACTGGGGGCGATTTCCTTGATTTTTTGCCGCTGCTGGGGTGTAATGTCATGTAAGGCAATGATTTTAGGCATGGTACTACCTCCTTGGAATGTAATGAGAGCCTGGGCATAAATTACATCTATTTCGTTCATCTTATCAGATATTGCGGTTTTCCGCATAGCCGCTGACAATCGAAAGGAAGTGAACAGGTTTGACACACACGGATTCGAATGCGATGGATCGTCTGTTTGTTGCCGTCCATTTGTCGCCGGATGCCTCTGCAAGTCTGGCTGCATGGGCGGACAAGCTGAAGCCGCAAGCGTCGTTCCGCAAATGGGTGCATCCGCAGGATTATCATATCACCGTTCAATTTCTGGGCGATACGCCGAGGGAGCGTATTCCCGAGCTGACGGCCGGGCTTGCGGCGGCAGCTGCAGAGCATAAGCCGTTTTCCTTAGGGGTACACGATGCTGGGGTTTTTGGCGCAAGCGCATCGCCGCGAATTTTATGGGCTGGAATCCGAGGCGATCTGAACGCCCTGGCGAAGCTTCAACGCTCCGTCGTATCGAGGATGGAATCGTACGGTTTCGTACCGGAGGATCGCCCTTATCGCCCGCACATTACAATTGCCCGCAAATTTCAAGGGGATGAAAAATTTTCAATGGACATTATTGGAAGCCTTCCTGTAAACATCCAGTGGGACGTTCATGAACTGGTTCTTTTCCGAACAAATTTACATGCGGCCCCGATGTACGAAATCGTTGGAGTGGCGCGGCTTTCAACAAATTTCTGAAATTAAAAATAAAATGTTCATAAAATTACCATGTTTTCAATGCCCAAAAATGTGGTTACATAGTGTAGGAATGTGCCGACATTATAGGAGGAAAAATATGGTTATTAAACTGCTACGGCAAAATCGCTGGGTTGCGCTGCTTCTTGGTGCGCTCTTGGTGAGTTTGTCTCTTATAAGCTTGCTTGGTATGCAAACAACAGAAGGGGAGCAGCTGGAAGCGAAGCCAGGGTTTGCGATGACAGCGTTGGCTGCGGAAGGCGTCCCCAATCCTGCTGGGAATAAAGCTAAGATCATAAGTAATGGGGAACCTGTCAACATTTTATCTTCAATTGTTTACCAACCATGGAATATGAAGGGCGAAGATATGCTCTCCTTTCCTAATATAGAGCGTGGCACCACCGCCACCGGGAACCCGAATTCACAGTCTAAAGCGAAGACGGCTAAAGCGCCGAAGGCCAAGACTGCCGAGGATACAACGGGGAACAAGAAGGGGACGCATGTCGCCAAGTCACAGGCCGAAAGCCTAAAACCCCCCACAACTTTATTCTTCACGAGAACAAAGACGTTGACCCAGGATCAGAAAGACCAAGCAACCTGGACCTACGATTTGTCAGCTGAAGAACTGCTTCTGCTCCAGAAGATTGTCATGGCGGAAGCGGAAGGCGAACCGTACGAAGGCAAAGTGGCAGTTGCCAATGTTGTCTTAAACCGGCTGCGGTCAGCCAATTTTCCCGATACCATTACTGAAGTCATCTATCAAAAGCATCAATTCAGTCCTGTTGCGAACGGGCGTCTTAAGCGTGTCAACCCGAACGAAGAGACGATCAAATCCGTCAATGCGGCGCTTCATGGCCATAAGGCGGTTCAGGATGACACGTATTTTTTTCTGTCTTTAAAGCTTGCTCAGGATTTGACCGTGCATCATTCCCGAACGTTTGTGAAAAAAATAGGAAACCACTCTTTTTACAAGTAGTCCCCGAACGGGTAAACTAGGTTGTAGGAGGTGTGTTTAACGATGAAAATAACGTACTACGGCCATTCTAGCATTCTAGTGGAAGCGGGCGGAAAGAGCGTCATCATTGACCCGTTCCTATCCGGAAATCCCGGCTCCGGCATCTCGCCCAGCGATGTAAAGGTGGATGCGGTGGTGCTCACCCATGGGCATTCCGACCACTTTGGTGACTGCATTGAAATTGCCAAGAACAACGATTGTCCCATCATTGCGGTCTATGAGCTTGCCGTATATTGCGGGAACCAGGGGGTCAAATCCCATGGTATGAACATCGGGGGAAGTGCGCAGTTTGACGGCTTCAAGGTGAAGTACACCCCTGCGTTTCACTCCTCATCCATCTCGGTGGGAGACACCTGGATTTATGCAGGTCAGCCAGGCGGCGTCATCCTTACGATGGGAGGCAAACAGTTCTATCATGCGGGCGATACGAGCCTATTCGGCGATATGAAGCTGATCGGCGAGATGAATAACATCGATGCAGCCGCGCTTCCGATCGGCGATTTGCTGACGATGGGACCGGAGGATGCTCTCCTCGCGGCGCAGTGGATTCGGACCAAGCACGTCATTCCGGTGCATTACGATACGTTCCCGGGCATTCGCCAGGATGCGCAGGCATTCTGCGAGGAGCTGGCCAAAACCGGCGTATCCGGGCATCCGCTGAAGGCGGGAGAAAGCCTGGAGATTTAGATTCATTGAAGAATAGATTCATAGCAGCAAAGATTCAATATCTTAGCTATCTATAACAAAAGCTTCCCCGTCTGAATAGCGACAGGGAAGCTTTTTTATTATGCGGTCGATCGGGAATGAATCTATTAGAATAAAGCAGTTGAACATCGTGAGAATAACGATCAACCCTAAGGCTGATCCGAGACTCGTGGAGCCTCGTCGCCTATCGCTGGCAGCTGCTCATCCGTCAACAGCTCCATGACCTCCGCGGCGCAATGCTTCGGCGCCAGATGCGAGGAACGCGACTGGGCGGTGGAGGTGCGATGTTCCTGCACCTGCTCATAGTGATTGGACAGCAGATCCAGCCATTTGTCGATCACGGATGCGGAATCCAATATTTCGGCATATCCCTTGCTGACAAAGAAATTGGAGTTCTCCTCCTCCTGTCCCGGAATCGGCTCATAGAACAGCATGGGGATGCCTTTTGCCACGCCTTCCGTACAGGTCATGCCGCCCGGCTTCGTAATCAGGAGGTCGGATACGTCCATCAGCTTATGTATATCGTCACGGTAGCCCCAAACGTGGATGTTGGGGTGCTGAAAGATCGGGTCCTCGCGCATGCTTGCTACCAGCTTCTCGTTCTGGCCCATACAGAAGACGAGTTGGATATCGTCCGCTCTCGCAGCCAGCTTGCTCAGAAGCTCCTTATTGAATACGAGTCCCCAGCCCCCTCCCATGATCAGCACGGTAGGCATGCTGTTGATGCCCAGCTCCGCCTCCAGCGCCTTCCTGTCGCCGCTCTCCCAGAATTTCGGATGCACGGGTATGCCGGTCACGCGGATGAACTCCGAAGGAACTCCCCGGTGCATCAGCATCTTTTTCACATGAGGGGTAGATACCAGATATTCATCCACCTCCGAATTGACCCAGGTGCCGTGGGCATCATAATCGGTAATCAGCGTATAAAGCGGAACAGAGAGCCCTTGGCGCTTCAAACGGGAGACGACCGCGTTCGGAAACGGATGGGTGCAGATGATCAAATTCGGCTTCAGCTGCTCGATCACGCGCTCGGCCTGTGCGTAGAAAATGCGATGCAGCGCCAGCCTCGTCAAACGGTTTAACGATTTCTTATATTGCGAACGGTACAGCATCCCGACAAGGCGCGGACGGGTGCTGACGGTTTTGCGGTAAGCGGACAGAATCAACGGGCCCACCGTCGGGTTCAGAAAATTACCCAGCTCGATGACGCGGCAGTGGATCCCGGGATTCATCCGCCGGATGCCTTCAGCCAGCGCATAAGCTGCTTGCGTATGCCCCGTACCGAATCCTTCGGAAAAAAGGAGCACTCTTGGATATCGCATGATTTCACCTACTTCTTTCTCCCTCTATCTTACAGAACAGGAATCATTTTTTGAAGAGCGCTTGGAAAAAAAGAGCATGCGTCCTATATATACGCGCCGATGTGGGAAAGCATTTCAATTATTTCGTCCATCCACCACGGGGATGCGTCCTTGCCCAGACCTTTTTCTTCTATAATATAGAGATGGTTGAATAGAGCTCCCGAGGACTCTATGATCTAAATATGAAATAAACCTATTGCAAACCGGATGACAATCTGGTAAAGTAAATTTTGACCAAATGACCAAAAGTGTATTTCGGTCAGTTTTGAGAAATCGGACGAAGTGCGCTTATTACAGGAGGAGGGGTTGGCATGTCAGCTGTGGACCGTCGGAAGCAAGTGCTTGATGCGGCCTCCAAATCGTTTGCCTTGTTCGGCTACAAGGCGACGACGATGGAACAGGTGGCGAAGATCGCGAATGTGGGGAAGGGCACGATTTATACGTTTTTTACGAATAAGGATGAGCTGTTTGACGAGATTTTGCACTCGGCGATCATGGAGATGAAGCGGATGGCCGAGCGGGAAATCCGGGAGGACAGGGAATTCTTCGACAATCTGTATCGTGTGCTGGATGTCCTTCTGGAGTTCCGGAGCGAGCATGAGCTCTTCATTAAGCTCTCGCAAGAGGTCAGAGACATCGGGACCCCTAAGGCGCATGAGGGATTGACCAAGGTAGAGAATGGGATTGTCGGCTATTTGAAGGGGATTGTGGAACGCGCCATGGCAAGCGGCGAGATCAAACCGCTGGATGCCCAGGTGGTATCCTTCGTCATGCTGAAGCTGTACATTGCCCTTACAACCGATCTCAACCAGCTGCATGCCCCCCTGAGCAAAGAGCAGATCAAGGAATATATGATGGTGTTTCTGGCTGACGGGTTAAAGACCTCGAAGTAAGAAATAGAAAGGGACTCCTTTCTTGGTCTGCCGCATTTAGGAGACCTTCCGTTCACGGATAAGATCATAAGATCAGCGGGTGAATGAGGAGGTCTTCTTGGATCGGTCATTTTTTTTCGTCTCGACTGACCAAATGAGCATATTGGTCATTATGTACTGGCTTGCCATGTAATACCTCCACGAATGTGGAGCATGTCGGCATGCAACACCGTTATTTAGAGAAAAAGGGGAGAGACTCCGATGAAGTCATTATCTGTATTTGCAAAAGACATCGGCGCGGCGCTTCGTAATCCGAAAATTCTGATTCCGATCATCGCCGTGCTGTTCATACCGGTGATGTACAGCGGTATGTTTCTTGGGGCCTTCTGGGATCCATACGGGAAGATGGATGATCTTCCTGTCGCGGTCGTGAACAACGACCAGGGAGCCGTATTTGAAGGCAAGGAGCTTCAGGCAGGTAAGGACCTGGTAGCCGAGCTCAAGAAGGGTAAAGATTTTAACTGGCAGTTCGTGAACAAGAGCGAAGCCGAACAAGGAATGAAAGACAATAAGTATTACATGACGATCACCATTCCTGAGAACTTCTCGCAGCAGGCGACGACGTTAATGGATGAACACCCTCAGCCGGCCCAGATCGTATTCGAGCCGAATGAGGGCTACAACTTCCTCGCCGCCCAGATCGGCGGTACGGCAGTGAAGGAAATCCAGTCCAAGGTATCCCAGAAAGTGACGGAGGCCTATACGGAAACGCTGTTTGACCAGATCGGCAAAGTGTCGGATGGTTTGGGTGAAGCCGGAGACGGCGCATCCAAGCTGTCGGAAGGCGCGATCAAGCTTGATGACGGAGCCGTGAAGCTGAAGGAGAACCTGGCGAAGCTCGTTAGCGGAACCCAGGAGCTCCAAAACGGCTTGGCCCCTCTGACGAAAGGCGTCCAGGAGCTGAACAGCGGCGCCGGCAAGCTTAGCACGGGGGCAGGAACCCTGTCCTCGGGCTTGGAGCAGCTGAAGAGCGCTCACGGCCAGCTTACAGCCGGCGCCGAGCAAGCGAGCAAGGGCGGCGCGAAGCTGCAGGCCGGGATTGAAGCTGCAGCAACGGGCAGCGCGAAGCTGAACGAAGGCCTGCAGGCCAACCAGGCCGGTGCCGCGCAGCTGGCGGCCGGTGCGAACAGCGCTGCGGAGGGCAGCGGCAATTTGAAGGCAGGGCTTCAACAATCGCTTGAAGCTACGGCTTCCCTTGAGCAAGGGGCTAACGCGGTCGCAGACGGCCTGAAGCAGCTTGCGGAAGGGAACCCTGAGCTTGCGCAAAGTCCGGAGATGCAGAAGCTGCTGGCTGCCAGCCAATCCGTTGCTTCCGGTACTTCACAGCTGAATGCAGGCCAGAAGAAGCTGGCCGAAGGCGCAGCAGCCCTGGATCAAGGGGTGCAGCAGCTGAATGCGGGAGCGGGCAAGCTCAGCAGCGGTGCTTCGGAGCTTGCCGCAGGCGGCAAACAGCTGGCATCCGGCGGTAAGGAGCTGCTGGCCGGCGCGAAGCAGCTGAATGCAGGACAGACGCAGCTGGTTGACGGCATGAAGCTGTTTGGCACGAAGCTTGGCGAAGCGGCAGCCGGAGGCAAAGAGCTCGCAAGCGGCGCCGCAACGCTGGCACAAGGCACGCAGCAGCTGGCAGGCGGAGCAGGCAAGCTTGGCAGCGGCGTAGGCGCGCTGGCCGACGGCTCGAAGCAGCTGGACTCCGGCGCTGGTCAGCTGGTCAGCGGCATGAGCGAATTGAAGGACGGCAGCGGAGAGCTGGCCGGCAAGCTGAACGAAGCTGCCGACAAGACGGGCGATATCAAGACGACGGACGAGACCGTCACGATGTTTGCCGGACCGGTGCAGATCGATGAGCACAAGGTGAACGAAGTGCCGAACTACGGCACGGGCTTCGCGCCTTACTTCCTGTCGCTCGGCTTGTTCGTCGGGGCCTTGATCTCGACGATCATCCTGCCGATTCGCAACTCCTCCGTGCCGGATGCATCCGGCTGGAATCGATTCGTTAGCCGCACGCTTTCATTTGCCGGCATGGGCATGCTTCAGGCGCTGCTGGCGGTCATCGTCATGCTCTATGGGCTGAAGCTTGATGTACAGAACGTACCGCTATTCTACCTGTTCTCCTTCGTGACGAGCCTGTCCTTCATGTTCCTGGTTCAGGCGTTTGTCACTTGGCTGGATCAACCGGGACGCTTCGTTGTCATCGTGATTCTGATTTTCCAATTGACGACGAGCGCAGGTACCTTCCCGCTGGAGCTTATTCCGGACTGGATGAAGGTGCTGAACCCGCTGCTGCCGATGACGTACAGCGTGAAGGGGTACAAGGACGTCATATCGACGGGCAATTTCGACGGCATGTGGAGCAATACGGGCGTGCTGGCCGGATTCGGCCTCGTATTCCTGGCATTGACCGCCATTTACTTCCTGTCGAATCGCGGTGTTAAGAAATCGGTAAATACCGAGAACGCAGTATCGGCATAAGATGAAAGCAGTCACGCAGGCTTAGCAAGCTTGAAGGCCATCCAAACGATGCGCTAAAAGCGCGATAAGCAGTATCCACAAGGGGCTTTCCAAGGTCATAGGACCTGGGGAGCCTCTTTTCTGTGCTTATGATTTCACCGGGCGTCTATGGTCTGAACGCCAAGTGAGGCAGGGCAAACGGGTATGGAGGGTATTCGGAATGTTATATTTGCATTATTTTTTGCACTATTATACATGATTTCGAACATCTATCTATCACGCATTTTCTTAAAAGTAATTCTTATCATCTTCATAAAAAGTTTGAATTGCCCCCATCGTATGACGGTGATACAATAATCTGTACTAATTAAACTAACGTATCAGGTAAGGAATAACCTTTGTCCATTTTGCACTAAACTGCATCATTTCTAATCGGTGTTCTTGCTTCAGCATGGGGATCGATGCAGGGTCGTATGCTTTTAGTTCATTCAGCCGCATTTTATTCTATTACAAGAAAGGTTGCATTCTATGAAACATACCGATTTTCCCCAGAAACAGGGCCTTTATGATCCGCAGTTTGAAAAAGATGCGTGCGGTATGGGTTTCATCGCCCATATCAAGGGCAAACCGTCCCATGCAATCGTCAGCAATGCGCTTACGATGCTTGCCAACATGGAGCATCGCGGCGGTCAGGGCAGCGAGCCGAACTCCGGCGACGGCGCGGGCATCATGCTGCAAATCCCTCATGCCTTCTTCGCCGAGGAAGCGGCGAAGCTGGGCTTCGAGCTTCCTGAAGCCGGACATTACGGTGTTGGGATGCTGTTCCAGTCCCATGACCCTGAAGTTCGTGCCGCGCATGAAGACCGGCTGGCAGCGATTATTGCCGAGGAAGGCCAGGCGCTGCTCGGCTTCCGGGATGTTCCGACCAACGACGAGATGCTCGGCAAATCCGCGAAATCGGCAAAGCCGTATGTCCGTCAGGTGTTCATCGGACGGAGCGAGGACATTTCGGATGATCTTGCTTTTGAACGAAAGCTCTATATTATTCGCCGCCGAGCTGAGCTGGCGATCCGTTACAGCGGCAAGCCCGAGGGCGACAGCTTCTATGTGTCCAGCCTGTCCTGCCGCAAAATCGTTTACAAAGGCATGCTGACGACGGAGCAGGTGGGCCAGTTCTACCTCGACCTGCAGGAGGAACGCCTCGAATCGGCCATCGCGCTGATTCACTCCCGGTTCAGCACCAACACCTTCCCAAGCTGGGAGCGTGCGCATCCATACCGCTTCATGATCCATAACGGCGAGATCAACACGCTGCGCGGCAACGTGAACTGGATGCATGCCCGCCAATCTCTGTTCGAGCACGAGCTGTTCGGCAGCGATCTGGAGAAAATCAAGCCGATTATCAACCCCGACGGGTCCGATACCGGCATGTTCGACAATACGTTTGAATTCCTGTATCTCAGTGGACGCTCCCTGCCGCATGTAGCCATGATGATGGTTCCTGAGCCTTGGAGCAACCATGAGAGCATGGATGAGACGAAAAAAGCATTCTACAAATACCACAGCACCCTGATGGAGCCATGGGACGGCCCGGCGGCGATGGCCTTTACGGACGGCGTCCAGATCGGCGCAACGCTGGACCGCAACGGTCTGCGTCCGTCCCGTTATTATGTAACGAAGGACGATCTGATCATCCTCTCCTCCGAAGCGGGGGTATTGGATATTCCGCCGGAGAACGTCCTGTACAAGGACCGTCTGCGTCCGGGACGGATGCTGCTTGTAGACACCAAGGAAGGCCGCATCATCTCCGACGAGGAGGTCAAGGCGGCGATCGCGGCCGAGCTGCCGTACGGGGATTGGCTGGAGGAGCATCTGGTCGAGCTTCATGATCTTCCGGATGCGCCGGAGGCTCCGGAGCCGAAGCACGAGAACGTGCGCCAGCTTCAGCAAGCCTTCGGCTACACGTACGAGGAGCTGCGCAAAGTTCTGGAGCCGATGGCGATTACCGGTGCCGAAGCCATCGCTTCCATGGGATACGATGCGCCTCTGGCGGTGTTGTCCGAGCGCCCGCAGCGCTTGTTCAATTACTTCAAGCAAATGTTCGCCCAGGTTACGAATCCGCCGATTGACGCCATCCGGGAGGAGCTGATTACCTCGACCGCCACGACGATCGGGCCGGAGCGGAACCTGCTGAAGCCGGAGCCGGAGAGCTGCCGCCATATCCTTCTCGATTCGCCGGTGCTGTCCAATGAGGACTTCGCGAAGCTGCGCCATGTTCGCCGTCCGGGCTTTAAATCGATGACGATTCCGATCTTCTTCCCGGCGGCCGAAGGGGCCGAGGGGCTTCGGAGAGCGATCGATACGATGTGCGAAGCGGCGGACCGTGTCATCTCGAAGGGCCATAATATTCTGATTCTGTCCGACCGCGGCGTCGACAAGGACAATGCGGCCATTCCTTCGCTGCTTGCCGTCTCGGCGCTGCATCATCACCTGATCCGTCAAGGGACGCGGACCAAGGTTGCGATTATGCTGGAATCCGGCGAGCCGCGGGAAGTGCACCATTACGCGCTCCTGCTCGGCTACGGCGTGAGCGCCGTCAATCCGTACCTCGCGTTCCAAACGCTGGACGATATGATCCGGGAGGGCATGCTTCGCGGCATTTCCCATGAGAAGGCCGTGAAGAACTATATTAAAGCGGCAAGCAAGGGCGTCGTGAAGGTTCTGTCCAAAATGGGGATCTCGACCATCCAGTCCTACCGCGGCGCACAGATTTTCGAGGCGGTCGGCCTGAAGGAAGACTTTGTCGAGAAATACTTTACCCGCACGCCTTCCCGCATCGGCGGAATCGGGCTTGAGGAGGTCGCGCTCGAGGCGCTGGCCCATCATGAACGCGCCTTTAGCGATAAGGACGGCAATGATAAAGTGCTGGATTCGGCCGGTGAATACCAGTGGCGGGCTGACGGGGAAGAGCATCTGTTCAATCCGAGAACGATTCATTTGCTGCAGCAGGCGGTACGTACGGGCGATTACGCCACCTACAAGAAGTATGCCGAGCTGGTGCAGGGCGAGAACGAAGCGCATCTGACGCTGCGGGCTCTTCTGAAGCTCAAGCCAGCGGGCGCACCGGTTCCGCTTGATGAGGTAGAGTCGGCTGCGTCGATCATGCGTCGCTTCAAGACCGGCGCGATGTCGTTCGGTTCCATCAGCAAGGAGGCCCACGAAAGCCTGGCCATCGGGATGAACCGCATCGGCGGCAAGAGCAATACCGGCGAGGGCGGTGAAGATCCTGCACGCTTCGTGCCGGATGCAAACGGCGATTCCCGCCGCAGCGCGATCAAGCAGGTGGCATCGGGCCGCTTCGGGGTAACGTCCAACTACCTGGTGAACGCGGACGAGATCCAGATCAAGATGGCTCAAGGCGCGAAGCCGGGTGAGGGAGGACAGCTGCCTGGGCGTAAAGTATATCCTTGGGTGGCTGAGGTTCGCGGCTCCACGCCGGGGGTTGGCCTCATTTCGCCGCCGCCGCATCATGATATTTATTCGATCGAGGATTTGGCGGAGCTCATCTATGATTTGAAGAACGCGAACCCGCGTGCGGACATCAACGTGAAGCTGGTGTCGGAGGTCGGGGTCGGCACGATCGCTGCAGGTGTGGCGAAGGGCCGGGCGGATATCATTCTGATCAGCGGTTACGACGGCGGCACAGGCGCTTCGCCGCAGGGCTCCATTCGCCATGCCGGCATGCCGTGGGAGCTGGGGCTGGCGGAAACCCACCAGACGCTGATCATGAACAACCTGCGCGACCGTGTCGTGCTGGAGACGGACGGCAAGATGCTGAACGGACGCGACCTCGTTGTGGCCGCTTTGCTCGGGGCTGAGGAATACGGGTTCTCGACGGCGCCGCTCGTGGCGATCGGCTGCATTATGATGCGGGTATGTCAGATGGACACCTGCCCGGTCGGCGTAGCGACCCAAAATCCGGAGCTGCGCAAGAACTTTACGGGAGACCCGGAGCATGTCGCCAACTTTATGCGCTTTGTCGCTGAAGATATGCGTGAAATTATGGCGGAGCTCGGCTTCCGCACCGTGGATGAAATGATTGGGCGCACCGATTGCCTGGATGCCGTGAAGGCCGATGATCATTGGAAGAAGAAGGGCGTCGACATCTCGGCGTTGCTGTATACGCCGGAGCTTCCGGAAGGCAGCACGCGATATCGCTCCCAAAGGCAGAACCATGGGCTAGAGCAGACGCTCGATATGCGTTCCCTTCTGGAAGCCGCCCAGCCTGCGCTGGAAAGCGGCACTCCGGTGGAAGGCACGTTCCCGATCACGAACGTGGATCGCGCCGTAGGCACCATTCTGGGCAGCGAGGTCACGCGCAAATACGGAGCTGCCGGATTGCCGGAGGACACGATCCGATTCAGCTTTACCGGATCGGCTGGTCAAAGCTTCGGCGCATTCGTGCCGAAGGGAATGACGCTGACGGTAGAGGGCGATGCCAATGACTACATCGGCAAAGGCCTGTCCGGAGGCAAGCTCATCGTGAAGCCTTCTCCGAAAGCGACCTTTAAAGCGGAGGAGAACATCATAGCCGGAAATACCGCATTTTACGGAGCCACCGGCGGCGAAGCTTATATCCGGGGAATTGCAGGCGAACGCTTCGCGGTTCGTAACTCCGGCGCTAGCATCGTCGTAGAGGGCGTAGGCGACCACGGCTGCGAATATATGACCGGCGGCCGGGTGGTCGTGCTTGGCGAGACGGGACGCAACTTCGCGGCCGGGATGTCGGGCGGCGTCGCTTACGTCTATGATCCGGAAGGAGCCTTCGTCCAGCGCTGCAACCTGGAGATGGTGCTGCTTGAGCGGGTGGAGGAGCCGAAGGAGAAGGACATTCTGTTCCGTATGATTCAGCAGCACTCCATCCACACGGACAGCGTGCCTGCCCAGCAGATTCTCGGGGAATGGGATGAGGCGGTTCAGCGCTTTGTCCGGGTCATTCCGAAGGATTACAAGCGGATGCTGCAGCAGATCGAGAAGGCGGAAGCCCAAGGCTTGGCGGGCGAAGCCGCGCTGCTTGCTGCGTTCGAAGCGAATATGAAAGAGTTGGCTCGCTCCGGCAGCTAAAAGGCCTATAAGACTTTTTACGTATAAAAAAGCTGCATTGTGTTCTTTAATCAGAATACAATGCGGCTTTTTTCATATATAAGAAAACGGTAAGGCTGCACTGCACACTAGTACATGACGAAGGGGCGGCGAACCTCAATATTCGACAAAAATAGAAGCTTTGTCGGAGGACAATGCTTCCACCAGACGACACCATCATAAGGAAGGGTCCGCTATAATATTGGTAAGTAAGTTGTTTGTCGGTGAATCGTACATAACAACGTTGAAGAGCAGTAAGGGATGGATTAGGGAATATAGTAGATAGGAGAGTCGTTTAAGAAAATGAGTATGGACAAGGAGAGAAGCTCAGGAAGCACCGAGCAGAAGCTTGACCGACCGAAGACGGATCTGGACATTCACAAGCTCATGATCCAATTAGGAATCCATCCTGAAAAATGGCTGCAGGCAAAGGAGCGTCAACAAGGACAATAACACGGTCAACATATGTGAATACTGTTGCACAAAAATCCCCGGCGGACGGATCGATAGGATCAAATCCGCCGGGGATTTCGTTGATTTGCCGTGCAGGCGGCAAATGGGAATGGAAGAATAAAGCCGGGAAACCCCTTATTTCATGGAGCGCTCCATTCGCACAAAAGCGATGAACCGCTTGGCTTCTTCCTCCGTCAGCTTGCGACCATCGATCGTGAGATTAAAGCGCTCCAGCAGATCGTCGTCGGAAAGCTCCAACTGGTCGACAAACTCACGTACCTCCGGCTCCAGGACTGCTTTGGGCAGTGCCGTTCGTCCGATGAGATAATCTATCGATACGTCAAAGAGGTCTGCAAGGCGGGTCAATGTTTCAAAATCCGGTTTGCGCCGGTTTTTTTCATAATGGGATAGTGCCGCACGAGTGATTCCGACAGAAGCAGCAAGCTCTTCTTGGGTCCATCCCCGCTGTTCGCGTAATTCAGAGATTCGTTCTCCGTAGTTCATATGCATTGATCCCCCTTTCGATGGAGTGTTTGTATCTATAGAAGCTGATTGCATCGATCTGTCATCTAGATGCCTGTGACCGAAATTATGGGAAAATCGGTATTATGCGGTTGACTAGATACAATATGTATCGTATTATGTTGAGTAGTAATGACAGATACGATTCGTATCTGCAAATCGGTCAATGGGTGACATTTAGTATCATTTTATCCAGCAAGGAAACGTCCCATACCAAAAAAATCGATAAGGGATGGCGGAGATATCTTATCATGTTACACGAACGGCAGCACCAAATCACCGTTAGCATTCGCCTGCTGCGAATCGGAGAGATGACCATTCATGGGAAAAGCCACCCGGTTACTCCGCTTGAGCTGGTTCCGAATGGGCTGGTATTCCTATGTCCGTGGAAAATCCCAATACAATCTAATGTTTTACTCGGTTATGTGATTGACGATCGGGTGGACCATCTTCTGTTAACAGGAACTCTTGAGGATCGGGGGCTCTTTCAAGGTCATTATATGTACCGGTTGGAGTTTGAAGCGGACCGCGAACAGAAAAGCCGGATCATCGGTATGCTGAACAGAATGATGCTCCAAGAACTCCAGCCAAGCAGGCTAAAATTGTACAGCTGAAAAAATACCGGACATCCCAGACATGACCGCTGACAAAAAAACTTATGACTTAAGATGTGATATACGAACTTCGGCTCATTGTTATTCTACTATATTTACGATGCCCGGTCATTAGTTCTTTTACCTTAAATCAGAGCGTCCTATATGGCGAAAACCTTGACGATTTAGCTCGTAACGGCATTTACATGACCCATGCGAACTACTCTCCCGATACCCCTTTTTGGCGTGAATCATGATTGATTCAGCTATAATCCACGCAATGCTCCTCCTCATAATACGACAGAATAAGTTGCAAATCGACAGATTTCGAGCGAGGCATTTTGTTATTGTATGTTGGCCTTATAATCGTGGTGATTTATTAGGAGGGCAGCTTCGAATGAGAATATGGAGAAAATGGTGGGTGTGGCTGCTCATCGTTCTTGTGGTTGTCCCTGCGGGTTATATGACGTATGTGTACCAGTCCATCAAATCGACAGCGAATCAAATTTACGAGGAACGAGAGGAAGGATTGCCGCCGGTAGTGCCAGTGTCTACTGTCGAGCAGAATGTCCCCGTCAAGCCGGATAAATTGAAGAATGCGGATCAGCCGGTCCCGTTTACGGTGCTTATGCTTGGGGTGGATGAACGACCGAACGACAGGGGGCGCTCGGATACGTTGATGCTGATGGCCGTGAACCCTGCCAAGGGCTCGATCATGATGTTCAATGTTCCGAGGGATACCCGAACGAGCATCGTCGGCCATGGCAAGGTTGACAAAATCAATCATGCATACGCCTTTGGCGGTGTAGATATGTCGATTCGTTCGGTCGAGAACTTCCTTCAGTATCCGATTGATTATTACGTTAAAGTCAATATGGAAGGCTTCTCGCAGATCATTGATTCCCTCGGCGGCGTAACGGTACGCAACCAAATGGAATTTGATTATGCGGGCTATCATTTCGGCGAAGGCATTCTGAAGCTGAGCGGGGAGGAGGCTTTGGCCTATTCACGGATGCGTTTCGAAGACCCCAAGGGAGATCTGGGGAGAAACGCTAGGCAGCGGGAGATCATCAAAGGAATCCTCGATAACGCGATGAGGATAACGACGGTGTTCAAGCTCGAGGCACTGCTGGATGATGTCGGGGGCAGTGTCAAAACGGATATATCCTTTGATGAGATGAAACGGTTCGTCACCGATTATCTTCAGAAGCTGGATCGGATCGATCAGGTGGAGATCCAGGGGCGCGGCCAGACCATTGACGGAATATGGTACTACATTGTCGATCAGAACGAGAAGGAACGCATTCATTCTCTGCTTAGTGATTTTATGGGGGGCTAGGGCGCGTGTCCTTATCTGGCCTTAGACAACGAAGAGGTTCATGAGGAAAAGGAGGTGCAGGTTAACTGCCTCACCGCCGTTTCCTCTTTTTTATTCGGTAAAATAGGAGCGCTTTCATTGGAAGCCGGATGCTTGGTCCAGACTGCCTTGTTCCTGTATTCCATCCTCTCTTAGCCGGAAGCTAGCGTCCGATAATTTTATCGATCGTGGTCTCGAATATGTCCGCTAGACGCGTCAGAGTCTCCAGATTGGGTTTTCTTCGGTTTTGTTCGTAATGCGATAGGGATGCACGGCTAATTCCTATTAACTCTGACAGCTCTTCTTGAGTCCATCCTTTCTGTTCCCGCAGTTTCGCTATGCGAGATCCATATGTCATTCATATTCACCTCACTACACTCATCAAGGATTTTAAAGAAATCAATGACTTGCTTCTAGGTTTATCATGATACAAAATGTATCCTAAAATAGGAATATCGTCAATACATATTGTATCAAAGTGTTAAAAATGAAACAAATTGTATCAAAGAATATCGCGAGCCATTTTTTTCTGTTTTATTTGACAAAGGTCAGCATATTTTATAATATTTTTGGTGTGGATACAAAATGTATCATGACGAGATGAGCATAACAGCTTATGAATCCCGGAAAGGAGATGACGGGATGAGTAAAGGGTTGATGTATTGTGTCAGCTGCTGCCGAATACTGCCCGTGATGGAAAGCTACACTTTGTATAGAACCGGATTTTATAAGCATAATGTCCCTGCGGGGATGTGCAAGGAATGCCAGGCGGGTTTATCGGAGGACCGCAAATAGCATTGCAGGGTTACTGGGGTTGAGGGGATTGGGCTGGAAGTTGAAGCTTGGCATAAGGCCTGTTATGACTGCGCACATTTAGTCTTTTGCTCTGGTATTGTATAATGGGCATGTTTCAAAAGATAGGATACCAGGGCAAAGGAGAGTAGATGATGCAGCAGGAACCGCTTGTAAGGCTGCTCGGCGTGACGAAGAAGATATCGTCCAAGGTGCTGGTGGACAACGTAACCTTTGATATACCGCCGGGCCAGATCTTCGGATTTCTTGGGCCGAACGGCGCGGGCAAGACGACGACCATCCGGATGATGGTCGGGCTGATGTCCATCTCGGAGGGGGATATCGTGATCGGAGGCTACAGCATCCGGTCGCACTATGAGCAGGCTGCCGCATTGATCGGGGCCATCGTCGAGAACCCGGAGATGTATAAGTATCTGTCGGGGTATAACAATTTGAAGCATTTCGCCCGGATGATGCCGGGAATATCCAAAGAGCGCATCCGCGAGGTGGTGGAGCTCGTGGGGCTTGAGCATCGAATCCATGACAAGGTTCAGACCTATTCCCTCGGGATGCGCCAGCGGCTGGGCGTGGCGCAGGCCCTGCTTCATCGGCCGAAGCTGCTCATCCTGGACGAGCCGACGAATGGATTGGATCCGCAGGGGATCCGCGAGCTGCGCGACTACTTGCGCAGATTAACGCGGGAAGAGGGGACGACGGTGTTCGTATCCAGCCACCTGCTGTCTGAGATGGAGCTGATGTGCGACCGCGTCGGCATTATCCGGCACGGCCGCCTGATCGATATCCGGCAGCTTCGGAGCGAGGGCGGCGAGCGGACTGCCGAGGAGACGGCTTTTACCGTTCATGATGCCTCTGCGGCTGCGGCATTGCTTCAATCTTTCGGGGCGAAGACCGAAGAGAATAGGGTGATTGTTCGGGGCAATCCAGAGACCGTCGCGGATATCAATGCCCTTCTGGTTGAAGCGGGAATCCGCGTGTTTGCGATACAGCCGGTAACCGAATCGTTAGAGGATCAGTTTTTGGAAATGACGGGAGGGGATCGCCATGTGGAGTAGCTTTCCCAATCTGGTCGCCAATGAGAATATGAAAATCTATTTCCGCGTAAGGACCTGGATCATGCTGGCGATCCTCGTATTTTTCAGCGCCGCGATGCCAGCGATGCTGTATGTAACGGGGGCTGCGATGGACGCATGGACCGTCTTTACATGGACGGAGAGCTTTACGCTCTACCTGAGCGCGATCTTCACCGTTGTCATTGCCGCTGACATCGTAGCCGGGGAGTTTGCGGCGGGGACGATCAAGCTGCTGCTGATCCGCCCGCTCCGGCGGGGGAAAATATTGATGTCAAAATGGGTCGCCGTCCTGCTGTTCATCCTGCTCTGTGCCGTCCTGACAGCCGTGGTCGGCATCGCGCTGTCACAGCTGTTCTTCGCGGGCACGGGCGGCCTGGGCTCCGGTTCCGGATCTTCATCGATGGTAAACTCATTGCTGCTGCTGCTCACGGATACGATCCAGCTGGTCATGATCGCGCTTGTTGCGTTTATGCTGTCAACGCTGTTCCGGTCGGGCAGCCTCGCCATCGGCATCTCGCTCCTGGTCTTGTTTACGAAGGATCTGTTCGGCTTTATGTTGAACCCGGATAAATACGTATGGGCGAAATACATCCTGTTTCTTCATATCGATCTGAGCGGATATATCCAATCGCCGATCGGGCCAGGCGGGGTTTCTCTCAGCTTCTCCATCTTCATTTTGGCCGCGTACAGCCTCGTCTTTCTGATGATTACCTGGTGGGCCTTCGCCAAGCGGGATGTTGCCGCGTAGACACGCGAGCTGATGGAAGTTTTTCGTTCGGTCATTCATGTTCTGCTGTGCATTAGGGGAAAAAATAAGAGCTCCTTCGGCCAAGTGAATGATGGCTGAAAGGGGCTCTTTTGCTTGGAGGGCCTTGGAGGGTAAGGGAGCGGTAGGCAGAGGATCCGCCCTGCTGGCAAGCTGAGCTTCCTGCAGGAACGTCGTTTCTCGAAGCCGCGCGCAGAGGCTGAATGCCGAGGCTCGCACATCCGCCGAGTCAGCCTGCTTCCGGCTGCTGCAGCGACGGTGCGGCCTCCGATTGCTCCGATGCGACACTCGCTGCTTCCGCATGCTCCATCCGGCTGGCCCCGTTAAGTAATCCGCCTTCCATGATAATCAGGGAACCGGCGTAGACATCGCCGTACATCTGTCCGCTTGGGGTTATGGTCAGCTTGCCCTCGGCAATGACGTCCCCGTATACCTTCCCGGCTACAATGACCTCTTTGGCGGAAATATTGGACCGGCACGATGCGCTCTCGCCAATGGTAACGCTGCCTTGGCTTTCAATCGATCCGTTAAACCGGCCGTCGATCCGCAAATTATCCTCGGACTGCAGCACGCCCTCAAACTCGCTGCCCGGGCCGATCAAGGAATCGATAAGATGAGCAGATGCTTTGCGTTTCTTTTTCTTCATAATCTGTTGTCCTCCTTACCAATCAATTAAATTTTTGGATTAATGCACATAACGCATAGGATCGACGGTCTCGTCGTTTTTGACAACCTGAAAATGCAGATGGGGCCCTGTGCTGCGACCTGAAGATCCCAGCTGGCCGATGATCTCGCCCTGGGCAACCTGGTCTCCGACCGAAACGCTCAGCTTGTTCAGGTGCATATACCAGGTCTCAAGGCCGTTAGGATGCTTAATCACGATGTACAGCCCTCGTGCGCCGCTGCGCTCTGCCGCGGTAACCTGCCCGCTCCCTGCCGCATAGATTGGGTCGCCGATTTTGCCGGCAATATCGATACCGGCATGATAGGCGGACCGGCCGGTGAACGGATCGCTGCGGTAGCCGAAGCTCGAGGTCAGCCTCCGTGAGTCAGTCGGCCACAGCGAAGGAAGGCCTTCCCGCCGCTCCTGGGTTTCCTGGGCTTGGTCCAGCGTTCGCGGAATATGGCGCTCCAGCTGGGATAGCAGCTGCTGGATTTCCTCGAAATCATCCCGAATGTCGCTCGCCATATCCAGCATTTCGTTCTCATGCACGGCAATGTATTCTCCGCCGACATGCAGCTGCGCGTCATCGGACATCGAGGATGTCGGCGTGCCTGATAAAGACCCGTGCTTCTCGATGAATTGCTGGAGCTGCTGCTCCAGCTGCTGAACGCGTTCCATCTGCGCCTTCGTTTCTTCAGCCTCGCCCGACAGCTGGATGATGGCTTTGTTCAAGCGCTCGATGGCTTCATCTTTGTCGCTGACGGTCACTTCCATCTTCAAGGCTTCGAGGCTCTTGAGCGTCAACTGCTGCTCCAGAGTCGAAATGGTCTGAGCCGATTGGATCTGCAGCGACACGATCAGTCCGGCGATCGACAATACCGCGGCTGCTGGCACCGCGATCATGAGAGGCTTGGACAAATGAAACTGCTTGACGGAATGCTGGGCATCCCGGAGCACCAGCAGGGTTAAGCGTTGGTTACGGTGCGCGGTTTTCATGGCATCTCCCCTCCATTCATGTTTAGTGGGTATAGCATCCTCCGCAAGACTTGGCCAGCTCCTTATCTTCTATGTATTCTACTCTTTCGAAAAACATGTCAAAAATGAGATGTAAACGTATATTATTCAAGCAGGTGTGACATTGGGTAATTGAATAAATACATAATTAATTGGTCAAAGCTGTAGTTATCTGTCTTTATTTACGCTACTTATCCACGATAGCTGAGACGCCTAGACCAGCAATGTCTGTTTAAAAGAAAAGACCACCATTATTTCCGTTAGGAGGCTGCCGTATGGTGTGGCTTCTGCTTGTTCTCATTGTGTTTATTTTGCAAATGGCAGCGGTGCTGCTGCTTGAATTCCGCAATCCTTCCAAGACGGTTGCATGGATGTTTATTCTGTTCTGTCTCCCGCTGCTGGGATTCGTGATCTATTTTTTCGTTGCACAGGATTATCAGAAGCGGCTTAAGATTCGCCAAAAAGGTTCCCGGCTGTTTCGGGAGATGAAGGAGCATTTCTGGGACCGGGCGGCTGTCGTCCTGCGCAAGGAGGATATGAACAATCCCGGCTTCCATCATCATGATCGTCTGTTTAATCTGTTAAAGCATTTATCCGAAAGTCCCATCACCGGCTGCAACGAGACCCGTGTCTTAACCGATGGCAAGGAGACCTATGATGCGATGCTCAAAGCGATGGAGGAGGCCAAGGATCATATTCATGTAGAGTTTTATATTTTCAGAAATGACCGGATCGGTACGAAGTTTCAGGATGTGATGATCCGCAAAGCCAAGGAAGGGGTCAAGGTGCGTCTTGTATGCGACGGGCTGGGGAGCTATAAATTGAAGAAAGCGTTCATACGGCGGTTTAAAGAATCCGGGGTTCAGTTCTATTTCTTCCTGCCTGCCATGGTATCCATGTTCAGCCGCAGAATCAATTACAGAAACCACCGGAAGATCGTCGTGGTGGACGGTACCGTCGGATTCCTCGGCGGCATCAACGTCGGGGATGATTATCTCGGGGAATATCCGGACATGGGCTACTGGAGGGACACCCATCTGCAAGTAGAGGGAGATGCGGTCTATTTTCTGCAGAGCGTATTCCTGCACGACTGGAAGCTGGCATCCGGCGAAGCGATCTCGAATCCGAGCCTGTATCCAGAGCACCACTGTACCGGGAAGGAGCAGGTGCAGATCTTGAGCAGCGGTCCGGATACGAGCTGGAATGCCATTCATGAGATGTGCTTTGGGGCCATATCGGTTGCCAAGGAGCGCATTTGGATTACATCGCCGTACTTCATTCCGGATGAAGGGCTGTACGAAGCGTTGAAGACGGCGGCGGTAAGCGGCGTCGACGTGAGGATTATTATTCCGGATCATGCGGATTCGCGGCTCGTCAAGCTGGCGTCGCTGTCGTACGTGGAGGAGCTGCTGGCGGCCGGAGTGTCCTTTTATGAGTATGAAAAAGGGTTTATCCATGCCAAGGTGCTGATCGTTGACGAGCTCCTTGCCTCCGTAGGCACGGCAAATATGGATATGCGGAGCTTCTTCTGCAACTTCGAGCTGACGGCTGTGATGTTCGACGAGCAGCCGATCCATCGGCTGGTATCGGATTTCAAGGAGGACCTGAACCACAGCAGAGCCATCGAACTGGAGACATTCCATGCGAGGGGTAGATGGCAGAAGGCAGCCGAAATCTTGTGCCGGATGCTGTCCCCGTTGTTATAGCCTCCATTATAGGCAGCATTAAAGTCAGCTAATGATGGAATGACATGCATATAGAGGTTGATCTTTGAAAATGGTAGTAGCGGCTTTCATTAATATGATAGAATATTTATAGGAGTGCCGCTAATAAATATACAGTAGCTGAGGTTCATAATGAACGGGGGAGATTTATGTCAAATGATGTGAAGATTTCTGTACAGCCGCACACACAGCCGGAACCGCAGTCCGTGCCGCCGCTGAAAGCGGACCAGCAGAAGCCGGAGAATCCGAAGAGCGGATCAATTGCTTTAAAGCTTCTCCGTCGTCTGGTGTTCTTAACTTTCGGTGCAATGCTGATGGCGGTGGGACTGGAGATTTTTCTGGTGCCGAACAAGATCATTGACGGGGGAATTACCGGCATCTCGATTATGGTGTCCCATATAACCGATGTCCCGCTCGGGATATTCCTGACTTTATTCAACCTTCCGTTTCTGTTTATGGGTTATAAACAGATCGGTAAAACCTTCGCTTTATCCACGTTGTACGCCGTACTGGTCATGTCGATCGGAACCTATTTTCTTCATCCTGTCGCTCCGATTACGATCGATCCGCTGCTTGCTGCCGTCTTTGGCGGAATACTCCTTGGCGTGGGCGTCGGTCTGGTCATTCGATCGGGGGGATCGATGGACGGTACGGAAATTGTAGCGATCTTAATTACCAAGAGAACGCCGTTCTCGGTCGGGGAAATCGTGATGTTCATCAACGTATTCATTCTCGGCAGCGCAGGCTTTATCTTTGGCTGGGATCATGCCATGTACTCGTTGATTGCTTACTATCTGGCATTCAAGCTCATCGACATTACGATCGAGGGCATCGACCAGTCCAAATCGGTTTGGATTATCAGCGATAAGCATAAAGAAATCGGCGATGCGCTGACCCAGCGGCTTGGACGCGGAGTTACTTATCTTGAGGGCGAGGGAGCCTATTCCGGGGACAGCAAGAAGGTGATCTTCGTGGTCATTACCCGGCTTGAGGAAGCGAAGCTGAAATCGATTGTGGAAGATTGGGATTCGCAGGCCTTCGTGGCAGTCGGCAATATTCATGATGTCAAGGGCGGCCGGTTTAAGAAGAAGGCCATTCATTAAACGTTATACAAGCTTGAATAGTTCAGGGTTCCACCTGCATGCTGGTACAAGAAGCGGGCGGAGCCCTTTTTTTTGATGTCAAAAGCTAATCTCTATACGATGGAATTCCCGCTGCGATTTGTAGCTTAGGTGGGGCTTTGCGTCTTCTTGTAATGGCGTATGATGCGGGCGATTCTGTGGACGGCGGCCGACTGGCCGATGGCTTGATTTACCGTCCCGGTGAAATATAACCCCGTTTCCGGGTGGTGGAAGGCAAATGCGCCGGATTGGCCCCAATGGCCGATTAAGCCGTCTTTCATGTTCAAGAGGGACAATGGCTGACGTACAATGCCTGAACCGTAGAAGAAAGTGCCGGGTGCCCATAGAAATTTCCATTCCATGAGCTCCTTCAGATGCGTCTGCGGAAATAGAACGCCGTCGAAAAACGCTCGGAGGAAGGTCATGGTCTCTCGGGCCGTGGAAACGATGCCGCCTTCGGGTGCGATGGAGGACATGTACAAGGGGATTTGAAGCCGGGTTTTCCGGTAATAAAAGGAAGCGGGTCTTCCATCAAGAAGGTCCTTGTATACGTAGGTCTGGGTCAGTCTCAGCCTGTCGAAGATGCATTCCTTGAATGTTGCCTCGATCGGCTGCCCGGTTACCGTTTCAATCAGCTTCCCTAACAGCTGATAATTGGTGTCGGAGTATTGGGCTTTATTCTTCATGCCCGGCGGGAATTTCGGACGAAGCTGCCTGACGGCTTCAAGCGTCTTCTCTAGCGGCCAGGACTGGTCTTTCCCGGCGATTAAGTCGGCGAATACGCGTCCCGAGAAATAATCGGGAATGCCCGAGGTGTTGGACATCAATTGCTTGATCGTGATCTCCCGGGAATAGTCGACGTTCTGGTAAACGTGAATGCCCTTGATCATCGCCTCGGGCAAATATTCGCCAATCCGATCATCAAGCCGAAGCAGCTGCCGTGAACGCAGCTGACGTACAATTTGGTTACGCTGGCGATAAAAAAAGGGGTCTCCGGCTTCATTTCCCCGCCGCTGCTGACGATCGACAGCGACCGATCCTGATTCTCGACGCACATGACGGCGCCGAATATATTTCTTCTGCGCGTCATTGCCGCCATCCAGCGATCAAATCGCATTTGATCCAGCGGCGATGGGCCCGCCTTTTCCTTCATCTTCATGCCTCCCTAAACACAGAATTGAAATGCTTGACCATGGAAATTCAAAACCCGGAACCATGGAATTTTCAAAACCTTGGATTTCTAGCAAATCCTCCGAGATCACGCCGAAGGAGAGGCGGCTGTTCAAGTTGGTTCCGCTTGCCGCAAGCGCGCCGCGCGAATGAAATCCTCGGCCGCCTCATTCATCATGGCCATTACCTGCTCCTCGTTGACACTCGTTGTAAACAAATCGTTGGCGACCATGACGGACAAGCCGGTCTGGAACGTCTGCATTTTGATTAAAAGCGCCCGAAGCTCCTCGCCGGAAAATCCCGCTAAGCCGGGATCCTCCTTCATCAGCTCGACCACCTCATTAAGCTGTTCTTCGTTATGCTTCATATACGGATTGTTCTTCATGATTAAATACCGGTACAGCAGGGGAAATTCCCTGGCGAAGCGCAAACTGGCCATCCCGATATCCCGAAACGGCTGTCCGGTCCGCTGCCCGGTAATCATCTGCTTGGCTACGTGAAGCGCGTGCTCCACCACTCGCTGCAGAAGCTCCTCCGCATCGGCAAAATTAACGTAGATCGGGGCGATCGAGCATCCCAGGCGGTCGGCCACTTTCCGGATGGAGACGGAATCGAGCCCCTCCGCACGGGCAATGTCAAATGCGGCCAGGATGATGTCTTGTTTGGTGAATTTAGGCTTTGGTGCCATAGGTATGCTCCTTGCTCAATAAATATAACACTTGATATATAACATATGTTATGTATCGATTATAAGGTATTATTTTCCTGATTGCTAGTGGGATGTCATGATAATCGATTTGTAAATCCAGTAAATTCCTATTATAATAAGAACGTATGTTTGCTATAATATAACCATAACATTTTCGGAAATAGAGCAGGTTACGACAAGGAGGCGAAGGGGATATGGCGCAAACGACTTATGAGAGCATTTCGACCAAGCAAACGCTCAATCGGGTGAAAGAAGAGCGGATGCCGTTTGACTGGTCTATCAATCCGTACAGAGGATGCGGACATGGCTGCAGCTTCTGCTATGCACGCGCCTTCCAGTCCTTTATCGGGATGGGGGCGGAGGATGAATTCCAGCATCATATTTTCATGAAGACCAATGCGGCGGAGTCGCTGGCGAAGCAGCTGTCCGATACGGCTGCCAAATTCGGCCATGATATTGAAGCGATGCGGAGATCGATCGGGCAGGTGACAATCGGGACGGCTACGGATCCGTATCAGCCGATCGAGGGAAAGGCGGAGATCACGAGGGAATGCTTGAAGCTGCTGGCGAAGTATCGCATCTCAACCAGCATTACCACCCGCTCGCCGCTCGTGCTGCGCGATATGGACATCCTGACCCGGATGGAGGACGTTTCGGTCAATATCAGCCTGAATACGCTGGATGCAGATCTGATCCGCAAGCTTGAGCCGGCTTCGCCGCATCCTGCAAGCCGATTGGAGGCCGTGTGGAGGCTGTCTTCCGCCGGCATACGGACAGGCGTATTTGCGGCGCCCGTCCTGCCCTATCTTACCGATGGGGAAGAAGGGCTTAGGGAGCTCCTGTCCAGGGTGAAGGAGCATGGCGCTTCTTTTGCCATGATCTCGCTCTTGAGGCTGTCACGCGACGTTAAGAAATGGTATATGGAGACGCTCAAGCTCCATTTCCCTGAGGTCGTGCCGTCTTATCGGGAGCTGTACAGATCGGGAGCTTACGCCGAAGAGCAGTATATACGAAGCTTCAAAATGATGGCCGCCCGCCTCTTGTCGGAGTATGGACTGGGATGGACGGCTAGTCGCCCATCGAATCCAACCACGGGATCCTACGATCCCGCGACGGGAAGAAGGACTTCCGGATTGGCGGAAGGCATTGATTCAGGCCATGTTGCAGGGGCAGGCTCGCATGCTCTATCCGGAAGTGCAGGGTATAAGGAAGGGGAGGAGCGGGACCGGGAAGCAGCCCCACACCTTTCCATCCGCCAGCGCAAGCTGCCTAAGCCTGCGGCACCCGTCTCCGCCGAGGAGCTGAAGCCGGAGGTTGAGCAGCTATCCTTTCCGTTTTGATGCCGGCTTCCCCTTGGCATTCAGATGCCGGATGATGTCTCCGATCGGCTGGGGAGGCAGAGCCTGCAGCAGGTCGCCCCTCTCTTTAAGGCGCTGCTCGATGTTCAGCAGGTGGAAATCCGTCGGAGAGACATCCCGCTGAACTTCTTCCCAAGTGAGCGGCGTGGATACCGTTGCGAGGCGTCTGGCCCGGGGAGTATAAGGTGCGGCAAGCGTTCTTCCGCTGTAATGCTGCAGATAATCGAAATAGATTTTGTCGCCGCGGTTTTTCTTCAGCCGCTCGATGGTAAACAATTTAGGGTGTTTCTCCGTTACGTATTGACCGACGAATTGGCCGACGGAGCGAAGCTCGTCGAACGTAATGCCTTCGGGAATCGGGACGATGATCTGCACCCCGGTTGCCCCGGACGTTTTCGGTACGGAGGCGATTCCAAGCGAGTTCAGCACATCGCCGACGATGGCCGTAGCTTCCATGATCCGCGGCTCCTCGGGAAGCGACGGGTCCAGATCGATCATCCATTCGCATGGCAGAACGTCACCGGCCAGGTGGAGCGAAGGATGGAATTCCAAAGCAGCGAGGTTGCCCAGCCATAAGAGCTCGGGCAGCCCGTTCAGCATGACATAGTTGATGCCCTCGTGCACGTAGGTGCTGACAAAGGGCGGGAGCGGCTCGGGCGCATTTTTTTGATAGAACGATTCCCCGTCCACGCCGTGGGGATAACGGATGGTTGTCAGCAGCCTGCCTCTGCAATAGCGGAGCAGGTAGGGAGAGATCGCCGCGAGCTTTTGCAGATAGATGGCTTTAGTAATGCCGACCTCGGGCCACAGCGGCTTGTCCGGATTGGTAATCTGAATCTCTTGACCTTCAATGGTCAGCGTTCCTTTGACGGTACGGGCCATAGCCGTTACACCCCCTCAATCGACAGCAGCTTCGGATGCCGCATCATTCCGTCCTGGCTCCACTCCAGAAAGGTAACCGTAGCGGTCAGCGGCTTGCTAAGCCAAGCGAGCTGCTCCTTCTTCAAATCTGCGTGCAACGTCTTCCAGCCGGCACCTGACGGATGCAGGCCTGCATATTCTAACAGCCGCTGCTTGGTCTGTTCGTTCAGTCCAAGCGATGCCCTGCCGATATAGTTGTTCTCATCGTCAGCCAGCACGAGGCTGGCTACGCGGCCTTCTCTTATGATCAAAGCGACAGCCTCCGCCTGCATGGTGATGGCGATCTTTTTTTTGTACCAGTCCCGGTGCTTCTTCCCTTCACGGTAAGGGGAGGAGAGACGTTTCATAACGATTCCCTCCCATCCGCGTTCCTCGGCCCATGCCCACAGGCTCTCGCCCTCCAGGAACAGATCGGCCGTCAGGATTCCGGGCGTAGTGGAGACGATCTCCTTCAGCCGATGATGCCGGTCAAGATAGGGCAGCTTACGCATATCCTTATCGCCGTCGACCAGAATGTCAAACAGCACATACGTGAAGAGCGGGGCGCCCGACCGAACCGAACGTGAACGCTCCCGCTGAAGCACCTTCTGGAACACCGGGCGTCCGAGCTCTGGATGAAAATAAACCACTTCGCCGTCCAGGAGCAGACGATCGTGCTGCAGCGTCGACAGTGCGGCAACCACCTCGGGATAGAGGGTTGTTTTGTCCAGCAGCTTCCGGGAATAGAGGGAGACTTGGCCGTGGTCGATGCCTGCAAGGATGCGCACCCCGTCCCACTTCAGTTGATAGCCCCAATCGTCGCCGGTTTCGATCTTCTCCGTGGAGATCGGCGCCATCGGCTCTTTAGGCAGCAGCTCTCGCAAATGTCCCATTTCGTTCAGGAGCCTGCTTCAGATTTCTTGGCTTTGGCGCGGCGCTTTGGCTTCGGCGTCTCATCCGTATCGTCGCCGCTCGCTTTCGCGGCCGGCTCTTTGGCTGCCGTCTTGCGGGTTGTCTTCCGCGGCTTCGCCTTCGTTCCCGGATCGGTGCCGATCGGCTTCACCGCCTCGATGCTGGCCTGAAGCGCGGCCATCAGGTCGACAACATTGGTTTCCTGGCGGGCAGGGGCGATTTTGATTTCCTCGCCGGACACCTTGCTGTTGATGGCCTCCAGCAGACGCTCCCGGTAATCATCCGTATATTTCTCCGGGTCAAACGGCGTCGAGAGCTGATCGATGAGCAGCTTCGCCATATCCAGCTCTTTGGAGTTAACCTCGGTCTTCTCCGGGAGATTGGGTACCTGCGATATCGGACGGATTTCATCCGGATAAAAAATCGTTTCGATCGACAGGCACTCATCCAGCACCCGAATCGCCGCCAGACTGCTCTTGGAGCGGATGGAGATTTTGGCGATCCCGATTTTTCCGGACTCCTTCATCGCCTCCATCAGCAGGCGGTACGCGTTCGCGCCCGCTTGATCGGGCGAGAGATAATAGGTCTTCTGGAAGTAGATCGGATCGATTTCCGTCAAATCGACGAAGTCGAGAATCGTGATGTTTTTGCTGTTTTGCTCGGCCAGCTGCTCCAGCTCGTCTTTTTCAAACAGCACGAACTTGCCTTTTTCATACTCGTACCCCTTCGTAATTTCCTCCCATCCGACTTCCTCTTCGCAAACCGGACATTTGCGGACATAGGAGAGCGGACTGCCGCATTCCTTGTGAATGTAGCGCATCGATATATCCTTGTCTTCCGTGGCCGAGAACATCTTAACCGGCACATGCACCAGGCCGAAACTGATGGCGCCTTTCCAAACCGTATGCATCTATGAAACCTCCTATCTGTTTTTGGAATGATCGTATGAACAGGATGTGGACGTATAATCTGCTTCTATTAGTGTGCCCAAAAAAAGATGCTCCTATGAGTCATTGCCGGTCTTTGCATAAACCGGGAGCCGACCGGGGAACATGACGGGTCTTTGAATAACCCCCCCGGGGACTGAGGCGCATGACTGTTCTTTGAATAAACCAGGGAGAATCGAGGCATATTGACGGTGAACACTGCCTTAGCAAGGAGAGTGATCTTTAATGGATAAGCACAGGGAATCAGAACCGTCGGAAGAAATTCAGAAGGATCGTTCCTCGGACCGCGCTTTTGCAGAGCCGATCAGCGGAGACGTGGTGGATTGGCACAGCATGACTTCGGAGGAGAGCGACATCTCCCGGGAATCTACCATGTTTGACATTGACCGAATGATCAACGAAGGTCTTGGCGGGGGGAATGTCACGATGGACAACGGGCTGATCGGCCCTTCGACCACCGATACGATGGATCTCGTCGACGAATCGCCGAGATCCAAGAAAGAGAGGGAATAGGAATGGATGTGCAACGCGCCGTCGAAATATTCGAATCCAAGGACACGTACAAGGTGAATCTTGAAGGCGAGCCGGTCTGGATCGAGCATGTGGATCAGCAGAACGGCATGGCTACCGTCCAGGTCGGGTCTCGTCCTACTAATACGCAGACCGTGAAGGTAGACCGGCTGGAAGAGGGCGAATAACCTTTAACCGGGGGCCTTTACGTGGATGAAAATACACCTTAACCGGTGGTGTTGTGTTTTTTAAAGCACCACTTGGGTAAGGTGTATTTTAATTGGTGTGAAGATGCTAACGGAGTTTTCTGAAAAACATGCGAATATCATCCGTCAATAGTTCAGGTGCCTTGATGGGGGAAGTGACTTTCCTTGCAGGGGGAAGAGAGGACCGATATAATGAAGATCAAGCATTTTATAAGGCTGGATTATTTCATTAAAGGTGGGTTAAATCGTGAATAATGGCCGCACGGATGGCCGGTTTCAAATGATTTCAAGCCGTCTGGAGGAGACGGAGCAGCTTGCCGCCTGGTTGGCAGAACATGCGCAGCCCGGGACGGTGATCGGTCTGGACGGAGATCTTGGAGCGGGGAAAACGGCATTTTCCCAGTATTTCGCAAAGCATCTCGGCGTAGCCGGGGTGGTGAACAGCCCGACGTTTACGATTATTAAAGAATATAACGGGCGGCTGCCGCTCTATCATATGGATGTATACCGGCTGTCCATCGATGAAGCGGACGAGCTGGGTCTGGATGAATACTTTTACGGTGACGGCGTCTGCCTTGTGGAATGGAGCAGCCTGATCACGGAGCTGATGCCGGAGCAGTATCTCCATCTTTCGATTGCCATGACGGATGAAGGAGACCGGTTGATGACGCTGACCCCTCAGGGGAAGCTATACGGCGATTGGTGCCGGGACTTGAATGAAAAATGGGGTAAACAGGAATGAACAACAACGACACGAAGCCGCAGAAGCGGTTTTTGGCGCTGGATACGTCCACGTCTTCGCTGGCGGTGTCCGTGATGGATAACGATCAGCTGTTAACGGAAATCAACACGAGCGCGGAGCGGAACCATTCTGTGTATCTGCATCCGGTCATGGCGCAGGCCTTGGAACAAGCCGGCATCGGCATGGATGATATCGACGGCATTGCCGTCGGAGTCGGTCCGGGCTCCTATACCGGAATCCGGATTGCGGTAACGGCTGCGAAGACACTGGCCTGGGCGAACCGGATTCCGGTCGTCGGCGTTTCGAGCCTGCATGCGCTGGCTTGGGGCGGGCTTCAAGCTGGTAGGGACCAGCATGAAGCAGCAGCAGGGAATCATTGGGTTATCCCCCTGCTCGATGCAAGACGGGGGCAGGTATATACGGCTCTGTTTGCTGCAGAAGCAGCAGGCTCGAAGTCGAAGGCACCAGAGCGGCTTGCGGCAGACGGCATCCGTCTGATGGAAGCCTGGGTGGATGAACTGAATGAGCGAATCGGCCAACTGTCCGAGCAGGAGCGCCCGTCTGCTGTTTATGTAGTAGGCGAGACGGATCTTCATGCCGAGGCGGCCCGCCGTTTGTCATCCTGGTTCGGCGATCACCTGCAGCTGGTGCCTTATGCGCTCGAAGGGCGCTGGCTTGGCTATCTTGGAGCTGCTCGTTTGTCGGCCGGGGATTCGGATGAGCCGCATACGCTGATACCGAACTACACACAGCTTTCCGAAGCGGAAGCGAATTTGCTGCGCAGGCGGTGAAGTCAGGAGGGACGTTCATGGAGCAGGAGTGGAAGCCGGATGCGCAGGAGGAAGGCGCGCTGTCCTTCCGGCTGATGACGCTAGAGGATATTCCGGATGTTCTTGCGGTGGAGCACGAGGCCTTTTCGGTGCCCTGGACGGAAGAAGCATTTCGCAATGAGTTGAAGCTGAATCATTTTGCACATTATATGGTGATGGAATACGAAGGACGCTTAATTGGATATGCAGGGATGTGGACGATTGTTGACGAAGCCCATGTGACCAATATTGCATTGCTCGAGGCCTATCGCGGACGGAAGTGGGGCGAACGGCTGCTCAGCGAGTTGATGAAGACGGCGGCATTTATGGGGATGGAGAAAATGACGCTGGAGGTCCGTTTATCCAATCATGTCGCTCAGCGCTTATATATGAAAAAAGGATTTAAGCCCGCCGGCGTCCGCAAGGGTTATTATTCGGACAATCAGGAGGACGCGCTGATTATGTGGGCGGATCTGCCTCCCTATCGGGGGGACGAAGGCATGGAAGGAAGTCATAAATAGTCATGATAGATGAAAGAATAGATCGGGAGCATAGCTGTATCTTGGCTATTGAAACCAGCTGCGACGAAACCTCGGTTGCGGTCGTGAAGGATGGGTACGAGGTGCTCTCGAGCGTCATTGCAAGCCAGATTGAGACCCACAAAGCTTTTGGCGGCGTAGTGCCCGAAGTGGCCTCAAGGAAGCATGTCGAGAGCATCACGATGATTATTGAACAGGCGGTGGAAGAGGCCGGAATCGAGATGAAGGACATTTCGGCCGTCGCAGTCACCCAAGGCCCCGGCCTGGTCGGTGCGCTGCTGGTCGGCGTTATGGCAGCGAAGAGCCTGGCCTTTGCGCTCGGCAAGCCGCTGATCGGCACGCATCACATAGCCGGGCATATTTATGCGAACCGGTTCGTTGGGGATATAGAATACCCAAGCATGGCCCTGGTCGTATCCGGCGGGCACACGGAGCTTGTTCTCATGAAGGAGGAGGGGAGCTTCGAGCTGATCGGCAGGACGCGGGACGATGCGGTCGGCGAGGCGTACGACAAGGTTGCACGCGCGCTCGGCTTCCCGTATCCCGGCGGACCTCATGTGGATCGGATGGCGCTGGAGGCGCCGGACTCCATTGAATTGCCGCGGGTCTGGCTGGAACCGGACAGCTACGACTTCAGCTTCAGCGGATTGAAGTCTGCCGTTCTGAATGTCGTTAATCAGAGTAAAATGCGCGGCGAGGACGTCCGGATCGAAGCCATCGCCCGCGGCTTCCAGGAGTCCGTAGTGGAAGTGCTGGTCGAGAAGGCAGTCCGTGCCGTCAAAGAGTATGGTGCAAAGCAGTTTCTCTTATGCGGCGGCGTGGCCGCCAACAGGGGCCTGCGCAGCGCGCTGACGGAGCGCTGTCAGGCGGAAGGCATCCGGCTGACGATTCCGCCGTTCCAATATTGCACGGACAATGGCGCCATGATTGCCGCGGCCGCTCATTTAAAGTGGAAGCAGGGCAGCTTTACGCCGCTGGATATGAAGGCCGATCCCCAATTGCCGTTGGAGGATTGGGCGAAATTTTAGGCCATGCGCGGCGTTTGCGAAATGCTGGGAAGGAATAAGCAGAAATTTAGAGCCTGTCGTCTCTGTTTAAAGGGACGGCAGGCTTTTTGCTATGCTTCGGAATATTGCATGTGAACTTGTCATCAGCCGGGATCAATCATTGCTTCATGGTGGTGATGAATTGAAGATAAGGTGATGGCTGTGTTAATGCTCACCACGCGCGATGGGACATAGCAAGACGGAGGTACAGCCCCGTGTTTACATGGAGCGGCTTCTTCGTGATTGTGAAATTCGGATGCTGTCAAGTTGTGAACAAAGTTATCCACATATCCGGTGAAAAATGTGAATAAGTAAGAAAAATGTCGATAAACCGGACTTCTGAAAAGGAATGAAATAAGGGGACATGATTTTCATTTTTGCCGGTGGATTCTGTGGATAATGTGTATAACTTAGTGGATAATGTTGGATATCAGGCCGTGAACGCTCGGATAACAACAAAAAAATGGCCATTTCGGCCATTTTTAAGTTTGACTTATGCACCAATTCTGGGGATAAGTTTGTGAATAAATCCAATCCTTCATTTGAAACGATTTTGTGAATTTTTTTTGAAGGTGATTAGAAGGTCCCAGAGAAGCATGGCGCTGATGTTGATTCAACATCGAATCAGGCCCTGACCAAACACCCCGTTACCGCCTCGGACCGTCAACATGAGACGGCTTAGAGGGCGGCTCGTTGTACGGGAGGGACTTTAGTCTTCCAGAAGAGCTTCCCACTCTGCAAAAATTTGATCAAGCTGCGCTTTCTTCTCATCAAGGGACTGCTGCCGCTCCTGAAGCGCCATGTAATCCTGATAAATCTCAGGTTGCGCCATTTCTTCCTCCAGCGCGGCAATCTCGGACTCAAGGGTATGAATCTGTTCCTCCAGGCTCGCCAGCTTGCGCTGCCGATTCCGTTCCTCGCGCTTGGCCTGCTTCTCGGCTTCGAAAGAAAGGGCCCCCTGCTTCTCAACAGGGGTCTCCTGCTTGGCCTGAGGCTTTATAGCATGCCGGGCGAAAGGCTCGGACGGTTCATCGTCCATATCCAGAATCTCCTGCTTTTTCTCTGTATAATCGTCATAATTACCCAGGAAATGTTGAATGCCGTCCGGATGAAGCTCGATGATCCGTTCCGCCATTTTGTTGAGGAAGTAGCGGTCATGGGAAATGAACAGCAGCGTTCCCTCGTAATCGATCAGAGCCGATTCAAGCACCTCTTTGCTGAATAAATCCAAATGGTTCGTCGGCTCGTCGAGAATAAGCATATTGGCTTCAAGCAGCATCAGCTTGGCGAGCGACACGCGTGCTTTCTCGCCTCCGCTTAAGGAGCTGATCTTCTTGAGCACGTCCTCGCCGCTGAACAGAAAATTGCCGAGAACGGTGCGAATTCGGGCTTCCTCCATATGCGGATAGGCGCTCCATAGCTCCTCAAGCACGGTATTGCTTGGATTAAGCTCCGATTGCTCCTGGTCATAGTAACCGATCTTTACCTTGGTCCCCCATTGCAGCGATCCGGCAGTCGGCTTCATCGTTCCGATCAGGCATTTCAGGAGCGTAGACTTGCCGACCCCGTTCGGACCGATCAATGCAACCGTCTCCCCGCGATGCAGATCGAAGGACGCATGCTCGAATAATGGCTTGCCCGGCTCGAAAGCGACCGACAAGTCCCGAACCTGCAGCACGTCCTTGCCGGACATATACTCAGGCTCAAAGGAGAAATGGGCTTTTTTCAAATCCCCCATTGGCTTGTCCAGACGTTCCATCTTTTCCAGCGCCTTTCGGCGGCTTTGCGCCCGCTTGGTCGTTGACGCCCGGACGAGATTGCGCTGGATAAAGGTTTCCATGCGCGCAATTTCCTCCTGCTGCTTCTCATATTGCTTCAGCTGGGATTCGTATTCAGCTGCCTTCAGCTCGATATAACGGCTGTAGTTGCCCGTGTATTTCTTGGAATGGCGGCGTTCGATTTCGACAATGGTCGTAACAAGCCGATCCAGGAAGTACCGGTCATGGGATACGACCAGCAGCGATCCTGAATAACCGCGAAGATAATCTTCAAGCCAAGTCAACGTGGCGATGTCCAGGTGGTTCGTCGGTTCGTCGAGCATAAGCAGATCGGGCGCCTGCAGCAATATTTTAGCGAGAGCAAGCCTTGTTTTCTGACCGCCGCTCAAAGTAGAGATGGGCGTATCCGGGGAGAAGCCGCCAAAACCCATCCCGTGAAGCACGCTTCGGATGCGCGTTTCGATCTCGTACCCGCCTTGGTCCTTGAACCAGTCGGAACGGATCGCGTAACGGTCCAGCAGCTCTTGATATTTCTTCGGATCCTCGCTCGATTTCGGGTCGGCAATTTGTTCTTCCATCGAACGGAGCTCGAGCTCCGTCTCGAGCAGCGGTGCGAACACGTCCAGCATCTCATTCCAAATGCTCCGTTCCGATTGAAGACCGCTGTTCTGCGCAAGATAGCCGATCGTCGTCTCCTTGGCTTTGAATATTTGGCCTCCGTCGTAGGACATTTCCCCCGCCAAAATTTTCAGCAGGGTGGATTTGCCGGCTCCGTTCACGCCAACCAGTCCGATGCGTTCACGCTCCAGCACTTGCAGATTAATTCCTTCAAGCACCGGGATTACTCCATATAATTTCGTTATGCCATTGGCCTGCAGCAGCATAGATGTGAAACCTCCATCAATCGATATACTTCAATTAAGAAATGGTTCGTAATACAGTAAGTTTACCTGAAAACGGTGGAACAATCGACCTTGATATTGACTTTGCGTCTTTCTTGGCTAAAGGGAGGAACAGTGGTAAACTAGTCTTAATTAAACGTGAGAGGAAGAATCACGTTGTCGAAATTTGATGAAGAGAAGATTTCAGGAAGCATGAAACAACAGCTGCGGGAGCAGATGACAAGGCTCCGGAGCGAACTCTCCCCGGAAGAGCGGTCGGAACGCTCGCGTCAGGCATGCGGGCATGCATCCGAATTAATGAAGCAGCATTCATTCAAGAGCATGATGATTTATGTTCCTTTTCGCTCCGAGCTGGATACGAGGCCTTTGGTGGAATGGGCCTGGCAGGAGGGGATTCGGGTTATCGTCCCCCGGAGCATTCCGAAAGACCGCTCCATGGAGCTGTATGAGATCCGCTCGTGGGACGAGTTGGCCCCGGGTGCATATGGCATCATGGAGCCTGATCCGAAGCGGGTAAGCAAGTATTCGGCCATCCCTCCTGATGTCATCTGGGTACCCGGGCTTGCCTTTGACCCCGACGGCGGCCGCTTAGGTTACGGCGGCGGTTACTATGACCGGCTGTCCGGCGCGCTTGAGCCGGATTCAAGGACGGAAGAGGCGGAAGAACGCGGTAAGCCATGGTGGATCGGTCTCGGTTATGAAATTCAGCTCGTGAATCAGGTCCCGATGGATGAGCATGACCGCCGATTGGACGGCGTGATCACGGACAAGGGTTATTATAGAGCGGGCATTCGCTCGCAGCGGAGGGATATCGGATGGAACTGAGTCATTTTAACCAGCAAGGCAGAGCCCGTATGGTTGACGTGAGCGATAAGGACATAACGGCCCGGACAGCCTTGGCGAAAACGACGGTGCGGATGCATCCGGATACGCTCGCGCGAATTCAAGAAGGAAAGATCGGCAAGGGCGACGTCCTGGCAGTGGCTCAAGTCGCAGCGATTATGGCTGCGAAGAACACGTCAAACTGGATTCCGATGTGTCATCCTCTGCCTCTCACCGGCGTGAACGTCGATTTCAGCGACAATGGAAGCGATGAGCTGTATATCGAAGCAACGGTGAAGACGACCGGAAAGACCGGGGTCGAGATGGAAGCCCTGACCGCCGTATCGGCTGCGGCATTGACGGTATACGACATGTGCAAGGCGCTGCAGAAAGACATGATCATCGGTCCGACCATGCTGGTCAGCAAATCCGGCGGGAAGAGCGGGGATTACATAATGGAAACAACTTAATATCGCTATACCGGAGATTCGGATAGAGTGGGAAGGAGAGAGGCTCATGCTGTGGAAGACGGCGATCCTGACGGCGAGCGATAAAGGCTCGCGAGGAGAACGTGAGGACACAAGCGCTCAGGTGATCCGGGAGCTGGTAGAGGAAGAGCTGGGCGGTGAAATAATCGAATACCGGATCGTACCGGATGAGCAGGATGAAATTATTGCTGCATTGATTGAGCTGACGGATTATTACCAGGTGGATCTTGTTCTGACCACAGGCGGGACAGAGCTTGCCGTCCGCGACGTTACGCCGGAGGCGACAAGGCGGGTCATTGAACGGGAAGTGCCGGGCATTGCGGAGGCGATGCGGGCAACCGTGATGCAGAAGAACCGGAGCGCCATGCTCTTTCGGGGCGTTTGCGGCGTTCGCGGCCGCACCTTGATTGTCAATCTCCCGGGCTCCCCGAAGGGTGTGCATGAAAATTTGGCTGCCGTCATGGACCAGCTTCCTGAAGCGCTGCTGATGGTGACCGGCCAGTATCGGGAGCAGCTTTAAGCATAGCCGCTGATTTGGCAGGCTTGGATTTAACAGTATCGATCATTCACTAGATAAATATGTAAATAATCTGTCACGATTGCAGACTGTATATGTGATTTACATTATGGTATGATGGCGATATATTGTACGAGGTTAAATAATGAATCGTCCATTGTAATTGTCGGTTTGGTTAACACCTGTGAAGTCAAAGGTTTGACGGATTGCTTTAAGACTTTCCTGAAGTCCTTGAATGGCAATAAGCAGGACAAGGAGGAGAATAGATATGGGCTCTACGATCGGAGTGCCGGGCATTATCCTGCTCGTGATCTTGGCGCTGCTGCTGTTCGGTCCGAACAAGCTTCCTGAATTGGGACGGGCTGTCGGCAGAACATTCCGTGAATTTAAGAACGGCACGCGCGAGATTCTGGCGGAAGATGAAACACCGGCTAAGAAGAAAGAGGAGGCTCCCCAGCAGGCTGTAGCACCCAGCAAGTCTGAGGACAAGCGTCTTCCGGAATAAGCATATGCATTAGCAAGCTGTGAAATCCCTCCTCCATGGGAGGGATTTTGTTTTGTCAGGGTCACAATAGGGTGGTGTCTATCATGTCAAAGCCAATGAAAGAGATGGCGCTTGTGGAGCATTTAGGCGAGCTTCGCAAGCGGATCATCGTCGTGCTTGTCGTATTCGTGGCTGGCCTCATCGGCGGAATATTTGTCGCGGAACCGATCTATCATTACTTAACGGCCGCGGAGCAAGCGAAAAATTTCGAGCTGCATGCCTTCTCATTCTGGGACGGTATTGGAATTTATATGAAAATTGCCGCGATCTTCTCGCTGGTCATTTCCATCCCGCTGATCTTTTACCAGCTGTGGGCGTTCGTGAAGCCGGGATTGCACAAAGACGAGCAAAAAGCGGCAGTAAGGTATGTTCCGTATGCGTTCATCCTGTTCATCGTAGGTATCGTATTCGGATACTATATTGTTTTTCCGATGACATTGTCCTTTACCACCATGATTACGAAGAGCATGGGACTTACGGAAACGTACGGCATTACGAATTACCTGAATTTTATGTTCAATCTGGTGCTGCCGCTGGCGCTCTTGTTCGAGCTGCCGCTGGTGGTCATGTTCTTAACCCGAATCCGGATCCTCAATCCGCTTCGGTTGCGGAAAATGCGGAAGGTGGCTTACTTTGCGCTCGTATTCATCGCGGTGGTCATCACGCCGCCGGATTTCATCTCGGATTTCCTGGTGACGATTCCGCTTCTGCTGCTATATGAATTCAGCGTGTTTCTGTCTTCAAAGATCTATCGCAAGCAGCTGGAGGCGGATATGGAGCGGGACAGCCGTTATGTCTCGTTGGATGAGGACACTGATTGATATTTACGTACACACCCCGACAGTCTGACTTTGTACCGGTACCGGTCTTAGTCTGATTGCCGGGGTTTTGCGCATATAACACGTTGTACTCTTCCATAAACCAAGGGTGAATACTCCGATAAACAGAAATGTCGATCCGACAGCTCCTTCCCCAGACCAGCTCTACCAGTCTGGGACAGTCTTCTGTCAGCTGATCGAATCCGATTCGAAGATTTGACGGGGGAGATATCCTATGAGATCAGCCGCTTGCTCATCCATAAGCACCTACAATGGCGGGAAGATTTAAAGGCATATTTCGGCGGGGCATGGATACAATGGTGAAGTGGGTTTTGCGGACAAACCGAAGGAGCGGGACCCCTCAAAAAAATGATCAGAAATTGATGCAAAGGACTTGAAATCTTCAATCAACTTGAGTATCATAAAGTTGGTTGTTAGCACTGAGACCTGTCGAGTGCTAATACATAAAGCTTTGAAAAAAGCATTACAACATATTTAAAGGAGGCTATTTTTTCATGATCAGACCTTTAGGTGAACGCGTATTGGTAGAACCGATCGAACAAGAAGAAACTACAGCATTCGGGATTGTACTTCCTGATTCCGCTAAGGAAAAGCCGCAAGAAGGCAAAATTATCGCTGTAGGCAGCGGCTCCCTGAAAGACGGCGTTCGCGTACCTTTGGAAGTTAAAGAAGGCGACCGCGTAATCTTCTCCAAATACGCCGGCACGGAAATCAAATACGAAGGTAAAGAATATTTGATTATGAAAGAAAGCGACATCCACGCGATCTTAGGTTAATGCACGCCTGAATATATCTTGTTTCCATTTTTTCTATAAATCCACTAGGGAGGATGTTATACCATGGCAAAAGACATTAAGTTCTCTGAAGACGCCCGTCGCGCAATGCTTCGCGGTGTTGACGCTTTGGCAAACGCAGTGAAAGTAACGCTTGGACCGAAAGGCCGCAACGTGGTGCTTGAGAAGAAATTCGGAAGCCCGCTCATCACGAACGACGGTGTTACCATCGCAAAAGAAATCGAGCTGGATGATGCATTCGAGAACATGGGTGCACAGCTTGTTAAAGAAGTTGCTACCAAGACAAACGACGTTGCCGGTGACGGTACAACGACGGCTACGGTTCTTGCTCAAGCCCTGATCACGGAAGGCTTGAAGAACGTAACGGCAGGCGCAAGCCCGATCGGCATCCGCAAAGGGATCGACAAAGCCGTTCGTGCAGCGGTTGAGGAGCTTCACAACATCTCCAAGCCGGTTGAGAACAAACAATCCATCGCTCAAGTTGCAGCCATCTCCGCAGCGGACGACGAAGTCGGCGAACTGATTGCTGAAGCTATGGAAAAAGTGGGCAACGACGGCGTTATCACCGTTGAGGAATCCCGCGGCTTCGAAACCGAGCTCGAAGTGGTTGAGGGTATGCAGTTCGACCGCGGCTACATTTCTCCGTACATGATTACGGACACGGACAAAATGGAAGCGGTGCTTGACAATCCTTACATTTTGATCACCGACAAAAAAGTAACGAACACGCAAGAAATCTTGCCTGTTCTTGAAAAAATCGTTCAACAAAGCAAGCCGCTGCTCTTGATCGCCGAAGATATCGAAGGCGAAGCGCAAGCGATGCTGATCGTGAACAAGCTGCGCGGTACGTTCAATGCGGTAGCTGTTAAAGCTCCAGGCTTCGGCGACCGTCGTAAAGCTATGCTGCAGGATATCGCTGCTCTGACAGGCGGCCAAGTGATCACCGAAGAACTGGGTCTCGACCTGAAATCGACTTCGCTGGATCAACTGGGTACGGCTCGTCAAGTACGCGTAACGAAAGAAAACACCATCATCGTTGACGGTGCTGGAAGCAAGGAAGACATCGAGGCTCGCGTGAAGCAAATCCGTTCCCAGCTCGAAGAAACGACTTCCGAGTTCGACAAGGAAAAGCTGCAAGAGCGTCTTGCTAAGCTTGCTGGCGGCGTAGCTGTCATCAAAGTCGGTGCTGCTACTGAAACAGAGCTGAAAGAACGCAAGCTGCGCATTGAGGACGCCCTGAACGCAACTCGCGCTGCAGTTGAAGAAGGTATCGTATCCGGTGGCGGTACGGCTCTGATCAACGTTTACGGTGCCGTAGCGAAAGTAGCCGAAGCTCTTGAAGGCGACGAGCAAACTGGCGTGAACATCGTGCTTCGCGCTCTGGAAGCTCCGATCCGTACGATCGCTGCCAACGCGGGTGAAGAAGGCTCCGTTATCGTGGACCGTCTGAAGCGTGAAGCAGTGGGCGTAGGTTACAATGCTGCAAACGGCGAGTGGGTGAACATGATCGACGCAGGTATCGTTGACCCTGCGAAGGTTACTCGCTCCGCATTGCAAAACGCTGCATCCGTTGCTGCAATGTTCCTGACAACTGAAGCGGTTATCGCTGACAAGCCAGAACCAGAAAAAGCCGGTGCTCCAGACATGGGCGGCATGGGCGGAATGGGCGGCATGATGTAACAAAGGGGTCAAAAACCCTATAATACCGCATAATGAAAGGCTCCCTCTCGGGAGCCTTTTTATATTATTGAAAAAATGGAAGGGATCATATCTCTTCTATTTCAGGTTTAGAACACGCAAAAATGGTTGAGGCTGAAGTCCGACGTTTTGCGAAGCGGCTATTAGAAATGTCGTCCATTTCGAATGGCCGTCATGAGCTCGATAGCCCCTGGTTTTCGGCGTAACCCGCTCGGACATGGTTCATCCTGAACATTCATGAATATACTGTTCGTAAATGATTCAGGAGGAGCCAATGGACCTGTGTCCGAGCGGCGCTGTCGTTTTTACCCTGATACTTCCGTCCAGCGAGAGGAGAAACTACGGACTCTTTATTAGGTGAGGCATTAAAAATAATTGAACAAGCAATCAAGGACGGACCCAAGATACACAGACAGCAATGACAGGGATATGGCATTTAAAATCTAAATTGAAGACCGTAAACATGCCAGCAGAGAGGATCTCCTTTTACATCCCTTCACGGAAAGGTTTACACATGACGGAGTGCGGAGTGATGAATTTGGACGAAGATGAGGGAAAACGGATCATTACGTTTATCGTAGTAGCTGTGATTATTTTTTCACTTATAACCAGCCCCGCGGAAGGAGATGGGGGAGATGACAATATTCCGATCATAGTGAACTAGTGATGGGGGTAAGTGCAGTGAGGAAGAATGGGAACAGTGGTAATGGGAAGAGCAGAAAGAATGGGAAAAACAAGAAAAACTCACTGCCCCAAATATCCCCTCAACAGATTGCAGTCATCGTCGGATTGCTTACAAACGCGTTGGAGGTCGAGTCCGTCTTAATCGACAGGGATCAAAGAATCCAAATCTTATTGGAAGGATCCATAAGGAAGAAAACAAAAGCAGATAAAATGGCAGAAGAGCTGGATGATATAAGTGTTAGCGATCTGATAGAAGCTTATATTCTCCGATGAGCAACTAGAAGTGTATGTTTAACCAAAAAATCGAGACGCCTAGAGCCGGCTAGGTTTTATATTCGCAGCCCGTCCCCTTTATATCAAGGAGGCGGGCTGTGTTTTGTAAGGGATCCCGGTATACAAGTCTAACAAAGGAACTATTTCTCGTCCCAAAGTCACAAGCTTGTCTCCATTTTGTTACAACCGCGTAACAGAAACGGGGGCTGCCTTCCAATATAATGAAAGGAAGTGAATTGGAGGGGGAGAGGACATGAATAAGAAACTTGCGGCTGGAGCAGCGATTCTGCTGATGTCCGCGATATTGGCGTGTACGCCTGCACCGCAGCAGGTACAGGCAGCTGATCAGATAGAGCTGCTGGTAGATGGAGAGGCGGCAAAGGCTGCCGGGCAGCCGTTTTATAAAGGAAAAACATTGTATATTCCGATTAGAGTACTGGGTGAATTCTATCCGTATACGTTTCATTGGGACAATAAAAGAAAGATCGCTACGCTAAAGTCTTCGGATGGAGCCAGCGTTTTTAAAGCGGGAAGCAAGCTGGCAACGGCAGTGGGAATGGGCGAAGTCGTATTATCAGGTCCTGTTCTGCTGAAAAATGGCCATTTGTACTTTCCTGCATACGATCTGAACACTTTCACGGGGGCGGAGCTCGTTACGAATACCTCCGGCCGGGTTGATATCCGTTCCGGCTCGATGAGCACGAGCGTACGTGTTCCGACCGAACCGATCGCTGTAGCGGAAGAGAATCCGAAGGTGAAGCTGTACCCTGCCTTGAAGGACGGCGATAAATACCGCGGATTTATTTTGGAGGCTGAAGGCAAGCGATTGCGGTTTAACTGGGAAATTCCAAGATTTCCGAATCGGCCGCCTCAGCTCTTCTACGCGGACGTGAACGGTGACGGCAAGCCGGAAGCGGTTGCCGTGTTTGTGACAGGCTACGGAACCGGGGTGTATGTGCAAGAGATTCACGTCGTCAGTGTGAAGGACGGGAAAGAAATCAAGGTAACGCCTCCGGAGACAGCGGCAGAAGAGGTTGTCGCATCGAGCATTCAGCTTGAGGGTTCAGAGCTGCGGATCGACCTGAATTTACGAGGGAAGTCTCCTAAAAAGCTCCAGCTCCGAATGTCGGATGCGTTTCCCGATTACTCATACAGGACGGAGATCGGCTTCGGCGGGGTCACGTATTATCGGGTGGAGGGGAACAAGCTGATTGCAAGTTCGGCGGGGGATATTGGGTTTGCTTATTATATCGGCGACTTTGAGTTCACATATGCGAACGGTCCGGACGGCCTTCGTCCAGAATCCGTCAAGTTGAAGAACCTGATTGATGAAATCTCGGTAGAAGGTCAGGACAAGCCTGCAGGGAAATAAACGACGGATTCAATACGAGGGTGAGGAGGAACTTATATGGATCAGGGACCGTTTCGTTCCATCGTGACGACCGAGGAGGAGCTCCGATCGATGTTCGGGGAACCGAATCAGGTGGTCAAGCATAAAATGATACATGCTTTGGACAGGCATTGCCGGGACTTTATCGCCAAGAGTCCGCTGCTCTTCATGGCTACGTCGGATGCATCGGGAGCATGCGATGTTTCGCCTCGCGGCGACTCCGCCGGCTTCGTGCATGTGGTGGATGATCACCATCTGGTCATCCCGGAGCGGCCGGGCAACCGCCGCTTCGATTCATTTCGAAACCTGTTGACAAGTCCGGGGATCGGCCTCATTTTTGTCATCCCGGGATTGAAGGAGACGCTGCGAATCAACGGCCAGGCTGTGCTTATCCGTGACGAAGACCTGCTGGAGAAGCTTTCGGCACAGGGCAAAAAGCCGTGGCTCGGCATCGGCGTCACGGTCGAGGAATGTTATATGCATTGCGCCAAATCGTTCATGCGTTCCGGAGTTTGGGATCCGAATACATGGCTGCCGGCAGATAAGCTTCCGAACCCATCCCGCATTATCGCCGATCATGTCAACCAGGAAGGCGTGTCGGAGCAGTCGGTTGCGCAAGGCTTGCAGGAAAGCTATACGAAACGTCTGTACTAACGGGGACGTCCATATCGATGCGTACGCGGAGCATGATCACAGACGCAAAAAGAAGGCGTCCCGAAAGGTCAAATGATCTTATGGGACAGCCTTCTTGCATTCCTGCGGATTCACACGAGGAGTTACCATTAACCTTCCGCGGCTAGGGGATATAGGCTAATCATCATCCCTGCGGTTGCTCTTGGATGCTGCGACCACAAAGGCAATAATGACAAGCGGAATAAAGATAAACCAGGGAATCGTGATCGTGGTCCCCAGCAGCATGGCCAGCAGCAGGAGGACAACCGCCCCGATAATCAAATAGAGGCAGCCTCTACCGAACGTCTCCATCTTCCATCAGCTCCTTTGTTTAGGATAACGTGAAAGACAAGAGCAAAGTTCCATTATTTTTTCCAATCATGAAAAACTCTAATTCGGGATATTCCTATTGCCACAGGCTGCGATCGCCGCGATGACATGTACCCATAGCATATCCGATGACGTTAAAACGCCATACCGTAACCGACAAGCTTTATGCTCACTCATGAATGGGTGTTTCAATGGTTTGCGACTACATAAGAATTCATAGGCCGTTTACAGTGCCATCACGCCCTGCGGTCACGCTGGCCTCCGTAATCGGCTTGGTGCAGCTTTAGTGTAAAATATGAAAAGCATACCAGATCAAGTGTTTTTTCAAGCAAGACAAAAGCGCCCCGCCATCGTCTTAGTGAGACGAATGGCAAGGGCGTTTGGTGGTTAAACGGCAGAATGGAGCTTAAGGACGACCAGCCCCAGGTCGGCGATATCGATCAGACCGTCGCCGTTGATGTCCAGTTCCCGGGTATCCTCATTCACGGCCGTACCCACGAACTTGGCGACCAGCATGACATCCAGCAGGTCGACGGTGCCGTCATGGTTGACATCCTCTGCTACGGCTTTGACAATGCTCACATGCTTCACGATATCTTCGCTGATGTGGTGGAGCTCGCCTGTCTCGTCTGCATTCGCCAATGTCCAGGAGGAGCCTGCAGCAAGCGTAACGGAGGCATTCCCTATCAGATTCAATGCCTTGAAGCTGAGCGTGAACACATCGGTGTCGCCGATGACGCTGCGGTCTCCGGTCAGACTGGAGGTAATAACGGCTTTACCGGGCTCCAAGGTGGTGTTCATGTACGTGCCTTCGCCTGCAAACTGGCCGGCCTGTGCGACGTCGACCAATTCCAGCTTGGATGCATCGTAGCTGATCCGCGAATGCATGCTGTACAATAGATCGGCATCCGCTGCCTTAACGGTCACATCAAACGTTTCACCGGTTTTGGTTTCCGCAGGTGCTGCGAGATCGAACCGGATCCGATCGTTCCCCGGGACTTCCGGTTCCTTCGCCATATTCATCGTAATCCGATACATTTGAGTCCGGTTAAAGGACGGGGCATAGTACAGATGGCCGTCCGGCCCGAGCGTGAACGATTCGGTATCGGCCAGCTCGATGAACTCGAACGTAGCCGGATCGATTGCATACAGCTTCTTCGTCAAATTGGCGAGCAGAATGCCTTCCTTGCTCCAAACCAGATCATAGTTGCCCCAGCGAAGAGCGGTGCCGCTGTCGGCTGGATTGACGTTAAAGTACTTGATGACCTGAAGCGTATTTGGCTCCAGTGCAAATACATAGCCGTTCACGCCGCCCCAGAGCAATCCGTCCGGACCGAAGGTCAGGCCGCCGATAGCAGGAGGGTTGGACAGTCCGGGAATGTCCAGCGTCTTCTCCAGAATCTTCTCCTCCTTAACCGTATCCCACACGAATAGCTTAGCTTCTGAGGCCTTCGGATCAACGGCCATGCCGCCGTTAATGCTGGTGGATCCGTACAGCTTGCCGTCTTTGTAAGCTAGGGAAACGACGCTTTGATCTTGCACGACGTTTCGGAACACGCGATAAGCGGCGGAAGGGTCCGCTGCGGTCGGATCAAATACCGTAATGGCTCCTCCAAGCTCGCCGTAGGTCGAAACGGAGCCGAAGTAAATTTTGTCGCCGGCAAGGGTGCTTGCGCCGATTCGGTCCTGGCCGTTGCCCAGCGTGAACAGCTTCTTCGGATTGCCGGTTCCGTCCGGTTGACCCAGATCGTATTCATAGATATCCCCGCCAGGGTAAACGCCGAAGTACATCCGGTTGCCGTAAGACTCGACCGCGCCGGCCTGCCCCATGCTGAACGTCTTGGCCGTATTCGTTGCAATATCGTAGGCGGCCGCCTTGGAAGCCTGCATGCCGGTAACATAAATTTTGCCGTCAGGGCCATTCACGAATTTGTGGGTAATGGTTGCTGAAGGCGGTAAAATATTTTCATATCGCTTGACGGTATTCGTCTGCGGATTGAAGAACACGATAATGCCGCTGAAATTCATCGTAACCAGGCTTGTGCCCGGCAGATCGGGATCATCGACCTGCACCCAATTCGCGCCCCGGAACGCCGTTTCGTATTCCATTCCGGAATCGGCGACTTCATGTGTTACGATATCAAAGGTTTTGATTTTTTTGTCGGCTGGAAAGTAAATTTTGCCGTTCAGAGATTCTTTCGGCAGATGAAGGCCTGACGAGCTCTTCTCGATCACGACATCGAGCCATTCCCCGGCTTCGATATCATAAATGTAGCGTTTTTGCGGCGTATCGTACCGGATGACCAGGAACTTGTCGTCAACAATGCTCAGATCATACACATACCCGGTTTCGTTAAGGGAGGAAGCAATCTCAACCTTTTCCCCGGTCTCGACATTCACTTTATAGACTTTGCTGTGGGACGTACCTGCATAAATATATCCGTTGCTGTAATCGATGGATCGCACGTATTGCTGACCGGCTCCATCAACCATAATGCCGTAGTCGCGGCTCTCCTTGGTGGCCGGATCATACTTCAATACCCGTCCGCCGGGTCCCGCTCCGATATAGACGGCTCCCGCCTCATCGATGGCAAGACACCAGAACACGCTCTCGGTCGGATGGGTATACACTTTCTTGACGTCCTTCGTAACCGGGGAGTAAGCCCACAGCTGCCCGGCCGAGGTGATATACACCGTGCCGTCGGGCGCGATTTCATGATTCCACACTTCGCCGCCGCCTTCAAGCGGTAAACTGCGGATGACACGGTAGTCATCGAGATCGACGACGTGGAACATCGGAGGGATGCCTTTTACGGTTGTGTACATAACGTTTTTGCCGTCCTCAATGCCGGCTTCGCCGTCCATCAACCCGACAACGCCGGAAATCGGAAGCGTCCTGAATTCAGGCTCGCCGAATTGAATGTCATCGAGGCTTGCTCCAGGCTGACCTGAAGCCTCTCCGATCGTAATCAGCTTCACTACATTTTCGGAGACGGATTCCATGCCGTTCAGCTGTGCTCCCTTGGCGAGCATGAGCCACGTGCTTCCGCTATCCGCGATGACGTTGAACGTCATCTTAGCGATATCGCTGTCACCATCGATGGCATCCGGCAGGCTCCCCTCCAGACGAATGCTGCCATTCTCTTTATCCGAGGAGAAGGAGGCTTGTGCATCTCCAAACGCACCGGCAGGCTTCACCTCGGCGATCTCCAGCATGGAGGGGTCGTAATAAATGGAGGCGGTAACGCTGGAAATGTCCGCGCCTTCCGTCAAGCTCAGCATCGTGCTGATGGTATCCCCTTGTTCTGCGCTAGCTGGAGCGGACAGCGCCAGCTTTCCCGGAAGCTGGACCGGTTGTTCGTAAGACATCGTAATGTCGTCATAATAAGCGGTTGCCCGGCTGTAAGCGGTCGTGTACAGAATAATTCTGGCATATGCCGCATTCGCCGGCGCTTCCAGGCTTGTAGATGCCGAGGTCCACTGCTTCACGGGAAAGCCCTTCGAGGTGTCGTTATGAAGCGGCTTTTCGGCAATGGATTTATCGGCCGCATCGAAGTAACGGAGGTTCAAGCTTGCCGTCCCGCTTTCTTCCATATACACCGAGGCGGTCACGGTATAAGTGACACCGCTCGTAATATCTAGCTTGCCGCTCATGAGAGCCACGGAATTGCTTTGCGATCTATCGGTGATTTTCAGGCTCTGATTGCCGCTATGGCTGTTCTCCGTGGAAACGGCATAGGTATATTCACCCTCCTTCACAGCAAACATGCTGCTCCAGCCCGGGATGGCGGCTCCAGGTGCGCTATCCTCAAAACCAGGATTGGTTAAAGGCATGCTGACGGATTTGGAAGCCGCCGCCGTAACGCCCGCGGGTGCAAGCTCAGAAGCTGCAGCTGCAGGAGACATGGATAGAAATAGCGAAACGGCCAGCGTGATTGACAGCAGGGAAGCGAGGCTTTTCTTCATTTTTCGAAGGCTTTTATACAATGAAATCCCTCCCGGTAATAAGATTAGGAATGTCTGAATGGATATAAGGAATCGGCTATTCATATTGCTGCCGCATGACAGCTACAGTTTTATGGTGACTTGCAAGCAGGCTGACTCGGTACAGGCTAGCTTGGAGAATCGGACTTTTTGCCTGGGTGGGGGGAGATTTGGAACGACAGCTCCTTCATCGTCTCTAGCGGCAGAAGCCGAAGATCGTTCTTGCCATGTTCATTTACATAGACCTCGGTTGTAATCGCTTTCATGCCATGTAATTGAAGAGTGGCTGCACCCGGTTTTAAAGCAGTGAACGTCACCTCTGCGACTTGAAGCTTCTTCTTATAGGACGTATCCTTGCTCTCCTTGCGGATCAGCGCAGCGGAAACCTGGCCCTCCTTGGTCTGCGAACTGGATGGGTAGTTGATATACTGATTCGAAATCTTCATCCCTTCATATCGAAGTTGGCTGGAATTGAATTTTAGATTGAACTGCAATCCATATAAATCCTGTACTTGCGAGGCATTTATGCGAATTTTGACCTTGGATCCCGGCTTGAGGGCATTAGGCACTCTCACCAGCTCCAGTTGTCCGCCTGCTGCGGATGCAGGGTAGGGGGCGAACAGACTGACGAGTAGAAGGACGATCATGACCGTTAAACCGTATTGTTTTCTCAATATGATACACCTCCAGTGATTTTGAATGTTGTTTTGTTGAATCAAAGCATGCTTGCTGACCAGGCACGACCTCCTTCCCTTCGCATTCATCTTTCAGAAATCACTTTATTTACTCTGGTATCCATGAAGTATACAAAAATGATAATATCATTCAAAATTACTGTCAATGTCCTTAAATAGAGAATAAATTGGTGTAAATGTGGTGTATGATCTGTGTAGAAAATGCTGGATATGGTATACTATCCCTACTATGAACATTGCCTTGTTGGTGAATGGGGAGTCTTGACGATGAGCAACAAACCTGATCGTGTCACGTTTCAGAAGCGGTTGGATGAGATGGTAAGCACGCTTCGGCGCGACATTCTCACCTCGGTCCGCCCGCCTGGGGATTATCTGCCTTCCGAGCTGGCGTTGGCAGAGCAGTACATGCTTAGCAAAAAATCCGTCCGCAAGGGACTTGAGCTGCTTGTGGAGGAAGGATTGATAACGAAAGAACCGCGCGTGGGCAACCGGATCAACGCTCCTGCTCCTGTGCCGAAGGTATCGCTGAAGCTTGGATGCTATCCTTCTCTGGATGATGAGATGGATCTGAAAGGATTGCTTGAACAGTTCCACGCGCAGTATCCCCACATCTCGGTGGATACGATTACACTGCCCTACACGCACTATCCTGAAGCGATCCAGGGGTATTTGGAAAACGGATGGGTAGATGTACTTTCGCTAAATACGTGGAATTTCCGTGAAATGCTGGAGCATGGTGAACTGGATCGGTTTCTTCCGCTGGAGCCGGATCCGGAGGCGTATTCGTTTCTGGGGGATTATCTGGCGCATGAAGGCAGGCTGTATGCCCGGCCGCTCACATTTTCGCCGGTTGTGCTGTGCTATAACAAAACCCTATTCCGGAAGTGGGGCATGCCGGAGCCGGATAGCAGCTGGTCATGGAAGCAGCTGGCGGAGACGGCAGCTCACATCCAAAGAGAGCACCAGTTGTTCGGCTTCTACGCGCATATTGCCTCTACGAACCGTTTCCCGATCGTATTGCTGCAGAAGCACTTTCGGTTTGCGCAAGAAGAAGGCGGATATCGTTATGATGATCCGAAGCTGTGGGACAGCCTCGGCATGTTCCGGGAGTTAATCTACGGACAAGGCTTGTCTGCCTCTTTCCTGTCCGAATCGGACGGGGACGCCGAGAAACTGTTTTTGCAGCAGAAGACGGCCATGGTGATGACGACGTATTATGGATTAAAAATGCTGAAGCAAGCCGATTTCGAATATGATCTCGCCCCGCTTCCTTATGAGCAAAGCGCGAAAACGCTGCTGCTCGTGACGGGGCTGGCCGTCAACCGGCAATCGAAGCAGAAGGAGGCGGCGCGCCTGTTGGTTGATTTTCTTGGCTCGGCCGCGGCCCAGCTGCATATCCGCAAGGAGACGCTGAGCATTCCGGCCCGGAAATCGTCGGCCGAATGGGACGGCGCGGAAACGATGTATCGACCGTCGCGCTTTAACCTATATCGCGAGATCGTCCCAACCTTCAGCAGCTATGCGGACTTGGGCATCACGATGGAGGAGCTGCATCGGCTCCGGAACGAGCTGAAGCTGTTTTGGGCGAATATGGAGCAGGCCCAGGATGCCGCCGCACGTCTTGCAAGCAGGCTTGGAGTGAAATCCCGACAATAAGCCTGTCCCTGCACGGGAACCTCGCCGGATGGGATAGCATATAGGCAGGAATGCAAGCATCGGGACTGAAAAATACGATTCGTGGTGACCATGGATCGTATTTTTTATTGCAATAGAGATGAAAAAGGACAGGTTTGTTCCTTTTTTATAACCCTAAGGATGCAAAAGTCAAAATAGTGCACATCAAGGCAAAAATCGGCTCTACAAGAACGGTGAGACTCCCCCTATCATGAATCGTAATCATGATCGATTCGAAGGGAGCACGACGTTATGTGGAGCAGTGCGATTAAAGATGCCGTAGAGAAAATCCGGAGGAACATGGATGCCTTCGGGACCCGATTCCCCCACGTCAGCAAGGACGGCGCCTATTTGCTGAATGATAATGACGATTGGACAAACGGCTTCTGGAGCGGTCTTCTCTGGCTATGTTACGAATATACGGGCGACGAGGCCTTCAGATTGGGAGCCGTGCGAACGGTAGAAGACTTCCGCCAGCGCTTTGCGGACAAGAAGGTGCTTGATCATCACGATATCGGATTTCTGTATTCCTTGTCCTCCAAAGCGCAGTGGATCGTCGAGAAGGATGAGAGCGCACGCCAGTTGACGCTTCAGGCTGCGGACTTGCTGCTGAAACGCTGGCGTCCAAGCGGAGGATATATTCAAGCATGGGGTCCTGAAGGAGATGAGAAGGAGGGCGGCCGCATCATCATCGATTGCTTGATGAATCTGCCGCTGCTGTTCTGGGCGGAGCAGCAAACCGGTAAGTCCCAGTATCGGGACATTGCGATCATGCAGGCGGAGAAGACAAGGCGTTATCTGGTGCGGGGAGATGACAGCTCATACCACACCTTCTTCTTCGATCCGCATACCGGGGAGCCGATTGGAGGGGCCACGCATCAGGGCTATACGAACGGCTCGACATGGACGCGGGGACAAGCCTGGGGGGTGTATGGATTCGCACTGGCTTATCACTATACAGGGGATCGTGTATATCTGGAAACCTCCAAACGAATGGCGAAATATTTCTTGAAGCACTTGCCGGAGGATCATGTTGCCTTTTGGGACTTTAATGCTCCCGTAACCGCCGATACCTATCGCGACAGCTCGGCCTCGGCTATTGTGGCGGCAGGTTTGCTGGAACTGATTGGACATTTGGAGGATGGGGATCCCGATAGAGCACGCTTTGAACAAGGACTGCAGGATTCCATGACCTCGCTGGTACGGAATTATTCCACCGTCGGCCAAGAGGCGGAGGGCCTGCTGCAGCACGGTTCTTATCATGTGCGCGGCGGATTGTCCCCGGATGATTTCATGATCTGGGGGGATTATTTTTACCTGGAGGCTTTGATTCGTATGGAGACCGGAAACAAGGGGTATTGGTATGAACGCTGATGCCACGGAAGCTTTGGTGAAAGCCCTTTTAACCACGCTGGATCCGGAGGATCCCGCAATCGGTCCGATGCTGAATGCAGATGATCAAGGTCATCGGCACGATGTACTGGGTAAGCTGCATGCATACTTCTCTTGCCGGAGAACAGCCGGATGGTGGATGAGCCGTGAGGAGAAGCGGATGATCACCGATTATGTGAAGCAGCACTGTGGGGATGAGCTGGAAATCGTCATGAAGACGGCGAATGAGGTGATGCAGCAGACGTTCCTGTTCCGCTTTCTGTGGGATATGGAGCGGAGCGTCGTTCCCGTTACATTTGACGGTGATATCGATTGGTGCCATATTCCCGATCAGGACGTAGAGTGGGCTTACATGCTGAATCGCCACCGCTATTGGGTGGCGCTGGGACAAGCGTATGCGATGACTGGCGATGAGAAGTATGCGGAGGTGTTCTGCCGCCAGCTTGAACACTGGATCGATCGGAATCCTGTCCCCGAAGAGCCTACGACGGATACGTTGACCTGGCGCCCGATCGAGGCGGGGCTGCGCAGCGCGAACTGGATCAAGGCGCTTCGATACATGATCGGCAGCCCATCCCTTACTCCGTCGCTGCTCGGTAAAGCGCTGATTTCGCTTCACGAGCACGGGGAGTATCTGGCCGCTTCCTTCACCAGCTGGAAACATATCAGCAATTGGGGCGTCCTGGAGACTTGCGGCTTATACCATATTGCGTTGTTCTTTCCCGAATTCACCCAGTCGGCAGGGTGGCGGGAAATGGGCGAAGAGAGATTGAAGGAGACGGCAAGGCTCCAGATCATGGCGGACGGCATCCACTGGGAGCAATCGCCAACGTATCATCACGAGGTGCTGGCTTGTTATCTTGACTGCGTCCACCTTGCCAAGCTCAACGGGTCGGAGCTTGACGACTCATTTTGTCGTACGGTCCTCGAGATGGCCGAAGCTTCCTTGTACTGGGCCAAGCCGAATCACAGGCAGCCGATGCTGGGAGACAGCGACGATAGCGATATCCGTTCCATTCTGACCTTTGCCGCATGGCTGTTTGAGGATTCCGTCCTGCGCTTTGGCGGACATGCCCGGCCGGATTACGACAATGCCTGGCTGTTCGGCATGGAGGGAATCCGTGATTACGAAGCGATGGTGCCTGTAGAGCCGCCATCCATGAGCCGGGCTTTTCCCCATTCCGGTCATTATACGATGCGAACGGGCTGGGACGAAGAAGCGCTGTACCTTTATTTTCACTGCGGTCCGCTCGGGGGAGGCCACGGTCATGCCGATATGCTGCACATCGATCTCCATGCCTACGGCCGCGACCTGCTCACCGATCTTGGACGGTACAACTATAGCGATCATACGCCGCACAGAAAAGCATTAAAGGAGAGCTCCGCCCATAACACGACCGTCGTCGACGGAATCGGGTTCACCGGGATCAGGGATACCTGGTCTTTCGACCGGATGGCCGGGCCGATGGGCTGCAAATGGATCAGCAAGCCTGACTTTGACTATGTCGAGGGGATGCATGACGGCTATCTTTATGGGAATGAACCGTTAATTCCGCGCAGAAGGATCATCTTTATCAAGCCGTATTTCTGGCTGTTGATCGACAGCTTGGCGTGCCGTGAGCAGCATACCCTGACTCAGCACTTCCATTTTCCGCACCCGCCAGGCGAAGTTCTGATGGAAGCAGACACCAAGATTTGCCGTACAAACACCCCCGGGGAAGCGAATCTTTCGATTATCCCCATAACGACGGCCGACCTGTGCGGGGAAGTGGGCGAGGGCGTGATCTCCCGCGAGTATAACCTGCTCGAGCCTAATTCGAATGCGTCATACTCCCGGACAGGAAGAGGATGGATCAGCATCATGCAGGTGCTTTATCCCCATCGTCCAGGCGAAACAGCCTCTCCGCGAGTCCGCAAGGTACCGGTATATCGTCATACGGGGGAGCAGGTTCATGACGGGCAAGCCGAGGCTTGCGGCGTTCAGCTCCCGGGAATGGAAGAGGAGTTTATTCTCGTTGTTAGCCACCGTGCACCGTCGGGTCATTTTGATTGTTATGTGGTGGAGGGCATGCAGATCTTCGGAGAGGTTGTGCTGATGACCCTTCAAGGAAGAAAAATGCAATCAACCGTCATCATTTAATGCATGCTTCCAGCACAGAGGATTGATAGAATAAAGAGGACAAGGAGCATAAGAAAGGGCAGAGAAACATGTTCAAATTTACCTTCTACAAACGCATCCAGCTGTCGTTTCTTTTGCTGATCTTCATTCCGCTGATAGCGGTTTCTATCATATCGTTTGTTCTGATCCGGGATACGATGGTAGAGAAGCTGCAGCTCAGCAACGAGAATGTCCTGAATGTCATGACGGATGAGCTGAGCAAAACCATTGACGATATCACGTTTGCCTCTCATTTTATCGTGAACGATACAAGTGTTCGCAATATTCTGAAGTCATTCGCAGACACCGAGAGGCTGGCAACTTATGAGGATTATGTGCATTTTAGACAAATTCAGGACATCTTTTCCCTGATTAACTCCAAGCCGCTGAATAATAATGTCCGCATGTACCTGGTCAACCCGCAGCAATTCGTCATCTCTTCCGGCACGGAGGATTTGACCACGATTAACGGAAGCGTTGACGAACTGATGCAGCGCGTTGATCTCAACAAACCGGAAACCCTGCAATGGCTAGGAATGGCCGGCGGCGACTCGGCGGGGAAGGGGAAAAGCTACTACATCGCCAGGGTGATCTATGACAGCCGCGAGAAGAGGCAAGTGTCCGTATTGCTGTGCGCCATTTCCGATAAGTACTTCAACCGGCTGCTCGGTACGGTCGACTTTGGCAAGGTGGCCCTCTTTGATGCAAACGGGGAATTCATTGCAGGTCATGCGGAGCTGATTCCGCATCATACGGAGACCAAGAGCAGTGTCCGATCGGATAGAACCATTTTGAAATCGAACTGGAAGCTGGCCTACGAAGCTTCGGAGAAAGAGTGGTCGGAGCCAATTTCCCGGACGTTTTATACCGGTCTTGCCGGGGTTCTTCTGCTGTTTCTCGTGTTCTCCGGGATGTCTATCCTGATCGCCAAAAGGCTGCACAGGCCGATTCTCAAGCTGCAGCGAGTGGTGCGGCAGTTCGGAATGGGAAATCTGGACGTCCGGCTGGAGGTCAAGGGCAAGGATGATATCGCTGAGTTGAGTCAGACGCTGAATACGATGCTGGATCAATTACAGCGGCTGATCCATGATATCGAACAGGAGCAGGAACAGAAGCGGGTGATGGAGCTCGAAGCCTTGTTTATGCAAATTCGCCCTCATTTTTTGATCAACACGCTCAATTCGATCAAATGCAGCCTCATCCTGACGAAGGATACGCTTCACAGCGGAATTATCGATTCCCTGATGAGCTTGCTGCGAGCCTATCTCAAGGTCAATGAGCCGGCCACGTTGCGCGAGGAGTGCAAGCTGCTGGGCCACTATGTCGACATTATGAAAATCCGCAACGAAATACCGCTTCGCTTAGAGGTCGATCTGGAACCGGAAACCGAAGGGCTCATATTGCCAAAACTCATATTGCAGCCGGTCGTTGAGAATGCCATCGTCCACGGACTTGTCGATCATCAGACGCCACGTATTCAGGTCCGCTCCAGACGCGACCCGGACGGAATCAGGATTGAGATTATCAACAACGGTACCCGGGCCGAAGAAGGAATGCTCGAATGTCTGAACCGCAGGCTGGGGAAACCAAGCGATGAGCAGGATGGAGCCTATGAGAGAGTCGGTCTGATGAACGTGGTCCAAAGACTCCGATTGACCTTCGGGCAGGAAGCGAGGCTGACACTCGCCAACCTTCCGCATGAGGGGATGTCTGTTTTGCTGTACTTGCCCGTAAGTCAACATCATGGTTATCTACCGGAGGGAGAGGAAGAGTAATGTATAGAGTTATGCTCATCGACGATGATGTTCCTATGCTCAAGGTATTGCAGCAGATGATTGACTGGGAGGCCAACAATCTGCAGATTGCCGGCAGTACGTATTCCAGCGCCAAAGCGCTGCATATGTTTGAGGAAGTGCAGCCGGATATTGTCATTACAGATATCGGACTTCCGCAAAAAAACGGCATTGAGCTGGCGGACCATTTTATGCGCGTGAAGCCGGAGGTACGGATTATCTTCCTGACCTGCCATGAGGATTTTCATTATGCCCAGCAAGCCGTAAAGCTGCAAGCGGATGATTATCTGATCAAGGATCAGCTTACAGCGGAGCAGTTGGAACAGAGCCTCGGCAAATCCATGAACTTGCTAAAAATGCGAACCGGTCTGATTCATCGCGAAGGGGCCAATTACAATAGTCAGCTCTTTCGGCAAGACCTGCTGCAACGGGTGATCAATGGCTCGCCGTCCGAAGCCACTCAGGCTTATGCAGCGCAGCTCGGCATCTCCTGGACCTATCCGTGGTTTGCGTTGGGGCTGGTCAGCATTCGACTCTCCAGCTTTGACAAGCGCTTCAGACAAACGGAATTGCCGCTGATTTTATACGCCGTTTATAATATTGCGACGGAATTGTCCGAGTCGTACGAAGGGATTACGCCGTTCATGGAGCAGGGGAACATTGTGATTCTGCATAACTTTAGGGTCAATCTGGCGCAGAATGCCAGCTTGCATCTTCATCATTATTTGCAGCGACTGCGTTATCAGTGCCTCCAATTTCTCAAGATTCAACCGAATGTTGTCTCCGTCACGGACAAGATGGAATTAAGCTCGATCGGCTCCGTCTATCAGGATATTTTTCATGGAAAATACGAGTTTTATGAAAATACCGACTATACGATGCTGGAAGCTTCGCAAATCCGAACACGGTGGTTCCAAGCCGCGCCTCAGGGGTTTCTGGACAGTTACGTTTCGGAGCTGGAACGGATGCTCATGAAGCAGGATCTCGACGGTATACGCGCTGCGCTGCAGAAGATCGCCGGAACCGCGAAGGAGCTGTCGATTGATCCGGGCGACTTTGCCCGGGATCTTTCCTCCATGCTTCGCAGCATCGAGCTGATGTTTTCCAGTCTGAAATTCGAAGAGGATCTGTTCGCCTATCTCGGTTTAGCCCGCACCTTGGAGGATATGATGGAGCTGGTGGAGAGAAGGCTGATCCAGACGATCGGAACCCGGAAAACGGGAGCGGGAAGCCCAACGAACGAGCCGAAGCTGCAGGTGATCCAGCAATATATCGATCAGCATCTCGACGATAACATTACATCGATCGATATGGCACGCTATCTGTTTTTGAACCCGAGCTATTTTTCCCGGTATTTCAAACGGTTGACAGGGCTCACCTTCACGGATTACGTGCATCAATACAAAATGAAGATGGCCACCAAAATGCTTAGAATGTCCGGGCAGAATTTGGAGTCTCTGGCTATGGAATTAGGCTATTCGGATCGTACGTATTTTTCGAAAGTGTTCAAAAAATACGTGGGGACCACCCCGAGCGAGTATAAAGCGAAGTACACCGCGCGAAAGTAAGCGGGCCTATAGTATTCAATTTAATTATACAGCAGCATGCCGCCCGGCAAGGGCGGCTTTTAAAGTTTTCACCAAAGCGCAAGCCACCCGCAAAGTATTTGGAATAAGCATCGAAGGATAGGCTCCCCCTTTGTGGGGCTTTTGTTCTGGGGTCCCCGCAAAGTATTTGGAATAAGTATAGAAGCGTAGGCTCCACTTTGTGGGGCTTTTGATTTGGGGTCCCCGCAAAGTATTTGGAATAAGCATCGAAGCGTAGGCTCCACTTTGTGGGGCTTTTGTTCTGGGGTCCCCGCAAAGTAATTGGAATAAGTATCGAAGCGTAGGCTCCACTTTGTGGGGCTTTTTTTAGGTCAAAATCTTGCACATGGCTGGTCAGAATCCCTCCTTCTTGCCGATGGCGGATGTATTACTATAATGACAACTTACAAATTGTTGAGGTGATGCTTCATGGAGGCTGTACAACGACCAGTGCCCAAGAGCCGGCGGAAGTTTTGGACTCCCAAGCGGAAAGAGGCTTTGATCGGGTGGCTGTTTCTTGCCCCGGAAATCGTCGGGATGCTGTTATTAAATGTATTTGCCCTTGGATTCTCTTTGTATTTGAGCTTATCCGATTGGGATATGCTGTCGGGTGTCCAGGGTATCGAATTTACCGGTTTCGATAACTATATCAAGATGTTTCAGGATCCAACCATCATTCAAGCGATAAAGAATAATTTGATCTATATGGTTCTTACGGTGCCGATCCCGATTGCCATCGCCCTGGTGCTTTCGGTTTTGATTCACAACAGTGTGTTCTTCAAAAGCTATTTTAAAGTCGCGTTCTTCATTCCGTATATTTCTTCGATTATCGCGGTCGCTGCGGTGTGGAGCGCATTATTCCATCCATCGCTGGGACCGATCAACCAGTTTCTGATGGAGCTCGGGATCAGCAATCCGCCGAAGTGGCTGGTCGATCCGAAAACGTCGCTCCTGGCGATTTCGATTATCAGCTCCTGGGCGGGCCTGGGCTACACGATCATTATCTATATGGCCGGGCTTACGAACATATCGAATGAAATTTATGAAGCGGCGGATATTGACGGTGCCGGTGCAATTAAAAAGTTTTTTGCGATCACGGTTCCGATGCTCCGTCCAACAACCTTCTTCCTGTTGATCACGATGTTGATTGGTTCGTTTAAAGTGTTTGACATTATCGCGTTCCTGACGGAAGGCGGACCGAACAATTCTTCTACCGTGCTTGTATTCCGTATCTATGAGGAAGGCTTCCAATATTACAATATGGGATACGCTTCGGCCATTTCCTGGCTGCTGTTCGCGATTATCGGCCTGATTACCGCGCTCACCTGGAAGATGAGAAATGAAGAATAGAGAGGGAGAGGATTGTACATGCAGTTGCTTCGAAAAAACATGTCCAAAGGGGTAATCACCCTTTTGATGGGGGCATTGTCCATCGTGTTTCTCGTTCCGCTCATTTGGATGATTTCCGCGGCTTTCAAATACGAGAAGGATGTTATGCGCTTTCCAATTCAATGGATACCGGAAAAGGTGAATCTGGCGTATAATTTCAAGACGGTTTGGATGGGGAGAGTTCCCTTCTATGATTTCTATTTTAATTCTTTTAAAATAGCCATTATCACGACCTTAATCACGCTGATCATCTCATCCATGGCCGCTTATGCGCTAACGAAGATCCGATTCAAGGGACGGAATCTCGTCTTTATGGCCCTACTCTCGTTCATGATCATTCCGGATCAGGCGACGCTGATTCCGCGGTTTCTGCTCATTCGCTGGTTTGGTCTCTACAATACGCATGCGGCCATCATCTTCATGAGTATGTTCTCGATCTACTTCACGTTCCTGCTTCGTCAATTCATGATCGGGATCAGCGATGAATATTTGGAAGCTGCGAGAATTGACGGTGCGGGCCATCTGCGGACATTTGCTTCCATTATGGTTCCGCTGTGCAAGCCTGTGCTGGCTACGGTAGCGATCATTAAATTCATTTGGACTTGGAACGATTACCAGAATCCGCTGATCTTCCTGCTGGACAAGGACCTATACACGATTCCGCTGGGGATGACGCTGTTCCGTGATGACTATACCAACAACTATGCCATTATGATGACGGCGGCGGTATCGGCGATCATTCCACTGGTCATCGTGTTCATCGTATTGCAGAAGCAGGTCATAAACGGTATCGCTTTAGGCGGGGTAAAAGGTTGATCCGAAGCCTAATGTGAAAAGGCCGAAGGTTTCGCAAAAGTCAAAAAAGTAATCCTAGAACCTCAAAATTGTGCACTTGATCGGCCGTGCCGGTGCCTATAATGAACATGAAAACAGCACAACAACTAATTTATCTGTGCAGGGGGAAGTAAGATGAAGAAAAAAGTCAAACACAGATTATCCATCATTCTAAGCACGGTTCTGGCAAGCACCCTGATTTTAAGCGGCTGCGGGAATTCCGGTTCAGAATCGGGTGCCGGCAAGGCAGACAATGGGGTTACCACCATCAAGTATTACAACTGGGATAACGAGGCCCAGCAGGCGGGCACGGATGCCATGCTCCAGGAATTTATGGATCAAAATCCGGACATCAAGGTCGAGCATGTGGTGCTGGTTCCCGGCGATTCCGTGGAAATGCTGAAAAAGCTGGATTTCCTGATCTCTTCCGGCGAAGCGATCGATGTTATTCAATTCCCGAGCTTGGGCGGAGTTCTCGAGCGGGCTGAACGCGGAGCTCTTGCTCCTCTGAACGAGTTCTACGAGAAGGAAAGCTTGGTTCCGGAAGACGAGTATTTCGTAAATCCCAAGTTAGGCGACAAGTATTATGGCATGCAGTATACCAAGAGCACGAACTATGTCATGCTCAATAAGGATGCCCTGGATGAAGCGGGACTTGAGGTTCCGAAATATGGTTGGACATGGGACGACTACCGCGAATACGCCAAAAAGCTGACCAAGGGCGAAGGCGTTGACAAGCGCTACGGATCTTATTTCCACACATGGGAGCTTTATATGAACGCTCCGGCCCAAACCATGATGAAAGATCCGTTCGTCTATGAAGACGGAACGACGATTCTGGCGGATCCGACATACAAATATTTCTTCCAGCTCCGTAAAGACATGGAGGAGAAGGACAAGTCGGCCAAGCCTTACAGTGACGTGCTTGCTGCGAAGCTGAACTACCGTACGGAATTCTTCAATGAAGAAGCCGCTATGATTCTTACAGGCAACTTTACGATCGCAGACCCAGGCAATACCGAGCAATATCCGCATGAGTTCAAAACCGCCTTCGCTCCTGTACCTGTGCCTCCTGCTGGCTGGGAACCGAAAGAGTATGAAGGAAAATACTTCACCAGCGGCAATATGCTGGCAATGGGCGCCAACTCCGCCAACAAGGCAGCCTCCTTCAAGCTTATGAGATTCATGACAACAGCCGATTCGGACAACAGACTTGAGTTCTCTGGCTACAAAAAGGCGAATAACGAGGAATTGCTGACGAAGCTGGTTGCCGGCAAAGAGGATATGTACGATATGGATTCGTTGAAATATACGCTGTTCAGCGATGAAATCCAATATCTGGATGCCGCCAAAGTCATGATCGCGTCTACCGCGGAATTGACCAAGATCATAAATGACGGCTTCTCTAAATTCATGCTCAGCAATGAGCCGATTGATGAGGTTCAACAATGGATGGTCGATGAGGCCACGAAAATCATTAACGAAAAAGGCGTTATCAAGTAACAGGGATAGCACAGGGTAAAGAATCCTGGTAGGAATCGGGCTTCGGGGGGCCATTAAGCCGGCTTCCCAAAGCCCTTTTTTTTTCAACTGTAGAGAGTTGGAGGGGAAAGCATGTCAATAACAAGAAAGCTAGAGGAGCAGCTAGCTGTTCCTTCGCCGGAGCAATTAGCTTGGCAGGATATGGAGCTCGGGATGTTCTGCCATTTTGGAATCAATACGTTCTGTGACCAGGAATGGGGGGAAGGCAAGGATGCTCCGGCCTTGTTTAATCCGGAACGCCTGGATGCCAAACAGTGGGCCCGGTCCGCGAAGGAAGCCGGCTTCCGTTATCTCATACTGACGGCCAAGCATCATGACGGCTTTTGCCTGTGGCCGACGGCGACGACGGATTACTCCGTAGCCTCGAGCCCGTGGAAGGAAGGCAAGGGCGATGTCGTGAAAGAATGCGCGGAAGCTTGCCGGGAGGAGGGCATCGGCTTCGGTATTTATGTATCCCCTTGGGACAGGCACGAGCCGTGTTATGCCGATCCGCAGCAGTATGATGACTTTTATTGCAGACAATTGGAGGAGCTCTTAACCGGCTATGGTCCGCTTGTGGAAATTTGGTTTGACGGCGCGGGATCGGAAGGCCGCGAATATGATTGGCCGCGAATCATGGGTCTTGTGAAAAAATATCAGCCAAGCGCCATGGTGTTTAATATGGGCGCGCCCACGATTCGGTGGGTCGGCAATGAGGATGGTGTCGCTCCGTATCCTTGCTGGAACACGGCCGATTCTTCTCGGGGCAGCATGTTCAGCGAAGAATCGCTGAAATGGCTGACGGAGACGCCGAGCTGGGTGCCCGCAGAATGCGATGTACCGATCCGAAAAGACCGCTGGTTCTGGCATCCGGACGAGGAACATTTGCTGTTGTCTCTTGATCAGCTTATGGACATCTATTACCGGTCGGTTGGACATGGAGCGACCTTGCTGCTCAATGTCGCTCCGGACCCCCGGGGACTGCTTCCGGAGGCCGATGTAAAGCGGCTTCTGGAATTTGGCAGAGAGATCAAGCGTCGGTTCGGTTCTGCCCTGGCCGAAGGCTCGGGATCGGGAGAGGCCGTTCAGTTAATCCTTCCCCAAGCATGCGTGATCGATCATGTCGTGGTCATGGAGGAGATTGCATACGGGGAAAGGATCAGTCAGTATGTGCTGGAAGCCTTCGTCGGTGGAGAGTGGCTCGAGCTGACACGCGGCAGCGCGATCGGTCACAAGAAAATCGATGCGTTCTCTCCGGTAACGACCGACAAGGTGCGTTTGCGGGTACTGGAAGCGGCCGCAAGTCCGGTCATCAAAAAATTGGCGGTTTATCGCTGCGGGCAATAAGCCTTGGATCCTAACATAAGGTGGAGGAGAACTGGAATGGGAGTGCTCACTTGGAAGAACGGACAATACCTGCTGGACGGGCAGCCTTACCGGATCATATCGGGAGCGGTTCACTATTTCCGTGTCGTTCCTGAATATTGGGAGGACAGGCTTTTAAAATTAAAGGCCTGCGGCTTTAATACCGTTGAAACGTATATCGCATGGAATGTGCATGAACCCACAGAAGGGGAATTTAACTTTAGCGGGATGGCCGACGTTGGATCGTTTATCGAATTAGCCGGGAAACTCGGCTTGCACGTCATTGTCAGACCCAGCCCGTTTATCTGTGCGGAATGGGAATTTGGAGGTTTGCCGGGCTGGCTGCTAGGTTATGGAGAAATCCGGCTTCGCTGCAGTGACCCGCTCTATTTAAGTAAGGTGGATCATTATTACGACGAGCTGATCCCGAGAATGGTTCCGCTCCTGTCTTCGAACGGAGGGCCGATCCTGGCTGTTCAGGTCGAAAATGAATACGGCAGTTACGGCAACGATCACGCTTATCTGGAGTATTTGCGCGCAGGACTGGTGCGGCGTGGCGTCGATGTGCTTCTCTTTACCTCCGACGGGCCAACCGACGAAATGCTGCTGGGCGGGTCCATCGACCATGTGCACGCGACTGTAAATTTCGGTTCCCGGGTAGAAGAATCGTTCGGCAAATACCGCGAATACCGTACGGATGAGCCGCTGATGGTCATGGAATTCTGGAACGGCTGGTTTGATCACTGGATGGAGGACCATCATGTCCGGGATGCGGCCGATGTCGCCGGCGTACTGGATGAAATGCTTGAGAAGGGCTCCTCGATCAATATGTATATGTTCCATGGCGGAACCAACTTTGGCTTCTACAGTGGAGCGAATCACATCAAGACCTATGAGCCGACGACGACAAGCTACGATTATGATGCCCCTTTGACGGAATGGGGGGATAAGACGGAGAAATATGAGGCGGTGCGGACGGTGCTCGGCAAGCATGGTTTTAAGCCGGGCTGCGCCTTCCCGGAGCCCATTCCAAAGGTGGCCTACGGAAAGGTCGCTTTGTCTGAGATGGCCGGTCTGTTTGCGGATGCCAATCTAGAGCATCTCTCCGAGCCGAAACAAAGCGTGTGCATCAAGCCAATGGAAAAATTCGGACAGTCCTATGGCTTTATCTTGTACAGCACCTTTATTCCGGGACCAATGCAAGGACAGCAGCTGCATATTCAGGAGGTTCGTGATCGCGCCCAGGTATTTCTGGACGGTCGGCCCCTTGGCGTTATCGAACGATGGAATTTGCAGCCGCTCGATATTACCGTACCCGCAACGGGAGCAAGGCTGGATATTCTCGTCGAGAACATGGGCCGGATCAATTATGGGCCGCTGATCCACGATCCCAAGGGAATCACGGAGGGCGTGAGAATCGATAACCAATTCCTGTATAACTGGACGGTCCGGACCCTGCCGCTTGCGTCCCAGATGCTGTCATCCCTCTCTTATAAACCGGTTATGGATAAAGGGCAGGCGGAGCATGAAGAGCTGTCTACGTCGGCGTCGGAAGACATGGGCCTGCCCGGATTTTACCGCGGCAGCTTTCAGGTGGAGGATATCGGGGATACGTTCCTTCGCTTTGATGGCTGGACGAAGGGTGTCGCCTGGATTAATGGCTTCAATCTCGGCCGTTACTGGAACGCGGGGCCCCAAAAGGCCTTGTATATTCCCGGCCCTTTATTGCATAAAGGGGAGAACGAGCTGCTTCTCTTTGAACTGCATGGCGGTCCCGAATCTTGCGAAGTTGAGCTGTCAGATCAACCAGACCTGGGACAGACCGCGGCAGTGGATGAAGCCGTGCTTAATTTCGTACAGGACGAAGAGGACAAGTAACCTATAACGACAGAATTATGCTGCAGTTTAGCTTGTTCAACGACCCGGGCAGAGAGGCTCTCTGGCCGGGCTTTTGCTGTATATGCCCTAAAATAGGGTCCGGTGCCTATCAAGCAATGAAAGGGTTGACAGCACGGCTTAAGATAATGGCCGGACGAATGCGGGGCTGCTCGGGAACCGGTCCTGAATGTATTTTCAAGCTTGTATGGACTTGAGGCTCTTTAATAGGTTTATATGTGTTCAAATTGGTTTCTTTTTGTTCGTTTTTATCTTACATTAGGGTAGGGAAGCGGCTTTATCACCGGATTGGGAAGGAGAAGACGATGAACGATTATCATGGAAGAATGAACCGGATTGTTTGGAATGTTGCGGAACAAGCATGGAGGCTGCCCCTGCAATCCAGCGGACTGTGGTTTCATGGGGATGTGCGAGACAACTTCTATTATGCCTCCTATTTGTTTGCAGCTTCGTTAGACCTGGAGCATGACCCGCAGTTCAACCGGCAGGAGGGTAAGCGGCTGGCAGAGGAGGTTTTGGGTCGTGTGCTGCGGCTGCAGGACCGGGATGCGAAGAGTCCGATGTACGGACACTGGCCGCTGAACCTGGAACCGAAGCCGGAGGCGGCGAGTCCGCACGTGCTGCCGGTGGAATTGATGGGGAGCTTGATGGTTTTTTTCCATCACAAGTTTGAAAGCGGGATGAACGAGGGCCTGGCGAGGGAGTTTGAGGCCGCGCTGGAACACATCTATCGCGGAGGTTTTTTTCGCAAGCCGCTCACGGTGTGCAACCATCATGAGGCGAAGTATACGGCGGCCAAGCTAATATTCGGCCAGCGGTTTGGGGATAAGGAGCTCCTGGAGGACGGAAAACAAAGCCTTAGGGATACCCTGACTCTGCTCCGCCGGGAGGGTATGGCTGAGTATGGGTGCCTGCCGTGGTTTTGGCATTGGACACAGGCGTTCACCTGTGCGCTGGAATTGGCGGAGGAACCGGAAGTGAAGCAGAAGCTTCATGAACTGTTGGATGAGCTGTGGAGCCTTCGCGCGTCTTATTACCTAAAAGGGGCGTGGGTAGGAGCCCACTCCAGGGGATGGCCGCATGATGCTCCGCGGGATGCCAATGTGCTTCACGATTATGTCCAATTCGGTGATTTTAGCCTTCCGGAGGAAATGCCGCGCACGGAATATGCCGGTTTTCTATTCCACGAAGCTCCGGAAGCTGCCCGGCACCTTGCCCTGCATCGAAGCGAACCGGCGGAAGTGCGCAAGGTGCTGATGAAATCGGTTGACGGCGAGATGCGGAAGCTGCACTCCTATGCTTATGTGACGGAGGATTTTGCGGCGGGCGGATTGTGGGAGCGGGTCCGGGAGTTCGACAACGAGCAGCTGCGCTGGATGTTCAGCCTGCCTGTCCGTTTAGGCGGGAAGGCGAATCAGCTGTATTTTTTCCATCCGGGGGAGGGATACGATCCTTCGGGAAGCGATCCTCGTCACCAAAGCGAGTGGATGGAGGTGCTGTATCACAAAAATGTGGTGCTGGCGCTATATCCGCTGCCTGAACTGGCCGTTGCCGGTGGCGAAGAAGTCGTCGGCGTTCTGCCGGAAGGGAATTGGATGTACGAGGCCGAAGCTTTGTACGGCAAGGTAGATGAGGTTTATTTTGCCATACATTTAAGCCCGGGGACGGCTTATGACATTCGGGAGCAGTCCGGATATCAACAGATTGTTTGCCGTGGCGACGGAATTGCTCTCGCCATAGAGGCGGTGTCCGTTCGGGAAGCGGAGAACAGAGGGATCGGACAGCTGGCGGCGTTCGCACGGCAAATGTCCGGGCAGAGGCCGGAATTCAAGACAGACGGCGGGCTTGAGGTGGCGTATACAGGATGGACGACGGAAGACCGACTATTTCTGAAGCATAGGGGTTCAGGCAGCTCGGCGAGAATGATCAACGGGGCGGAATGTACGTTTGAACCGTATTCTGTGTAGTTATCGAACAGAAAAGAGGGACTGGCGAGTTAACCCGTCCTTTAAAGTATAGGAAATGTTGAGCAGATGCGCCGGTTGCGGACTCTCTGAGTCTTCAATCGGCGTTACTTTGTTGCTAGCCGCATTCGATGTCTTTTTAATCGAAGTATATTAATTTATTGTTGTAACTGTAATGACAAGTAGTTATATCCTTTGCCGAAATTGACAAGTACTTGTACGTAGCCGATTCATTGACAGCCTAGATCGTCGGAGTGTGGATATAAAGCCGATACTCCCCATCCGATCCGTTTTTTTCATGGCTCATTTAAACGGTATCATTTTTTGACATGATTTAAAGTTATGATTAACCCATCAAGTAATAAAACATAGGAATCACAATTTAAAGAAGAGGAAGGGATTGAATATGGCAAATTACAGTATTGAGGAAAAAGACAGCTTTATCGTATTAGGAATCGGAACGGAGCTTCAAAGCGACTACACCGACTATGCCGGCATAAACAAGGAGAAGGCGGACTTTTGGAAAGCCGTGAAACAAGATGGAAGACTTGACACATTAAAGGCCGTGGCCGCAAATGACTATATTTTTGCCGTAAACGAAGCGGTGAATAACAAGATGATGTATTACGCTGGCGTGATGACCGAGGCATCGTTACCGGAAGCGACCAGAGTCATCCAGTTTCCTAAAGGGGAATACCTCGTTGTAAAAGGAGAAGCGCAGACGGCTGAGGAGTTGAGTCAAGTGCTTACAGGCATTGCTTTTGGACAGGTGCTGCCGGAAGCACAGGATTTTGCCTATGTCGGCGGGCCCAACGCAACGGTGGAGATGGGGCAGCGAAACGGTCTCGTATTTGGTGAAGTGTGGATTCCGGTCGTAAGAAAATAAAGAGACTCGCGATGCTTCCGAAGCGAGTTTTGCTCGAAGTAGTTCGAAGAAGTACCCCACACAAAACTAAGTCTACGCTTTCGATGCGAGTTTTGTTCGAAGTAGGCTCGAGGAAGTAACGCTCACAAAACTAAGTTGATGCTTCCGATGCGAGTTTTGCTCGAAGTAGGCTCGAGGAAGTAACGCTCACAAAACTAAGTTGATGCTTCCGATGCGAGTTTTGCTCGAAGTAATTCGAAGAAGTAACGCTCACAAAACTTTTAGGAGTGATGAACATGTCCCATATCGTTGATTTTAAAAACGTATCCACAGCCGGGTTAGAATCTTCGCCCGTGGCCGAAGCGCTGGCTGGTTTACGAGCGAACGAAGCCCGTTACTTTATGAACAAATATAAGCATGAATTTACGGTTGTACCCGCCAGCGAAAGCCAGGAGACGCTCGATTATGTAAACCGAATTTTGAAAGAAGAACGCGATATTGAGTTTGCGGCCAAACCTTTAGAAACGTCGCGTTTCCAGGTGGAGAATATCCAATTTGCCTACGTTTTTTACGAGGATGGTCTAGGGGTCAATGTCATGTATACGGTGGATGATCCTAAGAAGCGGGCCGTTGGCTTTAAGCTTTCTGAGGGGATGGAGGTGCCGCAGGAGTTAGAAGGGAAGTTTAAGTTTGCCAGACAGAAGTCCAAATTAGCCGGAACTATTCGGGGCTCGTTTTTCGTAATAAAAGGAGAGTATTAAGGAAGTAGAATTTCTTTTCGACAAGCACTTCCATGTATATCGAAACTCAAAGGGAAACGAAAACTCCGTGAACGACATAAATGATGATGAATTTGTTGTCGGACGACAAAGAACATACAGTCAAAGAACATATAGTCAAAGAGCATAAAAGACAAAGAATATGTAGACATTGAAAGCCGCATAAATTGCGGCTTTTGGTTTTAAGTATCTATTGGGGTTCATGCTCTCTTTTGAATCAACTGCCGGATCATGATAGTATCGAGGATAGATAGACTGCTGGCTAGAATCGAGGGAGGGAAAGAGCATGGCCAATATCAAAGAAATCGCAAAGCTTGCGGGCGTGTCGGTATCCACGGTATCCCGGGTGCTCAATAATCATCCCTATGTTCGCGAGGAAAAGCGAGCGCGGGTCCTGGCGACGATGAAGCAGCTGAAGTATGCGCGCAATATGAACGCCGTTCACCTCATTACGGGCAGAACGATGAATATCGCCATTATGCTGCCGTTCATTAACCATGCGTATTTTTCCTTGCTGATGGAGGGAGCCGGGCAAGAAGCGCTGGCGGCAAGCTACCGGCTTATCCTTTGTCAGACGGGATATGCGCAGGACAAAGAATTGGAAGTGCTGGAGATGCTGCGAAACCGGGAAATTGACGGGATCATTATTCTATCGTCCGCCGTTACCCCGGAGCAGATCGAAGCCTACTGTCCATATGGCCCGATTGTTTGCTGTCTGGATGCGGGGGAGCGATTATTTTCTTCTATATATATTAATCATGCGGAGGCTTTCCGGCGTGCCATGCATTATCTGATTGACCGGGGGCACCGCAGAATCGGATTTACGGTAGGAAGGCTGGACAGCCCCAGCACGAGAGCACGCAAAACAGCCTATGAGGAAGTGCTGAAGGAAATCGGAGAGCCTTACCGTGAGGAATGGATTTTGGATGGCTGCATTGATCTTGAGGATGGTGCGGCAATCATGAACCGGCTTATGGATATGAAAGAACGGCCAAGCGCCCTGCTCGTGACGGGGGACCATGTGGCGGCCGGCTTGATCTACGAAGCGGAGAAGCGGGACATATCCATCCCGCAGGAGCTTGCGGTCATCGGATTCGACAATCAACCCATCGGCAAAATGCTGGGGCTCACGACGATCGATAACCGACTGCTCGATATGGGTTCAGAGGCTTTCAAAATCGTGTATGCCCATATTCAGGGAGAACGGAAAGACCCGGTGCGCAAGGAGTTGCCGTTCGAATTGATTGAGCGCTCGTCCGTATAGGAGCTTAGCCAAGTTCTTACAAATAGATTACAAAGTTCGACAATTGTGATATCCTTAATGTACAAGTGCTTTGTTTCACAACATCGATTAACGTCTGCAAGCGAGTTGCAGGCGTTCTATTCTGTTTTATGAGAGAAAGGAGCCTACGCCAGTGGATGTCCTGAATCAGTTTAAAAAAGCTTCGCGTATCCAAGTCATTCCGGTCATGCTCATACCGGTTGCTTTGGGGGCGCTTGGCGCTTATGTTTGGACAGGTCGTTTCCATATCGGGCTTTTTTTATTGACCTTGATCGGAAGCGGGGCCGCCCATTTGTTCTCCAATATGGTGAACGATTTGTGGGACTATAAGAACGGGACCGATACGGAAGCCCAGGAGGACGTCGATGCGATCTCCACGAATTCAGGTTTTCTAACCAAAGGCATCTGGTCCATCCGCAAATTCGAGAGCGTTACCTGGACGCTGTTCGGAATTGCCGCGTTATGCGGGATTATTCTGAGCTTGATCAGCGGCTGGTGGGCGCTTCTGTTCAGCGCGCTTGGCGGACTCATCGCTTATTTTTACGTGGCGCCGCCCGTTCGGTTCGGATACCGGGGCAAGGGCTACAGCGAAATTGCGATCCTGTTGTCCTTCGGTATTTTGCCTGTTATGGGAGCATTCTATGTCCAGACGTCAAGCATGGATCTTCGGGCCCTGCTGTTGTCGCTGCCGATCGGGCTGCTCACGACGTTGATTTTGTTCAACCATCACTTCCTGCATTGGCAGGCGGATCGTCAGGCCGGAAAAAGAACCCTTGTGGTCGTATGGGGGGAAAAGCGGGCGTTGACGTTCTCACGGGCGCTGCTGCTGCTGGCCTGTCTGTCCCTGGTTGCCTGCGTCCTAGCGGGAGCTCTTCCACCTTATGCGATTATTGCTCTGCTGACCGTTATTCCATTGTATCTTGTGTATGGAAGACTGAAGGATAGCAATCGTTCCGAAGCTTACTTGCCGCTGATGGGCGCGTCAACGATGACAACGATGCGCTGCGGCGGCGTGTTGATCCTGTCGCTGCTCGTCCAAGGCATAATCCAGGCATTCTAACCTATTTTTGTGAGAAAGAAGGAGACCTTAGATGGAACAACAACGTGTTTTTGGTGATTTTCATACCATCCTGTCGGAGGGCAAGGTTTGGAAGATCGGCGGCTTTCCGCTGCCGGACGGTTCCTTCTGGGAGTACCGGGAGCCCGACGCTGTCGTTATCGTGCGCAACGGCATCCTGTATGTGCGCGCACCGCTGAGCCGCCAGCATAATCAGATTCAGATTCTCGACAATGCCAAGCATATGTATTATTCCGTGGAAGAGGTTGAAGTGCCGGAATCGGGCGAAGTGACCTTTGAGCTTCAGATCCGTGCCCGTACGCAGGGCACCGTTCCCGGTGATTTGTACGACGGTTACGTATCTTTGAATCTGCTGGATTTCTCAACCGGAGCGGCGCTCGACTTCTTCGCTTCGAACGATAAGTATGCGAGCGTGTATGCGGTGCTGCCTTTCCCTGGCGTTCAGGTGCCGGAATCGGATAAAACCCGCTTCTTCTGCATTTTTAAAGAGGAAGATACACACTTCAAGCCGCAGGAATTCAACACGTACACAATCACCTATAACCGCAGTGAGGACGAGGCGGTATTCTACGTGAACGGACAGGAGGTCCGCCGGGAGAACAATATTCCGATCAAATTCAACAAGTTCACGATTGCGCTTGGCATCATGACGGAGAAGGATCTGACGCCGCAGGGCAGCGTCTCGGTTCATGGTCAAACCGTCATTGCCGAGTATTCCCCGGTAACGGTAACCATCAAGGAATAGCTGCTATCCATGTAAAAAAGCGAGTCGCGCTCACGTTAGAGCGCGGCTCGTTTGCGTCTTAAGGGGAGGGGGGAGTGGTTTGCTCGGATAGTACTGGGGGCAGGGAGTGGATTGGTTTGCTTGGGTAGCGCGGGAGCAAGGGGGAGATTGGTTGTTTGAGTAGCATGGAGGTTGGAAGTAGATTGGTTCGTTTGGGTGGCACGGGAGCTGGGAGTAGATTAGTTTGGTTGGATAGCATTGGTGTCTGGGAGTAGACTAGTTTGCTTGAGTAGCGCGGGAGAGTAGAGGCTCGAACATGTGCATTTCTCCCGCGTCGACGATGGCATCTACTTGAGCGTTATGGCCGCCCCCAAGCGAACGAGCCAACAGGTCCCGATAAGGGATTTGTGCCCCGCCCAAGCGGTGTCTATGGACAAACAAGTCCCGAAAAGGGACTTATGCTGCGCTAAAGTGGCGCCAACGAGCCAACAGGTCCCAAAAAGGCATGAGCGTTGCATAAAACCTATCACAACTTTTGCTGAAGTTACTATTTCTGTAACTACCTGTATCTTTTTCATGGACAAAACAAAAAAAGGCTCCTAATTTAGAAGACGTAGCACGTTGTCCACGACCTCTAAAAAGGAGTCCAACCATGGATAACGTAACCCAAAACACTGTCGTTCGTCAACTGCTTTCTTTACTGCCTTTGGATGTACACGATCGACTCCTTCATGCCGATCGCTACGCCAAGAAGCTCACCATCAACAAAAGCATTCTCATTTTCATTCTGGCTCAGTTCAACCATTGGCAAAGCTATATCGAGATGGAAGAACAAATTTATGCACACTCTGAAATTCGGTCCATCCTTGATCTGCCCAGCATCAGCGCAGCCCAATTGTCACGGAAACTCAGCGAAATCCCGACGGAAATCTTGCACATGCTTTTTCTCCATAGCGTTGCCCGTGTCCAGAAGCTGACGGCTCACCAGCAGGGCATTTCTTCAACCATTGGACCTCTGGCACTCATTGATTCGTCGAAAATCACACTCCCCTTGGTACTTGGGGATTGGGCCAGAGTTTCGCATACCTCCAGTGGGGTAAAGCTGCATGTGCGGCTCGTAGCCGCTTCACCCGAAGTGGTATATCCGGACGCTGTCATCCCATCGACTTTAAACGTAGGCGACCGAGCCGGGGCGGTCGAACTGGTCACCGAGCAGGCGGCAACTTATGTCATGGACCGTGGTTATGATAGCTACAAAAACATGGATAACTGGATGGAGCGCGGCATTCAATTTGTCATGCGAATGAGAGATCGCACCTCAATCCATGTTGTGGAGGAACGAGAAATCCCTCCGGGAAGTCCGATCACACGAGATGCTCTTGTGAACGTAGGTAGCGGTTGGCGCAAGATGAAGGAACGGGTCCGGCTCGTAGAGTTTTATGATGAGCAGAGGCGCTTTTATCGCCTACTTACCTCTCGACAGGACATAAAGGCCGAAGAAGTAGCTCATATCTACAAATGCCGATGGCTTATTGAACTTTTCTTTAAATGGATAAAGCAGCATCTGCGCCTGAAAAAACTGCACAGCTATAAGCCGCAAGCGATATGGAACCAGATTTACCTTGCGCTGATCGCTTACGTGCTGGCACAGTATATGCAGCTACGTCTAGAAACCAAGAAAAGCGTTTGGCGTGTCCTTGAATTGTTTCGAATTCACATGTATCATCCGTGGTCCCAGTTCTTGAACGCTCTGTTTCGAGCACCTACGCGAACAACTTCTGGAAAGCCACGCGGTGCACCAAGGAAGGTACCTGAATTACGAACGAGCATTGGCATTTTTAAAACAAGCAAAGTGACTTAGGAAACGAAAATCTCGCACAAAATACATTTTATGGGAAAACGTAGCTACATTTAAGAAGTGTTGGATCTTTTAGTGTAATTCTCGAAAAAACAACTGTAAATTAATTGTTCTTATTCAGATTTCATCCAAGTGCTTGCAGATGTAAAGATTTATGCAACGCTCATGCCGAAAAGGGACTTGTGCTGCGCTAAAGTGGCGCCAACGAGCAAACAAGTCCCGAAAAAGGACTTGTGCTGCGCTAAAGCGGCGCCAACGAGCCAACAGGTCCCGAAAAGGGACTTGTGCTGCGCTAAAGCGGCGCCAACGAGCCAACAGGTCCCAAAAAGGGACTTGTGCTGCGCTAAAGTGGCGCCAACGAGCCAACAGGTCCCGAAAAGGGACTTGTGTTGCGCTAAAGCAACGCCAACGAGCCAACAGTTCCCGATATGCAGCTAGAATAAAAAGTGGACACCCCTTAGTGATAAAACGATAATGAAACAAAGCAGACGAAAGGGTGTCAAAAATATGAGTGGTAACAGGCAGCATTATAACGAGACATTTAAGCGTGAAACCGTAAAGTACGTGCAAGAACAGTCGAAGACGCTGGAGCAGATCGCCGATGAGTTGAACATTAATCCAGGCACATTACGTAACTGGGTCAAAAAGTATCGAGCATTCGAGCACGAGCCTGTCAATCATGGGGAAACCTTACGTCAGCAAACCCAACTTATCGAAGACCAAAAACGCGAAATTGATGATTTGAGAGAAGAAATTGCGATTCTAAAAAAGGCCATGCACATCTTCAGCAAAGAAAAGAACTAAGGTTCCAGTTTATCGAAGATCATCGCTCCGAGTTTCGATTGGAGAAGATGTGCGTTCTCTTTCACGTGTCTCGGAGCGGTTATTACAAATGGCGTACCTCTGAAGCTTCTGAACGGGAAAAACGTAAGGCAACGCTGACTGAACGCGTGAAATGGCACTTCTATGACTCCGATGAAACCTACGGCAGTCCCCGAATACGAAACGAGCTGGTGAAGGAAGGATGGACGGTATCGGAACGTACGGTGGGCCTCATTCTACGCGAACATGGCCTTCGTTCATGCATGGCCAGTAAGTTCCGAGTGGTTACGACCGATTCCAAACATGATCTCCCGATTGCCCCTAACGTATTGGAACAAAATTTCAAAGCCACAAAGCCCAACGAAAAGTGGGTCGCTGACATCACGTACATCCCCTGCCGCCAAGGGAAACTCTATCTTGCGAGCATCCTGGATCTGTACACCAAACAAATCGTCGGTTGGAAGCTAAGCGATCGGATGACCACAGACCTTACCCTCGATGCCCTAAAGATGGCGTATGCTGCGAAGAAGCCACCGAAGGGATTGATTCACCATTCCGACCGCGGTTCGCAATATGCCGCTAAAGAGTACCGTGAACAGTTGAAGCAATTTAACATGAAGCCCAGCATGAGCCGCAAAGGAAACTGCTACGACAACGCCTGTATTGAAGCGTTTCACAGTATCCTGAAACGAGAATTCATTTACAGCAAACCTAAGTTTAAAACAAAGAGGAAGCCGGGCAGAAGCTGTACCGGTACCTTGAATTTTTTTACAACCGAAAACGTTCTAACAGTACGATTGGGTATATGTCCCCGGTGCGTTTTGAGCAGTGCTATTACGAGTGCATAGCTTAGCTTAGAGGTGTCTACTTTCTTGACAGAAGAGCAATAAGGGATTTGGGCCCCGCCCAATCGCCGCCCTCAGGCGAACAAGTCCCCAAAACGGACTTGCCCCCGGACTCCCCGTCCTGCCCATACATCCCCCTATAGCCCAAAAAAGCCACCCGCAAAGGGTGGCTTTCGTGTAGGTTCAATCTTTACTTCTTCAGATCTTCAATCGAGTTCACGTCGACATACGATGGAACGACGAGGCCGGTTTTAACGCCTTCCATGTTAGCGCCAAGGTCTTCGACCTGATCCTTGAACTTATCCCAGTAGTCGGCATGCGTCAGCGGGAGCCATGCGGCAACCGTAGCGTCAACGTCGCCGTTGGCGACCCCGGTCCACATTGGGCCGGCTTCGACTTGAAGCGCTTCGACCTTAAAGCCGAGCTTCTCTTCCATAATGACCTTCAGCAGATTGGTGCTGGCGATTTCGGAGTCCCAAGCAACATAGCTGAATTTAAAGCTTTTGCCGTCAACGGGCTGAACGCCTTGCGTCCATTCGTTCACTTTTTCGCTATTGGCTTCCATCCATTCCTTAGCGGCAGCTTCCGGATTCTGTCCTTCCTGGATGGCGGTCATGATTTGACCCATATCGTCCGAGGTCCATTTGAAGTTGCTCAGGAACTGATAAGCCTCCGGCTGATCCTCTTTCAGGCCTTTACGAACAACCGTGTGAATTTCTTCGGCTTCACCATAAACCTTCTTCGGATCTTCAAGATACTTCAGATCATACTTGGAGAACATCCAGTGCGGCGTCCAGCCGGTAATGATGATCGGTTCTTTCTTCTTGATCGCCTTATCAAGCGTAGCTGTCATTGCTGCACCGGAGCCTTCGATCAGCTTCCAATCCGTCAAGCCGTACTCCTCAATCGCGGCAGCCGTGGCTTTCATAATACCTGCGCCTGGATCAATACCGATGATTTCATGGTTTACCTGCTCGCCGATCGAGCCGGCGGCTCCGCCGTTTGCGCCTTCGCCGCCCTGGGCTCCGTTCGTGCCGCCATTGCCGCCCTGTCCGCATGCGGACAGAAGGAGGACAGCTGCCAAGCTAAGCATCAACCACCATTTCTTGTTCTTCAAGTTAAGCACCCCTCTTTTTCGTTTTAAATATATTTTGTGTAAAGCGGTCCAGGACAATCGCCAGGATGACGACAGCCAGACCCGCCTCAAACCCTTTACCGATCTGCAGCTGGGTTACTGCACGGTAGACCTCGGCGCCGATGCCTTGGGCACCGATCATCGAAGCGATAACAACCATCGACAAGCACAGCATGATCGTCTGGTTAATCCCGGCCATTAAGGTCGGCATAGCCAGCGGAAGCTGGACCTTGAACAGCTTCTGTCCGGAAGTCGAACCGAATGCATCCGCAGCTTCGGTGAGCTCGCCGGATACCTGCATAATCCCCAGCCGCGTCAGACGAATCGTTGGCGGAATCGCAAAGATGACGGAAGCGATAACGCCCGGAACGACCCCGAGGCTAAAGAACGTAACCGCAGGCAGCAGATAAACGAAAGCGGGCATGGTCTGCATGAAGTCCAGAATCGGAATGATGATCCTGGATGCGGTTTTGCTGTAGGCTGCCCAAATGCCGAGCGGCACCCCGAGCACGATGGAGATCAAGCCTGCCGTGATGACCAGGCTGAGCGTGCTCATCGTTTGCGGCCAATACCCGAGGTTCTCGATAATGAGAAACCCGATGACCGTGAACAGCGTCAGCGGCAAGCGGCCAAGCAAATACGCGAGGACGGCCAAGATGACGATGAACAGATACGGATGGGGCAGCATGAACACATCTGTAAAAAACTCGACAATTCCTTCAATAATGAAGGAGATCGCATTGAAAAAGCCCGAGAACGTATCTCCCATCCACTCCACCAAGGAATCGATCCAGCTTGCGAGAGGAATCTTAGGCATCTTGCGTCACCCCCTCATTCTTGGATTCCCCGGCCAACGCGCCAAGCACGGCCCCGCGGACGATAACGCCCATCAGGCGGCCATTGTCATCCACAACGGCAAGCGGTACTTTGGACATGCTGGTAATTTCGAACAGCTCGTTGAGCAGGGTGTCCGGGCCGACTCTAGGACCGTCCGTTATCAAAATATCCTCCAGCTTGCGATGGTTCTTCATCGCATCGGAAGCTTCCTCGGCGGTGATGACCCCGAGCAGCTTCTTGGCGCGGTCAATCACGAACAGGTTCGAGATGCCGCGCTCGCGCATCAGCTCCAGCGCAACACGCGGACCGCGGTCCAGCGTAATCGCTTCGGGCCGGCGCATAACATGCGACGCCGTCAGTACCTTCGACAGATCGACGTCCTCCACGAACCGCTCAACGTAATCGTTCGTTGGCCGGCTGTGTCAGAATTTCCTCAGGCGTTCCGATCTGCACGACCGCGCCGTCTTTCATCAGGGCGATGCGGTCTCCGATGCGGAGCGCCTCATCCAGGTCGTGGGTAATGAACACGATCGTTTTTTTCATTTTGTCCTGAAGCTCGATGAGCTCATCCTGCATATCCCGGCGGATCAGCGGGTCGAGCGCGCTGAACGCCTCATCCATGAGCAGAATTTCGGGATCGTTGGCAAGCGCCCGGGCCAGCCCGACACGCTGCTGCATGCCGCCGCTGAGCTCATCCGGCATTTTGTCCTCCCAGCCCTTGAGCCCTACAAGCTCCAGCGCCTTCATGGCGGCTTCGCGCCGTTTGGATTTATTGACCTTCTGAATTTCCAGGCCGTACTCAACATTGTCGAGCACCGTACGGTGCGGGAACAATGCGAACTTCTGGAACACCATGCTGATCGTCTTGCGGCGTACCTCGCGCAGCTGTTCCTTATTCATTTTTCTCAGGTCCTTGCCATGGATCAGAATTTCTCCTGAAGTCGGTTCAATCAACCGATTTAGCAAACGTACTAGTGTGGACTTGCCGCTGCCGGACAGACCCATGATGACGAAGATTTCGCCTTCCTGAATATCAAAGCTGACACGGTTCACGCCAACCGTTATATTTTTCTCTTTTGCAATTCGCGCTTTGGACCAGCCTTGCTCCAGCAGCTGAAGCCCTTGCTCGGCACCAGGGCCGAACAACTTGCTGACATTCTTCACTTGCAGAATAGCCAAGAGTGACTCCTCCTTTTAATGTGTAGAGACGCGTTCGTATTAACCTTAATGCAACCCCGATCCGTCACTGCCGTCTCGTAAACCCATGTGCATCATTGTAACAATCGATACGTAAAGTATCAAACGTTATATCCGTACGTAAAGTACGTACAGTAAAAACTGTACAAAGTTATCCTCCCAAATCCTTTCGTATGCTCCCTTATGCTTAGTCATCGCTGTTCTTTACTTTTAAAATAGCTTTCCCTACAATAGACGAGAGAATGTGTGTGGATTGGGTTTGTTTAGATTCGCTCCAGATCGTTCACACTACAACTCGAGTCCAATCAGTTTTGTTGTATGGCATGACTTCTTGGATGGTTACAGAAAGAGGAGGCTGCAAGCATGAGCTTGTACCAGTTGGATGAGGAACGGCAGGCTGCTGTGCAAAAGATTCGTAAGCGTGTCATTGAAAATATTGGACGAAATATGGACTTGTACGGCATACCGCTCTCAACAGGTCATTTGTATGGTCTGTTGTATTTTGCCGATAAACCGATGAACCTGGATGAGATGGGACAGGAAATGAAGATGAGCAAGACCAGCATGAGCACCGGCGTGCGAACCTTGCTCGATAATAAGATGGTCAACAAGGTGTGGGAGAAGGGCTCCCGCAAAGACCTCTATGAAGTGGAATATGATTGGTATCAGACTTTTGTGGACTTTTTCGACATTAAGTGGAGGAAATCGGTGGAGAGTAACATCCTGGTCCTCCGCAAGGCATTGCAAGAAACCGAGAAGCTCCTCAAAGAATATGAGGATGATCCGGTTATGGTGGCTGTGCTTGAGGCCGATCGGACCAAGATGCGTGAAGCCGTGGCTTATTACCGGTGGCTGGAGCGGTTGATCGACGCCTTTGTTGACGGAGATATTTTTAAATATGTTCCGAAAGAGCCGCCGGAGGGCGGTTCCTGATCTTGTAAGCAGCTGAAATTCCTTATAGTGCGAGTTCAAAAAGTCGGATTTTCAGCACCGAGGTGCATGCTTCCGAAGTGCGTTTTTTTTTCAAAACGCTTTAGGTTGGATGAAGGTAGGGACTGAGGAGCGGAGCTACACGTTTTACAGAAAACGTCTTGGCGAAAGCATCTGCTGTTTTGGGTACGTGAGCACCTGAAATGTTTCCGTAGGAAACATACTTCGAAAGCATAAGCTTAGGCCCGGCTGAATTCAAGATTCGATGCCGAGTTACTTCTTGACTCCCTTCGTGATCAAAAGATGACTTTTTGAACAACCTCTTTTATAATACGAGTAAGGCAATGCTTACCTAACAAGGTACAACCTGTTCACCGGGTTGTGCCTTTTTTTGTTGGGTTAGGGACGGGGAGGGGGCCGGCATCATAGATCCGGCATCGCGCGTCAAAGCTTCACCCTTGTTCCCCAAGAACATTGAGGGAGGGGGTACATATGGTACATTTGAAATCCAGGCATGATGAAAGATTGGTGGAAATTCCGCATTTTCCATCCGAAATCTTGGGCAACACCCGCAGCTTGTTCGTCTATCTTCCACCCGACTATCACGAGAATACGGAGCGTCGTTACGCCGTACTCTATATGCATGACGGACAGCACGTCTTCTCCGCGGATGCGTCGGGGGAATCCTGGGACATGCATGTTACCGCAGACCGGCTTGTCGCCGAAGGACGGATGGACGGGATCTTGATCGTTGGCATCGCGACCGTGCCGGATCAGAGGCTGAACGAGTATTTTCACGAGCATCCGAACATGCACCTTGCATTCAAACCGCCTTTTGATGGCGATCGGTATGAGGCGTTTGTCATTGATGAAGTGATGCCGTACATCAACAGAACCTTCAGAACGCTGACCGGTCCCGAGCATACGGCGATGATGGGCTCCTCTGCAGGCGGAATCGTCACCTACAATATCGGCTTTAGACGTCCGGATGTGTTCGGTCACATTGCGGTAATGTCGCCTTACTTCGTTAAGGCCGATTTCGATGAAAAGGGCGAGCTTCGCGAAATTCCGTTTTACCACAGATACGGAACGCATCCGAAGCTTCGGGTGTGGCTGGATATGGGCGGAGCCGAAGGGACGTTCATGGAGAAGTACGCCAGAGAAGAAGCCGAACGGCTGGTCGCCGACGGGTTTGTGCCCGGAGAAGACCTTATGCTGTACCTGCATCCGGGTGCTGGTCATAGCCAGAGCGATTGGGCGGCAAGAGCCCACGCCCCGCTGCTGTACTTCTTCGGACGAATCGGGAAGCTTGAAGCTCTCGAGATTTGCGGGGGCGAGATCGTGGGGGTGAAGGGTCCCGACAAGCGGATCAATCCGGTGGTGACGTATACGAGCGGTTTCATGCAGACCGTCATGCGAGCGACATATACGGTTCTTGACCCACAGCTCCTTGAAGTCAAGCCCGACGGCACGCTGATCGCCAAATCGCCCGGAACGACGCGGGTGATCGTCCAATATGGGAACTGTACGGCGGACAAGGAAATCACCATTGTCGACGCTTTGCCGGAACGGGTTAACGTAACGGTCACGGTAAAGGTCCCGGCATCAACGCCGACCTATCCTTCGCTGTATGCGGGGATTGAGGTCAAGCCGGCGGGAGACGGGCTCTACAAGGGGAGCGCGATGATCCCTCACGGTCTTACTTTTACGTTCAAGGTATCGCATGGGTTCGGCCGACATGAGCGGCTGAAGCCGGATTCGGGAATCACGCGGCGGTCGTTTGTGGCGTCTTCCGATCAGGAGCTGTATTATGAGGTAGAAGGTTGGGAGATATAGAATTATTGGAACAAAATCGGAGGTTATAACATCATGACGATTAGATCGGCAAGACCGGAGGATGCAGCAGCTGCATCAAAACTGCTATACGACGCCCTGCACGACATTGCGCACCAGTTGACAGGGGAAGAAAGCAAGGAAGGGGCTGTCCGTGTTCTGGAGCAGTTTTTCCGGGAGCATGAGGGCAGGCTTAGCCATAAGCAGGCGGCTGTAAAAGAGATCGAAGGCAAAGCAGCCGGAATTATCGTGGCCTACGGAGGTGACCAAGCGCCGGAACTGGACCGCCCGATCATCGAGCGTTTGCGCCGTCTCAAGCATGACGATACATTGACGCTGGATAAGGAAGCCGATGTCGACGAGTATTATATCGATACATTGTCCGTATCCCCGGCATTCGGCGGGCAAGGCATAGGTTCTGCATTAATCAGCTATATGGAGGAGCGGGCAAGGGAGCTGCAATATCGTAAAATCGCGCTCGCTGTCGTACACGGGAATGACCGGGCCTATGCTCTATATGAAAGAAGGGGCTACGCCACCGATAAAGAAATCATGATTAACGGACATGTGTACCGTCATATGGTCAAGCTCTTGTAAAAAGTAATCCAAGAAAATTATTTTTAAACCGCCTATTTACAATTGGTAATAGGTGGTTTATTATTAATCCAAGACGATCTAAAAAATTAGAATGAATAGAAAGATTAGAACAAACGACTAAAACAGATCGAATTATGTAATTGGAATGAATAATAATTATTGGAACGGAGTGATTCATATGGATTCGAATCAAAATCAACAGGGCATGTTCGACATTACGGTGGAACAGGCGAAGCTGCTCGGGAGCTCACAGCGAGTCAAGATCATCGGGAGCTTGACCGATACGCCGAAAACCGCCAAGCAAGTAGCCGATGAGCTGGGCGAATCCCCGGGAAGCATCCACTACCATATCCAGAAGCTGTACGATGGAGGCCTGATCGATCTGGTAGAGACCCGTACGGTTGGGGGGATTGTTGAGAAATACTACAAATCCAAGGCCAAATGGTTTAACACGACAGGCCCGCAATCGCTGGATCCGGCGCTGGCCGATGATTACAATGCGGTTTCCAGCACGAAGATCCAGTTGCGGCTGCAGCTGACGGAAGAGGAGCGGGAAGAGCTGGCGAAGGATTTTAGATCGCTGCTAGAAAAATGGGTCAAGAAAACCATCGCCGCCAAAGACGATTCCAAGGAGTATGCGATCGGCGTCAATTTAGTCTCTACCGAAGAGGCGTCTAAGAAATAAGGAGCTTGCTTCCGAGCCTCCCCAAAAAACGAACTGAAATGGAGTGTTAAAACGATGGAAATTTTTAAGAACCGCAACTTCCTGCTCCTCTTTATCGGCCGCATCTTGACGAATATCGGCGACAGCTTATACGCTGTTGCCGCCATGTGGCTCGTTTACGATTTGGGAGGCTCGACGCTCTACACGGGTCTGGCCGGGTTTCTATCCATTCTGCCCCGGGTCATCCAGATTTTCTCAGGACCGCTCATCGACCGCTTTCCACTGCGCGGAATCCTGGTTTACACGCAGCTCATCCAGGCCGGATTGCTGCTCATCGTGCCTGCTGCCTATTATTTCGATTTTCTGACGGTGGGGCTGGTGCTGACCATTACGCCAATCATGTCGACGCTCAATATGTGGGTGTATCCGGCTCAAATGTCGGCACTGCCAAGAATCATTGACAAGAAGCAGCTGACGCAGGGCAATTCATTGTTTACTCTGGCTTACCAAGGCATTGACGTTGCGTGCAACGCCGTTTCGGGCGGGCTCATCATTCTGCTAGGCGCCGTATCGCTGTACGTGTGGAATTCGGTCGGTTTTTTCATCGGGGCGCTTCTGTTTGCCCAGCTTCGCATCAAGGCATCAAGTTTAACTTCATCTAACAACGCACAAACGAATGGAGATAAGAAAATCCTAAGGACGGTTCATCGCCAATCAAACGGAAAAACGCCTTCCGTTTATACATCGAGGATATGAAAGCAGGAATGCGATTCTTCATAGGGACACCGCTGGCGCGGATTCTGTTCGGCGTCATTGCCATCAACGCCGTCGGAGGCGCAACCTTTACGGTCATGCCGGCCTTTGCCGACAGTCTCGGCGGCCCCGGCGTCTACGGCATTCTTCTTATGGCGCAAGCATGCGGAAGCCTGCTGGGGGCGCTGGCGGCTCCGTATTTGAAGCTGGAGAAATACCGCCTCGGGATGATTTACGCGATGGCTTTCTGTGTGGCGGGAGCCCTTTGGTGCTTGAGCGTACTGACGCCTTGGACTTGGATGGTGGTTCTGATTTACGGCCTGGCCTGGTTTCCTGGCGGCATTACGAACGTCATCATCAATACGGTCATCCAGAAGTCGATTCCTGAGAAAAATATGGGGACGGTCTTTGCGGCTGCCAACGGATTAAGCGGGATTGCAATGCCGCTCGGCAGCCTGATCGGCGGAAGCTTAGGCATGATTCTTGCCAGCTCCTCGATCATTGCCGGCTCCGGTCTGGTCGTGCTGCTTGTCGGTCTGTACTGGATCTTCGATCCGGTAACGCGGGGTCTGCCGGCTCCGAATGATATGGATGAGAGCAGCTTCGCGCCGGCAGCAAAGAAATCCCCGGCCGGTATTGTATCAACGGAAGCATGATGAAACTGTATTTCCGGTCTTCCAGACCGATTCTCGGAGGAGGCAATGTGTCGGGCTCATGCATATTGCCTCTTTTACGCATATACCGGAGCATCCGCAATTTACGGATTGGATTCACGAAAAAGCAAAAGGCGCGCATTCATGCTTGTCAGGCTAGTCTGCATAATGTGAACAAGTCCCTCATAGACATGTATCAATCAAGTCAAAACATGTATTGAAGGGGATGATGACATGCGCCGGATTTCATGGGTGCTGCTCGCTGTCGTATTATGCATGGCAACGATACTGGCGGGATGCGGGAAGAAAAATGCGGACAGCGTTGTGAAGGATCTGAACAAGGTGGCAGATAAGCTGGAAAGTGCAAAGGGCGCTTACCAGGGAGCGGGCGTCATGACCATACATACCGGTACGACGCCGCAGGAGTATCAAGTTGAGGTATGGTACCAGTCTCCATCTTATTATCGGATCAGCTTGGCCAACGGGGAGAAGGACATTAAGCAAATCGTGCTCCGCAACGATGACGGCGTATTTATTCTGACGCCAAGCTTGAACAAAAGCTTCCGCTTCAAGAGCGATTGGCCGGATAACCAAGGGCAGGTATATCTGTATCAGACGCTGCTCAGCAGCATCCTGAACGATAACACCCGCCAGTTTGCCGAGGATAAGGACAGCTATGTATTTGACGTCGCGGCGAATTATCACAGTCATTCGCTGATCCGGCAGAAGATCTGGCTTGCGAAGGACAATTATTCGCCGAAGCAGGTTCAAGTTTCCGATTCGGAAGCGAACGTAGTCGTTGAAGTGAAATTCAATAACTTCACGTTCGATACGAACTTGACGAAGGAATCCTTTGACACGAGCCGGAACCTCTCCGCGATGGGCGAAACCCAAGGCATGCTGGCCGAAGTGGATGAGAACGGGCTCCCGATCGCTTCCGGTACCGAGAACGGCAATGCGAATGCACCTGAAGGATTGACGGAGACGGCCACGGGCAAAGACATGGGGTCCTTCGGCATCGTCTATCCGGAATATGTGCCTGCCGGTGTAACGGAAAAGGATACGATGGAAGTGCCGAATAGCGAAGACCATGCGGTGATTCTGAAATATGACGGGGTATACCAGTACACGATTATGGAATCCAGACCGAAGGACCGTGTCGTATCGCTTGTGCCGGGCGAAGCGGTGTACATTGACTTTACGACGGTTGGACTGCTGACCGGCGACCAGCAGCGAACGCTGACTTGGAGCACGGATGGGGTCGAATATAGACTGACGAGCGCCAATCTCCCCGTCGAGGAGATGAAGAAAATCGCTGCTTCCATGCAGGGACAATCGGGTAAATAATACGATGAAGGCGGATACCAAGCTTGGCGGAAGGAACATTCCGACAATGAGGCCATTCGCCTCTTTTTCCAAATAAAGGACCTTTGAGGCAGGCTGCGATATGTTTTGCTGCTGATTTACCAAGGGATCTCCATGCTATGCGTTTCATGGTACCAGCCATGGACGAAAAATGGGCAGGAGGTGTCAATTGACAGTTGCCTTCGGGAACATTACCATTAATCTATTATTAGCCTACAGCTTTTTCAAAATGGTAAGAAGGTGACTGGAATTGCAAGCGATATATCGACCTACCCTGGCGGACATCAACTTGGATCATCTGCGTGCCAACTACAACGCCTTTCGTGAAGCGCTGCCTACAGACATGCTGCTGCTTGCATGCGTGAAGGCGAATGCGTACGGACACGGGGCCGTGGAGGTGGCGCGCGAGCTTCAGCAGCTGGGTGCGGACTACTTGAGCGTTGCGTTTCTCGATGAGGCGCTCGAGCTGCGTCAAGCCGGGATCACGCTGCCGATCCTCGTGCTCGGCTATACACCGCCGGAAGGCGTGGAGGTTGCGCGCCGGCATGACGTAACGATCACCCTGTTCAGCACGGAAGTGCTCCAAGCGATCCAAGCGCTGCCTGCGGAGCCGGATAAGCCGCTGAAGGTACACATCAAGATCGACAGCGGGATGGGTCGTCTGGGCCTGCTTCCCGGCGAGCATGCCCTTGCGTTTATCGAAGAGGCGTTCTCGCTGCCGCAGGTCATTGTCGAAGGAATGTTTACCCATTTTGCAAGAGCAGATGAAAACAACAAAGACTATACATTGGAACAGTACCGCCGTTTCAAGGGCGTAGCGGACACGCTGCGGGATAGAGGCAGACATATCCCGATCATACATACGGGTAATAGCGCCGCCGCCATCGATACACCCGAGCTGTCCTACAATATGGTGCGTGTCGGCATCAGCTTGTATGGACTGTATCCCTCGGAGGAAGTGAATCGAAGAGCGGTGAGCCTTCACCCTGTCATGACGTTAAAGACCAGGCTGGTCTTTGTCAAAAATCTCCCTCCGCATTCCGGAATCAGCTATGGCTCGAAATATGTCACCGAGCAAACGGAGACGATCGGTACGCTTCCGATCGGCTACGCAGACGGCTTTTCCCGGATGCTGAGCGGCAAGGCAGAGGTGCTGATACGCGGCCGCCGCGTCCCTGTTGTCGGAAATATCTGTATGGACCAATGCATGGTATCGCTCAAACCATTTGCCGAAGAGTCGGCACAAATTCAAGCTGGTGAAGAGGTTGTACTCATCGGCCAGCAGTCTGGCGAGTGCATTACGGCAGATGAGCTGGCTGCCAAGCTGGGAACGATCCACTATGAAGTCGTCTGCATGATTGCCCATCGGGTGCCGCGCCGGTATATACGGGATGATATACCCGTAAAGACGCTGAACCCGCTTTGGACCACCCCTTGAATAAAAGACGCCGCATGTGTATTTTAAATCAAGGAAGACAGCAGGAGGAATCTGGACGGTCTTTGGCGAATGATGAATATGTCGCTAAAGTCTGTACGAATGTGTCGATTGTAGTTTATAATGATATGCAGCATACATGATATACCTTCGGCATATATATTCTTTTGTATAAATTTCCTTGAATAATGTAATACTGGTGCACAGGGCGAGAAGGTTGTGGGGGTGTAATAGAAGGTGGCCAATATGCAGAACACCAAACGAATCATGATCAGTTTACCGGATCATCTTTTGCAGGAAGTGGACGGGATCGCGCAGCTGGAGAATTCCAACCGCAGTGAGCTTATTAGGCAAGCCATGAAGTTGTACCTGAATGAACGGAAGAAGCGATATATTCGCGAATCCATGCAACGGGGTTATATGGAAATGGCCAAGATTAACCTAACCATGGCTTCCGAGGCGTTTCACGCGGAGGAAGATGCAGACAACACTCTAGACCGCTTAGTAAGCGGGGTGTAGACAGTGATCGTTAAACGGGGCGACGTATTTTTTGCGGATTTATCACCCGTTGTCGGTTCGGAGCAGGGAGGCGTAAGGCCGGTCCTTGTCATTCAGAACGATATCGGCAACCGGTTTAGTCCGACGGTAATTGTTGCAGCCATTACGGCACAAATTCAAAAAGCCAAGCTGCCGACCCATGTCGAAATCGACGCGGCGTCGCATGGATTTGACCGGGATTCCGTTATCTTGCTAGAGCAGATTCGTACGATTGACAAGCAGCGGCTAACCGATAAAATCACCCATCTTGACGACGAAATGATGAGCAAGGTGGATGATTCCTTGCAGATCAGTCTGGGCTTGATCGATTTCTAGCGAACCGAACAAGTATATATGCGTTTAGATCATATAGGTATGTGCAAAAAACCTCAAGGAGAGTGTCCTTGAGGTTTTTTGCGGCGCGTTGAGTAACCGGGTACAGCATATGTATCGTTCATGACGTGTCGTTGTTGAGGGCCCCGGCGACAGAGACAAGCCAGGAGCAGGAGCGCGATGCCGGGCGCAGGTCAGACCCCTTAGCAGGAGCAAAAGACATACAGCTCATGGCTTTTGGCTGGGTGAGGCTTAGAGGTTACAGCTCATGGCTTTTGGCAGGGCAAGGCTTAAAGATTATGCCCCGGGCGCCGGTATGAGAAAATAGGCGGTGGTAACAGCGGCTGCAATAAACAACAGGCATATTAAGGACCATGTCCATGCTTCGTTGATCTTCATCGTGATGTCCTCCTACATGTGGTTGAAGTTGGGCGAGTCCGGTATATGGCGGGGGAGTCCTGCCGCCCTCTGGATTATTTCAAGCATGACCCGGACGACGCTTCATGAGCACGGGGTATACCCTTAGCCTTGGCAGCGATCGGAAGATCTGCCCGCTAAAGCTGCCTCAAATGCTAATTGATCGTTAAGGTATTTATAGATTATAAAGCGAATCTTAAAAACAGATGAAAAAGACATGAAACGAAGCTTAAAGCTGCCTGCTTTACGGACGTAAGGTGGAAATGCCAGCGGAGATTTGGGATAATAGCTGTACAAGTTACGTTGAAGAAAGAAAGAGGGATATCATTGTCTGATTTGGAAGCCGTAATGGAAGCGAATGAGGAACAAATTCGAAAAGAAGAGCTGAAACGGATCATTAAGCAGATCTCCAGGGAGCTGCAATTGTCCGAGAAACAGGTGCGTACGACCGTAGAGCTTCTGGATGAAGGCAATACGATACCGTTTATTGCGCGATACCGTAAGGAAATGACGGGCGAGCTGGATGAGAACCAATTGCGCAGCATCGAGGAACGGACAGGCTATTTGCGCAATCTCGAGGTCCGAAAGCGGGAAGTTATTCGCATTATTGAGGAGCAGGGCAAGCTGACCGAAGAGCTGAAGGCATCGATTACAGCCGCCGTCAAGCTTCAGGAAGTAGAAGATCTGTATCGCCCTTATAAGCAAAAGCGCAAGACCCGGGCCAGCGTGGCGAAGGAGAAAGGCCTTGAGCCGTTATCGGAATGGATCTGGTCCCAGCCGAAGCAGGGCGATGCCCTGGCCGAGGCTGCAAAATATGTCAACGAGGAAAAAGGAGTGGCTTCTCCGGAGGAGGCGCTTCAAGGCGCCATGGATATTTTGGCCGAAAACATTGCGGACGATGCCAAGATTCGCGCCTGGGTACGGCGCTTCAGCTTGGACCACGGCATTCTGACCTCGGAAGCCAAGGATGCGGAAGCGGAATCGGTGTACGAGAATTATTACAGCTACCGGGAATTGGCGAAGAAAATGCCGCCGCATCGGATTCTGGCCATTAATCGGGGAGAGCGTGAGAATATACTAAAGGTCGGGCTCGAGGTTCCATATGAGTCCATTCATGCTTATATCGGCAAGCAGGTGCTGAAGGGCACATCTGTTGTCGCCGATATCTTAACGGCCGTCATAGAGGATTCCTACAAGCGCCTGATCGCGCCGTCGATCGAGCGCGAGGTGCGCGGGGAGCTCACCGAGAAGGGGGAGAACCAGGCCATCTCGATCTTCGCCGGCAACCTGCGCAGCCTGCTGCTGCAACCGCCGGTGAAGGGGCGCTGCGTGCTGGGCGTCGATCCGGCCTACCGGACGGGCTGCAAGCTGGCCGTCGTTGACGAGACCGGCAAGCTGCTGGAGGTGGCGGTTACGTATCCGACGCCGCCGAACAACAAGAAGCGGGAGGCTGCCGCGAAATTCAAGGAGCTGATTGCCAAGTATGGCATTAAGCTCATCGTCATCGGCAACGGTACAGCTTCACGCGAGACGGAGCAGTTCGTCGCCGAAGACGTGATCGCAGACATCGGAGATCCTGAGCTTGCTTACCTGATCGTGAACGAGGCCGGAGCCAGCGTCTATTCCGCCTCCAAGCTGGCGCAGGAGGAATTCCCGGATCTGGATGTGGCGGAACGCAGCGCGGCTTCGATTGCAAGACGGGTTCAGGACCCGCTGGCCGAGCTGGTGAAGATCGATCCGAAATCGATCGGCGTCGGGCAGTATCAGCATGACGTGACGCAGAAGCATCTGGAGGAAAGCTTGAAGGCGGTCGTCGAGTCGGCGGTTAACCATGTCGGCGTGGACGTGAATACGGCCTCCCCTTCGCTGCTCTCTTATGTATCGGGCATCAATGCCACGATTGCGAAGAATATCGTGAAATACCGCGAGGAGAACGGGAAATTCGTGAGCCGCAAGCAGCTGCAGAAGGTGCCTCGCCTTGGAGCCAAGACGTTCGAGCAATGCGTGGGCTTCATGCGAATTTCTGACGGCGAGAACATTCTGGACCGGACGCCGATCCATCCGGAATCGTATCCGGTGGTGGACCGGCTGTTCCAGGAGCTCCAGGTAGGGCTGGACAAGCTCGGCAGCAAGGAGCTGGCCGAGCTGCTGGATGCCCAGCAGCCCGAACAGCTCGCGGTGAAGCTGGATGTCGGGGTGCCGACCCTTCGTGATATCCTGGACAGCTTGCAGCGTCCGGGACGGGATCCGCGGGAGGAGCTGCCGCAGCCGATCTTCCGGCACGATGTGCTGAAGATCGAGGACCTGGTGCCGGGAATGGAGCTTCAAGGCACGGTTCGCAACGTGATCGATTTCGGCGCTTTTATCGATATCGGCATCAAGAGCGACGGCCTCGTTCATATTTCCCAGCTTAGCGATGGATATGTCAAGCATCCGATGGATGTCGTTTCGGTCGGTGACAACGTGACGGTCTGGGTGCTGAATGTGGATTTGAAGAAAGGCCGCGTCGGACTGACGATGCGAAAGCCGAAGGATCAGTAATTAATACGGCGGAAATGGAACTGACGTCGAGGCAAGAGGCGTATCTCCTGTTATGGGGATACGCCTCTTTTTTGGGGTGCGTAGATTCAAGGCAAGGCCTAATCGAAATCGGGGCGAAATCGTAATGTGTTGTTCTCAGGCGGCCAGTCTTTCGGTTTATTAGTCCAAATAGGAAGCCTTTGGGGAGACGCGGACAACTAGTATAATCCAGCGAATTCTAGGCCAAAAGAGCATTGACTTGTGCCTACGCAGCATAAGTATTAATCGGCAAGGATGGCCTCGGTGCATCGGATAAGTTTGTCTTCGAGTCGTTCCGGGTGGCCTCGGTACTCTGGATAAGCTTGTCTTCAAGTCGCTCTGGTGGCCTCGGTATTCCAGATAAGCTTTGTGCTTCGAGCTGTTTCTGGGCGGCCTTGGTATTCCGGATAAGCTTGTGCTTGCCGTTCTGGGTGCCCTCGGCGTCCCGGTTAAGCTTATGCTTCGAGTTACTTCGGCTCGTCCTGCTTGTCGCTCGAGTCGTTCTGTTTCTTTTTCGCCCGGTAACGCCGAACCTTCATCAGATTGCCGCACGCCTTCTCGTCACAGTAGCGCTTGGAGCGGTTGCGGGTATCGTCGTAATAGACCCACAGGCAGTCCGGATTGGTGCAGATCCGAATGCGGGAGGCTTCGCCTTCCGCCAGCGTAACGGCGAAGGAGCCTGCAATTTCGGCAATGGCGCCCTGCCATCCGGATTCGAGCGGCCTGTAGCCGATCGCCATCCGCCCATCCATGCCGGCATGAAGCCGCCGGACGAGCGGACCGCCTTCCATCCAGCGGTTCAGCTCCTTGACCTGGCTCTCGTGCAGGGCTCCTCCAGTAGCGATGGACCGTACAACACCCAGAAGAAAGGAGCGGAACGATCGAAGCTTATCCATCTCTTGAGCGGTCGGCAACGCGGACACGCGGAGGCGGTGATTGCGGATCAGCTCCTCTACCCAATCCTTACGTTCCAGCCGATCCTCAGAGCGGCCGCTGCCCCGCCAGTCGCGCCACTCGCTATTCAAAAAATCATCCCATAGCATGGTGATACATCCTTTCTTGGTTGCTTCCTATTGTAACAATCAAACATGAGATTTGCCAGTTACTTGAAAATAGAGTGAAGGTATGATAAGTTGGTTGTAACGGTCTAAACATCATTTGATAGTTACATAATTTGATCACTAATATTATGGGGAGGGCGATGAGGATGAGTTTACGGGACGTGCTGCTTCAGAATTGGGATTATGTGATGGATCAGGAGGATTGGTACCCGCCTGCGCTCGATGCATTAAAGGATGTGACAGCGGAGCAAGCGTTGTGGAAGCCTGAAGGGAGCCCGGTCAACTCCATTTGGGAGAACGTGCTGCATCTGCTGTATTACAAACAGCGGCTGCTTGCCCGGCTTGAAGGGACAACGCTGCGCCATGAGGCGGCGGATAATGATGAGACCTTCATCGTTCATGAGCGGAGCGAGGAAGCATGGCGGTTGGCTCAAGAGCAGCTGAAGGACGTTCATGCAGCGTTAAGACGTAAGATCGAGCAGCTGCCGGAGGAGGAGCTTGAGGAATCTCCGCAGCGATTTGTTAGCTTAATTACCCATGACGCCTACCATATCGGACAGTTGATTATGCTGCGGAAGATGCAGGGCTCGTGGCCGGCCAAGCGCCATTTCTCGTAGCCGCTGTTCAAGAAGCGACGAGGACAGCTATTATCCATGCATGCAAAAACAAGCCGGACGAATAATGTCCGGCTTGTTGGTCATACATACCTTGGTTATTGATCATGAGCGGCGCGTCTTATCTGACATTCGATTTCTCGCCCGGGGAGTTCCGGTAAAAGAACCAGCATTCGTTCAGCAGCTTGATCTGACGTCTGTCCTTTTTGCGGAAGGCGCGCGTCAATTGATTGCAGAGCCATTGCGGCAAGGGTATCTCCTCCTCTTGCTAATTCCATCTGTATGGATAGCATATGGGGAAAAGGCCCAAAGCGTGCAGGTCTACATGGATTTATTGCCCTTCTTCCTCATACCACTGCTCAAGCTGAGCTTGAAGTGCACGGATTTCGGTCAGCAACGCAATGAGCGGATATTCGCTCTCATTCAGGGAAGCAAAGGATTGCTCAAGTTCATTTATGTACTCCAGTCCGTTCCGGATGCTCATGGATTCCTGAAGCAAATCCAGGCTGTCACACTCGGCTATGGCAATCGGCAGCCGCGGCTTGCCGGGAGCGGTCAGTTTGTCGATCTCTTTATTCAGGCGCAGGTTCAGCGCGCTGAGCTGATACGCATAGTCGCTGGGCATTTCCACAAATTCCAGCTCATGCTGCCGCTGTAGGATTACGTAACGCATCGTTGGCATGTTCGCAGGTTCTCCCTCCATGACTTTCTACTTGACAGTGTAGCCCAGAGGGAAGTTAAAATTCAAGTAGCATTTACAAGCCTAGGAAAGGAACAGGCAGGAACCATGAAGGAAATGAGCAACGAGGAACTGCAGGCCTGGGTTGAAAGCGTCTCGTTGAAGAGCTTCGGGGTACCCTTTAGGCATAAAGCAACGTTTAACCGCCGTTTATCCTCCACCGGAGGCCGGTATTTTCTGAAAAGTCATCACATCGAAATCAACCCTCACCAGCTGGCCGCGAATGGACCGGAAGAGGTGGAGAAGATCATTAAGCACGAGCTGTGCCATTACCATCTTCACCTGGCGGGGAGGGGCTACCGTCACCGGGATCCCGACTTTAAACAGCTGCTGCAGGCGGTGGGAGGCAGCCGGTTTTGCAAGTCGCTGCCGGCGGCAAAGCCGGCGGGCAGGAAGCCGGAGCCTTATCGATACAAGCTGCGATGCGGGGCATGCGGAACCGAATATTTGCGTAAGCGCAAAATGAACCCGGCGCGTTACCGGTGCGGTCGCTGCAGCGGACGTCTGACGCTTCTACAGCTTGACTCCCCCAAGAAGTCATGATAAATTATTACTAGCTAATCGACTTGACGTTCCCCGATAGCTCAGTTGGTAGAGCACTCGACTGTTAATCGAGTTGTCACAGGTTCGAGTCCTGTTCGGGGAGCCATTTCATGGAGAGATACCCAAGTGGCTATAAGGGGACCCTCTGCTAAGGGGTTAGACTGCGTAAGCGGTGCGAGGGTTCGAATCCCTCTCTCTCCGTTCAGATACACACCATGGGAAGCTCCCGTCACATCAGTGACCGGGGGCTTTCTTGCGTAGGGATGATATGGACCGGAAGCTTTATTGTATGGATAGCGAACAACCAACTAATTGGGCAGGTCATTCCGCAGTATCAGGGAAATGGACATCTGGAGGGAGAAGAGATGAAACAGATAATTGCCATGGGCGGCGGGGGGTTCTCCATGGAGCCGGACAACCTGCTGCTTGACCGGTATGTACTGGCGCAAGCTTCGAAAGAGTCACCGAAGGTATGCTTTATTCCGACGGCGAGCGGAGATGCGGACAACTATGTGGAGCGGTTCTATACTGCATTTCGTTCGCTGCCCTGCACGCCGTGCCACTTATCCTTGTTCCAGCCCAATTTCACAGATCTGAGAACCTATGTGCTTGAGCAGGACATCCTTTATGTTGGAGGCGGCAATACCCGAAACATGCTGGTGCTGTGGAAAGAGTGGGGCCTTGATCGAATCCTGCAGGAAGCCTATGAGCGTGGAGCCGTTTTAACCGGACTCAGCGCAGGGTCGATCTGCTGGTTTGAAGAAGGCGTTACCGATCCGCTAAACGGCCCGCTGTATAAACTGAACGGCCTTGGTTTGCTCGCGGGGAGCCATTGCCCGCATTATGACGGAGAGAGCAAGCGGAGGCCCGCTTACCATGACCTGATCCTTCAAGGAGAGGTTCGGCCTGGTTATGCCGCAGACGATGGAGCCGCATTGCATTTCATCGACGGGCGCCTGCACGGTGTCGTCAGCTCGAGGCCCGACGCGAAAGCATACCGCGTAGAGCGATCCGGGGATACGGTGAAAGAGCATGAACTCCAGGTGAAATGGCTGGGTTAATGGCCTTTTATGGTGTCTGCAAAAAAAATATAAAAAAATGAAAAAAAGGGCTTGTCATCTTTTTTGAATTTATGCTATACTCAATCTTGTCGTCACGGCGACGTGCTTAAAGTGGCCCGTTGGTCAAGGGGTTAAGACACCTCCCTTTCACGGAGGTAACAGGGGTTCGAATCCCCTACGGGTCACCACTTTCATCATCGCATCACGGATCATAATCCGGATGGTTGGGAAGTCTTTATGGCAGCTGCATGATTGTCATCGAGAGCCATTAGCTCAGTTGGTAGAGCACCTGACTTTTAATCAGGGTGTCGAAGGTTCGAGTCCTTCATGGCTCACCAGTTTTTTCGATAAAGTGATCGATTCGCTTCATCTTTATATTATGCGGTAGTGGTGGAATGGCAGACACGCTATCTTGAGGGGGTAGTGGGTGTATACCCGTGGAGGTTCGAGTCCTCTCTACCGCATACATGAATGGAAATGAAGAAACCCTGCACGGTACAGTGCAGGGTTTCTTTCGTATTTATGAACTTTATGCGGCGGATGCACCCGACTTTTTATTACACTTATACGCAAGAGATAATGTTTCATATTTGCAGAAGAGGTTAATATCATACCGTAGACGAGTACAACTTCTAAAAACCTATAAGGAGTGATTCAGAATGGCTAACAACAATAATGGTAAGATGAGCCGTGAAGAAGCAGGACGTTTAGGTGGGGAAGCTACAGCAAATAATCATGACAAAGAGTTCTATCAAGAGATTGGACGCAAAGGCGGCGAAGCCACTGCGGAGTCTCATGATAAGGAGTTTTATCAGGAGATCGGGAAAAAGGGCGGCGAAGCCACTGCCGAATCCCATGACAAGGAGTTCTACCAAGAAATTGGCCAGAAGGGCGGCGAAGCCACCGCGGAGTCTCATGGACGAGAGTTCTATGAGGAGATCGGACGCAAAGGCGGCGAAGCAACCTCCGATTCCCATGACCGTGAGTTCTACCAGGAGATCGGGCAGAAGGGTGGACAAGCCCGAAATGACAGCGACGGCAATGACGGCAAGATGAGCCGTGAGGAAGCAGGGCGGAAAGGCGGCGAGGCAAGAGCACGCCAGCGCCGCGGTGATTAACATTATCGCCGAATCGTTCGGAAAAGGCAGGCTTAGCAGCCATTAGGTTTGGTGCTAGCGCCCATTCCAAAGCCCCGCCAAATGCTCCATGCATGCGGGACCGCGTAGATAAGCCTGCAAATCGACGTTTAACAACCGAGGCAGCTGCGAATCCATACTGGATACGCAGCTGCTTTATTTGTGTCTATAGGATGGGGCAGCACGTTTCCAGCGTTTCCAGCTCCCCCTCATGCATTAAGCCTTAAAGGCGGTGATTAAGATAAGGCGGCATAGTTTGAAATCGGCATACATATTTTGAGCGAAATTCGCTGGACAAGGATCCTTATGTGAATATATGATAATGATAACCATTCTCATTTATGATAGGGGTTTTTTACATATGGATGTGGCCGGGAATAGCCAGGTACTGAACGGAATTAAGGAATTTGGGGGCCTGACGGCCTGGTTGTGGAATATTGAAATATTCCGGGAGCAGGATTTGCCGCTCGATTACCAGCTTACGATGCAATCGGCACTTATTCTGCAGATGGGAGGGGAATCGTTCCTCCATACGGGGGAGCAGAGCCTGCATATGCGCAAAGGCAGCGTTAAGATCTGCCGGGCAGGTTCTACCTTCTGTCTGACCAAGGCCGGTCGTGAAGAGAGGAAGAAGCAGGCGCATGCCGTCATCGCCATTCTTTATTTTGCTTTCTATGAAGGGCTGCCGGGGAGCGGGCACCTTCGTGAGGCGGATGACTCCGTATTGATTCCTTGCGGAGAGTTTTGCGAAGCCGGCCTGCCGGAATCGCTGTACAGCTCCTGCAGCTCGCTCTATGAATATTTTCACAGCGGAGACAGGATGAAGAAGTGGCGGGCACAGCTTGACTTTCAGGAGCTGCTGTACACGATGATTACGGAATCTGTTTCAGGTCAATCCGAGGGTAAGCGGCAGGCGCTGGAGCGGGCCAAAGACTATATGCATGAGCATTATGACGAAGAGCTGACGCTGGATCAATTGGCAGATCTGGCGGGCTTTAGCCCGAAATATTTTGCCGAAGTGTTCAAGAACACCTACGGCCACACCCCGATGGATTATCTATCGGGCATCCGCATGAATAAGGCGAAGCTACTGCTATTGCGGTCCGAGCCTTTGCTTCGGGAGGTTGCGCATCAGGTGGGATATAAGGATGAGTTTTATTTTAGCCGCAAGTTCAAGAAAAGCTTCGGCCTCTCTCCATCCGAATACAGAAAAAAACGAAAAAACAAAATCGCCTTGTACGGCTCGACCTCGCTCCTCGGATATGCGATGCCGCTCCAATTCGTCCCTTATGCCGCGCCGGTCCACCCCAAGTGGTCCCCTTACTATTATCATGCCCTTGGCTCTGAAATCCCCGTGCATCTTGACGCTTACAGACAGAACCACAACAAATCCGCGAATCTGGAAAGGCTGGCCACAGCAAGCCCGGAGCTGATTATATGCGCACAAGAGGTCGAGCTTTGGGAACGGGAGCTGCTGGAGAAGATTGCGCCTATATACGTGATGCCGGGGGACCGGGAGGGATGGCGCGTTCAACTGCTTGCTTTAGCGGACAAGCTGGGCAGGAGGCCGGAAGCGGACAGCTGGATCGAATCGTATCAGGAGAAGACGGCGAATTGCTGCAGCGCAATTGAGAATCTTCCGAATGAGGAGAAGACGGTCCTGACGCTTCGCATCCATCAGCGCGAGCTTACGGCTTACAGTCATCCCGGTATGAAGGAACTATTGTACGATCGTCTGAAATTGCAGCCGGCGCTTGAATCCCTCCTTGAAGCTGACCGTCATGGTCTTGAGGATTTGAGCGTAACGGCGATTAAGGAATGCGGAGCGGATCATATCCTTCTCCTTGTTCGTCAGGATTCGGAAACACTCGCTTTTTGGAAGCAGGTGCAGGCGTCGCCGGAGTGGCTGATGATTCCTGCCGTAAGGGAGGGTCGTGTGCACCAGCTGCCCTCTTTCCCATGGCGGGAGTATTCTCCTGTCGCGATGGAACGAATGACGGAGGAGGCCTGCAGGCTCTTTACCGAAACTGCCCGTATCCGGAAATGATCCATGGGCAATCCGCATTTCGTCCATGGCGAAATGAATCGCTATCCCTTAACATAATCAATAATGATAATCATTATCAACTATGGAGATTTGAAAGGGGAAGCAGGAGAGAGATGAAGAGAACGAAATGGATCTTGGGGCTGTTGCTTACGGCAGCCCTGGTGCTGTCCGCTTGCGGCGGCGGAACGAATAAATCGGAGGATGCAGGCATCGCGGCAACCGGCGGTTCGGAACCAGCTGGAGCAGCGAATGCGGATGCCGGAACCAAAGAGAAAGAAGAAACGGCACCGGCATCGTCCGAAACGAAGGTTGTCAAATACTTGGATCAGGAGTACACGCTTCCGGCAAATACCGAGCGGATCGTGATTACAGGTGCTGTCGAGGCAATGGAGGATTCCATCGTGCTGGATGTGAATCCGGTTGGAGCCATCTCGTTCTCCGGCGAGTTTCCCCCAATGTTTCAATCGATAACGAAAAACGCGCAGTCGATCGGAGAGAAAACGGAGCCTAACTTTGAGACCATTTTGTCCCTGAAACCGGACGTGATCCTCGGTTCGACGAAATTCAAGCCGGAGGTTGTCGAGCAGTTGAATAAAATCGCGCCGACGATTCCGTATTCCCATGTGTCGACCAACTGGGAAGCGAATCTGAGATTGCTTGGGGAGCTAAGCGGGAAAGAGGAACAGGCCGAGCAGGCCATCAGCCAATATCAAGCGGATCTGGAGGCGGCCAAAGCGAGTTTGGGCGATAGCCTGAAGGACAAGAAGGTCGTCGCGCTCCGAATCCGTGCGGGAGAGATGTACATTTATCCGGCTGGCGTATTTTTCAATCCGGTGTTGTATGAGGAATTGGGGATAGCGGTACCGGCTGAGGTAGCGGCTGTAGAGGCGCAGGAGCTGATCTCGAAAGAGAAGTTCGCCGAGATGAACCCGGATTATGTATTTATCCAGTTCTCTCCTGACGAGAACAAGGATACACCGAATGCGCTGGAGGAGCTGCAGAACGATCCGATCATGAGCAATTTGAACGCCTTCAAGAACGGCAAGGCATTCGTGAACGTCGTGGATCCGCTTGCTCAGGGCGGAACGGCGTACAGCAAGATCGAGTTTCTGAAGGCGGCTGTGGAGCATCTGGCGAAATAAAAATCACGGCACAAACGGATAAGGATTGTTGTTCATGGGATTCAAGAAATCGCTGCCGGCTGTCATCCTGGTGATGGCCCCGGCAGTATGCTTATTGCTGATGGGGGCTTCCATCCTGTATGGGGCCAAAAATATTACGATGAATACCGTCTGGGATGCCATCGTTGCCTTCGATCCGAACAGCGTGGATCATCAGATCATTCGGAGCTCCCGGCTCCCCCGGGTCATCGGGGCCATGCTGATCGGCGCTTTTCTTGCGGTTTCGGGAGCGCTGATGCAGGGCATGACGAGGAACTATCTTGCGTCCCCTTCGATTATGGGGGTGTCGGACGGCTCGGTGTTCGCGGTCACGCTGTTTATGGTGCTGATGCCGAATGCCTCCTCCGGCCTGTATATTGTCAGCTCGCTAGTCGGCTCCGCGATCGGGGCCGCCGTCGTATTCGGCTTGGCTTGGCTTATACCGGGCGGCATGCGTCCGGTTCAGCTCGCCATACTCGGCACCGTAATCGGAACGTTTCTCAGCGGTACGGCGGAGGCGATCGCGGCTTATTTTCAAATCTCACAGACGGTCAGCCTCTGGTACAATGCCCGTCTGCATGCGATGGATCCGGAGCTGATCAAGCTGAGCATCCCTTTCGCTGTGGCCGGCTTGGCGCTTGCCTTAACGCTTTCCAAATCGGTAACGCTCCTTTCGCTCGGAGACGATACGGCTAAAGGTCTCGGCGTGCGGCCATGGATCATTAAAGCCTTGGCGATGCTTGCGGTTGTCATTCTGACCGGCGTGTCGGTTGCGCTTGCGGGGAAAGTGGCTTTTGTCGGGTTGATCATCCCTCATATTGCGAGGTATTTGTCCGGCTCGGATTATCGCTGGATCGTTCCCGTCTCCGGGGTGCTTGGCGGCCTATTCCTGGCTCTGTGCGATATTCTGGCGCGCTTCGTCAATTACCCGTTCGAGACGCCGGTCGGCGTGATCACGTCCATCATCGGCGTTCCCTTCTTCCTGTACTTAATCAAAACGAGGGGAGGGGCGCAGCGTGCGTAATGCTACCGGCCGGTTCGGCCTCGTGTTCGGCGCAGGGATTGTACTGGTGCTGGCCGCTTTTTATTTCAGCTTGACGAGCGGAACGTTTGATATGTCCGTCGCGGAAGTCGTTCGCACGCTGCTGCGCATCGATTCAAGCCACGAATTCGATCTCGTCGTCTTCGAATTCCGGCTGCCGCGAATCGTCCTTGGCGCGCTCGTCGGCTTCGGGCTCGGCACGGCAGGAGGAGTGATTCAAGGCGTTACCCGCAACGGGCTTGCGGATCCGGGCATCCTCGGCATCAATGCCGGAGCAGGCATGGCGGTTGTGCTGTTCATGTTCCTTTTCCAAGGACAGCTGACGATGACAGGCTGGACCGGTGTCATGATGATGCCGATGTTCGGCGTGGCGGGCGGTTTGGCCGCTACCGGAGCCATCTATATGTTTGCAAGGGAAGGTGGAAGGCTCGATCCGCAGCGGCTCATTCTGGTCGGGATTGCAATAGCTTCCGGTTTCGGGGCGGTGACGATGTATTTTGCACTCAAAATGAATCCCAAGGATTACGAGATGGCGGTTGCCTGGCTGGCAGGAAGCCTTCACAGCGCCAACTGGAAGTTCGTGGTGACGATGATTCCCTGGCTGCTAGTTCTGCCGGTCATTATTTGGAGCCGTGCCCACGTGCTTGATCTGTTCCAGCTCAGCGAGGAGAGCGTGAAAAGCGTTGGCGTATCGGTGGAACGCGAGAAAAGGGTTCTTCTGCTCTGCAGCATCGGATTGGTTAGCGCAAGCGTCGCCGTATCGGGCAGCATCGGCTTTGTCGGCCTGATCGCTCCGCACTTGGCCAGACAGCTTGTCGGGCTGAAGCATCGGTATATGCTGCCGGTCAGCGGCCTTGCCGGCATGGCGATCATCATGATCGGGGATCTCATCGGACGAACGATCTTTGCTCCCGCAGAGCTTGCCGCAGGCATCGTCGTCTCGGTGATCGGCGTTCCTTATTTCGTTTATTTATTGTTTCGCATGAGAAAATCTTGATCATCCGGGGAGGAACTATGAACCGATATCAGAAGCTTTCGGCCTTGGACCGAGAACTAACCCTGTATTTGCCCCCTCTTATCACCATTCGGACCGCTGCTATCCTGTAGCTTATGTTCAGGACGGCGGCGATTCCTTCATGGATTGCTTGAATTATTTAGAGCATCTGTTCAAGGACGGAAGGCTCGGAGAGCTGATCCTGGTCGGGATCGCGACGGAGAAGCGGAACGATGAATATACGCCATGGCCGGCGAAGTCGCTGCTTGAAGGCCGTCCTCCTTTTGGGGGACGGGGAAGAGAGTACGTCTATGAAGTCGCCGATCGCATCAAGCCTTACATTGACGGTCGTTACCGGACGCTGCCGGAGCCGGAGCATACGGGGATCGTCGGCGCCTCGTTCGGCGGGCTGATCTCCATGTTCGCAGGGTATTGGCGGCCGGATACGTTCGGCCGGATCGGCATGCTATCGGCCTCATTATGGTATGAAGGCGTCATGGAGTTCATCCGTGGCCATGAGAAGCTGCCGCCGGGCCTCCGGGTCTATATGTCGGTCGGTCAATACGAAGGGGCCTACAAGCAAGGAATCCAGCAGTTCATGACCCCGAGCAATCTGGAGGCATACCGCATTTGGACGGGGGAAGAAGGAGCGGATTCCAGGGTTAGGCTCCACATGGATCCGGATGGAACCCATGATCCGATCTTTATGTCCAGGAGATTCCCGGATGCGGTGTCGTGGCTGTTTGACGAAGATGGCAGCGGGGCTGCTGTGGAGGCCCGAGCAGCGATGGAGCAGGATGCAAGGACAGAGGGCCAAGCCGTTACGGCGGAAGGAATACGCGGCATCCCGGAGACGGCTGGGCCCGCTTATCGCATATCAGGCACGGTTACATGGAACATGCAGTCGGAGTCGACTGGGCGCGTATACCGAATATCCGTGGCCGAGCCGATGGGACCGCCGCCTGAAGGCGGCTATCCGGTGCTGTATTCGCTTGATGCCAATGCATCCTTCGGGACGCTGGCGGAGGCGGTGAGGCTGCAATCCCGTACACCGCGCGGCATAACGCCTTCCATCATCGTCGGGATCGGCTACGACAGCGACAGTCCGATCGTGACGGATGAGCGGTTTTACGATTATACCGTGCCTGCAGCGGCACACGAGCTCCCCGTCCGTCCGAACGGAATGCCGTGGCCGGAAACCGGCGGCGCCGAAGACTTCCTGGATTTTATCGAGCTTCAGCTGATCCCCCGCATTGCGTCGCGATATCCGGTGAATCCCGAGAAGCAGTCGGTGTTCGGCCATTCTTTGGGCGGTTTCTTTGTGCTCTATGCGCTGTTCACGAGGCCCCACATCTTTCGGCGGTATATTGCAGCGAGCCCATCAGTCTGGTGGAAGCAGCATGTGCTGTATAAGACATGGGAGGTCTCCAAGCCATTCCTTCAGCCGTTCGACTTGCAGCGGGAGCTGAGCATTTTTGTCGGTACCGAAGAAAAGCCCGCCATGGTCCAAGACGCAAGGGATTTGTATGCAAAGCTGCGAGAGCACCGGCATTTGCTGCACGCCGAGCTTCATGAAATCGAAGGGGAGGGCCATGTATCCGTGCTGCCGTCCCTGGTAAGCCCGCTTCTCCGTCTGATCAGTTCATAATAGGAAGCAACGCAGATATAACCAGTTATAACAAAACAAAAGCAGTATGGGACCCGATGGATCCTATACTGCTTTTTTATAATGTGCTCGTATTTGAATCCGCCCGCATAGGCTGCAGGCCGCCAGGGTGGCGAACTTCGGGAATGGCGAATGTACGAAAAGCGAGGAGAACGATGAGCGTGGTTATTCCTCCGTTTCTCCGGCATGGTCATCGTCCAGCGCGGAGGAATATTTCGGATAGAGCCTGCGGATGCATTCGGGACAAATATCGTGCGTAAATTCGACGGGAAGGCGTCTCTCAAGATAGCTTTCAACCGGTTCCCATGTCTCTTCCTGGCTGACATGCTTGCATACGGCGCAGATGGGGATGTGCTCCGGGAGCGGAAGGCTGCGGGCAAGCGTCTGCTCGAGCAGGATTTGCCGCTCTTTATACTTTGTAATGTCGGTAAAGGAAAGGATGGCGCCGTGAATGAAATTATCGCTGCTTTCGGACAGCGGCTGGACCTCGCATAGCACCCAGAATACTTTACGGTTCCGGGAGACCGAATACTCCAGGACGCAATCCGGCCGGCTTCCTTCCAGAACGGCTCTGACCGAGGATAAATAATGTTCACCGTCCAAGCTGCCGAAATCGACCTCCCCAAAGCACCAGGGCATAATATCAAAAAATGATGCCCCCTGCCATTGAAAATCAGGCGAGACACCATATCTTACGGACATCGTTACAAGCGGATCGTTTATCTTATCGATCATGCCGTCGGGCGTAATGATCATTAAGCCTCTGTTCAAGGCATGGACGGCATAGTTCCAAGCTGTGCTCATGGTATCGTAGGGCAAAAGGGTTCGCTCCTCTTACGAAATAGACTCATGGGTAAAAGGTACAACGATCCATGGGTCCTATGGTATAATTTAGGCAACATAGATAGATTATACACGTATTTAAGTTGTTTTGCAAGAGGGAAATACGTATTTAAGTAATTTTTCTTGGAAAGAGAATCAGGAAGGCGGTTGTTTGATGCAGTCTATTTACCAACGAATCGAACATCTGATAGAAAGCCGGGGTATGACGAAGAAGGCGTTCTGTGAAACCCTCGGGATCAGCACAGGGAATTTTGGTGACTGGAAGCGAGGGAAAACAACGCCGAGTACGAATAAATTAATTGAAATAGCAGCATTTTTCTCCGTTAGCCTGGACTGGTTGATTATCGGGAAGGGCAAGCCCACCACCCGGGTGAATGAAACGAGAGAGGAATATGAGGCGGAAACGGCGCTATCCGCGCTGTCGGGTCTCGAAGAGCGCGAGAAGGAGTTCATCCGGGAGTACCTTGAGTTTTCGGCTTACCGCAGGGATAAGCGAAACGAGAAGACTTAGCGTCAAGGCTATGGCGTGCGGGAAATAATTGGATCTTTACAATTGTGGATTATGGCTATATAATAGGGAATGTTCTGCTGAAGAACTTCTTTATTATATGCGGTAGTGGTGGAATGGCAGACACGCTATCTTGAGGGGGTAGTGGGTGTATACCCGTGGAGGTTCGAGTCCTCTCTACCGCATTATGATTGAATCGGCATAAGAAGCTGTTGTTCAAGCGTAAGCTTGGGCATCGGTTTTTTTTGTTGTCTCGAACGCCCCGGTTTGACTCTTTCCTGTGCCGACAAAGCCTTTACATACCGTTTCAATTTGTGCCACAAGTTTAAAGTCTTATTGTAGCGTTCATAATAGGGCATGAAGGAGTGAGGCGAGTTATGAAACCATTGTACACGGCTGACGTGAAGGTTGTTGGTGGACGCGAGGGCTCGATCCAGTCGTCCGACGGAGCTCTTAATCATAAGCTTAGCATGCCGAAGGAGCTTGGCGGACCCGGAGGGGAAGGAACCAATCCGGAGCAATTGTTCGCAGCGGGATATGGGGCTTGCTACGAAAGCGCGCTGGCCAATATCGCCCGCAAGGAAGGGGTAACGCTCAAAGACGTGACCATCCATTCTCAGGTGATGATCGGCAAGGATGAAACGGACGATGGCTTTAAGCTGGCCGTGAAGCTGAAGATTGAGATGCCGGGAATCGAGCGGAGCCAGGCCGAGGAGCTTGCAAAAAAGGCGCATGCGTTCTGTCCGTATTCCAAAGCGACGCGAGGCAACATCGATGTGGAGCTGAACGTAATCTGACGATTGAATAGAAGGGGATTGTCCTCCATGAGGGATAATCCCCTTTTTATTGCATAACAATATGGAACTTTTTCCATACTTCGCCGTATTCCGTTATTAAAAGGCAGCTTGAAAGGAGCGCATAATATGCGTATTGAAGAGATGATCGCTGAACGGTTTGTCTGCAGCAAATGCCGCGGAACTCAGTGCGAGACGAAGGAAGTATCCATGTCGGGAGCGGGGCTCAGCAAGCTGTTCGATATTCAACACAATCATTTCCTGTTTGTATCCTGCACCCACTGCGGGTATGTGGAAGTGTTTAATCCGGATATTTTGGAGGGGAAAAAGCGCGGCCAAATCGGCTCAATCCTCGATGTGTTCTTCGGTTGACATCGCCTTTAAAATTCTTTAATATGACTAAGTACCAGAAAGTACAACCAGTCATAAGCAATTACAAATCAATATAAACGGGTGATGACATGCCATACAAACCGCAGATTACAGATGTAACCAAAGCTGGGAGCAATGAGAAGGAAGGGTTGTACGAATTCATTATCCATTTGGCTGACGGAACGGATTGCCGCGTGTTCTACAACCGGTTTCCTGAGTGGAAGATGACGGCGCTGAGCCGGCTTGGGAAAGTGCCATGCCCAGTATGCCGCAAGGATTTCATTTGTAAATGCATGGATAAATTTTCAGATGATTTCGATCAGCAGATGAGAGACGGCGAGTGGTTGAGCAAAGCGGTCGAATCTGAATAAGGCGACGCATGATGAAGCGCGGGAATTTTCCTGCGTTTTTTCTTATTGGGCGAGTTTTAGGGTCGCATCGTAACCAAAGGAGGGCAGGTTGATTATGAAGAAGGCGGGCAAGGATAACGAAGAATACGCCATCGTGTTGATTGACGGGGTGTGTCACTTGTGCCAGGGCTTGACCCGATTTATTATCCAGCGGGATCCAGCCGGCCATTTCCGGTTCGCATCGCTCCAATCGGAGATCGGGCAGTCACTGCTGGAGCAGGGAGGACTGACGCCGGATGGCGGGGATACGATGGTGCTGATTGAAAAAGGAAAGTACTACACCCGGTCGCAGGGGGCGCTGCGCATTGCCCGGCGGCTCCGCTTTCCGTGGCCTCTCGCCTATGCGATGATCATCGTGCCTCGTCCGATCCGGGACCGTGCGTACCGCATCGTGGCCAAGAACCGTTACCGCTGGTTCGGCCGCTCCGAGGCATGCATGATACCGACGCCGGATATCCGGCGCCGGTTCCTCTCATAAATTCCCGGAATGCGAATGGCCCCTACGAGCGGGGAGCCCGGAACCCGGCCGCGACGGCCTCCTCCTCGGTGCAGAACCATTGCTCCTCCTTTGTCCGCTCGTAGTATGGCGATTCGGGTGTGTGGTAGATCTTTTCGCCTTTCGAGTTGATGTTCCCTTTGATGCTGCAGCCGGACTTGGCGCTGCCTGCAGCAGATGCTACTGTCTCTGCCGGTTCCGGGGATTCCCCGGATGCGGCGGTGGATTTGGATTGAGCGTCCCTGTCCTGTCTTCAGGGTGGAAGCCGTCCTCTTGCGCGTAATTCTCGACGCTCCAGATGCCGAGCGCCTTTTCCCTGCTGATGCGCTGAAGATCATTGAATTTATCAACGTAACGGACGTTCGGCGGATAAATATAGGCTACCCGCGCCAGCCCCTGCTCGAGCAGCGCTTCTTGGACCATTTTTCCGTCTACATAAACGTACGCAAGCAGCCGGGAGTACTTATCCCGGTTCGGACCGATATCGAATTCCAATTCGAGCTTGTCGGCTTGCTCAACGAGCTCCTTCGTGAAAGCTTTGGCCTCCGGTCCGAAAGGCTGGACTCCCAGCTTGGGATGGCTTGTTTCGGGCGTGTCAATCAGCAGCATCCGGACGTTCTCCTTCTTGCCTTCAAACATAACGCTGATCGTGTCTCCGTCCACCGCCTTGACGAGCTCGACGGGTACCCGGGGCAGGTTCAGGTCGTCAGTAGGATAAGAGCCTTGCTTCCCGTTCGGACTTTGGCTTTGTGCCGCCTTCGTGGACGTTGTCTGCTCCGTTTGGGAGGCGGCAGCTGCCTTTTCGTTCGAAGCAGGGGGCGCCAGCGGCTGGCTGCAGCCGGACAACAGCAGCAGACCGGTTAACAGTGCGGTTAAGATTCGTTTCTTCACGTGATGTCACTCTCCTGACTAGGCTGTATGATATGTATGGGTAGGGATTAGGAGACTCTATTAACCCATCCTATATAAGGAAGTTCTATATACGAAATATTTGCTCCAAGCTTTTATAGTATTGCATATATCCTTGTTTTGGCAATAGCGGCAAAGGCATATATCCTACAGAAAAATAATGCTTGCCGTCTGCTGGCGGCTATGCTATTCTAATGTCAAATTATAACAAGTCAACGGAAGCACCGTTCATGAACCGCAGGGTTGCGGTATGAATGGTGCTTTTTTGCGTTGTCAGGGAAAGGAAGAGGGGATATATGCAATGCTATCGGTACGATTCGTGCTGGCCGTACAGGATTCCAGGTATGTAGAACCGCTGCTGAACTACGTAAACGGAAGCTCCTATAGCTCGTCGATGCAGATAACCGCCTTCACACGGCAGGATGCGTTTCTTCATTATATGGAGTCGGGAGAACCCCCAGCTCTCGTGGTTGGAGATGCAGAGATGCTGATGGCATGGTTCCAGCTTGGCGACCCGGCTGTGCCTTGGCTGCTGCTTAACGACGGTGCTGGGATGCCTGCTTCTTGTCCGGCGGGAGGATCCCATACTGCCAAGTACCAGCCGCTGCCGAAGCTGCTGGAAGCGATATCCGCCCGCTGCCACGGAAGCAGTACCTTCTCGGGAGGCAGCAATGGAATCAGCGGCGGCGCGGGACTCCAGACCGGAATGGCTGCCGTTATCGGAGTTCTTTCTCCCTTGAGCGGGTGCGGCAAGAGCACGCTGGCGATGAATATGGCCAAGCAGTTTGCCGTATTGGGACTGCGGGTGTTTTACCTCAATTTGGAGAGCGTCAACAGCAGCGTGCTGTTTCCTTCAGGCTGCGACGGAATGGAGGGAAGCTTTTCCCGGCTTCTGTACGATATTAAGGCCGCTCAGGAAGGCGGATCAGAGAATGTTCTTCAGGTTATGCCGTACCGACTCAGGCATCAGGGGCTGAAATGCGACACGTTCGAGCCGAGCCTGCACGTGAAAGAGATCATGGAGATGACGAGGTCCGATACGGAGCTGCTGCTTCGATCGCTTGGATCCGCCGGCCAGTACGATGTCATTGTTGTGGATACGGATGGAGCGTCGGGGGTCCGGGAGGAGAGGCTGCAAGCGGTGCTTGAGCATACCGGTGCGTTGATCTGGGTCCTGCTGGACGATCCGATCAGCATGTTTAAAAGCGGAATCCGGATCGACCAGCTGCTGCAGTCGGGCGAGAGCTTCTCGGGCGGCTTGATGAAGCGGAGCAGGTTTGTTGTCAACCGTTATACCGGACAGCTTGTGAACAGGCCTCCTCGGCAAGACATCCGGATCGATTGCATGCTGCCTTATATCCCCTCCTGGAAGCAGCTTCACCAGCAGGAGCTGCTGCTGATGTCACCGATATACCAAAGGGAAGTTCTGAAGCTGTGCCGGCAGCTCCTTGGGGGTGGAGATTTCGGGCTGTCCGGCGAAAATAGGGGGGAACTCTATGCATGAGGAGCAGTTCCGTTCGGTTAGGGATCAGATTCGGTCGGAGCTGGATATGACCGGCAGCGTCCATAATTCTGAATTCATGGCGCGCATAGAGGACTTGGTGTGGAGGAGACAGGAGCTTGCAGGACTGACGGCCATGGAGAAACGGACTTTGGTTCGCAGAGTGTACGATTCCTTTCGCGGGCTGGATGTGCTGCAGCCGCTCGTCGACAATCCCCGAATTACGGAGATTATGATTAACAGCCACCGGGAGATCTTCATCGAGCAGGACGGAGAGGTGAAGCAGGTGCCGCTGCAGTTCGAATCGCAGGGAAGGCTGGAGGACATTATCCAGAGTATCGGGGGGAGTGTCAATCGGGTCGTGAACGAGTCTGTGCCCATCGTGGACGCCCGGCTGAAGGATGGGTCCAGGGTGAATATCGTGCTTCCGCCTATCGCGCTTAAGGGGCCGACCATGACGATCCGAAAGTTTCCGGATGCGCCGATGACGATGGAGGATTTGGTGGGACGGGACGCATTATGCCCGGAGGCGGCAGAGCTGCTTCGAATCCTGGTCAGGGGCAAGTACAACATTTTCATCGGCGGGGGGACCGGCTCGGGGAAGACCACATTCTTGAACGCACTTTCCCAGTTCATCCCGCCCGATGAACGGGTCATCACGATTGAGGACTCCGCCGAGCTGAAGATTGTTACGGTGCCGAATCTGGTATCACTGGAGACGCGGAATGCCAATACGGAGGGACGGGGCGAGATTACGATCCGTGACTTGATCCGTTCGTCGCTGCGGATGCGCCCGAATCGCATCGTTGTCGGCGAGGTCCGCGGCAGCGAGGCGCTGGATATGCTGCAGGCAATGAACACAGGGCATGAAGGCAGCCTTTCGACTGGCCACGCTAATAGCGTGAGGGATATGATCAGCCGATTGGAGACGATGGTGCTGAGCGGCTCAGAGCTGCCAATCAGCGTTGTCCGTCAGCAAATCAGTTCGGCTGTCGACATCTTCATTCATTTAACACGGCTTAGAGACCGTTCGCGCCGTGTGACGGAGATCAGTGAGGTGGTCGGGATGAGCAGCGGGGAAGTGCAGTTAAACCCGTTGTACCGCTTTCAAGAAACCGGGGAGGCTGACGGCAAGGTGCTTGGCCGTCTCGAAGCCTGCGGCAATCCGCTGCGAGGGACGGAGAAGCTGCGGATGGCCGGCATTACCGCCTGGCCCCTGCAAGGGGATGGAGGTGACTCTTATGAAGGCCAGCAGCCTCATGAGATCCGTGAAAGCGGATAAAGCGGGAGTGAAGCCGAAGAGACCAAAGGATCGGATAGAGCCTCAGCGCCAGCAACCCGACAGCAGCAGCCGGCTGCCCGACTACAGCGTGTACGTATTGTCCAAGCGAGAGAAGGTGCTATGTATACTGCTCGGCGCGGTGTTATTCTTCGCGATCGGATATCTGTTTTATCATCATGTGATTTTGTCACTTCTTCTTGGGGCAGCGGGATTTGCCGTTCCGAAGTTTTGGCGTCGTCACAGGATGGAGCAAAGACGGAGAACCTTGAATCTTCATTTCAAGCAGACTTTGTACTCCTTGTCCTCTTCGTTGTCGGCCGGACGATCGGTGGAGAACGGTTTTAAGGATGCCGTACAGGATCTGCTCCTGCTGGATCCGGGCGGGGAGAGCGACATGATCTTTGAGCTAAAAGTCATCGGATCCAGGCTGGAATACGGAGAGGCGATCGAGGCTGCTCTCCAGGATTTTGCGCGAAGAGCCAGTATGGAGGATATTACGAATTTCGCCGATGTGTTTACGACTTGTAAACGAACCGGCGGGGATCTGGTCGAGGTCGTTCGAAGAACCTCTTCCATTATTGGCGAGAAGCTGGATATACAGCAGGAGATCTCCGTCATGATCGCCCAGAAGCGCTTCGAATCCAAGGCGCTGCTGGCTGCTCCGTTTTTATTGGTGCTGTTTATGAATATGACTTCGCCGGACTATATGGAGCCTATGCACAGCGGGGCAGGGATCTTTATATCTACCGCTGCTCTGATTGCTTTGGTCGGGTGCTTTTGGTGGATTACCAGGATGATGAACATCAAGGTATAAGGAGGTGAGGGAAGCGTGGTGGTATGGATATCCGCGCTGCTGATGGTTCTGCTCGGGGGTGGTTGGGTGGTGCTGAACCGGATCGGCGGTGAACGGTACCGGCAGCTGAGCAGGCTGCCCATGGAGGGACTGCGTCTGCAGAAGCTGACGCCGCCGCTGGTGTATTTGCTGGAGCGAAGCAAAGTTCCCATGAGATTTCCGATATGGTTCTACCGGATTCAAGGCTCGGTCCAGAAACTGCACGGATTGCGGCGCAGTCCGGAAATGACGCTGCTGTTCATGGCTGATGCGCTTGCTTATACTTGGCTGATTTGGATCGGGGGCTGCATCTGGTCATTGCTTACGGGCGAACCCATGGGAATGATCGCGGGATTTGGCCTAGGTGTACTACTGCCGGTCGCATTGATCAGAGATATGCAAAAGAAAGTGCTGCTGCGTGAGCAGGAGATCGTAATGGAGCTTCCGGAGCTCCTCAGCAAAATCGTGCTGCTGGTGGGTGCGGGCGAGACGGTTCAACGGTCGATCGCGCATTGCGTGGAGCGGAGCAAGGACAAGAATCATCCCCTCTATAACGAATTGGGGAGGATGCTCTTGGAATGGGAAGGAGGCCATCCGTTCCAGCAGGCTTTCGAGCAGTTTAATAAGCGCTGCGGCGTCCAGGAGGTTTCGATATTCACGACGACGGTACTGCTGAACTTCCGGCGGGGAGGAAACGACTTTGCGCTTGCCCTCCGTGATTTATCCCGGGTGCTGTGGGAGAAACGGAAGGCCATCGGCAGAACCCGAGGGGAGCAGGCATCCTCGAAGCTGGTGTTTCCGATGGTTGTTATTTTTATGATTGTCATAATATTGCTCGGCGCGCCTGCGTTTATGATGATGAACATGTAGAAGGGATCGGTGGATGCAATGATGCTGACCATACTAAAGAACAGAATGAAGCGGTTATGGAAGGATGAGAGCGGGATCGGTACGTTGGAGATGATCCTCATTCTGGTTGTTATTTTAATTATCGCTCTAATATTCAAAGATGAAATTACGGAGCTGGTAGACAAACTGTTCAGATCTGTAAACTCGAAGTCTGAGGAGTTCCTTGAGTAGGCGGCAGCCTGGAAAATGGAGGGACGAGTCGGGAAGCTTCACGATCGAGGCTTCTCTCGTTCTTCCGGTCGTACTGGTTGTAACCGCGCTGCTTCTGTTCCTCTGCCTATATATTTACCAGAAATCCATGCTGGCTCAGGCTTCGGCTGCGCGTCCGAGCGCACGGCATATATCTGGGACAACAGCCATAAAACGGCACGCTCCGGATCCGTGGAGCAAGGATTGCATGATTCATTGTATTGGCGGCTAACGGATGATCAACTGCTCAGGACCCTGTTTGGTTTGTCAGGCGGGGAAGCACCCAAGAGCATATCGATCCCTCAGGGAGAGAACCGGGACGGAAATCTTCCTGAACTTAAGATGTCCAAAGGGAGCACGGCCGTACCGGCCGGAATGAGCGGGGAGATGCAGTACAGCAACCAGCTGCTTATTCGCAAAGTAACGACCTCTCTGCATCAACAGGTATCGTTTACGCCGCTAAACCGTTTATTGGAAGATGGGGGACGGATCCAGGTTAGCGCGCAATCGGTCGTGGTTGATCCGGTTGAATTTATTCGAACGGTTGATGTCATGAGATACTACGGCTCCAAGTTTCAGGGCGGGAGGAATCGGACGGACCCGTCAGCCGCCAAGGACGTATTACGGAAGTTCGGAGGTGCGCGATAGTCATGGGGAAGCTAAGAAGAACAGGCATGGCCGGGAGAAGCAAGAGATTGTCCACCGACGGATCGGTTTCCATTTTTCTGATTATTGCGTTAGCCGTGGTATTTATGTTTGTGGCAGTATTCATTGATTATTCCCGGATCGCTGCGATGAAGGTACAGAGCGAGAGGCTGACCCGAGCCGCCGTCCGGTCCGTGATGTCTTCTTATGATCCCGGGCTCCAGCAGGAGTACGGTCTTTATGCCTCAGGGGACACCAGCGGGGATCTGATCATGGGAAAGGTGCTTAACGAAAGCTTGAATCCCGGGGAGCGGAGCGATGCTTTTCACCTGCTCTCCATGGAGGTCGACAGCTCCAGTCTGCAGCTGCAGCGTCCCCTCGGAGAGTATGAAATCTTTAACCGACAGATTTTGGAGGATATGAAATACAAAGCTCCGATCGATTTCACGCTGGAGCTTGTCTCCAAGTTCAAACCCCTCTCCCAATCCATGAAGGAAGCTTCCAACACGGTGGATGTGCTCCGGAAGCTTAGGAAGCTGTATGACAAGCGTGAAGCTGCGCTTGATGAGATGCTGGACAAGCAGCGCAAGGCGGGAAAGAATGCGGAAGTGCTATCGAGGCTTATCATGGATCCTCCCGGCACATCTATCGAGGATGCTTCATTGGGCGGTAGCATTCGAACCGCGGCGGATGCAGCATCGCAATATGAGGATTACTGGACGAAGAAGGAGGAGGATGCCGACAGGCCGCCCAAGGAGAAGCTGTATACCCTTTCCATTATGGCTTACGAAGCAGGCGTTTCGTCGATCGGTTCGCGAATATCAGCCGAGGCGAGCCGTTTGCAGCGGGAGAACGACCAGCTGCTGACCGAGGCTTTGAGGCTGTGGGAGAAAGCCCGAACTCTGAACGAAGAGATGAAGCAAGTGATTCAGGAATCCGAGAACCGCTCCTCTAACGCCGGTTACGATCTGGTTACACGTGACAACACGCCTGGCGCATCTGCCTCGGAGGGCACGGACGCCGAGACGATCCAGGCCATCCGGAAGCAGGCCGGTCAATTGATCCATGGCGAAGAGTTGTTACATGGTCTGAAGGAGGACATAAGATCCCAGCAGCTGCAGGAGCAGTCGGTACAGCGGTCCGTTTCATCGCTTTGTTCCTCATTAGGAGGCGGTGGAGCGAAAGGGGCTGTGCTGGAGGCGAGCCGAGTTGTCAGAGAATATATTTCGAGCTACGGAACTTCAGGGCCGTCCAATGTTGTAGACCGTAATCAGGCGAAGCTGGAGCAGTATCGCTCTTCGGACAAGGAGCGGAAGGCAATGGAGAAGCAGGCAAACGGGAAATTGAAGGAGGCTTCCCGGGTCATTAGCGCGATTAACGGGCTTGAAGGCCAAAGTCAGGCAATCCAGGACGAGTTTCGAAAACTGCAAGCCTATTACGATGAGAGTCTTCAATTTAATCAAGAACGAAACGATGGAGCTTCGGGCAGATCCATGGATGATGACCCGTATGACGCGGGCAAAGCTGCGATGGATAATATGGACGGAATGTTTGGCTTCATGGGGGAGGCTCTTGGCGGGGTAAGGGACGAGCTGTTTCAGAATGAATATGCCGTTCATTATTTTCAGCATTTCGACCCGTCGAAGCTGTCCGGGATCATTAGCGGCTCATCCTCCGTAGACGAGCTGGCGGGGGAGTTTGCGATTGCCAATCAGGAGGTGGAATACATCCTTTACGGCTTTCACAATCCCGCCGGAAATATTTCTGCCGCGTATGCTGAAATATTTGCCTCCCGGCTCGCGATTCGTACGATGGAAGGCTTCGTCGTCAACAGTAAGCTGGGAAACCCGCTAGCCATATTGGCTGCTGCTCTCCTGTACGGAATTGAAAAGGCAATCGCGGATATGATCGAGCTGTGCAAAACGGGTGAGATTGAGCTGTCCAGGTACGCTCCGGTCAAGCTCACGTATCGCGATCATTTAAGAATATTTATGTTTATTCACAGCAACAACGAGAAGAAGCTCTCCCGCATGCTGGCTTTGATCCGGCTTAACACCGGAGTCAATCCGGCTGAGCGGATGACGTATGCTTCCGGTGAAGTGAAGACGGCAATGCGAATATGGTTTCTCCCCGGGTTATCGAAAGCGCTGGGTCAGGTATTCGGCAGCGCGGACGAGGTTCAGGGCAACCGTTATATCGTAACGCGGACAGCGGATTTTTCTTATTAGGTCAGGAGCTCATGGAATGAAACGATCTGCAGATGCAAAAGGCGGCCGTAGAGGCGGAGCTGGAGGAGAACGGGGCAGCATCGTTGTCGAGGCAGCGCTAGTGCTGCCGATGTTCATGTTTTTTGTGATCTTTCTTATTTATATGGTGCAGATGACATTGATTTCAACCGCACTCCATAGTACGGCTGCGGACGCAGTCAAGATGGTCGCCTCCCACATGTATCCGGTGTCGCTTGCCGTTCAGCAGAATTCGGCAGGTGGGGAAGCGGTAGAGTCGGAGAGCACAACCCATTGGGAAATTCCGAGGCTTTCCTTAAGCGACTGGGCCTCACAGTACAGTGATTCGCTGCCTTCACCTGTCAACGAGTGGATTGTTCAGGCTGTTGCCACGGGTGAGGAGCCGCTGCAGCAGCTGAAGAACCAGACCGTCGAAGCGGTATTGGATCCTGTGATTAAACCTTTGCTGCAGCCGTTCACGCAAAGCGGCCTTCTGGATGTCGACAGGATTCATGTATCCAATGTGCGCGTGCCGAATCTAAAAAGCGGACAAAGTCCGTACTTTGGAATCGAGCTCAATTATGATCTGCCGATTCGGGTGCCTTTCCTGAACAAAAGCATCGTTCTGCAGGCGAAGGCCCAAGAAAGGCTGTGGATCGGGGATACAGGAGAGGGCGGGGAAGGAACGGGCGGGGATGGCAGTGCGCCCGGCGGGACGATTCAGCTGCTCGAGAAGCCGAATCCTGCGGTAGCAAGCCGGCAAGCGACCGTAAAGGTGAAGGTGGAGCCCGGAATGGACGCGAATCTGTCCGTTTATTACAAAAGCGGGCAGAGCACGGCCAAGTATTTGGGCTGGAAAACGGCGGACGCGCACGGCTATATCGAATGGGAATGGAATGTCGGCTTCAACACAACGCCCGGCACTTGGCCGTTCGTAGTGGAGACGCGGAATGGAGAACGACTTGAAGTGATGTTTACCGTGGTGGCTAGGCCGTGAGCAGGCAGAGATCCTGCCGTTTTCCGAACTGCACCGGGCACTGCATATTCAGTAGCTTGAGCGATTCATCAAGGTGGACGGACAAAGTCGCATTCATGGAGGCTGGGTGTGGCCCTGTTCGTTTCGGTGCGGTATCCTGCCCTGAAAGGAGATGACTTCATTTGGGAATGGCTTATGGTATTTGTGCCATGTATTTGATTGCTGCTTTTATAACGGATCTTCGCTCTATGAAAATTCCTAACCTGCTTACGGTTGCCTCCATGGTTCTAGGGCTTACCTACCACGGTGTCCTGTCAGGGGGCGAAGGGCTGCTGTTCTCGCTGCAGGGACTTGGCACAGGTTTTTCCATACTGCTGGTCATGTATGTAATTGGAGCGGTGGGTGCCGGGGACGTCAAGCTGTTTGGAGGAATCGGGGCCTGGACCGGACTGTGGTTCACGTTACAGTCGATCATGTACTCGGTTCTGTTTGCGGGGGTGATTGCACTCGCCATCTTATTATGGCGGCGGGAGACATTTCTCAGATTGCGAAAAGTTATCGGCAGTATGATGGGAGTACTCATGTTCAAAAGCCTTGCGCCATGGCGGAGCAGCCAGGAGGAGCAGTTACGGTTTCCGTTCATGATCGCGGTGCTTCCGGGGGTCATCAGCGCGTATATGATGCTCCATATGTAGGAGGTGCGATTCGTGTTAGGGTTGAAAACGGATTTTGTTCAGAACGACAGGACCATGATGATCCTCGACCGGGAGCAGGGAATCCGTGCCGATGAACTCAATGAAGTACAGTTAGGCATGATTCGTTCGTCAAGCATTCCCCACTTTCTGAAGCTGCATATCAAGGAAGTAGATTACAAAATCACGATGGAATATGACATTACCGGCAAGAAAATGCTCTCCCAAGCATTGAAAGCCGAGCGCATGTCTCTGACCGAGTATTACGGATTGCTGCTTCAGATTGTGACGGCATTGCATGACAGCAGTCTGTATATGCTTAAGGCCGAAAACTTCATTCTGCACGAAGATTACATATTTATTGCTGGATCCTTGCGGCTGGGGACGCTGTATTTAACCTACCTTCCGCTCGAGACTACGGATGAAAGCGGCCAGCTAAGGTCATCCCTGAAAGAATGCATGACAAGACTTCTTGCTTCCGTAACGGAGTTAAAGGGAAGAGGCGTTCAGGCTTTAATGTCATTTTGCGGGGAACAGAGCTTTAGTCTCCCCGGCTTGAAGAGGCTGATCCTCGAGCTGCTTGCTGGTGAAGATGATGGTGTTATCTCTGGACGGACGGATACCCGGCCGGAATTAAGCGTAAGCGAGCCGGGTATCCGTGCTGTTCGGTCAAGCGTGCTGAACTCCGGCAGCACAAGCCCGAATTCTGGGAATGATCACGCTGGAGCCTGGTCAAGGACCGGGCAGGAAGCGCCCGTTGACCGGAGCAATCTTATCCGCAGTATTCATTCAGCGGGCCATTCAGGAATGGAGCGACCGGAACGGATCGATAAGCCGATTCGCCCGCGCTTCGGGGCTGCCTCATGGCTCCCGGATCGGAATGAGGAAAGTGCGGAGCCCGAAGACACTGAGCAGTCCTCCCCGCTTCGGACCTATATATTATTAGCATGCATGCTGGCTGCTGCAGCAGTCTGGCGATTGCTGTATTTGAGCCGGCCATCTCTGCTCACCCTCGGATTATCCGCAGGTATTACGATTCTGCTGGCCGCGGCAGCATGGCTGGGATGGCAGGGGAAGCTGCAGACATTATTCCGCAGGACGGACCCATGGTCAGGTGCGCTGCCGGCGATGGAGTCCACCGAGCTTGAACATTACGGCCCCTCCGCATGGAAGGCGCCTCCCCGGTTTCAGGCAGACCCGTTATCCGGACTGCTAAATGGAGGAGAGCATATCCATCGGGAGGATCGCCTGGATGATCGGAAGACACTTGATTCAAAAGAGAAATGGCGATGGAAATCTCCAAGAACGGATACTGAAGCCGATGAAGGATCAAATCAAAACGTGGAAACTCCGTTCCATGGTGGAGCCTCGCTGCGGGGTGGAATAGGGGCCAGTGGTTTCACGGACAGGGGGATAGAACCAGGCAGCAGCCCTGCTGGACAATCCCAGAGTCCGACCAATGACCAGGGACAGTCTATGGCAGGCCGTAACAAGGAAGCATACAAAATTTTAGAAATGTATCCCCAACCAGGAGCAAGCTCTTCTTCTCAAGGATACGGAAACGCCGAAGCAGCAGCTGGTGAGGAGGATTACTACGCGCATTTAAGCGAGCATACCGAGATCTTATCCTCGTCAGGGGATGGCGGAACGGTTCTGTTAAGTCATGGTTTCGTTCCCGGGAAGCATCCGCAACGACATGCCTATTTGGAGGTCCGCTCCCCTGAAGGCGGTGTGCCAGAGCGGGTCGAAATTAACCAGCCTCACTTCATTATCGGCCGGTCTGCCGAGGTGGCGCAATATGTGGCTCTGGGTGTAGGTACATCACGGGCTCATGCGGAGCTGTCGCGCGGAGCTGAAGGGTATGTGCTCAAGGACTTAGGATCAAGAAACGGTACGGTACTAGAAGGTGAAGCGATGGTTCCTTATAAAGAATATGCGATAGCAGAAGGGAACGCATTTATCATTGCCGGCTGGTCCTTCACGTTCAGGAGCAGTTTGGATGGATCCGGTGGCTCTATGCACGTTTCCGCACGCGCTTTTAAGTAAATTTTTTTAATAAACTTTATAAGAGCCAGCATACCTTTTAAGGTGTGCTGGCTCTTTGTTAATTTTGAATCTAGCATCGTGAATCTACACCCAAAATCCATTCTGAATGTAGACCTTCATTCACCTTCGGTAACGCTGCTAGGATTTATGATCTTTGATTTCTTCGTGAATATGGTAAAATACACCTATTCGCTTATAAGGTCTATCATGAGAGGAACGAGAATTTTGCGCAGAAAAATTAAAACCAACCTATTCTACTTGGCTGCAGGAATATACATAGGCATTGCAATCGTATCCTTTATTCCGTGGATTGAAATTGGCGTAAAAATTACTGCATACACAAGTATCATCGCATTATTAATAACAATCTATGACTCTTCTAAGGTTACCCTGGTGTTAGCTGCAGCAGAAGGGAATCCGCGAAAAGAAAGAGTCCGCTATGTTTTTATGTTAGCTATGAAGATCTTATTGGTCATTTCGCCATTTGCGCTGTTGTATTGGATTAATTATGAGGATGATGAGGCAGTTATAGCGAGAATAAGCAATTACGTTACATTTGCTGCCCTTGGAGTTGTATTCTTTACAAGAGGAATGGAATTAAAAAGTCAATCAAACGACAGGCAAAAGGGAATGTAATCGATGTCCTCAATAAGACGGTCCAACTTTGAATTCGGGGACCCAGAAATCTGAAAAGCATTGAAGAGAATCCATTTGATTACCGTCCAACAGCAAAACGGCTCGAGCGCATTCATCGAGGATGTGTGCCCGAGCCGTTTTTTTCATATGCGTTACTTATTAATGAGATGCTGATACGGTGTATAATCGATATTTTTCTTCTGAAGGAAATTCATCAAGAATTTGTAGTCGCGCTTCGGCGTGGCTACGATGTAGCCTTTAATGCAGTGGTCGCGGGTTACTTCGGTTGCCCCGGATTCGACGGCGATCTTGCCGATCTCGGCTGCAATCGAGTGCTTGGCGATATCGCGGAATGGACCGGGAACCGGCTGAACCAGCTCGTCCAAAAAGGCCTTGGATTCATCCGTCCACAGCGGGCGGCTCCGTTCCACCCAGTAATTTTGCCAATCCAGCTTGGACTTGCCGTCGGCCTTCGGCAGCACCTTCAGGAACTTGCGGAACATGAAAAATCCACCGATGCCCATCAGTCCGAGCATGACCCATCCCCAGAACGCGATGGTATTCATGAACCATGACGGCGGCGCGCTGGACGACAAATACCCCAAGACGGCCCCTGTGCTCTTCATCTTGTATATCACCTCGAACGATTTTTGTCACATGACAGTTTCATGAGAATTATAACGCATTTCTAGATTTATTTCGATATACAAGCTAAAATAGGTGTAATTGTGTGTCACAAAGGGGGAAATTTTATGTTGAAAATCGGGTCCCATGTGTCCTTTTCGGACAAGGGATTGCTGACTGCAGCGACAGAGGCTAAATCTTACGGCTCCAGTTCGTTCATGATATATACCGGCGCTCCGCAAAATACACGGCGCAAGCCGATTGAATCGATGTTTATCGAGGAAGGCAAGCTGGCCATGCAGGAATGCGGCATTGAGGAGATTGTGGTGCATGCGCCTTATATTATCAATCTCGGCTCGTACAAGCCGAACACGTATGAGCTTGCAGTGAGCTTCCTTCAAGAGGAGATCCGGCGCACCCATGCCGTTGGCGTGAAGAACATCGTGCTTCACCCGGGAGCATACACCGATAAGGATGCAGAATACGGCATTGACCGGATCGCCGAAGGCCTGAATGAGGTTCTTGGCGGTACCGATGAGACGGAAGTGCATATCGCTTTGGAGACGATGGCCGGCAAAGGCACCGAGATGGGGCGCTCCTTCGAAGAGATTGCTTCAATTATCGATAAGGTAAAATATAACGACCGGCTGGCGATCTGCCTGGATACATGTCACATTCACGATGCAGGCTATGACATCGTCGACGATCTGGACGGTGTCCTGGAGAAGTTTGATCAAGTGATTGGCCTCGACCGGTTGACGGTCGTTCACATTAACGACAGCAAAAACCCGCGCGGCGCGGCCAAAGACCGCCACACCCCGATCGGAACAGGCTGGATCGGATACGATGCGATTCACCGGATCGTCCATCATGAGAAGCTCCAAGGCCGTCCGTTCATCCTTGAGACGCCGTGGATCGGGAAGGATCCGAAGACGCAGCGTCCTATGTATGAGATCGAAATCGCGCTGCTGCGCGGTGATGTGGAGCAACGCTTTGGACAAGCATTCATTCAGCAGGTCGAACAGCTGCATGAATTTTTTGCGAAGGAAGGCATCGAATCCCGTTCGTTCGTATTGGACACCTGGAATCTGCTGAAAAGCGATGCAAAGGCCAAAAAAGCCGATCCTCGCGAGCCGATGGAACGCTTATACGATATGGTGATGTCCGCCGAGCTGTTCCCTGAGCTTTCGGAAGAGCAGGTCAACCAGCGGCTGATCGCCTATTTGTCCGGAGCTTCCCTTACGGCTTAATCGCCTGAAATCGAATTTACAGCAGCAAGCTGGGCGGCTGGCCAATGGTACGGGAACAGTATGGCTAATACCGGCATCCAGTGCGGTCCGGGAGCGCCAACACAGTGGATGACACGAATCCTCCGCTGGAAGAGCTTCCGGGTCTCGCGGATGCACGAGCTGAATGATGGATGATGAATGCGGAAATCATGATGCATTCCCCGTAAGGATGAGCATGTACTAACTGAAGCGATGATGCGATGCATTCCTCGACAGATTGAGCATGGCCGAGTGATGTGCATCCCTCGTATGAATGAGCATGGATAACCGACAGATGTGCATCCCCGGATGAATGAAGCTGTTATAACGAAAGATTATGTATTACCCCTATTTAGAATGATGTATTAGATATAGAGGAGGATCACCAAGACTTATGGAAATTCACATCAAGAAAGACCGGCCATCCCCTGCGGACCAATATCCTAACCGAGCCCGTATGCTCATCTCCTGCCCGGACGGACCAGGGATTGTAGCGGCGGTCTCCCAGTTTTTGTATCAGCATGGCGCGAACATCGTGCAGTCGGACCAGTACACCATGGATCCGGACGGCGGAATGTTCTTTATCCGTGTTGAGTTTGACCTGGAGGATCTCACGGCCAAGCTGCCGCAGCTGGAGGAATCGTTCCGCGAGATTGCGGACCAATTCAGCATGGAATGGAAAATTTACCACGCCGCGCGCAAAAAGCGCCTTGCGATTTTCGTTTCCAAAGAGGACCACTGCCTCGTAGAGCTTCTCTGGCAATGGCAGGCGGGAGACCTCGATGCCGATATCGCCCTGGTCGTGAGCAATCACCCGGATATGAGGGAGTATGTGGAATCCTTCGGTATTCCGTATCACCATATTCCGGTTACGCCGGAGACGAAGCAGGAGGCCGAGAAGCGGCAGCTGGAGACGATCGGCGACGATATCGACGTCATCATTTTGGCGCGCTATATGCAAATTATTTCGCCGACGTTCATCGAGCATTACCGCAACCGGATCATTAACATTCATCATTCCTTCCTGCCAGCATTTGTCGGCGGCAAGCCTTATGCACAAGCCTATAACCGGGGGGTCAAAATCATCGGTGCCACTGCTCACTACGTAACCGAAGAGCTTGACGGCGGTCCGATCATCGAGCAGGACGTGCAGCGGGTGAGCCATCGCGACGACGTCAACGAGCTCAAGCGCATCGGCCGTACGATTGAACGCGTTGTGCTGGCAAGAGCCGTGAAATGGCATGTTGAGGATCGGATTTTGGTGCATAACAACAAGACGGTTGTATTTAACTAAACGTACAAAATAATCAGCTTAGCGAAGTCATCCATATAGTCTCGACACCGTACTACAATGGAGCAGCCTGACACTTTAACGCTGCAATGGATAGACTGAAGATCCCGCTCCTTTTTGGGGCGGGATTTTTTACATGCAGGGGATCATTTTATGGAATGGTTTGGATCGGAACGCGACTTTTTTGAACCGGTAACGGAAAAAAAGGTCAAACTTTTTCCAATATGGACTCGTCTTTATATTCGAACCGCGAGATCGGTTACAGATTGCTCCAGAATGCTGCTTATACGCAGATGGAAGTAAGGGGAACACCAGGGATTACATCATCAAAAAAACATTAAACATTGGGAGAGGGGAATCATCAGTTGTCGTTTTATACACGAAGAATGCGGATGATGCTGCCGCTTGCTGCGCTGCTGATCACAGCCATGCTGTCTTTGGCCCTGCCGGCGCAGCTGGTCTTTGCCGACGGGCCCGGCATTTCCATCAAGAGTGAAGTCGGTTATGAAGGTAAGGTAAAGTTTGATAAATGGAACCCGCTCAAGCTGACGCTTACGAGCGACCAGGACATCTCCGGCGATATCGTCTTACAGATACAGAGCCAGAACGGCGCAGGCTTTCATACCTCCTACGTGCAGCATGTCGAGCTGCCGAAGGATACACCGAAGGAAGTCGTCCTCGGGCTGCCGGGCACGATCCTGAATAAAGATAACAACCAGATTCTGTTCTATGAGGAATCTTATAAGAAGGGGAAGCCGATCCCGTTTGCATCCGGAAAAAATTACGTGCAGGCGAATCCGTATAACGGAGCCCTGATCGGCGTGCTGTCGGATGACCCGGACACCATGAATTTCATGAACGTGCTCAACGGCAAAGGCACGAGCGTCAACATTATACCGTTGAAGGCGGCGGGCATTCCGGTTGACGCCATGCTGCTAAGCGGGCTTGATGTGCTGGTTATCAACAATTTTGCATCCGATACGCTGTCGGAGCCGCAGCGTCAAGCGATTGTCGGCTGGGTGGACGGCGGTGGCACGCTCGTTCTAGCAGGGGGAGCAGGATACACTAAGACGGCAGCGCCTTTTGCCGAGATTGCGCCGGTAACGGCTGACGGCACGACGGCGGTCAATGAGCTGCCCGAGCTGGAAAAGCTTGGCGGCAAGCCGCTGAAGCTGGACGGGGACTTTACGATCTCAACTGTCACCCCGGTAAAGGATGCGAAAACCGGTATCCAAGCCGCAAATGAACCGTTGTTTGCATCCCACGACTATGGACAGGGCAAGGTGCAGTATGCCGCGTACGACCTCGCCATGGAGCCGGTCAGCTCATGGGCCGGTCATCCGGTGGTATGGACATCCGTCTTGCAAGGCAGTTTGCCGGTCGGATCGCAAAATACGTACTACAATCCGTTGATCGACAATCTGAACTATGTACTGGACTATTTCCCGTCCTTATCGATGCCTTCGTTTACACTGCTGCTGTGGATGCTGATCATTTATGCCGTCGTCGTGGCGCCTGTGCTCTATTTTATCTTGAAAAAGTTTGACAAACGGGAATGGGCCTGGTTCCTGATCCCGGTCATCGCGATCATCGCAAGCGGCGCGGTGTATATGGCCGGTTCCGCGGACAAGACCAAGGAATTGGCGCATACGATCAATATTATTGAGATGAATGGCCGAGGCAGTGCGGTTAAAACGACGGCCACCGCGTTCTTTACCCCGCGCAGCGGCAATTATGAGCTGGAATTTCCGAGCGGTATGTATTTGAGAACATCAGGCTCCCGTTCCTCTTTCGGCGGAGGAATGGACGAGAGCAAGAGCTTTGTCCGAAAGAACCCGGACTCGACGACGGTGGAGCTGCGCGATATGTCCCAGTGGTCGCTCGCCAAGGTGTGGGCCGAATCCGAGAGGCCGGAGAAGCTCGGACGGATGGAGACGGATTTGAAGCTGGATGCCAAGGGGCAGCTGAGCGGAACGGTCATGAACGATACAACCGGCGATCTTACTGAAGTGGTGCTGGTGATCGGGGGCAAAGGCTATAAGCTTGGCGATATTCCGAAAGGAGGATCCGCCCAGATCCCTCAGGATCCGAAGCAGATTTTGAACTTCATGGGCGGGGATATTGCCGGAATGCTGTACCCGTACTCGCAGAACGATGATAAATATAGACAGCGGGACATTATATCCAACTATGCTTATTCGAATCGAACGGTCAATACGGACAAAGCGTTTGTTCTCGGATGGAGCTCCGATCACCTGACGAATTACTCGCTCAAGAAGCAAGAGGTAAGCAGCGACCAGCTCAATTTCTGGGTGCAGCCGGTGGCCATGACATGGGGACAAAGCGGGAAGATTAACGTTCCTTACGGCTTCCTCGCACCGGAAATTTCACAAGTGAACGCACCGATTTTCAGTTCATATGGAAACGGCATCGAGCTTGGGCAAGGTTCCCTCATTGCTGAATTCCCGCTGATTTCCGATCAGGAGGTCGCCTATTCGGAATTCTCCATTAAGGGCATCAAGCCAAACAACAATGTGAAGATGGAAATCTGGAATGCGCAGAAAAATGAGTGGGAGCAGGTCAATGGTTCCGGAAATGAACTGAAGGTCACGGAGAACCCTGAACGGTATATTTTGAACAACCGCATCCGGTTCATGCTGAATGCTGCCGACCAAACCAATTTCCAAATGCCGGAGCTGTCTGTAAAGGGGGAGGTTAAGCCATGATCGAGATTCGGAATCTGAGCAAACGATACGGAACATTCCATGCATTGAAGGATATCAGTCTCTACATTGAGGAGGGGACCGTATTCGGATTCGTCGGACCGAACGGGGCAGGCAAATCGACAACGATGTCGATTTTGGCAACGCTGATGCTGCCAACCTCCGGTGTCGCCAAGGTAGGCGGCTACGACGTTACCCGGCATCCGAAGGAAGTACGCAAACGGATCGGCTATATGCCGGATTTCTTCGGCGTTTATGATCAGTTGAAAGCTACGGAGTATTTGCATTTTTACGGAGCGAGCTACGGGATTCCCCGTGCTGAGCGCGAGCAGCTCATTCCGCAGCTGCTGGAGCTGGTGAACCTGACCGATAAGGCGGATACGTACGTAGACAGTCTCTCGCGGGGGATGAAGCAGCGATTATGCCTTGCCCGCTGTCTTGTGCATGATCCGGAGGTCCTCATTCTGGATGAGCCGGCGTCGGGACTTGACCCGCGGGCGCGAATCGAAATGCGGGAAATTCTGAAGGAATTGAAGCTGATGGGCAAGACGATTATCATCTCGTCGCATATTTTGCCGGAGCTGGCGGAAATGGTGGATGAAATCGGCGTCATTGAACACGGCGAAATGGTGGCACAGGGCAAGGTATCCGATATCCAGAACCGTCTGCGGGTTAAAAAAGTCATCCATATCCGCACGCTCGAGCGAGGTGAGGAGCTGGCCGAAAAGCTGCGGGATGAGCCGTTGGTGACGTCCGTCTTGACGGACAACACCGGGGTTCACGTTCATTACAGCGGCGATGATGTACAGCAGAGCGAGCTTCTGCGGAAGGTGATCTCCTGGGAAATTCCGATTGTCTCATTCCAGGAAGCACAGAGCAATCTGGAGGACGTATTTCTCGAAATTACGAAAGGAGGCCCCCGCGAATGAATTGGAGCAGAAGATTGATCAATCCGGTAATCGACAAGGAATTTCGGCTGCGGATGCGTTCGACCCGTTCGATGCTGTCGGTATTGTTTTACATACTGGCACTCGGCACCATTGCGATGGGTTTCATCTATTTGTTTTTGTATTTGGGCAATCGGGGACCGCAGCGGTTCGATCCGCAGGTAAGCCAGATGATGTTCTATGTGCTGAGCTTTGCCCAGCTGGTGCTGATCGCCTTCATGGCCCCGGCATTGACGGCCGGCGTCATCAGCAGTGAGCGCGAGAAGCAGACACTAAGCATGCTGCTGACGACCCAGCAAAGCTCGTCAACGATCGTGCTCAGCAAGCTGGTGTCCGCGCTCAGCTTTATGGCGCTGATCGTGCTGGCGACGCTGCCGGTGTACAGTATCGTGTTTCTGTATGGCGGCATATCGCCGAAGCAGCTCATATCGGTCTTTCTATTCTATCTGTTTGTGATGCTGCTTCTTGGAGCGCTCGGCGTCATGTTCTCGACGCTCTTCAAGCGGACGATTGTGGCCATCATCGTGACATATGGCGTGGGACTTATCATTTTCTTGGTGACGGGTCTTCTCTATTTGTTCTTTATGGGCATCGAGCAGCGGAATATGTATGTGACAGGTCAGCCTCCTGTCGCGGGATCCTACTCCTGGGTCGGCTACCTGCTGGGGTTGAATCCGGCCGGAGCGATGATGAGCCTGTTCGACTCTTCGTTCTCGAAGGAAGCATTCCTGCTCTATGGCGGCAATCTGAACAGCAAAGCGCCGATTGAGCTGTGGCTCGAGTTTGTCATTGTGTACTCGGTCGTCATCGTGTTGGCGCTCTGGATTGCTATTCGGAACATTCGGCCTGTTGCAAGACGTAGAAAGGGAGAGGCGCCTGCCGAGCAGCTTCCACAGGATGACAGCCCGTCCGGGAACGGTGTGTAAGGAAGGCTATGCAACGGATCTGATCTGAAAAGATTTGAAGGATCTGAAGGAGGAGAAATAAGTGGACAACATCATGCGCGCAATCGAGGCCGCACGCCGGCGGCTGCAGCGCTTCCGGGTCATCGCTTATGCCCTGTACGGACTCGCGGCAGGCTTTGCGGTTTCGCTGCTGCTGCTGATTATCGGGCGTTTCGTTCCGATATCGTGGTTGAACATCGCGGCGGCTGTCATTCCAGCGACCGGCCTCCTTGGGGGCCTTCTCTGGGGATGGCTTAGCCGGATTCCGGCGATGGACGCGGCGGCGGCAATGGATCAGGCATCCGGGGGCGCTGAACGAAGCGATATGATGGTGACCGCGTTGTCTTTCCGGGAGGAAGATTCAGCGGCCGCCCGATGGCAGCGGGAGCAAGCGGAAGCTTACGGCAAGCGATTCACGGAGCAATTGCCTGAGCGTCTTCCCTCCCCCGCCGTAACCGTCAGCTGCTGATCAGCGCCGTTGGTCTGGTCGCCGTTGTCGTCCTGGCGCTGATCCCGAACCCGATGGATAAAAAGGTGGAGGCGGCCAAGGAACAGAAGAAGTGGATTCAGGAGCAGGCCACCAAAACGGAAAAGCTCGCCGAACAGCTGGAGAAGGAGACGCTGGACCCGGTCGACCGTCAAAAGCTGAAAGAGAAGCTGGACGAACTGAGGCAAGCGCTGGCTAAAGAAAAGCAGCCCGAGCAGGCACTGGAGAAGATTGAAAAGGCGATGGAGGAGCTGGAGAAGCTGGCGAAGCAGCAGGAGGAGAAGGCCAAAGCTTTATCCGAGTTCGCCAAGCAAATGCAGCAGCAGAAGGCGTTGTCCGAAGCGGGCAAGAAGCTTGAGGAAGGAAAGTCCGAAGAGCTCAAGCAGGAAATGAAGAAGGTATCCGAGCAAGTCAAGAAAATGCCGCAGGAAGAGAAAGACCGTTTATCGGATGCCCTGAAAAAGCTTGCGGAGGAAGCGGCGAAGCAGCAGGGAAATGAGGAACTGGAAAAGGCGCTTTCCCAAGCGTCTGAGGCCCTCAAAGAAGGCAAGCTGCCGAAAGAGCTGGAAGAAGAGCTGCAGAAGCTGGCTGAGGAACTGGCAGAAACGGCGCTGGCAAAGGCAGCTTCGGAGAGCCAGTCGGAAGCGGCAGCGGCCTTGGCCTCATCCCTCGCTTCACAGGGATTGGCCATGGCGGATCAGATGAAGGCAGGAGGCATGTCGGTGTCGGACGCTTGGGCAAACGGCGGAAGCGCGGAAGCGCTGGCGCAGGCTGGCCTTGGGGAAAGCTCAGGCGAGCAGAGTGAGAACGGCGGTTCCGATTCCGGTGCGGGTTCGGGCCAGCAGGGCTCGGGGGGCGGCCAAGGCGCAGGCAGTGGCAGCGGTTCGGGCTCTGGCAGCGGCTCGGGTTCAGGAGCAGGCTCCGGCAGCGGCAGCGGCTCCGGTGCGGGTTCCGGCAGCGGGGTAGGAAGCGGCGCAGGGCTCGGCAGCGGAGGGCGCGAGCTTGTCACGATTCCTCGAAATTACAAGGGCGGCGGCAACGTCCAGAACGATTCGGGAGAGCTTAACGGCTCCGGCGGCGATATCCAGAAGGGCGGCATATCGCCGACCATTCCCGGCACGTCGCGTCCGTACGAGGAAGTGTACCGGGATTATGAGTCCAAAGCCAAAAACACGCTGGACCGGAATCAGCTGCCTGATCAAATGCAAGGGTTGGTGGAGGAATACTTCATCCAGATCAATCCGAATCCGTGAGGCTTTAGCGGCTAAATAACCGGCCGCAGCGAACGTTGAATTTATTTAGAAGACGGAGGTTTAATCCATGTCGGATATTGCAGTGAGACCCCAAGAATGGATGGAGAGCATTTCTGGACTGAGGGAACATATCGGCAAGGTCATTGTCGGACAGCAGGAGGTTGTGGAGCAAATGCTCTGGTGTATCTTTGCCGGAGGCCACGCCCTTCTGGAGGGGATACCGGGACTTGGAAAAACGATGCTCGTCCGCACCGTCTCCGATGCGCTGGACCTGTCGTTCTCCCGGATCCAATTCACGCCGGACTTAATGCCGAGCGACATTACGGGCACGAATATTTTGTCGTTCGGGCAGCATGGAAGCACGGGGATGACCTTTCAAAAGGGGCCGCTCTTCAGCAGCATCGTGCTGGCTGATGAGATTAACCGGGCTACGCCGAAAACACAGTCCGCCCTGCTCGAAGCGATGCAGGAGAAGACGGTGACGGTAGGTGGAGAAACGCACCGTCTGCCGAGCCCCTTCTTCGTATTGGCTACGCAAAACCCGCTCGAGAACGAGGGTACCTATCCCCTGCCGGAGGCGCAGCTGGACCGGTTCCTCCTGAAGATTGAAGTATCTTATCCAAGTGCCGACGAATTGAAGGAGATCGTAAAGCGGACAACGTCGTCCCATACGTTCCAGGTCGAGCGGCAAATGACGGGCGATGACCTGCTGGAGATCCAGCGGGGCGCGAAGGAAGTGCTGGTCGCGGAAGAAATATTGGATTATGCGGTCCGACTGCTCATGATGACGCATCCTGAGGAGGCGTCCGCGCCGGAGGCGGTCAAAAAATACGTCCAGTTCGGCTCCGGTCCCCGCGGCATTCAGTCCATCATCTCGGTCAGCAAGGTCCGGGCGTTGTGCAGCGGGCGGATGCATGTTTCCACCGGGGATATCCGGGCGGTCGCGCTGCCAGCGCTGCGCCACAGGCTGTTCCTGAATTTTGAGGGACAGGCGATCGGAATGACGACGGATCAGATCATTCAAGAGGTACTGCAGGCGCTGGAGGCATCCGCGTGAGCGGCGCCGGTCATTTGCTTCCGCCGGAATGGCTTCCGCGGCTTGAGCGGCTCACACTGTCCGCAAAGCGGCGGGTTGCGGGAACCCAGCAGGGGAAACGGCGGTCCCGCCGCCTCGGCTCCTCGCTCGAATTCGCCGATTATCGCCTGTATACGCCCGGCGACGATGTGCGCCGGTTCGACTGGGGCGTGTATTCCCGTACCGGTAAAGCGTTTGTCCGCCAGTTCATGGATGAGCAGGAGCTGACGGTCAGCATCTTCGTCGATTGCTCCGCATCGATGGGAGCGGTGATAACGTCTGCGGAAGGGGAGCGTCCTGTAGGGGCGGAGGATCATGAGGTCCACGGCAGCCCGAAATGGCGGCTTGCCCGCCAGCTGGCGGCAAGCGTCGGATACATGGCGCTCTCCTCCTACGATCGGCTCAGATTGCCTGTTACAGCCGCACCGTCTCGGCCCGTCTGCCCGTGATGCGGGGCAAAGGCTCGGCGCACCGCCTGTTCTCATTCCTGCAGGGAGCGCAGACCGGCGGTGAAGGGAGCCTTGCCGCTGCCCTCGGACAGCCCGGTGCGCTTCCAAGGCATCCGGGCATGACCTGGGTGTTTTCGGATTTTTGGCTCGAAGGCGGCGAGGAGGAGCTGCTCAGGGCGTTGTCCCTGCTTGCCGGAAGCGGGCAGGAGGTTGTGCTGGTCCATATTTTGTCCCGGGAGGAGCTCGATCCCAAGCTGGCCGGCGATCTTCGCCTGATTGACAGCGAGACCAAGAACGGGAAGGAAGTCGCATTGACGGGCAAGGTGCTGGATGCGTACAAAGCCGAGCTCGAGCGTTACCGTCATATGCTGTCCGGCGTATGTGCGGAGCGCGGGATGACCTACGTGCTCATTCCGGCCGATATGCCGCTGCGGGATGCCATGTTTGGCGTGCTGGCGGGTGCGGGAGTGGTTTCAAGCTAGCATCTGCTGCATCCAGCTAGGCTTCAACCCGTGGAGCCATAGCGGGCCGCTCGTTCTAAACTATGGACCGCCCGCACTTTCCCGGAAGGGCTTGCCGGGCTGCGGCAGTAGGGGCGATGGTAAGGTGGCAGCAGGCTTCGGGCAAGCCTCAAGAGCGATCCAAGTATGCCTCGAATTTATGCATCGTGCGCACAGGGAGAAACGCACAGTGTCCTAGGCGGGCTGCCACCAGGGAGCGAGTGCGAGCAAGGCAAGTGGTGCCCGCGGGCCGCCACCAGGGAGTGAGTCCGAGCAGTCAAGTTCTGTCCGTGGACTGCCACCAGGAAGCGAGCGCGAGCAGTCAAGTTCTGTCCGTGGACTGCCACCAGGAAGCGAGCGCGAGCAGGCAAGTTCTGTGTGGACTGCCACCAGGAAGCGAGCGCGAGCAGGCAGGTTCTGTGTGGACTGCCAACAGGATGCGAGTGCGAGCAGGCAGGTTCTGTGTGGACTGCCAACAGGATGCGAGTGCGAGCAGGCAAGTTGTGCCCATGGAGTAACGCTAGTGGCGAGTACGAGCAAGGTGAGTGGTCCCGCGGGCCGCGCCGCGTGAACAAGATTGCGGTATGGGAGTAAGGAGGGAACGTGTTTGTGGGGATTCAATCATGGATGAGCCTATGGTTCGGTCTAACGCTGCCGGCCATCATGCTGATGTATATGTTCAAACGAAAATATGTGGATACAACGGTTCCCAGCCACCTGTTGTGGGAGCGGGTGCTTAAAAACCTGGAGGCCAACAGGCCGTGGCAGAAGCTGCAGAACCGGCTTCTGCTGTGGCTGCAGCTTCTGGCTGCCGCGTTGATGGTCTTCGCGCTGATGCAGCCCTTTATGCAGGTGTCCGGAGGCAGCGCCCATATCGTCATCGTTGCCGATACCTCGGGCAGCATGAGCGCGCAGATGCAGACTGAAGGCAGCGGGGAAGGAGAGGACTCCTCCCGATTGGAACAGATGAAGGAGCGCTTGAAGGCCTACGTTCGGGATCAGGGGAGACGGAGCGAGATCACGCTGCTGTCGACCGGATCCAGCCCTGTAACGCATGTATCCCATGAAAGCGACCGGGGCGCGATCGATGAAGCGATTGAAGCGCTGCATCCTTATTACGGAACGGCATCGTATCGGGAGACGCTCTCGCTTGCCGCGGCATTGACAAGGGAGGAACCCGATGCTGAGGTTGTCATATTTACGGACAGCCATTGGCGGCAGGATCCGGTCCCGATAGCCTTCCAGGTGCCGGTATCGGTGGAGACGATCCAGGGGGCGGCAAAACACAACGCATCGATCGAGCAGTTCGGCGTTTCTCCGAAGGGGGGACAGGATCTTCGTACGAAGGCGTTGCGGTGGTCAGCTCGAACGCGGAGGGGGCCTCCTCCGTCGAGGTAAATCTGTACGGAGACAGCCAGCTGCTCGCGAGCAGAGTCGTTGAGCTCGAACCCAAGAAGAAGGCGACGGCATCCTTCTCCGATCTTCCGTTTGCGGAGGTCTACCGGCTCGAGCTGGCATCCGAAGATGGCTATGCGGCCGATAATGAATCATTTGCCTTCGGAACCGGCCGCAGCTCCGCAAGGGTGCTGCTGTTAACCTCAGGCAATCTGTTTCTGGAGAAGGCGCTGCAGCTTAGCGGAGCGGAAGTGACCCGGATCGCCGTGAACGGATCGGCAGGCAATCAAGGCGATCAAGCTTCGGAAGGAAGCGGGAAAGGCGGTCTGAGCGAAGGAAGCGGGGATGACCGCACAGAACCGGATATTCCGCCCGTACCCGACGGCGAATTTGATCTGCTCGTCATGGACGGAAGCATTCCTGCGGGCTTTACGCAGGGGAAATGGGCAGAGCTGGCCCGGCAAACGCCGCTATGGACCATCGGCGGAGATGGACCGAAGGTCGGGAGCCAGGGCGGGCGGCCCGTGCTGGCCCAGCATCCGCTCACTTCTTATCTGACCATGTCGGGCGTTTATTTCGGCAAGCTGATCGATCAGCGCCCTGCATGGGGGAACCGGTCATCCGGCTCGGGGACCAGCCGCTCGTATATGCCGGTGTGGCGGAAGGCCGCCCGAGATTGTCCTTCCAGTTCCTGCTGCAGGACAGCGATCTGCCTCTGTCGCCTGAATTCCCGGTATTGGTGAATAATGCACTCGATTGGATGACTTCCGGCTCAGGGACCGGGCTTGGGCGATTCCTGGCCGGGGCCCAGGCGGATATTCCTGTAGCGGCTGATGCGGTATCCGCCAAGTGGGTACCCAAGAGCGGGCTTGCTCTTGCGGACGGACCGGATACCGTCGAGGTGCAGCGGAGCGAGAGCGGCATTTCAACGGTGCAGACGGTACCGGACGTTCCGGGACTGTATGCGTTCGAACAACAGAACGAAGCGGGAGAGACGACGTCGTACTGGCTTGCGGTGACGGCTGATCCGTACGAAGCGGACCTGAGCACGACGCAAGGTCCGGCGGTGAGCCAGACCGGCTCTGGCGCAGCGTCCGGCGGAGGAGATCAAGGCAGCGGCGCTTCGGCTGCAGAGCAGCGCAGAGCGGCCAGCCAGGCCGGTTCGCTTATGCCTTGGCTTGCTGCACTGGCGCTGGCCGTGATCGCTGCAGAATGGGGGTGTACCAGCGTGGGCGTTCAATTTAGTCATCCATGGTTGCTGCTGCTGCTGATCCCGGCAGGGATCTTTCTGTATTATGCATACCGGTCGGATTTCCGGTTAAGCGGCTTTCGGCGGAAGCTGGCGCTGGGTCTCAGAACCTTGGTCATTTTGCTGCTCATCTTCATGCTGTCGGGCCTGCATGGGTTCACCGTGCTGCGGGATAAACAGGTCGTCTTTTTGGCGGACCGATCGGACAGCATGGGAGACCCGTCACGGATCACAAGCTGGATCGGCGAGTCCATTGCAGCCAAAGGGGAAGAGGATACAACCGCCATCGTCTCAACGGGTCTTGAGGGCGCAGTGGAGCGGCGACTCTCGGCGGACGAGTCGGCCGGCGCGTCGCTGAATGCGCTGCTTGAAGGGCGGTTCACGGGACTGGAATCGGGTTTGCAGCTTGCCGGAAGCCTTCTGGACGGAAACGGCGATTCCCGAATCGTGCTGATCTCCGATGGGGAAGAGAATGTCGGAAGCATGACGGCCGCCGGAAGGCTGCTGAAGGATCGAGGCATCGCGGTGGATGTCCTCCCGGCTCCGAAGCAAGAGATCCGGGATGTCGCCGTCGAGGAGCTGAAGGTGCCGGAGAAGCTCTATCAAGCGGAATCCTTCTATGTGGAGGCGCTCATTCGCAGCACCTTCAAAACCGCCGGCGAGCTCCGCATTTATGAGGACAACCGGGAAATCGGACGGGAACGCGTGGAGGTATCGCCGGGGGAGAACCGTTTTGCGATCAAGGGACTTGCCAAGAACCCGGGTCTTCACAGGTACCGGGCCGAAATATTCATGGACGGGGATGAATCTGCGGCCAACAATGCCGCATTTGATTTTACCCGGGTCGACGGACCGCCGAGGGTGCTGATCGTTGAAGGCACCCCTGGGACCTCCGGCAACATTACGGCGGCTCTTGAGTCCGGCATGATCGGTACCGAGGTCATTCCGCCGGAGCTGCTGCCGCTCGATGCCGCGAAGTACGCCGCTTATGACAGCATCATATTCAACGATGTTTCGGGCAGCCGTGTCGGAGGCAAACAAATGGAGCTGATCGAACAGGCGGTCCGCAGCTTCGGCATCGGGTTCATGATGGCCGGCGGCGAAGACAGCTTCGGGATGGGCGGCTATTTCAAGACGCCGATCGAGAAGGCGCTGCCTGTGTCCATGGAGCTTGAGGGCAAGCGGGAAATCCCATCGCTCGGGCTGATTCTGGTCATTGACCGCTCGGGAAGCATGAGCGGGGAAAAGATCGAGCTTGCGAAAGAATCCGCGATGCGCACGGTGGAGCTCCTCAGGCCGAAGGATACGGTCGGGGTGGTCGCTTTCGACGACGCGCCTTGGTGGGTGGTGCCCCCTCAGACGCTGGAAAATAAGGAAGAGATCATCAGCAGCATCCAGTCGATTCCGAGCAACGGCGGCACGAATATTTATCCGGCGGTTTCATCCGCCTTGGATGAGATGCTGAAGATTAAATCCCAGCGCAGGCATATCATTCTGATGACGGACGGCCAGTCGGCCTTCAATTCGGGATATCAGGATTTGACCGATACGATGGTAAAGAATAAAATCACGATGTCCTCGGTAGCGGTCGGCATGGATGCAGACGTCAACCTGCTGCAAACCTTGGCGGAAGCCGCCAAGGGACGCTTCTACTTCGTGGAGGACGAAACGACGCTGCCGGCGATTTTCAGCCGGGAGGCCGTCATGATGGCCAAGTCTTATATTGTCGATAAGCCGTTCGTCCCCGCGCTTCAGCAGGCGGGAGACTGGGCAAGCCTGTTTCAAGAGGGCGTCCCGGGGCTGTACGGTTATGTGGCGACAACGCCGAAGTCGACGGCTCAGACGGTGCTGGCCAGCCCGGAGCCGGATCCGGTGCTCGCCCGCTGGCAGTACGGCTCGGGCCGAAGCGTGGCATGGACGAGCGATTTAAGCGGGAAATGGTCGAAGGAATGGGTGTCCTGGAACGCCTTTGCGGATACGCTGACGGAGATCGTGAAATGGACGTTCCCGCAGTTTACCTCCTCACCCTATGAGGTTACGACGGAAACGGCCGGGAACCAGGTGAGGCTGCAGGTAACGACCAACGGGGAGAAGCCGCCCGAGAAGCTGAATGCGGTCATTGGAGATGACGAAGCCGGCGAGCAGAAGGTGGAGCTGGTTCAGGAGGCGCCGGGCCGTTATACAGGGCTTGTGAATGTGACGAAGCCGGGCGCTTTCCTCCTTTCGCTCGAGGATGCGAGTGGAGATGGATCGAGAGCGGCAGCGCCGGGAACGGGCTTTGTCGTCCCTTATTCGCCGGAATATCGGATCTCCTCCGGAGACGGCGAGGAAGGGCTGACCCGTCTTGCTGAGCTTACGGGCGGACGCGTGCTGTCCTGGGATAACCCCAAGGAGGTATTTGACGGGAAGGCGGCTTCCCGAACGCAGCTGCATGACTGGAGCTATCCGCTGTTAGTTGCGGCCCTTCTGCTGTGGGTCGCCGACATCGCCGTGCGGCGCCTGGCGCTGCCATGGGCCGCCCTCGGCGCCCGCCTGGCCGCCCTGCTCCGCAGGCGGCCGGCTCCCGCCGGCGAGGCCGGGCAGCGCACCGGCCTCGAGCGGCTGGCGGCGCGCAAAGCCCGCGCCGCCACCTTTTACGGCGGCGGCCAGACATCGCCGCCGGCCAAGGCGCCGCCCGCGCAGGAGCGCAGCGGCGCGGGCGCACTCGCCGGGGGCGGGAACCCCGCCCCGGCGCCCGGCGCGGCTCCGGCTGGGGGCCGCAAGGCCCAGCCGGAGGCACGCGCACCGCAGCGGGGGCTGCCCCGCTGCGGGAAGAGCGGCCGGCGAAGGCGAAGCCGGCCGCAGGGGAGGGCGCGCGCCGCGGAAGCGCGCCGCCTCCGCCGCCCCCGCCGTCGAAGGCACCGGGGGGCGGAGAGCGCCGGCCCGAGGGAACCGGGCCGGCAGCGGGAGGAGGCTCCTCCATGGATCGCCTCCTCCAGGCCAAGAAGCGGGGAACCCGCCGATGAGCTTGAATGCCAATCCGAAGGCTCCGGCCAGACCATTTGTGTCTGGACCGGGGCTTTTTTTCGTACAAGGAAGCCAGCTTGGGAGAAGCCGGGGATGGACGGAGCCTAAAACGGCAGGCGTATTCCGGGAGTCTGGAACGTCCTGATGTTTTCCTGGGGAGTCGATTCCCGGGCCTTATTTCCAGCGGCTCGTTTAAGATTCGCTTCTCACGGTTATAACCCGTCTAATAAAGGAAATAATGCAGGAGGGACATTCGCGGCTTTTGTGTCAATTTGGAAAACAACGAAAATTACGTTATGGAAATGAATCACGTCTGGTGATACAATAAGAGTCAAAATGATATTCTCAACATTCCTAACTGCCCTCATTGCTACATAACAGGGCCGAAGGGGCGTAAGATGACTTCATATTCGAAGCTTACGACGGAGAAGATTTGAGGAGGACGAATCATGACAACTGAACATAATCAAACGATCGACAACCTGTCCATCGCGACGATTCGGACGCTGGCGATCGATGCGATCGAGAAGGCCAAATCCGGTCACCCGGGCATGCCGATGGGCTCTGCGCCAATGGGCTATCAATTGTTCGCGAAGACCATGGTCCATAACCCGGATCAGCCGAGCTGGATTAACCGCGACCGCTTTGTGCTGTCGGCAGGCCACGGTTCCATGCTGCTGTACAGCTTGCTTCACCTGAGCGGCTATGATCTCTCGCTGGAGGATCTGAAGCAGTTCCGTCAATGGGGCAGCAAGACGCCGGGCCATCCGGAATACGGTCATACGGCAGGCGTAGACGCCACGACAGGACCGCTTGGACAAGGCGTTGCGATGGCAGTCGGCATGGCGATGGCGGAAGCGCATCTGGGCGCGACTTACAACAAGGACGATTTCAAAGTTGTCGACCACTATACGTACGCGATCTGCGGCGACGGCGACCTGATGGAGGGCGTTGCTTCCGAAGCGGCTTCCCTGGCTGGCCATCTAAAGCTTGGCAAGCTGATCATGCTGTATGATTCCAACGATATCTCCCTGGACGGCGAGCTGAGCCTGGCCTTCTCCGAAAATGTAGCGAAGCGTTTTGAAGCTTACGGCTGGCAGGTGCTGCGCGTCGAAGACGGCAACGATCTGCCTGCCATTGAGAAAGCGATCGAGGAAGCGAAAGCCGAAACCGGTCGTCCGACGCTGATCGAAGTGAAGACGATCATCGGCTACGGAAGCCCGAACAAGCAAGGCAAGGGCGGACATGGCGGTACGCACGGCTCCCCGCTCGGAACCGAGGAAGCGAAGCTGACCAAGGAATTCTACAAGTGGGTATACGAAGAGGATTTCTATGTGCCTGAAGAAGTGCGCGAGCATTTCGGCAAAGTGAAGGAGCGCGGAATCGCCGCATACCAAGCTTGGGTCGATCAATTCGCGAAATATAAAGAAGCTTACCCTGAACTCGCAGCGCAGTTCGAGCGCGGCGAATCCGGCAAGCTTGCTGAGGGCTGGGATAAGGATCTTCCGAAATACAGCGCCGAGGACAAAGCCGTTTCCACCCGCGTTGCATCCGGTAAAGCGCTGAACGGCCTGACATCCGGCGTGCCTCATCTGCTTGGCGGCTCTGCGGATCTGGAGAGCTCCACAATGACGCATCTTAACGATCTGCCGTCCTTTACGCCTGAAAGCTATGAAGGCCGCAACGTCTACTACGGCGTTCGTGAATTTGCGATGGCCGGCGCGATGAACGGGATTGCGCTTCATGGCGGATTGAAAATCTTCGGCGGCACATTCTTCGTGTTTACGGATTATCTGCGTCCGGCTATTCGTCTGGCTGCGCTGATGAAGCTGCCGGTAACTTACGTGCTGACGCATGACAGCATCGCGGTTGGCGAAGACGGCCCAACCCACGAGCCGATTGAACAGCTCGCGTCCCTGCGCATTATCCCAGGCCTGACCGTGATCCGTCCGGCGGATGCCAACGAAACGTCGGCTGCATGGGCTTATGCGGTTGAAAATACGGACCGTCCGGTTGCTCTCGTGCTGACACGTCAGAACCTGCCGATTCTTGCAGGCACGGTAGACAACGCCCGCGAAGGCATCAAACGCGGCGCTTATGTCGTATCCGATGCCAAAGGCGGCAAGGTGCAGGCGCAAATCATCGCGACAGGCTCCGAGGTGCAGCTTGCGGTGAAAGCCCAAGAGGCGCTCGCTGAAGAGGGCATCCATGTCCGCGTCATCAGCATGCCAAGCTGGGATCTGTTCGACAGCCAGGATCAGGCTTACAAAGATTCCGTCCTGCTTCCGGACGTGAAAGCCCGCCTTGCCGTTGAAATGGCCCATCCGTTCGGCTGGGAGCGTTACGTCGGCGAAAAAGGCGACATTCTCGGCATCTCCATCTTCGGTGCTTCCGCACCTGGCGACCGTGTCATTGCGGAGTATGGCTTCACCGTTGAAAATGTCGTCAGCCGCGTCAAAGCGCTGCTGTAATTCATTTAGAACGAACTCCATAGGATCAACCGGCACCCGCTTCATGCGGGTGTCGTCATATATCTTGCTTTACATATTTTGGAGGGGAGCAGAACGATGTCGCAATTCAAGAATGCTACGATTACTAAGGCAGCCAACATTTATTATGAGGGGAACGTGACGAGCCGCACGGTGGTCTTGGAGGATGGCCAAAAGGTAACGCTGGGCATCATGCTGCCGGGCAGCTACGAATTTGGCACGGACGGCCCGGAAATTATGGAGATCTTGTCGGGCGATCTGCGGGTTCTTCTTCCGGGTGAGCAGGAATGGCGGGAGATTCAGGGGAGCGCCACCTTCGACGTGCCGGGCAACTCGAGCTTTAAGCTGGAGATCCGCACCGTTACCGATTACTGTTGCTCTTATCCGGCGTCCTGATCCAAGGCGCGAAGCTTCGACTGCCGCGCTCGGTAAATCAGCAGGGGATCACTGATTCTTGCTAGTGGGTCGATCACACAAAAAAAGACCCGTTCCCCGGTCCGCGTGTCATTGACGGATACTTAGGAAAACGAGCCGTTACGATGTGGATGCCAGCTATTACGTTTTATGTGAGCTTGCATCAATCTGACTTTGAGCTTGACTTAGCTTACTTAGAGCTTGTCTTAAAGCTTACTTAGAGCTTAGAGCTTAGAGCTTGCTGATTGCATGACTTGAGGACTTAGAGCCCGGCTTTGATTTCGGCTTTGAGCTTATTGCAGCTCCTTGCCTCCGATTTTCTGGCCGATCCATGCCTCGTAGCATTTCACGACAGCGGACAGGTCCTCCTCGCCGTAGCCTTCGCTGGCTCCGGCCTGGAACAGGCTCTTCGCCAGATTCAGCATCGGGGACGGCATGCCGGCACTGTCGGTGAGCGAGGATGCCAGCTTCAAGTCCTTAAGCATAAGCGCCAAGGAGAATTGATTGCTGAAGTCGCCGTCGATAATTTTGCGGCCTTTCAGCTCCGCCGCTTTGCTGCCCGCCGAGCCGAGCTGAACCAGCTCGAGGAAGTTATCTGCCGGAATGCCGGATTTGGCGGCAATGGCGAACCCTTCGGCAAGCGCCAGATTATTGATGCCGACGATGGTATTATGCGCGAGCTTGGCCACCGCGCCGCTTCCGTTCGCGCCCATGTGGATAACCTTTTTGCCAAGCGTCTCGAATATGTCCGACTGAGCCGCTATGACCTCAGCATCGCCGCCGACCATGAAGACCAGTGTTCCGTCAATCGCGGCAGGCTTGCTGCCGGTTACGGGCGCGTCAAGGAAGGATGCGCCAAGTCCGGAAACGGCGGACGCAATTTCTTTGACGAGGCTTGGGGAGATCGTGCTGCAGTCGATGACGGTCATGCCCTCCCTTAGCGAGCCCAGCAGACCGTTCTCGCCATAGAAGACGTCCCGGATGGATTCATCATTGCTTACCATCGTGATAACGACATCTTGTCCTTCTGCGGCTTCGCGCGGGGTATCCGCAACGGAAGCACCCTGTTCGGCGAGCGGACGGCATTTTTCACTGGTCCGGTTGTACACGGTAACGTCATAATTCTGTTTAAGCAGGTTGGCTGCCATGGGTGCGCCCATGGTGCCGAGCCCGATAAAGCCGATTTTCTTCATAGCTATCACCTTCGCTTATGGATTCCTGATCCATTCTATCTTAGCACGTGTTTCCGAACCGAAGCCAGTCTTCACCGGAGGAAGCGCCGGATTGCCGGATTCGAAGGAACGATGAAGAATGCATGACGGTTCGCTTGCGGACCTTGCGGTCCCTATCAAATTACAGTATCCTATTCCTAAATTCACAGGAGGTTTAGAGGCATGTCTAAAAAAATCAAATTTGATTATAGTAAAGCACTAACTTTCGTCAATCAACACGAGGTGGATTATTTCGCGGAGCCGATCCGCACCGCTCATGAGCAGCTACATAAAGGCACAGGCGCCGGCTCCGATTATTTGGGCTGGATCGACCTTCCAACGAATTATGATAAAGAAGAATTTGCGCGAATCCAGAAAGCGGCGGCTAAAATCCAGAGCGATTCCGACGTGCTGATCGTCATTGGCATCGGCGGCTCCTATCTCGGCGCCCGCGCTGCGATCGAGATGCTGTCCCATTCGTTCTATAATGAACTGCCGAAGGACAAGCGCAAGACGCCTGAAATATATTTTGCAGGCAACAACATCAGCTCCACTTATGTGAAGCATCTGCTTGATCTGATTGAGGGCAAGGACTTCTCCGTCAACGTAATCTCCAAATCGGGCACAACGACGGAGCCGGCCATCGCATTCCGGATCTTCCGTGCCGAGCTCGAGAAGAAATACGGCAAGGAGGAAGCGCGCAAGCGGATCTACGCGACAACGGACCAAGCGAAGGGCGCACTCAAGAAGCTTGCCAATGAGGAAGGCTACGAGTCCTTCGTGATCCCTGACGACGTAGGCGGACGCTACTCGGTACTGACGGCCGTGGGACTTCTTCCGATCGCAACCGCTGGCATCAACATCGAAGAGATGATGCAAGGCGCGGCTGATGCTGCGAAGGAATACAGCAGCCCGAACGTTGCCGAGAACGAAGCGTACCAGTATGCCGCTGTTCGGAACGCGTTGTATCGCAAAGGCAAGGCTATCGAGATTCTGGTTAACTACGAGCCTTCCCTGCACTTCGTATCCGAATGGTGGAAGCAGCTGTACGGCGAGAGCGAAGGCAAGGACTTCAAGGGCATTTATCCGGCATCGGTGGATTTCTCGACCGATCTGCACTCCATGGGCCAATTCATTCAGGAAGGCAGCCGCAATATCTTCGAAACCGTCATTCAGGTGGAGAACGTTTCCGAGCACATTACGATCGAATCGGATCCGGAAGATCTGGACGGCCTTAACTTCTTGACCGGAAAAACGCTGGATTTCGTCAACAAAAAAGCATTCCAGGGCACGATGCTGGCCCATACGGACGGACAAGTTCCGAACTTGATTGTGACAATTCCAGATTTCACTCCCTATTCGTTCGGATATCTGGTATACTTTTTCGAAAAGGCATGCGGTATCAGCGGCTACTTGTTGGGTGTGAACCCGTTTGACCAACCGGGCGTAGAGGCTTACAAGAAGAATATGTTCGCTCTGCTTGGCAAACCGGGATATGAGAAGGAAAAAGCCGAATTGGAAGCGAGACTTTCCGAATAAACCTGACACATCATGGAATTTTAACGCAAGACGCTGAAGAAAGCAGTTCGCCGGCATATTTTTTGTGCCGGGAACTGCTTTCTTGGTAATTTGTTCGTTCTCGGGTTCACCCGCTGAAGTTTGCATCCATATGCGGGCATTGATTGTTATGCCGCTTCGGGGAAGAGAGCCCGATAGTAAGGGGTGGTTATTCATTCATGTTGGATCGTTACAAGACGGTGCGTCAGGCAGGCTCCAAGGAAATCGTCATCAAGAAATCCCGATTCATCGGTCATGTGATGCCGGTTGCGACCGAGGAGGAAGCCATCGCATTTATTGAAGACATCAAGAAGAAGCATTGGAACGCGACGCATAACTGCTCCGCCTACATGATCGGCGAGCGGGACGAAATCCAGAAGCAGTCCGATGACGGGGAACCGAGCGGTACGGCCGGCAAGCCGATTCTGGAAGTGATCCGCAGCCAGGGGCGGAAAAATATAGCGATCGTCGTCACCCGGTATTTCGGCGGCATCATGCTGGGTGCGGGCGGACTTATTCGGGCTTATACGGACGGAGCGGTTGCCGCCATTGAGTCGGGGGATCCGATTACGAGAGTACTCCACCGGGAGGTTTTCGTGGAACTGGATTATACTTGGCTCGGGAAGGTAGAGAACGAGCTCCGCAACCGCGGTGTCCGCATGGGAGAGACGGGCTTTGCCGATACAGTGACATTGACCTGCTTGCCGCTGGACGGCGAGGCGGAGAGCTTTATCGCCTGGATGGTTGATTTGACGCAGGGGCAGTCCTTGATCACGGAGGGAGAGCGGCTTTATTTTATTGAAGGGGAATAAAATAATATGGCAAGAAGAGCAGTTGAACGCGAGTTGTCCAGGGAGCGGATATTGGAAGCAGCCAGGCATTTGTTTATAACAAAAGGCTACAGGGCCATTTCGATGCGCAGCATCGGGCAGCATCTGGGTTATAGCCACGGCTCCTTGTACTATCATTTTAAGGAAAAGGCGGAGCTATTCTACGCCATTGTCGTGAAGGATTTCAATGATCTGAATGATTTGCTGTTGGAAGTGTCGGGAAAGCCTCCCTGTGACGGAGTTTCGAAGCTGGAGCAGCTGATGCTGGAGTTCGTCCGTTTTGGTCTGGACAATCCGTACCAATACGAGATCATGTTCATGATCCGGGACGAGGAGCTGCTGTCCTACTGTCGCTCTGAGCAGGGGCGTTGTTTTGAAATGTTCGCTACGCTTGTCCGTCAATATTTGCTTGAGGAGAACTATAGCGAGGAGGAGCGGCGCACCGTTCCGCTGACTTTATTTTTGTCGCTGCATGGCTTTATATCGTATTACATTCAGGACCGGATCGGTTTTGAAGAGATCAAACCCGCCGCACTCACCCATATCAAGGTACTATGCCGAAGCTTGTACAGCCGGGTCTAGTCCCCGTTTTTGCCGTACCGTTTTCGCTTGATGCTTCAATGTATTACAACGATGTTGCGTTGAAACGTCAATCACCTGATGTTAACATCAAGACAGACATCACGCTCTAGCATGATGCCTGTCTTTTTTCTGATGGCATACTCCGAAAGCTTGATTAGCCTTCCATGATCTTCACATGGTACTGCCGCTGCCGCGGTCCGTCAAATTCGCAGAAATAAATGCCCTGCCAGCGTCCGAGCAGCAGATGTCCGTTATGAATAATGACGGTCTGGGAAGGGCCGCATGTGATGGATTTCAGATGGGAAGCCGTATTCCCTGCGGCATGACGGTATTTGGGGTGCTCCCACGGATACACCTCATCCAGCGACATCAGCACATCCCGTCTCACGTCCGGATCGGCATTCTCATTAATGGCAATGCCTGCCGTCGTATGAGGGCAGTAGATCAGCGCTGTCCCTTGCTGAACCCCGCTTTGCTTCACGAAGGAAGCAACCTCCCGGGTAATATCCCTCAACTCGTCCCGTCCCTGTGTACGTAATTCCCCTGTAAACAGCAAAATAAAAACCTCCTCAACTTTTTCCATATTTATTATTATTTTACCCTATAAACTGCAAAAGATGGATTGACGATCGGATTCCGCATTTGGTAAAGTATGTTTAAGCAAAAAAACCAAGTATACAAATAGGAAATATAAAGATGAATTCTGCGTACGAGTCGACCGGAAGTAAGTTCCGGAGGCGGGAGGGGTGCATTGTGACAACATGGATACGCCATAAGGGATGGACATGGGGATTTCGGAGCACGGTACTGCTTTATTTTTTTGCCCTGATCGTGCTGCCGATTTTTGGCGTATATGTACAGTCTTTTTCTGCCGGTTGGAGCCATTTCGCCGAGAGCATCGTGGAGCCGATCGCCTGGAAGGCCGTGCTTCTAACGATCAAGCTTGGCTTGATCTCTACCTTGATCAACGTGCTTATCGGAACGATGATCGCCTGGGTGCTGACAAAATACCGCTTTCCGGGAAGAACGCTGCTCAATAGTCTGGTGGATTTGCCCTTTGCCCTTCCTACCGCGGTCGGAGGGCTTATGATATTGCTCTTACTGGGACCTGGAAGTCTGATCGGCGAGGCAGCGGAGAAGCTGGGTTTCGAGATCGTGTTTCATCAGCCGGCCATCGTCATTGCCATGCTGTTCGTCACGTTTCCGTTCGTCATTCGGGCGGTTCAGCCGCTGCTGGAGGAGCTGGATCCGCTTGAGGAAGAGGCGGCCTATACGCTGGGAGCATCCAAGACAACAACCTTTTTCAAGGTCATTCTGCCTTCTATGCTGCCCGGCATCATCAGCGGAGGGATGCTGGCATTTTCCAGAGCGCTTGCCGAGTTCGGCGCAGTCGTATTGGTAGCCGGAAATATCCCTGGACGAACGTTGATTGCCTCCGTATTCATTTTCGGAGAAATCGAGAGTGACAACCCGGCAGGGGCCGCAGCCGTATCCGTTATGCTCCTTACGCTGTCGTTCCTCATCTTATGGATCATCAATACGGTTCAGCAGAGGGGGAGACGGATGTGAGAAGGCTGTGGATCGGATTAACCTATGCCGTATTTATATTTCTCCTCATCATTCCATTGTCCCGCATCGCCATTGGGGCATTTGAGAACGGGCTTGATGGATTTGCCGAGGGGCTCTTTCGCCCGGAGGCGCTGCATGCCTTGATGATGACAGGACTTATCGTAATCGTTGTTACTATACTTAATGCTTTGTTCGGCATTATGATGGCGCTCTATTTGGTCAGGGCGAATTGGCTGAGCCATAAAATCAAAAGCATCCTGAACAGCATCGTCGATCTTCCCTACGCCGTTTCCCCGGTCATCGGCGGCCTTATGATTGTATTGCTGCTGGGTCCCGACAGTATCATCGGCGGATTTTTTGAAGGAATCGGCTTTAAGGTAGTTTATGCCTTCCCGGGCATGGTCATTGCCACCCTTTTTGTGACGTTCCCGCTGATGGTGCGCGAGGTAATGCCGGTGCTGCAGGAGATCGGACATGATCAGGAGCAGGCTGCCGCTACGCTGGGAGCTTATAGCTGGACCACGTTCCGCAAGGTGACCTGGCCCTCCATTCGCTGGGCTGTCGTATACGGCCTCGTGCTTACGGTCGCCCGTTCCCTCGGGGAATTCGGTGCTGTGCTGGTGGTGTCGGGCAATATCATGAACAAGACGCAAACGGCGACAACGCTTGTTTATCAGGATGTCGAGAATTTTAACGTGGCTGCCGCCAACGGAGTGGCTCTCGTGCTCGCGGCTTTTTCCGTGGCGCTGCTGCTGATGATGGAGTGGGCCAAGAAAAGAAAGGAAGTGCATTGACATGCATGTTGAAGTTCGCGATCTGAATAAGCATTTCGGTACGTTTCACGCGGTAAAGGATGTCAGCTTCGAAATCGAGAAGGGGCATCTGATCGGGCTTCTCGGTCCGAGCGGCGGCGGCAAAACCTCGATTCTGCGCATGCTGGCAGGGCTTGAGACCCCGGACTCGGGCCAGATTTCCTTTCACGGCCAGGTGGTCAACGACCTGCCGCCTCAGGAGCGGGGGATTGGATTCGTTTTTCAAAATTATGCATTGTTCAAGCATATGACCGTATATGACAACATCGCATTCGGCTTGAAGATTAAGAAAGAGCCGAAAGCCAGAATCAAAGACAAGGTGACGGAACTGGTGGAGCTCACCGGGCTCAAAGGATTCGAGCACAGATACCCGCATCAATTGTCAGGCGGCCAGCGCCAGCGCGTCGCCTTCGCAAGGGCACTAGCTCCGGAGCCGCAGCTGCTGCTCCTGGATGAGCCGTTCGCGGCGATCGATGCGAAGATTCGCCAGGAGCTCCGCTCCTGGCTGCGGGAGCTGATCGAGCGGGTGGGCATTACGTCCATTTTCGTTACCCATGACCAGGATGAGGCGATCGAGGTTGCGGATGAAATCATGATCATTAATCAGGGGCGGGTCGAGCAGAAGGGAACGCCTTGGGATATTTATAAGGAGCCGAAGACGCCGTTTGTTGCGTCCTTTATCGGCGAGTCCACCGTCATTGCCAGCGCCGGCGAGCTGAAGGGCTTCGAAGCGGCCGTGAACAAGCACGCTACGCGCGCGCTCATTCGGCCGGAATATATCGAGCTCGGCAGCGAGCATGATTTCCCGGTGCTGTCCGCAACGGAGACCGGGATCGTTCGCCATCTGCATTTCCGCGGAAGCGAATGGCTCGTTGAGGTCGAGGTTAAGGGCCATAAATTAATCACGTATCGTTCCTTGGAGAAGGAGACGCTGCATCCGGGGCAGCAAGTCCGGGTGCTCGTACATCGGGCTTATCTGTTCAATGAGGAGCACAGCTGGATTGAAGAGAATCGACTAAAGGTCGATCCGATGCCGATCATGATCTGACCGTTCTAACTATACGGAGGGAAGTGGTATCATGCGAATCTTGAGAAATCACCCTGCCTCATTCCTGCTGATCGGCATGGCGCTTCTCTTCGGCTTCCTGATCGCCGGATGCGCTGAGAAGGAGCCATCCCAAGAGGTAACCGTCCGGCCTGGCGAAAGGACGCTTGTCCTTGGCGCATACAGTGTCGCCCGGGACGCCATGCACGAGATTATTCCGGCCTTCCAGGAGAAGTGGAAGGAGCAGACGGGTGAGACGATCCGTTTTCAGGAATCGTACGAGGCATCCGGAACCCAGGCACGCGCGATTACAGGCGGTTTCGAAGCGGATGTGACACTGCTCGCCATGGAGGGGGACGTCGGCAAGCTGGTCAGATCGGGCCTGGTGTCGAAGGAGTGGAAGAATCAAGCTTATGGCGGCATGGTGACGCGCTCGATCGTCGTGCTGGGCACAAGGGAAGGAAACCCGAAAGGGATTCGGGATTTTGACGACCTCACGAAACCGGGCGTGAAAGTTCTGTATCCGAACCCGAAGACGTCGGGAGGCGCCCAGTGGGATATCAACGCCATTTACGGCGCAGGTCTGAAGCAATCGGAAGCGAAGGGCCAGCGGGATCCTGCGGCAGCGAAGGCGTTTCTTGAAGCGGTGCATCGGAACGTGGAGTCGCTCGACAAGAGCGGCAGGGCGTCCATGGCTGCCTTTGAGTACGGGGTCGGCGATGTCATTGTCACGTATGAAAACGAACTGCTGGCACGCATCGCGCAAGGGGTGCCTTATGATATCGTGGTGCCGGAACACACGATGCTGATCGAGAATCCAGCCGTTGTGGTCGAGAAGTATGCCGAGGAGCACGGGACATCCGATGTGGCTGAAGCCTTCGTTCAATACTTGTATTCACCCGATGCGCAGCGCATCTTCGTCAAGCATGGCTTCCGCCCGGTAGAGGAAACGGTTTACGCCGAGACGAAGGACCGCTTCCCGAACCCGCCGGGGCTGTTCGATATCGAATATTTGGGGGGCTGGGATACCGTCCGCGAGACGCTGTATTCCAAGCGCGGCGTCTGGTATCAGGTGCTGGCCGGCTTGTAACCTCTTATAACCAGGATGCCGCATACGGAACGAGCCGGCGGGGGAGATCCCCAACCGGCTCGTTTTCGGTGTGTCCGCGCTTTGAATGCACGCAGCATGTTATTTGACAGAGTGGCCGATGCAGCTCGGGTTGCTTGAAGCTTTGCGTTCCTCCCACTCTTCCCTCAGTACGCCCATGCGAATGGAATCATAGTAAACCCCATTATAATATCTGCATTTTCTCATGCGTCCTTCCAGGCGCATCCCGATCTTCTCTGCACAGCGCATCATCCGTGGATTTCCGGACCAGGTCGTAATGCCGACCCGGGCGATATCGAGATGACGAAACAGGCAATCCACCCACAGGGACAGCGCCTCGGTTCCATAGCCTCCGCTCCAATGCTGCGGGTCATAAATGGTAATGCCCGCTTCCAGCCACTTCGAGGGCTCATGCTCCCAGTAGAAGGTCACGAGCCCAATCGTTTGACCTTGGACTTCGATGAGCAGATCACTGGGAAAACGACCGGATTCGAAATCGGAGCTCCACTGTGTTTCAAATACCTCATAGGAGACATGCTTTAAGGGAAAGTAGGGGGCGTCGTATTGTTTCCACATCGGGTTGTCGGTACCGTATATAAGCTCGTAGAGAACAGGCGTATCCTCCGGACGACGGGTTCGAAGCGTTACTAGCTTGCCTTGAATCACGATATTTTGCATATGTAGATCATTCCTCCGCTTTTTTGAAAAGACCGCAAACCGGTGCTTGATTGCACATCCATTGTACCTCCGCCTGGGGGGGAATTACCAATGAAAATGGATAATAGCTCCATGGTATGCAACATTAGGATACATTAAAGCGTCTCTATAGGTTAGTAGCGAACAATCCATAATAAGGGGCGTTTACCATGCGGAAATGGACGGTTATTGCCTGTGCTTGCTTGCTCATATGGCTCACTGCCTGCGGTCAGGGGGACAAGATTCAAACCGCTGGCGGGAAAAAGGAGGAGCAGCAGAAAAAAATCAAGGTGTTGTCGGAAACGGAACGGAAAAACGTATTGGCCAAGGTCGATCAAGGCATGACGCAAGCCGGGCGTGATTTTGCGCTGCGGCTGCATCAATCGCTCGCAACGGAGCTGGAACAAGAGAACTTGATTCTATCGCCTTACAGCATTACCCAAGCGCTTGCGCTGGCATACAACGGCGCTGCAGGGGATACGGCGGCCGAGATGTCCGCCATGCTCGGCTGGAAGGACCAGCCCCTGGCAGACGTCAATGAAGGGAACCACCACCTATCAACGCTTCTGGAGCGCGGAAACGGCGTAGTCCTGAATGTGGCCAATTCCGTCTGGTATCAGCAGGGAGTGGCTATGAAGAAGGACTATCTGAACACGCTTCAAGACAGCTATGGGGCAGTGGCCAAAGGGACCCATTTAGGGGAAGACAAGGCTATGAACCAGATCAACGACTGGGTGAACAAGAAGACGGAAGGGATGATTCCCTCCATCTTTAGCGAGCCTCCAGGCGGCGTTGCTGTACTGATCAATGCGATCTATTTCAACGGGGGCTGGAAGGATGAATTCGATCCGGCGAATACCGTGGACGAGTCGTTTACCTTGGCCAACGGCAACAGTAAGCAAATTCCGATGATGAAGCGGGAAGGTAAATACGAATATAAGGAAGGGGAGGATTGGCAGGCCATTCGCATCCCGTATGCGGAAGGGCAGATGCATATGCTGGTCATCCTGCCGAAGGCGTCCTCTTCGCTTGCCACACTGCATCAGGAGCTGTGGGAGGATGCGTCAGCCTGGGAGGAAGGCTTCTCCTACGAAACGGTTAAGCTGAGCCTGCCGCGATTTAAGGCGGAACAGTCCTTTGAGCTGCCGAAAACGCTGCAAGGGCTCGGCATGGTCAAGGCATTCGATCCGCTTGAAGCGGATTTTACCGCCATGGCCGAAGGAGGAGACGGCTTCTACATCGACGAAGTGAAGCATAAAGCGGTCGTTGACGTCAGCGAAACCGGGACGAAAGCCGCTGCCGTTACCTCGGTTGGGGTTGTAGCGAGCGCGGAGCCTCCTTCCGAGCCAATCGAGATGGACGTCAACCGCCCGTTTTTCTTTGCGATCGAAGATCGGGACACGGGTTCATGGGTATTCATTGGGTCTGTATTTGATCCCCGGGCATAATATACAATAACGATTCAGACCCTCCCATTATTTTTACCTAAAAATAGGCAACTTTGTTATAATGATCGAATAAGACTAAAATGTATAACAAAGGGAGACTCGGATTGCCTATGTCCATGCCGAAACCGAAATTATTCATCGGCTCCTCCAGAGAGTCCATCAAGTATGCCCGAGCGATCCACGAACAGCTCAAACGGACGGCACAGGTGACACCCTGGTATGGCGGTACGTTCGGGGCGAACATGTATACGATGGAGGCTTTGGAGAAGCAGCTTGCGTCCAGTGACTTTGGTGTGTTCGTATTTGCTCCAGACGATGTGGCGTTGATTCGAGGCAAGCATGTCTTTGTAACCCGCGACAATACACTGTTTGAAATGGGCCTGTTCTGGGGAAGGCTCGGAAGGCGAAGGGTGTTCTGCATCATTCCCGATCACGTGGAGCCGGATGAGGAGTCCGTGCAGGACGTGACGGTTAAGGAATATCATCTGCTCTCCGATCTGCAGGGCATTACGCTGCTGGAATACGAGCTGCGAAGCGACAACGATTATAAATCGGCGGTGGATGTCGCATGCGGGCATATTATGCATGCAATCGAAGCGGAAGGAGCTTATATCAGCCCGAACGACGTGATTGAGCAGAAGGAATTGGAGCTTAGGCGCAAGCAGAGCGTGCTGCATTTTTTCTGGGAATATAACCGGAATGTGCATGTAACGGATGAAGCCGAGAAGTATCATGCGCTGAGTGAAGCCGTACGCAATTCCCTGCTGCCGCCCGGCAAAGGCGATTACCGGGTAACGGGGGCAGCCTTCTGGGCCCGAAAAGGAGATGAGGGAATCGGGCATATTGGGGGTAATGTAGGAAGAGGGAGATTTTTCCCGTTTGGCGAGAATCGTTCCCCGAGCAACCAGTCGATTTATGTGATGGATGTCTATAATAGTGGAAAATGGGCATTTTATCACGAAGAGGAAGTTGCGCAGGTGTATGTGTTCTGCTATCCTTTAGGGGAGAATCATGTGCTGTCGGTGCATTTTACAGGACATGACGTTCTTTCGGAGGACGAACTCGCGGAGATTGTGGAACAGAACCGTGAGCTGCTTCGTACCATCAGGCATTTAGTTGGAGGGGATTCGCCATGAGCAGGAATGAGAGGAAAAAAACAACTTCATCAAGTCAGCCGCAAGAGTCCGCCAATGGGAGCTGGGTGGTTCGGGGACCGGTGCCGATGCTGAGTACGCTGAAATCGCGTAATCGAAAGGTAAGGCGCCAGAGCAAGAATAGCGTGTATGTCGGCCCTTCGGTTGAAGGTGTAGATAAGAAATATGTCAAGGTTATCAGCGGAGCCGTTGATGATAATAAGCCCTCATTTGCTTAGATCATAAGGTTGCTAAATGGATTGCTAAGGCTTGATAAGAATAAAAGACAGGAGACCGCTTGGCATGGGCCGGGGCGGTTTTTTGTTCATTTGAAGGGCTGCTTTCGCTTGCTTTTGGGCAAGGGAGGTTTGGAGCGACGCGACCCGTACCCGGGAACGGGATCCGCGGGACAAGCGTTCACCAAGAAACCAGGAACTCCTAGTTAGATAGATGCGGTTAGAACGGAGGAGATGCAGATGGAGGATCGGCTTACTTTTTTAGGCACGGGGGATGCGATGGGAGTCCCTCGGGTGCATTGTGATTGCCAGGTCTGTAGGGAGGCACGAGAGACGGGGATGAATCGCCGGCTTCGTTCCTCGGTGCTGGTGGAGGGCGGCGGAGAGGAATTCATCATCGATTGCGGACCGGATTGGCGCTTCATGATGGAGCGCCTCGGCAAGCGAAAGGTGAGGGACATGCTGATTACCCATGCCCATTTCGACCATATCGGCGGACTTCCGGAATGGAGCGATGCGTGCCGGTGGCTTGGGGAGAAAGGGCGGCTATACGCGCCGGCCGAGGTGGTGGAGCAGATTGTCCGGCAATACCCGTGGCTGCCGCGGCAGATGGAGATGACCGCTGTGGATGATGGAGTGACGCTATGCGGCTGGGCCATAACCTGCTGGAAAGTAAACCATGGCAAGAACGGCTTCAGTTACGCGTACCGATTCCGCAAGGGCGATTATCATTGGGTATACAACTCCGATTCCATCAACCTGAGCGCCGGGGAAAAGGAACCCCTGCACGGCCTCGATCTGCTTGTGCTGGGGACCAGCTTCGTGCATGAAACGGCACCTTTTGAGACGCGCTCCGTCTATGACATGAGGGAAGCCGCGGAGCTGCTGTCCGAGGTAAAGCCGCGCCAGACGATCTATACCCATATGTCCCATGACGTGGACCTCCGGAAGGCCCTCCCGCTGCCCGAAGGGGTTCGCGTGGCGAAGGCGGGCATGACGGTGGGCTTGCACAAGTAAAGGGTAGGAGCGCAGCAAATCCGTTGGGCTTCACCCCTATACGGATCGAAACCAGATGGCCGTGCCCGGATGTTGTCCGTGCGCGGCTATTTCTTGTTTAGGTGATTCGAAGGGAGCGGGACAGGATCGGGCATCGAAGCAGCGGAGGGAACGAATCGATACACGGTATACCAACCACTATACAACATTGATGCAAGTGAGAAGATGGGTAGCTTGTGCCCCTTTCGATTCCGTGCTTTTATATTTTGGAACCTTATCAAGAAGCTTTAAGGTTGAATTTTAAGGTTTGCAAGAGCCTCGTGTTTCTGGTACAGTAGGTTCTCAATCGGAAGAGGGAGGGAAGCCGCATGCCTTTTTACAAGCCGAAGGAAATTGCCGATGAACTCGGGATCAGCACAAGCGCGTTAAGACATTATGAATCCTGGGGCGTCGTGCCTGCACCGGAACGGAGCGCGAACGGGTACCGTTTATATACGCAAGTGCATCTCGCTTATTTCCGCTGCCTTCGGGCCATGTTTCCCGGATTCGGATACGCAGTTACCTACGAGGTGCTTCGTCATGTACAAAATGGAGAGCTGGACGCAGCGTTATGGCTCGTGAATGCGGAGCAAGTCAAGCTTATGCAGGAGAAGAAAACCGCCGACGAAACGCTGGCCATGCTGGAAAATCCGGAGCTGCCCATTGAGAATCAGAAGAAGCTGAAGCCGGTCATGACCATCGGTGAGGTGGCCGAAGCAACGCATGTGGAACCCTCAGCCATCCGTCATTGGGAGAAGGAGGGGGTGCTGACACCCGATCGGAATCCCGAGAACGGATACCGGCTGTATACGCCGAAGCATGTTCGTCAAGTTCTGCTGATCCGATCGCTGCGAACGACCGTATTTTTTCTCGATAAAATCAAAGAGATTGTCCAGGTGGTGGAGAACCAGAGCATCGACCATGCCAGAAAGCTGCTGAAGCAAGCGCTGGCCGGCATTCATCAGCGGAATCGTCGGCAGTATATCGGGATTCAGAAATTGATGGAGCTGTGCATTGAGGTGGGGCTCATGGGGGCGGACGAGTCCGCGGAGCACAAGCCGATTCATACATTTGATCCGGAGCGGGACCGTTAGCTGAAGTCGGAGGGGTAGAGGAATTCGCTTGATACAGGTTCGTGAACATAGAACAAGCCCCCGTCAGAGACGGAGGCTTGTTGCAGCATTATATACATTAGCTCGGGTTGAGGATAAAGGTATCAATGACGTGCTTGACGCCGTCCTCGTTATTGCTCTTCGTCACAAAATCGGCGATTGCTTTCAGCGGCTCAATGGCATTGCCCATCGCAACGCCAAGTCCTGCCGCTTCGAGCATTTCATGGTCATTCCAGGAGTCCCCGATCGCGATGGTTTCTTTCAGATCGCAGCCGAAATGATTGGCCAGGAACGTAAGCGCATGGCCTTTCGTCCCCTCTTTATGCATGAACTCCAGAAAATGCGGCTTCGATTTCGTAATATGCACGTCTTCGCCCAGCAGCTCGCGGAAGATAGGAATGAGCTCGTCCAACACGTCCGGATCATCGATAATAAGCATTTTCGGGGTTGGCTGCTTCACCATCTTCATAAAGTCCGGCTCTATATAATAAGGGGTCCGGTTCAGTGCGCAGTAGTCGATCAGCTTTTGGTTTTCCTCACGGGCATAGAGCTTGTCGTCGATATAGGTCTGCAGATGAAGATTGTGCTCCACGCAGTATTCATAGAGCTTAACGGCGGCATCGATCGGGAAATAGCGCTCGTACAGCACCTTTTCGTCCAGCAGGTTTTTGATGAGGGCACCTTGATAGGTAATGATCGGAACGTTAAGTCCGGTTTGTCTGGCTATCGCTTGGGCTGATGCATAGGCACGCCCCGTAGCGAGCGTGACAACGACGCCCTTCGAAACGGCCTCTTCCAGTGCTTGCTGGACCCCGGGCGTAACCTCTTTGTCATCATTGATCAGCGTGTCGTCGATATCGATGGCCATCAGTTTGTAGGTTGTCATGGTCTTCTCTCCTTTGGTCGGTCTCTGGTCTCTATCTGTATCTGCCTTCTATTGTACCTCTAAACGGCCTCTGATTGTACCTTTGGCGGCACGGATTTCAATTCCGCAACCACCATCCCGGCCAAAATGCATACACAGCCGATACCGCCGATGAATGTAAGCCGCTCGCCCGCGAACAAAATTCCGGTCAGCGCGGCAAAAACAGGCTCTGTCGCGAAAATGATCGCGACCCTGGACGGCGTCGTATACTTCTGGCATACCGTCTGGATCCAGAAGGCAAAAGCGCTTGTGGGCCCGATCGATACGGCCAGTGCCCACAGCACATGGGGCCGGGTCAGCTGCTCAAAGAGGGCAGCGGGATCCGAAACAGGCTCCGTCAAGGCAGAAGCGGCGAGGCTAAGCAGTCCGACGACCGCCATTTGCAGCGCCGCGAGCGGCAGGGCAGGGTAGCGTCCGGCATAGATCCCCGTATAACCGATATGCAGCGCAAAACCGATTGCGCATACAAAGATGAGGAGGTCACCGCGGTTCAGGCTCATGCCCGATCCGGAGAAGGTCAACAAGTACAGCCCTGCCGCTGCAAGCAGCGCGCTGAACCAGGTATACTTGGAAATCGAATGCCGAAGCAGAGCAAAGGACAGGAAGGGCACCAGCACAACGGATAGTCCGGTGATGAACCCCGCGTTCGAGGTCGTTGTGTACAGCAATCCCGCGGTTTGAAAGGCATAGCCTATGAATAAAAAAAGGCCCAGCACGCACGAGTGCAGGAGCATTTTAAGGGTCATTTCCTTCCATTGGCTCCGATAGAAGACGGTAATGATGATGGCCAGCAGCAAGGCGGCGCCGAGAAAACGGACGCTGTTGAAAGCCATGGGCGGAAGCACGCGTACCGCATGCTGAACGATGAGAAACGTACATCCCCACATCATGGCGACCAGAAGGAGGCTGAGATCGGCAGCGCGAGATCGGTTCACGATGGTGTCATCCTTTCAAATTCGTATGTAAATGTTATCTAGCATAATGAAAAGCCCGGATGCGACCGGAGCGGGCTAGTCGTTAAAGCTGCTGCACCCCAAGTGCTCGGGATCAGACGTCATTTCTTGGCTGGGTCTGGCATCGCAGTGCAGGCAAGTGATCAAATTGTATCCCAAAATGAAGAATCGGACAACCGTTTCAAGGGGTCCTCAGATGGGAAGGTCTGGACAAAAAGAGGATGATTTTGCTATACTATTAAACCGAACGTATATTCGCTTTCGGGTGATTGTGAAGCGGGTATACAGCGCTATTATAGGACTCCAAGACGCATGGAAGAGCTGAGAAAGGAAGAATTGCATCATGATGGGAAGAGCACATTTAATTATCAGCACAGGGGTCACGTTATCGGTTATGGGCATGAGCGGGGTTCAGGTGACGCTGCCCGCCGCCGCGGTGGCCTTAGTCAGCTCGCTGCTTCCCGATATTGACGAGCCGAATTCCCTGCTGGTTCGCAAGGCCATTCCTGCCGAAATACTGCGCCTGCTGCAGCTGGCCATGATCGGGGCGGCTCTATTCGTATTGTTCTATGGCCGCGACTATGCGCCATGGAATTTCGCCTTGGCCGGATTAATCGGGGTTGTATCCTTTCTGCCAAGCAGGACGCTTCGGCATGTCGTCATGTTTCTGATCGGGCTTGGCCTTATCGCCTTCGGACAAGCCTTCAGTCCATGGAACCTGATTGCAGGCAGCGTACTGATCGTGGCCTCGCTTGTCACCCATCGCGGGTTCACGCACACGATTTACGCCGCTTGCGGCTGGTGCGCGCTCCTGTATTTTGCCTCACAGGGCAAGGAGGGAGCGGAAAGCCTGTGGTTTGCCGGGGGCTTATCGTATTCCATCCATTTACTTTCCGATGCCTTGACGAATCGAGGCATTCGGCCGCTGCCGCCGCTGAAGTGGCGAATCAAGCTGAAGATCATGAGCACGGGGAGCCGCTGGGGCCGCACGGTGGAGAATATTTGCATTCTGCTGACGCTGGTGCTGTTGTGGTACGTGTTCATGGCATCGGGCTAATCCCGTTCGGAGGAAGCCTTAAGGAACAACCTCGGTCCATTAGATGTATGCGGATAAAACAGACAAAGAGAAGACCCGCCCACAGCAGCGAGCGATTGCGCTTTCGCTGAAGGGCGGGTCTGTTTGTGCCGCTTGGGGAGGATGCTATTCCTCGAGGAAGATGAGTCCTACCAGATCGTCCATTTCGAGGTTGCCGAAATAGTGCTTGACGTCAACGCCGGACAAGGCGGCGCGAACGGTTTGCTCCTCGTATTTTTTGCCGCGGAGGAGGTTTTCGATATCGGCGACATCCCCTACACCGAAGAAATCCCCGTAAATTTTAATTTCTCCGATATGCCCCTCCCGGATATCCATCCGGATATCGATAATGCCGACCGGAAATTTCTTGGCATGCTTCACGTTGCTCTCCGGCGACAGGCCGTAGTTCCAATCCCAAGTCTGATAACGCTCTTTGGAGATTTGGTTGATGATCTCCCAATCCTTGTCCTGCAGCACATACTGCGGCACCTGATCCGGCTCCATGCCAAAAATGGAACGCAGCAGCTCTGCGCGGAACTCCTCGATCGTCATGTCGGTGCCGAGCAGCTCTTTGATGTTGGCTACGCGGCTGCGCACCGATTTCGTGCTCTTGGATTTGAATTTTTCCGGATTTGCGTTCAAGGAGGCCTGTACATCATCCAGGTTCAAATCGAACATGAGCGTTCCGTGGCTGAACATGCGTCCGCGGGTGGAGAATTGGGCATTGCCCGATATTTTCTTCTCGCCGACCTGAAGGTCATTGCGGCCGCTTAATTCTGCAGGCACGCCCATTTTTCGCAAAAAGTCGATAACAGGCTGCGTGAACTTCAGGAAATTGTGGAAGGATTGGCCGTCATCCTTCGTAATAAAGCTGAAATTGAGGTTGCCGAGGTCATGATACACCGCGCCTCCGCCGGACAGCCGGCGAACGACCTGGATGTTGTTGTTGCGGACGTACTCCTGATTGATTTCCTCAATCGTATTCTGATGCTTCCCGATAATGATGGAAGGCTTATTAATGTAAAAGAGAAGGTAGCTCTCGTCCATGGACAAGTGCTTCAAGGCGTATTCTTCAATCGCCAGATTGATGGCGGGATCGTGGATTCCCTGATTATCGATAAACAGCATAACATCCTCCGTCGTTACATGTATTTAGATTGGAATTGCTTCTTATTCACTTATTGTAAACCAATTGCAGTGCGAAAGACAAAGCATTCCGTATTGACGTTTGGGTGAAGGTACCCACATAATGATGGCATTGCGAGCAGCAAGTACAGGAGGCGTGAGAAATGACGGAAACCAAGCAGTCTTGGATCGAAGTATACGGTCACGGAGGCGATATCGAGACGGCCGCGGCGAGGTTTGGACAAAGGGCGGAGGCTATTCTCGACTACAGTGCCAACATTAATCCATTAGGCCCTCCGGTGGAAGTTATCGCAGCATTGCGGGATGGTCTGGGAGCGGTCATTCGTTACCCCGACCCGGGGCATCGCCGGTTCAAGGCGATGCTTGCCGAGCATGTGGGAGCCGGGACCGAAAATATTCTGGTCGGAAACGGTGCCGCGGAATGCATGGCTCTGCTCTTGCTGGCACTAAGGCCTGAGATTGTCGGCGTTGTCGATCCCTGTTTCTCGGAATACCGCGAATTGGCTCTTAAGTTCGGAGCGGGCATACGCTCCGTAAGCGGCGAGAAGGAAGGGGCATGGCGCGCGTCCAGCCGGCGGATCATGGAGCTGTTGTCCGGCTGTGACCTGGTGTTCCTGGGTCAGCCGAACAACCCGAACGGCGTACAGTACAGCTTGGAAGACATCCGGGCAATCGCAGGGGAGGCGCAGCGGCTGGGTACGTGGCTCGTGCTGGATGAAGCGTTCATGGATTTCATTCCGCATGGAGAGAGGCAGACGCTGCTGCCGGAGCTGTCCTCTTATTCAAGGACCGTCATTATAAGATCGATGACCAAGTTCTATGCGATACCGGGACTGCGCCTCGGTTATGCGGTCGGCCATCCGGACGTCATCCAGTCCATGTCAGCCATGCAAGTGACATGGAGCGTCAACGGACTGGCCCTGTTGGCAGGGGAAGCCTGTCTAAGAAGCGGCAGCGAGTATGAGCGGCGAACCCTGGAGCTGATTCATGGCGAGCGTTTGAGGCTGACCGACGGGCTGCAGGCGCTCGGTGTGGACGTGACGCCAGGGGAAGTCAACTATTTGCTGGGAGAGCTGCCGACCGGTTGGACGGCAGCGGCATTTCAAACGGCAATGGGCAGGCGCGGTGTCCTGATTCGCAGCTGCGCCATGTATCCCGGACTGGGAGAACGCCATTTCCGCCTGGCTGTAAAGGATGGGGAATCCAACAGCAGGCTGCTGCAAACCGCTGCGGAAGTGCTCCAGGGCTCGTCTCGGCCGGAGGCGTAAATGGCGGCGCCCTACGTTCCACAGTGTCGAGGCAGCAAGCCTAAGCTTGCGTTACCTGAGGGACAATCGGGTTCGAAGAACAGATTTGTATCTCGAATTCACCAGTCTCCTTCGAATACTGCAGTGATGGCGAGGAACGAGCCAAGCGGGTGGGGAATATGGACAACCAGCCCTCCAAGCATGCCCTACCATGCATCGTGCACACAGGGAGAAGTATGAACGATCTTTAAACTCCCCGTCACTTCGCAGTGACTTTAACCGGGGAGCCATTTCAAATGTTTAGAGCAGGGAGAGAGAGACGTGGCAGTACCTTTTTTGCACATTACGGAGCCGTGCAGTTATTCGTCCGCCGTATGGCCCGGCCTGATCGTTTCATCCGAGGGCTACCCGGAGCACCCGCATATCCGCATATCGCTCCCGCAGCCGGCGGATGCCTTGGGCAGTGCGGTGTATGGCGGAGGCTATGCAAGACTGAATCATATCGTTAACCGGTATGTGGACCGGCGCTACGATTGCAGTGATCCCGTGAAGGACATGCACAGCTTCATTCGCGGCTGCGGATACCCGGAGGATGCGACGGCCGGGTTATTAACCGCCGTCCGGCTGAAATATGCGTCAATCTGGGAGGAGGGCGGCTCCCAGGCTTCCATTCTGTGCTGCTCGACGGCCGGAACAGGCAATGCCGCGCGGGCAGGCATCAGCCGGACCACCTTCGCCGCCTATCAGCCTGGCACGATCAATATCATGCTGATGATCGACGGGCGGATGACGCCTGCCTGCATGGTGAACGCGATCCTGACCGCTACGGAAGCGAAAGCGGCAGCGCTCGGTGATTTGGGGATTGCGGATCACGAAACCGGGGCTGCTGCTACCGGGACGACGACCGATGCGATCGTGCTCGCCGTCAGCGGGAATGAAGCCTACGGGGTGGAACACCGCTATGCCGGCACCGCAACCGACCTCGGCGGCATGATTGGACGCCTTGTGTATAACAGCGTTACGGAAAGCGTTCGAACAGAAAGAGAAGAGCGGTTATGACAGCGGTCTGGATCCTATGGGCGGCCGTTGTGATCGATCTGCTGATCGGTGATCCCAGATGGCTTCCGCACCCCGTCATTGGCATAGGTAAAGCGATCCGTGCAGTGGAGAAGCGGATTCGCACCCGTACCCAATCGCCGGCAGGATTGAAGCGGGCCGGCATTCTGCTCCCGCTCATTGTTGCAGGCGGGGCGTATGCGATTACGCTGCTGCTCCTGCTGCTGTGTGCCTCTATTCATCCTTGGCTGGCCGCAGGCGCAGAGGCGGTGCTCATTGCGACAACCATTGCCGTAAAAGGACTGCGCGATGCCGGCCTTGAGGTGTACGGCCATCTTCGTGCCGGCGACCTTCCGGCTGCCCGCCGTTCGCTCAGTATGATCGTAGGAAGGGACACGGCCCATTTGGATGAGCCGGAAATCGTGCGGGGAACGGTGGAGACGGTGGCGGAAAATATCGTCGATGCGGTCATCTCCCCGCTGCTGTATGCCCTCATCGGCGGGGCGCCCTTGGCGATGGCTTACCGGGCGGTGAACACGCTTGATTCGATGGTCGGGTATAAGAATGAGAAATACGAGCATCTTGGCTGGGCATCGGCCCGGCTGGATGATGTCGCCAACTGGATTCCCGCCCGGCTGACGGCGGGGCTGGTGGCGATCTCGGCCGCGATGTTCTCCTTGCCTTGGCAGAAGTCCATCGCTACCGTCCGAAGAGATGCAAGGAAACACCCGAGCCCAAACAGCGGATTTCCGGAATCGGCGGTGGCCGGTGCGCTCGGCATTCGCCTTGGCGGGGAAAATTCTTATCAAGGGATCGTCTCGTTCCGGGCGTATATGGGAGATCCGGAGCGGGCGCTGAATGCGGAGGACATCCGCATCACGACCCGGCTGCTCCTCGCGGCTTCGGTGATTTTTACCGTGATCGGCACCGCCGTATTGGCGATCGTTATCGCCGCAGGCGGGGGAGCATGGGTATGAGGGAGCCGAAGGAAATCGTAAATGCAAACGATGAGGACGTAGGACTGGATGCGATACAAAGCAATAAGGCAATTGACGCAAACGCCGCATTGGAAGCGATCGATGCGGATCAGGCTAAAGCCTTGAACAAAGCGAACGACGTGAATGAGGCGATAGACGCGATTGATGCAAAGGACGCAAAGGACGCAAAGGACGCAAAGGACGCAAAGGACGTGAAGAATGCACATCCTGCACACTTTGCATACCATGCGGAGGATAAGGGGGATATTCAGCTGCTTGAAAAAGATACGAGTCCGCTGCAGGTTGTCCTGCACCTGGTCCGCCACGGCGTTACGCGGTGGAATCAGGAGCGGCGGTACCTCGGCCATGAGGATCAGGGCGTGATATCCGCGGAGCTGGAACGGCTGGCCCCGCTGGCGCGGCGGCTCCAAGGCCTGCAATGGGCACGCATATACTGCAGCGACCTGCTCAGATGCAGGCAGACCCTTCGCTATTTGCTGACCGGTAACGGGGTTCAAAGTGCCGGTTTAAATGGTAATACGGAAGTTTTGCCAATTCCGGGAGCGGTGTATGACAGCAGGCTGCGCGAGCTTCATTTCGGCGAATGGGAGGGGAAAACCTACGAGGATTTGAAAGGAAATCCTTTATATCGCCGCTGGATTGAGGACCCGGCAGCTGTTACTCCGCCGGGCGGAGAGAGCTGGGAAGCCTTCGCGTCCAGGATTCAGCATTTTTTGGCGGGATTGCATCAAGATATGTGCCGCAGCTTTGAGAGGGACGAGGACGGTGAAGCCAGAGGACGGGATTCCCAAAGAATTCCCGACCTGCTGGTCGTCACGCATGGCGGCGTGATTCGCCAGATTGCGGCGGCTACGGTTCCGGATACCCCTTTTTGGAGCTTGCGCATCCTGCCGGGTGAGGAGCTTAGACTGAAGCTGGCTTGGAACGGACTGGGCTGGCAAGGCGAGATCATGAGCTGACAGCCCTGCCATACCCGTTGGCAAGGACCTTGGGCAATCCACAAGAAAGCATCAACGGATCTCCAGATCAAGATGCAAAATATGCTGGATGCCCTGCACGCCCATGACCCGGTATCCCCTGTCACGAAAGCCGGCTTGAAGATAGACGTGACGGGCATGCTCATTGCGGTCGTTTACCGCCAGGGCAATCTCGTTCACTCCCGGCAGTCGCGAGCGAATAAATTCGGGCAGCAGGCGCATGGCAGCCTGGCCGTAGCCCCGCCCCTGCTCCTTGTGATCAACGGATAGGGCGCGAAGGAGCACCGCGCTTTGGTTCGGCGTATAACGGGCGATACGTTCCCCGCGATCCAGGACGAAGAAGGCGACGGGCTTATCCGCCGCGAGCAGAACGACCGGCAGCTTGTCCTCCGTGGGCGGATAACCGTGCTTCTTCATCGCATCGTCCGGAAGCAAAGTGAATCTTCGCTGGTGCTCCGGGAGGGAGAATTGACTCAGCACGGGAAGATGCTCGGGTTCCAGAACGGTCAGACGAAGTCTCTCTGGCTTTTGGTTTGAAGGAATTTTCATCATGGATTCACTCCCCGTTTTCAAAAAGATGTGATTTCAGGCGAATAATGAACGATAACGAGAACTATCAGTACCATTATACTCGAAGAATGGGATAATCCTTTAGTTGTAAGGGCGGGGGTTATCCCCTATAATCGTGTTCAGAGAAATCCAGCTTGGCTATATAAGCATGATTCATATGATTTGCGAGGGTCCTGGACAGGCAGCCGGGTATTGACGGCCTGCCATTCGGGTTAATAGGGAAGCCGGTGCAAATCCGGCACGGTCCCGCCACTGTGAAGCAGGAGACTCCTCCTTAATGCCACTGGGCGCTGATGCGCTTGGGAAGGCGGAGAAGTCGTTAGGCCTGTAAGTCAGGAGACCTGCCCTCGGCAATGAATGACGGTCCTTCGAGGAGAGGATTACGTTCACTTGGACCCGTTTTGATCGCGGGAGCGGCAGGAGCTGTGGAGGTACAGCTTTCCGGCAATAAGCCGCTTTGTTGATGATCAATCTATATTCGCAGGTGTCCTGAAGCTGAAACGTAATCCCCGATTCCTTATTCGTCAAGGAGTCGGGGATTTTTGCTGGAGAACGAGAAGGCAATGCCGGCCTCCTGATTCCCGCTCCGGGGAAACACCGGTATTCCTCTTCCTAACGGATAGCAGGGGTACCCGGAGGTTTAGGTCCCGGCGGAACCAGCCGGCTCTCCTTATACATGCGAGGACAGTCGTTTTCATACCCGGTAAGGATCGGAATTGAAGTTGTGAAATATGCAGGCTAGGGTTCTCAATGATGACGTAGGGGGAAACAAGAAAATGAAAGCAATGTTGAAATCATGGTCCGTCTTGATCGTGGCGATGCTGATGGCGCTGTCGCTGATCGCCTGCGGAAACGCCGAGGATGCCGCGCCGAATAGTGCGCCTTCGGAAACGCCTGCCCAGCAGGAGAAGCCGGCTGAACAGCCTGCGGAGGAGCAGGGTGCGCTGAAGACGCAGTATCCACTCACCGTTAAGGATGCGACCGGAACGGAGGTCACCTTCGAGAAGGCGCCGACCCGTATCGTATCCCTGGCTCCGTCCGAGACGGAAAAGCTGTTTGCCCTCGGGCTGGACGAGGAAATCGTAGGTGTGTCCGATCTGGATGATTATCCGGAAGCCGCGAAATCCAAGCCGAAAATGGGAGGCTTCCAGGTGAATGAAGAGGCTGTAATCGCAGCCGAGGCCGATGTCGTGTTCAGCGCGTCGATGAATGCGGAAAACGCGGAGAAGCTCCGCGGGATGGGCGTGAAATTGTTCGTTAACGATCCGTCCACGATTGAAGAAGTCATGTCTTCCATTACGCTGGTCGGACAAATTACCGACCGTCAGGAGGAAGCGCAGACTGTGGTCGAGCAGATGCAGCAGGAGCTGGCAAGCGTTACGGAAGCGGTGAAATCCGTGAAGGAAGAGGACAAGAAGAAAGTGTACGTCGAGTTCTCGCCGGGCTGGACCGTCGGCAAAGGCGAGTTCATGGATGAGATGATCACGCTGGCCGGCGGCGTCAACGCAGCCGGGGATACAGAGGGCTGGTTCGAAATTAGCGAGGAGAACATTATTGCGGCGAATCCGGATGTCATTCTGTATTCGAGCAATGTTGTCGACGAAGCCACCAAGAAAACGCTGGACCAGATGATTAAAGAGCGCGACGGTTGGGATCAGATCGAAGCGATCAAGAACGACCGGGTCATTGCGATGGACGATAATCTGCTGAGCCGTCCGGGGCCGCGCGTCACGCAAGGTTTGATTGAAGTGGCCAAAGCCGTTTATCCGGAACTGATGACACCATGAGACAAAAACTGGCGGGTTACGGAACGGCCGGCATTGTCCTGCTGCTGTTGACTTTGATCGTCAGCCTCGGAATCGGCTCGGTCCACCTGCCTGTTAGCGAGATTGGAGCGATGCTGCTGCATCGGCTGCCTTGGCTCGGCGATGCGATCGTCCCGGGCTGGGAGGTATCCTCCGAGCAGATTTTAATGAAGGTGAGGCTCCCGCGCATTCTGCTGGGAATGCTGGTCGGCGCCTCGCTTGCGGTGGCAGGAGCGGCGTTTCAAGGCGTGCTGCGCAATCCGCTGGCTGATCCTTTTACGCTGGGCGTGTCTTCCGGAGCAGCGCTTGGAGCGGCGTCCCTCATTTTTTTCGGATTGGAGTATTCCTTTGCCGGAGGCTACACGCTGCCGCTGGTTGCCTTTCTGACCGGAGCGGGTACGCTGTGGGTCGTTCTGCTGCTGGCACGGGATCAGGGGAAGCTGCCGGTGCACGGACTCATTTTATCCGGGGTCGTAATGCAATCCTTTCTCGGCGCCGTCGTTTCCTTCTTAACGGTGATGTCCAAAGACACGGTGAACCAGATTCTGTTCTGGACGATGGGAAGCTTGAGCATGCGCGGATGGTCCTACGTGGCCATCCTTTTCCCGTATTTTGGGGTAGGGCTTATTTATTTGTGGAGCCGCTCGCGGGCTTTGAATCTGCTGTCGCTCGGCGAAAGGCAGGCTGCCCATATGGGACTGAACGTGGATCGGCTGAAGACCAGCGTTCTGGTCGTAGCTACGCTTCTTGCAGCCGCGGCCGTATCGGTCTCGGGCGTGATCGGATTTGTGGGACTGGTGGTGCCGCATATGATCCGACTCATGACGGGCTCGGATTATCGTGTCATTATTCCGATATCCGCGCTGGGAGGCGCTATATTCATGGTGTGGTGCGATACGGCGGCACGATCCGTGCTCGCTCCGACTGAAATTCCGCTCGGGGTGGTCACTGCGTTTATCGGCGCTCCATTCTTTGCGTACTTGCTCTACCGGAACAAGAAGCGGCGCAGGGAGGGATTCTCATGATGATCGTTGCCCAAGGGCTGTCGAAGGTCTATGGCCGCACGCAGGTATTGTCGGAGGTCGAGCTTCGGGTCCGAAAAGGCGAATGGTGGGGCATCATCGGGCCGAACGGCAGCGGTAAGTCTACGCTAATGCAGCTGCTGTCCGGTGTGGAGCGGCCTTCCAAGGGAAGTGTTCGGCTTTTGGACCGCGATATCGGAAGCTATAGCCGCAAGGCGCTCGCCCGAATTATTGCCGTGCTCCAGCAGGAGGGACTGGACCCGACTGATTTTACAGTACGGGAAGTGCTCGAGATGGGGCGTTATCCATTCCTGAACTGGCTTGGTCGGGAGGAGCAGGATGCGGCACCCCTGATTGACAGCATCATGGAGAAGCTGGAGCTTCGCGATATTCAGGAGCGGCGTCTTACGGAGCTGAGCGGCGGCCAGCGGCAGCGGGTTGCGCTCGGCAAGGTGATGGTGCAGGAGCCGTCGCTCTTGATGCTGGATGAACCGACGACCTACCTCGATATTCATTACCAGCTTCAATTCATGGAGATGGTGGATGCTTGGAGACAGACGTCGGAAATTACCGTAATCAGCGTCCTGCACGATTTGAATCTGGCCGCGCAGTTTTGCGATAAGCTGCTCGTGCTTCATGAGGGGCGCGTTGCAGGAATGGGGTCACCGGAGGAAGTGCTGACCGAGGCGTATATCAGCCGGATATTCCGGGTCATGCCTTCCGTCGTCAAGCACCCCGAGAACGGCGCGCCGCAGGTGCTGCTCACCGCGAACCGGTCGAGAAAATAAGGACCGGCAAGCCTTGTCCTTGCCCGCAGCGCACGGATTCGGATAAAGTAAAAGCAAGCGAGATAAGTAAAAAGGAGGCTTCGTGCATGAAGGAGCTCATGGACCGATTGACGCGATCGGTTGGAACAATCACCGCGCCCGATGCTAGGGCGCAGGCGGAAGCCGCCGCCTATTTGGACAAGCTGACGAAACCTCCCGGGAGCCTTGGCAAGCTGGAATCGCTGGCGATTCAGCTCGCGGGAATTACCGGGACGATCAAGCCCTCATTCGAGAAAAAGGCCGTCGTGGTCATGGCTGGTGACCATGGAGTGTGCGAGGAGGGCGTCAGCGCCTTCCCGTCGGAAGTAACGCCCCAGATGGTCATGAATTTCCTGAACGGCGGCGCTGCCGTCAACGTATTGGCCCGTCAAGCGGGCGCGGACGTGCTGTGCGTGGATATCGGCGTTGCGGCGGATCTGTCCCATGAACGTCTCCTTTCCCGTAAAATTAATAAAGGAACGAAAAATATTGCAAAAGGGCCTGCGATGACGAGGGCGGAGGCGGAGCAGGCGATCCTGACCGGCGCCGAGGTAGCCGCCGAGCTCTACTCCCATGGAACCCGGGTGTTCGTGACCGGGGAAATGGGGATCGGCAATACGACGCCGAGCGCCGCCGTCTTCGCGGTTCTGTCCGGCAAGCCTCCGGCTGAGGTCGTGGGGCGGGGAACCGGCGTTAGCGACGAGCGGCTGATGCATAAGATCCGCGTTGTCGAGCAGGCCATTACGGTCAATCGCCCCCTGGCGGAAGATCCGGTGGATGTGCTGGCCAAGGTCGGCGGGTATGAGATCGGCGGTCTGGCCGGACTCATTCTCGGCGCGGCGGCCAAGGGTTGCCCTGTCGTTATCGACGGCTTCATATCCAGTGCAGCCGCTCTGATCGCTGCGGCGATTTGCCCCGAATCGCGTTCCTATATGATCGCTTCCCATAATTCGAAGGAGCGTGGACATGCCCTGCTGCTGCAAGCGCTGGAACTGTCTCCGATGCTGCATATGGACATGCGTCTTGGCGAAGGAACCGGGGGCGTGTTATGTCTTCATATGATAGAAGCCGCCTGCCGGATTATGAGCGAGATGGCAACCTTCGAAAGCGCGGGAATAAGCGGAGGCGAATTATGAACCCATTAAGCTCGCTCGTAACGGGAGGTGCCCGGAGCGGCAAGAGCTCGTTCGCCGAGAAGCTCTGCATGAAACGGTCGTCCTCGGGCCTTTATATTGCGACGGCTCAGGCGTATGACGATGAAATGAAGGAACGGATTCGGATTCATCAGGATAGGCGCAGCGATGCGGATTATCGCTGGGAGACGGTCGAAGAGCCCGTCGCCTTGCCGGAGCTGCTCGAAACGCTCGGCCAATCGGCATCGGATGCGCCAGCGGTCGTCGTGGATTGCCTGACGCTGTGGCTCACGAACGTGCTGCTCCAGGTCGAGCCGGAAGGAGCTGCGGCTATGGAGGAACGGCTGCAGTTGGATATCGGCAGGCTGGCCCGAGCCGTTCAGACGTATCCCGGAACGGTGATTCTGGTAACGAACGAAGTGGGATCGGGGATCGTCCCCGAGTACCCGCTCGGCCGAATATTCCGCGATTGGGCTGGGATGATGAACCAGCGGCTGGCACGGATCTGCCATGAAGTATTTCTCGTAACCGCGGGGATTCCGATGGAAATCAAGAGCAGGGAGTATCGAATATGAACAGGATGATGGAAGCGGCTGCGGCCGCTTTTCAATTTTTATCAAGGTTTCCGATCCGGCGGGAGATCCCCTTTACCCCGGAGGTTCAGCAGCGAAGCGTTGTCTTTTATCCGCTGGTAGGGGGCGTGATCGGCCTGACAGTGGCGCTGCTGGGGTGGGGATTAAGCTTAGCTCTCCCGGTCTTTCCGGCATCGGTTATCACATTGACCGTCTGGGTGGGGCTGACGGGCGGTCTTCATCTGGACGGATGGATGGACAGCGCGGATGCCCTCCTCAGCCATCGGTCGCGGGAGCGGATGCTCGAGATTATGAAAGACAGCCGGGTTGGCGCAATGGGGGTTATCGCCTGCACGCTGCTTCTGCTGCTGAAGGCTTCGCTGATTCAATCGATTTTTGAGCTGTCGGGCGGGGACTTGAAGCAGGAAGCTCTTCTGCTTGTGCTCGCACCCGTCTGGAGCCGTTGGTTTATGGTGCACGCAATGTACCGCTGGCCTGTAGCAAGAGGCAGCGAAGGGCTGGCTGCATTGTTCAGCGGATTATCCAGCCTGCGGAGGCTGCAGGCCGGCTTGATGGCGGTTCTGGTCACGCTCGGGGTCATCGTCACGCTGGGGCTGGTCACGGATTCAACACATCTTTGGATCACCGGATTAGCGGTACTCGTTCTTGCGCCGTTCCTTACCTGGTTGATTGGAGCGGCCGTAGCAGGACGTATGAGCCGGCGCCTCGGCGGCCTCACGGGAGACACCTACGGCGCATTGAATGAACTGCTTGAAGCAGCCGTTCTGTTATTTGTGGTTCTGCTCCTCCAGCATTGGGGATAGGATAGAAGTAAATGAATTTATCTTGGTAATCCGATCTGTATAATCGAATTGATCGGATGCCGGGAGTACCAATTTCCGATAAGAATCGGGAAGAACGGGTAATGTAATGTTTAGAGTGGGCGGTGAGTTGGAAATGAATACATACTAGCGCACTTATCCCCACAAGGATGGTACAACTTAATCCGAAATGAGAATGGAGGAAGCAAAGGATGGAAACGCTTTGGGTCGTTATCAATGTCCTTGTTTTGATTCTGCTGGTCGGTATTTTGTACTGGATGCAGAAAAAGCATTACTCGTTTACCAAGCGTGTCTTCGCGGGCTTGGGTCTGGGCGTTCTGTTCGGCGTCGTTCTGCAGCTCGTTTACACTTCTGACTCCGATATCGTGGCCGATTCAGCGGATTGGTTCAATTTGGTCGGCTACGGCTACGTCCGGCTGCTGCAGATGATGGTCATTCCACTGATCATGGTATCGATCATCTCGGCTATCACCAAGCTGAAGGGCGGGCGCAATCTCGGCAAAATGAGCGGGCTCATCATCGCCGTGCTAATGCTGACGACCGCGGTGGCCGCGACCGTCGGGATCACGACCGCGCTGTCCTTTGATCTGTCTGCGGTCAACATTCAGGGCGGAGCGGCAGAGGAGGAGCAGGGCGCACTGCTGCAGGAGCGGCTTGGAGACATCGAGGATCGTACGCTGCCGCAGCAGATCCTTGATTTCATACCGAGCAATCCGTTTGAGGATATGACGGGCGCGAGAAGAACGTCCACGATCGCGGTCGTTATTTTCTCGGCCTTCATCGGGATTGCCGTGCTTGGCCTGGACCGGAAAAATAAAGAGCAGGCCGATACGTTCCGCGGCATCATCTCCTCGGTCTATGGGGTTGTCATGCGCATCGTGACGCTTGTGCTTCGCCTGACGCCTTACGGCATTCTCGCGTTGATGGCCAAGACCATCGCGACGACGAATCTGCAGGTTATTTTGAACCTGATTGATTTTGTCTTGGCTTCCTACGTGGCGTTGATTGTCATGTTTATTGTCCATCTTGTGCTGCTCGCCTTGTTCGGCTTCAATCCGTTTACGTATGTGAAAAAGGTCTTCCCGACGCTGACGTTTGCGTTCACCTCGCGCTCCAGCGCGGCGACCATCCCGCTTAACGTCCAGACGCAGAGCAAGAAGCTCGGCGTATCGGAGGGGATCGCGAATCTGTCCGCATCGCTTGGCGCCACGATCGGGCAGAACGGCTGCGCCGGCATTTATCCTGCCATGTTGGCCGTTATGATCGCACCGACCGCCGGCGTTGATCCGACCTCATGGTCCTTCATCCTGACCTTGATCGTTGTCGTCATGATCAGCTCATTCGGTGTCGCCGGCGTCGGGGGCGGGGCTACGTTCGCATCGCTTATCGTTCTCTCCACGATGAACCTGCCGGTAGCGCTGGCGGGACTGCTGATTTCTGTCGAGCCGTTGATCGATATGGGCCGGACGGCGCTGAACGTCAATGATTCCATGACGGCAGGCGTCATTACGGGGAAAGTGATGAATGAAGTGGATAAGGATGTATATAACGATAAAAACATTCAACTTGATATGGTCCAGTAGTAAACGCTCAGGGATTCAACAGCCATCCTGGGATGTCTCGGACCGTGCATCGTGCATAGCGGGAAAAGCAGAGCAGTATCCAAAGTAAAAAAAGGCCATCCGGCAAGGCGAAGATAACGCCTTGCGGATGGCCTTTTTGTCGTATGAAGGGCTATTCGTACAATAGCTTAGCTAAGGAGCGGACCTGGATTACCCGATGACGGTCAGCTCCTTCGGAAATGTGGTTAGCACCAGGGCGCCGGTCTCGGTAACGAGGACATCGTCCTCGATGCGTACGCCGCCGACATGCTGTACATATACGCCGGGCTCGATGGTAAACACAGCGCCGGCCTGCAGCACATCCTCGTTCAGCCCATGCACGGACGGGTATTCATGGACATCCATCCCGAGGCCGTGACCAAGGCGATGAACGAAGGCGGGGCCGTAACCCGCATGCTCAATGACGGTTCTTGCCGCCCGGTCGATCGATCCGTATGTAACACCGGGTTTCACCGCCTGAATCGCGGCTTGATTCGCGGCCAGAACGGTATCGTAGATGCGAACGGCATCCGGCTTCAAGTCGCCGACAGCAAAGGTACGGGTAATATCCGAGGCATAGCCGCCCGCATATACGCCCAGGTCGAACATAAGCAGATCTCCCGCTTCGATCCGTCTGCCCCCCGGCACGCCGTGAGGAAGCGCCGTGTTTGGCCCGGACAGCACCATCGTCGCGAACGAAGGGGCATCCGCTCCGAGCTTCTTCATCAAATATTCCAGCTCGGCCACAAGCTCCAGCTCGCTAACGCCGATGCTTGCCTTTTTCAAGCCTTGCCGCAGCACCTCTTCCACTAGCTTGACGGCATGCTTGATCAGCGATACCTCCTCCGGCGATTTCCGCACCCGCAGCTCGCGAAGAACGGGACCGGCATCCTTGAAGGCAGAGGCGTCCACATGCTGCTGCAGCTGCTCGAAGCGGGAGACGGTCAATTGCTCCTTCTCCACAGCCACCGTGCCGGCAGAGCCGCGAAGGGAGCGCTGAAGCACAGCATACGGATTATCGGTATCCTGATGCGTCACGATGTTCTTGACGGACGATGCCGCCTCGGCAGCGGCGGCATCCAGGGCGGGTACGATCAGGACCGGCTCGCTCCCTGAGGAGAGGAGCAGGCCGAGAAAACGCTCATGGGGATCGCTGGCAAATCCGGTCAAGTAATAGACATGCTTGGGATCCGTGATCAGCGCATGATCCCAGCCGTGCGAATTCATGGATTGGAGCAGCGTGTTTAAACGTTCATTCATCAGGGTTCATTCCTTTCATGGTAACAACGGTCGTATAGCTACTAATGTAAGGGTATATCGTTCGGCTGCCGAAGTAAAGTTTCCCTTTATGAGAGCTAGTCCTTTCTATATAATGATCCATAGTTAGAAATTACATAATGCTGGAAGGAGTACTTATTCATGGATCCGAATCCGTTTCAAGAGAACGGGCAGATGCCGCCGCATGAGCCGGGGAAGCAGAAGAGCTATTCGCTGAAACCACCGGTTGAAGGGCTTGGGGGCTGGCTGGTCCTCGTTCAGATCTCCATTTATTTTTCATTGATTACGATTACCGCCCTGCTCATTACGAATGTGCTGCCGCTTTATGAGTCCGAAGTATGGGATGTGCTCACAGATCCGTCATCTCCTTATTATGACGCCATGCTGGCCCCGCTAATTCTGTTCGAGACGGTAATGAATGTTTTATTTGTGATTGGCCTCATTATTGCATTGTTCCTGATGTACGGCAAGAAAAGGGCATTCCCGAAATTGATGATCGGCTATATTATCGCCAGCCTTTTGTTCGGCATTGCAGACTTCGCCGTTGCCAGTCAAATCGAACTGCTGGCCGAGACCGACGACGGGCAATCTGCAACCCAAATTGTCCGCTCCATGATTTATGCCTGCATCTGGATTCCGTATTTCATCCGGTCCGAGCGGGTGCGCAACACATTTGTAAATTAATCCCTGATCAGAAAAATAAGGCGTAATCCCGCTTCCTCCTGTACAATAGACCTCATAGCAGTCATCGTCATCACAATCTGACATTCAACATTCATCGACTCGGAGGTAGCACATGACAGCGCATCAATATCAGATCGATTATGCCGTAATGGAGGATTTGCCGGCTATTGTCGACATCTACAATTCTACGATCGAAAGCCGAAAGGTTACCGCCGATCTGGAGCCGGTGACGGTGGAGAGCCGCATTCGCTGGTTCGAAGAGCACAGCGAGGACCACCGTCCGCTGTGGGTTATGCGTTTTGGAAGCGAAATCGTCGCCTGGATGAGCTTTCAATCCTTTTACGGGCGTCCTGCTTATAACGGAACAGCCGAAATCAGCATCTACGTGAATGAGAAGTTTCGGGGGATCGGCGCGGGCAGCATCCTGATCGCCAAGGCGCTGGAGGAATGTCCGCGGCTTCGCGTCAGCAATCTGGTCGGATTCGTATTTGGCCACAATGAGCCCTCCCTTAAGCTGCTCCGGAAATTCGGCTTCGAACAGTGGGGGCTTCTCCCGGGCGTTGCCGAGCTGGACGGGGTTAAGCGGGATCTTGTCATCGTGGGCCGTTCGGTTTAAGCCGGCATCCGGAGGATTGGCGTATTGAAAGCCTTCTTGCATGCAGTGAGGCTCCTGCCTGGCAGGCGATCCTGGCTGCATCATCGATCCAACCCTTTATCCGGCAGGACTGTTCCATGCGAGTCATGGGCAGTCCTTTTTGTTGTTTTTTTATGTAGATGAAATTCGTCACGTTGACAGCCAGCAGGATGCAAGCCGCTTCATTCCTTCGTCGATCTCTTCCTCCAGAAGACCGCCGAACCCGACGATGAATGATCTGCGATCCGTTGCCGTGCAGCTACGGGTGTCAGGGAGCCACGTATAATCCGCAGCGCTTACGCGGATTCCCGCGTGTTCGGCCAGGGTCTCGAGCTCATGGGCGGACAGCGGATGCGTGATGGACAGCATGAGATGAAATCCCGCTCCATTCCCGCTAATGACGGCCCGTTCTCCGAAGTATCGCTGGATCGAAGCAATCAGGCGATCATGCTTCTTTCTGAGCAGCATCCTCATTTTGCGGAGATGCCGGTCTACATAGCCTTCTTTCATAAAGCGTTCGAGGGCCAGCTGCTGCAGTCTGGAGGCGGTGCATTCCAGGAACAAGTGGAATTTCAAATGATGGTATGCCGGCAGCAGGACTGCGGGCAGTATCATATAATGGACCCCGATCGCGGGGGACAGAACCTGTGAGAACCCGCTCATATAGATGACCCGGCCGTCGGACCGGAGGCCCTGCAGGCAAGGAATGGGCCTGCCGTAATACCGGAATTCTCCGTCGTAGTCATCCTCGATAATAAACCCTTCGGTCTCGTGAGCCCATTGAAGCAGAGCCAGCCGCCGCGAGATCGGCATGGTGACGCCGGTCGGGAACTGATGCGATGGCGACACCGTTACTAGCTTGACCCCGCTCCCTTGAAGGTCTTCATGGCGGATGCCGTCCTCGTGCACGGCCAGCGGCATGACCTGAAGGCCGTTTTGCCTGAACGCTTCGGGATACTGGGGATAGCCCGGATTTTCAACGCCGACCCGGTCCCCGTATGGGCGTAGCAGGCGGCAGATGATATCCAGCAGAGGATAGGGATCCGAACCGATAATGACCTGCTCGGGCGTGCATTGAACCCCGCGCACGCTTTTTGCGTAGGCTGCAATTTCACGGCGAAGGCCCTCTTCTCCCTGTGGATCGCCGTAAAACAGCATCTCCGCTGCGCACTCCTCCTGCAGGCATCGGCTGTATGCTTTCCTCCAGGCTGCGACGGGAAAATGACGATACTCATTTTTGGACATATGAAAATCAAACGGAAAATGATGATGTCGCTTGAGCTTCGGGCCGTTCGTCGGGGGCGGTGCTGCCGGGAGCGGAAAGATATCGTCCGGCGTCTGCACAAAATACCCGCTTCGCGGTCTGCTGACGATAAACCCTTCGGCGAGCAGCTGCTGGTAAGCCATTTCGACGGGCGTCGTGCTGATTCCAAGAAGCTCAGCCAGCTTGCGAACGGAGGGCAGACGGGCTTGATTGAGCCATCGGCTGGCGATAATCTCCCGCTTCATGTACTGATACGCCTGGACGTACAGTGGCGCGGAGGAGCCCGCGAGAGCGGACATCATCTCTGTTTGGTGGATCGGAACCTGAATCTGTTTCATGCAAAATCTGTCCCTTTTATAGATTCAAAACTGTATATTCAGCTATGGTCAATTCATTGATATAGTATAAGGGATTTAAGCTGGAAACAAAACAGGAGGGCACATTTAATATGAGCATACCATCCACGTTATGGAACCCTCGGCCGGTACGTTTGCTGGAGGGAGAACGGGTGTATCTAAGACCCGTATCGGCTGAGGATGCCGAAGGATATTTTCAAATGCTGTTCAACCCGGAGATCAGGCGGCTGACAGGGACCCGGCGGGCATTCACGCTTGAGGAGGTCCGCCGGTATATCGAGGCCAAATCAGGGGACAATGCAGCCGTGCTGCTTCTGATTGCGCTTCGGGATGACGATGCGGTAATCGGCGATATTGCGCTGCAGGACATCGATCAAGTTAACCGGAATGCCAACTTGCGGATTGCGATTGATTCGGAGCAGCATCTCGGTAAGGGATACGGACCGGAATCGATCAAGCTGCTGCTGGAATATGGCTTCGGCATTCTGAATCTTCACCGGATTGAGCTCCAGGTGTTCTACAACGGGCGGGCGATCAAAGCCTATGAGAAGGTGGGCTTTAAGAGAGAAGGCGTGCAGCGGGATGCGCTGTATTTCAATCACCGCTACCATGATTCAATCTGGATGAGCATGCTGGAGGATGAATATCGAGAGCGTTACTGCTCGCAATGACCAGCGTGGGAGAGAACGTTAGGGAACAGCAAAAGGAGGCAGGAGATGCGCAGAGGGCAAGGATTGTTCCGAAATGCAAATCTTCGCCGGATCTCTCCATACCCATAAGACTGAAGCTTTCGCTAAACTAGGGATTATCACGTCATGCGAAAGAAAGGAATGAAAGTTTCATGGGATCGAAGCTTCGGATCCATCAGGCTGACGGCTGTGATTTGAACGCTGTCGCAGCTTTGTTTAATCAATATCGCATGTTTTACGGTAAGCCGGATGATGCGGCCGGAGCGGCCCGGTTTATCGGGGAGCGGCTAGAGCTGCGGGACTCCGTCATCTTCGTTGCGGCTGCATTTCAGGAGCCCGCAGACGCCGCGTGGGAAGCTGCAGGCTTTGTGCAGCTGTATCCGTCCTTCTCTTCCCTTTCGATGTCCCGGTTATGGATCTTGAACGATCTTTATGTCGCGAAGGAATTCCGGGGGCATGGGATCGGACGGATGCTGCTTAATCAAGCCAAGGAGCACGCTGTGCGGTCAGGGGCCGCCGGGCTTACATTGTCAACCCATCCCGGGAACCTCGCTGCGCGACGGCTCTATGAATCGGCCGGATACGTGGAGGACAGCGAGTTCGTATGCTACAACCTCTCGCTGCAGAATACAGCCAGATAATGCATTCCTCTCGAGCAAACGACGGCGGCGTCCTGAATTAGGACACCGCCGTTTTTAGGTAACGTTACAGTTATTGATAAATCGATTTTAGTTTCCGAAATACCTCGATTCGCGCGATTTTCAGCTCCCACATCTGGTCGAGCAATTTACGCTGCATGCTCTCATCTTGGGTTGCCTTCAATTCGGCGTACAGCTGGTGCATCCGGTTGTTGATTTGATCGATGCATTGCCACAGCTCTTGCTCGGAATATTCCTCTTTGTCTGAGCACATCTCCGGCGGTTCCTGCATCTGCTTCAGCGTACTGATAATTTCGGCTTGCCAATGCTCATCACCCAAACGAATTGCCAGATTCAGAAGATCGAGATAGTCATCGAGGGATAATGAGGTGTGCTGCATATTATGATAATGCATGTGAACGTCCCCCTTAATGTACGCTTTGCGTTTTACCAAGTATTATACTAGGAATTGTAGTAATTTCAAGCGGCAATTGGGATGCCCCCGGGTAAAATGTATAACGCTCGCCTATTAGAGCTATAGTCATTGCGTCTTGGACGTGAGCTTCAGGATGGAGTAGGATGGAGGGAACAGCGACAGTTTTTGGATAAGGGTGAGCTTTGTGATTTCTTCTTTCTTAACTACGATGGTCGGCGTGTTCCTGCCAATCTCTTTGCCCGTGATCGGCGGTGCGCTGCTGAAACGGTTCAAGGGACTTGAGACGAAGGCGCTCTCGGCCCTGTCTCTCTATGTCATGAGTCCGGCACTCATCTTCGAAACCTTGGCGAATGCTTCCATAACCTCTGGCGAAGTGAACGTCACGATCATTTTCTGTCTTTTGAATGTTGTTGTGCTGTGGCTTCTCAGTTCGTTAGCCGGAAAAATGCTCGGTCTGTCCCAGACGGAACGGTCCGGTCTTGCACTGACCACGATCTTTACCAACAGCGTGAATTACGGTCTGCCGCTCGTTCTACTCGCTTTCGGACAGGCAGGTCTTGATAAAGCCTCCGTCTATGTGATCGTACAGATTATCATTATGAATACGCTAGGCGTTTATTTGGCGGCGAGATCCCATTTCTCGGCAGCCAAAGCCGTAAAATCCGTCTTTACGCTTCCTTCGGTATATGCCGCTATGCTGGCTGTGCTCATTCGCGTGACCGGATTCGAGCCTCCTCAAGGACTGGATACGGGAATATCGATGCTGTCAGCCGCTTATGCCCCGCTGGCGCTGGTGATCCTGGGGGCACAGATGGTTGGCGTTCGTGACAGCGATGCAGCCCGTTCGGTATCGAAGATCGGATTCTGGTCCGGCATGAGCATGCGGATGCTCGTCGCCCCGCTTGTGGCGTGGGGACTGCTGGCCGCATTGTCGATCAAGGGAACGCTGTTCGCCGTCATCCTCATCCTGTCGGCCATGCCGGCAGCGGTTAATGCCGTCATTCTGGCGGAGGAATATGATGCTGCGCCAAAGCTCGTATCGCGCTGCATCCTATGGACAACTCTGGCGTCCTTCATCTTGCTGCCTCTTTTGATCGGTATTCTATAGACGCATAAGGGTGGCCTTGCCGCCTGGTTCAAGCCGTGCACGCGCGTGTAATGAGTAGTAAGCTTCGAGAGCATTCCAGCATCTTACGCATGCGTAGAACGGATGGAGGTGGAGATGATGAGCAGGCGCGTTGATCGCGATGTAGAAATCGAAACCCGTAACGTGGAGGAGAGGAATGACTCCAGCAGGGTGGCATCTACGTTAATCAAGTATGTGGCATATCTGATTATCTTTTTCGGATTTTTGTATTTCCTGATTAAATATGTTTTCCCGATGTTCTAAGCGCCCGGATTCCCGAAAAGGAGCCTTCTCTTAGCGTTGTTGCCAAGGAGGCTCCTTTTTGTCATGGAGAGAGTTTTATAAATGCGTTCATTTTGGGTGAATCATGCTCTTTCATGCACAGGGAGCATACATACGGTATCATCGAAATCCGAAGCTTGATTGCAAGCTGTGGCAATAAGGGGTAGGCGTTCGGGGTAAACGGATATTTGACTTTATAAAATTTAGTAACTATAATAATTATATAAACATCGTTTTTCATAAACATCGATCTTCGTTATTATTTCGCAAAAAGGGCACGCTGTAACCGATGAGGTTCCATTCTGCCCGCAGCTTTCGTTTGAAAGTTTTGGTAAGAGCTTGTTTTAACACGGAGCACGTTTTCGTTTCTAATAAAATAAAGGAAGAGTCAGGAGTGAGGTAATGTCGGCTGTTTTGCATCCAGCGACGAAGCTGGGCGCCGTCTCGCTGCGCATTAGCGATTTGGCGCAATCGGTTCGTTTTTATACGGAAGTGGTAGGTTTAAGAATGCTGCGACAGCACGGCAGAGTTGCCGAGCTTACGGCAGACGGCAGAGAAACCCTGTTAACGCTTGAGGAGATTGAGGGGTTCGAGGAGTCCAAGACACGTACAGCCGGGTTGTACCATTTCGCCATTCTGGTACCGGACCGGGTTAGTCTGGGGCTTGCGCTGCGGAATTTGCTCGCCCATCATATTTCAGTCGGTCAAGGGGACCATCTGGTCAGCGAAGCGCTCTACATTAATGATCCGGATGGCAACGGCATCGAGATCTACGCCGACCGGCCTCGCGAAACCTGGAAGCGGGATGCTCAAGGGGAATACATCATGACAACCGATCCGGTTGATATCGATGGATTGCTTGCTCTGTCCGCGGATAAGGAATGGAACGGACTTCCCGAAAATACCGTCATCGGACATGTGCATTTCCATGTATCGGATCTTCACCAGGCCCGTGCGTTCTACTGCGATACGCTTGGGTTTGAGCTGACCGCCCATTACGGCGGAGCCGCCCTGTTTATCTCCGCAGGCGGATATCATCATCATATCGGGTTAAACACATGGGCCGGTATCGGCATTCCGAATACGCCGCGCCGTGCAGCCGGTATCGAAAGCTTTACCATCTTGCTTCCAAGCGACGAGGAGCTTCAAGCAGTAACCGGGAGAATCCGCGAGGCAGGCTTTACTCCTGTACAACGGGAGGGCGCTTGGTTCGTTCAGGATCCGTCGGAGATTTGGATCCGGCTGCTGGTCGCATAAAGATAAATCCTGGCGGATACCATCCGTCAGGATTTTTTTGCTTGGGAGACAAGGAAGAAGAACCCTCGCCCCCATCTCAATCTAACAGCACTTAGATCCGATTCAACTGTTCCAGCGTCTGGAGCATATGATCCGCCAAATTCGGGATGTCCTCCATCTGCTCCTCGTTAATGGTGCGCGAGAACCGTACCTCGGTCATGCTGCGATATCCATCTGCTTCTTCTCCAACGATGTAGGTTACGGTCTGCACCGGGGGAATCTCGGGTTCCCATATGGCGGCAACGATCCGGGAAATTGCCGCGCATTCATCTTCAATCCTCTTCACGTTTTTATAAAAGCGGACTTTCAGCTCGCAGCCCGGCTGCTTCCCCGGTGTTTCCAATATCTCGGCCGCAAGCTCCTGAAGTCCGGCATCAAGCCGAATTTCCGCAGCTGCCTCCTTCAGACCCCTCAATTCAAACGTCAGGCTGAAGCTTCTCGACATGACGGCCATGTCCAGCAGATCCTCCCGACCGGTAATGAGGACGAGCTCATCCAGATTGTCCAAGTCGTATATTACGTTCTCAATGCCTACTTTTAAATTTTCAAATACCGTCGGGTCAAACATCGTGCACATCCTTTTTACGATTCATTGAACATCCTTCCATTCGTGGTTAATATACCATACTTCATTCTGTATTCGAAAATTTGCGAGCGATAGATCAAGGCGGACGACAGCGGTTTTGAAGAACGTCCCGTTCGGCCGGCAGCCCCATCTAAAGGTTCCCGTTCGGCGGCAATTCCAGGAGATTGGAGGGTTCGAGAGGATGAACATGACTTGTAAGAGTGAAGATAACCCAAAATGAAAGAGACTGGAAGTATTGACCAATGGGAGGAAACCGGATATGATCATCCATAACAGTAAAATTAATTTTACCGGTAAAAAATACGGAGGTGGATAAATGGATTTTACTGCAGTCTACAAAATTTCAACGCATGAGCAGCTTAAAGCGATTGCCGATCCCTTGCGGACGAAAATGCTGATGAATCTTGTGAAAAATGAATATACCGGCCAGCAGCTGGCAGAAATGCTTGGGATTACCCGCAATAATATCTATTTTCATCTCAGGGAGCTGGAGAAGCACGGCGTTATCCGGGTTGTCCGGAAAGAGGAGAAGAACGGCATCGTTCAGAAATATTACCGGGCTGCTGCAAGCCGGTTTATTCCCGAGGAGCATCTGCTGCCCAGCCTGGATTTGGTCGAAACCTCAAGGCAGGTATTTCTTGAGACGCTCGATACTACGCGATCCCAAGTCGAGCATGCGCCAGCAGCATCCTTTGCCTTGGATCCCACCCATGAGAGCAAGAGAAAGAACATTGCCTCCACTTACAGCTTCTATGCAACGGAGGAGAGCTTCCACGCGTTTATTGAAGAATTCAAGCAGCTGATGGACAAGCATTTCACCATGCGGAATACGGAAGCAAGCGAGGCTTCGCGATCCGAAGATGAGAAAAGCTACCGGATGTCCTTGATCGCGTTTCCCGATGGAGACGAAGGGACGGACAGTCAAGAACGACAGCAGGATGGAGGATAGAATACATATGGAAAACAAGCGGCATAACATCGTCATCGATGATGCCTGGTTTACGGTATCCGAGCTGGACGAGGCGACCTATGCAATCAGTGAATTCGGCCATTGGGAAAAGGTCCACTCCTATTTGCTGCTCGGCAGTGAACGGGCAGCGCTTATCGATACGGGGCTCGGCATCGATAATATCAGGCGGATGACCGATCAGCTAACCGACCTTCCCATTATGGTGCTGACGACTCACGTTCACGCCGACCACATCGGAAGCCACGGCCAGTACGATGAAATCTACGTGCATGAGGCCGAGGAGGACTGGCTTGTCAGCGGAATCAAGAAGCTGTCGATCGAACAGATCCGGAAGGATATTTCGCGTGACATTACGAGACCGGTGCCGGCTTCATTCAATCCCGTTACGTATACACCGTACCAAGGACGCCCTACAGGTCTGCTGCGGGACGGGGACGAGATTGAATTGGGGAATCGAAGGCTGGTGATCTATCATACCCCGGGCCATTCTCCCGGACATATCGCTGTTCTCGATACGAGCAGAGGCTATCTGTTCACCGGGGATTTGCTGTATGACGAAACTCCCGTATACGCGTTCTATCCGACGACGAGTCCGGAGGATCTCGTCCGCTCATTGGAACGGATTGCGGCTATCGAAGGCGTAACGCAAATTTACGGGGGGCATAACCGGCTCGGGCTTCCTCCGGAGCTGCTGGAGGTTGTCCGGGAGGCCGCCAGGGAGCTTAAGGAGAAGGATCTGGTCCGCTTCGGGACAGGCATCCACCGCTTTGATGGATTTTCAGTACAATTCTAACGGACAAGGTTTGCGGCCAGATCAGCATGTCTCGCCGGGGCAATTGCCTTGGCAATGCAGCACAAATAGCCTCCGGCAGATATGTTGTTCATCTGCCGGAGGCTTTTTTAGGTGAAGAGAAGGACTCAATCCATATTTTTGCCGTAGTAAATTTCGTTCATTTCGAGCGTCAATCGCTCGGTAATTTCCTTCTGCTCTTGAGGGGACAGCTTGTCTTTCGTGTATCCGAACAAGTAGTTATCCAGGTCGAATTGCTTCAGCTTGCATTTGGTGTGGAACAGATTCTCCTGGTACACGTTGACGTCGATCATATCGAACATCTCTTTGACCTCGTCCGGGATATAGTTCTGGATCGAGCTGATCTCATGGTCGATAAACAGCTTATGGCCGTGAATATCGCGAGTGAAGCCGCGGATTTTGTAGTCGATGGTCATGATATCCGTATCGAAGGAGTGGATCAAATAATTCAGCGCTTTCAGCGGCGATATTTCGCCGCAGGTGGACACGTCGATATCGGCGCGGAAGGTGCTGATGCCTTCATCCGGATGGAATTCGGGGTACGTATGCACGGTAATATGGCTCTTGTCGAGCTGAAGCATCACGTTGTCCGGCAGCGGACCCGGTGATTCATCATATGATTCCTCGGGGACCTCGACGACCGGGCCTTCGGATACCAGGACCGTTACGCTGGCCCCCTGCGGAACGTAATCCTGCTTGGCGATGTTCAGCACATGCGCGCCGATGATATCGGCGACATGGCTTAGAATTTTCGTCAGCCGGTCGGCATTATACTGCTCGTCAATGTATTCGAGATAAGCCTCCCGCTCCTCCCTCGTTTTCGTATAGCATACATCGTACATATTGAAGCTGAGAGATTTGGTCAGGTTGTTGAAGCCATGTAAGGTGACACGCTGTTCCGGTGTAATATCCATATGAATTTCCCCTTGTGATTGATATATCAGGTTCGTGTTATTCTTTCCCATCATGACGATTCCTAGTCGATGCTTCGGGATGTCGCCAGATATCATGATGTTCTTACCCGAATTAAGGCGGGGAGTAACAAAAGGATTGGATGAGGGGATTAAATTTGGGCCCCTTGTGGAGCGGAATTTCCATAACGCGAAAAGAAGGATACCTTGCGGTCGCAAAGTATCCTTCTATGGTAGGGGATGTTTTGAAGATACGCTTGCAAGATGAACCTTTGGTTTGCTGCCAAAGCTATCTTGATTTCCCCAAAATTATCCCCCAATTATTCGCTCCTGAAGCTATTGGCAGCAGAGAAGGCCCTGTCCCGATTCCATGCGGGATTTCAGGCTTGCGAGCATATCCTCCCACGCTTTAACATGCCACGACCTCGCTGCTTGCCAGTCGGCAGAGTCCTTCCAGCCATGATGCTTAAGCGTTACCCGTGTCTCTTCCGTCTCTTGGGCGAGAATGACTTCAACCCAAGTAAGCTCATCGCTGCGGTTCATGATGTCCGCAAACGGATCGGGCCCTTTCCATTCAAAAGCTAACGTGTGCGGCTCCTGATACTTCAGGATAGTGCATCCGGTTGTGCTCATGCTGCTTTTATCCCCGGGGTTGAAGTAAAGCTCGAATTTTCCTCCCTCCCGGGCTTCAATATCGGCTGCCGGCGCAAACCATTCCGTAATGCGTGCAGATTCCGTCCACGCGCGCCATACGAGCGTTATGTCAGCCTGGATCTGTGCTTCCTGCGTGATGATCATATCCACTTCTCCTCCATTCAACCGGTAACCCTGACAACGGATTTATCCTAATACATTCCTCTTCGTCCCATTATAACGGGGAAAATCGGAGGGGAATTCTTCTACTTTGCTGAGTTGCTCCGGTCCTTTTCGAACAGCAGCAGCGGCAAATTCACGACGATGGGCGGATCATACGGCTGGGGCTCCCTAAGCGTGATGGCCACGCTAATATCCGTCGTTTCATTGATATGAACAGGCGTGTCCAGCTTGCCTCGCAGCGAATGGTTCAGCAAATAGTAGTCCTTCGGATTCAGGCTCCACGGAATACCGGCTGCCAGTACGTAATATGTGCCTGGAGGAATCCCGGTAATGACGCAGGTTCTCCGCTTCAGGTTAACGGCGGTGCCGGCGGCGGGTTTCTGATCAGGTACAGGTCTTGGGAAGAGCCCCACGTAGATGATGCCGTGAAAAGCAGAAGGGGCCTCGATCCGGCAATGAACCCGCGGCAGTCTCCCCGATTTTTCGTCTTTGAAGCTGAGCGGCTTATGTCTATATTGATTGACATATTGATGAAGGGACTCGGAGACGGAACGGAATTTGCTCGGAGAGAGACCGACAAATTGCTTGAAACGCGTATTGAAGGTGCCCGGGCTTGTAAGTCCGACATGCATCCCGATCTTGACCAGCAGGGAGGGGGCTTTCAGCAGCTCCGATTTGCCGGATTCAACCCGGAGGGCGGATAGATAGTGCCTTACCGATATGCCCGTGGCTTTTTTGAATATTCTTGAAAAATGAAACGGACTATACCCCGCCTGATCCGCCAGCTGCCGGGTAGTTAAAGGCTCGTCCAGATGCTCCTTCATATATTGGATGGCTTGGGCAATGATTTCGCCATGCTCTTCGTTCATTTTGTAGAATCACCAACTTTTGATGATAAGATTTGCGAGACCCGTCATGACAGACCGATGCCTAGTTTTCTGATGATCTACTATCTTCTTTAACCCCCATGCTTTTTCCTGCCTGATCCGGTTGCCCATTCATTGAAACACCGTTAAACTTAAAGGATGGTATGTTTGTTAACGGTCGGCAGCCGCTCGAACCCCTGCCCGGTAAGAAGGACGCGATCATGCGGCTTCAGCTTACACGGTGCGCACTTTTCCCTGTGGGAACGGTTCGTGGTCCGGGGTCTGCCTAAGATGGCAATCGATCCAGCTCGAATCGGGCGACAGGACGAATAAATTAGTTGCAAAGTAGTGATATAAGGAGTTTTTATCCATGAATGTGGAAACGAATGATAGAGAATCCATGAATATGGACGCCGCGCGGGAATACCTGCAGCGGTATTATGGTTATCCGGATTTTCGGGAAGGTCAGAAGAAGATCGTGGACAGCCTGCTGCACGGAAGGGATACGCTCGGCATTATGCCGACCGGCGGCGGAAAATCCATCTGCTACCAAATTCCTGCCCTGATGCATCCGGGGCTGACGCTTGTCATCTCGCCTCTGATATCCTTGATGAAGGACCAGGTGGATGCATTGACGACGGCGGGCATCAACGCCGCTTACATCAATAGTACGCTGAGCGGCAAAGAAGTGAACGAGCGCATTCGCGCGGCCAAGCGGGGGGATTTGAAGCTGCTGTACGTCGCGCCGGAACGGCTTGAGCTGGACTGGTTCCGTGAGGAAATGGCCAGCCTGGATATCTCCATCGTCGCCGTAGACGAGGCGCACTGTGTGTCTCAGTGGGGGCATGACTTCCGGACAAGCTATCTTTCAGTGGCGCCATTTGTCGCGGAGCTGCCCGGAAGGCCGATTGTTGCGGCATTCACGGCAACGGCCACACCGGAGGTCATGGAGGATATGCAGCGTCTTCTCCGCCTAGATGACCCGCAGGTATTCGTTACAGGGCTTGGCCGCGACAATCTTGAAATGTCGGTGCTGCGCGGGGAGAATAAGCGGGAGTTCGTACTGAATTACGCGGCTTCGCACACCCACCAGCCGGGCATCATCTACGCGGCCACCCGCAAAGAGGTCGATGATCTGTGTCAACGGCTGCAGGCCCATGGATTGCTCGCAGGCCGGTATCATGCCGGGATGAGCGATGCCGAGCGGGCCGAGAGCCAGGAAGCGTTCCTGTATGACGATATTCGGGTCATCGTCGCCACGAATGCGTTCGGCATGGGGATCGACAAATCGAATGTGCGTTACGTTATCCATTACAATATGCCGAAAAATATGGAGTCCTACGTGCAGGAGGCGGGCCGTGCGGGAAGGGACGGCGAGCCGAGCCAGTGCATCCTGCTGTTCAGCGCGCAGGACATCATGACCCAGAAGTTTCTGATCGAACAGAACCCGCAGGATTCGGAGCGCAAGCATAATGAATACCGCAAGTTACAGCAAATGATCGATTACTGCTATACAACGCGCTGCCTGCGCAGTGCCATGCTGGATTATTTTGGGGAGGAGCACGACGATAAGCCGTGCGGCACATGCAGCTCCTGCACGGACGATCGGGAGCTGATCGATATTACCGTGGATGCGCAGAAGATCTTCTCCTGCATTCATCGGATGCGCGAGCGGTTTGGCGTGTCTATGGTGGCAGCGGTTTTAAAGGGCTCACGTGCCAAAAAGGTTCTGGAATACGGCTTTGACCGCCTGCCCACCTATGGCGTCATGTCGAACCGAACCGAGAAGGAAATATCCGAGACGATCAATGTGCTCATCTCGGAGGGCTATTTGGCGCTGACAGAGGGACAATATCCGGTCGTGAAGCTGCAGAGCGGGGCTGCTGAAGTGCTGAAGGGCCAGCGCGAGGTCATGCAGCGCGTGCCGAGACCTGCACGCACCGCCGGCAGCACGCGCAGCGCCAGCCGCCGCGATTCATCGCCATCGGCGGTCAACGAGACGGTGTTCGAGCAGCTTCGCCTCATCCGGCGCGAGCTTGCGAGCAAGGAGCATGTGCCTTCCTACATCATTTTCAATGATGCAACGCTGCGCGAAATGAGCGTGGTCTGCCCGCAGACCGAGGACGAAATGCTGCAGGTCAAAGGTGTAGGGGAAGTGAAATTCCGCAAGTACGGTCGGCCGTTTCTGGAGTTTTTTCAAAATGGCCCGGGGGTTTCGGCGGAAAGTGATGACTTGTATGATTATGAGTGAGAGGCGATCGCAATCCCTGCGATGAAGAGGCGTTAGATCTGCGGATCGCTCGCTGCCTGTACGGAATTTGAAGAGAAGGATCGTGAATCATGAAAGTCATTTTATCTACCTTGAACGCAAAATATATCCACACCTCTCTTGCCATACGCTGCTTGAAGGCTTACAGCGAGAAGGATTTTGATATCGAACTGGCGGAATACACCATTAAGGACCCGGTCATGAACATCGTCTCCGACCTGTTTCAGCGCCAACCGGATGTGATCGGATTTTCCTGCTATATCTGGAACATCGAAGAGACCATCAAAGTGATTGATATCGTCAAGAAGATTATGCCCGAGGTTACGATCGTTCTCGGCGGACCGGAGGTTTCCTACGATACGGATTATTGGATGAAGCGGCTCGTTAACGTCGATTTTATCGTCATGGGCGAAGGGGAGGAGACGTTCCACCATTTGCTTCAGACGATCGAAGGGGACCGCAAATTCCATTTTGTGTACGGCATCGCTTATCGCAAGCAGGATGAGGTCATTATCAATCCCGGCAGGCCGAAAAGCATACTGGCCGAGCTGCCCTCGCCGCACCGCTTTCCGGAGGACATTCCGCATCTCGGCAAACGGGTGGTGTATTTTGAGACGAGTCGGGGCTGTCCTTTCAGCTGCCAGTTCTGTCTTTCGAGCATCGAGGTCGGCGTGCGTTATTATGATATTGAGCGGACGAAGGCCGACATTTTGTATCTGATCGAGAATGGCGCGAAGCTCATCAAGTTCGTGGACCGGACCTTTAACATTAAACGGGATTATGCGCTGGAAATGTTCGAGTTCCTCATCAAGAACCACGGCGGCTGCGTGTTCCAGTTCGAGATTACGGCCGATATTATGAGGCCGGAGGTGCTCGACTACTTGTCGAAGAATGCGCCGCCGGGCATATTCCGCTTCGAGATCGGCGTTCAATCCACGAACGATCCGACGAACGAGCTGGTGAAGCGGCGGCAGAACTTTGCGAAGCTGTCCCGGACGGTAACGATGATCAAGGAAAGCGGCAAGATCGACCAGCATCTGGATCTGATTGCAGGCCTGCCGCTGGAGGATTATGATACCTTCCGTAAAACCTTTAATGATGTGTTCGCTTTGGGGCCAGAGGAGCTGCAGCTGGGCTTTTTGAAGATGCTTCGAGGAACGGGGCTCCGCATTGATGCCGAGAAGTATAACTATACGTACATGGATCATGCGCCATACGAAATTTTGAGCAGCGATGTGCTGCCCTTCTCGGATATCGTACGGTTAAAGCGGCTGGAGGACGTGCTGGAGAAGTATTGGAACGCGCACCGGATGGACCACACGGTCAACTACTTAATCCGGCACGAATTTGCGTCGCCATTCGATTTCTTCCAGGAGTTCGGAGATTATTGGGAGGGCCAGGGCTGGCAAAAAATCGGCCATCAGCTCGAGGACCTGTTCACCCGCTTGACGGCTTTTTTGGAAGACCGCCAAACGCCGAACATGGACATCATTACCGGGCTGATGAAATTCGATTATTTCCTGGGCCATAAGTATAAGCCGCGTAAAATATGGTGGGAGCACACCCAAAATAAAGCGGAGTGGTCGGCCAACGTACGACGAATCCTGGAGCAGCCAACCGAGCTGTCGGACGGCTTCGCCGAGCTTGGCATTACGGAGAGAGAGCTGCAGAAGCATGCAATGATCGAGCTGCTGCCGTTCGACCTGCTGGATGTTATCCACGGCGGCAGTAACGGAATCCCGGTTGACAACCCGGAGCATGGACGTGCAGCTACGCTGCTGCTCGTGCTGTACCAGCAGGATGATCGCGGCCAGCCGCGGTATTTCACGATGCCGCTGGCGGGGGCGGCTGCAGGCGGGGAGCTCCTTGGTTAAAGGAGCTCCGGGAAAAGAGAATAAGGCGCCTGGAGCGTGAACAAGTCCCTATTCGGGACGTGTGTGGAGAAAAGCGGCGCCGGAGCGTGAACAAGTCCCTATGCGGGACGTGTGTGAAGGAATGCTGTGCCTGGAGCGTGAACAAGTCTCCTTTCGGGGCTTGTGTAGGTTCCAAGGTAACCTGCAGAAACCTCAAGTGTTAAAATCAAGGGGTTTCAGGTAACTGTATCTCCTCAGGGAATTAGGTAATGATCAGTTACAGTAAATTCTCATTAATAGGTATCTGCTACTCCTCGAGTAGGTTAACGGTTTGCCCCTTTCTAGAGAGTTGATGCTGCTACAGTATAATTCGATCCGATAATCGGTACGCTAGTGGCATAATACGATGAAAAAGGAGGGGGACTCGGGATGAACGAAAAGCAAGAGCACCGTCCTGATCAAAGCACCCAAGAGGAGCCGACCATCGCCCCAGGCATGGAAACGAATAATGATTTGCGCGAGGAGGCCACCGACGAGGAGATCCAACGGGGCGATTATACGGAAGTCACCCAGTTCGTCATTGACCGAACACCGGATGACGAGTAAATATAGTCGGAGAAACATGAGCGGGGTGGTTGGATAGACGCTCAAGTTGCACTTCGCGTTATAGCAAAAGGGATGCCCCTGGTCCATGGACCAATAGGCATCCCTTTTTTACATTCGTTTTCAACTACCCATGACAGCCACTGCTTCCCTTACCTGTTAAATCAAGCGTCTTTGGGGGTCGCGTCTGCTGAACTCTTGTCTTCGGCACTCGCGTCTTTCGCAAGCGCGTTTTCGGGGCTCGCGTTTTCGGTACGCGTGTCTTCGGCACTCGTGTCTGATGCATTCGCGTCTTCAGCACTCGCATCACTCGCGTCCCTCACATTGGCGTCTTCGATACTTGCAGCATCCCCAAGGGTGTCTGCAGGCGTATGCCGCTCCAACCAGTCCAGCAGATGCGCGGCGACTTCATCCCGGTTGATCTCATGCAGCATTTCATGTCGGCCGCCGGGATACAGCCGGTATTCCAGGTCCGCAATGCCGTATTCCCGATACAGTTCGATAAGCTGCCGGACGCCCTTGCCGCGCTGGCCGACCGGGTCCTCCTCGCCGGAGAAGATATAAACCGGCTTATCCTTGCGTAGCCCTTTCATCAGCTGTGGCTTGTGGAGCTGCAGCAGCAGCCGGAAGAAATCCCGGAAGAAACGGGCGCTGCATACTTGCCCGCAATAGGGGTCGTCAATGTATTTATCGACCTCGGCCTCGTCCCGGGACAGCCAGTCAAACGGGGTGCGGATAACGCCGAAGCCCTTGTTGTAGGGCCCGAACACGATGGCATTCAGCATCAGGCTGCGGTGTGTACTGCCCTGAAGGCGCATCTGCGCCGATGCAAGCTGAATCCCGAACGGGAGCATCTTCTGGGGCCCGTTCGTGCCGGAGAGGATGAAGCCGTCGAAACGATCGCCGTGAATGCACATGATTTTCTGGGTGAGGAATGAGCCCATGCTGTGCCCCATTAAGAACAGAGACAGGCCCGGGTAATCCTTCCGAAGCTCGGAAGCGAGCAGCAGCTGATCCTCAATCATGCCTTCGAACCCATTCTCTCCGGCGTCGCCGAGACGCTCGAGGTTCCCGGCCGTCAGCCCATGCCCGCGATGGTCGTTCGCGTATACCGCATAGCCGTGGGCAGTAAGCAAAGCAGCGAGCTCCTCATAGCGCTTGCCGGTTTCGCACATGCCGTGGGCGATCTGGACGACAGCCCGTACCCGGGTTTCTGTGTCCGGAAGCCATTTATATACATGGATCGACATGGCTTCAGCATTCAACATGGTAAACGTTTCGCTTTGCATCTAGGACTTGCACCTCCATACAGACAATAATTTACCCTGCATTGCCTCGTATGTCTTTGATGAATGGAGCCGTGCTACTTAAGGAAGATAGGAACGAAGAACCGTGGATTCCCCGTCCAGGGTGTAAGTCCCCAGGTTAGCAGGGAGCAGGAAGCATTGGCCGGACGTATATTCGATCGAGCCTCCGTCCCAACGCAGGGTTCCCTTTCCGTCACAGACGACGATAATGGTAAAGCTGTCCTCGGATGTCGAGAGCTCCCATGCCCCGTTAACGACGCCTTTCTCCACGATGAAGTAAGGCGATTGCGCGAGCTGGAGCCATTCTCCCGGAACAGCGCCTTCCGTGCTCATCTTCGTGGCCCCTGAGCCTTCATAGGCTGTGACATTGAGGGAATCCTCAATGTGAAGCTCGCGCGGCTTGCCGTCGAGCCCTGGACGGTTGTAGTCGTAAATCCGATAAGTGGTATCCGAATTTTGCTGGATCTCCGCGACCACAACCCCTGCGCACAGGGCATGCACGGTGCCTGCCGGTATGTAGAACGTATCGCCGGCTTTCACGGGCACCTCTTGGAGCTGCTCCATGACGTTGCCGTTTTCCATCGCTTCCTTCAGAACGTCGCGGGTAACGCCTTCCTTCAGACCGTAAATGATTTTGGCGTCCGGCTTCGCATCAAGCACATACCACATTTCCGTCTTGCCGAGCTCCCCCTTCGGAAGGCCTTCATAATCATCGGTCGGATGCACCTGTACGGACAGATTGTCGTTGCAGTCAAGCAGCTTGATCAAGAGTGGAAAGCGTCCGTTCACTTCGGAAAAGCCTTTCGCGCCGAACCATTCGCGTCCGAGCTCTTCGCGGATCTGGTCGAGACCGCGGCCAGCCAGCTCACCGTTTACGATCGTAGTCGTGCCGTTCGGATGGTCCGCGATCATCCAGCCTTCGCCGATATGCCCTTCGGGAAGCTCCAGGCCGAACTGCTCCAGCGCGCGGCCGCCCCATACACGCTCTTTAAATTCGGGTTGAAACAATAGTGGATAAGGTTTCGTCATTGTAAATCAACTGCCTTTCATCATGATGGTATTAATGGTTGATAAAATGGTTGTGCCTCATTGAACTCTTATCATAACGGCTTTTTTCGCTCCAGCGCAATAAGATATGGCGCATCCGGCCGCTGCAGTCCCCGGTACACGATCGTCTGAGCCGTGCTCCATGGCAGCCTTGCGGCCCAGGCCTCAACGGCGGCGGCCTCCGTGTCGCCGCCCCGGTGGCCGGGATACAGCACGATGGTGATGATGCCGCCGGGCCGCAGCAGCTGCAAGGAAGACTCAAGAGCGGCAATGCTGCTTTCAGGCACAGTCATAATCTGCTTATCCGCCGTGTCTGCCGGGAGATAGCCTAGATTAAACATGACGGCTCCGATCCGGCCATGAAGCTGGTCGGGAACGCAGCTATTCATGCGGGCATGGCTTTCAAGGTGCAGTGATACCTCGCCAATGGATGCTTGAGGCTCCTTGGCAAGCCTGCTGCGCGTCAGCTCCAGTGCTTCCTCTTGAATATCGAAGGCGAATACTTTGCCTTTCGAGCCGACGCAGCGTGCCAGAAACAGGGTGTCGGCGCCCGTACCGGCTGTGGCGTCCAGCGCAGCCTCCCCCGCCCGAAGCCGCTCCGACACGAGCTTATGCGCAAAGCTTAGAACGGACAGGAAACCCATTACGCATCCCTCCACAGCTTGCCCTGCCATGTATCCCGGCGTTTCAGCTCGGCATCGATGCCGTTGAGAACCGGCCATTTGTCGAGGCTCCACATCGGCCCGATGAGCAGCTCCCGCGGCGCGTCTCCGGTCAGGCGGTGAATGATCATCTCCGGCGGCAGGAATTCCAGGGTGTCGACGATCAAATTCACGTACTCGTCACGCTCCAGAAATCGCAGCAATCCAGCCTCATACTGCTTCACCATCGGGGTTTTGCGCATCAGGTGCAGCAGATGGATTTTGATGCCCTGGACATCCATCTTTGAGACCGCCTTGCCGGTAGCAAGCATCATTTCATGGTCCTCCTGCGGAAGACCGTAGATGATATGGGTGCACACACGGATGTTATGCTTACGCAGCTTCTCAACGGCCCTGAGGTAGCATTCGGTGTCATGGGCGCGGTTGATCAGCTCGGAAGTTGAGTCGTGAATGGTCTGCAGCCCCATCTCCACCCATAGATAAGTTCGTTCGTTCAGCTCGGCCAAATATTCGATGACATCGTCAGGCAGGCAGTCCGGGCGCGTTGCGATCGACAATCCAACCACGCCGGGCTGCTTAAGGATCACTTCATAATATTCCCGAAGCACTTCGACCGGCGCATAGGTGTTGGTGTAGGCCTGAAAGTACCCGATGTACTTCGCGTTCGGCCATTTCAGATGCTGTCTGTCCCGGATCGTATTGAACTGGGTGACCAGGTCATCCCGACGGCTCCCGGCAAAATCGCCGGATCCGCGTGCGCTGCAGAAGGTGCAGCCGCCCTTGGCAATCGTTCCGTCCCGGTTGGGACAAGTAAAGCCGGCATCCAGCATGACCTTGAACACTTTGTCCTGGAATTGGCTGCGCATCTCGTAATTCCATGTATGAAATCGTTTATCCCCCCATAATCTTGGGGTCTGAATCACTGTTGTACTCATCGCTTCTCCTTTACAGCACATCGATGGGCTGAATACGTTGTAAGCAGCTAAGGCCAGGCCCCGGGATTTCTCCAAAAGGATACGGCTTTTTCGGCTGCTTTTTCTTTGATTTGCGGCTTACGTCTATTGTAGCAAAAAACAGCCTTTATCGTCATATGGGGGTCTTACAGCCTAATTCTTCATTGTTACTTGAATGGGCCTCCCTTAGTTGGTATATTTAAATTAGAAAAATAAATATCTGTTTCAGGCTGTTTTGGTACGGGTATATATACGGAGAGGATTCATATTTGTAAGACGTCATGGATACAATAATACCGTGAGGTGATTGCGAATGAATTCATCGACAGTGAAGTCTGACAGAGATAAAATCGCTGTGGAACTTACCCCGAATGAAGCTTTGGCTCTGACCGGCGTGGAATTTAACGCCGACCATGATGTGAAGGCTTCGGCACAACGTAAAATTCGGGCCGCCTTTGAGAAGACATTTGATTTTCAAGCACAGGAAAGGTAAATATTTCACAGTTTAACTACCGCGGAACCCCAATTCCAATATAAGAAAGAGGAACCTGTTTCTTTTCCGAGAGGGAAAGATAGGGTTCCTTTTTCTATTGGCTCTTTACTTTTGGCTGTAACTTCGTCACAATAATGCAGTATCGGGATATGACGTCCCAATTCATTGGACAAGCTTGTGGAGGTATGTGATGCGTTTACGCGGGAGAAAAGGTATTCGGGAAAATCTGGAGCAGCAGGAAGACCTGGTCGTTTTGGACCCCGGTCAATATAGAGGAAAGTGGGCCGAGCTGTTCGGCAACGATCTTCCGATCCATGTCGAATTTGGCATGGGCAAAGGCCAGTTCATCAGTCAGATGAGCTATAAGCACCGGAATGTCAATTTTATCGGCGTCGATATGTACGACGAGCTGATCCGTCGTGCAAGCGAGAAGGGCCGGGGCGTATGGGCTTCGGAGGGAGTGGATACCCCGCCGAACTTGAAGCTGGCGCTGTTAAATATCGAGAACGTCGAGCAGGCTTTCGCTCCGGGAGAGATCGAACGGATTTATTTGAATTTCAGCGATCCGTGGCCTAAATCGAGACATGCGCGCCGCCGTTTGACGCATCCGCGGTTCCTGGATAAATATAAGGTGATTTTGAACGACAGAGGCCAGATTCACTTTAAGACGGACTCGGTCACGCTGTTCGAATTTTCGTTGAATGCTTTCGCGGATTACGGTTTGCAGATGACTAATATTTCCTTGGATTTACACCGCGACGGGCTGAACGAAGAGCATGTGATGACCGAATACGAGACGAAGTTTGTCGGGCAGGGGATGAAGATTCATCGCTGCGAGGTCCTTATGGGGGAAGCAGCGCTTGAAAGCTATCGACCGAACCGGCTGGAGAAATACGGAAAATAGTAGAAGGCGCAATGCCAGCTCCGTGCACTCCCTATGATAACGGTTACACGACTAATTATAATAGTAGAAAAAGATCGAACTTGCACCGATTCACATCCGGATCCTCGGGAAAATGGTCGATTATGCAGCTTCGTGCGGCATGGGATGGAAACGCGGTTTGTCAAAAAAAGGTGTACTCCAATTTCTAGGAGTACACCTTTTCATTTTCAAGCATGTCGATGATGCTTTTCGCGCTTTGCATGGGATGAAACCGCTCGATGTCCTTCAAATTTCGCTCCCGCTGTTCCTGGATGCGGTCGTATTGGTGAAGCAGCATGTTCATCCATTTGCCGATGACCTCAAGCGAGGTAATCGGCTCCCCAAGGCCTTGAGCCGTAAAATATTGGCAATTCTCTTCCTCCTGTCCGGGAAGCGGCTGATGAAACAGCATCGGAATGCCTTTGGCCAGCCCTTCCGTACAGGTCATTCCGCCAGGCTTCGTGACGAGCAGATCGGACACTTCCATCAGCTTGTCAATTTCGCGGGTAAAGCCCAGCAGCCGGATATTCGGGTGCTGGAAGCGCGGGTTGGCTTCCATCTCCTCCCGGGCCTTGTCATTGTTTCCAAGGCAGAAGATAATCTGGACTTGCTTGCTCCACCGGGTCAAATATTCGTTAACGACCTCGTCGTTCATAATGCCCCAGCCGCCGCCCATAACGAGAACGGTCGGCATATCGGACAGATTGAAGCGCTCGCGGATTTCATCCTTGCTTGGATGCGTCCAGAAGTCGGGGTGGATCGGAATGCCGGTCACCTGGATTTTCGCCTGGGAGACGCCGCGGTTCAGCAGCTTTCTCTTCACTTCCGGCGTCGAGACGAAGTAGCGGTCGACTTCCGGACTGATCCACGTATCATGGGCATCGTAATCGGTAATAACGGTACACAGAGGCACATCGGTGCCCAGCCGCTTCAAACGGGATATCACCGCGCTTGGAATGAAGTGCGTGCACACGATGATGTCGGGCCGAAGCGCCCTTACCACGTTCTTGGTGCTTGTATAGAAAATCCGGTGCAGCGCTAAAGCAGTAAACCGGTTAAAGGACTTCTGATGGCGGTACATGTACCCTACGAGTCTCGGGCGTGTCGTGATCGTCTTCCTGTAAGCCGAAATGATCAACGGAGCGATCTTGGGGTTCAGGAAGCTTCCGAGCTCTAGTACCTTCGTTTGTACGCTAGGGGACAATTGGCGCAGGCTGCTGGAGAGTGCGTGGGCGGCCTGCGTATGACCGGCACCGAACCCTTCAGATAACAGCAAGACTCTTTTTTTAGCCACTACTTTTCACCCGTTCTGCAGCGTTATTCTTTAACTTTAACATATCGGCTTTAGGAAGAGAATGCAACTATTTCCGGCTGCTATGAGGAGGGACTATGGTCCCGGATCAAGAAATCAATGCTGCCATGCGCTGCCGCATCCTGCTTGCTACTTAAGCCACTTGACGGCGATGCGGATTTTGTAGAAAAGAAGGGTCTGCGGACTTTTGACTTCGGTAAAAGGAGCCGCTACAATGATTCAAACGGACAGCAAAAAGTTTATTTAAAGAAAAGAGCGTGATGAATCAAAACTTTTTGGTTGTCTGTTACGTTTATTCATTGGCGGACAAGTTTGCGGTAAAAAAATTAGGCGGCCAAAAGAAATAAAAAGCAAGAAAACAGATGAAAATAAGAACTAAAGCCGTTTGAAACGAAGTTTGCTGCCACGCTGGACCGCAAGCTGAGCTCTTTTACGAAGTTTTTCGGTAAATTAGAGCATTCCACGCTTTTGACAAAAGATACGAAAGTGTGGAAAATCGTGTATGACGTGCGAAAAGCAGCCCCGCGGCACCGAGGCTAAGATCTAGAAAAGACACAAGACAAAAGTCAACAGGGTCATAAGAGCAAGAAAAAACATGTAGAGAGAAAAAACACAACACATTCTCGGGTTATAAAAAAGGGGGTAACGGAGAATCATGACAGACGCCATCTTTATCGCGCTCCAATTATTTTTGGCCGCGGTGGGTGTGTACCAGTTCGTATTCTCTTTGTTTGGTCTGATCAAGAGAAAGAAGAAAAAGCACTTTGCACCGAATAAATCCTTTGCAGTCCTTGTGGCTGCACACAACGAAGAGCAGGTTGTCGGGGCTCTTATGGAGAACCTGAAGCAGCTCAATTATCCGAAGGAACTGTACGATGTATTCGTCATCTGCGACAACTGTACAGACCGCACAGCCGACATCGTCCGTTCGCATGGGATGAATGCGTGCGTGCGCACGAATCAAAATCTTCGCGGGAAAGGGTATGCCATCGAGTGGATGCTCAAAGAGCTCTGGGCGATGCCTCGTCAGTACGATGCGGTCGTCATGTTTGACGCCGACAATCTGGCGGATCCGAATTTCCTGATTGAAATGAATAACGACCTTTGCTCGGGAGCGAAGGTCATCCAGGGATATATCGACACCAAGAACCCTGAGGATTCCTGGATCACGGCCGCTTACGGCGTATCCTACTGGTATATCAACCGTCTGTGGCAGCTGTCCCGCCACAATTTGAATATGGCCAATTTCCTTGGCGGCACCGGCATGTGCTTCGAGACCAATCTCCTGAAGGAGATGGGCTGGGGAGCTACGAGCTTGGTGGAGGACTTGGAGTTTACGATGCGCAGCGTGATGCGCGGCGTATATCCGAAGTTCAACTATGACGCCAAAGTGTTCGACGAAAAGCCGCTGACGTTCAAGGCTTCGGCCAGGCAGCGTCTGCGCTGGATGCAGGGTCACTTTACGGTTGCCCGTCGTTATTTCTTCCCGCTGCTGTGGCGTGCCATTAAGGAGCGCAGCCTCGTGAAGCTCGATTTGGCGCTGTATGGGGTCAACGTGTATATCGTCCTGCTGACGTTCGTGCTGACCGCCATCATTTGGGTCGATAATTCGTTCTTTGACGGTCCGAATATCGCGAACCTGTACGGGCATTTGCCGATCTGGCTGAGCTTTACGGCGATTGCGGCGAACGTGTTCACCTTCATGATCGCAATGATCCTGGAGAAGGTGAAGTTCAAGAAGGTATACCTGTACCTCGTCCTGTTCCCGATCTATCTGCTGTCTTGGTATCCGATTACCGTCTATGCCTTCTTCACGCAGAACAACAAAACATGGAGCCATACCGAGCATACACGTGTCGTTCGGCTTGAGGAAGTACAGAGCAAGCAAGGTTAATTAAATTTTGCGAGCAGTGTTGACATAGTCCAGTGTACTTGTTATACTGTTCTAGTCTTTGTAACAGAATATTCTGATTGCAAGTAGAAGCACCGCTTCTCACCTGACCGACATAGGTTGGCTGGTTTGATCACGAAATCAATGAATGGATTAAGTTTCATTTTTGAATGAGTTATCAAATAGGGATGTCGGTGGTTGAACCGTCATCCCTTTATTTTTTTGCAAGCAGGAATCACAAGTTATCTGGAGGTGGAGGACTATCAGTAAGGAACATATGATCAATGACGAGATTCGGGCCAAGGAAGTACGTTTGGTCGGCCCGGAGGGTGAACAGATCGGGATCAAGCCGATTCGTGAAGCACTGCAGATGGCAATTGATCTCAATCTGGATCTGGTGAACGTGGCCCCTCAGGCGAAACCGCCGGTATGCCGCATCATGGACTACGGTAAATTCCGCTATGAGCAGCAGAAGAAAGAGAAGGAAGCGCGCAAGAACCAGAAGATCGTGGATATCAAGGAAGTATGGTTCCGGGCCAACATTGAGGAGCATGATTTCCAGACCAAGCTCCGCAATGTCGTTAAGTTTTTGAAGGACGGCGATAAAGTGAAATGCTCCGTGCGTTTCCGCGGTCGTGAAATCACCCATGCGAACATCGGCCAGAAGATTCTGGAGCGCGTGAAGACGGAAGTGGCGGACCTCTGCGTCGTCGAACGTCAGCCGAAGCTGGAAGGCCGCAGCATGATTATGATTTTGGCTCCTAAAGCCTAAGAGAAATTAGAGGAGGAAGTACAACAATGCCTAAAATGAAAACACACAGCAGCCTGAAAGGCCGCTTCAAGATTACTGGTACGGGTAAAGTTAAACGTTACAAAGCTTACAAAAACCACTTGCTGTCCCACAAATCCAAGCGTGCGAAGCGCGTATTGTCCAACAGCCCAGTAATGGCGCCTGGAGATGTTAAACGTTTGAAGCAAGGTCTGGCTAACTTGAAATAGTAAACAACATTTATTGGGAGGTCTTTTGATATGGCACGAGTTAAAGGCGGATTTGTCGTTCGTCGTCGACATAAAAAAGTATTGAAGCTTGCTAAAGGTTATTTTGGTTCCAAACACCGTATTTTTAAAACTGCAAACGAGCAGGTTATGAAATCCCTCGTTTATGCATACCGGGATCGCCGTCAAACGAAGCGCAATTTCCGTAAATTGTGGATCGTTCGTATTAACGCGGCTGCTCGCCAAAACGGTCTGTCCTACAGCAAAATGATGCATGGCCTGAAGCTTGCTGGCGTGGATATCAACCGCAAAATGCTGGCTGATCTGGCTGTGAACGATCTGAACGCATTCAACTCTTTGGCAACCGTTGCTAAAGAAAAAGTGAACGCTTAATACTACATGTATGAAGAAACCGCCGAATTATTCGGCGGTTTCTTTGCGTATATCAGGATATCTTAAGGATTCGGCAATGCTGGTTAATTCGGTATCTTTATACATGAAATCGCCGTCTATATTTGCTGTTTAGGGCCATGAAACAGGCAAGCCTCCCCCTTCCGGAATAGATTGAAATGTATATTACCTCAAGGAGGGATTTTCATGGAAAAGCCTGTCAACAAGGCGAAACTGAAGTCGTATGTGGGCAAGCGGATTGTTGCGTATAAGAAAGACGGAACTATGGTGACAGGCAAATTGGTTAAGGTATCCGGGAGCCGTTTGTTCGTTGAACCGGGCGGCAAGCAGGTAAAGACCAAAGCCATCGTTCCTCTCGTGCTGTTCGACTTGCTTGCGATCGGCACCGCGCCTTACGCTTACGGCGGGTATCCCGGATATGGGGGATATCCCGGATATGGCGGATTCTACGGCCCTGGTTACGGCGGGTTTGGCGGACCGTTCGGCGGATTCTTCTGGTAAAGACTAGGGATACCACACTTTTTCCATTTCGTAGCATTGGCTGGTTGAGATGATTCGGGTTACCGTATAACCGAGCTTTCTGTAAAAGGCGAGCCCGCCCCGGTTCCCGACGTCTACCATCACCTTCGCTCGCTTGCAACCGCGGGATACAGCGAAACGTTCGGCATGCTCCATCAGGCGGATGCCCCATTGCTTTCGCTGTACGGCGGGTGCGACGGCCAGCATATCGATATACAGCAGCTCGCCATGCACCAGGAAGTGGATGAAGGCGAGGACTCGATCCTCCTGTCCGGCTGCAACGAGGGTTACGCCGCGCCGTAATCGGGCAGGGATATCTTTGCGAATCGCATGGATCTCCTTCGGGCTCATATGGGAAAGAGGGACGAGCTCGGATTCGATCAGCTGCAGAATCATGACGTCATCCTGCCCGGGTTTCCAGTAGCGGATCATCGTTATTTCTCTCCCTTCTCTCGCCGAGGTTTGCTGCTCAATTTATCATATGTACCAGGCTCTGGGAGCGTGTTTTGCGGCAATGGCCGGAAGCTTCGAATTGCGTAGTGAATGAAAACCTCTCATGCGAAGTAAAATAAATGTGTTGACTTCTGGATTGGAACGATCATATAATGTTTCTAAACATTTTAACGAATATATCCAATCGGCAATGATGAGGACGAAGTTTAAAGGGCTCTTTTGCTCAGAGAGTGGATGGATCTGCTGAAACCACCACCAAAATCCCTTTTATACGAGCTCACCTCGGAGCTGTTTTCCTGAAAGATGCTAGGCTATGACTTTACCGCATTAAGTCGTAACAGCATTTATTAGGGAAAATCGTGTAAGTCCACGTTACGGACTGCAGATATTGAAGAGCTGGTGTTATGCGAGAGCCTTCATACCTGCTGAGGCTTTACACTGCGAGGTGTAGAGCAAACATGGGTGGTACCACGGAAGCCAGAACCTTTCGTCCCTCACACGGAGATAATCCGGGTGTGGAGACGGAAGGTTTTTTTGTTGCTTGGATCATGGTGGAAATTAGAGCATGCCAATATTTGAGAGGAGGATGACTGATGAGCGCGCAAACTCCAGAAGTGCGGTCTACAGAACAATTACGTGAGAAATGGATGAAGCCTGAAGTGATTACCGGATCGGAAATCTTGCTTCGGAGTCTTCTGCTCGAAGGTGTCGAGTGCGTTTTCGGATATCCGGGCGGAGCCGTCCTGTATATCTACGATGCAATGTATGGTTTTGAGGATTTCAACCATGTCTTGACTCGTCACGAGCAAGGCGCCATCCATGCAGCCGACGGATATGCCCGGGCAAGCGGTAAAGTAGGTGTATGTATCGCGACCTCGGGACCGGGGGCAACGAACCTCGTAACCGGGATTGCAACAGCCTATATGGATTCTGTTCCGCTCGTTGTCATTACCGGTAACGTAGCAACGACGCTGATCGGAACGGATGCCTTCCAGGAAGCGGATATTACAGGCATCACGATGCCGATCACCAAACACAGCTATCTGGTACGGAATGTCGAAGATCTGCCGCGGATCATCCACGAGGCCTTCCACATCGCGTCCACGGGACGTAAAGGGCCGGTGCTGATCGATATTCCGAAGGACGTATCGGCGGCAACGACGCTGTTCAAGCCGGAAGATACCGTCCACCTGCGGGGCTATAACCCGCGAACGGTACCGAATCGTCTGCAGCTCGACAAGCTGGCCCGCGCGATCGAGGATGCCGAGCGTCCAATGATTCTTGCCGGCGGCGGCGTCATTTACTCCGGCGCGCACGAAGGGCTGCTGGAATTCGTTAACAAGACGGGCATTCCGATCACGACGACGCTGCTCGGGCTGGGCGGATTCCCGACGGGACACGAGCTCTGGACGGGCATGCCGGGCATGCATGGCACGTACACATCGAACCAGGCCATCCAACAATCCGACCTGCTGATCAGTATCGGAGCGAGATTTGATGATCGCGTTACTGGCAAACTGAACGGATTTGCACCGAATGCCAAAATTGCCCATATTGACATCGATCCGGCGGAGATCGGCAAGAACGTGCCAACCGATATCCCGATTGTCGGGGATGTCAAAACCGTGCTTGAAATGCTGAATCCGCTCGTCGGATATGCAGGCAAGGCGGATGCTTGGAGAGACCAGATCGGTAAGTGGAAGGCGGAATATCCGTACCGCTACGTGGATTCGGATACCGTACTCAAGCCGCAGTGGGTTATCGAAATGCTGAACGAGACGACAAAGGGCGAGGCGATCGTAACGACGGACGTCGGACAGCACCAGATGTGGGCGGCGCAGTATTACAAATTCAACCAGCCGCGTTCATGGATCACCTCCGGCGGCCTCGGCACGATGGGCTTCGGATTCCCTTCCGCCATCGGCGCCCAAATGGCCCATCCCGACCGGCTCGTCATCTCGATCAACGGGGACGGCGGCATGCAGATGTGCTCCCAGGAGCTTGCGATCTGCGCCATCAACAACATTCCGGTCAAAATCGTGGTTATCAACAACCAGGTGCTTGGCATGGTTCGCCAATGGCAGGAACTGATCTACGACAACCGTTACAGCCACATCGATCTGGCGGGCAGCCCGGATTTCGTCAAGCTTGCTGAAGCTTACGGTGTGAAAGGTCTTCGCGCCACGACGAAAGACGAAGCGCACCGCGCTTGGGCCGAAGCGATGGAAACGCCGGGACCGGTGCTCGTCGAGTTCGTGGTCGAGAAAGGCGAGAACGTGTATCCGATGGTACCGCAAGGGTCGACGATCGATCAAATGCTGATGGGGGATGCGTAAGATGAGTACAAAACATACCATTGCCGTACTAGTAAACGACCAGCCGGGTGTCCTGCAGCGGGTTTCGGGACTGTTTGGCCGCAGAGGCTTCAACATCGAGAGCATTACCGTGGGGCAATCGGAGGAGCAGGGGCTGTCGCGGATGGTCATCGTGACGACAGGAGACGACACGACGCTGGAGCAGATCGAGAAGCAGCTATACAAGCTGATCGATGTCATCAAAGTCATCAACCTGAGCTCCAAGCCGATGGTCGCAAGGGAGCTTGCCCTGATCAAGGTCAAGGCGGAGCCTTCCGCCAGACCTGAAATCATGGGCGTTGTCGAGACCTTCCGGGCTTCGGTCGTCGACATCGGTACCTCCAATCTGATGGTTCAGGTTGTAGGCGATACCGTGAAGATCGATGCGATGATCGAGCTTCTAAAGCCTTACGGGATCCAGGAGCTGTCCCGGACCGGGGTTACCGCGATGATTCGCGGTAATGCGTAATCATCCGTTCGCTTTTTGACGCTTTTCGCTTCTGAGCTTCAAACCATCAATATCAGCAGACACCTGCATGGCATGAGCGGGTGTTTCAGCAGACCGGGCCACTAAGCCGGGTCGATTGAAATACCCGCTCATCATGAAGGGTCTTTAAAATTAAAGGAGGACTTATCCAAATGGCAGTTACTACTTATTATGAACAAGATGCAGAGCTTAGCGTACTTAAGGACAAAACGATCGCGGTAATCGGCTACGGCAGCCAAGGGCATGCCCAAGCACAGAACCTGCGTGACAGCGGTCTCCAAGTGGTGATCGGTCTTCGTGAAGGAAAATCCTTCGACAAAGCGAAAAACGACGGGTTCGAGGTGCTTTCTGTAGCGGAGGCTGTAAGCCGTGCGGATGTCGTTCAAATCCTCATGCCGGACGAAACGCAAGCGTCGGTGTACAAGAATGACATCGAGCCGAACCTGAAAAAGGGTGCAGCTCTGATGTTCTCCCATGGCTTCAACGTTCATTTCGGCCAAATCGTGGCTCCTAAAGACAACGACGTCCTGCTCGTAGCTCCTAAATCCCCGGGCCACATGGTTCGCCGCACGTATGTTGAGGGCTTCGGCGTACCTGGATTGATCGCGATCGAGAAGGACGCGACCGGACAAGCTAAGGCAATCGGCCTTGCTTATGCTAAAGGTATCGGCTGTACCCGTGCAGGCGTTATCGAAACATCCTTCCGCGAAGAAACCGAAACCGATCTGTTCGGTGAGCAGGCTGTACTGTGCGGCGGCGTATCCGCGCTGATCAAAGCGGGTTTCGAAACGCTTACAGAAGCCGGTTATGCTCCGGAAATGGCTTACTTCGAGTGTCTGCATGAACTGAAGCTGATCGTCGACATGATCTATGAAGGCGGACTTGCGAACATGCGCGACTCCATCAGTAACACTGCGGAATACGGCGACTACGTAACAGGCCCACGTATCGTTACCGACGAAACGAAGAAAGCGATGAAGGAAGTATTGTCCGATATTCAACAGGGTAAATTCGCACGCGACTTTATTCTCGAGAACCAATCCGGCCGTGCATTCCTGACGGCTACTCGCCGCAACGAGTCCGAGCACCAGCTTGAAGTCGTTGGCGCTCAGCTTCGTGAAATGATGCATTGGATCAAGAAATAAGAAGATTCAATGTCATTAGAAGATTCTATGGCTTCCAGCCTTTTCTACGGGACGGGTGAACAGCCTGGAAATGACAGATTTAAAAAAAGGAGGAACCGCTAGTAAGGCGGCTCCTCCTTTTATTTGTATTGGCCGAGGACGGTTATGGCCCCACCGGAGAAAGCTAGCGTGTAAGCAGATGTGTTCCGGTACTTTCGCTCCGACTGAAATCGTTTAACGCTGCGAGGGGCTCATATTGTGAACAACTTGTCCAAAGTGGCGTTATTTTTACAGGATGTTCCGGGATTTGCGTCTTACCAGGCGTAAGCTTGCGGCGCAGGGCCACCCGGACCAGGGAAAATTTCATCCAGCCGCTTCATAGCCGATTCGTCGAGCTCCACCTCGAGGCATCTCAAGGAGCTTTCGAATTGTTCCAAAGTACGCGGACCGATGATTGGCCCAGTGACGGCCGGATTTTTAAGAAGCCAGGCCAGTGCCACGTTGTCCTGCGGCTCTCCGAGCTCCTGGCAAAGTGCGGCGAATTGCTCCAGCTGGGCACGGTGCTTCTCGATCCGCTCCGCATTGCCGCCGCTTCTCGAACCCTCAATCTTCTTCAGCGCGTTGCGCCCCAGCAATCCGCCGTCGAGCGGACTCCAAGGAATTACGCCGAGACCGAGGCTCTGCGCTGCTGGCAGCACTTCAAGCTCAGGGAGCCGGCAGGTCAGGCTGTACTTATGCTGCTCGGATACCAGACCAAGGAAGTTCCGGTTTTTGGCAGCGGCTTGAGCAACGGCGATGTGCCAACCGGCGAAATTGCTGGAGCCGACATAGCCGATTTTTCCCTGATGCACCGCGACCTCAAATGCTCCCCAGAGCTCGTCCCATGTTACGGATGAATCCACGTGATGCATTTGATACAGCTCGATATGATCGGTCTGCAGCCGCTTCAGCGACCCTTCAAGATGGCGCCGGAGCTTGTAGGCGGACAAGCCGGCTGCATCATTGGGACCGTCGAGTGGATCGCTCATCGACCCGTAAAATTTCGTGGCCAAAATGACCTTTTCCCGACGGCCGCCGCCCTGCTTGAACCACCGCCCGATTATCGTTTCGGTCAGCCCGGCGTTCTCGCCCCAGCCGTAAACATTAGCGGTGTCGAAAAAATTCACGCCGGCATCCACCGCCGCATCCATGATGCGAAAAGCTTCCTTCTCATCCGTGGCAGGTCCGAAATTCATCGTACCGAGACACAGACGGCTGACTTTCATGCCGGATTTACCTAGAGAGGTGTACTGCATGAGGGGATCATCTCCTTGGTGGGTATTGGTAATAAAAACGATTACATTTCTATTGTAGCGCATGAACAGAGAAATGTAACCAAAGCGGTGCGGGTAACGTTAATAAAGGAAACGGAGGATTTTTATAAGGAGGGACGAGCATGAGTTCTCGTTGCCGAAACGCAATCCGCTTGCGAAAGCTCTCGTTATTTGGATTGGTGGCGGTATTACTTGCGATTAGCGCTTGTGACAATTCCCCTGCAGCCCAAACGGACGAGAACGCCCATAGAGCATTGCCGGAGTTGTCGGATGAGATACCCGCAATTCAAAATGCAGCATATACAGAAGGCACCAGGCGGTTGGTCCAGGATACTTTTGATTCGATCCAAACGATCCAGAATAAGATCCGGAATGAAGGGCTGCCTCCTTGGATGATGGAGACGGAGGAAGTGCGTATTTCGCTTGCGGAATATGTCTTCACCCTGAAAACTAAAGAGCTGATCTATGCCCTAAATCAGTTGACCGAGAAACCTTCGGGCGAGGAGGTGCTGCGGCATATGATTACCGAGGCGCTGACCGTGCACCATGCAAAACAAATTGGAATCACCGTAACGCCGGAGGAAGTCAAGGGTATGATCGACATGCAGAGGCGTGCGATGAAGGACACCGGCCCGAAAACATCCGCGGAGCAGCTGACCTTATACATTATGGAGCAGCGGATCCGAATCACGGGACTGAGCGAGGAGGAGTTTTGGAACAGCGAGGAGTTATACAGCGCGTACGAGGCGGCGATTTACATGAATAAGCTTATGGGACATATCCTTGCGGATGAAGACCTGAAAGGGACGGAAAGCTATGAGGCGCTTCAGGCGGAGCTTTATAAGGATTTCCGGAAAAAACATCGCATTAAAGTGCCCGATCTAAGCGAGTTGGAGACGCTATAACGGGCGGACAAGCAAGCTGGCGGCTCCTCCAGCTCGCTTGTTTTCCATGCTCACTTCTGGACCGGGTTATGGCTGCCAAAGCACGGCCAGCAGCCATAACACCTCGAATCGGCATCCGAAGTCCCCTGGTGTGCTGGTGAAGGACAGACAGGCAGCAGGCCCCATCGGAGCGACACCCGAATTCTCAGGGCGGCAGCTGAACCGAAGGTTAGAAGACGCTCCATCGCCGCAACACCGAAGGTCCCCAAGGTGGCTGCTGGGTGCAGCTCAGGCAGTCGGCCTCATCGAAGCAACACCTGAAAGTACCCAGGGTGGCTGCCTAAGCGGAGCCAGGCAGCCACCCCATTCCCACCCCAAGTGAGCCGAAGGGAACGCGGGCCCCCAAGAGCTTCGAAGCAGCGGAGAGGACGAATCGATTCCGGAAAAGCGGAGCGTTCGCCTTTGGAGCCGAATATCCACCGCTAAATATATAATCATGAAATTCGGCGACAACAGCGATTGGAGGAAGGATACGTACTCGGAGCAACCCCAGCAGCAGTCAAGATACATCATCCGAGCTTCCCCAGCAGCAAGCAGTGAGATACGCCATCGGGGGAACCCAATCAGGCAGCAGAGCTACGCATTGCCGCAAAACCCGAAGGTCCCCAAGGTGGCTGCTGGGTGCAGCTCAGGCAGTCGGCCTCATCGAAGCAACACCTGAAAGTACCCAGGGTGGCTGCCTAAGCGGAGCCAGGCAGCCATCCCCTTCCCACCCCAAGTGAGCCGAAGGGAACGCGGGCCCCCAAGAGCTTCGAAGCAGCGGAGAGGACGAATCGATTCCGGAAAAGCGGAGCGTTCGCCTTTGGAGCCGAAATTCCACCGCTAAATATATAATCATGAAATTCGGTGACAACAGCGATTGAAGGAACGATACGTACTCCGAGCCCCCCCAGCAGTAAGCAGTGAGATTCTAACCGGAGCAACCCTAACAGCAGTGGAGGAATCCCACCAGCAGCCAAGAAACATACTCAACTACGTCCAGTAAGTGGTCCACACATCCAAGCGACACCTAAAGTTTCAGGGCTGCCGAAGTGCAGCCAGGCAGTCGGCCCCATCGCCGTAACCCCCAATATTCCCCAGGGTGGCAGCCCAAGCGGAGCCAGGCAGCCATCCCCTTTCCCACCCCAAGTGAGCCGAAGGGAACGCGGGCCCCCAAGAGCTACGAAGCAGCGGAGAGGACGAATCGATTCCGGAAAAGCGGAGCGTTCGCCTTTGGAGCCGAAATTCCACCGCTAAATATATAATCATGAAATTCGGCGACAACAGCGATTGGAGGAACGATACGTACTCGGAGCAACCCACGAAACTCCCCACGAAACTCCCCACGAAACTCCCCACGAAACATCCCACGGAACTACCTCGGAACACCCCTCGAAGCACCCTCCCCAGCAGTAATACCTCCGGTCACATCGCCAACGCGTTCCCTACGGATCACTCCCCCACTTATAGGCAAAACAAATTAAGTTCATAGTTTCTATATCTTGGTCACCGTGAGGGAAGTATGTTACAACAGTAACTAGATGACTTTACGAGAAGCGTATTATAAATAAGGAGTGACTAACCGATGGCAGAAACGAAGAAAATTGCCGTAATCGCCGGGGACGGAATCGGTCCTGAGGTCGTGGCGGAAGCGGAGAAAATTATAAAGCGGACCGAAGAGGTCTTCGGATATTCCTTCACGACGGAGCACGCGCTGTTTGGCGGCATCGCCATTGACGAGAAAGGCACGCCGCTTCCGGAGGAAACGCTGAGCGTGTGCAAAAGCGCCGATGCCGTGCTGCTTGGAGCGGTAGGCGGTCCGAAATGGGACAACAATCCGAAGGAGCTGCGCCCGGAAACCGGATTGCTCGGCATTCGCAAAGAGCTCGGTTTATTTTCGAACCTGCGTCCGGCTGTCATTTTTGACTGCTTGAAGGATGCCTCGACGCTGAAGCCGGAAGTGCTTGAAGGCACGGACCTGATGGTCGTGCGAGAGCTGACAGGCGGCATCTACTTCGGAGAGAAGTTCAGACGCGAAGGTGCCGGCGGCGAAGAAGCGGTCGATACCTGTGTTTACAATACGGCCGAGGTGGAGCGGATCGTGCGCCAAGCGTTCGAGATCGCCCAGAAGCGCCGCAAGAAGCTGGCGTCCGTCGATAAAGCGAACGTGCTGGAAACCTCCCGCCTCTGGCGTGAAACGGTCAACCGCATCGCGCCGGAATATCCGGATGTGGAGCTGGAGCATGTGCTGGTGGACAACTGTGCGATGCAGCTTCTGCGCCGCCCGTCCAGCTTTGACGTCATCGTGACCGAGAACATGTTCGGAGACATTCTGAGCGATGAGGCGGCAATGCTGACCGGATCCATCGGCATGCTGGCATCGGCATCCATGGGCGAAGGAGCATTCGGCCTGTACGAGCCGGTTCACGGTTCGGCGCCGGATATTGCGGGACAAGGGCTGGCCAACCCGATCGCGACCATTCTGTCGGTTGCGCTCATGTACCGCCTGACCTTCGGCTATGCCGATGCGGCGGACGCGATCGAACGCGCGGTAGCTGAAGTATTGGATGCTGGACACCGGACAGCAGACATTGCCGTCGATAAGAGCAAAGCGCTCAGCACTACGGAGATGGGCGACCTGATCGCGGCGGCCATCCGATAATCTGCTCACTGTTCAAGGAAAATTCTTATTTATAATAATTATAAAAAAGTAACCTCTATAATCTTGACTTTGCCAAGCCTCGATGATAACATTTCTAGTGAATGTTCGTGGGAACATAGATTTGTTACACATTTTAATATGTTCTACATATGTTAAGGAGGAATTCAATCATGGCAGAACGTTTGGTTGGTAAAGCAGCTCCAGATTTCACGATGGAAACCGTATCGGGAGACGGTAAAGATTTTGGAAAAGTCAGCCTGTCCGACTACCGCGGTAAATGGCTCGTATTCTTCTTCTATCCGCTCGATTTCACTTTCGTGTGCCCGACTGAAATCACGGCACTGAGCGATGCTTACGATCAATTCAAAGCATTGGATACCGAAATTCTTGGTGTAAGTGTTGACTCTATCCACAGCCACAAAGCTTGGATCAACACATCCAGAGACGCTAACGGTCTGGGAGCATTGAACTTCCCGCTCGCTTCGGACATCACGAAGAACGTAGCAAGAGACTACGGCGTTCTGATCGAAGAAGAAGGTGTTGCACTTCGCGGCCTGTTCATCATCGATCCAGAAGGCGAACTGAAATACCAAGTGGTTAACCACAACGACGTGGGCCGCAGCGTAGAAGAAACACTGCGCGTGCTTCAAGCGCTTCAATCCGGCGGATTGTGCCCAATGAACTGGAAACCAGGCGACAAGAACCTGTAAGCCTTTGTTGACATCCGAAAACCCTCATCATCTGACAATTTGTTCAGAAGATGGGGGTTTTTTTGACAGAGTGTTCGGGCCGGAAACAGGGAACACTGGTGTTTAGACAACCGATATTTCGTTGATATATAATAGGAAAAACTAGTCTTCTCGTAACCAATTAGGCTTAAAGGCCCAAATTTTGTGAAGCCACCGACGGTTGAAGGAATTAGAGGGCATGAAAGCGAATACAATATGGGAAACGGTGGAGAATTGATGGAGGAGGGTGAACGGTATGAGTTTTTGCTGTGGGGCTAGTATGATGGGTACAAAGGGTACACTTAAGCATTATCGCACTCAAGTACATAATGTTCCCCTGCTGCTGTGTCCGGTCTGCCATCGCGTTGAAGTACATCATCGCGTTGAGAACGAATATGAGATCCTTGCCGAATATGCTCATGGGGACGGTGCCTCCCAAGTAGATTTTCAGGATTATGTGATGGAAGATGAAGATGCGATTTTTGAAAATGTGGTCAACCGGGAATCGGAGGATCCTCTTACCGTTGTTCAAAGCCAGATCGATATGTCGCTGGATCTCCTCGCCGTTGCAAAATGGATGCAGGACGAAAAGTGGCAGGGTGAACTGAAACGGCGACTGGCTGTCATGAGCCAGCGAAGACTCCGCCTACAGAAGCAGCCGTAATCAGTGACCTGTATAAGCCTCGTTCTTCGGGGCTTTTTATTTTTGGTATATTTTAGGGTGTTTCAAATGTGAGGAAAATGGGTATAAACTTCTTATTGTTGTTTGAAGCAGAGTTAAACATACATAAGAGGCATGTCTTTAGTCGGAATATTGGTATTTTTATGAAGATATCCATTTTTCGACAGGATTTCTGATTGACGTTTCTTTCCCATGATGACTATCATGAAAGGAAGCAGATTCAGACTGCTAATGATTCAAAGACGGACAAACTGTTTTTTGCAACAATTGATTGTCGGTTTGGTGAGTTCAACTTTTCATGAAAAGGGGGAGCCATCTTGTTGAGTCAAATCCGTGAATCTGAGCTGCAGGCGATTCGGTCATTTCATTCGAGCCAGCTAATTAGGAACAAGTATGAGAACATACTGGAGAATCTCGACAGCGGGATCATCCTCTTTGATAGTGAGGGTGTACTTGCTTTTGTCAATGTTCAAATGGCAAAATTGCTTGGCGTACCCCGCAAATCGCTAACCGGTTGCACATTAACCCAGCTGCTGCGTCATAAACAGCTGTCCCGATTTAAGAAGAAGAAAATCCTCCGCATTTTCAGGGAGACCGTGTTCCATCGCAAGCGCTACCACGAACTCGTGGACGAGTATGGTCGGTCGTGGCTCATCACGATGACCTATGGGGACCAGATGGAAGGGGATTTTTTAATCAGCGTCAAGGATGTTTCGGATTTCAAGCGAATTGAGCAGACAGCCTACCAGAACGACAAGCTTGCCATGCTCGGTAAAATCTCCGCCTCCATCGCCCACGAAATACGAAATCCGCTGACTTCGATCCGGGGCTTCATCCAACTGCTTCGCCCCCATCTGGTGAGTCTCGGCAAGGAAGAATATGCCCGGATTATACTGACGGAGATCGATCGGGCAAATGATATTATATACGAATTTCTGAATTCCTCCAAGCCATCCGCTCCGGAAACCAAGGTTGTAGCCGTATCCTCGCTGCTCAAGGAAGTCGTGCTTCTTACCGAGAGCGAGGCGCTGATGAAGGGCTGCCAAATTAACCTACATACAGAAGAGATGCCACCGGCGTTTATATCTGTCGATGTGAAGCAGATCAAACAGGTGATTCTCAACATTATCAAAAACGCCCTTGATGCAATCAATGAACAAAAGGTCGAGAATTTTACCGGCATGATTGATATTTCAGCCCGCGACAACGGTAAAAACATTAGCATCTGCATATCGGATAACGGGGCCGGCATGGATCAGAATACGCTGAACCATCTGTTCAATCCGTTTTTTACGACGAAGGAGAGCGGTACGGGACTGGGTCTGTCCGTCAGTTACAGCATTATTCGCAATCACGGCGGCTCGATTGCCGTGGACAGCCAGATCGGTGAAGGGACCGAGTTCGTGATCACATTTCCGAAGCTGGAGGCAACTGAGGGCCCAAAAGCACCAAATGTAAGGATATAACCCAATCGGAGCCAAGCTCCATAAGCAGAAAGCGGCTGTTCCGATGGAATGGTCTTTTTCTTTTTTCGGAAAAAAAGCTTTCTTATAATAGGGGGACTTTCTTCTTTACATTTCTCATCGGATTCAAGTATGATGAAGAGAAACTTGCCGAGAGGAGTTTAGCTTAGAATGATCAAGAGTAGTCAGACAAAGATTGTGGACTGCACCATTCGTGACGGCGGATTGGTGAATAACTGGGATTTTAGCGTTGAATTTGTACAGCAATTGTATGCGGGCCTGAATGAGGCTGGCGTGGACTATATGGAAATCGGTTATAAAAATTCGCCAAAGCTGCTGAAGGGCGCAGATCAAGCCGGTCCATGGCGCTTCTTGGATGATGATTTTCTGAAGGAAGTCATCCCGCATAAAGGCAAAACCAAGCTCTCCGCTCTCGTCGATATCGGTCGTGTGGACGAGGATGATATTTTGCCGCGCGAGGAAAGCCTGCTGGATCTGATCCGGGTCGCCTGCTATATCAAGGATGTGGATAAGGCGCTTGCGCTTGTACAGACCTTCCATGATCGGGGCTACGAGACTACCCTTAACATTATGGCGCTCTCCAACGTAATGGAGAATGAACTGCTGGAGGCTTTTGAGCTGATCAAGGAAAGCGTCGTCGATGTCGTTTACATCGTGGACTCCTATGGAAGTCTGGATCATAAGGATATCGAATACCTCGTCAATAAATTTAAAACGCATCTGCCGAATAAGCGCCTTGGTGTGCATACGCATAACAACATGCAGCTTGCGTTTTCGAATACACTCGTTGCAGCTGACCTGGGTGTGGAGCTGCTGGATGCGTCCGTGTACGGAATGGGACGGGCTGCTGGCAATTGTCCTACGGAGCTGCTCGTCACCCATTTGAAGGGAACCAAGTACGAGCTTCGCCCGGTTCTGGATATCATTGAGCGCTTCATGATCCCGCTGCGGGAGAAGGAGGAGTGGGGTTACATCATTCCTTACATGATTACCGGTACGCTGGACGAACATCCGCGGTCGGCCATGGCGCTTCGGGCATCGGAGGACAAGGATAAAGTTGTAGATTTTTACGATAAGCTGACGACACCGGAAGTAACCTTCGACAAAAAGAAATAACAATCGCCCTAACATTCGGTGGCTATTGAGATGGATAGGCAGCAGCGAAACTCTTGAGGAGGGAAGCTGCTGCTTTATTTTCCGAGATGATAATTTCCATAAAATACATGTTGAAATTATGAATACAGCATGGTATATTTATTTTTGTCTTCACGACAGTTACTGGATTATCGGGACGTAGCTCAGCTTGGTAGAGCACCTGGTTTGGGACCAGGGGGTCGCATGTTCAAATCGTGTCGTCCCGATTGGCTTACGAAATAGGCCCCGCAAAAGTAATCGAATATGCTCTGAAGCATAGCGCCGCTTTTGTGGGTTGATATGCGGGTGTAGTTCAATGGTAGAACTCCAGCCTTCCAAGCTGGTAGCGTGGGTTCGATTCCCATCACCCGCTCCATACTTTAGTAGACTAGAACCCTTGAGAATCAAGGGATTTTTTGTGTCGTTTAAACGTGATGGTCCGCTTGCTGATTTCATGCTTGCCATTGACAACCAGATTTGTTACAATGTCGGTGAATTCAATTCCAAGAATGCGAGGTAACCATAGTCCGATGAAGTAAGATACCCTTTTCTCTGACAACTGCAATGATGTTGCAGGCGTTTCTCTACGGTGCTGGAGAAGAGATTTGGTGTGTCTGAAAAATGGGATTCGGGGTGCCTTTTTTTATTTCCTGATTTAAAGGACTTCATTCCGGGTTGAACAGCAATTCCCACCCACGGTCAGCGGGTTTCTATTCGGATGTTCGGAATCCGAACACAACAGCCTGTATTTTGACTAGACAGCGCGTGTGCTGAATGCGGAGGGGGTGTCGAATCAATCCGTCCATTTCATAAACACATCCGCATCTCTTTCTCGATGATCCGCCGTAGGCCATGGCCTGCGGTTTTTTTAATGGATTTTTCAGGGAGGATGAGGTTATATGACGATGATCTTAAAGGCTAAGGATATAGGAATGGAGCTGCAGGGAAAGCCGCTGTTCGAGGGGATACACCTGGAGGTGGCAGAGGGGGAGCGCATCGCCCTGTATGGACGAAACGGAATGGGGAAATCCACGTTGCTGTCGATCCTGGCAGGAGAGCGCCAGCCGACGAACGGGACGGTCGAGGCTGTACTGCCAAGGGAACGATGGGGCTGGATGCGGCAGCAGGATGAGCCTGACGAATCCGAGATGACGGCGCTCGAAATGGTTCGCAGCCGCAGCGAATCGTCCCTTTGGGAGCTTAAGCAGCAGCTTGCAGCTATAGAGAAGCAGATGCAGGCAACTGACGCTGATGCTATGGATCGGCTGGTTGAGCAGTACGGGAATCTGTTAGAGCGCTATGAGTCCGGTGGAGGCTTCCAGTGGGAGACTGAAGTCGAGAAGGCCATGACGATGCTCGGCATCGGGCCGGACGTATGGCCTGTCCCCTATAAAGAGCTCAGCGGTGGACAAAAGACCAAGGTGATGCTGGGCGCTCTGCTCGTACGAAACCCCAAATTTTTGCTTCTGGATGAGCCGACCAATCATCTCGACAGCGAGAGTCTGGTCTGGCTGGAGCAGTGGCTTGTTTCCTCATATAAAGGGACCGTGCTGTTCGTATCCCATGACAGGGAATTCATCGACCGCGTCGCCACCACGGTGTGCGAGCTGTCCGCCACCGAGCTGCGGAGGTATCGGGGGGGATACACGGATTACCGTAGGGAGAAAGAGCGTGAGCTGCGTGAGCAGGAAACCCTCTACCGCAAACAGGAGCTGGCCCGCAAAGCGCTGGAGGAATCGATTCGCAGATATGAGGAATGGTTCCATAAAGCGCACAATTCGGCAGGGGATGGAGATGTCCGGATTACGGCTAGCTACTATAAAGCTAAAGCGAAGAAGAACATTTCGCGATACCATGCCAAGGAGAAGGCGCTCGAGCGGCTGGAAGCGGAGCGTGTAGATAAGCCGCGGAGCGATCCGAAGCTGAAAATGGAGCTGGAAGCGGAGAATATCGGTGCCAGAACCCTGCTGCGCGTGAAGGAGATGAGCTTCGGATTCGGAGACCGCCTGCTGTTTGACCGTTTCAGCTTTCAGTTGAACCGCGGGGATCGTCTCGCAGTCCGGGGGCCGAACGGAAGCGGGAAAACGACGCTGCTTAAGCTTCTGCTAGGCGAAATAACGCCGACGGAAGGAACCGTCGCCTGGCATCCTGCCGTCAAAATCGGGTACTTCTCCCAGCAGCTCGAAGGGCTGGAGGATGACATGACCTTGCTGGACAGTCTGCTTGCCATTCCTGGAATGACGCAGAGCCATGCCCGAACGCTGCTCGGATGCTTCCTGTTCCGCCGGGACGACGTCTTCAAGCAGATCGGTCAGCTCAGCATGGGGGAGAAATGCCGGACCGCCTTCCTGAAGCTGTATTTTAGCGGGGCCCATCTTCTGGTGCTTGATGAACCGTCCAACTATTTGGATGTGGATACACGCGAGGTGATAGAAGAGGTCCTCGTCCGCTTTCCGGGAGCGATTGCGCTCGTATCGCATGACAGATACCTGGTTCGCAAAGTCGCCAACCGGCTTCTGACTCTGCAGCCAGGCGGAGCTCCAGTCTGGTTCGAGGGGAGCGTGGCAGAAGAAGAGGAGCATATGGCCCGTGTCGGGGTGATCAGGGGAGATACCGACAAGGAGAATCGCAGGATGGAGCTGGAGTACCGGATTCAAGAGCTGCTTGGACTCTCGGCCGGAGAGGGTGGAGCCGAGCAGGCGGAGGATTGGCTCGCCGAAATCCGGACGCTCCGGAATGAGCTGGCCCGGCTGCAAGGTGAATAAGCGCGTGCCAATACGGGTAAACCTTCTTGTATAAGGCATTTCGGGTAAATGCAACTTGCCATATGTCGAAAGGTTGCATATAATATACCCTATAAATTCGATTTGCCATAGTGTTTAAATGCATGGATGGAGAAGAGTAGTCAGTGCTTCCGTACAGGGAAGAGATGCCGCAGATTGAGAGCGTCTCGATGGAATCAGGCTGGTGAAGTTCGCTCCGGAGCAGTTCCCTGAACACGGCAGAACGCCGTACAGTAGGGGATAACGGGTCCGATTCGTTACGTCGGTCAAGTGAGCATGTGTCCGCTTATATTAGGGAATGCCGGTGTGTTCAAGCCGCATTCTTAAGAAGCTGGTATGCTAACAAGGGTGGTACCACGGTCTTTTCGTCCCTTTCTGGGAGAAAAGGCCTTTTTTATTTGCAAGGAAAAAGGCAAGTACGAGTTCATGAAGGGGTGTGCGAACAGCAATGAAAGAGAAATTGGAAGCATTAAAGCAAGAAGCATTAGCACAGTTGCAGGACGTAAGCGATCCGCAACGCTTGAATGATCTGCGGGTGAAGTACCTCGGTAAAAAAGGAGCGCTGACGGAAATTTTGCGCGGCATGGGCCAGTTAAGTGCCGAAGAGCGCCCGGTGATCGGACAGGTGGCGAACGATGTCCGCGGAGCGATTGAGGAGGTCATCGCCAGCAAGCAGGAGGCGTTCCTCCAGCAGGAGACGGAGGAGCGGCTGCGCGCGGAGAAGGTGGATGTTACGCTGCCGGGAAGGAAGCTTGCGCAAGGCGCGATTCATCCGCTCAGCAAAGTCATCCAGGATATCGAGGACATTTTCATTGGAATGGGTTACCGCGTCGCCGAGGGGCCGGAGGTGGAGACCGATTATTTCAATTTCGAGGCGTTGAATTTGCCGAAAAACCACCCGGCGCGCGACATGCAGGACTCCTTCTATTTGACGGAGGATTTGCTGATGCGTACCCAGACTTCTCCAGTGCAAGCGCGGACGATGCTGGCGATGGAAGGGGAAGTTCCGGTTAAAATCATCTGCCCGGGCCGGGTATTCCGCCGGGACGACGATGACGCGACCCACTCGTTCCAGTTCCACCAGATCGAAGGTCTGGTCATCGGGGAGAATATCCGGATGAGCGACCTTAAGGGAACGCTGCTGCAATTCGTACAGGAAATGTTCGGGGAGAATACGCAGATTCGCCTGCGTCCAAGCTTCTTCCCGTTCACCGAGCCGAGCGCCGAAGTGGATGTGTCCTGCGTGAAGTGCGGCGGCAGCGGATGCCGCGTGTGCAAGCATACCGGCTGGCTCGAAATTTTGGGCTGCGGCATGGTTCATCCAAAAGTCCTGGAGATGGGCGGCTACGATCCGGAAAAATACAGCGGCTTTGCATTCGGCATGGGAGTCGAGCGGATCGCCATGCTGAAATACGGCGTAGATGACATCCGGCATTTCTTCAACAACGATACGGCATTTTTGAAGCAGTTCACGCGGATCTAACTTAAACAAGATAAGGGAAGTGAATACACAATGAGAGTTTCAACGGATTGGTTGTCCGATTATATATCGCTCGAGGGCGTTAGCGCCGAGGAGCTTGCCGGGCGGATTACGTCAGCCGGCATCGAGATCGACGTCATCGAGAAGCGGAATCAGGGCATCAGCAAGGTCGTCGTCGGCTACGTGAAGAGCAAGGAAAAACACCCGGACGCGGATAAGCTTAACGTCTGTGTAGTGGATGCGGGGCAGGAGGAAGACCTGCAAATCGTGTGCGGGGCAAAGAACGTTGACGCCGGACAGAAAGTGCCCGTCGCTCTTGTCGGCGCGAAGCTTCCGGGCGGCCTGGACATTAAGAAAGCGAAGCTGCGGGGCGTGCTGTCCCAAGGGATGATCTGCTCGGCCAAGGAGCTGGGCATGAACGATAAGCTGCTGCCGAAGGAGCTGCAGGAGGGAATTTTGGTGCTGCCTGCCGATACCGAGATCGGCAAGCCGATCGTCGATGTGCTCGGCTTGAACGATGAGGTGATGGAGCTGGATCTTACGCCGAACCGTTCCGATTGCTTGAGTATGCTCGGGGCAGCCTACGAGGTAAGCGCGATCCTTGGACGGGAGCTGAGCCTGCCAGAGCCGGAGAAAGACATCGTAGAGGTGCATGAGCGCGCAGCGGATCATATCGCAGTGACCATCGGCGCGAAGGAGCAGTGCACGCATTATGCAGCACGCTATATTAGCGGAGTTACGATCGCTCCATCCCCGTTGTGGATGCAGAACCGGCTGATGGCGGCAGGGATTCGCCCGATCAATAATATCGTCGACATTACCAACTACGTCATGCTGGAGTACGGACAGCCGCTGCATGCCTTTGATGCGGATCGCCTGGAGAACGGCGCCGTGCACGTTCGGATGGCCGAAGACGGCGAGAAGATGGTGACGCTTGACGGCCAGGAGCGTACGCTTGCTCCTCATATGCTGGTCATCGCGTCCGGCGGCAAACCGGTGGCCCTTGCCGGCGTTATGGGTGGCTTGGATTCCGAGGTTACGGACAATACCGTGAACATTTTCCTCGAATCGGCCAAATTTGACGGCGGCACCGTCCGCAAAACATCCCGACAACTGGGGCTTCGCTCCGAAGCCAGCTCGCGCTTCGAGAAGGAAGTGGATCCTGCGGCAGTTATCCCGGCATTGAACCGGGCGGCCTCCCTGATGGCGAAATATGCCGGGGGCAAGGTGCATCAAGGAATTGCCGAAGCGGGATCAGCGGCGTCCGAGCCGAAGGTGATCACGCTCTCGCTCGAGAAGCTGAACCGCTATCTCGGTACCGATCTGTCGCTGCTGGAGGTGAAGACGATCTTCTCCCGGCTGCATTTTGCAAGCGGTGATGCCGCTCAAGGGCTGGTGGACGTTCAAGTCCCTACCCGCCGCGGAGACATTACGCTGGATGTGGATCTGATCGAAGAGGTTGCACGCTTGTACGGCTATGACAACATTCCGACCACGCCGATCGAAGGGCCGACCACGCCGGGCTCCCTTACGAAAGCACAGGCGATCCGCCGCTCGCTCCGCAAGCTGCTGACGCATGGCGGCTTCCAGGAGGTGCTTGGGTACTCCTTCATTCATCCGAAACAGGCCGAACGATTTACCGCGTTGGAGCAAGAGGGCAAAGCGGTCAAGCTGGCGATGCCGATGAGCGAGGACCGCAGCGTGCTTCGGACCAGCCTGCTGCCGCAGTTGCTCGATATTGCCGCTTACAACCTCAATCGCAAGCAGCCGGATCTTGCGTTGTTCGAAATCGGCAACCTCTTCCACACGCATGAGGAGGTTCTGACGAAGCAGCCGCAGGAGCGTCCGGTGCTGGGTCTGCTGCTGTCGGGCCGGACAGGAGCGAAGCAGTGGAATGTGCAGCCGGCGAAGGTGGACTTCTTCGATCTGAAGGGTGCGATCGAAACCGTGCTGGATTATCTCGGCATCGCCGCAGATCAGATCAGCTATGAGGCGAACCAGCCGGCCGGCTTCCATCCTGGCCGCTCGGCATCGGTATTCGTCCAGCATGGAGGCAACAAGCAGCTTCTTGGCGTGCTGGGACAAATCCATCCGAAGCTTCAGCAGGAGCTGGATTTGGAGGATACCTACGCTGCGGAAATATTGCTTGCCCCATTGTATGAGCTGACCAATGACCGGGTGGCTTACCGTGACTTGCCGAGATTCCCGGGTATGGAGCGGGATCTGGCCATCGTGGTGAATGAAGAGGTTGAGGCAGGCTCCTTGATTCAGGTCATTCGTGAGAATGCCGGTGAACTGCTTCAGCAGGTTCAAGTATTCGACGTCTTCACCGGAAGCAAGCTTGGCGAAGGCAAGAAGAGCGTTGCGATTTCCCTGATGTACCGTCATCAGGATCGGACATTGACCGATGAAGAGGTTGCTCAGGTAACCGAAAAAGCCGTAACGGCGCTTCAGCAAACTTTTGGCGCAGAATTGAGAAAATAGCAGGAATTGTGAAAGCCCGCATCGAATCCTTTACACATCAGAGATTCGATGCGGGCTTTTTGTGGTCGAGCCTAAGATCGCTTGGAAGCGATTGTTTCGATCCTCGGTCCCGGAAGGTGCAGCATGAGCGTTTCTTCGCAGCATTTTTGCGCAAGAGTTGCATCCGGACGCCCGTTCGGTAGATAATGATAACCACAAGCGGCTATTGTCATAAATCAAGCTTCGGTCTGTGTCTCTACCATTCGTCTGCACTTGAGATCTCATATATAATGAAGGAAGAGGGATAGGCCAATACATCATAGATTGCACACATAATAGAAGGAGGGCACAACCGTGACAACACCGGATCGTAAAAGCGTCACCGTAGACATCTACGGGACTTCCTATAAACTTGTCGGCAGCAGCAGCGATTATACGAAACAGGTCGCAAGCTATGTGGACGAACGGATGCGCACCATATCCAAGGCGCACACCCGGCTGGATACTCCGCGAATTGCCGTCCTTGCTGCGGTACATATGGCTGAAGAAGCGCTGCAGATGCAGCATTATCAGAATGAGGCTAAGCAGCTTAATGCGGAGCGTAACGAGCTGCGTTCCGAGCTGGCGCGTGTTCAGGGGCTGCAGATTGAGCAGCAGGAAAGGCATCGCCAGCAGAGCGAGCTGATGGAACGCAAGCTTGCGGAGCAGACCGCTCTGGCTGAGGAATATCGGAGCGCGAAAGAGACGCTGACGGCTGAATCCGAGCGGACCAAGGAGCTGCTGCAGAAGGAATCTGCGCGTGTGTCTGAGCTGCAGCAGGATAAGCAGCAGCTGGAAGGGCAGCTGAAGAAGCAGCGCGAAGAGCTTGAGCGGCGGCACCAGCAGGCGCTGGAGGAAATGAAGCGGCGACATGAAAGCCAGCTGCAGCAATTGAACGGAACCCATAAGCAGGCGCTGGAGAAGCTGGAGCAGCAGTATCAGGCTTCCGCCAAGGAGGAAGCCGAGAAGCATGCCCAGCATGCCAAGAAGCTGGAGGAGTCCTTCAAGCAGGAGGCGCTTCAGAAAGACCGGCAGCATACAGCCGCCGTACAAGAGCTGGAGAAGCAGCTGTCGGATCAGCGAAGCCGGGGAGGTCAGCTGCAGTCGCGCCTGGCAGCGGCCGAGAAGGAGCTGGGCGTAGTCAAGAGCGAGTCCCAGAAGCTGAAGGAGGATTTGCTTCAGGCAAGGCAGCAGGTCAAGAGCGCCGAGCAGGAGCTGCAGAAGCTTCGGAGTCAAGTGCAGCAGCTGAGCGAGGAGCGGGACAGCCTGAAAGCCGAATCCGCCAAGTCGGAAGAGGAGCGGCGCCGCCTTCAGAAGCTCGTTGTGGATGCGAATCAGACTTCGAGGAAGCAGCAGGAGGAGCTGCAGCGGTTGAGCCAGGAGCTTCAGTCTTGGCGTACGCTGGCCGATCAGCGTAAAGTGGAGACCGGCGAGCTCGAGATGCGGATTGTGGAGCTGATGGAAGGCAACGAAAGCCTGGAGGAAGGCATGAGAGGCCTCCAGGATGAAATCGGCGTTCTGAAGGACGAAGCCGAACGCGCGAATGCCGATCGCAATGCGGCCCGGCAGGAATTGCTCGAGCTTCAGCACCGGTATGACGAGCTGGAGAAGCTGGGCAAGGAAGCGGAGAGCCGCGAGGAAGAAACGCATAAGCTCTATGCGATGCTCGAGGAGGAATACGATACGCTTTCAAGTCAGCTGGACGAGCTTCGCCGCAAGGCAAATGCAAGCGAGGAGCACAGTCAGGAGCTTGCGAAGCGATTAAGAGAGGCAGAGGAACGGGCGGCTCACTGGCAGGAGCAATGCGAGCAGTGGATGGCGGAGCGGGACCAGCTCGCGGAAGAGACGGAGCGGCTTCAGGCCGAACGCGAGGAATGGAAGACATCCCGGGACGCGCTGGAAGAGGAGCTGACTTCCTGGCAGCGAGAAATCGCTTCAGCTAAGGAAGCCTGCGAGCGAATGGAGAGCGAGAAGAAGGATGCCGAGGCGCAGTACGCCGAGCTGGGCGAGCAGTATGAGCTCGTTATGCATCAATACCGGCTGCTGCAGGCCGAACAGGAGCTGAAGGCGGAGCAAACCGCCCACCTTGAAGAAGAACATAAGAAGCTGAAGGAAGAGTACGCCAAGCTTCAAGTCGAATATAATGAATGGATTGAACTGATCGAGCAGGACCAGCGATAATCCGAGGGTCTGCTTCCGTATTCTGATCAGTACGGTTGTGGAATCATCCCATTCTTACCAGCGGCAAAAACCTCCGGTTGCACAGAGAGGAAGTTCTCTCTGGCAATCCGGAGGTTTTGTTTGCGTCTTGCTGCTGGTGCTATTCTTCAACAATAAGCTTGGAGATCATCGCGCCATGGCCGCTTCCGCACATAATGGAGCAAGAAATTTCGAATTCGCCCGCTTCGTCCGGGGTAACGACCGTGGAGTTGTTTTTGCGGTCAAGCTGCAGGCCCAGAGCCGGGATCATGACCCCATGATTGCCTTCCTCGTTCTCATACGTAATTTTGACGGGAACCCCTTTTTTCAGACGGTATTCCTCTTGGTCGAACTTGAAGTTCGTTCCCTTGATGACGAGTTCAGCTTCCGGCGCTACGCCTGTATCGGTAATGCCCGAATCTCCTGCGGATTCATTCTGATTTCCGCCGCCGCATGCAGCCAGCACAAGCAGAAGCATAGAAGATATAAGCAGTGCAATCGCTTTTTTCACTATGATCTCTCCCGACTATGAAATATTGGTGAACTTTACCTATCTGTTTTTTATCATAGCGCAGAAAGAGCGGGCATGCACATCGCTGTTATGAAAAATTGGTGAACTCAGCGCTTAAAAATATGTCTGAACAGGACAACACCCCCCTGTTAGTGGCAACAGGGGGGTGCTGAGAAATATCCGCCGTACTTTCGAAGAAGGGCGGTTAGCCGCAGGTGTGTGCTACGAATTCTTGCGGCGGCTCTTGCCGGCTTCAAACGGTGTGGCGACCGGGATGAACAAATCGATGATCCCGATAACGAGCGCGGCAATTAGAGCGCCCAATACGGAGACGCTGACGCCTCCAACGATAAATTGGGCAAGGTAAATGACAAGGGCGCTCACGAGAAAGCCTACGATCCCGCGTCCAAACGGGGTGACCCTCTTGCCGAAGATCCCCTCAATCGCCCAGCCAAACAGAGCGATAACCAGCGCAAGCAAGAGCGCACTTCCGAATCCGCCGACGGTGAATTGAGGAACAATCCATCCCACGACCATAAGTACAAGCGCGGCAACGATAAATCGAACGACGTGCCCGAGGAATTGCATGGTACTTGCCTCCTTAGAAATAGGACTAAGAATGTTACGCAGAAATTATTTTGTTCAATTGAGCCTGCGGTTATGTGTGGAAGGATTTTGGTTTCCATGGCGAATTTCCATGGCTTTCGTTATAATATATGCATTGATTGAGAGGAGTTGTGAGCTTCTTGAACGACAAGATTTTGCAAACGTTGGAATATCGAAAAATTTTAAATACATTGTCGCAGTATACCCAGACCTCGATGGGAGCCGAGAGAACGGAGCAGCTTCGGCCCGTTGCGGAGCTTGAGGACGTGAAGCATCTGCTCGCGGCGACCGACCAGGCGTACACCGTCGATCGGCTGAAGGGAACGCCTTCCTTCAGCGGCGTTACGGATATTAATGACGCATTAAAGCGGGCGCGGATCGGAGGGACGCTGAATCCGCATGAGCTGTTAGCCACGGCGAACACCATCTTAGGCTCGCGGCGCATTAAGCGTTTCATCGCAGGCATCCATGAGGATGAACCCATCGACATCCTGTTTCATTTGAGCGATTTGATCTCGGAGCAGAAGCCGCTGGAGGATGCGATCCGGGCATGCATCGACGATTCGGCCGAGGTGCTGGATACGGCAAGCGCGGAGCTGGCCCAGATTCGGCGCGAGCTGCGAAACGGCGAGGTGCGGATCCGGGAGAAGCTGGAATCGATGATCCGCTCCCAATCGGTGGCGAAGATGCTGCAGGATCAGCTGATTACGATCCGCGGCGACCGTTTTGTCATTCCGGTCAAGGCGGAGTACCGTTCATACTTTGGCGGCATCGTCCATGACCAATCCGGATCCGGCGCTACCCTGTTTATCGAGCCGGAATCCATTGTGGCCATGAACAACAAGCTTCGGGAGACCCGGATTCGGGAAGAACGGGAAATTGAAGTCATCCTGCAAAAATTGACCGCACAGGTCGGCGAGCAGGCCGACGTGCTGGCGATTGACGTCGATCTGGTCGGCCAGCTGGACTTTATTTTTGCCAAAGCCCGCTTGGCGCATGTCATGAAGGCTTCGCTGCCGCGAATGAACGACCGGGGATATATCAAGCTCCGCAAAGGCCGCCATCCGCTAATTCCGATGGATCAGGTCGTGCCGCTTGATGTCGAGCTGGGCAATTCGTATACTTCGATCATCGTGACCGGCCCCAACACCGGAGGAAAGACCGTTACGCTGAAAACGATCGGGCTGCTCAATCTGATGGCGATGTCCGGTTTGTTCATTCCGGCCGAGGAAGGCAGCCAGATGTGCGTATTCGATGCGATTTATGCCGATATCGGGGATGAGCAGAGCATCGAGCAGAGCCTGAGTACTTTTTCCAGCCATATGACCAATATCATTCGCATTTTGACCCAAATGACCCCGAAAAGCCTAGTATTGCTGGACGAGGTAGGGGCAGGTACAGATCCGGCGGAGGGCTCCGCCCTCGCGATCGCGATCCTCGAGCATATCCATTCCATGGGTTGCCGCATGATTGCCACAACGCACTATTCCGAGCTGAAAGCCTACGCTTACGAGCGGAAGGGCATTATTAACGCCAGCATGGAATTCGACATCAACACGCTGAGCCCAACCTATAGGCTCCTCGTCGGCGTGCCGGGACGAAGCAACGCTTTTGCGATTGCGGAACGGCTCGGTCTGCCGGGCTCCATTCTGGAATTTGCCCGGGGTGAAGTGAAGGAAGAGGATCAGCGGGTCGAGCATATGATTGCCTCTCTTGAGGAAAACCGGCATACTGCCGAGGTTGAACGCGAGAAGGCGGAGCAGGTCCGGAAGGAAATGGAGGAGCTGCGCGCCCGTCATCGTGAGGAGCTTCAGCGGCTGGAGGACCAGCGCGATAAGCTGGTTGATAAAGCGCGCGTCGAAGCGAAGCAGATTGTCGATAAAGCTCGTTCCGAGGCGGAACAGATCATATCGGATCTGCGCAAGCTGGCCCAGGAGGAAGGGGCATCGGTTAAGGAGCATAAGCTGATCGCGGCCAGAAAGCGGCTGGAGGAAGCCGAGCCCGAGCAGGGCAAAAGGCCGGGGGCCCAGCGCCAGAGCAAGCAGCAGCGCAGTATCGAAGCCGGTGACGAGGTCCGCGTGTACAGCCTGAACCAGAAAGGCCATGTGGTGGAGCTCGCAGGATCGAAGGAAGCGATCGTGCAGCTTGGCATCATGAAGATGAAGGTCGGGCTCGACGATTTGGAGCTGCTGTCCAATCCGGCTGCAAACGCCAAACAGGCGCAGAAGCAGCATGCCACGGTGCTCAAGCGAACGCGTGATGCAAATATCCGCAATGAGCTTGATCTTCGCGGCGCCAATTTGGAGGAAGCGTTAATCGAGGTGGACCGCTTTATCGACGAGGCGTTCCTCGGCAACCTGGGCCAGATTTACATCATTCATGGCAAAGGTACGGGGATATTGCGAACAGGCATTCAGGAATATTTGCGCAAGCATAAGCATGTCAAAAGCTACCGCCTCGGCAACTACGGTGAAGGCGGAACCGGCGTTACGATTGCCGAGCTGAAATAAGGAAGAGCAAAAATCAGGAACCGTTTTCTCCTTCATACGTATACAATACACCATAGGGATTAGTCCGGCGGGATTCTTGACCTCACCAGGTCTTCAGAGTCCCGCCGAGGTTCGGGGAGGAACTATTGGGAATGATGGAAGCGATTGATCATTTGCTGACCCACCCATTGGGCGTGCTTGTCGGGTATTTTTCGGTGGCCATATTAGCGCTGATCGTGTACCTGTATTGCTTTGAGCTGGTCACCAAGTACAACTGCTGGGATGAAATACGCAAGGGTAATGTGGCCGCAGCCATGGCAACGGGAGGCAAGGTATTCGGTATTTGCAATGTTATGCGCTACAGCATTACGGCCAACACCTCCATTTACGGTATGATTAAATGGTCGTTCTTAGGGTTTATACTGCTGTTGGCGGCATATTTGCTGTTGGAATTCCTTACTCCGGTATTCTCCGTTGATGAGGAAATCGGCAAGGATAACCGTGCCGTCGGCTTAATTGTGCTGCTGATCACCGTATCTTTATCTTACATTATCGGCGCCAGTATTACGTAGGGCTGCTAGTACGGGAGGAAAAGTACGATGAAATATTTGCCGCGGGTGCTGTTTGCGGCCGCCTTGATCTTCTTTGTGGGGGGCATCGTTTATTTGATGTCCCAGTAAAATATATGAACCGACCTATCATGGGCCGCTTTAATTAGGAAAGGAATGAATGTAACGATGGAGCCAACGGTATGTCCATGGTGTCAAAATGAAATTGTGTGGGACGAAGAGATCGGTCCCGAGGATACATGTCCCCACTGCTCCAACGAGCTGAAGGGGTACCGGACCCTCAGCATTTCCATTGACCGGGAGGATGAGGAAGCCGATCCGGCGGATCTGGATGAAGTGGACGAAGAATCCTTTGATATCTCCGAAGATGAGAAGCGTGAGCTTCACCGCATATGGGGATCCGATACAGAGAACCTCTCTTCGCTGCGAACGGTGGATAAGTACGGAGAGGATCATGATTTGTTTGCATTCGAGGAGGCCGTGGAAGCGGTTCTGGACGAGCAGGACGAGGTGCCGGAGTGCTTCCATTGCCGGGAGTATATGCTCCATGCGGGCACGCAGCGCGTGACGGAAGAGGGATTCCAGCCGGCTGTCGCCTCCTTGCTGCAAGGACCGGTGCTGAAGCCGCCTTTCGACATGAACGTCTACGTGTGTCCAGGTTGCTTCCAGGTACAGTACAATCTGGCCGAGGACGACCGTTTGCGTTTGATTCGAAGCTTCATCCAGAAAAAGGAATAGCCGTAAGGATAGGCGAAATGGCCCGTCTTAGGGCTTGTTACAGGGAACCGCTAAGGAGCGGTTCCCTTTTTTCGTTATGAAGCGGGCACGGAAAGGGTAAAATATCCGAGGACTTTCAGTGTAACTGGCAAGGGAGGAACTGCAGATGAAATGGACAAAGGACCCCCAGGCTATCCTTCTACTTTCCGTTCATGGCCTCTTCATTCTATCGAGCGCGCTGTCGGGCACATTCCTGAACGTGTACCTGTGGAAGAGCCGGCAGGATTATTTGATGCTTGGCTGGTTTACGATTGCCCAGCAAGTCGCTTTGGGGCTTACCTTCTGGGCTGCGGGGAAATGGGTGAAGGAGCACAATAAGATGAATGCCCTCCGCCTCGGAATTGCCGTTTCCGGCATATTCTATATGTGCGTGCTGTGGGCAGGAGGTCAAGCCGTTGATTACATTTGGCCCCTCGGCTTGCTGTTCGGCGTATCGCTGGGATTGTTCTGGCTGGCCTTTAATGTCGTCTATTTCGAAGTGTCCAGCGCGGAGAACCGGGACTGGTTCAATGGCTGGATCGGGCTGCTGGGCTCCATCACCGGCATTATCGGGCCGTGGTTGGCCGGCTGGATCATCACGATTATGCACGGAGAGTCCGGCTACAGGTTTATTTTCACGGTCTCGATGATCATTTACGGCGTAACGGTCGTTCTTAGTTTTTTTCTGCACAAGCGTCCGGTCCAGGACAGCTACCATTGGCTCGAAGCCTATCACCGGTTAAAGGAAGGCGGAGTGTGGAAATATGCCGTATGGGGGCTTGCCGTGCAGGGGATGCGGGAAGGGGTATTTTCCTTTCTCATCACCCTGCTCGTATTTGTCGCTACCGACCGTGAGGCCAAGCTCGGCCAATTCGCGCTAATCACCTCTGCCGTCTCGCTAGTCAGCTACTGGATATGCGGGAAATGGTTCAAGCCGAAGTACCGCAAAACCGGTATGCTCATCGGCGCAGCGTGTATGCTGCTTGTCATTATGCCTTTGCTTCTGGATGTCAATTATACGACCCTGCTGGTGCTTGGTATCGGTACCTCGCTGTTTATCCCGCTGTACATGCTGCCGTCCGTATCGGTAAGCTTCGATCTGATGGGACTTAACCGGGAAAACGTGGAGAAGCGGGTGGAGCTTGTCGTGCTTCGGGAGCTGAGCCTCACTTTGGGGAGAATCGCAGGACTTTTGGTCTTTATCATGGTGTTGTCCATACGGCAGGATACGTTAACGATTACCTTGCTGCTTTTGTTTTTGGGCGCTTCGCCGATCGGCTCATGGATCTTTATGCGGAAGCTGTTTACCGGGGACAAACAAGCGACCTATACTGGGAAAGCCGACTAGGAAACACGGGGAATCAGTCATTCAAAAAAAAGGGTATCCGCGGGTTCGTGCCCGGGATACCCTTTGCTGCATTGGCCAGCATGTCTATTCGTTCTTGATCTCGACCGGACGGGTCAAGGACAGCCACGCCAGCGCTTCGGGCTCACGGCCTGCAATGGCTTCAGCCAGGAGCTCTGCCGCAATCATGCTGAATACCGTACCGTTGCCGCCGTATACCTCCATGAAATAGCTGTTCGGGTATTCGGGATGACGTCCGATGAGGGGCATGCCATCCTTCGTAGACGCGAAGATCCCCGCCCAGGCGCAAGCCATTCTTACGCCTTCCAACTCGGGGAACATACGGCCGATTTCCTTCAGCAGCCTGTCGCTTCGTTCCTTCATGAACTGATACGGCCTGCCGGAAGGAGGGGGAGGCTCGTCCAGTCCGCCGGCCATAATCCGGTGATCCGGCGTTGTTCTGAAATAGAGATAGGGATTGCCGGACTCCCACAGTAACGCCTGATCGTGCCAAGAAGATAGATCGGATACCGGCTCGGTCATGATCGCATACGTGTTGGTCAGCACCACCTGACGGTCCGGCTTCCAATCCTGCATGGCATAACCTCCAGCCCATACGGCCTGCTTAGCCGCCACCGCCCCCCGCTGCGTATGGGCCACTACGCTGCTGTCGGTATATAGGCAATCCAGGACTTCACTCTCCTCATAAATCCGGAGCCCCTGAAGGCTAGCGTCTTTCAGCATGCCGTGTCCGAGAAGGTAAGGATTAACCTCGGCGTCTCCACGGGTATATAGCGCCGCTTCCTTTGCGAAAGGAAAGGCGGCCTTGATTCGCTGGCGGTCCCAATACTCCACATCGAAGCCGCAGCGCTTCAGAATATCATACTCATGCCGAAGCTTGCCGGCATCCTCAGGCGTGCTCGCATAATAGAGACTGTTTCTTTCCGTGAAGGATGAATCGATGGATAGCTCTCCGGCTATATCAGATAGTCGTTTCACCGCATCTTTGCACATCCGGTAAAAGGCCTTGCCCTGCTGTTCGTTAAACTGCTGAATCAGCTCGGAAAGCATCCGGTCGTTGGCGAACTGCAGAAGTCCCGCATTGGCCGAGGTGCTGCCGCCGCAAACGCGCCCTTTTTCCAACAACACGGTGTCCACACCCTGTTTCGTCAGTACGTAGGCCATGGCCGCTCCGCTGATGCCCCCGCCGATCACAAGAACATCGCAATGGATCTTATCTTCTAAACGGGGGTATTTCGCTATGGGCTTGTTGTGTAAAAATGTCCAGGGGGTGGTGCCGCCGGTCAATATCATGTCCTTCGTGCTTCCTCCTTCAAAACGTATGGGGCGATCCATATTAGTTTTGGATTCCTGTCGGGGATTTATGAGGCCCGGAACATAGTTTTTATTGCCCGAGGCATACTAGGGTTGCGATACTTTATGGCAAAGGAGAATGACAACGACATGACATCCAATCATCAAATGGAGCCGCTGACCTTCAAAGAGCTGGACTATATCGCGGATTGCCTATCGAATGAAGCGATGCTGGCCAAGCATTGCGCGGCAACTGCGGCGGCAAGCAAGAATCCTGCGATCCAGCAGGCACTGATGGGGTTTGCAAGCCGTCACGAGCAGCATATGGATACCCTGGTGAATTCGCTCCAGGCACACAGCGGAATCGCGCCTGCACAGCCCCAGTAACCTCAACCTTAAATACTTCGAGCACATGAACATAAGGAGGATTATTAATGGCATCCATGGGCAATGCTTCATTTTTACCGGAACAGGATATGCTCAGCACGATTTTGGGTGAGCTGAAGCGAACGGTTCGCGAATATACGACGGCCACAACGGAGTCATCCTGCCCCGCCGTCCGGCAAATGTTCGAGAGCCTGACTGCGGACACGTTGAAGCTGCAGGGGGAGTTATACAGCCTGATGAAACAGCAAAACATGTATTCCGCCGGATCATATGCGCTGAAGGTCGATGTGGACAAGCAGTATAAGCAGGCACAGCAGTCCGTCCAAAAAGCGCGGGATCTAATCAGCCAAAAAAACGCAGCGATGGGTCCGTTCGCACACCAGCCGAATGTTGCTTCCCATGCGGCAAACGTTCCGCCGCTATCCTAAATGCAGCCATGCTTTTCCCCGCATAAAAACCGATGGTTCTTGCTGCAGCTTTCGCGGGAGCAGCCGTCGGTTTTTTTGTTTTGCACATCCCATGTGAGTTATTGTAATATAGGTATTAATCTCTGCTTCCGAACCCTGCAGCTGATGAAGGGATCGAAAGCAAGTGCTGGAGGATACGTATATGGAAGAGCTAAGCGAATTGAAACTGAAGGTGCTTGACCTGCTGAAAGAGGACGCGAGAAGATCGCCGGCTTTGCTCTCAACCCTTCTTGGTGTCGATGAGGAAGAAGTAAAGACCTCCATTGCAGAGCTTGAGCGGGATCATGTGATCGTGAAATATGCGACAGTTGTCAATTGGGGCAAGGTTGAGGATGAGAAGGTAACGGCGCTGATCGAAGTACAGATTACGCCTGAACGCGGAAGAGGCTTCGAAGGCATTGCGGAGCGGATTTATCTGTTCCCTCAAGTGAAGTCGGTCTACCTCATGTCCGGCGCGTATGATCTGCTGGTTGAAGTGGAAGGCGCCAATTTGCGCGAAGTGGCCAATTTTGTGTCCGAGAAGCTGTCACCGATTGATTCGGTACTGTCGACCAAAACCAATTTTATTTTGAAAAAATATAAACAAGACGGGATTATTTTTGAAGAGCGTGAAGAAGACAACCGTCTCCTGATCTCGCCGTAAAGGAAGCGTGTGCTATGATTGTGAACGAACAGCAGCTTGCAGAACAAAACAGGAAATCGATGAGCTCCTATCTGGCGCCGAGTGTTAGAAATATTCAGCCTTCGGGAATCCGGAAGTTTTTCGATCTGGTCAGCGGCAACAAGGATATCATCACGCTCGGAGTCGGCGAGCCGGATTTCGTAACTCCGTGGCATGTCCGCGAAGCCTGCGTTTATTCCCTTGAGCGCGGGTTTACCGGCTATACGTCCAATGCGGGCATGCCGGAGCTGCGCGAAGCGATTGCGGAATATTTGAACGACAGCTTCCATGTCGCTTACGACCCTGCGAATGAAATGATTGTGACCGTCGGCGGAAGCGAAGCGATCGATCTGGCGCTTAGGGCCTTGATCGTTCCCGGCGACGAAATTTTGATACCTGAACCGTGTTATATTTCTTATTCTCCGATTACCTCGCTGGGCGGCGGGGTGCCGGTTGGCATCGAGACGAAGGCCGAGAATCAGTTCAAGCTGACGGCCGAGGCCCTCGAGGCGAAGATTACGCCGAAGTCGAAAATACTGATTCTGTGTTATCCAAGCAATCCGACAGGGGCTATTATGACCTATGAGGATTGGCTCCCGATTGCGGAAGTGGTGGAGAAGCATGATCTGATCGTCATCTCCGATGAGATCTATGCCGAGTTAACGTACGAAGGCAAGCATGTCAGCTTTGCCCAGGTTCCGGGCATGAAAGACCGCACGATTCTGGTCAGCGGCTTTTCCAAGGCATTTGCAATGACGGGCTGGCGTATGGGATATGTGTGCGCGCATTCCGATCTGATTGCCGCCATGCTGAAGATCCATCAGTACACCGTCATGTGCGCGCCTGCGATGGGACAGGTGGCCGCGCTGGAGGCGCTCCGCAACGGTATGGGCGAGAAGGATCGCATGGTGGAGTCGTATAATCAGCGGCGCAGGCTCATTGTCAAGGGATTGTGTGAGGTCGGGCTGGATTGCCATGAACCGCAAGGGGCCTTCTACGCATTCCCAAGCATTAAGCGGACGGGGTTAACATCGGAGGATTTCGCCCAGCAGCTCCTGACAGAGGCCAAGGTCGCTGCCGTTCCAGGCACGGCTTTCGGATCGGGCGGGGAAGGCTTTATACGCTGCTCTTATGCAACATCCATATCACAGCTGAACGAAGCGTTGGAGCGTATAGGAAAGTTTATGGAAAAATTAATATAAGCAAGGAATTCGTTGTACGTTTTCCTTGAATTAACAAAAGTTTTACTTTTCATTGGTCAGAAATATGTTATAATTTTATTTTGGGAGCAGAATTTTACTTTCCAAGGAGGGATCACCAGTGTTTTGTGATTATGAATTGTCAAATTACCGTGGTGATTATACGGCTGAAGACAATGATCACGGTAAATGGTCAATGAAATCAGCGAAATCCACTCCTCAGGAAATCACCTTGGAAGACGAAATTCACATGCTCCGCCGGAAGATGGAGCAGATTTTTCTTGAAGAACAGTCCTTCACTTCGGAGATCGTGATCGAAATCAGCAGTTTGCTGGATTTGAAGATTAACGAGTACATGAAAGCCAACCCGAAAAAGAAATTATAAACGCGAGTATCCTCTAATATATGAAAAATATAAAGATAAGGCTGTTCTGTGGGTGATCCAATTACCCGCGTGAGCAGCCTTATTCACATCTGGACAATCCTCTTTTGGCTTGAAGCGATTGGGGAAGTTGTACCGGGTTGTGCTATAGTTGAGCATAATAAGTTGATATAAGAAAGCTGCCTGAATCGGGATAAGGAGGAGACGCGTAAATGAAGATATACACGAAAACAGGGGATGCCGGTGAGACTTCCATTATCGGCGGACGTGTTCCTAAGGATGATCCGCGGATCGAAGCGTACGGTACGATTGACGAATTAAACAGCTTTACCGGACAGGCCGTGTCCCTGGCGAAGGAGAGCGGGTTCGAGGAGCTGGCCCGGCAGCTGGTCCAGATCCAGCATGAGCTGTTTGATTGCGGATCGGATTTAGCTTATGCAAGGCCCCGCGAGGATAAATATAAGGTGAGTGCCGGCCTGGTCGATCATTTGGAAGCGTGGATGGATGAGCTGGAGGAGGGCAATCCGCCGCTGGAACGCTTCATCCTGCCGGGAGGAAGCCCGCTGGCGGCCGCCCTCCATGTATGCCGGACCGTCTGCCGCCGGGCGGAACGGCTGACCGTTAAGCTGCAGCGCGACATTGAGAGTAATCCGGAGGTACGCCGTTATCTGAACCGGCTGTCGGATTATTTCTTCGTGGCGGCGCGCGCGGCGAATGCCCGTGCGGGAATACCGGATGTGGAGTACGAGCGCAGCGGGAAGGTGTTTCGATAATTGATGGACTCGTATTATCCGCCGATCAAGTATGTCATATCCGGGCATGAGGAGGGCATGCTGCTAAAGACGATCCTCCAACAGCGGATGGGGGTATCCCGGAAGCTGCTCTCCCGGCTTAAGCTCACCGAAAAGGGGATCATGCTCAACGGCGAGCGTGTGTACATCAGCGTCAAGGTTAAGACAGGAGATGTCGTTGAAATCCGCATGGAGCAGGAGCGCTCGGATGATATTTTGCCGCAGCCGATGGATCTGGACATTATGTACGAGGACGAATTCATCCTTGTACTGAACAAGCCGGCAGGGGTCATTGTACATCCGACGCACGGGCATTATACGGATACGCTGGCCAACGGCGTCGTTCATTACTGGCTGCAGAAGGGCTGGAACTACCGCTTCCGGGCCGTGCACCGTCTGGACCAGGAAACATCGGGGGTGCTCGTTATTGCCAAGAACCCTTATGTTCATCAGCATATTTCCGAGCAAATGATCGCCGGGACCGTGGATAAAAGATATGTCGCCTTCGTTCATGGACGACCTGAGCCCGCCGATGGCGATATTGACGGACCGATCGATCGGGACCCGCTCGAGCCTCACCGGCGGATCGTTACGCCGAGCGGCTACCCGTCATTGACCCGCTACAAGCTGGTTGCGGCATACCGCGACGCTTCCTTGGTTGAATTGAAGCTGGAGACCGGCAGAACGCATCAAATTCGGGTGCATATGCTAAGCATCGGTTGCCCGCTGATCGGCGATCCGATGTACCGGCATCCGGTCTACAGCCGGGTGTCGGGGGCGGAATGGGCATCCTCCGCAAATACGGACCCGCTACCGCCTGTGCTATATGAGAAGGTGGCGAGGCTGGACGAGAGAATCGGAAGACAGGCGCTTCATGCCTCGAGCCTTACGCTTGTGCATCCGATGGATGGACGGACGGTCCAGTTCCGCGCACCGCTGCCGGATGATATGAATCGGCTGAAAGCATGGCTTCAGGAGGCTGAAAGGGCAAGATCTTAGCAGTTTTTACGACATAAGAAGGAGCACATAACGTATGAGCAAATTGAAGGTATACCAATATCCGAAATGCGGCACATGCCGGAATGCCGTGAAATGGCTTCAGAATGAAGGCTATGAGCTTGAGCTCCAAAATATTTTTGAAGAGGCCCCAAGCAAGGAAGAAATGGCCGATCTGGTTGCCAAGAGCGGGCTGGAGCTGAAGAAGTTTTTTAATACGAGCGGCGAGGTTTACAAGGAAATGAACCTGAAGGATAAATTGCCGGGTCTTTCCGATGATGAGAAGATCGAGCTGTTGTCCGGCAACGGCCGGTTGATCAAGCGTCCGATCGTGACGGACGGCAAGCAGGTGACGGTTGGTTTTAAGGCCGAGCAATATCAGGAGGCTTGGGGCAAGTAGGATGGCAGCCCCACCGAGTCAGCGGCGGGTATAAGAACCCTCCGGTCAACCCGGACATCAATCGAAATCCGAAATCGTCTCAAAACTGAACGCTGGTGCTGGAGAAGATGGGCATCATGCCGCCAACGGAGTTCACCCGGCCCCGGCAGCCGGCCAGTCAGCGGGATCCAACGAGGAAGCATCTTAAGGTCATGAGACCAAAGGATGCTTCTTTTTTGCGGATTTTTGAACCAGGCTGGTCTTCAGATGCCACCCGGATGAAAGGAATAGGCAGGAAATTCAAAGAAACGCCTTTAGACAAGCCCAAGATCCGAGGCTGATATGGTATAATGGCAAGGAATCATGATGGTAACCCATGCATAACAGAAGTATACAGTTAGGAGCGATATTACGTGATACCCCATCAACAACCATCCTTAATGCTCGTAGACGGGATGGCTTTATTATTTCGAGCTTATTATGCTACCGCATCCAGCGGATACATTCGCCGTACGAAATCCGGTCTGCCTACCAATGCGGTCTACGGATTCCTGCGTTATTTATGGGATGCAATCGATAAATTCAACCCGACCCATGTCGCCTGTTGCTGGGATATGGGATCGAAAACGTTCCGTTCGGAACAGTTTGCGATGTACAAGGGGAACCGTCCGGATGCGCCGGATGATTTGATCCCCCAGTTTTCCCTCGTACGAGAGGTGACCGAATGCCTCGGAATGCCGAATTTGGGGGTCGAGGGCTACGAAGCCGATGATTGCATCGGAACGTTGTCCAGACGGTTCGGCGGTGACATGAAGGTAATGATCTTGTCAGGGGACCATGATCTGCTGCAGCTTGTCAACGAATCCACCTCCGTCATTATTATGAAAAAAGGCCACGGCAATTATATGGTGTATACTCCGGAAACTTTGTATGCAGAGAAAGGCCTCCTGCCGAAGCAGGTCATTGATGTGAAGGGGCTTATGGGCGACACCAGCGACAACTACCCGGGCGTGCGCGGGATCGGAGAGAAGACGGCGGTCAAGCTGATTCAGGAATATGAATCGGTGGAAGGGATACTGGAAAATCTGGATGCCCTAACGAAGGGGGTTCGGAGCAAGATTGAAGCCGATCTGGATATGCTTCATCTGTCCCGTCAGCTTGCCGAGATCCACTGCGAGGTTCCGATGGAATGCGAGCTGGATCTATGCCGGTTGGCCGTGGATCCTGAACGTGCCCTGCAGAAGCTGGAAGAGCTTGAGATGAAGAGCCTTAGTCATCTGATCGGCGCTGCGGTGGTTTCCTGACATGGCCGGCCGCGGAACCTTCCCGAAACGGCCGATCATGATCACTGCGCTGTTAGCGGTGCTGCTCCTGCTATCGGCATGCGCTTCCGGTCGTTCTTCGGGAAATGATGCTCAAGATATGACGTCCGGCGGGGAAGAACCGGTGGAGCTCTTGGTATCCGCAGCCGCAAGTCTTAAGGACAGTATGGAGGAGGCAGGGCGGCTGTTCGAAGAGCAGCATTCCCATGTCCGGATCCGGTACAATTTCGGCGGCTCCGGCTCTCTGGGCCAGCAGCTGGAGCAAGGAGCCCCTGTCGATTTATTCGTATCCGCTGCAGTGGAGCCGATGGATCGTCTTGTCGATAAGGGGATTGTAAAGGCCGACTCGGTTCAGCTGATGTTCCGGAACAGCCTTGTGCTGATTGAGCCTGGGCCGAAGCCTTCCATCAAACAGCTGGACGAGCTGTTAAGACCGGATGTCCGGATTGTGGCGGTCGGTCAGCCCGATACCGTTCCGGCCGGCGAGTACGCTGCGGAAGCGCTGCAGCATGAAGGGCTATGGGACGAGGTGGAGTCCAAGGCCGTGTACGGCAAGGACGTGTCACAGGTGCTGGCTTACGTGGAGTCTGGCAATGCGGATGCGGGATTCGTCTACAAAACGGATTTGACCCATTCGTCGAAAGCCGTATTGTCCATGGAGATCAATCAGGGCCTGCATCAGCCGATCGAGTACCCCGCAGCCGTGCCGGTACAGGCCAAGCATCCGGAGGAGGCAAGCGAGCTGCTGGCTTTTATGAAAACGCCGGAAGTGAAAGCGATATTTCAGAAGGCAGGCTTCGACGTGGTGGAGGAATCGCCGTGACGGAAGCCGAGATGTTCTGGATGCCGGTGTGGCTGTCGATAAAAACATCACTGCTCTCCAGCATCATTACGTTTATACTAGGTACTGCGGCAGCCCGGTGGATGTCGAGGCGCCGATTTGCCGGCAAGACGGCGGTCGAAACGCTGCTTATGCTTCCGCTCGTCCTGCCGCCGACGGTTGTCGGCTTTCTTCTGCTCGTTATACTGGGCAGAAATAGCTGGGTAGGGATGGCGGCGGAATGGCTGTTCGCAAGACCGGTCGTATTCAGCTGGGGGGCCGCCGTCATCGCGGCGATCGTGGTTTCGTTTCCCCTGGTTTATCAAAGCATGCGCGTCGGGTTCGAATCGGTGGATGCCGAGCTTGAGGATTCGGCCCGTTCGGCCGGAGCCGGCGAATGGCAGGTGTTCCGCTGGATTACGCTGCCGCTCGTGCGGCGTGCGGCGGTCTCGGCCTATATTCTGGCGTTTGCCAGAGGATTGGGCGAATTCGGTGCAACGTGGATGGTGGCCGGCAACATTCCCGGGGTGACACAGACGCTGCCAACAGCGATTTACGTTGCTGTAAGCAACGGTGACAGCCGGCTCGCTTGGGCCTGGACCGGCATGATCGTCCTCTTTTCCTGGCTGCTCCTGGCAGCTTCGGGAACGGGGCGAGGCCCGAGCAAGAGGGATTAGGCTTGACGGAAGAGGAATGTTTCCATATGCTGACGAATAGAGCTTGTTTAACAACCCAAGAGAAAGAGAGCACACGTGGAGAGGATGAGTAGCATGAGTTTACTTGGAGCTATTGAGGCAGGAGGAACGAAGTTCGTTTGCGGAGTTGGAACTGCGGACGGTACGGTCGTGGAACGGGTAAGCTTCCCGACAACAACCCCTGAGGAGACGATGGCGAACGTCTTCAGCTTTTTTGCGGATAAGGATATTGAAGCGATCGGCGTAGGTTCGTTCGGTCCGATCGATCCGGTGAAGGGCAGTCCTACATATGGCTGCATTACGACGACGCCTAAGCCGCATTGGAGCAACTATAACATCGTAAAAGCACTGGAGGAGCGGTTCGGGGTTCCGATCGGCTTTGACACGGACGTTAACGGGGCCGCGCTTGGTGAATATACTTGGGGAGCTGCTCAAGGCTTGGACAGCTGCCTGTACATTACGATCGGCACGGGTGTGGGAGCAGGCGCTGTTGTATCCGGCGAGCTGATCCACGGCTTGTCCCATCCGGAAATGGGTCACATCTATGTCCGCCGCCATCCGGAGGATCGTTATGAAGGCACATGCCCGTACCATGCAGACTGCCTGGAGGGACTTGCTGCAGGACCTTCGCTCGGCAAACGCTGGGGGGTTCCGGGGGCGGAACTGACACCGGACCATCCGGCTTGGGAGATGGAAGCGTACTATCTGGCTCAAGCACTGATGAATTATGTGCTGATTCTCTCTCCACAGCGGATCGTTATGGGCGGCGGCGTCATGAAGCAGGAGCATCTGTTTCCGATGATCCGTACCAAGCTTCAAGAGCTGCTGGCCGGCTACGTTCATCATCCTAGCCTGCGCGAGAACATCGATCAGTTTATCGTGCCGCCGCAGCTGGGCGATAATGCGGGGCTGTGCGGCGCCATCGCGCTTGCCAAGCTGGCTCTTGCCGAGAAGTAACAGAAAGCCCGAAGACTTCGTGACGGTAAACGGATAGATCTTTATAAAATCTGTTGGCTCCCGTTACAAATTATGGTACTATATAGCCAACAGTATAACATAGTGAAACGGGAAGCACCCTTAACGACGCTGCGGCGGAGTAGGGGTGCTTTTTTGCGTTGTCTTAGGTTGTACTGAAGAATGTGATAACGGGAGGTAGACAGGACATGCAAATTGTGTTCATGAATCAGATGAGCAGGACGGACGAGCAGGGGCATTCGAGTTTCGCTCAGGTGTGGATCGGAGAGGAGGAGGGCGTCTGGAGCCTTGGCTGGCGGGACATCGAGCCGGAGGGCGAGGCCGCAGATGACGATTGGTATGAAGGAGGCTCGTGGAATGAGCTGCTCTGTGTATACCGTCACCATTTGGCCAGAAAGCTGGCGGAGGGGTATCGTCCGATCATCGAAGGGATATTTAACGAGACCGGAGAGATCGGCGGCAGGAACCTCCATATGCAGAAGCTTCAATGCTACAGCGAGCTGCACGGCTCGGAGGAGCTGTATACCGAGCTGTGCGCCTGGAGGCGCCGGAAGGCGGCTTCCGGGCGGAAGGCTCCGTACTTTATCGCCAGCAACCGGGTGCTGCGGCTCATCAGCGCGTTCGTTCCCCAGAGCGAGGAGGAGCTGCTGCAGCTTCCCGGAATCGGGCCTGCCAAAGCTTCCGAGCATGGGGCGGAGTGGCTTGAGATCACGGCGAAGATCGAGCGCAAGACAACCTTTCCGCTGGACTGGGTTTATCACCAGCTCCCGGAGGATGTGTTCGTCTCCTGGTTGTATAAGCAGAAGGAGGAGAAGTACAAGCAGGAGCTGGAGCGGTACCGGATCCGCCGCTCGATGCTGCTTGGCATTGCCGAGGGAGCGACGCTGGAGCAGCTGGAAGAGCGAACGTCGCTGTCCCGCCGCGATCTGATCGAGCAGCTGGAGGGGCTTGAGAAGGAAGGCTATGACACCGAACAGCTGGTGCAAGCCGAGCTGTGCACCGTGCCGGATGCTGAGCAAGCAGCGGTATGGAAGGCTTTTGAGGAGCTTGGCGATACGTTTCTTAAGCCGGTTCTTCAGCGGGTATACGGCCAAGAAAAGGGGGGAGAGGAGGTTGGCGGAACGGAGAAGCTGTATGAGCGGCTGCGCCTGATCCGGATCCGCTTCCGCCGAGAGGAATCCAGCCAAGCGAGTGCGGGCTGAAGCAAGAATAGACTGCAGGGTAGCACTGTCCCATGAGTAGAACCTTCTACTTGTGGGACCGTTTTTTAATGAACGCTTGCTGCGAGGGAAGCATCATTTCACATAGAAAAAGAGGAGCCCCGCAAGATCTAATGATCTCATGGGACGCCTCCTCTTTAACAACAAGCTGCTGTATATGCGGTGAAATTAAATCCAGTCCTTTTTTCGGAACAAATAAAACATCAGCAGGCCGGCGAATACCATGACCCCGATCACAACGTAATACGAATATTCCCAATGCAGTTCCGGCATATTGTCGAAGTTCATCCCATAGATGCCTGTAATCAGCGTAAGCGGGATGAAGATGGTCGTAATAGCGGTAAATACGCGCATGATTTCGTTAGCACGATTCGCAATACTCGACTGATACGCTTCCCGCAGGTTGCCCATCAAATCGCGGTAGGTTTCGAATGTTTCCGAAATTTTCACGGCATTCTCATAAATATCGCTGAAATATTTCTGCAGCTGATCGTCGATCAGCCGAAGATCCTTTTTGTTGAGCGTATTGATAACTTCCTTCTGCGGCCCCAGCACCTTCTTCAGCCATAGAATCTCGCTTCGCAGGCCGATAATTTCGCTGAGATGCGTCTTCTTGGTATGAATAAGAATGTCTTCCTCCAGCTTCTCGATCCGGGCTTCGATCCGGTCGCCGACCGAAAAGTAGTTGTCCGTGACCAAGTCGATCAGCAGGTAGAGGAAACGGTCGGGCGTGCTGACCTCGTCTTCCCATAGAAGGGGCTTGACGGTCCGCAGCTCGTGAATTTTCTGTTTCGTGACCGTGATGATGAAATGTCTGCCCAGGAAAATATTGAGGGCCCGGAGGAAAATCTCCTCGTCATCAAAACGGATGCTGTTTACAACGATAAAATAGTGGTTTTCATATATTTCGATCTTCGGACGCTGCTCCTCTTCGCTCAGGCAGTCCTCCACCGCAAGATCATGCAGGGAGAAAAGCGGCTGCAGCTCGGCTAAATCATCGACATCCGCATCCAGCCAGTAAAAGCCGCTGGCCGGTGCTGTCAGCGTCATCTGGATATCGTCAACAGGGGTAAATACACCCGCATCAACCAACCGGATTTTCATCTGATATCACTCCTTCTTCATTCGTACATTAAAGGCACAGGATATCAGCTTAGCCGGTGTACGGGCTTTGTTGATTTTCTCCTAAGAGAACTATGACAAAAGCGCATGAAAAATAACGCTGCCCTCTGCCGGTAAGCTGATCCTGGTCCTATGCGGTTGTGCATCCTTCGCTTCCACGTTCTGGCTCGGGTCACCGTCCATTTTCATGTTTCACCTCTTTCATCATGGGGCTAAATAGCACTTGTCTAGTATAACGCCGGGTTTGGGAGCTTTCAAGCTGTAATCGGGTCAAACAGAAGGCGTTAATACAGGGTATTGAGAAAGGGGTGTAATGTGACGGCTCGCTTGAAAAGATGCTTGACGAAAATATTCGGATGATATAAAGTAAGTATCAATATAACCATACAACTAAATACAGCGAAATCTTATCAAGAGCAGGTGGAGGGACTAGCCCTATGAAACCCGGCAACCGGCGGCAATATCGCACGGTGCTAATTCTTGCAGGATATACGATTCATGATTGACCGTATAGCCTGGCAGATGAGAGAGGAGCATTGTAGTAATGTATACGACGACCTTTCTCGACCGAGAAAGGTCTTCTTGCGTTTATACAGTCAAAGCGCTCTGACTCAAGCTGCAGCGGATGTACCACTACATATTTTGAAGGAGTGAGCTTAAGGTGCCAATTAAAATCCCTGATGCCCTGCCGGCCAAAGAAGTGCTGGCTGGAGAGAACATTTTTGTTATGGATGAGAGTCATGCCTTTCACCAGGATATCCGCCCGCTGCGGATTGCGATTCTGAACCTCATGCCGACGAAGGAAACGACGGAGACCCAGCTGCTGAGGCTGATCGGTAACTCGCCGCTTCAAGTCGATGTTGTATTGCTGCACCCAAGCTCCCATGTATCCAAGAACACATCGGCTGAGCATTTAAAGTCGTTCTACAAAACGTTCGAGCAAGTGAAGAATCGCCGGTTTGACGGCATGATTATCACCGGCGCTCCGGTGGAGCAGCTCGAATTCGAGGAGGTCAACTACTGGCAGGAGCTCACGGAAATTTTTGAGTGGAGCAAGACGCATGTGACCTCGACCATGCATATTTGCTGGGCATCCCAGGCCGGCTTGTACTACCATTACGGCGTGCCGAAATACAGCTTGGAAGAGAAGTGCTTCGGCGTGTTTTCCCATACGGTCAGCGAGCCCTGTACGAAGCTGCTCCGCGGCTTTGACGACATGTTCTTCGTTCCGCATTCCCGCCACACCGAGGTCCGGCGCGAAGACATTGCGGGCATCGATGACCTGGTCATTCTGTCGGAGTCCGAGGAGGCAGGCATCTACCTGGTAGCAAGCAGGGACGGCAAACAAATATTCGCCACCGGCCACTCGGAATATGATCCGGACTCCTTGAAATGGGAATATGACCGGGATGTTGCGAAGGGATTGGATATTGCGCTGCCGCGCAATTATTATCCGAATGACGATCCGACCAGCAACCCTCCTTCGATCTGGCGGGCCCATGCTAACTTATTGTTTACGAATTGGCTCAATTACTATGTATATCAAGAAACCCCATATGATATCGGTCCACAAATATAGAAGCCGCCAAGGAGGAAGTTGTAATGGAGAGAAAACCGCTGAATATCGAGAGCCGGCTGGCGCAGATCGGATCGGTGCATGAGCCGGTGACGGGAGCCGTCACGTTCCCGATCTATCAGGCGACCGCATACCGTCATCCGAAGCTTGGGCAAAGCACGGGCTTTGATTATATCCGCACGAAGAATCCAACCCGGCAAGTGCTGGAGGATTCGATTGCCGGGTTGGAATCCGGCGATGCCGGCTTTGCCTGCAGCTCGGGCATGGCGGCCTTGCAGACGATATTTGCCATGTTCAGCCAAGGGGATCATCTGATCGTATCTCTGGATCTGTATGGCGGAACCTATCGGCTGCTGGACAGAATCATGTCCAAGTTCGGCGTGAGCGCATCGTATGTCGACACGAATGACCTGGACGCGCTGGAGCAGTCCCGAAAGCCGAATACAAAGGCGGTATTTATCGAGACCCCGACCAATCCGCTGATGATGATCACGGATATTGAAGCGGTCTGTACATGGGCCAGACATCATGGACTGATCACGATTGTAGACAACACGCTGCTGACACCGTATTTCCAGCGGCCGATCGAGCTAGGGGCGGACATCGTCATTCATAGCGCCACCAAGTATTTGGGCGGACATAACGATGTGCTTGCAGGGCTAATCGTAACGAAAGGCAAGGAACTGTCCGAAGAAATCGCCTTTTTGCACAATTCCATCGGAGCGGTGCTAAGCCCTTCCGATTCTTATCAGCTGATGCGGGGCATGAAGACGCTGGCGCTCCGCATGGACCGGCACGAAAGCAATGCGACTGCAGTCGCAAACTTTCTCACGACTCATCCGGCAATCGCAGAGGTGTTCTACCCTGCGCTGCCTGATCACCCGGGTTATGAGATTCAGCACCGGCAGTCCAGCGGAAATACAGGCATCTTCTCCTTTAAAGTGAAAGATGCCCGCTATGTAGAGCCTGTTCTGCGCCATATCAAGCTGATTGCCTTCGCGGAGAGCCTCGGGGGCGTTGAATCGCTCATGACTTATCCGGCGGTGCAGACGCACGCAGACATTCCGGTGGAGATCCGCGAGGCCGTCGGGGTGGATGAGAGACTGCTGCGTTTCTCGGTCGGCATCGAGCATGCGGACGATCTGATCGCGGATCTGGATGAGGCCTTGAACGCAGCTGTGGCCGAGGTGGAAGGAGGCGTTCTGGGATGAGCATCGATAAAGGCGTACGCATAGACGCGAAGGGTCGAAAGCATTCCGGCCCGAAAGGACGGGAAGCGGAATCGCTCCGCTTCGAGACGAAGCTGCTTCATTTCGGCGGGGAGATCGACCGGGCCACCGGAGCGTCAAGCGTGCCGATCTATCAGGCATCGACCTTTCACCACGAGGATATCTACCAGCCTCCGCTTCATGATTACAGCCGATCCGGCAATCCGACCCGCCAAGCGCTCGAGGATTATATCGCGCTGCTCGAAGGCGGTGTTCGCGGATTCGCTTACGCTTCCGGCATGGCAGCGATCTCCAGTTCATTCATGCTGCTCTCGGCAGGCGATCATATGATCGTCACGGAGGATGTGTATGGAGGAACCTACCGTCTATTAACCAGCATCCTGAACCGGATGGGCATTGAGAGCACCTTCGTGGACATGACCGATCTCGATCAGGTGAAGGCGGCGCTTAAGCCGAACACCAAGGCGGTCTATATGGAAACGCCGTCCAATCCGACGCTGAACATTACCGATATCGGCGCAGTGACCGATTGGGCGAAGGAGCATGATCTGCTTACGCTTCTGGATAACACCTTTATGACCCCGTACTATCAGCGGCCGATCGAATTCGGCGTTGATATCGTCATTCACAGCGCCACCAAATTTCTGGGGGGACACAGCGACGTTCTCGCAGGTCTGGCGGTTGCCAGAACGGAAGAGCTGGCTGGGCGGCTGAAGCAGCTGCAGAACGGACTCGGCACGGTGCTTGGCGTTCAGGATTCATGGCTGCTCATGCGGGGAATGAAGACGCTAGGCGCGCGGATGGCTCATTCCGAAGAGAGTGCCGCCAAGCTGGCGGCATGGCTGCAAGGAAGAAGTGATATCGAGCACGTATACTATCCGGGTCTCTTGAATCATCCGGGTCGGGAGATTCACGAGAAGCAATCGAGCGGCTATGGGGCCGTCATCTCGTTTGACGTCGGTTCCGGAGAGCGTGCCAAGCAGGTGCTGAACCAAGTGAAGCTGCCGCTGGTAGCGGTCAGCCTGGGAGCAGTGGAGAGCATTCTGTCCTATCCGGCCATGATGTCCCACGCGGCGATGGGGGAGCAGGTTCGTCATGAACGGGGGATTACGGATGGACTGCTGCGTTTCTCGGTCGGACTCGAGGATGTGGATGATTTGATTGCCGATCTGGATCAGGCACTTGCCGGCAGCCGCTACTGAGCGAGAAGAACGGCGATAAAATCCCATGGAACATGGCGCTCCGACTGGGTCGTTCACAATATTTCCATATTTTTATTCGGCATCCCGCCCGCAGCGGGATGTCGTTTTTGTTGCCGGATTGTGGTAGGATGAAAAGACGAAGTTTTTGAAATTTTTGTTGAGTTGTCATTTTCTCGGATAAGGGAGGCTGCAAGAAATGAGTGCGGTAAACCGTATTTTGGATAAAGCTTTACGCGGTGAAAGACTAAATCTTGAGGATACTGTAACGCTGTTTGAAAGCGATGAGGTGGAGAAAATAGGGCATGCGGCGAATGTGATGACCAAGCGTCTGCATCCAGACCCGATCACGACATTTGTCATCGGCCGAAATATCAACTATACGAACGTCTGCGACGTTTATTGCCGCTTCTGTGCTTTTTACCGGAGACCGGGCTCGTCGGAAGGATATGTACTGCCGGACGAGACGATCTTTCAGAAGATTCAGGAGACCGAGGACGTTAACGGAACCGAGATCCTGATGCAGGGGGGAACCAATCCGGATCTGCCGTTCAGCTATTACACGGATCTTCTGCGCAACATCAAGAAGCGGTTCCCGAATATTACGATGCACTCCTTCTCGCCTGCGGAGATCATGAAGATGGTCGAGGTGTCGGGCTTGTCGCTGGAGGAGGTCGTACGCGAGCTCCGCGATGCCGGACTGGATTCGCTTCCCGGCGGCGGCGCCGAGATTCTGGATGACCGGATCCGGAAGAAGGTCAGCCGCTTGAAGGGCTCCTGGCGCCAATGGATGGATGTCATGCAGACGGCTCACCGGCTCGGCATGAACACGACGGCCACGATGGTCATCGGTCTCGGCGAGACGATGGAGGAGCGGGCGCTGCATTTGCTGCGCGTGCGGGATGCGCAGGATGAGTGCATTCAGAACGGCTGGAATTCCAAGGGCTTCCTTGCTTTTATTCCATTTACCTTCCAGCCTGACAATACGAACCTGAAGCGCGAGCGGGAGACGCCCGAGGCTTACTTGAAGACCGTTGCGATCGGCCGCCTCGCCATCGATAATGTGCCGAACCTGCAATCCTCCTGGGTAACGATGGGACCGGAGATCGGCAAGCTGTCGCTTAGCTACGGTTGCAACGACTTTGGCAGCACGATGATGGAGGAGAATGTGGTTTCTTCTGCCGGTGCCGTATACAAGGTTAACATCGAGTCGATTCTGAAGCTGATCCGCGAGACCGGCAATATCCCGGCCCAGCGGAACACCCGCTATGAAATCCTCCGCGTGTTTGAGGACAACAGCAGCGTAGAGCGCGATTTTGTCATGCAGAACTAATTCCAAATACTTAGATGTCTTGCTTGAGAAGCGGATCGGGGAACAGCCCCGGTCCGCTTTTTTTGCATGCCGGTAAGCGCCCGGCCCTTATTCATTCCTGCGCTTAAATATTCCTTGGACTTGCTTGTTTTTCCAAGCAGGTGTTCCGTATATCCCCGAGCGGGTCCCCATATACTGAAAAGGGATTCGAAAGGAGTGATTCCATGGAACTGTTCAGCATTTCTGTCAGTGCACGGACCGAAGACGAGAAAAGAGCGTTTCACCGTATATTGTCAGACAAGCAGAAGGAGTTACATAAACAATGCAAGCAGCTGAAATTCACGTTCAGCGCTTCCGAGGACCGCGTCATTTGGACTTGCTCCGGCAAGCTCCCGCTGTCATCTTGGACAGTCTCTGCCGAAACCCTTCGGCGCCAAGTCTCCGAAGCCGTAACGGCTTATATTCTCGAGGAGAAGGAGCAGGAGATTGCTGCACGGTTAATGTTCTCGGAATTCGAGTTTGACGATGAGGAAGAGGCCGATCGGATTCTGCAATGGTTTCTTATGCTGTTGACCAAGGAAGAAGGTCCTTCGGGCGACTTCTGGCGGAGCCGCAGGCGTAAGTTGTCCGATGGCATTTATCAATGCCTGCTCGAGAGCCCGGAGCTGAATCTGGACGGGTTCATGACCTTCCGGCTTCAAGGATATGAAGAGGAGCTCCGCGAGATGGCAGAGTATGCCGTAGATGAATTTATGCTGGATCAGCAGTATGAGGAATTTGTGAGCCTGCTGAAATATTTCGTTTATTTTCAAGAGCCTAAAATGCCGCTGGTCCATGTTATTCATAAGGGAGACGAGGACTTCCTCCTGCTGGACGGCAATTTACGGCCGATTGAGCGCCCTCGGGAGGAGGGGCTTGTGATGGAGCGGCTGGATCAGGAGATGGAAATCGAGGACATGGTTGTCAGCACGCTGATTTCCGTATCCCCTGCCCGGATGATCATTCATACAAGGCAGCCGGAACTTCCGGTTATCGTGACCCTTGCCCATATCTTCGATAATCGCGCCGAGGTATGCTGCAGCTGTCCGGAATGCAGCGCGCTTCTCGGGAGCGGACGGATGATGACTTGACGTTTTGCGCGAGACAGGATTATAATTACTGATAAATTCACGTAAAAAGCTCTGACAAAGACATGAATCAATTCGGACCAGACCGCTTTCAGAGAGAGGAAACATCGGCTGAAATTTCCTCCGGAATGCCATTGATTTACCCCTTTGTAGCTGTGCTGTCGAACATCCTTCGGGCTTAGTAGGCATCACCGGGTCATGACCGTTACCTCATGCTGATGAAGGATCCTCCGAGTCTAATGTGTGCGCACGGCTGGAGCGATCGAATTAGGGTGGAACCACGGGTATAACACTCGTCCCTTTGCGGGACGGGTGTTTTTTGTTATTTATAGGCCCGCGAACAGCCTTCACCTAAGCCTAGCTATACGGGGATGAAAGCTGGCACGCACGGGATTGAGCCTGTCCTGCAGAATGTCAATGAACGTGAAAGAAACATCATTTTGGAGGAGGAATGCAAGGTGGCTATCAGTATCAAATTACCTGACGGCTCCGTCCGCGAGTACGAAGCGGGCAGCAGCATTGAGGATGTTGCCGCTTCGATCAGCAGCGGGCTGAAGAAAAATGCGGTTGCAGGCAAACAGAACGGGATTTTGGTGGATTTATCGACACCGCTTCAGGACGGGGCGTTGATTGAAATCGTAACCCAAGACTCCGCGGAAGGACTGGAGGTCATCCGCCACAGCACCGCCCACCTGCTGGCCCAGGCAACGAAGCGCCTGTTCGGCGCGAAGGAAGTAAAGCTTGGCGTGGGGCCTGTGATCGAGGACGGCTTCTACTATGATATGGATCTTGAGGAGCCGCTGAATCCGGAGGACCTGCAAAAGATTGAGAAGGAAATGGAGCGCATTACCCAGGAGAACCTTCCCATTGTTCGCAAGGAAGTCAGCCGTGCGGAAGCGCTGCGTATCTTCGGTGAGCTGGGCGACCCATACAAGCTTGAGCTGATCAATGCTCTGCCTGAGGACAGCGTGATCACGATCTACGAGCAGGGCGAGTTTTTCGATCTTTGCCGCGGGCCGCACGTTCCGTCTACCGGCAAGATCAAGGTGTTCAAGCTGATGAGCGTTGCGGGCGCTTACTGGCGCGGTGACAGCAAGAATAAAATGCTGCAGCGCGTATACGGAACGGCTTTCGTGAAGAAAGCGCAGCTTGATGAGCATCTGCATCTGCTGGAGGAAGCCAAGAAGCGGGATCATCGCAAGCTGGGTAAGGAGCTCGAGATGTTTACCTTCTCGCAGCTCGTCGGACAAGGACTGCCGATTTGGCTGCCGAACGGAGCCAAGCTTCGCCGGACGCTGGAGCGTTATATCGTCGATATGGAGGAGCGTCTCGGATATCAGCATGTGTACACGCCGGTACTCGGTAACGTAGAGCTGTACAAAACATCCGGACACTGGGACCACTATCAGGAGGATATGTTCCCGACGATGGCTATGGACAACGAGGAGCTTGTGCTTCGTCCGATGAACTGTCCGCACCATATGATGGTTTACAAGAGCGGGATGCACAGCTATCGGGATTTGCCGATTCGCGTAGCGGAGCTTGGGATGATGCACCGTTACGAAATGTCGGGAGCGCTGACCGGCCTTCATCGCGTGCGGGCCATGACGCTGAATGATTCCCACATCTTCTGCCGCCCGGACCAGATCAAGGACGAGTTCGCACGCGTCATTCAGCTGATCATGACGGTGTACAAGGACTTCGGCATTAGAGACTACCGCTTCCGCCTCTCCTACCGGGATCCGCAGGATACCGAAAAATATTATCAAGACGACGAAATGTGGGAAATGTCCCAGCGCATGCTGCGCGAGGTCGTGGAGGGCCTGGATATGCCGTTCTACGAGGCTGAAGGCGAAGCGGCCTTCTACGGTCCGAAGCTCGATGTGCAGATCAAGACGGCGCTCGGCAAGGAAGAGACGCTGTCGACCGTCCAGCTGGACTTCCTGCTTCCGGAACGCTTCGAGCTCGAATACGTAGGCGACGATGGCCAGAAGCATCGCCCTGTCGTTATCCATCGCGGTATTATCAGCACGATGGAGCGCTTTACCGCCTTCCTGCTGGAGAACTTTGCGGGTGCGCTGCCGCTGTGGCTGTCCCCGGTTCAGGTGAAGGTCATTCCGGTTTCGGGCGCATTCGAGGACTATGCGAAGGAAGTGGCCGAGAAGCTGCAGCAGGCAGGCATTTCCGTCGAAGCGGACCTCCGCAACGAGAAGCTCGGCTACAAAATCCGGGAAGCACAGCTTGAGAAAATTCCTTACATGTTCATTGTGGGCGAGAATGAGAAAAATGCGGGTGCGGTTTCCGTCCGCAAACGGGGCGAGGGAGATATCGGCGCCCAGCCGCTCGGCGAAATCATCTCGAAGCTTCGGGAAGAGATCGACACGCGCCTCGTTTAATTTCGGGGCTGAATCGTCGGAGCAGCTTGCGCAACTGAAGGCTGCAATCCATTAAATAGTAAACCGTTAGAACCCTCTGTTATGATGTATATTTCATTCGGGATGTGGGAACCCTCGCTATTAAGGGGGAGGTACTCACATGATCAAATGGAAAACATGGCAGAGGGTTCTTTGCGGTTCCGTTCTGTCAGCTTTGATATTCAGCACATGGACATCTTCAGCGAAAGCCTACAATACCATTTTAAGCGAATCATACAGCAGGATCGATAGCAGTCCTATTTACGAAGGTTTAAGGAAAGGGGAAGTCCGAGGCTCGGATTACGTAGATCTGTCCGTGTTTTATGCCATGCGTGCCGCCGGCTTATCCGATTTGAGCCGGTATATTACCTTGCCCGAAACGGCGCCGAAGAAAACCGGGCCTGCGAAGAGGCGGGCATCCTCCATGCCGGTGCTTGCACCGCCGGAGGATCAGGTGCTTCATACGGTAAAAGTGACGGCAACAGGCTATACGGCAGGATACGAATCGACGGGCAAGAAACCGGGCCACCCGCAATACGGAATTACCTATTCCGGCGTTAAGGTCAAGCGGGATAAAAACACGCTGTCCACAATCGCCGCAGATCCTGATGTGTTTCCGCTTGGAAGCATCCTGTACATTCCGGGCTACGGCTATGGGATCGTCGCTGATATCGGATCGGCGATCAAAGGCCGGAAGATCGACCTGTATTTTGCTACAACCAAGCAGGTGTTCCAGGAGTGGGGAAAGAAGGATGTCGAGGTTCAGGTCATTAAGCAGGGCAGCGGCAAATGTACGGAGCAGATGCTGAGAACGTTTGGCAATGCGATCGAGACGTACCGGTTTCTGCCGTCCTCGGTGCTCGAGGAAGCGATCTAAAGAGCATTCCGAAACATCGATTTGAGCCGGGAGTTCACCTCGCGGAATTTCAGAATAAGGTCACCCTGTTCATCACATACTACATTTCGGGGGGCAAGAACCCCTGAAGAGGATGAAGGTATCGATAAGAACAGGGAGGTGAACATTGTGCCTAAAAAGAACAAAGTGCAAGAGAACTACCAAACTCCGAATGAAAAGTTCAACGCCGAGTTCGCTGAAGATACCAGCGGAATCAAGAGCAATCCTAAGGGGAACGCTAAAGTTCAGGAGAACTACAAAAAACCGAACGAGAAGTTTGACGCCGAGTTTGGTGAGCTGAACCAGCCAGGCGATCACCCGACGAACCGCTAACCATTCATTATTGATGGTAGATCGTTCGAGTTCAGATAAAAAGACCTTCGCCTAGGCGGAGGTCTTTTTTTGTAGATATTAGATAGTATATAATCTTCGGAAGATGTGCTGCCCGGCACCGCAAGAAAGACTACCGCTAAACGGTTAGTCTTCTTTGAGAGTACGTCGATAGACGTCTTTCTAATGTCAAGCCCAGAAATATCCAGCGCCTCGGTCTCGAGACCGAGAATAGTTTCATCCCGGCGCCGCTAACCGATTTCCCCCATCATGTAGTACACTGTAGGTAAGCTACAAATAGAACTACGAAAGCAAGGGGATGACCATGAGTAGAAAAGGGTGGAGCAAGCTCAGCAGCGGTTTGCTGCTCATCGGGATCGGTGTATTGTTTCTTCTCAATCAGATGAATATTGTAGATGTGGATCTCGGATATATTTTCTCAACCTTCTGGCCGGTGTTCATCATTTGGTTCGGACTGCAGAGCTTGATTTATGCACGCGGAGGAGGGCTGTGGGGGGCCGTCGTTCCGCTGATCATCGGCTTCTACTTCCTGGGCCGCAATTTGGGGGTTGTCGACTTTTCCTTCGGCGATCTGATTAAATACGCGATCCCGCTTATCTTGATCGGATTCGGTCTGCAGGTGATTTTTAATCCGAAGCATCAAGCACCGCCGCCGTCCCCGCCCAAGCCTGACGATTTCACCTCCTCACGGGGAGAGGGCTATCATGATCTGCCAGAGCCGCCGGAGGCACAGCCGTTGGATTCTTCTTTGGATGAGGAATTCGAGCGCAGATTCGGAAAGCAGGACAGCATGGACAAGACCGACAAGGGCCGCATGAGCGGTATGGGCGGCGGAGCAGAACGGAAGACAAGGCACAACGAATCGGTTAAGGGATACCGCTGGCAGGGCAATCATCATGCGGATCAACGGAATGAAGAACATGGCGGTGAACGGGACGATCGCAGAAAATATCGGGATTATATCGGTATGGATGGCCGGGATTCACAATACGGGAGTGCTTACGGTCCAAACGAGCACGACCCTAATGATCATGGCCCATACGGCCGTTACGGCCATGACGGTCATTATGGACACCATCATGGACATTCCAATCATGATACGGTGAACAAGTCCTCTTTTATCGGGGATGTGCATATGGGCAAGGATTATTTTCAGCTCAAGCCGACGAATATTTCCCAGTTTATCGGCGACACGGTGCTTGATTTAACCAAAGCCCAGATCCCTTACGGGGAAACCAAAATCAATATCTCCGCATTCATCGGCGATGTCAAAGTGTTCGTTCCGAATGACTCGGATGTCGGGATCCATGTATCGACCAGCTCATTCATCGGCGATATGAAGGTGCTGGAGGAGAAGCGGAGCGGATTTATGGGAAGCACCGGTCTGGAAAGCCCGTATTACAGGGAAGCGGGCAAGAAAATTCGAATCAATGTCAGCGTCTTTATCGGTGACGTTAAAGTGAACAAGGTAGGGTAACGCCATGGGATTTTTAAAGAACACAAAATGGATCATCATGGTCAATTTCCTTCTGATTGGAGCCGGAGTCGCTGTATTCCTGTATGCAGCGGACCGAACCGGTTCTATACATATAATAGATAACCGGCTGTGGTTCGTTTACGCGGCCGGTGTCATTCTGTTTTCGGGCATCGCCGGGTACATCGCAGGCCAGCGAATTCAGCGGCCGCTCGATCTTCTTCATCTAAATATGCTTCAGGCAGCGAAGGGCAATTTGACGGTTCGGCTGCCTGTCATTGAGGATGGTTCGTTTTCCAGAGTATATGATGAATTTAACGGCATGATCGAGGCGTTGGAGAAGAAGGTAAAGATACTGCAGCGGCTGGGCGAACAGGAAGTGATGGAGAAGGAAATCGCGGCTGAAGCCGCCGTCCTGGAGGAGCGGCGCCGAATGGCGCGCGATCTGCATGATACGGTTAGCCAGCAGCTCTTCGCCATCCACATGTCGGCCTCCTCGCTGCCGGCCGTACTGAAGCGGAACCCGGAGCATGGGGATCAGGTGCTTGGACAGCTTATCGAGATGTCGCACATCGCTCAGAAGCAAATGCGGGCATTGATTGCACAGCTGCGCCCGGTTGAGCTGGAGGGTCGAACGCTTGAGGAAGCGCTTGAGAAATGGTTCCCCGACTACTGTCGTCAAAATGGTCTAAAAGGCATGAAGGACGTGGAGCTGTACGGCGGCGTGTCGGAGGCGATCGAGCACCAGCTGTTCTTGATCATACAGGAGGCGGTTGCCAACATTGTCAAGCACGCGGGTGCGGGGCTTGTCAGCATGTCGCTGCGGGAAGACCAGAAACGGGTCGTGCTCAGCATCAGCGATGATGGCGTCGGATTCGACGAGATTGCCGGAAGACAGGGCTCTTATGGACTTTCAACCATGCGCGAGCGGGCGGAGAAGCTTGGCGGGCAGGTCGAGATTATCAGCAAAAAGGGAGCAGGTACGACTGTTAGAGTCAATATCCCTCTGTTTGAAGACGAGAACGGACATGAAGGTAGCGGCAAGGATCAGACGGAACGGGAAGTACCGGCAGGCGCCGGCGCATTGGAAAGGGGAGCGGAAGAATAATGAGTGGTGTAATTCGAGTACTGCTGGCTGATGATCATGATATGGTGCGGATGGGGCTAAAAACATACTTGTCGCTTGATCCCGGCTTTGAGGTGATCGGCGAGGCGGCGAACGGGCAAGAGGTTATTGACATGCTGCGCAGCGCGGATGACAGCTCCAGACCGGATCTGATTTTGATGGATTTAATGATGCCGGTTATGAACGGAGCGGAGACGACGCGGGCGGTGATGTCGGAGTTTCCCGAGCAGAAGATCGTCATTCTGACCAGCTTTCTCGAAGATGATCTGGTCGTGGAGTGTATTGAGGCGGGCGCGGTCAGCTATGTGCTGAAGACGGTATCCGCCGATGAGCTGATCTATGCCCTTCAGGGGGCGTTCAGGGGCATGCCGGTCATGACGAAGGACGTTTCGGAAGCGTTGACCCGGGGAATCCGGCGGCATATGGTGAATGAAGACGAGTCCGGATTGACCGAGAGAGAGCGGGAAGTTCTGCTGCTCATCGCCGAAGGAAAGAGCAACAAGGAGATCGGGGAGGAGCTGCATATCAGCATTAAAACCGTCAAAACCCATGTCAGCAACCTGCTGATGAAGTGTGAGCTGGAGGACCGGACCCAGCTTGCGATTTATGCCCACCGGAAGGGCTGGGTCAAATCGTCGTAAGCGAGGGAAGCTAAATCCCGTCTGATAAGGTTTTTATCTGCCTTTTAATTGTTTTTAAGGTACTATTAAGGTTTATAGTACACAATAAAGACAGTTAATCAATGAAACCGCTTGGAAGCAGGCGATTCAAATAGGAGGTAAACACCCATGGACGATCCAAGAAAGCGATATGGCTATCCAGATGATGAGCGAGCGAACAACGAACCCGGCAATGAGCCGAACAGACAAGAGGAGCCATCCTCGGGCAGCTCTTCATACTACTATTCGTACGGACCCTTTCAGTCCTTATCCAATGAGGGAGGCAACGAGCCAACCGAGGAAAGCCCGTATCGGAGACGGGAATCCCAAGAGGTTGAGGTTACGGCACCGCAGCCCGTAAAGCCGATTCCGTCTTCCGGCTATGCCCAATCGCAATCGGCCGGACAACAGGGCGGCAGCGGGGGACCGTCGGACGCCGTGACAAGGAATACGCAATGGAACTACAGCTCCAAGCCGAAAACGTCGGTCAAAACGGTGCTGCTGTCCTTTCTCGCAGGCGTCATCGTCATCTCGAGCCTGATGTTTGCGGCAGACCGGACGAATCTGTTCACGCCGGACGCGGCCTTCTCATCCGAACAGCCGTCTCAGGAAACGGCGGCGCCTGTCGATAGCAACGGTAACGGCAACGACAGCGCGACAACGGCATCCGCGATGATTCCAACCAACCAAGGGGACGTTTCGGCTGTCGTGGATGAAGCCGGCCCTGCCGTTGTCCTGATCGAAACGCTGGTCAACAGCCGCAGCGGGCAAAGCTCCAATCCGAGTCTGAATGATCCGTTCTGGTATTTCTTCGGCGGGGGCCCGTCCAGTCAGCAGGAAGACAGCGGCAATAGCGGAAACAGCGGTAACGGCGGCAATCAGCAGCTCGTGCCTTCGGGTCTCGGCTCCGGCTTCATATTCGATAAGTCCGGTTACATCCTGACGAACGAGCACGTTATTCACGGCGCCGACGTCATTCAAGTTACGGTTCAAGGCACCAAGAAGCCGTATGAAGCCAAGCTGCTCGGCTCCAGCTACGAGCTCGACCTGGCCGTGCTGAAGATTGAAGGGGATAACTTCCCGGCGGTTAAGCTGGGCGACTCCGATTCCCTGAAAGTCGGCGAATGGCTGGTGGCGATCGGCAACCCGAAAGGGTTCGATCATACCGTAACCGCCGGCGTGTTAAGCTCCAAAGAGCGCGAAATCGATATTCCAGGAACGAATGGGGAAGAGGACCGCAACTATCAGCACCTGCTGCAGACGGACGCCTCGATCAACCCGGGAAACTCCGGCGGGCCGCTCTTGAATCTGAAGGGTGAAGTGATCGGGATGAACGTGGCCGTCAGCGCGGAAGCGCAGGGCATCGGCTTTGCGATTCCGTCCAGCACGATCAAAGAAGTGCTGGAATACCTGAAGAACAACCAGGAAGTTCCGAAAGAGCCGGAACCGTTTATCGGAGCGGAGCTGGCAACCGTCACGCCGCAAATTGCACAGCAGCTTGGCTCGAAGGTAACCGAAGGCTCTTACGTCAATCGCGTCGTATTCCGCTCGCCGGCGTATGAAGCCGACCTTCGCCAATATGACATCATCATTGGCGTGGATGGTGAGAAATACCCGACGCATACCGATCTGGTCGAATTCATTCAATCGAAGAAGGTCGGCGATAAAATTACGCTTAACGTCGACCGCAACGGCAAGAAAATCGACCTGCCGCTGACGATTGGGGACAGAAACGAGTTTGAGGCTTCCCTTCAACAGCAGCAGCAACAGCAGCCGTAAGCATTGATATAGAAGCGCTACAAGCGGAAGGGTGGATTCCCTTCCGCTTGTCTTGTGCTTGGACCGGCCGATATAATGGATTGTAAATGACGTAACAATTGAGATGCTAGCAGATAGAGGAGATGTCGCCGATGCGGTCCCGAATTTTAATCGTGGATGATGATGAGAAAATTATTTCGATGCTTCGAAGAGGATTGGCCTTCGAAGGTTATGATGTGTTGACGGCCTCGAACGGGGCCGAAGGCTTGAAGCTGATTTTGAGCGAAGATCCGGATGTGGTCGTGCTGGATGTCATGATGCCCCAAGTCGATGGATTTGAAGCGCTGAGAAGGCTTCGTGAAGGGGGCAGCACGGTGCCGGTGCTGATGCTGACCGCGAAAGACGAAGTCGAGAACCGCGTGAAGGGGCTCGATACCGGCGCGGATGATTATTTGGTCAAGCCGTTTGCGCTGGAGGAGCTGCTCGCTCGCGTGCGCGCGCTCTTGCGGCGTAAAACAGGGGAGGACTCAGCCTCTCAGCGGCTGACCTTCGAGGACCTTGTTATGGACACCGATGCCAGGGAGGTCATCCGGGCGGGACAGCGGCTGGAATTGACCGCGAAGGAGTTCGAGCTGCTCCATCTGTTTATGCAGAACCCGAAGCGGGTGCTATCCCGCGATTTGATCATGGATAAAATATGGGGCTACGATTACAGCGGGGAATCCAATGTGCTGGAGGTCTACATCGCCATGCTCCGGCAGAAGACTGAGGAACATGGAGGGAAGCGGCTGATCCAGACGATCCGCGGTGCTGGCTACATTCTAAGAGGTGACAATTAAATATGTCCATTCGTTTAAGGCTGACCGCTTGGTATACCGGAATTCTGTTTGTGACGCTGCTGATATTCAGCTCAGCGGTATACGGCTTTGTGCATTTGTACACGTATGAGGAACTGAAACAGAGGATTGTCAAACAATCAGGCGAGATGGAGCTTGGAACCGACGGCTATGAAGTGTTTCCTAGCCGTGATACAGCCGACCGGCTCGAAGCTGCTGATTTATTTATGCAGACATCGACTACGGAAAGACCGACATGGCGCTCTGATAATATGATCTTTAGCGAGGTTCAGTTTGATATTCCTCCTGCCGACAATATAAAAAAATACGACAATAAGTTTACACGCATGAATATCAACGGAAACACTTTTCTTGTATATCAAAAAGCATTATTTAAAAACCCTAATCAAACCATCTTGTGGCTTCAGATTGGTGCCAATACTAGGTTAATCGACCAAACGCTGGACCGGCTCCAGTCGATTCTGATCATGGGTTCGGCCGCAACGCTGGTGATTGCTTCCACCTTCGGTCTGTTCTTGGCGCGTAAATCGATGAATCCGATCGGCAAAGTGACCGAGGCCGCAGAACATATCCAGAAGGGAACGGACCTTAGCGTCCGGATTGAGTACGACGGTCCGCAGGACGAAATCGGACAGTTGATCGGCACCTTTAACGCGATGCTCGAGCGAACCGAAGGCTTCTATAAGGAGCTGGAGGATGCCTATGCCGCCCAGCGGCGTTTCGTCTCCGACGCTTCCCATGAGCTCCGCACCCCGCTGACCACGATCCGCGGCAACGTCGACCTGCTGCAGAAGATGTGGACGGCGGAGCAAGGCGAACGAATGGATATGGATGATGAAATGATCAAGCAAATTTCGATCGAAGCGGTTGGAGACATCTCAGATGAGGCCAAACGGATGAGCCGGCTCGTGAACGATATGCTGTCTCTTGCCCGCGCGGATACCGGTCAGACCTTCGAGCTGTCGCCGATTCCTTTGCAGCCGCTCGTTGAGGAGGTTGCGCGGCGGGCACAGTTTCTGGAAAAGACCGCAGAGTGGCACGTCGGCCGGCTGTCGGTTCTTAACGGGGTGTATGTCGAGGGGAACAAAGATTATTTGCAGCAGATGCTGTTCATATTTATCGAAAATGCATTCAAGTATACGCCGGAAGGTGAGGTCAGTCTGGACGCCGTTCTGTACAAGGGACAGGTCGGTCTGAGGATTTCGGATACCGGAATCGGGATGGACAAGGACGAGGTGCCGTTCATCTTCGAACGATTCTACCGCGCGGACCAGTCTAGAGGCGTTACCGCCGGAACGGGCCTTGGGCTCTCGATTGCCAAGTGGATCATCGATGAACACAAGGGCTCGGTCGAGGTCGTTACCCGCAGAGGGGAAGGCAGCACGTTCATTGTATGGCTGCCGGTCGTCTTTGCTCCTCCCCTGGAATAGGGTATAATGGTCTATGAACCTAAGGAATACAACGCGAAAGCAGGTGAGGATCATCGAAGTCATCAAAATATCGCCGAGAGGTTACTGCTACGGCGTCGTGGATGCCATGGTGCTGGCACGTCAGGCCGCCCAGAACCTGGATCTTCCCCGGCCTATTTATATACTGGGCATGATTGTGCACAACAGTCATGTCACGCAATCTTTTGAGGATGAGGGCATCATTACGCTGGACGGTCCGAACCGGATGGAAATATTGAAGCAGGTGGACAGCGGGACGGTTATCTTTACCGCACACGGCGTTTCGCCGGAGGTTCGCAAGCTTGCCCGGGATAAAGGGCTGACCACGCTGGATGCGACGTGCCCGGACGTGACGAAGACCCATGATTTGATTCGGGATAAGGTTGCGGACGGATACGAAATTATTTATATCGGCAAGAAAGGCCACCCCGAGCCCGAAGGGGCGATCGGTATCGCGCCTGAGCACGTCCATCTGATCGAGAAGGAAGAGGAGATTGATCAGCTTGAGGTTGACGCATCCCGGATCATCATCACGAACCAGACCACGATGAGCCAATGGGATATCAAGCATATTATGAAGCGCCTGCTGGAGAAATTCCCGGGTGCCGAAATCCATAACGAGATTTGCCTGGCGACGCAGGTGCGGCAGGAGGCCGTAGCGGAGCAGGCAGGGCAGGCGGACCTCGTCATCGTGGTGGGCGATCCTCGAAGCAACAACTCGAACCGGCTTGCTCAAGTCTCCGAGGAAATTGCCGGCGTTCCCGCGCACCGGATCGGCGATGTGACCGAGCTGAAGCGCGAGTGGCTTGAAGGCATAAGCAAGGTGGCGGTCACCTCGGGCGCCTCGACGCCGACGCCGATCACCAAAGAAGTCATCGCATACCTTGAGCAGTATGAGCATGACAAACCGGAAACTTGGGAAATCAAGCGTACGGTGAACATGAGCAAGCTGCTGCCTCCGGTACGTGCGAAAAGCAAGACGCAAGCTTAAGTACCATAGATATTTATGAAGAAGCCATTGCGGTAATTTCGCAATGGCTTTTTTTGTGCCAAACCGTTGTTTATGCCACCCGGATGCTGCTAGAAGCTCGTTGAATAATATCAATTTTCTTTAAACCGGGGGTAGTAAGAAGTAATTTACCGATGAAGGGGCCGCGACATGCTGCCCTCCTAAGAGTCCTTTAAGGGCTCTTTTTTCATTTGGATGCATTTCGATTGAATATTATCATTTTTCGTTGATCAGGCAAATATTCATGATCGCCTCTTTCAACTAGAATGATAGACATTAGAGATACTTCATGGCATAAACATACGGGGGGTTGGAGATGGCACAAATATCCGTTAAGCAGGAACCTGTTCCTAAACGGAAGAAAGACAATTTGCTTGTTCGCTTTGCCAAACAGTGGGACATCCAGCTTATGGTGCTTCCCGCGCTCGCGCTGATTTTTATATTCAGCTATATCCCGATGTACGGGATTTTGATGGCGTTCCAGGACTACAACATTTTCAAAGGCATGGGCGACAGCCCTTGGGCGGGTCTGAAGCATTTCCGGATGTTCTTTGAATCTCCTGAATTCATGAACGTCATGCGCAATACGATCGTCATCAGTTTGCTCAAATTTCTAATTGGCTTCCCGGCGCCGATCATCTTGGCGCTGATGCTGAACGAGGTCCGGCACATGTTCTTCAAACGCTTGGTGCAGACCGTCAGCTATCTGCCTCACTTCTTATCCTGGGTTATCGTATCAGGGTTCGTCATTTCCCTGTTGTCCACGGATAACGGGAGCGTAAATATTTTGCTGATGAAGCTGAACCTGATCGAAGAGCCGATCAACTTCCTGTCCTTGCCGGAATACTTCTGGACCATTCTTGTAACGACGGGAGTTTGGAAAGAAATCGGTTTCTCGTCGATCGTATATTTGGCAGCCGTAGCGGGAGTGGATCCGCATATGTACGAAGCGGCTGACATGGATGGAGCCAGCAAGTTCCGCCAGATTTTCACCATTACACTGCCTTCGATCATGCCGGTGGTTGTCATCTTCATGATTCTTGCGATCGGCAACCTGTTGACTGCCGGGTTTGAAGACATCTTGCTCTTGGCAAAGAACCCTGTGCTTAGAGAGGTGTCCGATGTTATTGATACATATGTTTACCGGATCGGTATCGAAAACTCCCGGTTCTCCTATGCAACGGCTGTAGGCTTGTTCAAAGCGGTAATCAGCGTGATGCTTCTGACGATCGCCAACCTGATTGCACGCAGATCGGGCAACAGTCTATGGTAAACGAACATTGTGATGAAGGGAGCGGGTAGATTTGGTACGATTAGGATTCGGTGACCGCGTCATGCAGGTTGTCATCTATATCTTGCTTGCATTGTTGGCTTTTGTGACCTTTTATCCGTTTTGGAACGGACTTGTCATATCATTGAATTCCGGTTCGGATACCGCCCTGGGCGGAGTGACTTTCTGGCCGAGAGATTTTACGCTGGAGAACTATGAAATCGTCTTCCAGGACAAACGGCTGCTGAACGGCTTCGGCATATCCGTAGCCCGGACCGTGGTCGGTACGATCAGCTCGATTTTGGTGACGTCGATCTTTGCTTACGGGATGACAAAGCGCGAGCTTATCGGACGCAAATATTACATGGTGATGTGCATCATTACCATGTACTTCGGGGGCGGCTTGATTCCGACGTTCATGCTCGTCCGCAGTCTGGGTCTGATGGATTCCTTCTGGGTGTTCATTATTCCGAGCTTGGTAAGCGTGTGGAACATGATCATATTCCGAACCTTCTTCCAAGGGCTTCCGAACGGGCTGGAGGAGTCTGCCAAGATTGACGGCGCAGGCAATTGGGGGATTTACTTCCGGATTATCCTGCCGCTGTCCGGTCCCGTTATCGCGACACTATCCCTGTTTACAGCCGTGGCGCACTGGAACGAGTGGTTCTTGCCGAGTATCTACATTACGAAGGAAGAGCTTCTGCCGATTCAGACGATTCTGCGTCAAATTCTGAATTCGAACATCATGTCCGAGCAGATGAGCCAGCTCGATTCCTCGTCGGCGGCAGCGCTGTCGAGAATGCAGAGCGTAACGACCAAATCGTTGTCCATGGCAACAATGATCGTGGCAACCTTGCCGATTATTATGGTGTATCCGTTTGTACAGAAGCACTTTGTAAAGGGTGTACTGGTAGGTTCATTGAAAGAGTAGAACCCGAGAGTCTTTGCAAATATTCAAAGAGCGGCTTTCAATCGGCAATATGCAGGGTGAAATGGTTTGGTTCATCTATCTATTGGACCTGGAAGCCGCTGGAATCGGATTTTGCATAATCCTGAGCATCTAAACATGTTGTTTGAAGCATTCGCTTTAGACATAAATATCAAGTGGAAATACGAAAGGGGAATTAGAGAATGAGGTTGAGAAAGAAATCTCTGACCACATCGATGACCGCTTTGCTGGCGGCAGCGCTGATGCTGTCGGCATGTAGCGGCGGCGGTGGCAACGGCGGGACGAAGACGTCCGATCCGGCTCCTAGCACGGGCGGCGATACGGGCACGCCGACAGAGCAAGCGTCCGACTGCAAGTACGTGCTGGGTGAGCAGCCGCTTGAGTTCAGCTTCTATGGTCATTACGATTGGTATACGATGCCTCCTTGGGGTGAGGACGACGCTTCCAAATGGATTAAAGAGAACAAAAAAGTCGATGTTAAAGCGATTAACTCCCAAGGCAACGCGCAGCAAAAATTCAATACGATGATCGCGTCCAAAGAGCTTCCGGACGTTATCTGGCTCGATCGCGGTCCAGACGTGGAGAAGCTCAGAGAGGCGGATATGCTCGTGCCTTTCGATGAGTATTTGGATAAATATCCGAATCTGAAGGAATGGCTCGGCGAAGCCGGGATCAATATGCTTCGTTCCGATGACGGGAAGCTGTATCAGTTCCCGAACTGGTATACGAGCCAGCCGAACGGCAACGCCGGTTACGTCGTGAACAAGAAGATTTACAAGGAGCTTGGAGAGCCGAAGCTCGAGACGACCGAAGATTTGGCGAATTACTTGGCGGCCGTCAAGGCGAAGTACGGCAATGAAGTCGTACCGTTCGAGCCGGGCATTGAAGGCCAAGGGATCGATGTATTGTACTCCGCATTCAAGGAAGATGCGCTGACTCGCTGGATCGCGATCCGCGGCGTGCCAAACGGCGACAAGCTGACCTCGATCTTCACCGATCCGACGTATCGCGAGTCGATGCAGTATGCGGCGAAGCTGTTCCGCGACAAGCTGATTTCGCAGGATGCCCTGACCCAAACGAACGACCAGGTTAAAGAAAAAGTAATGACGGGCCGTGTTGCAGTCTACGCTGCATCAAGCCCGACGGAAAATGCGATGAATGCTCATGCCGAGCTGGCCAAGAAAGATCCGAACGGCGGTTATTTCATGATCTGGCCGATTGCTAAGGAAGGTCTGGATAAGAACAAAATTTATCCGGGTACCTATACGCAGCTGGGCTGGAACGTAAGCGTCATTACGAAAAGCGCGAAAGATCCGGAAGCCATCTTTGCTTTCCTGGATTGGTATACCGGTCCTGAAGGACAAAGCGTCCAAATGTGGGGCCCTCCAGGCGGATATTGGGACGGATTTGAGGAAGACGGAAAGACACCGAAGTTTACTGAGAAGTATATAACGGATGCAGAAGGTCTGGCTAAGCTTCAAGCAACAACAACGAATATCCAATGGAACGGTAATACCGTATTCGTCGACACCGCAAAAGCGAAGTACGAAAGCACACTGCCTGAAGAGCAGCGCAACTGGTCGACTCGCTGGCAGTACGAAATAACATGGAAAACGCAAGCGAACGCAACGGAATTCATTAACCTGGATCCGTCACCTGAAAGCGAAGAAGGAATTATTCGTCAACGTATCGAAGATATCTATACCGAAGCTAGAGCGAAGGCTCTGTTTGCGAAGGACGATGCCGAAGTGTTGGCCGTGCTGGATAAGGCAGAAGCCGATGCTCAAGCAGCAGGCTACGAGAAGCTTCTTGCTTTCAAAACCGAAAGATGGCAAGCAAACCTCGCCAAGATGAACGGCCAATAATACCATATGGAATACCGAAAGGGTATGCTGCGGATGCAGTATACCCTTATCGGAATTTTAGGGGGAGTAGATGCCCATGTATAAAGTGCTGCTGGCAGATGATGAAATACTGGACCTAGAAGGCATGAGGAGCTTTATTCCATGGGAAAGCCTCGGCATGGAGGTCGCGGCTGCGGTTAATAACGGATTTGCGGCATGGGAAGTGCTGGAGAAGGAGCCGGTGGATATTCTCGTTACCGATGTTCGAATGCCCAATATGACCGGGATCGAGCTGGCACAGAAGGCGCAGAAGATGAATGAAGAGCTGCAGGTTATTTTCGTGAGCGGTTACCAGGACTTTAGTTACGTTAAACAGGCAATCGCGCTCAAAGCATGTAATTATGTGCTGAAGCCGATGGAGGATGAGGAGCTTATCGAAGCGCTGACCAAGGTCAAGCAGGAGCTGGACCGCCTTCGCGAGCGGAAGGAGACGGAGCGTGCCTATCAACAGATGGTGCCGATCTTGAAAAACCAATACTTTCTTCAAATTTTGCAAAAGCCGTATGATGGGGCGATGCTGGAGATTATCGAACGGGAGTACAGACTGAATGAAATCGAATGGCCTGTCCGTGTAGCACTCTTGGAAATCGATGATGTCAGTACCTGGCGCAGCAGCTATGAGGAGAGGAATAAGGGGACAGGGGTTAACGAGCAGTTCTTCGCGAAGCTGCACATGCTTCTGGAGCAGGCCGGATTCCGGCATGTATGCAAGGTTACGGACCAGCGAATGGCGGTGCTGCTGGACAGCAAGCACGATAAGCCGGATATACAGCTTCTCCTGGAGCAGCTGAAGGACGATTATGCCTTAACCGTAACGGTTGGCGAGGGCGGCGTTGCCAATCAGCTGGAGCAGCTGCACGCTTCTTATCTGACGGCGGTGGAAGCATTAGATTATAAGATGTTCCGCGGGAAGGGTCAGTGGATTCTTTATCACGAGGTTCCGACCGAGGATCGCGAGGACGCCAAAATTCTGGACATACGCCTCGATTCCTTGTTCACGGCGATGACCAATTACGATATTGTACGGATTCACGACGAGATCGAAGCGATTCAAGCATTGGCCTCAAACATCAGATCCAAATTTACAATCCGTAATTTGGCCATTTATATCATCATGAAGCTGGATGCGCATCTTCACACGATGCATGAGGATCTGTTCCGCATGCTTGGGATTGATCTGAAAAATTTGGATGTCCTTATGCAGTTTGAGACGATGAATGATATTTTCGCTTGGCTCCGGATGAAAGTGTTTGAAATTTCGGAGCAGCTCAACTTCCGGCAGCATTCCAGGAACGGCCGGCTGGTTGAGGATATCATCAGCAATATCCGCGAACGAATGCATGAAAATATTACTTTACGCGATATGGCGAACCGATTTTCGTTTTCACCGAACTATTTAGGGGTTCTCTTCAAAGAAGAAACCGGATACAATTTTAGCGATTATGTCATCAAGCTTCGTATGGAACGGGCGAAAGAGCTGCTGGTTACGACAAAGCTTAAAATATATGAAATTGCATCCCAGACCGGCTATCAGTATCTGCCCTATTTCAGTCGGCAATTCAAAGAAATGTACGGGATGACGCCGCTGGAATATCGGCGCAAGCACGCATAGCCTTCCATACTATACCGTAGATAATGAGGTCGTGATTGGTCATGACGGGGAAATTCGAACGAATCCGGGTCAAGGTGCCCTTCGGCTATAAATTAATGATATCTTATTGCGTGTTCATCATTATTCCCGTGCTGCTGGTCGGGAACATCGCCACCCAGATCTTTGTTACGTCCATCCGGGAACAGACGCACAATAACATACAAGGCACGCTTCATCAAATGAATAATAACATTACGTACAAGATCGAGGATATCGTGCGGATTTCGGATATGCTGTATTTCGATACCTTATTCAACAATCGCCTTCGTTACACGGAGAGCCAGTGGGTCAGTTACGATACCATGGTCAAGGTTTTGATTCCCAAGCTGGAGACGGCCATCAGCACGGCCAATCGAAAAATATGGATGTCGATCTATTTAAAGAATAACGACCTCGGAGAAGTGTATGATAATTATTCGGATTCCGATCCGCTTGATGCGGATAAACGGCTGTTCGATATTTATCGATATGACCGCCTGGTTGACAAAACCTGGTACAAGCTTTACCCGCCGGAAGAAGAATACGGAACGACGCTGCAATGGAAACAGATCGAGTATGATGCTGCCCAGGGCCGCATCTCGCTCCTTCGCCGTTTGATCGACATCACCACGATCAAGCTGCAGGAAATCGGATTTATGCGGATCAACGTCAGCCTGGATTATTTGTTCGAGAGTATGGACTATAAAAAAATCGGTGAAGGAACGGCCCTCTATTTATCCGACTCGCAGGGGCGAATCATCCTCTCCTCGGGCGGTGTGAAGACGACCGTCTTCAGGGAGAAGGAGCTCCGCAATAACGGCGACTTGCTCATCCGGGAACCGATTCCTCAGCTTGGCTGGGAATTGATCGCTGTTGTCCCCGCGCCAATCGTCGAGAAGGATACAGTCAAGATTCGCAACCTGACGCTGTTGATCTGCCTCGTCTGCATCGTGGTGTTCTTCGTGGTGAGCCTGATCGTCTCGAGGTATTTTAGCCTCCGCGTGTCTAAAATCGTCTCAGTTCTGGATTCGTTCCAGGAAGGGGAATTCCATAAGCGGGCCCATTTCAAAGGCAATGATGAATTCTCGCATATCTCATCCGCGCTCAATGAGATGGGCAGCAACATCGGCAGACTGATTAATGAGGTGTACCTGGCCGATCTGCAGAAGAAGGAAGCGGAGCTGGAATCGCTGCATGCGCAGATCAATCCGCATTTTCTGTACAATACATTATCCTCCATCAGCCGTCTGGCCCGCTTTGGCATGTTGGATAAGCTGCATCGGATGGTTCTGGATCTGGCCAAGTTTTACCGCCTGTCGCTCAATGACGGCCGAAACATTATTTCCGTCAAGAACGAATTGGAGCAAGCACAAGCCTATGTCGATATCCAGAAGATTAAATACGATGAACGAATGCAAGTCAGCTATGACGTAGAGCCGGAAGTCGTCCGGTACGAGACGGTGAAGCTAATTCTTCAGCCGTTCATTGAAAATGTGCTCGAGCATGCCTGGACCGGGGACTCCATTCATATCCGCATCACGGCCAAGGTGCTTCAGAATGTGCTGGAATTCCGGGTTATCGATAACGGGGTTGGTTTCCCTCCTGACCGAAGGCTGGATAACACCGGGGCTCAGAATCTGACGAACGCTGGCTACGGGATCCGTAACGTGGATCAGCGAATCAAGCTGCACTACGGCAGTCAATACGGGGTTACCTTGTTCAGCCGGGCCGGGATCGGAACCACGGTAAGAATCGTTATCCCGCTGGTTAAGCGTAAAGTGTCGGAGGGACGCGACAAACCGATTCCGTAAGTACACCAACAGCTCCCCTTTTCAAAAGGTCCAGGATTTGGGCTTGACGGAAAGGGGCATTTTTTGTATAGTTACTTTAATAGATAAAAGCATAAAAGCTTAAAAGCGAACAAGCGCTTAAGCGTGAAAGTCTATAGTGGAATCAGGAATAATTACTGAGCATATTGAGGAAAGAAGGGCTAAGCATGATCGTCATAACTTCGAATCAAACACCGGAAGAGCAGATTAAGCATATTGTAGGCGAGATTGAGAAGGAGGGGCTGCAGGCCCATGTATCGCGCGGTGCGGACCGAACGGTGATCGGGCTGATCGGCAGCGTCAATCCGAAGCTTGCCGAGCATCTGCGTCAAATGAAAGGCGTAGAGAACGTCATTAAAATCTCTAAATCTTATAAGCTTGCAAGCCGTGATTTCCATCCTGACGACACGGTCATCGATATTAAAGGAACGAAAATCGGCGGCGGCAATCTGGTTGTCATGGGCGGTCCTTGTGCCGTGGAGTCCGCGGAGCAGATCGACGAGATTGCAAGGCTGGTTAAGGCGGCCGGCGGACAGGTGCTTCGCGGGGGTGCTTTCAAGCCGCGAACAGGACCATACAGCTTCCAGGGGATCGGCGTCGAAGGGCTGATCATGATGGCTGAAGCCGGGCAAAAGCATGGCCTCCTGACGATTACGGAGGTTATGACACCGGAGTACGTCGATATTTGCGCGGAATACGCGGATATTCTTCAGGTTGGAACACGGAATATGCAGAATTTCGATTTGCTGCGCAAGCTGGGCACTTGCGGAAAGCCGGTGCTGCTTAAGCGGGGATTTAGCGCAACTTACGATGAATTTTTAAATGCGGCGGAATACATTCTTGCCGGGGGGAACCCGGATGTAATGCTCTGTGAGCGGGGAATCCGAACATTCGAGACCTATACCCGGAATACATTGGATTTATCTGCCATCCCTGTATTGCAGCAGCTCAGTCACCTTCCGGTCATCTCCGACCCAAGCCATGGAACAGGCCGCCGGGAGCTGGTTGAACCGATGTCGAAGGCTTCCGTAGCCGCAGGCGCGGACGGACTTATTATTGAAATGCATACCGACCCGGATAATTCGATGACAGGAGATGGCGTACAGTCCCTGTTCCCGGATCAGTTTGCCGCTTTGCTCAAGGATCTGGAGCAGCTGGCTCCGCTCGTGGGCAAAAGCTTTAATACTTCCAAGGCTCCGGCATCCGATTTTGCCCGCGTATAATACGCTTCGTACCTGATCGCAATGTCGATGCGATGCCGGGAGAAGCAGCCGGGAAACCGCGGGGAGAAGTTTATGAATAGCGGATATGGATAGGCAGAGTCACAGCATAGCTATGAAGACACTTGCACGTTATTTGCAGGTGTCTTTTTCATGTTGTTTTACTTTAATTGGTTTCTTATGTCAATTTATATGACATGGTTTTTAAAAATACCTTACATAGCTATTGACGTGAGGTTATCTGCCAGCATATAATGACGAAAAGAAAACGAAGAATATAGGAACATTGTTAAGCTGTTTTAATCTTAATGTTCGGAAATTGGGAGGAAGAGACATGTCGGTAGAGAAATTATTGCATACAATTCAAGAGAATAACATTGAGTGGGTCGATTTTCGTTTTGTAGACTTGTCGGGACGGGCGCATCACATTTCCCTGCCAGCTTCAGAAGTAGATGCTGAGACGTTTGTGAACGGGGTAGCCTTTGACGGATCTTCTATCCCAGGCTTCCGCGGCATTGAGGAATCGGATATGGTGATGATGCCGGATCCAAATTCCTACTATATCGACCCGTTTACAGCACATCCTACCATCAATATTATGAGCAACATCTATACGCCGGAAGGTGAAGCATATGAGCGTGATCCGCGCGGCATTGCGACACGTGCGGAAGAATATCTGCAGCAGTCCGGTGTAGGTACGGCAGCGTACTTCGCGCCTGAATCCGAGTTCTTCCTGTTTGACGATGTCCGCTATGAAAGCACGATGAACAGCTCCAGCTACTTCGTGGATTCCGAGGAAGCTAACTGGAATACGAACCGTAAAGAAGAAGGCGGCAACCTCGGCTTTAAAGTCGGCGTAAAGGGCGGTTATGTACCGGTGGCGCCGGTGGATACGCAGCAGGATATCCGCAGTGAAATGTGCAGATTGCTGAATGAAGCAGGACTTCGCGTGGAGCGTCATCACCATGAGGTGGCGACGGCAGGGCAAGCGGAAATCAACTTCCGTTTCGATACCTTGAAGAAAACAGCAGACAATCTGTTGATCTATAAATACATCGTTCATAACACGGCTCGTCAATACGGCAAAACGGCAACCTTCATGCCGAAGCCGCTGTTCGGGGACAACGGAAGCGGGATGCACGTTCACCAATCCATTTTCAATGGCGATACTCCGTTGTTCTACGAGAAAGGCGCATATGCTAACCTGAGCGAAACTGCGCTTCATTACATCGGCGGTATTCTGTACCATGCTCCGGCACTGATCGCCCTGACGAACCCAAGCACCAACTCCTTTAAACGTCTGGTTCCAGGTTACGAAGCACCGGTTAACCTCGTGTTCTCCAAAGGCAACCGTTCCGCCGCGGTTCGGATTCCGGTTGCCGCAGTAACCCCTAAAGGCTGCCGGATCGAGTTCCGTACGCCGGACTCTACGGCGAACCCTTACCTGGCATTCGCGGCAATGCTGATGGCAGGTCTGGACGGAATCAAGCGTAAAATCGATCCAACGGCTCTTGGATACGGGCCATTCGATAAGAACATCTACGAGCTGTCCGATGCCGAGAAGAAGGAAATCCGCAGTGTACCGGGTTCTCTGGACGAAGCGCTGGATGCACTTCAGGCAGATTATGAGTTTTTGACCGAAGGCGGCGTATTTACGAAAGACTTCCTCGATAACTTCATCGAGTTCAAGCGTGCCGAGGCCAAAGCCGTTAACATCCGCGTTCATCCGCACGAGTACTCCCTGTACTACGATCTGTAAGAGATCAGCTTCATTTAGCGCCGAGGGCTTATAATTAAGCCCTTGGCGCTTTTTAGGTAGTCACCGGGAGCGGCAAAAAAATTGTGAATAATTACACTTGAAGGACCATCAGATTGTTGCTATGATTAGCGTTAAATCAATAAAGCGATAAAGGGAACACAGAGAAAGGGTGGAGAGTCAATTGAGCAAGAGAGCCTTCAATTTTAATGCAGGACCTGCCGCATTGCCCCTGGAAGTGCTGGAGCGCGCGCAAGCGGAATTCGTCGATTACCGCAATACCGGCATGTCGATCATGGAAATGTCCCACCGTGGTGCCGTTTATGAAGCTGTACATAATGAAGCGCAGGAACGCCTGCTGTCACTGCTGGGGAATCCGTCCGGTTATAAGATGCTGTTCATTCAGGGCGGTGCGAGCACGCAGTTTGCAATGATTCCGATGAATTTTTTGGGACAGGGCCAGACCGCCAATTACGTCATGACGGGAAGCTGGGCCGACAAGGCGCTCAAGGAAGCGAAACTGATCGGGGAGACGCATGTTGCTGCCTCTTCCGAGGAGAGCAAATACATGTCTCTGCCGAAGCTTGCGGACATCCAATTGTCCGACAATGCCGCTTACCTGCATCTGACCTCCAATGAGACGATCGAGGGCACGCAGTTCAAGGACTTCCCGGATACCGGCGCAGTGCCGCTGATCTGCGATATGTCCAGCGACATTCTCAGCCGTCCTTTTGACCTGAGCCGATTCGGCATGGTCTATGCGGGCGCGCAGAAGAATCTGGGACCGTCCGGGGTGGCCGTTGTGATCGTTCGAGAGGACCTGATTACGGACTCTCCGAAGCATCTGCCGACGATGCTAAGATATAACACGTATCTGAAAAACAACTCCCTGTACAATACGCCGCCGTCCTTCGGCATTTACATGATTAACGAGGTTCTGAAATGGATCGAAGAGAAGGGCGGGCTTGCAGGGGTTCAGGATATGAACCGCAAGAAGGCCGCGCTCATTTATGATGCCATCGACAACAGCGGCGGATTTTACCGCGGCTGCGTGAATCCGGACAGCCGCTCCGATATGAACATTACGTTCCGCCTGGAAACCGAGGAGCTGGAGAAGGAATTCGTGAAGGCTTCCGAGAAAGAAGGCTTTGTGGGACTTAAGGGGCACCGGAGCGTAGGCGGCTTGCGGGCATCCGTATACAATGCGGTTCCTTACGAGAGCTGCAAAGCGCTTGTGGACTTTATGGAGCACTTTAAGAACAGCCGCTAATGTGATATAAATCCAACAACAGACCTAAACCCTTCCCTGATTAACAGCGGAAGGGTTTTTCTGGAATCAGCCTGAAAAGTCCGGCGTATCGGTTATAATAGAAGAAAACGTTAAAGAAAAGGTGGACAATACAACATGGCACTGCATATCGTACTCGTTGAACCCGAAATTCCAGCCAATACGGGCAATATTGCCAGAACCTGTGCGGCTACGGGCACACATCTGCATCTGGTTCGACCGCTCGGCTTTAATACCGATGACAAGACCTTAAAGCGGGCTGGCCTGGATTATTGGTATGCCGTACATATTGAATATCATGACTCCTTCGAGGAGCTGAAGGCGAAATATCCGGACGGGCGCTATTTCTATGCTACGACGAAAGCCAAGAAGCGGTATATGGACGTTCAATTTCAGGATGAGGATTTTCTTGTATTCGGGAAAGAGACGAAGGGGCTGCCGCCCGAGCTGCTGGCTGCCAATCCGGAGTCCTGCATCCGGATGCCGATGACAGACAAGGTCCGCTCCCTTAATTTATCCAATTCGGCGGCCATTATCGTTTATGAGGCTTTGCGCCAATTGGATTTTCCAGGGATGGAATGAGTAGTGCTGACGCTTAAATAATTCGGAAAAACCATCCAGTATACCTATAAGATATCGAAAAAAACTAATAAATTCTTAAAACCAGCAGGATTCGACAGCTTTTTATCGAACTATACTACTAGGCCCTTATTATCAGTTTGAGAATTCCAGAAATCACTTGTTGAAGATGAAAGAGGTGTACAATTGTTATGAAACCTGCTGGTGTAGTTCGAAAGGTCGATCAGCTGGGGAGAATCGTTCTTCCAAAGTCTCTGCGTAAGAGATATCAGATGAACGAGGGCGATCCCGTAGAAATTCTTGTGCAGGGGGACCACATTATTCTGGAGCGTTACCGTCCCAAATGCGTCTTTTGCGGCTCGATGGACGGCGTAAGCGAGTTTAAGGAGCGTTATATCTGCACACAATGCATGTCGGAGATGCAGCAGCTTCCGAGACATGCTTGATTCCTAATATAAAGGTTCTATCGTCTCATTTGATAAGCATCGCGGACAGCGGTGCTTTTTTTTATCGCAAAAAATAAAAGACCCCCTCATAAGAAGAGGGAGTCATGCCTTACAGGCCTTTGGTTTTGTCATCATTGTAGGCTGCGGTCAAAATGCCGACCATATAAAGGGCAAATACGATCATGACGATCCAAAAGGTTAATGAGAAAGACATTACGGCCACCTCCTGCTAAGCTAATCTATATTATAACCATCTTAGCCGAAAAAATAAATGATAATATGAAAACTGCCCCTTTATTTGAAAAACAGGAAGTGTGTCGGCACCGGACGGAGCTGTCCGTCCGAGGGCTTGTTCACAACCCGTCCGTTCAGGACGAGGGAGGAGGAGCCGCCCCCATCCAAGTTATATGCGTCGATCACGCCAAGTTTAAGAAGCTTGTTCTGCAGCTCCTGCAGCGTAGCACCCGACTTGCCGTTCTCATCATATCCTTCCGTGACGAGAATCAGCAGCTGATCGTCCTTATAATTGCCGATGACGGTGCGCGGAGCACGTGCAGGCGTGCTTCTCCACTTCTCGGGAATGGTCGTCTTTCTTCCGTTCTGCAGCAGCACCGGCACAAAGGTGGCTCCGAATTTCGGGCTTAGACGGTCAAGCTGCTGTTGACTGTAAAATTTGCCGCCGATCAGTTTTCCGGAGGTGCTCATTCCGACGAAGGCCAGATCCTTAAAGCTAGGCTGAAATCCGGATACATAGTGGCCCTCGTAAAACGTCGTGCCGAGCGGGAAGCGGCCCTTGTTCCCATCGGCGTATCCGCCGGCATTAATGCCGGCTACGGCCCCGTGCCGGCTGACGGCCCGCATCGTCGTTTCCACCGTTCCGGGCTTGCCGCTTTCGCTGCCCAGGGACATGCTCATCGCGGAAGGGTCCTTCAGCTTGACCTTCATCGCATAGCCATGGTAGGGGCCGGGATTGACTTTATACAATTCAATCCGGATCCGGTCGCTGTGAACCGTCTCGATGGGGGCTCCCAGCTTTGAGGTGATTCTCCGGTTATAGATTTGCTCGGGCTTTGCGGCCTGCGTCTTGGCTTTTCCCAGAAGGGATCCTACCTTGGCGGTCGTCTGTTGATAGAGAACGGCCGTCTTTTCAATGGAGGATACGGTTTGTTTGGCAGCTGCGGCCGCTTGGCCGAGATCGCTCCTGATCTTCGCCGACTGCTCGGAGATATGGCTGTCGGCTATGTACTCCGAAGAGTGCAGCGTGATGCGCGGCGGCTGGGTTAATAGCCACATGCACAGCAGCATGCCGATGAAAGGCGCGATGGCAAGCATAAATAAACGGTTTACCTGCTTTGGTCGGATATATTTGAGCTTGCTCACTTTAAGAGCTCCATTTTGCGTTCCAGTTCTTTGAGCTGTTTCTCGACCTCGCTAAGCTGGCTGTACAGCTTGTTGCTGTTGTCGGTTTTGCCGCTGGCCTGATCTTTGGTGAAGGTCAGCAGCTCGTTGAAGGATTGAACCTGACTCTGCATTTCGTCCAATTCCTGTACCAGCTCATTGAAACGCTGATCGTATTCCGATTTGAACGAAGCCATCTGCCTATTGGTATCCTCCTGGAGCTGGATAACGACCTGTTCCTTCAAATGGTTACTGTATAAATAGGCTGCGGTAGTGCCCAGCCCAATCAGTACAATCCAAAATACCCAGAACCATCTGGCCGAAGGTCCTTTGCGCTGCATTTCCTCACGGGACTCATAGGGGGTATTGTTTTCTGATTCCAACACCGGCATTTCATCACCCCTCAAAATCTATCATTTTTTCCAGATATCTATTCTATCATGTCAGAAATACTTTCGCAAAGACGAACAAAAGGCACTTGTTTTATGAAAAAAGATTGCTTAGAAAGTTAGAGTGGGATACAATCTGTATAGATTTGTTTATCAAGTAGGATACATATAAGACATTCGCCATGCTTATTTTGACTTCTCTGCGTCTTCAGGATTAAGTTCGCCACGGATCTGCATGTGATTCACAGTTCGAAATGTCGATCCATGCCGTAAACAACGTAAATTCGCATGTCGGATGTATGCTTCGTGATGATGCCGCTTACTTAGAAATAGAGATATCAAGACGAAACAGGAGGTCTATCGGAATATGAATCAGGTTTGGCGGGTAGTTATCGTCGGCAGTCAACCTACAAGCATGCTGGGAACGAAATTGATATTGGAGGAGGAGCGGGACCTGACCGTCCTGGGGATGACCTCTTCCGGTACGGAAGGGGTGAGGATGGTCGCTGAGCTGTTACCCGAACTGGTCTTATTGGATTACCAACTTCAGGACCAGACCTCGGAAGCGATCCTGGAACAGATGAAGCAGTTGTCCCCGAACACCCATGTGGTGGTCATGACCGACAACGACGGCCTTCCGCTGCTTCAGTCCTTGGTTAACCGGGGAGCGAGCGGGCTTTTGTCCAAGCAGGCCTCGACCTTTCAGCTCATCCATATGATCGCCGGTCTTCGGGAGGGGGTAGCTTCTCTTCCGCTGGAATGGGTAAAACAGGGGATATGGCCGCTGACGGCCTCGGCGATGAACGAAGGCGGGCTGCAGCTTTCTGAGACGGAGGCCTTTATCATGGAACGGATCGTGCAGGGCATTACATACGATAAGATCGCATCTGAAATTCAGGTCAGCCGGCGCTCCATCGACAACTACCTCCGGAAAATTTATGTCAAGCTTGGCGTATCGACCCGGGCGCAGGCCATTGAGAAGTATGCGCTGTATACCCGTCAAGGAAGGCAAATATATGCTTAAAATTTTACATAAGGTATAATATATAGATATCGGGAATATTTTTTAGAGGTTGTAAAGAGGCTCCCTGAATATAAAACCGAGGTTTCCATAAACGGTTAGAGGAGGGATTTCCATGCAGTATTCCTTTGCTTCCCGTGCACAGACCCTGTTGTCATCCCCGCTGCGCAATATCCGTGAGCTTGCGAAGCGGGATTCTTTTATTTCCTTGGCAGAGGAGCTGCCGGCTGAGGAATTATTCCCTATGCATTCGCTGGCCGAGGCCGCTACCTCTGTACTAACCGCCGATCCGGAAGCCTTGCAGTACGGGGAAGCGGAAGGCTATCGCCCGCTGCGTGAGTGGCTGAGCCGGGATCTTGCCAAGCGCAAAGGACTGAGTGTCCAGCCCGGGAATATACTGCTGACAACGGGTACACAGCAGGCCATTGATTTGCTGGTCAGGGTGTACGTCGAGCCGGGCGACGCGGTTCTCGTGGAGAATCCGACGTCACCCGGTCTGCTGCAGGTGCTCCGCCTCCAAGGGGCTGAAATCGTGCCGGTTCCGGGAGATAGCAGCGGCATGCTCCCGGACCGGCTGGCGCCGCTGATTCGCAAGCACAGGCCAAAGCTGCTCATGGCAGCGCCGAATTTCACGAATCCGACAGGTGTCATGTGGAGCCTGGAACGGCGAGCACAGGTGCTGGAGCTGTGCGTGCAGCACGGGCTTCTCATCGTAGAGGATGATTCGTACGGGGATTTGTATTTCGGAGCAGCCGGCGGGCCGGATCGGAAGCAGCGGCTTCCATCCCTGTTTTCTCTGGAGGAGAAGCAGGGAGCGCATGTGCTTTATGTCGGCTCGTTCAGCAAAACGGTAGCTCCGGCGCTCCGCACGGGCTGGGCGGCAGGCAGCCCGCAGGTCATTGAGATGATGACGGCGGTGAAGCAGATGGCGGATTGGCAATCCAGCATGCTGAATCAGCGGATGCTCCATCATCTGCTGGAATCGAATCACTTTAAGCTCGAGGACCATATCGAGATGCTGAACAGAGAGTACGCCACGAGGCTTAAGCTCATGGTGGAGCTGCTGAAGCGGAGCGCCTGGAAGGATGCTAAATACGAGGTCCCTCCCGGCGGCATGTTTCTGTGGGTGGAGCTCCCTCCCGGCTTGAATGGCGATGCTCTTCTGCGGGCTGCATTAATGAAGGGGGCTGCTTTCCTCCCGGGATCGATGTGTTCGGCAGGAGGGGAGAATGCCGAATGCATCCGGCTGAACTTTACCCATCCCGGCCGCGATGAGCTGCTGCTGGGCATGAACCTGATCAGTGAAGCCGTCATGGAATTTACCGCGCGGAATTAACCGTAGCGTGCTCAGAATCCAGTTTGCACAGCGGATATAAGCTTGCTGGGATCCAGTATGAACAGCGGAATTAAGCGGGCTCAGGATCCAGCATGTACAGCGGAATTAAGCGGGGTTAAGATACAAAGACAGCTGCAAGTTACAGCTACAGCCACGAGTTACATCTACAGTAAGATACACGATGAACACAGGCTGCCGATTCAACCAGCGTTTGGTTGGAGCGGCAGCTTTTTTGGGTTCCCAAAACGCCAGTTTTATCTTTATATGGCTTGACTCTGCGGACCAGCCTTGATCCATTGGAATCATCTGTTCTACTCAAATTGGTAACGCGATCCTCTCGGCGCACGGTATAATGATGACTGCTGCACGATGATCAACGTAGACGCTCGGACGACAAGCCATTAAGTCCCGTCATACTAGCGGATTCGAGCACGTTGGCATAATCCGCGAGGGCTTGGAGACCGGCCGGGGTAAGGAGATATCGTCCCCGCCCGACCCGCCGGAACCAGCCGTAGTAATTGCGCTGCAGGATGGCTGCAGCCGAGCCAACGCCGCTCCGGTCACGCACAGCTGCGGGCGATATTCCCGGCAGGGGAGCGTCAGGATTGGCCTCGGCAGCGGCAGACGCCTCGCCGCTTTGCCGCAGCGTTTCCCGCTGCTCATTCTCCGCGCTGTATAGGGCAGCGGCGACGCGGAGCGTCTTCTCGCGATAAGCCGTTACCAGCTTGGCCCGGGTGACGCCGCCCGTGTTGTAGTCGCCGCTGCGTTCCCTGAATTCGTTCAGCAGCCGCTCCTTGCGCCTGATCGCCGTTCGTCCCCGGGTGACGGCGATCTCCGGCTCGCAGAGCACCTCCACAAACGGGGCCTTCGTCTTGTAGAAGGTGACCGTAATGAGCCCGAGGCCGAGCCGCCCGCATAATCCGGTCAGCTCGGACCAGCGCTGATTGACGGCCCCTTTCTTGGCCCGGCTCTTCTCTACGGCCAGGTACACATAAGGCGTCAGTTTCAGGCGTTCGAGCCCTTGGAGAAGCAGCGCCAGATTGAATGTTTTTTTCATCTCCACGATCAGGGGCTCGTCCGCTCCCTCCTTCATTCCGACCAGGTCGCAATTCCGAACCTCCCCCTTGACTTCATACCCATTTATTTCAAAAAAAGCCTTCAATGGAGCGTACAGCTCGGCTTCATGCTTGATCGCCATGATTGCCCTCCTTGATTATTGCATCTGCTCGAATGTTACGTTCATGTAAAATCAGTATAGCATGAGGACCGCATCGTGGCGTTCCCGATTGGGATAAGACGAGCGGCGCTCAGCAAAAAAGCTCCGGCTTGACTTCGAAAATAAGGTCAACTATTCCGGGCAAGGCGCATAGGTATGTAGTACACTTTTTCGAAATCGAATGTTTCAAATGACGCTGTGGAATGGAAGCCAATCCCCATAAACAGACTCATAGGAGGTAGCGAAAATGGATATTTTCGAACGCATAGCATCATATAGGGCAGAGAGCGACCGTTTGGCGTGGAGCGGCACATTCAGGGAATATATTGAATTATTAAAGAAGGATCCCTCTCCAGCCATGACGGCTCACGCCCGTGTGTATGACATGATCGAATCCTACGGGATCGAGGAGAGCGGCGGCCGGAAAAAATATAAGTTTTTCGAGCAGGAGATCTTTGGACTGGACCGGGCGATTGAGAAGCTGGTCGAGGAATACTTCCACTCCGCAGCCCGGCGGCTCGATGTCCGCAAGCGGATCCTGCTGCTGATGGGGCCGGTCAGCGGAGGAAAATCCACGATCGTTACGATGCTCAAGCGGGGGCTGGAGAAGTACTCCCGAACCGACAGCGGTGCGGTGTACGCCATTTCAGGCTGCCCGATGCAGGAGGAGCCTCTTCATTTGATCCCGCTGGAGCTGCGGCCGGAGATCGAGAAGGAGCTTGGCGTTCGCATCGAGGGGAACCTGTGCCCGGCCTGCCAGCTGCGGCTGAAGACCGAATACGGCGGCGATATTGAGAGCGTGAAGGTTGAACGGGTGCTCATCTCGGAAGAAGGCCGGGTGGGGATCGGGACATTCAGCCCTTCCGACCCGAAATCGCAGGACATTGCCGACCTGACCGGCAGCATTGATTTTTCTACCATCACGGAATACGGCTCCGAGTCGGATCCGCGGGCATACCGGTTCGACGGGGAGCTCAACAAGGCCAACCGGGGGCTGATGGAATTTCAGGAAATGCTCAAATGCGATGAGAAGTTCCTGTGGAATTTGCTGTCCCTGACGCAGGAGGGGAACTTCAAGGCCGGACGCTTTGCGCTGATTAGCGCCGATGAGCTGATTGTGGCCCATACGAACGAAGCGGAATACAAAGCCTTTATCGCCAATAAGAAGAACGAGGCGCTCCAATCCCGGATGATCGTCATGCCGATCCCGTATAACCTCAGGGTCAGCGATGAAGAGAAAATCTATGCCAAGCTGATCGGGCAGAGCGACATGAAGCATATCCATATTGCGCCGCATGCATTGCGTTCCGCCGCAATATTCTCCATATTGACCCGTTTGAAGGAGACAAAGAAACAGGGAATGGACTTGATCAAGAAAATGCGCATGTACGACGGCGAAGAAGTGGAGGGCTACAAGGAAGCCGATCTGAAAGAGATGCAGAGCGAATATTTAGAGGAAGGCATGTCCGGCGTGGATCCCCGGTATGTCATTAACCGGATCTCAAGCGCTCTTATTAAGCAGGATCTTCAGTGCATTAACGCGCTGGATATGCTGCGGGCGATTAAGGATGGGCTGGATCAGCACGCTTCCATTACCAAGGAGGAGCGGGAACGGTATTTGAACTTTATTGCAGCTGCGCGCAAAGAGTATGATGAGCTGGCCAAGAAGGAAGTGCAGAAGGCGTTTGTCTATTCCTTTGAAGAGTCGGCCAAGACGCTGTTCGAGAACTATCTTGATAATATTGAGGCATTCTGCAACTGGACCAAGATCCGCGATCCGCTGACCGACGAGGAGATGGATCCGGATGAAAGATTGATGCGTTCCATCGAGGAACAGATCGGGGTATCAGAGAATGCCAAGAAGGCCTTCCGCGAGGAAATCATGATTCGCATCTCGGCATATTCGCGCAAAGGGAAGAAGTTCGAGTACCATAATCATGAGCGCCTGCGCGAAGCGATCGAGAAGAAGCTGTTCGCAGATCTCAAAGACATCGTCAAAATCACCACCTCCACAAAAACGCCGGATGCGGTGCAGCTGAAACGCATTAACGAAGTCAGCTCCAGACTGATCGAGGAGCACGGCTACTGCCCGGTCTGCGCCAATGAGCTGCTGCGGTACGTAGGCAGTCTGCTGAACCGATAACTTTCGTCCTGAGAGCTGGCGTCATCCACCGTTCTTGCGGGAAGTGAGACTAAACGTCAGGAGCGGAAGGACTCGCAAAAAAATGAACCGGCGGGGGCATAGCCTGTTTTGGAGTCAGCCCGGTCAGCTGTTAGGGATTACGCAGAGGGAGAATGCTTGGGAGCGGTAATCCAAACGAAGGTTGAAGGCGAGCTGCGCTGGCGGTAAATGGTTACCGCCAGCGCAGCTTGTTTCTGTCTGCATGGGGGTATCGAAACTCGTCCGGTATGATCGCATTTTCGATTTAACTTGCATATTCAGGCAATGGCAAGATGTGATTTTATACACTCAATTAGGACTTTAGAATTATGCCTTGATTGGTAAATATAGTCTATAATGAACCCTAAGTACTTAGACCTGTAACAGGGATCATTCTATTTAGGAGTGAAGGATTTCGTCATGATGGATGTTTCACCGAAAAGACGTCAGCAGCTGGAGTATATCGGACTACGTGAGCATGATTTAGAGCTGCTTGCACAGCACCGCGATGTGTTTGTCAAGGTGGTCGAGGAGGTGGTGGACCGGTTTTACGCGAGAATCGGCGAACAGCCGCAGCTCATGCAGATTATTAACCGAATGTCGACCATGGAGCGGCTGAAGGAAACCCAGCGGGTATATTGGTTGTCGCTTGCAGAAGGCCGGGTGGATGAGGCCTATCTCGAGAACCGGATTAAGATCGGACAAGTTCATTCGAGAATCGGGCTGAATACCGATTATTATCTCGGCAGCTATATGCTATATTTGGATATTGCAGCAGATCTGTTTAAGCAGCTGCTTCCTGAGCAATGGACGCATGTCGTGCATGCGCTCAGCAAAATGTTCAATCTGGATTCTCAGCTCGTTCTGGAGGCTTATGAGATGAAGGAGAAAGAAAAAATTCAAAATTTGGTCACGGATCAACAGAAAATGTTGGAAGCGATTACAGAATCGGTGCAGGAGCTGACCGCCATGATCGTTGAGCTGGATCAAAGCGCAGCGCTGATGGCCGATAATGCCATGAAAACCGCGGAGGCTCAAGAGAAGGCCCATACGCTGACCGCCGAGCTTGGCGAGGAGATTCTCCAGATCGAGCAGATGGGCAGCCTGATCCGGGAAATCTCCGACCAGAGCCATCTGCTCGGACTGAATGCCGCGATTGAGGCTGCGCATGCCGGAGAGCTCGGAAGAGGCTTCGAGGTGGTGGCGGGCGAAGTGAGAAAGCTTGCAACGCATTCTAAAAAAGCGATGGAAGAGATCCAAAGCAAAGTCAGCGGGATTATACGCAAGCTGGGCCTGGTGGAGCAGGAGTCCGAGAAGACCTCGGTGAACGCCCGAAATCAGGCGGCAAGCTCCCAGGAGCTGGCGGCTTTCGTGAAGATGATGGAGAAGCTCGCGGATGACCTGGAGGCTTTAAAGCACGAGTATGACGTGCACAAGCATGATCTGGAAGCTGAATCGGCTCCGATGAAGTCCGAGAAGGCCACCGTTTGATTCGAAAGCGAAGGCGGTGCTTGGCGATAAATCTTACAGATGAACAAGAAAGCAGCATCCACGGACCGGAGCGATTGCACCGGGAGGATGCTGCTTCTATTTTTATTAATGCGGAAGAAACGAATCGAAGCTGCGACAAAAGTCATTCAAATAAATCGCCGGTGGAGCTTCTTGCCGTCATAGGAGAATAGAATCGGCTTGCCTTCGATCATGCTGTGCAAATGCACCGGCTTGCCCCAGAGCCGGTAAACGTACGGTATTGTGCGCTCCATGTATTTCAGATCAAGCTCGATGCCTTCGAATAGATGCTTGATCATGAGTTCACCGGAACGAAGATGGTCCCCGTCGGTGACGACCAGATAGGGGTTGCCGCCGTTTACGCGGGAGACGACGAGCTGATCCCGAATGTTTTCCCACGCTTTGTCCGTAATTTTCCACTCAGGGCCCTTCTTCTCGAATACGTACAGGTCCAGATCCTCAACGAGCTCCTTGGTCAAATAATTGCGAAGGAACGAGATGTCGGAGTCGTATTCCCTCACGTCGAACATCTTCTCCCGGTCCCAGCGCCGTTCGATGTCCTCGAAGATTTTAAGACCCAGATAGTACGGGTTCAGGCTGTGGCGCAACGGCTGGACGACGGAAGCGTTCAGCTTGGCGAATTCCACCGTTTCCTCGCTGGTCAGGTCCATCTCCCGCAGTATGCGCTGATGCCAGTACGAGGCCCAGCCTTCATTCATGATTTTCGTCTCCATCTGCGGCCAGAAATACAGCATCTCCTCGCGAAGCATGCTCATGATGTCCCGCTGCCAATCCTCAAGAATATCGGAGTGCTCCTGAATAAACCACATGATGTCCTTCTCCGGCTCAGCCGGAAACCGCTTTGGCGCGGCGGGAGCCTGCTCCGCCTTTTCTTCCTCGTCTTCATCCAGCTCCCATAGATCATCGTACCGGCCGGGAGGCTTCTGGCGTTTGGCCTCTTCCCGCCGCTCCAGCATCCGCCGCTCGTTATAGCGCTGCTTGTCGAGTTTTTCGGGCTTCAGGATTTGAGGGTCGACATGCTCCTGGATCGCCAGAACCGCGTCAATGAATTGCTCGACCGCTTCCGTTCCATGCTCCAGCTCATAACGGGATATCCGCTCGGCGGTAGCGGACATGCTCTCCACCATATTGCGGTTGGAGACCGAAAAACGGGCGTTGTTTTTGAAGAAATCGCAGTGGGCGAGCACATGGGCGACGATCAGCTTGTTCTGAATCAGTGAATTGCCGTCCAGGAGGAAAGCGTAGCACGGATTGGAATTGATCACGAGCTCGTAGATTTTACTGAGACCGAAATCGTATTGCATCTTCATTTTATTGAAGGTTTTGCCAAAGCTCCAGTGGCTGAACCGCGTCGGCATGCCATAAGCGCCGAAGGTGTATATGATGTCTGCCGGGCAGATCTCATACCGCATGGGATAAAAATCAAGGCCGAAGCCTGATGCAATTTCGGTAATCTCTGCAATGGAGCGCTCTAACTCAGCAATCTCGTCTTGGTGCACGAGGATCCCTCCTTCGTTAATGGAAACCTGGTTCTTATCATATATATGGGAACTTGATGGAGATATGCGGGCTCAAGGGAGGAGTCGGGCGAAGAATAGGCTTGTTAAGAGAGCGGGCGGTGAAAGCATGGAGACCACTTTTTGGTGTAAAAAAATACCATGCCGAGACTGTCGATCACGGATTTGCCCTCATGCCAATGTCAGGATGTTCGCGGTAATGATTTACGCTATAATATGAGATAATCCGCTGCGTTGGCATAATCCACCAGTTAATCAACCTGTGGATAATTAGAGGGACAGGGAGGCAAAGGAATGATTCCATTTCCTAAACCGGATGTCGAGCAATTTTTCCAGACTTATTTGATTCGTAATTTTGCTGTAAGCGCAGATGAGTCCAGACTGGTATTCAGCAGCAGCATGAACGGAAAGTTCAATTTATGGGCGATGGACCTGAGGGAGGAGACGGCATATCCTTACCCGCTTACCTACAATGACCAGGCCGCAAGCTTCATTAAGCTGGACCCCAAGGGGCGCCATATTCTTACGGGGTTTGACCGCGACGGCAATGAGAACTATCACATGCACGCGCTGCGCTGGAGCGGCGGGGAAGCGATTCCGTTATTCGAGGATGCCAATCCGGATGACAAGTATTTCTTCGTACATCTGTCCGAGGACGGCAGAAGGCTGTATTACGTCACATCGGAAGGCAACCCGTCCTGTCTGAACTCCCTGGTCTATGATCTGGAGACGAGAGAGAAGAAGCTTCTGCATGAAGGCCGGGATACGGCCACCGAGCTGTCTGCCGTGAGTCCTGACGAGAAGACCATTGCTTATACGAAAATGTATGCCAATACCTATTACATAAGCTATGTACAGCGGGAATCCGAGGAGCCTCTGTGTCTGACTCCGTCGCCAGAGCAGGTGCATACCGCCGGCGGCGTGCAGTTTATCGACAACGATCATGTCGTGTTTACGACCGACTATGATTCCGAGTTTTCTTACGTCGCCGCGTATCACATTTCCCAGCGGAAGTTTGAGCCGCTGTGCCGGATCGAACGGGAGAGCGTTCAGCTTCTACGCTGGCATGAGGATTCCCGAACGCTTTATATCCTGACGGAAAAAGGCGTGGAAGATAAGCTGTATGCCTATTCCATGGACAGCAGCGAATTGACGGAGCTGCCTCTGCCGGCGGATATCGTAGAGCAGCTGAACGTGACGAAATCGGGGACTCTGTACCTGCTGGCCCGCGGCGCGGTCAAGCCGCTGAATATTTACCGCTACAAGGACGGCAGCTGGACCATGCTGACGAAGAACGTGTTGACAGGCTTGACAGAGGAGGATCTGTGCTCACCTGAGACCGTTACGTACCCGTCTTTTGACGGCATGGAGATCGAAGCGCTGCTGTTCCGGGCCAAGGAGGGAGTGGCTAACGGATACACGATCTTCTGGCCGCATGGCGGTCCGCAAGCCGCAGAGCGCAAGCAGTTCCGGGCGATGTTCCAGTATCTCCTGGCACAGGGATACCATATCTTCTGTCCGAACTTCCGGGGCAGCACAGGCTATGGCAGCTCCTTCGTCAAGCTGGTGGAGCAGGACTGGGGCGAAGGGCCGCGCAAGGATTGTCTTGCAGGAATGGATTGGCTGTTCGAACAGGGAATTTCAAGCCGGGAAAAGCTCTTTGTTATGGGTGGAAGCTACGGCGGTTATATGACCTTGCTCCTGGCCGGCCGCAATCCCGAGTACTTCAAAGCGGCAATTGACATCGTGGGGGTGAGCAATCTGTTTACCTTCTACAACTCGGTTCCGGATCATTGGAAGCCGATCATGGAGCGTTGGCTCGGCGATCCGGAGCGGGATCGGGAGCGGTTCATCAAGGATTCGCCGATCACCTACCTGGACAACATGGTGAACCCGATGCTGATCATCCAGGGAGCGAATGACCCGCGTGTCGTTCAAGCGGAATCGGACCAAATCGTTGAGGCGCTTCGAGCCAAGGGCCGGGACGTCGAGTATATCGTGTTCGAGGATGAGGGACATGGCATCACAAAGAAAGCCAACGAAAAAATTGCCTATGCCCGCATGGCCGAGTTCCTGCGGAGAAATCAATAATCGGATCATAAAAAGGCGCCTCGCATCAAGCGATTGCGGGCGCCTTTTTTATGGCTGCAGCGGACTGTTCAGTGCTCGCGAGGGGGCGACAGGTGCTGGGCTTTAAGGCTTTTGTGGTTCGCTGCCAAGATCGGCGCTCGGGCTCCAGACCCGGATGTTGTCGTCTTCCAGAATGCCCAGGGTAACATCGGAGATGTCCGGGTTTTGCAGCAGCAAGGAGTTGACCCGCATTTTGGATACGCTGGCCTCGGCCAGGGACATGCCTTGCCGCAGCTCGATGTATGCCTCGACATGGTAGCTTCGTCCTTCCTGCACGATGCGGAGCCGATTGATGTCACGCACATCCGGGTCCGCAAGGATGATCCGGGAGATCTTCTCCTCGACATCCTTCGGCGCTGAAACGCCGATCAGACCGACCATATTGTCGTACCCGACCTTGAAGGCTACGCCGATCATCAGACATCCGATCAGAATCGTTGCGATGCCGTCGAGGATCAGGAAGTCCATGAAGTGGGCAAATACGATGGCGATCAGCGCAAACAGCGCTCCCAGCGTGGCGACGATGTCTTCATAGAACACAAGCCGGGTAGGCGGTGCGGCCTTGCCGGCGTTTTTGAAGGCGGCCGGGAACATGCCGAGTCCGGCAGCTTCGGTCCGGGTTTCTTTTAAAATCTCCTTCATCGCCTTCATCAGGATACCGCCGTCAATCAAGACCGCTATAGCCAGGACAATGAAGTTCAGCCAGAAGCTCGTTGCCTCCTCCGGATGCTTCAGAAGCTTGTAGCCTTTATGAATGGTTTCATAGGCCATAATCGTTACGACGATGACCGCAACCATACAGACCAGATTGATGACCCTCCCGAACCCTGTAGGGAACTTCTTGGTCGGCTTTCGCTCGGCGAGCACGCTGCCGACGAATACGAAGCCCTGGTTCACGGCGTCGGCGACAGAATGCATGGCGGAGGCGAACATCGTCCCGCTGCCGCTGACGGAAGCAGCGATCGCTTTAATGATCGCAAGTCCCGTATTGCCAAGCGATGCGATGGCCGAAGACGTGTTTCCTTTCTTAATGAGCTGCCACAAGTTTTTCATCCAAACCCTCCGTCGATCAGTGTCAATTTCCAGGTGATTTCCGAAATCTATATTATCACAGGATACCGAATATATGGTGATTTTTTCCTCCAGCGTACGGCCGTTTCCTTAGTTTACCCGAAGTTAAAGCTCATTCTCCATGAATTACTCATAACTTTATTTCTTACCCAATACATTAACAATATAGTGGAAAATAAAGGATGGGTGGGGCGAAGCCGTTCTGGATGCGGCGAGAAGGGATTGAAGGTTGAACCATTGGGTAAGGAGTAAGGACATCTGCCTTGCAGCAATGCGAAACAATGCTAAGGAGGAAATGGGAATGAAGGCGTTGACAAGTCCAGAGGCAGGAGTGGCTCAAGGAAGACAGGATATGGGGCTTATTATTTGCTCCGGATGTGAAGAAATGGTTGATACGATCCCCACCGACGGCGTTAAAATCATTCACGGATACTGCGGCAAAGGAGAGTGCGAGCGAAGTACTGCCCAGAATTCATAAGTTCATTAATCTAAGCAAAGCATGCCTAGGAAGTGCATTCCGGGGCATGCTTTTTATTTTCTGCATTTTATTTGGCGTCAGGCATGAGATGGGGACCCGAGGATCATCAGGAGAACAATCTTTATCAATTTTTTTAATAGGCCATACAAAAAATATTAATACTTTATGTCATCATTTTAGACGAAAATATGTTGCATATATAATATATATGACGTATTATATCCGCAAGCAGAGGAAATGGAAGCAGGAGGGATCACTATCGAACTGACGCCAAGACAGCTGGAAATCGTCGATATCGTAAAGAAGCATGCCCCGATTACGGGAGATCAAATCGCGGAGCTGCTTAACGTTAGCCGGGCTACTCTGCGTACCGATTTATCCAAGCTTGTCATACTGGATTACATCGATGCAAAGCCTAAGGTTGGATATTTTCTCGGAAAGCGGGGCGAGCCTGATCGGGAGGAAAAGTTCCGACTGCTCAAAATGAAGGTTGGCGACCTCCACGGCGTTCCGATCATCATAAGGGAGACCACAACGATCCAGGAGGCGGTTGTCGCCCTGTTCCTTGAAAACGTGGGGAACCTCATTGTGACCGATGCGGACGGCCATCTTGCAGGCATCGTGTCCCGCAAGGACCTGCTCAAGGTGACGCTGGGGAATCCGTCGGCCTCGTCCATGCCGGTCAGCCTTATTATGACGCGCCGGGCGAATGTGACCACGGTACAGCCGGAGGATACGGTGCTTGATGCCGCCCGCAAAATCATAACAAGGCAGATCGACAGCCTGCCGGTTGTCGTTCCGTCAGAGGACGGCAATCCGGATCACTGGAAGGTTGTAGGACGCATTACCAAAACTAATATCATCAAAATGCTGCTCGACATGGTAGCCGAGGAATAGTGGGAGGAATCGGATGAATCAGGCATCGACTCATTTTATAGCAATCTGTTCAGATTCAATCGGGGAGACGGCCGAAGCGGTCGTACAGGCAACGCTGCGGCAGTTCGAGCTGGAAGACGCCGAAATCAAGCGATATATGAATGTTCGGGACGAGGAAGAGCTTACGGAGCTGATGGAGGAGGTTGCCAGACGGGGCGGATTTGTAGCATACACGCTGGTGCAGCCGGAGCTGCGGGAAGTAATCCGGGAGGAGGCGGTAAGGCTGAATATCCGCGCGGTCGATATTATGGGACCGATGATGCAGGCCTTCGCCGACACCTTCAACGATTATCCGAAGCGGCTGCCCGGCTTGCTGCATCGCCTGGATGATACGTATTTCCGCCGAGTGGAGGCGATGGAATTCGCCGTTCAATACGATGACGGCAAGGATGTCAGCGCGATCTTGAAGGCAGACATCATCCTGCTTGGCGTTTCGCGAATATCCAAGACGCCGCTGTCAATGTTTCTTGCTCATAAAGGCTACAAGACGGTCAATTATCCGATCGTGCCGGATTTGTCTCCGCCTTCGCAGCTTCAAGAGGTGAAGACGGGGACGATCATCGGCTTGACGATGGAGCCGGAGCATCTGCTGAAGATCCGCAGCGAACGGCTCAAGGTGATGGGGCTTCCGAATGAGGTTCAGTATGCGACCCTTGAGCGGATCCGCGAGGAGCTCGATTATGCGCTGTCGTTGTATGAACGGCTGGGCTGCCCTGTCATTGATGTGACGGATAAGGCCATTGAAGAGACGGCGGGGCTGATCACGAATTTATTGAAATAATATGTCCATAGAAGTTTGTTTTAACGATACGATGCAGGCAAGAGAGTAAAATGATTTCTGCGATTGCAGGAACATTTTACGTGCTTGCCCACGACATGCATTCAATCTGTCCAAATTATATGACGGAACATATAGGAGAGGGAGGGTACGATCAATGGAGAGCTCATTGGCATTGGAGTTGGTACGAGTAACGGAGGAAGCGGCGCTCAGGTCCGCCCGGTGGACCGGCAGAGGAGACAAACACAGTGCCGATGAGGCTGCGACGCTTGCGATGCGCAAGCACTTCGATTCGGTCGCTATGAACGGCGTGGTCGTGATCGGTGAGGGCGAGATGGATGAAGCGCCAATGCTGTATATTGGGGAAAGAGTAGGCAGCGGCAAAGGACCGAAGATGGATGTTGCCGTTGATCCGCTGGAAGGGACTGAAACGGTGGCTAGCGGCTTGAATAATGCTCTATCGGTGATCGCGGCAGCTCCGCGGGGAAGCCTTCTGCATGCACCCGATATTTATATGCACAAGCTGGCGGCTGGTCCTCGGCTCGCGGGAAGGCTGAGCCTGGACGACCCGATCGAAGTAACGCTTCAGAAGGCGGCGGTCATTCTGGATAAGCCGTTATCGGAATTGACGGTATCCATTCTGGACCGTGAGCGTCACAGCGCCATGATTGCGGCTTTGCGGGAATCGGGGGTTCGAATCAAGCTGCTCACTCATGGAGACGTGATGGGAGCGATCGAAACCTGCACCGACAGCGAGGTCGATCTTTATGTCGGGTCCGGCGGGGCGCCTGAAGGGGTGCTGGCCGCGGCCGCGCTGAAATGCCTTGGCGGCGAGCTTCAGGGCCGGCTGATTCCGGTTACGCCGGGCGATATGGAACGCTGCCGCAGGATGGGGCTTCAGGATCCCGAGCAATTGCTTCGGATGGAGGATATGGTAGGAAGGGAAGGCGTGCTGTTCGTGGCGACCGGGGTAACGCCCGGGGATTTTCTGCAGGGCGTCAAATTCCTGCCGGGACAGCGGGCGGAGACGCACTCGGTCCTGATGCATTCGGGTACGCAAACGGTCCGTTATCTGCGGAGCGTCCACCAGCTGTTCGCGGGATCGGGAACGCTGGCGGCTGCGGCATCATCCTGATCGATCCCTCTTTGTGCATGCGCACAAGCCGCCCGCCCGGGTTTCCCGTGGCAGCTTTTGTTTGAGTTATTGAATTCGTGCCGGCTTGAATTCAGCTGTGCCGCTTGCGTCCGAGTATGATCCAAGCACCTCCGAGCACGAGCAGAACCGCAATGACAGGCTGGATCACGGACAAATAGTTCAGCATCGGACCAATGGAGAAGACAACAAAGAACAGCAGGGACAGCACGGTCAAAATATTGATGGGGATCAGCAGCCATTTATTGCGCGAGCCGAACCAGTAGAATTCGAACAGGCCGGCTGCAACGGCGAGAATAAATCCCGGCCACATCGTGTCCCAGCTGTCGAATAAGGAAGCGATCTGGCTGACGACACCGGCTGTCAGCAGGATTCCTCCCGGGATGAGCAGGCCGATGCCTTGACGCCCGACCAGCGAGAAATACATCCAGTGGAAAAACAGCCCCAGCGGAATCACGAACAAGGTTGGCCAGAAGGTGGCAAAGATGGAGCCGGCGCCAACGGAGCCGCCTTGATTGAGCAGCAGGTAAGCACCGAGCAGAATGAGCAGGGGAGCGAGGATGGTACGTTTCAACATACGAGCTTACTTCCTTCCTATAAAGAAATAGTTAACTCAAGAATACCATGTTCTGGATGAGGATGTCCTCGGTCCCGAGTATCCCGCGGAACTGGACCAAAGTCTAGGATATTGCAATGAAGCAATTTGACATAAAGAAAACAGCTCTGCATGATGCTAACTGCACAGCAGAACTGTCTTTGAATAACCCACCATTTAAAGCCCTACTTAAAAAGTCGGGAACGACGAATTTTTAGAAAAACAGCCTCTTAAACGGCCGGTTTCTTGGTATACATCAGGCCGACGGTATGCGGTCCGCAATGGCTGCAGATGACGCATCCGGCCGTGGAGATGGCAACCTCCCGTGCACCGGTCTTCTCCTGCAGCTCCTTCTGCAGGAACCGGGCTTCCTCTTCCGCCATCGTATGTACAACAATGATCAAATCATTGTCCATGTCCTGGACCTGAGCGAGCGCATTTTGGATCATCTGGTCCAGTGCCTTTTCTTTCTTGCCGCGAACCTTGTAGGCAGGAATCATTCCGCCGTTGACGACTTTAATCACCGGACGGATCTTCAGCAAGCTGCCGATGATGTTCTGCATGCCGGAGCAGCGACCGCCTTTATGCAAATAATCCAGCGTATCGATAACGAATTCGCACTCCACTTCATTGACGGTTCGGCTGAGCAGCTCCACGATTTGAGGAATGGAGGCGCCTTGTTCGGCTGCACGCACGGCCTTCATCACGAGGAGTCCGATGCCGCAGGAGAGATTGCGGGAATCGAAGACGGTAACCCGGCCCTCAGGCAGCTCGCCGGCAGCGATCAGCGCGTTTTGATACGTCGAGGACAGCTCGGATGAAATGCTGAGAAACAGTATATCTTCGCCCTGCTCGATCGAAGGCGTGAAGGCGGCGATGAAGTCAGATGGGGAAGGAGCTGCTGTCTTTGGCAGATGGCCTACCTGGTCGACCTTGGCGTACAGCTGCTCAGGCGTAATATCCACGCCGTCACGCAGAGATTGCTCACCAAATACCACATAGAGAGGAATAATTCCGATATGATGCTTTTCTATCCATGCAGAGGGCAGATCGCAAGTACTATCAGCGAATATTTTAATTTTTCCAGACATGAACATCTCCCTTTATCAACTATTTTGCTCTGTACTACTAGCATACCTTGTTTGATAGTAAAAGTGAATGATATTGTCAGGCGGGCCGGGTGGCGGCAGGAAATATTAAGAAGAATTGGTAATCGGCCGCAACCTTCATCGGTCCTCCTTCGTCCGTAATGATAGGAGGTGGTTTTATGGGAAAGAGAGCAGCTCGGAACAAGCTGGTTGCACTCACAACTGCGGCTGTATTGCTTCTGGCCGTTACCGCGTGCAGCGGTGAACAACCGGCAGCAGAGCCCCCGGTCGATCCGAATCCGGTTGAAGAAGGAGTACAAGAACCGGTGCAGCCGGCGGAGCCCAATCCTGAAGAAGGCGAAACGCAAGAACCGGTAAAGCCGGGAGATCCGGAAGAGGGTCAGAGCACTGAAACGAAACAGGGGACCGGTACCTATGTGGGTCAAATTGATAATCATTCCGTAGAGATTGAAACCGAAGACGGACCGACCGCCTTCCGTCTCGGGGATCATATGAACGAAGCCATTGCCGGACTCCAGGGAAATGAAGAGGTTGCCTTCGAATATTTCGAGGAGCCGGTTGAAGGCGATGAAGGGCTGAAGCAATTGATTCTGACGAAAATAACGGTCAGGCAGTCCGGCAGCGGCTCGGATTCGGATACCTCGCAGCTTCCCGCCACGAAGGAAGTGGAGCTTGAGCTCGAAGGCATGAAGGAGACGAAGACCGCCAAGCTGGCTTCAGGAAACGGGTATTCCTTGTATATATTCGATATCTTCTCGTTTGACGCGAAGACCGGCAAGCTGACAATGAATGTGGATCCAGATTATTATGTAAAAATTACGAAGCTGCCCTCGGATTACAACGGGGACATGCTGAAGCAAGAGGCCGAGAAAGAATTGGCCGAAGTGGGTAAAGTCCTTGAGGCGAAGGAGAATGAAAGAAATCAGGCGCTGAAAAATGCCCCCGTGTACATGATTGCCCGAGGGGAGCAGCTGACCCGGGAATATATCGTAGCGGAAATCGATGGTCAAGGCTTTATCTTCCGTGTGAATATCCCGCATCGCGAGCCGACCGAGGGCTTTGTGCCACATGCGTTTGCATCGCTAGCTACGATCGTTAACCAATAACTCTCCACTTATTTAGATAAAAGAAACCGCCCGGCGTAAGGGGAATCGCGAGCCGACTCCTTGCCTCCCGGGCGGTTTTGTTATTCCCTCAATGCTGCGTGCTATTTAGAAGCTTCGAGATATCTCTGAATAAAGAGCTTTGCGTTGGCGTCCTTCTCCGTCCCCTCACGAATCCCTGCGTACATCTCGTTCTTGAGCACGGGAATTTCCTCGCCCAGCTTGCTTCCCATAATATCGACGGCATACACATGCTCGGTGCCGTCTTCCTCGTCGACCCCCTTCAGAAGCATCTCCGGTGTCACAAGCGCTTTCAGCTCGCCGTTCACTTCTGCTTCCAGCGGGCGTACCATGCCTTGATTGCCGACCCAGTCAAATGCATTCTTATCCATGATATAAAGGTCAGGCCTTTCGGTTGCCAGCACGAGCAGCGCTTTTTGCAGCATGGCGGCGTCCTGCGGATTGTTCGAGTCGAGCGCCGGCACATAATTAATGTTAACGGTTACGCGTTTCCACTCGGGAAACTGTGCCAAAATCGCGTCTTCAATCGGCTTGACATCCGTACCGCCGTCGGGGTTGAAATACGACCCCAGGAACATCACGGAGAGGTCTACCGGGGGCAGCTTTGCCAGCCGCTCTTTTTCCGCCTGATGGTTAAAGATGCTGATCGCGATATACACAAGAATGCCAAGAATGGCGATGCCCCCAAGCAGATGAAATTTATAATAACGGAAGAAATGGTCGGTTTTCTCGGCAGTTCCGGCCAGTTTTTTGTATTTTCCATACCGCTTCTGATTCAATTCCTCCAGAGACTTGCGGTTCTCTTCATCAAGAATGAATTTGTAGGCCTTGGTAATCTCGGCGAAGCGGGCTTCAATCTCTTCCGCCCGGTCCGGCTCACGCCTTTGCTGCGAACGGGTCTGACGCATGAGGAGGGTATACCTGTCATCAAGCTGTTCCCGGGTCGCATCCTCCGGCAAGCCCATTCGTTCGTAGGCTTCTTTCAATTGATCCATCCATGTCACCTCTTCTATACTGTGAGAGTTTCCTAGTTACCAGTATATAGTGAAGAGGCATACTTGCACAAACGTTTATAGACGGTGCAGGCGAGTCGGCATTAGGACGATAAAACCCAGCCGCAACGAAGAAGAGCCAGAAGCAAGCGGGGCGGATAAAGCTGGAGCGGTATGAAAAATATAGGGAATATGCCATTCAATAATTTGAAGGATTATGAATGTTTATGATTATTTTTGATTGTTTTTTGCGCGAAATATGATAGGATTAGATCTGGAGGGGATTCATTATGCTGACTGAAGAAAGATACCGCGTTATTTTAGAGCGCTTACAAGAGCGCGGGGTCGTCAAATTGCAGGAATTGGTCGAACTCCTGGAAGCATCGGAATCTACAGTGCGGCGTGATTTGATTGATCTTGAGGAACGCCGCTTATTAAAGCGTATTCACGGGGGAGCAGCGCTGCCGAGTCAAAAGGCCCCCGAGCCGGGAATGGAAGAGAAATCATTCAAAAACATTCAACAGAAAAATGCCGTTGCCAAGCTGGCTGCGCAGCAGGTACAGGATGGCGAGAGCATTTATCTGGATGCGGGAACGACCACATTGGCGATGATCCCGTTTATCGAAGCAGGCAACGTGACCGTTGTGACCAACGGCTTATCGCATATCGAAGCATTGGTAAGCAAACGCATCAACAGCTATCTTCTGGGCGGCATGATGAAGATTCGCACGAAAGCCGTAATCGGCAGCATAGCTCTTCAAAACATGGATAACTTCCGCTTTGACCGCTGCTTTCTCGGGACGAACGGCGTCGATATCGAGATGGGGTATACGACGCCGGATCCGGAAGAAGCCTTGATCAAACGGCGGGCCCATCAGCTGTCCGCTACCAGCTATGTTCTTGCGGACTCCAGCAAGATCGGAGAAGTCACGTTCGCTAAGCTGCTGGATTTAAGCGAAGCGACGTTGATTACCGAATCGCTGCCGGAAGCCTGGCGGAAGTCCATAGCACAGAAAACCAACATAATTGAGGGATCATGATGATATATACGGTAACTTTGAATCCTTCCATCGATTACATCGTGGAAGTGGAGCATATCGAGCTTGGAAGCTTGAACAGAATGGCCCGGGACTTGAAGTTCCCGGGGGGCAAAGGCATCAATGTCTCGCGGGTATTGAACCAGCTCGGCGCAGACAATACCGCGATCGGCTTTCTTGGTGGATTTACCGGGCGGTTTATCGACGAGACGCTGAGAAAGGAAGGGATCGTCACCGACTTCGTGAGGATTGAAGATGATACAAGAATCAACATCAAGCTTAAGCACGGGGACGAGACGGAGATTAACGGCCTCGGGCCGAGCATCCGGCAAGAGGAGGCCGATGAATTGGTCCATAAGCTGTCACGGCTTCAGCCGGGCGATATCGCGGTACTGTCCGGAAGCGTTCCGCCATCGCTTGGCTCAGGCTTCTACGACCTGTTAATTCAAGCGTGCAAGAAGAGCGGAGCCGAATTCGTGATCGATACGACGGGGAATGCGCTGATGAAGGCTTTGGCTCAGCAGCCGCTTGTCGTCAAGCCGAACCATCACGAGCTGGCCGAGTTATTCGGCGTCCCGATGGATTCGCGCGATAAGCTTGTCATGTACGGCCGCAAGCTGCTTGAGCAGGGTGCGCAGCATGCGATGATCTCCATGGCGGGAGAAGGAGCCCTGCTCATTACGGCTGATCAGGTTTATCACGCCAACGTTCCGGCGGGAACGGTCCGGAATTCGGTAGGCGCAGGCGATTCGATGATTGCCGGGTTTGTCGGCACGCTGTCTCTGGGGCACAGTCCGCTTGAGGCATTCCGGACCGGGGTTGCATCGGGAAGCGCAACGGCGTTCTCGGACGATCTGGCAGCCAGAGAAATGATCGATAAACTTCGTGAACAGGTCACGATCACGCCATTGTGAGGACATGCATGTTTGCAATGCGGCTGCGAAACGGCAGACATCTAAGGCAGAAATTAAGGGAGTGTTATCCATAATGAGAATAACGGAATTAATGATTCAGCAGACCATGATTATGGATCTGCAAGCGGTAACGAAGGAGGCGGCGATCGACGAGCTGATTGCCAGCCTGGCCGCAAGCGGACGAATCAATGATCCGGTCCTGTTCAAGGAAGCGATTCTGAAGCGGGAAGCGGAATCGAGCACGGGGATCGGCGGAGGCATTGCGATGCCCCATGCGAAGACCCGGGCGGTGAACGAACCGACCGTCGTATTTGCCAAGAGCAGCAAGGGTGTGGATTTTGAGGCATTGGACGGCGAGCCGGCTTATGTGTTCTTCATGATTGCAGCGCCTGAGGGCGCGGGAAATACCCATTTGCGGACGCTTGCTGCACTTTCCAGGCTGCTGATTGATGCCGATTTCATCAGCCGGTTGATGGAGACGAAGACGCCTGAGGAAGTAACGGCGCTATTCGATGCCAAGCAGGCGGAAGAAGAAGCGGCAAAGGCCGAGAAGGAAGCTGCCAAGCAAAGGAAAGAAGCAGAGAAGCAATCGGACAAGCGTCCGGAGTCTGACAGCGCTATCGAAGCCGCACCCGTTCAGGACGGAGCAGCCTCCGGTGAGCAAGGCGCCTTCGTCGTTGCCGTAACGGCCTGTCCGACCGGGATCGCCCATACGTTTATGGCGGAGGACGCGCTCAAGAAGAAAGCCCAAGAGATGGGCGTCGAGATTCGGGTGGAAACGAACGGCTCGGAAGGGGCGCAGAACATTTTGACCGAGGAGGAAATTCGGCGCGCCGCCGGCGTCATCATTGCTGCCGATAAGCAGGTCGAGATGGCCCGCTTTAACGGCAAGCCGGTGCTGCAGCGCCCAGTCAGCGACGGCATCCGCAAATCGGAGGAGCTGATTCGAAAGGCAGCGAGCGGTGATGCGCCGATCTACCGCAGCGAAGGCGGCGGGACATCCGGAGAACAGCAGGGCGGACACAGCGGCATCGGCAGCAAAATTTACAAGGATCTGATGAACGGGATTTCGCATATGCTGCCATTCGTTGTCGGCGGAGGCATTCTGCTGGCCGTATCCTTCCTGATCGAGCAGCTTGCCGGTGAGAATCATCCGCTCTTTCAGCTGCTGCAGACGATCGGCGGAGGAGAAGGCGCTTTCCACTTCCTGATTCCGGTCCTTGCCGGATTCATTGCCTTAAGCATCGGTGATCGTCCGGCATTGATGCCCGGCATGGTCGGCGGCCTGATGGCGCTGAATTCGAATTCCGGGTTCCTCGGCGGTTTGGCCGCCGGCTTCCTTGCCGGATATGTCGTCATTCTGCTTCGCAAATGGTTTGCCGGCTTGCCGAAGGCACTGGACGGCTTGAAGCCGATATTGCTGTATCCAGTCGTTGGCTTGCTGATCACCGGTACCATCATGTTCTATCTGTTTGATCCGTTCTTCAGCTGGATCAATCTTGGCCTGACCGATATTCTGAACAATCTCGGAACGGGCAATGCCGTCATTCTCGGTCTGATTCTCGGCGGAATGATGTCGATTGACATGGGCGGCCCTTTCAATAAAGCGGCTTATGCATTCGCCATCGGCGTATTTACGTCGAGCGGCAATACGAACGGCGCGATGATGGCGGCGGTGATGGCCGGCGGCATGGTTCCTCCTCTGGCAATCGCCCTGGCTACGACGTTCTTCAAGCGCAAATTTACGGAACAGGAGCGCAAGTCCGGGGTTACGAACTATGTTATGGGTCTTTCCTTTATCACGGAAGGCGCGATCCCATTTGCCGCTGCCGACCCGCTGCGCGTACTGACATCGTGCATTCTCGGTTCGGCGGTTGCCGGCGGATTGACACAGTTGTGGAGCATTAACGTTCCGGCCCCGCATGGAGGGATTTTCGTAGCGGCTTTGGCCAACCACGCGCTGCTGTTCCTGCTGGCCGTTATCATTGGCGCGGCGCTGTCAGGTGTACTGCTGGGTTTGTGGAAGCGGCCGGTTGAAAGCAAATAGAGCAGTGGATTTTAGCCCGATCTTACCGGCATTATCTCTTGAATGTTGCTGGTTTTAAAGCAAAAATATCTCCAAATACTTGATGCGAGTTGGAATAAGAGGCGGCAAGCCCCTTTCCAGCTCTTTTTTTTCGTTGTCCCGTTTAACATAACACAATTCCTACGATGAAAAGCTCCCAGAAGATGCTGATTTAGGGTACAGTATATACAGAGGCTGGTGAGTCGATGAATAAGCAGAAGCATCTGTGCTCACCGTTTGTTGCAACATCAACCGAAGGGAGAGGGGACAAGTGAATGGACGTCATAACGGCCATGGACGAACACCGGAGCAGCTGATCGGGGAGATGAATCGAACATCCGCTCCGCACGGAATGGCTGCGGTTTGGTTTTTGGGACAGGAGAGCGTTGTAATTAAAGGCGGGGAGACCGTTATTTATATCGATCCTTATCTGTCCGACGAGCTGGAGCGGAAGAGCGACCTCCAGCGGGCTTTTCCAGCTCCGCTTAAGCCGCAGCATGTTACGAATGCCAATGTGGTGCTGATTACGCATGAGCACGATGATCATATGGACCTGGGGACGATCTCGGTTATCGCCAAGAATAACCCGGACACCCGCTTTGTCGCGCCGGCAATCTGTCATGAGGCGATGCGAGACGCAGGAGTTGCCGAAGACCGGCTGCTGGCTGCCGCGTGCGACCAATGGCAGGAGCTTGAGGGCTTCCGCTTGATGGCGGTGCCGGCGGCTCATGAAGTGCTTGAGGAGGATCGGGTGCTGGGACACCGGTATGTCGGGTATTTGATTGATATTTCGGGCGTGCTAATGTATCATGCTGGCGATACCGTCGTTTACCCGGGTCTTGTTGAGCGGCTGCGGAATCACGCGATTGACATCGGCATGGTGCCGATCAACGGGGGAGACGCCTTCCGTAGGCAGGATGGGATCGTGGGCAATATGGGCTTCCGTGAGGCGGCTGAGCTTGCTGCAGCAGCGGGCTTCGAGCTGACGATCCCACTCCACTATGACGTATTCCCGTGGAACGGGGAAAGACCGGGGCATTTTATCGATTACTGTTATGAGAACCATCCCTACATGAAGACCAAAGTGATGGCGCGAACGGAACGATTGATTTATGTCAAGGCGTAGCCCTTCGTACAGGTGGTTTTGCGCTTATAGAGTGGAATTTTTTTGAAATCAACAAGGATAAGGCCGCAATTTTTCGATTTGACGAGCATATAAATGAGACATGCCTTATAAATGGAGCTGTTGGATATGCTGTCATTTCGAAAACATGTCATCATCGTGATCGGAAGCTTCCTGATCGCGATGGGGACCAATTTCTTTCTTGTCCCGCAAAAAGTGCTGGATGGCGGCGTGATCGGTATTGCTCTCATTGCTAATTATGTGTTTGACCTACATATCGGCTTTGTCATCATCTTGTGCAGTGTCCCCATATTCATTGCGGCTTGGGTCCTTAATCGTGAAATATTTTACAACAGCTTATCAGGCATGCTGATCTCTTCGTTTGTCATCGATTTGCTGTCCCCGTATCAAGGGGATGTATTGCGTGTGTTTGCCCCCGGCGCCATACCCAGCGCCATGATTGGCGGCGCTCTGATCGGGACAGGCCTTGGTCTGATGCTAAGAAATGACGCAAGTACGGGGGGAACGGACCTGCTGGCGCATTTTCTGTCCAAGTATGTGCCTCTGAATGTCGGAATCATCATTCTGCTGATGGATGCGGTGATCATCGGCATCGGAGGTGCTGTTCTCTCAGGCAATACGTTTGTTAACTCCATCTTCACGATCTTGTCTGGGGGCGTGGCAACCGGGCTTTGTACGCTAAAGCATGGTCATCGAAGAACGAGAAGGTTATGATCGGCGTGCTTCAACAAGCACTGCGGGAACGGCGCTTCTGAATGCACGCAGCAAGCCGTCGGCGGGGAAGAGAAGAGGGGACATCATCTAAAAAAGGACTGCCACAGCGAATGCGCGGCAGTCCTTTTGCATACGTACAAGTTAGGCCTTGGTCTTCTTGAATGCATCGATATATGCACGGGCCTTCTCCGAAATCAGATCAAGGTTGCCGCTCTTCATCGCATCCTTGGTTAAATCTGAACCGATTCCGACTGCAAATGCACCGGCCTTGATCCATTCATGGAGGTTATCGAGGTTCACCCCGCCGGTAGGCATAATGTTCGCCTGCGGGAGCGGGCCCTTAAGGGATGGGATCACGGATGGCGAGTACAGATTGCCCGGGAACAGCTTAATGACATCCACACCGAGCTCTAGGGAGGCGACAATGTCATGTACGGTGACGGCCCCCGGCATTACCGGAACGCGGTAGCGGTTGCAGAGCATGATGGTGTCCCGGTCAAAGCCAGGGGATACGACAAACTCCGCACCGGCCAGGATGGTCAGTCTTGCGGTTTCCGAGTCCAGCACGGTGCCGGCGCCAATGATGGCATAATTGTCGGCTTGCGGATCCTCCGAGGAATACATTTTTGCCAGCCGGGTGATTGCTTCGGTGGCGAACGGAACGGTCATCGTCACTTCGATCACTTTGATACCGCCTTCAATGGCACGCTGGGCGACCTCGACGACTTCTTCCGGCGAGTCCCCGCGAAGCACCGCCACGACGCCGGCATCATGAATTTGTTGGATCAGTCTGAGTTTCTTCATAGTAACACTCCTATCGGTTATTAAATGAATGGATCAAGGCCTAGCGTAAACACTGCTGGAGTGGAAAGACGTAAAACAGCCTATGCCTCTTAACGCTCGATGTGGGCGGCTTGTCCGCGGCGCTGCAGCACTTCGTCCCAAGTCGGAAGGGCTTCCCAGTCGCCTGGAGCCTGGATAACCATCGATCCGGTCAGACCGCCTAACGAGAGCGCTTCCTCCGGCGACCAGCCCTTAGCAACTCCGGCGAGGAAGCCGGCACAGAACCCGTCTCCAGCACCTACCGTATCGACGACCTGGCCCACTTTCTCAAACGGAAGGGAATACGTCTGTTCTCTGTGCACAATCACATTGCTTCCGTTGAAGCTTTTGATTATGCTCATCCCCGGCAGCTTCCGGAGCTGCTCGGTAATGACCTCTTCATCCTCGGTCTCAAACAACAGCTTGCATTCGTCATATCCAGGAAGGAAATAATCGCAGGAAGCCGCAAGCTCCAGCAAGACGGGACGAGCCTCCTCTATGCTCCACAGCTTGAGTCGCAGGTTCGGATCAAAGCTGATCCGGACGCCATGCTCCTTGCATAGGGATACCACATGCCGGATCGTTTCCAGGCAGCTGCCGCTTAGGGCAGCAGTGATGCCGGTGATATGAACGATCTTAGCTTGTGCTATGTATTCGGCATCCACATGCGCAGGGGTCATCCTGCTTGCCGCAGAGTCCTTGCGGTAGTAGTAAACGGAGGACTGTCCGCGAACGGTCTGCCGCAGCATAATTCCTGTCGGCGCTTCATCGGTCTGGGTAGCCCTTGAAACGTCGACCCCCTCTCCCCGAAGCGTTTTCAAAATGCCGGTGCCGACCGGATCGCGACCGAGTCTGCCGAACCAGCCTGCCGTGCACTCAAGCCGCGCAAGACCGATTGCAAGGTTGCTCTCCGCACCGCCGAAGGACTGGGCCATGCTTCCTCCTTGGCCGATGCCCCGGGGCCCTTCCGGATAAAATAATCCCATCGACTCGCCGAATGTGATGACATCCAGCTTTGGTGTGTCACTCGTCATACATGCTGCCCCCTTTATAAACAATACCATTATTTTAACACTTTACCTTGCCATGGGGGATAACTCAATATCAAAGTTCCCAACATAATAAACAACCCCCTGACCGTGAATGGTCCGGGGGTGAGCTTCGGCCAAGACGCCGAATCCTATTTAGATGTTTTGTTGATGCGGGAGATTTAGAAGCCTTTGTATTGAGGCTCCTCCTGTTCAAGCTGCTGCACGCGCTGAGCTACTTGGTCTACGATCTGCTGGGTTTGCTGAGCCGCTTGGGTGAACATGTTCTTAGCGTTCTCATCCTGTGTGGACAGAGCAAACTGCTCAAGGCTGGCTTGCGCGCTTTTCAAGGAAGAGAGGCAGGTTTTGACATCGGATGCTACGGTCATGGTTCGTTATCACTCCTTTCTTGAACTAATGTACACATTTCGGCCAGGAACATGCGTTTAAGACGGACAGGAAAATAGTGGCGTGATTTCATAGCGTACTTTTGTCCATAATTTATAAAGATGATATATCGCGACAACCCATCAAGGATTGGAGGGCACTCTTATGCCGCAATGGCTGGAAATTATCCTACGGACGCTGTGTGCTGTAATTGTTCTGTTTTTGCTGACCAAAGCCCTTGGTAAACGGCAGGTTACGCAGCTGTCCTTTTTCGAATACTTAACGGGAATTACGATCGGCAGCTTGGCTGCTTACATCTCGCTCGATTTGGAAGCCAATTGGTATCTTGGACTGATTGCCCTGGGAGTGTGGGTGCTCTGCTCTTTGCTGATTGAATACTCCCAAATGAAGAGCAAGAAGGTAAGGGATTTTATCGATTTTAAAGCTACGGTGCTCATCAAGGACGGCAAAGTTTTGGAAGACAATATGAAAAAAGAACGTTTGACATCCGATGATCTCATGCAGCAGCTGCGGAAGAAGGACATTTTCCAGATTGCTGACGTCGAATTTGCCATCATGGAGTCCAGCGGGGATATCACCGTGCTGCAGAAGCGTGATACGCTTCCGGTCACGCCGAAGGATTTGGGCGTTAAGATTGCCCCTGAAAAAATGCCGCAGGCGGTCATTATGGACGGTAAAATTTTGGATGAGCCGCTGCGCGTCATGGGGTTCAGCCAAAGCTGGCTTAAGGATGAACTGGACAAGCAGGGCGTCAAGCTCAAAGATGTGTACTTTGCACAAGTGGATACCTTTGGCGGATTGACCATTGATTTATATGACGACCAAATGCAGCAGCCCCAGAACCAGGAGAGAGCCTTACTGTTCGCGAATTTGAAGAAATGCCAGGCGGATCTGGAGCTGTTCAGCTTAAACACCAAGGACAAGGCGGCCAAGAAGATGTACGAGGAAAGCGCCAAAGAGATGGCCCGTATTCTGCAGGAGGTTAAGCCCATTCTGAATACTTGATAAAAAGATCTCCAGTCATAATGCCGCCGAAAACGGAATAGGATATTTTTGTGTATCACAAAACGGAGCCGGATGCCGCCGACTCCGGGGGTACAGCAGACACCGCTTACAGGGCGGCTGAATGCTTGCTCCTGCCCAGACACAAGAAATAGATTCATCTTCCTGAGGGATGGGTCTATTTCTTATTATGGAAAGCAAGGATCGAAACGACCAGAGTGGCGAACGAAATCATTAGAGCCAATGCTTCATTCACGCCCATGCCTATCACCTCCCGCTGCCACCCTTGTTTGCTGGTTCTACTGTACTATATAATATGCCAATTTCTTACAATAAAAGAACTATTTTCGGGAAGCGCTTTCATGAAAAATTCTAATTTTTGTTAAATTTTTCGGTACAACCAGCGGTAGATCAAGCGATTGATGGTAACATGCATTCATCCGCCGAGATTCATAGGGCTTGCCGTTTACAAAATGGAAGGGAGGTAGCATCCGCCTCCCACCTATCTATCTATTTTGTTTATCCGGGTGTTACTAACGACCAGCGGTCATAAGATCATGCTGCATTTCGCCGCTGTCGCCTTCCTCTGCGAAAAAGGGAGGCGATCCAATACAGGATCGGAATGCATTCGACGAGAAGGAAAAACGCAATCATCGAGGAAGAACTAAAATCCTGCTGGAACAGGACCGGGTTCTTGGAATATTGGAACGCCAGGATAGAGCCTGTTCCGCCGATCACCGCAATCAGCGTGGCGTCCATTTCCTTTAGCGCAAGCAGCTTGGCAAGGCACCGGACACTGATATGGATCAGGAATGCGCTATGCAGGAACATGGAACTGCTCCACAATCCGATCATGAACGGATCGGAATTGCCGTGGAACCCTTTTCCCGCCCGCAGCAATTCCACGAGCGGGTACTGCAGCTCCCGGCCGATATAGGGGCCGAAGCTTAGCAGGGAGGAGGCCCACTGGAGCAATACGCCAAGTGCAACCATTGCGCTTGCGGCCGCAAGGTTTCGGAATGCCTTCCGATCGATTTGAAGGTAAGGGGCGAGGAACAGAAACACGACCCATTCCGCGATATAGGCGAGGGTGGTCAGCGAATCCTTAAAGACGTCCCCGTAGTTATGATGTCTGTACATGGCGGGTACCATATTGAAGTCCGCATCTTGGAAAAAAAACATGTTCATGAGCAAAATCGTCAGCACAATGACAATGAACAGCCCGTCGGAGATATAAACTAGCGTCTCCATCCCCCAACGCGCGGTAAGGGTGACGACGAGGCCGACGATCAAGATGATGAACCATTGCGGCGTCTCCCGCATGTAATTGGTGTCGAAGAATAGGGTAAAGCCCTCGATATCGAGCCCGATATAATTGACGGACCAGAAGAGAATCAGCAAGATGATCGGATAGTGGATCCATTTTCCCAGCAGGTCCTGGCCGAAGTCGATCCAGGAGCGGTCGGGATCCCAGCGCCCAACCTTGACGGTGAACCATAGAAGGATCAAGTTGGCGCCCCATCCAATCAGGATGGCCATCCATCCCAAGTACGCCGAGCCCCACAGCAGAGGGGTAACTAAAAATCCTGTCGGGATCGCATTCAGGTATACGAAGGCGAATCGGAACAATTGCCAAGGGGTTTTATTCACCATCGCGAAAAGGGCTCCTTTCAAAGTTATTGGTCAAGCCAGCCAAAAGCAAAGCGAATCAGCTGGTTCGGGGTCGGCCATCCGTTCATCCAAAGCGCGAACGCGCTCCATATCGACATGACGACAATCAGAGCGAGCACCGTCCATTTCTCGCGGCCCGGCTTTTGCCTAGCAACGAACCATTCCAGTAGGGAATACGCTAAAAACACAAAGAATAACATCCCCTGATGCCTCCTTATTCAGGCTTGGATTTGAGCACGGAACCGAAATTACGGACCTTGACGTCCGCTACGATCTCGATTACAGCCTCGTTGGCATATGCCTGGGACCAGTTACTTCGAACCTTCTCCCAATAATCGGGATAGTTCCAGTCAAGGAGCATGCCGAGCTGCAGGATGTCGGCGCGTTCCCTTTGAGAGGTGCGTATGGCCGTTGCCAGGTGCTCCTTGATCACCTCGTTCAATTCCCGTTCGATGGCATATTTGGCGGATAGCGAATCCGTCTGAATGCCGTTCCTCTTGAATATGACATCGCCGATTCCTTTTAGCTTGATCGTAAACACGGGACGGCCGTCCACCAACCTTACCGACTTCTTCGCCCGGTTTTGGATTAGATACACGCTCGCTTTTCCGGATTTATCCCAGCTCACCGTGTATAAAGAACCCCTTAGCTGATTTTCAGCCCAGCTGATCGTCAGCGAAGGCTCTAGCGGAAGGGTGGTACGAAGCCTGTGATCTTGAAATAGCGCGGTTCCATGAACGCCGACCCAAGGCTCCGGCTTGCCCTGATCGGCGATCATGGGCTTCATGCCGGCGCTCAAATAGGTCAGCGCATAGCCCTGGTTGGCCGATGCCGCGACGAGGCAATCCAGAAAAGTCGTGCCGATGACGTTATGCTGATCGCCTATCCGGGCCAGAACTTCGGAAGGCATTTGCTCGAAGCCGGGGGTCAGGGAGGCTACTTGTGTCGCCTTTCCCGGTGCTACGAACAGGTAGGTATCGAGGTCCGTCGTCGGCTCCCGCTGAAACCAGTCCATCAGATCGTGCAAGCCGTCCTCTGCATAACGATGACCAACCACGACGGCTCGTGTATGGCTGAAGTCGAAGCGACGAGTCAAATCCCGCTGAATTAAACTCAGTGCATCCTGAACGGTAACGGAGCTTTTGGTAACCATCGCATACGGATCCCCGCTTGCTTGGCCCCCTGCCTGGGAACCTGAAGTCAGCCGGTTAGGCAGCGGGGCGCTGATCGTAACCTCGACGGTATTAGGCTGCTTCCCTTTGTCGATGTACATCGCAAACACGAAAGTCTGTTCGTTGATTTCGACTTTGGTCATCATGAATCCGCAGCCGGCAAGGGTGAAGAGCGGCGTTATGACCAGGAGAAGTAGGACTAACGCTCTCATGGCTTTTGTCTCCTTGTGTTGTTTCCAGAAGCATAGGTTTTCGGACGCTTCTTCATCATTTTGGAAGGAGCCCTGAAAAACGCGTCTTTCCAATCTGACCGGATCAGGGGAGCAATGGGCTGCAAATAGGGCGTTCCGAACGATTTCAGGGAAGCCATATGGCCGTACACCAGAAATGCAGCTGCGAATACGCCGATGAGCCCGAGCGTTCCTCCCAGAATCAGGATCGGGAAGCGCAGAAGGCGGAAAGCCAGCCCGAGCTCAAAATTAGGAATGATGTAAGAAGCGATGCCCGTAATCGATACGACGATAACCATCGGGTTGGAGACGATGCCGGCCTCGACCGCCGCTTGTCCGATGACGATTGCTCCGATAATGGAGATCGTCTGGCCGACGGGTTTCGGAATGCGGGTGCCCGCCTCCCTAAGCGCTTCAAACGTCAGCTCCATAATGAGCGCTTCCGCCAGCGCCGTGAACGGAATATTCTCCCTTGACGCCGAGATCGTGATCAACAGATCGGTCGGAATGATGGAGGGCTGGAATGTCGTGATGGCCACATACAAGGAAGGCATCAGCAGGGACATGAGTCCGAACGCGAACCGGACAAGCCGAATCCAGCTTGAGGAGTAGAAGCTGTGGTAGTAATCCTCGGACGATTGCAGCAGCGACATCAAGGTTACCGGTACGATGAGAGCCGACGGCGTCCCGTCCTGCATGATGCCCACCCGGCCTTCGAGGAGCGATGCCGCTACCGAGTCGGGACGCTCCGTATATTGGAACTGGGGAAACGGAGACCGTACCCCTTCCTTCATCTGCTCAGATAAGGTGCTGATCCCGAATGTTCCGTCAATATCGATCGCAGCGAGATGCTGATTGACCTCCTGTACAACCTCCGGCTTGGCCAATCCTTCGATATAAACCATATACACGGCTTTTTTGGTATACCTTCCAATTTGGAATCGGATCGTCTTCAGGTCGGGGTGCCTGATTTTGTGGCGCAGCAGCGATAGATTGGTGCTGATATCCTCGATAAAAGCTTCCTGAGGGCCATTCACGACCAGCTCGTTCTGGGATTCGGATACGGCTCTTTTCTGATACAACACAATATCGAACAGGTAAGCTTCCGCGGTCTCCTCGATAAGAAGAACCGCGCTGCCCTCGACGATCGCGTTGGCAATATGCTCTGCTGAATCGGAGCGTTCGAATGGAATCGACAGCAAATCTCCCCGGTCCAGCCGGTCGATAAAATCATCGAAATGATGCTCAACCTTGGCCGATTCCTTAAGCAAAGGGGTGACGATATGCCCGTGCAAGGAGCTAAAGTCAATGATGGGCCCTATAAATATCAACGTGCAGTCAGACCCATGAAGCCTCAAGGACTGATAGCTTACATCCCCGCAGCCGGAAAGCCGGCTTTTGACATTCTCAAGCAGTTCGCTCTTTACATTGGCACTGGATCTCATCTATGCTCCCTCCCTTTCAGATTAGTAAGAGTAAAGAATGAGTGAATGATTGGGCATTGCCGCCGATTGAGGGCGATATCCGTGGATCATGGAGAGATTTGTTCTTAGGATGCCGTACTCTTAGCAACTTATACCTGAACTTCCAGAGAAGTTGACGCATGAAAAATGCACGTTTTGTTGATTGCGGTGTTAACCGGGCAGGCGGCTCTTGATGGAAGGGGCTTTTACCGCATTTTTCGTTTATAAGTAACTGCATCCGAAATTTGTGCAGGAAAACTTCAGCTTCCAGAGAACTTAGTTAGCGAGGTGGGCTGTGATGTCAAAATATGCGCTGGATGTACCCGCTCTTCAGGCCAAGCTGCATCAATACTGTCTGCATGTGACCGGGGAACGCTGGGAAGCTGAAGATCTTCTGCAGGAAACGATGATCAAAGTGATGCGGGCGGTTGAAATCAAGCCTGATCGGCCAATTACCAATGCCTATTTATATCGAATAGCAAGCAATGCATGGAAAGACCGATTGAGGAAAGAGAAATCCGTCAAGAGCGTTACGGATGAGGAGCTGAAGGACAGACCCGGCGAGGATGGCGGATTATCAACGAGGGAGCTTCTGGAGACATTAGCAGACCGGTTATCTCCACGCGCGATTGTCATTTTGCTGCTGATGGACGTGCTGGATTTCACAGCCGGGGAAACGGCTGATTTTCTCTCCATGTCGGAAGGGACGGTACAAGTGTCGCTCGGCCGTGCACGGGCCAGGCTGAGAAAGCTGCACCAGCTGCAGCAGGCAGGCATTGAAGCTAAGCCGGAAGTGAGGACCCATGCGGATGCAGCCGAAGGGCTGGATATGGACGCGCTCGTGGACGCTTTCCGGAGAAGGGATCCGAAAGCGATCTGTGCTTCATACCTCCAATTGACCAAGCTGCGCATCCGAATCAGCAGATTGAGACGGGTTCGCGGTTCTCTTGCATTTTATATGGAGGATCCGGACGGGAATGTGTGGATGATTACGGAGTAAGCACGTTTTTTTGGGGAGGATTGTTTGGTTCTAACGTGAAATATCGTTATTTAGGTGTTGGAATACAATCATACTCGTATTGAGAGAGGAGAATGGAGATTGGTCAAACCCCCATTGTACGGCGTGGGTATCTTTGTGCCGGTGAGTGATTTGAATCGTTCTGCGGCATGGTATGCCCAGATGCTGGGACTCGAGATCATACATAGGGATGAACCCGAAGCGATTGTCATGCGAATGAACGATGAGAAAGTGAGCTTTTGTCTGGTGCGTTCCGATGAGGTAAAGCAGCCGGTGTTTCCTAAAAATAATTACGGTGTAGGACAGTATTTCAACATTCATGCCACGGATGTTGAAGGAATGCATCGGCAGCTGAAGGCCAAGGGAGCGGATGTGGGCGATATTGAGGATTTTGACGGGATCAAAGGATTCTCCCTGACGGACCCCGACGGCAACCGGTACGGCATAACAGCTTAACTAAACGGGAACGGCGGTACATGCAAAGACAGGAAAGCTGGCTCTAAATTAAAAAAGATAAATACCGCGACAGCAACAAAACACCCGCTGCATTGCAAGGGACGGCTCCCCGTTTGTAAGACAGGGAGCCATACACCTTAGCAAGGACGGGTGTTTTTGCTATTGAATTATAAGGAATGCATGTTGGCGATATCCATCGCTAGTCCTGATCCCGGCAGTGCTCCTCGGCCGCCGAAGTAAACTCTTCGTCATTCTCGTTTGCCAGCTTATCGCCGTATTGATCCAATCGTTCAGGACTGCTGGACGGACCATCGTTCTTAGGTTTACTGTTTCTTCCTGTCATGCTGTACTCCTCCTTGTGCGAAATATCCATCGATTGCGGGCGCTTCGAATAAGCGAAACGATCGCAAACGTTTATGTTGTTCCAGTTTTGGTGCGGGATTATGCACTGGAAAGCTCCCTTTTTCGCTCATGATGTTTAAATGAATGCGTAAAGCTGCCTTGTCCCTTCCTGCCGAGACATGATACCATTATAGAATTTAGTAGATTCATAGATTCAAAAAACGAAAACGATATAGATACCATGGAGGTTGCGATATGAAGCTAGTGTCATGGAATGTCAACGGGCTGCGTGCCTGTGTGAATAAAGGCTTTCTCGATTATTTCAAGCAGACGGATGCGGATATATTTTGCGTGCAGGAAACAAAGCTTCAAGAGGGGCAGATCGAGCTTGAGTTAGGCTCCGACTATCGCCAGTACTGGAACTACGCCCAGAAGAAGGGATACTCGGGAACGGCCGTGTTCACCCGATTGGAGCCGTTGTCCGTCCGGTACGGGATCGAGGAAGACGAGGAGCCGGAAGGAAGAATCATTACGCTGGAGTTTCAACAATTCTACCTGGTGAACGTCTATACGCCGAACGCCAAACGTGACCTGAGCCGGCTTGCGTACCGGCTGGAGTGGGAGGAACGGTTCCGCCGTTACTTGCAGGAGCTGGATGCGGTCAAGCCGGTCATTATTTGCGGCGATTTGAACGTCGCCCACCAGGAGATCGACCTGAAGAACGCGAAGTCCAATCTCGGCAATTCAGGCTTTACACTGGAGGAGCGCGGGAAGATGACCGATCTGCTCGCAGCAGGCTTTATCGATTCATTCCGATTCTTTTATCCGGACAGGACGGATGTATACAGCTGGTGGTCGTATATGGCCAAGGTCAGGGAACGGAACATCGGCTGGCGAATTGATTATTTCCTCGTATCGGCCCGATTGTCCGAGAAGCTGGTCGATGCCGAAATCGATTGTCATGTGCTGGGCAGCGATCATTGCCCGGTTCGGCTGACGGTCAGCGAGGAACTGAAGGCGTAAGCCCGGAAGAAGGAATAATAAGATTCGGCCAGGCTGCATAGCATGGTAGTAGTAATCAGCCAAGTACCTCTCTTTTAATGAATGGCGGGGGCAAATCCCCGATCGATTTTAGAAGGGGGGTATTTTATTTTTGCCGTCAAAAGGTTTCCTCTTTGAAAAAAACAGTTACAATAGAAAGGGACAATCGGGATACATACGTATCATTTGAAACGATAATGAGTGTAAAGAGAGGAACTAAATCATGATTATTAAACCTAGAACACGCGGATTTATTTGCACGACGTCGCACCCTGTCGGCTGCGCAGCGCAGGTTCAGGAGCAGATCGATTACGTGCTGAAACAGCCTGGCATACAAGGTCCCCGTAATGTACTTGTGATCGGGGCATCCACCGGATACGGATTGTCGGCGAGAATCGCCGCTGCGTTTGGTGCACGGGCAAACACGGTAGGAGTATATCGTCCGAGCCAGGGAACCGAGAAGCGCACCGCTTCGGCAGGCTGGTACAACTCGGCTGCTTTTGAGCAGGCAGCGGAGGCGGCGGGACTGAAGTCCTTCAGCGTAACCGGCGATGCATTCACGGAGGAGACCAAGGCGAAGACGGTCGAGCTGATCAAGAAGGAGCTTGGAGAGGTAGATCTGGTCGTTTACAGCGTGGCCTCCGCGCGCCGGACGCTGCCGCGGACCGGAGAGACGGTCAGCTCCGTCCTGAAGCCGATCGGCCAATCCTACACGAATAAAACGGTCAATTTCCATACGGGAGAAGTTACTCAAGTAACGATTGAGCCGGCTACCGAAGAGGAAGTTCGAAATACCGTCGAGGTCATGGGCGGCGAGGACTGGGAGCTGTGGATCCAGGCGCTGTCGGAAGGAGGCGTGCTGGCGGACAATGCCACCACGATTGCGTTCTCTTATATTGGCTCCGAGATTACGAAGGCGATCTACCGGGACGGGTCCATCGGTCAAGCGAAGGATCATCTGGAGGATACCGCACTGAAGCTAAACGAGGCGCTCGCGGGTCGCGGAGGCCGCGCTTACGTGACGGTCAGCAAAGCGCTGGTTACGCAGTCAAGCTCGGCGATTCCGATCGTGCCGTTGTATGTTTCCGCTTTGTACAAGGTGATGAAGGAGAAGGGGCTGCATGAAGGCTGCATCGAGCAGATTTATCGTCTCTTCACTGACCGTTTGTACGCTGGGAAGGATGTTCCGGTCGACGAGAAAGGCCGGATTCGCATTGACGACTGGGAGCTTCGCGAGGACGTCCAGCAGGAGGTTGCTGAGCTGTGGAGCAAGGTCGACAGCGATAACATTGAAGAGCTGACGGATTTGGTGGGGTACCGCCGCGAGTTCTTCCAGCTGTTCGGATTTGAGACCGACGGCGTTGATTACGATGCAGACGTGAATCCGATCGTGGAGAATCCCAAAGCGATCTAGGTTCGTCCATGAACAGGCAGGCAGGCTCCCCGGAAGGGGAACTGCCTGCTATCTTTTTATCGGGATAAACATCCGGATGACCGAAGCATCGGCGTCGTCCCGACGTTCCAAGGCATAGCATCCGGGATCCGGATTCATGTCGAGCTGCTTCATCCGCTGCAGGACATACGCATAAGATTGGTCGATATCCTCCCTGTCCGAGCGGCCTTCATGCGTATACATCGCGTATTCCTGAGCCGGTATCGCCAGACTCACCATCCCTTCTGGAAGACTCCCCAGCGCCGTCACTTCGATACCGGCGACGTAATGATAGATTTGCTGCCGATTCATAACCGCGGCGACATAGGAAGGCCGGGGCGTGGTCCGGCGGTACGGGATTTCATGCAGGCGGCTGACGAGCTCCTGCCACAGCTTGGGTTTGAGGGTATGCGTCATATAGAAGGCGGTAAAGGGTGCTTTCATCTCCAAACCGACGATCAGGATCCCAGGCTTGACCACCCGCTTGACAGCTTCCGTGTCATGCTCTGCCAGCTCCCGCCGCTGGCGGGAAGTCAGGATGGAATAGCCGCCGTGCTTGCCCTCCGTTGCGTACAGCGGGACGCCCAGCTCGGACAGCTCATGGAGGTAGCGGAGCATGGTACGGTAGGAGACCGAAAACTCCTCGGCCATTTCGCCGACGGTGAAGCTCCGCTTCTCATAGACGTGCTGCATGACCTTGAGCATGCGTTCGGTTTTCGGCATGGAATCGATGCTCCTTTTTATTTCGTACTGTGACAAATTCTGTCATAGTTTCAGTATATAATGAATTTGTAAAAATGAAAGGAGGATATAGGATGAGCGCTCAGCAACGAAATGAGGCTGCGTTGACGACGAAGGAGGCATTTCAGGCGGTCGGCCTGAAATGGGAAGGAACGTTTGCGGATGCGGCCGCAGGAGGGATTCGCGCCGTTCATCGGCAGCTGCAGGAACGGCTTGAGGAAATTCCGCATGCCATACATAAGGACACGATGCTCGGTTTATCGTACCATGCGTTTCCGGGTGGAGAAGGCTTTATCCATTATGCGGCGGTTGAAGTGGAGAAGTTGGGCAAGGTTCCCGACGGCATGGTGACCGTGTCGGTTCCGACCCTGACCTATGCGGCTTGCCAGCACAGCAAGGAGCAGGCCATCGAGGCATCGTATACGAATATTTACAATTGGATTAAGGAACAAGGATATAAGGAATATAGTCCGGACCATTTAACCCATTTCGAGAAATATCCGATGAGCCAGGACCCGTACGACGATCATCCCGAATTTGTCATCATGATTCCGGTCGAGACGTAATCACCTCTGCCGTTCATCCTGATCCCGGTGTGCTGAGCATCTTGGTGCAGCAAAAACGAAAGGAGCAGCCGCAAGCGGGCTGCTCCTTTCGTGATATGCTCCTCACTTGCGGCCTTCCTTCGGCAAACGGATGGCCGCAATTATGCGTGCCGTGCTGCGGGCTGCAAGTTAAGGATTACTGCTTACGGATGATCGGGACCCATAACTCGTTCTTGTCCTCATCTGGCGGGAGATAGCACTCGATGGCCGGCAGCGGGGCAAGCTCATAGGCTTGGGACGGAATCCATTCGGAATACAGGCGTTTCCACATCTCCGCGATTTGGCCAGGGTCGCCCCCCATTTCAAATACGGCCCATGCGGAATCGGGAAACGAACGCTGAATAAGAGGCTCCGGCGGCGTTTGCTCGGACACAACCGATAAAATATAGCAGAACGTATCCTGCCGTCCGTAATCGCCGTCGGCACAGACGCCGAGGAATCCGCGGATCGGATGATCATGCCTTTTAAATGGCCACAGCTTGTGGAAGACATCCTCCTCCGCCGCTTCCTGCCACAATCGGGGGACGACATCATACGCATTCTGAGTGCTTACCTCTTTGGAATAGCCGATAATCGAAAACGCCGGTATTTCTTCAATCCTGTAATTCATTTCTGCCGCTCCTTTCATGGAAACTTGAAAGAAGATGCGGGGATAGTCCTTCAGCTTCGTTCCGGCAAGCCGGGCTGCGGAGGGAGTGGTTCCGTGCATGTTCTGGAATGCTCGCGCAAAAGCCTCCGGCGAGTCGTAGCCGTACTTCAGCGCGAGATCAACGATCTTGATGTCGCTGTTCTGAAGCTCATACGCCGCCAGCGTAAGTCTTCGCCTTCGTATGTATTCCGATAGCGTAACCTCCGCAATATACGGGAACATCCGCTGAAAATGATACACCGAGCAGCAGGCGATTCGTGCGGCTTCCGCGAAATTGATCTCTTCGGTGATATGCTCTTCCATATAACCGATCGCATCATTCATGCGCCGGACCCAATCCATCTGACCCATCTTCCTTTCATGATCCAATATAACGGAGTGTCGTCTCCGGCTGCCTAGCAGATGCTGCACCATATCGGCAAGCCTCGATGCGATCGATTATCGTTGAACGCCTATTTCAACGGGACCTGCTTGGACAATGCTTCAAACTGTCCCAAGTGCGGAGCGATCTTCTTATAGATGCTCTGCAAATATTTGCGGTCGGCGTCGTTCTTCCGCTGCTCCGCTTCCGTGCCCAGCGGGAAGATCGTGTAGCTCTTGTTGACGGAACCATTCTTGTACTTGACGTCGAACAGGTTGCCTTTCTTCCAGGCTTGATGCAGGCCCTTATTCGTTCCCATGATCTCCAACGTTTCCTTGCCATTCGTATAGGTGAAGCTGAAGTCAGGGTCAGCAACGGCTTGAATGACATCATATCCGTTTGTAAACACCCCATCCTTAAAGATCCCCTTTTGAATCTGGTGCCATCTTACGGTCCCGTCTGCTTGGGTCACCTTATGCGTAAGGACGCCTTTTCCATTCATCTGATCACCGGACCAGCTTCCCGTGTAAACGACTTTATGCTGCTCGCCGTCCTCGATGTATTGATTGATGTACTTCCCGCTTCCGGAGCGTTTGCCATTCACAAAATCGCCGGAATATTGCTTCTCCGTTCCCCATTTTATCGTTCCACGACCGTTAGGCTGCCCGTTTGAAACTTCGCCGTAGTAGGAGGTGCGCTCGGACATTTGTATCCGCTCTTTCGCCGCTGAAGCATCGGCAGAAGCCGCAGCCGGAATGAGCGAAGCGACGGTGAGTGAGGCCGCCAGCGCCGTTGTCAGGGTGATTGCCGTCATTTTTTTCATGTTAAAAAATTCTCCTTTTCTTAGATGATCCTCTATTACATTCGCGTAAAGCCGGCGATATTCCTTTTTAAGGGAATGAAAGCAGGGAGGAGCCCGCCGTTAAACGAGGGCTGCGCGGTTAAGTTCAGGATGCCAGGCACGAAAATTGATTGCGTAATGCCAAAGGCGCTATACTAAAAATCATAGGTTTCTTTTTGGTTTAAGCAGGACGGCGGTTTTTTTGTGAATAAATCGTGAACATTATTGGTAAACACCATGGGCCTGCGAGCAAAAAAAGTTTAACATTCCTATGTAATGTCTTTATACTTTAAAGCAGTAGACTAACACATCAAGCCAACGAATAATAGGATTGGCAAAGGGAGGATCACGCTTGAACTCGAATATCAAAGTCGGAATCGTAGGTTATGGCAACTTAGGCAAAGGCGTCCAGAAGGCAATCGGACAAAACCCCGATCTGGAGCTGGTCGCAATCTTTACGCGCAGAGACCCGCAGCAGATGCCGGAGGTATCCGGTGTGCGCTTCGAGCATATCTCGGCAGCGGAACAGTATATCGGCAAAATTGACGTTATGATCCTGTGCGGAGGATCCGCGACGGATCTGCCTGAGCAGACTCCACAGATCGCTCGTCTGTTCAATACGGTAGACAGCTTCGACACCCATGCCAAAATCCCTGAGTTTTTCGAGCAGGTAAACGAGGCAGCACAGGCTGGCGGCCATGTCAGCGTCATCTCGACAGGCTGGGATCCGGGGCTGTTCTCCATGAATCGCTTGCTTGCCGAGTCGATTCTGCCGGAAGGCCATGATTACACATTCTGGGGCAAGGGCGTGAGCCAAGGTCACTCTGATGCGATCCGTCGTGTACCAGGCGTAAAGGCAGGCGTACAGTACACCATTCCGGTACAAGAGGTTATCGATGATATCCGTTCCGGCTCGACGCCTGAGCTGACGACCCGCGAGAAGCATATCAGAGCCTGCTACGTCGTTGCAGAGGAAGGGGCCGACCAGGAGCAAATCCGCCAGACCATCGTTTCGATGCCGAACTATTTCGCGGACTACGACACGACGGTTACCTTCATTACGCAAGAAGAGCTGGACGCCGAGCATTCGGGCATGCCGCATGGCGGCTTTGTCATCCGCAGCGGCGTTACCGGCAACGGCAGCAGACAGATCATCGAATTCGGTCTGAAGCTGGACAGCAATCCGGAGTTTACCGCCAGCGTGCTTGTAGCTTATGCGAGAGCAGCCTTCCGCTTGAGCGGGGAAGGGCAGAAAGGCGCCAAAACGGTGTTTGATATTCCGCTCGGATACTTGTCCCCTAAATCGGCCGAAGAGCTCCGCCGCGAGCTTCTATAAGCCGTAAGAGAAGGCCTTCCCGTAAGAACGTTCATCTTGCGGGGGGGCTTCTTTTTTTTTACATGAAGGGTTTGAAAAACATGAAAAGGCCGTCCCGCAGCAGAGAATTCCTGCTGGCGGGACGGCCCTGTTATTGGCGTATACCCTCTTTAGACGATGCCTTGGGCGATCATGGAATCGGCCACCTTCAGGAAGCCTGCAATGTTCGCGCCGGCCACCAAATTGCCGGGTACTCCGTATTGCTCTGCCGCATCTACGGCATTGTTATAAATGTTCTTCATGATTTGATGCAGCTTTGCATCGACTTCATCAAAGGTCCAGGCCATGCGCATGCTGTTCTGGCTCATTTCCAGCGCGGATACGGCCACGCCGCCGGCATTTGCGGCTTTCGCCGGTCCAAACAGGACACCTGCCTCGAGGAACAGCTCGATTGCATCAAGCGTTGAAGGCATGTTAGCCCCTTCGGCAACCGCCTTGACGCCATTGTTGATCAGCGTCTTGGCAGATTCGGCATCCAGCTCGTTTTGCGTAGCGCATGGGAGTGCGATGTCACAAGGAACCGTCCAAATGCCGAAGCATCCTGGGTGATACTCCGCATGCGGATGGATGCGAACGTATTCGCTGATCCGGAGGCGGTCTCTCTCCTTGAGGAGCTTAACGGTTTCCAGCTGAATGCCCTCAGGATCATAAATATATCCGTCCGAATCACTGCAGGCTACGACGCGGGCGCCGAGCTGCTGGGCCTTCTCGATCGCATAGATAGAGACGTTACCGGAGCCGGATACGATCACGCGGCTGTCTTTGAAATCAAGCCCTTTGGAAGCAAGCATCTCTTGCGTGAAATAAACGCAGCCGTAACCTGTCGCCTCGGTCCGGACCAAGCTGCCTCCGTAGATGACGCCCTTCCCAGTCAGAACGCCGGATTCATGTCCACCGCGAATGCGCTTGTATTGACCGAACATGTAGCCGATCTCGCGAGCGCCTACCCCGATATCGCCTGCAGGCACGTCGGCATCAGGTCCGATATGGCGGTACAGCTCTGTCATAAAGCTTTGGGTGAAGCGCATGACTTCCTGGTCCGATTTGCCTTTCGGATCAAAGTCGGAACCACCCTTGCCTCCACCGATCGGCAGGCCGGTCAGGGAGTTTTTGAAGATTTGCTCAAAGCCGAGGAATTTCACGATGCCGGCATAGACCGAAGGATGGAACCGGATTCCGCCTTTGTATGGACCGAGGACGCTGTTGAATTGAACGCGGAAGCCGCGGTTCACTTGGATTTTACCCTGATCGTCCGTCCATGGGACACGGAAGGTAATCATTCGCTCCGGCTCGACAAGACGCTCGAGGATTCCATGCTCTTGATACTTCGGGTGTTCAGCCAGGACCGGCACGATGGAATCTACGAATTCCCGAACGGCTTGATGGAACTCGGTCTCATGCGGGTCTCGGGATACGACTTGGGAATAAATGGACTCAACATACGCTTGGGCAGCAGCAAGAGGTGAAGAAACAGAAATATTCGTAGTCACTTTTATGATGCACTCCTTCAAATCGTTAAAGTAGGTTGTCGTGAACGTCCGGCAGCAACAGGGTAGGACCATTGTCCAAATAATTTGCACTAAATCGATAAATCATTGTCACAACTGTATGTTAGGTTGATGAGAATTTTATAGAATTTCGGCGTCATTTTCCAATAAAATGTTTTTTATGGACCTATTAAATATTTCTATGCAGGTAACATTTTATGTGAGTTTAAGGCCGCGAAAGTGCCGAAAAATCAGGGGTTTTCCTGCTTTGGACGAACTTGAAACATCAGATGTTTCAAGCATCTGCACGGCTGTTTTCTCCGCTCCCGTCCGCATGCTTTCAACTTCAAAACGGACATGAAAAAAAAGATCGAAAAAAACCCCCTCACAAGATTTTTCTCGATCTTTGTTTGATTTTAGTGTAAAATGAATCATTTAACTACTTGGATATATCAATGAAGCCTTCGCCGAATACGTCGCGAACGTCATGAATTGTAACAAATGCGTTTTTGTCCTCTGCGCGAACGATCTTCTTCAGCATCGATACCTCCTGCTTGCTGATCACGATGTACAATACATCCTTCGGCTGACCGGTATAATAGCCATATCCTCGCAAAACCGTTACTCCCCGGTCCATAACCTCCGTCACCCGTACCGCAATGCGGTCGTGGTGGGTGGAGATGATCGTGACGGCTTTTTTCGGATTCAGGCCTTCGATAATGAACTCCATAGCCTTGGTACCGATATAGAGAATAACTACCGTGAACATGACCTTCTCAATTCCGATGACGAAGATGGAGAGGCCCGCTACAATCAGGTCGAAGAACAGAAGGGCGTAGCTGATATTCCAGTCCCAATATTTGTTGGCGAGCCGTGCGAGTATGGCCGTACCCGCCGTCGTTCCGCCTACCCTGATGATGAGCCCGATGCCGACCCCGGCAAGGAGCCCGGCGAATATCGCATTAATGACCGGCTCGCTCGACGAAATTTCCCAATGCTCGGTCAGATGCAGGAACAGGGAATTGAAGCCGACAGCAATGATAGTGTAGACGGTCGTTTTCTTATCAAGCAGCTTATAGCCGATAATCAGCAAAATGCCGTTAATGACGATGCTGACGAGCGCGGGGGACCATTTAAGCAGGTAATATAAAATAATCGAAATCCCCGTTACGCCGCCTTCCCCGAAATCGTTCGGAATAATAAACAGGTTGACGGCAAGAGCGAACAGGAAAGCCCCTACCAGCAGCATAAGCATGTCGAAAAGTCTTTTTTTCATACGAATACCTCCACTGAATCTAAACTCACAAAAAAAGCGATTAAAGGAAAAAATCATCCTTTAATCGCCTTATGCAAACGTAAGTTGCGCAGCTCTTTTGATACTTTTTATTATATAGGAACATGACATGACTTGTAAATCATTTTCGATCCGTGTCCTCTCTGAACGGACAGAATAGGAGCGCAACATTTCAAAACGGCCCCTATGGTACAACTGAAAGTGAAATCAGAGGGAAGGGATGATATACATGAGTAAGTTAAATGGAAAAGCAGCACTCGTCACGGGAGCCAGCCGGGGGATCGGAGGGGCGATAGCGAAACGCTTGGCTCAAGAAGGGGCCTTAACAGCCGTTCATTACGGCAAGAACCGGGAAGCTGCCGAGGAGGTTGTGCGCGAAATCGAGCGAAGCGGGGGAAGGGCATTCGCGATCGGGGCTGTGCTGGATACGGTCCAGAGCGTCGAATCGCTCTACGCTGCCCTGGATGAAGAATTACGGCAGCGGACAGGAGAGACGGGGCTCGACATTTTGGTCAACAACGCCGGGATCGGCCTGGCCGTGACCATTGATGAGACATCCGAGAAGGATTTCGACGAGGTGATGCGGGTCAACGTAAAAATGCCGTTTTTCCTGATCCAGCAGGCGCTGCCGCGGCTGAGGGACGGAGGGCGCATCATTAATCTGTCGTCGGCAACGACTAGAATATCGCTGCCGGCCGTTCCGGCCTACAGCATGACCAAGGGAGCGATTAACACGCTTACGCTGTCGCTGGCTAATCAGCTTGGCGCGCGGGGGATTACGATCAACGCCATCCAGCCGGGGTTCATCGCAACCGAGATGAATGCCGCGATGCTGCAGGATCCGGCCTCCCGTCAATTCGGCGCGGAATACTCCATCTTTGGCAGGTGGGGGGAGCCGGCGGATATCGCCGATGTGGCCGCTTTCCTGGCATCCTCGGAAAGCCGCTGGATCACCGGACAGTGCATCGATGCAAGCGGCGGATCGCATCTGTAACGGAATGCAATGTGCACAAGATTACACCCCGTACGCACAGGCTGTGCGCACGGGGTGTTTAGATTTTTTCCTTACTTTAACTTGGGAAGCTGGCAAACCTACGCCAATACCTCCACGGTGAAGCCCCCGGGAGCTTTCACATAGAAGGTCCAACCGTGGGCCCGCTTCGGAGACGACGCCTCGAAGCCGTCCTCCGTTAAACGCCGATACATCTCGTTCACCTTCTCCTCATTCTCCTGGATAAAGCCAATATGGAAGGTTTTCGGATAATGCGCTTCGGTTCCCTTCATCAGCGTCAGCACAAGCCCGTCATCGTCAAACAGCGCGGCAAAGGCTTCCCCGCGCTCTCCACCGATCTTCAACCCGAAGTAGGTTTGCAAGAAATTTTTCGCAGCGGATACATCCGTGACGGTCAGATTAACGTGATTCAATTTCATCTGCAACACTTCCTTTCAGAAATTGGAAATCTAAAACCAGCTTATCACATTCATGCAAATGCGAAGCTTACGGGTGAGAAGCATGGGTGTTGCGCAGGAAATCCGTCACAAGAGTTTAAGGTCGGAAATGCTGAAATAGCTAAACACCCTTAAAATTCCCATCGTTTGTCGAAAGAGAGTTTTGGATATCTATCTTAAGGGTTACTGCTTAACATAAGTGTATTATTTTGCTGCCAATATCAGCTGTTCCGCCATCGCATGCAGCTCCCATACATCACAGGTTTGATTGGCCAGAATGATGCTCGTCGTTTCAATTTTTGGATAGTACGCAAACATGACGGCTACTCCGGCATTAGAACCCTCTTTGTACATACGAACGAGATTTCCCTTAAGATCATAGGTGAAATGAAATCCGTACCCGTTTATGACCTTTCCCCATTCATACGCTCTTTCGATGTCGGTTTGCGGCTTCATGATTTCCCTGGTCATCTCAACGGACAGAAGCTTCCCGTCCGCCAAGGAACGCATGAATACATCAAGATCGCCGACTGTGGTATAGGCTCCTCCGTCAGCAGTACCGATTGGAGGGAAGGAGTAAATATTCTTTTTCCATATCATTTCATTGTCCTCGTTGAAGGCAGCGGCATATCCTTCAGCCACCGCCATATCGCCCTCATCCTTAGCGATAAAGGACGTGTGCTTCATTCCACAAGCTCGAAATATGTTCTGTGCCACATAATCACGGTAGTTTTGACCGGTTGCTTCTTCGATGGCAAGTCCAAGCAGCACAAAAGCACAGTTATTATAGCTGACATCCGTTCCCGCCTTGAACTTCGGCTCCTTATAGGCAAACTGCGGAATAAAATCAATGCAGTTTCTTATTGAATAGTTGGGCTTGCTGATAAACAACGCCTCGTAGCTCTCTCCCAATTCTTCGTCTGCGTCGTCTGCGATGCCCGAAGTATGCGTGAGTAGATGGGCAATTGTCACATCATCAGGAATTTTGGTGCCGGTCAGGTCAATAATGTCCGTTATACGGTCGTCAAGCCGAATCATTCCCCGATCAACAAGCTGCAAAATCGCCACTGCTGTAAACAGCTTCGTGACCGATGCGGTATCAAACCTTGTATGGATCGAATTCGGCACTTGGAAGCCGCGATGAGCCAGGCCGTATGCCTGTTCAAAAATCGTATCGCTGCCGTCTTTGATAAGAACCGCTCCTGCGAAATGATGCTCCTCGTAATATTTATTGAATAAGGAATCAAAATGATGACCCATTACGTTCCCCCCTTAAAATCGGCAACCTTATTTTACCAATCCACAATGGATATGTACCGATAAAAAACAACTATATCCATTCTTGCAGCTGCAATGAAAAACATAGAAAGGGCTGCAGCAGCCTGCCTCTCGGCAAGCAGCCACAGCCCCTTCAACGTGTCCGGGCGCGGACCTTTATTATTCTTCTCCCGTGGAGATCGGGTTCTCCTCGTAGCTGATCCAATCGCTCCAGCTTCCGGCGTACAGCTTCACGTTCGTATATCCGGCCTCCTTCAAAGCGAGCACATTCGGGCATGCAGAGACGCCGGACCCGCAATAAACGATGACCTGGGCATCCTTTGAAATCCCTGAAAAATGCTCCTGGAGCGCTTGCGCATCCTTCCAATGCCCGGATGCATCCTGGACGCCTTTCCAGAAATAGTTGACCGCGCCCGGGATATGGCCGGCCTTCACGTCCAGCGGCTCCTCAATGCCGGCATAGCGGCGCGGATCGCGGGAATCGATAAGGATGTGCGAGCCGTCCTTGGAAGCGGCACGCACATCCTCCATTGAGGCGAGCATGGCCGGCTGAAGCGACGGCTCATACGTCACCGGAATGACGACAGGCGTCTCGTCCGTGACCGGATAGGAAGCCTTCTTCCAGGCCGTAAAGCCTTCGTCCATCACGTAAGCCTGCTCATGTCCCGTGTATTTCAGCATCCACCACAGCCGGCTGGCCATCATGCCGCCTTGGTCATCATAGATAACGACACGCGCGTCCTGATGGATTCCGGCTTTGCCAAAGGCCGAGGCGAGCTGCTCCATGTCCGGAAGCGGATGACGGCCACCATGCTGGGCTGCAGGAGAGGAGAGGTCCTTCTCCAGGTCAAGATAAACGGCCCGCGGAATATGCGTCTCGTCATAAGCGGTACGGCCTTGATCCGGCTGACCCAGGGCAAAACGGCAATCCACGATGACGAGATCGGGCTCGTAGAGCCTTGCCAGCAGCCATTTCATCGATACGATATGGTTCATAGAGATTTTTAGCACCGCCTTTTCATTGGAATGATGAATTCGTAATCGAATTATATCATATTGCTTGCCGCGCTCACGTATATAAGTAAAAAGCCGGCCCGTCTCATAGAATAGGAGAGAGGGCCGGCGTATAGGCAAATCGCTTAGTAAATGAATGATAGCATATGCAGGATAAGTAAGATAAAACCTTATGTTACTTAAGAGCTTCCAGCAGCATGGAAGTATAAGCGGCTGCGCCTTCCGGCTCCAGATGAACGCCGTCCGAGCGGAAATATTCCGGATGGCCCTTGCTGGCCGAATACCAATCGATGAGCTTCACGTTCGGATACCGGTCTGCAGCGGCTGCCAGCATCTCATTGACGTTCTGCTCCCACTCCCGGGGTACCCGGGTATTGACGAGCAATATGCGCTGCGCGGGCTCGAGCGACTTTAACAGACTGTCCAGGTCCTTCTGCGCAAAGGCGCCGTTCGTCCCGAGCCCAATGATGACGGTGCCGCCTTGGATTCGGTTATTCGCCTGCAGCCCGGGCAGGAGATCCCTCGCCTGCCGCATTTGACGGCCGATAACCGCATCGACATGGATGCCGGGGATCGCCTTCTCCAGATAAGGGGAGACGCCTAGCATGACGGAATCGCCGATCGCTGATACGGCAGCGCCTGATATCGGCTCTTTAGTCTGAGTGCCCGGTTTCGGACTTGCCGGCTGCTTCGAGATGCCGCTGCTGCCGGAGTCGCTTTCCGACGGCTTTTCTTGGCCGCCCGGCTTCGAACCGGACGAATCCTTGGCGGTATTCCCGGATGGCGAAGGCGGCGCATCCGACTGCTTACCGCCTGTCTCAGAGCCTTCCTTCACAGCCGCATCCTTCCCTGCAGAGGGAGGCATGTCATCCCCTTGATCTTGAACTCCCCTATGGTCTTTCAAGCTGGAATTGGTATGGGACTGAGCTTCGTCTCCGGGATCGGCCGACTTGGCAGGCGTCGTTGGCTCCGGCGTCGGTTTCCCGTCAGTCTGGCCGGGACCTTCCAAGGGAGCTGGAGGATCGGCAGGGTCCTTTCCGGTTTTGTCCGGTTCGGTGATTGTTTCTTTCGCTGGCAGCTGCGTAATCGTTTCTTCCGGCGCTCCGGCGCGAGTTGGATCGGTTCCGTTCTGATCCAGGTCCGGTCCCGGAATATGAAGCATCGCTGCGATATCACCGGCCGTCTTCGCGTCCGAGACGCTGCTCATCATGCCGGTACAGAATATCCCGATCAGGATAAGCGAGCTGAACGAGACGATCCAGCCTTTCACGGAAATGGAGGCCGGGCGTTTCCGGAGCGATCTCAAGCGCTCCCTCAGCTTCCGGAACCCGCCCCGGCGGATCGGCTGCTCGACATATTTCCAGGACAGGGCAGCCAGCACGATGCTCGCCGCCACCTGCAAGACGATCTGGGGCATGCTGAGCCCGCTGACGCCGGAAGATGGGGAAAACAATATCAACACAGGATAGTGCCACAGATAAATTCCATAAGACCGAACCCCGAGCCACAGCAGCGGCTTCCCGCTGAACAAGCGGGACAGTCCGGTTGCCGGGTGGGCCAATACGGCTACGAGCACGGCCGCTGCAATCGAGAAGAGAAACATCCCGCCCCGGTACAGGAACGGATCGTAACGGTCTACCTTCCACATCATGAGGAGCACAACGAGCAGGGCCAGCATGCCGATCAGGTTCAGCGTACGTCTGACGGCAGGCGACGCGGAAACGGGGAGCTTCCAGCTGGGCCAAACGATGGCGAGTCCGGCTCCGATGAGCAGGCCGAAGGCTCTTGTATCGGTCCCGTAATAGACACGGCTTGGATCCGTTCCAGGCTGATACAGCACACCCATGACCGCGGCCGACAGAAGGGCTCCCGCCGCGATGAACGCGAACAGCTGGCCTCTTCGCGGGAACAGCTTAAGGCCGGCCAGCATGATCAGCGGCCACAACAGATAGAACTGCTCCTCTACAGCCAGCGACCAGAAATGCCCAAGAGGCGAAGGGGGACCGAAGGATTCGAAATAGGATTGCTGCTCGAATATAAACTGCCAATTGCTTATGTACGTGATCGCCCCGAGCACGTCGCCCCTAAGGTTTGGCAGACGCTCGCGATCAAACAGGGTTACCCATGCAACGATGAGGAGGAGCATGATCATGATGGCCGGCAGCAGACGCCGAAACCTTCGGACCCAGAAGTCCTTCAAGTCGATTCGGCGGTGATGATGCCACTGCGATGTAAGGATGTCCGTGATTAGATATCCGGACAGCACGAAAAACAAGCTGACTCCGAGGAATCCGCCGCTTGCAAAGCCAAAGCCCCAGTGATACGCCATGACGCCGATGAGCGCCAGGGCGCGGAGCCCGTCAAGACCGGGCATATAACGCGAGTGCGACTTACCGGATCCGGGCACGGCCCACTCCCCCTTTCGAGCGGCATGGGCCTGCTCCGCCCTGCAACAGCTGCCGTGATAATATGTAGGACATATTCACAAACGTCTGGATGTCTAGATATGGATGTGTCATTTGGAACATGGTAAACCTTCCCTTTCATTTAGCAGAAGCTGCAGCTTATGTAATAATGGATCGAATTCTGCAAAATCCTGCAACAAGATGTCATAGCTAATACTATCATCTTCGGAGGAGTAGAAGGTGACAAAATAATGAACCTGAGGCTACAGCGAGATAACAATATGAAGACAGATTATTCATTTGATTTCGGTGCGGCTGTGCTTGCCGGCGTGCCGGCTCGCATTCGGCTTGTTAGCGGCAATGGGTAGAGGAATTGAGGCAAGGCGAGACGAGAGCAATCCCCATAAGAAAGAGGAGGCAGTACCTCCTCCGTTTGCGATGAATCCCATTTTCAAAAGGTTATTTTTCTCGCGGGGCGAACAGCTACACAGCAGCTCCTTCCCGCTTCCGGAAAAATGTCTTCAGCGCCTCGTACACCTCGCCCTTATCCTTAATGACATGATACATAAACTGGTCCAGCTTAATGTTCTTGTAAGCGGACATTAGCGTACTGCTTCGGTTGTATTGGTTGACCTCGCCGTATCCGAACATATTGCTTACCTTCAGCAGCTCGCCGATCAGCTTGACGCATCGTTCGTTATCGGAGGTGAGGTTGTCGCCGTCCGAGAAATGAAAAGGGTAGATGTTGTAGTTGGCAGGAGGATACCGGTTATGGATGATGTCGAGTGCCTTCTGGTAAGCCGATGAACAGATCGTGCCCCCGCTTTCGCCCCGGGTGAAGAACTCCTCCTCGGTCACTTCCTTCGCTTCGGTATGGTGGGCGATAAATACGATTTCCACCTTTTCGTACTGCCTGCGGAGAAAGCGGGTCATCCAGAAGAAGAAGCTTCGCGCGCAGTACTTCTCGAAGGAGCCCATACTGCCTGACGTATCCATCATGGCGATAATAACGGCATTTGATTCAGGGACAACCGTATCGTCCCATGTTTTGTAGCGGAGATCGTCGGGGCTGATGCCATGGATGCCGGGCTTGCCGTCTCTGGCGTTGCGCCGCAGATTTTCAAGAATGGTCCGCTTCTTGTCGATGTTGGACATGATGCCTTTCTTGCGGATATCGTTAAAGACGATGGATTGCGTCTCGATCTGCTCCTTGTCTTTGGGCTGAAGATGCGGGAGCTCGAGCTCCTCGAACAGCATGTTCTCCAATTCCTCCAAGCTGACCTCGGTTTCCACAATATCATAGCCCGCCTGATCGCCGGCCGATTCCCCTTTACCGGGCTGGGCAGAGGCAGGGTCGCGTCCGAGAACGTCACCGACCTTGCTGTCTCCGTCTCCTTGACCGACATGCTTCTGTTTCTGGTAATTATAGATGAACCGATATTCGTCAAGACTGCGGATCGGAACTTTAATGATCTGCTTGCCGTCGGACATAATAATATTTTCCTCGGTGATGAGGTCGGGCAGGTTGCGCTTGATCACTTCGCGGATTTTATGCTGGTGGCGCACCTGATCCTGGTAGCCTTTGCGGTGCAGCGACCAGTCTTCGCGGGATACGACGAACGAGTGTGCATCTTTGCTTTGCATGGACAGTCACCTCCCAAGTTGGCGTTGACACTGCTGCCTTCATTCGGCTGTAGTATTTCATTATATTCGGAAGAAAGAGCGATATGTGAGTGCGAATCGGTGCAAGCCATGAAAAAGACATCTTCCCGCCGATTCGGCGAACAAGATGTCTTCGCGATGGGTTAGGCATATGCGATTATCCGTTCAATACGAAGAGGAATAATGCTCCTATCGTTAGTACGACGACGCCGTTTACGATCGTAGCGATGACCGCAACGGTGCGCTTGCGGATTTTGGAGAAGCACCCAACGATCCCGAGAATGAGTCCGGCCAGATTGATGATCATGACGATGATGAATACTGCGGCCAGCGTAGTCATCGCCTCCACGGTTTCCTGGGTCGGCTGCAGCACGCCAGCCTCGGTGATATACGGCTCGACCATTGTCGTGCCGAGCGCGCCTAGAAAAATATAACCGAGCAGCGTTACGATCGACAGGATGAACGAAGCAATGCCGAAGCGGGAGTGCTTCCGATCCTCGGGAGGGATGAAGGTCGTTGTCGAATGGCTTGAAGCAGGCTTGTCTCCGGAAGGCGACGAGCTAGAACGTTGATCCATGAATACAAATCGCTCCTTACTTGGAATGACTTTCGATATACATGCCGTCCACAGGGAAGCTTGATTAGGCATCCTTATTAATTTTTCACAAAATGTACCTTAAATCAAGTCCAATCCTGCCGCCAACCGGTGGAAAAGCTTCGTATCATCCGGTAAACTTAAGGCATAGCGGGGCGGATAACGCCCGTATGAGAAGAAAGGATTGAAACCAATGCGTCGGACATTTATAGCTTGGGGCTCGGTCTTGATGGCGCTGTCCGTGGCGATCGGAGCTTTCGGAGCGCATATGCTGGAAGGAAAGATTTCGGCAGATGAGCTTGCCGTATATGAAACGGGTGTTCATTATCATATGATTCACGGGATTGCTGTCCTGATCGCGGGCATTCTGGCAGGTGCGCTTGGAGAGTCGCGCAAGCTGTACTGGGCGGGAACGCTGTTTATTGCAGGCGTGATCATTTTTTCAGGCAGCTTGTACGTGCTCAGCATCTCGGGTGCTAAGTGGCTTGGAGCCATTACGCCGATCGGCGGCGTATCGTTCATCGTCGGATGGATTATGCTGCTGTCGGCAGCGTTGTCCCGAAGCAAGGCATAAGAGCATGGCAGACAAGAAGAAACGGCTTCGTCCATCCCAAGGAAAGGGAGAGGGCGGGGCCGTTTCTTTATCTTTCTGCAACCCTATTACAGACGTTCAGCTGACGCTGAACTCGTCAATTTCATTGAGCTTGAACGTATATACCTGCTTCTCGTCGACATGATAGACGTTGACCAGGAAATTGCTCTCATCATAATTCAGAATACGGCACGGGAGGCTGGTTTGTTTGCCGTGGCGATTGGTCGTCAGGCGAACAAGGCGATTATCCTTGCTGTACATTTTAATCCACTCGAAAGGATCTGTTCCGGTTTCGGGAGCCGAAGCCGTGACGGGAGGTTTGCTGGCCGATCCGTTCTGCGCTGCAGGCGGGGATGCCGCTTGGGACGGTTTGGTCTTCTCGACAGGGAGAGAAGCGGGAGTCATCTTCTGTGAGGCTTTCGTGATGACGGAAGTTTTCTTGGCTTGGACCAATGTATTGATGATTTCACCAAGCTCCATGCCGGATTTGATCCGGAAATCGACGACTTCGGATTTGCCGTTCAGCATTTCAAGCAAATATTGTAAAGCCAGTGCGTTGGAGGGGCTTTTAACCAAAATATCAACGTTAAATAAAAAGCCGTGGTCCTCGATGTCAGGGTTTGTGTTCATAGCTTTTATCATTCACCAGCTTTCATATGTTTCTACTGAATCAAATATACCATAATTTTGAGATTTTCATAGTCCTAATGTCACACGCTCGTACATGATTATCTTCGCTTTAATAGACATTTGCACAAATGCCGCTGAGAGGAACGTCTCAGGCAGCGAAAGGGCCTTTCGCACCATGTCGGCAATAAAAGAATAAACATAATTCTAGACCTGATGTGAGAGGGGGTTAAGCCGATTGGTTACGCTGCTGCCGATTGACATTGAAGGACACACCGTCATGGGGGTCGAGGTTAAGCTGCCAAAGACGACGCTGCTGGCCGTCTATACTTCCCGCGGTTATATTATGTGCGGCGCGCTGGATGTCGGTCTGCTGAACGATAAGCTTGCGGACCGGAAGATCATTGCAGGGAGAGCCGTAGGCGTGCGAACATTGGAACAGCTTCTGGAGGCACCTCTGGAATCGGTGACGCTGGAGGCGGAGAAATGGGGCATCCATCCGGGACTGCAAGGCAAAGATGCAATTCTTCGGATGTTGTAATGGTGTTTTATGCAGCAAGGCGATTTCGTAAATGAAAGCTCTCCTTTCCCAGGGCATCGAGAGTGTCAGGATCGTAACATAAAAAACGGACACCGATCATCGTGGTGTCCGTTTTGTTAGTGATTAAGCTGCAGCTATTCGAACAGCTTCTTCAAATTTTCGTGATATGGCGCCTGTACAACGCCCTTCTCGGTAATGATCGCGGTGACGTATTCGTGCGGCGTTACGTCGAAGGCCGGGTTATACACCTTTACGCCTTGCGGAGCCGTGCGCTTGCCGAAGCCCTCGGTGATTTCCTCCGCCGGTCGCTCCTCGATCGGAATATCGGCGCCGGTAGGCGTCTCCAGATCAATCGTAGATAACGGGCAGGCTACATAGAACGGAATGCCGTGCGCCTTCGCCAGAACGGCTACGCCATAAGTGCCGATCTTGTTGGCGACATCGCCGTTCGCGGCGACGCGGTCCGTTCCGACGATAACCGCCTGCACCCAACCCTTGGACATGACCATGGCAGCCATGTTGTCCGCCAAGAGGGTTACGTCGATGCCGGCCTGCTGCAGCTCGAAGGCGGTCAGCCGCGCGCCTTGCAGCACGGGACGGGTCTCGTCCGCGAACACCTTGATCTTCATGCCCTGCTCATGGGCAAGGTACATCGGCGCCAGCGCGGTACCGTATTTGGCCGTTGCCAAGCCGCCTGCGTTGCAGTGCGTAAGGATGCCCATACCGTCTTTGAAGAACGGCAGCGCGTTCTCGCCGATTCGGCGGCAAACATCCTCGTCCTCCGCGCGAATGGCTTCTGCTTCTGCCAGGAATGCCGCATTCAGCCCGCTGATATCGAGGCCGTCCGCAGCGAGCTTGGCCGCGGCAAGCTTCATCCGGTCCAGCGCCCAGAATAGGTTGACGGCTGTCGGTCTGGAGGTGGCCAGGTATTCGCTCGTCTTGACAACCTGCTCGAGCCATCCGCCGGCATCGCTGCCTTCATAACGGAGTCCTCCAAGCACAGTTCCGAAGGCGGCCGCGATGCCGATCGCCGGCGCGCCCCGAACCTTCATGGAATGAATGCCTTCCCAGACTTCCTCGGGGGTATAGAGCTTCAGATAGACGATTTCTTCGGGCAGAAGCCGCTGGTCTAGCAATACCAGGTGGTCTCCGCCCCAATATACGGAGCTTAGCGGTTCATGGGTGGTGGAATTATCGGTGGTCATACCGCTCATATCGATACCTCATTTCCTTGGGATGCTTGTTCGACCAATGTTACGATATCATCAATGGATTGAATGGAGCGGTGGTGCCGCACCAGGCTCTTGCCGATTGCCAATGCTTTACGCTGAGCCGCTTCCCTGCCCTTGTCGCCCGGGATCGTGTCGATATCGGCCACGTGAGACAGGCCTACGATGCGCCGTATCATTTTGCAGCCGGCAAATCCGGCGGTATCCTTTAGAATCTGGGAAATGTAATAATCCTGATAGCCTGCCGTACGGGACATCTCGTCTTGCAGACCTTCATTCCAGAGCAGGCGGAAACCGCTCTCGAAATGCGTCCATACGCCCCGCGCCATCTCAATAAGTCTTGCTTCACGGGCAGCCCGTGTCTGCTCATCCGAGGACCATCCGATCTGCGACGCATAGTTGAGCAGCAGATTGCCGATGACCGCGCCGATATCGAATCCCATAGGCCCGAAGAAGGCGAATTCCGGGTCGATGACCTTGGTCGAATCCGGCTTGACGAAGATGCTTCCTGTATGAAGATCCCCGTGAAGCAGCGCCTGCGCCTGCGTCAAAAACTTATGGCGAAGCAGCGTGACTTCGAAGTGAAGCTCCGTATCGGAACGAAGCACCTCCGCCTCATCCTCGATCGCCTCGGAATAATTGTTGTTGTCCGATTTCCGGTAAGGATCCTCGAAGATCAGATCCTCGGTGATTTTGCATAAATCGGGATTCACGAACTGGCCGGCAAGCACCTTCTTCTCCTGCTGATTCATCCCGAGATCCGACGTGTAGAAGAGCGTTCTCGCCAAAAACTCCCCGATATGCTCGGCGAATTTCGGATAGGCTTGGCCTTCGATGAGCCCTCTGCGCATAATCGTATATTCGCTCAGATCCTCCATCACGGTATAGGCAAGCTCATCGGAATATCCGTAGACCTCAGGTACAAGTTCCGGGCAGATCTTATGCTCGGTTTCTAAGGCCAAACGCTCGATTCGCGCACGGTCCAGAGACAGCGGCCACGATTCGCCGACGACCTTTGCATAAGGAACGGCCTGCTTGATAATGATACTATCAGCCGTATTTTTGGCGGTGACGTGAAACACCAGATTCAGATTGCCGTCGCCGATTTCCCGGCACTCCAGCTCGGCATGCTCCGGGAACCGGCCCGGGATACTTCTTGCTAACTGTATAGCTTCCTCTGCGCTCAGCGGATGATATGCAGACATGGATGGTCACCCCCAAATATAATAGAAGAAAACTTAAAGCCAACTTTTTTGCTTGGTATTACCTAGTATAACGGTTTTTCGCGAATTTTGTATAATTTTTTGGACGGCTGCGGAATATGCGAAAGGAGTATGATTCGCATATCGGCTCAAGGGGTAAACTACAAATAGACGCCCAAGCGCAGATTTGTGCTCCTATATAATTGAAGGATTACGTGAAAGGCGGCATGCCTTGCAGCAGAAGGATGCCGACGGCTGACGGCCGTTCCTTTGCGTGTCACAGGGTGCATTATATATAGAAAAGGAAGGGATTAACCATGGCAAAAACATCGTCTAGCAAATCCGCAGGAAAAACGAAAAGCTCCTCGCTGGAGCAGCTGTTGAACCAGCAGGTTGCAAACTTTAACGTGCTCTATGTGAAGCTTCATAATTACCATTGGTACGTTACCGGGCAGCAGTTCTATTCCCTTCATGTGAAGTTTGAAGAACTGTATAATGAAATTACGCTGAAAATGGACGAGGTTGCAGAGCGGCTTCTTGCCCTCAAGGGCAAGCCGGCGGCAACCATGAAAGAATATCTGGACCTGGCAACCGTGCAGGAAGCATCCGGCAATGAGGATACGAAGGGCATGGTGCAGGCGCTGATCGAGGATTTTGCCACGGTTTCGGAAGAGCTTGCAGAAGGGATCGAAATGGCCGAGGAAGCAGGCGACGCCCCGACGGCGGATATGTTCACGGGCTTTAAGGCCGACCTTGAGAAGCATATGTGGATGCTGCGCTCTTTCTTGGGATAAAGAGGCTGTTTCATAGGATGAAGTTTAGTTCACCTGTTCTTCATGGCATAAAGAAGGATCGTATTCGATCGCCAATCGCATCACAAGCTTCATGCTGTTAGACTTGTACCGTCCGGCGACGAGCGTTTGTGAAAGCCGTCGCCGGGTGCTGTGGCGTTTAACGCATGCAGCATCTCGATGGCAGCTAGCCATGAACAGGGAACAACAAGCAGGTTTGACCGCCGATGGGTCAGGCCTGCTTTTTAATTGTTGATGGGAATTGCTGGTTATTGGTGCCCTTAGTTTCGGTTATGCTACAGGATAATCGGAGGTTATGACGATCAGGTGTTGTTTTGATGAAGGGGAAGTCTGCCGCTTAGCCGTAAAAGGCTTGTCCGGTTGAAATGCATCCTGTATTATTATAAAATGGCTTGAGAATCAGTGAGAATCAGTTTAGAATAATTATAAATAAATAATCACTTTTCTTTCTTGCTTCTTTTTATGAAATCAGGGCGTACAATCCTGTTATCATATAGGACCATAATACACTACCTATTCAACGGAGGGAATCTAATATGTCAACAAAGTTTGTCATTGAAGGATTGAAAGCACAAATCGAAGGGAAGGAAATTCTTAAGGGGATCAACCTTGAGATGAAAGGCGGCGAAGTTCACGCCATCATGGGACCTAACGGTACAGGTAAGAGTACCCTCGCTTCCGCTTTGATGGGTCACCCTAAATATGAAGTAACGGAAGGTACGGTTCTTCTGAACGATGAAGACCTGCTCGAGATGGAGGTTGACGAGCGTGCACGCGCCGGATTGTTCCTCGCCATGCAGTATCCAAGCGAAATTGCCGGAGTAACGAACTCCGACTTCCTGCGCAGCTCCATCAATGCACGCCGAGGCGAAGGCAATGAAATCTCGCTGATCAAGTTTATCCGTCAGATGGAAGGCAAGATGAAGGAGCTTGAGATGAACCCAGAGTTCGCTCACCGCTACTTGAACGAAGGCTTCTCCGGCGGCGAGAAGAAGCGTAATGAAATCCTGCAAATGATGATGCTCGAGCCGAAAATTGTCGTGCTTGACGAAATCGACTCCGGTCTCGATATCGATGCTTTGAGAATCGTGGCAAACGGCGTGAACGCCATGAAATCGGAAGAGCGCGGTTTCTTGATTATTACCCACTATCAGCGCTTGCTTAACTATATTACTCCTGATTACGTACACGTTATGATGCAAGGACGCATCGTGAAATCCGGCGGCCCTGAGCTGGCCGAGAAGCTGGAAGCCGAAGGTTACGACTGGATCAAGGAAGAGCTGGGAATTACCGATGAAACTGTAGGTCAAGACGCGTAAATTGACGGGAGGAGGAAACGATATGACTACACAAACCATTCTTCCGGTCAACGCTGAGGCTTTGAAGGCATTGTCCGAAAGTAAACAGGAACCGGCCTGGCTGACAGAGAGCCGTCTGGCTTCTCTGGAACTGGCCGGCCAGTTGGAATTGCCAAAGCTGGAGAAGCAGCGCATCGAGCGCTGGAACATCCAAAGCTATGGCGAATATAAAGAAAGCAGCAAGCTAGCTTCCTTTGAAGAATTGCCAGAGCATGTTGCGAAGCTTGTCGAAGGCTCCCGTGAGGGCGGCTTGATCATTCAGCGCAACTCCGGCACGGTCCATGTAAGCCTCGCTCCTGAGCTTGCAGCGAAAGGCGTGATTTTCACCGATCTGCAAACCGCGGTTAAAGAGCACGAGGATCTGGTGAAGCCTTACCTGCATCAAGCGGTTAAGCGGGATGAACACGCAATGGCGGCTTTGCATGCGGCGGTGTGGAACGGCGGGGTATTCCTGTATGTACCGAAAAATGTCGAAGTTGACGTTCCAATGCAGGCGGTGCTGCTGGCAGACGACGCCGGTGCAACCTTTGCTCCGCATATTCTCGTCGTTGCCGAAGCGAACAGCATGGTAACTTATGTCGATAACTACGTGTCCGATGCGTTGAACGCTTCTGTGACCCATAACGGAGCGGTGGAAGTGTTCGTTAAGAACGGCGCCAAGGTCCGCTATGCATCAGTGCATCAGCTGGCTGCTGAAGCAACGGACGTCACGTATCGCCGCGCGGTCGTCGAGAACGACGGCTCCATCGAATGGATTGTCGGAGAGATGAACGACGGGGATACGGCAAGCGATACGATGAGCGTTCTTAAGGGCAACGGTTCGACATCCGATGCGAAGGTCATCGCGGTCGGCTCCGGCTCCCAGAAGATCAATTACACCACCCAAGCGAAGCATTTCGGCAAGAGCTCGGCGTCCCAGATGATTACCCGCGCGGTCATGCGCGAAGAAGCGCAAGCGATCATTAACGGGATTACGAAGATCGAGAAGGGTGCAACGAAGGCTGACGGTCAGCAAACCGAACGGGTGCTGATGCTTAGCCCGAAAGCGCGCGGCGACGCCAACCCGATTCTGCTCATCGATGAGGATGACGTAACTGCAGGTCATGCTGCATCCGTCGGTCAAGTGAACCAGGAGCAGATTTACTACCTCATGTCCCGCGGAATTTCACGCACGGTGGCGGAATCGCTCATCATTTACGGTTTCCTCGCTCCGGTCGTCAGCGAAATCCCGCTGGAGGGACTTCGTGACCAGCTGCAGGGGCTCGTTGAAAGGAAGCTGGGACAATGATTGCCCGGATTCGAGAGCAATTTCCCATCCTCCATCAGGAGATCAACGGACATCCGCTGGTCTATCTCGACAATGCGGCGACTTCACAGAAGCCGAAGGTCGTAATAGACGCCGTCAAGCGGTATTATGAATGGGAGAACTCCAACGTCCACCGCGGGGTTCACACGCTCGGCAGCCGTGCGACGGACGCCTATGAAGGAGCACGGGAGAAGGTCGCCCGTTTCATTAATGCCGAAAGCTCCGAGCAAATTATTTTCACGCGCGGCACGACGACGGCGCTGAACCTGGTTGCCTCGTCTTATGCACGCTCCGTATGCGGTCCCGGCGATGAAATCGTCCTGACCGAAATGGAGCATCACAGCAATCTCATTCCGTGGCAGCAGGTGGCCATCGCCACCGGCGCTACGCTGAAATATATTCCGCTGCAGCCTGACGGCACGATTCGCGTCGAGGATGTCGAGGCGTTGGTCACAGACCGTACGAAGCTGGTAGCGATCGCTTATGTCTCCAATGTCATGGGCGTGATCCATCCTGTGAAGCAAATAGCCGAAATCGCTCACCGTCACGGTGCCGTCATCGTTGTAGACGGTGCGCAGAGCACTCCGCACATGAAGGTGGATGTTCAGGATATAGGCTGCGATTTCTATGCCTTGTCCGGACACAAGATGTGTGCTCCAACCGGCATCGGGGCGCTCTACGGCAAGAAGGCGCTGCTGGAGGCAATGGAGCCGATCGAGTTTGGCGGCGAAATGATCAACGATGTCGGCTTGTATGAGTCGACGTGGAAGGAGCTCCCTTGGAAGTTTGAAGGGGGAACGCCGATCATTGCCGGGGCTGTCGGTCTTGGCGCAGCCATCGATTTCCTTCAGGAGATCGGCATGGATGCCATCGAGCAGCATGAAGAGAAGCTCGCTGCTTATGCGATGAATCGTTTGTCCGAGCTTGAGGGCGTGACGATTTACGGCCCGCGCGAGCGCAAGGTCGGGATCGTTACCTTTAATCTCGGCGATATTCATCCGCATGATGTGGCAACCGTTCTTGATGCGCAGGGCATCGCGATCCGGGCAGGCCATCACTGCTGTCAACCGCTGATGCGCTGGCTGAAAGTATCTTCTACGGCACGCGCAAGCTTTTATCTGTATAATACAGAAGAGGACGTTGATCGGTTAGTTAGCGCCTTAATCCAGACAAAGGAGTATTTTGGCGATGCAACTTGATGATTTATACAGACGTGTCATCATGGATCATTATAAAAATCCCCGCAACCGCGGAAAGTTCGAGGACGACGCGGTAACGGTCGATTTGAACAACCCGACGTGCGGAGACCGAATCTCCTTGCAGCTGAAAGTTGAGAACGGGGTCGTGGCTGATGCCAAATATACGGGGGAAGGCTGCTCCATCAGCATGTCTTCCGCCTCGATGATGACGGACGCCGTAAAAGGCAAATCGCTCGAAGAGGCGCTGAGCCTGGCGGACCGGTTCTCCTCCCTCATGCAGGGCGAGGACGTTGAATTCGAAGAGTACGAGGATATTGAAGCCCTATCCGGTGTTAACAAGTTTCCTGCCCGCATTAAGTGTGCAACACTCGCGTGGAACGCACTCCGAAAAGGAATAGACGCGAAGTAAGCGAATGACAATAGATCGATAGGGAGGTAAGTCAAATGGCTAAAAAGGCACCCGAATTAGAAGAGTATAAATATGGTTTCCGTGACGAGCACAAAGCCGTTTTTCAAACCGGTAAAGGATTGACCCGCGAGGTCGTTACGGAAATTTCCAAGATTAAGAATGAGCCTGAATGGATGCTGGAGTTCCGCCTGAAGGCACTGGAGCAGTTCGAGAAAATGCCGATGCCGCGTTGGGGCGGCGATCTCGACGAGCTGGATTTCAACGACATCCAGTACTATGTCAGACCGTCCGAGAAGCAAGGGAAGACTTGGGAGGAGGTTCCAGCCGAAATTAAGGAAACCTTCGACAAGCTCGGGATCCCGGAAGCGGAGCAGAAGTTCCTTGCAGGCGTATCGGCACAGTACGAATCCGAAGTGGTGTACCACAACATGCAGAAGGACCTTGAAGATCAAGGGGTAATCTTCATGGATACGGATACCGCTCTGAAAGAGCATCCGGAAATCTTTAAAGAATACTTCGCAACGGTCGTTCCTCCGGCTGATAATAAATTTGCCGCGCTGAACAGTGCGGTATGGTCCGGCGGAAGCTTCATCTATGTTCCGAAAGGCGTGCAGTGCGAAATTCCGCTGCAGGCATACTTCCGTATCAACTCCGAGAACATGGGTCAGTTCGAGCGTACGCTGATCATCGCCGACGAAGGCAGCTTCGTGCATTACGTCGAAGGCTGTACGGCTCCGATCTACAGCACGAACTCGCTTCATAGCGCGGTTGTCGAGATTATCTGCAAGAAGGATGCACGTGTTCGCTACACGACGATCCAGAACTGGGCGCCGAACATCTACAACCTGGTGACCAAGCGTGCGGTTGCGGAAGAGAATGCAACGATGGAATGGGTCGACGGCAACATCGGCTCCAAGCTGACCATGAAATACCCTGCCGTTGTCTTGAAAGGACGCGGCGCCAAAGGCATGGTGCTGTCCATCGCGGTTGCAGGCAAAGGCCAGCACCAGGATGCAGGTGCGAAGATGCTTCACTTGGCTCCGGACACCACTTCAACGATCGTATCGAAATCGATCAGTAAGCACGGCGGTAAAGTAACCTACCGCGGTCTGGCATCGTTCGGCCGCAACGCCGAAGGCGCGAAGGCGAATATCAAGTGCGATACGCTGATTCTCGATAATGAGTCGACATCCGATACGATTCCATACAACGAGATCAAGAACGACAACATTACGCTGGAGCATGAGGCGACTGTATCCAAGGTATCCGAGGATCAGCTGTTCTACCTTATGAGCCGCGGTCTTACCGAGGACGAAGCTACTCAGATGATCGTTATGGGCTTCATTGAGCCGTTCACGAAAGAACTGCCAATGGAGTATGCGGTCGAAATGAACCGCCTCATCAAGTTCGAAATGGAAGGCTCCATCGGTTAATAACTTCCAAGCAGGATTAGAATATAGGCTGACATCGAAGAATGGGCTGCCCGCGAGATCACAGATCTTGGGCAGCCCATCTTTCTGTTATTGCGAGGTTTCGCTGAGGCAAATATTTCTCATTTCGCGGTGGTTTCGAGTTTTTTCAGACATTGAATGTGCATCGTCGCTACTCGGACAATAAGCCTTACAAAAGAGCGGGGCTTCTCCAGAAATGCAAACCTACCAACATTCGAATAAACTGCGAGCTTGTTCCGTATATAACCGGGGAAGCCTGTGGGACGGCTTGCTTTACGATGTATTGGCGGTAATCTGTTCTACAAATAAATTCCCCGGACGATTGCTGTTTCAATCGCAGGGGAATTTTCGTTTATGTAAATACGTAAGGCATGAGTTCATTTTAGAGCAAGATCTCCTGGATCTCGGTATCCGGTTCCTTGGACAGATCAATAAAGCGCTCTCCGGCTTGAACGAGGGGACGGAAGTAGTCCGACTGGTTATTCGCAACGATGATGCCTGATTCGCCGGTTGTCAGGACGACTTTTTTACCGATGAAATATGGAAGCATCTGCCGGATGAACGCATGAGTCGCCTTCCCGTTCAGCTTGCCGAAGCTGAGGCCGTAGAGCTCCCGCAGAACGGTCAGCAGCTGCTGCTTGGATTGATACACCCGGTTGGTCGTCATGGCGCTGTAGACATCGGCGACTGCGCAAATCTGCGCGTAGGGGTGGATCTGATCCTCGCCGATCGCTTTCGGATATCCGGAGCCGTCGCCCCGTTCATGATGCTGGAGGGCCACGGTTGCAGTGATTTTGTCCTGCGTTGATTCATAGATCATTTCGTAGCCGTAAATGGTGTGCAGCTTGACTTGCTCATATTCGTCCGGTGTCAGCTTGCCGGGTTTATCGAGTATTTCCCGGGGGATTCGGCACTTTCCGATATCATGGAGGAAGCCGGCTTTGCCGATGTCATACGCTTCCTGCTCAGAATAGCCCATCCATTCGGCGATATAATAGGACAGCATTCCAACTTGAATGGAGTGGCGGTAGGTGTAATCATCCTTGCCATTAAACAGAAGCAGGAGAGAAACCACGTCCTTCTGTTCGCTGAGCGAGTCGACGAGCGGATGAAAGGTGTCGTCGACGACGGATTCATTAAACTTTCCCGTCATTGCCGCTTCCTCGAACATGGATCTGCACCCGTCGAACGCGAGATTGAACTGCGGTTGAACCTGTCGGAACGATTCCGAGATATCGGATAGCAGCTCGATGGATTCTGCAAGCTGGCGGGGGGAAATATCGATATAATCGATGCCGTGCTGAAGGAGCTTGGATATGTCCTCCATGCGCAGAATCGTTCCTTTGCGAAGAACATGAACGCCGTTACTGTTGAATGCATCTTGTTGGATGTGATCGCCGGGTCTCAGGTCCGTGACATGTACTCTCAAATCATTGCACCTCTTGCCCTTATATAAATGAAAAGTTAAGACCATCTTAGCAAGAAAATTATGGTTTTACAATGATTGAATAAGTCTTATAGCCTAGCAGTCGGGTCCCATGGGCCAGTTTGCGGGCCTTTCCATTCGGAGCCGTCATCCCAGATTTCCTTTTTCCAGATCGGGACGGTTCGCTTCAGCTGCTCGATGGCATACCTGCTTGCTTCATAGCAGTCGTTTCGATGAGGCGAAGAGACGGCAATGACCACGCTGGTTTCACCAATATCGACTGTGCCAATGCGGTGGGAAATCGCGCATAAGGTGCCAGGCCACTGATTGGAAATGTCTCGACAAATTTGCTGCAATTCTTTTAGCGCCATGGGGATATAGGCATCATACTCTAGCGTAACCGTTCGTTGCTCTCCGGTCATCTCCCGGGTCGTGCCGATAAAAGAGAGCGTTGCGCCATGGTTGGCATCATGGACCTTCGCCACGGTCTCCTCGACCGAGAGCTTCTCGGACGTGATCAGACAAGTTCCATCGGGGGACTGAGCGCTTCTGCAGCGCTGCTCCCCGGCACCGTCTCCGCCGGATACAGGCGGAATCAGAGCAACCTCATCCCCTGACTGAATAAGCTGATCCTCCAACGCATATTCTTGATTGATTGCTACGAACGAAACCGCGATCTGCTGTGCGGCGTCCGGGTAAGCGTCGCTAAGCTTGTGCTTTAATTCTCCGGCTGTAATCGGAAGGGCGGGTACGGAAAACGCAAGCGAAGCGGAACCGATTCGATCGGCCAGCCCCGCGAATAATAGGATCGGAATAGTCGTCGACATTTTGCATCACCTCATAATTCTTCTGGGCTACAATATACCATATTCCTCGTCAAAATGTTATGCTTGAAAGACCGGAAAATCACGTGATACGAACATGGGAGGAGGCCGCCTGAATGCTGAAGAAGAGCCATGACCAGAAGCTTACAATCCTGTATACAAATGATATACATAGTCATTTTGAAATGATGAGTAGCGCGGCGGCTATTATTTCCCGGGAAAGAACGGCCGCGCAAGGCCCTGTGCTGGTGCTTGATATAGGCGACCATATGGACAGAGCCGCTGTCGAGACGGAAGGCTCGATGGGACAGGCGAACGTGGATATTATGAATTTGACAGGATACGACGCAATTACCATCGGCAACAATGAAGGGCTTACCTTTCCGGCGGATGTGCTGGAACATCTATACGCCGGTCTTCAATGTCCCGTCGTCTGCTGCAATATCCGCGAGACCACGAGTGGTGCCCCCCCACGCTGGATGAAGCCGAGCATCGTCGTTGAGAAGGAAGGCATCCGGGTGGGAATCACCGGTGCGACGGCTGCTTTCGCGGGGTTTTATCAGCTGCTGGGCTGGGAGGCTTCCGACCCGGATCAAGCGATCGCAGAGCAGGTACGGCTGCTGTCGGATCAATGCGATCTCGTCATTGTACTGTCGCACCTCGGTTTAACGACGGATAAACGATTGGCGGAAAACATTGAAGGCATTGATATTATATTGGGCGGTCATACCCATCATGTGCTTGAGAACCCGCTTGTCATCGGTGGCACCGTCATATGCGGTGCCGGAAAATTCGGGAATTATGTCGGTCGGCTAGTCATGGAGCGGAGCAGTGAGAATGATCGATTTATGAGCAGGGAAGGGCTGCTGCTTTCCGTGGATCAAGCGCTGATTGAGCCGATTGTCGAGCAGGCGATTATGCGGCATCATGAACTGGCCGAGCAGCGGCTGCAGGAACAGGTAGCGGTCATTGACCGCAAGCTTCCGATCCATTACGAAGAGGAATCGCCATTTGCGAATCTGCTCGCCCAGGCGGTGCTGCACCATACGGGAGCCGAGTTTGCCATCGTTAATTCCGGGCAGCTGCTCGGACCGCTTCCGAAGGGTGAAATCAGCGCCGGCATGCTGCACAGTCTGTGCCCGTCCCCGATCAATCCCTGCGTCGTAACTCTGCGTGGAGAGCATATTTATCAGGCGCTGGAAGAGAGCCTGCTTCTGGAGTTTAACAACAAGAAGATTACGGGGTTCGGATTTCGCGGTTATATATTGGGCTGTTTGGCAGTGGACGGACTACAGGTTCATTATGATCCATCGGGATTGCCTTACCATAAAATCACAAGCATTACGCTGGGCGGACAGCCGCTCGAGCGTACACGGGAATACAGGGTAGGCACGCTGGACATGTTCACGTTCAAGATCGGCTATGAAACACTGGCTCTTGGTACGGACACGGCTTATATGCTTCCGGAATTTATCCGGGATTTGCTTAGAGAAGAGCTGTCAAGACCCGGATCGCTTGACGAGACGCTTGTTCCCCGCTGGATATCCTGAACATCTCCTTCGACTAACTTCCTTTGGCCGAGCATACATATGAGGAGGACAAAGGTTAAAGGAAGGGGATGGACATGGATTTTCTTACATCCATCATATTGGGAATTGTAGAGGGCTTCACCGAATTCATCCCGGTATCCTCTACGGGGCATATGATTTTAACGGCAAAGATGCTCGGATATGACGATCAGACGCCCATCATGAAGACGTTCGAGGTGGTCATCCAATTGGGAGCCATATTGGCGATCGCGATCGTCTACTGGAACCGTATCCTTACACTGCTTGGATGGAGCCGCAGCGAGCCGATTGCCAAGGCAGCGCCGAAGAGACTGAATCTGATCCACGTATTGTTGGGGATTGCCCCGGCGCTGCTTGTTGCCTATTTCGCAAGAGATTTCATCAAAAGCCTGTTCCATGCGCAGACCGTTTTGTTTGCGCTTGTCGCAGGGGGCATTTTTATGATTTTCGCGGAGTGGTACAATAAACATAAAGCTCGATTGACCGCTGAAAATGTGGATGATATGACGTACAAGCAGGCGTTTTTGATCGGTTTGTATCAGATTATATCCGTATTGTGGCCGGGGTTTTCCAGGTCGGGCTCCACCATCGCCGGAGGCATGATCAGCGGTGTCAGCTACAAGGCTTCGGCTGACTTTTCGTTTCTGATTGCAATTCCGATTATGTGTGCCGCGTCCGGCTATGAGCTGCTGGATTCTTACCGAAACTTTACGTCGGACACGATCGGCGTATTTATTGCAGGTTTTATTGTTTCGTTTGTTGTCGCTTATTTTGTTGTCTTGGCCTTTATGAAGCTTATACAGAAGATCCGGCTTACGCATTTTGCGATTTACCGTTTTGTTCTGGCTGCCGTATTCTGGCTGTTTATTATGCACTAATATACAGAATGAAGAACTGGTTAAGCCTGAACCATCCGGTTTTTACGTACAGCACCCTGTAAAGGCCAGGCGCATAAATCCCATACGTGTGACGAATAGCAGAGGAAGTGACGGATTGCGTCTAATACCTATTGATGCGTTGAAGCCGGGAATGATAATTGGTAAAAAAATATATAACAGTGACGGTCTGGTGCTGCTGTCCGAAGGTGTGGAGTTGACGGATCGCCTGATCCGCCGTCTTGGCGGGCTGGAGATCAGTTATGTGTATATCCAGGATGCGATGACAGAGGATATCGTAGTACAGGAGCTGCTGTCGGAAGAAACACGGCTCAGGGCCATTCAGTCAATCCGGAGCAATTTCAAAAAATTGGAGAGTCGTCGGGATCTGGGAGGAAGCTTTCACCATCTGGGAAAGGCCTTTTCCGGCGTCATGGAAGCGATCATGGATGAACTGTCGGAGCACGAGGAATGCATGGTGCTGCTGACCGATATGAACACCAATGATTACAATTTGTATCGCCATTCATTAAACGTATGCTTGTATACGACGGTACTGGGCTTATCCTTCGGTTACAGCCGTGAGGAGCTCCGGGTGCTGAGTCTCGGGGCACTCCTCCATGATATAGGCAAGACCAGAATATCCCAGTCGCTGCTGCAGCGGCCGGGACGTCTGAGTTTGGAGGAGTTTCGCGAAGTACAGAGACATACGGAGCTCGGTTATCAGATTCTAAAGAACGAGCCCAACATTCCGCTAATGGCAGCGCACTGCGCGCTCTCCCACCATGAACGCCTGGACGGCAGCGGCTACCCCCGCGGGTTGAAGGGACCGGAAATTCACGATTATGCCAAGTGGGTTGCAATCGCCGATTCCTATGATGCCATGACGACACAGCGGGTATACAAGCCCGCGCTGCTGCCGCATCATGCGGCAGAAGTGATGTATACCGGGTCGGGGACGCTGTATGAACAGAAATTTCTCGAAGTGTTCCGGGATCGGGTCGCGATATACCCACCCGGGATCACCGTGAAGCTCCACACAGGGGAGAGCGGGGTTGTCTCCAAGGTTCATCCCCATGTACCGCACCGTCCGGTCGTTCGGGTGCTAACGGATGCAGAAGGGGTGCCGCTAGCCGCGCCTTATGAAGTGGATTTGTCCAAAACACTGGCCGTCATGATTGCCGGTATCGGACAAGCTAACGTGGACTGATTATTGTTAACTAGGAGGTAGACTCGTGAGACAGGATAGCCACCCGACACCGCTGTATAGATGGGGGCAGCAGATTTACCGCTGCCGTAAAGCCATTGTTCTTGCCTGGTTGGCCTTGTTTTGCGTGCTGCTTCCGTTTGCGCTCAAGCTCCCTTCCATACTGGAGCATAACGGTTTTACGCCGAAGGACAGCCCTTCACAGGTCGGGCTCGAGAAGCTTGAAGAGGGGCTCGGACTGTCTGCGGCGTCCCTCGATATTGTAGTGGTAAGCAGGACGAAAGAGAATTTGACGGCCGGGACGGCGCAGAAGCGAATTTTGGAGGAGCTGGCGCCGCTGCGGTCACTTCCGTATGTTAGGGATATCTATATGAATACGTCCTCACGCCAAACCGGCGAGGACCATATCGTTGCGGTGAAGGTGCTTCTGAATCTGGACGCGTCGGAAGCGCTCCGGCGATTTGGGGAGATCCGCAGTAACGTGCCCGACATTGTCGGTGCAGACGCTTATATTACCGGGAATACCGCCGTATTCGCCGATATGAATGAGGCCGTGAAGAGCGATATTATCCGGGCGGAAATCATCGGCATTCCTGCTGCGCTGCTAATCCTTCTAGTGGTCTTTGGCACATGGACGGCTGCAGTTCTCCCGCTGATCGCCGGGCTGGTGAGCGTCGCGACCACGATGGGAGCTTTGTATTTCCTGGCGCTGGCGGACGGGTCGATCAGCAATTTTCTGCCGAATGCCGTTACGATGCTGGGATTGGCCGTGGGCATTGATTATGCATTGCTTATTGTTAGCCGTTTCAAGGAAGAGCTCAGGAACGGGGACGTGGAGAAGGCCCTGGCGATTACCTGCGCGACAGCCGGAAAAGCGGTGATGTTCTCCGGGGGAGCCGTTCTGATCGGATTTGCGGCGATGAGCTTTATTGATCTGCCGATTTTCCGCTCCTTCAGCATCGGAGGCATTACGGTCGTGGTCGTATCGGTTCTTGCCGGTAATACGCTCCTGCCGGCGCTGCTCGGTATTCTGGGAGAACGAATCCACGCCCTGCCCCTCCTTCCGAAAAGATATAGATCGCGCCGTGAAGTTGTCCTTCCGTCCGGGTTCTGGCGAAATGTCTCCCGATTTGTGATGGCACATCCTGTCATCATCTCCGTAGCTGTTATCGCGCTGCTGTTGGCAGCCATTTATCCGGTAAGAAACATGAATATCGCCATTCCGGCTGCCGAGGTGCTGCCGCCGAAATATGAATCCCGATACGGCAATGATTTAATGACGCGCGCATACGATGTACGCGAGTTGAACTCCATTGTGGTTGCAGCTGAGCTTCCGGCCGCCTATGACGATCCCCAAAGCATCCGCGCGTTAAAGGCTTATACGGACGAAGTGCGGATGATGCCTGGTGTTAAACAGGTTGACAGCTATCTGAGCATCGGCCGGGGATCGGAAGAGAAAGTGGCGAAATATTTGTCCCGTGCGGATATCCGGGAGCAGCTGGAGCAGTACCGGCTGGTTCGTGATAAGATGGCGGTTGTAGCCGTAGTCCCGGAATACGGGGAGGCGCATGCATTGACGGCTCAGCTTGTCCGGGATCTGAGAATGATGGATACGCCGGGTCTGGTGACGCATGTTACCGGAAGCCCGGCTTATAAGCTTGATATTATGAACAAGATGCAGGAACACATTGTGCTTGTGCTGGGCTTTGTATTTGCCGTGACGTATGTGATTCTGCTGATCGCATTTCGCTCCGTGCTGCTCCCTCTTAAGGCGAGCCTGATGAATATGCTCAGCCTTGGGGCAGGGCTTGGGGTCGTGGTGTGGGTGTTCCAGGAGGGAATCGGTGCGGATTGGCTCGGGGTATCTTACACGGGAACGATTTTCGCCCTGCTGCCGATTCTGATCTTTTGCGTAGTCTTCGGCATCTCCATGGATTACGAGGTCATGATGATCTCCCGCATTATGGAGAATTATGAGCGCACGGGGGATAACGAATACAGCACAGCCGAAGGTCTTGAGAGCACGGGAGGATTGATTACGAGCGCGGCCCTGATTCTTGCCGTGGTCGTGGGCGCATTTATTTTTACGGACAATGAAGTTATGAAAGCGATCGGGCTCGGGCTGACGGTTGCGGTGCTTCTGGACGCGACCATCATTCGGGTGCTGCTCGTACCGGCGTTTATGAAGCTGCTCGGGAAGGCCAACTGGTGGAGCCCGCGTTGGCTGCTGCCGAGGAGGATGGCAGTAACGACTGCGGAGGACCCGCTGGAGCCGGGGCCGGAACAGAAACCAGCCCAATAACGATACAGGTACATGCAGAGACCTTCTATACAGATATGCTATAATCATATAATGAACCATGAACTGTCAGCCGTCCGGGTACATAAAGACGTTGTATCTGATTGAACCGGTAATTCAAAGAAATAAGGTGAGTAAACCATGAGTAATACAGCACAGCCAACACCACCGGCCCTAAGGCCGATTTCGCCGAGTTATGATCCGTGGGATCCCATTACATCCTTGCGTCAGCATGGCAAGCATGTGCTGACCAGCGTGGAAATGACCGTAACCCATCTATGCAATATGCGGTGCGAGCACTGTGCCGTGGGGGATATGCTGGTGATGAAGGAAGCGCCGATGCTGCCGCTCGATATGATGCTAAAGCGGCTGGATGAGGTGGAGCATCTGCAGACGATCAGCCTGACAGGCGGCGAACCGGCTTTTCTTGGCAAAACGGTGGATGATGTGATCGTGCCGCTCCTTAAATATGCGAGAGAACGGGGGATCCGAACGCAGATCAACTCCAATCTGACGCTGGATATCAGCAGATATGAAAAAATGCTGCCCTATCTGGATGTCATGCATATCTCCTTCAACTACTTAAACGGAGATGATTTCTACGAGGTCGGTTTTGCAAACAGCGCTCGTCCGGTCTCCAAGGAGACAGCATATCGTATGTATGATACGATGCTTCTTAATTCGGAGAAGCTGAGTGATGCGGGGATGTATATATCCGCCGAATCGATGATTAACTATCGAACCCATCAGAAGCTGGGCGGAATTCACAAGCTGATCAAGGAGATGGGCTGCAAGCGGCATGAGGTGCATCCGATGTATGCTTCGAATTTTGCATCCTCGCTCCCGGTCTTGTCGCTGGCCGATACGAAGGCAGCCATACACGGCTTGCTGGACGCGCGCGATCCCGACATTTGGATGCTGTTCGGAACGCTGCCGTTCTTTGCTTGCAGCTCGGATGAGGATGATCAGGCATTGCTTCGACGTCTCCGCACGGAGCGCAATGTTACGGTCCGGAACGATCCGGACGGGCGCAACCGGGTAAACGTGAATTTATTCTCAGGTGACGTATACGTGACGGATTTTGCTGATATTCCGGCTTTTGGTAATATTAAAGGACAGAGGCTTGATGACATCTTTGAAGCATGGTCGACGGGGCACCCGCTGAATCAGACCGTAAACTGCCATTGCGATGCGGTAAGCTGCTGCGGGCCGAACCTGCTGGTGGCGGACATGTATTACCGGGGTGTCGACTTCAAGTCCAGAAAAGCAAAGACTAACTAGAATCCGGAAAGAAGGCGTATCATCATGACAGAGGGATTTGAGGTCGGGAAACTGATTTTGAATTTGCTCTTGGTATTACTGCTAGTACTGCTGAACGGCGTGTTCGTGGCTGCCGAGTTTTCATTGGTCAAAATGCGGCAGTCGCGGCTAACCCAGCTCGTAAGCGAAGGGAACAGGCTTGCCGGCTTTGCGCTAAAGGTCAATCAGAAGCTGGACGCCTATCTGTCGGCTACGCAGCTGGGGATCACGCTCACCTCGCTGGGTCTCGGATGGATCGGAGAGCCTGCGATATCGGAGCTTCTTGTCGCCCCGATCATGCACAGCATAGGGTTTACGGATGAACGAGTCATCACCACGATCTCGGTTGCGGTCGGCTTCTGCATCATCACGTTCCTGCATATTGTATTAGGGGAGCTTGCGCCGAAATCGCTGGCCATTCAGAAAACCGAGGGCACTGCGCTGATTCTGTCGGCGCCGCTGCTCTGGTTTTACCGGATCTTTTTGCCCGTGATCTGGGTGCTTAATGCATCGGCGAACCGCATCTTGAAGCTGGTCGGAATCGAGCCTGCCAGCGAGGCGGAGGCTGCGCACTCGGAAGAAGAGATCCGCATCCTGATGAACGAGAGCGCGAAGAGCGGCGTTATCGACCAGAATGAAATGCAGCTGATGGACAACCTGTTCGATTTCTCCGATTTGAAGGCCCGTGAAATCATGCTGCCAAGAACCGACATGATCTGTCTGTTCACGAATTACTCCCTAGAAGAGAATCTGCGAATTATCACCGAGACGAAACATTCCCGCTATCCGGTCGCAACCGACAACAAGGACCGCATTATCGGATTCGTCCACATTACCGATCTTCTGCTGGCCGAGCCTGACAAGCAGCGCAATCTTGCGGCGCTGGTCCGACCGATTATGGACGTTTCCGAGTCGATGGAGATCAGCCAGGTTCTGCGCCAAATGCAAGCCAGACACGAGCAGATGGCCCTTGTCGTGGATGAATACGGAGGAACGGCAGGGATTCTGACCGCCGAGAAGATTCTTGAGGAGATCGTCGGGGACTTGTATGATGAGTTTGAGGACGAGCGCCCGGAAGTGGAAGTGCATGACCATTATATCTCCGTAGATGGACGCATGCTTATTGAGGACGTGAATGATTTGACGGGGCTCTCGATTGAAGAGCAGAATATCGACTCCATCGGCGGTTGGCTGTTCAACGAGCTGGAAGGCAACCCCGTCGTAGGGAGGAAAGCAACGTTTGACGGCGTTGTGTTTGAAGTCGAGGAGTCTACCCGTCTGCGCGTAACCCGAGTCATTATTCATCAGAAGCCGGAGGGCAGTCTCTGATAGCACGGCTAGATTCTATGGATTAGGAAGTGGACTATGTCGATTAAGCAGCTGATATTTATCGCGCTGGGGCTCTTGTTGTTGTACGGTATGTTTACGGTGGGAGCGCCGTTTTTATTGGCGATCGTCATTGCGATTTCCCTGGAGCCGCTCAATCGGCTCCTGATCAATCGGCTTCGATTCAAGCGCCTGGCTGCAGTGACGGTGACAAGCACGCTGTTCCTGCTGCTCCTGCTTGCACTCGCGTATTTGATCGGAGTGCAGGTGTTCAGCCAGCTCGTCGAGTATTGGAGCCGGGCACCGCAATATTTTGAAAGTGCGAACGAGTTTTTGCAGCATACGATTATTCAAGCACAGGACGCGTTAAACGGCATTTCGCCAGGGCTGGCGGACAGCCTGACACAGTTTATGTCGAATATTTCATCTTATGTCCAGTCGCTGGTCAACTCGGTATCTTCGGCCTTTTTGTCCTTCGCCAAGTCCTTGCCGAATCTGTTTGTCACGTCCATCGTATTTTTTGTCGCTGTGTATATGTTCGCCTACAGCCTGGACACGATGCGCGAAAAAGTACTGTCTCTGTTTGACGAGTCGTCCCAGTCGCAGGTGAATGAAGTGCTGCTCAGCTTGAAAAAATCCATTTTCGGATTTTTAAGGGCACAGCTTATCCTCAGCTTGTTCACATATGTCATTACATTGCTCGGACTATTGGTGCTGGGGATCAATTACCCGCTCGCCATTGCGCTCCTGGTTACGATTGTCGATATCCTTCCGATTCTCGGCGTCGGCTCCGTCTTGGTGCCGTGGTCGATCTACCAGCTTGTCGTGGGGGATATCTTTACGGGAGTCGGCCTTATCCTTCTATTTATCCTGATTACGGTCATTCGCCGGGTACTGGAGCCGAAGGTGATCGGGGATGCCGTGGGCATCGGCGCATTGCCTGCGCTGATCAGCATGTATGTCGGCTTTAAGCTGGTCGGCGTGATCGGGTTCTTTATCGGCCCGCTCGTTATCATTATTTACGCCGCTATGCGCAAGGCCGGCTTGTTCCAAATTAAAATCAAGTTTTGACACAGCTGCACCAATAGACAACCCTTTTCGCGGTAATTTTTCGCGGGAAGGGTTTTTTTGTCATTTTGAAGTTCATTTTCTGGGCGATTGACATATGTTAATTACGAAGAACCCTATAAGAAGAACCGCTACCGTAAATAGAGAAGGAGGTATCCCCTTTGAAGGCAAATCCAGAGGAGCGTGTATATTCCGTATTCCATTCCCCGTTTGATCCTTGCCCCCCCAAACCGTACAGAACGTATGTCGTGCCGGTCAATCAATTTATTGTCTTTCAACCGCCGGGCCTGCCGCAGTTCAGTCCGGCCGAGGCGTTAAGGCATGGAACGCTGTGGCCCGCACTGTACAGTCCGTACACATCACGTAAATTTAAAGGAGAGTGAAAGGCCGTGACTGATGGAAGACCTCAGGCCGGAGATCCGAAGTACTACGAATTGCTGGAGCAGCTGCAGGCATTGGACTTTGTCCTTGTCGAGCTGAACCTGTACCTAGACACCCATCCTGATGATCTTAAAAGCATTGAACAGTTCAATAAGCTGACACAGGAGCGAACGATCCTCGCGAAGCATTTCCAGGAGTTGTACGGACCACTCCAGAATTTTGGCCGTGCTTACTCCAAATATCCGTTCGAATGGGCTCAAGGGCCATGGCCTTGGCAGGTGTAGGAGGGTATACCAACGGGCTGCAGCCGATGGTGTGCCGATTGTTGCATGCAGCCCGTAGAAACGCGTAGAGCTAATGAAGGAGGCGTAAAAGAGTCCATGTGGGTATATGAGAAGAAGCTTCAATATCCGGTGCGGGTAAGTAAATGCGATCCGAGAATGGCGAAATTTCTGATCGAACAGTACGGAGGAGCGGACGGAGAGCTTGCAGCGGCGCTGCGTTATCTCAATCAGCGTTATACCATCCCGGATAAGGTGATCGGCTTGCTCAACGATATCGGGACGGAGGAATTTGCCCATCTGGAGATGATTGCCGCGATGGTGTTCAAGCTGACGAAGGATGCGACCGTGGAGGAGCTTGAGGCGGCAGGTCTCGGCGCACACTATGCGAATCATGACAATGCACTGTACTATGAGAACGCAGCCGGGGTTCCTTGGACCGCAAGCTATATTCAGGCCAAGGGTGATCCGATCGCCGATTTGTATGAGGATATTGCGGCGGAAGAGAAAGCGCGCGCTACATATCAGTGGCTCATCGATATGACAGATGATGTGGATTTGCAGGACAGTCTTAAATTTTTGCGTGAGCGCGAAATTATCCACTCGATCCGGTTCCGTGAAGCGGTGGAAATCATTAAGGATGACCGAGCGACCAAGAAAATCTTCTGAGGATAGGGCTGCATGCAGGGTATGAACAGAACGCAAAAGACAGGCCGGAGGGCAAATATGCCCCTCATGCAGCCTGTCTTTGTCATGTGCATAGCGTTAGCGGTATTTTCTTAGACGATGGCACCAGTCTCAAAGCCCAACTGAATCAATCCGGTCAGCTGGCCGGGTGGAGATAGGGCAAGCTGACTTTGAATGTCGTCCCGCGTCCGAGCCGGCTCTCCACCTCGATAGCCCCGCCATGGGAGTCAACCAGCTCCTTGGCGATTGCAAGCCCCAGCCCCATGCCGCCCTGGTGACGGGCGCGCGCTTGGTCGGTACGGTAGAAGCGATTAAAGAGATACGGAAGATGTTCCTCGTCAATCCCCGGGCCCGAATCCCGGATATCGATACGAAGCCGCTTCGAGTCCTCGTCTTCATGAAGCGAAACGTAGATGTCCCCGCCTTCCGGCGTGTACCGGATCGCGTTGATCAGAAGATTCAGAAATACTTGGGTGATCCGGTTCGGATCGACCGGAACCGTCGTATTGGCCGTAGTGCTCGTGAATCGTACAACCAAAGCCTTGTCCTCGGTTTCGGGCGAGATCCGTTCGATAAGCCGCTGCAGCAGCTTGGTCATATCACAAGGCTTCACGTCCAACGGGAGCTTGCCTGCCTCCGCAAGGGACAGCTGATGCAGATCACCTACCAGCCGGGTCAGTCGAATCAACTCGTCTTGAACCGGAAGCAGGCCTGTAGGCTCGATCGGTTGTCCGGACTGCTGCAGAAGATCGAGCTTGCCGCGGACGATGGTCAGCGGGGTGCGAAGCTCATGGGCGACATCCGCAACCAAATTGCGGCGGACAACCTCGGCCTGCTTCAGCTTGGAGGACATGCCGTTAAAGGCAAGCGCCACCTTTCCGTATTCATCCTTCGAGACAACCGGAGCCTGGATGCCGTATTCGCCTTGGCCCAGGCGGTCAATGAACGGGATCAGCGCCCGAAGCGGCGACGTCAGCCTTCTGGATATCCAATAGGCTGCACCGAGTGACAGCAGCACGAACAAGAGCGCGCCGCCTCCCAGCAAAATCGCGATGGAGGTCGGCGTACCGATCCGCAGCTTGGTCAGATTGGCCACATCCGTATCATAGTAATAGAGCTTCCCGATGAGCTTTCCGTCGGCCGTAAGCTCCCGCATGACGCCCAGGTTCCGGATCAGTTTTGGCTGGGCTGTCCCTTGGTGCAGCAGTAAGGTTTGGTCCGGCGATACGAGCAGAATGCTTTCCTGGTGACCGGTTTTCCGCACGGGCTCCTGCGCGCTTGCCTCGGTCTCTACACCGGCGAAGCTCCCCCCGTTCTCTGTATAGTAACGTGTCAGGCTCTCCGATATTTCCAAGAGCTCCTCCTTGCGGGAATGCTGCAGCATCACGTCCATGGAGTCGCGTATTACGATATAGGTCAGCATAACGAATACCGCGCTCATCCCTACGATGAACGAAGCAATGACGAAGAAGATTTTACGTCCTGCGCTCATGGCTGCTCAAACCGATAGCCGAATCCGTATACGGTTTTAATATAGACGGGGGCTGCCGGGTCATCCTCGATCTTTTTACGAATCCGGCTGATATGGGCATCCGCGGTTCGCTCGTCATTGTAGATGTCATCTTCACCTGCCGCTTGCAGCAGCTGCAGTCTGCTGTATACGACCTCCGGCCTTGCAGCGAGGGTAAGCAATATTTTGAACTCGGTCGGCGTCAGTTGCAGCTCCCTTCCGCCCTTCCACACGCGGCACGAGGATTCCGAGATTGTGAGCTCTCCCCGTACCAGCTTGTCTTCATGCACCATGTCCTGCTGATCCATTCGGCGCAGCACCGATCGAATTCTGGCCGCAAGCTCCCGTAAGGAAAACGGCTTCGTCACATAATCGTCTGCGCCGACCTCCAGCCCGATCAATTTATCCGTCTCCTCGATCCGGGCCGTCACCATAATAATACCGACCCGGCTCGTTTTTCGAAGCTCCCGGCATACCTCGATCCCGCTCATTTCCGGCAGCATCCAGTCGAGGATGACCAGGGACGGCTTAAACTGCTTGGCTTTGTCAAGCGCTTCTTTCCCGGAGGCAGCCGTTATAATCCGAAATCCCTCCTGACGGAGGAAGGGCTCCATAAACTCGATAACCTTGCGTTCGTCATCCACGAGCAGCAGCGTGTGCGACATTGTGCGTTTCCCCTCCTATGTTGGGCCAATGGTAGGCGTAACCTTGATTTTCCCCCATTATATACGGTTTCCAGCCGACTTTGGAAAATTTCACGCAACCCGCAAAGGATCGTCACAGGTTCGCAACATGACGGTGATAGGATGATGGCATGAATCATACCGATGATCAAGAAAAGGAGCAGGATGATGAAGGAAAAAGTGGTTTCAAAGGGAAGGGAGACCTTCTTTGGCGGGACGTTCGTCGGATTGGCCTGGCTGCTTACGGTCTGTATCGCGGTTCAAACCTTGCTTGCAGGTCTGGCGCTGTTTCGTGATGGATCGATGTGGAGAAGCCATGTCATGTTTGTTCATATCTTTGAGATCGTGCCGCTGCTCATGCTGATCGCCGGATTCGCGGGGAGCATGGCGGCTCGTTACAAGTGGAGCTCGCTGGCGCTGCTTTTGCTCGTTTTCGCACAGTATTTCACGGCCAATGTTCCGGCAGCAGGGGCATTGCACCCTGTCATGGCGATCTTCATGTTCTGGCTTTCGGTAGAGACGGCTCGCGCTGCCAGACGAAGCCTGCGAAGGGGGAAGGAGACCGGGGCATGAGAGGCTTTCCGCTTCTAATCATGGCCTTGGCTTGCGGGTTTGCAGGAGGTGCCGCATTGAATCATATGATTGCGATTGCCGGCCGCCTGCTCTTCGAAAGCGATATGCACCTGCCTCGAGGTCTGGGCTTTCTGCCGATGATTACATCGATTCTGTGTGCAGTCACCGTCATGGTCTGGCAGCCGGGCAGGAAGAAATGAATCGGCAAACGAAGGGGGTCATCCCTCTACAGCAAGCGACACCCATACCAGCAAAGCATACACCAGCAGAGGGAGTGCGATCCCTGCAGTCATCAGGAGCCAGATGAACGGGGTTCGAACCATCTCGCCTACAACCTGCAGAGGACTGCGGATATAACGTTCTTTGCGAAGACGGCTGATCATCTTCTTCAAGATGGCGGCCTGTTCGTCTTGTTCGTAGCGGCTAAGCTCCTTCAGCAGCTCCGATTCCAGATTGTGAATGTGCTGGGTCTGGGAAGATTCGTTCTGCAAGGACATCTTCTTCATCCTTTCGTTATTCCTCTATAGGTTATAACCACAACAAGTCCTTTGTAGTTACGATTTTTTTATGCCGTGCGCAAGAAATGTCGTTTGCAGTTGAGAATGCCTTCCTTTATGATGAGGGGAGACAGAGACAAATCATAGGAGTGAAAGGAAGGACCAGACTTGGAAAAAACCGCAACGTTGATCAAACCGGAAGCGATGATTTTCGACATGGACGGAACCCTGTTCCAAACGGAGACGCTTTTGCTGCCCGCCTATCACAAGCTGTTCGACATTTTGCGTGAAGAGGGCCATTACGAAGGCGAAACGCCGGATGAGGAGCTCATGCTTAGCTGCCTGGGGATGCTCCTTCCGGATATTTGGAAGAAAGTCCTGCCAAGCGGTACGCCGGAGGCTCACCGGAGGGCGGACGAGCTGCTGCTTCAGCTGGAGCTTGAAGGCTTGGAGAATGAGGCCGCGGTTCTGTACCCTGGCGTTAAGGAAACGCTGGAGGAGCTGCACCGCCGCGGCGTCCGGCTGTTCGTGGCCAGCAACGGACTGGAGCATTATGTGAAAGGCATTGCCGAAGCAAGAGGAATCATGCCGCTTTTTGAAGGAATATACAGTGCAGGCGAGCATCAAACATCGACGAAGGTCGACCTTGTTAAACTGCTGCTCGATCAGCATGACATCGGACATGCTTGGATGGTCGGCGACCGTTCATCCGATGTTGAGGCAGGCAAGGAGAACGGACAGACGGTCATCGGCTGCCACTATGCCGGATTCGGAGCGGATCAGGAGCTAAAGGGAGCGGATGTTGTCATCCATTCGTTCTCACAGCTGCTCCGTCTGCACGATCAGGCGGAGTAAGACGGACGATGAATCGAAACAAAAAGGCTGTTTCCAAGAGGGTCTTCTTGGACAACAGCCTTTTTGCCGTTCTGCTATTGCTCAATGTCCGCATGATATCCGGTTAAGCATTCTTTGCCGACTTTCTGTGGTTGTATACATACAGCGCATATTCAAGCGGTCTCAAGATGGATACGCGGTAAGCTTCGAGATCTCCGACCTGCGAGAACACTTCCCGGGAAGGCTTCGGGTTGACCTCGATCAGAAGGACTCTGCCCGATTTATCGACCGCCAAGTCGAGGGCGATCTCGCACAGTCCCCCATACTGACCGTCGAGAAATTGCGCGATGTCCACTCCCAGCTGACCGGCATCCTCCCGGACCTTGAGCCGTTTGGCCGGATCCGAGATCCACTTCTCCAGCAGCTCCTCCATCATGGCGGCACGGCCGCCGCCGTGCAGATTGGAGGTTACGCTTTTTGGCGGCCCGACGCGCCCGACGCAGCCGGTCACTTCCCACTGGCCGGATCCGTTTTTCTGAACGAGCATCCGGTAGTCATGCACCCGGCCGTCCGGGAGCTCCAGATGGAGTCCCTCCTGAACCAGGTATCGGTCCTTCACGCCCCAGCCTGACAAGTATTGGCCAAGAAAACCTGAGGGCATCCGCTTCGGCTTGATGATGGTGCGGTTGGCGTTACGGCCGCGGACTTCATAGGTGCCGGGGACCCCGGGAATGCGGGAAATCTTCAGTATGCCGCGTCCGCCGGTGCCGTTGATCGGTTTAAAATAGACCGTATCATGCTCCTTCAGCATTCGGTGGACGTCATTCACGCTCTGTACGATCCGCGTATCCGGCAGATGCGGGCGGAAACGCTTCTTCGTATATAAAATCTGATGAATGGTCCATTTGTTCCGAAGGGGCCGATTGAGAAACAGCAGATGCCTGTAGCGCGCGCGGAACCGCAGCAGCTGCTGGAAGCGGGCGCTTTTTTGAATACGGCATCGGTCGAAGATCATATGCGGAAACGGCCGCCATCTGCGGCCCCACCTGCGGGATGTTGGATCATATTCCATGGCGTTGATCAAGCCTTGCGCCGAATTGACGTCCGCGGGGGTGAACACAAATAGATCGAGCCCGAGCGATTTCCCTTCCTTGATCATATGCTCGTAGATATGCCGCTCTTCCAGTCTTTTTCGGTCATCGAGGTAAAGCGTCATGATTCCTAAGACAGGTTTGGACACAAAAATTCACCTTCTTGAATAGATTCAGACATCACAGCGAAAGGAACTTGAGGGAGCGCCCATGACTCCGTTCAAAACCAGCGTAGGCTTGCCGGTGGGGCCGAGTTCGATTTCAGTCGCTTGGAGCCCTGCCTGAAAGCATATTTTGAGGCTTGCGATATGGTCGGCGGCCACCTTGCAGCGAAGCCGCCCGAGCCGGCTCAGCTGAGAGCGGATCAGGGAAGAACCGATTCCTCTGCTTCGGTAGAGCGGATGAACGGCAATCAGACAGGCGCTCTCCCCGTAATCCTCTGCATAACACATCCCAATCGGAATGCTGCCCACATCGCCGCGAACGGTGGCGGCGATGATGGAGGTGCCGGGCTTCTTCAATTGTTCGTAGGTCAGCGAGCTGAGGCGCTGAACGCCGGTGAGGGTTAAACGCTTATTGCCGTATCGCCGGAAAAAGTCCCGGCACTGCTGCCGGACATACGGCCATTCATCCGGGCGCGAGAGTGAGAGCTGCGTGATCTCCACATGATCCCTCCTTTCGTGGAATCGCCGATTGGTCCGGCGAACCGGACCTATCGTTGATTGATTAGATAGCTGGAGTACTGGAATATTCGCTCCAGCGATTTTTTGCGAATGGCAGGCTCATCAAACTTCATCGGTCTTGAGTTGGCTTCGAAGAACCAGAGGATGCCGTCGCTGTCGATGCCCAGGTCCATAGACATTTCGCCATGTGCATAGCCGGAGCATTTTTCGATTTGCCTAGCGATATGCAGGGCGGCTTTACGGACTTCGCCCAGGATCGTTTCGGCCTGCTCCTGGCCGAATACGATCGGCAGCAGCTTCTCGGGGTCCTCAATCGTTCCTCCGCGCGGAACATGGGTGGTAATGCTCTTGGCGCCGGCCATGCGGGCGCCGATTCCGGTTACAGCCCAATTGCCGGACTCCGTCTTCTGGACGAGTATGCGCAGATCGAATGCCCGGCCGTGCACCTGTGCAAGCTCGATGCCCTGCTGGATCAGATACGAGCTTCCCTTCGTTTCTTGATAGATCCGGTTCCACAGCCGCTCGATGGAGGCTGCCTTGTAGGTCGTGCTGTTCTTGTGGTTTTGAATCTGGATGCGGTAAGGGAGCGGGCGGTTTTTCTGGAATCGTACGCTCATGATGCCTTGCCCGGCCTTGCCGTCCTCCGGCTTCAGATACAGATAGGGCTTTCTCCGGATCATCTCATGCAGCGTGGGGAATCCTTTGAGACGTTTGGTGAGCGGCGTCCATTGCTTGGTCAGGCGCGATTTGTTCAGCCATGAGAACAGCCGCCACTTATTGAAGAAGTACGGATTGTAGAGGTCGATTCGCGGATGCTGCTGGATCTCCTTGATTTTTCGCCGTACCCATGGAAGAGCTTCGTCGTCGCGGTTGGGAATCCGATTATAAATGACCTGGGGCAGAGGACATAGCTTCTGCTCCCAGGATTGATCGGCGCTGTTGAACATATAGCCTTTAACTGTCGGGGACTGAAGCTTGAGATCACGCACGGTCACGACATAGACCAGAAAGCCCATATCTCTGCCGGTCTTGATGATTTCTTGAAAGTTCTGACGGTTGCCCCTGAACAGGTTCTGCGGATCATGCATGGTCAGTATCGCTACGACCGGTTTCCCATCTCCTTCAAGTCGACTGGTCACGAGTCATTCCCCCTGTGAAATCCGGCCAGATGCATACTGTACTCCATCACATGATCAACCGACGCTCTGCCTTCTCCCTTGAGCGCAGGATGATTGAAGATCGATCTGCCCGGCTTGGAATTCGCCTCAAACATCCATATTTTCCCGCTGTCATCAATCCCGATATCAAATCCGATTTCACCCAGCAGATGAGCGTGGTGGTTTTCAATAGCCTCCGACATGGCAATCGATGCTTCTTTGGCCCGTTCAAGCACTTCATTCGCTTTTGAACCGAAGGCTCGGGAGAGCGCTTGCTCCGGGGTCAGCAGGGAGCCGCCGTTTTTGATATGCGTCGTCACGCTGCCTCTTCCCGCTTTCTTGGCTCCAATCCCGACAGGGGTCCAGCGGTTTCTGCCGTTTTTATGCATATGGAACCGGAAATCGATCGGGCAGCCGTCGATTTCGATCAGCCGGATTCCCTGCTGGATCACGTAGCTCTTCAGCTTGGACCCGTGCTTGGATTGAAGCATCCGCATCAGGCTGCCGAAGCTCGGAAACTTTAGCAGCGTATTGCCGCCGTTGCCGTGGTATCTGGCGTAATATCCCTTTTTCGGGAGATAGGTTAAGCGGTAAATGCCAAGGCCCAGGCTGCCGGCGGACGGCTTGTAGTAAACGAAATGATGGCGCTCCATCATATCCTTGATCCGCTCCGGGCTCGGATTGTTATAGGTTTCCGGCAAATATTTGCCGGCCTGCACGTCGCCGTCCAGCTTTGAATAGATATCGGATTTATTAAAGAAGCACCAATTGAAGAATTTGATATTCCGTTTGAGGAACCGGTCTCTTAATTGATTGGTAAAGGGCGAAAAGTCGGTTTTTCGGCTTGGAAGCCGGTTATAAACAACATCCGGCAGCGGCACCGTTTTACGGACAAAGCCGCCGCCCGTGCCCAGCATATAGCCCTGCACGGTATTTCGCTGCCAATTGATGTCCCGCGGGGTGAAGGCATATACGAACACCTTCTTGTTGCCCTCCCGCAGAAGCTGGCGGATATACGAGGTGCGGGCACCGAAGGGATTGGAAGGATTGTGAGGGCCGTCGGACAGCACGCCGACCACCGGGCCGAGCTCGACTTCTCCGTCGCGCGGTGAATGGATATAGACCGGCCCGGACCTCGGTACATGGAGACTGTTCCGCGTGCCGGCACTCACATAGATATGCTTTCCCGATCGGTCAATCGGCTTCACCACCGCGTTCACCGAGTCGGTGCCGATGCGGAGCCTGATCGTTTTCCTGCTCGAGAGCCCCAAACTTTTCATTAAGGAACCGGACAAAAAGACGACTTTTTCGGGCTGCTGCGAGAAATGAATATTACCGAAATTCAAACTCATGTATTTACCCTCCTAAGTTGTCGAAGCAATAAATAACGGGCATATTGAATCGGATGTTCGACGGACCGCCGGGCGGCCTTGGAATCCCCTGTCAGCACGAATGCGCGCCGGCCCGGCTTGGAATTTGCCTCAAGGATCCACACCTTTCCCCGGGTATCCACCCCGAAATCGATCCCGAGCTCTCCAAGCCGGCCGAAGCCTTCCTCAAGAAGAGGGGGAATCCGGGCGGACAAATTCCAGATGGTGTCCATAATCGCCCGCGCCTTCTCTTCACCGAATTCGGATATTAGATAAGGAAGGGCCGGATAGGCTGTGCCGCCTCCATGTAGGTTGGAGGTCATTCCTTGCTCGGCGCCTTGGCGAACCGCAATGCCCGTTATGGACCAGATGCCCCGGTCATTTTTTTGAACGAGTGACCGGACGTCAAAGGGGTTCCCGTCTTGGTTATGAAGCTGCAGGTAGGGTTGAATGATAAACCTGCGCCTTCCGGTAAAGCTTCTCACCCAGGTGTTCAGCTCCTGTGCCGGAATGGTCTGCCGGAATATCGTATTGCTTCGGTCTCTTCCTTGCAGCAAGGCGGTATGGTTCTCTTTCAAGGATATATATAATGAATGGCGCCCATGGGAGCCTCCACTGGGCTTCATAAAGATGCTGCCGTTCAGCGCAAGCAGAGCTCTGCTTAGCGAATCGGCCCCGGTATAACGGATCGTTGCCGGCAAATGAGGCCTCAGCAATGGGGAGCGCTTGAGCAGCTGATGCACCTTCGCCTTGCCCGGCAATCCGCGTGACCATAGTTTGGACCCCTGCTGCAACAATCGGCTGATCCATTCGCCGGCGGCTGCCGATTCTTGGCCGCTGCCGTGCAGGCAACGGTCATAAATGACGTCAGGCAGCGGGAAGCTTCCGCTGATCCAGCCGTCGTCCGGATGGAAGCGGTAGCCCTTGATGCTGACTGCCCGGTTGCCGGCGGCCTGAGCAAGCGGAAGGCCGGCGTCCTCATCCGGACAAAAAACAAATACCTTCATTCCGAGCTTCTCCGCTGCCAAGCTGAGTTCCCTTAAATAATGCTTCTCGGCAAAGGGAGGCGAGCCCGGTCTGCGGCATACCATGACACCGATGGTGCCGTTTATGCTAGAAGACATAGGTTTCTCCTTTTAAAAGCCCGTCAAGTATTGACAGTATTGAACAAGGCGGACGGCCGAGGGCCTTACCTTGGAGGTGGCGCTCAGCGGAGCGTTCTCGCTTTTGGAGGGCTTGGAATTGACCTCCAGCAGCCAAATCTGCCCTTTCGTATCGATCGCCAGATCGATGCCCAGCTCTCCGAAGTGGTACGGGAGCGCCGCCTCTAATCCGTTGGCGATGTCAAGAGCCGCCCTGTTCATTCTGGCGGGCGCGGTCTGCTTCAGTGATTGCGGGATGCCGCTCATCGCCAGCGCATCCTTAACGGGGGATAATGTGCCGCCCCGGGCAAGGTTGGAGACAAAATGATTGCCGCCCGCAATGCGCGCGACGACGGAAGTAACCGCCCATTTTCCGCTTTTGTCTTTGTGGACAAGTGCCCGGAAATCGACATTGCGGCGATTGATTCGGATCAGATCCAGCCCCTGCTGGATCTGGTAACGCGTTTTTTTAATTTTGCCGGATAAGCTGCGGAACAGCTTGGAAAGCGAGGAGTAGGAGTGTTTACTGATCCCTTCAAGGGAGGTGGTCATCGTCTGATAGGTGCCGTTCCCTAAGCGGGTAATCCGAATAATTCCTTTGCCAAGGCTTCCCCGAACCGGTTTGAGGAAGACAGTCTGATAAGCGTTGCACATTTTTTTGAGCATCGAGTAGCCGCCGAGCAAATAGGATTCAGGTAAATATTTTTGCAGCTTCGGGTCAGGTGCAAGCGCCTCGAAGACATCGGATTTATCCAGGAACTTTTCATTGAAGATATGTGTCCCGAATCGCGATTTTACTTCTCTCATAAAATGCTGTACGCTAGGACTGTTCTCCAGTTTGCGGGTAGACAGCCGGTTATTGATGACGTCAGGAGCCGGAACGGTTACCTTTTTCCAACCATCATGATAGGAAACGGCTTCGAGCGTGGAAGGGTTGGTACCGATCATGTCAGGGGTGAAAAAGTACACATAAGCGCCCAGCTTTTTGCAGGCGTTTACCATTTCCAGGCAGAAGGAAGAGATCGATCCGAACGGTTTGGCGGGGTCATCTGGCTGATAGCGGCTGACCATGACGCCGATAAGCGGACCGAGCCTCAGTATTCTTTCCGCGGGGAAGTACTTGACACTCATGAAGGAGCTTGGAAGAAGTCCGGATTTGTTGAATAACGTAGGGTTCAGGCGAAGCGACTTGGATTTTCCTCCCGGACTGACGCGTATTTCCTGCTTGAAGGAGCCGAAAGCAAGCTGTATCGGTGCATCTGTTGGAATTCGGAGCTGTCTAATAAGCCGGTCCCCCAGCTTGATATCGTTCTCCGGCAGCCCGGCTGAATGGATCAGCGATATCGTGGTTCTGGTGCGGGACATGGATTTCGATTTGGACATCTTGGATCTCCTTCCGACAAACAACTGGATGTCTAGGTGAACAGACGAAGACTTCATCTGATCATTTGCATGTAATGCATCATATGAGGACATATATCCCTTGGTGATTGTACTGCTCGTGAAAAAGGAGTGTAGGAAATGCCGAACTGGCTGTTTATTTTGGTGAACGTGGGGGTCGCTGCATTCGTCGGCGGCATCACGAACCACTTTGCGATCAAAATGCTGTTTCACCCGCGCAAAGAGGTCACCTTTCTGGGCCGCCGCCTGCCCTTCACCCCGGGACTGATTCCGAAGCGGAAGGATGAAATCGCCGAATCGCTAGGATATGTGGTCTCGGATTATCTCGTGACCAGCGAAGGCCTGCAGGAATTTATCCGCAAGCCGGCATTCCGCGGCAAGGTTGAGGAGGCAATCAGCCGTAAGCTTCAGGAATGGAACGGCTCGGAGGACAGCATTCACGAATTGGCGCTGAAGGTATGGAGCGCGGAGGAATGGGAGGAGCTCAAGCTTCGGGCGGAGCAGGCCGCTCGCAGACTGACGGCCAAGGGAGCGGCTGCGGTCTGGCAGGAGTATAGGCTGCATGAGAAGCCGCTGAAGACGCTGATTCCCGGCTGGTCGAAGGAAACATTGGAAGGCTGGGGCGAAAAGGCGGCCGATATCGTGCTGAAGGAGCTTGGGAGTACGCTGATGTCAGCCGAAGGCCAGCGCATGCTGACTAAAATGGCTTCATCCTTAATGGATAAAGCCGGCGGTTTTCTCGGCACTATGGCAGCGATCTTCGTAGATGAGGAGAAGATGGTGCAGAAGCTGACGCCCATGCTCATTCAACAGCTGGAGAGCGAGAAGGTCCGCGAGGCGGTAGCGGACATGATCGCAAGGAAGCTGGCGGAATACGGAGAGATGCCGCTTGGCGAGCTGATCGAACAGGCTGCGGGTGAGCCCGGCTTAGCCTTGATCAGCCGCAGACTGGATGAGAGCCTGCCTTGGTCCGAATGGCTCGAGCGGCTGGGGCAGCTGCGCCTGGCTACGATCATCGGCCCGCGAATGCCGGCAATTGAAGCAGTGCTGCCGGGCTTATTGGATAAAGGGCTCCGGTTCCTCGAGCGCAGTATTCCGGTAGCGATGAAGGCGGTGAATCTTCCGCAGCTCGTTCAAGAGCAGGTGCAGAAATTTCCCGTCGAACGGCTGGAGCAGGTCATTCTCAGCGTATCCGGGCGGGAATTCCGGGCGATTACTTGGCTGGGGGTCCTCCTTGGCGGATTCATCGGGTTGTTTCAATCGCTGCTGACGATGCTCTGGAGGTAAGGAATCGGCAAGTAAGCAATGCGAATCTTTAGGCGGTGAATAGACCGCCATATATTTGGAGGGAATCGAACATGAATATTTATGATAAAGCGCATGATTTGGCAAAAGCGATGAAAGAAAGCCAGGAGGTCCAGGAGATTACGGCAGCGATGAAGCTGGTGGAGGCAGACCCTGACAGCAAGCGGATGCTGGATGATTTCCGCCAGCGGCAAATGGAGATGCAGCAGCGCATGATGTCCGGCGATATGCCGTCGCAGGACGAAATGGAGAAGATGGAGAAGTCGTTCGAGGTGCTGAGCTTGAATCTGAACATCCGCCGCCTCTTCGATGCGGAGCGGCGCCTGAGCATCATCATCGAGGATGTAAACAAGATCATTTCGGACAGCCTGGCGCATTTGTACGCCCCGAATCAAGCCTGAGCCGATCCGTTTTTTGCGAATCCTCGAAAAAAACTGAAAACTTGTCTCATAAATCGCAGCTTCTCCTCATAGAGTAGAAATATAGATTTCAAGAGTAGAGGAGCTGCGAAACGTCCATGAAAAAGAAGAGAAACAAATTCAAGCACACGGCGTACCTGCTGATAGCACTCGGCATGCTTGTATACGCCCTTCCCAGCATTTCGTTCTCCGGAGGGTTCTCATGGGTATCTCTGTTCGGCGCGGTTTGGGCCGGGTTCGCCCTGCTTGTCATCGCCTCGCATTTGTATTACCTGATCGGCGTTGATGAAGCGAAGCAGAAGGCGCTTGACGAGATCCGCAAGGAGAAGATGCGGCAGTGGGAGCTGAAATGGCCGGAGGAGCAAAAGGGCCAGGAAGCCAATTAAGCCGCAGAAGCGGTCAGCCGGGCGGGAACTTGCGGGCTTTGAGGACTGCAATCGACGACCGTTGAACAAAAAAATGAAAAGAACTCCCCTGTACGGTGTTACGATGCATTTGGCATGCTTTGCTCCGGCAGGGGAGTTTTTTTGTGCGTTGCGAAGCGTTTGCCGCGACGATATGTATCCTGAGCACATGCGATCATGTCAAAACGCCACACACGCAACCGAGGCTGTCGTCTTGCAACGTTGACTGCTGCAAAGGCAAGCAGCCGTTCCGGTTCGGAATGCCGCGAAAAAATGGAGGGCATAGTTTCCGGCAGCATGACAAACCTCCCGGAAATCGCATGGTAAAGCCTTGCGATTATGTTATACACCTAGTTATGTTTAGGCTGCACCCGTGATATAATAGATACAGTATGGTACAGATAGGGACTAGGGGGTATAACAGTTGAACGCACGTGATGATACGATTACCAAGCATGAGCAGCTGGTTCAACATATTGAAAGCCTGAAGATCGGAAGTAAAATTTCCGTTCGCCGGCTGGCCAAAGAGATGGGCGTTAGCGAAGGGACCGCCTATCGGGCGGTGAAAGAGGCGGAGAGCCTTGGGATCGTTGTCACGAAGGAGAGAATCGGCACCGTTCGCGTCGAGCGCAAGCCCCGGAACATTTCCGAGCAGCTGACCTTCGCCGATGTGGTGGAAATTGTGGAAGGCCACGTCCTCGGCGGCGCACAGGGCCTGAACAAAAGCCTGCACAAATACGTGATCGGCGCCATGAAGGTGGAGGCGATGATCCGATATATCGATGCCGGAAGCCTGATGATTGTCGGCAACCGGGAGGACGCCCACTCCCTTGCACTGGAACAGGGGGCAGGGGTGCTGATTACCGGCGGGTTCGGAACGAGCCGTGAGGTCAAGCAGCTGGCGGATCAGCTGGACCTGCCGATCATTTCCTCCCGGCATGATACCTTTACCGTAGCCTCGATGATCAATCGCGCTATTTTCGACCGGTTAATCAAGAAAAAAATCATGCTGGTTGAAGACATCGCTTTGGAAAAGCCGAGAAACCATCAGCTGAAAAACTCAGTGACCGTGAAGGAGTTTAAACGGATCACGCAGGAAACGGGCCAGAACCGCTATCCGGTCACGGATGAGTGGAACCGGGTGATCGGCATTGTCGGGGTTCGGGACGTTGAAGGCATGGCGGACACGCAGCCGATCGAGAAGGCGATGACGCGGAATCCGGTGACAGCCGGCATGAAAACGTCGCTTGCATCGGCCGCCCAGATCATGATGTGGGAAGGCATCGATTTTCTGCCGATCGTGGACAAAAACCGCAAGCTAATTGCCACGGTCACCCGCAAGGAGGTGCTCGGCGCGCTCCGTGATGCGCGAAACCAGCCTCAGCTCGGGGAGACGTTCGATCAGCTGATCTGGAACGGCATTGCGGAGGACCGGGATGAGGAAGGACATCTGTTCTTCCACGGTTTCATTACGCCCCAGATGGCGACGGATCTGGGTACGATTTCGCAAGGAGTGCTGACGACGGTGATGAGTCAAGCTGCCGTCAAGGCTGCTAAAGATATCAGCGGCTGGGATTACGTCCTGGATCATCTGTCCACGTATTTCCTCCGGCCGGTCCAGATCGAGGATCCGATTCTGATTATGCCGAAGCTGCTGGAGATCAGCCGCAAAACGTGCAAGATGGAGGTTGAAATCCAGCACCAGTCCAGTACGATCGCCAAGGCGGTCATGACGATGCAAGCGATTGATCATGGATAGGAAAAAGGATCGCGTATAGGAAAGCACGGATAAGAAAGCTATACGATCGCGGCAGGAAAGGCTAATGAACCGGCGGCGTACGGAAACATTCGGGAGAGTGGAAGCAGTAAAAGGGCATCTCGCAGGTTAAATCAACCTTCGGGATGCCCTTATTGATGTACAAGCAGGTCAAGCATGTGTAGAAGCTGCCTGGCTTGCGGTGGGATATACTAGGCTACACGGCCATCAGCCTTCGGCGCGTGCTTTCCTCAATCTGCTGTAATAGGACCGGCTTCGGATTCCGGCAAAAAGGTTAAAGGCGCCGAGCACCATAAACGCCGCTTCGACGATGACGGCCGGGGTCGATCCCCTGAACAGGAACATGCAGACGAGCGACAGCGAGACGAGCATAATGCCCATGTACAGATTCATCATGGCCATATGGAAGCCGCGGTCGGCCGGATCGGCAACGCGCCGGGCCCGAATGCTGTACAGCGCGGCGGCGATGACGGACAGCACCAGGATGATGAACAGGGCATAACGGATAACGGTTATCATGGAAAAGCTCCTTTTTGGTTCACAACATGTCCGCTTGGAACGCAGCATGTCGATCCGATTCAATCTTGGCAACGATATTGTATCATGATCCGGTCGACTTTGCATCCACGGGGGTGACGGTGAACCAGATCTGAAGCACGCCATCCACAACGAGCATGGTTCGGATCTGAACCTTGTAATCCTTCTCTCTGACGGTATAAATCTTGTCATTGAGCAGGGAGCGGGTAAGCTTGCTATCCGTGTCGATATCGAAGACGCTGCGTCCGCGAAGCACCGCAAGATCCTCCGACATCAGCTTGACGATCTCTTTCGAAATCAGTGGATCGAGCGGCGCGCTCACATTCTCCTCGCTTCGGATTTTAATTTCCCGAATGACGGTGGTCTGCTTGTTGTACTTTTTTAACGTCGCGATATCATCCTCATATTGGGTGATCTGAAGCTGCTGGGCTAGATTCGTCTCCCACAGCTTATTGTAGGCTGCATGATACAGGGAGTTGTAGACGATGCTGCCGACGATCATCCCCAGCACGAAGATGGAAGCGGCTTGATAGAAAGGGCGGAATCGGTGGGGAGGAGGCACTCGCATAGGCTACCCCTTGTTCGAGCACACCCATTTGACCAGCTCGCTGCCCATATGTGCTCCGAGAAATGCAAAGCATAGATATAGAATCTGCTTGATCGCAGGCGAAAGATTGCCTCCGAGCATGTTGCTCTCAATAACCCGCATCGGATCGATGGTGCCCCCGATTGCCGCGGCCAACGCCCATATTTTGATTCGGTCGGCGATCTCCATCATCGTATGGGTCGGGGGCTGAAGGGACAGGACGGCACCTATGCCTCCTACCATGGCTCCTCCCAGCACGATGCCGAAGGCTATGAAAAAGTCAAGAATCGCCTTGGATAAAAACACGCCCATACTCTTTATCCCCTTTCTTCTCGTGGCGGTGCTGCCGCCACTTGCGACTGCCTGTCCGCAGGCGCTCTAGTTTCATTATATGGGCGGGCCTTGTGGGATTATGATAAAATGATATAAGGACTTTTTTATGAACATGATCTGTTTGTTCGATTGATATAAATGAACCGGCGAAAGGAAGGCGTTACGATGAGCTCTTTCGTGCATTTGCACGTGCATAGTGAATACAGTTTGCTCGATGGAGCGGCACGTATCGGCGACCTGGTGCGGGAAGCTGCGGAGCTTGGAATGAAGTCGCTGGCGCTGACGGATCATGGCGTCATGTACGGCGCGATTCCGTTCTACAAAGCTTGTCTGGCCCACGGCATCAAGCCGATCATCGGCTGCGAGGCATACATCACGGCAGGCTCCCGCAAAGAGCGGGGAAGCCGGAAGGATCAGCCGATCTATCACCTGATTCTTCTGGCCAAGAACGATATCGGTTACCGCAATCTGATGAAGCTGTGCTCCATCGGCCATCTGGAAGGTTATCATTACAGACCGCGCATCGATATGGAGGCGCTGGCAGCCCATCATGAAGGCATTATCTGTCTGAGCGCTTGTCTAGGCGGGGAAGTGCCGCAGCATCTGCTGCATGGGCGGGAAGCGGAGGCCAGGGCGGCTGCGCTTCGCTACCAGGCTATTTTCGGAGACGATTTCTATCTGGAGCTTCAAGACCACGGGCTGCCGGAGCAGAAGCGGGTCAATCCGCAGCTGATCGCGCTAAGCCGCGAAACGGGCATTCCGCTTGCGGCTACGAACGATGTTCACTATTTGACGCAGGACGATGCCGAGGTGCAGGATGTGCTGATCTGCATCGGCACAGGCAAGACGGTGGAGGATGAGGACCGGCTGCGGATCCCGACAAGCCAGCTGTATTTGAAGGACGGCCGGGAGATGGAGCGGCTGTTCCCGCATGTGCCTGAAGCGATCGCCAATACGGCCCGAATTGCGGATCAATGCAGCCTTGAGCTGGAATTCGGAAAATCCATTTTGCCGGAGTACCGTTCCCTCCCGGAAGGGACAAGCTCGGCCGAATATTTAAGGCAGCTGTGCGAGAACGGGCTCCGGGACCGGTACGAGAATACCGAACGCTGGCAGTCCCCCGAGCTTAAGGAGCAGCTGGAGTTGCGTCTGAGCTATGAGCTGGACGTGATCGAAAGAATGGGCTTCAGCGATTATTTTCTGATCGTGTGGGATTTCATCGCATATGCGCATCGTCAAGGCATCGCGGTCGGACCGGGCAGGGGCTCCTCCGCGGGCAGCCTTGTCGCTTATACACTCCGGATCACGAACGTCGATCCGATGAAGTATAAATTGTTGTTTGAACGGTTTCTGAATCCCGAGCGTGTCACGATGCCGGATATCGATATCGACTTCAGCGACGAGCGGCGGGATGAAGTTATCGATTATGTGGTGAACAAATACGGCCGGGAGCATGTCGCCCAGATCATTACGTTCGGTACGATGGCAGCGCGTGCGGCTGTACGCGATGTGGGGCGCGCGCTCAACGTGCCGTTCGGCGACGTGGATAGAGCGGCCAAGCTGATCCCGAACCATCTGGGCATCAGCATTGCCAAAGCGATGGAGCAAAGTCCGCAGCTGAAGGAGCAATACGAGACAAGACCGAAGGTGCGCGAGCTGATCGACATGGCGATGAAGGTCGAGGGAATGCCCCGCCATGCCTCTACGCATGCGGCTGGCGTCGTCATTTCCCGCGATCCGCTTACCGATGCCGTTCCGCTTCAGGAGGGCAGCGAGCGGACCGCGCTGACGCAGTATTCCATGGAGCATCTAGAAAGCGTCGGACTGCTCAAGATGGATTTTCTCGGCCTGCGCACCCTCTCCATTATTGAACGGACGCTAAAGTGGATCCAGGAGCATCAGGAGGAGGCCCTGGACCTGACGCAGGTGCCGGACGACGATCCGCTTACGTATGAAATGCTCGGCAAAGGCGAGACAACGGGCGTGTTCCAGCTGGAATCCGCCGGCATGCGCCGGGTCCTGAAGGAACTGAAGCCTTCGGCCTTCGAGGATATCGTGTCCGTAAACGCTTTGTACCGTCCGGGTCCGATGGAGTTTATTCCGAAATACATTCAGGCCAAGCACGGCCGGATCGAGGTGGAGTATCCGCATCCGGATCTGATCCCGATCCTCGGCGATACGTACGGGATTATCGTGTACCAGGAGCAGATCATGCAGATTGCCTCAAGCATGGCGGGCTTTACGCTCGGGGAGGCGGATTTGCTCCGCCGGGCCGTGTCGAAGAAGAAACGCGAGGTGCTGGACCGGGAGCGGAGCCATTTCGTCGCAGGCAGCCTCAAGATGGGATACGGCGAGGACGACGCTAACCGCGTGTACGATATGATCGTGCGTTTCGCGGATTACGGCTTCCCTCGGGCGCATGCGGCGGCGTACGGCGTGCTCGCTTTTCAGACGGCCTATCTGAAGGCGCACTACCCGGTTCAATTCATGGCTTCGATGCTGACGGCCGTCATGGGCAGCCACCGGAAGGTAGCCGAATACGTGCTCGAAGCGCGGCGGATGGGCATCGAGGTGCTGCCGCCGGATGTCAATGAGAGCGGGACCTATTTCACGCCGGTGCCGGTGTCCGCAGGATCGGCAGGCGCGGAGCGCGGGCCGGAATCGGCGGAGCATTCCGCAGGGAGTATCCGCTTCGGGCTGGCCGCGATTAAGAACGTCGGCACCCAAGCGGTCGAGAACATTGCCGCCATCCGCAAAGAGAAGCCCTTCGAGAGCCTGCTGGACTTCTGCCGCCGCGTCGATCTTCGCGTATGCAATAAACGCGTGATCGAATCGCTCATTCAAGCCGGGGCGTTCGATTCCCTGCCGGGCCACCGCTCCCAGCTCGTCGCGATGCTTGACGAAACCGTGGAAGCGGCCGTCAAGTGGCGCAAGGAACGCGATGACCTGCAGATTCAGCTGTTCGACTTCGTCGAGACGCCGAACTGGGATATCGAATATCCCGATATTGCGCCATATTCTCAAGGCCAGCAGCTTGAATTCGAGCGGGAGCTGCTCGGGATGTATCTGTCTGGGCATCCGCTCGACGGATTCGACGAGATTCTGGAGGAGACCGGGGCGGACCGGCTGATGGAGCTGCACGAAGCGCAGGATGAATCGATGGCAGCTGTAGCCGGCATGGTGGTCTCCCTGAAGACCATCACGACGAAGCAAGGGAAGGCGATGGCCTTCATGGAGTGCGAGGATCAGATCGAGCGCTGCGAAGTGGTGCTGTTTCCGGAAGTGTGGAAGCGAAGCGCGCACCTGATCGAGAAGGGGGCCCTGCTGGCCATTCGCGCCAAGGTGCAGCTGCAGGATGAGGGCTTCAAGCTGCTTGCCGAAGAGGTGGCGCCGCTTGAAGCCGGGACGCTGCGGCAGCTGGTGCAGCGCAGCAAGGTCCGCGCGGCAGGCGGCGGACGAAGCCGTCCGCAGTCGACCTCCGGCGGCGGCATGCCCCGGCGAGAGGCTGCTGCCGGGCCGCCGGCCCCGGAAGCGCCGAGCCGCCGGCCAGGCCCTTCCGCTGCAGGGGGAGCCCCGCGGCAGGAGGCGGGCGCATCACCGGCGACGGCGAAGCCCCGCGAGGCTGCGAAGCGAGCCGCCCTGCCGGACCGGCCGAGCCCGTCAACACCCGAGCAGCGGGTCTTTATCAAGATCAGCCGGGAGGCCGAGAAGCCGGAGCTGCTGGTGAAGCTGAAAGAGCTGCTGCAGCGGCATCCGGGACCCTTGGCGACCGTGCTGTTTTACGAGCGAAGCCAGAAGGTGCTGGCCTTGAGCGACGCCTATCGAATCGATCTATCCGATGAGCTGCGTACCGAAATGGTAAGCATGCTGGGCGAAGATACCGTAAAGGTTCGATGAGCCTCAAAAAATAAGAACGTTTCATATCCCTCCCGCATACAATTAGGACACTACAGCAAAGTGGCCGAGTACTCCCTGGAAGTGATCCGGGCACAGGATTTTGCTCATCCACCTATGGAGCTATCGGCTGATCGTAAGCGGGAGGGATTATTATGTCACTGGACTTGGCAGAGAGCATGCTAAGCCGCAGGGGGGTCAGCATTACCGCCATTGCGGACATCGTATTTCAGCTGCAGCAGCGGTATCATCCGGGATTAACGCTGGAACAGTGCGAGGACAGCGTCCGCGCCGTTCTTGGCAAGAGAGAAGTGCAGTATACGCTGTTTACGGGGATTGCGCTCGATGAATTGGCGGAGAGAAAGCTGCTGCCGCAGCCTCTGCAATCGATCATGGAGAACGACGAGCCGCTGTACGGGGTCGATGAAACGATGGCGCTCGGGGTCACCAGCATTTATGGAATGATCGGGTTGACAAGTTTCGGATATTTGGATAAAGAAAAAATTGGCGTTATTGAAATATTGAATGAAAAAATGGATGGAATTCATGTGTTTCTCGACGATTTGGTGGCAGGCATCGCAGCAGCGGCGTCCTCGCGGATCGCGCATAACAATCCCGATGCGGCAAGCTATTCCGCGAGTTCTGACGAATGACCGCGAGCCCTGTCGTTTAAGGGTCGACGACCGGTCAGGCCGCTTTTCAGCCCCCTGCTCTCTTTGTTGAGGTAAAAACTGAAGTATGTTATCATTATCCATTATATCGGCTCAGGATATGCCTGTGGAACGAGATTAGGGGGATCTGAAAGGCATGTGGACGGTTATCTATATTGCGCCAACTGCAAAGGTGGCGGAAATGATCCAAACCAGGCTGACGGAAGAAGGTTTTTTGGTTAAAAGCCGTCCTGTGAATTTATCCAAACAGCAGTTTGAAATATTGGTACCCTCCGGAGAGCTTGAGGAAGTACAGGAAGTGTTGAATTCGATATTGCACCCATAGGATATATGGGCTACATAGCGAAGCATGTGTACGGATCGGCGAAGTGTTATCTACGGCGGCCATTCAAATTTAGGGCTGAAGAGGTGTAGTTGTGTTCAAAGACTTATTTCAGAAAAAAAGGAAATACGCAACGATCCCATCAGAGCGACTTGGGACGGCAGGGCAGCCTCAGGAAGGCGAACGCCCGAAACGTGAAATTCCGGAAGGCCTGATGAACAAATGTGCCAAGTGCGGCACGATTCAATACAGTAAAGAGCTTGAGAAGAATCTGAAGGTGTGTCAGGAATGCGGCCATCATATGCGTCTGAACGCGTTAGAGCGGATCGGCATGACGCTGGATGAGACAGGCTTCGAGGAGTTCGACGCCGAAATGATATCCGTGGACCCGCTGAAGTTTCCGGGCTATGCGGCCAAGCTGGAGCAGCAGACGATGAAATCTGGTCTTCGGGACGCGGTCGTAACCGGCCAGGGAACCATTCTGGGACATCCGGTCGTGGTGGCTGTAATGAGCTTTGATTTTTTCACGGGCAGCATGGGATCGGTCGTAGGGGAGAAAATTACCCGGGCGATCGAGATCGCAACGGACAAGCGTCTGCCTCTGATCATCTTCTCGACGTCCGGCGGAGCCCGGATGCAGGAGAGCATTCTGAGCTTAATGCAAATGGCCAAGACGAGTGCAGCTCTGGCGAGATTCAATGAGCAGGGCGGGCTGTATATTTCCGTTATTACGGATCCGACCACCGGCGGCGTATCCGCAAGCTTTGCAACGCTTGGCGATATTAATATCGCTGAACCGGGAGCCGTATTCGGCTTTGCCGGCCGTATCGTTATCGAACAGACCATTCGCCAGAAGCTGCCGGATGATTTCCAGACGGCGGAGTTCAATTTGGCGCATGGTCAGCTTGACATGGTTATTCATCGGAAAGACATGCGTTCCATGCTGGGCAAGCTGCTGGAGATGCATGCTGTGAAAGGGGGATTCTAATGTCAGGCGCACTGCCTTTTGAAACGCCTCTTGCAGAAATGCGCAAGAAGATTGAAGAATTGAAACAGTTCGGTCAAGAAAAAGGGATTGATTTCACGGATGAAATCGCCCGTCTTGAAGAACGATATAGCCGATTGGAGGAAGAAATTTATTCCTCGATATCCCCGTCACAAAAAATGCATCTGGCCCGCCATCAGCAGCGGCCGACATCGCTTGATTTGATCCAGCTTATCTTTACGGATTTCATCGAGCTGCACGGCGATCGGCTGTACGGAGACGATCTGGCGGTCGTGGGGGGACTTGCGAAGCTGAACGGCGTGCCGGTTACGGTGCTGGGCCAGCAGCGGGGCAAGGATACGAAGGACAATATCGCCCGATTCTTCGGAAGTCCGCATCCGGAGGGCTTCCGCAAAGCGCTGCGGCTCATGCAGCAGGCGAACAAGTTCAATCGTCCGATTATCACTTTCATTGATACGAAAGGCGCATATCCGGGTAATACAGCTGAAGAGAGAGGCCAGTCCGAGGCGATTGCCCGCAATCTGCGGGAAATGTCGACATTCGGCGTGCCAATTGTTTGTGTGGTCATCGGCGAAGGTGGAAGCGGCGGTGCTCTTGCGATGGCCGTAGGTAACCGTGTCCTCATGCTCGAGCATGCGATCTACTCGGTAATCTCGCCGAACGGCGCCGCTTCCATTCTGTGGAAGGACGCTTCCAAGGCTGACCAGGCGGCCGAGGCGATGAAGATTACGGCACAGGACCTGCTGGAGATGGAAGTGATTGAAGAGATCATTCCGGAGCCCAAGGGCGGTGCCCATCGCAATTACGAGGAGACGGCCAGCGCGATCCAAAGCGCCCTGATTCGGCATTTGACCGAGCTGTCTGCGATGGATGCTTGCGAATTGAAGGAAGACCGGTACCGGAAGTTCCGTAAAATCGGCGAATTCGATTTCGCAAAAACCGAGCAGCAGGACGCCATCATGTAAATGTTTGCAAGTTTGACGATATGACAAAGTTCCTATACAAATGAAGCTTTTTGTAGTAAATTTAGTTGTTGGAAAAAGAGATATAGAGAACCTTGAAAAACGGAGGAAACCCAAATGCGCAAAACTAAAATTGTATGTACCATCGGTCCTTCCAGTGAATCGTTGGAAAACACCAAGAAGCTCATTATGGCCGGCATGAACGTGGCTCGCCTGAACTTCTCCCACGGTGACTTCGAGGAGCACGGCAACCGGATCAAAAATATCCGCCAGGCTTGCGAAGAACTGAACAAAACGGTAGCGATCCTGCTTGATACCAAAGGACCGGAAATCCGTACCGGTAAGCTTGAAGTGGAACCGATTGAGCTTGTACAGGATGAGTACATCACCCTTACGACCGAGGAAATCCTCGGCGACAAGAATCGGATTTCCATTACGTACAAAGAGCTGCCGAATGACGTTCAGGTTGGATCCACGATCCTCATCGACGACGGTCTGATCGGTCTGACCGTTGTAGAAATTCAGGGCACGGAAATCCGCTGCCGCGTCGTCAACGGCGGCACCATTAAGAGCAAAAAAGGTGTGAACGTACCTGGAGTCGCGATCTCTCTTCCAGGCATTACGGAAAAGGACGCGAGCGACATCGTATTCGGGATCGAACAGGGCATCGATTTTATTGCGGCTTCCTTCGTTCGCAAAGCAAGCGACGTGCTTGAAATTCGCGAGCTGCTCAAGAAGCACAACGCCGAGCACATTCAGATCATCTCGAAGATCGAGAACCAGCAAGGCGTTGACAATCTGGATGAGATTCTGGAAGTATCCGACGGCTTGATGGTTGCCCGCGGCGACCTCGGTGTCGAAATTCCGGCTGAAGAAGTACCGCTTGTTCAGAAGCGCATGATCGAGAAATGTAATCTTGCAGGCAAGCCGGTCATTACCGCTACGCAAATGCTGGATTCCATGCAGCGCAACCCTCGTCCTACCCGTGCGGAAGCTAGTGACGTGGCGAATGCGATCTTCGACGGCACGGATGCCATCATGCTGTCCGGTGAAACGGCTGCCGGTAAATATCCGGTCGAATCCGTTCTGACCATGTCCCGCATTGCCGAGAAAGCGGAATCCGCGCTGAACTACCGCGAAATGTTCCTGAAGCAGCGCATCGCGCAAGAAACCAGCGTAACGGAAGCGATCAGCCAATCGGTTGCCATCTCCGCGCTGGATCTGAACGCCAAGGCGATCATTTCGTCCACGGAATCCGGCCAAACGGCGCGCATGGTATCCAAATACCGTCCGCAGGCGCCGATCATTGCCGTAACGACACAGGACAGAACGCTGAGACGCCTCGCTCTGACTTGGGGCGTAACGCCGGTTAAAGGCGAGCTGGCTACGTCGACAGACGAAATGTTTGATTACGCTTTGCAGGGCGGTGTGAAATCCGGCCTGGTGAAGGAAGGCGATCTGGTTGTGATTACGGCAGGGGTACCGCTTGGCCGTTCCGGCTCGACCAACCTGCTCAAAGTAGATTCAATTCCTGCGCAGAAATAGTTCCTTACAGAAATATTCATATTCAGGATCCCTTAGGGAGTCTAACGATAGCCGCGTTAGAAGCAATGGACGATTTTCGAGCCATTGCTTCTTTTGCATAGAGAGGGGGTGTGCATATTGACGAAAGGCTCCATATCCAAGCTCAGCCGCTGGTTTCACACATCCTTCCGGGTGCGCTATCAGGAAACCGACCAAATGGGCGTCGTCTATCACGCGAATTACTTGAACTGGTTTGAGATCGGCCGCACCGAAATGATCCGGGAGCTGGGATTTTCCTACCGGGAGATGGAGGAGGCAGGCGCCTTGCTGCCGGTTGTCGATCTGGACGTAAAATATCATCAGCCTGCCCGCTATGATGATCAGGTAACCGTATTTACCCGGATGATTGATTTCTCGCCTCTTCGAATACATTATGAGTATGAGGTTCGAAGAATGTCCGACGAGGTGCCGTCCGATCGGGATGCCGGCACGATGACCGGAAGGGTGCCGTCCGATCCGGATGACGCCACGATGATGGCGCTGCCCGGCGAGCTGTTGACTTCGGGCACAACCCGCCACGTATGGTTAAATCGCGAATGGAAGCCGTCCAGACTGGATAAAAACGTGCCAAAGCTGTATGATGCATTGAAGGACACCCTTTTGGGGAGGAAGGAGTAGCATCATGATGAAATGGGTACTGGCGGCGGTCATTTTCGTACCGGCGATCGAAATATTCGGCTTCTCATTCGTAGCGGAGCGGGTCGGCGGCATGAACACCCTGCTGCTGACGCTGCTGACCTCGGCCATTGGCGTCGCCATGATGAGGTTTGAGGGACGGAAGGCGATGGAGGACGCAAGGCAGAGGATGAATGCGGGGATGGTTCCCGGTTCCACCATGGCCGATGGCCTGTGCATTTTCCTCGGCGGTCTGCTGCTGATCCTCCCGGGATTTGTGACGGATATCATCGGCTTTACCCTCGTATTTCCTTTAACCCGTCCGCTTTACAGGCTTTTGCTCCTTGCGTGGATGAAGAAAAATATGAAGAACGGCAAAATCACGATTTTTCGCAGATAAATGAACAGGGGTCGATCCCTTCCGTAGATGCTGTTGCTCTACAGGGGGAACGGCCCCTGTTGTTCTTATATCCTTTATGGCGGTTGCTGCGAATAATTTGAATAGGCCTGATACCGCGCCGCTCGCTAATGGTATGGCGGTTCAGCGACGCTGCCACCGTACCTCCGTGGACACCGCCATCGCGACTGACATCGCCACCACTATCGCTATCGCAACCGCTACCGAATAAGGATCGATTCCTGCATCATCGGCTCAATCATGGCCTTTTTTTCGCTATGCTGCGGTATGATTTGGCTTGCTGGCTCACGAGTGGCTTCATCGGAAACGTCCGCCGATAATATAATTTCGCAAGTCTCTAAAGACATGGGCTCTATGGAATGCATCCAGGATGACAAGGGCAATCGGGCCGATAATCAGCCCAAGAATGCCGAACAGCTTGAGCCCGATAAACATCCCGAGCAGCGCCGCGAGCGGGTCCAAGCCGACACTGCTGGCAAGCACCTTCGGCTCCAGAATCTGGCGCACCACGAGGATGACGCTGTACAGGACCGTAAGTCCAATGCCGAGCGTAAGATCGTCGGACATAAAGGCATACAGGGACCAGGGAATCAGGACGATGCCGACACCGAGGTATGGCAGCAGATCGATGAAGCCGATCAGCAGCCCGATGGTGAATGCGGACTTAACGCCGAGCGCATACAGCGTGATGATCACGATGCAGGCAGTGATGGAGATGAGAATGAGCTGGGCCCTCGCAAACCCGAACAGCGCTTTTTTCAGATCCGAGAAGATGTAGGCCATAGGCTTGCGGATCACGTCAGGAACGAATCGAAGGATGGCCCGGTTATGACGCTCCCAGCTGTTGCTGAGGAAGAAGGTGGACATGAGGACCACGATCAGGATCGTTCCCATATTCGGCAGCGAATAGATAATTTGCAGGATTCCGTTAAAAATGCCGGTGATCAAGCCCGTCACGGCATTTCCGATCGTCTCGGTCGTTCTGCTTATATTTTGGTTAATGGTGTCATGATAATTGGGGTTATTCTGGTAGAAAAGACTAATCTCATTCACAATATTTTGAAAGCTGTCGCTGCGCGTCCAGCCGGTGATCCATTCCATCCACGAGTCGATATGCAGGTCGAACGATTGGGACAGCGTGATCAGCTCTTTCACCAGACGGGTAACTGCAGCCGTCAGGATCAGCATCGCCGCTCCGAAATAGACGATGATGGACAGCGTGACCGCAATGAAGCGCGGCAGCTTGACCTTTCGCTGGAGCACGTTAACCAGCGGGTTCATGGCGTAGGCGATGATCCAGGCCAGCAGGAAGGGATAGAGAAGGGGCAGCAATACATAAATCAGGTAGACCGTGATGAAGAGAGCGGACAGAACCCACACTCCCCGGCCGATCCGTTTGAGCAGTATTCGTTCCAAATATATGAACCTCCTTTCCAGGCTTGTCAGCAGACAAGCGGACCCGTACACATTTATAGGTATGCAAGGAGGAGAAGGTTTTAGGCTAGGAAGTTTCGAATTCAATAAACCCCGGCGGATCGCCGCTTTTTATCCCGATTCTTTTCAAAATTCGACAATGACAAAATTCACAGTTATAATGGAATTGTAAGTGATTTCAAAAAAAAGTTTATGGTGTCGATAAAACATTTTGATGCGGCGAATGTCTCCGCTCTTGTTCACATATCAGACAAAATCCAGTATGATATGAGAAGGTTTTATGACAAGGACCATAGCATTTTTTTTGCGTGTTCTTTTTTATCCGACTTCATGAAAATGTTTTCATGAATGTCAAAATAGTACCGTTTATCCCGATCATAAAGGAGAGATGATGCATGACAGCTACTAAGGGTTTGGAAGGCATTGTAGCTACCACTTCTTCGATTAGTTCGATCGTCGACGGCGTTCTGACTTATCGGGGATATAATATTGACGATCTCGCAGAGCATGCAAGCTTTGAAGAAGTGGCTTATCTGCTCTGGTTCGGCAAGCTCCCGAATGCGGAGGAACTGAAGGCGCTGAAGCAGGACCTCAGCGATTATGCCGCAATTCCGGATGAGCTCATCCAGCAGATCAAGTTGTATCCGAAGGACGCCAACACGATGGCATCGCTCCGCTCGGCGGTTTCCGCGCTTGCGCTGTATGACGAAGCCGGCGACGATATGAGCCGTGAAGCGAACGAGAAGAAAGCGGTTAAACTGCAGGCGCAGCTCCCGACGATCGTCGCTGCAATCGCGCGGGTTCGTCAAGGCAAGGAACCGGTCGCGCCGAAAGCCGGCGTATCCGTGGCCGAGAACTTCCTGTATATGCTCAGAGGCGAACAGCCTGACGAAACGTCGATCAAGGCCCTGGATCAAGCGCTCGTGCTCCATGCCGATCATGAGCTTAACGCTTCAACCTTTGCGGCCCGTGTAACCGTAGCCACGCTGTCGGACATTTATTCGGGCGTTACCTCCGCGATTGGCGCTTTGAAGGGGCCTCTGCATGGCGGCGCGAATGAAGCCGTTGCCAAAATGCTGAATGAAGTCGGCTCCATCGACCGGGCGAAGGCTTACATCCAGGAGAAGCTGGACAACCGTGAGAAGATCATGGGCTTCGGTCACCGCGTTTACAAGAACGGAGACCCTCGTGCGAAGCATCTTCAGAAGATGTCGCGTGAGCTCGGAGAAATGAAGGGCGACACATCCCTGTACGACATGTCCGTCGTGATCGACGAAACGGTAACGAGCCAGAAGGGATTGAAGCCGAACGTCGATTTCTATTCCGCATCGGTTTATACCCAGCTTGGCATCGAGCAGGAGCTGTTCACGCCGATCTTTGCCATCAGCCGCGTGTCGGGATGGACAGCGCATATTCTTGAGCAGTATGAAGGCAACCGGATCATCCGTCCGCGTGCCGAGTACACCGGCCTTACCGATCAGAAATATGTGCCGGTAGAGCTTCGCTAACTTGCAGGAAATCATGTACAATAGGCATAGAGAACCGCTCAAACGCGAGTTGATCGCCTTAAGGCGGAGTTCTCTTTGCCTATTCGTCCGGTATTCGTATACCGAAGCTCCGGGCTAGAGACAAGAACCAAATTTGAAGGAGGAACTCATACTCATGAAATTGGAAAAATTCGCACTACCAACCGAAGGCGAAAAAATCACCATCGACAACGGCAAGCTGCAGGTTCCAAACAATCCGATCATCCCTTTTATTGAAGGTGACGGAACAGGGCGCGACATTTGGAAAGCTTCCAAGCGCGTGCTTGACGCCGCTGTAGAGAAGGCATACAACGGATCCAAGAAGCTTGCCTGGTATGAAGTGTTCGCAGGTGAGAAAGCTTATAATACATACGGAGAATGGCTTCCTAACGATACGCTCGAAGCAATCCGTGAATACATCGTTGCCATCAAAGGACCTTTGACGACGCCAATCGGCGGCGGAATCCGTTCCCTGAACGTTGCTCTGCGCCAAGAGCTGGATCTGTACACTTGCTTGCGCCCGGTCCGCTACTTCAACGGCGTGCCATCCCCGGTTAAACGTCCTGAACTCGTGGACATGGTTATTTTCCGCGAGAATACGGAGGATATTTATGCCGGCATTGAGTACAAGGAAGGCTCCGAGGAAGTGAAGAAGGTGATCAAGTTCCTCCAGGAGGAAATGGGCGTTCATAAGATCCGCTTCCCGGAAACGTCCGGTATCGGCATCAAGCCTGTATCCTCCGAAGGCTCCAAGCGTCTTGTGCGCGCAGCTGTGGAATACGCGATCAAGCATGGCCGCAAATCCGTAACGCTGGTGCACAAAGGCAACATCATGAAGTTCACCGAAGGCGCCTTCAAAAACTGGGGCTACGAAGTGGCTGAAGCCGAGTTCGGCGATAAAGTGTTCACTTGGGCACAATATGACGTCATCAAGGAAAAAGACGGCGTAGATGCAGCGAACGCAGCACAGAAAGCCGCTGAGGAAGCCGGCAAAATCATCATCAAGGATGCGATTGCCGACATCGCGCTCCAGCAAGTGCTTACGCGTCCAACCGATTTCGATGTCATCGCAACGCTGAACCTGAACGGCGACTACTTGTCCGACGCGCTTGCAGCGCAAGTAGGCGGCATCGGTATCGCTCCGGGAGCGAACATCAACTACGTGACAGGTCACGCGATCTTCGAAGCTACTCACGGTACGGCTCCGAAATATGCGGATAAAGACGTTGTAAACCCTGGTTCCGTTATCCTGTCCGGCGTTATGCTGCTTGAGCATCTGGGATGGCAGGAAGCTGCGGATCTGATTTACAAAGGTATGGAAACCGCGATCAACAACAAAACCGTAACCTATGACTTTGCACGTCTGATGGAAGGCGCAACGGAAGTGAAATGCTCCGAGTTTGCGGACGAAATCATTAAAAACCTGTAAGGGGGAGAGCCATCATGGCGATTACTCGTAAAAAGATTACGGTTGTAGGTGCTGGCTTTACTGGTGCGACTACCGCACTAATGCTTGCTCAAAAAGAACTTGGTGACGTCGTTCTGCTCGATATCCCGCAGCTTGAAAACCCGACCAAGGGCAAGGCGCTCGACATGCTTGAGGCCAGTCCGGTTCAAGGCTTCGACAGCAACATCGTCGGCACATCCAGCTATGAGGATGCGGCCGGTTCCGATATCGTCATCATCACGGCCGGCGTTGCGCGCAAGCCTGGCATGAGCCGTGATGATCTCGTGAATACGAATGCGGGCATCGTCAAGTCCGTATGCGAGAACGTGAAGACCCATGCTCCGAATGCGACCGTCATCATTTTGAGTAATCCGGTGGATGCGATGACCTATGTAGCGTACAATACGCTCGGCTTCCCTAAGAACCGCGTCATCGGTCAATCCGGCGTGCTCGATACCGCTCGCTACTGCACATTCATTGCGCAGGAACTGAACGTATCCGTTGAGGACGTTCGCGGCTTCGTGCTGGGCGGTCACGGTGACGACATGGTTCCGCTCGTTCGCTACTCCAGCGTCGGCGGCATTCCGATCGACACGCTGATTCCGGCTGACCGGATCGAAGCCATCGTGCAGCGCACCCGCGTGGGCGGCGGCGAGATCGTCAACCTGCTCGGCAACGGAAGTGCTTATTACGCGCCGGCTGCATCCCTTGTGCAAATGACGGAAGCGATCCTCAAGGATAAGAAGCGGATCCTTCCTGTCATCGCGCTTCTGGAAGGCGAGTACGGCTACGATAACCTGTTCATGGGCGTTCCGGCCATTCTTGGCGGCGACGGCATTGAGAAGGTGTTCGAGCTCGAGCTCACGCCGGAGGAGAAGGCGGCGCTCGACAAGTCGGCCGAATCCGTACGCAGCGTTACATCGGTCATTTCCCTTTAAATCCGGCAAGGGTTCACAAATTTGCCTCTAAATCCAATCCCGTCCCGATATTCGGGGCGGGATTGCTTTTCATTGGATGGTCTGTCCAGTATAATAAGGACGATGATTCGTAAATGACATATATCACACTTTGAACGATGGAGGAATTTGATTATGTTGACGGTAACATTTTTCCTGCATATGGTTGGAACAGCAGCGCTAGGGTTCTATTTGATTCTGCCGTTTGTTGTCGGCGGCATTCAGAAGCTGTCTCTCGCTGCTCAAGAAGGCGCCGTGAATACGGTTCGGGTAGCGAACCGCTTTGCCCAGTATGGACTCGTGCTTCAACTTCTTACAGGCGGTTACATGATGTCACAAGGCGACTATTCCGTGCCTTGGATGATAATCGTGACCATTCTTCTTCTTGCTATGTTCGCAATTGGTGGAATTATGAGCAAGCCGCTGAAGAGCGCGCTGGCAGGCATTCGCGAGAAGAAAGAAGTGAAGGAAGAGACAAGCAAGCTTGGAACGCTGAGCGCGCTGCTGGCACTGCTTCTGCTTGTTATGATCTTCTTCATGGTGTACAGCCATATCATCTAAAATTGCTACATAGAACCAAGAAGGTGCTGTCCCCTGCGTGGATTTTTCTACAGGGACGGCTCCTTTCCGTTTATGGATAAAAAAAGGTGGAGAACAGGCTCTAACGAGCGGCTAGTTCTCCACCTTTTTGGTTTTCTTATGAAACGTTTGATCATCCCGCATTCGGGTAAATATCATATCGAAGGCTTTTCACTCGTATAAAGAGCCGAGTCGTACACATCCTATGAAAGGTTGTCTTACAGTCCGTGTCCAAAAAGTCGGATTTTCAGCACCGAGGCTTATGCTTCCGAAGTGCGTTTTTTCAAAACGCTTTAGCGAATCCTTCCGAAGTGCGTTTTTTCAAAACGCTTTAGCGAATCCTTCCGAAGTGCGTTTTTTCAAAACGCTTTAGCGAATCCTTCCGAAGTGCGTTTTTTCAAAACGCTTTAGCGAATCCTTCCGAAGTGCGTTTTATTCAAAACGCTTTAGGTTAAATGAAGCTGGGGACTGAGGAGCGGAGCTAAACGTTTTCGCAGAAAACGCCTTCGAAAGCATCAGCTGTTTTGGGTACGTGAGCACTTGAAATGTTTCCGCAGGAAACATGCTCCGGAAGCATCTACTTAGGCCCGGCTGAATTCAAGATTCGATGCCGAGTTACTCCTTGACTCACTTCGTGATCAAAAGACGACTTTTTGAACAACCTCTACAGCTAACCTGAAAGGAGACATGTGAACATGACACAAGACCAACAAAAACAGACAATGCCCCCTCAGCACCAGAATCATCGGCCGGGTTCCGAGACGGAGATGCACCCGCAGCCGGAGTTCGAAAGCAATGCGTATAAAGCGGCCGGCAAGCTGGAGGGAAAGGTGGCGCTGATTACCGGCGGAGACAGCGGAATTGGCCGGGCGGTAGCGGTTCACTATGCCAAGGAGGGCGCCGACGTATCCATCGTTTATTTAAATGAGCATCAGGATGCCGAGGAAACCAAACGGCAGGTGGAGCAGGAGGGAAGGAAGTGCATCCTGATTGCAGGCGATGTCGGAGATGATGCCTTTTGCCGCGATGCGGTGAAGGAGACGGTGGAGAAGCTGGGAAAACTGGACATTCTCGTGAACAATGCCGCTGAGCAGCATCCGCAGAAGAAGATTGAAGATATTACGAAGGAGCAGCTGGAGCGCACGTTCCGTACGAACATATTCGGCATGTTCTTTATGACCCAGGCGGCCATGCCGCATCTGTCTAAGGGCAGTGCGATTATTAATACCACATCCATTACGGCTTACCGGGGAAGCCCGCAGTTGTTGGATTATGCTTCGACGAAGGGAGCGATCGTAGCCTTTACGCGGTCCCTCTCCATGAACGTCGTCGGACAAGGGATCCGGGTCAACGCGGTAGCACCGGGACCAATCTGGACGCCGCTCATCCCGTCAACCTTCCCTGCGGATCAGGTCAGCGAGTTCGGCTCGACCCAGCCGATGAAGAGACCGGGGCAGCCGGAAGAACTGGCGCCTGCATACGTCTATCTCGCCTCTTCAGACTCTTCATACGTTAGCGGGCAAGTCATTCACGTGAACGGCGGCGAAGTGATTAACGGTTAGGCTGGAGGATACCGAACCCTAATCTTTGAGCATCAGCGGATGATCAGGCGTAAAGCCGGGGCGATCATCCGCTGTTTTTTGCTGAGGTGCGCGGAACACGGTTAAACGGCGGTTACGGTGAAGCTGACGTTAACGCAATGGATACGTTCGGCGCTGGATTCCATGGCTTAAGATGCGACGGATCCGGATGGATGGATGCCCTAATCGCGGATCGCGTGAATCCGGGACAGCGTCAGCCGAGTCTCTGCCGAGCGTCTGCCGGAACGTTGGAACGGATGATGGATTCGGGCTCATCGTCGCCGATCCTATCGCCGTATCATATCACCTCCTTCTCTATTAACATATGCGAGGTTTATAGATTGGTATGGTTATTCAATGCATGTAAACGGCACATTTCCAGCCCTGCGTTCAAATTCAAAGTAAACCCTTTCATGGCCGGTTTGTTGTGATATGATATACCTTGGGACTAACCAGGATACCTTAGCGGCAAGCTGGTCATCGAAAGAGAGGTTGAAAATCAAGTGATGAAGCATTTTGAAGAAAGCATGTACAAACTGATTGTGGAGACGTCCACGAATCTTCCGGGAGATGTCCGCAGAGCGGTAAACCGCGGACGCGCTGCAGAGGATGCGGCTACGCGCGCGGGGCTCGCCTTGGCAACGATCGCTCAGAATATCGAAATGGCCGAGCAGGAGGTATCGCCGATCTGCCAGGATACGGGAATGCCGACCTTTATCGTACATACTCCTGTAGGCGCCAACCAAATCGAAATGAAGAAGGCCATATATCAGGCCGTCGTCCGCGCAACCAAGGATGGCAAGCTCCGTCCGAACTCGGTCGATTCCTTGACAGGAGCCAATAGCGGGGATAACCTCGGACCCGGAACGCCGGTCATTCATTTCGAGCAGTGGGAGCAGGACAAGATCGATGTCCGTCTCATTCTGAAGGGCGGCGGCTGCGAGAACAAGAATATTCAATACAGCCTGCCAACGGAGCTTGAGGGTCTCGGCAAAGCGGGCCGTGATTTGGACGGCATCCGCAAATGCATTCTTCATTCGATCTACCAGGCCCAAGGACAAGGCTGCAGCGCAGGCTTTATCGGGGTCGGCATCGGCGGGGACCGGACAACAGGCTATGAGCTGGCCAAGCAGCAGCTTTTCCGTCATCTCGACGATGTGAATCCGAACGAGGATTTGGCAAAGCTGGAGGATTATATTCTCGAAAATGCAAACAAGCTGGGCATAGGCACCATGGGCTTCGGCGGCGAAGTTACGCTGCTGGGCTGTAAAATCGGCGTCATGAACCGTCTGCCTGCGAGCTTCTTTGTCTCGGTTGCGTACAACTGCTGGGCGTTCCGCCGACAAGGTGTCATGATTGAGCCGGCGACCGGCGAAATTGCGGAGTGGCTGTACGAAGCGGGCAACGAGGTACGGATGAATGCAGCGAGTGAAGCAGCCGCTGCGTCGGCAGGCTCTGCCGCGGTGCAAGGGCAAGGACGGGAGATCGTTCTGCAGACGCCGATCAGCGAGGAGCAAATCCGCAGCCTCCGCGTCGGCGACGTCGTTGTGATTCGCGGGGAGATGCATACCGGACGGGATGCGCTACATAAGTATCTGATGGATCATGACGCACCGATCGACCTGAACGGCGCGGTCATTTACCACTGCGGGCCGGTTATGCTGAAGGACGAGGAAGGCTGGCATGTGAAGGCGGCCGGACCGACGACAAGCATCCGCGAGGAGCCTTATCAAGGGGAAATCCTCAAGAAATTCGGCATCCGGGCGGTTATCGGAAAAGGCGGAATGGGTCCGAAAACGCTTCAAGCCTTGCAGGAGCACGGCGGCGTATATTTGAACGCCATCGGCGGCGCGGCCCAGTATTATGCCGAGTGCATCAAAAAAGTGAACGGCGTGGATTTCATGGAGTTCGGCATTCCCGAAGCGATGTGGCATCTCGAGGTCGATGGATTTGCCGCAATCGTTACGATGGATTCGCACGGAAACAGCCTGCATGCGGATGTAAGCAAGGATTCCGCCGCCAAGCTGGCCATGTTTAAGGATCCGGTCTTTTCATAATTCATAATGATGAAGCAGCATCGATTGGCTTTATGCCGATCGGTGCTTTTTGCATTTAGAGATTGCTGGCGGGAGGGATCCCCTTCGTCTTACGGATTTAACGTTGCAGGATGACGTGGACAAGGTTTATGATGGGAAGCAAATACATCGAATGCAAGGCACAAGAGGAAAGGGAGAGAGCATGAAGCAGTTTCGCAACCGTCTAACCCTGATCATGCTGGTATTGATCGGTTTATCCATGCTTGGCGCCGGTCTGGCCATGGTAAAGGTATTTAAGCAATCCCATATTCAGCTGCTGGAGGACAATATGATCCGGGAGATCCGGCTTCTGCAGACGATGATGGATTTTCCGGATACCGACAGCCCGGATGCCGTCGAGTATTATACGAACCGTTCTCTTCAGCTTGAAGAGCTGTCTGATGCAAGGGTTACGTTTATAACGAAGGATGGACGGGTGATCGGAGATTCCGAGAGCAACCCCGTGACCATGGATAATCATGCTTACCGCGAGGAAGTCTTGGAAGCGGAGAAGACCGGCAAAGGGAGCACCATCCGCCGCAGCAGCACGCTGGGGCAGGACATGCTGTACGTCGCGCTGCCCGTTAAGGTCGGCGATTCCTTCGATGGCTTCGTGCGACTGTCCCTCAGCCTCAGTCAGGTCGACCAAGGCGTCCGGCAAGGCTGGACGGTGATGGGCATTGGTCTTGCGATTCTGTTCCTCGCAGCGAGTCTTCTGAGCATTCGCGTGGCGAAGGGGCTGACGTCGCCGCTCGAGAAAATCACGAGAGTCGCCAGACGCATTGCGCGTTTGGAGTATGATGCGCGAGTGAATATTAACCGTAAGGATGAGATCGGCCAGCTGGCGCAAGCTATCAACGGAATGGCCGACAGTCTTCAGACCCAAGTTCGGACGATCCGGGATAATGAAGATTTGCTTCAGAGCGTCCTGAACAACATGACAGGCGGGATCGTCATGGTGAACGGATCGGGCCATATTATGCTCATCAACCGGGCGGCCGAAAGAATGCTGGGCGTTGACGCCGAAGTGATTACCGGAAAATCGTATCGGGAGCTCAAGCAGCATTACGAGCTCACGAAGCTGATGAAGGAAGGGCTCGAGAACCGTAACAGCTTCCATGAAGAACGGAATCTGTATTACCCGGTCGAATCGATTGTGCGGCTGGACGGTGTCCCGATGGTGCAGGAAGATGGGGCCTACCGGGGCATGCTCTTCCTGCTCCAGGATGTAAGCGACATCCGCAGATTGGAGAGAATGCGAAGCGAATTCGTGGCGAATGTATCGCATGAGCTTAAGACACCGCTTGCGGCCGTTAAGGGGTTTGCCGAGACGCTTCTTGGCGGCGGCGTGTCGGATGAGAAGACCGCCAGATCGTTTCTCCAGATCATCTATGATGAATCCGAGCGGCTCAACCGGCTGATCGGCGACATTCTGGAGCTGTCTTCCATCGAGTCCAAGCGCGTTCAGATGGACTATTCGCCGATCCATCTGCAGGCATTCTTCGAGACGATCTCGGAGATGATGCGCACGGTGGCGGAGAAGAAGCGGATCAGCCTGGAGCTCGACGTGCCTGAAGAGCTGTTCATGGAAGGCGATGAGGACAAGCTGCGCCAAATCTTTATGAATCTGTTATCCAATGCGATTAATTACACGCAGGAGGGCGGCAGGGTCAAATTGACGGCGCGTGAAAAATTGCATAATGGCCAGTCCGAGGATATCGTCCAGTTCATTGTAAAGGATTCGGGAATCGGTATACCGAAGAAGGATCTTCCGCGCATCTTCGAGCGGTTTTATCGGGTGGATAAAGCGAGATCCCGGGGATCAGGCGGTACGGGACTTGGCCTATCGATCGTTAAGCATCTGGTGGATATGCATCACGGCCGGATCGATGTGGAAAGCGAACTGGGCGTTGGGAGCTCCTTCATCATCGAGCTTCCCGTTCTTCAGGAACACGAGGAAGCGGGAATTTAACACAGCGTTAACATTCAGTTTATATACTGAAACAAGTAATCCAATCCATACACAAGGCGGGGTTAATATTGACTCAACGTTTACTTGTTATTGAAGATGAGCCTACACTGTCTCGTTTGTTATCGTACAATTTGACGCAGGAAGGCTTTGACGTCACCGTTGAAGAGCATGGGACGGCAGGTTACGAAAGAGCGTCGCAGGAGGAGTTCGACCTGATTCTGCTCGATGTCATGCTGCCGGGCATGAACGGCTTTCAAATTTTAGAGAAGCTTAGAGGCAAAGGCATTAAGACGCCGATCATTATTCTCACGGCGAAGAATGCAGAGGAGGAAGTCGTGCAGGGCCTGAAGATGGGGGCGGACGACTATATTACGAAGCCGTTCGGCGTTTCCGAGCTGCTGGCCAGAGTTTCGGCCGTCATGCGCAGAACGTCTGGTCAAAGCGAGGAAGCGAAGGTTTCGGAGCAGCAGGCGAACGTGATTTCGCTCGGACAGCTCGAAATCTTCCCCGAGAAATATGAGGTGCGGCTCGGCGGGCAGAGCATTAATCTTCGTCCGAAGGAATTCGAGGTGCTGCTCTATTTGGCGAAGAAGCCGGGCGTTGTCTTGACGCGGGACGATCTGATGAACGTCGTCTGGGGGTTCGATTATATCGGCGGCCAGCGCACCGTTGACGTCCATGTCAGCTCCCTCCGCAAAAAGCTGGAGCTCGATCCGGAATCCGTGCATATCGATTCGATTCGCGGCGTCGGGTATAAATTGGTTGTTAATACGAATAAAGCTTCCCATCATTCGCTGTAAATGATGCGGAGGCTTTTTTTATGCCTGCTGTTAAAAGAAACTAACGACAGTAATAACTCTATCGGATGCCGCCCCCCCCACTTACTGCGGGGTTATTTAGTTCCAGGGGATCGTTTTTCTGAGACTTTGGTTACATATCCAGCCAGGATTGGCGCGCGATTTACACGGTGTTAACATACCGAATATATACCGATAACAATCCTTCGATATGATGCGTCTAAAGAACCATTAGGAGAGGATGGAGCCGATGACGCTGCTTCGGAAAACACCGGGACGACAGGTCACTCAAGGGGATCAGGCGGTTCAAGGGAAACGAGTGGATCAAGGGAATCAAGCAGGTCAGAATCAACGAACGGTTCAAGCGGCTGGGGCGCCGAATGCGGTTCATGGAATCGCGGAAGCTCTCGAGGATCTGACGGAGCAAACGAATCAAATGAATCGAATGAATCAAGCCAGTCAGGCGGAGGATCGGTTACAGGGTCCGGAAGCGAGGCTTGCGCAGGCATCGGGCGAGCTGAAGGAGCCGTCCATGATGGAATATACCCGATCGGTGCCTGAAATCAGCGAGACCGAAACATGCCTTGATGTGCTGGAGCTGTTGATGGGAAACCCGGGTATCCCGTGCGTAATCTACTGCAATACCCCGGGGAACCCGTCCGGGCTGATTATGCGAGACGCCTTCTTTCAGCGGATGATGGGCAGGTTTGCAGTGGATTTATATTACCCGAAGCCGGCGTTCCAGTTCGCGGATTTGAGTCCAACCATAGTCGAAGCGGATGAAACCGTCTCCGAAGTGTTACATCGGGCGCTGCACCGCCCGGATGAGAAATTTTACGATTGTATCATTGTAATACAAAAGGAAGTGCTCGCCGGCGTGCTCACCGTTCGCGACCTTATGAACTTGTCCGGTAGGCTGCAGCTGGATGCGGAGCGGAAGAGAGAGCTGATTCTGACTGGAAGCTACCGACACACGAGCAATATCGAGGCTTCGCTCGATGATGTTAAGGCAGCCGCGGACAAGACGAGAGCTGAATGTGTCCGAATGCGCGAATTTTCCGAGACCGGGGCGGACAAGCTGGAGCGGGTATCCTCGTCCTATGCGGGGCTGATCGGGGATATGACCCGGCGCGGCGATCAAGCAGAAGAGCTTGTGCGTCACGCAGGCCGCATCTCCTCCATTACGGGCACGATAACCGAGCTTGCCAATCAGAGCAGCCTGCTGGCGATGAACGCGTCAATCGAGGCAGCCCACGCCGGAGAGCATGGACGGGGCTTTCAGGTCGTAGCCGGCGAGGTCCAATCCTTGGCGAAGCAGACACGGAAGCTGGCGGGCGACATCTCCGAGCTGCTAGAGCATATCCAGCAGCTTGCTGCGGAGACGGCAGCTGCTGCGGGATCGGCGCTAAAGGAGCTTCAATCCTGCGAAGGCGACGTCGAAGAGGGAACCCGTCTCTTTTATGAAATGCAGCAGGCGGTTCATGAAGTGGAATTGTCCGGGAGCCAGGTCTATGAGCTGGCGGTTAATACGGTACAGCGCGTGCACCAGATTAAGGAAGAGCTGGCCGGTATGAACGCTGCGTTAGAGCCAAGGGCGGAGCAATAAGATGTGAATCTGCAGGTCTAGCATTCTATTATAAATTTTACACTGCGTTTACATTTCTGAAAAACTGCAATTACATTAGGGGATTAAGATCTATATTGTAAGACGGTTAGTAAAGACAACAACCATTTTGAAGGAGTGGATTCGTTTGTTTAGAAAAAGGGGTCGTAAACCAGCAGGCATTCTCGTTCTGGTGCTGATGCTGAGCGCCATTCTCGCAGCTTGCGGAGGCGGAAACAGTACAACGGGCAGCGCGTCGGGAGAAACGAACAGTAACGGCAGCTCTGCTCAACAAGAAGAAAGCAAAACGACGGATGCTTTGTCCGGAACGATTGAAATCGATGGATCCAGCACGGTGCATCCGTTGACAGAAGCGATTGCTGAGGAATTCGGAGCAGCAAATCCGGACGTACGCGTTCCGATCGGAACCGGCGGTACAGGCGCAGGCTTCAAGCGCTTTGCAACCGGCGAAATCGCAATTGCGAATGCATCCCGTCCAATTAAAGATACAGAAGCGGAAGAGCTCAAGAAGAACAATGTTGAATACAACGAAGTTCTGGTTGCTTATGACGGACTGTCCGTCGTTGTCAATCCGGATAATGATTTTGTAGATAAGCTTACCGTAGATGAGTTGAAGAAAATCTATGAGCCAAACAGCAAAGTAAAAACATGGGCGGACGTACGTGAAGGCTGGCCTGCCGAGGAGATCAAAATCTACTCCCCTGGTACAGACCATGGAACCTTCGACTACTTCACCGAAGCCATTAACGGCGAAGCTCAATCCAGCCGTAACGACAGCCAGATTACGTTCAGTGCCGACACGAATGCCGTTGTACAGGGTGTTGCCGGCGATAAGAACTCTATCGGATATTTCGGATTTTCCTTCTACGAAGAGAATCAGGACAAATTGAAGCTGGTTCCGATCGACAACGGTACTGCAACAGTAGCGCCAAGCATGGAAACGATTAAAGACAACAGCTATGCTCCATTGTCCCGTCCGCTTTACATCTACGTAAGCAAGAAGGAAATGGAACGTCCTGAAGTGAAGGCTTTCGTAGACTTCTACCTTGAGAATGCCGGAAGCTTGGCGGGCGAAGTTGGCTTCGTTCCTCTGCAAGATGAGCAATATGAAGAGGAAAAAGGCAAGCTGGCCCAATAATTGAACGGTTATTCCAGGTAAATAGAAAGGGAAGAGGAGAATGAACAAAACATCATCCGTGGCGGGTGCACCCAAGCAAATGACGTTCCGTCGCAGCAAAACGCGCCTCTCCGATAAAATCATTCCGATTCTGCTCGGCATGTGCGCACTGCTATCGGTCGTCACCACCATCGGGATTGTATATACACTGTTACAGGAATCCATCATCTTCTTCAAGGAAGTGCCCGTGTGGTCCTTCCTGACAGGAACAACATGGAGTCCGATTCTCCCTCCAAAAGAATTCGGCGTGCTGCCCCTCCTGGGCGGCACATTGCTGATTACAGGCATTGCGATTTTATTCGCAGTGCCTATCGGCTTGGCATGCGCTATTTATTTGAATGAATACGCTCCTGCCCGGGTTCGGGGGGTAGTCAAACCGGTACTTGAGGTATTGGCCGGAGTACCGACGATTGTTTACGGTTATTTTGCATTGGAAGCCGTCACGCCATTCCTTCAAAAGATTTTTCCCGATATGGGCATATTCAATGCGCTAAGCGCAGGTATCGTCGTCGGCGTCATGGTGCTGCCGATGATCTCCTCCCTGAGCGAGGACGCCATGCGGGCTGTGCCGAAAACGTTGCGCCACGGCGCCTATGCGCTCGGGGCTACCCGCTTTGAGGTAGCGCTGAAAATCGTGCTGCCTGCAGCCTTGTCCGGGGTCGTGTCTTCGTTCGTCCTGGCTTTCTCGCGGGCGATCGGCGAGACGATGATCGTTACCGTAGCCGCGGGGGCAACGCCGCAGCTGACATTGAACCCGCTGGAGAGCATCCAGACGATGACCTCGTACATCGTTCAGGTCAGCATGGGTGACGTACCGCGCGGTACGATCGAGTACGGTACTATTTTTGCGGTAGGTTTGACGCTGTTCGTCATTACCTTCTTGCTTAATATTTTGGCGCAGTGGGTCGCTCGCCGCTTCAGGGAGGAATACTAGATGGAACGTTTGAATCTGGGAGACAGCAAGAGAATCAACCGAAGACGCATTAGTGACCAAACCCTGCATATGATTTTTCTCGCCTGCACCAGCATCGGCATTCTTGTCCTGATGGCACTCATCGGCACGATCGTGATGGACGGAATTCACCGGCTGTCGCCGGACTTATTCACGAATTATCCTTCCCGGATTGCGGACCGGGCCGGTCTGAAGTCGCCGATTGTCGGCACGATTTATTTGCTGCTCCTGATGGCTCCGCTATCCTTCATCCTGGGCGTCGGGGCAGCGATCTTTCTTGAAGAATATGCGGGACGCAGCCGCTGGGTTCGGCTCATTCAGCTGAATATCAGTACGCTTGCAGGCGTTCCTTCTATTATTTACGGCATTCTGGGCCTGGCGATTTTCGTCCGCGGCATGAATCTTGGACGCAGCTTGCTGTCCGGGGTCCTGACGATGACGCTGCTTGTCCTTCCGATCATTATCGTAGCGGCACAGGAAGCGCTCCGCGCCGTTCCGAAAAATCGGCGGGACGCCTCCTATGCGCTTGGCGCGACGAAATGGCAGACCGTATCCAAGTCGGTCCTGCCGTCGGCGATGCCCGGCATCATGACAGGGGTCATTCTGGCTTTGTCACGGGCAATCGGGGAAACCGCACCGCTCATTATGATAGGCGCCTTAACGTACGTAGCCTTTTTGCCGGAAAATCTGCTGGATTCCTTCACCGTAATGCCGATCCAGATCTTCAACTGGATATCCAGACCAAGTGAAGCATTCCACGAGCTGGCGGCATCGGGTATTATTCTGCTTCTCATCATGCTGTTCATTATGAACATTGCAGCGGTATGGATCCGGAATAAGTATTCGAAGAACATCTAAGACGCGCAAGAGACGATAAGGCAGATCGAATCGTAAAAAAGGAGACATGAATAAAATATGGAAGCCATCATACAGATTGAGAAACTGAACCTATACTACGACACGTATCATGCGCTCAAAAATGTCGATCTGGACATACCCGAAAAAACAGTCACCGCATTCATCGGACCTTCCGGCTGCGGTAAATCGACGCTGCTTCGGACCTTGAACCGCATGAATGACATGATTCCGGCAACCCGGATCGAGGGCAGCGTGCGGATCGGCGGCACCGAAATTTACGGCGAGGACGTTCATGTGGAAGCCCTGCGCAAGCAGGTCGGCATGGTGTTCCAGCAGCCGAATCCGTTCCCGAAATCGATCTATGACAATATTGCCTACGGACCGCGCCTGCACGGCATCAAGAGCAAGTCCGATCTGGACGGCATCGTTGAGCAGAGCTTGAAGCAAGCTGCGCTGTGGGAAGAGGTCAAGGACTATTTGAAGCGTTCGGCGCTGAGCCTTTCAGGCGGTCAACAGCAGCGTCTGTGCATCGCGCGTGCGCTGGCCGTTCAGCCTGATATCCTTCTCATGGATGAGGCGACCTCTGCGCTTGACCCGATCTCGACCCTGAAGATTGAAGAGCTGGTTCAGGAATTGAAGAGCACTTATACAATCGTTATGGTTACGCACAACATGCACCAGGCCGCTCGGGTATCTGGCCAGACGGTGTTTTTCTTGAACGGTGAGGTGGTGGAGTCGGCTAGCACCGACGTTCTCTTCTCCACGCCTTCGGATGCCCGCACCGAGGATTATATTTCCGGCCGTTTCGGTTAATGGTTCAATTATCATCTTCTTAAGCATAGATAGGAGGAGCACCACATGATCCGGAGAATTGAGTTTGACCAGCAGCTCGACGAGCTGAAAACATTACTGCGCGAGATGGGAAAGCATATGGAGGAGGCACTGGCCTTGGCCGTACAGTCTCTGCAGACCCTGGATGCGGACAAAGCCCAGCGCGTCGTCGACAACGACGTTCAGCTGAACGCGATGGAAGAGCAGATCATGGACATCGGCTCGCGCCTGATCGTCACCCAGCAGCCGGTGGCAAAAGATTTGCGGCGCATTCTGGTCGCCTTCCGGATCGCGAGCGATCTGGAGCGGATGGGGGATCTGGCACGCGACGTTGCCAAAGTCACGCTTCGCCTCCAAGGCCAGAAGCTGATCAAGCCGCTGGTGGATCTGCCGCGCATGTCGGATCAAGTGCGGGCGATGGTATCGGAATCCATTGAATCCTATCTGACGGAGAATACGGACCTGGCTTATAAAATGGCCCAGGACGATGATCAGGTGGATCATTTGTACAGCATTATTTTGCAGGACCTATTCGCTCACCTGACCTCGGATCCGGATACGGCGAATCAAGCGATGCTGCTGGTCATGGTTGGCCGGTACATCGAACGCATTGCCGACCATGCGACCAATATCGGGGAAAGCACGGTTTATCTGGTGACGGGACACCGTCCGGACCTGAATCAATAAGATGCTTTAAAGAACGGGAACGCCGGCTATATGCCGGCGTCAGAGTGTCGAGAAAGTCCAACGGACTTTTCGACACTCTATTTTTTATATGGGGAATCATATCTTTTAAAATAAAAATCGATTTAAAGCGCTCTGAGAACCCTACTTCAGTGACCGACGAGGCAATTTTAAACCCCCTGCAAAAAAACAGGGGGTTTCTCGACAGCCTGACGCCGGCTATATGCCGGCGTTTTTTTATGCTACGGCCTGCCATTAAAGCAGCAACCGCAGATTTAATGCAGATCCCCCGGATTTATCCGAGCGTCTATTAGGAAGCATTCTTCATTTTTTAAGTAAGACGGGAGGATCATTCGGAATTTAGCGGTAACCTATGTTATCATGAGGTAAGGAAGAATTATGGGTGCGAGGTGTTCTATGGACAAGCTGATCCTGATTGATGGAAACAATATTATTTACAGGGCGTTCTTTGCCATGCCGCCGCTGACGAATGCGAGCGGCCAGCAGACGAACGCCGTTTACGGTTTTACAACCATGCTGCTTCGCCTGATCGAAGAGCATAAACCAACACATATGATGGTGGCCTTCGATGCGGGCAAGGAAACGTTTCGGCATGCGGACTATCAGGATTACAAGGGCGGCCGCCAGAAGACGCCGCCGGAGCTGTCCGGACAATTTCCGCTGCTGAAGGAGCTGCTTAAAGGATTGGGCGTTTCCCAATTCGAGATCGGCGGATATGAAGCCGACGATATTATCGGAACGATTACGCGCCAGGCCGATGAAGCCGGCCGGAAGGTGATGGTCGTGTCCGGGGACAAGGATATGCTGCAGCTGGCATCCGAGAATACGACGATTGCGATGGTCCGCAAGGGCGTCACCGAAATCGAGTACTACGGACCGGAGCAGATCAAGGAGCGTTACGATCTCACCCCCGAACAGATCATTGATCTGAAAGGCCTGATGGGCGATGCCTCGGACAACATTCCCGGCGTTCCTGGCGTCGGCGAGAAGACGGCGCTTAAGCTGCTGCATGAATTCGGTTCGGTAGAAGAGGTTGTCGCCCGCTCTGGCGAGCTGAAGGGCAAGATGAAGGAAAAGATCGAGGAGCATGCCGATTCGGCGATTCTAAGCAAAAAGCTGGCGACGATCTTCCGCGAGGTACCGCTTGAGCAGACATTGGACGATATGGTGTTTAATGGTCTCAACGAGGAGACAGCCGGCCCCGCGCTGGCGAAGCTGGAATTCAAATCGTTGATCGAACGGCTTGATCTCCGCACGAGCGGAGGCGGCTCGGAAGCCGAGTCGGAGCCGCAGGCTCAGATCGACGTGACGATCGTGGATGAAGGAAAGCTTGCGGAGCTTGCAGGTGTACTGGAGCAGGTCAGCATCCTGCATGTGGAAACCCATGGCGATAACCCGCATCATGCGGAGGTGATCGGCGTGGCGCTGGCCACGGAGGACCGCCAGTTCTACATTCCGTTCGACGTGCTGAAGTCGGAGGCGGCGGAGCCGATCCGGACGTGGCTGGCCAGCAGCGACATTCCAAAACGCGGGTATGATCTTCACCGGATCGACCTGGCGCTTCATTGGCAGGACATCCCTTTTGCCGGCGCGGCGTTCGACGTTCATCTGGCCGGGTATTTGCTTGATCCGACAGAGGCGAACCAGAGCCTTAGCGGATTGGCTGCGAAGTACGGCCTGTCGTACCTGCAGGCGGATGAGGATGTGTTCGGGAAAGGGGCAAAATACAAGGTACCGGACACGGACAAGCTCAGCGAGCATATGGCCCGCAAATGTCTGGCTGCCGCCCAGCTGATTCCGCTCCAGGAGAAGGAATTGGCCGATAATGAAATGCTTCCGCTGTTCTATGATCTGGAAATGCCGCTGTCCCGGATTTTGGCCGATATGGAGAAGCAGGGCATTGCCGTCAATGTGGAGGATCTGAAGGAGCTCGGGCGCGAGTTCGAGGCGCAAATCGAGCGGCTCGTTCAGGAAATTTACGAGATTGCAGGAACGGAATTCAATTTGAATTCTCCGAAACAGCTCGGCGAAATTCTGTTCGTTAAGCTGCAGCTGCCTGTCATCAAGAAGACCAAGACCGGTTATTCGACGGACGCCGAAGTGCTGGAGAAGCTGGCGCCGTATCACGATATCGTCCGGCTGATTCTCCAATACCGGACGCTTGCCAAGCTTCAATCGACGTATGTTGAAGGTCTGTTGAAGGAGATTTCCGGGAAGACGGGCAAGGTGCATACGTATTACCGTCAGACCATTGCCGCCACGGGACGGCTGAGCAGCCAATATCCGAACCTGCAGAATATTCCGATCAGGCTGGAGGAAGGACGGAAGCTGCGCAAAGTGTTTGTGCCTTCCGAGCCGGGATGGAGCATTTTGGCCGCGGACTATTCGCAGATCGAGCTGCGCGTGCTTGCCCATATTTCGGACGACGAGCGGCTGAAGGAAGCGTTCCTGCATGATATGGACATTCACACGAAGACGGCCATGGATGTATTCGGCGTCGGCGTGGACGAGGTTGATGCCAACATGCGCCGGTCCGCGAAGGCGGTCAATTTCGGCATTGTGTACGGCATCAGCGATTACGGCCTGTCGCAGAACCTGAACATCACCCGGAAGGAAGCAGCGGCTTTCATCGACCAGTATTTCGAGGTGTTCCAGGGCGTTCGCCGCTACATGGACGAAATCGTTAAGGAAGCCAAGCAGAACGGCTACGTGAAGACGCTGCTCGAACGCAGACGGTATCTTCCCGAGATTAATGCAAGCAACTTCAACCTTCGTTCCTTTGCCGAACGGACGGCAATGAATACGCCGATTCAGGGGACGGCCGCCGATATTATCAAGCTGGCGATGGTTCATATGGATGCTGCCTTGCACGAACGCAAGCTGAAGAGCCGCATGCTGCTGCAAGTACACGATGAATTGGTATTCGAGGTGCCGGAGGATGAGCTTGAAATCATGAAGGAGCTTGTGCCTGAGGTGATGAGCCATGCGCTAGCGCTGTCGGTTCCGCTGAAATCGGAGGTCAGCTACGGTACGAACTGGTACGAGGCGAAGTAGAGTCTCTGCTGGCCGATGGGGCAAGGCAAGGTGGTGCCGTTAGGAGCTGTAGAAAGCGATACAGCTGCATTCGTCGAGGGCGATGTGGAGTAACGCGGCGAGGCACGCGGGTACGATGGTTTTAGCGTTGCGCAGCTACGCGAACGAAAGTGCCGGTCGGTCCGTGGATTTACTTTGGCGGCACCGTTGTCGGCATCGCCTGTCTTGAAGTCAGCGGCAGCAGGTCGGCGGGACCAAAGTCATTTAGGATAAAATGCCACAGGTTTCCACCCCAGGTGGGTGCCGCTCCATCCCATCTTCCGGTATAATGAGGTAGAGGTGAAGTTATTATGCCGGAATTGCCGGAAGTCGAAACAGTCAAACGAACCCTTAATCAATTGATTAAAGGCAAATATATAGATCATGTGACCGTAAATCTGCCGCGAATCATTCAGCGGCCTGACGATGTGGATGCTTTTGCATTTATGCTGAAAGGCCATACGATTGAAGGTGTCGAGCGCAGGGGGAAGTTTCTGCGCATCTTGCTGGACGGGCTTGTGCTTGTCTCACACCTTCGGATGGAAGGCCGCTATGGGCTCTACCGGAAGGATGAGCCCGTAGAGAAGCATACCCACGTCATTTTTCATTTTTCGGACGGTACGGAATTGAGATACAAGGACGTGCGCCAATTTGGCACGATGCATCTGTTCGCACCGGGCGAGGAGTTTAACCATCCGCCGTTATCGAAGCTTGGCTATGAGCCTCTGGACGATACGCTGACTCCGGATACTTTCAAAGAAGTGATCGGCAGCAAGAAGACGAAGATCAAAGCGGTGCTGCTGAATCAGGCATATGTCGTCGGCATCGGAAATATATATGTCGATGAATCCTTATTCCGGGCCGGCATTCATCCGGAGATCCCGGCCAATAAGCTCGGGGACGATGAACTGTCCCGGCTGTACCATTCGATTGTGGCCACCCTGTCCGAGGCGGTAGAAGCGGGCGGGTCCTCCATTAAGTCCTATGTTAACGGTCAGGGCGAGATGGGCATGTTCCAGCACAGTCTCAAAATCTACGGCCGGAAGGACGAGCCCTGCTACGGCTGCGGCGGTCCGGTCTTCAAGACGGTTGTCGGCGGAAGGGGCACGCATTACTGCCCTTCATGCCAGCCGGACAGGAAGTAAGGAACTGGGCGTGCACCCCTTCTTTTCTCCACTCATATAATGAGGAGACAATTGGGAAGCTGATCAGGCTATTAGCTGCCATGAAATAACGGCTAAGCGAAGGCTTGATGGGTTCTGCGAAGGAGGGAAGAGAGGGTGCTCAGTCATTTTTTCTCGCCCATACTGCTGGCTATGGCGCTAAGCTTGGACGGGTTTGGGGCAGGGGTTACATACGGTCTGCGCAAAACCAAAATCCCGCTGCTGTCCGTTCTTATTATCTCGCTGTGTTCGGGACTCGTGCTTGGCGTCTCCATGCAGGCGGGGGCGCTGCTCCAGCGGTTTTTGTCCCCGTCAGCGGCATCGGTGATCGGGGCGGCCATTCTGATTCTGCTCGGCTTATGGTCGTTATATCAGCAGGTTTGGGGAACAAGAGATCGCAAGGTAAGGGCGCATGGAATCGATCAGGGGATTGCGCACTACGGAACGGACGGACCGCGGGCTGACGAACAGTCGGGCGTGAACCGGGAAGAACATGCGGGTGGCGGCGAAGCTCTGCAGAAGGCGGTTTTCTCATTTGAAATCCGCAAGCTTGGCCTCGTCATCCAAATTCTGCGGAGCCCTGTCCAAGCGGATATGGACAATTCCGGGAGCATCTCTTCATGGGAAGCGATGTGGCTAGGCATTGCGCTGTCGCTCGATGCATTCGGAGCCGGTCTTGGCGCGGCGATGCTCGGTTTTTCCCCGCTCGGCACGGCTTCAGTGGTCGCACTATTCAGCGGGATCTTTCTAATGCTGGGGATGAGGGTCGGACTGCGGTTTGCATCAAAGAACGGCATGCGTCTGATCTCGTACCTTCCCGCGTTATTGTTAATCATCATGGGTATAATGAAGCTGTTATGAGGTGAAGTCATGAATATCGGTTTAACCGGAGGAATCGCAACAGGCAAAAGCACCGTGTCCTCCATGCTGACCACGAAGGGGGCGCTTCTCGTCGATGCGGATGTCATCGCCCGGGAAGTCATGCTCCCGGGTCATCCGGTGCTGGCTGAGGTGACCGCTCATTTCGGACAACATATTTTGCTGGAAGACGGAACGCTCAATCGAAAAAAGCTGGGGGAGATCATCTTTCGGGACCCCGAGCAGCGGGAAGCGCTGAACCGGATTACCCACCCGGCCATTCGGCAGGAAATCCGGGACCGGACGGAAGCCTACGAACGCGATTATCCAGACCGCCTTGTCGTGGCGGATATCCCGCTGCTGCTGGAGGCGCGTGAACAGTATTCTTTTCTGGAACAGATTGTCGTCGTCTATGTTCCCAGAGAGCTGCAAATCCGGCGACTGATGGATCGTGATGCGCTGACGGAAGGACAAGCCGCGGCCCGTCTCGGGAGTCAGATGGATATTGAAGCCAAGAAGAAGCTTGCGGATATCGTTATCGACAATAGCGGAACGCTGGACGAGACGAAGCAGCAGGTGGACAAGCTGTGGAACAGGATGGTTCGGGTATGAAGTGGCTCCGTAAAAAAAGAGTGCTGCTTCTGCTGTTTGTATCTTTTGTCGGGCTGCTGTTTCTGAGCTCGAATTGGATGACCTTGCTGTACCCGATCGAGTACAGGGACGAGATTCGAAAGCATGCGGACTATTATGATGTCGATCCGTTTCTGGTTGCCTCCATTATCCGTGTAGAGACGAACTTCAAGCCCGGCAAGGAATCCAAAAAGGGAGCGCTCGGGATTATGCAGCTGATGCCGGATACAGCTAACTGGGCGATGGAAATGGCCAAGCTTCCTTCCGTGACGCTGTCCAGCGTCAAGAATGAAGTGGACACGAACATTCAGCTCGGAACGTGGTATATTCAGAACCTGCATCAGGAAATGGACGGCAATCCGATTGCGGCTATCGCTGCGTACAACGCCGGTCCGGGAAACGTTAAGAACTGGATCAAAAAGGGCATGTGGGACGGCACGTACGAGAACGTTAAGCGGATTCCGGTCGGAGAGACGCGGCATTATGTGCAGCGTGTCATTTATTATTATAATCAATACACGAGTGTGTATAATGATCGATTCTAAGCCTATACGAAGAAAAGAGCGTTGACAGCTCTTATCAAGCCGCCAACACTCCTTTTGAGTAAGAATCAATTATTGACCGGAGAATTGACCAGCCAATTGTTGCTCGGCCAGGGTTACCAGGCGCTTCGTGATGTAACCCCCGATCGAACCGTTCTCGTAGGAAGTCATGTTACCTTGGTATCCGTCTTGTGGGATGGAGATACCAAGCTCTTGAGCTACCTCGTACTTCAACTGCTCAAGAGCAGCGTTTGCGCGAGGCACAACCAGGTTGTTGGAGTTGTTGTTGCTTTGTGGCATTGTAGTTCACCTCCTTGAGTTGGTAAAAGTATTATGTCTCCGGTTTCGCATTTTCATAACAACAAAGACAGAACATTTTTTGGTAATTTTTGCAGTCCGATTGGATGAAGACTTTCGTGTAGAGGAAGTGACATGATTTTATGAAATGCCCATATTGCGGCTATGCCGGTACGAAGGTGCTTGACTCGCGTCCGGCCAACGAGAATAAATCCATCCGGCGCAGGAGGGAATGCGAGCAGTGCAGCCGTCGTTTTACAACGTTTGAGATGGTGGAAGAAACGCCGCTGATCGTCGTGAAGAAGGATGGCAGCCGGGAAGAATTCAGCAGGGAGAAGGTGCTGCGCGGTCTGATTCGGGCCTGCGAGAAGCGTCCGGTCTCGGTGGATCAGTTGGATATGATCGTATCCGATGTGGAGAAGGCGCTCCGAAATACGGCCGCTGCCGAGGTGGAGAGCCGTCAGATCGGTGAGCTGTTGATGGAACGGCTGTATCCTGTCGACGAGGTGGCGTATGTGAGGTTCGCTTCGGTATACCGCCAGTTTAAAGATATCAATATGTTCATGAAGGAGCTGAAAAGTCTCCTCTCCAAAGATACGGACGAACATAACCTCTAAGAGCGCCTGCAGCCCATGTGCTGCCGTGGGCGCTCAAGGTCCCTTGTGTCTTGTATTCCGTGTTAAGTGACGTTATATTATGAAGCAAAATGCTGCATCTGTTCTTCGAACAAAAAGTCCAGAAAATATGTTGACAGGCCTGCAGAAATTTTATATGATATAGAAGTCGCTTACGGGGCCTTAGCTCAGCTGGGAGAGCGCATCGCTGGCAGCGATGAGGTCAGGGGTTCGATCCCCCTAGGCTCCATACTATAAAGAAAGTCCTTGGATTTCCAAGGACTTTTTTGTTTTTATTGGGCTTGGGCGAATTTATAATACGTTTCCAGTGTGACGAAGGTGATAGCCCAATTTTTGTATCAAAGTGGAAATATAATAGTCGTCTTACAAGATATCCATTGAAAACGCTTAAGGTCTGTTATCCTCTGTCCAGCGTCATGCTTCGGTAATGTTTAGGGGAGGTACCCATGATCTTTTTAAACATTTTGGAAAACAGCAGAGGGTCGCTATAGCCGACAGAACGAGCGATATCGCCGATCGACAGCTCAGCGTTTCCCATCATTTTGCATGCCATATCGATCCTGTAGCGAATCAAATAATCCTGAATGCTTACGTTCATTTGTCGCTTGAATAATGAGCATAAATAGCTTCGATTCAGCCCGATAAAATGTGCAATGTCCTCGATGGTGATTTTTTGGGAAAAGTTCATTTCGATAAAATCCTTCACCTGCTCAACGTAAATTTCCGCCCGGCTATCCTTCTGAATCGGGGGCGTTTCGGGTCCGGATTCCACCAACAACGATAACATCAGATAGAGCAGCCCCGTTAGTCTGGTTTCGCGGGCTTTATGGCTTTCACTCGATTGAGCCATCCACTGCAAATACTGATAGATCCTATCGTCTCTATCATAATAGAGGATCGGAGATGAAGGGGTTAGCCCTGCTTGCTTAAGGAGCGATTCGGCCAGCGTGCCGTCAAATCCGAACCACCCATATGACCAAGGGTTCACTTCATCGGCCTGATAATAGGTTACGACATTGGGGCAAATCAGGAACCCCTGGCCTTTCCGGAGGCGATACCTGCTTCCCCCTACCTCGAAGATTCCTTCCCCATTGAAAATATAATGGAGCAAATAGTGAGTTCTTATAGCGGGCCCAAAATAATGACCAGAGATACAATCCTCTATGCCAAATTGAGTGAGATGCAGTTCGGTGTGTTGTTTACTTCTCGGCAAATACTCAATCACAATCAAAACCCCTCATGATATAATACCTATCATAATAACATAACTAGCGAGCACCGTGCCATGTACGAAATATCTGTTGTGCTATATCATTTTATGGGTCTGCCGCATTTCTGCAATAACCTGATCAATCCTTAAACCATGTTTTTTTGATTCAGGATATGTCATAAGCAGGTGGTCAAGGCAGCTATATCATGCATGAAGCTTCAATGGAAGAGAAAGAGAGGATGTAACAATGGGCGTAACGGTGCAAGAGCAAACAGGGTTGTTTCATTTACAGTCATCCGACATGAGCTATTTGATTCAGATCGTGGACGGTTATCCTGTACATGTGTATTGGGGAGGCAAACTGAAGCAGCGGGAGAAGATGAGCGATCTGCTGATTCATACTCCCGCGGGAGCTGGATTGGACCGGTTGCCGCAAGAATACCCGCAGTACGGCAGCGGAGACTTCCGTAATCCGGCTTACCAAGCCGAACTTGAGGATGGAACGCGGATTACCGAGCTCAAGTATGACGGCTACCGGATTCTGAAGGGAAAGCCGCATTTAATTGGACTTCCGGCTGTTTATACGGAGGACGAATCCGAAGCGGATTCACTCGAGCTGATTTTAAAGGATACATACTCGGGACTTAAAGTAGTCCTTCTCTATACCATCTTTGCGGATCGCAACGTGATCGTTCGTTCAACGCAGCTCAGCAACGAGGGGGACAAGAAGCTGCGGCTTCGCCGTGCCCTAAGCGCAAGCGTCGATTTGACCGGCAAAGGCGATATGGAAATCATGTATCTTTCCGGAGCCTGGGCGAGGGAAGGAACTATCAGAAGAAGACCGCTAGTGCAGGGCGAAACCCGCATCGATAGCAAAAGAGGCATGAGCAGCCACCAATTCAACCCTTTCGCCGCGTTGGTCAGCAAGGAAACGACGGAAGATCACGGGGAGGCTTTCGGCTTCAGCCTTGTGTATAGCGGCAGCTTTGAAGCTGGAGCGGAGGTGGATTCATTCGGCTCAACGAGGTTTAGCATCGGCGTGAACTCTTTTGACTTCGCCTGGCAGCTGAATCCGGGGGACAGCTTTCAGACGCCGGAAGCGGTGATGGTATACTCCGGACATGGACTTGGAGAGATGTCGCGGACGTACCATCGTTTGTATCGTACCCGCCTTTGCCGAGGGAAGTATTGGGACGAAGAACGGCCGATTCTGGTCAATAACTGGGAGGCCACCTATTTTAACTTCGATGCGGACAAGTTGGTATCGATCGCAGAAGAGGGGGCCAAGCTAGGCATCGAACTGTTTGTGTTGGATGACGGTTGGTTCGGGAAACGGGATTCCGACAATTCGTCGTTGGGCGATTGGTACGAGGACCGCCGGAAGCTGCCGGGCGGGCTCGCGGATGTTGCGGAACGCGTCAATCGGCTTGGCCTGAAATTCGGGCTCTGGTTCGAGCCCGAGATGATTTCCCCGGACAGCGAACTGTACCGTAAGCATCCGGATTGGTGTCTTCATGTTCCTGGCCGGAGGCGGACCGAAGCCAGATGGCAGTTAGTGCTGGATTACACTCGCCAGGAAGTGCGCGATTACATCTACGATTCGTTGTCTGCGATATTCACCAGCGTGCCGGTCTCTTACGTAAAATGGGACATGAACCGCTGCCTGACGGAGATCGGTTCCGCTGCCCTGCAGCCGGAGCATCAAGCCGAGACCGCTCACCGCTATGTGCTTGGATTGTACGAGCTGCTCGAGCGCATCACTGCCGATTTTCCGCATATTTTGTTCGAAAGCTGCTCCAGCGGCGGCGGACGTTTCGATCCCGGCATGCTGTATTACATGCCCCAAACCTGGACAAGCGATAATACCGATGCGGTCGAAAGACTGAAGATTCAATACGGCACCAGCCTTGTGTATCCCGTAAGCGCAATCGGAGCACATGTGTCGGCGGTTCCGAACCATCAGGTTGGACGAATCACGCCCCTCGAATTTCGAGGAGATGTCGCCATGTCCGGAAACTTCGGATATGAGCTGGATCTTACGAACTTCACCGATGAAGAAAAGGAAACGGTCAAACGCCAAGTCGCGACCTACAAGCAAATTCGGGGTCTGGTTCAGCAAGGCGACTTATACCGCCTGAAGAGCCCTTTTGAAGGAAATGAGTCCGCCTGGATGTTCGTTTCGGAAGACAAAGAGGAAGCCCTCGTTTACGCTTTTCAAGTGATGGCCGTGCCGAACGCGCCTTTGCGGACCGTGCGCCTTGGCGGACTTGACCCGGAACTGGAATACGAAGTGGAGTCCTCGATCAGCGGAGAGAAATCGATCTATGGGGGAGACAGACTGATGCAGCTTGGCCTGCCCCTTAAATACGAACAGAAGGACTATCAAAGCATGTGGTTCAGGCTGAAGGCAGTGAAGCCCCTGACCAGGTTTAATATCAAGTCCTATGCCCGATTGAGAAATCATCGACGAAGCTAAGCCCCTTTCTAAGTGAAAAGGGGCTTTTGCACGCAGCAAGACAGACTCGGGAGGTTGTAGACATGTTTTTTATCCGAATCATGAATGACATGAAAATGAAGAAGAAGCTGGCGATTACGTTCATATCGGTGGCCGTTCTTCCCTTGCTGCTATCCGGCCTGTTTCTGACCGGGAAGCTCCGCGAGCTTGTCATTAAAGACGCCTTTACGCAAGTGTCCAGCAATGTTGAACGCGTTCGAAAACGTACGGAAGAGCTAATCAAGGTGCCGCTCGATATTTCGAACCGGCTGATGAATGACAACATGATGAAGAGAGTAGCCGGCCAAAAGTACGACAGCTATGTCGAAGTCATTCAGGCATACCGGGAGTACACGGATATTCGAGACTACCTCCAGCTGTACAAGGAGATATCGGGTATCCGCGTCTATGCAGAAAATAAGGGAGCGCTCAACAATTGGGAATTTATCCAGCCGGACGAAAGCATCACAACCCGGGACTGGTATAAGGCGGCCATCGAGCAGAAAGGGCTGGTTGGCTGGAATTTAATCGAGGATGAACGGAAGGCTGCCGAGTATCTAAGCTTGTTTCGTTCCTTTCCGCTTGACTCCTCTGGGCGAAAAGGGGTTCTGGTCATCAATGTGGACAAGCAGCATTTAAATTCCATTCTGGACCAGGAGTCGTTTCCTACCTTTATCGTGGATAATCAGCATCGGATCGTCGCGTCCAATCAAGTTAGGGGATCGGGAAAGGAATTATCGGATATGCACACCAGTGAAAATATACGATCCCTTCAGGAGGGAAGTTACGACATGTCCGTTAACGGCAAAGCGTCCAAGGTGGTTATCGCCAGTTTACATCCACAGGATAGCTGGAACGGACTTCGCATTATTTCCATTTTCTCTGTTGCCGAAATTACCCGTAATGCTGATCAAGTGATCCGTCTCGGCGCGGCCGTGATCACAGCCAGTCTGCTATTTGCCGCCCTGCTTGTTTATGCTTCCGCTTCGTTATTGTCCGGAAGGCTCCTTCGGTTGAGCAAGCATATGTCCAAAGTCCGGTCCGGATCCTGGGAAGCCTTTCTGCATATCGATGGAAATGACGAAATTGGCATGCTGTCCAGGCAATTTAATGCGCTGGTCAGAGACGTGAACGATTTGGTCCATGAAGTCCAGGAAACGAATCACCAGAAAAGCCTGGTGGAGCAGAGGCAGAACGAGATTAAGTTCAAGATGCTGACCAGCCAGATTAACCCCCATTTTCTGTTCAACTCGCTGGAGTCGATCCGGATGGAGGCCCATATTCGCAAGCAAGACGATATCGCGGAGGCGGTGTGGCTGCTGAGCACGCTCCTGCGCAGCAGTCTCGAGACCGGCAACGGGAAGATTTCGCTTAGCAAAGAGCTTGAGCGGGTGCGCTGTTATCTCGATATTCAAAAATTCAGGTATGAAGACCGTTTAAGGTATCAATTGACGGTGGACCCGGGCCTGGAGGAGATGATGGTCCCGCCATTCATGATTCAGCCTTTGGTGGAGAACGCCGTCGTTCATGGCTTGGATAACCGCGCGGAAGGAGTCATCATTAACGTAGAAGTAAAAGAAATTCCGAGAGGAATTCAAGTCAACGTGAGTGATAACGGCTCTGGCCTTTCGGCCGATCGTCTCGCGCTTATTCGGGAAGAGCTTGCTTCATCCGTTCTGGATGAGGAGGAGCAGCGGATCGGGCTGCGAAACGTCAATGACCGGCTTATCTTGCTGTACGGGGCAGCCAGTGCGCTGCATATCGAAAGCGAACCTGGAGTCGGAACTTGTGTCACATTTTTTATTCCTGGGGGTGGTTCCGAATGATGAAGGTCATGATCGTGGACGATGAACCGAAGCTTCGTCAAGGCCTTCAAACCTTGATACCGTGGGAAAGCCTGGGACTAACCGTTACGGCCACGGCATCCAATGGAATAGAAGCGTTGGAGATGATTCATCAAGAGCCTCCAGACATTGCCGTCGTCGATATCCGCATGCCGCTTATGGATGGATTGCAATTGATCCAGTCCCTTACATCGACCGGTCATCAAATGCAATTTATCATCCTCAGCGGGTATGCCGACTTCGAATATGCCAAACAAGCGATTAAATACGGGGTTTCCGGGTATCTCCTTAAACCTGTGGATATCAGTGAAATGAAGAATACGCTAAAGCGGGTAAGCGAGCGTATCAAAGAGGACCGCCTGAAACAGGGGCAGCACCAGATGAAGGCTGTGAACCGGAACTGGTTTTTGCACGATCTTTTCGCTCCGCAGGATAAATCCAAAGACCCCGCCGCTATGAAGAGCATGGCAAAAGAGGCCGGGCTGCTGTGGTGCAGCTACGAGACCGTTGCGGTTTTTCCGCGGGTTTCCGAAGTCGAGCGCCCCGCTGCGCTGCAGAGGCTTGATCATGCGCTGAAGCCGATCATTGAGGGCAGGGATATGGGGGTGGTTACCGTTAGTTCCCCGTACGTAATCCTGCTCCTGCGAGAGCCGCTGCGCAGCAAACAGCGCCGGGAGGAATTGTACCGGGAGATCGCGAACGCTTCGGGCGACTACCGATTCGTCGCTGCAACCGGGGGAACGGTATCGGTGCCCGAAGAGATTAACCGCTCATTTTTAAAAGCGCAGGAATTGATCAAGCAAGCCTTTTTCTGCGAGAAGGGACGTCTGCTGGGGCCCAATCCTTCGCTTCATTCTGTACCGGAATCCACTGGGCTCTCGAACCATAACGTCGAAGAGACGATGGAGGAGCTCGTCTTCCGCTTGTATTACAGCTTGGATGCAGGAAACCAGACCATGATACGTCCATTGTTGGAAGAGGCGGCTGCATTTTTCCTTACGCAGGAGCCGGATGAAAGCTTTGTCAAAGAATCGTTCTTCTTTCTATCCAACGCCGTCATTCATAAGCTGACTGCGGGCTCACGAAAGGAAATGAAGGGGACGGAGGAGGTTTCGCGATTTTTGAAAGGGATATTCGAATTCGAGTTTCTGGACGAGCTGATCGACGAGACCTGCCGTTTTCTGCTCGGATTAGCGGAGGACGCTGAACCGGAAGGGAAGGAAAAAGAATTAAAGATCATGATCAACATCATTCATAGGCATTATGCCGATAACCTGAAACTGGAAACATTGGCCGGGATGCTGAACTACAGCACGGCATATTTGGGACAGCTCTTTAAAAATAAGACTGGTGAGTACTTCAACACCTACCTGGACAGGGTCCGGATCCAAAAAGCCAAGGAGCTGCTGGAACAGGGAAAGAAGGTTTATGAGGTCGCCGAACTCGTCGGTTACACAAGCGTCAATTACTTCCACAGCAAATTCAAAAAATACGAGGGCCGTTCACCCTCTGAATTTAAAAATCCATAATTTGTGGATGATTTTTACCGAAATCCGTGGTATGGGCCGCTTCTCTCCTATGACTTATGATGAAGTCTAGGAGAGGGGGGGAAACATGAAAGCGATAACATTAAAAACAGAAAACGGATACAAGAAGACAGAGCAATCCAAGAGGACTGCATGGAAGGTGTTCAAAAACCAGAAGTATCTTTACTTCATGTCCATCCCGTTCGTTCTTTGGGTCTTTGTCTTTCAGTACCTGCCGCTATGGGGCTGGACAATGGCCTTCCAAAAATATAGACCCGGCGCAAGTTTTTTCGAACAGAAATGGGTCGGATTCGAGCACTTCCGCACGTTGTTCCAGGATGACCATTTCTACCAGGTGCTCCGAAATACGCTGGCCATGAGCTTTATGGGACTGATCGCGGGCTTCATCATCCCGGTCGCCTTTGCCCTGATGCTCAATGAGGTTCGTTCACAGGTTATGAAACGTTTTGTGCAGACCGTGTCTTATCTGCCGCATTTTGTTTCGTGGGTTGTAGCTGCGGGCATCGTGACCAAAATGCTCTCGACGGACGGCGGCGTCGTGAACAGCCTGCTCATGAGTCTCAACATTATCGATCAGCCGATTCAGTTCATGGCACAGGGGCAATGGTTCTGGGGGATTGTAACGGGAGCGGACATTTGGAAGGAAACCGGATGGAACGCCATCATCTACTTGGCGGCTATTTCCGGAATCGGCCCTGAGTTGTACGAAGCGGCACGGGTCGACGGCGCAAGCCGGCTGCGGCAAATGTGGCATATCACGCTGCCGGGGATTCGACCGACAATCATCGTGCTCCTGATCATGTCCATTGGCCATTTGCTCGGTACAGGCTTCGAGAAACAGTTTCTGTTAGGCAATCACCTGGTCATCGATTACTCCGAAGTGCTTGACTTGTATGCGCTTAATTATGGATTGGCCATGGGACGCTACTCGTTCGGGACGGCGATCAATATCTTCAATTCGGTCATAAGCCTGATCCTGTTGTTTGCGGCTAATGGAATATTTAAGCGCTTTACTAACGAAAGCATTATGTAAGGAGGAAGACATGGGGACTGTCAAGAGTACTACATCGGCCGGTCGAATGAAAAGCAAGCTGAAGTCAAAATCACCGCTGGACCGAATGCTGGAAGTGTTCGTTTATCTATCCATGATCGTGGTTACCGTTCTGACGATTTATCCGTTTTTAAACGTGCTGGCGATCTCCTTTAACGATTCGGTGGACACCGTCAGAGGGGGGATTACGATCTGGCCAAGGCAATTCACGTTGCGAAATTACGAAATGATTTTTTCTTTCAGCGGCTTGATTACCGGATTTAAAATTTCCGTACTGCGGACGGTCATTGGCACCTTAGCGGGCTTGATTAGCGGTTCCATGCTGGCTTACACGCTTGCGCGCAGGGAATTCCAAGCAAGAAAATTTATTTCAACCTTTCTGGCTATAACCATGTATGTTTCGGGCGGACTGATTCCGGGATTTATCCTGATGAAGGATCTGCATCTCATCAATACGTTTGCCGTTTACATTTTGCCGGGCCTCGTAAGCGCGTTTAATGTTTTCGTTATCCGTTCCTTCATTGACGGTCTGCCTTATGCGCTGCAAGAATCGGCCAAACTCGACGGTGCCAACGATTTTACGATTTACTGGCGCGTCATCCTGCCTCTTTGCAAACCGGCGTTAGCCACTGTAGCGCTCTTCTTGGCGGTAGGGCAATGGAACTCTTGGTTCGATACCTATCTGTTCAACGGGTCCAACGAATCGTTGACAACGCTGCAATATGAGCTGATGAAAATTTTGCAAAGCACAACAACCAGTGCGACCAATTCCCAGGATGCTGCCAATATGGCCCAGCGCATGGCGCAGGTTTCGCCGGAATCTGTTAAAATGGCAATCACGATCATCGTTACGGTGCCGATTCTGGTCGTCTATCCTTTCCTGCAAAAATATTTTGTGAAGGGTATGACGCTCGGAGCCGTGAAGAGTTAAAACGAAGATACCGGTATGTCCAGACCTATCGCCCGTCTTTTACTTTATTGTCGATACTTATTATTCATTGGGGGTTAAGCTTCATGAGACCGAAATTCAAAAGGGTGGCGGCGTCTTTACTGGCGCTGACTTTAGTTGCAACGCTTGCAGCATGCGGCGGAAGTGATGGCTCGTCTGCAGCTCATTCAGATAACGATTCATCCGGGGCGAATAGCAATGATCTGAAGCCCATTACATTTACTTATTTTTCGGAGGACTCCAGCACCAACTGGAATAACATGAACGACGAAGTCGGCAAGGTAATCACGGAAAAAACCGGCGTGACCTTGGACGCGGAGTTCGCTGTCGGCGATCCGGTTCAAAAGATTTCGCTTATTGCGGCAACCGGCAATTACCCCGATTTGATCGCAGCCAAGGCTGATGTCGGCAAGCTTGTCGACGCCGGAGCGATCATCGATCTGACTGATTTGATCGACAAGCATGCACCGAACATCAAGAAAATGCTTGGAGACAAGCTTGTTCGGACGAAGTACAGTTTGGACGACCAAGCGATCTACGCGATCCCGACCTGGTCGGCCGTCGATGAGGTGAAAATTAAAGCTGACGGAGGGTTTGAGCTTCAGCACCGTGTCGTCAAGGAAGCCGGGTATCCGGAAATTCGCACAGTAAAGGACTTTGAAAAAGCGATACAGGATTATATTACCAAGCATCCGACAGACGAAAACGGCAACAAAAATATCGGCTTGTCCTTGAACGCCGACGATTGGCATATGTACCAAGTGACCAATTTGGGATTCAAGACGACCGGAGGACCGGATGACGGGGAATATTACATTGATCAGAAAACGCACCAAGCGACGTACCATTTCCGCCGTCCGGAAGAAAAGGAGTTCTTCCGCTGGTTGAATCATATGAACGCCATTGGACTGCTGGATCCGGAAAGCTTCGTGCAGAAGACCGATCAGTTTAAGGCGAAAGTGGCTTCGGGCCGGGTTCTTGGTCTTGCCGCACCGGAATGGGAATATGGAGACGGGGAAAACGCGCTGAAGGCAGCGGGCAAATTCGACCAGACCTACGGTCATTATCCGGTCACGATGAGCAAGGAGTACAAGGACACGAGCTTCTGGTCTGCCGGCTTTGACGGAGGGTACGGAATCTCAATCTCCAGCACATGCAAGGATCCGGTACGTGCCATTAAGTTCCTCGACTTTTTGGCATCGGAGGAAGGACAAATTCTGAATAACTGGGGTATCGAAGGCAAGCATTACACGATGGAAAACGGGAAGCGGACGCTAATTCCGGAGGTACAGGAGCGGGCGATCAATGATGCCGCGGCGTTCCAAAAAGAGTCCGGTCTCGGACTATACTGGAACTTGATGGTCCATTACGGCGACGGCATCAAGGATTCTACCGGCAACTACTTCACGCGGAACTATCCGGAGCTGCTGACCGCGAATTATAATGAAGCGGAAAAGGAAACGTTGAAGGCTTATAAGGCCGAGCATTGGAAGGACCTGTTCCCTAAAGAAGACGAATTTCAACCGAGAGCATATGGAGCAGCATACACGATGTCGCTGCCAAACGATGATCCTGCTGTAATCCTGGCTGCCAAAATGAAGGATATAACATGGAAACGAATCCCCGAGGCCGTGATGTCCAAGCCGGAAGACTTCGACAAGATTTGGGATGCCTATATGGCAGAGCTGGAGAAGGCCGGAGTTAAAGAAATGGAAGAGGCTTATACCAAGCATATCAAAAATCGGGTCGAGCTCTGGTCTACTCAGTAACAGGTGATAAATTCAAGCACGATCAATTATTGCATTGACTTAATGCGTTTCGTAAAGCGTCTGTGTTAATTTTTCAAGCCCATCCAACAACAGCCTTAGCCCTGACTCATCGGGGACTAAGGCTGTTATTTCCTTAAGGGACTTACCGTGCAATTTGATGAGTTCGTGCTGTTATCCATTTTTGCGTATGCTGTATAGTGTCTAGTTACGACTGCGGCTGCACATCCCGTTCAAATGCGACGATCCAATCGCCCTGAATGGCGGCATAGCCGGTGTCTCCCTCCACAACGAGGCCATACAGATTTTTGACATCAAGGAATTCTTTCCGGTCTCCATTATCAAATTCGAGGGTGATGTAATAATACGTTCGTGATGAATTGCTGGAATGCATCATGCCGTTATCTCCACTGTGATGATTCGTATGGTGACGGACGTCCATGCGTTTGGAGACAACCCGGGCATACTCTGACTTGCGGGGCGATTTGGCGTTCTTAACATAACTGGCGCCATTGGAGATGAAGCCCACAATCACAATCACGAATACAATTCCAAACAGAATGGGGACCAGCGTAAACATAAAATCAAAGCCTCCGCCAAAAGACGGTCCTTGCGGCATCATCGACGGCACTCCTCTCTGTCGTTATTTTTCATTGTATATATGTACGGTAAAATGGATTGAAATGTTTCAAAATTTGGAAACATGATGGCCCTGGGCGATCTGTACGCAACGACTTCAGGAGTATTTATCCACCATTTCTAGTAAGTATTTTCGAAATTCTTCAACATATGATTGGGGCTCTACGATTTCTAGATTTGTGCCGAAACCTGCTAAAAATTGAAAACCAATGCTGTTTTGAGGGACATGGATGGTGACCAACAAAAGTTCAGAACTATAGGGTTCAATACTCTTTCGGCCGTATCTTTCAATGAATTGATCTTTTATGCCAGGCGAAATCAACGCCTTGACTGCGACTAATTCGGGTTGATAATTTGCTTCCTGCTCTTGCTCCAGCATATCGTCTCTAGGACTGAACGTTGGTCCATTCATGTGAAGATGATCGATCCGGGATAATTTAAAAGCTCTATATCCCATACGTTGCAGACAGAATCCTTTCAGGTACCAACTCGTTTCGCTAAAATGGAGCTGATAGGGCTCGACCGTTCTTTTCGTCACAGTGCCATTCTTATCTATATAATCAAACGAAACTAATCTTCTCTTTAATATGGCTTCCTGGCAGGTCCTCAAGATTTCAAGCATCTCCTTCCGGCCCTCCCAATCGTAAAATGACAATCGGACTGAATGATTCAGAGACCATGGACTGACCATGGCTTCTATTTTTTTAATCGTCATTTCAACTTCTTCGCTAACGAGAATTTTTTCCAATCCGCCGAGCGCGGTTAATATATTCTCTAAATCGGAGCTGCTTAAGAGACGTTTATCGACCTTGAATTCGTCCAAAATGCCGTAGCCGCCATGAACTCCATTGACCGCATAGATCGGGATGTTGGATAGACTCAGTGTTTCCATGTCGCGAAGAATCGTTCTTTTGGATACATGAAATAATTGCGCGAATTCGTTTGCTGAAACGATTTCTTTTTTTAGCAATATCATGATGATCGAAATGAGCCTCTCAATTTTGTCCATATTCGTCCCTCATTGCTTTTATATTTAATCTAAGAACGGTGACAGAATGCTGTCACCTTTTATACATTATACTTCATGTATCACTAGAAGGAGGTATTGCTTTATGTCAGCTATTGCCTATTTAAACTTTGATGGAAATGCAGCACAAGCGATTGATTTTTATGCAAAAGCTTTCAACGCGATTGAAGTGAAGAAAGTTAAATTTGGAGATATTCCGCAAGATCCAAACTATCCATTGCCCGAAAATGAGCTGGATATGATCATGGAAGCTTCGATCGAATTCGCAGGCGGGAAGATCATGATGTCGGACATTTTGCCTTCGATGAAGAGTGTGACAGGTGAGCTGGTGAAAGGAAACAATATTCTGATTAGTCTAGTCATCGATGATAAGCAGAAGCTGGAAAGCTACTTTTCTAGTTTATCTGAGGGTGGTTATGTGATCATGCCGTTATCCAATACACCTTGGTCTTCGTGCTTTGGAATGCTGGTTGATAAATTTGGAGTCAACTGGAAATTTAATCGTGACGCGGAGCTGTTTCTTGATAACGTAATATCCAACAGACAATAGCTTATTCTTACAAATGGCCTTGAAACTGAAGGCCATTTTTTTATATACCGATGGAGGCACGATTTCGAGGAAATGAAGTGAGCTTTTTTTCATGCGAAAATTCTAGGGAGACAGCGAAGTCCTCAGAGGGCTTGTTCGATAGCCTTACTCCAGAGAATAAAATGTTAGTTCAATTCAAAGAAGCCAGGACTCGATAAATCGGAGGTCATGGCTTCTTTTGCCTGGTAATAAAAGCGCCGGGCTATAATGTAATAATCAAATGGTACGGCTAATCACAGCCCGAAGAAAAATGCATGAAATCGGCTGATTTAGGTTTCAGGGATGCTTGCGGATGATCGAATCATCCTCTTCCATGAACGGCCATGCGGGGTATTCCACCGGGAGCCTGCTCACTTCGTCGAGCCGGGCGAGCTCGTCAGCTGTCAGCACGATGCCGCTCGCCTCCAGGTTATCCTGCAGCTGATCCGGCCGCTTGGCACCGATGATGACGCTGGTTACCGCAGGCTGGTTCAGCAGCCAGGCGAGGGCGATGCGAGCCACTGTGGACTCGCGATCCTTCGCGATGTCTTCCAGCACATCGATGATGTGATAGGATTTGTCTACATCCACTGGCGGAAAAGCAAACTTGGTGTGCCGGTCATCCGCATTTCCGTTGCGGCCGCGGGCGTATTTGCCCGATAGGAATCCGCCGGCCAGCGGGCTCCATACGAGCAGCCCCATATTCTGATCCTTCAGGACGGGAATGATCTCTCTTTCAATCTCGCGTCCGGCCAGCGAATAATACGACTGACTGCTTTTGAACGCGTGCAGACCGAGTTCTCTGGAAATGCCGCGGGCTTTCATCAGCTCCCAGCCGGTCATATTGGAGGAGCCGATGTAGCGGACCTTGCCGCTGCGGACCAGGTCGTCCAGCGCGCGCAGCGTCTCTTCCCAATCGGTCAGCTGGTCCGGATTATGGATCTGGTACAGGTCGATATAATCGGTTCCGAGCCGTTTCAGGCTCTCTTCCACCTGACGCATGATGTGCAGCCTGGACAAGCCCAGGTCGTTAGGCCCGCTTCCCGTGCGTCCTCTCACCTTCGTAGCGAGAATAACGTCTTGCCGTTTCGACCCAAGCGCTTTACCGAGAATTTCCTCTGAACGACCGCCGGCGTAAATGTTGGAGGTATCAAAGAAATTGACACCCGCTTCTAGCGCCTGCCCGACGAGTCTTGCAGCGTCCTGATCACCCAGGCCGCCAAAAACGCCCCACTGGCCGCCGCCGCCAAACGACATTGCCCCCAGTCCGATCTCCGACACCAGCACCCCTGTATTTCCCAGCAAATTGTATTTCATCTTTTATCCCTCCAAATTTTGTTTTATATTGATGAAGACGGGGATGCTCAAAGAAAGACGCAAAAATACGGAAATTTTTTAAAAAATAAATGCGAATAGACGCCAGAAACTCAAAATTCAGGGGAGGGGAAGATAGAATGCAGGAAAGAAATGTAATGGAAAAATTACCGGTGCGGAAGACGAAAAAGGAAACAGGGAAATCCGAACAGCCAGCGGCAGGCTTGAGTCAGGCGGGAATTACGCCGGAAATGCTGTGGGATCAATACTATAAGCCGATTGCTGCTTTTGTCGCAAGAAGAACGAATCGTCACCCCGATACAGAAGATATCGTGCAGACGGTATTTATGAAGGCTTACCGGCACCTGCCGGAGCTGCAGGATCCGAATCGGCTGCGAGCCTGGCTGTACCAGATTGCCCGGAATACGGTAGCGGATCATTTCCGCAAGGAGAAACGGCTGGATGAGCTGCCGGAGCAGATCCCAATCGTGATGGAAGAGGAAGACGAAGATACCTTGCAGGAGGCGATTTGCGGGATGAAGGGCGTCATTCCCTACCTGCCGGATAAGTATCGGGAGGCGGTCGAGCTCTCCGAACTGAAGGGGCTGTCGCAGAAGGAGCTGAGCGAGCGGCTCGGCATTTCTTATTCAGGTGCAAAATCGAGGGTACAACGGGGCAGGGAAATGGTGCGGGATTTGATGAATAGCTGCTGTACGATACGGACCGACAAGTACGGCAACATCATTGATTACCGAGTGAATTTGTCCAAACCGATTGTCTATGGACGGGTCGCTAAGAAACCGGTGAGACGAAAGACGGCGTCCTCAATAGAACGATGATGAAGAAGGGAAACCACCATCGAGACCTCGATAAGATACGGCGATGGAGATGGAACGTTGTATCGACTTATGCTTCCAATGATATATGTCAGTAATTGCGAAGAGACCCTGAAGCTTTTAGCTTTAAGGGTCTCTTTTAGATCGGATTAACTTTTCAATATGAACCCAATCCGATTGTGACTACTTTTTATCCTGTTCAAGCAGCTCGATCAACAGCTTCAATTGAGGAAACGTATCCATGTAGGCATACGCGTAATCTCCCTGGGCATTTTCCCCATGCTGCAAGATAGGTATTTGATTATTCTGCAAAATGCTGATTTTCTCCTTCATGCCTTCCACAATAAATGCGATATGGTGAAAGCCTTCCCCGTTTCGGTCCAAGCTTTCTCGCCATGTGCTTGGATGATGATCCGGCTCGATCAGCTCCAGCTGAAGCGAACCCATGTCGAAGAAAGATAGCTTTGCGCGTGCCTCAGTAGGAATGCCTCGGAACTCCGTTTTTTCGATTGCGAAACGATCCGACCAGAACCAGCCCGGATTATCAACGCCGAAGAAGTCTGCGTATACCTGACTCGTTGCTTCAATGTCATTGACAAGCAATCCGATTTGGGTGATGACGTTCGTTCCTAGAATGCTCTGATCCATCTATCAAAACCGTTCGCGGATAACAACTTGATCGACAGGGAAACGGTTCGTTGGATACGCCGGCTGTTCAGCATAGCCTAAAGTCAACATCAATACCGGAATATAGCGGTCGGGAATGTTTAATTCTTTTCTTAGAGCTTCTGCATCATATCCTCCCATTGGCCCTGAATCAATTCCATGGGCTTTTGCGGCTAACATAAGCTGCATCGCTGCAAAAGAGGCGTTTCGAATGGCATCATGTATCCCAGCATGCCCGGCATTTTTGTAATGATTGTCTATATCGTTGACGATTGAGTTTTTAACTTCCTCTGTCATGAAGCCTGCACGAACCGATTCTCCATACACGTTCTCAGCATTTTCATTCGCTTTCGTGTCACCGAGTACAATGACTACCGCAGACGCGTCAGCAACTTGTTGTTGATGATAGGCGATAGGCAGTAAACGCTCTTTGTTTTCTTGATTCTGAATGGTGACGAATTTCCAATGCTGAAGGTTCCAAGCCGATGGAGCGGTTGCGGCTGCTTCTAGAATCTGATGCAGCGTACTTTGTGGAATACCGACCCCACTTTGATACTTTCGTACGCTGCTGCGCTCTTTCATAACTTTAATGACGCTGGTTTCAACTACTGTCGCCATGACAAAACACCTCTTCTAATAGAATGAAAAACGGTTCATTAGCTTCTTTTACAATTGACTTACCAAATTCCTGAGCAGCTCATATGCTTGCGTAAGTGAGATCAGCAACCTCCTTTCTCGATATGATGAAGACGCTGCGACATCGCCTGCTTAGGCTTAGGCGAGCTGACTCTTTGAAGTGAATTCATAAAAGCCATTTAGCATAAAGTGGAAGCTCAGCGCTATTGACCACATGGTAAGTTATAACTTTACAGTTGTCAAGTATAACTGACTAAATTTTCAATTGAATTTGACTTTCGGGAAATTAAAACTTACCATTAGGATGAATAGGCTTGTAGCGGAGGTGCTGAATAATGGGGGAGATACGTAACGCCGAACGTACCCGAAAGAGGATTCTTGAAGCAGCAAGAAAAGAGTTTTTCGAGAAGGGTTATACAGGCGCGAGGATAGAGGCCATCGCGGTAAACGCTGATGTGAAGAAGCAATTGATTTATCATTATTTTAAAGGGAAAGAAGAATTGCTAGTGGCGGTTCTCGATCAAATGACAGTCGAATTGCCGGAGTGGACTACCCAATTTCCGTCAGATCCTGTACATACTGCGGAGCATCGTTTCCAAGTGAATTGTCAAACAAGAATGGATTTCTTAAAGTTCACGGTTTGGGAAGCACTTGAAGAACAGCCGCAGCAGAATTCGAGGAAAAAAAGAAGAACGGAAGCCCTTCAATCGTACGTTGATGATATGAAATCAAAACAAGAAGCCGGTCTTGTGCCGGAGGACTTGGACCCGGAGCTTTTGACTTTGGCTATTAGCGCATTGACTACGTACCCGCTTATTTTTGGGGATGTTACCAAGATGGTGACTGGAAGCGAGCCTACTGACCCGCAATTTCAAGAAAAGTGGTCAAAATTTCTTACGAAGATCAGTGCGCGGATTTTTGGTAAGGATGACTTTATGAATGAGTGACGGGAGTCACTCCTATTCGAGACATGCAAACAACCGATCCAGGACCGGACCGGTTGTTTTGTTGTGCGAGCGAGATAGGAGAACAAATAATCTGAACGAAGCAGCTAAATCCGGGTCAGTTCCCGCGAATCCGGAGCCACATGGCCACTAATCGTTCGGGTCAGTTCCCTCGAATCTGGTGCCACATGGTCACCATATCGATCCAGCCGCGATGCTCGGTGATCTTGCCGCTCTCGACACGATATTGACGGTACAGCGTGACATCAATCGAGTTGCCCGTAGGCGCAGTTCCAAAGAATATGCCTTGGTGCGTGCCTTTTACCGTCATTCTGACGAGTACCTTATCCCCTTGACCAATGATTTGTTCCACCGTGTAGCGTTTATCGGGAAATGCCTCCAGGATCGTGGCAGCAAATGTTTTCAGACCTTCCTTGGATTCGTAAGCGAGCTCCTGATAGTCGTCGGACAGAAACCGATCCACGCAATTCAGTTCACTTCGATTCCAGAATGCCTCGATAAAGTCGCCAACCAATTCCACATTGCTCTGTTCTATCGTTTTCATTCCCAAACATCTCCTTTTCTTAATTAGATTGCCGCAACGAAGACAGTCGTTCGAACCTGCCGAAGTTAAGCCTTTATTTGAGGCAAAAGTGTTGCCGTATCGAACCAGCCGTGGTGTTCGATGATTTTTCCGTCGATTACCCGAAATTCGCGAAATTGAGTCGCCTTTACCGTTTTGCCTGTAGGAGGGTTTCCTGCAAAATGGCCAGCATGCACCGCTGTCATGAACATTCTTGCGATGACCTTCTCTCCTTGAACCAGGATCTCATCCACAGTGAAGCGCCGATCCGTGAACGCCTCAATCATTTGCGGGACAAAGAATTGATCCGTCTTCTCCAAAACATGCCGATTTGCAACGTCCTCGATAAAAGCGGTTATCGTCTCTACCTTCTTTTGTTCCATCGTGCTCATACAAACATCTCCTTTTTAGATATGGTTTGGATTGATCCCGAAGAGGGACAAGGGGATGCAATCGGCTAATGCTCGGAATCCCTTATCGTTCGGATGAAGATGATCGCCGAAATCATAGGCGGGCAGCAGTTGTTCGGGATGCTGCGGATCAGCCAGCCCCTCGTTAAAGTCTATAATGCCGTCAAATCCTTCGTTGGCGAGGATCCAGCGGTTCACTTCTTGCCGGATGATTTCTTTTTCATTTGTGTAATAAGGGGCATTCCCAAATGGCGGGAGCGTACCGGCAAAGATGCGAAGTCCCTTCTCATGCACTCTGGCTGCCGTTTCCTTCATTCCGGCAATGATCTCGTTGGCGCTTGCATTTCCGATCCCAATATCGTTAATGCCTGCGAGAAAAATAACATCCGTAACACCGGAATGAGAGAACACATCGCGTTCCAGGCGGGAAAGTATGCACTCTCCGCCAAGGGGCATTCCGGCATCCGGGCCGTTTGTCAAAATTTGATTCCCGACGATCCCTGCATTGAGAACAGAGACGGGAAGCGCAATTTGTTCCCGATCGAGCCGTTCTTGGAAAAAGTCCGGCCATCTCCGGTTCGTGCCTGGGGTAGAAGTGCTTCCTTCCGTAATGGAGTCTCCAAGAGCAACAATGACACGAAACGGATCACCATAGGTCAATACCTCTAGTCCGGATAGCCAATAATAAGAATGTATCTTATTCCGAAAATGTCCCGTGTCGCTGTCGTCCGTTCGGTTTCCCTCAGCAACATAGGTGATGCTAGGAGGGGAAAAATGCCAAGTTGAGGTCCTAGTCGATGCCGGAATATAGATGCTGATTGCAACATCGGTATTTTCATGAAGCTGAAGATCGATAGGATCGGTATAAATTTCTTCTCCGGCAGGAATGGTGATGGTTGTATGGCCATGTAAGGTCACATGCCGACAGGTACCGGGAACGATAAGACCATCCTCTTCGGATAAAGCTGCGGCAACTTTACCGAAGTGCACAGGCTCGGAACCGTAGAGATTGGAAAACTTTAACCGGAGCTTGGAACCGAATGCATGCGGATGTACAATCATTCGTAAGGTTTGATCCTCGAACCGTTCTTCCGCAACCGTTCGATCCTCATACGTTGGACTCGCGAACCAAGAGCCGATCCATTGGTCCTCAGCATGCTGCTGTTCATTCATTGCCAGGTTGACCTCCTTCACTAAATGTTACCGTTAGGTAACATATTATCGAAAAAAAATTAGTTTGCTGCTGCGGCTGTGGGTGATGCGGGTGTCGTTGCAGCCATTGTAATCGTTGATGGTTCTGCTGCAGCTGCTGCTGATGGAGCTGTTGCTGCCGCAGTCGTTGCCGCCGATGCTGCCGCTATCGTGACTGTTGCGGTAAGCTGCTTGGTCAGCTGTAAGAATCGGTCGACTGAGCTGAGAACCCTGTCTCTCAAGCCATCATCCAGCGGAGCGCCGTCTGATCCGAAGGTATTGGATCCATACCCGATGGAGATCCACTCGGGACAATTAATCCCGTGCAAATTTCGCACAATCGCTTGCAGATGTGTAAGCGAGCTGACTCCGAGCGGGCCGCCAGCCGAGCTTATGGCAAGCACCGATTTGCCAGCGACTTGATTAACGTTTACATAATCTAAAGCGTTCTTGAGTGCGCCCGATATGGAGCCGTGGTATTCCGGGGTGGCAAGGATCAAACCGTCCCCATCTGCGACGGCCTTCAGCATATGCTGTACGTTCGGATGAAAATCCCAGTTGTCCGGTGAAAAAAGCGGCAGCTGCAGCTCCGACAAATCGATAAATGTAACCGAAACATGCTGAGCCTCCATTAGGCTTTCTATGTAACGGAGAAGGAGCGTGCTTGTTGCGTTATGACGGTTGCTTCCTGCGATCATGGTTACTTTCATGTTGAACATCACCTTTCTAAAATGGTCGACTTCGGGTCAGTGGATTTGCATGCCGCCGGCTGACAAACAAATCCGTTTGTGATAATATGTGACTATAAAGTCACTTGTGATGTTTTCATCATACGTGACTGAATGGTAACGTGTCAAGTGGATTTAAGCCATTTTTTTTCATAACGTCAGAAGGAGGTGTAGCAATTGGAAAATAACATATTCAAAGCGCTTGCGGATCCCAGCCGCCGTAAGCTGTTGGATTTGCTTCATGCATCGGACGGACAGACGCTGAACGATCTTTGCATTCCGCTCGATATGTCCAGGTTCGGCGTCATGAAGCATCTTAATATTCTAGAAGAAGCTGGACTCATTACCACAAGAAAAGCAGGGCGGGAAAAGCTGCATTATTTGAATGCGGTCCCCATACGTCAAATCTACGAACGATGGGTCAGCAAGTTCACCGAACCTTGGGCAATCGGATTGTCATCTCTTCAAAATGAATTGGAGCGTGAATTAATTTTGGAAAACAAACCACAACATATCCACCGGATAGCGATTAAGGCAAAGCCTGAGCAGGTGTGGCAAGCTCTTACGGACCCTGTCAAAACATCGAAATTTTGGTTCAATTGCGCCATTCGATCTACGTGGGAAGTTGAATCTTCATTTGAGTTATGGAACGGCGAAGAGAAGAAAGCGGAAGGGGTCATCCTGGAGATAGACCCTCCTCATAAGCTCGTGATGAGCTGGCGTTTTATTTCATTTCCCGGTACGGAGAACGACTCCGCATCGCAAATTACTTGGGAGATCGGTGCACATGCGGAGCTTCAGGGCGTAACCCTTGTCACGGTTGTGCATGATCAATTCGAACAAGCGGTAAGCACTGCAAAAATTCTGGAGAACGGATTGCCTGTTGTGCTTTCAGGCTTGAAAACTTTGCTTGAAACCGGGGAGATGCTCGTTCAAGAGAACCATTCCAGTTCTGCCGAAGATCGATAAAATCGGGGTCCCAGCCTCCTGGCTGATAATTCTGGAGGACCCGTCTCTTGCAGCGATGCCGCCAGGGACTTCAACCGCAGTTTGTACATTATGAAAAACCCGCTAGACTCGAGGATTCTGAACTGTGACCCATAAGATGGACACTTTGAAAAAAGTGACTTCTTGTGGGTCATTTGTGTTTTAATCAAGGTATGTGACGAGGAGTGATACGAGAATGGGGAAGTTGAAACGGGTGCTCTTTACCGAGGAGCAAATGAGGAAGCTGGAGGAGAATCCAAACGTACACCATGTGACCGAGGCGGCCATTACATACACACCTGCATTCAAGCTGGAGGCGCTGAAAGCCTACAAGCAGGGGCAGACACCTTCAGAAATCTTTATTCGTGCCGGCTTCGACCTGGACGTTATTGGTCATAAGAAGCCCAAGGACAGCTTAAAACGGTGGCGTGAAACCTTCGAACTGTACGGTGAGGAAGGTTTGGCTACAGAGCGGCGCGGTAAGGGCAGTACAGGGCGCAAGCCAACTGGTCAGTTGTCAGCCGAAGAAGAATTGAAACGGGCTAAGGCCCAGATCAAACTGCTTGAAGCTCAAGTGGACATGCTAAAAAAGCTCGAAGCGCTCGATCGGCAGAAGAAGAAACGCTGACGCCCTCCGAGCGCTATGAGATCATAAATCGCACCATTCGGGCATATGGCCTGAAACGAATGACACGCTATCTATGCGAGCTCGTGGAAGTAAGTCCAAGCGGCTATTACAGGTGGCTGGGGACGGAAGAAGATCGTCAACTTCGTGCTGCCGCCGACGAGCAGGACATCCTTCTCATCAAGCAGCACTTTGACGCGCTCCGCGGCAAAGCAGGTGCGCTTGTGATTAAGATGCGGCTGGAACAGATAAGCGGCGTTGTCATGAACCACAAGAAGATTCGCCGGCTTATGAAAAAGGCAGGCTTGGTAGCCGTAATCCGTCAGGCGAACCCCTACCGCAAGATGGCTAAGGCAACTCAAGAGCACAAGACGTGTCCGAACCTGCTGGAGCGAAAGTTTGACCAAGGCGAACCTGAGAAAGTGTTTCTCACTGACATCACTTATTTGCGCTATGGAAGCGGACACTGGGCATACCTTTCCTGCGTGAAGGACGGGGCGACCAGGCAGATCCTTGCCGACAGCGTGGCAGCAACACTCGAGCTTCCAATTGTCGAGCGGACGCTACAGCGTCTTTTAGAGCGATTAGATGGAAACATTCATCCAGAAGCGATTCTGCACTCCGACCAAGGGATGCACTACACGCATCCTAAAACCCGTCTTCTCATTGCTAAGGCAGGATTTAAGCAGTCGATGTCGCGCAAAGGCAATTGCTGGGACAACGCCCCGATGGAATCATTCTTCGGTCACTTGAAAGACGACGTTGATTTTAGCGATTGCCAAACTATTGATGAAGTGAGGGTGCGAGTGAAGGAGTACATAAGCTACTACAACTCAGAACGATACCAGTGGACATTAAAAAAGATGACCCCCGATGAATTCAGAGGTCATCTGCTTGCTAGCTAAGCTCTAGGCGGTTTATTTCAAACTGTCCACAAATCGGGTCACAGTTCATTCTCGAAGGTTTGGCGGTTTTTTTGCTATGTCGTAAAACAAACTGGTAATTTCATTTGCAGCATGTTATATTTTGGATAATTCTGCATGGCATGGTGGAGGGAACACAGAATGAGAAATAAGAAGCTGGTATTCATGTCGGTCTCACTCTTCTTCCTGTTGGCCTTGTTAGCGGCATGCAATTCTTCCGAAAAGCCGGTTTCGGAGCCGGAAGTCCAAAGCAACGAGCAAATGAAACCGGCAGAAAACGAGAAGGATCCGCAGAAGCCGGAAGATAACGACCTTGATCCAAGGATCGCGGCCGGAAGAGAACTCATAACAAGGTACATCGTAGATTACTATAAATTCACGACTCCTGAAGCATTTCAGGAAGGGTACTTGAATGTTCTGTTCGATATATCCATGCAGGACCATCCGAGATACAACGCCTTGAAGAATTATCACCCGGATGACGTGAAGGAGCACAGCAAGGCCGAAATCGATACGATCGAGAAAGAATCCGTTGAACCCAAGGAGGAAGGCGGCTTCATTTACAAAGCGACGGTCACGGATAAAGTATTCTTTAAAGAGGTTCCCAAGGACGAACAGCCATTCTTTTACGAAAAGAATGACTATGAGCTTCATATTAATCAGGATGGCAAGGGAGCGTATAAAATCTTTGATATTTCATCGAAGCAAAGAATTTATTTCCCTGATATGTAAAACGGAGGTGACGAAATGGACCGGAATGTTGACCTCACAAAATCAGCAGCTGCCCCTGAACCTGAAGAAGATCAAAATAAAGAAGACGAACGGCGCCAAATGTCGACCAGCAGCTCGCTTCTGGAATCAGCCATCGACAGGTTTGCCCGGGAAGGCGGATTTGACGATTTACCCTTGAAGGGAAAACCCATCAAGATCGAAGACGGGGATGTTCTGACAGGGATCATGAAGAACGCGAATTACCAGCCCGCCTGGATTGAGCTGAGAAAAGAAATCGCTGCCGACATCAAGCGGCTTGTGGACCGTTCAGACCCAAGCATGATTTCAGAGTCAGAGTATGAGGCCATTAATCAAAAAATTATTAAGTACAACCGGACGGTTCCGAATTCACAGCTGCAAAAAGGGCTGCTGTCGGCAGCCAATTTGCATGCAGCCTTGGATAAATGGGAGTAACACGGCCAAGAGACCTTAAGCCACGAGCTCAAGGTCTCTTCTGTATTTCGATGAAGCTCTTGATGATGAATGGATCCGTTAATTTTATACACTGACGGTAGGCTCAACCACCGTGATGGTATTATTGACTGAATCCAGATTAACCATGGCGCCAATCGGCAAAGCGGCTTTATATATGCCATGACCTGTCGCGAGGTTTGTGATCAGCGGCTTACCGAGCGGTACGATGAATTCGTCGATGATATCCTGATAGGACTTGCCGTATGCAGCCTGACAGCCCGTACATTCCCCTGTAATGATGCCGATGCAATCGCGGAATTTTCCGGCCAGCTTCAAATCATTCAAGTATCTATAGACCGTATTGGTAGGCTCATGCGTTTCTTCAAGGACGAGAATTTTACCGCGCGTATCGATTTCGAAGGGGGTCCCTAACGTGTCTACAAAGGATGTCAGGTTACCGCCAACGAGCGGTCCCGTAACATTCCCCGGAATCCGGCTCACCAGCGGCATGCCCGGCGGATTCTGAATCGGACGGGATAATGAATATAGGGACGTCGCGGCAAAAAACTGGTCAAAATTATAGGAGGGCGTATCGGGTTTGAAGTCAATCAGCAGAAGGCTATGGAAGGTGATCAAATCCACAAGCTGATGCAGCGTATTTAACAATACCGTTATGTCGCTGTAGCCTGTAATGATTTTCGGGTTATTCCGAATCACGCCATAATCAAGGTAGGGAAGGATTCCGGCTACCCCGGTGCCGCCTCTTGTGGGCAGGATCATTTTAACCTGCTCGCTCTGGAACATCATCATCAAATCGGATGCCCGCTGTTCGTCCGTACCGGCAAGAAACCCGTTTTGCGCATATACATACTGGCCCAACACGACATTGAACCCGAGTGCTCTCAGAAAATCGATCCGTGCATCAATGATGTTAGCCGCGAGCGGGCTGCCTAAGGTCACGATCCCCACGGTATCGCCCCGCTGTAATATTGGCGGACGTATCGGCATATCCTTATCTTCCTCCTTTGAACATAGAAGAAGCCAATGTCTTGAGTGCTTCTAGATTATATTGGAAAGATCGACCGCACATTACTACTATAGAGCTTTGCCGAACAAAGAAACCGCTCTTTCGGAATGGTTGGAAGCCATTGAGGTTTAGCGAAGGGCGGTTTTCTTTGCAAAAAATCTGCCAGCTCCCAAGCTGCAAAGCATGGCCAGAGCGCGCTGATGGCGCGAAGCGCAGGCGTTTCCCGCCAATGGCCGAAAGATACAGGAGGATTATAAAAAACGTTAAATATAGATACCATATGTTAAATTTTTTCAGTGTTATCCTGCTTGTAAACGCTTTAATATCGATTTATGACATGACTGAACGGAGGGGGATTATGAAACTAGCAAGACGTTTCTGCAGCGTGTTATGGATGGCCGCATTGATGATGCTGGCAGCGGGATGCAGCGGCATTGACAGCCGGATTGCCGAATCAGAGCGGCCGATGGACCCTGTGCGGATCACCGCGTATATGGCCAAAAATCCGGTGGCGGACATCCTCCGCGCCCATCTTCCGGAATTCGAGGAGAAGACGGGCATCCAGGTGGATTTTCAAGCGTTGACCAATGAGCAGCTCAGCCAAAAAATGTTCGTTCAAATGACGGTAGGCAGCGAGAGTCCCGATGTATTTATGATCCGGCCGCTGGAGGAGCTTAGCCTGTATGAAAGCAATGACTGGCTTGCACCCTTGGAATCGTATGCTGTTTCAGACCCCCGCTATGATTTTGCCGATTTTTCCGGCACGGCGCTGGAATCGGTGACGGTTGAGGGCAAGCTGCTTGCCGTCCCGCTGTCGACTGAGCAGCAGATTCTATTCTATCGGAAGGATTTGCTGGAGAAGCAAGGAATCGAGGTGCCGCAAACGTTGGACGAGCTGGAAGAAGCAGTCAAGCAGTTGCATGATCCCGAGCATGGCGTCTACGGCTTTGTTGCAAGAGGGCAGCGAAGCGCTCTCGTCACTCAGCTCTCCTCCTTCATATATTCCGAAGGCGGGAATTTTCTGAACGAGGATCAGGCTGCGCTAAATACGGAAGAAGCGCTTAAGGGAATGAAGCGGTATGTGAATCTGCTCCGGAATTATGGGCCTCCCGATGCAATCAACTTCAGCTGGCCGCAATCCGCGGATTTGTTCGCCCAAGGGAAGGCAGCATTCTTTACCGATGCCAGCGCGATATACTCCCTGCTATCGCAATCGGGGCTGAATAAGGAGAACATCGGGTATGCGATGTTTCCTGCAGGCGACGCGGGCCGCAAGCCCTACAGCACCACCGCTTGGGGCATCGCGATGAATGCGAACTCGCCGCGCAAGGAAGCCGCATGGGCATTCATCGAGTGGGCTTCAGGGAGAGAGATGGTGCTGCAAGCCCAGAAGATCGGAAACCCGGGAGCGAGAAGCTCGCTCTGGCGTGACGAGGAAGGCATCTCCGGCTTTCCGGAAGGACTGATCCCGATCATTAATGAATCGATTCCGATCGGAATGAGCTATGACCGCCCGAAGGTCATTCATGTGAAGGAAGCGAGGGACATCATCGGCAGCATTGTCGTGAAGGGATTGGTCGGGGAGGACATCGAAGCGGCGGCCGAATCCGCGAACGTTCAATTGCAAGAGCTGATCGACAGCGAGAAGTAGAGCAGCTTGCTCTGACACGGGGGGATGATCGATGAATCGGTTAAGAACAAGTACATTTGCAAAGCTGACCACCTTGCTGGCGGTCCTGGTGATCCCGACGATTCTGCTGTATGCCTATTCCCATCAGGTCAGCATTAACGTGGTCCGATCGACCGTGGAGGTGGGGCAGCACAATCGATTGACATTTTTCATGAGCCAAATGGACAGTATGGTCGACCAGCTGACGAAATATTCGGTGATCGCAAGCAGCGATGACGGGATCAAAAGTTATTTAGCGGAGCGTCCCCGAAGTACCCCGATGCAGCGAATCGACAGCCAGCAGCGGATTATGGACATGCTGAATATGCAGATAGCGACGAGCAGCTGGGACAGTCAAATTCTGATGTACCTCACGAAGTATCAGGAATTGCTCACGACGGATCTGTCGGCCAGGTATGATGCCGAGTACTTGGCCCAAGCCCGTATGCAGGTCTGGTCCTATCATCACGATTCGCAAGGCCAGGCCTATTTCAGCTGGATGAGAACGCCGGCTTCCTCGAAGGAGCTGGTCGTGGAGATCCGGTTTACCGACCAGAATGTAATCAATATGCTGAACCGATTGAAGCAGGATGGGGACAGCGAGCCGTTTCTTTACGCACCTGGCAAACCTGTTATTGCAAGCAACACATCGGTTAGCGAGACCGTTCAGTTAGCTGTAGACGTATTAAGGGACATGCAGCTCGGGGATCAAGGCAGCCGAATCGTGCAGTCGGGGAAGGGCAAATACGTCATGAATTACGTCCGGTCCGGCAGCCTGGGCTGGTATCTGGTAGATTTTGTCCGGCTGGACAGCGTGTATTCTCCCATTACCTTGAGCAGCACCCTCTTTTACATTTCCGTAACGCTCCTGCTCGTGCTTGTCTTGCTGCTGACTTTGCTGCTGTACCGTAACGTTCAGCGCCCGATTTCCCGGCTGCTGCATGCGGTTCGAAGGATCCGGGACGGTCAATATATGACCCGTCTGCAGGATGCGCCGAAGAATGAATTCATGTATCTGTTTCACGCCTTTAATAATATGGCCGAGCAAATCGAGGATCTGATCGAACGGGTATACAAGGAGAGCTTGCGGTCCAAGGAAGCGACGCTTAAGCAGCTTCAATCGCAAATCAATCCCCACTTTCTGTACAATTGCTTGTTCTATATCAAAAATATGGCGAACCTCGGCGAGAAGGAAGCCGTCGTGGCCATGGCCCTGAACCTCGGGGATTATTACCGCTATACAACCCGGTTGGAGAAACCGACCGCGCCGCTTGAAGAGGAGGTCAAGCTGGTGGAAAATTATTTAACCATTCAGATGCTTCGCCTTCAGCGATTAAGCTTCGAGATCGAGATTCCCGAAAATATGCAGCAGCTTGAGATTCCGCGTCTCTTGCTTCAGCCCATCGTGGAGAATGCCGTTATCCATGGCGTGGAGGATCAATTGGATTTTGCATTCATTCACATTCACGGTGAAATCGAGGGGAGCCTGTGCAAAATCGTGATCGACAATAACGGCGATGGCTTGGACCGCGCTATTCTGGCTAAGCTGCGGCGGCAGATCGAGGAGCCGCTCCACGAGCGCGGAGGGTTCGGTCTGTGGAACATCCAGCAGAGACTGGTCACCCGTTACGGCAAATCATCCGGACTGTCCTTCTCGGAATCGCCGTCCGGCGGGCTGCGGGTTGAATTATGCTGGAACGATCCGGATCTGGGAAGGGAGGAATCCGCATGTATAAATTGCTGATCGTTGATGATGAGGCGAGCGTCGTCGAGGGGCTGGCGCATACTATACCTTGGGAGCATGTCGGGATCGACGAAGTGCACAAGGCATACTCCGGCTTCGAAGCATTGGAAATCCTGCAGACGCAGCCGGTGGACATTATGATATCCGACATCAAAATGCCGCGGATGAGCGGTCTCGAGCTTATTGAAATAACGAGAACGAGGTGGAAGAAGCTTAAAACGATTCTGTTGTCCGGGCATGCCGAGTTTGCTTACGCGAGGGAAGCCATTTCGCTTGGCACTTCCGAGTATTTGCTGAAGCCCGTTAGCGACGAAGTCGTCCTGGCTAAAGTAGGGAAGGCGGTGGAATCGCTGCGGCTGGAGCGGGAGTCGGACGAAACCTATAACCGGGCGGTTCAGGCCTTCCGCGCCAATCTGCCCCAAATGCGCAGCGAATTTCTGAATCAGCTGCTGCAGGGCATGAACTCCCCGGAGGACGTATGGACCAAGAAATTGGAGCTGCTTGAGATGAGCTCCGCGATCTGCAGCGAAGCAGCCCTGATGCTGGTCCGGATGGAGGACCGGCTGACGGAGATGAGTCCGTACGACTCCTCGATTATGGAGTATGCCATCGGCAATATGGCCGACGAAATTTTCGGCGACCGGTTTCGTTTATGGCGGTGCCGTGACATTCACGGGTACCTTGTATTTTTTGTTTTTGACAGCCATGATCCGAAGGAGGAGCGTCCGCCAGATACAGCCCCGGAATACGAACTAAAGCACAACGCTTCGCAGCTGCAAATGAACGTCAGCCGTTATCTGAAAGGAACGATTTCCGTGCTGATCGGCAGGCGGGGCCGCTTTCCGGAGGATGTCCGCAAGCTGTACCAGGACAGCCTACTGGCGCTGCGCCGCCACATCGGCAGCCACAGCGATATGTTCGTGTACGCCGCGGACGAGGAGGAGCTCCATCCGGTACGTTCCTTGCAAAAATGCTATGAGCCGCCGCTGCTGCATCATCTGCTGGAGTCCGGCAGCTGGGAGCTGGTCAGGGACAAGCTGGAACAGATCCTGAAGGAGCTGTCGCTCGCGCACAGCCAATCCCAGGAGCATGTCACCGAAGCCTTTTTCTTCATTTATTCCTCCCTGAGCGCTTATGCGCATAAGAACGGACGCAGCTTGAGCGATTACCTGGGAGCATCCCTTGCGGACGTGACGGGACTCTCCCAATGCACGAACGCGGCCACGCTCGGCAAGTGGGTAAACCAGGTGCTGCCGCTTCTGGAGCAAAGCGCCGAGCGCGCGACCCGAAGTGACCGGAGTGCAGCCGTGTCTCGGATGAAACGGTTCATCCGGGACCATCTGTCCGAGGATATTTCCCTGCAGGCGATTGCAGATCATATGTACATGCATCCGGTGCATGTGTCGCGGCTTTTTAAAATGGAGACCGGCTCGAATCTGAGCGATTATGTGCTCCGACTGAAGATGGAGCGAGCAGCGGAGATGCTTGCCGACCATTCCTTGAAAAACTTCGAAATTGCCTTGAAGCTGGGATACCAGAATCCGAATTATTTCATCCGGGTGTTTAAGAAATACTATTCCGTAACGCCCCAGGAGTACCGAAACAACCTGGAGGCCGGAAAGCCGTAACTCCAGGCTCTCGCCCGTATACCGTCCGTTTTCAGCGGTTTGTTCTTGCTGGAAACGGGCTTTTTTATGTGCGCCGGCCGCTGCGGCCGATGGCCCGGCATCGTGTTAAGGAAGGAGAGCCGATGTTAAGCCTCTATCATTTAACCCTGTCCATTAAGCGCTTACAATGAATGGTGTAAAGGCATTCCACTATATACGAGGGGTGAATGATGAGATGAAGAAGAGCACGATTCGATGGATAACGGCCGTTCTGGCCCTGATTTTGACGGCAGGATGCGGCGCAGGGGGAACGGGAGGCAGCGGCTCGGGGAATGCCGATCCGGGCAAGGAAACCCTGACCTTCTGGATGAAGAAGCAAATGTTCGAAGAGCAGAACCAGATGATTCAGGAGAGAGCACAACAGTTCGGAGAAGAACATAATGTGAACGTGAACGTTGAGTTTATCGCGTACGAGGATTTCTACCCGAAATGGTCGGCAGCGATTGAATCGGGGACAACGCCGGACGTTTCCTTTTTCGGATATCAGGAGGTTGGACAATTCTATGCCAAGGATGTTCTGGAGGATGTGACCGATCTTGTCGGAAAGGTGGAGAAAGCAAACGGGGAGATTCAAGACAGTCTGAAAGCATCCGTAACCTTTGAGGACAAGCTGTACGGGGTACCGCTCTGGACCGAGTCGACGGCGCTGTACTACCGCAAGGACATGCTGCAAGCTGCCGGGTTCAGCGAGCCGCCGGCAACGTGGGAGGAATTCCGCGAAATGGCAAAGGCGCTTACGGATCCCTCGAAGGGCATCTACGGGGCCGGGCTTGGATACGGCAAGGGCAATTCGGACGCCGAATGGCTGACCCGGGCGATTATTTGGTCCCATGGGGGATCGCTTGATACCGAGGACGGCAAGATCGTGGTCGTCAATACGCCTGAAACCCTGCAGGCGGTACAGCTGATCAGGGACATTTTCATTGAGGACAAGGTGACTCCGCCAAGCTCCATCGGTTGGGATGACAGCGGCAATAACAAATCGTATTTAAGCGGCCAATCGGCCATGATCTTTAACGTCGGCAGCCTGGCGGCAACCATCAAGAACGACAATCCTGAATTGTATGAGAATACAGGCATCGCCATGCTGCCGGCAGGACCGAAAGGAGCCGTAGTGCCTGGGATCAGCAACAATCTGGGCATATTCAAGGCATCCAAGAACAAAGACCTGGCGAAATCCTTCATCGAATATATGACGGATAAATCATGGTACGGCACGTGGGTGGAGAACGGGGCTCCGTTGACCGGTCCGATCTATAAGGAGCTGGCAGCCGAAGCCGTATGGCAGGAGGAGAAGAACAAGGGATTCGTCGACTCCATCGCTCATTTCGCCTTCCTTGGATACCCGGGGGTGTATAATCCGAAGGCTGGAGAGATTTACAACCTCCGTTATGTCAACGACGTATTCCAAAAAATGCTCCTCGATTCCGGCTTTACGGCCCAGCAAGCAGTGGAAGAGCTGCAGGCCAAGATCGAGGCGCTGTACGCCAAGTAAGCGACAGGCGCGCTAGATATCACAACCATCAGGCTGCGCAGTCCGGTCCAAGGCATCGTGCACGGTCTGGGCTGCGGCGTGCCTGAGGAAGGCGACAGAAAGAAGGTGCTATCCATGAAAAGCTTGGAGGTTCAAACGACGCCGGGAACTCTTCCGGCATCCGGAAGGGAGAGAAGCAAGAGCGGCAGCTGGCTGGCCTACCTGCTCATGAGCCCGGTGCTGATCTATTTGCTGGCCGTCATGGCGATTCCATTCGGCTGGGCGGTTTATCTCAGCTTGACGAATAAGGTGGTCGGGGTTCCCGAAACGTTCGTCGGCTTGCGGAACTATGCGGAGCTGCTTGCTGATTCCGTGTTTTGGAAGGCGGTCTGGAACACGCTGGTCTTTACGCTTGTCGCGGTTATTTTGAAGGCGGTATTCGGCATGATCATGGCGCTTGTGCTCAACGAGAATATCGTTGCCCGCAACTTTTTCAGGGTGATGCTCTTTCTCCCGTGGACGATCCCGACGATCGTCTCCGTGTTTACCTGGCAGTGGATCTATTCCGACGTCGGCGGCGTACTGAATGCGCTGCTCCTAAAGACAGGGCTCATCGATAGTCCCGTCGGCTGGCTGGCCACACCGGATCTCGCCATGTTCTCGGTCATTCTGGTCAACGTCTGGCGAGGCATTCCGTTCATGGGCATCGCCATACTGGCGGGCCTGCAGACGGTGTCCAAGGAAATGTACGAAGCCGCCATGCTGGACGGGGCTGGAGCGATCAAGCGCTTCTTCTACATGACGCTGCCTTCGGTTAAAGAAGTGACCATCCTGTCCTCCGTCATCACGACGATCTGGACGCTGAACGACTTCGAGATCATCTGGCTTCTCACGCGGGGCGGCCCGGACAACGGCACGCAGGTTCTGTCCACGCTCAGCTATACCGTAGGATTCCTGAACATGAGCCTCGGCAAAGCGATTGCGATATCCGTCATTACGCTGCCGCCTTTGATCATGCTGATCAACTATGTGACCAAGCGTTCGCTGGCGTCCGACAAGTAAGGAGTGATTTTTGATGAAAAATACGCTTGGCAAGCAGATCACGGTATATGCCACACTCGCCCTGCTGCTCTTGTTCGCGCTCTTTCCTTTATATTGGATGGTCATTACGTCCTTCAAGTCCAATGGAGAGATCTATTCCATGACGCCTACGTTTTGGCCGAAGGAGTTCCTTGGAACCGCCTATGACAGGCTGATCAACGAAAAGGGCTTCATGACGAATATCAAAAACAGCCTGCTCGTCTCGCTGATCGTGTCCGTATTTTCGATCGTGGTCAGCATGCTGGCCGCATATGCGATCTCCAAGCTCAAGTTCAGAGGGAGAAGCTTCATCTCCAAGAGCATCCTGTACGCGTACCTGATGCCAAGAGCGGTTCTGTTCATTCCGCTGTATATGCTGGTGACGGCCATCGGCATCAACAATTCCATATACGGGCTCATGCTGATCTACCCGACGATTACGATTCCGTACGCTACATGGATGCTGATCTCCTACTTCAAGTCCATTCCGGACGAGATCGAGGAAGCGGCCATGATCGACGGGTGTTCCCGAATCAGCACCATGACCAAAATCATCTTTCCGCTATCGGCGCCGGGCATTGCGGCTACCTTTATCTTTTCGTTCACGCTGTGCTGGAGCGAGTATCTGTACGCCCTGGTCGTCGTCACCAAAGGCGCGGACAAAACGATCACGCTGGGGCTGTCGGACATGATCGTGGGCGACGTCTTCGCTTGGGGACCGCTGATGGGAGGCTCTATCGTCGCATCGATTCCGGTCATCATCATGTACCTGTTTACATCCAAATATATGGTTAGCGGGATGACGGTAGGAGGGGTTAAATAATGAAAGGGAAAAAAGTGCTGGTCACCGCTACGAATTACTCCAGGCTGTGCGCGAATGCCAAGCAGCTGCTGCTGGATAATGGCTGCGAGATCATAGAGAACCCCTATGGACGTCCACTGACGTTCGGGGAGCTGAAGGAGGTGGTAGGCTCGGTCGACGGCGTCATTGCCGGCGTGGACACCTGGAACGAGGACGTGTTCAAGCTGGCGCCGCAGCTTAAAGGGATCGCCCGCTTCGGCGTCGGCGTGGACAATATCGACCTTGAAGCGGCGCGAAAGTACGGCATCCAGGTCACGAATGTTCCGAGAGGCAATGCCAATGCGGTAGCCGAGCTGGCGGTCGGCCTCATGATTGCCGTGCGCCGGAGCATTCCGCTGCTTGACCAATCCACGAAGAACGGCGGCTGGGACCGGTTTGTCGGCTCCGAGCTTGCCGGCGGGACGGTCGGTCTCCTTGGATTCGGAAATATCGCCCAGCTGACCGCCAAGAAGCTTAGAGGTTTCGATGTCGAGCTTATCGCGTACGATAAATATCCGGATGCAGCCAAGGCGGAGGAGTATGGCGTGAAGCTGACAACCTTCGAGCAAGTGCTGACGGACAGCGATATCGTCAGCATGCATTTGCCCAGCCTGAACGAGACGTACCATATTATGAATGACGGGGCTTTCTCCATGATGAAGTCTTCGGCAGTGTTCATCAATACGGCCAGGGGAGCCGTCGTGGACGAGCAGGCGCTCGCCAGGGCGCTCACATCGGGCGCCATCGCCGGGGCAGCCATCGATGTCTATGAGGCCGAGCCGGTATCCGCCGACAATCCGATCCTGCGGACCCGTAATCTCATCACGACGCCGCATACCGCGGCCGAGACGTACGAGACGTATGAGCGGGTCAGCATGGTTACCGCGCAGGCGCTGCTGGATATATTCGAAGGACGCGAGCCGCAGCATTTGTTGACGCCGAGAGCGTAATCAATCACGCATAAACGATGCGAACCTAATGAGGAGGGGACGCCTATGTATCAGAACATTACCAACGGCAACTGGCCGGTTATGCTAACGCCGTTTACGGAGCAGAACGAAGTGGATTACGAGGCCCTGGAGCGGCTTATCGACTGGTATATCGAGCGGGGGGCCGACGGCCTGTTTGCCGTGTGTCAATCCAGCGAAATGTATACCTTGACCCTGGAGGAGCGCGTACTGATCGCCGCCTTCGTCAAAGCGAAGACCGCCGGCCGGGTGCCGGTGATTGCATCGGGGCATGTATCCGATGACTTTGAAGACCAAGTCGCGGAGCTGAACGCCATCGCGGAAACCGGTGTCGACGCCGTCGTCTTGATCACGAATCGGCTCGCAGGTCCCGATGAGTCCGATGATGTGTGGCTGGCGAATCTCGATAAGCTGCTCGCGCGCATTCCGGAACACGTACCTCTCGGGTTGTATGAGTGTCCGGCCCCGTACCGTCGTCTGCTGACGCCGGAGATGCTGAAGAAATGCTCGGATACCGGACGCTTCCGGTTCATCAAGGATGTGAGCTGCGATCTGCAGCTGATCGGGGACAAGCTCAAGGCGGTTCAGGGAGGAAGCTTGAAAATCTTCAACGCCAATACGGCGACGCTTCTCGGCAGCTACCGGCTCGGGGCCTTCGGTTTCAGCGGCGTGATGGCCAATTTCCATCCGGAGCTGTATACGTGGTTGTTCCGGAATTGGGAGAGCCGGCCGGAGGAGGCGGAGGAGCTGTCCGATTTCCTCAGCGTCGCCTCCTTCATCGAACGACAGCTTTATCCCGTGAACGCGAAGTATTATCTTATGCTCGAAGGCGTGCTGACGAACTATCGCTGCCGCTCGAAAAACCATGAGGAGTTCAGCGCCACCCAACGCTTGGAGGTCGAGCAGCTGCACCGGCTGTCCAAGCGGTATGCCCAAAAGTTTCCGATTTCATCATAAGGCTTGGATTTTGCAAGCAAGGACCGGCTCGCGACCGCCTCATTAGGGGGCGGCTGCGAGCTCTTTCAATAAGCAGAGGCACAGAGGGAGGAGGTAGAGGAAGGGGAACAGGTCGAGCATCACGATGGAGTTGAGAGCTGCTCTTTTAGGCTGGTAACGATATTCACCTCGGAAAAAACGATATGGGTCGAAGGAGAGGTATAGCTCGCGATGCTGTTCACGAACGCCTCGATTTCCCCCAAGTCCGCCGCGCAGATCCTGACGAAAAAACAGGCCCGCCCCGCTGTTCGCCAGCATCCCAGCACGCGGGGATGTGCTTGGGCAAATGCCTTGAATTTCTCAAAATCCCCGTTTCTTACGGTGACCTCCATGATGCACTCAAGCCCAAATCCAAGCTTTTTCCGGTCGATCCCGATGGTGTACCCGGTAATGACGCCTTCGCTCTCAAGCCGGCGCACCCGCTCCGTTACGGATGGAGGGGAGAGATTTACTTTCTTGCCAAGCTCCCGCATGGACAGTCTGGAATCCCGCGAGAGCTCATCCAGAATGGAGAGATCAATGTCGTCGAATTTCATATGAAACCTCATTTCATAAATTATGTTGTATTTGTTAGTTTATCATACATGAATGATTTCAATTGTAAAGGAACTCGAGGGGGTAAGCCTTTATAATGGAGAAGTGGAAGGAGGGGATGACCTTGGCGAGAATTTCTTACTCCAAGTCAGGGGATACGCCATTTCAACAACTGCTGGGTCATAATGAAGATATTCGAGCACAGTGGGTGGAGCTGGAGGAAGCTTTTTACCGCAGCGGCCGATTAAGCCAAGAATTAAAAGAACAAGTTCGCCGTACGCTTGCTTTCGGGAACGGGTGTAAATACTGTCAAGCGAAAGGTAAGCCGTCAATCAGCCACGAAGATTCCAGAATCAGCTTGGCGGTGGCTTTCGCGGATTTATTTCTAAACCACCGCGACTCCATCAATCAGAATACATTCAACGTGTTAAGAAGTGAATTTTCGGAGCCTGAGATCGCGGAGCTATGCTCCTTCGTGTGCTTTACCACTGCTTCCCAAACGTTCGGGGCGGTGATGGATCTGCAGCCCTGAAATAACCCTAACAGCCAAGGGCTTTGGATCTAGCTGTCACCCGATATGAGCAGCTTTCTTCTACAGAAAGCGCTGGCAACATCTCAGCGAAAAAAAGATCAGCAGCTCGGAGCCGTACGTTCATAACGGCCTGATCTGCTGATCTTTCATTTTACGGCATGCTCTGATTAATTCTTAGTCCACACGCCAATCTTGTAAGCACCATCGGACAGTCGGTCCGTATTCGCAAAATCAACCGCCGGCCGGTTCGAGGCTGGATCCAAGATAGCGATGGTCAAATCATAGGTACCGTTTGGCAGCGCGGAAGTGGAGAGAGAACCTGACACCGTATGCAAGCCGGTTCTCCAGGCTGTTAAGTTTGCGGTTGCCGTTTGACGTGCCACGATGCTCCCGCCGCTTCGAAGCTGAAGCTCGATGGGCCAGTTGAACGGGAAATGCTGGACGCCCTTGTTCTCCACGACGACGGATACGTCTAGCGTGCCTCCGTTCTGCGCTTCCGGGTAGGTGGCCTTGTTCAAGACAAAGTGGTAGCCCATTCGTTTCTTCAGCCGATCCATATTGCCTTGAAGCGGATTGCCCACCGCCAAGGAAGCGGGGGCGTTCGGTCCGAGCCAGCTCGGCTTGCTCAGCTCGGTCTGCCGCAGCGTCTCATTAAAGCCGCTGCCTGTCGTTAGCGCAGCATTCATACCATAGGCACCGCCGTAAAATTCCCCACCGGAGATGCGGACATCCCAGAAATTCGGATGACCCGGCTGCCGCTGGCCGATATCGTCCCAATAACCGTTCTGTGTGCCCGTATACCAGCCCCATTCGGAATCGAAGCTTGGCTGGTCGCCGAAAACGTCATTATACATACCTAGAATAAGGCCTTTGTTGTTATTCTTGGCAAGGTCCACGCTTCGCCGGATCATTAACTGCGTGTGATCCTCCTGATCGGCAAATGCATCGATGTAGTGTTGAATGTATTGGTTGGAAATTTCGTTCGGTGGAAAGGCTCCCGTATAGTTGCTTTCCCCGTTCGGTCCTACATAGGGCCAGGTGTGAAATTCAGCCCAATGGCCGAGCGAACCGATTTGCACGAAAGCAATCGGGCTGTCAGGCGCGTTGTAATGCTCCGCTATCGCCTCGATGGCCAGCTTGTGCCTCGCAATCAAATAGTCGGAGCTGTAATTCGGGGAGAAGCCGATGTTGTTGCCCGTACCCATGCCTCCGGTTTCATCATGATAAGCCTTGCCCGGCGATTGTCCGAGTCGGACCATATCGTTGTACAGCCAGTCCGGAATGTCCCGGTGAGGGACGCCCGAAGGACTGTCCATAATAAAGCGAAGAACGACTTTGACGCCACGGCTTCGCCAATGGTCGAAATGATTGGCTGCTTCGATTGCACTGAAATCATACTGCCCCTTCGCGGGCTCCAGCTCTTTCCAAGTGACGCCGACATATACAAGACGGTGGTCCTGAGGATAGCCGGTGGATTTTGCGGAAGGGGCCCAGCCCTTAAATGGATTGTTGAGCGGATCATCCAGCTCGGTTGGATAGAATTCGACCATGTTTTCTCCGGGATTCCTTTCATCAAGGGTATAAAGCGGGAGCGGCTGGTTTTGCCCCGGCAGGCGATGGGTATCCGAGTTGTTATCCAGATATCCGAGGCTAACGCTGCCGCCTGCGGTTAGTCCAAGCGTCTGAAGCGGAAGCGCAACTTCAATGAGGGACGAAGTCCGTGTAAATTGAGAGGAAGGAAGCGAGGAGGACCAATTCCAGCTCCATGTGCTCCCGTTGCCTCCATAGCGGTACAGGGAATCATTTTCGAGAAGCCACTCAATCCCTGTTGCTCCCCAGCCATAAGCCTGATACCCGGTAACAGCGCTTCCGTCCGTATTCAACCAGAAGCTGCCCATGGTCGTGCTCAGACCGGAGCCTTCTACAAGGAGATACAGGTGTTGCTCGTCGTGGGAAGCCTTCAGAACTTTGGCGGCTCCGGAATTCGTGGAAAGGGCCGGAATCCCTTCCCAGTCGCTTGCATCGCCGTCAATCTCGATTGAGGCCGTTTCCGCAACCGAAATCGAGACGGGAAAAGGGGACAACGTCAGAAGCAAGGCCATCATCGCTACAATCATCATTTTCATTGAATTACCCCGTATTCTCATATCAAACCTCCTCCTACAAATATGGGCGTTCGTATAGCTGCAGGCTTACACTCGGCAATCCTGGCTATCGCGATTGGCTCAAGGCTCACCCCCTTTCTTTGTATCGGGATCTTTCTGAAAAAAAGAGCACCGGTTCAGGTGCTTCATGCATGTGCGAAATTTGGAAATTAGCTGTACGCCATGTGCCAATCTCCAGTGCGCGCGGTGCGCAGTCATGGAGCACGGTTGGACGGCAGCCTTCCATCTAGCCGGCTTTCAAAATTCACTTAAGTCGAGCTGCGTACGATCAAGCGGGTAGGCAGAATCACTTTCTTCGGCAGCAGCCGATTTCCGTTGATGCGGTCGATCAGGTTATCAACGGCGACCATGCCGATTTCCTTGGTTGGCACGTCGATCGTCGACAGCGGAGGATTGGAGTACTTGGATACCTCAATGTTGGACAGGCCGATAACGGCCACTTCATTCGGAACGGAAATACCGTTGTTGTACAACCCGTTAAGAGCGGCCATCGCCATCAAATCGCTTCCGGCGAAGAAGGCGGTAGGATATTTGCCGGTTTGGCATAAATGATTGATTTGCTCGATACAAACCGCCTCATCCCATAAGCAATCAATCACCCAATCCGGATTCACTGACAATCCGGCCGCATGCATGCTGGCGTAGTACCCTCGATAGCGGCGGCTGTCCTTCAAATTTCCCGTCAATCCGCTTCCTCCGATATATCCAATCCGTGTATGGCCTTTCTCGATGAGATGGTTCACCGCCACCGAAGCCACATTGTAATGATCGTAGCCCACGTTATCGATATCCCCGCGTTCCGTATCAATCCCTACGATGTAAGGGACCTGCTTGCGAATATACTCGTAGGTTTCGCTGTTCAACGACTCCATCAGGATCAGGCCGGTAATCGGTTCGCTGAACGTATTGAATAGGATTTTGCGATCATCCAGCTCGATGCCGGTCCGAATAAAAGAGATGCTATACCCTGCACTGAGAAGCCGCTCTTCTACGCCGGACAATATCGACATGAAGTACGGATCGTTGTACTTATCTTTCGTCACGCTTAATACGCATCCGATTTTGATATGTGACTTGCTGTCGGTTTGATCCTTGACTGCGACTTTGCGCTTGGGGCTGGAACTGATTTTATAGTTGAGCTGCGTAACGGCCTGCCATACCCGTTCCTTGGTCTCTTCCGTGATTTTATATTTCGTATCATTGTTTAAAACTCTGGACACGGTGGCAGTGGATACATTCGCTAGCTTCGCAACATCCCGAATCGTACTCATCGTTAAAACCATTCTCCTTTTTGTTACAAATGATCACCATTTATGAGTTTATAGGAATGTTACCTTCCAAACAATGATTCATAAGAACTTTGTGTTTTGTTTCGTAGTTTGTTACGTTGTTTATTTGCGTGACTACATCTTATATGAGTCTTGCTTCAAAATCAATAATAACATGATTCTGTCGCGAAATGTTACGTAAAAATGATAAAAAACCAAAAATTCTATTGCAAGATGAAGTTTGGATGATATAACATGAAATCACTAAACATATAATATTTTTTACGTAAAAACAACGTAACAAACCATGAAACAGCGTGAAGGCGTTCATTATTCCAATGGGGGTAAACCGTGAAATGGCGATTCTGATGAATTTTAAAGAGTGTGCTGCAATTTGCAGCTTCGATGTTCTGCCTGAGGGTCTGGAAGCAAAGTTCAACATGTATACACCGAACAACAATTCCGAGCTTATCCCGCGAACATACCTCTCGGAGCTCTTCGAGTCCTATCAAGTACCTAATCATCTCCGGCAGCGGCTTGTAGAAGGCATCGAGGAGATCGAGCAAAACGACGTATTGTTTCACTTCACCAAATTTTTGGTGGAGGACATGTGTTCCGCGCGCGAGCGGTGCGACGAGACACCTTACTCGAATATGACGCCGGGTTGCATGAGACACCATGGAGATCTCTATTCCTTCCTACTGCTGCTCGCCTGTGTCGTTCCGTCCATGAACAAGCTGCGGCGGCGTTCAGTGCCCCAAGCGTACTACGAGCACATCCCGCATCAGCCGCTGAAGCATCAATTGGAAAAATTGGCGCTCTACGGCGATCCTAAGGTTCATGATTTTCCATGGGTGATGAATTTCTACACCTGCTCCATCTTTCTGTTAGACCGGTTCTATTTCATCCCCTACCGATTCGGGGACCCGTTCACGATGTTTCGGCAGGTGGATACGCGAGAGGTGATAGCGCTTCGGCATGCGGGGGAAGAGTTTCGCAGCGACGGACAACGAAACGGCATCAACGATGTGATTGACGTGGAAGGGAGCTTCACTTCGGAGTGGCATGAGAACGAGACCTTCATCATTGCCAATCGGATCAATCCGATGGGATTCGTGGAACGAGAAACGACGCCGATCCTGAAGCAGGAGTGGGAGCGGGTCCTGGAAGTGGGGGATACGCTTCTTGCCTTGCATATACCGTCGGGTCCAGGCTATACGCCGGAGCGGATTAAGCAATCCATGGCCATGGCGCTTGAATTTTACGACCGATATTTCCCCGAGCTGTCAATCAAGGGTTTCTGGAGCTCGAGCTGGCTTTACGATACCCGGTTATCGCTCGTTTTGGACAATGAAAAAAGCAATATCGTCCGCGTTCAACGGCAGTTTTACAATTATCCGACATTGGAGGGGGACGGCATGCTGCGCTATGAAGTCTTTGGCGATTGGAAGGCGGACCCAGTCGTCAGCCCCGTCGAGCTGACGACTTCTCTGCAGCGGGCCGCGGCCGGATATATGAAGGCAGGGGCAAGGTTCAACACGCTGAGCATGGTGGTGCTTAGGGAGGATGTTCCGCGGATCGGCAGCATGCCATATATAACGGATGCAGACCGGGAGCGGTTCCTGCAAACCGTGGACAGCCACTTGCCGAAACGTACCGGGCGTATCCCGCAGGAATAAAATGAGACAGGCGCGATTGCATAGAACGAGTTTAGACAAAATACGAATCGCTGGAGGTAATGGAGTTGAAACTGGCATTAATCGGAGCAGGACAACGAGGCATGATCTATGCAAGGCATGCTCATCAAAGTGACGAGATCGCCGCGGTGGTCGAGCCGGACTTCGCGAGAAGAAAGGCGGCCGCGGACGAGTTCCGGATTCCGCCGGAGCGGCAATTTGCATCCATTGAAGAATTTTATCGATTAGGGAGTATTTGCGACGCCGTCATCATCTCTTCCATGGACCGGGATCATTATGCCCAAACGATGGCAGCGCTTGAGCTCGGCTATGATATTTTGCTCGAAAAGCCCATTTCGCCAAGTCCCGAAGAATGCATGAGAATTCAGGAAAAAGCCGGTGAAAAGGGCCGGAAAGTGATTGTTTGCCATGTGCTGAGGTACACGAATTTTTTTATGGAGATTAAGAAAATCATCGATAGCGGGGAACTCGGCAAGGTCGTCACCATTCAGCATAACGAGAATATCGGCAATTTCCATATGGCCCATTCCTTTGTCAGGGGCAATTGGAGGAGAAGCGATCTGGCCAGCCCGATCATTATGCAGAAATCCTGCCACGATATGGATGTTTTATCCTGGCTCGTGGACAGCGGCGCAAAGCGGATCTCTTCTTACGGGGATCTCGCTTATTTTAAAGAGGAGAATGCACCGGAAGGCAGCGCTGATCGATGCTTGGACTGCAAGGTTGCCGCAGATTGCCGCTTCGATGCGAGAAAAGCCTATCTGCCTGTTCGAGGGCAATGGCCGGCTACGGTCGTTTCGGCTGATCAATCGGAAGAGGGGCTGCTTAAGGAGCTCGAAACAAGCCCATACGGACGCTGCGTGTATCGGATGGATAATGATGTGTGCGATCATCAGGTAACCCTGATTGAGTTCAAGAACGGGGTAACGGCCACTTTTAACTTAAGCGGATTTACCAATAAAATGTACCGCACCATCAAAATCATGTGCGAGCACGGTGAAATTCGGGGCGATGATACCTTGAATGTCATCGAGGTCACTCGATTTAACTCCAATATGGCCGAAGCCCAGCAGCAAACCGTCATTCGGCCGGCTGCCGTAAGCGGTGGGCACAACGGCGGAGATACGGGGCTGATGATCGATTTTCTGGAGAATTTGAAAAACCCTGATTTCAGCAGCAGATCCTCCATCGAAATGTCGGTAGAGAGCCACATCATGGCCTATGCAGCGGAAGAGGCGAGAATGACCGGTACCGTAATCGATATGGATGAGCTTAAGGCGAAGCTGCGGCAAAGCATTACAGCCTAATCGTTCGAAATGCAAAGTTAAAGGTGGTGAGGGGATGGGCTCCGTCGTTAAGGGGTTTCTCCATGAAATCAAGAAAAATCGAATTCTGTACTTTATGTGCGTACCTGCGCTTATCGTGCTGATCATGTTCTCGTACATCCCTTTTGCGGGCGCATGGATGGCTTTTACCGATTTTAATGTGGTGGACGGGATCTTCGGCAGCAAGTTCGTGGGGCTGGACAACTTCAAATTTTTTTTCTCGGAGAACAGCATGGGGTGGAAGGTGATCTACAACACGCTGTATATCAACTTCTTCGGTCTTATATTGGGGATCGTCGTCCCGGTGAGCATAGCCGTCCTGCTTCAGGAAATCCGGCATAAGGCTTACAAAAAAATCGCCCAAAGCATGATGTTCTTTCCCTACTTCTTATCTTGGGTCGTCGTCGGTGCGATTCTGTACGGCATCTTTTCCACGGATGTGGGCGTTGCCAACAACATTTTGGAGTTCTTTGGAGCCGATCCGATCAGGTGGTACTCGGAGCCGAAGTATTGGAAATGGATTATCATTCTGTCGAGCGTCTGGAAATGGAGCGGGTACAATTCCATTATCTATTTGGCGGCGATGTCCAATTTCGACGGGAGCTTGTACGAAGCGGCTAAAGTCGATGGAGCCAGCAAATTGCAGCGGATTTTTTACTTAACCGTCCCTATGTTGAAACCGACGATCATCGTCTTAACCCTGCTCAGCGTGGGAAGGATCTTCTATGGCGACTTCGGGATGATTTACGGCATCGTTGGCAACAACCCGGTCCTGGCCGATGAGGTAACGGTCATTGATACCTATGTGTATCAGTCCATGCGGACGCTGGGCTTCTCTTACGCGACGGCCATCGGATTGTTTCAGTCCCTGATGGGGTTAATCCTGATTACGGCTGCCAATCGATCGGCTAAGAAAATAAATGACGGAGAGGGTCTGTTTTAATGATTGGAAAGAATCGATTGCTCGGCGATAAGCTGGTCATCGCCTTTGCTTACGGTTTCGTCGGCTTATTCGCACTCGTTTGTCTGTATCCTCTTGTTTTAACCTTAAGCGTATCCTTTTCTTCAGAGCAGGCCGTCGCAAGAAACGGCTATTCCATCCTCCCCATGAGCCCTACCTGGGATACCTACAAATACATCTTCGTTAACAGCGGCATGAAAATACTGAAATCCTACGGCGTGACGATCTTCATCACGGTTGCGGGGACGACGGGCGCCCTGCTCATTACGAGCCTGATTGCATTTTCCCTGTCCGTCAAAAAGCTCAAATACCGCAATGTGCTGGCCTTTATCAGCAATTTTACGATTATTTTCTCAGCAGGCTTGATCCCGTGGTACATGGTGAGCGTCAATTACTACGGATTAAAGGACAGCATTCTGGCCCTCATTCTGCCTTCCATCTTCAGCGTCTGGAATATGTTTCTTATGCGCACGTATTTTGCGAGCATCTCGACATCGCTTTATGAGGCTGCGGAGATGGACGGCGCCAATTATTTTACGATCTATATGAGAATAGCCCTCCCGTTAAGCAAGACCGCACTGCTTACGGTCGGTTTAATGTATGCGCTTCAATATTGGAATGATTGGTGGCATGCGCTCATCTTCATTCAGGATCAGGATTTATTTCCGCTGCAATATTACCTCTACAACATTCTGTCTAACGTCAACGCGGTCAGCTCAGGGCGCATTCCGTCCGGTGCATCGGGCAGCATTACGCTGCCTGCGGAGACCGTGAAAATGGCCGTTACGGTCATTACGATCGGGCCGATCATTTTCCTGTACCCCTTCGTTCAGAAATACTTCGTGCACGGGATTATGGCCGGTGCAGTCAAGGAATAGACGGCGCATGCGCGGTTACTGCCGACTCAGGCTTTACATAGATGAATTTTGTTTATTTGGGGAGGGTCTTAAATGATGGCAAGGAAAATGCTGATCTTGTTGGCTTTATTGATTGCATCCGTATCGGTTTTAGCAGGATGCGGCGGCGGGAAAGAGGGGGAGGCCGCGCTCGAAACCGTGACGATTCTGTACCCTGGCGAGCGAAGCGATCGGATGGATGAATTTCTTCAGAACGAATTTGCCGACAAAATGGCGTCCGAGCTCGGCTTGAAGGTGGAGGTCGTATTCGTGCCTTGGGCCCAGTATTGGGAGCAGAAAGATATCATGCTGGCGGCCAATGAACCCATCGATTTATATTGGGACGGTCTTCCGGATCTGTCGACTATCGTAAACAAGAAGCAAGCCATGGCGCTGGATGATTTGATTCAGCAGCACGGTCAGGATATGTTAAAGGTGCTGCCGAAGGAGCAGCTTCAAGGGGCAACGATTGACGGAAAGGTCTATGGCATTCCATCGGCATACGCGCCGTCCTCCGCGATGTATCAGCTGGTCGCTGTTCGTCAGGATATCCTTGAAGCCGTAGGAATGTCGGAGGTGAAGACCCCGGACGATTTGAAAGAATTCGCAGCAAAGGCAAAAGAGAAGTTTCCTGAAATGAAAGGGCCGGCGGATATTATATTCAAGCCGTTAACCCGCTACTTTGCCGATGAACAATATAACTGGATCGCGGTCGAGGATTTGGTGGTATTCGGGGAAGACAGTAAGAAAGCGTACAGCTATTATGAAACCGAGGCGTTCCAAGAGGTTGCCAAGTTTAACCGCAGCATGTATGACGGCGGGTTATATACGGAGGATCTGACAATTAAATACAACGAAAGAGATTCCCGCATGCAGACAGGATTGTACTTATGGGTAGAAGGCTCCTTGGGCAAAGAAATGGAAATTATCGATGCCGTCAAGGCGAATGCTCCGGAAGCCGAAATTAAAACTTATCTGTTAGCCGAAGAGAAACCGCGATATGTTACGGCAGCAGGCGGGGAAGTTCTAGGTATGCCGGTAAACGCTCCAAATCCGGAAGGCGCCATGAAATTTATCAACTGGATTTACAAGTCGCAGGACAATTATTTGTTCGCCTTGTATGGCGTCGAAGGCAAGGATTACGAAATCGTGGACGGACGAATCAAAAAGCTGACCGCTAGCGAATTTTTCTATGAGTGGATGTTCAGAAACCAAAATTATCAATTGTTCGGGCCGGAAGTGGCCCAGGCGTCCATTGATCAATATAAAAGCTGGGACGACGATGCCGTCCGATCCGCCTCATTAGGGTTCCGGTTCAATAATGAAAATGTCAAGCTCATCGAGACAGCCCTGAAGGAAGTAGCAGGCAAGGATATGGCCGCGATCCGTTCCGGTTTCGTGGATTTCGAAACGGAATATCCAAAGGCGATCGAGAAGCTGAAAGCGGCGGGCATTGATGAATATGTAGCGGAGGTTCAGCGTCAGCTGGACGAGTTCTTGGCGAACCAAAAATAAAGAACAAGGAAACGACTCAAGGGATGTTTATATCCGGCTTGAGTCGTTTTTTTTATCATGCGTATCCGTAAGTTGCGGGGATAGTTAAGGGTGCTTACCGGCCCTGCAAAACATCGAGAATCGTATCGACGACGAGCTCCGGCTGATCATGAATGACCATGTGGCCGCTTCGTTCGGCGACGATCAATCGGCTGTCGGTCGAAATATCCAGCATCTTTCGCTGTCCGGCCTGCCAAATTTCCTCAAGCTTCCGACCGCCGGCTTCCGAAATGCCCGCTTGGGCATAATCCTGAGGGAGCCCCCGGGCGATCACTCGCACCGGCAACGCCCCCAAATGCTGCCCCCGAATGGCATCTTCAGTCGTATGAGCCAGCTCCGCCTCCTCTTCCTTCGCTTCGAAGTAGCTCGGCTGTGCAATGACATTGATAAATTGCCCGCGGTCTTCCTCGGCCACGAGACCCTTCAGCAAATCGTCCTGGAACAGGCGCAGTATGCCGGACTGCTTGAGCAGCTTGAGCGTGGAGGCTGGCGGGTTGCCGGCAAAATTCTCCGCTTCCAGTATCGCTTGGGTATCCCTGGCATCATCCTCGGGTCTGGCATCGATCAGCACCAGGCCCATCACCTCATCCGAGTAAGTTTCGGCGAACAGCCGGGCATACATCCCGCCCAAAGAATGACCGACCATAAGGTAGGGGCCCTCGATATTTTCCTGCTTCAAAGCGCGATACAGCTCGCTGACGATTTGATCTCCGGTGCGTTCGCGGCTTGCCTTCTCGCTCCAGGCATAACCTGCGCGGTCGTAGGTGACGACCGTTGCATACGGGGCTAGCTTGTCCGGAATGTCGCGCCAGGACAGGCTCGTTTCGCCGCTTCCGGCTTCGAATACAATCGTCGGGGAACCGCTGCCTGCTTTCACCACATGCAGAGCATAACCGCCGACATCGACCATTTTGCCCGGAGGCGGGTAATCCTTCGCCGCTTGTTTGGCAGCGATAGACTCATACACGAAGCCGGCGACGAGCGCCATAACGACAACAGCAAAGATGCTCCCGAACCCGTATGCAAGCTTTCTCCATATTGAAGCTCTCTTCTTCTTTTTGTCCTTTTTCATGGATGGTTCCTTTCCCGATTTTATTTAGTACAATGTACCAAAAAGGTTTTTAACACGTTGTACTAAAAAAGAAAAGGGCGTATAATAGAGCCATGCCAAAAATCGTGAATCATGACACCCAAAGACGCTTGGTCGCAGAGGCTGCATTAAACGTGATCCGGCGCTCGGGCCTGGAGCAGGCAACCGTACGCCGCATCGCGGAAGAGGCGGGATTGTCCGTCGGTTCCATGCGCCATTATTTCTCGACGCAGGTTGAGCTGTTTGCCTTTTGCATGAATATGTTCGTCGAGCGGGTCGAGCACAGATTGGAGACATTCGAGCTTCACGGGCCTTTAATGGAGGACTTGAAGCGGCTGCTGCTGCAATTTCTGCCCGTCGATGAAGAGAGAACGCTGGAAATGGAGGTGTGGTTTGCGTTTCATTCGAAGGCGCTGGTCTATCCCGAACTAAGGAAATTAAGCTCGGAAATTCAAGACGGGATCCATAAGGTCTCCCGTTTCGTGGTGGACGAGATCGTCAAGAACCAGCTGGCAAGCCCCGACTTGAATATCGATCTGGAGACGGAAAAATTGTTCGCGCTGATCGACGGGCTCGCCATGCATCGCATGATGCAGCCGGATCGGCTGCCAGTGGAAAGGCTTGAGGCTCTGGTAACCTCCCACCTGGAGTCGCTCTGCGCTCAACAAGGCAAAGGAATATAACCTATCGACAGGAGGAATGAAGATGGCGAAGCATGAAAAACGGACGGACGGAAAGCACGCACAGCTTGCTCCTAATCCGATCGTCCCCGGCTGGTACGCGGATCCCGAAGCGAGAATATTTGAAGGGCGGTACTGGATCTATCCGACATACTCGGCTCCTTATGACGAGCAGACGTTTTTCGATGCGTTCTATTCCGAGGATCTGGCTAAGTGGACGAAGGTGGAGCGCATTTTGGACATCGACCGGATTCCTTGGGCGAAGCGGGCATTGTGGGCGCCGTCGCCGATCGAACGGAACGGACGGTATTATTTGTACTTTTGCGCCAATGACATTCAGAGTGATGACGAGTACGGGGGAATCGGCGTCGCCGTCGCCGACAAGCCGGAGGGGCCTTTCCGCGACGCGATCGGCAAGCCGCTCATCGACCGCTTCCATCATGGAGCCCAGCCCATCGATCCGCATGTATTCATCGACGATGACGGCACCGCGTATTTGTATTACGGCGGGTGGGGCCGCTGTAATGTCGTCAAGCTGAACGAGGACATGATCAGCCTGGGTCGGTTCGAGGACGGCAGCACTTATGCGGAGATTACGCCGGACCAATACGTTGAAGGACCGTGTATGGTCAAAAGGAAGGGGCTCTATTATTTCATGTGGGCGGAAGGGGGATGGGGAGGACCGGATTATTCCGTGGCCTACGCCTGCGCCTCTTCTCCCCTTGGCCCGTTCGAACGCGTCGGGAAAATCCTGGAGCAGGATCCGGACGTGGCGACGGGGGCCGGCCATCACGGCTTCATCCAGGCGGGCGAAGAGGAGTGGTACATCGTCTACCATCGACGGCCGCTGACGGAGACGGATCGGAATCATCGAGTCCTGTGCTTGGACGTCATGGAGTTTTCGGAGGATGGACGGATTTTGCCTGTGAAAATGACGTAAAGAAGCGCCTGCCGATTTAACGGCAGGCGCTTCTTTACGGTAAGTTCTGTTGCTAAAAGCGGTAAATGCCGAAGGGCGGGATATGCGCCCGAGAGCGGATGCGCTGCCCTTTAGAACGTGACCGGCAGTGAAGCCAAGCTCTGCGAGGAGAGCGTAAAGTGCCAGGCGATATCCTCCCTTGGGATGGCGAGCTTCAGATTCGGCATGCGCTTGACCAACGTGCCGAACGCTACATCGCCTTCAACGCGGGCAAGCGGCGCCCCCAAGCACATGTGAATCCCATGCCCGAATGCGAGATGGCGTTTGATCCGACGCGCAACATCGAGTTCTTCCGGATCGGTAAACTGGCTTTCGTCCCGATTGGCCGATTTCAACACGGGGATCACGATATCCCCTTTCTTAATCCGCTGTCCGCCAAGCTCAACGTCTTCGGTGGCATAGCGCGGTCCCGAGGCCGTAGCAGGTCCGTTGAAGCGAAGCAGCTCCTCGACGGCTGACGGCACGAGACCGGGATCGGCTTTGAGTTTCTCCCATTGCCGTGGATGGTCCAGCAGCATCAAGGTTCCAGTCGCGATCAGGTTGGATGTGGTTTCGTGGCCGGCAAAGATCAATAAGGTAATCATCGAGATCAGTTCATCCTCGTTCAGGCGGTCCCCTTCCTCTTCGATGGCGATCAGCTGGCTGATCAAATCCTCGGCCTGGCGCTTTCGTTTATCCGCTACAAGCCGTGCGGTATATTCGCCGAAGGCGCTCATATGGGCTGCGACCGTTGGATCCTGCTTCTCATAGCCAAGGCCGCGTGCGAGCGCCTCAGACCAAACGCGGATTTGGTCCCGGTCTTCCAACGGTACGCCCAGCATTTCGGAAATGACATTGATCGGTAACGGATAGGCATAATCCTTGACGATGTCCATCCGCCCTTGAGCTTGTACCTGGTCGAGGAGCTCGTCGGCAATTTCTTGAACGCGGGGGCGCAAGCTTTCCATGTATCTGGGCGTGAAAGCTTTGGAAACCAGGCCGCGCAGCCGCTTGTGATCTGGCTCGTCGACGAATAACATGGATTTGCCGGTAAAAAAGGTCGCTGGAGCGGATGCTTCCGCCGTTTCGGCGAGCGTTCTCCGAATGTCTTGATAACCGTCGAGCGAGCTGGGATCCACGGTGAAGCGAGCGTGATCCTTCAACACCTGGATGGCTTCCTCCATCTGAGTGACGATCCACGTTCCCCCGGAACCGCCTAGCGGATTCGGAATCGGAATCACGGCACCGCTAGCGCGAAGCTGAGCGAATAACGGGAACGGGTCTGTATCGTTCTTCCCGCCAAAAAAGCTGAATCCGGCTTGATCTGATGCGCTTAGTTTCGATCTGTCCATGGTAACCATCCTCTCTCACAGGTCGATTTTGTCTCCCCACTCTAAATGGCAAGCAGACTTCAATATCTGCAATGTCTTGCATTCCTACCAATAAACAACCATTTCCTCCTTACTTGAGCCACGTTAAGAATAGTAGATATTTCCGATGAATAGCTTCCGGACAACGATAACCTCCCTCCTAATGAATGATCCAAATAATGAACAATTGTTCAATATAATTATAGATTAGTGATCAGAGCGCGGTCAAATTCAGGCGGTCCGTATGGCGGATCGTCGAACCGGCGCCGCAAAATGACATGGTCACGGATTTGAGGAGCTACGGCCCTAAACACAAGTACGAATGTTTGGCCGGTCCTACTCGAATCATGATTGCGTTTACAAGATTGCGTACATTGCAAACGCTGGGCTTTATGGATAAAGGCGTAGAATAAAACGGCAATAACCGTCCTGATGGAATCCATCGGGACGGTTATTTGAATTATGGAGAATGCGTTAGCCCTTAACCATCTAAATATTCGCTCGCTATTCTCAGCTTGAGGTCTCTGTCATCTGGTCCGAGCCAGGCGACGTTCCGATGCGAAGCCGTGATGATATATGCGCCATCTCCCGCAGTTCTTCAACGAAGGAATCATAGGTGAACAACTGCTCGATATGAAAGACGCCATGCGGCATATCGGAAGTGTAGACCCTTCTAGCCACGATTGCAGCCGCTTTTGCAGTGAGTTCGGCCTCGTGAACGCCTTGCAGGAAGCATTCCACAAGCGCGGGCTGGTCCTGCTTCTTGCCCACCGCATCGACTTTCAATGCGAACATGGGCTTACCGATCCGCATGGATGCAAAGGCTTTAACAGCAGCATCCCGAATCCAGGGTATATTCAGCAGCTTGAGGCTGCCCAGCCGTTTGAGGCAGGATAATAACCCGGTGATGAAGGGGTGGTCAAAGCAAAGCCGTGTCGATACGCTTGGCACTTGAAGCGTACGCGGCAATATATGCTGATCGGCAAAATTAAATCGATATGCTGTGCGGCTGCCCTGTCCGTTGCCGAAATCCGTTTTGCGCCCGTCGGCAAAGCTGGTATGCTGTATCACTTTCCCTTGCTCCATCGTCGTAAAGTTGGAGCGCAAATTATCAACGGTCCATTCAATGGCCGCTTTACCGTGGGAATCTCCGAGACCCAGCATAAGCGATATATAGATAGCCTCTGTAACATCCAATTGCTGCTTGGCATGGAGCGATAGAAGATTCGACATGCCCGGTGCAAGACCGACGCTCAGGATGGCGGTAGCCCCATGAGTAACGGCCAGGGGATGCAGCAGCTCCACTTGAGACAGCAATCGATAATCCGCCGAAAGGTCTATATAATGGATGCCTTGCCCGATACAGGCTTGAACGAATGACGAATTCTGTTGGTCCAAGCACATGATGACCAGCTTAACCTCGGACAACAACGCGGGGTCTACGCCTGCATCCGCATCGATGCGCAGCGGCTCCACGCGGCCCTGCGTGGCGCGGCTGAATGCTTCCGCCCGCCCTTGACTTCTTCCTGCAGCGAAGACTTTGCCGGGATAGAAGAAGGCGAGGTCGTTGCATATCATTTGCCCAACCTGGCCATATCCGCCAATGACGACGATTTTATCTTTCAACATCCTGTTTCCTCCGATTGTTTAGAAATGGACTTGCTTCGGCGCTCCAGGTACGCTCCATAACCCAAAGCAGCGCAGGAGCATAGGCCGATGATCACGTTGATTCTAAAAATCCGTTCAAAATCAGCAAACGATAACTCCGTTCCCGTATGTCCGGTTACCATGCCGAGACCTAATGCTGCACCTAGGGCCATTCCGGCATTTCGTGTCAGTGCAATCATGCCTCCAATCGAGCCGGCATACCGGAAGGGGACGCTGCGCATGATGTAACCGTTGTTTGGCGCAGCCAGGCAGCCCATGCCCAGCCCTATCCAGGCAAGTACGGCTACCAAGCCGGGAACCGTCAGATCAGCTAGAAAACAAGAAAAAACCGCAAGTCCAGTTACGATAAAAGCGAGTCCGGTCAACATGAGCAGCCGGGGATTGATTCGATCGGATAAATGTCCGGACACCGGGCTGGATATGGCAAATAGCAGGGGATAAGCCGTCATGATCAAGCCGATATACACGGGAGGATATGAGGTCATATGGGACAAATAAAAAGGCATGACAACCAATACGGCATTAATCAGCACAAAGGAGATACAGCTTATGACTAACCCCGATGAGACTGAAGGCACGCGCAGAACTTGCAAAGGCAAAAAGGGGACGGGCATGCGCAAATCCCGCCGCAAGAACAAAGTGAGCACGAACCCGCCGCCGCCAAAAACCGAAAGGATGATTGGGGAAAACCAGCCCTGCGCATTCCCGCTGGATAACCCATAAGTCACCGATGCGGCAATGGCAACGAATAACAATGCGCTTACTCGGTCTATGGATGGCAAATCGCCGTTAGGACGCTGCATGGGGATGAATCGCCAAGCGAGTGCAGCCGCTCCGGCTGCAGCGGGCAGATGTACCAGGAACAACCAGTGCCAGCTTAACCGTTCGGCAATGAGTCCACCGGCGAGCGGGCCGGTCATGGCTCCGAGGGCGACGACCGAACTCATGATGCCGAGGGCGCGGCCTCTTTGTTCTTTAGGGTAACAAAGCTGGATCAGCGCAATATTGGTTGCTTGAAACATGGCGGCTCCAATCCCTTGGAGGATTCGAAACGAGACTAGGACAAGGACGTTTGGAGACAAGGCAATCAGAAGAGAGCTTACGGCAAAGATCAAATAGCCCATATTATGAATGAGACCATGCCCGTAACGGTCGCCCAATTTCCCCATGATGGGCAGCAATGCCGTAATGACAAGCAAGTATGCCGTCGTAATCCACTGCAGGATATCCAAATCCTTTTGGAATACCGATGTAAGAGAAGGAAGCGATACATTCACAACGCCGGCAGTAAAATGGGACAGAAATGCGCCAGTACAAATTGAAAACAAGAGCCACCATCGATGTTTCGCTGTAATGATGAGAGCCGGATTGGTATCGAGATTCATGGGAAGCCTCCCTTGGATTTTAGTTTAGTAACTAAACTATTTATCGAAAAAAAATAGTTATTTGCTCAGCATATTATTTAATATCTCAATGCTCTTCTCAAAAATTTTTATTTCTTGTTCGCTGAGCTGCGATCTCAGCTGATTATAGAATTCGAGATGCACGGCCTCGTGAGCCCGGTAAGCCTCCTTTCCGTCTTCGCTGAGCGAAACGATCGAGCTTCTTGAATCATGTGGATGGGGGGAACGGATCACAAGCGATTTAGCCTCCAGCCGATCAACCACCTGCGTAATGGCTCCCTTTGTCACGCCAAGCCGTGCTGCTAGCTCGCTCATGAGGATGGCTCCGTCATAACCGATGGCGTCAATCGTATGGATCTCGCTCGGCGTTAATTTGCCTGCATGGCCGAATGTATGAGGCTGGCGCTCCAGGCGTCTCAGCTGCAGAATCAACCGGCCTAAGTTCTTGCTGCCCCGGTTCGCTTCCTGATTGGTTGGGTTGGATTCATTATTCATGCCATTAGTTTAGGATCTAAACAATAGGCTGTCAAGTATGGTGTGAGCCTGAGCAGCAAGATCGAATCAGATGGCCAGTTGACATTCAATTCGTATTTCACTATACTGTCTGTAATCTTATATAGGATATACGTTGAAAGAGCCCAGTAGCTTGCTTAATCCCTGTTTCAGAAAGCCGAGGAGGATGGAACCTTGGCACATATTAAGCCGGTGAAATACACTCTGGAGTATCTCGGGTAATGCCGAGCGGGAAGAGGCGAACGTTAACTCGCCGACGAGTGGCATCCTTGCTTGCGGCCTAGGCGCCGGCGCTTGGAGGGGTGCAATCTGGGTGGTAACGCGGTGTTCAATCGTCCCTGTGTCTGTGATAGACATGGGGGCGTTTTTTTATGGTTTTAACCTAGCCTTTAAAAGCTGTTTCACATGCAGAAGTATTGAATTCAAGGAGTGGAATGTAGACATGAACATTATCGATGAACTCGAGTGGCGCGATGCCATCAATCAGCAGACGGATGCCGAAGGCCTCCGCGAATTGACGAATGAAAAATCAATCTCCGTATACTGCGGCGTCGACCCGACCGGCGACAGCATGCATATCGGGCATTTGATCCCGTTTATGGTGCTCAAGCGCTTCCAGATGGCAGGACACCGTCCGGTCATTCTGATCGGGGGCGCGACCGGGACGATCGGCGATCCGAGCGGACGCCAAACCGAGCGCTCGCTGCAGACGCTCGAGCAGGTACAGGCCAACGTGGACGCCCTGACCGAGCAGATGAAGAAGCTGTTCATCACCGAGGGCGACAACCAGATCCGGTTGGTGAACAACTACGATTGGACGAAGGACATCGGCGTCATCGAATTTTTGCGCGACTACGGCAAAAACTTCAGCATCAACACGATGCTGGCGAAGGACGTCGTGGCAAGCCGGCTGGAGAGCGGCATTTCCTTCACGGAGTTCTCGTACCAGATTCTGCAGTCGCTGGATTACCTGCATCTGTACAAGAATTTCGACGTGCAGCTCCAGATCGGGGGCTCGGACCAATGGGGCAACATCACAAGCGGCCTTGACCTCATCCGGAAAAAGGAAGGCGCGGACGCCAAGGCGTTCGGCTTGACGATTCCGCTGATGCTGAAAGCCGACGGCACGAAGTTCGGGAAAACGGCCGGCGGCTCGATCTGGCTCGATCCGAAGAAGACGACGCCGTACGAGTTCTACCAGTTCTGGGCCAACACCGACGACCGCGACGTCGTGAAATACTTGAAGTACTTCACGTTCCTCTCGAAAGAGGAGATCGAGGAGCTTGCCCATAAGGTGGAGACCGAGCCGCATAAACGCGAAGCGCAAATAACGCTTGCCGAGGAAATGACGCGGTTCGTGCACGGCGAGGAAATGCTGGAGCAGGCGAAGCGCATTACGGCAGCGCTGTTCAGCGGCGATATCAAGTCCTTGACGGCCGATGAGATCGAGCAGGGCTTTAAGGAAATGCCGACTTACGAGGCAGGTCCGGAGACGAAAAATATCGTGGATTGGCTGGTCGACCTCGGCATCGAGCCTTCCAAGCGGCAGGCGCGCGAGGACATCAATAACGGCGCCATCTCCATGAACGGCGAGCGCATTAGCGATGTCGGCCATGAAGTAACCGCCGACCAAGCGATCGGCGGCCGGTTCATCATCATCCGCAAGGGGAAGAAGAACTACAGCTTGGTCAAAATGTCGTAAGAACATCCTCTGATTTCAGACGATAACCTCGAAGCGCCCCAAGATCATTCGATCTTGGGGCGCTTTTTTGCCTGTTGCTCCCGAGGCGGATTTAAATTCCGTTTAAATAAGCATGTTAACCTTCTTTCATCAACCATCACGATGATTGGAGGAAATCAAGTGAAACAGAACAATCAATACCAATGGGAGCCAAGAAGCGGGGATTGGGCAGTCGAAGCGCACGGGCTCGTCAAAACGTTCGGCGACAACAAGGCGGTGGACGGGGTGGAGCTGAAGGTCCGGACTGGGAGCATATACGGCGTGCTCGGACCCAACGGTGCGGGCAAAACCACCACGATCCGGATGCTGGCAACTCTGCTGCGTCCGGATGCCGGCTCGGCGCGCATCTTCGGCTACGATGTGCTGAAGGAAGCGCAGATCGTCCGGCAATTGATCGGGGTCACCGGCCAGTACGCGTCGGTTGACGAATCGCTCAGCGCGACCGAAAACCTCATCATCTTCTCAAGGCTGCTCGGGCTTGGACGCGCGGAAGCGAAACGCAAGGCAGGACAGCTGCTTGAGGAGTTCGGTTTAACGGAAGCGGCAAAGCGGCCGCTCAAGCAATTTTCCGGCGGCATGCGCCGCAGGCTCGATTTGGCGGCAAGCCTGATTGCCCAGCCGCCGCTTATTTTTCTGGATGAGCCGACAACGGGTCTCGACCCGCGAACCCGATCCCAGATGTGGGATACGATCCGCCGGCTGGTGAGCACGGGGTCGACCGTACTCCTCACGACGCAGTACCTGGAGGAGGCGGACCAGCTGGCCGACCGGATCGCGGTCATCGATCACGGCAGGGTCGTTGCCGAAGGGACCGCCGATGAACTGAAGGCATCGGTTGGCACCTCGTCGCTCCATTTGCGCGTCGGGGATCCGGCGAACATCGAGCAGGCCCGCCAAATGGTTGAACGGGTGCTTCAGGCGCCTTCCATGGTTTCCCCGGAGGCCGGAGCGATCACGGCGCCGATGGCGAATGCAGATCTGGTCACGGACCTGCTGATCGAGCTTCGCGCATCGGGGATCGGCTTAGCTGAGATGAGCGTCCAGAAGCCGACGCTGGATGAGGTATTTCTGACGATTACCGGGCATGCTGCGAAGGCTCAAACATCGCATCCGTCCCGGGGACCACATTCGAAGCAAGTTGAGGAGGCAAGCGTATGAGCAGCGTGATGAAGATGAAACCCGGCACCAATTCCCGGCTGAAAAACCGCACCAGCTTCGGCCAGTCCCTGCGCAATTCGTTTACGATGGCGTATCGGGGGCTGCTGAAGATCCGGCGAACGCCGGAGCAGCTCTTTGACGTGACGATGCAGCCGATTCTCTTTACCTTGATGTTCACGTATATTTTCGGCGGCGCCATCTCCGGCGACGTGCAAAGCTACTTGCCGGTCATCATTCCCGGCATTCTCGTGCAGACCGTTATCACGACGTCGGTCGTTACCGGCGTACAGCTCCGAGAGGATATGGATAAAGGCGTGTTCGACAGGTTCAAATCGCTGCCGATCGCGCGAATCGCGCCGCTTGCCGGCGCCCTGCTGGCGGATACCGTCAGGTATACCATCGCAACGGTCCTGACCTTTGCCATGGGATATGTGATGGGCTATCATCCGGGCGGCGGCTTGGGCTACGTGGCGCTCGCCGCGCTCCTCGTCATCGTCTGCTCTTGGGCGATCAGCTGGATTTTCGCCTTTTTCGGGGTGATCGCCCGTACGGCCTCCAGCGTGCAGGGCATCTCGATGATCGTTTTGTTCCCGCTCACGTTTCTTTCCAATGCGTTTGTGCCGGTCGAGACGATGCCGGGATGGCTGCAATGGTTCGTGAATATCAATCCGATATCGCATCTGGTTACGGCCGTCCGGGACTTGACCAACTCGGGAACCGTAGGCTGGGATCTGTCCATTTCGCTGATCGGCGCCGCCGTCATCGTGGCGCTATTCGCTCCGTTGACGGTTCGGGCTTATATGCGCCGGACCTAAATATACTCAATTTAGCATAGACAGCATAAAACGGCATCGGTAAGATGGAACGTAACGCAAAGGTCCGGGAGGATCCATGGAAGAGCACCCGAGCGAAGGGCCTGACGCGAAATGCGAAGGGAGATGGAGAAATTGCCCCAAACTGCAACGTTTCACAATCCGATTGTCGAGCAAGCGGCTGATCCTTGGGTGTGGAAGCACACCGACGGCTTCTATTATTTCATGCATACGGCCCGGGATCGTATTGAGCTTACGAAATCAGACTCGCTGAGCCGGATCGCCGAAGGCCGGAAGAAAACGATTTGGGCGCCGGAGCCGGGAGGCCGATACAGCCATAACTTATGGGCTCCGGAAATTCATCATGTTCAGGGTAAATGGTATGTTTATTATACGGCGAATGACGGGGGAGGCGACGATACCCGCCGGATTTGCGTCCTGGAGAACGGAGAAGACGACCCCATGGAGGGCGAATGGACATGGAGAGGGGCGCTTGACACGCCCGTCCCAGGTTTGGACGGTACCGTGATGACGCTGCAGGGGCAGCTCTACTTCCTGTATGCCGGATACGGCCGGTTTCCGGATTACGGCTCGGCAATTTATATCATGCGTATGCTTGATCCATGGACGCTGACCGGCGAGCATGTCCTGCTTACCGCTCCAACCATGGAATGGGAGAAGCAGGGGGGCATGGCCATTAACGAAGGCCCTGTCATTCTCCATCGGAACGGCCGCATCTTCCTTGTCTATTCCGCCAGCACGACATGGTCCGAGGATTATGCGCTGGGCATGCTGACGATGGACGCGTCCAGCGATCCGATGAATCCGGATGCGTGGATGAAATCCCCGGAACCGGTATTTCGCAAAAGCGTGGAGAACGGCATTTATGCGACCGGACATAACAGTTTTACGAAGTCCCCGGACGGGACGGAGGACTGGATCGTCTATCATGCCCTCCCTGAACCGGGAGCGGATACCCGCTTGCGCGCCACCCGCATTCAGAAGTTCGGATGGCATCCGGACGGAACGCCGGATTTCGGAATTCCGGCAGGCGATTCCGACGCGCTCTACGTCCCTTCGGGAGAATGATGCAGGAGATCCGTATCCCATTGAAAAAGGGCAGCCGATAGCAACGAAGGATCCGAAGTAAAAAGCCTTTTATTACAGAAATTTCGTAATAAAAGGCTTTTTTTATTTCGGGATTATTGATTGTTTCAATCCAAATAGATCGATAGCAAATTGAATTAATGCACCCGAAAACCTTGTCACTATTGGGGTTTTATCTGTATTCGACCCCTCGAAACGACTTTTTGTTGTACGATATGGGGAATTGCTTGAAGGAATAATAATTACAAAATTAATGTATGAAAGCGTTGACAGATGATGAAATCATGCCTATACTTCGATTAAAGATACGGTTTTATTGTATTAAACAAGGGTGTTTGTGGAGAGACCTTTAGCATTTTGATTTCGAAAAGGGGGAAGTAGGCAAGAGCGGGTTTTTGGAACGGAAGGTCAACCAATTTTGATTATGGGAGGATTACGATGAAAGCGAAATTTAAGCGTGTGATTCATTTATTCCTGATCTCCATACTGATGATTTCGGCCATAACCGCATGCAGCGGCGGCGGCTCCGGGAAGGATGAGCCGGAAGGCAACGAAGAGGCCGTGTCCACCGAGAAGAAGAATGAGGTCGAGTTTACGGACATTAGCGCAAGCATCCGCGGCAATACGGCTCCGACGCAAGAGCAAATCGACGAGGTGAACAACACGCTGAACGATACATACCTCGGCGATGTATACGACGAAGTCATTCCAAGCGATTACTCCGCCTATCCGTTCAAGGAAGAGGTCGTGCTGGATGTTTGGATGCCTGCCAACTCCAATATACCGGATATGAACAACCATGCCGTTCAGAAACAGATCGAGAAATTGACCGGGATCAAGGTGAATTTCATCACGCCGCCGGTAGGACAGGAAGCGGATGCATTCACGCTGATGATCTCCTCCGGCGAGCTCCCGGACATCATCATTGAACCGGGCCGGTATCCCGGGGGCCTGGAAGCCGGGGTTAACGACGGCGCTTATATCGACCTGACCGACCTGATGGAGAAGCATGCTCCGAACTATACGGCCTGGCGCAATTCCCACGAGATGAGAAGAAAGACGACGGTGACGGACGACGGGAGGCTGCTCGGCTTCTACGGAATCGCTCCGTATTCGGAATGGACCTGGTTCGGCATGCTGATCAAGCAGGAAGCCCTCGACAAGACGGGGATGGAAGTGCCGAACACCATCGACGAATGGTACGCGTTCTTGAAGAAATGCCAGGAGGTCGGATACAAGACCCCGCTGAACTACGGATCGAGCTACGGCCAAATTTTTACGGGCATCATTAACGGCGCTTACGGCGTATGGGACTGGACCTTCCAGGACGAGAACGGCAAGGTGCAATGGGGGCCTGCGCAGCCGAAAGCGAAAGAGTACTTGGCGACCATGCAGAAGTGGAACAAGGAGGGTCTCCTTAACCGCGATTGGGCAACGGCCGACTTCAACCAGCGGATGGCGAGCGCCATTTCAGACGATACGGCGGTCATCATGGACTCCCCGGATACGATGTGGAGCTATTGGAAGGAACAGAACGACATCGATTTCGTTGGTGCGCTGAATCCGATCCTGAACGAAGGCGATAAATCGGCGACGACGTACAAAAACTTCATGCGCACCGGCACCGAGGCGGCGATTACGACCCAAGCGGACAATGTGGAAGCAGCCATGGCTTGGCTGGACTTTAACTACAGCAAAAAGGGATGGGAACTGATCAACTTCGGCGAGTATGGCACCGTTCATTTGGTGGATGACAAGGGAATGCCGTATTTCCCTGAGAACAGCTACATTTACAATGATCCGGACGGACAGCCGGTCGCCACGACGCTGTGGAAATACCGCATGCACAGCTGGCCGAACATTCGCGACGAGCATCATGCTAACCCGTTGATCGTGGCGAAGGGAAGCTATTCCGGAGATATCCGGAAATATTGGACAGAGAACATGGACACCAGCATGGCCATGCCGCCGATCACCTTCACCAAAGAGGAGGCATCGCGCGAGGCCGAGCTTGGAAACCAGCTGTCTACGCTTCGGGGAGAGTATTTTGCCAAGATCATCATGGGCGAGCTGCCTGTGAATGCATATGACCAGTTTTTGAAGGAAGCGCAGAGCATGGGCTTGGACGAATTCTTAAGTCTCCATCAGGCGGCGCTGGACCGGTATAACCAACGATAGCTTCCATATCGGGAATAGGTGGTTGAATCATGGAGATCATTCGAAAAAACAGGAAGATGAGCCCGGCTCCCGCGGAAGCCAAACTACGGAAGAGCCTGCTGATCAAGCGGGATATGAAGAAGAACTGGTTCGTATACTTATTGGCGCTGCCCGTGATCGCATGGTACCTGATCTTCTGCTACGGCCCTATGTGGGGCGTCATGATCGCTTTCAAGGATTTCAAGCCGCTGCTTGGATTCGGGGAAAGCGACTGGGTAGGCTTTAAGCATTTCATCGATTTTTTCCAAGGACCTTATTTCTGGAGGGTCGTCAAGAACACGCTGATGCTGAATGTGTGGGCTCTCGCCTTCGGGTTCACGGCGCCGATCATTCTCGCTTTAATGCTGAATGAGGTCCGGTCGTCCAAGTTCAAACGAACCGTGCAGACCGTTACGTACATGCCGCACTTCATTTCATTGGTCGTCGTGTGCGGGATCATCCATATTTTCACGGCGGATGAAGGAATTATTACTCAACTGCTGCAGTTCATTACAGGCAAAGAGTACTCTTCGCTCCTGGGGTACTCCTCATTCTTCCGGCCGATCTATACTTTCTCCGGCATCTGGCAGAGCATCGGGTGGGACAGCATCATTTATCTGGCCGCCATGAGCGGGATCGATCCGGCATTGTACGAGGCGGCTGAAATCGACGGCGTCAGCAGGGTTAAGAAAATGTGGTACATCACCTTGCCGCAGATCAGTCCGGTCATCATTATCTTGTTTATTTTCGCGATCGGCGGCCTGATGTCATCCGGCTACGAGAAAATCATTCTGCTGTACAATCCGCTCACCTACGAGACGGCCGACGTCATCGCTTCCTACGTGTATCGCCGGGGCCTCAGGGAAGCCAGTCTGAGCTATTCCGCCGCGGTGGGGCTGATCAGCTCCATCGTCAACTTCGGGCTGCTCTGGGTGACGAACTACATCGTGAAGCGCAGATCGGAAACCAGCTTATGGTAGGGGAAGGAGATGGCCATGATCGATAACAAGAAGATCAAAGCACGAGGTAAAAGAAAGCATAAATCGGTGGGAGACTTCGTATTCGATTTCGCAAACTATACATTATTGGCCGCGTTGACGCTGGTATGCTTCTACCCGATCCTGCATATCCTGTTCGCTTCGGTCAGCGACCCTACCGCTCTGATTGCGCATAAAGGCGCGCTGTTCAAGCCGCTTGGATTCACGCTTGACGGATATAAGCTGGTATTCAAAGACAACAGCCTGCTCAACGGGTATAAAAACACGATGATCTACGTCGGGCTCGGCACGCTAGTCAACATGGTCATGACGATATTAGGGGCATACGTGCTGTCCAGACGGGACTTGTATTTCAAAAATTTCATCATGATCCTGATCACCATCACCATGTTCTTCGGCGGCGGCCTGATTCCTTGGTTCCTGCTGATGAAGGACATCGGGTTGTACAACAATCTGTGGGCGATGATTCTGCCGACCGCCATCAGCACATGGAACATCATCATCCTGCGGACCGCCTTCCAGGCCATACCGAGGGAGCTGGAGGAGGCGGCCGTGATCGACGGCGCAGGCCAGGCGAAGATTCTGGTCAACGTCATCCTGCCGCTGTCGAGAGCGACGCTCGCCGTCATTTTCTTGTATTACCTGGTCGGGAACTGGAACTCCTGGTTTAATGCGATGGTGCTGCTTAAAGACCGGCAGCTGTTCCCGCTGCAGCTGTTAATGAAGGAAATTTTGGTGGCGAACGACGCCACGGCAACGTCGATCGGAAGCGCCGGCGGCGTCGTCATTAACAGCGCCCAGAGCGCGAACGCTTTCCGGGAGCTGGTGAAATACTGCGCGATCGTCGTTTCGACGGTGCCGATTTTAATGGTATACCCGTTCCTGCAGAAGTATTTTGTTAAAGGCGTTTACGTAGGCTCGATCAAAGGATAGATACAACAATGAATCGATGAGGAGTGGATGACATCTTGACGACAGAAACAAACCATACGCAGCCTCCGCGACCGGAATATCCGAGGCCCCAGTTCATGCGCAAGGCATGGCTGAGCCTTAATGGAGAGTGGGAATTCGGATTTGACGACGGAGACGTCGGCGAGCAGGAACGGTGGTATGAGGCGGACGGCTCCGCTTCATTCCCCCGAAAGATCAACGTGCCCTTCGCGTTCCAAAGCAAGCTGAGCGGCATCGGGGATCCCTCTTTCCATGACGTGGTGTGGTATCGAAGAAGCTTTCACATCCCGGATAATTGGAAGGGAAAAACCATTCTGCTTCATTTCGGCGCCGTCGATTATCTGGCAAAGGTCTGGGTTAACGGGCAGCTTGCGGCTGTTCATGAAGGGGGCCACACACCGTTTCAAGCGGATATTACCCGCTTCCTCGTTGAAGGGAGCAACACGCTGGTGGTCAGGGCCGAGGACTTCAGCCGTGATGTTACGCTGCCGAGGGGAAAGCAATACTGGCTTGAGAAATCGGCCAGCATCTTCTACACGCGGACGACGGGCATTTGGCAGAGCGTCTGGCTGGAGCCTTTATCCGCCGTGCACCTTAGAAAAACGGTGGTTACGCCGGATATCGATCGGAATGAAATCCGGATTCGCACCTTCGTTGAAGGATTGAAGGCGGCAGATGATATAAAGCTTCAGGTTACCGTAGCGTACGGGAACGAAGTCGTGGCCGAGGATCAATATTCGATCCGCAGCGGCGAGCAGCTGCGGACCATCGGCCTCGGGGATTTCACGGATCATGGCCTTGGGCGGCTGTGGAGCCCCGAGCATCCGAATCTGTACGATTTGGAGCTTCGGCTCGTATGCGGCGGAGAGGTCGTCGATGAGGTTGCCAGCTATTTCGGCATGCGGAAGGTGTCGATCGAGGACGGCAAGCTGTGCTTGAATAACCGGCCGTATTATCAAAGACTGGTGCTGGACCAGGGGTATTTTCCGGAAGGCATCCTAACCGCTCCTTCGGACGATGCGCTGAGACGCGACGTGGAGCTGACCAAGGAGATGGGCTTCAACGGCGTGAGGAAGCACCAGAAGACGGAGGATCCAAGATTCCTTTATTGGTGCGACCGGCTCGGGCTGCTTGTGTGGAGCGAGGCGGCGAATGCGTATGACTATTCCGAAGAATATGTGCGCCGCTTCACCAAGGAATGGCAGGAGATCATCGAGCGGGATTATAACCACCCGTGCATCGTCACCTGGGTTCCGCTGAATGAAAGCTGGGGAATCCCGAATGTCCGCATGGACAGCCGGCAGCAGCAGCACGGGTTGGCCATGTATCATTTGACGAAATCGCTGGATGATACGCGGCCGGTGGTGTACAACGACGGCTGGGAGCATATGACCACCGACCTGGTCACGATTCACGACTATGAGAGCCGTCAAGAGGTGCTGGAGAAGCGGTATAAGAGCGTGCAATCCGCCGTGGAAGCGATGCCGGCCAACCGCAGCATTTTCGTCGGAGGCGCTTCCTATCAAGGGCAGCCCATTCTCGTATCGGAGTTTGGAGGCATCGCCTTCAAGAAGAGCGAGTGGGAGGGCTGGGGATACTCGGGGGCGGACAGCGAGGAGGATTTCCTGATCCGGCTCAAGGCCGTCGTCGACCCGATGCTGACCTCGCCGGTCGTTCAAGGCTACTGTTATACGCAGCTGACCGATGTCGAGCAGGAGATCAACGGTCTGCTCACCTACGACAGGCGGCCGAAAGCGCCGCTTGCGAAGATCCGCGGGATTATGACGGGGACGCTAACCGAGCCGCTTAGTCCGGAACCGGATATGCGTACCGAGTCGCAGCAGGCTGATCCCGAAATGGCAAGATAGGCTTTTGTAAATAAGGATTTTGCAAGAATCCACAGAGCGACTTTCAATCAGCAATATATAGAGCGAAACGGTTTAGTTCGTCTATATATTGTACCCTGGAGCGGCTTGAATCGAATTTTGCAAAATGCTGAAATATAAAACAATCCAGACATAAAAGGAGTAGACCATGACTCATTCATCTAATATCCCGCGCCCCGAGTACCCGAGACCCCAATGGGTCCGGTCCGATTGGGCCAATCTGAACGGCCAGTGGCAATTTGAAATCGACCACGGCAAGAGCGGCAAGGACCGCGGCCTGACGGATCCCGGATACCAGCTGTCCGGGACGATCACGGTGCCTTTCTGTCCGGAGAGCAAGCTCTCCGGCGTAGAATATAAAGACTTTATGGCCGCTGTATGGTATAAACGGGCGTTCACCGTGCCGGAAGGCTGGGCCGGGGGCAGGATCCTGCTCCACTTCGGCGCCGTCGATTATGCAGCCGAGGTATGGGTGAACGGGACGGTTGCCGGCTCGCACCGCGGAGGGTACACGCCGTTTAGCTTCGACATTACGTCCCATGTCGTGCCGGGCAGCAACGTCATTACGGTATATGCGGAGGACGACGTTCGTTCGGGGCGCCAGCCGAGAGGCAAGCAGAGCGGGTTATACCACTCGCACGGCTGCGACTACACCCGTACGACAGGGATATGGCAGACGGTATGGCTTGAGCATGTGCCAAAGGCTTATATGGCGTCGATGAAATTGGTGGGGGATCCGGATAATGCCTGCGTGCATCTCGAGATTGCGGTCGAAGGGAGTGCGGCCGGGGAGCGGCTTGCCGCTTCCGCCTATTTCGACGGCCGGCTTGTCGGCGAAGCCGGCGCGATCGTATCCGGACCTTCGGTTAAGCTGACCGTTCCCTTGTCGGAGATCCATCTGTGGGAAGCAGGAAACGGACGGCTGTACGACCTGGCCCTGTCTTTGACCGACCAGGGCAGCCCAAGCGATTCCGTCCAATCGTATTTCGGTCTTCGGACCCTACGTCTTGACGGCATGGCATTCCGGATTAACGGCAAATCCGTGTTTCAGCGCCTTGTGCTGGACCAAGGCTTTTATCCGGACGGCATCTACACGGCGCCGAGCGATGAGGATCTTCGCAGGGATATAGAGCTCTCCATGGAGCTCGGTTTTAACGGGGCCAGGCTTCACGAGAAAATCTTTGAGCCGCGCTTCCTGTACTGGGCGGATCGCCTAGGCTATCTGGTATGGGGCGAGCACGCGAACTGGGGCTTGGATATCACGACGACTGAAGCGGTGTCCCGTTTTCTGCCGGAATGGCTGGAAGGCGTAGAGCGGGATTTCAATCATCCCGCGCTTGTCGGCTGGTGCCCGTTTAACGAAACGTGGGATAAGGATGGCACGAAGCAGCATAACGATGTCCTTCGCATTGTTTACGAGGTGACGAAGCGAATGGATCCAACCCGTCCGGTGATCGACACCAGCGGGAACTTCCATGTCGTCACCGATATCTTCGACATTCATGACTATGATCAGAATCCGGAGACGTTCCGCCAAAAATTTGAGTCGATGAAGGACGGCGGCGAGGTTTACAATACGTTTCCGAACCGGCAAACCTATGGAGGGCAGCCGTATTTCGTCAGCGAGTACGGCGGGATATGGTGGAACCCGGACCAAAGGGACGGGAAGGCCTGGGGGTACGGCGAGAGACCGGCTTCCGAAGAAGAATTCCTTGCGCGTTACGAGGGTTTAACGAGCACGCTGCTGGATCATCCGATGATGTTCGGATTCTGTTACACGCAGCTGTACGACGTGGAACAGGAAGTCAACGGGTTGTATACCTACGAAAGAAAGGCGAAGTTTGACCCCGAGGTCATCCGCCGCATCAATTCGCGTAAAGCGGCCATCGAGGATTGATATCCGGGAGCTTGCCATCCTGTGGCCGAAACGCGCTAAGCAGGAACTAATAATGCTGCCCGCAGCGGTTTCGAAGGCGGGCCGTGCCGAATAGCCGTTTTGGAGCATGATCATACATGTACCGAAAGGAACGTGAACCGGATGATGAATAAGAATTTCAGGAACACCTTGCTGCTGTCGATATGCGCGCTGCTTGTTTTTCCGATCGGCCAGACCTCGCAAGCGGCCTCCGTTCAGAACAACTTCTATAACGTTGTCATGCAGGAGGGGGCAGACCCTTGGGTGTATAAGCATACGGACGGCTATTACTACTTCACGAAAACGACCGGCGGCAACGTGACGATCTGGAAATCCGCCCAGCTCACTACGATTGATGCGGCCCCTACAGCGGTGGTAAACACGGGCTGCTGCAACATTTGGGCACCGGAGCTGCATTACATTGACGGCGCCTGGTATATTTACTACGCCAAGGATGACGGAGACAATGTCAATCACCGCATGTACGTCATGGAGAACAAATCGCCGGATCCGACCCAAGGCACGTGGGAATACAAGGGGCAGATCACCGATCCGACGAACAAATGGGCGATTGACGGGACGGTGCTGCAGCACGGCGGGGAGCTGTATTTCATCTGGTCCGGCTGGGAAGGAGACGTCAACGTCCGTCAGAACCTGTACATCGCCCATATGAGCAATCCATGGACCATCGACTCGGAGCGGGTGGAGATATCCAGGCCGACGTACAGCTGGGAGACGAATCATGTTCCCCATGTCAATGAAGGACCTCAGGTCATCGTCCGGGACGGTCTTATTCTTCTTGTCTATTCCGCAAGCGGAAGCTGGACCAACGACTATTGCTTGGGACTGATCACCGCCAGTGTATCCAGCGATCCTATGGATCCCGCTTCATGGACCAAGCGGGACCAGCCTATTTTCAAGTCCGGCAACGGGCTTTACGGTCCCGGCCACCATTCGTTCACGAAGTCTCCGGATGATACGGAGGACTGGATCATGTATCATGTAGCCAAATACAATAATGCCGGGTGGAACCGGGAGGTTCGGATGCAGAAATTCACGTGGCATGCGGATGGCACGCCGAATCTCGGCGAACCGGTCGATCCGAACACGCCGATTCCTCTGCCTTCCGGCGAACCGGCCCATCTCCGGTATGAAGGGGAGGAGGGAGCTTTCGGCGGGGCGGCCTATGCATCGGAAAGCCCGAACGGCTCAGGCGGCCTGAAGGCAGGTCATATTGATACCCCGGAGAGCTTCGTGGATTTTAACGTTCACGTCCAGGAGGCAGGCGAGTATATTTTGCTTGCGCGCACCGCCAACGGGACGGCCGGGGGCGGCTGGTCCTATCTGCAGCTGAGCGTAAACTCGGGCGAGCCGAGCCGGTTCCACATCACGAATAAAGGCTGGGAGAATTGGGGGCTGTCCACAGCCAGAGTCCAACTGAAAGCCGGAGCCAACAAGATCCGGTTTACGAAAGGTGAAGGCTACGGCGAGATTGACTTCTTTGATATTAAACCGGCGAATTAAGATGCAGGACACGGGTACCGCGTGATTGAAATGAAGGCGAATCCAATCGAGAGGGGCTTCCGGATTTTCCGGAGGTCCTTTTCCTTCCATTATTCATATTCCGCAATCGATCAGCATCATGAAAAGCCAAGCGGCAGCACCGGCAGGCGTCATTGTTTTTCACTACCGTTCGAAGTAAGATGATTGTAACGATTAAGATAAAGGGGAGCGGATTCGTGCTGGAACTTAGTTTTAACGACCCGGAGAAGCTTGTTAAGGTAACCCATGCTTTGTCGACGCGTTCCCGGGTAGATATTCTTCGCCTCTTGAATTCCAAAAACTTAAACATTATGGAAATCGCGGAGACGCTTAATCTTCCCGTATCGACCGTCGCCAGCAACATCAAGGTATTGGAAGCGGCAGAGCTGATCAATACGGAATTGCTTCCGGCATCCCGCGGAGCGATGAAGGTATGCAGCCGGAATTACGATGACATTCATATCGCCCTTAATTTAAGGAATACCATGCCCAAAGGAGTCATGCATGTCTATGAGGTGGACATGCCCATCGGGCATTACAGCGACTGCGAAGTGCACCCTACTTGCGGAATGGCGAATGCCGAAGGCTACATCATCAAGGAGGACGAACCGGCGAGCTTTTATCATCCGAAGCATGTGAACGCTCAAATCATCTGGCTGCGCAAAGGGTATTTGGAATATTTGCTGCCGATGGATATTCCGGCGGGTGCACGCATCGAATCGCTGGAGCTGTCGATGGAGATGTGCTCCGAGGCGCCCAATTACGACAATAACTGGCCTTCTAACATCTCGGTATGGGTGAACGAAGTGGAGATCGGCATGTGGACCAGTCCCGGCGATTTCGGCGACCGGCGCGGAAAGCTCAATCCGAACTGGTGGTATGACTGGGCGACGCAGTATGGGTTTCTCAAAACATGGCGGGTCGATCATGAGAAGACGACGCTGGATATGGAGAAGATTTCCGACGTTACCTTAAGCGATCTTCGCATCTCGGAAAGCCCGAAATTGCGGCTGCGCATCGGCATCAAGCCCGATGCCGTACACCAGGGCGGGCTGAACCTGTTCGGTCGCCAATTCGGAGATCATGAGCAGAATATTTTGATGCAGGTGAAATATACGATGGACCCGGAAGAGGAAGACGTTTAAAGTTGGATATTCGGCATTTGAAACGGCTGCACAGGAGGATTTTCTGTGGGCTGTTTTTTTTCGTTTGAACTAAACATGTTTTACGGTTAAGGAAGGAAGATGAAATTCAATTGATTATATATGACGTCATAATTAAAATATTTCGAACAAATAGGTCGTTATTAATTGCATTTATTCCATCTATAGTGTACATTAATGTTATCCAAATTGGATTTAGGAATCATATATGAGGTCGTTCTGTATCTGAGGTTGTAAGTATCATTCTTGCAGGACCCGAAAGTCCATACGAATCACATGAACGAGAACAAGAGAGGATGAGTGAGACATGTACCATTCCATGAAGCGAATCAATATGGGCGTTATCATTTGCAGGCATTGCAGCTCTCTAGTAGATACGGTGGACACTAATAAGATTGCCGTGTTTTACGGCGTGTGCGATAAGCCGGAATGCCGGCAGCTGCACAAGGCCGGCGAGGGATCGGTACGATCCGCAGAGGCACCGTAACGAAAGCGGATGCTGTGGGGATCTAGTCCAGGAACTTATTACATCAGATGAGAAACTCGAGAATAATCAGAAGAAGGCGGCGCTGTTCTAGCGCTGCCTTCTTTGATTGAGTCCGAAAAAATTAATCTCTTCGATAGGGGTCGTTGACAAATGAAAGAGTTGTAATTATACTGAAGTTAAACGTTTACGTAATACGTAATGAGTATGTATTTAGATTAGGGGGGAGGTCTTATCACTCCAACGATTAAAGATGTAGCAAAAGCGGCAAATGTATCAGTAGCCACCGTTTCGAGAGTACTCCATAATTTAAATGGTTATTCGCAGAAAACTAAGCTTAAAGTACTTCAAGCTGTGGAAGAACTTGGATACCACCCTAATGCTATCGCCCGGGGGCTTGTTAACAAAAGGACACAAACTCTAGGCGTCTTATTTCCAAACGTGTCCAGTGGATTTTCTTCTGAGATTCTTTATGGTATTGAAGAAGCCGCTCATGAAAAGGGTTACAGTGTTATTGTGTGTAACACAGCAGAAGATGGAAAAAGAACGATGAAGTATTTACAAGTCCTTCGTGAAAAACAAGTTGATGGTGTTGTGTTCACAAGCGAGTTATTGAAAGATGAATATTATCATCAGATGAATGACATGAAGCTGCCTGTTGTACTTGTTAATACACATTCTACAAAATACTCAATTCCATATGTGAAGGTCGATGATCGGCAGGCTTCCTATCAAGCTACTGCATATTTAATAGGCAAAGGTCACAAAGAGATTGCTATGATCGCCGGGACTCCTTGGGATCCTGTAGCAGGTATTCCTCGTGTTGAGGGTTACCGGCAGGCTCTTACTGACCACGGTATTCCTTTTGAGGACACAAAAATAGCTTACGGTAATTTTCATATGGAAAGTGGTAGAACAGCTATGGCGAAACTGCTGAAGGAAGCACCGCCTTTTACAGCTCTGTTCGCAGCAAGTGATGAAATGGCAATTGGTGCTATGGGAATGGCTTTTGAAAAAGGGTTGAGAGTTCCTGAGGATCTTTCGATCATAGGTTACGATGATTTAAATTTAGCAAAAATCATTTTCCCACCTTTAACAACGATTCATCAACCATTGGCTGAAATGGGACGACTTGCTGTTGAAAAATTAATAACGTTAATTGAAGAATCCGGTGAGGTACCCAGCAGCATCGTTAGCCATTCCATTGTGGAAAGGCGAACCGTACTTTCAATAAACTAACTTGAACAGTTAAACGTTTACGCTCCGGTTTATAGATCTTTTTTTCTATCATACCGGAGGTAATTCCAAATACGGAGGTGAAGAAGGACTTTTTTGTTCTAAATAGGTAAACGTTTACGTATATTAAGGGGTATTTTTTTAAAAGTTATAAGGATTAGAAAAATTCCCTTTGATAAGGAATCCCGTTATTAAGCCGTTTGATCGTCTTTTACAAATGTAATCGTCGACTTAAACGTTTTAGTATTTGATTAGAACATTAGAGATTAAGGAGTGGAAGTTTTTTGAAGCAAAAGTGGTGGCAGACTGCAGTCATATATCAGATATATCCGCGAAGTTTTCAGGACAGCAATGGTGATGGTATTGGAGATTTAAGAGGAATCATCAACCGCTTGGATTATTTGAAGGAACTGGGCATTACGGCTATATGGCTTAGTCCTGTTTATCAGTCTCCAAACGACGATAACGGCTATGACATTAGTGATTATCGAGCGATCATGCCGGAGTTTGGCACGATGGAGGATATGGAAGAACTGATTGATCAAGCGGATAAGTGCGATATCAAGATTATCATGGATTTGGTTGTCAATCATACTTCTGACGAACATAAGTGGTTCATTGAATCTCGGAAAGGCAAGGATAATCCATACCGGGATTATTATATTTGGAGAGATCCTGTAAACAACGGCGTCCCAAATTCGCTACGTTCAACCTTTAGTGGAAGTGCATGGGAGTACGATTCCGAGAGCGGTCAATATTATCTTCATCTCTTCAGTAAAAAGCAACCGGATCTTAATTGGGAGAACGAGAAAGTAAGACAAGAAATATGGGACATGATGAACTTCTGGCTGGAAAAAGGTGTTGGCGGTTTTCGGATGGACGTCATAGATTTGGTGGGTAAAATCCCCGATCAAGAAATAACCGGGAATGGTCCTAAGCTCCACGATTATTTACAGGAAATGAACCGAGAAACCTTTGGTAAATACGATGTCTTAACCGTTGGTGAAACCTGGGGGGCTACGCCAGAAATCGCCAAGCTGTACTCGGATCCCAAGCGCAATGAGCTATCCATGGTGTTCCAATTTGAACATATTGGTTTAGATCAGCAAGCAGGGAAAGAAAAATGGGATCTTAAGCCATTGGATGTGGGCCAGTTAAAAGAGGTTCTTAGCAAATGGCAGATTGCTTTAGGAAACGAAGGCTGGAACAGCCTGTTTTGGAATAATCATGACTGTCCACGGATTGTCTCGCGTTGGGGAGACGATTCTACCTATCGAGTCGAAAGCGCAAAGATGTTCGCCATCTTGCTTCATTTCATGAAAGGGACTCCTTACATATATCAGGGGGAAGAAATCGGAATGACAAACTATCCTGTTACCGATATTAGCGAGGTTCAGGATATTGAAAGCATTAACATGTACAATGAACGAATCGCAAGCGGATATAAAAAGGAAGATATTCTTGAATCTATTAATGCCAAGGGACGGGACAATTCGAGAACTCCGATGCAATGGGACGATTCGGAACAAGCGGGCTTCACAACAGGACAACCGTGGCTGCACGTTAATCCGAATTATCGGGATGTGAATGTTAAAGCCAGCCTGGCGGATCCGGATTCGATTTTTCACTGTTATAAGCAGCTTATCCGGTTAAGGAAAGAGAACCCTATAATCGTATGGGGTGACTATGAATTGGTCGATACGCCAGCTCATGTGTTCATGTACCTAAGGCGTTATCAAAATCAGACATGGGCAGTCGTAGCGAATTTCAGTCAGGAAAAAACGGTTTTAACATTGCAAAATTTCGGTCAAAGCCATGATGTCATCATTAGCAACTATCACCGTGCATCCGTTGATTTTGCCAATCTCGCTTTGAATCCTTACGAGGCTTTCGCTGTAAAATTATAAGTTTGTGATAAGGCATATTTCTATTAAATTTTATGTTGGGGGAGCATGGAATGAAAAAAATGTTAATATCAGCAACAGCATTGTTCATGTCTGTAAGCATTTTCACGGGGTGTGCTAAAAGTCCTGGTCCGGAAGAGACAAAAACATCAGCGACGGCCGAGGAATTAACGCCATTCGGCAAGTATGCAGAAACCGTTAATTATACCGTCGGGAAAGCTACGCCAGGAATCCCTAAGTTGCCTCAAGGTCAAACCTATGAAGACAATGCCTACACACAGTATTTGAAAGAAACGTTAAATATTCAAAGTAAAAATAAATTCGAAGCACAATCCGGAGACAATTACGATCAGAAAGTGGCTATGGCTGTAGCATCAGGCGATTTACCGGACATCATGGCAGTAGACGCTGAGACACTTCGTCAATTGGTTGATAATGAAATGATCGCCGATCTAACAGAAGTATACGAGTCGAGTGCCTCGGATATTGTTAAGGAAAAATACGCTTCCTATGGCGGAAGAGCGCTGGAAGCAGCGACGTTTGATGGAAGGCTTATGGCTATGCCATCGACTTCCAATGCGAATATCCCGACGATGCTGTGGGTTAGAAAGGATTGGCTTGATAAGCTTGGCTTGCCTGAACCTAAGACGGTTGAAGATATTGAGATGATCCTAACAGAGTTTGTACAAAAAGATCCCGGCGGCAACGGCAAAGGGAAGACCGTAGGGTTAGCCCTCTCGAAGTCCATCGGTGGCCTATACGGTGCTTTATTCCAGGCCGATAATATTTTCGCTACCCATCATGCATTTCCTCGCCAATGGCTAGAGAAAGATGGGAAGGTCGTATACGGATCCACAACAGAAGAAACCAAACAAAGCTTGGGATTGCTTGCGGACTGGTATAAAAAAGGTTTGATTGACCCGCAGATGGCTGTGCGCGACAGTATTGAATCCATCATTATTAGTGGCGAGGCTGGGGCCTTCTTCGGTCCTTGGTGGTCGGCTGATTATCCGTTAAATGATGCAAAACGTCAGAATCAAGCCGCTGATTGGAGACCCTACATTATTTCTAAGGATGGCAGCGGCGAAGTAACCGCATACACCCAAAATCCGGCTGCGGAATTCTATGTGGTGAGAAAAGGGTTTGAGCATCCGGAGCTGCTTCCGAAAATCGCCAGCGCATTGAATGACAAGCTGGTGCATGAAGATCTGAACTATGAGCCGGTTGTTGAATTTATAAAGGGTGGATTCGATGGCGGTAAACCGCTCGGAATCATGATTAATTATAACGATGCAACTGCGCAAATGTACAAGGATTTAAAGGCTGCCGTCGATGGAGAAAAAGCATACGACACGTTAACGCTGGATGACCGCACGTCGTATGACAAAATTGTAGGCTACATGAAAGATCCAGCGAAGGCCGATGCCAATCAATGGAGCGGATACATGTCCAGAATGGTTGCTGCTAAACTAATGGCGGAAACAAAAATTAATGAAGTTCACCCTGTATTCTTTGGTCAGACGAAGAGCATGAAGCTGAAATGGGCCAACCTGGTTAAATTGGAGGATGAAGCTTTCCTTAAGATCGTTATGGGAGAGGAGCCATTGAGCTACTTCGATACGTTTGTTGATACCTGGAACAAAACCGGAGGAAGTGACATTACTAAAGAAGTAGCTGAGGCCATTCAAGAGTAAGCAGAGATGAAGTGGGACAAGTCAAGGTTTGTACCCACTTCAAACTCTTTTGAAAGAAGGTTATGGGAAAGTATGAGAAAAGGGAAAAAAGCGGTCGGACAGCTTGGATATCATTTTATGATGGCGCCTGGATTTATCTTCTTGATCATCTTTAGCTTTGTCCCGATGTTTGGCATCCTGATGGCGTTTCAAGATTATATTCCGGCGAAAGGCATTTTCAGATCAGCCTGGGTAGGCTTGGAGAATTTCAAATATATGTTCGAAATACCCGATAGCATGAAGATTCTAAGGAACACGGTGGTGATTGCTCTCGGAAAAATCATATTTGGAACCATTGTGCCTATCGTGTTTGCTTTATTATTAAACGAGATTCGGTTGAAATGGGCGAAAAAAACGATACAAACCATCGTGTACCTACCAAATTTCCTATCATGGGCGGTTGTCGCTGCTATCGTAATTAACATATTCGATTACAACGGCCCGGTTAATCAAATCGTCCAATTATTCGGGAAAGATCCCGTTCTTTTCTTGGCGAGCAATGAGTGGTTTAGAGAAATTATCATTAGTACCGATGTGTGGAAGGGATTTGGTTATGGGGCAATCGTGTATCTTGCGGCTCTAACAGGCATTGACCCTGGGCTTTACGAAGCTTCGTCAATCGATGGCGCTAGCCGTTTCAAACAATTGCTGCACATTACACTCCCGGGGATTCTGCCTACGATTATGCTAATCTCGGCACTTAATTTGGGGAATATCCTCAATGCGGGATTTGATCAAATATTCGCCCTGTATAACCCGATTGTTTATGAAACCGGTGATGTTATTGATACCTATGTTTATCGGGTTGGTCTGCTAGGACAGCAATATAGCTTTGCGACCGCAGTTGGTTTGCTCAAGTCAGTGGTGTCCTTTACCTTACTTATAGCCGCAAATCAATTATCCATTAAACTCGTGAAGATGCGGATCTTTTAAGAAGGGAGCACACAATGAAGTCTAAAACATTCGGAAGCCGTTTTGCCGATGCGAGTATATGGGCCGTTTTATTAATTTTGACCGCACTGTGCTTTTTACCTCTGCTTAATATGGTGTCGATCTCTTTTAGTGATAAATCGGCTGCCCAGGCCAATCTAGTTGGTCTATTGCCCGTTAATTTTAATTTCAATGCTTATAAACTTTTACTGGATGATGCACAATTTTGGCGATCGTTTGTCATTTCATTGGAGAGGGTTGTAATTGGTACAGGTTTGAATTTATTGTTATCCGTCCTCATGGCATATCCATTGTCCAAAAACAAGCATAGTTTTCATGCACGCAACGTGTATATGAATATCATGATCTTTGCGATGCTTTTTTCGGGCGGAATGATCCCCATCTTTATGGTCGTTAAGAGCCTAGGATTGATCGATTCCGTATGGTCGCTTATTTTACCGGGCGCGGTACCGATATTTAACGTAATCCTATTGATGAATTTTTTTAAAAGCATTCCGAACGCGCTTGAAGAAGCCGCTGTTATGGACGGTGCTTCCAAAGTCAGAATCCTGTTTGGTATATTTATTCCCATTTCGTTGCCTGCACTGGCTACCATCGGCTTATTCTCAATGGTCGGTCATTGGAATGACTACTTCAGCGGGCTGCTGTACATGAACAGCTCGTCCAACTATCCGCTTCAAACCTATATTCAGCAGCTGACGGTGGATGTAACAAAAATTACGGATCCCTCACAATTAAAATCGCTCGCATCCGTATCGAATAAAACGCTGAATGCTGCAAAAATTGTAGTTTCAATTATTCCTGTATTGTTAGTCTATCCATTCTTGCAAAGGTATTTTGTTTCTGGACTGGTAATTGGTTCGGTTAAAGAATAGACAGAAGGCTAATTGCGAATCTGATTTATATTTATGAGGGCTAGGAAGAAAATCGGAAGAGGGCAGGTTAGAAATAGCCCTCTTCTTATAAAAACCGGTAAGAGATTCAATTAAAAATGAATTGAATGCGCTTTCGTATTATAAGGAAGGATGATCTTCTTGAGGAGAAAACGGTTTAAAAGTCATACCATGATTATATTAATAGGAGTTCTGTTGATTAGCCAGATCGGTTTTCATCCCAAAGAGAGTGAGGCTGCAAGTACTGGAAAGCTGCTTTATGATGTAACTACAGATAAGGCAATGTATGATCCTGGGGCGAAGGTGGAGCTGCGCATTGATTTGAAAAACCGATTAGGGCGAAATATTGCTGGCGGTTCAGTTGAGATTAAGGAGAAGCATTTACAGGAGCAGATTGGCAATACGATCACGAAAGAATTAAATCTAAACAATAATGCAGATCTGATGATGATTGCCGATTGGATTGCCCCAAAACCCGATTTTAAAGGATATTTGATTGAAGTGGATGTGAAAGACGCTGCTGGAGCGATTGTTGACTCTGATACGGTCGGCGTTGACGTATCTTCAACGTGGACTAAATTTCCGCGTTACGGGTATGTCTGGGACTTCAGACAGAATACCAATACGGCTGAGCGGATCGATAAGCTTAAGAATTACCATATCAACGCCTTGCAATACTATGACTGGAAATACCGGCATCACAAGCCTGTTGCACCGAATCTGGTCAAGTGGGATGACTGGTCAGGTCGAGCGATTTACGGAGATACAGTCAGAAGCTACATCTCGCAGGCAAGAGCAGTCGGGATGGCGAATATGGCTTACAATATGATCTATGCGGCTACTTCCGGTTACGAACAGGATGGTGTACAGCAGGATTGGGCCCTGTATTATGCGGATGACAATCCGAGTGGGCAGGGACATTTCAGCTTCAAAATGGCAGATTCTACGCCAACGGGCATAACCCACCTGTATTTTTTTAATCCGGGAAATCCCGGGTGGCAAAATTATATTTTTGGCGAAATGAACAAGGTGTTTCAGTTTTTTGATTTTGATGGCTGGCACGGTGATACCGTGGGCGAATGGGGAAAAATGAAAACCTCCGATAATCAAACTTTGTATGTAAAAGACACGTACACAGAATTTCTGAACAAGGCTAAACATGCGATTGGCGACAAGAAACTCGTCTTTAATCCGGTCGGCGCCCAAGGAATTGAAAACGTTAACATATCCGACGTGGATGTCCTTTATGCTGAGATTTGGCCTTGGGACCGGGATAGTGATGGCCAGCTGTATGACACTTATTACTCTCTTAAAAAGGAGATCGAGCAATCGCGTAAAGAGAGCGGAGGAAAATCACTCGTTGTCCCCGCTTATATGAGTTATGACTATGGAGAGCAGAATCCAGGAAGTCCGTTTAATACAGCTGCTGTAATGCTGACAGGGGTAACGGTTTATGCCGCTGGTGGTTCACGGATGGAGCTTGGTGATAACGGCAATATGCTTAGCAACGAATATTTCCCTGCCCAAAATCTGTACATGACAGAGGAATTGCAGCATCGTGTAAGTAAATTGTATGACTTCATTGTAGCTTATGAGAATCTTCTTCGTGATGGTCAGACGGAGACAACGAATCGCATTGAAATCCCGGCTTATGCCAGCGGCAAATATGGAGATCCGAATAAAATCTGGGCTTATAGCAAGAAGGATAGCCAATATGAGATCGTTCATATGATCAATTTGCTTGGAGTAAGCCGAAAGGATTGGAGAGCAAATGATGGACAAAAGGAAACACCAAAGCGGATCTCTAACTTTGAAATGAAATATTACTACTCTAACGATATAAACAGCGTATGGTTGGCCTCGCCGGATGCAAATGATGGACGGTCCAAGCCATTGGCCTTTACCAAGGGGAAGGACGAAAAAGGCAAATATATAAAAATAACAGTCCCTTCCTTGGAATATTGGAACATGATCTATATGAGCACTAAAGATTCGGGGGGCAAGATAGACCCGCCGGTGGATGGCCCACTGGTTAACGGTGATTTTGAAAACGGACAACAGGGGTGGATGTATACAGGGACAGCTGCTCATGGTGTGGATTCCAACGATGCCTACGAAGGAAGCAAGTACTGGATTTATGGTACAGAGCCGTATACAGCCACCGTCTCTCAAACCGTTTATGGTCTGAAGCCGGGTATTTATACCGTAAGCGCCAAAGTGAAGCAGAATACCGGCAATCCTTTCACCAGCCTCATGGAATTAACCGATAATGGGGCGGATCCCGTTCATGTATACATTCCACATGGGAATGAGTATAGAACGATATCTGGAATTGTGAAAGTAACAAATGGCAGTCTGAAGATTGCTTTTTCCCAAAATGCGCCAGGCAATACGAATTTGCAAATTGACAACGTAGAGTTGAAGCGGTTTTCGGGTACGTTAAAGAAGTGATTTATAGCATAGGAGCACTTGATGGAGCGAAATGCGAGAACGGCCATGCAGAAGGTTTGAACATTTTCATCGCTTCCGTAACGCGCCGCAATAAGTTTGCAACATGAGGCTGATATGATAAGGGTCAAGAAGGGAGAGGGAAATCCGGCCTGCCTCGCGAAAGGAGGCTCCAGAGTTGTCCGGGTGTTCACCCGACAGGCCTGGTTAACGGCTGGATTGACCGCTCCGGAGGAGGAATCCATTGATGAAAACTTATCCAGAATACAGCCGCGTCACGGATGGCAAAAAGCACGCAAAGCTCATCTTGATTTTAGCTGTGGTCGCTTGCATTCGTCCGGTCATGAGCATGCTTGGCCTGCTGCAGCAAATCGGGCAGCCCGCCGGCAGCATCATGTTTACGGTTGCCATTTCCCTCGTATGGATTGCAGCTGCGGTGCTCGCACGAGTGAAGCAGCCTGTAACGACGTTGATGTATACCGGCATTGTATACGGCATCCTGGTAATCCTGATCAGCGCCGTCCTCTCGCCGATTCTGACCGGCGAGCTCCAAGGGCCGGTGACGAATCCGTTTGCCATCGTCAGCGTTCTGATTACGAACGCCATTTGGGGAATCGTCACGGGCGGGATTGCTTTGGTGTGGATGCGTGCGATTAAGCGATAACTGCCTAAAGCTGCCCGTGGTCATGCTTGGGGATTGGTTCGTCGCAAGCATGAACTAATAAGCGTATCAACTGAGCAACCCATGGCATGCCGGGAACCCGGCGGCCATGGGTTTTTGTTTGGCTAAAGCCAGCGGATAGGCATGTATATCTTCACTGCCCATTCACCCCAACGATAGCTTATTTTACATAAATATCTACTAAAGGGGACGCTCAGATAACATTCCCTTACTATAATAGATCTGATTAAAACGCATAAGGAGAGTGTGAAGATGAAGCTGGCGATCCTTGGAGATTTGCATTATCACGAGGCGGACGAACAGATTGGCGCATGGGGGATGGCAAGGGATGCGTTTTATACAAGAATGCTGCACCATTTCATGAGTGCTGAAGCGGATATGCATATTTCGCTTGGAGATCTTACGAATTTCGGTACGGTGAGAGAAATCGATGAAGTCTATGGAATCATGGAGCGTTACGATACGAATTTTGTTCATGTGCTCGGGAATCACGACACCTATTCCCAGTCCAAGCGGGATTTGCTCATGAGGACGGGGCAGGCCCGCTATCAGGCGCTCGACATGGAACAGGCGGTGTTCGTATTTTTGGACACGACGAGAGAGATGGATTTAACGAACTGGGGAGGCTGGCTTGATGAGGAGCAGCTGAGCTGGTTCGAGCATATCGTTGTCAGCTCCGGCACGAAGCCGATGCTTGTGTTTGCGCATCACCCGGTGCATCTGACCACGACAGGATCGGATCGGGATAAAGGCTCCATTGACCCTTCAATCGATATGTGGCGGATTTTAAGCCGAAAACAGGGCTCAGCCGTCTATTTCAACGGGCATACCCATGTCGATTCCATTACGAAACAGAACAACTGGACCTTCGTGCAGTTGTCCGCTTGCTTGGACCAGCATGCGTACCGGATTGTCGAATTGGAAGAAGATTCGATTCATATCCATGCCGTCGACATCGATGACATGGAGCTGTCGAGGCAGCTTCCCGAAATTCATCGCCATATGAAGCACTTTAGTCCGAATGCAAATGCCAGAGGAACGGAGCTTGAGCGGGCGTGCAGCATTTTGCTCGTGAAAGGAGACGCCGAGCTAGCAAATACGGCAGCCGTCAAGGCAGGCAGCAGTCATGGTTAATCAGACACCATCCAAGGCCAATCGGTCTTATGCGGAAAAGCGGGGGAAGATTTCGGGATCAGTCTCCGCCACTGGTCTGCGGGAGCTGCTTGAGCTGCGCCGGAACGTGGCTTCTATTCGGGATGTCAGGCAGCTTGAAGCCGCCCTTACGTTCAGCAATACATTAAGCTGTGTATTCATGCTGACAGGAAACATCGGCGTTATCAAAGGCTATGTGGATTTGTTCAAGCAGCATGACATTCCGGTGTTCGTTCACGTCGAGAAGATCGGCGGCTTGTCCTTCGATCAGCCCGGATTGGAATATTTAGCGAATGCGATCAAGCCTGACGGCATCATTACGACGAAGATCCAGGTCGTGAAGAAGGCCCAGAAGCTGGGGCTCACCACTATCCAGCGCTTCTTCCTGATCGATTCCGAGGGACTTGCCAACATCGCTCAATCGCTGGACCAGGTACAGCCGGACGTTATCGAGATTATGCCCGCCCGGATTCCGGAGGTGCTGGGAAAAGTACGGGAGATGACGAAGCTCCCCATCATATCCGGCGGGCTGCTTACGCAGCGAAAGCATGCGGAGGAGTGCCTTGCGCACGGGGCGACCGCCATTTCCTCTTCAAGCCCTTCGCTGTGGAAGGAAAGTTTTGACTTAACGGAAGTTTAACAATCCAAACATATGCCGTTAACATATGGGCGATAAGATGAAGGCAGGTTGAAGAGACAAACCTGCCTTTTCTAACCACACAAGTAAATAGCCGATGGGTTGGAGTGAAGGAGAAACCTGAACAGACCATAGAGTCTTTGTCTTAGACTTTTGTATGGTTTGCTTCAGGTTTCTTTTTGTCATGCCCATAAAGTCCTGACAGACCGGGTCCCGAACGGCTTTAAGGGGAGGATTTTGCAAAAATCCAAAGAGCGATTTTCAATCAGCAATGGACCCAGCGAAATGGTTTAGGTCGTCAATATATCGGATCGGGGAGCGACTGGAATCGAAATTTTGCAAATTCATTAGAAATAAAACTATGGGAGGAAATGAAATGAAAAGAAGAAAAAGACGCGGTTTCTTAACACTCATGCTGGGGATGGCCATGATGCTGTCCGCATGCGGCGGCGAGTCCGGCGGTGGCGCGGCAACGAACGCGAGCGCAGGCTCGGCTAACACGGGCAATGCCTCCGGCGAGAAAATCCAAATCAAGTATTGGTACGCGTTCGGGGAGAAAATCGAGGAAGCCAAGCAGGAGCTGGTCAAACGGTTCAACGAATCCCAGGACAAGATCGAAGTCGTTGCGGAATACCAGGGCAATTACGATGACCTGCACGCCAAAGTACAGGCTGCATTTGCGGCTGGCGATGCTCCGGCCGTAACGGATCTGGAAATCGCCTCGACGGGCACGTTTGCCAGATATGGCATGCTGCAGGAACTGGCTCCTTTTGCCGAAAAGGATAAGGACCAGCTGAAGATCGATGATTTCAATCCCGGCTTGATGGGAAATGCCTATGTTGATGGAAAGCTGTACGGACTTCCGTTCATGCGCAGCACGCCGATCATGTATATGAACGTTTCGCTGCTGGAAAAAGCAGGCCTTGATCCGGCCGGACCGAAGACATGGGCCGAGTTCGAGGAATACGGACGCGTGCTTAAGGAAAAAGGGATTACGGCCATGACGATGCCGGTCGACATCTGGTTCTACGAAGGGCTTGTCGCCCAATCCGGCGGCCAAGTGCTTGCCGAAGACGGCAAATCCGGCCTGTTTAACACGCCTGAAGCGGTAGAGCCGGTGGAGTTCTGGAAGAAGCTTGCGTCGGAAGGACTCATTAAAATTCCGGTCGGCGATGAAGCGGGCGCGACGGCGGATAAAGACTGGGCGAACCAAACCTCCGCGTTTAAATTCGGTTCGACGGCAGGAGTAGCCGGGGCGATCGATATCTCGAAGGGAAATAACTTTGAATTTGATACGGCGTTTATGCCGGCAAACAAGTCTTACGGGGTGCCTACAGGCGGATGCCAGCTCGTTATGACATCCAAGCTGAGCGAGGAAGAGCAGGCTGCAGCATGGGAGTTCATCAAGTTTATGACGACAACGGAAAGCACGATTTACCAAAGCAAGCACGTCGGTTACCTGCCGACCCGATTGTCGGCGCTGGAGACGGAAGAGATGCAGTCCCTGTATAAGGAATATCCGCAATACAAAGTAGCTGTGGACCAGCTGGAATATGCGAGACCACGTCCGATGGAGACGGCCTATCCGGAAGTGGCCAAACTTGTAAAGAGCGCGATCGAGAAAACGCTGCTTGATCCGAAAGTAACGCCTCAGCAAGCGATGGACGAGGCGAACGAAAAGGCGAACGCACTGCTCAGCAAATAATCGGGAGGTATGTGAGATGGGCAGAATCGAGCTAAAAGGAATCAGCAAGTTTTTCAAAGAAGAGGAAGTCATCAAAAATTTGGATCTGACGATTCGGGACGGTTCCTTCACCGTCCTCGTCGGACCGTCAGGCTGCGGCAAATCGACAACGCTCCGCATGATAGCCGGCCTCGATGAGCAGACGAAGGGCGAGATCTGGATCGATGACAAGTGCGTAAACGGGGTCCCTCCCGGAGATCGCGACGTAGCCATGGTGTTTCAAAACTATGCGCTGTACCCGACGATGAACGTCTACGACAACATCGAGTTCGGGCTCATTAACCGCAAGGTGCCGAAGAAAGAGCGGGAGAAGCTGATCAAGGACATCGCCGAAATCGTCGGCCTTAGCGATTATATGAAAAAGAAGCCGGAAATGCTGTCCGGCGGGCAAAGACAACGCGTTGCGCTTGCGCGCGCCATGGTCAAAAAGCCGCAGGTTTTTATCCTGGATGAACCGCTTTCGAACCTGGATGCGAAGCTGCGCCACCAAATGCGTACCGAGCTGATTCAGCTGCATGAGCGGCTCGGCACCACCTTTGTCTATGTTACCCATGATCAGGTTGAAGCGATGTCCATGGGGGATGAAATCGTAATTATGAATAAGGGCGTTATCCAGCAGGCGGCTTCGCCGATGACGCTGTACAACGATCCGGCCAATGTATTTGCAGCTCAATTCATCGGTACACCGGCTATGAACATTTTGCCAAGCCAGGAGCTTCAGCTGCCTTCGGCCCAAGGGAAGCGGCATGATATCGCCAGCTTCGGGTTCCGTCCCGAGCATGCGCTATTCCATGCGCCGGCTGCATTCGAAGGACTTCGACTGGACGGGATGGTGCTGACCCGCGAAAGCCTCGGCGCGGAAAATATTTATCAAATCCAATCCTCGCTCGGCATGTTCTCGGTCAAGACGTTTCTTGAACCGCTCACATCGGATACGCTGGTCTCGGTGACGGTTCCTTATGAGCGTCTGTACTATTTCAATAGCGAAGGCCAAAGGCTCAGACAGTTAGAGGTCCGGCGTGGGGAAGAATTCAGTACGACGAAGACGCCTGAATTGGTATCGGTAGGCGGGGGGCTCTAGCATGACATCTCGTTTGTGGGAAAAGCTTAAGCCTTATGGCATGATTTCGCCTTCGCTTGCCGTATTCGGTATATTCTTCATCTACCCGATCTTCTACATGATCTATCTCAGCTTCTTCGATTGGAATTTCGTCAGCCCGACGAAGAACTATGTCGGCTTGCAAAATTTTACGGATCTGCTGTCGGATAAAGAGTTCATGCAGGTGCTTCTGAATACGACCATCTACACCTTTGCCACGGTGTCGCTGACGCTCAGCATTTCGCTGGCCATCGCCCTCTGGCTGAACCGCTCGGGATTGTTTTACGGATTCGTGCAAGGCGCGATCTTCAGTCCGCACATCATTTCCCTGGTGTCCATCTCCCTGCTGTGGAGCTGGCTCATGGATCCCGAATACGGATTGCTGAACTGGGTGATCGGTTTGTTCGGCCTGTCGCCGCTGCAGTGGCTGTCCCACCCGGACACCTCGCTCATATCGCTGATTCTGGTCGCCGTGTGGAAGGGAATCGGGTTCAACACGCTGGTCTTTATTGCCGGCCTGCAGAGCATCCCGCCGAGCATTTACGAGGCGGCCGCGCTTGACCGCTCGAAGCGGTGGCGGACGTTCCGGAAGCTTACGCTGCCGATGCTGTCTCCGACGCTGTTTTTCTTGGCGATTATGAGCATGATCGGCTCATTCCAGGTCTTCGAGACGATTGCAATCATGACCCAGGGCGGGCCGGTCAACTCGACCAACACGCTGGTATATTACATTTACGAATACGGCTTCCGCTTCTTCAAGATCGGATATGCATCGGCAGCCGGCGTCATGCTGCTCATCATTGTCGGCGTGCTTACGATTATTTACTTCCGCATGCTGTCCAAACGCGTCCATTACAGATAAGCCTGGTGCGGCATAGATGAGTTAGCGGAAAGGAGAGGACGAATTCAAGTGAGTGCAATAGAGAAAGCAGTTCAGGCAAGAGAGTCGTCCGAACGAAATTTAAGGCCGGAGGCATGGAGCGGGGTCAAGGTGATGAACGGCATTCTGAAAGCCTTGAACATTATCGGCATGCTGGGCCTTGTGCTGATCTTCGCCCTGCCCTTTGCATGGATGATCTCGACGTCGCTTAAAACCCTGCCGGAAACGATGATTTTTCCGCCGGAATGGATTCCGAACGATCCGCAGTGGCAAAACTTTATTCAAGCCTGGAATTCCGGACCGTTCCTTCATTATTTCTTCAACAGCGTTTTGATTGCGGGCGGTATTCTAATCTTGCAAATGCTGACCATGATTCCTGCGGCTTATGCTTTTGCGAGATTTCAATTTCCCGGTTCAGGCATCCTGTTTGGATTCGTCATGGTGACCTTGATGATTCCATCTCAGCTTATTTTTCTACCGGTTTATCTGCAGCTTAGCTCGTGGCATTTGCTGAACACCCATTTGGGGCTGATTTTGCCTTTCGCCTCCAGCGCCTTCGGCATTTTCCTGCTAAGACAGTCCTTTAAGCAGGTGCCGGAAGAGCTTATTGAAGCGGCGCGGCTCGATAAGGCCAAGGAATGGAAGATCATGTGGAAGCTGATGATTCCAATGGCCCGTCCTGCGCTGATCACGATTGCACTGTTCAGCTTCATCAGCCACTGGAACGATTATTTCTGGCCGCTGGTCATGACGACAAATGAAACGGCAAGAACCCTGCCGCTCGGGATTGCGAAAATCCGGGAAACGGAGGGTGTTGCGACGTGGAATATTTTGATGGCGGCGAACCTGATTCTCGTCGTGCCGATCCTGATCGTGTTCTTCTTTGCACAGCGCTCGATTATTAAAGCGTTCGTGTACAATGGCGTAAAGTAGATTATGAAATTCGTGAAGGTTCATATGACGAAACGAAAGAAGTCCGGCACCTTGGCCGGACTTCTTGTTTGTGTATGGAAGGCTCGAGAACGATACTCGAGGAATTTCAAAGGTCTATCAGTCCCGATTCGCCAGCTTTGCCAGCAGGCGGATAATTTCGATGTACAGCCATACGAGAGTGACCAACAAACCGAAGGAGCCGTACCACTCCATGTATTTCGGTGCACCCTGTTGCGCCCCTTCTTCAATGAAATTAAAGTCGAGCACGAAATTCAATGCGGCGATAATGATGATGACAATCGAGATCCCGATTCCGATCGGCGTGCTGTCATGCAAATACGGAACGGTAACACCGAACAATCCGAGTACGAAGCTGAGCAAATAGACAAGCGCCACGCCTGCCGTAGCTGCGATGATTCCCCGCCGGAAGCCGGGGCTTGCCTTGATGAGTCCGGTCTTGTACGCAAGCAGCATGCCCAAGAACACGCACATCGTCAGCAGGGCCGCCTGCAGCGTAATGCCGTAATAGAGGGATTCATAATTGGCCGATAATGCGCCGAGAAACAATCCTTCCGCAACCGCGTAGATCGGTGCGAGAAACGGCGCCGACTTCGGCGCGAAGCTGATGATCAGCGCCAGCACAAAGCCGCCGATCGCACCGCCGACCATAAGCGGGAACATATCGTACCCGTTAAAGAACATGACCCAAGAAATGACTGCTGCCCCGATAAGCAGCGCAAGCAGCATGAACGATTTGTTCACCGTTCCGCCGATGGTCATCGTCTCTTGGTCATTGTAATGCCCGCTCCTCTCAAACGTATTCTCATTAAGTGTTGGATTTCCGCTACGACCTAACAAATGAATGCCTCCTAGATAACTATTTTTATGTCCATTCTATCATAGGTTGTCATATTTTAGGAGATGGAATCTTTTCGCATCGAAATTCCTCGCCTGTTTCGTGGAGCGGACAATGAATTGCGTTTGTGTATGCAATTTTAGACATTCAAATTTAATGTGTCCAAAATATTAGACGTCGTCCAATCAAGCTCATGTTACAGATTCAGCCGTTTGAGCTTATTGTAGAGCGTTGCCCGTGAAATGCCGAGCTGCTTCGCCAGCGTGTATTTATTCCCGTTAACAGCTTGAAGCGCTTCAAGCAGCAGCTTTCGCTCGTACTCGTCAAGCCTTGCTTGGTAAGCAGCACCGTTGATCGGCGTGGTGCCAGTGTCATTTCCCTCCCCCGGCTGAGGACTCTTATCGCCGGAATACATATGGTCCGGCAAATATTCGCGCCGAATCTCTCCTTCGGTAGAGAAGATAACAAGCCGTTCAATGGTGTTGCGCAATTCGCGGATGTTGCCCGGCCAATCGTACCTTAGCAAATCTTCGAATACCTCCGGCGTAAACGAATGGATATGGCGGCCATAGACAAGCGAGAATTCGTGAAGAAAGGACTGCGTCAGCTCGTAGATATCCTCTTTGCGTTCGCGCAAAGGGGGAACGTCCAACGTCACGACGTTCAGGCGGTAGTACAGGTCCTCACGGAAGCTGCCATCTGCAATCATCCGTTTCAAGTCCCGGTTCGTGGCCGCGATGATCCGGCAGTCGGCGCGATGCAGCTGCGTCCCGCCGACCGGGAAATAACTTCGCTCCTGGAGCACGCGCAGCAGCTTGACCTGCAGGTCGAGAGGCATTTCCCCGATCTCGTCAAGGAATAAGGTGCCGCCGCGGGCCAGCTCAATCTTTCCTTTCTTCCCTTTCGGGTCCGCACCGGAGAAAGCGCCCCGTTCGTAGCCGAATAATTCGCTCTCGAACAATGCGGCCGGAATGGCTCCACAGTTGATTGCAATGAAGGGGGCGTTCGCAGGCTCGCGCGATTCGTGGATCGCTTTGGCGAACAATTCCTTCCCCGTTCCGCTCTCGCCCTGGATCAGCACCGTCGCTTTCGTCGAGCTGATCTTCTTGATCGTTTCGATGCTGTTTTTAATCGCGCGGCTCGTTCCCTTAATATGCTGAAAAGGGTCTCCCGCAGGGCTCAGCATCGCCACTTCCTTCTGAAGATGATGGACCTTGCTTGTCATCTGCAGCAGCTCTTGATGCAGCCGCATTTGGGTGGTCAGATCCGTTTCCGCTGCAACGGCGCCGATAATCCGATCCTCGAGCGTAACCGGATTGGAATTAATCAGGACGAACAGGTCGTGACGCGGCCGATGCTGCATTTTATGGGCAGGCTGGCCGGTTTCTAATGTGCGAAGGGACTGCAGCCGGTCGACGGGAAAGAAATCGGAAGCAGGCTTGCCGATGATATCCTCCCTCGGAATGGAGAAGATATGCTCTGCACCGGAGGTCCAGACGGCAACGCGTCCTTCCTCGTCAATCAGCGTGATGGCAACGTCCGGGTCCAAGGTATTCAGCGTTGTTGTGAAGTAAGCCTCCAGCACCCGGTGAGCCTGCACCAGCGCATCTACCATTTCCTGAGCGGATAGATAGCCGACCGCTTTGCCGTTTCGCTGTACGATCGCCCATGAACAGCAGGTAAAGGCAGCAGAGGCTTTCGTTAATGGCTCATCTGCGTTTATGGTCTCGACATGAATCAGGATATCTTGGATATTCTGTACGGGATCCGAAGCCGATGAAGGCAGCAGCCCATATTTGCCGGTCTCGACCCTGACAAAGACAGGGGTACAGCCCGCCGTAACCAGGGCATCCCGGATTGCTGCCGGGTCGGTCAGATCAACAATGATGCAGTCCGTGCGGATGAGCTGCTCCACGCTCGGCAATCGATGCTTCATTCGGTGGCCCCCTAGATATAGAAAATGTAAATGCTTACAAACTCATGTTAGGGCCATTATACCGAGCCTGTTTTTCAGTGTAAATCACTTGAACATATTTTTGACGACCATCCATAGATTCGCAGGCTTTTCCGCCAAGCGCCGGGTGTAATACGGGTACCACATGCTGCCGTACGGCATATAGCAGCGGATCCGGTAGCCCTCCCTTGCCAACTGCGCCTGGTCGCTCATCCGCAGGCCGTACAGCATCTGGAATTCAAAGGCGCTTGCCTTGATGCCGTTCTTATGCGCGTATTCCTTGACCCAATTGATGATGCGGTCATCATGCGAGGCGATGGCGGTGTACACGCCTTGGTCAAGATGCATTTGAATGAGCGTTTTGAAGTTGTCGATCACTTCGCTCATTTGCTGATAGGCAACGGATGCCGGCTCCTTATAAGCTCCTTTCACAAGCCTGAGGTTTACGCCCGCTTTGATCAATTGCTTCACGTCTTCCCGGGAACGCAGCAAGTAGGCTTGAATCACGGTCCCGACGTTGGTCAATCCTTCCCCGTGAAGGCGAAGGACGATATCAATGGTCGCTTGCGTATAGGGCGAATCCTCCATATCGATCCGTACGAAGTTGTTATGCTGTTTAGCCTCGGCGACGACGTCCCGAATATTGCTGTAGCAGGCTTCCGGGTCCAGGGCCAAGCCCATCTGCGTCGGCTTTAACGATACATTGGAGTTTACCTTCCGTCTGGCGATCCCGTTGATTAAGCGTACATATTCCTCCCTGTAGCCTGCAGCCTCCGATAATTGCTTGATTCCCTCCCCCAGATGATCCAATGTGACCATGATCCCGTTTCCGTTCAACCTCTCGATTTCGTCCAGCGCTTCCTCCAAGTTGCTGCCTGCAATGAATTTTGCTGCTAATTTACGGCCGTACCGAAGGGCAAGATGCTCCACCAGTTTATTGCCGGAAACCGATAACAATACCTTTCGATAGAGTTCGATACTGTCCACGTTTGATTTCTCCTTTCAGGCTGTCATTGCTGACGCAATGAATCTTTACTGGATGACCGCAAGCAAAAAACGTTCCAGACGAAAAAACAAGCACCGTTGGCATGATATTTGCTTATTATCCTATAAGTGCGTGTTCAAAAAGGTCGATTTTCAGCACCGAGAAGGTTGGATGAAGCTAGGGACTGAGGAGCGGAGCGTACGTTTTGGGTACGTGAGCACCGGAAGGCCCGGCTGAATTCAAGATTCGATGCCGAGCTGCTTCCTGATTCGCTTCGTGATCAAAAGCGGACTTTTTGAACAACCTCTATAAGACCGGTGGAACAGGATTTGGCGATTCCACAACACATGTGAAAGGGTGGTTAACGTTTATGAGAACCGAATTCAGGAACGAGTCGTTTGTCAACTTCAAGGATGAGCGCAACAATGCGGAATATGACCGCGTGCTCGAGCAGACGGAGGCGGGGCTTGGCAAAGCGTATCCGCTGATCATCGGAGGCGAGCGCATCATGACGGAGACCAAGGCCGCTTCCATTAATCCGGCAAATAAAGCTCAGGTGGTCGGTATCGTATCGCAGGCGGACGTACAATATGCGGAGCAGGCCATCCAAGCCGCTGCGGCTGCTTTTGAGACTTGGAAGCGGACCGATCCGAGTGAGCGTGCGCGTTACTTGTTCCGTGCAGCGGCTATTTTGCGCCGGCGCAGACATGAATTTTCCGCCTTGATGACGATTGAGGCCGGGAAGACCCGGGTGGAAGCGGATGTTGAAACGGCGGAGGCGATCGATTTCCTGGAGTTTTACGGGCGCGAGATGCAGCGGCTCAGCCAGCCGCAGCCATTGACGGTCAGCCAGGAAGAAGAGAACGAGCTGTATTATCTGCCTTTAGGCGTAGGCGTCATCATTCCGCCATGGAACTTTCCGCTGGCGATTATGGCAGGCATGACGATGGCTGCCGTTGTTGCCGGGAATACCGTCGTCTTGAAGCCGGCGAGTCCGACGCCTGTCATCGCCGCGAAATTTATGGCGCTGCTCGAAGAGGTGGGACTGCCGGCGGGCGTTGTCAATTTTGTACCCGGACCGGGCGGCGAGGTCGGCGATTATCTTGTTGACCATCCGCTGACCCGTTTTGTCAGCTTTACGGGTTCCCGCGATGTAGGACTCCGCATTAACGAACGGGCAGCGAAGACCCAGCCTGGACAGAAATGGATCAAACGCGTCGTTGCGGAAATGGGCGGCAAGGATGCGATCATCGTCGACCAGGATGCCGATCTCGATCTGGCGGTGGACGCCATTACGCTGTCCGCCTTCGGTTTCTCCGGCCAGAAGTGCTCGGCTTGTTCCAGAGTCATCGTCCATGAGAAGGTCTACGATACCGTCCTGGAGCGGGTGGCGGAGCGGGCAAGCCGGCTCACGATAGGTGCGCCTTCGGCTGCCGGAACGGATGTAGGTCCCGTGATCGATGAGAAGGCTTATCTGAAAATTCAGGAGTATATCGAAATCGGAAAACAGGAAGGTCGCCTGGTTCTTGGGGGCGGCACCGGAGATCCGAACGGATTCTTTATCGAGCCTACGATTTTTGCGGATGTGGACCCGAATGCCCGGATCTCGCGGGAAGAAATATTCGGTCCGGTGGTTGCGTTCACGAAGGCGCAATCCTTCGATGAGGCGCTGGCGTTCGCCAATAATACGGATTATGGCTTAACCGGAGCCGTTATTTCGCGCAGCGGGGCGAATTTGGAGAAGGCAAGACGCGAGTTTTTCGTCGGCAATCTGTATTTCAACCGCAAATGCACTGGCGCATTGGTCGGAACGCATCCGTTTGGCGGATTCAATATGTCGGGTACGGACTCGAAGGCCGGCGGCCGGGATTATCTGCTGTTGTTTACCCAGGCGAAGCTGGTAGCCGAGCGCTTCTAAGCAGATGAACTCCGGTCATATCGTCTAAAAAATTAGACACCACATCATGATGTTCAATTGGAATGTTTTTGAGTATAGTCAAGAGAGAGCAGTTACATGACTTGGAAGAGAGCCTGCGGAAGGAGGAGAACCTGTTGCTGGGCTATCAATTGGTGCAAGACCAAAGCACGAAGCTGGCAATAACTCCTGAACTGAAGCAATCGATTCATATATTAACCATGTCCGCCGAAGACCTGATCCGGTACTTGCAGGAGCAGGAAGCCGAAAATCCGGTCCTTGAACTGGAATTCGGCCGGGATTTCGACGTGTACGGCCGTAGCAGCAGGGCCGCAATCGTCAACGGGCACGAGCTGGACCCATTACGGAACGCAAGGCAGGCGCAGGACACGCTGGAGTCAAGGCTGAGGAGCCAGCTGCGTCTTCTCTCCCTCCCGAAGGAGGTATACCGAATTGCGGCATTTATGGCGGGCAACTTAAATGATGGCGGCTATCTGGATCTCCCGGTCATCGAAGTTAGACGAAAGCTAGGCATATCGGAGGAGCTCCTTCGGACCGCGCTTGAGGCATTGCAATCATTGGAGCCGGCCGGGGTCGGCTGCAGGGATTTACGGGAATGCCTGCTGCTCCAGATCGTGAGAGATTCAGCGGCTCCCCCGTATGCCTATGAAATCGCAGACCGGTACTTGCCTGAGCTGGCAAATGGGAAGCTGGGGAAGGTTGCCGCGGCCTTGCACATCCCGATGGAGAAGGCAAGGACGGCATCGGATTATATTCGCGGCTTGAATCCGCGTCCCGGGCTGGCGTTTGCCGCAATAGAGACGCAGTACATCATCCCGGATGCGATCGTCGAAAGCCATGGGGATGGCTTCACGGTGTCGATGCATCCGGCGAATCTCCCCAAGCTCTCCATTAACAGCTCCTCCAGGGATTGGGTGATGCTGCGGGGATCCGCCGAAGCCTCTTCATATTTGAACGTCTGCGTCCGATCCGCACGCTGGTTGGTTCGGAGCGTGGAGAAGAGGAACCGGACGCTGATGAGGGTCGTGATGGCCATTATGGAGGAGCAGCGAAGGTTTCTGGCAGAAGGAATCAGGGGCATTGCCCCGATGAAGATGAATACGATCTCGGCCAAGCTGAATGTGCATGAATCGACCGTCAGCCGGGCGGTGCAGGGGAAATTTGTGCTTACGCCGCACGGCGTGCTTCCCTTGAAATATTTTTTCTCAACCGGATTATCAACCATTGGCGGGAGAGGGATATCCTCCCGAAGCGTGAAAGCGCGAATCAAGGAGCTCATCGACAACGAAGATAAGAACTGTCCCTGCTCGGATCAGCATATTGCCGATGTACTGGGCGCGGAGGGAATCCGGCTGTCGCGCAGAACGGTTGCGAAGTATCGGGAGCAAATGCAGATTATGCCCTCCGCCTTTCGCAAACGCAGATAGAAAAGGGTGCCCTCGGAGTGATGTATCCGAGGGCACCCTTATTTTGACTCCGCCTTCCTTAAAGCGAAAAACGGATGCCTCATTACCGCCGTATGCCCGCTGGATCGGCATCGTCCTGCTCTTGTGTCAGCGAGCCCGCAAACGAATCGATTCCTTTCATCATGATATCAAGCGACTCCAGCACATGATAGAAGATTATCGGAGGCACGGTTTCTTCGTCCGGTATTCCGGCCTCCTCCGCTAGGCTGATGATATGGTCATAACCGATAACCAGAACGCAGATCTGATGCAGAAACCCGGCCGATTCATGGAAGCGGCGGCTCTCAGGGCTCGTAGCCGAGCCTTTCAAGGAAGCGGCGTTCCGAATATCGCTGCAGAGCTTGAAGAGATTTACGGCCAACGTTTTCAGAACCGATGACAGGTCTGCATAGACGCTCTTGCTGCCGGATGAAGCGTCCCAGCGGCTCGCCGCAAAAAACTCAATGCGCGTCATATGCCTCAAATAAGAGACGGTCCGCTCCGTTAATTCGCGATTTGCTTGGGGCATGACGGCATCCCGTGCCGAATCGATACGGATCCTCTTGAATCGGGAGGCGGCTTCGGCCAGCCGTGCTGCATCCAGCTGCAGCTGCTTCGCGGATTCCCCGAAAGTCCGGGTCAGCCGCGCCGGTACGTTCATAACGGGATCCGTGGAATTGCCCTGGCGCTGTCCCTCGAGGCGTTCTTTTGCCATCCATAACCGATATTTTAGTCCCTCGGTGGCTGAGACCAGCTTGTGCGTTAGCTGATGGGCGGCGACATTCAGCGATGTTGAAAGGATCCAGTCGGCCGAATGAGGGCCGTTTACGTGAAGGTCCGGATCGATCAGGTCGTAGTTTCCTTTATCCTCAAGCATCAGCTCCAGTGCCCGGTTGGCAAGCACCTCGTTTAAATTCACATTCAAAAGATGGCTTGATGAACCATGGATATAACCTGCAATAAACTGCTCCGAATGCTTTCCTTCCTTGATTTCATCGGCCGCCTTCATGATGAGATTTCCGATTCGTCCGGGCACGATCTCTTGATCGATACCTGCACGGACTGCTGCACTTTTGACGCAGGCCAAAGCTTTAATAAACTGGCCATGGACGGGGGCATTCACCTTCGGATATTGCCCGGCAGCCCGCATCGTCTGGACACCGTAGTAGGCATGGGACGGCACCTCAACCGGCCCGGTCTTGTCCCGTTCAATTCTGATCATCATCTCATCCCTTTCGAAAATGTTGTGTCGTCATTTCTTATGATGTTAACAAGCAATTTTCGTGCCAACCGCCATATTGGCCTTGTCCGATCATTTGTTCATCGGGCAGCAAATTGCTATCCCTGCCCAATGTTTAGTAAACTGATGGAAAAACCACGATAGTAGGTGCATGAGATGAGTATTGAAATTCGAACAGGGCGCAGGGACGAGCTGCAAGAGATTATGGCGCTGATCGCCCGCTGCGTCAAAGTCATGCAGGCAGGCGGAAGCGATCAATGGGACGAGCAGTATCCGAACCGGGACGTGATCGGAGAGGATCTGCAGCGGGGGACGCTGTTCGTAGCAGAAGGGAATGAGCGGATTCTTGGCATCGTTGTCCTGGATGAGCATCAGGATGAGCAGTACGGGAGGATCGATTGGAAGCAGACGGAGGGGCCGCATCTGATGATGCATCGGCTTGCCGTCGATCCACAAGCGCAAGGCCAAGGGGTTGCCCGCAAGCTGATTGAATTTGCCGAAAACTATGCGGTCCGTGAAGGGTACACCAGCATCCGGCTGGATACCTACAACAAAAATACGGCGGCATTGAAGCTGTATCGCGGGCTTGGCTACGAGGAGCGGGGCGAGGTGAATTATCCGGGCAAAACGGCCAGCTTCCCGGTATTCGAGAAGGTATTTTCAGAGCGCGTGGAGTAGATTTTTCTATAATGATAAACAGCTAAGCGGGGTGCACGATGGGGGGCGGCCCCGTTTTTTTTTTTTTTTTCATGGGCTGCCTCAAACTTCGAAGCATTGAATATTGAATTGAATTTAGAAAAATTTCTAAATAGATCTTGAAATCCGCTCCGAACTGAGAGATAATGTATTTAGAAGAAATTCTAAATAGAAACAGGTGAAGCACATTGGGTTTTCCGGAAACCTTCAAGGCGCTGTCAGATCCCGTTAGGAGGGAAATCTTGATCATGCTCCGCAAAGGGAAGATGTCGGCAGGTGAAATCGGCCAGCACTTTGACATGACGGGCGCAACGATCTCGTATCATCTGTCCCAATTGAAGAAGGCGGGACTTATCTCGGAAACGAAATATAAGAACTATATTTACTACGAAATCAATGTTTCGGTTATTGAGGAAATCATGCTGTGGTTCTCACAGTTCAATGGAGGTAAAGAGGATGGAAAAAAAGAATAAATCCGTGCTTATTTTGACCACGCTGCTGTGCTTGCTGCCAATCATCTTGTCGGTCACCCTGTACGATCGGCTGCCGGATCGGCTGGCCATTCACTGGGATGCGGCCGGCAATCCCGACAATTATGCATCGAAGGCGGTTGCGGCCTTCGTTCTGCCGCTCATGTTGGCCGTGATGAATGTGATCGTAAATGTTGCGCTCAATCACGATCCGAAGCGAATGAATGCAGCACCTGCATTAAGAATGTTCGGATATTGGTCCATTCCCGTTTTGTCGTGCATCCTGACGCCTGTCACGTTATTTAAAGCGATGGGCGCCGATATTCCGATTGATACCTTCGTGCCTGCACTAGTGGGGCTGCTGTTTGTCATCATCGGAAACTACTTGCCGAAGAGCAAGCAGAATTATACCGTGGGCATCAAGCTTCCATGGACCTTGAACAGTCAGGATAACTGGAATCGGACGCATCGTTTTGCAGGGTATGTGTGGATGGTGGGCGGATTGCTCTTGATGGCAGTGGCGTTCCTGGATATCCAGGGAATCTATGTCACATTACCGATTATCGTGCTGATTGTCTTTGTACCGGCAATTTACTCTTTTTCCCTATATAAAAGAGGGGTGTAAAGCGACGGATTTTAAAAGCAAATAGGATAAGACCGGAAATAACCGGGCTTATCCCATTTTTTATCCGCCGCGTGCCGGCCAGCGGCAAACGGCTCGATCGTTAATGGATGGCTCGTTAACCTGCGGTCAACGGTTTTCGTTACCGTAAGGATCGATCGTTTGAATGGTTCCGTCCTCGTTGTACTTCAGCTCGGTGAACTTCACGCTGCGCTTATTGTCCGCACCGCCGGACAGGGAGCTGTCATGATAGAACAGGTACCATTTATTTTTAAATTCCACGATCGAATGATGGGTCGTCCAGCCGAGAACCGGCGTAAGGATCGTTCCTTTGTACTCGAACGGGCCAGTCGGGCTTTGACTCGTCGCGTATACGATCTTGTGGGTGGAGCCTGTCGAGTACGACAAGTAATAAGTGCCGTTGTATTTATGCATCCACGGGCCTTCGAAATATCTGCGGTCTTCATCGCCTGCCGGAATCGGCTTCCCGTTCTCGTCAACGATTGAAATTTCCTGCGGCGCGGCTTTGAATGTCAGCATATCGTCGCTAAGCTCGGCCACGCGCGGCCCTAACGCCGGCGCATCGGCGGCCGGTCCTTCCGCATCCGGGACGAATGTGCCGCTCTGCCATTTCTCCAGCTGGCCGCCCCATAGACCTCCGAAATACATATAAGCCCGGTCGTCATCGTCCACGAACACGGCGGGATCGATGCTGAAGCTTCCTGGAATATAATCGGGCTCCGGCGTAAACGGTCCGGAAGGGGAGGAGCTGGTAGCTACGCCGATCCGGAAGATCCCCTCGTGATCTCTGGCCGGAAAGTACAGGTAATAGGTGTTGTTTTTGTAGGCGGCATCCGGCGCCCACATTTGTTTTTGCGCCCAGGGCACATCCTTGACATGAAGCACTTCACCGTGATCCACGCAAGGCGCATTCACATCCTCCAGCGAAAATACATGGTAGTCCTCCATATCGTACTGGTCACCGTTATCATTGGACGTATTGTCATGATCAAGATCATGGGACGGATAAATATAAAGCTTCCCTTCAAATACATGGGCGGAAGGGTCGGCTGTGTAGATATGGGTTACGATCGGTTCGTTCGGCTGTACAGGCTTGGTCATTTGGATATCCTCCTTCATCTTTGCATGTAAGCGTTTATATTATTGTAGCAAAGCCGAAGGAACCAAAACACCTAAGAAAATTAGGTATTATACCTAAAAATTTTAGGTCTTCTCGGAAGAAGGAGGAATATCGTCCCGACCCATTGGCGACGAGCAGAATCAATGTGATGTTAATCTTTAAAGATAAGACAGGAACAGCGTGGCGATGCCAAAATAGATAATCAGGGACAAAATATCGTTAATCGTCGTAATCAGCGGGCCCGAAGCGACAGCCGGATCGACGCGAAGCTTGAACAGGATAAGCGGTATGACCGTTCCGGCCATGGTGCCGACGATGAGCGTAGCAATGAGCGAGCTGCCGACAACCAGTCCCAGATATAAATTTCCCTGCCAGATGTACGCGATCACTGCAATGAAAATGCCGCAAATCACCCCGATCATTATGCCTACCTTAAGCTCGCGAGCCAGCAGCCGGACGACAACCGGTCTGGACAGCTCCTTCGTTGCCAGGCCTCGAATGATGACGGCCAGCGACTGGGTTCCCGTGTTCCCGGTCATGCCCGCAATCATCGGCATGAAGAAGGCCAGGGCGACAACCTGTTCAAGGGTTTGCTCGAATACGGAAATGATCGTCCCCGAGATCAGTCCGATGAAGAGCAGCAGAATCAGCCAAGGCAATCGCCGCGCAGCCGCGTTAACGGCCTTCGTATTGAAATCGATGGATTTGCCTCCGGTAGCATTCATCTTCTGAATATCCTCGTCGGCTTCCCTGACGATAACGTCGAGAATATCATCAACGGTAATGATCCCGACCAGCGTTCCGTCTGATTCAACGACCGGAATAGCTACAAGGTCATATTTTTGAATAAGCTGCGCAACCTCCTCCTGATCCGCATCGACAGGCACGGACAGCACGCGGCCGTTCATAATCTCCACGATGGTTTCACCGGGTTCCGCAAGGATGAGGGAGCGATAGGACACGACCCCCACTAGTTTTCGCTCCTGATCGATCACATACAAATAGTTAATGGTTTCGGCGATGGAGACAAAGGCCTTCAGCTTCTGTACGACATCGGAGACGGTATAGTGCTGGGGGATCCAAACATATCTGTTGGTCATGATGCGTCCCGCTGTTTCCGGCGGGAATTTCATGATGTTCTGGACGAATTGCGATTCCTCGTCACGCATGCCCCTCATCAGCTCTTCTTTTTGCTCTTGTGACAGTTCATCGAGCAAAATGGCCAAATCGTCATTGTCCATGAGATCCAGGATGAGGGCGGTTTTCTCTTGGTCCAGTCGACCCAAAACATCAATTTGCTGGTCGTGCTCCATCTCCTGAATCATATCGGCAAGCTGCTCCTCGTTCAGAAACTGCAGAAAGCGGGCTTGCTCCATATCGCTGAGCTGGCTATGGATCCTTGCCAGATCATAGGGGAGAAACTCATCGATGATTCTCTGAAAATCGGTTGAGGTACTGGCTTTCAGGCTCTCTTTAATGTCCGGTATCCATTGCTCCAGAGTTCGAGCATTCACAACAAGAATTCCCCTTTCATTCCATCCAGATGATAATGAAAAGATTACGTATTATAGGGTTCACCATCACGACTTGTTCTTAAACAGTCCAGGTGCAGCAACCGGCCGAAAGAAACAGGACCACTGCCGGGAGAGAGTCCGTGCCAGGAGTTGCAAGCGGTTTCAAATTCAAATAGAATATAGGCGCACGAATTAATGAGTAGGGGTGAGGGTATGAAGTACAGACGTCTCGGCAAAACGGAACTGAAGGTATCGGTAGTCGGCGTAGGAACATGGCAATTTGGCGGTGATTGGGGAAAGGACTTCAACCAAAAGGAAGTCGACGCCATCTTAACCCGTGCGAAGGAGCTCGGCATTAATTTGTTGGATACTGCAGAATGTTACGGACCGCATCATATGTCCGAAAAATTTATCGGCGATTTCTTGTCGCGTGACCGCCGTGAGGATTGGGTGATCGCCTCCAAGTTTGGCCATAGATGGCATGAGCAGTGGGAGGAAGCCTGGGATGCGAAGCAGATCCGGATTCAGCTCGAGGAATCTCTTAAAGCACTGCGTACGGATTACATCGACCTGTATCAATTTCACTCCGGATCAGATGCAGTGTTCAATAATGACGATATGTGGACAATGCTGGACAAGCAGGTCCAGGCGGGTACGATACGTCATCTGGGAATTTCCATTGGAAGCAATACGAACCTGTATCAAACCGACAAGGCCGAGGAGCTTAATGCCAAGGCCATTCAGGTCGTCTATAATCGTCTCGATCAAGCGCCGGAGGAGGAGGTTCTTCCATCATGCATACGCCAGGACCTCGGCGTATTGGCGAGGGTGCCGCTTGCAAGCGGGTACTTAAGCGGGAAGTACAAGCCGGGGACGGTATTCAGCGATAATGTGCGCAAGAACCGTGATCAGGACGAGATCAATGCCAAGCTGAAGCTTGTGGAAGAGATTCATAGGAATGAAGTGCCGGAGGGCGTCCCAATGGCCGAATGGGCATTGGCCTGGTGCTTGAAGCATCCGGCCGTCAGCTGTGTCATTCCGGGCTGCAAGAGCGTCGAGCAGGTCGAGATGAATGCGAGAGCGGCAGAGCTGGATATGGTCAGCGACAATCATCCCGGAGCGTGGAAATCATAATAACGATAAATCGAATATGAATTACCGGATCCGTCACGGTGCGATAAGTGACTTGTTGATCCGGTAGTAAGCAAGCAAAAACACGCCTGAAAAGGCGTGTTTTTTCAGAGTGTCGAGAAAGTCCAACGGACTTTTCGACACTCTATTTTTTATATGGGGAATCATATCTTTTAAAATAAAAATCGATTTAAAGCGCTCTGAGAACCCTACTTCAGTGACCGACGAGGCAATTTTAAACCCCCTGCAAAAAAACAGGGGGTTTCTCGACAGCCTGCAAAAACACGCCTGAAAAGGCGTGTTTTTTGCTGGATTCATCCCCCGCAGCTCGTATATAAATCTATTCATTTTGGAGGGACTAGTACGGGATGATAGACGCTAACCGACAGATTTTGCTATAGTTATGTTATCTTATATAGCTCGAGATTTTCGGGGAGGAACCAGATGAAGCCCATTAATCAACTTAGCGTACAAGACGAATTCGTTGGATTTTACTTATTGAAGGAGCTCAATCTCAGGCAAACGAACGGCACGCCGCCGAAGGACTATTTCGACATCATCCTGTCGGATTCGAGCGGCCAGATATCAGCCAAGTATTGGGACGTGTCGATTCAGGATAAGGAAACGTTCTTTCCGATGCAGCTGGTCAAAATCCGGGGGACTGTCCTCAGCTACCGGGATCAGCCTCAGGTAAAAATCAGCCGGATTCGCAAAGCGACCGAGGAGGACGGGGTATCGATCACTGATTTTGTCAGGGCTGCACCCATACGGCCCATTGATTTGCTGCATACGATCAAGCTGGCAATCCAGGATATTTCGAATCCGGAAGTCAAGCTGATCGTGCAGTATTGCGTGGATAAGGTGGAGGAGAAGCTGATGCATTATCCGGCTGCCAAAACCTATCACCACGCCTATTTTGCCGGTTTGGCCTACCATATTGTGCGCATGCTCGAGATTGGCGATTTCATATGCAGGCAGCGGCCTTTCCTGAAGCCGGATTTCATCAAGGCCGGCATTATTCTGCATGATATCGCGAAACCCGAAGAGATGATTGCACAGATGGGGATCGTGACGGACTACAGCAATCAAGGCAAGCTGATCGGACATATCGTCCTGGCGTCCAACTGGATCGTCGAAGCCGCCGTCGCGCATCATATTCCGCTCGAATCCGAGGTCGTTCTTGGATTGCAGCATTTGGTCCTGTCCCATCATAATCTGGGAGAGTGGGGAAGCCCGGTTCAGCCGCAGACCGCCGAAGCGGTCGCGCTTCATCATATCGACCTGCTGGACGCCAAGCTGCAGATGGTAGAGGATGCGCTCGATACGACGGCCGAGAGCGAGCCGTGGACGCCGATGGTACGAGGGCTGGACAATAAAGCGATCTACCGGCTTAAGGTCTAGCCAACCCTCAACTTGGGCTATAAGTGATCAAATGATCGCTTGGGATGAAGGATATAAAGGGATGATTTCATTTTGCTCAACTATATTTGGTTGGCAGCAATCGCATGGTTTATGGGGTTCTTCCCTATGCTGGAAATTTTCATAGCGGTCCCGGCTGCCAAAGGTTTAGGGCTGGATATCGTTTCTTCCGTGTTCTGGTGCTGGCTCGGGAATTTTTTCGTGATTCCGTTTATTTCTTATTCTTATGACTGGCTCACCAAATTCGATAAAGTTAAAACCTATTTCATGAAACTGGCAAGCTCCAACGCCTGCAAAAAATTGAATAACGGAGGATTTGCGCTCGTTCTGATTGCAACGCCTTTATTAGGTTCATGGGGAATTGGAGTTGCGGGAAAAATGATCGGCATGGATCGAAAGCGGCTTTTTTTAGCATCAGCCATAGGCATCGCGATATATGGAACGATTGTAGGCATCCTTACTCAACTCGGAATCGAGGCTATTTTTAATCCAAACTAACGTTTTTTAGCAGAGCGTTTAAATCCTATTTTCCTATTAAAAAAAGAAAGAAGAAGGACATCTTCCCAAGAATCCGTACGGATTTAGGAGATGTCCTTTTGCTGTACGCCGGAGGGCTGCAGTCCTCCGAGCGGCAGGGAGAACCGGATGACGGCTCCGCCGTTCACCCGGTTGCCGGCCGATATATTCCCGCCATGATGCCCAACCAGCAGCTTGGCGATATACAGGCCAAGCCCCGAGTGGCCCTTTAGCCTGGCGGAGCGGACGGATCCTTGATAGAACGGCTTGAACACCTGCTCCAGGTGTTGCTCGGCGAATCCGGTGCCGTTATCCGCAACCTCCATCGTGATCTGCGTATCTGCAATTTCCACACGCCATATGATGGTCCCGTTTTCAGGCGTATGCCGGATACTGTTCCCGATCAGATTGTCCAGCACTTGGATGATCCGACCGGGATCGAAGACGACGGGAACCTTGGCGGTCCGTTCATCCTTGAATTCCGTTCGGAATGAGATGCTCTTATGATGGCATAAGGACTCGTATTCGGCTTTTTTCTCATCCATGAATTCCCCGATGTCGAGTGCAACCGGATTCAAGCGAAAGGATACCTGTTCCATTTCGGTGATCGCGTTCATGTCCTGCAAAAGATTCGTGGCACGCGATGTATTGCGCTTGATCACCTGAACGTACCGGTTCCGTTTCTCCTCATGCTCCTCCCCGATCATCCGCTCCAAGTTTTCGGCGTGGCCCTGAATAATCGTCAGCGGCGTGCGCAGGTCGTGGGCCAGCGCGGCAAGCATCGTGCTTCGCTCCTGCTCCAATTGCCATTCCCGCTCGATGGAGCGAGCAAGCTCCCTGCGCATGTCCTCGAATGCGTGTGCCAGCTGGTTGACCTCGATCACCGAAGAGTTTCCGTCCATGGCGAATTGCAAATCACGGGCCTTAATCCGTTCCGCTCCCTGAAGCAGCTGCTTAAGCGGCCCGCCGATGCTCCGGCTAAACCGCCGGCCGAACAGGTAAGTGAAGATGGTGATGAATAGGAACGGAGTCAGGAAAAAAACCAACATTCCAAGAGGAATGAACGGGTTAAACGAGGGATCCGCCGCGCTTACCTTTAACGAATAGCCGACCAGCAGCGCTCCGAGCAGCTCGCCACGGTCCGATAGGACCGGAATGTTCTGAATGATTTGGTTGACGCCGCTTTCCGTTTTATTTAATCGGGTCACCAAGTCCTGCTGGGTGTGCTCCTTCTCCAGCGTGAGATTTCCGTACAAGGGTTCGCCTGATAAAGCCATGACCTTATAGGATAACCCCTCGGAAGGGATGAGTCGCTTAAGCTCAGCCTGTCCCTGACCGCTCATGATCGATTCGCCGTTTGTACGCGCATACTCAGAGATGGCAGGGATCTGTGCTTCATAGTGATTAGCCGGAAGCAGGACGCCTTGGTTGAACAAATAGTTGAGAAGAATTATAAGCAGCCCCCACGTTGCAAGCGTTGCGAGCAAACTGCAGGTCAGGATGTAGGCGAAATGACGGGCGAAGGTGCTTTTGATTGACCGCGCCTTCATGATTTCACTTCCCATTTATAGCCGATGCCCCATACGGTTTGAATATAGGTTCTTTCTTCGGATACAGCGGCCAGCTTGGAGCGGATTTTTTTGACATGCTCCGTGATGGTGGCGTCATCGCCCTCTGCGTCATATCCCCACAGCTTCTCGTAGATTTGCTCCCGTGTAAAAACCTGTCCCTGATGCATGGCGAGGAGCTCAAGAATCATGAATTCCTTGTTCGTCAAAACGATCTCCTGCCCCCGGCAGGTTACGGTTCGGCCGAGGCAATCGACCGTTAAAGGCGGAAAGCGGAGGATGCCCTGCTCCTTCTGCGTGCGGATGCGCTGCTCCCGGCGGAGATGGGCGTGAACTCTCGCTTTCAGCTCAGCCATGCTGAACGGCTTCAGTAAATAATCGTCCCCTCCGGCTGCCAAGCCCCGAATGCGGTCTACCTCGCTCTGGCTTGCGCTCAAAAAGACGATCGGGCAGGTCATCGTTTCCCGGAGCACGCGGCATACTTCAAAGCCGTCCATATCGGGCATCATTACGTCCAGGATGATCAAGGAAGGCTCAAGCTTACATAGGCTCAGCGCCTCCTGCCCACTGGCTGCAGTCAGCACTTGGTAGCCGTCGAGCTCAAGCGCGTCGCGTATAAATGAGACGATGTCCTCTTCGTCGTCGACAAGCAGAATCGTCTCGTTTAATCCGTTCATGTCGTTGTTTTCCTCCAATCGCTAAACCTGCGAGAATCAGGATCTTCATAGTCTATATCAATTTTCTAAAGAAAGAATAAAGAATACCCCGTTCGTTGAACCAAAATCATAGATCCGGCAACGGGATAGCGGACTTTATAGATTCTTTATCATTGTACCTTAACCTTGGAATACATGGGTAAGGAGGGAAATGAATGGACAAGAATTCGCAACAACGCTTGACGATGATCGACAGTTTGAGGGGATTGGCGTTATTCGGCATATTTTTAGTCAATATTACGTTCTTTACGACCTCGCTCCAGACGATCTCCTTCGGCGTCGAATTATGGAACGGATGGCTGAATCAAGGACTGATGCTGCTGCGCGGCATCTTGATCGACGGGAAATTCATCTTGATTTTTTCTTTTCTGTTCGGCTTCGGCATGGTGTTAATGCAGGAGAGCAGCCGGAGGAAAGGAGGCCGGTTTCATCGCGTATACACGCGCAGGCTGTTGGCCTTGCTGGTGTTCGGGCTGCTGCACGGCCTGCTGATCTGGTATGGCGACATCCTGACACATTACGCCATTCTGGGGTTTGTGCTGCTGCTGTTTCACCGCTGTAAGCCGCGTACGCTGCTGATCTGGTCGGTGGCGCTCCTCCTGGTTGTTCCGGTCCTGCTGACGGGAGCCAGCCTGCTGTCACCCGGCGCCGGAAGCCAAGCGTTCGAGCCGATAAGCCAAGCGGATGCCTATCGGATGGGGATTTACTTTCAAGAACGCGATGCGGCCATTTACGGCGAGGGCATGTTTCTTCAGATCACGGCTCAGCGCATCAATGATTACATCGCCTCGTTGTTCAACATGCTCGTCTTTTATCCGCAAATTCTCGGGATGTTCCTGCTGGGCGCTTACTTCTGCAAACAGCGGATTCTTCACGATGTGGACGGAAACCGTAAGATTATAGCAAGACTGATTTTGCTCGGGGCGCTCATCGGTTTTCCGCTTCAAGTGATGATGTCGCTGGCAAAAGGGCTTCCGTCCTGGGTCGAAGCGGTCTCCCTGTTCGTGGGGGCGCCGCTGGTGACGCTGGCCTATATCGGTGCATTCGCCCGTTTATACCAGAACAGCCGCTGGAATAACGTGCTGAATGCACTATCCCGCCCTGGAAAAATGGCGTTTACCAATTATTTGCTTCAATCCGTCATCTGCGGTTTGATCTTCTACGGCTACGGGCTCGGGTGGTTCGGCAAGGTCGCGCCCGATGCGCAAATGCTGCTGGCGTTGTTCATCTTCGCCCTGCAAACGGCGTTCAGTATATGGTGGCTAAGACGGTTTCCAATCGGGCCATTGGAATATGTGTGGCGGCTGGTCACCTATTGGGGGAACCCTGTAAAGCGGAGCGGGCAGGACGTATCGCATCCCCGGCAGCAACGCGGCACCTTATAAAATCTTCAACAGGGTTATCTTACGACTCCTCGCCCCTCGCGGCGGGAGTCTCTTTTTTTGACCATACGAAGCTAGAGGGGGTTCCCATGAAGTCTCTTCAATGACTTCGAGGCGGTTTGACTGCCGCTCTTGCTAATCGGAACAAGAGGGAGCCGTATACAGGACAGAAGGCTCGTTTAAAACATGAAAATCGTATTATATAATTTGAAAGTGCATTATCAATATTTAAGATGGGTTGTGCGATCCTGAAAGGATTGCGTTATGATGCTAGGTATAACACGATGGAGGTGGAGGGATATGGCAGGATCGGCAATGATGCGTGACAGACGATTCATGCGCAGAAGAGTGTTTATGACTTTGCTGCTGTCGTACTTATTGATCTTGCTTTTTCCGGGGCTTGTTTTTGCCGCAGTCTATAATCGAATCGAGGGCGTCATGGTAGATAACGCCAATAAGCTGAACCAGGCTTTGATTCAGCAGGCGCAGCAGATTGTTGACAGCAAACTAGAGGAGATGTACCAGCTATCACGCAACATTACGTCCCATCCAGATATGAAAGCGCTTTTAAGCATGGATGGCATAACGAACGGCAAAGAGAACTATGCCTTCTACAATTTCATGGAGGAAATACAGCGGTACAAAAACAACAACAGCTTTGTCCGCGAGCTGTACATCTACTTCCGGAACAGCGACATCGTTCTGACGCCGGGTCTGAAAACGAGTGCCCATTTGTTCTATTCGAGGCTTTACGCATACAATGGCATGACGTATGAGCAGTGGAAGGACCAAATATTGAATGCTCCTCATTATAATTCATTTCTTCCGGTGGAACCCATCGGCCGGCCCAATGATAAAACGGAAATGCTGACCTATGTTCACTCGTTGCCGTCGGGCGAGAGACGCGCTCCCGAAGGCGCCTTGGTGATGTTAATCGATAAACGGCAAATTCATACATGGCTGGAGGAAATCACCCGGTCGAATCAAGGGACGATCTATATTAAGAACGCTGAAGGGCAGGTTTTGCTGCATACGGGAAGCGGCGAGAGCCTTATGACAATGCAGGAGGGGAATCCGAGCACGATCAGCGTGTCGGCTCATTCCGCGCGCAGCGGGTGGGAGTATGTGTCCGCTGTGCCGGATGAGGTATTTTGGGGAAAGGTAGGAACCGTCAAAAGCTGGGCGCTCAGCGTGCTGTTCATCTATTTAGTCGGGGGGATCGGCGCCTGCGCCTTCTTAACCTATCGGGCGTATCAGCCGGTGCGGGAAATCATCCGATTGATTTCGGAAAAAAAGCAGCCGAGCCCTTCCGCTTACGGCAACGAATACGAATTCATCAAGACTGCCGTGAAGGATGCTTTTGTCCAGAAGGATGCAATAAACGACAGGCTCAAGGAGCAGGTGCCCGTCATCCGCTCCCACTTCCTGCAGCGGCTGCTGAAAGGTCATGTGGATGCCCAAGCGGTATCGGACCATTCGCTGGAATTCATGGAGATCGGGTTCAGGCATGCTTACTTTGGCGTCGCGTTGATCAAGCTGTGCGGAATGGGAGCGGAGGAACAGGAGAAGACGGAGAGGGTCTGGGCGATCATGCGTTTTCTGACAGGGAAGCTCGTGGAAGACCACCCGCTTTACTGTTTTCATTGCGTGGAGCTGGACAAGGATCTGGTTGCCGTCGTACTCAATGTTTCCGAGAAGGATCACCATCAAAAAGCATCGCTGTACGAATGGCTGGGGAATATTCAGGAACTGATCAGCGGGCAGTTCGAGACCGGCGTGATCGTTGCCTTGAGCGATCTCCACCCGGGCATGGAACAGGTCCCCGTATGTATGGACGAAAGCATGAAAGCGCTGGATTATTCCATTTTCACGGAGAACCGGTCCGTGCTCGTCTACGATGATATGAAGCACAGGTCGGGACTGGTCTACGATTTCCCGGTGGACACCGAGGTTCAGATCATTCACGCGGTGAAGAACGGGGAAACGGAAAAGGTCGAGCAGCTAATTGGAAACCTATACCGCAGCAATTTAGAGATGGAGCATAAGGAGCCGGAGCTGGCGAGACTGCTGTTCGCCAATCTGCTCAGCACGCTGCTCAAGCTTTTGAACGCCCTGAATCTAAAATACGAGGATCTGTTCGAACCCGGGCTGAAACCGCTGGAGGTCATCAACAAAGCGGATAGCGTCGAGGACATGTATGCCTTTGTGCTGTCGCTCTTTCAACAAGTTTGCGAGCAGGTGCGAAAGAAACGTGTAAACAATGCATCGGCGGTCGTGGATAAGGCCAAGGCCTATTTGGAGCAGAACGCGGATGACGCCATGCTGAGCCTGGCCGCGGTTGCGGAGCATTTTCACATTACGCCTCAGTATCTGTCCGGGCTGTTCAAGAAGAGCAGCGGCATGAACATGTCGGACTATCTCGCCCAGATCCGCATTCGAAAGGCCAAGGAACTGATGAACGACCCGGATATTACCATTTCTCAAATCGCCCGCCTCGTCGGATACAACAATGATGTCGGATTCATCCGCGTATTCAAAAAGCATGAAGGGATCACGCCGGGGAAATACAAAACATTGGTTGAAAACAAGTAGTTGTCTAGCAACTGCTTGTTTTCTGTTTATGCACTCTAATTTGTTACATGTGAGTTAATAAATATCACATAACGTGAAGGTTATAGAACGATTTCGTAAACATTGTAAACGAAATATTAAAAATTGCGTCTTCATTCTGAAGAAATGTAAACGGTATTAGAAATTTTGGCAATGTACGAAAGCGCGACCATTCCCTAAAATTCAAGGAGAACCCGATAAGGGGAGCGATATTCGCAGGATGAACACGAGGAGGGGGAATAGTTAAAATGAAAAACCGAAATGTCATATTTGTTTCCCTAATAATGTCATTTGTATTGGCATTAACGGGCTGCAGCGGAGGTGGAGGCAAATCTGATTCCGACCAAAACGGCGAAGCCGATCCGGCCAAGACGCAGCAGGAAGGGACGCCGAAGGAGGTCGGCTATCCGGAAAGTCTGACGTACTGGGTAACGTTGAATTCCAACGCTTCCGCAACCCTTCAAAATGCCGGTGAGATCAAGGCATATCAAAAGCTGGAGGAAATGACGGGAACCAAGGTGCAGTTCCAGCACCCTCCGGCAGGATCGGAGCAGGACTCCTTCAACATCATGGTATCGTCCGGCGATCTGCCCGACGTGATCGAGCACAACTGGTCCGCCGTTTCGGGCGGTCCCGACAAGCTGATTGGAGACGGCACCCTGATTCGCCTCAATGAGCTTATTGATCAGCATGCCCCGAATTTAAAGAAGGTGCTCGACGAAAATCCGGAGTATCGCAAAATGATTACTTCGGACGACGGAAATATATACGTGTTTCCGTTTCTGCGGGGCGACGACTACCTGTTGACCTACAACGGGCTGATCATCCGCCAGGATTGGCTGGACAAGCTGGGACTTGGCATGCCGGAAACGATCGAAGAGTGGCATACGGTTCTGACCGCTTTCAAGAACGACGATCCGAACGGGAACGGACAGGCCGATGAAATCCCGCTTCGCCTGGATCCGGGTCAGCTCTCTATGAATAAGGCGTTTCTGGGGGCATGGGGGATCACCGACTCCTTTTACCAAGTGGACGGGGTCGTAAAATACGGTCCGATCCAGCCGGAATTCAAGGAATTTTTGCAAACGATGAGCCGGTGGTATGCCGAAGGCCTGATCGACCCGGATTATCTCTCAGGAGACTCCAATCTGTGGGACGCCAAAATTACGAACAACACGCTGGGCGCCTTCACCGGCTATACGGGCAGCGGCATCGGCCGCTATCTGCAGATGATGGAAGGGAAGGGCGGCGGCTTTGATCTTGCCGGCGCGCCGAACGTGGCCTTGAAGAAGGGGGAGACGCCGCCGCTGGGCCAGAAGGATTCTCCGTTTACGGGGTACGGCGCCGCCATCACATCCAAAAACCAGAACCCGGAGGCCACCGTCAAATGGCTTGATTACAAGTACGGGGAGGAAGGATCACTGCTGTTCAACTTCGGCATCGAGGGAGAAAGCTACGAGATGGTTGACGGGTACCCGACGTATACCGAGCAAATCACGAAAAACGATAGTCTTCCGATTGCGCAGGCCTTGGCGCAGTATGCGATGGCCGGATACTCCGGTCCGTTCGTCCAGGATCGCAGGTATATGGAGCAGTATTCCTCGCTGCCGCAGCAAGCGTCGGCCATCGAAGCCTGGATGAATGCCAAGAACGACCGCTTGATGCCGGTCATTTCCCCGAACGAAGAGGAATCGGCCCGGTACGCATCCATCATGAACGATGTGAAAACCTACTACGACGAAATGCTGAACAAATTTATCATGGGCGTGGAGCCGATCGACCAATTCGAAGCCTTCGTCGAAACGATTAAAGGCATGGGAATCGAAGAGGCCGTCGCCATTCAGCAGGCCGCGCTGGACCGCTATAACAGCCGTTAACAATGACTTGTTTGAATCAAGAAGCCGGGACCGCACCGATATATGGGCTCCGGTCAACCTTAGCAAATAGCATAAAGGAGGGACAACTGTGGAGTTAGGCAGGAAGGATGCAGCATCCGCCCGAATCAGCCAACCCTTCGGCGTAAGAGTCAGGAAGGATTTCAAGCGCAATCGGTTGATTTACCTCATGCTGCTGCCCGTCGTGGCTTTTTATGCCATCTTTCATTACGGGCCGCTGTACGGGCTTCAGATCGCCTTCAAGAACTTTTCTCCGGGCAAAGGCATCTGGCATAGCGAATGGGTAGGCTTTCAGCATTTTCAGGATTTTTTCACCGGCTTTTTCTTTGAGCGGGTATTGCGAAATACGGTGTTACTCGGCTTATATGACCTGATCTTCGTGTTTCCCGCCTCCATCCTATTGGCGCTTATGCTAAATGAAGTGCGAAGCCGCTTCTTTAAGCGGACCGTGCAATCCATCACCTATATCCCCCACTTTATTTCCGTCGTGGTCGTGGTGGGGATGATGGTCGATTTCATGTCGACGGACGGACTGATCAATCAGATCATCCAGTTTTTTGGAGGGAAAGGGGTCCCGTTTCTGCGGCTGCCGGAATGGTTCCGGACGCTCTTTACGACTTCGGCGATTTGGCAGGGCGTCGGTTGGGGCTCGATCATATATCTGGCGGCAATCTCGAACATCGACCCTTCTCTTTACGAGGCTGCTAAAGTGGACGGAGCCGGCCGCTGGAAGCAGATGCTCCGCATTACGCTGCCCGGCATCATGCCGACGGTGATCATTTTGTTCATCTTGCGGATCGGCAGCTTCATGGTCTTACAGGATGAGAAGATTCTGTTGATGTACAATCCGTCCACGTACGAAACGGCGGATGTCATCGGCACATACGTGTACCGCAAGGGGATATTGGAGGCGAGCTACAGCTACGCCGCAGCCGTGGGCATGTTTAATTCGCTCATTAACATGGCGCTGCTGCTGGGAGCGAATTATATCAGCAAACGCTATTCCGATACGAAGCTGTGGTAGTAGAAGGAGGCAGACAGCATGGTGCATAAAAAAAGCTTTGGCGAGCATGCGTTTGATATAACCAATGTCGTTCTGCTGTTCACCTTGTCGGCCGTTACGCTGTACCCGATCGTTTACGTGCTGTTCGCTTCGATCAGCGATCCGAACCAGTTCGTGCAGCACCGGGGGATTTTGTGGTGGCCGGCCGGATTTTCCTTGGATTCCTACAAAATGGTGTTTGAGAATCCGAACATTCTAAACAGTTATCTGAACACGTTGTTCTATGTCGTCGCAGGAACGACGCTTAATATGGTGATGACTGCGCTCGGGGCTTACGGGCTATCCCGCCGGAACGTGATGTGGGGCAGCTTGATCATGATATTGATCGTGTTGACGATGTTCTTTGACGGTGGCCTCATTCCCAAGTATTTGATCGTTCAAGGACTGGGCTTGACGGATACCTATTTGGCATTAATTATCCCGAGTGCCATGACCACCTGGAATTTGATTGTGATGCGGACCGCTTTCCAAAGCGTGCCGGTATCGCTAGAGGAGGCGGCCCGCATCGACGGGGCCAATGACTGGACGATTCTATGCCGGGTGGTCATCCCGCTCTCGATGCCGGTGATGGCCGTCATGATTCTGTTCTATGGCGTGTGGCATTGGAATAAGTGGTTTGATGCGCTCATCTATTTGAGAGATCGGGATTTGTTTCCGCTTCAGCTCATTTTGCGGGAGATTCTGGTCCAGAACGATACGAACAGCATGATGACCTCGGTTGGCGGGGGAGACCGAATGCCCGTGGCGCAGACGATCAAGTATGCAACCGTAATGGTTGCAACGCTGCCGATCCTGTTCTTGTATCCGTTTTTGCAGAAATATTTCGTCAAAGGCGTCATGGTCGGCGCGATTAAGGAATAGGAGGGGAAACGGCATGTGGGAGCAGGCTATGGAGGACGCATGGAAGAAGACGCTTGGCAACCTTCGTCGTGCCCCCGGCTTGTTCCCCCACATTACCTCGGAGAAGAGGTATGAATGGGGGGAGAACCGGGATTGGATCGAGGGATTTTATACCGGGATGACCTGGCTCTGCTACGAATATACCGGGAAAGAGGAGTTCAGGGAATCAGCGCTTATGCAGGTGGAGAGCTTTCGGGAACGGCTGCATGTGACCCGGCGCAACCTGGATCATCATGACATCGGTTTTTTGTATCAGCCCTCCGCCGTGGCGGCATGGATCATCGACCGGGACGAGGCTGCCAGAACGCTTGCGCTGGAGGCGGCGGAGCATTTGATGCTTCGCTGGCGTCCCGAAGGGCGTTACCTGCAGGCATGGGGACCGAAAGGCGACCCGCAGAACGGCGGTCGAATCATCATCGACTGCATGATGAATCTGCCGCTGCTGTACTGGGCGTTCGAACAGACTGGCGACATGCGGTACCGTGAGGCCGCGGAGCACCAGGCGGACAAAAGCCGCCGTTATTTAATGCGGGGCGACGATTCGTCATATCATACGTTTTATTTCCGGGAGGAGAGCGGGATTCCGATCGGAGGCGGAACGCATCAGGGGTATCATGACGGATCCACCTGGTCCAGGGGACAGGCGTGGGCCGTGTACGGGTTCGCGTTATCCTATCGCTATACGCAAAATCGAGAATACCTGGAGACCGCGATAAGAGCCGCCCGGTATTTTATCGGACGCCTTCCGTCAGATGGAATTCCATATTGGGATTTTGACGCGGAGATTGCGGAAGATACGCCCCGTGACAGCTCGGCATCAGCCATTGCCGTCTGCGGCATGCTGGAAATCCGCTCGCTGCTGGAAGAAGACGATCCGATCAGGGCTGAGCTCGGCTCCGCGGCCGATCGTCTGCTGAAAGCGCTGGTCGAACGCTGTGCGACCCTGGACGACGACGGTGCGGAAGGGCTGTTGAAGCACGGATCGTACCATGTGCGGGGCGGGAGAGGTCCTGATGATTATATGATTTGGGGCGATTATTTTTATGTGGAAGCGCTGATGCGCAGCATCAACGGGAAAGCGGGGTACTGGTATGAACGACAGCGCGTTTGAGACCCGGGCGCTGAGTTCGTTGTCGAAAGTGTTTACGGATTCGGAATTGAATGATCCGCCATGTCGACGGACAAGCGCCTTGCGGCGGGAAATCGTGTCCTTTCAAACCGCCTACCGCACAGGGGAAAGGCTGAGGGATGTGCGTGTCGAGGCAAAGGCCCCCGAAGGGTTATCCGTATCGGTGTATGCGGTCGGGCTGGTTCCGTCCGAATTTCCGATTTATCCGGACCATGACGGGCATATCCTGCGGTCGACGCCGGGGCTCTACCCCGATCCGTTGTACCCGCTGGATCCGGAGAATAGGGTTCATTCCCCGGGAAATCAGTGGCGGTCCGTATGGTTGGAGGTTCAGGTGACGGAGCGGGCCGAACCCGGCATTCATGCGATCGAGGTCGTCTTTTATTCCCAGCATGGGGAAGAGCTTGGCGGGGAACGGTTTGAAGTGGATGTGATCCCGGCTTCCCTGCCGAAGCAGCGGCTGATCCGGACGGAATGGTTCCACTGTGACGGTCTGGCACAATTTTACGGGGTGGAGGTGTTTTCGGAGGAGCATTGGCGCTTGATTGAGCGGTACGTCGAGACTGCGGCGGAGCATGGCATCAATATGCTGCTTACTCCGCTGTTCACGCCGCCGCTGGATACCGCCGTAGGAGGAGAGCGGCTGACGGTCCAGCTTGTGGATGTGGAGAAGTCCGGTGACGGATATGCTTTCGGCTTCGATAAGCTGGAGCGCTGGATCAAGATGGGGCAGCGGCTTGGCATCGAATATTTCGAATTTTCGCATTTGTTTACCCAGTGGGGAGCAGCTCATGCGCCGAAGATTATGGTCCGGGAGGACGGGGAGACGAGGCGCCTCTTCGGTTGGGACACGGATGCGCTCGGGGCGGAGTATCGGGAATTCCTAGCCCGGTTTCTAAAGGAGCTTGTACAGCTGATCCGAGGGCTTGGCATTGAGGACAGGATATTCTTCCATGTATCGGACGAGCCCCATTTGGAGCATCTGGAGACTTACCGGAAAGCGGCGGAAATCGTGGATGTAGCGGTGGGAGATTATCCCCGGATCGACGCACTGTCCGATTATGCGTTTTATAAGGAGGGGCTGGTTCCGAATCCGATTCCGGCGACGGACAAGCTTCAGCCGTTTCTCGAATCCGGAGTTGCCCCCCTGTGGACCTATTATTGCTGCAGCCAATATAAACAGGTGGCAAACCGCTTCTTCTCCTTTCCGTCCGAGCGGAACCGCATCCTCGGGCTGCAGCTGTATAAGTACCGGATTAAGGGCTTCCTCCATTGGGGCTTCAATTTCTGGAACTCCCAATACTCTAAGCGGCCGGTGAACCCCTATCTGACCACCGATGCGGATATCGGCTATCCATCCGGCGATGCCTTTCTGGTATATCCGGGCGAGGACGGTCCCGTATGCTCCTTACGGATGAAGGTATTCCGCGAAGCGCTGCAGGATCTCAGGGCGCTTGAGCTGCTGGAGCAAACCATCGGGAGGGACGAAGTTCTTAACATGATTGAGGTGTCGCTCGAAGCGCCGCTGTCCTTTGAGCGCTACCCGCGGGATGCTGGATGGCTGCTGGATTTGCGAAACGCCGTTAACGAGCAAATCAGAGCAAGTATGATGGAACGATAAACCCGAAGTAAATCCTTGTGAGAGGGAGGAATGGATGATGAGCTTCAACTTCAAGCGCTGGCTGTCCATGGTTCTGGTCATCGCGCTTACGGCGGGGGTGTTTCCTGCGGCGGGAAGGCCTGTTTCGGCTCAAGGGGCGGCACCGGCCGGCAATTTGCTAATGAATTCGGATTTTGAAGCCGTAACGGCCAAGTCCACCTGGCTGGACCAGGTCGCGCCGGAGCATGTCAGCGAATGGAGGGCGGCCGGAAACCCGGTGTTCGCGGTGGATCAGGACGTGTATTATAGCGGGAGCCGCTCGGTTTCCATTTCCGGCACCGCTTCCGGCACCGACCGGGGAGCGATTACGCTGCCTGCGGCAGGGATTGAAGCCGGCAAGAGCTACTTGCTCACCGGCATGTATAAGCTCGAGCAGGTGACGGATCAGGTCGTGGTACGCTTTCAGTACAAGCGGAACGGCTCGAGCAGCATCAGCTATGCGGTCCAAGGGCAGAAGGGAACCCGGGATTGGACCCGCTTCAGCCATGTCATCCATGTCGCTTCCGATATGGATGCCAGCCCGCAGGGAAAGGTGGAGGCGTTTCTGGAAAAATCGGCGGGCACGGTATGGTTCGACCAGCTTTCCCTTCGGGAATATGTCCCGCTTGAGGAATTTACGCTCGATCCGCAGATCATCAGCTTGAGAACGGGCGAAGCCGGACGCATTCAGGCATCCTTTGCACCGGAGAATGCGTCCGATACCTTCCTGGAGTGGAGCTCCTCCAACACGGTCACGGCGTCGGTGTACCAGACGGGAGAGGTCGCGGCGCATCATGCGGGTTATTCGGTCATTTCCGCCGCCTCCCATTCGTCGGGCGTAACGAGGCAGGCCGTGGTCACGGTGGACACTCCACCCGGGTTGACTGCCGAGCCCTATGCGGGCACCGTGAATGAAAACGGCGTTTTGGACGGGCAGCTGACCGCTGCGGACAGCTCCGGTACCTCCGGCGGCTCCGTTTCCTTTGAGCTGGCGGCGGCGCCCCGCCACGGCACGGTAAGCGTCTCTTCCGACGGTTCGTTCCGCTATTACCCGAACCGGGATTACGCCGGCCCGGATTCCTTCCTGTTTGTGGCCATCGGCAAGGAGGGAGGGCCCGCCGCCGCGGCGGCCATGATCGAGGTGCTGCCGAAGGACGGGCCGCCCGTGCTTGACCTCCTGTGGTACTCCACCGGGAAGAACACGCCATTAGAAGGGCGGATAGGCCGTCTTCTCTCGGAGGAGGCTGTGGAGTGGACGCTGACCGGCGCTCCGCGCGGCGAAATGTCTCTCGCTTCGGACGGTTCGTTTACTTATACGCCTGCCTCGAATGATGTCGGCTACGATTCATTTGAAGTGACGGCAACGACGGCGTCGGGGAAATCGGCTACGGGCAAGGCCTATATTTTTGTTATACCGGATGAGACAGACTTGATGGGGAAGCTTGCATCCAGCGGCAACGAAGGCGTCCATCCGCGCGTTCTGGCGAATGCGGAGGATTTTGCCCTAACCCGCAGCCTGATCGGCAAGGATGAATACGTCACGGCTTGGTTTGAGCAGCTGAAGCGGGAAACGGATCGGCTGCTGGATGCGGAGCCGTACGGTTATCTTCCGAACGGGGGGAGCAACAGCAATGTGCGGGATTTGCTGATCCGTACGGCGATGATGTACCGGCTAACCGGGGATGAGGCTTACGCACAGCGGGCCGTGCAGGAACTTGAATCCGCCGCGTCGTTCCCGGATTGGGGAGGCCGCTATAACAATATGCTCTCCTTAACGTATATGACGCTTGGATTTACGCTCGCTTACGACTGGCTGTACGACGCCATGACGGAACAAGAGCGGAGCATGGTCCGGGAGGCGGTCATGAAGCATGCGTTCAGTCATGCACTCGCTTGGTACCGTGGGGAATTCACCCATAATGGGGAGTTCAACAACATCAATTTCGTGGATAACGGCAGCTTTGCCGTTGCGGCGCTCGCCATGCTCGGCGATGACGAGAAAGCGACTCAAGCCGGACTGGAAATTCTCCGGGGGTCCTACGGCAAGCTGCAGCATACGCTTCGATTCTTCGCGGAGGACGGCTCATGGCCTGAAGGGCCGCATTATTGGCAGTACGGGACCGAGTTCCTTTTTTATAAGATTGCTGCAATGCATAATACGCTCGGAACCGACTATGGCTTGGCGGAGCTGAAGGGCGTGAAGGCATCGGGGGAATATCCGCTGCATTTATGGGGGCCGGGAGGATTTTTTAACTTTTACGATTCGGCAACGCCGAACGTGCATCCCCAAACGCTCTGGATGGCCGATTTCTACGATCAGCCGCATTACGCCTGGTATGCGGGGGAGCTGACCCGGCGGGAAGGGGCTTTTTCCCCGTACTATCTGCTGTTCTACCGCCCGGGCATGTTTGACGAGCAGCCGGCAGCGCTCGACCGGGTATTTACCGGAATCGAATCGATATCCATGCGCAGCGGCTGGTCAAATCTGAACGATGCGTATGCCTCGATAAAGGGGTTTAACGATACGCTGCTCAGCCATATCGATATGGACGCCGGCACCTTTGTATTTGATGCGCTGGGAGAACGCTGGGCAACCGATTTGGGGATGGAGAATTACAGTCTCCCCGGCTTCTGGGATTATGCCGGCGGTCAACGCTGGACTTATTACCGCAAAGGCGCGCAGGGGCAGAACGTCATGGTCATCAATCCGCAAGAAAACCCTGTGTTTATGCAGGATTACGGCGCCAAGGCACCGCTTGTCCGGAGCGAATCCAAGCCTCGCGGCGCATTTGGCGTGATCGACCTGACCGAGCGGTATCCGAAGGATGCATGGTCCTACAAGCGGGGATTGATGCTGACCGGCGATCGCGAGCAATTGATTGTTCAAGACGAGTTCGAACTCAAGTCGCCGTCCGAGCTGTATTGGTTCATGCACACGGAAGCCGAGATCGACGTGCTCGGCAGCGGACAAGAGGCCGTGTTGACGCAGAACGATAAGAAATTGTACGTGCGGATGCTGGACGCTCCGGAGGGAGCGGCGTTTAGCGCGATGAAGGCTGAGCCGCTGGAAGGGACGCCGAATCCTTCGGGGCAAACCGTCAATCACGGCATTCGGAAGCTGGCCGTCCATATGGAGGGCGTGACCGGAGGACGTCTGTCCCTGTGGATGGTTCCGCTGACAGCCTCGGCACCGCTGCCGGAAGTGTCTCCGGACGTCCGCAGCCTCGATGATTGGACGATCCCGGATGGTCCGCTGCCTGAGAAGGTTCCGCTGCCTGAAGCCGAATCCATCCTCGTGGACGGGACCCCTCTCGCCGGATTTGACCCGCAGCGCACGTATTACGAATGGACAGTGCCGTACGGGGAGCGGTCGAAGGTGCCGAAGGTCGAGGCGGTGTCCGGTCATGAGGTTTCGGTCCAGACGGCTGAAAGTATTCCGGGAAAAACCTATATTGACGTGACCGATCCGTCGAGGCCGGAAGTGAGCAACCGATATACGATTGCCTTTACGGTCGGACCTTTGATCGGCGATCCCCCTCCGGGCTTCCGTCTGCCGGTCCGGGAGGTCACGGCCAGCGCAGTCCCTCAGGCGAACCAAGGCCATACGCCCGATAAAACGATGGACGGAGACATGATTACCCGCTGGACCTCGGAGGGACCGCAGTGGATTCAGTATGACCTCGGCGAGGCCAAGCAGGTTGGAGCGGTATCGATCGCGTTTTTCAGCGGAAATACGAGAAAGTCCTATTTCACCATCGATGTTTCAGTGGACGGTGTTCATTGGGAGCAGGTGTATGCAGAGGGGGTCAGCTCGGGATTGACGGCCGAACCGGAGGTGTTCCTTTTTCCGGAAGTCACCGCGAGGTATATCCGGATTAACGGTTCGGGCAATACCTCGAATCAATGGAATAATTACGCGGAGGTCGGCATATTTAAGCCGATGAGGGGAAACGCGGAAAACAGCATTTTACGTGATGCAGGTTAAGGAAGCATCTATAGCCTGCCAATCGAAAAGGAGCGTAGTCGAAATATGAACAGGATGATCGGCGGGAGAGGACAAACGCTGCGGCTCGGCTTCATCGGTCTGGGCAAGCGCGGCAAAAGTCTGCTCGAGCTGCTTGTAGAAATGCCGGACGTGGAAATTGCGGCCATATCCGATCTTTACGAGGATCGGCTTGAAGAGGCCGCGAGAGTGGTAACCGATATGGGCAGACCTGCCCCAGCCAGCTGCTCGGATTATCGCGAGGTCATCGGTCGCGAGGATGTTGAGGCGGTTATTATCGCCTCATCCTGGACCAGCCACAGCGAGATTGCCATAGCGGCCATGCAGGTCGGCAAGCCCGTGGCGTCGGAAGTGGGGGGAGCCGCTTCTTTGGAGGAATGCTGGCAGCTCGTGCGCACGTATGAAGCGACCGGCACGCCTTGCATGCTGTTGGAAAACTGCTGTTACGGCCGGGAGGAAATGGCGCTGCTGCATATGGTCCGTCAGGGAGTGTTCGGCGAGCTGATCCACTGCCAAGGGGCATACGGGCATGATCTACGGGATGAGGTTGCCAAAGGAATAGAGAACCGCCACTATCGCATCCACAATTACTTGCGCCGCAACGGCGACGTGTACCCGACGCATGGTCTGGGTCCTGCCGCCAAATTGCTGAATATCAATCGCGGAAACCGGATGACCAAGCTGTCCTCCATGGCGACCAAATCGCGCGGCGTAAGGGATTGGGCCCGCCGGCATTTGGGCGAAGACCATCCCGTGGCACGGACGGAGATGGCCCTTGGCGATGTCGTAACAACCATGATTCAATGTGCGAACGGGGAGACCATTCTGCTGACCCACGATACGTCGCTGCCCCGTCCATATTCCCGCGGCGGGCGCGTTCAGGGAACCCGGGGCATCTGGATGGAGGACGGAGGCGTCATTCACCTGGAAGGACGAAGTCCGCTCCATGAGTGGGAACCCTTTGAGCATTACCTTCAGGAATACGAGCATCCGCTGTGGACCGAATACATGCAAGACGGCGTGCGGGGCGGCCATGGCGGGATGGACTATCTGTGCCTCCGCGCATTTGTCGAGAGTGTTCTTCAGGAAAGGGAGATGCCGATCGACGTCTATGATATGGCGTCCTGGATGGCGGTGACCGCCCTGTCCGAACAATCGATCGAGACTGGAAGCGCCGCCGTTGCGATCCCGGATTTCACCAACGGGAAATGGATGAACAGGGAAGCGGCGGAACCCGCCGGCATTTCTTTTTAATACAAAGCCTGGCCTCGAGTCCGTTGCCCTTGTATTTGGCGATTCACCACACCAAAGCACCTAAGCTTTAAAATAAACTCTTGCAATTCCTTTGCCGTGTGTAATACAATGCTTTATAAATTCATAACAAGACATGCTGCAACAAGCAATGATGGAAAGAGTAAGCGACAGAAGCTTCCTGACAGGAAAGGGCTGCCACCGACTGAGAGCGCCCGGGTGAAGATTCTCCGCCGAAGTTCATTCCGGAGCCGGTATTCCGATAGCTTTGCATTCCTAAGAATGGGAAGCGGTAGGTTTACCCGAGGCCCTCGCGTTAAGAGGTTCAAGTGAGATAAGCGAAGAAGGAACTGTTTTTTTGCATATCTAATAAGGGTGGTACCACGACTCCTCGTCCCTTGCGGCGGGGGGTCTTTTTTATTTATATCAGATCATACACATAAGGGAGAGATTCGATATGAGTCAAGGACGTTTGGAGCAATTGCGATCAGAGCTGGATTCCGTCAATTTGCAGCTGCTGGAGCTGCTGTCGGAGCGGGCGCGCCTAGCCCAGGAGATCGGGCAGGAGAAGCAGAAGCAGGGAGTGCCGAATTTCGACCCGGTACGCGAGAAAAAAATGCTGGATGCCCTGGTCGAGCACAACCACGGCCCGTTCGATAACGAAACGGTGCGGCATCTGTTCAAGCAGATCTTCCAGGCATCGCTGAAGCTGCAGCAGGTCGACCATAAGAAGCATCTGCTCGTCAGCCGCAAGAAGAAGAAGGAGGACACCTTGATCCAGCTTGGGGATACGGTCATTGGCGGCGGAACGCCGGTTATGATTGCTGGACCATGCTCGGTTGAGAGCTACGAACAGGTTCGCCAGGTCGCAAAGGCCCTGAAAGAAGCGGGCATCACCGTGATGCGCGGCGGGGCGTTCAAGCCGAGAACATCGCCGTATGATTTCCAAGGCCTGGGCGTTGAGGGGCTCAAAATTCTGAAGGAAGTGGCTTCCGAATTCGGATTGAAAACGATCAGCGAAATCGTGGATCCAGCTCATATCGAGCTTGCCTGCGACTATATCGATGTCATTCAGATCGGCGCCCGGAATATGCAAAATTTCGAGCTGCTCAAAGCAGCGGGCGACGTCAAGACCCCGGTTCTGCTGAAGCGCGGGCTTGCGGCTACGATCGATGAATTCGTGCATGCCGCCGAATACATCGTATCCCGCGGCAATACGCAGGTCATGCTGATCGAGCGCGGAATCCGGACCTATGAGAAGGCTACAAGAAATACGCTGGACATCTCGGCGGTGCCGATCCTGAAGCAGGAAACCCACCTTCCAGTGCTCGTGGACGTTACGCATTCTACGGGACGCAAGGATATTTTGGCTCCATGTGCAAGAGCGGCCCTCGCTGCCGGCGCGGACGGCGTCATGGTGGAGGTTCATCCCGATCCGGCGACCGCTCTGTCCGACGCGGCTCAGCAGCTGAATATTCCGGAGTTCCAGGACTTCCTGGACAATGTGAGAAAATCCGGCTTGCTGCCGGCGCACTCATTGGTATAACCAATTGGGAAATAAAGGGTTGACAAATCGCTGTTCATTCCCTAACATAGTTATCAATTCAATCGCATAATCCAAATGTTTCGATTAGAAATAGTAGAAGCGAAATGACTTTTCAGAGAGCCGTTGGCAGGTGCGAAACGGTAATGTCGTTCCCTTTGAACTCGTCTATGAACAGCTGCCTGACAATGTAGGGTAAGCCGGAGTTCCACCGTTACAGGGATAGATGGTGATGGCCATCGAAGAAGATCATTTTACTTGTAAAATGAATTAGAGTGGTACCGCGGGTTCAACCTCGTCTCTATAGCAGAGACGGGGTTTTTTGTTGGTTAAATTCCGGGTTTAACCAACCCCGCTTGAAATAGATATAGATCAACGATAACTTTCCGGGGAGGAATCAGAAATGACACGAAGCATTATCGTCCTTGACACAACCTTGCGCGACGGAGAACAGGTACCGGGCGCGAAAATGAACGTGCACCAGAAGATTGAATTTGCCCAGCAGCTGAAACGGCTGAACGTGGACATCATTGAAGCGGGCTTTCCTGCTTCGTCGGCCGGGGATTTCGAGTCCGTCCGGGAAATTGCACGAACCGTAGGTGACAGCGTCTCGATTACCGCGCTGGCGCGGGCCGTGAAGAGCGACATCGACGCGGTGTACGAAAGCATCAAGCTGGCGCAAAACCCGCTGATTCATATCGTGCTCGGAACCTCGAATATCCATGTCGAGAAGAAATTCAACCGCTCCAAGGATGCGGTGCTGCAAATGGGCGTCGATGCGGTGAAATATGCGAAAACGCTGCTGCCGCAGGTGCAATATTCCACAGAGGACGCTTCCAGGTCCGACTTCGAATACCTGTGGACAACGATCGAAGCGGTCGTCAAAGCGGGGGCAACGATGATTAACATCCCCGATACGGTCGGTTATGCCGTGCCGGAAGAGTTCGGCGAGCTGATTCACAAAATCAAGGAGCGGCTCAAAAACCTGAACGATCAAGTCATTCTAAGCGTTCATTGTCATAATGACCTGGGACTCGCTACGGCCAATACGCTAGCAGCCGTGAAGAACGGCGCAGAGAAGGTGGAGTGCACCATCAACGGATTGGGAGAGCGCGCCGGCAATACATCGCTGGAGGAAGTGGTGATGGGATTGAAGGTGCGGGAGAATTATTTCAACGCGAGCACGAACATCCGGACGAAGGAGCTGATCAAGACCTCCCGCCTGCTGACGTATTTGACGGGGCTGGATGTGCAGGTGAACAAGGCCATTACGGGCGAGAACGCCTTTGCCCACTCCTCCGGCATCCATCAGGACGGATTGCTGAAGGATAAGCAGGTGTATGAGATCATGTCGCCGGAGGAGGTTGGCGCCGACAGCATGGAGCTGATTCTGACGGCCCGTTCGGGAAGACACGCCTTCCGAAACGCGGTCGAGAAGCTGGGCTTTGACGCAGGCGAGGGCGAGGAATTCGAGGCGCTGTTCGCGAAATTTCTTCAGTTGGCCGACGCTAAGAAGGAAGTGTACGACCATGACGTCTTTTACCTGGTTACGCATCACCGGACTTACGAAGACGCCGGCAGCCATCTGTATGAGCTGGATTCCTTCCAGGTCGTCACGAATGCCCTGCACCCTACGGCTACCGTCAAGCTGAAGAAAGGCGGGGAGACCGTGCAGGACAGCACGGTGGGAGACGGCCCGATCGATGCGCTGTACGGCGCCATCAAGACGATCGTTGGCCTGGACGTTGAGCTGAAGGATTACAAAATCAACAGCCTTTCCCGCGGCAAAGAGGCCATCGGCCGGGTTAACATCCGAATCGAGTACCAAGGGAAGAGCTATTCCGGCCGCGCGATGGACACGGATATCATCAAGGCCAGCGCGCTCGCATTCCTGAACGGAATCAACGCCGTGCTGTTGGACGCTGCGCAAGAAGTGCAGGCGTAGGCAAGCAAGGAGCGGAAGCGCAGGAAACCCCGTCTTACGGAAAGTGAGGCGGGGGTTTTCGCGTTTGGGTTGTTACGTGAGAATGGACCTTTGCTCAAGTCGGGGAATAGGCTGGCGAAGCTTATTGACCGATCGTTACAAAATATATATAATGAGCTGGAAACTTAGGAAAGGAGCCGTTTACAGTGAGAACAGCATAGCGTATTTTCCGGACGTTGAGGCCGGGCAGCATCGTCCTGCAGCCATTGCAGGCTTCGTTTAGACAGGGCGGGCGGCGATAAAGTCGTTTAATTACTTCAATTTTGTACTGTGTAGTAAAAAAGTTGAGACTGCTAAAAAGCAGCTCCCAGAAAACGTTTGACGGTCCGGTGTCAGCCCGCTAAGAGGTTCGGTGAATGGTTCGGTGAGGCCCTATAAAGTCTGGTGAAGAAGGTAATCCCGGTACAGTTCCGAGTGAAAGCCCGAGTGGGCCCATGTCCGCTAATAAGAGCCTGGTGCGGCATAGACGATGACCGACCAATTTTTGTACCAATCACTACAAAAATATTTGTGAAGGAGTGGATTTTGTATGCCGTTATCCATTTATATTATGGGTCTTATGATTTTCTCCATGACGACCTCCGAGTTTATGGTCGCGGGGATCATGCCTGCACTGTCTGCGGAATTCCAAGTATCGGTGGCAGCGATCGGGTACTTGATCACTGCATATGCCGCGGGGATGATCGTGGGAGGGCCGCTGCTGACCGCTGTCCTGCTGAAAGTGCCGCGAAAGCAATCGTTCATGATCGTCTCCGCCATCTTCTTGGCCGGTCAGGTGCTTGGCGCTATGGCTCCAAGCTACGAGGTGATGATGGCGGCCCGGATCATGACCGGCCTATCCTCCGCCGCGGCCTTCGGCATATCGCTGACGATCTGCTTCAGCCTGGTGGGCCCGAGTGCCAGAGGACGTGCAGCCTCGATCGTTCTAGGCGGATTGATGGTGGCTACCGCCATCGGCCTGCCGCTTGCAATCTGGATCGAACAGCAATTTGGCTGGCGAGCGAGCTTCTGGGCGGTTGTGATTCTATTGCTCATATCGGGACTTATCGGCCTGTTCACGATCCCGTCCATGCCGAAGTCCGAGAAGATCAGCTTTCGGGAGGAGATCGGCGCGCTTAAGAATCCTAGGCTGTGGGCGGCATATTCCACCAGCATGCTGATCATCGGGGGGACCTTCGCCGCGTTCAGCTATTTTTCCCCGATACTCACCGATCTGTCAGGCTTCGGTGCTGAGACCGTACCCATGCTGCTCGGCGTTTACGGCATCGCGACGGTCATCGGCAACATCGTTACCGGCAGGCTGGCGGATCATTACATGATGCCGATTCTGACGATTGGCTTGACCGCACTGACCGCTGCGCTCGTGATGTTCGGCCTGTTCGTTCACAGCCCCGCGATCGCTGTGATCTCCGTTGTGATCGTCGGTCTGGTTGGCGTGCCGATGAACCCTGCGATGGCTACCCGGGTAACGCGCGTAGCCGATACGGGATCCATTGTTACGACGATTCACAGCTCGGTGATCAGCTTGGGGGTCATGGTAGGGTCTTCTTTAGGCGGGCTGACGATTGATGCTGGACTGGGCCTGGCTTCACCGCTTTGGGTCGGCGCCTTGCTAGCCGTTCTGGGCCTGTTGTCCCTGCTGCCGGCTGTACGTGGAGAAGGCCGAGCAAAGCGGGTGACATCCAGCCATTAATCTGGATAAGCCGCCCCCAGCCTGGAAAATAAGGCTGTAGGGCGGCTTGCATCTTTGCTGATCTTCAGCTGAACTGCTTCGTTATGCCTGCCATAAACTCCTCATCCGATGTTTTGCTTCGCAGATCCATCAGGTAATGGGCATCAGCCCCAACCAAATAACGGAAGCGATCGGACGGATCGGTTGCCGCTTCGAAGATCGTTTCCGCTATGAGCTTCGGTTCGGAAGCATGAACGTCAAAGCTGTTCATCTGTTTTTGCAGAACCGTTTCCGTATACGAGGCGTAAGCATCGAGCGACGTATCGGTCAACAGATCGAGGGAGCGTCCGGTAAAATCCGTGGCCACGTTGCCGGGTTCTACGAGCTTCACCTTGATTTGATGAGCAGCCATCTCGTAAAAAAGGGATTCCGAAAAGCCTTCGATGGCCCATTTGCTCGCATGATACAGCGACAGCAGCGGAAAAGCCACTCTTCCGCCAACGGAGGATACATTGATGACCGTACCGCCGTCGCTTTGCCTGAAATGGGGAAGAAGTGCTTGCGTCGTGCGAAGGACCCCAAGTACGTTGACATCGAATTGCCGCTTGATTTGGGCTTCCGTCGCGGCTTCGAATGCGCCTATCGCCGCGTAACCTGCATTATTCAGCAGGACATCGATTTTGCCGAACGCTTTCAGAAAATATACGAGCAATCGCTGCGGTGCGTCGTTTATGTGTCGGATCTCTTCCTGGAAGATCTGAGAGATTCCTACCCGACGCTGTTTGACCGTCTGATTGCAGCACAGCAGATCCGATATCGAAACTTGGAGACTTTTTTCGAGGCAGGGATGGAGCAAGGCGTCTTCAACCGTTTGAATGCCGCATTGTTTATGGTTCAAGATGATGCCGTGCTTCGGCGGATCATGGACCCGCTGTTCTCGATTCATTACGACATGACCTTAAAGCAGGCGTTGATGGACTTTTACCAGTTGAAAAAATACCAGTTGTTCCAGCCGGATCATGTTGATTCCGTGCAGGATTCGAGAACGGAACAGGAGATCGTGAACATTCTGAAGATGATCACGTAATGTCCGACCGGAAACGACCGTTGACATATCGATAATTCACGATATAATGATTCGTATGAAACCAATCGAAATCTTCAAAGCACTGTCCAATGAATCGCGGCTTGATATTTTGCGGTGGCTTAAGGAGCCTGAGCAGCATTTTACGCCCCATGAAGGGATTGATATGAGGGAAATCGGGGTATGCGTGAGCCAGGTGACCGAGAAATTGAATATGACGCAATCGACAGCTTCGCAATATCTGTCCATTTTGCAGCGGGCCGGACTGATCAAGACCGAGCGGATCGGCAAATTTACGTATTACAAGCGTGATGAGGAAGTCATCCGTCAAATCGGCGAATATTTGAAGCAGGAAATATAACCTACAAGAACTGAATGCTTCCTTGGCCAAGGAATATTCAGTCTTGTTCCGCACTACATATCTACATATTACGATATGTATATTTATTGGTTTCATATATCGATATTTTGCGATATTTAAATATATAAGGAGTGGAATTATGAAGAATGCTTGGAAAATATACTTGCTGGCTATCGTGAGTTTTTTAGTAGGGACATCGGAATACATCATCTCGGGGATCTTGGACAAAATCGCGGATTCCCTCGGCATCACCATTACGGCCGCGGGCCAGCTGATTACGATTTTCTCGCTGGTGTACGCCGTTCTGACCCCGGTGTTGATGGCGCTGACCGCGAAGCTGGAACGCCAGCGGCTGCTGGTTTATTCGCTCGGACTGTTTGTTGTTGCGAATCTATTGTCGTTCGCGCTTCCCGGCTATGTTCCCTTTGTCATTGCCCGCATCATTATGGCGATGGGGGCAGGGATGGTGGTCGTCACCGCGCTCGGCATCGCCGCCCGCATCGCACCGCAGGGCAAGCAGGCAAGCTCCATTGCCACGGTTGTCATGGGCTTTACCGCTTCGCTCATTATCGGTGTCCCGCTCGGGCGCGTGACAGCCGCCGCTTTCGGCTGGAAGTCGGTGTTCGGCCTGATTGCCGTTCTGGGTATCGTAGCGATGGTTGTCTTATATAAAGCGATTCCGAAAATTCAAGGCGATGCTCCGGTTCCGCTGCTTCAGCAATTTGCACTGCTTCGAAAGCCGAAAGTGGCGCTCGGTTTGGGAATAACCTTCTTCTGGCTTGGGGGATATTCCGTAGCTTATACGTATCTTTCCCCTTATCTTCTAAGCGTCAGCGGCTTGGGCGAACAATGGATCAGCGCAGCGCTGTTCGCTTTCGGCATTGCGAGCCTGGTCGGGTCGAAATTCGGCGGATACAGCACCGACCGGTGGGGTGTATCCTTGACCCTTACCTTCGGGATGATCATCCACATTTTTGCGTTAGCCCTGCTATCGTTCACGAATGCATCCGCTGCAGCTTTTCCAGTGTTCGCCATGCTGATCCTATGGTCTTTGTCCGCCTGGTCGTCCGGTCCGACACAACAATTCAACCTGGTCCAGCTGGAGCCGGAATCATCCGGAGTCATGCTGGGACTGAACCAGTCGGTGATGCAGCTGTCCATGGCTGCGGGGGCCGGACTCGGCGGTATTGCCGTTAATAGCATATCTCTATCATCAATCACATGGCTTGGGGCAGCGGGTGTTGCGATTGCTGTGGGGCTGGCACTGGTGCTGTTCCGTATCGGGAAGCAGGAGAAGGAGGCCGGACGGACGGTCGTATCTTCCTGATCCTAAGGCTTATTCGCCGATTCCGTCTGCTGCGGTTTCGTGGTATACATCCTCCTCTTCGGCGCGATTTGACGCTCTAAATGGGTCCAAGGTATGATAGGATCAATAGAAAGCGAGAATTTGGCTCCAACTTTGCGGAGGAGGAAATACGTTTGGCTAGACTAAAAGACATTGCCGAGCGGGTCGGGGTATCCATATCCACGGTCTCGCGGGCAATCAGCAACGATACAAGCCGTCCGGTCAGCGAAGACACCAAGCAGAGAATCAGGGAGGCGGCGCTTGAGCTGGGGTATAAGCTTCAGGAACCGATGCAGACAGCACGTGATAATGGAACGGAGATCAAGCGAATCGTCTGTATCGTTCCTCAGCTTCTGATGGATGACCATCCTTATTTCTCGAAGGTTCTTGCAGGCTTCCATGAAAAAATGGAGGAGCTCGGACAGCCTCCGGCCATCGTTCGCACCTGCGAGGAGGTTAGCGATGCAGAACGGCTGCGGCTGATGCTGAAGGAGACCGGGGCCCAGGGCTTGGTTGCGATCAGCTGGTATGACCAGGAATTGTTTGAGCTCATCCAGCAGGAAGGCGTCGCGATTATGGGGGTAAGCTTAAACGATGAAAGCTTGACCGTCCCGGTGGTGGATTGTGACCGGGTGCTGTCCGCCAGATCCGCGGTGCGCCACTTGATTGATCAAGGGCACAAGCGGATCGCTTTTATCGGGGGACCTGCCTATTCCAATCAAATGGAGAGCGAGGAGCGGTATGTCGGCTACAAATTCGCGATCCTTGAAGCGAATCTTGAGCTGCGGAAGGACTGGATCATGAACACCGGCTGGAACGTGGATCGAAGCTTCAGCCACATGAATGATTTATTGGGCAAGCTTCCGAAGGAGGAATGGCCGACAGCGGTATTTTGCGCGAGCGACATGCTGGCGATTCCGGCCATGCGGGCGGTGATTGAGAACGGCGGCACCATCCCGGGGGATATTGCGATTGTCGGCATGGACAATATCGATGTAGCGCAGTATACGACCCCGCCGCTCACGTCCGTTTCGGTGCCGAAGCATGAAATCGGCAGAGTCGCCGCGAAATCCATCGTCGATTACTTGGACGGACATTTCAAGGCGGCTACCAAAATTTTGCTGCCCTGCTCTTTGATCATTCGGGAGTCCTCCAGATTGGATCGAATGTAATAGTATGGCCGTGTGCAATTCGATCACGAGTAGGAAATAGGCGTAAAAATAGCAGCCGCAAGCTTGCAAAGCTTGCGGCTGTTTTTGCGCTGTTTTTGTAGTGTTTTTTTCTGCTTTTGTATTGCTTTTCAGCTGTATTTGTGATGTTTTTGCGCCAAAATTCCAGGAATAACACCAAAATTAATCCAAAAAAATGTTTGACAATTACGATGCGGCTATATTATCATGGGAAAAAAATCAAAGGTTTTTGGATATTTTTGATCATGTTTTGGATTTACCCAGCACCTTCCTCTATAGAACTCATTTTGTCTTGTCTTCGTTTATTTTGCTTGTATAACAAGCTTTTATATATACGAGTCACCGTCCCTAAATATCTCGTCTAACCCCATTATTCTAGAAACTGCCTGCTTAAAGAGGTCCAAATTATCATCCAAATGATATCTTTTAATTTGAGTCTATATCCAAAAAGGATTAAACCCTATGTCACATGGGTTTAATGCATAGATAGCTTTATGGTTGCCAATGTGGCACAACGAACAAACCAAAAGGGGGAAGATGGTGGATCTCATTTTCGAAAAAGCATTATCGTATGCAGGGAGGGGAAACCTTCATTTTTTTAATTACAAAATTGCAAGCGCTGTCATTTCGGGGGCAGTCTACACCGATTCTTCGTCCCCCTACTATTTCTCAATGAGGTGATGCTAAATTGGCCAACACGTCGCTGCAGTCTCCAGCCATCGCGGCAACTGAAACGAAACGCAGCCGCTATAAGTGGAACCGGATCTGGCGTAATTGGCAGCTGTACGTCCTGATCTCTCCGGTCATTGCCTACTACATCCTGTTCCAGTATGTGCCGATGTACGGAATCCAGATTGCATTTAAGGATTTTATTGCAACCCAAGGGATTTGGGGCAGCCCCTGGGTCGGACTCGACCATTTCGAACGGTTTTTCAACGGCTATTATTTCTGGCGCCTGATGAAGAATACGCTCGGAATCGGGCTGTACAGCCTGGCCGTCGGATTCCCGGTGCCGATCATTTTGGCGCTGCTCATGAATGAGATACGTGCCGAGAAATTCAAGCGATTCGTACAGACGATAACCTACGCACCGCATTTCCTGTCGATCGTCGTGGTCGTCGGGATGATGATGATTTTCCTGTCGCCGCGCTACGGCATCCTCAATCATTTTATTGAGATGTTCGGCGGCAAGGCGATTAATTTCATGACTGAGCCGGGCTGGTTCAAAACACTGTACGTGCTGTCCGATGTTTGGCAGACCATGGGATGGAGCTCCATTATTTATTTGGCTGCGCTCGCCGGCATCGACAACCAGCTGCATGAAGCCGCGAGGGTGGACGGGGCTACACGGCTCCAGCGGATCTGGCATATTAACATTCCCGGCATCATGCCGACGATCATCATTTTGCTGATATTGAACATCGGAAGCATCATGAGCATCGGCTTTGAGAAGGTGCTGCTGATGCAGAACAATTTGAACATGGAGAGCTCCGACATTATTGCCACCTACGTGTACCGGATGGGGATCCAGAATGCCGAATACAGCTTCTCGGCCGCCGTCGGATTGTTTAATTCCGTCATCAACTTCGTGCTGTTGGTTGTCGTGAACTTTATCTCCAGACGCGTGAGCGAAACAAGTCTTTGGTAGGGGAGGGCGCTTTAGTATCATGCAAATCGAATCCAGGGGAGACCGCATCTTCAACATCATTAATTACACGATCCTGATCCTCGTCACGCTCATTGTCCTGTACCCGCTGCTGTTCGTGCTAAGCGCATCCTTCAGCGATCCGCAGACGGTTCTTCGGGGCGAAATGCTGCTGTGGCCAAAAGGCTTCAATCTGAACTCCTATGTCAAAATATTTCAAAATCAGGATATCATCAGCGGCTTTACCAACACGCTGATCTACACTTCGCTCGGGACGCTCATCAACCTGACAATGACGATTCTTGCGGCTTATCCGCTGTCGCGGAAGGACTTTGTCGGGCGCAATGCGATCATGGCACTGCTCGTTTTCACGATGTTTTTCAGCGGCGGGCTGATCCCGACCTATCTGCTCATCAAGAACCTGGGCATGCTGAATTCACTTTGGGTCATGATCATACCGAACGCCGTATCCATCTGGAACATCATCATTATGCGAACTTTCTTCCAGCAGTCCATTCCGAACGAGCTGCAGGAGGCGGCGACCATCGACGGCTGCTCGAATATCAAAATTTTGACCCGGATCATCCTGCCGCTGTCGATGCCGATCATTGCCGTAACCATTTTGTTCTATGCGGTCGGACACTGGAATGCTTTCTTCAACGCACTCTTGTACTTATCGGATAAGGAGAAATTTCCGCTGCAGCTGATCCTGCGCGAAATTCTCATTCAAGGTCAAACGAATGACATGGTGAAGATGTCGACCGAGTCGGCGATCAAGCAGCAACGGGAAGTGGAAGGCATCAAATATGCGGTTCTCGTTGTCGCGAATTTACCGGTGCTTGCGCTCTATCCGTTTCTGCAGAGGTACTTCGTGAAAGGCGTCATGATCGGAGCCATCAAAGGATAATTCCTTGCATGGATAAATGAATGGATGATGAGAAAAAGGGAGGATAAAGGATGAAGCTGAAGAAATGGGGAGGTCTTCTGCTGACCTGCGTATTGTCGGTGTCGCTGGCGGCCGGCTGCGGCCCGAACAATCCGGGAGGGACGAAGGAAGGAGAAACGCCGGGCGAAACGGCCGCCAATTTGAATGAGACGGGGTTTCCGATCGTGAAGGAGCCGATTACGGTGACCGGCTTTGCCGGAAAGTTCTTTGCCAATGCGGACTGGAACAATATCAAGCTTTGGCAGGAATATGAAAAGACGACCAACATCAAGGTCCAGTGGGACACGGTGCATAAAGACAATTTGGCGGAAAAACGGAATCTGCTCCTCGCCGGCGGCGATTATCCGGAAATGTTCTACGCTTCGGCGTTCCCGCGGGCAGACCTGCTGAAATACGGCAAGCAGGGGGCATTTATACCGCTGAATATCTTATCGATCAGTACGCGCCGAACTTTAAGGCCCTCATGGAGAAGTATCCGATCATCGAGAAAGGGATTACGATGCCGGACGGCAATATCTACGGCCTGCCGACGCTGTATGATCCGGAATTCAAATCCGTGCTGTACGGCACGCCGTGGGTGAAGTCGGAATGGCTGACCAAGCTCGGATTATCCGAGCCGCAGACGCTTGATGATTTTTACAATATGCTGAAGGCGTTTAAAGAGAACGATCCGAACGGGAACGGCCAGAAGGATGAAATCGCCTGGGGCGGCGTCGGAGCGGCGGGTATCGTGAATTATTTACGCGGTTCGTTCGGCCTCAACAATCACGGGACGTCGAATATATACGTCGACTCGGATCCCGAGACCGGTAAGGTCCGGTTCATTCCGACCGATCCGCGGTATAAAGAGCTCCTGCAGTACGTTAACAAGCTGTACAAGGACGGCCTGCTGGAGCAGGACATCATGTCCGTGAAGAGCACCGAGGTGGATGCGAAGGGCGTGGAAGGGCTTCTTGGCGTCGTAGACAATGTGGATCCGGTCGCCATCTATAACCAGGAAGGTTATGTGGGCCTGCCGGTGCTGAAGGGACCGCATGGAGATCAGATGTACACCGCAACCGGATCCCCGCTTGGCAATATCGGCATGTTCGTCCTCACGGACAAAGCGAAAAACCCGGAAGCCATGATCCGCTGGATGGACTACTTCTACAGCGATGAAGGCATCAGGCTGTTCTTTATGGGCTGGAAAGACGAGACGTATAAGGAAGATGCGGACGGTAACGTGGATTACGTCGACGAAATCAAGAACAACCCGGACGGGCTGAATCTGGACCAGGCGGTCGGACAATATTTGATCTGGCCGGGCGGCTATTATCCGGGCTTCGTAACGCAGAAGTATTTTAAAGGGGCGGAAGGGCTACCGACCTCCGTGGAAAATGCGAAAAAAGCCGAACCTTACGTTATCCCGCAGGACAAAATATGGCCGCCGTTCAACTTTACGGCCGATGAGCAGTCCGAGCTTACCGGCATTCAGACGGACATTACCACCTACGTGGATGAAATGAGGGATAAATTCATTTCAGGCAACGAGTCCTTTGACAATTGGGACCAATATGTCGCCAATCTGCAGAAAATGGGACTCGACCGCTATCTCGCCATTTACGAGTCGGCGGCGGAACGCTACAACCAATAAACAAGATGTTCATACAACTGTGAATGTGTGTGAATGCAAAGGAGCGACATGACATGACACAACTAAAAGCAATCCTGATCGGAGCAGGCGCCCGCGGCGCCGGGGGCTATGCCCCGTATGCGCTGGATTACCCGCATGAGCTGACCTTCGTCGCCGTGGCCGAGGCGGATCCTGTGCGCAGACTCCGGTTCGCCAAGAATCACGGTATCCCGCCGGAACGATGCTATGAATCCTGGGAGCCGCTGCTGGCGGAACCCCGGCTTGCCGATATCGCGGTTATCTGCACGCAGGACCGGATGCATTACGGACCGACGATGCAGGCGCTGAAGCAGAAGTATCATGTGCTGCTGGAGAAGCCGATGTCTCCGGATCCGAAGGAGTGTCTGGAGATGGAGCAGGCGGCAAGGGAGAACGACCGGCTGCTGACCATTTGCCACGTTCTTCGGTATACCCCGTTTTGGAGCACGATCAAGCGCGTGATTCAGCAGGGGACGATCGGGGAGATCGCTTCGATCCAGCTGAACGAGAACGTGGGGTATTGGCATATCGCTCACAGCTTTGTGCGCGGAAATTGGAATAACTCTGACAAGGCGAGCCCGATGATTTTGGCCAAATCCTGTCATGATATGGATGTGCTGTCTTGGCTGATGGACCGGCCCTGCACGCAGGTTACGTCCTTCGGCTCCCTGATGCATTTTCGCGAGGATCAGGCGCCGGAAGGATCGGCTGACCGCTGTCTGGACTGCAAGGTAGAATCCACATGTCCTTACTCGGCCCCCCGGTTCTATTTGAGTGATCAGTACAAGGGATGGGCAGGGCATTTTACGCATGAGCTGACCAAGGCGAATATCATTCAAGGCCTTCGCGATACCGACTACGGACGCTGTGTCTACCGGAGCGACAATAATGTGGTCGATCACCAGGTCGTCAATATGGAGTTTGAGGGCGGGGCCACCGCCATGTTCAGCATGTGCGGGTTCACCTACGAGCAGGAACGCCGAATCCAGATCATGGGGACGCGCGGGGAGCTTCGCGGCGAGGAAGGAACCATCACGGTGTACGACTTTTTGACCGGACAGAAGACGGAAATCTCCATCCCTTCCCAGGCAAGCGGCCACGGCGGCGGCGACAGCGGGATCGTGGCGAGTTTCCTGCAAGAGGTAAGAGGCTATAGCGGCCAGGAGAGCCTGACATCGGCCAGCGCCTCCGTCCGGAGTCATCTCATTGCCTTTGCGGCGGAGGAATCCCGCCTGAACCACGGAAAGTCCATCAACCTGAACGAATATGCGCGGGAGCTGATGGCGCAGGAGTCTGCGTCGAAGTAAAGCTGCGATTGCGACAATAAGCGGGTGGAGTAGTAACGGTAAAGTAAAATATGGGTGGAAGCAAACGTATGGAGGCAAACGTCAATCGTAGGGGATAACAGTATTGAAGTAATGCGAGTGGAATCAAATGTGTGGGATAAAAAATAATTGGAACGACAGGTGGATTCATAGATGTTTGATGGAGTAGATGGATTAGTTAGAATGTTTGATGTTGAATGGATTAGTCAGATTGGATTGATCAGTTAGATTGGAATCGATTAGTTGGATTAGTTGGAATGTTTGATTGAGTAAATGGATTAGTTGGATTAGTAGGTTAGTGGAAGGAATGGTTAGATGGGGAGTATAGATTTATTTATTTTAAATATCTCATGATATGAAAAATTCGAAATAAGGTAGATGGAGCGCAGCACCCAAGGTGGTGCTGCTGAGGGCCAGCAACAAGAGGGACTTGTGAGACTGAAGTGGCTCCCATGCCCAAGCGAGCAGCAAGTCCCGAAAAGGGACTTGTGAGGCCCAACGAGGCGCCCAAGCCAGCAGCAAGTCCCGAAAAGGGACTTGTGCGCCCCGAAGAGGCGCCCAAGCGAGCAACAAGTCCCGAAAAGGAACTTGTGAGGCCCGAAGAGGCGCCCAAGCGAGCAGCAAGTCCCGAAAAGGGACTTGTGCGCCCCGAAGAGGCGCCCAAGCGAGCAACAAGTCCCGAAAAGGAACTTGTGAGGCCCGAAGAGGCGCCCAAGCGAGCAACAAGTCCCGAAAAGGGACTTCTGAGGCCCGAAGAGGCGCCCAAGCGAGCAGCAAGTCCCTAAAAGGGACTTGTGCGCCCCGAAGAGGCGCCCAAGCTAGCAGCAAGTCCCGAAAAGGGACTTGTGAAGCCCAACGAGGCGCCCAAGCGAGCAACAAGTCCCGAAAAGGGACTTGTGCGCCCCGAAGAGGCGCCCAAGCGAGCAACAAGTCCCGAAAAGGAACTTGTGAGGCCCGAAGAGGCGCCCAAGCGAGCAGCAAGTCCCTAAAAAGGACTTGCGAGCCCCAAGTGGCGCCCAAGCGAGTTGAATCCCGGCAACCGGATTCGGCTCGTCTTTCTGTGCATACTGGCGGCTCTGTTCCATACATTGGCACGGAGTCGCAGCCCATTGCATCAATGCGGCTCAAGCCGAATCCGATTGCTTTTTTGATTTTTTGGGCAGCATTTTACGCATGCCATATATGACGAGCAGCACCAATGGGAAAAGAAAGCCGATAGTGATCGTATACGGAACCCAAATGGTTGCGTCCCAATGCAGCTTGAACGGAACATTGGGATAGATGAAGACGGAAACGGCGGCCAGAATCCACCCGAGCGGCATGACCAGCGGCTGATAGTTTTTAATATGGAAGATTTGGCTGATGCCGATCGCAATGGCATAAAAATAAAGCGAGATCCGAAAAAATAACGTGATGAACCACATCACCGCCATGGCCGCCTCAATCCGCTGAAGGAAATTTCCGATATTGATTTTCTTGGCCAGCATATAACTTGGATACATATTTCTTGCCGTAAGGTCCGGACCCAGGACCAAAATCGATAGCCCAATAATCAAGAATAGCGCGACAGCACCAACCAAGCTTCCGATATATACGGCTTTGTAGGCTTCCGCCGATCGGTTGACGGCCCCTGGAAAAATGACCATCAACACGATGTGGGGCAGGAAGGCAATGCTGACAAAAGAGAGTGCTGCCGGGAAGATGGGGCTGGCGCCTGATTCGAGAATGGGGCCTGCATATTCCCATCGAATCTCCGATAACAATAAGAGGCTCATCGACACGAACAGGAGCAGGAACCATGGAAACATCATCTCCGCCGTGCGGGCCAGCACCTCCAGCCCCAATCGCACGCCCAGAACAGCTAGAGCACCGAAAAGGAAAATAATCGCCTGAATCGGGGTTTCCGGCAGCATCTGGATGGTCATGAAGATGCCGATTTCATGCAATACCGTGGTGGGACCGCCTAGGAACAACGTAAGCAAGAGCAGAAAGCTGATCGTTTTGCCGAGCCATTTTCCAAACAGCTTCTCGGACCATTGCATCAAATTCACTTCCGGGTGCTTTCTGAACAATTGCAGCTGCACCGCCAAAATGATGAATCCGAGACCCGTCCCTACCAGACAAGCGATCCAAGCATCTTGCTTGGCTATGGAAGCTAATCCCGAAGGAACGATCAGTATCGCGCTGCCGATCGTATACAAGGCGGTCAAAATGCTGACTTGTCGCAAAGAAATTTTTACTACATGCATCTTTCCCGCTCCTTTTCCTATTGAATCAAACCTACCGCGGAGAGCCAATCACTGAACGGTTTGAACACCATGGTGATCACATTCACGGGTGTGGGGATATCGTGCATGATCGTCTGAGCCACGCTGATACCCATAGCCACCATTAAGAATGCGGCAAACCCCCAGATTTCCCTGTATTCTTGTTCACGAAGCATCCTCGGCAGTTCAAGCCAGATTATAACCGCGGCAGAAACTGCAATGATCGCAATATTCAGCATGCGCTCGCCTCATTCCTTAATATCGTTTAGAAACGTGTCATTGGTTGTGCCGGTCCGCCGGATTTTGTAATCCACATGGATACGGGTCTCAAGGTTCGGGAAGTACCGGTCATTCCACGCTTCCTTCATTCTCTTCCATGCTCTCGGATGCGAATGGCGAAGCGCTTCCCCGAAGCCGAAGATGTCCACTTTCAGCTCCGTTTGTACTTTTTCGACAATAGCCTCCAAGCTTTGTTTTATGTCCTTTTCCATCTCGGCTTCAAGCTCCCGAACGGTTGCAGGCTGAGACAGATCCAAACCGCTGCATTCCACGGCGCCGATATTCCCCTCCAAGCGAATCTTGATATCCATTTCCGGGCGGTCATTCACGATGCTTCCCTTCATCTTGGCTTCGGTCCTCAGCGTCTCGATGACGATCTTTCCTTCGTTCTTGTCCTTGCAGGGAATAAAGCCTACAGAGCTTTTGACATGCCCTGTGATGAGCCGGTAATTTCGGCTATCCCTCTCGTTTAACCATCCAACCAATTTATCGTATTTGAACACGGCAAGACCGGAATATTTCAATTGACTTAGCGTTTCAATATTTTCTATATTTTTTCTTGTTTTTCCCAAATCTCGATTGCCAGTGATTACGAGTCCTGTAAGGACGGGGTGTTTTCCGGTACTTATGAGGTCGTTGATCAATTCATCCAGCGTAACGGCCATGCTGGGAGACCAGGTCTTCTCCGAGATTTGCAAGGATTCATACAGTTTATTGGCAGGGATCGTTTCCATTTGAGTCATAATTTTCAGGGTTTCCTCTGCCGTTGCCCCTCTGGTAATAACAAGGTAGAAATCCGGTCTGAATTCGTGATCCCTGGATAACAGGTCAAGCACTTTGGCAATTCCCTCCCTTGCCATCGCCTCGTCCATCAGAAACATCCGCAAATGGGAAAAATAAATTTTTCGCGGGCTAACCTGCGTCATCCTTCGAGAAGCTTCAAAGATCGTATCGCCTTCAGCCGTATACAAAGTAGCAGGAGCTTGGGGCCCTCCGCTTTTTTTCGAGGTGACCTGTCCGGGAATTGCGACCTGGACGGTTAAACGGTAGCGGTCATCAACCCAGTCAACCCCTGCGGCAACCGCGATGGCCAATTCATTCAATTCTCTGCGGTTCCAGCAACCGCTCAGAAGAAGAGTGACGACGATATGTAAGAGAATCAACGCCAATATCCGTTTCATTGGATTTCCCTCGCTTTCCCGCTGGTCTCAATCTGTCTATTCTCTCGATTTCCGGGGTGGCGTACGTTTCCTGCGCTTGTAATTGGTCTGATTGATCAATCGGGGGCGGCTTGATAACAACCAGTGCGGCAAACGGAAGATCGAATCTTTTTGCCCCTCCGGAATTAACGGTGCGAAAGGGGACATATACGGGACTCCGAACGACCGCAGGCTGCATAAATGGAGGACAATCGCGATGACCCCGACTAAAATGCCGAACAGCCCGAAGGATCCGGCAAGCGCCATCAGCGGAAACCGGAGCATCCGAAAAGCAATGGACATGTTAAAGGACGGCACCACAAAGCTGGAAATGGCCGTTATAGCAACAACGATGACCATCGCCGGAGAGATGATCCCAGCTTCAACCGCAGCTTGCCCGATGACCAGCGTCCCGACGATGGATATTGCCGAGCCGATATTTTTCGGCAGCCGTACCCCCGCTTCCCTCAGAATCTCGAAGGTTAGTTCCATAAGGACGGCCTCGACGAACGCAGGAAACGGGACTTGCTCCCGCTGACCGGCCAATCCGAATATAAGCCGCGTCGGCAGCATTTCCTGATGAAAAGTAGTAATGGCTATATAGAGAGAAGGCCCAAGCAAAGAAATGAAGATGCTCAGGTAACGCAGCAAACGCAGGAAAGAACTGATATCCGCACGCTGGTAGTAATCCTCCGCCGCATGCAGGAACGAAACAAAAAGTGCCGGAACGACCAGAACAAACGGGGTTCCGTCCACGAGAATGGCGATTTTTCCTTCCAGCAGCTCGGCCGCGATCACATCGGGACGCTCGGTATTATAAACCGTGGGGAATGGGGACAGGGTCTTGTCCTGGATCAGCTCCTCGATATAACCGCTCTCCAAAATGCTGTCCACGTCGATTCGATCAAGCCGGGTGCGGACCTCCTCGACAATCTTGTCATTGGCAATGCCATGAATGTACATGATGGCAACATCGGTTTGGGTAATTCGACCGATCTGCTTCGTTTCCATCCACAGATACGGATCCTTGATCTTTCGGCGGATCAAGGCCGTGTTGGTTCGCAGCGACTCCGAGAAGGATTCGCGTGGACCGCGGACGACATTTTCCGCCGAGGTTTCCATGACCCCGCGGTCCTTCCAACCCCGGGTGCCTGCCGCGATCCCCCGATCCAAGCCGTCAATCAGAAAAATCGTGTCTCCTGACAATAGAGCATGGAACAGCTTTTTATAATCGGTTATCGTCTGGATCTCATGATTGACGAGAGAGACTTTTTCTAATATTTTTTGCCCGTCGAAAGGCTGCGAATATTCGTTATCTTCCTTTACGAGGGATTTTGTAATGTCCGCCACGACCATCATGACGGATTCCGAGATGACTTTTTGGTCGGCCAAGCCGTCCGTATAGAGGATCGCCATATAATGTTTTTCCTCTTCATCAAGCGGAATTTCCCTGATCACGATATCGGTGCTGTTGCCGAGGGTGGTTCGGATATGCTCCAGGCTGCTTGTGATATCCGGTTTTAAAGCATCGGTATCATTCGTCGATGAGTTGGCCGGTGGGATTTCCTTGGTAGTGTTTTTGCTTGAATGGCCGGTTCTTCTTCGATACCGCATGGGAATATCCTTCCTCTCACAGATGCTATTCCCACATTATTACCGAAGAAAACATGCTGTAAACTTATGTCAAGGCGGGCAAAATGAGCCCGTCATACTCATGATGAAAACGACAAAAAACCAGGTCCGCATCCGGGGGATGCAGCCTGGTTATTATGGTTTACGTATGAATGATATTGCACATCATCGTATAAGGTTTTTTGGACCCACGATAAAAATATAATACTACAACGGAAAGTATAAGTCTATATTTTTTTCCCGAAACCCCTATACTTAAAGCTATTCTTTAAGGGAGGGAGCGTAGGGTTATGCGGAATGGGAAGGAAACGGAAGAGCGTGAATATCTTGCACATGTTCAGAAGGAGCTTCAGCGAACGCTGGCAGAGCTGGAAGGGAAGGTATCCGATTCGTATCGGGACATCATTGAGGCGAAGAAATACCTGTGGGTCAATATGGCGCAGCTGGATGCCGCGGAACGAGCGGCGAACCGCGTGGATATTTCGTTGTCCATCGATGCCGGGGAGAAGACGGTGGCCCGGTTGCAAAAAATACGCAAGCTGTTAGGCTCGCCTTACTTCGGCAGAGTGGATTTTCGTACTAAGCGGCAGCCGGATGCCGGCGCTTATTATATCGGTATCCATTCCTTTGTCGAGGAAGAGAGTCAGCATCACCTGATCTACGACTGGCGGTCGCCGGTAGCCAGCCTGTTCTACGACTACGAGACGGGACCGGCATCTTACCTTGCGCCTGCGGGGATCGTTGACGGCGAGATTACGGCAAAGCGCCAATATAAAATCAAAGATGGCGTGCTGGAGTACATGATCGAGAGCTCGATGAATATACATGACGATGTTCTGCAAAAGGAGCTGAGCAGCACTTCGGATGAGAAAATGAAAAATATCGTGGCTACCATTCAACAGGAGCAAAACGCCATAATCCGGAACGAAAACGCAAACGAGCTGATCATTCAGGGGGCGGCCGGATCGGGAAAAACCTCCGTCGCGCTGCATAGAGTGGCTTATCTGCTGTACAGATATAAGGAAACGCTCAGATCGAGCGACATTCTCATCATCTCACCGAACAAGGTGTTCTCCGACTACATTTCGAACGTCCTGCCGGAGCTGGGCGAGGAGAAGATCATGGAAGCAGGCATGGAGGAGCTGGCTGAGAAGGAGCTGGCGGGCGTCTGGGGATTCCAGACATTCTATGAGCAGGTGGAGGAGCTGCTGAACGGCGAGGATCCTGGCAGCGCCGAGCGCATCAGGTATAAGGCAAGACGGGAATTTGTCCTTGAGCTTGAAGCTTTCATGAGCTATGCGGACAAGCATTTCTTCGAGCCTGCCGACATCCTCATGGACCGGGTGCAGCTGCCGGCACATGAGATTTGGAGCGTTTATGAGCGGAATATACAGCTGCCTGTTAAACAGAGGCTCGAAAAAACAGCGCTTCTGCTAGCCGCAGGAGCGCGGACGGATGACGGGGAGCGGCTCACGAAATCCGAAACGAACAAAATCAAAACCGCGGTCAAGAAAATGTATAAATTCCAGCAACCGCTCGGCCTGTACAAGGCGTTTTATGCGCATGCCAATCAGCCGGAGCTGTTTAAGATGAAAGGGAAGGGCCTGATCGAGTATGCCGATGTTTTTCCGCTGATCTACCTAAAGATGTATTTGGAGGGCAGCTCGCCTTACGACCGGGTGAGGCATTTGCTGGTTGACGAAATGCAGGATTATACGCCAGTGCAGTATGCGGTGTTGTCCCGCTGGTTCCCATGCAAGAAGACGATACTCGGTGACAGCAAGCAGTCGGTGAATGTTTATTCCTCCAGTACGCTGCAGACGATCAAGACCATTTTTCCGCAAGCGGATATCATTGAGCTGTCCAAAAGCTATCGCTCGACCCGGGAGATTATGGAGTTTGCCAAGGAGATACAGCCCGGCGGCACGATGATTCCGATCGACCGTCATGGCGAACCGCCGCGCATCCTTTCTTGCGACAGCCATGAACAAGAGCTGGATATGCTCAGGAAGCTCAGTCAAAGCTTTCTGGAGTCGGATTATCATACGATGGGGATCATTTGCAAGACGCGGGCGCAGGCCAGGCAGGTATATGATGCTCTGAAACATCTGCAAGAGAACGTCCATTTGCTCGATTTCGAGAGCGAGCAGTTCCGGGAGGGCATTACGGTGACTTGCTCGCATATGGCCAAAGGCCTCGAGTTCGATCAGGTCGCCATCCCGTTTGTGAATGCCGCATGCTACCGCTCCGAGATGGATCGAAGCCTGCTATACATCGCCTGCACCCGGGCTATGCACGCATTGGCCATAACCCATACAGGCCGGAAATCTCCTTGGCTTCCTTAGGGAAACCGATGAGCTTTGCGTCTACAACTCATTAAGTCCACCTGGTTTGTATTGGCAACCACCATGTTATCAAACGGGGTTCTGATTTGCACTTCATGGTGTTATCCATTTAATTTTAGGCGAATGATGCAAAACGGGTTCTCAGAGGGATTTTTCATAACATTTTCTGTTTTTTAGGAGTTTATATTGTTAGGAGAGTCATTAATTCTAAATATGGGAGGGATAATCTGAAAAAATTCTGATTTACGAAGAGGTTTATGCAGAGACTCCTTTATCAAAATCTAGTGCAGAAAAAGGTTCCTCCACAGAAGATGGTGGTGGTAGTGTCTAAGCAGATCCCCCCCTTCCTTATTGTTCGAGTGGTACCTTTGACTCGACTTTAAAATATGTAAAACGGGTGAATTGGAAAGAAACTATCTCACTAGATTACAGTAATTAAATTTGATCCCTGCCAAGGCAGATAATTAATGATATCCGGAGGTAAGGCTAACGTGAAAAAGAAAACAATCATTGCTTTAGTAGCAGTATTTTCAGTTGTTGCAATGAGCACCGCAGCATTTGCAGCCACATCAGCCCCTATTGGTTCTAAAAACAATCCAGATAAACTTATGGCTACTACTCGAGAAGAATCGAAACGGACTTATAAAGAGGTTTACGAAAATACACCATTCATTATTGATTCTAGAACCGGTAAGCATGTTGAAAAGCCCGATATTGACTTCTAACAAAAAACTAAACCCTAGTTTAGGTTAGTCAGATTGTCGAGAGACCCTGTGCTTTTTTCAAAGTACAGGGTTTCTTACATTTCAAATGGTCGGTGCGAAGCATCGACACGTCACTTACCATACCGTTCTGGATAGTGTGAAGTACAATCATCAAGATATCTCCAGAAAATCTCGTTGTCTTTAAAGCGATTTCAAAGATTCCATTGCCAATATCGCGAAGACGGAAGGAGGACTATTTTTTTTATAGAAACTAATAAGATGGAGGTATCACAGCTTTGAACGAAAGGGGGAACATTCGGATAAGGCAAACTTAACGAAAGAGGAAGTGATATGGGAAATTGGACTCACACCGAATACTTGCTGACTTTTTTAAGAAGACGTGGCCGATTTATGTGTTGTCGATTTGCTGTCATTTGGTAGCCAATATGTTTCATGTCAATTTTCCGCGTGTGCTCGGTCATTTTACGGACGATCTACAGGACGGGCTGCTGTCTGCAGGCGGAATCGCATCGTACAGCTGGACGCTGCTCGGTATCGGGGTTGGCTTCGCGGTGATGGGGGGGATCGGCCAATACCTGGTGATGTATACGGGACGGTACTTCGAATTCGTAAACCGTCGTCGGCTGTTCGTTCATTTCACCGGGCTGAGCGAGCGGTTCTATTCCCGGAACGGCGTCGGCAAGCTGCTCAGTTATTTCATGAACGATGTGAAGACCGTAAGGGAATCCATCTCCATGGGAGTTAACCAGTCCGTGAATGCGTCGATTCTGCTGGTGTCCACCATCGTCATGCTGATGATTACGAATGTTCCGTTCTATGTGGTGGCCGCGTCCATCGCTCCCCTTCTGCTAATTCCGGTGATCGTCGTGTGGCTGGGACCGATTATTCGGAGCAGATCGCTTGCGGTGCAAGAGGCGCTTGGCGTCATGACCGAATCAGCGGAGGAGCAGTTTGGCGGCATTCGAGTTACGAAGAAATTCGCGGTGGAAGATATTATGAAACGCAGATTTGGCGCAACGGTTGACAGCATTCTGAACAAGCAGCTAAGCATGGTGCGCGCCTCATCGCTATTCCAGTCCATCATTCCGTTTCTAGGTGCTTCTTCGCTCATCATCGCGCTCCTGTTCGGCGGATACCTGACGGTGATCGGACGTATGACGGTCGGAAACTTTGTTGCACTGACGCTGTACATCCGAATGCTGATGAACCCGCTGCAGCAGATCGGAAACGTCATCAACGCGGTCCAGCGGGCAAGGGCTTCGCTTGACCGGCTGAACGCCCTGCTTGACGAGCAGCCGGATATCAAGGAATTGCCGAATGCCAAGGAGCTGGATCCGGCCCGCACGGGGATCGAAATACGGCATTTGAATTTCGCTTACGATCGACCCGGCCACGGGGAGGATGAAGCCAGGGACGTGCTTCGGAATATCCATTTGAAGGTCCCTCCCGGGACAACGCTGGGCATTATCGGTCGCACCGGCAGCGGAAAGACCACGCTCATGAAGCTGCTGCTTCGCACTTACGATCCGCCGCCGGACACGATCCGCATCGGCGGCGAGGATATCCGGAATCTCACGCTTAAGAGTCTGCGGGAAGGGATCGCCTACGTTCCACAGGACGGGTTCCTGTTCAGCTCGACCATTCGGGAGAACATCGCTTTTTATAATCGGGATACTGTGCTGGCTGATGTCGAGGAAGCGGCAAGGAAGGCGAGGGTGTACGACAATATCGCGGAATTCCCGAACCGGTTCGAAACGCGGCTCGGCGAGCGCGGGATTACGCTGTCCGGAGGGCAGCGTCAACGTACCAGTCTGGCCCGGGGCATTATCAAGGACGCCCCCATCCTTATCCTGGACGACAGCGTCAGCGCCGTCGACGCGGTAACGGAGACGGAAATCATGGAGACGATCCGCCGCATTCGGCATGGAAAGACGACGATCATTATCGCTCACCGGATCAGTGCGCTGAAGCATGCCGATCACATTATCGTTCTGGACCGGGGGGAAATCGTGCAGCAAGGCACGCATGAGTCGCTGCTGCGTCAGGACGGGGTGTATCGGATACTGCACGATATCCAGGAAGAAGGGATGGTGCACCATGGCACAGGCCATTAACAATTGGCAGATGGATCAGAAGGCCGATCCGAACGCACCGGTGCATAAGACGAAGCCGGTCTCGACCATCCGCGCGTTGTCCGGTTACATGAAAGAGCACCGGCTTACCTTTACCGCATTTATCGGCTGTACCTTGATCGCCATTTCCGCCGAGCTGCTGCAGCCTTACTTGATGAAAATCGCGATCGACGATAACCTGTTGGTCGGCAAGAATGATGTCCGTGGATTGATGATCATATGCGCCATCTACTTTCTCTTGTCGCTCATAAGCATGGTCTTCACTTATTTGCAGAACAATCTGCTGCAGAAGGCCGGACAGAGCATCGTTGCAAGTATCCGGAAGCGGCTGTTCGCGCATATATCCAAGCTGTCGATGTCCTACTTCGACAAGGTGCCAAGCGGCAGTCTCATCACGCATGTATCCAGCGATACGGAGTCGGTCAGCCAGTTCTTCAACCAGGTGCTGCTAAGTGTCTTCCGCGACGGATTCACCTTGATCTTCATTTTGGTGATGATGTTCCAGCTGGACGTGACGCTTACCCTGTACTGCCTCATTCTGCTGCCGATCATTGCAGGAATCGCGATCGCCTTCCGTCGTTATATGCGGCATACGTATCAAATGGCAAGAACGCGGCTGTCCCGGCTTGTCGCGTTCACAGCGGAGAACTTATCCGGCATGAATCTCGTCCAGGCATTCCATCAGGAGGAGGAGCAGGAGCGGCAGTTCAAAGAACGCAACGATTCCTATTTCAAGGCGAATCTTCGGGAAATCCGGACCAACGTGCTGTTCAACCGGACGTATGAAATTTTAAACAATCTGGCGATAGCGGTCGTGACCTGGCTCGGCGGGCGCGCAGTGCTGGGCCTGACGCTCGAATTCGGCGTCCTGTATGCCTTCATTACGTACATCCGGATGTTCTTCCAGCCCATCAATACGATCACTCAGCAGTGGAATACGCTGCAATCGGCGAGCGTGGCGATCAACCGGATCTGGGGGTTGCTTGCGGTTCAGCCGGAAGTGACCGATCCGAAGACGCCGGTCCAGATAGATCAAGCGAAGGTTCAGGGGCGGATCGATTTCAATCGGATTACGTTCGGTTATGGGGACGGAGCGCCGGTCATTCGGGATCTGGACCTTCACGTGAAGCCCGGCGAGATGATCGGCATCGTCGGCACGACGGGAGCGGGCAAAAGCTCGCTGATCAGCCTGCTGTGCCGCTTCTATGATGTACAGGAAGGAAGCGTCAAAATCGACGGCATCGATATTCGGGAGATGGCGCAATCCGACCTGCACCGGATCGTCGGGCTGGTCCAGCAAGAGCCCTATCTCTACTCCGGGACGGTGCTGGATAATGTGCGGCTGTTCGATGACAGCATCTCCAAGGAGCGGGTGATCGAGGCATGCCGATTTATCGGTGCAGACCCGATCATTCAGGGGATGAGCAAAGGATATGACACCCGGCTGTCGGAGCGGGGCAGCGGCCTTTCCGCAGGCGAGCGGCAGCTGATCTCCTTCGCCCGAATTATCGTATTCCAGCCGAAAATTCTGATCCTGGACGAAGCAACTGCAAATCTCGACTCGCATACGGAGCAGCTGATCCAGAATGCGCTGCTTCTCGTCGCCCAGGGGCGGACCACGCTCGTAATCGCCCACCGTCTGTCGACGATCATGGGGGCGGATCGGATTCTGGTCATGAGTAAAGGCCAGATCGTGGAGCAGGGCACGCATCAGGAGCTGCTCGATTCACACGGGTATTACGAGGAGTTGTATCTTCACTCCCAAGGGCAGAAGCAGAAGCGGGAACGTGCTGGGGCCGGGCTATACCGGTCACAGTAACGAAAGTGAATCTTTAAGGATAGAGGACGGGGCCGGGAAGGAGGGCTTCGTCCTCTTTTTAGTCATATGATAAAGCTATGGATCATCAATGTTTTTAATATTTTTCATAAGCTTCTTTCTCATGATAGCATACCCATAGAAACGGCAGATGGGGAGGGATCCAGTGAGACTTGTAATCGCCATGGTTTTGGTGGTTGTTCTGTCAGCTTGTCAATCCGAACCGAAGAAGGGAGAGGCGGAGGATATGAATATGAATCAGAGTCTCATCGAACACGCGGAGCAGGGGAACACCGAGCGTGTGAAGGAGCTGCTGCAAGCCGGAGCAGCGATCAATGCAACCGACGAGGCCGGCAGAACAGCGGTGATGGCTGCTGCCTACAACAATCATATTGAGACCGTGCAGCTGCTGATCGAAGAGGGGGCGGATATCGATATCCGGGACCGCAATCTTAATAATGTATTTCTCTATGCCGGTGCTGAAGGGCAGCTTGAGATCTTGCAATTGGCGATTGCGGCTGGCGCAGATCCGACGCTCACCAACCGATTTGGCGGAACGGCTCTGATCCCGGCTTCGGAACGGGGGCATGTCGAAATTGTGCGCGAGCTTCTGACCCGGACGGACGTCGATGTCAACCATGTCAACAACCTGGATTGGACAGCCCTGCTTGAGGCTATCATTCTTGGAGACGGCGGAGAGAGGCATCAGGAGATCGTCAAATTGCTGATTGAACATGGGGCCGACATTCATCTTGCCGACGGTAACGGGGTAAGCCCGCTGCGGCACGCGCAGGAGCGCGGGTTTAAAGAGATCGAACGCATATTGCTTGAGGCCGCCGGGTCTTGATGAACGCGGCATACATCGGTGAAGCAGAAGAGAGGGGATTAACGGATGACAGAACAACGACAGGGCGCTGCCTGCTGGCTCTTGAACGTTCGGCTGGAGACAGGCTATCGATATGAGGGTGATGTGGTGACGGGCACGGAAACCGAGATTTTTCATGTGAAAATAGAGAACGGCGTGTTCGCCGATATCCGCCCGGGGCAGGATCTGCCCGATACGACGCTGCCGGTGCGGGATCTCGGCCAAGGGCTGATGCTTCCGGCCTTTCGGGACATGCATATCCATCTGGACAAAACGTATTACGGAGGCCCTTGGAAGGCGCCGTCCATCCCGACGAAAGGCATTGTCAGCCGGCTGGAGGAAGAGGAACGTCTTCTTCCCGAGCTTCTTCCTGTGGCCAGAGAAAGAGCTGAGGGACTCTTGGAGCTGTTGATTCGCTTCGGGTCCACACAGATCCGCTCCCACTGCAATGTGGATCCGGTCATCGGCTTACGCAATCTGGAAGCAACGATGCAAGCGGTGGAGCATTACAAGGATAGGGCGTCCGTCGAGATCGTTGCATTTCCGCAGCATGGCTTGCTGCGGAGCCAATCCACGGCCCTTGTAAGGGAAGCGCTACGGAGCGGCGCATCGATTGTGGGCGGGGTCGACCCGGCGACGCTGGACGAGAATATGGAAAAATCCCTCGAAACCGTGATGGAGCTGGCGGCCTACGCGAATGCCGATATCGATCTTCATCTCCACGAGCCGGGCGATGTCGGGATGAAGACGTTCCGGCATCTGGCCGATCTGACGGAACAGGCCGGATGGCAGGGAAGGGTTACGCTCAGCCATGCGCTGGCTCTGGCTGATGTCTCATCGGCTGAGGCGGCCGAGATGGCATCACGACTTTCAGAGCTGGGGATTTCCATAGCCTCGTCCGTATCCTTGGGCCGTACGATTCCGATCCCGCTGCTTAAACGCCACGGGGTCAGCGTATCGCTGGGTCAGGACAGCATTATGGATCACTGGTCGCCGTTCGGAACGGGCGACAATCTGGCGAAGGCGGGCACGCTGGCCGAACGCTTCGGACTGAGCGATGAGCGTTCGCTGGGACAGACCCTCGGCTTCATTACAGGAGGAATCACGCCGCTGGACGGAAATGGACAATGGGCGTGGCCAAAGGTTGGCGATGCGGCAAATGCCGTGATCGTAGAAGCCAGCTGCTCTGCTGAAGCCGTTGCGAGAAGGCCGGAGCGTAAAGCTGTGCTTCATCGGGGCAAGTGGGTTTACGAAGCTTGACCCAAGCATTGGGGAGACATGGAGATTTTATCTTGGGTGTGGTGGGTGGTAGACATGCCCGTATCAACATCAGCTTCCTGCAATGGAGTAAAAGTTCGAGCTACCGCCGGTCCGCTTAACTAATAAAGAGGGTGTCCCAAAAGTCATCATAACTGAGGGACGACCCTCTTTTCATTTCGTCAAACAAACGGAATCGATAGCGGCACATCCAACATCGATTCCGGCCGGATGTTAAAGAATATGCTTGGTCAGCTGATATAACTTCAGCGCGTCCTTCTTGCTAAGTGTAGGAAGATTGAGATCAACCGCCCTCGTCCGGTCCCAAGCGATTAGAGACTGCGGCGGCGGGTTGTCCATTAGCTTAATGATCGGTTGAATACTCTTCTCCACCGGCTGTCCGAAGAGTTTTCCCATTACGCGCTGTATTCCCTTGAAAGGCTGGGCCAAATGATTCGTGCCACTATGAGTATATCCGGGATGGTTAAGGATGAAACGCGTCTTCCCTGTCTTGTGGTTCTCGGCATACGCAACCCCGAGCAGATCATTTGCCCGTCCTCCCTGCAGAGTCGCCTTCAGCAGACTATACCCCTGTTGAAGGGTAAGATCATCGTAATGTACGACTCCCTTCGTCATTCCGGTGCCTCCGATGCTTACAATGACCGGGTTGGACCCCCTCTCTAACAATTCCGTCAAACCATAACTCAGAATAAATCTGCTGACATAATAGAGCGCAAATGTGCTTTCAATACCATCCGGGGTCAACTTCCGTTTAGGAAATAGCTGCATCGCAGTAAGTACCAGCCCGTCAAGCGACGCGTGGCGTTGTTGAACCTCTTTAATGATCCGGCGATTCTCAGACAATGATAAGAGATCAGCTTGAATAAAGGATGCCCGGTCCGCGGCGCCGAGACGTGCAGCCTCATCCAGAAATTCCTTGCCCCGAAGACGGTTGCTGCCGGTCACAGTCACCCTGGTGCCCTGGCGTAAATAGTGGATGGCCAGCCCTTTGCCCATTCCGGAAGTGCCTCCTGCTATAAATAAGTCCTTCATCCTTAACACTCTCCCATAAATTAAGCTATATACGTTGACTAGGCAACAGTTGTCAATTAACATATTAGAAGCAATATCCAATTCTAATCAATAAGCAAAAAAGTCGATCTGTTGTTGTGTAGTCAACAATCGATCGAAATCGTATTTTTCCCGGCAGGTGATCGCGGGACAAGGAGGTGATGTGGGATGGGTTTAGTGAACCCGAATGACCCTCGCGCGAAGCGAACGAGGAAATATATTCAGAAAGCATTTACAGATTTGCTCGCAGAAATGGACTTCGAAGACCTCTCGATTCAAGATATTATGGATCGGGCTGAACTGAACCGAGCAACCTTTTATAACCATTATCAAGATAAATATGAATTGCTTGAGTTGACCATGAGCGGCGCATTTACAGAGATTCTATCTAAATGGATTCCTCCTGGTACGCGAATGCAGGGTGCAGAGCTGTTGCGTAATCTAATGCTGGCGGTCTGTGAATGGCAGATTGAAATGACGAAGCAGCTGAATGCACGGCGGACCCTGTCGCAGGCGTTGGAGGACAATGCCAAGCAACAACTGTATAATGGCATCATCTCATGCATGGAGCATGTCAAAGACCTCTCGGCGGAAGAACGCCGGAGAATGGAATGGGTCGCAACGATGATCAGCTGGTCGATCTATGGGGTGGTTGTGAAGTGGTGTCAATGTCAGGAAGAGCCAGCGGAACAATTCATCGAGCAAGTACTACCCTTCCTCATGTCGAACTTGCGTACGCTTGATCTGCATGATTCAGAAGAGGAGTTTTAAGGGCAATTGAATTCTATGCAACTCCTTAGTCTTCGCAGTCACCTAATGATACGGTTCTCCGTGATGAATCTTCAACTAAACAGCCAGTAGCTTTATGATATGCATCGTCAGTCTAATACTTTTATAGCTGAGGGTGTCCCAAAGTCTACTTTTGGGACACCCTCTTTTATTTTTATATGCTGCTTTCGCTGTAGTTGCAGAAAATATTTTGGAACTATAGCCGTACGATTTGAAATTCTTGCTATGACATTGGTGTTATTGTTTACACTTGGCGTAAATACATGAGGAAGGGTGATTGTTTATGGTATTTACTCAGGTGACGGTAATGGGGCTTGGCCCCATGGGAAGATCGCTGGCAGGAGCTTTGCTTAAAAAAGGTCATTCGGTGACATTATGGAACCGCTCTCCGGGGAAATCGGATGAATTAATTAGCTTAGGCGGAGTATTGGCTCCTACCGTAGCTGAGGCCGCTTCAGCAAGTTCGTTAATCGTGATCTGTGTGTTGAATTATGATGCGGTTCGATCCATTGTGGAGCAATCCGGTGATACGCTTCGGGGAAAAACGTTAGTGAATCTCACCGGCGGCACTCCATCGGCAGCAAGGGAGATGGCAAAATGGGCATCTCAGGCGGGCATCGACTATTTGGACGGATCGATTATCGTTCCGGCAATCGGGGAGCCTTCTGGCGTCATATTGTACAGCGGGTCGGAAAGTGCGTATAAGTCTTATCACAGCACATTGATGAATCTGGTAGGAACGTCCACGTTTCTTAGTACCGATCCAGGACGCGCATCCGCGTTTGACATCGCGCTGCTTGACATTTTCTGGACTGCCATGAGCGGTTATATTCATGCCTTGGCACTTGCTGATGCCGAGCAGATTCCGGTAACAAGCCTCGTACCTTATGCTCGTGATATTGTTGGAATGATCCCTGACATTATGTCCGAATTTGCCAATCAATTTGATAGCGGCCACTACCCTGGACAAGAATCGAATCTTCATTCCACCGCAGCAGTCATGCAGAATATTATCACCGCTTCCAGGGAGAGCGGAATCGATGTTAGCATCATGAGTGAGGTCAAAGTTTTAGTGGATAAGGCAGTTGAACTTGGTTATCGTGCACAGGACTTCTCCCGGTTGGCAGAGATCATCCGGCAAGGAAGCAGAGTCAAAGGGGCGTAACTGAATGTGAGTCCTGCTTAAGACTTTCCTTCATAGATTGGATTTGTCCATTCAATTCCGTGCGGATCCCGGTCAGCTTCTTGATCGTATCATCGATTTCCTGCAGATACGACTCATACTCGAGCAGCATGTTCTCGCAATGCCGAGTGGCATCGATAAGCGTCTGGGAGTCGGTACAATTCAAAGTGCGTTCGATTTGTTCGGTTGTCAGTCCCAGGCTCAAGTAAGCCTTGATTTGTTTAATCCGATCAATGGCGGTTTCATCGTACACTCGATACCCGTTTTGTAATCGGAAGACCGTAATCAGGTTCTTCTGTTCGTAGTACCGAATGGAGCGAATGCTGGCTCCCGTTCGTTTGGACAACTCGCTAATTTTCATTGAGCAGCGCCCCTTTGCGTTAAAGGTTGAAAAAAAGATTAAAGATCTATACCTCCATATGAGCATATCGCGGAGTTTCGTTGCAGCCAGTGATAGATACCGGTTCTTTCAATATCAGGTAATAGGATATCCATAAAGATACATTATTCTTTATGAGGGATCAATCTTAAGCCGCCTTCATGCCCAGCTCATGGCCGGGTGATGAAGGCGGCTTGTTCGGTTCTTTTATTTTGGATGAACAGGGAGCTTTATTTTCACCGCGGTGCCGTAGCCTTCCTCGCTTTGGATCAGCACCCCATATGGAGGGCCGAACAATAGCTGGATGCGGCCGTGAACGTTGCTGATGCCGATACCGGATAAATGATGACGCCTCTTCTCGTTAACCTGATCCTCCGAATTTTTCATCCCCACGCCATCATCCATAATCTCTATGATCAGATTTTCCTCAAACCGATGAATGAAAATATGAATGTTACCGCTGACATTTCCAGGGTAGGCGTGAAAGAATGCGTTCTCCACAAAGGGCTGGATGATCAGCTTGGGAACAAGCAGCTGTCTGCAGTCCTCCGCGATTTCATAATGCACGCCGATCTGTTCGCCATATCTGATCCGGTTAATGAACACATAATGCTTCAGGGACTCGATCTCCGTTTCCACAGTTACCATATCTTCCGTCGAGCCCAGCGTGCTCTGGAGCAAGGAGATCAGACTGTCGATCGTTTGGTCCACCTGATCCGTGTGGTGCATTTTCGATAAATACTTGATAGAGCTTAATGTGTTGTAGAGAAAGTGCGGATTGATCTGCATCTGCAAAGCGTTTAAATCCGCTTTTCGGCGCTCCTGTTCCTCATGGACGAGCCTGTCCGTATACTGATCAATTTCTTTAATCAGCCGGTTGTAGGTTTTTGCCAATATATTGGTTTCGTAGCTGCCGTTCTCCTCCAAAGGATGGAATATCAGATTATCCCCCTTCGAGGTTTTCATCGTCTTGACCAGCTTGTTCAACGGATGGGTGATCCGCCGGCTCAGGAAGTAGACAAAAACCAAGCTAACGACCAGCACAACGCTTACCACCTTGAAGATTTCGGCAGACAGGCTGTAAAGAGGGGCAAAAGCAGCTCGTTGGTTGATCTCCTCCAGCAAATAGGCATCGAACTCAGGCAGGTAGTAGGAAATATAGGTCTCCTTGTCCTCAGACTCCGTCCACACGCCGTCCTGCCGGTCCGCTGCATGGGTTGCCAGGGACAGCCGTTCAGTGTCCCGCTTGCTGATCGAATCCTTGTCACTGCTGGACAGGATCGTACCTTCGGATGATATAAGCGAAATATGAATGCCTTTGGCGATATAGGCACTATATTTTTGTTTGATGTTTTGTTCATCCATCACGACGGCCGCATACCCGTACATCCAACCCGTACTGCTGTCCACCAATGGCTTTGTCGCAAAAATATAGTTGTCATAAGGAACGGTTTCCGCAAATAAATCCGGGCTGCTGTGGTAGCTGATCCGATTGGGGATGTTCCCGTCAATGGTCATATACGTAGAGACGATATCCTGCGGAATCTTGTCCCATTTGAGCGCGTTGCTGGAATAATGTCTCCCGCCTTCGCCGGGAAGGCCGGATACAATAATATGCGACTTTTCAGGACTCAAATATTCCTTGTACACATCGATGTACCTGCCCAGGGTGATGGCCAGATTGATTTGCTCCAATGTTGTATTGGCAGGCTTGGTAATATAATCCTTGAATTCGTGGCTGCTGTTGATTTGAAGCATGGCATTAACCACCTGGTCGTTATACCTGAGCAATTCATCCTTTGCGATATTCATGTTGGCCGAAGCGTTCCGGACGACCTGGTTGAGCAGAAGGCGTTCTGCAATATTGGACGACGCGACGATGAGCACAAAGGAAATAATCGTGATCCCCGACAGCATCAGAATGAGCATCTTAATGAAGATGCTGTTTTTTCGAAGCATGGCAAGCACCTGACTTTTTCTTTAATGAGAGATTTGATGGCGGTATTCGACGGGGGTCATTCCCGTCATCTTCTTGAACACTTTGGAGAAATAGTTATGATCCGAGAAGCCGGTCAGGCGGCTGATCTCCGACACGGAAAGCGATGGATCCAGCAGAAGGTCCTTGGCCTTATCCGTGCGAACCCGATTAATATAGGACGTAAGGTTCTCTTGGGTGCGCTGTTTAAAATACGACGACAAATAGGTGTAGTTCAAATGCAGCGCGTTTGCCATTTCCGATAATGAAATTTCATTGGCATAATGTTCATTTACGTATTCATAGATCTGGTGCAGTATGATCGATTGCCGATAATCCTTGCCTTGAACGACATGTCTAACCTTCTCCAGAAATTGAACCATGATATGTTCCAGCTCCTCGATATCAAAGGCAAGATCAATCATTTTGAAGAGCTTCAGCTTGGAGGAGCCAAGCTCGGCGATCGGCTGTTTGAGCTGCTCCAGTGTAAAAAGGGTAGAGTAAACCAGATTCTGGCATAGCCGCTTCAAGCTGTATTCGTCATACGAGAGATGAGCCTTCGTCTCAGAGAAAAGCGCTCTTATCATCGCGATCGATTCGTCCGTCGAAAACGTGCGCAGCGTGCTGATATATTGCCGTTCATCGAAGCTGGTTTTCTCGCCGCTAATCGTAATCTCGTCTTCAGCCACCATGGCTTGCCCGCTAAAATACAACAGCCTTCCGAGATGTGACGATAATCTCTCGTGCTCCCCTTTAAGGGAGCGGAAATGATCAAATGGATGCGAGAGGACATAGCATATATATTTCAACGAATCCTTGACACGCTCCGCGAATCGCCGCAAGGCGGCGATGACTTCTACGGATTGCGAAGAATCATAATTAACGAGCAGAAGCGATTCATTTTTCAGGAACGCGCAGCAATGTGCCAGACCCGCTAACTGCTCAGAGGCCAGGCCAATGATCCGATCCTCGATTTGGCTCTGCGTCCATTTCGTCCGGGATAAGAGCGGGGCTGTGCTTGCTTTGGCTATGATGAAATGCTTTCGATTGAAAATGTGAAGAAGCTCCAGGCTGATATCGTCCCTGACTTCCTGATCCGTTTCGTGATCCAGCCATCGGCCCAGCATAAGCGCGGGATCTTTTTTCGCCGGCTGGCTGCCAGGGCTGTTCAAATTCATGCTGCTGCATAAGGACTGAATGAGCGAGACGAGTTCGGTTGCCGATACTTTGGGTTTGAGCAAGTAGTCCGTAACCCCGTATTTAAACACTTCGCGCACATAATTGTACTCGCTATAGCTGCTTAACACGACGATCTTGATGTCGGGATACCGTGCACGCATCGTCTTGGTCAGCTCCACGCCGTCCATCACGGGCATGACAATATCGGTAATTACGACATGGGGGTCGGCCGCTTCGATCAGCTGAAGCGCTTCTTGACCATTCGCAGCTTGGGCGACGATCTCGATTCCATATTCGCTCCAATTACATAGATGTAATATGCCGGCACGTAAAATGGCTTCATCATCCACAATCATGACCCGATAGGTTGCGATAGGGTTATCCATGATTACACCTCGTTGCAATTTCTTATTTCCTCATCATATACCAATGTGAAAGATAAAGGTATGATGGAGCTTTGAATGAATCCAACATGCAATAATTATTTCTACGACCCATAATTTTTACTATAATAAACAGGCGTTTGACAAGAGGGCCATAATTAATACGATTTTAGCTTGAATATGAATTATACTTCCCTATTTTGAATGACATAGAATAGAGATCGGATCATGAAGCGCTTACAAAATATATGAACAAAAGGGGTTGTACAGATTGAAAAAATTGCTATCCGTATTGCTGCTCGTCTCCATGACAGCTTCGTTATTGGCGGCCTGCGGCTCTTCAAAGTCATCGGATTCAGGCCAATCGGGAACAGGAAGTGAAGGAGGCTCCGCAAGCAAGAAGGTTGTGGCATGGGCATGGGATCCGTCCTTTAACGGAGCTGCCCTGAAAATCGCCGAAGAATTGTATGCCAAAGAAAATCCGGGCTTTGAACTGGAAGTCGTAGATATGGCAAAAACGGATTTGGAGCAAAAACTGAACACCAACCTGGCTTCCGGCGTTAAGGAAGGCCTTCCGGACATCATTCTGGTGAATGATCCGAATATTCAGAAATATGTAACCGCTTATCCAGGCACATTTGCAGACTTTACGGATAAGGTTGATTATTCCCAGTTTTCCCCGTACAAAGTGGATGCGCTTACGATCGATGGAAAAGTATACGGCGTTCCGTTCGATATCGGGGTCACCGGCATGTTCTACCGTTCCGATTATTTGGAGCAGGCCGGATTCAAGGCGGAGGACCTAGAGAACATCACCTGGGATGAGTACATTGAAATCGGCAAAGTCGTAAAGGAAAAGACAGGGAAATATATGTCGACCATTAACCCGAACGACGAAGCGCTGACCTCGATCCTGCTTCAATCCGGCGGATCCTGGTACATCACGCCGGATAACAAAGGCAATTTTGTTGACAATCCGGTCATGACGGAGACGCTCCGTGTGTACAAAGCGATTGCCGACTCCGGAATTGCCAAGCCGGTAACGGGCTGGAGCGAGTTTGTAGGCAGCTTCAACGCCGGCGATGTAGCGACGGTCGTATCCGGCGTATGGCAGATTTCCTCGATCATGGACGCTAAGGATCAAAGCGGCAAATGGAGAGTGGCTCCGATTCCGAGATTGAATGTGGAGGGCGCCGTGAACGCTTCGAACGAAGGCGGCTCCAGCTGGTTCGTCCTGGAAGGCTCCGCGAACAAGGATCTGGCGATCGATTTCTTGGCGAAGACGATTGGCGGCAGCAGTGAATTCTACGAGCGCTTCCTGAAAGAAAACGGCGGCGTCGGCTCCTACATTCCTTCCTTCTCCAGCGAAGCTTACAGCCAGACACCGGAATTTTTCGGCGGACAAGCCATCTATACCGATTTCACGAAATGGTCTACCGAAGTACCGGGCATTTCTCTGGGCATGTACACGCAAGAAGCAAAAGATGCACTGAAAAATGAACTGCCTAACATTTTGAATGGATCCGACCTGACCCAAAGCTTGGCTAACATTCAGAAATTGTTCGAACAGCAAGTGCAATAATTTTAAAAGTCAGCAGGTGGTAAGAAATGGGCAGTAAATGGAATAAATCGAATCTCATGGGATGGCAGTTCGTGCTGCTGCCTTCGGCGCTCCTCTTATTGTTCAGCTTCTATCCCATGATTCAATCCTTGTTGTTATCGTTTCAGTCGGGAAAAGGGAATGTGTACCATTATGTCGGGCTGAGCAATTATGCACGGCTGTTCTCGGATCCGATGTTCAAGCAGGCTGTGCTCAATACGCTGTTATACTTGGTCGTTCAAGTTCCGATCATGCTCATGCTGGGTCTGGTCATTGCATACTTCTTGAACATGCCGGGCCTTAAATTCAAAGGCTTTTACCGTACCGCCATCTTTCTTCCGTGCGTAACCTCGCTCGTTTCGTACGCTGTGCTGTTCAAGAGCATATTTGCAGTGGATGGAATTCTGAACCGGATGCTGATGTCGATTCACATCATCCATGAGCCGATCGCCTGGCTCATGGACCCGGTGTGGGCGAAAGTTGCTATAATTGCAGCGATTACGTGGCGCTGGACAGGCTACAATATGATCTTCTATCTAGCAGCGATGCAAAATATCGACCCAAGCGTCTATGAAGCGGCTTCAATAGACGGAGCATCCAAAACGCGGCAATTCTTCAGCATTACGGTTCCTATGCTGAAGCCGATCATCTTGTTCACGGCGATCATCTCGACGAACGGTACCTTGCAATTGTTCGATGAGGTTGTGAACATTACGAACGGCGGACCCGGCAATTCCACGATGACGATTTCCCAATACATCTATAACTTGTCGTTCATGTATACGCCTAACTTCGGCTATGCGGCAACGGTATCCTACGCCATCGTCATTATGGTTGCGGTGCTGGCCTTTCTCCAGCTGAAGGTCGGAGGTGAGAAGAAATGAGGAAGGTTTCGGCAGCAGCTATCCATCTGTTTCTAATCATTGCATCGGTGGTTTCTTTGTTTCCTTTTGTCTGGATGCTGATCGGCATGACGAACAGCTCCTCCGACATTGTAAAGGGCAAATTCAGCTTCGGATCGGAGCTGTCTACCAATATGAACAAGCTTCTCGATATGACGGACCTGGGCGGGGCCTTTTGGAACTCCGCAATGATTGCGGTGATCGGCACGGTCTGTACCTTGATTCTAAGCTCCATGGCCGGATTCGGATTTGAGATTTATCGGACGAAGGGCAAGGACCGGTTGTTCGGCATCCTGATGCTGTCCATGATGATGCCGTTCGCGGCAGTAATGGTTCCGCTGTTCCGTATGTTCAGCTCGATGGGGATGCTCAATACGCCAACGGCCGTGATTCTGCCAACCATAACGACGGCGTTCATGATTTTCTTCTTTATGCAAAACACAAAATCATTCCCGCGTGAGCTCTTGCAGGCAGGACGGGTAGATGGACTCGGCGAATGGCGGTTGTTTACACATGTCTATATGCCGACGATGAAGCCGACGTACGCGGCAGCCGCGATCATAACCTTTATGAACTACTGGAACAGCTTCATGTGGCCGCTCATTGCCTTGCAAACGCCGGATAAGAAGACGCTTCCGCTTATTGTCTCGTCACTCGCTTCCTCTTATAATCCGGATTACGGGATGATCATGGTTGCCATCGTGATCACGACGCTCCCGACGGTCCTGATCTTCTTCTTGCTGCAAAAGCAGTTCGTGCAAGGGATGCTTGGATCCGTGAAGTAATATAACAACCGGAGGTGATCGACAAACATGCTTACGCAATTCAAAAATGGCTTACTGCACGGGGCGGACTACAATCCGGAACAATGGCTGCATGATCCGCAGGTGCTGCAATCGGATATTGAATTGATGAAGAAGGCCGGCTGCAATGTCATGTCGGTAGGGATATTCTCATGGGCCGTGCTGGAGCCCGAGGAAGGGAAATATAATTGGGAGTGGCTGGACCGAATCCTGGATTCGCTGCATGAGAACGGAATCTCCGTATTTCTGGCGACGCCTTCTGGAGCCCGTCCCGTATGGATGGCACAGAAATATCCCGAGGTGCTTCGCGTTTCAAGTGATCGGCATCGCAATCTTTATGGGGCACGGCATAATCACTGCTATACATCTCCGATCTACCGCGAGAAGATCAAGCAGGTGAATGAAAGACTCGCTGCCCGTTATGGGAATCATCCAGCCGTGAAGCTCTGGCATATTTCCAACGAGTTCGGCGGAGAATGCCACTGCGATTTGTGCCAGGAAGCGTTCAGAGGCTGGCTCAAGAAGAAATATGGTACGTTAGACAAGCTGAATGCAGAGTGGTGGACCACCTTCTGGAGCCATACGTATAGCGATTGGTCCCAGATTGAATCCCCTGCACCCCACGGAGAAAACGCGACGCACGGGATGAATCTGGACTGGCGAAGATTCGTGTCGGATCAAACCCTGGATTTCATGAAGCATGAAATCGCGGTTGTGAAATCCGTGAATCCGGAGCTGCCGGCTACGACCAATTTCATGTACTACTATAATGGCCTGAACTACTTTAAGTTCAAGGATGCGATTGATATCGTATCCTGGGACAGCTATCCAACCTGGCACAAGAAGTCCGATTTCGAGATTGCCGTAGACACCGCCATGAATCATGATTTGATGCGATCAATCAAGCGCCAGCCGTTTCTGCTTATGGAAAGCTCGCCGAGCATGACGAATTGGCAGAGCGTCTCGAAGCTGAAGAAGCCGGGGATGCACATCCTGTCTTCCTTGCAGGCCATCGCTCACGGATCCAATTCTGTGCAGTATTTCCAGTGGCGCAAAAGCCGCGGTTCCAGCGAGAAATTCCATGGAGCGGTCGTCTCCCATGACGGCAGCCCGGATACACGTGTATTTAAAGAGGTCACCGATCTCGGAAATATGCTTCAGAAGCTGTCTCCCGTTGCGGCGACCGAAAGCCGCGCAGAAGTAGCCATCGTCTATGATTGGGAAAATAAATGGGCGATTGAAGACTCCCAAGGACCGCGCAACAAAGGAATGGGGTATATCGAAGAAGTTCAGTCCCATTACCGGGCGCTGCTGAAGCAGGGAATTACGGTGGACTTCGTGGATATGGAATGCGATATAGACAGCTACAAAGTGGTTATCGCTCCCATGCTCTATATGCTGCGCTGCGGATTCGAGCGCAAGCTTCGCGCCTTCGTTGAGCAGGGAGGAACCTTGGTGCTGACTTACTGGAGCGGGATCGTGAATGAGAATGATCTGGTGTTCCAAGGGGAAGCGCCCCATCAACTGAGCGATGTGGCGGGTGTCGTCAGCGAGGAGATTGACGGCTTATATGATCATGAACAAAATGCCGGAGAAGTTGTGCAGCATATAGCCGGTCTCGACCAGTCATCGCTCGCAGGCACTTATTCCTGCAGCAAGCTCTGTGATCTGCTTCATTTAAAGGGCGCCGAAGCATTGATGGTGTACCAGGATGATTTTTATGCGGGCCGTCCTGCACTGACCAGACATACATATGGTGAGGGCGTGTGCTACTATGTGTCCAGCCATTTTGAGGATGGCTTTTACGATGACTTCTACAGGGATATAGCGGCAGCTGCATCGTTATATAAGCCGGTAACAGCGGTTATGCCTGAAGGCGTATACACAACGGTACGTTCCAACGAGGAGAAGGAGTATCTGTTCGTTCATAATTTTTCGGGCAAAGAGGTCGTTATGCCGGCGCTGGGTCCAGCGTGGCAGCCGGTTACAAGCGATGATGGATTGAATGCAGCTTGGAACCTGAAGGCATATGGTGTTCTTGTGGCTGAGCGCAGTGTAGGATAGCTGAATTGATTTGTAAATAATATTTTCTCGAAAATATGAAGCCGCGAAACCCTTGATTTTACCAAGGGGTTTCGCGGCTTCCTTTCATGAAACACGATTTCTGCCAGTATTCGCGCAGCGATTTGCGACTCATGGCCGAACCTATAGCTTTCGAACTGTCATTACCGAAGGGTGCTCTTCACGACGAAAGCGTCTCCGCAAGGAGAAGGGTCCGATGGAATTGCAGTAATCGTCAAATTTTGAAGCATAAGCCCTCCGTGGCGTGCTTTCAGCTTAGGATTGCTGCCATTTACGCGGCACCGGGAGAAAGCGACGTCGGATAGACGAGCCATTCTGGAGAGTATGCCACCTACCAGCGGCGCCTCCACGATCCATTCCGCAGAGGTTTGCGGACCGCGGTATCGGCGGCTTATACGGAACGTCCAGCCTTTTGTCACATTCCGGAGGCAGATAATCCAGGTGCTCCCGCGCTTTTTGGCAATGACGGCCGACATGCGGTCCCCCGGACGGACAGGCAGCGGAATTAAGGTTGCTGCGGCAGGAAGGATCTCCCACCACGCATAATAATAAGGCTTGCCGTTTATCAGATCATGGCCAGTGCCCGTCTGAATCAAGCTTTGGTTGCCGAAGCCATCGATCCCGATCCAAGCGGATGAATAGGAAGAGCCTCCACTTGGGCGAAGAAATGGAACATTCCACTCCCCGGATATTCGCCTAAACGCACCTTTTGCCCCCTTGATGCTGTAGCCGGACCAATTATTCGAAATCCACCCGATGTTTCGCTGCGGCTTGGCCGCGGATTCAAAGCGGCAGATGTGATGTGTGCTCATTCTAGCAACGGTTCCCATAGATCCACCGCCTTTAATAGATTGATAATATATCTAATGATGCTGAGGCCGCGGTGGTATGGGTTTTCTGCTAGAAAGGTTTAGAAGCAGGCGGGCTTACGGGATGGATTTTTCGGATCAAAAAGGGGCTGACCCATAAGTCATCGAATCATGATGGCTTTGGGGCTGCCCCTGTATTAATTTTGTCGCTCACCGAGAAAGAGACAGGAAGGACGTAAGGTTGCCGACTCTTTCTAAACGGATGCTGCTCTCCACTTCATCGACACCGGGTAGTGGTCGGACGGATAGGCCCCGTCGTAAGTATCCCGGTAAATGATCGTCTCCACCATCTCGACATCATGTGTCGTAAAAATATAGTCGATCGGTTCGCCTTCGAGTCCACCCTTGAAATCATGGAATGTGCGGCCTGCCGGTTCGTCCAGAAGCTCGTAGGCGTCTTGAAGCGCCTCCCGCAGTATCGCGATTTCCGCTTCACCGGGACCTGCATTCAGATCGCCCATAAGAATAACCGGAAGCGATTCTTCCTTTCTAAGACGCTGAATATGATCGAGAATGAGCTTGGCGCTTTCCTGCCGCGCAACTGCGCCCATATGGTCAAAATGCGTGTTCACGACGTAAAAACGTACGCCAGTGTCCTTCGTGCTCTGAAACAGCCCCCATGTGCAAATTCGGGGATAGCTGCCGTCCCAGCCGAGGCTTCCCGGCTTCTCCGGCGTTTCGGACAGCCAGAACTGCCCTTCCTGCAGGATAGAGAAATCGGCTTGCTTGTAATAGATCGCGCAGTGTTCTCCGTCCCGGTCGCCTTGTCCCATCCGTCCCGTTCCGATTCTGCCGTACTCGGGCAGAGCTTCGTCCAGATCCCGCAGCATCGCCCCGGAGCCCTCCTGAGTTCCGAACAGATCGGGGGATGCGTCTGTAATGACGGCTGCAGCTCGATGCTTCCGGTGAGGCCAAGCGTTGCTGCCGTCGCTGTCCACATTCACGCGTAAATTGAAGGTCATTGTTATCACATTCATGTCATGTCATTCCCATCTACTATGATCTAGCCAACAAGAGGCCGGAATAATACTACTATATCCGCTTTGATGGACTTCATCAATGACATGCGGACCATGCGCAGCCATCCGCTCATCTTTATTTGATGGAGCCTTCCGTCAAGCCGCCGATAATATACTTTTGCGTAAAAACGTACAGAATTGCAATCGGGGCCATAGACAGTGAGAAGGCTGCAAAAGCCAGATTATAATCAAAGCTGGTCTCCGTCTTAAAATTGTAAATAAACAGCGGCAGTGTCCAAAAATCCGGATGTCGGTTCAGCATGATCAGCGGGAGTTGGAAATCATTCCAAATCCAAAGACTGTTCAATATGAGGATCGTAGCGATGATGGGAAGCATCAATGGATATATAATCCGGCTGAAGGTGTACCAGACGCCGCAGCCGTCAATTTTTGAGGCCTGATCGAGCTCAAGCGGAATATTTTTAAGAAAGCCGACTCCTAGAAACAAGCCTTGTGAAAAGGACAGGGTAACGTACATCATAATCAATCCCGTCTGATTCAAAAGCTCCAAATTGCCCATATGTCTGTAAATCGGCAGCATAATAGCCTGGAAGGGGACGAAAATCCCCATCAGGATGATCGTATACACCCACTTGAAATACAGCTTGTTCATGTTTCGCGAGATGGCATAAGAGACCATCGGAATGGCAATCAGCATGAACAGAAGAGATATGATGGTTATAAATGCGGAGTTCTGAAGCATTCCCCAGAAGTTGGCCTTGTTGATGACGGTCGAAAAATTCTCCAGGTACAGGCGGGTCGGCGGAGCGAAAAAATTCGATGTTGTCTCGTCCCGGGTCCTTAAGGAAATGGAAAGCGCCAGATTGAGCGGACCCAGTATGAACAATGCACCGATCGCAAGCGCAGCATAACTGATGATTCTAAACGGCAATCGCGTCTTCATTGCTGTCCGACCTCCTTCCGGGCCAAAAGCTTAATCTGTATGAACGAGAGGACGCCAATCAGGATAAATACGTAGATAGCTTCTGCCGTTCCGTACCCGAATTTCATCTCGCTCATGCCATGCTGGTAAATAAGGAAGCCCATCGATTCTGTCGACTTGGAAGGTCCGCCATTTGTCATGGCTACGATGTAATCAAACACGGTAAGGCCGCCTTTAACGGCAAGCACTACATTGACGGTCAGCATCGGAATCAGGTATGGAATCGTAATCGAGAAAAAACGTTGTACAGGCGATGCGCCGTCTATAACAGCTGCTTCGATAATATCCTTCGGCACGTTGGACAAGCCGGCGATAAAGATTACCATCGGGATCGCAAAGCCCTGCCAGATGTTTGTTAACGCAATGCCCAGGATAGCTGTGTCGGGATTGCCAAGCAAATTAAGCGACAGCCACTCGATCCCAAGCTTTTCTCCTATAGGCGGAAACAAGGAGTAGAAGAACTGGTTAAACATCAGGCCGACGGTAATCATGCTCAGCACGGCCGGGAAGAAGTAGATGGACCGGAACAGGCCGCGAAGCTTCAGGGGACGGCTCAGCAGGAGAGCGAGTACAAGTGCAACGCTGAGCTTTCCAAAAACGACAATAACGGTATACAGCAAGGTGAAGCTTAGGCCGTTCAAGAAACGTTTATCTTGTAATATATCAATGTAATTTTGAAAGCCGACCATGTCATACGATAGGGAGAACCCGTCCCAGTTCGTCAGACTGTAATAGAATCCGATAAAGACCGGGGCGAGGAAGAATAAGCAATACAGCAGTACCGCAGGCAAGGTCATCATGAAAAAGACGGTACCCGGCTTTAACCCGCGAATGTTCATACGTTAGCCCTCCCATCAGGCAGAGAGGCGAAGAATCCTGGAGTGGTGCCTCATAACCAAGGTTTTTCGCCTCATTGGCATGTTTTATTGATTAAACTTGTTGTAGAATATCGTATCGAGGGTTTTCAGGTATTGGTCAACATCTTTATTAAGGAACATTTCCTGTGTTGCTTTGCCTACATCGGCATTGATCCCTGGAGGCCACAGCCGTTCGATTGTAGGATATACCTTGCCGTCCGATATCAGCTGTGTCAGTGAGCTGATCTCAGGAAGCCCTGATTCCACATCCTTGATACCGGAAGGATAGCCGGCGGTACCTAAATAGGTTTCTACGTTTTCCTTCGTGGACATAAATTCAATGAACTTTCGGGCTTCTTCTTGATTTTTACCTTCAGCTGGAATACCAATGGCCGTATCAACGGATACCTGTGTCTTTAAATCTGCAGGGTTTTCGGTCGGGAGCGGAAACATGGCGAAATTCAGATCGGGATTGGACTCTTTAATTTCTTTGATTGCCCAAATGCCTGTGAACCACATCGCAGTTTTACCGTTGGCGAAATCACGAAGCGCGTCATCATAGCCGGTTCCCATATTGTCTTTTTGTCCGTATTGACGAAGCGTTAGCAGATTTTCTGCAAAAGGCTTGAATGCCGGATTATCCGTGATGTGTGCCTTGCCGTTCATGACATCATCAAGGAATGACTCGACGTTTGGAATCGTTTGTCCCATTTTGTAGACGACCTCCTGACGGATGCCGTTAAAATCCTTATCGTGGAAGTAAAACGGTGTGATGCCTGCCGCCTGAAGCTTCTCGGCCGTCTCGATCAGTTCGGCGTAAGTTGTTGGAATCTGAAGATTCTGGCTTTCAAAAATATCTTTGTTATAATACATCCCCAGTGTAGCCAACCCGATCGGGACCATATAATTTTTGCCGTCGATTTTACTCAAGTCAGCAATGGCAGGCTGGACGTTATTCATGAGCGGATCATTGGTCAGGTCAACGACGCGGCCCTCCTTGGCCATTTTTTGGAAAATGGGATTGTGAGGATAATGGGTGAAAACCGCAGGGGCGTCATTGGTCGAAACCCTCATCGTCCATACATTTTCAGGATTCGGCACATTGTTCTGTTCCACCTTTATGCCCGGGTTAGCCTGTTCAAATTTTGTGATTAGCTCGTTGACAACATTGACGGCCTCTGATTTCATTTGAAAGTATTCAATTTTGACGGGTGCACCATCGGAGTTCGCGTTGTTGCTGCCTGCTTCGTTCTCCGCATTTTTTGAGCCTCCGCCAGCACAGCCGGCCGCTGTCATCATGGCTAGCGAGATCAGTGCTGCCAATCCGCTTTTCATAAACCCCTTTTTCATCATTTCAGCTCCTTTTGAGTGATGTCTGTATCGAGAACGCTTTCATTGTAGCAAGGAGTCGCATGCTGAAAATAGGAATAAACTGACTGTCTGAATAGGATAAATCTGTAGTTTTGCATCACATTCCAGCCTATATTTTTTTATTGCTTCGGTCTTTTCCCGGCGTAGCACCGTAAACCTTTCTATACATCTGGATGAAATAAGAATAGTCATTAAAGCCGACCTCGCTGGCAATCGTTGCAATCGGCAGTTGATAGGTTTCGCTTTCCAGCAGCTTTTTGGCCTTTTCCATTCGTACAGACAACAGATACTGGGCGAATCCCACTCCGCATTTTCGTTTGAATAACCGGCTGAGGTAGCTGGGATCGACAAAATACCGCTGCTTCGCAAGATCATCCAGGACGATTTTGTTCTTGTAATTCATTTCGACAAATTCTTTAATGTCCTGAACGATATCCCGATTTGGTTCGGTTTGGCTCAATTGCTCAACAACCGCACGCAGCTTCGCAATCAGCTCATCACAGGCTTCATGGATCGATGCGAATTCGAAGAGACTCCGTTGTTCCAGGTAGGAGCAAGCTTCGCTGCAGGAACGTCCAATAATGGTATTGATTATATTGACAGTCGCAGCAAGCCAGTCTTGCACCATATGTACGGAGAACTGCTTCTTGATGCAATCGGCAAGCCAGGAATGGATCATATTCTCCATTTTGGCCATTTGATAGCTTCCTGCCTGCTGGCTGAATATGCTCGTCCATTCCTGAATGTACGCCGCATCATAATGATAAATCTGGCCAATATGCTCGATCCGTACAGGTTGACCGATGCCGTTCAAGAAGCTTTGCAATGCCGCAAGCTTGGCTTCCCTTAAGGATGTGTCCAGCTGGCGCAGATCGCTTAGCGCAGAGCTGATTCCAATGCCAGTGCAGGTCAATCCCGTCCGTTCGCTCAGCGTACGGGCGATTCTGTCGCACAGGAAGTGGAGGCTGACCTGTCCTTCTTGATTGGCTGCGGACTGTGGTTGGATCCATGCGATCAGAAGCTGAGGCTGAAATTGATCCGTGATCAGTATGGAACGAAGGTGGTGACTCCCGAACACCTCTTTGGAAATTTCCCTTAGTTCCCTGCTCTGGGAAGGGGGATGCACAAACACGATCGTATGAAATGCAGAGCTGCTGTTGAGCTCGAAGGCAGACTCAAGAGTCAGCAAGCTTCGATGATCGGACGGTTCATAGAAGCAGGCGAGCATTGCCTGCTCAATATGGTTTTCGCGGCGCTCGGCATGATGCATCTTCAACTTATTCAGCAACGAGTTTAGCTCCTGCCGATCTACGGGCTTGAGCAAATAGTTCTCCACCTTATATTGAATCGCTTCGCGTGCGTAAGTGAAATCTTCGTATCCGCTAATAATCGTGACAGGCATGGAAGGGTGATTCTTTCGGATATAGGCTGCCAGCTGAATGCCATCCATCCCCGGCATGCGAATGTCTGTGATCACAAGGTCAGGCAACGCTTCATCGATCACATTCTGAGCAGCAGTGCCATCCTCAGCTTCGATTACTCGCACACTTCCGTCCCAATCCTGTATCATCTGTAGAATCGCTTTCCTGGCGAAGAACTCATCATCTGCCACTAATATTCTCATCGGTGTCCATCTCCCTGTTGTACGGAATATGTATCATAATGGTGGTCCCGGCTTTCTCTTCGCTCTTGATATTCATCCAGGAGCTTTCACCGTAAAAATGCTTAATCCGGGCATAAACGTTTCTCATGCCGAAGTTCTGGTCAAGGTTCTCCACCATCTCCTGCGGGTCCTGCATCAGCATCATTTTCAGCTCACTCAGCTTCTCCTTCGAGATGCCGACACCATCATCATAAACGCAAATATAAAGAAACCGGTGGCGTTTCCGGATTGTTAATCGAAGCTTACCTGTACCGCCTTTTGGCTCCAAACCATGGTAGAAGGAGTTTTCGATAATCGGCTGGATTAAAAACTTTAGTATTTTGCAAGAAATAACATCTTGATCGATCTCGTACTCAACCTGGAACTTGTTGAAGAATCGGATCTGCTGAATTTGAATGTAGTGCTCGATGTTCTCAAGCTCTTTTCCGATCGTTACGACATCTCCATATTTGACGTTATAGCGGTATATACTGGACAAGCTTTTGGTCATAGAGGAGATATGCTCCATTCGGTGGAGCTCGGCAATGGAATGAATGGCATTTAAGGTGTTGTACAAAAAGTGCGGGTTGATCTGCGACTGAAGCATTTTAATCTCCGCTTTTTTCTGCAGGCTGCTTGCCGTAATTTCGGAATCTCGGCTTGTTTTAATCCGCTCGATCATAGCATTGTAGCTGTTGATCAGCCTTCCGATCTCATCCTCCCGATGGCTGTGAATCACGGTGGGGGTCAGATGCTCTGAATCCACGATTTTCATCGTGCCGCTAAGCTTTAAGATCGGTTGGATAAAATAGCGGTGAAAAAAGAACGCCAGTCCCAAAGCGGCGATGAGTGCCAAAATACTTATGAGCACATAGTTCAATGTATTGCTTATAAATGTATCGGTAATTTGTGCGACAGGGATATAGTGGATGATTGTCCAACCGGTTGCCGGATTGACCGTGCTGCTGACCAGATAGGGCTTGTTGTTCCAGTTGATGCGCATAGTCGGGTTGTCTCCAGGTGCAGGACTGGAGATAAGGGATGTAAATGACTGGACTTGCTCCGCATTTAATCCACTAAGCGTTCCGCTGGAGGAATAGACAACCGTTTCGCCGGACAGAATCATCGTTCCAAGCTTAAGTCCATCATTCGAAATGCCACCGAGCATATTCTCAATGGCTTTATCGTAAATATCGACTTTTGCATAGCCTTCTTGACCGCTGTGTATGTTGAGATCGGATAAATAACGCACGATGGATATTCGATGACTGGTGCTTTTCGTACCGGCTTCCTTCGAAATATGGACAACATAATCATTGTTTTTAAGACGGCTTTCTCCGATTTCTTTCAATGTGTTTCTGATTTTTCCCGCCTTTTCCGGCTGGCTGCCATAAATGCTTCCATTCGGGGCAAGCACCGATATCATGGCGATGCTTCCGTTAATCAGCACAAGCTGTTCCATGGAGGTATACATGTAGTTGGCATCCGCAAAATATTCTTTGTCTGAAGAACGCTTGGACTTTTCCAGAATAGAGCTCAGCTTAAAATTCGTTAAATAAAAAAAGGAATAGCGGGCATGATTCGCAAAAAAATCGTTGATGCTTACATGGGTCCGGCTATCCAGCTGCTGCAGGATTTCCTCGTAATCGGAATTTGTCTGCTTGTACAGCTGTATACCCGACAGGAACATGGCCGTTATGACCGGGATCACGATAATGAGCACGTAAGTTAAGACAAGCTTGCTGCGAAAACTCGATCTGTGGAATTTTCGAAGCAAGTACGGCTGCAATTTCGGCATGGGATCACCTTTCTTAGATATGGAGTTTGATTGGCCGTATATGTGCGGTAATCAGCTTCATTATTTGTCATCAAGGACGTCTTTTCAATCCATTTTGAATAAAAACCTGATTTCAGGCAGTTGGGACGGGTCAAATGTTAATTGCGGCAAGCCATATTCATTAACACTCCAAAAAAATGGAGGTTATTTGGCATGCAGCTTGGTGCATATTAGCAACCCGCACTAGATCTATTCAATAGATAATTAACTAGAATTATTTGGTTGTTCGCCCCGAAAAAAAGTTCAGAATATCCGGGCTGTCATGTAAATAGAGATGAATATACGCTCTCGTAAGCGTATACAAAATCTGGATATTTACTAGATGCTGGGGCAGCCAAAGGGAGGGAGAACAATTGAAATCATTCAAGAGAGGACTGGGGTTCGTAACTACGACCTTGCTGAGCGTTTCCATGCTGTTCGGTTGCGCGGGGGGCAAGGATACGCCCGATGATGCGGGAAGCGGGGGGACCGATAGCGGAGGAAAGACCGTCATTAACGTTACGTTCCGGGATGACGGGATCGGCGAGAACGGTTCGTTTTATAAATGGCTTAAGGAAATGTCCGCAGCCTTTCCGGACAAAAGCGTCGAGATCCGGCCGGCACCGATCCAGGCCTCCGAAGGCGACTATTTCGCCAAGGTTGCACTGGCGCTGAAATCCAAGGATACCGCGCCGGATATCGTCACGGAGGATACCTTTATTTTGAACTCCGATGCCAGCGCCGGCTACCTGGAGCCGCTTGACGAACGATTGACGCAGTGGGAGGACTGGGGCAACGGCTCGTTCATCGAGGCGATGAAGAAGGGCGTGACCGCCAGCGACGGCAAGGTGTACGGCGTTCCATACAATACGGATTCGCGGGGATTGTGGTATAACAAGGACATTTTCAAGCAGGTCGGGCTTCCGGAGGACTGGCAGCCGAAAACTTGGGAGGATGTGCTGAATGCCGCCCGTACGATTAAGGAGAAGGCGCCGGATATCGTGCCGATCTGGATGAACATGGGCAAGGCGACCGGCGAAGCGACTTCCATGCAGACCTATGAGATGCTGCTCTACGGAACGGGCGAGCGGTTATACGATGATGCAAGCGGCAAATGGATCATCAAAAGCCAGGGTATCCTGGATGCCCTGACATTTGTGGAGAAGGTCAACAAGGAAAAGCTCGGGCCGCCGCTGTCGAAGGTATTGAACGGTCAGGCCGGGAATACCGCATCCCGGGAGTATTTGCCGCAAGGCAAGCTGGCGATATCGCTTGACGGCTCCTGGATTACGGGCAACTATCTCGAAACCGGGGCCGCGCCTTGGCCGGAGTATAAGGATGTGCTGGGGTTCGCGCCGATGCCGACCAGCCAAGGCCAGGCTCCGGGCTCGATCACATTGGCCGGCGGGTGGGCGCTGTCGATCCCAAGCAACTCCAAGAACAAGGATAAGGCCTGGGAATTCATCAAGTTTGCCTTGAACAAAGAAAATACGCAGAAGCTGGTCATGTCCTCGGGCAACATTACGGTCCGCGCCGACGTGGCGAAGGATCCGGAGTATACGAAGATGCCGTTTAACGAAATCGCGACGGAATATTTGCAGAATGCGGAATTCCGTCCGGCACAGGAGAAGTATCCGGAGGTGTCGACGCAAATCCAAACGATGGTTGAATCGGTCGCCACGGGCACCTCGCCGGCTGATGCGATGAATAAATACGCTCAGGACGTTACCCGGATCGTCGGCGCGGAGAAGGTTATAGAGAAATAACCAGGCCCATCCACAATCGTTTAAATGGATGCCAACGCTTGCTCAAGGTCCCGATCGTTAAGGGAGGCCTTGGGCAGGCGGCTTTTCACGATCATCAGGAGAAAAGGGGAGAGCTCACGCATGAGCAGTCTAACGGCGAACGACGCTTTGAATAAGCGCAAACCATCGTACCCTTGGCTCTTTTATCTGCTTCCCTCGATTGCGATCATGCTTGTGTTTTTTATTTATCCGATTCTGCTGACCTTCTATTATTCGTTCACGAACCTGGCGTTAACGGGCGAAGCCGCGAGAGAGCTGAAATTCATCGGATTTGAGAACTATGCAAGAATGTTTCAAGACCCTACTGTTCGCATCAGCATATGGAATACGCTCGTATTCCTGATCGGCTCGGCCGTCATTGGACAGCAGGTGCTCGGCTTCCTGATCGCGCTGCTGATGAAGCAGCGAAACCGGACATTTCGGCGGGTCATCGGCACGATTGTCCTCGCCGGATGGGTGACCCCGGAAATCGTATGCGCCCTGTGCCTGTACAGCTTCTTCGGCGATGAGGGCACTTTGAACGCCATCATCGGCTTCTTCGGGTTCTCCGAAGTGACGTGGCTGTTCACGGTTCCGATGCTGACGATCATTTTGGCGAATATCTGGCACGGCACCGCCTTTTCCATGCTGGTGTTCCAAGCCGCGCTCGACGACGTCCCGAATGAGATCGAAGAAGCGGCAGTCGTCGACGGGGCGTCCAAATGGAAAATCTTCACGAGCATCATCATTCCGTATATTAAAGGGACGATCACGACAAATATGATGCTCGTCACGCTGCAGACGCTCGGCGTGTTCGGGCTGATCTATGCCATGACCGGGGGAGGGCCTGGCAATTCGACGACCACGCTGCCGATCTTCATGTACAACCAGGCTTTTGTCAATTACCAGCTGGGCTATGGAACCGCGATCTCGCTGCTGCTGCTGCTGATCGGCATCGTGCTCAGCCTTCTGTATATTCAATCGATGAAAGAGTAAAGCGGGGGTGAAACGATATGAATGCCAAACAACGCAAGCTCGTGTATCGCATCCTGCCGTATGCCGTCCTTACCGGAATCGGGATATGCTTCCTGCTGCCGCTGCTGTGGGTACTCGTAGCATCCGTCGATCCGAATGCGATGCAGTCGCTGAAGATGCCGAGCCGCATCACCGGGGCGAACTACGCGGAGGTCATCACCAGCAGCGAGAATCAGCGGGCGTTCCTGATCGGCCTTATCATGTCGCTTGGCCAAGCCGTACTGGTTGTTCTGCTGGCGCTGCTCGCCGCTTATCCTTTATCCAGGTATCAGATGAAATATAAGAAGCCTTTCATGCTGACGATTCTGTTCATGACCTCGCTTCCGATAACAGCCGTTATGGTGCCGGTTTACCAGCTGTTCCTGGGGCTGAAGCTGTATGACAATATCTTCGGCGTCATCCTGTTCTATGTGGCGTCGTCCATGCCTTACGGCATCTGGATGATGAAAAATTTCATGGATTCCGTGCCGAATGATCTCGAAGAAGCTGCCTGGGTGGACGGGGCCTCGGTGTTTATCGGCATCCGCAAGGTCGTTGCGCCGCTGATGGTCCCGGGCATCTGCACGGTCGCGATCTTCACCTTCTCCGGCAGCTGGGGCAATTTTTTCGTGCCGTATATCCTGCTCCAGTCTCCGGAAAAATTTCCGGCATCCCTCAAGCTGTACCAGTTCTTCGGACAATACGGCATGGTCGAATACGGCAGTCTTGCTGCATTTTCGGTGCTGTATGCCATACCGGCGATCATCCTGTACATTTTGTCGCAGCAGTTTATGTCGAAGGGCTTCGGGCTCCAAGGCGGAACGAAGGGGTAAGCGACACTCAAAAAGGCACCTCCTTGCAGCCGTTCGGCTGCAAGCGGGGTGCCTTTCCATTCATATTTTGAAAGTGCGTGTCAGTACAGCCGGTAAACTCTGGCTTCATAGGGGCGAAGCTCGATCTGGTCTTGCCGCTCGTCCGGCACGGGCTCGTAATTGGAAATCAGCAGCTCACGCTTTAGGCCTCGAAGGTGCTTTGGCCACTCCATCCTAGGCATGTCGTCAAAAAAATTAAGGATCACGAGAATGGTACCCTGCTCCAACGTTCGGGTATACACATACAAATCGGGATCCAGGGGAAGGAGCAGCTTATATTCTCCGTACACTAGCGCTTTATGCTGTTTACGAAGGGCGATCAGCTGCCGGTAGTAATGGTAGATGGATTTCGGATCTTTCATTGCTAATTCCACATTCACTTCCGTATAATTCGGGTTCACCTTGATCCATGGTTCTCCGGTCGTAAATCCAGCCTGAGGGCCGCCATTCCATTGCATGGGAGTACGGGCATTATCCCGGCTCTTTGCGCGAATGGCCGCCATGATCCGGTCATTCGGCTTGCCTTGAAGCTGGGATTGCCCGTAATAATTCAGGGTTTCGACGTCCCGATAATCGCTGATGGTCTCAAAGGCTGCATTGGTCATCCCGATTTCCTCGCCCTGGTAAATATAAGGGGTCCCTTCCAAGGTAAGCATGAAGGTTGCCAGCATCTTGGCGGATTCGACGCGGAACTGCTGATCATTGCCGAATCGGGATACCGGTCTTGGCTGGTCGTGATTGCCCAAGTAGTTTGCATTCCAGCCCTGGTTATGAAGGGTGGTTTGCCAGCGGCTCATAACTTTTTTAAGTTCAAGCAGGGTCCAGGACCGGGCTTCCCACCTCCCGGTTCCCGTCGAGACGGAATCCAGTGTCATATGTTCAAATTGAAACACCATATCCAGCTCGTGCCGTTTATCCCCAACGTATTGCAGCGCCTGTTCCGGGCCAAGACCCGAGGTCTCCCCGACCGTCATAATGTCGTAATCCATCAGCACTTCCTCGTTCAGCCTTCTCAGCAAATCATGGACTTTTTCCAAATTCGAAAAAAGCTGATAAGCCCTCACGACCGGCAGATGCTGCGGATTATCGGCATTAGGCAATCCCTTGGCTTTCACGATATGAGCGATGGCGTCAAAGCGGAAGCCGTCAACTCCCTTTTCCAGCCACCACCGGATCATGTCGTACAATTCGTTGACCATTTCTTCGTTCGTCCAGTTTAGATCCGGCTGATGCTTGGAATACAGATGCATATAATACTCGCCGGTCTTCTCATCGAACTCCCACACCGAGCCGCTGAAATAAGACTCCCAGTTGTTGGGGAACAGGCCGTTCACGCCCTTGCGCCAGATATAATAATTCCGTTTGGAATTATCGATTGAGGACCTCGACTCGATGAACCAGGGGTGCTTGTCAGAGGTATGGTTCAACACGAGATCCATCATGATTTTCAAACCTCTTGCATGTGCTTCCCATAAGAGCTCGTCGAAATCCTCCATCGTCCCGAACGCCGGATTGATCGCATAATAATTGCTGATATCATAGCCGTTATCCATTCCGGGAGATTCGTAGATCGGGCAGATCCATAGGACATCGATGCCGAGATCCTTTAAATAATCGAGCTTGGAAATAATTCCGCGAAGATCGCCTTTCCCATCCCCGTTGCTATCTTTGAAACTGACGGGATAGATCTCGTAGACGACCGCCTCCTTCCACCAGGCTTCCAGCATTCGCCATTCCTCCTGTCCGTCTAGTAAGTGGTCGAACCGAATAACTCAGCCTTGTCCCCCTTGAAAAGCGGGGTATTTGGTCATGCCGCCGTCCGCAAATAGGGTAATGCCCGTGACATAACTGGATTCAGAAGACGCCAGCCATGCAGCTGCGGCGGCAATTTCCTCCGGCTTGCCGATATACCCAAGCGGAATCATGGCTTCAACACTCGCCTTGGCTGCAGGATCGGAAAATTTGGCAGCATTGATCGGGGTGTCGATTGCCCCGGGTCCAAGGTTATTGACCCTGATTCCCTTCGGCGCGAATTCCAGCGCCAGCGTTTCGGTCATCATCTTGATCCCGCCCTTGCTAGCGGCATAATGGAGAAAATGAGGCCATGGAATCCTCTCGTGTACGCTCGAAACGTTGATAATCCGTCCCTTGATCCGGTGTTCGAGCATGTAATCGATTGCCTCACGGCAGCCTAGAAAGGCCCCGGTTAAATTCACTTCAAGCACTTTTCTCCAGTTATCCAGTGTCAAATCCTCGGAAGGCACCTCGTTTTCGATGCCCGCGTTATTCACCATGACCTCCAAGGAGCCGAAATGATGATGAGCGGCGGCTACCAGCTTCTTCACATCCTCCTCCTTGGTTACGTCGCCATGCACGCCAATGGCTTTTCCGCCGAAGGATTCAATCTTCCGTACGATGGAGTGCACTTCATCCTCGCTGCTGAGGTAATTGATGACTACGTTCATTTTTTCTTGACCGAATCTCAGAGCGATTGCGCGCCCGATGCCGGACGAAGCGCCGGTAATAACGGCCGTGTTTCCCACCAGATCTTTGTACACCATGCATACCTCCTATCGACCGTGTAATGGAATACAATAATATAATTAACCGGATTTCTTCCTTTTCAATATGGGACGAGTGGGATCGAACCGCCCATAGATGATGACAGTCCTGAAGCATGATGTCTGTATACGTTTTCTTTCTTGGAAGTATTTGTTATACTTCATTGCAAGTGATTAGCGTGTTCTGTGCGTGGACGCCGGATTCGTTAATTTGGGGAAGTTCGAGAAAAGGGATCTGCGGAGCAGAAGGGTAGAAGGGGAGAGGGGCAGAAAGCTAGAAGGGTTGAGAGCAGAGGAGCAGAAGAGCTGAAGAGTGTAGGCTCTAACAAAGGAGGAATATGTGCTATGGCAGTCAAACGAATTATGGCTAATATTGAAACGGGACGAATTGCGGAAGCTAAACGTTTCTATCAGGACGTGCTCGGTCTGGAACTGCTGATGGATCACGGCTGGTTTGCTACCTACGGGTCGGCGGAAACGATGCAGGTACAGATCAGCTTTGCCGAAGAGGGAGGATCCGGCACGCCCGTACCCGACCTTTCCATCGAAGTCGACGATGTCGAGGCGGTGTTGGCCGATATGAAAAACGCCGGCTTCCCTGTTGAATACGGCCCAGTGGATGAGCCTTGGGGCGTTCGCCGATTTTTCGTACGCGATCCGTTCGGCAAGCTCGTCAATATTCTGATGCATTGAATCCATATGAGGCGACATCCATCCCGGCATGCATCGGACCACGATTGAGCCCAGAAAGAGCGTACAGTAATGATTCAAACAGCGCCGCCATGTTCCCGTTTGGCCTGCCGGCAGCGCGTAGTCTGTGATATACTGTTTATACAATAAACAATTTAATGGCTTATCGGGACTAACAGCCTTCGGAAAGGACGCATAGGTTATGTCAAAAGATAAAACGACAGAGCAGGATATCGGAGCAATGCTCCCCGGCGGCGCTGCGCTTAGCTGGGGATTGGTCAAGCCCCCTCAGCGCGGGCCGAAGAGGGAGCTGAGCATCCGGCAGATCGTTGACGCTGCAATCGAAATAGCCGATCGGGACGGGTTGTCCGCCGTTTCGATGAACCGGGTGGCATCGTCTTTAGGGTACACCGCCATGTCGCTGTACCGCTACATTCCCAGCAAGGACGACCTTCTGCTGCTCATGCAGGATGCGGTCTGCGAGGTTCCGCTTCCGGATGAGGATGCTCCGGACTGGCGGGACAACATGCGCCTATTCGTCAAATTAAGCATGCAGGTATTCCGGGACCATCCCTGGTTCGGCGACATTCCAATCTCCGGCGTGCCGATAACCCCGAACAATCTCCGGGTCATCGATTGGGGATTGCGCTTCATGAGGGATTTTCCGCTGAATGACTATGAAAAAATCTCCTTCATTCTGCTGCTGAGCAACTATGCGAGATCCAGCGGCCTCATCCAACGGGACATGGATCTTGCGCTCAAATCAGGGTCCACCGCGGAGCGGTTCAGCGGGACGGATTATACCTTGGCGCTGAAGGCGCTCGTGAAGCCCGAGCAGTTCCCGTTCCTGTACCCCGTCATCATGTCCGGCGTCTACACGGAAGAGAACCCGGGAGAGAATCCGATCGGGAACGACATTGATTTCGGGCTGGAGCGCATTTTGGACGGAATCGAGCACTATCTGGAAATGAAGAAGAAGGAGCAGGGGAAGGAGAAGGAGGAGGCTAACGGGTAGCTAGGTTCCGGAAATTATAAGTTTAAGAGATCGTGACAATAGGAAAGAAAAAATGCAAAAGCGATCCGATCGGATCGCTTTTTTGTCCCTGATGGGAGAAGTCATGGACGATTTGAAATTGAGACTTAAGGAATACGCCAACTCCCGGGTGGCATGAGAGATGATGATATTGCTGCTTGTGACAGCCAACGCGAGATGTTCCCTTAGGAGAGGTCAAGCGTTTGCCCATATTACCGGCGGCCCGCTCTTCTGCGGAATGACCACATGCCCCATAGCAATGAGACGAGCAAAATGAGCAAGCACCACCCGATTGCCCATCCGATAAACTCGCGTATCGAAGCTCCCATCAGCAATCCGCGAAGGGACTCGATTACCGGCGTAATGGGCTGGTTGCTTGCAATCCACTGCAGCCATTCCGGCATCGTATCCGTCTTAACGAAGGCGCTGGAAAGGTAAGGCAGAAAGAGCAGGGCGAACCCATAGCTCCCCGCTGCGGCAGGGCTGCCGGCGACCATGCCGATCGCCGCAAACAGCCAGGTGAAGGCGAGGATGAACAAGGCGATAAGGGCTACCGCGAATACCCAATCGAGCATGCCGGCAGTAGGCTTGAAGCCGACGAGCAAGGCAACCGCGAGCACAACGCCGGTTGCCAGCAGATTGCGGGCCAGACTAGCGACGACGTGTCCGGTAATGACACTAACGCTGCGAATCGGCATCGTCCGGAACCGGTCGATAATGCCGTTCGTCATATCTTGCGCGACGTCGACGGCCACCGAGGAGGAGCCGAAGCCCGCGCATAACAGAATAATTCCGGGCACGACGTAGTTTACGTAATCGCCGCTGGAATCGATCGCTCCGCCGAATACGTACGTGAACAGCAGCATCAAGAGCACCGGCAGCAGAATCGCCATCAGCATCGCATCCGCATTGCGGAGGCTGTGGCGGAGGCTGCGTCCGATAAAGACGCTTTGGGTAACGGCAAGCGATGTTTTCTTTGCGGTGTGAACAGGTTTGACAATCATACGATCTCCTCCATTCTCTTTTCAGTCAGCGCGATGAATACTTCATCCATGTTCGGCCTGTGGATGCCGACCCGCGTTTCCGTCGGCAGCTGGCGCATAAGCTCCTGAAGCGTGTTTGCAACATCCCCTATAGATCCGCTCGTGGGAATGCGATGAATGACCTCATCCTCAGCGTTCCGCAGCTCCAGTACCTCGCCCCCGACCCGGGATTTTAGCTCCTCCGGACTTCCTTCCGCCACGATATGCCCCCCATCAAGCACCGCAATCCGGTCGGCAAGCTGATCCGCTTCCTCCAGATATTGCGTAGTGAGGACAATCGTGATGCCTTGGCTTTTCAGCTGCAAAATCATATCCCACAGCGCGCGGCGGCTTCGGGTATCAAGCCCGGTCGTCGGTTCATCCAGGAACAGAACGGGTTTTGGCACGACGAGACTGATCGCCAGATCCAGGCGCCTTTTCATGCCGCCGGAGAAGGTGCCTGCGCGCTTGGATCGTGCCGATGCCAGATCAAAGTAAGCCAGCAGCTCCGTGCTTCGAATGCGGGCCTCTGCTCCCGTGAGTCCGGACAGCCTGCATATCATCCGAAGATTTTCTTCGGCGGTCAACACTTCGTCCACGGCGGCGAATTGACCGGTAAGACTGATCGATTGCTGTACCTTCTCGCGCTCCCGGCTCACATCGTACCCGTTGATATGCAATGTCCCCGCATCAGGAGTGACCAAGGTTGACATGATGTTGACCAAGGTGGTTTTACCGGCCCCATTGGGACCGAGCAGGGCCAACACACTGCCCTCCGGCACTTTCAGATCGATTCCGTCCAGCACCTGCTGGCTGCCGAACCGTTTGTACAGTCCTTGAATTTCCACGGCATATTTCCGCATGATCGACGCTCCTTTATTAATTGTGTATATAATAAACAGTTTATTTCTTAATCAGTATATTGTATAAACAGTTTTATTTCAATATGATTTTTTTTCGTTGGCGATAGGTCCTATAGATATAAAGGAGGGGGCGATGAAGCCTCTTGATGAGATCATGCCGGTAATCCTGAGTTTCATTTTGGACGGAGGTTATTATTCTGTTCGTTCGAATTGAAGGCCCTGTATCAAGAAAATAACCAGCTTTGTTGCAAGGGCGATTAAAGGGGAGAGGAGCTGATAAAGGCAAGAAGCCTCCGCAAGGATGCAATGTACACATCCAGCGGAGGCTCAATCATGCTTGCCTGCAGTATGTTGTTATGACGGGTCTGCCCCGTCCTCAAGCTCAAGCTCGATGACGGTATTGCGTTTGTCCGGGAGCGGGAAGGTGAAGTGCTCCGGACGGGCAAAGCTGACGAATGCATCCTCGGTGAATTCGGCTGCACTCCACGGGCGGCCGAGCAACAGCTCGTAGCCGTCAGCCAGAAGCCGGGCTTTCTTGACCTTGCCCGCCAAGCCGACGAGATTGATCGGCCCGATCGGCTCCTCGAAGACGTGGGCATACAGCTTGTTGCCTTTTTGGGTATACCGTCCCCATTCCGGCTTCGGAAATTCGGCGGCTGCGCATCCGTAAATGCTATCGCTGTTGCGGCTCATCCAATCGCCGATTTCCGCGAGCACATCAAGGCTTTCCTTCGGGATGACGCCTTTGGCGTCAGGCCCGACATTAAGCAGCATGTTGCCGTTTTTGCTGACGCATTCCACCAGCTTGCGGATGATCGTGGTCGCCGATTTGTAGTTGCGGTCAGCGGCCGCATATCCCCAGTTATTGTTCAGCGTAATGCATGCCTCCCAAGGAATGGGTGCGCCCGTTACATCGACAACGCCATGCGGAGGGATGATCTGCTCGGGGGAAGCGAAGTCCCCGCTGTATATGGACGGCTCGGTCGTATAGATGCTTCCGCCGCTCTCGCCGCTGCCCTCCAGCCGATTATCGATCAGGATATGCGGCTGAAGCCCGCGGATCATCTTCATGAGCTCGGTAGCACGCCATACTTCGCCGCGCATATTGTCATATGAGAAGTCGAACCACATAATATCCAGTTTGCCGTAATCGGTCAGCAGCTCGCGGATCTGCCCGTGCATGTAGTCCAAATAGCGGTCAAAGTTGTTCGGATCCCGCTTAAAGGCTTCGTTTCCTCTCATCGGATGAATCCGGTCTCCGAAGGCGGGATAGTCCTCATGATACCAATCGATCAGCGAATAATAGAGCCCGACCTTAAGCCCTTCTTCCCGGAAAGCTTCCAGGAACTCTCTCACGAGATCCCGGCCGGCTTTGGTATTGGTTGCTTTATATTCGGTCAGCTTGCTGTCGAACAAGCAGAAGCCGTCATGGTGCTTGGCGGTCAGCACCGCATACTTCATGCCGGCTTTTTTGGCCGCCTTGGCCCATTCGCGAGGATTATAATCGACGGGGTCGAATTCATCAAAATAGGTCTGATACTGCTCGATGCTCATCTGTTCCGTGCTCCGGAGCCATTCGCCTCTAGCCGGGATCGAATAGAGTCCCCAATGGATAAACATGCCGAAGCGGTCGTTCTGGAACCAACGTACGCGTTCATTTCGTTCGAGGATGACTTGATTTTGCGAAGCGGTAGTTGTCGTCATAGGATCAACCTTTCGGTACTAGGATTTGTCGGGTTTGATTTTAACAAGAATATGTTAGTATGAATAGATAATTACTTAACTCTGACGGGTATTATAATAACTTTGAAGGAACATGGAAGATGAAGAGTGAACGAAGCGAGCAAGAAGCGATTCAGCAGATGCTCTTAAACATGCAGGTTCAAATTTTGGAAGCGAAGAAGACGCAATGCTGGCCGGAGTGGAGAGAGCTGGATTACACCGTGTCCTATAATAAGCTCTATTTCATCCTGGAAGGGGAGGGCTGGGTGAAAATCGGAGAGGAGGAGCTGTATCCGAAGCCCGGCCAATTGATTCTGATGCCGGCCCGGACGAAGCAATCCTATTCCACCATCAGCGACCGGCCGTTTCTGAAATACTGGTGCCATTTCTCGGCCGCCGTAGGCGATGCGGATGTGTTCTCATGGCTGGATGTTCCTAGGTGCTACGATCTGGAACAGCCGCTGGAGATGTCGCATTTGTTTCAAGAGCTGGTGGATGCCCATCATACCGAAACCGTTGCCGCCCGCTTGAAGGAGAAATCGGTTATGCTGGACATCCTCTCCAGGGTGTTCTCCGATCAGGAGCCGCAGATTCATTCGCACCGGACCGGGGACATGGAACGTCTTAATAAGGTGCAGCAGTATGTTAAAGATCATCTGCACGAGGAGATCACGCTGGAACAGATGGCGGGAACCCTGCATTTGCATCCGAATTACTTTATTAAATACTTCAAGCGCCATTTCGGGATCACGCCTCAAAAATATTTAAGCGTCAAACGGATGGAGCGGGCTAAGCTGCTGCTGCGGACAACAAGCCTCAGCATCAAGGAAATCGCCGATGCGACCGGCTTCGAGTCGGCGAATTATTTCTCGAAAACATTCCGGAAAGAGGTGGGCTACAGCCCTTCGGAATATCGAAACAATATCTGAGCGTCCATGGCAACGGCGACGAACGGCTGCCGGGCAGGCAATACAAACAAGGCCAATCGGAACGTACTCCGATTGACCTTGTTTTTTTGCGTCACGTTCATCTGATCAGGGGATGCCTACAGCCCTTTGCCGCCCAGCGGTTTTAGCTTCAGGGGCTCCGCGCCGGCGATCAGCTTGCGGCCGCGCTGCAGCAGCTCCGATGTGTCCGCTCCCTGAAGGGAAGCGGCATGTGCCTCGGCGCTGCTCCATAATTCCGTGACCCATACCGCATTCGGATCGCTGTCCGAAACATTGACGATGTACAGCTCGCAGTCCGCATTATCGCTCAGCATGTCCGCAGCCTCAAGCAAAATGCCTGCCAGCTCGTCGCGCTTGCCCGGATGGGCAATTAATTTTCCGTACATGGCGAATTTCTCCATAGGTATCACTCCTCGTTTGTCTTCATTTCAGTCAACAATGCCTCGTAATGCCGGGCCATGCCGCCCGCAACCTCCCACAGCCGCATGATCAGAGATCTCGGCTCGAGAACGGTCAGGGCTTTGCCATAAGGGAGCAGGAAGTAGGGGACATACGACATCAGGGAATCGGCGGCCAGCCGGAAATGAGCTTCTTCAGGCAGGCGCTTGACCAGGGTGTGCCCGAACAGCCAGTGCTGGCACAATTCGTTCAGCGTAAACTCATGGCCCCGGATGATGACGTATTCCAAGTTCTCCGCATTGCCGGTATCCGGAATCAAACCGCCGAGCAGTACATCCTTGGCCGAGAAGTTATCCGGCCGCTCAAAACGATGATCGGTCAGCTCCAGCCCGGACATGCGATCGACGCGGAAGCTTCGTACCTCCTGGCGTAATCGGCAAAAGCCGGCGGCATACCAATGGCCCTTCCAATGGACGATGCTGTACGGGTCGAATTCCCGGACGGAGGCGTCCTTCTCTCTTCCTTTGGAATAAGTCATCTTCAGCGTGATGCCATGTGCCGACGCATTCTCCAGCGTTCGGAGCAACGATCGGATCTCTTGGCTGACAGGGGGCTGAAGGACAGAGATGCCCCCGCCGTGCAGCTCGATCTGATGAAGCTGCTCCTCGTTCGTATAGCGCTTCAGCTTATGGATGGCCCGCTCCAGGGCTTCCGTAAACGGATAACCCGCTTCTCTTGCGAAAATGGAGGCATGCACGAGCGCTTTCTGCTCGTCCGCATCGAACATGAGCGGGGATTCGGCAAAGGCTCCGAGCAGCCGGTAGCCTCCGTTCGGTCCCGAATCCGCAATGATCGGCGCCCCGCTGGCGCATAGGGAATCGATGCAGCGATAGACCGTGCGGATATGAATTTCCAGCTCATCAGCGATTTGTTGAGCCGTTATTTTTCTGCCCGATCGAAGCATCCACAGGATGGACAGCATATTATCGGCTTTAGCCATCGGTGAACAGCCCCTTTCGCGAATCATGCCGGAAGCCAGTAGAGGCTCTTTTTGGTTTCCGATCCATTAAGGGGAATGCCGTTCAAGCAGCACAGCTCCGAATTCATGCCCTTAGTGGCCTTTTCATCGGGTACAACATCCTGAACGGCGCTCCCGCTTGTATCGATTGTATCGTCTTTAGACGAGCGGGTCCATGCCCTTGTCGATCCAGGTATCATAGGTCGGACCGTAAAGCTCAGGTATCCGGATGCCTGCCTGCCGCATAAGCACGGTCATCTGTCCGCGGTGATGGGCTTGATGGACGATGAGGAATTGCAACGACTCTCCGTTTCCCCATGCCTCTCCAGCGATATCATGCGACACGTATAGATCCTGCTCCGTCCACTGAGACTTCACGGCATCCAAAAAGGCACGGCTTACCCCGCGGTAGCTTTCCAGAATGACGCTCGCGGAATCGGGAATTTGCTGCTCCCGCGACGGGCCTTCAAAACTCAAACCGAGCATGCTCATATACTGAATCGACATGACCAGATGCCAGGCGAGCTGCCCTACTGAACGGTGCTGTTCCGTGATGGACTGCTTCAGCGATTCATCGGTCAAAGCGTTCATTACACGCTCGGTGATTTGAACCTCTTTGGTCCATAGTTCGCAAAAATCCTCGATATTCAACATTCAACCAACCTCGCTTTTTTAGTGGGTTATCCATAGGGCAAGTATATTCCCGAATCCCTGACAGTTACGGTCAGTGATTCTTTGTTTGCACAGGCAATTTCGGCAAACTGGAAGAATTTCACCGGGAGGATGCGTGCTATAATAACTGTAAAAAAGCGGGAGGGACTCGAAATTATGTCATCAGCAGATATTCAATTTACCGGAGGCAACAATATTGCACTGAAAATTCCGAAATTCAAATACGAGGAAACCGTAAGGTTTTACCGGGACGTTTTGAAGCTTCCGTATTTGGGGTTCAAGGACGAATCCCACGCGTTTAGCCTGGGCCCGAACACGCTCTGGCTCGATTGCAAGGACTCCTATCCTCAGAACGATGTGTGGCTGGAAGTGCAAGCGAATGATCCGGAACTTGCGAAGGACTACTTGCGGGAGCAGGGCGTGGATCGGCGGGACGAAGTGGAAATTTACGAAAATTCGAAGGGGTTCTGGATCTCGGATCCGTGCGGGACGATCCTTCGGGTTAATCCGAAGCCATAGGACCGTAGCTTAGAGAGCGGGGGATTCCGAAAAAAACAATAAAAAGCCAAGCGGTCCCGCGACCTTCCGAAAAGGCCGTGGAAACTTGGCTGTAACATTTGACATTGGATAGCAGGCTTATGGTCAAGGCTTCAGGACCACTTTGGTGCAGTCGTCCTCATGCTCATAGAAAATCCGGTAGGCTTCGCTGGCTTTCTCAAGCGGAAAGCGGTGGGAGATAATCTCGGTCGGATCGATCTCCCCGGCCGTGATTTTCTTGAACAGCTCCGGCATATAGTGTATGACGGGCGCTTGCCCCATCGTGAGCGTGATGTTTCGTTCGAAAATATGACCCAGCGGGAACATATTGTATAAAGATCCGTACACGCCGGTAAGCTGTATGGTCCCAAATTTCCGGACCGCTTCGATGGCGATGTCGATGGCGCTCAGCGTGCCGCCCTGGAGCTTCAGCTTTTGGCCGATGGCCTCCATCGCCGTTTTTTTGCCGTCCATACCGACGCAATCAATGACGATATCGGTACCGCCTTTCGTGATTTCGCGAATATACAAGCCCATATCATCGTAGTCCTCGAAATTATAGACTTCAGCCTGGTTCATTCGCTTGGCCTTATCCAGACGGTAGGGCACTCGGTCGATGGCAATGACCCGCTTCGCTCCCTTCATCCAGGCGAACTTCTGGACCATCAGTCCGACAGGTCCGCAGCCCAGCACCGTTACCGTATCACCCGGTTTGACGCCGGCATTTTCAACGCTCCAGTAAGCGGTGGGCAGCACATCGGAGAGGAGGAGCAGCGCTTCATCCTCAAGCTCGCACGATTCCGGAATGACCAGAGGCATGAAATTCCCGTAAGGCACCCGTAAATATTCGGCTTGGCCGCCGGGATAATTCCCGTAGCGCGCGGTGAAGCCGAGGTATCCGCCGGAATGGACATCCGGATTGCCGTTGGAGCTGTCGCATTGACTCTCCATATCGTGATTGCAGTAATAGCAGTGTCCGCATGATACGTTGAACGGAATCACGACCCGGTCCCCTTTTTTGACGCGGGTTACGTTGGAGCCGACTTCCTCCACGATCCCCATGGGCTCATGCCCGATGACATAATCCTTCGCCGCCGGCATACCCCCTAGATAAATATGAAGATCCGAGCCGCAAATCGCCGTCGATGTAATTCGAACGATGATATCGTCCTCGGTTTGGATGGATGGAGCCTCCACCTGCTTCACTTGAATGTCTTTGGCTCCCTGAAACGTAACTGCTCTCATCAAGAATCCCTCCTTAATCAAGATGCACTCGGAAATCTAATACCCGATATGTACATATAGAAACGAACTGCCAAGTCGGCAGGAGATTATTTTGAATCTGCCTCTGGCCATTATCATGCCCCTGCATGATTGTTCCATACGTGCATATCATGGGGCGGCCTGCACGTTTTGGCTAAAACGTACTGCTTTCGTATACGATACGATCGGCATGGGCACCGACTAGACAGATCCCTGCTAATGGAATTGAGCACGCATCGGTTTGTAAAAAAGCGGGAAAAACAAAAACACGGATGCCCCGGTGGGACAATCCGTGCTCTTTATGCGTTCGTTCAGATGTGTGACTGTGTATAGGATGCTGGCAAAGGCTGGCAAGCATTGCGCATAATTAAACCAGCTTCATATACTCCACGATCGTCAGCAAGCCTTTATCGAAATTTTCCAAATTAAAATGTTCGTTCGGCGCATGCAGATTCTCATCCGGCAAGCCAAAGCCCATCATCACGGCAGGGGCGTTCAGCGTGCTGGATAGCTTCTCGACGATCGGAATCGATCCTCCGTCTTTCGTGAACAGCGCGCGTGTGCCGTACACGTTCTCGAAGGCGTCTGCGGCTTTCTGCAGCATCGGATGGCTCGGATCGATGTTGAAGGCGAATGCCTTTTCCTTCGGCTTGAAGGTAATCTTGGCGCCGACCGGGGTGTGGGCATGCAGATGCTTCTCGATCGCGTCGAGAACAGCCTGCGGATCCTGGTTGGCCACCAGACGGCAGGTGATTTTCGCATGGGCTTCCCTCGGAATGACTGTCTTGCTGCCTTCGCCCTGGAATCCGCCGTATACCCCGTTCAGCTCAAGCGTTGGGCGCGCGCCGACGCGTTCCACGAAGGAGAAGCCTTCTTCGCCGTAGAGGGAATTCAGCCCGAGATCCTTCTTGAGCTTCTCTTCGTCAAACTCCTGCTTGGCGAATTCCTCGCGCATTTCAGGGGAAAGCTCAAGCACGCCGTCGTAAAAGCCGTCAACCGCGACGCGGCCTTGCTCGTCATGAAGCGATGCCAGCAAGGACACCATCGCATGCAGGGCGTTCGGCACGCCGCCGCCGTATGTACCGGAATGAAGATCGGTGTTGGCTGTTTCAAGAGACAGCTCGAGGGAGCATAATCCGCGAAGGCCGGTCGAGATCGCAGGCTTGCCCGGAGCAAGCAGGGAAGTGTCCGAGATCAGAATCGCATCGGCAGCCAGCTTGTCCTTGTTGTTATCGAGATACAGCGGCAGGTTCGGGCTGGATACCTCCTCCTCCCCTTCGATACAGAACTTAATATTGACAGGCAGCTCCTTCTCCTGCTTCAAAATGGCTTCGACCGCCTTAACATGCAGAAACAGCTGGCCCTTGTCGTCGGTAGCTCCGCGTGCGTACAGCTTGCCGTTCCGTATCGCAGGCTCAAACGGCGGCGTCTCCCACAGGTGAAGCGGATCAACGGGCTGGACGTCGTAATGGCCGTAAATCAGCAGGGTCGGCTTTCCTTCCGCGTGGAGATAATCGGCGGTAATGATCGGGTGTCCGTCCGTCTGGTGAATTTCAACATGCTCGAGTCCCGCATCGGTCAGCTTGCCTGCAAGCCATTCCGCAGCTTTAGCAACATCGCCTTTATGCTCGGACAGGGCCGAGATGCTCGGGATCGACAGCCATTCTTTCAGTTCGTTAAGATGAGTCTCCCGGTGTTCAGCGAAATACGCTTTATAATCAACGCTCATGATGGTTCCTCCTTCGATTTACATTGGCATTCGAAAGATGCCGTATCTTCTTATTCTAACCGTTTTTCGGCGAATGCGAAATATGAGGCGGAAGAAGGATGCCATTGGCTGGGACAGAAGCAAAAGGATACGCCCGCATTTCCGCGGCGTATCCCGTCTTGTGAAGCCCTGATTAGAATTCCTCGGCAAAAATATCCCAGCCGTTTCCGATGACCTGACGACGGGGGAGCTGCTCCTGCGGCTGCCGCCCGGAGGAGTGTTGAAACTGATGCTGGAAATGGCGCTCTTGCTGCTCGAGCAGCTGCTCCTGCTGCTGTTGAAACATATCGTAATAATCGCGTTTATAATGCTGCTGAATCATTTCGCCCTGAACCTGCCCTTGGTTCGGGCAGTCTTTCGGAGGGCCGATCACGACCGTATCCTTAATTGGCGCAAGGGTTTCTTTCACTTTCGCCTCATTCAGGCAGTACGTGTGCGCGAAGACGCTGGCCGGTGTCAGCCGCAGAAGATCGGACCCGCCGATGAACTCCGGAACCGGAGCGTCAAAGATGGCCAATAAATGCGTATCGTCAGCCGTAGCGATTTCGTAATGCCACCAGCCTTGAGGCACGAGGGCGACCTGACCCGGCGTAATCGGAAAATTCAACAGCTCCTTCGTAAACGGGTTGATTATGGAGACCGTTGCCGCGCCCGTGACGGCATACACTAATTCGGATGCGTTCTGGTGGATGTGCGGCTCCACGACATTGCCCCTGCTGAGATAGATATCCAGCAGCGAGGCATTGCCAAGCGTATTCAATTGATTGATGGATAGGGAATTGATGAAGTTCTGGCTATCCTTCGTGAAAAATCGGTTTTGGTTGACGTCGTAAGTAAACCGTACAGACGGCGAAGTGAAATCCATATAAGACACTGCCATAGCTGCTTCCGCCCTTCTTTTTTCGGAGTAGGCATGAACCTATAGAATACGGTATGACGGTGGACAGAAGGGCGTGAGCCCATTTTTTACGAAGGCTGCAGGCTAAATGGCGGATTGCTTTGAGATAAAGCCATAAATATGCCGGAGCGGCTCGTGTCTTTTTCAAACCGAAAGACGGCTCTCGCTTTCATGAACCACAGCTTTCGCTTTCATAAATCACTGCGAGCTGTCTCCTAACGCGCCTGTTAATCAGGCGGCTGGCGATTCGGACAGCGGCTTTCTTCTCCCGGCGGAGAAGCTGACCAGTCCTGCTGCCAAGCCAAGCGCAAGCACAAGCGCCCCGAGCCATGGGTGGTATTGGAGCGTGGAGGATGCGTTGACCATGAAGCCGCCGGCTCCGGCACCAGCCGCAAGCCCCAGGTGAATGATCGACGTATTCAAGCTCAAGATCAGGTTCGGAGAGCCCGGGGCCTGCTGGATGAAATAGCTCTGTACGGCCGGACCCGCAGCAAACATCGAGATGACCATCATGCCGATGAAGGGAAGGCCGATCAGAGGGGAGTGCAAGAGCGGGAGAATGGCGAATACCCCGATGTGGATCATCATGCTGGCGATGATGACTTTGGAAGCGCCGAACCGGTCCACGCCATATCCTCCAAGCTTTGCGCCGACGGCGCCCAAAACGCCAAACACGAGCATGACGATGCTGATTCCTGCTGGAGGAATCCGGAAGATATCCTGCAGGAATGCCGCAATGAAGGTAAATAACACCGAATTGCCGGATTCCCGGAAAAGCGTAAGGAGCAGGGCGCTGACAATGACGACGCTGCCGAGGACCTTGAACTGCTGATGAAACGGTACCGGCTCATCGCCTTCCACATTAGGCAGGAGACGCGCGAGAAGGAAAACAATCAGCAGGCTGAGCAGGGCCAGCAGCAGGAAGATGGCCTGCCAGCTTAACGCATTTGCGATCATTATGCCGATCGGAACCCCAAGCACCATGGCGCTGCTGAAGCCGAGAACGATCGTTCCGATGGCACGGCCGAGATGCTCAGGAGGCGTCAGCTTAGCGGCCGCTCCCATGGCCGACACCAGATATACGCCCGAGCTCACGCCCAGCAGGACCCGGGATCCCATTAGCAGCCATATGTCATGGCTGGCAAAGGAAACGAGGCTTCCGGCGATATATACCAGGAGCGAGCCAAGCAGCACCTTTTTTCGGTTCATGCGTGCGGTAAGGGACACCAGGATCGGTGTTCCGATGGCAAAAGAAAGCGAATAGGCCGTAATCAATTGGCCGGCGAGCGCAAGCGAAATATGCAAATCCTCCGATATGGGGTATAAGATGCCGGAGACAACCAGCTCGGAGGTAGCGGTTAAAAACACCCCGAGCGTAACCAAATACATTGTGAGTCGGTTCATTCGAATCCATCCCTTCAGCTTTGTGGAATATCCGAGTTTACCGGATCATGGCTAGCACATGCCGATTCGGATGTTTAACATACGCGAGATCTCTTTGTGTTTGTATTATAAGTAAGCCCCATATATTATGTAAGAAGGCAAATAAAATAGATATTATCCAACTTGTTTGATTAACTAACGATTAGTAAGTTTGAGAGGAGGAATGAAGCAGTGAGCATGTTAAGGAATGAGGTTCAGGGAACAGAAAGCCATGCTGAGCAAGAGCAAATTCATCAGCCTCAAAATAACCATGGGGCTGGTGAAAACTCGGACCTGTACGATTTCAAGCACATCTGCACGGTTCTACAAATACTCGGCGCAAAATGGGCCTTTCTCGTCATCGCGCAGCTGGCGCAGGGACCTAAACGGTTCAACCAGCTTCATCGGGACGTCGCGGTCGTGAAGACGCAGTCCCTCACCAACGTGCTGCGGCATCTGGAGCTTTCCGGGATCGTCTCCCGGACGGTAATTCCGACCGTGCCGGTGTCGGTGGAGTACGCCTTGACGGCAAAAGGCATGGATTTCTTGGATTCATTGACGGCAATGGAGCGCTGGGCCAAGAAATGGGGAGCCGAGCCGCTTCGGCAGACCCAAACCTAACCGGCAGGCAGCCGGAAACAAGCTCAATTCACGGGATGTCACCCCAGGAATTGAGTTTTCTTTTTTATGAAAATTTCGTATTCTTATATATAACTTTTTCAAGTATGTGAGAACACTGGAGGTGAAATGACGGATTGGGAAAGCCGAAAGCCAACCTGCTGACCAAACTGCTGATTTCCTATTTTCTTGTGCTGTTGTTTCCGATTGCCATGATTTTGTTCTATTACTACCCATATTCCGCCGATGTCGTAAAGGAGAAGGAGCTGGACTGGAATGCGCATATTACCGAGCAGTTCATGACCTCTATGGATACGTTCACGCGGTATGTGTATAACCTGCCGTACGAGCTTGTCCAGAACCGCGAATTCAGGATGTACAAGGCGGAGGAGAGCGACTATCAGCGCGTGCTCATTGCTAATGAAATGAAAAAATACAACGCAACCGATGCCTTTATCTACAACACGCTGCTGTATGTGAAGAACATCGGTTATTTGTTTTCCAAGACTGGAAGCGCATACAGCGTGCAGGATTTGGCGATCCCTGGCGTGGGATTCTATTATGAGGACTGGCCGCATGAGGAGATGGTAGACACGCTGAACACATTAAACCAGCCCATCGTGCGCCCGGTGGAGAACGTCATTATTCCCGGCCATAACCGGCTGAGGCTGCTAACCTTTCTTCAGCCGCTCCCGGTCGGCGGCTCCAATTCCCCGGGCGCCGTCCTTATTATGGTCCGGGAGGACACGATCCTTCGGATGATGCGGTCGGTGTCCGAAATTTATACCGGGGATTTTTTTATTTTTGACAATGAAGGACGGCCTCTTGTCGCTTCAAACAAGAAGATCTACGAGGCGTCCGATGATATGTCGGCGCTCGTAAAGGGCATGGGAGCAGACCCGGGGGCCACATCCGGAATTGAGCGGATCAACGGGATTTCGTATCTCGTCTCGACGTCGGTATCGGATAAGAACGGGTGGAAATATGTGAGCCTGATTCCGGTGTCGGAATCGCTGCAGGGCCTTCGGACCATCCAATGGAACACGGCCCTCCTCGTCGGGCTTGTTTTGCTGTTTGAGGTTATCGTGGTCTACATATCCATCCGCAAAAATTATCATCCGATCAAGCGCCTTGTCGATGTGGCGGTCAGCTTGTTCGAGCCGCAGCAGCGAAGGCCCATGAACGAGATCGATACGATCCGCTATACGCTAAACGAGCTGTCCGCCGCCAACAGCAGACTTGACGAGAGGGTGAAGGGAACGTTACCGATTATGCGGGACAATATTCTGTTCGGGCTCGTCGTCGGGCAATACGGGACATGGGAGGCGTTCGCTCAGGAAGCGGACAAGGTCGGAGTCGCGTTTGACGGTTCCCAGCCAGGCAGCGAAACCAAGCCTCAGGGCTCCCCCTTTCATGATCCTCCATCTCCGATCGACCCGGCCCAAGAAGCACCACCTGCTGCTGTGCCGTTCGTCCCAGCCCAAGAAGCATCATCGCCTGCTGCTTCGGTTCTTGAGACGATGCAGGGGGGCGATCCGGCTCTGCCTGGCGGTACCATTCTTACGGTGGCCGTGCTGGCGTGCGAATCCGAGGAAGAGTTCAATACTGCGGCGGATTTCTGCAGGCAAGCCGAGGATCGCTGGCCTGACGGCGTGAACGGATATTTTTGCAGAAGCGTGTATCATCATGAAATCGTCCTGATTTGCGCTCATCCACCGAGCTTTCCGCTTCAAGCTTTTTTGACGCAGCTTCAGGAGGAGCTCGTCGGCGCAGAGGGGACCCGGGTGATGATCGGTATTGGCAGGCCGGGAGATTACCGCTGCCCGAGGGCGGCGCAAACGTCATATTTGCAGGCGCTCCGGACGGTTGAGCATGTGCGGGTTCGCGAAACAGCGCCGGTGCTGACCTTTGACGAGATCGGAGCAACGCATTCCGGCGCCGTCTCTTACGTAGCCGAGATGCTGCAGTCGCTGGAGCTCTCCATCCTGAAGAACGAGCCCGAGATGGTGGCCGGCTTGACCGAACGGCTGATCGGGTATATCCGCAGTGACGGCATGCCGCCGCATATGATCCGAAGCGTGTATTTAAACACGGTGACCGTCATCATCAACGGCCTGCAGCGCTTCCGCCGCGAAGATCAAACCCTGCTGCGGCTGACAGACGCAGCCTTCAAGCCGCGTTATACCATGGAGCAAATGACCGGAATTATTCGCGAGAGCAGCTTGAAGCTGTGCGAATTCATCCGGGACACGGTCCCTGCCGCACGTACGGCGACACGGGAAGAGATCCTGGCGGTCATCGATGAAAAAGGGTTGGATCCGAGCTGCTCCCTGCAGCTGATGGCTGACCACTTCGGCATGTCCGTATCGAATTTCAGCCACCATTTCAAGAAAACGATGGGACAAAATTTCAAGGAATACATCGAGCGGCTTCGCATTCAAACATCGATTCAGCTGCTGCGGGAGACCGACGAAACGCTGGAGTCCATCGCTCAGAAGTCGGGATACACCAATACCTCGAGCTATATCCGGGCCTTTAAGAAAATCATGGGCACCACGCCGGGGCAATACCGGAATACTCACAAAGATGCATGAGGACCGATGGCGTGAGCGTGTCCGCCCTAAGGACGCTAGGCACGCGATTCTCTCCCGGCGCGCGCTGAAATAATGGCTGCTGGACGCTCATATTCGCTCGGACGACGCGGCATGCAGCTGACAATTTTTGAATATCTACAAATTTTGAATGTCCGCATAGAGAGGCAGATCCCTGATTTGCCTCTTCTTTGGCGATATAAGCGCTTTCAAAAAATGCGTATCGGTAAAATACTGCCCGTTTACGCGGCTTCCCGCCTCCATTTAGAGTCATAGGTGTCCGATCAGGGCAAGCAAAGCTGCGGCAAAAACCCGAGAGGGATTGGATGCTGCAAATAAATAGCTGGAGGTAGAACAATGCGGAAAAGGGTAAACGTTTACATCTCACTCTTCTTGGTCATGGCGATGCTGCTGGCCGGATGCAGCGGTTCCGGAAGCGGAGCGGACGATTCAGCCGAACCACCGGGTAACACTTCAGACAAAAAAGTAAAGCTGACGGCCATCATGACCAAGCATGCTTTGACAAAGCCGCTGGCTGAGATGGAGTGGCTGCAGAAAGTGGAAGAAGCCGCCGGGGTGGAGATCGAATGGCAGGAAATTACGGCCGATTGGGGACAGAAGAAGGGAACGATGCTGGCCAGCGGCGACATTCCGGATTTGTTCATCGGACCGAATGTGATCACGGACGCGGATTTCGCCCAGTTCCAAGGACTGTTCCAAGACTTGTCCGGCATGCTTGACCAGGCACCGAACGTGCAGAAGATGTTCAACGAAAAGCCGGATACGAAGCTCATCGCTACCCAGCCCGACGGGAAAATTTACGGGCTTCCGAAATATCAACGCTTCTGGCCCGCATCGGCTAGCCGTCAGTTCATTAACCAGAAGTGGCTTGATGAGCTCGGGCTTACAATGCCGACGACATGGGACGAATTGTACGAGGTGCTCGTCGCGTTCAAAGAGAAGGATGCCAATGGCAACGGCGACCCGAATGACGAAATACCGATGGATTGGCCGGGAGGCATCGGCGGATATTTCAACCCGGCGGTGATGCTTGGCAGCATGGGGATCACACTGACGGACGGGAGCCCGCAGGGCTATTTTGTAGAAGACGGCAAGGTGAAGAATTATCTTACGGACGAGCGCTACAAGATGATGGTCGCGTTCCTTCATAAGCTGTATCAGGCGGGATTGATCAATCCGGAAGTGTTTACGCACGACTATACCAAGTATCAGTCCGTTGCACGGGGCGAAGGGGATACGGCGAAGGTCGGCTTTACTTGGGGCTGGGTGGCTTCCGATCGGTTCGGACAGCAGCTTGCGTCGCAATACGCTTCCATGCCGCCGCTCAAGGCGACGGCCGATTATGCCGGAGAGCTGTCCTGGAGCTATGACTACTACTCGCTCAACTACGGAACGAACCATATCGTCATGTCGGCAAAGAGCAAGCAGAAGGAAGCGGCGATGCGGTTCATCAACGAGCTGTACGCGCCGGAAGTCGGGATGCAGGTGCTGTTCGGATCGATCGGGCCGAATATTAAAGACAACGGGGACGGTACATACAGCGTTCTGCCTCCGGCGGATGACAAAATGGACCCGGGCACGTGGAAATGGACGTCGACGATGGCGGATAACGGGGCTTTTTATATTCCGGATTCGCTTGAGCTGACGCTCGGTACCGATATGCAGGAGGTGCTCGGCCAATCGGAGCCGCTTGCCGAAGCGCTGGAGGTCGATCCGGAGAAGGATGTTTTTCCGGGCATGTTCATTAAATATTCGACGATGGACAACAACACGATGAGCCTTAATAACACCAACGTCATGAATCTGGCCGAGTCCAGCTTTGCCAAATGGGTGACCAAGGGCGGCATTGAAGCGGAATGGGATGCTTACGTGAAGGAAAGCGAGAAGGCCGGCCTTAATCAAAACCTGGAGATCATGCAGAAATATTACGACGAATACATGAGCAAGAACTAATCGGGGAAACAGGCGATCTTCACGCAGCATGCTGTAGCGATTGTCGTGCGCAGTGAGAATCACCGCTAGCCATTAAGCCTCGGCTTCTCCCATACTCCATCGCATATCCTGGATGACTCAGCGGTAAGTAAATGGCGTATTCTCCGTATGCGGGCAGGGCCGAGCAGGAAGCGGGGCATTGTGGGCTGCAGTGTGTCCGGGCGTGAAGATGGCCTCGTCCCCCTAGCTGCGAAGGAGGGATATCATGCGGTCACCCAAAGGCATTCAGAGCTTTATACGCGATTATCAATTATGGATTATGATTTTGCCGGCGATCCTCGTCATTCTGGTGTTCAACTACATCCCCATGTACGGAATTCAGCTGGCCTTTCGGGATTTTGATTTCACCAAAGGCCTCACCGGCGGGGAATGGAGAGGGCTTGCTTATTTCGAGCAGTTCATCGACAGCTATCTGTTCACGGATTTGATGCGCAATACGTTTCTTATCAGCCTGGCTTCGATTGTTCTGGGCTTTCCGGCTCCGATTATTCTGGCGCTGATTCTGAACCAGATTCGAAAAAAGCGAATGAAAAAGCTCATGCAGACGACGGTATATTTACCTCATTTTATTTCCGTCATCGTTCTCGTGGGCATGCTCAATGTGCTGCTGTCCTCGGAAACCGGCGTGGTCGGTCATTTCATGAAATCAATCGGGCTCGGACATATCAATCTGCTGGCCTCGACCTCGACCTTTATTCCGGTATATGTGCTCTCGGATATTTGGCAGCATTGCGGCTGGAACAGCATTATCTATCTGGCAGCGTTGTCCGCAGTAGACCCCCAGCTCTATGATGCGGCCAAAATGGACGGCGCCAGCCGCTGGCAGACGATCCGGTACGTGGATATTCCCGCGCTCGTGCCGACGATCATCATTTTGTTCATTCTCAGCATGGGCAGCATTCTCAGCACCGGCTTCGAGAAAATATTCCTGATGCAAAACGCTCTCAACCTGCCGGTATCCGAGGTCATTGCGACGTATGTGTACAAGATCGGCATTATCTCCAACCAATTCAGCTTGGCTTCAGCCATCGGGCTGTTCAATACCTTGATCAATTTCGTGTTTCTGTTTGCCATGAACGCCATTTCGAAACGCGTGTCCAATACGAGCCTATTCTAATGAGAGAGGGGAGGAGGAACGACCATGGATCACATGAGTGCCCGGGTCACCGGTAAAGAATTCGCCTTCAGGGTCGTCCTGGCCCTGTTGTGTGCCGTTATTTTTCTTTTGATCGCATACCCGTTGTATTTTATCGTTATCGCTTCCTTCAGTGATTCGACGCTGGTATCGACAGGCAAAGTGCTGTTCTTTCCGAAAAACATCAGCTTCTTCGGATATCAGGAAATTTTCAAGGATATGCGGATTTGGACCGGCTACCGGAACACGGTGTTTTACACGTTATTCGGGACGCTCGTGAACATGCTGTTCACGCTGCCGGCGGCGTATGTGCTTTCGCGGAGGGAATTCCGGGCGAGACGGATCATCATGTTCTTCTTCGTGGTGACGATGTTTTTCAACGGCGGTCTGATTCCGACTTATCTGCTGATGAAGGATTTGCAGCTGACCAATACGATCTGGGTGTTCATCCTGCCTTTTTCGGTGAATGTGTTTTACCTCATTATCGCCAGGACGTTCTTCGAAACGTCTCTGCCGAAGGAGCTGCACGAGGCGGCCGTGATGGACGGCTGCTCGCATTTCACATTCTTCTTCAAAGTGGCGCTGCCGCTGTCCAAAGCGATGGTGTCGGTCATCGCCCTCTATTATCTGGTGGGGCACTGGAATGATTTCTTCACGGCGCTGATCTATATTCGGGATACGAAGCTGCAGCCGCTGCAGATCATCCTGCGGGACATCCTGTTGTCCAATCAGGTATTTGCCAACGGGGCAGGCACCGGCGGCGATGCGGGGGGATATGCTCAGCGGTATGCGGATCAGATCAAGTACGGGGTCATTATCGTTTCGACGCTTCCGATTTTGGTCATTTATCCGTTTATGCAGAAATATTTCGAAAAAGGCGTCATGATCGGTTCGATCAAAGGGTAACGGTGGAAGAGGCGTGCCGGGCAGCGCAGGGGCTGGTCGGCACGCTTTTGTGCGTGCTGCCAGAGGCGGCGCGGGGGAGTGACAAGGCGCGGGCAGGGGCTTCACAAGTCCCGAAAAGGGACTTGCTGTCGTGAAACGGCGCCGCATGGACCTCACAAGTCCCGAAAAGGGACTTGCTGTCGTGAAACGCGCATGGACCTCACAAGTCCTCAAAAGGGACTTGCTGTCGTGAAAAGGCGCCTAAACGCCGAACTGTTTTAAGTGGTGGTCCAGGTGCTTGTATAACCCAATTCCCCATTGTTCGGCGGTCAGCTTGCCGAAAAAGGGATGCGGGTGCGGCGTGATTTTCGCCGGCCCGTCTTTCTGAAGCTGGACGATTTTTCCCTTCAGAGTTTCTTTTTCCACCTCAAAATCGCGATCATCTGCAATGATTATGCTGGGGATCGTGGACATATTGCGAGCCGGGGGCTTCGCATTATAAAACATCGGTTTCACAAAGCGGCCGATCAATATCCCCAGCCAGCCTCTAGGAGGGAAAGAATTTCCCATGGCGATATCCTGGAAAGCCGAACAATGGGCTAACATCTGGGCGACGTTCATTTTGCCCCACTGCGGTTGTAAGCCCGGATTTAGATTGTCGATACGGTTCATGAGTTCTTTAGCATGGGCTTGATTGAACATGGTTTCCATGATTTGATTGCTCCTTATTGGCGAGGTGTAATCACAGGGCTTTCCTGAGGGCGACTCAATCTCGGAAACCATTATACCAATTCATTTAAAGACCGATTTCTTTCCGATTGCTGTATCTCACGATGATTCACGTCAGTTTTAGAGTCATGATGCTGCCCCGGGGTTACTGCATCGGCTGGTTTCTGTTGGGTCTATCTTGTTCGGGTGGGTGCTTATCTTGGTCCGAAGAACCTTTTTAGATGATATGACAGATCGAATAGAGACCAAGCTCTCCTCATTACAATGGTAAAGGCAATCTTAATCGAAAGAAAGATGGAAAACTAACCATGAGGAGGATATCCCGATGATCCAATTATGTATGGTGAAAAGAGGGCTGCGGCAGCTGGCCTTGATCGGATTGCTGATGGTCTCGATCAGCAGCCTTGGCCTGTCTGAATTCACAACGGTAAAGCAGGCCGATGCGTTTAGAGCAGAAGAAGCCAGGCCGGCAACATGTTCCGCAGCTCCGTGGGAAGCGACGGCTACCTACAGCGGAGACAGCGAGGTGTCGCATCAAGGCAAGCTCTGGACAGCAAGATGGTGGACAACGGGCGAGGAGCCGGGAACGAGCGCTTCTTGGGGAGTATGGGATGCCAGAGAGACTTGCGGAAACGGGGGAGGACGTGATGAAGACGGTAGGTTCGAACCTGAACCCCATTCCGCATCTAACGATACTTCTTGCGCATCGTCTTCCTGTCTGCACAGTGCGTTGAAAAATGCCGTTCCAGGCGGCCGGATCGTCCTGGAGCCCGGCACCTACACGGGAAGCTTCTCCTCGGATGCAGGCGGGACCTCGGAGCAGCCCATCGTCATCGAAAGCCGGGATGCCGCGAACCCGGCGGTCATTTCCGGATATTCCGCCGGCTCCGGCTACGCACTTCGGGTCCGGGGAGACCATTGGATCATCCGTAATCTGAAGCTGACGAACGCCCAAAAGGGCATATTGCTTGATCATTCGAACCACACGCTGGTTTCCGGCGTAGAGGTTTTTAACATCGGCTACGAAGCCGTGCATTTCCGGGACGGCACTTCATACAGCACCATTGAAAACTCGCGGATATACAATACCGGCAAAACCGGCCCGGGCTTTGGCGAGGGGGTTTACGTCGGTTCGGCGGAAGGTGCATCATATGACCAGAATACGCATTACAATACGATCCGGGGCGTCATTTTCGGCCCAAACATTACAGCTGAGCATATTGACATTAAGGAAAGATCGATCGGGACGCTGGTCGAGAATTGCACCTTTTATGGCGAGGGAATCAGTGGAGCGAATTATGCCGACAGCTTCGTGGATGTGAAAGGGAATGGGGCCATAATCCGGAATAATACCGCCTACCAGAATGGAAACAGCCTCATTGTGGATGCCTTTCAGCTTCATGAAATTGTACCGGGATGGGGAATCAGCAACGAATTCTCCAATAACACGGTGTTTCTGTCCGATCCGGACGTATATGTCATCGCAGCCTATGGCAATACATCGGCCACAGCCTCCCAGAATACGAGAAGCCCGGCCGGCAATATGTACAAGGGGAACGTGACGGTTGCGCCATGATTGACAGGGTCAAGCGTTGCAACGGTGACTCCAGCAAGGGCTCAGTAACGTCGCTCGGACGACAGGCCATCGTTTGCTCTCCCAATGATCTTTTATAAAATGCGGATTTTTAATATTGGAAGCGTCGTGACAGAATGTGAAGGTTCGTGTTGGATGATGAGCATGGGTATAGGAGGGAGGGGATCAGCTGCGCTTGTAGGGATCAGGAGAAGCTGCCGGTGCACGGACTCATTTAGAAATAAGAAACCGAACAGCTATACCTCAATCTTCGGAGGTCTTTTTTAATAGAGAGTCCAGTTTTTTGTGCAAATGCTGCAATTCTTTATTGTAGTGCCTGTAAGTTATGACACCAATAACGGATTTTATGCCGAAAAAGAGGATGGCTGCAATAACAATCAGCAAATAATTGTGAGCCATTTGACTAAGCCAGCTGTTGATCTTTTCCATGATGGACCCCCTTTAGGAACAGTATTCCCTTGTAAACAATAAATTTATGCCACGTTGGCCGTTGATTTACGCTGCGGTTCGGCCATTGCTTAATAATGAGAGACAGATAGGAGGCATGATAAAATTGTAGATTGATTTTGACGCAAAAAAACAACAGGAGCATCGCGGGGCGATGCTCCTGTTGCGATAGCGGAACTCCGCCCGGAGAAGACTAGGCAGTATAGTCTACCGGGCTCCTCTTTGAAAGGACTAACCCGCACCGTCTGCCATACTCTGCTTCGTGAATCAAGCCCGTATCCTCTTCAGGCTCCGCTCGAACAACAACCAAGCCGTACCGTCTACCAGACTTTTGCTTTATGGCAACCAAGCAAGAGTCCGCTGGCTGACTCCTCGTTCCTAAAAATCGGAAAAATCCTCGCTCGGCTGCGAATCCGACGGAATTGTAAATGAAACCGTCGTGCCTTGATTCCGGGTGCTCTTGATCACGAGACCGGAGCCGAAGGTTTGCAGCAGCCGCCGATTCGTATTATAGAGACCGATGCCACGCCGCTGGCTGATAGCAGGAGGAATATCGCATCATCCCGGCTGTCAAGGACCATTCGCGTAAATACGTAGACCGAGAGCAGGACCGGCAACAAGTAAAAGAAGGCAAATACCCGGTATTCCACCATCCCGTGAACCCAAGGCCCCGGAGCGGCAAAGACCACGATCGTATAGAGGATCAAAAGCCCGCTGAAGGCGTTAAACCACAAGTTCCGTTTTCGGGCGGTAAAGCTGCGGCTCAGCTTCCAAATGAAATAGGAGAGCCACGAATAGGAGAGGAAGGTTACTTTAAGCTCCCATTCATAATTTAAAGGGACCCACTTCATCAAGAGGCTGTCGTGCGATGTGACGACACTCAAAGCTGCCGATACAAGCAGCAGGAAAAAGTCGAGCAGAGACCGTTCCCGCGGATTGAATAAGTATAAAATGCAGGCGTACAATCCGTGCAGCATCAGGACGACAAACGTAATTTGCTGGAGATCGACGGAGACGCCGTACTCATCCTGGATCGCCTGGTGCGATCCCAGCTTGATCGGCTTTGAGATTCCGCCCATGTAAGGATGCTCATAGTTTGCGACCCGGATAACCAGATCAAGCTCCCGAGCCTCCCGGTCGGGAACATAATCGACAACGAAAGAGGTGCGGTTCGGCTGATAGGAAGCTTGGCCAGTCTCTCCTGTCCTTCCCATAGAAGCTACCGTTTCGCCGTTGATGTCCACGGTGGTCGCGGATTGAATCTCCTGAACCCAGAACGAGAGTGGGGCCGCAAGCGGACGATCCAGCAAGATGCGAAGCCGGTACGTCCCGTTTCCGAATGATGATTTCACTTCATGCGCCCGGCCTTTATTCCAGTCTCCAGGTACATGCACGAAGGATGACGTCTCAGACGTCTTCAGCTCCTGTTCATTTGCCAAGGTGTCCGGGTAGAACGCCCATTCTCCGTCCAAATTGATGGGCTTGGAGCCCAAGAGATCCCAGCCTCTCAGATCGAGCACCCCATCAGAGGCTTTCGGTTGATCTGCAGGAGGGGCGTAGGCTTCAAGCCAAAGCCAGCGGATTCCGAGGAGCATGCTCAGAAAAACAACGAATGCCGCAACACGGTGGATAAATTTGGTAAAACGAAAACGTTCATGGTTCTTTGCGCGTAGGGTTGTCACCGTTCACGTTCCTTTTTAAGAAGTCTTACTTTCAAATATACGCAAAATTACATCAGCCGTACAGACATTTCCTATTTGAGCAAGCGGCCCAAGCCAATGGAAAACGGATTTGGAAATGCGATGAATCGAGAAGAGGGCAAGCTTGTGGGGCATCTGTTCATAAAAAAACCGGCGGCTTTTCGTAAAAGCACAAAGCTTTCGAAAAGCGCCGGTATGATTCAAAAGGTGGACCTTGCGCTCAGGCGCAAGCAAATCCGGGGGCAGCTTACATGCCTACGTGTTGACCGGGCTGGCTGCTCTCTGAGCTCCGTTCTTTCGGCGTGAAAGGCCACCAGTTGGCCCGGCCGAAGATGCGTACCATGACCGGCACGAAGAACGGAAGAAATACGAGGGCGTACAGCACGAGTCCGACCAGCACGACGGTGGCGATCTGCATCATGGACAGGACGCCCGACGGATACATCGCGGCGAACGTTCCGCCGAGAATGACGACTGCGGACAAGATGACCGTGCCCATATTCCGCATGGCGTGAAGGATGGCATCCTTGACATCCCAGCTCTTGTTCTCGTTAAAGCGCGCCATCAGGAAGATGCTGTAATCGACGCCAAGCGCGATCAGCATAACAAAGCTGAAGAATGGCGTCGCCCAGGTAATGCCGGAGTAACCCAGTCCGTGCACGAAGATCATCTCGGTTACTCCAACCGAAGTAAAGTACGTAATAACGAGGGAGATAATGAGATAAATCGGCATCACGATGGAACGCAGCAGCACGACGAGAATAATAAAGATTCCGCTGAGCATCAGAATAACCGTACGGGTATAGTCCTCGTCCGAGATGCTCTGCAGGTCATGGTTCGTGCTCGTAATGCCGCTGATGGCGACCTCGGCGTTTTCCAGCTTCGTATCCTTCACCGCGCGGGCAACGGCCGCCTCAATCTGCTCGACGCTTCCCAGCGCTTCCTCGCTGTACGGGTTTGTCGACAGCACGACATCGAGGGTCATGACCTTGCGGTTATCGGATAAGTACGTATCGAACACCGTCTGCATCTCGTCGTTCTCCAGCGCTTCCTGCGGAATGAAGAACCCGCTGAGCTCATCGTCCTGGAGATCCTGGATCTGCTGCAGGTAGTCTTGGGCCGAACTTAAACCGTCGGTAATCTGCTTCAACCCGTCCGCGCTGGAGTTCAGGCCTTCCGTCAGCTCGCCAAGCTGTCCGGTGAGATCACCGAAGCCGTCCGCCAGCTGTTGCTGGCCGCCCTGCAGCTGCTCGAGCCCGCCTGTAATGGATGGGATCTGGCTCACGATGCGTCCCTGGCCGTCCGCGGCCTGCGAAAGTCCGGACTTGAGCTCACCGATGCCTGCCGCCAGCTTTTGAAGCCCGTCTGCGAGGGCGGTCTGCCCGGCGGCCGCTTTGGTGTAGCCCTTGTTGGCTTCCGATAGACCGGCGGCCGCACCCTTCATCTGCTCGGAAATCTGTCCGAGTCCTGCCGCCAGCTCGGCAGTGCCGGCAGCTGTCTGGGTCACGGTCCCCTTAATCGTCTGGTAGTTCATGTCCTGGAGGATTTCAGGATGACTGTTCTCAAGACCCGAGAAGGAGGCTTCAAGCCCCTTCAGTGCAGCCGCTACGCTTCCAAGCTGCTCCTGAATTCCGCTTACGCCGCCGTTTAGCGCCGCAAGTCCGGTATCCAGCTGCTTGTAGCCCTCAAGCAGCTTGGCATGCGCGTTCGCAAGCTCTTTCGCGCTTTGCGCCGCTTGCGTAAGCCCGGACTCGATTTCGCCGGCTCCGGCGGATCCGCTTTTGATCCCTTGCTCAATGGCTTTGAGGCCTGTTGCAAGCTCAGTCATGCCGGCCTTCAGCTCGGCCGTTCCTTTCGTTAATTCCTTTGCGCCGGCAGCGGCTTCATTCAGCTTGGGCGCATTTTCGCTCAGCTGCTTGCCTGCCTCGGATAAACCGCTCTGAATTTGTGCCAGCCCGTCATTCGTTTCCGTAAGGCCCTCATTCAGCGTTTTCACTTGAGTCGGAATGAGGAAGTCATGTATTTGCTCGCCGGTCGGGCGGGAGAGGCTGCGAATGCTGGATACGCCTTCGACCTTTTCCACTTCCCGGCTGATCTTCTCCGCGAGTCCCATATATTCGGCCGTATCCATCTCGTCATCATTCTTAATGACAATGGTGGAAGGCAGCGATTGTCCGGGACCAAAGCTGTCGGAAATAATGTTGAAGCCTTTGACGGACTCATAGCTCGGACCGATCTCCTCCAAACTGTTGAAGGACAGCTTGCCGCTGTATGTCACGAGAAACGGAGCCACGATAACAGCCACGACAAGCAGCGCGGCCCAAGGCCTTTTAAGCGAGAAGGATCCGGCCGCTCCCCACAGCTTGTTCTCGCTGTGCTCCAGCTTCCCGCGGGAAGGCCAGAACAGCTTCTTGCCGAGCACCGCCATAAAGAACGGGACGACGGTTATGAGAGCAAGCAGCATGACGGCGATGCCGACGGCGACAGCAACCGCGGATTTGTACAAGATGAATTTCGACAGGCCGATCGCTATAAAGCCGACGAATACGGCCAAACCGGAATAAAAGACGGTGCCGCCCGCTTTCCGGTACGTTTCGATGATTGCCGACTTCGTATCATCCGAGGCTGTCAGCTCCTCCTTGAAGCGGCTGATCAGCAGGATGCAGTAGTCGGTCCCGATGCCGAACATGACGGCAACCATGAAGATCTGCGTAAATGTTGAGATCGGGAAGTCGAACCGGTCGACGAGGAACGAGACCACCGATTGGGACACGATGTAGCTGAGACCGACGGTGAGCAGCGGAACGAATGGGGCGACAAAAGAACGGAATACGATGAAGAGGATAAGAAGAATAAAGATGACCGTAATATATTCCGTTTTCTTGAGCCCTTCTTCCGAGCTGACGATCGTATCTTCATTAATGAGTCCTTCACTCGTCAGATAATGCTCCGCGCTAACGCCTTCAAGGATCTGATCGACTTGCTCAGGCAGCGCCTTGACGGCCTCTTGGCCTCCGCTGACCTGCAACGCCGTCATGATCGTTTTGCCGTCCTTGGCAATCAGCGTATCTTCAAGCTCCTTCTGGGTGAACGGCTCATTGATGGAGTCGATATTCAGGCTTTCCTTTCGGTCGTTCAGGCTCTGAATCCCCTGCTTAATGCTCTCCTTATCGGCTTCGCTCAAGCCATCGGGATTATGAAAGACTAGGGCAACCTGATGTAAGGTTTCTCCGCCCTCGCCTCCCGATGCTTCCTTAAGAATTTCGGCAGCTCTCGACGACGTGTAGCCGTCAGGAACGGACAGCTGACCCTTCTCGCGGACGAGATCCGCCATCGACGGTGCCGTCAAGAATAGTGAGACGGCAGCAGCAAGCCACAGGACAATAATGAGCCATCTTGCTTTTAGTATGGCTTTCAATTTTTTCTCCCTCCTGATTCCTGCATCAATTGACCCAGCTTCTCGAACATCGAGATAAACATTTCGATATCTTTTTCTTCGAAATGCTTTAGGTACGGGGAAATGATATTCCGTACTTGCTCCTGGGCCGATTCGAAAATGGATGTACCATAGTCGGTTAACGCCAGGTAGACCTGCCGCCGGTCCGCTTCGTCGCGGGTCCGGTATAGGATCCCGGCGTCAACGAGTCGGTTGACGATGGCAGTGATCGAGCTTTTGCCTACGGCCAGCGTGTCGGCCAACTGCGAAGAGGTGCACTGGGGCATGCTGTTGATCAAGCGCACGACCTGGAATTGGTCGTTCGTCAGATCCTCGCCAAGATGTTCCCGCATTTCGGCACTAATGCGCCGGGTAACCAACTGGTAAACATCCAAATACCGGTCGATCCACTGCTTCGCTTTGTCATTCAACCGATAGCCCTCCTTTCCCGAGCCATATAGTTCGTGTGTGAAATAGTTTCATTATTGAACTATATGGCAGCTGGGGGCAAAAGTCAAACAGCTTGCTTATTGAGGCTGATGACCGGGGAATGGCCATGAGGGGGCGGGGAGATTTATTCGCATGTCCACCAAGCCGGCTTTTCTTGCGGCGCTTAAAATCCGCTTGAAGCCATCCTTTTACGATATGATCGATCGCTTGGCTTATATGAAGCCCGGGACTACCGGGATACGCCTTTTCGGATGCGAGGAGGCTCCCTCCGAGATCTCGCACGGACACCAATCAAAACATTCGTGGAGACGATGTAATAATTAGAGAATCAAGCTGAAAGGAAGCGAATTATTCAAAAGGCACGTTACGGACCGGGGCGAGTCGCATGCCGATGGTCAGACCCAACCATACGAGAAACAGCGTGACCGGCATTGCGATGGCCAAGCCAAGGGCAAGGGCTCCGAGATCGATCATTTTCTGGTGGATCAGATTGTATAGAGCGTAAGCTCCAAAGGGAATTTCAAGAAGAGCAGCGGTAATCACACCGGGAGTGTATTTCCGCAGCAGGACGGTAGCCCCTACATGCTTTATTCCGTCCAGGAGGAACACCGCAACGAATCCGGCGTATAGAAACGGCATGCTGCCGACCGTGTCATAACGAACAGCGGCATGCCAGGTTACGGAGGTGAGCACGAAGCCGAGCACCAGTACGGCAAATGTAAAAGAAAGCGTCAGATTTTTATCCCACCTTATCGGGATGGACGATACTTTGGAGAGCCATGGGCTGTCTTTGTTCCTCCTAATCCAGTGCTCCATGCTTGCGATTTCCTCGCCATCGTGCAGGAAGAATACGACTGGCAGCAGCCATAACAGCATTTCCGAGTTCCAATCCACCATCATCACAATTCTCTCCCTTCAAAGGTCCTTCAACAGAACAAAAAGTTGAGTAGACACTCAAATTATGAGTATAAAATTAGCTGATGCTTTAGCGAAAATTGCTTAAGCAATCAGCAGGAAATCATCTTATGCAATACGCCAGGACAGCAGCCTGCTTAAAAAAGGGCCTTACAAGGATTAACCATTATGACAATATAAACATATTGGTATGCATTACCGATCCCGTCGGATGTTTCCTAACTCCATCCGTGCATCAGCAAACGGACAAGCTCCCGGACATACGCCTCGCCACCAAGCGGCATAAACTCCTCGCCGAAACGGGAATGGAGCATGAAGTAAACGAGAATGGAAGAGGTGACCGTCATCATGGCGACTTGGACGGTAAATTCCTGAGGAGGCCCGGATGCTCCCTGGCGTTTCAACATATTCCTGCCCGCCGTACCGAATCCGTCGATCAGGCTGGCAACTTCAGCCGATACCTCGGCATCGTTAACTAACTCCGGGGACCAGATGAGCATGATATATTCCTGATTCAATTTCAGAAACTCGAGATACTTCAAGCCATAGCGGACCAACGCCTCTTCCGTCGACAGCTCAGCCAGCGCATCCGCATCTGCTTCTACTTGCGGAATAAAGGAAAAGTTGCGAACGATATCAAGCAGCAGCTTCCGTTTATCACCGAAATGATAAAATATCAAGCCTTCGGCTACCCCGCTCTCGGCAGCGATTTCCTTGGTCGTTGTGGCATGGTATCCCTGTCTGGAGAACAGGCTTAAAGCTGATTGAAGAATCCGTTCTTTTTTTGCATTCGCTTTGCTGGTTGGCATAAGTAAATACCGCCTTTGTGGTTGGAATTTCGGTCCTGATATGAACTTCGTTTTGAAGGGCTGCCGATTCGAAAAAGAGCGGGACATTCATCATTATGATATCGGTATACGGGCCCAAGCGTCAGGCGAATATCGACCTGAAAGCGGAAATTGAGTGTTTACTCAATATTATTTTTTCACTCACTCGTTGTCAATAGGGCTTGGAAAGGACCGCGTAGGGTCGATCGGATTCTTCGAGTACGGTTCTGGTGGATACATCTTTACATAATAGGAAAACCGCGCGATAAGCGCGGCTTCATGACGGGGTCAATTCGATTCCCTGCAGCCGATAATACTTCTCCAAAAAATCGCGAAAAGATCGTGCGGCTTGGGATAAATATCGGGACCGCAGCCAGGCGATGCGGAAGGTGCGGCGGGCTTCGGGCTGCTCGATGCGCAGCTTGACCAGCTTCAATTCCTCGCCGCTCTTGCATTCGCCGATGAGCGCTACGCCGAATCCGCTGCGCACGAGTTCGGCAATCGTGCGGGGATCCTCGACCTCGCATACGACGTTCGGGATGAAACCGGCCTGGCTGCAAAACTCGTTGTTCATTTTTTGATAGGGATGCCCTTCCTTATAACCGACAAAGGGCTCCTGCGCGGCCTCGCTTAAATGGACGGAGGCTCTTGAAGCCAGCCGGTGGGCCGGAGGGACCGCCAGAAATACTTCTTCGTCGAGCAGGGGAAGGTGGTCGATATCCGGATGCTTGATCGGCATGGATGTGAGGAAGAAATCGACCTCGCTGTACTCGATTGTCTGCTCCATGTCTTCCATAGAGGATTGAACGATGTGGAAATTGATCTCGGGATGCTCTTCCAGGAACAGTCGCAGCGGCTCGCGAAGCTGCTCCATGTTCGATAAAGCCAAATGAATGCGGCCGCGCTCCAGCCCCGCCAGATCGGCAACCTCCCTTCGTCCTTCCTCCAGCAATTGAAGCGCCGCCCTGGCTCTGGCCAAAAACGCTTTGCCGTAGGCATTCAACCGGATATGCCGTCCCTGCCGTTCGAACAAGGGGGTGCCGAGATCCTCCTCCAACCGGGAAATCGTCTTGCTCAGGGCAGGCTGCGCAATGCGAAGCTCCTGGGCGGCTTTGGTCATATGCTCAAGCCTGGCGACCGTGACAAAATACTTCAGCTGCAGCAGCTCCATCGTATCTCCTGCCTTCCTTATATACTTCAGTATATATATACATGGATTATTTTATATTTTTTATTATCTATTGGTGATTATAGAATGAAGTCGAGAGGAAGATCAATCGATAAAAGGGGATGAGATCCATGAAAGCAGCAGCTTTTTCTTCGATCGGGCCGCCGGAGGTCCTTCGCATCATGAACTTCGAGGATCCGCAGGCAGGACCGGGCGAGGTGCGGGTAAAAGTCAGGAGTGCGGGCGTGCAGCCTGCCGACTGCGCGGTGCGGGGCACCGGATGGACGCCTCCGCCGTTAACCTTGAAACAGCCTCAAATCGTAGGAAATGAGTTTGCCGGCACGATCGATCAGGTCGGGGAGGGGGTAGCCGGCTTCTCGCCGGGGGACGCCGTGCTCGGATGGTCGCTCCTAGCCTGTTATGCGGAGTATGTCGTCGTCAGTACGGATCAGATCGTGCGAAAGCCTGAATCCATGAGCTGGGAGGAAGCCGGCGTCCTGAGCGCCTCCGGGCAAACAGCCCATACGGCCCTGGAGCAGCTGCGGGTAGGGGCCGGCGACACCGTATTGATTCATGCGGCTGCCGGCGGGGTAGGGACCTTTGCCGTCCAGATCGCCTTGGCCCTTGGAGCCAAGCAGGTCATCGGAACGGCAAGCGAGCGGAACCATGATTATCTGCGCTCGCTTGGCGCGGTTCCGGTCCTCTATGGTCCGGGTCTGGTTGATCGAGTGAGGGAGATCGCTCCCGAGGGGGTGGATGCAGCTTTGGATGCGGCGGGCGAGGAGGCTTTGCGGGCATCGGTAGAGCTGGTAAACGACAGGAGCCGGGTCGGCACGATCGCCTCGTTTGAAGCGGTGCCTGAGCTTGGCGTTCTGGCGATTCGCAGTCAAAGATCCCAATCCCGGTTAAATGGGCTGGTTCGTTTATATGAGCAGGGAATGCTTCAGATTCACATTTCGCATGCGTTCCCGCTCAGCGAAGCTGCGAAGGCGCACCGGCTGGTGGAAACGGGACATGCCCGCGGCAAGACCGTACTGGTCATCGACTAGCCGCCTTAAGAGCCTGTTAGCAGGCTGACGCTTGGCGGGAGCTGCCTTGGATTCGAACAAAAGGAGATGTTCCATAAGATCATTTGATCTTGCGGACATCTCCTTTATTACGTTGGATGGCCTGCGGCCTTGATTATATCAGCTTCAGCACCTCACACAGGCGGTACACATAATGGACGCCGCGGATTTGATGGTGATTCAGGTGATTTAAATAGACAAGCGTCTCTTTAAACAGCCTTCTTGCATTATGGACCTGGTGGTGCTGGAGCTCTTGCAGCACATCCTTAATGACCTCAAGCGGATAATTGGCCGAACGGAGAATGCGGATGATCAGGATTTGTCGGACCAGCGCCCGGTTGAACGTCCGATAGCCATTCTCTTCATCGCGCGGCAGCGTTATGACCCCTTCCTTCTCCCAATGCCGGATTGCCGTGGCTTCAACGCCGGTTTCGGCGGCGACCTCGCCGATGGTCATCTTATCCTTGCGGCCATGGGAATCGGCATCATCCAATTGCTCCGTCTCCAGAATGCGGATCGTTCGTTCGGCAAGGGTTTTGTCGCGATGGAGCCGGGCCTGCACTTCATTGATGATCCATAGCGCTTCATCAAGCTCCTTCTCCTGCAGCTTTTTCATCACTTTCTTCGTAACATCGACGCCGAAGCCCGGAAACATGGCCCGGATGCATTCAAAGTATGCCGCATGCTCCTCGGTGTAGATCCGGTAGCCGCTTGCAGTGCGTTCAGTCGGCGGAACGATGCCCCAGCTCTCATAGTGCCGAAGCGCGCTTGTGCTGATGCCCAGCTTTCTGGCGATCTCGATCGGCCGGATTCCCATGGTTTTCTACCTCCTCCGGATGGGCTCGTACATTTACGTTTCTGGGTGGATTGTACCATGACGGACCACGGGAATGAAGCGGATCCTTGTATACCATTTCGATCACCGGATGATGAACAGCAAGTTAAAAGGCTAGCGGGATATTTTTGCAGAAACGCAGTCGCTCAACATTATCACTAAACCTTAAAGCATCGTGACGGGATTGAGCTCAAAAAATCGCGATGCGCCAAAGATCCGAATCCTGAAATTTTGTACTTGCATCAATGTTGTAATATGGGGATGTAATCGGCGCTGGTGCTTTCGAAGCGAGTTTTGTTGCGAAGTAACTCCTTCGAAGCATATGCTCCACAAAACTGAGCGGACGCTTCCGAAGCGAGTTTTGTTGCGATGTAACTCCTTCGAAGCATATGCTCCACAAAACTGAGCAAATGCTTTCGAAGCGAGTTTTGTTGCGATGTAACTCCTTCGAAGCATATGCTCCACAAAACTGAGCGGACGCTTCCGAAGCGAGTTTTGTTGCGAAGAAATTCCTTCGAAGCATATGCTCCACAAAACTTTTAGGAGGTTATCATGAACGGATCCATCAAAATTCGCGGCGCAAGAGAAAACAATCTGAAAAACATCTCCCTGGAAATTCCGAAATACCAGCTGGTCGTCGTAACCGGCCCATCCGGCTCAGGCAAGTCGACGCTGGCGATGGACACGCTTCAACGTGAATGTCAGCGGCAGTACATGGAATCCATGGGCATGGTGTCGGATTCGGTAAGCAAGCCGAAGGTGGACGCGATCGAAGGGCTCTCGCCTTCCATCAGCGTAGGCCAGCACATCACGAACCGGAACCCGCGTTCCACGATCGGAACGGTGACAGACATCTACAGGCTGCTGCGGATTCTGTATGCCAAGCTGGGTGAGCGGAAATGCCCGTCCTGCGGCGATACCGTCGTGCCGAATGTCGAAGGCGAGTCGTACCACGGCGCTTCGGAGGACGACGAGGCCACAGACTCCTATGAGACGGTTCACTGCAGGCGATGCGGACATGCCATGGAGAAGCTGACGATGTCCCATTTTTCCTTTAACAAGCCGGAAGGTGCATGCGGAACCTGCAGCGGGCTCGGTCACACCGTGGATTTAAACCTGGAAGCGGTGTTCCGACCGGAGCTCGGCCTGCGCGATGGCGCGGTCACCATCTGGTACAGCGTGCTTATCGATTACAACACGAACATTCTGAAGGCCGCGGCGAAGCACTACGGCTTCACGTTTGACGAGCATTTGCCGCTCCGGGATTACAGCGAAGCCCAGCGGGACCTCCTCTATTACGGCGTGGAGAGCGAGGCGTTCAGCCGCCATTTCCCGGACGTCAAGCCGCCGAAGTCGGTCGGACAGGGGAAGTTCGAAGGCGTCGTGACCGGCATATGGCGAAGGTACCGGGAGAAAGGAAGCGAATCCGGCGAGGCCGCATTATTCCATGAATCCGTCTGTCCGGATTGCCTAGGCACAAAGCTGAAGGCGGACAGCAGACGCGTACTGGTCGACGGAACGCCGATCACGGAAGTGAACGCCTGGTCCATCGGCGAGGCCCTCCATTGGATGGAAGCGCTCATGAAGAAGCTGAGCAGCGACCAGCTGTTCATTGTTGAGCCGCTCATTCATGATTCGATTGTCCGCTTGAAGCGCATCATCGATGTCGGTCTCGGCTATATGACGATGGACCGGCAGGTCATCACGATGTCGGGGGGCGAGGCGCAGAGGCTTCGGCTCGCATCCATTCTCGGCTCGGGTCTCACGGGCGTGCTGTATATTCTGGATGAGCCGACCACCGGACTGCATCCGAAGGATACCCGCGGCTTGATTCAGGTGCTGAAGCAGCTGCGGGATCTGGGCAATACGGTGCTCGTGATCGAGCATGACGAGGACGTGATGCGGGCTGCCGACCATATTATCGATATTGGACCTGGTGCGGGAGCGATGGGCGGAACCGTTGTCGGACAGGGAACGCTGGCGCAGTTGATGGAACAGCCGGCCTCCGTGACCGGAGCGTATTTCCGCGAGAACGATGCACAGAAGCCGCCGCGGCGCAGACGCGGCAACGGAAGCATGCTGACGATCCATGACGCGCATCTGAGAAACCTGAAGCATATTACGGCCTCCTTCCCGCTCGGCACGCTGATCTCCGTAACGGGCGTATCGGGCTCGGGCAAATCCACGCTGCTGTTCGATCTTTTGGCCGAATCGGGAAGCGAGCGGAAGACGCCGCCGGGATGTAAAGAAATAACAGGGTGGGAGGCGGTTGGCCAGCTGATCACCGTCGATCAATCTCCGGTATCCCGCATGCAGCGCTCGAACGTGGCCACATATACCGATGTGTACACCCATATTCGGAACTGGTTCGCCGGGCTGCCGGAAGCCAAACGGAACAAGTTGACGGCCAAGCACTTCTCCTTCAACACCCAGGGCGGCCGATGCGAGACATGCCAGGGCTTGGGCGTCGTCCCGCTGCACATGCATTTTCTGCCGGAGATCGAGGTTCGCTGCCCGGATTGCAAGGGGAAACGCTTCAAGGAAGAGGTGCTCCGCGTGACATACAACGGCTTCTCCATCTCCGATCTGCTGGATATGACGGTGGAGGAAAGTTTGTCCGTTCTGGAAGACCAGCCGAAAATCATGGATTTGACCAGGCTGCTCTGTGACGTGGGCCTTGGTTACCTGAAGTGGGGGCAGTCGGTTCGCACCCTCTCGGGCGGAGAAGGACAGCGGATCAAGCTGGCGAAGGAGCTCAGCAAGAAAACGAAAAATCATACGCTGTACCTGCTCGACGAGCCGTCTACCGGTCTTCATCCGGGGGATGTGAAGCAGCTGCTGGTCCTGCTGAACCGCCTGGTCGATGCGGGAAATACCGTGATACTCGTGGAGCATAATCTCGATCTGATTTGGAACTCCGACTGGATTCTCGATATCGGGCCGGGCGGCGGGGCAGCCGGCGGAGACGTGGTAGCCAGCGGCACGCCGGAGGAGGTTGCGGCAGTCGAAGCCTCGCATACCGGCCGGTTTATCAAGGAAACGTATCTGTCTTAACCTTGGGAGGGGGAATCTGACATGGGAATCGGAACAGAACAAAACGCTGCGGAAGAGAAAGGCAAAGTAACGAGGACCACCGTCCGGTATTTTACCGGACTGCTGCAGGCTGCAGGCATGCCGAAGCTGGTGCTTGCGGCAGCGATCCTGCTGAGCCTGGTCGGGGCGGTGACGGGACTGGTCGTCCCGCTCATCACCGGCCAATTCATTGACAGCTTCTCGACGGATTCGTTCAATTTGCGCATGGTCGCGTCGCTGGCTGCGCTCTTCCTGCTTGAAGCTGTAGCCAGCGGACTATCCTACTACATGCTGGCATACGTCGGCAACCAGATGGTCAATAAAATCCGCAAACGGCTCTGGACCAAGGTACTGTCGCTGCCGGTTCCGTTCTTTGACCGTCACCGCTCGGCCGAAACCATGAGCCGGGTAACGAATGATACGAACGAGATCAAGACGTTGATCACCGATCACCTTATCGCCTTCTGCTCCAATCTGCTGACGGTGATCGGCGCGGTGGCCATTCTCTTCTATCTGGATTGGCAGATGACGCTGATCATCCTGGTGGCCGTGCCCGTAGGTTTCGGCATCCTGATGCCCATCGGCGGAAAAATGTACAAAATCTCCATCAGCATGTACGGGCAGCTTGCCCAGCTTTCCGCCATGCTGACCCAGGTCATCAGCGAGATCCGCCTCGTCAAGGCGTCCAATGCGGAACGGAAGGAAGAGAAAAGCGGCTTCGGCGATATGGACAGCCTGTACCGCTTCGGCATGAAGGAAGCCAAAATCAACGCGGTGCTTGTTCCCCTGATGTCCATGGTGATGGTTGTGCTGCTCGTGGTCATTATCGGCTACGGCGGCGTTCGCGTCTCTTCCGGCGCGCTTAGCGCCGGAGAGCTGGTGTCGTTCATCCTGCTGCTGTTCCAGATCATGTTTCCTTTCAGCCAGTTTGCGACCTTCTATTCTCAACTGCAAAAGGTGATGGCCGCTACGGAACGGCTGCGGCTGATTCTGGAATACCGGTCGGAAGGGGACGACCGTGCCGTTCGCCCGGCACCCGAGGGGCACCGCGACTTGCGCTTTGAGGATGTGACGTTTGCCTACCATGAAGGCGAGACGATCCTGTCCGAGGTGACCTTTTCCATTCCTGCCAAAAAGGTTACGGCCCTTGTCGGGCCGAGCGGAAGCGGGAAGACGACGATATTCTCGCTGATCGAGCGCTTCTATGCGCCAAGCGGCGGAGATATCGTCTTCGGCTCGGAATCGATCCGGGACTACTCACTGGACTCCTGGCGGCGCAAGATCGGTTACGTATCCCAAGACAGCCCGCTCATGACCGGGTCCATCCGGGATAACATCGTGTACGGGCGCGAGGAGCCGGTGACGGATGAAGAGGTAGCGGAAGCGGCAAGGCTTGCTTATGCCCAAGGTTTCATCGAGTCGCTTCCGCGGGGATACGAGACGGAGGTCGGCGAGCGGGGGATTCAGCTGTCCGGCGGGCAGCGGCAGCGCGTGGCGATCGCGAGAGCGCTGCTCCGGCAACCGGATATTTTGCTGCTCGACGAGGCGACCGCAAGTCTGGACAGCGACTCTGAGCATGAGGTGCAGAAGGCGCTTGGCAACCTGATGATCGAGCGGACAACGGTTGTGATCGCCCACCGGCTGTCCACCGTAGTCGCGGCTGATCAGATCATCGTGCTGGAGCACGGCAGGGTTACCGGCAGCGGAACCCACGAGGAGCTGCTTGACAGCCATCCGTCGTATGCGGAATGGGCCAAGAAGCAGTTTCAGACGGGAGAACAATAGAGAACGCTGAAATGACCCTTCCAAGAGCAAGCCTTTAGGCACTGCTCCCGGAAGGGTTTTTCACTGCCTCCGCGTACTTTTCCACACATCATTCAGGGATATTGACCGTAGACCGGCCGATTTCAAATGGAGTGTAGACTCCCTCGGGGTGCATGGACATCCCTGCCGCGGCGTGTTCCAGGTTGTGGCAATGATCCATCCACAGTCCGGGATTATCCGCAACAAAAGCGGCTTCATACACTTCGCCTGGGGCTACGTTCAAGGAATCGGTCCACCACGGACTGCCCTGAACCGGTATGCCGTTCCGGCTCAGCACCAATAGGTGATGGCCGTGCAGATGCATCGGGTGATCCATGAATCCGCGATTGACGAATTTCATTTTGACGACATCGCCTTCACTTACCATCAGCGAGGGCGTATCCGGAAAGACATACCCATTGATCGTCTGTAAATTGGTCATGGTTCCGTTATAAAATCCAACCCGATTGTCCAGTACCAGCGTAAACGCCTTGTCATATTTCGTGTCGGAATCAAAGGGAACCGGCGCCGGAGCGCCATAGTATGCAGGGTCAAAGATCGTTCCCTCAACCCCGGGAGCCGGCATGTCGTGATCCGTGGCCGAGAGGACAACGGCCTCGCTGGTTTCGTTGATCGTACCCAGGCTGTGCGACACCGAAACGGCATGCTCCGGCATGACCAAGGCGAGATCATACCTTCCGCCGGCGGCAAGCAGAAGCGGCCGGTCTTCCATCCATTCCGGTCCGTTCAGATTGACCCCGTCTATGGCGGCTACTCGATACCGCGCTCCCGATACGTAAAAAATACGCGGCATGTTATGGGCGTTAATGAGCCGGATACGGACGGCCGTACCCGGTTCAATGATCCGGCGCGACAGCACGCCAGTGGGACCCAGCGTAATCGTGCTGCCGTTGCTCGTCCCGTGAGAGTGGGACATGACGGTCATATCGACATCCTCCGCGATACCTTCCTTCGGTTCGATGATTAGCGTGCCGTAGAGTCCTTTGGCAACTTGAACCGAGGATTGTTGATGCGAATGATACCAGTAAGTTCCCGTCTGATTGGTAATGAAACGGTAAACGAACCGTTCTCCCGGCATCACAGCATCTTGCGTCAGCCCCGCTACGCCGTCTTCGCCGTTCGGGACATTCAGGCCATGCCAGTGGATGGTGACGCCATCCTCGATATCAACGTTGTGCAATACGACTTCGACCAGGTCGCCTTCCTTTACTCGAAGCTCTGGTCCCGGGACGGTTTGATTGAAGGTCCAGAGTTCCGAATGTTCTCCGGTGGGAAGCGTTGTTATCAGCTTTGACGCTGATATTGTAAAAGAGCGGTCCGGCGGCGCATCTTGCGGACCTCTCAGGTCCTCGACGCTGACGGCTTCCGGGCTCATTACAGCCGCAGACACAGGCGAGTCTGCATGATCGAGACCTGCAAGATTGTGGCTTGCATTGGCGTGGCCTCCATGGGAGCTTTGGGTACCGTGATCCATCATGCTCATCCGATCCGGAAGTCTGGATGATAGCAGTCCGGATGCAACGATCGTCGAGACGACAACAAGAAGCACCAAGCCCTTTTGGACCATGCGGAGGAAGCGTTTCCCTGAGTTTTCTTGCCTGGCTAACTTTCCGCCTGCGGCTTGACGATTCAGGTGCCTTCGATAAGTGAAGGCTTGGAAAGCAACCCCAAGACCAAACCCTGCCCAAACCCCATATAACGTCTCGAATCGTAGCGGGGATTGCGCGAAGAACAGCATTTGGATCGCGGAAGCTGCGGATGCGGTAAATGCTGCCGAAAACGGCAGGAATATGATGGGGTTAGATAGCCCTCCCGCTCTCCCCTTCGTGGAAGAGAAGGCGGACTGTTCGCGCCGATAGAGTTCCGGAAGCGAGAACATGAAAATGGCGAACATGCCGCATAGGTACAGCGGCCACTGGATCAGCACCTTGTCTTCGACGAAGGACCAGTCGGTCATCCACATCCGAATCGTTGCGGCTAGCTTGACCGTGGTCAAGCAGACGGCCGGCCATAACCGGAATCGCAGGCTGCGCAGATGGGTATGGAACGATTCCGAAGTGTTATGGTCAAGCACATGCCGAGCTCGGGAATAGACCAGCCACCAGAGCGGCACAAGAGCGATTGTGATTCCGTATTCAATCATAATCCAAGTTCTCATAAGTTCAATTCTCCTTCGCCTTTTCATTGATGTAACCAGTTTACCGTCCGATTGTGTAGAACTTGTGGAAACGATCTATTGATTATGTGTAAGAGCACTTTTTATGGCCATATCCGGGTTATAATGGCTACAAACGAATGAGGAGAAATTATGCTTATGGAAACGAAACTTATGATAGTAGAGGATGAAAAGGCGATGCTCGAGTCGATGAAGCAATATTTAGAGGCCGAAGGATTCCTCGTATACGCAGTTACCAATGGTCTTGACGCGGTGGAAGCCGCACGCAGGGAACGGCCCGCGATCGTAGTCCTTGACTGGATGCTTCCGGGTAAGAGCGGCATTGACGTTTGCAGGGAGTTACGACAGGTCAGCTCTTGCGGCATTATTATGGTAACGGCCAAAACGGAGGAAACGGATAAAATTATCGGCCTGGAGCTGGGGGCGGATGATTATATGACCAAGCCCTTTAGTTTGCGGGAGCTTGCCTCCCGGATCCGTTCATTGCTTCGGAGAATCGATCCGAGAAACGACGAACCGGCCGACCTTGAGCGGGGAGATCTTCGTATTTCCTTGACCAAATGCCAGGTTACAAGAAACGGCGCACTCATTCCCCTGACCCCGACCGAGTTTAAAATTTTGCTGACACTGGCTTCAAGACCAGGCGTCGTTTTCAGCCGGCTGCAGTTAATAAAAGCCGCCATGGACGATGATTTCATGAATTATGAACGCACGCTGGACTCCCATATCAGCAAGCTTCGGAAAAAGCTGGAGAATGATCCGGAGCGGATGAAATATATTCAGACGGTGTACGGATTCGGATACAGGTTCGGTGAAGAAGGATGAGTGTGCGGGGCAAAATCTTTTTGGCGATGGGCGTCCTGGTAGTCCTTGTCAGTGCGGCCTATATCGGGACGACGCAAGGTTACCTGGGTAGCCTATTCGCCCGATATTACACGGATGGCGGTGGAAGCAATGAAGGAATGATCTCTTTGGAGGGGGTAAGCCAGTATATCCTCGCAGAGATGAAGATCAAGGCCTTCAACATGACTTTGTTTATTGCGGGAGCGGCATTGATCCTCGGCTACTGGCTTTCTGGGCTAATCATGAATCCCTTGAACAAGCTGATACGCGTCATGCGCCGGGTAGCGGGCGGTGAGCTTGCCACCGAAGTCCCGATTGAACGGGCCGATGAATACGGTCAGGTCGGCGAGGCATTTAATTCGATGACGACCCAGCTCCGCGACTTGATGGATAATCGAAAGCGCCTTGTTGAGGATGTAGCGCATGAGCTTAGGACGCCGCTGGCGATCATTCAATCCAAGCTCGAGCTGATTCAGCAGTCTCAAGGGACCGTTAAGCCGGAAGCGCTGCTCTCCGTGCATGATGAAGTGCTGCGGCTGATCAGGCTAGTGGATGAACTGCAGTTGCTGAATACGGCGGAAGCCGGAGAGCTTATATTAAACAAAGAACCAACGAACTTGCCTATGCTTATGGAGGAGCTGATTGAGCTGGTGCAGCCGGAAGCGGATGAATATGGGGTTAGTCTGGCCGTATCTTGTAACGAAGATATGCCGACGGTATGTCTGGATCCTAGACGGATAAAGCAGGTGTTTCTGAATTTATTGACGAATGCGCTAAGACATACGCGGGAAGGCGGGAAGATTACGGTCTGCATGCAGATCATTCATGATTGCGTCTCGATTTCGATCACCGATACCGGATCCGGAATTCCGGAGGGAGCGATTCCGCATTTGTTCGACCGGTTCTATCGCGCCGATGCCGGAAGAGGAAGAATCGCCGGTGGCTCAGGGCTCGGACTGTCGATTGCACATCAGATCGTTTCAGTCCATGGGGGAAGCATCCAGGTACGGAGCGAAGTGGGGGTCGGCTCCGAGTTTACGGTAAAACTTCCATTAGGATGAAAAAAACAGCCCACCTACAACACGGGAATAGATGGGCTGCAGACCACGAAGCGGTCTCTTCTTTTATGTACTGAAAGCGTTCAAAGCCTTGGCAGGCGAATGAGGCATTTAATCGGTCGCCTCTTTCGCCAACTGGTCCATGATGCCGTTCAAGTCCGTGACCAGCGCTGCCATAAGATCCGCGGCATCCGACACCTGCCGGATGGATGCGGCGTGCTCTTGGAAAGCTTCGACGATGTCGTGAGCGTGGGCGGCCGTATCGTTCGTAAAACGGGTCATTTCTTGAATCGAATGATTCATCCGGTCGGAGCCGGCGGACAACTGCTGCGTCGCGGCGGATATTTCCTTCATCTGGTCGGAAGACTGTTTCACGGCATGGTGGATGACATCAAACGAGGCCCTCGCCTGATCGACGACCCGTACTCCCGAGCTCATATTGTCGTGGACTTGGCCGATGCTGCCGAGCAGATCGGCGGTTTCCCTATGTATGCTGTCAATCAGTTCGGTGATTTCGCCGACAGAGGCCGAGGATTGCTCGGCGAGCTTACGTACTTCGCCGGCAACGACGGCAAATCCCCTGCCCGCTTCCCCGGCTCTTGCCGACTCAATCGACGCGTTTAATGCCAGGAGATGGGTTTGGCTTGCAATGCCTCGGACTACCTCGAGAATATCACCGATTCGGGAGACGTGCCGGTTCAGCACCATCAACGTATTCCGGCTTTGGTCGACCGAGTGACCGGTATTCTTGATTTCGGATAAAATATTGCCGATGATATGACTGCCGAATTCCGCCTGTCGCGCGGATTCCTCGGAGGCCCCGGCGGCTTCCGACGCCGATGCTGCCGCATGGCGGATGCTTCCGCCAATTTCGAGAATGATGGCACGGTTTTGCTCCATCGCAGCCATCTGTTCCCTCGTTCCATGAGCAATGTCCTCGATGATCTTCCCCAGATGTTGACTTAGTCCGGTGCTTTGCCTGGATTGCCCGGCCAGCCGCTCAGCGGTCTCCTTCAATTGGCGGGTGGAGTCGGCCAGCTTAGACGTGATGTCATTCATCATCGCAGCACGCTGCTGATGCTGCGCCTCTCTCAAGGATGCTTCGATCCGCAGAGTGCTGTGAATTTGCCAGCTGGTTGCAGCCGAGGTAAGAATGAGAAATACCGCATGAATGATCAGCATCGTCAAGGAATAGCTCGTCGTTCCAAACACAAGCTCCGGAATAAGAAGAAACCCGAGAATATGCTGCGCGGCAAATATGCCGGTCATGCAGAAGATGAGCTTTATATTTTTATAGTAAGAGAGGGCCGCGATCACCATGAAGATGGAAAAGTGAAATTCGACATGCCCCCCTGCGCCGGCAATGATCGAGATGCTGCCAAGGGTTAGGACTAAGGTATGCATATAGGGAATACACGGGTGGTCCGGCTTGCGGCTGTAAATGACGAGCGTAACCGCCAGCAGCAGTGCAGGCAAAACAAGCAGCACGTTCAGGATGGCTCCGAATTGGCCTTCCATTTGGGCAGAGGAGAGCATCTCCTGGGCGTGCATGTTTTGGTCGAACACATGGAACCTGCGGGCTAGAAGATGTACAATAGCGGTAATTCCGATAATAGCTAGCGATACGGCATTCATAAGTTTGTTCTTACGGTTCATCATGGGCAGGGATCGGACTCCTTTTCATTTGGCAGGGTGCAATAGTAGGTTCTGCGTATACCTGTGCTTGGGATAAGTACAATGGCGCAGAGGAAGTGCTTTTCTTCAGATCAAGAATTCTGGACTTAAAATATACAGCTTAAATTTTAAAGATTTCTTGTAATTATGTTATCGGCCGCATGGCTCAAAAAATAAAATTTTATGCCATTGGTCCTTCGTGAACATGTAAAAGATCAGCGTTAAAGTCCGGTGTTAGAAGGGGGAGATCTAGGGTGACATTGCAGCAATTGAAGTATGTGATAGAGGTTGCGGGCCGGGGCTCGATGAATGAGGCGGCCAAGCGTTTGTTTATCTCTCAGCCCAGTCTGTCCAATGCGATCAAGGACCTGGAGGAGGAGCTTGGGATAACCATTTTCGAACGGACGAACAAAGGAATCATCCTGTCCAAGGAAGGGGCCGAGTTCCTAGGATATGCCCGGCAGGTCGTCGAGCAGGCGGAGCTGCTGGAGGGAAGGTACCTGAACGCCAAGCCGTCACCGCAGCATTTCTCGGTGTCGACGCAGCATTATGCTTTTGCCGTGAATGCCTTCGTCCATTTGGTTCAGGAGTACGGACAGGAGGAGTACGAGCTTGCGCTCCGTGAGACGAAGACTTATGAAATCATTCAGGATGTGAAGACCTTCCGCAGCGAGATCGGAATCCTGTACCTTAATGAATTTAATGCCAAGGTCATCAACAAGCTGCTGAAGGACGCCGGTTTAGAGTTTAACAGCCTGTTCACAGCGAAGCCGCATATTTTTATCAGCGTCCATAACCCGCTTGCCAAGCAGTCCATCGTCACGATCGAAGAGCTGCAGCATTATCCGTACCTGTCCTTCGAGCAGGGGGAATACAACTCCTTCCATTTCTCCGAGGAGATTCTGAGCACGTTGTCGCATAAAAAAAGCATCCGGGTCAACGACCGTGCAACTTTGTTCAATCTGCTGATCGGCCTGAACGGCTATACGATTTCCACGGGCGTGCTCAGCGCGGATTTGAACGGCAACGAGATCATTCCCGTTCCTCTGGCGTGCGATGAGACGATCAACGTCGGCTGGATTCATCATAAAAATATCGCGCTCTCCAAGCTGGCCACGGCCTATGTGGAGGCTCTGCATGCGGCGATTGCCGATTGACCGGGCTTTCGCACAGGGCTGTCATAGCTGATCTCGAATCCATAATATATCTGAAAGCATCCTCCGGGGTAATGATAGGAAAGACGCTTTGTCTTTTTTGATCATGGCACGGGGGATTTTTTATTTCGTAGTCTAATATAACATATATTTGTGCGAGATATTGCATATATGTGAGGTTTTGCATACAATGGAGTTGTAATTGATAGGATGTTCAGTGCGAGTTTAAAAAGTCGGTTTTTCAGCACCGAAGCCCATGCTTCCGAAGTGCGTTTTTCCAAAACGCTTTAGTTAGACGAAGCTAGGGAGTGAGGAGCGGAGCTACACGTTTTCGCAGAAAACGCCTTCGAAAGCATCTGCTGTATTGGGTACGTGAGCACCTACAATGTTTCCGCAGGAAACATACTTCGGAAGCATCTGCTTAGGCCCGGCTGAATTCAAGATTCGATGCCGAGATACTTCTTGACTCCCTTCGTGATCAAAAAATGACTTTTTGAACAACCTCTTTCAGATTCATCATCCATTTAGGAGGGAAATGATATGCCAAGTCACTCGTTAAGCGCTTTCTTGCAGCAGAATTTAACCGAACTCAAGGAGCAGGGGCTCTATAATACGATCCAGCCGCTCGAAAGTCCGAACGGTCCGGTCATCAAGATTCAAGGACGCGAATTCGTAAATTTGTCCTCCAACAATTATTTGGGCCTTGCCAATGACGAGCGGCTGAAGGAAGCGGCAATCCGGGCAACCCGGGATTTTGGGACAGGAAGCGGCGCCGTGCGCAGCATTAACGGAACGCTGTCGCTTCACGTGGAGCTTGAAGAGAAGCTGGCCCAGTTCAAAGGAACGGAAGCCGTGCTGTCGTACCAATCCGGGTTCAACTGCAATATGGCGGCCATTTCGGCTGTGATGGGAGCCGGGGATGCCATTCTCTCGGATGAGCTGAACCATGCTTCGATCATTGACGGCTGCCGTCTGACGAAAGCGAAGGTGATTCGCTACAACCACTCGGATATGGATGATTTGCGGACGAAAGCCCGCGAGGCGAGAGAATCCGGGCAATACAATAAAATTATGGTTATTACCGACGGCGTATTTTCCATGGACGGCGATATCGCCAAGCTGCCGGAAATCGTGGAAATCGCGGAGGCCTATGATCTCATTACTTATGTTGACGATGCCCATGGCTCCGGCGTGCTCGGGAACGGAGCGGGTACTGTGAAGCATTTCGGTTTGTCGGACCGGGTCGATCTGCAGATCGGAACGCTGTCCAAGGCTGTGGGTGTGGTCGGCGGTTACGTAGCGGGCTCCCGCGACTTGATCGACTGGCTCAAGGTCCGCAGCCGGCCGTTCCTCTTCTCGACCGCACTGCCTCCTGGTGCAGTTGCAGCGTGCATTACGGCGATAGATATCCTTCAGAACAGCAAGGAGCTTCAATCGAAGCTGTGGGAGAACACCCGCTATTTGCAGGAAGGGCTCCGGCAGCTCGGCTACTCGACCGGCGCTACGGAAACCCCGATTACGCCTTGCATCATCGGGGACGAATCGACGACTCAGAAATTCAGCACCCGTCTATATGAAGAGGGAGTGTACGCCAAAGCGATCGTATTCCCGACGGTGCCGAAAGGGACGGGAAGAGTGCGCAACATGCCTACCGCGATCCATACGAAGGAAATGCTGGACCGCGCGCTTGCGGCATACGAATCCATCGGACGCGAGCTTGGTCTGATCTAAGAAGGAGGCATGATTCATGAAACGAATCTTGGTCACGGGTGCACTCGGTCAGATCGGTTCGGACCTGATCGTAAAGCTGCGGCAAATATACGGCGACGAAGCCGTGCTGGCAACGGATATTCGCCAATCGCAAAGCGAGGCGGTGCAGAGCGGACCGTTCAGGCTATTGGATGTCACGGACAGCAAGGCGTTCTATGACGCGGCTAAAGAGTTTCGAGCGGATACGATAATCCATCTGGCGGCTCTGTTGTCAGCGCGGGCGGAATCGAACCCGGCGCTTGCCTGGAATCTGAATATGGGAGGCCTGCTGAGCGCGCTGGAGACGGCACGGGCGTTGTCATGCCAGTTCTTTACACCGAGCTCGATCGCAGCCTTCGGGGCGGATACCCCGAAGCGTGCGACCCCGCAGGATACGCTGCAGCGTCCACTGACGATGTACGGAGTCAGCAAAGTGTCTGGCGAGCTGCTGTGCGATTATTACCATCATAAATACGGCGTGGACACGAGGGGACTCCGTTTTCCAGGGCTAATCTCCCACTCCGCGCCACCTGGAGGAGGAACGACCGATTACGCGGTCGACATGTATTGGGAAGCGGTTCGCAGCGGCTCATACACCTCCTATATCGAGAAAGGAACGTACCTCGACATGATGTATATGCCGGATGCCATATCCGCGATCATCACACTGATGGAGGCAGACGGTTCACGGCTGAAGCACCGGAACGCCTTTAATGTGACGGCGATGAGCGTTGAGCCTGAATCGATCGCTGCCAGCATCCGCCGGCATATCCCGGACTTTAAGCTGGATTATCAGGTCGATCCGGTCCGCCAGTCCATTGCGAACGAATGGCCGGACGCGATTGATGCAACTTGCGCACGCGAAGAATGGGGATTTGATGTACAATATGATTTGAACCGAATGACGGATGATATGGTATCAAAGCTTACGGAAAAGCTGCGGGCGGATCAGAGCAAAATCAGCTAGCCGTTAGGTACCGAAGGAGGATATTGTACGATTGGAACCCATTCATAAAAAGGTAGGGAGAAATTTACAAGCCATTCGAAAATCGAGGGGCCTCAGCCTGGACAATGTATCGGAGCTGACCGGCGTAAGCAAAGCAATGCTCGGCCAGATCGAGCGGGGGGATTCAAACCCGACGATATCGGTGTTATGGCGCATCGTAAGCGGTCTGGGGATATCATTCACGACGCTGATTGAGGAAGCGGAGACCGAGGTGACGGTCGTATCGCCTGAGGATGTGGAGCCTTTCCATGAGGCAGAAGGCGCATACCGGGTGCATCCATTGTTCTCCTACAACCTTCGCACCAAATTCGAGTCGTATATGGTCATCATGGATCCCGGCTGCGATCATGGATCGGAAGCGCATAACGACGGCGTTGAGGAATATATATTTGTCCACCAGGGAGAGCTCGAGCTCTGGCGGGAGGACGAATGCTATACGGTGCCTGCGGGAAGCTCCGTGCATTTCGCGGCCAATCGTCCCCACCGTTACCGGAACCCGGGGAACGAGATTACGAAATTTTATACGATTATTTTCTATGCGGATGCCGCGGCACGCGGATAAGCGGCCTGAGAGCGGGAAAGCCTCAAGTGCCGGGGCGTATCCAACCTCATGGTATCCACAGCAAGTACAGGATCGAGCATCCTGTACTTGCTTTTTTATGTTTTTTTCCTAGACACCTTCGTTGTCCCCCCGCTTCATTTTTGATCGCATCCGACCTGCCGGCATGCCTGATTCAACGCTCCTATCCGCCTAATACCAGAGACATGTTTTTCAGTCCCTGCCCATAAAAGTGTTGGTAAACCCCGCGTTTTCTTCTAATATGAAGCTAATACTTCAAATGCAGGGATCGGAAGCAAACGAGTTCCGAAGGAAGCCGTTGGCTTTTGATTAGAAAGCGCTTCCAGCGGCTCCGGCGGTTCCGGGCCAAACACGGTCAGCGTGTCTATCGGCATGGCTGACGTATCGGGATGGATGAACAACCTTTTGGGTAGGGGGATGTCTATGGGGAACAAAGCTTGGTTTTACCGTCAGCTGCTATCGTATATGCCCGTCTTTTTTATTGTCATTTCCTTTGTGTTTTTCGTATTTTTCCAAATGCTTGGCGAACAGTCGCGGCAGGGAGCGGTGCAGGCCAATGAGACGATGATCCAGCAGGCGATGCGGTCGGTGGATAACTCGCTGAAATCCATCGATCAGATGCTGGTGCAGGAGCTGCTGTTTAATCCGGATTTGTCCGATTTTTTCAGCTCCGAGGACCAGGATGACGTTTACTTGAACATGCAGGCCGTACAGGCGATGAAGCAGTTCAAGGTGTCCAGTCCCCTTGTGGATTCCATGGCGCTGGTACGCACGCAGGACGAATATGTTCTAACCACATCCTCCGCCTTCAAGCTTCAGGACTATGCGGATTATGCTTTCCTTAAACCCTACTTGAGCCGGAAAAACAGCGAGGCCCATTGGAGCGGCGTCCGGGATTTTCGGGAATTCAGCTTTAACAGTGCACGGCAAACGGTCACGCTGGTTCGGGACGCACCGTTCGTATCCCGCGGCCGGGGGCTTATTGCAGTCAATATCAAAGTGGATGCCATTTTCCAAATGGTTCAGGGGATGTATAACTCGGATGTCAGCTTTATCCGAATGAAGGATGCGGACGGCCATTCCATGACGCCGGGCACGATGGCGGCGGAGGAGAGAGAGCCGGTGTCCAGCGCAGTTTCCCCGTACACGGGCTGGGTATATGAGGGCGGCCTGACGCAGGGCAGAGTAGTCGGCATCGTAAGCCAGCTGTACAACGTGTGGTTCATGGTAGGCATATTGATGTGTGTGGCCGGCATTGTATGGATCGTTTATGTTACACGCAGAAACTACAAGCCGGTAGAGGCCATCGTGTCTCAGGTTCAGAAGTATACACAGACCAAGACGAATGCGCTGCTTCACGGCCGCAAGCAGGATGAGTTTGCTTTCATTGAATCGGCGCTTGAGAGCATATTGGAGCAGTCCAACAGCTTTCAGCAGCAGCATCGCGAGGATTTGCTGCTTCGGAAGGCTTATTTGTTTCAGCAGCTGATCGAGGGGCAGTATCCGCTGCAATTGGAGCAGTGGAATGAACAGAGGGATGTCATTGAGCTGCCGGATCTGGCCTCTCCTCAGATCGTCAGCGTGATGGAGATCGATAAGTACGCTCACTTCTGCGAACAGTACCGGGAGCAGGATCAATATTTATTGAAATTTGCTTTGAAGAGCGTTGTTCAGGAAACGGCAGCTGCACGGGGAGCCGTCCTTTGGGCGGAATGGACATCCGCATCGAAGCTGGGCGTTATCATCCAGGTCGATCCGGCTCAGGATAAGATGCAGGAGGCTGCTGTAATCTTCGAAGATGCCCGCCGGTGGGTGGAGGAGCATCTGAAGCTGACCGTAACGATTGGCATGGGAAAGCAGGCAGAGCAGTATACGGAAATTCCGGAGTCGTACAGCCAAGCGCTCAAGGCATTGAAATATAAAATGATTCTCGGCGAGAACAGGATCATTCCTTACGGACAAATCGCCGGCGAGGAGCGCGGACATGCGTTTGATTTTCTGAATCAGATCCGTTCCATCGCCCAGTCCTTTCGGATGGTGAATCCGGATTGGCGGGAGAAATATAAAGCCTTGATCGAGCATATTGAGAAGAATATGCTGGACCGGGACGGGGTTCACAGTTTAGCGGATTACTTGATCTATGCGCTCGGCCGGGAGTTATCCTGTATGGCTAAGGAGTTTCAGGACGTTTGGCTAAACGAGGGCCAGCCTCAACTGCGGCATGCGCTGCAGCGATCGGACACGCTGGAGCAGCTGCAGCAAAACTGCGGCGAGGCGCTCTCGTCCTTGTACGAGGGCATGGCAGCAGTCCTCAACGGACGCAATCACGCTGATACGATCCGGCGAATTCGGCAGTATATGGAGGAGAATTCGGCGAATCCCGATCTGTCGCTGAACTACTTGAGCGAACAGTTCCATATGAATTGGAAGACGCTCAGCAAGCTGTTCCGGGAGGAGACGGGCCAGAAGTTCGTTGATTATTTGATTGAGCTGCGGATCACGCATGCCCGAAGGCTGCTTGTCGAGACGGCCCTGCCCGTTCAGGAAATCGCGACCAAGGTCGGATACTCGAATGCCATCTCATTTGGCCGAATGTTCAAAAAAACAGTGGGCCTGTCCCCTGGCGAGTATCGGGACCAGGCGGCTTCCGGGGACGCAAATCGGATCGCCGAAGGCTAGAACCGAGACGCGCCCCAGATTCTGGACGAGGCTTCAAAATCCCGCGGAATGCGCTATTCTGCGGGATTTTTTTCATGCGGGGAGTTTGGTTTAGCGGCGGAAAAAGGTTTATCCGTCTGATGCTTGCCTGATCTATGGCATCCAGTCTGCTTCGCGGAAATACGTTGGGCCGGCGAATCTTGTTTATTGAACAGCCGGGGCGGCTTCCCCTAGACTAAGGGTCATCAAATCGATAAGGAGGGGTAGCCCGGTGGCTCGCATGAGCAAAACAATGGAAGCAACGGCCGGAATGAATGTCCCATTGCACAAGCCCGGAAGCAGAACAAGGAAGAAGCTGATGAAGCATTGGCAATTTTACCTGCTCGTGTTCTTCCCTCTGCTGTATATCGTCATCTTTAAATACGTTCCGATGTTCGGCGTTCTGATTGCATTTAAAGAATACAACGTCGTTCAGGGAATATTCGGAAGCCCCTGGGTGGGATTCGATTATTTCAAGCAGCTGTTCGAGGCTCCGTTCTTCTGGCAGTATGTCAGAAATACGCTAGAAATCTCCTTGTACGGACTGCTCGTCGGTTTCCCGGCGCCAATCCTGCTTGCACTGGCCCTGAATGAAATTCGAAACGGAAGGTTCAAGAAGACGGTTCAAATGGTCACGTATGCGCCTTATTTTATTTCGACCGTGGTCATCGTTTCGATCCTCATCGTGAATTTATCGCCGAATACCGGACTCATGTCCAATCTGTATCGGGCGCTAGGGCTTGAGCCCGTCGATTTTCTAGGCATCCCGGGGCTGTTCAAGTCCATCTACGTCTGGTCCGATGCATGGCAGTTCACCGGTTATGGCGCCATTATCTACATCGCGGCCCTCGCCGGCGTGAATCCGGATCTGTACGAGGCGGCCAGGGTGGATGGAGCGACCCGGCTTCAGAAGATCATCAACATCGATATTCCGAGTCTGTTCCCGGTTATCGTCATCCTCCTGATCCTGAATCTAGGGAATGTAATGAGCCTTGGCTTCGAGAAAATCTATCTTATGCAGAACCCACTCAACCAGAATACGTCGGAGGTCATCTCAACGTATGTGTACAAGGTCGGGCTGCTTGGAGCGAACTTCAGCTTCTCGGCAGCGATCGGGCTGTTCAACTCCGTCATTAACTTTATTTTGCTGGTTATCGTCAATTTTGTGTCCCGCAAGGTATCATCCACGAGCCTGTGGTAAGAGAGGAGGATTCGCATGAGCAGAACCGCTATTCGGGAGTCTGTCCAGGACCGGTTGTTTCTCGGCTTGGTGTATTTGTTTCTGTCGGTTATTCTAATCGTCATTCTGTTTCCGCTGCTGCACATTGTAAGCGCATCCTTTAGCTCGCCGGGGGCTGTATCCTCCGGTAAAGTGTGGCTGTGGCCGGTCGATGTGACGCTGATCGGGTATAAGGCCGTATTCCAAAATTCCAATGTGCTGATCGGATTCGGCAACTCGCTATTTTATGCGGTGGTCGGCACCCTCGTGAACGTGGCGTTTACCGTCATGCTGGCTTACCCGCTGGCCAGAAAAACGTTCTATGTCCGCAATATCATTATGATGCTGCTGGTGTTCACGATGTTCTTCGACGGGGGCTTGATCCCGAACTACCTGCTCGTCAAATCGCTGGGGATGCTCGATACACGATGGGCGATGATTATTCCGGGAGCTCTGGCCGTATTTCAGGTGATCATTGCCAGAACGTTCTTTCAGACCACCATTCCGGAAGAGCTGGCCGAAGCGGCAGAGATGGACGGGAGCAGCGACATTACCTTTTTTCTAAGAATTGCCCTGCCGTTATCCAAGCCGATCATTGCCGTGCTGGCTTTGATGTATGCCGTCGGACATTGGAATTCCTACTTCAACGCCTTGATTTATTTGAAGGACAGCAGCTTGTTCCCGCTGCAAATTTTTCTAAGGGACATTCTGATTTTGAATTCCGTCAGCGCGGAGATGGTCACCAACGTGAACGAGCTGCTTGTCCGCGAAGGGATGAAGGACCTGCTGAAATATTCACTGATCGTGGTAGCGAGCGCGCCGGTGCTGATGATTTACCCGTTCGTGCAGAAGTATTTTGTCAAGGGAGTCATGATCGGTTCACTCAAGGGATAGCTCACTGGAGTGAAGCCGAAGGGAAGGAGGTGAGGCACAGACTGTCATGCAAGCGATTCATCAGCTATGGGGGTAAATGTAGAAGCATTTGATTGGAAGATGGTAAGACTTGCGTTCTAATTCCATTCATGAGGAGGAGTTCGTTTGAAGAGAACCATCGTATGGCACTTAAGTTTGATTATGGTCATTGTCTTGGCGCTATCGGGCTGCTCGAAGCCGGCAGAACCCAAAGGAGAAGGGGGAAGCACCGCTAAGACGGGGGATCCGGGATCTCCGGTCGAATTGACGGTATTCGCGCCCCAGTCCGGAGGGATCGAAAGCCTGGACGTCAATCCGTTCTCCAAGCATATTGAAGAAAAGCTGGGCATCAAATTTAAATGGAATACGACCCCGGATGCCGTATTCAACGACAAGAAGCTGCTTATGCTGGCCAGCGGAGATTATCCGGCCCTCATTATGAACGCCGGCATCTCAAAGGCGGATCAGATCAAATACGGTATGCAGGGCGCATTCATTCCGTTGAACGATCTGATCGAGCAGCATGCGCCGAACATTAAGAAGGCGATGGAGGAGATTCCGTACCTGGCCCCGGCCATGACGGCGCCGGACGGCAACATTTATGCCTTGCCGAAGGTGAATGAGTGCTTGCACTGCACATATGGCCAGCGGATGTGGATCAATACGACATGGCTGGAGAAGCTGGGGCTTGAAATGCCCCAAACCACGGATGAATTCTATGAAGTGCTGAAAGCCTTCAAGGAGAAGGACCCGAACGGAAACGGCAAAGCCGATGAAATTCCGCTGACCACCTCGCTTGATGTGTGGGGAGGAGGAGTTGACGCCTTTTTGATGAATGCCTTTATATATAACAATGGCACCTCGTATTTGAGCGTGAAGGACGGGAAGGTTATTCTGTCCGCGACGGAGCCTGAATGGAAGGAGGGGCTGAAGTACTTACGGAAGCTGTACAGCGAGGGCTTGATCGACAAGGGCGCGTTTACGCAAAACGGCGATGCCGTCAAGCAGCTGGGGAATAAATCCGAGAATGTGGTCGGTGCGGTCGGCTACGCCCTGATCAGCAGCATGCTGGATACAACGGACGCGAAGCCGCGCCATAAGGAGTACGACGTCGTTCCGCCGCTGAAAGGGCCGAACGGTGTACAGCTGGCAGGCTACAGCGTAGGCGCGGGGGATGGATCTTTTGTCATCACGAATAAAGCGACGGAGGAGGAGCGGATCGCCGCCATTAAGCTGGCCGACTATCTGTTCTCGGAGGAAGGGACGGTCATGACCTCTTGGGGGTTTGAAGGGGACGGCTGGAGGAAGGCGGAAGCCGGTGCGCTTGATTACAATGGCAAGCCGGCCAAATACGAGGCCCTGAAGCGGGATGTGCCCGAAGGGACGCCGGATGTTACTTGGTGGCAGCTCGGGACGATGCTGATGGTCAACTCGATCCGCGAATCGTTCGTCGCGCCTGAGGATCCGCTGGGCAACGGAGCCTATGAATACCGGCTGTGGCTGGCTGCCAAGAAATATGAGCCGTTTGCCAAGCCTGAGCTCGTGTACCCGACTGACGTGTTCATCGATCCGGCCGACGCCACGTTCATTGCGCAGATTCAAAAAACGATTCAGGATTACGTGAAATCGAACCTGGCCCAGTTCGTAACCGGCAGCAAGGATATCGAGAAGGATTGGGACGCTTACGTAAGCGGGTTTAAAGGGCTGCAGCTGGATAAATATCTTGAAATTCACCAGAAAGCGCTGGATAACCAAGGTTCGTAACAGACGGGAGGTTTATCGCTTGCAAAATAGGATCGAATACGCGGCTCGCATCCAGCCGACACAGCGGCAATTGGCCGTTCAAGACATGGAGTTTTACGCATTTATCCACTTTACGGTAAATACGTTTACCGATATGGAGTGGGGAACGGGGAAGGAGGACCCTGCGCTGTTCAATCCCACGGAGCTGGATGCGGATCAGTGGGTAGAGGCCTGCGTCAGCGCCGGCATGCGGGGCTTGATCCTTACATGCAAGCATCATGACGGGTTCTGCCTGTGGCCGAGCCGGTATACCGAACATTCCGTAAAGAGCAGCCCATGGCGCGGCGGCGAGGGCGATGTGGTACGGGAAGTCGCGGAGGCCTGCCGGAGGGGCGGGATCAAGTTCGGCATCTATGTCTCCCCTTGGGACCGGCATGAGCCGACGTATGGAGATTCACCGCGGTATAATCAGTTTTTTCTGAACCAATTAAGGGAGCTGCTTACGGGGTATGGCGAGTTGTTCTGCGTATGGTTCGACGGCGCCTGCGGCGAAGGGCCGAACGGCAAGCGCCAGGAATATGACTGGGAGGCGTATTACGCCCTGATCCGGGAGCTGCAGCCGGGAGCCGCCATTTCCGTATGCGGTCCCGACATACGCTGGTGCGGGAATGAGGCGGGGCATTGCCGGGAGTCCGAATGGAGCGTCGTCCCTGCGTCCCTGCGCGAAAACGAAGCGATTCAGGAAAAATCCCAGAAGACGGACGACCGCGAGTTTGCCCGCCATTACAGCTCGAGCGAGGAGGACCTTGGCAGCCGCAGCGTCATCCTGAGTGAGCGCGAGCTGGTGTGGTATCCGGCCGAAGTGAATACGTCGATCCGCCCGGGCTGGTTCTACCATGCCTCGGAGGACGATAAGGTTCGGCCGCTTGCAGAGCTGCTGCATATTTATTACGGCTCGGTCGGGGGCAACGCCACCTTCCTTCTGAATATTCCGCCGGATCCCCGCGGGCTGATTCACGAGAACGACAGGCAGCGGCTGCGGGAGCTGGGCGAGGTGCTGCGCGCTACGTTCAAGACGAACCTCGCTGCACAGGCGCATATTGCGGCATCGGAGACGATGCCGGGGTCCGATGCCGCGAACATGCTGGACGGGGACAAGGACACGTATTGGTGCCCGGAGGAGGGCACCGAATACGCCGTGATCGAGGTCGATCTCGGGAGCGAGCAGGAGTTTGATCATATCGTGCTGGCTGAACACCGATATGGGCAGCGGGTCGAACGGTACGAGCTGGAGTACAGGGAGGACGGTGCCTGGAAGCCAATCTGCCGCGGAACGGTCATTGGCCGCAAGCGGATCTGCAAGTTTCCAGCGGTACGGTCCAGGTACATCCGGTTTACCATTTTGGAATCGCGATGGTGTCCGAACATTTCCGCGATCGAGGTGTATCGGGGCGTTGACTGAAGCTGGGTTGAACCCCTGCGGTTGGAGCTGACCGAGAGCGTTCATTGATGAATTAATGAACTAAACATGGGGTTGGATGCAATCTTGGGGCTGGATCGGCGCTACCATTGGTCATGGGGGCAATACCCGGGTGCTACCATTGGCCATGGGCAAGACCGGGCAACGATGAAGCGCTCTTGGCGCGTCCCAGGGAGCGTATCACGATTCCATGTTGGGCCCAAACACGTTCGTACTTGCAACAGAGAGGCCATCTTCTAGGAGGATGGTCCCCTTTTTTATCGAAATCATTTTTTTCTCGTGCAAGTTCCGCGAGTTCGCTAGTATGATATACGAAAGATTGATCCAAATCACGATAGAGAGGATGCATCGCCGAATGAGCAATATTCCAACGTTCGAGACCCGGCTTCTCAGCTCCTTGTCCAAAGTGTTTGCCGATGAAGAGCTGGCAGCCGCACCGTATGATGCAGGGGCGGCTTTCCTGAATGAGACGTTTTCTTTTCAAGTGGCTTACCGCTCAAGTCAACTGATGAAAAATATCCGCGTCGTTGTCGAGTCCGAGCTGAGCGAGTACATTTCCATTCGCTCTGTAGGTCTTGTCCCTTCGGACCTGCCGACGTACCATGACCATGACGAGTTCATATTAAGAAGCACCCCGGGGTTATACCCGGATCCGTTATTTCCTCTCGCTGCAGACGCAGCTGTAACAGGGCGTCCGAGCCAGTGGAGAAGCTTATGGGTTACAGTTGAGCCGGATTCCGGCAGAGCGGGCGGTATATACGATATCGGGCTCCGGTTTGAGACGGATTCGGGAGAGAAGCTTGCCGAAGAGACTTTCCGGCTGGAGCTGATCCCAGTTGTGCTGCCGGCGCAGACGCTGATTCATACCGAGTGGTTCCATACGGATTGCCTGGCAACCTACTATGGTGTCGATGTGTTCAGCGAACGTCATTGGCAGCTGATCGAGCAGTATATCCGGACGGCGGCAGAGCACGGGATGAACATGATGTTGACCCCGCTGTTTACTCCCCCGCTGGATACCGAAGTGGGCGGCGAGCGCCCGACGGTGCAGCTCGTGGATGTTGAGGTTCTCGGCGATGGCTCCTACCGATTCGGATTTGACAAGCTGGACCGCTGGACCGATCTGTGCGACCGCTGCGGCATTCAATACCTAGAGTTCTCCCATTTCTTCACGCAGTGGGGGGCGAAGCACGCGCCGAAAATTGTGGCGAACGTAAACGGGGAGAGCCAGAAGCTGTTCGGCTGGGAGACCGATGCATCGGGTGAGGAATATCAAGCCTTCCTTAGACAGTTCATTCCGGCTTTAGTGGACTGGATCGAGGATCATGGGCGTGACGACAGATGTTATTTCCATGTGTCCGATGAGCCCCATGCCTCCCATATTGAGGCATACGGCCAAGCGAGCCGTTTAATGAACGAGCTGCTGCCCGATTACCCGATTATCGACGCGCTTTCCGATTTTTCGTTCTATGAGGAAGGGCTTGTAAAGCGCCCGATTCCGGCAAGCAACCATATCGAGCCGTTCCTCGAAGCCGGAGTCGAGGGGCTGTGGACCTACTACTGCTGCTCGCAGTATAAAGAGGTGTCCAACCGGTTCTTCAACCTGCCTTCCGCTCGAAACCGCATTCTTGGCATGCAGCTCTATAAATACAACATCGAAGGCTTCCTGCATTGGGGCTACAATTTCTGGTACTCCCAGTACTCGCGGCGGGCGATCGATCCTTATCGGGTAACCGACGCGGACAGCGGCTTTCCGTCCGGCGATGCGTTCCTGGTTTATCCAGGCGAGGACGGACCGGTGGAGTCGATCCGGCTGAAGGTGTTCCATGAAGCGCTTCAGGATCTCCGGGCGCTGCAGCTGCTGGAGCAGCAGATCGGCCGTGAGGCCGTGCTGGAGGCGCTGGAGGAAGGGCTGGAAGAGCCGATCACATTCAAGACGTATCCGCGTGATGAGAAGTGGCTTCTGTCCAAGCGGCAATGGATTAATGACAAGATTAAGGAGTCGATGGCGGTTAAATAAGGGAAAAGGGAGCAGAGGTGGATGGTCACCGCGCGTACCGCTATATTCCCGAGATCATTCCTATATACAAAGCCAAGACAACGACATAATTACAGGGTTCGTACTGGTGATATGCGTAGCTGCTATGATTGCATAATCTCTATTCCCGGCCACTCTCACGAAATTGGTCCCTTTCAAATGCTTGCCGCTTCGATACAATGTATCGGAGCGGCTTTTCGTTTTGCCCAGACCGATAGGCTCCCCGGCTCCCTATAGGTAGACAGGTGATAAAGGAGGAAGTAACTTGTTTTGCCGAGAGGAGTTTTTTAGATCTAAACCTTTAATAACTTGCAACAACCTAACCTAATGATTGGACGGGTAGTTGCCCGAACAGGTGAAAACTAGGGTAGAATTAAGCAGTGCAGTACCAGCGATCATCTGATCTTAGGGGCTGTCAATCACAGATATAGAGTAATTCGATTCAAAAAAGCACCGGGTGGTTGTTAAACTTTTATCACGATTACCGTATAGGAAATTGCGAGTTCTGCTTCGATTCCAACGCCGAATTTCGTCGGCATGGAACAAACTGTTTTCTTTGAGCCATCATTGGACATGGGGCGTCACGTGGCAAGGCAACCACACCGGTCATGAAAGCGACAGGTCGTGGTTCTAGTAGACCATTCAAAAATATGCCATGATTGTGGCAAGGGGGTTATGGGATGTATTCCGATTTTACGCTAGCGGATGACCGTCCGGCTTATATACAGGTCAAAGATTATATGAAACGGCTGATGACGACCGGAGCGCTGCAGGCGGATCAAAAGCTGCCGTCTACGCGGGAGCTCGGTTCGCTGCTTCACGTCAGCCGCAACACCGTGCTGAATGCCTACTCGGACCTTGAGGACGAAGGCTATATTTACGCCGTCAAAGGCCAGGGGCATTTCGTGATCCCCTCGATCAACACGAATGAAACGGAAGCGCAGCCGGCAAATGTACAGCTGGACTGGACTTCGCGCTTGAACGACTACGCGAGGCTGGCGGAAGCGAATGACTTGATGAAGCACGGCATCCGTGCCGGCAAAGGGGCGATATCGTTTACGAGCATCGCACCCGATGAGAAGCTGTTCGATCTGCAAAATGTAAAGCGCGCCTTCCTTGACCGAATGTCGCTGGAGGGAGAAGTCCTCCTCAATTACGGCTATGCCAAGGGCTACAAGCCGCTGATCGATTATTTGCTTCACTATATGGAGAATAAAGGCGTTGATGTAACGGGCAAGGATCTGTTGGTGACCAGCGGCTTTACAGAGGGACTGAGCTTGGTGCTTGCAGCCTTGAATAAAGGCCATGGCCGCATCCTATGCGAGAATCCGACCCACCATACCGCCATTAAAAATTTCAAAATGCACGGTTACGCCATCACCGGCGTTCCGATGGAGCAAGATGGCATCAGCTTAACGGACCTTGCCCGCGAGCTCGCGGCTCGCCCTTATGATTTGGCGTACCTCGTGCCTTCCTACCATAATCCAACGGGGATCGTGATGTCGCCGCAGAAGAGGCTCGAGACTTTGCGGCTGCTCAGCGATTATGAGACGCCGGTGATAGAGGACGGCTTCAATGAGGAGCTCCGGTATTCCGGCTCGCATATCGCGCCGCTCGTCGCCTGTGCCGGCGGGGGAAACAACAGCGTGATTTATTTGGGCAGCTTTTCCAAAATTCTGTTTCCAGGACTGCGCGTCGGCTGGGTCCTCGCGGATAAAACCCTGATCGATTACCTCGAAAGCGTGAAGCGTGCGCGCAGCATCCACACCTCTACGCTGGACCAGTCCCTGCTTTACCAGTATCTCTATAACGGCAATTTCGAGAAATACCTGAAGCGGGCCAAGGCGGAATATAAGCGAAAATATGAGCTGGCCAAAAGTTGCTGCGAAGAATGGCTGCCGCAGCACCGGCTGTCCGGAGACGGCGGGCTCCACGTATTCGTTCAATTCGAGCAAGGCTTGCGGACGCGCGAGCTATTGGAAGCCTGCTCCGCGCAAGGCGTGGTGTTTACGCCCGGGGATATTTTCTACACCGACGGCGGCGGGCAGCATACGATGCGGCTTGGATTCTCTCGCGTTTCCGATGACAACATCCGGAAGGGAATCCGCATCATCGGCGAAACCGCCAGGAGGATGGTCTAGAGATTGTGTGGGTTTAGATGTCTAGTTTAGGGGTTTCCGAAAGTGGAAGGCTTGGAAAGTAGAAGAACTTGATTGCAGATGGGCTATATTAGGTGTTCTCGAAGTAAGGCTTCGAAAGTAGAAGAATTCGAAAGTAGAAGAACTCGAAAGTAGAAGAACTCGAAAGTAGAAGAACTTGAAAGTAGATGAACTCGAAAGTAGACGAATATCATGCTTGAAGGAACTAAACACTGCAGCGAAGTCCAGAAGGAATGGGACTGAGCCTTGGCTGTCTACCATGTCTAAGTAGGCGGTAGCCGGAGCTGTGGGAGCGTTGGGGCTGCTTCAACGAGCAGGTGGAGCTCGGACTATGGAGCGGAGCGGCTGCATGTCTGGTGGCGGAGCAAGTCCCCAAAAGGGACTTGTGCGGTCGAAATGGAGCCTGCCGTAGCGGAGCAAGTCCCCAAAAGGGACTTGTGCAGGCGAAATGGAGCTGCGATGGCAGAGCAAGTCCCCAAAAGGGACTTGTGCAGGCGAAAAGGAGCTGCGATGGCGGAGCAAGTCCCAAAAAGGGACTTGTGCGGTCGAAAAGGAGCTGCGATGGCGGAGCAAGTCCCGAAAAGGGACTTGTGCGGGCAAAAAGGAGCTGCGATGGCGGAGCAAGTCCCCAAAAGGGACTTGTGCAGGCGAAAAGGAGCTGCGATGGCGGAGCAAGTCCCAAAAAGGGACTTGTGCAGGCGAAAAGGAGCTGCGATGGCGGAGCAAGTCCCAAAAAGGGACTTGTGCAGGCGAAAAGGAGCTGCGATGGCGGAGCAAGTCCCCAAAAGGGACTTGTGCGGTCAAAAATGAGCTGCGGTAGCGGAGCAAGTCCCCAAAAGGGACTTGTGCGGTCGAAAAGGGGCTGCGGTAGCGGAGCAAGTCCCCAAAAGGGACTTGTGCAGGCGAAAAGGAGCTGCGATGGCGGAGCAAGTCCCGAAAAGGGACTTGTGCGGTCGAAAAGGAGCTGCGGTAGCGGAGCAAGTCCCCAAAAGGGACTTGTGCGGTCGAAAATGAGCTGCGATGGCGGAGCAAGTCCCGAAAAGGGACTTGTGCGGTCGAAAATGAGCTGCGATGGCGGAGCAAGTCCCCAAAAGGGACTTGTGCGGTCGAAAAGGAGCTGCGATGGCGGAGCAAGTCCCCAAAAGGGACTTGTGCGGTCGAAAAGGAGCCTGCCGTGGCGGAGCAAGTCCCCAAAAGGGACTTGTGCCAAGCAAGAGCAGCACAACAACCGCATCAACGGAGCAGGCGGAATTGGACCGTAGAAGCGAAGCGTGCCCCTTTATCCCCGGATTCCAACAACGGAAATGGGATGACAGGGAATCTGGGGATAAGAGGGATCGGAGGTACAATCCGCATGCGGAGTGCTGAATAGCCCCACAGATGGATCGGAAACAGCAATCCGCATGCGTAGTGCTGAATAGCTCCACAGATGGATCGGAAACAGCAATCCGCATGCGTAGTGCTGCATAGACCCGCAGAAGGAACGGGAACTGCAATCCGCCGCATGCGTAGTGCTGAATAGCCCCACAGAAGGGATCCGAGGCACAATCCGCATGCGGATTGCGGAGCAGGCCCACGGCAAGCTTTCCGCTTTACGGCTGCACACACATTACATGAAGGAGGTCACACATCATGAAAGTCGGCGTCATCATGGGAGGCGTTTCATCCGAGCGGGACATTTCACTGCTCACGGGTCAGGAAATGATGGCTCATCTGGATCCGTCCAAGTACGAGGCCATCCCGATTGAAATCAATGACAAGCGCGACCTGATCAACAAGACCGAAGGGATCGACATTGCCCTGCTTGCACTGCACGGCCAGTACGGGGAGGACGGTACAGTACAGGCCACCCTGGAGTCCATGGGCATTCCATATACGGGCAGCAGCGTCTTGTCCAGCAGTATCTGCATGGACAAAGATGTCAGCAAGAAGCTGCTTCGGTATGAAGGATTGCATACGGCCGATTGGCTCATCGTCAGCAGCCTGGAGGAGCTGGCGGAAGCGAATGTAGAGTCGCTGGGATTTCCCCTCGTGGTCAAACCGAATACGGGAGGGTCCAGCATCGGTACCCGGATTGTGCGATCCCGCGATAAGCTGAAAGCGGCAGTGGCGGATGCCCTCCAATGGGATCGATCGGTCATGATCGAGCAGTGGATAGAAGGCCAGGAAATCACTTGCTCCATTTTGGACGGAAAGCTGCTGCCGATCGTGTCGATCAAGCCGAATGCCGAATTCTTTGATTACACATCCAAATACGCGGAAGGCGAAGCCGAAGAGCAGGTGATTGAGCTGCCGGAGGAACTTCAGAGGAAGGTATGCGCGGCAGCGCTTCAATGCTATAAGGCGCTGAAGTGCAGCGTTTATGCGCGGGTCGATATCATCCTGAAGGACGGCGTTCCGTTTATATTGGAAGTCAACACGCTGCCGGGATTAACGAGAACGAGCCTGCTGCCCAAAAGCGCGGCGGCGGCAGGCCTCTCATTCAGCATGCTGCTGGATGCCATCATTACGTCATCTTTATCGGAACGGTTAAGAGAAAATACCACATACAAGGAGTAGAGCGAATATGAATACAACGAATAGCTTCCTGACGCCGATTGTGCAAACCATGCCGCCCTCAGGGATCCGGCAGTTCTTTAATGCGGCCGAAGCGGATCCGGAGGTGATCTCCCTGGGCGTCGGCGAGCCGGATTTTGTTACCCCGAAGCGTGCCATTGAGGCGAGCGCCCGGGCGCTGGAGAGCGGACGGACCATGTATACGCCGAATGAGGGGCTAATGGAGCTGCGGGAAGCTATTGCGGAGTATTTGTACAGCCGCTTTCAGCTGAGCTACGAGCCGTCGCGGGAGGTGCTGGTCACGGTGGGCGGCAGCGAGGCGATCGACTTGGCGCTGCGCGCCCTTGTATCCCCGGGCGACGAGGTGATCATTCCTGTGCCGGGGTATGTTGCCTATGCTCCGCTCGTCAGTCTGAATGGCGGACGTGCCGTGGAACTGGAGCTGACTGCCGATGAGGATTTCAAATTGACCGCCGACGCGCTGCAGCAGGCGATTACACCACGAACCAAAGCGCTCGTCGTGAACTTTCCGAGCAATCCGACGGGGGCTGTGATGACGGCTGCCGATTGGCTCCCGATTGCCAGACTCGCGATTCAGCACAATCTGGTTGTCATCTCGGATGAAATGTATGCGGAGCTTACGTACGTCGGGGAGCATACCAGCATCGCCTCCCTGCCGGGGATGCGGGACCGCACACTCGTCATCGGCGGTTTCTCGAAAGCCTTCGCCATGACGGGCTGGCGGGTCGGGTATTTATGCGGAGAACGGGAGCTGCTTAAGGGGATGATAAAAATTCACCAGTATACGGCCCTCTGCGCTCCAATTATGGGACAGATCGCAGCGATTGAATGTCTGAGAAACGGGCAGGAGGACAAGGAATCCATGAAGGCGGCGTTCGATGAACGCCGGAAGATGTTCGTTCAAGGGCTGAACGAGATCGGCCTTCCCTGCCGCGAGCCGAAGGGAGCCTTCTATGCCTTTCCGAGCATTGCCGGAACGGGGCTTAGCTCACAGCAGTTCGCCGAACGGATGCTGCGCGAGGCGAAGGTTGCAGCCGTGCCCGGTCACGTATTCGGTCTTGGCGGGGAAGGATTCATCCGCTGCTCCTATGCAGCTTCCTCCGGGCAGCTTCAGGAGGCGGTTGAGCGGATCGGCCGTTGGCTGAAGTCGGCGGAGCTTCTGCCTTCCGTTCATGCGGCTTTCCCTACAGAATTCTCGAAAGCTTGCGGTAGTCTGTCGCTGTAATCCCTTCAAGCTTGCGGAAGATCCGGCTGAAATAATGGATATCCGGGTAGCCGATCCGGTCTCCGATCGCTTCAATCGAAAGATCGGTTTCCCGCAGCAGCCGCCGTGCTTCGCGGTGGCGAACCGATTGAACAAACTCGCTTGGCGGCATCCCCGCCAGGCGCTTAAACAGCTTGGCGGTATGATCAGGGCTCAGCATCAGATGCGCCGCGATCCGTTTATTGCTCCAGTCTTCGGCTGGAGCTTTTTCAATGCGGGCCATCAAATCCATCAGCTTGCCGTCATGGGGCGACGTTTCCGACAGAGCCTGGGAGGAGTGGGTGCGGAATAACTGAACGAGAATATCCAGCATCAATCCTTTACAGACAAGCTCATATCCCGCGGGACGGAGCGTAAACTCCTCCACGACCCGCTCCATTAATTGAACGCAGGAGAGCGGAGGCGTGTAAATCGTCCGGGAAGACAGCGGAGGGAAAACCGCCGAGATGGCCTCCCTGGCAAATTTATCCGCCGCTACGGCGGCTTCGTTCACAATCATGTCCGCTTCGGTCTGGATTTCAAGCTCTCCGAAAAAATCAAAGTGAATGCCGAGAAAATGCGCTTCCGGGATCGAGGTCACTTCATTCTGATGGTAAACGCCGGAGGGCAGAAAGATGAGCTGGCCTGCCTCAATAACATGGCGCTTTCCGTACATCGTCGTGACGGCCTCTCCTTGGCTGACATACAGCAGCTCGAAATCGTACAATCTGCGCTGCGGAAGAGCTCCGGTCCCCATTCGTTGAAGCTGGGCGTAATGAATGCTGGGAGACCACTGCTGAACCGGGGCGAGCCGCTGCAGAGGGTATTCCGATGCCTCGACGGCCATAAGCTGTTCCTCCTTTTTAACCTACATAACCCTTCCTGGCAACATAACGAAATTGTCCAAAAAATCGCTTTTCTATCTAAATCAATCAGACGAGTCTTTGTTTATTATATAAGTATTATTACATGACATTCCCTGCCTTTCAACTTGACGGAAAAAGTCAAATGATGCGTTTCTAGGAGCTTTCTTTCATTTTCATGGCTAACCCGGCATCCGTGGCAGGCTAGCAGCAAACCAAAACAAATGGGGAGGTATTCGTTATGAAGAAAGGGATCAACATTTGGTCGTTTCGGGGAGATGCGTCTATTGCGGAATGCATCCAACTGGCGAAGGAGGCCGGCTTCGAAGGGATTGAGCTGTCGCTGAATAAGGATGGAGAGCTTGGCCTTCAGGCCGGCGATCAGGAGGTTAAGAACATCAAGGCTCAGCTGGAGGACGCGAATCTGGAAATCGCCGGGCTTGCTACTGGCCTGTACTGGGATTATCCGATGACAAGCGATGACACGGCAGTGCGCGAAAAAGCATTCGATATTTGCAAAAAACAGCTGGAGCTGGCTGCAGCTTTTGGAGTGGATGCGATCCTGGTTATTCCTGGCGCGGTTGGCGTGGACTTCGTCCCCGGCTCCGCGGTTATCGATTACGAGGTAGCTTACGAACGGGCGCAGGAAGGCATCCGCAAGCTGGTTCCGTATGCCGAAAGCGCGGGGGTGGCGATTGCCATCGAGAACGTTTGGAACAAATTTTTGCTCTCTCCACTCGAGCTGCGCACCTTTATTGATGAGATCGGCTCCGATTATGTCGGCTCCTATTTTGATGTAGGTAACGTTGTGCACAGCGGTTATCCGGAGCACTGGATTCGCATTCTGGGATCAAGAATCAAGAAGGTTCATTTCAAGGACTACCGCAGACAGGCGGGAGGCTTGCACGGCTTCGTGGACCTGCTGGCTGGAGACGTCGATTACCCTGCCGTGGTCGAGGCATTGAAGGGAATCGGCTATGACAATTATGTCACCGCGGAGATGATCCCTGCTTACAAGCACTATTCGGATCAGATCATTTTCAACACCTCGAACGCCATGGATGCGATTCTTGGCCGGACGCCAACGCTGCGTCAAACGGCCGTGCGTGAGCAATTGGGACAATCTTAAGGGAAGAAGAGGAGGGGATCAGCTTGCTGAAAATCGGACTGTTGGGCTTTGGTTTTATGGGACGTATGCACTTTGACAATTACATGCGGCTAATGGATGAAGGAGCGGATATCCAGCTTGCCGCGATTTGCGATATCCGAATTGATGAACTGAAAGAGAGCAAGGCTAACGGCAATATGGCGACCGAGCGGGAAGTGTATGATCTTACGCCTTACCGGCTGTATGACCATATCGATCGCATGCTGGAGAATGAGGAGCTCGACATCGTCGATGTATGCTTGCCGACGAATCTGCACGCGGATATGACCTGCATGCTGCTCGAACGCGGAATTCATGTCTTATGCGAGAAGCCGATCGCAGGCAGCTCGGAAGAAGCCTGGCGGATGGTGAAGACGGCTGAGCGTACGGGCGCAACCCTAATGATCGGGCAATGTCTTCGCTTCTGGCCGGCGTACGAATATTTGAAGGCTTGCCTGGAGGACGGGCGTTACGGACAAATCGTAGCCGGCGAATTCTTCCGCGGCTCCGAGCCGCCTAAAGGCTGGTTCCTCGAGGGAGACAAGAGCGGCGGCTGCATCACGGATATGCATGTCCATGACGTCGATATGATCCATTGGCTGTTAGGCAGACCGCAGCATGTATCTACTTTCGCCAAGAATATCATCGAAGGAAGCTCGTACGATATCGTGTCGACGCATTACAGCTATCCGGACGGCAAGGTCATTACGGCCAGAGCGGATTGGACCCTGCATGGCGACCACGGCTTCTATATGGGGTACCGAGTGAACCTGGAGAAGGCTACGATTGTATTTGAAAACAATGAAGTGAAGGTGTATCCAGAGGATGCGCCGGGCTTTACGGCTGAGCTGTCAGGTGATTCCGGATATTACCGCGAGCTCCGCTATTTCATTGACAGCGTGGCACAAGGGAAGGCTGTAACGGTATGCACGCCGGAGAGTGCCGTAGGCTCACTGGAAATCATCGAAGCGGAGATCCGCTCGGCCAAGGCTCAGGGAGCGCTGGAAGCGCTGTCCGGGAAGCAGAGCGTATCGTAAGCGTATAAATATTGTATCCCTAATAAAACGGGGCTGTCCCAGATGCTCCCCATATGGTAGACAGGCGAAATCCTAAAGCCTGCTACTGTAGGGGGAAGTTCATCTGCGGGACAGCCCCGTTTCTTTCGTCTCACAATTGTGAAGTATTCGTTAGGCGCTACGCACGGAACGTTTTCAGGAAGTCAACCGCCAGCTTGATATCGGCCTCCGGATTGGCTTTCACTTCACGTTCGATCGTCAAATATCCGGTGTAGCCGATATCCTTCAAGGCTTGAAGATATGCAGGCCAATCTACGCTGCCTTCGCCGAGCGGAACTTCACGGAACTTCTCGCCGGACTCCGCCATGTCGGCAATTTTGTCATGATCAAGTGCCGGTGCTTCATAACCGAAATCTCCGTACACGTCACGCGGATCCACAAACTCGGCCAGCTTGATACCGTCCTTCGCGTGCGTGTGGACGATGTAATCCTTCAGATTATATACGCCTTGGACAGGATCATCGCCGGTCACCATCACCATATTGGCCGGGTCAAAGTTCACGGACACGCCGTTCGAGCCAAGACCGTCCAGGAAGGACTTGAGATGGGCGGAAGGCTCCGGCCCCGTCTCGATGGCAAAGAACGCGTTCATGGATTTGGCGAACGTGCTAAGCTCGAGGCAGGCGTTGTGCATCGTCTCGTATATGCGGCTGTTGCGGTCCTGCGGCACGATGCCAATGTGGGTGGTCACGATATTGGTGCCAAGCTCAAGACCCAGCTCCATGATGCGTTTCGACTTCTCGATTTTGGCCCCATTTTCGGACGGATCCTGGAAACCGTGGCCCCCCAGGTCTCCCACCAGCGCCGAGATTTCAAGGCCCAAGGATTCAATATAATCCTTCAGTTCCTTCCGTGCGGACACGGACAGATTGGCCGGATCCATCTCTCCATGAACAGCGTAGATCTGAACACCGTCGGCACCGACATTTTTCGCCTTAACCAAACCTTCTCTTACGCCAACCCGAAAGCTGTCAACAATAACGCCGATTTTGTTCGGCATGATAGGCTTCGACATCGCTTAAACTCCTCCCTCAATCTTTGTCGTCGATCGTTTGCTTCTATTGATTGAATATCAAAAATGAAAAGCTCAGCTTTCGTTCCACACTTTGCGCACATACTCCAGGCCTAGCTTGGTTCCGGTGCGGCAATCCTCCATGCCTTCGAATTCAATGGAAATGTAGCCGTCATAACCGGATTCCTTCACGATGCGAATCACTTCTGGAATCTTAATGTCGCCTTGGCCGACAATGGCACCGCGAAGCCAGTTACCGCTAGACGTGTTAAACCAGCCTCCGCCTGGAGGACGGCTAGCCGGACGGTAATAGAAGTCCTTGAAATGCACCATGGAGGCGAGACCGATATTGTTCTTCACGGCTACGGTGGATTCCTCATCCGCACACATGAAGTTGCCGACGTCCAGCGTCGTCTTGAAGTTTGGATGGTTAACGGTTTGGACAAGCGCTTTCACCCGGTCGCTGTGCTGAATGAAATATCCGTGATTCTCCACGCTGGTGATAATGCCGCGCTCGGCTGCATAATCCGCGATGATGCGGCAGGCATTTGCAAGGCGAGGGAGCTCCTCGATAAAATGAACGAGCGACAAGTCCTTGGACGTTGCCACGTCATGGCGCATCCGCTTTACGCCCAGGGCTGCCGCGATATCGACCTCGCTTTTTACGCGCTCGATCTCTGCCTCATAAGCGGCATCGTCGAGTTCGGCGAAGTTCGCGCCGATGGCATAGTTGGAGAGCTCGAGCCCTTTGGCGGCGGCATGGGACTTAATCGTATCGATGAGCTCCGGATTTTCCTTTAAATTGAATCCGAGGGGCACGATCTCAATATGCTCACCGCCGATTTCGGCAATGTAGTCGATCACGTCGGTTATGGTCATTTCACCTTTGTTCATGGCCTGGTACAGGCTGTACGAGCTTACGCCAAGTTTCATAGCAGAACTTCAGCTCCTTTTTCGGCGGATTCATAGATACCGCACAGAATTTTCATAATCTCCACACCGTCTTCCACCGGGCTGAGCGGCTGGGTTCCGTTCTCAATGCTTGCGATAAAGTGGTTGACCTCACTCTGGAAAGCGGAATTGAAGTCAAATCCCTTGTGGTCCGTTTGAGGCTGGATGTTGATGATCGTATCATGCTTCTCGGTGACGATGACAACTTCAGGATCGATCTCGAATCCGCCCTTGTCGCCGTACAATTTGACGGACTGCTGATTATCCTTCGCATGCAGCGTAAAGCTGACATCAACCAGCAAGGAAGCACCGTTTTCAAATCGGATCATCGCATTGGCCATATCCTCAACCGTATTCTTCTCTGCATCATAATCTGCAGCTTTATAGAACGACAGATTCCGGACATTGGAACGGTTGCCCAGCTTGCGGTATGTATTGGCGCTGACCGCTACCGGCTTCGGACGTCCCATCATGTACCAGCACAGATCAATGACGTGAACGCCGATATCGATCAATGGTCCGCCGCCTGAACGTTCAATGTCGGAGAACCAGCCGCCCGGATTTCCGAGTCTGCGGATCGAAGAGGCCTTCGCAAAATAAATTTCCCCGAACTCGCCTTTGTCCGCGAACTCTCGCAGCATTTGAGCATTCGGATCATAGCGTCTGACAAAGCCGACTTGAAGCAGCTTGCCGGAGGATTTCACCGCTTCCTGAACGCGCAGCGCTTCCTCGACCGTACGGCACAGCGGCTTCTCGACGAGGACATGCTTGCCGGCGTTAAGAGCGGCAATGCTGATCTCGGCATGGGTATTGTTCCAGGTACAGATGCTTACCGCATCGATCTCAGGATCGGCCAGCAGCTCGCGATAATCTGTAAATACTTTGGTAGCGCCGTACTTTTCAGCCGCAAGCCGTGCGCGTTCTTCATTTAAATCACATACCGCGAGCAGATTCGCGTTCGCGTGTTTTTGGTAGGATTGCAAATGCATAGCAGAGATCGAACCAGTTCCAATGACCCCAACATTAATTGATTTCATGATTTCACTCCTCTGAATTTACTGCATTACACTTCTGTATTATAATGCTTCTAAGGAAAGACACCATGATAAACCGTGCTTTTTGTTTGTACGATCGTGCTGTCTTGATCAAGTTCAAAGGAGACCATAGCATTGGACCATACACTGCGGGAACCGATGACGATGCCGGACCCCCAATTTCCGATCAAGGTTCATCTCTGCCAGTTCGAGGGCAGGGGACAGGTCATGTTTAATCGCCACTATCACGAGCATTTGGAAATTTTGTATTTTGTCTCCGGAGAAGCAATGCTGGAGTGTGGTTCCTCCACCTTGCATGCCCGCGAAGGCGATTTGATTGTCATTAATCGCAATGAGCTTCATTATGGAATCAGTCAGTCTGATCATTTGTTCTATTATGCGTTAATCGTGGACTTCTCGCTGCTCCAGAGCCATTCCTTGGATGCGCCGGAGATGAAATTCATTACGCCGATTACCCAAAATCGTCTGGTGTTCGCCAACCGGGTTAACGGAGATGACGTTCTTTCATCTATGCTGGCGATCATCCAAGAGCTGGAAAAGCGGGAATTCGGTTATGAGCTCGCCATTAAATCCGAGCTGTACCGCTTGCTTACGCTGCTCTTGAGAGGCTATGTTGCAACCGTTCTCACACAGGATGAATATGTGGAGCGGATGAAGAACGTAGAGCGTTTTGCCCCGATATTCAAATACATTGAGGAGCATTACAAGGAGGAGCTTTCGGTCGAGCTGCTATCCGGGATGGCCGGTCTCAGCCGATATCATTTCAGCCGGTTGTTTAAAGAGCTGAGCGGAAGAACCGTAACGGAATATGTTAACGAGACCCGGATTAATAAAGCGGATTATCTGCTGCGAAGCAGCCCGCTTACCGTCTCCGAGATCGCGGTAGCGACGGGGTTCAAGGATATTTATTATTTCAGCCGCATCTTCAAGAAATATAAACGGCTTGCCCCTTCTTTTTTAAGAAAAAACAGTGCTGTTTCTCATTGATCTGTCATAAGCTGATCCATGTGCAGGCAGTTCATACGCCGTGCCGCTGTATCATAGGATAAGACTGTAGACATATAGATCAATGCATCCTATAATGAATATCATTATCTTAAATGCATAAGCGGGCGGAGATCATGGAGGACCCTTTTGCTATGGATGCGTATGACGTGCGCATTTTCGGCAGATGCGGTTCTTTTTTAGCTATCTGAAGCTATAAACTCCGGAGGAAGCTGCTGCCAGATCTCGCAAAAAACTACTGCTAAACGAGGTTTGTCTTCCTTGAAAGCACGTCGATAGACGTTTTTCTTATATCAAGGCGTTGGGGAAAGAGGTGATTGACGGTGAACGAAGGGTTATCCGCAAAGCTGCGGGCCCAATATTTACAGGACATGGAGAGGGGCAAGCTGGATGTTCTGGTGATCGGCGGTGGCATTACGGGCGCCGGGATTGCCTGGGACGCCAGCTGCCGTGGAATGACGGTCGGCTTGGTGGAGATGAATGATTTCGCCTCCGGAACAAGCGGCAAATCCGCCAAGGTGATCCATGGCGGATTGATATATCTCAGGAAAGGGAAGCTTCGTTTGGTACGCGAGTCTTGTACCGAGCGGGCATTGCTGCGTCGCTGCGCCCCCCATTTGGTGAAACCGCTTCCAGTGCTGCTGCCGATTTATAAACATCAGCCCAGCGGTTATTTGGCGAGTTCCATCAGGCTGTATGCGTATGATCGGCTTGCCGGTGCGAAGGCTAGCCGTCGGGGAAGGATGTACCGGCGGGAACAAACCCTGTCTTTGGAAAACCTGCTGAATTCGGACGCGTTAAAAGGGGCGGCCTACTGCCGTGAGTACCGGGCTGATGATGCGAGATTGACGATTGAGGTGCTGAAGGCTGCCCGGATGAAGGGCGCGCTGATGGTCAATTACGCAAAAGTGTTGGGTTTTATCTATCGGGGCGGGAGGATTGCAGGCGTCCGTGTCGAGGACCGCTCAAGCGGAATCCGATATCCGATCCTCGCCCGCCAAATTGTGAATGCCGCCGGCCCATGGGCGGATCAGGTAAGGCAAATGGACAACTCGCTGGCCAGCGAGCAGCTGCAATTGACCAAGGGGGTGCATCTTGTTGTCGATTATAACAAACTCCCTGTTCGTCAGGCTGTTTGTTTTGAAGGTCCCGGAGGAAGGAGAGTCCTCGTCATCCCTAAGGATTCTAAGACTTGCATCGGTATGACCGGGACTCCGTTTGAAGGAGGTGTCGGGACACCAGATATAACGGACGAGGATAAGCGGTATTTGATGGGCGCCGTCAACGGCTTGTTCCCCGGAATCCGCCTGGAGCATGGGGATATCGAATCAGGCTGGTGCGGATTAAGCGCGATGTTCAAGCCGGAGAACAGACAGTCTCCCGACATGACCGGGAAGGATGGCATTCTCATATCCGAATCAGGGTTGATCACAGCGAGGCCAGGAAATCTAACCGGATTTCGCAAGAGGGCGATGTCCGTTGTGGACCTCGTGGCTAAGCACATCCAGGATGCGGATGGAACGATCTATCCTCCTTGCATGACCGACCGGACGCCAATCAGCGGAGGGGACCTGAACGGTCTTACTTATAAACGGTTCAAGGAAATGATGGTCGAACAGGGTGCCCTTCAAGGAATCGGAGCTGACCCCATGCGAAGACTTATAGCAAGATACGGGTCGAACGCCAAGAAGCTGCTGGACATTTATCGGGCTTCGTCAGCTGAGGAAAAGGATGAATATAAGCTGCTGCGGGCAGAGCTGATCTATTCAATCGAGCATGAAATGACCGTTGCCGTCGAAGATTTCCTGCTGCGGCGAACCGGCTGGGTATGGTTTGAGCGGGAGACGGCCGAGCGGATGATCGCTCCCGTCATGGAGATCATGGGCGAGCTGCTGGATTGGGATGAAGAAGAGCAGGCCAGGCAGTGGCGTTTGCTTGAGGATCAGCTTCAGATGGCATGGGGACTTGGAGGAGGCAACCTACTTGAGCGGTTCCCCTTGGAGCCTGACCAAGATCCCGCCGAGCTGATTGTAACGGATGAGGCAGCGAAACAGCTAACGCAAACCTAATGGTCCCCATTTTCGGCATTCGAACCGAATGATCCCCATGATTCACTTGTCAAATGGAATAACTGGATGTAGTATTAAATTATCGATTATAGAGCTGGGCGGAGATGATGAGAAGCCCTTTGCATAACGGAATCATTCATTTTGCATGAATGAGCATCTTGCTATGCAGAGGAGCTTCTCATTTTTTATGGGCGATTTTAGAAATCCGGCTCCTTTAGCAAGTGGTTTCGGCAAGGACTAACCGGCTGTGCCGGAACATATGAATACTAGACCACGTGCGGCTCCGTTTTCGTAGTCCCACGAGTCAGATTGTGAATCTATCAAAATTCCAAGATGGAACATGCAGAGGAGATCGAGTATGGATCATTTTTCAGGGTATATCTTTGACTTGGATGGCACGATTTATTTAGGGCCGGAAGCGATCGAGGGGGCCGTAGAGACCGTCCGTTATTTGCAGGGCTTGAATAAACGCTTGTTGTTTCTGACGAACAAAACGATCGATTCCCGAGAAAATTATTTGAAAAAGCTAGGGAAGCTCGGAATCCGGGTGGAGCTGGATAACATTTTGAATCCCGCACTCGTAACGATTCATTATTTGCACAAGCATCATCCGGGGGCGAAGGTTTATGTCATCGGCGAGCCGATATTAAAGCAGGAGCTGCTGGATAACGGGATTACATTTGCTTCCGCGCCGGAAGAGACGGACGTCGTTGTCGTGTCCTGGGATCGGGACTTTCATTATAAGCATCTGGACTTTGCATACCAATCGATTAAGAGAGGCGCGGCCGTTATCGCTACGCATCCGGATCGAACATGCCCGATGCCGGGAGGCGATATTCCTGATTGCGGCGGCATGATCGGGGCTATTGAAGGCACGACCGGCATGAAAATTACAACCGTCATGGGTAAGCCCTCCGTCTTGACGGCGTTGACGGCACTTGATATTTTGGGAGTTAAGGCTGAAGAGTGCCTCATGACGGGAGATCGTCTGGAAACCGATATTCGAATGGGCAATCAGGCCGGGATGAGCACAGCGTTGGTGCTTACCGGCGTCTCGACTTCGGAGGATTTGAAAGACAGCGATGTGAAGCCAACCTATATTCTGGATTCGGTCCACGATATTTATCGCAGCCGTACCGTGAAAGAGGCAAATGAAGCGGGTTCTTAAGGTACAAAAAATAAGCCCGGGCAGCTGGAGAACCGGAGATGCTGCTCTTGGCAACGAGGTGAAGACATGAGAACAAGTGTAGAAGGCGCGCAGCGAATCACGTACTGCTTGAAGCGCAAACCGATCATTACATCTTTGATGAATGCTGACGAGCTCCCCTCCGTGCTTGCAACCGAATCGAACATCGTGTTTATTTTGAGGACCGATATATTTAATATCGAGTCGATCGTAGAACAAATCCAGGAGGCCGGAAAGCTGTCCTTCGTTCATTTCGACCTGATCGAAGGGATCGGGAAGGATCGGGCGGGAGTAACTTATTTGGCTGAAAAGGTAGGCATCGACGGCATTGTCACCACGAAGAATACGATCATCGTCGAGGCCAAGAAGCTTGGCCTGCTGACCGTTCAACGACTGTTCGTATTTGACTCCGTTTCGCTGGATAACGGGATCAAGATGATTAAGGCTTCGAATCCGGATGCCATTGAAGTGCTGCCAGGCATGGTATGCGAGCGGATTATGGACCGGATCCGGGCGGAAGTCGATGTGCCCGTCATTGCGGGTGGATTAATGATTGATTTGGAGGATTTCGATACGGCTCTAAAGAGCGGCGTCATCGGGATTTCGACCTCCAGTAAGGAACTATGGCGCTGGCAGGATGAGCATATGCAATAAGACCGGCCAGCGAGGGGGATAATAGAACGGTTGCTGATGAGGAGTGAACGAAAATGTACGATATTTCACTGGATATGCAAACGATGCTGATGCGGCTGCTGCTTGCAGCTCTGCTCGGCGGGCTGATCGGTTGGGAACGGGAGCGCAGAAATAAGCAGGCTGGACTGAAGACCCATCTGTTGGTTGCCGTGGGATCAACCCTCATCATGTTGACCTCCATTTACGGATTTGACTCCTTGCTTATCAATCATCCCAATGCCAGATTTGACCCTGCGCGGCTTGCGGCGCAGGTGGTAAGCGGTATCGGCTTCCTTGGCGCGGGCGCTATCCTGCGGCGTTCCAATCATATTATTTCAGGCCTCACCACAGCAGCAACGTTATGGGTAGCTGCTGCCATCGGGCTCAGCGTGGGGTCCGGGTTTTACTGGCCGGCGGTCGTTACGACTGCCATTGTGCTGATCAGTACGCTTGTGCTGAACAAGCTGGAATCCCGGTTTTTGTTCATTAAGAAGTCGGGGAGCCTGAAAATCATGATTGAAGCGGGTGATCGGCCCGTGCAGGTCAGCATCATTACCGATCTTCTCCAAAAGGCGAACATGACCGTCCAGGGCATGATCGTCAATAATGACTCTGCCGATGATGATTCAACGAAAGTAACGATGGAATTCCGGGTGTATTCATTTAACAGCAAAGGCATCGATGCCTTATTCGAGCAGCTGTGGCAGGTCGAGGGGATCAAGCAGGTGCGGATGAATTGGCGGGATTAGGTACGTATTTGATCGGAAATAGCATCGCAGATAAGGTTTAGCCATGGAGCCGTACATTTGTACGGCTCCATTTCATTATCAGACCCCAACACTTCTCCATTAAGGTTGCACCCCATAAAGAATGACCATCACCAAGATTTCCTTTTAGAAGATAGATATATAGATGGATGGATCCGCTTCTACTTCACGGCCGGAGAAGGAATTCATTTCCTTGCTGCTCCGCATGAAAAAGGCATGTAAAGCAAATAATGGAGGTAACTCGAGCTTTGCATGCTGGGAGGAAACGAAATGCTACGCTACCGGCCTCGCGGCCGCCGCTTCGCCCCAAGGAAGGATGCGCCGGGGCAGGAAGCTTCCCGGAAAATTGCGGGAATCGAGCCGGCCGACCATTTACAGGAGCATCTGGACCGCATCCGCACAGAACTTGGGAACAGCCCGGATATCATTTTCCGGCAATTGAAGCTTGGAGGAGCGTCCGAGGCCAATTGCGCCATCGTTTATTTAAACGGGCTCAGCGATCCGGAAATGATCAATCACGATGTGATGGAATCGCTGCTGCAATTAAGCAAGGAATTCCTGCAGAAGGAGCGCAGCCCGGCCGATTTTCTGGATATGGTCATGAAAGACGGACTTGCGATGGGCGAATCCAGAATGAGTGCAGATTGGAATGAAGCGATGCTGGCGATATTGTCTGGAGACACGGTCATCCTGTTTGAGGGGGCGGATCACATCATTATCGCAGGCACTCAGGGCGGGCAATGGAGATCCGTAACCGAGCCAACCTCGCAGCTGGTCGTCCGCGGCCCGAAGGACAGCTTTGTGGAGTCCATTGCAACCAATATTTCACTCATCCGGTTCTCAGCTATGGCTCGAAACGATGAAGATCGGATCGGTCACCCATACCCACGTAGCCATCATGTACGTCAAGGGCAAGGCGGATCCGGGGATTGTCAGGGAGATCAAGGATAGGCTGAACCGGATTGAGATTGAAGGGATATTGGAGTCTGCCTATATTGAAGAATTCATTCAAGATAAGACCATTACTCCGTTTCCAACGATATATAACACGGAGCGTCCTGACGATGCGACGAGCAAGCTGCTGGAGGGCCGGATCGTTGTCTTGGTGGACGGAACCCCTTTTGTGCTGGTGCTTCCAACGGTATTTGCCCATTTCTTTCAGTCGCCTGAGGATTATGCGCAGCGTTTCGATATCGCCATCGTCATGCGGCTCGTACGCTATATCAGCTTTATTATTTTGATTCTGGGTCCGTCTGTTTATATCGCATTAACAACGTTTCACTATGAAATGGTACCGACGCAGCTGCTGATCAGTCTGGTTGCCCAACGTGAAGGCGTCCCCTTTCCGGCTTTTATCGAAGCGATGCTCATGGAGGTTGTGTTCGAGATATTGCGGGAAGCCGGTGTCAGGATGCCGCGGGCGATTGGGCAGACGGTTTCGGTTGTCGGTGCGCTCATCCTCGGACAAGCTGTCGTTGAAGCAGGTCTGATTACGCCAGCGATGGTTATCGTAGTGGCATTGACCGGTATTGCAAGCTTCACGCTTCCGGCCTACAACCTGTCCATCGCTGGACGGCTGATTCGCTTTGGCTTCATGGTTCTCTCCGGCATGTTCGGCTTCTATGGGCTGACCTTGGGCGTCATCGTGCTGATCGCGCATATGAACAGTCTCCGGTCCTTCGGTGTACCCTTTATGTCGCCAATCAGTCCATTCCGGCTCAGGAATCAGAAGGATGCGATCATCTGTTTACCCTTTCAGCCGCTGCAAACTCAAGCTGCGGAGTCTTCAACCGGATTTGGAGCGTCATCGAATCAAGACACTTCCTTGGCTGGAGACTCGGATGGGAGGATGAGCGGGTCGGGGTAACAAGGTGCCGATGGCGGAAGCGCTTCGGGAAGGGGGCAGCATACGGCTGCGAACGGAGCAGGAGGAAATCGTAACTCATGATGGGAGGCGAACTGAGATATGCGCAAACATCAAGGGCTGACCATTCTGATCATATGCTGCTGTCTCGGTCTGCTGAGCGGCTGCTGGGATGTGGTAGAGCTGAATAAGCGTGCAATAGTCTCCGGTATCGGCGTGGATTGGAAGGAAGAGGAGAAGGAATATCTCGTTTCCTTCCAGACGGTCATCGCCGATGAAATTTCGGGGAAGGCTGGCAGAGGAGCAACGCCTACCTCCGTATATAAGGCATCAGGGAAGAGCATAGTCGAAGCGATGCGCAATGCTTCCCGCAAAGTGCCCCGTATCATTTCGCTCGCCCATACCGGTCTGATCGTCATCTCGGATCGCGTGGCGAGAGAGGGCATTATCGATCTCTTCGATTATTTGGACAGAGACTCCGATATCCGGCTGAATGCCGAAGTATTGATTGCAACCCAGGGACAAACCGCAGAGGATGTCGTGTCTGCAATGACACCGATTGGAAAAATCACGGCTTTTGCACTCGAGCAGAAGATCGATTTAACGTCGGGACAGCTTGGAGAGAATTTTCGGATCGAGGTAGATGATGTCATCCGTGGATTGCTTACCCCGGGAGGCGGGCCTTTGGTGAACGGAGTGATGATCGAAGGCAGCGCCGAAAAGGCATCGAAGATGGAAACCTTAAAGAACGCGAAGGTAGAAGGATTGGCGGTCATCTCCCAAATGGCTGTATTTAAAGGGGATCGTCTTGTGAGCTGGTTAAACGCGGACGAATCCCGCGGCACCGTTTGGATCCGGAATAAAATGAAAATCACGCCGATCCATTTGAAGTTACTTGATCAAGGTGGAGAAATATCGCTTGAAGTTATGCGGTCCAAAACAAGGCTGCTCGCTGACTTAGAAGATCCTGCGAATCCGATTATTCACATTCACGTGGAGCCTAATTTCTCGATCCGTGAAGTGAACAGCGCGATTGACCTGCGAAATCCGGCAACGATGAAGCTCCTGGAGGACGCAGCCTCGAGAGAGGTTATTCGTATTATGGAGCTAGCCGTTCGTAAGAGCAAGGAAGTGAATAGCGATATTCTGGGATTTGGTCAGGCTGTGGAACGGTCCGATCCGTCCGCTTGGCGAAAGATGAAGAATCGCTGGGATCAGCTCTTTCCACGGGTGCAAGTGAAATACCATGTGAAACCGGTGATACGAAATTCTCAAATGAGGGATCGTTCCGTTCTATACAAGATCCACAACCAATGAAGGAGGAGAGTCAAATGGAAAAGGTGAAAATCAGCCCATTTCAATTCTTCTCGATATTGGTTCTGTTTCAGTTCGGCACGACGCTCGTCGTAAATTTGGGACTTGAGGCAGGCCGGGATGCATGGATAGCCGTGCTCATCGGAACGGTGATCGGCATGCTGATCTTCTCCTTGAATGCGTATTTGTACACGGCATTTCCCGACAAACTGCCAGTGGAGGATTATCGATTATTGCTCGGGAAATATGTCGGCAGCCTTGTAGGACTAGTCTATGCCGTCCTTTATATGTTCACAGCGGCTCGAGATCTCGTAGACGGGGGACTGCTGGTCATGGCGTCCGCCGCGTTGAGGGAAACGCCGCTTCTGATCGTGAATCTGCTCATGATCATGGCGGTGGCCTATGTGCTGCATCAAGGCTTGGAGGTGCTGGCACGGACGGCTACCATCTTTTTAGCGATTATGTTTATGATCGGGGTGTTCAGCGGGATCGTGATTCTATTTTCCGGGATCATTGACCTTCAGCTCCTCCTACCTGTCATGGGTGAAGGATTCCAGCCGATTCTAGAATCGGTGCTAAAGAAAAACATTCATTTTCCGTTTGGCGAGCTTATCTGTGCGACGGCCATCTTTCCGGCGGTTAACCATACCAAAAATGGGGTGAAAGCAGGACTGCTGGCGATATTGGTTACCGGCGTCATCCTGGCTCACGTGTCGTTGATCACGATTTCAGTACTGGGAGCGGATATTACCGAACGGGCGGTATTTCCGCTCTTGACCATGATGGGGAAGGTAGAGATTTCGGAATTTATCGAGCGGACGCAAATTCTGATCGTGATGGTTCTGATCATCGGCGTGTTCTTTAAAATCAGCCTATATTATTATGCAGCATTGATCAGTTCCTCCATATTGTTCAAAATCCCGTATCGTAAATTAATTTATCCCTATGCACTGGTCATACTCGGCCTCTCCATTATCCTTGCCCGCTCTTACAGCGAGCATCTAATGAAAGGGGGAGCCTACCTGTATACGGTGTTCCCGTTCTATTCCATCGGTTTACCGCTCCTGCTCGTGATCATATGTCTGATCCGCAAAGCCATCCTCGGAAGGCGTTCCGGTTCTGCACCCGGCCCGGGTTCGGGACCCGCTTCCGGTTCCTGAATCCGATTCCCCAGACGCTCTAGGGGGGCTCGTTTCATGCTTCCTCTTGCGGAAGCTGCGATAAAGATCCGGAATAACCAGCAGAGCTAGCAAGAGGATCACGGTGATTCTCTCAACGGGAGAGAAGAGCGTGAAACGCCAGTTAATGATAAAGTTGTACCACGGAAAGCCGAAGAGGATGTCCGTAAGGATCGTTATGGTCAAGCATAATACGGCGGTTAATAACATGATCGAATATTTTTTCAGGAGCATGCAACTCACCTCGCCTTTCGTCTTAGGGGGTCAATCGGATTGGCGCCTCTTATAACCCCGTCCTGTTATAGTATGGAGGGGAGGGAGGTTAAAAATACCGAAGCGGGAGAGCGGGTCATGCGGTACGCCATCATGATGCATACCATGCTTTCGACATTTTTTTTAAAAAAATGCTTGCTTTTTAACTTTAGTCGTTATATACTCTTAATTACGGTGATCACAACGAGTTAATAACCCAAACACATGCGGTCGTGGCGGAATTGGCAGACGCGCACGGTTCAGGTCCGTGTGGGCTAACCCCCGTGGAGGTTCGAGTCCTCTCGACCGCATCTAATGTAACAGCGAATAAGCTCTTGAATTTGTCCTTGCGGCAATTCAAGAGCTTTTTTGTATATCTGAGTTTTCCGCAGCTCGTATCATCGGTTGAAAGCGTGATGAGGGTTGTACGAAAATAAGAAACAGCTCCCTTCGGAGCTGTTCTCATGCGCTGAGTATCCCACAATTCAATAAGTGGGGGTTGCATCTGCAATAAGTTTGTCTGCCGGCACCGTGCACTTAAGCGCCTTGATAGGGATACGTTTCTTCCATTACTGTCTTTGGAATGCTACCTTTAGGCCTAGTCCAATGTAGATTGCTCCAACGAATTTGCCGCTCCACTGGCTTAGGCGCCTGATCCATGGCGTCCGTTTAACCACTCTTCCAAGCGTGGAGACACTTAATACAATCGTGGTTGTATACAATATGCTTAGAATCACAAAGATCAATCCCAGGACTAAGAACTGCCCGACCGCTTCACCGCGTTCGTGATGAATAAATTGAGGCAGGAATGCCAGAAAGAAGAGGGCCGTCTTCGGATTAAGAAGCTCAGCAACAGTTGCCGAGGCATAGGATTTCAGGGAGCCTGCCGATTCAACCTGGGGCATTTGCGGTTCGGAGGGCTTGCTTAGGATTGCGCGAATCCCTAGGTATAGCAAGTAGGCTGCGCCTGCAAATTTAACAACATTGAAGGCAAGTGCCGAAGTCATCAATATTGCGGATAGACCTACCGTTGCAAATAAGGTATGAAGGAAATCCCCGGTAGCGATACCGAGCCCAGCCATTATGCCTCCTCTTCGCCCGTTCTGAACGGTGCGGGTAATGGTGAGGAGAACGGCGGGTCCTGGAATCAAAAATAGACCAAGAACAACGATGATGTACGTCATAAGAGTCGGAAAATCGAGCATTTGCAATCCCCCTTTATGGTCCTAAAGCGATGGGTCTGTCGTTACTCAAACCATCCTGTCCCTATATTAGAGTCAAGTGATTCAAATGGCAAGCAGGTGAATCGATAATTATGCTGCTCTTAGAACCTGCCGGATAAGCGTTTTTTCCTGTTCCGTTTTATGGGGTGTTGCCATTATACTTATAGTAATTGAATGGTCTTGGAGCTGGCGTTATGTTATCGCCGTTCCATCATGGATAGATTGACAGCAGGGGGAATTTGACCGGGAAGGGGGAGTGGTCGAAATGGCAAACGTACGAAACCGGTTCGGCACATGGTTGCTGCTGGTCGTCTTGCTGTCCGTGACAGCCGGTTGTGAGGCGCCCGATTCCGGGAGCAGCGTTGTCGCTCCTGCTCCCGTATCGCTTACGCAGAACCATGACGGGAAGCGGAGCGATTCGGACGGATCGGCATCCGGCGGGAAATCCTCGAAGACGGATCAGTCCGAGGGGAACCCATCAGAACCTGCCGGCCAGGGTTCAAGTGGCGCAGCGGATGGAAAGAGCAAGGACGAAGTGGATCTCACGGATGTGACGGCCATGTGGCTTATCAATCACCAAGCAGGCTGGATTGGGGGAGACGGATGGATTGCCTTCAGTGATGACGGTGGAACCGATTGGGAGGTGCAGGCTTATCCCGAGGAGACGGTTCGCCAAATCTTTGCCTTGAACGCAAACCACGTATGGGCCGTCATGGAGAACAATGATTTATATCAGTCGACGGACGGGGGACAGGTCTGGAACAAGATCGGCAGGACGCCGAATGGGGGATTTCTTCATTTCGTATCGCCGGACACGGGGTTCAGCGGATCGGCGAGAACGGAAGACGGGGGGAAAACCTGGGGAGAATCCGAGGGTCCGGATACGACCCGGAAACCGGAAGATTTGCGGGAGCCGTTGATTGGCTGGCGGCTTCAGAATCACCAGCAGGATTTTCACGGTCACGGCGAATGGCTGTAACATAGAAGAAGATCAGGCGGCATGGAAGAAATCCGCACCAACGTAAAACAAGCAGGCACGGGCAAATGGTAGCTCTCTTATCCGGCCTGCTTGTTTGCTTTATATTTTTGCTCCTGCGGTTGTTTCCACCGGGCGCTTCCCTCAGGGCAGCTCCTTAAACAGGATTCGGCAACTGAGCCATATGCCTCCTGCAATGCCGAGAATACCGCCGGCGGCTACGCTGCCGACCAGATCGTAGGAGTGCCATCCCAGCAAAAAACCGATGCCGCTGCCGAACGTCGTTCCTGCCAGCAGACCCAGCGCAGCACCGTTCTTCTGATTTAAGCTCATGCCAGACCATCACCTCAACGAACAATATTCCCAGTTAACGCCATAAACATGCCGGCAAGAAGAAAAAAACTCGGCGCACCTTAATCCGGGTAAGGTCACGCAGAGCGGTTGATGAAGAGGTTATGAGTGCTTTTTCGAATCGATTTACGTTGTTGCTTTACGATTGTTTGTTCAGGATGCAGTCTGCAAACAGGATCGATTTTGGAATGCGGAAAAATTGTTCCGCTTTCTCCTGGAATGCTGCCGATGGAACCGTTCCTTGATGCAGCCATTTGCGGAATGTGCCGGGATGCACGCCGATCCAGCGGCTCACATCGCTTACCGACAAATCGTGCACCATGCATAGGCCCGTCAGAATCCGGTTACTGACCGGCGAGCGCGTCAACGTCCGCTTCATAAAGCGCGACGGTGCAGGCTGGCAGATCAGCGGGGACTGCTCCAGCAGCTCCTCCCGGAACAGAATATGACGGGGATACCCGAGGTAACTGCAGGCTTTCTCCAGATTTTGCTTTCCGGGTACGCGCCCCTCATATACCCAAGCACTGACGCTGCGCGAGGAAACTCCCAATTCTTCGGCAAGCTGAGACAGTTTGATGTCATTGGCCATTAGAATGGCAAGGAGGACGCGGTTGCGAATTTGGCAGCGGGTCGGCCTCCGAAAGCGCTTGACTCGCACGCCTTTCCCCAAATATTTCCGATTGATCAGGGACCACGCCTCAATGGAGTGTTTTTCTTGCTGCAATGGTGTAGGCATAATTCCTCCGATTTTTTTAACACAATACTACAATATTCGACACTAACTTTTCAATAGCCAACGTCTAAACATTTGTTTCCATTTCGTTGTTGCATAATCAACGTGTACTGCGACAGACCTGTGAAAAGAAGTGCTTGCCGTACCCAGAAACACGCCGCTGGAGTATGAATCCGACAACCTTAAAGTGATGATGTCTCGTCGACTCAACGAATATCAAATGATCTGTATCTCGTAGGGTGTACAGTTGGCTACAAAGCTTAAATGTTTCATTAGACTTGTCGATGCCTAACAAAAAACCTGCCGCCGGCCGGTTCTATTCGCAATTTGGTTCAATAATCCGGGTGATCCGGTCCGGCTGCCGATGGCTGCTGGGAATGGATGCGGAACTCGCTTGGTGCGATGCCGGTCCACCGCTTGAATTGGCGGCTGAAATGCGCATTGGTCTTATACCCCAGCATCATCGCAATATGGTCAATGCTTAGGTCTGTTTGCTTCAACAGCCGCTGGGCCTCATTCAGGAGGGTTTCGGAGAGAAACTTGCGCGGTGCTCTGCCGTATACCTGCCGAAAAATCCGATTAACCTGCGACGGACTAAGGTTCAGCGACTTGGCGATGTCTTGGATCCAGGTTCGCTCGGTCTCCTGAATTTCACCGTGAAGATGAATATATCTTACGGAGTCCTCGATTTGCTCGGCGATCTGACGCGCGATGGATTCTTTTCTGGATAAGGTGACGGATGTGGTCTGAGACAGCTGTCCGACCAGGGAGCCGAGCAGTTCGAATACGGCGGCATGGACCCTCATCTGTTTGGAGGCCGGCAGCGGGCTGGATAAGTGCTCTGTGGCCAGATTGTACAGCGTAGACAGAGAAGAAGACAGTCCCTGGGCTAAAGCCGAATCTGCCGGATAATAAATGTCCTTGCAGCGGTTGAGTTCTCTGCAAAAGGATGTATCGTGAACGCTGAAATGAACGGAGAAGTAAGTGAAACCCTGCTGACCGGCACACGTGCAGGAATGTGTCATGCCGGGGCGAATGAACAACAAGTCTCCAACGGACTGCTTGTACAGCTGTCCATTGACCACCATATTCATCTCGCCGTCCATCATCCAATGAATTTCGTACATGGAATGCTCGTGGGACGGATAAGTCCAGCGGGAATCCACTTTTCTTGCATGCAGCCCCAATAATTGAAAAGACATGCGAACATCGGGCAGACGACCTAAATACGCGGCTTCGGAAAGCTTGGTCACAGCAAACCTCCTCGGTATGTCCTGTATTCCCGTAACGGTTAGACTCATCTTAACAGAAAAATTATGCGTGAAAAGGGTAAATCGTCGTAGAGATTAGCGCATCGTCATGGGCGATCGGTGGTGCTATGGTAGTAATATCAACCCGATGGGGAAGAAATGGGGGCAAGCCTGAATGAGAATTATTCGATTTCTAGACAGGCAACAGAAGCGGCTGGCAGCCGTTACGGATGATGAAACAGCCTATCGTCTGCCGCAGCCGGATTTTATGACTTTGATCCATCAAGCCAGGGAGCGCGGGATCTCTCCTGTTCAATTGGTTGAAAGCGCTTTTAGCCCGACAAGTGAGCTGGCTGGTGATTGGACTTCTCTGCATCTTGTCACGCCACTGGACGCGCCGGAAGTATGGGCGGCGGGTGTTACGTATCAACGAAGCCGCGAAGCACGAAATTATGAAGCTACGGATGGAAGACTGGATGCGGAGACATTTTACGATAAAGTCTATGACGCTGAGCGGCCGGAAATCTTTTTCAAATCCACGGCCGCCCGCACCATCGGACCGAACGAGGCCGTTACGCTGCGCAGCGATTCCACATGGCAGATTCCAGAGCCTGAGTTGGGACTAGTCCTTGCCGCTGATGGAAGTATAGTGGGATACATCGTGGGTAATGACATGAGCTGCCGCGATATCGAAGGGGAGAACCCGCTGTATTTGCCGCAAGCAAAAATATGGCGCAATTCCTGCTCCATCGGACCGGCCATCCGGCTTGCGGAAACGGTGCAGAATCCATATGCATTCAGCATCTTCTGCGAGATTTACCGCGAGGGGCGCATGGTCGTGAAGAGCCAGGCAAGTACAAGTGAATTAAACCGAAAGCTGGATGAACTGGTCTCGTTCTTGGCAAAGGACAACGATTTATTCGATGGTACGGTGCTTTTGACAGGCACAAGCATTGTGCCGCCTAATGATTTTACGCTTGAGCCCGGAGACCGGATTGAAATTTCGATCAGCAGTATCGGTACGCTGGTGAACCCTGTTTTATCAAATTAGTTTTTAATAAGGAGGGCGTATTCCCATGACGGCATTTCAAAGAGAGCAAGTATACAGGAACTATATCAACGGAGAATGGGTGAAGGCTGCGTCCGGAGAAACCGAACCCAGCATCAATCCGGCAAACCGGAAAGAGGTAGTCGGTTATGTACCGGTTTCCGGTATAGAGGATCTGAACCGTGCTGTCGCAGCGGCCAAAGCAGCAGGCCGAGCCTGGCGGCGATTAACCGGCGCGGAACGCGGCAATGTTCTCTACAAGGCAGCTAATGTGCTGGAACGCCGGGCCGACGAGGTCGCCGAGGCGATGACGAGGGAAATGGGCAAAACGCTTGCAGAAGCTAAGGGAGAGACGATGCGCGGCGTCGCGATCCTAAGGTATTACGCCGGCGAAGGGATGCGAAAAATCGGCGATGTCATTCCTTCGACGGACAGCGAAGCGCTGATGTTTACGACCCGTGTACCGCTTGGCGTCGTGGGCGTCATTGCCCCATGGAATTTTCCCGTAGCGATTCCGATTTGGAAGACGGCCCCGGCTTTGATATACGGCAATACCGTTGTGTTAAAGCCGGCGCAGGAAACGGCGGTCACGGCAGCCAAAATCCTGGAATGCTTTGAGGAGGCGGGAATTCCGGCAGGCGTTCTCAATCTTGTATGCGGCAGAGGTTCGGTGATCGGATCTGCGCTTGCCGAGCATCCGGATGTCAACGGGATAACGTTCACAGGTTCCAACGAAGTCGGAAAACGGGTTGGCGCCGCCGCTTTGGGGCGGGGAGCCAAGTATCAGCTTGAAATGGGCGGCAAAAATCCGATCATTATCGCGGCAGATGCGGACCTGGACTTGGCAGTCGAGGCCACCATCAGCGGCGGCTTGAAATCCACCGGCCAAAAATGCACCGCCACCAGCCGGGTCATTGTGGAGCGGAAAGTATATGAAGCCTTTAAAGAAAAGCTCCTGTCGCAAATCCGGGAGATCCGGTTGGGCGACGGCATGTCATCCGAAAGCTGGATGGGTCCATGCGCGAATGAAGGACAGCTCGAAACGGTGCTGAACTATATTCAGAAAGGGCAGGATGAAGGCGCCGTGCTGCTGACCGGCGGAAAAAGAGCGGACGGTCCAGGGCTTGAAGAAGGGTTTTATGTCCAGCCAACCGTATTTGAGGGGGTCGAACCGCATATGTCCATAGCCCGGGAAGAAATCTTCGGCCCTGTGCTTGCATTGATCGCGGTGGATTCCCTGGAGGAAGCCATAGAGACGGCCAATGACAGCGACTTTGGCTTGAGTGCCTCCATCTATACGCAAAATGTCGACGCAATGCTGTCTTTCATCCGGGATATGGATGCCGGATTGGTCAGGATCAATGCGGAAACGGCCGGCGTAGAGCTGCAGGCTCCGTTCGGCGGAATGAAAATGTCGAGCTCGCATTCCAGGGAACAGGGGCAAGCGGCCATCGAGTTTTTCACTTCCATCAAAACGGTTTTCGTTAAGTCTTAGGCGGCGGGAGGGTGCCATGCACGAACAGATTATGTCGATAATGGGGGAGAAAGACTCAAGCTGTTTCGATATTATGGCGTATGCTCCCGGGGCGGCGGGACGGCTGCCTTTAACGGATGACTTGCTGCGGAACGCTCCGAGCGGCGACTTGTTCGGCATGTCCCAGAATGTCGGGATGGGCTGGAAGCCCGGGGAGTTGAACGGAAAACAGTTTCTGATCCTGAGCACGCAGGGCGGAATTCGCAACGAGGACGGCAGTCCTGCCGCCCTCGGTTACCATACGGGCCACTGGGAGGTCGGCCTGCTCATGAAGGCTGCGGCGGAAGAGATATCGGGCCGCGGTGGAATTCCGTTTGCAGGCTATGTCAGCGACCCTTGTGACGGCCGATCCCAGGGAACGACAGGCATGTTTGATTCCCTTCCATACCGGAACGATGCTGCCATGGTGTTCCGCAGACTGATTCGCTCCTTGCCGACGCGCAAAGGGGTGATCGGCGTCGCCACTTGCGACAAAGGTCTGCCGGCGATGATGCTTGCGCTTGCGGGCATGCCACAGCTGCCGGGTGTGATCGTTCCCGGGGGCGTCACCCTTCCGCCTGTCGATGGAGAGGACGCCGGCAAAATTCAGACGATCGGCGCACGGTACGTCAGCGGCGAGCTCTCCCTGGAAGCGGCGGCGGAGCTCGGCTGCCGGGCATGCGCTACACCGGGAGGAGGCTGCCAGTTTCTAGGCACGGCGGCAACGGCCCAGGTCGTCGCCGAGGCGATGGGCATGACGGTGCCGCATGCCGCGCTTGCACCATCCGGGCAGCCGATCTGGATCGAAATGGCTCGGCAATCCTCACGCGCACTCATGGTCATGGAGTCCAAAGGGCTGAGAATGGCGGACATTGTCACCGATGCGGCGATTCGCAATGCGATGGCCGTTCATGCCGCATTCGGCGGCTCTACCAATCTGCTGCTCCACATTCCCGCCATTGCCCATGCAGCCGGTTTAACCGTGCCTGCGGTGCAGGACTGGATTCAGGTCAACAAGCATGTGCCGAGACTGGTCAGCGCCCTGCCGAACGGCCCGATCTTCCACCCGACCATTCGGGTGTTTCAGGCCGGAGGAGTGCCTGAAGTGATGCTTCACCTCAGGCAGCTTGGCATACTGGATGAGTCCGTGCTTACCGTAACAGGTACGACGCTGGGCGAGGTGCTCGACTGGTGGGAATCGTCGGAACGCCGTCATCTGCTGCGGAAGCAGCTGAAAGAGAAGGACGGGGTTGATCCGGATAGTGTCATTATGAGCGCGGAGTATTCGCGGCGTCTTGGCATTACCTCTACCGTAACGTTTCCGACCGGGAATATCGCTCCGGAAGGCTCTGTGATCAAATCCACATCGATCGACCCTTCGGTACTGGATGACCATGGCGTGTATCGTCACAGAGGCAGAGCCAAAGTATTTACAACCGAACGCGAAGCGATCCGTGCGATTAAGTCCGGCGGAGTTCTGGCAGGCGACGTCGTCGTACTTCTCGGGCGGGGTCCGTCAGGGACCGGGATGGAGGAGACTTACCAGCTTACGTCTGCGCTGAAGCATCTGTCTTTCGGCAAATACGTGTCGCTCATTACCGATGCCCGGTTTTCCGGTGTTTCCACCGGGGCATGCATTGGCCATGTTGGCCCCGAAGCGCTGGCAGGCGGGCCAATCGGCAAGCTTCGGAACGGTGACTTGATTGATATCGTCGTGGATCGCAACACGCTGGAAGGCAGCATAAATTTTGTCGGTGAAGGGGAAGTCGAGGTTTCGCCGGAGGAAGGCGCTCTCATCCTGGCACAGAGGCCTTTCCATCCCGATATGCGGCCGGATGAAGCTCTGCCGGATGACACCAGGCTGTGGGCTGCGCTGCAGTCCGTCAGCGGAGGGACATGGAGAGGAAATGTGTACGACGTGGAACGGATCATAACCGCTCTGGAAGCCGGCAAAAAAGTACTGGGCTGGCACTGAAACAATCACTTTTTGTACAATCATCATTTTCATGCCGGAGGTTGCTTAAATGAATATGATCACGAACCCCATTCTTCGCGGTTTTCATCCCGATCCGTCCATATGCCGGGCAGGGGAAGATTATTATATCGCCACATCCACCTTCGAATGGTTCCCGGGCGTACGGATTCACCATTCCCGGGACCTGGTTCATTGGAAGCCGATACAATCTCCGCTGACCCGGACATCGCAGCTGCATATGGAAGGCAACATCGATTCCGGAGGTGTATGGGCTCCCTGCCTCAGCTATGACAACGGCGTGTTTTACCTGATTTACACAGATGTCAAAAGCCGGGTCGGCGCTTTTAAAGATACCCATAATTACCTTGTGACGGCGACGAATATCGAAGGCCCGTGGTCTGAGCCGGTGTATTTGAACAGCAGCGGGTTCGATCCTTCCTTATTTCATGATGAGGACGGACGCAAGTGGCTGGTCAATATGATTTGGGATCACCGTAAAGGAAAGAACCGGTTCTCGGGCATCGTGCTCCAGGAATTTTCCGTTCAGGAACACAAACTGACCGGGCCCGCCGTTAACATATTCAAGGGCACGGAATTAGGGCTGACGGAAGCACCGCATCTGTACAAATATAAGGGGTATTATTATCTGCTCACGGCTGAAGGGGGAACCGGTTATGAACATGCGGTGACGGTAGCGCGATCCCGTACGTTACAAGGGCCCTATGAGGTCGATCCTGCCAACCCGATCCTTACTTCATACGGCAGGCCGGATTTAAAGCTGCAGAAGGCCGGTCACGGCAGCCTCGTCGAGACGCACACCGGCGAATGGTACATGGCCCATCTGGTCGGCCGGCCTGTCAATGGACAGTTTTGCACACTTGGCCGTGAGACGGCTTTGCAGCAGTGCACGTGGAGCGAGGACGGCTGGCTGCGGCTTGCGAGCGGTGACCGATATCCCGAGGTTCAGGTGCCTGCACCAAAAATCAAGCCGCATCCTTTTGAACCGGCACCGGAGATGGACCACTTTGATCAACCCATGCTCCGGAGCGATTGGAATACGCTTCGTATTCCGCCGGATCCGACGTGGCTGAGCCTTACGGAACGTCCCGGTTACTTGCGCCTGCGCGGCATGGAGTCGATGAGCTCGACGCACAGGCAGAGCATGGTCGCCCGAAGACTGCAGGCTTTTGCGTGTGAAGCCGAAACTTGTCTGGAGTTTGCACCGGACCATCCGCAGCAAATGGCAGGGCTGATTCTGTATTACGACACGAAAGACTATCTTTATTTACGGGTAACTTATCATGAAGAAAAAGGACAGTGCCTGGGAATCATTCAGTCCAGATACGGGGTTTACGATGAGCTGCTGGAGGATATTCCGCTGAAATCGGTGAACGGAATCCGGTTAAAGGTTGTGGTTGATCATGACCGTGCCTGCTTCTACTATGCGTTACAGGATGATCCGTCCTGGTATCCCGCAGGCGGATGGTTCGATATCACGCATCTGTCCGATGAATCTCCTGAATATATCCGGTTTACGGGAACCTACATCGGTCTTTGTGTGCAGGATCTTGGCGGGACCCGGAAACACGCTGATTTTGATTACTTTGTATACAAAGAGACGAACAGCACGACGATTTAAGCCGATACTGATATGCCCCCCAATATGACATGGCTTTTCAGATTGATGGAAGAAAAAAAGAGTTCCTCGCCTCTTGTCTAGCAGTTTTGACAAGAAGGCGGGGAAGGTTTGTCCGTTCGCCCATATTATTCGATTTCGATTTGAAAAACGACCGGTACCGAACTTTTGACGGTTACGGTTTGTATCGATAAGGCTTCATCGTTTCGGTCCCATGTCGGCTTCTCATCGAACCCGAGCACACGAATATCCCGGATGATGCCATGATAGTGGGGGGAACGCTCTTTCAGCGAGCGGATGCGGACGATGCCATCCTCAGGATAAGCCAAAACCGTTGCATACAGATAACATCCTTTCATTGTGAAACGGATATCTTCGCTTGTGAAGTCTGTGGCCGTTCCGTCCGTGAATTGACCTTCTTTAATTTCCGTCGGCCCTTCACCGAATGTTTTCCAAAACGTTGTCCCGTATATCGCTTCTCCGTTGACCTGCAGCCAATCTCCGATGGCAATGAGAATATCTCGGTCCTCGGCGGGGATCGTTCCATCTGCTTTGGGCCCAATATTGAGCAACAAACTGCCGTTTTTGCTCACGATATCAACCAGATTCTGAATGATTTCGACTGGCGATTTGTATTCATTATCGGGCGTATAGCACCAGGAGTTCCTCGCAACGGCTGTATCGGTTTGCCAAAAGTACGGCTTCAGTTCCGCAAATTGGCCTCTCTCTACATCAGGGACGGCCGTGCCAAACATATAAGCGTCGTGCTTGTAATTGATGGCAACCGGGTATCCCCATTCGTCGCCCTTATTATAATAATAGGCTGCGAATTTCTTCAGGTACGGTTTAAAAGCGCTGGTCTGAATCCACCAGTCGAAATAAAAAACTTTAGGGCGGAAACGGTCGACCAGCTCGCAGCACCGGAGCAGCCAGTCCTCCAAAAATTCATGACTCGGAGGCGAGCCTGCCAGATCTTGATGATCCGGCTCCGGCATTGAAGGCCAATAGAAGTCGCCACGTGCAAGCGGTTCCCGGATATCCGAATCGAAATCCTTGCCGTGAGACAAGAAGAACCAATGCTCCGCACGGTGAGAAGAGACGCACAGCTCCAGTCCCTGGCGTTCGAAAGCGGTTTTCATTTCAGCGAGAAGATCCCGGCCTGGCCCCATCTCATAGGCGTTAAACCGGGAGAGTCCGCTTTTGTACATTTGGAAACCATCATGATGTTCGGCAACGGGCATTACATATCTGGCCCCGCTGCGTCTGAATAAATCGGCCCATTCTTCCGCGTCAAACCGCTCAGCCTTGAACATCGGAATGAAATCCTTGTACCCGAACTGTTTGTGTTCTCCGTAAGTAGCAATATGATGCTCATATTCCTCTGAATTTTGAATGTACATATTGCGTGGATACCACTCGTTTTTAAAAGCGGGTACGGAGTATACACCCCAGTGGATGAAGATACCGAATTTGGCATCTCTGTACCATTCGGGAACACGAAATGCTCCAAGAGATCCCCAATCGTCTTTGAATCGCCCTCTCGCAATCGTCCCGTCGATCACTTGCAAATATTCATTTCTATCCATGAAGTACAATCCTCCTTTTCGGTTCATGTTCTCTTATGATAGCGCTATCGTAGAAAGGAAAGAATGGATAATACTCATCTCATCGTGGATTTTATTAACCTGTTACGGCCGGAGAAATCCATTTATATTAGGATCATTCCATGTGGTTCAACAGCGTCAAAACGGTGGGTTGACTATGCCTACAACGAGGGCATATAGCCGACAGTGGCTTTGGCGGGGACTGGCTCAGGCGGGGGCGGCAGGCGTATGGATTGCCCAATGTCGGCCGGTGAGGCCAGGCTGCGGCTTCGAACCACTGCATGAGAGCGATTTCCTTTTCCGCACGAACGGGGTATGATAGAAGTGGGAATTTTACATAGCGAAGAGATGGAGGAACCAATCGTGATTAAACATATTGTGTTTTTTAAATTAAAGGAGCCAACAGCCGAAAATATTGAACGGACGGTACAAGTGCTGCGTGATATGGAAGGGAAAATACCGATGCTGAGATCGATCGAGGCCGGTGCCGATGTCATCCGTTCGGAGCGCTCGTACGATCTGGCTCTCATCGTTGAAGTCGATTCGCTTGAGGATCTGCAGGCTTACGCGGTTCATCCGGTCCATCAGGAAGTGATCCGCTACATTAATACCGTCAAGGATCATACGCTCAGCGTTGACTTTGAAGTGTAGCCCGTTGTTTGATAATCATTTAACAGCTCTGGAGGAGATTGACCGTGTATTATGTAAATCAGGAACAAATTGAACGGCGGCTTGAGGCTATTCCCGAGATTGCGGAGGGACTCAGGAAAGCAGCGCAGTCATGGGACGGCGGACTTGTGCTGGGAATGATGCAGGAACGGGCCCTTCATCTGGCGATCGAGGTCGTGACCGATGTCGGAAGCTATCTGATCGACGGCTTTATTATGCGGGATGCAAGCAGCTACGAGGATATTATGGATATCGTCCACGAGGAGAAGGTCTTTCCTCAAGACGTGCACGCCGTGCTGCTGGAGCTGGTTAGGCTCCGCAAGCCGCTGGTTCAGGAATATTACGATTGGGACAGGCATTCGCTGCATCCGTTAACGGCGAAGCTGCCGGATGCTTTGGAGCGGTTCGCGGCGCATGTTCGCGAGTATTTGAAGAATGAGCTTTAAGCGAGGAAAAGGATTCTAACCGTGCAGCACGGCTTGGCGACGCATTTGTAAAACATCCGGTCCGGGATATCCCGGGCCTTTTTCGTGTTAGACAGGTCCTCTTCATAACCTCCCGAGAAAAATGTAAAAAGCTGTGTCAATACAAGCCCATCCTGCTTATAATGCATCAAGCGACTAGGCATTCGCCCGGTCGGATGAAAGGAGGAGTTCCCTATGACGGAGTGGAGCGCGCTTGCGGCTGCTGTTGGAATTATGATCGTTGCCGGCACAGCGATCGTGATGATGCTGTCCCTTCGCAAGCTGCTGCAGCATACGGAAGCCGTTCTTGCCAAGCTGGAGCAGGATAGCTCGCAGCTGGCGCAGGAAGCCTCGCAAGTGTTGAAGCAGGCCTCCGTATCGATGGAGATGGTACAGCGGCAGCTGGCAGCGGGCGAAGCCTTAACTGCTTCGCTGAACGATGCAGCTTCGGCCATTGCCAAGACGGCGGATGCCGTTCATGCCGTAGGGAAGAAGGCTTCGATAACGGCGATTGAGCATCTGGAACGGGCGCGCCTCGATAATGAAAGGCATATCGGGGAGATGTTTCGATGGATTGATGCCGGCATGACCTTATGGCACTCATGGAGCAGATACTCTTCCGCCAAATCCGGCGAGGGGCAGGCCAAATAGAAGGGATGGGATTGTATGAACGATAAGAGCAAAGGACTCCTGTGGGGCGTATTGATCGGCAGCGTTGCAGGCTCCGTGACGGCGCTTCTTCTCGCACCGAAATCCGGAAAAGAGCTTCGGGGCGATATTGCCGAAGGCGCCCGCGGCATCGGGAGCAAGGTGCAGGAGGCAGCCGAGAAGGTTGGGGAGCAGGGCTTGAATCTGGTCGGCATTATGACCGATCGCGCTGAAAACGTGATCTCTGACATTCAGGCATGGCGCGGCCGGAAAGAATCCTGGCTGGAGGAGGAAGACATCGTTCAAGTGTCGTCTTTCAGCGATGATGAGGCTGAGGAGGAAGAGCAGTTTATCAGCTTCATTCCGGAGTCCAAAGATCCGCAAGCATAATCGCTGCGAGGTTCGCGGCCACCATATCGAACATAGGCGAAAGCCGGGACTGCTATAGATGCGGGCCCGGCTTTTACTATGCGCATTTCGCAGCAGGAAGAAGGAATTTGGTCAGCGTTAACGTTGAAAATCCGAGCAAGCTAGTAAGCGTAGCTTTCAGATCGGCGAATTGGCGTCAAGGGGATTTAGGAGGCTTTCCGCGAGTGTCATCCATAGTTCATCTGTGGTCTTCCAGCGCTTGTCTAATCCTGGCGCACCTTGTTGAAGATAGGGGGGAATTGGGGTAAGATTTAGGTACATTTCGAACCGAAATGACATATGGTATCACGTAAACCATGAATATGATGAGAAGGAAGCGGTGGGTTCGTGCAGCAAGCAATCGCAATACTAGACTCAGGTGTGGGTGGGCTGACCGTCGCTAAGGAAGTGATGAGACAGCTCCCGAGAGAGAAGATTATTTATTTCGGAGATACTGCCCGCGCACCCTACGGACCCCGTACACCGGAAGAAGTCCGTTTATTTACGGAACAGATTGTAGATTATCTAATCCAATATGATCCCAAAATGATTGTCATCGCCTGCAATACGGCTACGGCGGCGGCGCTCGATTATATTTCATCCAAGGTGCCGGTGCCTGTCATCGGTGTCATTCATCCGGGCGCGCGAGCCGCGATCAGTGCAACGAAAACCGGCCGTGTCGGTGTGATCGGCACCGTCGGGACGATCGGAAGCGGAGCATATACGGCGGCTCTGAAGCAGCTGTCCCCCTATGTGGAGGTTGAGAGCCGGGCTTGCCCGGATCTCGTTCCGCTGGTGGAACACGGATTATTCCGATCCAAAGATTCGCTGCAGGTTGTCGAAGAATCACTGAATGGAATGAAAGACTCATCCATTGATTGTCTGATCCTTGGCTGTACGCATTATCCATTCCTGATGGATCCCATCCAGACCGTTATGGGGCAGGATGTGAAGCTAATCAGTTCGGCTGACGAGACGGCGCGCGAGGTCAGCACGATTCTGTACGACAAGGGACAGCTCGCCAGCAATGACGAGAGTCCGGTCCATCAGTTTTTTTGCACCGGAGATCCGGTGATCTTCCAGAGCATCGCTAAGGAATGGCTGGGGGATCATATTAAGCGGACGCCGGTGGTATGGCAGATTACGAAGCTATAATTCACGAATCATCATCGAGCGAAAAGGACGAAAGGAGCGGGCCGGCAGGGAAGAAATCCCTGCCGGCCCGTTTTGTGACCTGCCCCTAACGGTGTATGGGATAGGGATCGCGTATGGTTAACGAGTCCGGCGGATCAAGCGTCCGTATCATCCGCCGGTTCAAAGGCACATGATGGACAAACCGCAAATCATATATATGGAGTGGACGATAATCGAAGCGGCTCTGGCCGCGGAAAGGAATCCACTATGCAGCAGTATGTCGTTCAGAAAGGCGATACTTTAAGACGCGTCGCGGCACGCAACGGCCTGGCGCTGGAACAGCTGTTAACGGCGAATCCATGGGCGGCCCAGCAGCCTTATTTGAAAAAGGGGCAATTGTTGTATCTCCCTTCCTCATTGCGCCGGAGGTACATCATTCAAGAGGGGGACACGCTGGAGCGCATCGGCGCTGCCTTCCGGTTATCCGTAGGCGCTTTGATCGACCTGAATCCCGGGTTAACGGATCACAGCCTGCCTCCTGGCAAGACAATGGTTCTGCCGGCTCCGTCATCCGGGCATCTGATCAGGCTGGCGGGCGAGTACGGCCCGAATGAGCTTGAGCGCGATATTCAAGAAATGCGCATAAGGTACCCGGCCCTAAAGTGGACGGTGATCGGCACAAGCGTTCTCGGCAAACCGATCCATGCCGCTTCCATCGGCGTCGGCCCGAAGGCGCTTCATATGAATGCGGCCCTGCATGCCAATGAATGGATTACCGCCCCGTGCCTGTTGCGGTTTGCAGAGGATTACGCCAAGGCGCTGTCCGGAAGCACGCGCATTTATGGAGGGGACCCGGAAGCATGGTATACGGAATATACGCTATGGATCGTGCCCATGGCGAATCCGGACGGCGTGGAGCTGGTGCAGGAGGGGGTAACCCCGGACCATCCTTATTACGACCGGCTGCTTGATTGGAATTATGGACGTGAGGATTTTCGCCGCTGGAAGGCCAACATCCGCGGAGTCGACCTCGGCGATCAGTTTCCCGCGCACTGGGAAGAAGAGGTGGAGCGCAGAGGGAAAACGGGGCCATGCCCGCAGGATTATGCCGGGACCGCTCCGCTGTGTGAGCCGGAGGCTAGAGCCTTATACGAGCATACCCTGGACATATCCCCTGTAAGGGCGGTTTCCCTGCACAGCCAGGGGAAGGAGATCTATTGGAATTACAGGGATTATGAGCCGCCTGAGACCGAAGACTGGGCAAGGATTTTGGGCAAGGCAGCGGGCTACCGCCCGGTCAAGCTGCAGGGCAGCGATGCCGGGTATAAAGATTGGTTCATTCAGCATTATCGGAGACCCGGCTTTACCGTTGAGATCGGTTTTGGCGTAAATCCGCTCCCGCTGGAGGATTTTGAAGATTTATGCGTTGAGGCAGGCTCCATTGCCGCCGCGTTCATGTCACTGAAATAACGTTGGGATTTGAAACGGAAGCGATGCCGAGCTCGTATATCCTTTAGGAGCAGCCGCTGCATGGAATCTCCTGCAGCGGTCTTGTTATTTTTCGCCACGGCTTATGGCTTAAGACCCGGCCAAACGGAAGGCTGAGGAACATTGTATAGAATAAACCGTCTTATAGACCGGAAGGCTGTAATTTGAAGATTGGGTAATGATAATCATAACTGCGGCTCGAATGGAGGGATAGCATCATGAAATGGAGAAGATTATGGTCGCTGCGGCGCTGGTCGCATGTATTTCAGCGTATTTTCGGTTATATCGCCTCCTCCGAGGTTTCACTGCCGGACAAGCTCTTGTTTCTGGTTCCGGTCATACTCTACTGGGTGCTCCCGGATCTGATGCCTCTGCTGCCGATCGACGATATCGGCTTTACGATGCTGCTGATGAACTGGTTCGTTTCGCGCGTCGAACGAAAGTATCCCCAATTGCTGCAGGACAAGCAGCGGCGAACGGTGAAATAAGGCTGCTTAAGCTTTGCATATCCAGAGGAAATGGCCTGGTCCTACCGTACGGGAGGGAATTGCCTCATTACCCTGCTCTTGCGCATATTCCTCACTATGGTCTACAATAAACTATTGAATGCATCATCTTAGAGGAGATGAACGAATAGTGAAATGTAAAATCACCCGCAATGCGGCCAAGGTTATAAAGCGTGAAATGGCGAAGGAAGAGAATGCAGGAAAGCTGCTTCGGGTTATCGTGACCCATGCGCACGGCGATCATGCCCACTACGGGCTTGATTTCGATACGCCGAAGGAGAACGACGAAGTGGTTGCGACCGATAAAGAGATTGATGTGATTCTGGAAAAGGGGCAGCCGTTCCTTGATGGCGTCAAGATTGATTATCTCTACTTTCCACAGGAAGGCTTCGAAATCACGAATCCGTCCAAAGGCAATCACGGCGACCACTAGGTTGCTGCAGTAAAGAAGGTATGAAACATGGCAAATGATATAAGAGTCTGCGAGAAATGCAAGCATACGAGACTGAAGACCCTTATCCCGAAAATCAAGAAAATGGCGCCTGACGCCGAGATCAAAATTGGATGCAAATCTTACTGCGGACCGTGCGGCAAACGTGCATTCATTTATATCAACGGCCGATATGTCAGCGCGCCGACGGAGGATGAAGTGCTCGCCAAGGCGCAGCCGTTCATCAAGTAGATTCCAGGCGAGCATAATTTGACGGCTTCACCCTGATAATTCCCTTATGAAGGGTATAGTTCCTGCCTTGTCCATCCATGCTAAGAAGGCAACAGGAACCTGAACTTCAGAAGGGAGCAACCAACATGAACAGCCACGATTCCAGTCTTCATTCCAACAATCCCAGCAATAGCGCTCTGGATTCCGTAGAAAAGCTGCACCGTGCCGTATCCTCGGCAATGTCGCATCCTACGGAGCAGCTGATCCGGCAGGCTGAGAATTCCCTCTCCCACACGGAGCGGGCGGTTTCTCAGGTGATGGAGCAGGGAAGTCCGAACGCCGTAGAATTGGCGGAAGAGCTGTTAGGCGAGGAGAAGGAACGTCTGTCCAAGCTTCGTTCAAGCAAGAAATAGGTATGAATCCTGTGCAAGCCCGCTATTCGAGCATTAAAGCTCTATAGCGGGCTTTTTTGTAGTGTGCGGCCCAATCATCCGGCCCGTTTAGCGATGCGTACCCGATCGGCCGACATCCAGGTCATTTTCCACAAAATAAAGCCCCTGTATCCACTTGGCTGCCCAAATGGACGAACAGGAGCTATTGATCAAGGTTTTGAGATTGCAGAAGAACTCGAAGCTTTAAATTGACGGAGCAAATCATACATGATCACCTGATCCGACACCTGCAGCATTTCCTGCGTTTCCTCATATCCCTGGCTGCAGGCCTGAATATCGGTCGGCTGACGGCTAGCCAGATCATAGCAGGTGCCGCCCTGAAGTCCGGCGGCCTCGGATGGCAGATAGAACACCTTCCCGTCGGAAAATGCCCCGGTACGCAGCGGAATCAGCCGCTCTTCGTCTCCGAATAGATGCCCGCCGATCCAATAAGGGTCTGCCGCTATCCCAAGCAGGTGGAGAATCGAAGGCGCCACATTCATCATGCCGGAGGGTTCCGGATACACGCCCGCACTGCCGCCGTCCGGCAAATGAATGAGGAGCGGTACTTGATTCATGATCTGCTCCATATCGAGCGGACTTAGCTCGCGTCCCAAAAATTTCTCGTAGTCCTCTTTTTCCTTAATGGAGTTGTCATGGTCCCCATAGATTAACAGGATGGTGTTATCCCACAGCCCCTGCTCCTTCATCTGCTCGACGAGCTCGCCGAACGCAGCGTCAACGTAATGAACCGACTGAAGATAATCCCCCAGCATCGATCCCTCGAGTCCGCCGATGTCCAGCTTGCGTTCCGCTTCGGGGAGATGATACGGATGATGGCTTGACAGGGTGATAAGAAACGAATAGAACGGCTGCTTGATATTCTTCATATAATCGAGCGACTGGTCGAATAAGGCTTTATCGCTCAGGGACCAGCCCAGCACATCGTTCATCACGAAATCTTTCTTGCTGTAAAAATGGTCGTATTTCATCTCGCGGTACATCGTCGTCCGGTTCCAGAAGCTTGCATCATAGGAGTGAAAGACGTTGGCGGAATAGCCCTGGTCCTTCAATATTTCCGGAAGGGTATCGAAATCCCGGTCCGCGTAGCGGGTAAATACGGAGCCCGTCGGCAGCGGCAGCAGCGAGCTGTGCGTGACGAAGTCGGCGTCGGAGGTCCGTCCCTGTCCGGTCTGATGATAAAAATTGCTGAAATATAAACTCTCCTTCATCAGTTTATTGAGATTCGGCGTAATTTCCTGACCGTTCACGGATTGTCCGATCACGAAGTTCATCAAGGCCTCCGTTTGAACCATGATGACATTGCTGTCTTTATACTTCCCGAACAACCCGCCTGCATTCGGCTGGGTGGACCTCCTGGCCTCAAACCATTCCCGAATCCGCTCGATCTCCGTCCCGGCGAGCTTCGGCTGGCTGATGACATGATCCCGGCTGTAGCGATACAGATCATAGCCATGAAAGCCGATCAATCCGGTAACGTTATACAGCGTAATATTCCACCAGTTGCCTTCGAACAGGCCGACCGCCCACGTATCCGACGCCCGTTTAATGGGAACCAAGGTCATGCCAAGACCCAGGATCAGAGCGAGTGACCCGGATACGAGACGAAGGATAAGCCTTCTTCTTCGCTCCTGCCGAAGCTCCCCTGCAAACGATAGTCCGCGTGCCGCCCCGGATCCTTTTTTACGCAGCAGCATGATGACAGTGAACGGGATCATGACCAGCCAATCGATAACAAAGAACAGATCTCCCGCGTCTGTCAGGGACCGGATGCTGTCGCCCAGCGAGCTGACCTGACCGGCTTGAAGCAGCACCGGCACCGTTATGAAATCGTCGAAATAGCGGTAGTATACGAGGTCTGCATAGAGGATGCCGGTCCACAGCATGTTTAACAGCGTCAAGGAGACGAGCCTTGCCTTAGGGGGAAGCCACAGGGTCCAGAACGAGACGAGAAGCAGCGAGCCGACCGCAATGACATAGTCCGCCTGATCGAGCTTGATCTGGGTCAGCCGGAGCCTGTCGTCGAACAGAACCAGCTTGTACATCATGAGTATGAGAAAGATCCAAAATGCCGTGAATCTGTAGTGTAAAATACGGGCGACCCGACTTCGCAGGCCACGCCTGGCGTGAAATGATAGCAATGTTAGATTCCCTCCTTCTAGCATCGGGAGTTCCCCGATTCGAGCCGGTGTTATCGATGATTACATTTATAACATAAATGAGGCGCAAACTCATATGTCCCCCAAGAGGATGCAAGCTCTCGAAAGAGCAAAAAGCCGCCCTGCAGGCGGCTCTGGCGTGATAGGCGTGATATAAAGCCTTGCTCCAGCTTTACGATTGTTCAGGCGCAGGTTTACGCGGAGGTAACGGGCCTAAGTACTGATAGTACTGGCATTCGATCCGGCCGTTATACAGCTTGCGCCGCTTGTCCGCCTTGCGGCCGAAATAATGCTCGAACTGCTTGGTCGGGCTGAGCGCGAAGAAGGACCATGTCGGCAGCGCCCCGGTCATCGTGCCCAATTGGCGGATCAGCCGCTCTACCTCCGGCTTATCGCTCAAGCGCTCGCCATACGGAGGGTTCGTGATGATGCAGCCGAATTCTCCTTCAGGCAGCGCTTTGGCGGCAGGGAGAATCTTAAAGTCGATCTCGCCGGCAAGTCCGGCGCTTTTGGCTGCCGCCTTGGCCACTTCGATCGCCTTCGGATCGATATCGCTTCCCGCGATGTGAAGCGGGATGTCGTCGGTTACGGCATCGAACGCTTCTTCTCGCGCCTCCTCCCACAGCTTATCCCCGATGATACCCCAGTGCTCGGAAGGGAACGAGCGGCGCAGACCCGGCGCGATATTCCAAGCTTGCATAGCGGCTTCAATCAATATGGTACCGGAGCCGCAGCACGGATCATACAGCGGACGGTGGGGACCCCAGCGGCTGATCTGCAGGAGGGCGGACGCCATCGTTTCCTTCAGGGGCGCCTCGGTCACGAGCTTGCGGTATCCGCGTTTATGCAGAGCCGGTCCCGTCGTATCGAGCGTTAATAAAGCGCGGTCTTTCAGCAGCGACACTTCGATGACGTACCGGGGACCGTCTTCGGGAAACCACTCGGTACGATGCGACAGCTTTAGCTTCTCCACGATCGCCTTCTTGACGATCCCTTGGCAGGCGGGAACGCTGCTCAGCTGGGATTTATGGGAGCGTCCTTCGACCGGGAATTCCCCGCGCGCGGGAATCCACTGCTCCCAAGGGAGCGCTTTGGTTCCCTCAAAGAGCTCGTCAAAGGTCATCGCTTTGAACTCGCCCATTTTCACCAAAATGCGGTCGGATGTCCGAAGCCACAGATTGCAGCGGCAAATATCGATCAGGTCGCCGGAGAAGGTCACTCTTCCGTTCTCTACTTCCATATCGGTATATCCGAGCTCCTTCAGTTCCCGGGCGACAATAGCTTCAAGGCCCATAGGGGCGGTTGCGATCAATTGTAATCGAGGCATTAACGGTGTCAACTCCATTTAACATGTGTACGGCGCTTCACGCCGCCGGTTCAATCTTTATAGTATAGGCGATTGCATTCGCCAAGACAATTGTCTTATGATAGACCTCGTTAGGTTTAACGGATCATTTTAAGGCTTAAAGCCTGAAACAAAGGAGGCGGCATCACTTGCTGACGACCCCTGACGATTATGTTAATCAATTATATCCCGAAGATGACGAGCTCAAGCAGGTACTGCAAGCCATTAGGGAAAATGGGATGCCCGAAGTATCCGTAGCACCCGCTTACGGCAGGCTGCTGACACTGCTCGTGCAGACTTCAGGCGCGCGCAGCATACTGGAGATCGGCGCCCTCGGCGGCTACAGCGGCATCTGCCTCTGCCGGGGTCTTCCGGCTGATGGCAAGCTCACCTCGCTCGAATTGAAGGAGGAGTATGCGCAGCTGGCCGGCCGCCATCTGGAGAAGGCGGGCTTTAAGGATCGGGTGGAATACCGGATCGGTCCTGCGGCGGACAGTCTGGCGGAGCTGAAGCGGGAAGGGAAGACGTTTGATTTTTTCTTCATCGATGCCGATAAAGAGAATTACCCGCTGTACCTGGATTATGCCATCGAGCTGGCGAATCCGGGAGCGCTGATCGCAGGAGATAACTGCTTCCTGCGCGGAAGAACGCTGAATTCGGATAAGAACGGTCCATCGGTGCAGGCCGTACGCCGGTTTAATGAACGAATCGCGACGGATGACCGGCTTGTGAGCACGCTGCTCCCTGCTTACGACGGGCTGATTCTGGCACGAGTAAAGTGAATGTACCCACAAAAAGGGAGATCCCGGACGTATGCCGCCGGGATCTCCCTTTTTGTGTATGGGTTCTTATGTGTGCCGCTACCGGAATTTCGGAGCAGGCTTGCTCGCAAACAGCTTCCTTCTTACCCACAGCATATTGATGATCAGCAGGCAGCCGGAGGTGATGAACAATCCCTCGATCCCGATAAACCCGGCTAAAAAACCGCCGATGACGGCGCCCAGCATATTGCCGAGCGCGAGCGAGCTTGTGTTGAAGCCGAATGAACGGCTCTCCATACCGTCCGGCGTGTACGAGCGGATCAGCGCATTGACGCTCGGCAGGAGTCCGCCCATAAAGACGCCCATCATGAACCGCACCAGGATCAGCTGCCACACGGACTGTACGAATGCCTGCGGGATCAAGGTGAGCCCGGTGCCGATCAAGGCATACGTCAATATCCGATGTGCACCGACCTTGTCGCTTAGCCTTCCGAGGATCGGTGAGGCGATCATGTTGGAGAGGCCGGTTACCGCAACGACGAAGCCGGCCCATATCGCGATATCCTCGGCCGTGCCGTGAAGCTTCTGGACGTACAGCGGCAAGAGCGACATCGGACTGATCATTGCGAACTGCAGCAGAAACGTAACGGCGAACAGTGACGGAAGCTGCGGAATATGGCTGAGCTCCTTCAGGCCGCCGATAACCGAGACCTGAGGCGTGTGAGCGGCTTCCTCCCGGTCGAATTTTTCCTTAACCAGAAACAAGGCAAGCAGCGAAGCGGCAAATATCAGACCGCCTGTAATGAAGAAGATCGGACGGTATCCGACCCAGTTGGCCATGACGCCGCCGATCAAGGGGCCAAGGATCGTTCCGGCAACTTGTCCGGATTGCATGATGCCCATGGCAAAGCCCATCCGGTTCTTCGGCGTGGTGCCCGATACAAGCGATATCGCCGCCGGGTTGAAGCCGGAAATCGTCCCGTTCAGCAGACGCAAGGCAAGCAGATGCCATGGATGGGTGGCAAATCCCATACAGCCGATAACGATCGCCATGCCGAACCCCGAACGAAGCAGCATCAGCTTGCGGCCGTACTTGTCGGCCACCTTCCCCCAGATCGGTTGAAAAATAAATGAGGTCAGGAAGTTGGCTGCGAATATGAGTCCTGCCCATACTCCAATTTCCCGTTCCCCCGTGACATGGAGGTCCTGCGCCAAATACAGTGTCAGGAACGGGGTGATCATCGTCATCCCGGAGTTGACCAAAAACTGCCCGAACCAAAGCACAATGAGATTGATTTTCCAACGGTTCAATGTGCTCACTCACTTCCTTTCTAAGCTGTCCAGCCCGAAGTGATCCGGGCCCTCAAATTATGCATACCCTAAAAAATGCCGTTCTTTCAGTATAACACATCTGAAAAGCGCCAAATGTTGACAATGTCATAAGATTGTCATCTGATTTTCATAGGATGTCCATGTAAGACGGTTGTTACTTACTTTTAAAAAGGGCATAATGAACATTAGGAAACTTTATACACATTGATGAACTATGATGAACTATGATGAACTATTGATGGGGGCCTAATCATGACCTACAACGATCAATTTATCCGCGCATGCCGCAAGCAGGATATCAGCCATGTTCCTGTATGGTACATGCGGCAGGCCGGGCGCTATGACCCGGAGTACCGAAAGATTAAAGAGAAATACTCCCTTCTGGAAATTTGCAGCCAGCCCGAGCTTGCGGCTGAAGTGACGCTGATGCCGGTACGGAAGCTCGGTGTCGATGCGGCGATTCTATATTCCGACATCATGAATCCGGTTGCTTCGATCGGGGTCGACTTCGATATTGTGAAAAATATCGGGCCCGTTATCGATCAACCGATACGTACAGCAGCCGATGTCGAAAAGCTCCGCCCGATTGATGTGGAGGGCGATCTTGGACATGTGCTGGAAACGATCCGAATCTTGGACAGAGAGCTGGAGGTGCCGCTCATTACGTTTGCGGGCGCGCCGTTTACGATCGCCAGCTATTTGATCGAAGGAAGACCTTCGAAAAATTATCTGCGGACGAAAGAGCTCATGTACAGCGAGCCGAAGGTATGGTTCTCCTTGATGGACAAGCTCGGCGATATGGTCATCGCTTATCTGAGAGCGCATGTGAGCAATGGCGGCAAGGCGTTCCAGCTGTTCGACAGCTGGGTCGGCGCGCTGTCTCCTCAGGATTTCCGCACCTTCGTCCTGCCGACGATCGAACGGATTTTTGCGGAGCTGGCGGATTTGAACGTGCCTAAAATTTATTTTCCGGGCGTCAGCTCCGGAGAGCTGCTGCCGACCCTGACGGAACTCCGGGCCGACGTCATCGGCCTCGACTGGAGAGTGTCCATTAGCGAAGGGCGCCGCCGCTTGGGCGGTAAATATGCCGTTCAAGGCAACCTCGATCCGACCGTGCTCACCGGTCCGATGCCGCTGATTCAGCAGTATGCGAAAGAAATTATCGATCAAGGGATTCAAGAGCCCGGCTTTGTGTTTAACCTGGGGCATGGACTGTTTCCGGAAGCTTCGCTGGAGAAGCTGCGCGAGCTAACCTCCTACATCCATGAATACTCGGCGCAGGCATTAAAGACCGCCGCACAGCGAGCTTAGAGAACGAATACTTAATAGCTAGAGGTGAGAAGGTTATGAAGAATAAAATTGGCGTGTTGGTCATGTCCTACGGAACGCCGGAAAGCATGGAAGGAATCGAAAGCTATTATACCCATATCCGCCGGGGAAATAAGCCTTCCGAGGAGCAGCTGCGCGAGCTGACGGAACGCTATGAGGCCATCGTGGGAGGCGTGTTCCCGCTCCGCGAGAATACCGACCGGCAGGTCCGTACGCTGCAGGACACGCTGAACGTGGACCCCCGCGCGACGGATGTCGAATTCGTTTGCTATCAGGGACTGAAGCATGCAGCTCCGTATATTGAAGACGGCGTGGAGAAGATGGTGCAGGACGGGATTACGAAAGCGGTCGGAATCGTCCTTGCGCCCCATTATTCTACGATGAGCATCGGCTCTTACGTGAAGCGGGCGAAGGCGAAAGCCGACGAGCTTGGACTCGACATTTCGTTCGTGGAAAGCTATCATCTGCATCCGAAGCTGATCGAGGCATTTGCGGACCGGGTATCGGCGAAGCTGAACCAGTTCGAGGAAGCTGGAGCGAACCGGGATAGCGTGCGCGTGCTGTTCAGCGCTCACAGCCTTCCGGAACGGATTCTCTCCATGGGCGATCCTTACCAGGATCAATTGCTGGAGACATCGAAGGCTGTAGCGGAGAAGGCCGGCGTGAAGCATTGGCAGTTCACTTGGCAAAGCGCGGGACGGACGGCGGAGCCGTGGCTAGGCCCGGACATTCTGGATACGCTCCAGACGCTGAATAAAGAGGAGCAGGTCGAGGATGTGCTTGTCGCTCCTGTCGGCTTCGTCTCGGACCATCTCGAGGTGCTTTATGACCTGGATATTGAGGCGAAGAGCATCGCCAAAGAAATGGATATGCGGCTTGAGCGGATCGACTCGTTGAACAGTGATCCGCTGTATATGGAAGCGCTCAGCGATTCCATCATTACCCTTCTGAACCTGTAAACGCACACGCCTAGCGTTTATACGAACCGGATCATGTCAAGGCAGAACCCCCCGTTAACCGGGGGGTTCTATTCTTTATAGGGATGCTGGTATAATGGGAGAAGCGACCTAATGCGAAGATCTCATCAGTGAATGAAGGAGTGCCCTATGCATCTGTCACGATCGGAGAAAAGCAAGGCCAAGAAGAAGGCCCGTAAGCAGCGGAGCGGACAGGTATGGTTAATCCTTAACCTTTGCCTGATTATGATGATCGCTGCTCTGCTGATCTATTATTTTAAGTTTAAGCAGCACGACCCGGCCGCGGGAACGGCCTACCCGGATCAGGCGGGCATCGGCATGGAAGGCGGCAGGGAAGCGGACCCGGGATCCGGGAAGGGCGCTGGCTCCGGCTCGTTCGATACCGGCGAATTGGAAGATCCCGATCCGGAGATTCCGGTTGCTGAAATAGAGGAAGTGCGGGATTCCGGCGAGGAGGAGCGGGTCGTTCTGCATTTTGCCGGGGATAGTTTATTCTCGGGCAAAGTGGAGAACGCCCTTAAGCAGCATGGCTATGATTATCCGTACCGGCATCTCGGCACGGCGTTTCTGGACGATGATCTGACCGTCTTAAACCTGGAGACTCCGGTGACAACGCGAGGCGTAGCCGCCGCGAATAAACAATTCGTGTTCAAGTCATCGCCGGATGTGCTGCCTGCGCTGCGGGCTGCCGGGGTCGAGGCCGTAAATCTGGCCAATAACCACATCCTGGACCAGGGTCAGGATGGGCTGCTCGATACGCTCAAGCACCTGGACGACCACGAGATACGCTACGTAGGGGCCGGCAGGAATGAAAAAGAGGCCTTTGCGGCACAGTATTTCGAGCTTAAAGGAATGACGGTGGCACTTCTCGGCTTCAGCCGCGTGCTGCCCGAAACGACTTGGTATGCGCTGGAGAACCGGCCCGGGGTCGCCGGTGCTTATGATCATGTTTTGCCGAAAGCGGTTGAAGCTATCGCCGCGGCAAGGCAGAAGGCCGATCTCGTCATCGTGATTCCGCATTGGGGTCAGGAGCTGCATAAGACGCCGGATGCGAACCAGATCAATCTGTCCCGCGCCTTCATCGAAGCCGGCGCAGACCTGATCATCGGCGGACACCCGCATGTGCTGCAGGGACTGGAGCAATATAAAGGAAAATGGATTGCGTACAGCACGGGCAATTTTATTTTTACCAAATCCTCCAATGCCGATACGTGGAAGACCGCGGTCTTTCAAGCTTCCTGCAATAAGCAGGGTGCATGTGACATCAAGCTGACGCCATACCGGACGGAAATCGGACAGGTCATTCCGCTCGAAGGCAAGGAGGCAGAGGCCGTGCTGAAGGAAGTCCAGTCCCGATCGATCGGCGGCGTTACCGTTACGCCTCGAGGGGAGGTAATCCCGGGAACGGCCAAGGAAATCTAAGCTACCAGTTACACCAAGGAGGTGCCATCATGAACAATTTATGCGTGGCCCATCGCGGCTTCTCCGGCAAAGCTCCCGAAAATACGCGCGCAGCCATTCAGATGGCGATGGATGAGCCATTCGTGCATTGGATGGAAATCGACGTGCAGCTGACCCGGGACGGCGTTCCCGTCGTCATCCACGATTTCAGCGTGGATCGGACCACAACCGGGCGCGGGAAGGTAAAGGACCTGACCTGGCAGGAAATTCGGAGAATGGATGCAGGCCAGTGGAAAGGACGCCAGTTCAAGGGAGAGCAGGTTCCTTCGCTGGACGAAGTGCTGCAGATGGTCAAGGGACGGCTGAAGCTGAACATTGAACTCAAGACAAGCGGCGATATGTACCCGGGCTTGGAGGAGGCCGTTCTGGAGCGGATTCGCGCATACCATATGCTGCCGGATGTGGTGCTTACCTCCTTTGAGCCGAAGGCGCTCATCAAAGCGAAGGAATTGGAGCCTGAAGTTCGAACCGGACTTATTATCGATGCGCATCCCCGGAATTTGATATCCCGGCTTAAGCAAATGAAATGTTCGTTTTTATCAATCGGGTACTCCCATCTGGATGCGGCCTTTGCAGCCGAGCTGGTGCGGAACGGGATCACGCCGATGGCCTGGACCGTGGATGATGCCAAGAGCATGCGGACACTGGCCAAGATGAGCCCGGACATTATGATCTGTACGAACCGCCCCGATACGTGGGGGCAGATTTTTATTCAGAAAATTGCGCCCAAAGTTCCGTTCTGGCGACGAAAATGGAGGTTCTAATACCATGTGTGCATTAGTGAGTAACGTATATTGTGTCGGACGCAATTATCAGCTGCATGCGGCAGAGCTCGGCAATGCCGTTCCGGAGGAGCCGATGATATTCCTCAAGCCTTCCCATGCTGTCGTTCCTTTGGACGGCAGCGTGCTGCAGCTGCCGCTGGACCGGGGCAGTCTTCATTTCGAAGGGGAGCTGGTCATCCAGGCAGCCCGGGATTACGAGCCGGGGATGAGCGTTGACGAGCTGGTCGATACGATGGCGCTCGGCATTGATTTTACGCTAAGGGACGTGCAGTCCGTTATTAAAGAAAAGGGACACCCTTGGACCGCGGCGAAAGCCTTCAAATCGTCCGCTCCGCTGACAGCATCCATCGCCTTTCCCGGCACGGAGTCGCTTGCGGATACGGACTTTACGGTGATCAAGAACGGGGAAGAGGTACAGCGGGGGAATGTGAAGGATATGATTTTCTCCCTTCAGACGATTGTCGACTATATCGGTAAGCATTATGGCTTGGGTAAAGGAGATTTGATCTTTACGGGAACGCCGGCGGGTGTCGGTCCGACTGTATCCGGTGATGTATTTGAGTTGTACTGGGGCGATGTCCGTCTGGGCCGCTGCGAAATCGGTTAAGCATTACGCGATAGAGGTGGAGGGGTCCTGGAATGGATTGGTTGATCGGTGCCGTCTGTGCGGCGATGGTGTCCGCAGCGGCTTACCGGAGACGATCGCTCTCGGAATCCGGCGCGGCCGCCGCGATTCTGATGGGTACGATTTATTACGGAGCGGGGAACTTGTTTTGGTTCGGGACCCTGCTTCTTTTTTTCATCACCTCGACGCTGTTGACGAGGTACGGAAAGAGAAGGAAGGCAGAGCTGGAGAAATCCTATGCGAAGACCGGACGCCGCGATGCGGGGCAGGTGTTCGCCAATGGGGGCATCGGCATGATCCTGTGCCTGCTACATGCTATTCAACCCTCCGAGCTTTGGGTGATGCTGTACATCGGCGTCATGGCAACGGTAACGGCGGATACGTGGGCAACGGAGCTGGGAAGTCTAAGCCGCAAGCAGCCCCGCTCCATTCTTGGCGGCAGGAAGCTGACAGCCGGCGAATCGGGCGGCATAACCTGGCTCGGATCCAGTGCGGCCGGGGCGGGAAGCCTGCTGATCGGAGCCGGAGGGTGGCTGCTGGCTGAATGGAGCGGGATGGATCCCTCCTTTCTGCCTTACCTGACGGCAGGCCTGACCGGAGGGCTGGTCGGTGCGTTTGCGGATTCGATCCTAGGAGCATCTCTTCAAGTTATGTACCGCTGCCAAGTTTGCGGCAGAGCGGTAGAGGTCTCCCGGCATTGCGGCAAGGCAACCGTCTATCATCGGGGCTTCCGCTGGCTTTCCAATGATGCGGTTAACCTGATCAGCTCGCTGCTCGGAGGGGCCGCGGCTTACGGGACGGCGCTTCTATTTACGATTTATTGAATTACTGACGGCTAAAGAGCGAAGCGAACACCGAAATTTATATACAGAAGTAGGGATCAGAAGAATGAATATCTTGACCGTTGAACAGTTGACGAAGAGCTATGGAGAGAAAATCCTGTTTCAGGATGCCTCCTTCGGTATGGAGGATGGGGATAAGATCGGCATCATTGGCGTAAACGGCACGGGAAAGTCCACCTTTCTGCGGGTTATCGCCGGCCTGGAGCCGCCGGATTCGGGTAAAATATCGATCGGCGGACGCATTCGGGTGCGCTATCTTGCCCAAAATCCGGAATTTGCTCCCGATAACACGGTGCTGCAGCAAGTATTTGAAGGCGAGCTGCCGGAGATGAAGGCGATCCGGGAATATACGGAAACGATGGAGCTGCTGGAGCTCCACCCGCATGATGAGGCGCTTCAGCAGAAGCTGCTGAAGCTGAGCCAGCAGATGGACAATCTTCAGGCCTGGCAGCTGGAGAGCGACGCCAAGATCATTCTGTCCAAACTCGGAATCCGGAATTATGATGCCAAGATGGGGACGCTGTCCGGCGGGCAGCGGAAGCGGGTCGCTTTGGCCGCCGCATTGATTCAGCCCTCGGATTTGCTCATCTTGGACGAGCCCACCAACCATATCGATAATGAATCGGTAGCCTGGCTGGAGCAGTATTTGCAAAAACGCCGGGGCGCGCTCCTCATGATTACGCATGACCGGTACTTCCTTGACCGCGTGGCCAACGTGATGCTGGAGCTGGACCACGGACGCCTATTCCGGTACGAGGCCAACTACAGCCGGTTTCTTGAATTGAAGGCAGAGCGGGAAGAGCGGGAAGCGGCATCCGAGCAGAAGCGGCAAAACTTGCTGCGAAATGAGCTTGCCTGGATCCGCCGCGGCGCGAAGGCCCGGACGACGAAGCAGAAGGCGAGAATTGAGCGGTTTGAGAAGCTCAAGGAGCAGGAGCCGGTCCACAGCTCGGGCGAGCTGGACGTCTCGGTTGCCTCGACGCGGCTCGGGCGCAAGATTTTGGAGATCGAAGGGCTTCGGAAAACGGTCGGCGACAAGGTTCTTATTGACGATCTGTCCTATATTGCCGTTCCTGAGGACCGGATCGGGATCGTCGGTCCTAACGGCAGCGGCAAATCGACCCTGCTGAATCTCATCGCAGGCCGGCTTGAGCCGGATTCCGGGAATATCGTGATGGGTCCGACGGTGAAGCTCGGTTATTTCACCCAGGAGCATCAGGAGATGGACGGAAGCCAGCGGGTGATCGAATATATTAAAGATGAGGCGGAGGTCGTCCGGACAGCAGACGGCTCTGCGATTACGGCAGCCCAGATGCTTGAGCGCTTCCTGTTCCCTCCGGCGATGCAGTGGACGCCGATTGCAAGGCTGTCGGGCGGCGAGAAACGCAGATTATATTTGCTGCGGGTGCTGATGAGCGCTCCGAATGTGCTGCTGCTCGACGAACCGACGAATGATCTGGACATCCAGACGCTGTCGGTCCTGGAACAGTACTTGGATGAGTTCCCCGGGGTTGTTATCGTCGTGTCTCACGATCGTTTCTTCTTGGACCGTACCGTCGATAAAATCATGGCTTTCGAAGGCCAAGGACGTGTGCGTGTGCACGTAGGCTCATACAGCGAGTATGCGGAATGGATGCTGCGCAATGGTGGGGAAGCTTCCGGATCCGGAGCATCAGGAAGCCGAGATAGCGCCGGTACAGGAGCAGCAGGAAGCCCATCGGGGGAAGGGAGGGCGGCAGGCAGCGGAAACGGCAGCCCGGCGAAGGAAGCGCCTCGTGAAAAGCTCAGGTTCAGCTACAACGAGCAGCGGGAGTTTGAACAGATCGATGGTTTGATCGAGGCAGCCGAGAATAAGCTCGCCGCTGTCCAGACCGAGATGGAGGCTGCCGGAAGCGATGCTGCGAGGCTCCAGGAGCTGCTTCAGGCACAGGAGGCATGCGAGCAGGAGCTGGAGCGGCTGATGGAGCGCTGGACGTATTTGAACGAGCTGGCGGAGAAGATAGAGCAGAGCAAGAAGTCGTAACTCGCCGTTCGATGAAAAAGGGACGCCCGTCGGCCAATGGCCGTAGCGGGCGTCCCTTTTTACCGGTTCGGAGCTTATTTCTTTACATCTTGATTATTTGACATAAGCGGCAAGCAGCTTCACCGTATTTAATACGGCCTGTTTATGCGTTCTTTCCATCGCATGGGATGCGTGAACGCCCGGTCCGATGAGCGCTGCTTTGATGTTGCTGCCTGCGCCGAGCGCGGCCGATGCATCCGAGCCGTAATGAGGGTACACGTCAACGGCATACGCAATGCCTTCCTGTTCGGCCAGCTGGATCAGACGGCTTGTCATTTCATAATCGTATGGACCGGAGGAATCCTTGGCGCAGATCGAAACGTCGGTTTCCTTGCAGCTTAAATCATCGCCGATACAGCCCATATCCACGGCGATGAGCTCCTTGATGTCCGAAGGAATGTAAGCTGCGCCGTGTCCGACCTCCTCGTAGTTCGAGATCAGTACTTTAACATTGTATTTCGGCTTCCAATTCTCGCGTTTCATGCTCTCCAGAAGGCCGAACAGCGCAGCAACGCTTGCCTTGTCGTCAAGATGCCGGGATTTGATAAAGCCGCTTGGCGTAATGACCGCACGGGCGTCGAAGGATACGAAATCGCCGACGCCGATGCCGAGCTTCTTCACATCATCCGCAGACTCAACCCATTCATCGATTCGGACTTCCATATTGGCTTCCTCGCGTTTGAACTCGCGGGCATCGCTGTAGACATGCACCGATGGGTGCGTGGACAGGATAGTGCCCGTATATTTCTTGCCGCTGCGGGTGTGAATGACGCAGTATTCGTTCTCAATGCTGTTCATCATATAACCGCCGACGGAAGTGAGCCTCAGCGTGCCTTCGGATTTGATGGCGCGAACCATGGCGCCGAGCGTATCCACATGCCCGCTCAAGCCTACCGTACGGCTGGTATCCTGTCCCGTGATGGACAGGATCGCCCCGCCTTTTTCATTCCAGGCCAGCGGGACGGAGAGGGAGGCAGCCTCCTTTTCGATTCGTTTCATGATATGTCCTGTATATCCGGTCGGACTTGGGGTATCCAGCAATTCCTTCAACAGATTGAGGATATAGGTTTCATTCGGTTGTATCGACATCTAGCAACAGCCTCCTCGGAGTTGTATGTATGAGCTTGGAACAACCAATGGAAGCATAGGATGTGAATCCATAGGCAGGAACCGTTATCTAGAGCTTCGGACCTTCCTTGGATTCTTCCTTCTGCTCTTCCTCCAGCTGGTGATCCGCGGCATGCATTTCAGGGGTGTATCCCGTAACCTCACGGATATGGATGAGCTGCTCTGCGAGCGAACGGATTTCCTTCTGCATCTGATATTGGCGGTAGATGCCGAATGCTCCGACGATCAATCCCCCGATCAGCGAGCAGCCAATAATCAGCAGGATTAGCGGGATGTCGACGGTACCGAACAGCAAATTCACCTGTACCGGATTGACGTTGATGACGGCAAATACAGCCGTGATTAATGCAAACAGCAGGGCAGCGATTAATGACCATTGAATCTTCACTGGGAACACCTCCTTCCTCACACAGTATAAAATCCCTTGCCTGCAAGGGCAAGGGATTTTATTCCACCGGTCAATTGAGATCGATTGAAACGCGGGTAAGTGCTTGATCGTTATTTCGTCAACTGCTCCATTTGGTTGATAATATCCTCGAAAACGCTCATCGCTTCGCGAATCGGCTCCGGCGAGGACATATCCACGCCGGCTTTCTTCAGGATGTTAATGGAATAGTCGCTGCCGCCGCTCTTAAGGAAGCCGAGGTAACGATCCACCGCCGGCTGGCCGTCTTCCAGAATTTGCTTCGAGAAGCTCGTTGCAGCGGAGAAGCCGGTCGCGTATTTGTATACATAGAAGCTGGTATAGAAGTGAGGGATGCGGGCCCACTCCATTCCGATCTCCTTGTCTACCTGCATGCCTTTACCGTGGTACTTGACGTTCAGGTCGTAATAAATGTCCGATAGATCCTGAGCCGTCAAGGATTCACCGCTCTCGGCGCGCTCATGGACGATCTTCTCGAATTCGGCGAACATCGTTTGCCGGAAGACGGTCGTCCGGAACTGATCGGCATAATAAGTGAGCAGGTACATCTTCTGTTTCGGATCCTTGGCGTTCTTAAGCAGGTAATCCATCAGCAGCGCTTCGTTCGTTGTGGAAGCCACTTCAGCCAAGAAGATCGTGTACTGCGCATCACGGTATTTTAAGTTGTTGTCGGAATAATACGAATGCAGCGCGTGCCCCATTTCGTGAGCCAGGGTGAACATGCTGTTCAGGTTATCCTTATGGTTCAGCAGCACGTAAGGATGGGTGCCGTAAGCGCCCCAGCTGTATGCGCCTGTACGCTTGTTTTCGTTCTCATAGACATCGATCCAGCCGTTGTCATAGCCTTCCTGCAGACTCTTCAGGTAATCCTCGCCAAGCGGGGCGAGTCCTTCCTTGGTCATCTGCTTCGCTTCCTCGTACGTAATGTCCCACTTGTACTCTTCGACAAGCGGCGCGAACAAATCGTACATATGCAGCTCATCCACGCCAAGCAGCTTCTTGCGAAGCTCCATGTAGCGGTGCAGGAGCGGGAGGCTCTCGTGGATCGTATCGATCAGGTTTGTGTAGACTTCCTTCGGAATGTTATCGCCATATAAAGCCATCTCCAGCACGGACGGATACTTTCGTACACGCGAGTAGAAGATGTTCTTGTTCACATTGGCATTAAGCGTCGCGGCCAAGGTGTTCTTCTGCTTGCCGTAGGTTTCGTAGACGGCTTTGAACGCACGCTCGCGGACTTCGCGATTCGGACTTTCAAGGAATTGAATGTAGTTCCCGTGGGTCAGCTCCACTTCCTTGCCGTCCTCGTTCTTGATTTTCGGAAACTTCATATCCGCGTTGTTCAGCATGCCGAATATGGTCTGCGGCGCAGAGGATAGATTTCCGACCTGGGCCAGAAGCGCTTCTTCGGTTTTGGAGAGCACATGGGCTTTCTCCCGCTTCATTTCAACAAGGGTGAATTGATATTCCTTCAGCAGGGGATCGGCAATCAATTGATCCAGCTCCGCATCGGAGAGGGCCAGAATTTCCGGCGTAATGAAGGAGAGGGATTCGCCCACCTCAACATTGAGCTTTTTGGCTTTGGCGGACAAAGCCTGATATGTAGGATTCGCGGTATCTTCGTCATGATGCATATGAGCATATACGTACAGACGCTCGGCATGGTAGGAAATTTCGTCTTCGAGCTCGAAGCATTCCTTGATTGAAGCGGCATTGTTTAATTTGCCTTGATAATCGGCCGTTTTCTTCAGCAGGTCCTTCAGCTTGGCAAAGCTGTCGTCCCATGCCTGTTGATCGGCGAACATGTCCTCAAGCTTCCATTGGTGCTCCTTCGGGACTTCGGAGCGTTTCAGTAGTTGTTCCATAGAGATCCTCCTTGCATGATATGTATTATTTGGAGTCCGGGCTTCTTCAGTATAGGCTTCGGAGCGGGCAGCGGCACAAGGCAGCAGGCAGAGGACCAGCGTAATGCAAAGCGCCTTGGAACCTTTCATGGCACAACCTCCTCGAATTCATCGCATTCGAGCGATAGTATGCCGCGTACCCGGCTCTTTCATCCTTATAAATTATGAGGAACCCAGATTAATAAAAGTGTATACAATAAGGTAAAAGGCAAACAAAATGAAGGCGGCGGCAATCAGGGCCATTCCGCGGCGCAGCCTTGCCGGGATCCGGTCACGATTCAGGATCATGATGGCGCCAAGGCTGAACGCCAAAATAATGAAGATGACAATATTCGTGGTATCCATCGTTTACACCTGCTTAAAGGAAGCCATGATGTCCTGCCATTCCTCTTCCCGTCCTTCGAAATCCTCTTTGGGGAAGCGATTCCTAGCCCATTCCATCAAGGCCGGCCGGCTCATGAAGGTATGCGTCTCTTCGCCCCACTGGTCGGAAATTTCGCGGAGTACAATGTAGCGGCCCTGAACCTCGACCGTCATCATGTTCCACTTGTCTTTTTTGTATATTTCATGTTTTTTGATCATATGCATTCTCCGTCCGCTACTTAGGCTTTTGGGTCAATGATAACGCACACAAGGGCTCAAAAGCAAATCATGATGACGTAAAAATATCGGTCCAAAAAAGCTCCATCTGGGGGTTTGACGGATTGCATTGTCGGAAAACATGGGATATAATATGGATATTCGCCATAGATGGCGGTATTTTTAGGAGGTTGTTCATTTGAAAGGTACAGTTAAATGGTTTAACGCAGAAAAAGGTTACGGCTTCATTTCCGTTGAAGGTGGCGAGGATGTATTCGTACACTTCTCCGCAATTCAAGAAGAAGGTTTCAAAACTTTGGAAGAAGGTCAAGCGGTAGAATTCGAAATTACAGAAGGTAACCGTGGTCCTCAAGCAGCCAACGTAACAAAACTGTAAGCTAACTCCGAAGAGGAGATCTTATAGAATTACCTAGGCATGAAGCACAGTTCTCCCTGAGAACTGTGTTTTTTTGCGTGGGATGGCCTGTTCACGGGTACAGCTGATCCATCATGGTTGGTATATTATGATTGTCTTCTTGGGGATAGCTGGAAGTAACGGCCTTCCACCATGGCCTTTGTGCCGTCAATGACGTGTGTTATTTGTGCAAAATGACCGATCATATTATAATAGGTTTGATTTGGATAGGTATAAAAAAGACAACCATGTGGAGGCAGAGTTCATTGAATAATCAAGAGCTAAGCCGCAAGGTTCCGCGAAGCCCGGTTGGATTGATGAGCCGGGTATACCGATATATTCTCCCGGAAGTGCGGGCTGAATTGGAGAAGTGGCGCCGGGAGGCTGAGCAAATTCCGGATGAGGAGCTTCGGAAGCAGGCGTTGGCCAGTATAGAGACGAAAAGATTCCACTGCCAGGGAGGCGCGGTATATGCCGCCGCCAATTTGCCAGAGAAGCATATACTCATCCCGTTGATTGTTGCTTACCAGACGATCAGCGATTATCTCGATAATTTATGTGACCGCAGCACTTCGCTGGATCCGGCGGATTTTCGGCAGCTCCATCAATCGATGCTGGATGCCGTTACGCCTGAAGACGAGATGGCGGATTATTACTCGCTCCGAACCGAGAGGGAGGATGGAGGCTATCTGGCCGGACTGGTGCAGACATGCCGGGACTGCATCGGCCAATTGTCGGGATATGAGGCAGCAAAGCCATACATAAGGAAATTGGCCGGGCTGTACACGGATCTGCAGGTTTACAAGCATATCCACCCGGATCAGCGGGAGGCTGCATTGCTTGAATGGTGGTCCCAGCATGCCCATCATACGCCGCACTTGCGGTGGAATGAGTTTGCTGCTGCAACGGGATCCACGCTGGGCGTATTCATGCTGTTTTTGGCTGCGACCGATCCGTTTTTGGATGATGAGGATGCATCCAGAATTCATGCCTCTTATTTTCCGAATGTATGCAGTCTCCACATTATGCTGGATTACCTGATTGATCAGGACGAAGACAGGCTGGGCGGCGATCTGAACTTTTGCAACTACTACGAAGATGCCGATACGATGCTGAACCGCATTGCTTCCATTGTCGATTGGGCCCGGAAGGATGTCAGAGCAATTCCCTCCACCCCTTTTCATCGGATGATCATTGAGGGATTACTGGCGTTATATTTATCCGATCCAAAAGTCAGCGAGCAGCAGCTGGTTCGCACCGTGTCCAAACGCCTGATGAGGAGAAGCCCGATGACAAGGCTGTTCTTCTACGTCAACAGTCGTTGGATTCGCAAGCATAAGCATGAGTGACATAGAAGGAGGAAACAAGAATTATGACAGCAGTCAAAAAAATTGCAGTTCTTACGAGCGGCGGGGATTCCCAGGGGATGAACGCAGCGCTTCGCGCCGTGGTGCGCAGCGGTTTGTATTATGGGCTTGAGGTATACGGGATCCAGCGCGGATACCAGGGGCTTCTCGAGAACGATATTATCAAGATGGATCTTCGCAGTGTTGGGGATATCATCCAGCGGGGAGGCACGATTCTTCGGTCGGCCCGATCCGCGGAGTTCAAGACGCCGGAAGGGCAGCAGAGGGGCGCTGATGTGCTGAATCAGCACGGCATCGACGGACTCGTTGTCATCGGCGGCGACGGCTCTTACCAAGGCGCTAACAAGCTGAGCAAGCTCGGCATCAAAACGATGGGTCTGCCGGGAACGATTGACAACGATATTTCCTTTACCGACTACACGATCGGCTTTGACACCGCGGTAAGCGTCGTTGTCGATGCGGTTAACAAATTGCGCGACACGATGTCCTCTCATGCGCGCTCATCCGTCGTCGAGGTCATGGGACGCCACTGCGGCGACATTGCGCTGCATGCAGGGCTTGCCTCCGGCGCAGAGACTATTTTGGTCCCTGAAGTGGAATTTAACCTGGATGAGGTGGCAGAGCGCCTCAGAGAGAACTTTGCGAAGGGCAAGCGCCACAGCATCATTATTGTAGCCGAAGGCGTGGGCCGGGGCGAAGACGTTGTCAGCAAGCTGAAGGAATGTCATGCTTCCATCGACGCCCGCGTAACCGTGCTTGGACATATTCAGCGCGGCGGTGCGCCAACGCCGTTCGACCGCAATCTTGCCAGCCGTCTCGGCGACTTCGCCGTACGCAGCCTGATCAACGGAGAATCGGATAAAGGGTGCGGCATCATCAAAGGCGAGCTCGTCCTGACCGATATTGACAAGGTCGTGAATACGAAGAAGGAATTCAATCGAGAGTTGTACGATCTGGCACTTCGTCTGTCGCAGTAATCGAATTACGGATTTCCTTTAATGCACAACCAAAAGAAGACCGCCTTCCATTGCAGAAGCTGAAGCGCTGCAATGGAAGACGGTCTTTTTTAATCGGGCTATTGATGATGAGGAAGCGAGGAAGCGGCTGATCGAGCAGGCATCTGTTGCTCGGTGAATCTGCGCTGGATCTTGACCAGGCGCCTCAGCATAAGCGCTGCACCGGCGGCAAGGCCCGTTATGAGGCCGATCCAATAGCCGAAGGCGTGCCAATCCGTGTAATTGGCCAGTACATATCCGACGGGCAAGCCGATCACCCAGAACGAGACGAGGGCCAGGATGAAAGCCACATTCACATCTTTGTACCCCCGCAGCGCTCCCTGCGTCGGTGTCGCAATGGCGTCCGAGATCTGGAAGAAGATCGCATACAGGAGAAACTGCTGGATGAGTGCGATTACGGCAGGTTCATTCGAGTACAAGCCCGCAACCTGGCGTCCGGCAACAAGCAGAATGACGGCCGTTATCAGCGAGAGGATGACGGCGGTGCCGATCCCAAGCTTGGCGTACTGCCATGCATCCTTCATCCGACCCGATCCGACCTCGTAGCCTACCAGGATCGTTAAGCTCATGCAGATGCTCAGCGGCAGCATGTACAGCGTGGAGGCAAAGTTCAAGGCTGCTTGGTGCGCGGCGATCGTAGCCGTATCAAAGCCGCTCATCAGCAACGTTACGGCTGCAAACACGGCGGTTTCCAGGAAAATCGAGAAGCCAATGGGCAATCCGATCTTCAAATGTCCCTTCCAAGCGCTGAAGGAAATCTTGGAGAAACTGCGGAAGATGCCGTATTCAGCAAACGGGTGCACCCGGTGGACGGTTATGATCGCAATGACCAGCACCGCCCAGTAGGTAATGGCGGATGCAACGCCGGCCCCGACGCCTCCAAGCCTGGGAAAGCCCCAAAAGCCATAGATAAAGAGGGCATTCAGCCCGACGTTGATCGGAAGCGTAATCAGGGTGATGACCATGGAAATTTTGGTTTGTCCAAGGGCATCGATAAAGCAGCGGAGCACCGTATAGGCGAACAGCGGAATAATGCCTGCCGAAATGGCGGCCAAAAACCTCGCGGCGACATGGCGAACCTCAGGCTCCAGGTTCATCGCTCCGAGAATGCTCGGGACGACGGCGTATCCCGCAGCGAGCACGATAACGGCCAGCAAGATGGACAGCCACAGTGCCTGGTTAACCTGATAGGCCACCTTGTTCTCCTGGCGCCCGCCGACTAGCTGGGAGACGACGGGGGTAATTCCCATCAGAATGCCGCTGAGTCCGGTCTGTACCGGAACCCAGATGCTGGTGGCGATCGCAACGCCGGCCAGATCGACGGAGCTGAATTTGCCGGACATATTCGTATCGAAAAAAGTAATGGCGGATAAAGCCAGCTGTGTTACGAGAATGGGGATGAGAATGACGGCGAACTGCCTCAGTTTCCCCTGGATCGTCGTGGTAGATTGCATGCTGCATATTGCCTTTCTCTCTTTAGTATTTGCACGCTGTCCGAATGCGAGCGGTGACCATTCGTTAGATTCGCGCCACACCGCGCGCAGTAAAAGAACCAAAGAATGACATCCTTTTAGGCTCGGACCGGGAAAGTGCATGTCCCACAATCATCATAGCATCCGATGTCAAGACATGAATCCTTCGCCAAGCCTCCATATTCGTAAATGGAGCGAAAGGTTCATTTACGTCCATATGCCGGCCGAAATAACTCAATCTCTCCGTTCAGGCATGGGAGCGCAGCCCTGTTCGAGCAGTCTCATGAAAAAGAGCCCGGCCGCATGATCGGCCTGGCTCTTAAGGTTTATTTATACTTCACGCCTTCCGTATAACGGTTGGAGGCGTTCCAGAGCAAATACTCGTCGACTCCGGTATCTTTCAAGGCCCGAATCTGCTCTTCAATCTGTTTTTTCCCGTATTTGATATAATTCCCTTTGCCCAGCCAGCTGGCCGTGAAATCCTGAATCCATGGGCGGATGATCGGCTTATTGTCGCCCAGCTCTTTGAGTTTCTTGTGGGTATCCTCCATCGATCCCTTGATGGTCTGGTACGGAGCCTTATCCGGCACCTCGGCGCCGAACCAGCCCGTCGTGTAGTGGCTCGGGTATACCATCGGGCTGATAATATCCACATTATTCGATATCTTTACAAAATCCTGGCCGATTCCTTCTGCTGCCGGCACCGATGCCGCGTAGCCGAAAATATCGACGGAAACGCGGATGCCGAGCGGTGCAAGCTCTTCACGGGCATACTGGACGAAATCCGATACGACATCGACGCGGGACTGCTCGGTTTTCACATACTTCAAAGTGTCGGCCCGCTTCTCAAAGCCTTCCGGGAACCGGACATAGTCGAACTGGATCTCCTTAAAGCCGAGCTTGGCTGCTTCTTTGGCGATTTCGATATTGTAATCCCATACCTCTTTGCTGTACGGATTGACGAAGCTGTCTCCGCCGCCGTTGGTCCACACGGTGCCGTCTCCTTTGCGGAAGGACAGCTCCGGATTCTTCTTGGCCAGGATCGTATCCTTGAACACGACGACACGGGCGATCGGATAAATGTCATGCTTCTCCAGCCGTTTCATCAGCTGATGGATATCCTTGATAAAGGGCTGGGACTTTCCAAGCTTTTGAAGCTTCGGATTATCGGTTTTGTACGTTATGTAGCCTTCGTCGTCCTTGATATCGATGACCATGGCGTTCAGCTCCGTTGTGTCCATCAGGTCAATAAGCTGTGTCATTCTGGAGCCGCCGGCACTGTAAGCTGTTACATAAATGCCTTTGACTTTCGGTGCGTCGACTTGCGGGTCGATCTCGGTCGTATTCGGCTTGATGCCGTTCTGTCCCTGACCCTTCCCCTGATTTTGATGCATGCTCTGAATCACGGCGGAGTTCCAGGAAGCCTGCAATTGGGTTGTAAGCGGGCTCTCCTGCGCGCCGGAGCCGCCAAAGCCCGCGGCAGCCAAGATGAAAAATGCCAAGATGATGTTCATAATTACTCTCTCCCTTGTCTACATTCACCATGATTATAATGGAACCGCAGCTTTCAAAAAGAACAGGTTTGTTACATTCGCCCAAGATATGGAGCTAAAGCATGCGGTATTGGTTCATTAAACGGGTGAAGGGCAATTTAAACGACTTTTCCATATTTACCGAAAGTGGACATAATTACGATAGGAAATTGAAGGGAGGACAGTTAATTGCAGACGGATTGCCTAGATCAACGATCCTGCATCGGATTTTAGAAATGCACCGGCAAAGACGAGCGATAATGTTTAGGATGAGGGGCTTAAGCTTGGCCAAGCCGGGCTGTCGTCGTAGGAGAATTCGGGCAAAAAATGCCGCTGTTCAGCGGCATGCACCGGTGAACAACGGCATTGATCTTGCAAATATTTCAAGCGGATATTCCATTAATGCAGCAGCGTGTGGCTTTGGTGTTCGCAAATGCTGTACTGAATAATTTCCAAAGCGTCATCCTGCTCCAAAATATTCAGCCCGTCCCTCAAAACGATCATGGAATTTAGCTCGCTCTGTCTGAAGAACGGAATCATTTCCGGGAACCACTTCATGACGATCTGTGACAATTTTACCGTTTCCATTTCCATAAAAAATCACCCTCTCCTTCCAAATTTGGTCAGGCAGGACGTTCTTATTGTAAAACGGAAAAACATTAAAATTGGGGCAACGAAGAGTAGCTCATGAATATTGTAGGAACCTGGCATTCATATTATACCACAAAAATTGCCGTGTTTTCATCTTGGCAATTAGTTCTTGCGGAACTGTCCCATCACCGCAACCGTCTCCACGATGTTGACGAAGGCGTCCGGATCAGTCTGTGTAATGATATGCTTTAATTCAGCGAGCTCGTATTTCGTCGTGACCGTCATCAGCATGTCCTTCTCCTTGTGGCTGAACGCCCCCTGGGTTTTGATCTTCGTAACGCCCCGTGGGCGCTTGAGCAGCTTCTCCAGCAGGGCCTCGGTCTGATTCGTTACAATGAACACGGTCACTTTGATATGGCTGATGTGCAGCATATCGATCATTTTGCCCGCCAGGTAAATGGACACCATGGAGGCAAGCGCGAGGTTCCAGTCGTTCTCGAGATAAGTGACGGCCAGGATAACGATGGCGTTCAGCGATACCAGGACGCTGCCGACCGGAAAGTCGCGATATTTCGTGACGATGGAGCCGATGATGTCAAATCCCCCGGTCGAGCCGCCGACCCGGAAGGACAGGCCGGTTCCGAAGCCGACCAGGATTCCTCCGAAGACGGCGGAGAGGAGCATGTCGGTGGCGACGGCGCTGACCGGAATGATCTCGAGAAACACCGTTGTCACGAGGACCGAGAGCACGCTGAGCACGACAAAATGTTTTCCAAGCTGGAACCACCCTGCAAGGAGGATGGGAATGTTGAGCACGAAGTACAGGATGCTGATATTAAGCGGCGTGAAATAACCGATCAGCATGGCAACGCCGGAAACGCCGCCGCTGAGCAGATGGTGCGGAATCAGAAACAGATTGAAGCCTGCGGCAATGATGATGCCGCCGAATAGGATGGAGAAGTAGGTCCATAGACGCTTCAACATAGGAATCACCTCCCGGTTATTATGACTTCTTGAAGCTTGCTGGTATTCCAGAAATGTTTTGTGATATAATGTATTGGATATTCTTGAGTAGTCCGTTACAATGATAACTTTTTGGAAGCTTATCAGGATGATTATACATTAACCAGTTACACCGCTGGTGATCAGAGAGAAATATACCGGTTCACCTCATGCAGAAAATCCTGCTGGCCGGGAAAGCCTATAAACGTTACCACTACTTAAGAATACAGAGAAGAAAGTGGAGTCCACAGATAGAAGGAGTATGAACCTATTGAAAAATTTTGCAGATTTTGGCTTGGAGCCCCGAGTGCTTCAAGCGATTACGGAACTTGGATTTGAAGAAGCGACACCGATTCAATCCCAATCCATCCCGATTGCCCTCACCGGAAAGGACATGATCGGACAAGCACAGACAGGTACCGGTAAGACCGCAGCATTCGGCCTTCCTCTTATTCACAAAATCGCGAAAGAAGAAGAGCGGATCGTCGCTCTCGTCATGACGCCAACCCGCGAGCTCGCCATTCAGGTTGCCGAAGAGATCGGCAAATTGTCCAGATTTAAAGGGATCCGCTCCCTTGCGATTTACGGCGGACAAGATATAGGCCGGCAAATTCGCGCTTTGAAAAAGAAGCCTCAAATTATTATCGGCACACCTGGCCGATTGCTTGACCACATTAACCGGAAGACCATCCGGCTTGACGATGTTCAAACCGTCGTGCTGGACGAAGCGGATGAAATGCTGGACATGGGCTTCATGGATGATATCCAATCCATCCTGAAGCTGGTACCGGAAAATCGCCAAACCCTGCTGTTCTCCGCAACGATGCCTCCGAACATCCAGAAGCTGGCTTCCCAGTTCCTGAAGGATCCGGAGCATGTATCCGTCATTCCTAAGCATGTGAGCGCACCGCTGATCGACCAAGCCTACATCGAGGTTCCTGAGCGTCAGAAGTTCGAGGCGCTGAGCCGTCTCCTCGATATGGAATCGCCTGAGCTGGCGATTGTATTCGGCCGCACGAAGCGCCGTGTAGACGAATTGGCCGAAGCGCTGCAAAAACGCGGTTATTCCGCAGACGGCCTCCATGGCGACTTGTCTCAGCACCAGCGCGACACCGTTATGCGCAAGTTCCGCGACGGCAGCATCGATGTGCTGGTAGCAACCGACGTAGCCGCTCGGGGTCTGGACGTATCCGGCGTAACGCATGTCGTCAACTTCGACTTGCCGCAGGATCCGGAAAGCTATGTACACCGTATCGGCCGTACGGGCCGCGCAGGGAAAGAAGGAACGGCATGGTCCTTTGTTACCCCGCGTGAAATGGATCATCTGTACTTCATCGAGCGCGTTACCCGTCACCGGATTCCGCGCAAGCCGCTGCCAACGATGGCCGAAGCCATTGAAGGCAAGCAGCGCGTCATCGCTGAACGCGTATTGGAAATCATCGACCAAGGCGAGCTGACCGAATATAAAGGGCTTGCCATCCAGCTTCTGGAGCAGTATGACTCCGTTCAGCTGCTTGCAGCTGCGATGAAGCTCCTGACCGGAGACAAGAAGGAAGCAGCCGATATCCACCTTACGCCGGAGGATCCGATTCGCGCGAAGCGCCGGAAGCCGGACATCCGCAGCGGACGCAAGCCTAGCGGCGGTTATAACGGCCGCAGCGGAGGCTATCGCGGTAACCGCGAAGGCGGTGGCGGCAACCGCGGAGGCTACTCCAAGGGCGGCTACGGTCGTGACGGAGGCGGCAGCTACAATAACCGCGATGGCGGCTACAACCGTGACCGCAACAACAGCGGCGAACGTAAGCAGCGCAGCTACAGCGGCGGCGGCGAACGCCGTCCGAACCGCAGCGGAGACGAGTAATCCGATCGGCAGCGGCAATAGCCCGCTGGCCATCGCTTGAATGGAATGAAAAAGACGAAGCACCTGCCCGCATTCGCATGGGGCAGAGGCGCTTCGTCTTTTTTTACGAGTTCAATGGTGTTTAGCTTAGCTGTATCATGCATTTAAGCTGCTAATTCATCCATTAGATATAGAATGTGCTAAGGATAATAACAAGCAGGATGAAGAGAACCAGAACTACTCCAGTAGTTCCGCCATAACCGTAACCGCCTACGTTAGACATGCATATTCCCTCCTCTGATTAGTGAGAATTGAAGCATTGATTTGAATGGATTACGAGATATCCTATGGTGATATCAGGTTATGCGATTGGATATTCACCCAGACCGCCGCAAATTAGGCTCTGGTCATGCCTATGCGATATAAGGTATATTAATAGATACATGCATGCTTTGAGTGAGGAGGAAAAGATTTGGAAATGAAAGGAGCCATGGGTGGCTTATATAAGCTCACCGAATGGATTACCCGCATCGCGTTTTCTAATATTTTATGGGTTTTATGCACATCGCCATTCCTGTTTATCGTACTGACCAAATTCCTGATGGCCGTCCAGACGCCGGATGCTCATAACGAGCAGCTGCTGTCGAACTGGATTTTGGGGATCTTGTCGCCTTTTGTGCTGTTCCCTGCAACCGCTGCCCTTTTTACCGTAGTCCGCAAGTGGGTGATGGGGAACCCGGATGTACCTGTATTTAAAACGTTTTTCAAGGGCTATAAGGAAAATTATAAGCAAAGCATGATCGGCGGATTCGTCTACACCCTGCTGTTCGTGATTATGTATGTGGATTATACGGTGTATATGACGCAGCTTGGAGACGGCTTTCAGCTCGTCGGCATCGTTATGCTGGTGCTGCTCATCGTGCTGTTCGTCTCGTTGTTTAATTTCTTTTCCATGACGGTCCATTATGAGATGAAGACGACCCAGCTTCTGAAAAATGCGGTCCTGCTGACCTTGATTCGTCCGTTCCGGGTGTTTTCGACGCTTGCCGGAAGCGCTATCTTGGTATATATCGGCACGCAAATGCCTGTGCTGTTCGTGTTCTTCCTCTTCTGCCTGATGGCATTGTTCGCGTTCTTTAACTTCTATGCAACGTTTACCAAGATGCAGGAGCAGCAGGAGAAGATGAGACAAGCCGAGGAAGAGGAATCGGAGACGGAGCAGGCGCTGCTCGAAAGCATGGATAACGTCAAAACCGAGGATAAAGGATCGAAACCGCGAAATTCATAGGTTTACTTTTGCGGCAAAACCCCCTATAATAAGACTACATCCTGCGATGTTCGTTTCGGTTTTCCGTTGTTTTGAACCAATGACGATGTCTAGGGAGATCAATATGTAACCGTGGCTGGAAAGCCCTGTCTATATGACAAGGGGAATTCATAAGCGGTTCTGCGGTCACCCACCTGCTTAAGCAGGTTCGAAGACAATGTTTACCGGACGGCATAGGCGGGTTTCGTACTGATTATGAAGCGGCATCTCTTTATTTCGAATCCGAAGTGAAGAGATGCCTTTTTTTGCTGGATATAAAGGTTTGCTGAAAGCCTAAACAATGTTAAACTAGTAGGTAAAGGAACGGTCATTTATAAAGGAGGAACGGTCTTTGTCATTAAAACGAGTTCTAATCGGTATCGTGCGCAGCTATGACGGCACAAGCGACCGTGCGAAAGATCCCAAGCTGAAGACGCGTTATTACAATCTTTCAAAAGAAAAGTGTTTTGAAGAGGTTACCTCGACACTCAAAAAAATTCCGGGCTATAAAGTGCTGCATGAAGTAAAGTCCGTTGGAGAAATCACACTCGAGAAAAGAACGTCCTTCGGACGAACGCTGGACATTACCGTATCCGTGCTGGGCATCAGTCCCGTACGCAGCGCAGTTGATATGTATTCGGCCTCCCGCGGCTCGCTGGGCGACCTGGGGGCGAATTACCGGGTCATCCTGAACCTGTACGCTGTGCTGGACAAGAAGCTCGGCAAGTATAAAGTGGATGCTTAGGCAATAGATAAAAGCGGGAGAGCTGCTCTCCCGCTTTTTTAAAGGTGATGCTTTTATTTTCGTATGTAACCGCGGCTAAGCGGTTCTATCGAAGAGACTTCACGGCATCGACGGCCGCTTCGTAGTTCGGATGCTCTGTCATTTCACCGAGGTATTCCACATAGGCGATCTTGTCTTCCTTGTCGACCACGAAGATCGAGCGCATATCAAGCTGGAATTCCTTGATGAGCACGCCGTAGGCTTCCCCGAAAGAACGGGATTTGTAGTCCGACAGTGTAATGACACGGTCGACGCCGGCTGCTCCGCACCAGCGGGCTTGGGCGAACGGCAGGTCGGCGCTGATCGTCAGCACGACAACGTCGTCTCCGAGCCCTGCGGCTTCTTCGTTGAAGCGGCGGGTCTGCGCATCGCATACGCCGGTGTCGAGGGAAGGGACGACGCTGATCAGCTTGATTTTGCCTGCAAAGTCCTTAAGGGATGCATCCTCCAGCAGGTTTTTGCTCACCGTGAAATCAGGTGCCGAATCGCCAACCTTAAGCTGAGGTCCGATAAGTGTAATAGGATTGCCCTTGAATGTGGCAGCCCCCGTGCGTTCTTGAGCCATGAGAAATCTCCTCCTTGGATATCAAAGTTTGGTGATCAGGTTCATGGTACATTATAATCTTTTTAAAAAGGATATGTCCACTTTCCGGACGTCCTGTTTGGCTTGGAAGAGGAGGATGCTATGATATTTGTTCGTTATGAGAACTGGAGAAGCTATCTCCGTTATTATCCCGTCACTTCGCTGCTGCTGGTTGCAAACCTGGTGATGTTCTTTATTACGGTCTTCGACGGCGGCTCCCGAAATCCGATCACGCTGCTGAAATACGGGGCGCTGACGGATCTGCCGCAATTTACGGGGGAACCTTGGCGTTACGTGACGGCGATGTTTTTGCACAACGGGTTCGATCACCTGCTGTTTAACAGCTTTGCCCTGCTCGTCTTCGTCCCGCCGCTGGAGCGCATTATGGGAAGCTGGAAGTTCGGGCTGCTCTACCTGCTCAGCGGCATTCTGGGGAACGTGATCGCCCTGGCTTATTACGGCCGTATGGAAGGCTATGAGACTCTTGTGGGCGCGTCAGGCGCCATCTACGGGGCCTACGGAGCCTATCTGTATATTGCGCTCTTTCAACGGCATGTCATGGACATGGCGTCGCGCAGGACATTGTTCACTTTGCTGATCTTAGGGATTGTCCTCTCCTTTACGCCGGGAATCAGCCTCGTCGCGCATTTCGGCGGACTGATCGGCGGGTTTTTCCTCTATGGTCTGATGATTCGATTATTTAAGCAGAGGACTTAATCAGATCTGTAGAGGTGCTGTAACAAATATAATGAATGATCCGATAAAGTTTTCTAGGGAATGAGAATGGAGCGATAAAAGGCGTGGAATTACGACAGTTGCAATACTTTGTAAAGGTTGCGCAGAAGGAACACGTTACCCAAGCGGCGGAGGAGCTTCATGTGGCTCAGTCAGCCGTCAGCCGTCAGATTCATCAATTGGAAGAAGAGCTGGGTGTTAATTTGTTCATGCAGAAGGGCCGGAATCTGCAGCTGACTCCGGTCGGACAGCTTTTTTGCAAACGGGTGGAAAGCATCATGAAAGACTTGGAGCGGGCGGTCGTCGAAATTCATGAATTTCTGGACCCGGAGCAAGGGGAGATTCGCATCGGATTTCCTCACAGCCTTGGCATACACTTGATTCCTTCGATTGTAGCCGAGTTTCGGAAGAAGTATCCGAACGTCAAATTCCGGTTCAAGCAAGGCATGTTTCCGACGCTGATCCGGGATGTGGTGACGGCGGAGGTGGATCTGGCCTTCGTGTCGCCGTTTCCGGAACGGCATGAGCAGGTGGATGGAGATATCGTGCTGACGGAGGAGCTGTTCGCGATCCTGCCTCCGAATCATCCGCTGGCCGGCGAGAAGTCGATCAAGCTGGAGCAGCTCAAGGATGAGCGGTTTGTGCTGTTCAGCAAAGGCTACTCCCTCCGTCCGATCGTCTGGCATGCTTGTCTGGAAGCCGGATTCACCCCGAAGATCGCCTTCGAGGGGGAAGAGACGGATACGATTCGGGGACTGGTTGCAGCCGGCATGGGGGTTAGTCTGCTCCCCGAAATGGCGCTGTTTCAGACCAACCCGCTTCAGCCGGCCCGTGTTCAGATTTCCGAACCGAAGGTTACGCGTTCAATCGGCCTGATTCATCGCGCGGATGAGAAGCTTCCGCCTGTTGCCCAGGCCTTCCGCACATTCCTCCTTCAATATTTCGGGATTGATCCATCCGTCAAGCCGGAAGGAGAAGAAGGGGAGTCGGTTTCATCTCCCTAGTTAGCGCATTGCGGTTCGTTATTCGAATTATCATAAGTTTCCACAGAAAAAGGGCTTCCCTTTACGCCGGTAGCGGCTGTAAGGGGAGGCCCTTTGCTTGTTGCATCTTTGGATTGTCATCCGATCATGCCGCTAGCGGCCCGATCGGGGGTGATGGTAAGCAAGATTACTCTCGATTGCTTGTAAAGATCATAATGTAACGGATCAGCTCCAGCAAGGAAATCAGCGCTGCTGCGACATAGGTCAGAGCGGCAGCATTCAGTACCTTGGCCACACCGCGTTCTTCGTTGTTCGCAATATAACCTTCCTGAACCATCAACTGGCGGGCACGGCTGCTGGCGTTAAACTCGACAGGGAGTGTTACCAGCTGGAAAGCCACGGCGCAAGAGAAGAAGATGATACCGAGACCGACGAGGTTCATCGCCTGGAACAGGAACCCGGCAATTAGGAGAAACGGTGCGATGCCGGAAGCGAAGTTAACGACCGGGAACATCTTATGACGCGCCACCAGCATCGGATAATGCTCGGCATGCTGGATTGCGTGGCCCACCTCGTGACATGCTACCGAAACCGCAGAGATCGAACGCTCGTAATATACCGGCTCCGACAAGCGAACCACCCGTTTAACGGGATCGTAATGGTCGGACAGTGCGCCCGGCACCGGTTCGATCGGCACATCGTGCAGACCGTTGGCGTCGAGCATGCGTCGTGCGGCATCATAGCCGGTCAATCCGGTGCTGTTGTCAACCTTAGCCCATTTATTAAACGTTCCTTTTACCCGGAACTGTGCCCATAAAGAGAAAATAAAAGCGATGATAATAAGAACAAACATCCAGTCAGCGTACATTTATCATACCCCCATCGTAATAAGATTGTGACTGCTACATGACTACATCGACGTGAATTGATTCAGCAAAATTTGAAGTGACTCGATACATGCAGCTCCTTTGGGCAAAATATTCGCAAGTACCTCCCGGGCCTGACTAGGCTTCATCTCACGAAGAAGCGGATTGAGCTCCTTGACGTTGCGCTCCAGCTGCTTCATCTGGATTTCCAGTTCGGTCAGCTTTTCGGTCATTTCGGAATCATTCGGTACGGATTTCCACCGGTTCAATCTGTCCTTAATCTCTTCGAGAGTATATTTCTCTTGCTTCAACTGATTAATACGTTCGAGCGTGCTTAAGGTTTCGGAACTGTACAAACGGTAATTTTTTAACGTCCGTTTTTCAGGGGAGATCAATCCCAGCTTGGTGTAATAATCAATGGTTCTTTCACTGATTCCGGCTGCCTTCGCCAGCTCTCCGATCCGGAAAAGGTTTCCTTTCATGATCCCCATAATGAAATCACCTCACAGGTTCTTTGATTGGACATTAATGAAAGCAATATATTTTCATTTTAATAGAAATATGATACATGATTCGGAACCGTACAGTCAAACGTCATAGTTGTGACGAATATGCTGGCCGATGCCCCTATACCGCTTCCTAAGAAATGTACGGAGAGTTTGCACTGTAAACACTATATGTTATATTTTATTACATAAAACGGCGGTTTGTTATCATTTTTTTGAAAAAAGCCGTTGAAATCGCGAAGGATGCTCCCTATAATAACAATAAGAATTTGAACTTGTGTTATATTATATGACATGAAGGGGAGTGCAAGGCTTGATGAAAAAAAGATGGATTGGTTTAATGGTGGGGATGCTCGCATTACTGGTGTTTCCGGTTAATGCGTTCGCCGCGGAAGAAGGGGCCTCAAACGTTGAATTGACGGCGGGATTAAACTCCGTATTCGTATTTCTGGCTGCCTTGCTTGTATTCTTTATGCAAGCCGGCTTCGCATTGCTGGAGGCAGGCTCGGTCCGGATGAAAAACGCCGGGCACGTCGCTGGGAAGACCTTCCTCACCTTCGGCATTTCGATTGTCGCATTCTGGGCGTTCGGATTTGGTCTGGCCTTCGGCAACGGCAACAGCTTCTTCGGGTTTGAGGGCTTCTTCCTAAGCGGAGATAATGCCGCAAGCTCATTCGACTCATTGTCGATTTATGATGTGCCGACAACGATTATGTTCTTATTCCATCTGTCCTTCGCTGCCGTATCCTTGGCAATCGCCTGCGGCGGCATGGCAGAACGCGCTAAGCTCAGCGTGTATATCGTGTTTGGACTGTTGTTCACGATCGTCATTTACCCGGTCGTTGCTCACTGGGTATGGGGCGGCGGCTGGCTCGGTGCTCTGGGGATGCAGGATTTCGCCGGTTCGACCGTCGTTCACTTGACCGGTGCTACGGCAGCTCTGGTAGCTACTATTCTGCTGAAGCCTCGTCTTGGCAAATACAACAAAGACGGGAAGCCCAACAGCATTCCCGGCCATAACCAAGTGCTGTCGGTTCTCGGTGTATTTATCATTTGGATCGGCTGGTTCGGCTTTAATCCGGGCAGCACCATTTCGGCGCTGACGGACGGATTCTTCGGCTTCGTTTCTTTAAATACGAATATCGCAGCGGCAGCAGGCGCGCTGGCAGCCCTGCTCATTTCTTGGGCGGTGCTCGGCAAAGCCGATATTCCAAGCATGCTCAACGGTATTCTGGCTGCATTCGTTGCAATCACCGGCGCTTGTGCATTCGTAGAGCCATGGGCCGCAGTCGTTATCGGTGCGATTGCAGGAACGATTACCTTTTTCACGGCGCAGTGGTTTGACCGCAAAGGCATCGACGATCCGGTATACGCGTTCTCCGTGCACGGCGTCGCCGGAATGTGGGGGGCGGTATCCACAGGCCTGTTCGCGGCTCCACGACTTGTTGAAATTACCGGCGTCGGTAAAGCAGGACTGTTCTACGGCGGAGGCTTCGGCCAGCTTGGCGTGCAGCTCCTCGGGCTGATCGGCACATTCGCATTCGTGCTCGTGATCTCCTTTATCATTTTGTACATTATGAAAGTAACGATGGGTCTTCGCGTAACGGAGGAAGAGGAGTTGATGGGTCTGGACATCAGCGAGCACGGAACGTATGGTTATCCGGAGCAAATGAAGCTGATGACCGAATCCGAAGTAAAATCGGGCAGCTTCCGTACCGGACCGAATCCGGCACCGGGCAGTGATCCTGCGCTTTAAGCATTACTGTCATGTGAATGATTGAATAAATAAGGAGGCCGCAGCATGGAATCCAAAGCATCCGTCAACCGGCTTCCGGAGCATTCGGAAATGCCGGACATTCAGAAAGCAAATTCAGTCGAGCAATTGCGTGATGTACGGATTACATGTCAACAGCAGCTGCTTGATCTGCGCCCCAAGATGGAGTTTTTGGAGTGGGTCGCTTCCGTGAACAGCATGCATGACCAGATCAACAGGCGCGCAGCGGAGCTCTGTGAGCAGAACATGTGGGAGGCCGGCTTCGGACGGCTTCCCGCACGTTATGCTTTTGTTGCTTTTGGCAGCATCGGAAGGCAGGAGGCGACATTATGGAGCGATCAAGATAACGGTCTGATCATCGGCGATGAGATGCAGGGGGAGGATCTGGCATATTTCCGCGAATTCGGTTTGAGACTCGCCGACATGCTGGAAGTGCTGGGTTATCCAAAATGTCCGGGCAGGGTGATGTGCTCCGAGCCCTTGTGGAGTATGCGTCTTGAAGACTGGAAGAATCAGATCCTTGAATGGAGCAGTAATCACGAGTGGGAGCCGATCCGGAATCTGATCATAGCCTCCGATCTTCGCCTCATCGCCGGATGCCCCGAGCTTTCTGATGCATGGCTGTCCCATTTCCGAAGCTCGGTCGGGCAGCATCCGGGAATTACGCATGCCGTGTTGCGAAACACGGTCCGGCATAAAGCTACGCTAAACGTGATGGGCAGAATCGTGACCGAAAGGTTCGGCGAGCATGCAGGCGATTTTGACGTGAAATACGGGATGTATATCCCGCTGGTGAACAGCATTCGAACGATGGCGCTGCAGCGGGGAATTATCGAGCATTCCACCTTGAAGCGGATGGAGAAAGTGATGCTGCTCGAAGGGGATAATTTGCTGCTCGAGAGCGTGCAGCGCGCATTCCTTACAGCCTTGCGTTACCGTAACGATACTCCTTGGCGCATCGAGGATGGGCTAGTCAAGAGCAGCGGTTATATTCAGAAAGAGCAGCTTAAGAACAAAAACGTGCAGTATGAGCTCCGCGATACGCTGGGCGTGGTGAGACGGATTCACCGCTCCTTGCAGCGAGAGCATCGTTTTGCGGAAAGGAGGAACCTATGACAGAGCCAGTCCAACCGGGCGGAGGGTTCTGGAATATGCTCCGCCCCCGCAACATCCATTCCGCCATCACGTCAATGCGCGGTGCCCAGACGGCGCAGCAGCTTGCCTTTATCCGTTCGCAAATGAAGGATAACCGGAGGCCGGAAGCTTTGGGGACGCCCCTGAACGAGTTGGAGGTCGTCGTGTTCGATCTGGAGACGACAGGGTTCCATCATCAGCACGGTGATGAAATCTTATCGTTCGGAGCGGTCAGGGCCATAGGAGAGCGAATCATCGAAGAGGATGAATTCCACATGATCGTTAACAGCGGCGCTCCGGTGCCTCCTTCGATCACGGAGCTGACGGGCATAACGCAGGCTATGGTCGATGAAGCCCCGCCTTTAGTGGAGGGGCTTCGCGATTTCATGAGCTTTGTCGGCGGCAGTGTTCTGGTTGCCCATGCTGCCGCGCATGACCGGGGGTTTCTGAATGCGGCGCTGTGGAAAACGTCTAAGGTCCGTCTCTCCCACAGACTGCTGGATACGATGATGCTGGCACAGAAGCTCTTCCCCGGACAAACTGGCTACAGCCTGGATGAGCTGCTGCAAAGCAGCGGCATTCCGGTGGAAGGAAGGCACCAGGCATTGTCCGATGCCCGGATGACCGCCCGCCTGTGGACGCGCTATATACGGGAAATCCAGGAGCGGGGCTTTGCCGAAACGCTTGGCGATATGTACGTTTATTTAGGCAAGGATTGAATCGCAGCACGAGCCCCGAGCCGTTTCCGGCCGTTGAAGGGCCAGTAGCAGTATCGTTCAGCAGCCGGGGTGGGCTGTCTAACCATCGTCCCGGATCTCGAAGGTATGAGGGAGGAGCGATTGTATTTTCTTAACCCCTCGTTCATCCTTGTCCATGCGTGCTTCAACCCGGTAGGCGTTCAGCTTAAGCTCTTCTGTCCCGGTTCCAGCCGGTGTGCCGATGAGATAAATACTGAACAGGCCGCCGAAGGCCTGCAGGTCGGCAAGGTCCTTCCGTGAGGGCTCCGGGTGGGAGGAGGGATGGCTGTGGAACAAGCCGATGATGCCGCGCTTCGACAGGAGAAGGCGGGTCCATTCCGCCGGCTCAAGCCGAAAATGATGCAGCGGATCCTCGGCGGTATTCGGTACAGGTATAAATTCCGATACGCTTATCGGTGCATTTTGATGATTCCCCTGCCCGATAAGGATTCCGCATGCCTCTTGAGGAAGCGCGGCGTATGTATAAGCAGCCATCTGCTCGAATACGGGCCTGCAGAGGAGAATGGGGCGGAACGGATTCTCTGATTTATTCATGGTCATCCTCCAATTACTATCTTCGTGCTGCGTGGTTTGAAAGTTGCCGGTTTCAGGGTACAATAGGTATTGGATGCTGATTGATATTAGCGGGGATACGCTTCTTCAAAGCAGCATCCTACTAAGTATAGCAAAGGAATCCATACCCATGAAACGTAACATCATGATCCTGGTTCTGATCATTATCGCGGCGGGTGCCGTCATTTATAATCAGGCCGGCGACGATATCGAGGCCGTCTTCTTGCAGGAGAAGCCTCTTCCGACCGAGACGGGAGCCAAAGCAGGGCTGCTCGCCCCGACTTTTACGCTCCAAGGCTTTGATGACAAAGAGACGTATTCCGCCGGAGGCCCGCGTGATAAGGCGCTGCTGATCAACTTCTGGGCGTCCTGGTGCGGTCCCTGCCAGCAGGAAGCGCCGGAGCTTAACAAGCTGGCGGAGCAGTACGCAGATGAACTGGAGATTTACGGGATTAATGTAGGCAAATACGATAATAAGAAAAAAGCAGAGCAGTTTATTCAAGACTACAATCTTCGTTATCCGATCCTCACGGACCCGAAGGGGGAGGTGTTCGAGGGGCTGTACCATGGCCAAGCCTTCCCTACGAACGTCCTGATCGATCGCAACGGCGTCATCCAGGAAATCATACTCGGTGCGCCTGATCCGAAAGATCTGCACAAGAAGGTTGCGAAGCTTGTCAAGGAGTAAGCGGCGGCATATAAAAAAGCGCAGGTATCCGATCTTGCTTGGATACCCGCGCTCTTTTTCGTTAAGTGGAGTAGTGATTAGTGATTGACCAGCCCCTGCCGTTTCTCGGCTGCATGCACATGCTCCGGCGATATTTGGCCGAGGAGGGCATATCTCATACTGTCGACCAGCGCCTCCCAGCTCGCTTCGATGACGTTGCTGGATACGCCGACCGTATTCCATGAATTCTCGAAGTTTTTCGATTCGATCAATACGCGGACCTTCGCGGCAGTGGCGTCTTTATCATCCAGGACGCGCACTTTATAGTCGGCCAGATGCATTTCCTTAAGCGTTGGAAAGTATTGAACGAGCGCCTTACGGAGCGCGTTGTCAAGCGCATTGACCGGTCCGTTGCCTTCAGCCGCCGTGTAGATGCTCTCCCCGGCAACGTTCACCTTAACGAAGGCCTCGGAGACTACCGGCTGTCCGGCTGCCTTCTCGACAAGCATTTTGAAGGATTCGAAGGTGAACAACTCCTTCAGCTCCCCGCTCGCTTCCCGCAGCAGCAGCTCCAAGGATGCGTCGGCACCCTCGAACTGGTAGCCTTCATGCTCAAGCTCCTTGATCTTTCCGATAATATGCTTTGACTGCTCGCTTGCCGGATCGAGCGCTATGCCCATATCTTGAGCCTTGGAGACGACATTGCTCTGGCCGGCCAGCTCGGATACGAGCACCCGCTGCTTGTTCCCGACCTTCTCAGGCTCGATGTGCTCGTACGTCCGGGAATCGCGCAAAATGGCGGAGACGTGGATGCCGCCCTTGTGGGCAAAGGCCGCATTGCCGACATACGGCTGATTGACCGGCATGTTGACATTGGCAATTTCGCTGATATATCTTGCGGTATTGGTCAAGGTCCGCAGATTCTCTTCGCCGATGCATTCGTAACCGAGCTTCAGCTGCAGATTCGGGATGATGGAGCACAGATTCGCGTTACCGCAGCGTTCCCCGTATCCGTTCATCGTTCCCTGAACGTGGCGGACCCCGGCCTGTACAGCGCTTAGCGTATTGGCTACCGCCAGCTCGCAGTCATTGTGCGTATGAATCCCCAGGTTGGCACCTGGCAGAGGGCCTTGCAAAGAAGTGACGATCTGCGAAATTTCATGCGGCAGGCTGCCCCCGTTCGTGTCGCACATGACGAGCCAATCGGCGCCTGCTTCACGGGCTTTGGACAACACGGCAACCGCATACTCCGGATTATTCTTATAGCCGTCGAAGAAGTGCTCGGCGTCAAAGATAACCTCGAGTCCCTTCTGCTTAAGAAAGGCGATGGAATCATAGATCATGGACAGATTCTCTTCCAGCGTCGTCTGAAGCGCCGTATGGACATGGAAATCCCATGACTTCCCTACCAGCGTCGCGGCCTGTACGCCCGACTCCAGGATTCGCTTCAGATTCGCATCCTGCTCCGCAACGGAACCTTTGCGGCGGGTGCTGCCGAACGCCGTTATTTTGGAGGTTAAGCGAAGCTCCTGGACTCTTTTGAAAAACTCGATGTCCTTGCTGTTGCTTCCCGGGATCCCGCCTTCAATATAATGAACACCAAGAGCATCCAGCTTCTTGGCAATTTTGACCTTGTCGTCCGCTGACAGGCTGACTCCTTCGCCTTGGGTTCCGTCGCGAAGCGTCGTATCAAAGATGGAAATGGACTTAGACATGATGTCCTCCTTTTTGGGTGTCCGGGATGGACTGTTTTTAGTTTGTGTGTGATTCATTCATAGCGCTTGCATTCCAGATGCCGCAAGCCTGAAGCAGTGCTTCTTATGATGCTTGTTGGTATACGATTTTCTTATAATTTTGTATTATAGCATTTCTTTGCGGGAAAGTAACAGAGTAAAACAAACTTTTAAGAAAGCAAGCCGTCTTGACCGTTCGATTCGTCGAGGGGTATGCTGTAGGCGTCAGGAATGTAACCTTATCCTTATCGAATATGAGATTAACCGCGTCTCGGATTTAAGATAGAACCGTACCAAACAGAAAGAAGGTATCCCCATGGGACATATTGATGATTATTATCCGGCCAGCGGCCGCGTCATTCTACATGTGGATATGAATGCTTTTTACTGCTCGGTGCATGAGGCGGAAGAGCCGGAGCTGTATCGCGGCAAGCCGACGGCCGTCGCCGGGAGCGTCGAGCTGCGCAAAGGGGTCATCGTTACCTGCTCCTATGCTGCACGTGCCCTCGGCATTCGCACGGGAATGAATGTAAGGCAGGCGCTGCGGCTGTACCCGGACCTGATCATCATTCAGCCTGATTTCCATCTGTACCGGAAGTACTCCAATGCGTTTATGAATATAGCGTATGCTTACACGCCGCTGCTGGAAGCGACGTCGATCGACGAATGCTATCTGGATATTACCGGCTCCAAGCAATTCGGCACACCGCTCGATATCGCGAAGGAGATCCAGGAACGGATCCGCGAGGAGCTGTCCCTGCCATGCTCCGTCGGCATCGCGCCGAACAAGCTGCTCGCCAAGATGGCGTCGGACATGAAGAAGCCGAGCGGGCTCTCGGTGCTCCGGATCCGGGATGTGCCGAATGTGCTGTGGGGCAAGCCGTGCGCCGAGCTGTTCGGCATCGGCCGCAAGACGGCCGAGAAGCTTCGCAAGCTGAACATTCTCACCATCGGCGATCTGGCCAAAGCCGATGAACATTTGCTGACTTCGGCCTTTGGCGTGACGGGGGCTTGGATGAAGCGCGCCGCGAACGGGATTGACCATTCACCTGTCGTGGCGGAACGGGAGCAGAGCAAATCCATCGGGCACACGACGACGCTGCCGCAGGACGTCACCTCGAGTGACGAAGCGAAGCGCGTGCTGCTGAATTTAAGCGATCAGGTTGCGCGCCGGCTAAGGCGTAAGGGCTTGATGGCCAGCGGGATCCAGATTACCCTGCGCACGCCGGATATGAAGACGATCACCCGATCGAAGCAGCTTTCCGTTCCGACCGAGAATACGGAAGACATCTACCGGGAAGCCTGTGTATTGTATGATCGGCATTGGAAGCAGGAACGCCCGCTTAGGCTGCTCGGCGTCACGCTGCAGCAGCTTGCCCGGAAGGAGGAAGCGGCGATTCAGCTCGATCTGTTCGATTATGAGAAGCAGCCGAAGAAGGAGTCGCTGACCCGGGTTATGGACGAGCTGCGCAATAAATTCGGGGAGAGCGCCGTGCTGACGGCCGGCATGCTGGGTGATGATCCGTCGTCCCTCATCCGCGATCATAAACGGAGAGGAACATCGCTGCAGATGGACTTTGCCAGAGAGCATGGCCAATCGCGAAATAACGAAGATTAGACGTCGTTTTGTCGGAATATGTTAGGAAATTTATTTGTATTCCTAAAAAAATTGTATTAATATATGAAGATGGCGGAGCAAATCCGTTGGCTTGTATTTTGTTCATTTAAAAGAATGTTTATAGATATACAGGAGGAAGAGAGACTATGGCTAAATACACCTGGGTTGATAAAGATACATGCATCGCATGCGGCGCTTGCGGAGCAACAGCCCCTGATATTTACGATTATGATGATGAAGGCCTGGCGGAAGTAATCTTTAACGGGGACAATAACCGCGGGGTGACGGAAATACCGGAAGACATGCACGACGATATGCTCGATGCTTGCGACGGTTGCCCGACGGATTCGATCCGCATCGCTGACGAACCGTTCAACGCTGAATAATTGCGAGTCGGCTAAATACTATAACATCCTATATTTATGAACTCATAACTTACGTCCCCTGCCTGCAGCGGCAGGGGACGTTTTTCGTATGCGCAAATGACGATAATTGCGAGCGACATACACGAGAGAGTGGCGTAAGACTAAGATGACATGGGGCAGAAAATATGGGGCTAGCATGACATAAGGACATAAGGCTAGAATGACATATGGCATCAATCTGTAATTTATACATATTCCGGATGCAGGATCCGATATAAAGGATATGGACATATCCAGATCTAGATAACAATTGAAGCCGTATTGGAGGCTCTCATATGAACAATTCAATGTACCTTAAAAGGTATGTGGAGACCCATCCCGATAACAAGATGGCCTGGTATTTGCTGGGCAAGGAGTACGAGCGGGCAGGAGAGCAGGGCAAGGCCACTTACTGCTATAACCGGGCTGAGGAGGTATACGAGGCCTTCGAGCTAAGCAAAGTCCCTTCGGACATATGGAAAAATTACGAGCAGCGTCTGCTGCAGCTCGAGCGGGAGAAGGAGCTCAAGCGGAGGCGGAACCGGCGCTGGCTGGTAGCCCTCGCGCTGCTGCTCCTCGTTCTCATTCCGCCTGCGCAAGCTCCGGGATATCCGGGAGGATTGCCGGCGGAAGCCGATGCTCAGCCTGAAGCCCCGGCTTCCGCAGCGGCGATCAGGCAAGCGGTGGGCGAACGTGCGGGTAAACCGATGTTCACAGCTGTGGCCGAAGGCAGGAACGCAGTAGCCGGCGACGGGGCGGACGAAGAGGGAGACAGCGCATTGCCTCGCCTTCTAATGCATCCCGAGCAATTACCTTCATGGTCGGTTGCGCTTGGTATGCCTCTCCGGGGCAAGTGGCTGCTCTGGAGCAGCGATATGGAGCGGTTATATGCATTGCATCGGGACCGGGCAGGGGAAATAGCGATTACGCCGTTCGAAGGAGCTGCCGGAGAATGCGAGTGCGAGCCGCAAAGCAGTGCGGGATTGGCCCGCAGCGCGAAGCAGTGGGCGGATCTGCAATTGGAGACGGCCGTGCTGGAGAAGGCGGTGGAGAACTATCAAACACGGCACGGGCGGCTGCCGAGTTCGCTGGATGAGCTGACTCGGCCGTTTCCGAACAACTGGCTGTCCGGGCGCTCGACTGCGATGGAGGACATGTTTGATGTCCTGATTCAGCTGAAACAGGACGATGCCCCTCCCGGCAAGGTACAAGACGATGCCAAGGGGAATGCGGAAGAAGGAGAAGCGGCGGACAAGCCCGGATACTGGGGCACCTCGCCGGACGGAGCTCCGTATTTCAAGGAGCCGCTGCAGGTCATCATTGACAAGGACAAGCATCGCCTCGCCGTGGTCAGCGGTAAGATCATGCTTCGGAACTATGCGGTCGGGCTTGGCGGAGCCAAGACGCCGCTTGGGGATTTTCAGATCAGCGATAAGGTGGTTAACCCGAATGGGACGACCAGAGGCCCCTACGGCACACGAGGCATGCAGTTATCCGATACGCAGTACGCGATACACGGCACGGAGGATTTGGACAGCATCGGCGCGGACGAGTCCGAGGGCTGCATCCGGATGCTGAAAGAGGATGTCGAAGAGCTGTTCGATCTCGTTCCGATGGGAACCTCGGTGAAAATTCGGGAAGGGGTTCTGCCTGACGACCTGTGGACGCCGAAAGAGCGCTTCAAGCTGAAGCACAGCCAGGGTCAGACCAACCCCGCCAAAGTGTATCACTGGCTTGATTAAGGCTGGGAAATCACAATCAGTACGATAATGAGGATAACAAGGAGTGCGATGCCTGTGCCGATCCACAGCAGAGCTTTCTTGTTAACCTCTTCTTTTTTTTGCTGCAGGACTGGAGGCTTTCGTTTGGCTGACATATGGCGTTCCCTTCTTTCTCAATGAAATAATCGCTGATTTCCTTATATTGTATAGGGTTTGCGCCCAAAAATCCATAACATGTCCGTACGCAAGCGCGCCCGGTTTATGCCCAAAAACTTTCTTTTTGCGGCGGAAACGGATAAACTGAAGGGTAGAGAAATTAATTGGATGAGAGGAAGAGTCGATGTGCTGTACCGCAATATAGGCAAACCTTTATTTTTCAAAATGGACCCGGAAAAGGCCCACCATCTCGTGGTCGGCGGCCTTGGGCGTGCCTCCGGCGTCATCGGCGCGGAAGCGGTCATGCGGGGGATGTATGGCGTGAGCGAAACCCCGGATTTGGCCGTGGACCTGTTCGGACTTCACTTCCCGACACTGGTCGGGCTTGCCGCCGGTTTGGATAAAAATGCGCAAGCCGTCAAGGGATTTTCCTCCATCGGCTTTGGTTTTATGGAAGTTGGTACGGTTACGCCGAAAGCCCAGCCGGGTAATGAACAGCCGAGGCTGTTCCGTTTGCCTCCGGATGAGGCGCTCATCAATCGAATGGGCTTTAATAACGAAGGCGCCGATGCGATGGCGAAGAGGCTGTCCGCGCTCAAGGAGCGCCGGATTCCGGTAGCGGTCAACATCGGTAAAAATAAAGTTACGCCGAACGAGAAGGCGAATGGCGACTACGAGGCCTGCATCCAGGCTTTGTTTCCGTATGGCGATTTTTTCGTGGTGAATATCAGCTCGCCGAACACGCCGGACCTGCGGAGCTTGCAGCACGGCAGCGAGCTCTCGTCATTGCTGGAAGCGGTGATGAACGAGATGAACCGGCAGGCGGAGATTCACGGCAGCCGGAAGGCTGTGCTCGTCAAGATTGCGCCGGACGTGAGCGATGCCGAGCTGGAGTACATGGTGGAGACGATCCGTGCCAGCGGGGTGTCCGGCATTATTGCTACCAACACAACGCTCTCCAGGGAGGGGCTTACGCACACCAACGCCAAAGAGACCGGCGGGCTCAGCGGGAAGCCGCTGCGCGAGCGCTCGACTGAAATCATCTCCAGGATTTATAAGCAGACCGGCGGAGCGCTGCCGATCATCGGCTCCGGGGGAATCTTCACGGCAGCCGATGCCTATGAGAAAATACGCGCAGGCGCCAGCCTGGTAGAAATTTATACGGCACTTATCTATGAAGGGCCCGAGGTCAACCGCAAGCTGCACGCCGGTTTGAGGCAGCTGCTGGCCAAGGACGGCTTCAGCCATATTTCCGAAGCTGTCGGGGCGAATCATCGGTAAAGGGGTAAAGACAGGAGGCAAGGGCAATGGACGTTAGAGACTGGGGGACATTTTTGCTTCCGTACGAGCAGACCGTTGAAGAATTGAAGGTCAAATTCAAGACGATGCGCGCAGAGCTGAAGAAACGGGAGGAATATGCGCCTATCGAATTCGTAACGGGCCGGGTCAAGCGGATATCGAGCATTCTGGACAAGGCAAAACGCCTTAATGTTCCTATGGATCAGCTGGAAACCGGAATCGAGGATATCGCGGGCATCCGGATCATGTGCCAATTCGTGGAAGACATCCGGCGGGTTGCCGAGTATATTCGGGCACGGAAGGACCTGACGGTATTATATGAGAAGGATTATATAACAAACTTTAAGGAAAGCGGCTATCGCAGCTTCCATATGATCATCGAGTATCCGGTGCAGACCGCGCTCGGGCAGAAGAAGGTGCTAGCCGAGATTCAAATCCGGACGCTTGCGATGAATTTCTGGGCTACGATCGAGCACTCGCTCAGCTATAAATATAGAGAAAGCCTGCCTGACGATATCCGGGAACGTCTGAAAAAGGCCGGAGAAGCGGCGAACACGCTCGATACCGAAATGTCCAGCATCCGCGAGGAAATACTGGAAGCGCAGCGTCGGTTCGAGGATGATTCCAACATAACGACCCAGGTGCTGCATGCGATTCACCAGCTGTATTTTTTCCACCTGGTCAACGAAGCGATCTCCTTCCAGGAGCGCTTTAACGCCATCTGGCAGGAGCATGACATGGAGGAAATGAAGCTGCTCTTGGACGAGGTGAAGGAGCTGTTGTCACAGGCCAAGAAGAAAGTGAACGAGTACGATGTATGAGCGGCTGTACGTAGCGTTCCTCGTTTACTTCAACCGGGACCGGGACTATTTCGAATGTCATGAGGTGCTGGAGGAGCTTTGGCTCGATACGGATAAGGATCCGAGATACAAGGGGCTCCTTCAAGCGGCTGTCGCCTTGTTCCATTTCCGGAACGATAACATTCGGGGCGGATTGAAGATGTTTCGCAGCGCCGTAAACAAGCTCGAAGGCTATGCCGAAGATGAGCTGGGCATCCGGATGGGAAAACTGGTGGAGGAGATGCGGGAGTATGTCCGCGGACTGTCCGGGTACGAGCAATACCCGATTCCGTATCGGGATTTGACGATCGACATCGTGGATCCGAAGCTTCGGAAAGCCGTCGATGAGGCCTCGAGGCATATTCCTCCGAATGTGCCGCAGCGGCGTAAGCCGGAACGGCCGCGTGCGAAGCAAGGATTGTCCTCTTAATCCGGGAAGCGAAATGCATGGTCGGAAATATCGATCAAGGAGTTAGCGCAAGATATAGAAAAGATAAACAAGAGCTGCCCGTCAGTAGAATAATCTACTTGAGAGCAGCTCTTCTTTTTGCAAATATATCGAATCAGGACTCGGTGCCTTTATATTTATTGTCGATAAATTGCTTGATTTCATCGACGGATTTGCCTTCGTCATGAAGCCGCTTCGCATCCTGAAGCTCGGTAAGGCATATGCCGCACTGGGCGCCATGGTCCGTCCATTTCACCTCGCCGTCCTTGTTCTCGGCGATGAAGCAGCGGTGAAGGGAATCGTGATAGCCGGTTTCCTCGTCCATGCAGCCGCAGTAGCATTTGATCTCTTTAATGATATCTTCCAGTTCGCCGACCGTCGCATAGGTCGCCTGCGTATTGTCGGTGTAGCTTGATAGGAATTTCGGCATCTCGCTCACGCTTGCCGTTGTTTCATACCGTTCGGAGGCGGCCCCATGATGATGCCCTGCGGTAGCAGATTCCTTGCCGCCGCATGCGGCAAGTAGCATGCCTGACAGCATGAAGGTAAATAGGATGGCCCGAGTGCGCTTCATTTCGTCACACTCCCTTTATATTTGTCCAGGAATTGCTTGAAATCGTCCAAGCTGTACCCTTCCGATGCACCTTCCGGCTTCAAACCGCCGACCATGCGTTCCTTCTCCACACCGTTCTCGAAGTAGACAAGGGTAGGGGTGAACTCGATATTGTAATCTCTCCAGCCTTCCTGATATTCACGCAGATTGTACTGGTGCAGTGAAATGCCGGCGTCGCTGGCCAGCGGCATCAGTTCAGGGGTTGTCGCCCGGCAATGCGGACAGTCGGATGCGAAGAAGTATACGAAGAAGTTCTCCTTGTTGTTGACCTTGTCCTTCAACTGATCCGGAAGTATGATATTCTGATAGTTCGGATCATTCAGCAGCTCTTGCGTAGCCGGATTCAGGCTGGATATTTTCTTGCCGCCGTACAGGTCGCTCTTCCCGCCCGAGAGGTTCAGAATGACAAGCGCCGCAACAAGGACAACAAATACGCCTCCGAATGCGTAAAGCGCTGTGTAGTTATTCTTTTTTTTTCGATTCATGAATACACCCCTTAAGGATTAATAATAAGCGCACAAGTGAGAGTTCAAAAAGGTCGAGTTACTTTATGACCCCCTTCGTGATCAAAAGACGACTTTTTGAACAACCTCTATAAGGACTTGTCCTTTTTAATGTAGTTTATTATACAATATTAACGGTAGGAGCGGAACATGCGAAACGCCGCTACATATTGACGAAATAAGCGGGCAACAGATCTGATACAGAACAGGTAGGTACTAAACATGGCATTACGTCTGCCCTCGCCGTTTCAGGCGAAGATGAAAACACTGCTGGGACCGAACTATGACAATTTTATGAAATCCTACGAACAGCCTCCGTTTGCCGGGATCCGGGTCAACACGCTGAAGATTTCGGATGAAGATTTCCGCCGCATCTCGCCATATAAGCTGGACCCGATACCTTGGTGCAAGACCGGCTATTATATTGAAGAAGGGGAGCGCCCGGGACGGCACCCGTATTATCATGCGGGGCTGTATTATATTCAGGAGCCGAGCGCCATGGCTCCGGTTGAGCTCCTTGGCGTTGAGCCGGGCGATGTCGTGCTGGACCTGTGCGCCGCACCGGGCGGGAAATCGACGCAAATAGCTGCCAAGCTGCAGGGTAAGGGGGTGCTGGTCAGCAATGACCTGCATCCGGACCGCACCAAAGCGCTGGCCAAAAACTTGGAAATGTACGGGGTACGCAATGCCATTGTGCTTAATGACAGCCCGGAGCGGATTGCCGAGGCCTTTCCCGAGGCCTTTACGAAAATACTGATTGACGCACCCTGCTCAGGTGAAGGCATGTTCCGCAAGGACGAGTCGATGCTGAAATATTGGGAGGAGTCGTCCCCGCTGACGTTTGCCGAAATGCAGCGCGACATTTTGCATTCAGCCGTGAAGATGCTGCGTCCGGGAGGAACGCTTGTATATTCTACATGTACCTTCTCGCCGGAGGAGAATGAGGGAATGATTGCAGAGCTTCTGATGAAGCATCCGGATTTCCGGGTCATACCGATCGATCATTCGGGCCCGTTTTCGCCGGGGGAAACCGAGTGGTTAGCTCGGCACATGGAACATATCTCCGCTGAAGTGCGTGAGCAGGTCGCCGGAACAGGCAGGCTGTGGCCGCATAAAGTTCAAGGGGAAGGCCATTTTGTTGCCGTTCTGCGCCGGGAAGGCGAGCTTGCACGGATGGAGGAAGCTGATGAACAAGCGCCCCCTGTTCATGTGGATACTGCTGCCGGCGGCCACCTGGCGGTCTCATCCGGTAAGGAGAAGCGAAGCGAACGCAAGGGACGGGGGTCCCTCCGGGATCCGCGCAAAGGCAATCCGCGCGGAGGCGGAAGAGGCGGTCAGCATGATTCGACTCGCCAGCAAGGCTCCGGGCGTCCTGCCGACTCCATCTCGCTGGAACCTTTTACAACGTTTCTGAGGGAGGATCTGCCAGGAACTCTACATGGTTATACGGTTACCTACGGGAATCATGTGTATTTGTCCCCGTTACCGAAAGAACGCCTGGAGAGGCTCAAGGTGATTCGCCCCGGGTGGTATATGGGTCAGATCAAGAACGAACGCTTTGTTCCCGGCCACCCGCTGGCAACCGCTCTTCGCGCTGAGGAATTCGTGCGGACGATCAGCCTGCATTCGGAAGACGGGGAAGCGATCCGTTACCTGAAGGGCGAGACGCTGTCGATACCGGAGGAGCGGCTGCAAGTTTTCGGGGCTGCAGAAGGAAAGGGATATGTGTTAGTCTGTATAGATGGCTACTCGGCAGGCTGGGGCAAATGGCAGGGCGGCATGCTTAAGAACGAATATCCGGCAGGTTGGAGGTGGACATCCGTATGAGAGCAAAGGGAAAAACGACACAGCGGTTGGATAAGGTGTTGTCCAATATGGGGTTCGGCTCCAGGGCCGAGCTGAAGAAGAAGGCCAAGAGCGGCAGCATTGTAGTGAATGGCACTGTCGTAAAAGATCCGGGGAAGCATGTGGATCCGTATACGGATTCGATCGAAATCGATGGGGAAACCATCGCCTATCGGGAGTTTGTGTATCTCATGCTGCATAAGCCTCCAGGCGTGATCTCGGCGACGGAGGATGTGCGGGAACGGACGGTACTGGATCTTCTGGATGAAAAGTATCTTGTATTCGAGCCTTTTCCCGTTGGAAGATTGGATAAAGATACGGAGGGCCTGCTGCTGCTGACCAATGACGGCAAGCTCGCACATGAGCTGCTGTCACCCCGAAAGCATGTGCCTAAGACCTATCAGGCGATCGTCGAAGGACGGGTGGACGAGGAGGATATCCGGCAATTTTCCAGGGGCGTGACTTTGGATGACGGTTATGTAACCTTGCCGTCGGAGCTCGTTATCGACGCCTTGGAAGAGCAAGGCGATGGAAGCATCCGCTCCCGCATTACGCTGACCATCCATGAAGGCAAGTTCCACCAGGTCAAGCGAATGTTCGAAGCGGTCGGCAAAAAGGTGATTTACCTCAAGCGGATCAGTATGGGAACCCTCCGGCTGGACGAATCGCTCGAGATCGGCTCTTACCGGGAGCTGACGAAAGCGGAGCTGGCCGGGATCGGACGGGCGACGGACGAATAAAATGGACGAGCTAAAGATATAGACAACGATAAAAAGTGGATAAGGATGGGTAGAGAATGGCATACAAATTAGTAGCGCTTGACGTAGACGGGACGCTTCTGAATGATGAGCATGAAATAACCGAGGTAACCAGGAACACCGTGATGGAAGCTGCAAGGCAGGGGATTGAGATCGTGCTGTGCACGGGCCGCGGACCGCTCAACTCGATTCCGTTCATGGAGAGCATGGGGCTCGGCGGTTATGTAATCAGTCATAACGGGGCGGCTACGGTGGAGGTTGAAACGAAGCGAATCGTTCACCAGTTCGGCATGGAGCAGGCGGAGCTGGATCCGTTTATGACCTATTGCCGGGAGCGGGGTGTTCATTTCGACATCAATACAGCCTTCGAAATGTATGTAGACAATGTGGAGGAGCTTGCAGGCCCTGTCCGGCATATGTATGAAAATTACTTGATGATGCCGAGCAATCTCCCGGCCTGGGAGGAGCTGCCCGACCCGGTTGTCAAATTTACCGCCTTCGGCGAACCCGGGGATATGGACGCCGTCCTCAAGGACTGGAGCACATGGACGATGACCCTTAATATGCTCCGCAGCGGCGAATACTTCATCGATCTGATGCATGCGGAGGCCTCCAAGGGCAGTGCGCTGAAGCAGCTTGCCGCGAAAAGGGGATACCGGCAGGAAGAGGTGCTTGCCATCGGCAACTATTATAACGATATTACGATGCTTACATTTGCCGGCATGGGCATTGCCATGGACAACTCGCCGGTCGAGGTAAAGGCTGCTGCGAATGCGGTGACCGCGTCCAACAACGAAGACGGCGTTCACGAAGCTTTGGTCAAATACTGCTTGTCCTAGTGCTATTATGCTCCGCGCATAAAACAAGGCGCTGCTGCAACCACGGATATGTGGCTGCAGCAGCGCCTTATTTGCTTGAATGACGGCTCACATGAATCTACCGCAATGTCGTCAAGCATGAAGGAGCCTTAAATGTCACTGTCATTACTTAAACTGGCGCAGGCCCTTAGGCAGGTGATTCTTGAGCTGTCCGCCGCTGGCCTTGCCCCATCCGAGCGGCAGCCCGTCGGTCGTCACGAGGGTCCATCCTTTATAATCGGCTGGAACCGATAGCGTTTCACCCCTAAGGTAGGCCGAGACCTCGGCCGAATCCGGGGGCAGATCGACGGCGCGAGCGGCTTGCTCCGGCTTGCTGGCCATCGCGAGCGCGTGGGCGGGCTCGATCCGGTTCTTCTTGAGGTGGGCGAGATGAAGGCCGGCACGGAGAATTTTCAGCCCGCGCAGCTGATGCTCGCTCCAGCTCCAGCCTTCGCCGGCCGGCAGCCAATAGAGCTCATCCCCGAACAACAGAGGAGCGCCCGGAGGCAGCTCATGGCCCGGTAAGTCCTGCTCTGCCCACGCTTTAAACGCTTCAAGGGCGGATCGCTCCGCCGAGGGCTTGTCTCCTCGGCGTGATTTGCCGCCTCGCTTGGACTCTGCCTCCGTGTGAGGCTGCTCGCCCGCTGATCCTCCCTCCGCGTTCTTGACGAGGACGGCCACGAAGTGGCCTTCTCCCCGTTCCCGGTGCGGCCACAGGCGCTTCATGCCGCAAAGCTGAAGCTCAGGATACCGGGCGAGGATGCGCTGCACCATGTTCTCGTTCTCGTCTTCGTTGAAGGTGCAGGTGGAGTAGGCTAAAGTGCCTCCAGGCTTCAGCATGGCACAAGCGTCCTGCACAATGTCCCATTGCCTGGAGACGCATAGCTCCACGTGGGAAGGCGACCACTCTTCGATCGCGCCGGGATCCTTGCGGAACATCCCTTCGCCCGAGCAGGGGGCGTCCAGCATAATCCGGTCGAAGCATCCGGCGAAGCGCCGGGAGAGCTCGTCCGGTGCAGCACTGGTCACGACGGCATTGGAAATACCCATTCGTTCCACGTTCTCGGAGAGGATTCTGGCCCGCTCCGGATGAATCTCATTGGCGATGAGCAGGCCGCGTCCCGCCATTTTGGAAGCAATGTGGCTGGTTTTTCCTCCCGGCGCCGCAGCAAGGTCAAGGATCGTCTCTCCCGGCTGCGGGTCAAGCAGCTCTACCGCTGACATCGCCGAGGGTTCCTGAATATAATATAGTCCGGCAGTATGGTACGGATGCTTGCCGGGACGTACCGTTTCATCGTAATAATAACCTGTATCGCACCAGGGAACCGGTGTCAGCCGGAAATCCCGCAGGATGTTCCGTACAGGTTCAGCAGCCCGTTCCGCCTTCAGCAGATTAAGACGAAGGCCTTGCGTGCGGGGCATGTCATAGCTGGCAAAAAAATCGTCCGACTCCTCTCGAAGCAGCTCCTGCATACGGGAGACGAAGTCGGCGGGCAGTTGTTCCTTTCCCATCCGGTCAGCAGCTCCTTTTTCGTGCAAAATATCCGTTGTTCTCTCTCGTAACCACGAGCAGCTCACGCAGAAGCAACTATAAGGTAACGGCACTTAGGAAGGCGGCCGCGCCAGGACGAAACATCATGCGAATTCCATGCGGCAACTTCCCGGGCTCTTGAGGAACGGTCAATAGTTTATCACGCGGCAGCGGTGCTCGTAAAGAATACATTACGACCCGCTCTGCCGCAAAAAAAGACCGCCCTGATTAAGGGACGGCCTTGGCCTTTACTGGACGGCGGCTTCCTTCGGCTCATTGAGCAATTCCTCCAAAGAGCGGTAATCGGTAACCTTATTCTTACCCGTCGTTTTTGAATGATACATCGCTTTGTCGGCTTGATTCATCAGCTCGTCCCCCTGGACGCCCTGACGGAGCACGCTGTATCCGACACTGATGGTCACGATGGTCTCCGCAGCCACGCGGGCCCGGATATTCTCGGCAACCTGGGAGGGCTTGATCTTGCGATCCACCACGAGCGCAACCAGCTCCTCGCCTCCGTATCGGCCGGTAATCCCGATCCCGTCTAGCTCCTCTTCCATGATGGCAGCCACTTGCTTCAGCACTTCATCGGCTCTGGCGTGGCCCTGGGTATCGTTCAGCTTCTTGAAATTGTCAATATCGCAGAAGATCGCGGATATCTTCAAAGCCTGGGCAGTGTAGTGATCCAGGTATTTCATGAAATGTCTCCGGTTGTATAGGCCGGTCAAGCCATCCGTGATCGCCGAGCGATAGATGGATTGCATCAGTTCTACGATCCGCCGGAACAGGATGAAGAATACAAGGGTGTAGAACAACACCGGGAGCGCGAGCGCAAAGCCCTGCAGCGGGATGGATACGATGCCTGTGTAGGTTTGTACGGCTTGAAGCGCGAACCACAGAGCGTAGGCGGCAAGTCCGACCGCATATTTCACGGGCTGCCCGATGCGCGGAACCCCTTTCGTAAAGGCGACATATAAAGCGCAGAGCAAGATGACGTCAAAATATACGCTTTGCCAGACCGGATCAATGGTGAAGGACAGAAATGATGGAAGAATCAGCGGAAGCAATAGAAGGGCGGCGGTCAGCAGCGGGAGCCAGTAATGCATCGTCTTGATTTTGCGGTACAGCATGACAACGGACATATTGAGCAGCACGAATGAGAAGAGGCGGATGATGCGAAGCACGATCGGTTCTGGCGAAAAATCGACAATTCCGATCCATGCCGAATGGATGTTCAGACCCTCGTGTGTCATAATGAAAGAGAAAGCGGCCGCCATATAAATATATGCGCTCTTCCGCTGCCTGCTGTACATAAAAAGGCACATGATCAGCATCATGAACGCGATGCAAGCCCCGCAGACAGCGAATATCATTGGCAGAGGCGAAGTCGACCAAGAGGTCAAATCTGTGGACAAATGGCTTCACTCCTGTAGGTTTCCTTTGCATGAAACATATGTTCTAATATATCATATCGAAAAAGATTCTGGAAAGAGATTTAAAGAAAGAGATTTATAGAAAGGGAGATCCCCATGAAACTTCTTCAAGCATTATTCTTCCCTCCTGAACAGCCGGGCGGCGTATCGTCGATGATTCCATATTTGCAGGAACGGTTCCATTCCTCCCGATGGGAGATGGAGATGTTCTGGCTCCCGAAGCGGATCCGCAATAAAGGCCACGAGGATCCGGTCTTTCATACCTTTGATTGGAAGGAATTCGAGGAAAGTCCGATTGTTGCAAAATATATACAGACCTACCGGGATTATTTATGGTGGACCCGGCTGCGCATCCAAAAGCCTTATGATCTCATTCATAGCCATCATCCGATTGCAGGCATGTCCATGAAAGCCGTATTCCCGGAGGTTCCGCTTATCCAAACCGTCCATTCGAGTTATGAGCGGGAGCTGATTTTGAACGGAAAAATTCGAGAGGGCGGGCCTGAGCACCGTTTCCTCACCTCTCTGTACAAAGAGCTTGAGTTTATCAGCGACCGTCTGGTGACGGTGTCGGAATCCTTCAAGTCCTATATGTCTCCATATGTGGATCAAGCCGATTCGATCGAGGTCATCCATAACGGATTCGACGATCGGCGCTTTAAGCCGGTTCCCCATGAAAATACGGTCCCTCAGCTGGTGACTGTATGCCGCCTTGTTCCTGCGAAGGGACTGGATATTCTGCTCCAGGCTTGCGCCGAGCTGAAACGAAAAGGCCATGATTATGTCCTTCATATCATCGGAGACGGCCCTGCTCGCCAAGAGCTGGAGGAGATGGCCAAATCGCTGGGCATTTACCAGGAAACGATATTTTACGGTTATACGCTTCATCCCGAGGAATTCATGCCATTCTTTGATATCTTCGTTCTGCCATCGAGGGCGGAAGCCTTCGGCTCCGTATTCGCGGAGGCGGCGCTGAGCTGCCTTGCGCTAGTCGGCACCAATGTCGGCGGTATTGCGGAGCAGATTGAGGACGGGGTGAACGGGCTGCTGGTACCGACGGAGGATCCGAATGCGCTGGCGGACGCCCTGGAGAAGGTCATCGTGGACCCGCTGTACCGGTATGAGCTGGCCCGGACCGCGTCGGATAAGGCGAAAAACCAATATTCGTTGTCCCGTTCAGTCAATCAGCTGAAAAAAATGTATTTGAATTATCAACCGAAGAAAGAGAGCTAAAGAGCGGCTATGGCTTCATTTCGATTTATACATGCTGCGGACCTCCATCTAGACAGTCCGTTCATCGGCCTGCGGGGACTGGATGACGGGATGCGCTCCTTCATTCAGGATTCGACCTTCCGGGCGCTGGAACGGCTGGTTCGGCTTGCCGTAAGCGAGCAGGTGGATTTTATGGTCATTAGCGGCGATATTTATGACAGTTCCAACATTTCGCTCCGCGCGCAGCTTCGCTTCCTGGATGCGATGGAGTCCTTGGCGCGGGAGGGAATAGCGGTATACGTTATCCATGGAAACCACGATCCGCTGGACAGCGCGAAGCTTGCGGTGAAGCTGCCCCCGAACGTTCAAGAGTTCGGGGCCGAGCCTTCCCGGGTGACGGCCGTCCGGCGTTCGGACAAGCGGGAGGTGGCGCAGATCACCGGCATGTCCTATCCGACATCGAAGGTGACGGATAATATTGCGCTTACCTATCCGCAGGCAACCCGGGAGCTTTATCATATCGGGCTGCTTCATGCGAATGTGGATGGCGATGCCCAGCACGAAACGTACGCGCCGTGCACGCGTAAGGATTTGTCGCAGGCCGGTTATCACTACTGGGCGCTCGGGCATATCCATACCCGTCGGATGCTGCAGGAATCGCCCTATATTGTGTATCCGGGCAATATTCAAGGGCGGCATATCAAGGAAACCGGACCGAAAGGGTGCTATGTCGTCGATGTCGACGAGGGGTATAACACCGTGCTGAGCTTCCATGAGCTGGACTCCATGCGGTGGAGCCTGGTGCAAGCGCCGATCGATGGATGCGGCAGCGTGGACGAATGGAGGCAATACCTGGAGCGTACGCTCGGGCAGGTTGCGGAGGAAAACAGGGAGAAGCTCAGTTTGGTCCGGGTCATGATCACGGGCCGCAGTCCTGTCCACCGGCAGCTTGAAAACGGCTACGTGCTCGATGAGCTGCTAAGCGAGATGAGGAGAAGGGAAGCGGCTAAGGCGAAGACCCAGGGCTACGGCGGCTGCGTCTGGATCGAGGGCTTCGCGCTTCAATCCGGGGATGTGCTTGATCTGGACCGTCTGCTTGCCGAGGACAGCTTCGCCGGGGAACTGCTCCGTCTTGCTCGCAAGGAGCAGTCGGAGCAGCGCTTGCTTGCGGACGACGGGATTGTACCCTATGCATTGGCGCCGCTGATGGAGCATGCCGAAATCCGGGCGCTGCTCGAACGCATGCCCGCCGAAGAACTGCTGGACTGGCTGCGCAGGGCGGAGGAGCTGACGCTTACGCTGCTGACTCAAGAGTCTAAGCGGGGAGAAGGTGCCGGGATATGAGGCTTGAGCGGTTGCATATTCAGGGGTTCGGCGGCGTACAGGACAAGCGTATCCCGATCGAGGCGCCGGTAACGGTACTGTACGGGCCGAATGAAGCGGGTAAGAGCACGGTGCTGTATTTTATAAGAGCAATGCTGTACGGCTTTCCCGGAAAGAGTGTGCCGGCGGAGCGCGGTGAACCGGCGGATTCCGGCGTTCATGGGGGAGAATTGCGCTTCTTGGACGATGAGGGAACGTTATGGACGATCCGCCGCTTTGGTCAGCCGAGTGAGGGCTCTGCGGGAAGCCGGAAGGAACGCGTACATATCCAGAAGCAGGCCGGTGACGGCACGGTGCTTGAGCTGGGGCAGTATGACCTTGAACGGGAAGCGCTCGGCGGTGTATCGAAAGATATGTTCCGGCAGCTGTTTGCCATCTCGCTTAGCGAGCTGCAGGAAATTCGCAGCCTGCAGTCCGCCGAGATCAGCGGCTATCTGTTCCATGCCGGAATCGGCGGCGGCGCGAATATTTTGGAAGCCGAGCGCCGATTGACGCAGGAGATGGACAAGCTGTATAAGCCGCGGGGCAAAGTACAGCATGCGGCAAAGCTGCTGCAGTCCATCGAGCAGCTCAAGGCGGAGGTGACAGAGAGCAGGACGTATGTCCCTCGTTATAACGAGGTCATCGATGCTATCCGGGAAACGGAGGACCGGCTGGAGAGGCTGGAGCTTGAACGCGCGGACACTGCAGAGGATCTAACGCTGCTGCGCAAGGCGATTGATATCCGCCCGTTGTGGCTGGCTTGGCGTGAGGCCAAGCTGGAGCTGGACGGCTTGCCGGATTGCGGCAGCTTCCCGCCGGAGGGTGCCGCGAGGTGGGAGAGAATCGAAGAGGAGCTGCTGCAGCTGGAGGCGCAGATCCAGCGGATCGAGCGTGCGCTCGGGGATACCGAGGCGAAGCTTGCCGACATGCCCCGGCTGACATGGCTGGAGGAGCAGGGACAGCGAATTGAGGATTTATGGGGCAAGCGGAGTTTGTATGAGGCGGGAAACCGCGAGCTTGCACAGCTTACGGCAGAGCAAACGGCCCAGGCCGACCGTCTTGCAGGGCTGCTGCGAAGCATCGATCCGGGCTGGACCGAGGCGGAGCTGCTCGCGCTGTCCACCTCGGCGGCCGAACGCGAGGAGGTTCGGCGGCTCGGAGCTGCCTTTGCCGGCTATGACCGCCGGATGGAGCAGCTGTCGCTGGAGCTGCGCGGAGCCCAGCGGGCGGCAGTCGCTGCGGAGTCTGAATTAAGCGAAGCACGGCGGCAGCTGCGCGAGGAGATGGAGCGGGGGAAAGAGAATTTTGCGATGCTTAAGCCCCGCTCGCCACAAGAGACGGCCATGCTATGGAGCCGGCTTCAGCAGACGGCGGAGCGCTGGCGGGAGCGAAGGCTCAGCCAGGCCCTGCCTGAGCTTAAGGCTTCCGGGGCAAGCGAGCATGGCTGGCTGCCGTCCGCTTATTCGGGCCTGCTTGCCGTCATGGCCATATTAACGGTTGTCCTGGTGTCCTTCCTGTTCTGGAGCGGTGCGAACGGCGCAGCAGCTATATCCGGCGTGCTCATGCTGGCGGGTATGGTCTATGTGATCTGGAGCGGCCGAAGAAATGTGAAGGACAGTCCTTCCCGGGAATCCTCCCCTTCTGCCGGGGAGCCCGGCGGAGATGATGCCCATGAGGTTGAACAACTGTTGTCGGAGCTTGTTTCCAGTCCATACCATGCTGCCGCTGCGACGCTGGAGTATCGGGGGAGCCGACGGGCGAAGACCGAAGCGCGGCCTGCGCGGGATCCGCTCGCGGTGGAGGCTCAGCTGCGGGAGCTCCGATCGGTCATGGATGCCTGGCAGGCATGGCGTCAGCGGCTGGACCGCTTGACGTCCGAGTGCCTTTCGGCCGAGGAGAAGGTTAAGCTCCAGGCTGCCGAGCGATCGGCGATCGAGAGTGCAATTCAAAGTGAAGAGAGGCGGTTTGTCCAGCTGGAGCGGCAGTGGGAATCCTGGCTGATGCAGCGTTTGCTGCCGCAGAGCCTGTCGCCTGATGCGATGCTGGATATGTTTAGTGCGATTGAGCAGGGGCAAGAGATCGTGCGGCAGCAGAGAGCGAGAGCGGCAAAGATCGCTGAGCTAACGCGAGATGCCAAGGCTTATGCGGCTTCCTGCCTTGAGCTGGCTCAGGGCGAACAGGACCCGGAGCGAAACAGAGAGTCCCTGACTACCCCGGATGCCATTCTGTCTTTGCTCGGCGATTTGCACCGGCGCTGGAAGCAGTATCAAGAGGCTTCGGCACAGCGGGAATCGCTTCGGCATCGGCTCTTGGAGCTGCAGGAAGAAGCGGCAGCCGCGGACGAAGCCCGCTCGGCAGTGCTGCAGCGGAAGGAACAGCTGCTCGGCTTGTCCGGGGCAGCCGACGGGGAAGCCTATCTGCGGATGGGCGCTGCCGCACGGCGAAAGGAAGAGCTGGAGCGCACGGTCCGTCATCATGAAATCACGATGTTCAGCGGGCTGGGCAGCCAGCTCCGAAGCCAGGTCTTACAGCTGCTTGAATCGGCCGACGGTGCGGCGCTGGAGGCCATGCTCAAAGAGCGGGAGGCGGCCGATGCCTCTTTGGCTGAGCTGCGGGATGAGCTTCAGGAGCGGCGCGGAAGATTGCTGCAGGAGCGGGAATCGCTGGAGGCCGCCGGGAATCGCGACTCTGCGAACCAGCAGCTGGAGGAGCAGCGGGCAGAGCTGAAGGAGCTCGTCAGCCAATATGCCGTTCGCGCCATTGCAGCTGGGCTGATTGAGCGCACAAGACGCTTCTATGAACAGGAGAAGCAGCCGCAGGTGCTGCGGCTTGCTTCCCGCTATTTCTCGAAGCTTACAGGCGGCACCTACAGCAGGATCGTTATGCGCATGGGAGATCATGCCCTATTAGCCGAGCGGCCGGACGGCGGGCTTGTCGAGAGCGCGAAGTTGAGCCGGGGGACGGCGGAGCAGCTGTATCTGGCGATGCGGCTTGCTCTGGTACAATCCATGCCGCATGCGGCGGGCATTCCGCTTATGCTCGATGATCTGTTCGTCAATTTTGACAGCCGGCGGCTCGGGTATGTCCTGGAGCTGATATCCGAGCTGTCGCACAGCCGCCAGATCGTCATGATGACGTGTCATCCGCACGTTACAGATCAGATCCGGCAGCGTATTCCCGGGGCGCAAGTCATCGTAATGTAAATATAAGGGAAGACCGGTTCCAGTCGGAGGAAACCGGTCTTTTTTTCGATTAAATGCTGGTCGCTTACTTCGTGTTCGTCAAGGGGGTGCCGAACAAGGTGAGGCGCAGCACCCACAGCAGGCAGAGGCCGCCAAAGATCGGATAGAGCAGCGACAGCAGCGAACTGAAGCCGAATTGGCTGAAGAAATAGCAGAACAGCATGATCCCGAAAGTGATCGTTCTTGAGGACCATGAGGTCCACTGCTGCACCTGCAGTGTTATCCCGTATATATTCGCCACGAAGGTGCTGAAGATTTCGAGGAAGATCAGGATCAGGTAGATCATTTGCACGAACCAGCCGAGATGAGCGGCAATGCTCCCCATCGGAATTTCAAACTGGGCGATGCCGGGCATCTGCGCGGATAAGGCGAAATGGGCAGCCATCAGCATAAATCCAACCCCCGCTCCGCCGAGGATGCCGCCCCATTTTACGACATTCGTATTTTCGGTCTGATTGCCGAGGGGCACCAGTACGGGCATCGCCAGCACCAAATTAAAGGCGGTGTACAGAAGCGGGGCCAGCCATGCCGCGGGCAGGCTCTGATCCGTCGTTAAGGTGAGAAACCGGGTGGCGCCGGGAGCCTGGAACGTCTGCGAGATCACCGCAATGGATAATGTAATCATCATGGGGACGACGAGCGAGTTCATGGTCATGATGGACTGGATGCCCTTTCTCAGAATGAAGTAGGCCCCGATCATGGTTACGAACAAGCCGGTCTGATAACCGATATTTAAATGCTCCACGAACACCGACCCGGCGCCGGCCAGCATGATGCTGTTGACGCCAAGCAGAATGACGAACATGAACACGCTGATCCAGCTCCCTGACTTCGAGCCGAACAAAAATTTATTTAAATCCTCGAACGATTTCGCGCCGATCCGCCTGGAGATCATCAGGATTTTCGTGCCGAGCCAAATGAACAAACCGGTTGCGAGAATGATGGTAAGGGTTGCCCAGTGACCGTATTGGGTAAAAAACTGTAGGATTTCACGGCCGGTGGCAAAGCCTGCGCCGACGATGGTTCCGATATATGTGAAAGCGATCTGGAAAACACGGATAATATCCTTCAAGCGCTAAGCCCCCTTGCTAATGGTGTGATCGGCACATCTGTGTATAGTACAAGGTATGCCTGACCGCGCATGGACATGACTCGAACCTGTCCTGCCACGCTGGGTTTAGGGGGATTGTGCTTGGTGCTTGCGCTTCCCAGCACACTGGCGGGAAGCGCACTGCCATGCAGCGCACTGCCATGCAGCACACTGCCATGCAGCACACTGCCATGCATCGCACAAGCGAGCATCACACTGCAACATCCTTACACCGTGCTTCAGAAGGGGCACATGGTAAGGTGAACCGATGGCTCCACTCCCAATGTCAGGTATAATGACGAATTCCCGTGTAATTACATGACGGATAAGTGACGGGTGGAGCGTTTGTACTTGCCGTACAAGGGTTGAATATGTTACTTTTACGACAAAGGAATGGGTGGGAGGTCATTGTGGATGGATTGGTTAAAGGAGCGGATTGTTAAAGAGGGGGTCGTGCTGTCGGATCAGGTGCTGATCTTGGACGCCCTGCTGACGCATCAAGTGGACCCGGCTCTTATTATGGATATGGGCAGGGAATTTGCTAGGCGTTTTCGGGATCAAGGCGTGACGAAGGTGATTACGCTGGAATCCTCCGGCATATCGGTCGCGTTTGCGGCTGCGCTGGAGCTCGGGGTGCCGATGGTGTTCGCCCGGCGGAAAAAGACGCTGCTCGCCGATCCGGATGCTTTATGCGAACGGGTTCCGTCTTTTACAAAAGGGATTGTGACCGACATCATGGTGTCCAGGCAGTATATACGGGATAATGACAGAGTACTCTTCATTGACGATATTATTGCCAATGGCGATGCAGCCAGAGGCTTGATCAAAATTATCAGCCGGGCCGGCGCGGAGCTTGTTGGTCTTGGCGTCGTGATCGAGAAAAGCTTCCAGGCGGGTGCGCGGACACTCCGCGAGCAGAATGTTCGCGTGGAATCCCTGGTCACCATTTCTTCGCTGGAGGACGGACATATTCATTTCGACTAGCCGGGATGCAGGTGATCCCGATCGATCCTGCCGATGCAGTCGCATCCGCGCGCTGCCGATACCAACTGCCGCCCTAAGCGAAGCTTGGCGAACCTTGTTTTTTTAAGTGGGCAACCGCTTGTCGATTCGAATTTTCGGCCTAAAATCACAACAAATTCTTTTCGCCCCGGGCATTTTCGCTTATAATAAAGAGGTATAGGCAAGAGAGAGGAGGCAGCAACATGGGGAAACAACCTGTAACCGAGCCGTTTATGATTGAGAAGCTGAATGAAGCGAAGGTACACTTTGAACGTGCTTTGGACTGTAAACATACGGAGTTCGATGATCTATATCCCTATATGATTGAACATCCTCAGTTTTTCTGGTACAAACGATATGTTGCCTGGTCCGAACTTCTGACGATTGCCGGTCTATGCGAAGAGCTTTCCTTCGAGTGGAAGGAGCAGTTTACGCCGCAGCAAGTGGAATATATCGAGAAGCGCGTCATGTCTTCGACGGTGCTGGATTTCTGGTACGAGAAGAATGACAGCATTGAGCCAGCGCAGCGTTAATGGGAATATAGAACATCTGAGGCTTCAGATGTTTATCCATATCGTACAGGAAGACCTAAATGGTTTCATTTAGGTCTTTTTGTTGCAGGAAATGCGCATCCTATTCTAAGGGAGGGAATGATCGACTATGATTAGCGATGAACGGCTGGACGAGCTTCGCTTGTCCGGCGACCTTGTTCGGGTTGTCCGGGACGGCCTCGAGAGCAATGATATTATCGGCTTCGTCGTGGCATGGGATCCCCAGCATGTCATTATCCGCCGGAGAAATCGGCGCGTTGTGAAGCTGGACCGGAATTACAGCTACCAGCTCAAGAGCGAGCCGCGGGTAAGCCCGATTGAACCATAGGGCAGAGGATAAGCAGATGATAAGCAGGCAATAGGCAGGGCATAAGGCATAGATCAGCCGAACGTCGGACATCTTAAGCTGGACGCATGATTATTCAGAAAAGGTGTGATTAGACGCTTGGACATGATCAATGACAAAGTAACAGCTTACAAGAATGAAATTCTCAATCTGAAGCAGAGCATGCCGGAGATGGCAGAGGCTTATCATCATTTCACGGGCGTGTGCTTCCGTGAGGGAGAGCTGGACGAGAAGACGAAGCAGCTGATTGCTCTTGGCATCGGTTTGTTCGCGAACAATGAGCTGTGCACGTTCTATCATATGGAGGAAGCTCGCTCGAAGGGGGCTACGGAGGCTGAAATTATGGAGGCCGTAGCGGTCGCTTCGGCTGCAAGCGCAGGACATGCCCTGTCGCAGGGTCTGACCCGGGTACAGCACCATCTGCAATAGCCTCTAAGGAAACAACCGTCTGTTCCGAATGGATTTCGGGGCAGACGGTTGTTGTTATGTTGTGGACACCGATGGGACCCGATTCATTAAGATCAAGCAAGGTCATCCGTGTAGTCCAGTGGTAATCCGCTCAGCGGACTGGGGCGGCCTCAGCGGGAGTTAGGACGCCTTCTTCCGCCTCCGAGGTGGGCAGATTGAGGTAGGCCCGCATGCGGTCCATCATCTCCTCGCGAAAGGAGGGCCATAGAATGTTGATCGATCCAATGTAGCCCCTGCACGCATAGCGCGCCTCGATTCCTTCCTTGCCCTGACCGATGTCGAACACCTTGATCGCCCGCTTCGCGAATTCCTGCTTCACTTCACGGAGAAGCACGGCCGCCCGCTTCGCTCCGTTGCCGACCACCTCCACATACAATTGCGGGGTCTTGAAGACACCGCTCTCCTGAATGATTCGGCAATCCCGCTCAAACACCTTATGAATGAACATCAGAAGCAGGTAGCTCTTAATCAACGCCCGCTCCTCTGAGGTAACAGCCGGTATGGCCATTAACTTCACCGCCTTTATATAGAAATTGGATATATTATACGAACTTATGTTCTTATTTTAACCGAACATCCATGGTTTAATCAAGTTTTAAAAAAAGTGTTGACTCCCTATTATTACCGTGATATTATATATCTTGTCGCCGCTGATAAGAGCTTGTCTCCGAATAGCGAAGAACATGATACGCGGTCGTGGCGGAATTGGCAGACGCGCACGGTTCAGGTCCGTGTGGGCTAACCCCCGTGGAGGTTCGAGTCCTCTCGACCGCATACCTTATTTACCATGAAGAAGCTCTTGAATTTCCCTTGTGGGAGTTCAAGAGCTTTTTTGTGTGCTTCCCAAAAAAGCCTTAAACTGGTTGCTGGGTTCCAGGAGGCGCCGGGCAAGCTGTTAGCATCATGATGCGTAAAAAAATGAACACAATTCCACCGGATTGATCTACAATGAGCATTAGGCCGGATAACAGGACAACTGGCGGCCATGAGCATCGGCCGATTATCAGCAGTCGATGCCGGTGGGGAACGAGGCCGACGATAGATTAAGCAAGAAGCGGAACTGCAAACGATTCCCGCAGATTCCCAAGATCATAGAGCTGAGGGTGAGACATTGTGAGAGGAAGATATGCATCATTAACGGTAGTATCAACGGCAACCAATTTTATTATGGAGCAAGGGGATGGAAGTACACGTACATATCGAACCTATATGAAACCGAGAGAGTCCGGGCAGCTGGAGCTGAGATTTTGGCATAGCAACTCGGTCGATTCTACTTGGGATGTTGGTTCGGTCGCAAAAGGGAGCATGCCTGGGGGAGCGTGGCGCATTGAAGCGGCTTATGCTGCCGATGGCGGCATGGGCCGAGATGGACAGGTTGTACCTGGAACCAGCGTACAAATTACTTTTGACGGGAAGTCCGGTAAGGAGGTGGCTCCCGGCGAGACGTTCTGGAGCGATCCGGTACAGCTCGAACTGCCCGATGGACATGATCTGGCGTTCACGTGGACGATTAGGACGCTCTCCCCGGGGAAATCGGTGCCGTACAATACGGAGGGGCTGCTCGTATCAGCTTATGAGGCTGAGGGAAACCTGACGGATGACGAGCTTGGAACAGCGTTCATGCCGGCAGAGAACCGTTTGGTCATGCCAGCATTTATAGGATACGCCCGACCGGTCAAGCAGCGGATGATCTTCCTGGGCGATTCCATTACCCAAGGCGTAAGAACGGCTAAAGACGGCTACGATTACTGGGTAGCCCGAATTGCGGATGGCCTATCGCCGGACTACAGCGTATGGAATCTGGGTTCCGGCTGGGCGAGAGCTTATGACGCTTCGGCAGATGGCCCGTGGCTCGCGAAGGCAGCGAAAGGGGACGTTGTTGCGATCGCGCTCGGCGTCAACGATATCGATATCGGAGCGAGAAGCTCCCGGGAACTGCTGGATGACTTGTCCGCGATTGTAAGACGCTTAAAGCAGAGGGAGGACGGGACGAAACCGCGGATTATCCTCTTCACTGTACCTCCGTTTCAATTTTACCGGAGACAGGGAAGAGGTATGGCGTACCGTCAATGAAGTGATTCGCACCCGTCCTCCGGAAGGCGTGGACGCCGTGTTCGATATCGCGGAGATCCTGTCCTGCCCGGCTCCGGAGGAGCATCAGATCGAGCCGAAGTATATGAGCTCTTCCGATGATCCGCATCCGAACGGGCTTGCGGGTGCGGTGGTTGCCGAAGCTTTCCTGAAATGGTTTGAAGCGCAGCCGAAAGACCAAAACGCCCTCATGCAAGATTTATCCAAGTAAACAGCAGCAGGTATGCCTGATTCCGGAAGGTAGTTAACCGAGCAGTTAACTGATCTTAAGGGAAAGCTGGTCCCTTTTGTACAGATCTGCGAATATGGCGGCAATAACCGGCGTTTTCGCTTACCAGCCTCAGCACCAATCTTTTATCGCAGTGTAGCGGCGGTTTCATAAGCTAGGAAGCAGGTGGCCGAAGGGGCCCCTGCTTTTTTTATATGCAAAGCTCAAGCAAATAAATCTTGCGTTGAAACCTGTAAGCCCGGGTAAAGTGCGGATTCCACAAAAGGATCATGGGCCCCCGCGTAATAGCTCACATCCGCAATCTCCCCGTCTAACAAGGAATACACCGTGACTAGAGCTTTCATCGGATCGACGATCCAATACTCCTTCAAGCCGCATTGCCGATAGAGATCAAGCTTCGGGATCATGTCCTTGCTTCGCGTGGACGGGGATAGCACCTCGATGACGAGATCAGGCGTGCCCATATATTTTCCCCTCTCATCGATCCGATCTTTGTCGCAAATGACGACCAGATCCGGCTGCACGACACAGATGTTTGTCTTCTCCTTCTCTAACGTAATATCGAATGGAGAAGTCAGGGGAGTGCAGGGTTTTCCTTTAAACCAGTTGTAAAAGCTGCCGTGCAGTTCAGTGACCGCGTGTTGGTGTTTGTATGAAGGGGAGGCCAGGTTATAGACGATCCCGTCGATCAGCTCGTAGCGCTGTTCCGAGCTTTCGGTCAGCTCCAGAAATTCCTCGTAGGTGACTCTGTCGTTGTCAGCCGTATACCTCGCAGCTCCCTCCCTTAGTACAAGTTCATTTGCGTCGGTATAGGTTGTTAATTTGGCAACATCTCTGCCGTTCTTCGTCACGATGATTTCCTCGCCCGCCTCGGCAAACTTTAGATATTTTCCGAAATGGTTTTGCATATCGGTGGAAGGCACTCGCATACATTTCACCTCGAATTAGCTAATTTAATGATATATTAGCTAATTCTGAGATGGGAATCAACGAAGATAGCTAATTTGTTGACGAAATCCATATTCCGAACTAAATTGGAAGAAGAAGGATTTCGGTTTTGGGCCAAAGCATAGTTACATCAAAGGATGAAGAAGAGGCGGCCATGCATTAGGAGGGTCGTCTCTTTTTTTGCGCGGTTAAGCGGTCATCGCGTTTGTCCGCATGGCTTCCCTATGGGGCGTCTATTGGAAGCATCGTTCATGAAATAACGAAAGCGGGAATAAGTGTCCCTTTTGCTGCCGCTGAAGTGTTTTATAGTAGGAAGGAGGCGGCTTCATGGAGTCTGCGGAAAAATGCGTAATGGAAGTCCAAGCGGGCGAAATTCAGAAGTATGTACATATCGTGGAAGCATTCCAGGCTCCGCTGTACCGCTACTGCACCCGGATGTTGGGGAACCGGCAGGAGGCGGAGGATGCAGTGCAGGACATTTTGATCAAAGCGTTTGAAAAAATAGAAGGGTATGAGCCGACAGGCAGCTTTTCATCCTGGTTATACAGAATCGCATATTACCATTGTCTGAATTTACTTCGTAAGCGTAGCGTTCAGCGCAAGTTCCAGCGTTGGTTCCGGCAGGATACAATAACCGAAAGCGCAGAGCAAACGATAACCGGACGCTTATTCGGGGAACCGCTGGCTTCCGCCATCACCTCGTTAAATGCGGAGGAGCGCAGCTTGCTGATCTTACGGGCGCTTGAAGAGAAGTCTTTTGCCGAGATAGGAGAAATTTCGGGGAAGAGTGAGGGAGCGGTCAAGAAAAAATACGGCCGGTTGAAGCTGATGGAGCAGAAGGGAGGAGCAGGTTATGCGCAAGGCCAAAGCTACACTTCAAGATGAAACGATCAAGGGACTTCTCGTTCGGGGGGAGCCGGAACCCATTGATGTACGCCTAAACGTGATGGACCGGGTTCGGGAGATTCATGAGCGGCGCAGCGGCAAAAACAAGGCTCGGCACCGGACTGGAGCTGTTGTTACAATCACCTGTCTCGTTCTTGTGCTGACCTCCTTAACCGGCTACGCGGCTTCCCGGTATGTGCAAATTTTGAACTCCAAAGGGGAAGTGGTCGTTCAAACGAAGGAAATTCGAGAAGATAAGTATACGCCGCATGCCAAGACGTATATGAAGATGCGGTCCGCATACAAAGAGGATGTCCTGAAGCAGCTCAAACCGGGAGAACTGGCGGCTTATTATGTCCATGACGAAACACTGAATGCTTACGATACAGGCAATAGGGTTCAGACCGTATACCAACCGATTGTGTACAAAACTTATGCGGAATTGAAGAAGCAGCTTGAAAACACGGCTGGGCCGCTGCTTCCTGAGCCCAGATATTTGCCAAAAGGTTACACCTTTGCAGCAGGTAAGTTATTTCCTAGTATTACGGAAGGGGAGGCCGATCTGGATCATCTGAAGAAGCTGGAGCCGGAATTTATCCGGATGGCGGAATCCTCCTCCAACGGCACCAAATTGTTCATCAAGAAGTTGTCTTGGAATAAAGCGGGCAGTGCGAATGTCAGCTATACCAACGGGGAGGATACGATCCATATAACCGCCTTCGTACGGAAAAAACAACCCTCCTCGGTAGTAACCAGGAATCCCAAGGGCGTGTCCGTTGAGAAGCTGACGGCAGGCGGGCATGAGATGGTTTATATGGAGGCATCGGCAGCTGCATCGGTTGACGAAGTTTACTATAAACATAAGCTGGAATGGCTTGATGAGGAGGGTGAGGTCTTTTATAGCGTTTTCGATAATCAGGGCAGCACTCTGTCCAAGTCCGATTTCATCCGGATCGCAGCAAGCATGGTGCAATAATATCATTCCAAAGTGTCCCTTTTCAGGCGGTACAGGTGTTATACAAGTAAGGGTTTTGCAAATAACCCGAAGGAAATAAAACCATGTGCCTGTTTTGGCCGAAAGGAGATTTACCCGTGAATCTTACGAAAAAAACGATTATTGTCGCTGCAGGTTTCCTGCTGGCGCTGAGCTCGGCAAGCGGTTATACGGCGGGTGCCGCCGCCGCACCGCAGAAAGCGTCCAAAGCCCAGACCGCTTCGAGTAAGGAGCGTCTCGAGCTGCAAAAAAAAGAAGCATTTGCCATACACTCCAAAGCGAAGAAGCCGGGCGAGTTAACCGTTATGTATGATGGGACTGACAATACGCTTTCATTTAGCTTTTACTCCATAACCAGCACGGATTACGATGATTATTCGAAGCTGGTGTCTAAATACAAAGCCCCGGCGTTAAAGCAGCCGGAATGGCTTCCGGAAGGGTATGCTTTTCAATCCGGCGATATCGTCCCTCCATACTACGATTCTTATAGCGAACCGTATCAAGATATGCTAAAGGAACTCAAGGCCGAAGCGAAAGGAAAGAAATATTACGCGAAAAAAGTAAAATGGAGCGAAGCAGGGGGAGCGGCTCTCCTCTTCTCGAGAGATTCAGATATCATCCGCATCAGCGCCAAAAAGATATACCCGTTCGTTACCGAAATTACACGGGTGCCCGGGAAAGGCGAGAAGTTTGAAAGGCTGAGCATAGAAGGGGTCGATGCTCTATACGCTACGAACTCGAACGCTCTTTATTCCACGAAGTTAACATGGGAGGACCCGGAAAAAGGGCTGGAATACGAGATTTCTACCTATAAGACAAGTCCTCTGACGAAAGAAGCGCTCGTATCGATTGCGGAGAGCATCATATCGAGTAAATCTCAGAATCCATAAATCTGATCCAAGAGTCTGCCTTCCAGGCAGGCTCTTTGTCAGCTTCTTCGAAGGGGATTACCCAAACTATAACAAATATCTGTTTTTTATATTCCAATTGAAAACAAAAGCACCTCTTATTACGTCAGTGTGATTAGGAGGTGTTTAATCTTGAAAAAGTTCGCTATGATCTTCCTGTTGTTTATACTCGGTTGTCAGTCTGTTGAATCCGAACGATCCCTGGCTGATAAAGCAGAGACCATTCCTTCATCTACGTCAGAAGCAGAGCAGTATCCAGTTGCGGTTGATGTTATTGTTCCGGAGCAAGTGGGGGTTAACGAGTCTTTTACGATGAATGCGGAAATTAAAAATACAGCGGATGAAATGCTTGAAATTACTACTGGAGATCCAGTGTTTTACTATATTATTCGGGACAGCACGGGCAAGGCTATAAATACGGTTGCCAGAACGGATATCGGAATTGTACGGACTATAGATATGAAAGAGGTAATAGTAGAGAAGCATTCTTATCGGTTTAAAAATCCGGGGATATATGAGATCTCGGCAGTCCTTGAATTTACACTTCATTATGGAGACGGGAGCAGTAAAGTATACGAATTGGAAACCGAGCGAAAGAAGATTCAAGCGCTTGAGGATTGAGCTCCGTTAGGACGATTGCACTCCCGCCGAAGGAACAACTGCAATTTGTAACAGCGGCAATCCTGCGCTTATTATTCCAATATCCAACTAATAGCTTTTACATAAAGCTGTTGGTTATCTTTTGTGTGATTCGCAGTTTTGCAGTAAATTGCAGTACAGAAGCAAGTGGTAATACACCGAATGTCTTAACTATTCCCCACCGGAATGTTCCATGTCCCCTGCAGCAACAACAAAAAGGGCCGCCCCCCAGGCAGCCCTTTTTTCTCCCACCGTTAATATAGCAATCCGTTTAAAACAGCGAAGCAGTGAGCACTGCTCCTGCCACAGCGACAAAACTTAAGCCTGCTCTCTTGCCGCTTTCATCGCTGCGGTCTCTTCCTCATTCGGTCCATACACGCCCGGCGCTGCCAGTCCGGCTTGACGCATCAGGATCGTGAGCTGGCCGCGATGGTGGATCTGGTGACGCACCATTTTGTCCAATACGCCGGCATTGGTGGTGTCGATGAAGCCAAACAGCTTAACAGGCTCCCGCAGCTTGTCCTCCTGACCCTCCCATTTCGTGCGGAATTCCGCAATGGACGATTCGTTGGTACGGCGGTAAGCTTGGGCGATGGCCGCCGCGGAGCTTCCCTCGGCTGCCGGGATCTCCTGCTCCAGCCCGATTTGATTAAAGAATACGCTGATGCTCTGGGTGATATGCCATGCGATTTCGCCGAGCGTACGCGGCTGTGCCTCTGACACCGCCTGGCTCAATGAGTCGTCTGTCAGCTTGTCCAGCACCTGCAGAGTAAGATCAGCTTCCTGTTTCCAATCGTTCAGAAATTGTTCGATGGTTGCATACATGATACATCTCTCCCTTTTATTCATGATCAATTCTTAAGCAATGCTTTCAATTCTTATAGCTTCTCCAAAAAAATACTACATCTATATTGTACTGCAGTTCGCCGTTTATTCAATTCTTCCCTGCAGGGATTAGTACACCTGGATAATCGGTTTGGTAACAGGGCCCATGCCATTGTCCAGGAAGAATTCCGCATGCGGCGGCTGGTTATAGACGGTGTTCTGCCAGGCGATGCTCATAGCACTTATCTCCTCTTTCGATATACTTTTGGCGATAGGCCAATCACCTTTGTGAACTGACGAGTAAAATAATTGCTGTCATTAAATCCGCTCTGATAAGACACTTCCGAAATGGGAAGGTTGGTCGACTTCAACAGCCGGCACGCATGCTCCAAGCGAAGCTGCAGGAGATAGGCGGAAGGGGTCGTTTTGTAATAGGATTGGAAAATCCGGTTCAAATGCCTGACGGAAATATTCGATTTGGCCGCAATTTCTTCGCGTGAAATTGGCTGCAAATAGTTATCCTCCATAAAGGAAATGGCCTTGGCCAAATGCATCAGATGATGTTGGACCCCTTGACGCTCCTGGTTCTCATACTGCCTGGACAATTGGACGACGAGCTCCATAAAACGCGAACGCAGGATGGTCTGGTAACCCTGCTGCTTGTTCGTGTATTCCTCAATCATGAAGTCAACGACGGACGCTACGTATTCCAGGCTTGAGATTGATAGGCTCATCTTGCTCAAGGCGTGGTTGATATTGCGGTAATACGGTTCCAGAACGAACAGCGCCTGATACCCGTTCGATCTTTTGAAATCAGGACCGGCCGATTCCAGCATCTCGGGTTTATACATGATGTTGCAGATACGAAACTCATGGGGGTCTTTATATCCATGGGAGGTTTCGCCGTTAATGACAAATACGTCCCCTTTCTTGATGAACGATTCCTCGGAGTTGACGATATGGGTGGCATTGCCGTGTAAAACGATCACAAGCTCGGAGAAATCAACATGCTGATGCACATACATATCCTCTTCATGCTTGCCGTACTGAATAAAAAACTTAAACTCCTCATCGTCTGTAAACCAATTCAGGGGAACGCTTCGCATTTGATTTCCCTCCCACTCAGGTCTTGCATTTTATGATGTCCTTATCATGCTATTTTTGGACTCTAAAATCAAGGATTGAGGACATTGCTATCACTATAATAGATTTCGTGAAGTGAAGCTCTGAACGGTTCATACCTAGAAAGACTTGAGAAGCGGGAGCCGAGTATGACCTGATCGCTAAGATATTTGGAATGGGGGTAAATCCATGATACACAAGAAGAGACTGTCACTATTTCTTGTAATGATCATGCTTGCCGCATTTAGTCTAGCTGCATGCAGCAGCGGTAATGAAGGCAAAGGCGCAACGTCCGCGAGCAGCGGGGAAGGCAGCGAAGGAGATGTTTTGGAACCGATTACAATCACTTATTTCAGCGCGGATTCGAATGCCAACTGGGCCAATATGCAGGATGCCGTCGGCAAGAAGCTGACGGAGAAGACCGGTGTCACGATCCAGGCCGAATTCGCGGTCGACGGCTCCAATCAGAAGCTGCCGTTGATGGTAGCGAGAGGTGAATATCCGGATCTCGTTTTCGCTAAAGGCGATGCGAATCTGTTTGTTGATTCGGGCGCTTTTATCGACCTTACGGATTTGATCGAGGAACATGCACCGAACCTGAAAAAGCTCTATGGGGATTACATGAACCGTTTGAAGTGGAACAATGAGGATGAGTCGATTTATGTCCTTCCGACACTGAATGCCGTGGATCATCAGCAGCTGGATGCCGGAGGAAACTTTCATATTCAGCATGAAGTGCTGAAAGAGCTCGGTTATCCGGAAATTAAGACCGTAAAGGATTTTGAGAAGGCGCTGGAGGATTATTATGAGAAATACCCGACGATCGACGGTCAACCGACGATTCCGCTCACACTCAATGCAGACGGCTGGCGGTTCATGATCTCCGTCACGGATGCAGCCGTCATTGCTACGGGGTTGTCCGGGGATGGGGAGTATTATATTGATCCGGAAACGTATGAGGCGAAGTTGCACTACAGACGCCCGGAGGATAAGGAGTATTTCCGCTGGCTGAATCATCTCAACGCCACGGGCCTGCTGGATAAAGAAACGTTCGTTCAGAAGACGGACCAATACGAAGCGAAAATCGCCTCGGGCCGCGTCCTTGGCGTCATTGACGCCGATTGGGGATTTGGAAACCCGACGAATGCGTTGAGAACGGCCGGCAAAGAGAATCGCACCTATGCAAGATTCCCGATCCAATTGGATGAGACGACCAAGGATGCTTCGTTCCAGGATGCAGGTTATGCGGCTGGCTGGGGCGTAGGGATCACAACATCCGCGAAGGATCCGGTGCGAATCATCAAGTTCCTCGATTATTTGGCTTCCGAGGAAGGGCAAGTTTTGATGAACTGGGGGATTGAAGGAGAGCACTACCAAGTTGTGGATGGCAAGCGCGTGATCCCGGAAGACGTGCAGGACCGTAAAGTTAACGATAATGCCAACTTTACCAAAGAGAGTGGAATTGGATTATACAACAGTTTGTTCCCACGTTACGGCGACGGCGTGATGGATTCGACCGGCAATTATTATACGACCAATTTCCCGGAACAAATTAAGGCCAACTATACGCCATCCGCCAAAGAAACGCTGAAAGCCTATGGTGCGGAAATGTGGAAGGATCTCTGGCCGAAATCGGAGGAATTTCCGCAGAAGCCGTGGGGAGCGGCATATCTCATTTCCCCGCCGGTTGACTCCAATATAACGATCACCTACAAGCGGGTTGAAGAGATTGTTCGCAAACGGATCCCGGAGATCATCCTTGCGGACCCGTCCCAGTTCGATACGCTTTACGATCAGTTCATCCAAGATTTGAACAACGCCGGGGCGGAAAAAATGGAGCGGGAATATTCGGAGCTGGTCCGTGACCGGGTGAAGCTGTGGAATAACTGATCCGTTTGATATACAGGGGCAGGCCATTCGCTGCCTCTTTTTTATGCCGAGTGATTTGGCAATTGTGTCTAGACATAAATATGGCATGCAGAGGAGTGTTTTCTTTCATGAAATTCAACAACCCGATTATACCCGGCTTTTATCCTGATCCGAGCATCTGCCGCGTTGGTGAAGATTATTACTTGGTTACGAGCACATTTGGATATTTTCCAGGCGTTCCTGTTTTTCATAGCAGGGATCTGGTAAACTGGCATCAAATCGGGCATTGCCTGACATCGGCAGAGCAGCTGCCGCTTGCGAATGCTTCGACTTCCGGAGGCATTTATGCGCCGACCCTTCGTTACCATGAGGGCAGGTTTTACATGACAACCACCAATGTTAACGGAGTCGGCAATTTTATAGTCACAAGCAAGGACCCAGCCGGTCCGTGGTCTGATCCGGTCCCCGTCGCCCAGCAGGGCATAGACCCTTCGCTTTTGTTTGATGACGATGGCCGCGTGTATTTTCAGACAGCCTGTTTAGGCGACGAGGGAGAGGGAATCTACCAATGTGAAATTGACATTTCAAGCGGCAGGAAATTAACGGAGACCCGCTTAATCTGGAGAGGAACGGGGGGAGCCAGCCCGGAAGCCCCGCACTTATATAAAATGAATGGCCTGTATTACTTAATGATTGCCGAGGGCGGAACCGAGTATGGTCATATGGTTACGATTTCGCGCAGCCATCATCCTTACGGACCGTTTGAGCCATGTCCCCGTAATCCCATCCTGTCCCATCGAAGCCGGAGAAGCAGCATACACGCGACCGGACATGCGGATTTGGTACAGGCTCAGGATGGCACGTGGTGGGCCGTTTTCTTGGGGATCAGGCCTGTTTCATACCCGATGCACCATCATCTTGGCAGGGAGGTTTTCTTGGCTCCTGTAACCTGGGCGGACGACGGCTGGCCGAGCATCGGCATCGAGGGGCGGGTTGAAGAGACGATGGAACGTCCGCAATTGCCGGAATGCCGGTGGCCAGGAAAGCCGATCCGGGATGATTTTGATAGTAATGCGCTGGGCCTGGACTGGATCTTCTTGCGCAATCCTAAACAAGGAAGCTGGTCGCTGCGCGAGCGTCCGGGCTCTCTGGTGCTTCGGGGCAACGCATCCTCTTTAAACGATGCAGGCTCCCCGGCGTTTGTCGGGCGACGGCTAAGCCATTTTTCCAGCCATATCTCTGCCGCACTGGACTTTGAGCCTGCGTACGAGGGGGAGGAAGCAGGATTAACGGTGTTTATGAACGAAAGGTATCATTACGATCTTGCTGTAAAGTTGATTAACGGGGAGAAATCCGTCGTCTTCAGACGAACAGTAGGCTCGCTCCGTTCAGAGCAGACCCGGCGATGCTCAGAGGGACCTGTCGTATTCAGGGTTGACGCAAAGCCCGAGATCTTCAGTTTCTCCATTGAGCAGAACGCGTCCGATGTCATCGATATGGGATCAGGCGAGAGCCATTTGCTTTCGACAGAAGTTGCCGGCGGCTTTACAGGCGTCATTATTGCGATGTATGCACACGGTGAGAATGGAACCACGCCTGCGGCGTTTGACTGGTTCGATTATGAAGTTGCTGATAACCATGCCAGCGGAGTGTGATGAAGTTAAGGCTCGACCAGAGTGAGCATAAGCGCCACAGCTCGGGGGCTTCAGCAGGGAATTAATGAGAGGGTCTGTGACAAGGTTCAGCCAAGTCACGGGCCTCTTTTTTTCACACGATGTTCCTGGAAGATTGACTCCTTGTCGCCCCGTTTTCACTAACATGGGAGATACGGCTGGCTGCTCGCAACGATTCGACAATGATAATATATCATGATATATTATAACATATATCAATTTCTTTTGGAGGAAACACGGGAGGATTGTCATGAATGAAACGACCTCGTCCAAACCGATGTACGAGAAGATATTCGATGATGTAAAGCACCAAATTATGTCCAATAGCTATAGACCCGGGGACCGGATTCCTTCGGAGAAGGAGCTGGCTGAAGCGTACAATGTGAGCCGGATCACCAGCAAAAAGGCGATGGAGCTGCTGGCAGCCGAAGGGATGATTGTGCGGAAGCCGGGGCGCGGCTCGTTTGTCGCCGATCCGGAGACAGGCATGCAGGAGGCGGCAGTGCCCGGGCGGCAGGACGGAAGCCGGGGAGTAAACGGGCATGGCCAGGAGCAGGCCGTGAAGCTGATCGGCGTTGTGCTGACCGATTTTGCCGGCAGCTACGGCACCCGGCTGATCTACGGGATGGAGGATGCCGCGCGCGAACGGGATTGCTTTCTGGTGCTGCGGCGGACATTCGGCGTTCAGGAGAACGAGGAGGACACGATCCGCAAGCTGCTGCAGCTTGGGGTGGACGGACTGATCGTGTTTCCCGCGCAAGGGGAGTTCTTTAATGCCGAGATCCTTAAGCTGGTGATCGAGCGATTCCCGCTTGTCCTGATCGACCGTGAGATCAAGGGAGTGGCTGCGGCGTCGATCAGCACCGACAACACGAAGGCGGCAACGGAGGCGGCGGAGCATCTGTTCGATCTCGGGCATACCCATATTGCCCTGTTGTCCCCGCCTCCGGTGGATACGTCTGCGGTGGAGGATCGGATTGAGGGCTTCGTCCAGGCCCATGCCGGACGCGGCGTGGCCGCAGACCGGAGCTTGTGGATTTGCGATCTGACCTCCACGCTGCCCAACTCGTTCAACGACGAGAACATCGAGCGGGATATCGGGAGAATTATGAAGCATCTGCAGGAGCAGCCGGCGATTACGGCTATTTTTGCCATCGAATACTATATCGCGCTGCTGGCGAAAGAAGCGGTAACCCGCCTTGGACTTAGCATCCCGGAAGATATTTCGATTATTTGCTTTGACAGCCCGCAATTCCGCATCGGAGAAGGGTATGCCTTCACGCATATGCGACAAAGCGAGGAGGAGATGGGCAAGCTGGCCGTAGAAAACGTGCTGGCGATCATGGAGCAGGAAACGGTCGCGAACAAAATCAAGCTTCCTGCACAGCTCATCCCCGGGGAATCCACCGGTCCTGCCCGCGATCAGGGCAAGTAGCAAGTTATCTAGCGATTGCTCTAGAGGGTCGGACACATGGTGCGCGGCATACAAGTATCCTCATAACGGAAGTTAAAAGGGTGGCTTCGATTGTTGAAGTCACCCCTTTTCAATCCTAATCTCATGTGGTGCACGTTATTCCATATTTCATGTAGTAGATCCTTATTTCAAGAATTATGGCGAGCATTATAAATAATTCCGCATTCCTTAAGCCCCAGTCTTAAACTTGTTTAGTTTTTCGCTTAATTAAAACTTCTACAGATCCCCCCCCTTTCCGTCAAACATTCGCTCATTTGGTAGCCTTCCTTTAACACATACCAATTATATAACATGATATAAATATGCTATGATGTTCACACTGGTTTGCAGCCAGGCTTATTTTCTTTCTGTGTCTATGCTTCCGCTAGCAAGATCCATTGAAAGTTCCCTATGCCATTTTTGCAGAAGCAGCCAAATTACGTTAGCGGATGTAATAACATACTCACCATATTCATTTTTATACCAGGGAAATCTCATTTTTCTTTATTGACATAATGATATGCTGTTAATATACTATATTTACTGAAAGCGCTTTATAATTATCTTTATGAACTTAAATCAAAAGGGAGGTTTATGTATGAGAAAGTGGCTGATCATGATGCTGACGATAGTGATGTTCGGAGGGCTGCTCGCCGGTTGTGGAGGAAGCGGGGGGAGCAGCAGCGGGGACAACGGGGGCGACGGTAAGAGCGGCGGTAAGGTTCAATTGACCTTTTGGGGCGATTGGGGCGGAGAGGGACAGAAGCAGTTTGAGACGATGGTGGATGCGTTCAACAAGTCGCAGGATAAAATTGAGGTCAAATATATGCTGCAGCAGGATATGGTCACCAAGTTTCTGACGGCTGCAACGAGCGGCGGCGCGCCGGACATTCTGTTCTGGGACCGCTGGAGAACATCGCTGTACGCCCCGAAGAACGTGCTGCGGCCCATTGACGAGTACATGACCAGGGATGGTTTGAACCCGGATGATTTTTACGAGGAATCGTTAAAGGAGCTCACGCATGATGGCAAGCTCTACGGCCTGCCGTTAACGGTTGATGCACGCGCGCTGTTTTACAACAAGAAGATGTTTGCGGACGCGGGATTACAGCCGCCGACAACATGGGACGAATTGGAACAGGCGGCCAAGACGCTGACGAAATGGAATGGCAGCAAGCTGGAGGTCGCCGGCTTCTCGATGGGCGATCCGGGACTGTTTAACATGTATCTGCAGCAGGCCGGCGGCCAGATGCTGACCGAGGACGGGAAGACGAATTTCAACAACGAGCAGGGCAAGCAGGTATTGGAGTTTTGGCAGCGCTTGCTGAACGAGGACAAAGTGTACAAAATCGGCTTTGAAGAGGGGCTTGGCGAAGGCAACGACGCATTTGTTACCGGCAAAGTGGCCATGCTGTACACCGGACCTTGGATGATGAGCACCTATAACAAATACGGCAAGGACCTTGATTACGGCATCGTGCCGCCGCCGAGCGGGCCAAACGGGGATCGGGGCAGCGTGATGGGCGGCTTCGGCCTGGTGATCCCGCAAGGCTCCAAGCATCCGGATGAAGCGTGGGAGTTCATCAAATGGTGGACGGCGAATAAGGACAATGCGCTGCTGTGGGCCAAGACCAGTCTGAATATGCCTGGCTTCAAGCCGGCGCTTGCGGATCCGTTCTTTACGGAGGACCCGCTGTGGAAGCCGTTTACGGAGACGCTGGAGTTTGCCAAGACACGTCCGACGCATCCGGGCTACTCCGTGATGGAGGAGAATGCCGTAATCCCGAATCTGGAGCTGTTCATGCAAAACAAGCAAAGCCTCGAGGATACGCTGAAAAAAGCCCAGGAGCAAGGCGACAAGCTGCTTGCGGACAATGCGTCCGTGGAATAAAACGGGCCGATGAAAGGGGAGGAAACTATGGCATCCGTCAATAAGCTGGGGCGGCATCAAGCCCGAATGGCCTATCTGTTCATTACGCCAACGATGCTGCTGTTTGCCGTGTTTATGGTCATTCCCGTCGTAATGGCCCTTTATCTCAGCTTCACCAACTATGACGTGCTTAGCAGTCACGATTGGGTGGGGCTGGACAATTACCGGCGGCTGGCGGGCGATACGCTGTTGTGGCAGACGTTTCTGAACGTCATGTACTACGCGGTGGTGTTTGTGCCGCTGAATCTGATGATTTCCCTGCTGCTGGCGATGCTGCTTAACAAAAGAAAAGCCGGGGTCAAGCTGTTTCGCACATTTTACTACTTGCCAACGCTGACCTCGGCCGTCGCCGCCGCGACCGTATGGATCTGGATGCTGCACCCGGAATATGGCCTGATCAACGGGCTGCTGGGGTACTTCGGCATGACGGGACCAGCCTGGGTGTCGCAGACGGAAACGGCCATGTTGTCCATCATCGTCATGACGCTATGGCAATCGGTCGGCTCCAATATGATCATTTATTTGGCCGGTCTGCAGGGTGTGCCGGATTATCTGTACGAGTCGGCCCGTCTGGACGGCGCGTCGCGGTTCGCCTGCTTCCGCTACATTACCTGGCCGCAGCTGCGCCCGACCACGTTTCTCGTCAGCGTCATGGCGATCATCGGTGCGCTGCAGCTGTTTGACCAGGCCTTCGTCCTGACGCAGGGCGGTCCGGCCAACGTCACCAAGACGCCGGTCTACCTGATCTATCAGCAGGGCTTCAACCAATTGCAGATGGGCTATGCCTCGGCACAGGCATTTGTGCTGGCGATGGCGATCCTCGTGTTTTCTATCATCAGCATGAGATTGACCAAAGCGGAGGAGCCGATCGTATGAGCCGGCAGCGGAAGGGAGGTCGAAAGCGATGATGGCGGAACATGTTCCTCAATCGAACGGGCGTCCCCGGCCCGGTACTGAAAGGCTGGGAGCGCCGGCGAGAAAGAGAGGGCTGAACTTTATTTTTTACCTGATCAGCAGCGTGATTGCCGTGATGATGTTTTTGCCTTTTTACTGGAGCGTGCTTACCTCCTTTAAACCGGATAACGAGATGTTCAGCATGCCGATCAAATGGATAACGACCAATATCACGTTCGAGCATTACTACAATGCGTTTACAACGGTCCCGTTCGGCCTGTATTTCTGGAATTCCTTTGTGCTTGCGACAGCCGGGGTGCTGCTCAACCTGTTCTTCGGCTCGCTAAGCGGCTATGCGTTTGCCAAACTGGATTTCAAGATGAACCAGCCGTTCTTCCGGATATTGCTGGTGTCCATGATGGTTCCAGGAATTGTGACGATGATTCCGAGCGTGTACGTGCTGCGGCATATTCCGTTTGTCGGCGGGAACGACCTGTTTGGCAGCGGGGGGCACGGACTGATGAACTCGTTTTGGGGCATTATTTTGCCAGGAGCCTCGGGGACGTTTGCGGTGTTCTTCATGCGCCAGTTCTTCCTGACGCTGCCGAAGGACATGATGGAGATGGCCCGGATTGAAGGCTGCGGCGAATTCAAAATATTTTGGCGAATTTATTTGCCGCTGACGAAGCCGGCACTGGCTACGCTGGGTATCTTCACCTTTCAGGCAGGATGGAACAGCTTCCTGTGGCCGATGATCGTGCTGAACGACCCGGCCAAGGCGACGATTCAGATGGGATTGCAGGCGTTCTCTTACAATTATCAGACGGATTATGGACCGATGATGGCGGGGGCGCTGGTGGCGATTTTGCCGATCCTGGTTCTGTTCCTGATGCTGCAGCGGTATTTTATCCAGGGCATTGCATTTAGCGGAATCAAGGGTTAGGAGATAGGAGAGATCAAGATGAATGCAGCGATGACAGAGGTATGGCAAGAGCGGGCGGACCGGGTTCAGCGGGCGCTCGATAAGCGGTTCTGGAACGAGTCGATCCGCATGTACAACATTGAGACGCCGTGCGAGGGCGGGAAGTGCAATGATATTTTTCATTATTGGTGGATGGCCCATGCGGTTGATGTGCTGGTTGACGGACTCGTGCGCACCGGGGATCAGCGATATGCGAAGCGGCTGCGGGATTTCCATGAAGGCATTCTGGCGCGGAACGGCGGCGTCTGGCCCAACGAGCTGTACGACGATATGGAATGGATGGCGCTTGCCTGGCTGCGGGCGTATCAAGCAACCGGCGAGCCGAAGTACAAATCAGCGGTACAGACGTTATGGGAGGACATCAAGACCGGCTGGAACGAGCAGATGGGCGGCGGGATCGCGTGGCAGAAATCGCAGCTGGATTATAAAAATACCCCGGCCAATGCCCCCGCGGCCATTCTGGCCATGCGGCTGCATAGGGAGTTCGGCAATCCGGATGATCTGGCATGGGGTAGGCGGATTTACGAATGGCAGGAAGCGAATCTCGTCGATCCGGATACGGGACTCGTCTGGGATGGCATGAACCGGACCGGGAATGGAGCGATCGACAAGGATTGGAGATTCACCTATTGCCAGGGCGTGTTCATCGGGGCTGCAGTGGAGCTGTACCGGGAGAGCGGGCAGCCCGCCTATTTGGAGGCGGCCATGCGGACGTTCCGTGTGGTGCAAAGCGAATTCACCGCACCGGAGACCGGCCTTCTGCCCGATGAAGGCGGCGGGGATGCCGGGCTGTTCAAAGGCATCCTGATCCGTTATTTGGCAGAGCTGGCACGATCCGCGCCGGAGGCGGGGGACGTTGCGGCGTTCATCGCGGCTCAGGCGGAGGCGGCCTGGCGGTCGCAGGATGATGCGGAGGAGCTGCCGCTCCTCGGCACCGATTGGGGGCGCAGGCCTGAGCCGGACGAGACGGTGCAGCTTAGCGCGCAGCTTAGCGGCGCGATGCTGCTGGAAGCGGCAGCGAAGCTAAAGCCCGGATTGCGGGGATAGGGAGAGGAGGGAACGGGATGGAAGCACAGCGAAGCGGGCGTTTGGCGGCCGGGCAGGCCGCCCTTTGGGCGGAGCGGGCGGCCCGGATGCATCAGGACATGTTCACCTCCTATATGAACGATGAGACCGGTATTCTCGATCAATGGTATCCCCGTTCGGAGAACCGGCCTGGCGACAACTTCTACTACTGGTGGCAGGCGCATGTCCTCGACGTCCTGGTGGACGCCTATGAGCGCAGCGGCGATCCGGCACTGCCGGAGCGGATTGGGCGGTTCTGCCGCAGTCTGGAAAGCTATAACGGCGGTACGTTCAAGCATAATTATTACGACGATATGGAATGGACGGCGCTGGCGCTGCTGCGGGCCTATAACGCATTGGGCGATCCGTGGTACAAGGAGAAAACGCTGGAGCTGTGGGCGGATATCCAAACCGCGTGGAACGGGCATTGCGGCGGGGGAATGGCCTGGAAGAAAGACCAGCTCGATTACAAAAACACTCCGGCCAACGCCCCGGCCGCCATTTTGGCGGCAAGACTCTACCGGCGCTTCGGCGATGAAGCGGATCTGTCCTGGGCTAAGCGCATTTACGATTGGAACAAGGCTCATCTTGTCGATCCGGAGACAGGTTTTGTCTGGGACGGCCTCAACCGGCTGGGCGACGGCCGGATCGACAAGGACTGGAAATTCACCTACTGCCAGGGCGTGTTCATCGGTGCCGGGGTCGAGCTGTACCAGTGTACCGGCAGCGCGCAATATCTGGAGGACGCCCGGCGGACCGCGCAAGCTTGTTTCGACGAGCTTGCCGATCCGGACAGCGGCCTGCTGCCCGATGAAGGGATCGACGATACCGGGCTGTTCAAGGGCATCCTGATCCGCTATTTGCTGGAGCTGCTGCGGCTCGACCCGGAGGTTCCCCGCGTCCGCGGCATCATCGCGGCCAATGCGGAGCGCCTGTGGCGCGAAGGCATGCAGCCTTCGCCGCTGCTGTGCGGGCCGGACTGGGCAAGACCTCCGCGTCTGCCGGTGCAGCTCAGCGTCCAGCTTAGCGGACTGATGCTGCTGGAGGCAGCGGCCGCGCTGGAGGCGGAAAGTGATCAGCCGTGAAAGGAGATGGCGGGATGATGAATGTGCTCCAATACGACCTTGAACTCGGCCAAAATCCTTGTGTCGATGATTCCGATTATGCTGATCTATCCGTTTCTGCAGCGGTATCTCATCCATGGCATCGTATTGGGGTCGGTAAAAGAATAATGGAAGTGAGCAGAGGAGAATGAGCATGACCAAACCCCTTAGTCAAACCGAGATTATCGCCCTGGTTGAACATACGATGGGGCATCGCCCGAAGATTGTAGACATGTTTAAACGCTGTTACGAAAATACGCTGGAAACGACGATCCGCCGTCATGAAGACGGCACCGTATTCATGTTGACCGGCGATATTCCGGCCATGTGGCTGCGCGACTCCGTCAATCAGCTGCGGCCGTATCTGATTCCGGCAGCCGGGGACGAGGGACTGCGGGAGATTATCGAAGGCGTGCTGAAAAGGCAGTTCGAGTGCATCCTGCGGGATCCCTATGCCAATGCATTTAATGAATTCGAGAACTTCCACGGCCACCATGACGATCTCACCGACATGTCCGGCTGGATCTGGGAGCGGAAATATGAGGTCGATTCGCTGTGCTATCCGATTCAATTGGCCTATTTATATTGGAAAAACACCGGAGAGACAAAGCATTTCACGGCAGCGTTCAAGCAGGCGGCCGAGCTGATTGTGCGCACGTGGCGGACGGAGCAGCGGCATGAGGAAATGTCTCCCTATACGTTTGAACGGCCGGGTGGCGGCCCTACGAATACGCTGCCAGGCAAAACCGCCTATACCGGCATGACCTGGTCGGGCTTCCGCCCAAGCGATGACGCGTGCGAGTACGGTTATCTGGTGCCGTCCAACATGTTTGCAGTCGTGGTGCTGGGGTATTTGCTGGAGGTAAACGAGCAGTTTTACCGGGACGAGGCGTTTGCGGAGGAGGTCCGTGCGCTGCGGGAGGACATCCGGCAGGGCATCGAGGAGCATGCCTTGATTGAGGATGCGGAGTTCGGTCAGGTCTACGCTTATGAGGTTGACGGACTTGGCGGGGTCAATCTGATGGACGATGCCAATGTGCCCAGCCTGCTGTCCCTGCCTTATCTCGATTATTGCGCCAAAGACGATCCCGTTTATGTGAATACGCGCAAGCTGATCCTCAGCCGCCGCAATCCTTATTATTACGAAGGGACTTATGCGAGAGGCATTGGCAGCCCGCATACGCCGAAGGACTACATCTGGCACATCGCCCTGTCCATTCAGGGCATCACGGCGACCGGGGAAGCGGAGAAGCTGGAGATTCTGGGCATGTTCGAGCGGACGGATGCCGATACGGGGCTCGTCCACGAGGGCTTCCATAAAGATAATCCGCAGCAATTTACGCGGGAGTGGTTCTCCTGGTCCAACGCCATGTTCGTTGAATTTGTGTTAAGCCTGTGCGGTTTGGAAATCAAAATGCGATAGTTTTGAAATAGGAAATCGAAACGGAGGTAATGTCGTGAAAGGGAATCCGGGAAAAAGGTCGTTATTGAGGTTGACTGCATTGCCATTGATCATGGCCCTTCTGCTGACATCAGTTATCGGGGCCGCCCCGGTCCGTGCCGCTTCGTTCGGACCGGCCGACGCGGACGCGGCGATTAAAGCGTTCAACGCCAACTTTTGGGACCCGCAAGCGAAGTACTTCTGGGCCAATTCGAACCGCGGCGACAACTACCAGAGCTTCTGGGTCGAAGCGGAGCTGTGGGAAATGGTGATGGACGCCTATCTGCACACATCAGACCCGAAGCTGAAGGCCGAGCTTCGAACCCAGATCGACGACATCTTTGACGGCACGGTGGCCAAGCACGGCGAGGACTGGACGAACAATCCGTTTAACGATGACATCATGTGGTGGGCGATGGGCAGCGCGCGGGCTTATCAGATTACCGGCGAAGCCAGATATTTGGAGAAGGCCAAGTATTACTTCGATTTCGTGTACGATACGCAGTGGGACGACGAGTTTGCGGGCGGCGGCATTTGGTGGCTGAACAGCGAGCACAACACGAAGAACGCCTGCATTAATTTCCCGGCTGCCCAGGCGGCTGTATTCCTGTACGAAATTACGGGAGATCGGCATTATCTCGAGGCGGCGACCCGCATTTTCAGCTGGGGCAAAACGATGCTGACTGACGGGAACGGCAAAGTGTTCGACCGGATCGAGCTGGAGCGCGGCCCGGTGCCGGATTCCACGCATTATAATCAAGGGACATTCGTCGGTGCGGCGGTGGGGCTGTACCGGGCAACCGGGGACGAGACGTATCTGGAGGATGCCGTGAAGGGTGCACGGTTTACGATGGACCGGCTGGTGGACGACAACCGACTGCTCAATTATGAAGGGCCGAACGGGGATTTGAAAGGCGGCAAAACGATTCTGATCCGCAACCTGGCCTATTTGCAGCAGACGCTGGACGATCTCGATGACCGCGCCTATGACGATTTTGAGCGTGAATTCGACGCCTGGCTGGCCTTTAATACGGCTACGGCCTGGAGTCATCGCGGCGAAGAGGGGATCGTTGACGGCAACTGGGTGGGACAACTGCTCTCCGGCACCTATGAGTCTTGGTCGTCCGCGGGCGCGGTTCAGGCACTTACGGTTGTGGAGCCGCAGGAGGCTGCTCCGCGTTATCCGGTTAGGATCGCCTATTCAAGAATCGAAGCGGAAAAATACAATATCGGTAAAGGGTTCGTGCTGGAGGGGGGCCCGGAAGGCACGCTGCAGCTCGGCGGCATCCGTTCCGGCCATTTCGCTGCCTATAAGAACGTTGACTTCGGAACGGACGGCGCGATCGGGTTTATTGCCCGGGCCGCCAGCGGGGCGGGCGGCGGCAATATCGACATCCGGCTGGATGGGCTGGATGGACCGCGGGTCGGCACGGTCCGCGTGGAAGGCACCGGCGGCTGGCATCAATTTATCGATGCAGTCGGCGTGCTTGAGGATGAGCAGGGGAATCCTGTGACCGTAACTGGCACGCATGACGTATATTTGGTGTTTAACCAAGTCGACGACGAATATCTGTTTAACTTGAACTGGTTTCGGTTTACCGAGAACGATCCGAGACAAACCGATGCCTATGCCAAGCTGCGGGCCGGTCAGCTGGATGGCGGCTCGGGCTTAAGCGTTAACGCCGAACACGGCTACCTGGAGGGAATTGCGGACGGCGCTCATGCCATCTATCGGGATATCGACTTCGGCAGCAGTGGTGCATCCGGCGTAACGATGCGCGTATCCAGCGGCCATAAAGGCGGCTCGATCGAGGTGAAGCTGGATAGTCTGGACGGTCCGACGGTCGGCGTTGCCCGGATTCCTGCCCTGGGCGGCTGGGACGACTGGGTTGATCTGATGGCGCTCGTAGATGGGGAACAGGCTGTCGGCATTCATGACGTGTATCTTGTTTTTCACGGGACGGACGGCCAGGATTATCCTTGCAATCTCGATTGGTTCAATTTCACGACGGTCAAAGGCACGGACCGGGATGCCTTCGGCAAGCTCGAAGCCGAACATTATACGATCGGCAACGGGTTCGGCACAGAGCAGGGCGGAGGGCAGACGTATCTGGCGGGGCTGTTCGGCCCTAACCAGCCTTACGCGATGTACAACTACGTCGACTTTGGCGATACGAGCCCGGAACAGTTCCATGTTCATGCGGCCAGTGATACGGGCGGCGGCACGATTGAAGTGCGAATCGACAGCATGAACGGCCCGCTGATTGCCGCCGCTAAGGTCGACGGCACCGGCGGCTGGCATAACTTTGAAGTGTTCTCGGCGAACATTGCGACACCCGTCACCGGCAAACATATCGTCTTCCTGATTTTCAAAGGCTCGGATTGGCTGTATAACCTGGACAAATTTACGTTCGGCGATCCGGCCGTATTTACGGCCCCGACTACTCCGCCGGCGCCTGTGCCGGACGATGTGCCGCCGGGCGAGGTGGAGAACGTCCGGGCCCTTCGGGAGAACGGGCACATCCGGCTGTACTGGGATGGGCCGTACGATATGGACGGCAAGCTTGTACAGATCCGCCTGTTCAAGAACAAAAAGCAGGTCGGCGATACGCTTGAGGTAAGGCGCGGGATTCAGACTGCGCTCCTGCCGGAGGTGAAAAATCCCCGGAACCATACCGTCACCTTCGCAGCCGTGGACCATTCCGGAAATGTCTCCAAGGGGCACACCGTCCGGCTGGATGATTTAATAAAGAAATGACATGAACCAGACCGGCGTACCGCTTAAGCGGGCGCCGGTCTATTTTTGCTGGATCGTCTTCGGCCCATGGTCATGAGGCAGGCCCCGGGCCGACTCACAGGGCTGTTAAATAATGGACAATGCCTGCCGCAATTGCTTCGGCCAGCTTCATCTGCCCGTTGCGGCTCGTCAGCAGCTGCCGGTCCTCGGGATTGCTGATGAAGCCGGTCTCCACAATGACGGCGGGAACGTCGGTCGTATTCAGCAAATAGTACGGCTTGCCGACCATGATCTGGTTGCGGTTTCGGTATACTTGATTCAACTGCTGTTGGATTGCATCGGCCAGAGCCTTGCTGCGCCCTTCCGATTGATGCAGCACGATGCCGCCGCGTTTCGAGCTGTTTCGGCCCCAGTTCACATGGATGCTTACGACAAGCTCGGTCGGGATCTCTTCGCTAAGCTGCTTGCGCTGCGAAAGGTCGCGCCGATGCCTGGAGGACGTCCTGTGCCACCGGTTGTCGTCGCTTAAAGCGTAATCGCCGTCGCGATTGAGCACGGCAGGATATCCCTGCTGCCGGAGCAGCATAAACAGCCTGCGCGATATTTCAAGATTGATATCCTTTTCCAAAATATCGCCATGGGAGGTTCCCCCGTCGATGCCGCCGTGCCCCGCATCGATCAGTACGACGTCCTGGGCAAAAGGATGCAGATGGCGTGTGTGATGCTGGTTGTTTTCCCGGCCTGACAAGACAGGGGATTCTGGGATCTCTATATGCAGGCTGCGGGCGGCGGCCTGTGTGCGATTGTTATGGCTTGCGGCCTGCCCCACGGCCTGAACATGCTCCGAATGGAAAGCTGCGGCCATATGATCCGGGCATGCCAATGCCAGGAGAAGCATCCATATTCCTGCTGCCTTAACCATGATGGACTCCTTCTTTCTCGTGGATTTCGACTTCTTTAGAATGTGCAATTTGCGGAAAATCATCCCGATTCCTAAAGCTGTGAGTCTAGAAACGATTGAAACGGAGCAAACTGATAACGGGATGCGGATAAACCCTAAGAAGATCCAAAGGAGATGATGAGATGGCCAGCGGAGATGAACTGATTAAATACATTACGGAGCGATTCGTAACCTATATAGATACGCCGAAGGAGATCCGCCGCCAGTCCAAGGTGAAGGAATCGTGGACAACGAAATGGTTCGGCATGATTCCGTTCTCCGTATCGCTGTGGAGAGAGGACATATCGTCCAAGCGTAAGCGAAAAACCAAATAGGGTGATATGGACCGTTCAATGGATGGGCAATAGCACACGATGAGACGTCGGCTCCCTCATGACAAAGAAACAAACACAGGGATGGATGCTTTCCGGTGTTTGTTTTTGTCTGATTTACCTAAATCCGCAAGCATGTTTAAAAACATCTTATTTAAAATAATAAATTAGCTCTCCATCTTTATCGTAATACTTATATGAATAATGACTTTTTCCAGTCTTAGGGGGAAACATCCAGGTGACACTGGCCTTATAAGGCGTAAACTCTTGTTCTATTTCCTGTCCATTTACGCTTACCTGCATTTTCGCTATTTTATTTTCCTCATTAGTGACAATCAAAAACAAGAGAGGTTCTGGGGCGAAGACGCTAAATGCTTCATTAACGTCTACTTCTATTTGCTGCCACTTATAATTTCCGTCTTTGTTTTTTGAAATTGAATGTAGCCTGGATTATTGTCAGATAAGAAACCGGCATATCTTCGGTCATTCATGTCTTTAATTTCTACAATTTCTATTGAATTATTTTCATACCCTTCAATTGAATGAATTACTTTCAAAATAGATTCTTCATCGTTTCCATATAATTGCTGAGTATCATTAAAATAAAACGCGAAGAACCCCAGAAGAAGTAAAAATGCACCTATAAGTAATCTTTTGGGTGATCTTTTGGCTTTTTTCAACGGCTCTCGTTTTTTGCTATCGTCCAAGGCATCGGCATGCTTTTTCATTTCCTTCAAATCCACGGGCAATCATCTCCCAAACCAAGGATGTTACCTTAATTATTAAATGAATGCTCGTAATGATCAATGAAATGTCAAAAATAAAAATCAGTAAATTGCTCATGTCGATTATCCTGGATAAACATAGAACTTGCCTTGACCCACTAATCGGGGTGCCGGCAGAAACCGGGTAGTGTCCGTATTCCGGAGCGGAATCGCTACATAGATGGCTGCAGCATCAGCAGCGCTGCCGGAGACGGATGACCAGCGCTGCCATCCGGTCAAGCTGAACGGGGCACCGAAAGCGGCATTGCCATCGCCCTTCGATTTAAACACCAGTGAAGGGTGCTTTTGCAGCAGCCTTCTGAGCTCGCTGCTGCTTCGGGCCGTGAGGCTGGATGAGGTCAGCCATTGAAGATTATCATACGGGTCGGGACGATGCTCCGTGATGGACGGAGCGTCCGCCGACCATCCATGTGCAGATCCGGCTGCAACAACTCCTTTGCTGATGCCGGAGCGGTCCAATGTGCCGGAGGCCAGCGAGACGTTCGGGAGCAGCTCGCTATTGAAGCCGCTGATATAAAGCGTATCTTGGTTTGGAAGGGTGACCTCCCATACAGGAGCTCCCGTATATCGTTTACGAATCAAGCTGCCTTGCGGGAGAGATCCCTCGGGATCGGTAAGCCCCTCGGCGGCTAGACGCTGCTCCAGCGGTCCCAAGCTGAAGGGGAGGGTACCGCCGATTCCATATTCACTGAGCACATACCCTCCATCCTCGGAGGCGCTGATAATGAGGTAACCTTGAGGCAAACCTTCATCGGTTACCGTGACCAGCCAGCCGTGCGTCCCGGGTCCGAGCGGGGTGTATTCCAGCTCGGCCTCGCTCCAGGCTGTAAACGGCACATGGGCCGAGAGCTGCTCCACGGTGTCCTCCGTGAAATGGAGCAAGCTCTGCGGAACCGCGGCGGAGACTGCGGACTTCCGAATGGAGCTGTCATCCGCGAGGGAGAGGGATGGATCGGCGGAAGCGGGAGTGATTATCGCCGCTTCACTGCCGGCCGCAGCGACCGCAAGCGGATGGATGAGGGCCGCCGTACATATGGCCGCCAGCAGCAGGGCAGACCTTGCGCGGGATCGATTGGACCGGCTGTCGTTTTCGTTATTGAAAGAGCCTCCATGGAGGACGTTATTTTTATGCCAATGCAACAAATGGATCAACCGCCTTTCCTTCCCGCCATCCTAAGCGATGGGGGATATGGTGGTTCTATCATATCGGACAAGCTGTGCAAACGCTGTTGCAAGGTGTCGCGCCAGGACAGAAGGGAACGGTTCTTTTTTTGCCTTGTTTTGTAGAGGAGCGTCAAGAGGACGCGCTCACGGGCGAACACAGGTGAAAGAGGCCGCAGGTTATGGCGGAGAAGCTGATTTTCGGCTCATACTGCCACTGCATTTCCGACCTCCGGTTCCGGTATTGTTCCTCGATTTGAGCTTTCTTTTCCTCATCCTGCTCTTTCAGCAGGTCCTCGTAATAACTGTCGATCACCGCAAGTTCCTCCGCCAGTCGTTCGCGTGCCTTGGATGCCCATGTATAATCCAGCTTGCTTAAGCTGACGATCAGATGCTCCTCAAGGAGCCCCGCCGCCTCGCGCAGCGAAACGGCCGCAGGACGGACGTGCACGCTTTCGGGCAGGCGGGGCGTCAGCTCGCGGCCATTAAGCACAGCCGGGAAATCTGTCACGATCTTCCGGGTGGACAGCGAGATGCCAACATAATGGAGCTCCTCGCGCTTCAGATCACAGCTGAACTCTACCTTGAAGCAGACGCCGAGCCACTGCTCGTACGGCGTTGACCTTGCCCGTGGGCGCGGCTCCGTGACGGGCTGCTGGAACAGATACACGCATTTGCCTTCCTCTCGGGCCGCGTTCCAGATTTGAGCCAGCCTGCTGCTTCCGTAGCTGACGTTCTCGCGCTGGATGCGGCCGGGACCGAGCACGGGGAGCACGGGAGCGTTGCCGTAAAAGCGGGCCAGCAGCGGGTCCTGCTGCGGCGCGGACAGCTGCGCCTTGCTCTCGGCGAGCTTGGCCTTGGCCATCCGCTCGTCGTAGGCTTCCGGATCGAACACGAACTGGAAGGAGAGAGTCTCGGCCGGCGCCCCGGTACGTTCCACAAAGCTCCAGTAGTAAGGGCGGTTGGTGAGCATTTTGTCGGCTTGGGGCGACAGCTTCACGGTAACATGCTCCGGTGATTTTTCAATGACGGTGCATTCGGTGGCTTCCAAATAGGCCATGAAGTGCTTCTGCACCTCCTGCGGCGTCATGGTCATATCAGGCTTCTTCCTCTCTTAAGGTTTCTCCGCTCGCTTCCTGCTCGATATCCTGCTTGATATGGTGCAGCGAGTCGCCGAGCGTATTGATGCTCCTCCGGATCTCTTCGTCGTTGCCGGACTCCAGCATGATTTTGTACAGGCTCTTCTCGAAGGATTCGTTCTTCTCGTAGCGTTCCAGAATGACATCCAGTCCTCCGATAACCATCTCGAACATATTGATCTTCTCATGCAGCAGATTCAAAATATGCTCCTCGATCGTACCTGCAGTGGACAGGTTGAAGATTTGCACATCGTTGGTCTGGCCGAGACGGTGCACGCGTCCGATCCGCTGCTCCACTCGCATCGGATTCCAGGGCAGGTCGAAATTGATCATATGGTGGCAAAACTGCAGGTTAATTCCTTCGCCCCCGGCTTCAGTTGCGATCATAACCTGAGCTCTCCCCCTGAACAGGTCCATCATCCAGTCCTTTTTCCCCCGGTTCATGCCGCCCCGGTACGGCACCGATATGAGTCCGTGATCCCGGAAATAGTTAAGCAGATATTCCTGGGTGGCCCGGTACTCGGTGAACACGATCACCTTCTCGTTCATCTGGCGGATGAGCTCGATCGTTTTCTCGGCCTTGGTATTGGCTTTAATCGCTTTGATCAGATACACCAATTCCCAGATTTTATCGCGGAGCGGGGAGTCCTCCGGCAGCTTCTTGGACAGATTGACGAGCGTAACAAAGACCGCATCCCGGCTGCTGCACACCTCGCGCTGGAGGGTGACGAGGGACAGCATGCTGCTTAAATTTCCCCCTGCTGCCTGATACTGATCTTTGACGAAGGACGTGACCCCGTCGTATAATGACTGTTCTTCGGGCGATAAAGTCAGCCCGACATTGCGGACGGAACGCTTCGTAAACTTCACTTCGCCTTCGCCCCGCCGGTTTCGGATCATGACCTTGGACAGCTCGTCCTTGAGCTGCTCCTGGTTCTTCGGCTTTCGTTTATCCACAACGAAATTGGCCGCAAACTGCCCCTGGCCGCCAAGCTGGCCCGGCTTCAGGAGCGTGATCAGGTTGAACAGCTCGCTGAGGTCATTTTGTACAGGCGTAGCGGTGAGGAGCAGGCAGTATTTTTTGCGCAGCTTCTGAATGAATTGGTAGTTGGATGTTTTCTTGTTTTTGAGCTTGTGGGCCTCATCGATGATGAGCATATCGTATTCCTGATTCAGGAGATATTCGCTATGCGGATCCCGTTTGGCGGTGTCCATGGAGGCGACGACGATGTCATTCGCCCAGGAATAGGCTTTTTTCTGCGCAATGGCCGGAATGCCGAACTTGGAGTTCAGCTCCCGGACCCACTGGAGCACCAAGGAAGCAGGTACGAGAATCAGCACTCTGGATACGAGCCCGCGGAGAATATATTCTTTTAAAATAAGACCGGCTTCAATCGTCTTCCCGAGTCCAACCTCATCGGCCAGAATCGCCCGGCCCGACATCTCGAACAGCACCCGCTTGGCGGTGTCGGTCTGATGCGGAAGCGGGGACAAATCACCCAGGTGCTTGAGGCACTGAAGCTCTTCGAAGCTCGTCACCAGGCGGGATTGCTCGCCCTCAACGGCTAGCTGAGACAGCCTGAAGTCCCCCCACGGACCGCCTTTCTCAAGGCGCCCTTCGAGATCGTCCAGCCAGGAACGGTCCATCTGAAGCGGTACGGGCAGGCGCGGATCCGTCGTCATGTCTGGACCGGCAGTGGATGGCTGATGATTCATGGTGATCCCCTCCTGTTATGAAAGTTTCCGGACAGCGGTGTATGAGTAGTATGGACGAAAAAAGAAGTCTTCATAACTTGCACCTCCCTTTATGGGGTGCGAAAGGGCGGAGAGAGCGCACGGCTGCTGGAATTGGCAATTTTCAACGTGTTTTTCATAGGAGACAAGTGAAAAAGAGAGCGGGACGAAGAAAGCGGAAGCAGGAGCGGACAAGCATGGGGTTTCGCCCTTAATTTTCACATTATCGGCATAGTTTTACTATATATAGTGTAGTATAATGAATTCATTGCACTATATATGGTGTGTTTCGGCGTTTTGTATGTTTGATCCGCTACATATGAGGTTATGTTGATGGTGAGCCCGCTAGCAGTATTCGTGAAAAAGCGGCAGCTGCACGGGGATCCTTACTACTGCGGCATAACTGCGGAAATTTTGGCAGTCTTATCGGAATTTGCCCGGATCGGTACATGATCACGGCATCTGATATCGACGCAGGATAACCGCTCAGGGCGGTTCGTTTTTAAACGCGGTCTGTCTTCTTAGAGAACGTCGATCAATGTTTTATTTATAATCGTTATATTTTAATTAGGAGGAGTTGCTCTTGAGTACGATGCAAAGTCAGCGGCTGGAAGGTTTGAGCGAGAAGATCTTTTTGGACCGGTATGCGTGGAAGGATGCGGACACCAATAATGCGAAGGTCGGCGATGTGGTGCTCGTTCTGACGAAGGACGACCCGAAGTTCCCGACGAAGGAAGTCGGCGAAATCGTGGCTCGTGAAGGACGGAAGGTAACGGTTCGTACGCGCAAAGGCGAGCTGGTGGAGTCGGAGGTGGAGAAGCTGACGCTGACCATCGAGAAGACGCCGGAGGAAATGTGGGATCGGCTTGCGGCCGCGATGTCATCGGTTGAGGCAACACCGGAGCTGCAGGAGGAATGGCGGGAGAAGTTCCGTTACATTCTGGACGACTGGAAGCTTGTTCCGGGCGGCCGGATTGCAGCAGGCGCGGGAGCCAGCGACGAGCTGACGCTCTTCAACTGCTATGTCATCCCTTCTCCAAAAGACAGCCGTGGGGGCATTATGGAGACGTTGACCGAGATGACCGAAATTATGGCCCGCGGAGGCGGCGTAGGTATTAACCTGTCATCGCTGCGTCCTCGCCGCGCGATCGTCAAGGGCGTCAACGGTTCCTCCAGTGGCGCCGTATCCTGGGGCGGCCTGTTCAGCTACACGACAGGACTTATCGAGCAGGGCGGAAGCCGCCGCGGCGCGCTGATGCTCATGATCAACGACTGGCACCCGGATGTGCTGGATTTCATTACGGTGAAGCAGACGATGGGCCAGGTGACCAACGCGAACCTGTCGGTATGCGTCAGCAACGGCTTCATGAAGGCCGTGAAGGAGGATCTGGAGTGGGAGCTGGTATTCCCGGACACGACCGATCCGGATTACGACGAGGTGTGGGACGGCGATCTGGACAAATGGAAAAAGGCCGGACGAAAGGTCATTCCATACCGTACGGTAAGAGCGCGCGAAGTGTGGCATACGATTATCGAATCGGCCTGGAAATCGGCCGAGCCGGGCGTTGTCTTCATGGAATATTACAACCAAATGTCGAACAGCTGGTACTTCAACCCGATTATCTGTACGAATCCTTGCGGCGAGCAGGGGCTTCCGGGCTGGGGCGTGTGCAATCTGTCCGCGATGAACCTGTCGAAGTTCTACGATGAGGAGAAGCACGACGTCGCTTGGGACGAATTGGCGGTAACGACGCGTTACTCCGTTCGCTTCCTGGATAACGTCATCGACCGGACGCCTTACCATTTTGAGGAGAACGAGGCGAACCAGAAAAAAGAACGCCGCGTCGGCCTTGGAACGATGGGTCTCGCCGAGCTGATGATCAAGCTGAAAATTCGCTACGGCAGCCCGGAATCGTTGGAATTCCTCGATAAGCTGTACGGCTTCATCGCCCGCGAAGCGTATCTGGCATCCGCCGACATCGCGGCGGAGAAGGGCTCGTTCGAAGCGTTCGATGCTGAGCTGTACCTGCAGAGCGGATTCATGAAAAATATGGCGGAGGTTTATCCGGAAGTGGCTGAGGCTGTACGTGCCAAAGGCGCACGGAACGTTACGGTCATTACGCAAGCCCCTACAGGCAGTACCGGCACTATGGTCGGCACCTCGACGGGGATCGAGCCGTACTTCGCCTTCAAATATTTCCGTCAAAGCCGTCTTGGCTTCGACGAGCAGTTCGTTCCAATCGCTCAGGAGTGGCTGGACAGCCATCCGGGTGAAGAGCTTCCGGATTACTTCGTGACGGCGATGGATCTGTCCGCCGAGGATCATATCCGGGCGCAGGCAGCCATCCAGCGCTGGGTAGACAGCTCGATCTCGAAGACGGCCAACTGCCCGGCAGACTTCACGGTTGAGGATACGAAGCGCCTCTATGAGCTGGCCTTTGACCTTGGGTGCAAAGGGGTAACGATCTACCGCGACGGCAGCCGCGACATCCAAGTGCTGCAGACCGAGAAGAAAGAAGACAAAGCAGCGGAAGCTGTAACCGCGTCTTCCCAGGAAACGGCGCTTGAGCAAAGCGCGGCAGGTCAAGCAACAGAGGATGCCGCCAGCGTTCAACCTTCGGCAGCTGCCCCTGCGGCACCGGCTGGAAGCAAGAGCGGACTCGATAAGCAGTACAAGAAGCGTCCACAGGTGCTGCGCGGCGCAACGTACAAAATGAATACGCCGTTCGGTATGGCGTACATTACGATCAACGACCTGGACGGCATCCCGAGCGAAATCTTCCTGAACGTCGGCAAAGCCGGTTCGGACGTGTTCGCGATGGCCGAGGCGCTTGGACGCGTCTGCTCCCTGTTCCTGCGGTATGGTGACCATGGCAACAAGGTGGAGTTGCTGATCAAGCATCTGAAGGGCATCGGCGGCACCGGCGCGATCGGCTTCGGCGCGAACCGCGTGGAGTCCATCGCGGACGCCGTAGCGAAGGCGCTGGAGACGCATGTGGCAAGCGGAGCACCGGATCATGACCATGATCCTGCGCCGGTTGCGGCCACCATGGCTCCGGCCGAGCCTGCGGTTGCCAGCCACGGCGCACCAGCAGCCGACCATGGCCATGGCGGCGCTCACACCGGCGGCTCGATGTCCCTGGACCTGTGCCCGTCCTGCGGCGGCGCGTCCCTGATCAACATCGAGGGATGTAAGACTTGCGGGAACTGCGGGTATAGCAAGTGTTCGTAAGTGGGGATTGATGACAAAAATCGTTTTATATTTTAAAAAATGTAAAATTTAAAGTGTTATAGGCCCGTACCTTGGTGGTACGGGCTTTTTGAATGAGAATAATGCGCAGAAGGAAGCCGTGATCGAGGATAAAGCGAGTTGATTTCATTAGTCTCCCGTTATCCTGACGCTTTTTTGTTGGCAAATCTAGGAATATCCTTTATCATAAAAATAAAACTTTCGGGGGTTGAAATGGGCGGCGAATTAGTTAAGGCAGTTATAGAAAAGATACCTAGCTGGGTGTTTAGCGTTATCGGAATAGGTATCGTTGGTTTATTTTTTTATGTTTCATATTTATTGTCCAAGGGGGCTCGTAAGATATCCAGCGTGTTGGATAAGGAAAATAATATTAAAGAAATGCAGGAACAGATTAGAGAACTTGAGAATGAAAATGAATATTTGAAGGGCATATCCTCTCAATTCAGCACTGCAGTAGAGAACCTTACCACTCATATCAAAACATTTGATGCTATAAGAGTACTGTCCGACACACCAAGTGAAGCTAGATACAAATTATCAAATCTATTAGGGAGAATGACTGACTCTCTAGCAGCAGATGTTAAATTTACACCAGGAGAAAAGCATAGATGTGGATTTTGGCTTTATGATAATGAAAACAGAAAACTTGTGTTGTCACATGCGAGTTCGGGATTTCCTTCAAACTACATAAATTCTAGGTCGCTTGATGTTGATGTATCAATCGCAGGGAGAGCTTACAGGCTACGAAAAACTGTTTACGAACCTAATGTTGAAGACTCAATGGAATGGTCAAGAAATCCAGATTCATTAAGTCGTTATAAATCGATTGTAAGTATACCAGTTGTACCATTTGGGGTATTAACTATTGATGCAATGAATCCCATGATTAAGGATTCGATTGAAATTGGCGAAGCATATGCAGCTTTGTTCGTGATTGTTTCATCACAGCTGTTCATTTTTTCCGAAGATGATTTAACTGATGAAGACTTTTTTGACAGTGAATCATCATTTGATGAAGAGCTAGCATAGAGTTATAATATAAAGCAAAGGAGTGATAAGGATGATTCGAGATGAACAAGCTTTTCTAAAGAAGATCCTCGAGCTCTCTACAGAACGTGGTAAGATTGATGAAAGCTCTTATTCAAATGCACTGCGGAGGATGTTGCGACAGAAGCAAATACATGAAAAAGAGCTCGATAAAATTTACTCAAACGTCAATAAATTTCTGAGAGAAAATAAAAAGTTAGACGTACCGGACGATTCCGAAGTTGAAGATTCGCCTCGAGAGAACCATCAATATGCATGAACCTTTAAGAGCGCCAGCGGCGCTCTTTTGTATATGGAGGAATGATGTCTGTGCAATCATCACCATTTTATCACCCTCATAGCCAAAGAAGTTGCGACCACCTGATTGGGACAGGACAATTCCAGACTGCATACCCAAAGAAATCATCGAGATGGCGACAGGTTATGAAGAGCTGCAGAAATGGCGAATCAATGGGCTTTTGACTAAGAGTCCGGATGGTGTTGTGAACGTAACCGTATTGCCTCCCAATTCGATGGAAGGGCAAGTGAACTATGATGGGTATTCTTATTATTTTTGGGGCGGACACTGGAGATGCGTTGAAACGAGAAGAACGGGGATAATTTAGAACCCCTTATGGCACTAGGGAAGATATTAACACTGATACCCCCCTAACATTAATGAGATTACGCTCATCGACATTCTTGGTTCGGAGAACGGACGATGTCGTGGAGAAGGTGCAGCTGAAGATCGAGAAGAGCCTCATCTACCGCAACCTGAATATTTTTGATGACGGTGAGAGGAGGTCATAATCGGCCGATTCTGCCTAAGAGCATGGTTAGGATGAGTGGACTCAGCGGGAAGTTGCGAAAGCTAAGGATATCGCGCATGGGGGGGGAAAGTATTAGAAATTGGTTTACAGAACTTGCATTTGGAATATTGGATGTTGAAGAAGGTGAGTATTTACATTCTTTTTTGCATCATTTATGTGAACTAGCCGAAGTTGTGGAGATATTGTGGGAGAGCCGATGCAGCTCTATTGGGGTACAATGCTTCAAATTAATAAGTAGAGAAACATCTCGACTATCTATGTGGTAAAAATCCCCTCCTCCGTATCAATTAAACTGATCAATGCAAAGTGAAAGATATGTTATTATTACTGACATTATGATCGTACAAGTAGGTCTTGTTGAAACCTAATTTAGTGACAAAACTAATTACAACGGGCATTTATTATAGATTCAAATATATAACGTAAGGCTGAAACGGCTCTGGTGCCTTTTTTTAAGCATTTTCTCACGCAAGCTAACGAATACGATAGTTCAATAAAAACAGCGGCAGTCTAGGACTTTATTTTCTCGTCCATGGCTGCCGCTGTTTCAATTATTGGAATAAAACGCTTGCGCCATTCGTAATGTATATATTAAACATATTCAATGAAATGTGGTGATTCGATTGAGCTCTACGGAAAGAATGCCTTTGTATCAGAGGGTTCAAGAGTATATACGCGACTTGATATCGTCGAATGTATTGAAGGTTGGAGACCGTATTCCTACGGAAAAAGACCTCATGGAGCGTTTCGGAGTCAGCAAGATTACGGTTGTGAATGCCCTGGCCGGCTTGGTTAACGAAAAAATCATAACCAGGGTGCCCGGGAAGGGGACTTTTGTAAGTGAGCCTGAACCTGAAATGTCGGCGACTTTTCCAATAAACTCCGTGAAGCCTGTCGATAAAGCTAGCGGAGAAATGGGGACGCGGCTAATAGGCCTGATTCTGCCCAGCATTTATGATTATTTTACGATTCGGCTTATACAAGGCATTCAGCAAGCACTCAACGAGAACGATTACCGCTGCGTGATCTATTTGTCGGAGGGCGATATTGATAAGGAAAAAGAAGCGATCAAGACATGCAGTAGCATCGGAGTGGAAGGCTTATTGATCTTCCCGGTTGACGAGGAATTATTCAACGAGGAAATCCTAAGCATGAAATTTGCGGGGTTTCCGTTTGTTCTCATTGACCGTTATCTTCCCGGGGTGGAAACGCACTATATAGCATCAGACGGCAGGCTCGGCGCTAACATGGCGGTCAATTACCTGTGGGAGCTGGGGCACCGTGAAATCGCCATCTGCTCCGATTCGCCCATACAAACCGTTACCGTCCAAGAGCGGATCGATGGATATATGAATGCCTTCAAGGAAAAGGGAGCACTCATTAACCCAGCCCACATCGTAACCGGCTTTGAACTCGGAAGTCTGGAGCAAGCGGAAACCCATCCGCTGTACCGCTATATCAAAAACCGGATGGCAACGGCCTATATTACGCTAAATGGAAGTCTTGCCGTAAAAATCTACCAGATTGCGCGTCAGGTTGGATTGAAGGTGCCGGAGGACATTTCCATCATCAGCTTTGACGATCCGACTTCCATCATCGAAGGCTACAGCACGTTTACGCATGTTAAACAGTTTGAACGGGACATGGGCTACCGAGCGGCCTATACCCTGCTTGAGGTCATTAACGGTGATGACGGACATCAAGGAAAATATTTCAAAACCCTCGTGGAGCCGGAATTGGTGATTGGCGAGACGACGGGAACAAACGTCTTCTCCGCTTTGTGATATCAACCCCCGTTTCCTCTATATAAAAGGAACCTAATTACGAGTCCGACGCGCTTTCGATCGAATCTGACCATGGAAGCGACGGCTCTCCGGACTCTTCTACTAGGTCATCTGCAACTCCATCCCATGAAATCCTCCCATAAGAAGTCCTAGCTCCATAAAGAAATTCAGCAGAAGCCCTCCCAACCATGTCCAGTCTGTTTGACTTCGTACCACATTTTTGATCACACAATTTCATGTGGATATATTGAATATAATGTGCCTTCGCTTAAGGAATGCCTGAAAGGTGGAGAAGGAGCCCCCCCCATTTCTCAATAACCTAAAGAACAGGAGGTCACTCTAGGCCACCAGCAGCTTCTTTTTGATGTAACCCCCGATTATTAATCAACGAAACCACCCGTATTTTATCGGCCAAAAAATACTTTTACCGGAATGAAGAAATTATGGAATGATTCCAACAGTATATTGAATATATTTAAACTAACGTTTAATGAAACCGCTTGCAGTAAGGAGGGGGGCAGTCGATATATATAATCGAAAATCGAAGCCAATGACATTGGCTCTATTCCCAATCGATCGGGAATGGATTCGTAACCATCCGATCCGACGAAGGTAGAGGAGGTGTTCGGAGAGTGGTACTCAAAGGTGCTGTTATCCCTGGATTTGAGCAATTAAAAAAGAATAAGAAGCTCTCTAAAATCTGGCAATTCAGGCACATCTATTTATTTTTGCTTCCTGCGATTATCTGGTTTCTGGTGTTTGCCTATTATCCGATGTACGGCATCTTAATCGCATTCAAAGACTTCAAATTCAATCTGGGGATCTTGGGGAGTCCGTGGGCAGGCTTTAAATATTTCGAACAGTTTTTGAACGATTCCAGCTTTTACGATGTGCTCCGAAATACGTTATCCATTAGCGCCCTGAAACTTATTTTCGGATTTCCGGCGCCATTGATCCTGGCCTTAATGCTCAATGCCGTCATGCACAAAAGAATCAAAAGAGTGTTTCAGACGATTTCCTATCTGCCGCACTTCGTGTCGTGGGTCGTTGTCGTGACCTTGCTTCAAAAAATCCTGTCTCCGAACGTAGGGCTTATCAATGACATTCGATTCCAAATGGGTTTGGATCCGATCTTTTTTATGGGAAAGCCGGAATTATTCTATCCCTTGGTTATCATCTCCGACATCTGGAAGGGTGTAGGCTGGGGTTCGATCATTTATTTAGCCGCGTTAACGAATATCGATCCGCATTTGTATGAAGCAGCCGAAATCGACGGGGCTGGAAGGTGGAGCAAGCTATTTAAAATCACGCTGCCATGTCTTACTCCTACGATTGGCATACTGCTGATCTTCTCCCTCAGCGGAATCCTGAACGCCGGCTTTGACCAAATCTGGCTGATGCAGTCCCCGGCAACCTTAAGCGTCTCGGAGATCTTGGACACCTATGTCTTAAAAACCGGCCTCCAGCAGGGGCAACTCGCCTATTCCACGGCGATAGGATTATTCAAGTCCGCGATTTCGCTGCTGCTCATTGTGGCTGTCAACAATATATCCAGACGTGTGAGTAACGTATCGCTATGGTAATAGGCTGGCACTCAAGATAAGGAGGTGTGTGTATGGGTGCGAGGAGGCTGACGCCGGCAGATAAAATGTACATGACGCTCAACTATACGGTGCTGTTTTTATTCTGCGCTACGGCGCTATATCCATTTATCTATTTCCTGGCCCTATCTTTCAATGACGGCTACGATGCGATGAAGGGCGGAATCTATTTTTTTCCTAGAGTGTTTACATTAGAAAACTATGCGAAAGCGTTCAGCAACTCATTGATCTTGAATTCGTTCTTCATTTCCATTACCCGAACCGTTGTCGTAACGGTAGTCTCCGTATTTCTGACGGCCTTATTAGCCTACGCGCTTTCGCGGAAAGGGCTGCCCGGAAGAAAATATATCGTATTCTTCTTTTTCTTCACCACGTTGTTCAGCGGAGGGCTTATCCCGACGTTTATCCTGTTCCGGCAAATCCACATCCTGGATACGTTTTGGGTGCTGGTGCTGCCCTCGCTATACAATTTCTTCAATGCGATTATTATGAAAACCTTCTTTGACGGGATCCCGGAGGGGCTCTCGGAATCGGCCCGAATCGACGGAGCAAGCGAGTTGTCCGTATTTGCAAGAATCATCCTGCCTCTCTCGATGCCGGTGCTTGCTACCATTGCCCTGTTTGTCGGGGTGGGCGTGTGGAATGACTGGTTTACCGGGCAGTTTTTCATACAGAATGAGAACCTGCAGCCTGCCGCCACGTTCCTGAACAAGATGATCAGCGAAGCGTCCTTCCAGTCGATGACGTCGTCGTCGGGAAATAGCGGATCTGCGATTCAGAACATGACCGAAACCCAGATGGAGCTGCGAGGCGTAACGCCGGAAGCCTTGAGGATGACGTTCGTCATCATTATTACGACCCCGATCATCTGTGTGTATCCATTTCTTCAGAAATATTTTGTCAAAGGCGTGTTGGTCGGTTCTCTTAAGGAGTAGCTGGTATAAAAGGCTAAGCCTCTTATATAAAACTTCCAATGGAAGGGGATTGTAGGATGAGAAAGAACAAGCGCAGGAGTGTTCTTGGCATGGCACTAATCGCTTTGCTGCTTTTCATGACAATGACGGCATGCACAGGATCGGGCGGTAAAGAGGAAGCAGGCACGAATGAACCGGGTCCAAAAGAGTCAGGGACTGAAGAAATAAAGCCGGTCACCTTGACTTTCCTCAGTGCCTGGAATGGCGGCGGAGCCGGTTTCCCGCAGGACCAGGAGAATAATCCCGTTGCCGGGCAGATCAGGGAGAAAACCGGGGTCACATTAAAACTTGAATCCATTACAACGAGCGAAGTCGAGAAACTGAACACCATCTTTGCTTCCGGTACGGTTCCGGATATCGTAAACGCACCTTTCTGGTCTACGACAGGAGGAGAAGGACAAGTCATCAAGAAGGCGGCCACGGAAGGACAGCTTCTGGATTTAACCCCTTATCTCGATAAATACCCGAATGTAAAAAGACTTGTGACGACCGGGATTGCGAAGGATTTTGCCGAGTTCGATCTCAACAGCCCCGAATTTGAGGGCAAGACATATCTCATTCCTACGGAGACCCCGGACGGAACCCCGGAGAGCATTCATAATTGGAACTACGGCCTGTTTGCCAGGGGAGATATCCTGAAAGCCTTAAATGTGAAAGCGGAGGATATTGATACGCAGGAAGAGCTATATGAGCTATTGGTCAAGATCCGGGATGGCGGTTTCAAGGATATTGGCGGAAAGCCGGTTATCCCGGCCGGAACCATGTGGAATGGATGGGATTACGGCCAATTCCTTGCCGGGTGGACGGATTACACGATTTCGGACTACCGTGAAGTCGACGGAAAACTGATCCACTGGACGCAATCCAAGGATCATGAAGCCAGACTGTTATACATGAGAAAATTAATAACGGAAGGTTTGTTCGATCTTGAAGCCTTTAACAATACGAGCACAACGGCGAATGAAAAGCTGACGACCGGCAAGCTTGCCGTATTCGGAGCCCAGCCGATGCTGGCGGATTTACAAAAAACGCTGTATAAGACGAATCCGGAAATGCAATATGAGCTGCTCGGACCGATGAAGAACAAGAGCGGAAACATTCGAACGCAAGTGGAAAAGCCGGGCCGTTCCGGGTTCCCTGTCCTGTTCTTAAGCGCGGACATTAAAGATCCTGATGCGGCATTGCGGTACATTGATTATGTCAACAGCGAAGAGGGCCGATTGCTTGCGTATTTCGGGATCGAAGGAACGCACTACACGATGGAAAACGGGATCCCTCAATGGATTCCGGATGTGAAAAAGCAATTCGATGACAACCCGGATCTGAAAAGAGACGCAGGGCTCAATTATCTTCCGGGAAGATTTATCGGGGCCTTCTCCTCGGAAGTCACTTGGCCTACGCCTGAGGATCAAAAAACCGAGTGGCAAAAGCTGGAGGAGAGCTTCTCAGCAAGAATGCCGATCAAAATCATAGATAAAGTAAGCGTGAGCTACCTTGCAAGAGAGTGGCCTAAATATCAGGAATATATCGATAAAACCAGCAGTTTGAATTTTGATGAGGAATTTAAGAAGGCCTTTTTTGCGGCGTCCGATGAAGAGGCTCTAAATATGCTTCATAGTGTTCAGGAAAAATTCAGAGCGGCCGGCGTGGAGGAAATGGCGGAGTTCGTGGCTCAAAAAGCTGCGGAACGGGATGATGTAGGGTTCTAATGAAGGAAGATTGCGGGATGGTGTGGATGGTGCCGCTCCATCCCCAATCACTTTCTTAACCTTGTTTATATCGCCGCCTCCCTTTGAGTGTGTAAAATTCGGTGAAAAAATATAAACGGTTACGGAGGGAAGAAGCATGTTGAACGTTGCGATGCTAAGTAAGTGGCATGTGCATGCAGAGGATTATGCAAGAAAGCTGCAATCTCACGGTAACGTGAAGCTCGCGGCCGTCTGGGACGAACAGCCTGAACGCGGAAGGGAATGGGCTGCCCGATTGGGAGCGGATTTTGAAGCGGATTTGGATAAGCTGCTACGGCGGGAAGACATCGACGGCGTTGTGGTGGATGCCCCTACAAGCATGCACGCCGACGTCATGGTCGCTGCCGCGGAGGCCGGCAAGCATATTTTTACCGAGAAAGCGATGGCTCTTACTGTTGAAGAATGCAATCGGATTTCTGCGGCGGTACGCAAAGCAGGCGTCAAGTTCTGCATTTCTTTTCCCGCCCGTACAAGGCCGCACCAATTGTTTGCGAAGCAGCTGATCGATGACCATGTATTAGGGGACGTGACGCTTTTGCGCATTCGAAACGGCCACGACGGTGCTCTGAATAATTGGCTCCCCGACTACTGGTATGATGAGAAGCAAACCGGGGGCGGAGCCATGATGGATTTGGGATGTCATCCGATGTACTTAGCCAGTTGGATGTTGGGTCAGCCCAAAAGAATCACATCCATGTTCCATTACTTCACCCATCGGGCAGTAGAGGATAACGCGCAGTGCTCCATTGAGTTCGTCAACAACGCGGTCGCATTGGTCGAAACGAGCCTTGTGACGTACAGAACCCCTTCGGCCCTTGAGATTTACGGTACGGAGGGCACCTTGATGATCTCGGATGATTCCGTTCGAGTCATCTCGAAGAAGCTCGAGCTACCTTTTTCGGGATGGATCTCACCGACTCAGCTCCCTAAAGAGCAGCCGCTTCCGATCATCCAGTGGGCAGATGCGTTGCTTGATGACAAGCCGATGCCTTTCGGACTGGAGGACGGGACGAAATTGACGGAGCTGCTGGAAGGGGCCTACATCGCACATAAGGAAAACCGAACGGTGGAGTTCAAATAACGCGGGGGAGGGGATTCCATGAGAACCGTAAAAGTCGGGATTATCGGCTGCGGGATGATTGCGGGCGGGAAGCATATGCCATGTTTGTCCAAGTTGGATAACGTACAGATGGTGGCCTTCTGCGACTTGAAGCCGGAACGAGCCGAGGAAGCCGCCCAAAAATACGGCACGCCAGACGCAAAGGTGTTTACGGATTACAAGGATCTGCTGGCGATGGAAGAGATCGAGGTTGTTCATGTGCTAACACCGAACAGCTCACACGCGGCAATTTCCATTGATGCGCTCGAAAGCGGCAAACATGTCATGTGCGAAAAACCGATGGCCGTCACAGGCGCCGAGGCCAAAGCGATGTACGAAGCCCACTTGCGAACAGGCAAGAAGCTCACCGTCGGATACCAGAACCGTTCCAACGCCAAGAGCCAGCTGCTAAAGAAGATGATCGCCGACGGGGAGCTTGGGGATATCTATTTTGCCAAAGCGGTCGCTACCCGAAGACGAGGCGTGCCTACCTGGGGCGTGTTTCTGGATAAAGAGAAGCAGGGGGGCGGTCCGATGATCGATATTGGAACCCACTCCCTGGATCTGATCCTGTGGCTGATGGATAACTATGAGCCGGAGAGCGTCGTCGGTAGTACCTTCCATAAGCTGAAGTTTACCGAAAATGCCGCGAACGAATGGGGATCCTGGGATCCGAGCGAATTCGAGGTCGAAGATTCGGCGTTCGGGTATGTGAAATTTAAAAATGGTGCGACGGTCATCATTGAAACCAGTTGGGCCCTCAACATTGCGGAAAGCGGCGGCAACCTGCTGTGCGGAACGAAGGGCGGGGCGGATTTTGCCAAAAATGAACTGCGGATCAACGGCGAGCGGGACGGAAGCTTGTTCCTCAATAAAATCGAGGTGAATCCGAATGCAAGAGAGCTGTTCAGGGGAGAAGAATTAACGGATTTCGAATATGAAGCCAAACAATGGATTCACAGTATCGTGAACGATACCGAGCCCCTGGTTAAACCGAGGGAAGCGATGATTGTTTCGCAAATATTAGAAGCGGTATATATATCGGCGGAAACAGGAAAAACCGTTTATTTTGATTAGGGAAGGGTCGTGAAACGCTGACCTGTCATAGCGGGTCGCCAAGCGCCGATTATTTTTCGTTTTATTAAGAATGTATTCGATCAAATACCGATCTTTATACGTATCCTTGTCTTCGTGGATGCCTCTGCATTTCGTCGAACGCATTCAAGACTGTCGATAGACAAGGAAATCGTCCATTGGAACCCGCGCCTTGCGCGGGTTATTTTAATGACTAAAGAACGTCTTATCGGCGTTAATATCCATGGATGATCCGGGCCTTTCCCGCACATCATCGTGCATCCTTACAAGCGTGTAAGGGATATGTCACCTAAATCAATGGTACCAACCTGGCGGCTCCTCTAAAATACTCCCTGGATAGGATTATTATTAAGGGGGAGTTGGCGTGAGGTTTTTTGAAATACTGCTATTCTTTTCGAGTGCGTGTTTGTTGGCATTCCAGTTCGTAGTCAATCCACGTATCCGAAGATCAGCTTTGCTCCTGACAAGCGGAGCAGGCTCCATTTTTATAGTGATCCATTTGCTTGTCGAAGGATACAGGGTTCAGCTATTGTTTTTATACGGATTTACGCTCCTGATGCTTATTCTTTCACTGATCGACGCTTTCAAAGCACCGGCAGTCGTTCAGACTGCTTCGAGAATCCGCGGGATGCTGGGCCGCCTTTTTATTGGGATGGGGTTAATCGCGACAGCGTGCTTTCAGTATGTGTTTCCCGTATTCAGCTTTCCGGAGCCAACCGGCGAGTTTAAGGTAGGCACGCAAGCTTTTCATTTCATCGATTCAAGCCGGGAGGAGACATTCGGTACAACCGCGACAGGGAAGAGGGAATTGATGGTTCAGGTATGGTATCCGGCTCAAGCCGGCACCGGGCAGTACGCTCCTTTTATCCCTGATACCCGGATTCTAAGTTACATGGCGGCGAACTACGGCCTTCCCGGGTTTACTTTTCAACACTTGAAGTACGTATCCAGTCATGCTTATTCCGAGGCCGAAGTCTCTTCAGCACAGACTACATACCCGCTGATCCTTGCGAATCCCGGCTTTGGCTCCTCCAGGTTCCTCCATACGTCGCAAGCCGAAAATCTCGCGAGTCACGGATATATCGTCGCCGTGATCGACCATACCTTCAATACATTTGCAACAGAGTTTCCGGACGGTCGAATTACGACCAGCACAACCAACGACTTATTTTCGCCCGACCACGATTACCGAACCGAAAGCGGAAATCGCGACAAATTGGGAAAAGTTTTAACAGATGATGTGGCCTTTGTGCTGGACCAGTTCGAGCTTATCCAATCGGGGCAGATTCCAAGTCGTTTTAAAGGGAAAATGGATCTCAAGCATGTCGGGGTGTTTGGTCATTCCATCGGCGGAGCGACGGCCTATGACGCTGCTTTCGATCCGCGAATCACGGCTGGAATAGACTTGGACGGAGGCCTTTACCGACTGCGTGACAGAGAGGGGCTGAAAAAGCCGTTTTTATTCATCCACTCGGAAACCGAATATGAACGATTAAAAATGGTGAGGGATGACCGGGTTTACACGGATGCAGAGCTTGACCGTATGGGCTCAACAAGAGAGTGGATGGATCAAGTAACGGAAGATAAAAAGCTGGAGCTTAAACGGATGCGCGAAACGGTCGGCGAAGGGGGACAAGTCCTCTATATTGAAAATACGGAGCATTTGAATTTTACCGATGTCCAGTTCATTTCTCCTATTTTCAAATTGCTGGGCATTACTGTTATTGCTAACGCATAATGTCCGGAGATTGATGGTGTAAGTTATCCTGCTATTGACGGTTAATCTGACCGCATCCGGATATACGAGAGGGAGAATTATGATAATTCTCCCTGAATGACGCGCTTAACCATATGATCGTCGATAATGCGGTGTTTGTTCTGTGCGCCGTAGAGCATGCAATGAGTACATACTTTGTTAATTAGCCTAGCTGCTCCGCCAGAGTAACGATAGATGTCGTCAATAGCTCCGTCAGTGAAGATGTCTCGTTCCGCACCGGCATAAGTCATGTGTCTCTCGATGTAGGCTCCTGTTTGGGCCCGGTCATAATGCGGAAGTTTGCATTGAAGATCGATGCGTTGACGAATCGCAGCGTAGGCTTGTAGGTTAATGCGATCCCACAATTCACTTTGCCCGACGAGGATGAGGGCCATTGGGCTTTGAGCATCCATCTTGAAATTTAGTAGAAAGCGAACTTCCTCCAGCATCTCTCGGTCCAAAAGATGACTTTCATCCACGACCACGACGGGCTGCAGTCCATGAATTCCCCGCATGAGCTCGATCTCTCGATGCAGCTGACGTTTCGCATCCCCGCGATAAAACTTCGATTCACAACCGAGTTGTTCCAGCAGCCCCTTGTAGAAGTGCCGCGGTGTCAGTTTTGAATCCGACAGATAGAGCACCTTGAACTTCGCAGGATCCAGTTCTTCGGCAAACCGCCGAATCGTTGTTGTCTTTCCGGTTCCGCAGTCACCGGTCACGACCGCAAACCATTGCCGTTCTGCCGCATATTCTAGCCGCCCCAGCGTCTCCTCCAAAATTTCCGACTCATATAACTCACTAGGCAGAATGTCCCTGGAGAACGGTGAACGGCTAAGCTCATAGAATGCCTCAAACATTGCCATTCACCTTGCCTTTCTTACGGAAGCTGATGGCCGGCACTTGCTCAGCGCGGCGCCCGCGACTTTGTACTTCAGCAACGCTTAACAGCCGCGATGAATCTGCCGGCAGCGGCTGAAGTTGATCCGGCAGTGGAGGACGTTTCCCGACACGTTCCCCGATTACGAGTTCCTTTACCTTCCATGGTTCGTGACCTTCGTACTCGATCACGAGCTCGGTGATGTCCGCCGGGTCATACACGACATCCACGGTACATCCGATGAACGGAAGCCCCACTTCATATTTACGCTCCAAGAAGCTGATGCACCCGGTTTTGTCGACTTTGCGGGTTTCGCAATGAAGGAATGCATTGGCGAGTATCTCTAGTTCCACAAACCGAAGCGCCTTCTTGTCACTTCGAAAGGCGGTTTCAGGGCTTCGTTTGTCAAGTGCTGAATGCGGCTTGTTCTGGTAGCATTCCGAAAGCCAAACTTCGAACAATTCATTCAGGCGGTCAAGCGTCTTTGGTTTTTCAAGTGCTGCTTCGCTAAGGAAAGAATCTACCACCCGGTTGAAGCGTTCAACTTTCCCGGTTGATTCGGGCGAGTATGGCCTAGCAAACAGAAGGCGAATGCCGAGCTTGGAGCACGTTCGCGTCATCCACTTAGTTCGATACTGCTTCCCGTTGTCGAAGTACACGGCTTCCGGAACACCGTACTTCTGAATGGCCTTTCGGAAGCTGTCTTCAATGATCGTCTTGTCCATGACCGGGTAAAACTCACCGTGCAGGACAAACCTCGTCGCGTCGTCGATAAAGGTAACGAGAAACACTTGTTTCATCGCTCCGTCCGGTCCAATGGGCAGATACGGACCGTACTTTATGTCCGAGTGCCATAGACGATTGCGGTGTGGCTGTTGGAATCGTCGAGCCGCTACACCTGAGTTTGCATACATTCGCATATGCCTTGTGCTATAACCACGTTCAGTGAGCTTCTCTTGAAGCGTGCTCCGTTTGATTTGACCTGGCTTAACGCGGCCTTCCCATTCCAAGATCTGAATGATCTGGGCAACACTGCGACTTGGCACTTCCCGCCGCAGCAAGATCGCTTGCTCCAAGACCTCCGGTGGAATGGCGGGGGCTGTGGGTTGTTTTCCTTTGCTCTTCGGCTTTAATCCGCCAAAGCCATCTTGCCGGTAGGCTGCTAAATACCGCCGCAGCGTTCTCTCCGATATTCCGATTTGCTCGCAAATTCTTTGCTTGATTTCCCTCGCCTTTGCCGGGTCGAGCCCTTCCGTAAGCAACGGGGCAAGGAGCTGCACACGATCCGCAGCGATCTGTTCCGCTTTCTTCTGATCTTTCATCCGTTTACACCTCTTTTGGTAGATTCGTTTACGAGTCTATCTCAGAGGGCTTCGGACAAGAATGCAGAACGGGTATGTACCCACAATTTTGAATTCACAACAGGTCGGACAACTCTTGCTAGCCATCCATCGGCATCTCCGACATAACGTCCGAATCTATGGTGTGCAGTTTGTGAAGGTGCGGACGGTTCCTTCACAACATCTAGATGAAAGCGAATGGCGATGGACTCTAGGCACCCTAACCAGTAGGTAGCCATTGAGCAAAGCCAAGTCCGCCAACGGTACAGTGTGGAGTTGTCTGCGGCAACATCTACTTCCGTGGGTTCAGACGCAATGACATTCTCCACACATTCTGATTCGTAACGCTTGTAAGGCACAATGCAGTCCGGTAACTCATGATGAATCTTCCGGCAAGCCGTACAACGTAGTCTTCGGATGACCAAGACGCTCTTTTCTCCCGTAGCATGTACAAGCTTCCGTTTTCGGCTCCCGATCACCGTCAAACTCGCAATGCAACAAGGACTAGGAACAATTTCTGCACACCTAACAAAAAACGCCGGGGATCTTCTCAACCAGCTCGTAATTTGATACAATGATCATACGTTTTGTGAGGGGATGTCTCCAGTGAGCTTGCGCGAACAGGCTCACGCTATATGGAGGCATCCTTTTCCTTTTCTGTGATACGGACATTATATTCGTCAATCCCCGGACAGGCAACACCGTCAGCTTTCGGGCATTATGCTTCAGCGTAAACACCAATCCTTTTTTTTATCGTAATCGTGAGGAACGACCATGTACACATCTTGCTCATGCATACAATGCTATCACCCTTCGCCAATGGGATGTATAATAATGGAAAGTTGAATGGCATAAGGGTTACGATGTACTAACTATATGGTTGTAGTGGCCTAAATTAACAATGAATTGACGGCCCTTGGCTTCCGCTTCTATAAATCCACTACTTATAAGGGGGATGTGCGATCATAAATATCACCCATGCTGTGAAGCACTTTAAATTATCCGAATCGCAAATTCGGGAAATTTTTAGAAGAGAAGAACGGCTCCTGCCTGAACAACCCCCGCCATTTCCTCATGTAGAGAACATACTATCAGCGGCTAATAAGAGCGTTATCATGACTCATAAGCCTCGAAGGGAAGTGGAGTCTATTATAAAGCATTATGGATGGGAAGAATATTTTGTGGATTTTGTTGCAGGTGATGATGGGTTCGCGAGAAAGCCAGATCCGGAATCTTACCTGTATTTGCATAAGAGAAATCAAATTGACCTTGTTATCGGTGATCGGGAAATTGATATTATCCCTGGAAAGCTCTTAGGTATTAAAACCTGTTTGTTTCAAAACAATACACCCGGAGCGGATTATTATTTATGGGATTATCGGGATTTTTTCAAAAACATTCATATATTATTAAATTCCAATCGAAGCTGGCTAGAATTTAAAATGAAAGGATACTTGTGAATGAAAATAGTGGATCTAACTAGAGAAGACAGGGATTGGACCCATCAAACAGCTAGCCTTTTACAGGAGAGCTTCGAAGCTTGGTCTACATATGAAATGGCAAGGGATGAAGTAATCGATTCATTACAAGAGGAGAGAATTAGCCGTGTATTACTTAGCCATGAGGGTGAAGTCATTGGGTGGATCGGGGGTCAAAGTCAATATGGCGGAAATGTATGGGAACTCCATCCCTTGGTAATCCGTGAAGCTCATAGAAGAAAAGGGCATGGAAAACGGCTGGTTCTGGATTTTGAAAAGCAGGTTGCCCAAAGAGGCGGAGTTACGATCATGCTAGGCTCGGATGACGAACATAATCAAACGAACTTGTCTAATCGGAATATCTATACAGATGTTCCTGCGTTCATTAAAGAATTTCGAAGTGAAGATCATCCCGCAAATTTCTATTTCAAGTTGGGATATGTCATTGTCGGGATTATACCGGATGCAAATGGAATGGGAAAACCAGATATTTTAATGGCTAAGAGAGTAGAAGGAACAGCCACATGATAAGAGGAATTAGCTTTGAAATACCAAATAAGTATGGCAGGCTCCTTGGAGATATTTTGAAGCCCTTTGAAACCGATGAGTATAACTGGCTTGTTGGTGGTGAGGAAGCCTATTTCATCGTTGACGGTCAATTTGAGGAAACGCTCTTTGCAGGGGCGGGGGAGATTTGGGATGGAATAACCTTAAAAAAGCTTCTGGAGGAAAACGAATACTATATCATCTTCCAGGACTTGAAAGCCTTTCCTCAAGGAAAAGACATCGTAGAAGTAAAAACATATGAGGAATTTCTAAATAGTGATTGTCAGCTCGTGCTTCTGGTGGTTGATAGCTGCTTCGTCAGTATCTACTGCAAGAACAATAAGTTGATAGAAGACCTATTTAAGAATGCGCAGCATCGAGGATACGATCATGTAAGGTACATAACGGATGCAAACGATACAAGAACCGGCTTATCCGTATGGTGAAGAGAGAATGTGAACTAGAAAATAAAAAAATGAGGTGGAGTTCCATGCTAAAAAATGTAGACGAAATCGTGGAAGCGTTTAGCAAGGAAAATTATGTATCGGGCAACCTATTGATTTCAAGAGGGGGAAAAGAGGAGTTTAGCCGGTCCTTCGGTCAGGCGAGCATTCAACTAGGGGTTCCCAATATGCTGGATACGAAGTTCCATATTGCATCCGTAACGAAGATGGTTATTGCCGCTGCCATCCTCAAGCTCTATGAGCAAGGGCTTATCGATCTTGAAAATCATCCTGGCAAATATGTTGAAAAATTCAACGTTCTTCACCCGAAGATTAACATTCACCATTTATTGAGCCACTCGTCGGGGCTGCAAGATATTTATGGCGTGCCTAATTTGCGTTTTGAGATGAGTCGATTGCAAGTGGAGAACCAAGATTTTATCGATTATTTAACGCGCCTTAAGCAGCAGTTTAATCCGGGTGAACAGTGGAGCTACAACAGTACGGGGTTTATCATGTTAGGATATATAATAGAAGCAGTGACAGGGATGAAGTATGAGGAAGTATTGCATACATGGTTTTTTGCCCCGCTGAAGATGAGCTCCACCGGCTTGGATAACCCGCGGAAGATAACCCTTGGACGAGCATACGGACACACGTTGGAGAACGGCAAAATCGCCAATGCCGACAACGATAAATTAAGCGGTATTGAAGCACCGGGAGAGCTGTATTCTACGGTTCATGATTTGGACAGGTGGTGCGAGGCCCTTTTTAAGGGGGAGCTGCTTCAACCGGAAACTATGGATAAGATGTTCACGCCCTACTATGTTACAAGCTTTGACCCGAACCTCAATTATGGATATGGTTGGTTCTTGGGGACGGACTTTCGCTTGATCGGGGGAGGTACCCCGGGATTTCGCTCAGAAATCTGGTACTACCCTGCAAGTGATTTACGAATCATCATGTTATGGAATTACGAAAAGGTAGATTCGCATCAATTATTCCATAGGATGAAGCCTGTACTGTTCGGTATGCAGCAGCAATAGGCTCGCTTAAATGATGGCGAAAACTAAAATTTACCGGGTATGACCTTTATTTCGGCTATAGACGATTACGTAAGTTCTAATATAGGTTGAGGATACAGATTTCCCTGTTCTTGAGTTGTCATAAGTTAGCCTAAATCATGAGTGCGCTTACAAATTAGCATTATAGTCCAACTTCAGGGGAGCGATATCGATGATGAATGTGCTTTTGGTGGATGACGAGCCGTGGGTAATCGAGGGGCTTCGCACGATGGTGAATTGGAGAAATTTCGGTTTCCAGATATGCGGCGAGGCTTCGAGCGGCTCCGAAGCATTCAGCATGATTCAAGAGCTTAAACCGGAGCTGGTTCTGACGGATATCAATATGCCGGTGATCAATGGATTGGAGCTGATCGAGCGCTCGAACAAAAAGCTGGCAAGACCACCGAAGTTCGTCATATTGAGCGGTTACGATAATTTCGATTATGCGCTTACCGCAATGCAGCAGCGGGTCACGGAATATTTGCTCAAGCCATTCGACGAAGAAGAAATTGAGGCAGTCCTGATACGCCTGCGCACGAAAATTCAAGAGGAGCTTAAAGCGGAGCAATGCCATAGCCGCATGCAATTTTTGTTTACCAACAATCTATTGATCCGTTTAATTCAAGGCGAAGACAACGAGTCACTTAAGCTGCAGGCTGCAAAGGCCCTTCTTCTGCAGAAGGATTCGAAGCTGCGGTGCGTTGTGGTTGAAGCTTCCGGGCCATCCGACGCTCTGGCCGGACGGGTTAAGAAATATTTCAAGCAGGAACCCGATCGTATTTTCGAGGACAGCGCGGGGAGGATCGGGGTGATTCTGCCTGATGATGAATTCCCCTCTTGCCGGGTACATGAGCTCAGCGTGCAGCTCCACAGGGAGCTTGAGGATCCGTCAAGCCAGCCGGTCATCGTGACGATCAGCGGCGTTCTGCAAGGGATCGAGTCGATTCGAGAGCTGTATTTACAGGCGTTGGAGGTTAATAAATGCAAACGTTGTCAAGGCAGAGAAGGTGTGTATCTTTATAGGGATTTAAGGCAAGGCGGAAAATCGCAGGAGCTCGCAAAGGAGAAATTCAAGGAGCTTACGGAGCTTGTGACGGCGTCCCGAATCAACAAGATTCATGCCGCTGTTGAAGCCGCTTTGGACTCCATGTTGGAAGGCATGCTTGATTTGAAAGAGGCCATTTCCCATGTGGCTGACCTGGAGTGGAGTCTTTGCAGGCGGATCGGAGAAATGAACGGGGATCCGGATGCTTTGATGAGAAAGCTTCACGACGGCCATGGCGCCATCGACAGTTTCGGGAACTATTCCGCACTGAAAACCTATGTCCTTGAACTTTGCTTGGAGGCGGCCGATATCCTGGCAAGGCTTGAGGCCAAGAACGAGAACAATACGATATTTCACGTGATTCAATATGTGGACCGGGAGTTCCGCAGCAAGCTTCAGCTGCAGGATCTGGCCAAAATGTTTCACATGAACACCGCCTATTTGGGCCAGTTGTTCAAAAAAGAGACCGGTAAGCCGTTTAACGACTATCTTAACGAGAAAAGAATCGAGGAAGCAAAGCGATTGCTAAGACGCACCCAAATGAAAATTTCGGACATTGCGCTTCAGGTCGGATATCCGAATACGGACTATTTTATCATCAAATTTAAATGCCTTACAGGAGTGCTGCCATCGGCGTACAAGCAGAAAACCGAGAGGGAGCCGGCTGATTGAACGGCGGGACGGTGCCAAAATCATGAAAAAACGTTTCAGATTCCGATCATTTATTAACGATATACCGCTGAACTATAAATTCATACTCATCTACGTGATTGGCGTGCTGCTCCCGATCGCGGTTATCAATATCGCGTTTATGGACCGGATGACCGGCATCATCAAAGACCGCGAGGAACAAAACCTCCAGATCTCGCTGGAGCGGGCCAGAAAAGATATTCATGAGTTCATTGACGGCGGTGTAGCGGTCAGTCATGCGCTCAATACGGACAAGCTGCTGTATGAAACGCTGGACCGAACTTACGAAAGTCCGATCCAGTTTTACGAAACGTTCGACGAACAGCTTCGAAACCGGGTGACCAGTTATATTCCCGTCAACAATCAGATTCAGCGAATCAGCATATTTACGGAGAATGATACGATCATGCCCGGCGGGAATTATCAAGTGCTCGATGCCAATGCGAAGAATAGCGATTGGTATCGGCTGTGGGAACAATCGACGTCCCCTGTTATGGTAGCGGCTTACAGGGCGACAGAAGCAAATAACCGCACAGCTACGGTCCCTTATCTGAGTGTTATCGAAAAAATGGACTATTTTGACATATATAGCAAGTATGATAAATTGCTCCGGATCGATATTGACTTAAACAAAATTTACGATGTCATCCTGCGCGAGCAGGACTATTTAAATCTCTATCTGGTCAATGAGCATAACCAAATCATTATGTCTGCGGACAGCGGGTACCAGCGGGACGTCACCGATGCTTATCCTGTGTTTCAGCTTGCTGATCACGACAAGGACAAAGACGTACATGTCGTCTCCATCGGAACGGCAAGTTACGTAAAGGGCTGGAAGCTGGTTGGCGTGACGCAGGGAACCCGTTTATCCCAAGCCATGCGCGAAATGCAGCTTTATGTGGGGATGATCGCAGCTGTCATTACACTGTTTTCGTTTATATTTATTTACATCATGCTCAGATCATACAATTATCGGGTTAAACGGTTGTCCAGACATATGCAGAAGGTTACCAACGAGAAGTTCGACCTGATCCGAATGGATGAGGGCCGGGACGAGATCGGTGGCTTGATCCAGAATTTCAATAGGATGACAGCCGAGATTAACTCTTTGATCAACAATGTGTACAAGCTCGAAATTCAGAAGAAGAACCTGGAGATGGAGCGGGTACGGGCAGAGCTGAACTTTTTGCAAAGTCAGATGAATCCGCATTTTTTGTTTAACACACTGAATGCCATATTGGTCGTCTGTACGAAAAACAATTATTCCGACGTGACGGATATCATCAAGAACCTGTCCAGACTGCTTCGCAGATTGCTTAGCTGGAAAGCGGACATCGTCACGCTTGAGGAAGAAATCTTGTTCATCGAAATGTATCTGAAGATCGAGAAATTCAGATTCAGGGACAAGATTGAGTATGAGCTTGATATCGACCGGGAAGCGCTGCTTTATAAAATACCGAAGATGAGTATCCAACCATTGGTGGAAAATGCGTGCAAGCATGGCATTCAGGCTGTGGATGGGAAAGGCGTGGTCAAAATCAGCGCGACGGTAATAGACGGCAACCTTCGTGTATCCGTGCAGGACAACGGCAAAGGCATGGTCCCGGAAAAGCTTCGAGAGGTTCTTATTTCCATGCGCAACGAGAATACGTCCGGCACCAGCATCGGAATCCGCAATGTATATTGCAGGCTTGAGCTATATTACAACGACCTCGTCCGCTTTGATATTTACAGCAAACCGGATCAGGGAACGACGGTGTTCTTCGAGATTCCCGTCAGTCTGTTGGATCATCAGGATTACGAGCAAGGAGGGGAACGGAATTGAGATTTAAAGTTCTGCTGATCGATGACGAACCCGGAGCTTTGGAAGGCATGCAATTATGGATCAATTGGGAGGAGCTTGGCTTTGACATATGCGGCACATGCGCCAACGGCGCGGAGGGGCTGAAATTGATGGCTTCCCTTGCGCCGGATTTAGTGGTCACCGATGTACATATGCCGCTCATGGACGGCCTTGAAATGATCGGGGAGTGGCAGAAGAACGGCAACAAAGCAATCAGCTTCGCCATCGTTAGCGGATACAGCGAGTTCGAGTATGCAAGAAAAGCGATGCGTTACGGAATCGCGCACTATTTGTTGAAACCGATTGAAGCGGAAGAAGCCTCTCACGTACTGCGCGAGATTTATCGTGAATTGCTGCATGAAGCCGAGAAGCAACAATGGAGCAGTATTGCTTCCCGGGAAGAGCAAGTTTCAAAGATCCGTCAGCTGCTAGGGCACAGTCCGGCTCCGGATAGGGACGGACCGGACGGTCTGGAGCCTTTGTCAGCCAGCCGGGACGCATGGAACATCTGCCTGGTTCAAACGGAGCCAACGAGTTACGCGGAATTGAGGGGAATCGCCAGCTCCCTGGTTGAGCAGCAAAGTGCCATGTTTTTGATTGACCTGGACAAGAACCGCTTCGGCATCGTTCTCGGGTATTCGCCGGATGACGGTCAGGAGGATCCCGCGCTCCGGATGCTTGCTGACTTGTCTGCCCGATTCGCCGGTCACCGGGTGTTTATGGCCGTGGGCTCACCGGAACAATCGATCATGCGTCTTGCCAGCTGCTACAGCACCGCGGAAGAGGCGATAAAGCATAAGTTCTATGACCCCGATTATGCCGGGGTCATTTCTTACGAATCGGTCGATAACAGAAAGCTGGAATATCGTTACGCCTCGATACGCTTGGTGGACAGCGTGATGGAGGCGTTCAATCTTCTAAATGCCGCCGGTTATCAAGATACGATCGCTGCGGAAGCGGAGAGGTTTCGCAACTTGCGGCTCGCCCCTGAAACGGTGAAAAAGACTGTCATTCATTTGATCTACAAAATGAAAGAGTATATGGAGGAATCCGGCGAGCAGGCTTCGGATGTGCTGGCGAAATATGATGTATCCGCTTTGGCCGATTCGGTGATGAATCTGAACGATCTTTTTGATCTTCTGCTTAACTTCGGCCTCGAGTGCATTGATTTGCTGAGCCGGGAGCAGGCTCGTAAATCGCAGGGAATCATTCAGGAGATCAACGAATACATCCGGGAACATTACCGGGAGGGACTGACGATCAAGAAGCTGGCCGAGCGTTTTTATTTGCACCCGGTGTATCTTGGGCAATTGCTCATGAAGAAGAACGGTGTCGGATTTAACGAATGGGTGCATAATCTCCGGATTGAGGAGGCCACCCGGCTGCTTCGGCTAAACCAATATAAAAACAGCGAAATCGCGGAAAGGGTAGGTTATGTGAACTACAGCCAATTTCTGAAACAATTCGAAAAACGATTGGGTATGTCCCCCAATGAATACAAAAACAGGAACTAAAGTTTTTAGGGGAAAAGCTTTAATTGTGTTATAGTTCGCGTTTGGCAGCGCTTTTACAATAAAGATAAGTTATTGAAAGGGCTTACAGTCCTTGAAGTAACCATATCATTTCGGAGGTGCTTTAAATGGGGGGAAAGAAAAAGTCGGTACTCCGGTTCAGCATGGTGCTGCTGCTTTCGCTCGGTCTCGTACTATCGGCTTGCAGCGGCGGTAACAACAAGGGAGCCGCCAAGAACGATAATAACGGACAGGAAGCCGGGGAAAATGTCGCGAATGGAGTGGAGCCGTTTGAAATTTCGGTTTTCATCGGTCAGCCCGACCAGCAACCAACACCTGACAACAAGATTTATAAATTAATCAGGGAAAAGACAGGGGCATCCTTCAAATTCGAGTTCCTTGCTGGCGATATTGACCAGAAGCTCGGCGTTATGATCGCAGGGGGCGATTATCCGGACATGATGACAGCAAATCAAAAGCTGACAGCTGCCGGTGCCTTTATCCCGCTCGAGGATTTGATTGAAGAGCATGCGCCAAACTTGAAGAAGCATTATGAGAAGTACTGGAACATGATGAAAGACCCGAACGACGGTCATATTTACAATCTACCAAACTACGGCGTAACGAATGCTGACGTTACCTCGTCTTGGTATTCGGGCCCGGCCTTCTGGATTCAGAAGGACGTTTTGGCAGAGGCGGGATATCCAGAGGTTAAAACCTTGGATCAATATTTTGACTTGATTAAACAATACAAGGAAAAGCATCCGACCATCGACGGTACGCCGACGATCGGCTTTGAAATTCTGAACTATGACTGGAAAAACTGGGGTCTGTTCAATGCTCCTCAGCATTTGATCGGTCATCCGAACGATGGCGGCGTAGTCGTTAAAGACGGCAAGGCGGAAATTTTTGCTGATAAGGACTATGCCAAACGCTATTATAAAAAGCTGAACGAGATGAATGCCCTGGGCATCATCGACAAAGAAACGTTCACTCAAAACTTCGACCAGTATATGGCGAAAATCTCCAGCGGCGCAGTCCTTGGCATGTTTGACCAGCACTGGAACTTCCAAAGCGCTGAAAACGCGCTGATTACCCAGAAGAAAGATGAAAGAACATATGTCGGTCTTCCGCTTGTCTTTGATGAAGGCATCCGGGATCATTACAAAGATCGTCCAGCTCTGAACCTCAATAACGGGTTCGGGATTACGGTCAATGCATCCGAAGAGCAGGCTATCCGAATTATCAAATTGTTGGATACGCTGATTCAAGAAGATTGGCAAAAAATCTTGGCCTGGGGGATCGAAGGGGAAGATTACATCGTTAAAGACGGCCGATTCATGAAAACGCAAGAGCAGCGCGACCAGTTTACCGATGCAACCTGGAAGCTCGCGAATAAAGCCGATTCCTTCTACGGCCAAGCCCCAAAAATGGAAGGTTTATTCTCGGACGGCAACGCTACGGATGCGGCTGCCCAGCCTGAAGAAATTCTGGCAGGCATGAAAGAGTATGACAAGAACTTCCTCGCCCAATACGGATTCAACAGCTATGTCGACTTCTTCAGTCCGGCTCCTGAGAACGACATCGCGTACCCGGCATGGTCTGTCGACCTGGTAGACGGATCTGAAGCGAAAATCGTGAATACGAAGCAAAATGAGTTGTCCACGAAGTACTTACCGAAAGCCATTCTAGCTAAACCGGAAGAATTCGACAGCGTCTGGGATGAGTACGTCACTGAAATCCGCAAGCTCAACATCAAGGCTTATGAAGATCGGATTAATGAAGTGCTGCAATGGAGAAGAGACACTTGGTCTGTTAAGTAAGGCAGCGGAAGATACATGAATCGGAAACGGGAAGGCTTCATGCCTTCCTTGTTTACGAAATATGGGGTTTTGGGGAGAACAAACTTATGGAAGAGACCTTTGTCAAAGACTCTGCCGTCCGGAAGCCTAAGAAAAACAAGAAAATCACCTGGGCCGTCCTCAAAGAACAGAGACAGTTGATCTATATGTCAGTGCCTCTGATGGCTTACATCATCTTGTTTGCCTATGTTCCCATCTGGGGATGGACCATGGCTTTCCAGGACTACAAGCCGGCTAGAGACTTTAGTGAACAGAAGTGGGTAGGATTTAAACATTTTGAATTTCTTTTTAAGGATGATAGTTTCCTGCAAGTGCTTCGCAATACGCTCGCAATGAGTGTTATCAATATGATTCTCGGCTTTACGACTGCAATTATTCTTGCGTTATTACTGAATGAAATCAAGAAAGTATTTTGGAAAAGAACCGTACAGACGATCTCCTATCTTCCGCACTTTCTATCCTGGATCATCGTAACCGGGATTGTGGCGACGAGCTTGGCTTCAGACGGAATCATCAATGATGTCCTTATGAAGCTGCATCTCATCAAGGAGCCGATCCAATGGCTCAGTGAAGGCAAATACTTCTGGGGAATCGTCGGAGCGTCGCATGTTTGGAAAGAAGTCGGCTGGAATACGATTATATATTTGGCTGCGATGGCATCCATCGACCCGGCGCTTTATGAAGCTGCCGATATGGACGGGGCAAGCCGCTATCGGAAAATGTTCCATGTCACTTTGCCGGGCATTAAGCCAACGATTATTATTCTGTTGATCATGCAGGTCGGTCACATTCTGGAGGCAGGCTTCGAGGTTCAATACTTGCTGGGCAACGGTCTTGTTGTCGACTGGTCGCAAACGATTGACATATTCGTACTGAAGTACGGGCTTGCCCAAGGCAATTACTCATTAGCAACGGCTGCCGGTATATTTAAAACGGTCGTTAGCGTGACGCTGTTATTGATTGCAAACGGAGTCGCGAAACGGCTAGGGGAAGAGAGGCTGCTATAATGGCAAATCAAACAATCAGCCCTGGGCCAGCAACTGCTGCCGCAGCGCCTAAATCCGTCAGAAAAAAAAGAGTAGAGCCGATCCTTTTTAATACCTTCAATACCTTGTTTATGATTGGTCTTGTCGTTGTCACATTATATCCGTTCCTGAACACGATCGTCGTTTCCCTGAATGCGGGGAATGATACGATCCGGGGCGGAATCTATCTCTGGCCGAGGGAATTTACATGGCAGAATTACAAGGCGGTATTCGCTTCGGGAACGATATATGACGCGTTCTGGATTTCCGTGGCACGAACGGTGCTTTCAACGCTGCTGAATCTGGTCTTGACCACGATGCTGGCGTATACGCTGAGCCGTCGGGAATATGTATTCCGCAAGCCGATTACCTTGATCTTTATTCTGACGATGTACTTTAACGCCGGTTTGATTCCTGGATATTTTCTGATGAAGGACTTGCACCTGCTGAATTCGTTCTGGGTATATGTGATCCCGTCGATGATCAGCGCATTCAATATGATCGTTATCCGGACGTATATCGGAACGATTCCGGAAAGCTTGGTTGAATCGGCAAGAATTGATGGAGCCGGAGATTTTAAAATCTTCATTCGGATCATCTTCCCGCTGTGTAAACCGGTGCTGGCAACGATTGCGCTGTTCGTGGCCGTGGGGGCTTGGAACTCCTGGTTCGATGCATTCATCTATACCTCCTCCCGCCAAGAGCTGAGCACTTTGCAGTATGAGCTGATGAAGCTGCTGTCATCCAGTATGAACGCGAACAGCAACCCGGCAGTGGCTGCCGGAGCCGGGATGACGCAGGACGCTGCGGTGAACATGGTAACGCCGATTTCAATTCGCGCTGCCGTAACGGTCGTGGCATCGGTTCCGATTCTGCTGGTTTATCCGTTCATGCAAAAGTACTTTGTTGTCGGTCTGAATGTCGGCAGTGTTAAGGAGTAGAACATGACGATACATGCAATCAGTTATGCGAACCCGGTTCTTCCGGGGTTTTATCCAGACCCGAGCATTGTCCGGGCAGGGGATGACTTTTATATGGTTTGCAGTTCATTTGAATATTTCCCGGCCGTGCCGATTTTCCGCAGTCGTAATTTAGCAGATTGGGAACAAATCGGGCATGTGCTGGACCGGGACAGCCAGCTGGATCTGAGGGCACGGCGAAGCTCGGACGGAATCTATGCACCGACGCTAAGGTACCATAATGGAACGTTCTATATGATTACGACGGATGTTTATGGAATTGGGAACTTTTACGTAACCACCCAGGATCCGGCCGGCCCATGGTCCGATCCGATCCTGGTCCCGTATGGCGGGATCGATCCCTCTTTGTTCTTCGACGATGACGGCAAAGTATATGTGACCGCCCAGCAGGGTGCTGATTACGACTCCCATGCCATCCAGTACGAAATTGACATTGCCACCGGAAAAGCGTTGTCCGAGCCGGTAGTCATCTGGAGGGGGGACGGCGGTCCATGGACGGAAGGGCCCCACTTGTACAAAATAAACGGCATGTATTACATCATGTCCGCTTCCGGCGGCACGGCGAAGGATCACCGGGAAATTATCGGACGGAGCGCGAGTCCCTATGGGCCGTTCGAGCTGTATCCGCATCCGATTCTGACACACCGGGGGATCGAGCACCCCATTCAGTATTTAGGCCATGCGGACCTCGTGGAGGATATGAACGGTGATTGGTGGGCAGTATTTCTTGGCGTTCGACTTGTTGATTCGGGATACAGCGTACTCGGCAGGGAGACATTTCTTGCTCCCGTAACCTGGAATGACGAGGGATGGCCGATGATCGACAACAATGAAGGCACCGTAAATCTCGATATGCGCGTAAAACGGTTACCGGGGACGCCAGAGAGGATAAAGTCCGGGCCGATGGCCCTGTTCGAAGGCAAGGATGATTTTGATGAGCCTAAGCTCCGGCATGGCTGGACCTTCCTTCGGAACCCGGCGGAAGGAAGCTGGTCGTTAACCGAGCGAGAAGGCTGGCTTACCTTGAGAGGACAGTCCGCCGGCTTAAATGACGTGGGTCAGGTTGCTTTTGTAGGCAGACGCCAACAACATGTCCGGGCGGAATGGAGGACTTTGCTTGAATTCGGTGCGATCCGCGATGGCGAGGAAGCGGGGATATGCGCAAGAAGGGATGAGGACGCCCATTATGAAATTTTTCTAAAGCAGGAAGATGGGCGGAAGATGATCGGCGCCAGACTGACCGTAAGAGGCGAATCCAAATTGGCGGCGGAAGCACCGGTCCATGCGGACTCGGTATATTTAAAGATTAGCTCGGACGTAACCGGCTATTCGTTGTCCTATTCGCTGGACGGGCTTGAGTGGATCCGGCTCGGCAAGGGAGCCGCCAAGCCGCTGTCACCGGAGGATTTCGTAAACAAAATGTGCTTTACCGGAGTGCTTATCGGACTCTACGCAAGCGGTAATGGGAAACCCGCTTCGGGCTCAGCCAGCTTTGACTGGTTTGAGACCAGGATTGACAAGGAGGAAGAGATATGAATGTATCGGTACCGACCGAGTCCGCACTTAAAGACATCTTCGCGGAAGACTTCCATATAGGTGCGGCGGTCAGTAGTAATACGATCAAGTCGCAGGAGAGTCTGCTTACGCATCACTTTAACAGCATTACGGCGGAAAACGAAATGAAGTTCGCCAGCGTCCATCCAGAGGAAGAGCTGTACACCTTCGAGGAAGCGGATCAGATCGTGGACTTCGCGCGCAAACACGGGATGGCTGTCCGCGGACATACGCTGGTATGGCATAACCAGACCACCGATTGGTTGTTCCGCGACAAGCAGAATCAGCTCGTGAGCAAGGCCGTGCTTTATGAAAGAATCCGTTCGCATATCCAAACGGTAGTAGGCAGATATAAGGGCGATATTTACGCTTGGGACGTTGTGAACGAGGTCATTGCCGATGACGGCGATCAGTTGCTGCGTACCTCCAGCTGGACGGAAATCGCCGGGGACGAATTCATCGCCAAAGCGTTTGAATACGCGCATGCTGCCGACCCGAATGCGCTGTTGTTCTACAACGACTACAATGAGTCCCATCCAAGCAAACGGGATAAAATTTATACCTTGGTCAAGTCTCTTCTGGACCGGGGAGTACCTATTCACGGCATTGGCCTGCAGGCACACTGGAATCTGTTCAACCCGTCCTTGGATGACATCCGGGCAGCCATCGAAAAATATGCTTCGCTAGGATTGCAGCTCCAGCTCACGGAACTGGATGTGTCGGTATTCCGTTTCGAAGATAAGCGGGCTGATCTGACCGAGCCTGAACCGGGAATGCTGGAACAGCAGGCTGAATTCTACGAGGCCGTGTTCAAGCTGCTTAAGGAATACAGCGATGTAATTAGCGCGGTGACGTTCTGGGGAGCTGCGGACGACCACACCTGGCTCAGCGATTTTCCGGTACGTGGGCGCAAAAACTGGCCGCTGCTGTTCGATGAGCGGCACAGGCCGAAGCCGGCTTATTATCGCTTAGCTGCTCTTGCCAATCATCTTCGGCGTTGATGATAGCTGAATTTATTAAATATGGAATAGAGCTGTGCCCTCTGAATCAGGTGGGTGCAGCTCTATATTTTTATTGGGAGATTGTTGCGGTTCCTCTATACCGTTAAGACGGATTTCCTTCCATTACGAAACTAACAGGAAACCTCCGGGCAGGAGGACCGTATAATATTGGTAAATGCGGAGAGGTTCATTCGAGTTTTCTCCCCAAAAAGTGACTACTTCTTCCAATTCTCGATTAAAATGCAAAGAAAAGTAGGCTTGTCTATGGTATAATTTGCTAACAAAACAGGACATCAAAAGGGTGGTTTTATAACGATGCGTGAAGTTGGTGATGGGTATTGAGCGAGCCTAAGTTCAAAAAGTTCTTCCTCTTGATCACAATCGTCATTGTCACAAACATATTGGTTTGGTCCAGAGGCTTTCTTGGGGTATCTCTTAGAGCCGAGAGTCCCCTGATCGTTGCTTTCGGGGCTGCTTTTCTTGCAGCGAGCTTGATCGCTTTAGTTTATGGAAGTTATACATACCTGTTTAAACCGAAGCCGGTTGTGGAGACGAAGAAAGAGGTTGTTACGCATGAGGACTACGTGGAGGCCATGAGCCGCAACCGTTCCATTGCGGTGCTTAAGCAAGATGTAGAGCTTGCGTTAAATCAGCTGGACCGGATGAAGAACCGGAAGCTGAAACTGCTGGAGGTATTGGAGCAGCGATTTGATGCGTCCGAATTGAGCTATAAAAAGTTCAATTCCGTAATCCATGAGGTCGAGAACCTGTTTTACATGAATATCAAAAGCATTCTCAATAAGCTTGGCGTGTTCAGTGTCTCTGATTTTGCCGCGATTGCTGATTTGCGAAAGAACAAAAAGCTCTCAGCGCGAATCATTGAGGAGAAGATCGAGGTTTACAATGAGTACCTTAATTTTGTGAATGAATCCTTAAATACGAATGAAGAAATTTTATTAAAGCTAGATAAGCTCCTTCTTGAGATTGCTCGTCTAGGAAGCTTGGATTTAGAGAGCATTGAAAACATGGCTTGCATGAAAGAAATCGATGCTCTGATCAGCCAAACCAAACTGTACAAAGACTGAAAGGGGTCATGGAATGTCCGGCAGAGGTAAAGTCATTGGTTTTCTTGCCGCAATTGTAGTTGTCGTTTTTGCAGTCGTCTATTTCGGAATCAGTGCCACTTCGAATCTCGGGAGCGGGGCTCAGCCGCTAACACCTGAGGAGGCCGCGAAGAAGCTTGATAAGCTGTACAGTAAGATTAAAGTCAAAACACCAGAGCCCATTAAAGGACAGATTGATTTAAATCCGGTGGACGTGGCGGAATCCCTGCCCGACATCGATAAGTTCCCGGTCTCGGTCAAAAACTCCACACCTCATTTCGTTGAAATCTTCTCTTCACCCGAGAAAGCAGGGTCAGGTGTCGACGGATGGTTGAATGAGGTGGCGACGGATTTCAATAAAGCCAAAGTCACCGTCAATGGAAAGCCTGTGTCTGTGATGATCCGAAGCATTAACTCGGGAACTGCGGCAGACTACATAAAGTCCGGCAAATACGTGCCGGATGCCTTTACGCCATCCAATGAATTGTGGATGGAGATGATCAAATCGGGCGGTATTAAGACCGAACGGATCTCGAAGAGCCTGAACGGGAATGTTCCGGGCATCGTGATCGATAAAGGAAAATATGATGAGCTGAAGAGCAAGTATGGCGAGGTTAACATCAAAACGGTAACGGAAGCGATTGCAGCCAGCGAGCTGTCGATGGGCTACACGGATCCGTTTGCCAGCTCGACCGGACTCAATTTCCTGGTCGCTGCGCTTAGCGCGTTCGACAGCAAAAATCTGCTGAGTGACAAGGCCGTCGAAGGATTTGAAAAATTCCAGGCCAACGTCCCATTCCTTGCATTAACCACACTGCAGATGAGGGAAGCCGCCGAATCCGGGCGATTGGATGCTTTTGTTCTGGAATATCAAACCTTCTTTAATGAAGCCGAGCTTCGGTCAGCCTATGAATTCGTTCCGTTTGGCGTAAGACACGACAGCCCGCTGTATGCCCTTGGGGATACCCCGGCGCTTAAGAAACAAATCTTGAAGAAGTTTGCCGAATTTGCCGCTCAGGATAAATATCAGAAGAGCGCGAGCAAATACGGTTTTAACCAGCTGGCAGACTATAAACCGGAAGCCAAAGTCGTGAACGGCGGAACCATTTCCCGGGCGCAGAAGCTTTGGAAGGACAAAAAAAATGGCGGAGCCTCCATTACGGCTGTGTTTGTAACCGACGTGTCGGGCAGTATGTCCGGTGAACCGATTAATCGCTTACGGCAATCCTTGATTCAAGGTCAGAAGTATCTGGGTTCACAGAACAGCATCGGTCTTGTCTCCTATTCGGATGATGTCACCATCAACCTCCCGATCGGGAAGTATGACACGAACCAGCAGTCCCTGTTCGTCGGTGCCGCCGAGAACCTGGTTCCGGAGGGCAACACCGCTACATTTGACGGGATTGTCGTAGCCATGAAGCTGCTGCAGGATGAAATCGCCGCGAATCCGAATACGAAGCCGGTCATTTTCGTACTGAGCGACGGGGATACGAACCGGGGCAGTAAGCTAAAGGATGTCCAAGGCTTGATTGAGGCGTTTAAAATTCCGATTTACACGATCGGCTACAACGCGGACATTGAAGCTCTTCAGAAGATTTCAAGCATCAATGAAGCTGCAAGCATCAATGCCGACACCGACGACGTTGTCTATAAGATCGGCCAATTGCTGAATGTGCAAATGTAACGCATTATATATTCGGTTAAAGGGGGTTTTTGTATGACTTTTACAATGACTGTACCAAATGAGAATGAAATCAAGACGGTGCTGGAGGAACAAGTCGCTCCTGTCGATGAAGAAATGAAGCAGCTGATGACGCAGGCCGAGACCAATGTAAAGTCCTTGATGGACATTGACCTGGACTCGCTTGAACAGCGCCGGGGTATTCTGACCAGCATCGATTCTTTCGGGATGGGCACGATGCGCCAGTCCTCTGACAAAAACTCCTTGCTCAAAGTAACCGTCGGTAAGCTGTCGAAGGCCGGCGATGAAGGCGGGCCTGTAGCCAAGGGACTCACGGAGCTTCATCTTCATCTGAAGGATCTGGATCCCAGCGGGATTGATTTTCTCAAAACAGGCTTTCTCGGAAAGCTCTTTAATCCGGTTCGTGCCTACTTTGTGAAGTTCAAGAAAGCGGATGAAGTCATTTCGGAAATCGTAGAAACCTTGGATAAAGGCAAGGCAACCCTCAAAAACGATAACACGACGCTTGAGATTGAACAGCAGTTCCTTCGCGATCTTACGAAACAGCTTCAGAAGGAGATTCAGCTCGGAATGTTCATGGACCAGCGGATTGAGCAGGAGCTGACTTTGGAGCAGGAGCGCGGCGGCGATCCGCAGAAGATTCGTTTTATCTCGGAAGAGGTCCTCTTCCCTCTGCGTCAGCGTTTGATGGATATGCAGCAGATGCTTGCGGTGAATCAACAGGGCTATTTGGCCTTTGAGGTTCTGATCCGCAACAATAAAGAGCTGATTCGCGGGGTAGATCGGGCGAAGACGGTTACCGTGTCGGCATTGCGTGTCGCGGTCACGGTAGCGAGCGCCCTGTACAATCAGAAGATTGTATTAGAGAAGATTGAGGCGCTGAACAAGACGACAAATACCTTCATCGAAGGGACAGCGAAGATGTTGAAATCCCAAGGAGTGGCCATCCAGAAACAAGCCATTAACAGCAGTGTTTCGGTGGACGTTCTGAAGAAGGCATTTGCCGATACATTCGAGGCGATGGAGGCCATCAGCACCTTTAAGCAGCAGGCCCTTCCGAAGATGCGGGAGACGATTGATCAGTTCCGAGAGCTGGCTGACAGCGGTGAAGAGCAAATTGTCCGGCTTGAGCGTGGGAAGAAGATTGCGGGTTAAGCGTGAAGGTTGTTCGGCGTAGCACGTGCAAGTGCAGGGCTTCGATAAGTGGAGGTTGCTCAGTGTGCGCGCAGGTGCAGCTTCGAAGTGTGAAGGTAATTCATCACTTCGCATGCGGATGGTGCCTCCGATCGCTGTTGTCTCCGTATTTCTTTAAATGGGTTTGGGAAATGGCTAAAATCCGGAGACAAAGGCGACCACTCACGTTTCTCCAGCTCCATTCCGCCTGCTCCGTTGAAGTCTTACCGTTCGAGGCCAACCGTTGGTGGAAGCGGCCCTTCCCCCATATCAGTGGGGGAAGGGGGAAAGCCGCTCAGGTGTACACGTCCTGAGCGGCTTTTTGCTGTGCTGGTGGTGGTGCTCCGATGCGTGAAGGTAGCTCAGCGGGGCGTGCAAGTGCTAGCCTTGATGAGTGGAGGTTGCTCGGTGGAGCGTGCAAGTGCAGGCTCCGATGCGTGAAGGTAGCTCAGCGGGGCGTGCAAGTGCAGGCTTCGCTGAGTGGAGGTTGCTCAGTGGGGAGTGCAGGTGTAGCTTCGAAGTGTGAAGGTAATTCATCACTCCGCATACGGAAGGTGCTTCCGATTGCTACTGAATGGTAATTTCCCCAAGATCCGTTATAGTATGGTAGAATGAGCGGAGAAACTTGAGGGAACCTGCTCCTGTCCGAGTTGAGGTTTAAGTATGAGCTGGGCGGTGTTTAGGTTTGAACGGCACTGAACGAAATGAACACCATTAAAGCTATGTTGGGTTCAATACTTTTTACATTCAGGTGAATGGTTCCGTGCTGGAAAGGCACGACCCCGGACATTAGATTAGCTAATCTACGTTGGGGGCGGGCTGTTTTTGCACCAAGATGCGACTTCGGGAAAACAATTGGAATCAAAGGATGAAAGGGAGAGCGATGAAATACATTATAGGTTTCATTTTGCTGATGCTGTTGATGACGGGATGTTCAGGCAAAGAAGCCAACGTGCCTGATCTGGACAATAGGATGTCTAAGATTATTTCTTACGAGTTAAATCAAGTTGAACCTGAACATAGTGAGCAGGTCCGTGATTGGTTGGCTAAAGCTAGACAAAACGGGAAAGAGGGGCAGTTTTTTGTTCATTCATTCAGTAATGACACAGATGAATACGTGTATAACTATGTGTACAAAAAAGGGGCTTCCGATTATGAAGTTTCCTTTATTTATAATCCCGATGACCCGAGAAGTAAAGGAAGCGTACATGTGTCAGGGATCAACCATTCGGCGAATGACTCTTTTGTTAAGATCAAATTAATTAACGATTTATCGATTCTGGTAAATCTGTCCGATGACCCCATTGGAAAGAAACTGCAAGATCAATAAGGACAACGGGATCAGCATGCCACTGATGTCGGCAGATCGGAAGAATGGATAACCGAAAGAAGGTTAAATGAGGCGAGGGATCGGTAACGGTGAGAAGACAATAGCATATTAGTCCAAGAGGCCGCGTTGCCGCGGCTTTTTTGTATGTAAGCGATCGGGATTTTTGTCTAATTCCGCGACGAATCTTCTTGGAAAAATATGTTGACTATTTCATGGCGGCATGCTATATTTCTTTCGAATTTAATAGTAATAATTACAATTTAATTACCTCGATAATGTATTTTAGGTGGTGGAGATCAATGTGATTATGAAGGGAATACATATCATTTTCATGGGCAGTTCAGTGATTTTCATGCGTCTAATTCGTAATTATTACAACTATAGGTAAGGGGATGTACCATATGCGCAAACGTCTAGGTATCGTATTTTTGATAATTGCAGCACTCATTTCTGGCTGCGGCAGTGTTCCTCAAAAAACGGCGACTGAGACCGCAACGGACAGGACGAATTCAAATGCTGAAGAGGCAGTGCCAAACGCTGGAGGAGCAGCGCCAAATGCTGATGGAGCAACGCTAAATGCTGGAGGGGCAGTGCCAAGTGATGAAGAGGCAACGCTAAATGCTGGAGGGATGGCGCCACATGGTGAAGGGGCCGCGTCAAATGCTGAGGAGACAGCGTCAAATGAGGAAGGAACAAGCGCCGAAGCGACATTCAAGGATGTAACCGGAACGGAGATCTCCGTTGCCCTGCCGGTGGAGAAGGTGGCGTGTTTAACAGAGATCTGCGTAGATGCCCTGGTTGAGCTGGGATTGAAACCTGCTGCGGTAACGGCGGGAGGACTTGCGCCAGAACCGGAATTTTATGGTGAGGAAGCAGCAAGCCTCGGAATAATCGGAGGAAGCTTCTTTGAACCCAATTTGGAGGATATTTCGTTGGCGGGACCGGATCTTGTCATTGGATTGGAAGGAACCCATGAAGGGTTGCGGGAAGGCTTAGCCGGCATTGCTCCGCTGTACATCGTCCAGCCCAAGAGTATGCAAGAATCGATCGAGTTCCTGCAGCATATGGGCCAGCTGACCGGAAGAGTAACTGAAGCCGAAGCGGCCGAGAAGCGCTTGCTGGATAAATTCAATTACTACAAGGAACACAGTCCGAAGGATAAGACCGCATTGGTGATGTACGGGTCTGATGTAAATTTCGGTATCGATACGGCCGGGTCGCTTGTGGGCTCGATGCTGGCGGAAGTCACGCAATACCCATGGCCCGCACCCGAGGCTGACGGCGGCCACCAAGCAGGGGGGATGGCTTACTCGTTGGAAAAGGTGCTTGAGAATGATCCGGATTATATTTTTGTCGAAACCTTCACGTTCAGCCCCGACTCACAGCCATTATCCGAGCAATTCAAGACGAACCCGCTGTGGTCCAGACTCCGCGCGGTGAAGAATGGACAAGTTCATGAGATGCGCACATCCGTATGGGCCAGCGGCAGGGGAACGCGGTCGCTCGGCATCATTTTAGACGAAGCGATGAGCCACATGTATCCCGAGCTTTACATGAAAGCGGTGGAATAGCATTGCAGCGTATCGATTCCACCATAATCAAGAGAGCAAAAATAGGGGGAGCGCCCCTTTTTTTTGCATTGTCTTTCATGATGGCTGCTGTGATATCAATAGGCATGAAGCACGGCTACCCGGAAATATCCTGGTCAAGCTTGCAGCAGCTGCTGTTCTTTAACGGGGGAACCGAACTCGAGAGGGTGTCCGTTCTGGAGATCAGGCTTCCCAGAATCGTACTAGGATGCATGGCCGGAGCGATGCTGGGGTTATGCGGCGTTCTTCTGCAGGATGGACTTCGAAATTCATTAGCAGGTCCGGAGTTGTTAGGTGTTTCTTCGGGAGCTTCGTTTATGATGGCTCTTGTTACGGTTTTACATGTTCCCGTCTCCTATGGCATGCAGCCATGGTTTGCCCTTCTTGGAGGACTTATAGGCGGGGCTGTGGTTATCTTGGCAGCCGGGGGAAGAAATGGAGGCATACATATTATCCTTATCGGCGCTGCTGTCACTGCGATCATGAACGGATTGGTGGTATGGGTGATTACGATGGGGTCATCCAATAGTGCGAGCCTCTTGTTTACGTTTCTGATGGGGAATTTGGCGAACCGCAATTGGACTCATGTCGGTCATCTGTTGCCTTGGGCGCTCGTTACGATTCCCCTTTCCTTAAGCTTCGCCAGATCGTTGAACGTACTGCGCTTGGGGAGCGAGACGGCCGAAGGGCTGGGACTTCATGTCATGCGGGTGCGTATTTATCTGCTCATCGTATGCTGCGCGATGACGGCAGCGGTTGTATCCCAGTGCGGACCTATTGGCTATATTGCCTTGATCGCTCCACACCTGATACGGAGCTTATCACAGCAATATGACGCAAAGTTCGTTCTTCCATTCTCGGCAATGCTCGGAGCCGTCCTGTTAACAACGGCCGATATCCTGGCACGAACCATGTTTATGCCCAGGGAAGTGCCTGTCGGGCTTTGGACGACTCTAATCGGCGGACCTGTTATTATCGCATTATTTTTGCGTAAGCTTGGGGGGCGGCCTTCAGAATGAACAAGCTGATCCGTAATCGCAATCCCTATGAGATGACATATAAGATCGGACTCCTGGCAGCCTTGCTGCTTGTCCTGATTCTGTGTGTCATGCATATCGCATTTGGCAAAGTGGTGATTTCACCGCAGCATATTCTGCGTGCTTTGGCGAACGTACAAGAAGAGGAACACCATCGACAAATCATATGGCAGCTTCGATTGCCAAGGACTTTGATTGCGCTTGTAGCGGGCGCCATGCTGGGCTTGGCAGGAGCGATTCTTCAGTCCATAACCCGCAACCCGTTGGCAGAGCCGGGATTACTCGGCGTATCGGCAGGCTCGGTGTTGATGATCGTCATTTGGATCACATTTGCTGACGGTTTAGGGGATGCGACGAGGTATCTTCCTTTGGTTGCATGGACCGGCGGCATCGGCACCGTCCTTTTTGTTAACGCATTAAGTCTTGGCAAGGGAATGGATATCACCAGGCTTGCATTAGTCGGAATACTGACGGGCAGCGTATTGCAATCCTGCACCTCGTTAATCCTGCTCAGGCATACGGAAGCAGTCGGCAGCATCTTGTTATGGATGATCGGATCCCTTAATGGCCGGGTATGGGTACATTGGGATATGCTTTGGCCTTGGGCTTTACTCATCATTCCTCTGGGTCTGCTTAGCGCAGGAGCTGCGAATGCCTTGCAATTGGGGCAGTCTACGGCAGCTAGTCTGGGCGTACAAGTTCGTCGAATGAGATGGATGATGCTCATCCTGGCGGCAATGCTGACCGCCGGAGCGGTTGCAGCCGTTGGCGCAATCGGATTTATCGGTCTTATCGGCCCTCATATTGCAAGGAGACTGGTAGGCCAAGATGCAAGAAGATTATTCCCTTTCAGTACGGTTGTCACAGGTCTGCTGCTGCTCGGCGCCGATGTCATTGCCCAGGCCGTATCGTTCGAGCTGCGTGTATTCGGTTTAAGCTCGCAAGTTTCCCTTCCGGTAGGGGCAGTTACTGCCTTTATGGGGGCTCCTTTTTTTCTGTATCTCATTAAGCAAAAAAGAAAATCACATTAAATGTTTCAACGAACAAGGAGACAGAGACGAAGATGAAAGAAGATCAATCCCAAAAACCCTTGCTGGAAGCTCAGAAAATAGAGCTGCGATATAACGACAAACCCATCCTCAAAGAGCTGTCCATGGATATCCTATCGGGTGGTGTGACTGCGCTCTTGGGCACCAACGGATCCGGCAAATCCACGCTGCTTAAAACCATGGCACGGCTGCTTATGCCGCAGAAAGGGTGTGTATATCTGGATGGGCATGCCATTGCAAAAGAATCTCCGAGGTCCTTGGCAAGGAAGATGGCGATACTCCCTCAGTCACCGGAGGTTCCGATGGCCATTACGGTCAGAGAGCTGGTAGAGCAGGGACGGTATCCTCATGTAGGTCCGCTGCGGATGTTGAAAAAGCAGGATCATGCTGCGATCGAAGAAGCGCTTGAAGTTACCGGTATGCAAGCTTTCGAGCAGCGGCCGCTGGATTCTCTCTCGGGGGGAGAAAGGCAGCGAGCGTGGATTGCCATGGCGATCGCGCAGTCGACTCCCGTGTTAATGCTGGATGAGCCCACGACATTTCTGGATGTTCGACATCAGTTGGAGATACTGGAGCTCGTTAGGAGGCTGAACCAGGAGAGGGGGACTACGATCATTGTTGTGCTTCATGATTTGAATCAGGCGGCGAGATACGCGGATCGCATGGTTGTTCTAAAGGACGGGCGGATTGTACGGGATGGTACGCCGGATCGAGTGCTGACTGAAGCTGTGCTGCAGGAAGTGTTCGGAATACACGCTACGGTGTTGAAGGATCCTGTGGCGGGAACGCCCATATTCCTGCCCCATTCAGTCGTTCATCGTGAAGGATGAGGAATTGCTCAACGCTTACAAAATCAAGGGCTGGTAGACCAGGGATCCATGATCATCTTTGGTCTATTCGCTGTGGTTTTTTTGGAGCCAAGATGATTTGTGATCCTAACGAACTGCCGTATCGAAATATGGACGTTTGACATTTTGAATAAAAGCAATTATATTAGGGTTGTCATAAATCGTAATCATTACGAATAAGATGGATTAGTCTATTTTAAGTCCAATATCAAGTCACAAGGAGAAGAATGCAATGACACAACAACAAATCCCCGTAACGGTACTCAGCGGGTATCTAGGCTCGGGAAAAACGACGGTATTAAATCACGTACTGAATAACCGGCAAGGCCTGAAGGTCGCTGTCATTGTAAATGACATGAGCGAGATTAACATTGATGCAGCACTGGTTAAGGGAGAGGCGTCCTTATCCCGCACGGAAGAGAAGCTGGTTGAGATGTCCAACGGATGCATATGCTGCACGCTGCGAGATGATTTAATGAAGGAAATCGAAAAACTCGCGAGCGAACAACGGTTTGATTACATTCTGATTGAATCCACAGGCATCAGCGAACCGATCCCGGTCGCTCAGACATTTACATATGCCGACGAAGAGACAGGGATCGATTTAACGAATCTGGCCAAGCTCGATTGTTTGGTCACCGTCGTGGACGCGAATCGATTCTGGCAGGATTTCGCATCCGGTCAGAGCCTTCTGGACCGCAATCAGGGCGCGGGAAGCGAAGATGATCGTGATGTCGTGGATTTGCTGATCGATCAGATAGAAACCTGCGATGTACTGCTCCTAAATAAATGTGATCTCGTGGATGACGCGGAATTGAACAAGCTTGAAGCTGTCCTTCGAAAGCTGCAGCCAAGCGCCAAGATCATTCGTACCCTGCATGGACAGGTCGATCCGTCGGAGATCTTGAATACGGGATTGTTTGATTTTGAACGTGTAAGTTTGTCAGCCGGATGGATCCAGGAATTGCAAAAAGAAGCGCATGTCCCGGAGACCGAAGAGTATGGAATCAGCTCCTTCGTGTATCGCCGCAGAAGGCCCTTTCATCCATCCCGGTTGGCTGAATTCATGGGGGAATGGCCTGAACAGGTTGTTCGAGCCAAAGGACTGGTGTGGTTGGCTGCAGATGGAGATGTTGCGGCAAGCTTAAGCCAAGCTGGCCCTTCGATTCAGTTTGGACCCGCCGGATATTGGGTTGCCGCGCTTCCTGCAGCCGAAAGAGAGGAGATTTTACGAACCGAGGAGGATGTACGGGTGAAATGGGACACCCATTGGGGAGACCGGCAAACCGAGTTGGTGATGATCGGGATCGATATGGACCGAGAGCATATTGAGGCTGCGTTGGATCAGTGTCTGCTTACCGATGTGGAAATGAGCTTGAATTGGGCGCGCTTTGAGAATCCATTGCCTTGGATTGCATAACTGATTATATACACTGAAGGAGCAGCAGCCATTCATGAGTAAAAGTAATGCGAGCCAGCGTCTTCCCCGTGCGAAGGGAATTGACATGGCAAATCTATATTCACCCAAAGACTGTGCCAAAAAGGCAAAGCATCTCATTTTGTCAGAAGTCAATCAAAGAATTGTGAAAGAATTTATTGAAATTTTAGGGATGAGGGAGGAGTTTGAACAGCATGGCGTGCCGGTTCCAAACAAGATTGTCATGTTCGGACCTCCAGGAACAGGTAAGACGTTAACGGCTTTTTACATGGCTAAGGTCCTTGAGCTTCCACTTGTCTTGGTTCGCTTGGACGCGATCATCCACAGTCATTTGGGGGAGACCGGAAGCAATATCCGTAAAATATTCGATTATGCCAGCGCATTCCCATGTGTCCTGTTTCTGGACGAATTCGATGCCATTGCCCGTACTCGAGACAACAACGATGAAGTCAAGGAGATGGCACGTGCGGTAAACACGCTGCTCCAATGCTTGGATGACTTTGGAGACCGGAGCATTATTATGGCGGCCACCAATTTGGAAAAGGATCTGGATCAGGCGATATGGCGCCGGTTCGATACGAAGTTAATCTATAACGTGCCTGAGCAGGAGCAACGGAAGTTATACATTGAAATTCTCATTGGCGAATTTGAATGTGATCCGTCAATTTTCACTGAAACTTGCCGGCAGCTTGCAAGGTGCAGCTTTGCTGATATCGAGCAGATTGTGCTAAAAGCAAAACGTAAAGCGATTATTGAGCGAATGCCTCTTCAGATGAAGCATATGCAGAACGCGATTGAAGAGTATAAACCAATAATTGTCGCTGCTTATTAATAGAAGTCATCATCCGATTGGGGATTGACAAAGGATACACATAGAGATTAGCGTTTTTAATCGTAAATATTACTAATAAGGAGGGTGCAAAATATGAGAGTCATCGTTACCCTGGCATGCACCGAAACAGGAGATCGCAATTACACGACAACCAAAAATAAGAAAAATCATCCTGAGCGTTTGGAAATGCGCAAGTATTGCCCTAGATTGAAAAGATATACGCTGCATCGCGAGACACGTTAATATAAGCAGCGTTATTAATCGTAATTATTACGCAATACAGTGTTGAATGTTCTGTCATGAGGAAGGAAGAGATTGAAATGATTTTGTCCTCCATGCGCGACGTCGTGTTTGGATACGGAGATCGAACTGTTATCCAGGACCTGTCACTGGATATCCATACCGGGCAATTTATCGCGATTTCAGGTCCCAATGGTGCAGCGAAATCGACCCTGCTGAAATTGATGCTGGGCTTGATCAAGCCTTGGAGCGGAACGATTGAAATGAATCGTGTATCGGAGGATGGATCACCAATAACGGTTGGTTATGTTCCCCAGCTTGTGGCTTCGTTTAATGCCGGTTTCCCCAGCAAAGTCATCGAACTTGTTCGTTCAGGCCGTTATCATCGTCTCGGGTTGTTCAAACGGTTTGCAGCCAGCGATCATGAGGCCGTCAAGCAAAGCCTGATGGAAGTGGGAATGTGGAAATATCGCAACCATAAGATTGGTGAATTGTCAGGCGGTCAGAAGCAGAGGGCTTGTATTGCAAGAGCATTGGCTCAGGAGCCGGAGGCGCTGATCCTTGATGAGCCAACAACCGGGATGGATGAAGCGAGCCGTAAAGAGTTATACGAGCTGCTGGATCGCTATGTGAAACAAAGAGGAAAAACGGTGATCATGGTTACCCATGCATTGGAGGAAATCGATCCTTACCTGGACCGGGTCGTCCATCTGGAACGAAAGGAGGATACGGGATGGCGATGCTCGGTTACGAATTCATGCAGCGTGCGTTTTGGGCAGGAGGCCTGATCGGTGTAATCGCTCCGATCCTCGGCGTATATTTAATGCTTCGTCGGCAGGTGCTTATGGCTGATACCCTCTCGCATGTTTCGCTGGCAGGGGTGGCATTAGGATCGTTCCTGCATCTTAATCCGACGATAAGCGGATTTGTCGTCGCCATCATCGGAGCGCTTGTCATTGAACAGCTTCGAAGGGTATACCGCACCTACACCGAGGTGCCGGTCGCCATTATCATGACCTCCGGACTGGCAGTGGCCGTCGTCCTGATGAGTGTGAATCCGCATTTGAACAAAAGCGTCAGTTCCTACCTTTTTGGATCCATCGTTGCGGTCAGTGATACACAGCTCGCTTTGATTGCCATCGTAGCCGCATTAGGGCTGGTGTTTTTTGTAGCCTTACGCCGGCCCCTGTATAACTTCGCCTTTGATGAGGAGACTGCTGCAATCTCAGGAACTCGGGTTTCGCTTCTTTCGTTTTCATTCGCCGTGTTTACGGGCATGACGGTCGCTGCCTCCATGCCGATCGTTGGCGTATTGCTAGTATCGGCGCTTATTGTGCTTCCAGCCTCGATCGCGCTTCGGATTGCTCCCGGATTTTTAGCTGCCATGGGCGTAGCCGTCCTTACAGGATGGGTTGGCGTTTTCTCGGGACTAACCGCCTCCTACTATTTGAATTCGCCGCCTGGTGGCACCATTGCTCTCATTTTGGTAGGGTTCTTGCTCATAGCTGTATCCATTCAGAAGCTGCTGCAATTGCGAAATCGAAGAGCTGTACAAATAAACAAACCGAAAGTAAGAGGAGTTATTAATCATGATTAAGAGTTATAAACGAATCCTTGCCGCTTTTTCATTATCCGCAGCATTGGCTGTCGCGGGCTGCGGTTCTGCCAAGCCAAGTGAATCCAATGGAAGTATGAATACAACGGAAAGCCAAGTAACAGATACATCGACAGCAGCAAAATTAAAGATTAAAACAAGCTTCTATCCGATGTATGAATTCACGCGCCAAGTTGCTGGTGATATGGCGGATGTCGAGAATTTGGTTCCGGCAGGGGTTGAACCGCATGACTGGGAACCTACGCCGCAGGATATGGCAGGCATTGCTGATGCTGACGTGATTGTGTATAACGGTGCCGGTATGGAGAGTTGGATTGATCAGGTACTGGATAGCGTTAAAGATCGCGATCTGAAGGTAATTGAGGCAAGCCAAGGAATAGAGATCATGGAAGGCGAAGGGCATTCCCATTCGCATGACCATGGCGCAGAGGGCGAACACAGCCACGAGGATGAACATGCGCATGACCATGGCGCAGAAGGTGAACATAGCCACGAGGATGAACATGCGCATGACCATGGCGCAGAAGGTGAACATAGCCACGAGGATGAACATGCGCATGACCATGGCGCAGAAGGTGAACATAGCCACGAGGATGAATATGCGCATGACCATGGCGCAGAAGGTGAACATAGCCACGAAGATGAGCATGCCCATGACCATGGCGCAGAAGGCGGGCATCATCATGATCACGGCGGTCTTGATCCCCATGTGTGGCTTTCGCCTGCTCTTGCTATTCAGCAAGTGCGTAATATTGAACAAGGCCTGGCTGAAGCAGACCCTGATCATAAGGATGCCTACAAAGCGAATGCAGATTCTTACGTAAGTAAGCTGGAGGCGTTGGATCAGGAGTTTAAAGAAGGCTTGAAGGATTCCAAGAGAAAAGACTTCATCACCCAGCATGCTGCGTTCGGTTACTTGGCCAAAGAATACGGCTTAACCCAGGTACCGATAGCAGGCCTGTCCCCTGATCAGGAGCCATCGGCATCGCAAATGGCCAAGATTATTGAATTTGCCAAAGAAAACAATGTAAAAACTATTTTCTTTGAAACGCTCGTAGCCTCAAACGTTGCAGAAACGATTGCCTCAGAAATCGGAGCATCCACCGCTGTATTAAATCCGATTGAAGGGCTGACGGATGAGGATATTTCCAAACAGCTTGATTATATTGCGATCATGCGTCAAAATCTCCAAGCGCTGCAGGCTGCTTTAAATGAATAGATTTCGACAAGACTTCACAATCGCTGCGCGGTGACCGGCAGACCCCGAGGCTACATTAGCAAGTTTGGCGTGTCGCGGATCGTGTTTCGCGAGCTAGCCCACAAAGGATAAATTCCAGGTATCAAGAAGTCCAGCTGGTAAGACGCACGTTTGAGTAAAGATAGAGGGCGAGGGCTAACGTACTCATTGTTTGACATCCATTCATTTCATGATAGTAGCCATATATGACATTTCCCTTCATTCTTGATAAAATACAAGGATAAATCTTTTTCAAAACATGGAGACGGTATTATGCAGGATGTTTTGTATACTCAGGAAGGGAACGTATGGTAATGAAGGAGAACAGCCAAGCCAAAGTGAAAGACATGCTGAATACGATGGCGCGAAATGGATGGAGAGTAACGGAACAAAGAAGGACGTTAGCTCAGATCTTCGCTGACCACGACGGTTATTTATCACCCAAAGATGTATATGATCAAATGTCCGTCTATTACCCGAGCATGAGTCTGGATACGGTTTATCGTAATCTTCGCATGTTAAGTGAGATGGGGGTTTTGGAGCATTTCTATTTTATGGACGGGGGTTTAAAGTTCAAAGAGAACTGCACGACCCACCACCATCATCATTTGATTTGCGTTAACTGCGAAAAAACACTTCCCTTTGATTACTGTCCAATGGACCACGGTTTTGTATTACCCGGGAATTACAAAGTCTTGCGGCATCGCTTTGAGGTTTATGGATTATGCGAAGGCTGCCAAGCACTTGAGAAGGAAGAGACTTTGGAATAAGGAAAGTCCATGATAAAAAAATAATAGGCCTCTCAGCTGGAACGGGCGTATGCCTAGAGCTGGGAGGTCTTTTAGCGTAAATCGGGAAATAGCTTATGCAGCCGCATAACCAGCAAGCTGTTCATGGAACCAGTCCTCGTCAAAGTTGAGGTTACTATATCGTTTTGATAAGTTCACCTCGTATCGTGCAGCGGAAAGCAGCACATGTAAGGAGTTACCCATAACAACTTGGGATATCAGAAGTTGGGTGAGAAAGGTTCCTGTTGTTGTATTGTCCGGATTTCCTTAAATAGTTAAATCGATGACTATGAATCTTGTAAATAGACTTGAGAGGATTTAAGGATAACGAAATCTATGTTTATACGAAAAAACAAACTTTTAAACTGATATTTTTGCCTTATACCATTCTCTCAACTTGGTAATATACTATATCATTCCCAAGAAAAGGAGTGGTATAGATGGCAAACAGCGATTTACGTCTTGCTCTTTGGTCTGGCCCTAATTTTTCTGTTCGTAGGATTCTCTTCAGACGCGGAGGTGTTGCAATTCGCGATCTTGGAGCATTTCGATTTGACAACATCCTTTCGAGTTTTCGGCTTAGAAATGTAGTGGAAAGCTCTCAAGTAACCCTTGTACTATTTTCGAGAATTAACTTTCAGGGATCATTCCGTGTATTCCGGGGAAGCCAAAATGTAGCGAACTTAGGCAATTTTGATAATGTAACATCTTCGCTCATTTTGGTAGGACGAAATCTTACGGATGCTGAAATTTCTCAAATTCAAAGCACAGGCAGACCGCCTAGAGACATCCTCATCATAAGACAGTAATTCCTGCAAAAGGGAACTCTCGATTTGGTTGGCAATATGCATCAGCATTATGGAACCGTGTAATTTAGGATGTAGGATTCATGGTCAACGAAAAGCAGCTCACTCCTCATTAGAGGATGGGCTGCTTTTGTGATTTTTCAAATCATCGAGAAAGAAATTTTCGATGCAGAAAGGGAAAGCTTCCATACTACGCTATCGGAATTGAACTATGATCAATCTGAATTGGAATAATACATTATTATTTGTCCTGATGAGTTAGATGATGTTCATGTCTAAGAGGCGCTTAACACGAAACGGGCAGCAGGGCTGCCCGTTCTTAAAGTTAGATGGATTTCTGCAAGTATTGCTCAAGCGTCAAGTTCTGTCTCGTGATCTCTCCCGCAATATAAACGCCGACATACCGAACATGCCAAGGCTCGTACGAATAACCGGTAAGCTTTTCCTTGCCCTTGCCATAACGAATAATGAAGCCGTATTTATGGGCGTTGGCTTTCAGCCACTTGCCTTCCTTCGTGCTGCCGAAGCTTTGCTCCAGTGCATATCCAACCGAGGCGCTGGAGATGTCCATGCTTAGACCGGTCTGATGCTCGCTCTGTCCCGGGCGCGCGCTGGTCTTGTTCGCTACGGCTTCGCCTTTGATGCTGGCGTTGCGTTCAAAGATCGATTTTTGCGTGGCGTACGAACGGTAGCCGGAGACAGCTTTGAGCTCAATGCCGTCCTTTTTAGCAGCAGCGAATAAATCCTCCAAGGCATTGGCCGCGATTTTTCTCAACTGCTTCTTAGGGCTTGGCCCAGAGAAGCTGAACGGAACATTGGGAACGACCAGATCCTTCGGAACATAAGTGGAAGGTAGATTTCTCTGCTTGTTTACCAGTACAACCGTGCTGGAAAGGTTCGTGACCGTTTGAATTCCGCCTATGGTTTTCACGGTCCGGCTCGGAGCGTTCATCTGCATAAATTTCGCGAAGCTCTGCGACGAGCGCGATGCAGCGGCAATCGCTTGATCAGCTCCCTTTGGAAAAGGCATGCAGGTTAAAGCCAAGCTTGCGACCAAGGAACCGATGACGATTTTCGGCATGAACGACGTTAATTTGCTATTTTTCATATGCTGTATCCCTCCTGATCCCATTACACATAGAGTATATAGGAGAAACATGTCGAAATAATATCTAAAATGTTTCCGACATGTAACAAGAATCATAGATGCTTAGACGGAGGAGTCTTTAGGCAATTCCTATGAATCTACCGTCTTTTGACATTTAGATGTATAATTCAGGAAGTAAGCTATATAAACAACCAACGACCCAGCCTAGATTAATAGCGATCTGTGGCTGGGTCATTTTTATAGATTACAGAGAACCTAAGAAATATAAAGAACACCTCAGAGCTAAATAAGCCCTGTAAGAACGCAGGAATGTGGGCTAAACTGGTGAAATAATGAGGCTCAAACCAATTGATAAGGATGATTTTTTATGAAATATAGGGATATCAACAATCAAAAATATCATGTGCTCGCCAGAGGGGTTATTCTCTCGGATGGTAACCTATTAATCGCGCACTGTAAGGGCATGGACAACACATTTCTTCCAGGCGGTCACGTAGAGTTTAAGGAAGGCATGAGAACCACGTTATCCAGGGAGATTAAAGAGGAGTTTGGACAAGAGAGTATCGTGGGGGAATATATAGGGTGTGTTGAAGCTGATTTTGAGCTTCCCACGACCTACCATCAGGAACTCAATCATTTATTTCGAGTCGAGTTACCACATATCGATCATTCAATAAACCCTGAATCCCAAGAGAACCATTTGGAGTTTTACTGGATTCGAATGAATGACATGGAGCAGCATAATCTGCAGCCATACCCCGTAAGAGAGGTTATTCAGAGATATTTTAATAAAGAGGAAGGACCGTTCTGGGAAAGTACATTTGAAGACCACTGAAAGAAACAGCATAGCGAAGGAGGCCGTGACATAATGGATTTCTTTTTTGGCATTGTTCCCGAAGCGGATATTTATGAGAAGGTCATGAACGTAAGAGAAAAATACCGTGTGCAGAATGGTTCGGACCCACACATCACCGTCAAAGCCTCTTGTGGACTTACAGAGGATATGAGCTGGCTTTCCAAATGCCGAAAGATCATATCGGAGTTCGGAAGTTTCCAAATTACCATTGGTGGGCCGAGATATTTTGGAGATAAAGATGTATTGTATCTGGATGTTCAGTCAGATGAGCTGATTGAGCTGCATAAACAACTTGTGTCGGTGTTTAAGCCAAACGAGGAAAGTATTAAGAAATGTTTTGAACTAGAGCTTTATAAGCCTCATATTACGGTAGCACGAAAATCAAGGTTATCCGAAGCTACCATTGAAGAGATGAGAAAGGATATCCTTCTTGACTTTGAAAATAACCACACGTTTTCTGTGTCCACCGTTAGTTTATTTTATCGAGCGAATAAAACCGAAAAGTACAGAATAAAGGAAGACATCAAGAGCATGTAATTCGGTAACGTAGAGGTCCTTAGGTCATCGTTATGAAAGGCGGTATATCCTATGATTCGAGCTGTTATTTTTGATCTTGATGGGACATTGCTAGACCGCAGCACTTCTCTATATCACTTTGTTGTTGATCAATATGCGAGGATTATACATAACGCTAAAAGTATAGGGATGGAGCGATATACAAACCGATTTATTGAATTAGATCATCGCGGCTATGTGTGGAAGGATCGAGTCTACCAGGAGTTGATCAAGGAGTTTGAGCTGCCGCTGGATTGGAATGAACTATTAGCTGATTATACGAGTGGATTCAGTAAACATGCTGTCCCCTTTCCGAATACGCACGAGGTTTTGGAAAGACTTAAAAACCATGGCTTTAAGCTAGGAATCATTACGAATGGAGTTGGGGACTTCCAGTCAAGTAATATTGAGGCTCTAGGAATTCAGAAGTATTTTGAAGTGATTCTGATTTCCGAAATCGAGGGCATTCGAAAACCTGATCCAGCCATATTTCTTAGGGCAGCTGAACGGATGGGGGTACAACCTCAAGCCTGCGTTTATGTAGGAGATCATCCTGCGAATGACATTGCTGCGAGCAAGAACGCGGGAATGAAAGGGATCTGGAAGGAAGATGGTTTTTATACAGAGCCGGTTGATTATGATGGAAAGGTAAGCGATTTATTCGAGATCGAGAGAATCATAGAGCAATGGAATCTTGGGATTAAGCCCATGAAGTAGGTGACCACGTTGAAGTATAAAGCAATTTTGTTCGATTTTGACGGTACATTGGCAGATACATTGCCTATTTGTTTTTATTCGTTTCAAAAGATCTTTGCTACCTATGATCAGCGAACATTATCGGATCAAGATATTGTTGCCATGTTCGGACCATCCGAGGTTGGTATCATTCAGCAGAATTTACGCTGTAAAGATCGGGTTCATGAAGCGATTGATGATTACTATTTGCACTACGAAAGAGAACACGACAGAATGGTATCCGGTAACCAAGAAATCCTCGAATTGATAAATCTCATTCACCACAAAGGGATCTCGACAGGTATCGTAACCGGAAAGGCAAGAAGAAGCTACGACATATCCGTAAAGCATCTATTTCCAGATGATCTGTTCAAAGTGTCGATAACCGGTGACGATGTTGTTGATCCAAAGCCTCATCCGGAAGGGATTATAAAGGCAATGAAGCTATTGGGATGCTCACCTCAAGAAACGTTATTTGTCGGAGATAGTCAGGCAGATATTGAAGCTGGAGTTAGAGCGAAGGTGAAGACTGTGGGAGTGAATTGGCTCGACAATTCTCATAGCAGCGAGTTTTTAATAAAGCCTGATTATGAATTCTCCAGCATATCGGAATTTATCAGTGAACTGATCGAGAAGTAAAAGATAGGGGAGGGGGAGGGAACCATTGATGTATAGCCGCCCGTATGGAGAACTTTACGTTTGATGTGATCAGGGCTTGTGAGTAGTGGATATATCGGGGTTCCGTCATCAACAATTTATTTGCCTTTGTAAAATACAGATGGAGGTATTCAATATGGAAGTGTTTCAATGTACTGACTCTAGCACGATCGCTCATCTAAATAAGGATGTTCATGATCTACATTACGCTTTATATCCTGAGTATTTTAAAGCATATAATGATGAAGAAGTTAATCAATTTTTTCAAAAATTGATGGCAGATAAGACGTCGAATCATTACTTTTATCTTCTTTGTGGTCGAGGCCGGGCTTTAGGATACATATGTTTTGAAAAAAACAGTACCAAGAGAGTGTTTTTAAGATATCAACTCAATCGGTTTATGTTCATCAGTTAAGCATTATTAAAGAAGTTCAGCGGAAGGGATTAGGCACGCTTCTGATGGATAAAGTATGCGAATTTGCGCTTGAACACGGAATCCCCAAAATTGATCTTGATTACTGGATCGATAATGAGCATGCTGAAAGGTTCTATCAGAAACAAGGTTTTAAAAAATACAGAGAGTTTCTATATAAAGATTTAACTTAAGAGCCTAGTTATTTCCGTAACTAAGCTCCAACAAAAAATACATGGTGGTGGATGCATGGGCTCTAGAATTATGCATTTGATTATTGCTAATAAAATTGCAGACAGTCTAGCAATTAAAGATAAGGCGTCCTTTTTAATAGGTGGCATAGCTCCTGACGCGGTCCCCACCAAAGACACATCCCACTTCTTCAAAGGCGAAGTTCAAAATTATACACGATATATCGATTATCATGGTTTCCTACATAAGTATAGCTCGTATAAAGACAGTCATTATGTATTGGGGTATTTTGCACATTTAATCGCCGATGATATTTGGCTGCAGGGGTTTAATCTAGCTTGGCTGAAAAATAGAATGGGAGCAGATGAAGGGTTGTACAAGCGATACCATCATGACTTCCGATTACTAAATGGAAAGTTACTGGAATACTATGGTGTCATGGATGAGTTAAGAAATTGGCTTAGCATACAACCGACCATCATGAATTTGCAGGAAGTTAAGGCAAGTGAAGTTAAACAATTTATTCCTTCCGCATTGGGCGATATGGAGTATGATCAGGACGAGTTGAATGAGAGCCTCCAGGTATTTACATTTGACCAAATCGTCGGATATATCGAAACATCGGTAGATAAGGGACTTATACATTTGAAGCCTATACTAACCTTAACCACAGATTTAAATTAATATGTAATCCATCCGATCTCACGCAGATTCTCTATCACCCCTGAATAGGGATCTAGAGGACAAACGCCCCAGCCGGTTGAAATGGTTAGGGCGGAATACCATTGATTTGTTTCTATAAGATAGTTCTGGAAAATACGACATGTTAAAGGTTATCCAACGAAATGGAGGTGACATGATGGATGTGCAGTTAGTGAGACCATCAACGAAATATAAAGAGGAATATTTATCTTTTTATCAAGAATGGCTGGAAAGTAATGAGGTTATGGTGCCTTGGGTAATAACAAAGGATCCTCGTGACTTTGAAGGCATGCTGCATTTTTTATTGAACAATGAAGAAGGTATCGAACCCCGGAAGGTTGGGTTAGGGATTCCACTTACTGGTTGGTTACCGAAACAAATAGAATTGTGGGAGCTGTAAATATAAGACACCAGCTAAATGAGAAGCTACTGAATTGTGGCGGTCATATTGGAATATGGGATTCGGCCTTCTGAACGTCGTAAGGGGTACGCAACCCAATTATTATCCTTAGCGTTAGAGAAAACCAAAGAACTGGGAATACGTAAAGTGTTAGTCGTATGTGATGCCGATAATATTGCTTCCAAGAAAACGATTATGAAGAACGGCGGAATTCAAGATCATGATTATATTGAAGAAGATGGAAACATCGTCAATCGATTTTGGATAGAGGTATAACCAATGAATTGGAGTATTCGCAGTAGAAAATAGTAAGTTCTAACCGAAACTAATCCTGAAAGAGCTGAGAACATGATAACCATTAAGTTGAAATCATGGACAGTCGAGTATGATCCTGAGACAACAAGGAATTACTATAAATCATATCGCTTCATTACTGATGGATGCTCATGTTTATTTTGTAGGAATTATGTAGAAGCAATCAGAACATTGCCGCAAGGAATTTTAGATTTTTTTGATAGATTTGGTATAGATCCTCGTAAGGAAGGCGAAGTATCTGAATATTACGAAGATGAGGATGGAACGCACTTGTATGGTGGATTTTATCATATCGTTGGAAGGATATTAGATGGACCAGATTGCTGGATAACGTCAGGCGATGACACAATCAGTAATGCTTATTTATCAGACGATTTAATTGAGATTGATGGATTTACTTTTGGTTTTACATATGGATTGAGTCTAGTACCTGATACGTTTCCAAGCCCAGCTCTACAGGTTGAATTTCAAGGAAAGCTGCCGTGGGTGCTGCCAGAGAAATGGTAATTATAACTGCATGGGTACCAGAGGCGAAGCTAGGAGAGCAAAATAATAACTATCTCATTGCTTACGCCGAAGCGATGTCGATACGGAATTCCAAAACATGGTATAATCATTTCAATTCAAATCAAAAGGTTGGGCTAACTTATGGAATTCATCATTAAACCAATTGCCTATGTACGTAATTCGCGAACGGAAATTAAAGATGATCAATGGGGCTCCATTGTAACTGAAATTGAGCTGGTTGATGATTTAAATGCGTCATCGCTTGAAGGAATAAGCGATTTTTCACATTTGGAGATTATTTTTTACTTCGATAAAGTAGCGGATGACAAAATTCAATATGAGGCGAGACATCCACGAAATAATAAGGAATTTCCCATGGTGGGGATATTTGCCCAGCGTGGAAAGAACAGACCCAATAAATTAGGTTTGACTACAGTCGAACTGCTGGGGCATCATCATAAAAAATTGATCGTAAAACATTTAGATGCAATTGATGGTACGCCCATCATTGATATTAAACCTGTTATGAAGGAGTTCCTACCCAACCGCGAGGTGAAGCAGCCGGAATGGTCTAAGAAATTAATGGAAGATTATTGGGGTTGAAAAACTATTAATACGTCAAACGTCGGAGGAGATTACATCAAACTGTTGAGGATTGAAACTGAAAGATTGGTTGTTCGGGCTTATCAAGACAATGATCTCCAGGAAGCATTTGAGTTGATGCAAGATAATGACCTGTTTACATACTTGCCGATGGAGATCATGACATTCGAGGAGTATAAAGAGCTTTTTAGTTGGCTTATCGGATGCTATGAAATCAGTCCACAGCACGACTGGTATAAATATTCGTTTGTCATCACTAGAAAGGATGATGGACGACACGTTGGTTGGTGCGGTATTGGAAGCCTTGATTTTAATCATAGCTCCAAGGAGATTTTCTATTTAATAGGAAAACCATTCTGGGGAATGGGCTACGCCAGTGAAGCCGTTAAAGCACTTGTCGAATATTGTTTTAATGAGTTGGCTCTAGCTGAATTAGTGGCGGTTGTGAAGCCGGGTAATCAACCATCCAGGAAAGTACTGGATAAGCTTGGATTTGAATATGTGCATCAGGTTTCTGGTTTGCCAGAAGAATTTGATTTTTATAATGGAGAGCTTTATTACACATTAAGTAAAGAAAATTGTAACTCTTAGTATATAAATACATTTTATATCCCTTTGTAGGGGGACAGTGGAAATTAAACGTCCCCCAGGTTTTGTTAGATAACGTTTGGTTATGAGATAAGTCAGATGTATAATAAATAGAATTACACTCAACCTATGACCCAGCCTAAGATATGAGCTATCTATGGCTGGGTCATTTTTTTTGAAGCAAGGATCATTGATTTCATTTAAAGGAGCATGGTATGTCAGAATATTATTGGGATCATCAAATTGAGTATCTAAGAAATACCAGATGGTTGTATTACAACGATGATTATTTGGAATTTCTAGTACAGCGCGTTTGGAAGATTCATAAACCGGTGAAGATCATCGAGTATGGATGCGGTTTCGGATACATGGGACTAAAACTTCTCCCAATACTCCCTGAAGGGTCAACATATACCGGCATCGACAAAGGCGTAGATTTAATTAATCATGCCAATGAAATATTCGCGCAGCTTCCATACGATTCTGAATTTATCGTGAGTGATATTGAGGATACTCCATTTGAAAAGAAGTATGACATCGCAATCAGTCATGCTTTTTTACTGCATATGACAGATCCTGAAAGAATCCTGAAGAAGATGATCGATAGTGTGAAAGGAAACGGGATGGTCATCTGCTTCGAACCCCATTGGATTGCCAATATGTCGAATAATTATCTGGATGGAATCGAGCAAAGTGACATAATCCGGTTAGGGATTCTACAGGAGTTATTCGAACAAGATCGCAAACGTACGGGGAAGGACGGCAATATAGGCATCCAAATACCGATTCTCCTAAGCCAGCTAGGATTAAGGAACGTTGGCTGCAGGGTTAGCGATAAGGTTAACTTTCTTGACCAAAACATGGACGTTGAAGGGAAAAGCTTTCTGTATCGTGCTTTGAAGGAAGAGGGCTTGGGACAAGAACCCGATGACATTACAGAAGTAATGAACAATTTATTATCTAGAGGATTAAACGAGACTAAAGCGATGGAGCAATATGAAGCTGAAGGAGCATTTTCACAACGGTTTACGGATGAATCCTGGTTAGTCTATGCCCCCAATATGAAGATATCTTTCGGAACCGTAGAGTAAAAACTTAATGTATCACGACAAAGAACCTAGGAGACGTGGAAATGATACAGATCCTTGAAGAACCCGTTGGAAGCACTTATAAGCAGCTTATATCATTGGCATTTAAAATATGTGATGAGTTCATTTTAGTTAAAAGAGAGCAACTGGAGTTAACGGAGAAGACGGAAATACTAATCGAAGAACTAAAGCCATACGTTAATACGGTGAAGAAACAAGAGGAATGGCCGGGAACGCGATTATTGGGACACCATGCGGACATATATTATTTCAATTGCAAGCCTGAATTGGAAGAACTGTTAATCAATAAAGCGAAGGGACTATATCGATGGAGACATCCTGATTTGCTAGAGGATTTATGCTTCTTTAAGAACAAAGAAGTATGGTTACTGACGACAGCCCACGAGCAGTTAGGATTTATCACAACGACAGATCGAGTAGAAATTTCAATGATTAGGGAAATCGAAGGGATTATGATTCAAGAAATAAGGAGTTAGAAAACTTCAAATAAGAAGGACAATAGAATGGATATCCAATATTTATTTCATTATTATGAAGACAGTAATGGACCTTTTAAGAACTTATCGTCTCTACCACTGGATGAGGCCAAAGCCGTCATGAAAGCAATAAAAGCGAAGGGGAGCGTTTTTGCTAGTAAACGGCCAGAGAACTATCTGGAAGTTCGATTTGATCTAGAAGAGAAAGCCCGCAAGTTGTTTATTCAAAAAGGCGGAAAGCCAAAAATGAAGTATCCCCATTATATGACATTGGGAAGGTGCAAATGGCTTAAAGAATGGTATACCACTGGGGAAGAAATCCAAATTCAAATTAGTGAATTCAACCCGGATATCCTTAGCTTTACGTATGGGGATCTGTTTCCTACCATGAGGTATAAAGATGGAAAACCATACAGGGAGCAGATTTATACGTTTCATGAAATCGTGAAAATCATTGATGAATATGGATTACCCCAAGCCTGGAATCCAGATGGAGATAAAGGGCCAGAAAGATATATTGAAGTGCAAGTTTGGGATGAGGAAGTACTTAGGAAATATATGTGAAGGAGCAAGCTTGGTCATGTCATCATTTCAATTTTTAAAAATGACAGAGCAATACGCCTCATTAATCGCCAGATGGACATATGAAGAACCTTACTCTCTATACAGTATGGATGGAGGTTTGGACGATATATCCGAGTTTATGAATGGTGACTACTTCTATGTCTTGGATTACGCAAATGAATTAATAGGATTTATATGTACAGGTAACTCGGCGCGTGTACCGGGAGGGTATCAAATTGGCATTTATAATGATGAGCAATACATCGATTTTGGCCTGGGTCTAAAGCCGGAACTGACGGGGAAGGGATACGGTGAACAATTCTTAATAAGCAGTCTTGATTTTATTAAAGACGAGTATGATAAATCAGATGTTCAATTAGTTGTAGCAGCATTCAATGAACGAGCCATTAAAGTGTATGAACGTGTTGGGTTCATTAAAGGCCAGTCATTCAAGAGTAAGGTTTCGGGTCAGGAGATTGATTTTCTGGTAATGCATTATTCAATGAAATAGTGAATACAAGTCATACTTTTCATTTCTTGGGAGGGATTCGAACGATGCATCCTATTTTCAAGCCATTCACGGAACATCTCCATTTTACAGGAGATTTGAAGACAGATATTCAGCAATTCCTTACACTCAATCAGTGTTCAGAAACCGCTAAGCATTGCTCGGATGTTGGGGCAGAGTCTAGGAGGCTTGCATTATTGTTTGATGCCGATCCGGTCGCGGCCGAGACGGCAGGTTGGTTGCATGACATTAGCGTAGTTTTTCCGAACCATGCCAGAATCGATGCAGCTAGACAATTAGCCATTGACGTATTACCTGAAGAAGAAAAATATCCAATGATTATTCACCAGAAAATCTCGAAGGTCATGGCGGAACAAGTCTTTCATGTTACAGATGAGGAAATATTAAATGCAGTTGGCTGCCATACAACCTTGAGGTCCAACTCCACGTTGCTTGACCAGGTTTTGTTTGTCGCCGACAAGATCTCCTGGGATCAGAAAGGAACGCCTCCTTATCTAAATGAACTGAAAAAGAATTTACAGGAATCCCTAACACACGGCGCATTTACATATATCAATTACTTATGGGAACGAAAAGAAACCTTGAAGGTGATTCATCCTTGGTTGGCTGATGCATACGAAGAATTAAAAGAAAACATTCAATTGGATTAGCTGCAGTGTGGTGAGAAGGCGCGTTAAGGGAACAGTTATTAAATAACGTACATAGGGAGCGAATAAATATGAAAACCTTGAGTCCGGTGAAAAAACAAATTGGAGCGGTATTTGTCATTGTACATAATATGCCTAGAGCGGTTGAATGGTATCGGGAAATCCTGGGGTTACCCAAAGATGAGGAGTATACCCGGAATACGGATCCTGATGTAAAAACGATCTACTCGATTCCATTAGGAAACACGAGCCTTTTGCTCGACAGCATACATCGGGATGAGATCAAGCCAAGCGAAAATCATCTATTCTTCTTCGATACGGATGATATTGAAGCAACTTATGCGTTTATGAAGTCCAAGAAAGTAGATATTGTTTCGCCTATTGAAGGAGCTAATGGTCCAAGGTTCTTTGCGGTCAATGATAGTGAAGGAAATCGGATTATGTTTTGTGAAGAACAACAAAATGAGCGACTTAACGGCTTACTGAAGTGAATAAACGAGGTCCAATGAAGTAAAAAAAGGGTGGGGAATCGCATGATCCTTGAAGTGGCTATGTTAAACGTAAAGCCAGGACTTAGCGCGGATTTCGAAGCAGATTTTAGAAAAGCATCAAACATTATTTCTGGTATGAAAGGCTATATCTATCACGAGCTTCAAAAATGTCTGGAAGTGGAGAACAAATATATATTGCTCGTTAGATGGGATTCCTTGGAGGATCATACCGTTGGTTTTAGAGAGTCGCAGGAATACCAACAATGGAAAGCATTGCTGCACCATTATTATGATCCCTTCCCGGTCGTTGAACATTACGAGAATATAGAAATGGAATAAGGAATGTACATGATCGATCAGGCAAAAGGTCCGGTTGAACAATACGTTTAGGAGAGATGTCATTTCTATGAAAGTAGTCGAGCTCGATGAAAAAAAGCTGGTAGGAATACGGGTAGTCTGTCCTGGTGATCAATATGCCAATGAAATCCCCAAAGCTTCTGTTATGCTCAGGTACAGGCTGGGCGAAATCCAAGAAGTTATCCATCCGGCGAGACTTGTCGGGGCCTTTATTGTTGGAGATTACTCCGAAGAGGAGGATGGTTACTGGGTATGTGTCGAGGTAAGCGAATTTAAAGAGATCCCTGAAGACATGGTTTCTTTAGTGGTCCCCAAACAAAAATATGCTGTTATCACTCATAAAGGACCCAATCATCAAATCAGAAGCACCTATGAGCAGCTGCATCGATGGATCCATGATCATCAGTTCGAGCGGATTCATCGGGCATGGCATCTGGAGATATCAGATGAATGGGGACATGACCGGATCAGTGATATTGAAGTTGATTTATATGACACCATTAAATAATGCAGGATGATGAAGCTTAGATTCCAGGCACTGATGTGTTCAAAAGCAATCCATATGGCCTTGGTCTGCTCCTGCAGCCGGACGATAAGAGAGGGTGGGAATGATGAGAATCGCCTTAGTGTTATTTAACGGCGTTACATTTCTAGACTTTGTTGGATTCTATGACGTGATTTATCGTCTTAATCAGTTTGATTCGTCCCAAGGAACAACGTGGGATATTTGTGGCTTGACCGAGGAGGTTACGGATGAACTTGGAATGACGGTAAAGGTGAATGTCATCAGGCCTGATTTATCTGAATATGATTTCGTATTCCTTCCGGGAGGAATGGGAACCAGAAAGCTCATACATGACAAGGATTTCATGGATTGGATCAAGACCGCCGAATCCGTTGAGTACAAAGTCTCGGTATGCACCGGATCCTTGTTGTGGGGGGCAGCAGGGTTCTTGAAGAATAAGAAAGCCACCACCCATCCTAATGTTTATGGCCTACTGGAACCTTACTGCTTGGAAGTAGTCAAGTCCCGGATTGTGAAGGATGGTAAAGTTATAACAGCAGGAGGCGTAGCGACATCTATCGATTTAGGGGTCTATGTCATTGAATTATTCGCTGGAACGGAAGCTGCGGATTTGGTAAAGAAGCAGATTGACTATCCTTATTCGGCCGTTGGCATCGTTGAAGTGGAGGCTGGGACATGAATCTTGCCAATAAAATAACGTTATTAAGGATTGGCTTGATCCCTCTGTTCTTCTTGGCCTGCCAGCCGTATCCTTCCTGGTTGGTGAATCAATCCGTAGTCTTTCAATATTTGAACGAGTATGGGGGTTACTGGGCTGTATCCATATTTATTATTGCATCGGTTACGGATAAATTAGACGGGTATATTGCCCGCAAATATAACCAGATTACGAATCTAGGAAAATTATTGGATCCACTTGCAGATAAGCTATTAGTATCAGCTGCCTTGATCGTAATGGTCGCACAGCGGTTGATCCCAGCATGGATTGCTTTGATTATTATCGGGAGAGAGGTGTTTGTTTCCGGGATTCGCATCATGGCTGCTGCGAAAGGAATCGTGCTCGCCGCTGATCAGCATGGGAAACTCAAGCTAGTCCTTCAAGTTATCGGAATTGCAGCTGTGCTGTTACGCAATGATCCATTTACATACATCACGAGCTTTCGGGTTGATTATACGATTATGCTCATGGCAGCTATCTTAACCGTATATTCAGGATATATGTACATGAGAAATAATTATAAGTCGTTAAAGCTGGAGTTTTAAGGAGCGGCCCAAATATGGCCGTCTCCCCCACAGAACCAGCAAATTGCTAATTTTACTCGATAGGGGAAGGGGATTCTCTAATGGGAGATGTTCAAATTCAATCGCTCATTGAAAATTATTTGGATGCTTATAACTCCTTTGATATTGAAGGAATGATCAGGCTCTTGCATGATGACATTGAATTTCGAAACGTCAATAACGGTGTAGTGGATACGGAAACGAAAGGAATCGAGCAATTCCGTGCCTTAGCTGAACAGTCGCTGACGATATTCTCACAAAGATGCCAGACCATGAAGCAGATCACGATTACTGGTGATAGAGCTGAGATTGAGGTGGATTACGAAGGGGTATTGGCTGTGGATCTGCCGAATGGAATGAAAGCCGGGGAATCTTTGAAACTTACAGGAAGATCAATGTTTCTTGTGCAGGATGACAAGCTAAGGGTCATCGAGGACTATAGTTAGACCGCAATGCAGCGGAACTAGAGGGAGGCGAAGATTAGCAGGCTCCATGCCCCCCAATCTTTTTCAAAGGTACATATAAAATAAAGGGGGCAGAAACCGTGAATGGTAAGCCTCAGCTCGTATTAGATTTAGCGGGGTATTGGTGAGCAATTTTTCATCGACTTTTTGGCCTGCGATATGCGGAGAGTTTGGACTTTCATTTCAGCGTATTCGAGAGCAATTTGACGAAGTGCGAAAAGATCTTTGGACCGGGAAGCTCAGGGAGGACGATTTTTGGATTTGGTTATGCAACCGCATCAAATGGGTGAATAGAGAAGAGGCCCGGAAGCTGCTGATTCAGTCACTGGAGCCGCTTCCTGCCATTCACTCCTTAGGGCAGTGGAGCCAAATCGCAGATATTCATGTTTTAAGCAATCATTGTAAGGAATGGCTGGAACCGATTCTTGACCAAATCGAGCCTCATACCAAAAGCATCACCATCTCTAATCAAGTAGGCTTATCGAAGCCAGATATCCAAATATATCACCATGTAGCACAATATTTTGATGATTATGGCGCCTCCCATCCCATGGTTCTTTATATCGATGATCAAGAAAAGAATCTGATCCCCGCTATAAAGCTCGGCTGGAACACTCTACTTGCCGACAATAAGCATCAATGGCTCCATCAAGTAGAGCCGATCCTTTCTGGAATACGCTGCGAGAAGTAGAAAGCAAGGAGGCAGAAGATCATGAAGATTTCCGTGTTAAATGGAGCGGATGCTCCCTCATATCAAGAGGTTCGACTAGACGGGCTAAGAAGGGATCCCCATGCGTTTGGCTCCACCTACGATCGGGAAGTGAAGTTCTCTCTGGAAACGGTAACGGAAAGAATACAACCGAGTCGGGATAAATTTGTTTTAGGGGCTTTTGAGGAGGATGGATCACTAGTTGGAATCGTAACCTTTATGCGAGAGAGCGGCATGAAGACGTTACATAAGGGCAATGTGTTTGGAATGTATGTGATTTCCGAGAAGCGGGGAATGGGGGTCGGAAGACAATTGATGGAGGAACTGATTCGAAGAGCCAGGGAGGCGGAAGGGATCGAACAGATTAATTTAACGGTCGTCTCCGATAATCATCCTGCTAAGCAATTATATCAGTCCATCGGATTTCAGACGTTTGGATTAGAGCGAAATGCCCTTAAGTTCGAAGGACAATACTTTGATGAGGAATGGATGGTGCTTAGTCTGTAGAATCCTTCGTCCTTTAACGATGGCTGATTTGCTTAATAGAAGTAGTAGAAAGAAACCGATTTACCTGGTCTTTTTTTGTGAGAAGTCCATGTTCCGCTGTCTATACTTCGGCGCCCTTCAAGATGTATAATCATGGAAGATGCTCTAACCACAACCACCTCCGCCCAAGATAAGGGCATCTTAAGGTCGGGGTGGTTTGGTAATGATTGGAATGTTAATAGTTCTCACCAAGGAGTGATAGTGATGAACAAACAACTGATCCAACTATATGACTACAACGTATGGGCGAACGAGCGAGTGATGGATCATCTTGACACGCTGCCAAGCGAAGTCTTCTTAAGGGAAGTCGATCTAGGGTTTAAATCCATTGCCGAAGTGGTTAGTCACCTCGTCTCTGCGGATAACATATGGTTAAACAGAATCAAAGAAGAACAGGTCTCGACCTTCGCAAAGAAAGCATTCACGGATCTTAAGGAAGCGCGCCAGGAGATGGACGAATTACAGTCGCAAATTCGCGATTACGTATCATCGCTGACCGATGCGGAGAAGAAGGTCTCGTATACGATGGCAAGTGGACGGCAAATGGAAAATTCAATCGCCGAGATCCTTCAGCATGTCGTGAATCACGGAACCTATCACAGAGGCAATATAACGACCATGCTTCGATCCTTCGGTTATCAGGGGGTAATGACGGATTACCTTGTCTTTTTAATGAAGTGAGGCGTGTCGATGAGAGGGGGGGAGATAGATGCGGAGCATAAAGCCAGGACGTGGGCCGTCAGCCATGGGAGCGGCTGGAAGCGTTGTTGTTGGGCTGTTCGGCGTGTTCTGGACGATCTCGGCCGCGAACATGGGGGCTCCTGTATTCATAGTCATTTTCGGGATTGTCTTTGTCGGCATCGCAATTGTGCAAGGGATTATCCATTATAAAAATGCGACGGGCGCTAACCGCATGTCGGTGTACGATATTACGGATAACGAACCAGATCCCTTTGATCGATATGTTGGTCAAGATTCGAGGCAGGATCATAAGGGCGACTTGCCGGTTCCCCAAGGTGATTTCAACTTTTGTCCTTATTGCGGAAGATCCATCGACAATGATTTGTACCAATATTGTCCGAAGTGCGGAAATGAGATCGAGGCGGGATGAGGCGTCTCTCGCTGTTCAATCCCGTCTCATTCAATACGACATAAAGAGGCTAACCGCCATAGCGGTTAGCCTCTTTATTGTTGCATCTGAGCAGCATTGTAACAATCACTGCCCTATTCCTTCAACGAGCCGATCAGCAGGCCTTTGATGAAATACCGCTGCAGGAACGGATAGAACAGCACGACCGGACCGATCGTCAGAATGGCCGTAGCCATCTTGACCGATTCCTGCGGCAGCGTCTGGGTGCCGAGAATGGCACCGCTGCTCTGCATCTGCTGGATCATGCTGATTTCCGAGTTCAGTTTAAACAGCAGGTACTGAAGCGGGTAGAGCTTCTCGTTATCCACGAGCATGATGGCGTTAAACCAGTTGTTCCAGTAGGCGATGCCGTAGAACAGCGTAATCGTCGCAAGGACGGGCATGCACAGCGGAAAGAAAATCCGGAACGCGATATAGAAATCGCTGGCGCCGTCGATCTTCGCAGCCTCCGTGAGGGATGCCGGGATCTGGGACATATAATTGCGCACAAGAAACAGGTTGAACGGATTGAATACCAGCGATGGAATGATCAGCGCCCAGATCGTGTTGTTCAATCCAAGATTAAGGTTAATGAGGTACCAAGGGACAAGCCCTGTGTTAAATACCATCGTGATGAAAAAGAACAATCCGAGCCGGTTGCGGTAACGGATGTGCTTGGCGGCAAGCGTATATCCGGCCATGGACGTGATCGTTACGGCCAGGATGGTGCCGACCACGGTGACGAAGATCGAGATCATATAGCTCCGGTACAGCGGCGTGCTGCCGAACAGGAGCAATTTGTAGGCATCGAGCGACAGCTCGGTCGGAAACAGCTGGTAGCCGAATTGTTTAATGCTGGCTTCATCGGTGAAGGACACCATGAGCACGAGCAGCATCGGCAAGATGCACAGGATGGAGATGATGCCGATCAGAACGGCGTTTAAGGTGTTGAACAATTTAGGTCTGGACGTCATCGGTATTCGCTCCTTTCCGAACGGTTCCGGCTCGTATTAAAACAACGCATGGTCCGGATTCACCTTCTTCACGATTTTGTTGCTGCCCCACACGAGGATGAAGCCGACCACAGACTGGTACAGGCCGACAGCCATCGCCTGTGCCGGGTTCCCGATGGTACGAAGAGAACGGAATACGTACGTGTCAATGACATCGACAGTCGGATACAGGAGGCCGTTGTCCTTTACGATGGCATAGATCATATCGAAGCTGCCGTACATAATTTTGCCAAGCGCCAGCAGCGTCAGAATGGACACGGTCGGCAGCATGAGCGGGATCGTGATATGGCGGATGAGCTGCCAGCGGGTAGCGCCGTCGATCCGCCCGGCTTCGTAATAGCTGTCGTCAATGCCCGTGATGGCGGCCAAATAAATGACGAGGTTCATCCCGAGGTCCTTCCAGACCGCCGCGATCGTGAGGATCCAGGTCCAATATTTCGGCGATGCGTACCAGTTGACGGGATCGACATGGAAGAACGCCAGGATCCGGTTCAGGATGCCGTAGTCCGTCGACAGCAGGCTGTAAATAATGTAGCTGACAATGACCCAGGACAAGAAATGCGGGAACAAAATCGTGGACTGCGTCACCCTGGAGAACCAGCGGCTGCGAAGCTCGTTGAACAGGATGGCCAGCGCCATTGCGGCTATGGTGCCGACGATAATGAACAAGAAGTTGAGCTTCAGGGTGTTGAAGGTGACTTCCCATGCCCGGGGCGACGAGAAGAAGAACTTGAAATTGTCAAAGCCGACCCAGTCCGAGTTGAAGAGCCCTGTCTTGAAGTTGAATTTCTGAAACGCAATGAGCATGTACGGGAGCGTAAAATAGCCGAAGACCAGCGTATAGATGGCGGCCGGTACGATGAGCAGGTACGCGGAGCCGTTCGAGCGGATTTCACGCAGAAAGCCGGAGCGGCTTTTTTTCATAGGAGGCACGTCCTTTCGTTTATGATGGGGCTGCAAGCGTCAGCAGTTCTGTTTCGAGTGTAAAGAGAGTTGCCGTGACCCGTAAACTATGAAAATGGAGTTTGAGCGGATTGGAAGGCAGGAAGCGGACTTTAAAAACGGGAAAAAACTTCGAATTTTCGTATTCAGGTCTGCGCCTCCAGATTGAAAGAATAGCGGTAAAAGCCTGATTTTATAAGGGGTTTGAGCAGGGAGGCCAAAGATGGAATGGAAAGCTTTGAAATATAAGAATGCGTTTTCATATTGATGAATGCACGCTGCAAATGTAAGATGAGAGTAAAATGCGGATCCGAACCCAGCGATCCGGTGGGTTGATTGCTTCAATAATCTGACATAGATATTACATATAATGACAGCGATGTTGTTGGATTTTAGATGGAAGTCCATGCTTCATAAAAGACAAATGGCAAGGGGGGAGAATATGATCCGGCAGCGATTGTTCCGTTATGCAGTGTACCGCAACATGTTTCTCAGTTTTGTTTTGCTTACGGCAGCCATGATTGCCCTTGTAACCGTCGTCCTGTTTACGATGTTCTCCTGGAGCACCGCGAAGGAGGTCGGGAAAATCTCCGAGTCGATGCTGAAGCAGAACAGCGCCGTATCCAGCGTCATCCGCGATCAGATCTATAATGTCGGCAACCTGCTGCTCAGCGACAAGGAGATCGTGAACGCCTTGTTGGATAAAAAAGCCGATCCGCTCAAGCAGTACGGCGTGTTCGGCACGCTGAACCGAATTCAGTCCACTTACCCGTTCATTCATTCCATTGGAATCTATAACGGCTCGAACAATACGTATCTCAACACGAAAGGGATTACCAAGGAGCAGGAGAAGGAGCTGCTTGAGGAGATCAACAGCAAGAATACGACGTATTTTCACCTCTTCCCGCGCAGGATATCGGTCGCGAGTTCGCCAAGCCGTAGCGAAGACGTGCTAACCTTTGTCCTTCTTCCGAGCTACTATTCGCCGCTTAGCTCCAAAGGCGCCATTGTGATCAACATGAGCACCTCCACCATTCAGGAGCTCATTGGCGGATACCGGAACGAAGCGGTGGATTCGCTGTATGTTATTGATGATCATGGAACGATCATTACCCATTCGGACCGGGCCCGCTTCATGGAGGATATTTCGCAGGAATCGTATGTGCAGTCCATTCTGTCCTCCACTTCGGAAAGCGGCTATTTCACCCGCTCCATCGACGGCAGCAAGAGCATCGTCACCTACGTCAAATCGAAGGATATGAATTGGACGTTTATCAGCGTGAGCCAATATCAAAATCTGCTGTTCAACATGCAGACCTTGCGAACCACAGCGCTGGTTCTGGCGTTGGCCTGCTTTGTCGTCAGCATCTTCCTGTCGATCTGGCTGACCCATCATGCGTACAATCCGATTCGCCACCTGCTGGAGAAGATGATCCCCCTTCCGAAAATGAAGGAAAACCGCCGTCAAATCAACGAATTCGCTATCCTCGATACGACCTACGCAGAGATGACGGAACGAATGCGGTCGATGGAATCCGAAGCTTCGGTCGCCCGAGAGGCCCAGGTGCTGCAGCTGCTCAGCGGCGGCGATGAGACGGCATTCCGGCGCTTGGCCAGGGACGGCAAGGGGCCGTTTTTCCTGGCGGCAGCCCTTCTTCTCGATAGCCAAGACGGCTCGCCCGGCGGTGAGGACGGGGAGCTGCAATCGTATTCCTGCGCCGCCGTCGCCCGGGCTGCCCAGCAGATGCTGGAGCCTGAGGGAGCGTGGGTGGCCGCGGTCGGGGAAGGCGTCGTAGCGGTTATTCTGCCGATCAAGCAGAACCGTCCGCCGATCCGGGTAACCGGCATGCTGGAGGAGCTGCAGGGCGAAATGCTCCGTACGCTCCGCGTATCCGTCACGGTAGGAATCGGAACGGCCGCGCAGACGTACGAGGAGCTGCGTGAGTCGTTCGATTACGCGCAGTCCTGCTTCCGGCAGCGGTTTTTCGAAGGCAAGGGCAGGCTGTTCCATTGCGATCCGGTCGTCGCCGCGGAGAAGGAGCGGTCGGATGCGCAGTATCCGGACAAGCGGGAGAAGCGGATCATCGAGGCCATCAAGCTGCAGCAGCGGGACAAGCTGGAGAAGGAAATCGACCTGTGGATCAAGGAGATCCGGGATTACAACTACCATGAAGTAATGTTTTTCATGAATCAGTTCATCGGCGGTCTGTACAAGCAGCTCAATGTCCACACGGTGAAGAGCCGGGAGAGTGCGGAGCTGTTCCTTGGCTTCACGCGGCGCATTACCCGTTTCCAGACGCTGCAGGAAACCGCGGATGCCTTGAAGGAGCTCGCCCTGCGGCTTTGCAGCCTGTCCGAGGAGTCGGGCGCGGTGCGGCATGCCGAGGTCGTGGACTTCATTCAGATGTACGTGCGAAAGCACTATGCACGGCCGGATATGTCGCTCGAGCAGGTGGCGGGCGAGGTCAAGCTGTCCCGAAGCTATGTCGGCAAGCTGTTCAAGGCGCATTGCGAGCTTTCGTTCAACGATTACTTGAATGCCGTCCGCCTGGAGAAAGCCAGAGAGCTTCTCGTGAGCACCGAGGAGTCGGTGCAATCGATCAGCGAGAAGGTGGGCATTTTGAATACGACTTATTTCTATACGCTGTTTAAAAAGCATTACCAAATCTCGCCTGCGCAGTTCCGAAGCCAGCATGCGATTGAGACGAAAAAAGCGCAGTGACGGAAAGTTAATACGCGTGTTCAAATTTTGAAGTTCAGGCTGCTTCCTGACCTGGTTCATGATGGATAGAGGACTTATTGAACAGCCTCTACAAGCGTTTTAAAATGGCGAAATCGATCATTTTGAAGTATACGCAATCGCCGATGTCTCCTTAAGATAGGAACCGTACCGCAAGACCAAACCAAATGAAGTCAGGGGGAGACAGGCATGAAAAAAAGGAAAGCGCTAGCAATGTGGTTGGCCGCGATGTTCATCATTTCCGTGATCGCGGGCTGCTCCGGCGGAGGAGATGTCGGCGGGGAGAAGGGCTCCGCAAGCGGGGAGAGCGGCGGAGAGAAGAAGCTGCCCGTCCGGTACTTGCTCCCGGGCACCGCGCCGCAGGATTTGGATACCGCGGTTAAAGCGATTAACGAAAAGCTTGAGGCCGACGGTCTGAACCTTACGTATGAACCGACGTACATCGCATGGGACGTATGGGATCAGAAGACCAACCTCATGATGTCCACAGGCGAAGAATTCGAGCTGATCGCCATCATGCACGATACGAAAGGGCCGACCGTGCTTGCCGGTACGGGCGGGATCATTCCGATCGACGATCTCCTGAACCAATACGGCACCGAGCTGAAAGCCTCCATGCCGGACTGGATCTGGGAATCGGCGAAAATCGACGGCAAGATCACCTACGTGCCGAACTTCTGGGCGGACACGGCTTATAATGACGGCATGTTCACGATCCGGACCGATTTGCTTGAGGCCAATGGCCTGACGCCGCCGAAATCGCCGGAGGAGCTGCTCGATGCGGCAGAGACGCTGCAGAAGAACTGGCCGCAGGACAACAAGAACGTATATATCAAAATGCTGGAGGAGCCTGCCTACTTCCTGCACACGACCTACGACACCTATCCGTTTACGGTGGCCGACAACATGATCTACATCGACCAGCAAGGGAACGTGAAGTCCTGGCTTGAGACCGAGGAGTTCAAAAAAGACGTGCAGTACATGAACGAAGCCTATGCGCGCGGACTGATCATGAGCGATCTGTTGACGACGCCTACGGAAGTCATCAACCAGGAAGAGCTGGCCGGACGTTATCTGTACCGTCCGGGGGATGTCGGCTTGAGCGACGCCATCCTTCAATCCTTCCCGGATGCCAAGCTGGATATTTACTATCTGGCTGACCAGCCGAAGTTCAGATCGTATGCGATCCGGAACTCGAACGGGGTATCGGCAACGTCTCCGCACCCGGAAGCCGCCATTCAGTTCTTGAATTGGGTATACAGCAGCCAAGAGAACATGGATCTCGTGCAGAGCGGCGTGAAGGACGTGCATTGGAAGGATACCGGCAAGAATACCAAGGATTATCTCGCCAAGAACGAGAACGGTTCTCCGACGTACGAGCTGCCGTACTGGCTGCTTGGTCACGTCGAGATGAACCGGTATCCGACGAATACCGACCCGGCGCGCCTGGAACGCCGTACAACCATCGCGGACGATGCCGTGAACAGTATTACGATCGGCTTCACCTTTGATCCGACGAATGTCGCCTCCCAGTACGCCAACTGCATTGCCGAGCTGAAGACGAGCGTCTATCCGGTCATGCACGGGGTTGTGAAATACGAGGACGGTTACGACAAAATGCTTGCTTCCATGAAGGCTGCGGGTCTTGACGAGGTCGTGGCGGAATACAAGCGGCAATTCGATGAATGGAGAGCGAGTCAGCAATAATCGCTCCTCACCTGGGGTGCGATACATCCATTAGAAACAAGGCAATCCCTCGCCCGGCTTCAGCCGGACGAGGGATTGTTTTTTGGTTGGTGCGAATCATGAAGCAGGCTGCCTGGAAATGAGACTTCAATCGATCGATATTGGCGAATTTCGAAGGTTTCCCTCAAAAGTAAAGTGTTCAAGACAGGCCTCTACGGGATAGAGTAAAGCTCATACCAAGCCTCTTTATCGAGGCGAACCCATCATAATCGCGGTTGACCTGCCAAGCGGCGGATCAGCCTTAAGGAGGACACGAAGAATGACCAATCAGGCGCCAGCCATCCGGGAAGGGTGGAAATGGTTTACGGAAAGCCGGTACGGCATGTTCATTCATTTCGGGCCATATGCCCAATACGGACGCGGCGAGCAGGTGCTGTTCCGGGAGCATCTGGACCAGAACGAATATGCACGGAGGGCCTGCGAGTGGAATCCGGAGTTTTTTGACGCCGAGCTGTGGGCCTACACGGCCCGGAAGGCCGGCATGAAGTATGCATGCTTGACGACGCGCCATCATGACGGATACTGCCTATGGGATACAGCCACGACGGATTACTCCAGCGCGAAGCAGGCTCCCGGCCGGGATCTTGTCCGGGAATTCACCGACGCCTTCAGAGCGGAGGGGCTTCGGGTGGGCTTATACTATTCCTGGATCGATTGGCGGATCCCGGCCTATTTCGACGGACCGGAGAAGGATCCGGAAGGCTGGGAGGTCATGAAGCGCTATTTGCATACCCAGGTGGAAGAGCTCGTTACGAATTACGGACGCATCGATCATTTCTTCTTCGACGGGGTGTGGCCGAGAACGGCCGAGGACCTGGACAGCGTGAAGCTGGTGGAGCGGATGAAGTCGATTCAGCCCGACATTCTGGTGAATAACCGTCTAGGGCTGTCCGAGGAGGAGAAGCTGCATGCCGACGGAGGCGGCGGATCCGGGGATTCCGAGGTGCTGGGCGACTTTGGTTCTCCCGAGCATGTCATCGTCCCGGACCAGAAGCGGCTCTGGGAGTCCAGCCAGGTGACGACGTGGCGGCTGTGGGGCTACACGAACGGCGAACGCTGGCGTCCGGCCGATGTTCTGCTCGACATGCTGTGCGAGTGCGCGGAGAAGGGCGGCACGGTGGGCGGCAATCTCCTGCTCAACGTCGGGCCGCAGCCGGATGGGCAGCTGCCCCCTGCGTTCGTGGAGCGTGCCCTCAAGATCGGGCAATGGCTGGAGGTGCACGGTGAGGCGATTTATGGCTCGGACGGCGGAAACCTGACCGAGTTTATTACCTACGGACGGCAGACCATGAAGGACAATCATCTGTATCTCATTATCCGGTTCTGGGACGGAAGACCGGTGCTGCGGCTGGCGGATCTCATCACGCCCGTAAACCGGGTAACGCTGCTGACGACAGGACAGGAGCTGGATTTCCGGCAGGAGGGTGACGTGCTCTGGATCGAAGGGCTGCCGAAGGAGCGCCCGACCGAGCTGTTCCCGGTCATCCGCATCGAATGCGAGAGCCGGCCCGAGACGAACCAGTGGGGACGGGAGCGTCTGTGGACGGGAGATCCATCCCGAATTGCCGATTGGGCGAGAACGCGCGGGACATCCGTCTACGCCGACGGCCAGCCGCGAGACGGAGCCGGAAAGGAGTAAAGGATGATGAGAACGCTGTTATTTTACGACGAGCAGTTTCCGTATGCGGGCGAGCGGCCAACCGCGGACGCGCTGGAGCGGATGATGGAATGGACGGAGGTCGCAAGCGCCGAGACGTTAGCCGGTCGGTTATCGGAAGGCGGCTGGGATACGTTGATTCACCTTCACGGGCCGTATTTTCCAAAAGCGGCTTGGGAGGCGATCGAATCCCATTTGAAGGACGGCGGCGGTCTGGTCCATGCGGGTGGCGTGCCGTTTCGGCGGCCGGTCCGCGAGCTGAACGGATCGTGGCATGCCGAACGCGAGCAGCTGGCCTATCATCAGCGGATGGATATTCACGACGCGCTGGCGGTGGATGTGTCGCGGGTAAGGAAGCTGAAGGCATCTGCCGAATTTCCGATTTTGCAGGGGCGTGAGGAGCTGTTCGGCATTGAACCGACGTGGGGATTGACGCTGCATCCAACCAAGGCAAGCGATATTCCCGCTGAGATGGGGGCATGCGGTCCCATGGACGCCGTTATCTCGCCGCTCTTGATCGGCGAGGACGGAGATCAGCGGGAGCGCTGCGCACCGGTGGTGATGCTGGAGCAGCACAAGGGCGACTATGCCGGGGGCCGCTGGATTCTGATCAACCAGCAGCTGCAGGCCATATTCTGGGAATCGGAAGGTGCGGCCGCGCTGCGGGAGCTGGCTGAATATGCCGGCAGAGGCGTGACCGAGCTTTGGCTGAAGCCGAACTATGCCGCATATGAGCCGGGCGAATCGCCGCAAGTGACGATTCAGCTGCAGGCGCTGTCGCGGACGTCCGTTCCGGCTCAGGCATGGCAGTTCGAGGTACGCCTCATCAAGGACGGTTCCGGTAAGCCCGTATGGTCCGGGCAGGCGAGGTCCGAAGCCGGCGCGCTGCAGCGGGATCTACAGCAGCTTCGCTTATCCATCCCCGTGCGGCTGGAACCGGGCCTTTACCGGATCACGTGCGAAGCCGTCTCCGAGTCCGGTGAACGGCGCAATCTGACCCAGGCGGTATGGGGCGTCGACCGCTCCCTGCTGCAGGCTGGAGATCGGCTGGAGTGCGGACGCGACTATTTCCGCCGCGGCGGCCGAACCGTCCCGATTGTCGGTATGACGTATATGACCTCCGACGTTGCGCGCAAGTTCCTCCATCTGCCGAACGTGCAGCGGTGGGATGCGGATATGGCCGAGATGAAGCGGGCCGGCATCAATCTGATCCGGACGGGGATATGGACCGGATACCGGATGATCATGTTCGCCGACGGCCATGCGGCCGAGGATGTGATGCGGGCGATCGACGCCTTTATTCTGACTGCCAAACGGCATGAGCTGGAGGTGACCTTTACCTTCTTCTCGTTTGCACCGGAAGCATGGGAAGGCGTGAACCCGTACCTGGACCCGCGCTCGGTAGAGGCGCAGAAGCGATTCGTGGCTTCCATCGTGACAAGACACCAGGGGACGACCAATGTGCATTGGGATCTGATCAACGAGCCTTCGCTGTTCGATCCGAAGCGGATCTTTGAAGGTCCGGTGACGATCGGAGACCGGTTCGAGCGGAAGGCATGGACCGAGTGGCTCCGGCAGCGGCACGGCAGCGATATTGCGCTGCTCCAGGAGCGCTGGAACATGACGCCGGGCGAGCTCCCTTCGTTCGAAGCAGCTATGGCTCCGAGTCCGGACGACAAGCTGTTCAACAGCGTGCTGCAGCCGAAGAAATGGGGGCCGTGGCTCGATTTCACGCTGTTCACGATGGACATGCATAATCGCTGGGCCTCCGAGCTGATCGGGACGATCCGCCGCTGCGATCCGAACCAGCTGGTTACGGTCGGGCAGGATGAGGGCATCTGCTCCCAGCGTCCGTCGCCGTCCTTCTACGGCCCCGTCGTCGATTATACGACGGTCCATTCCTGGTGGCAGAACGATCATCTCGCATGGGACGGCATATTCACGAAGACGCCGGACAAGCCGAATTTGGTCCAGGAGACCGGTATCATGCACGTGCAGCGTCCCGACGGCATTGCCAAGCGGACAGAAGAGGAGCTGCGCAATATGCTGGAGCGCAAATATGCTTACGCTTTTTCGACCGGGGGAGCGGGGGCCGTGCAGTGGATTTGGAATATCAATTACTTCATGGATAACGCCAACGAATCCAACATCGGAGCGCTTCGGGCAGACGGCACGCAGAAGCCGGAGGCTGACGTGTCCTATGATTTCGGACTCTTTATGAACGAAGCGGCGGGCATCTTCGACGATAACCGGCAGCTGGAGGAGATCGCGGTCGTATTTCCGTATTCGAACGATTTTTCGAGCCGCAAGCTGGCGTATGAAGCAACGACAAGAGCCATGCGTACGCTTACCTTCGGCATGAATGTGCATCCGCGCGGCATCGGCGAATATCAGCTAGCCGATCTGAAGCGGTATCCGGCCAAGCTGATCATCGTACCTAGCGCGCATAATTTCGACGATGCCGCGTTTGAAGAGCTGCTCGAGCTGGCAAGAGCCGGCAGCACCGTTCTCTGGAGCGGGCCGCTCCGTACCGATGCGTACTGGGGAACGGCACAGGAGCGCCTGCAGTCGGAGCTTGGAGAGACGTTTCATGCGAATGTTCTTCGGGAAGAGACGCTGCAGCTGGCGGGAGATCGTTATGCCGTTTCGTTCGGCGAGCGGAAGATCGGCACATTGGCGGTGGATCGCCCCGCAGGGCAGCCGGACGGCGAGCTTGCGCCGATTACGGTTCCATTGGGTGCAGGGCGGTTCATCTGGTGTCCGCTGCCGGTCGAGCTGAACGAGCGCTGGGAGCCGATTCAGGCGCTGTATTCGGAGGCGATGCAAGCGGCCGCCGTTTCGCCGGAGCTGGAATGGCTGAAAGGAGGCGGGCTGCCGGGCATTTACGGCCGCAAGCTGGCGTTTGAACGGGGCAGCCTGTACATCTTCATCTCCGAGTATGGAGTTACAACGGATATCGAGGTACGAGACCCTGATTCCGGAGCGGCCTATCGGTTTCCGTTGGAACGGGAGCGAACCGTTATGTTCACGGCCGACTCCCAAGGGCAGGTACAGACCGTATATCGTCCGGAAGAGGTGCGGATCGTGCAGCATCAACAGGCCTGATATTAGACCTGGACCGCATGCCCATGCTATACCATTAATCGGATTGAGGGGGCTTTTTGTAGATAGGGGAGGCGGCTTCGGCTGCTAAAGACCTGTCCGTCGTCCAAGGGAGGCTCGCCGGCCGATTCGCTCGTGCCGGCGAGCCTCTTTATTCATGCTCCCAAGCTTTGGTTGGCTTGAGGTGCAGCTATTATAAATCCCGCATTGACGGCTGATAAAAAAGAACGTAGACTAGTCGGTAATAACGTTATCATACATTAACCTAACAAAAATAACGATAGTAACTAAGACAATCTTATGACATTCAATCATTCATGATAAGGAAGGTGCGCGATGGATTATAAGAACGCTTCATTGCCGATTGAGCGGCGTGTGGAAGACTTGCTTGCGCGAATGACGGTCGAGGAGAAAATCGGTCAGCTCATTCAGCCGTTCGGCTGGAAAGCCTATACCCGAAGCGATGACGGTACGATTCGGGTGACGGACGAATTTAAGCAGCAGCTTGCGGAAGGCGGAATCGGCTCTTTATACGGAACGCTGCGGGCGGATCCATGGACCGAGGTGACGCTTGAAAACGGGTTATCCCCGCGGGAAGGGGCGGAAGCGGTCAACGTGATCCAGCGCTATGCCGTCGAGCATTCGCGGCTCGGCATTCCGATTCTGTTCGGGGAAGAATGCTCCCACGGGCATATGGCGATCGGCGCGACCGTATTCCCGGTTCCGCTTACAATCGGAAGCACCTGGAATCCGGAGCTGTTCCGGAGCATGTGCCGCGCCGTTGCCGCCGAAACCCGCAGCCAAGGCGGCGCAGCGACGTACTCGCCTGTGCTGGACGTTGTGCGTGACCCCCGCTGGGGCCGCACCGAGGAGACGTTCGGCGAGGATCCGCATCTGGTGGCCGAGTTTGCGGTGGCAGCCGTGCAGGGGCTGCAGGGCGACCGCCTCGATGCGGAGGACAGCCTGCTGGCTACGCTGAAGCATTTCGCGGGCTATGGCGCCTCGGAAGGCGGGCGCAACGGGGCTCCCGTCCATATGGGGCTTCGCGAGCTGCACGAAATCGATCTGCTGCCGTTTCGGAAAGCCGTCGAAGCGGGCGCGCAATCGGTGATGACCGCTTATAACGAAATCGACGGAGTGCCGTGCACGTCCAGCCGGTACCTGCTGCATGACGTGCTGCGCGAAGCGTGGGGCTTCGACGGCTTCGTCATCACCGATTGCGGCGCGATCGACATGCTGAAGAGCGGCCATAATACAGCCGCTTCCGGGGAGGAAGCCGCGGCACAGGCTCTCACGGCCGGCGTCGATATGGAGATGTCGGGATCGATGTTCCGGGTGTATCTACGGCAGGCATTGGAGCAGGGACATATCACCGAGGACGACCTGAACACGGCGGTTGGCCGAGTTCTTGCGATGAAATTCCGGCTGGGCTTGTTCGACCGTCCCTATACGGACCCTGAACGGGCGGAGATGGTCATCGGGTGCGAGGAGCATATTGAGTTAGCCCGCCGCGTAGCGGCCGAGGGGATTGTCCTGCTGAAAAATGAAGGCAATGTCCTGCCCCTGAACCCGAAGACCGGTAAAATCGCGGTCATCGGACCTAACGCCAATGCGCCATACAACCAGCTCGGCGATTATACCTCCCCGCAGCCGCCGGGTCAGATCATAACCGTGCTGGAGGGGATCCGCAGACACATTGGCGAGGATGCGGACTCGCGCGTTCTGTACGCGCCCGGATGCCGAATCCAAGGCGATTCCCGAGAGGGCTTCTCCCATGCGCTGGCATGCGCGGCGGAGGCCGATGTCATCGTGATGGCGATCGGCGGCTCCAGCGCGAGAGATTTCGGGGAAGGCACGATCGATCTCCGAACCGGCGCTTCGGTCGTAACCGGGCTTGCCCAGAGCGATATGGAATGCGGAGAAGGCATCGACCGCTCCACCCTGCATTTAATGGGCGTGCAGCTGGAGCTGCTGCAAGAAATCCATAAGCTCGGCAAACCGGTGGTGGTCGTCTATATCAACGGCCGTCCGATTACCGAGCCGTGGATCGACGAGCATATTCCGGCGATCCTCGAAGCATGGTATCCCGGTCAGGAGGGTGGCAGCGCCATCGCGGATATTTTGTTCGGTGACGTCACCCCGTCCGGTCGCCTGACGCTGACCATTCCGAAGGAGGTCGGCCAACTGCCGATCAACTACAATGCGAAGCGGACCCGTGGCAAGCGTTATCTCGAAACGGATCTGGAGCCGAGATATCCGTTCGGCTACGGGTTAAGCTATACGGATTTCCATTACGGCAATTTGAACGTAGAGCCTGCCGTTATTCCGGCTGACGGCTCCGCTGCGGTCCGGATCGTCGTGACCAACAGCGGCCCTCGGGATGGCGCTGAAGTCGTTCAGCTGTATGTCTCCGATCTGGCCGCGTCGGTAACCCGGCCGGAGAAGGCGCTGAAGGCCTTCCGCAAAGTGTTCCTGAAAGCCGGGGAATCCCGGGAGGTGACATTCACGGTCGGACCCGAGCAGTTGGAGCTGATCGGTCCCGACATGAAGGCCGTTGTGGAGCCGGGAGAATTCCGCATTCGGGTCGGTCCCGATTCGAAGCGGGGAGAAGCCGTGAACTTACGGGTTGAAGGCTAGCGACTGGAAGATATTTATGACAACGAGGAGGATCACAAACCTTGATTCAATACAAACTCCCGAAGATTGACATCCCGGACATGAAGCTGCCGGCTGCTGTTCAGGCGACGATGGAGGAGGCCAGAGTCAAGCTGGCGCATCGCCCAAGGCTGCTGCAGCAGTTTTTGAATTGCTTCTCGAACACCCTGGAGACGACAACGAAGCTGATGGATGACGGCACCACATTCGTTATTACAGGCGACATTCCGGCGATGTGGCTGCGCGATTCCGTCGAGCAGGTGATCCATTACGTGCCTTTGGCCAAGGAGGATCCGGATCTGCAGCGGATCATCGGAGGGCTTGTGAAGCGGCATATGATGTATGCAAGCCATGACCTGTACGCGAATGCATTTAACGAATCCGCCAACGGCTGGCATTGGGATGCCAATGACGAGACCGAGATGTCGGCATGGGTGTGGGAGCGTAAATTCGAGCTCGACTCCCTCTGCTTTACGATCCGCCTTGCCTATGCGTACTGGCAGGAAACGGGACGGAGCGATATTTTCGACGAGCGGTTCAAGGGGGTCATGGAAGGCATCATACGCCTCTGGCAGACTGAGCAGCGGCATTTCGAGCGTTCAGCCTACCGCTTCCAGCGCCGGAATTGCCCGTCGATCGATACGCTCCGGAACGAGGGCATGGGCATGCCGGTCAATTATACGGGAATGATCTGGTCCGGCTTCCGGCCCAGCGACGACGCTTGCGAATTCCATTTTAATATCCCGGCGAATATGTTCGCGGTCGTGTCCCTGCGGCAAATGAAGGACATCGCTAAATGGGTGTTCCGCGACGAAGCGCTGGTTAACACCATCTCGAAGCTTGAAGAAGAGGTGGAGCACGGAATCCGGTTATACGGCACCTACCGGCATCCCGAATATGGCCTGATCTACGCCTACGAAACGGACGGTTACGGCAATTACTGCCTGATGGACGATGCCGGAACACCGAGCCTGCTTTCCATACCATATCTGGGCTTCGCGGACAAAGACGACGAGATCTATCAAAATACACGCCGCTTCATCCTGAGCAAGGATAATCCTTATTATTATGAAGGATCAGCCGCCAAGGGGATCGGGAGTCCGCATACGCCGCCCGGATACGTGTGGCATATGGCCCTCGCCATGCAGGGATTAACGGCTTCGACGGATGAGGAGCTCCGGTCGATGATCGATATGCTGGAGACTACCGATGCAGGAACCGGGTTTATGCATGAAGGCTTCCACGCCGATAACCCGGATCAGTATACGCGTTCCTGGTTTGCCTGGTCCAACAGCCTGTTTGCGCAGCTTGTTTTGCAAGGAATGAAGAAGGGCTTGGTGTAACGAAGGGCGCTCCGAATGGACCAGTACTAATACAAAGAAACCCGCTTCTTGAAGCGGGTTTCTTTGTCTGTTGAAGCATATGTTAGGACTGCCCAACCGTCATGGGATGACGGGCACCTTTACATTACTCAAGAACATTCAGGCGCTGTCCCGGACAATTAGCCGGGTCGATAGATGGATCGTCTCCGTAGGAGCGCCGGGACGCTCCATGCGGCGTATCAGCGCTTCGACTGCCCGCTGTCCCAGCTCCTCCTTGCACAGATTGACGGTAGTCAACGAAGGCGTGACAAGGGTTGCGGCTTCCACGTTATCGATGCCGGCGATCCGTGTAAACGCTGGAATGGCATGGCCTTCCGATTGAAGCTTGCGCATCCAGCGGATCGCAATATCGTCATTAGCGCCGATCCACGCGTCAGGGCGCGATGCCGGCCCAAGCTCCAGCATCCTTTCATATAATGACTGCTCCCAGGGAGCTCCGTAACGGATTCTCCATTCGGTAAGCTTGACCGCCCCTTCGGGCTGGCGGCTTATCGTTATCCTGGCACCCGTAAGGCGATCCTCGAAGCTGGGCGACCAGGCCTCATCCGTGATCATGGCGATATGCCTGCATTTCAGGGAGAGCAGATGCCTTGTGATAGCCGCTCCGGCTTCGATATTATCGTTGTTTACTTTATCGCAGGAGGTCAGGTCATCTGTATGATCAACAAGCACGTACGGACGCTCCGCGCGGGCGATGAGGCTGAGAACCGCCTCGGGAAGGTTGCCCATCACCACGATGCCGCCGCACCGGGACCAATCGAGATGGGGAGCGATCGCTTGCTGCGGCGATTGGTCGGCCCGGGCCGGTTCCGGCTCGGGGGACACGATGATCGTCGGATATCCCAGCTCGTCGCAGCTGCGCAGCAATCCGTTCAAGACCCGCTGCCAATAAACGGCGTTGGCGGAATGGGCATGACTCATGCACACGAGGATGTACGGGGCGGACGGTGCTTGTTCCAGTTCCCCGGTCTGCAGGGCCGGAGCTTGCTGCCGGTGCTGATATCCCAGCGTTTTAGCCAGTTCCATTACGCGCTGCCGCGTAGCTTCGCTGACTCCGGACTTTCCGCTTAGCGCCCGGGAAACCGCATATTTGGATAAGCCGAGCTCCTCCGCGAGGACCCGGATCGATACTTTTCTTGACATAAACGCTCCTGCTCTCTCATCTCATTCATAACCAAATGTTATCCTAATAAAAATAACACTTCGAAACCGGGATCACAAGCTAAGAAGCCTTAAAGACGATTTTAATTTCGAATAGAGAGCCGCTCGTCAGTTGATAGAGTGGTATAATGAACAGGGAATATTTTGAATTTTGAAAACAGTGGAAGCCTCTTGATCCGATCCAGGTCAGTCATACGAACGGTTGATTTACTAGGATAAGCGGAAAGGAACGATAACATGATCATCCTGATCAGCGGCAGCAGCTGTACCGGAAAAACGCTGATGGCCCAAACCTTGCTTGAGACGTACTATATTCCTTATGTATCAATCGATCATTTGAAAATGGGGTTATATCGGGGGAATCCGGACTGCGGATTTACACCGCTCGACAGCACGGAGCAGATCGGCAGCAAACTATGGCCCATCGTGAAAGGGATGATCATGACGGTCATTGAAAACCGACAGCATCTGATCATTGAAGGCTGTTATGTACTGCCGCGGCATGTGAAGGAGTTGGAGGAGACATATGCTGAGCATGTCATACCGGTGTTTCTGGGTTTCTCGGAACGTTATATCGAGGATAACTTCGATTCCAAGATTATTACGCATCGCAATGTGGTTGAGACACGTGCTTATCCGGAAGACCGTACGGTGTCCCAGCATATCAGTGAACATCAGCGTTTCAGGCAGCAATGTGCCGAACATGATGTCCCGTATTTCGAGATTGACCAGCATTACGAGCCGGAAATACGCAAAGTGTATAACTACATTGAGGAGCAGCGGCGAAGCTTAGAGCGCCGAGCATAAGCACAGATGTCGGGCCTGGTTCATGGTCCACATGAAAACGACCCGATTCAACGAGGTGAAGAATCGCATGCAAACCTACCAATTTTTAATGGCGATCCCGATAACCGAGCTGGTTACCTACATCGACGATGATAGCGACGAATATGTGGAGGATCCCGTCTTCATGGACCTTAGAAAAGCGCTGGATATCGATATTCCGGTCACCACGATTTACGAGCGATACCTTGATGCGCCGGTTCATTCCGGCGACGTCTTAATGTATGCCTCCCGTAGTCATGGTGATCATTTTGTCGTGCTGGACACGTACAGGGATCCCGTCGATCAGCTGGATCTGATTCGCATCGGATTCGGCTGCACGAAGGAGAAGGTTGCAGTCGTTCGGCAGCTGGTTAGACAGCTGTACGACCGCAGCGATACCTTTATTCACTATGAAGAAGGGCAATATATTTTGCAAAAGCTGATCGACAACACCGCTTATCCCAAAACCATAGAGCATTATGGTAACGTGTTCCGGCAGCGATTGAAGACATATTCCCAACCCGTTTGAACAAGGCATGAAGACTAATGGAGCGAAACCTTGTGGTTCAATCGTAAACGTTTGGCCCAAGATGTGGCAGGCCGAGCATTGCAGCTACAAAGACTATGTATAAAAAATTTCATTAAAAAACGAACGGGGGCCCCTGAATATGATCCAATCCATCGTACATATCGCGCTTGTTGTAAAAGATTACGACGAAGCTATTGAGTTCTATACCCGTAAGCTGAATTTCACATCGCTCGAGGACACATACCAGCCGGAGCAGGATAAGCGCTGGGTCGTTGTTGCTCCGCCGGGATCGGTCGGTACGACCATTTTGCTTGCCAGGGCATCCAAGCCGGAGCAAGAGCCTTTTATCGGCAATCAAGCCGGAGGAAGGGTGTTTCTGTTTCTGAATACCGATGATTTTTGGCGGGATTACGAGGAGATGGTTCAGCGGGGAATCGAGTTTGTCCGGCCGCCTAAAAAGCAGCCTTATGGAATGGTGGCCGTGTTCAAGGATCTCTACGGAAACCTGTGGGACTTGCTGGAGTTGAATGAGAATCACCCTCTTATGAGAAGAACGAAGTAGCCTTGTGTGTATAATCCAAAAGATCCGCTGAACAATACGCTGAAGCAGAAGGAGCGAACCAGAAATATGTCTCATCCCATTCAAGTCATCGTCATTGCAGCCCATCCCGACGAGCCTGAAATTTATGCCGGAGCGCTTGCGGCTTCTTTCGCGGATCGAGGGCATCGGGTGAAATTCGTGACGCTAACCGACGGCCGCTGCGGTCATCACGAAATGAGCGGGCAGGCGCTCATCGATCGCCGGGTTGCAGAAGCAAAGGAAGCGGCCAGACATCTCGGTGTTCAGGAATATACCGTGCTTCCCATCCCGGACGGGGAGCTGATGCCGACCGTAGAGGTGCGCAAAGAAGTGATCCGACTGATCCGGGGGTGGCAGGCGGATATCGTCATCACCTTCCATCCGGAAGGTCCCGGCCATGCGGACAATCGGAATGCGGGCAGGGCGGTGCGGGATGCAGCGGATTTCGTTGCCAATGTGCCTAACGCCGTTCCGGAGGTTCCGGCGCTGACGAAGTCGCCCCTATATCTGCTCATGCCGGATTATGCGGCAAGGCGTTCGTACAAGCCGGATATCGTTATCGACGCCGGGGATGTCATGGAGCGTAAGCTGCTGGCGTGTGACGCGCATGCCTCCCAGTTTTATGAATTTGCGCCATGGCAAGGAGGCTTCTTGCAGGATGTTCCGGAGCGCTGGGAGGAGAAGCGTCAATTTATTTTGAAGCATTGGGAAACCTTCCTGCGCGTGTCGGATGAGATGATCCCTGCGATTGTGGAGGGGTACGGTGAGAAGCACGCCGCGAAGATCCAATATGCAGAGCCGTTTGAGATAGCGGATTATAGCAGGAGGCCGAGCGCGGATGAAATCAAGCGGCTGTTTCCGATGCTGACGCCATCCGAGGAATCACTCCCCTGAACCGGAAGCGACCATAATGCAAATTTAGGGAGAATTGATGCCCCACTATGGCCGGATACCGTGATGCAGCGTACTAGTTCCCCGCTATTTGAGGGATCATGAATTCCGTACCCGGGCAGAAGCCGGGATTCGTCTCAGACAATAACCCGGCAAATTCAGGCTCCCGTTTGGCAAGCTCGGCATAATAATTCCCGATGATATGATTGGCGGATACGGAGCCGTTCTGAAAGTTAAGCGCGCAGGGGGAGGGAACATGGCTGTAGTCATAGGTTTTGTTCCGTTTCGGAAGCTTGTAGACAGGAGGCGGGGCATGGGCTACCACATCGAGCAGATTGGCGATCCGGTAGCTGTTCGGCACATATTGGGCAAAGGCTTTCGAAAAAGCGTGATCCCCAACGCGCGGCGACCCGAACGTAAACAGGAAGGGAGCGCGTTCCGTATTCGCGGCGACGTCTATTGCGCATAACGTTGCAAGGGCTGCACCCAGGCTGTGCCCGGTCAGGAACAAGGGCTTGTCAGGATCCAACCGCCGAAGCGCAGCCGTAAGTTGCTTGCGGGCGGAAGAATAGATACCCGTGAACCCGCGGTGGGCGAGGACGTCGTCCTTGATATAGCTGAACCGTTTTTGGGAGGCGATCGCGTCAGCGATCCAGTTGCTTGTCGAGCTGGTTCCCCGGAAGGCAATGACGATCTCTTCGTCCGACTCAAGAATAAACCCGAACCGTTCCCATACGCTAAGTAAGGATCTGGCTTCAATGGTATCGTAGAGCGAGTAATTCGCCGGAAGCACAAACGATCCGTCCGGATTCGAAAATTGCGCATACGTCTGACTGCAGACGGCCGCCAGAAAAATCGCCCGCTGCGCTTGCGCCGAGTTCAGTTCCATACTTCATCCCGTCCTTCCCTTTTACACTATATTGAGGGAATGAGGGAAAGGTGCCTATCATACCGAATGAAGGAGAATCATGCATGAAATTTGGAAGAAGTCCTCAGAAAGAAATCCGCACATCTTATGAGCTTCAGCTGCTTCAGCGCGCGCAAGCCATGGAGCCTGCAAAGCCTCCGCACCCATGGGCAGCCGAGATCGTCGTTCCTGCTTCAGGCTGTACGGCCTGCGGCTGGGATCAGGAAGAAAATCTCGTCCTGATCAGCAGCTCGGGTTACAGCGTAACGCAGCCAGGAACAGGGCAGCTGCTTCATCGAAACCGGGATGAGAATGCAACGGAGGAAGGAATGGGTCCGGATGGATTGACCTTCCGCATTCCGCATGATGAGCAGCTGATCACGATATTCGGATTCGAATCCGGGGACGGCATTCGGCTTACGAATGACGGATGGATGCTGGAGGTCATCTATCCATGGTGGCCGAGGTCCTCCGTCGTATTGGACAACGTCTTCAGGCAGGGTTACGAGTACTTGAAGGACACCGTCATGTTGGATCTGAACCGATTGGACGGAAACGTGAGGTGCGGATTTTCCCCATCCGGCAAACATTTCGTGATCCTCGGCTCCGGCGGTGCCCTGCTGTATTCCAGAGCGGCGGTCTGATCGAAAAGATGGTTCTGTAAATGTGGCAACAAAGGTCGGGAGACCACGATGTCAGAGCGTTCACATAACAAGGATTGTTCATGTCTTCATTCGCATAGATGAGCTGTCAACGGGCTTCGAGGGAAGAAGATTTTTTTGGAGTATGGCTACTTTTCCGCTCGGACCTGGGCCAATTGGCTTTTCAAACCGCCCGCGAATATGGTTTACTTAAGAACGTATTCGACCAGGTGGCGATACGAACACAACGAACATACCGAAGGTGAAAATCATGAGAATTGCTTTTTTTGACTCGGGGCTGGGCGGATTGACCGTATTATCGACGGCCATGAAGAGACTGCCGCAGGAGGATTTTTTGTTCTATGCCGACACGCTTCATGTACCGTACGGCTCGAAGGCGGCGGAAGACGTGAAGACCTATATACAGCATTCCATCGAAACCATCATGGAAGAAGAGGTCAAAGCAATCGTTATTGCGTGCAATACCGCGACGAGCCTCGCCGTTTCAGATCTAAGAAAGAAATACGACATTCCGATTATCGGCATGGAGCCTGCCGTCAAACCGGCCGTACAAATCAACCGGGACACCGGGAAAAGAATCCTAGTCCTGGCGACGCCGCTTACATTGAAGGAAGCCAAATACCGGGAGCTCGTGCATCGCGTGGACGACAGGCATATCGTGGATTCCCTGCCGCTCCCTGAGCTCGTCCAGCACTGCGAGGCCCTGAACTTTGACCCGGAAGTCATGAAGGCGTATTTCAGGAGCAAGCTGGAAGGGTTCGACCTGTCGCAATATGGGACCGTCGTGCTGGGCTGCACGCATTATCCTTTTTACAGGAACATCTTGTGCGATTTGCTGCCGAAGCACATTCGGATCATCGACGGCAGCATGGGGACCGTCAAACGACTAGTCGAGGTGCTGAGAGAACGCGGCCTGCTTGGCAGCAGCGGACGGAACGATGTGAAGCTGCTGTGCTCCGGCGGCTCGGCAGCGTACATTCAGAAGATGGAGAAGGCGCTCACGATTTACGGAGCGATGGAAGCCGGTAACCTGGCTGCAAATGAAGCCAATTGAAGGATAGGCCGATATTCATGAAGGAATGGAGCGATAGAATGCTGAGTATGCTGATCAAAAAATGCATTTCGGGGATCGCTGCGTCCTTTATCTTTACATCCGTGATGGCGCTTGTCATGATGAACCTACATTACGGATTTACCTTTTATATTGTTGTCGTCGGCATCTACAGCGTAATGATTATGCTGCTCATTGGGGTCCCGATTTCGATTGGTATCGAGCTAATTCTGCAACGGATACGACCCCGGAAGGCCATCGTTCGGGCGTTGATAACGGTGGCGCTGTATGGCGTACTCGGCCTGCTCGTCTCGATGCTGATCTTTTCCGATGCTTCCGTAAACTTCGGTCAATCGGAGCATTTGCTGTATTGGACGTTTGGTGTCGGCGCCGCACTGGTATTCATGATCGTGGATATTATCGTCAAAAAGCTGATATAGGCACATGCATAATATGATTGCAGGCGGCAGGCGGAGCTGCACCTTTGCTTGAGGCTCAGGGCATTGGAGCTGAGCTTAGCTGATCAAGATCAGGGCCTACAGCGCGGGGACAATAGCCTGCCTGATGCAGGGAAAAGCAAGTTTGGATTGAAGCCCGCAATTTTAAAAAGCACCCTTACGTGATGCACGACTGGGATTACCCGGTGTCCATCCGAAGGGTGCTTTTTAGATTAAGGAAGATTCCTTATTACATGATCATATAGAATGAGTGCAGATGTTATACTTGATCGGGCTCGCCGGTTCGTTTGCCCATCAGAAGCTCTTTGAACTGCCGGATTTGCTGTCTTTCTCCAGCCAGTACGAGCGTGGAACCGACGGAAAGGATGTGCTCCGGCCCGGGGTTTATTTTTTGCTGGTGGCGATTGACGATCGCAAGGATGCTGGCCCCCGTCCTTTTACGTATTTCGAGCTCCTCAATCGATTTGTCCGCTCCTTGATAATGCGGTTCTACGCGGATCCACTCGATGATCAGGTCTTGAAGCGACACTTCAATAGTCTCAAGCTCTTTCGGCTTGTAAACCATCCCCCCGACGATCGCAGCGATTTGTCTTGCTTCGTCATCGTCCAAAGAAATCTGGGAGAGGGTTTCTTCAGGATCATCGTCCTCAAAATGATACATCTCTCTTCGGCCGTCGTTATGAATAATGACAGCCAATTTATCTCCTGATCGGGTCTGAATGAGAAACTTTTTCCCGATGCCCGGCAGTTCGGACTCACGAATGAAACTCATATGGAGTTCCTCCTTCCATGTTTATTGATCCAGTTTGATTTTCGAGTCTTCACTGACCTCGCTGACCTCACTCACGCTGGAATGCTTTTTCTTCCCTTTCTCCACCGGCTCGCTCCATTTGAATATCCGGTTTACGCCGCGGTAGATCCGCTTCGATTCTTTCGTCAAGAGCGGTCCCAAAATAGCGAGAACGAGAACATATAGTGCGGAAAATGGCTTGATCAAGGCAGATAATCCGCCGGCCACACCCAAATTGGCTACGATGATCGTGAATTCGCCGCGCGCCATGATGGTGAGTCCAATGTTAAGCGAAGATTTATGCGACAGTCCCGCCTTCCGCCCGGCGATCATTCCGGCAATCAGGTTGCCGATAATCGTTAGAATCACGGCGCCGATCGCAAGCCAGAACGCATTGCCTAATGATAACGGATCAATACTGAGCCCGAAGCTGAAGAAAAATATCGCTCCAAAAAAATCGCGGAACGGAACGACGAGCTGTTCAATCCGTTCACTGTGCTCCGTTTCCGATAACGCAAGCCCGAATAGCAGCGCGCCGATTGCCTCTGCAACGTGAAGCTTTTCCGAGAAGCCTGCGATAAAGATCATGGTCGAGAAAACAACAATGATAAAAATTTCATTCGATGTAATACGCAGCAATTTGTTTAGGATAGGCGGTCCTTTCCTTGCGATCACGAAGAACAGCAGCATATATCCGATGGAGATGCCAACGGACAAGATGGTGGCTCCGATCGAAGCCGTTCCCCCGAGCAATAAGCCGGACATGACCGACAAGAACACAGCGAGGAAAATATCGTCAAATAAAATCATGCCGAGGATGAGCTCCGTCTCCGCGTTACCGGTCCTGCGCAAATCAACCAGTACTTTGGCGACGATCGCCGTGGAAGAAACGGAGAGCATCCCTGCGATGATCAGCGTTTCATAAAGCGGCATTTGGACCAAAAAACCGTAAGCAAGCCCCAGCACGAAATTTAACGTGACATAGATTGTTCCTCCAGTCACAATGTTTCGCCCAGATTTCACTAATTTCTGAACCGAGAATTCAAGTCCCAGATAGAATAATAGAAATAAAATACCGATTTGTCCTAAAAAATCAATAACGCCTTGACTGTCAATAAACTTGAAGTCGAGGATACCGATGGTCGGCGCATGCGGACCCACCAGCATACCGAGAACAATCAAGAAGGGGATGATGGAAAATTTAAGCTTTCCGGCAATAACGGAGGCGATGGCAACCAAAATTAAAGCGGTTCCAACCTCAAACATCATGTCGTCCATTGAAGACCTCCTTTGTTTTCTCTTTTTGGCAATCAAGCCTATAGTACATGACTATGCGAAATTTTACAAACATTCTGTATGAAAATACAAATTTCAACCGTTTAATGGATGGCCATGCCCGTCGGAACCTGAAATTCAAGGAACATTTGCAAAAACTAGGCATACGATGGGTTTATGAACACCCGCGGAGAGGAATGAATTAATCACATTATGAATAAAATCGAATCCGATCAGCTCTATCAAATATCGGAGGCAATTCTTTCGAGTGTACGAAGAGAGCGCGCCGTGATTGACCTGTATACGAAATTGGCAGAAGCAGCGCCGACTCCCAACCATAAGAGGCAGATTGCTCAGGCTTTACAGCACAGAAACAGGCAGCTAAATCAATTTATGAATCTTTATGTTGCGCTTACCGGCAATCAGCCTGATGGCGAGATCATTAATCACGCTGCGTTTGGTCATTATTTAGAAGGGTTGAACATGGCGTACGAGTCGGGAATCGAGGGGTATAAAACATACCAGGAGCAGGGATCATCCTATCGTAACCCTGCTATTCAAGAGGTGTTTGTGCACGCTGCCACCAGTGAGATCGAGTATGCGGAACGGTTTGGGGCTATGCACGAGGAGGTATTGACGGATCAGGGCATGAAACCCTTCGTTGTCGATATTGAAAAAATTACAAAACAAAATGACACGTTTCGTACAGCGATATGGACGGGGAAATATTTTCAAGTCACCTTGATGAGTATAGATGTTGGCAGTGACATTGGTCTTGAGGTCCATCCAAAGACGGACCAATTCATTCGAATCGAAGAGGGCGAAGCGCTTGTCCAAATGGGGGATACGAGGAACAACTTGAGCTTTGTGAAGAAAGCTCGTGACGATGATGCGATCATGATCCCGGCCGGAAAGTGGCACAACGTAACAAATACAGGCAATAAGCCTCTGAAAGTCTATGTAATCTATGCGCCTCCGGAGCATCCCTTTGGCACCGTGCATGAGACGAAGGCAGCCGCGATGGCTGCGGAAGAATATTCATGAACTAAAGATCCGGCTATGACCGGAAGAAATGAAGAGCACTCCTTACAATAAACGTGGGCTGCCCGCCAGGTTTATTGGAGGAGTTTTTTTTCAAAAACAAGCGATTGACCTGGCAGTGATATCGGAAGCCATTTCGTAATTAAAGAAGAAGTATAATAATACCGTATACACGTGTGCTCTGGATGATTCACCGTTGCAGATCAAGATGGAACAGGGGGCGGAACCATGGACGGTTACATAAGGCTGATTAGAGGAGGGAAGCAGATGCAGGTCTATCAAGTTCAGGGATTCCATCCTGGTGAATTAGATGAGCTGGTATCCGAAAGCAGCAGGGAAGGTTTCAGGCATATCCGCCGGCTCGTGGATGAGTATATCTCTGGTGTTAACCGGTTTGACCGCAATCATGAAGCATTGTTCGTATGCAGATCCGAAGGTCGAATCATCGGCATTTGCGGGCTGAATCAAACGCCCGATTCGGGCGGGGACACCGGCAGGGTGCGGAGAATGTATGTGCTGCCGGAATTTCGGAGACAGGGGGTCGGGAGAATGCTGATGCAAGCAGTCATCCAAGCGGCCGCTGATCATTACAGCTGGCTGGTTCTGCGAACGGATCAGACGCAGGCCGGGGATTTCTACATCAGCTTGGGTTTCTCAGAATCTCCGCAGCACTTGAACATTACCCATTGCCTTAAGCTGGGAGGACAGAGACAAGATGATTACAGCGGCTGATGCGGAACGATTGCTCTCGTTTGCGAATATTTTCAAAGTGAAGGGAACCGATTCTACACAATCGAAACTTATAATCGATGACAAGCCATGGGCCGTTTGCCAGCTGCAGGCGTTCCGTAATATGATCTGGAAAAGTAAAGGGTGCCGCTCGGCACCCTTTACTCATCGCTTACCCTTCATAAGCTTCCTCTAATGCTCGCAGGTCAATTTTGGTTTTGGTCTGCAGCAGCGCGCTCATGACTCTCTCCGCTTTCGCCCGATCCGGATTGGTGATCATCGTGCTCAGATTTGCAGGGACAACCTGCCAGGACACGCCGAATTTGTCCTTTAACCAGCCGCATACCTGGGCTTTTTCATCTCCGCCTTCCCCAAGCTTCTCCCAATAATAATCGATTTCTTCTTGGCTCTCGCAATGGACGATAAATGAAATCGCCTCTGTAAAATGGAACTGGGGCCCCCCGTTCAAAGCGACGAATTGCTGGCCCTCCAGCTGGAATTCCACCGTCATGACGCTGCCTTCTTCCACCGGGTGATGTTCGTTCTGCTCCGACCCGTGACGCGTAACTCTTGTAATTTTAGAATCGTTAAAGATTGAAACGTAATGACGTGCCGCTTCCTCAGCTTCGTTGTTGAACCACAGGTTTGGCGATATCCTCTGAATGGTGGGATTCATCAGATGCAGCTCCTTTCGAATCTACGGGAATGGGTTTCTACTGATCCCATCGTACCATAGCCGCAGCACGGCGGTTTCTTCTAAATTGCTAAGAATGTATCTCGCAGGGTGCCCAAGATTAAGGGCGACATCGAAATCTACGAAGGCCACAGGCAGGAGAATAGCAATTGAAACTGGAAATCCATATGGTGTGGAATATTCATCCAATCAGAAGGTCTCCATCCAGCGCGAGGGCAACATGTTTGATGAAAAGCATGCAAGGCGGTTGGATGAGATAAAATGGAGGTGCGAAAGATGAGCCAAAGACACTATATTATAACGGGCACGTCGAGAGGGATCGGAGGACAGCTTGCACTGATGCTTCTTCAGCAGGGACATGCCGTCTACGGAATTGCGAGAAACCATTCGATGACACTGGATCGTTATGAGCGTTACACTCATTATGTGTATGACTTGAGTGACCCCTCGGGTCTCGAGCAGCTCATGGAGAATATCATAAGAAGCATTGAGCTTGCGGATACAGATACGCTCTACCTCATTAATAATGCCTCGATGCTGGAACCACTCGGGAAAATTGAACAATGCGGCGCAGCCGAGATTGCGAAGAATGTCCAAATCACCCTTATTGCGCCGATGATTCTAACCTCTTGCTTTTTGAACCAAACAAACAGGTATAAGGCACGGCGGAAAATAATGAATATTTCTTCGGGTCCGGGGGTATACCCCGCTCCTTCCATGAGCGCATATTGTACCGCAAAAGCCGGGCTGAATATGTTCACGCAGTGCGTAGGGGCAGAGCAAGCAAGCCGAGAGAACCCGGTTCAGATTATTGCCGTCAATCCCGGCATGGTGGATACGGAAATGCAGAGCATGGCCAGAGGACAGGATGAGAAGCAGTTTGAGCTGGCCGGTGCATTTTCCCAGGCCTTTGAATCAGGGCAGCTGCTGTCTACTGCCGAGATTGGAGAACATCTGCTTCGCATTTTAGATGAAGAGCATTCCCCTGGAGCCATCGTGAATTACAATGAGGTTTATTCCTCGAAAAGCTGATGATAAGCAAGAATAACGAGCGGAGGCGAATGCCATGATCATGCCAACCCATATTGTTGCCGTTGGCGGAATCGTTGAGAATAAGAAAGGCGAGATTTTGCTGGTCAAGGTCCGAAATGGCTGGGTCTTTCCCGGAGGGCAAGTCGAAGTCGGAGAAAATCTGATCGAAGCATTAATGAGGGAGATCAAGGAGGAGAGCGGTATCGATATCACCGTTTCCCATCTGATCGGTGTGTATTCCAATACGTCAACTTACCCGGGATACAACGGGGTGGACATGGTACCGACAAAAGTCATGATGGATTTCGTGTGTACCTATAGCGGAGGGGAATTGTGCACATCGGATGAGACATCGGACTGCCGCTGGGTACCGCAATCGGACGTTCTCCAATACATAACGGCACCGGCGATCCGTACACGGTTCCAAGCTTATCTGGAGTTTACCGGTACGATCGCTTATATGGAATACATAACGAAGCCGTCATTTGAAATGAAGCTAAAGCGTACGATTTAAAATAGCAGGAAGAGCAATCAGAAGAAGAGGGGGAATGAGGTGCTTTATCATTTCAGTGAGGATTCGGGTATTACGAGGTTCGAACCGAGAGTCCTATACAGCCAGCACGATGAGCCTGGGCGATCGATGCCCATCACGCTCCGCACTATTATGTTCCAAGGGAATGTCCAAGGGTGTGTCTGGAGGCGGTTGAAGATACGACGGAGGCGGATGTGAAGAATTTTTTTGGGCTGTCAGGAGCTCACAGAATGATGGTGATCGAATCAAGCGCTCTTTAATATAGGAGGACTAATATGGAAGAGGTTGTAGTCATGGACTACGAGCCGGAATGGCGGCATGCTTTTGCGCAAGAAAAAATAAAGATATTGTCCGCTATGACAGGTCTTGAGGTCCGCATCGAACATATCGGCAGTACAGCGGTTCAAGGATTGGGAGCCAAGCCGACGATTGATATCATGGCAGGCGTTAGTGAACTGGGGCTAGTGGATGAGCGCTATATTCGGCGCCTGGAGCAGATCGGTTACGAATATGTCCCCAAACCGGAGTTCCCTGAGCGTATGTTTTTTAGACGGGGCCTGTGGCGGGCCGGGACGCATCATCTGCATATCTACCGGTATCAAGGGAAGCACTGGGCTGATCAACTTTTATTTAGGGAGTATTTGAAAAAGGATACTGCGACGCGCGAACAGTATTTTAACTTAAAAAAGGAGCTTGAGGCACAGTTTAAGCATGACCGGGTAAGCTATACGAACGGGAAGGATGATTTTATCCGCTCCGTCATTGAGAGGGCCAGGCAAGATTCGGATTGGGTGCGCCAGCTTGATATCGGAGGGGAGTAGCATGCCAACAACCGAAAACGGGGGATATCCTGATCGTGTGGAGAAAGGACTTATTGCTGTACGCGGAACCCGTCTGTATGTCGAATTGTCTGGTGGGTCAAAGGATGCGTAACAAACGAAAGATGAAATCCGCTCACAAATATGCTATACATAGAGCAACGAAAGGCGAGTAAAAAGGAGCTCATTAAGCTGATGACAAAAATACTTGTCGTAGATGATGAATTTAGTATAGCCAGCGCGATTGCTTATGCATTGCGCAGGGAAGGCCACACGGTTGAAACGGCCGGAGACGGTCAGGAGGCGCTTGATCGCGTCGAATCGTTCGATCCGGATGTCATGGTGCTTGATGTCATGATGCCGAAGCTTAACGGATATGATGTATGCCGGCGGCTTGGCGATCGTCAGCGGCCGGCGATCCTGCTGTTGACGGTAAAAGATGACATTGTCGATAAAGTGCTGGGCCTGGAGCTCGGCGCCGATGATTACATGACCAAGCCGTTTGATATGCGGGAGCTTATTGCCAGGGTTAAAGCCTTGTCCCGGCGCAGCCGAGCGCATGAAACGGCAGAAGCGCCTGCTTCTCAAGAGAAGCTCGTCCGTCTTGCCGGCCTGTCGATTAACTTGTTAAGCCGTACCGTTCAGGCCGATGACAAGCAGCTGGAGCTGACGCCGAAGGAGTTCGACCTGCTGGCATTGCTGGCGCGAAATCCGGAGCGGGTATTTTCCAGAGAAGATTTGCTCGAGCAGGTGTGGGATATGGGATTTGCGGGCGGAACGCGAACGGTGGATATTCATGTACAGCGCCTTCGGAAAAAGCTGGGCGATTGGCATGAAGTCATTCAGACCGTATACGGGATCGGCTACAAAAGCACGGAGAACCCGTCATGAGCCAAGCCCGGCTGCGCATTGGCCTGAAATGGAAGGCGGCGCTTCTGCTTGCCCTGCTCCTCATCTCGATTCTCGTCGTGCTGAGCTCGCTGGTGCTCGCAGGCATAAGGGAGGACCAGCGCGTCCGTCTGGAGCATACATTCGCTCAGGAAGCGGAGGCGGCCAATGTACGGACGCATCAGGACTATCTAGTGAACGCCAACCGGTCGCCGGACGACTATATGGAGCTGTCGGGCCAGCAGCTGGCGGTGGATCTCGGCGCCCGAAGCGGGATGGCGGTCACGCTGTATAAGCTTGACGGTACGCTTGCCGGCACGTCGCTGCCGTTTCAGCCGAAGGCGGATGTTCAGGATGCGTTGACCTATACGGCGAAAGGAAGGTCGGCTTACATAACGGAAGGCGACCAGCTATTATACTTGGCCCCCCTCTATCTGATGGACGAGCAGATCGGTACCATTCAGTTTCACGCCTCCCTTGCGGAGCAGCATGCATTCTATCATCGGATCCAGAGATTGTTTGTCGTCACCGGAGCGGCGGTATTGATTGCCGGATTCCTCATCGGCTATCTGTACGTATGGCGTCAGGCGCATATCATCGGCAAGCTGAATAGGGCCGCACAGAAGATCGGCGAAGGAGAGTATCTGAACGAACCGACGGTAAAGCGGGGGGATGAGCTTGGCGAGCTGGCTCAAGGCATCTACGAGATGAGCGGCAGAATCTCCTCCTCGGTCCGTCAGCTGACGGAGGAGAAGCAGAAGCTGCTTGAGGCCGTTGCAAGATTGGAGGAGCTGGAACAGCAGCAGAAGCAATTTATCGGGAACATCAGTCATGAACTGAAAACCCCGCTCACCTCCATTATCGCATACGCGGATCTGCTTGAAATGTACCGGGACGATTCGGATTTATTGGAGGAAGCGAGGGAGCGGATTCGCGAGGAGGCGGGCCGGCTGTACAGCCTGGTGGAGAAGTCGCTCCAGCTGTCGTCTCTGGATATTTATGATTTTCAAACAAAGGCCGAAATCGTTCAGATCGTGCCCATCCTGCATGAGGCTGCTGAACGACTTCAAGCCAAGGCGGAGCAACTCAGCGTGACCATCCATACCTCGCTGACGGAAGGAACGGTTTGGGCAGATCCGGACAATTTGATGCATATCGTGCTGAATCTGCTGGATAACGGGATGAAATACAACAAGCCCGGCGGAACCGTAACGATTGCCAATCACCGCGCTGTGGACCCGCAAGGCGCGGAGCAAATGGTCATTACGATCAAAGATACGGGAATCGGCATACCGGAGGAAGCCAAGGACAGGATTTTCGATCCGTTCTACACGGTAAGCAGCGACCGGTCGAGAGCCCGCGGCGGGACGGGGTTAGGATTGTCGCTTGTACGCAGCCTGGCCGAGAAACAGCACGGCACCGTGCAGCTGATGCATTCAGGCCCTGAAGGATCTGCCTTTGCCGTTACCCTTCCGATTCACCGGCCCGATACAGCACCGGATTATTTGCTCGAAAGTTAGCTCAGACTTGTATTAAGGTCTGGGCTTTTTTTATCTCTATTGGATCGTTACCGCTGGATGATCAGCGATGTTTACAAGTTCGTTACAAGCCGGATATGTTTTGGAGATATCCGTTCTTTATACTTAAGCTCAGGCAGGGAAACATACGGCGGCTGCCGGATTAAGAGGACAGCGCCGAGCTCCTTGGCAAAGGGCATAGGAGGAACCAGCTTATGAAGCGTCATGTAGGACCACTTGGTTTGAAGCTGCTTGCCACGTTTGTCGTCATGTCGTTGATCGCAGCATGCCAGTCGCAGGGACGGCTGACCATTGTCGAACCGAGCGGCAGTCAACCTCCAGAGCAGAGCGCACCGGATTCGGGAGGCAGGCAAGGGGAGCGTAAGCTTACGGTCGTGGAGGGATCGTCCGGGCCAAATGATCAGCAACTAAAGGTGGACGGAACGCATCGGATATCAGCTGCCAACATTGAAGCTTGGCTGTCGGAGGATGAGGTTCGGATTACATTGACGGAAATGGTGAAGGCGGCTACCGAAACGGAGGAGCCGGAATTTGCGTACACCACGGCGACCGTGAATTTACGTACCGGTGAACGCCGCGAGCTTTCGAAGCGGGAGATACAGCCGCCCGCATCACAGCTCGTCAAAGAGCAGGTGTCGCCGGATGGAAAATACAGCTTCGTCCAGAAGTGGAGGGATAAGTACACAGCCGACAATTTCATCAAGAACTTGCAAACGGGTGAGCTGATACCGGTCAAGGGCGATAATTACATGGAGATCGGAGGCTGGCTGGATTCGGATACGTACGTGCTGGCTGCCGGTTCAATGCAAGGGAGAGGGGATGTCCGGCTCATTGCATCAGACGGCTCCTATTCGGTCATGCAAATTGAGGATGAGCATGTTGAATCCTACCTTTCGTTCGGTGCAAGCAAGGGGCGGATCTATTATACGGATATGAACCATGTTCTTAAGGTTATTGAACCTGGTCAGACGGAGCCGGTGCATTTGATCGATCATGTATGGAGCTTCGAAATCTCCCCGAATGGCGAATATATCGCGGTAACGACGACGGCGGAGTCCGCCGGGGATCAGGGCAGTGAGCTGTTGATCTATGACGCGTCCGGCAGCTTGCAGGGCTCCCTGATCGGCAAAGGGAACTTGATATCCTATGTATCTTGGTCAGCGGATTCAACAAAACTTGCCTTCGATGTGTATTCCGAGAATGAGAGCGGGATGAATGGCGTATATGTGTTCGACACGGCTTCCGGGAAGGTGACTTGGCTGGCCCCTTACTATTCATCGGTTCATCCGGCAGCGCACCCTGTATACCCACTCAGTTGGAGCCCCTCCGGAAAGAAACTTGGAATTACGACGGAGGATAAGGAGAGCTTGCTGGTGACACAGGTTGTTGAGTTTAGATGATCGTTCCAAAATAAAAAAATGTAAAAATATGGATTGTATTTATATCAGAAAGGGATGATGAGATCATGAAGCATAAAAAATCGATCATAACACTGGCTGTATTGGGAATGACCTTAAGTGGAGCTGCTGGCGTATTTGCAGGGGCAAATCTGCAGAAAATTACCGCGTACTTGAACCACAGCATCAGCATCAAAGTGGATGGCAAGGTCTATGATACGAGCAAAAATATGACGCCAATCACGTATAAAAATACGACCTATCTGCCGGTGCGGGCGATCGCGGATGTGCTGGACGTACCGGTTCGGTATGATGCAATGAACCGGCAAGTGGTGATCGGAACCGGGACGGACCAAGGTCAGTCCAACGAGCTTGTATCTGTAAAATACAGTGAAACGCAGCTGCGGGAAATCCGGAACGCGTTCGCAAAATTCGATGGATTTGAAACAGCTTATGCTCCTGTCCAAATGGTGGAGGGGGACGCCTATCGTAAAACAGTGGCATCGGGAGATGGAGTTAACCTCGTGTTCGAGCACATGACGGTCAATATCTCGCCAAGAGATTATTCGCACGGTTATAACAGCAAGCCGGTCACTTTATCTAACGGTACGAAGGCAAAATGGTATACCCCGGACGATACCGCCATGCTCGGTTTTCAATTGGATGACCGATTCGTCACGATTAGCTCTCCGGATCACTCCCTAAGTCAATCGCAGCTGGAAAAGATTGCGGTCCATGTTGTCAAAACGAAATAACGGAGACCCATTTCAATGGAGAAAATGTGCCTGCAAGCACCTGAAACGGTTAGCCTTGCAGGCTTTTTTTGACGTAATATTTCCTGGGCAATCTGAATCAAATTTGGGAAGGAAGTATGATATGATGTAATGTAATGGAAGGGTATAATTTGGATGATGTTGTAAATTTAGTATTTTAATAGAAACGATTGATAGAAAGGATATGAATGCGAAATGATGACTTTAATTGTTATTTTATTGTTCGTAGGATTGGCAGGCATCATAAGCAACCAATATTCCGGGCTGCGCCGAATGGAGCAGATGCAGCGTTCGCTTGACCAGCTGAATCAACAACTGCAGGATTTGAATCGTAAAGAATAACTCAGAGATTTCCATGAACAAATGTCGACTAGGCCTACGAACGAGCCTCCTAAACTGACTCTGCCTGATGAGGCGAACGCTTATTTGAGGTAGGAGGAGTTGCTCACGACCTCCTTTGCATCGTCCCTGGATGTCTATTGGATTGCAGCCTTAAACAGCGGAAGGAGCAGCATGATGCTGCTCCTTCCGTGATTATCCTTCACGCTGCAGCAGAAGGTACCCGCTGATCGGGGAGGTCTGCTTGCGGAAGACGATTTTAAATCCTACATCGTTATCCAGTAAGCAGGCCAGCGCCGTACGAAGCAGGGCATTCGGTCTCAAATCGCTGCGGCAAGGGACAGCGCTGCCGATCACGCGGGCTGCGACGATTCGGCGGGCGGAGCCGGGAACCAGAGGGTTTCTTGACCAGCTGATCAGCACCAGGTCTGGCTGAGGAACGGCATCGACTTGACTCATTGGCTTCACCTCAATATATGAAAATAGGATTTCCATATATTAAATGAGAGGTTTATAGAAGATGTGCTACGCAAGGGTGGAAATTGGATATATCATGAACAAACAACACGACGATATTAGATCTGCAGAGGGACGGAACGATGTATTTTGGCCAGATGTTGATTTATTGGTTTGTTGTTGAAGGATACCATGGATAATTCTTTCTCCGGCACACAGGTTAGGTATCTTTTAAACCGTTTGATACCGGCTTTGATAGGATCCCTTATGCTATGATGTGCTTAAAGGCCATTTACCGTCATTGGAATAAATCGACTTAAGCACGGCCGAAACAATGGTTACAGATTAAGGGGGATTTCATGAGTATTGAGCTTAGGCCGGTGGATGCGAATAACTGGGAAGCGTGTATTCAACTAAAAGCCAAGCCGGAGCAGGCCGGCTTTATTGCCTCTAATCTTTATTCAATTGCCCAGGTTCAGTTTCTCGAAGGCTTTGTGGCGATGGCCATTTATGCGGAAGAGACGATGGTCGGATTTACGATGTATGGTCCGGATGAGGATGATGGTAACTACTGGATTTATCGATTGATGATCGATGCGAAATATCAAGGGCGCGGGTATGGCAGGCAAGCTCTCCAGCAGGTTGTCGATCATATTCGCTCGAAACCAGACCGAACCGATGTTATCATGCTGAGCTATCACCCGGATAACAAGCATGCCAGCGCACTCTATGCGCAAGCGGGATTCGAGGAAATCGGAATCATGCCGTGGTCGATGGGGGAGGTTGTGGCCAAGCTTGATCTTTCGGGCAGCCTGAGCGCTGGAAATGAATCGAAGGACAACTAGATTGATGCGAAATGAGGATGAAACTATGACAATAGCGTATCATCGGGTAACGACAGAAGATGCAGCGGTTTTATCCGCATTGTTCACAGAATTTGTCGGGAAGGAATCCGATATAGAAGCGATGAAGCAGCAAATCGAACGACTATCCGCGAAGCCGGAATATTATGTAGCCGGCGCTTATCGGAATGAGAAGCTGGTCGGGACTGCCATGGGTATCGTATGCATAGATCTTGTGGGGAACTGCAAACCGTTCTTGCTCATTGAGAATGTCGTCGTTTCACCAGATGCCCAAGGGAAAGGAGTCGGGAAAGGATTAATGCAGGAACTGCAGCGTTTTGCCGAAGAGCATCAGTGCAATTATATGATCCTGGCTTCGAGCAACGAGCGGGCGGATGCCCATCGCTTCTATGAGTCGATCGGATTTGCCGGAGCCAAACGAGGCTTTATGAAAACCTTAAATGCGGGTTGAACAATGCAATGAATGGCTGGCGGCAGGATGGCTTGGAACACTTATCTCCCCCTGCAGCGGGTCGATTCGACCGCTGAGGGGGAGGTTTGTGTTAGCCTGCTTTTTAGTCATTATTAGGCTCTTATTAAGGATCCGCTTTCCCTTAGCTCCCCTGCAGGGATTGAAAGTTTAGGGATGTTTTCCTTTTAAAAAGGGAAAGGCTGAAGCCTGCTTCGGACAGGGCGTATCCGGGAGGATTATGGTGTTCCCGGCGTAGGAAGCTGATGCGTTGCGCCTTTTTGCATCAGGCTTGACAGTGACTCGGGCTCGAGATAGGTTACGGATTCGTTGACTCCGACATCGAGCCCTCCGTTATTGTACATAATCCCAATCTGATGAGTGCCTGCCGGGGACGCAATCCCTAATGCGCGGCCGTTCGTAGCCGTACCGTTCAAACCTTGATTATTCCCGGGCGTGAAGACGGCCAGCAGCTGCGACGGGTCCAGCGCCTCATCTGTAATTTCATAGTTTTCCAGAAAATCCTGCATCGTCAGCTCATAACAGCAGGGCTGTTTCTTAATCCAGATGACCTTGGCTTCACCTGGGCGCAGGGTCGTGTCCGTACTGTACTGATCCTTCGTGATCGTCCAGCGATTGGATTTGGATTTATCGAATGGCCGGGCAGGATCGTAGTAGTAATAGATTTGATATCCTTCCAAATCGATGGTACGGTCCGTCGGATTAAACACCTCGACATAATTGTAGTTCCCCTGCTCGTTCGAGTTCGCAACCACCTCGGTGATGTGAAGGGAGGTCGTCAAGGGCTGTTTTGGCACCGTATCCTCGGTTGTTTTGCTTGCTTTTTGCAGGATGGCTTCGATCATGACAGGATAGTGGTCGCTTGGATACTGGCCGTTCTCGTGCTCGTCGATGATCGTGCTGTGCAGGACATTCCACCCTGTGCTGTGCAGAATCCAGTCGATGCGGTTATCGCTGCCTCCACCGGTGGGATCCTTGTAATTGTGGAACGTTCCCAAGTGATCGTTGGTCCGTTTTTTGGCACTGAGATGGCCGTCCATCAGTCCGCTGCCGGTAAATATCGAATGCGTATCGCTGCCCGGTCGCGTATTGAAGTCCCCGGTGATCACAACAGGAATGTCCTTGTCAAAGGCTGCAAGCTTATCCATGATCAGCTCAGCGCTTTTCTGGCGGGAGTTCTCCGATTGGTGGTCGAGATGCGTATTCACCATATAAAAGGTTTTGCCGCTGCGCAGGTCCTGGAAACGAACCCAAGTGACCATGCGCGGAATTTGGTTGCCCCAGCTTGCCGAGCTGATGATCTGAGGCGTATCCGACAGCCAGAAGTGGGACTGCTCCAGGGGCTTCAGCCGTTCCTTGTTATAAAAAATCGCCATATACTCCCCTAAGCTTCCGCCCTCCCGTCCAACGCCGATCCAGTCATAACCGGGAAGGTCAGACTCAAGATCGACGATTTGTCGGTGTAGGCCTTCTTGGGTCCCGATGATGTGCGGCTGCTGGTTCAAAATCAGTTGCTTCATAACGGGACGCCGCTTCTCCCAAGGCTGGCTGTCATTGGCCGCATAGCGCAGATTAAAGCTCATAATCCGCAAGGGGCCAGATGAAGCTTCTGTATCTTCCGCTGCATGCGGTTCTCCTGCTGCAGCCAGCGATCCGGTCGAAAGTAACATGAGCACGATCATAATGGGGGTTATCCTCCTTGCCCACTTCATTCATCCTCTTCCTCCTTTTATCTTATGGACGTTCGATCACTCCGATGACGAAGGCCCACCTCCTTTCTTATTCGCCCTTATCATAACCCATGTTGGCGGGGCGTCGTATTTACATTTTTTTAGGTTTTGACCGCTTTTATATATTGTAAGCTTCGCAGGTACGTTAATGATCAGAAGGAGCGGAACGTCTCCATGAAGAATAGGTCCTGTGTGATAAAAAAACATGCTCGGTAGGAGTTGGTTATAACGGTGGAGCAGGTTCAAGCGGATAGGATGATTTTGGAGGATTTACTTGTTTCGATTCAACGCGACATGGGTCTTGTCGTTCATGAGGCGATTTCGATTCGCCGGGGCTGGCTGAATCTGAAATGGAAATTGGAGACGGATCAGGGGACATATCTTCTGAAGCAATATAACCGGGATCGATTTAAGCTGTATGATGAGGAAGTGCTGCTGATGGCGTTTTCACAGCAGATCCGCTTGCGAACTAGAGGGGTGAAATGCCCGGCGTTGCTTACGAATGAGGGACGTTATTTCCTGAAGTCGGATCAGGGCGAGCGTTTCATGGTTATGGAATTCTGTGAAGGGCAGCTGGTTGCTCCCGGGGGAACGAATGCCGATCAAATGCGGGCGTTGGGGAGAGAGGTCGCCCTCATGCATCGGGTATTGAACGATGGCTCGCTCGGAGTGAAGGACAAGCCGCAATTCGTTCCCCCTAGCCGCATGGAGCGTCTTGACTATTGGAAGAGAGCCATGGAGCAAGCCGCGGAGAGTGAGATCCCGGAAGTACTCACGGCCCTGGAAACCCAGTATACTGCAACGGAACGGTTTCGGGATGAGTTGAACCCCATGCAGCCCGGATGGGCTCATCGCGATGTATGGGTCGATAATTTGTTGTTTCGACCTGCAGGGGTGGCGGCCATTCTTGATTTTGACCGGCTCAACTACGATTATCCGCAGCTGGATATCGCACGCGCCGTCCTATCATGCGCGCTCCATTCGGAGCTGGATGTAGTCTTGGTTTCCGCCTTTATGGAAGGCTACCGTGAAGAACGGGAAGTGCCGGAAGGCTATCTCGTTCAAGGCATTCGCTGGCTGTGGTATATGGAGAGCGTGTGGTGGGTCAACGCTAACATTCTTGAGCATCAAGGGCCCCCGGCCCGTTTTGCATGGGAAATGGACTGGCTTGCGAAGCATTTGGACATGCTGCCGGAGCTGCTGGAACAGGTATGAGAACTTGTGAAGGAGGGAACCTGTGGGCGGCTGTTTGTTTGCAACAGTTCAACCGGAAGTTGAGAAGGGGAGAGCGACTGCTCTACTTCCGCGTTATACACCTTCGATTAGGCATTGGTTATAGTGGATTCATCAAAGGAAAGTGTGGTGGTCTTGCAAGATGGATCAGGCGTACAATGTGATAAGCGGAAATATTGTCAGACTCAGAAAACAGCTCGGTTTGACACAGGAGCAGCTGGCCGGGAGGCTCGGGGTTACCTATCAAGCGGTCAGCAAGTGGGAGAATGGGCAGTCTTGTCCGGACATTATGCTCATTCCAATGCTTGCTGATCTGTTCGGCATCACGATTGACGAGTTATTCGGCAGGTTGGAATATCCTATCGATTTGCGTAACGGGCTTATCCTAGAATATCTGTTTAACAAGGAAATTAAGGATAGCAGCGGCGGCGGGCACCATGGTTTGCAGTCAGAGGTAAGTTACGGCCCGGATCGGTTCGGTCGAAAAGAGAGTGCCTTGACTTTGGATGGAAGAGAAGTTTCGTTGAGATTAGGCAGCCGCCGACTCTTCCTCAGGAAGCATTCTCGATCTCCGTGTGGTGTCGTTATGACGAGCAGACCGTGTTCCGGGGCTGGCATAGCGCTATCCTCTCTCAGGACGGGCATAACCGGAATCGGGTTCTTCAGCTTAGCACGAAGGATACGGGCATCGTCTTACACGGCTTCCTGCGTGAGCCGGATCTCTCATTCCCGGCCAAGATTGTAAAGGATCAGTGGTACCATGTGGTGGTTACCTATTCAGTCTCCCGGTATCGGATGTACGTAAACGGCATTCTGAGCTCAGAACGACCAGGAAGCTTTACGCCTTGTCATCAAGAGCCGTTGTATATTGGCAGAAAATCGACGGACGAACCTTACTTCTTCTTTCGGGGCAGTATTGACGATCTTCGTATTTACAATCGAGCGCTTCATGCAGGCGAGGTGAAGGCCCTGTGCTATGAGGGGGGATTCAAGCCGATCCCTCTGTCATCTGCGATGGAGGAAGAAACGGATGAGCCTGTTCTTGAGACTTTAGAGGATATCCGCATGACCTTTCCTGAGACGGAGCTTCACGCTGCTGCGGACTGGTATCGTACATACTTTGGTTTCAAGACATTAATGGAAGAACCGGGCTTTTACATGCTCACATTATATAACAGTCCAAATCTGATCTTGGAATGTGCTCCCCGGGGTAACAATGCCACATCCTACGAGGCTTCATTTATTTTCAAAACCAATCGGGAAATCGAGGAGCTGCGCACTTATCTATCAGCCGCTGGTGCGGCGGTTGAGGAGACCCGGGATGAAGGCTTTGCCTGGTTTTTGGATGTAATCGATCCATTCGGCCGGAAGTGGATGCTCCTTCGTGAGAAGGAGACGATCTGAGGGGAAAGGAAAGAAGGGGCGGGGGCTGTACGATTCCTATAGGGGATCGAGAGGATGCTTGCGATTCATGTTTGTTAAAGGTAAACTGGCGATATCCATCCAATTATTTAGAACTAGGAAGTTTGACGAACAATTATAATGAAAACTCACCTCAGAACCCGCCCGTGACATTTGGCCATAGGCGGTTTTTTTATGGTATGAGGCCGCTAGGAGGATCAGACATGGCAGACAACGGGAGAGTAATGGTGGTCAACGTATCCATCGTCCATGAAGACAGGGTACTTCTCATTCAGGAGAATAAACCTTTTGTAAGGCATAAGTGGAGCTTTCCAGGCGGTCGAATCGAGAAGGGAGAGCCTATTCAAGCGGCTGCCGTACGGGAAGTCAAGGAAGAGACAGGATATGATGTCCGGCTGACGGGAACCACCGGCGTATATGAGTTTATTAGCAGCTTGAACAGTCATGTCGTCCTGTTTCACTTTGTCGGGGAAATGGCAGGGGAGGCTCTTCGGCCTGCTCCGGATGAGATTCAGGATAGCCGCTGGGTACGACTGCAGGATCTTACTAGTGGACACATCGATTATCGGGACGCGGGGGTAATGCGGCAGATTTCCGACAACCTTCTGGCTGGTAATATATTGCCGTTAACGGTGTTTAATCCGTCCTTATTCTGAGCGTGTTTTTCGAGGAGAAATCTTAACTTGCAAAAGAGGAGCTGAACACAGCAATGGGAATGTCGGATTATTACAAAGCATTGAGAGAGAAGATTGGGAACCAGCTGATTTTTATGCCAAGCGTGGCAGGTATTATCCGGAATGAACAAGGTCATATTTTGTTTGGGCGTAAGCACCGGGAGTCCCAGTGGGGATTAATCGCCGGCTCGATCGAATTAGGAGAGCTGCCAGCAGATGCCATGGTCCGGGAGGCGAAGGAAGAGACGGGCCTTGACGTAATTCCTGAACGGATTCTCGGGGTCTACGGCGGAGAGGAGCGCCGGTATACCTATGGCAATGGACACCAGGTGGAGTATCTGACCATTGTGTTTGCATGCAAGGTCATTTCGGGTGAGGATAAAGTGGGCAGCATGCAGTAGGAGTTCGGATTGGAGCTAATGAGAAGGCTTTGAGTTGGCTGTGAATGGTGCGCGGTGAGGAACCGGCTAGCATGTAATGGGGGTGAGGAGATAATGTCATCTGAATATCAAGTAAGATGGAATCCGCATGCCCTCGTGCTCGGACTTATCACTGCTTTCTACCTGATCGCCTATGGAATCGGGATCCGGCTCATCTACCACCTTCAAGCCGAAATGACATTCGGCACGGTACTGTTTGCCTCGTTGCCAATCATAACGCTATGGTCTGCGCTTTATATGATCGCTCGGGTGTCATGGATAAAGCTGCATAAACAGCATTTGTGGTTTACTGCAAGCATCGGTGTGATTCTATTATTTTTCTCTTTATATGCCTTATCACAGACTCAGTCGGAGCATCGATTTGACTATAACCGATGGGTCGGTTATCCGGAACAGCGCGCACAGATGGTCGATGCGATGTTGAAGGAGCATGATCTGATCGGATTAACGCAAGCGGAGATCATGAATGCTCTCGGTGCTAACGATAATGCCATGTGGAGCGTGAATGAAACCGATCATGCTGTGTATAATCTGGGGGCCGGAAAAGAAGATGGCCGAAACGAGTGGTTGTTTATCAACTTTGATGATCATGGGTTCGTGCAAAGCATAGAGATTCTCACAAGACCGCCAATACCAAGAACGTAAACCGATTGGATTTATTGCGATGTGTAATGATCACCGATTCCGTAGGCACCAAGGAAGGCTTATCCATGAATCCTCTGACCGATTGTTAGACGGATAGAGTATAGCCTACAAGGAAGTAGGTGTGTCAACCCAATAGGGTATCATGCACATCATAACGGCCGGGAAACCGGAGAATCCGCCGCTGCTCCTCTTTAACGGTACAGGAGATCATTCGGCTCTGATGTGGATCTTCAACGCTAGGGTGCTGTCTGCCAGCTATCATGTGCAGGTAAGCTTGAGCGAGGGGGGATAAATGAGGATGAAACGATATGCAGGTCTGTTCATCAATGCGCTGGTCTGCTTGATTCTGGTTTTGCTCGGAAATGCGATGACACCTAGACCCGGCGTCAGTTCAGGTAACGGGAATCCGGCTATACTCCTGCTCATCCCGCTTGGCATTCTTTTTTCGGTGTTGGTTTATCAATGGATTCGTATACTGAAAAATGTGAAGATGGCCCCCAGCGTTTCAAGCTTGCTGATCATAGCTCTTGCCGGCTATATCATTGCTGGATATGCCTATCAGCTGCACAGGCTCGACATTTACAGGGAGATCCAAGCAGCGGCATTCGAATCAAGATATGGTGAAGCAGACTGGGCTCATATCGAATCCATTACGGACGGTATTTTATCGATCCATATGAATAATCAGTTCTTTAATTGGAACACGTATTTCATGATGATTGCCTTCTCGCTTTTACTATGTTTTTTATACAAACTGATACAGGGAATGATGTACACAAAGCAAGGAGCTTCCGCGAAGAAATAAATTTGTAAGCAGGGTGGATACAATTTCTGGGGCAAGTGTAGTAGGCGATAAGCTGGCTTTAATTTTATAATCCTGTAAACGGTAGTTTACCAAGTGATGTTAGCTTTCTTTCAAATAACTTTTTGGAAAACACCTAGCCGTCATTGTGCTATAATTGGATCAGGTTAAGATCAGGAGGCGTTTGAGATGAAAACAACAATTATAAACGGGCAAACCAATATGGGGATTAACGCATAATTGCCCTTAAACTGCGTGTTTCCCCGTCTATACAAAGGGGAATATCGATTTGAAAGCATGGATTTTGCAGCAGTATGATTACCACGTATGGGCAAACCGTAAGGTTTGCGAATATTTACAAGGGCTTTCGGAGGAAGTATATCGCAAGAAGATTGTCAGTGTCTTTCCATCCATTTACGACACGATGGTTCACATCTATGTCATTGATTCCGGATGGCTGTCGTTCTTTAAAGCGGGCGGAGTCACGGAAATGTCGCCTGCGTATCTGGAGAATTTGAAGGAGTCGATCGATCGGCTTGTTGCGGAAACGGAAGGAAAGCGAATCGAAGAGCTCGGACAGTTAATGGATGATTTGGCGGTGCGATTCCGGCAGTTCATCGAGTTGCATGAAAATCTCGAAACCGTTTATCCGTCCGGAGACTTTAAAGCCAGATCCCTAGAATATATCCAGCATGTGGTTAATCACGGGACGTACCACAGGGGCAATGTAACCGCCATGCTTAGACAAATCGGACATCCCGGTACGCCTACCGACTATGGTTATTATTTGTACACCTTAAGCCATTAAGTGCGCTAGTCTTGAAATGGAGAAAAGCCAGGAACTTCGCGTTTCGGGCTTATCTTCATTTGTCCCACCGCACCGTTTCCGTCATCGGCACAAGAGGAGGATTGTAGTCGCTTTCGTGTCCATTATTTATCCTGATTTGTGCCATTAGACAGCCTCGGCAGTAGAATTAAGCACCAATTGAAATACAAAATTCACCATGTTTTTTTTAACATATGAATTTCATATCAATTTAGCGCACACTCCTTGGGAGGAGTGTGCGCTTTTTTGCGGTCTGGAGGAGGATGTTCTATGAAACCATTTCAGTCGGAGGGCCGCTTGGCCTGGTTTACGGGACCTGACGGTATGGATTGTTGTATCATCGCACGCGATTAGATATGTTAGGCTAAACCATATAGCTAAGCTAATGTGTTTAGGCTATACGGGAGACCCGGTCCCCGGCATTTAGAAAAAAGTCTCAATCAGGATTCGACGGCTCGCCATGAACGGAATATCCAGTTTGCCCTATTTACCGCCAAAAGGTCGAACAGTCAGCTTTATCCATCATATTAAATTCGATCATTTTCTCAAGCAGTGAGAAATCAACCGGTTGATCCCACCGTATACGCAGCAATTCCTTGGTGTGACCATAGCCGGCTTGCGCAATTTCATCAGCGAATTGACTAATCCCGGCCCGTTCAGGGGAAACAGCCAGATGCTGTTTAGATACGCTAAAGCCAATAATATATGTGCCATGATCGGTAAACATGGGCTGATTCCATGCAATTTTAGGCACTAAATTAGGGAATTTCGAAGCGACCCAACCGATCACTTCTTCCGTTCGTGCACGATGCTGCGGGTTATCGATACGCTCTAAAAATTCTTTAAAAACTTCCATGTTGTACCCTCCTAAGATCAATACGTCAATCATTCGTTTTACAAACCTGAAAGAAATGAGAGCTTGCCGGCATGTCCAATACTACAGATATAAACCGGCCGCACACACGCAGCCGGTTTATTTGTTCGGGCTAAGCAAGGGTTCAAACGATCGTCCCAAAACTTAGCCATGGGAAGAGCAAGGCAAGTTTTTGTACTGAATGCGGTTATCCTTCCAGCACCTGCTCAAACTTGCCGAACCATTCTGTCCAGCCGTATCTAGCCCCTTCGAGTCCATGAACATGGGAGAAGCCCGTTTGTTCGAGATGAAGGTTAACTCTTCCGTCTCCTAAATCCTGCAGCGTCCAGGTAACGGTATGCCGTTCGTCACCGGCAGCCCAGGAATAGGACAACCGGGTCGGTTCCTCCACGATCAGCACTTCGCCGTCAACGATTCCGTCCCAATATTCGTTCGGCTCATGGCGAAACTGAAAACGATGCCCCACGACAGGCTTAAAATCATTGGCCGTGATCCACTGTGCCAACTTGTTGGGATCGGTTAAGGCCGCCCAAGCCTTCTCGATCGATGTGGTGTACTGAAAATCCAGGGATAATACTAAGCTCAATGTTTCTCCTCCTCTAAAAGCTGGCCCAGGCGCAACATATTGTTCGTCCAGTATTTGCTATAATAAGCCACCCAATCCTGGACTTCTCGAAGCGGAGCGGCGTTCAGCTTAAATCGTGTTTCTCTGCCTACTTTCCGGTCAAGCACCAGTCCGGCCTCTTTAAGAACCGTCAAATGCTTGGATACCGCGGTTCGGCCCATTGAAAACTGCGACGTAAGTTCATGAAGCGGTTTCTCGTCCGCCTGTGACAACAGATGAATCAGTTGGCGTCTAGTGGGATCTGCGATGGCGTCAAACACATCCCTTGATGAATGATTCTCTATCACGACAACCCTCCTAAAAGAATTGATTTTCGCTGTTAGTAATCTAAAGATGTTTGAGGGGACCGCCGTTTATATTTCACCACCTTTGCAGCATGGTTTCAAGTAAAGGTTTCAAAGATGAACTAATATCCAAAGAAGGCGTCCTTTTTAATATTCCGCTTGGATATATTTTGATTTAGTAAATAGCTAGAAATAGACTCCACCATGGACTTCGGTCCTGCTATAAAGTATTTACCATTGTTGTTATGTAAGGCTTTAAACCTTTCAATTTCCTCATGCAAGTCATCCCTTGAATCAAGATAAGCTACATTTAGTGAAGTGCGGGTAGCCAATTTATCAAGCTCATCTTTGTAAATATAAGCTTTATTGCCATCCAAATAGAGCAGTTTTTGCTGCTTCGCGTCTTTACTCCCCTCGGCCTCTAACTGCTTAAGGATTGACCGGTACGGTGTGATGCCAATTCCGCCTGCGATCAGCAGCGAGGGGCTGTTATCTTGGAGATAGAAGGACCCTACAGGACCGCTCATTTTGATTTTCATGCCGGGCTTTAATTCTAGCAGTGCTTTCTTGAAATCGCTTGGGTTTTCACCAATACGAGTTGTGATTTTAACCATATTCTCTGCGGGAGCGGCAGCTAGGCTGAATGGTTTCGTAGGATTTTTGATGGTCTTATGCGTGATGCTAAACAAACCATATTGCCCTGCTTTCCAGGTTAAATCCTTATCTTTCTCAAATAGAAATGAATATACGTCTTCTGATTCTTTGCGGCTTTCCATCAATGGCAGCTCTCTCTTTTTGAATACGGCGAACATGTCTTGAAAAAAGCTCAATATCCCCAACTCCCTTACTTATTTTGGAACAGTTTACTTTGCTAATGCGGGCATCTGTAAAGAGCATGGTCTTTACCTATAAAAACGGTCAAGGCATTGGCAGCATGGCTGCTAATTGGACACCATTTGGTGATACTTCGATTTTAGGTCACCGTTTGGTGTCGTGTCAATATCATTTTTTAAAGGTGGCTTGTGGAACGGCCAGTATCGCCTAGACTCGCTTCGGCATAAAGGCGTAACAGCCGTGCAGTACGGCAGCGAAGACGGCGGCGACTAAGTGCTGTTTGCGTTCCTGCACAGCCAGAAGCTGGGCGAGCCGCTGCCGAGACTGCGGCTGACCGGGCTGCAAGCCGATCAGTCGTATGCCATTGAGGGGGTGGCCGGTACATGGAGCGGCAGGGCACTCATGAACATCGGGATCGAGCTGCCGCTGCGCGGGGATTTTGACAGCTTGGTGTACCGGATACAGATTCAACAATAGATCATATGTACCTGAACGAAGAACGCCGTGTTGTCTGATAGACCATGCGGCGTTTTTTTGCCGTTGACTTCCACGTTAACGTCAATGTTATGAATATATAGGATCGCATCATGACATAAGGGAGGGACGATATGTGGATTACCATCCTGGGATTGGCCTTGCTGGATAGCCTTAGCTTTGCATCGATCGTCGTGACGATTTTTTTGTTGTTATCTAACGCTTACCGTCCTCTTCGCATCATGGTGTATCTGTTGAGCGTAGCCGGTTTTTATATTTTGCTGGGCATCGCACTCATGAACGGAGCGGGGGCGATGTTTGAATTTTGGCTATCCGGGTGGAAGGAGCATGCTGCCATATCGTACATTCAGCTATTCCTCGGGGTCATCCTCGTGCTGATTGGCGTGCGGCTGGACAAAAAACCGAAAGGAAGGAGCTATAAGCTGGAACGAATCAGACCGCAGGATACGTATCTTTCCATGATGAAATTAGGAATCACGGTATCCATGATCGAGGCCGCGACGATGCTTCCCTTTCTGTCAGCCATCGGACTGATGACTACGCGCGGGCTCGAGGTTTATGAGTGGATGCCCATGCTGGCCGCATACTGTGCGGTTATGATTGCACCGCCGTGCTTGCTGCTTACGCTCCGATATCTAGTGGGAGACAAGGCGAACGGATTCCTGTCTAAAATTAATCGAAAAATCGAACCGTATACTCAAGAAGCTCTTGCCGTAATTGCTACCATCGCCGGAATCTATCTCATCAGCGACGCTTCGGATGTTGTATTCTTTAATGGAGAATGAGATATGGAAGATAAGGGAGCCTTGGCATGATGTATTCGATTGGAGAAATGATTCATAAAGTCAAGATCAGCCGCAGAACGCTGCATTATTATGATGAGATCGGACTCTTAAAGCCGACGATTTCAAGGGAAAACGGCTACCGTTATTACGATGATCAGGCCATCATCAAACTCCAGACGATCCTGTCCTTGAAATCCATGGACTATTCGCTGGAACAAATCAAAGCATTATTCGATGAACAAATACCGGAAGCGGAGTCGGATGCGGACCCGTGGGTTCCACTATTGCAAGCCCAGATCGAGCAGGCTTCGAAGAAGATCGATGATCTGAAGCGCAAGCAGTTTATATTGAGAGGCGTAATTCAAACGATTGAAATGTCGGGTAGGCGAAATGATGAGCATGTTTTTAATATCATCGAAAGAATCGACAGTCCGCATTTTGTGGATCACGAGATTCCGGCCACGTTTCCAGCCGATGTATTTACCGAAGAGGAGATCGACGCGCTGAGGGAGCTTCCCTTAATCGGGAGCGAGGACCCGCGCCTGTTAACGGCTTTGGAGCTTATCAAGAAGACTCGCAAGAGCATGCGAGCCGATGAAGACGCTCCTCTGGTGGAGGATTTGGCCGAACAATGGAAGGCATGCATATCCAGTTGGTTTAACGGCGATGAGGAACTACAGTCCAAATATTTTCGCTTCATCGACGCAGCCAGTCAGGAATCGCCGCTGATCTACGGCATGGATGAAGAAGTGGTTCGCTATATCGATCACATCATGGATCATTACACGAATCGGGGAGGTGACAAGGAACATGAATCTGGAAAAAGAATTCGGTAATCGTAAGGATTTCAAGCAGCATCTTGCCTTGTTCATCGTTGTTCACATCATCGTTAATTTCTGGCTGCGGATGGACACGCCGCTTTTACCTGGACTGCAAGAGTCCATTCTGACGGGGAAGATCTGGTTCTATCATGAGGAATCGGGGATATTCGTTACGATGATCTGGTTGATCCTTATCGTCGTCCAAGGCGTGTACGTATTCTTCCGAGGAAGCGACGTCAACAAAGAATAGGGCAAACTACTAACAGAATACCCTTACGTGTAAACCAATTCACGAATCCACAAATTAGCAATGATCGGTTGTTTTTCTATAATGTTTCTACACATTCAGGCCAATCCCAGTATGGATACATGACCACCAATGGCAGAGAAACGGTACTTGGAAGTAAAGACATGAACAGCTTAGAGGAGTTGTATCCAATTAAAGAAGAAAATTAAAAGGCCTTATGGAGACTTCAAAGCTCCATAATGTAAAGCACCCGGTATTTTCGGGTGCTTTACGGAGTGCCATCGCTATCGCGTGGCGGTTTTTACCAAACTCAAACAGACAGCTTAACGGCATGGATTACTCCAGGGTTTTGCTCAATTTGACAATCTGGTCCCAGCCCTCGTCGATGCTGATTTTACCGAACATGATCGACTGCGTGATATTGTCGTATTCCTTCGTGAAGTTGGCCCAGCCGCCCTTATTCCCTGGACCGGGGTCAAACGCGGCTCCGTCCTTGGACACCTCGTTAATCAGGCCGAGGGCGCTTTTATCGACGTCCGTAAATTTGGGCTGGAGCGCATCGGCTACGGTTTTGTTAACCGGAATCCCGCGCGAAGTACCCAAAATTTCTCCGGCTTCCTCGCTGTTGACAAACCAGTCGATGAACTTCTTCGCCTCTTCTTTGTATTGACTGTTGGGACTGACGCTCCAGTACATGGAGGCTTTCAGCCAGCCGCCTGCCTGCGTTCCCCTCGGCTGGGTCGTTAACGCCAACACGCCGGGTTTTAAGGCATCCGTTCCGCCGAATTCCGCGGCATGCGCGCCCCGAAGCAGAATCTTCTCCTGAATGAGCAGGTCCATTTGTGCGTCCTGCGCTTTATCCGATACGGTGACGTCAGGCGGTGTCACGAGATTGTCCTTGCGCAGCTCCGCCCATTTGTTCATCCAATCCTTCCAGGTAGCCTCGTCATAATGGAATTTTCCGTCCTTACTCATGGAAAAGCCTTTGCCCATGCTCAGCTGATACGACATGTAGAACGCGCCGTCCGCAGTCAGGTCACGCGTGAGGTATTGGTCCTTGGCCAGCTTCGGCTTCAGGTCGCGCGCCATGGCAAAAAACTCGTCCCATGTCTTCGGCGGCTGAACGCCGAGGCTATCCATCATCGTCTTGTTGTACACCATGCCCCAAGCGTTGTTGCCGAGCGGCATCGCGTACAGTTTGCCTTGGTAGGTGCCTGTCTCAAGCAGCGCCTTATCGATATGGTCCGTCGGTATGGAGGAGAGATCCTCCAGCCGTCCGCTGGACGCCCAATCGTTGAACCAGGCGGCATCCATTTGGAAAATATCCGGCGTGTTTTTCCCCGCGGACTGGGTCGACAGCTTGTCTTGGTACCCGTCGAATGACTGGTACTCCGGTTCGAATGTGATGCCTGGGTTCTTTTCGGAGTACAAATCAAGCGCTTTCAGAGTTGCGTCATGCCTTGCCTGAGATCCCCACCACATGATTCGGAGCGTGATGGACTTGCCGTCTGCCGGCTCCGCGGATCCGGCTTCTTCTTTCTTGATTCCGCTGCAAGCGGAGAGTACCAGGGACAGTGACAACACGGCCGCAGCGCCAGAAGCGAGACGATGCCATGATTTTCTCATCGGATGAACCTCCCTTAATTAACTGATCTGCTTCTTTAACGTACCAAGTCCAGGACCTTTCTCGTAGGCGACAAAACAACGAATCATTTCAGTATTTTACGATGATCGAATGAGGAGGCGGGATGCTCATGAGTCGGAAATTTCAGAACAGAACTGATCATTAGGCTTTGTGAAACTCGGTGGGACTGCGCCCGGTATGCTTTTTGAACAGGGTGGTAAAGTACGGAACATTCCGATATCCGACCCGCTCGGCGATTTCTGCAATCAGCAGTTTTTTCTCGATAACCATGCTCTTGGCTTTTTCCATTCGCACCCTGGTTAAATAATCGCCGAAGGTTTCACCTGTAAACTGGCGGAATATGGTACTGAGATAGTTTTTGGAGATATACACCTGGTTGGCCAGATCCTGAAGATGAATGTTCTCGGCGTAATGCTCATGAATGTATTGGATGATATATTCGACCGTTTCCTTATGCTTGAGGTTTTCATTGGGCGTGTAACGCGAACAGATTCGGCTCACTTTGTCCGCTACCCATGCCTTCCACTGCTGGGCATCTTCCAATTGCCCCAATTCTTTGGTCAAGTCCGTGAGAGAGAGCTCATCGTCGAGCCGGATGCCGGACTCGTACAGAGTAAAGGAGAGGATGGCGAACAGCTGTGTTCCGATGGCGGTTAGTTCGTCGGTCTGAAGCTGAGCCGCGCCGCTGTCCTTGCGGAAGAAGTCCTCCAGCGCCAGCAGTGCTCTAGGCTCGTCAAAGGTCCTTACTGCGTCGGCCATCTCCTGGAAAAACCGCACCGGCCGTATGTTCCGTCGTGCTGAACGCCGAATGCCGCCTTCATTATATACGTAGACGCAGGGATGGGCGGAATCCGGTTCGCGCCGCTCGGCGAGTGCTTGGAAGGCTTCTTCGGTGGAATCGGAGATGGCAAGCCAGTTGTCCTTACGGAGACCGACACCGATATGCAGTTTGACCCTGAGGAATCGATGCACGGACGAAATGATTCGCCCTGCCAGCGCCAGAACTTCCAAGCGGAACGCTTCGGTCGGCCACGAAAGGGGCTTATACAACAGCAGCGCCATATGGTGACTATGCAGCTCCAGGAAATAGCTGCGCAGACCGTCCTGACCGGCCAGCTCCTCTACCGTGTTGCCCACGGCAAACCGGAACAGGTGCCAGTCCCGGACGGAGATCCCTTCCATACGTCCTTGGCGTTTAATTTCTAAAGCTAGCATCATGAATTGGGCATTCTTCCATCCCAGCCGGTCCAGCATACGGGAGGAATCCGTTAGCGGGGAAGAGGACCCTCCGATGAGCACGGATTTGACCCATTCCCTTTCCAGAAACGGCTCATACTGCATGAGTCGGTTTTGCAGCTCCCGCTCTCTGTTCTCCAACGCTCGGCGCTCCGTTAACTCGCGTGTGACGCGCTGCAGCACTTCCCGGATCGTTGCCGGTGAGGCCGGCTTGGGCAAATAATCGTCGACCTGAAGCCGCAGTGCCTTGCGAGCATATTCAAAATCCGAATACCCGCTCAAAATGATGATTTTGCCGGTATATTGCTGCTTACGGAGCTGTTCGATCATGTCGAGACCATTCATTACCGGCATATAGATATCCGTGATGACGATATCGGGCTTGCTTGACTCGATCAGCCGGAGTCCTTCTTCGCCATCCATGGCCTCCCCGACGGGCCGTACGCCGAGCTGCTCCCAAGGGATTAACCGGGACATGCCGCCGAGCGCTTGCCGGTCGTCATCCACGATAGCAATGGTCCACATGATTTTTTCCCCCTTCCTGATCCTGCTGTTGATCCAGCTTCGGCCAGTAGATCTCCGCTTCGGTGCCTGGCACATCGGCACGGTTGCGAAGCGTAACGCCAAAGGGCGGACCGAAATAAACCTGAATACGTTCCGTTACGTTGCGGATGCCGTATCCGCCCGTCGGATGGCGTTTCCGTGTTTTCCAGTCTTCGCGCAGCCCGATGCCGTCGTCCCGAATCCAAATCCGGATGCCTCGGTCCTCTTCCTGACATGTCAATTGGATCCGTCCTTGGCGTCTGCCATGAAAACCATGCATAACGGCGTTTTCCACAAAGGGCTGCAGGGTGAGTTTCGGAATCATCAGATGCTGTAAATCCTTTGGGCAATCGATGTGCCATTCCAATCCTTCGCCCCACTTGAACTGTTGGATTTTCAGATAGCAATCCACGTGCAAAAGCTCTTCCTGGATCGAAATCATGGATTCGCCGCCCGACAGGCCAATCCGGAACATTTGCCCCATCAGCTCGAGCACGCGGCTGATTTTCTCTTGACCGGCTTCAAGCGCCATCCAGTTCAGCTGATCCAGGGTGTTGTAGAGAAAATGGGGGTTAATCATCGCTTGCAGCGCCTTAATCTCCGCTTCGCGCTGTGCCTTATACTGCTGCTCCAGCGACTGATACAGCGTTTCGATCCGCTCGGTGAGCTTGCGGTAGCCGCTGAACAAGCTGCCGAATTCGTTGCGGTATTCGTTGGGCAGCGGCTGCCTGCGCTTCCCGGGATTGAACGCCTGCATCAGCTGAATCAGTTTCCGGATCGGCCTCGTGAAATTCCGGGAAAGGAACAATGTGAAGAACAGGGACAGCAAAATGGCGACGGCTCCCACAATAGCCATCGTCCACGCAAGGCGGACACCTCCGGTAGTAATTTCCTTCCAGGGCGTAAGCTCCACCAGCATCCAGCTGCCAGGGGATGTCCGGGACCATACGGTAAGCATGTTCTTCTCAGGCAGCGAGCCGGCGGCGGTCAGAAGATGACGCGCATGCCCAGTGTCTCCGCTGACCCGCTCCAGGATGGCGCTGATTTCCTCGGGAGGCGGAGCAATCCGGGTGTGCATGATCATCCGGCCGCCGGAGTCGAGCAGGAGCCGGCTGGCCAAGGAATTATCTTCCGTCAGAATGTCCTGCAAAAATTTGACCCGGACATTGATAATCAGAATTCCGTGGTTCACACCGTCAAGTGAAGTGATTTTACGGACAAAGCTGATCACCTGCTGTTTCCCCTGCGGCGAACCGACCTCACGCTGGCCGATCCAGAGAAAGTCGGATTTGTCGATGGCCGGATACCAGATCTCCCGGCTGGCTGTGGCCAGCGGGAGGTACTGAATGTTGGCGTTGGGATCGACCTGAAGCGGATCGTTCATATAAATCTGAAAAGAAAACATCGAGCGCGAGCTGTTCAGCATTGGCGCCAAATAATCCCGATTCAGCTCGTCCCTGGCCTTCTTGCGTGCATAATAATCTCCTTTCATTGTTAAATAGTTGACCAGAGGCGAGTTGATGGACACGGCTAGCGAGGTTTGCTCCACAGCGCTCATCTGGTCGGTAAGCTGTTTGTTGAGCTGCTGCAGCACCGCCTGCTGGTACATGGAGGCACTGTTCGCCTGCTCATCAGCCGAGAAGCGATAACTAACAATCATCATGATCGTGATGAGGACCGCGATAAAACCGGCAAAACTGAAGAAAAAAACGTAATCGATGCGAAACGTGCGAAACGGATTCATGCGTTTTCTCCTCCCCTTGGAAGCCATAAGGTCGCTGAACGCGCTGCTGCCTCATTGCCAACGTTGGCGGAAGCCGGATGATCGAGATGTCCGGCTTGGCCGCCGCCTGAAGAAGAGCTGGAAGAACACGCTACAGTATCCGTTTACCGCTCTGAAATCTATCCTTTCAGCCCGGATGTGGCAATCCCTTCCACGAAATGCTTTTGCGCCAGAAAGAAAATGACCACCGGCGGCAGCACGGAGAGCAGGGATACGGCAAGCAGCTGCCCCCATGGAACGGCTGACTGGGAGTCGATAAACATTCTGAGCGCGAGCGGGACCGTGTACTTATCCACGGTATTCAGATAAATCAGCGGCCCAAAGTATTCGTCCCAGCCCCAAATAAACGAGAATATCGTCACCGTGATGAGCGCAGGCAGGGTCAGCGGCATTACGATGCGCAGATAAATGCCGAACCAGGAGCAGCCGTCGATTTTCGCGGACTCATCGAGCTCTCGCGGAATGCCGCGGATGAACTGGACAATCAGGAAAATAAAGAAGGCTCCGCCCATGGCTGAAGGGACGATCAGCGGCAGATAGGTATTGATCCAGTCGAAGGAATGGAACATCGTATACTGCGGGATGAGCGTGACCTGTCCCGGAAGCATCAGGGTCATCAGCAGGATGGAGAACCATAACCCCTTCAGCGGGAAGGTCAGCCTAGCGAAGCCAAAAGCCACCAGGCTGGCTGAAATGACATGAATAATCGTGGTCGCCACATTGAGCTTAAGGCTGTTCATAAAGAAGCGTGTAAATGTATACTTGGGCAGTGCCATCCAGCCTTCCGTATAATTTTGCCATAACCATACTTTAGGGAACAGAGTGGGCAGACTGATTTCCGGCGTCGATTTGAAGGAGGCCCCGATCCACCAAAGTACGGGATAAAACATCACAAAACAAAAGGTAATCATCAGCACGTGAACCAACCAGTTTTGTTTTTTACGAGCACCTGTCATTTGCGGCCCTCCGTTTCGGTTTCGTAGAAGACCCAGTATTTGGACGCGATAAAATTAAGCGCCGTGGCGATGCCAATGATGACGAGCAATATCCAGGCCAAGGCTGATGCGTAGCCCATCTGCAGGGATCCGAAGGCTTTATTGTACAGAAACAGGGCGAACATCTCGGTTGAATTGACCGGTCCTCCATTCGTGACAACAAAAGCCGATGTGAACATCTGGAATGCGTTGATGATGCCCATGATCAGATTAAAGAGGATAACCGGTGATAACATAGGCAGGGTAATCCGGATAAACTTGCGAAGCGGCGAGGCCCCGTCCACGGATGCGGCTTCATATAACTCGCTTGGGATTTGCTTAAGGCCGGCAAGGAAAATAATCATCGACGAGCCGAACTGCCATGCCGTTAGAAGTACCAGGGTGCCGAGGGCGGTGGAGGGGGTGCCAATCCAGTTTTTGGGGGCGATTCCGACCCATATCGCGAGCTGATTAATGAAGCCGTTCAGACCGAATATATTGCGCCACAGTACGGCGACCGCCAAGCTTCCGCCAATTAGTGAAGGCAGGTAAATGATCGTCCGGTAGAAGGATATGCCCCGGATGTTCCGGTTTAGCAGCAGGGCTATAGCCAGCGCTACCAGCAGTTTCAGCGGCACGGAAGCGATCACATACAGAAATGTCACTTTCAACGAATTGAAGAAGAGCCGGTCGTGAGCAATATCCTGGAAGTTCTTGATACCGATCCAGCGGGCCGGCTCCAACAGCGAATATTCGGTGAAGGATAGATAGAAGGACTGGATAATGGGCCAGAGCTGTAAAATGAGAAAGCCCAGCAGCCAGGGGGCGATGAACAGGTAACCAGCTAACGGAGCGTTCCAGCGCCCTTTGAATGTTTTGGTGGCAACCGTTTTCATGCCTTTGTACAGTCCGGCCTTGTCCGGCGACTGTACCGTTTGTGCATTCATGATTAATCACCTCTCGCCTATTGATAGCTCACATTGTATCTTGATGAAAATCAGGCCTGTAGGCGATAGATGTACAAATTCTTTCATTATTGAATGATTTAGGTGCGAGATTGGGAGATATTGCAGAGATAAGATCTTTCTTGGATTCGACGCCAAAAAAAGAACATGCCGCGACGTTATAGATACGCGCTGATGTTTGAGTAGGAAATAGGAGGGCAGAGGCGTGGTGTTGTGCTGGATAATCGCCGGCAAACTTCCGATATGATCCAAATTCTGGCGTGATACAATGATTCTAGCTTTGGCAATAGTCCATTTTGCTTTTTAATAATTGAGGTTCCCTCTTTTCACTATTGAGGAATATGTAATTGCTGATATAATCCTTGAAAAGAGAAAAGCAGAAACGAAGCAGAAAAAGGAGAGGGAGCAGCAATGAACTCGATAATTGAATTGAACGACGTAACCTGGAGACGGGAGCAGAAGACTGTGCTGTCCGGGGTCAATTGGACCGTCAAACCAGGGGAGCATTGGGCCGTTCTGGGTTTGAACGGGTCAGGCAAGACAACGATCCTGAATATGATTAACGGTTACATCTGGCCGACAAGCGGCAGCGTTTCCGTACTCGGCCACCGTTTCGGTACGGTAGATTTAAGAGAACTCCGGAAGTCAATCGGTTGGGTGAGCTCCTCGCTCCAGGAGCGGATCCGCCCGAACGAATCGACGATTGACGTTGTCATCAGCGGCAAGCACGCCTCCATTGGTTTATATCAGAAGATTGATGAGGACGACCGGGCGCAAGCGGAACAGCTGATGAAGGATTTTAATTGTTATCATCTGCTTGGACGTACATATGAAACCTGTTCGCAAGGGGAGAAGCAAAAGCTGCTGATTGCCAGAGCTCTGATGGCATCCCCGAGACTGCTGATTCTTGATGAAGCCTGCAACGGGCTGGATTTTCTGTCTCGGGAAGCGCTATTGTCCAGCATTACGGCGCTTGCCTCGAAGCCGGATGCTCCGACGCTTCTGTTCGTGACGCATCATATTGAAGAAATATTGCCGATTTTTTCGCATTCCCTTTTAATCCGGCGGGGAAGCGTGTTTAACCAGGGAAGCTCCAAGGATATGCTGACCAGCGGCAATCTGACCGCCTTCTTCGAAACGCCGGTCGAAGTGAGCTGGCAGAACGAGCGGGCCTGGATGTCGATTCCCGATTTATCATAGGCAAACTTTCGTGAAAATCAGGGTGTCACTTACAAGTTCAGAAGTACGCTTGCTCATTCGTTTGATGGAGGCTGCTTAACGGCACCTGCGGTTCTATTTGATGTCTAGGGAGTGTTGCGGAATTGACAAATCCAACGATTGCTAGCTTAAGGCTGTCGTCCCAGGGGATCGGGAGCAAGAAGTTTAATACACCGGAACAAGTCGTAAAAGGATTAGGCGCGGTTCAAGCCCAGGATTTCGGCCAGGCGGTCTGGGGAGTTGGTTTGCGAACGGCTTCCTCCGGGCTGCCGGATGTAGAGCTGGCAATTGCTGAGCGGAAAATCGTGCTTACCTGGCCGATGCGGGGAACGATTTTTATGGTGCCGGCCGAGGATGTTCTATGGATGCAGAAGCTGACCGCCCCTCGATTACAAGCACATGACAAGCGGAAACAGGCGGAGCTCGGACTCGATGGAGAAATACTGAAGCGCTGCAGAAGCTTAATCGAAAGAGCGCTGCATGATGGAACTCCCGTACCACGCCCGGATTTGATGACGGTTCTGGAGGAAGACGGCATCTCGACGAAGAATGGCTTGGGGAACTATGTCCTTGGATATTTGAGCCGGAACGGCATGCTCTGCTTTGGACCGCGGGAAGGCAATCAACAAACCTTTGTTTTGCTCGAAGCATGGGTCGGTCAATTAAAGGAGCTGACAACCGAGGAAGCTTTGGCCGAGCTTGCCCTGCGTTACTTTACCGGGCACGGTCCTGCTACGGTTCAGGATTTTGCATGGTGGACCGGGCTTTCGCTGTCTGAAGCAAAGCGCGGCGTGGAGTCTGTTTCGAATGTTCTGCAGAAGATCAAGCTCGACAACGCAGTTTATTGGATGTCGGCTTCCTTACCGGAGCATCAGCAGGAGCAGCCAGTTGTCCACCTTTTACCGGGATTCGATGAGTATTACTTGGGCTATAAGGCGCGGGATGCCGTAATTGAACCGGAACATGATCCGAAGATCGCGCCATATCGCAACGGAGTGTTTCAGCCAATGATCGTTGTGGACGGCCGAATTGCCGGCGTATGGAGGAGGGAGATCAAGCGTAACGGAGTCGAGGTCACTTTTGCGCCTTTTACTCCCCTTGAAGAACGGAAGGAGGATATTCTCGTGGCCGCCCAGGGATATGCCAAATTTCTGGGTCTACCGCTGATTGAAAGCGACATATAGCAAGAAGAGGCTCATCATTTTCGAATAAAGGAGCGGAAGGTACATGGAAACACTCGATCGATTGAAATCATTGATCACAGAAGTAACAGAGCTCGTTGAGGCCATGACGGAGGAGGCGTTTACTCGGAAACCGTCTATCGAGAAGTGGTCGAAGCAGGAAATTCTTGGCCATCTATGCGACTCCGCGCTGAATAATCATCAGCGGTTCGTACGGTTTCTGTTATCCGATAAACCAATCCACATTCAGGGATACACGCAGGATGACTGGGTTCGTCTTCAGGGTTACCAAGACCAGTATAAGCCGGGTGAGGTTCTTACATTGTGGCGGGAGCTGAACCGGATGATCGTACGTGTCATGCAGCAGGCGGGGGAAGCTGATTTCCGCAAAAAAGGCATCCTTGATGATGGCACGGAGGTTACGCTGGAGTGGCTGTTCGATGATTATATCGAGCACATGATTCATCATAAGAAGCAGCTCGAAGCATAAGGGGATCACTGGATGTTTACCGTGATCAACCTCGGCCTGCGGTTTGTGCTGGAAATCATTTTGCTGTTTTCGCTTGGATATTGGGGCTTCCATGCCGTCCAGGGCGTTTGGCTGAGTATCATCCTTGGGCTCGGTCTGCCGCTGCTGACTGCGGTGATCTGGGGGATGATCATCTCGCCGAAGGCATCCATCAAGCTGCCGATCGGCGGGGTCCTTCTCACTGAGGCCGTGTTGTTTGCTGCCGGGGTGCTTGCCTTGATTGACTCCGGATTCCGGGTGTCCGCCTATCTATTCGGTGTAGCTGCGCTTGTGAACCGGTACATCGTTATCCGGTGGAAAATGCAGCCGTGAAAACAAAATATTCATGTTATCGAACAAGCTTCATAATCAATACATCCTCGCAGTAAGCCATGGCGCGGTCATTGGCTTAACCTTGCAACAATTGATGCCCCATCGTTTTACAACCACCTATATGGATAATGCTTCTCTTACCGTTATCACACAAGTCGGCGACTATTGGGAATGTACGCTGTATAACGATATAAGCCATCTCCAGAATGATAATATCGATGTATGACATATGTACCGACGAAAAGAGGTGTCTCCATGAGTTACCATATAAGAGTACGACCCACGGCTTTAGTGATTCAAGAAGAGCGGATCCTGCTGGTCGAGTATTCGGATGAGAACGGGATTCATTACAATCTGCCCGGTGGCGGGGCAGAGCCCGGCGAAACCATTACCGCCGGCGTGCTGCGGTAGCTATATGAAGAGACTACAATATTAGCTGTTGCCGGACCAATCGCCTTTGTGTACGAATACGCCCCGCATCATCATTCCGGTAATAATACGTCGAATATCCATACGTTATATATTGTCTTGGAATGCTGCCCTCAGGCTGGTTCTGTGGCCAGGCTGCCTGATATTCCCGATCCTGACCAATCCGCCGTACGGTGGATCCCCCTTTCACAATTGGATGACATCGTGCTGTACCCCAACATCAAACAACATATTAAGAAATACGCAAGGGAACGTATAAATATTGAATTGATCGAGGATCATCAGTTGGAGCCTTATTTTAATCCATGAAATTCCGATATCGAATTGAGTGGACTTATTAATCGCATACTCCTTACTGCTTGCCTACTGGATGCTTTGGGGTTTTGGAAGGACACGGCTGCCGGAGTACAGCTACAATATCATTCCACTTGCTACCATCCGTCACTACATTCCGATTCATTCCATGGAAGCTCTCATCAATATTGCCGGAAACATCGGTGTGTTTCTTCCGTTCGGTGTGCTCATTCCGCTGGCAATTCAAGCCGGCTTTGCCAAGACCATCGCTTATTTTCTGCCTGGAATTTTACTGCTCGAGCTTATACAACTCATTACTCGCCGGGGGAGTCTGGATGTTGACGATGTGATCTTGAATACGATCGGCGTTATGATCGGCTACGGTCTTCTTCGAACCATCGGGTACATATGGAGACGTGCAGACAGATGACAAATAAGTGGATTAAGCTGCCACGCAGGGGCAAGACCTCCACCCGCGGTCCATCAGGATACCATGATAGAACGGCTTTCACGATAACGTGTTAGCTGTTCTTTTTTATGCACAAATCTAGCCTGTACGCTTAATCCGTGTGGGAAATCATGGAAAACCTGTTGTTGGATGAACGGAAGAAGTTTACAATGAAGGGAGTGGAAAATATTGTGATATAGGATACATGGTGATACCTGCTGTTACAGGAGTACGAGGTTCAATGCCCAGATGAAGCGGGTTGAAGAGTGGATCACATCACATAGCAATCCTTAAAAAGTCGTATGAGGAGGGATGTTGTGCATAATCGGACGCTAGGCGCAGTATTCATCGGTATATCCGTGGTGCTCTTCGGAATCCGTTATTTGACCGCTGCCATCATAACGATAAATTCACAAGTGTATATCCTTTTCGATGAAGCTCTACAAGACGTAGGAAAGGCTCCTGTGATACTGAGCATAATCAGCTTGGCGATCGGGCTATACCACGTCTATGGTTCGGTATTTGTTCAATGGTATAAGAAGGATTTAAATCGGATCGAGAGCAACTGGAAGGAACTTGATGAATCTGGCAGTGAAGGGCGGAATCCTTAACAGCGAATACCTGATCGATGAGGGGGATGCGTTATGAATGAAGAAGCGGGCTTTTGGATACGTTTTGGGGCCTGGTTGTTGGATGCCCTGATCGTCTCTTTACCAATAAGCATTCTATTTGGAATACTGACAGGCGATTTCGAAAATGAACCGATCAGCAATTTCTTGTTAGCGTTGTACGGCATCCTGGTACCCGCTTACTGGAAAGGGTACACGGTTGGGAAGCGGATATGCGGCATTCGAATTCGCAAATACGATACGCTGGATCCGCCGGGCATTGGAACGATGCTGCTCCGTAACGTCGTTGCCGGACTCGTGTATATGTTGACATTTGGGATTGGTTTCATCGCCAGCATCTTGATGGTGGCACTGCGGGAGGACAAACGCGCCATTCATGATTTCATTGCAGGTACGGAAGTTGTAAGGGGTTAGCCATGCGGAAACCTGCCTACATCAGTCTCATGATCGCATTGGTCACACTCATTATCACTGGCTGCATTATGGAAAATTCAGACCTGTCTAAACCGCCGGTTAGCGAAGCGGAAACGGTCGAGGCCGTTCATGACCGCAAGCTCATTCCGATCGCGTATGCGCAGCTTGCTTATACGAAAACCTCACTGGATTACGTATGGGAGTTTCGGACGGACAATCAAGTGGATCAGGATATTCAAGAACAATACGAAGCGCAGCACAACCGCGTTCCGGGAGCCAGCGTGCTCAAGGAAACCGAAGAAGAGATTTATTTGATGATCCATGCAGGAAAGCATCCCTCTTCCGAAGGCTTCGAGATTGTGTCGATGAGCATTGCGGAAGCGGACGGAGCTCAACCTGCCAGCCTTTTCATCGAGCTATCGCCATCTCATGACGAGGTAACCGAGGGTTACCCGGGTGAAGCGAACGTTACTGCGCTTATTCGCATGAACAAAAAGGAGTGGCCGGAAGATTTCGTGCTTCGTAGCATTCGGATGACAGGAGTGTGATACCATGAATAGCAACTGGAAAGGCATTGTATTCGACATGGACAACACGCTGCTGCGGTCGAGCATTGACTTTAACGCCATGAAATGGGCGATTTACTCTTTTCTTGTAGACCATCGGGTGCTCCCGCACGGTTTGTCTATGGACACCCATACGACCTCTACGGTCATCGCGGAGGCGATGCAGACCGGTCATATGACGGATGAACTGTCCCGGCGCATGTGGGATATCGCCAAACAGCATGAGATCAAGGGGATGGCCGGCGCCGAGCTTGAAGATGGCGCGCTGGAGTTGATCCGTCATTTGCATGGAAGTTTACATTTGTCCATAGTTACGAATAATGCGCGGGATGCAGCCCTGACGGCTTTGGAGGAGAACGGAATCGCATCGTATTTTGACCTGATCGTGGGAAGAGAACAGATGGGTTCCTTAAAGCCTGCACCGGATGGCTACTTGCGGGTGCTGGAGTTTTTTGCGCATACCACATCAAGCCAATGGCTCTCTGTTGGCGATGCATGGGTGGACGGCAAAGCGTCCGAGTGTGCCGGCATACCGTTCATTGCCTACCGGGGAGATATCTCCAAAATGAATCGCATGGGCGTTCAGCCATTGGCGGACATTCAGGATATTCGGGACGTCATGGCGTTTGTGCAGTAGCATATGGGTTATGATTCGGGAAGCTTTTTTTCATTGGATCTCATAAAAAAGCTGCAAACTCCTGCGTGTCTCCATCTACACCACATGGTTGGGACTCAGGCTTAGACATCATCATATTACTACAAGGAGGCTTATCCGATTGAACCATCAAGCATTTATTACAGACCTGGACGGGACGCTTCTAAGGTCGGATCAGACGCTCTCCCCTTATACGTTGGAAACCATCGAGGCAGCGCTGCAGCATGATGTTGTCGTTACATTCGCAACGGCGCGCGGATATGTCAGCGCTATGCAAGTTGTTGCGGACATTCCTTGGAAGCACCCTCTGATCCTGTATAACGGGGCTTTGATCTATAACGGCCATAATGGGACGGTCATTGACGGGTATTGGCTGGATCACAAAATTTCGAGCGATATCATCCGGCTCGGAAAGAAACACGGGCTGACGCCTTTTTACTTTTCATTGGATGCCGATCACCGGGAACGCGTGCTCCATGAAACGCTTTGCCGGGAGGGAGAGACTGCATTTTATCAAAGCCGCGTGAATGATCCGAGATTTATGGAGGTAGCAGCCTTACATTGTCCGGAGGGGCACCGAACATTGGCCCTGACGTATATTGGCCTGTTCGATGAGCTGGAGCCGATTCGCCGGGAGGTCAACGATTGTTTCGGGGATGTGGTGCATGCGCATATGATGCCGGACTATTACATAAGAAATCATTACTTTTTGGAATTCAGCCACGTGAATGGCAACAAACGGGACGGGCTTCGCCTATGGGCTGATCATATGGGGATTCCGCTCCAGAACACAGTTGTCTTCGGTGATCATCTCAATGACCTGGGGCTGTTTGAAGCGGGCGGCACCCGAATTGCCGTGCGGAACGCGCACGAGCGAATCCAGGAATTGGCGGATCTGGTGGTGGATTCGAACGATGCCGACGGGGTGGCGCGCTACATCCGGAAGCAGCTGGAGCTAGCAGGTACGGAGGATGCATTACGGATGGATGCCGGTTTATAACCTTGAATAAGGAAGGAGCGAAACCTATGAAGAAAATTGAGGATGCTTTCGAGCCTTTCCCGGAACTTGAGACGGATCGGACCCGTCTAAGACGCATCCGCTGGGACGATCTTGAGGACATGTACGATTATTGCTCCGTGCCGGAAGTCTCGAAGTACACGGTGTGGGACGTCCATCAATCCCGTGATGACACGAGGCGGTTTATCGAATTTATCATGCATCGTTACGATCAGCAAAAGGTCGGCCCCTGGGGCATCGAGGACAAGCAATCAGGCGCTTTGATTGGAACCTGCAGCTTCATCCAATGGGATAACCGGAGTCAGAAGGCCGAGCTAGGTTATGTTCTCTCGAACCGTTATTGGAATCGTGGCTACATGACCGAGGTGATTGGCCGTGTTATCGAATTCGGCTTTAACCGATTGCAGCTGGTACGGATTGAGGCCAAATGCCATCCGGACAATGCGGGCTCCTTCCGGGTGATGGAGAAGACCGGCATGAAGCAAGAGGGCAGGCTGCGCTCGTATTTGAAGGTAAAGGACCGGTTCGAAGATATTTTGATCTATTCCATCCTTAATCCGTCCCTTGTGCAAAATTAACCTTCACCAGCTCGGCAAATGCCGAGAACGCCTTGCTGCCAAAGCGGTCATTGCGACGAACCAGGCTGGTCGTTGCATGGCGGAACGCCTCCGGCACCGGAAAACTGTTCAGGTCCGCATATTCCTCCGAGAGCACGGAACTTGGAAGAAGGGTGGATGCCAGTCCGGATCTTACGATGCTTAACAGCGTATCCAGCGACGAAACCTCAATCATGTTCGTTAAAGGGATGCTTTCGCTCCGCAGCCATGATTCCAGCGCCTGGCGAAAGGGGCAGCCAACGGGAGACACCACCCACTTAGTCCGTGACAGATCGGGTAGGGAGGGAGCGTTCCATGTTGTCAGCAGACGAACCTCATCCTGCTCGCTGTACTCGGTGACCAGCTTCGCCGAAGGAAATTCTCCGGTTACAAACGCTCCGTCCAGCTGATAATTCAGAAGCTTGGAGATGAGGTCCGGCGAGCTTCCGGTAATGAAGCTGAGGCTGACATTCGGATATTTCGCCTGGTAATCGGAAAGAGCCCGAATAAAACTGCCGCAGTGAAGGGTATCGACAATCCCGATCGATAGGCTTCCGCTTGGATACGGAGCGTCCTCCATTGCGTGCACCGCTTCCTCTGAAAGACGAATAATCGAATACGCATATTCCCGGAATAGCGCCCCCTTCTCCGTAAGCGTCACCCCATGCGGCTGCCGGTTAAACAGCAAAACGCCCAGCTCTGCTTCCAGCTTTTTGATCCGTGCCGTTACGTTGGATTGAACGTACCCTAGTCCTTCAGCTGCACGCGATATGTTTCCTTCCTCTGCTATCTTCACAAAAATTTTCAGATCCGTTAATTCCACGGTCCTCACCTCCGCAAGTGGTATCAATAAAATTGATGCTGCCATAATTATCTATCATTATACTTAATTCCAGATTTTGATTACAATCACTACATCACATAACACTGGCATCGATGATGTTCAAAATCATGTGATGGAGGGGAGTGTAAAGATGAGAAAAGCATGGTGGCTTTTATTGCTTGCTGGCGCTCTGGAGGTCGTGTGGGTATCGGGGCTTAAGCATTCCGAGCTGTGGTGGCACTGGCTGATAACCGTCGCCTCCATAATATTCAGTTTCAAGGTGTTTCTTGAATCGGCGGCCAAGCTGCCGATCGGGACCGTATATGTCATTTTTACAGGCCTCGGAACGGCAGGGACCGTCATCGCTGAGATCCTCGTATTCGGAGAACAGGCCAACCCGCTGAAACTCCTGTTCATTGCAGGTCTGGCGGCAGGCGTTCTTGGGCTTAAGCTGGTCACGAAGGATTCCGAGGCGGGCGGAAAGGAGGCTGATGCGTAATGGAATGGATCGCCCTGGTCGGAGCCGGCCTGTGTGAAGTGCTTGGCGTTATCGCACTGAGACGGGTAACCCTTAACCGCACGCTCGGTTCGTATCTCTTTCTGGCAATCGCCTTGGGCTCCAGCTTCCTGCTGCTGACTTTGTCCATGACAAAGATATCCATGGGCACCGCCTATGCCATATGGACAGGGATGGGGACGGCCGGAAGCACGCTGCTCGGAATGTTTGCCTTCGGGGAACCGAAGGAAGGACGCCGGCTTTTGTTCATCGGACTGATTCTGGTTTCTGCAATCGGTCTGAAGACACTTTCGTAAGCCATATTAAAGCCAGGTCACCTTCCGCATAATTTCGAAGAACGTCAGCAGGATAATGCCCTACCTGTATCGAATTTACAATCGTTTGGGTTCTATAACTTTATCGTTTAGATGCCGAATGGATGAATCGTTGTATTTTTTATATGGAAAGGGCAGGTGCATGTCATGAAATTTAGCGAGTATCACTACGAGCGGCCTGACGTCAAAGCTTTCGAACAGAAATTTAAGGAGCTGCTGGATGCCTTCACATCCGCCGGATCATATGAAGAGCAGGATCAGGCAATGAAAGGAATCAACAAGCTTCGCAGCGAGTTCGATACGCTCCAGCAGATCGCAAGCGTTCGGCATTCGATCGATACCAACGACGAATTCTATAAAGCGGAGCAGGACTTCTTCGATGAGAACGGTCCGGTCGTTCAGGAATATATTACGGATTATTATCGGGCGCTGGTCGGCTCCAAGTTCCGCAGCGAGCTGGAGAAGAAATGGGGCCGTCAGCTGTTCCAGCTGGCCGAGCTCTCCCTGAAGACGTTCAGCCCTGAGGTGATTGAGGACCTGCAGCAGGAGAACAAGCTGACGACGGAATATGCGAAGCTGATCGCCTCCGCCAAAATCCAGTTCGAGGGCGAGGAACGCACGCTGTCCCAGCTGATTCCGTTCCAGCAATCGACGGATCGCGATATGCGCAAACGCGCCATGGAAGCATCGAGCGGCTTTATGGCTGAGAACGAGGAGACCTTCGATCGCATTTATGATGATCTGGTCAAGGTCAGAACGAAAATCGCGAAGAAGCTGGGTTTCAAGAATTATGTTGAGCTCGGCTATGCACGGATGGCCCGCACCGATTACAATGCCGAGATGGTAGCGAACTTCCGGAGCCAGGTACTGGAGCATATCGTTCCTGTAGCATCGAAGCTCAAGGAACGGCAGAAGAACCGGATTGGCGTAGACCAACTGCTGTATTATGATGAGAACTTTGCGTTCAAATCGGGAAATGCAACGCCGAAGGGGGATCCCGAGTGGATCGTTGAGAACGGAGCGAAGATGTATGCCGAGCTGTCCCCTGAGACGAAGGAATTCTTCACCTTTATGCAGGAGAACGGCCTGATGGACCTCGTTGCGAAGAAGGGCAAGCAAAGCGGCGGATATTGTACCTATATCAGCGAATATGGGGCGCCGTTCATCTTCTCCAACTTCAACGGTACGTCCGGGGATATCGACGTGCTTACGCATGAAGCGGGGCATGCCTTCCAAGTTTACGAGAGCCGCAGCTTCGCCGTGCCGGAGTACAGCTTCCCGACCTATGAGGCTTGCGAGATTCATTCGATGAGCATGGAGTTCTTCACCTGGCCGTGGATGGATCTGTTCTTCAAGGAGGAAGTCGACAAATACCGCTTCGAACATTTGGCAAGCGCGTTGATCTTTATCCCGTACGGCGTGACGGTGGATGAATTCCAGCATTTCGTCTACGAGAACCCGGATGCGACGCCGGCTGAGCGGAAGCAGGCATGGCGCGAAATCGAGCGCAAATATTTGCCTCACCGCAATTACGCGGATAACGCGTATTTGGAGCAAGGGGGCTTCTGGCATAAGCAGGGGCATATTTTCAACACCCCGTTCTATTATATCGATTACACGCTGGCCCAAATCTGCGCATTCCAGTTCTGGAAGAAGATGCATGAGAACCGTGAGGAAGCATGGAAGGATTACCTCCATCTGTGCCGTCAAGGCGGCAGCAAGTCCTTCACGGAGCTGGTGAAGGTTGCGGGACTAATCTCGCCGTTCGAGGACGGCTGCGTCACGTCGGTCATCGGCAGCATTGAGGCTTGGCTTGATAGCGTGGACGATACAAAGCTTTAATAGAAATTTTAGATTAAATTTTGTACACATGCAGGAGAACAGCGGTCGGCTTCCTATGCCTCGTTGCTTTTCCTGCATGTTCTTTGAATAGAGAACAATTACATCGGCATCGCTGATGCTGCTTATGAAGGGGGATTTATCGCATGATTACGTATAAACCGCTGAGCGAGCTTCCGGTGAAGGAAGCCTCCGAGATATGGAATCGCTCGTTCGAAGGTTATATGGTCCAGGCATCCATGCCGCTTGACCGTTTTATTGCCCGAGCAAGCCATTTAGGACTGTGTATGGAAAGGTCGCTTGCCTGCTTTGTGGACGGGCACTCGGCCGGCATCGTCATGAACAGCTTCCGGGAGGTAGATGGGAAGAAGCTGGCGTGGAACGGAGGAACGGCCGTTGCACCGGAATACCGCGGCAAAGGCATTGGCTTGTCCATGATGGAGCGAAATTCGGAGCTTTATGAGGAGCTTGGAATTCAACGCGCCTATCTGGAGGCAATAAGCACGAACGCCGCAGCCATTAAGCTGTATGAACGGGTAGGCTATACCGTCATCGACAGACTTTTGATCATGTCCGCGGAAGGCACGTTAGCAGATAACGCTCAGGAATCCTCGGATGCCTATACGGTTACCCGCGGGCAAGCGGGAGAATTGAGAGCGGTTCCTTTCTACCGGTCCGGCGATGTATGGCAGAATGATCTTCCTTGCATTCAGGACGGCGAATGCGTCCTCGTCTATGCAGGGAAGGAAATGGTGGGCTATGCTTTGTTTAAGCGAGCCTTCGACCCGAGCGGAAAGCCCGCGTCGATTACGCTGTTCCGTTGTGAAGCAGCCCCTGGCCATGCTGACGTCAAGGGGGTCATTGCCTCGGCGTTGTCGGAGGTGTATCAGCCTGAGCTTGCGGTGAGACGTTCTGCCTTCAATATCCGGGCATCCCAAGAAGCGTTGGTGCAGTCTCTTGAGCAGCTGGGACTTGCCACGTCCATGGAACAGGTGCTGATGGTCCGCCATTACGGGAACTGACTTGGGGCAGGGATAGGATAGACCCGCAATGGTTTTTGAACGGTAAGCCATGGATCGGAGGAGGTTGGACAGCAAATGAAAAGGGACATCGATTGGGACCAGTATCCGGCACTATCGAACGACATTCATTGGGGCGTTGTAAAGGCGCGGTATGTGTGCGACGACGAGCTCGATGAAGGCTTGGTCAGCAATGTGACCATCCTCCCCTTTGCGGGGGATCGGTGCGTCGTCTTTCAGGTTGCGGACGGAAGCTGGGAGCTTCCTGGAGGGACGCTGGAGCCGGGAGAAGGATATATGGATGCCTTGCGCAGGGAAGTGAGGGAGGAGCTGGGCGCAGAGCTGGAATCCTTCCGGCTGATCGGACAGTTTCACTGCGAATCGAGCGCTCCCGGCCCGTTTCGGCCCCATATTCCGCACCCCCGTTTTGTTCGAGCGGTCGGTTACGGGGAGGTGAGGCTCGCATTCGAGCCGCTTAACCCGGAGGGAGCCGAGCAGGTTATCGCTGTGGAGACCGTGGAGCTGGACGAAGCGGTCCGAAGGTTCGTTCAGAATGGACGGGACGATATCGCCGAGCTATACCGACTTGCCTATGCTTGCAGGAAGCGGGACAGGGAAGAAGCTGACTGAAGATATTTTATTATTAACCGTACATTTACGTCGTACCACCTAGGGGAGTAGATATGAGAATGGAAGAGCAGCTGATTCGTCTAGTGACGGAATGGTCCGGCGAGATTCCTGTCTCTATAACGCCAATGTCGTTCGGGCATACCAATCAGGTGTTTGCCGCAGTCTTCGCTCACCGGGAGTTGATTATCCGGACGAATACGGAGCCGGAGGTACTGGCATATACGGGGAACAACTTGAGCATTCTCGCCAGGCTCGGCTTGCCGGTATTAGCTGTTCTTGCGGTCGATCTTACCAAGAAGCAGGTTCCGTGGGCTTACATGATCCTTGAGAAAATCCCCGGACAGGATTTGCGCGACGAGCTTGCTGCTATGAGCAGAGAGCAGATGCGCGTGTTAGCCGGACAGATCATCTCATTTCAACACCAAGCAGCCAAGCTCCCTGAAGGGAAAGGCTACGGATGGGTACCCATCGGTCGGCCGGGGCCGTATGCCTCTTGGTCCGAAATCATTGAGCGGGATTACGATCGTCATCTTCCTCACATCCTGGATGACATCGACCAGGAGCTTATTGGCAGGCTGGCTTCCATCAAGGAGCATTATGAGCCTTACTTTAAGAGAGTCCGGCCGATCTGTTTTCTGGATGATGTGACGATCAAGAATGTTATCGTACGGGATGGGGAACTGCAGGGGATCGTGGACTTCGACTGGGTCTGTTACGGAGATCCGCTGTATATGATCGGCCTCACCCAGACAGCCGTTGTTTCCGATATTGGTCCTGCTGGCATGCCTTATATCGAGGAGTTGTGCACCCAATGGGGCGCCGATGCGGACCAGCTGGCCGTCATCGATTTCTATTCAATGGTTCACGCACTGCAGTTTATCGGCTTTCACAAGAAGAATGGCAGCGATCCGGAGCGCAAGCGCCTTCGTTCCTTCCTGATCGATAAAATAGTCAATATGCCAATAAAACCGCATGAGCCCAAATAGGGTTCATGCGGTTCTCTGCATTCTCAAGCTAAGCTATACTAAAACCTAAAGGTAAACCAAACTGGACGAGAAGCTTTGCCGCACTGCCCGAGGAAGGACTAGGAGGCGGTAAATCCGACCGGGGCTTTGTCTCTTTCCTTCGTATCGACCGCTACGTATCGGATCGCGGACAACGGAATGTACAGCATTTCATACTCATCCTTGTATTTAATGAATGTGTCCTCGATTTCCTCAAGCGTACCTCCGCTAACGCAGCCTCCGTCAATAAAATGAACGGCCGCCTGTTGTTTCAGCAAATGCTTCAGCATCATCGTGAGCTTCACTCCTTTAATTTATAGTGCCATGGACTCGTGAGCAATGGACCGGGGCATGTTGTTCACTGATCGCACCGTGTTTCATTACAGCTTGGTTACGATCTCATCAATGATCCCGTATTCCAGCGCTTCCTCTGCGGTCATGAAATAATCGCGGTCCATATCCCTCTCCACCCGTTCGGCTGGCTGCCCCGTACGCTCGGCCGTAATTTGAACCAGCTTCTCGCGGGTCTTCAGAATCCGTTTGGCGGTGATGGCAATATCGCTGGCCTGACCTTGGACGCCACCAAGCGGTTGATGGATCATAATCTCGCTGTTCGGAAGAGCCAGCCGTTTGCCTTTCGCACCGGCAAGCAGGAGAATCGCGCCGTAGGAAGCGGCAAATCCTGTGCAGATGGTGCTGACTTGTGGTTTGATGATCTGCATGGTATCGTAAATTCCAAAGCCTGCGGATACGGAACCTCCCGGACTGTTGATGTACATATGAATATCCCTGTCCGGATCCTCTGCCGCCAGGAACAGCAGCTGGGCGATAACACTGTTCGCCACGGCGTCATCAATCGCCGCTCCAACGAATATAATACGGTCCTTCAGCAGCCTGGAATAAATATCGTAAGACCGCTCGCCCCGACTTGTCTGCTCAACCACATATGGTATTACGCTCATGTCTTTTCCCTCCGTATTCATTCAAGTTTCGTGATTCAGCAAGTAAACGATCCAGCCTGCGAAAAAGGTACGAAAGAAGCAGAAAAAAACTTTCGATATCCGAGTAACGATATGCAGCTTTCGTTCGTTTACTTATAAGATAACCTGACGATAATCGTATACAAAGGAGTTGGCCGCCGATGACCATCTATCGACCGGGTGGCACAGAATCAGATACGGGTTACAGCCTCCCGGAGCTGAATGCAACGTTGCACCGGTACTGTCTGTCGCTTACAAGATCTGATTGGGATTCGGATGATCTCATGCAGGATACCTGGATTAAGGTGCTGGAAAATATGAAGGACCGAACCCATATGAACCCCGAGGCGCTGCTGCTGCGAATCGCGAAAAACACCTGGATTGACCGGGTGCGCAGGGAGGGCGTTTACCGCCGGATTTTGGAGGATAAGCTGGAGCAGCTCCTCCCCACAGAATCCGATGCCCGGGAGGAAAATGCGCTCCATTTAGAAGTGACGTTTCAATTGTTGTTCAAGCATTTGTCGCCGCTGCAGCGGACGGTGCTGCTGCTTCGGGATGTCTATGAGTACAGCAGCGCGGAAACGGCTCAAATACTGGAGACGACGGAAGGCGCTGTGAAGGCTGCTCTTCATCGGGCGCACAAGGTTCTCCGTGACTTGGACCCCGAAGAAGAGCTGCTTCTGGACACGCCGGAGGATGAGGAGATGGCCGTAAACCTGCAAGCATTGGCGATAGCCTACCAAGCAGGCGATGTTGAGGCAGCCGTCAGGCTCATCCAGTGGAACAGCAGCGAAGTCAGCGCCATCGGCGTTTCACCGCTCCAGGCTCAATCCTCATTCGCCAATACGCTGATGCCATATAGCGTGGGCTATCAGCCGCAAGCGCTGATGGCGGCATAAGTTTAGACTGCTTAACCTACCCATTATTCGATGAAAAACCAGAGCGAGCTCTGGTTTTTTTGCGTTCGATCATGAGAAAAATTTCATTAAATCAAACTTGTAATTTATTGGCGGGGACCTAGGCATTATACTAGATAATAGCGAATCATCTAAGAGAAAAGGGAGGGTGCCTGTGCGTAATGAAGTGAGTCTCTACACCATGTGCATGGTACAGGACGGTACCAAGGTGCTGCTATTGAACAGGCCGGATTCGAAGGGATTCCCCGGGTATATCGCCCCTGGAGGCAAAGTTGATTTTCCGGAGAGCATCGTGAACGGAGCGATCCGCGAGGTGCGCGAAGAGACCGGACTTATAGTAAAGGACATTGTATACAAAGGGCTGGAGGAATCCTGCGAGCCGAACTCGGGGCATCGATACATGGTATTTAACTACTTGGCGACCTCCTTTGAAGGTGAACTGCTGGAGCAGCCTCCCGAAGGGGAACTTGTCTGGGTTGAGATTGATGACGCGCTGAAGCTGCCGATGCAGGATTGGTTTAAGCGCAGATTCCCGCTGTTCTTTCAAGACGGAACGTTCGAGCTGAGCGAGATATGGGATGAGAAGAACGATAGAGTATTAGAAGAGACCGCTCGCTATTATCCAGCGAGACTTCCACAGGAGGCCGGTTATTCCGGATCATGACAAAGGGGTTGGATCGATGAGAGTGAGAGCGGCAATATTCGATTTATATGAAACCTTGATCACGGAATTTTCGGATGGCAAGCGGATATTCCGGAGGCAGCAGGATGATCCCGATCGGCTGGGTCTCTCCCAAGATGAGTTCAAGCGGGAATGGAGGGCCCGCCAGGAGCGGAGGATGAACGGGTCGTTCCCGACTTTTCATGCCGTGATCCGGGATATTCTGGAGCAGCGAAGCCTCTCCTATCCCCATGAACATGTGGAGCAGCTGTATCGGGCGCGAGTTGAAGAGAAGGGGCCTCCCTTTCAGTCCATTCGTTCGGATATTCTGGAAATGCTGGACCTGCTTAAGAAACGGGGCATCAAGCTGGGACTGATCAGCAATTGCACGGAGGAGGAGGTCATTCACTTTGGCAGAAGCCCCTTGGCATCCTGCTTTGATGAGGTTATTTTCTCCTATGAGGTCGGTATGGCCAAGCCGCAGAAGGAAATCTATCTGATGGCGTGCGAACGGTTAGGGGTGACGCCTGAGGAGTCCATATTTGTGGGAGACGGCGGATCGGATGAGCTGCGAGGCGCCAGGGATGCCGGCCTGCAGCCTTACCATGCCTATTGGTTCAATACATATATAGAGAGCGGCTTCCGAAAATTGCATGCGCCTCTGGAAGTGCAGAACATCCTTGACCATCATTAGCGGACAGGAGGAATCGGGATGAACATCAGTCCGATTAATCATTTGTGCTTCTCGGTTTCAGATCTCGAGCGTTCGATCGATTTTTATCGGGAAGCACTTGGAGCAAGGCTATTGGTAAAAGGAAGGAAGCTCGCTTATTTTGATCTGAACGGTCTTTGGATCGCGCTGAATCAGGAAGAGACGGATCGTAGCCGAATTCACCGGACGTATACGCATATCGCCTTTACGATCGAGGATTGCGAATATGAATCGGCGCTGGCCAGGTTGAAAGCGCTTGGCGTTGAGATTGTTCCGGGACGCTCAAGAGATGAGCGGGATAAGAAGTCGATTTATTTTCTGGATCCCGATGGCCACATGTTCGAATTTCATACCGGTTCATTGCAGGATCGAATGGAATATTACCGGTCCGACAAATCCCATATGACCTTTTATGATGAATGAAGTGGTGAAATGGCTCAAGATCAGAAGGAGGAGGAGAGAAGATGAAGATATTCGTTGCCGGAGCAACAGGCGTCATTGGACGGCTGCTACTGCCGCAGCTCCTGCGTGCAGGGCATGAAGTAACCGGGATGACACAGAGCGGGGAACGCGGCTCCATAATCGAACAGTTGGGTGCTCGGGCGGTGGTTGCCGATGCCTTAGACCGGGAGCGCGTGATGGAGGCCGTGGCAACCGTGAAGCCTGACGCAATCATACACCAGCTTACATCGCTGAGCCAATGGAATCTTGAGGACAATGCGAGAATACGGAGGGACGGCACGCGCAATTTAGTGGATGCCGCCTTGGCCTCAGGGGTACCGCTAATGATCGCTCAGAGCATATCCTGGGCCTATGAGCCGGGGGATTCCCCCGCGTCGGAATCGGTACCTCTTGATATCGGTGCCCCAGATCCGAGAGGGATGACCGTTGACGGCGTGAGCGCCTCGGAACAAGCGGTTTCCGAGATGCCGCGTCACGTCATCCTTCGCTACGGGATGCTGTATGGACCCGGTACCTGGTATGATCGCGGCGGAATCATGGCAAAGCGGATCTTGCATCAGGAAGTGCCCGCGACTGAAGCGATGACGTCGTTCCTTCATGTGGAAGACGCAGCGAATGCCGCAGCTCTCGCTCTTGATTGGCCGTCAGGCATCTATAACATCGTGGATGACGTGCCGGCCAAAGGTACGGATTGGCTTCCTGCCTATGCTGACGCGCTCGGAGCGCCAATGCCGGAGCTTCGGGAAGGGAAAGCTCCTTGGGAGCGGGGGGCATCTAACGCGAAGGCCCGCGGTCAGCTGGGCTGGGTTCCCCGTTACCCGACCTGGCGGGAGGGATTCAGGTTGAGCTTAGGTAGATCAAACGATATCGATGAATGAATAGGCAGAATCCATATCCTACTTTATGCCCAATTTACCCTCCGAAGGTAACGATGAACGCCCGGGCTGTCGATATAACAGATAGACCGGAAAAAAAGCCTTGCCCAGGCTAGGTACAAAGGAGAGAAATAAATGAGCTTACACAGAAAGACAACGAAGCTTGCTTTGGTCGTTGTGATGATGTTGGCGATGGTTTTTCCAACCAGCGTATTCGCCGCCTCCGGGGATGTAACATCCATTGAATTTGATACGAATGAAAGCACCATCCACCTGATCGTAAACGAGACTACGGAGCAGCTCCGGGTGCTGGCCAACATTGAAGGAACGACATCCAAACGCGACGTAACCAATGAAGCGACATGGACCTCCTCCAATACGCGGATCGTCCGGGTAGACGGCGGACTTCTGACACCGCTGGAAAAGGGTTCGGCCCGAATCACGGCCAAATATAAAGGGGCCATCAAGACGATCGAAGTCAATGTCCAGTACGCCATTGATGAACTGAAGCTGGATCAGCCCGACAAAGCCGAGTACAAGCTCGGAACCGAAGGCTTGACGGTCAAAGCGTTGGCCGACGGGACAAATGATGTAACGACAGAAGCCAAATGGACCTCCTCCGACGAGAGCGTCGTGAAGGTGAATAAAGGCGAGCTGACGCTCGAAGGCCTTGGCACGGCGACCATTACGGCAGAGTACAAGGGACTCAAGGCATCATACAGCGTAAAGGTCATCGCTCCTTACCAGAAGCTTTCGATCGTACCAGGTGAAGATCAAGAGCTGTTGGTCGGGGATGCGCCGATTGAACTGAAGGTGTACGCGAAGCAATCCGAAACGGAGAGCGGACTCGGCACGGATGTCACCGATAAGGTCAAGCTGAAATCCTCCAACCCGGCAGTTGCGGACGTGGAGGACGGCAAGCTGAAGCCGGTGGCCTTGGGGAAAGCGACCATTAGCGTCAGCTATCTGGGCACTACCGCCAAGCTTGATGTGTATGTACGCAATCCATATGAAGCGTTGATTCTGGATCAGACTGATTTCGTAAAAAATCCGGTAATGTTTATGAACGAATCGGTGACAATCAAGACACTCGTTCGTAATGCGGCCACCTCTTCGATCGAAGTGAACGGAGAATGGACCTCCTCCAATCCGCTTGCCGTTACGGTAGACCAAGGCGTGCTTACTGCCCGCGCTGCGGGAACTTCCACCATTAAGGTCAGCTATCTTGGCATCAGCAAGGAATTCACCGTCAAGGTACATCCGACCGTGACGAAGTTCGAAGTGGAAGATAGCGATATCGAGCTGCTGAAGGATGAGTCCAAATCTTATCCTAAAGTTACGGGGCTTCTCCTGGATAACGAGAAGAAGGATTTCAGCGGAGAGGTTGTCTGGACTTCCAGTGACGAGAACGTGGTAACGGCAGAGAGCAGCAAGTTCAAGGCAGTCGATGCAGGAACTGCTACCTTGACCGGAAAGATCGGTTCGAAAGAGATAGCCACGGTTCGCGTTACGGTGAACGAGCGCGTCCTGGTTCTATTGCCTGAAATTGAAGAGTACCAGCTGGTCGTCGGCAAAACCGAGGCGCTGCCGAAAGTGAACGCCGTATTTGAAGACGGCGAGGAGAAGGATGTAACCTCCCTGGTCGAATGGTCGCTTACAGGTTCCTCTGCGGCTGCGGTCATCAAGGACGGTACGATTAAAGGCTTGACCAAGGGTTCAACCACGCTGAAAGGAACCTATCTTAACAAGGATGTCAAGATTCCGGTTGCCGTTGAGCAGGAAGTGGTCAAGATCGTTGTAGAGCCGGAAACGATTGAACTTAACATTAAGAAGTCCAAATCGATCAAGGCAACAGGCTATTTCAGCAACGGCAAGACCATCTCGCTTTCATCCAAAATGAACTGGACCTCTTCCGATACATCCATCGTGACGGCGTCCAGAACATCGGTTAAAGCGGTGGCCGAAGGAACGGCAACCATTACGGGGTCTTATCAAGGTAAAGAAGTTAAGGTGAAGGTCAATGTCGTGCCGAAGCTGAAGAAATTGACCGCCAGCGACAAGCGGCTGGACCTGAAGCCGGGAGATATCAAGACGGTTACGGTAACCGCCGAGTATGATACGGGCGCGACGGCTAATGTTGCGGATAAGGTCGTATGGACGACAAGCAACGCCAGCGTTGCCAAAGTGACAAACGGACGAATCGAGGCGATTGCCAAAGGAACTGCCCGAATTAAAGGCAAATTCGATTCGAAGACCGTCAGCATTACCGTTTATGTAAAATAAGAGAAAAACAGCAGCCCGCCTCAAACCATGAGGCGGGCTGCTGTTTGTTCCGGCCTGATGTTTGTCATGTCGTTACCGTGGTCCTAAAGCGCCGGACGGCTCACTGCGCAAGAGCTGCGTGCCGTAATCTGCTCCGCAGGGGCGAAGGCACCGCCGTCTTCGACGCTGCCGATGCTGACTAGGAGGTAGCCGGGGATGCGAGCTTTTTCCTCATTTGAAAGCCCTTGGTACCACTGCTCCAGCCAGTGCTTCACCATCTGGGCACCCTGGATGAAATCAAGGAAGGGAAGGCTCTCGAGGAACCCGATGCTTTCCTCTTGGACCATCGCAATTCCGCTGGCGGCAAACTCCTCCTTAAGGGAGGATACCGGAAATTCGTCCCCGTACATCCAGGTTCCGAGCTGCTCGGCAGCTTCTTTGCCTGCTCGGTATGGCAAGCATTCGGCATAAGGGGTGAGCACGAGGATCGTGCCTCCCGGCGCAGTGACCCGCTTCATTTCCTTCAGCATCCTGATGCGATCCTCCATCTGAAAATGCTCAAGCACACCGGCATTCCAAACAAGATGGAAATGTTGATCTGGAAGCTGCAGGTTGCGGATATCCGATACGACGAAGGTGCCGGGAATGTGATCTTTTAAGAATGCGTTCCGACTTTGATAGATCGCTTGCTCGGAATAATCCGCCAACGTGACCTCGGCTCCTTCGGATGCAAGGCGCAGCGAGATTTTACCGGTGCCTGAGCCTGCTTCGAGAATACGCTTGTTCCGGATATCTCCGATAACCCCGAGAATCTTATCGTAAATCGTTTGGCTGAGCGAATCCCAATGATACGACACTTCCTGTGTCCACAGCTGATCCCAAACCCGCTTCTGCCTGTCGATCTCTGGCATCGATTCTGCCTCCTCTTCATGAACCGGCGTATATTTAACGAACAGACGCCGAAACTCCTCCGATCCGCCATGAATATCCGCCAAATGCTTCCATCCGTAGGCGCCGTACTGATGAACCAGTCCTTCTTCATTTTTAGAAAAATCGGTTTCCCTTCCGGATAGTGACATCCGCTGGGCCATCGTGGCGTGGTAGACCCATGACTCCAGACAGCATTTCGGCCTCCAACCGGTTCGGGTTCCCATGTAATAGAGCATGCCAAGAAGCAGAGAATCATCCTCGTATCCTTGCTTGCCGGGCAGAAAGCGGGGGTCATAGCCGCCAATCTCCCGTAATGTCGCCGCATGATGCACAACCGGGTGCACGAAGCCTTCCATCACATCGCCTCGCGAAATCTGCTGCAGGGTTTCGATCAGCTTCCCGGAAGTTTCCGGCAGTTGAATGAATGTTCGAAGAGGCTGAAGCTCACCGCTCGACGTAACGATGCCGGGCGAAACCATCGGCTCGCCGGTACGGACAAGGTAGCGGATCAACGGCTCGCACCAGCCGGGAGGGAACAACATATCGATATGAATTTCGGATATATAACCGACATCCGGATATTCCTGCCAAATAAACTCGAAGCAGGATTGTCTTGCCCGGACGATGCCGGCGTTCGAGCCGTCGCCCAGGATTACGGGTGCATGGCCAAGGCGCTGCATCCATCGCCGAAGCTCCTCGTTGGAGAGGCAGCCTTGGTTATAGACAACGATGCCTTCATCGACGGAAATGCGCAGGCTGCGTAAAGCGAGCTCTGCCATCTCCAAATCTTCCTCGCGCGAGTCGGTGCGAACGAAAAACGGCAGCGTATGAATCAGTTTCATATCTCATCGCTTCCTTCTATGGTATCTATGATTCGGACCATTCAATAAGCGTTGGCGCTTCATCCAGAATGGATTCGTATTGGGCCCTCCACCCATAGCGCGCCTCCGGATCGAGACTCTGGTAGCGGCGGAGCTTGTTCAGCCTGTCCTCCGGCTTCGCCCATCCGTAATGCTGAAGGCGGACAGAGGACAGCTGATGCGGCAGGTCCAGAATGTTAGCCGGATAGCGGCCGCAATGCTGCGCGGTTTCCTTCCATTCATAGTGAAAATCCGGCCGGTAACGCACCAGGAACGGCCGGTAATAATGATGGGATCGCCAGCATTCGTCTTCCCGGTAATGGCTGTTGCTCCACATATCATAAAGCCGGAAGCAGAACACATCATAGACGGATTGACGTAACATCTTCGGCAGTTCTTTGGCAAAGCACGGCTCAAACCATTCGTCGGCATCCAGATTCAAAATCCATTCGGGCTGCACCTCCGTCAATGCCTGCCACTGCCGTTTCCGAAGTTCAATCTCGTTATGAAACATGGAGTGCTCATTCACGATCAGACGGCGCGGAATCCCTTTGAGAACCTCAAGACATACTTCAACGGTATTGTCCGTGCTGCCGTCATCAATAATAACCGCTTGATGAATGTACTCGCGGTGCCGCATCAGTGCTTGCCGCAAGTAGCGTTCTTCTTCATTTTTCAGGACCATAGTCAGCGTTAAGGACGGTTGATCCCGGCCGCGGCTAACCAGTACGGGGGAGAAAAGACGGGACCCGGGCAGGCTGGGATCCGACTGAGGAGGCTGAGGAGGGACCTCCTTGTTCAGGTCAGGATCAGCTCCGGTATGCTGCATATAGGCCGCCGCATCGGGAAGATCGCTGTCCCGGTAGACATGAAATGCGGGATAATGCGTATCCACGTACAACGTAAAGCCGAGTGCGGCAGCGCGAATACTGAAGTGCCGGTCCTCTCCCCAGAACGACAAATTATAAATCGGAGCATAATGGACACCGCAGAGAAGGGCCTTCCGGCTGATCAAGGTACAGGCTCCGAGCCCGCCGACTTCATAGATTCCCGGCTCCGTCAGCTGCTGAATGAATGCTTGGTAGCGCTCCTCCTTCTGGGCTTCGTTCAGGACTTCTCCCCGATGCTGAACCCACTGCGTGTACTCGTCCTTGAGCCATACTTGGGGCTGCGGCCTGGCTTCAGGCTGCCACCTCGTCCAGAAAATTTCGGACAGAATATCCTTGTCCGATGCAATTAGATGCTGCAGGGTGGCGGGATGCAGCAGCAAATCGGAATCGAGCAGAAATAGATAATCGAACCGCAGGTCAAGCGCGTATTGAATGATTTTATTTTTGTAGTCCGCGACCTTCCAGATTAACGAATCATTCCAATAATGCGTCGTTTCGTTACGCAGGTACTCGTCCCGGCGGTGGGCAGCTTGAATGATCACGCGCGGGCTTTGCAGTATAAATTCACTTAATTTCAAGCTGGAATCACGATCTGTATTGTCGTCAATGAAATAGTAGCTAATCTCAAGTCGTTCCCGATCAAGCCGGAGCAGCGAATCCAGGAAAAACTTTAAAATTTCCGGCTGCTGCCGGACAGGACTGCCGATCAGAACGCGGATTCGTTTCGTAGTCAATAGCAAGCGCCGCCTTTCTCCTGGCTTATAGGTCGTTTTCGTTTGGGTGCAGCCTGTTGCGGAAATACTCCCGGTTTGCCAGCATCGTGGCATCCTCTGGCCGATAGGACAATGCCTTCTCGTTATGTTCATTGGCCAGCTCGTACTTTCCGATCCGGTCATAGCAGACCGCGAGCTGGAGGTGGGGAAGCCAGGTATGAAAGGAGGCGTTTTGAAACCCCATATGGTCAGCGGGCAACTCAAGCCCGGTTGCAAGTGTATACCAGAAGACCGCGGTGGTGTAATCCCCTTTTTCCAAGAAGCGGTATCCGATGCGGCAGCAAAACTCCGGACGAGGCGCCGCATACTGCAGCGATCTCACCGACGCTTCGAACGATGCCTGAGCGTCGCCGAGCTCATGATGGCAATCTGCCAGCCTGCTGCAGGCTGCCAAAACGTCCTCGATCCAGCCTGATTGGGTCTCTAGAAATTTTTCGTAATATTCAATCGCCTTCCGGAAGTTGCGGTGATCTTTCCATTCATTTGCATAATAGAACAAATCACGCGGTGTGAACGCCTCGCCGGATGCCTCGAGCCTCTTATAGATCCGCAAGTTTCTGCCGGAGTCCGTGTCGATTTCCGAGCTGGCATGGGTAATCGCCACGTCACTGTGAATGATGTTTCCGTACACCTCCAAATACTCATGGACCGCACCGATCCAGCGGTAATCCCGGCTCCGCTTAACCAGACGGTTGCGCCGCAAGCTGAAGGTAACGTTGCCATATTCATCGGTACGCAGGTGATAAAGCATGGTCACAGAATCGGTGCTCGGATCCAGCGTGTCCTTCAAATGGCGGAGCTTTTGTTGATCATTCTCGAGCAGCACGTCGTCTGCATCCAGCCAGAGAATATAGTCTTTGGAGGCCAGACTGAAGGCATAATTCCGGGCGGCTGCAAAGTCGTCGATCCATTCAAAATCGTAGACCCGGTTCGTGAACGAGCGGGCAATGTTTTTGGTGCCATCCCTTGAGCCTGTATCCACAATGACGATTTCGTCCACGATATGCGATACACACGACAGACAGCGGTGAAGGACCTGCTCTTCGTCTTTGACAATCATGCACAGACTGATACTGACCAATCGCCATTCCCTCGCTTCCAACCTTCTTTAAATATTAAAGATATATTCATCTCCGCCAGTGATCTGAACCTGAAGAGATGTGGAACCATGCGATTTCGGGGCAATATCCGCGAATATCGGCGCCTGGCAGCCAATAGGCTAATAATAGATGGGAATGACTCGTCGTTAATCCACCCGTGCGATGCTGACTTCATTCCTCGAAGGGGGTCATATCTTGAGCATGCCGCTTATTCCCGAAGAGAAATTCAGACCGACCAGAGAGCAGGTCATTATCGACTTATTGAAATCCATCGCCATGGAGGAAAATGCTATCGCGCATTTGATGCATGCGGAGGCGGATAAAATAAAAGCCGTTCTTGGGCAGTCCGGCAAGCGGGTCGATATGTCCCGTGCCGACCTCATCAAGCTTGGCAATCAGGCAGCGAAGCTGATGGATGTCATTGTCATGAAGGAGTGGCTGCTTCTCCGCAAGCTAGAGAACGTCATGGAGCTGGGTGGTCAATGGGATGAAGATGATGAGGATGAGGAGTAGCCGATGAAGCATTCAGCGGGCAATGATGCCGAGCTTTTCGTGGTCAAGGAGCTGGTGTCATCGATTGAGGCTGCGGAGGCAGCATTTCGTGAGTATGTTTCGTGCATACAAGCCCTTCGAGCAGGACGGACCAGGAGTCATGAATCGACCAGCCTCAAAGGAAGCGCGGATGGGCATGTCCTCTCCATATACCAATATATTGTTGAAGCTAAAATAGACCTGTGCTGTGCTCTGACGGGCAATACGAAGGGTGACAAAGGGGGATTGGAATGAGCTGGATGGAGCTTTCGTCCGGCATGGACATTTCTGCGGATATCCGACAAAGCGTACTGCGGCTGCTTGCCTCCATCGCTATAGAAGAAATGGCCCTTGCCCATATCATCAACGCGGAGGCTGAGAAGCTGCAGTACATTGCCGGTACGCTGCATCCGGGCTCCAATCCCCCGGGAGATCTATCCTTTCCAGATTACATGGCGGTGCAGGCTTCTGCCAGAAGTCTAATGGAGGAAGTGACGATGCGGGAAATGATGCTGCAGATGAAATTCAATCAGATTGCGGCCTTGTTGAAGGATTAAAGTTAGCGGTATCTTCGATTGTAGGCATTGCTTGCGCGTAATGGAGTGACGGGAGGTGCCGTATGCGGGATGACAGTTCATCGAAAGTCAATCCAAGTGCTGTGCCGGATCGGGAGAAAGCCATTAATCAGCTGCTGACTTCCATCGCAATGGAGGAGCTGGGGTTAAGTCACATCATTCATGCAGAAGGGGAGAAACTGCAGTTTGTGCTGGGCACGATCCCTGGAGTTACAGGGCCTCCCTCATCGATTACGGATGTTCTGAAGGTTAATGAGAGCATCCGGCAGACCATTCAGGAGCTGACCAAGAAGCAGTTGGCGCTGCACAATAAATTAAGTCAGGTGCTGTCGCTGGTTCGTGGCGATCATGCACCATGCGGCTCTTGCAATCCAATGGATCCGAAGGGAGTGACCGGAGCGACAGGCGCAACTGGTTCAACTGGCGTAACCGGAGCTACGGGTGTCACAGGAGCCACAGGTGAGACGGGGCCAACCGGTGCCACAGGCCCGACCGGTGCAACAGGTGTTAGGGGTCCAACAGGTCAAACGGGTGCAACGGGGCCAACTGGCCCAACCGGGTCAGTAGGTGCAGCCGGAGTAACGGGAGCCACCGGAGCAACAGGAGCCACGGGAGCGACAGGCGAGGCTGGTGCAACAGGCGCTACAGGGGCGACAGGTGAGACGGGGCCAACGGGTCCGACCGGGGCGGTAGGAGCAGCCGGAGTGACCGGAGCAACAGGCGCAACGGGAGCGACAGGCGAGACTGGAGCAACAGGCGCCACGGGGGTGACAGGTGAGACGGGGCCAACGGGCCCGACCGGGGCAGTAGGTGCAGCCGGAGTGACGGGAGCAACGGGAGCGACGGGGGCAACAGGCGAGACTGGAGCAACAGGCGCCACAGGGGTGACAGGTGAGACGGGGCCAACGGGCCCGACCGGGGCAGTAGGTGCAGCCGGAGTGACGGGAGCAACGGGAGCGACGGGGGCAACAGGAGAGACTGGAGCAACAGGCGCCACGGGAGTGACAGGCGAGACGGGGCCAACTGGCCCGACTGGGGCGGTAGGAGCAGCCGGAGTGACGGGAGCAACGGGAGCGACGGGGGCAACAGGAGAGACTGGAGCAACAGGCGCCACGGGGGCGATAGGTGAGACGGGACCAACGGGTCCGACTGGGGCGGTAGGAGCAGCTGGAGTGACGGGAGCAACTGGAGCAACAGGCGCCACGGGAGCGACAGGTGAGACTGGTGCAACAGGCGCCACGGGGGCGACCGGTGTGACGGGGCCAACTGGCCCGACTGGGGCAGTAGGTGCAGCCGGAGTAACGGGAGCCACCGGAGCGACAGGTGAGACTGGAGCAACAGGTGCCACAGGGGTGACAGGTGAGACGGGGCCAACGGGCCCGACCGGGGCGGTAGGGGCGGCCGGAGTGACCGGAGCCACGGGAGCGACAGGCGAGACTGGAGCAACAGGCGCCACAGGGGTGATGGGCGAGACGGGGCCAACGGGCCCGACCGGAGCGGCGGGAGCAGCCGGAGTGACGGGAGCCACCGGAGCAACAGGCGCAACGGGAGCGACAGGCGAGACTGGAGCAACAGGCGCCACGGGGGCGACCGGTGTGACGGGGCCAACGGGTCCGACCGGAGCGGTAGGAGCAGCCGGAGTGACCGGAGCTACAGGAACCACGGGAGCGACAGGCGAGACTGGAGCAACAGGCGCCACTGGAGTGACAGGCGAGACAGGGCCAACGGGCCCGACCGGGGCAGTAGGTGCAGCCGGAGTGACGGGAGCAACGGGAGCGACGGGGGCAACAGGCGAGACTGGAGCAACAGGCGCCACAGGGGTGACAGGTGAGACGGGGCCAACGGGCCCGACCGGGGCAGTAGGTGCAGCCGGAGTGACGGGAGCAACGGGAGCGACGGGGGCAACAGGAGAGACTGGAGCAACAGGCGCCACGGGAGTGACAGGCGAGACGGGGCCAACTGGCCCGACTGGGGCGGTAGGAGCAGCCGGAGTGACGGGAGCAACTGGAGCGACGGGGGCAACAGGAGAGACTGGAGCAACAGGCGCCACAGGGGTGACAGGTGAGACGGGGCCAACGGGTCCGACCGGAGCGGTAGGAGCAGCCGGAGTGACGGGAGCCACGGGAGCAACAGGTGAGACTGGTGCAACAGGCGCCACGGGAGTGACGGGCGAGACGGGGCCAACGGGTCCGACTGGGGCGGTAGGAGCAACTGGAGTGACGGGAGCAACTGGAGCAACAGGCGCAACGGGAGCGACAGGCGAGACTGGAGCAACAGGCGCCACGGGGGTGACAGGTGAGACGGGGCCAACGGGCCCGACCGGGGCAGTAGGTGCAGCCGGAGTAACGGGAGAGACTGGAGCAACAGGCGCAACGGGAGCGACAGGCGAGACTGGAGCAACAGGCGCCACGGGGGCGACCGGTGTGACGGGGCCAACGGGTCCGACCGGAGCGGTAGGAGCAGCCGGAGTGACCGGAGCAACAGGAGCAACAGGAGCGACCGGAGTAACCGGTGCCACCGGTGCAACAGGGGCAACCGGTGCCACGGGGCTTACGGGCCCTAGTCTCGCAGAGACTGGTTTTTCGGCATTTTTGCCGTCACTTAGTTTAACGACATCCTCACAGCTAACAAACTGGACAGTGACATCACCCTACTATACGGATGCAGCCTTCAATCCAGTGACGGGGAATTTCACCGTTCCGGTAACGGGCAGATATGCGATCAAGGCGACCATAAACTATTCGACAACCACAGCCCTCACGGTTTCCCTTGGCGCTGGCGTGAATCCGGCCTTTGTGGCTCGGCGGACTTCACCGGTAACAACGAACCTGATTAGCGGCCTGTTTCCCGTCTTGAATGTCAACGTCGCCCTTGTGCTGACACTTCGGGCCGTACTCGGCAGCGGGGATGTTGCGTTAGCCGGTGACGTACAATTGAATGCCGGTGACGTGGTAGGACTGTTTTACGATGCTAACGGCCTTAACATTTCGTTGAACCTGGGCGGGGCGAACTCTGCAGGCATAGTGTGGTCGATGTTCCGGCTCACCTAAGTTAACGGCTTGTTCAGGGCAGCATGTGTGCTTTCGGGCATCATGCTGCCCATTTTGATGCTTTGAAAGCCTTCATAGGATGGGGATTTTATCCGATCTCTCGTTTTATACTGTGTCCCGGGTTGTGGCCCATTAGACTGTCATGGAACCTACCTCAACAATTAAAACGGATTTTGTCCTGGATTTACGGAAGGTGGAGTGATAAGATTTTCTCAAATTGTATCCATGCGATCTCATCGTCCGTGATGAGAGAAAGTGGGGGGAGCGATGAACATGGTGACCGTGTTTCAGTATGATGCGTTTTCGATCGTGCCCGACAAGGGGAATCCTGCCGGAGTCGTGCTTGATGCGGATCATTTGACGGAGGAAGACATGCTGAAAATTGCCAAACAGGTCGGATTCAATGAAACGACGTTTGTCATGCATTCGGATCAGGCGGATATTCGGCTGCGTTATTTTACGCCTGGTCATGAGATGAATCTATGCGGGCATGCGACGATGGCATCCATGTATGCACTCAAGACGAGAGGATTGCTGGATGCGAAGGATACGTATACGATCGAGACGAAGACGGGCGTACTGCCGGTCAGATTCGAAAATAACGACGTGCAGCCTAGCATCACGATGAAGCAGGATTCTCCGCAGTTTGTCGAATTTGAAGGCGATGTGGACTTGCTGGCCTCAGCGATCGGATTGCATCGTGACGAGCTTGATCTGACGAAGCCGATTGTATACGGCAGTACCGGAATCTGGACGTTGTTGATTCCCGTGAAGAAGCTGGACAGCTTCAGCCGGATGATTCCCGACAACCGCAAATTTCCGGAGATTTTAACGCAGAATCCCAAAGCTTCCCTGCATCCGTTCTGCATGGAAACGATAGATCCGTCAGCCCTGATGCATGCCAGACATTTCTCGTCCCCATATTCCGGCACCATCGAAGATCCTGTTACCGGAACCGCATCGGGTGTTATGGGCGCCTACTATCTAACCTACATACAGCCTGAATGGCCTTCCATACAGATGATGGTTGAGCAGGGACAGGAGATCGGCAAAGATGGGCGTGTCCAGGTTACGGTTGACCGCGAATTTGGGAAAATGGAGGTATACATAACGGGAACGGCGGTATTCGTGCGGGAATTTGAAGTGGATCCGGCGAAGGAGTAGACAATCCTATATGATTTAAAGCTATAAGGAGTGTAAAACAGGTGCACAGACAAGAAGAAATCCATATTAAACCCAAAGTAACCAAAATTTTGTTAGGCTCTCTCTTCTTCGTTGCGCTCGGAATCTTTATGCTATATGCCGGCTTAGCGGATCGTTTAATTGTTCTGGTGATCGCTGGATTCATCTGTACTGTATTTTTCGGAGCGATGCTGGTCTTTTCCACGAGTAAGCTTGTGCAGCGTAAACCGGCGCTGGTTATCAATGATGAGGGAATTATCGATCGTTCCTCCTATGTAAGCGTTGGGGCGATTCCATGGAATGAGATTAAAAGCATCGATATTTACCAAGTCATGAATGAGCGGTTTATTGGAATCGAGGTGCATCATCCGGATGAGATCCTGGCTAGGTTGCCTGAGTGGAAACAGAAGCTGATGAGAATGAATAAAAGGATGACGAATGCAACCGTCCATCTTTCGGCCTCCGGACTTTCCTGCAATTTGAATGAGTTGTTTCTAACGCTATACCGGAGGTGGAAGATCTCCAAAAATGACGATATCACCGAAATGACGGAGGTTGTGAACAATGAAGAGCTTCAAGCCTGAGATGGATACGGATACAGCCATAAGCCATCTCCGGGCAATTGAGGGTGAGCATATAACGAACGTTAGTCCCATCGAGATGGGGGAGCTCAGTAGGGTATTCCGTTATGAAAAAGACGGCAAAGCGTATGTCATTCATTTCAAGGATAATCGCGACAGTCTGGAGAAAGAACGATGGATCCATGATCGGTATGGGGCTGTATATGGCTTGCCCGTCCCGAAGGTATACAAGATCGGAAACGCAGGCGCCATCCATTTTTCAATCTCGGATCAAATGCCGGGGGTGCCTATCAGCACGCTTCAGCCGGCTTCCATCCGTCAAGTCATTCCCAGTCTGATCGAGCAGTATATTCGCCTTCACCGGATTACGGCAGGCGATAACAGCGAAGGCTACGGCTGGTTCACGCCTGAGGGCAAAGCAGCGCATGGCACGTGGACCGATTACCTCAAGGCTACCTTCGCCGAGGACCAGGGAGGATTTTACGAGGGCTGGACCGATCTGTTTGACAGCAGCTTTTTGGAGAAGGACCTCTTTTACCGCTTGTATGAAAAGATGGTAGAGCTTGCTGCATTTGCGCCGAAAGAGCGCTATCTCGTGCATGGGGATTTTCATTTGGGCAATATGCTGGCGGCAGAGGACCAATTATCCGGAATTGTGGACTGGGAAATGGCGATGTACGGCGATTTCATGTTCGATGTTGCGGTCATGGATTTATGGGCGCCTCAGCTTGAGTTTCCCAAACGTTTGAAGATGGCAGTCGAGCAACAAGGTGACGACATTCCGCATTTCCGGGAACGACTGCTCTGTTACCAATTATTCAAGGGAATCGACGGGCTTCGATTCTATGCCAAGAAGGACCATGAACCCAGCTATCGGTTTATGAAAGAGCGTATCATGTCGCTGCTCTCTGAATAGTGAGTATCCCGGAATCTGATCGGCAAATGTCTCCTCATCTTGTACCGAACTCTCGGTTATGTCCAAGCAGGCGTTATCCCGGACTTTGCCATTTCGTCGGCAAGCTGGATGAAACGGTGCTGTACTCTAAGCGTCTATAGGAGGATGCTCCGATAGAACTAAAAAACCTGCCGACTACGGCAGGTTTTTTAGTTTCGTTTTCTTTTGTTTTCTAGCGGGTACGAGTTTAATCCATTGAACTTGACCATTGAACTTAGCCCAATGCAGCTTATCCGATTATCGCTCGCAAGCGATCTTATCCTTGTCACGATCCCTGGCTGTGTTGGCGTCATACAGCGCTTTGGATACATAAGGCTTGTATTTCGTCTTGCCGCCTTTGTTCTTGACGGATGCGGACCGGGCAACGCCTCCAGGGTAATCTTTATTCATCTCTTTGCAGTTTTTGTATTTTTTCACTTCGGTGGATTTGGCGTCTGCAATATCAGTGCTGGTATGACCCAGTGCAAGAGTAGTGAGCAGAGCAAGCGAGAGCAGAACGGTTATCTTTTTCTTCATGACAATCGAACTCCTTTATATCAATCCATTATTGATTATTTCCTCCTTATCATAGTAGGTGCTTCCAAATATATCAATATGCAGGTGCATTTACCGGTGTAGTATTCTGAGACGAGCAAATTCTGACCTTGTTCCGAACGTGGTATACTGTTGTGTAACAAGCGAGAAAGAAAGGGATTGGACGGATGAGCAACCGGTTGACGGAACGAATCATTAAACAGTGGTGCGGAAAAGCCTCCTATGAGAAGGGGCATCAACTATACCGGGGCGGCAGGGTTCACATGCTAAAGCGGGACCTCGATAACCGGATATATGATGCGGAGGTCGCGGATCGAACATCCGGGATCGTCCGGATACGGATCGATGAAGAAGGAGATATCATTGCGGAATGCAGCTGCGGCTTCCATCATTCAACGTCGCATCGATGCGGTCACATGGCAGCCGTGCTGCTGACAATCCAGGAACTGGAGCAACCAAGTGAAGGTGACGAACGGAAGTATCCGTCCCTGCTGCATGGTACGAAGCCTGGAGAAGAAGAGAACGGGCTGCTAACCCCGCGAGCTAAGGGCAATTCGTTCATGCCGGCGGACGATTGGGAGATGGATCCCCAGATCGGCAATCGGCTGCTCGGTCTGTTCGCCGATCCGGGGTATCGGCATTCCAGTGCTGCCTCACGTTTTGACACAAGGGAGATCTTGCAGACGGAATTTATCTTAAAGCTGATTCCATTTAGCAGCGGAAAGAATCGGTTGGGCATCGAAATGAGAGTCGGCCAGAAGCGGCTGTACGCGGTGCACCGGATTCGTGATTTTCTGGAATGCGTTAGAAGACTGGAGCCGTGCACGTTTACAAAGAACTTCACCTATGATCCGGAGCGGCATGGATTTAAGAAGGAGGATGACGACCTGCTCCAGGAGCTGATCCGTATTTACGACCATGAACGAATGGTTCAGCAGACCTTCGGCTTTTACAGTCCCCCTGGCAAAAAGGCCGGGAGTGAGCGGATGCTCTTCATCACGCCCTCGTTCTGGCCAAAGATCAAAGCGCTGGCGGCTGCGTCCGGAAGCTGTCTGCTGTCGGTCGACGGGATCCTGACGGACAAGCTGCAAGCATACCAGGAGCCGCTTCCGATCCGGTTTGAAGTGGAACCGTCCGGAGATACGAAATATGTGATGCATGTTCAGGGGCTGGACCGTCTGCAGATTCTGGAGGAATACGGAGCCGCCGTCGTTGACGGGAAGCTTGCCGAGCTTACGCCCCAAGATGGGGCCAGGCTATCCGAGATGAAAGAACTGCTCGAGCGGACGTATCCGCCTGCTGTGCCGATATCGGGGGGCATCATGGAATCCATGATGGAGAAGGTAATTCCCGGGCTTATGAAGCTCGGAAGCGTGCATATTGCAAAGGCCGTGTCCGACAAAATGATTCGCTCCCCGCTCAAAGCCAAGCTGTACCTTGATCGGGTAAAAGGACGCTTGCTGGCCGGCCTGGATTTTCAATACGGCGATATCGTAATCAATCCCCTCGACGGAAACCGTGCAGCGCACGACGGCAGTGCCATTCTCGTCCGGGACGGAGAACGGGAACAGCGGATCCTGCGCCTCATGGAGGAGGCGGATTTCGCCAAAACGGACGGCGGATACTATATGAACGACGAGGATGCCGAATTTGAATTTCTGCACCATATCGTTCCCGAGCTGGAGAAGCTGCTTACGGTATATGCCACGTCAGCCGTGAAGGAGCGAATATTCCGGGAGCATGCTGCGCCGAAATTGAAAGTGGACATCGATGAGCGGACCGATTGGCTGGAGCTGAAGTTTGAGCTTGACGGCATACCGGAATCCGAGATTCGGAGCTTGATCCGCTCGCTTGAGGAGAAACGGAAATACCACCGTCTCCCGAGCGGCGCGCTGATGCCCTTGGAGGGCGAGGCATTGCAGGCGATCATAGCTGCCATGAACCGGTTAGGAGCATGGAGCAGCTATGCGGAGAACGGTACAGCCAGATTGCCGGCCGTTCAAGGACTGCAGCTGCTGGGCTGGGAGAGCGCGTCATCATCAGTACAACTGGGCAAATCGCTCAGACAAATGCTTCAGCATGTCAAACATCCCGATGATCTGGACTTCCCGGTACCGCCAAGCCTCGAGCCGGTCTTGAGAGATTACCAGAAGTATGGATACCAGTGGATGCGCACCTTGGCCCACTACCGGTTCGGCGGAATATTGGCTGATGATATGGGTCTTGGAAAAACGGTCCAGAGCATCGCGTTCGTGCTGTCCCTTCTACCGGAAATTCGAAAGACTGGAGAACCCGTCCTGATCGTGGCCCCGGCTTCTCTGCTTTATAATTGGCAGAGCGAGATTGCCCGGTTCGCGCCGGAGATTCGAGCAGCCGTCATGGACGGCTCCCGGCTTGAACGGAAGAAGCTGATCCGCAGTGAAGGGGAGGCGGATGTATGGATCACCTCGTATCAGCTGCTTCGCATGGACATGGCCGATTATGCAAAACGGATGTTCCACGCCGCGATATTTGACGAAGCCCAAGCCTTTAAGAATGATGCGACGCAGACTGCACAGGCGGTGAAGACGATCAGCAGCCGGTACCGGTTTGCCTTGACCGGCACCCCGATGGAAAATCGGATGGAAGAGCTCTGGTCCATCTATGATGCGGTATTCCCTGCCTTGTTCGGTGGACGAAAGGCTTTTCAGGATTTGCCGAGGGAAACGGTCGCAACACGGATCCGACCTTTCTTGCTGCGGAGGCTGAAGTCGGATGTGCTGAAAGAGCTGCCGGATAAAATCGAGACACTGCAGTCCTCAGCACTCCTCCTGGAGCAGAAGAAGCTGTATACGGCTTATTTGGCCAAGCTAAGACAAGAGACGCTGAAGCATCTCGCCAAGGACGGCTTCCAGAAGAGCCGAATCCGGATATTGGCCGGCTTGACCCGCCTGCGACAAATATGCTGTCACCCTGCATTGTTCGTGGAAGGCTATGAGGGCAGCTCCGCGAAGTTCGAGCAGCTGCTGGAGACGCTCGCCGAATGCCTCCATGCGGGAAGACGCGTCCTCGTCTTCTCGCAGTTCACCACTATGTTGAAGCTGATCAGCCAGGAGCTGGGACGGCGCGGGGTGCCGTTCTTTTACCTCGATGGACAGACCCCACCGGCCGAGCGGGCCTCGCTGTGCAGCCGTTTCAACGAAGGCGAGCGCGAGATTTTTCTGATCTCCTTGAAGGCCGGGGGAACAGGGCTTAATCTGACTGGAGCGGATACGGTGATCCTCTATGATCTGTGGTGGAATCCGGCGGTTGAGGAACAGGCGGCAGACCGGGCGCACCGGATCGGACAGAAGAAAATCGTTCAGGTGATCCGGATGGTAGCCAGGGATACCATTGAGGATAAGATGATAACCTTGCAGCAGAAGAAAAAGGATCTGATCGACGAGGTCATCCAATCGGGTGAGGATTGGCTCCCGAGCTGGACCGAGGAGGATATCCGGGAGCTGTTGATGCTCCAGCCATAAGATATGGGGGAATGGATCGAGTGCTTCACTGCCGTTCCATGCTGCGATTTTTAGACACGATTTCAGACTAGATTCCTACAGGGAAAAAATAAGGCGGTTAACCGAACATGATTTCATTTCTGCTAACATTAAAACGGCTGCTCAAGGGGCTGGTTCATGCGTTCAAGCAGCGCAATTTCGTTGCATTGTTTGTCCTGATCGTCATCATGCTGATCTCGGGGACGATGTTCTATACAAAGCAAGAGGGCTTGTCCGTGCTGGACGCACTGTATTTCTGCGTTGCTACGCTGAGCACGGTCGGCCACCCCGACTTTGCTCCGCAAACTTCACTCGGAAAGGTGTTTACGATGATCTATATCGTCGTTGGAACCGGCTTGTTCCTCGGGATGGTCGGCCATCTTGCCTATGCTTTGATCAAGAGCACGCAAAAAGAAGAGAAGTAACACTCAGACGGCCTCGAACGAGGGATCTGAACCGGGCTCCGCCTAAGGGTTGCAACGACCCGAGCATGGCGGAGCCTTTTTCATTTTTTTAGGGAGACTTGCTCTATAGTTCATCATATATTTCCGAGAAAATATGGTATAATTGGATGGTTACGGTCTTCCATTATGTCCCAAATTTGATTGAGAGCGGTTCCGGGGACACAAGTTCATGAAAAAGGAATGAGACAAGCATGCTGAAATGGTTGGAGTGGGTAAAGGAAATACAAGCGATCAGCCAAGCTGGCCTCGCCTATACCAAGGATGTTTACGACCAAGAACGGTTCGAGCAGCTGAGAGCGCTCAGCATATCGATTATGCAGGAATATACAGAAGCGGGCGAAGATAAGATCCGCACCTTATTTGCCAGTGAAACGGGATACCAGACGCCGAAGGTGGATGTGCGCGCGGTTATCTTCCAGGACGGGAAGCTGCTGCTCGTTCGGGAGAAAGCCGACGGAGCCTGGGCATTGCCGGGCGGATGGGCGGACATCGGTCTGTCGCCGTCGGAGGTGGCCGTTAAGGAAGTACAGGAGGAGGCGGGTTATGAAGTACGCGCAGTGCGGCTGCTGGCTGTTCTGGATAAAAAATTTCATCGGCATCCGCCGTCGCCTTTTCATGTATATAAAATGTTTATCCAATGCGAAATCACAGGGGGGGCTGCGGGCATCGGCACAGAAACGTCGGCGGTCGGCTTCTTTGAACGTGACGCGCTTCCCCCATTGTCTGAAGAGCGAAATACGGCCGAGCAGCTGGACCGTTTGTTTCGCTATAACAATCATCCCGATCTTCCGGTCTGGATGGATTAACCTTGTCCTGGAAAGGAGAGCAGGAGCATGATCAAGGGATTTCCTCCTTACATGAGCGATCCCGATGAAGGGGACGTGAAGCGTCAATTCAACCGGCGGGTCAATCTGTTCTTTTTCGGCGCTTTCCTCATCTTTTGTATCCTTATCATCCGCATGGCCGTTCTGCAATTCGTGGAGGGCCCTGAGCTTGCTGAAAAGGAGTCCGGGGGGGAGCTGAAAAAATTCACGCTTCAGCCGATCCGGGGAAGCATTATCGATGCCTCCGGCGAGAAGCTGGCTTATTCGACGGGGACTCATACCTTATATATCACGCTGATGAAGGATTATAACAAGAACACGGAGAGGGGGCAGAAGAACCGGCCGGAAATCGAAGCGATGGCGAAGGACATCGCAAAGGTCTTCGCCCAATACGGGGATCCGAAAGGCAAACCGATGACAACCGAAGAGGTGATTGACGCCCTGGATCTGGAGTATACGAAGCAGCACGGCTATGCGCCCAGACGGATCAAATCGGATTTGACGAAGCAGGAGATCGCTCATTTCATGGAGAACCGCTCGCGGTACCCGGGCATTCAGATCGTGGAGGAGAATGTGAGGCATTACGACCCAGACACGGTTGCGGTCCAGACGATCGGGTACCTGAAGAAATTCAAGGGCTCAAAAGATTTCAAGGAATATGCCGAAATCGATGAGGCGAATAAGGGGCAGGACGATCCAGGATTGATCTACAACGAAGAGGATTGGGTTGGCTATGACGGACTTGAGCGGATGTTTCAGAAAGAGCTGCGCGGCAAAAGCGGGTATATCAGCATTCCGATTAATCCGCAGAACATGGTGGACGGCGTCCCGTCCATGGCAGCCCCGGAGAAAGGGCTCGATGTCCATACGACGATTCATAAGGATATCCAGCTTGCGGCTGAGGAAGCCATTACCGAGCGGTTGCAGTATCTTCGTACCCATCTGATCTCCGGGAAGTATCATCGGGATGCGCTGACCGGTTATGCCGTCGCTATGGAGGTGGACACTGGCAACGTCGTGGCGATGGCCAGCATCCCGGATTATGACCCTAACATATGGGGGAGCGGGGATAAAATCACCCAGGAGGTCGTCAACTCTTCCGGTAACGGGACGATAACGATCTTCGGCTCGGGCCGGTCGGGCAATGGATTTGAATCGATGATCTATCTCGGATCGGTCATCAAGCCGCTGACGGTGCTGATCGGGCTCAATGAAGGCCTGTTCACGCCATACGATACGTACCCGGACCAGGGCTATGCCTTGATCGGCAAAGAGGGCAGTGAAACGCCGATCCGAAACGCCGGCGGTCATGTGATTGGCCGGATCCGGCCGGACCAAGCGATTCAGACCTCGTCCAATGCCTTTATGATCGATCAGGTCGGGGAGAAGCTGTATGACAAATACGGCGGTGATAAAGCCGTTAAAGTATGGGATCAGTATATGAAGCGGTTCGGACTCGGCGTTGTCACCGGCAGCGGATTGCCCCTTGAGAATGAAGGGAGGGCGGAATACCTCAATAAGGAAGCTGCAGGCAGCAATCTCGCTGCGCTGGCTTATGCCTCCTTCGGCCAAATGGGTAAATATACGCCGCTGCAGCTGGCCCAATACACGGTGATGCTGGCTAATGAAGGGAAGCGGATCAAGCCGCAGCTCGTGAGCAAGATCACCGACCAGAACGGGAACATTGTCAAGGAATTCGGCAGGGAAGTAATCGACGAAGTCAAGCTTCCGCAGGAATACTGGCAGGTTATCAAGCGAGGCATGAATACGCAGGGGATTGCCGGGTTTGAAGGCTTCCCGTACGACTTTGCCCGCAAAACCGGCACGTCCGAGCAGGATTCACCGGCAGGGAGAAAGGACAATGGCGTGTTCATCGCGTTTGCTCCCCGAGAGAAGCCGAAGCTGGCGGTCGTGGTTGTCATCCCTGAAGGCGGCTTTGGCTCTCAAAGCGCCGCACCGGTCGCACGCAAAATCTTCGATGCCTATGACGAGGTGTATGGCCTTGACGGGACGCCGCATCCGAAGCAGAAGGCGGAAGAAGGCAAGGCTGAACAGGGTGAGCAGGAGGAGAATCAAGGCGAGTAACAACACGAGTAACAATCACGAATAACAGGACGAATAACAACACGAATAACAAGATAAGTAAGTCGAGTAACTAGATCCGGGTTCAGTAGTATAGCTATTATTATTATTTCGAATAATTTTGAGCTAAAAGAAACAGGCTGCCTTCAAGAGAACACTCATCGTTCCCTGTACGGCAGCCTTTCTTGTATCTACTAATACGGATTATTCTTGACCTTGAGCACTTCGGCCAGAAATGCCAGCGTCAATCCTTGTCCCCACCCCTGAATTCGCTTGTCGGGCACGCCTATATAACCAGCAGCATTTTTCATGACGGCCGTTCCGGCCGAAACGCCGGTTACGGTCCCATCCTCGGTAATTTTGGTCAGGATGCCGTCGATCGATTTCTGGGTGTATTTATTGTAGATGCGCCCCTTGGTCAGCAATGCGGTTGCGATCCCCGCCGATCCCGACGTTTCCAGCGGCGACTGCGGATCCGTCGTAATGGTGTGCCACAGCCCGGATTCATGCTGCAGCCGTACGAGCGAGCTCAGCTGATCCCGAAGCGAGCCTTCAATGATCATGAAGGAAGGGTGCGTAACCGGTACGAGCTCCAATGCGCGCGCCATCGTAAGGGCGGCCCAGGCATTGCCGCGGCACCAAAATACCCCCGACATATGATTGCCGGCAATATTGTCCCAGCCATGATAGTACAGATTCGTCACCGGATCCTGCAGACAATTCTCATGGCCGTGGTACTGCCGCAGCCCGTCCTCGAAGTAATCGTCACGGCCGAGCAGCGCTCCAATGCGCAGCAGGAAGTAACCGGCCATGAACATCGTGTCCACCCATGCCTGCTCAGGGAAGTTATAGGCTTCGGAGTTGACGGTGTGCTGAAAGATCCCTTCTCCGAATCGAACGGCATCGTGAGTGAGGTATTCGGCCATCTCCTTGGCCGTTTCGATATAACGCTCATCGCCGTAGACGTTATACAGCGTTAAGAGGGAATGTCCGATCGAGACGCCGTTCACAGACAGCTTTGGCAGACCATCCTCCATATTTTCGTCGACCCATGTCTTCAGCTGCTCCAGATATTCCATTTTGCCCGTCGCTTCATACGCCTCGCAAACGCCGTAAAACGCAACCCCGCCGGGCCAATCCCAGCTGAAGTCCATGCGGAAGGTCCGCTCCACCACCTTATCCATGACTTGCCCGATATACTGTTCATCAAATACGAGTGCCGGCATAGCTGCAGCTCCTTTCATATTAAGCCTCCTTAAGAGGGAGAAATTTGGGGATTAACCTTTCAAGCCTGTTGTGCTGATCCCTTCGACGATATATTTTTGGAAGATGAAAAATACGATCACGACCGGCAGCAGCGACAGGGTGGCCATGGCAAACATTCCGCCCCAGTTGTTGAGCGATTCCCCATCGAGGAACAGCTTGAGCGCCAACGACACCGGGTATTTCTCCGGCTGGTTCAGGTAGATCAGCGGGTTGATGAAATCATCCCATCTCCAGTAAAAGGAGAAGATGGAACACGTGATCAAGGCCGGAACGATCAAGGGCACAACGACCCGGATGAAGATGCCGTACTTGCTGCAGCCGTCGATCCTTGCGGCTTCATCGAGCTCCCGCGGGATCGTGCGGATAAACTGCATAATCAGAAAGATGAAGAACGGAACCCCGAAGAAATGGGGGACGATCAGCGGCTTGAACGTCGAGATCCAGCCGAAATTGGCGAACATCACGTACTGCGGGACGATGACGACGTCATGCGGCAGCATCATGGTGATCATCATGCAGGCGAACCAAAATTTTTGACCGAAAAACCTTGTCCTAGCCAGACCAAAAGCCACTAATGCGGAAGATACGACGGCACCGATCGTTGAGATGATGACGATAATGAAGGAATTCTTGAAGAAGGTCCCGAAGGTCGTTCCGGCAAATCCCTTCCAGCCTGTTGCATAGTTCGAGAATTCGAGCTTGTTGGGAATGAGACTGTAGGCGGTCGTAAAGATTTCGTGATTGGGCTTCAGCGAGCTGGCGGCGAGCCACAGGATCGGATAGGTCATGCACAGGGCGAACAGCCCGACCAGTGTATGATACAGAATGCGTCCGGATTTGGTCATAGCCGTCAGTCTCCTTTCGATTCGTAATGAACCCAGCGGGTGGAAGATCTGAAGATGAGCAGGGTAAGGACGCCGACAATGACGAGCATGACCCAGGCAAGCGCCGATGCGTAGCCCATTTCAAAATGCGAAAAGGCTTTGCGGTACAGGTAAAGCGAGTACAGCAGCGTCTGATCCAGCGGACCGCCTTCACCGCGCGAGATGATATAAGCGGGGGTGAAGGTCAGGAAGGCGGAGATGGTCTGCAGCGTCAGATTGAACAAAATGATCGGGCTCAGCAGCGGGAGCGTAATCTTGAAGAATCGGTGCACGGCATTTGCGCCGTCGACGCTGGCCGCTTCGTAATAATCCTTCGGAATGTTCTTGAGTCCGGCAAGGAAAATAATCATCGATGAGCCGAACTGCCAGACCGACAAGGCGATGAGTGTCCACAGCGCCGTGCTCGGATTGCCGATCCAGGATGTGCCGGATTCGATGCCGAAGAGCGAGAGGGCGGAGTTGACGAGCCCTTGGTCGCCGAAGATTTGCTGCCACATAATCGCGACCGCGACGCTGCCGCCGATCAGGGACGGCAGGTAAAAGGCCGAGCGGTACAGCCCGACCGCCTTGGTCGCCGTATTCAGGATCATTGCCACGAAGAGTGCAAAGATAAGCCGAAGCGGGACGCTGGCGAATACGTATGTAAAGGTCACCTGAAACGATTTTCCGATTTTATCGTCCTCCGTGAACATCCGCTCATAATTGCCGAGGCCGAGCCAGCTTGGCGCCTCCATCAGGTTATAGTTGGTGAACGAATAGTAGAGGGACGACAGGATCGGATACAGCGTAAAGATCAGAAAGCCAAGAACGAACGGAGCGGAGAATACGTATCCGGTGATATGCTCGTTCTCGCGAAGTCTATTCATCATTTTCAACCCCTCGTCTTTCAAATTTGACAGCGCCCGTCCGGCGGGCGAATTCGCTGGCGGATAGTTCCATTATAGAAAGTCTGACCGAGAGGGCGTTATGAAGAAAACCGTCCATTTTGTTTAAAAACCAGAGGTCCGCCCGGTCCGGTGTCATCATAAAGGCACCCCCTGCCCCGTACCTGACGTACGTTTGAAAGGGGATGCCTCAAGTTAGGTGCATCCGGAACTACTGCTGGGATCTGGCCAGGATCGCATTCGCTTCCTTGCGGAATTCGGCAGCCGCATCCTCCACCGATATTTTCTTGTACAGGATGCGCTCGCTGAGATCGCGAAGCAGCTTCTCGATTTCCACGGCACCGATCGGATTCGGCGGATCGCCAGGGCTGCTGTTCGCCTCGGCCCAGGTGACGTAATCGAATATTTTCGCCTCATTCTCGGAGAGCAGCGGCTTCAGCGCTTCCTTGACTTTAGCGGATACCGGCACGCCACGCTCGCCCTTGATCAGCTTATTTGCCTCGATGTCGTTGATGAAGAAGCTGATGAATTTCGCCGCTTCTTCCTTATGCTTCGACGTCTCCGTGACGGAGAAATACATGGACGGCTTCAGGAAGAGCCCTTCCTTCGTGCCCGGTCCCGGCATCGGATTCAGCTCCAGCGGACGATCGGGAACGAGATTGGCAACGGCGAGAAACTGGTTGGACCAGCCCGTGCCGGAAATGGCGTTGCCAAGCACGATTTCATCCTCCTCCGCGACGCCTTTCTTCTGGGCTTCCTTATCCAACGACAGGATGTACCCATTGTCATACCACTTCTGGTAGCGGGTGAAATAATCGATAAAGGCCTGATCATCGGCATAGCCGATCGTTTTGCCGTCCGCGCTGTACATTTTTTGGCCGATCGTTCTCAGATAATACGGGAAGAAGACGTCATGCCGGTAGGCGAAGCCACCGATGAGAAATCCTTTTTCCTTCGCTTGCGCGCCCATTTTGTCCATGTCGTCCCAGGTCCAGTCCTTGCCGGGAATATCGATGCCGTTCTTCTTCATCGTCTCTACGTCGAATGTCGTCTGGAGTGCGTTGACGCCAAGGTTCATCGCTACCAGCTTGCCGTTGACCTCGCCTCCGCTCAGGGCATTCTCGCTGACGTCCGAAACGTCCAGGACTCCGCTGTCGGTGAACGGCTTCAGATCGGCAAGCTGATTGCGGCCGGCATATTGGTTCAGATAGGAGATGTCCATCTGAATAATGTCCGGAAGACCGCCGGCTACCGCCTGCGGAGCAAGCTTCTTCCAGTAATCGTCGAACGGGGCGTATTCGGGCTCGATGGTGACGTGCGGGTTCTGCTCCTGATACATTTCAATGACCTTCAACGTGTAATCGTGCCGGGACTGTCCGCCCCACCAGGCGATGCGCAGCTTTACCGGCTCCTTCTCGTCGCTGGCGGCTGCGGACGGCGCTGTATCGGTTCCGGCGCTTGCAGGCTGATCGGCCGAATTCCCGCCGGAGCAGCCGATCAGGCTTCCGAGCAAGGAGCACATGAGCACTGCGGTTAACACTTTTCTCATTCCATTTCCTCCCCTTGGTTGATGAACCCATCTGTGACTCGTTTGATAGTGCTTACATTCCCAATTATTATGTGTAACAAGGGAAAGAGTAAGGAAAAAAACCGTGCACTTTGTTCAAAAAGCAGATATGTACGTACAAGCCTAGCCCTCTTTTTTCATGTATTCCGAAGGCGTGCAGCCCATTTGCTTCTTAAACACCTGGCTGAAGTACTGGGGATTGTCGCCGAAGCCGAGCTGCTCGGCCATTTCGAAAATTTTGATATCCGGGTCCTTCGCCATCAGCTCGGTCGCGCGCTTGATGCGCAGCTTCATGACGTAATTCGAGAATTTCTCGCCGGTCTCTTTTTTGAACAGCTTTCCGAGATAGTCGGCATTCATGTACAGCATGCTGCATGCGACCAGGTTCAGGGTCAGCTCCGAATTGCCAAGCTGTTCCTCGATAATCTCGATCATTCTCCGGACGATCGCATTATATTTCATGGTGTTCCGTTCATAATTCCGCTGGGTAATTTCGATGACCGTTTCTTCCAGAAATGCCTGGATCGACTGGAGAGTCGTCATTTCCGCGATGACCGGTATCCGTTCGTATCGTTCCGCCATCTCCTCGGGATCCGTCAGCCGAATGAGGGATACATACTGCGATATGGCGTGGGACTTGGTCATCTCAATGCTCAGCTGGGCCCTCTTCAGTTCATGGATGAATTCATTCAGCGCCTGCCGGGCCTCTTGGTGGTGACCGGACCGCACCGGCATGCACAGACGCTGCTCGTCGAAGGAAAATGCACCGCTGTCGTCTTCGGATTGCAGCGTGTCGTTCGTCGTAATGATGCCGCTCTCGTCCAGGTAGAAGCGGTAATTCAGGCACTGCAGCGTGTCGCGGTACAGCTTGCGGGCCAGCGTTACGGGCCCAGGATCGCTGATGGCAACCGTCACGTCCAGCTTGTAATACTGCTTGAACGTACAGCGGATGTCCTGGATCCGGTCATGGAGTTGAAGCCCGGGACGCTCCTCAATGAGAACCAGCACATGCGGGCCGATGGTGGTGCTAAGAAGGGTGGTGTCCAGCAGATCCTCGGCAATATTCTTCACGGCGAATAGATGCTCGTAATCCGCCTCGCCTTCCAGCTGGAACAGCAGCAGCTGCACCGGCCGGTCGAAGTCGTATTGGAACAGTCTGCGATATTCCTCCAAGTCATTATGACCGTAAGTCTTGTTCGTCACGAATTCTTTCAGCACCTGCTCCTTCACATGGGGAAGCACTTTCTCGAAACGGTGCTTCATATCCTGAATGAAAGCTTCCTTGCGGCGGTGATCCGCCAGGTCAAAGGTAACCTCCTGCAGCGCTTCCCCGATCTTAGACTCATCGGTCGGCTTCAGCAAATAATGCTTGACCCCGTACTGCATGGCGCGGTTGGCGTATTCGAATTCGCCGAAGCCGGACAGCAGCACGAATTTGATGTGGGGATGGCTTGCATAGGTTTTGGCCACGAGCTCGAGCCCGTCAAGGCCGGGCATGCGGATATCGCACACGACGATATCCGGAGAATCGCTAACGATTTTTTCGTAGGCCTGGATGCCGTTCTGAGCGGTTCCCGCAAGCTCGGTTTGATAGGCGGACCAGTCCACCATGCGGGAAATACCATCCAGAATGATGCGCTCATCGTCTACGAGCAGAACTTTGTACATGGGAATCCCTCCGTTATAGTGGCAGTGATAGAATGATGCGGGCGCCGAGCCCAGGTCGGCTCTCGATATATAAACCGTAATTGTCGCCGAAGGCGAGCTTCAGGCGTTCGTCGATGTTAAGCAGTCCGATGCCGTTGCCTGTCGTCTGCAGGCTTCCGCTTCGAAGCCGGTCGAGGGTGTCCGGAGCCATGCCCGGTCCGTCATCCTCAACGATGACGCAGAAGGCATGCTCCTCCCGCCGGGTGTACAGGGCGATTCTGCATGGCTCGACCGATGGCTCCAGCGCGTAGTGGATTGCATTTTCAAGCAGCGGCTGCAGGGACAGCTTCGGAAGTCTGCGCTCCAGGTCCTCATCCGGTACGTTCATGCTAAACTCGAGCCGGTCCTCAAAACGAAACTTCTGGATGATGATATAGTTCTTGACGATTTCGAGCTCTTCTCGTAGAGAAAGAATCGGCTCCTTCAGGCTGACGGAGTTGCGAAGGAGGAAGGCCAGCGCCTGTACCATATCGGAGATTTGCGTCTGCTTGTTGATTTTTGCAAGCCAGTTGACCGACTCGAGCGTGTTGTAAAGGAAATGTGGATTGATTTGGGCTTGGAGGGCCTTGAATTCGGTCTCCTTGACGAGCAGCCGGCTCGCATAATTTTCGGTGATCAGGACATTGATTCTCTCCACCATCAGACGAAACGTCCGGTGCAGCAGACCGAGCTCATCCATCGCGACGGGCGCCGCGTCTTGGGGGAGTACGTTAGCTTCAGCGAAATTCCCTTTCTCGGCCAGCTTCATCCGGGCGATCAAGCTTTCGATCGGCTTGGTCAGGCCCCGGCTGAACCGAATGCCCAGCAGAATGGCGACGGCGAATATCATGCCGAATACCATGATGACAAGCTCTTTGATAAAAATGATTTGCCTAAAGGCCTGATTGAAGGGGGTAGCATTAATATAAGTCCAGCCCGTATTGAAGGAACGGTTATATGCAACAAAATACGTGTGCCCTTCAATCTCCCGGGTAAAATATCCGCTGCCGGATGATACGTCAGCCTGGATGGACGCCGGGTCGAAGTTCGGCCGGGTCGGGTAGATGACGTCCGTTCCCGAGGTCATGATCAGCTCTCCCTCCTCAGCTGCAGATGTACGTACAAGCTTGTCGATATTGACCCGAACTACGATCGTGCCCAGATATTGAAGGTCGAACAGGGTTCCTGAATAGGAGCGGATCTCCCTGGACAGCAGCAGGGCCGGGTCGTGTTCATCGGGGGAGAACCAGCGCTCTTCACCATCGGCATCGCCCGCAAGCTGCATGATATGCTGCATCTTGGAGGGAGCGATCGGTATGACGCTGCCGACATCGTACTGTTTGTTGAAGGAGTCGATCAGGTGGATGGAGTAGAGCATAGGCTCGGATCCCACGTAGTTGAGGAGCCGATCGACAAGGCGCTGTCTCAAGGTGAGCCGGTCATAGTCGGAGTCGCTGTTGGAAATCGCCCGTAATATTTGCTGGGATCTCCGTGTCGGTAACCATGTTGAAAGATAACTGCTCGATTCGCTCAAGCTCGGATTCGATGGCTGATGAGGACAAGTGTAGGACCTTGGACGATTTGAGGTACAGCTGCCCGTCGTAGATGGAGAAGGCATACTGCTGAACGATGACCGCGAAAGTGAATGCCATGGCCACGATCAGCGCGATGAGGAGCGACAGCTTGTTTTTGATTTTCATATTTTTGTAGACTGTGGTCCACTTCCTCACGGCATCCGTCTCCTTACCTTGGAGTTGAAATGTTGTGTACACATTATGTACCGGGTTGTAAACGCTGTCAACATGGTTATCCAGCGTCGGTATCCGGCTTGCGAGGTGCCGCTTCGGCCTTTGGCAGTTGACCGGAAATTTAAACAAAATAGCCGGATAAATAGATGGAATTGCGCATTTGGGATCGTGCATAATGGGGAAAGAGCGATTTAACGGGAGGGTGCTATGATGCAGAGCGAGGACCGCTATGCTTTTGATTTCGGAACCGGGGAGCCTGCCTTGGATTACGTGAAAATTATGTCCGACACGCTGTACGAGCCGGAGCGGGGGTACGGTTTCTTATCCGCTTCTGGCCTTACGGGAATACGAAGGGAGGGGGAGACGGGACTGGGCGCTGACTTTGTCATCCCGCTTGAAGCCGCCTTTCGGGTGGACGTGCCGAAGGACGGATTATATACGCTTCGTTTGACGATCGGCGACCCGTGGTTTGCGACCGAGACGACGGTCAAGGGAACGGACGGACAGATGCTGTTGTATCAGCTGCGGACGCCGCCCGGTTATATGGAGCGTTTCAGCGTAACGTTGCCGGCAGTCGAGAGGCGGATCGTGCTTTATTTTTCTGGAAGAGCGCCGCGATTGAACGGATTGGAACTGGCACCGGCACCGGATGCTTGCACGTTGTTCATCGCAGGGGATTCAACCGTGGCGAATCAGCCTGCCGATGGCTATCCCTATGCCGGCTGGGGCCAGATGCTGCCGGCCTGGATGAAGCAGGATGCAGCTGTAATCAATGCCGCCGCTTCCGGTCGAAGCTCGAAAAGCTTTGTGGACGAAGGCAGGCTGGACCGGATATGGACTTGCATGCGGCCGGGGGATTATCTGTTGATCCAATTCGGCCACAATGACCAGAAGTCTGACCCTAGTCGATATACGGAGCCTTTTTCGACATACAAGGAGCATTTGAGGATGTACATCGACGGCTGCAGGGAGAGAAAGGCCGTGCCGATTCTGGTCACCTCGGTTCACCGGCGTTTTTTTGATGATAACGTCCGGCTGAAGGACACGCATGGAGATTATGTTACCGCGGTCCGCGAGCTCGCGCAGGAAGAGCAGGTGCCGCTTGTCGATCTGGCTGCAATCAGCATGGGGCTGTTCAACGAGCTCGGTCCGGAAGGTACACGTTCGATCTTCATGTGGGGAGCGCCGGGAGAGTGGATGAACTTTCCGCTCGGGGTTTCGGACAATACGCATTTTCAGGAGAGGGGAGCTCTTCGTCTGGCCGAACTGGTGGCCGAGGGTTTGAAGTCCTTGGCGCTTCAGCCGTTGTCCTTGTTTTTGCGGATGCAGCAGGGATGAGCGTCAGCTGATGACCTATCGTAATCTAACGGCAACCGAAAGGTAGAAGCGTGCTCCTCTCTTTTCGCCAATGCCTTAAAGGTTGTAGAGGAGCCGATGCCCTGTGCGACGAATGTTTACTATAAAGCGAGAGCTAAAAATGCGTCAGGAGGTGTTTTTCGAATGTCAAAAGGCGAGACTTTGTGGATCATTCCCGATGGCTATATCCCGCCGCAGAGCAGCGGGGAACTGACGAGTCATGAGTCGGTATGCGTGCTGAATACATCGGAGGAAGACGTGACGGTGACCATTCATGCCTATTTCGAGGATCGCGAGCCGCTGATGGGCATGGAAACGATCGTGCCGGGGAGACGTACCCGTCACATTCGTACGAGCTCGCTAAGCGCTGATGGCCGGACGATTCCCGCAGGCGTGCCGTACGCCATGGAGGTCGTCTGCAGCGGGCCCGTCTATGTGCAGTACAGCCGCCTCGATGCTACCCAGGCGGAAAATGCGCTTATGAGCGTTATGGCGTACCCCGTCAAGGGGAGCGGGAGCATATGAGCCAGGTTGAGCCTGCAGTTACTTATACGTCGGAGCTGCCCGGGGACTTTACGGCGCTGCTCGAATTATATGAGACATTAGGCTGGAACTTCCTGAACTTGAACATTGGAGACCTTCAAGCCATGTGCGCAGGAAGCTGGTATAGTGTTTATGCCTATGAAGGGAAGCGCCTCGTGGGCATGGGACGTGTCATTTCGGACGGAGTCCTTACCGGACTTCTATGCGGCATTTGTGTGCATCCGGATGTTCAGGCCAGAGGGATCGGCACCGGTATCGTTCAAAGGCTCGTCATGCAGTGCGAGAAGTTTGGAGTCATCCCCCAGCTGCTGTGCGAACAAGAATTGGAAGGCTATTATGAAAGGCTGGGTTTTACGGCATTTACGATCGGCATGAAAAAACACATAGCGCGCTAGGTCAATAGGTCGTAGCCCTGCTACCGCAGACAACAAAAAGGAAGTTTAAGCGGCGATTTGTTCCCGGCATTCTACGGGGATAGATCGCCAATTTGTTTTGCGAACATCTCTCGTTGTAGTAAGCCATGTGTTCTGCCGCTCTGCCATCATTCGTGCAGCATCCGACAAATTCTATCTCTCCTGATCCCTAGCGTCCCGATGATCATGGAGTAACTCCAATTTTCCTCCAATCGTAGGCGCGCCCCTATTTATAGTTCCTTTGTTACATCGGTTTGAGGCTTGTCGTTTCTTGGGGAATAAAAAAATCCCCTCAGATCTACAGCGTTGAATTCATTGGAATAAGAACTCTTCTTTCACTGTATACCATAAGGGGATAATACCAAATTGACTTCCCTAATTATCCACTACAAGCCATGGAAGGACAGTTCACAGACCGACTGCTTTCATTAGGCTTTCGCAATCGTTGCGTTTTCTTCTTTACGCTTCTTCGCATACTCCGCCGTGGCCGTAAACAGCACGTCAGAGGAAGAATTCAGCGCGGTTTCGCAAGAGTCTTGCAAAACGCCGATAATAAAGCCTACGCCAACTACCTGCATGGCAATGTCATTCGAAATGCCGAACAAGCTGCATGCCAGCGGAATGAGCAGCAGCGACCCCCCAGCCACCCCGGAAGCGCCTGCTGCGGCAATCGCCGATAAAATGCTGAGAATAAGCGCTGTGCCAAAATCCACCTGAATCCCGAGCGTATGGACCGCTGCCAGCGTCAAGACCGAGATCGTCACCGCTGCCCCCGCCATATTGATCGTGGCGCCTAGCGGGATGGATACCGAATACGTATCCGGGTTCAGCTTTAATTTCTCGCATAATCGCATATTGATCGGTATGTTGGCCGCAGAGCTGCGGGTGAAGAACGCGGTAATGCCGCTTTCCCGAAGGCAGGTCAGCACCAGCGGATACGGATTTTTGCGCAGCCTTGCATAGACAATGAGCGGGTTCACGACAAGCGCGATAAACAGCATGCATCCGACAAGCAGGAGCAGCAGTTTCCCGTAATCGAGCAGGGACGCTAGTCCGTTTGCGGTAATGGATTCGAAGACAAGCCCCATAATACCGAACGGAGCAAGCTGGATCACCCATTTGACGATTTGGGATACCGCATCCGAGACATTTGTCAGCAGGCTTTTCGTTCCCTCCTTAGCGCTTCGCAGAGCCAGGCCCAGCAGGATCGCCCATGCCAGGATTCCGATATAATTGGCTTTCATCAGTGCGTTGACCGGATTATCGACAACCTGTAACAGCAAGGTCCTCAGCACTTCGAGAATGCCCTCTGGCGGAGTCAGGTCCGTCGATCCCGTGACCAGCGACAAGCTTACCGGAAAAATAAAACTGGCGATGACCGCCACCAGCCCCGCCAGAAATGTGCTTATACCGTACAGGACAAGGATCGATTTCATATTCGTCTGACGGCCTTTCGCATGGTTCGAGATGGCGGACATGACGAGGAACAGCACCAATACAGGGGCAACCGCTTTTAACGCGGATACAAATAAAGTACCGAATAAACCGACTCCAGTCGCACCGGGAACAATCAGGGCAAGGATAATCCCTGCAATGATCCCCGCCAAAATTCGTTTTACAAGACTTATTTGGTTCCACTTGAGAATAATTGCTTTCATCTTACTCCTCCGAAATATGCAATTTCAAAATATCAAAACGCACCGCCTCGACGCTGCAATGTAATATAGCGCTAGTTTATCATGTAAAGTGAAGATTGTATATAACTGGTAATATATATGATTGTTTCCAGAAGTTAGAATTCAAGGGGGCGGTCGGAATGAGCAAAGCCGTCATGCGATAATATTGGAGGTGTTACCAGAGTATGTATAGACCTGGGACAGCTTTCGGGACTCGTTGGGGCTGGGCGTGGAAGATAGAGCTTGAACAAGTCCTATTTAAGGATTTGCAGGGGTCAGGAGCGCCGCAAAAGACAGAACAAGTCCCGTTTCGGGACTTGTTGGGGCCGAGGCGTGAAAGTAGGTCAGAACAAGTCCTATTTAAGGACTTGCAGAGGCCAGGAGGCCCGCAAAAAGAAGAACAAGTCCCGTTTCGGGACTTGCTGGAGTCGAGGCGTGAAAGTAGGGCAGCAGCTAACGGCGTTCCCCTAAAACGAGACGTGGTGTGCGTCAACCGGCGTATCATAACAGATTCGAGTCTCTAAGGGGCGTCAACTTGTTTCAGCTCATACACGTCAATCGAATCCTCTCGAATTTCCAAGGCGATCTTCGTATCATCCTTACGAAAAAAATGCACATGACCCAGACGCTCTTCCTCGATCTCGGTCCAGCCGGAAGCTCTGATACCCTCCAGGAAAGCCTTCGGCGGATATAATCCCTGCTCGCCTCCGATATTTTCCAACTCGTACTTTGCACCCTCCGCGATATTCGGATTCCTGAACGTCACCTCACGCTCCAGCGCTTGCTCAGGGACAGGGAAGTCCTCATGCACGGGCGACATCTTGTATTCGTTGATAACAACAGGCTTGGGGGATGATGCGCAGCCGATCGTTAAGGCGAACATGACGAGCACCAGGAACGCAATCAGATTTTTTCGCACGGGAAACCTCCTTGACAATGGATAAGTGTCTATTAATTGCGTTGAAAAATAAGTTTCTATTGTTTCCGTTGAACCGGTCATTAGAATTCATACAACAAAGGTTAATAATTATGTCACATGCCCGTCATTTTGCTCCTATTCGAGCTGCTCGAAGTTGCTCGGTAGCTTTGCAATCCTCTGGATAGGTTTGCAATGCTTCATGTTTTTGTAACGACTCTGATCTGGTAAAAGTTTCAGATGATTTCCTCGATGGTGGAGCCCCAACAGATTTTTAGCACAAACAGACACATCGGAGGTAAATAATGTTAAAATGGAAGCGAGTTAGAAGGCTGGCATGTACATTCATAGCATGACCCGCCAGCTTGGGTCAAAGCATGAACACAGGCAAACGCAGCATCATAAATTAGCATCGGTTCTTCAAGACAGGTACCGGTGAGAGTAACGATGGAGCTTTTGTTTATACGCCATGCCCAGGCAGAGCATGCGATGAATCCATTCCGCCGTTTTAGCCTTCGAAGGACGATGCGGGCGTGGAACCTCGATGTCCTGCCGGAAGCTTCTGGGTACGAGGTTACGCGATAGGAATTTTTGGTAGAGACGGGAAGTTATTGAGGAAGGTCGTCAGGGATTAACGTGGAAATAGTCAGTTGAACTAATCAGCAATATCACGCGGTAAGGAGCGTATCCATGAACAAAATCAATGTCGGAATTATCGGCACCGGCTTCGGCGCCGAGGTTCACGCCCCCATCTTCCGGCTGCATCCGGGCTTTCAACTGAAATCGATCGCCAGCGTATATCGAAGCGATCATGGAGCGAAGCGTTCGTTTCAGGACATCGCCTTTTACAGCAACTGGCGTGAAATGCTGGAATCGGAGGAGCTGGATTTGGTATCGATTGCCTCCACGCCCGCACAGCATCACGGCATGGCGCTGCAAGCCCTCCGAACCGGGCATCATGTGCTGGTAGAGAAGCCGCTCGCCATAAATGCCGGACAAACCCTGGAGCTGGTCGAAGAGGCGAATCGGCTGAAGCGATGCGCATTCGTTAATTTCTTATGGCGGCTTACACCCCTTCGGCAGCGGATTAAAGCCATGCTGGACCAAGGACTACTGGGCCGGATTCAGCATATTCGGTATTGCGGCAGCTTCTCGGGCTATTCCACTCTGGCGGGAGGGCAGCGTGGCTGGGAGGGCCGAAGCGAGGAGGGAGGCGGCTTCCTGTTCGCCGTCGGGTCCCATATGATCGATTCCCTGATGTGGTGGATGGGAGAAGAGATTGCCGAGGTTCAGGGAGATCTCAGGACGCATATTCCGAGTTATGAAGGCAGCGACGGCCGTGAGGTGCGCAATGCCGACGATGCATTTGCATTCACGGGCCGGTTCCGCAGCGGTGCGAGCTTGGCGGTGGACGTATTCCTGCCTGGCAGAACCGGTACGGGATGGAGACTGGAGATATACGGGGATGAGGGGACGCTCGTTATGCGAGATGACCGTATGTTGGAATTCAGCAGAGGAGGAGCATTGGAGCCAGTTCAGATTGAGGGCGTAGAACCGCCGAAGGGATTGACGGTTCCGGCCGTTCATTACTACGGCGGCTTCTATCCGATGATCGACAGCATCTATAGGAAGCTGACAGACAAGCCGTCGCCGCTCGAAATCCCGAACGTTGCGGACGGACACCGAACCCAGGCGGTCATGGATGCAATCCTTCGTTCATCCGAAACGGGTTCGCGGGTACAGATCGATGATCTATCCCCTTGGAATCAGGCCATTGCCGCGAGGGGGGAGGCCTAGCATGAGACGATTGCAGATCGGCATGTGGGAGCAATTTAGCCCCGATCGGTGGGAGCAGCTGGCCATGCCGCTGATCACCGGGATGGAGGTATGCTGCCTGCCGGATCGAGCCGCTTTAGCCCAGGTCCGGGATTTCTGCCGTCAGCACGGGCTTGGATATGGAATCCATGGACCGGTGCTTGCGGAAGACGGATACCGCCTGCCTGTGTTAAATGCACCCGCCCCCCGGCAGTTTAAGGAAGAGCTGCAGTACATAACCTCCGAGGTTGAGCTGGCTTCATCCTACGATGCGGACTACATCCTGTTCCACTATCCGTTTTATCCGGTGTTTCAAGAGCCCTTCACGCCCTTTCCGCGGCTTCCCGACATTGGACACCGCTACAGCTGCGAACAGCTGGGCAGAGGGCAGTTCAGGGATATCTCCATAACCTTGTTTGAACATCTCGCCGAGCTGCAGCAGCGCTTTAAGCAGCGGATCGTGTTGGAGCATGACTTCTTCGGGGATTACGGTGACATCGTGATCGATGCATTTCTGGCCTATCCGGAGATTCGTTTCGTGCTGGATACGGCAAGGCTGGATATCGCCCGCAGGGCTTTTCCCGGATTCGCCCCGTATTCCTTTATGGAGGCGCTCGCGCCGCAAATCGATGTGGTCCACTACAGCAATGTCCGTTATGAGGGCGGTACGTTCAAGCATCATCTCCCGGTGCTGCCCGAGCATGACGAGGATGAGCGGTTCGGCGACGCATATGCCTATTTGGAATACGCAGCGACGAGGAATCATCAATTTCATGTGACGTTTGAGCACGATGCCAGTCTTGTCAGCAGGCAGGAGCTGGATGCGATTTATCGGCGAACCGCTGCACTTCTCAAAGAGAAGGAGAGCTTACCGCATTCCAGCTGACCAAGGCCGCATTCCAGCTGACCAAGGCCTCTCATGCCATGTAGGCTTGCTAAAGCACGAACCTGGTTCAGCTGGAAGGTATCCGTTACGTAATGATAACGCGAAGGATGGAGGGAAACTTATGCCCTATGCCGCATACGATGATGCGGAGCTGATGCGGATCCAGTCGGAGACGTTATACCTGCTGGACGGCCGAAGGCGGATCATCGGCATCAATGAGCCGTCGCAAGCCGCCGAAACGGCAGTGTTCGTTGGCACAACACGCTTCGGACGGGAGGTGCTGGTAGCGGCAGATATGCCGGACCCCATGGAGGAAGAGCTGCGGATGCAATGCGAACGGGGGACTAACATGAGCATCGTGCAGATGAGCAAGACGATCGAGACATACATGCCGGTAAAGCAGATATGGGTCGGGCCGGCCTATGTGTTCCCGGACAAACCGATCGAGCCAGCAGCCGATCCGGGCATCGTGTTCATTGATCAATCCAACGCAGACTTGCTGGAGACCTACTTTTCAGAGATCAAGTCGGAGCTTGAGGAACGCCTGCCGGTCATAGGCTGTGTGATCGGCGATACGGCCGTATCCGTCTGCTGCTCGGCCCGGACTTCCGCCAAGGCGGCGGAGGCAAGTCTCAGCACGGCCTCCGATTTCAGGGGGCGGGGACTCGCTGCCAAAGCGGCAGCACGATGGGGCTGGGAGATTCGGCGGTTGGGGCGTATTCCGCTATACAGCACGGCTTGGGACAATCTGAGCTCACAGCGAATTGCCCGCAAATTGGACCTTTATCAGTACGGGACGGATTTTCATATCACCATTCAGAGGAATCGCTTATGATTCAAACGCTGATTGTCGTCTTTGTCCTAACGATGGTCATTCATACGGCGGAAACATTGTCCTACTCGATCCGTTATGCAGGCGTTAAGCTGAATAAAATAGCGGTAGCGCTGTCACTGACGGGCATCGTCCTGCTGGTGTCGCGGACCTCGAATTTAATCCAGGCCCCGCTCACCGCCAAATTCGTGGATTACGCCGAAGAACACACGTCATTTGACGTGCTCTCCTATTTTCGGATCATATTGCTTGCCGCTTCGATCGGCACCATCGCAGCCATTGCGCTGTTCCCGACCTTCGTCAACCTGTTCGGACGAATCATCAACAAGCTTGAAGTAGCCGGCTCCATCCCGAAGCTGATCTCGAGCGTGACGGTCGGTCAGCTCAAAAATACAAGGCATTACATAAAGAAGCCCAATCTCAGCTTGAGCCAGTTTCGATATTTGGGCGTGCCCAACCGCTTTATTTTACTTCATGTCGTCGTGACCGCTTTTTATACCGTCGGGGTGCTTTCGTCGTTGTATGCGGCTCATCTCGTGCCCGCGCATAGCACCATGGCCTCCCAAGCCTCGGGGTTAATCAACGGCATGGCTACCATTATTTTAACGATTTTTATCGACCCTCAGCTAGGCCTGATCACCGATAAAGCTACGCGGGATGAAGAAGCGGAGAATCAGCTGGGCAAGGTGTATACCATGCTCATGGTTTCGCGATTCTTCGGAACGATGCTGGCCCAGCTCGTCATCGTTCCCGCTGGATATATGATCAGCGTTATTGTCGGCTGGCTTTAGAGGAAGTCAACCTATCCGGGATTATGGGATGCAATGATGGAGGATGATGATGCTATGATTTCATGGAAACGGATCGCGCTTGAATCAGTATTGTTCGCCATCGCGGTATGCGGCGGATATATGTTGTTCGGGGTCTTCCAGGGAATGATATTGACTCAAACCTATGTGCCCGACATTCAAAGCCAGTATGAACATGTTGAACATCTGCAGTCCCAGGTATCCTTCGGCGCTGTACTGCGCGGTGGAAAACTAATTACGGTACAGGGCGCGGCCCTATTTCTGATGCTGTGCGGCTTGTATGGAAGCATAAGATATGCGTTTGCCAGGCGGAAGCGCTGACTCGCAGCATTTTTTTCGCTTGGTTTTTAGCGGCTCTCAGGATAGCGGCATAAGTCGTCACATGCAGGTGGCCAATCCCATGCGACAGGGAGGGAGCACGTTCGAACAATAAATCGTTAATATATTACACCTAAGATGCCCCCGCCTAAGAAACGGGGGTTGTGCTTTGCAGTATTTAGGCGCACTGTAGAAGAAGCTTGTTTTATTTCGGAGGCTCACAAAGCCATGAACGATCAGGATATTATAGCCGCAGTTCTTCGCGAATTGGATCACCCAATTACTCTGGAACGATGCCGGAAATTCGAATAAACGGGTCTGAATTAATATGTAAGCGCTATATTTTTTGCTTGACAGCCCAATTGTGAACGGTTTATGCTAAATCTGCGGTCCATTGGATGACCCAATTAGTGATTGTCATGAAGGATAGAGAGGGAAATCATATGACCATTAAGAAGATTAAATATCATCGGGTATATGAGGACGTCATTGAACAGATCAAAAATTTGATTTTAGAAGGAAATCTGAGCCCCGGCGATGTTCTGCCGACCGAGCGTGAGCTGGCGCAATCGTTCGGGATCAGTCGCGGAACGCTGCGGGAGGCCTTCCGCATTCTCGAGCGGGAAGGGCTGATCGAAGCAAGGCCCGGAGGGGGGCGTTTTCTCAGCAAGGCGCTGGATGTTGCGGAGGACCGAAGCCGAATTCTCGACAATATCGAACGGGCGACGATCATTGAGCTGCTGGAAGCCCGGGAGCTGTTCGAGACGGGCATTGTGGAGCTGGCGGCCAAGCGGGCAACGGAAGAGGATATCGCCGACATCGAGGCGGCCTTTGAGAAGTGGGGACAGGTCGGGTTAGATGACGAAGACCGTTCCAAGCCGGATCAGGCCTTCCATTTATCGATCGCGAAGGCCACGCATAACGTCGTGCTCGTGAATATGATCGAGCTGCACATGGACCTGCTCCAGCGCACCTTGAACAAGACCCAAGCGATCCCCGGTCGCAAAAGCGAGGTCTATGAGGAGCATCTGCTTATTTTACAGGCGATTAAGGAACGCGATCCGGTGAAGGCAAAGCTCGCCTTGCTGAACCATCTGAGCCGGGTGAAGGAGAACATACAGAACAATTACATTCATGCATAGCAGGGGAGTGGCTTCCCCTTTTTTAACACAAATTGGATAATCCAATTATCCAATGGGCATGAGTGAATATTTTGGTAAAGAGGGACTGCAGATGAATACAGACATTCGAATTTTATCCCCCTGCGGGATGCTTGGATACGGGTTTCCGGAGCAATCCTTCATGAACGGATTGAAGTACGAGCTGCACGGCATTGTGGTCGATGCTGGCTCAACCGACGGGGGACCGCATAAGCTGGGCGCCGGCGTATCCATCGTCAGCAAGCGCGCGGTAAAGAAAGACCTGAAGATCATGCTATCTGCCGGCCTCCCCCGGAACATCCCGATCATCATCGGCTCAGCCGGCGGTTCCGGCGCCAGAACGCATGTCAATTGGACGCTTGCGATCATTGACGAAATATTGAGCGAGCTTGAGATGGAGGCGAAGGTATCGGTAATCTGGGCGGACTTCACGCAAGACGAAATCCATCAGGCGAAGAGGGAAGGACGCATTCAGCCGCTTAGCCCGAACATCCCGCCGCTGACGGATGAGATGATCGATACGACAAAGAGCATCGTGGCCCAAATGGGACATGAGCCTATCGTGGAAGCGCTTCAAGCCGGCAGCGAGATCATTGTCTGCGGCCGCGCTTATGATCCGTCCCCTTTCGCAGCGATCGGCATATTCCACGGGAAGGACCCGGGGCTCTCCTACCATCTCGGCAAAATTCTCGAATGCGGCGCGCTGTGTGCAGAGCCCGGCACGACGAAGGACAGCATACTTGGCACCATAGGGGAAGACAGCTTTACCGTTCAGTCCCTGAATCCGGCACGCACCTGCAGTCCAACCAGCGTTGCGGCCCATACCTTCTATGAGAAGGAGCATCCGTACATCCTGCACGGGCCCGGCTTTACGCTGGATCTGGAGGATTGCCGGTTCGAAGAGACGGAGCCCGGCATCGTCCGCGTCAGCGGAAGCCGGTACCTTCCTGCCGAGAAATACTTCGTCAAATTGGAAGGAGCAAGGCGCGTCGCCTACCGCACCTTCGTGATTGCGGGGATCCGCGACCCGATTCTGATCGGGAAGCTGGAGGAGGTCGAGGATTACGTCCGAAGTCAGGCGAGAGAGTATTACAGCGAAATTCCCGAATCGGATTACCAGATCCGGTTTTACAATTACGGGAAGAACGGCGTACTCGGCAGCAAAGAGACGGAGCCCTTCCAGGGGCACGAGGTCGGGGTGATGTTCGAAGTGGTTGCGAGGACGCAGGAGCTGGCTAGCAGCATATGCGCCACCGTCCGATCGACCTTCCTGCATTACGGCTATGAGGGCCGGAAGGCAACGGCCGGCAATCTGGCGTTTCCATTCGCCCCAAGCGATATCGAGTTCGGCCCTGTTTACGAATTCTCCGTGTATCACCTGATGGAATTGACCGACAATGCGTTCCGTATCGAGTTTCGAAAGGGAGGTTATAAGCATGACCGTGCTCGGTGACGTGGCGAAGGTGCTGCGGAGCAAGAACTCCGGCCCCTTCGAGATTACATTGGACGTCCTGTTTGATTCCAAAGACGATTATGACAGAGTTAAACAATCCGGCTGCATTACGAAACGAACCATCTGCGATCTGTACCGGGTCAAGGAGGAACAGATTCACCATCTGGTGTTTTTTGACCAGGCACTCGGCTTCAAAGTGACCATCTCGCGGGATATTTCGTCGGGCAGCGTCGGCGACCGCGATGTGTACGGAGCACAGCAGCATGCTCCGCTGATGAAGCTGGCCATCCATCAATCAGAGGAGGAGTAGACGATGAAGGTGCTCAGACGCTTGAGGCAGGATTGGGTATTGTACGCCATGCTGGCCTTACCTCTGCTCTACTTTTTCATCTTTCACCTGATTCCGCTCTATGGCATGAAGCTCGCCTTCCAGGATTATCGCATTCTGGGCGACCATGTCTGGGTCGGCTGGAAGCATTTCAAGACCTTGTTCAGTTCGCCGGCCTTCACCAGCGTACTGGAGAACACGATCATTATCAGCTTGATGAAAATCATCTTCGTATTCCCGATTCCGATCATGCTGTCCCTGCTCATTAATGAAGTGCGCAGCAGCAAATACCGCAAGTATGTGCAATCCGTCGTCTATCTGCCGCACTTTCTGTCCTGGGTCGTCATCGCGGGGATCTGGATCAGCCTGCTGAATCCGGCGGACGGCGCGGTCAATCTGATTGCGAATTTCTTTCGATTGCCGTCGGTCGATTATATGACCAGCAAAGAGCATATCCGCTGGGTGCTTGTTTTCTCCGAAATTTGGCGGAGCGCAGGCTGGGATTCCATCATTTATCTGGCCGCGATCATGAAGATCAGCCCGGGATTATACGAGGCCGCAAAAATCGACGGCGCCACCCGGCTCCAGCAAATGCGGTACATTACGCTTCCTCATTTGTACAGCACGATTGTAACCGTCTTCATTCTGAACCTCGGCTTCTTCATGAATGCGGGCTTCGACCAAGTGTTTAACTTTATGAACGATTCCATCATCAGCGTGGTGGACATTCTGGACACCTACGTATACCGGATCGGTATCGGAAACGGGCAGTTTGCGTATGCAACCGCGGCTAGTCTGTTCAAAGGCGTCATCGGGATCGTCCTCATCCTGGGCACGCATTTCATTTCGAAACGCATCTCGGGCAAGGGCGTCTGGTAAAGGGGGAGAATGATGAGACGGCTGGAGTTTTCGAAAATCGTCATATATGTCTTGCTGTTCCTGTTCACGCTCATGGTGCTGGTTCCCATCCTGAACCTGCTGGCGCTATCCTTGACGGACCCGGGCAAGGCCCACCTGATGGGCGGTCTGGATATCGTGCCGAAAGGCTTCACAACGATCAATTATCAGCTGCTGTTTGCCAATCCGCTGATTACAGGCAGCATCATGAATTCGGTGTGGATAACCGCTGCGGGGACGTTTCTGAATCTGCTGCTGACGTCCATGGCCGCATATGTGCTGGCGAGAACGGAGTTTATCGGCAAAAAAGCGGTGCTGTTTCTCCTGATCGTCATTATGGTATTCGAGCCGGGCATGATTCCGGAGTATCTGCTGATTAAAGATCTTGGACTTATGAATACGCTTACCTCTTTGATTCTGTATAAGGCGATTAACGTGTACTACCTGTTTATCTTGATGCGGTTCATTCAGGATATTCCGGAGGAGATATTGGAAGCCTCCCGGATGGATGGCGCCGGGCATTTCCGGCTCTACACCCGGATCATTCTGCCGCTGTCGAAGCCGGGGCTTGCCACGCTGGGACTGTTCTACGGCGTGTACCACTGGAACGAATATTTTCGGGCGACGCTGTACATCTCGGAGCCGGGCAAATGGCCGCTTCAGGTGGTGTTGCGGCAGTTCGTCGTCCGCAAGGACAACACGTCCTTGATGGGCAATCAGAATATGTTCGACAGCGCCATCAATTTCGATTTTGCTTCCTTGCAGGCAGGGACGATCATCATCGCGATCGTGCCGCTGCTGTTCCTATATCCTTTCATTTTGAAATATTACGCCAAGGGCGAGCTTGAAGGAGGGGTCAAGGATTAAGCCGGGAAGGCAAGATGTATCCGCCGCGTACGTTCATTTTCTAAAAAGGGGAGAACAAACCAATGAAAAAGGTAAGCCTGTTGTTAATCGTTGCCATGCTGGTTATGGTCATGTCCGCATGCACATCGAACTCTAACTCGAACGCGCCGGGCGCCGGGCAGGAGCCGGAAGCGGCAAAGCCTGACGGAAGCGGGGATCCCGTGACGCTGAAGATCGTGTATAAGGATGAGGGGACGGCCAATCCGGTCTCCGTAAAATTTTTCGAAACGCTGGAGAAAGCATTGGCAGAAGATGAGGGGCTGAACGTAAAGTTTGAGCTCGTCGATCTGGCGCAAGGCAGCTATGCCGAGAATTTGAATCTGCTGCTGCTCGGCGGCACGATTCCGGACATCATCTATTTCCAGGGCGGCGACCAGCAAATCTCGGAGCAGGGACTGCTGGAGGATCTGACGCCGTATATCGAAAAATCCAAGTACATCAAGGACATCATGGAGCCGCATAACAAAACCCGCATGGAGAGCTATCCGTATCTAATGTGGATCAAGCCGCTCGCGCCGAAAGCGCCGGTGATCCGCGCCGACTGGTTCAATGCGATGGACAGCTCGAAAGCGCTGATCGAAAATCCGACCGTCGACAATTATTACGCCTTCTTTAAAGAGCTGGTGGAGAAAAAGCCGGGCGAAGGCAAGCCTAGTTATGCGCTGACCGCCGCCGGCGATATTGCCGAGATCAATTTCATTTTCAATACCGCTTTCGGCCTTGACACGACTTGGCTCAAGAAGGCTGACGGAACGTATGAATATTCCAAGGTATCCCAGAACGAGAAGGAAAAGCTGACCTTCTATAACAAGCTTTACAAGGAAGGTTTGCTGGACCCGCAATTCATCACGAAGCAGTGGGACACGAAGGAGGATGCCTTCTATAAAGGAGATGCGGCCGTAATTACAGGCACCGTCGGCAAAATCTTGGATCTGTACGACGGAAGAATGCAGGATCTGGGAGGCAAGGAGGCCGAGCTGATCGTGCTGCCGCCTGCCAAGGGAGACGGAGGCCAGGGCTTCGGGGCAACCGACGTAACGAAGGAATCCCGCGGACTCGCGATTTCTTCGCAGTCCCCTCACAAGGATATTGCCTTCCAGGTGTTTGATTACTTGGCAAGCCCGAAAGGACAAATGCTGGACCGTTTGGGATTCGAGAACGAGCATTTTACCGTGGAGAACGGCGAGATTGTGCTGAACGACAAATATTACAGCGAGTGGTATGCACGCTTCTGGGAGCCGACCGAGATGAAATCGGAAACGCCGCTGAAGACGCCGCTGCTTGGCAAGCCGGGAACGGAGTCGCTGAGCATGGCTTCGGAGTTTTACACCGAGGACAACAATTTCCTGATTCCCGATCAATTCGTTGCCAACTGGGATGCGATGAACAATCTGTATAAGGAATACTCGACCGATTTCATTACCGGCAAGAAGGACCTGTCCCAGTTCGATGAATTTGTTGAAGCTTGGTATGCTGCCGGAGGTACGGAAATAACGAAATATGCTAACGAGAACATCAAGTAAGGAGCTTGAAGCTGATGACATCCTTTCGTGACCGAGTAAGGGGCGTGGTCCTATCGACTGCGCTCGGGGATGCCTTGGGGGCTCCCGTCGAGAAGCTGACCTATGCGGAGATCAAGTCCAAATACGGCCGGGTGGAGTCGCTGATGACCAAGTGGCATAAGGCGGATCTTCCCGCCGATGTCCGGCTTGGCAGGATGCGGGGGGACGGCATCGTTACGGACGATACGCTGATGACCATCGCGCTGATGAAGGTGTATATGACCGAGGGCAGGCATTTGGACGCCTACGACATGGGCAATGAATTCGTGAAGGAAATCGCATTTCGCAAGACCTACGTCCCGGAGCTGGATCAAGAGACGCTGATTATTGATCGGCTGTTTTACCCGGAAAAATATATCTTCATGCGCCATGTGCTGGCAAACTGCGATCCGCGGGAGGGCGGCATCGGCAATATGGTCAACTGCGGTGCGGCGATGTACATCGCCCCGATCGGAATCGTCAATGCTTGCCATCCAAAAGCGGCTTATGATGAAGCGATTCTGTTCGCGATGGGCCATCAGAGCAGCTACGGACTGGAGGCTGCCGGTGTGCTTGCAGCCTGCGTTGCCAAAGCCTTCGAGCCGGGCGTGACGGTGGACGATATCGTCCGTACGGCGATCGCCCTCGCGAAGGACGGCACAAAAGCTGCGATCGCCGAACTGACGGAAGCGGCCCGAGGCTTGCGTCCGTTCCGGGACGATATGGACAGGGTCGTTGAGACGTTCCAAGAGATCCTGCTGAAGTACTCGCCGATGGGCGATGACGTCAGCCGTCATATCGACAAGTTGGGCGTTCCAAGCAACCATTACACACCGAGCCGGCTGTGGTCGATTGAGGAGCTGCCGCTTGCGCTTGCCTTTATGGTGCTGAATGACGGCGAGTATTACCGGACGATTCTGGACGGCGTCAATTCCGGCCGGGATACCGACTCCATCGGCGTTATGGCCGGCGTCATCCTTGGCGCTATGCATGGCTATGAAGTGATTCGGACCGAGGACATCGAGCAGTTAAACAAGGTGAACCGTCTGGATCTATGCGGCATCGCCGACCGCTTCTCCGAAATCGCAGCCGGAATCATCGAGGAGGATCTGCGGATTTATGAAAGCAGAAAACGAGTATGGATGGATGAGTTGCTTTAAACCTTTGAATTTAAAGCGTTGAATATGAACCGTTAGATTCGAACCGTTATCAAGCAACCTGATCTGAAGAATTGTCGGTCGTTTCAGCAGGATTTCGTTATCCAAGAGAGCAGGAAATCCGGACTGTGACTTGCCGGACTTGCCAGGGGCGGTAAGGCTTATTTTGAGGGAGACATCGGTATTACACGAGGCTACCGAGCTTGCCGCCCCGATCAAGGAATGAAAGAAGGAACATGACTGGCCTTGGCACAACTTGTTCAACTGGCTGGGAGGGAGAGTGGACGTTTATGTTACCTGAGAATTATGTAGAGTCGGTCTATGCCGGATTTATCGGCATGAACATCGGCATTCGGCTGGGAGCACCCATTGAGCCAGTGGCTTGGACCTACGAACGTATACGTGACGTATATGGGGATATCCGCGATTATGTGAAGCCGTATACCACGTTTGCGGCAGATGATGATGCGAACGGGCCGGTGTTTTTTATACGGGCGCTTTATGACGATGCAGCAGACCGGGAATTGGAGCCGGAGGATGTCGGCAGAGCTTGGCTCAATTATGCCCGCGAAGGCATCGGCATGTTCTGGTGGGGCGGGGAGGATGTCAGCACGGAGCATCGTGCCTACGTGAACCTCCGCAAAGGAATCCCCGCTCCGAAGTCCGGCTCGATCGAGGTGAACGGAGAGGAAATGGCGGAGCAGATCGGAGGCCAGATCTTCATCGACTCCTGGGGGCTGCTGTTCCCCGGGCGGGCGGAGAAGGCCGCCGAATACGCGGAGAAGGCGGCGAGCGTATCCCATGACGGCAACGGGCTCTATGGCGCACGCTTCATGGCTGCGTGCATCGCCAAAGCTTTCGATGCAGCTTCCGTCGGTGAAATCATAAGCGAAGGGCTGCGCATGATTCCGGCAGATTCTACGTATGCACGCGTCGTGCATGCGGTCCTGGATTTCCATCGCGAGCATCCCGAAGATTTCAGGGCATGCCGGCAATACCTGGAGGACCACTGGGGCTATGATAAATACACCGGGGTGTGCCATATTATCCCGAATGCCGGCGTATGCGTGCTTGCCCTGCTGTATGGCGAAGGGGATTTCGCCCGTACGGTCGAGATCGCGTCGATGTGCGGCTGGGATACAGACTGCAACGCAGGCAATGTCGGCAGCATTCTTGGTGTATACGGCGGTCTGGCCGGCATTCCGGACCACTATCGCAAGCCGATCAATGATTTTATCGTTGCCTCGAGCGTATCCGGCTATTTGAATCTGGTCGACTTCCCCACCTTCGCCAGGGAGCTTGCGCTGCTCGGCTATCGGCTGAACGGAGAAACGGCCCCTCAGGATTTGGTGGAGCGCGTGAAGCCGGGCGAGGTGTACTTCGATTTTGATCTGCCGGGCTCAACCCACGGCTTCCGCACCAGCAATCCGTTCAAGACGCCTGTTGTCAGGCACTCGGTGCAGCATTCATATGACGGCAGGGGCTCGCTCGAAATTGTGTTTGACCGATTGGTTGAGGGTGACAGCAGCAAAATTTATTACAAGCCGTTCTACCGAAGAGCCGAGTTCAATGACGAGAAATATAAGCCGACCTTTGCTCCGCTGGCCTATAGCGGTCAAACCGTTTCTGCGAAAATCTATGCGGATCAATGGGAGGGTGAGCCGGTCACGCTGACACCATACGTACGCAACACTTATAATAGAGAAGAAATATTGCTGAGCCCGGTTACGCCGGAGAATGGAAAGTGGAACGATGTCGAATGGGTGATTCCGGATACCAATGGGGCCATGATCGATGAGATCGGCTGGATCTTGGAGAGCCCTTCCCCTCTCGCAGACCGAGCCATCGGCCGGCTGTTCATCGGACAGTTCCGCATTACGGGCGAGGCGAAATACGCCATCGATTTTTCCAAGCAGGCCAAGGAATTCGGCTCAGTCACCCCGTTCTCCCACCATCGGGGAGTATGGGAGCTGCGCGATGGCGCACTCTGGGGGAAGGCAGAAGGGGATGCCTCATCCTACTCTGGCAATTACTATGCGAAGGACATGGAGGTCGAAGCGGTTATCACGCCGATCTCGGGGGACAGCCATTGTCTCATCGTAAGAGCGCAGGGCGTGATGAGGCACTATTTGGCCGGCTTTGACGGTCCGAACGCCGTATCGTTTATCAAGCAGGATTTCGGAGTGAAACGGCTCATCACCGCAAGATACGATTGGGAGCATGGGCAGGAATATCATTTCAAGCTGAAAGCGCAGAAGGATCATTTCACTTTGTATATCAATGGAGAAAGTGTTCTGGAGTGCAAGGACGCTGCATTTGAACACGGCATGTTCGGGTTCGGCTGTCTGGAGGATGGGGAGCTCGAAATTCGAAAGGTTCAGGTCCGAACGTCCGTATCGTAACTAGAGACAACAAGGGAGGAGATCGATGTGGGTAAGCTGTACGTCATTGGCAGCATCAACATGGATGTGGTCAGCAGCGTATCGCAGTTCCCGCTGCCGGGGGAGACGATTCACAGCAGCGGAACGTCCTTCTTCCCCGGAGGGAAAGGGGCGAATCAGGCCGTGGCCGCCGCAATGGCCGGCGCGGAGTGTGCGATGATCGGAGCGGTCGGCCAAGATCCGTTTGGCGATACGCTCGTTTCTTCCCTGGAGGATCGGGGAGTAGAGGTGAAGTCCGTTCTAGCCAAGGAAGGCACCTCGGGCATGGCGATTATTACGGTTAATGAAGAAGGCGAGAATCATATCGTGTTGTCAGCGGGAGCCAACGGCCAATTAACGGAGGCTGATGTCCAAGCGGAGGTCCGCTTTGAGGATGTTTATGCAGTCCTGCTGCAAAATGAAATCCCGTGGGAGACAAACGTGGCTGTCATTCAGTCTGCGAGTGCAGCGGGGGTTCGCGTCTGGCTGAACCCGGCTCCTGCTCGGGCTTTGCCTCCGTCGCTGTTTCCGCTGCTGGATACATTGATTCTGAATGAGACGGAGGCGGCTGCCGTCAGCGGCGTGAAGGTGGAAGACCCGATGACGGCCGAGCTTGCCGCAGGGAAATTGTTAGGCCTGGGAACGGAGAACGTGATCGTTACACTGGGAGAGCAGGGATGCTTCTATGCAAATCGCCGAGGAGAACGGATCACCGTGCCGGCTTGCCGCGTGAAGCCCGTGGATACGACGGCCGCAGGCGATACCTTTATCGGTGCATATGCGGCAGCGAGTTCAGGGGGCATGGCAACCGAAGCTGCGCTTCGATTCGCTGCAGCTGCCGCCGCGTTAACGGTCACACGGCCCGGTGCACAGGCTTCCATCCCGTCCAAGCAGGAAATCGAGTTGTTCTTGGAGAAGCAGCCGGCATCAGCTCATTGATGGAGCACTTCTGTTCGGAGGATTTACCCTAAGCAGCCAATAGCCAATAAGCTATAGAGGACGTTTACTTAAAGCTCCCTCTATGGTTTTTTGGCTTTTTCTTAAGACTGGGCGGCTTGAACAATGTTCAAATTTTAAGTATGTACTCATTCAGCCATGTTCTTGCAACATGTTGCGGCACCCCCGTTCATACAATGTAGAGTCAGCGAAATGATGAATGAAACGGGGGATTGAATGTAATGGCCAAGCAAAAAAGAGGAAAGGCGCTGTGGCATCTGCCCAGCCGAGCCCGGGGCACGTGTCCGGTGTGCGGAAGCACGCGAACGAAGCTGCTGTATCCGCGGACGAAGACGGACGGAACGGCACTGAAGGTGTGCAAGCGCTGCGACGTCGCATCACAGGAGCGAATTGACGCGGCGGTCTGACCGGCGGTTGCGGTACTCAAAGGCGATTTGATTGTAATCAAGCCTCAAATCCTGCTCGGGTGGAGTCTCGATCTACTAAGGGGCTTTCGTTTGCTTAAAGGAATATCTTGTGAACTTTGCTGTATTGCCGGCAGGGATTAACTGGAATATAATAGGTTTACTTGTTGACTGAGCATAGACCGTTTTCCATTAGGAGGCGGTCTTTGGCTTTTTCGCGGGAGGATGTAATCGTTCGGACGAGCCTTCGCCGTTATTCCTTCTGTAACTATTTTTCTGAAAATGCAGCTAAGCCTTAAAGTTGTGCGCTCGGTTAAAATCAGTCTTGTTTTCAAAACTTGGATGTTACGGCATGCTTGCAGGAGGTGAATGGAATGTTAGAGGAACGCTTAAAGAGCTGGATCAGGGAGCATCAGCCATTAATGGCTGATTTGCAGCGGGTGCGGGAGCTGGACCTGCCGCAATGCTATATTGCTGCAGGCTATATCCGCAACTATGCGTGGGATATTCTCCATGGATATGATCGTTCCGATCGGCACAGCGATATCGATGTGGTGTTTTTTGATCCGGACGATGCTTCCGAGGACCGGGACGAGCATCTGGAGCGGAGACTAAAGGAAGAGACGCTGAATCCCAAGTGGTCCGTCAAGAATCAGGCCCGAATGCATATCAAGAATGGGGACGGGCCTTACCAGTCAACAGCAGATGCGATGTCGATGTGGCCCGAAACCGCTACGGCCATCGGGGCTAGGCTAAATCCGGCTGGAGGAATCGAGCTGATCTGCCCGTATGGACTGGAAGATTTATTCGGGCTTCGCGTCAGGCGCTCCCCCGCATTCTTAAAGCGTGAGTATTATCTGGAAAGGGTACTAAGAAAGGAGTGGGCGAGCCAGTGGCCGCTGCTTACGATTTTTGAGGATTAGCGCTTGAAGCCTGCCCTCATTTAGCGGCACATGTGGACATCGCCTAAGCTATGCCGCAACAGGAAGGGAGAGATCGAGATGAGTGATTTTCAGCAAGCCCGCGAGAAGGAAATAGCTTATCACGAGCAGTTTTACGATCAAACCGCATTGTTTGAGCAGGGGACCTGGCTGGCGCGGCCAGTAGCCGCGGTTATGGATCATCTGGAGCTGCTGAAGGTCCAGAACATGCGGGTTTTGGATTTAGGCTGCGGCGTCGGCCGGAACAGCATTCCGATGGCTCAGCGGATCCAGGACATGAACGGGACGGTCGTCTGTGTGGATCTGCTCGAGTCGGCAATCACGAAGCTGCGGCAGTATGCCGAGCAGTATGGCGTTGCGTCCCATATCGAGACGCACGTGGCGGATGCCCAGTATTTTCGAATCACGCCGGGCATGTATCATTATATTGTGGCTTGCTCCTGCCTCGAGCACCTCACCTCGGAGGAAGCGTTCGTTGCCAAGCTCGAAGAGATGCAGGAAGGCACCGCTCCCCTTGGTATCCACTGCATCATGATCAACACGAATGTAAAGGAAATAGATGTGGAGACGGGCAAGGAGCAGGAGGGCTTGATCGAACTGAATCTTCCAACGGAACGCGCCTTCTCGATCCTGCATCGTTTATATGCCGATTGGGAGATCCTATGTGAGCGGCAGGTCCATCAGGAAATTCCCGAGGTCCACGACGGCAGGGATATAATGTTTTGCGGCGAATGGATTACCTTCACTGCACGAAAAGGAGCGCGGTAAGTTTGGAGAAATATACCCATCTCGGCATTTATGGCGTATTGATTCGCAGTCAGCGCCTATTGCTGGTTCAGAAAGCCCGGGGTCCTCATCGGGGGAAATGGGATCTGCCCGGCGGATCGGTCGAGTTCGGAGAAGAGCCCGAGCGAACGCTGCAGCGTGAATTTCTGGAGGAGACAGGCCTATCGTCCGTCCAGGGAACGATTCGGACTGCGGTCTCCTATACGATGATCTATCAATATGATGAGAACAGGCTGGAGGAGCTCCATCATATCGGGATCATCTATGATGTTCAGCTGGCGGATGAGCCGGCAGGTTTGAAATCGGAAGGGGACGGCGAGGATTCGTTAGGCGCGGCATGGATTCCGCTGGAGCAGCTGAGCGGGCTGCCGCTGACGCCGTTTGCGGAGATGATGGCTGAACAGATCATGGGCGAGGACGATAAGCGGATCACGAAGAATGATCTCAAGCCGCACATGAGCGAGGAATAATTGGTTTTTCCAAAGTATTTTCTTGTGAAACGTAAAATACGGCTTCCGCGATCCAGGATCATCGAACCAGGAGGAGCATCGTGAAATGCAAAAAGCAGGCCCGAATCGGAGTGAAGCCGATTCAGGCCTGCTTCTGTATGTAATTCAGCTAGAATTTGAAAATATTGATCGTCTTCTGCAGCTGGAAGACAGCGTTGTTCATTGCCTCTGCTTCTTCGGCCATCTTCTTGATTGAGGTAATCCCCTCGTTCATGGAGGCGGATACCTGCTCCGTCCCTGCTGCGGACTGCTGGGTAATGGCCGAAATGTTCTGAATGGCGGCGGATATGCTCTGCGCGCTCTCCAGCATGGACTCGCTTTCCTTGGAGAAGGCGGCAATCTGCTCGGTGATGTACTGCACGCTGCTTACGATCTGCATGAAGACTTCCTCGGCTTCCCGGATCAGCTCCGTTTGTTGGCGCACGACATCCTCATTGATCTTAATGTTCTGGGTCGCATGCTTAATGTCTGCCTCAATGCTGCGAACCAGATTGAACACTTCACGCGTGGAGGAGGTCGATTCCTCCGCGAGCTTTCGAACCTCCTGGGCTACAACGGCAAAGCCGGCGCCGTGCTCGCCGGCACGGGCCGCCTCGATTGAAGCGTTTAATGACAGCAGATTCGTCTGATCGGCCAGCTCGGATATCGTTTCGGTAATTTTCGTAATGCCTTTGGCGTTTCGCGCGAGCGCATCAATGGATTCGGATACTTTGGCCGTTGCCTCGATATTTCGCAGCATGCCGGCCGATTGCCGGGATACCGATTCTCTTCCTTGCTCCACCAGCTGCAAAGTTGCCATCGACCGGGAGTTCATTTCATGGGTTGAGTGGGTGTAATTGCCGACCTTCTCCTCGATTTCCTTGATCGAGTCGGTCATTGCGGACACGTCCTCCGATATTTCGCCTGCTCCGACGGCCAGCTCTCCTGCAGAAAGCGATACCTGGTTCATGACCTGGATAAGCTCCTGATTTTTCGTTGATATATTCCGGCTTGAAGCCATGACGCTGCGGGTGATGTCGGAGGTTTCCTGAAGGATTTTGCGGAGCTTGTCCACCATGCTGTTGAAGGTTCTGCTGAGATCATTCATTCCGCCCATCTCTTCTACCTGGAAGGTAAAATCTCCTTTGGCAATTTTGGCGGAGACGCTGGAGATTTCGGAGAACGTGCTCGTAAGCGCTCTCTCAATGACACGGGAAAGTGGATAAGTGAGTCCGATTAGCACCGCAACAAGTACGATACCAATGACCGCTTTGCCTACGAGTATAAAGGCGATCAGCATTGGAAGCGCGAACAAGGCGGCAATGAGATAACAGGCTGCTGTGATTTTTTGAGCGATCGGGAGTCTGTTGAACCATGCCATACGAATGAATCCTCCTCAAGCTATATAGGATATTTTTACCATGATTATATCATCGTGCGACAAAAGTAGATACAAGGAATTACAAAATTTTCAATCAGGTGAGTCTAAAGACCCTGAATGAAACCCGGAAGATTCTGATCTAATGTTATCCTCGTACAGAACTCGTGAAAAAGAGAGCGGATTTGTGAACGCTTATGCGCTACAAACCCGCTCCAACGATTGTCTATTTCTCTGCCCGGAACAATGCGGAGGCCAAATATTCGGTGTTATCGAGAATCATGCGGTCATGCTTGAAGACCGTCTCCCAGAGTGCAAGGTCGAGCAATATTCCTTTATCCCGCTGCTCATAGGCATCCAGATGGCGTGTCTGTTCCTCCTTCAACTTCTCGTTGAAATGATTGTATTCCAGCACCTCGGCCTGCTTGAAGCCGCTGCCCAGCAGCGCATCGCGCCATTTCTCCCGGTCCATGAGGCGGGGGATGCCGAAGAAGGCAAGCAGCTCGTTGAGCTGCGGTTCAGGCATGCTCTTATCCAGAATCAGCTCCCTGTCCATTAAAATTCCGCCGGCATCCAGAACGCGGTAATATTCCGGAATGGAGCGCGACGTATCGGTGAAGACGGTGACCGACTCGGCCAGAATGACATCGAATTGATTGTCCGGAAAAGGCAGCGAGCATACGTCTGCCTGAAGAAATTCCACATCACTGCCCATCGCCGCTGCTCTTGCTTTTGCTTTTGTAATCATATGCTCATTCAGATCAATGGCCGTCACTTGGTAGCCTAGGCCGGCTAGGTGACAGGCCGTTCGGCCGGTTCCGCAGCCAACCTCCAGAATTCGGCTGCTCGGCCTGATAGGGTACGAATTCAGCATTCTCAGAGTGGCCTCGAATCCCCCGGGGTGGGCGCTGCCCATCCCTAATTTGGACAGCATGTTAATGTAATTCATCGAATGGATCCCTACTTTCGTTATCTGCATAAGGATATTTGTTTATTTACCATATGATTGAGGTACGTTTGGGGTTTTCGCTGAATTTACTATTTTGAGCCCTTTTTTTGAAGATATGAGCGGTTTGGGGGAAATACGCATGAAGATGGAGCCGATTCAGGCCGCAAGGAAGGTCGTGTCGGAACAATATCCGGATTGTCTGCTGGCTGTACTGGGGGGCAGTGCTTCCAGGGGAGAGCATAACGAGCACTCAGACCTTGACGTGATCATTGTAGAGAGAGAAGGCGAAGGGCTGAGGAGAAGGACGATTGAAGCTGCCGGCTGGATCGTAGAGCTGTTTATTTTATCTAGCTCCGGCTATCGCGAAGATTTTGACGCAGGCATCGTTGCGGCGAATCCGACGTTGCAGCGGATCATGGCTGAAGGCGTTGTTCTCTGCTCGCTACCGGAAGGGGAAGCCATTCGCGGGGAGGCCCAGGCTGATCTGGATTACGGCCCGCTGCCATTAACGATGTCCGATATTGACGCAGCCCGGTACATGATCACCGAATACATGATGGATCTTAAGCAGGCCAAAGGGGACGGGGAAGCCTGGTTTACCGTTCAAAAAATATCGACTTTGCTCTGCGAGTTTGTCCTGAGGGTGAACCGGCAATGGACGGGGGAAGGGAAGACGCTGTTCCGGCTGGTCTCCGGCTTCGATCCGCATTTTAGCGAGCGGTTGGTGCAAGCGCTGGAGGCGATGTACCGTACCCGGCAATCGCATCAGCTCATGAAGCTGTGCGAGCAGGTTTTGCTCCCTTACGGAGGCCAGCTGCTTGTCGGATATGAAGAATAAGGCCATCGGCTGGGGGAAAAGACAAGCGGTACAGCTGCCGTGACCGTCGTTCTTTCCGGCTCATACCTTAATATGTGATGACATCACGTATTTCAATAAATCCAGGAGGGATCGTCATGAGCGGAGCATATGGTGGAGATGTTTGGGGCACATCAACGGGTATTATACTGGTTCTCTTTATCCTGCTCGTAATCATCTCGCTTGCTTGGGTTTAATTCATCAAGGATACGCGGTGGATAGCACAAGGACTCGGCATATCGCCGGGTCCTTGTCTGCTTAAGCGTGCATATTATACGCTATTCTGCTTTGGCGATGGACTGTGCGCGGAGACGACAGCGGTCATCACGAGGTGGCTGGTATCTGTCTGGATGGCATGCTTGAACGCATCCTCGAGGGATTCGAATACGCGAGTGAGCGTTCCGTCGAGACGGCTTGCGTAATGGACGCTGCCCCCGAAGGTTCCCTTTTCCTTGGCGCGCTGCACTTCTCCGTAGATAATATCCATATAATGCTCGGTTCCGAGCGGATACAAGGCGAACTGGCAGGCGGTTTCAATATCCGCGTGTGGTCCAAGCTCGCTGTTTAACACCCCGGAATCCTCAGACATATAGACATCCGCATCCGTATCGCCTGGGCAGCCGATGGAGTAGGTCCCATTAAAGACTGTATGTACGCCGGAAGCTGCCGCATGGGCGAATATCGCACGGGTAACGTCAAATACGTGCTCGGCACGTCCGCGAACACAAGTACTGACATCATCGGTATGAATCCATACCTTATCCGTATGCACAGACTCCAACGCCCCCACAATCACTTCGACGAAGCGGTCCGTCATCGGAAATACCGAGAACCGGCAGCCAACAATCCGGCTGGTTCCGCATGCTAACTCATTCATTGTAGATTCCTCCTGCAGCATAAATTTGAGAACGCAAAATAACGCAAAAAAACCGCACCTTAAGGGATAAGTGCGGCGATGTCTACGCGAAAAAAACATAAACATGAACGCTACACTTCCCCACGCTAGCATGACCTAGATCGGGTAGTAAGGGTTAACGGCGGTTCCGCCGTTTCTCAGCACAAGGCACCCCTAGTACAGCAACACAAGATATGAAATTTTGCTTTGATTCCGGCCGGTCCAAGCTTTCGAAAGAGGGCGGCTTCTTACCTGGTAATTGTAACGTCTCGGCATCGAAAAAACAATGGCACCGCAGCAAAAAGCCGCCATGAGGAGCTTTAATAGGCTTCCTGATGGCGGCTCTTTGTCTTGTTTCGCTTACTTGTAAACTTTCACGCGATCTTCAAGCGGAGCAAATTCTTTGTCCCCTGGCTCAGCAGCCGGCTTGCCGAATGGCATTTGTGCAATCAGCTTCCAGTTTTCAGGAATGTTCCATTCAGCTTTTACTTTTTCGTCGATCAGCGGGTTGTAATGCTGCAGGGAAGCACCAAGTCCTTCGGCTTCCAGCATTGTCCAAACGACGAGCTGAAGCATGCCGTTCGACTGATTCGCCCATACCGGGAAGTTGTCGGCATAGAGCGCAAAGTTTTGCTGAAGCCCTGCGATGACATCGTTGTCCTCGAAGAACAGCACGGTGCCATAGCCTGCGCGGAAAGAGGCCATTTTCTCAGCGGTGGATTTGAATGCTTGCTCGTCGCCCACCACTTCCTTCAGAATGCCTTCCGTAATATTCCACAGCTTGTCATGCTGCTCACCAAGCAGAACGACCGCGCGTGCGCTTTGGGAGTTGAAGGAAGAAGGCGTGTATTTCACGGCATCTTTCACGATTTCTTGGATACGCTCATCGGAGATGACGGAATCCTTGCTGATCGCATAGTAGGAACGGCGATTTTTAAGTGCGGTAAGGAAGTCTTTAGACATGTTGATAAACCCTCCTGAGTCATGGTTTGGATTGCATACGCCTGATAAAAAGATGTCCTATCATTCAAGCAAATATGCATTAAGGTGATCGCTGAAATATGTTGAATTATTATTCCTTAACAACTTACTAATTGTAAGAAATAATACTTCCGTTAGTATGTTATTATATCACATTGGTCATTGTCAACCCTGTGATTGAGAATTTATAGATGAAATACCCCGTGATTGGGAGCTAAAACAGGGGAAGGGATTTTTTATTTCCTATTTATAAGAGAGGGCGAGGAGAACAATGGAAGGATTGAGGACAACAACGGCTAATTTCTGCCAAGCTTCATATTATGAACAATTGATGAACAAATCATGCAAAGATTAAAAATTTAATTGAGTTTGATTCTCAATTATACTTGTCGGTTGAGAATGAGGGTGATATAATGCTTATCAGAACGTAATTGATAATCAATCTCAATGAGAATGATAACTGAATTACGAGCTGACGAAATGATTTAGAGACATATGCATAGAAGGAAGAGCCATGAAGATCATTTACTTAGCCGCAGCCGTTGTGGCGCTTTCCATCGTCTCCTTATTTATCGGAGTCAAGGATATTTCGCCGCTGGACTTATTCTCCATGACGGAACAACAACAGCATATTATGCTCGTCAGCCGCTTGCCGCGTCTAGTCAGTCTAATTCTGGCGGGAGTCAGCATGAGTATCTGCGGATTGATCATGCAGCAGCTTAGCCGCAACAAATTCGTATCGCCGACAACGGCGGGAACCATGGATTCCGCAAGACTGGGAATTCTCGTTGCGATGCTCGTATTTACGACAAGCGGACCGCTTGTGAAAATGCTGGTGGCTTTTGTATTCGCTCTGGCCGGCACGTTTATCTTCATGAAGATCTTGGACCGGATCAAGTTCAAGGATGCGATCTTTATTCCGCTCGTTGGACTCATGTTCGGGAACATCGTAAGCTCGATCGCTACGTTCTTCGCTTATAAATATGATCTCATTCAGAACATGTCCGCATGGCTTCAAGGCGATTTTTCCATGATCATCAAGGGACAGTACGAACTTCTGTATATCAGCGTTCCGCTGGTCATTCTGGCCTACCTGTTCGCCAACAAATTCACGGTTGCCGGCATGGGTGAGGAATTCGCCACGAACCTTGGACTTCATTACCGGCGCGTCGTTAATTTGGGCTTGGTCATTGTAGCGCTGGTAACCGCATCCGTCGTGTTGACGGTCGGCGTGATTCCTTTTCTCGGTTTGATCATACCGAATATTGTAAGCCTGTATCTGGGAGACCATTTGAAAAAAAGCCTTTCCCATACCGCGCTGCTAGGGGCCGGATTCGTTCTGTTCTGCGATATCCTTGGTCGGATCATCATATACCCATACGAAATTCCGATCAGTCTGACCGTGGGCGTGCTCGGAAGCGGTATTTTCATTTACTTACTGATGAGGAGAAAGGCTTATGACTTATAGAGCCAAAATCGGCCTGCTGGCCGCGGTGGCAATTATCCTGGTGGCGGCCTTTCTGTTCATCGATCTTGGCGGCAGTTGGGATTACGCCTTCCCGCGAAGAATTAAGAAGGTGCTGGCCATTATTCTGACCGGCGGGGCGATCGCCCTGTCTACCACGGTGTTCCAAACGGTCACGAATAACCGGATTTTGACGCCGAGCGTCATGGGATTGGATTCTTTATATATTTTGATTCAGACGACAGTCATCTTCGTATTCGGTTCCTTTACGCTGTACAAACTGGGCAGCAACGCAAATTTCCTGATCAATGTCGGGGCCATGATTCTGTTCGCCGGCGTGTTATACCGGCTTCTGTTCCGGAGGGAAGGCAACAATATTTACTTCCTCCTCCTAATCGGCATGATCTTCGGAACCTTGTTCTCCAGCATGTCCTCCTTCATGGAGGTGCTGATCGATCCGAACGAGTTCCAATACGTAGCGGATAAAATGTTCGCCAGCTTTAACAATGTGAAGACCGATCTGCTGATCATGGCGAGCATTGTCGTTGCCGTTACGCTCCTGTACTTCGCAAGATTCACCAAGTATTTGAACGTGCTTGCGCTCGGGCGGGAGCAGGCGATCAACCTCGGCGTGAACTACGATTATGTTGTAAAGCGGCTGTTGATCGTCGTGGCAGTGCTGATCTCGGTTGCTACCGCGCTGGTGGGTCCGATCACGTTCCTTGGACTGCTGGTCGTCAACGTTGCTTATGAATTTATGAAAACCTACCGTCATTCCTACTTGATATCAGCTTCCATACTGATCAGCGTCATCGCATTGGTTGGCGGTCAATTGATTGTAGAACGGGTGTTTACCTTCTCCACGACGCTCAGCGTCATCATCAATTTCATCGGCGGTGTTTACTTTATATACCTGCTATTAAAGGAGAGTAAAGCATGATCCAGGTTACGAACGTATCGAAAGTCTATGGCGGCAAAAAAGTCGTCGACAACGTGTCGGTTACGATCCCGAAGGGCCAAATCACGTCCTTTATCGGTCCGAACGGGGCCGGTAAGAGTACATTGCTGTCCATGATCAGCAGATTGACGGGCAAGGATAGCGGACAGATCACGGTGGACGGCAAAGAGGTCAGCCAATGGAAGAGCGGCGATCTGGCGAAGAAGGTTTCGATCTTGAAGCAGTCGAACCACATCAGCCTCCGCCTGACGGTACGCGAGCTCGTATCCTTCGGACGTTTTCCTTACTCCCAAGGCAGGCTGACGGCGGAAGATGAGAAGTACGTGGATGAAGCGATCGCGTATATGGAGCTTCAGGATATGCAGCATAAATACCTGCACCAGCTCAGCGGCGGTCAAACCCAGCGCGCCTACATCGCGATGGTCATTGCCCAGAACACCGAGTATATCCTGCTTGATGAACCGCTGAACAATCTGGATATGAAGCATTCGGTGCAGATTATGAAAATACTCAGAAAGCTTGTCACCGATCTGAACAAAACGATTGTCATCGTCATTCATGATATCAACTTCGCGTCTTTTTACTCCGATTACATCGTGGCGCTGAAGGATGGGGCGATCGAGAGCGAAGGCCGGACAGAGCATATTATTCAGAGCAACGTTCTTCGCGGCATCTATGATATGGACATTGAGATCGAAGAGATTAACGATAACAGAGTGTGTGTATACTACGCCTAACATAAGGTTGGAATATGTGTTCGGAGGATACGAGCCCGGAGCAGACCGCGAGAGGTGCGGTTCTAGCGAGTTCCTATCCGTCCGGACAGACCTGGCTGCCTTTTAGAAGGACGGCACGGTTCTATACGCCCTCTTTGTATTACAAAATCAACCAAATATTCAAAATATATGTATATCCATATTGTTCTTGATTACAGCAAGGAGGGATGAACGGTTATACATAGGATCATAACGTTGGGTAGGATAAGCTTAACCGGGCTTGACCAAAGGGTTGTTTGCGACAAACATAAATGCAAAAGCACGACATGCAGTCATAAACCATGTATTGCGAAATATAAAAAATCATTCAAACGGGGTGGAAGCAATGAAAAAATGGTTAGCGTTAGTTATGGTAGCAATGTTCACTTTTGTACTCGCAGCATGCGGACAGGATAAGGAGGCAACGGGAGCAGCCGGCGGTGATACGAACACGCCAGCTTCCGAGGAGATTACGATTAAGCATCAGCTTGGCGAAACGCCTGTGAAGAAGAATCCTACGCGCGTTGTCGTATTCGATTTCGGTATTCTGGATTCCCTGGATAAGCTCGGCGTAGAGGTGTTGGGCGTACCGCAAGCGAATATTCCTTCGTACCTATCCAAATTCGAAGACAAGAAATACGAGAATGTCGGCAGCTTGAAAGAGCCTGACTTCGAAAAAATCAACAGCATCAAACCGGACCTGATCATCATTTCCGGCAGACAGCAGGAAGCCTATGAGGAGCTTAACAAAATTGCGCCAACGATCTTTTTGGGCGTGGATACAAGCAAATACATGGAATCCTTTGAAGAGAACATGAACACGCTCGGACAAATTTTCGGCAAGGAAGCCGAGGTTGAGCAAGAGCTGAAAACGATTGAAGACAGCATTAAGGCACTGAATGAAAAAGCAACGGCAACAGGCAAAAACGCACTGATCATTCTTGCGAACGAAGGCAAAATCAGCGCATACGGACCAGGATCGCGCTTCGGCATCCTGCATGATGTGTTCGGATTTAAAGCGGTGGACAGCAACATTGAAGTAAGCACTCATGGTAAGGACATCTCGAACGAGTATATTGTAGAGAAAAATCCGGACTATCTGTTTGTCGTTGACCGCGGCGCTGCCGTAGCTACAGGAAACGGCGAATCCGGCGCTAAAGCAGTCGTGGAGAACGAGCTAGTCAATACAACGAATGCTGCGAAAGAAGGAAACATCGTGTACCTGGACCCTGACTTCTGGTACCTGTCCGGCGGCGGATTGACTTCCGTATCCGAAATGGTTAAAGAAGTGGACGCGGCCATCAAGTAATAGTGAGGACATGAAGACTCATTCATAATACAAGCTCAATTCAAAAGATGGCGGTACCGGATTATTCCGTGTCCCGCCATCTTTCGTTGTGTGCGCCCGGCATGGGCGATAACTCGGCGGTGAAAGTCCGCTACAGGCTTGGCAGTAGGAAATGTTAGCCAAGGGCAAGTGTGTCCGCCGCGAGGCGGAATCTGAAGAAAGCCGGGCCGGTGGCAAACCCTCGGTCCGACGAACAGAATCACATATAAGGCGCGGGGGTCCGGCTAAAGCTCTGGTTTTGTCGTCCCTTCTCGTATGTTCGTTTCTTTGCTTTGGATCATCGATTATCGGATAATAAAGAATATGGCAGCATTCGTCGAATCAGGGTTTAAGTTGCAGGATGGCTGCAGTCTTGCAGGAAGACAGGAGGTTATATATGATGTTTCGAGATCAAATATACATCGGCGGCCAATGGATCCGGACCGACAAGTCGATTGAGGTGTTAAATCCGGCGGACGGCAAGGTGATCGGGACCGTGCCGAAGGCCGGCAGAATCGAGGCCGAACAAGCCGTGGATGCCGCGGCTGAAGCATTCGGGCATTGGTCGGGATTGACGGCCCAGGAGCGCGGGGATCTGCTTCGCCGCTGGTTTGAACGGATCAGCGAGTATACCGATGAGCTGGCGCGGATCATGACGATGGAGCAGGGCAAGCCGCTGAAGGAGGCGGCAGGGGAGATTGCCTATGCGAACAGCTTTGTCTCCTGGTATGCGGAGGAGGGCAAACGCATCTATGGCGAGACGATTCCCGCTTCGTCGAACAAGAAGCGGATTATCGTAACCAAACAGCCGGTCGGAGTCGTTGCTGCGATTACGCCTTGGAACTTTCCGGCCTCGATGATAACCCGTAAGGTCGCGCCGGCGCTGGCTGCGGGCTGCACCGTGGTCATCAAGCCTTCAAGCGAGACGCCGTTTACCGCCATCAAGCTGGTGGAGCTTGCGGAGCAAGCGGGCATCCCAGCAGGGGTGATCAACCTCGTGACGGGTCCTTCTGGCGAAATCGCGGAGGCGTGGCAGCAGGACGGCCGGGTGCGGAAGCTGTCCTTTACCGGCTCGACCGAGGTCGGCAAGAAGCTGATGGCCGGGGCGGCCGCGAATGTGAAGAAAATATCGCTGGAGCTTGGCGGGCACGCTCCGTTTATCGTGACGGCGCATGCTGATTTGGAGCAGGCGGCTTCGGGTTTGATCGCGTCCAAGTTCCGCAACGGGGGACAGACCTGCGTCTGCGCGAACCGGATTTATGTCGAGGAGCGAGTAGCTGAAGAGTTTGCGGAACGCGTTGCGCGGCTTGCTTCCGAGCTGAAGGTAGGTAACGGCCTGCAGGAAGGTACCGATATTGGACCACTCATTAACGAGGACGCAGTGGATAAAGTGGTGAAGCAGATTCAGGATGCGAAGGCGAAGGGAGGCGTCGTGCTGACCGGCGGAAAGAAGCTGCCTGAGCTCGGCGATCGCTTCGTGGAACCGACCGTCATTATGAACGCTACCGATGACATGGCGTGCATGCAGGAGGAAACATTCGGGCCGCTGGCGCCGATCACCACCTTCACCGCCATCGAGGAGGCGATTAAGAGTGCCAACAACAGTCCGTACGGGCTGGCGGCTTATGTATTCACGCAGCATCTCGGGGAAGCGGTGCGAATCGCCGAAGCGCTGGACTACGGCATCGTGGGCGTGAACGATCCCGTTCCGTCTACAGCCCAAGCGCCGTTTGGAGGCTTCAAGGAAAGCGGGCTTGGACGGGAAGGCGGGCATTACGGGATCGATGAGTTTTTGGAGGTCAAGTACATTTCGCTTGGTTTGTAGTTTGATGGCAGTGTAATTGCAGTTCATTTATGTTTATGATTTGTTCGTGTATTGGCATTGGAGAACGGATCTAAGAAGGGCGATCCCCGTTGACGCTGCGGGATCGCCCTTATTGCCATGCATGATATTATTTATTAGATGATAGCTGAATAACCTGGCCGGTCTCTGCGGATTCGTTCGCGGCCAGCGTCGCTTCAAGCGTCTTAAGGCCTTCCTCATAGGATGCCAGAACCAGGCTGGGATCTTTTTGCCGGATGGCCTCGATCAGCGCGTCGGTCAGGTTTTTATAGAAATTGGAGCTGCTCCGGTATATCGTTTCTTTCCCCTTCTCGACAATGGACAGCGTTGTTCCGTCAAGAACTAGGCGGAAATCCCGTCCCATGATTTCGACGCCAGTGCGGTGGTCGAATTGGATGAATCCGGTTTGCATCTGTCCAAGCGCTCCGGATTCGAGCACGAACTGGATGACGCCGACATCCGGAATGTCCAGATCCGGGATATCCTTCACGAGAAGCAAATCCATATTCGCATACAGATTGGTAATGTCGCCGCATAAATAGCGGACCAGATCCAAGGTATGCGTAGACTGTTCCACTAGCTGACCGCCCGAGAGTTCTTTCTTGCGCCACCATGGTGTTGGTACAGGCACGGTGATGTAATGGGCTCGAACCATTCCGATTTTCTTGTCCTTGAGATAATCCTTTGCGATTGCAACCGTATCCAAATAACGCAAGCAATAGCCGGAAGCGGCAATAATTCCGCTGTCCGCGATGGCTTTCGCTTTGATGCGGACAGCTTCGAGATCAAGTCCGAGCGGCTTCTCTACCATCAAATGAATGCCTTTCGCTGCCGCTCGCTCTTCCAGATCGCCGTGGCAGAACGGCGGGATGCAGATATACAGCACATCGAGCGGCTCCTGTTCGATCATGACGCTGCCGTCCGTATAATAAGCGGCTCCGTATTGCTCCGCCTGTGCCTTGGCGAGTGCTTCGTTGGAATCGCAAATGGCGGCGAGCTGCACATGCTCATGCTCGTGGAGATTTTTGATGTGTACGGCGCCCATCCCCCCGGCCCCGATTACGCCTGCTTTAATCATTGGCATTGATCACTCCTAGTGGTTAGGTTAACGTACCACACCCGTTCCGGTACGTAGTCCTCGTGATTATATCCCTGATTTCCATATTATTCAACACGGTAATTTTCCCTTAATACCGGAAGACAGCCGATATAAAGCCATAGGAAGCATGGGGGCATTTAGGATGCACGGATGCACGGATTCATGCACATGCCGGCTCAAAGCACATGCCAGCTGCATGCATATGCCAGCTTGAAGCACAGCCGGCTCGAAGCACATGCCAGCTCGAAGCACAGCCGGCTCGAAGCACATGCCAGCTCGAAGCACACGCCAACTCCACGCACATGCCAGTGCGAAACACATGCTAGCTCCACGCACCGAGCGTACGGTGACAAACTCAAGCTTTATGAGGCTGCCGTCTGTAATTACCCTTGCAATGCCCCTAGGATTAGTCCAATTCCTGCATGGTCACGGTCCGTCCCTGCTCCGATGAACGGTATGCAGCTACAGCAACCGCGAGTGCGTGTAATCCGTCCTCGCCGGTGACTGATGCTTCGGCTGCGCCGGAGGAGATGGCCGATATAAAATCACGGATCAGCTCGGCATCCATGCTGTCACCCCATGCATGATGGCGGTAGCCGGACTCATCGGTGTAGACGTGCAGCTTCTGGCTGGTCGCATTCACGCTGATCGTCCCCTGCGAGCCGATAATTTCCAAGGTAACGTCGCCCCAGGTCGGGTATTCCTTATTGCGGGACCAGCTGCAGTCTAGCGTCGCGAACACGCCGTTTTCAAATTCCATGGTCAGCATGCCGCAATCATCGATCGGCTTCTCCGAAATCAAATGGCCGACCTCGGCGTAGACATCCTTTACCTCTGCGCCGGAGATCCAGCGCATAATGTCTGCTACATGCACCGTATGATCGATGACGGCGCCGCCTCCGGAGAGAGCCGGGTCGATGAACCAGCCCCCGGGATTGCGCCCCCGGTTGGTCCCCTTCATGGCCAGGATGCGGCCTAATGCACCGTCATCCACCAATTGCTTGGCGCGGATGACCGTGGAATTATAGCGGACGGGGAAGGCGGTCTGCAGCAGCACCCCGCTTGCCTTGCATGCTTCAATCATCTCTTGGGCATCCGCTATATTGGTGGATAGCGGTTTTTCGCAGAGAACATGGACACCGGCCTTGGCAGCGGCAAGAGTATGCTCTTTGTGACGGGCATTCTCGGAAGTGACGATGACACCGTCAATGCCTTGCGCCAGCAGCTCCCGGTAATCCGGATAATAGGTCGTTCCGAAATATTCCGCATACTTGGCTCCACGCTCCGCATCGGTATCGGCGATTCCGGCCAGCTCCACGCCGTCAATCTGGAGCAGCGCCTTCGTGTAGCTGAATGCATGCATATGTGCAAAGCTTATAACGCCAATCTTCATGACATCACCCCTCTATATGAATGAGCACCGACTAAGGCTCCGGAATCTGCATCTATCAGAACCGGCTGACCGGAAGACATGGACGACAGTGCCGCCAGCGCGATGCGCAATGCCTCGAGCGCATCCTCCGCCGTGACCAGCGGGTCGCTTCCGTCCTGAATGCAGGACATGAAGTGGGCAAGCTCGCGGTAATACGGGCTCTGGGCGAGCGGGCTTTCCGGGACGATGACGCCCGGGACCGTCTCCGAACGGCGGCGCGATTTGTATACGATCGGGGTGTCCGTCCGGCTGTCGTAATCTATAACGCCCTTCGTTCCGGCTATTTCGAAATGCATGGAGAAGCCCTCATGGGCCCAAGTCCCTTCGACATGGGCGATGACTCCGCTTCGGAACCGCAGGGTCACGAGCGCATAATCGAGCTGGGCCTGATGGCGGCCGTGAAGCCCCTTGGCGTATACGCGCTCAACCTCGCCGAAGCACCAGCGCAAATAGTCGAAATCATGGATCATCGCATCGAGCGTAACGCCGCCGCTGGCGCTGAAGTCGCTGTACCAGTCATTCCAGCCGATCGGATAACCGCCGCCGCGGCCGGCCCGGATGACGGCTGGCTTGCCGATCGATCCCTGGTCCAGCAGCGCTTTGGCTTTAACATACTCCGGAAAGAACCGAAGCACATGCCCGACGAACAATCGAACCCCCTTCTCGCGGCAATAGCGGATCATGAATGCGGCATCCTCCGCGCTGCGGGCGATCGGCTTTTCGCAGATGACGTGTTTGCCGGCATCGGCCGACTTCACGACATATTCCTTATGGAGAGGGGTTGGCAGGCAAATGTCGATAACATCGATACCGGCAAGGCCAAGCTCCTGCACCGCTTCCTCGAAGGAAGGGAACGCTCGGGTGCTCCATTTGGCAGCCAGACCGCTCGCTTTGTCCGCCTGGATGTCCGCGATGCCGACAAGCTTCACGCCAGGCATCACGGCATAGGCTGAAGCGTGGGCTCTTCCCATGGTGCCCGCCCCGATAACTAATACACGTATCACTTCATACACTCCTTTATAGATGAGACCGGCGACGCTCTTGTCGGCCGGGCTCGTAAACCATGTGAACTACAATCAAATTTTCGGCAGAACAAGCCGCTTAACCGTTAACCCTTAATACCGTTCATCGCAATCCCCTCAATGAAATAGCGCTGAAGGAAAATGAACAGGATGATGATCGGAAGCGTGGCCATTACCGCGCCAGCCATCAGCAGCGGGTAATCGGTGGAATGCTGTCCCTGGAAGCTGGAAATACCGATGGAGAGCACCCGCATTTCCTCGGAGCTGGTCATGATCAGCGGCCACAGCAGATCGTTCCAGGATGCCAGTATCGTAAAGATGGCAAGGGAGACGAGCGCGGCCTTGGACAGTGGCAAATAGATGTTCCAGTAGATGCGGAAATAACTGCAGCCGTCGATTTTGGCGGCCTCCTCAAGATCCTTCGGCAGCGTCATGAAAAACTGCCTTAACAGGAATGTGCCGAAGGCGCTGAATATGCCGGGCACAATCAGCACGTAGAACGTATCGAGCCATTCGAACTCGCGCATGATGACGAAGCTCGGAATCATGACGACCTGCGATGGCACCATCAGCACGGCCAGCAGCGCGAGGAATATCGTATTTTTGAACGGGAACCGCAGGCTTGCGAAGGCATAGGCGGCAAGGGAGCACAGCACGAGCTGGCCGGCGGTTCGCCCGAGCGTGACTATGACCGTATTCAAGTAATACGTGCCGAAATCTATGCTGTCGATCACCCGGGCATAGTTATCAAAGCGCCATTCGGTCGGGAGCCATTTCGGCGGGACGGACATGGAGTCCGCGAACGATTTGACCGAGGTGGAGAGCATCCACAGAAAGGGCATGATCATGACCAGCGCGCCGACAGCTAACAGGAGATGGGCAGCCAGACGGCTCGTTTTATCGGTTCGGGTTGTCGTTTTCACGTCGTATACTCCTCCTCCCGTTATTGGTAATGAACCCAGCGCTTTTGGATATACATCTGGACCATCGTAATCACCAGAATGACAATGAACAAGATGAAGGCCTGGGCGGATGCATAGCCCATATTAAAGTACTTGAAGCCGTCCTCCCATATGCTGTATACGACCGTCCGGGTGGATTCGAGCATCGTGGCCTGCTGGTCCATCATGATAAAGATCAGATCGAACACCTGAAAGGAATTGATGAAGGACATAACCAGTACAAAAAACAAGCTTGGCGTCAGCAGCGGCAGCGTAATCCGGAAAAACTTATACAGCGTCCCGGCCCCGTCCAAGGAGGCCGCCTCGTAGTAGCTCCCCGAGATTCCCTGCAATCCCGACAGCAGGATGACGGCATTGTAGCCGATGCTGCTCCATACACTGACAAGGACGATGGAGAAGAGGGCGAATTTCTCATCGAACAGCCAATTCGGCTGCGGTAAATTCATCGCGCCCAGCACATAGTTAATCAAGCCGAATTCCGAGTTGTACAGCCATTTCCATACCATGCCGACCGCAATCGGCATCGTGATGACAGGGATGAAATACAGCGTCCGGTAGAAGACCATCCCTTTGATTTTCTGGTTCAGCAGCACCGCCAGCACCGTTGCCAGCGCGACGGACAAGGGGACCGTGCCGACGGTATACAGGAGCGTGTTCAGCAAGGATCCCGTAAACTTGTCGTCCTGCATCAGATTGACAAAATTGTCGATGCCGATAAACCGGGGAGAGGTCAACCCGTCCCATGCGGTAAACGACAGGAACAGCGATGCGGCGGAAGGAGCCATGTAGAACAGACCCAGGCCGAGCACCACAGGCAGGATGAAGACATAACCCCAGATGGCCTCGTTGATCGAAAGCTTGGAGGGCTTTCGTTTGGCGGACGTTCCCGGCGGATCCGTGGTGACTGTTACAGGAGAGCTCACAAGCAGCACCGTCCTTTCTTCATTCGTTATCGAGTAATTCGGATTAGCGAGTTGCTAGAAGAGCTGGTGTCACTTCATGATCAGAAAAGCCAATGAGCTCCTATTTCGTTTCGGTAGCCAAAATAGCGTTCATCTGATCCCCGGCATTTTTGAGAGCTTCTTCAAATGACTTTTTGCCCAGGAAGGCTGCCTGGATTTCCTTAACCTCGGCATCCTGCCATTCCGCGGTTTTCTGGGAAACGGGATACGGGACGGCAAAATCCAGACTGTCTACGAACACCTGCAGGTCCAAGGACGGAATCGATTTGAGCCAGCCTTCTTCCGTTCCCTTATAGGCAGGCATCGAGAAGCCCGATTTCGCCAGCAGCTCTTGCCCCTCTTTCCCGGACAGAACCTGGATCAGCTCCCAGGCTTCCTGCTCGACCTTGGTCTTTCCGTTGATCGCCCAGCTCAGGCCATGAACGATGGAGGCCTTCTCCTTGCCCGCCGGGAGGACCGCAACGCCAAGCTTGTCTCCAAGCAGCTCGTAGAGCTCCGGCGAATTGACCGAAATCCCCGGGAACATGGCGGCTTTGCCTGAACCGAACAGCTGGCGGGATTTCGTCTCGAGCTGCTGCTGAGCCGTAGGGGAATAGCCCTTATCGATCAAGCTCTGCTGCCATTTGAACGCCTCCAGCGCTTCCGGCGTATTGAAGCCGGAGGTTGTCTTATCCTCGGAGATGACGTAGCCTCCCGCTTGGGAGATATAGTTGTAATATCCGATTTGGCTGTCGATCGGGGCAATATAGCCGTAGATGCCGTTCGCCTTGTCGGTGAGCTTGGCGGCATTCTCTTCCAGCGTCTCCCAGGTCCAGGTTTCATCCGGGTAGGCAAGACCGGCCTTATCAAACAATTCCTTGTTGTAGTACAGACCGATGGAATCCTGGAAGTAAGGAAGGCCGTGGAGCTTGCCCTGATACGTATACATGTCGATCAGCGCTTCGTTATAGACCGAAGTATCCAGACCGCTTTGTTCAATGAGCGGGGACAGGTCTTTGATGAGACCCGAGGAAGCGTACGAGTGGAAGTTGGGACCGTTCATCCAATACACATCCGGGCCGCTGTTGCCGGCCAGGCTTGTTTTCAGCTTGGTCCAGTAATCCGCCCATGGCGTGTACGTCACCTTGACCTCGACATTCGGATGCTTCTGGTTGAAGATTTTGATCGATTGATCCAGCGTCTCCCGCACATTTTCATCCCACAAGGCGACATTGATCACTTTCTTGCCATTCTCTCCGCCGGACGCATTGCCGCCGCAAGCGGACAGAACGGCTGCGAGCATCAGGATTACGGAAAACAGGACCGCCATTCTTTTTCTCATCACATAAAACCTCCCTAAGGAACTTGGTTTGATCCAACACGTGACTCCAACTTGACGCTTGGCTTGAAAATGACTCCTCTTGCATTGCCCCCTTTATCTGTGATTAAAAAGTCATAGTTATTCCAGTGATCGAAAAAAGTTGACACAGGTATGCAATGTTTTGAGTGGAATAACGATGCTTCTGTTGCGAAAGATTATATATTTTGATTCAAAATATTTCAAGACAGCGGTTTCATTTTGTTTTAAATTATTTTTTTCACATTTTATGATGTCGCTGCTGCACCTGTGGAACTTGAGTTATTTTCGTTAATGGAATAAGTTTATAACAGATTCCCCGAAATGGTATAGTGTAACTAGCGCTTGATCCGCCAGCTCCCAGGGTACCAACCGGGAACGAAGCGATGATGAAACGAAAGAAAGGTTGAACTTGCTTGAACAATATGAAAAAAGGCGACCACAAGCTGATCCAGGCGCTGAATCGGTCCAAGGTGCTAAACAAGATAAGGACGGAGGGTCCGATCTCCCGGATCGACCTGGCCAAGAAGAACAACATCAGTCCTTCAACGGTGGCGTCCGCCGTGCAGGAATTAATCAAGGACGGCTACGTCGTTGAAATCGGAACCGGCTCCTCCAGCGGGGGCAGAAAGCCGATCCTGCTTCAATTCAATCCCAATAACCACTATCTGTTTGCGGTTGCGATCACGAATTCCCTCATCATTCTGGCGGCGATGAACCTGGAAGCGAGCATATTGAAAAAGGCCACTTTTCCGATCGACGGACTTCAGGGAAAAGAGCTCGTTGAGCGGCTCCTGCAGCTTACGGATGATTTTATCCGATCCTACGGCGGCGGAGGACAATGCGTTGGCCTATCCGTTACCGTGCCCGGAATCGTCAGCGATACTCAGGGCGTCGTCTACTACAACACCAAGCTGCGGATGGAGAACGTCCCGCTGAAACGGATCATGGAGGAGCAGTACGGTTTACGGGTATGGGTAGAGAACGATATGAACTCGGTGGCTCTGGCTGAGCGGCGGTTCGGCAATTATGCCTACTCCAACCTGATTTACATTTCGATCGGCGATGGCCTCGGATCCGGGATTCTCATTAACGATACCCTGCTTCGCGGCAAGCATGGAGGAGCGGGGGAGTTCGGCCATACCAGCGTGAACTGGAACGGCATCCGCTGCGAATGCGGAAATATCGGCTGCCTGGATACCAGCATCAGCTGGGTGGCGATCTATTCCCGCATCATAACGGCGATCGCTACGGGGCGGCCGACCTTGATCCAGGAGCTAAGCGGCGGCGACTATGCAAAAATTGACCCTTCGATGTACAAGGAGGCGCTTCGGCGCGGTGACCGCCTGGCGATCTCGATTAACGAGGAGGTGGCGGAGCATCTGGGTGCGGGCATCGTGAACCTTGTGAATATGTTTAATCCGGAGGCGCTTATTCTCGGAGGAGAAATGGCTTTGGGGAACGAGGAGCTGCTGGCGATGGTTCGCAACTATATTGGCCGGCATGCCATGCCGATCCTCGCGAATGACATGGTATTCGGGCTCGCCTCGCTGGGCGGTGACGACAAGCTGATCGGCGCAGCGGCCGTCCTGCTGCAAGATCTGTTCGGCTTCTCGCTGATCGAATCTTCGATTTGACAACGTTTCCATCAGCACGTAATCTTGGGGTACATGAATCTCAATCGGAAGGGGAGCTGACGAATTGGAGCAATATATACTGTCGCTGGATCAGGGAACGACAAGCTCGCGGGCGATATTATTTGACCGGAAAGGGCAAATCGTGCATTCCGCCCAAAAGGAATTTCCGCAGTACTTCCCTCAGCCGGGCTGGGTGGAGCAGAACGCCAACGAAATTTGGGGCTCGGTGCTTGCCGTGATCGCCACCTGCTTGTCGGAAGCAGGAGTCAAGACGGAGCAGATTGCCGGCATCGGCATCACGAACCAGCGGGAGACCGCGGTCATATGGGACCGGAAGACCGGTGATCCGATCTACCATGCGATTGTTTGGCAATCGCGCCAGACCGCAAGCTTGTGCGAGCAGCTGATTGCGGACGGACATGATTCGATGGTTAGGGAGAAGACAGGACTCCTGATTGATCCGTATTTCTCAGGAACGAAGATCAAATGGCTGCTGGATCATGTTGAGGGGGCCCGTGAGCGCGCGGAGCGTGGAGAGCTTCTCTTCGGTACGATCGACACTTGGCTCATCTGGAAGCTGTCCGGGGGCAAGGCCCACGTGACCGATTATTCCAATGCATCGCGGACGATGCTGTATAACATTCATGAACTGAAATGGGATGAAGAGCTGCTTGCGCTTCTCGATATTCCGGCCGTGATGCTGCCGGAGGTGAAGCCTTCCTCACAGGTATACGCGAACACGGTGTCGTATCATTTCTTCGGGCGCGAGGTTCCGATTGCGGGAGCGGCCGGGGACCAGCAGGCGGCGCTGTTCGGTCAGGCCTGCTTCTCGGAAGGGATGGTCAAGACGACTTACGGCACGGGCAGCTTCATGCTGATGAATACGGGGGATAAGCCCGTTAATTCCGAGCATGGCCTGATTACGACGATCGCCTGGGGCTTGGAAGGCAAGGTGCAGTACGCTCTGGAGGGCAGCGTATTCGTTGCCGGCTCCGCGATTCAGTGGCTGCGCGACGGACTCCGGATGTTCCGGGAGGCGAAGGATAGCGAGCCGTATGCACGCCGGGTAGATTCAACGGATGGCGTGTACGTCGTTCCCGCTTTCGTCGGACTCGGGAGCCCTTATTGGAACAGCGAAGCGCGCGGTGCTGTTTTCGGCCTGACGAGAGGCACGTCGAAGGAGCATTTTATCCGTGCAACACTGGAATCGCTCGCCTACCAGACGCGGGACGTGCTGTCTGTCATGATTGAGGACTCCGGGTACCGGATTCCGGCTTTGCGGGTGGATGGCGGCGCGGCTGCCAACACATTCATCATGGAGTTTCAGAGCGATATTCTGAACGTGCCGGTCGAACGGCCGGACATCCTGGAGACGACGGCGCTCGGAGCGGCCTATCTCGCCGGCCTTGCAGTCGGGTTCTGGAAGGACCAGGACGAAATCCGCAGTCTGTGGTCTGCCGGGCAGCGGTTCGAGCCGAAGATGCCGGAGGAGACCAGGGAGAAGCTGTACAACGGGTGGAAAAAAGCCGTTTATGCGACAATGGCTTTTCATTGACGGGAATTATGCTATAATAAATATTAAGTGAATACATGTCTGGAGACTTGGAGAGACCACTGGACACACAAAAACCCGGCAGACGGGGATATCGTTGTGTGTTTGTGGTCTCTTTTTTGTTGTCTTTTTAGTCGCCTCTAGATATTAGGAATTCAGGAATTTAGGGTATATAGAGCTCGGGTAAAACATACAGGGAGGGATCAGTTGTGAAGCATTTACGGACATTTTCAAGCCTGGACCGCAAGAAGCGATTCCGGGAGATGGATACCACGCATTACGAATTAATCGTCATTGGCGGAGGAATTACGGGAGCAGGCATCGCGCTCGATGCAGCAACCCGCGGCATGTCAGTGCTGCTGCTGGAAATGCAGGATTTTGCATCCGGCACGAGCAGCCGTTCGACCAAGCTGGTGCACGGCGGGCTTCGTTATCTGAAGCAGTTCGAGGTCGGAATGGTAGCCGAGGTCGGCAAGGAACGAGCGGTGGTTTATGAGAACGGTCCCCATGTCACGACGCCGGAATGGATGCTGCTTCCGATTCACCAAGGCGGCACGTTCGGCAAATTCAGCACGTCGATCGGGCTGATGGTGTATGATTTCCTCGCCGGCGTCAAGCGGGGAGAGCGGCGCTCGATGCTCTCCTCGGAGGAGACGCTGAAGAGGGAGCCTCTCCTCAAGCGGGACGGCTTGAAGGGCGGCGGATATTACGTGGAATACCGGACGGATGACGCCAGACTGACGCTGGAAGTCATGAAGGAAGCGGCGGCCAGAGGCGCGAACGTGTTCAATTATGTAAAGGCCGAATCGCTGAATTACGATGCGAACGGACGCATTACCGGCGTCACGGCCAGAGACATGCTCGATGGTGAGGTTCGGCAGGTGACCGGCAGTCAGATTGTGAATGCATCGGGGCCGTGGGTCGACCGCGTGCGGGAAATGGATAAATCCAAGAAAGGAAAAATGCTGCAGCTGACCAAAGGCGTGCATCTGGTGATCGATCAATCGAAGTTCCCGCTTCGTCAAGCCGTATACTTCGATACGCCGGACGGACGGATGGTGTTTGCGATTCCAAGGGATGGAAAGACATACGTCGGGACTACGGATACGGTATATAAAGCTGATCCCGCACGGCCGTTCATTACAATCCAGGACCGGGATTACATCCTTAAGGCGATATCATATATGTTCCCGGACATCAAGCTGTCTCCGTCCGACGTAGAGTCAGGCTGGGCCGGCGTTCGGCCGCTCATTCTGGAAGAAGGCAAAAGCCCTTCGGAAATATCCCGCAAGGATGAGATCTGGGAATCTCCGTCGGGGCTTATTACGATTGCGGGCGGCAAGCTGACCGGCTACCGGAAGATGGCGGAAACCGTCGTCGACCTTGTTGCAAAGCGTCTTCAAGAGAGAGGCGGCAAGTCTTACGGCGCCGGCATAACCCGTGAGCTTCCGATATCCGGCGGCAAGGTTGGCGGTTCCGCTCAATTCCCGGATTATGTGCGCATTCAAGCCGATCAGGGCGCGGCGCTTGGGATTGAACGGAAGCTTGCAGAGCAGTGGGCGAAAATGTACGGCTCCAATGTGGCAGAATTGTTCCGCTTGGCAGGGGAGGAAGCCGCGGGCACGGGAGCACAGGAGGAAGCGGAGGCGCTGCCGCTGTCGGTGCTCGTTCCGCTGCGGTATGCGATCGAGCACGAAATGGCCGTGAAGCCGGTCGACTTCTTTATCCGCCGGACAGGTTCATTGCTGTTCAATATCGAATGGACCAAGAGATGGAAGGAGCCGGTCATCGATTATATGGCTTCGTTACTCGGCTGGAGCAATGATGAGAAGGAGATGTACACTTTAGAGCTGCAAGAGGAGCTTGCCAGGGCGGAGCATGCCGCACCTTCCGAGGAGAGCGGGCTGGAAGCCGCGGCGGCTTCTGCAAGCAAGCTGTCATCCTGAATCCATCCCTAATGTTCAACCAGCTCCCGGGCGCGTGAAGCGGGAGTTGGTCTTGTTTTGATCGGTCAAGTTATAGAAGCATGGGCATCGGTGTGATATTCTATATACGTCGTCAAATATGAGAGGAGAGATCAACCGATGAACCACAAAGCGTATGAAGGCACGTTCCACGGCGAGCCTGCGGTATGGCTGCAGCACGGCCCTTATGAAGCGGCAATTTTGCCCGCAGTCGGCGGTAATCTTATAGCCTACCGGGATATCGAAAGCGGTTACCGGTTTCTGCGGGAGCCGGAAGCGGACGAAATGGAGTCGTTCAAGGAGAATCCCGGCGTACACGGAATCCCTGTCCTGTTTCCGCCAAACCGCTATGAGGACGGACGGTTCCCATGGAAAGGCAAGACCTATCAGTTTCCGGTGAATGAGGAGGCAACGGGCAATCATCTGCATGGCTTTTTACATACGACTCCGTGGTGGGTCGAGGAGTATGGCAGCACGGAAGCGGGCAGCTATGTCGTCGTATCGGTCAAGGTCGATGAAGACCATCCGGTATATGCGATGCTGCCTCACCGCTTCACCTTCCGTCTGCGCTACACGCTTAATCAAGACGGTCTGTCCCAGCATGTCTTGATTCGCAACGAAGGCGACAGCGACATGCCTTGCCTGCTCGCCTTCCATACAGCGATCATGGCGCCGTTTGCGCCAGGGAGCACGGCAGACGATGTGGTTGTCCGCATGACCATCGGCGAGCGTTGGGAGCTCAATGAACGCATGCTGCCGACCGGTCGCTTCCAGCCGCTGACTCCGGACGAGGAGAAGCTCCGCGGCGATGGAGTCAGCCCGTATTTTGCCGAGATGGACAATCATTATACGGCTGCTCAGCAAAACGGGAGAAACCGCATGGAGCTGACCGATACGCGCATCGGCAAAACATTCGTATACGATGTAGGCACTTCCTATAAGCAGTGGATGGTTTGGAACAACAAGGCATGTGGGAAGTTTTTCTGTCCGGAGCCGCAGGTCAACCTCGTCAACGCGCCGAATGTGGATCTGCCGGCCGACGAAATCGGCCTGTTCGGGCTGGCGCCGGGCGAGATCTGGGAATCCACCTCGCGCTTATACATGAAGAACTGATCGACAAGACTTTCAATCGAGTGAAAAAAAGCGTATTGGAACCACCCGGTTTACGGGTTGACATGTCCGTACGCTTTTTTTACAGCTGGCCAATATGGCGCGTTGTCCGAGTCCCGCGATAATCGTCGGGCAGCAGCAGCGTCACCGCTTGAGGCTACCCTTTCAAGCTGAAAGAGGATGGGTTAGCCTGGCTCCGTCTTTTCCGCACGCGCTCCGGAATGGCAAAGAACGCAATATGCATGACGACAAACAGGCACAGCGCAATGAGCTCCTCTGCGAGAATGTAATAGGGATGCGGCCCTAGGAGATCAAGCAGGGAAGGGGTATTCGGCTTATGCATCAAAAACATGTAGTTGGACCCCAGCGCTGCATTTGCCAGTCCGACCACAAGTGCAGCGGCGTTCAGGAACAGCATGGTGTGGCCGATCGATTTCCAGGTCGGACGGTATCCGCGAATCCAAGTCATATACAGTGCCGTTAAGATAATGGCTATATGGACGATAAAGAAATGAAAGAAGCGGAAATGCGGGAATGGATAATCGAGATTGGGCGTCAGAATGGCCTGAAGCGCCCCGCCGATGCCTGCAAAATAGACGAGCGGATACAGCTTTGCCGAATCCGTTAGCAGCACTGCAGCTGATAGAAATAATGTAAGGCTGCAGAGCTCAAGCGGCAGGGACGTGGCCGGATCCCATATCCCGGTGACGCCGTACCAAACATGAAGGGCTGCTTCAGGCAATACCAATGCAGCCAACAGGCCGATCCGTACCCCTTGCCGAAGCCAAGGACGGCTTCGAATCCTGTACCGGAACAGAAACAGCAGCAGTCCGAGGCCGGCCAGCATCCCGATAGCGACGAAGTGCCAGGGGGAGAAGGCGGCAAAGGATTGTGAGACGTCCGGATCAAAGATCGTTTCGATGACATAACATCCTTTCCGAAAACGTAGTATCTAAATATTATCATCCTTACATTTTGAAAGAAAGGCTGGTGTTGGATGACCATGCTTCGAGCGATAAAGCGGTTTACACTCACGATGTTATGCGCGGTGCTGCTGCTCGGGATGAGCGGGCTTACGGCATCCGGGAAAGCTGATGCGGCCTCCAAATACAAGAAGTTTTTCGATGTCAGCAGAAAGGGAGCGCCGACCCCGGGGCTGAGCGGAAACAAGGAGTGGGTGCCTCAGGGGCTGGCGCTCGTGCCAAGCAAAAACTGGATTATCATATCCCATTACTGGGGCAACAAAAACAAAAATCAAGCCAGCTCCATCTCGATCACAAACAGCAAAACGAATAAACGGATCAAGACGCTTTATTTATATGAGAGCGGAGGCAAGAAGCATACCGGACATGTTGGCGGACTTGCGGTAAGCAAGAAGCATCTGTGGATCGCATCGGGTAAAAATGTCTACCGCATTCCGCTAAGCACGCTCAGCAGCAAGAAGGATTACAGCAATATCGTCATGAGGAAATATTCGCTCGGACATAAAGCCTCCTATGCAACCTATGCTGATGGGGTTCTGTGGGTAGGCGAATATATGGACGGAGAAGATATCGGGAAGAAGCAGTGCGCCCCGGGACCAAAGGGCAAGCTGCGGGGGTATAAGCTGACTGGCAGCGATCTGTTGCCGCCTGGCCGCAAGCCATCTTACACCTGGACGACACCGGACAGGGTGCAGGGAGCGGTGGTGACCAAATCGCGGGTGCTGTACAGCCAGTCATGCGGCCGCAACAACGCAAGCACGCTCCTGATTTATACCCGCGGGACCTCGGGCAAGCCGGCGGCGACACCGCTGGCGATGCCGCCGATGTCCGAGAATATCGCGCTCCGCGGCAACGATCTGTATGTCCTGTTCGAGTCCGGGGCGAGGAAGTATCGGAACGGGGCGCTGCCCTTGAAAAACCTCTACATCGTCAATTTGAAAAAGCTGAAGCTGTAACATGAATCGGCGGTCCTAATAGCACAAAAGCACCCGCTTTCCTATAACAGGAAGGCGGGTGCTTTGCGCGTAGGACAGGAGCGTAAGCTCGTCGTCTTACAGGACCGGCTGTCTCGCTTCGGCGACCAGCCGCTTGAGCGGCTCCTGCTTCCATCTCGGGATTCGAAGATGCTTGGCGGAGGGAGCCTTCTCCCCGAAGTATACGATGCCTTGCTCGACGTCCGTCACCTTGTCGATATTGACGTAACAGTTGCCTCCGACATAGTAGAATTGTTTGCCCGAGACCAGGGAATTGATGTTGTCGGCAGTCATTCTCTTTTTTATATTATAGTTCCTGCCGTGAAAGCTGACCAAACCGTGCGATCCGGTTTTAAAGAACAGAATGTCTGTCTCCACCACGAAGTCCTCATACATGTTGCGGGATTCCGATACGCGCTTCGTCATTCTGCTTCCCCCTTTTCCTTGATCAACTATTGATAACGCTTACATTTTATCATGTTTTATTCTGGGATTAAAGAACTTTTTCGAAATGCCGCTAAAAAACCCTGTACCGTTCGGTACAGGGTTTTATTATGGCTTTAGCCAGTTGAGCTCGCGAAGCGTGCGAAACAAAAAACCACCCGCTATGCGGGTGGAGGGATCGAGGGTTTGACCAACAAGACCATTCCGATAAAATTGAGATGTTCAGGCTCAATAATGAAAGGAATGGTCTTAGATGGCAAACAAGAGCTATAGTTTAGCTCACACGAAGTGGATGTGCAAGTACCACATTGTGTTCACCCCGAAGTATAGACGGAAAGAGATTTATAATCAAGTGAGGAAAGACTTAATCGAAATTTTCAAACGATTATGCAAATACAAGGGAGTGGAGATAATCGAAGGCCACATGATGCCCGATCATGTACATATGTTGGTAGCAATTCCCCCCAAAATCTCAGTATCATCATTTATGGGATACCTGAAGGGGAAAAGCTCACTCATGATATTCGAGAAGCACGCTACCTTGAAGTATAAATATGGTAATCGAAAATTTTGGGCGGAGGGATACTACGTCAGCACAGTGGGCTTGAATGAAGCCACCGTGGCCAAATATATCCGTGAGCAAGAAGCACACGACCAGGCAATTGATAAACTGAGTGTGAAAGAGTATGAAGACCCATTCAGCAAAAACAGTAGCAAGAAGAAGTAAACCAGTTTAACTGGTAAGTGAAAGTGACAAATTACACTGAGCCTGAACAATTTTATTGTCAGGCTAGCGTCTTTAGGCGCAGTTTGGCAACAAGGGGTTATACCCCAAGAGCAAACCACCCGTTTGACGGGTGGTTCTGATTTGCAGGGGATGGCCTAGCTTGGGCAATCCTCCTGATAAGACTTTTATTGGTGTTATTTAGCCGGCGTTGCTGCTGTGTCATCGGCTGCTGTATCCTTGCCTTCGGCATCTGCAGAGCTTTTATCGAGCGTGTTGGTGATTTTCGCTTTGTCCTTAAGCTCCTGGATATAAGCCGGGGACTCCTGATACACCTTTTGGTTGACCATCTGGCCGCGGATTTCTTCCTTCTTCTCCTCGAAGGTCGGGTTGGTTGCTTCCTTGCGGTCGGTCAGCTTAATGATATGGTAACCGAAGGAGCTCCTAACCGGCAGGCTGATCTCGCCCTTCTTCAGCTTGAATGCCGCTTCCTCAAAGGCAGGGTCCATCTCGCCGCGTCCGAAGAAGTCCAGGTCGCCGCCAGTATCCTTCGTTGCATCCTGGTTCTTCTCCTTGGCGATCGCAGCGAAGTCTGCGCCTTCCTGCAGCTCCTTGTAAATCTTGTCGGCTTCTTCCTTCGTTTCGACCAGAATGTGGGAAGCCCGCACCTGTTCAGGCGTAGCGAAGCTTTCCTTGTTCTGCTCAAAAATTTCCTTCACTTCATCATCGGTAACTTTGACTTTGTCGCCAAGCAGCTTCTTGAGCTTCACTTGCTCACGCATTTGCTTGCTTAGATCCTCTTCCGTCATGCCGGCCTGCATGAGCGCCATGTTGAACTGGTCCTCCGATGGGTAGCTTGCCTTGAGGGCGGCAACCTCGGCCGTTACCTCTTCGTCGGTTACGGTGAGGGACTTCTTGTTCATCTCCTGATCAATCAGCTCATCTCGGATAATGCCGTCAAGCGTTTGTGGTCCTCCGGCTTGCACCAGCGCATCGTACAACCGATCCTTCGTAATGCTGACACCGTTGACATTCGCTACTGCTTCGTTGCCGGATCCTTTGGCAAACGGTGGCACGATAAGGACGACAATCAGTGCCGCCGCGAGTACGAGGGAGGCGATCATCCATCCTTTGCTGCCGTTTCCGCCGCCGCCGGAAGGGGCTGCTTCCTCTTGCGAAGGCTGATCATCCGGGATCATCAGTCCAACCTTGTCATCCTCTTTGGACAAATCCAAGCTGCCCGAGTCGCGGAAATCCTCCCCGGAATGGCTCTCTTGCTGAATATTCTCCTCGGCTTGTCCGCTTTTCTCATCGGGCTCTCCCGGAAGATTTGGCTGCAAATCATTATCTTTCATTCAGTAATTGACTCCCTTCGATTCCAAATAATATGTTGGATCATTCTGTAACCACTGTACCAGATATGTCCGGGCTTTACCTTAAGAAAAAATAAAAAATATGAAATCAGGGATGGAATGCCCCCTAAACTATAGGAACAGCTTGCCCGCCAATCCGCAGACTATGCCCAGGAGCACGACGGAGCCCGCCACGAACCAGAGCACCTTGCGGGGGAAGGATCGTCTTACCATAAACAAGGACGGCAGACTGATCGCCGGCAGCGTCAAGAGAAGAGCCGCCGCAGGCCCCGCTCCAAGTCCAGCCGCCATGAAGGCTTGGATGATCGGGATCTCCGCTGCCGTCGGGATGACGAAGAGCATGCCCATCACGGCGAAGAACATGATCGCCAATATGCCGCCGCCGGCGGCTTCACCGAGCTGAGGGAACATCCACACCTGCAGCGCTCCGAGCAGCAGCACGGCAATGAAGTACGAGGGAACGACCCGGATGACCATGTCGGCGATGCTCGACATCCAGCGTTTCCACAGCGGACGAGGGTCGATCTCGTCAGGCTGCTCCGCGGCATCGATCTCTACGGGAGCTGCTTCCTTCGAGATCCGGTTGGCCAGGTAGCTGACACCAAAGGTCAGAAGGATCCCGAACACAAGCCGCAGCAGCGTGAATTTCCAGGACAGCACAAAGGTCATGAATACGAGTGTAGCCGGGTTAATGGTCGGATTGCCGATCCAGAAGGCGAGGGCCGAGCCAACGGATACCTTTTTCTTACGCAAGCCGACCGCGATTGGAGCCGCGCAGCAGGAGCACATCATGCCCGGTATGGATGCCAGGCCTCCGATTGCTGTGCTGCCGAAGCTGGATTTGCCCAGCACGCGCAGAAGCCAGCCTTGCGGGAGCAGAGATTGCACGAGGCTTCCCAGCAAAATGCCGAGCACGGCGGCTTTCCATACGGCTTTAAAGTAGGTGACGGCATAGTCCCAGGCCGCTTGCCAAGACGGCAAGGTGTTATCCGGTTGAAAGTTCAGGATGGATGAGCCGATACTGTGATCTACGATCGCTTTAAGGGCTTTATTGTAATACGGCCACCATTTTACATATGTCAATCCTGCCGCCGCGATCATGATAAACAGGATGATAAACCATAAGGTTTTTCTGCGGTCTGTATGATGAAGCGGCATTCGGCCATCATTGGTGTGAGTCATAGTCGAGATTCCTCCGATATATCTGGGATGATAAACATATTCCAATCCATTATTATACCATAAATCAAGCATAAGCAACTATTTTACCAGGGAATCAGATACGCGAACCAGGATTAGACTTCCTGCGGTTGATTTTTTATAATAGAAAGGAGGGTTTTGCAAATCCTGAGGTAAATGCGTAGCGTAATAAACGAAATTGTTTTTCCCCGGAGTCCTTGAGCTGTGTTTCACCGGCACCTCATATCCGGGGTTGTTGCATGTTGAATCCCTAACGGGGGTAACCGCCGTAATATATATAATGAAGGGAAGTCCTAGAAATGAGTCAATCCGACAAAATAAAGCTAACCTCTTATTCCTCCAAAGGCGGCTGCGGCTGCAAGATCGGCCCGGCCGACTTGGCGCAGGTCATACGCAAGCTGCCCCAGGCGGAGCCGAATCCGAATTTGCTCGTCGGGCTGGATACGAGCGATGATGCCGGCGTCTATCGTCTTACGGATGACCTCGCCATGGTGCAGACGGTCGATTTCTTTACGCCTATCGTTGATGATCCTTACGATTTCGGGCAAGTGGCCGCAGCCAATGCAATCAGCGACATTTACGCGATGGGCGGCAAGCCGCTGACGGCGCTGAATATTGTGGCATTTCCGATTTCGACGCTGGACAAGCAGGTACTGGCCGACATCCTCCGCGGTGCGGGCGATAAGCTGAAAGAAGCGGGCGTTACGCTGGTCGGCGGTCATTCGATCGACGACAAGGAGCCGAAATTCGGCTTGGCCGTTACAGGGACTGTTCATCCGGATAAGATCAGAACAAACGCCGGCGCTAAGCCGGGCAATGCCCTGATCTTGACCAAGCCGATCGGCGTCGGCATTATGTCCAGCTCCATGAAGAAGGATTTGTTAAGCGATGATGAGATCCGCCGTGTCACGGCAGTTATGGCTGCTTTAAATAAAACCGCCGCTGAAATCATGGAGCCTTATCAAGTGCATGCGTGCACGGACGTTACCGGCTTCGGTCTCCTCGGTCATACGCTTGAAATGGCGAAGGGAAGCGGAGCGGGAATCCGGATTATCAAATCCGCTGTGCCGGTATTGGAACGGGTAAGGGAGCTTGCCGAACTCGGCGTCATTCCGGGAGGAACGAAGAACAACTTCGACCATGTGAAGGACTCCGTTGATTTTCCGGACGGAATGGACCAATACGATAAGTGGATTCTGAGTGATGCCGTCACATCTGGAGGCCTTTTGATTGCGGTGGAGGGCTCCCAGGCGGACGCGCTTCTTCAAGAGCTGCAGGCTGCGGGATTAGAGGCCGGCCGGATCGGAGAGGTCGTTTCCGAGCATGGCGGACGGATCTCGGTTGAATGGTAAGCAAGCAAGGACCGCTTGCAGGCGAATCGATATAAGGAGCGAACAGACATGTTTCAAGACATCACGGTAGAAGAACTTATGGAACTTCAGCGGAATAAGAAGCTGACATTGATCGATGTCCGTTCCCCTTCGGAATATGCGGATGCGACCATTCCCGGCAGCCTGAATATCCCGGTATTCAATGACGAGGAGCGGGCTGAAATCGGAACGCTGTACAAGCAGGTCGGGGTTGATGCGGCGAAGGAGCGCGGGCTGGCGATCATGTCCGCCAAGCTGCCCGCATTCGTGAAGCAGTTTAAAGAAATCGAGGGGGATAAAGCGGTATATTGCTGGCGCGGAGGCATGCGCAGCCGAACCGCAGCGACCGTGCTTTCCCTGATGGATATCCATGTCAGCCGGATTTCGGGCGGAATCAAGGCATACCGTAAGTATGTGCTGGATACGATGGAGCGCCTGAAGCTCCCTGACGAATCCTTCGTGCTGCATGGCCTGACGGGAACCGGTAAGACAGCGGTGCTCAAACAGCTGCAGGAGGAAGGCTACCCGGTGCTCGATCTGGAGGGGCTGGCCGGGCACCGCGGCTCGATCTTCGGCCACATCGGCCTTAATGCAAGCAATCAGAAGTCGTTTGACGCCAAGCTGTTCGAGCGGTTGAAACAGCTGGAGCATGCCCCGTATATTGTGTTTGAAGCGGAGAGCAAGCGGATCGGCAAGATTGTCGTTCCCGATTTTCTTATGCAGATGAAGGAGAAAGGGGTCGCGATAGTACTGGAACTTCCGATGGAGGAGCGCATTCGCCAAATTATGGAGGACTATCGCCCCGAGGAATATCAGCAGCAATATTTGGAAGCGTATCGTCTGATCAAGGGACGGATCCATACGCCGATCGCTGCCGAAATCGGAAAGCATCTGGAGGAAGGGCGTTTCGCCGAAGGGATCCGGATGCTGCTGGAGCATTATTATGATCCGAAGTACAACTACACTGCAAGCCAGTATCAAGACAGTGAGCCGGTTACTGTCTCGGTAAGGAGCGTAAACGAAGCGGCAGATGCCGTGAAGGAGATCCTGACAAAGCGCGGACAGCTAAAAACCGGTGCTTAGAGCTCCGCATGGTCGCCCCCTCACTTAGACAGATAATGGAACGGTTAGCAGCGGCGAATCGATCATCCAAATCATTGGATGAATAGGAAAAGATCGCCGCGTTGACCAATTTTTACTTGCGATCCTGGTGTTTTGTTCTCATGACAGAACACAACTTCAATCGCCCTAGCCTGAAGCGGATGCTTAAGTAATCCAACTCAGGGAGGGCGATTGTTTATTTTAAAGGGTGTATTCCGCCGTGATTTGACAAAGACTATGAAAATATCGGGAAGAACAGATCCACAGCTCCTTTTCTTCATGGCAGGAAAATGGTATGATCTTGATTCGCCCATTTGTCTCGGATACGATTCCATTCGATAAAAAGGAGAACGTCATTGTGCAGGAACAGTTAAATCGGCTGAGGGTGCGAAGGCGGTGGATTGATTTCATATCGCTAAGTACTTTATTGGCTTTCGTCCTATTGGCCGCTCTAGTGAAGCACAAGAGAATAGATGATTGGGACCATGCGATTAGTCGATATGTTCAAAGCTTCGAACAGTCGTGGATCACGGATATCGCAGTCTGGCTTTCTTTTATTGGCTCTAGAGATCCGATTATTGTTTTGTGCCTGATTGCGATCGCTTTACAGTATGTACTGCTCAAGCATCGAACTGAGATTTTGCTGCTTATCGGAGTCATTGCCGGCTCCTCGATTCTAAATCTTCTATTGAAGCTTGCGTTCCAGCGGATGAGACCGGATATCCACCGATTGATTGAGGTAACCGGCTACAGCTTTCCCAGCGGTCATTCGATGGTTGCCTTCTCGTTCTACGGTGTTTTGGCCTATTTGCTGTGGAGGCATATTGAGTCCGGAAAAGGCCGGATCGTGCTGATCGTTATTGCCATCCTTATGATCGGGAGTATCGGCTTGAGCAGGGTTTATCTTGGCGTTCACTATCCCAGCGATATCGTTGGGGGGTATTTGGCTGCGAGCTTCTGGTTAGCCTTGTCGGTCGGGCAGTATGAGAGGTTCATGGAGCGCTTCCGTCGAAAGGATGCCGGAATGATTCGCGGGTCAGGCTAGTAGCGCTCGCGCGCATCGTATCGGATGCTAAAAAGGTAATTCAAGTCATAGCGGTTCTTGTGAAGGAGTATGTATCATTGTGTTCATTGCTGAGTTTAATAGGTGTAGCGTGAGGTTTAATGATGTAACAGATAAGGAGGGCTGCCTATGGCATTCGGAGCAAGAATGTTCAAAACCGGTCTCGCCGTAACCTTGGCGTTGTATATGGCGATGCTGCTGGATTTCAAATCGCCGGTCGTTGCCGCAATCGCCGCCATATTCGCCATGCAGCCTTCGATTTACCGATCGTGGAGATACTTCCTGGATCAGCTGCAGACAAGCACGCTTGGAGCGATTCTGGCCATGCTTGGCGGCTATTTCCTGTCCAATCAGCCGATCTCGGTCGGCCTGATCTGTATTGTCGTCATTATGATCTGTATGAAGCTGAAGATGGGAGAGACGATTGGACTGACATTGGTTACGGTCATCTCGGTCATGGAGGCATCCGGTCAATGGGATTTTGCTTTGAACCGGTTCATTTTAACGCTTATTGGAATTATATCTGCCTTCCTCATTAACATTCTCGTCTTTCCGCCCAAACCGAAGGAGCAGTACATTACGCGAATTCATACGGTATTCGGGAAAATGTCGCTCCTGCTGCGCACCGCGATTTCCCATGAAATGAAGGATTCGGTGTATCGTGCGGAGAAGAAGGAACTCGAGTCTGCGATTAAATCGTTATCCGACAAATACAACTTGTTTGAAGAGGAGCAGAAGAAGCTGAAGCGTGCGAAATACAGCCAGGCGAGACAGCTTGTGGTATATAAGCAGCTGCTTCAATCGCTTCGCAAGGGCTTCGAAGTGCTGGATGCGGTTGAGAACCATTATTTCCAAGCCGAGCGTACGGAGGAGATCGACCAGCAGTTCGATGCCAATTTGGAGCGCTTGATGAAGTACCATGAGCACATCTTATGGAAATTTGAGGGCAAACTGAAGCCGAACGAGGATGAAGCCGAGACGATGGTTGAGAACAATGAGGAATTTATGGCGCACGTCATGTGCGGCCCTGGAGGAGAGCCCGGCGGGCTTCGTCTTTCCGTTGTTGCCGCGGCAATGTACGATTACGGGTACCAGCTTGATCGTCTGAACCGGGTAGCGGAGCATGTGGAACGCGTGGTAGAGGATGACGGGCAGGAGGAGCCTTTGTTTTCGTGGCTGAAAAAATAAGGTGACGAACGGGTTCCGTTGAACCCGCTCCGAACCCTATACGTTACGAAGAGATCATGGAAGGCAGCAAAAAAGCCGGCTTCGCAGCCGGCTCCTAATGTTCATTATAATATTGATTCCACTTCATCACACTGCTATAATAAGCAATGTTCTGTCATTAATAAGACATAAATGGTCATAATATGACAATTATATTGTATCACAGATTTCTTACGCTGTCAACCAGTAGATTAGGGGGATGAGCAATGGCTATCAGCGAACAGGATTGGCAAGATGAACAAGGGCGAGTTACAGAAGTTACGGGCAAGATCGGACGGAAGATTTCGGAGTTGGAAGCAGATGTCGGAGGGATACGCGAAGAAGTCATCGAAATGCGGAAGGATTTCTGGGACGAGGTAACCGTGAACTTCAGCAACCCCGATGATTTGGGCGAGACGTCAACGAACCTGAGACAGCAATCCCAGGTGTTGTCGGAACGGGAACGCGCCCATCTGCAATCAAGCAAGCTGCTCAAGAAATACCGGAAGCTTGTCGATTCCCCTTATTTCGGACGGATTGATTTTCAGGAAGACGGATGGCCGGAGACGGAGTCGATCTATTTGGGAACAGGCTCCTTCATGGACGAGGATATGGAGACCTTCCTGGTGTATGACTGGCGGGCACCGATTTCCAGTCTTTATTATGACGGAGCGCCGGGACCGGCCCAGTACGAGACGCCTTCGGGCATGGTGACCGGAGAGATGCTGCTTAAACGTCAGTTTGTCATCCATGACGCCAAGATCCAGGTGCTGTTCGATACAGGCATGACGATCGGCGACGAGCTTCTCCAGCAGGTGCTCAGCCATAGCGCGGATGATCGGATGAAATCCATTGTCGCTACGATTCAAAAAGAGCAAAATGCGGTCATCCGCAACGATAAAACGCGCATGCTTATTGTCCAAGGGGCTGCAGGCAGCGGAAAGACCTCGGCTGCCCTGCAGCGGGTCGCATACCTATTGTATAAATATCGGGAGACGCTGCGGGCGGATCAGATGATCCTGTTCTCGCCCAACCCGCTCTTCAACAGCTATGTGTCCACCGTTCTGCCCGAGCTGGGCGAGGACAATATGCAGCAGACGACGTTTCAGTCTTATCTTGAGTTTCGGCTGGGCAAGGAGTTTGATTTGGAGGATGTGTTTACCCAGACGGAAACCCTTCTAAATGAAGAAGACTCGCCGGAGTATAAAGCCAGGCTTGAAGGCATCGCCTTTAAGTCCTCGGGTGCATATCTGGATACGATTCGGCGTTATAAGGAATTGCTCGAGAAGGAAGGAATGCTCTTCAAGCCGGCGGTGTTCCAAGGCAAAGTAATCGTGAGTTCCGATGAGATGGCGGCGCAGTTTTACAGCTACGACTCTGCCGTTAAGCTGGCCGGCCGCATTGATCTCATGAAGGAATGGCTGCTGAAGCGATTGTCCGAATTCGCCCAGCAAGAGAAAAGTGCGCCTTGGGTGGAGGAGAAAATCGATTTGCTCGACTCGGAGGATTATCAACGCGCTTACCAGACGATGCGGAGAAAGCAGAATCGTAAGGAAACGACCTTTGACGATTTCGAGAAAGAGCGGGATATTCTGGCCAAAATGGTCGTCAGCGACAGCCTGAAGCCGATCCGGCGCTGGATCAAGCGGTATCGATACGTCGATGTATCGGGTATGTACCGTAAGCTGTTCCAGGACGAAGCATTATTCCGCCGGGCTGCCGGAAACACGGGTTGTTTGCCGAAGTATTGGGAGCAGATCTGCAATCTCACCGTTCAGGCATTGCATGAGAAACGGCTGATGTATGAAGATGCTACGCCGTTCCTCTATCTGAAGGAGCTGCTTCAGGGCTTCCGGACCAACACGTCGATCCGGCATGTCATTGTCGACGAGGTTCAGGATTATTCCGCCTTTCAGCTGGAATTTCTGAAACGGCTGTTCCCGCGGGCGAAGATGACGGTGCTGGGGGACTTGAACCAGGCGATCTATGCGCATGGCGAGGCGCTAGGAAGTTTGGAAAATCTGGTCAGCCTGTACGGTGAAGAAGAGACCGAGGTCATTAACCTCACTCAGAGCTATCGTTCAACGCATGAAATCGTGGAATTTACGCGGCAGATGATCCCCGGCGGAGACCGGATCGTTCCATTCAATCGAAGCGGCGAGGCACCGCAGGTCATCCCGGTCAAGGATGAAGCAGCGCTTGAGCAGGCGGTGATTCAAGACATCGCCGAGCTTCATGCCCAAGGATATGAATATGTCGCTGTGATCTGCCGAACGGATGAGGAGAGCCGGCGCGTGCACCGGCAGCTGTCGGAGAGCGTCCAGGTTCGGCTTATCACCAAGAACACGCCTGCCTTTGAGAAGGGAACGCTTGTGGTTCCGGCGTATCTGGCCAAAGGCGTAGAATTTGACGCGGTGATCATCTACAACGGTTCTGAGGAAGTATACCGCCGGGAAAGTGACCGGAAGCTGTTCTACACGGCATGCACGCGAGCCATGCACCGGCTTCACATTTACCATGTCGGCGAGAAAAGCCGTTTTATTCCGGATTCAACAAATTAGAAGAGGCGGTATCCTCTGCTAGGAATGCAATGAGGTTGATGTGCCAGTTTAGGCCGTCAGCCTCTTTTTTTGATAAAACATTTGGCCAGTGGACAATAAAGTAGGTGTTTTCCGTAAAGTTTTGCGTTTCATCCGTCTGATGATCTATTCATTTCATGAGCTTTTTTGCCGAAAAATACCTTGGGAATATAAATTCATACAAAAGGTCGGGTGCTCACGGATGAAAATAAAAACGAAACTCATACTTTCATCTACGATTCTTGCCGCGGTCACGGCGGTAATCATAGTCATTGCATTTATTTCCACAAATTCGACAGAGAGAAAGTTCAGTCAAATCATCGATGTGGATCAGAAGATCATCTATAACCTGACCCAGCTGGAATATTTATTAACCGGCATATCGAATGATGAACGGGGTTATTTGTTAACCGGCGACGATGAGTACGTCAACTCGTTGAAGTCGAAGCAGCAGTCCATCGCAGCCTTGATGGAAGAGACGAAGGGATTGATGACCTCCGCCGAGGACAAGAAGGTGATTGAGGGCATCGAAGCGGGATTCGCCGATTATACCGGTGCGGTCACCGAGGTATTGAATAAGCTCGGTTATGATTCCGGATTCTATAAAGCGGTGCCTTTCCGAATCTATGAGGAGGCCTTCAATCGAGAGCGGGAGCTCCGCAAATCGTTTGAAACGCTCGTTACCGATTTTACAGCCAGCAAAAATGCAGCGCTGGCCAAGCAGGCGAACCGAATTGCCGAAGCCAGCCGATTCCAGAATAACGTCATTCTATTGATAGGACTTGCCGCAATCGCGTATTTTGCCGTACAGGGATATCTGCTGACCCGTTCGATTCAGCCTTTGAACCGGATGAAGGATCAGCTGTTGAAAATTGCGGAGGGAGGCGGCGATCTCGTAACACGGCTGCATATTACGACGAAGGATGAAATCCGGGATGTCGCCGACGCATATAATAAGCTGGTACAGGGCTTTAGAGACATGGTGGTGAAAATTCAAGATACGGCAGGCCAAGTCGGCGCATCCGCGTCTCTTCTGCATACGACGACCGAGGAGATTCGCCAAGCCACGCATCAAACCTCAAGCATTATGGAGCAAGTGGCTGCAGGGGTAGAGAGTCAGCTTCAGGATACGGAGGAAACGACAACAACCGTAACCGATATGGCTGAAGGAATGAAGCATATCGCAATGACGGCGCAAGAGGTGTCCGGACTTGCATCGACAGCCAACAGGCTGGCCGCCGATGGAGAGCAAGCGATCGTACAGACGTTGAATCAAATGAAGGGCATCCGTACAAGCGTGGACCAGTCGGCGCAATCCGTACGCCACCTTGGCGAGCGAGCCTCCAGCATCGGAGTCATGGGTCAGGTGATCATCGAAATTGCCGAGCAGACCTCGCTGCTTGCGATGAACGCTTCCATCGAAGCCGCCAGGGCGGGCGAACACGGCAGAGGCTTCGCGGTCGTTGCGGCCGAGGTCCGAAAGCTGGCCGACCAGGCTTCGAATTCTTCGATCGAAATCCGCCAATTTGTTCAACAGCTCCAGCAGGACATCTATGAGCTTGCGAATGTGATGGAACGAAGCACCCGCGAGGTCTCCGAGGGCATGGATGTCGCGCAAGGGGCGGAACGGGCGTTCAAAGATATCGAGCGGGCCATCGAGGAATTGAACGGTCAGATGTATGGCGTGACCGTGGCAACGGAAGAGATGAATGCCGGAGCCGAAGAGCTGGTGCACACCATCCGCAGAATACAGGACGTAACGGAAACAACGGCAGCGGGAACTCAAAGCGTAAGCGCGGCGACCGAAGAGCAGCTGGCTTCGATGGAGGAGATTGCGGGCTCCGTAGAGGATTTGAGCAGCATGTCGAAGCAGCTGACGGAGCTGATGTCCGGGTTTAAAGTGTAGGCAGTACCATAATTTATTCGGGTAAAATCGACCACCTTGATCGGATGCATATTCTAGGCGAAAGAACCTACAATATGGATACTGATAACATAAAGGTGGTCTTCTCATGGAAAGTAAAAAATGGGACCTGGTTGCGCTTGCTTCCATACCGCTCATTATGACGCTCGGCAACTCCATGCTGATTCCCATTTTGCCGCAAATATCTAAAGTCCTGGGAATAAGCTCCTTTCAAGTTAGCATGCTGATTACGGTTTATGCCGTGGTAGCCATTTTGCTGATACCGATCGCAGGCTATTTATCGGACCGGTTCGGGCGCAAGAAGATCATCATACCGAGTTTAATCATTGCGGCGGCGGGCGGGGCGGTCTCTGCCGTGGCAGCATGGCTGCTCGCGGGAACGACATCTTATTATGTTATTCTGGCTGGCCGGTTTCTTCAGGGAATCGGTGCGGCGGGCGCATTTCCGATCGTGATTCCGCTGGTCAGCGATATGTTCAATGACGAAGAGAAGGTCAGTAAAAGCTTGGGTATTATCGAAACATCCAATACGTTCGGCAAGGTTATAAGTCCAATCCTAGGGGCGCTGCTAGGTAGCTTTCTTTGGTTTCTGCCGTTTATCGCCATTCCGGTCCTGTGTTTGATCTCGTTGGTGCTCGTCATCTTTCTGGTGAAGGCGCCCAAGGGAGATAATCATGATGAGCGATCCCTCGGCGAGTTTCTAAAGACAACCCGTGAGGTGCTTCGCGAGAAGGGACGGTGGATGTATGCCATATTTGCGATCGGAGGCATTGCCATGTTTGGCGTGTTTGGCATGCTGTTCTATTTATCCGAGACGCTGGAAAGCACATACCGCCTGCAGGGAGTCGTTAAAGGCTTGGTGCTTGCCATCCCTCTTGCCCTGTTGTGTTTGGCTTCCTACTTGGCAGGGAAATTCACCGGAAAAAACAAACGAGGGATGAAGTGGACGGGGTTTGCCGGAATGTGCCTCTTAACGGCTTCGCTGCTCGTGATCGGATTCAGCGATCAGATCTATTTCGTGATCGGCATGATGACCATCGGCGGAATCGGGATCGGAATGGTTCTCCCATGTATGGATACCCTGCTGACCGAGGGGGTTGACAAGGAGCAGCGGGGAACGATCACGTCGCTATACAGCAGCATGCGGTTTATCGGCGTATCGCTGGGACCGCCCGTCGTCTCCTTGCTGCTGGGAACGCATCACGGGGTCATGTTCGGCACGCTTGCAGCCATCGCTGCGGTAGGCGGATTGCTTACGCTGTTTGCCGTGAAACCCGAAGCCAAGAAGGATGATCCGGGGGGCGGATCCTATCGGGTGGCATTCAAGAAGCCGAAGGGAATTAAGAAAAAAGGTCTTGTCCACAAGTGAGTGGACAAGACCTTTTTTTCGTTTATGCACATGAAAGAGCTGCAGGGCGAGTTATCCGGCAGCGCTCTGATTCGACTCGTTTAAGGCAGGAGGAGCTGCCGCAGTCCCCCGCACCAGCTTCATGATGCCATATATCACGATAAGCAGCACCAACGAGATGGCAGAGAACCGGTACATCATGCCGTAGGATGTTGCCTTGGCAATCGACCCCAGCACAATCGAGCCGACCGCTACGCCGAAGTCGAGCGAGTTGAAGAACATGCCGTTAGCCATGCCGCGCTGCTTCGGATGAACCTCCTGGATCATCCAGGTCTGAATCGATGGCTGCATTGCTCCGTAGCCCAGGCCGTAGCATAGTGCCGACAGCAGCAGCGAACCCGTTGAAGTGGCAAAGGTCAGCAGCAGCAGGCCTGCAATCATAAGAATGGCAGCCGGAACCATCAGCGCTTTATGCCCATAGCGATCATAAATTTTGCCGGAGAACGGGCGAACGAGAATGATGGCCAGCGCATTGAACAGAAAGAAGTATTGGGGATTGCTGAGATGGGCCTCATGGCCATATAACGCCATAAAGCTGAGCAGTCCGCCGTACGTAATCGACATTAAAAAGTTCAGTACGCTCGGGAGGATCAGTTTGCGGTTAAATCCGGTCGGCATATCATCCGCCTGCGCCTTAGACACCGGCGAGGCCTCCGCCTTCGGTTTCTTGGATAACAGGATGAAGGCCAGCGGGAAGATCAGAATATTAATCAGCACGGTAAGCATCACGAGCGGCGTAAAGCCTCCGTCCTGAAGCATCGTAAGTCCGATCATCGGACCGATGGACATGGCCAGCGTCGTCGATAGACCGAAATACCCCATACCTTCGCCCATCCGTTTGGGCGGAATCACGTTGGATGCCATCGTCGGGAACGAGGTGCTCGTCATGCCGAAGCCGATCCCGAACAGGATGCGCATCATGAGCAAAAAGACGATACCGGTGGCCCAATAATAACCAAGGGTTGCCGCCAAGGAGATGACAAGGCCGACATACAGCAGAAGCCGGAGCTTGCCTTTCTCCAATGCTTTGCTTGAGACGAATCTTGATAGAATCGCACTGAATGCAAATAGACTTGTAATGAGGCTGACCTGAAGCGGGCTGGCCGTAAAGGCATCCTGCGCATATGCGGGCAGCGTGGTCAGCATCATCTGCAGGGTCAGGAACAGGAACAGGTTGCTGACCATCAGGGTAATGAATTCTTTGGTCCATAATGGTTGTTTCGGGTTGTTATTCGGGTTCATGTAGGCTATCTCTCCTGTTGTTCTGTAGATGTTGAAGATTATCATTGATGCGTGAGAGCGTATCCCAGAATAGCTCCAGCTGCCGGCTGTCGATTCCTTCGATGATCTGCCGGCCGCACTCGCGTTCGATCTCCGCCGTAGCGTCAATCAATTGCTTGCCGGTTTCGGTCAGATACAGCTGGAAAGCTCTGCGGTCATGCGGTGAGACTGTCTTTCGCGTATAGCCCTTCTTCTCGAGCAAATCCAAAATCCGGGTCGTCGTAGGCTGATCCTTATCGGCCTTCGCCGCGACCTCTTTCTGATTCAGCCCTTCATGCTCCCAAATGCGATACAGGACGAGCCACTGCTCGGGCGTTATGTCATACGGCTTCAAAGCATGACCGAACCATTGGGAGGCCCGCCGATAGGTGTAGCCGAGGTAAAAGCCGATGGAGGGATTGGAGGCAGGGTTTTTCAAGAAACAAGTCACACCTTTCATTTCACGCTTTCAAAAATAGTTGTCTTAACAATTATATGTATGACATTCGTTTGACGTCAATCCCAAATAAAATAAATCGCTTTCATGACAGGGATTTCCCATTTCTTGTGGAATATGAGAAGAGGGATAACATAGTTCTAACAATTGCGAGCTATAGTTAAAATGACAAACTTTTATACCATTCAGGAGGCGAAGGAAAACATGCCGCAATTAATCAATTTTGCCCATCGAGGGGCTTCGGCAGTCTGCCCGGAAAATACGATGGCGGCTTTTGAAAAAAGCCTGGAGCTTGGTGCCACCGGCATTGAGACCGATGTACAGATGACGAAGGATGGAAGACTCGTCCTCATCCATGACGAGACGCTGAAGCGTACCGCCGGAGCGGAAGGATTCGTTAAGGATTACACCTACGAGGAGCTGTCGAAGCTGGACGCAGGCGGATGGTTCGGTGAGGCATTCCAAGGGGAGCGCATTCCGCTGCTGGAGGAGCTGCTCGAGCTTACCCAAAGCCGCGGCACGATCGTCAATATCGAGCTGAAGAACAGCTCGGTACCGTATCCGGGTCTCGTGGAAAAGGTGATCGAGGCGGTCAACCAATTTAAGATGGGCGATCGTATCGTCATATCCAGCTTCAATCACTATTCGCTCCTTCATTGCAAGCGCGTGGATTCGGAGATCCGGACGGGCATTTTATATATGGAAGGCTTGTACGAGCCTTGGGAATACGCCAAGCGCATTCAAGCCGATGCGCTTCATGCCTACAAGAAGGCTGTTCTTCCTGAATGGGTGGCGGAAGCACAACGGAACGGCGTCGTATACCATCCGTTTACCGTTAACGACGAGAACGAGATGAAATCATTGATTGAAGCCGGAGTAGCCGGCATTATTACCGATTATCCGGACGTGCTCTCCGGATTGCTGCAGACTAAGGGAGTGTGAGCTTTTGAGAAAAACATGGCTGCTGGGCTTCGGTTTTTTCAGCATTAGCATCACCTGGGCACTGTATAACGCTTTTGTGCCTTATTTTCTGGAGCGGTACATCTCCAGTGTCGCGTTGATCGGTTTTTTCATGACAATCGACAATTACTTTGCCTTATTTTTGCAGCCATGGATCGGAAGTCGGAGTGACCGGACGCATACAAGGTTCGGAAGAAGGATGCCTTATCTGCTGATCGGGATGCCGCTTGGCGCATTGTTTACGGCAATCATCCCCTTTCATAACGGACTGGCGACGCTGCTCCTGTTCATGGTGCTGATGAACCTCGCCATGAGCTTGTACCGCTCGCCAACCGTATCCTTGATGCCCGATATTACGGAAGAGCGACGCCGTACGCGCGCCAACGGGATCATTAACTTCATGGGAGGCGTCGGTTCGATACTGGCATTCGGTGCCGGATCCATTCTCTATAATGCCCATCCGTCGCTGCCATTCATCGCCGCCGCAGTCGTCACCTTGGCGTCCCTTCTTATCTTGACGGTGTTTATTAAAGAACGGAGAGATGCTCCAGGTTATCAAGCCCAGACGGAAGCCAAGTCCGCGGTATCCTTCAAGAAACAGCTGAATCGTACGACGGCGCTTCTGCTTGCTGCCATCTTCTTCTGGTTTGTTGCCTATCAAGGCGTAGAGACGCTGTTTACCCTATACGGTAAAAATGAAATGGGACTGACGGAGTCACAGGCGTCCTTTTCCTTGACCTTCTTCTCGCTGGCGTTTGTGCTGTTCGCGATTCCCAGCGGATGGCTCGGCAGCAGGTTCGGGAAGAAGCGTGTTATCAGCATAGGCGTCCTGGGATTGTTTATTGTATTCTCCCTCGTGCCGCTGATCGAGTCGCTGCTTGTGCTGCGGATCCTGCTGACCGTGGGAGGATTGTTCTGGGCGTGCATCAACATCAATTCCTACCCGTTCGTTGTGTCCACCGGCTCGGAGGATAGCATCGGCACGAGAACGGGGATGTACTATCTTGTATCTTCACTTGCCGCCATATCCTCGCCGCCTCTCCTCGGCAAGCTGATCGACGGCATGGGCTATTCGATATTGTTCTATTGTGCGGCGGGCAGCATGCTGCTGGCGCTCATCTGCGTCCTGATGATCCGCCATCCCGAGTCATCTAGCCATAACAAGCCGCAAGCGGCTTCGGCCGGGGCGCCGTAAGCGAACGAAGTCCTGAATCTTCTCCCATGCATAAGGGATATTGCAGCCATCCGGCACATCAGCCGGGTGGTTTTTTTAAAATGTTGAAAGCCCGTTCGCCGGATCATTAGGCTGACCTTCTTGGCATACACCTCAGCAGAGGATCTCCCCAGTTCCGGGCAGCATGATCAGGTTTTACTCGGCAAGCCTCAACGCTACTTGCAACCGTCCCCAAAGCAACCGATAATAGATATGCTGGGTTCCGAAAATACATAGCGTACTCGAAAGCTGTACAAAGGAGGAGGGCCGTGATGCAATGGATCGCTATGCTGACGATGCTGATTGATCATGTGGGGCTCGTATTTTATCCGAATCAGGAATTTTGGCGGATCATCGGACGCATCGCCTTTCCCATCTACGCTTACGCCCTGGTTCAAGGGCATCGTTATACCTCCTCGAGACCGCGTTACATGCTGCGACTTGCCGTTATTGCGGTTATATCCCAAATCCCCTATCAGCTGGCGCTTGATACCCGAGGTTTGAACGTGGTCGTTACGCTGTTTGTTGGGGCACTGGTGCTCTATCTGCTGGAACGCTCGAAATCGTGGATACTGTCGTCGATGCTCATCATAGCCGCATGCACGCTCTTGAATGATCTTCCATTTGATTACGGTGCTTATGGACTCATGCTGATTCTCATCTTTCGATATGCGAAGCCGAGCTGGCTCGCCCCGCTTCATATGCTGCTGAATCTGCTGTTCCTGTTCGTCAATAACTGGGAGCTTCAAATGTGGAGCGTTATTCCTACAGTGCTTATTACTTATGGTCCGCAGATTTGGAGAAAGCTTGAAACCGTCCGGGTAAGCCGCTGGGTGTGGCGTTCCTTTTATCCGTTGCATCTGCTCGTCATCGCAGTAATGCGGATTTTCATGTAGATCGACGCACGGTCGCCCCAGAGGAGTGGATCGATACGAATCATTAGAAGGAGAGGCTTTATTGATGATGAATATTGCCATTGCTGCGGCCGTAATTTTATTTGCGGCAGCAGGTTATCTTGCGTTCATGAATTCCAGATTGATCGCAGATAAAAAGCGGGAAGCATACATTCCTCCGCCGGCTTCGGAATATACCGTTTATAAGACACCCCAATTCACGAGGGAGGATGAACGGACCCTGACACCGATCGGCGTTATGGAATATGAGGATCCTCAAGGTCCCATGAAGGTGTACTTATGCCGGGTTCGGCATAAAGCCGAGGATCTGAAGCTGGAGGAGGCGGGGGATGTATTTCTCTCCCATCTGAAAGCCGCGCGGGACCGGGGGACGCTCCGGTTCTACCGGACGGTTGAGGAAGCGCTCCAGGGCCAGGATGAGATCCGGCTGACCGAACGGCTAACGGCGGTCGCCAAAAAAAGATAACACCAAGCTGGGGCATTCAGGGTCAACCGCCCCTCAGGCGGGGTAATAAAGGGTTAAAAGACCGAAAGGAGATTTTCCGAATGAAAACATTTAAAATCGGAAGGACATCGGTCTCCGTCATTATAGGCGATATTACGACATGGACGGGCGACATTATCGTAAATGCGGCAAATTCGGGATTGCTGGGCGGAAAAGGGGTCGACGGTGCAATTCACAGTGCCGGCGGACCCGAAATTATGGAGCAGTGCATGGAGATTCGCAAGCAGCAGGGCGGGTGCCCGCCCGGCAACGCCGTTATTACAGGTGCGGGGCGCTTGGCTGCACAGCATATCATTCACACCGTCGGCCCGATCTGGGAGGGAGGCGGGCGCCGCGAGGAGCACACGCTTGCGGAATGCTACCGAAACAGTCTTCTGCTTGCCATTGAGGTAGGCGCACGAAGCATCGCCTTTCCTAATATCAGCACCGGCATCTATGAATACCCGAAAGCCCCGGCCTGCGATGTTGCCCTTACGGCTGTTACGAAGCTGCTGGAGGAGGACCTTCCGGATAACCGGCTGGAGCGGATTGACTTTGTGTGTTATTCTCCCGAGAACGCCGAGCTCTATGAGAACTGGCTCGAACGCTTCACGCGGGAGAAGGAGGCTCAAATATAAGGGCAGGGGCGCCAAGGCGCCCCTCTCGTTATTTCGGTATACTTGATTACATATGGTAGGAGCCTTCCGGCTCGTTCAGCACCCATTCCAGCATGATCATCATATCGTCGAGGCGGGCCTCCTGTTGAACTAGGGCAGCGCGCTGCGGACTGCTCTCGTCCAGCTGTGCAATACGGGCGTGCAGCAGCTTTTTTTGCATGGTAAGCTCATTGAGCTTGGACTTGATCTGATTCTCGGTTCGCATATTCAACCTCCGTGTTGAACGAAATAAGTCGGTATAATTGAATATTATAGCATGGGTTGCACCATGATGTAGAAAGGTGAGATCACGGTATGAACACGGAATACAATATGAAGCAAAGTGCGGCGGAGCGTGCTGCCGGTTATGTCCAAAGCGGGATGAAGGTCGGTCTCGGAACCGGTTCAACGGCTTATTACGCCATTCTCAAAATCGGGGAAATGGTCCGGGCGGGGCTCGATATCCAAGCTGTAGCGACCTCTCGGGCTTCCGAGGAGCTCGCGGTTCAGCAGGGGATTCCGCTCACCCCGGTCCGGGATATCGACCGACTGGATTTGACGATTGACGGAGCGGATGAGCTTGACGGGATGCTACGGCTAATCAAGGGCGGAGGAGGAGCGCTGCTGCGTGAGAAAATGACGGCGTACCGCAGCGACAAGCTGATTATCATTGCCGATGAGACGAAGGAGGTGCCCGTTCTGGGGGCGTTTCCGCTACCGGTCGAAATCATTCCTTTCGCCTACGAATGGACCGTTCAATCCTTGAAGGAGCTTGGATGCTCTGTACAAATCCGCCGTGACCGCGAAGGAGCCGTCTATGAGACGGATAATGGCAACTATATTGCAGACTGCAGCTTTGGGCGGATCTCCGAGCCTGAAGAGCTGGCTGCCCGGCTGACGGGCATTCCGGGCGTGGTCGAGCACGGCTTGTTTCTAGGGATGGCCGATCAAGCGATCATTGGATGCCGGGACGGGTCGGTGCGGATTATCGGAGCTGACTCGGCGAGTGAATAATCCATTTGACAGTTGAGCCTTGCGTTCATTAACCTTAATACATGACAACTTTCGGAGGGTGAAATATGTCGGATATTCAAGAACAAGAGGATTATCCATTGCATTTGATGGTTATTTTGGCAAGAGCCTATAATGCGGTTATGACGCATTCCAACCGCAGCATTCAGAGTCACGGGCTGAATTCCACGGAATTCGGCGTCCTGGATGTTCTGTACCACAAAGGACCGCAGCCGCTGCAGAAAATCGGTGAAAAAGTGCTGATCTCGAGCGGCAATATTACATATGTGGTAGACAAGCTGCAGAAGAAAAATCTCCTCGTGCGGCGGGCATCAGCAGAGGATCGCCGCGTGATATATGCGGAGCTGACCCCGGAGGGCAAAGCGTTCTTCGAATCGATCTTTCCCGGCCACCAGCAGCTGATGATCAAGGCGCTCAGCGGCTTGACCGATCAAGAAAAGGCAGAGGCGGTCAAGCTTCTGAAGAAGCTAGGCCGAAGCGCGGAGGAAATGCTCTAACACAGGCTTTCGTCTGTTCATACACACAATAATGATGGGAGATACAAGGTATGCTCAAGGAAATGACATCCCAAGCGGCTAAGCTGGAGGTAAGGGAACTGCTTGGCTATTCGGTTTTTCCCGATCCGGATCAGGTAGAGAAGGCCGTTTCACTTTATAAGGCCGAAGGCGGGAGCAAGCTCTATGGTTACGTTGAGGAGGGGCTTCTCGTCGGCATTATCGGCTGTGATATTCAGCGGGATGAAGTTACGATCAGACATCTTGCCGTACTCCCGGAGAACCGGGGGAAAGGCTATGGACGGGGGATGATATTGGAGCTGCTGCTTCAGCTCGATCCTAAGCCTAAGCGAGTTATCGCGGAGACCGACGATGAAGCGGTGGACTTTTACCGGAATATCGGCTTTGAAGTGCACAGCCTCGGCGAGAAATATCCTGGGGTTGAACGGTTCCGTTGTATTTATGAGGTCGATGAGGAGACATCGGATTAAGGGCCCTGTAATCCGAAGAACAAGCATCAGCCTGTATTCTTTTTATCCGAGGCACTGTCCCGTTTCACAACCGATGCTCCCGCTCATATAATGTCATAACGAGCGGGACAGGGGGTGAACATGTTGGTGTACCATTATACCGCTGTCGGCGATTCGCTGACCTTCGGGTTCGGGGCGATGCCTGGCAGCGGCTTTGTTCCGCTATATCGCCGGATGGCGGAAGAGAGACTTCAGCAATTTGTGGCTCACGAAAATATGGGGATCAACGGATTAACATCCGAGGGGCTGTATGAGCGGATCGTTCAAAATCCGGCCTATCGTTACCATTTGCAGCAGGCTCATATCATAACCATAACGATTGGCGGCAACGACTTGATCAGAGCCGTGAAATCCGCCGGCGGCCGTCCTGACCGGGAATCTCTGGATCGGGCGCTGCTCCGTTGCCAGTATTACATGTCTAACACCGTCAAGCATATTCGAAATATTAAGGCAGGAGGCGGCAAAGCTTATTTCATCCGTGCCGTCGGGCTGTACAATCCTTATCCTGCTTCCGGGGAAGCAGGGGAATACGTATCGCGGTTTAATCGATATCTTCATAGCCTCAGCGACGTGTACTTCCGGATTGCCGATGTGAATGCCGCATTTGCAGGCAAAGAGAAGGAGCTGCTATCGGTGGATGGGCTTCATCCGAACGGGAAAGGCTACCGGATTATCGCCGAGCAGCTGCATCGGCTTGGGTACAAGCCGCTGGTATAACATAGAAGCATGACAAGGCCCGCTGGCAAATCGCCGGCGGGCCTTGTTATGCTTCGAAGGGGTGAACTTGCTGCGGAGCTTCTTATAATGGATTTCAGGCACGTTTAGAATAAGTTCCGCCAAAAGCTCCGAACCGCCCACTTGCGTTCTTGGCGCCGCTTGTACTTGGGAAGGGATCGGTATACGCTCATCGACTCCGAGAAGGCTTCCTTGGATTCCTGACGCTGTCCCAGAACCCGATACATGGTTCCCAGGAGGTAGTATGCTTCAGAAGAAGAAGAGTGCATGGTATGAAACTTCTGTAAATAATCGAGGGCTTTCGCGGAATCCGCCGTGCGGAACGCGTCGGCAAGCCTTAGGTATGGCCGGCCGTATTTTACCCGGGGATTGATATCCAGCGCTTGAAGGATATCCGCTTCTCCTTGAGCGGTATTTCCGGTCTTCAGGCGGGCGGTGCCGATATCATCCCAGTATTCCGCCGAATCCTGCAAGCTTTCCGAGATGGACTCCAGCAGCTTCAGCGCCTCCCCGTATTTGCGGCGCTCGATCAGCAGCCTTGCCAGCTCATGTCGCGAGGAGACGTCGCTGGGACTGGCTGCGATATTTTTTCGCAGCTTGGATATCTGTCTTGCCCGCTGAATCGGACGCGTAATGCTGGGAAACACCCCGACAAATCTGCGGTCCAGGACGTAAACGATAAGCAGAAGAACAATAATGGCGATGAACGGATTGCCGAAAATATAAAACAGCATGCCAAAAATAATGAATTTCCCCAAGGATGATCCCCCAATTTCTAGTTCATGAATTCTTACGAAATTATACCATATCCTGGGGTCTTTGGAAGATCATATTTCGATTTCAAAGGCTCTGCTCAGGCGTGACTTGCCCGGAGTACCCGGGGTATTGAAATACGGGCAGCCTCGGCCGATATACATAGTAAAGAGGTGATAATCATGGCGAAAAAGGGGCAGACATTTCATACCTACAGTTTCGAAACGAAGAAGAAGGCAGTCGCCATGCGGCTTGCGGGTAAAACGAAGAAAGAGGTGGCATCCGCCTTGCAAATTTCAGACATCGGGCGGTTAAAGGTATGGATGCGCAAATTCCGCGAGCATGGGGAGGAAGGGCTGATCGACCGGCGCAGGAAATTATTGAATCCGGCGGATCCCAACCGATTGATCGAAGAAGAAGAATAACAACCGCCTTTATTAGAGGCCTATATACGGAAGACGCGAGGGAGTAGAAGCGCCCTGGCGTCTTTGTTTTAATGACGGATGGACCCCTGGACCCGGGGGCATTTTCATTATTATTGTCCGGTCAGGTTGATCGCCCAGTTCATTTTAGCGGAAGCGTCATAGTATGGTGTATGTTCAAAAAAGGAGGGATACATGTGAGCGGAGTAGCTGGAGGATATGGTGGTTATGGATACGGCTCTTCAGTAGGTGCTATCTTGGTATTATTCATCTTGTTGGTGATCATTACTCGCGCATTTATCTAATCCATTCTTTTATAGTGAACAGAGTAATCACGACCTGCTGAAAGCGCTAGAAGAGCCCCTGCCGATGGCAGGGGCTCTTCTTCCATTATCGTTTACTTATAAGTTCCAGCGAAGAATAGAATATCGTCGCCAATTTCGACTTTTGGGTACTTAGCCGAAACCTCGATTTCTTTGGCTCCATCAATATCAACGGTGACTGTTTCAATGCTGTCGCTCGGAGTGATAACGACTTCTTTCAGGAGCACGCCCCCACTCATGATTTTTACCACGATATCTTTGTTAACCGATACAGGGAATACGGACAATTCGAGGGTTTGGTGTTTGCCTCCAGGTCTTAACGTGAATCCTTTTTCTACCCCATTAATGCTATTGAGGATGACTCCTGAACCATAATCTTTACCATTATGTACGGTGTGCTGCTTGTCCTTGGTTATAACAGAGGCATATGACAATTTAATCTCTTCCGATGTAATCGGGGTTAGATCCGATTTTTCGCCCAGTTTGATTTTCTGAGCTTTATTATCATATTCCACTGCAACGCCCAGTGCATCCGATACCGCTCGAACAGGTAGGTAAGTCGTGTTGTTATAAGAAATGGCGGCGATGCGGTTCCCCGACTGATCCTTCGGCGTCCATTGCTTTCCATTCACCTCGTAGGCAATGCCCCAGTTCAAATGAGCTGTGATCTTCTCAAGGACGGGAGCTGCACTTACACCAATCGTCATCCCGCCGACCAATGTTGCCGCAGACAGTAATGCTACAAACCTTTTCTTCAATGTTTCATTTCCTCCTTTTTACTCTTTCCCCTATGTAAGGGCATGCCAGGCCATTATACATAATTGAAGAATAGAACAGCAAGGCTCCCCGATCTGGCATATAGCAATTCCATGTGATACGATTTGACTTGTCCAATTATTGACATATACAGACCAACAGGATGGAGGAATATGGTCATGAAAATTTTGATGGTGGGCGCATCCGGAACACTGGGGACAGCGGTTCGCAAAGAGCTGGGGCAGCATCATGAAATTATAACAGCTGGACGCAAAGGTGCTGATATCACCATGGATATGTCCGTTCCTGAAAGTATCGCGAGTATGTATAAGGCTGTCGGCTCCGTAGATGCAGTGGTCTGTACCGCAGGCCAGGCTTACTTTGGTCCTCTCCACGAATTGACGCCGGAGTTGAATGAAATCGCGATTATGGGTAAATTGAAGGGGCAAATCAATCTTGTTTTGCTCGGGCTGGACCATGTTCATGATTGGGGAAGCTTTACGTTAACCACCGGCATTATTATGGACAGTCCCATTATTGGAGGTATATCTTCCGCCATGGCTGGAGGAGCGATTAAAGCCTTCGTTCAGGCTGCAGCCATTGAAATGCCGCGAGGGATACGTATCAACAATGTCAGCCCCAATGTACTTAAGGAATCGATGGATACATACGGTCCATACTTCCCGGGGTTTGAGCCCGTATCTGCCGGGAGAGCCGCGCTTGCCTACCGAAAGAGCGTTGAGGGTGCCCAAACCGGACAAACGTACACGGTTTATTGAGCAACGCGTAACCTGAAATGTTGCTAAGTAAAACATCGGAAAAAATAGGTTCGCTTCCGCTTTTGGGTTACACGAACGTAGGAGCGGGACGGTTACAGCTGGTGGAAGATGACGATGAACTGCTCAACGACATCCGGGGGTATGTTAAGAATCACGGTGATGATAGCAACTCAGTTAAAAGAAGCCGCTCATCTTAAATGAGCGGTTTTTTTTAATTAAGATACCGAGCCGAAATCCATCGAAATGGAACAAAAAAAAGAAAACAATCCCTACAGTAAAATCCTGATACTGCAGGGATTGTTTTCGGGAGCCTCCGAAGAGACTCCCTCATGGGAGAGGAGAAACCGGACGAAGAGCTTATGGGGAAACGTAAGTCTTCTCCGCGGTTGTCTACGACATTCATTGATGTCGATATCTTTAGGATGCCCGGCAGGAGCGGAAATATACCTGAGTTTGAAAAAAAATGAAGAGGGGGCATGTTTCATTTTTCATATGCGGCAGGATTATGTTACGATAATCAATGCTATGGCCGTCATGGCCATGAATCTTGATGTGATGAAACGGGTGAATCGAGCAGTGAGAGTAGTATCCGGAAGTGCAAAAGGCCGACCGCTGAAAAGCGTTCCCGGCATGAGCACCCGTCCGACGACGGATAAAGTGAAGGAAGCGATATTCAGTATGATCGGCCCCTACTTTGACGGGGGAACCGTCCTTGACCTGTTTGCGGGCACGGGCGGCCTTGGCATCGAGGCGTTAAGCCGGGGAATGGATCGTGCTGTTTTTATTGACGTGGAGCAGCGGAGCATTGAGACGATCAAGGATAATCTGAAGGCTGTACGCCTGCAAGAGGCGGCAGAGGTATATCGCAACGATGCGGCAAGAGCGCTTAAGGTGCTGGAGAAGCGGGGCGCGGCATTCGATCTGGTGTTTCTGGACCCTCCCTATAAATTCAAAAATGGGGATGAGCTCATGAATGATATGGCGGAGCGCAAGCTTCTACGCGAGGGAGCCGTTATTGTTCTGGAATATGAGTCGGGCTATGAATATCCGGAGAGCTTCGGCCATTTTCACGGCATGCGAACAGCGAGGTACGGCGAAACCGCCGTCACCATATACAGATACGAAACCGTACAAGGACAAGCTGCCGGTGCGGATGAGGAGGAATCACACGATGACAACCGAGAATAATAGTACATATCGAATTGCCGTTTATCCCGGCAGCTTTGATCCTGTGACGATGGGGCATATGGATATCATTACGAGGGCTTCAAAGCAGTTTGACTTGCTGATCGTGGCCGTTCTAAACAACTTAAGCAAAAACCCGCTGTTTACGGTGGAGGAGCGGAAGGATCTGTTGAGAGAGGCTACGCGTCATCTGCCGAACGTGGAAATCGACAGCTTCCGCGATCTGTTAGCCAATTATGTGCGTCAGCGGAATGCGCAAGTGATCGTCCGCGGGATCCGGACCGTTACGGATTTCGAGTATGAGCTGCAGCTCGCCTCGACCAATCATAAGCTGAATCCCGATGCGGAGACGATCTTCATGATGACCCATCCGAAATATTCCTTTCTCAGCTCAAGTCTGGTTAAAGAGATCGCACACTTCAACGGCGATACGACCGACCTGGTCAGTCCCGAGGTGGATGCGGCTTTGCGCCGTAAATTCAACGCCGCACGCGAACAATAATGGATGAAATCACCCATAGCGCTGCCGCAATCAGCAAGAAAAAGGCAATTTGTGTTTGAAGAACGGACGGAAATCCTGTCCACAGGTTGAAGATATTCCCTTTCTGTCCAGTCTGCGGCGGCTCCGTTCTGAAGGCCGGGACGATGGCGGCAGACAGGCTGCTTGCGGGCTTCCAGCATGCCAGCATAACCAAGAATGCGAGCAGGGAATGAACGATCCGCTTCAGGATAAAGTAGCTCCACGAAAGGCCGGCATCCCGCATAAGGGAGAGGCTTTGCAGCTGGGCGCTAATGCCGCTCCAGGCGAGTACGGCGGATAAGACGGCAAGCTGCATGGCGCTGTTCGTAAAGGCGGAGCTGCTGATCGATGCGGATGCAAGGTGGATTTCCAGCAATCCCGAGGTAAAATAAGAAGGAAGCAAGGGCAGCACGTTTTCGGACAGTACCCGGGTAAGCACGGCAAATAACAGGATGAAGCCGCCGGCCATCATTAAGGTTTGGACAGAGCGGGTGACGGAGTCTCCCAGCAGTCTGCCAAAGCTGCGTCCGTCCCGTTTGTGGGCTTCCAATGCAGCCGCAGCGGCACGCTTTAATAGCGAACCTTGCCGGGCAGGCTTGTTCGGTTTTGCAACATCGTTTCGTCCATGCGGTGTTTTTCTGAAAAGACTGAACAGCCACGCGGCCAGGAGGCCGGTAAGCCAGTGCACGATAAGCAGCAGGTACCCCGCCGCAGGCTGATGGAGCAGCCCGGTTCCGATGACAACCAGAATCGTCATCGGATTGCAGAAGTGGGCCATGGCGGCAAGCCTTCCCGCTTCGCCTGGGCCGAGGTCTCCCTGCCTGTGCATGGAGGCGGCGGCCTGAGCGCCGGCCGGAAATCCGGCTGTCATTCCCGTAATGAGCACCCAGCCGCCGCTGCCCGGCAGCTTGAATAGCTTTCGCATGAGCGGATCAAGCAGAACGCCTGCACCATGGGCGAAGCCGTAGGCCATCAATATTTCCACAAGGACAAGAAACGGCAGCAGTGCGGGAAATACGATGTTCCACCATAATTTCAAAGCTTGCAGGGTGGCCTGAAAGGCGGGCTCGGGCGCGCTGACGACGGCCAGCACCAGCAAGAAGGCGGCTGCCCCCAGCAGGACGGTGCTGGCGAATCCGGACTGGGTTTTGGTGGCGTTGCCTTTATTCATAAGGAATCTCCTTTCGACGTAAACATAGCTAGTACAACTTTATGCAAGGGAGACAACCGTCAGACCAATCTTGGCGCGAGGCCCGGATTTAGAAGGCGAGGGAGAATGCGATGAAGAAGACTGTTAAACCGAATGGCTCAAGAATTATACTGTATTTATTGATGGTTGGATTAATGGTGTACCTGGTCGTGTACATGCCGACACCTTATTTGATTTATCAGCCGGGCAGCGCCGAGGAGGTGCGGCCGATGATCCGCGTCGAGAAGAGCGATCCCGAGGAAGAGGGGACGTTCATGATGACGACCGTATCGGCCAGTTATGCGAATCTTGCCTTGCTGATGATGTCGACGTTCAATCCGAATGCCGAGGTTGTGCAAAAGGCTGAAAAGATGGGGGATCAGAGCAAGGAGGAATACGCGGCCACCCAGGTCTATTACATGAACTCCTCCCAATCGTCCGCTATGGAGGCTGCCTATCAGGCAGCCGGCGTTGAATATGCCATTGAGCCGGCCTACGTGTTCGTGATGTCGATCCCTGACGATTCCGCCAATGCGGATCATTTTCGGCCGGGAGACAAACTGATCCGGATTGACGGACAGCCTGCGAAGGACAACGAGAAAATCGCCGCATTGTTAAGCGGCAAGCAAGTCGGAGACAAGGTGTCGGTGGAGCTGGAGCGTGGAGGTAAAACCTTGAAGGAGGACGTGTCTCTCGTCAGCATCAAGGACGAAAAGACGGGAGCGGAGCGCCCGGGTCTTGGGGTCATGATCGCCACTATGCAGAAGGTTGCGCCGAGCAACCCGGATTACGTGATCAACTTTGCGGATACCAACATCGGGGGACCTTCGGCCGGATTGATCTTCACGCTGGAAATTTACAATCAGCTCACGCCGGGCGATTTGAGCAAGGGCTACCGGATCGCCGGAACGGGCACGATCGACAAGTCGGGCAAGGTTGGTCCCATCGGCGGCGTGAAGCACAAAATTGTTGCGGCCGACAGGGAGGGAGCCGAAATCTTCTTCGTGCCGACGAAGAACTACGAGGAAGCCAAGAAGCGGGCCGACCGGATCGGAACGGACATGAAGCTTGTGCAAGTCGAGCGCCTGCAGGATGCGCTGGACTATCTGGAGCAGCTGCCGCCTAAAGAGTAAGGGGCGGCAGCCGATAGTCATGGTAGAGGTCGCGGGCGTCCGCATTCGGGTAGGCGTTGGCGTACACGGCGGCGGCTTGAAGGTCGCGCGTAAGCTGGGGATGATCCAGCGCGGCCGGTTTAATGACGACCGGAAGGGAAGCGGTCTTCCTCATCGTTCTCAGCAGTTTTTTTCCAGTCTCATTGAACCCAAGCACACGGATATAGCCCGGGCCACGGACAAGCTCGCCGGGATTCATCCCGGCTTTCTGGTGGTTCAGCATAATATGCACCAGCATGCGCTGCAGCTTGGTACGGGTGTATCGTTTGGTCTTGAGCGAATCCAGCAGCGCATCCACGGAGCTGTTATCGAGCTTGGGGAGCATTCGGCGGATTCGATACTCAAGCCCTTCGGTCACTTCCAGACACTGCGCAAGCTGGGCCGGGGGAGATGTGAGCAAGGTCTGGAACAGCGGCTGGCGGAACCTGTCCCAGTTCATCGGGGCTCTGCCCGATCGGATTTCGCGTTCCAGGATCCGCAGCGTATATTCGGGAATATACGGAGCAGCCGCTTCAATGCCTTGGTTGGCAATGATCCTGCGGACCGCCGTTGCGCTGGCGATGGATCCGGTCCCTGGCTCGGGGTCATGATACTGGGCGCTTTCCCTGGAGATGGTGAAGGGCTCTATGGAGCTCCCTAACCGGTGAAGCGCGATCAGGTAATGCAGCCCTAAGGAATTATTCGGCTTCGTAAGCAGTTCCCGCAGCCCGGCAGCGTCTTCTTCGGAAACGCCAAAGGCGGCGGCAGCCGCGGCGCCGTAGGCGGACGGGAAGCTTAGCCCTTCCGCAAGGCGCTCGTCAAGCTCCGCGCGAAGTCTGTCCGGTTCCCTGGCGAGGATGCGGGAGAGAGGGAGAAGCTGCTCCAGCGTACCGCTCTCCGATCCGAATGACAGGCAGTCCACGACGCCTGTTGCATGAAGGGTGGCGACGGCGCCGTATGCGAACCATTCCGCCGGCTGCACCGCATAGGTGACCGGCAGCTCGAGCACGAGGTCGACCCCCATGGCAAGCGCCATTTCCGTTCGGGCGCGCTTGCTGGCAATGGCGGGCTCGCCGCGCTGGAGGAACGGACCGCTCATGACGGCGACTACCGCATCCGCGCGCGTGATTTTTTTGGATTTATGAAAATGCAGCTCATGGCCGTTATGTAAGGGGTTATATTCAACCACGATTCCAACCGTTTTCACTGTACTTCAACTCCTTGCTTAAGAATATAACATAATTCGATGCCGAAACTGCAAGAATAAACGCATGCGTAAGCGGCGTTGCATGCAGTGCTTGCCGCGGCGCAAAAAAAGGATATCCGCAAGGTTCTTAAAGGTAATCCTGTTGACAAAACTCCGGCTGAATCGGTATAATAATCTTTGTTTGTTTGGAGTGATGGATATGCTTATTCAATTTCGTAAATTGACAACCAGCGATCAACCGTTACAGTTCCATCAAACCGTGGATGTTACGAATGCCGTAAAGGGTCGGAAGGATATCGTCGCCGTTCAGCCGCTGCAAGTGGATTTGAAGGCAGTTCCGTCCGTTGCAGGCTCGGTAGACGTTCGGGGAAGCTTGGAAGCTGAGCTGGAGATGAAATGCTCCCGCTGCTTGAAGCCGGTCAACGAACATCTGCACATCCCTTTTCATGAAGTATTCCAGCAGGTGGAGAATCCTGAATCCATTCAGGACGAAGATGACGACACGACATATGTGCAAGGCGAGAGTGTGGATCTCGCTCCATATGTGGAGGAAGCATTTCTTCTTCAACTGCCGCTAGCTCCGGTATGCAGGGACGACTGCAAGGGACTTTGCCACAATTGCGGCAAAGATCTTAATGAAGGCGCCTGCGATTGCGACACGGAAGTAATTGATCCGAGATTGGCCGGGCTAAAGGACTTCTTTAAATGATGATGGATAGTATACCCGTGAAAGCGGGTTGAACCGATAAGGAGGTGGGAACATGGCAGTACCTCAACGTAGAACGTCCAAAACACGTCGTGACAAGCGTCGTACTCACTTTAAGCTGGCTGTGCCGGGCATGGTGAAATGCGAGCAATGCGGAGAACTGAAGCTTGCTCATCGCGTATGTAAAGTATGCGGAACGTATAAGGCAAGAGAGATCATCAAACAATAGTCTTTTCATAAGTAGTACTTCATCTCTGGTGAGGTGCTATTTTTTTTGTCCCGGTCCTCTTTCTTTTTAACGTGACATCATTTATACTTAACATTAGTACCAGGTTCTAATATTTGCGACTAATTTACATATAGGTTTGAAGTATGGCGGCTATAATAGCGGCAGAAGGAGTTGTTTCGTCATCGATCGTTTATCTAAGAAAGACCGTCACAAGCGGCTGGTCCAGCTGATCGACGAGAATCCCTTTGTTACGGACCGCGAGTTGACGCGCCAGCTTAAAGTCAGCATTCAGACGATTCGCCTGGACCGGATGGAACTCGGCATCCCGGAGCTTCGGGAGCGAATGAAGCAGATGGCCGAGCATTCCTACGATCAGGTTCGCTCGTTGTCGCTTGAGGAAGTCATCGGAGACGTTGTCGACTTGCAATTAGACAAGAGCGGAATATCGATATTCGAAATTCGTGAGGAGCATGTATTCAGCAAAACCCGGATTGCGCGCGGACACTATGTGTTCGCTCAGGCCAATTCACTTGCTGTGGCAGTAATAAACGACGAAATCGCACTGACCTCCTCGGCGGACATCCGATTTTTGAGACAGGTTAAGCTCGGGGAGAAATGCATAGCCAAGGCTTATGTCCGGAACATTGCGGGGCAGAAGGCGAAGGTGGAAGTGTTTACTTATGTCTCCGATGAAATGGTGTTCCAGGGGAATTTCGTAATATACCGATCTGCAGGGGAATGACATAAGTGAAGGAGGAAATAGGCATGAGAATTGTCGTTGATGCGATGGGCGGTGACCATGCGCCGAACAGCAATGTGGAAGGCGCGCTGCTCGCGGCGAAGGAATGGACGGATACGGAGGTTATCCTCGTTGGCGATCAGGCGCGGATCGAAGGTCTGCTGCAGGAGCGTCCCTCCAATCTGAAGATCGTCCATGCCAGTGAGGTCATCGAGGCGGAGGACGAGCCCGTGAAGGCTGTGCGCCGGAAGAAGGATGCCTCGATGGTCGTTGCGGGACGAATGATCTGCGAAAGGGAGGCAGACGCCATGATCTCCGCGGGCAACACGGGCGCCTTGATGACAACGGGGCTGCTCGTCGTCGGCCGGATGAACGGAATCGAGCGCCCGGCGCTGGCACCCATGATTCCGACGCTTGACGGCAAGGGAATGCTTGCGCTGGATCTTGGCGCGAACATGGATTCGAAGCCCGAGCATTTGCAGCAGTACGCGCTAATGGGCAGCCTATACCGCGAGAAGGTGCATGGAATCGCCAAGCCCCGCGTCGGATTGCTCAACGTCGGGACGGAGGCCGGCAAAGGAAACGAGCTGACGAAGCACGCGTACCCTTTGCTTGAGGAGCTGCCGATCCATTTTGTCGGCAACGTGGAATCGCGTGATGTGATGAACGGCGTATGCGATGTGCTGGTGTGCGACGGTTTTGCCGGCAACATATTGCTTAAATCCATTGAAGGAACGGCCGGCGCGCTGTTCTCGCTGCTCAAGGAGCAGTTCGGCAAATCGCTCAAAACCAAGCTCGCCGCCGCGCTCATGATGCCGGAGCTGCGCAGCTTGAAGTCGATGCTGGATTACAAGGAGCACGGCGGGGCTCCGCTTCTCGGTCTTGGCGGCCTCGTTGTGAAGAGCCATGGCTCATCGGATGCGAACGCGGTGAAGAACGGGATCCGCCAGGCGCGCACAGCTTTGCAGAATCAGTTGGTAGAGAGCATTTCGAAGGAAATCAGCGGGAAGTGAGTGAGGATATGAACAAGTTGCGTCCGGTCGGAATTATTGGCACCGGCAAATATGTGCCGGAGAAGATTTTAACTAACCAGGATCTGGAGAAGATGGTGGATACGAGCGATGAGTGGATCGTCTCCCGTACCGGCATCAAGGAGCGTCATGTTGCAGCCGAGCATGAGGCAACATCGGATCTGGCCTATCATGCTGCCGTGAACGCCCTGAAATCGGCGGGCATGCATGCGGAGGATCTGGAGCTGATTATCGTGGCTACCATTACTCCCGACATGTTCTTCCCGTCAACGGCCTGCCTGCTGCAGGATCGTTTAGGCGCCAAGAAGGCGGCGGCATTTGACCTTTCGGCAGCCTGCTCCGGATTTGTATACGGACTGGCTACTGCCACGAATTTCGTGAAAACGGGCATGTACAACAATGCCTTGGTGATCGGTGTAGACTGCCTGTCGCGAATCACGGATTACAGCGATCGGAACACCTGCGTGCTGTTCGGCGACGGAGCCGGCGCAGCGATTGTCGGAGAAGTGCCGGAAGGCCGAGGATTCCAAGCCTTTGATCTTGGCGCCGAAGGCGCAGGCGGCGCGCATCTGTACATCGAAGCTGGAGGTTCAAGATTGCCGGCATCGGCGGAGACGGTAAATACGAATAAACATTACATTTATATGAACGGACGCGAAGTGTTTAAATTTGCGGTACGGGTCATGGGAAGCGCAACGGAGGCCGTATTGGCCAAGGCGGGGATCGATAAGAAGGACATCGACTTATTCATTCCGCACCAGGCGAATATCCGGATTATCAAATCGGCGATGGAACGGCTTGAGCTTCCTGAAGAAAAGGTTGTCATCAATGTCGACAAGTATGCGAATACGTCAGCCGCATCCGTGCCCCTGGCTCTAGTTGAAGCACAGGAGTCCGGCCGGTTGAAGCCAGGCGATAAAGTGCTCATGGTAGGCTTTGGCGGCGGATTAACCTGGGGCTCGTCCGTACTCATCTGGTGACATCGCACATTTAGCGCGAATGGATCTTCGCGCATGAAGGGAGCCGACGATTGTGGGGAAAACAGCATTTATATTTCCGGGGCAGGGCGCCCAGTCCGTGGGGATGGGACAGGATGCATTCAACGCGGTCCCCTCTGCACGGGACATTTTTCAAACTGCGGATGACAAGCTGGGTTTTTCGCTCAGCTCCATTATTTTCAACGGGCCTGATGAAGAGCTTAAGCAAACGGCGAATACGCAGCCGGCTCTTCTGACGACGAGCATGGCCTATCTGGAAGCGATTCGCGGCAAAGGGATTAAGCCCGACTTTGTGGCAGGCCATTCCCTGGGCGAATACAGCGCGCTTGTATGCGCCGGCGTCCTGACCTTCGAAGAAGCGGTTTCGATCGTAAGGGCGCGCGGTGAATATATGGAGGCGGCCGTTCCGGGCGGGCAAGGCTCCATGGCGGCTGTGCTAGGCGCCGAACGTCAGGCGCTGGACGAGCTGTGCAGCAGCATTACGGCCGACGGGCATGTGGTTGAGCTTGCGAATATGAACTGCCCGGGGCAGATCGTTATATCCGGCTCCGCCGAGGGCGTCGCTGCCGCGGCGGAACGAGTGAAGGAAGCAGGCGGCAAACGCGCCATTCCGCTTGAAGTAAGCGGACCCTTCCATTCCTCGCTGATGAAGGATGCAGCCAGCCGGCTTGGAGACAAGCTGGAGACAGCGACCTTCCATTCTCCAGCCGTGCCGGTTGTGGCGAACGTGACGGCCCGTCCGGTGGAGGATGCTTCGGAGATCCGCGGTCTGCTGGTCGAGCAGGTATACTCTCCGGTATTGTGGCAGGACAGCGTTGAATGGATGATCGCGCAAGGCGTCGATACTTTTGTCGAGATTGGTCCGGGCAGCGTGCTTAGCGGCCTCATCCGAAAGATTGACAAATCCGTCAAGGTGGTTAATGTGAACAGCCTGGAGAACGCTGAAAAACTCGAATCCTTGATGTGAATTCGAATGAAGATAGAATTCGAATGAAGATAGATCATTTTTGAAAGGAGGTACAGGTATGAATGAGGGACTGAAGGGGCAGACTGCGCTTGTTACGGGTGCTTCCCGCGGCATCGGCCGCAGCATCGCGCTTGCGCTCGCCGATCTTGGCGCTAACGTCGCTGTCAATTATGCAGGGAGTGAAGCTGCCGCTGCGGAAGTCGTGGAAGCGGTCCGCGCGAAAGGCGTATCAGCCATCGCGATTCAATCCAACGTTGGACGGGCTGATGAAGCGGATGCCATGGTGAAGCAGGTATTGGATGCATTTGGTCGAATAGATATCCTTGTGAATAATGCAGGGATTACTAGAGATAATTTAATCATGCGCATGAAGGAAGAGGAATTCGATCAGGTGATTGAGACGAATCTTAAAGGGGTGTTCAACTGCCTGAAGGCGGTAACCCGTCCGATGATGAAGCAGCGCTACGGTCGGATCATCAATATTTCGTCCGTCGTCGGAGCGCTCGGCAATCCGGGCCAGGCCAACTATGTGGCCGCGAAGGCCGGCGTCATCGGTTTGACGAAGTCGGCCGCCCGCGAATTGGCATCACGGGGCATTACCGTGAATGCAGTGGCACCGGGCTTCATCGACACCGACATGACGCGGGAGCTGTCTGAGGATATGAGAGAGGGGCTGCTTGGCGGCATTCCGCTTGCCCGGCTGGGTCAGCCGGAGGAGGTTGCCGGAGTTGTTGCTTTTCTGGCATCCGAAAGCGCCTCTTATATGACCGGCCAGGTGCTTCATGTGGATGGCGGCATGTATATGTAGAAGCCGCTGTTGCAGCCTAGACGCCTAGGGCGTCGAAACTATAACGTTTTCAAATGCCTTCTATGGCAATTTGAAGTCATATCTCGTATAATTACCAAGAGGAGGTGAGCCGGATGTCCGATGTATTGGAACGCGTGAAACGCATCGTTGTCGACCGCCTGGGTGTTGACGAAGCCGACGTGACACTAGAAGCATCTTTCAAAGATGACCTTGGAGCTGATTCTCTCGATGTAGTGGAATTGGTGATGGAATTGGAAGATGAGTTTGATATGGAGATCTCTGATGAAGATGCGGAGAAAATTACGACCGTAGGTGAAGTTGTAAACTACATACAATCTCATACCTAAGTCATAAAGTTAAGTCCCGTTCTTTAGCCAGGCGGGACTTCTCCTCATTCAATCGCCGTATTCATGCAACCAATGATAGATTATTGCTGCGATGTCCCTTCTCGTTGAATCCTTGACCGGATGAAGGGGAGGGACAAGCAGTCCATATAGAGGTGAGCTTGATGAAACGTAGAGTCGTTGTAACAGGAATGGGAGTCATGACAGCTCTCGGTCAGGACTTGGACACATTTTGGAACAGCCTGATGGAAGGAAAATCGGGTGTATCCCGCATTGAATCCTTTGATGTCAGTGAATACACCACGCAGATTGCAGCGTCGATGAAGGACTTCAATCCGGAGGATTACATGGACCGGAAGGAAGCCCGCAAAATGGACCGTTTCGTACAGTTCGCCGTTGCTGCAGGCTCGAAGGCGCTGGAGGACAGCGGGCTCGAGATCGGAAGCAATGTTGATGCAGAGCGTGTCGGCGTGTCGATCGGATCGGGCATCGGCGGTCTCGGTACTTGGGAAGACCAGCATAACATTTTGCTTGAAAAGGGACCGAAGCGCGTCAGCCCGTTCTTCATTCCGATGATGATCGCGAACATGGCTTCCGGTCAAATGTCCATTAACCTTGGAGCCAAAGGCCCGAATACGACGCAGGTTACGGCTTGCGCAACCGGGACGCACTCGATCGGGGATTCGTTCCGTTTGATCCAGCGCGGCGATGCGGATGTCATGATTTGCGGCGGAGCTGAGGCTACGATCCGTCCGACCGGCATGGCGGGCTTCTGCGCGATGCGCGCGATGTCGACCCGCAACGATGAGCCGGAGAAGGCAAGCCGGCCGTTTGATACGGGTCGCGACGGATTTGTCATGGGTGAAGGCGCCGGAGTGCTTGTGCTCGAATCGCTGGAGCATGCTCAGGCGCGCGGAGCGAAAATCTATGCCGAGGTCATTGGCTACGGCCTTAGCGCAGACGCTCACCACATTACCGAGCCTGATCCTGACGGAGCGGCACGCTGCATGAAGATGGCGATCCGCGACGCGGGCATCTCGCCGGAGGAAGTGGATTACATTAATGCCCACGGCACGTCGACGCCGGTCGGTGACCGGTCCGAGACCCAAGCTGTCAAGCTTGCGCTCGGCGATCATGCGTATAAAGTGGCGGTAAGCTCCACTAAATCGATGACAGGTCATCTGCTGGGAGCCGCCGGCGGGGTTGAGGCGGTTATTTGCGGTCTGAGCCTGAAGCATCAGCGCATCGCGCCGACGATCAATCTGGAGAATCAGGATCCAGAATGCGATCTCGACTATGTACCAAATCATCCGCGCGAAGCCGATCTGGACGTCGTCATGTCCAACTCCTTCGGGTTCGGCGGTCATAATGCAACGATTATCCTGAAAAAATACGCCGAGTAAGGAGATAGTGTGTTGAGTGGAGATCTGAAGCAGTTACAGCATAAACTCCATATTCAATTTCGAAATGCAATGCTGCTGAAGCAGGCCTTTACCCACGCATCTTATGTAAACGAACACCGCTTCAGTCAGAACCAGGACAATGAACGCCTCGAATTTTTGGGCGATGCGGTTCTGGAGCTGACCGTCAGCGAGTTTCTATACAATCTGTTTCCGGACCGGCCGGAAGGAGAGCTGACCAAGCTTCGGGCTTCCATCGTATGCGAGCCTTCGCTTGTGCAGTTCGCCCTGCGTCTGGATTTCGGACGGTACGTATTGCTCGGCAAGGGAGAGGAAATGACGGGCGGACGTACCCGCCCGGCTCTTCTGGCTGATGTATTCGAATCGTTTGTGGGGGCGCTTTATCTGGATCAAGGACTGGAGGCGGTGCGTCAATTTTTGCACGATCATGTATTTCCTTCAATCACCGTCAATGGCCGTCCGCAGATGAGCGATTATAAGACCGAGCTTCAAGAACTGACGCAGCATCACAGCATGGGTGCGCTGGAATATCGCATCGTTGAGGAGCGAGGACCGGCACATGAGCGGGAGTTTGTCTCAGAGGTATACATGGGAAGCAAATGTCTTGGACGCGGAAGCGGAAGATCCAAGAAGGAAGCCGAGCAGCAAGCGGCGGCGGTAGCGCTCAAGCAGCTGAAGCGCTCGGACGGCTGATGCTTCGCTTTAGGAATAGGACAAACAAAGAGCAAAGAGCAGTCAGGCAGATAACCGGATCCGGATGAAATGACTGTTTTTTGCTCTTTTCGTTGTCCAGCTATCCTGATAGGAGAGTCGACTTTTTTCGGAAGAAAAACTCCGTCCATAGACAGCGGAAAAGCCGATTCTGCTTGTGGTACAATAGCGTAAAGAGGTGATGGGTCGTATATGTTTTTGAAACGGATTGAGCTAGCAGGATTTAAGTCGTTTGCCGATAAAACGGAGATGGAATTCGTACGCGGCATTACGGCTGTCGTAGGTCCGAATGGCAGCGGCAAGAGTAACATCTCCGACGGGATCCGCTGGGTCCTTGGGGAGCAGAGCGCCAAATCGCTTCGCGGCGGGAAGATGGAGGACATTATTTTTGCCGGCAGCGATGCGCGTAAGGCGGTCAACTATGGCGAAGTATCGCTTACGCTCGACAATGAGGATCATGTGCTTCCGCTTGATTTTCACGAGGTGACGGTGACCAGACGGGTGCACCGAAGCGGCGACAGCGAATATTTCATCAACAGGCAGTCCTGCAGGCTCAAGGATATTACGGAGCTGTTCATGGACACGGGGATCGGCAAGGAAGCCTATTCCATCATTGGACAGGGGCGTATCGAAGAGATCTTAAGCACAAGATCGGAAGACCGCAGGGGCATATTTGAGGAAGCTTCCGGTATTGTTAAATATAAATCGCGTAAAAAAGAATCCGTGCGCAAGCTGGATGAGACGGAGCAGAATCTGCTCCGCATCCACGATCTTGTCACAGAGCTTGAGGATCAGATCGGACCGCTGAAGGAGCAGTCCGAGAAAGCGGTCCGTTACAAGGAGCTCCGCGAGGAGCTGAAGCATAAGGAAATATCGCTGTACGTATACCAAATTGAGCAGATTCATAACGCATGGAGCGAAGCGAATGCAAAGCTCGAGCAGCTGAAGGAAGAGCAGCTTGCCCTGTCAACGGTCGTTTCCGCGCATGATGCCAAGCTGGAGAGCGACCGATCGGCGCTGCGGCAGCTGGAGCAGGAAGTGGAGGACATCCAGAGCCAGCTTCTGCAATACAGCGAGCTGTTCGAGAAGAGCGAGGGGTACGGGGAAGTGCTCAAGGAGCGCCGCCGGAATCTGGAGCGCACGCGGGAGCAGCTGGAGGACAGCCTCCATTCGGGCGATACCCATCTTGCCGAGCGGGTAGGAGAGCTTGAACGCATGAAGAGCAAGCTGTCGGAGCTGAAGCAGGAACTGATTCAGGTTCGGGATCAGCTCTCGGCGGAAGAAGCCAAGCTGGTCGGCGTCACCGGCGGGATCAGCCAGGAGCAGGAGGAGAGCCTGAAAGGCAATTTGCTCGAGCTGATGAACCGGATGGCCCAAGCGCGCAATGAAATCCGTTATGCGGATCAACAGCAGGAAGCGCTGGAGCGTCGGATGAATCGCGCACAGGAGGAATCCGGCAAATGGGAGGCCTTGAAAGAGGATCTGCTTCGCCGCAAGGAGAGCATCGACCGCAGCATCGAACGCTTCGGTAAGGAAATCGCCGATCTGCGCAGCGGGTACATCAGCGAGAGCGAGCGTTACCAGTCGCTGCAGAAGCTGCTCGATGAGACGCAGGGCGCGCTACGGAAATGGGAGCAGAAGCGGGAAGCTCAAATTGCCCGCAGGGATACAATGAAAGAGCTGCAGGATGACTTTGACGGCTTCATGCTGGGCGTTAAGGAAGTGCTGAAGGCATCGCGCAAATCGGTGCTCCAGGGCGTCCATGGGGCGGTGGCGGAGCTGATCCGCGTGCCGGAAAGGCTGGAGCTGGCCATGGAAACGGCGCTCGGAGCATCGGTACAGCATATCGTTATGGATAACGAAGCGGTATCGCGGCAGGCGATCTCCTTCCTGAAGCAGCGGCAGCTAGGACGGGCGACATTTCTGCCGCTGGACGTCATCCGGCCGCGGAACGTCTCCGGTTCGGACCGGTCGCTGGCCGAAGGGGAGCCAGGGTTTGTCGGCTTCGGCTCCGAGCTCGTGCAGTACGATCCGCGTTACAGCAACATCGTCGGCAGCTTGCTCGGCAATGTCGTGATTGCCGAGACGCTGGAGCAGGCCAACAAGATTGCAGCGCGGTTCTCCTACCGCTTCCGTGTCGTGACGCTGGAAGGAGATGTCGTCAATGCGGGCGGTTCGATGACCGGCGGAAGCCATCATAAGAAAACGAACAGCCTTCTTGGCCGCAAACGCCAGCTGGAGCAGCTGGATCAAGAGATTACGGAAACCGAGCGCCAGCTGGACAAGCTTCGCCAAGGCATCGAAGGCGTACGAACGCAAATGCTGGAATCTCAGGATAAGCTGGATTCGCTGCGTAAAGCAGGGGACGACAAGCGCATTGAAGAGCAGCAGGCGGCTGGAGACCGGAAGCAGCTGGAGCATGAGCTGCGTCACGTGCTGGAGCAGGCAGAGCTTGCCGGCGAGGAGAAGAGCAGCCAGGAGCAGGAAGCGAAGCAGATTCAGGAGGCGAGAGCCCGCGCGGAGAAGCTCCTGCAGCAGCTGGAGGAAGAGGAGAAGGCGACGCATCAGGCCATTCAAGCCGCGGAATTTGCCCGCAAGGCCAATGAGTCGGCCAAGGAAGAGCTGCAGAGCCAGCTTACGCTGCTCAAAGTCCGTGAGGGCAAGCTGGATCAGGAGACCTTCTCATTGGAGGAGCAGCTGAAGCGGCTGCAATCCGATGTCGATAATCATGAGAAACAACAAAAGCAGAACCGTACGATGCTGGCCTCGGTTCAAGCCGACCTCGAGCAGAATGAGCGCGAAAGCGTCAAGCAGATCGAGAATTTGAACGAGTACAAGCTGAAGAAGGAAGAGGCGGCGCAGCAGCTTGAGTTTAAGCGGGCGGCGCGCACGGCTCTTGGCCGAAAGCTGGAGCTAGCGGAGAGCGAGACAAAGGAGCAGCGCATCCAGCTGAAAGCGGTGGAAGATAAGCTCCGCGAGACCGAAATCGGAGTTAACCGGCTCGATGTGGAGCTGGAGAATATTCTTAAGAAATTAAGCGAGGATTACGAGCTCAGCTATGAGCTGGCCAAGCAGCGCTACCCGGTGCCGGAGGACGTGACGTCCGCGCAGCATGAAGTGCGGGATTTGAAGCGCTCCATTGCTGGCCTCGGGGACGTGAACCTCGGCGCGATTGAGGAATACCAGCGCGTCAATGAACGCTATCAGTTCCTCAGCGAACAGAAGGCGGACCTGGTCGAGGCGAAAACGACGCTGTATCAAGTCATCAAAGAAATGGATGATGAGATGTCAAGGCGCTTTAAGCAGACCTTTGATGCGATTCGCCGCGAGTTCGGAACCGTATTTACGAAGCTGTTCGGAGGCGGGCGCGCAGACCTTGTTCTGATCGATCCGGATCGTCTCTTGGAGACGGGTATCGATATCGTCGCGCAGCCGCCGGGCAAGAAGCTGCAAAATCTGCAGCTGCTGTCAGGCGGAGAACGTGCGCTGACCGCCATGGCGCTTCTATTCGCCATTCTGCATGTGAAGCCGGTGCCGTTCTGCGTGCTGGATGAGGTCGAGGCGGCACTGGATGAAGCGAACGTTGTGCGCTTTGCCCAGTATTTGCGCGAGTTTTCCGAGCAGACGCAGTTTATCGTGGTCACTCACCGTAAAGGAACGATGGAAGAAGCGGACGTGCTGTACGGGGTCACGATGGAGGAAGGCGGCGTATCGAAGCTCGTGTCCGTCAAGCTGGAGAATGAAGAAGCGGAAATTGCCTGATAGAACATTTAACATGTGTGGAGGGAACTATGAGCTTTTTTAAGAGATTGAAAGAGAGCATTTCGAGCAAGACCGAGAATGTAACGAAGCAGTTCCGCGACGGACTCGAAAAAACGCGGAAGGGATTCATCGAGAAGGTATCGGATCTTGTAACCCGGCGCAAAAAAATAGACGAGGAGTTCTATGAGGAGCTGGAGGAGATCCTGATCGGTGCCGATGTCGGCGTCAATACGGTGATGGATCTGATGGACGACCTCCGGGCGGAGGTCAAGAAGCGCCGGATCGAGGATGCGGCGGATTTGCAGCCGGTATTGTCCGAGAAGCTGATGGAGCTGCTTCGCGATGACAGCAGCAACGAGCTCCGCGAAAATCCGGACGGCATTACGGTGATCCTGTTTGTCGGCGTCAACGGCGTCGGCAAGACCACAACGATCGGCAAGCTGGCACACCGCTACAAGCAGCAGGGGAAAAAAGTGCTGCTGGCGGCAGGAGATACCTTCCGCGCAGGGGCGATTGAGCAGCTCGAGGTTTGGGGCGAGCGGGTTGGCGTTGAAGTTATCAAGCAGCAGGCGGGATCGGACCCGGCGGCCGTCATGTTTGACGCCGTACAAGCGGCCAAGCAGCGGCAAGCGGATGTCCTGCTCTGCGATACGGCTGGACGCCTCCAGAACAAAACGAATCTGATGGAAGAGCTTAACAAGATCTTCCGCGTGATCCAGCGGGAAATTCCGAGTGCGCCTCATGAAGTGCTGATGGTGCTGGATGCTACGACAGGCCAGAATGCGCTGAGTCAGGCGAAGCTGTTCGGCGAGAAGAGCGGCGTAACCGGACTTGTCCTGACGAAGCTTGATGGAACGGCAAAGGGCGGCATCGTCATCGCCATCCGCCAGGAGCTGAACCTGCCGGTGAAGCTCGTAGGCCTCGGGGAGAAGATGGACGATCTGCAGACCTTCGATTCCGAGCAGTTCGTGCATGCGCTGTTCGCCGGGCTGATCAAAGAAGAAGGCCCTGCGGACTCGAATTGATCTGTATTCGCTAATCCGTTATGGAATACATCGTGAAGCATAACAAAGAGGCGAGCCTCAAGGTCTTTGACCTAAAGGGCCGCCTCTTTGTTATTTGGCAAGGCACGCGGGCGCACCATGCCTCCCATCCTTTTACTGTCTAAGTTACAGGAACCCAATCAGGACGAAACGATGCGTACGAATTCGATCGACCGGAGCGGAATGATCGCCGTATCGGTCGGAGGGCCATAAATGATCGGCGGCACCTTTAACGTCACGGTGCTTTCTTCGACCGCGGTTAACGTCCCGACGATGATATCGCCGGACACCGCCACCTCGGTTTCGGATCCGATAAAGCCTTGGAGCCAATCTACAAAACGCATAAGGGGTTCGCCTCCTTTTTCAAAATCATGAACAGTGAATCCAATCAGTCTCTCTCGAGCAAACGTTACTGCACGGACGTAATATTGGTAAAAGGAATCAGAACGAGATCGCCAGAAGCCTCCCGGAGCTGAACGCCGTCGTCGGCCGTCGCCAGAACGACGCCTTCCAGGGTAACGAAGGTCGTGCCTACACGTACCCTCTGGCCGATCCGGGCTCCGAAATATTCAATCAGCTCCGGAATGATGATCAACCCGGTTCGAACCTGGTCCTCCAGCGATTCTACCCGTTCGGTTAAGTGTTCGGTTTGCCGGCTGAGAAGCTCAACCTGGCGCGATAACGCCTTTACTTTGGCAGCAAGTCGTCTGCCGAACAGGAAACAGCACATGGGTCATTCTCCTTTCTGTTATCGTTTGTATTGTTCAATGTCAGACTTTAGCTCGAGCAGGGAAGCCAGGCTTCGCTGCTCGGTGCTCTGGATGAGCGGAAGTGCGCCGTGCACGTGGCCGGGCCCGTATTTCAAAAAGCGCTCGGTGCGCTCAACCAATTCGTCCAGCGGCTGCCGGTAATCGACCACGTACTGCCCAAGCCCGAAAGAGCACAGAAGACTGTGCACTTTGCCCATCGTGCTGAAGGCCAGGACAGGCTTACCTCCCCGAAGGGCCGCAAGGGACGGGTGAAGCTTGAAAGAGATTAAATATTCGACGGATTGAATGAAGCTGTACGTCAGCTCGATATCCATCAGAAAAGGAAGCGTTTCGATCGATGCGTGCGGCGACAGCTCCTTCACCTTCTGCTGCAGCTGCAAGCATGTGCTGTAGTCGGAATAGGCATTTCCCGGATGATGGATGACCGGTATGAGTGCCAAGTGGTACCCCTTTTGGTTCAAATGCGTAAGCAGCTTCGTCATATTGTCCATCGGGAAGGAAGAATACGAGAACACGACCACGCCGATCGTCGGACGTCTCGAGAAACGCTTTACGGGAATGGCCGGCTGTCGGTATCCGAACACGATATCCGGAGCGACCTCGACATTTCGGTGAAACCTAGCCCGCTGCGCGATCGCTTGGGACCTCTCATCCCGGAACACCGCACGCTGGGCCCCCGAGATTATATCCCGGTAAGCGGAGACCTGATCCTCCGGCCAGGTGTGCTCGGGGTAAGCGTCCACAATGCCAACGCCATAGACCCAGGTAGGCCTTCCCTTGAGCTGTTCAGGGAAATAATAGTTGTTGAAGGAATAAGGCGTGATCAGATCGCCTCCGCCGATGATGAATGCATCGGTCTGATTCGGGTCCAGCCGGGAATTCCAAGGGTAGACATGGTGATTGTCAAAAACCTGGCGGAGGGTATGAAGGAACAGATCGTCCCCGAAATTCCCCATTCCGTAATATCCGGAAGCGGCAATTTTCATAACGTTTCACCTCCTTTATAGTCAAGCCGAACCGCATCGACGTTAACGGGATTTACGCCAGGCCGGGAACAGGTCCCGGCTGCGCTGGCTGATGCTGCTCCCGTAAATTACGCGGTGATATAACACAGCCGGAACCTGAACGAGAAGGTGATGTTCAAGCAAGCGGGAGGTTAGATCGATATCTTCAAATATCCGGCCGAAGCGGTCCTCCCGGTCCCACCACCCTCCGATCGCCTTCAGCGATGCTGCTCGGTACATCCGGGGAACGAGGGGATGGGCCTGCGCGAAATGTTGCGAAGAAAGGGCCTGCTCCGGCGGGTTCGCGCTGCTGATGGTGCCTTTCCAGACCGGTCCCATTTGTCTCGTACGGATCCACCACGCATAGGAGGCTGTCGCCATGCCGGCTTCCGGCGCCTGGTCAAGGGCTTCGGACAGCAGCCGCACCGTATCGGGAGCAAGCCAGTCATCGCCGTCCAGCTCCAGAATATAGCGGCCCCTGGCTTCTTCAAGCAGCCGGTTCATCATGACCGCCTTGCCGCGATTGTGCGAATGCAGGAGAATCTTAATGCGGGGGTCGGAATAGAAGCATGCTTCTTCAAGGGTGTCGTCATCCGAGGCATCATCGCCGATGATCAGCTCCCAATCCTCGCTGGACTGCGCCAGCACCGAGCGAATGCTCCAGCCCATGGTGTCTCGCATATTGTGAACGCTCATGAGAATCGAAACAGCCGGCTTCACTCGGATAACAGAACATGCTGATTGTTGTGAAGGAACATGCAAATGGGACGGATGCTGCTGTGTAGCGGCAAGGAGAGGGGCAATATATTCGCGATCATGAAGCTGAGAAATCGGGATTCGGCTGGTGAGATTTCGGCTTCCGGAGCCTTCGATGCTTGAGCCTTCCGAAAAAGACGTTTCCATCCGGAAGATTTGGTTCTCGTCAACTGGCATCAGATCATCCTGAAGAAAGCGTGTAGCCGGAAGGCGGCTGTTCCATTCCGACAGGCGGTTTCGGAGCCATTCCCTCCGCCATAAGCAGGGGATCCCGTCCACACATATACAGACAGCTTCCTGCGGTATATCGGAAGCCCAGTCATAGGATCGGAGCCATTGCCTATGGGCAGGAAGGCTCATGCTTACCCACTCGCTGCCGGACCGGCGCGCTTCCTCGAGAATCCGGTCGCGATAGGCGGCAATCTCGTCCCGGGTGAAGCCGAAGGGCCGGGAATGAAGGATGTCAAGCGGCTTCATCTCCCGCCGAGCCCTCTGAGACGAATCGTTTCCGCAATAACCTGATCCGCCGCCTTCCCGCGCTCGATCCAGCGGTTGCTGCGTGCATAGGCGATTCTGGCCTGCTTGCTCTCCTCCGAATCCGGGTGCTGTAGAATATCGCCAAGTTTCGAGATGAAATCCTCATGGGTGGTCGCGGTTCTCACATGCGGTTCCATGGCGATGCACTCCGGCAGGGCGGTCGATAATACGCGGACGCCTGCTGCCATATACTCGTAGGCTTTTACCGGATTGGTGGCAAGCGTTATCGGATGATATTGAAACGGGATTAAGGCAACATCGATATGGCGAAGATAGCGCTTGAGCTCATAGTGGGGCTTTTCACCGAGAATATGCACATTGGGAAGGTGCGAGTAATCTCCCGAGCTGCCGTAAGGAGCGCCGATCGAAACGAAATGGACATGGGGATATGCGGCAGCCGCCTTAGCAAACAGCTCATGATCCACCCAATAAGCCCAGGCGCCGATATAAGCGGCCACGGGACCTTCCGGCAGGTCGGCGGGACGCTCCGTTGCCGGGATATGAAAGAATGAAGGATCTGCTCCGTTTGGAATCAAGGTCAGTGGTTTTTCCGGGTACGCAAGAGAAAGACGGGTGTGGATCACATCGGCCGTGCACACAACATGGTCTGCCGATTCGATCATCTTCGGCTCGTATTTCGCCCAGTGCGGAAATTCATCACAGCAGTCATAGATCGTAATGTCCGGCTTGAACAGCGTCTCAATGCGTGTGCGGAGCTTGGACCAGGTCGTCCAGACGACAACCGGGTGCTCCTTGCGAAGAGCAGGAAGCTTCTTGTACAAGAACGCCTTCGTATCCGTAAATAGATAGACATTCTCTTCAATCTCTGTAAACTCTGAATCCAGCGGTGCCAGGTTTTCGAAGAAAACCTGATGACCTAGTGCGCCTAATTGAGTCATAAGCTGCTGCGGTCTTTGCTTCATATATGACCAGTTCATCGTTCTCGGGTAAATGATAACAGCCAAGAGGTTTTCCTCCTTTCTTTGGTTCTAGGGTTACTATATGCATTGATAGCTTTTAAGATTGGACGATTGAACAAAATAAGCGAAAATGGTTGATTATGATGCTAGGGACGGCACCAGAATCGGAACGATTCTACCAATCTTTCATATAATGCTCGGGATGATGATATCCATTGCGAGTGAGGAGTGAGATTTGTGGATAAAAAGGTGCTTGTCGTTTTCGGTACGCGACCGGAAGCCATCAAAATGGCTCCCTTGGTCAAGGAGTTAGAGCAGACTCCGGGCTTTACGCCGGTTGTCTGCGTCACCGGGCAGCATCGGGAGATGCTCGATCAGGTGCTTCAATTTTTCGATATTCATGCTGACATGGATTTGAATATGATGAAGGAAGGGCAAAGCCTGTACAGCTTAAGTGCGGATCTGCTCCGGGGGATGGAAATGGTCTTTCGGAAGAATAAATATGATATGGTCCTCGTCCATGGGGATACGACAACGGCTTTCATTGGAGCGTTGGCGGCCTATTATGCAAAGGTGCCGATCGGCCATGTGGAGGCGGGCCTTAGAACCTATGACAAGTACGCGCCTTTTCCCGAGGAAATGAACCGGGAGTGGATCGGCCGGGTTGCGGACATGCATTTTGCCCCGACAAGGCTGGCGGCTGAGCATCTGATGAAGGAGAATCGGACCCGGCATATCTATGTAACGGGAAACACGGGGATCGATGCGATGAAATGGACGCTGAGTGCGCCGTTTACGCATCCGCTGCAGCACAAGCTCAGAAAGGATACGCGCTGGATTCTGATGACCATGCATCGCAGAGAGAACTGGGGCGAGCCGATGAACCATGTGTTTCAAGCGATCAAACAGCTGGTCCGGGAAATTCCGGACATCGAGGTGATCTATCCGGTTCATCCGAATCCTGCGATTCAGAAGGCGGTATCGGATGGATTGGCGGGAGAGGATCGGGTGCACCTGACTGCACCGCTGGATGTCGTGGATCTGCATCATATCATGAAGCGCTCGTACATGGTGTTGACGGATTCCGGAGGCATTCAGGAGGAAGCCCCTTCTCTAGGCAAACCGGTCCTTGTCCTGCGCGACAAGACGGAGAGGCCGGAAGGCGTAATTGCGGGAACCTTGAAATGTGTCGGGACAGAGACACAAGCCGTCGTGAAGAGAATCAAGGAACTGTTATTCGATCCGAGGGCATATGCGGCCATGGCCAAGGCGGCCAATCCGTTCGGGGACGGCACCGCCTCCGCGCAGATCGTAAGCGCAATCCGCAACTATTTTGACGCATCCGGTGAGTAGGTTCTAAGCAGCTCGCTGGATTTTGCCTCCCGCAGGGGTTTATAATAGAGGGTAAGATCTAAAGCGAAAGGATTTTTTAGCTATGGCAAATACGCACGTTTATCCGCGCAGGGAGGAAATCGCTAATGCCATTACCCATGGCATAGGGGCGGCGCTCAGCGTGGCCGCGCTGGTGCTCCTGATCGTGTTTTCCAGTCTGAAAGGCACGGCTTGGCATGTGGTGAGCTTCACGATTTACGGTACGACGATGCTGCTGCTGTATTTGAATTCCACGCTCGTGCACAGCCTCAAGGAGGGGAAGGCAAAGGATTTTTTCGAGTTTTTGGATCATTCCTCCATCTACTTGTTCATTGCCGGAACCTATACGCCGTTTCTGCTTGTCGCCGTCCGCGGCACGCTTGGCTGGAGCCTGTTCGGCGTGGTATGGGGAATCGCGATCGCAGGCTGCATATTTAAAGCGTTCTTTGTGAAAAAGTTTCTGTTTCTGTCGACCATCTTTTACATTGCAATGGGCTGGCTGATCGTTATTGCCTGGAATCCGCTGACCGCCGTGGTTGCGCCCCAAGGCATAAACCTGCTTGTTATTGGCGGCCTTCTGTACACGCTGGGCACGATTTTCTATGTATGGCGCGGCTTCCCGTATCACCATGCCATCTGGCATTTGTTCGTGCTGGCCGGTTCGGTGCTTCATTTCTTTGCGATTTTGATATACCTTCTTCCGATCGGATGAAGGGCCGCATAAACCGTTGATCACCAAATTGAAGGATGACAAGGGAAATATCTTGACATCCTTCTTTGTTTTATGTATGATAAGTTTCGTTAAGTGAACTGTAAAGTGTTTTTCCTTGACGAGGGGGTGCCCTGCATGAGTCAGGAGAATCGGCTCGAGAAGACGAATCGGATCAATCTGTTGTTCGATTTCTATGAGCAGCTGCTGACAGAGAAGCAGCGGACCTTTCTGAAATATTACTTCCTTGATGATTTCTCCCTGGGGGAAATCGCAGGAGAATTTGAAATCAGCCGTCAGGCCGTTTACGAGCATATTAAACGCGCGGAGCAGGTGCTGGAGTCCTATGAGGAGAAGCTTGGGCTTCTGAAGAAGCACGACGCGCGGATCCGTGAGCTGGATAAGCTTCAGGAACGGCTCGCGGTCAGCGGATTGAATGATGAAGAGAAACACGTGATGACCGATATGGTTGAACGATTGAAGATATGGGATTAAGTACGAACGGAGGTGGCGGATATGGCGTTTGAAGGATTGACCAGCAGACTGCAGAACGTATTCAGCAAGCTTCGCGGCAAGGGCAAGGTATCCGAGGAAGATGTAACAGCCGCCATGCGTGAGGTTCGGCTCGCGCTATTGGAAGCCGATGTTAACTTCAAAGTGGTTAAGGATTTTGTGGCCAAGGTGAAGGAGAAGGCCATCGGGAAAGAAGTGATGGACAGCTTCACGCCCGGCATGGTCATCATCGATATCGTTAATAAGGAATTGACCGAGCTGATGGGGGGAACCCAGTCGAAGCTGGCCAAGAGCAGCAAGCCGCCTACGGTAATCATGATGGCGGGTCTGCAAGGTGCAGGTAAGACGACGACCTCGGGCAAGCTGGCGAAGCTGCTGCAGAAGCAGAACAGCCGCCCGCTGCTCGTCGCAGGCGATATTTACCGCCCGGCTGCGATCAAGCAGCTCCAGGTGCTTGGCGAACAGATTAAAGTGCCGGTGTTCTCGCTCGGAGACAAGACAAGCCCGGTGGAGATTGCGAAGCAGGGCTTGCAGCATGCCAAGGACAACGGCCATGATTATGTCATCATCGATACTGCCGGACGCCTTCATGTCGATGAAGAGCTGATGGAGGAGCTGAAGCAAATCCACAGCGCGGTGAACCCGGACGAGGTTCTGCTCGTGGTGGATGCCATGACGGGTCAGGATGCGGTGAATGTGGCTGAGAGCTTCAATCAGCAGCTTACTCTGACCGGCGTTGTGCTGACCAAGCTCGACGGCGATACCCGCGGCGGCGCGGCCTTGTCGGTCAAGGCCGTCACAGGATGTCCGATCAAATTCGCCGCACTCGGCGAGAAGATCGATGCGCTTGAGCCTTTCCATCCGGAACGGATGGCTTCCCGGATTCTCGGCATGGGCGATATGCTTTCCTTGATCGAGAAGGCGCAGTCGAACATCGACGCCGAGAAAGCGAAGGAAATGGAACGTAAAATGCGCAACGCGGAGTTTACGTTCGAGGATTTCTTGGAGCAGATGGAGCAGGTGAAGAAGCTTGGCCCGCTTGATCAGCTGATGGATATGATCCCCGGCATGGGCAAGATGAAGCAGGCAAAGGATCTGAAGGTGGATGAGAAGCAGATGGGGCGCATCGAGGCGATCGTGCATTCGATGACGACCGAAGAGAAGCAGCAGCCTGACATCATCAACCATAACCGCCGGAAGCGGATTGCCGCTGGCAGCGGAACATCGCTCGCCGAGGTGAACCGTCTCATCAAGCAATTCGACGAGATGCGGCGCGTCATGAAGCAGTTTTCGGATATGATGGGCCCTAAGGGCGGCAAGAACAAGGCACTGAAACAGCTTAAAGGATTAACCGGCAAAGGAATGAAGTTTCCTTTCCGTTAAGAAGGATAGATGCAAGGACATCTGTTGAAGGAGGTGAATGTTGAAATGGCAGTACGTATTCGTCTGAAACGCATGGGTGCTCACAAGGCTCCTTTCTACCGCGTGGTGGTTTCTGATTCCCGTTCCCCGCGTGATGGTCGTTTTATCGAGGAAATCGGTTATTACAATCCGGTTGCACAACCGGTTGAAGTTAAGATCGATGAGGAAAAAGCTCTTCAGTGGCTTCAAAACGGTGCGCAAGCATCCGATACCGTTCGCAACTTGCTGAGCAAAGCGGGCGTTATGAAGAAGTTCCATGAGCTGAAGCATCAGAAATAAGACTGATCGCGAGGGTTATCTATGGAAGAATTAGTTCGCGTTATTGCTAAGGCTTTAGTGGATCATCCAGAAGATGTGACTGTAAAGACAGTTGAGAAGGAGCATCTGATTGTATATGAGCTGCACGTGCATCCTGACGATGTCGGGAAGGTCATAGGCAAGCAGGGGCGTATTGCCAAATCACTGCGTACAGTCGTAACATCAGCGGCAGTCAAAATGGATAAACGGGTGACCGTTGATATCATTTCTTAAAATATACGAAAGGGGGTTAGGATGCATGTCCTAGCCCTTTTTCGTACATGCTGAAGAAACCGGGGTTACCCTCATGTCAGCGATCATTCATTATGTGTGCAGGAGGAACACCATGTCAGAGAAGTTACTTACGGTAGGTAAAATCGTAAACACGCACGGCATTCGCGGAGAAGTCAAAGTGATGCCGTATTCGGATTTTGCAGACCAGCGATTTGCGAGCAAAAGTCAGCTGCACATCGTTCCGGAGCAGGGAAGCCCGATTGAGGTGACGGTGGACACGTCCCGCTTTCATAAGAATATGTATATTGTGAAATTCAAGGAGCTTCACGGCATTAACGAGGTCGAGAAATTCAAGGGAGCTCTCTTGAAAATTACGGCCGATCTTCAAGAGGAGCTTCCGGAGAACGAGTATTACTTCCATGAAATCATCGGATGCCGTGTCGTCACGGATGAGGAGCCGCCCGAGGAACTCGGCGTCATCTCCGAGATCTTGACCCCGGGTGCTAATGATGTCTGGGTCGTAAAGACACCGAAGGGCAAACAGATTTTGCTTCCGGCAATCCCTGATGTCGTGCTAGATGTGGATAAAGAAGCCAAGCTGGTACGTGTTCATCTGATGGAAGGGCTGTTATAAACAATGAAGATCGATGTGTTGACACTGTTCCCGGAGATGTTCGATGGCGTTTTTCATTCGAGTATTCTGGGCAAGGCTGCCGAGAAGGAGATTGTGAAGCTGAACGCCATCAACTTCCGTCCTTATGCGGGCAATAAGCACGGTACAGTGGATGATACTCCGTACGGCGGGGGAGGCGGTATGGTGTTGAAGCCGGACCCGATCTTCGCAGCGGTGGAGGATATCTTGTCAAGGACAGAGCTTCCGGAGGGACAGGACTCGCCCCAAGCGAATGCTGATGCTTTCATGGAACCCGGAGAGCAGAAGCGGCCGCGGATTATTCTGATGTGCCCGCAAGGGGAGACCTTTACCCAGAGCAAAGCGGAGGAGCTGTCGCAGGAGGAGCATCTCATCTTTATCTGCGGTCATTATGAGGGCTATGACGAGCGAATTCGGGAACATCTCGTGACCGATGAGCTGTCCATCGGGGATTATGTTCTCACCGGCGGGGAGCTGCCGGCCATGGTGATTATCGATTCCGTCGTCAGACTTCTGCCTGGTGTGCTGGGCAATGAGACATCGGCCGTAACGGACTCGTTCAGCACCGGACTGCTTGAATATCCGCATTATACCAGACCGGCTGAATTCCGCGGCTGGAAGGTCCCGGATATTCTGCTCAGCGGGCATCATGCCAATATCGACCAATGGCGGCGTGAGCAGGCGCTTCTGCGCACATGGCAGCGGCGTCCCGAATTGCTGGAGCGGCTTGAGCTGTCCAAGAAGGATCAAGCCTTTCTGGACAAGCTGCGCAGCAAAGCGGAAGCACCAACCGAATCATAGCATTGAGAAAGAGGCCTGGAGTAAAAGGGCCTTTTTTTCGTTTTTCTCATAATACAAAGGCCGTGCTTTACATACAGTAATGATAGTCTGACTTGTTGAGAGGGTCATGAAATCGTACGGTGTCCATGGCACGGCTGCTTCAGTTGCCGGCATATTCTATAAGGATGAGTACTGTGCTTTAAGTAGTTTTATGGGGAGCGACAACGGAGCGTAGGGGTGAGAAGGACTTATGCGGGGGAGAAGAAACGGCGGGCGGCTGAGAGCAGGAATCCAGGAGGTTGGAACAGGCACAATTCGAGTAAGGAAGGCGCAATTGACCCAGTATATTACGTTGACGGAGCAGATAGCAGGATTGCTCAACGCCTTCGCGCAGCAGCCGGAATACGAGGATTTTACCAGAATCAAGACGACGCTGCAAAGCTTGAATGAGCTTGTCTCCGGGATGGGATTTACGTCTAAGGAGCGACGGGTTTTCCGGCAGAGTGTGCAGCAGGTAGCTACGATTCCCAATACGAATAACTTGCCGCATATATGGACGAGAATCGATGCCGTGCTTGCTCTGATTCGGTCTTACGGGGAGCGCATCGGTGTTGGAGAGGTGATTATCCAGGCTTTAACCGGTTTACAGGATGTTGCTCCGGGAGAGGGAATGTCCGGCACCGATCAAGCAGAGCCAGTGAATCTGACGAACCCGTCCCGGCTTGATCGTACAGCAGCTGATAAAGAGGCTGAACAGGGGACGAGAATGCGTCTTAGCGCCGTCGTGCAAGAGATGGACGAACAGCCGGGCCGCTTCGACGACGACTCCTCTCAGCAGCCTGCACTGCCCAAGCAGTCTACGGAAGAGATGTATACGCTTCAGCAGCCTAATGAGTCGGAAACGGTATCGGAGCGTTTAGATCAACAGCTGATGAGCGGCGCACACGCGCATGCGGGGGAAATCGCTGAGCAGGATAAGCAAGCCAATGCTCCGGAAACGGCACCGCACGCTTTACTGCCTGCCGCAAGGACAAGTTCAGAGGCTGCTCGGAAGGATACCGTCCAGGAGCACCCAGAAGGCTTGCAGAGAAGGCATGAGAAGGAGCCAGGTATCGCTGATGGCCAGGGGCGCACAGCTGCAATAGGGATGTCGGGGCCGACCGTTCCTGAGGGGAAGACATTACCGGTAGCTCCAACAGAACCGGAGGAGGGATCGGGGGAAGAGGAAGCGAGAACAACAGAGACCGTCTCGCCTGCGCCTCAGCAGGGACCTGGCAGCGCCTCCGGAGGAGCAGTGAATCGTCCAGTCGCGGTTACCGGTTCAGCAGGCTTAAACAGGCCTGCAGGGGCCTCTGAATCGATTGAGGATGCCGAGTCTACAAGAGCATCCAGCTCAAGGGGACCGCATGGCCAGAAAAGCGAAACGGATCAAGCAAATCCTGCCCGTATCGAAGCGACCGGACCGGCAGGATCGGGCGTATCCGATCCGGTGGTCGGAGGCACCGTGCTGTATACCGGTGATGGCGGAAGCCAGCATGTCATGCCCCATTCGCCTGTCGCTTTTACCGCCAGTACACTGCAAGGGGTGTCTTTTAACGGCACCGATTCGTTAACGATTAGGTCAGCGGGCTTTTACTACTTGGAATGGAGGATATCACTCCCGCCCGGCCAAACAGCGCCTAGCTCGTTCGGGATTGTAATCGATGGTAATAAGAGCGGCACGGCAGGCCTTTCTTCGAATTCGGGCAAAGCCTTAGTGTCAGGATCCGCCGTCTTGAATTGTAGTGTTGGCAATACCCTTGCCCTTTATAATCGATCGGAGGCAGCAGTAACGGTAAAAGCCTCCCAACTATCGATATCCAAAATCAGAAATTAGTTTGTTGGTGCATCGTTCTATCTGTTGGGTAATAAGTATTTGTGATCAACGAGAAGTACTAGGAGGTATACGGAAATGACGGAACGTACCAATCATTACGAATCCAGCAGCGAAAAAAACGAAAATGCCGATGTCCAATTCCGCACGGTGGACGACATCCTCGAATATTACAGCAAGCGCCATAAAGGCATCCAGGATACAAAAGAATCCGTAAACTAATGAATCCCAAAGCCACTTTCGGTGTTAGCCGGCGGTGGTTTTTTAATTCGGCGATGCCAGGATATGGATGACCGAGGAGGCTGATTAACAATTTCACTTGATTCAGCCCATAAAATATGTTAATATTTCTTTTGTTGTGAGTACGGTGGTCCGCTGCGGATAATGAAGGAAACAATACATGATTTCCGGAAGATGCAAGAACGCCTGTGTGAGAGGAGGGAGTCCTAGATGAATATCGTACAAGCGATTACTCAAGAACAACTGCGCAAGGATATTCCGAGCTTTCGTCCTGGTGACACTTTGAAAGTGCACGTTAAGGTTATCGAGGGATCTCGTGAGCGTATCCAGCTGTTCGAAGGTGTAGTAATTAAACGTCGCGGTGGCGGAATCAGTGAGACTTTTACAGTTCGTAAAATTTCTTACGGTGTTGGTGTGGAAAGAACTTTCCCAATCAACTCGCCAAAAATCGAGAAAATCGAAGTGGCTCGCCGTGGTAAAGTGCGTCGTGCGAAGCTTTATTATCTTCGTGAACTGCGCGGTAAAGCAGCGAGAATTAAAGAAATTCGTCGTTAATTACAAGGCGGTAAAGGGGGCTTGTGCGTATATACAAGCCCCTTTTGTATATCCAAAATTTGCGATAGAACGAAGTAATCGTTAGAGAAGGACGGTGGATTATGCAGAAAAATCATGAGGGAGCAATGGATCCTGGTGTGGAGAAACCAGCCAAGAAGGCAAAGAATGAGTTATTGGAATGGCTGAAGGCACTTCTCATCGCGCTGGTACTCGTTGTTCTGATTCGCTGGCTTCTCTTCAAACCGTTTATCGTACAAGGTCCATCTATGGAGCCTAACTTTGTATCCAATCAAAAGCTGATCGTAAATGAGATCCTGTACGATTTCCGCAAGCCGGAGCGGGGGGAAGTCATTGTGTTCCATGTACCGGACGAAGGCAGGGATTTCATTAAGCGTGTCATCGCCGTTGCAGGAGACACTGTAAAAGTGGAAGGCGATAAGGTGTTTGTCAATGGAGAGCAAATCAATGAAACCTACATACAGGAAGCAATTGATCAGGCCCATGCTGAAGGCAGATTATACAACAATACGGATTTCCCGAATTCCTTCGTAACGGAAGGGGTCGTGCCTGAAGGGCATGTATTTGTGATGGGAGACAACCGGTCGAACAGCACCGACAGCCGGATGATTGGATATGTCCCTTTGGGGGATATTATTGGTCGGGCCGATTTGGTTTTTTGGCCGCTGAAAGATATTGGGATCGTCAATCATTAACGGTTTCGATCTAGTTTACAGTACAAGTTGTTTTCAGAGTATAGTGAGGTGACGACGTTTGACAATACAATGGTTCCCCGGACATATGACCAAAGCGCGCCGCCAAATTCAGGAGAAGCTGAAGCTCATCGATGCGGTCATCGAGCTGATCGATGCCAGGCTTCCACTCTCCAGCCGAAACCCGATGGTTGATGAGATTCTGCAGGGCAAGCCGCGGCTGATGCTCATGAATAAAGCCGATTTGGCGGATCCCGAAGTTACGCGGCAGTGGATCGCTTATTTCAAAGAACAAGGACAGCCGGCCTTCCCGGTTGACGCTTCCACCGGAACGGGAGTCAAGGAGATTCCCGGCCAGATCAAGCTGCTGCTCAAGGAGAAGATCGACAAGCAGATCGCCAAGGGCATGAACCCGCGCGCGATGCGCGTCTTGATCGTGGGCATACCGAATGTGGGCAAATCTACCCTGATCAATCGGCTAGCCGGCCGGAACATTGCGGAGACGGGAGATCGGCCGGGAGTCACCAAGGGCCAGCAATGGATCAAGGTTACCGGCGGCGAGATGGAGCTGCTGGATACCCCGGGTATCCTGTGGCCGAAATTCGAGGATCAGAATGTAGGATACCGGTTGGCCGTGACCGGAGCGATCAAAGAGGAAATTTTGAACGTGGAGGATATTGCGTTCTTTGCAATCAAATATTTCTCCAAGTACTATTGGGACGCGATGAGCGAGCGCTTCGATCTGAAGGAGCGTCCGAGCGATTTCGAGAATCCGGATGAGATCGTGTCCGTCATGGAGGCCATCGGCCGGAAGCGGGGATGCATCGTGAGCGGAGGAAGGGTGGATCTGGAGAAGGCCTCCAGCATCTTCCTGCGCGAGCTGCGTGCAGGGAAGCTGGGCCGCTACTCCATGGAATCCCCATATTAAGCCGTTCATCATAACCGTTCGCATGCAAGAGCTGCGAGCCCGGTAAAGATCAAAAAAAACCGTCCTTCGGTGTTAGCCGACAGGTCGGTTTTTTTTTGTCCTGAAGAATAGTGAAGAGCTGGCAATCCTTAGTCCCCTGTCGATTCGCGAAAGATCGGCTTGGTCTGGATATGGGTGACTTGGTAAGGCTGTGAAGGCTCTTTGATCCGGGATAACAGCATGTTTGCTGCCGTAATCCCCATTTCGTTGCTGTAAATGTGGACCGTCGTCAAATGAGGCTCAACGATGCGCGATTCGTTGGCGTTGTCAAATCCGGTGACGACGATGTCCTCCGGAATGTGAAGGTCTTTGTTTTTGAGCGCTTTCATGACATTCACCGCAATAAAATCATTGGCGCATACGAAGCCGGAAGGCAGATGCTTCATCTCACCCAGCCGCTTGTCCATCCAATCGGAATCGGAGAAAAATTCCCGGTCCGGGTTCAAGACGCACTGGTTAAGGTCCAAGGAAATGCCCTTCTCGTTCAATGCGCGCGTGAAGCCCGTCCAGCGCTCATGGAAGCTTTTGCAATGATGATAATCCCCGATAAATCCTAAAGTTCTGCACCCCTTATCGATCAGCTGCTTCGTTAAACGGTACGTGCTGTGCTCGTTCTCCATCAGCAGCAGGTCGGCCTCCAGATCAGGGTAGAACAGGTCTGCCGCGCAGTCGATGAAGATGGTCGGCAGGCCGAGGCTTGTAATCTTCTTGCTGTACTCCAAATCAAACAGCTCAATGCAGATCATCCCGTCCACCTTGGAGGCCTCGAAATTGTTGGGCAGCATGAGCGAGGCCCGATCGATGTCCCTGACGATATGAATGGATAAATTATAGCCTTCGGCGCTGATCCGCTTCTCCAATCCGCTGATGAGCCGTGAGCCAAAGTGGGAGTTGCTCGGCATATTCGCCGTGAGCAATGCGATATTGCCCGGAGGTTTTGTCATAAGATTGTCCGATTCCATGTACGCAAACTGCTTATATTTTAGCTCGATCGCTTTCTTAATGACCTTATTGCGGGTCTCGTCCGGGATGCTGGCGCTGCCGTTGAGCGCCTTGGACGCCGTGTTCCTAGAAATGCCGAGCGCATCGGCGATGTCCTGGATTGTGACTTTCTCTTTTGCCATGTACGGGAGTTCACCTCGAATTCAAATTCAAACCTAAAGTCCGCAGGGCGGCCGTTATGACTTGCGGCTTGATTACCTTATGTCCAATGTATAATAGATCAGACAAAATAGCAACTTAAACTTTACAAATGCACAATTATATTTACATTTACACACGCTGATAAAGTGATATAAAGCAGGGCAATCAGCCTGGATTTTTTATTATGTATCACTTAACAAGGGGTTTGGGGGGGGGCGTTCCCTACCAAGCTTTAATTCATGATTTAACAGACATTTCAGTGTATAAGCTAAACATATTGAACATTTATTTATTATCAAATGCACAAAAATAAATTTACAAAAGTTATTGACTCGTTGGGCATCCTTTGTTAAATTGTAAAAGCAATGAACAACCGCAGTGGGAAAATGAAAACCCTTACTGTAAACTTTTTTGAGTGAAACGGAGGTAGAAGGTTTGGAAAGCTCGGCAGAAATCGATCAACAGTCTATGGTGCGCAGAGAGAGGCGATCCGCGGGGAAGGGGCTCGAATTCCTGAAAAAAAACTACTTTCTGTACATCCTGCTTGCTCCGGCGCTTATACTGACCCTTATTTTCAAATATGTGCCGATGTACGGCGCGATCATTGCCTTCAAGGACTTCAGCCCGATCAAAGGGATTTTGGGGAGCGAATGGGTGGGGCTGAAGCATTTCGAGAAGTTTCTATCTTCGCCTAATTTCGATGTCATTTTTATGAATACGCTTAAACTAAGCTTTTTCGGCCTCATCTTCAGCTTCCCGGTGCCTATCATTTTGGCGCTGATGCTGAATCAGATCCGCAGAGCATCCGTGAAGAAAAATATTCAGCTCTTCCTGTACGCCCCCAATTTTATTTCGGTTGTCGTCATTGTCGGGATGCTCTTCATCTTCTTGTCGCCGACCGGTCCGATTAACCAGTTCGTGATCTGGATCACGGGCGAGCCTCTCATGTTCATGTCGAAGCCGGAGTATTTCCGATGGATTTATATATTATCGGATATTTGGCAGGGAGCCGGATGGGCATCGATCATTTATGTGGCGGCACTCGCGAACGTCGATCCGGAGCTGCATAACGCTGCTAGCCTGGACGGCGCCAATCTGCTCCAACGAATCCGCAACATCGATCTTCCGACGATCCGGCCGATCATGGCCATCGTATTCATTCTCGCGGCCGGCGGCATCATGTCGATCGGGTTTGAAAAGGCCTACTTGATGCAAACCTCGATGAACCTTCCGGCTTCCGAGATTATCGCAACCTATGTGTACAAGGTCGGCTTGCAATCGGGTGACTATGCCTATTCCGCCGCGGTGGGACTCTTTAACTCGGTCATTAACGTCATCCTGCTGATCTCGGTAAACTTCATCGTCAAGAAACTAAATGAGGGAGAAGGCCTCTACTAGGAAGGAGTTAAATTGTATGGCCGTCAAGCACTCGCGGTTCGACCGTTTTCTGTTAACGATCATCGGAATTTTTCTTACTCTTGCCGTCCTCATCGTCGTCGTGCCGCTGGTTTACATTGTCGTGGCTTCGTTTATGGATCCGACGGTGCTGCTGAGCAAGGGACTCTCGTTTAACTTGTCGGATTGGAGCCTCGAAGGCTACAAAAAAATTCTGTCCAATCCCGCGATGGTTCGAGGGTTCGGGAACGCCGTGTTTTATTCGGCAGCCTTTGCGTTTGTCACCGTAACCGTATCGGTCTGTGCCGGATATGCCCTTTCCGAAAATAGGCTCGCCGGCCGGCATGTATTCATGACCTTGTTTATCATCACGATGTTCTTCGGCGGCGGACTGATTCCTACATACCTGCTGGTAAGGGAGCTGGGCATGCTGAATACGGTATGGGCTGTCATCATACCTGGAGCCGTCAACGTGTGGAATATTATTTTGTCCAGAACCTTCTTCAAGGGCATCCCGAAGGAGCTGAAAGAGGCGGCCAATGTGGATGGAGCATCGGATAAGCGGATTTTCTTCGGAATCGTGCTGCCTTTATCGAAGCCGATCATTTTTGTCCTTGCCCTATATGCATTTGTCGGCCAATGGAACGCATTCTTCGATGCCATGATCTACCTGGAGGATCCGAAGCTGCACCCGCTGCAGCTGGTGCTCCGGTCGATCCTGATCCAAAACCAGGCGGCTCCCGGCATGATCAACGACCAGCTTGCCATGGCAGAGCTGAAGCGGCTGTCCGAGATGATCAAGTACTCCGCGATTGTCATCTCAAGCCTTCCGCTGCTTGTCATGTACCCGTTCTTCCAGAAATACTTCGAGAAAGGCGTCATGGTCGGTTCCTTGAAATAGGCACCCCCTGAGCATAAATAGCAATGATATGGAGGTCATTCGAATGAAAAAGACAAGAACCCAAAGAACCGCAGGCAAGGTCATGTCGATATCGGCGCTCGCTGCGCTGCTGCTCCTTTCCGGCTGCGGCGGGGGCGGCAAGGCGGAGAGCGAATCGCCGGACGGGAAGGTAACGCTCAACTTCCTGACGCAAAGCTCGCCGCTTGCGCCGGCCGACCCGAACGACAAATTGATTAACAAGCGGCTGGAGGAGAAGACGGGCATTCATATCAACTGGAAAAATTACACCAGCGACGTTTTTGCGGAGAAACGGAATTTGGCCGTAGCCAGCGGCGATCTCCCGGACGCGATCTTTGACGCCGGATACGGCGATTACGATCTGCTGAAGCTGGCCAAGGACGGGGTCATCATCCCCGTCGAGGATTTGATCGACCAGCATATGCCGAATTTCAAAAAGGTGCTGGAGCAAGCCCCGGAATACCGAAGTTTGATTACGGCACCGGATGGACATATTTATTCGTTTCCGTGGATCGAAGAGCTGGGATCCGGCAAGGAGCGCATTCAATCGGTCGATAACTTCCCGTGGATCAATGTCGAGTGGCTGAACAAGCTCGGGCTTGAGATGCCAACGACGACCGAGGAGTTGAAAGAGGTGCTGATCGCGTTCAAGACGCAGGACCCGAACGGAAACGGGCAAGCGGATGAAATTCCGCTGTCGTTCATCAATAAGCCGGGCGGCGAGGATCTGACCTTCCTTTTTGCATCATTCGGGCTTGGAGAGAACTGGGATCATACCGTGGTCACCGACGATGGAAAGGTCGTCTTCACCGCAGCGGAAGAAGGCTATAAAGATGCCGTGAAGTTTGTGAACGAGCTGTACGAGGAAGGACTTATCGATATCGAAGCGTTCCAGCAGGATTGGAACACCTATCTCGCCAAAGGCAAAGACCATCGATACGGATTGTACTTCACTTGGGATAAAGCGAACATTACCGGCATGAACGATGCCTATGATCTGATGCCGCCGCTTGCCGGTCCGAGCGGGGAGAAGAATGTCACCCGAACGAACGGAATCGGTCTTGACCGCGGCCGAATGGTCATTACAAGCAGCAACAAGCATCTGGAAGAGACCGCTAAATGGGTCGATCAGCTGTATGAGCCGCTGCAGTCGGTACAGAACAACTGGGGGACATACGGAGACGATACGCAGCAGAATATCTTCGAGCTGGACGAGGAGAAGGGAATGCTGAAGCATCTTCCGCTTGAAGGAACCGCCCCGGTCGAACTGCGTCAAAAAACGAGCATTGCGGGGCCGCTCGCAATCCTCGACGAATATTACGGCAAATATACCACGATGCCGGATGACGCGGCATGGAGGCTGAAGCTGATGAAGGATGTTATGGTACCGCATATGAAAGCGGAGAATACGTATCCGAAGGTGTTCTTCTCCATCGAGGAGCTGGACCGGTTGTCCACCATCGAAACGGATTTATTCCCGTACCTGGAGAGAATGCGCACCGAATGGTACCAGAACGGAAAAATCGATCAGGAATGGGATGACTATCTGAAGGAGCTGGATCGTCTTGGACTGCAGGAATGGCTGTCCATCAAACAGGCGGGATATGATCGCAGCACGAAATAAGGACTCAGCAGCCGTGCGGTTTCCGAATATGGCTCACGGCTGCTCTTTTATATGACTACAACTAAAGGAGCACAGATCATGTCAACGATTACACAGGATAACTACCGGGGCGTATATCATTTTTCCCCGAAGCAGAATTGGATGAACGATCCGAACGGGATGGTCTTTTTCAAGGGAGAGTACCATTTATTTTATCAGCATCATCCGTTCGGTACGACTTGGGGACCGATGCATTGGGGGCATGCGGTCAGCAAGGATTTGGTGGCATGGGAAGAGCTTCCGATCGCGCTCTTGCCCGATGAGCATGGCATGATATTTTCCGGAAGCGCCGTTGTCGATTGGCACAATACGACCGGGTTCTTCGATGACGAGCCGGGACTGGTTGCCATCTTTACGCATCATGTCGAAGCTGCCGGCGGCACCGAAGTCAAGCAGTATCAAAGCCTCGCTTACAGCAAAGACAGCGGGAGGACGTGGACGAAATATGCTGGAAATCCGGTACTGAAGCATGAGAGCTACGTTGACTTTCGCGATCCCAAGGTATTCTGGCATGAAGAGACGAAGAGATGGGTCATGATCGTGGCATGCGGACAGACGGTCTGCATCTTTACGTCTCCTGATTTGAAGGATTGGGCTTTTGGAAGCGAGTTCGGTGAAGGGATCGGATCCCACGACGGGGTATGGGAGTGTCCGGACCTGTTCCCGCTGCCGGTCGGCGAAGGGATGACGAAGTGGGTGATGCTCGTTAGCATCGGCGACAATCCGGCGTATGCCGAAGGCTCCCGAACGCAGTTTTTTACCGGTGAGTTCGACGGAGCGTGCTTTAAGCCCGATGAAGCGTCGGCTAGCCGGATCCGCTGGCTCGATCACGGACGGGATAATTATGCCGGCGTCAGCTGGTCGGATATCCCGGAAGCCGATGGCAGGCGTCTATTTATCGGCTGGATGAGCAACTGGAAGTATGCAAACCAGACACCGACTTCCGGCTATCGGGGGGCCATGACCACGGTACGAGAGCTGGAGCTGGAAGAACGCGACGGCGTGGCCGAACTGATTCAGCAGCCGGCGCGTGAGCTGGAGCGTTACCGGAGACCGGTTGTGTCCATTGAGCGGGCAGACGCAGCTACGGTGGCTGCAAAGCTGTCGAAGCTCCGGCTGGACAGCTATGAAATCCATGCGGTCATCAAAGCTGACAGCGCCATTGCGTTTAAAATAAGAACCGGGCCGGAGCAGGAGACGGTCATCGGGTACAGCGGCCCGGCTTCCGAGGTTTATGTGGATCGATCCAGGTCCGGCATCTCGGATTTTCACCCTGCGTTTCCCGGAAGACACGCAGCGCCATTGAAAACCAAGGATGAGCATGTGGAGCTTCGGATATTGGTCGACCGTTCCTCCGTCGAAGTGTTTGCAGGCGGCGGTCAGATCGTCTTCACGGACCTGATCTATCCGGATAAAGCATCGATGGGCTTGACCGTAGAAGCGGACAACGCCGAGCAAGCAGAAGTGATCCGATCTCTTCGTCTCTACGAATTATCGTTGTAACACGCAAAAATATATAGCCAGGTTAGGAGCATGAAGGTATGCGTATCGGAGCAATTGAGGCAGGAGGCACCAAGTTTCTCTGCGGCGTTGGCAATGAGCTTGGGATCATGGAGGATGTCGTCCAATTTCCGACAGAGCATCCGGATGTTACGCTGTCCCGCGTCATTTCCTATTTCAGCGAAAAAAATGTGGATGCGATCGGCATCGGTTCATTCGGCCCGATCGATTTGAAGCCCAGCAGCACTACATACGGGTTCGTGACAACGACGCCGAAGCAGGGCTGGGGACATTGCGACGTGCTCGGGAAACTGAAGAAACATTATGATGTGCCATACGGTTGGGATACGGACGTGAACGCGGCAGCCTACGGCGAAATGGTGTGGGGAGCGGCAAAAGGCTTGGGCAGCTGCGTTTATATAACGATCGGTACCGGCGTAGGGGTCGGCGTATATGCCGAAGGCAGGCTCGTCCATGGACTGGTTCATCCGGAAGGAGGCCATGTCCTGATAAGACGCCATCCTGACGATGAATATGCAGGGGCTTGTCCTTATCACGGAGATTGCTTCGAGGGCATGGCTGCCGGCCCGGCGATCGAAGCGCGCTGGGGCCTGAAAGGCGATCAGCTGCCGGCAGACCACCCGGCCTGGCCTATGGAAGCCTACTATATCGCCCAGGCCGTTACAGGGATCATTTTGACGCATTCCCCGGAGAAGATCATTCTGGGCGGCGGCGTCATGCAGCAGGCCCATCTGTTTCCGCTGGTCCGTTCCGAAGTTCAACGGATATTAAACGGCTATGTGCAGGCGGATGAAATTATGAACCGGATCGAGGAATATATCATTCCACCCGGTTTGGGCTCTCAAGCCGGACTTTACGGTGCGCTGGCACTGGGATTAAAGGCGATTCAAGACCGCCGTTCCGCCGTTTAGCAGCGTTTTCTTATGCGATGGCTGCTCTGCAGCCGCAGGGCAGCTTTCGTCATAGGGACGGGGAAGATTACGAAAAAGGAGTGCAAGATCATCAGCTGCGAATAGGGAAGTTTTAAATACAAGGTTGGATTTGGAGGGAGTATGATGAAATGGTTCGCAAAATTAATCCTGTCTCTAAGCTTGGCTGTCGTGATGGCTGCTTCGAACGCAGCAATATCGTTCGGCGCTTCCAATTCGAGCTTGGATACCCATGCCAGTTTGGTTACCCAGCTGGACAGCGCAGCTTCGGAAGCTGCAGAAGGGAAAAGCGCGATGATTAATGAAAGCGCAATCAACTCGAATGTAACGGGATGGAAGCTGCATGGCAAAGGGCGGATGGAGGTAACAGGGGAGGGACTTCGGCTAACATCGGATCCGCAAGAGAATGTGATGGCCATATCGGAAACGGTCGCCGACGATTTTATTTATGAGGCCGATGTTATGGTAACGGATCCCCAGGCAGATGCCACCCTTCTGTTCCGCTCCGGTGAAGACGGGTGGAGCTCGTACATGCTGCAGCTCGCTCTCGGTGCCGGCGTTATCCGCCTGAAGGATGCTAGCGGCGGGGAAGGTGTCCTTAATGTCGAACGGAAGGTCGAAGCGAAACCGGGAGACATATACCATCTGAGAGTCAAAGCGGAAGGAACCCGGCTTCAGGTTTACTGGGGGCAGCAATATGAACCGGTCATTGATACGGAAGCCGCTGCGCATCGGACGGGCCGCCTCGGGCTGCACGTCTGGAACGGTTCAGCGCTGTTTCAAAACATCCGAGTCAGCGATATGTCTGGCAATACGTTGGAGCCCATCTCCTCCCAAGGATTATGGCAGCCGGATTTGAAGGGGCTCAAGGGCACGGGAGCGGACGGGCTGGAAGCCAAGAAAGTATTCCGGAACCAAGAGGCGGATGTTGTGCTTGAAGGCGATCTGATCCTGAACGGGCAAGGCTCGGCCGGCTTATTATTCAGAAGCAATGCGCAGGGAACGGAAGGGTATGCCGCTGTTCTTCAGCGAGAGGGGGAGCGGGTAAGGGTCTATTTAAAAAAGGCCGACGGGACGATCCTTCACGAATCCCGTGTGACTTATCCGAGTCAACGGGAAAGCCGGCATCATCTGGAAGTAAAAGCGATCGGGGAACGGATTCAAATATTCGTAGACGGTTATGAGCCGGCTGCGATCGACATGGTCGATACGGCCTTCCCTAGCGGATATCACGGTGTTATGGCCAGCTCCGGAATCGCTTATTTTCAAGACGTTTATATAACGCCCTATGCCAGCTACTATACCGAGAAGTATCGGCCGCAGTATCATTACAGTCCGATTCGGGGCTCGGCAAGCGATCCGAACGGACTGGTATATTTTGAAGGGGAGTATCATCTCTTTCACCAGGACGGCGGACAGTGGGCGCATGCCGTCAGCCGGGACCTGATTCATTGGAAACGGCTGCCGATTGCCCTGCCATGGAATGATCTCGGTCATGTCTGGTCCGGCTCCGCGGTTGCCGATACAACGAACGCTTCGGGTTTGTTCGGAAGCTCCGGAGGCAAAGGACTGATCGCCTACTACACCTCCTACAATCCGGACCGGCATAACGGCAATCAAAAAATCGGCCTAGCATACAGCACCGACCGCGGACGGACATGGAAGTACTCGGAAGAGCATCCCGTTGTCATTGAAAATCCGGGGAAGACCGGCGAGGACCCAGGCGGATGGGATTTCCGCGATCCGAAGGTCGTCCGGGATGAGGCCAATAATCGCTGGGTGATGGTTGTATCGGGCGGCGACCATATCCGGTTGTTCACCTCTACCAATCTGCTGAATTGGACCTTGACCGATCAATTCGGATACGGAGCTTACATCCGCGGAGGCGTATGGGAATGTCCGGACCTGTTTCAGCTTCCGGTCGAAGGGAGCAAAAAGCGCAAATGGGTGCTGATGATCAGCACCGGTGCCAATCCGAACACGCAGGGCTCCGATGCCGAATATTTCATCGGTGACTTGACGCCCGAAGGCAAATTCATTAACGACAATCCGGCAGGCACTGTCCTGAAGACGGATTGGGGCAAAGAATACTATGCATCGATGTCTTTCTCCGATATGCCGGACGGGCGAAGGATCATGCTGGCCTGGATGACCAACTGGGATTATCCTTTCAGCTTTCCGACAACGGGGTGGAAGGGGCAGCTGAGCATTCCGAGACAAGTGTCGCTTAAGGAGACGGAGGAGGGAATCCGGATGCATCAGACTCCGATTGAAGAGCTCGCTCAGCTCCGAAGCCCCGTTCTGCACATCACCAACCGCGAGGTGGGGACTTCCGGCGAAAATCTGCTCAAAGGGATCACATCAGGCGCTTATGAAATCGAGGCGGAGCTGGAGCTGCCGCCAACCGGAGCCGCCTCCGAATTTGGGTTCCGGCTGCGTGAAGGTGACGGGCAGAGGACGCTTGTCGGTTACCGCGCAGCCGGCAGCAAGATGTTCGTAGACCGCTCCGCATCCGGCATGACGGATTTCTCAGACTTGTTCTCTACGCTGCACGAAGCCCCGCTCAAGCCTGAAGGCAACCGGATCAAGCTGCGAATATTGGTGGATGAATCCTCGGTAGAAGTGTTCGGCAATGACGGCAGGGTCGTATTCTCCGATGTCATCTTCCCGGATCCGGCCAGCAGAGGCATGAGCTTTTACAGTGAGGGCGGGAAGGTGAAGGTGGTATCGCTTCAAGTCCATGCATTGCAGCATATTTGGAGGGAGGATGAGGCGAAAGAGCCGCGGGTCGTTATGGATACCGAGACGCTTGAGCTATCCTTGGGACAGACCAAACCGCTCTTTGCTTCCATTGATAACGGACAGGGTAAAGGGGCTGACGGGATCGTTTGGTCGTCGAGCGATCCAAAGGTTGCGGAGGTAACGTCATCTGGACATTCGAGCACGGTCATCGTGGCGAAAGGAGAGGGAACTGCCCTCATTACCGCCTCGACGCCGAACGGAAAAGTATCGTCCGGCACGCGCGTGAATGTGACCAGCGGCGTCTTTCATACGAACCTTACCGGTTGGATGTCGGACGTATCCGCATCCCGATGGGTGCTGACCAAGGACGGCATCCGGGGCAGCTATACCGGCGATGCCGCATATATGTCGGACGTATCCGCAGGCAATTTTACGTATGAGGGAGAAATAAGGCTTGGAGACAGCGGGGGTGCCGGATCCCTTCTATTCCGTGCCAGTAGGGACGGTCGCAGCGGATATTATGTGAATCTCGATCCGAATCTCAAGGCGATCCGGCTGTTTTACAAGGTGGAGGGGAGGTTCGAGGAGCGCCAGGTGCTCGCAAGAAAGGCGTCGTTTCTTCAGTCGGGAAGAACGTATCGGATTAAAGTCGAGGCGAACGGACCGCATATCCGGGTAGAGGTGGATGGCCAGGAGCTCGCGGACTTGGAGGACGGCACATTTGCTGAAGGCCGCTTCGGCGTGCACGTGTTCGGCGGCCAAGCGGCTTTCCAGCATCTCTATGCCAGCCATATGTCGAATGCCGAGCTTGAAGTGACCAAGATTGAAAATGCCGCCATGCCCAAAGCGCTGCATGCAGATCGTTCCCAGAACGGGGAGCCGGTTACGGTGCAAGCCCCTGACGGATCGGAGCATCAGCAGTGGGTGCTCGTTCCGGCAGGGAGCGGGACCTATTCGATTCGAACGCTCGAAGGGAAGGCGCTGGATTTGGACACGGGCCAAAATCGGCTTCAACTTTACAGCTACCTCGGATTCAACAACCAGCGCTGGAGGCTTGAACCCAATCAGGACGGAACCGTGGCTATTGTTTCTCCCCATAACGGGCAAGCGCTGGAAGTGACGGAAGACGGCACGAAGCTCCAGCTTGGCGAACCGGCGGGGCAGCGCAGGCAAGCGTGGAGGCTGGAGACGCCGTAACTCAAATAGCAAGGAACATGAGGACGCCATGTCGAATAAGAAAAACATGTTCGTTTCCTCCCTTCGGTATCCTGTAAGGAATGAATATAAATCAGGGCCGTTTCGAACGTTTACTAGTTAATCTAAACGGGGAAAATACGCAGCCAATGACAGGAGGGGCTATGATGCCATTTCCATTCGACTGTATTAGCGACTTCATGTTTTTTGAATCAGAGGTGGACCAATCCGATGTTATTTTAATACCAGGTGCCAGCCATCCTCAACTTATGGAAAGGGCTGCAATGTTATTTCATCAGGGCATCGCTCCATGTATCCTGCCTTCTGGCGGCTCCACGCCGCATGTCGAAACAACGGAATGGGAGTTTCTGAGAAATGTTGGAGTTTCACTAGGCGTTCCTCCAGAATCCATCCTGAAGGAAGATAAAGCAGCGAACACCTTTGAAAATGCGCGCTTGTCACTGGAAGTATTGCAGCAACATGGCATTCATCCCAGGAAGGTAGTACTGGTCTGTAAAAACTACCATGCTCGAAGAGCGCTTTTAACCTATCAATTTGTATTTCCAAGCGAGACGGTTTTTTATGTAAGTCCAGTGATCGACAAGACGGGGACTTCTAAAGACAACTGGCATCAAGATGAAGAAAAAATCAAATACGTAATGAACGAGCTTGAAAAAGTAGGGAAGTATTTCAGACCGGCTATATACCGACTGGGGTCGAGTAGAAGCAACAGTTAGAAGTTCAACGATCGGCAAACGGTCAAGGGGAAATGGATGCCCCGTTTCGAGAATCTAAGAAGAGCAAAAAGCCCGGTACATTGCCGGGCTTTTTGTGTTCGAATACCGTTTATCTTTTTAAATAATCAACCATCCTCTGATGCAATTCAAGCTCGGAGCATTGGAAGATCCGGTTAAAATCATGAGGATTACGGATCACTTCGTTTAACGTATCGATTCCATATTGCTCAATCACAAATTCCACGAACCTATAGGAGAACTGAAATCCTTTCATCGTTTCGAAGTCCCAGGTATCGTTATTCAATTCATCAAAAGAAGGGATCTCCAGATTGCGGATCGCATCTTCTGTCGAGCCTTTGATAAAGTCTTCAGTCATCTGTTTGGCTTCATACCCGCCGATCCCCTGCCGTATCCATTTAGGAACCGAGGGATTGATTTCACTGATTAACCACATGGTGAACAAGTGGACGGTACTTTTCAAGATAGATTGATACGTATGCTTGGGTCCCGGGTTCAACGGAGATACGATTTTAAGAATATTCCCCTCATAAGTGCCCATAAACCAATTCGGCGCATCGGCCTCTCCTACTGCCTGATGGAAGGTTGGCAGATCGGGGTATATTTCAATGATTACTTTTCGCGATGGATCGTGATGGTATTTCGACGAGACTCGTTCAACATGGTTCCCGAGTTCAACGAACAAGTCATGATGCACCTTATTCAGACGCTGGTGCGTCCCCTCGCCGTCACCCTTATTGACAATGGAAATAAAATCTTGAATCGACATGATGGTGATGTCCCCCCATTCTTTCAGTTCTGTCCTTAGTTTTTCCAGAGAGCGGTACAATCTGTTCTTCACCGCGCTTTCACGCATGCCAACGATCTTGGCGATTTCAGGCAGCGTGCAGTCCACAAAAAAGCGTAATGCAATGATTTCTTGGTCGAGCTCATTACATGCTTTAAGCGCGGCTCCAATATCAATCCGAAAATCAACATATTTCGTAAATTCAAGGGAGATCGATTGTGATTCGAAAGCCGTAAAATCGAATGGAGCTTCTTTTTTGCGCGACAGTCTCCGATATTCGTTTTTTAACGTATTCTGGGCAATCTTGAAAATCCATGTGAATACATTAGAGCCGGCTCTAAAGTTGTGAAGATTTTCGACAGCCTTCAAAAAGACCTGCTGCGTCAAATCATCCGCGGCCATGGGGTTCAATTTCACCGAAAAGTAGGTGCGGATTCTTTGACGATACAGCTTATACGTGCTTTCAAAGCTTGTAATGCTAGCCTGCTTATCCGGATAAACAGACTTGGTGTCCTGAGCTCCTGACATTTTATAGAACCTCCTCTTGATTTACAATGAATTAGACACCGAAGAGAACCAAAAAGCCACGTACTTGCAAAAAAATATATGAATACATCGTTCCTATACTTCATTGCCTGAATCATGACAAGATCAGAAGATATGTCAAGATGGAAGGATGGTAAAACCAGTCGAACCAAGGTGATCGATCCAATCGGATGGGATGACGCTGGCCTAGGGATGTGATACTCTAGTAAAAGGGGAGATCGATCTCGTACGAAACTGCTAGAAAGCGAGAAAATAATCCTCAAGCTAGAGTGAAGCCATCATGCTTTGTATAGGAGTACTAAGGAGCTATCGCAAATGACAGATTTATTGATGTACGAGCGGGAGTATTGGCCCCGTTATTTACATATTGCAGGTGTTGATGAGGTCGGGCGCGGCTGTTTGTTCGGAGATGTTGTCGCTGCTGCCGTTATTTTGCCGGAGGGTCTTGTGATTGAGGGGATCAATGATTCTAAGAAGCTGAGCGCGAAGAAGCGGGATGCCCTCTATGAACAGATCATGGACCAGGCGCTGGCCGTAGGCGTCGGGAGAGTGGATGCCGAGACGATCGATCGTATTAATATTAAGCAGGCCGCCCGGCTCGCGATGAAAATGGCCTTGGATCAGCTTGTTGTCACTCCCGAGTTCCTGCTTGTCGATGCCGAACGGGTCGATTGCGATATCCCGCAGCAGGCGATCATCAAGGGAGATGCGAACAGCCAGTCGATTGCGGCGGCTTCGATCATCGCCAAGGTGACCCGCGATCGGTTATGCGAAGGGGAATGGGAGGCACAGTACCCCGGATACGGGATTGCCGTACATAAAGGTTATGCCACGAAGGCGCACCGGGAGCAGCTGCAGCTGCACGGACCTACGCCGATGCACCGAAGAAGCTTTCTGAAAAATATGGAGATCGAGCAATTATCGCTGTTCTAACTTTATCCCGCTAGCAGCCCGCCCTTGTCAAAAGGCGGGCTGCTGCCGATATAAATAGGAAAAGGAACGTTTGGAGGAACCATCGTGAACATCGGATCGTTGATACGCGGGCTGCTGGGAGAGCAGAAGCCGGGAGACGTCAAGGCGCTGGAGCTGAAACCGGGTCAGGTCGTTCGCGGAGTTGTAATGAATGTATCGGATGACGGGCAGGAAGCCGTCGTACAAATTCAAGGGGTGCAGGTGAAGGCCAAGCTGGAGACTCCGCTGCGTGCCGGCGAAACGGCGCTGCTTCAGGTCCAGCCGCCGGGTGAAGGGGGAACCGCGGTTCTTAAACCGTTATCTCAAATGCCCGGCCAGCCGTTGTCGCCATCTTCAATGTCGGAGGTATTGGAATTCGCCGGACTCCCGGATACGAAAGAGAACCGGGAAATGATCCGCAGCATGCAGCAAGCGGGAGTCTCATTGACCAAGGAGCATATCGCTTCGTTTAAAGAAGCCATGATGGCTAAGCCTCCCCAAGTGCCCGCCGCGGAATGGGCGGAATCGGCGGCGATTGCGTTCCACCGCGGGCTGCCGGTTACCGCGGAGAGTGTGAGAGGACTGCATCAGGCGGTGTTCGGCCCGCAGCTGCATCAGCTGCTGCAAAGCCTCGAAGGGCAGCTTGCGCATGCGCTGCAGGGGGGGACCGCAGCCGGAGGGCCGGCCGGAGCAGGAAGCAGCCCTCTGGCGGCTCCGCCTGCAGCAATGCCAAGCCATACCCAAGGGCCGGAACCAGCGCCGAGCGCGCAAGCCGGGGCCGCCCAGGGCAGTGCGGCGGGCAGCGGAGTGCCAGCCGGGCAAACGCAGGCTGCCGGCCCGCAGGCTCTGCTGACGAAGCTGCAGAGCCTGCTGCACCAGCTGCGCGGCGAGCTTGCGCAGCTGCCGGCTCACGCGGCGCAGCCCGCAGCCGCGCCGGCCGCAGGCCATGCCGCCGCGCCTGCGGCAACGGCGGCAGCGCCGGGCGAAGGGGCCTCAGGCCCTTCGCCAAAGCCGCCCACCCCTGGCGCGGAGCCATGGGTGGGGCGGCTGTTGAAGCTGCTCGGTGCGGAGCACGAGCAGCAGGCCCTGCGCGGGGCAGGCAGCAGCCCCGCGGGAGAGGCGGCGCGCGCAGCGAGCGCCGCGCAGCCCGGCGGGCAGCAGGCGGCAGCGCTGCCCGGAAGCGGCGGCCCGGCCGCAGGCGGGTCCGCCGGGGCGGCGGCCCTGCCGCCGGCGCCGTGGCCGGGCAAGCCCCCGCAGGCGCCGTGGCCGGGCAAGCCCCCGGCACCGGGGGGCTTGCTGCCGCTGCTCCAGGCGGGCAGGCACCTGCTGCTGCTAGCGCGGCAGCATCGCCCTCGGCAGCCCGGCCGGACAGCGGCGGCGTCGGCTTGGCCCCTGCAAGCCACCCGGCCGCATCGCAAGCCCCGGCGCCAGGCGTGAACGGTCAGGGGCCGGCCTCTAATAGGGTACAGGCATCTCCGCAGCTGCAGCCGCCCGCATCCGGGATCGCTGCAGCCGGAGCGGCCGGCGAATCGCCAGCGGCTCTGCAGGATTCGCTGAAAGGGGTGCTGCTGCAGGTGATCGCTAGTCCGGATGCCCCGCCTGCACTCAAAGAAGCGGCCCAACAAATCGTACAGCATTTGACGGGGCAGCAGCTTCTGCTGAATACGGACAGGACGGCTCCGTTTGCGCAAGTCACGATGTTCATTCCCCTGCACGGGCCGGGAGGCGAGCAGACCGCATCCGTCCATATCCAGTCGCGCAGGGGGCGCAAAGGAGAACTGGATGCAACCAACTGCCGGCTGCTGTTTGATCTGGATATGAAGCATCTGGGTCATACCTTGATCGATGTGCAGGTTGTTGACCGGATCGTCAGCTTGAGCTTCCGGAATAATCAGGAATGGACCGCAGAGCTGTTCCAGGCCATGAGGCAGGAGCTTGCCTCGGGCATCGCTTCGATCGGCTATCAGCTGCTGAGCGTCAAGACCGAGCCGATGCCGGAAGGACCGCAGCAGATCGGCGAACAGGCGGTGCAGGGCACCGCTGCGGATTATATGCCGCAGACCTATAAAGGGGTGGACATGCGGATATGAACGAGCAGCAAAATGGGCTTATCACGGCAAGAAAGAAAGCCGTCGCCCTTAAATATACGCCCGGAGAGAGCGATGCGCCGGTTGTCGTAGCCAAAGGACAGGGCAAGCTGGCAGAATCGATCCTTGAGAAGGCAAAAGAGCATGGCGTGCCGGTACAGGAAGACGCGGCGTTGGTTGAAATTTTGTCGAAGCTGGATTTGGATCAACAGATTCCGCCGGAGCTGTATCAACTGGTGGCAGAAGTGCTGACCTATATATATCGGGCGGATCGACAAGCCGGGGAAGGGGGAATGCCATAATGCCGCAGGCGGGAAAGGACAACCGAAGGCAAAAGGGAGCAGCCGCCGAGGAAGCCGCGGCCATCTGGCTGCAGGAGAAGGGCTATCGGGTGCTGGACCGGAATTGGCGATGCCGATTCGGCGAACTGGATATCGTTGCCGAATGGAAAGGTGCGCTTATCTTTATTGAAGTGCGCAGCCGAAGTGGAGCGCCGGGCTTTGGAATGCCGTCCGAGTCCGTGAATGCCCGTAAAATTGTGCAGGTTCGAAATACCGCGCAGCAGTATGTCCATTCCAAAAGGCTGCATGACTCCCCGGTTCGTTTTGATGTCATTTCGATCCTGCTTCGCGACGATATGACGGTAGATGCGCTGGAGCATATTCCGGATGCGTTTTAAGGGACCGTGGCCGAACGAGATAATGAAAGAGAAGGTGGTGGGTGGGGAAACCCGATCACCTTTTTGGCTTGCTCAAATCTACGTACTGTATCCAACAGCCTTCAACCTCTGGAATGGATCAGCGTTTTCCTGGAGAAGCCTCGGAGAGCATGGAGAGCATAGGAATGATCCGATATGCGGCTCAGCCATTGCCCTTTTTTAGGGTGAAAGCTGCAAATGGAATGGACCTTTTTCATGCTCCCGCTATCGTTAATGTGAATCCAAAGCGACCTTTCACCTGCAATTTGACCTATTGTTTAGATGATTGGTCCTGTTATACTTAAAGCCGTAATCACAAAGTGGGTAAAAATGATAGGTTGTATAATTTGATTCCAAAAATGGGGATTGGAGTAAAAGTGGAAAAGCGACGATTTCTTTTAACCTTTGGCCGGAATTTGGATCACAGTAATATCGACTACTTGGTAAAGAGCCGATTATCCAAGTATAAGGGCGGGATCCAGAAGGATTATTTTAACCCCATTCTTCATAAGGGGGCCGACGTGATTCTCAACTACCAGATCATCGATACGAACTTTGACCGAATCTCATCTAAATATTATTTGGATGACTATCATGTTACGGAAGCGCAGAAGAACGGGTTCCTGCTTACTTTGAAAAAGCTAAAGGGGACCCATGTCTGGTGCGATCCGAGAGTACAAGGCCATGCCTTTTGTGTAGTGGACGAAATCGAGTACAGTTTTTATGTCTATCGATCACTGGAAGGACAAGAATACCGGTTTCCCCAATATTACAGTGATGATGAAAATGCTGATCCTATTGTGCATCGTCAACTGCATAAAATGCCTGAAGAAGAACAATATTTGCAGTTTCCTTCCGATTGGAGTCGCGAGGTCAAGGATGAAATAACGATCAGATGGATTAACGTACTGATTAGCATGAAGTAAATAGTAGATGAGTAAGGCCCTGCAAAACCTCCCGGTAGTGCAGGGGGCTTTATTCCAAGCATGACTTCTTTGTCATGTTTACGGAGTTGAATCTTCACCGGCGGGGTCCACGACTCTAGATGAGCGGGATTTCGATCCTTGCTTGTTTGTTCAAAGCACTCGTCTCTGAGTCAAAATCCTATTCGAGCTCCATGTTCTTTTTCTTCGCAATCCCCTTCATTACTAATGCGCCGCATGAAGACGAAATCCTTTAATCATGATCCAAATGGGAAAAACGATTTCAAATATGGCCCCTGGAACGTACAGAACGGGTCCGATGTCTTGACCGATGATCGCCAGACAGCTGCTGGCCAACAAGGCGGCATACCCGATGAAACCGATGACTGACAAAAACCGCGGCACCAGCCTCGATCGATAGAGGACATGACAAAGCAGCAAGCTGCCCAAGCTCAGTACGATCATGGCTATTTGAAAGAGCATAGAATGCGCTTCTAGCAATACATTGCCTATCGTTTCAAAGTAAGGATGCATGGACGTACCTGCCGAAATGGAATGATGACTCAGTGCAATAAGTATAAACGGAGCGACTGTACTTATGATCAGCAGCACAGACTCAACGATTCGGGATCCGAAGTATCCGAGCGCAAACGGTTCGTTATGCTTCTTTAAAATGGGGTACAGAAGCATGGCAATCCCCATAACCGCTACGGCGTTGATCAATTCCAACAACGAGCCCATGACCACATTTATTCGGTCGGAATACAGATGCGTAAGAAAATCCGGGCGATGCAGCACAGGATCCAAAATTCCGCTCCCGATCATGTAAGCACACGTCGATACTAGAAACAAAGCCCCTGCAACCTTTGCCATTCTTTTCATGTTGATCTCCCCTTGGCTCATTTTATATGCAGTATAGCTCCAAGAGGAGTGGTGCCTGTAGACACTTTAGTGTGGTTCTCGGTGGTTCGGGAGCAGATTCAATTCAGCGGCTCGCGCGATTGCTTCCGTTCGTCTTTGCACCTGGAGTTTTTCAAAAATCCTGCGATTATGCCCTTTGACCGTGTCCAAGGCCAAAAAGAGTTTCTCGCCGATTTCCTTGTTTGAAAGCCCCTTTGCAATGAGCCCAAGCACTTCGAGCTCCCGCTGACTGAGCGGCTCAATGAGGCTGCTCGTCACTGCATTTTTGCGCATTCGTGCTAGTCCACGCTGCGCTTCACGAAGAGCCGGAAGTGGCAAATCTCCGCCCAATCGCAGAGCCTCTTCGTAATATTCCGCCGCTGTGCGGGTTCGATGTTCAGCTTCCTCGATTTGCCCTAGTCCCGTGATGGCGATTACTGCCATCAGCTGATGCCCCATCATTCGGCTGTTCGATATGACTTCGTTATAGGCGTCACGAGCGTCGGAATAAACTCCGCGCCGCTGGCTGGCGACGCCCAGCATCCAAGCGGCTGCCGTCCGCACGGGAAGATTATCCGGTCGCAGATAAGAGAGTGCACGGCGTGCCTGAACAATTACTTGGTCGATTGCATGGTCGATTTCTTGATGTTCACTTACCCCGGCATCCCTTGCGGGTGCAATCAGCTCGACAAGATCATTCGTCTTATCGTCTGGCCGTGTAATTTGCATCGCCGTTTCGGCTTTCCTTAATTTGTTGACCTCATCGGAAGGGCTGCCGGCCAACACCAATGATGCCAATGTCGCTCGAGTGGCGGCAATCACTCCGATCAGATCCCTGACACGGACGTCTTCTTCGGCACCTGCCAAAGCCGCCTCTGCTGCAGCCAGCTTGTGCTCAACGCCTGTCAGCTTGCCCGTGATCAGCAACGCTGAACCATACATCACCCACAATGCAGGTCTGGCGTTCAATTCGGCAGCAGGCAATGACGCCAGCCAGTTCAAGGAAATGCTCGCAGCCCCGCGAAGATGCAGCGGCATTCCATTGCCTTCGAGCAGCAATGCGGCGCGATCCATGTCGTTGGATTCCACGGCGTGGCGGAATGCTTCGATTTCGTAGCCATTGTGTTCGTACCAGGCACTCGCTCGTCTATGCAATTCCGCAATATGGCTCTCCTCAAGACTTTCCTGCAGCCTTTTGCGGAGTAAATCGGCAAACAAATGATGATAGCGATACCATCGTCGTTCATGATCCAACGGCACGACGAACAGATTCTTGCGCTCAAGCTCCAATAATGTTTCATTACTGGAAACCGACTCATCGAACATGACATCGTCACATAAAGACCCGCAGAGCCGCTCGAGGATGGATGTGCGCAGCAAAAAGGCTTGAACGGCCATCGGCTGCCGATCCAGGACTTCTTCTACCAGATAATCGAGGACGAAATGATGGCGGCCGTTAAAAGACGGAATGAGCTGAACGGCGTCACGATCTCCCTGGATGGAGAGCGCTGCCAGATGCAGACCGGCTATCCAGCCTTCGGTACGCGATTCCAATGAGGCTATTTGATCCCCGGATAATTCAAGGCTCATGCCATTGTTCAAAAAATCCTCGGATTCGGAGAACGTAAATCTTAAATCGGCTGCACGCAGCTCGTTCAATTGGTCCCGAACCCGAAATCGAGCCAGCGGGATGTTTGGGTCTTCGCGGGTGGTTATGACAAGATGCATTTGTGAGGGAAAATGGTTCAGCATGAAGAGCAAAGCAGCATCGACCGTTTCCGATTTCACTGCGTGATAATCGTCTAGAACAAGGATGAACGGAGATGAAATCGCAGAGATTTCATGAAGGAGAGCGGTCAGGATCCACTCGGTCGGCGGCGGTTGGGGAGTTTGAAGCACAGCAAGTATGCCTTCCCCTATATTCTCCTTAAGTGTCTGTAATGAAGTAATCCAACAGGTCAAAAAGCGTGTAAGTTCGCTGTCCCCTTCTTCGAGCGATATCCATGCGGCCGCCCGCCCGCAGCTGTTGAGCCATTCGCTGACTAACGTCGTTTTGCCATAGCCCGCGGGTGCGGAGATCAAGGTTAACTTGCGGTAACACCCCTTGCTGAGCCTCTCGGTCAATCGCCGCCGGAAAACCGCATGCGGCCGAGGCGTGGGGATATAAAATTTGGTTATATTAGGTGTACTCATAGCTTCATACTACTCCAAACGATTTTTACCATCAATGGGGTAAATCGTTTCGTGCAGAATCCTCAAGAAATAAGACAAGTGATCGGGAAACTGCGGGAGAATATTCGGACAACTCGGTCTCAGGTAGCTGAGGCGGTTGACAGGGAAAGTTTGAGGCTAGATGTTTTCACTTCCCAATCTAGAATTCATACTCGATGACACTATCATACAAAAGATAGTTGGGACGACCATAAAGGAAATATTGATTTATACCATAATTCACTTCAAAGTGGGGGTCAGAGTAAAATTGGAAAAACGACGATTTTTATTAACGTTTGGTCGTAATTTAGACCATAGTAATATCGATTACTTGGTAAAGAGCCGATTATCAAAATATAAGGGCGGGATCCAGAAGGATTATTTTAACCCCGTTCTTCATAAAGGGGCAGAAGTGATTCTAAACTACCAGATAATTGATACGAACTTTGATCGCATTTCATCAAAGTATTATTTGGATGATTTTCATATTACGGAAGCCCAGAAGGACGGCTTTTTACTATCATTGAAAAAGCTAAAAGGGACTCATGTATGGTGTGACCCTCGAATTCAAGGCCATGCATTTTGCGTAGTGGATGGGATCGAGTTTAATTTTTATGTTTATCGATCACTAGATGGACAAGATTACCGCTTTCCTCAATATTATTCTGCTGACAGTAATGCTGATCCTATCGTGCATAGTCAGCTGCATAAAATGCCTGAGGACGAGCAATATTTGCAATTTCCTTCCGATTTAAGTAGAGAAGTCAAAGATGAAATTACGATTAAATGGATACAGAAACTGATTAAAATGTAAATAAAAAAGTTGAAAGAGTTAAGACCCTGCACTTTAACATTCGCAGGGTCTTACTATGTTCTTCAACTAACTAGGGGATTGAGAATTCTCTCATAAGTACGACTAATCTTCGCTAATGGTATTGATATTGCTTCACTTTCCACATGTAGTTCAACTCACACCTTGATATTCGGAATATTTTTGGCAGCCCTTTGCGAGGGCGACGGCCTGTTCAGAGGAGGGGGCCCTCCTTGCGAAGATCTGCCGGAGCGAGATTAATCGTGATTAACTCAAGGGATACTCCGACCCATCAGTTTTTGATCGCAGTCCGATCTTGTTCCAACGATTCACAATGGAGGAGTCTGGAAGTCCGATAATGCTATAATAGAATACATTGTCAGTAGGATCTCCTTGACTCGACAAGGATCAATTGGCACAAAGAGAGTGAACAATGCCCCACAAAGGAATTTATCCTTAAGAGGGGCATTTTTTCTTTTACTTACTCTTTTTATACTTGGTATGATAAGCGATCACATATTGTTCTTCGGACTCTTCTACAGCAATCATATCCATATGGTTCTTATCTTTAATTTTGTATAGTTTAGTTCCTGCTTCATAGGAGTTGGAGCTTATTATATGATCATCATCATGATCGCTTACATCTGTAGAGGATACTTCTATCTCGCCTATTTGATCCGCTAATTCATCCTTAGGAATTTTGTCATTGCTTGCAATGTATACCTCTTTTTTTATTTTGATCATGTTATTCGACGGGAAACTTCCCGCGGAAGAAGAGCATCCAACCAGAACTAAAAAGAATAGGATTAACATGATTGACCGTTTGTTCTTCATAATTCCTCCAAATATAAACTAGCTCCAAAGTGCATTGGGCCATGAGAGTTCTATATGTATATGAAGTTAAAGTATCGCCAACATACATGCTTTTGAACCTATACGATTTATAGAGACTCCTTCGGAACTTACCCGTTTGAGGCCATACTCTATTGAAATTTCTGATTGTTAGAACAATTCATCAGAATCAACCACCATCCAGGTCATTGGGCAGGGCTTTAATTGGTTGTCATACACCCTCAGCCCGGCTCCTCCGTAACGATGTACTGCCGATCCAGCTGGCGGTATTGAATGGCTTCGGCAACATGGCGGCTCTGGATGTCGGCGGAAGCCTCCAGATCCGCAATCGTCCGTGCCAGCTTCAATATCCGGTCATATGCCCGCATGCTGAGCCCCAGGGAATCGAGCGTTACTTGGAGAAGCTCCGCTGAAGCTTTATCGAGTGCAGCGTGGGTTCTTAAATAGCTGCCGAACAATTCGCTGTTCCAGCGGATCGGAAGGCGGCGGTATCGCTCCAGCTGAATGGTCTGGGCGGCATAAACCTGGTCGCGCATCGCCTTCGAGGACAGCGGCGGCGTGCTTCCCGGCCATTCTTTGGGCCTTGGCACGTCAACCTGCAGATCGATCCGGTCCATTAAGGGGCCGGATATCCGCGCGCGGTATTGGGCGATCCTCGCCACGCTGCAGGTGCATTGCTGTGCCGGATGGTCGCTGCCGTAATAGCCGCACGGACACGGATTCATCGAGCAAGCGAGCATAAAATGCGCGGGAAAGGTAAATACGGCCCGCGCCCGGCTGATCGTCACCTCCCGATCCTCGAGCGGCTGGCGGAGAACCTCCAGCACATGCCGGGAGAACTCGGGCAGCTCATCGAGGAACAGAATGCCTTTGTGGGCAAGACTGACCTCGCCGGGCTTTGGGATCGTTCCGCCTCCGATAAGCCCGGCGGCGGATATCGTATGATGGGGAGAGCGAAACGGTCGCTTCGTCATGAGGCCCTCAGTCTTCTTCAGCTTACCGGCAGCGCTGAAAATTTTCGTAGTCGTCAGGGCTTCCTCCTCCGCTAGCGGAGGAAGGATGGTTGGCAGACGCTTCATGAGCATCGTCTTTCCGGTGCCGGGCGGCCCGATCAGCATAATATTATGCATGCCTGCCGCCGCGATGGTGAGCGCCCGCTTGATATGCTGGTGGCCGAGCACATCCTTGTAATCCTCCAGCGGCTCCTCCCGGCTCCGGTCAGCCGCCTCGTTCGAGTGTTCTAAACGCCCGGTATACCGGAGCCGCGAGAGCGAAACGGCTGCGCTCGGGAGCTTCGAGGCGCGGGAAGGGTTTGACCGCATTGGCCCATCATCCCCGGCGAGCTCCTTCAAATGCGGCAAGCCGTACACCTCGATGCCGCCGATTAAGGAGGCTTCTTGCACGTTCTCCATCGGTAAGAGAACGCCGCGGAAGCCGTCCCGCTTCGCCTGCTCTACCATCGGCAGCACGCCGGTTACGGGTCTAAGCGCTCCGTCTAGCGCCAGCTCGCCGATGATTAAGAGCGAGGCGGCATCCTTGAACTCCAGCTGTTCACTAGTGATTAATATGCCGAGGGCAACAGCCAGGTCAAAGGAGGAGCCTTCTTTACGAAGATCAGCCGGAGCGAGATTAATCGTGATCCGCTTCAAAGGATATTCGAACCCGCAGTTTTTGATCGCGGCCCGGACTCGTTCCACCGATTCACGGATGGAGGAATCCGGAAGTCCGATAATGCTGGTTTGCGGAAGTCCGTTGGCCAGATCGACTTCCACCTGAATAACGACGCCGTCGATGCCGTGCAGGCAGGCGCTGTGCAGCTTTCCATACATAAATAAGAAGCACCTCACTTTCGCGTATTAGGTAAATGACAATGTGCGGTCATCATGCACACACGAAAAGGGTGCTTCCTCATTTTCGTCAATCGAGTATAGTCCGTATTGTAAAAGTTTACCTGGCACATGTCAATTCAGAAACTCCTCGATGAAGGCGGATTGGTCTAAAGAATCCAGTCGTGAAGCGGGCTGCCGACGATGAGTTGACCGGATTTCAGATCATTGCCACTTTTTCAGAATCGCAGGTTCGGGCAACAAGAGGAAAGAATGTAAGTAGCCAGAATAGAGAAACAGCGGATAGAATCAAGCTCGTAAACGAACGCCCCAAGCTGCAAGCTGAAATGGTGGCGGGGGCGAGCGTGGCAGATCATATGAAATGAAGGAGAGGGTTACATGAAATTTTGGAACCGGAAATGGGGGAGGGTCGCACTCGCCGCGGTACTGACCGGTGCATTGCTGAGCGGCTGCGCGAAAGGTGAAGCAGGAAAGGAGGGAAATGCAGGATCGCTCGGGACGAAGGAGATTACGCTGGACATGATGACCTTCTCCCATACGAACTGGCCCTATAAAGAAAATTGGCCGATTTATCAATATTTGAAGGAAGCAACCGGTATTTCGTTTAAAGTTCAGCCTGTCATGAGCGATTATACAACGACGATGAATCTGGCGATTTCATCCGGCGAAATTCCCGATTTGATGATGGTCAACAGCCTGAACGCCGCGAATACCCATGGTGCCAGCGGAGCGTTCGTCGATTATTTCGAGCATTTGGACAAGATGCCGAATTACAAGAAGTTTCTCGAGGATCACCCGGAGGTCAAGGCAGCGATCCTGTCTCCGGAGGGAAAAAACTATTTTATGCCGCTGTATGGGCTCGAACAGCAGTCCAGGCGATCCTGGCTGTACCGGGATGATATTTTCAAAAAGCATAATTTGACCCCGCCTACTACCTATGACGAGCTCTATACGGTTGCCAAAAAACTGAAAGAGCTGTATCCGGACAGCTTCCCGATCGCCGTGTTCAACGGTTTAAGCCCACTGGTCAACATGGCGCCGGCGTTTAATACGAGCAGCAGCTATTATTACGATTACGAGAAGGAAGAATGGCGCTACGGACCGACGGAGGACAATTATCGGATCATGGTCGAGTACATGAACAAGTTTTATACCGAGGGCTTGATCGCACCGGATTTCATGGCGCATAAGCGCAAGCAGTTTAACGATCTGCTTCTTCAGAATAAAGCGTTTATCGCAAGCGATTATATCGGCATTATGGACGAGCTGCCGCTCATGCTGGGCGACAAGGCATCCGAGTTCAGCCTCGATTACATGTTGCCGCCTGTCGGAACGCCGGACGGTAAATCCCACAACGTGTTTGCAGGACTCCAGACCGACGGGTTCGCCGTAGCGGCCAATTCGAAGGAGCGGGATACGCTGCTGCAGTATTTGGATTTCCTGTACTCGCCGGAAGGAATCGAGCTGGCTACCTGGGGGAAAGAAGGGGAAACCTACACGACCCAGAACGGCGTCCGTAAGTTTAAAGACGACTACAAAGAATTCGGCGACTTGCGTACGAAGACGGGCATTGCCACCATCGGCGCCCATACGGTGCTGGATATGAGCGCATTTGAATCGATGTATTCACCCAAAATGCAGGCAGCTATGAAAATCGCGCCGGAGCATGAAACGAAACCGCAGCCGAGGCTGGCCTATACCAATGAAGAGAATGAAGTGCTTAGCATGGTGGGAGAAACCGTCAAGAAGTACCATGAAGAGCAAATAGCAAAATTTATTTTGGGACAGAAAAAGATGGACGAATGGGACGCCTACGTGGCCGAGGTGAACCGGCTGGGCGTGCAGCAAGTGCTGGATGTGCACAAGAGCGCTTACGAGCGGACGCAAAAATTCGTGAATGAAGGAAAATAGCAAAACGCAAGGTTGGGATTAACTTGGGCAGCTTCCACTAGGCCGGCGTTCCGGCTGTGGCGTTTGTGGCCGCGGCCGGTGCCGGCCAGGTCCGTGGCAGCCATGCGCTTCCCATCCCAGCTTAGCTTGATCAAGCGTTACGAAGGAGGATTTCATGTTGCAAGCATCCCGCCGCCCGGGCTTTCTGCGCAAAGTGAAACGGGATAAATATTTGCTGTTATTGCTGCTCCCATGCGTTCTGTATTACGTCATTTTTAAATACGTTCCCATCTTCGGCGTCTCGATCGCCTTCATGGATTACAATTTGTTCAAGGGCATCACCGAGAGCGATTGGGTCGGCTTCAAGTATTTCAATATGTTCTTTCATACCCCCGACTTTTGGCCCGTGCTGAGAAATACGTTTCTGCTCGGGTTCTATAAGCTGTTGTTCGGGTTTCCGGCTCCGATTATTTTGGCCCTGCTGATCAATGAGGTACGAAGATCCTTCATGAAGCGGTTCGTCCAGACCGTCAGCTATCTTCCCCATTTCATATCCAATGTGGTGGTGGCGGGTATCGCGGTCATGTTCCTGTCGCCTACCGGAGGGATGGTGAACCAGCTTCTGAGCGCCTTGGGTCTTGAACGCATTAATTTTCTGGTGGAGGCCTCCTGGTTCAGAACCATCTATGTAACGACGGACGTGTGGCAGCATATCGGCTGGGGGACCATTATTTATTTGGCGGCCTTGACGGCGATTGATCCGCAATTATACGAAGCCGCACGCATGGACGGGGCGAATCGCTGGAAGCAGACGCTGAACATAACGCTTCCCGGAATCGCACCGGCGATCGTCATCATTCTGATTCTGGATATCGGAAAAATTCTCGAGATCGGCTTTGAAAAAGTATATTTGCTTGCAACCCCGGCCACGTATGAAACCGCTGACATCATTTCCACCTATGTCTATCGCGTCGGTTTGACCCAAGGCAATTACAGTTACGCCACGGCAATTGATCTGTTTACCGGAATCATCAGCTTTATCTTCATCATTGCAGCCAACGGGTTCAGCCGCAGGGTCAGCGGCAGCAGCATCTGGTAGAGGGAGGAATGGAATGTGAAATGGAAGTGGAACTGGTTCGATGTCTTAAACGCATTGATTTTGCTCGGCGTAGTAACCGCATGTCTGTATCCGTTCATTTATATGCTGGCCGTCTCGCTCAGCGATTCGGCAGCGATTGCGTCAGGCACCGTATGGCTGTGGCCAAAAGGCTTTAATTTGGATATGTACCGGTATGTATTTGAAGATGGAAGGGTACTGAAGGGTTACAAAAATACCTTCATCTATGTCGTGCTGGGAACCGCGATTTCCCTGATGGTAACCGCGCTCGGCGCATACTCATTGTCCAAGACCAAAATGGTTATGGGCAAGCCGATTCTTATGATGATCGTGTTCACGATGTTTTTTAACGGCGGAATGATCCCGACGTTTCTTGTGGTCAAAGAGCTCGGCTTTGTCAATACGGTGTGGGGCATGGTTCTGCCAGGGGCCGTCGGCACCTGGAACCTGCTGATCATGAGAACCTTCTTCATGGGAATGCCGCAAGAGCTGGAGGAGTCGGGCAAAATCGACGGCTTATCCGAGGTCGGTATTTTCTTCCGGATCGTGCTGCCGCTTTCCAAGCCGGTGCTGGCGACGATCGGATTGTATTACGCCGTCGGCATGTGGAATAATTTTATGGGCCCGCTGCTTTATCTGCGGGATGCCGATATGCAGCCGCTTCAGGTCATCTTGAGAAACATCGTGCTATCCGGGCAATTCACGGGAACCGACGGCCCGGTGGTCGGCGATATCGTCGTCGTGGAGGATGGTCTGAAATTTGCCACCATCATGGTGTCCACCGTGCCGATCCTGCTGGTATACCCGTTCATCCAGAAATATTTCGTAAAAGGAGCGTTGATCGGCTCCGTTAAAGGTTAAACGGCCGGCACGGCCGCCTGCTAATTCCGGATCCAATGGGTTTTCCGGTAATCGCCGGGCGGCTGGCCGGTTAATTTTTTGAACATGCGGATAAAGGATGTGACATTACGATAGCCGATTTGCGCGCCAACTTCCTGGACCGGCATATTTGTCGTTACGAGAAGCTCCTTCGCTTTCCGGATGCGGATCGCATGTAGATGATCGCTGAAGTTGCTGCCGGTTTTTTCTTTAATATAGCCGGACAGATACGTCGGCGACATGTTGAGCTTATCCGCCAATAGCTCCAGTGATATTTCCTCGGAAATATGGTTTTCCATAAACTGGGCAATAAACTGAATGATATCGTAATTTTCTTCTCGCTTTCGTCGAATCGCTTCCGCTGCACGGGCAAGCTCGTTCAGCAGCGCCTGTTTGTAGTGTTCGGGAGTGACGCAATGCGCAAGCGGCCGATGATCGGATGGAAGCGGGCTTGATTCGATGTTCAGCAGCGCCATCGTTTTTCGGATACGACTGAGGACGGCAAGGGCGAAATGATGCAGCTGATCCGCCGTCGCGCCCCGGCGATGAAGCGAATCAAACGCCCGATCGATGAGCTGTTGGCAGCTGACTTCATTGCCTGCTTGCAGGATTACGTAAAATTCATGCTCCTGCTCAGCTGTAAAGCCGGTCACGTCCTCCCGCGGCGCCTTTTCCCATATAATCTGGGTTTCTTCGACCGGCATCGCTTGAAGCAGCAGCGACATCGCTTCCGTGTAGGCCTGATCGAAATGGGAAGTATGCTGGAACACGGACGACACGGCAATCGTAACCAGGTAAGTGCCTTGGTCTTGATCGAATATCCGCTTCAAACCGTTCAGGCAGGCGAGCAGACGCTCCGACCTTTCCTGCGTGTATACGATTGACAAGATCTCTTTGCTGTCCATTTGAAGCGTATGGGATAACGGAAAGGCCTCCTGCACTTGAAGGCTGATAATGTCTTTGATTTTGCCGGTGGCCTTGGTCAGCATTTCATCGAGCAGTTCCGAGGGAGTATGCCTGTACCTTAGCTGGAACACAACGATCATAAAGGCACCCTCGCTTACCGGCAGCTCAGCTGCGGCGGCTGCGTCAATGTTGATGTTTTTGAAGCGAGCCATATAATGATAGCTTGTCAGCAGAGGCTTGATATGGTCCATCCATGCCTTGATCTGCTTGCGTTCATGATGCAATCCCTGCAGATGGCTTGCGATCGCGTTGAATTCGGAAATGGTGCCCTCATAAAGGTGCTGTTCGGTTTTGCCAAGGCCCGTGATCATCCGCTTTAAAGGCCGGTTAATGTTGCGGGTAAAGAACCAGGATGCCAGCGTTCCGATCAGCAGCGTCGTGGCAAACAGCAGCGCCGCGATCCAATTCATGCGGCTGATGCTGCGGTTCAGCTCATTATGGGGAATGATGGATACATACGTAAGACCCGAGCGGTCCCCTTTTTCAAAAAAATAGTAATTCCCCTTGTCCTTAATCCATTCGAATGTTCCATTCCATGCAGGCAGCGGGGCATCCTTAGAGGATGGGGCGGATTGAAACAATGGCGTTCCGTCCTGATCAAGCAGCAGAAAGCGGGAGCCGGACATGCCTTTATAGGATTCATACCAGCTGTTCATATTGACCAATGCGATAATTTCCCATGGGCTTCCAGGGACATGGCTGACCAGCGGGAGCAGTTCCACCTCGCTGCTCTTGGGCTCAATGGTAAAGCCGCTGCTCGGAAGGGCCTGCAGGAAAGCGTCTGACCTGTCTGCATCCTTTATCCAAAACTCGTACGGATACTGCTCGCTGACGTAATAGTGCCTAAACATCCGGTCATCATCCACCATACCGTCGCTTTCCAGCAGAAATGAGTGGCTTCGATAGTAGATCATCACGTTCTGTAAATGATAAAACGGCTGCGTCACAATCGTGCGGATTTGATCCATCACCAAGTCCACCTGCAGGTAATCGATCGCCTGCTTGCCGCCTTTGTCGGCTTGCCGATTAATATTTCCCACGAATTCGTTGTGCTGAAGGCTGAGGAGCAGGCTTTTCCAAGTCGTATACTGTTTCTCGAAGCTGTCCACGGTATTCCGGATCAGCGTCAAATTGTATTTTACGATCTCGTTGTGGACATTCCGCGTATAAAACGTCATTGACCAGATGTTGTAGGAGGAAAGCAGGATGATGACGATCAGAAAATAAACGAGCATTTTAAAAAATAAGGAATGGACCGAAAAACGGGAGGTCAACCACTGCATGCCGCAATCTCCTTTATGTTTGAATCCGCTTACCTGTTATGTATCGTCATCCATTGTACAGGATCAACCATTCGGGATAAAGAGTTTTGAGCCCCAAAAGCTGCTGCAAGCTCAGAGCAAGTCCCGAAAAGGGACTTGCTTGCGCCAAAAGTAGCTCCAAACCCGGAGCAAGTCCCAAAAAGGGACGTGTGCGCACCAAAAGCAGGTTCAAGCCCGGAGCAAGTCCCGAAAAGGGACTTGCTGGCGCGAAAAGCAGCTCGAAACCCGGAGCAAGTTCCAAAAAGGGACGTTTGCGCACCAAAAGCAGGTCCAAGCCCGGAGCAAGTCCCAAAAAGGGACTTGCTAGCGGCAAAAGCAGGTCCAAGCCCGGAGCAAGTCCCGAAAAGGGACTTGCAGGCGCCAAAAGCAACTCCAAGCCCGGAGCAAGTCCCGAAAAGGGACTTGCTGGCGCCAAAAGCAGCTCCAAGCCCGGAGCAAGTCCCGGAAAGGGACTTGCTGGCGCCAAAAGCAGCTCCGGGCCCGGAGCAAGTCCCAAAAAGGGACGTGTGCGCACCAAAAGCAGGTCCAAGCCCGGAGCAAGTCCCAAAAAGGGACGTGTGAGCGCCAAAAGCAGCTCCAAGCCCGGAGCAAGTCCCGAAAAGGGACTTGCTGGCGCCAAAAGCAACTCCAAGCCCGGAGCAAGTCCCAAAAAGGGACTTGCAGGCGCCAATGTAAAGTTACCCTCCAAAGTCTCCCAAAAAAGTCCAACTAAAACGCCCACCCCCCCACTTATTCAACTTCAGACCCCAAACTGAGAGTTAGAAGGAGGCATCCCCTTGTACTGCTTATACAGCTTCGTGAAATAATTCAAAGAATAGAGCAAATGGAAGGGATTTCGGAGGGAAATATGCTATAATCCATATTTAGATGATATTGGAAATCTTTATTGCATAGGAGTGTAGCTATGAACATCCTTTGGGAGAACATTATCATTACATTGGTTGTGCTATTGTTGATTCTCGCTGTTATCGGATTTGTGATCGGATTTGTTGCTGTCAAAGTATTCAAAGCATTTTTAAAAAAATAACGATTTGTTTAACCTTTAATTTCCAATTATTCTCCAGAAGGAATCATACCTATATCAAATAGAGTGGAGAATCTGTGAACATTTTTAAGGTAAGCGTTTTAAAAACATGTTACAATAGCTTGGGTTTACTATATAAAGGTTGACAGGGGCAGCGGCGTCATTGAAACGCTCCCATGCAGCCCGCCTTGTTCCAGTCATGTTGATAGGAGGATTCGAGAATGAATATCCATGAATATCAAGGAAAACAAGTACTGAAGCAATATGGAGTCGCTGTTCCGAACGGCAAGGTTGCGTTTACGGTGGATGAAGCAGTGGAAGCTGCCAAATCCCTGGGAAGTCCCGTAACCGTTGTTAAAGCGCAGATCCACGCAGGCGGCCGCGGTAAAGCCGGCGGCGTCAAGGTGGCAAAGAGCCTTGAAGAGGTTCGCGCCTATGCCGAAGAAATTCTGGGCAAAGTGCTGGTGACTCACCAGACCGGTCCGGAAGGCAAGGAAGTCAAGCGCCTCCTTATTGAAGAAGGCTGCGATATTCGCAAAGAGTATTACATCGGTGTTGTTGTAGACCGCGCTACAGGGCGCGTCGTCATGATGGCATCCGAAGAAGGCGGTACGGAAATCGAAGAAGTTGCAGCGGCAACGCCTGAGAAAATTTTCAAGGAAGTCATCGATCCGGCTGTCGGACTTCAAACGTTCCAAGCGCGGAAACTGGCGTATTCCATTAATATTCCGAACGAGCTGGTCGGCAAAGCCGTCCAATTTATGCTGGCCTTGTACAAGGCGTTCGTGGAGAAGGACTGCTCGATCGCCGAGATTAATCCACTGGTCGTTACGGGCGACGGCAACGTCATGGCCCTTGACGCCAAGCTGAACTTTGACTCCAACGCGCTCTTCCGTCACAAGGATATTGTCGAGCTTCGCGACCTGGACGAAGAAGACGAGAAAGAAATCGAAGCATCGAAATACGACTTGAGTTACATAGCTCTGGACGGCAACATCGGCTGTATGGTTAACGGTGCCGGTCTTGCGATGGCTACCATGGACATCATCAAATACTATGGCGGCGATCCTGCCAACTTCCTTGACGTTGGGGGCGGTGCAACGACCGAGAAGGTTACCGAAGCCTTCAAGATCATTTTGTCCGATCCTCAAGTTAAGGGAATCTTCGTCAACATTTTCGGCGGCATCATGCGCTGCGACGTGATCGCTACCGGTGTAGTTGAAGCGGCGAAGCAGCTGGGCTTGACCCGTCCGCTTGTTGTACGCTTGGAAGGAACGAATGTTGACCTCGGCAAGAAGATTTTGGCCGAGTCCGGTCTTAACATCGTACCAGCTGATTCCATGGCCGACGGAGCACAGAAGATCGTCTCCCTCGTTCAGTAATAATTCATTCCTGAAGAGGCATGGCACCTAAGGACGCTCGACCGTCCGGCCGTGCGGTTGCTTTCATTTTCAAATAACAATAGGGGATGTGAATCAATCGTGAGTATTTTGATCGATAAAAATACAAAAGTTATCACACAAGGGATTACAGGTAAAACGGCTCTGTTCCATGCGAAAGGCGCCCTCGATTACGGTACGCAAATGGTCGGCGGAACCTCGCCGGGCAAAGGCGGCACGGAAGTGGAAATTACGCTGGAGAACGGAACTACCGTGAAGCTTCCGGTGTTTAACACCGTTGAGGAAGCGAAGGCGAAGACCGGCGCAACCGCAAGCGTAATCTATGTTCCGCCTGCATTTGCTGCCGATTCGATCATGGAAGCCGTTGATGCCGAGATGGAGCTTGTCATCTGCATCACGGAAGGCATTCCGGTGCTGGACATGGTGAAGGTTGCACGTTATATGGAAGGCAAGAAGACCCGCCTGATCGGGCCGAACTGTCCGGGTGTCATTACGCCGGGCGAATGCAAGATCGGGATTATGCCGGGCTACATCCATACGCCGGGCCATGTCGGCGTCGTATCGCGAAGCGGAACGCTGACCTATGAGGCGGTTCATCAGCTGACTGCACGCGGCATCGGACAATCGTCTGCCGTGGGAATCGGCGGAGACCCTGTTAAAGGCACCGAGTTTATCGATGTCTTGAAGCTGTTCAATGAGGATCCGAACACGAAAGCCGTTATCATGATCGGTGAAATCGGCGGTACGGCCGAGGAAGAAGCTGCCGAGTGGATCAAAGCCAACATGACCAAACCGGTTGTCGGCTTCATTGGCGGGGCAACTGCGCCTCCAGGCAAACGCATGGGCCATGCCGGCGCGATCATTTCCGGTGGCAAGGGGACAGCGAAAGAGAAGATTGCTGTACTCGAGGCTTGCGGCATTAAAGTTGCTCCGACACCGGCCGAAATGGGATCGACGCTTGTCAGTGTGCTTGAGGAGAAGGGCTTGCTTGAGGCTTGCACTACTCATTAATCGTATGAACGCGAGGCAGCTTTTTGCCTAATTGCGCAACCCAATATATTAAAATTAGGTAAGCAACCTTTTATGTCCTGATTTCAGGAGATGAAAGGTTGCTTTTTCTGTTTATTTTGAAGGAGGCGACTGGAATGAAGCTGGAGAGCGCGCTGCTGGCAGCATTGCATGAAAGTGAAGGCATCGGATGGAAATCGATTCACCGGATTATGATGCACGGCCAGCTGCATGAAGGCATGATTTCTTATGGTGTGAATGACTGGAGAAGCTGTGGATTGTCTGTCGAGCAGGCGAATAAATTGTCGAAACGGTTTCCGTCGAGCGTCGAACAATTGCTGGAGCGGATGTCAAATGCTGCGGGCGATAGCGCAGGGCATTCCCGAGGGGATGTATGGAAGTTGACAAACCGTTCCAAAATACGTATTATTACAGCCCTCGATGATCAATATCCCGAGCGGTTGAATTCAATGTCCGAGCCTCCTTGGGTAATCTATTCGATCGGCCGTGCGGAGCTTTTGAACCAGCCCGGCGTTGCCATGGTCGGGACCCGGATGCCGACTGCTTATGGCCGCAAGATGGCCGGCCTATTGGCCGAGGAGCTGACGCGGTACGGGCTGGCTGTCGTAAGCGGAATGGCCAGGGGAATTGACAGCGCCGCGCACGAGGCGGCTTTAACAAGCGGAGGAGCAACGATTGCGGTTCTCGGTGCGGGGATTGATGTCATCTATCCTGCAGAGCACCGGTCCTTGTATGAACGGATCGCAGAATCGGGATTGATTGTTTCCGAGTACCCTCCAGGCACGAAAGCCCACCCGGGATTTTTTCCGAGGAGAAACCGAATCATTGCCGGTTTGTCCCTTGGAACCGTAGTCGTGGAGGCGGATGCCCGCAGCGGATCGCTGATCACAGCAGATTATGCGCTGGAGGCCGGAAGGGATGTTTTCTCGGTTCCGGGACAAGTCACTTCTCCCAAGAGCCGGGGAACGCTTGCCCTCATTAAACAGGGGGCCAAGATGGTGACGGACGTCCAAGATATTATCGAGGAATATGATTCCTGGTTGCCAAACAGGGCTCCCAATACATACAATAAGGAGCGGCAGGCCCCTCATTCGAGCCTCCCCGGCATGGATTCCGGGTTGACAAACGATGAACGGCACGTTTACCATATGCTCGAACAGGGACCCGGGTCGCTTGATGAGTTGTTGGAGGGGACCCAGTGGGATTTTGGACATTTGCATTCAGTTCTGTTATCTTTAATCATAAAAAAGCAGATAACCCAATTACCCGGTGCTATATATAAGATCATATAATGGGAAAGTTGAATGTTGGAGAGGAGGATGAACCTGTGGCGGATTCACTCGTCATCGTAGAGTCGCCTGCCAAGGCGAAGACGATTGGCAAATATCTCGGCAGCAAATATATCGTGAAGGCTTCGATGGGTCATGTGCGCGATTTGCCGAAAAGCCAGATCGGGGTTGAGGTGGAAAACGACTTCAATCCGAAATACATTACGATCCGCGGAAAAGGTTCTGTCTTAAAGGAACTTAAGGATGCTAGCAAAAAGGTAAAGAAAGTATACCTCGCAGCTGACCCCGATCGCGAAGGGGAAGCCATCGCATGGCATCTTGCCCATGCTTTGGAGCTGGATGAATCTCAAAGCCTGCGGGTCGTATTTAACGAAATCACGAAGACGGCGGTCAAGGATGCCTTCAAGACGCCGCGCAAAATTAATATGGATCTCGTTAACGCCCAGCAGGCTCGGCGGATACTTGACCGTCTGGTGGGTTACAAGATCAGCCCTCTTTTATGGAAGAAAGTTAAGAAGGGGCTGTCGGCAGGACGCGTTCAATCCGTTGCGGTCAAGATCATTCTGGATCGCGAGAACGAAATCAGCGCATTCGTGCCGGAAGAATATTGGACGATCACGGCGAAGCTGGCCGTGAAGGGCTCTTCGTTTGAAGCGAAGTTTACGCAGCTGAACGGGGAGAAGAAGGAGCTGTCCAGCCAGGAGGACGTGAACGAGGTGCTTGCGGCGATTAAGGATGCCTCTTTCACGGTCGGCGAAGTCAAGGAACGCGAGCGTCAGCGTCATCCGTCGCCGCCGTTCACGACAAGCTCATTGCAGCAGGAAGCGGCGCGCAAGCTCGGTTTTCGGGCCGCGAAGACGATGTCGGTCGCCCAGCAGCTGTATGAGGGCGTGGAACTCGGCAAGGAAGGCACTGTCGGTTTGATTACGTACATGCGTACCGACTCTACCCGGATATCCGGTACCGCGCAAGACGAGGCGAAGGAGTACATTACGGAGAAATACGGAGAACCGTTCGTACCCGAAAGCCCTAGGCAGTATTCAAAGAAAGCGGCAAATGCACAGGATGCGCACGAAGCCATCCGGCCTACGTCCGTCCTTCGGGATCCGGAATCGGTGAAGCCGTACATGAGCCGTGATCAGCTTCGCTTGTATAAACTGATCTGGGAACGCTTTGTCGCCAGCCAGATGGCCTCTGCTGTACTGGATACGCTTTCTGTGGATATATCGGCAGGTACTGCCGTTTTTCGGGCTACCGGATCCAAGGTTCGCTTTCCGGGCTTCATGAAGGTCTATGTTGAGGGTAATGACGACGGGACGACCGAAGAGGATAAATACCTTCCGGAGCTGCATACGGGCGACAAGCTGGATAAACAGGATATCGAGCCGAAGCAGCACTTTACCCAGCCGCCTCCGCGTTACACCGAAGCGCGGCTTGTAAGGACGCTGGAGGAGCTTGGAATCGGACGGCCGAGTACTTACGCGCCAACGCTAGAAACGATCCAGAAGCGCGGCTACGTTGCCATTGAGGATAAGAAGTTTGTCCCGACGGAGCTGGGGGAGCTTGTCATCGAGCAGATGGAGCAATTTTTCCCCGAAATTCTGAATGTGGAATTTACGGCAAACATGGAGGAAGACCTGGACCATGTCGAGGAAGGCTCCGAGGATTGGGTCAAGGTGCTGTCGGAATTCTATAAATCATTCGAGAAGCGGCTTGAGGTTGCTGAGGAAGAAATGAAGGAAATCGAGATTGAAGACGAGGTTTCCGACGAGATTTGCGAGAAATGCGGCAAGCCATTGGTCTATAAGCTTGGACGATTCGGGAAGTTTTTGGCATGCTCCGGTTTTCCGGACTGCCGGAATACGAAGCCGATCGTCAAAGACATCGGCGTAACTTGTCCGAAGTGCAAGGAAGGCCATGTCGTGGAACGACGGAGCAAGAAGGGGCGTATCTTCTTCGGATGCGACCGCTATCCGGAATGCGATTTCGTATCCTGGGATAAACCTTCGCCTAAACCGTGTCCGAATTGCAGCAGCTTAATGGTAGAGAAGAAGAGCAAGCAGGGGGTCAAGCTTCAATGCACTTCCTGCGACTATTCCGAAATGGTTGAGGAACAGGACGAAGCAGCAGAGATGTAGGCATACAGGGGGTAATGACGTTGACAGACACACAGAGAGTAACGGTGATCGGGGCAGGCCTTGCCGGCAGTGAAGCGGCTTGGCAGATCGCAAGCCGCGGGATTCCCGTTACCTTATACGAAATGCGGCCGGTCGTGAAGACGCCGGCCCATCATACAGACAAGTTCGCAGAGCTGGTCTGCAGCAACTCGCTCCGGGCAAATACGTTGACCAATGCGGTCGGCGTTTTGAAGGAAGAGATGCGCATGTTGAACTCGCTCGTGATCGGTTCGGCGGACCGCAACGCCGTGCCGGCGGGCGGGGCGCTTGCGGTGGATCGTGACGGCTTCTCCGGCGAAATCACGGAGACGCTTCATCAGCATCCGTTAATTGAGGTAGTAAATGAAGAAATTCAGCATATACCTGAAGAAGGGATCGTTGTCATTGCGACAGGACCTTTGACCTCTCCCGCATTGTCGGCTCAAATCCGCGAGCTGATGGGCGAAGACTACTTCTACTTCTATGATGCGGCTGCACCGATCGTAGAGAAGGACTCCATTGATATGAGCAAGGTGTATCTTGCTTCCCGCTATGACAAAGGCGAGGCCGCCTACCTGAATTGCCCGATGACGGAAGAGGAATTCGATGCTTTCTACGATGCGCTGGTCAACGCCGAAGTTGCCCAGCTCAAAGAGTTTGAGAAGGAAATTTATTTCGAGGGCTGCATGCCGATCGAAGTCATGATGAAGCGGGGCAAGCAAACGGCTTTGTTCGGCCCAATGAAACCGGTCGGACTGGTGAACCCGCATACCGGCAAGCTTCCTTACGCCGTCGTTCAGCTCCGTCAGGATAATGCAGCCGGCACGCTGTACAATCTGGTAGGCTTCCAGACCCATCTGAAGTGGGGAGAGCAGAAGCGTATTATTTCGATGATCCCGGGGCTGGAAAATGCCGAGATCGTACGGTATGGCGTTATGCACCGCAATACGTTCGTCAATTCGCCGAAGCTGCTTCAGCAAACCTATCAGGTGAAGACGCGTCCGAATCTGTATCTCGCCGGACAGATGACGGGGGTCGAGGGCTACGTTGAGTCCGCCGCCTCCGGATTGATTGCAGGCATCAATGCGGCAAGAGCAGCGCGTGGACAAGAAGGGATTGTATTCCCGCAGGAATCGACGATCGGCAGCATGGCCTATTATATTACGCACGCCGATCCGGATAATTTCCAGCCGATGAACGCGAATTTCGGACTGCTGCCGAAGCTTGAGACCCGGATCCGGAATAAGAAAGAGAAGAATGAAGCTTTGGCTAATCGCGCTCTTGATCATATTCGCGAATTCATTTATGACAACCAACTGAATACGCTGTAACTTTTAAAAATAGGGGAGGTCCGCCATCATGGAAATGACTTTTCACGCTACGACGATCTGTGCAGTACGGCATAATGGCAAAGCAGCCATTGCCGGCGACGGCCAAGTCACGTTCGGAGAAAGTGTAGTCATGAAGCAGACCGCCAAAAAAGTGCGCCGTCTTTACCGGGGACAAGTTGTCGCCGGTTTTGCCGGTTCTGTGGCGGATGCGATTACGTTGTTTGAGAAATTTGAGGGCAAGCTGGAAGAGCATCATGGAAACCTGCAGCGCGCGGCCGTGGAGCTGGCCAAGGACTGGCGCCAGGATCGGGTGCTGCGGAAGCTGGAAGCTTTAATGATTGTGGTGGATAAGACAGGGATGCTGCTGATCTCCGGCGGGGGCGAAATTATTGAGCCCGACGACGATGTATTGGCGATCGGCTCGGGAGGTAACTTTGCGCTCTCGGCAGGACGTGCGCTGAAACGGCATGCATCGCATATGGAGGCCAAGGATATCGCGCGAGAGGCGCTTCAGATTGCTTCAGAGGTTTGCGTATATACGAACAGCAATATTATTGTAGAAGAGCTGTAATCATGCTTTACGGCAGCGTATAGCCATATCAGGGCGGGAGGTATTCACGGTGAATAAAGAATCTATGACTCCAAGACAAATTGTTTCCGAGTTGGATAAATATATTGTCGGCCAGAAGGAAGCGAAGAAATCTGTTGCGGTTGCGCTTCGCAATCGTTATCGGCGCAGCTTGCTGTCCGATGAGGAGCGCGATGAGATCGTTCCGAAAAACATCCTGATGATCGGTCCTACGGGCGTCGGCAAAACGGAAATTGCCCGGAGGCTTGCAAAACTGGTGAACGCTCCTTTTGTGAAGGTGGAGGCTACGAAGTTTACCGAGGTCGGGTATGTGGGACGCGACGTGGAATCGATGGTTCGCGACCTTGTGGAAACAGCAATTCGCATGGTGAAGCTGGAGCGCACGGAGAAGGTCAAGGATAAAGCGGAAGAGATGGCGAACGAGCGGATCGTGCAGCTGCTGGCCCCATCAACCAAAAGCCAGAAGAGCCAGCGCAATCCGTTTGAGATGCTGTTCGGAGGCAACAATCCGTCTCAGGCCGTAGAGGATGATGCGGAGGATAAAGACGAAAGCCTGAAGGAGAAACGGAGACAGATCCGGTTCAATCTGCTGTCCGGAAAGCTTGAGGATGAGACGATCGAAATCGATGTCGAGGACACCGCTCCGAATATGTTTGATATGTTCGCGGGGCAGGGGAATGATCAGATGGGCATGAATATGCAGGAGATGTTCGGCAGCCTGATGCCGAAGCGGACGAAGCGGCGCAAGCTGTCCGTTAAGGAAGCGAGAAAGGTGCTTACGCAAGAGGAGGCGGCCAAGCTGATAGATATGGATGATGTCATCCAGGAGTCCATCCGGCGTGCCGAACAATCGGGCATTATTTTCATCGATGAGATCGACAAGGTTGCCAGCCAAGGCCGCCAATCGGGACCGGATGTATCCAGGGAAGGCGTTCAGCGCGACATCCTGCCGATCGTGGAAGGCTCTACCATCATGACGAAGTACGGGCCGGTGAAGACGGATTTCGTGCTGTTTATCGCCGCAGGCGCTTTCCATATTGCGAAGCCGTCAGATCTGATTCCGGAGCTGCAGGGCCGCTTCCCGATCCGCGTGGAGCTGAACAGCTTGACGCTGGATGATTTTGTGTCCATTTTGACCGAACCGAAGAATGCGCTGACCAAGCAATATATCAATTTGCTGCGCACCGAAGAGCTCGAAGTGGAATTTTCCCCGGAGGCCATTCGGGAGATTGCCCAGATTGCTGCCTCAGTAAACCAAAACACTGAAAATATCGGCGCCCGCAGGCTCCATACCATACTGGAGAAGCTGCTGGAGGATCTGTCGTTTGAGGCGCCTGAGCTCACGCTGGAGCGCATGGTCATTACGCCCCAATATGTGAGAGAAAAGCTGGCCGGCATCGCCCAGGATCGGGATTTGAGCCAATATATTTTGTAATTCGGCAAAGAAGGCGCTCAGGTGTAAATGTTTGTCGATGCAAATGAAGTCCAAGATGTCGAAATATTTGCGTATGTTGGAAGCGATCAGGACCGAATTCGTAATTTTTTGTGAACAAGCGGACCTGCACCTGGACCTATACCTTGGGAAGAAAACTTTAAATTTTACAAAATCAGTATTGAGATTTGCAATATTTTAGAAAAAAACGAAACGAAAATGAATAAAAAGCCCTTATTCTTGGAAAAAGATAGGGCTTTTTTCTTATTGTAAAAAGTCCCAATCTTTAAGAAACTTAGTTTATGTGACATCATGCTGTCTTTTTCTACTTAAGACCTAGATTAGGGCGTACGGATTATGTTTTTTGTCGAAAAAAGAGGATTTAGCTAGGAAGAGTGGAATACTTTTCTGCAGGTCCAGTCAGGAGGAATGAGCTAGTGAATCTGTTGAACAATAGTTCCTTTCAGCGGCTTCAAGGCGGTTTGGACGCAGCGAATCTGAGAAACAGCGTCATTGCCAACAATATCGCCAACGCGGATACGCCTCATTTTAAGAGATCCGAAGTATCCTTCGAGAGTCTTTTGAAACAGGAGATGGAGGGAGCTCATCTTACGCTGCAAGGGAGAAGGACGGATCCAAGACATATACCGATCGGTCCAACCGGCAGCATTCCAAGCGCTTCGATTACGAATGACAGCAGCAGCTCTATGAACAACAACGAGAATAATGTCGATGCGGATCGGGAAATGGTGCTGCTCGCGGAGAACCAGCTCCGATACCATTCGTACATACAAGCGGTGAATGAGCAAATTCGCATGATGCGTACAGCGATTGAGGGGAGATAAGGTTCATGAATATTAGCAACGGCTTTTCGATCAATGCATCGGCCCTTACGGCCCAACGTCTTCGCATGGACGTCATTTCTTCGAACCTTGCCAATGCGGAAACGACAAGAGCCCGGATCGAGAATGGACAAGCGGTACCATACCGCCGCAAGACCGTAGTTCTTTCGCCGCAGAGCGAGTCGTTCGAAGGGATGCTTAGAGCCCAGATGAACGGGGAAACCGCGGGCCAAGGGGTAAGGGTGGCTGCCGTGAAGGAGGATTCATCTCCGCTTAAGCAGGTATACAACCCGACTCATCCGGACGCGAATGCCGAGGGATATGTCTATATGCCTAATGTCGACGTCACAAAAGAGATGGTGGATATGATCGCGGCTACCCGGTCCTATGAAGCCAATGTGACTGCCATTAATGCATCGAAAGCCATGATCATGAAGGCGCTGGAGATCGGCAGATAGTGTAGGGTAGGCGTTTAGATACAGAAAATTAGGAGGGGAAATCGATGATTCAAAACACAATGTTCCAAGCCTCGGGCGTTTCGCCCCTTCAAATGCGAGAGCAAGCCACGGTGGCAGAGAAGACTCCTGCCGAATCCATCCGCAGCTTCGGTTCGTATTTGAGTGATGCGTTGAACTCTGTTTCCGCACAGGAACAACAGGCTCATGTCATGAGCGACAAAATGATGATTGGACAAGTCAACGTGGATCAGGCGATGATATCCGCCCAGCAGGCACTGTTGAGCATACAGCTCACAACACAGGTCCGAAACAAAGTGGTAGAAGCCTATCAAGAGATCATGCGCACGCAAATCTAAATGTTTCTAGCAAAGTTTCGGATGGGGTGACGATGTGAACGAGAGAATCGCCCAATATCGGGATCGAGTGACCCAATATTGGAATCAATTTAGCAATAAGCAAAAAATAATGTTGACCGCTACTGTAGTCTTCGTACTGATTGCACTTGTTGTACTGACGATGCAGTTCTCCAAGACAAAGTACGAGGTGGCTTTCCGGGATTTGAATTCCAGTGATGCTGCCGGCATTATCAGCCACCTGGAATCGCAGAGTATTTCCTACAAGCTGAGCCCGGACGGACGAAGCATCTCCGTACCGAGCACCGAGGCGGCCAGAGTACAGATTGACGTCGGCTCACAGGGCCTGGTGCAAAACGGAACGATCGGCTTCGAAACGTTCGAGCAAAATGCATCCGCGATCGGCATGACCGATAATGAGTTCGAAGTGAAATATGTAAATGCACTGAACGGCGAGGTTGAGCGTCTGCTTGAGAAGATGCAGGGCGTCCAAGATGCCACCGTGCTGCTCAATCTGCCGAAAGAAAGCGTGTTTGCCAAGACCAACAATGAAGATCAGGCCAGCGCCTCCGTTGTCCTGCATTTTAAACCGGGATACCGGCCGAATCAGGAAGTGATCGACGGTTACTACAACCTGGTGAAGACGGCCATACCCAGCCTTCCGATCGAGAATATAACCATAACCAATGATGAAGTTGAACTTCTTGCCACGGCCAAGGGTGGTCAGGGCGGACTGATCGGCAGGGTTGAAGAGAACTTTGCACTGCAGAAAAAATTTGAAAGCGAAGTACGACAGAATGTGCAACAGTTCCTGTCCCAGTACATGGGGTCAAGCAAAGTGAACGTACTCGTTGCTTCCAAGCTGAATTTCGATCAGGTACAGAGCAAGGAAAATCTCGTAACCCCCGTTGATGAAGAAGAGATGAAGGGGATCGAGCTCAGCGTACAGGAAATTCAGAAGAATTATACCGGAACCAGCAGTCCTGCCGGCGGAGTTGCCGGTGTGGGCGAAGAAGCGGTTCCCGGGTATCCGAGCGATTCCGAGAGCGGACAGACAACGTCGGAAGAGACGTCGTCAACCATCAACTATGAAGTGAATCGCATTACAAAGGACATCATTGCGAGTCCATATACTGTTAAAGACTTAACCATTAATGTCGCAGTTGAACCACCTGCGGGCCAGCAAACGCTGGACGAAGACACCCGAACGGCGATCCAGAACATTCTCATCAACATTGTGAGAGCTTCGCTTGCCGATTCAGGTACTACCTATACAGACGCACAATTGCTTCAAAAAGTTTCGGTTAATTCGCAGGTATTTAATGTAAATCCGGATGTAAATTCGAAAACCGTTCTGTCCCAGCCGGTACTGTGGGGAATCGGCATAGCTGCATTGGCTTTGATCGCGGGAGGCACGTATTTCTTCATTCGCAAACGCAGAAGACAGCAGGAAGAATTCGAGGAAGATATTCCGCTTCCGCCGGTGACCGAATTCCCATCGATCAATCTTGAGAGTGTAACGAACGAGAGTCAGGTCCGAAAGCAGCTCGAAACGTTGGCGAAGAAAAAGCCGGATGAATTCGTGAATCTGCTGCGTACATGGCTGGCTGAGGAATAGAGGTGGAAGCATTGGTTAAGGGAAACAACCAACAATTATCCGGGCGCCAGAAAGCCGCTATACTGCTGATTACGCTGGGGCCGGAAGTCTCTGCACAAATATTCAAGCATTTGCGCGAAGACGAAATCGAGCAGCTGACGCTGGAGATTGCGAATGTGCGCAAGGTCGACAGCGGCGAGAAAGATAGCATCATTCAGGAGTTTCACCAAATTTGTCTTGCACAGGAATATATATCGCAAGGCGGCATTAATTACGCTAAAGAAATTTTGGAGAAAGCGCTCGGGCAGCAGAAGGCGATGGAGGTTATCAATCGCCTGACCGCAACGCTTCAGGTAAGGCCGTTTGATTTTGCCCGCAAGGCTGATCCGAGCCAGATCCTGAATTTCATTCAGAATGAAAACGCCCAAACCATCGCGCTTGTGCTCTCCTACCTGCAATACGACCAAGCATCGGCGATATTATCCTCGCTTCCTCAAGAGAAGCAGGCCGAGGTTGCCCGGCGGGTTGCGGTCATGGACAGCACGTCTCCGGAAGTTATCGCTCAGGTCGAGCGCGTGCTGGAGCAGAAGCTGTCGGCAACGGTGACCCAAGATTACACCAACGCAGGCGGCATCGAGTCGATCGTTCAAATATTGAACGGAGTCGACCGAGGCACGGAGCGGACGATCCTGGATTCGCTCGAAATACAGGATCCCGAGCTTGCCGAAGAAATCAAGAAGCGGATGTTTGTATTCGAGGATATCGTCAATGTCGACAATCGTTCGATCCAGCGCATCATTCGCGATGTCGAGAATGCGGATTTGCAGCTTGCGCTTAAGGTGGCAAGCGAGGAAGTCCGGGATGTTATTTTCCGCAATATGTCCAAGCGGATGGCGGAAACCTTCCGCGAAGAGATGGAGTACATGGGCCCTGTGCGGCTGCGTGACGTGGAGGAAGCTCAGACACGGATCGTAAGCACGATCCGAAGACTCGAAGAAGCGGGCGAGGTTATCATTGCCCGCGGCGGAGGAGATGACATTATTGTCTAACTTGATCAAACCGTCCCACTATACAACGATGGATGTCTTGAAAGAGTTGGATGTAGCGCATCGGTACGCCGCTCCTGCCGAAGAAGCGCAAGCGGAGCCGGCACCGCCCGCCGCTGCGCCGGCGGTCATGCACACGCTGGCCGAGGCCGAGCGGATCAAGAGCGAGATGCTGCGCGATGCCCAGGAATTTGCCGAACGGCAAATACGCGAGGCCTCCGAGGAAGCCCAGCGTCTGCTGGCTGAAGCCGAGCAGCAGATCGATGCTTGGTGGAAGGAACGAAGGCTGCAGGATGAGGATTTGTCCGAGACATTGAAGATAGAGGGCTTCAACCAAGGCTACTCCGAGGGAGCTGCCAAAGCCGAGCTGGAAATGAAGGAGCTGCTGGAGAAGGCAACGGCCGAAGCCAGCGAGCTTCTGCAGCTTGCCCACCGGGCAAAGGAAGATTTGATCCAGGAGGCTGAACCGTTTCTGGTCGAGCTAAGCTGCAGCATTGCCGAGAAAATACTCGATCATCAGCTGACGATTGAACCGGAGTTCACCTTGGAGCTGATTCGGAAGAATCTTGCGCGCAAACGGGAGAAAGGTTTGATTTCGCTCTGCGTTGCCCCTGAGCATTTTGAGTTTGTGTACGCGGCAAGAGAAGAGTTATCATTGGCGATCGATTCCCAGGCGGAGCTCCAAATCCTGCCGGATGCTACGGTGAAGGACCGAGGCTGCGTGATCCGCTCGTCTTTCGGAAGCGTGGATGCACGAATCGATACGCAGCTGGCGGAAATCAAGAAGGAACTGGTGCGCGTCGCCCTCGATGACGAAGAACGGAGAAATCAGGATGAAGAAGCTGAATAGCGCCCGGTATATCGAGCATTTAAAACATTTGGACCCGGTCCGCATCAACGGAAAAGTGACCCAAGTCATCGGCTTGATGGTAGAGTCCGAAGGCCCGGATGCGAGCATCGGGGACGTGTGCTATATCTATCCGACGAAGCAATCCAAGCCGCTGAAAGCCGAGGTTGTCGGCTTCAGAGACAACAAGGTACTGCTAATGCCGCTCGGTGAGCTTCATTCTGTAGGACCGGGATGCGATGTGGTGGGAACCGGGAAGCCGCTCAGCGTTCAGGTCGGTTCGGAACTGCTGGGCAAAGTGCTTGACGGATTGGGGCAGCCGTTAGACGGCTCGTTGATCCCGGCCCGTATGCCGCACTATTCAACCCATAACGTTCCGCAAAATCCGCTGAATCGTCCCAGAGTGAAGGAGCCGATCAGCATCGGGGTGAGAGCCATCGACGGCCTTCTCTCGATCGGGAAAGGACAACGGGTCGGCATATTTGCCGGTTCGGGCGTCGGGAAGAGTACGCTGATGGGAATGATCGCCCGTAATACGTCGGCCGACGTGAACGTGATCGCTTTAATCGGAGAACGCGGGCGCGAGGTGCTGGACTTCATCGAACGGGACCTCGGACCCGAAGGTCTGAAGCGTTCCGTCGTCATCGTAGCCACCTCGGACCAGCCGGCTCTGATCCGGATCAAGGGAGCTTTGATTGCGACGACGATTGCCGAATATTTTCGGGACCGCGGGCTGAATGTGATGCTAATGATGGACTCCGTGACCCGCTATGCAATGGCACAGCGCGAGGTCGGACTAGCCATCGGGGAGCCGCCGGCAATGAGAGGTTACACCCCTTCGGTCTTTGCAAGCCTTCCAAAGCTGCTTGAACGCGCTGGTACCGGACCGAACGGTTCCATTACGGCCTTCTATACGGTATTGGTGGACGGCGATGACATGAATGAGCCGATCGCCGATGCGGTGCGGGGGATTCTGGACGGTCATATCGTGCTGAACCGGAGCATCGCCAATAAGGGACATTTCCCTGCGATCGACGTGCTGGCCAGTATCAGCCGCGTGATGAAGGACATCGCTCCGGAGGAGCAGATTGAGGCTTCGGAAAACGTAAAACGCTTGATGGCCATATATAAGGACTCCGAGGATTTAATTAACATCGGGGCTTACCAACAGGGATCTAACGCCGACATCGACGAATCCATCGAGTACATTCATCGGATATGGGATTATACGAAGCAGAAAGTAAATGAAAAAACGACGCTCGCCGAGGTTCAGGAACGTCTGATTTCCGAATTTTCAAGGAGATGACTTTGAAGAATGAAATTTCAATACGCATTCCAGAAAATCGTAGACCTGAAGAGTAACGAGAAGACCCAGGCCGAATGGATGCTGTCGAGCGCCATCGGGAAGCTGCAGGCGGAGGAGAAAAGCCTGACCGAGCTGTACCGGATGCGAGAGCAAATGTATGCGGCCGAGCAGGAAGCCGTTACGCGGTGCGCGGCAATCGCCGAAATCCGCAATATTCAGAGCTATGCTCAGTACTTGGAGCAGTGTATTGAGCGGAAACGGAATGATATTCGGCTCGCCCATGTAAATGTTACGAAGAAGCAGGAGATTTTATCGGAAAAAATGCTGGATGAAAAAGTGTGGTTAAAAGCAAGAGACAAATCGCACGAGAAATTTCGGCATGAAAGTCTCCTTCGGGAACAAAACGAGCTGGACGAGCTGGCGACGGTACGTTTTGCGATCAAAGCCCGATAATGAATCCGTTGGCAGCCGGGTTAAGACCGCGAAGGAGGAATGAACGTGGCAAGAAAAGACATGCCGCTCGATAAGGAAGAATCAAGCGGTGGATTTGAACGGATTTTGCTGATTCTCGTACCGGCCATTTTTACGATCGTTCTTCTAGGGGCGCTTGCGATCTTCTTTAGAGCGGATGTTCGGGACGGCATGATCGATCTGGCGAACAAAATTCCGATTGTGAAGGATTGGGTTCCCGATCCGGTGCTGACGCCGGAAGAGCAGAAGCTGAAAGAAGCGAAGGAGCAGGAAGAAAGCGCCGAAGCGACGATCGTTGAGCTGAAGAAGCAGCTGGCGGAGCGCGAGGAGACGCTAAGCGAGGTCACCGAGCAGAAAGCCGCCCAGGAGAACAAAGTGAAAGAGCTGGAGAGCCAGATTGATTCGCTGCAGAACCAGAACACCGGAAGCCCGGAGCAGGAGGAAGATCCGTATACGAAACAAATCCGTGAGCTCGCCAAGCTGTATGCGGACATGAGTCCAAGCAAGGCTGCGCCGATCATGCAAAATTTGACCCTTGAGGAAATGGTGCTGATGCTGAGCCAGATGAAGAGCAGCAACCGGGTGGCGATCCTGGAGAAGATGGACCCAAAGACAGCGGCGGAAGCCACGATGATGCTGAAGGATGCCAAGCCCTCCGAGGACTTGGCGATCGCGGCGCTGCAATCCCGAATCAAGAAAAATGATACGGAAGCGGCAAGCAGCAAGACGAGCAGCAGCAACCTGGACAAAAATCAGCTGAATCAGACGTTTGCAGGCATGACGCCGACCAATGCGGCGGAGCTGCTGATGCAGACTTACAAAATCAGCCCGGCCAAGACCATGACCATCTTGAATACGGTCGATGACGCGACGCGTTCCAGAATTATGAACGCGATGTCCTCGAAAGACCCGGAGCTTGCAGCAAGAATACTGAATCGACTTATGGGCTCCAAATAAACATCAGATCCGCTTACGGTCTGAACTTTTCCGGTCGCACGGGAGAGGAGGTGAATAAGACGATGACGATGACAGTGCAAGGCATGTCCTCCACAATCAGCAGCTCTTCGGCAAGCGGCAAGACGAGCGCACAAGGCAGCTCACCAGCGGGCGCTTCATTTGATGCGACGTTGACATATCAGATGTCGAGCGCAGGCGGCGGCTCCTCTACAGCTGCTTCGGAGACAACGGTCAAGCTGGAAGGTTTGGTACAAGGCTTGCCGGCTGAAACAAATGAGGCGATTGAGGGATTGCTCGAAATGCTGCAAAGCCTGCTTGGGGAGCTGGATAAACTGGACCAGGCATTGGCGGAAGACCCTGCCTTGCTTGAAGAGCTGCAGAGCTGGCTTGCTCAAGCAAGCATGGTGCTAAACGGCGCCGGCGTCCAGGCCCAAGGATCCGATGGCAGCGCGGCAATGTCCCCGCTAGCCCAGCATACGGACACGGTACGTTTTGTAATCCAGGACACACTCACTCAGATAAAGGCCTTGATTAGCAGTGCCGGAAAGGTGAGTCCGGGAACGGAGACCGCGGTACACCAGCTGGTCCAGTCGTTCCACAGCTTGATGGGCAACAGCGCAGGCAATGTGAAGCAGGCAGCCGAGCATGTGAAACCTTCACATCAGGCGGCAAATGGTTCTGCACCTGCGACTGAGGCCAATGCAGCGGCAACCGCGACGGCTGGAAGAACACAGTCCACCAACGCAGCGCCGTCAGCTGGTCCGAATGCTGGCCTTCTGCCGAATGCTGGCCAAGGCGGAGAAGTCTCCGCTAAAGCGGCTGACTCGAATGGAAGCGGCGAACCATGGATGCCTGAACACGGCACCGTAACCGCCGGACAGCTAGCGCTTCGTTCAGGAACTCAGGTAGCGGTAAAACCTGCAGCCCCTCCGGTACCGGTCGAGCGGTTTGCTAGTGAAATGACTTCCTTCATTATAAACAAGCTCGAAATCGTAAAGCAGCAAGGCTTCACGGAAGCGAGAATATCGCTTAATCCAGAGCATTTAGGTCAGGTAGATATCAAATTAACGATGCAAAACGGACAGCTGATCGCTCAATTCATGACCGCTAAGGCGGATGCAAGAGAGCTGATCGACCAGCAAATGGCGCAGCTTCGCACAGCGCTCGTTGCTCAAGGTCTTCAAGTGGAGAAAATCGAGGTTACGCAAAGCAGTCAGCCTTCCACAGCCAATATGTATCAGGACGGACGACAGTCGGGCTCAGGTCAGCAGCAGTCCCAGCAGCGCTCGAAAGGGAAAGATACCCCTTCGGATGATGCCGTACTGGCTGCCAGCTTGACGGAAGAATGGCATGATTGGATTTCCGAGATGCAGGCCGATGAAGGACAAGCTGTTCAAGCCGGAACATTTACCGCGAAAGCTTAATTGCGAGGAGGTGAACACGAATGGCAACGAATCCAGTATCCACAAGCAACATGTGGCCGAACTATTCGAAAGGAAATGTCAGTAACAAAGGCGGTAAAGGGCAAGAGCTGGGAAAGGATCAGTTTCTAAGCATCCTGATTACACAGCTGCGGCACCAAGATCCGCTTCAGCCGATGCAGGACCGGGAATTTATCGCTCAGATGGCCCAATTCACCTCCCTTGAACAGCTGATGAACATCAACACGCAGTTAACGGCAATGAGTCAATCCCTAGGCTCGGCTTCAAGTCTGATCGGCAAAGAGATCAGCTGGATGGAAAAATCGGTCAATACCGATGATCTCACCTGGACGGAAACGCCGAAGGACGGTACGGATTCCCTAGTCATGAAGACCGGAATCGTGGAGTCGATTATTGTACGGGACGGCGTTCATTACGCCAAGGTTGGCAGCAGCGAAGTGCTGCTCAGCGATATATTGAGGGTTGAGAACCCGGCTGCCGAGCCCGAGGAGCCTAGTCAAGGAGGAGCTGAGGCCGGTGCGGCTGACGCGCTTGCTTCTGAACCGGCACCTGCCGACGTAGGAGATCCGGATTCCGGGCAATCGGATCAGGGCGAACCTTCGGCCGGAGGGAATGCGCCATGAGTGATCGAATGATGATCGGCCATTTATACCCCGGAAAATTGCATCCGGCCGCGCTATCGCCCGAGCGGCGAACGGTATCGGCTTCATCCGATGCGCCAAGGGGCAATTTCAAGGAGCTGTTAAATGAAAATCTGCTCCGCATCAGCAACCATGCCGCGAAGCGACTGGAGCAGCGGGGGATTGAAATCAAGGGTGACCAGCTCGTTCAAATCCAGAGCGCGATCGATAAAGCCGCAGCGAAAGGCAGTAAGGAATCACTGATTCTGATGAAGGATATGGCGCTCATTGTCAATATTCCGAACCGGACGGTGGTCACGGCGATGGATGGCAACGCCATGAAGGACAATGTGTTCACCCAGATCGACAGCGCAGTCATAATTTCATGATTTACTGGCTGGCCCGTCAGGAAGCCAGGCGGCCGCCGACCGACAGAAGCGGCCCATATAAGAAGGAGGATGAATCCCTGTGTTAAGATCCATGTACTCCGGTATTTCCGGGATGAGAGGCTTTCAGACCAAGCTGGACGTAATCGGCAACAATATTGCCAATGTCAATACCGTTGGATTTAAGGCTGGACGGGTAATGTTTAAAGATATTCTTAGCCAGACGGTGTCCGGCGTGACGCCGGGAACGGACGATCCGACAGGCGGCGTTAATGCCAAGCAGATCGGCCTTGGTGTAACGATCGGCTCGATCGATACCCTGCATACGCCGGGAAGCGCCATGGTCACCAACAACCCGACGGATTTACGCATCGACGGGGACGGATTTTTCATGGTCAAGCTGAGCGATGACCAGGAAGTTCCTTTCCTGACCCGTGCCGGCGATTTCCATGTCGACGTTGCGCGAAACCTTGTAACGTCTGACGGTTTCCTAGTGCTCGACTCCGGTGGCGAGCCGATCACGCTGGAAGACGACGTAACTGCGTTCACGATCGCTCAGAACGGTGCCATCATCCAGAAGATGAGTGACGGAACAACGGCTGAAGGCGCGATTATCGGGGTAGCGAAGGTGCCGAACCCTGAAGGTTTGGAGAAGATTGGCGGCAATCTGTATCGCGTGACATTGAACGCAGTGCCGGACGGAGACCTCGAGGCTGTCATGTTCGAAGGCAATAACGCAGAGGAAGGCACCGGTGCAATCATTTCGGGGCAGCTGGAAATGTCCAATGTGGACCTGACGGGCGAGTTCTCCGAGATGATCGTGGCACAGCGCGGCTTCCAGGCCAATTCACGGATCATCACCACCTCCGATGAAGTGCTCCAGGAAGTCGTTAATCTGAAACGATAAGGTTGGATCAGGGGGGGATCCTCCCTCCCTTTTATGAACAAGGAGGCAGCCCATGATATCGGTAACGAGGTTAAACGGGTCGCAGATGTGGCTTAACGCACTGCTGATCGAAATGGTTGAAGAGACTCCGGACACCTATATCACATTGATTAATGGAAAACGATTGATTGTGTTGGAAAGTGCAAATGACATCGTAGCTTCCATTAAAGCGTATCATCACGAGGTTGGCATTCATCAAGCAACCATTAAAGTGCAGCAAATGGAGGAACCTTCATGAAAAAGATGCTACCCTGGTTAATTACGATTTTGTTGTCCATCACATTGATCGTGCTTGCGATATTCTTGTTGTCCGACAAGCTGACGGAGGAACCGAAAACCGCTTCGGCCAGCGACAAGCCTGCCGCTGCGAATCTGTCGGCAGACGAGATCGTGGAGATGACATCGGAAATTACCGGCATTAAGACAAATCTGGCGGATCCACAGTACATTGCCCAGATGGCTTTTGCATTTCAGTTAAGCGACAAGAAAGCTAAGGCGGAATTCGACAAAATCAAGGAAATCAAGATCAAACCGATCATTATCAAGACGTTAGCCGACACGGAGCCCGAGCTGTTAAACGATTCGAAGGGCCGTGAACAGTTTACTGCCAAGCTGCAGAATCTGATCAACAAGTCGTTAACGTCCGGCAGATTGATTCAAATCGATATGACCGATGTGCTGATCGCCGGAATCTAGACTGTTCGTCGGATGACCTGTAAGGGGGTGAGTAGATGGTTGATGTATTATCGCAGAATGAGATCGACGCCCTATTGGCCGCGCTCTCTTCCGGTGAGATGGATGCGGAGGAGCTGAAGAAAGAGGAAACGCAGAAGAAGATTCGTTCTTATGATTTCAAAAGAGCGCTTCGCTTCTCAAAGGACCATATTCGCAGCTTGACACGTATCCATGAAAATTTCGCACGTTATCTTACAACATATTTCTCGGCACAGCTGCGTACTTTTGTGCAAATCAATGTGGTGCAGGTTGAACAGCTCCCATACGATGAATTCATACGTTCCATACCGAAAATGACGGTGCTCAACATTTTTGAAGCTGAGCCGCTCGAAGGGCGAATGGTGCTTGAGGTTCATCCAAACATCGCCTATGCGATGCTGGACCGCCTGCTGGGAGGAACCGGGGTCGCGCCGTCCACGATCAACTCGATGACCGAAATCGAGACCATTATCATGGAACGGATTTTCAGCCGGGCTTTCGACAGCCTCAAGGAGGCCTGGAAAACGGTGCTGGATATTTCTCCGCGGCTTGAGGCGCTGGAAACGAATCCTCAGTTTATGCAGATCGTTTCCCCGAACGAAACCATTGCGCTGATCTCGCTGAGCACTAAAATCGGCGATACCACGGGAATGATCAATCTCTGTATTCCCCATGTCGTGCTGGAACCGATCATGTCCAAGCTGTCCGCGCATCAGTGGTTCATCTCTGAGAAAAAAGCCAGAATCCCCGAGGAAGTGGACGCGCTTAAGCAGCGGGTAAGCAAAGCTCAGCTTCCGATCGTTGCCGAGCTTGGCGTTTCACAGCTGACCGTCTCCGAATTTTTAGGACTCTCGGTCGGGGACGTTATTTCACTGAACAAGCCGGTGCATGACGGGTTATCCATCAAGGTCGGCGACAGACTGAAGTTTATTGGCAGTCCCGGAACGGTAAAAGACCGGGTTGCTGTACAAATCGATGAAATTGTCATCGAAGGAGCTGAAGAACTTGACGAGTAAAGATTATTTATCCCAGGAAGAAATCGACGCCTTGCTGAAGCAGTCGGAAATGGCATCGGATCCTTCTTCTTCGGCGGCTACCGTAGATGATGTATTGACGCCTCTGGAGCAGGATGCGCTAGGGGAGATCGGTAACATTACCTTTGGCAGCGCCGCTACGGCCTTATCCACGCTCCTCGGCAAGAAAGTAGATATTACGACGCCGAGAGTGTCCATCATCAAGCGAAGCCAGTTCGAGGAGGAGTTTCCAAAGCCGCATGTTGCCGTTCATGTTACGTATGTCGACGGCTTCGAAGGCATCAACTCTCTCGTGATCAAGACTCGCGACGCCCAGGTGATCGCAGACTTGATGCTGGGCGGAGAAGGCAACCCCGAAGAAGGGGAGTTAAACGAAATCCATATCAGTGCCGTCCAGGAAGCGATGAACCAGATGATGGGCTCTTCCGCAACGAGCATGTCCACGATATTCAACCGGTTTGTCAATATTTCGCCGCCGGGCATCGATATTTTGAACATGGTGAGCGGAGAAGGCGTCAACAATCTGCCGCAGGACGAAACCTTGATCAAAATTTCGTTCCGTCTGATTATCGGCGACTTGATTGATTCGACCATCATGCAGCTGCTCCCTGTTCAATTTTCCAAAGACATGGTTCGCATGCTGATTAACGGCACGGATGAGCCTCAGCCTGTGAAACAAGAGACTGCAGCGGCGGTAGAGACACCGGCCCCGGCTCCGGCGCAAGAACCGGCAGCTCAGCCTACCCAGCCGCCCGCTTATGCACAGGATGCAGGGAATGCGCAAGAAGAAGCTCATTATGGTTACAATGCGGCCATGCAACCCCAAGGAGGACAGGCTCCGAATGCGATGCCGTATGGACAGCCGCAAATGCCTCCGCAGACGGGGCCGCAGCATTACGGCGGCATGCACGGCCGGAATGTGAACGTGCAGCCGGTGCAGTTCGCCAATTTTCAATCGGCGCCTTACCCGCAGGTGGATGAAAACAATCTGAACTTGCTGATGGACATTCCTCTTAAGGTCACCGTAGAATTAGGAAGGACTCAGAAGCAAATTAAGGATATCCTGGAAATGTCCCAAGGTTCGATTATCGAGCTGGACAAGCTGGCGGGTGAACCGGTAGACATCCTGGTCAATCATAAGCTGATTGCCAAAGGCGAGGTTGTCGTCATCGATGAGAACTTTGGCGTACGTGTGACGGATATCGTGAGCCAATGGGACCGAATTCAAAAATTACAATAGCACAAACATTTAGGGAGGATTTTTATCAATGGCTAACCGAATTCTGATTGTGGACGACGCTGCATTTATGAGAATGATGATCCGTGACATTCTGGTCAAGAACGGATTCGAGGTTGTAGGCGAGGCTCAGGACGGCTCGCAGGCGATCGAGAAATTTAAAGAGCTTCGTCCGGATCTGATTACGATGGATATTACGATGCCTGAAATGGATGGGATCGCTGCGCTCAAGGAAATTAAAAAGATTGATCCTAACGCAAAAGTCATCATGTGTTCCGCGATGGGTCAACAAGCGATGGTTATCGATGCCATCCAAGCCGGAGCGAAGGACTTTATCGTTAAGCCGTTCCAATCGGACCGCGTCATTGAAGCCATCAACAAAACGCTTGGCGTATAAGGATTGTTTCTTATGATGATGGCGGCTTCCGATGAAATCGGCACAGGTGGTACTGGCGGATATTATTTACAGTTATTTTATGTCTTTGTCGTTCTTGCCATCATCATCGCATTGATCGTTCTCCTGATTCGCTTCTTAGGCAAAAAGAATCAGAGCTGGATGCAGGGCCGCTCCATTCGTACGCTCGGTGCGGTTGGGATGGGCCCTAACAAATCCCTTCAGCTCGTTGAAATCGGGGGCAACATCTATGTGATCGGGGTTGGCGAAGACGTTCGGCTCTTGGACAAAATTTCCGATCCCGCGGAGGTCGCGCTGATTCAGGCGGCATTTGAACAGGATTCAGGAATGTACAGCGGGGCGCTGCCGCCTTTTGTAAGCAAATTGGCGGCAAAACTCCGTAAAAACAAGCAACCGGAAGAAATCGAATGGGATGACAGCTCCTCTTTTCACGAGGTGTTCGAATCTAAACTGCGCAGCGTACCGAACCGGAAACAAAAGGTCGAAGAATTGCTGCGGGAGGATCATAAGGATTCATGAATAAAAAGATTACGATTGCTATCACGATGTTTATGCTGGCCGGGATGCTGCTATCCCGTACGGCATTTGCAGATCCGATTCCGAACATCGATATTCAAATCGGCGGGGAAGGGGAGACTCCGGGGACAAGCTCGTTGTCCTTGATCCTCCTGATTACCGTTCTTAGCATTGCACCGGCCTTGCTCGTGCTGATGACAAGCTTTACGCGGATCGTCATTGTACTCGGGTTTGTCCGCACATCTCTTGGAACACAGCAAACTCCGCCGAACCAAGTGTTGATCGGGTTAGCCCTCTTCCTTACCTTGTTCGTTATGGCTCCGACGTTTTCAACCATGAACGAGGTTGCGCTGCAGCCGTATCTCAAGGGTGAAATCAGCCAAACCGAGGCGCTGCAGAAGGCCCAGGATCCGATCAAGAAATTCATGTTCTCCCATACGCGGGAGAAAGATCTGCTGCTGTTCATGAATTACACGGGAACAGAGAAGCCGGAGTCGTACGAGGACATCCCGTTGACCGTCATGGTGCCGGCCTTTGCCATCAGTGAGCTGAAGACAGGCTTTCAGATGGGCTTTATGATCTTCATTCCGTTTCTGGTCATCGATATTGTCGTTGCCAGCGTTCTGATGGCGATGGGGATGATGATGCTTCCGCCGGTCATGATCTCGCTGCCGTTCAAAATATTGCTCTTTGTCCTTGTGGACGGCTGGTATCTGGTGGTCAAATCCATGCTGATGAGCTTTAATCCGTAACGTTTGAAACGGCAAGTAATTCGAATACAGGGGGACTCGCCGTGAGCTCTGAATTTATTATCGGCCTTGCAGGGCAGGCCGTTTACATTGTGCTTCAAGTGAGCGCGCCCATGCTGGTTCTCGCTCTGGTAGTGGGACTTATCATAAGTATTTTCCAAGCGACGACGCAGATACAGGAGCAGACGCTGGCATTCGTTCCAAAGATAATAATTGTTCTTATCGCGCTCCTGCTGTTCGGTCCTTGGATATTGACAACGTTGGTGGATTTCACCCACGGAATTTTGGACAATCTCTACAAATATATCGGATAGGCTGAGTGTCCATGGAATGGTTGCAGCAAAGTATACCTGTCTTTATGCTTGTTTTTTGTCGAATAACATCTTTTTTTGTAATAGCTCCAGTATTTACATCGCGGGGCATCCCGACTTCATTTAAAATCGGGTTTTCCTTTCTGCTTACAGTCATCGTTTATCTTACGTTCGGAATAGGAGAAACGGTGCCGCAGGATCTATCCTATGCTCTGCTGATTGTCCAGGAAGTGCTGGTAGGACTGCTGCTCGGCTTCACCGCCTATCTGATCATGGCCGTCGTCCAAACGGCCGGCGCGCTGATCGATATCCAGATCGGCTTTAGCATGGCCAACGTCATCGATCCGTTTACGGGCGCATCCATGCCGCTGATCGGCAACTTTAAGTACTATCTCGCATTGCTCGTATTCCTTGGCATGAACGGCCATCATTATCTGCTCGATGCCATTATGTACAGCTATGATTGGGTGCCTATAACGGGCAACGTATTTTCAAAGATTCTAGACGGCAGCGTTACGGATATTCTTGTCAGAACCTTTGCCCACTCGTTCATGCTAGCCCTTCAAATGGCGGCTCCGCTTGTGGCGGCCTTGTTTCTGACCGATGTCGGCCTCGGCTTCTTGGCGAGAACGGCACCGCAGTTCAACGTATTTGTCATCGGCATTATTCTTAAGATTCTGGTCGGGTTAGTGCTGCTGATGCTGCTTATGCCGGGACTTGTGTCATTATTTGATCATTTGTTCGCCCAAATGTTCGAGGCGCTCCGGCAGCTGCTCGGCGTCTTACACGAGGGAACGGCGCAAGGAGGATGAAGAGGATGCGGAACCGATCCCCCTACCGTTATCCGGTGGATTTGCAGCTGTTTGCTGGGGAGAAGACGGAAAAAGCGACGCCGAAGAAACGCCAGGATACGCGTAAAAAGGGTCAAGTGGCCAAAAGTATGGAAGTATCGGGCGCCTCGGTGTTACTATCCGCTTTCCTGTGCATGCTGATGTTCGGCGGTTACATGAGAGACCATACGGTCCGGCTGTTTACGGACGTATACCTTAACCGGCTCTCCATGGACGTAACGAATGAGAATGTCATGCAGCTCTTGGGCGAGTATGCCATTCAAATATTGCTGCTGCTCGCACCGCTGTTTGTTGCTGTGTTTGTGATCTCACTGGTCGTAAATTATATTCAGGTCGGTTTTCTCCTGACAGGAGAGCCCTTGAAAATGAAGCTCAGCAAGATCGATCCGATCAAAGGATTTAAAAATATTTTTTCCATGAGGTCCTTGATCGAATTTTTTAAATCCATATTTAAATTAACGATCATTGGCTACCTCGTATACACCACTCTTTGGGGAGCCAGAGGGGAATTCTCCTCCTTGTCGACGAAGAGTCCGGATACTATTTTTCAATTTGTAGCGAATGTTACGATGTCGCTTGGCTTTAAGATCGGGGCTGGCCTGCTGATCCTGTCCGTCCTGGACTATTTGTACCAGAAGTACGAATACGAAAAAAACATCCGCATGTCAAAGCAGGACATTAAGGATGAGTTTAAGAAAATGGAAGGCGATCCGCTGATCAAAGGAAAAATCAGGGAACGCCAGCGCCGGATGGCGCTGCAACGAATGATGCAGGAAGTACCGAACGCAGACGTCATTATTACGAACCCGACCCACTTTGCGGTTGCGCTCAAATATGACGGTTCTACTATGGAAGCTCCGCAGATCATCGCGAAAGGCCAGGACTATATGGCCCTGCGCATCAAGGAAATTGCCAAGGAACACGGCATTATAACGATGGAAAACAAGCCGCTGGCACGAGCGTTGTACCAACGGTCCGAGATCGGGGATTCCATTCCCGGAGACCTGTTCCAGGCCGTAGCGGAAGTGCTGGCCTATGTATATAAACTTAAAGGTAAAGCGAAATAATTAGGGACCGGAGGCCTAAGTGCAGTGAAAATAAAAGATCTATCTGTCCTTGCGGGTGTCATTGGCATCGTACTTATGATGATTCTTCCGATCCCGATCTGGCTGCTGGATTTACTGCTTATCATCAATATATCGGTGGCACTGATCATCCTGCTGGTGGCCATGAACACGAAAGAAGCGCTGGACTTTTCGATATTTCCTTCCCTGCTTCTCATCACGACCTTGTTTCGGGTTGCGCTGAACATATCGACAACCAAGCTGATTTTGTCCGAAGCCAATGCGGGTGAGGTTGTCGCTACCTTCGGCAGCTGGATTGCCAATGGCGAAATCGCGGTCGGGTTCATCGTCTTTTTAATTTTGATCGTGGTTCAGTTTATCGTCATAACGAAAGGCTCCGAGCGCGTGGCTGAGGTTGCCGCACGATTTACGCTGGACGCCATGCCCGGTAAGCAGATGAGCATTGATGCCGATTTGAATGCAGGCCTAATCAACGAACAGCAAGCTCGGGAGCGCAGACGGAAAATCGAGCGGGAGGCCGACTTTTACGGTGCGATGGACGGTGCCAGCAAGTTCGTAAAAGGGGATGCCATCGCTTCGATCATCATCCTGCTGATCAACCTGATCGGCGGATTTATTATCGGGATCTCGATTCATGGCATGTCGTTTCCCGAAGCGATGAGCACGTACTCGATCCTGACGATCGGGGATGGACTGGTCAGCCAGATTCCGGCGCTTCTCATATCGACATCGGCAGGTCTTATCGTCACCAGAGCTTCCTCCGAAGGAAATCTGGCCGAGGATCTGACAGGTCAGCTGTTTTCCTATCCACGCTTGCTGTATATCGTATCAGGCACCGTATTGCTGCTGGGATTGTTTACTCCGATTCATTTTATAACGACAGCGCCCATCGCGCTTGTTCTGTTTATAGCAGCAAGGAGAATGCAGAACAATCTGGACCGCAAGCAGGTCGAGGTGGAGCAGATGGAGGAGGAGCAGCAGATCGAAGAGGTTCGCAGTCCGGAAAGTGTCATCAACCTGCTGCAGGTGGATCCGATCGAATTCGAGTTTGGATACGGCTTGATCCCGCTTGCGGATACCCAGCAGGGCGGAGACTTGCTGGATCGGATTATTATGATCCGGAGACAATGCGCGCTTGAACTTGGACTGGTCGTGCCGGTGATCCGAATCCGCGACAATATTCAACTTAAACCGAATGAATATGTCATAAAAATAAAAGGGAATGCTGTCGGCGGCGGGGAATTACTACTAAATCATTACCTCGCCATGAGTCCCGGCTACGAGGACGATTCCGTTACGGGAATCGAAACGACGGAGCCCGCATTCGGGCTGCCGGCCCTCTGGATTGACGAGGCGACGAAAGAACGGGCCGATCTGGCGGGATATACCGTCGTGGATCCGCCTTCCGTCGTAGCTACGCATTTGACAGAGCTGATCAAGCGGCACGCGCATGAGCTGCTGGGGCGCCAGGAGACAAAAGCGCTGGTCGACAACATCAAGGAAAGCTATCCGGTGCTTGTCGACGAGCTGATCCCTTCCGTGCTGACGATCGGGGAGGTACAGAAGGTGCTCGCCAAGCTGCTTCGGGAGAAAATCTCCATTCGCGATATGGTTACGATTCTGGAGACCCTTGCGGATTACGGGCATTATTCGAAGGACCCGGATGTGCTGACAGAGTATGTAAGACAAGCGCTCTCCAGGCAAATCACACAGCAGTTTGCTCAAGACGGAGAGGCCATGAAGGTGATCACCGTCGGACCGCAGCTTGAGAAGAAAATCGCGGAGAGCGTGCAGCAGAGCGAACAGGGGACTTACTTGGCGATGGACCCGGTGTCTACGCAGAATGTATTCCAGAAGCTGAGCGAGCAAGTGAATCGGATTATCCAGATGGGACAACAGCCGGTGCTGCTTACCTCTCCGGCCATCCGCATGTATTTGCGGCAGGTGATTGAACGCGGGATGCAGGATATTCCGGTTCTATCCTACAGCGAGCTTGAGCCGAACGTCGAAATTCAAAGTGTCGGAGTGGTGAACTTATGAGAGTAAAAAGGTATATCGTCGACACGATGCCGGAAGCGATGGCGCAGATCCGATCGGATTTGGGTACGGATGCGGTCATATTGAGCACGAAGGATATTAAGGTAGGCGGCTTTCTAGGGATGTTCTCCCGAAAGAAGATCGAGGTTATCGCCGCGGTTGAGCAGGAGGAGAAATCGAAATCCTCCGTCAAAGCCAAGCCGAAGCCGCCTGCGGCAGTGCCGAAGGCAGCCGTACCGAAGGCATACCAGCGAGCAGCGGAAATCGCGAATCCGACGGCAGCCGATTTGTCAAAGGCTCCTGTCCCTGAAGCGGTGAAGCCGAAGGATGGTGCACAAGAAGCGGATTATGTCCGCTTTGCCGAGATTATGAGCCAAGCCGCAGCAGCCGGGGAGGCGCAGGAGGTCCGGGAGGACAGCCCGCCACCGATACAGACGGGAACGGCTTCGGCCGAAGCCGCTTACCCGAGCCCGAAGGCAGCCGCTGCAGCGCAAGGCAAATTGCACGATCCTCCGGTTGAGCCCTTGAGCTCCCGGCTGGGCATCAGTGAATCAGAGCAGCGAGTGCTCGAGGAACTGAAGGAAATGAAGGAATGGATCGCCAAGCTGTCCAGGCACAATCTTGAAGCCAGACAGCTGCCGGAGCCGCTGGAATCGATAAGGGATCGCCTGCTTAGACAGGACGTTTCCGCGAGGCTCAGTGAGCAGTGGCTTGAGGTTGCTGAAGAAGCGCTGCGGGAGAGCGGGATGCAGCTTGGAAGCGAGCAGCTGCAGGCGATTATGCGCGAGCAGGCGAAGGCTTTTATTGATGAGCGCATCGGCGGGGGCATTCAACCTGACACGCGGATCGTATACATCGCCGGGCCGACGGGTGTCGGCAAGACGACAACGATCGCCAAAATCGCTGCAGAGCAGCTGTTCAGATATCACCGCAAGGTGGGCTTTATAACCTCGGATACGTACCGGATATCGGCGGTAGAGCAGCTTCGGACTTATGCCTCGATTTTGAATGTCCCTATGGAGGTGGTCCAGTCGCCAGGGGATATGCAGCGGGCGCTTCAAACGCTTCAAGACTGTGATCTGATCTTAATGGATACAGCCGGCCGGAATTATCGGAACGAGCTGCTCGTCTCCGAATTGCAGAGCCTCTTTTCCCATTCGGAGCACAGCGAAACCTACCTTGTTCTCAGCCTTACGTCCAAGAGCGGGGATATGATTGAAATCGCGGATCATTTCAGCAAATATGCACTCGATAAAGTCATATTCACCAAGATGGATGAGACCGGAAGCTTCGGTCCGATCTTCAATCTGCTCCATGCGCACAACCTGCGCTTGTCTTACATGACCAATGGTCAAAATGTACCGGACGACCTGCTTTTGGCCAATAGCGAGCAGCTGTGCGATTTGCTGCTGGGAGATACGCGGTCATGACGGATCAAGCCCATTCACTCAGACAGCTCGTATCTGCGCAGCGGAGCGAGAACGTGGGAATGTCTCCTAAGACCTCAGCCGGAAGCGCCAAGATCATAACGGTCACGAGCGGCAAGGGCGGTGTCGGGAAATCCAATTTCTCGCTGAACTTTGCGCTTGCGCTGCAATCGATGGGCAAAAAAGTGCTGGTGTTTGACGCCGATATCGGAATGGCCAATATCGATGTGCTAATGGGCGTGTCGTCCCGTTACAGCCTTTATCATTTGCTGCGGCGGGAGAAGAGCATGGAGGACGTGATCCAGTATGGGCCCGAGCAGCTTGCCTTTATTGCGGGGGGATCCGGACTTGCCGACCTGTTTTCTCTCTCCGATTCGGACATGAATTATTTTCTCGATCAGCTTGAGCGCATATCGTCCGACATGGATTACATCATTTTTGATACAGGCGCAGGCTTGTCAAAAGAAAACATGCGGTTCATTACCTCGGCCGATCATTGTTACGTCGTAACGACGCCCGAGCCGACTTCCATCACGGATGCGTACGCTCTCATCAAAGTCGTGCATGGGACCGGGTCTAGAGTCCCGCTCAGCCTGATCGTCAATCGGGCCGGTGATGAACGGGAGGCTCGTGAAGCAGCGGATAAAATCATGTTAACGGCCCGCCGCTTTCTGGATTTGGACATGCAGCTGCTGGGCTCGATCGCGGATGATCCGCATGTCGGGCAGGCGGTCAAGCGGCAGGTTCCATTCACGGTAGCGTTCCCGAAGTGCGATGCTGCAAGCGACGTCAGACGGATCGCTCTTCGCAGCATGGCATCTCCTGTCCCTGCAGAGCCGGATGCCCCGAAAGGAATCAAGGGATTTATGCATCGCTTGCTCAAACGGACAAAGTGATTCTTACTTCAGGATTTTGCAAAATTTGATTCAAGCCGCTCTCGAGTACAATATAAAGACGAATTCAACCATTTCGCTCTATATATTGCTGACTGATAGTCGCTCTTTGGATTTTTGCATCATCCTTACTTGGATAATTGGAACCGAGGTGGACTGATAGTGGAGCCCTTTCGTGTGCTTGTTGTGGACGATTCCGCATTTATGAGGAAAATATTCTCGGATTTCATCGAGCGAGACGCACTTTTTCAAGTGGTCGGAACGGCTGAGAACGGGCAAGAGGCCATCCGGAAAGTGAAGGAATTGAACCCGGATGCGGTTACCCTGGACGTGGAAATGCCGGAGATGAACGGATTGGACGCTCTGAAATTTATTATGGAGTTAGGGCCTCGTCCGGTGATCATGCTGTCCGGCTTGAATGAAGAGGGGATGAAGGAAACGATTCTGGCCCTAGAGGCCGGCGCATTTGATTTTATACGAAAGCCTTCCATTACGAATGCGCTCGGGATCGAGCAGGTCGGGCAAGAGCTGATGAAGCAGCTGCATGCGGCGATGCAGGCCAAGCAGCGCAGAGCCTTGTGGGAGGAGGAAGAGAGGGCGCGGCAAGCTGCACAGCGTCAAACCTCCTCTTCCCGAGCTTCCAAGCCTCTCGGCAAGCTGGCGGATAAGAAGCCGAGTGCGAAGGAACTGCCTCAGGCCGGTCATATTCGGGCAAATGCTGCTGAGGTCCTTGCACGTCAGGAACCGCCTTCGGTCGGCGAGGAGAAACGGAGGATTCGGGAAGTGCTTCCGGGCACAGATCCTTTACGCCGGAAGCCCGCCGCTCCGGAGAAAAGAAGGAAGCCGGAGTCCCCAAAGCCGTCTTCAGCCGGAGCTGACAGCCGGCCTGCAGACAACGGTCCGTCATCCTTGGCGGCGATTACGGATCTCGTAGCGGTGGGCTGCTCCACTGGGGGGCCTCGGGCGCTGAAGGCTTTTCTGGAGGGGATTCCAAGCGGCTTTCATGCTCCGATCGTTATCGTGCAGCATATGCCGCCCAAGTTTACGAAATCTCTTGCACAGCGCCTGAATTCATTTAGCAGGCTGGAGGTGCTGGAAGCAGCCGACGGAATGCCTTTGGAGCCGGGGAAAGCTTATATCGCTCCAGGTGGAAGCCATATCCGGGTTAGACGCACGGAGAAGAACGGATATGTGATTGCTACAAGCATGGATGAGCCGCGCAACGGCCATCGCCCATCTGTCGATACGCTGTTCGAGTCGCTGCTCCCGCTGACGGAGCTTACGCGTCATGCGGTGCTGATGACCGGCATGGGAAGCGATGGAGCGAGAATGATGAAGAAGCTTTACGATTCGGGCGTTAAATCCACCTTTGCGGAGAGCGAGGAAACCTGTGTTGTATACGGAATGCCTCGCTCGGCTGTCGAACTCGGATGCGTCAATGATGTGTTGCCTCTGCAGGAACTTGCACCCAAAGTGGTTCAAGCTGTAAATAACAGAAAGTGAACTCAGGAGGAGGTGTCTCTCAATGGACATGAATCAATATTTGACAATGTTTATTGATGAGTCAAATGATCATCTGCAATCATTAAATGAAAACATGCTGCAATTAGAAAACAATCCGGACGACTTGGGAATCGTGCAAGTGATTTTCCGGTCGGCGCACACGTTAAAAGGCATGGCCGCAACGATGGGCTTCGAAGATCTCGCCTCGTTAACGCACCAGATGGAAAATGTGCTGGACCTCGTTCGGAATGAAAAGCTTACGATGCAGGATTATATCTTCGACACGCTCTTCAAAAGCTTGGACGCGCTTGAATCGATGGTGCAGGATATTACGTCCGGAGGTGACGGCAAATCGGATGTGTCTTCGATTGTGGCCGCTCTTCAGTCCATCGTCCGGGGAGAGAACCCGGCGCAACAAGCGCAAACCGGAGAGGGTCAAGGCGCTGATCAAGGATCGGCTTCCCAACCCGGAATCACGCTGGACGAGTTTCAGTATTCGGTGCTTGAACAATCCATTTCGGAAGGCCATAAGGTTCTCTATATACAAGTGACCCTGCGCGAGGATTGCCAGCTTAAAGCGGTTCGGGCCTACATGGTATTCGAGGCGCTGGAAAGATCCGGAGAAATCGTAAAGACGCATCCGGACGTTCAAGACATTGAGCAAGGTGAATTCGATCGCGTATTTTCGTTGTACTACATAACACAGCGGGAAGCCGCGGACATTGAGAGCCAAATCCTCGGCGTTTCTGAAATCGAGACAGCCCAGGTTGTCTCACTGGATCATGAAACGCTCCAGCAAATGGTACAACAAGCTGCGGCAGCACTCGAAACCGTCAAGCCGGAAGCGCAGCAGCCTGCTGCGGCAGCTTCGGCACCTTCGGCACCCGAGTCGAAGAGCACCCCTGCAGCCGCCAAGGAAGCGAAGGCTCTTGCCCGAAGCGGCGGGGCGAACCCGTCCCGAACGATCCGCGTGGACATTGAACGGCTGGACGTCCTGATGAACCTGTTCAGCGAGCTGCTTATTGACCGGGTACGGCTTGAGCAATTGGCGAGCGAGGCCCAGAACCAGGAGCTTACCGATACTGTCGAGCATATGAGCCGGGTCAGCAGCGATCTTCAAAATATCGTGCTGAAGCTGCGCATGGTTCCCGTGGATACAGTTTTCAACCGCTTTCCGCGGATGGTCCGGGACCTTGCGAAAACACTGGATAAAAAAATCGATCTCATTATCACCGGGGCCGATACGGAGCTGGATCGGACCGTTATCGACGAAATCGGCGATCCGCTGGTCCACCTGCTGCGCAACTCGGCTGACCATGGCATCGAGCCTGTCGCGGACCGGATAGCCGCCGGCAAGCCGGAAACCGGAACGGTCCATCTGCGGGCCTTCCACAGCGGCAACAACGTATTCATTGAGATTGAGGATGACGGCCGGGGCATTTACCGTGAGAAGATCTTGCAGAATGCGCTCAAGAAGGGTGTGGTTACCGAGTCCGAAGCGGAGTCGATGTCGGATGAAGAAGTGCATCAGCTGCTCTTTGCTCCGGGATTCAGCACGGCGGAGAAAATATCCGACGTATCGGGCCGCGGAGTAGGGCTTGACGTCGTCAAATCCAAGATCGTTTCGCTTGGCGGCAACGTGACCATCTATTCGACCCCTGGGAAAGGAACCAACTTCTCTGTACAGCTTCCGCTGACATTGTCGATCATCGCAGCCATGCTGATCAAGATGGGCTCCGAGAAATATGCGATCCCGCTGTCATCCATCGTGGAAACGGCTGTCATCAAACGCGGCCACGTCAAAAATGTGCACGGCAGCCGCATGGTTCACTTCCGCGATTCGATGATACCGATTATTTCGCTCAGCAAGGTGTTCGAGGTGCCGGATTTCGATGATGAGCAGGAAGAAGAAACCGAAATTGTCGTGATTCGAAAAGGCGATCGTCTAGCCGCGCTCGCGATCGATGATTTTATCGGCCAAAGCGAAATCGTTATTAAAAATCTGGGCAAATACTTGCCGGCGATTCAAGGAATTTCCGGGGCAACGATCCTCGGCGACGGACAAGTTGCTCTTATTATCGATGCGAATGCGTTCATTAAGTAAAACAAGTTTCATTCGTATAGCGGCAGGCCACATAATTTAAAGGAGGATTCAGTCATGGGAGAAGAAATCAAGGTTATCGTCTTTAAGCTCGGCACTGAGGAATACGGCATTGAGGTGGATAAGGTTCAAACGATTGAACGGATGATGCCGATTACGCGCGTACCGAAAACCTACGCTTTTGTAAAAGGTGTGATCAACCTTCGCGGCGTAGTCATCCCGGTTATTGATCTGCGGGGGCGCTTCGGATTGGCTGAGGTGGAGCCGACCGATCAAACCCGGATCATCATCGTTGCGGTCAGCGATATGCAGGTCGGCTTTATCGTCGATTCCGCCAGCGACGTCATCGACCTTAATACCGACGACATCGATTCACCGCCAGAAGTTGTCGGCGGGATTAAAGCGAAATATCTTCGCGGCGTCGCGCGGGTAGGAGAGGAGCGCCTTCTGGTCATGCTGAATCTGTCCGAAGTGCTGAACAAGAGCGAAATTATTCAGCTTGAAGGCCTTGAGGATTAATCGTGGAGCTGTTTAAGTATGGCAGGGAAGTCAAGATGGATGTGCTGAAGGAAGTGGGGAACATCGGTGCGGGGAATGCTGCAACGGCATTGTCCCGCTTGCTGGACAAGCCCATCGATATGGCCGTACCGAAAGTGCAGCTGCTTCCTTTTAAAGAAATCGCGGAAAGCGTGGGCGGCAGCGAGCAAGTGGTGCTGGCCGTCTTCCTGCGGGTGGAAGGCAGCGCACCGGGCAATCTGTTCTTTATCATGAGCCCTGAAGCGGGAAAAAATCTGCTCCAGAACCTGGCGGGCATCGAAGTGTCGGAGGACGAACAATTCTCCGAGATGGAGCTGTCGGCATTGTGCGAAATCGGCAACATCCTGGCCGGTTCCTATCTTTCCTCGCTTGCGGATTTTACCAATTTATCCATGACGCCGACCGTTCCGGGACTGGCCATGGACATGGCGGGCGCCATATTAAGCTACGGACTCCTTCAATTCGGAGAAATGGGAGACGATGCGCTCTTGATCAACACGACGTTTCTAGAGGGACAGAATGAAGTGGAAGGCCAGTTTTTTCTCATACCCGATCCACCTTCGTTCGCGCAAATATTCGAAGCCTTGGGAGTGCCTTTAGAGCATGATTGATGAGCAAAGCATCGTGAAGGTGGCCATGGCGGATCTGAACGTCGCAGGTCCAAACGGCATATTGCGCACGACCGGGCTTGGCTCCTGCGTCGGACTGACCTTGTATGATCCGGTTGCGAAGATCGGGGGGCTGGCCCATATCATGCTTCCGTCCTCCTCGATTGCCAGGGAGGGTCAGCTGAATCTGGCGAAGTATGCGGACACGGCCCTTCCGGTCCTTCTGAACAAAATGAAGGAACTGGGCGCCGTTCAAGCCAGGTTGGTTGCAAAAATGGCCGGCGGCGCGCAAATGTTCTCCTTTGCCGGAGCCGGCGATACCATGCGGATCGGCCCTCGGAATGTCGAATCGTGCAAAGAGGGACTCCAGCAGATGGGCATTGCCCTCATTGCGGAGGATACTGGAGAAAATTACGGAAGAACCGTGGAACTGGACTGTTCGACGGGGAAATTTACCGTGCGAAGTGTACAAAAGGGCATAAAGGAACTGTAGAGATGATGGAAAAACTGCGTTTTTATATCCTATCGGGAATTGCCGGATTTATTTTCACTTTTATTTTTTCCATACGCAACAATCTATGGACAACCAGTATGGCCCGGGCGTTCCTCGCCTTCGTGATCTGGTTTGTGCTGGCGTTCTTATTGAAAGGGCTGCTGGACATCATCGCCGGCCGAAACGGACACAGCCCGAAGGCAGGGAAGAGCGCCGATACCGGAACGGCTCAAGAGGATGAACGAGGGGCCGTCCTTGATCTGGCTACGCCGGACGAAGATGAGGAGCTGATGGATATGATCCACTCCGAAAACGGCAGCAAAGGCAAGGGCGGATTCGTTCCGCTCAACCCGCCCAAGCTGGTCTCAACTAAAGATCCCGAGGAACTGGCCAAGGCCGTTCGTCACCTTGCGGAAAAATAAGGAGGGTGAAGGCAATTGGACGAACGTAAGGCTACAATGCTGAATCATGCGGATTTATGGAGTGCATGGAAGGAAGATGGGGACCCGGAAGCGAAAAAGAAATTAATCGAAAATCATTTGCACATCGTTGACTATGTTTCAAGCCGCTTGGCCATCGGCCTTCCCAAGAACGTCTCGAAGGGAGATCTCGCCAGCAACGGCGTTATGGGGCTGATCGATGCCATCGAGAAATTCGACTACAAGCGCGGTCTGCAGTTCGAAACCTATGCCTCCTGGCGGGTTCGGGGCGCAATCCTTGATTCGCTTCGCCAGGGGGATTGGGTGCCTCGTTCCGTCCGAGAGAAGGCGAAGAAGATCGAAACTGCGTACCAGCAACTTGAACAAAAGTATTTGCGCAGCGTTAGCGATTCGGAGATGAGCAGCTACCTGGAGGTGTCCGAGAAGGAATTTCGGCACATGCTGCAGGAGGTGGCGGTGATGACGCTGACATCGCTGGAGGATCCGATTCGCGAGGAGGAGTCGGAGACACGCATGTCGGTTCTGGTTGATGAGAAAGCAAAAAATCCGGATCATAAGGTGCATGAATTTTACCTGCGGGAAGCGCTGAAGAAAGGGATCAGTAAATTAACCCCAAAGGAAAGAACCGTCGTTTCATTATTATATTATGAGGACTTATCACTTAGTGAAATCGCTGAAGTGATGTCGTTATCACCATCGCGTATTTCACAGCTTCACTCCAAGGCGATAATGAGACTACGGGGCGCGCTTGATAAAGATCGGGATTTGCTGATGCAAAACGATTGACGCTTGCCATTTAGGAAGGGGGTTGGCTGGATTGTCTCTAGATTATGCATTGGATCAGTACATGAGCGTCACGTTTTCGGATGACAAGGTTATCGCCTATATTCAGTTCACGAAATGGGAGGACGGGTTCTCCTGCTCGATTGAAGCGCTGGAGCAGTTCTTGCGAAGTCATGGCATTCGTTACGGGATCCAGCGGGATATCCTGCAGCGCATCGCCGGTCATGCGGAGGAATATCAATACAGCAGAACGCCGATAGCCATCGGAACGGAGCCTGTACACGGACAGAACGGAAGAATTGAATTCACCGTCGATTTCGGAGGGCAGACCCATGTAAAGCCGCTCGAGATTGAGGACGGCAAAGTCGATTATAAAGAAATCATTCGTTTAAATAATGTAAAGAAGGGCCAGCTGCTGGCGACCCGAGTCCCACCGACAAAGGGAGAGCCCGGGACGATGGTCACCGGTGAAGAGATCCCGAGCAAGCCGGGAAAGGAAGCTCATTTCAAGATCGGTAAAAACGTAGTGGTAAACGCGGAGAAAACGGCGATGTATGCGGCGATCGATGGTCTGCTTACAAGGACCGACAAGGGAAAAATCAACGTGTTTCCGGTATACGAAATTAATGGGGACGTCGATTACAGCATCGGCAATATCGACTTTGTCGGAACGGTCGTTGTCCGCGGAAATGTCCTGACCGGATTTCGAATCAAGGCGGCCGGCGATATCCGGGTGACGGGTTTTGTGGAAGGCGCCGAGCTTGATGCAGAGGGCTCGATCGATATTTCCGGCGGCATTATCGGCTATAACAAAGGATACGTCAAGGCCGGCCAGGATGTGAAGAGCTCCTTTATCCAGGACGGAAATGTCATTGCCGGAGCGAACGTGATCGTTTCCCAGAGCATTATGCACTCCAACATCCGCGCGGGTCGGAATATCGAATGCAATGGAACGAAAGGCTTGGTCGTCGGCGGCGTTTTGCAAGCCGGAGAGATGGTCGTCGCACGAACTGTCGGCAATAGCATGTCAACGGCGACCGTCATCGAGGTCGGTGTGCTTCCAGACCTGCGCAACGAATTGGCCGAGCTTCGCGCACAGCTGAAGCAGTTGATCGAAAGTGTGGACAAGACGGATAAAGCGCTTTATTTGCTGAATCAATTGGCGTCGACCGGCCAACTGTCTCCGGACAAGATGGCGATGCGGATCAAGCTGAATGCAACGAGAAAGTCCAATATGGCGGAACAGACGGCAATTAAGGAACGGATGCTGGAAATCGAAAAGACGCTGGAGGATACCGGAAAAGCGAGGGTTAACGTCGTCAAGACCATATACGGCGGAGCCAAAATTGTGATCGGCCGGTATACCCGCTTCATCAAGGATCCCACGCAGCGGGTTTCTTTTTACTATCATGAGGGAGATGTCACGATGGTGCCGTTATTGTAGGAGCTTTTCGCAGAGGAGAGCTGTGCATAAGGCCTATGTAGTTATCGAGCAGATGCATGTGGGAATGATCCTATTATAATGAGGTGATCTTCACTTGAGTTTGAAATCTGTCGAAATGCAAATTGCCGTACCGAGAACGAATGAGGCTGGAAAATTGCATAATGAACTTCAGCAGCGTCCGCAAAATGACCAAAATCTGCTTGCTGGCGAGCAGATCAAGAACAGCCGGGCCGAAGCCAAGCGGAGCGCCGAGGTCAGCGAGTCGTCTGAAACCGCGGTGCGCGATGATGGCAGCCGCCGGTCCCAAGGACAGCAAGGCCAGAGCGCGGACGGCGACGAATCGAAGGAGGCTGCCGAGCATCCGGCTGAGCATCCCTATAAAGGAAGAAACTTGGATATCTCATTATAGTGGGAGTTCGAGGAGTCGGTCTTTTTGAACAGCCTCTTATATTAAGTACACAAAGGAGTTAATCGTTTTGTATCCATGGATATACATCGTTTTGCTGGGCGCAGCGGCCGTACTGTATGCGTTCATGCTGCCTAAACGCCGGGAGGAGAGCGCATCCGGGGAACAGCTGGTGAAGGAAGTCGAGGCTACGCTCGAAGGATACATGGCCGAAATCCAGCAGGAGAACGAGCAGCTGGTAGAGCTGATCCGGAAGATGAAGGAAGAACAGAGCGCCAAGCTGATCGAGCAGCAGGAGCAGGCGGAGCAATGGAGCGCAAGGATCGTGGAATTGGAGAGGAAGGCAGCCGCATCCGAAGACAGGCTCCGCGCTGCGGAGGACCAGCTTGCGAAGGTGCTGTCATCGGTGACGGAAGATCGCCAGGCGGGCGCTGCTTCGAATAGGGAGGCGGAGCCGCATATGCCTTCAATCAAGGAGCGATACGCCGAACTGTTCGAATGGTATGATCAGGGTAAATCGATCGATATGATTGCCAAGGCTTCGGGTATGCAGCGCGGCGAGGTTCAGCTGATTATTCAACTGGCCAGACAGGAGGAATCCGTATGATCAGGAACCGAACCTTCATGATGGGACTGGGCCTCGGCATCGTGGCAGGAGCCGTGCTGCTTCAGCTTATGCTGATCGGCCAAGGGGCACAGCTGACCAAAGCCTCATTGACCGGAGAGCTGACGAAGGAAGAGCTGCAGGTTGCGGCCGAAGCAATGGATATGCAAGTGCTGGACAAATCCGAGGAGCTTATGACCGCTGAGCAGTGGAAGCAGAAGCAGCTTAGCGAGGAAACGTCTGAGGGCGGGGAGCAGCCTAAGGCTGATGAACAAGACAAGCCTTCGGAACCGGCTGACAATACCGGGACGGATAAGCGAAAGACGCCGAAGCAGCCTAAACAGCCGGATCAGCCTGAAGCCGCAAAGACCAAGGAGATGCAGCAAGCAGCAGCACCTTCGGAGCCCAAGGCGCCGGCTAAAGCCAATGCTCCGATAACCGTCCGCGTGCCTGCCGGCAACAACCTCAGCGATGTGGCCGACAGTCTGCTTGCAGCCGGGGTGATCAAGGACAGGCAGGGATTCATCGACAAAGCAACCGAGAAGAGGATTAACCGCTTTATCCAGAGCGGAACGTACACGTTCACGGCGGGCGAGGATTACGGCTCGATCATAACGAAAATAACGGCAAAACCGTCCAACTAGACTTCTGGTTGCGAACGGTTTTTTTTGAAGTCATAACCGGGCCTTATTTAGGGGTGAAATGGGCCGTTTAGGACATGCACAAAAGACATTGCAACCTGCCTTCGGTTATGTTATAGTAATTGACGGTGTTAAAACACACGCCAGAGTGATTCCGTAAAGGGTGCTTCTGCGAAGAGCGGGAGTCTTGACGGGAAATGATCTTGGCGGAGGGACACACAAAAACCAAATTTAGGAGGTGCGTGAAGATGGCAGTAATCTCCATGAAGCAGCTTTTGGAAGCTGGCGTTCACTTCGGTCACCAGACTCGTCGCTGGAACCCGAAAATGGATAAATATATCTTCACTGAAAGAAACGGTATCTACATTATCGACCTGCAAAAAACGGTCAAGAAAGTTGAAGAAGCATTCAACTTTGTGAAAAGCATTGCTGCTGAGAACGGAACCATCCTGTTCGTCGGCACGAAGAAGCAAGCTCAAGATTCCGTTAAGGAAGAAGCAGAGCGTTGCGGTATGTACTACATCAACCAACGCTGGCTCGGCGGAACGCTGACAAACTTCGAAACGATCCAGAAGCGTATCAACCGCTTGAAGCAGCTCGAATCTTGGGAAGAAGACGGCACGTTCCAAGTGCTGCCTAAGAAAGAAGTTATCCTTCTCCGCAAAGAGAAAGATCGTCTTGAGAAATTCCTGGGCGGCATCAAGAACATGAAGGGTCTTCCAAGCGCATTGTTCGTAATCGACCCTCGCAAAGAGCGCATCGCTGTTGCGGAAGCCCGCAAATTGGGTATCCCAATCGTAGGCATCGTGGATACGAACTGTGATCCGGATGAAATCGACTACGTAATCCCAGGTAACGATGACGCGATCCGTGCGGTTAAATTGCTGACTGGCAAAATGGCCGACGCTGTTGTTGAAGCTCACCAAGGCGAAGAAACAACCGCTTAATCGGGATTAAACGTATAACCATGAATTAAATGAAAAGGGTGGTTGGTAGGTGGATAACCTCTCACCGCCCTTTTTTTAAGATGTCAGTACATAAGAGTCTGATATCTAAAGATGATTTTGCAAATGATGAATACTTAGAAGGCGAAGCGGCCTTTGGGGTTGGACCTCGCCGTTTCCGGCGAATAAAACCTTGACCGAGGCTACCGCTTCATCAATACCAATTTGGAGGGAATTGAAATGGCAGTAACAGCTAGTGCGGTAAAAGAACTTCGCGAAAGAACAGGCGCAGGCATGCTGGATTGCAAAAAAGCGCTGGACGAAACAAACGGTGATATCGATAAAGCGATCGCGGTTCTTCGCGAAAAAGGTTTGGCGGCAGCTGCGAATAAAGCAGGTCGTATCGCAACTGAAGGTGTTGTAGAATCCTACATCCACGGCGGCGGACGCATCGGCGTTCTCGTTGAAATCAACTGCGAAACCGACTTCGTCGGCAAGACCGATCAATTCAAAGAGTTTGCCCGCGATATCGCAATGCACATCGCTGCAGCAAACCCTAAATATGTTCGACGCGAGGAAGTTCCTGCTGAGGAGCTTGAGAAAGAGAAGGAAATTCTCAAGAACCAAGCGCTGAACGAAGGCAAGCCTGAGAAAATCGTTGAAAAAATGGTTGAAGGCCGCATCAACAAATACTATGAAGAGAACTGCTTGATGGAGCAGGCATTCATTAAGGATCCGGACAAAACCATCAATACGCTGCTGAACGAGAAAATCAGCACGATCGGCGAGAACATCTCGATCCGTCGTTTTGCTCGCTTCGAGCTGGGCGAAGGCCTTGAGAAGAAACAAGAAAACTTCGCAGAAGAAGTTATGGCTCAGGTGAATAATTAATTCGAATGAGCTAATATAAGTAAGAGGAAAGAGTGGAACACACCCGTGTTCCTTCTTTTTTAAAGAGAGATAAGAATGCGATGCAGCCCGGAGTAGAGACTACCCTTATCTCGTTAGAGAGAACCGACTATAGTCTGATTAGACGACCAGGATGTTTCTACTTGAGACGGATGTGTTTACCCGATTTTTTTAACCGTCAAGCAGTGCCGGTGTGTCTGTCTGTCGTTTTTCAAACGGGCGTCTGTACAACGAGGCGCCGTCTTAAAGTGGAGGGTTATCATTTGGAACAGCCTGTATATAAACGAGTCATATTGAAAGTTAGCGGGGAATCCCTTGCAGGTCAGAACGGATATGGAATTGATGCGGATACGATCGGTTCAATCGCAGAGCAGGTTCGCGATGTCGTAGAGCTTGGTGTGGAAGTGGCCATCGTCTGCGGCGGCGGAAACATCTGGCGCGGCATTGCCGGCAGCGCGAACGGGATCGACCGAGCGACTGCGGATTATATGGGGATGCTCGCAACCGTGATGAATTCCCTGGCGCTTCAGGATGCATTGGAGCAAATCGGAGTGCCGACCCGTGTGCAAACATCCATCTCCATGCAGCAAATTGCAGAACCGTATATTCGTCGCAGAGCGATAAGACATCTGGAAAAAGGCCGTGTCGTTATTTTCGCGGCGGGAACGGGTAACCCATACTTCTCCACCGATACGACTGCAGCGCTTCGCGCAGCGGAAATCGAAGCAGAAGTGATTTTGATGGCTAAGAACAAAGTGGACGGAGTGTATTCCGCTGATCCATTTAAGGATGAAACTGCTGAGAAATACGAGCAGCTTACGTATCTTGATGTATTGAACAAAAACCTTGGGGTAATGGACTCTACAGCTTCATCGTTATGTATGGACAACAACATTCCGCTCATCGTATTCGCCATAACGGAGCAAGGCAATATCAAGCGTGTCGTTCTGGGTGAGAAAATCGGAACGATTGTCAAAGGGAGTGTAGATTAATGCCGCAATCAGTGAAAAAGAACGCAGAAGAACGCATGGAAAAAGCGATTTTGGCTTTGAGACGCGATCTGGCTACGCTGCGCGCAGGACGGGCAGCGCCAGCCCTTCTCGACCGGATTACGGTTGAGTACTACGGAGCGCCTACGCCGATCAACCAACTGGCAAACATCAGCACGCCGGATTCCCGGACACTGATGATTCAGCCTTGGGATAAGTCGTCTTTGGCAGATATCGAAAAGGCGATCATGAAATCGGATCTCGGATTGACGCCGGCGAACGACGGCATGCAAATCCGCCTGGTGATTCCTGCACTCACGGAAGAGCGCAGAAGCGAATTGGTCAAAATGACCAAGAAATTCGGCGAGGAAGCGAAAGTGGCCATCCGCAACATTCGCCGTGATGCCAACGATGACATCAAAAAGATGGAGAAAACGGATATTTCCGAGGACGAGTCCCGGAGACATCAGGAAGATATCCAGAAAACGACGGATAAATTTATCGCGGAAGTCGACAAAGTCCTCGTTGCCAAAGAAAAAGAGATTATGGAAGTGTAAGAGACTTGCGGCCCCTCCGGTTATGGTGGGGTTTGTCTCTTTTTTGCAGAAAGAAGCCTGGAGGAAATGGAATGATCAAACGGGTTCGATCGTGGTTGAATCAGGAGGACAGTCAGCAGACGCATCAGCTCTCTCCGGACAACATCCCTCATCATGTGGCAATTATTATGGACGGTAACGGACGCTGGGCTAAACGGCGCGGCATGCCGCGAATCGTCGGTCACCAGAACGGCATGAAGGCTGTCAAAAGAGCGGCCATCGCCGCCGATGATTTAGGGATCAAAATATTGACGATGTATGCTTTTTCGACGGAAAACTGGACTCGGCCGAAGGAGGAAGTGGATTTTCTTATGAAGCTTCCCCAGGAGTTCCTGGCCATTGAGCTGGAAGAGCTCATTGAGAAGAATGTCCAGGTCAGAATGATGGGGCATCCGGAGGACCTGCCGTCCCATACGGTGTCCGCGATGGAAGAGGCCGTTGCCAGAACGGCGGACAACACGGGGCTTGTGCTGAATTTTGCGCTTAATTACGGCAGCCGGAAAGAGATCACCGAGAGTTTTAAAGCGCTCGGGCAGGAAGTGCGTGACGGAATTCTTCGTCCTGAAGATATAACCGAGGAACTGATCGGTCAGCGGCTCCTCACAGGCGATTTGCCGGATCCGGATCTGCTTATTCGGACGAGCGGGGAATTGCGTTTGAGCAATTTCATGCTTTGGCAGCTTGCTTATAGCGAATTATGGTTTACCGACATTTATTGGCCGGAGTTTACCAAAGAACATTTGGTCGCGGCAGTTGCCGATTATCAACATAGAACACGGCGCTACGGTGGACTGTCGTAGCCGATGGAGGATGGGTCATATTGAAGCAGCGATTGATTACCGGAATTATAGCGGGCACGGTCTTTTTGGGATTATGTTTCATCGGTGGACTGTCGTACCATCTTCTTATCCTGGCCATGGCACTCATCGGATACTATGAGTTTGTGAAAATGACGAAAACGGCGCCGTTCGGTGGAACGGCGTGGATCGGTTATGCAGGAGTGCTGCTGCTGGTGTTCCCGTGGAATTTGCTGAATATCGATGTTCAGCTCCCTTGGGAACACGCGATATGGCTCCTGCTTCTGCTGTTCCTGCTGGCAACGGTGACCACGAAGAATGCCATTGATATTCAGCGGGTCGCTTTGCTGTTCCTGGGTGCAGTCTATGTCGGCATCGGCTTCTCCTTCATCGCCGAGTCGCGGCATGCGGAGGACGGTCACGGCATCTTTTGGACGTTCCTCCTGCTGGGCTCCATCTGGGCGAGCGATGCCGGGGCCTATTTTGTCGGGAAGGCGGCAGGGCGGCATAAGCTGTGGCCTTCCATCAGTCCGAACAAAACGATCGAGGGTGCACTTGGCGGTGTCGTCATCGCTGTGTTCACATCCCTGATCTTTTCCTTTTTCTCGAATGGATTATTATCGGCCGGACAAGCCGTTCTGATCGGTCTGTCCTGTACCGTCATCGGTCAGCTGGGAGATCTGGTGCAGTCCGCCTACAAGAGGGTGTACGGCATCAAGGATTCAGGCAGCCTGCTGCCCGGGCACGGCGGAATACTGGATCGCTGCGACAGCTGGATCGTCGTATTCCCGTTCGTACATATGCTTGGCCTTCTGCCTTACTGATGGAAAGGAAAGATGTATTTATGAAGAAAATCAGCGTTCTCGGGTCTACCGGCTCGATCGGTACACAGACTTTGGATGTCGCCAGGATGCATCGGGACCAGTTTCAGATCGAAGGTTTGGCTGCTGGGAGCAACGTGGAGCTGCTGCTTCAGCAGGCGAAGGAATTTGGGCCGCGTAAAGTTTCGGTCGCAACCAAGGAGCTCGCGGACCTGGTGAAGCATTCCCTGCCTGCCGGAACGGAAGTGTTCTATGGGCGGGAAGGCTTGATCGAGATCGCCGCCGGAACGGATGCCGAGCTGGTGGTCACGGCGGTCGTGGGAAGCATGGGACTCCCATCCACCCTGGCGGCCATCGAAGCGGGGAAGAACATCGGGCTTGCGAATAAGGAGACGCTGGTAACGGCAGGGCATCTGGTGACTGCGGCGGCAGCGGCGAAAGGGGTCAAGCTTCTCCCCATCGACAGCGAGCATTCGGCCATATTCCAGTGCTTGAACGGGGAACGGTACGAGGATATCGAGCGGATCACGTTAACGGCATCCGGCGGATCCTTTCGCGACTACACGCGGGAGCAGCTGGTGAACGTAACGGTTGAGGACGCATTGAAGCATCCGAATTGGTCCATGGGGGCCAAGATCACGATTGATTCGGCAACGATGGTCAACAAGGGGCTTGAGGTGATCGAAGCCCATTGGCTGTATGGACTTCCCTACGAGCAGATTTCCGTATTGCTTCATCCGGAGAGCATTATTCATTCCTTCGTCGAGTTTCGGGATTCCAGCATTATCGCGCAGTTAGGCAACCCGGACATGAGAGTGCCAATCCAGTATGCCCTGACGTATCCGGAACGCTGGAATTCTCCGGCACCAAGGCTCTCGTTGGCGGAAGCGGGCAGGCTGAATTTTCGAGAAATGGATTTTGAACGCTTTCCGTGTTTAAGGCTTGCCTATGAATGTGGTAAAATGGGAGGGACGGCGCCAACCGTATTCAATGCTGCCAACGAGGTGGCGGTGGCCCGGTTCCTGCGCAAGGAAATCTCCTTCCTTCGGATCGAAGAGATCATCGAGCAAGTGCTTGAGCAGCACGAGATCCATTTGGAGCCGACGCTCGAAACGATCGAAGCGAGCGATCAATCCGCGCGCGAGCTTGCTTCCAGACTATAGGATCAGATGTCACATCATAATCTCCCTTGAAAAAAGCTGACAGCTTGTGATTCTCTTGTGGACGACAGGAGAATAATGATAATCTATAGGGACATACTGCGTTCTCAGAGGAAAAGGGGGATGTACGGATTTGGAAATGCTGCGGATCGTTTTTTTAACGGTGCTCATGTTTTTTGTCATTGTCACAGTGCATGAATGGGGGCACTATTACTTTGCCCGGCGTGCGGGGATCTTGGTACGGGAATTTGCGATCGGCTTTGGACCGAAGCTGTTCTCTTATAAACGCAACGAAACGCAGTTTACGCTTCGCCTGCTGCCTTTCGGCGGATATGCGCGCATGGCGGGCGAAGACCCTGAACTGGTTGAAATTCATCCAGGTCAGACGATTGCGGTCCGATTGAATTCGGACAATCAGGTAAAGAAGATTTATTTAGACCAGCTCGACAACCGGAAGAACGTGATCCGCGGAGAGGTCGAATTCATGGATATGGTGGATCAGCTGTCGGTGCGGCTGGATGTGGACGGCGAGCATCAGCAGTACCAGATTCACCCGCAGGCGATGACCGTGGCCAAAGGCATTGAGACCCAGATCGCGCCAAGAGACCGCCAGTTCGGCAGCAAGACGGTCGGACAGAGAGCCTTGGCCATCTTTGCCGGGCCGGTGATGAACTTTATTCTGGCTTTTGTTCTGTTCGCGCTGCATATTCAGATGGCGGGCATTCCGGTCGAGAATCCGACTTATGTGCAGATCGGAGAGATTACAAAAGGCATGCCGGCCGATGAGGCGAACCTGAAGAAGGGTGACATCATCGAGAGCATTAACGGTGTTGCCATCGGCTCGGATTATCAGAAAATGATCGAATTGATCGCGGCATCCAAGGACAAGCCGATGGATTGGACCGTCCGCCGCGGCGACGAATCCTTCGAGCTGACACTGACGCCGCGCACGATGGAAGGCCAGGAAGGCGGCAAGGTCGGGATCGTTCCTGAGCTTCCGACCAGATCGGCAGGCATCGGTGAGACGATTACGGGCGCGGGTACCGCGATGGTAGACACGACAAGCATTATTTTCCAAGGGTTCAGGCAATTGATCCAGCAATTCTCGATGGATGATCTTGGAGGCCCGGTCCGCACATTCGAAGTGACCGGACAGATCGCGAAGCAAGGAATTGAACAGCTGACCTATTGGGCGGCCATATTGAGCTTGTATCTCGGCATCTTCAATCTGCTGCCGATTCCGGCGCTTGACGGCAGCCGGCTCGTGTTCCTCGGCATAGAGGCATTGCGCGGGAAGCCGATTGATCCGAACCGGGAAGGCATGGTGCATTTTATCGGCTTTGCGATGCTGTTTCTGCTGATGATTGCCGTGACGTACAATGACATACTTCGCTTAATCAACGGATAAAACATCCAGCGGGGTGTACCCGTGCAGCGATCAGCCGTAAGCTCTCTTTGCATAGGAGCGGCTTTACGCTGAAGCTCTCGGATCTTTAGCCTCCTGGGGTTTTCCGTTACCGGCAGGCCTCTTCCCGAATGCACGAGTGATACGAACCGTCATTCGCAGGGCCTGCTTACACATATCGCCAATAGCGCCGCATTCGGAAGCAGGCTTACAGCACAATCGCCCGAAGAAGCGTTTTAATAATGGGAGGAACAGGATTTTTATGTCGAAGGAATCGAAGGATAAACAATTCGTGACGGAGATCACGCCGCAAGGAGAGGACTTCTCCCGCTGGTATATCGATGTCATCAAAAAAGCGGACCTGATGGATTATTCGCCGGTCCGGGGCTGCATCGTGTTCAAGCCGGACGGCTATGAAATTTGGGAGCATATCCAGGAGGAGCTGGATCGCCGTTTCAAGGAAACGGGGCACCGCAATGCGTACTTCCCGCTGTTCATTCCGGAAAGCTTCTTCCAGAAAGAGAAAGAGCATGTAGAAGGCTTCAATCCGGAGCTGCCATGGGTAACCGAGGCGGCAGGAGAAAAGCTGGAGGAACGTCTGGCGATTCGGCCGACGTCCGAAACGATGTTCGGGCATATGTACTCCAAATGGATTCAATCCTATCGCGATCTTCCGGTGAAGATCAACCAGTGGGCGAACGTGGTACGTTGGGAGAAGCGAACGCTGCCGTTCCTCCGTACAAGCGAATTCCTGTGGCAGGAGGGCCACACGGCTCATGAAACCGAAGCCGAGGCTCGGGAAGAAACGATGCAAATGCTGGACATCTACCAGGATTTTGTTGAGAACTATTTGGCTATTCCGGTGATTAAAGGACAGAAGACGCCATCGGAGAAATTCGCCGGAGCCGTCGACACGTTCTCCATCGAAGCTATGATGAAGGACGGACGAGCTGTCCAGGCAGGGACATCCCATTATATGGGCACCAATTTTGCGGAGGCCTTCGAGATTCAGTATTTGAACCGCGAAAATACGCTGGAGTATGCCCACACCACATCTTGGGGCGTCAGCACGCGTCTGATCGGCTCCTTGATCATGGTTCACGGGGATGACCGAGGATTGGTGCTCCCGCCGAAGGTTGCGCCGACTCAGGTCATTATGATTCCGATCGGTCCTCCGAAGACTCGTGATGCCGTGGTTGGCCGTACGGATGAGCTCTACCGTGAATTGAAAGCGGCCGGTATCCGGGTTCGTGTGGACGATAATCCGGATGTGCGCCCGGGCTGGAAGTTTAATGAGTATGAAATGCGCGGCGTTCCGGTGCGACTGGAGATCGGACCTCGTGATATGGAAAACGGGGTTTGCGTGCTGGTATCCCGAATCACCGGCGAGAAGAAAGTCGTCGAGCAGGCCAATCTGGTCCAAGAGGTTCAGAGCATGCTGGAGCAGGTGCATCAAGAAATGTATAACCGCGCGAAGCAGTTCCGCGAGGATCATTTCTATTCGGTGGATACACTGGACGAGATGAAGGCGAGCATGGAAGAGAAGCGCGGATTTACCCTGGCGGGTTGGTGCGGCTCCGAGGCTTGCGAGGATACCGTAAAGCAGGAGACCGGGGCGACCAGCCGGAACATACCTTTTGAGCCGGGCGAGACGAAGACGAAATGTCTCGTTTGCGGTGATGATGCGAAGCATACCGTACTGTTTGCCAGAGCGTATTAATATACCGATAATTTGATATTCCGGGTAGAGGGAGGAGGGCTGCAGATTGCTTCTTCGTTCTCCTGTACCCGGAATATGTGCGTCTGGAGTAAGCTTCCGGATGGCAGTAGACCCATCGCTCTGTTTCGAGGCAGGACGTGTGGATGCTGCCGGCGGAAGCTTCTACTGTTTTTATAAGCAATTCGCGTGAAAACTTAGGGGGAGGGAACCATGGGCACAGCAGAAGATAAAAGGAAACGGCTTGAACTGCTGATGAAGCAGGGCGAAGTTCCGGCCAATCTGGTGGAACCCTATTTCTTGGACGGTATCATCGAGCAGGTGGAGACGAGCCGGGCGAGCAAGGAGTGGAAGATTACGATCCTGAAGGAGACGCTCGTTCCCGCCGAGGTGTATCGGACCTTCTGCCTGAGAATACAGGAGAAGATGAATCATATTGCCCGCATCGTATTTGTATTCCGGTATCAGGGCAATGTGCAGGCTGCCGACATTGTGCAGGAGTACTGGAATTTGTTCCTGGAGTGGGTACACCGTGAGATTCCATCCGTTAACGGCTGGATGACCCGAGCCCGGCACGAGGTGGAGGACGGGCAGCTGCTGCTGACGATGTCGGACGGCATGTCGCTCGAGCTTGCCCGGAAGAAGCAAATCGATACGGCCATCACCCGCTTCTTCAGCCATTACTTCGATCTGCAGCTCCGCGTTAAAATGCAGGTCGGCGATAATGGGCAGGCTGCCTATGAGGAATTTGAGCAGCGCAAGCGGCAGGAAGAGCGGGAGGTTATCGAGCAGCTCATGAGCAGCCTGGAAGCCGAGATGGATGCCGGTGACGAGGATGAGGCTCCGGACCGGCTGCAGGTCGGCTACGACATAAAGGACCAGCCGGTATCTATCCAGGATATCCAGGACGAGGAGAAGAAGATTACGATCCAAGGTACAATCTTTGGCTTGGACCGAAAGGAACTGCGAAACGGCAGCACGCTGTTCACCTTCAATTTGACCGATTTCAGCGATTCCTTGCAGATGAAGATGTTTGCCAAGACGAAGGATGATCTGAAAGTGTTGAGCCTGCTTGCCGACGGCAAATGGGTTAAGGCCAGAGGCCGGGTGGAATATGACCGGTTCATGCAGGTGCCGGAGCTGGTCATGATTCCTACGGATTTGTCCGAGGTGAAAGCTCCGCCATCGCGGAAGGATAATGCGCCTGAAAAGCGGGTCGAATTCCATCTCCACACGACCATGAGCACGATGGATGCCGTTACGCCGATCGACCGCTATATCAAAACGGCGGCGAGCTGGGGACATAAGGCGATTGCCGTCAGCGATCATGGCGGTGTACAGTGCTATCCCGACGCGGCGAAGCATGCGAAGAAGAACGGGATCAAGATGATTTACGGACTCGAGGCGAACGTCGTTAACGATGCGGTGAATATCGTGGAGCAGGCGAAGCCGATCGAGCTGAGCAGCGCAACCTACGTCGTCTTCGATATCGAGACAACGGGTCTGTCGATAACCGCGAACAAAATTATCGAGCTGGCCGCCGTCAAAATGCATGAGGGCAAGGAAATCGACCGGTACGCGACATTCGTCAATCCGCATGAGCGGATACCGTACCATATTCAGCAATTGACAAACATCAACGATGATATGGTAAGGGACGCGCCGGAGCTTGAACCGGTTCTGAAGGAGTTCGTCGAATTCGTTGGGGACGCGGTGCTTGTCGCGCACAATGCAAGGTTCGACGTGGGCTTCATTCAGGCATCGCTGCAAAATGCCGGCATGGACACACTGGACAACCCGTATCTGGATACCCTGGAGCTTGCGCGGCTTTTGCATCCGGGGATGAAAAACCACCGGCTCAACACGCTTGCCGATAAATACAAGGTTGCGCTCGAAAGCCATCACCGTGCGATCGATGATACCGTTGCACTCGCGGGCATCCTGAACGGACTGCTTGCGGACGCGGACAAAATGAAGGGGATCAAGATGCTGGACCGGCTGAACGACTACGTCGGCATGGACCTGTCCAATGCGCGTCCGTTCCACTGCGGCATTTATGCCTTGAACATGACGGGCAAGAAGAATCTGTACAAGCTGGTGTCGATGTCGCATACGGAGTATTTTAAGCGCGTGCCTTGCATACCGAAATCCAAGCTTCAGGAGATGCGCGAAGGCTTGCTTGTATTGTCCGGTTGCGAAAAGGGCGAGTTTTTCGAGACGGTGCTCAACAAGACCGAGGAAGAAGCGGAAGAAATTGCGGCCTTCTATGATGTGCTGGAGATCCAGCCGCTGACGATGTATATGCATTTGGTGGATAAAGGCCTGGTCGGCAGTCCCGAAGAAATCAAGACGGCCATATCCAAAGTGGTGCGGATCGGCGAGAAGCTGAACAAGCCGGTGATCGCCACAGGTAACGTGCACTATCTGGAACCGCGGGACAAGCTGTTCAGGGACATTACGATCCATGGTATTACCGGATTCAGTCCGCTGAAGGATATGCGCAAGCCTGATGCGCATTTCCGGACAACGGAGGAGATGCTGGAGGAATTCGAGTTCTTGGGCGAGGATAAGGCTTATGAAGTCGTCGTAACCAATACGTCGGAGCTGGCAGACCGGTTCGAAGAGCTGGAGCTGTTCCCGGATAAGCTGTTCACTCCGATCCTGGAAGGAGCGGACGAAGAGATCCGCAACACCTGCTATGAGACAGCACGGTCGATTTACGGGGACGATCTGCCGGAGGTTGTCGTAGCCCGGCTGGAGAAGGAGCTTGAGCCGATTATCAAATACGGCTTCTCCGCGAACTATCTGATCTCCGAGCGCCTGGTAAAAAAATCGAACCGCGACGGATACTTGGTCGGCTCACGGGGATCCGTCGGCTCTTCGGTCGTTGCCACCTTCCTCGGCATTTCCGAGGTTAACCCGCTGCCGGCGCATTACATCTGCCTGAACAAAGAGTGCAAGCACAGCGAGTGGTTCCTCGACGGCAGCGTGCCGAGCGGCTTCGACTTGCCGGACAAGGCTTGCCCGAACTGCGGCAACATGATGAAAGGCGAAGGACAGGATATTCCGTTTGAGACGTTCCTCGGCTTCAAAGGGGACAAGGTTCCCGATATCGACTTGAACTTCTCGGGGGAATATCAGCCGCATGCCCATAACTTTACGAAGGAAATGTTCGGCGAGAAGAGCGTGTTTCGGGCGGGGACGATCGGTACCGTCGCCGAGAAGACGGCGTTTGGCTTTGCGAAGAAATATGAGGAGCATCATAACAAGCGTTGGCGTGGTGCGGAGCTGAACCGGCTAGCCGCTGGCTGTACCGGCGTGAAACGAAGCACCGGTCAGCATCCCGGCGGTATCGTCGTTGTCCCGGACTATATCGAGGTGGAGGATATCACCCCGGTTCAGTATCCGGCCGACGATGTCAACGCCGAATGGAAGACCACGCATTTCGATTACCACGCCTTTGATGCGAACCTGCTGAAGCTTGATATTCTGGGACACGATGATCCGACGATGATGAGGATGCTGCAGGATCTGACCGGCGTCGATCCGACGACGATTCCGATGAATGATCCGAAGGTAATGAGCATGTTCAACTCCACGGAAGCGCTCGGGGTAACCCCGGAGCAAATCCGTTCTCCGGTGGCGACCTACGGCGTTCCGGAAATGGGAACCAAGTTCGTACGGCAGATGCTTGTGGAATCCCAGCCGTCCAGCTTTGCCGACCTGCTGCAAATTTCCGGCCTCTCACACGGTACCGGCGTATGGCTCGGCAATGCGCAGGAGCTTATCAAGAACGGCACATGCAACATCAAGACGGTTATCGGCTGTCGTGACGATATCATGCTGTTCCTGATCTACAAGGCCGGGATGGATGCAAGCCTCGCCTTCAAGATTACGGAGAGCGTGCGGAAGGGTAAGGGGCTTACCCAGGAATGGATCGACGAGATGAAGCGATGCAAGGTGCCTCAGTGGTACATTGACTCCTGTCTCAAAATCCAGTACATGTTCCCGAAAGCCCACGCGGCTGCATATGTTATCTCGGCAGTGCGTACCGCGTATTTCAAGCTGTATTATCCGATCGAATACTATGCGACGTACTTCTCGGTCCGCGCCGAGGATATTGATATTGAGCTGTGCTGTCAAGGATATGAGGCGATTTACCGCCGAATCGAGGAGATCGAGCAGCTCGGCTTCGGAGCCAGCGCGAAGGAGAAAGGCATGCTGCCGATCCTGGAAATGGCGCTGGAAATGACGGCCAGAGGCTTTACCTTCAAGAGCATCGATCTTTATCGTTCGGATGCAACGAAATTTACGGTTGACGGAAATTCGCTCATCCCGCCGTTCTCGGCCTTGGCCGGTATCGGCGAAAACGCCGCCCGCAACATTGCGGCCGCGCGCGAATTCGGCGAGTTTTTATCGATAGAAGATTTCCAGCAGAAGTCCAAGGCGAGTAAGACGGCGGTGGAACTTCTGACCCAGATGGGCTGCTTCCGCGGTTTGCCGGAGAGCAATCAGCTCTCATTATTCTGATTTCTTCATATCTCTCAGGGCGGGCCCGTTGCTGCTCAGGAGGCTTCCTTGACAGTCAAGGAGTCATACTTGTCACTATTACCAGACTATGTTATAATTTTTTTGGTAATCATGGAGATAAAACCGTTGTGTAAAGAGTGGGGCAACCCACTCTTTACTCTTTGGTATATAGGAAATCAACTTGGAGGTTATGTTCTTTGAGCACATCAAAGATTAAAACGACTGTGGAAGAAATGGTGCAGCCGTATCTGGATGAACACGGCTTCGAACTGGTCGATGTGGAATACGTAAAGGAAGGAAGCAGCTGGTTCCTGCGTGTGTTTGTAGATAAAGAAGGCGGCATTGATATTGACGATTGCGGAGTAATCAGCGAATATCTGAGCCAGAAGCTGGATGAGAACGATCCGATTCCGACCGCTTATTTTCTCGAGGTTTCCTCTCCGGGCGCCGAACGTCCGCTTAAGAAGAAGGAGGACGTCGCCAAGGCTGTCGGCAAGAACGTATTCGTTACGGTATACGAGCCGGTCGACGGGCTGAAGGAATTCGAGGGCAAGCTGGAGTCCTTCGAGCAAGAAGAGCTTGTTATTCAAACGGGCAAGAAACAGCACGTTATTCCATATGCAAAAGTAGCCAGCGCCAGATTGGCCATCATTTTTTAGACGGAAGTTTTGAAAGGGGGAACCGATTTTCAATGAGTATGGATTTTATTGAAGCGATGAACGAGCTGGAGAGAGAGAAGGGCATCAGCAAAGATGTGTTGTTTGAAGCCATCGAGGCTGCGCTGATCTCGAGTTACAAGCGTAACTTCAACACTGCGCAAAATGTCCGTGTGGACATGAACCGCAATACCGGCGTCATCAAAGTGTTTGCACGGAAGCTGATCGTTGAAGAGGTTCTGGATCCGCGGACGGAAATTTCGCTGCATGCGGCACGCGAAATCAATCCGCATTTCCAGCTCGAGGATATCGCCGAGATCGAGGTAACGCCTCGCGATTTCGGTCGAATCGCGGCTCAGACGGCGAAGCAGGTCGTTACGCAGCGCATTCGGGAAGCCGAGCGCGGCTTGATCTACAGCGCGTTTATCGACAAGGAAGACGATATCGTCACCGGTACGCTGCAGCGCCAGGACCTTAGAAACATCTACATCGACCTCGGGAAGATCGAAGCCGCGCTTCCGCTTACGGAGCTGATGCCGAACGAGAAGTTCAAGCATGGCGATCGGATCAAGGCGTATATCACGAAGGTCGAGAACACTACGAAAGGTCCGCAAATCATGCTCTCCCGCACGCATCCGGGGCTGCTCAAGCGCCTGTTTGAGCTGGAGGTTCCGGAAATTTTCGACGGCGTCGTCGAGATCCGTTCGGTTGCGCGTGAAGCGGGCTACCGCTCCAAGATTGCGGTTTACTCTCGTAATGAAGAGGTCGATCCGGTAGGCTCCTGCGTTGGCCCGAAAGGGATGCGCGTTCAGACGATCGTGAATGAGCTCCGCGGGGAGAAGATCGACATCGTCCGCTATTCCGATTCGGTTGAGGAGTACGTGGCCAACGCCCTCAGTCCTTCGAAAGTGCTTGAGGTTCAAGTGTTCGAGGATGAGAAGATGGCCCGCGTCATTGTTCCCGACTACCAGCTCTCACTGGCCATTGGCATCAAGGGCCAGAATGCGCGCCTTGCAGCTAAATTGACAGGCTGGAAGATCGATATTAAGAGCGAAAGCCAGGCGGAGCAGGAATTTGGCAGACCAAAATCCCAATCCGGTGAAATGCACCAGGATTCCGTCTCCGTGGATTAATTCCGAAACAAGCGGGGGGTAAGCGTCTTGAAACAGAGAAAGATACCGCTGCGTAAATGTGTGGCATGTCAGGAAATGATGCCGAAGAAAGAGCTGATCCGGATTGTCAGAACGCCCGACGAGGCGGTCATGATTGATCTGACCGGCAAAAAGTCGGGCCGCGGCGCTTATCTATGCGGCAAAGTTTCCTGCTTCAAGCTTGCACACAAAAATAAAGCTTTGGATCGAGCGTTGAAGCAGCAAGTGAAACCTGAGATCTATGAACAATTGGCCCAGGATTTCATCAAGGTTGAGGATGAATTCCTGGCTGCTAAAGAGCGTGCAGCCGATGATGAATAGGGCGCTTTCTCAGCTCGGCCTGGCCATGCGGGCCGGCAAGGTGGTTACGGGTGATGAGATCGTGCTCAAAGCCATCCGGTCTTCAGAAGCAAAGTTGGTTATTCTTGCGGGTGACGCCTCAGATAATACTAAAAAAAAGTTCCGCGACAAATGCGGTTCTTATAACATCCCTCTGGTAATCGGATTTGACCGGGAAAGTCTGGGCACAAGTGTAGGTAAACCCGAGCGGGTTGTGCTGGCCGTTACGGATCAAGGATTCGCAGAAATGATCTCCAGAACAATGGAGACAATGTCGGAGGTGGAGTATATTGAGTAAACAAGAAAACAAAGACAATAAACTTCGCGTATATGAATACGCGAAATCGCTGAATATGAGCAGTAAAGAAATTATAACGATCCTTAAGCGTTTGAACATTCCGGTTAACAACCACATGAGCGTCATGGAGAACGATACGGTATCCAAAGTTGAGCAGTTCTTTAAGGATATCAAATCGAATGCGGCAGCCAAGCGTGACGGTGCGGACGCTTCCCGCGGCGAGAGCCGCAAGCCGCCCGTGTCGGTTGCTTCCAACTCTTCCGCTGCTGATGCGAAAGTAAGCAGCGGGCAAGACGGCTCTCGAAATGCAGGTCAGCGCGGTCAAGGTCAAGGTCAAGGTCAACCCAAAAAACAACAGGAAAAGCAGGTAGGTATGAATAGTAGAAATCATCAAAATAACCAGAACACATCCGGTTCCCAGCGTCCACAAGGACAGGGACAGGATTCTCGCAGAAACCAATCAGGCCCGGCTCAAGGAAGCCAGAACCAAAATCGCAGCAACCAGGCACCAAGACAAGGTGGAACAGCAACTGGCTCCCGTCCGCAAGGCGGTACAGCAACCGGCTCCCGTCCGCAAGGCGGAGGTCAAGGCGGTGCTCGTCCGCAGAACAACGGCGCTCAAGGCGCTTCGCGTCCGCAAGGCAGAACGGGACGCAATGACTCCGGCAGCCAGAACAACAGCAACGGTCAAAACAACCGGGGCGGAAGAAACAATAACAACAACAATTCCAAGCGGTTTGATGATAACAACCGCCAGGGCGGTTTCCGCGGCAACAATCGCGGTGGGAAGAATAACCGCGGACGGAACCAGAACAACCAGCAGCCGCCTCGTGAGAAAATCGACAACACGCCGAAGAAAATTATCGTCCGTGGCGACATGACCGTCGGTGAAACGGCGAAGCTGCTTCATAAGGACGCTTCCGAAGTCATCAAGAAGCTGATTTTCCTCGGCGTGATGGCCACGATCAACCAGGAGCTGGACATCGAGACGATTCAGCTGCTTGCAGGGGAGTTCGGTGTCGAGGTTGAAGTGAAGATTCCGGTGGAAGAAGACCGGTTCGAGACAGTCGAAGAGAATGACGCGCCTGAAGATCTGAGGGAGCGCCCTCCGGTCGTTACCATCATGGGTCACGTCGACCACGGTAAAACGACGCTGCTGGATGCGATCCGTTCCACGAACGTGAGCGGCGGCGAAGCCGGCGGCATCACGCAGCACATCGGTGCTTATCAAGTTGAAATCAACGGCAAGAAGATCACCTTCCTGGATACACCGGGCCACGAAGCGTTTACCGCTATGCGTGCACGCGGTGCGCAGGTTACGGATATGACGATTATTGTTGTCGCAGCCGATGACGGCGTGATGCCGCAGACGGTAGAAGCGATCAACCATGCGAAGGCGGCAGGATTGCCGATCATCGTGGCCGTGAACAAAATCGACAAACCGTCTGCCAACCCGGATAAGGTGAAGCAGGAGTTGACCGAATACGAGCTTGTGCCGGAGGAATGGGGCGGAGATACGATCTTCGTTAACGTTTCGGCAAAACAGCGCATGGGTCTCGAGGATCTGCTCGAAATGATTCTGCTTGTTGCCGAAGTGAATGAATACAAAGCCAATCCGGATAAGCGTGCCCGCGGTACGGTTATTGAGGCGGAGCTGGATAAGGGAAGAGGCCCGGTTGCACGTATCCTCGTTCAGCACGGAACGCTGAAAGTCGGCGATGCGTTTGTAGCGGGCAACTGCTTCGGCCGCATCCGGGCGATGGTGAATGATAAAGGGCGCCGCCTGAAAGAAGCCGGTCCATCCACGCCGGTTGAAATTACCGGTCTTACGGAAGTGCCGGGCGCAGGCGATCCGTTCATGGTGTTCGAGGACGAGCGCAAGGCGCGTTCGATCGCCGAGAAGCGTGCGGTCACGCAGCGTCAGTCTGAGCTTAACACGAATACCCGCGTAACCCTCGACGACTTGTTCAAGCATATCAAGGACGGCGAGATCAAGGATCTGAACGTGATCATTAAGGGTGACGTACAGGGCTCGGTTGAAGCCTTGAAGAGCTCGCTTAACAAGATCGAAGTGGAAGGCGTACGCGTAAAAATCATCCACAGCGGCGTCGGAGCGATCACGGAATCCGATATTATTTTGGCGGCTGCTTCCAATGCGATCGTCATCGGCTTTAACGTCCGTCCGGATGTTCAAGCAAAACAGACATCGGAGCAGGAGAAGGTTGACGTGCGTCTGCACCGTGTCATCTATAATGTAATCGAGGAAATTGAGCAAGCTATGAAGGGGATGCTCGATCCGGAATATAAAGAAACCGTGATCGGACATGCGGAAGTCCGCAACACCTTTAAAGTGAGCAAGATTGGTACGATTGCAGGCTGTATGGTTACTTCCGGAAAAATCTCGCGCAATGCCGAAGCCCGCTTGATCCGCGACGGCATCGTCATTCATGAGGGCAAGATCGATTCCCTCAAGCGTTTCAAGGACGACGCGAAGGAAGTGGCACAAGGCTACGAGTGCGGTATTACGTTGGCCAGCTACAGCGATGTGAAAGAAGGAGACGTCATCGAAGCCTTTATCATGGAGACGGTAGAGCGCTAATAAACGAGGTGATCAACGATGGCAAAAATCAGAACAGGGCGCGTAGGCGAGCAGATTAAGAAAGAGCTCAGCCAACTGATTCAGACTGAAATCAAAGATCCGAGAATCGGCTTCATTACCGTGACCGGCGTTGATGTGACGAATGACTTGTCACAAGCCAAGGTGTACTTGAGCGTGCTCGGTGACGAAGAACAGAAGGCAGCTTCCTTGAAAGGTCTGGAAAAGGCCACCGGCTTCCTCCGTTCCGAGCTTGGCAAACGGATCCGTCTCCGGCATGTTCCGGAGCTGATCTTCAAGTTTGACGAATCCATTGCCTATGGCAGCCGGATCGAGAAGCTGCTCAACGAAATCGGAGAGCGCGAAGAGAAATAATGCAAGTTCGTAAATAAAGGAGAGGGCGAATGCAGACCTATGAGCAAGAGCTGCAGCAGGTAAAGTCGTTTCTGCTGGAGCACGATGACTATTTGGTTGTGTCGCATGTTCAGCCCGATGGAGATGCAGTCAGTTCCACCCTTGCGGTGGGCTGGCTTCTCTCATGTCTGGGCAAGAAATTCACGATGATCAATGAAGGGCCGATCCCGAAACGAATGAACATGCTGTGGCATGCCGAGGATATTATCAACGGGTCGGAAGAGCTGCCGGATCGGACGTTTACGTATGTGATCTGCGTGGATTGCGCGGATTTTGCCCGGGTAGGGCACATCCGGACGTTGTTTGCCGAGAATGCCAGAATCGTGAACATCGACCACCACCCTACCAATGACCGGTACGGCTCCGTTAACCTGGTGCTGCCTCAAGCCGCCGCGACGGCAGAAATTCTGTATGACCTGTTGAATGTATGCGGGATCACCTGGGATGCCGAGATTGCTACGTCCGTCTATACGGGGCTTCTTACAGATACCGGAGGTTTCCGTTATACGAACACGTCGCCTAAAGTGATGAGCATTGCCTCAGAGCTGCTAGGTCATGGCGTTAACGGGCCGGAGCTCGCGGAGATCCTGCTGGAAGAGATGACTCTTCCCCAGATGAAAGTGCTTGTTGAAGCGCTGAATACGCTCCAGGTGTCGGAGGATGGAAAAATCGCATGGGTGCACGTTACCCCTGACCATATGGACCGCTGCGGTGCAGCCAGCGAGGATCTGGAGGGGATTGTCAATTATCCCCGCAATATTCAAGGCGTCGAGGTCGGAATCTTGTTTAAGCTTCTGAAATCCGGTATCGTGAAGGTTAGCCTTCGCTCCGCCGGAAAAGTCGACGTTGCCGCCCTTGCCCAAGGGTTCGGAGGCGGAGGCCATGTCCGGGCTGCCGGCTGCAGTCTGGAGGGGCCTTTGGAGGATGTTATCCCCCGCGTTGTGGAGCAGGTGAGACTACGGTTATGACAGAGTTGGAAGGTATTTTGGCCGTGCATAAGCCCGCCGGCTGGACATCGCATGATGTGGTAGCCAAAGTAAGAGGAATTGTCCGCATGAAACGGATTGGCCATACGGGTACGCTTGATCCGGAGGTTACGGGAGTGCTGCCGCTGTGTTTGGGCAGAGCGACGCGAGTCGTGGAGTATATGCAGGAACTGCCGAAGGAATATGAGGCTGTTCTGCGTCTTGGGTATGCTACGGATACGGAGGATGCCACGGGTACGGTCATTGAAGAGGCAGACAGCGTGCTGGTAACGAGGGAGGAAGCGGAGGAAGCGCTGAGTTCGTTTGTGGGTGAAATCTCCCAGGTTCCCCCGATGTATTCCGCCGTCAAGGTAAACGGCAAGCGTCTGTATGAGCTTGCGCGGGAAGGGAAGACCGTTGAACGCAAAAGCCGGACCGTCACCATTCATGAGATTGAGATGACCGGCTTTGACGCCAGCGGCGCCTATCCCGAAATATCGTTTCGGGTGCTGTGCTCCAAAGGTACATATATCCGCACATTGTGCGTTGATATCGGCCGCAAGCTCGGCGTTCCTTCCGTCATGGTTCGGCTTGTACGCACGATCTCGGCCGGCATTCCGGCAGCCGACTGCCTGACCCTTGAAACCATTGAACAGCTTATGAAGGAAGGACAGCTTCAGAATAAGCTGATTCCGGTCGACCGGGCGGTCTCCCATCTTCCGGCTCATACCGTATCGGATGAGAAAGCGGAAGCTGCCCTGCAAGGACAGCGCTTGTCCGCCAGAGCCGTGGAGCCTCTGGTTGAAGGCGACGAGCCGATCCGGCTCTATGACAGCCAAGGAAGCTTTCTTGGAATCTACAAGCGGCAAGCCGAATCAGGCGCGATCGTGCCAGTGAAGGTATTTTCAAGATAGTGCTTGTTCTAGTTGAATGGAGGTGAGAAACATGAGGATTGTATCGTTGTCCTACCCCATAAATCCGGAGAACGTATTGGAAGCCGGCGTGCCGAAGGTCGCGGCCATCGGACAATTTGACGGTCTGCATCTGGGTCATGAGAGCGTGATTACGACGGCCGTCGGAATTGCGCGGGAGCAAGGGCTTCCTGCCGCTCTCATCACCTTTTATCCCCATCCCAAAGATGTGATCGGCAAAGGAAATTATGAGGGCTACCTTACTCCCCAAGCTGATAAGGAAAAGCTGCTGCAGGAGATGGGAATTGATATCCTGTACGTTGTGGAGTTCAACAAGGCGTTCTCTGAAGTCAGTCCGGACGCGTTCGTATCGGACATGCTGCTCCCGCTCTCGCTGCAGACGGCCGTGGTCGGATTCGATTTCCGTTTTGGTCATAAGGGAGCGGGAGATGCCGTCAAGCTTCAGGCATTAAGCGAAGGGGCGATGTCTGTCGTCACCGTTCCGCCATTCTTAGTGGATGGAGAGAAGGTAGGCAGCTCTTCTATCCGGATTGCCCTGCAGACCGGACAGCTCGCGGATGCTAACCGGTGGCTCGGCAGAAATTACAGCATTCGGGGAACCGTAATCCACGGCGAGAAGCGCGGAAGGCAGATCGGCTTTCCGACGGCGAATCTCGAGCTGACGGATCCGTACGTCATCCCGGCCCTGGGCGTGTACGCCGTGCGTGCCCGTTCGGATCAGGAGGGGGGCTGGATTGCCGGGGTCATGAACGTCGGTGTCAAGCCAACGTTCCATGAAGGCATCACGAAGCCGATCTTCGAGGTGCATCTTTTCGACTACAGCGGCGATTTATACGGTCAGGTCATGACGGTGGAGATGGTTCAATATATTCGGAAAGAGCATAAATTCGAATCGGTGCAGGAGCTTGTCGAGTGGATTCACCGGGATGCGGTCGAAGCCCGCAGGATTCTCAAGGACATGGAATAGGGCAGCACGCTTTTTCGATAAATTAGCGGATCGGATTTTCTTTTTTCGGAAAAGTATGCTATACTCTTAGAGGTTGCCCGGGATTCGGGCAATTTAACCTTGGCTTGGATGTTTGATCTCACCGTCGGTATCTGGGCCAACGGCGATTATGACGAAGGAGGTGAACAGGATGGCATTGACTCAGGAACGTAAACAACAACTGATTGACGAGCACAAAACTCACGAGTCCGATACAGGATCTCCAGAGGTGCAGATCGCTATCCTAACGGAAAACATTACGAACTTGACTGACCACTTGCGTACGCACAAGAAGGATCATCATTCCCGCCGTGGATTGCTGAAAATGGTCGGCCAACGCCGTAAGTTGCTTGCATACTTGAAAAACAAGGATGTAAAACGTTACAGTGCTTTGATCGAGAAGCTTGGATTGCGTCGCTAATCATCCATAGGATTTACCGAAAACAGCCTGGTTGTCCACTGTCCTTCTTGGAACGACAGCGGCACAACCGGGCTCTTTTCTAAGTATTATGGAAATTGCTTTCGTTTGCCCGCTTTCCTGTAAAGCCATGCTGTTATTCATAAGCCGAGGCTTTGCAGCGAAAGATATTCACATAGATATTGATATACCCGATTCGCCTTCCACAAGCTTTAAGCTTCTGCCGGCGTTTCCCGCTTTCGTCATCGAGTGTTCCAAGATGAGTTCGTTGTTTGTCGTACATAAGCTCGAGCAATAGAATCCAGTGAAACACTCCGATCGATCAAACGGGCGGCATTATTAAAGATGATGCTGTTTTTAGGCAATACTGAAAGCTAGAAGACGACAAAAAAATTTATCCCTATGAGGAGGGAATACATGGAAACTAGTGTTGAAATGCAGCTTGGCGGAAGACCTCTCGTACTCGAAACCGGTCGGCTGGCCAAGCAGGCAAATGCGGCTGTTATGGTCCGTTACGGCGACACGGCGGTTCTCTGTACGGTGACGGCTTCAAGTGAGCCGAAGGATTTGGATTTCTTCCCGTTAACGGTGAACTATGAGGAAAGATTGTATGCGGTTGGTAAAATCCCGGGGGGATTCATTAAGCGGGAGGGCAGACCGAGCGAGAAAGCAATCCTTGCAAGCCGCTTGACTGACCGTCCGATCCGGCCGCTGTTCCCGGAAGGCTTCCGCAACGATGTTCAGGTCCTTAATCTCGTCATGAGCGTGGATCAGGACTGCGAGCCGGAAATTGCCGCGATGATCGGTACCTCTGCAGCCCTCAGCATTTCCGATGTTCCGTTCAACGGACCGATCGGCGGCGTGGCGGTAGGACGAGTTAACGGCAATTTTGTCGTGAACCCTACAATTGCAGAGCAGGAAGCCAGTGACATTTATCTCGTCGTTGCAGGTACGAAAGACGCGATCATGATGGTTGAGGCCGAAGCGAATGAGGTTCCGGAAGAAGTGATGCTGGAAGCGATCATGTTCGGTCATGAGGAAATCAAGAAGATTGTGGCGAAGATCGAGGAATTGGTGGCCGTTGCCGGCAAGGAAAAGATGGAAGTGAAGCTCCATGCCGTAGACGAAAACGTCAATCGCGAGGTTCGCGAGTTTGCGGAGGCCCGCCTTGTCGAAGCCGTTCGCATTGAAGAGAAGCATGCCCGTCAGGATGCCATCGATGCGATTAATGAAGAGACTTATACCGTATTTGAGGAAAAGTATATTGAAACGCCGGAACTTTTGAAGGATGTTAAAGAGGTTCTTCACGACATCGTGAAGGAGGAAGTCCGTCGTCTCATTACGCATGACAAGGTTCGTCCGGACGGACGCGGCCTGTCCGAGATTCGTCCGATCGAATGCGACACGGGTCTGCTTCCAAGAACCCACGGCTCCGGCTTGTTCACGCGCGGTCAAACGCAAGCGCTCAGCGTATGTACTTTGGGTGCCCTCGGCGATGTGCAGATTCTTGACGGCATCGACCTGGAAGAGACCAAGCGCTTCATGCACCACTATAACTTCCCGCCGTTCAGCGTAGGTGAGGCTCGTCCCCTCCGCGCGCCGGGTCGCCGGGAGATCGGACATGGTGCTTTGGGTGAGCGTGCACTGAGCAAGGTTATTCCTAATGAAGCCGAGTTCCCGTACACGATCCGCCTGGTATCGGAAGTGCTTGAATCGAACGGATCGACTTCCCAGGCGAGCATTTGCGCAAGCACGCTGGCGATGATGGATGCCGGTGTACCGATCAAAGCGCCTGTAGCAGGTGTAGCCATGGGCTTGATTAAGGACGGAGAGCATGTATCCATTCTGACGGACATCCAGGGAATGGAGGACCATCTCGGCGATATGGACTTCAAAGTTGCCGGAACGCCGGATGGGGTTACCGCCATTCAGATGGATATCAAAATCGACGGCATTGACCGCGCGATTTTGCAGGAAGCACTCCAGCAAGCAAAGGAAGGACGCATGCATATCCTCGGCAAAATGATGGAGGTCATCAAAGAACCGAGAGCAAGCTTGTCCCAATATGCGCCTAAGATCATCACGATGCAGATCAATCCGGACAAAATCCGCGATGTCATCGGAGCCGGCGGCAAAATTATCAACAAAATCATTGAGGAAACCGGCGTGAAGATCGATATCGAACAGGATGGACGCGTATTTATCGCTTCTCCGAATGAAGAGATGAACCGCAAAGCCCTTACGATTATCGAAGGCATTGTGAAGGAAGTCGCGGTCGGCGAAATTTATACCGGTACCGTCAAACGGATCGAGAAGTTCGGCGCGTTCGTGGAAATTTTGCCTAATAAAGACGGGCTGGTTCACATTTCCCAGCTGTCGACCGAGCGGGTGGCGAAGGTGGAGGATGTTGTTGCCATTGGTGACGTCATCACCGTTAAGGTCACGGAAATCGATCAGCAAGGACGCATTAACCTGTCGCGCAAAGCGGTATTGACTGCGGAAGCGAAGTAAGCGCGGGCCATGGCCTGAGCGTCCGAAATAGCAAATGAAGAAAGAGGCAGAACCTGATTCTGGCTCTTTTTTTGCGTCTAGCTCGCCATACACCCTCATACCGAGGCCGCAGCTCTACTTTTGGCTCATAATTCCGGAGCCCGGCACATAAAATGGGACAAAGCTGCCTGAGGGGGAGTGGGAGAGCCCATGAAAGATAAGAAAATCGCCGTGCTCCTGACCGGTACCGCATTGGTATCGGCTGCCGCCGTGTTCAGCGGCGCGTGGGGTTATGTGTCCGGACTTGAGCCCGCGGCAAATACAAAGCTCGTGAACAGCAGCAGTCTTACGGGAGCGGTAGTCGACGTGGAGCTGCTCAATCAGATTGAGGCTGCGGCTGCCAAGGAAAGAGTAGAGCCTGTTGACGCGAGAGTGGACAGAGTATGGGAGGCAATCCCCGGCTATAACGGACTTGAGGTCGATGTGGAGGCTACATATAATCTGGCCGTGAAGAACCGGGGGAAGGGAGAGGCCCTCCCGCTCGTATATCGTGAAATTCCGGCCAAAGTAACGCTAAACGACCTGGATCTTGCATCTCACCCGATCTATCGGGGGAACCCGAATAAACCGATGGTGTCGCTCATGATTAATGTTGCCTGGGGCAACGAATTTCTGGAGCCCATGCTGAATACGCTCGATGAGGAAAATATCAAGACCACCTTCTTCCTCGACGGCAGCTGGCTCAAGAAAAATCCGGAGCTTGCAGGCGAGATTGTAAAGCGGGGCCATGAAGTCGAGAATCATGCTTTCACCCATCCCAACATGAGCCGTCTAAGCAGGGAACGCGCCGATCTGGAAATTGCGAAAACGCAGGAGCTGCTTAAGACCAGTTTAGGGGTGGAAAATAAATGGTTTGCGCCCCCTTCCGGCGATTTCAACAAGCAGACGGTAGCGATCGCCCATGCCCGGGGGCTGAAAACGGTGCTGTGGACGCTTGACACCGTGGACTGGCAGCATCCTGCGCCGGAAGCGGTCGTTCAGAAAATAAGCAGTAAAGTCGAACCAGGCTTCCTCATTCTCATGCATCCAACAGACTCCTCCTCGAAAGCGTTGAAGGGCATGATTGACGGGATACGGGCCAAGGGTCTATCGATCGGCACGGTCAGCCAGACGCTTTCGCCTGACCGGATCATGCCGGGTGGAACCTAGAAGTCCAGGGTGTTGTGGCACATGGTAAAGTTTGATAGAATGAATGGATGGCATGAGGCTGTTGGTCAGCTGAAATGAACCTGGATGGACAGTTAGGGGGGCCTTGCGTGAAAAAAATACAATTGTCAAACGGCCTGCGTGTGGTTATGGAGAGCATCCCCACAAGTCGTTCGGTATCCTTCGGCATCTGGGTGAAGACCGGATCCCGCAATGAGACGCCGGAGATCAATGGGATTACGCATTTTATAGAGCATATGATGTTCAAAGGGACGGAGCGGTTTGACGCCCGTGCGATTGCCGAGCAGTTCGATGCGATCGGTGGAAACGTCAACGCGTTCACGGCTAAAGAGTATACCTGCTATTATGCTAAGGTATTGGATGAGCATTTTCCGATTGCTGTCGATGTTCTCTCCGATATGTTCTTCAACTCCAAGCTGGATGCGGAAGAGCTGGCCAAGGAGAAGAATGTAATTCTGGAAGAGATCGCCATGTATGAGGATACGCCGGATGATCTGGTGCACGACCTGATGTCAACGGCCGTTTATGGCGATCACCCGCTGGCATTTCCGATCCTTGGTACGAAGGAACGGCTGGAAGCGATGGACTCCGATGCGCTGCGCGCTTACATGGAACATCACTATACGATCGAGAATACGGTCATTGCGCTTGCCGGAAATATCAATGAAGGAACGATCGAGCTGCTGGAGCGGCACTTCGGCGGATTTTCCAATCGCCGTGCGCCCCAAGCCCTTGAGGTGCCGTCATTTCTGGATGGCGTCCAGTTCCGGAAGAAGAAGACCGAGCAGAATCATATCTGCATGTCGTTCCCGGGCTGCTCGATCGGCGAGGATCTGCAATATGCAATGGTGCTTCTGAACAATGCCATCGGCGGTGGAATGAGCTCGCGGCTGTTCCAGGAAATCCGGGAGAAGCGGGGGCTCGCTTACTCGGTATATTCCTATCACAGCTCCCATGCGGACAGCGGCATGTTCACCATCTATGCGGGCACGGCGCCCAAGCAGACGAAGGACGTGCTGGATTTGACGATCGAGATGCTGCATGATCTGGCAACGAACGGAATGACGGAGCAGGAGCTCAAGAAGGGGAAGGAGCAGCTGAAGGGAAGCCTCATCCTTAGTCTGGAGAGCACCAGCAGCCGCATGAACCGGCTTGGCAAGAACGAGCTGATGCTGGGCCGGCATCACACCCTTGATGAGCTGATCAAGCGCATTGAGCAAGTAAGCATGGAGGATGTGAATGCCGTCCTCGACCGAATGTTTAATACTCCATATGCACTCGCGATGGTTGGAACCTCAGACAAAGCATTGAATGGACTTAGGAGGAATGAATTTGTTGCACTACGTTCAAATCCATAGATTACCCGGTAATGAAGATGTGAAGCTGCCTGTGAAAATGTCCGAGCTCGCTGCAGGCTTCGACCTGCATGCCGCTGTACCGGAGCCGGTCGTTCTGCAGCCCGGCGAGCGCAAGCTGATCCCGGCTGGCTTTGCAATGGCCATGCCGGCAGAGCTGGAGGCCCAAATCCGCCCTCGCAGCGGACTGGCGTTCAAGCACGGGATTACCTGCTTGAATTCGCCGGGCACCATCGATGCCGACTATCGCGGCGAAGTGAAGGTGCTGCTCATCAATTTGGGACAAGAGCCATTTACGATCGAGCGGAACGAGCGGATAGCGCAAATGGTATTTCAGACCGTGCCTGCAGTCGCCTTTGCCGAGGTGGAAGAGCTGTCCGAAACCGTTCGCGGTACGGGCGGATTTGGACACACGGGGAAATAGGCTCGCGTTTACGAGTTCTACACATCGAATTGGAAAGGTCGTTTTGGCTGATTAGCCAAGGCGGCCTTTTTTGACGTTGCCAAGGACATCCCCGGTTTGTCGCGTCTTCCGTGCGACGATGACCAATAGGGCCGAAACCTCGCTTCCCGCAGCGTAAGGGGCTATCCAACGCGTTACATGGATAATTCGCTCACCACCTTATGGGCCGCAGCATAAGATGGTCTATACATTGGTTAGAAAGAAAGGAGCGACGCCTTCCATGCTGACTGGAGTCCGGACCGTCTTCGTTGGAGGAGACGCAAGGCAAATTGAAGTGATCCGCAAGTGCGCCGAGATGGATGCTTCCGTCATGATCGCGGGCTTTGAGAAGCTGCAGGATTCATTCCAAGGGGTTACGCGCGAGACGCTTTCCACCGAGCTGATGGCGGATGCCGATGCCCTGATTTTGCCGGTAGTGGGCTGTGATGATGAAGGACGTGTCAGCGCATTGTTTTCGGAAGGTCCATTACGGCTGCAGGAGGATCATATTGCCGCTATGCCGAAGCACGGAGTCGTTTATACCGGCATGGCCAAACCTTATTTACGATCGCTGTGCGACAAATATAACATCAAGCTGGTGGAAATATTTGAGCGGGACGATGTAGCGATCTACAACTCCATCCCGACGGCAGAAGGAGCGCTGATGATGGCGATCCAAAATACCGATTTTACGATTCATGGATCCACGAGCATGGTGCTCGGCATGGGCCGGACGGGATTTACGATGGCGCGGAGCCTGCAGGGGCTCGGTGCGAATGTCATGATGGGCGTACGGAAATCGGAGCATTATGCCAGAGCGGAGGAAATGGGCTGGAAGCCTTTTCTCATAAAGGATTTGGGGACTCACGTAGCCGGCATTGACTTGCTTTTTAACACGATTCCAACTATGATAGTCACAGCACAAATCATCTCGAAAATGCCTCGGGAGGCCGTTATCATCGATCTCGCCTCCGCACCCGGCGGATGCGATTTTCGCTATGCCGAAAAACGGGGTATCAAAGCCATGCTCGCACCCGGACTACCCGGAATCGTGGCTCCTAAGACAGCCGGCATCATTATCGCCAATGCGCTGGTGGAGCTGATTTCTGAAGAAATCAAGATTCGGGGGGATGCGAAATGAATTGGAATGGAAAAACGGTGGGCTATGCCCTGACGGGGTCCCACTGCACGCTGGAAGAAGTGATGCCGCAGATCGAGCGTTTCAAATCGGGCGGAGCGAATGTGATTCCGATTGTATCGAGCACCATCATGACGACGGATACCCGATTTGGGACATCGGAAAATTGGCAGAAACAGTTGAAAGATATAACCGGGAATGATATTATTTCTACGATTGTTGAGGCGGAGCCGCTTGGACCTTCCAAGCTTCTTGATGTGCTGGTCATTGCACCTTGCACAGGGAATACGACCAGCAAGCTGGCGAACGCGATGACGGATAGCCCTGTTCTGATGGCTGCCAAGGCGCAGATGAGAAACTGCAGACCGCTCGTGCTTGCCATTTCAACGAACGATGGACTGGGACTGAATGCAGCCAATATCGCCAAACTATTGGTTACGAAGAATATATATTTCGTTCCGTTCGGCCAGGATAACCCGCAGCAGAAGCCGAACTCGCTCGTGGCGAGAATGGACCTGATACCGGAAGCCTGCTACGCGGCGTTGGAAGGAAAACAGCTGCAGCCGATGCTCGTGGAATACGCTCATTAATACGATAGGCATCATTTAGAACCTTAACATTCGAAAAACAGCAGACCATGGAGTTTTGCTGAAATCAACCTGCACGAACCGAAGCGGCCAGGCTAAATAGCCGGCCGTTTCAGTCGGTCGGCCCCGAGTTTTCACGCTCCCGGGCATAGATAAACGGAGGAATATGCATGCGCATCTTAGTTCAAAAATTCGGAGGCACTTCGTTGTCCACACCGCAAGCGAGAACCCATGTTATCGGACACATCCGGCGCGAGTTGGACAATCAGTATCGATTGGTTGTCGTGGTGTCCGCGATGGGACGACGTGGGGAACCCTACGCAACAGACACCCTGCTTGATTGGATCGAGCATAACGGAAATGCACTACCAAGCAGGGAAAGGGACATGCTGCTGGGCTGTGGAGAAGTGATATCGGCGACAACCCTGTGCAGCCTGCTCCACCATGAGGGCATTACCGCTACGGTTCTGACGGGCGCCCAAGCCGGATTTCTAACCGACAATCATTTCGGCAATGCACGCATCAAGGATGTGAAGCCTGACCGGGTGTTGAAGGAGCTGGAGCAATATCAGGTCGTGATCGTGACGGGCTTTCAGGGGCAGACCGAGTCGGGTGATTTAACGACGCTCGGCAGAGGAGGCAGTGACACCTCCGCAACAGCACTGGGTGCGGCGCTTCGCGCTGAAATGGTGGATATCTATACCGATGTCAACGGCATTTTGACGGCAGATCCCCGGATTGTAGAGGATGCCAAGCCGTTAAGCTATGTAAGCTACACGGAGATTTGCAACATGGCCCATCAGGGGGCCAAGGTCATTCATCCGAGAGCGGTGGAGATCGCGATGCAGTCCCAAATTCCGGTTCGCGTCCGTTCGACCTTCTCGGATAGCGAAGGAACGCTTGTGACCCAGCCTGAAGGATTCAGGGATATCCAATCCGGTATTGTAGACCGTTATGTGACCGGCGTTGCTTATGTGAGCAACATTACCCAAATTTCGGTCGAGTGCGATCGGACCGAAGGCTTGCAGCTGAAGGTATTCAAATCCATGGCTGAGCATTCGATCAGCGTAGACTTTATTAATGTTACCCCGACGGGGGTTGTTTATACCGTATTCGACAGCGATTCGGAAAAAGCGATCGAGGTTCTGCAGAACCTTGGATTGAAGCCAAGAAGCTTATCCGGGTGCGCGAAGGTATCGGTAATCGGAGGCGGCATTAACGGTGTGCCTGGCATTATGGCGAAAATTGTCGAATCGCTGAGCGAGCACGATATTTCGATTTTGCAATCGGCTGACTCCAATACAACGATTTGGGTGCTTGTCAAAAAAGAAGATATGGCTCAGGCGCTGCGCGCGCTGCACAGCAAATTTGAGCTTCATCGATAGATCCGTGTCGTTTTTCCAGGTTTGTGTGACATCATCGTTTATCAATTTATCGGTACGGGATTAAGGTATGGGTAATGCAGATTGCCCTGATTTAGGATATGCTATGTAGAGAATGAAGCAGGTTTTCCCGTATACGGGAAAAAGCTAAGGAGGAATCATTGTGGATTTCGGAAGATTGATTACGGCTATGGTAACCCCGTTCGATCGCAGCGGCGAGATCAATTGGGACGAGACGGCAAGATTAATTGAGCATTTGATTGCGGATCAAAAATCAGACTCCCTCGTGATCGCCGGCACAACCGGCGAGTCTCCCACGCTGAGCGAATCGGAAAAGCTCGAATTGTTCGCATTCGCTGTGAAGCAGGCGGCCGGAAGATGCAAAATTATCGCAGGCACAGGCAGCAACAATACCGCACATTCGGTCGAATTGACGAAGAAAGCGGAAGCTTGCGGGGTCGACGGCATTTTGCTGGTTGCTCCTTATTACAATAAACCGAATCAAGAAGGTCTGTATAAGCATTTTGAGGCAATCGCAGCAGCAACCTCGCTGCCTGTTATGCTATATAACGTGCCGGGACGCACGGGAGTCAGCTTGAGCACCGCCACGACGTTGCGGTTGGCGCAATTGCCGAATATCGTTGCCACGAAGGAATGCGCCTCGATCGATCAGGTGACTGCGATCGCTGCAGGCGCACCGGAAGGATTTATCGTCTATTCCGGCGATGACTCTGCAGCGCTGCCGGCTCTGGCGGTAGGCGCTTATGGTATCGTGAGTGTTGCAAGTCATATTGCCGGTGCACGGATGAAGGATATGATCGATGCATATGTTGCCGGGAATGTGCAGGAAGCTGCAAAGCTTCACCAATCGTTATTCCCGCTGTTCAAGGGACTGTTCGAGTGTCCGGACCCGCTTCCGAACCCGTCCGCCGTTAAGTTCGCCCTGAATGAAAGAGGCTATCAGGTAGGAGATGTCCGTCTGCCGCTCGTCTCGCCGAGTGAAAGCGAAGCATCGTTCATCCGTTCGATGCTGGCGTCATTGTAATATACCTGCTTCAAAACCGAGTAAACGTACAGCCGCTGCCTGAACAAGGCAGCGGCTTCTTTCGTTTTAAACCGCAGCGTTTCGGGCATCCTATGGGACACGTAGGCGGCTGACTTGTGTTTTCACTTTTTCATCATGTATAATGAATTCAAGTGACTGGGTGCGGTATTTTTTTGAAATTTAAATATAACAATGGTACGACGTCCAAAACTATAGGAGGGTTAGATACATTTGTCTAAGAAAATAAGCAGCGATAAACTATCGATTTTTGCCTTGGGCGGCGTCGGTGAGATCGGGAAAAACATGTATGTCATCCAATATGCCAATGACATCGTAGTCGTGGATGCTGGGCTGAAGTTCCCAGAAGAAGATATGCTTGGAATTGATATCGTTATTCCTGATATTAGCTATTTAACGGAAAATCGCGACAAGGTGAGAGGGATTTTGCTGACTCACGGTCACGAGGACCATATCGGCGGACTCCCGTACGTGTTGAAGCACTTGAATGTTCCGGTGTACGGAACGAAATTGACGCTCGGATTGGTGGAGAATAAGCTCAGGGAAGCGAATCTGCTGGGCGAAACGAAACGGATTCTGATTCATGCCGATTCAGAAGTCAAGCTCGGAAACACCATGAAAGCGACCTTCTTCAAGACCAACCACAGTATCCCGGATTCGGTCGGCATCTGCATCGAGACGCCTGAAGGCAATGTGGTGCATACAGGGGACTTTAAATTCGACCATACGCCGGTCAATGACCAATATGCGGATTTGCAGCGGATGGCTGAAATCGGAAGCAAGGGCGTTCTCGCCCTTCTGTCCGACAGCACCAATGCGGAAAGACCCGGCTTTACGCCATCGGAGAAAAATGTGGGCATCGTTCTTGAAGATATTTTCCGCAAGGCCGAGCAGCGTGTGGTGGTGGCTACATTCGCATCGAATGTGCACCGGATCCAGCAAGTGGTGAATGCTGCCGAATCAACCGGCCGCAAGGTTACGGTAATCGGAAGAAGCATGGTGAACGTCGTCTCGATCGCAGCCGAGCTTGGATATCTTCATATCCCGGACGGCATGCTGATCGAGCCGGAAGAGGTTAACAAGATGGCAGCCGACCGCGTGGTCGTATTGTGTACAGGCAGTCAGGGAGAGCCGATGTCTGCGCTTACGCGCATGGCGCGCTCGACCCACCGCAAGGTGGATATTTTGCCTGGCGATACGGTTATCATTGCGGCAACTCCGGTTCCTGGCAATGAGAAGTACGTCGGCCGCACGATCGACGAGCTGTTCCGACTCGGTGCCGATGTGATTTACAGCGGTTCCAATTCCGGTGTGCACGTTTCGGGACACGGAAGCCAGGAAGAGCTGAAGCTGATGCTGAACCTGATGAAACCGCAATTTTTCATCCCTGTTCACGGGGAATACCGGATGCAGCGCCGTCACGCTCTGCTTGCAGAGTCCGTCGGCGTCGACCCGGACAACATCTTCATTACCGATATCGGGGAGATCGTAGAGATTCAAGGCGGTGCCGCCCGCAAGGCCGGCAAGGTAACCGCAGGCAACGTTCTGATTGACGGGCTCGGTGTAGGCGACGTAGGCAACATCGTGCTGCGTGACCGGAAGCTGTTGTCCCAAGACGGCATCCTCGTTGTTGTCGTTACCTTGAGCAAGCAGAACGGCTCCATCGTATCCGGTCCGGATATCATTTCTCGCGGATTCGTTTATGTCCGTGAATCTGAAGGTCTCCTGGATGAGGCCAACCGTATCGTTTCCAGCACGCTTCAGAAGCTGATGAGTGAGAACGTAAACGAGTGGGCGTCACTGAAAACAAGCGTCAAGGACGCTCTCGGACGCTTCTTGTACGAGCAGACGCGCCGCAGACCGATGATCCTGCCGATCATCATGGAAGTGTAATTGTCGTTTTAGCATAACGACCTCAAAAATAATCAGGCACACAGTCGCCTCTCTTTCGCAGGTAATAATTGGACGGTTTCCGCGAAAGAGGGGCTTTTTATGTTGTCTTACAAACCGCAGGGATTCCTTCGACCTACAAGCGAAAATCCAGTTCGTGGCGGATTGACCATCGATCATGTTATCGGAGGGTTTGCCGGGAGAAGGTACTGTCGAGGACCCAGTTGGTGCCGGAATCGGCCGCCTCATGCACGAGGATAACTTGAAACAATATGAAGACTTGCACGCCGATCCCTGCGGTAAGCATAAAACTATGCCGTCGCTTGCCATACTAAGGGTCAGCTATGGATATAGCTGCAGCCCAAGAATAAGCGAAAAGGCAGGGATGGCGTTATGCAAAATGAGCTAGAGTTTACCGGCAGAAAGGGAGCCGGCATTACCGGGGAAACCGAAGCGCCGGCGGCTCCGGCCGAAGAGGGCAAGAAGAGTGCCGTAACAGAAGCGATCACCCAGCTTGGCCAAACCGGAGTGCCGGTCGGCAATGAATCCAATGTATTCTGCATGACTATAATCGGCCAAATCGAGGGGCATTTCGTGCTGCCTCCGCAAAATAAAACAACGAAATACGAGCACATGATCCCGCAGCTCGTGGCAGCCGAGCAGAATCCGAAAATTGAAGGACTTCTCATTATTCTTAATACGGTAGGCGGAGACGTAGAGGCCGGCCTGGCCATCGCCGAGATGATCGCATCGCTGACCAAACCGACCGTCACGGTGGTTATCGGAGGCGGGCACAGCATCGGAGTGCCGATAGCCGTTGCAGCCGATCATTCGTTCATCGCGGAAAGCGCGACAATGACGATCCATCCGATTCGGATGAGCGGCCTTGTGATCGGTGTACCGCAAACGTTCGAGTATATGGAGAAGATGCAGGAGCGAGTCGTCCGGTTTGTCACGAGTCACTCCCGGATCACAGAGGAGCAGTTTAAGGATCTCATGTTCAAGACCGGCGAGCTAAACCGGGACATCGGTACGGCGGTATCGGGCTCCGATGCGGTCGAATACGGGCTGATGGATGAAGTCGGAGGAATAGGTCAAGCACTGCATCGGCTGAATCACATGATTGCCGAGCGTAAAGCAGTCAGCCCGGGGGGGATCACGCAATGAGCTGGTACAGCATTATTCCACTTGAGCGGAGCCTGGCTCCAGGTGCGGACGATATAGAGCCGGGCAGTCGCTTCAGAGAGGTCCGAATCGGGAGCGTCCTGATGGAAGTCGAACCGATGGGAGAGGAGCAGGCCCGGATCGTCCGTCTCCTGGATTGCGGGCTCGAGCATTACTTGAATTCCAGCTATGCTCCGGGCAGTATCATTCGCTATATTCCGACGATCGCAGCCGATGAAAATGAGGCTAAAGGCTGAAAACAGAACATAGGTACGCCACCGAATTTATGCTATAATATGGTTTCGGGGGTGAGACTTTTTGGCGAAGCGCAGAAAAAAGAAGAAGGCTGCCTTTGCAGCCGTACTGAAGTATGAAATCTACGGGATCGTGCTCATGACCCTCTCGGTGATTGCGTTATCCGGAGAGGCGCCGGTCGGACGTTCCCTGGCCAAGATGTCGGGATATTTGCTTGGCAAATATTATTTCATCATCCCCCTGATCGGTATCTATTACGGATTAATGGTGATGATTCACCGTAAATGGCCGCGTCGTTGGAACAGCAGACGAACCGGCGTTCTTCTTCTGGTCTTAGCGCTCACATTGATGAGCAGCATCGCAGGCTTGGGGTCCAAGCTGGCTCCCATCGGGCAGTTGACTGCTTCGAATGTGATGAGCCAGATACATAGCGATTTGCAAGGAGAGCTTCTGCATGGTGAGGTTCGCAGCGATCAACACCCCGTTATGGGCAGAGATATCAGCGGAGGATATGTCGGAGCCTTGCAGTTTGCGCTGTTGATCATGCTGTTTGGCAGCCTTGGCGCAAGACTTATTGTCATCGTCATGCTGTTTATCAGCTTTATGCTGATTACGAACTTGTCTTATGTGGATTTGATGCGAATGTTCCGCGTAAGAGTCGTCAAGGCGGGAGAACGGCTGCAGAAGAAGATGAACAGTCGGCAGACGAAGGCCAAAGCCGCTGCCAAAACAGCCGCGAAGGAAGAGCGGACGCCGCTGCCGGACGATTTTGATGATGATTTGGACGATATGGAGGAGCTGCGGCTGCCGCGTCGTAAAGCCCCGCAGTTTTTCCAGCTGTTTGGCGGCAAGGGTCAGAAAACGGCTCAGGCAGCGCCCGATTTCAACGATGATCATGATGATGACCAAGCACCGGTATTTACGGCCGGGAACGGAGTTCATGATGAAGACGAGAAGGTTCTGTACCGGAATGACGATGAGCCGCATTTGTCACCGGAAGCAGCCGAACATTCAGGCGCTCCTTCCTCGCCGATTATCCGTGATTTCTTCGAGCAGGTGAAGCAGGAAGGCAGCCTGCACGAGGAGGCTGATGATTCGGACGGCTCAATCGGCGAACAGGGAATGGACGTATCGCTGCAGCATTCGGAAGGTGCGGTCAATGATGGCCAAGCCGAAGCAGAGGGAGAAGGCGCAGCAGCAGGCGCAAACAGCTTGGATGGTGCCAGCAATGGAGCCGAAGAATCCATCCCTGCCGCACCTCCCGCGCCACCTCCTAAGCCCTATAAGCTGCCTCCTTTCCGTTTGCTGTCCAAACCGAAGAATGGCGGAAAAGGCGGGGATCAGAGCGATTACATGCAGACGGCCCGCAAGCTGGAAGCTACGCTGGAAAGCTTCGGAGTCCGCGCCAAGGTGCTGGAGGTCGTAAGAGGGCCTTCGGTGACCCGCTATGAAATCCAGCCGGATATCGGCGTAAAGGTCAGCCGAATCGTCAACCTGACGGATGACATCGCCCTTGCGCTGGCTGCCAAGGATATTCGGATGGAGGCACCGATTCCGGGCAAATCCGCCATCGGCATCGAAGTGCCGAATAATGAGGTATCCATTGTAACCATGCGTGAGGTTATGGAGACACCGATCTTCCAGGAGGCCGAATCGAAGCTGTCGATCGCCTTTGGCCGGGATATTTCGGGCCAGACGATCGTCGGCAACCTGGCACGGATGCCCCATTTGCTCGTCGCAGGTGCGACAGGGTCGGGTAAATCGGTCTGTATCAACGGGATCATTACGAGCATTCTGTATAAAGCCAAGCCGGATGAGGTCAAGTTCCTGATGGTCGATCCGAAGATGGTCGAGCTCAATGTTTATAACGGGATTCCGCATTTGATGGCACCGGTCGTGACCGATCCGAAGCGGGCGTCGCTCGCCTTGAAGAAAATCGTGGTCGAAATGGAGAAGCGCTACGATCTCTTCTCCAAGTCAGGCACCCGCAATATCGAAGGTTATAACAATCTAATGAATGATAATCCGGCGGCGGTTTTGCCATATATCGTCGTTATCGTGGACGAGCTCGCAGACTTGATGATGGTAGCGGCTAACGACGTGGAGGATGCTATTACCCGTCTCGCGCAGATGGCCCGTGCCGCGGGCATCCATCTGATCATAGCAACGCAGCGGCCGTCGGTCGATGTCATTACGGGCGTTATCAAAGCGAATATCCCTTCACGGATCGCCTTTGGCGTTTCCTCTCAGGTCGACTCACGGACCATACTCGATATGGCCGGTGCGGAGAAGCTCCTTGGCCGTGGCGACATGCTGTTTATGCCAATGGGGTCATCCAAACCGATTCGCGTACAGGGAGCTTTTATGAGCGACCAGGAGGTTGAGAATATCGTCTCCTTCGTGCGCGATCAGGGGCAGGCGGAATATGACGAATCGCTTGTTCCGGAGATTGAGGAGTCCGGGCAATCCGAGGATGAGGAGCTCGATGAGCTGTACGATCAGGCAGTCACCATCGTCCTTGAAGCGAAGCAGGCCTCCGTTTCCTTGCTGCAGCGGAGAATGCGCGTCGGCTATACCCGAGCGGCGCGGCTCATCGATTCCATGGAAGCCCGCGGGGTTATAGGTCCCTATGAGGGCAGCAAGCCACGCGAAGTGCTGATGTCGATGGAGCAGTATCAGCAGCAGCAAAACCGAATAAGCTGATGAAGTTTAAGCCGATCAGGTCCGGAAAGGGCGTTTCTTATGGATGAAGAAACGCCCTTTCCGGTTTTTTATATATATGGGATGAACGAAAAAAGCGGGTAATAAGCAAGTCGGGGATGGTTTATGAGTTAGCTCCTGATATCATCGCCATCAACTGTGGCCAGGATGAGCTGCCCGTCATGAGTGTTTATACTTGGCTATTCAACTTCCGGTATCGGCTTGCGGTCATGCTGGTCATTTTTTTGAATGTGCGGTCAAAATGGGTCAGGCTTTCAAATCCGACGGTCTCCGCAATATCGACGATCCGCAGGTCGGTGCTGACCAGCAGCCGCTGGGCCTCCCGGATCCGCGTCAGCTGAATATAATTGACGATCGTAAAGCCGGTGATTTCCTTGAATATGCGGCTGAGGTAGAACGGACTGATGTAAAAGGTATCGGAGAGCTGCTTGAGCGTGATTTTGAGCGGATAATGGCTGTTGATAAACTGGACGACATCCGTAATTTTCTGATGCAGCGGGTTCAAGGACGGTGACGCAGGCTTTATGGCGGAAGCGGACAAGCGGTTCGCCTTGATCAGCAGTTCTGTCAGCAGCAGGCGGAGCATATGCTCGAAGGCTGAAGGCCGGTTCAAAATTTCGGCAGCCATGCTGTCGAGAATTTGCATGACGCTGCTCTGCTCGGAAGGACTCAGCCGCAGTACGGGCTGGTCCAGCTCGAACATCGTCAGCAAGCTGGCGGGCAGGAACGGATGACCGCTGCCCAGGAAGGAGTCGCTGAAATTAATGACAATGCGCTCATGCTCGGGATCGCCTTGGCCGGATGTTTTATGAACATCGAATTTGTTGATCAGGATCAGATCTCCGGCTTGGATCGAATATAGCTTTTCTTTAATGAAATAACTGCGTTCACCGGAGATCAGATAATAGATCTCGTACGTTCCGTGATAATGGTTATTCCGCTCGAAGGGCCGCGTTCGATGAATGCGATGATAGTAAAATTCCTCTTCTTCGTTGCCAAAAGAGACAATGTGATGATCGACTGGCATATCGCTGTGCCCTCCTATTGAATATCCGGTCAGTTTTTGGGTTTCATCATCTTAATTCTAATTCTATCAGGCGGGCCGGGAATAAAAAAGCAAGATATGTTGATTTTTAAACGAAGTAAGCAATAAACGTGAAGAAATACAACCGATGATGCCGTATGATTAGAAGTAATCTAAAGAGATGGCAGGTGAACCCATTGAAGGCATTTATGGATGAGCATTTTTTGTTGAACAGCGAGACAGCCCAGAACTTATACCATAATTATGCGAAGAACATGCCGATCATCGACTACCACTGTCACTTAAATCCGCAAATGATTTACGACAACCACAGGTTCGGCAATTTGACCGAGGCATGGATCAACGGAGACCACTACAAATGGCGGGCCATGCGGGCCAATGGCATAGATGAGGCCCATATCACCGGAGGAGAAGGCGTTCAGGACTATGACCGATTCCTTGCCTGGTCGAAAACGGTTCCCAAAACCCTCGGCAATCCGTTATTCCATTGGTCCCATCTGGAGCTGCGGCGGTTGTTCGGGATTCAGGAGATCATCAATGAGCAAAATGCGCCGCGTATATGGGAAGCGGCCAATGCGCGTTTAATGGAGGATGATTTCACGACACGGGGGCTCATCGCTTCAAGTGGGGTGAAAGTGGTGTGCACGACGGATGATCCGGCGGATTCCCTGGAATACCATATCAAGCTAGCGCAAGAAGGGGAAAGCCGGTTTCAGATGCTGCCTTCCTTCCGGCCGGACAAGGCGCTTGAAATCAACCGTCCGACCTTCACGGGCTGGGTGAAGCAGCTGTCGGAGCGGTGCGGGAAGGACATTGGAAGCTACACCGAATTTTTGGAGGCGTTGTCGGATCGGGTACAATTTTTCCATTCGGTTGGGGGACGGGTTTCGGATCATGCCCTCGACTTTGTGCCGTACCGCGAAGCAACGGAGCGTCAAGTCGCAGACATCTTTTTGAAAGCGCTTGAAGGGCGTCCGGTTTCCCGTGAAGAAGAAGAGCAGTTCAAGACCGCAACACTGCTTGAGCTGGGTCGGATGTACGCAAAGCTGGGATGGGCGATGCAATTTCATATTAACGCTCATCGGAACAATAACACCCGGATGTTCCGGCAGCTTGGTCCGGATACCGGTTATGATTCGATACACGACGGCTTGATTGCCGAGCCGCTGGTCCGTTTATTGGACCGCCTGGATCAAGAACAAGCGCTTCCGAGAACGATTCTGTATTCATTGAACCCTAGAGACAACGACATTCTTGCTGCGCTCATCGGAAGCTTCCAGGGAGATGGAATTGCGGGGAAAATCCAGTTCGGATCGGCCTGGTGGTTCAACGATACGAAAGACGGCATGATGGATCAGATGAGCAAGCTCGGAAATATGGGGCTGCTCAGCCGCTTTGTCGGCATGCTGACCGATTCCAGAAGCTTTCTGTCCTATACGCGTCATGAATACTTCCGGCGGGTGCTGTGCGATCTCATCGGAGACTGGGTCACGAAAGGGGAAGCCCCGGCAGATCTGCCATGGCTGGGCGGAATTGTCCAGGATATTTGCTATTACAATGCAGAAGCCTACTTCCGATTCGGACAGTCGAGAGAAGGAGCATGACGATGGATACGATGCGTGAAGATACGCTTCCGCTGCTTAACCGCCATACGCTGGAGCAGCGGGAGGCAGGGAAGCTAAAGCCGGAGACGGATGCCCGCAGTTATCCCGTAAGAGCATTGCAGATTGGAGAAGGCAATTTTTTGAGAGGGTTTATCGATTGGATGCTGTTTGAGTGCAACCGTCAGGGATTGTTCCGGGGCAGCGTGGCCGTCAGCCAGCCGAGGCCGGGTGGTAAATATAAGCTGGACCAGCTACGCGATCAGGACGGAATTTATGGGCTGCTGATCAAAGGAATTCAAAACGGACATGAAATCGAAGAACGGCAGCTGATTTCCATATTTTCAAGATTTATCGATCCTTATTCGGAGTGGGAGACATTCCTGTCGATGGCTGAAAACCCAGAGCTTGATCTCATTGTGTCCAATACGACCGAGGCCGGAATTTGTTATGAGGAGATCCCTTGGACTCCTTCCGAGCCGCCGGCCACTTATCCCGGGAAGCTGACTATGCTTCTGAATCGACGGTTCGAGCATTTCCGGGGAGATCCCGGCAAAGGCCTGATGATCATGCCGTGCGAGCTGCTGGAGCGGAACGGAGACGCCTTGAAGGCGATTGTGCTCCGGCATGCGGACGATTGGGGACTGTCTGACGCATTCAGGAAATGGTTAGACGAATGCAATATGTTTCTGAATTCACTGGTCGATCGAATCGTGACCGGATATCCCGACAATGCGCCGGAATATTTTCGCGAATGGGGCTTTGAGGACCGACTGCTGAATACGGCAGAGCCTTATTACTTCTGGGCGATTGAAGGGGATCCTTCTCTGGACGGGAGGCTGCCGCTGAAAGCAGCTGGACTGCAGGTGGAATGGGTTCCGGATCTGTCTCCCTATCAGATCCGCAAGGTGCGGATTCTGAACGGGACCCATACATTAATGGCGCTGATCGGCCTGCTACACGGTGTAAGCGAGGTCAGGGAGGCAGCTGAGCACCCGATGTGGGGAGCGCGGATTCGAGAAGCCATGCTGAACGAAATCGTCCCGTTGGTCCCGCTGCCTCCAGAATCCGCAAAGCTGTACGCCGATGCGGTTTGGGAGCGGTTCCTTAACCCTTTTATCCGGCATAAGCTGGGCGACATCGCCATGAACAGCGTTTCCAAATTCAGAGTGCGGCTGCTCCCCGGCCTGAAGGGCTATGCGGATCAGTACGGCAAGCTCCCTGACGTAATCACACTGGCGCTGTCGTCGCTAATCAGGCTCTATGAGCCGCATCAGATCGATAATCAGTGGCACGGGACCCGTCTGGATGGCGAACCGGTGCTGCTCCGGGACGATCCGGACGCATTAGCGTTTCTCCATGACGTGTGGCAGAAGGAGCTCCGCGGGGAATGGAGCCGGCTCGAGCGGGTGAATGCCATCTTGGGCTCGGAGCTGCTGTGGGGCGAGAAGCTGAACGATATTCCGGGGCTGGTCCAGAGCGTACACCGAAATCTTCAGGAAATGGAGCGTAAGCAATCATGACCGATTTAATTATCCTTCACCCTAAAGATGATGTAGGGGTTGCGCTCCGTCCTTTAACGGCGGGTGCACATGCCGTAGTCACCATCAATGGGAAAGAGCATGCTATCGAGTTAGCCGAGGATGTGCCGAAGGGACATAAAGTGGCGCTTCGGGTCATCGAGAAGGACCGCTCGGTGTTGAAGTACGGCTATTCCATCGGCAAGGCATCGCAGCTTATTTTACCCGGGGCGTGGGTCCATACGCATAATTTAAAGACGGGACTTGCCGGCGAGGTGGAGTACCAATATACGCCTGGCCGTACAAGCGATCCGCCATTCGTTCCGGCGGGCAATCCGGCCCAAGCGGGGCCAACGTTCCAGGGCTATTTGCGCAGGAATGGCGAAGCCGGCATCCGCAACGAAATTTGGATCATTAATACCGTCGGCTGCATCAATAAAACCTGCGAGCAGCTCGCCCGGATGGCAGACCAGCAGTTTCGCGGTAGAGGAATTGACGGGGTTTACCATTTCCCGCATCCGTACGGTTGTTCCCAGCTCGGGGACGATCTGGCCCATACCCAGCGCCTCCTTGCTTCCTTGGCGCGGCACGGCAATGCCGCAGGCGTGCTGATCGTCGGATTGGGCTGCGAAAACAATCAAATTGACCAGATGCAGGCGTTAATCGGTGAAGACGAGCCGGACAGAGTCCGATACATGCGTGCACAGGACGTAGAAGACGAGCTTGCATCCGGGCTGGCGATGATCGAGGAGCTTGTGAATTATGCCGAGGGCTATCAGCGTTCCGAGCTTCCGTTGTCGCTGCTGAAGATCGGGCTTAAATGCGGCGGTTCCGACGGGCTTTCCGGCATTACCGCCAACCCTCTAGCCGGCCGGATCGCGGATTGGGTAACGGCGGCAGGCGGCACTGCGCTGCTGACGGAGGTGCCCGAAATGTTCGGCGCGGAGACGATCCTGATGGAACGGGCGGAAAATGAGCAGGTATTCCAAGAGATAACGTCGCTCATTAATGATTTCAAGCAGTACTTCATTTCCCATGGCCAGCAAATCTATGAAAATCCTTCCCCTGGTAACAAAGACGGCGGCATAACCACGTTGGAGGAAAAATCACTGGGATGCACGCAGAAGGGGGGAACGGCCATCGTTTCCGCTGTCCTGCCATATGGCGAAAGGTCTAGCCGCCCGGGATTGAACCTGATTCAGGCTCCCGGCAATGATTTGGTGTCCGTTACGGCGCTTGCAGCGGCCGGAGCGCATCTCGTGCTCTTCACGACGGGAAGAGGAACGCCGTTCGGCGGGCCAGTGCCAACGGTAAAGATTTCTACGAATTCGGAGCTCGCCGCCCGTAAGCCCCATTGGATCGATTTCAATGCGGGAACATTGGTGGAAGGAGCCCGTATGGAAGAGCTCGAGGAGGCATTGACCGATCAGATCCTTCAGCTGGCCTCGGGGGTGCGGCGGACACATAACGAAATGGGCGGCTTCCGGGAAATCTCCATCTTCAAGGATGGCGTTATTCTGTAAACCGGTATTCTGATGTTCAGCTCAAGCAGATCATTTAAAGAGCGAGTTCAAAAGTCCGGTTTTTCAACACTGAAGCTTATGCTTCGGCCCGGCTGAATTCAAGATTCGATGCCGGGTTACTTTGATTCGCTTCGTGATCAAAGATGACTTTTTGAACAACCTCTAAAGGGAGGAAGTAGAGATGTCCAATCAAACGCAGCACAAAGCGCCCGCAGACATTACACCACTCCGGCTTGGCATCGAGGCCTGCCGTTCCATCATGGAGACATTTTCCCCTGAGGAGCTCCCGCCTGCCGGGAGATGGCATTACCATCAGGGCGTGTTTCTGACGGGAATGTTCCAGCTCTGGAGGAGATGCGGAGAAGCGCGATATTTGGAATATATAAAAGGTTATGTCGATCATCTCGTCGATACAAACGGGAATGTACTGCTGGACCGCGGCGAGCTGGATTCCGTTCAGGCCGGCCTGCTGCTGCTGGAGCTGGACGCGATCAAGCCAGAGCGCAAATACAAGGCAGCGGCGGATAAGCTGCTTCGCCTGCAGTCTGCCTTGAACCGGACGACCGAGGGAGGATATTGGCATAAGGACCGGTATCCTTACCAGATGTGGCTTGACGGGCTGTACATGGGCGGCGTGTTTACGATGAAATACGGACAGCAATACGGGCAGCCGCATTTGTATGATGAAGTGCTGTATCAGGAGCAGCTGATGCGAAAAAATACGCGGAATGAAGCGAGCGGCTTGTATTACCATGCATGGGATGAGAGCAGGCATATGCCGTGGGCCGATCCGGCCACAGGCCAATCGCCCGAATATTGGGGGCGGTCCGTGGGATGGTATGCGCTATCGCTTGTCGAATTTCTTGATATGCTCCCTGAGGATCATGCGGGAAGGGCAACGCTTATACCGGTGCTGCGCGACTTATGCAAGGCTCTCGTTGGCTGCCAGGACCCGGCGAGCGGACTATGGTATCAGGTGCTGGATAAAGGAGGGGAGCCGGATAATTGGCTGGAAACGTCATGCTCAAGCCTCTTTGTGTATACACTGGCAAAGGGCGTGCGGCTGGGCCATCTGGATTCTTCGTGCCTGGAGCATGCTCGGCGCGGGTACCAGGGACTGGTCGATGCGGTATACTACAATGAACGGGGTCAGCTGATCATGCCCGATATTTGTATCGGGACAGGCGTCGGCGATTACAGGCATTACGTGCAGAGGGACCGCTGCGAAAATGACCTTCACGGGGTAGGCGCTCTTGTCATGGCATGCGTCGAGCTGGATCAAAGCGAATCGCTTCATGGATGAAGCAATGGTCATGATTTGCGTATATGGTGTTAATTTGCGTTAAAAATGGGTGCTCGTAATGATCATTTGATCACGCGGGCACCCTTTTTGTCGTGAAAAAGCATCCTGCTGCACGAAATGTTCCTCCCATCGATACAGCTCCGTGCCCAAGGTTCATCAGGTGCATAGGAACATGGCAGGCTTGTCATAATATACGTTAGCGAGGCTTGTTAAACCATAAGAGAAAGGTAGAGCGCAGCATGAAAAACTCGAGAATCTTGATTATGATAAGCACGGCGATTCTGTTATCAGGCACGGTATTCGCGCAAGGCACCCTTCATGCAGACGACAATCCGGCAGTACAGGATGCGATACCCACTTTCAGCCAGCAAACGATCAAATTCGGCTCCTATGGCGAGGATGTATATGAGCTGCAGGGCCGTCTAAAGCATTTGGGCTTTTATTATGGAAAAATCGACAGCGTATTCGGCTCCAAAACGTTGGGAGCGGTGAAATGGTTCCAATCCGAATTCGGAATGAAGGTAGACGGCATCGTCGGACCGAAGGTCAAGCTGAAGCTGTACAATGCAACGAAGGATTTTAAGCCGACGGAGCCGAAGCTTCATGAAGGGGGCGGCGGCAATGCCGGAGCCGGAGCCGGAGGGAATGCTGGGAATGCAGGGAATGCAGGCGGCGGGGGAGACAACAACCTGGCCTCTTCGAATACGATGGGTTTATCTGAAAATGACATTAAGATCATGGCCAACGCGGTATATGGGGAGGCCCGGGGCGAACCATTCGAGGGCCAGGTTGCCGTTGCAGCCGTTATTTTAAACCGGGTCAAGTCGCCAAGCTTCCCGAATACGCCGCACGGGGTTATTTTTCAGCCGCGGGCATTCACGGCCGTCGCGGACGGGCAAATTTGGCTCGAGCCGAACGAAAATGCCAGAAAAGCGGTGATCCAGGCCATCAACGGTTGGGATCCGACCGGCGGCTGTCTCTATTACTTTAACCCGAAAACGGCGACATCGCCTTGGATCTGGACACGGCCTCAGGTCAAGACCATCGGACAGCATATCTTCTGTATGTAAGCCGTTTTACAAGCAACCGGGGACCTGTCTTCGGTTGCTTCTTCACTTTGCAATGGGTTAGAATGAACGATAAATGATGAGTAAATTATGGCAATGACAATCCACGAAGTAAGGGGATAAGGACCTTGACGAAAACCGAATTTGAACACGGCACAGCCGGTGGAATGCGGATCCACGTGCTGCCTACGCGCCGATTCAAGACATTTGCGATATCGCTTTACGCCGGAAGCCCTTTAGCTGAAGATACCGTCACAACGACCGCGCTGACGCCATTCGTGCTGCGCCGGGGAACCGTATCCTATCCCGAGACCAGAGCGTTCCGGGAACGCCTTGAGCAGCTGTATGGAGCCGGCTTTGGCTTCGATATTTATAAACGGGGCGATTATCAGATCGTTCACTTCCGGATGGACACGATTAACGATTCGTTCGTAAACAGCCCGGAGAGCCTGCTTTCTTCTTCGTTTGCATTTTTAGGCGAGGCGTTTACGGAGCCGGTGCTCGAGAACGGCGCATTCCGCAAAGCATACGTGCAGACCGAGCGCGATACCGTAAGGAAGAAGCTCGAATCCATCGTGAATGATAAAATCCGCTACGCCGCCGAGCGCTGCATCGAGGTAATGTGCAAGGATGAGCCTTACCGTTTGCATCCTTTGGGAGAACGCAAGGATCTCGAAGGAATCACGCCGGATGGGCTTTATCAGGCTTACCGGAAATGGCTGGATGAGTCGGTGCTTGATTTGTACGTGGTTGGCGATACCACCCTTGATGAAGTAAAGAAGCTTGTGGAGGAGCACTTCAAGCTGGACCGGACGCAGACCAAGGATTACAAGCCTTCGGTTACGCGCGCGGCGGCTAGAGATACCCAAACGGTCATCGAGCAGCTGGACATTAACCAGGGCAAGCTGAACATGGGGCTCCGCAGCACCATCACGTACGGGGACGACGAGTATGCCGCAGCCCTTCTTTACAACGGCATTCTTGGCGGATATCCGCATTCGAAGCTGTTCGTCAACGTGCGCGAGAAGGCAAGCCTCGCTTATTACGCCTCTTCCCGCTATGACGGGCATAAAGGCATCGCCACGATCCAGTCCGGCATTGAGGTTCAAAATTTTGACAAAGCGGTGGATATCATCCGCAAGCAGCTGGATGATATGGCGCAAGGCGCCATTACGGATATCGAGATGTCCCAGACGAAGGCCATGATCCGGAACGTGATCAAGGAAATGCAGGATTCGGCCTTCGAGATGATCGCCTATGATTTCAACCGCCAGCTGTCCGGCAAGGAGCGCACGCCGGATGAGCTTCTCGATCAGGTGGATCGCATGTCCGCGGATGATGTGAAGCAGGCGGCCTCCGCATTTTCACTGGACACGATTTACTTCCTGAAAGGTCAAAAGGAGGAATAGCCCGTGGAACGCATTCATTATGACAACCTGCAGGAGACGCTGTATTACGAGGTGATGGATAACGGGCTGCGCGTCTATGTGCTGCCAAAGCCCGGATTCCAGAAAACCTATGCGACCTTCGCTACCAAATACGGTTCGGTGGACAATCACTTCAAGGTGGAGGGAGCAGCTGAGGTTCGGGTGCCCGACGGGATCGCGCATTTTCTCGAGCACAAAATGTTCGAGGAGCCAGAGGGCGATATCTTTGCGAAATTTGCTTCCAACGGAGCTTCCGCCAACGCCTTCACCAGTTTTGACCAGACCGTGTACCTATTCTCCGCTACGGATCATATCCATGAAAACCTGGAAACCTTGATCGATTTCGTTCAGAACCCTTATTTTACGGACCAGAACGTCGAGAAGGAGAAGGGGATTATCGGCCAAGAAATCAATATGTACCAGGATAACCCGGATTGGCGCGTATATTTCGGGCTGATCGAGGCAATGTATAAGGTGCATCCCGTTCATATTGATATTGCCGGCACGGTGGAGTCCATCGGAACGATCACGAAGGAAGACCTGTACACCTGTTACAATGCATTCTATCATCCAAGCAATATGCTGCTGTTCGTGGTCGGCGGGGTGGACCCGGAAGAGACGATGAATTTGATCCGTTCCAACCAAGCGCGGAAATCTTATGATCAACAGGGCAAGATTGAGCGTATTTTCGATCCTGAGCCGACGGAGGTCGCCGAGAAGCGGCGCGAGAGCCGGCTTGCGGTATCGCTGCCGAAGTGCCTGTTCGGCTTCAAGGAGAAGGAGACGGGCTTGTCTGGTGAGGAGCAGCTGCGCCGGGATTTGACCACCAAGCTGATGATGGATCTTCTGTTCGGGGCGAGCACCGAGCTGTATCAGAAGCTGTATGAAGACGACCTGATCTCGGACAGCTTCGGGCACGAATACAACAGCTCGCCGGAGTATGCGTTCTCCGCGGTCGGCGGGGATACGAAGGATCCGGACGCCCTGCTTGCCCGCATCCGCGAAGAAGTCGATAAGCTGAAGGCCAGCGGATTCCGGGAGGATGATTTTGAGCGGGCCCGCAAGAAAAAAATGGGCGGTTACCTGCGCATGCTCAATTCCCCTGAGAACATTGCGCATGAATTTACACGTTATCAGTTCCGCGGTGCCGACCTGTTTAAAGTGCTGCCAGTCTATGAATCGATCACGCTTGAAGAAGTAAACCGCCGTCTTCAGGAGCATGTCGATTGGAATCAGCTGGCTGTTTCGATCGTGGTGAGTCCGTAGGTGATGACAGGCATGGGAAAGGAAATGAAGCCGATCGGGGAGATGACGGTGCTTATTACAGGCGCCAGCAGGGGAATCGGAGCGGCGATTGCCGAGCGCTTCGCGTCGGTTCGGATGAATGTGATCATCCACTATATGAATTCGCATGAAGCGGCCAATGAAGTGGCGAGGCGATGCCTTGAGCATGGCGCGCGGGTGCTGACGGTATCGGCCGACCTGCGCGACAAGGAGCAGATTTTGCGGATGAAAGAAAAGCTCCAGAGCCACGGCATGGAGCCTGATATTCTGGTCAACAATGCTGGGGTGTCCCACTATGGGCTGTTGTCCGACGTTACCGAAGCGGAGTGGGATTCCCTCATGTCGATTAATTTAAAAGGCATGTTCCTATGCACCCAGGCTTTCATGGATCGGATGATCTCCCAGCGGTTCGGGAGAATCATCAATGTGTCCTCCGTCTGGGGACTGTCCGGCGCCTCGTGCGAGGTGCTGTACTCCACAAGCAAAGGCGGCGTCAATGCGTTTACGAAGGCGCTGGCGAAGGAGCTAGCCCCTTCGGGCGTCACCGTTAATGCCGTTGCACCCGGCGCGGTGGATACGTCGATGCTGGAGCATTTGGCTTCCGATGAGATTCGGATGCTCGAAGATGAAATTCCGGCGGGCCGGTTGGCGCATCCGGATGAAATATCGTCGCTTGTATATTTTCTGGCGCTGCCCGAATCCGGATACATTACCGGTCAAGTGATCAGTCCGAACGGCGGATGGGTGACGTAGGCGGCAATCGTGGTGTAATTCACCACTCATAAGGGATTGATTACGGGGACATATTACTATTGGTTACTTCAATCTCAATTGCCACAAGCAAAAGGAGGATTTCATCATGTCATCCGTAATCAAGAACTTTGATTCCTGGAAGAAGTTCCTGGGCGAGCGTGTCGTGCAAGCCGAAAAAGCCGGTATGAACGAAGACACCATTTCACAGCTTGCGTACGAAATCGGCGACTTTCTCGACGAGAAGATCGACCCTCAGAATGCTTCCAACCGTGCAATTAAGGAATTGTGGGACGTAGGAAGTGAAGAAGAGCGCCGCGTGATCGCCCGTCTGATGGTGAAATTGGCCAAACACAACGCCTAATACGCTTGCAAAAAGCCCCCTTTACAAGGGGCTTTTTGTCAAGATAAAAGAATGTAATTTTCATGTCACCGTTAATACTTGCCTTTCATTTTTATTTTATATATCATTAACGTGACCCATTAATCATTTGACTCGTTTTTTGTGGAAAATACAGGGGAATTGTCGAATATAGATGGAAAAGAAGTGCAAAGAGGTGTCTTTGTGGAATCGAATCAGTGGTACATGGAGTATAAAATACATAAAAACCGGCCGGGCCTCCTTGGCGACATCGCCTCCGTGCTCGGTATGCTGGAAGTGAACATCCTGACGATCAACGGCGTGGAAGGCCGTACTCGCGGTATGCTCCTAGAGACCGATGATGAAGAAAAAATCATCCTCATGGGTAAAATGTTAAATAAGGTTGCGAATATTACGGTAACAGCCTTAAGACCTCCCAAGCTGGTGGATATTTTGGCTGTCCGGCATGGACGATACATTGACCGGGACTCGGACGATCGTAAAACATTTCGTTTTACGCGCGATGAGCTCGGTTTACTTGTTGACTTTTTGGGTGAAATGTTCAAAAGGGAAGGAAATCAGGTGGTGGGACTTCGGGGCATGCCGCGCGTCGGCAAAACGGAGTCTATTATTGCGGGCAGCGTCTGCGCCATGAAGCGCTGGACCTTCGTTTCGTCCACCCTGCTGCGGCAGACGATCCGCAGTCAGCTCTCCGAGGATGAAATGAACCCGAACAACGTGTTTATCATCGACGGAATCGTCAGCACGATCCGTTCGAATGAGCGTCATTACCAGCTGCTCCAGGACATTATGAGCATGGAGAGCACGAAGGTGATCGAGCATCCGGATATTTTCGTGCGCGAATCCGAATATTCCTATGATGATTTTGACATTATTATTGAATTGCGAAACAATCCGGACGAGGAAATCGTTTATGATACGTTCACAGGTTCTTATAGTGACGATTTATAATATGTTCTTCGGACTACATAGTATTCTAAGTAGGAGGTGATGGCATGTCCGAACTGGGACAGCAATTGAGGGAGGCGCGTCTGCAAAAAGGAATGAGCCTTGATGACGTGCAGGAAATGACAAAAATACGCAAACGATACTTGGAAGCCATCGAGGCAGGGGATTACAAAGTACTTCCCGGCAGTTTTTACGTGCGGGCATTCATCAAAACCTATGCGGAAGCCGTGGGCATCAACCCGGAGGAGCTGCTGGAAGGTCATAAACAGGATGTTCCGAAAACGGAAGCGGAGCCGACGATGGAGCCGGTGATCCAAAAACGCGCCAGCCGGCCTGCAGGCGAACGGAATATGAAATGGCTGCCGACCCTGTTGATGTGGACGTTTCCCATCCTGATCGTCGTGGTGATCTACCTGGTTGCGACCCATTCCAATAAATCGGATGCGCCTCCGGTCAGCCAGAATGACCAGACGCAGACGGATCAGGGCCAGCAACAGACGACCCAAACGCCGGGTGATGGCGATGGCGCCAAGGGCAGCGGGACGGCGACAGGCGAAACCGGCGGTGACACGAACGGCGAAGGGACGGATGGCACGGACGGTACGGATGCCGCTGACGGCACGGATACCGCTGACGGCACCGAAGGCACCGATAATACGGACAGCACCGATGGTACGGATGGAACGGGTACGGATAGTCCGGATGACGCGGTTCCAGGTCAAACGACGGTGACGCAGGATCGGACCGAAGGCAAAAACACCATCTTTAAGGTAACGGGATCTAATGTAAAGGTAGAGCTTGTGGCAGGCAGCAATGCCCAGAGCTGGGTTGAAGTATACCGTGGGAAAAATTCGTCCGGGGAGAAGCTGTTTTTCGGGATGCTGGAGAACGGCGCAGCGATCAGCTACGATCTCGACAGTCAGGGCATGTACGTAAAATCCGGCAACTCGACCGCAACAACGATTAAGGTAGGCGGGCAGACGGTGACCGACGGCAAGACGACGTCCCGCATCATTCTCGAGCCGGCCGAAGCCGCTACTGAATAATTGCCTTGCTTCGAGGAAATGATACTAACGGCATGTTTGGATAAAACATGCTGTTATTCACTTCCTGTTTATGAGGTGATGCGGTATGACGGTCAACTGGATCGTGTTCGGATTGGGTGTTATTGTCAGCCTCTTGGGATATTATTTAATTCCAGGCGACTGGGGATACGGCATATTAGGCTTTGGGCTGGCATTTGTCCTGCTCGGAATTCTGAGCATGTTCCGCCGTCCGATGCGTGAGCCGAAATCAAGACATTGACGATGGATGGGCTTCGTGTTCGCCGGGCCGGCGGACAACGGGGTCTTTTTCGTTCCCGAAAATGAAGGGCGCGCCGCCTGTATATGTCATTTACGGATTAGACTTGCGCCTTCGTTTTACCTATAATAGAAGCAGCATAATGCAAGGAGGAAGGATTCACCATGGCTTCGGAAAATTCATTTGATATCGTATCCAAGATGGATATGCAGGAACTGAACAACGCGGTTAATCAGGCTGAACGGGAAATCGAGAACCGTTTTGATTTCAAGGGAAGCAAGAGCAGCCTGAAGCTGGAGAAGGACGCCCTGATCATTACGTCCGACGATGAGTACAAGCTGAATGCGGTCATCGATATTCTGCAAACGAAGATGATCAAGCGCGGCTTGTCGATCAAGAACGTCGAGTACGGCAAAATCGAACCGGCTTCCATGGGAACGGTGAGACAGCGGCTGGCGCTGAAGCAGGGGATCGATCAGGAGAACGCCAAGAAGATCAATATCCTTATCCGGGATTCCAAGCTGAAGGTCAAGAGCCAGATTCAAGGAGACCAAATCCGGGTAACCGGAAAGAGCAAGGACGATCTTCAAGCGATCATGCAGCTGCTGCGCAAAGCGGATCTGCCGCTCGATTTGCAATTCACCAACTTCAAATAATCTATGGACGTTTCATCTGCATTCCTGCCGGCTTGCAGTTTGTCCTTTTGACAGGCTGCAATCGGAAAGATTATACTAAAAAACGATATATAAGAATTAACGTATACATAGATTACTGGGGGATGAATATGACGGAAAGCGTTCAGCGCTTCAGACCTTTTTGGCCCTTGGGAGGGGCGGCCTTGCCGCGAGTGATCCGCTCAGCCGTTTGTGGGGCTGCTGAAATTTCAAGACAACCCGATGCAAGGGAGGTTGCCCTATGAATTTACCCAACCGAATCACGCTTGCCCGTATATGCTTGATCCCTATCATGATGGTATTTTTGCTGGTGGATTTTGATTTTTACCCGGATCCGATTGTGTGGCACGGTTTCGAGCTCCCGTACAATCAGCTGATCGCGGCGCTGATCTTCATCCTTGCTGCAAGCACGGACGGGATTGACGGGTATTTGGCCAGGAAGAACAACATGGTAACGAACCTCGGAAAGCTGCTGGATCCGCTGGCAGACAAGCTGCTCGTGGCGGCTATTCTCATTTCCCTTGTGGAGATGGGCAAATGCGATTCTTGGATTGCGGTTGTCATTATCAGCAGGGAGTTTGCGGTTACCGGATTGCGCCAGATTGCGCTTCTTGACGGCGCGGTCGTCGCGGCCGGGCAGTCCGGCAAGATCAAAACCGTCATTCAGATTGTGGCGATTGTCGCGCTGCTGATTAACAACTTTCCGTTTGTGTTCCTCGGCATCCCATTCGATATCATTGCGATCTGGGCTGCTGCGGCCATTACGATTTATTCGGGAATCGAATACTTTGTCAAGAACAGGCATCTGCTTGACGGTGCAGGAGCATAACAGCAATAGGAGCAATCCTATTGCTTTTTTCTTCCGCGCTCCATTGTTATCACCGTTTGAGCCATATCGAGACCAAACATAAAAGAGTACAGGAGGGGCTATTATCGTATGAAAGCAGAGATCATTGCAGTCGGAACGGAATTGCTGCTGGGGCAGATTGTAAACACCAATGCCCAGTACTTATCCAGAGAGCTTGCAGCCATGGGCATCGACGTATATTACCAAACCGTAGTCGGGGACAACATGGAGCGATTGAAGGAAGCGCTCCGCCTGTCGAGCAGCAGAGCGGACATCGTCATCCTATCGGGCGGGCTCGGTCCTACCCAGGACGACCTGACGAAGGATGCGCTGGCTTCGCTGCTGAACCGGTCGCTGCATATCGACAGGATGGCCATGGACCGCATTGAGCGTTTCTTCCAGGACCGGGGCGTCGTTATGACCGAGAACAACCGCCGCCAGGCGATTGCCATCGAAGGGGGAACGCCGCTGCCGAACGAAACCGGGCTGGCCGTTGGCAATGCGATCACGCAGGACGGGACGCATTACATCGTATTGCCGGGACCGCCGAAGGAATTGATCCCGATGTTCGAGCAGCAAGCCAAGCCTTGGCTGCTCCAGCATGTGCTGACGGATGAGCTTCCGATCTACTCCAAGATGCTGAAGTTTGCCGGAATCGGGGAATCTGCCTTGGATGAGAGGCTTTCGGACCTGATCACCGAGCAGACCGACCCGACGATCGCGCTGTATGCGAAGGACGGTGAGGTGACCGTCCGCATATCCACCAAGGCTGCAAGCGAGTCCGAAGCGATGGTCCGCCTTGATGAGCTGCAAGAGCGGATTCGCGAGCGCGGCCCCGAATTCATGTACGCCAGCGAGGATGTGCCGATCGAGAAGGTGATTGTCGACACGATGGCAGACCGGGGATTGACGCTGAGCGCGGCGGAGAGCTGCACGGGCGGTCTGGTGGCGGAAAGCTTGACCTCCGTACCTGGCAGCGCGACGATGTTCCTTGGAGGGATCGTTTCCTACACGAATGAAATGAAGCGAAAGCTTGTGCATATCCCGCAAGCGTTGCTGGAAGGCGATGATGCGCCCGGCGCAGTGAGCAGGGAGGTCGCTCAGGCCCTCGCGGAGAATGTCCGGCTGATCACCGACAGCGATTTCGGACTGTCCGTTACCGGCGTAGCCGGCCCCGGTTATGCCGAACGCAAGCCGGTGGGGCTTGTATACATCGGATTGTCCCAGCGCGGAAGAGAGACCGAGGTGCACGAGCTTAATCTTCAAGGCAACCGGGAGACGATCCGTTTGCGCGCGACGAAGGCGCTGCTGTACCGCTTATGGCGGCGGCTTGTCTCGGAGGGATCGGAGCAGGCGTAGCAGGAGCCCCATCTTCGTGAATGAATGCGGAGCTGCATGACATAATAATAGTAAATCTTTTACATTGTTCTTGAACTGGAGAATCGATCCAGGTATAATCGGAAGTACGGAAGAACCGTGGCATATCGAAGGATGATGCCGCGGTTTTGCTTGTTTATGGAGACTGCCCGGAATTGAGCAGGGAAGGGGGAGGGTCAAAAAAAACGAATGTATGTTCGAAAAAAAGCTTGGCAAACGTGTCAAAACAAGGTATGATTAGACTATCAACAGTGAAGGGTTGTGGAACAATTGTCAGATCGTCGTGCTGCGCTTGAAATGGCGCTTCGTCAGATAGAGAAACAGTTCGGAAAAGGTTCCATCATGAAATTGGGTGAGTCCACCCATATGCAGGTAGAGATTGTGCCTAGCGGATCGCTGGCATTGGATATAGCACTTGGAACCGGCGGATTGCCTAGAGGCCGGATTATTGAAGTATATGGACCGGAATCCTCCGGTAAAACAACTGTAGCGCTCCATGCGATTGCTGAGGTTCAGAAGACTGGCGGACAAGCTGCGTTTATCGATGCCGAGCACGCACTGGATCCGTCCTATGCGAGCAAATTGGGCGTTAACATCGATGAACTCCTGCTTTCCCAGCCGGATACGGGTGAGCAAGCGCTTGAAATTGCTGAAGCTTTGGTGCGCAGCGGTGCAGTCGATATCATTGTTATCGACTCGGTCGCAGCGCTTGTGCCGAAGGCCGAGATTGAAGGCGACATGGGTGACTCCCATGTGGGTCTGCAGGCTCGTCTGATGTCCCAGGCTCTGCGTAAACTGTCCGGCGCGATCAACAAGTCCAAAACGATTGCCATCTTTATTAACCAGCTTCGTGAGAAGGTCGGCGTTATGTTCGGTAACCCTGAGACGACACCGGGTGGCCGTGCCCTGAAGTTCTACTCCACCGTCCGTTTGGATGTACGCCGTGTAGAGAGCATTAAGATGGGGAATGACGTCGTAGGTAACCGCACACGGATTAAAGTGGTTAAGAACAAAGTTGCGCCTCCGTTTAAACAAGCCGAGCTTGACATTATGTACGGTGAAGGCATCTCCAGAGAGGGAAGCCTGATCGATATCGGTACTGAGCTTGATATTGTGGATAAGAGCGGTGCTTGGTATTCCTTTGGCGGGGATCGTCTTGGCCAGGGACGTGAGAATGCGAAGCAGTTCCTGAAGGAGCATCCGGAAGTGGCGAATGTGATCGAGAACAAAATCCGGGAAGCAAGCAACTTGACCACGGTTGTTCCTGAGCCGAGCGCAAGCGAGAAGGAGCAAGAGGAGCTGGAAGAGCAAGATCTATTTAAAGTGGAATAATGCCCAGCTATTTCTGATAGTGCTAGGACCGTCCGGTGTTGAGAAGAACGCCTGGACGGTCCTCTTTGCATTATCATGATGCGGGATCCTAATAGTCATCCATGGTACGGAGTAGGTAAACGCTATAGAGCGATAAGGAGAAGCTATGAGTGATAATCGTGAAATAACCGAAGAAGCTCCTTCGGGAATCGAGCATTTTCCGGATCAGGAGGAGCTGGTGATCACGTCTGTGGAGAAGCTGCGAAAGCCTAAAGGACGTTATAAGATATCGTTCGGTCCTTATGGGATGACGGTTCATGAAGACGTGATGCTGAAATACCGTATGCTGAAGGGGAGCATCTTCCGTAAGGAGGAGCTTCAGGATATCGTAGTCGCGGATGAAAGGCAGCGGGCCTATGTGGAGGCACTGAATTATCTGTCAAGGAAGCCCCGAGCATCGCAGGAAATCGTGCAGCGCCTGCAGCAGAAGGGAGTGGATCCGGATAGCATAGAGGTGACGCTCCGGCGGCTTGAGGCGGAGAAGCTGATCGACGACGCATTATATGCGAGAATGTGGGCGGAGCAGCGGATGACAGGGCATAAGAAGGGCCGTCTGTGGGTAAAGCAGGAGCTGAGGCAGAAAGGGATCCGGACCGATCTGATTACGGAGGCGCTGAGCGAGGTAAGTGCCGAGGAGGAGCTGGAAAGCGCACTTGTGGTTGCAAGAAAGAAATGGCAGCAGACGAAGGGCGAGCTGCTGGATCGCAAGCGGAAGACTGGAGCCTATTTGATGCGGCGCGGCTTTAGCGGGGAACAGGCGAGGCAGGCGCTAAGGCGTCTGATGGAAGAGGATCAGGAATATAGAGCTGACGACCAGGAACTGGAAGAATTTGAATGAAATGAACGAAAAGCGCTAATGTCTGCATAGATATTGGCACTTGTGACTGAAACTGACGTTTACCCATTGCTTTCCCTTGACAATATCTTTTTATAAATAATAAAATAAACATGAATCTTTTTTTAAATTAGCATCCTTTTTCCTTCCAAAAAAGTGACTACTTTGTGAAAGATTCATTTTATCACCAATTCATAGTGAAATGAATTCCGCTGGATTCAAGCGGAATATGCGGGCAAAGAGATGCACGCAGCATGGACGGCAGGCAACTGCCGGAATTTTATGTATGAATGAGTAACTGACAATTGCACATTTCCCAAGGAATGCCTTGGAGGAACCAACGAGGAGGTGATCAGATGCTTGAGACATGGATCTGGATCATAATCGTTCTCGTTGTAGCCGCTATATTCTTTGGGTTCGGTTATTTTATTCGCAAATCCCTTGCAGAAGCTAAAATTTCGAGTGCCGAGCACGCCGCTTTGCAGATTGTTGAAAGTGCAAAGAAGGAAGCCGAGGCATTGAAGAAAGAAACGGTTCTTGAGGCTAAGGACGAAGTCCATAGAATCAGAGCCGAAGCTGAAAAAGACACTCGTGAGCGCCGTAACGAAATACAACGGCAGGAGCGCAGATTGTTGCAAAAGGAAGAGTCGCTGGATAAAAAAATAGAATCTTTGGAACGTAAAGAAGAACAGGTGGCGAACAAAGAGAAACGAATTGAAGAGACCCAGCAGCAAATCGATGCGATTTACAAGAAGCAAACAACGGAACTGGAGCGCATCTCCAATCTGACGATGGAGGATGCTCGCAGCATTATTCTCAGCAATGTCGAGCAGGAGGTTCGTCACGAAACCGCTCAGATGATCAAAGAGATCGAGCAGCAGGCGAAGGAAGAGGCCGACAAGAAGTCACGCGAGATCATTACGCTGGCGATTCAGCGCTGTGCGGCTGATCATGTGGCTGAAACGACGGTATCTGTAGTTACGCTGCCGAACGAAGAGATGAAGGGCCGGATCATCGGACGTGAAGGCCGGAATATCCGTGCGCTTGAGACCCTCACAGGGATTGACCTTATTATCGATGATACGCCGGAAGCTGTTATATTGTCCGGATTTGATCCAATTCGCCGCGAGATTGCGCGAACAGCGCTCGAGAAGCTGGTGGCGGACGGACGGATTCATCCGGCTCGTATCGAGGAAATGGTGGAGAAATCCCGTAAGGAAGTTGACGAACGCATCCGCGAATACGGAGAACAAGCAACCTTTGAGGTTGGCGTACACGGTCTGCACCCGGATTTGATCAAAATTTTGGGACGACTGAAATTCCGTACAAGCTATGGGCAAAACGTGCTGAAGCATTCCATGGAAGTCGCCTATTTGGCTGGTCTGATGGCTGGCGAATTGGGCGAAGACATCGTTCTTGCGAAGCGAGCAGGACTGTTGCATGACATCGGTAAAGCGCTGGATCATGAAGTGGAAGGTTCACACGTTGAAATTGGCGTGGAGCTGGCGAAGAAGTACAAGGAACATCCGGTGGTTATCAACAGTATTGCCTCTCACCACGGGGATTGCGAAGCAACTTCCGTGATTGCGATGCTGGTAGGTGCTGCTGACGCATTGTCCGCGGCCAGACCGGGAGCACGCAGAGAGACGCTGGAGACGTATATTAGACGCCTTGAGAAGCTCGAAGAAATTTCCGAATCGTTTGAAGGCGTGGAGAAATCCTACGCGATTCAAGCGGGCCGTGAAGTTCGCGTCATGGTTCAACCTGACAAGATCGACGATGCCGAAGCATTCCGCTTGGCACGCGACATCACTAAGACGATTGAGAATGAACTGGATTACCCAGGTCATATCAAGGTCACCGTGATCCGGGAAACCCGAGCGGTGGATTACGCGAAATAATGCATCGAATTTAGAAAGTGGCCGCTATAACGGCCACTTTTTATCTTTACAGAAGAAATGAACGTAATGAGATCGGAAGCCTATATTCAAGTATTGCAGAAGCTTCCTGTTAGAGGAGTGATTGACATCAACGTCTTATTTATCGGAGATATCGTTGGCAGCACGGGGCGAAAAGCGTTGAAAGCATCCCTGCCGGAACTAAAGTCGAAATACAGTCCGCATATCATCATTGCCAATGGCGAGAATGCGGCGTCAGGGCGGGGGATCACCTCGGCCATCGCAAACGAGTTTTTCAATTGGGGCATTCACGGCATTACGATGGGCAACCATACGTGGGACAACAAGGACATTTTTGAATTCATTGACGATGAGCCGCGAATGGTTCGGCCGGCGAATTTTCCGCCGGGAACCCCGGGGCAAGGGTATACGGTAATCAAAGCCAACGGCAAGCAGCTGGCGATCGTGAACCTTCAAGGCCGAACGTTTCTGCCGGCGATCGACTGCCCCTTCCGGGCGGCCGATGACATCGTGGACGAGCTCCGTCAGAAGGTGAAGTGCATTCTTGTCGATTTTCACGCCGAAGCTACTTCGGAGAAAATAGCCATGGGCTGGCATATGGACGGACGTGCTTCCATGGTCGTCGGTACCCACACGCATGTACAGAGCAATGATGACACCATTTTGCCTGGTGGAACGGCTTATATCACCGATACCGGTATGGTCGGCTCCAAAGAAGGAATCCTCGGCATGCAGCGCGAGGCGGTGCTGTATAAATTCAAAACCCAGCTTCCTGCCCGCTTCCAGGTCGATGAAGGGAAATGGCAGTTCCATGCCGTCTTCGCCGAGCTGGACGAAACGAGCGGCAAAGCGCGCCGGATTGAAAAAATCCGCATGTATGAAGATGAATGGCGAATGGATTAAAAGCGGTGAAATCCGTTTAATGAAAAATAGGAACGAATGGCAAAAAGCAGGAATTTTTTCCCCTCTCACGAATAACATCTAGTAAGCGGAAGCAAACCATCACTCAACATTCCCAGGGGAGGTACTTACCATGGAAGTATTAAAAGTTTCAGCAAAATCCAATCCCAATTCGGTTGCAGGGGCGCTAGCTGGAGTTCTTCGGGAACGTGGGGGAGCAGAGCTGCAGGCTATAGGGGCGGGAGCACTGAACCAGGCCATTAAAGCTGTTGCGATAGCCCGGGGATTTGTAGCACCGAGCGGGGTGGATCTGATCTGTATCCCTGCTTTTACGGATATTGTGATTGATGGCGAAGACCGAACGGCAATTAAATTAATTGTGGAGCCTAGATAGAGTTTAAAGTGAGGTATAGCCTGTTTACCCTTTTTTCGAGTAAGCAGGCTTTTTGCTATGACCAAGCCCTGAAGGGAGAGGCCTGAGCTGTTATGCAGACGGTTGATTTTCACTGTGACGCCTTAAGCAAATTATGGGAGGATTCGAGCGCCTCCTTTAAGAACGATCCGAAGCTGGATGTCAGCCTGGAGCGAATGATTCAGGGTCACGTTGATCTGCAGGTGTTTGCTGTATTCTTATCGGAACAGTACGGCCGGCCGTCGTTTGAACGGGTGCTTGCGCAGATTGAAGTGTTTCGAAGACGCCTTGCGGATCCAGGATTCGTGAAGCCGCTGCTCTGGAAGGAGCAGGTTCAGGCGATTAGGGAAGGGAGCGGGAAGGACCGCTATGGCCTGCTGTCGCTCGAGGGCGTTGACGGGCTGGAAGGGAATCTCCACTATGTGAGGCTGTGTTATGAACTGGGCGTGCGCTGCATGGGGATAACCTGGAATTATGCCAATTGGGCGGCGGATGGAGCGATGGAGTCCCGAAACGGCGGTTTTACGGAGCGGGGCCGTGAGCTGATAAGGCTGTGCAATGAGATCGGAATGGTGCTGGACGTGTCTCATTTGTCCGAGGCCGGCTTCTGGGAGCTGATGGAGCTGACGAGCCGACCCGTCATCGCTTCCCATTCGAACGTCTATACCATCTGTCCGCATCCGCGTAATTTACGGGACGATCAGATACGAGCGCTTGTTGCCTTGGACGGGCGAATTGGAATAACGTTCGTGCCATGGTTCATACGGAGCGATGGGCAGGGAGTGAAGCCGGAGGATCTGCTTCCGCATATTGAGAAGATTTGCGAGCTTGGCGGAGCAAAGCATTTGATGTTCGGCTCGGATTTCGACGGGATTGACCGGTGGGTTGAAAGACTGGCGCATCCTGGGCACTATCCAGACCTGCAGGAGCTTTTGCTGAAATATTACCCGGAAGATGAGGTGCGGGGATGGATGTCGGGCCATGCGCTTCGTTTCCTGGAGGGCAACCTGCCATCGAAAGCGGAAGATAAGTCGTGATTTAAAAAGCAGCATCAATGCCGGTCCATTTGATAAAACTTTGACAATCTTGTAGCAACCATGCAAATCCATGCGAAGCGGGGGCCGTAAACGAGCGGCTCCCTTTTTATTTTTGGGTAATAGAGAGTATAATAGACAATGGCATGTACAGCATATAGAGAAAACAAGGAGTGAGTCAGATGAGTAAAACTGTACCTGTGGGTGTATCCGCCCGCCATATTCATTTAACCCAGGAGCATATCGAGGCATTGTTCGGCCCTGGATATCAATTGACCGAAATGAAGCCATTGTCCCAGCCAGGACAATTCGCAGCGAATGAAACGGTTGCTGTAATTGGTACGAAGGGACAATTCGATAAAGTGAGAATTTTGGGACCTGCCCGTCCTGCGACCCAGCTTGAAATTTCGCGCACCGATTCCTTTGCGATCGGCGTGAAGGCTCCAGTCCGCGAATCCGGCAACATCGCCGGCACGCCGGGCATTACGATTAAGGGCCCTGCCGGAGAAGTCACTGTCGACGAAGGGGTTATCGTTGCAGCCCGTCATATTCACTTCCATACCTCCGATGCGGAAAAATGGGGGATCAAGGATAAAGATATGCTGAAGGTTCGCCTTGGCGGAGAGCGCGGATTGGTTCTGGAAAATGTCATCGCCCGCGTATCCGACAACTATGCGCTGGATATGCACATCGACACGGATGAAGCGAACGCAGCCGGTGCTAAAACAGGCGATACGGCCGAGATTATAGACTAAATCATACTGTGATAAAGAATAAGCCTGAATCGATGGGAGTCGATTCGGGCTTTTTTAACGTTCGCCGTCCACATTTACGGATATTCCGGTGGTAGCTTCGCTATAAAGATCATGATATAATTTAAAACAGTGCCTATTGAAGTCGTGTTCCGCATTAGCGGCTGCTCGCTCCGCCATTTTCGAAAGAGCGGGCAGCCAAGGCTGCTTGCGCGAACAGGCTATGATACTGCAGGATGAAATTTGAAACCAGAGATATAGCGGATCTAAGGAGTGACCTAGCATGTCCAAGGAAAGTAAGGACTACTCCAAGTACTTTGATTTTTCAGGCGCGAAGATTCTCTCGGAAGACGAGCATGGCAAGAGAATCCGGATTAACGGCCGGGAAATCAATATTCTATCGGAGCCTAATCATAGACAGGAAAAACAGCGCGGCAAAGAGAGCGTGCAGGTATTGTACGATACGGCGCTGCCGGAAGAGTTCAAGCAGCTTGGCGCGGGCAAGCATTACATCGTCTATACTTACGGCTGCCAAATGAACGAGCACGATTCGGAGACGATCAAGGGACTGCTCGAGCAAATGGGGTATCAGTCGACGGAAGACCGTAAAGAGGCGGACATCATTCTGCTCAACACCTGCGCAATCCGGGAGAATGCGGAGGATAAAGTGTTCGGCGAGCTCGGCCATTTGAAGCATCTGAAGACCGAGAAGCCGGATATGCTGCTTGGCGTGTGCGGCTGCATGTCGCAGGAAGAAGCAGTCGTGAACCGAATTCTTCAGAAGCATGGCTTCGTGGATCTCATCTTTGGCACGCACAATATTCACCGTCTGCCGCATTTGATTCAAGAAGCGTTGTTCAGCAAGGAAATGGTCGTTGAGGTATGGTCGAAGGAAGGCGATATCGTCGAGAACCTTCCGAAGAAGCGGGAAGGACTGCGCGGCTGGGTTAACATTATGTACGGCTGTGACAAATTCTGTACATACTGCATTGTTCCATATACGCGCGGGAAGGAGCGCAGCCGCCGACCGGAGGACGTGATCGCCGAGGTGCGTGAGCTCGCCCGCCAAGGCTATAAGGAGATTACGCTGCTTGGTCAGAACGTGAATGCCTACGGCAAGGATTTCACCGATATCGAATACCGCTTCGGCGATTTGATGGACGATATCCGGAAAATCAATATCCCCCGCGTCCGGTTTACGACGTCCCACCCGAGAGACTTCGACGATCATCTGATCGAGGTGCTTGCCAAGGGCGGCAACCTGGTGGAGCATATCCATCTGCCTGTGCAGTCGGGCAGCTCGCAGGTGCTGAAGCGGATGAGCCGTAAATATACGCGCGAGAGCTACTTGGAGCTCGTTCGGAAGATTAAACAGGCTATCCCTGATGTCGTTCTAACGACGGATATCATCGTAGGCTTCCCTGGGGAGACGGATGAGCAGTTCGAGGAAACCTTATCGCTCGTACGCGAGGTGGGGTATGACTCGGCATTTACCTTCATTTACTCTCCGCGTGAAGGCACGCCGGCAGCCGTCATGGAAGATAACGTTCCAATGGAGGTTAAGAGCCAAAGGCTGCAGCGCTTAAATGAGGTTATTAATGAGTTCAGCCGCAAGAGTAATGACCAGCTGCTTGGAGCCACCGTGGAGGTGCTCGTGGAAGGAATCAGCAAAAATAACGATTCCGTGCTGTCCGGACGGACGCGGAGCAACAAGCTGGTCCATTTCGAAGGCTCCCCTGACCTGATTGGGAGCTTCGTTCAAGTGAAAGTGACCGATACGAAGACCTGGTATATTAAAGGCGATCTAATCGCTGATCCGGTTCCGGCCTCTGATGCTGTATAAGTAATCATGTTACTGTCGATCGCCCGGTTTTCTTACAGGAAAGACAAAATTGGGTTTATATAGATGACTAAGAATTGGAGCGATGAACCTTGGCACACGAACATGGTCGTACGAACACTTATGGTATGAAGACCTATAATACAAGAGAGCTAATTATTCGAGACGATATTTTGGCTAAAGCCGGAGAATTGGCCGAGCTGATCTCCACCAGCGAGGAAGTGCAGGTGTTCAAGAAAGCGGAGGAGAAAATCCGCAATCACGAGCGCGTTCAAAGCTTGATCAAGACAATCAAGAAGAAGCAGAAGGAAATTGTAGCATTTGAAACCTTCCAGAACAAGGAAATGGTTGCTAAAATCGAACGCGAGATCGAGGAGCTGCAGGAGGAGATAGACAGCATTCCGCTGGTCGCGGAATTCCAGCAAAGCCAAAGCGATATCAACTACCTGCTTCAGCTGGTCGTGTCGGTCATTCATGACACCGTATCGGAAAAGGTAAATGTGGAAACCGGGAAAGACACGCCGCCAAGCAGCTGCGGATAAACCATTGAGGGTGCGGATATGAACTCCGCACCTTTTATACGTTAAAGAATCGAAAATGCAGCAATTGGGGCATAGTAATCCATATCTGCAATTCCTGGCAAGGAAATCCTTGACATCATTTTTATATATGTCATAATGAAATTATCAAATTAATATTATGGTGATGGATATGACGGATCATGAACAGGCGCCAAGCAGCAGTGCCAAGAAGTACAGAACGCCGGACGGTGTGCCTGCCGACATCGTGATGTTTACGTTGACGAAGCGGGAGCGCAAGACCTTCACCAAGACCCTCCCGATTCGGGAGCTGAAGGTCATGCTCATTCGCCGCAGATCCTGGCCGTGCGCCGGGATGTGGGCACTGCCCGGAGGTTTTTGCCGGGAGAGCGAGTCCATTTACGATGCTGCCAAGAGAGAACTGAAAGAGGAAACAGGCGTGGACGGCGGCCATCTGGAGTATTTGGGCGTCTACAGCGCACCGGGGCGCGATCCCCGCGGCTGGATTATCAGCCATGCGTTCTATGCGCTGGTGGAGGAATGGATGCTGGAGCACCGGCAAGCAGCCGATGATGCGGAAGAAGTCGGACTGTTTACGATCAACGAGGCGTTGGAGGAGCTCGAGCTTGCCTTTGATCACCGGGATATCATCATGGATGCTTACCGGAAGATTCAGCAGCAGATGCTGCAGACGACGATCGCCCGGCAGTTTCTGCCCGAATTTTTTACGCTGAGCGAGCTGTACCAGGTGATACAGACGGTTGTGCCTGAGTTTAAGGAGCCGAATTTCATCCGCAAAATTACGTCGACCCGCAGCCGGCAGGGGATTTTGGAAGAGGTACGGGACGATAGCGGCAAGCCGCTAAGCTCCAACCAGTATTCCCAGCGGCCGGCGCAGTTGTATCGCTTCACGGATCATGTACCGTTGTTGTCGATTTATACGTAGGATTAAAGAAGCAGGTGCAGGTGTATTTATTCAATGTCATCATTCTGTAGAGGAGTGTGTCATGATGAAGGCTTTGATCGTGATAGATTTCACGAATGATTTCGTGGACGGCAGCTTGCCGGTAGGAGCTCCCGCCATAGACATTCAAGGAACGATTGCCAAGCTGACGAAGCAGTACTGCGAACGGGGAGACTTTGTAGTGATGGCTGTTGATCTTCATGAAGAGAAGGATCCACACCATCCGGAGACAAAGCTGTTCCCGCCCCATAACATCCGCGGCACCCGCGGGCGTGACCTGTATGGGGAGCTGCAGGAGGTTTATGAGGGTTATAAGGATCGCATTTATTGGATGGATAAAACGCGGTACAGCGCCTTTTGCGGTACGAATCTGAATCAGAAACTGCGGGAGCGTGGTATTACCGAGGTGCATTTGATCGGGGTTTGCACTGATATTTGCGTACTGCATACGGCAGTGGATGCTTATAATTTCGGATACGCGATTACCGTTTATGAGGATGCGGTGGCAAGCTTTAATCCGCAGGGGCATGAGTGGGCGTTAGGTCATTTTAAAGGCAGTCTCGGAGCGGCAGTCGTACGAAGCGACGCTAAATAATGGACGGCGACATTTTCCCGTCACGGGATAGCCGGGTATTACTTGGAGGATGATGGTTATGCAGACAGCAGGATTGGCACTTCACACGGACAAATATCAGATTAACATGATGTATGCCCATTGGATCAACGGTTCCCACCGAACCCGTGCGGTCTTTGAAGCGTATTTCCGCAAGCTGCCGTTCGGGAACGGCTATGCGGTATTTGCCGGATTGGAACGTATCGTGAACTACATCGAGTCCTTGCGTTTTTCGGAAGAAGATATCGCTTATCTGGCTAAACAAGAGGAGAACTATAAGCCGGAATTTCTGGATGAGCTGCGCAGCTTCCGGTTTCGCGGAAGCATTCATTCCATGCCCGAAGGTGCGCTTGTGTTCCCGAATGAGCCGCTGATCCGGGTGGAGGGCACCATCTTCGAAACGCAGCTTGTGGAAACGGCAATCTTGAACTTCATGAACTTCCAGACCTTGATCGCAACAAAGGCTTCACGGATTCGTCAGGTTGCCGGCAACGACATCCTGCTGGAGTTCGGCACACGTCGTGCCCAAGAGCTGGACGCGGCCGTTTGGGGCGCACGCGCAGCGTATTTGGCAGGATTCCATGCAACGTCCAACATGCTTGCCGGGGAGAAATTCGGCATTCCGACGAAAGGCACCCATGCCCATTCCTGGGTACAGACCTTCCGGAGCGAGCAGGAGGCCTTCGACATCTTCGCCCAAGTGATGCCCGATCAAGTCACGCTGCTGGTCGATACGTTCGATACGCTCAAGAGCGGAATCCCGCATGCGATCGCCACGGCCAAGAAACTGGAAGCCCAAGGGAAACGGATGAATGCGATCCGCCTAGATAGCGGCGACCTGGCATATCTGTCGATTCAGGCCCGTAAAATGCTGGATGAAGCCGGGCTGTCGTATGTAGGGATCGTCGCATCCAACGATTTGGATGAAGGGACGATTATGGATTTGAAAGCGCAGGGAGCCAAGGTGGATACTTGGGGGGTAGGAACCCAGCTTATCACTGCAGCGGACCAGCCCGCGCTCGGGGGCGTATATAAGCTTGTCGAGCGGGAGGTTGACGGCAAGATGGTGCCGACCATCAAAATCTCCGGCAATCCCGAGAAGGTTTCGACCCCTGGCAAGAAGGACGTGTACCGGATTATTTCCCGGGGAAGCGGGAAAGCAATCGCCGATTATATTTGCTTTCCGGATGAGCCGATGCCGCCGGAGAGCGGCAAGCTGAAGCTGTTCAATCCGCTTCATCCTTACATGCGCAAAAATGTGCGGAATTTTGATGCGATCCCGATGCTTACGGAGATCTTTAAGGACGGCGAGCTCGTCTACGAGCTGCCGAAGCTGGAGGAGATCCGCAGCTTTCATAATGCACAGCTGGATCAGTTCTGGCCTGAGTATTTGCGGAAGCTGAACCCGGAGATTTATCGGGTGAATCTGAGTGAAGAGGTCTGGGATGTCAAGCAGCGGATGATGGCTGAGTTTATGGAGCATGATGAATAACATTTGCGGATATGATAATGACGCTCCCTTCGAAGCACTGCTTCTGAGGGAGCGTCTTTTTCATGCCCCCCGCGCACATTCGCTCTAAAAACTTCAAAGGTAATCCACTAAAAGTTATTTGTTAACCGGCTTTTTTCATCCAGGATAAAGCGGTTATCAGGCTATTTCTCGGGAAAGCGCAGGAATCGCCATCGTCCGTGAGTTTATACATGTCTTCGACAATTTGGATTCACTTGCGGCAGGCAAGAAACCGGGAAACGTTAATGATATGAATGAAATAAATCATGGTGCGATGACAGGTTTTTCGATTACGATGCAGAAGGGAAAAAAGGTATACGCGTTTAAGTCTTTAGGAAGCAAGGGGGAGCGAGCCCGGGTCCACCCTCGAAAGCGGATGTACCATGTTCTCGGGCAAGAATCAGGAGAAGGAGCGATATACAGATGAACACGAATCTGCAGTTTCAGGCCTTTGTCCTCCGTCAGGACGATCAAGGCGGGGTACAAAGTGCTGTAGAAAGCTTAAGGCTGGATCAACTGCCGGAGGGAGATGTGCTCGTGCAGGTGAGCCACAGCGGCGTGAATTATAAGGATGGGCTGGCCAGCATCCCGAACAGCTCGATCGTCCGCAGGTATCCCTTTATTCCGGGAATCGACCTGGCCGGAACGGTCGTTGAATCTACGCATCCCGGCTTCAAGCCGGGGGATGGGGTGCTGTGCACGGGGTATGAGCTCGGCGTTTCGCATGAGGGCGGCTTCAGCCAGTATGCCAGGGTCAAAGGGGACTGGCTGCTTCATCTACCGGACGGACTGTCTCCGAGGGATGCCATGGCGATCGGAACGGCCGGCTTTACAGCGGCGTTGTCGATTGCTGCCTTGATCCGGAACGGCTTGTCGAATGATCAAGGTCCTGTGCTGGTGACCGGTGCCACTGGCGGGGTAGGAAGCTTCGCCGTATCCATCCTTAGCCGGCTTGGCTACAGCGTGACAGCATCAACGGGTAAGACCAGCCATGCCGAGTGGTTAAAGCGGCTTGGCGCAGAGGATGTCCTGTCGCGGGAAGAGACGGCAGCCGATTCCGGAAAAGCGTTGTCGAGCCAAAAATGGGCGGCTGTCGTGGATCCGGTCGGAGGAAGCCAGCTCGGCTCGCTGCTCAAGAGCGTCCGGTACGGCGGCAGCATTGCCGTGTCCGGCATGACGGGCGGCGGGGCATTTGAAACGACCGTCTTTCCGTTCATCCTGCGCGGGATCAACCTGCTTGGGATCGATTCGGTATTTTGTCCGCTGGATGTACGAACCTCGATTTGGGAAAAGCTTGCGGACGAGTGGAAGCCTGAAACCGTCCTTGCCGAAGGCATTACGGAATACGGCTTGACCGATTTGCCGGGGCTGCTGCAGACCATACTGGCAGGAGAAGCGGTCGGAAGGAGCGTCGTTCGATTATAATGGCGGCCGGCCGCATAATGTTGCTCATCCGCAGGCATCCTATGGGAAGGAAGCCTTTGACCTAATGAAAGGGTGAGTGAACATGATGGTCCAACGATATGTTGCCGCGCTTATCATCTGTATGATTTTATCGATGACACTTGGCTGCTCCAAGCAGGTCGCGAAGGAAGAAGCACGCTTGTACAGCATGCAGGCCTATGAAGAAGGGTCGAGGGAAGCAAGGAATGCGGGGCGCGGCCGAAACGGCAGATTGCTTGAAGATCTTCAAGCCGCTTTCAGCCAAGAGCATATCCGGCTGACCAACGAAACGTTTACTGAAGATGACATCGGCAACCTGACGTATCAATATCGAATCAACAATGATGCCAGTCAGTTTATTACGGTATATATTTATCAGAGCCCGGAAGCCAGACGAAAAGGGATGGACGAAATCTACGGTGCACAAGAGGGGGATGTCAACGTAGGAGGGGGCCATAACCTGATCTACAGCGACAAGGAGACATCGATCGTTTATACGTCCACAGGAGATAAGACCGATAACTACTACAGCCTGTTCAAAAAAATAGCGCCTCAATTGCTTAATGAGCATGACGGTCGTGCAGGCAGTTAATAAATGTCCTGAACCGCGAGGGGCATCCTTAAGGTCCGAAATTGGACGCTGGGATGCCCCTTGCTATGTCCTTAACGCGTGCTTCGCTTGTTCTTTAGCCCAGAATCTTAGAGGAAAGCATGACGGAAGCTTTCATTGCGTTAAGGGCTATAAACCGCTCGTATCAGCGTTTGGGCTCGTGCTTGATTAATTCCTGCTTAATATGCGTCAGCTCCGGCAGCAGCAAGCGATTCATCGCCAGCTTTACGGCGCCGGTGGAACCAGGCATCGAGAATACGGCCGTATTTTGGATCGTCCCGCCAATCGCACGGCTCAAGATGGCAGCGGTTCCGATGTCCTCGGCAAAGCTGAGGTAACGGAAAATTTCCCCGAAGCCGGGAAGCTCCTTCTCCAGCATAGAGGAGACGGCTTCATAGGTCGTATCCCGGCTGGAAATGCCCGTCCCTCCCGTTAGGAGTACGATATCGATATCCGGCCGGCTAACGCCCGTACGTACGGTCTCCCGGATCTGCTCATAATCGTCCTTGACGATCGTGTATGCAGCGATCCGATGTCCCGCCTCTTCCAGGAGGCGGATCATCAGCTGTCCGCTCTTGTCATTGTCTGTGGTCCGGGTATCCGAGACGGTGACAACCATGCACTGCACGATGGCAGGAGCTTGCTCTTTATGCTCTTGAATTGAGTTCATGTTATCACTACTCCTCTTATTGATGTAAGCGGCGGCGAAGCTTGCGATCGATCACCGAAATGTAGTACACTCGCTAGCATAATGATAAGTTGATCAAGAAGGAGTACATATTCGTGGAACATGTGACACCCATATATATTTTATCAGGTTTTCTTGGCAGCGGGAAAACAACCTTGCTATCACGTATGATCGCCTACTGGAAGGCTCAGGGCTTGCGGCCTGCGATCGTTATGAATGAGATCGGGGAAGTGAATATCGATGGTCTGATCGCCGGGGAAAATGTGCCGACAGCCGAGATGCTGAGCGGCTGCATTTGCTGCTCCATCCGCGCTGATCTGACATCGGAGATCGCCATGCTTGTCCAGAACGAGAAGCCGGATGTCATCGTGATCGAGGCGACGGGCATCGCCAATCCGATGGAAATTTTGGATGCGGTAGCCGAGGCTTCCCTCTACATGCGAATGGACGTAAAAAAGCTGATAACCGTTGTGGATACCGCTCATCTGCTCCACCTCAGCGTCGAGCAAAAAGGGAAGACGTACCGCTTGATGCAGGAGCAGATTCGCTCGGCCTCCGTGCTCTTGTTAAATAAAACGGATCGGGTGAGCGCGGCGGAGAAGGATGCGATGGAGCGATTCGTGCACCGCTGGAACCCGTACGCGCCGATTTTGCCGACCGAACGCTGCGACGTGAATCTGGATGAGCTCCTAGGCAGCCTTCCGGACCACGAGAATCATCCGGTGATGCCGCGGCATTCAGCCGAGCAAGAAGCGGATGAACCGCAGGGCAGGGCCGTACCTGAAGGGGTCGAGGATCAAATTCAGCCGGAATCGAGTCACGCCGAGCATTCCCACCATTCCCATGATCATGTGATGTCTTATACATATTACTTCAGCCGCCCTGTCAACAGTGAGGAATTCGAGAACTTCATAGCGGGGCTTCCACGGGATGTGTACCGTGCCAAGGGGGTACTGACCTTCAGCGATACGAACAGCCGATTCCTGTTCCAGTATGCATTTCGCGAATCGGATTTCATGAAGATCACGCCTCAAGGTCGTGTTCCAGATGTCGTGGTGTTTATCGGGGAGCATTTCAACAAGTCCGTGCTGCAAGCGCAGCTTGAAGCGCTCGAAGGAAAGCGTACATCCGTCTAGGAACGGCAGGCGCAGATCAATCGTGCCCCTGCCTCGCGTGACGCAGCGCGTGATTCAACCGGTGTTCGGCAGTTTAATACAAGGGCATAGCGTTATAATTACAAGGAGGATATATCCATGATCAATGAACTCAAGTATAAAGAATGCATCGAAGCATGTCTCCAATGTATGAACGCTTGCAACGTCTGTTATGTATCCTGCCTGAAAGAATACGAGCTCGCGATGCTGCGGGATTGTATCGCGCTGGATCGCGAATGTGCCGATATTTGCGCCTTTGCCGCACAGGCAATGTCACGCAACAGCCCCTTCGTTAAGGAAATATGCGAGCTGTGCATCCAAGCATGTCTGGCATGCGCCGAAGAATGCGAGAAGCATGATCATGACCACTGCCGGCAATGTGCCGAGGCATGCCGCCGCTGTGCGGACGTATGCCGCGAGATGGTCGGCCAACTTTAAGTCAAAGACCATGTTAATTTCCCGAAAGCCCAATCTTCTGATATCGAAGATCGGGCTTTTTGATTTCATGGAATGATAAGACAGCAACATTTTCTCATCCCGCTGATTTTTTTGTTTCATCGGATCGAAATATAGTGTATAAAAGATGAAGGTCTGCCAATTTTCAAATATTTAGGAGGTACAGGCAGACGTTAACAATTTAGGTCGAAGGGAAGAGGTTAGGAAGATGAATCGCAAGGGATGGCTGGCTTTGCTGCTGTCTGTCCTGCTCGTGCTGGCAGGCTGCAGCGGAGGTGGCAAAACGCCGACAGGGGAGCAAACCGATGCTCCCAAGGAAGAAACCAAGCAGGAGGACCCGGTATCGCCTGGAACGGGCGAACAGGCAGAGACGGCTTCCGGCGAAGAAAATGAAGGGGGAGAGCCGTCTGATGCCGAGGTAGCAGGCGGTTCAGAGACAGCGGATGCGGAGGTTGTCGCTGACGCAGAAATTGTAGAGGGCGTAAGCGCAGATGGCGATGTTACACTGCATCCGAATATATGGATCAAAGGGGATGTTCAGGTAGAGGACAGTCAGGTGATTGTTGAAGGAACCAGCAATCTTCCGGCGGGCATTGAAATTAATGGGGAAATTACGGCTAGAGGGTATACGATGTTCGGTTATAAGGATGATGCCCTTACTGAGAATGACGGCAGCTACCGGCTTGAAATCAAGCGGCCGGATATTACGAAGGACCCGCTGGATCTCACGGTGAATATTCAGCCGGAGGATCTGTCCGAGCCGATTCAGAAGATTCTCGGCACGAAGGGCGAGCTTCTGACCGGTCCGTATGTGCACCAATATGTTTCCGGCGACGATGAAATCTATTATGAAATCCGTGCGGCGGCGCGTATCAAGCCCGGAGCTGAACAGGCACAGCTGGAGGAGCCAGCCGGAGAAAAGCCGGACGATCAAGGCAATCCCGAGGTATGGATCAAGCCTTTGATTACCCTGGATGACAGAAATTATTATGTCAGCGGGGAGAGCAATCTACTGGAAGGCACGGAGGTACAGCTCGATATCGATATTCCGGGCAAAATACATACCGGTTATTTCGATCGCAGCCAGGTCGGCCCCGATGGCCGTTTCTTGCTGCAGATCGCAAAGCCGAAAAATGTCGGCGAGTTCTATATGATGATCCGGGTCAAGCCGGATGAGGATATGTGGCCGACGGTCAAAGAGGCTTACGGCGAGCATGGCGAGAAATTGAAAGGCAAGCATGTGAAGTCGGAGGTTGGCGACTCCGGCAATGTAAAGTATGTTGAAGTCAAAGTCAAGGTCAACGGAAAGCAAGACACTTCCGGGAAATAAAGCAGCAGTTATCATATTGGTCATTCAGGAAGCCCGGAGTATCAAACTTGTTTTGATGCTCCGGGCTTTTTTGTTCTTTCCGAAGAAACATGCCCACACGTTTAGGATTGGCAGAAGAGGGCAATATAAGGGATGCTTTACGACTCGACCCCATACCTTCATACAGCTTAGAAAGGAGACATGCGCATGCAAGATGGAAAACAAGCGCAAGCGAGCAAGGGGACCGGATTCGTTCCTTACATACCCGCTTCCAAGTCGATGGCTGAGCTGACGGTATTTGCCATCATCCTGGGCATCGTGCTGGCCGTTGTATTTGCTGCCGCCAATGCATATTTGGGGCTGAAAATCGGCTTGACGGTCAGCGCCTCCATTCCCGCTGCGGTTATATCGTTAGGGGTATTAAGGGGAATATTCCGAAGGCAATCCATACTGGAGAACAACATTGTACAGACGATGACCACAGCCGGCGAAGCTGTTGCCGCCGGCACCATCTTTACACTGCCTGCGCTGTATATGTGGAATCATATTCCTTCCATGGCGACCGTAAGCTTCATTGTGCTTGTCGGCGGCTTTCTTGGCGTGGCGATGATGGTACCGCTGCGGCGGCTTCTGATCGTCAATGAACATGCCACGCTCCCTTATCCGGAGGGAATGGCTTGTGCGGAAGTGCTTAAATCCGGCGACCGGGGCGGCCGCAGCGCCCTTTTCGTCGTGTACGGCTTTTTGATTGGCGGTGTCGTCAAGGCGATGGGTGACGGCTTTAAATGGTTTAGAACCGAGATTGAGACCTATATCTACCGGTTTAAAAATGCCCTGATCGGCATGGATATTTATCCGGCTTTGCTCGGCGTCGGATACATTATCGGACCGAGGATATCCGGCCAGATGCTAGCAGGAGGGGCACTCGCCTGGTTGGTCCTCATTCCGACCATCGGTTATATCGGTGCGGGTGGACAAAGTGTCATTGCCCCGTCCGCAGCCCCGATCGGGGAGCTGACGGCCTGGGGATTGTGGGAGGATTATATCCGTTACATCGGTGCAGGCGCGGTGGCGGCAGGCGGATTAATTACGCTGGTTAAAACCTTGCCGATGCTGTTCGGATCACTCTTTGCCACCCTTGGCGGCCTTCGGAGCCGGGAACATGGGAAGGTAACGCTGGATCGTACCAACAAGGACATTCCTGCGTTCTGGGTCTTTGTGATGATCGCAATCTTGATCGTCATCATCGCATTCGCCCCGTTAACCGATGTGGGCATCATCGGGGCCATAGCGATCGCCGTGTTCGGTTTCTTGTTCGTGACCGTCGCCTCCCGAATCGTCGGGCTCGTCGGGAGCTCCTCATCGCCGGTATCGGGCATGACCATTGCGACGTTATTGATCGTCACGTTTATATTCAAAATGACGGGTTTAACGGGGATGACCGGCATGATCGCCTCGCTGACCGTCGGAGCAATCGTATGCGTAGCGCTTGCCGTATCCAGCGATATTTCCCAGGATCTGAAAACCGGATATCTGGTAGGGGGAACCCCTTGGAAGCAGCAGGTAGCGATGATGATCGGCGTCCTTGTTTCGGGACTTGTGATCGGATTCATTCTCTCCGTGTTGAATGAGAGCTACGGACTTGGTTCCGAACAGCTTCCTGCCCCGAAAGCCGTTCTGATGCGGATCATTGTTGAAGGGATTATGGCCGGCAGTTTGCCGTGGGATCTCGTGTTTATTGGCGTGGCTGCTGCTGTCGTCATCGAGCTTCTCGGCTTGAACTCGCTCACGGTTGCCGTCGGGATCTATCTTCCCATTCATGTCAGCGTGCCGATTATGATCGGAGGCGTGGTTCGCTGGATTATCGAGTTTGCTTCGCGCAAAAATGAGCAATTAAAGGCCGCCAGGGTCGAGAAAGGAACGCTGCTCGCCTCCGGCTTGATCGCTGGTGAATCTCTGATCGGCGTCATTATCGCCGTATTGATCTGGATGAATGTCGACATACCGGGCGATGTGCTGATTGCGAATAATGTGGTGCCGCTCCTTGTATTTTTGGTCGTAACCCTTATTTTGATAGGCGGCTCGTTGAGTGGGAAGCAGGAACGGTTAACCGAGGATCAGGAGGGGTGATACCGGTATGAAGCTTCGTCATAAGAAGCGGCACACTCGGCTCAATCTGTTAGAGATGAAGCCGCTGCTTAAGCCGGGGCTCCGATTCGAGCCGGGAGACGAAGGGGCGCGGGTGCATGTGCCAAGGACCTCTTGGCTGGAGCGGCAGGCTGTCCGTTTCCTAAACCAGCCCGAAGTCATCCGGGTCCGTCTGGATCGTCTTGGCGCAGCCGTCATCCGAAAATGTGACGGTGAGCATACCTTATCCGAAATCGCGCAAATGATCCATGCCGAATTTGGAGAGCAGGCCGAACCGCTGATTCCCCGGCTGGCCGCTTTCATTAAGATGGTGGAGGCGAATGGCTGGCTGGACTGGGAGCTCGCCGCAGATGAATGATCCGTCTGCAGAATGTATAATGGCCTTTACACGAGGTAAGGCTCGACGCTCGGACGGGGGCCTTTCCCATGCCGCATGCTGCATGCCGTGCCTGAAGGCAATACAGTCCCAATTTCAGAAAAATGGCAAAAAAGCGAATAGGGCAACGTTCGCACCCACCTCCGCCTAAACCGTACAGGCGGAGGTTGTTTTTGGCATGTAAAAGGTACTACAATACATACTAGAAGCCATTTTATGGAACGGGAGCTGAGAGATTTGCAGAAGCTGCTTTCTTTGCAGGAGGTCGGCAAACGGTTTGGAAAGGCAATCGTGCTGTCCGACGTATCCTGGAGCATCGCACGCGGGGAATGCGTCGCAATTACGGGAGGAAATGGTGCCGGAAAGAGCACCTTGCTCTGTCTTGTCGCCGGACTGGCCAATCCTTCAAGCGGTGCCAGAAGGGAACATATTAAGCCGTTAATCATTGGTTACGTACACGATCGTTTCCCGCCGCTTCGGTTCCGACCTTCGGAATACTTGCGATATATCGCCCGCATACAGGGTATAGACAAGGAGAGCGCGATCAAACGAATTGATGCCATGATGAATATATTTCAGCTGCCTGATACCATGATGAACTTATGCTCTAAGGGAATGCTCCAGAAGGTGAATGTGATGCAGGCTCTGCTTCGGCAGCCCGATTTGCTCGTCCTGGACGAGCCTCTCTCCGGATTGGATGAGCCCTCGCAGCTGGAGATGATCGGAATGCTAAGCGAGATTAAGAGGCAGGGGACATCGATCGCCATGTCCGTCCATGAGCCGCTTCTGATCGCCTCTCTGGCCGATCGGGTGACGTCTGTTGAAGGTGGAACCATTACGCGAGACGGCATCCTTGCGCAGTGGGAAGAAGCGGCGAGAATGCGGCTGGAATTTTCCCGCGTACGGCCGGACGTCATGCAGCAATTGGAGAGCAGACAGGGCTTTTTATATTGGATATCAAGAGGCAGCCCTGCTGTCATGGTCGTAGCCCAGCCGTTTACGGACGAGATGCTGGTCGAGATTCTGCGCAGCGGAGGGACGATCAGCAGATTGGAGCCCCATGGGAAAGATACGTCCGAATCGGATTTATCCGAATATAATGACGTTTCGGAGAGGGGAGCATAGCATGAGATCTGCTGCTTTAATGACATACATGCTGGCCAGCTATACGAGATCCTACCGGTATTTTGCTCCGCTGGCTTTCACAATCATCTCGGTGATGCTAATCTATTCCTATCGGCCGAATCCCATCATGGACAGCTATGCTGTGACGGCGGCGCTGCTGTTTATCGGCTCCACCTGGCTCGGGATGAATTTTTTGAACCATGACCAGGGGCGTCAATCCATGCTGCTGATCATTCATGCCGGCAGCGCGAGACGGTATTATGCCGCCCAATACGGAGCAGCCGCGATCATCGGATTCATGCTGTGCATTTTCGCCGTGGTCTATCCGGTTGCCTTCGGGATGTTCGGAGAACCGATGTCAGCGCCTATCCTCGCGCTCGGCTTTGCCGGACATTTCGGTTTGTCGCTGATCGGAATATCGCTGTCGTTATTCTTTCAGCCCGGCTGGATCGAGAACCAGGGGAGGGCGGCCGGCTGTTTGATCATTCTGATCATCCTGTCTTTGGCGGGTAAATCGCTCGTTCATTCGCTTCCTGCCTTTTACAGCTTCATCCCCTATGTCCTGCCGCCGGTTTCCGTGATGGTCGATGTACTGATGAATGCCAGGGAGCTGTCAACGCTGCGGATTTCCGGAACCGTGCTCTACCTGCTTGTTTATACGCTTGTCATGTTTGCTATCTATTTGCGGATTGCATGTAACAAGGATGCCGCAAGCTTGTCGCGAAAATCAGGTTGAAGTGGGTGAGGTCTTCCATTACCATAGGGATATCGTTTTTAACGAAACGGTAAAGACAGCCTATATCAGAGGAGGTAACGATGAAACAAACTCGACTGCTGGACAGTGACCACTCCAAAGAGCTGTTTGCCTATTTCGGATTAGCCGTATATTATTCACAGGCGCTTGAGCAGCAGCTGGCGAATTTGTTGATGCTGATTAAGCTGTCCCAAGGAAATGTGCCGTCGGAGGAGGATTTTGCTGAGCTGTACCAACGGAAATTAAGCAGCTCGCTCGGTCAGCTGGTGCATGAAATCCAGCATTACTTTCCTTTCTCCGAAGAAGAGACGGTTCAATTGAAGAAAGTGTGGAAGCAGCGCAATTATATTGTTCATGACTATTTTAAAGAACGGATTCATGAAACCTTTAGCCCGGCCGGACGTTCCCGCATGATCCGCGAGCTGACCGCCTTTAAAGACCAGGCGCAGGCCCTCGAACAGAAGCTGCAAGGCTACTCGAAGGAAATGTATGTGAAGCTCGGCCTGGACGGCAAAAAAAGCGTATAGAAAAATACGCAGATATGAAACATATTCCAACGCCCCTGCGTCAGAAATGATAGGAGGTGTTATGATGAAGAAAACAACAAAATGGTTATCTGCGATTCTGGTGGCATCCTCACTCCTAGGCGCTGGCGCTGCTTCGGCTTTTACCGATATCCAGGGAGAGAAGCAGCTGCAAATGGTGAAGGAGCTGCAAGCGAAAGGAGTTATTCAAGGCGTGAGTGCTGACCGGTTCGCTCCTGGCAAGCCTCTAACGTATGCACAGGCTGTGCAGTTGATCGTCAATGCGGTCGATTTGAAGGTGATGCCGAACTTTACGGGCCGTTCCTTCGAGAGCGTTCCGAAAGATGCCTGGTTCGCGGATGCGGTCAATATTGCGGCCCAGAACGGACTGTCCGTAACGGCGGATATGGAGTGGAATAAGCCGATCACCCGCGAGGACTTTGCGACATTGCTGGTTGAAGCGATCGGGAAAACCGGCAATTACCCGGTCGTGATGATGTACGTGAATGTGGCGGATGAGGACCAAATCAAGCAGGAAAGCAAAAGCGCGGTTCAATTTCTGCTGCTGACGAAAATCGCGAAGCTGGACGCTAACGACAAATTCCATCCGGATCAAAAGCTGAAACGGATCGAAGCGGCCGAGCTGGTGTACAACGCGGTTCAATTTATTGAAGAGCATCAGAAGAATGCCCTTCCTGCCGAGCCAGGCGAATCCGACCCAAGCGTAACGACCCGTATCGAAAAAGCGGACGAGAAGCAGAACAAAGTCACGGTAACGAAGGATGATCTGCCGCATCCGGGGTATTCCATCAAGATTACCTCGGTGGATTATGCAAGCAGCACGGAAGCGGTGATCAACTACCGAATCGTACAACCTGACCCGGACAAATTTTATCCGCAAGTGATTTCTTCATCTTCGGATGATGTGCTCATTCCGGCCAAGTATTCGAAAATTACAGTCAAAATCGATGATAAGCTTGAATTGTCGAAGTAATGCTTCAGCTGGGCCGGCATATTCGGCTGTACAAACAAGCATAAACAAGAAGGCTGCCTCACGCGTTTGAATACGCGAAAGGGCAGCCTTCTTGCATGGTTGTCTTTAATCAATGGATGTACCCGGGCGGCAAATGGGATAATGCGTTAAGCGGCGCCACTGCCGCTAGGGTCCAGGGACACAGTTTTTGGCCCTATAATTTATAGATGACTGCCTGCAGGTTTGGCAGCTAGCTGAGCTCCTACCGGCTCTTTATGCTCGGTTTGGCCGGAATTGCCTCCTTGCTGCAGCTGATACATCTTATAGTACCTTCCTTCAAGGGCCATCAATTCATCATGCGAGCCTCGCTCAACGATTTCGCCCCGGTGCAGAACAAGAATCTGGTCTGCGCTGCGAATGGTCGACAGCCGGTGCGCGATGATGAAGGTCGTGCGGCCGCGCTTCAGAACCTCAAGCGCATCCTGGATCAGCGCTTCGGTCTCCGTATCGATGTTGGCTGTAGCCTCATCGAGAATGAGGATAGCCGGATTGAATGCGAGTGCGCGCGCGAACGAGATCAATTGACGCTGACCCGCGGAGAGCGTGCTGCCTTTCTCGATCACGGGCTCATCGAATCCTTGAGGGAGATGGGCCAGCAGCCGGTCTGCGCCTACATCGCGAAGCGCCTGCTCGACCTGCTCCCGCGTAATTTCGGGATCGCCAAGGCTTACGTTCGAGGCAATCGTTCCGGTGAATAAATACGGATCCTGAAGCACGATGCCCATATGCTTCCGCAGCCACTGCTTCGGAATGTCGGTCACCGGCTTCCCGTCGATCGTAATGGTGCCTTGCTGCGGATCGTAGAAGCGGAACAACAGGTTGATGATGGAGCTTTTGCCTGAGCCGGTGTGGCCGACAAGGGCTACCGTCTGGCCCTGCTTAGCTTCGAAGGAGATATTTTTGAGCACCCAGTCCTTCTTGTACGCAAAGGAAACGTCCTTAAATTCCACATTCCCCAAATATCGAGGCATTGAGCCGTCCGTTACGTTCTCGCCGGTTTCGTCCATCAGCTCGAACACGCGCTTCGCGGATACGATGGAGGTATCCAGCGCTGCGAGCTGATTCACCATGCCGGTAATCGGCTGGAACATCCGGCCGAGCAGGTCAACGAAGGCGTAGAGAACCCCGATCGATACGATGCCGGCCCCATTCAGCGAAGCAGAGCCGAAGTACCACAGCACGACAACGAAGCTTACGTTACGCAGTACGTTAACAAGGTTATGCGTGGTGAAGGAGTTTAGATTCAGCATCTTGTTCTGATGCGCCATGTAATCGGCGTTCAGTGCTTCAAATTCCTCCTGGGTCGCTTTCTGGCGGCGGAATACGCGAATAATGGCCATCCCCTGAATGGATTCGTTGATAATGGCGTTAATTTCACTGAGGCGTGACCGGATGACCGTATTGTATTTCGTCGCGAATTTGCGGTATAGAATCGTCCATACGATCAGCATCGGAATAACAAACAGGCTGATTAATCCGAGACGAACATCCAGAAGGAACAAGGCGACATAGATCCCGGTAATGTAGACTGCGCCAGAGCTAAAGTTGGATAACACGGCTACGAACAGGTCTTTGACCGCCTCGGTATCGTTGGTAACCCGGGATACGACCTTGCCCGCCGGAAGATTATCGAAGAAGTGCACCGGCAGCCGCTGAATGTGCGCGTACACATCGGTTCTCAGCTTCTGGATGACCCGGTTGGCTGCCGATTGCAGCCAGTAGGTTCTGCCGAACACCGTAACCATGGACACCAGCAAGCAGATCAGGAACAGGCCGACCAGCTTGTAGATGCTGGGGAGCTCCGGCTTGTAAAACTCGAATAATTCACTTGTGGACAAGGGGACTGCCGGATACCGGAGCTGCTCCTGCCCTGCGGTGACCGTCAGCATTCCGTTCTCATAAGAGCGCGTACCGTCAACCCGCGTCACCGGTTCATGGATAAAATAGAAGCTGCGTCCAACCTGGAGGATCCGTACCTCCTGTCCGCGTGCTTCACCCGAGGCAAATCGGTCCTCACGCTTGTAATAGGTCCCTTTATATTGTGCGGCGCCATCCGCTTCCTTGCTCTCATAATACGGCTTCTCAATGGCAAGGATATGGTCGTCAATCATCGTTTTGGCGATGAACGGGCCGGCGAGCTCGGCAGCCACCCCGAGCGCAAGCAGGAGCAGCGCCGCAATGAAGGTGCCTTTGGCCGTTAATGCATATCGGAACAGCCTCTTGGCGATTCCGGAATCATTGGATATCGTTGTTTCATTTGGAGTCAATTACGACACCTCCTCGGAGGTCAGATTGTTTTCGACCTGCTGGCGTTCATATTGCTCGCGGTACCAACCGCCAAGCGCCAGCAGTTCGTCATGGGTCCCCTGCTCGATGATCCGGCCGTCCTCAAGCACAACGATGAAATCCGCGTGCTGTACCGCCGACAAGCGATGGGTCGAGATCAGTGTTGTTTTGCCCGCCCGCTTGCTTCGGATATTCTCGATAATTCTCGCCTCGGTTCTGGCATCGACTGCCGAGAGGGAGTCATCCAGAATCAGAATTTCAGGGTCGCCGATAAAGGCACGGGCAAGGGAGACGCGCTGTTTCTGGCCGCCGGATAGGGCAACGCCCTTCTCGCCGACGAGCGTGTCAAGTCCATCGGACAGCGTGACCAAGTCCTTATCGAATGCAGCAGTGGTGATCGCTTCCATAATGAGCTCGTCACTGGCGTCCTTTTTGCCGAATTGGATGTTCTGTCTCACGGTTTTGGAGAACAGAATTTGCTCTTGGGGAACATACCCGATCCAGCTGTGCAGTTTGTCGGCAGCCAGCCTCTCGATCGGAACGCCTCCGATCAGAATATCTCCGGTTCCGGTCGGATATTCATGCAGAAGCTGCTTCAGCAGCGTGGATTTACCGCTTCCCGTTCGTCCGACAACGCCGAGCGTCTGGCCTTTTTGCAGCGTAAAGCTGACATTTTTCAGATTATCGACGGATGAGGTCGGATAGCGGAACGTGACGTCCCGAAAATGGATCGAATCCGGTTGATCCAGGTCGACGGGCTGTTCCGGGTCTGCGACGTCCGGCGGCGTATGGAGTGTATCATTGACACGGTCCAAGGACGCATTGCCCCGCTGCATGATATTGATCAGCTCGCCGATCGCGAACATTGGCCAAATCATCATCCCCAGGTACATATTGAACGATACGAGATCCCCAAGGGTGATTTGGTTATGAAAGACCAGATATACGCCGTAGGCCAAGCTGATCACATAGCTCAGTCCAATGGAAAAATTAATCGTCGGCTCGAATAGAGCGTCGACTTTGGCTACGGCCAGGTTTTTGCGGTAGACATCGTCCGTGATATCCTGAAACCGCTTCTGGTCGGCACGTTCCTGTACATAAGCCCGGACGACCCGCACGCCGGCAACGGATTCCAGCACCTGGTCGTTCATATCTCCGAATGCGTCCTGCGCTAGCGTATAGCGCTTATGGATCGCTCTTCCATAGATCACCATGCCGATGGCGATGATGGGAAGCGGGAGAATCGCCGCGAGCGTCAGCTTCCAGCTGACGATAAAGCCCATTGCAAACAGAACAACGATCAAATAGATCGTGGAGTCGGTCATGACGAGCATGCCGAATCCGGCCGTGGCCGCAACGGATCGCAGATCGTTCGTTGCCTTGGCCATCAAGTCCCCGGTCCGGTTCCGTTCGAAGAACGGCGGCAGCATTCGCAGCAAGTGATTCATATAGCGGGTCCGAAGCAGGCGCTCCACGAGATTTGCGCCTCCGAACAGGCGGTGCATCCATATGTAGGTCGCGCCGTAAACGATTGCAACGATCCCGAGAATCATCAGGATATATCTGGCCAGGGAGGCCCAGGTAATGGAGCTGCTGACGATATCGTCAATCGCGTCTCCGAGCAGCAGCGGCGGCAGGAGCTCGATGAGCCCGCAAAAAATGAGGAAAAATAATCCGATTAAGTATCGTTTCCGTTCTCGCTTGAAAAACCATCCTAAATTTCGAAGTACGGCAAACATGGTATCCCTTCCTTTCGTATGCAGGTTTTCTGCAGCCGATCATCTCTGAAAACCAAAAAAAGCACATCATCCGGCGACGGACGATATGCTTATTCAATCTTTAACCTATCATACGCACGGTGATCGAGGCCTTTCGCGCGCGGTTATGCCAGTTCACCCAGCGGACTTGGAATCCGTATGAACATGGCTTCATGATGACGATGCAGCACGAACGGGGAGCCGAATCATATTCAATTGTAGGATCTTCAGATCAAACAAGACATCCATGCCAATTGGATTCAACATGAGGCTCACCCTTTCTTCGTAATTTTACAATAAATTCAAATCGATCTCGTATGGAGTGAATTGTAACACCAGATTCTGAAGTGTGTCAAACCTAAATTTTGAGGAATCCGCTCAAGGGATCAAGCTCAATCCGTCATGAATATGTTATCAAAATGGATTTGTAACCTAATGTATGTTTGCGTTATTATGTTAATACGTACATGGAATTTACATCAAAAGACCAGAAACTTCGGCCTTTCTATTGAGAGATGCTTTAGCCGGAGGCTGTCGGAAATTGACTTCTTGAGAAGGGGGCACAACAAATGCAGATTCAAGTCAGCGATGAGGCGGCGCGTTGGTACAGAAAGGAACTGGACCTTCAACCAGGCACGTATGTGCGCTTCTTCCCACGGTATAGCTCAGGCGGCGGGCTGCATCCCGGATTTTCGCTTGGCATTTCCGTCGAGGAGCCAAGATCCCCGGGACTGACCGAGCGGTCGGAAGAAGTCACGTTCTATATGGAGGAGCAGGACCTCTGGTATTTGAAGGGCTATACGCTGCACGTCACTTATGAGGAATCACTGGATGACATTTCGTATATTTATGAAGAAGAGGGCGCAGTGAATTGATCGCATAGGAATATACTGCAGCGCTGTCTAGGGAAAGGAGGTTCCCGGGATGAACGTATATCACCGCGATATTCGCCAATATATCGGCAAGCGTTCTGTGGTCCGCGTAAAGGCGGCTGTGCTCGTACTGAACGAGCATGGAGAGCTCCTGCTTCTGAAGCGGCAGAACAGGGACGTATGGGGACTTCCAATGGGGAACCTGAAGCCTGGCGAAGCCCTTGAAGATACCGCTTCCAGAGAGCTGTGGGAAGAAACCGGGCTTACCGCGGATGAGATGCGGCTGCTGGAGCTGGTATCCGGTCCGGAGTACATGAAGAAGCATCTTGGCGGAGACGAGGAATACTATGTCATCGGCCTTTATGAGGCAACGGGTCTGCGCAGCGCGATTCAACTGTCGATGGATGCGGAAATCTCGTTGAAGTTTTTTAACCCTGAGGATTTGCCCAAGATGGATAAGATCACCGTCCATTTACTTGAGAAAGCCCAAAAGGCGAAGGAAGCTCCATAGCGGCTGCAGCAAGAAAAAGCGGGTTGTTCTGCAAAAGCAAGAGGGGACGGCCCCGCAGGGGACCGTGCCTCTTGTCTGTTTATATGAAGATTGCCGCTGTGTCAGCGGCAATTGACCAGGCGAACATTTGGATAGCTCGAATTCAAAAATTCCCCTTACGGGGAATTTTTTTCAGTCAGGATAAACTGCTACATCCTCTTTTAGTAAAATTAGAGCTGCTCTTATAAATTCAGCTCAAATGTTAATTAGGCAACATCCCTCCCCAGCGTTTTTCTTCTGCTTCTGGCATATGAATCCCGAATTGATCCAACGTTCGAAATACAATGTGATTCACTACATCATCCAATGATTGTGGATGGTTATAGAACGCCGGCATTGGAGGGAGAATAACCGTTCCCATACGAGATAAAAACAGCATATTTTCAAGATGAATATCATTGAGTGGGGTTTCACGTGTGACCAATACCAACTTTTTACGTTCTTTTAATATGACATCTGCTGCTCGCGCAATCAGATTATCCCCTAAGCCTATTCGAATGGAAGCCAGTGTTTTCATTGTACAGGGAATAACGATCATCCCGTCGACCTGAAAGGAGCCGCTTGAAATCCTGGATCCCAGATCTTTGTTGGAATACGAATAGTCTGCCATCTTTGAAACTTCCTTCGCTGTAAACGGCGTTTCACTTTGTATGGTTGCAGCCGCCCATGAGGATAATACCAAATGTGTTTCAACGTCAGTAGATTTAAGAAATTGCAGAAGGCGGACACCAAACATGGCTCCTGTTGCTCCCGTTATTGCTACAATTAACTTCATCTTGTGTAACTTCCTTTGTATTAAATTGCTTGCTGTAATTACTGTGAAGTCTTTCATAATTTCGATGAAAATCATTTAAAATCCGTAGTTTTCCCAATTCTTAACGATATGATTTCGTAATTTCTCAGGATAACTTCTAAACGATGCTTCGATGGGTTGCTTATCTGCCGAGGTGTTATTCCATGGCATCAAGCAATTGTAAATGACCTTTGTAGTAACTCCTGTGCTTTTTTCTTTTTCATCCAGGTAAGCAACAAGGGGAAGTACGTTTTGGTCGGTCATGGTTATTCTTTGATCTGGACGATGACGAGTTGCCAAAGCCCACACCACTTGTTTGATATCACTTGGATCGATATCGTCATCTGTGACAATAACTTTTGGCACATAAGAACCGGCTCTGGTTGCAAAAACGGCTTCGCCGATTCTATAAGCCAGCCCTTCATGATCTTCTCTTTGACGGCTGCGATCTACGGTGACAACAAGCCAATGCACCGCAGACTCTAATGGAATAAAGCATTCCTTTACAGGCAGTCCTTGTTTTCTCAGCGCATGTTGAATGCTTGCAGCAATAGCGATGCCCCAGTTGGTGTGATTTTCTTCAGGTGGGATACCTGCTGCAGTTACCGGCATTATTGGATGATTTCTATAAGTCATGGCGGTCACATGAAAGCGTGGAGCTTGTTTTTCATGCCCGACCCATGTATAACCGGCATATTCACCCATTGGGCCTTCTGGAATCATCTCTTCAAAGGATGCGGTACCTTCGATCACAATTTCACTTGTAGCCGGGACTTCCAAATCGTTGGTCTCGCATTTAACAACATCAATGGCCTCACCATACCACCCTCCAATCATCTCTCCTTCGTTAACATGGTCGGGAAGAGGATACCCTGCAATCATGGAGATACCGGGATCGACACCCAAGCATAAGGCAAACGGCATTTCTTTCCCTTCCTTTTTCCATTCTCCATATATTTTTCCGAGGTGCTGAGAGGCTATAACAACACCGGCCATTGAACGGGGACCCTCCAGCATTACACGTGATATGGACCAGTTAACCCAAGATCCATCAGGTGTGCGGACAATCAAAATTCCGTAAGTATTAATGTAACGTCCTCCATCACCAACATGAATATACGGTACAGGAAGTTTTGTCAGATCAATGTCGTCATTAAATAATTTGTTTTCTTTACATTCACCATTCGTAACCAAGCGAGGGGGAATGGGGTGAACGTCGGGAAGTTTAGACCACTCTTTAACCAGCTCAGGGGCAGGCGTGTTAATCGGAAGCCCAAGGGAAAGCGCTACTCGAATAAATGGATGCTCCTTATTGGGGCTAATACCTACAGGTGCACCTAATACCTCAAATCCTGGTCTACTGTCTTTAATATTTTTAAAAAGTGGTGCCGGTGACGGCAGTTCATAAGCACGACGAATGATGGCACTCATCTCTAAGTTCCAATCGATCTCCTGATGGATCGGAACGATTTCGTTATATTCTTTTAGGATTTCCACATATTCACGGAAGCTTTTTAGTGGTTTCATATCTATGGTCCTCTCCTCAAATAAACTATTCCTTGCTGTCTTTCGGCTACTGTTTTATTTTAGGATATAGTAAATACATATGTAAAATATATATAATAGTAAGTAAGTATATATAAAATATATGATGGAAAGGGCGCTTTGGAGATCATGGATTTAAAGAAACTGGTTTACTTTATAACGATTGCAGAAGAAGGGCAGATAACACGTGCAGCTAACCGGTTACATATTGGCCAGCCCCCGTTAAGTATGCAACTAAAGGCATTAGAAGATGAACTGGGAGTAATGCTTATTAAACGTAATAATAAGATATTTGAATTAACTCCTGCCGGAGAGACTTTTTATAAAAGAGCGAAGGAAGTTATAAATTCAATTGATGGGATGATTGCAGAAGTTAAGGAACAGCAGGAAGGAATAAGAGGGAAACTTTCATTAGGGACAGTAATGTCATGCGTACCCTACCTTCCTCCACTTTTAAAATTATTTAAAGAGAAATATCCACTTATTTCGTTTCAACTTTGGGAGGAAGATTCACAAAGAATTGAAGAGCTTCTTCTAAATAAAGACATTGAATTAGGCATTGTAAGGTTACCATTCCAATCTAAAGAAATGACCGAAATGAGAAATCTTTCAATCCACCATATACAATCTGAACCACTCGTAGCTCTACAACCTTCTAGTGGCACTCTTTTTAAGGGAACAACGATTCCGATACAAGAATTGAAGGATCAGCCGCTTTTAGTATTACATGGCCAGGGCGATTACAATGTTTTTCACAAGTTTATTGAAACATGTAACAGTTTTGGATTTAATCCAAACATTACATGCGAAAGTCCTGATGTGACAACATTAATGACTTTAGCCGATTCAGGACTAGGAATTGCAATTGTTCCTAAAATCGCTTTACAGATAAAAATGTGCAACACCTTGTCTTATGCCGAGATCATACCAAGCATAAACTCTGAAACTGCCCTCATATGGATAGAGCATGGATATTTGTCAAAAGCTGCACAAAATTTTAAAGACATTCTAATCCATCATTTAAAATAATATGCTTTGTCCTAATGTCCTTCTTATGAACCTGCCGATAGCATAAATAAGCAGCCGGGTTTGAAGATGCATCCCAATTGTTAGAACCAACGAACAATGGAAGTGCAGTATTATATACATATTCACAAACGTATAAAAAATAAAAAGGGCATGAGTCCGGTCCACTACCGGAATTATGCCCAACAGGTTGTTTTATAAATACGTGTCTCCCAATAAGGCGGCGCTTCATGCTGGTGAACGGCTGCCTGTGCGTATTTATTGGATTAAACCGCGTTTAACGCCTCGAATATCATGAATACGATCTGTTGGCGAAGCGCCGTCCGCAGCGATCGTTTAAGACATCGGTATTTCGAGGGCGAAATCGAAGTCGTCGATATCATACACTTGAACGGGGAGAGCGCTTTCCACGATACGCTGAATCAGCTCGTATTGGTCGGTCAGGATCGGTGCTTCGGCCTTTTGGGAAGCGAGCAGAAGCTCGGTTTCGATCGGATCGAAGGCCTCTCCGTAGGTTGCGGTATCCAAGGTATTCATCACCGTTACGGTTGTGGATTCCCCCACAGGAATCATCGGGCTCTTGGCCCAAGGGACCTGAAGGGCGCGATCGATCTTCTTCTTATTGAGCGGCTCCTCGAAATAGGAGATGAGCTCACGGATCTTCATCTTGACGTGCTGATCATCTGCGGTATTGTTCATGAGCTGCTCCTCGCTGGCATGGAGCTCGTACAATTCCAATATGGTTGTATACGGAACAATGTATTCGACGGGCGTCGGCGGTACCAACAATTGGCCATATATGGCCAGCATAACCGCTTCCGTCACGAAAATCCTGGTCATGAAAGAAATCCTCCTGCGTGATATGATACAATAATTGAGTTTAGAACTAATAAATCATTGAAGGGTTTAATTGTCAACCGCTCTTTATAGAACAACCGGGTGGATTGCATAGGAAAGGGGCTGTTATCTCACTTGAAATCATGGAAAATTTACTATCCATTCGTTAAGCCTTATATGAAGTGGATCATTCTGACCCTCGCGATCGGGATGATTAAATTCGGGATCCCGCTGCTGCTCCCGATGATCATGAAGTATGTTGTGGATGACCTTCTGATCAACCAACAGCTGTCCGTCGCACAGAAGATTGAGCAGCTCATGTGGATTCTCGGCGGTACTCTGGTGGTGTTTGTCATCATCCGGGGACCGGTCGAGTATTTCCGGCAGTATTTCGCGCAGTTCATTACAAGCCGGATTCTCTTCGATATGCGAAACCGGCTGTACGCTCATCTTCAGCGCCTGTCGCTGCGCTATTATCAGAACACGAAGGTGGGGGAGGCAATCTCCCGCTTTATTAATGATGTGGAGCAGTCCAAGAACCTGGTGGAAGTCGGCATGATGAACATTTGGCTGGACATTTTCACACTGCTCTTCGTTCTGGTCATCATGTTTGTCATGAATCCGGTGCTGACCCTGGTATCCATTGCGGTGCTTCCACTGTACGGATTGGCGGTCAACCTGCTGTACAAGCGGCTGAAGAAGCTCACGAAGGATCGGTCCCAGGCGCTGGCCGGCATTCAAGCGTACCTGCATGAGCGCATTCAGGGGATCTCCGTTATTCGAAGCTTTACGCTGGAGCGTTACGATCAGAAGAAATTCGAAGGCATCAACGGAAATTTCCTGAAAAAGGCGATGGCCCAGACGCGCTGGAACGCGCTCACCTTCTCGGTGATCAACACGCTGACCGACATCGCGCCGATCCTGGTGATCGGCTACGGGGGGTACCGGGTTATCCAGGGGGATCTAACGCTGGGGACATTTGTTGCCTTCTTTGGTTACCTGGACAGGCTGTATGCGCCGCTGCGGCGTCTGATTAACTCGTCGACGGTGTTGACACAAGCCTCTGCATCGCTGGAGCGCGTCAAGGAATTAATGGACGAGCCCTACGATATCGTGGACCGGCCGGATGCCAAGGAGCTGAAGCAGGCGGGGCAGATCGAATTCGACCGGGTGTGGTTCCAGTATAACGACAATGCGGGTTGGGTGCTGAAAGACATCAATTTGACGATTAAGCAGGGGCAGACGATCGCCTTCGTCGGGATGAGCGGCGGGGGGAAATCCTCGCTAATCGGTTTGATTCCAAGATTCTACGACGTTCAGCAGGGCGCGGTCAAAATCAACGGACATGATGTTCGCAGCTTAACGCTGGACAGCCTGCGCGGATCGATCGGCATGGTGCTTCAGGATAATTTCCTGTTCAGCGGCACGGTCCGGGAGAATATCCTGTTCGGCAACCCGGAGGCAGGCGAAGAGGAGATCATCGCCGCGGCGAAGGCTGCCAACGCCCATGATTTTATCACCCAGCTGCCGCAGGGATATGAGACGGAGGTTGGCGAGAGGGGCGTCAAGCTGTCCGGCGGACAGAAGCAGCGGCTTGCCATTGCCCGCGTCTTTCTTAAGGATCCGGACATTCTTGTGCTCGACGAGGCGACCTCTGCGCTGGATCTGGAATCCGAGCATCTTATTCAGCAGGCGCTGCAATCGCTGACCCATAATCGGACCACGCTCATTGTCGCGCACCGTTTGTCAACGATTACGCACGCCGATCAGATCGTCGTGCTGGAGAACGGCCGGATTACCGAGCAGGGCACGCATGCCGAGCTGATGAACCTGGACGGCAGCTATGCCCGGCTGTACAATGTGCAGCATCTTGAAGCTTAGAAGCAGAACTTGAATAAGACCCGTTTCCATGGCCTGCGCGGCCTGGAAGCGGGTCTTTGATGTTTATGTTTGACTCTATTGGCTTTATTGCCGGTGTGCTTACCTGTTTGAATTCCTCAGGGCTCAGGCGTCTGGAGCACCGTCTCATACGTGGTCTGGATGTAGTCCAGCGTTTGATGATGCAAGGCGATGTTATGGACGAGGGTGACAAGCATAAATACGATCATGACACCGGTCAGCAGCTGTTTGACCAGGCCTTGGTGCAGCTTCGAGATCAGCATGGCCGCCAGGACGAATATAGCAAACAGGTAATGGCCTGCATACAGATACAAATCATAGGAGTAGGTTGCGAGCCCGAAGCCGACAACGACATGCAGCAGAATCCCGAACATAATGTACACGATGAAGGCCCAGGCATTCCACGTTCTCAAGCCGCTTACAAAAGCCAGGATGGCGAGCGCAAGCAGCCCGAATCCGATGATGTTGATATAGACCGGGTAAGGCTTGGTTAAATCCGTCGCGAAAGCGGCGATGCCGGGATCGATCATGGCCATCTCAGGGAAAAGGATCGGGCTCACCAGCAGCATATGAAAAACACGGGAATGGTGCGCAAACGAGAAGGGCGCCACGTAGCTGAAAGCGCCGCTTTGCATGCTCGAGAATACATTTCCAATCCATGTCTTTCCCGAGAAGACGAAATACTGAATCAGCGTCGCACCTGCGACCAACGCGGCAAATACGAGCAGGGTGTACAGGAGCCGGCCCCAAATCGAATGGCGTCGCCGGTCAAACAAGCTGATGAAGAATGCGCCGAAGAAGGTTGCCACATTCGTCGAGGTAATTCCGAAATTAAGCAGTCCAAAGGTTGCGTTAGCCGGCACGCTGAAGCGATCCTGGGCCCGGCAATAGTGCAGATAAGCCGCTGAAAGGATGATGACAAACTGTGCATAAGCATAGGAGTCAGGAATCAGTGCGGTGAAAATCGTATACGAGCTGATGCCAAAGAAGATTGCCATAATGAAGGCTAGCAGCCAGCCGGCACCGATCCGGCGGATGAGATAATACAGAATCGCCGCACTGCAAGCATTCAAGATCGATTGAATGATCAGAAAGGGCAAATTCGATTTGCCGAACAGAAGGGTCAGCGTACTGGTTAAGAAATTGATAAGCGGGTGAATAATCGTGACATTTTCGGGCCCGTATTGCATGGAAGGGTCAAAGTTGAACAAATTCAACTGAAACGGCGCTCCGTAAAAAGGGTTATGAGGGGCAAGCAAAGCCGCGTTGTCCCTTATGTATGAAACAAACGGGATGTTCATATAGAAATACAGCACCGCAAGGCAGACAGCCAGTCCGATGGCCGTGTAATTGTCGCGTTTGTTTCGAAACAAATAGCTTAGAAAAGACATGTTCACATTCCACCAATCCATCAATAGTTAAGATTTGTTCTCACAAGCGTACTCACCGTCACCATACGAGGAGCAATAATCCGGAGATGATAAAAGCTACGCCCGCTATTTTTTCGATGCCGACGGTCTCTTTGAACACAAGCTTGGCAAAGATCAGCGCCCACAGAAAGGTCAGAGCGTTGGCCGGCATGACAAGCGTGTAAGGCAGCTGACCAAGCAAATAGATGTTAAGCAGCGCACCCAAGCCATAGCTGATAAACCCGGCCAGGAGCAGCTTGAGCTGCTTGTTCGCCGTGAAGGCTTTGAACAGCACGCTCCCCAAGGAGCCGAAGAGAGTCATAACAAGCAGCAGCGCATACAGGATCCATTCATTTTTCATAGGAGGTTAAGGTCACCCCGATTCCGAGCAAAGCAACAGCTGCCAATTTTTTGATGCTTAAGGGCTCATCCAGGAAAAACTCGCCGTAAAACAGCGCCACGATGTAGCTGATGGACATCAGCGGGTAGGCAACCGACAGCTTTTCCAAGGAAAAGGACTTGATCATGAGCAAGGCGCCAAGCCCGTAACAAATAAATCCGATGGCCATGTACCACAGATTCGTATGCCCCCACTTCCAGAACAATTGACCGGTCGCTGTCAGAAAGGCCGACAGGATCATCAGCCCCTTGCCGAGATGACGCGGCGCTCCCTTCGCTTTTATTTGTTCCATATTAATCCCTCGCATCCATGGGCGGAATTGTGATTGATCAAGTATTTATGCTTGACCAAGCCCAGCATGGGCAAATCGGACAGCGAATCGGAATACGCGCAGGACTGTTCGTAATCAATGACGAGGCCGGTATCCTCTAAATATTGCCGGATTCGAAGGACCTTCTCTTCCCCTTTGCAATTTTTCCCCTCAATCATCGAGGTGAAGCGTCCGTTTCGGGACGTTAGCTTTGTGGCGATCACATGGTCGACATACGGCAATTCGGTAAAAAATCTCATATAAGCATCAGGCGATGCGGTCACGAGCAGGACATGGAAGCCTTGATTTTTCTTGTCCTTCATGACGTTGACCGCTTCCGGATACATAGCAGGCAAAATTTTAGTCCGATAGAAATGCTCAAGGTCCGAATCGTCCATATGGCGAATGGCATGAAAATATGCGCTCTTGGCCTGCTCTGCCGGCATCACCCCCGCTTTATACAGGGCGGAATGCAGCGCAACCTTAAATAGGTGCGGAGCCGAGGACGGTCGCTTCTTCCACCCGTAGATTAGAAACTGGAACATGGAGTCCGTGCGGATCACCGTTTTATCAACATCAAAAATCGCGAATTTTTGCTTCATAGTTCATTCCTTCTATAATAAGACGTTTAGATGCTATTCAAAGTTCACTAAAATTACGACGACGCTGACCACGTATAAGATCACGGTGATCAAGATGTGGCGATCCTCCAAGAGAACCTTGTCCGGGGCGCCGCCTTTCTTCTCGATGTGGATCAGGTACAGATAACGGAAAATGCCGTATATGACGAACGGAATCGTCCACATGAGGTGGACGGTTCGGCCCGAAGTAAAGGTGAACAGCGAGTAGCTGATGATCGTCGCCGTTGTCACGATACTGCTCATCTGGTCCAGCAGGTCAAACGAATAATGATCCAGCACTTTACGATGGGAGCCTACGTCGCTTTGCAGCAAATAAAGCTCGTGGCGCCGTTTCCCGATTGCAAGGAACAGGGAGAGAAGCATCGTGCACAAGAGAAACCACGGCGTAAACGGCACGTGGATGACAAGGCCGCCCGCAATCGCCCGAAGCACGAACCCGGCCGCAATGATCATAATATCAATGATAACGACGTGTTTCAGCCGGAAAGAGTAGGCGACATTCATCGCAAAATAGAGCAGCAGCAGACCTGTGAACAACGGGTTCAAAAGGTAAGAAACCGCTAGGGAAGCGATGAGCAGCAGGGCGCCAAAAACAAGCGCCAAATTTGGCGGAAGTTCGCCGGAAGCCATAGGGCGGAATTTCTTGACCGGGTGGTTCCGATCCGCCTCGCGGTCCGCATAGTCGTTGACAATATAAACGCAGCCGGATACAAAGGATAGCAGAAAAAAGCCGATCACGGTATCGAGCAGCGTGCGGGCATGTACCGTTTCAAAGGAGAATAAAGGAGCTGCAAAAATGAGTAAATTCTTAGTCCATTGCTTCGGTCGGAGCTGCCTGAAGAGCAGCAGGGGAAGCCTTCTCATAGGAGCAGCGGACGATTCCGTATTAGTTGACGACAATGGGATTACCTCCTGGATCTAACGTTGTACATAAGCTCAAAGAAGAAGAGACTTCATAAAATACGATAGCTATCATACCATAAATTTGACTTTGAATGGAAATGATAGGTTTGCATAAATACAAAATCGAAAAAGCCTCCCTACGTATAGTAAGACGTTCAGGAGGCAGAACTTGTTTCATGAAAGGATCTGTAATCAAACGGTAATGCCATTCAGGACTTGCCGATCAACAGGGACAATAGTCCGGCTGCAATTAGCGGACCGACCGGGACCCCGCGGAATAACGCGACACCGAGCACGGTCCCGATCAGCAAACCTGCGACGACGGTCGGGTTGCTCCCCATCAGGGTAGCTCCCCTGCCCCCAAGGTAAGCGACAAGCATGCCTACGGCGATGGCGAGAAGCGACTTCCAGTTCAGGAACGATTGGCCGATCGACGCAAGACTCATCTTCCCGCTAGCCAGCGGGGACATGACGCCAACGGTCAATATGATGATCCCGATGGTGAGGCCGTATTTCTCAAGCCATGGGAAGGCTTGGTGAAAGCCGGTCACCCGGATCAGCAAAAGGGCGAGCATCGCGATGGTTACGGCCGAGTTGCTGCTGATAATCCCGAGCGCAGCCATGGCAAGCAGGATGAGGGAGGTTACATCCATACGGAATCACTCCTTATTAGCTTAGCTTTGTGCTGTAGCATTCAAGTGCTGTGCGATTAACCGCCCATGATAACGGCCGGTCTCGATAAAGACCTCGTTCGCGTTGCGTCCGGAAGCGATTACCCCTGCGACATACAATCCGGGCACGTTCGTTTCCATCGTCTCCGGGTTATACAGCGGCTTCTCCATGTCCTGGTCCAGTTGAACGCCGGAGGAGGAGAGGAGCTTGCGGTCCGGTCGGAACCCCGTCAAGGCGAGGACAAAGTCGTTATCGAGCTGCAGCTCTTCGCCTTTGGTGGATTCGATTCGGACCGAATTCTCCGTGATTTCAACGACACGGGACTGCAGATAGAGCTGGATATGCCCTTTCTGCACCATGCTGTCGAACAGCGGACGAACCCAAGGCTTGATGTTTTCGGATACGGCATCGCCCCGGTAAACCATCGTGACCTCCGCACCGACGCGGATCAACTCCATAGCCGCATCCACGGCCGAGTTGCTGCCGCCGATGATGACGGTCTTCATACCGGCATAAGGATGGGCCTCGCGGAAATAATGGGTGACTTTCTCCAAGTCTTCTCCGGGGATGCCAATATAATTCGGATGATCGAAATATCCGGTTGCAATGACGACGTGACGGGCCAGCCGCACGTTCTCTTCGCCGTTTCGCCGGCGGGTGCGGACAGTGAAACTGCCGTCTTGCTGCTTCGTAATTGTAAGGGCCTCTTCGTATGGAGATATTTTCAGACCAAAATGTTTGGCGACGCGGCGGTAATAGGCGAGCGCCTCGTGCCGGTATGGTTTGTCATTCGATATGGCAAACGGAATATCTCCGATTTCAAGCATTTCAGCCGTACTGAAAAATTGCATATGCGTCGGGTAGAGATAGATGGAATGAACGACATTATGCTTATCAATAATTTCGCAGTCCAGTCCCTGGCGGCCGCATTCGATAGCTGCTGCCAGACCGCAGGGACCTGCACCGATTACAAGAACATCTAGCATGGTGATCCTCCTTATGTATATACCTTGCGCTTTTCATCAGCATTATAATCCTACAGCAAATGCAGGGATAAATCCAGATTTGACGCCGGGAACGAACCCGGCAGAAAGGCTTTAGACGGATGGACAAGCCCGGTTGGAAAGGTGTGGCGAGGGCGGATGGAGGGTTGAAAAACAAAACGAATTAGATTAATATTAAATTAGATGAATATTAAATTTAGTATTTGTTAAATTCATTTTCAATGAATGAGGAGGGAAAGGAAATGAAATCATCAACGAACGAAGCATATAAGGCTTCCGTCATCAACAACTTCATGACCCGCGAAGGTAGGCTCCGGCACATCCCGGCGCAATACAAGAAGAAGCTGGTTATTTTGGAGCATCTTGTCGAGCAGCTGGAAGAAGGGAGAGTCTATCCCGAGAAGGAAATCAATGCTTATATTCAAACGTATCATGAGGATTTTGCCACGATCCGCCGCGAATTCATCATTCATGAGTACATGAGCAGGGACAGGGAAATGTATGTGCGAAATCCTCGGGAGCGCTGGACCAAGTGGGAAGAGGTGTAGGGTGGCCAAACAGCATAACAAACAGCATCTGGGTCATGCACAGCATTTCCCGTTCATGTGAAGCGGCTGGGCATGGCGGGATGCTGCGAAAAAAACCACCTTCATGGCAAGACGCGCCTAATGAAGGTGGTTTCCGTTATATAGTAAGGGAATGTTATAAAGGTATAAGTTCGTTTAGAAGCCGGCAGCCGCTTTTTTCACGAGCTCCAAGCCGGATTGAACGATAGCTTCCGCTTCTTGAGGGAATTGGTTATGGCCCTCGATGATGAGGGTTTCGATATCCTGCACGCCCCATTGGCGAAGGTTGCGGATCACGAAGTTCACAGCCATTTCGGCAGCGGCCATCGGCCCTTCGGAATAGTTGCCGCCGCGTGCGTTAAGCAGGACTACTTTCTTGCCTGTCACAAGTCCTACGACACCTTCCGGCGTATATTTAAATGTTTTGCCAGCCTGGTTCAAGTAGTCGATATAAGTATGCAGCACGGCAGGCACGGTCATATTCCACAGCGGGAAGGCAAACACGATTTTGTCAGCGGCGAGAAATTGATCGATATATTTCGTAACATTGGCAGCAGCAGCTTGTTCTTCCGGCGTTGCCTCGATTCCGCGGGAAGCCTTGAACATCCCGTTGATGGCGGTGCTGTCATAGTATGGAAGATTCTCGGCGAAAAGGTCAAGCTCCGTAATTTGGTCCTCCGGATGATTCGCCTTGTAGGCGTCCAAAAACTCGTGGTACATCTTCACGCTTACCGATTGATCGATAGCTCTGTTGTTGGCTTTGATGAATAGTACGTTTGACATGTATGAAAACTCTCCTTGTTGTAGTTTGACTTTATAAAGTATAGTATATTACCTTTATATCGTTTGTCAATGACGCCTACTGGAGAATGCGAATGTCTCCGGAATGAGTTTCCACATGAATCGTATCGTTCGTTTCCCCTGGAGAATCCGGGGCATCCACAGACCCGGAGCGAGTCGTCAGTTCATAGACGCCCCTGAATGATGCATCCGGCCGAACGATTACATCGCCTGATCTGCATATAATGCTGACGGGAGAGCTTCCAATCAGTCCCAAATGGATATCGCCTGAAGTCAGGCTGACGTCGGCGGGACCTTCCAGATCTTTCAACCGGATGTTGCCCGTTCGATTCGTGATGGAGGTTTCTGCCTGTATTCCAGTGCCCTTGATGTCTCCGGATATGTTCTCGATCATAAGCTGCTCGGCGTTCACCTGATTCAGAACGATATCGCCTGAAGTCAGTGAGATGTCGATTCGCTTGGATGAGGCGCCATTCAAGCGGATGGTGTTCGATAATGAGGATACCATCAGTTCTTCAAGCGCCTTGTCAGCGGGGAGAGAGACCGTCAGCTTCCCTTTGGGGAACCGGAAGTTGACGCCCAGAAACTCGATGGCCTGTGGCGTAGTCAAATCGAGATCGATTTCGGAGCCTGCCGGATCGAAAGCATTAAGGATATCCGCATGCTCTTGCTTAATCGTTCCTTCAAATGAAATGGAACTGGTGTTATCGCTGCTTGTTTCAAATGCGATCTCCGTCGCGAACCCGCTGGAAAGCCTGAACTGCTTGAGTGCTTCAGTGTCTTCAAGCTCCCATCGTTTCTCGTAGGCAACCAGATCCTCGCCGAATTTGAATTTGTTTACGGCCATCCCGGCGATGCCAATGAGGATCAGTACCGCCGCGAAGGCAAATAGTAATTTCTTGATCATCGCATGTCACTTCCTTTCATAACCCGGACATTCCAGCTTGAGTAGCCCCGGGTAAGACAGGAGAGCCACCGAAAGATTGAACGAGCGCCATACACAAGCAGGATGCCGACACCGACCAGGGATACCGACAGAAACAATTTAGCCGGATAAAAGCTGCCGTTGATGATATATTCCACAAGCACAAGCGCCGGGCTGACCAAGCATGCCAGCACCAAGGTTGCAACGGCTATCCCAAAAGACCACAGGGCGGCAATGAGTGGATATGTTATCATGCCGCAGAAAACGAGGGCGATGCAAGCGGCTATTTTTCCAATGGACGTTGGTTTCTTCCTTGCTGCCGAAGGCAGCCCGATATCTTCAATATATCCGCCGCTAAGCGCATCACGCGCAATTTCAAACGGATCGCCAAGCTCGCGGGCAATCTCCTCTTCGGTGCGGCCGTTCTGCAAGCCGAATATAAAGTGGGATTCCACGTCTTGAATCAGCTCCCGCCGTTCATCGGGAGGGAGTGCGGCTAGCCGAGATTCCAAAATCGAAATGAACTGTTGTCTTGTCATACTAATTTCCTTCCTCGATCAGATTGGTCACATTACTCACAAAAGCCTTCCATTCCTTCACCATAGCCTCCATATAATTCACTCCGCTGTCGGTAAGCCTGTAATATTTACGGGGCGGCCCCTCGCTGGATTCCTGAAGATAGGTCGTGCAATAGCCTTCATTCACAAGGCGGCGAAGCAGCGGGTAGAGGGCGCCTTCGGCCACCTCGATGTGCCGCGAAACGGCCTGCGCCAGCTCATAGCCGTATTGATCCTTGCGGTTGATGAGCACAAGGACGCAGAGCTCGAGAACTCCTTTTTTGAATTGGACGCTCACATCCATGCGAATAGAGCCTCCTTTCTATTGAATGAATGTCTGTGATGCCCATCGGTAGTGATTATTGTTCAGTAGCTGACAACAACAAGATATCATTAGGTACTGAATAATGCAAGATACTGATCAAAAAATACGCTGAATATGATCAAAGTCAAAAACGGTCGAACCCTGGGAAGCTTTGTTTGAAGCGGAAAAAGCCGTTTGAGCTTGAAAATGCGGGGTTAATAGAAGTTAACAGGGCATAATTGCAAACGTTCGTTGTTCCAAATCAATCATGGAGGGATGGGTTGTATGTCAATCGATCGTTTTATCCTCATGAAGCTGGCGAGCTGCAAAGAGAAGACAACGAGAATGAACCTTGTCAAACTGTTTCAAATTCGAATTCAGAGAGCACAGATGGCGGAGGAGCGCCATTTGAGGTTATAATAGAAGAAAAAAAGGGGCTACCCCTCTTAAAAGAGGGATAGCGCAAGAGAGTCGTTTTCACTTTTGCTGTGAAGAATTGCCTCGGATCCTTCGATCTCAATGCTGATGAGGGAGTTGAGGCATTTTTTCAGCGCTTTTTTTCCATTGCGGATTTTATTGTCAAGGGCGCTAGTCAGCAGTTTAAGCACCTTCTGTACCGGCTGCTTGCTATCTGTCGTAAAATAGACGGGAACCGGTCTGTTTTGGAACATAATCAGTGTTCTCATATCAATCACCTCACGAAAACTTATTTCATGATATTTGCATTATAATTTGCCAATCTTAAAATAACCTTAAATTCATAGAATTAATCAGCATCAATTTTATGAGATTGACAGTTTTGTGAACAGTCCGATCTGGCCCCATTGGAGGCGGAAATCCATTATAATTGATACACAATTAGTTCATAGGGAGCATGCATAACCACCCAAAAATAGGAAATGGGGATTATGTCACAAATTGACAGAGCGAACCCCAGAATGATATAGTTACAATAATGTAACTATTTTTTATATCTTATGATATAGGTGTTTCGGCTTTACGCATGGAATATTCAAGGAATGATGTTGAATTCGAAAGGCAGGGTTGACCGGATGATTCTTACCGTAATCAGCGGGCGTAACGAAGAAGAATGGTTTGATATCGATGTTCCAGACGAATGCTCCATCGAACGGCTGGTCGAGCTGCTGGGCTTGCGTTTGTTTCATGGACCGTCGGGGGACGGAATTCAATATATATTGGAAGCGAAGTTTCCTGAAGGCTTGTGGTTCAAGGTTGAAGGCCGTTCAAGCCTTGTCGAGGCAGGGTTGAGAGAAGGTTCTTACATCCGCCTGCAGCGGGCATATTCCACCACCACGGAGGAGGCGCCCGTCTATGGCAGAAGATCGTTGTTTCAAGAAGGCTGAATTTGGGTAAATAACCCCTTGGTTTTGGTTGAAACATGCTAGATCAACAACATACATAATTAATGAACCTACCAGATGCTCTCGATTAGGAGGAAAGTGACATATGAACGTGTTATATCAACGTTCGCCGCGTATTAAACCGGCTTTACCCGATGAAGACATGGAGATTTTGAGGCCGCCGTCCGAGCCCAGCAAGCCTTCCTTCTCCTTGATCTCGATCATAATTCCGATCATAATGACGGCTGCGACGATCGGATTCTATGTATATATCAGCATGAGTGGGAAAATGGGGGCTGGGAGTCCTTATATCGTGCTGTCCATTATGATGATGCTGACCTCATATACCCTTCCGTTCTTTATGTACCTGAGCAACAAGAAGTCGTATCAGAAGAAGCTTGAGGAGCGCAATCAGAAGTATCGGGCCCAGCTCGAGCTCCATCGCGAGGAGCTTAAGGAGCGGCAGAAAGAACAGGTTGAGACGCTGTTCGATATTCACGGCGATCCCGACGTGTGCTTTCACGTTGTGAAGAACCGCAGCAGCAATCTGTGGGAGCGTTCCCCGGAGGATTCGGATTTTCTTGAAGTGTGCGCCGGCAAAGGGCAAGTGCCGTTCCGCATCCGGGTCAAGACGCCCCGTGCCGACGGGTATGACAAAGACCCGCTGATTGAAGCTGCAGAAGGCTTGGCCTCCGAGTTTCAAACCGTCGAGGATGCTTCGATCGCGCTTCCGTTATTCGAGTCGAAGGTGATCGGAATCGTAGGAGGAAGAGACCAGGTCTTGAACACGCTGAGGGTTCTTATGGCACAGTCAGCTGTAAGGCACTCACCTGATGAAGTAAAAATTGCAGCCTTTTATGAAGAAAAGGAGTCCACCGAGTGGCAATGGCTGCGGTGGCTTCCGCATACATGGGACGATGACCGGTCAAGCCGCTATTTGGCGGACCGCCGGAGCAGCGCCCACCAGCTGGCCGACGAAATCTTCACGCAGCTGCATCGCCGCAAGAACAATCGGTCTGAATACGGTAACAAGTCGATCGTGACACCGGCCTATGTCGTCATTTTGTCCGGCACTCACCTTATCGAGGAAGAGCCGCTTTTGCCATTGCTTATGGAGGATGGCGAAGCCATCGATGCGGTAACGATTGTCCTGTCCGACCGCAAGGAAAGCCTGCCGATGCACTGCCAGCTGATCGTGGAGGTGGGACGCGACCAAGCGGAATATACGGTGAAGAAACCGGACGGCACGGTGTCCCGTCAAGCCTTCCAGCCCCATCATATCAGCCGTGAACAGATGGAGGCCTTGGCGCGTTATATGGCGCCTATCCGGCTGAAGCGCTCCTCTGCATCGGATATTCCGAGCATCCTCCCTCTGTTTGAAATGATGGACATTCAGTGCATCGGGGATTTCGATGTTTACCGTCGCTGGCAGCAAAACCGCTACCCGGACACGCTGCCGGTTCCAATGGGCGTCCGCGCCGGAGGCAAGAAGATTAATTTGAATCTTCATGATAAAATAGAGCGTCAGGGACATGGGCCCCACGGATTGATTGCCGGAACGACAGGGTCGGGGAAGAGTGAGGTCATTCAATCGATCGTGGCTTCGCTGGCCGCTGAATTCCACCCGCATGATCTTGCGTTCATGCTGATCGACTACAAGGGCGGGGGCATGTCCAATACGTTCGTGAACCTGCCGCATGTCGTGGGTACCATTACGAATCTGGACAACAATCTGATCGAGCGCGCAAAGGTATCTCTTAAGGCCGAGCTGGTGCGGCGTCAGAAAATATTAAATGATGCGGGCAATCTCCAGCATATCGACGAATATTATAAGCATCTCCGCAACCGTCCGGGCGAACCGCTGCCGCATCTGGTCATCATTATTGACGAATTCGCGCAATTAAAGAAGGATCAGCCTGAATTCATGGACGAGCTTATCAGTATCGCTGCGATCGGGCGGACGCTCGGCGTCCATCTGATTCTTGCGACCCAGAAGCCGGCAGGTGTCGTGGATGACAAAATCTGGAGCAACTCCCGTTTCCGTATCTGTCTCCGTGTTCAAAGCGAGGGGGACAGCCGGGATATGCTGAAAATACCGAACGCAGCCTGGATCAACAAGCCGGGTCGGGGGTATTTTCAGGTCGGAAGCGACGAGGTATTCGAGGAGATGCAATTCGCTTGGAGCGGTGCTCCTTATGTAGAGGAGATGGACTCCGATGGCGCGATCGTGATCCGCGAGGTGCGCCTGAACGGAAAAACCGAACCGCTGCTTGCTTCCGAACACAGCGCGGGAGCTCAACAGGAGCAGCCGAAGCAGCTCCAAGTATTTATCGACCATTTGGCCCAAGTGGCCGAGCGGCAAGGAATTGAACGGCTGCAGGGCCCATGGCTGCCCCCGCTGCCTGAGACTCTGGACCTCGACACGGTCATGGCTGACGTGGAGGAGCCGATGCTGGGCGCAGCGATTGGCCGCAGACCGCTTGAGTCTTATGTAGGAACGGTGGACGATTTACCTAATCAATGCCAGCGTCCGCTGGTCCTCAATTTGGAGCAGGGGCATTGGGCCGTATACGGCATGCCTGGACTTGGGAAGACCACCTTTATTCAGACGATGCTGATGTCGCTGGCTCGGCGCTATACGCCTGACGATTGGCATGGCTACGTTGTCGACATGGGCCGTATGATGCGGGACTTCACCGTGCTGCCTCATGTCGGTGCGGTTATGACGGCGGAGGAAGAGGACCGGATTAAACGCCTGTTCCGTTATCTTGCCAAAATCGCGGGTCAGCGCAAGGATATGATCGCGGAAGCCGGGGTGAAGACGGTCGCTGCATACCGCAGAGCGTCGTCCGAGCCCGTGCCTCAGCTGATCGTTGTCATCGACGGGTATTTGAATTTCCGCAATACGTACACGGAAGAGAACGATATGCTCGAGTATTTGCTGCGTGAAGGCGGCAGTCTTGGCATTACGTTTGTTATGACGGCAAACCGGGTGTCGGATATGTTCGAAAAGGTGCGGAGCAATATTGCCCATGCGGTTTCTTACGAACTGGCCGATCCGGCTGATTATTACTATGCCGTAGGCCGGCCGGCGAAAGCGCCAAGCCAGCTTCCGCCAGGCAGGGGGCTTGTGAAAGGCCAGGTTCCGCCGCTGGAATTCCAGACGGCTCTGCCGGCTCCGGGACAGGAGGAGGGAGACCGCTCTTCGGCGCTTCGCCAGCTCATCCGTGACATCGCGAAGTCCTGGCAAGGCGAGGAAGCACCTCCGATTGAATCCCTGCCGGAACAGATCCCGCTCCATCAGCTGCTGAAGGTGGACGAGCCGTTCGAACGCGGCGGGATGGATCCATATGAGGTTCCGGTCGGCGTTGCAACGGACGACTTGTCGCCATTTACGATCAACCTATCGGACGGACCTCATTTCATCGTCGCAAGTCCGATGGAGGGCGGCAAAACTTCATTCCTGCTCAGCTGGATGCTGGCGCTTGCCTACTATACGCCGCCGGAGGCTCTCGAAATATATACCGTGGATACACGGTACGGGAGCAGCGGCCTGAGCCGGTTGAATCATCTGCCGCATGTCCGCGGTCATGCCGAGAATGAAGAGGAGCTTGCTTCCGTGATCTCCGGCCTGCATGAGCGGATTCAGGGCAGGTCCAAGGACAGCGAAGATCCAGCCATCGTGCTTCTTATTGACGATGCCGACGTGCTGAGCAAGCAGCTTAACGATTTTACTTTGAAGGATCAGTTGTCAGCCATTGTAAGGCAAGGGCGGGACCGGAATGTCCATGTTATCGTGGCCGGCGTGCCTGCTGACTTTCCGACATACGGCGTCGACTGGTTTACCGATATAAAAGCGGCGCAAAATGGGTTTTTATTCGGAACCCTGGATTCGAACGATTTATCCTTCTTTAGAATTCCTTTTTCCGAATCTGCGAATAGTCCTGGAGGACTAAAGATTCTTCCTCCGGGACAAGGGTACTATGTAAAACGCAAATTTTCCAGAATAAAAGGCGCAATTCCGTTTCATGAAGAGTGGAATGCCCAGAGATGGGTCTCAGAAATTCGCGACCGATGGCATGTTGTAGTTTGAGGGGAGGTGGCTCATAATGTTGACAATTCATGCTTCCAAACAAGAAACAATCACTCTGAACGATAAGGAATTTTTCTTCTTGGCTGGAATTATCGGATCGGACAGATTGCTTGGCGTTGAGGATCCCTTTGTCGGGTACTTAACCGAAGAAATTGCAGAGGAATGGGAAAATGCCAAACAATCTTTGTTAAGCAAGCAATACTTGATACAAGAAGAGGGCGGGGAATTGTCAATTCCTCCTGAAGTGTTTTCGAGAGTTGCTATTGCGGGACTTGCGGAGCGTGCATGCTGGTTGAAATACGAAACTCAGGTTAAGTCATTTGAAGGATATCTGCATGTTACCGACGAACGAGTAATACAAGTGTGCAGAAGCAGCGAAGACAACCGGTGTTATATGCTTAGCGAGCTCGGGACGATTGAACAGGCTTGTGATCAGTTGGTCGAGGATCTTGCGCTCAGCGATCACAACTGGGGAGATATCCCCGCACTCCTGTTAAGCCGGAAGGAGTTCGGCGACATCTATACCTCGGCACCCCTGCACAGCGGGGAAGAAATCGGTGATCGGCTGGCCCGGTTAACCGATGATGCGGAAGGATCGATCGCACTGGCCAAATGCATGAAGAACAAAATTTCCTCGGGGGAGCTCCAGCTGTCGATTTGGAACGGAACCAGCTGGGAGAGTCAAAATGCAGCGTTTATTGTGAATGAGTCCATGAATTGGCTTCTGCGAATGAGCCTGGAGGGAGACCAGGACTGGCTTACCGCAGCGCCAGCAACCAAAGAGCAGTTTCGTCATATGCTTCTCATGTGGCTGAAACAGTAACAGAGCCCGTATGAAAGGTGAGGACCAATGCGTATTTCTGTCGAGCCGGAATCACTCCGGACGTTAAGCCGTCAGCTGCAACTCAGTGGCGAAGAATACTTTGCGATGACGAGAAGATTGGGTCAGGCGATGAATTCGCTGATATGGGAAACTTCTCTCAAAGCGGCGGTTATCGATGAGTGGCAGTCTGCCCAGAAGCTGGGGGAGCATCTGGGAGCCCTTCTAGTTCAGCTGGGCAAGCATCTTCAAAACAAAGCGGATCAATTTCAAGAAACGGATCACCAGTACCACAGCATTTTGGAGCATGCGATCATCACGGTATCCCCTACGGCGCTGTTCTCTGCTTCCGGTATGGAAGACCGTGTCTCCATACTGCCCGAGCATAGCTCGGTCTCGGTCATTTCGAATCCGAGCTCGGTGGCAGCCGCTGTCGGGATGACGAGCGAAGAGAAGGGGAATTCGGTGAAGCAGGCCGCACTGGCAGGTCAAAGCTGGACTTTTACCGATCCTTCTTCCCTCAGCATAGCCAATTGATTTCCAAAACTTAGGACGAACGGATAAAGATTAGGTTTCAACTTGGGACGTATAGGGTAACTGGAAATTAGGTCTGAGGACATTTTGATAAACCTAGGCCTGTAGGCTAAGATGTCAAGTGTCACCAGAAATTGAATTTCAAGGAGGTTACATACATGGCAGGTCGTATTTTAATTACGCCAGAACAGGTAGAACAAGTAGCAAATCAATTTAAGCAGAGCGGTGAGCAAAGTCAGCAGATCGTTAACAGTCTGACCCAATCCATCAACGGAATGGAAGGACAATGGGACGGTATGACAAAGCAGCGCTTCTTCCAAGAATTCCAGGAAGCAAGCCGTCTGATGCAATCCTTTGTTCAGACTCTTGACAGCATCAGCAACGAGCTGAGAGCGATCGCTCAGAAATTCCGTATGGCTGACGAATCTCGTTAATCCATACAAGGATCTTTTGTTTTATAATAGATTCATAGGGCAGATAAACCGGGTGCCAGACAGCCCGGTTTTCTTGCAATCCAGGATCTTTATATAGTGAAACCCGCCTTCAGAAGGCGGGTGATGGTGTTTAAGAGAGGGTGATTGTTCGTGACTTTTCAGCCTAACCCTGGCGACGGAATCGTAATCAATGGTAAGGCCTATACGGTAGGACAGCATCCTGCCGCTCCCGGCGTAGCCTATGCCCAAGCAGGAAGGCAGGGAATTGTATACCAGCTGATTCCTGTTGACGGTGAGATTTATCAAGCCAAAGCGCTCAAAGTCTTTTTTCCTAAATTCAGAATTCCCGCGATGGTATATCAATCCGAGCATCTGGGCAGCTATCAAGAAATGCCGGGTTTGCGGGTATGCAACCGTGAGGTGCTCACTCCCGAAAGAAACGGAGATTTGATAGCAGAATACCCTGATTTGCTGTATGCGGTCATTATGCCCTGGGTCCATGGATGCACCTGGTTCGATGTGATCAGTGATCAGCGGAATATCGGGCGTTCTGAAAGTCTTATGCTTGCCAAGGCGCTGGCCGCTATCGGCTCAAGCATGGAGCAGCGCGGATTGGCGCATTGTGATCTGTCTGCGCCTAATGTCATGCTTCCGTTTTTTTCGGAAGTGAAGCTGCCGGAAGGAGCAGCCGCCGTAGAGCTTGTGGACGTGGAGCAAATGTACAGCCCCAAGATGGACCGCCCGGACGTCCTGCTTGCAGGGTCCCCGGGTTATGCCGCTCACCGGACGGTGCACAGCGGTTTGTGGAGCGCGTATGCGGACCGGTTCGCAGGCGCTGTCATTATCGCGGAGATGCTGGGATGGAGCGATCCGGCGATCGTCAACCGTGCCTGGGGCGAAAGTTACTTCGACCAGCATGAAATGCAGACGCCGTGCGAGCGATATTTCCTGTTGAAAAAATCGCTCGGTCAACGCTGGGGCTCCCGGATCGCCGACCTGTTCGGCAGAGCTTGGGACAGCCAGGACCTGAGCAGCTGCCCGACGTTCGGCGAGTGGCTGATCGCCTTGTCCTCCGTAAGCGAGGAGGAGGTGCAGGAAGCCCCGCCGGCTGCTGCGGCCGTTGAGGTTGCAGATACGAATACGCAAGAAAAGCCAGCCGAATCGCCTTCCGGAAGTCCTGCAGAAGTGCCTGCTGAATTGATGGAATCGCTGGGCATCCAGCCTGGAACCCGGGAAGTTAACGACAATGTGGTTTCCCGCCTGTTTCATCAGGCCCGGGACTTGGAGGCTGCGGGCAATTTGTCCGGGGCGCTCGAAATATTTCGTTCGGCCTATCATTTTGTTAAGAAGGACAGTCCGCTTGAGGTGGAGCTTGCTGCAGCGATCGCAGGTCTGGAGAAGGAGCTGTTTCCTCCGGAGGACCCTGGTAAAAAAGGGCTAAAGGCGCTGCTGACCTCCCGCAAGTTCATGATCTCCGCGGCTGCGGCGATTGTTATCCTGGCCGGGTCGGCCTTGACGGTTAACCAGATCCTGGCGGAGAAGGCGGAGAGCAAGCAGCTTGAGGCTCAGCGTCTGGCCGAGCAGCAGGCCAAGGAACAGGCGGAAGCTGCACGCAAGCAGCAGGAAGAGGAAGCGGCGAAGAAAGCCGAGGAAGCTCGGAAGGCCGAAGAAGCGAAAAAGGCCGCGGAAGAAGCGAAGAAGGCAGAAGAAGCCAAGAGGGCGGAAGAAGCCGCGAAGAAGGCGGAAGAAGCCCGCAAAGCCAAAGAAAAAGCGGAGCTTCAGGCCAAATACGAGAGGCAGGCAAAGTATGAGGCCTACCTCGCATCGCTGGAGGAGAAGAAAAAGAAGCAGGAGCTTCAGGAAAAGTACGATAAACAGGCGAAATACGAAGCCTATCTTGCTCAGCTGGAAGAGAAGAAGAGAAAAGCCGCGCAGGAGGAGGCCGCTGCCAAAGCGGCTGCCCAGGCTGAGGCGGAACGAAAAGCAAGAGAGCAAGCTGCTCGGGCGGAACAGCTGCAGAAGCAGCGCTCCCAAAATATTGTGGAGCTGGTGGCGTTATACAACAAAGCGTATAATGCGCAGGTCGCGGGTAATAAGGACCGCGCCAAAAACTTCGCCCGTCAGTTCATGACCCTGTACAACAAGGATGCTGCTTATAACCGGACGGTTGGCAGTATGATCAGCCGCCGCAACAATTTGAACAAGTTCTTAGAGGACGACAGCTTCTGGATACCTAAGCTGTAGGAAACATTAACTGAAGAATTAGCAGGGGTGAAGGTTTCGCGATGAACTATACCATACAAGCATCACAGCGCACGCCCGCGCTCATTATATACCTGATCGATATCAGCGCATCGATGAATATGCTCATGGAGGACAAGAGGCGGATCGACGTCGTTTATGAAGCTTTGTCTCTAGCCATCCGGCAGATGGTATTCCGTTCAACGAAGGGGAACCGGCTTACGCCGCGTTACCGGATTGCGATCCTGGCATACAGCGATGATGTATACGATTTGCTGGGCGGCATCAAAGGCATCGATGAAATTGCGGCCATCGGCTCCCTGCCGGATTTGACGCCGAAGCGGTTCTCCGATTCGGCAAAGGCTTTTTCACAAGCAGAGAAAATATTGCAGATGGAAATTCCGAATATGCAGGATTGCCCAGCACCGCTCGTGTGCCATATGACCGACGGTGTTTCAACAGGCGAGGATCCGGAGCCGATCGCACGCCGGATCATGAGCATGAGTGTTCCGGACGGCAATGTGCTTGTGGAGAATATCTTTATTTCCGATCATCTGATGAGCCAGCCGATCACGGAACCGCGCCGCTGGAAGGGGATATTGCCGGACACGCCGCTTGAGGACGAGCACGCCCGCAAGCTGAAGATGATGTCTTCGGCACTCCCCGAGAGCTATCGGGAAATGCTGGTGGAGGCGGACTATCAGCTTAGTCCGGGTGCATTAATGATGCTTCCCGGCACCTGCTCGGAGCTCGTGTCCATTGGATTCCAGATGTCGGCAGCGACACCGGTAAGGTAACGCTATGAAGCGGTCATTTGCAAACGCAGAAGTTTGGAGCGGACGAAGGAAAAGGGCGCGGTCAACCACCTATTATTATGAGAGCAAACAGACCGGGGAGGAGCCCTTGACCCGGGTGGAAGAACAGTTCATTTGCCGGTACGCTTACGGCAGAGCTGCGGAATCGGTCATGATGTCGGAGAGAGGCCAGGATTTCATGGCTTTCGCGATCGATCGGGACGTCTGCCGGTTCGTGCTGTGCGACGGAGTCGGCTTAAGCTACCGTGGCGATGTCGCTTCCCAGCTCCTCGGACGGGGGCTGATGGGGTGGCTTCATTCGCAGGATGAGCTGTCGCAGCCAGCCTTGGAACGCAAGCTGTTTGAGCTGACGCAGGAGGCGGAGCGGGAGATGCGCAGCCTGTCCGTCGATGCCAAGGCGCCCAAGCTGCTGCGTGAGGTGCTGGAGGAGAAGCAGCGAATGGGCAGCGAGGCGATGTATGTGTGCGGACGGATCGAGCTGCCGAGCCGGTTCAGGCGAAAAGGCAGGCTATGGCTGGCATGGCAGGGGGATTCCCGCTTGCGGCTGTGGCAAGGACAGCATGAAATTTCGCCTATATTCGGCGACCGGTTTCGTACGGCCGAGCGCTGGTCATCCAAAAGCGGACCGGTGGGCGGGAAGCCCCATGTGTACCAATGCCGATTGGAGCATGACTCGGGCTATCGACTGCAAATGTACAGTGATGGTCTGAACGACCTGGACCCGATGAAGGAGCCGATACCGGATGACCAGGTCCAAGTGCTTATGAACGCATTGCATACAGGCGGGCTGGAGGATGACGCTTCGTTTCTGGAGATTATGTGGTAGGGATCAGCAGGATAACATAATAGCATGATAGCTGGAGAGCAGGAGGTGTTTCCGAAGTCGTCGATTTAAGCAGACTTTGGAACAGCTCCTTTTTTCGCCGGGAAAGCCCACCGCGCTTGGTTCTCGGCTTTACAGAACGGTGCGTTAGCTAACCACATGCCACATGCGTAACAAAAATCGCCAGCACTTGATCCAGCGACTTACAACCGTGTCAAATCTTCTTCGCTCTAAATGGTTCTCCCTGTTCATTCCATTTTGGTCGGAGCCGTGAATTTCATGGTATTGGCAAAATTATCGAAATGCGGATTATAAAACACGCTCTTTTGGGTAATCTTGTGACAGACGAACCTACGAGGTTATGAGATAAAGGAGCGTGGATGAAGATGAATGAAGTTCAGGGAAGCATGCATGGGAGAACAGCGATCATTACGGGAGCAGGATCGGGGATCGGGAAGGCAGCAGCCGTCAAGCTTGCGCTCATGGGGGCGAATGTTGCCCTGTTCGATCTGCTGGATGAGCGGACGAACAAGGCGGAGGCGGAAATCAACGCCCTGCGCGAGGGATCCGCAAGAGCGTTCGATGTGGATATTACCGATCCGGACCGGGTCGAGAAGGCTGTGCTTGAGACGGTGGAAATTTTCGGAGGAGTGGATATCGTATTTGCAAATGCAGGGATTAACGGCGTGCTCGCTCCGATTGACGAAATGAAGCTCGAGGAATGGGAGAAAACGTTGAAAGTGAATCTGAACGGTACTTTTTTGACGGTTAAATACGCCCTTCCCCATCTGAAAAAACGCGGTCAAGGCAGTATTATTATCACTAGTTCGGTTAACGGCACGCGGACGTTCTCGAATTTCGGGATGAGCGCATACAGCACCACCAAGGCAGGACAGGTGGCGTTTGCCAAAATGGCTGCGCTAGAGCTGGCGAAGTTCAAAATCAGGGTCAATGTGATCTGTCCGGGAGCGATCGCCACGAATATCGACCAAAGCACGAAGAAGAAGGACAACCTGGACGAGATTACGATTCCGGTCGAGTATCCGGAAGGAAGCCAGCCGTTGGCGGACGGTCCCGGACAACCGGAGGAGGTTGCGGATCTGGTCGCCTTCCTTGCCTCCGACCAATCCAGACATATTACCGGCGCCCAAATCTTTATCGATGGAGCGGAATCCCTCCTCTGACAACCAATATTCATGATTTCGGCTTGGAATCCTAAACCTGCTGGATTATGATAGAATATATATCTGAAACATGTGGCTGCGAGCATGGGAGTTAAATGCTTTTAAGGCGTTTTTGAGGGAGTATGGAAAACAGAGGGGGCTATTATGGGGATCTTTTCCAGGTTGGCGGAACAGAAGATCGAGGAAGCGGTTCGCAACGGAGAGCTGGACAATTTGCCGATGGCCGGCAAAAAGCTCCCGGTTGATGATTTATCCCATATCCCGGAGGATCTTAGAATGTCCTACCGAATTATGAAGAATGCGGGGTATGTTCCGGAGGAAGTCAGCTTGAGGAAGGAATGCATCCGCCTGTATGATTTGCTCTATGCTGCACAGCATGATGGAGAGCAGGAGCAGCTGAGACGCAAGCTGAACGAGAAGCAGCTGAGGCTGCAGATGCTGCTGGAGCAGCGTGGGCTTGGATCGAGCGGTGCGTTCATGCAGTACGAGTCCCGTATCAGGGAACGACTGGTAGATGAATAGAAACAGCGAAGAGATGGATGTAAAAAGCCAATAAAAGCCAATAAAAGCCAATAAAAGCCAATAGACGGTTTATATAAAGCATGCGCCAGCTGCCATTCGGCCTCGAATGACGACTGGCGCTTCTTGTTGTGCCTGCTTTATTGCAGGTTGGGCATCGGAGCAAACAGCATCTTCAGAGCATCATGGGTCAGTTTGATCGGCTCCGGCGTAATTTGAGCCATATCAAAGCTTTGGACCAGCTCGGATGGTGAAACCGGCTCTGGAGAGGGAATCAACCCGGCAGCCCAGGCGAGCCATCCGACGATTCGCTGAGGCTGGATCCCTTGTCCCCGCAAAAAGGACAGGCTCAGTCCACGGTTCCGTTTGGCCAGCCGCTTGCCCTCGGCATCTACGATCAAGGGAACGTGGGCAAAGCGCGGAGGCGTGTAACCGAGAGCTTCGTACAAAAGCAGCTGCCTGGGGGTAGAATCAAGCAGATCAGCGCCCCGCAACACGTGGGTGATCCCCATCAATGCGTCATCAACAACGACGGCAAGCTGGTAAGAGATCATCTCATCCGCTCTGCGGACAACAAAATCGCCGCTCTTCTCGAGCGGATAGACTTGGGGGCCGACGATATCGTCGGTGAAGACAATCGCCTGCTCGGGAACCTTCATACGCAGGGAAGGCTTCTTGTGCTGCTCTTTGCGCAGCGCTTCTTCCTTCGTTAAATGCCTGCAGGTGCCTGGATAGCGGCGGCCTTCGGAGGCCAAGCCATGCGGCGCGCTTGCAGCAGCCATAATGTCAGCGCGGCTGCAGTAGCACGGATAGAGCAGCCCCGCCTCCTTCAGCTTCGCGAGCGCGCTTTCGTACAGCGTCTTTCGTTCGGTCTGGATATACGGCCCAAAGCTGCCCCCGACATCGGGCCCTTCGTCCCAGTCGAGACCGAGCCACATCAAATCCCGCATCAGTTCATCAACGAGCTCTTCGCGCGAGCGCTGTTCATCGATATCCTCGATCCGAAGAATATAGCGTCCGTTCAAACTTCTCATCTGCAGCCATCCTAATAACGCGGTGAGTGCGTTGCCGATATGCATCTTTCCCGACGGCGTCGGGGCAAAGCGTCCGCGGCATATAGTTTCTTGCTGCATCATTTTCACCTTCTTGACTGCATCTTCTTTAAAATATCCGAGGGAGATGTTTTAATATAATGTATTGTAGCTCAAATGGGCGTTGTGTTTCCAGAGTAGGCTTGCTAACCGATAGACTCGCGTCCTATTGCGAAACAAGAACAGGGAGAGCAAATTATAGAAAGAGCAAATTTTATGCGAATGATGGAGACGAGTTAAAAATGAACAAACTTCCCATACATCAAGTATTACCGCAATTAACCGCTGTTCTCGGTGAGCGGAATGCTGCCGTTCTGATTGCGGAACCGGGGGCGGGCAAGACCACACAAGTTCCGCTGGCCTTCCTGAAGGCGCCGTGGCTGCAGGGCCGGCGGATCATCATGCTTGAGCCGCGAAGACTTGCCGCCCGGTCCGCAGCCCGATACATGGCTTCAGCGCTAGGTGAGCGGGTAGGCGAGACCGTCGGATACCGGGTGCGGATGGATAGCCGGGTAAGTGACCGGACCGTGATCGAGGTCGTTACGGAAGGGATCCTGACCCGAATGCTGCAGGAGGATCCCGAGTTGTCCGGTACCGGCATGATTATATTCGATGAATATCATGAACGAAGCCTGCAGGCGGATACCGGCCTTGCGTTTGCGCTGGAATCGCAGTCCGTTCTGCGCGATGACCTGCGCCTGCTCGTCATGTCGGCTACGCTCGAGGCAGAGCCTGTAGCCAAGCTGCTGGGGGGAGCACCTGTTATTGTGAGCGAGGGCCGCTCTTATCCGGTTGCAACCAAATATTTGCAGACTTCACGCCTGGAGGAATTACATAGAGGAGCAGCTCGGGCCATTCAGCTTGCGCTTTCGGAGCAGGAGGGCGATATCTTAGTCTTTCTTCCGGGTGCTAGGGAAATTAGGCGTACAGCAAACGAGCTGCAGCAGGCCAATCTAGGAGGCGACATCGTCATTCGCCAATTACACGGTACGCTTTCGCCAGAGATGCAGGATGAAGCGATAAGGCCGGATCCGGCTGGGAGGCGCAAAGTGGTGCTGTCGACCAGCATTGCTGAGAGCAGTATAACGATCCAGGGGATCAAGGTGGTCGTCGATTCCGGATATACCCGTACCGAGGTCTTCTCACCGCGCACCGGTCTTCCGCAGCTGATCACGAGACGGCTTTCCAAAGCTTCCGCCGACCAGCGAAGAGGACGGGCCGGGCGAATATCCGCCGGCGTTTGTTACCGGATGTGGAGCGAGGAGGAGCACCGACACCTTCCTGAGCATACCGAACCGGCGATCCGAGAATCGGATTTGGCGCCGCTCGCGCTGGAGCTGGCAGCCTGGGGGACTCGGGACCCGCTGCAGCTTGCATGGCTTGACCCTCCGCCCAAGGCGGCGTTCGCACAGGGCCAGGAACTGCTTCGCCAGCTTGGCGCGTTGGACGAGTCGGGACAAATCACGGATCATGGGCGTAGCATGGCTCGCCTGGGTATTCACCCGCGGCTGGCCCACATGCTCCTTCGGGGAAAGGAGCTCGGCGAAGCTGCTTTGGCTGTGCGTCTTGCGGTGCTGCTTCAGGAGCGGGACATATTCCGTCCGCAAGCATCAGCCGCGGATCAGGACATTAGGTCCCGCCTCGAGCGGCTGGATCAATATGAACGCAGGGGCTCTGGTAATGCCGGTCCCGAAGGGGTTGATGATGCTGCTCTGAAACGGATGCTTCAGGAAATTACGAAGCTCCATTCGGAGCTGGGCATTCCCGACGCTGGCGTCCTGCGGACCGATCGATGCGGATTGCTGCTCTCATTTGCCTACCCGGACCGAATTGCCAAGAGCAGGGGAACGGGCAGCTATGTGCTTCGGACCGGCCGGGGGATCAGACTGGCCTCGGTCCAGCAGCTAAGCCGGGCGTCCTATATCGTCGCCGCCGTCATTGATGATCAGGGACCGGACGGCTTAATTCAACTTGCGGCTCCGCTGGAGGAAGAGTGGCTTGAGGAGCACTTCCGCGACGAAATGGAGCTGATCCGGGAAGTAAGCTGGGATCCGGCGTCCGGCAGCGTGCGGGCTAGGCAGCGTCTGATGCTGGGCGCAGTTCTGATTCGAGAACAGCCGTATGAAGGTGTAACCGAGGAAGACCGGTCGGCCGCCGTTCTAAATGCTATCCGCCGGGAAGGGCTGGGACTTCTTACGTGGACCAAAGCGGCTGTCCAGCTGCGCGAGCGGATGGCCTTCATGAAGAGGCATGACCCTGCCGGAGCGTGGCCGGATGTAACGGACGAAGCCTTGCTTGCCAATGCGGATACCTGGCTGCTGCCGTACCTGGGTGGTGTTCGAAACCGCCATGATTTAAGCCGCCTTGGCCTAGCGGGACTTCTGTCCCATTTGCTGGGCTGGGACATGAAGCAGGAGCTGGAGCGCGAGGCACCGACACATATTCAGGTTCCCAGCGGATCCACAATACCGGTGGATTACAGCGATCCGGACAAGCCCTATTTGGCAGTCCGGCTGCAGGAGCTGTTCGGGATGAAGGAGACGCCGCGCATTGCCGGAGGCAGGGTTGCGCTGACGCTGCATCTCTTGTCGCCGGCTCATCGCCCCGTTCAAGTGACCTCGGATTTGGCGAGCTTTTGGTCCAGCGGGTATTTCGAGGTGAAGAAGGACTTAAAGGGAAGATATCCTAAGCACTACTGGCCGGATGATCCGCTTGAAGCTACCGCGACGAATCGGACCCGTCCCAAGCCATCATAATGCATCATAAGGCATCAGCCGGAAATGTCAGACGTTTGGCTACCGGGTTCATCGGGTAATGATAAGAAAATAACCTGATGAAGGAGGCAATGGCATGGAGAGAAAAGTAGCGGGCGTGTTTCGGTCAGAGCAGGAAGCGGCGCAGGCCATTGAACGGCTTCAGCGAAACGGGATTCCGAGCGATGCGATTTCGATCATTACGAAGGACCAACGGGACGCGGACCAATTAGCTGAGCAGACGGGCACGATGGCACCTGAAGGTGTGGCTGCAGGTGCGGCAACCGGAGGAATTCTTGGCGGCACCGCCGGCTTGCTCGCTGGCCTTGGCGCCTTGGCGATCCCGGGCATCGGACCGATCCTCGCTGCGGGCCCCATTGCCGCAGTGTTAACCGGCGCGGCGGTAGGAGCCGGAACCGGGGGCCTGGTCGGCGGCTTTATCGGCCTTGGCATACCCGAGGAGGAGGCAAGGGAGTACGAGTCCTATGTTGAGGAGGGGCGTATTCTGGTGCTTGTTGATGCCGATCAAGAGAATACAGGCATTTACGATATCTTCCGTGATTCGGATGCGATGAATGCGGATCGATATGGACAGGCCGGTCCCGAGGTTGATGCTTCCTTACCCCCGCGCGGAACGAATCTATGAAGTGAACTGAAAGGATCTTTTGAAGTGATTTAAAGGAACTGTCCCCTATGTGGATTATTCTGCTGGTGGACAGTTTTTTTATGTTAATTAAGGGTTGAAGCTCATCTTAATTGGCTGCTGTTTGCGGATATTCGGGATATGCAAGGGAGACTGCGAGCAGCGGGCATGCGATGGGCAGCCATCTGGAACTTATTGGATTGGCTTCGGACGTACCCGCTCCCTTAGAATAAATGAGGTCAGCAAAGAATTCGAATTGGGGGGAGCAGCTATGGCTAGAGAACGAATACCCGAGGTTGAACGATTGCGGGGCATCGCCTTTTTGGCTGTCGTGCTTCAACACTCGATTGCCCATTATTCGATTGCACCCGGAATGACGGTTAATGACGGCATCTTGATGGCGATTCTGCTCATGGCCACCAAATTTGCAGTCCCTGTGTTTGTGTTTATTACGGGTTTAGTGCTATTTTACAACGATCGTGGACATCTTCATTATGGTCGCTTCATTAAAAAACGCTTTGGCGATATCTATATTCCATTTGCTGTGTGGACTGTCGTTACAATTTTGATGAATTCGGGATTTAACCCGTTTGTTTTGGAGGATTGGAAGCATCTGGGCTATGTTCTGATCACCGGGAAGTCCAGCTCGCATTTTTGGTACATCATCATGCTGTTTCAGATGTATCTGCTGTATCCACTATTTCGTCCTGCCTTCCTTCGCGTGAAAGCACAGGAGAGCCGCCCCATCGGTTTCTTGCTTCTGCTCCTGTCGGGAGGGCTGTATTTATGGCTCATCAGCGGGATTAGCGAGATCGGCCAGTGGATGGGAAGCCTTCAGATTCCCGTTTGGAGTGAACTGTTTACGACTTATGCGGACCGGAATGCGCTATACTACTTTTTTTACTTTACGCTAGGAGCCGCCGCCGGGTTGTATCAGCAGGAGTGGAAGGGATGGATTCGCCGATACCGGAAGCTGAACTGGCTCGTTTTTGCCTTTTTGTTCGGATGGATGCTCATCCAAGCGGTGTCTGAAATCCGGGGGGCACAAGGCGGTATTACCTTCTATTCGCTGTCTTTGCTTCGGCCGTCAATGGCGTTGTTTTTGATCAGCTCGATCATCGTCATGTATGATGCGGCTGGATGGATCTGTAAATATGGCGGGGAGATGCTCAACAAGTCGCTGACCTCCATCGGCTTATACTCATACGGGGCGTACCTGATGCACCTTCTGACACTGCGTCTCAGCTACAGCGTGGATGAAAGCCTGCTGCTGCTCGCGCCACCTTCTGTTCGAATCGCCGCTTCATGGTTCATAAGTGCGGCGGCCGCATATGGGGCTACCTATGTGCTGTCGAAGCTGCCTTTTGGAAAATGGCTGGTCGGATTGTCGGGAAGAAAGGGACGCTCGCAGCCGCATCCCCCGGATATGCCGCGCCGGCTCAAGCCGAATGCTCAGGCTGGGCAAGCCCCCGGCGTTTAGTTACGCATCCCGTGGTATATAGTTCCTCACACGTATAAAACGAGAAATAACTGCCTGGGGGCAGCGCATCTGCGGGGCGCCACCAGCGCTCTGCCCCAACCCAACGTCGCTCACAAGTTCCTTTTAAGGGACTTGTTTGCCGTTCCGGCGCGCCCACGGCTCGTACAAGTCCTTTTAAGGGACTTGTTTGCCGTTCCGGCGCGCCCAGGGCGCTCACAAGTTCCTTTTGGGGACTTGTTTGCCGTTTCTGCGCGCCCAGGGCGCTCACAAGTCCCTTTTAGGGACTTGTTTGCCGTTTCGTGGCGCAAACGGCCCCTACAAGTCCCTTTTGGGGGCTTGTTTGCCGTTCCGGCGCGCCCACGTCGCTCACAAGTTCCTTTTAGGGACTTGTTTGCCGTTCCGGGGCGCCCACGGCGCCCACAAGTCCCTTTTGGGGACTTGTTTGCCGTTTCGTGGCGCCAACGGCCCCTACAAGTCCCTTTTGGGGACTTGTTTGCCGTTCCGGCGCGCCCAGGGCGCCAACGCCCCTACGGTTCCCACAAGTCTCAAACCAGGCCTTGCTTACCTCGGCCAACGGCCCCCAGCGCACCAACCAACCAAGTACCGAACTACCTGCTTGCTCGACCAACCAGTAATTAAGCAACCAAGCAAGATAATAAGCAACCGAGCAAGCAAATTGAAGACAAACCATGACCTAACCAGCTACCAAGTTAACATGCAACCAAGCAAGCAGGCGATGTCTGTGACGCGAGAACCAACGTGATCCGAACTACCGACCTAGATGCAAACCATAATAATTTCAACATATGAAAAATTCACAATAGTGAGATGCACAAATTACATCCTCGCATCAGCCCTCCCCAATCCCTACTCAACACGTTTCAATCCACCTTATTTTGGTTAAAAGAAGGGGATGCCTCCTATTGTGCAGACTGGGAAACTGTGGGTTATAATGGAAAATAAGAAAAACGTCTATCGAGGTACTCTCAATGTAGACAGACCGCGTTTAGCGGTGGTTTTTCTTGAGATATCAGGCAGCAGATCCTTCGAAGCTTATACTTTCTGATATCTTAACAAACGGGAAGAGAACCGGACAGTAAGGAGGCATTCGAATGGCTTTTATGATCGCGCAGCGTGCTTTTATCAAGGTTTATCTTATTACGATGGTAGAGCAGCAGCGGGGATACGGATATCAGATGCTGGAGGAGCTGCGCCAGCAATTTAAGGATCATGGCTATTCGCCGCCGCAGAGCGAAATCTACCGTGCACTGCATGAGCTTGTACAAGAAGGCGTGCTGTATCGCACGAAGCAGCTGAAGGGCAATGATCCGCGTGTCGATTTTCAAGAAATCGTGCTCTACCATTTCACCGACGAAGGAGTCGAGAAGGCCAAGCTGTATAAAAAGCAGGTCAAACAAGATCTGGATCGATGCCTGGGAATTCTTCATAAAGCGGTCAGCGATAATTTTGGATAGTCAATAGTCACGAACATCAACGATGATCCGAAGGAGGAATGGCCATATGAGCAGGAAATTGCGATTCGGAATTATGAGCACCGCTCGGATTGCACGAAATGCCATGATACCTGGCATCCTGAAATCGGAACGCTGTGAGGTGAAAGCCGTCGCAAGCCGCAATAAAGAGAAGGCGGCCGAGCTCGCCAAGCGCTATCATATTGATCGACATTACGGTTCCTACGACGAGCTTCTGCATGACCCCGATATTGACGCGGTTTACATTCCGCTGCCCAATCACCTTCATAAGATATGGAGCATTAAAGCTGCTGAGGCAGGAAAGCATGTGCTCTGCGAGAAGCCGGCTGCATTGACTGAAGCGGATGTCAGGGAAATGGCGGAGGTGGCCAAAGCCCATGATGTTCTGTTTGCTGAAGCGTTCATGTACCGCTATCACCCGAAGCATGCACGTGTACGCGAAATAATTGAGAGCGGTGAAATCGGTGAGCTTAGAGGCATCCACGGCTCGTTTACTTTCAATAATGCGAGTGATAAAGGAAATGTCCGCTACAGCCAAGAAATGGGCGGAGGCTCGATTTACGATGTGGGGTGCTATCCGATTTCGGCTGCCCGAATGATCTATGGCCAGGAGCCTCGGGCCGTGACGGCCCACGCATTTTTCTCCGAAGAGCATGACGGCGTGGATATGATGGTGCATGGCATGATGGAGTTTGGAAGCGGGCTTGGGCTGACCTTCGAATGCGGGATGTGGACGTATTCCAGATGTTCGCTTGAGATCTCGGGAACCGAAGGAAGAATTGAGCTTCCTTGCGCATTCGGATGGGAACGCATGGAGCATATGTCCCAAATCTGCATTCATACCCCGAAGGGGAGCCGGGAAGAGAAGGTCGGCATATACAACCATTTTGCGCTGCAGGCGGATGCCATGGCTGCCGCGGTTATGGACGGTAGGCCATTGCCTTATGGACCTGACGATTCAATAAGGAACATCCGGGCGATTGAGGCCTGCCTTCGTTCCGCGCGAACGTCGTCGCGTATCGAAATCCCGCCGGTAGAAGACAAGCCATTCCATGCATAATCAATAGATTTACATTCTTAAACCGCTGCATTGGCGGTTTATTTTTTTTGCCTATTGCATTCTTCTCCACAATCGATAAAATAAACTTAACGATAAAAATATTTTAACGGATCCAAAATTTTTAACGTTGCCATTAAAGCGATTATTTTGCTTTTAAAAGGATTTTCTTGTGCTTTTAAAAAGATTTCTTGTGTTTTAAAAGGATTTTCTGGTGCCTTTAAAAGGAATTTCTTGTCCCTGTAAAAGATTTTTACGATGCCTGATTTAAAAGGGAAGTTATCAATTCGAAATCGAAGAGGAGAAAAAGTATGCAAAATGCCGCCGTGTTAGAAAAGAGAGGATTCAGCCAGCTTCTGAGCCATAGGCCGTATCTGTTGTATTTGACCGCCCAAGCGGTTACGCGATTTGGTGATTCGTTGGATTCCATCGCATACAGCTGGATGGTCTATATGCTGACAGGATCGGAGCTCTTAATGGGGTCGTTGTTTGCTTTTAATTTTGTGCCCGGGCTGCTGTTCAGTCTGTTTACCGGAACATTCGTCGATCGATGGGTGAAGAAGCGTGTACTCATCGTGATTTATCTGGGACGTGGTATCATGGTGTCCATTACAGCGGTTCTATTTGCCTTCGGACTCCTTGAAGTGTGGCATTTGTTCTTCATTACGTTTATCAACTCCACGCTGGAATGCTTTTCAAGACCCGCGGAAATGTCGATCGTGCCGAGACTGCTTCCTCATGATAAGCTGATGACCGGCAACTCCTTCTCCACATCGATCAGCCGCAGCGCCGAGTTAATCGGATTATCCGCAGCGGGGGCCCTCATCGCCCTGATCGGAATTTCGGGAACCATCTTGATCGATGCTTGTACCTTTATCTTCGCGGCGTTGATCATCGCATTCATGCCGAATCCGGAAGCCGCTGAGGCAGCAGCAGAGAAAAGCGGAAGTCCTGCGGTTACTGAACCGGCGAAGAGGTCAGTGATCGGTGATATCCGGGAAGCGCTTGCCTTCGTCAAACAGCACGCTTTGCTTCTCATCACAACGGTGCTTGCAATGATCAACAATTTCTGTCTTGCACCCTTGAACGTGCTGCAGCCCGTGTACGTCAAAGAAACGCTGGGGGTAGGCGCAGGGGGAATGAGCGTATTGGGGAGTTCTCTTCTGATCGGGATGGTCTGCTGCGGCATCTGGATGGGACGCTACGGCAAGTCTTTCAAAAAGAGCACATTGATCATAGCAGGCTCCATTCTGCTTGGCCTTAGCTACTTCGCATTAGGCATCCCGGGCAATCTGCCGGCATTTCGGCTCGAAGCGGCTGCTGGATGTATGTTCCTGGCGGGCGTTGCCGTAACCATCTTAAATACTCCCATCTCGACTTACATCATGGAAGTGACGCCGAAAGCCCTCCTTGGGAGAGTCGGTGCGCTGATGTCGGTACTGTGTACGGCAGCCATTCCTGTCGGCAGCTTTATCACAGGGGTCATAGCGGAGCACCAACCGCCCCCAATCTTGTTTATGATTATGGGGATCGTCATGATGCTGCCCGTCATGTTTCTGCTCCGCAAGAAGAGCTTCCGTGCGATCTAGGTGACGATCTAAATGAATGACACGCTTTGTAATTTCGAGCTTCTAGGCCTATAATGAGAGGAACGAAATTTGCAAAGCTGAGGTGTTCGGTGTGGAGAGCAAGGATTTGACGACACTGGAAGAAATAAAAATATATTCGGATCCATATCGACTCCAAATTTTGAACGTACTTAACAAAATGGGCCGTCCGGCCACCGTTAAGGAAGTAGCGGACCGGATGGGGGATGTGCCCGCCAAAGTTCATTATCATATGAAAAAGCTGGAGAAAATCGAGCTGGTCAAGATTGTCTCGACCAAAGAGATTAATGGTATCATTGCAAAATACTACGAGCCATTTGCTGGTGCGATCCGGATCAAGCGCGGCAACGATACGGAAGAGCCGGTCATCAAGGAGCTGATCCGCTCCGAGACCAATAAGCTGCTGTCGGAGCTGTTCAATCAGAACAGGGAGCGGTTCTTTAAATACCTCAACAACGATGAAGAGTCAACTTCGATGCTGACGAATACGACGCTGTATATGACCGAAGATGAGGCCAGAAATCTGTTCAAGGAGCTGGATAAGCTGCTGGAGCCTTATAAAAATAAACGCAGCGAAGCGGATCAAGAATACGAGTTTTTTGCCACGAATATCCGTTCCATTGAGTAATATACCACAGCACAAAAGCTGGCACCTGTAGACCGTGCAGGTGTCAGCTTTGTCTTCTAATGCGGGAAAGATCGGCATAACCTAGTTCTTGTAATCGTCTTGTCCGGGTTTTACGGACATGGCCGGCGAAGTGGACGTGCCGTAATCGTTCACGGCGTCCCAAGCATCGGCGTCATCAAACCTGCCGCTCATACGCTGCCGGTTGATGCCTGCGCCTGATGGCGGAGCTGTCATGACATCCTCTTCAACCGGGCGGTCATCCGATAATGCCCGATTCGGTGCATGGTCGATGCAGTAGGCCGTGTAAGGCACTGCTTCCAGCCGTTGAAGCGGGATCTCTTGGCCGCATACGGTGCAATGCCCATACTCGCCGCGTTCCATACGAGCCAAGGCTGCATTGATTTGTTCCAGCTCCATGTGCTGCGATTCCTCGATGGCCAGATCGCGTCCGCGTTCGAACACTTCGGTTCCGGTGTCGGCCGGGTGATTGTCGGCGGCACTGAGCTCGCCGGTAGAATCCCGAAGGGATTCCCCGGATACGGAATCCGGATCGGAGAGCTGTTGCTCCAGACGCGCTTTGTCCTGAAGCATGCGCTGCTTCAATTGCTCATATTGTTGTTTCGTCCTGGCATTCATGATAGTCGCTCCTCTCGATCTGATGAAATGCTTCTTGTATGACAATACCCGAAATCGGGCCTGAACAATCATTTGGGATGATTCACGGCATGTCCATTCGTTTTTGGAACTTTCTCCAAAAAAGCCCCGGACAGTTTTAATCACGACGGCGAATATGATATAAAAAAAGATAGGGAGATACCGATTGCTTAAGTAGCCGTACCAATATTTGGAGGTAAATCACAATGGATGAACACATGAAACGCCGATTGGATAAACAGAAAAAGTTATTCCGGCAGCTTGGCATTCAACTGGACGCTTTGTCTATCCATGAGAAAGAATTCTCAACCAAGCTGCGTGGATACGACCAGCAGGAGGTGGATACCTTCCTGGACGAAGTGATCAAGGATTACGAACGTTTTTATGCTACGATCTCGGATCTTATGGATAAATGGCAGGAGCAGCAAATTATTATCAGGGATTTGAAGGCGGGAGTAAAGCCCGAGCCCGAGCGGCCCTTGCTGGATCCTGTGGAACTGGAAGAGACGGTGGCCAGACTGGAGGCGGACTTACGCATCCTGAAGAAGCAAATCCGGCCGGAGCAACGCTTTTATATTGACTAAGGGCCACCCCCGGCGGTCAGCATCAGCTTGATCCTGCTGTGACGCCCATGGTCTAGATTTTCCTTACATAATACGAATACTTTTCATGAAAAGAACCACAAACAGCCGATGAACGGCTATTTGTGGTTCTTCTTGTTGGATCTCGGGATGAAGAGTGCGGGGGGCGCCGGCGCTGATGAGGCTTGCGACTCCCGGACTTCAGGCGGGCTCATAAGCGGGACCGGTGATGGCAGCGGGTGTTCCTTGACGGGATGCTTCTCGGCGGACAACCCGTCGTGTGAAGACAAGCTCCATATCCTTGCCGCTTCCACCTGATGCGGGTTGCTCGTCCGGTAAACAAGCAGAAGAATGGTACCTGAAGCAAAGCCCGTAATCCAGTGAAGCCATCCGATCGGAGCGTGAGCCACTTGTCCGGACGTCAACAAATATGAACGCTCCTGCATTCTGTCCGGATCGTGGAGATGGTAGCTGATTTCTCCTTGAATCACGTAGCATAGCTCATCGGTATCCGGATGCCAGTGGGGAGGAAGGCCGCCGCCGCGATCCAGATGAATTTCGGACATGGCCATTCCCCGCAGCAGCGGAAGCTGCGCCGAAGATACGTCCGCACGCCCCCTTCCCGAAGGGCTTTCGGCAATACGTCTCGGATGGTAAACATGCCTGGTTGGAATCATGTCGCTTTCAGGCGAATGATGGTTGGTCACACGAATAAGCCTCCTTATGCGCAACAGCCGAAAGAGCGGCTGGAACACGGCCAGCATGGTTTACAGTGGCTGCGAACGATCTAAATCTGACTGCCTACGACTAAAGTAACATTGCCGTTTTCCAAGCAGGTTTTGCCTTGTAAACCATTTTCATAACAATTACTATGATGATAGGGACAGACTTATTCTGATGAAGATGGGGGAGATTGGCTGTTTGTCGAACAACCTGAAAATCAACATACGCATCAAGATCGTTTTAGGATACTTGCTGATCTTACTGTGTCTGGGAGCCTTTTTATGGATCGTCTCGGATCGCATCTCCTCCTTGCAGCAAGAAGCGGATTTTATCGAGCAGCATGACATCGAGGTCCACAATCTAACGCATGAGATCGAGAAGAATATGCTGGAGATGGAAACCGGCCAGCGGGGGTATGTCATTACAGGGGACGAGGATTATCTCGAACCGTTCAATAATGCGTTAACCGCATGGCAGATCAACTACAATAAGCTGTACCAGCTAATTAGCGACAATGCCGAGCAGGCGAATCATCTCGAGAATATCAAGGAAAACATCAAGGAATGGATACAAGTAGCAGGCCAACCGGCCGTTCAATTGAAGCAGCTTGGGCACGATGAGGAAGCCCTCCACTTCTTCATCAATGATCCCGGACAGCAAGCGATGGATTCGATCCATGACATGTTCTTATCCTTCCGTAAAACGGAGCGTGAGCTGACCGCCGCCCGCATCGATGACATGAGACATAGCAATACCAATCTGCTGTATACGATGTATGCATTATGGGCAGGGGCTGCTTTCATTACGATCGGGGCCGCCTGGTTCGTCTCCAAGAGCATTGTAAGGCCAATTTTGCAGGTGACGCATATGATTTCGGATATCGTCAAGGGAGGCAGTCTCGCGCAGCGAGTTCAAGTTCATTCCCATGATGAGGTTCGCAAGCTGGCGGATACGACCAATGAGCTGCTGGCGTTGGTCAGCAGGCAAAATTGGGCGAAGGACCATGTCAACGTCATGTCCACACTGCTGCAATCTGCGGATAAGGTGGAGACGGCCTCCCGTTTTTATATTCATAAGCTGGCTTCTATTCTAAATCTGCCGTATGGTGCGGTATTTATCGTTCGCAAAGGTCCGGAGCTGGTCAAGGCAGCCGCATTCGCTGATCCTGACGGTGAACCGTGGGATAAGGTGCGAGACCGCTTCCTCCCTGGCGAAGGCTTGGTAGGGCAGTGCATGCTGGAGAAGCGGATGATCATCCTCGATGATATTCCTCCAAACTATGTGCGGATCGAATCCGGGCTTGGCGATGCGGAGCCCTCCACGCTGCTCCTGGCTCCCGTTCTCTTCGAGGATAAGGTGCTCGGCGTGATTGAGCTGGCCATGTTCCGGCCGCTTGATGCGCTGGAGATGCAGCTGCTGGAGCAGTTAACCCATCAGCTGGGCATCTCGCTGAACTCGATTCGCAGCAAAATGGAAATCCAGCAGCTGTACCATGAATCGCAGACATTGAATGAGGAGCTGCAGAGCCAGACCGAAGAGCTGCAGACCCAAACGGAAGAACTGCAAACCCATACGGTTGAAATGCAGCTGCTAAACGAGAAGCTCGCAACCCAGAAGGAAGCGGCGCTCATTGCCGCGCAAGAGCTGGAGAATTACGCCAAGGAGCTCGAGCAGAGCTCGAAATATAAATCGCAATTTTTGGCGAATATGTCGCATGAGCTTCGAACACCGCTGAACAGCATGCTCATCCTCTTGCAGATTTTATCCGAGAACAAAAACGGAAACTTAACGGAAGAAGAGCAGCACTATGCTTCAGTCATTCATAACTCAGGCAGTGAATTATTGAACTTGATCAATGATATCCTCGATCTATCTAAGGTTGAGGCAGGCAAGATGCAGATTGATATGGATTTGGTCAATCTCACGGAGCTTCCAGAGCAAATGAGGGGATATTTCGCCAAAAGCGCGGAGTCGAAAAATTTGGACTTCGTGATCGAAATGGACGACGACTTACCGGATATCATCTACAGCGACGGGCTGAGACTGCATCAAATTCTTCGTAATCTGTTGTCCAATGCAATCAAGTTTACCGAGAGCGGCCGTGTACGACTGCACGTGTCGAAGATGAACTCCATCGTGACTTCCGATTTCATGATCACCGGAGAAGCGATTGCCTTCTCGGTGGAGGATACGGGAATCGGTATTGCCTCGAATCAGCTTCATTCGATCTTTGAGGCGTTTCACCAAGGGGAAGAGATGACGGCGCGCAAATTCGGAGGGACGGGTCTCGGACTCTCGATTTCCCTTCACCTGGCCAAGCTGCTGGGCGGTTATATCACCGTCGAGAGCGAGGAGGGCAAGGGGAGCACATTTATTTTATACCTTCCGCTCGTAACGGATTCCGAGACGGTCGAAAGCCTCTTTATTATGCCTGAGGCTGCTGCAGCCCGGAGTGAGGAGATTCTGCAGGACTATCAGACGACCGGAGTCAAGGAGCCGGAATGTCTAAAGGAACTAGAGCACAAAACCGTGCTGATCGTGGATGACGATATCCGCAATGTGTACGGATTGACCAATGCGCTTGAGAATCTTCACATGACCGTATACACGGCTCAGAACGGATATGAATGTCTGGAGCTTCTGGAAAAGCATCCGGAGATCGATTTCGTTCTGCTCGATATCGTCATGCCGGAGATGGACGGAGTGGAGGCATTGAAACGAATTCGAAGCAATCCCGATTGGGCGGACCTGCCGATCATTATTATGACCGCAAGGGCGATGGACCGGGATCAGTATCTGGGATACGGGGCGAACGGTTATATTATGAAGCCGGTACGTATGGAGAAGGTCGTTGCCGCAATCAAAGAATTAACCGGGGACCAAGGAGCCTGAAGGCGCCGGGCTCTAATCGTGTCCGGGGCCTTCAGAAAACATGTGCGTTCTTGTCGCATGTTGACGAATGCATTGCGCTTGATTTATGATGGAGTCATAACTAGACGGTAGACGGCGTGTTACCTTAACAGGGCATGAGCCAAGAAGAGACATCCTTCGGGGACGTCTTTTCTTGGCTTATTTAATATGCTGCCCATGCATCCTTTCGAGGCTCTTTTGTTAAACTTTAAGGAAAGGGGGAAGTCTATGAGCGGGCTCGAATCGTTTACGGTTATTCGCGTCATCGGTAACAATGTCGTCATGGCAACCGGCGGCAAGAAAGAATCCGAATATGTGATCCTTGGCAAAGGAATCGGTTTCGGGATCAAAGCTGGAGCGGAAATTTCTGCAAGCGATTCCCGGATCGAGAAGCTTTTTAAGCTGGAAGACCGCGAGCAATGGAGCCAGGCCCATCATTTGCTCGAGGAATTTGATCCGTTGGTGATGGACATTACCGATCAGATTCTGAATATGATTGTGCAGGAATTCCCGGGTACTTTAAACGACAAGGTCTACTTGGCTTTGCCAAGCCATATCCAATTTACCGTCTATCGGATCCGAAAAGGGATGGATATCATCAACCCTTTCCTCGAAGAGACCCGAATCAGCTTCCCTAAGGAATACGAAATTGCTGTCAAAGCGGCAGAGCTTATCGGACAGGCCTTTCATATCACCGTACCGGAGGATGAGATTGGTTTCTTGACCTATCACGTTTATTCGGCGGTCAGCCATGTGCCTGTAGGCCATCTCGTGAAGGCTTCCAATGTGGTGGGTGCACTTGTGAAGCAAATCGAGACAAAGCGACGGATCCGATTCGACCGGGGAAGCATGGATTACGTGCGGCTGCTTATGCACCTTCGCTTTTCGGTCGACCGTATATTGAATCAGGATGTAAATGTCGATAACCCGTTTGCGGAGCAGATCCGCGCAAAATTTGCGGATGAATATGAATTGGCCAAAGAGCTTGCTGCCATGATGGAGCGGGAGCTTGGCAAGGAAGTGCCGGAAGCGGAGGTCTGCTTTTTGGCCATGCATCTTTATCGCCTGTTTACGGGCCGATTGCAGCAGAAGAATCAACTCAAGGAGGAATCATAATGTTTGGTTGGAAGAAGAAGAAGACCGCTACTGCTATTCAGGTGAAAGCTCCATTATCCGGAAAGGCCGTTCCGTTGTCGGAGGTGCCGGATGAGGCGTTTGCAGCTGGACATATGGGTAAGGGCATTGCAATCGAGCCATCGGAGGGGCGTTTGATCGCTCCATTTGACGGAACGGTGGCGCATGTCATTAAAACGAAGCATGCGGTAATGCTGGAAGATCCAGCAACCGGCTTGCAGTATCTCTTTCATATCGGCATTAACACCGTCGGTTTGAAGGGAGAGGGCTATACCAGCCATGTGAATGTCGGGGATTCGGTGAAAGCCGGCCAAACGCTGATTGAATTCGATATCGAGGCCATCAAGGCGGCGGGTTATCCAACCGTGACTCCGATCATTGTTACGAATGCTGATGAATTGTCGGCTTCCGTGGAAGGACATACAGGAAATGTGACTGCAGGCACGGATCCCGTACTCAGCATCACCCTTAATTCCTAAAAAGAATATTTTTGTTATTGACAATATGGGAAGCCTGAATTAAGATTACAACATCAAATGAATACGTTTTAAGGCGTGTTACCATGGACATGGGCATGAGCCAAGAAGATGTGGACGATATTGTATATTCGTCAATCTTCTTGGCTTTTTTTGTCGGAATTGAATTTCATGCTGCCTTAAAATGATGAATACATGAGGCTTGCGAGGAGGAGGATTTACCCGAAGTTTTTTCTTTCCAGGATGGAAGGGGAAAAATAATTGTTCATTCGACGCATTATGTAAACGTTTTCAGAACAATGCTAAATTATTGAAGTTGAAAGGATGATTGACATGCTGGCTAAATTGCAAAAGCTGGGTAAGTCTCTTATGCTGCCGGTGGCCACATTGCCTGCAGCAGGGATTTTGCAGGGGCTTGGATTGATCGACTATCAAAAGGATATACCTTTGGGAGCTCTCGGAGCTTTTCTGAATCAATATGTAACTCCGTTCATGACTTCCGGGGCCCTTGCGATTTTGGATAATCTGCCGATTATCTTTGCGATCGGGGTTGCGATCGGATTCGCCGGGGACGCTGTTGCGGCTCTTTCCGCCCTTATCGGGTACATGGTGCTAACGAGAGTGCTGGAAAAAGTTCCGCTGCAAATGCCGTTTATACCGGATGACGTGAAGCTGAATATGGGCGTGCTTGGCGGATTCTTTGTCGGTCTGTGGTCTGCCTACCTGTATGGCAAATTCCACAAGATTAAAATGCCGGACTGGCTAGGCTTCTTTGCAGGTAAACGCTTTGTTCCGATTATCACGGCAGCCTCCACGATGGTGCTTGCGGTGCTGATCGGCATGATTTGGAGCCCAATCCAGGATGCCATTTCCGCCTTCGGCAACTGGGTTGTCGGTCTTGAAGGCATTGGATCGTTCATTTTCGGTACAGCCAACCGCTTGCTGATCCCTCTGGGTCTGCACCACGTATTAAACTCCATCGCCTGGTTCCAGATTGGGGATTACACCAATGCCGCGGGCGAAGTCGTTCACGGCGACCTGTGGCGTTTCTTTGCGGGAGATCCGACGGCCGGGATGTTCATGTCCGGTTTCTTCCCGATCATGATGTTTGCGATGCCTGCTGCGGCACTGGCCTTTATTCATACAGCCAAGCCGTCCAAACGCAAGCTCGTCGGCTCGATCTTTATCGGTTCGGCAGTAGCATCGTTCCTGACGGGGATCACCGAACCGCTTGAATTTGCGTTCATGTTCGTTGCTCCGGTATTATATGTGGTGCATGCGATTTTGACAGGTCTTTCCGGATTGATCATGTACGTCCTTGATGTCCATCTGGGCTTCTCATTCTCGGCGGGCTTGATCGACTACCTGGTGAATCTGAAGCTGTCTACCAACGCATGGCTGCTCCTGCCGGTAGGCTTGGCTTTCGGCGTGGTATACTATCTGCTGTTCAGAATCCTGATCGTCAAGCTGAACTTGAAAACGCCTGGACGCGAGGATGATGGCGAGGAGACCGAAAGCGCTGAAGGCGCAGGAGGTGCGGTTGCCGGTAATGACAGCCAGGCTGCCAAGGTGCTGGCTAACATCGGCGGCGAGGACAATATCGTTAGCGTCGATGCTTGCATCACCCGGCTTCGTCTTGTGGTTAAAGACGACAAGGCCGTGAACGACTCCGCTTTGAAAACGCTCGGCGCAGCCGGAGTCATGCGACTCGGCCAAGGTGCGGTTCAGGTTGTGTTCGGACCGAAATCGGAACAACTGAAGGATGAGATCAAAAACATGACAGGGAAGTAACTTGATGAATGAAGCACCAAAGAAGCGGGGGGAGTTAACCCGCTTCTTTTTATATATTCAAAGCTCCACGGTATTCACTTCTCTGCGCTCCCACCAAGAGAGAAGACTTTCATTAACATCAATCTTACGTAAACATCAATCTTATGCAGGGATGCCCGATTCATTTCCCGCTTGTCCTCCAAAAGCTCATCTCGGATGTGCTAACCCCATCGATGTTAAAACTCACAAATGCTTAAGATTGCCCCGATTTTCGACCACGGTCGTTATGCGCAGCTTGAAATCCAGGTTGGGATAGTATCCTGATCTCCAATCCTGAAGCTGTTCCCGAGTCAAGTGCTTTCTGAAGTATTGTCCCAAGGCCAATATATCGGCTTGTTCTTTTTGCGTTTTCCGAAACATCTTATTCAGCCTGAGGGTGAGGAGCTCTTCGAGTTTTTCTTTGATCTGCGTTTCTGTCGGATGTCCCCTGGAGTCCAGAATGGTAACCTTCAGCCTGAGATGGCTTCGAAGGTAAGGCTTGCCATCCTGAAGCCAGCTATGATGGGATAGCCGGTTGCTGGTGATTTGAACGGTGGCGCTATCCATGACCTCGATTTTGCCGAATGCGCTTTTTCCATAAAAGGCGTTGGCCACAAGCGTTTCATCGGTTCCGATTTGGCCTGTCATCCGTCCATTTTTGATGATGGCAGCGCCCAGGCATTCGATGCTTGTGGATTGGCCGGAACGAATGATCGGGACGATCACATCATGCGTATAGGAATGAATGCTTCGAAACATTTGCCATACGCGCGTGTCGGCCAATTGGGGGTTCCAGCCGGCATTTTTCTCGAAATAATCATAGATGATACTGCCGTTTTGCTCCGATTTCGCTTCCATGTCTGAGAAGAATTGATCCAGGGGTTGATCGCTGATGGCTAACAGCGTTTTGGAGGAGATATCCCTGGAGCGGTTAAAGGCGGATATAATATCCTCCATCCCTCTGCGGGCAACGTTTTTATCTGCAATAACGATCTTCAAATGCAGAAGATCCACCTGGGTCTCCATATTCATGCTTATATCATCGATGATGTCATTGATCGTGTCGCCGGTTTCCGAAACGATGTTGACCGAGCTCGTTTCATTCGTTGCCGGAATGTCCAGGAACACCTTATATTGATTCTCTTCAGTTAACGAAATGCCCATGATGACCGGAAGCGACCGATGGTTGATGTCCTTGGTATCCCAGCAGCCGGCAAGCAGGGGGACCGCTCCTACCAGTAATAGAATGAGCTTGATCGCCGTGCGGGGCTTAGCCGGGTTGTCCATATGCGAGTTGTTTATATCCGACTTATTCATATTAAGTAACCTCCGTTGTGCGGCTTGCTTTATGCTTGTGCCGCCATCCGATGATGAACGTGATCAGTGGAACGATCAGAAAAATATACATCCTGAGAGGTATGATCCACCCTTGCAGCTTCTTCAGGAAATCCCAGTTGGGAATAGCCATGGAAATGGCAAACAATCCGGCAGTCAGTACAATCAACAGGTAGAGATTCGGGATAACCGGAATTGCACGCTTCGTAAGCGTCAAGAGAATCCATAGCGTGACTCCCAAGTACAGCATGGCAAACGCCATCAGGCTCAACAGGAAAAAAATCGTGATCCGATCGAACAAGAGCCATGTAATATTCACGGTGTCGATGGTCATGAGCATGGGGAACTCGTACAATTCGGCGGTTGCTTGCCCAAAGGTCAGGAGCGGCAAATATACCGATAACAGGAACATGGGAAGCAGGAGGAGGCAGCCCAGCATCATTTTTTTTAGACTGATATGTATGGACGGAGGTAACAGCCCCAGAAAAAAGAAGCCGCCTGCATACACGAATAAACTGACCAGAAAATCGGGCTTGATTAAGAAATGGAAGGTCTGCTCGCGATCTATGATCGGCAGCAAATAATACCAGTCCACATTTTGAAAGCTGAGGCAGAGAACAAACAAAATGGGGAACGAAAACAGGATAACCAAGAGGACCCCGGTGCGTGCCATGCTGGCCATTCCTTGCCAGGCCATAAGAAAAGCAATGCCGATCAATAGCAGCTGGATCGCCCATAACGGCGTGCTCGATAAAAAGACCAAGGTCAGCATCTCCGAATACGCTCTCAGCGTTATGATGATCGCTATGCCAAAATAAAAGAAGACGGGAATCAACAACAGCCAAGTGAAAAAGGTTCCGGTGCTGCGGAACATATCCACGACGTTCTTCTGGGCAGTCCAGGTGAGCCCCTTCAGATAAACGTAAAGTGCAGCGGTATGGAGCGCATAGCTTATCCCTATTCCGATCCAGTGTCCCATGTCCATGGCTGTAAACAGATCGGACGGATAGAGAAAAAAGATAAGCCCCATATGACAAACGACGTATAAAATGGTTGCCTAATAACCGCTCTTATCCATTTCGCTCATCCTTCTTATTGAATGCAGGGAACGATAAGTAAGGAATGCCCATGCTTGTTTGTTGACCTAAGTAAGCACATACGACAACGATCCCGGCGAGAAGACCCAGCATGCCGTAGATGGCGGATAGGATAATCAGCACATATTTGAACACGCGTAAAGTCACCGAGTTCTGAAATCCGACAACCGTAGAAGAAGCAATGGTTGTGCCTGCCAGAACGATAATCAGCAGATTGCTGACAAGTTTGGCGGATACGGCGGCCTGGCCCAAGATAATACCGCCAACCATCGTAATGGTGGGGCCGACGCTTTTGGGAAGACGCACACTCGCTTCCAGAATGAGCTCGAGAACAATGAGAAGCAGGAGTGTCTCGACAAAGGCAGGATAAGGGACATCCTGTCTGCTGTTTGCAATCGATAAGGCCAGCTGAAGTCTTAGAACCTCGGGATTGACGGATACCAGGGCAACATATAATCCGGGAATGATCGTAGCGATCAAGGCGCCAACGATTCTTAAGAACCGGATCAGGTACATGAAGGGGAGGGCGTAATTATAATCATCCTTCAAACAGAACATATCCATAATGAGACTAGGCAAAATAATCGCGAAAGGATAACGGTCTATCATGAGTACGATTTTGCCCTGTTGAAGGGAATGGGCCGCATTTTGCGGCATTTCCGTCATGTTGAAGTTGGGGACGAACGACCATGGGTTCACGCCCAGAATGTTCCCGAGCTGCTGAATATGATCAACCTCCTGGTCCCGTCCCGCCTTGATTTTCGCTTGAACGGAATGCAGTAACCGGGGGGCGACCCGATTCTCATGATAAATTAACAATAATGACTTAGGGCAATTCTTCCCGACTTTATAGGTCTCCACTTGCATGGAGCCTCCGGAGCAATGCTTTCGCAAAATGCCGATGTTCGTATTGATATCCTCCTGAAAAGCGCTGCTTGCTCCGTAAAGCGTATTTTCGGTCTCGGGTGAAGTAACGGAACGGGTGACATTTTTGGATATCGGAAGGACGGCGCTGCAAGTCCCGGACTTGGGTTCGAATAGGATCAGATTGCCCTTTATGATTTCAGGTACAATCGCTTCCAGCTTAGGCTCAATAAGCTTGCCCAATATTTTCAGAAGAGCAGCGGGCTGGAGTGAAGCATGGACCAGGTTTGAGGTTTGGGTTTGAAGGGACGCGATGCTCTGGGGCAGATCAACCAAAGAATCCAGACCGATGATCTGAACTTCATATTGCAGCAATCGAATTTCAACATGGAAATAATCGGCGTTTTCTTTAAAATAGGCAGCCAGGCTTTCTTTAAGTTCCATACCGAGATCACTCCCCCCGTCAAAACGATTAATAGATATCATTTCCATTGCAGCCACCAGTTTATGCATAATCCGCGTGTTGATGCACTCTACAGTCTTGGGGTAAGAAGCTGAGGCTGATCCCGAAAGCGAGGGAAAGCGCGAGAAATTCAAGCGAAGAGCCGATATGAAATGCGAGAAACCCTGTGCTTGTAAAAAGTGCAGGGTTTCTATAGCGGTTAAAAGCTACAAGATTTAAATTTTTGCTTCTATAATATATATCCGTTTTACCGGTTTATATTTTTGCGCTGACCCCAATAGCGAAGGCTTACTTGAACGTCAATCTCACGCAGCGATGCCTGATGCATTTCCCGCTTCTCTTTCCTCAGCTCGTCCCATAGCTTGGGATCGGCTCGGCGAAGCTGAAGGCCTAATTGATAGGGGTCGGCATGAATGGCTGCGGTTTTCAGGAAGGTATTCCGAATCTCCTCGCGGAGCGAAGCCTCAGTTAGCTTCTTCATTTCGCCAATGCGAGTCTTCTGATAAATATTTTGGACCATTCCATCAACGTTCAATTTGATCCGGTAATAGACCTCCTCTCCTTCGCGTATGATCTCAATGGCGGATTTCGGATTCTCCAGGTAGATGCTGCCAGCCGCTTTGATTCCGGAAAATACGACCAGGGAAGCGCGTGTCTCGGGCGTGGAGAGCCAGCGGATACCGGCGAGATCGGAACGTTGCATCCATCCCTTCAGGGTCTGATGCTGTATCAAAAATGCGCCGTTAACTTCAAGCAGCGGATGCTGCTTTAAATTTTCCGTCCAGTTTGCCGTGGTAATCTGGAGGGAAGGAAGAACGACGGTAGCCGCATCTTCACGATAGAGACGGATAAAGTTCACGAATTGGATCGGGCGGATGAACGAGAATTGCCGATAGCTCTCCTGCGGCTCATGGAGCAGCGAATGCAGCGGAGACAATTGGAAAAAAGGCGACACGGTAAACAGATCCTCCATCGAGTCCTTGGTTCCGTAGATCCATTTGGTATAGCGGATCTCTTGCGACCGGTCCGTCATATCGAATACTTGGGACAACCGTTCGGGCACCAGTACAGACTCGCCAAGCACCAACGCCGTCACATGCCCCCAAGAAATCCGCTGCTGGTTTGCCGTGTAAAGATCGATCAGCGCATCCGAGAGCGTGCTTCCGGTTCCCCTGCCGACCCAAATCGGTGCCGTTTCGGTCTGTTTTGTTCCTTCCTGTCTGGCAATCGTCGCAAAATCAAGCATCTGAACATAGATGATATACTGATCTTCCTTGTAATCGATTCCGAGCGCGGTAATATAATTGATGTCCTGGACCTCTTTGTTGTCCCAGCAGCCGGCAAGCAGCACGGACATGATGATGAAGAGGCAGAGAAGCTTCTTCATATCGCCCCGCCTTTCTTCCGTTTATCAGGGAGTCTCATCAGGTTTCGCACGACCTTGGACAAAGAGAACGGGGAGAAGGGAGCCAGAAAAGGCTGTCCGAACGGGCGATGGTGAGCCATATATTGGACGATAAAGAATACCGATACGAAGAAGCCGAATAGGCCGAGAATGGCAGATAAACCAAGGATGAAGTACCGCATAATCGTCTGTGTGACGACGAAATCCTCGTTGGTATGGGTTGAGCCGGCCACAAAGGACAGCGCACCGATCACCGTCATGGTCGGGGAGAAGAATCCGCCCCGTATCGCTGCGTCCCCGATAATGATGCCGGAAACGACCGTAATCGTTGAAGCGATCGGAGAAGGCATCCGTATGCCGGCTTCCCGAAGCAGCGTCAGCAGAAACAGAATGATCAGCATTTCGAATCCGGTTGGAATCGGAAGGCCGAGCCGGGTATTGGCGATCGTAGCTAGGAGCGGGAACGGGATCTGGTCTTGATGAAAGGACACAACCGTGATATAGAATCCCGGCAGCATGATGGAAATCAGAAAACCCAGCAGCCGTAGCAGTCTCCATGGAAAGACGTAGTAGTATGGCATTTGGGGATCCTCGGTCGCGAACAGAAGCTGCATGAGGCTGGCCGGCGCGACCAGAACGACCGGACTTCCCTGCATGATGATGATCAACCTGCCGCGCGTCAAGGAATCATAGGCCCGATCCGGCCGGCCGGTATAATCGAACATCGGCAGCACGCTGTACCGGTACGGAGATATATGCTCAGCCAGCTCTGCGATGCCGGTAGGCGATTCCCCATTGAACGATTGAAGCTTCTTGGTAACTTCATCCACCGTCTCAGGGATGACTTTATCTTTGAGATACATGATTCCAATAGAGGTTTTACTCCGGTCACCCAGCTCAAACACGGTAAAGACGAGATCTGTCGTTTTCATGCGCTTGCGTATGAGGGCTACATTGGTGTCCAATTCCTCGACGAATCCGTCCTTTGGGCCTTTGATCGAGGTTTCGGAGGAGCTTTCCTCCGGGGATCTTGAAATATTATTCGCCGCGCTAAATGAATACAGCTTATCGCTGCTCGGGAAATACAGCGCTACATCCCCTGAAAAAATATGATCTACAAGTGCATCCTCATCCGTTACTTGTTCCAGGCTAAGCTGCATTTTCAGCTCGGAGGGATCGAAGGCTTTGTTCTGATCGCTGCAAGCTTTCCATTTATCGTTGATGACGGGCAGAATGATTTTGGAGATCAACGCCGTGTCGCTCATATAGACGTTATAGACCAATATGGCCCAAGGCTGCTTGGCATCGTCGATACCAGGGAACGTTGAAATAAGGATATCGTCGCAATCGGCAAATCGTTCTTGTAGACTTTCCAAGGTTATCATGAAGAATTCTCTCCTTTCGCTGAGCTGTGATGCGGTTGTCTTCGAATCAGGAGGAACATGAGTACGCTCAGTACGGTGAGGTAGATGCTGGAGATCGGCAAGAAATAGTCGGCCATGACATAGTACATCTTCAGATTACTGATGGGCGATGCGCAGAGAATGATCATTAGCAAGGAGACTGCCAGTATACCGACGCTTCGCTTCGAAGGCGGCAGCAGCGTCTCGCACAGCAAATAAATCGATAGCGAGATGGAAATATAGGCTCCGCTCAGCCACTGGAAGATGGACAGAAAGTCGACATGCTCAACGAATTTGCCGAGCTTTACGAGGCGCCACTGCTCATAGGCCGGATAACGCTGCAGTTTCATCTCTTCAGGTCCGAATTCCGCAATGCCGCCTATCGTGGGACCGAATGTCAAGAACACTAGTACGGCGTGAATCGCAAGCACCGTCAGGAAACGAGGCTTTTTCTGAAGATACGGCCGAAGAAACAGGATCAATATAAACTGCGACAGCCCCCCGAACATGACCGGCAGACCCTTGAGGACCGGGGTGAAGCCATGCTCAAGTACCGGCATCAGATAGTGGTAGTTCTTCACTTTAAAATTTGCAACGGATACAAATATGCCAAGAAGTACGACGATGGGCAGCAGAATTCCCGCAGAGATGCCGACTGTCCGTAATCCTTGTCGCGCGGTTACCAGACATAGCAAGACCAGAATCAGGGACGTGGCGATGACGGGAGTCTGCAGCAAATAGGTGGATTTCGTCCAGTCGATCACTTCCTTGAGCGTGTAAAAGGCAAACGAGATGAAGTACAAAGCCGACATGCCCATGATAACCATTCGTGCACCCTTGCCGCTGCTCTCATCGATCGCCTGCCGGATGGTGCGGTCTCCAAGCTTACGGATAATGCCGTAAATCAGAAGCACCCATGGAAGAAACAAAACGGCGGAAACAAGAATCGTGATCCAGGCGTCCCGCCCCGATGTTTCAATGAGCACCGGAATGATCATGACGTGGTTCGTCAAGCCGGCTGTCAGCATCATCATCATAAATGCCTGATTCGTTGGAATTCCGCTTCCCCCTGACATGCTCATCCTCCTTACCGGCTTTTATACGGCTTAGAGTTCTCGGGAAATACCCAAAATATGCGATCTCATCCAATCATGGAGGGGGAAAAACGTCAATAGGCTGACCCTCTTGGAAGCCATAAATAGGGCGAGCGCCCGGTACATAAAGCCATTCGCAACCCTGCATAATAAGGTAAGCTTTTGTAGGACTACAAGATTGGGGGATGCTTGTGTGAGCAGAGGAAGGAAGTCAAGAAACAGAAAAGGCACGTTGAAATGGTGGCAGCTATCCCTCTTAGGCGTAGCATCGACTATCGGGACAGGTTATTTCCTTGGATCGGCGCTTGGTATCCGGGTTGGCGGGCCGGCGTTTCTCATCTCGATCGTGATAGCCGCCTGCGCCACGTATCTCGTATTCGATATGCTGGCACGAATGACGGCGGATGACCCGCAGCCGGGCTCCTTCAGAACATACGCAAAGCAGGCTTACGGCAGATGGGCGGGATTCTCGACCGGATGGATGTACTGGTGCGCGGAGGTGCTGATTATGGGGAGTCAGATGACGGCGCTATCCATCTTCTCGCGCTTCTGGTTTCCGGACATCCCGATGTGGATATTCGCTTGCGGCTATGCAGTACTCGGGTTGTTTGTCATATGGATCGGCAACAAGGGCTTTGACAGGCTGGAGAATGTGCTGGCCGTTCTGAAAATTGCGGCGATTGTCATGTTCCTGGCAATTGCCGCTGCGGCATGCTTCGGATGGCTTCGCGGAGGGGCAAGGCCGCAGCTTCCGGCGAGCTGGGGAGATTTTTTCGCAGCAGGGGGAAGGGGGCTGTGGGCATCCCTGATCTTTGCTTTTTACGCATTTGGGGGAATCGAAGTGATGGGGGTGATGGCCGTACGGTTAAAGAACCCGAAGGAGGCGCCGAAGTCAGGAAAGATCATGATTTTGCTGCTGTCCATCGTTTATATTATATCGATAGGGCTAGCCGTCATGATGGTGGCATGGAACCGTTTCTCTCCGGCCAAAAGCCCGTTTGTTGTAGCATTAGGGTCGTATAATCTTCCTTTCGTCCCGCATGTCTTTAATGCGGTCCTGATTATTGCAGGATTTTCGACGATGGTGGCATCGCTCTATGCCGTAACCACCATGTTGGTCACGTTATCGGAGGACCAAGACGCTCCGAAGGTATTTGCCAAAAAGAAAACCAGGCGAAAAACACCTGTGTTCGCGCTGGCGCTAACCGCAGCCGGGCTTGCCGTGTCGATCATACTGTCGCTCCTGATACCGGGCAAAATATATGAATATCTTACGACTGCCGCCGGCTTAATGCTGCTGTACAACTGGTTCTTCATTCTGGTTACGGCCGGGAAAATCATCCGGCTTACCGTATGGGGGCATATCAAACGCTTCGCCGGCATGCTGATGATCGCCGCAGGGGTAAGCGGCACCGCATTTCATCCGACGAGCCGCCCGGGGCTGTGGATCAGCTTCGGCTTTATTGTCATGATCGGCATCGTCGTATTGTTCATGCAGAGGGTTTGGAAGAAATCCGCCCAAGAATCCAAGAAGGCGGGCAAGCCCAAGCTGCGTCCGAAGCCTGCCCGTTAGAACAGCACGGGATACAGCAGCGACACCGCACGAATCCCGAAATACAAACCGAATACAACCAATGAGAGGCCAGAGAGCACGGAAATTACCGATATTGCTCTTTGGCTTAAATATTTTCGGAACATGCTGCTCACCATGGCCATGAAGAAATCCCACAAGACGACTCCTGAAATGACGGCAATACTGTAGACGAACAGCTGGCCTGTACCATTATCGGCCGCCGTCTTTGCCAGAATGGAGCCGTAGATCCCGAGCCAGAACAGAATGGTCATCGGATTGGAGACGGACATCAGGAAGCCGGAGACCAGCGTTTTCATAACCGATTCTCCGCCGCTCGTTGAACTGATTGTTACCTTCCTTGCATTGATGATGCTTTCTACGCCTGTATAGATGAGCACGAATGCACCGAACAGCCACAGGAATGTCTGCATGAAGGGGGTGCTCAGGAAATGAACGACGCCCAAATAGACGAGAATCATGTACAGGATATCCGCCAGCACGGCACCGATTCCAAACATCCAGGCATGCCAGAACCCTTTTTTGATCCCTTGGTCGAGCTGGGCTGCATTAATAGGACCAAGCGGCGCAGAGAGCGAGAGTCCCAATAGGATATAGCTGAATATCATGCTCATGACAACGATTTCCTCCCCTATTACGGTACCTGAATTTTCATATGGCTTGTACAGAAGATGGCTCGTACCATTCTATTCACGGGAATGCCCATCTAAGAACATTCATTTGAAAAAAACGAATCAAACGGCTGACCTGAAAACGTGGGGGCCGTTTTAACTTTTGCCGATTATTTTGATTCAGCAGCGGTTTTTGCTAGGATAGTAGGTAGCGATGCCTTCGATACCGTAAAGGGATCGAACCGGCAGTGAAGAGGAGGGAAATCATGAGCAGGCCTTACAAAATCGTCGTGGTATCGGATACCCATATACCCATGCGAAGCAAGCAGCTGCCCTCTCGGTTGTTGGAGGACTTGAAGGAAGCGCAGCTTATTTTGCATGCGGGCGATTGGTCGAGCTGGAATGTCTATGAACAGCTCAGCCGCTATGCTCCGGTCGAAGGCGTAGCCGGCAATACAGATCCGGAGGAAGTTATTTCGAAGCTGGGATACCAGAAGATCGTTGAGGTTCTTGGTCATCGGATCGGAATTGTGCATGGACACGGAAAAGGCGGGACGACGCCAGGACGCGCGCTGAAGGCATTTGAGGGAAGCAACGTGGATATGATCGTATTCGGTCACTCCCATATTCCGTATATGGAGTCGGTTCGGGGCACGTTGCTCTTCAATCCCGGCTCTCCGACGGATAAGCGAAGACAGCCTCAATATTCGCACGGCATCATTCGGGTTGCCGAAGGCCGCTTGGATGCGGGACATGTGTTCTATGACCGTACATAAAGAAGATTCAGTCATATACTGATGGTGAGTGATTCGGTTGCAGGCTTTTAATTCCGGACGTATCGGGTTAATAAATATGAGTCCTTGGTGGATGCAGATGATGCAAGTGAGAGGATGGCTATGGTAAAGGAAGAACAAATCGAGCGAAGAATCCAGATCGGCCTGTCCGGCTGGGGAGACCACGAGAAGCTGTACGATGATGGAGCGAAGGCTTCCGATCGGCTGGGCATGTACGCACGGCATTTTCCGATCGTGGAGATGGACAACTCGTTCTACCCGATTCCCTCCCCGGACCAGATGGACAAATGGGCCCAGACGGTGCCCGGCCATTTCGGGTTCATTGTCAAAGCCTATCAAGGCATGACCGGCCATGCCAGGGGCGGCACCTTATCGAAATATTCCAGCACGAGAAGCATGTTCGACGAGTTTCGGGCTTCGGTCCGGGTCCTTCAAGCAGCCGGCAAGCTGAGAGCGGTGCTGTTTCAATACCCGCCGTGGTTTGGCTGCGAGCGGAAGCATGTGGACATTTTGAAACGGACGCGGGAGTGGATGGAGGATCTGCCGGTCGCCTTGGAGTTTCGCCACCAGACCTGGTTCGCACCTGAATTCCGGGAGAAGACGCTGGATTTCATGCGAAGCGAGGGGTGGATTCACAGCATTGCCGATGAGCCCCAGGCGGGAATCGGATCGGTACCGGCCGTTCTTGCCGCAACCCGCGAGGATGCCGTCATGATTCGGATGCATGGCCGCAACGAGAAAGGGTGGCATACGGGCGGGCAGCCGAATTGGCGGGAAGTCCGTTATTTGTACAGGTACAATGAAGATGAGCTTGCGCAGTGGAGGGAATCCGTGCTGAAGCTGCTTGAGGAGACGAGCCAATGCTGGATTATCTTCAATAACAACTCGGGAGGCGATGCATCCGATAATGCGAAGCAGCTCCTTCGCATGTTTGGAATGGACAGCGGACCGGAGCCGATCAGACAGATGGATTGGCTGGCAGAGGATATTTTTACAGATAAATGACTTTAAATGTAAACGAAACAGGGAACTGGAAGCGGCTGTCCGAAATCGTCATAAAATTGACGCAAATCCATCTGTTTATTAGATCATTATTATATATAAAGGGTATTTTCGGTTCTGAGGTCAAGTGTATTATAATGAAATCGTAACAAAGTGTTTTGCGAATGTAAAAAGTGAAATTCCGTCCATGAACTATCAAAATAATCTGACGGAGGGAGTCAGCGATGAAGACCCTTGACAGTAAGGCAGTGGGACCATGGCAAAAATATCACGGTCCGAACCTGGGGTACATTCAAGATCAGTACGAGAAGTTTTTGCAAGACCCGCAGTCTGTGGAACCAGGATACCGTGAACTGTTCGCCAGCTGGGGACCGCCCCCTGCTTTGGAAAACAATGAAAAGAAAGCGGATTCGCAGGGACAAGGCGTAGGACTTGACCCGCAATTACTTAAGAAGAGCGTAGCCGCAGGTAAGCTGGTATGGAATATTAGAACCTATGGCCATTTGGCCGCCGATATCGATCCGATCGGCATCGGTGGAGAAACGGATACACGACTGCTTCAGCCTGAAAGCTATCAGTTAAGCCAAGCGGATTTGGCGGCCTTGCCTGCCGAGATCGTCTGGGAGGAGGCTCCTGGCGATGTCAAGAATGGTTGGGATGCCATCCAGCGGCTGCTGAAACTATATACTGGAACCATTGCATATGAATTTAGCCACATTCATGATGAAGAAGAACGGAAATGGCTCAATCAACAAGCAGAGTCCGGACGATTCCCGCTTAACTTGAGCGTAGAAGAACGGAAGGAGCTGCTGAAGAAACTGCTGGAGGCCGAGCAATTCGAGGAATTCCTGCACCGTACCTTCGTTGGAGCAAAGCGCTTCTCGGTCGAAGGGAACGAAGCGCTGGTGCCGCTGCTTGACGAAATCGTCCAGCAATTAGCGGAAGTGGATGTCAACTCGATCCTTGTCGGCATGGCGCACCGCGGACGTCTGAACGTGCTTGCGCATATTCTCGGGAAGGACTACACCAAGATCTTCTCCGAGTTTATGCATTCGCCGAATAAGCATCTGGTGCCTTCCGAAGGCTCCATGGGCATGAATTACGGCTGGACGGGCGACGTGAAATATCACCTGGGCGCAGACCGTTACATGAAGAAGAACGAGGCACGCGAGGTTCGTATTACGTTGGCCAACAACCCGAGCCACCTGGAATACGTTAATCCGGTCGTTGAAGGGTACACGCGCGCGGCTCAAGAAACCCGCAGCGAAGCCGGCTATCCGAAGCAGGACGTCAACAAGGCGGTCAGCATTCAGATCCACGGCGACTCTGCGTTCCCGGGCGAGGGAATCGTGCCGGAGACGCTTAACTTCAACAAGCTGCCGGGCTTCCGTACCGGTGGAACGATTCATATTATCGTCAATAACCGGATCGGCTTTACGACCGAAGGGAAGGATTCGAGATCCACGCATTACGCCAGCGATCTGGCGAAAGGCTATGAAATCCCGATCATTCACGTTAATGCCGATGATCCGGAAGCATGTATCGCTGCTGCCCGTCTCGCGAGCGAATACCGCAACAAGTTCAAGAAGAGCATTCTGATCGATCTGGTCGGCTACCGCAAGTACGGCCATAACGAGACCGACGATCCTGAAACGACTCAGCCGCTGATCTACCAGAAGGTGAAGAATCACCCTACGGTCAGCACATTATATATGAAGAAACTGGTTGAAAGTCAGGTGCTGTCCCAATCGCAGGCTGACGAACTGAAGAACGCAGTGGTCGAGGTGCTTAAGGCTGCTTATGAAACCGTAAAATCGAAGGATTCGGTCGATTCGGTTCTGCTCGGCATCAACCCGGCCGATGAGAATTCCAAGAAGACAACGGCTACCAATGTATCCGCTGAACAGCTCCGTGCGATCAACCGCGAGCTTCTGCAATGGCCTGAAGGCTTCACGGTATATCCGAAGCTTCAGCGCATTTTGGAGCGCCGCAGCAGCGCGCTTGACGAAGGCGGGAAGGTAGACTGGGGTCATGCAGAGACGCTGGCCTTCGCGACGATTCTGTCGGACGGCAAGCCGATCCGGATTACCGGACAGGATGCCGAGCGCGCAACGTTTGCGCACCGGAACCTGGTTCTGCATGATGCCGCGAACGGAGATACGTTCTGCCCGCTGCACCGTTTGCCGCAGGCAAAAGCATCGTTTGCGATCCACAACAGCCCGCTTACAGAAGCAGCGGTTGTCGGCTTCGAATACGGGTATAACGTGTATTCGCCGGAGACGATGGTGATCTGGGAAGCGCAATACGGGGACTTCACGAACTGCGCCCAGGTTATCATTGACCAGTTTATCTCGGCCGGTCGTTCGAAGTGGAGACAGAAATCCAGCCTTGTCATGCTGTTGCCGCATGGATATGAAGGAAATGGTCCAGAGCATTCCAGCGCAAGACTTGAGCGTTTCTTGCAGCTGAGCGGGGAAGATAACTGGACGGTTGCTAACCTGACATCGGCAGCGCAATACTTCCACCTGCTGCGCAGGCAAGCGTCACTGACGGAAACGGACGATGCCCGTCCGCTCGTGCTGATGGCTCCGAAGAGCTTGATCCGCAATCCGCGCGTTGCATCGCCGGTTAGCGCATTTAGCGAAGGCGGCTTCCAGAAGGTGCTGGAGCAGCCAGGTCTCGGACAATCGCCGAAGAAGGTCGAACGCCTCGTGCTGTGCTCGGGGAAAGTGGCGATCGATCTGGACGAAGCACTTGACAAGCAGAAGGGCGAAGATCACTCTTGGATTCATATCGCGCGGGTGGAACAGCTGTATCCGTTCCCGAAAGAAGAAATTTCGCGCATTATGCAAAAGTTCCCGAATCTCAAGGAAATTCTGTGGGTTCAGGAAGAGCCGCAGAACATGGGCTCCTGGAGCTTTATGGAACCAAGAATCCGCGAAATCGCGCCAAGCGGCGTAGAGGTTCGTTACAACGGACGCCCTGAACGGTCCAGCCCGGCCACCGGATATCAGGATGTACACGCATACGAACAACAGACGATCATTACGTTTGCCCTTAATCGTAAAACTATAAATCAACAGATCTCATTGGGGAGGTAGCGGCTGTGAGCGAAATTACTGTACCAGCTATGGGCGAATCCATCACCGAAGGAACCATCTTTAAATGGCACGTGAAAGAAGGGGACCGCGTCAACATCGGTGACGTTCTGCTCGAGTTAGAAACGGATAAGGTTAATCTGGAAATTAGCGCGGAGTCTGAAGGCGTTGTGGAAAAAATCCTTCGCCAAGAAGGAGAAAATGTTACGATCGGTGAAGTCATCGGCCAAATCTCTCCACAGGAAGGCGTTAAGCCAGGCGCGCCTGCGCCGCAAGCGGAAGCTCCGGCTGCCGCTCCGGCAGCGGCACAGCCTGCGCAAGAGGCACCTAAGGCACCAGCGCCTGCACCGGAAGCCGGTGGAGAAGGCTCGAATTTGACTGCATCGCCGTCCGCACGCAAGCTGGCTCGTGAGCGCGGGATTGACCTGGAACAGGTACAGGGCCGCGACCCGATCGGTCGCATTTATCACGATGATGTGAAGAACCATACGGAAGGCAGCAAGCCTGCTGCTCCTGCAAGCAAGCCGTCCGCGCCAGCGGCACCAGCTGTGCAAGCGCCGGCTGCGGAATACGGCAAGCCTGTTGAACGTACCCGGATGTCTCGCCGCCGTCAGACGATCGCCAATCGTCTGGTCGAAGCGCAGCACACGGCAGCGATGCTGACCACCTTCAACGAAGTCGATATGACGGCCATCCTGGATGTTCGTAAGCGCCGCAAGGATGCCTTCAAGGAAAAGCATGACGTCGGTCTGGGCTTTATGTCCTTCTTCACGAAGGCAGTTGTCGGCGCATTGAAGAAGTTCCCGCTGCTCAATGCTGAAATTGACGGCGACGATATCGTTGTGAAGAAGTTCTATGATATCGGGATTGCCGTATCTGCGAAGGAAGGTCTTGTCGTTCCGGTCGTTCGCGACGCTGACCGTCTCGGCTTCGCCGAGATCGAGAAGGAAATCGTGAACCTTGCGAACAAGGCCCGCAGCAACACCTTGTCGCTGTCCGAGCTGCAAGGCGGAACCTTTACGATTACGAACGGAGGCGTCTTCGGATCGCTGCTGTCCACGCCAATCCTGAATACACCGCAGGTCGGCATCCTGGGCATGCATAAGATCCAGATCCGTCCGGTTGCCATCGATGAAGAGCGTATGGAGAATCGTCCGATGATGTACATCGCATTGTCGTATGACCATCGAATTGTCGACGGCGCAGAAGCGGTTCGCTTCTTGGTAACCGTAAAAGAGCTGTTGGAAGATCCGGAATCTCTGCTGTTGGAAGGTTAATGCCAAGACAGCGACATCATTGAGAAATAAAGGGCCGCATGGGAAAGTCCATGCGGCCCTATTTTACGCTTATCCGGTGGTTTGTTCTTCAGCAGATGACCATTGCACTCCTATAGATGGCTGCGCCTTTCAACACGTTAGGCATTGTCCTTAAATACAGATGATGCTTATCGTAATGCGGATCGATGTGCAGATATGTCCTCTAAGATGAGGAACCATCCTTCTGATCTTGACCGTTGGAGTCCATGGTGTCGCGAGGATTCCAGTTCTCAGCCTGAGGCTCGATATCCTGATGCTTCTTCACCTTGTCTCGCTGCTCCTTGGAATCGTTCTCCGTGTGCTGGTGATTGCGCACTTCGTCGCCGGTTGATGATTTCATGGGAATACCTCCTTTAAACGAATATAGTATTACATACCCTGTATGGCAAAAGACAAACAGGGAAAAGGCGCTGGCGGAGGGATTTGATTTTCCGCATCCTTGACGTTAACATGTTACAGAGACGAATCGCATGACTAACCGATATCGAGAGGAGATGTCTTCTATGCAACAACAACCACAGCATACATTACTTTTTACAGGCGCTTATGCCGAAGCCGATCAGACCGGTATATGCGTATATGCCGTTGACGAAACTTCCGGAGAGCTTCGGCTGCTTGATGAAGTCTCCGGGATTAAGAACCCGACATTTCTAAATGTTGATCCGGCAGCCAAGCGGCTGTATGCGATCGGAGAAATATCGGACCAAGGAAAGAAAGCAGCCGAGATCGTTACATTCGAGATTCAACCCGATACCGGCAAGCTGAAAGAATTGAGCCGCGTTCGGAGTGTCAGCAGCTCCACTTGCCATATTCAACGGGATGAAGGGAGTTCGTATCTGATCGTATCCAGCTATCACGGGGGGCTGGTCGGCGTTCATCGGATTAACGAGGATGGCACGGCCGGGGAGCTGCTGGATGAGAAAAAGCACGCCGAGCTCGTCCAAGTCCGGGAGGATCAGCAGCCGAGAGCGCATTCGGCATTCTACAGTCCGGACGGTCGATACATATTCGTGCAGGATTTAGGATTGGACAAGATTATGTCTTACACTTTAGACAGTGAGCACGGCGAGCTTCGTTTCCATGGCGAAACCCAGCTTGAGGACGGTGTCGGGCCGCGCCATTTGGCCTTCCATCCGGGCGGTGGCTACGCATATGTCATTAATGAATTGAACTCCAGCGTGACGACACTCCGTTATTCGAGTGAAGATGGCCGTCTGACGCCGCTTGAGACGATCTCGACGCTGCCATCCGATTTCGAAGGTGAAAGCTTCTGCGCCGAAATTGCAGTGTCTAGCGATGGCCGGACGGTGTATGGATCGAACCGCGGGCATGACAGTATCGTGGTGTTCTCCGTTCACCAGGACAGCGGGCTCCTGAGTCCGGTTCAGTATATTTCTACCGAGGGCGGCCATCCGCGGCATTTCAGCCTGCTGCCGGGCGGTAAGCATCTGGTGGCGGCCAACCGGGACGGCAATAACCTCGTGCTCTTTACGGTAGATCCGGAGGACGGGAAGCTTTCCTTCACCGGTTATACCGTTTCCCAATCCAAGCCGGTCTGCGTGAAACCGGCGGTCTTTAACCGATAACAGCAGAAATTGATCGAATTGCACCTCAAATACTTGGGGGATAATACCTGGGATTTTGTTAGATAAGCGCTCTTGCAGGGCAAGGACCTTAAAGGTTCGTTGTCTTTGCAGGGGGCGCTTTTTTCGTACAGGCAAAACGCTACGCTGACCTTAACCGGCTCCTCGGTTGTCGTTTGACGGGATTCAGAGCTCGCCCCGATTGGTTATGTAATAACATGAACACGTAATTAAGGAGGGTGTGGCAATGTCTACGAATCAAAAATTAAAAGGGAAAACGGCAATCGTTACAGGTGCAGGCTCTGGAATCGGCCGTGCTGCAGCCCTTCTGATGGCGGAGCAGGGAGCGAACGTGCTGCTGATCGATATTGATCATGAACGGGTGGAGAAGGTTCGTAAGCAGATTGAGACTGCCGGGGGAGAGGCGATAACCGGCAATTGCGATATTTCAAAAGCGGAGACGCTTAAGGACTGCTTCCAGCAAGCGGCGGAGAAATGGGGCGGCATCGATATCGTTTTTGCCAATGCGGGCATTAACGGTACGAAAGCTCCGATTGAGACCATGGAGCTGGACGAGTGGGATACAACGATCAATACGAACCTGAGGGGAACGTTTGCGACGGTGAAATACTCGATTCCTTATTTGAAGGAGAAGGGCGGAAGCATCATCATTACGAGCTCGATTAACGGCAACCGGGTCTTCACAGGCTTCGGATTTTCCGCTTATAGCACGACCAAGGCCGGGCAGGTAGCCTTCATGAAGATGGCAGCGCTGGAGCTGGCCCGTTATAAAATTCGCGTGAACGCGATTTGTCCGGGAGCCATTGCAACCAATATTGATTCCAGCACCATTGCCAAGCCGGAGCTTGAGGAAGTGACCATTCCGATCGAATACCCGGAAGGGGATCAGCCTTTGGCGAACGGCCCCGGCCAGCCGGAGCAGGTCGCACGTCTGGTCGCATTTCTGGCATCCGACGACGCCTCGCATATTACCGGAACCGAAATTTATATTGATGGAGCCGAGTCTCTGATCCACTGATTGACTGACCAACTTTCCTTAAGCAGGGCATTGGTGATTGAGCTTCTGTGTCCTTTGGATGGAGAGTGAGCATAAAGTTTGTGGGATGAATGTCTGACATTTCGACACGGCATCAACAATTGTTGAGGATTGAGCTTCCTCGATGGAACCACGGACGAATTTGACAATATGGACTTTATTGTCGCATAATAAATAGATATATTGTCAAATAGAATAGTGGTGATATCGATGGGAATCGTCATCGTGGAAGTGTGCGACAGCAACTTGATGAGCGCTTTGGAGCTCGAGCACCTGGAGGAGCTGTATCCCGAGATCGCCGTGCTGCGTGCAGATTGCATGAATCTGTGCGGGCTATGCAAGCTGCGCCCTTACGCGCTGGTCAATGGCAAGCGTGTATTTGCAGCCACGACGGAGGAGTGCATCGAGAAGATTAAGGCAGCCATCGAAGCTGAGTTGGCCATCTACAATGAGATTTAAAGCATCCTAAGCGATGCTTCGTTATATGATATATTCAAAAAGGGCATGTCGCTCATTCCAAGCGACATGCCCTTTTCTTATAAATACGGGAACTTTAGGAAGCGTGATGGCTTGCAGCAACAATCTCTTCGCATTCTGCGGAGCAGCAGCTATTATGGAGCTCTTCGCACTCCTCGCAGCAAATATGCTGCAAATGGCATGCATCGTTGTCGCAGTTGATGTAACGGTCCTCAGGCTTGCCGCAGTGATGGCATTTCCCGACGACGATATCTTCATCGGTGCGGTTGATCGGAACTGAAATGCGCTCATCAAAGACGTAGCATTTTCCGTCGAACAGCCGGCCTTGAACTTCAGGATCCTTCCCATACGTTACGATTCCGCCGTCCAGCTGGGCAACGTCTTGGAATCCTTCCTTCAGCATGAAGCCTGTCAGCTTCTCACAGCGGATGCCGCCAGTGCAGTACGTCAGGATGGTTTTATCCTTATGCTCGGACAGATTCTCCCGAATCCACTCCGGAAACTCCCGGAAGGACTGCACATCCGGACGAATGGCGTTGCGGAAGTGACCGATATCATACTCGTAATCATTGCGGCCGTCGATGACGATGACATCCTCCCGTTGAAGGTACTCGAAGAATTCCTTCGGCGACAGGCGCTTGCCGCTGATGACGTTCGGATCCAGCTCATCCTCGACACGGAAGGTCACGAGTTCCTTACGATGACGAACGAACATTTTTTTGAACGCGTGCCCTTCGGAAGGGTCGACCTTAAACACCATATCGGCGAACAGCGGGTTGGCGTGCATATCACGCATATATTGCTCGGTCTGTTCAATCGTACCGGACACGGTACCGTTGATGCCTTCGGCTGCTACCAGGATACGGCCCTTGAGGCCCAGCTCTTTGCAGTACTGCAGATGCTCATCCTTGAAGGCTTCCGGGTCCGGGATCGGCACGAATTTATAATAAAGCAAAATTTGATATTGCTGTGAATCGGACATATTTTCATCACCTGTTCTGTTGATAGTTTAAGCCAAAAGCATACTTATTGAATTGTAGTTGAATTCAGACCACTTAGTCAACTTAAATGTATAGAAAGTTTGCCATGAATTGTGAATTTTAGGGTTTCAAGAATGCTGCAAAGCGGTTATGATGAAGGGGCAGGAATGCGAACACTTTCATTAATTGGAGGCGTGAACAGCATGGTACATATCGAACAAAATGCGCTCGTGTTGTTTCAAGGCGACAGTATTACCGATTGTGGTCGGAATTATGAGGAGCCTAGCAGTTTGGGGCAAGGATATGCACTGATGGCTGCGGCCCGGTTGAGCATGGAGCAGCCTCAGAAGCGATTGCGGTTTGTAAATCGCGGCATCAGCGGAAACCGGGTTGTTGATCTTCGGGGACGATGGGAGGAAGATTGTATACGGCTCGATCCGACTTGGGTTTCGATTCTTGTCGGCATCAACGAGACGGGCAGGAGATACAGGCAGGGAGAGCCTACTTCGCTCGAAGCTTATTATGAAGGCTATAGGGAGCTGCTGTTTCAGACCCGCGAGCATACCGGCGCCAGATTGATTCTTATGGAACCGTTTCTGCTGCCCGTCACGGAGGATAAGAAGGAGTGGCGCGAGGATCTGGATCCGAAGATTGCGGCGGTGCGTGAGCTGTCGCGTGAGTTTGAGACGCTGTATGTGCCGTTAGACGGTATTTTCGCTGCAGCAAGCTCCACAATCGAGATGACCTATTGGGCCGAAGACGGCGTGCATCCAACTCCTGCAGGTCATGCGCTGATTGCTCAGTCCTGGCTCGCTGCGATTCAGGGACGTTCGATGTTATAAGGCTGTTTACCCACTTCGAATATAAAGGCATTGTTTATGATACAACGTCCCCGGAGAATAGCGCTCCGGGGACGTTTCATTCTTTCGACAGCAGATGCCCCGAGAGTAAAGAAAATCCTGATTGACGAATGTGTTTGGATACCTTTACAATGGTTCATAATAGACCGTTGTTCAATTGGTGCGTCCTATTTTTTTACTTTAATGCTTTTGCCAATAAAAGCGGCGATGCGTTGTCGCTTTGTGTCGAAGCTTAGATGACGAAAACGAACGGGTCATTCATGAGAGAGGGGATTCATTAGATGAAGAGAAAAATGTGGGTATCACTTGCATTGTCGGCGCTGCTCGTGACGGCAGTCGGCTGCGGGGACAAGCAGGAAGGCGGAAGTACGGCGACAGGAAGCGGCGGCGATGCCGAGAAGAAATCTTACAGCATCGCGATCTCGCAATATGTGGAGCATCCGTCCTTAGACGCAACTCGGGAAGGAATTCTGGCAGCGCTTAAGGATGCCGGAATTTCGGAAGAGGATAAGACGCTGAAGCTTGACTATAACAATGCTCAGAACGATTCAACGAACAACCATACCATCGCTCAGAAGCTGAAGGATTCGAAAGCGGATTTGGTTGTGGCGATTGCTACGCCATCCGCGCAAGCCGTGGCAAACGAAGTGAAGGAGAAGCCGGTCCTGTTTGCAGCGGTTACCGACCCGCTGGATGCGAAGCTGGTCAGCGACCTGCAGAAGCCGGGAGGCAACATTACCGGAGCTTCGGACACGAATCCTGAGGCGACAAAGCAGCTGATGAATTTTGTTAGCACGCATTTCCCTAATGTGAAGAAGATTGGTTTGATCATCGATGAAGGGGAAGCGAATGCCGTTGTAATGGCGAAAACAGCGGAAGAGGTGCTTGCCGAACATGGAATCGAATTGGTGAAGGCTTCCGTCACCAATACATCGGAAGTGAAGCAGGCTGCCGAATCTCTCGTCGGTAAGGTGGATGCATTCTATATTACGCTCGATAACCGGGTTGTAAGCGGTGTGGACACGATTATCCAAACCGCCCAACAGAATAAAATTCCGTTCTTCTCCAGTGACCGCGACACGGTGGAGAAGGGGGCTTTTGCTACCGTTGGCTTCAAGTATTATGACCATGGATATCAGGTTGGTCAGATGGCGGTAGAGATTTTGAAGAACGGCAAGAAGCCGGCTGACATGGAAATCACGAAGCCCGACAAGCTGGATCTGATTCTGAATGTGAAGGCTGCGGCGGACTACGGCATCGAGGTTACGGACGCCATGAAGCAGGAAGTCAAAGACCCTGACAACAACATCATTGAGTAATTGTAAGGCGCGGAGTCTTGAGCCCGCGCCTTCCTTAATCATAAAGGAGGTCAAGACATGTTGGAATTCCTGATGAGACTGGATGGTCCGATTGAATTAGGTCTGTTGTATGCGCTGATGGCACTTGGCGTTTATATTACGTTCCGCATTTTGGATTTTCCGGATCTTACGGTGGATGGAAGCTTTACCATGGGGGGCGCGATCGCAGCCGTACTGATTACAAACGGCACCAACCCTTGGCTCGCAACGTTGGTTGCGATTGCCGGCGGGATGGCCGCGGGGGTATGTACAGGGCTCCTTCATACGAAGGGCAAGATTAACGGATTGCTGTCCGGGATTATTATGATGATTGCTCTTTATTCCATTAATATGCGGATTATGGGTAAGCCGAACATCTCCCTCAGCCAGGAGGATATCGTGTTCGGCTCCATCGATCCGATTTATGTCATGCTTGTTATTGTGATTATCGTGAAGCTATTGCTGGATGCGTTCTTCCGCACGGATCTCGGTCTTGCCCTGCGGGCAACGGGGGACAACAAACGCATGATCCGCAGCTTCGGCGCGAACACCGATACAACCACGATTCTTGGGCTCAGCATTTCCAACGGCCTGGTTGCCTTTTCGGGGGCCGTCGTTGCCCAGCAGTCCAGCTTTGCGGATATCAGCTCGGGGATCGGGATGATTGTAATCGGTCTGGCATCAGTAATTATTGGTGAAGCGATCCTCGGGAAGGGCTCCGTATTCCGTACGACACTTGCGGTGGTATGCGGTTCGATTATTTACCGGATCGTCGTTGCGGCTGCCTACGAAATCCCTTGGCTTGAAGCTTCTGACCTGAAGCTGATTACCGCGGTTATCGTAATTGTCGCGCTTGTGCTGCCGACCGTGCAGCGGTCGATGAGGCAGCGCACGCAGGCGAAGAAGCGTTCGACCGAGCTGCTGACCGCTCAAGGCAAGTCGGAAGGAGGTGCCTTCTAATGCTGCAGATGAATCATGTATCCAAGCTTTTTAACCCCGGAACGGTGGATGAGAAGGTCGCTCTCATGGATGTGAACCTTCATCTAAAGCCCGGCGATTTCGTTACGGTCATCGGAAGCAACGGTGCAGGCAAATCCACATTAATGAACATCATTTCCGGTGTGCTGAGGCCGGACGCGGGGGAGGTCCGAATTGACGGCAACGACATCGGCCACCTGCCCGAGTTCCGCCGCAGCCGCTGGATCGGCCGGGTGTTCCAGGATCCGATGGCAGGCACGGCACCGCATATGACGATTGAAGAGAACCTGGCGATGGCATTAAAGCGCGGGAAATCCCGCGGACTTGGCATCGGGGTATCTGCATCGAAGCGTACGGCGTTCCGTCAGTATTTGGAGCGGCTGGGCATCGGCCTGGAAAATCGACTTCGCGCGAAGGTAGGCATGCTCTCGGGCGGTGAACGCCAAGCGCTCAGCCTTCTGATGGCGACGTTCACGGAGCCGCAAATTCTGCTGCTTGACGAGCATACGGCGGCGCTGGATCCGGCCCGCGCGGAGCTGATCACGCGCATTACCGACGAAATCGTTCGGGATATGAACCTGACGACACTCATGGTGACGCATAATATGGAGCAAGCGATCCGCCTCGGTAATCGCCTCATTATGATGGATAAGGGCCGAATTATTCTCGATGTGGACGAGCAGCGCAAGCAATCGCTGACCGTTGAGCAGCTGCTCGGCGAATTCGAGCAGATCAGCGGCCACAAGCTGGCGGATGACCGGCTTGTGCTGGGTTAATTGTAAGCAAGTTTTACAGAGTTCGGGCTTGTCCCCGGATATTTCAATATAGAATACAGGCGTTTTTCGGTCATGCCGGGAAACGCCTGTTCTCTTTTTTGATAGGGGAACCTCCAGGAAATACTTGAATCTTTAAATATTTTCTCTTATTTTCGAAACCAAATGTCAAATAATGACGTAAATAAGTATTGACCGGTGTAATATTAATCAATATGATAGCTATATACAGCAATATCCTAATATTTGGTTGCAACCCCGGAGGTGGTGTTAGCTTGGAGAAATTAACCACGATTCGCGAACAGTTAGAAGAGCATTTGCGCAAGCATGGGATGACAATAAACCGGTTTGCAGATTTATCGGGGGTGAACAGCGGCACGCTCAGCAACATCCTGAACGGGAACCGACCAATTTCGATGCAGCAGCTGGACCGGATCACGTCCGGGATGGGACTTCCCGATGGTTATTTCTACGATCTGTACATAGATGAATGTATTTTTCATGCCACGCCCGATTGGCGGCGGCTGGGCCCCTTCCTTCTTCGCTGTGCCGAGCTGGACAAGCTGGATTGTCTGGACCGTGCGATCCGGATGACGATGGATAACGTCGCGTATGCCCCGATGCTGTTCGACATGGCGGAGACATTGTTTCAAGAAGGGAAGAATGAGGCAGCCGCCATTTTATATCAATGCGTTGCCGAGAGCGAGAAGTTCCAGCATTCCGAACGGCTGGCTCTTTGCCAGTACCGGCTTTTTATGCTCAGCTTGTCGGAGGACCAGGAGGCGAATCTGCAAGCGGCCGTGTCTTTTGAGCCGTATATTGATCGGTTGGATGAAGGTTATCAGTTGGATGCTTATGTGAAGTTAATAAATGTGAACTTATCATTGAATCGTTGGAATAAAGTTAAAAACTTAGCGGAGAAAATGTTGCAACAGGCAATGGTTCAATATAGATACAGCAAATCCTCTAAAACTACAACTGTTCGAAGAAATAGAAGACAGCCACTTATTTTCTATATTCTATATGCCTACCTGTCCTTAGAGAATTACTACAATGAAGCTAGGGATTATGAAAAAGCGTTGCACTTCGTTTCTTTATATCATGACCCAGATTGGGTGATTGAACCAAACGCAGAGGATACCAAAATTATTGAACAGTTTAAGGAATGGGCGATAGCTAACCGTTACTTACACAGATTAAAAGCTGGACATGTTGAAGTGTTATCAGAATATGTGGAATATATTTCACAGAGAGAAGATGAAATATTTACTGCGATATGCAATATTATGATAATCGCAAATCTAAATAGGTTCAACGTAGACCATATTTTAGAGAGATTTAAAGAGTACTTAGTATTCAAAGAACAAAGAAATCAAATATCAAAAGTTAGTAATCAGGTGACATTCAGCAGATTTGCACGATTGTTAACTGAACTAGGCATTTACTATCTCAGCACCCAAAAATATAATAATGGGATAGAATATATACTTAAAAGTCTTGAGAATTGTATTGCAATTAATAGTAGTAATGGTATGCTTAGATGTATGGGGATATTTGAGGAATTTCGTCAATTTGCTACAGACGAAGCTCAAAAGCACTATAAAAAACTTGTTAGTGAGGTGCAAAAATTAAATGATAAAAAAATTGGTTTGTCTATTAGCTATTTGTAGCGCCTTAGTTATTATAGCTACCCCTTCTGCCCTTACATATGCTGATAAAAGTGAGATAATTACGATACAATCCAGTGGAAATCATGGCATTGGGAGTGAGTAAAGCTTAAGGGAAAAGACACTTTCGTTAAATCGAGGGTGTCTTTTTTTGTCAAAACACAGTCTACTCTTATTAATACATGAATTGACTTCTGAAAAGATTATATCAATAATACTAGTGAATACATTTAATGACTATTGGTTCTTATTTAGGGGTGTTGTTGCTTGAAAACGACAGCCACGATTCGCGGAGAAATCGATAAATTTCTACATCATCATCGTTTAACCATTAATCAATTTGCAAGGCTTTCAGGAGTGAATAGCGGAACACTAAGCAGTATTCTTAATGGACATCGCCCTATGTCTATGCAGCAGTTGGACAAGATTGCGCATTGTATGGGGTTGGAAGATGGGTATTTTTACGACATGTATATCGATGAGGTTCTATTTCATTTAACAACTGACTGGCGTCGATTGGGCCCGTTTCTGCAGCGCTGTGCAGAGTTAGATAAGCTTGATTCCCTGGATAAAGCCGCCCGAATGGCAATGGATAATGTCTCTTATGCACCCATGCTATTTGAGTTGGCAGAATCGTTTTATCATTCAGGAAGAAACGAAGCATCAATGCTGCTATATGAATGTGTGGCCGAGAGTGAGAAGTCCCAACATTCTGAACGCTTGGCCCTGTGTCAATACCGAATATTCACACTCAAATTAAGTGATGACCAAGAGAAAAACTTACAGGCAGCAGTGCAATTTGAACCCTATATAGATAAATTGGACGAACGCTATCAACTTGATGCATACAAGAATCTATTAAACACCTATTCGGCATTACACCGATGGGGGGAAGTTGAGCGTTTAAGCAGGAGAATGAGACAAGCAGCTAAAATGCTTTACTCTGAGAACAGGAATGCACACCAGGTGCAAAATTATCCCAATAAGCCAGTCATTTTTTATACTTTATATTCTTATCTTATGGAATCCCATATTTACAAAGAGCGAGGAGAGCTTGATAGAGCATTGGAATTGATATCGTATTATGAGAATTCAGATTGGGTGGATAATCCAAGTCAAGAAGAACTTATTATTACGGATCAGTTTTCCGAGTGGGCTAAAGCGAATAGATATTTGTATCGATTACTAAGTGGACAGCCTGACAGTCTGAACGTGTACGTAGAGTTTATAATGTCAAATGAGGACGAGATATTTCCTGCTCTTACACATATCATGATAGCTGCTAATCGCCATCATCTTCAAGTGGATCATATATTGGAGCGTTTCAAAGAGTATATTGCTTACCAACCGCGAAAAAGCAGGATCGGCACCGTTGATGAGCAAGTAAACATTAATAACTATACCCGTTTGTTGGCAGAGCTTGGTATCTATTATTTAAATGCTAAGCGATACGAGCCAGGCTTAGCATACATCGTGGATAGTCTGGAGTATTCTATTCGGATGCGCAGCGAAAAAGGAATGCTGAGATGTATGGGGCTGTTCGAGCAGTTCCGCCCCTTTGCCTCGCCCGAGATCCAGCAACGATATCAGGAGTTAATCAACGAGGTACAGAAATTATCGGTGTATGCCTGGATACCCGTATTATAGTCAACCTGTTTGAAAGCTAAGGGGAGGGGAATAAAACAAATTAAAATGTAACTCAATCAATCCGTGTCTATACCTTACTATTAGCCTGGGGTATATTAAATAATAGAATGTAATGTATATTTTGGGTGGAGCTTGGGGGTGTTGTTGCGTGAAAACGACAGCCACGATTCGCGGAGAGATTGAACGTTTTATTAATGAGCACGGAATGACGATCAACCAGTTTGCCAAAGCTGCAGGTATTAATAGTGGAACGTTGAGCAGCATTATAAATGGTCGTCGGCCATTATCAATGAAGCAGTTAGACCGGATTACTTCAGTCATGGGATTGGGAGAGGGACATTTCTATGCAATGTATATCGATGAATGTATCTTTCACTCTACGCCGGACTGGCGTCGCTTAGGCCCGTTTCTGTACCGCTGCGCGGAGCTTGATAAATTAGACTGTCTTGATACGGCTGTCCGGATGACGTTGGATAACACTACCTATTTGCCATTGCTATATGATCTAGCGGAAACGTTTGTGCAAGAAGCGAAATATAAAGCAGCACTGTTGCTGTATGAATGCGTTGCTGAGAGCGAAAAATATCAGCATTCCGAACGCTTAGCCTTATGTCATTACAGACTATTTAAACATCGCATTGAGAACAATCAAGAATCAAATGGGCGAGCTGTCGTACTCTTTGAACCTTACATAGAACGTTTAAACGAAGCGGATCAGTTGGATGCGTATGTACATGTCATCAATGTAAGTCTTCCTCTCGATCGATGGGATAGTATTCGAAATCTCGCGGAGAGGATGGGGAAAAAGGCCCGAATTCAATATGATAACGGCAACTATTTGGATACGGATTCGGGTAAACCCAATCAGCCAATCATTTTTTATGTGCTGTACTATTATTTGGTCTTGGAAAACTATTATGCTCATTTAGAAGATTATGAACGCGCCCTTGAATATGTATCACTATATGACTTCCCAGACTGGATCGTTAATCCTTCTGATGAAGAACGCAAAATTTTAAATCAATTCCACGAGTGGGCCATTGCTAATCGTTATTTGTACAGGCTTTTGAGCGGGGATCGAGAAGTGCTGCCTGAATACGTTGAGTATATCTCAACACGAGAGGACGAAATCTTCACGGCCATTTGCAATATTGTATTGGCTGCCAACCGTCATAAATTAAATATCGATCATGTGATAGAGCGCTTCAAAGATTACCTCGTTTATAAATCGCAACGGAACGTTATTGCTCCTGTTAATGAGCAGGTGACCCTAAACAACTATACGCGCTTATTGGCTGAGTTAGGCATTTATTACTTGAATGCCAAGCAGTACGAGCGCGGATTAGCCTATATCGTGGACAGTTTCGAGTATGCGATTCGGATTCGAAGCGATAAGGGGATGCTAAGATGCATGGGGCTATTTGAGCAGTTCCGTTCATTTGCATCGTCCGAGATCCAGAAACGCTATCAGGAGCTTATACGTGAGGTTCAGAAATTATCGGTTTATGCATGGATGCCGGTCGTATAGTTGGTACGGATATCTACAAAAAAATGTAGACGGTAGCGCAATTTACGAATTGCGCTTAATTTTTTCTTAAGATTGGGTTCAAGAGGAGGGGGATTATGAAGGGCAAAAAGCAGATGCTAACTCTAGCAGTTCTATTTGTTACTGCCTACGTAATATTTGGAGTATGGATTGCTCAGGATACGAAAATTATTCTGGAAAAGGCAATGAGCGGTGTCCCTGATTATTCGCATTATATGAACCAAACAGCCTTCCAAACGATAAATCTCCAATCGAACGTGGAATGACGGCAAGTCATTTTGAATTCGATAAAGAATTACATGACGTGGGGGCTATTTTTCCGGTGCATTTCTTTTTCATTTCTAAAGTCTTTGTAACTCAGCAATATGAAAATGCTCATTTTGGTTTCAAGGAACCCGTCCGTTTGGATCTAAAGCTAACTTCGGGGGAATGGTATGCAACGAATGCTCACATCCGTCCTTAATCTTTATTGACGCTACGAAAATCTTGCCAATCAAGCTTTCTCATTTGCATTACTATTGATTTCAAATATACTAGCAGCGTCGGATAACAGTGAGTTGGTCAGGTTCTGGGGGTGTTTTTGCTTGAAAGGAACGACTACGATTCGTGGAGAGATTGAACATTTTATTAAGGAGCGCGGATTAACGATCAACCAGTTTGCCAGGGCAACAGGAATAAACAGCGGAACATTAAGCAGCATTATAAATGGTCGTCGTCCACTATCCGTGAAGCAGTTAGACCAAATTACTTCAGTCATGGGGTTGGAAGAGGGGCATTTTTTTGAAAGATACATCGAAGAATGCATCTTCCACTCTACGCCAGATTGGCGCCGCTTAGGCCCGTTTCTGTACCGTTGCATGGAGCTTGATAAATTAGACTGTCTTGATACGGCTGTCCGAATGACGCTGGATAACACCACCTATTTGCCCATGCTATATGAGCTGGCGGAAACGTTTGTGCAGGAAGCAAAATATAAAGCAGCCATGTTGCTTTATGAATGCGTCGCCGAGAGTGAGAAATATCAGCATTCAGAACGCTTAGCATTATGTCAATACAGACTATTTAACCATCGCATTGAGAACAATCAAGAATCAAATGGTCAAGCAGTTGTCCTGTTCGAGCCTTACCTAGAACGTCTAAATGAGGCTTATCAGTTGGGAGCTTACTTACGGGTTATAAATATTTACTCTTCCCTTAATCAATGGGACAATGCCCAGAGACTTGCTAAAAGGATGGGGGAAAAGGCTCGAAAACAATATGATAACGGTGAGCATTTTTTAGGTGCGGATTCGGATAAACCTAATCAGCCAGTTATTCCTTATGTGCTGTACTCCTATATGGTTTTAGAAAATTATTATGCTCATTTAGGGGATTATGAACGCGCCCTACAATATGTATCGAAATATGATTTCCCTGAATGGATCGTTAATCCTTCAGAAGAAGAACGCAAATTTTTAAACCAATTCCACGAATGGGCAGTTGCTAATCGTTATTTGTATAAGCTGCTAAGCGGGGATCAGCACGTGCTTCCCGAATACGTGGAGTATATCTCAACAAGAGAGAACGAGATCTTCATTGGACTATGCAATATTGTATTGGCAGCCAATCGCTTTAAGATGCAAATTGATCAGGTGTTGGAACGTTTTAAGGATTATTTGGTGTACAAATCACAGCGACATCAAATTGGAATAATAAATGAACAGATGACCCTTGATAACTACACCCGCCTATTAGCCGAACTAGGCATTTATTACCTGAATGCCAAGCAGTACGATCGCGGATTAGCCTATATCGTGGACAGTTTCGAGTATTCGATTCGGATTCGGAGCGATAAGGGCATGCTAAGGTGCATGGGGCTATTCGAGCAATTCCGTTCATATGCTTCAGCAGAGATCCAGCAGCGCTATCAGGAGCTTATACGTGAGGTTCAGAAATTATCGGTTTATGCCTGGATGCCGGTCGTGTAACCCGTGTAAAAATGACTTGGAACCTTGCTCTTCATTCGTTGTGACAGACGGGCTGCCCATCCGATGGATGCAGAAGTTTGTTATGATCGGTAGCCGAAAGGAAGGGTTTGTGATAAAATCGGATAAGTTTATTTTTACATATCGTTGGAGTGAGGAGTCTTATCATGTCTACTACATCATTGGTCGAAAAGAACTCCGTGTCCTCAGGACGCCGCTGGTTGATTTTTGCAGGCATTATTCTGATTGCAATTAACCTCCGTGCAGCGATCACGTCCGTAGGGCCGTTAATCGGCATCATCCGGGATGATACCGGGATTTCGAATACATTGGCCGGCATGCTGACCACGCTGCCGCTGCTGGCATTTGCGCTGCTGTCTCCGATGGCGCCGGCTATGGCTAGAAAATGGGGATTGGAGACAACCCTGCTCCTGAGCATGGTGCTGCTCATGTTCGGCATCGGAATCCGCTCTTTATCCTCACCGGTTACATTGCTGCTCGGCACTGCCTTTCTCGGTATGGCCATAGCGGTGGGAAATGTGCTGCTGCCTAGCCTGGTCAAACGCGATTTCCCGCGTCAGATCGGATTGATGACCGGTACCTATTCGGCATCCATGAACCTGCTGGCCGCCGTAGCATCCGGTGTCAGCATTCCGCTTGCTACCCAGGCCGGACTCGGATGGCAAGGCGCCTTGCTGGTATGGGGAATCCTGGCGGTGATCGCTACAGCGGTGTGGGTCATCGAATGGCGAAGCAGTGACCGGAAGGCAGAGATTCGTTCCGAACAGGGGAAAGCACCGAATGTGCTGCGTTCTTCGCTGACTTGGTATGTCACCTTTTTCATGGGATTGCAGTCGTTTACGTTTTATGTCAACGTCTCCTGGATGCCGGAAATTTTGCGAAGCCAAGGCATGGATTACAGCGGTGCCGGGTGGATGCTCTCGATTCTTCAGTTCGTCAGCATACCGTTCTCATTCATTATTCCGGTACTGGCCGGCCGCAACCCGAATCAGCGCTTGCTGGTGACGATTTCGGCGATTTGCATGCTGGCGGGGTATCTCGGCTTATTGTTCGGATTAACGTCGTTGAATGTGCTGTGGGTGATTCTGGTCGGTATTTCGGGCGGTGCGAACTTCAGTCTGTCGCTCATGTTCTTCACCCTCCGCACCCGAACCGCTCAGGAGGCGGCTGCCCTGTCGGGCGTGGCTCAGTCCCTTGGTTATTTGCTCGCAGCGGTCGGGCCGATGCTCATCGGCTTCCTGCATGATATGACCACCGGCTGGAAGGTGCCGCTTATGATTTTGTCCGCCGTTGTTGTTCTTCTGTTCTTGTTTGGAATGGGCGCCGCCAAGCCGGGATACCTGAAGGTGCGGGGAGAGCAAGAATAGAGCGGAATCGATTGGGTTTGGTGCGAAAAAGATAGATTTTTCTGTGCACATGTAAAACGAGACTTCAGGAGTAAAAAGCTTCACGACAAAGCATGTTCATCTGCTCCATAAGCCCTTGCAATAAATAGGTCAGCCAGACATTTCTGGCTGACCTATTTATTTCGTATGATCGTTGGAGCATCCAATCCCACGGATATAACCCCCCATGAAAAATACATTTTACACAGCGTTTACATAAATCTGTAGATGGTAACGCCGCATCTGATATATCCTAAAGGTTGACCAACAAAAAAGAGGCATTGAAAGAGCTTGGAACGTCCTGGGATGGGACAGCCAAGGATCTGTTATATGACCGTTGACCAAGGGGAGAGAAGTGCGATGAACATGGAGAAGCAGCAGACGGAGAACCGGCTTGCCTATGACACGCAGCAGGGCCGATGGCGCGCAATTCGCGAAACCTGGTGGACCGCGCTGCAGCTTGGATTAACCTCATTCGGAGGTCCGATTGCCCATCTTGGCTATTTTCATACAACCTATGTAAGACGGAAGCAATGGCTGGACGAGAAATCCTATGCAGACCTGGTCGCGCTGGCGCAATTTCTGCCCGGCCCTGCCAGCAGCCAGGTAGGTATCGGCGTGGGCGTCATGCGTGCCGGGCTATGGGGGGGAATCATTGCCTGGCTTGGATTCACGCTCCCATCGGTTGTCATGCTGATGCTCTTTGCTTATTTAATGGAGGCTTTCGATCCCGGCGCGGCAGGCTGGATCCAAGGTCTCAAAATCGTGGCGGTTGCGATTGTCGCACAGGCCGTGCTCGGAATGGCCGGAAAGCTGGCCTCCGGTCCGATCCGCGCTGCGGTTGCTTTTGCCGCCATGTCCGTTGTGCTGCTCTGGACCTCTCCCGTCGCCCAGGTATCAGTGATTGCCGCTGCGGGAGTCCTAGGCTGGTGGATCTTCAGGAAGAAGCAAGGGGAGGAAGAGGCGGCACCGAAACAGGCGGGAATTCCGATCAGCCGGACGACAGGGCTGGTATGCCTTGGTCTGTTTCTAATCCTGCTGCTCGGCTTGCCGGTCCTGGCCAGCTTGTCCGGCAGCACCGGGATTGCTGTTGTTGACAGCTTCTACCGCTCCGGATCGCTGGTATTTGGCGGCGGGCATGTCGTGCTGCCGCTTCTTGAGAGCGAGACGGTAGCGAACGGATGGATGACCAAAGAGGAATTTCTGACCGGGTATGGGGCAACGCAGGCGGTTCCGGGACCCCTGTTTACATTTGCGGGTTACCTGGGGATGCTGATTCAAGGCGTGCCTGGAGGCATACTGGCTACGCTCGCTATCTTTTTGCCGGGATTTCTGCTCATCGTCGGCGTCATGCCTTTCTGGAACGCGATCCGAACCCATGCGAAGCTCCAGGGGATGCTGACGGGGATGAATGCGGCGGTTGTAGGCATCTTATTGGCTGCACTATACCACCCGATCTGGACATCCTCGATTGACGGATCGATTGAATTTGTCATCGGTGCAGGTTTGTTCGCCATGCTGATGTTTTGGAAGTGCCCGCCTTGGGTGGTCGTGCTTGCCGGCGCGGCAGCCGGGCAGCTGCTGCTGTAACCCCAATCGGTTCGCTCCGGTAAATATCCTCACGGCTTCATTCAGCGGAATATCATCGCAAGCTCTGGACGTAAGTCCGGAGCCTATTTGCTGTTACATTGTAGGCTCTGGACCTAAGTCGGGAGCCTATTTGCCGTTGCAGGAGTATTTCTTGCCGGATTGGTTAAATATGTAGGGTGTATCAGTAAGAATTAAGGGCCAACAACTTCCCCCGCAGCTTGATGGAAGAAACGAAGCAAATCTGAATCCGGTATAGAAAAGAGTGGATGGATACGATGAACAGCACGGACGTGAAGGATTGCATCATTGTTGGAGGCGGCATTGCAGGATTACAGGCTGCGATCCAGCTTGGGCGGTATTCCGTCTATTCGGTTGCGGTCATTGACCGCGGAACAGGACGGTCGGTCATCTGCAGGAGCTATCATAATATTCTTGGCTGGCCAAAAGGCGTATCCGGTCGGAAGCTTAGGGAGCTTGGCCGAGCGCAGGCCGAATCGTACGGCGTGAATTTTATTGAAGATGATATTCGGCAGGCGAACAGGCTTGGCGATTATTTCGAGTTAACCGGAAAAGACGGGACTGTATACAGGGCGAAGACGCTCCTGCTAGCAACCGGCCTGTCGGACCGCTTCCCCGACGTTCCCGGACTGCTGGAGACGCTGGGCAGTACCGTCTATGTATGTCCGGACTGTGACGGATATGAAATTCAGGACCGGAAGACCGTCGTACTGGGAACGGGCGAACCGGGAGCTAACATGGCGCTTTTGCTGTCCGAGAGAACCGGCGATATGACGTACGTCAATCATGAAGGTAAGCCAGCTTCCGCAGAACTTATGGAGCGGCTATCGAAACGAGGGATCTCTTATATCGAGGAGCGTGTAACGGAGGTGAAGTGCAAAGCGGATGGAGTAATCTCGTCCATTGAGCTGGCGAACGGGCAATCCATCCCGGCCGAACGCGGCTTTATCGCCTTTGGCGGAAACCGGATCCATTCCGATCTGGCAAGGCAGCTAGGGGCCGAGCTGGAGCACAATCAGCATGTCAAGACGGATCCGAGGTCCAAGATGACCAATGTCAACCATCTGTGGGCCGCAGGGGATATCGGGGTTCATTCCGAATTGTCCACCGTAGCAATGGGAGAGGGCGCTACGGCGGCGATTTGGATCAATAAGGAGCTTCGAAAAATAGCCGACCCGAGTGGAAATGAACATTAAACGAATTCGGTGAATTACCTTGCTTGTTCAAGTAATTTGCCCATAAACCCGCCTCTTGAAATGGGAATCTCCGACGAACTCCCGCCAAGAGGCGGGTTTATTAGGTCAAGCCGAAACGGGTGATATGGTCCTCCAGCTCATATTTTCGCAGCAGCTCCGTCTGCTTCGGACCGATTAAGTCGAAATGCGGGTAAGGCTGGCGATCATGAATATATTGCGGGTTCAGACCGTTGGTCAAGCACCAGTCTTCAAGACGGCGGAGGTCCGAGCATCCCACCTTCGTCACGGTATGAAACTCAGGGAAGCGCTGATCATACCAGAAATGCGTCAAAAATGCGATTTCTCCCCGAGACACCTTTTGCTTCCATTGCTGCAATTCTTGTTTGGTAATGCCGAATGCCATGATGGTCTCATCCTTGTAAGAGTATTCATGCTTCCCATTATACCAGCATATACTTCACTGCACCTAATGCATTCTATGGCTGTATTGAACATGATCCGGCAAAACGCGATGCAAGCCGCGAAAATGACGGATGTGAAGAGGGGGAAGCGCCATGATTCTGGAAACCGCTGTTCTGCATATCAAGCCGGGGTTGGCTAGTGAATTCGAGAGTACCTTCCGGACGGCTTCAGCCGTTCTGTTGACCAAAAAGGGATATGTCGATCATGAGCTTCACAAATGCGTGGAGAATCGGGACGAATATATACTCCTGATCCGTTGGACGGGGATCAAGGACCATCTGATCGGCTTCCGGGGCCATCCGGATTACAAGACGTGGGTTCAGGCTTTAGAGCCTTATTATGCGGATCCGCCGCAGATTAAGCACTATATCGATATCCGCGTGGACGGCAGGGAGCAGGCGGAGCAGGAATTGGCCGAGCTCGCGGAAACCGGCGATGATCAGACGGTATATGGTTCATAAGGTTCACGAAGTCCAGCTAATACGAGTTTAGGAACTTCGGCTAATTTTACGGCTCGAACAGGAATCCAGGCAGCTGATGACGAACTTTGATGGATATGCTTATAACATAAGGAGTGATTACCATCATTACCGATTTTGATTCCGTTCGACGCTTAAGAGACGAGATCCGTGCCAACGTAACCAAGGTTATTGTAGGCAAGGAGCAGCTCATTGACAGGCTGTTCATCGCGATGGTGACCGCAGGCCATGTGCTTCTCGAGGATGTTCCGGGCACGGGGAAAACACTGCTGGCCAAATCCTTATCAAGATCTGTCGACTGCACGTTCAAGCGAGTACAATTTACGCCGGACCTGCTCCCTTCGGATTTGAGCGGCATCTACTTCTATAATCAAAAAATATCTGAATTTGAATTTCGACCAGGCCCGCTGTTTACCAATATCCTGCTTGCGGATGAGATCAACCGGGCTACGCCCCGCACGCAGGCCAGTCTGCTGGAATGCATGGAGGAGCGCCAGATCAGCATTGACGGCGTGACGCATGCGCTGCAGGAGCCGTTTCTGGTTATCGCGACCCAAAATCCGCTGGAGCAGCAGGGAACCTTCCCGCTGCCGGAAGCGCAGCTGGACCGTTTCCTGTTTAAGCTGAGCATGGGATATCCCTCCGCCGAGGAGAGCGTCGATATTCTAAAACGGTTCAAGGAACAGCAGCCGCTGGAATCGCTGACGGCGGTTGCCGCTTCAAGCAGCCTGATTCAAGCACGGCAAGTCGTCAACAAGGTGCATGTGAGCGACGAGCTGTTATCTTATATCGTAAAGCTGGCCGAGCAATCCAGAGCCGACGAAGCCGTAGTCGCAGGCGTAAGCCCAAGGGGCTGCCAGGCACTGCTTAAGGCCGTCCAGGTTCAGGCCGTTCTTGAGGGCAGAGCGTTCGTAACGCCGGACGATGTGAAGACGCTCGCTGTGCCGGCGTGGGCCCATCGTTTGCAGCTGCGCGGCGGCGTCAGAGGCCGGAGCTTGACGGAGGCGGCGGAGGATGTCATCAAGCGCTTGCTGACACAGGTACCGGTACCGACGGAAGCCGGCATCGCGCCTTAAGGGGGCTCGCGGATGGGAGCTTACTGGATTTTGCTGATCGCCGCTGTGATCATTTTTTTGCAGGGCATGCTCTTCAAGCGAACGGCGCTGAAAAAATTGACCTACAGCCGATCATTTAAGGCGTCATCCTGCTATGAGGGAGATTCGATCGAGCTGATTGAGACGATTGAAAACCGGAAAGCGCTGCCGGTTCCCTGGCTGCGGGTTGAATCGCAATTTCGGACAGGCCTTGCCTTTGAGAGCCAGCTGAATCTGAATATTAGCGAAGGACAGTACAACCAGAATCATAAGAGCTTCTTCAGCCTTCTTCCCTGGACCAAAATCGTGCGCAGGCACCGCATCACGGCAAAGCAGCGCGGCGTGTACCGGCTTGGAACCGTCTCCATGACGACGGGCGATCTGCTGGGGATCCAGTCCGTCGTGCAGAGCATGACGCTTCCCGGCGGGATTACGGTGTATCCGAGGCCGCTCGACGTCTCAGAGATGGAGCTCCCGGTACGAACATGGATCGGCGAGCTGCTGGTCCGGCGTTGGATTATGGAGGATCCGTTCCATATCTCCGGCGTGCGCGAGTACCGCAGCGGCGATCCGATGAAGGACATTCAATGGAAAGCCACCGCCAGGACGGGCAGCCTTCAGGTATACCGGCGGGACACGACCGCGGATTGCCGCCTTATGATCTACTTGAATATTGAAGACCATGAGGGGATGTGGACCAAGGTAACGCGGCCGGAGCCGATTGAATACGGAATTCGTCTGGCGGCCGGTATTAGCGCACACTTGCTCTCGCAAGGCATCGAGGTTGGATTCGGTACGAACGGGGCCGTGGTGGATGGAGAGGAGCAGGACATGCTTCTCCCTGCAGCCGGCGGCGAAGCCCAGCAGGATTTGATCCTTGAACTTCTTGCGAAGCTTGAGCTCACCCGTAAGCTGTCGTTCCATGATTATCTCCTGTCCATGCTGGATCGCCAGGAGGAATCGGTGGATATGATCTTGCTCACGACGTATGTAAGTCCCCGGCTGGAAGCATTGCTTGAGCGCTTTAGGATGAAAGGCCACTCCGTCGAGGTTGCGCTCCTCGAGGACGGGATGATCGTGGCAGGCAAGGAGGTGTCCGCATGAGGATCCGCGGATTCGGGTTGCTGCGGGCTTTCTTTAACAGCCTGGTAGAGTGCATCCTTTATTTCCCTGTGCTTTTCATTCCCGCCTATTACCTGTTCCCCGATTCCTTGACATGGCTTTGGCCGGCTGCAGCATGGGGAGCATATCTGATCGGCTATGCCGGCAGTGCCTATCTTCGCTTGAACCGGCAGTTCAAAGCAGTGATGTGGGCCGCTGTAGTATCCATCGCCTTGGGGGGCTGGATATTAGGCATAGACATCCTTCTGGCTTATGCGATTCCGGTACTATTTACAGCCAGCTATCGCGGAAGCCGGATGGAGCAGATCGATTGGAGCAGCATGTTTCCCGGAACCTATTACCTGGTCGGCCTGATCCTATACGGCGCCAGCAGCTTCGTGCTGGCCTTCATGGATTCATTCCGGACGGGAATACCGGTTCTTACTTGGTTCGGAGCAGGAGCATTGGCACTTACGCTGCTTATCGTAAATCAGCAGCTGGTGCTGGACGAAACGCTTCCGGGCAAGGATCAGCCTGTGCTGGAACGACGCGTGCTTCGATATAACCGCTCATTCGTCGTGGTGCTGCTTCTGATCATCGCAGCGATCGCTTTTCTTCCCCAGCTCCGTCATTGGTTCGAGGAGATGGCCCGGGGGCTGACCTCTTGGTTATCGGGACTGTTTAGTGCAGGTCCGGAGACACCTCCGGAATCGCAGGCGACGCCTCAACCGCCGCCTGAACTCCAGCTGCCCGACAGCGAGCAGAAGAGACCGAGCCGGTTCATGAAATGGTTGGAATCGGCGCTGGTTTACGGCGTATTTATCGCGATTGGAATCGGCCTTATGCTGCTTCTTTTGAGATTTGGGAAGCATCTGCCAAAGCTCCTCGGGATCCTCTCCAAGTGGATGAATCGGATGATGTCCCGGCAAGAAGCCCAAACGTCGCTGGGGTATGAGGATGAGGTCGAGGATATCGAGCATGAACGAGCCGGGCAGCGGCTGCGGCGGGCTCTCGGCAGCATGCGTTTGTCCAAGAAGGATCGCGGCGAAGAGCGACATGATCCGAATCAGATCATCCGCCAAATGTACCGCAGGATACTTTTGCAAAGCATCCGGGAAGGGTATAATTGGAAGGCAGCCTTAACGCCCCGGGAAACGGAGAACGATCTTAAGGATTGGCAGGAACATTCGCGGGAGCGGATGCCCGAGACCTTGGTCGAGCTCTATGAGAAGGCCCGTTATGGTAATCGGTCCTTAACGGAAGAAGAGGTGCAGCGGCTGCAGCACAGCAGGAAGAGATGAGGAGTGAAGAGCTTGTCCGTACAGAAAGAGAGCAATGCTGTTATCGATTATGGAGATCTGTCAGTAACCGGCGGCGTATCGGTGTTCTCCAAGGAATTTGATCAATTATTTTATTATGACGGTGACGATCTCGGCCTGACCTATCGTCCGCAGGAGAGCCTATTCCGCCTCTGGGCGCCGACGGCAAGCGAGGCCTATGTGTTAGTCTATTCCGATTGGAAGACAACGGAGGCGGACCGTTATGCGATGACCCGCGATGTATCGGGAACATGGCTCCTGCGGGTGAAAGAGGACCTGAAGGGCCGATTCTATACCTATCAGGTTCGCATTGGTGAGCAATGGAATGAAGCCATTGACCCTTATGCCAAGGCCGTAGGCGTTAACGGCGACCGCGCTTATATTCTAGACATGTCGACAACCAATCCGGAGCGCTGGACCGAAGCGAAGCCTAAGCTTGAAAGCGCTGTGGATGCCGTCATTTATGAACTGCATGTTCGGGATTACACGATCCATCCAGACAGCGGAGTTCATCTTAAGGGAAAGTTCGCAGGGCTGACCGAAGCGGGCACAAAAGGACCCGAAGGAATCCGGACGGGACTTGATCACATTGTGGAGCTCGGGGTTACCCATGTGCAGCTGCTTCCCGTATTCGATTACGCAACGGAAAGCGTGGACGAGACTCGGCTTGATGAGCCGCAATATAATTGGGGCTACGATCCGAAAAATTACAATGTGCCCGAAGGTTCTTATGCCTCGGATCCTTATGTGCCGGAAGTTCGGATTCGCGAGTTCAAGCAATTGGTCCAAGCGCTGCATGATCGCGGACTCCGGGTCATCATGGATGTGGTGTATAACCATGTGTACGATGGTTACTTAATCAACTTCACGAAGCTTGTGCCAGGTTATTATCTACGTTATAAGAAGGACGGCAAGTTTTCGAACGGCTCGGGCTGCGGCAACGATACGGCAACCGAGCGGCCGATGATGCGCAAATTCATTGTGGAATCCGTCCTGCACTGGGTCAAGGAATACCGCATTGACGGCTTCCGCTTCGATCTGATGGGCCTAATGGATGTAGAGACGATGAATGCAATCCGCGGAGCGCTTGATGAGATCGATCCGTCGATCATCATGATCGGGGAAGGCTGGGTCATGGACACCGAGCTTGCGCCGCAGCTGCGCGCCAATCAGCAGCAGGCTGACCGGATGCCGAGAATCGGACATTTTAACGATGGGTTCCGCGATGCGGTTAAGGGCGATATTTTTAAATATCAATACAAAGGCTTTATTAGCGGAGGAACTGGGCTCAAGGACCGGGTGAAGCAGGGTGTTGCCGGTGGTATTTCGTATTCGGCGGATATACGGTCATTTGCATCCGAGCCTGACCAGAATGTGAATTATGTAGAGTGTCACGATAACCATACGCTCTGGGACAAAATCCAGCTCTCCACGGCTGGCGAGAGCGATGATATTCGCCGGGACATGCACCGGCTGGCATCGGCCATCACGCTCACCAGCCAAGGGATTCCGTTCATTCATGCCGGTCAGGAATATTACCGGTCCAAAGGCGGGGTCGAGAACAGCTATAATGAGCCGGATGAGGTGAACCGCCTGGATTGGCGGCAAGCAGCGGAGCATCAGGACGGCGTCAAGTATATTCAGCGGCTCATCCAGCTGCGCAAGGAGCGTCCGGCATTCCGGCTGCGGGATGCGGAAACGATTCGTAAGCATCTGCGTTTCGAGGCTTGTCCGGAGCAGGCGATCGCCTTCACGCTGCGAGATCACGCCGGCGGCGATCAGGCCCGGCATCTCTATGTTCTCTATTATGCCGGCCGAAACGAGGCTACCTTAAGTCTGCCGGAGCTTGGAGAATGGACCGTCCTCTTAGGGGAAGAGACGATCAAACAGCTGTCCCCGACAACATTGACTGTGGATGGGATCGGGGCCGTTATTCTTTCCTGCTGAAGTACGGAAAGAGCTTAAGCGATATTACCAATAAATGAGCAATGCCCGATTCTACGATCATCTGATATGCTGAGATAATCAGATGATAGAATCGAGGCGTACCACTTGAAGAAGTATTTCCTGACGTTATGTGTTTTGCTGTTACTGGCAGGCGTGATTCATCCTGTTCAGGTATCGGGACTTGGGGCTCCAAGCCAGCCCGCGTTTCATGATATCTCCGGAAGCTACGCAAAGGAAGCGATCTTGCGTTTGGCGAAGCGGGGGATCATAAGCGGGGACGGCAATGGAGCTTTTTTGCCGAAAAACCACATCTCCCGAGCCGAATTCACGGCGATGCTGACAAGGCTGCTGAAGCTGTCACCCGTGAACAATGACCTGTCCGCGTTCCGGGATGTACGGCCTGCTGCCTGGTATTACGGCTATGTGCATGCTGGACTGAACGTATCGATCGTGCAGGGGAGCGGTGCATATTTCTATCCGAATGCGCAGATTACCCGGCAGGAGGCTGCCGTCATGATGGTCCGGGCGATGAAGGAGAGCGGTAAAGGCAGCGGGAGCAGTGCCTGGAGATACTCGGACTCGGGCTCCATTGCCGGTTGGGCCCGGAGCGCCGTAGGACGAGCAACGGAAACGGGATGGCTGCAGGGAGGCGAGGGCCGGTTCAGACCGCTGGATCCGATTACCCGCGAAGAGACCGCCATGCTGCTGGACCGCGTCCTTCGTACGGGCAACGTCCAATCCGTGCTGGACCGCCAAGAAGGAGCAAGCGTACGAATGGGATGGCTGTATAACGGAACGACCAGCCAGTATATAAGCTATGCTAAGAGGGCTGGACTGAACGTTCTCGTGCCGCGATGGTATTACCTGAACGCCTCTGGTAAGCTGTCGGATAATACGGATACGGCGCTGCTGAATTGGGCGCATAAGAACGGCCGTGAAGTGTGGGCGATGATAGGAAACCGGAGCAACGCCGAGATGACGCATCAAATCCTTAGCAGCGCCACGCTCCGGCAATCGGTGATCAGCAGCATCGCTGCCAATACCGTGAAGTATGAACTGGATGGAATCAACATTGATTTTGAGAATGTGATGCCCCAGGATCGTGAGAATCTGACGCTGTTCGTTACGTTATTATCTGCTGAGATGAAGCGCCTGGGTGCCAAGCTGTCGATTGACGTATCCCCGGATCTAAACACGGATTGGACGGCGGCGTTCGATTATGCGGCACTCGGCAGGCAGCTGGATTATCTCGTGCTGATGAGCTACGACGAGCATTGGGGCGGCTCGCCCAAAGCAGGCTCCGTATCGTCCATTTCTTGGTCGGAATCTGCATTACAGCGGCTCCTGACCCAGATTAGGGCGAATCAAGCGATTGTCGCCTTTCCGTTGTATACGAGGGACTGGAAGCTGGCCTCCAGCGTTTCCTCCGAGGATATCACCTTGGTGGAGCAGGGCCGGCGAATTCGAAGCTTTCAGGCTCCGATATCGTGGAATGCGGAAGCGGGACAATATGAAGCGGAATACCGCTCTGGCGGCGTTCAGCATCGGATCTGGACAGAGGACGCCCGTTCCTTGTCCGTGAAGCACCTGATGGCTTCGGCGTATCAAGTTGCCGGCTTCGCCTACTGGTATCCGGGAGCGGAGACCGTTGACGTCTGGAAGGCGATCCCGAACGCCCAGCGCTATGCTTCCTATTCTTTCTATATTCAATAGGTGTGCACTTCTTAAGCAATGGCTGGAAGTTAAATGAATAGTCGTCCGGGTAAGCCGGTTAAGGTTCACTTTGCGACAAAAGGCTGTATCTTGGCAAGCCAATGCCTGCTAAGATACAGCCTTTTTGATGTTTAACGAGATGCGGCTCACTACACAAACGTATTCATAATCTTACCAAACTGCCGGCAAAAAGGCGGTCAAAAAGAACAAAATCACGTATGCTTTTGAACTTTTTGACTATTGACGTTCAGGATTGCGGCGTCTCAGACCGGCGAGGCCAGCAAGACCGATTAATCCCAGCCAGCCCCAGTCTGTATCGTTGTCACGTGTAGCATTTGCGTTATAACTGTTGGTGTTCACGTTGTTGGCATTCACATCGTTTGTGTTCATGTTGTTATTATTCGCAAAAGCTGGAACCGCAAGAACGAGAGCCAAGCTTAATCCGGCTAAGAATGAAGCGAGGATTTTCTTCATTGAGGTGCAACTCCTTTCCGTTAAAGTTGATTTATTTAGTGGAGGACAGGTACCAGAATTATGTTGCCCTTTACAAAGGGGATTATTCTTTGCTTAGAAACAAGAAAAATATTTTCAAATATCAGAGCAAGCCCGAAATAATCAGGAATAACGTAAAAAAAAAACCGAACCAAGCTCGGGAAAGAACTTGATTCGGGGGAGTCTGGTTTCGATCATTGTAATTCATTAATCGGTCGAGCCGTCGCCAAGGAATCCGGTCTTGAAAATATTCAGCAAATATTCAAGCGTAATCGGATCGCTATAAGTGGCAGCCTCCGTATCGATTTCAATGACATGTCCGTTTTTGACGGCCGGGATGCCCTTCCAAATATCGGTCTTCATGAACGCGGTATCGGCTTGCGAGTTTCGGCTAAGCACAATATAATCTCCCGCATAATCGGAGAGCACCTCTTGCGACAACGCAAAATATCCGGGGCCGAGGGCATCCTTCTCGACTTTTTCAGGCATTTTCAATCCCATGGCCTGATACAGGATTTCGGTGCCTCGCGCCCAGTTATTGCCGAATACGTAGAAGTTCTTGGCCGAATCGGTTTCAAACACGGAAACGGAGACATCATCGCCTTCCGTCGCTTTGATTTCGCTGCCGATTGCTTCCGCACGCTGCTTGAAATCATCGATCCATGCCTGAGCTTCCTGCTCCTTGTTGAGGAGCTTTCCGATCTCAAGCTGCTGGGATAAATAGTCCAGCTTTCCCCAGGTAAAAGCAACGGTAGGAGCGATTTGGCCCAGCTTATCGAGATTCTTCATTTCGGTGCCGGCAATGATCAGATCCGGATCCTGTTCGATAATCGTCTCGAGGTCCTCCTCCGAAACGACGGTTACGCCCTCCAACTTGTCCTTGAACAACGGATTCGCATTCGTCCACTGATCGACGCCAACCAGCGGTACGTCGAGCGAGAGCACGTTCGGTGCATACGTCAACGCTACGATCCGTTTGGGATGGGCAGGAACCTTCACGGGACCTTTCTCAGATTGGTACGTGATCGTCTCCTCGGATGGATTGGCGACCGTCGTCGTGTCCGCATTCTGAGTGTTATGAGTGTCCTGATTATTTTGAGTCGATGAGGCTGGCGTTCCTGAATCAGAGCCGCAAGCGCTGAGGATCACTAAAAGCAAAACGATAAAGGGAATGAACAGCTTGTTCTTCATTTCGATTCTCCTTGTATGTAGAATAATAACAGCAAACTAAACGATAATGATTATCATTTTCATATATGAGATACTGTAAAGGATCGTTTGCCGACTGTCAATCCATAATTTTCAAATCAGGGTAACAACAATTAAGCGAGTAAGAAATCTTTAGGCAGGGGGAACAGCATTTTGCTTGCAAAGGGAATTTTCCATGATACAATAATCGAAATTCAATGGAAAATATGATAAAGGGGAGTAGACGGACATGGGAGGGAATGTGGAGCAGCGGTTGGCGGAGATGGGGATCGTTTTGCCTGCGGCTAGCGTACCTGCAGCGAAATACGCCAATTACGTAATCGTAGACGGAATAATGTATGTGTCCGGGAAAGGTCCTGCGGGTCATCCGAGAGGCAAGCTGGGGGTAGATTATACGACCGAGCAGGGATATGCCTTCGCCCGTTCCGCCGGCATCGAAGTGCTGGCCGTATTGAAGGAAGCTTTGGGCTCTCTCGATCATGTGAAGCGCGTAGTCAAGGTCCAAGGGTTTATCCATGCTTCTCCGGATTATGAGGAGCATCACAAGGTGCTGAACGGCTTCTCTGATCTAATGGTTGAAGTGTTCGGGGATAACGGGAGTCATGCACGGTCCGTCTTTGGTGCGATATCCCTTAGGGACCAACTACCGGTGATTGTTGATTCCATGTTTCAGGTGGAGGTCTGATTGGGACGGCGGTCAAACTGATGGCATCCCGAGAGCCTAAACCCGGGAGCCGTTAAACTTTCATCAGCCAATCGCACATGCGATGAACCGCCGCTTCATGCTGCGGCGGGGGAAAATGATGCTTCAGATCCCGGTAGAAATGGGTCTCCACCTGCCGGCCAAGCTCCGCGAGCCTGTCCGCCATTCGATAGCTGTGCCCGATAAGGACCTGCTCGTCGAGGGTCCCGTGGACGATTAGCACCGGGATCTCAAGCTGCTCCGCGTAATGCAGCGGAGACCTAGCGAGATAACGCTCCGGCACTTTGTTCGGAGAGCCGCCGATAACCCGTTTCATCATCCGTCTGAGGTCGATCCGTTCCTCATATGTTTGGGCCAGGTCCGATACCCCGCTCCATAGAATGAGCTTCGCAACCACTGGCGAGATAACCGCTGCCTTGGCGGCATTGATCGCACCCCGGGAGAAGCCGAGCAGATAAATCCGGGCCGGGTCGATCCAAGGTATGTTCCTGAGCCAATCGATTGCGTTTACGACGTCCATCGTATCGGCTCCGCCGAACTCATCCCGCCCCTCGCTGCCTTCGTTTCCGCGATATGCAGGGGCGAAGACCGCGAAGCCGTGCATCGCGAACTCTTCGATCCACTTCAGGCGCACCGCTCCGACGCGGCCGATTCCGCCCCTGCAATAGATCAGGAGGGGAAGCTTGCGGGTTGATCCGCCAGGATGTTGAAATTGTTTATCCGGGCGCCATGAGCAAGCCAGTGTGCCTTTGACCGAAACGCCGGGCTGAGTACCGGCTATGTCAGCCATAGACTGGCTAATCGCATGGGGAAGCTGAGGCGGAAGACCCAGGTAACCCTTAACATGAAGCGCTTCGGAAAGATAATCAATATGATAAATCATGATGAATCGACCTCCAGCTGCAACACAATACAAACGGTTTTTAGTAATTTTTCGTACACCCGTGCTTACGTTTTTTTTCGAATAACCGTTTCTTCAACATTCTCGTTAGTATAGTATTTACCGCAGAAAGAAATCAATATGTTTCGATCCAATCCGGCAGTGGCCGGCAATCCGCGAGAGCAGGGTTTTGATGAAGATGCATGGATCTGGATGGCAACTTTTACAATTTGCACAATCTTGAATCCTATGCTATATTAATTATCCGGACAGCTAGTCCATTTATAAGATGGCGGTCGTGGCGAAGGGGTTAACGCACCGGATTGTGGCTCCGGCATTCGTGGGTTCAAGTCCCATCGATCGCCCTTTATATTATACATAAGCGCCAGGCCCTCTTTTTTTGCATCCTCCAGTGCTGTCAGTCCGCATGGAAGATGGTATAATGATGAGGAAACCGAGGTGAGTGAATATGGCTAAAAAGAAACGGAACATGCCCGCTCCAAGTGCTTCGCAGGCCGACAAGCCGGCAACGTTGAAGGATCTTCTGAACCCAGAGCTGCTTCAGAAATTGAAGGAAACCTCCGAAACATTAAAGGCCTCGGAGGCTGAGCGTTTGGAGAAAGAAAGACAGGAGCGCGAGGCCGCCCGCGCAGCGGAGCAGAAGCGCCGTGATAACGATTTTGAGTATTTGCTGGAGAACAGTGATATGGACTGGAAACGATATAAATGACAGGTGGACGATAGCCATCTTTTTTACGATCAGAAGACCGAATTTGCCTTTCCCTTATGTGGTGATACAGGACTTTTCTTGCAGTAATCCAGAAAGAAAGTTACAATAAGTAAGTAAAATACATGCTTGCAGGGGGTAAGACGATGAAGGTTGAGATTTGGTCGGATTTTATGTGTCCGTTCTGTTATATAGGAAAGCGTCGTTTCGAGAATGCACTGGCCTTATTTCCGAATAAGGATCAGGTCGAGGTGGTTTACCGGAGCTTCGAGCTTGATCCGGACGCTTCGTATGAGCCGGGCGTGTCGATGGATGAATTGCTGGCTTCAAAATACGGGATGAGCATTGAGCAAGCCCGGGCGGCGAACGCCAACGTTACGCAGCAGGCGGCAAGCGTCGGCCTCACGTATCACATGGACCGCATCATTCCAGCGAATTCCTTCGATGCCCATCGACTGGTTCATTTTGCAAGTCAGCATGGAAAAATGAAAGAGATGACAGAGCGGTTGTTCTACGCTCACTTTACAGAGGGCGGCAATCTGCAGGACCGCTCCTTGCTGGCCGATCTGGCCGCCGAGGTTGGTTTGTCGCGGGAAGAGGCAGATGCGGTGCTTGATGGAGACGCATATAGCTCGGAAGTACGCGCTGATGAAGCGGCTGCCCACCAGCTGGGTATTCGCGGGGTGCCTTTCTTCGTGCTCGGAGGCAAGTACGGCGTATCCGGCGCACAGCCGCTTGAGGTATTTACGGACGCTTTGGAGAAAGCCTACCGTGAAGCCCATCCGCTTGTGATGGTGAACGAGAAGGATGCGGGGATATGTGCCGACGGATCCTGCGATCTGCCCGGCAGCACGAAATAAATAGGTGATAGACAAACAGCCTGAGGATGCATAGCTCGTATGATCTTCAGGCTGTTCTCTTATCGCCGTCCTATCACAGATCGATGGAGGTTATCATGGACGAGCTCCCAACGAAAGAGGTAATCTTACATATTCAGCGCTCCGAAACGGAGTACATGCACGATCGGATGGATGCCATTGCAAAGCGGCCGGGCAACCCGGAGGGCGTCCTGATCGAACGGTTCGGCCATGCGTTGTGCCTGTACAGCAAGACCATGCCGTGGCTTTCCTTTAACACCGTAAAAGGCATTCAATCGGAGGACATCGGCCATCTGGATGCCATAGTTGATTTCTACCGGTCGAGGGATCGGAGATTTCAGATCGAGATCGTGCCCTCCACGGCAAATGAGGAACTTTTGAAGGCGCTTGCGGAACGAGGGCTGTACCAGTCAGGGTTTCATAATTCGATGTATATGCATCCGGTCAACATGGAAGAAGAGGCGGATTCGGCTATCGAGATCCGGCATGTCACCGAGCATGAGTTCGAGCGGTATGCGACGATCCATTGCCGGGGAACCGGACTTCCTGATCAGGGGATTCCGTCCGTGGCCGCAAATAACCGGGTGCTCGCAGCGCGGAAAGGCTGGAGATTTTATCTTGCCTATGTGCAGGATGAGCCTGCCGCGGCTGGTGTGATGTACATAAATGAAGGCATAGCCTCTCTAACTTTCGGGGCGACGCTGCCCGAATATCGCAGGCACGGACTGCATCGGCTGCTCCTTCGCCATCGGATTCGGATCGCCCAGCAAACGGGCTGCAGCTTAGTCGTCGGCCAGTGCGGGTTCTTGTCACAAAGCCACCGCAATATGGAAGCGGTCGGTATGCGGCTCGGATATGTCCGGACGACGTGGACGGAAAGGTAGGACCTGGGGGATAGCTACAGGATACGATCCTTCTTCCAGACCGGCAGCCTAATTTGCGGGGAGGTTTTGTTTGTTAGTTTGTTGGTTGGTTCGATGGCGTGCAGCAGGCCGGGAAAGGAAAAAGATTGAGCATGCAGGACATAAAGTTTCTGAATATCGATTATTTGTATCAGGGTACGGAGAAGCAGAGGCAGGCCGCGCTCGTCATGGATGACCTGAGGCTGTTTGCCCATCTGGCACCGTATGATCCGATTCTCGTTGGCACGATCCCTATTGGCATCGACATCCCGGGAAGTGACCTCGATATCGCCTGCCGCGTTACGGACTTCGCTGCATTTGAACAGACCATCCACGAGGTTTTCGGACATCTGCCGGATCTGTCGGTCGATAGCCGAAACGTTAATGGCATGGATCGCATCGTGGTCCGCTTCCGGTACAAAGGCTGGATGTTCGAAATATTCGGCCAGCCTGTGCCGACGAAACAGCAGAACGGATACCGGCATATGGTCGTAGAGTATCGGCTGCTTCAGCTGATAGGCGAAGCCGGAAGAGAACGGATTATCGAACTGAAGCAAGCGGGAATCAAGACGGAGCCGGCTTTTGCGGAGCTGCTGGGAATTCCAGGCGATCCTTATGCAGCTCTGCTGGACATGTATAACTGGTCGGATGATAGACTAAACGGATTTTATCATAAATTATTAGCGAGGGAGAGGAACGAAGATGAGTGAGAAAGAACAGCTGCTCAGCGAATATGGGGAATGGATCGATCGGGTAAAGGAGCTTGCAGATCGGGATGAAACGTTGTGGAGCACCCCGCTGGCCGAAGGCAAGTGGACGGTTCGCGAGGTTGTCTGTCATATTTTCAGATGGGACGAATACTTTTTCGCAGAGGCGATTGAGAAGATTGCGCGCGGGGAAGCTCCGACCTCTGAACACTTGAACTATGACGAGTTTAATGAAAATGCCAGAGATTATGCGAAAGCAAGCACAACCGAGGATTTGGTCCGCCAGACGATTGCAGCGCGGGAGCAGCTGATCGAAGCGATCCGGTCCATGCCGGAGGATGTGTACGACGGGGATTACACGGATAAAGACGGTCATCCGTTTAAGGTCGCGCAGTTTATGAAGGATTTTATTTGGCATGACAAACATCACCTAAGACAGCTGGAGCTGATCGGATAAGTGTAAGCTGATTGCTGGACTGACACCGGCTCCCTGAAAAGCAAGCTAATCCTTATATAGATTCAGGGTCGGTATTGATTTATACTATAGGCAACTGACGATAGAAATGAGTGAACGCAATGCCGACGGGTTATTTGGATATCACGTCTTATTTTACGGAGAGCAACCTGGAGTGGTTTCTGGAGCAGTTCAGAGCGCTTGGCCCTTTGCCGGGGATCCTGCTGACCTTCATGAAATCCTTCGTTCCGCCAATGCCGACGATTGTGATCGTAGGGGTGAATGCCGCCGTATACGGGTTATGGGAAGGGTTCCTGTATTCTTGGATCGGCATGATCGCAGGCTGCCTGACAACCTTTCTCCTGGTGAGGAAAATATCCGACAGCCGCTTTCTCGCGCGCTGGGCAGCCAAGCCCAAGGTACAGCGGGGAATGCGATGGATTCAGAAGAACGGGTTCAGTTACGTGTTCTTGCTCGGCATTTTACCGGTCGGTCCGTTTGTCGCCGTTAATATTGCCGCCGGTCTGGCGAGAATGCATATCCTATCCTACCTGCTGGCCGTAACATTAGGAAAAGGCATTATGGTATTCTGCGTATCCTATATAGGTGCGAACCTGTCCGACATTGCAGCCGAGCCGTATAAGCTTGTCGGCGTTCTGGCCTTTATCGCTCTATCCTTATGGGGGAGCCGGCGGCTGGAAAGCTATTATGTAAACAGTCATGCGAAGAAAGCGGAGCATTCTCCCGTTACCGACCTGAACAGCGAAGCACCTTGATGTTGTCATGCGGTTAGCAGGGGATTGAACCATCGTGATCGGTGCATGCACGGCCCAGAGATGAGATAACCTACGCCGATGGTGTGCGATTACGGGATATCATAGAAGTGTTAGAAGGCTTCCGGCTGGTCCGGAACTGTCCACGCTGATCATAGTATGAGGGGAGGGGTGCGTGATGGCCAAGCTGGGAAGCGCCATGCTGGAAATCGTCCGAATGATGGTCTTATTCATGCTCGGTACTGCGATCGTAACGAATATCGAACTGGCTGTTTTGCAGTCATGGGTGTTATGGAAAGACTATTATATCCTGTTCCTGTTCTTAGGGAATGTGCTTGGGTTTATGGTTCTGTACCGTAATCGTCTGCAGTTTGGCGGATGGTACCGCTCCAAGGCCACGCAGCGGAGAATGTCCCGCCAGATGACAGCTGTGACGATTACCGCCGCAGCCGTTATGATTGCGCTGCCTGTCATTCTGGATTTACTTGGGCGTTTAGCATAAAGGAATATGGTATGTAACCAACAAGCTCCATTCATTCGCTTTGGAATGAATGGAGCTTGTTATGTGTTGATGAGATGTGAGTTACAGCTTTTTGCGTTTATACAGCGTAACGATAAGACAGGCCGCAATGAGAAGGAGGATGGAGATCACGGTATAGACCAGCTCTTGCATATTCCCTTGCTCCTGGTCTTGACTGCTGTTCCAATCCTGCAGTCCCATGCCCCGGCCGCCCGGCATTCCGCCGCCCATCCCGCCGCCGAATTCGCCAAAGCGATTCGTTTGCTGCTCCTGATTGGCATTCGGCTGCCCGGTTTGAGCGTTGGTGTCCGGGGCTGACGCATTCCCGGGCACCGCTCCTTGGGCAGCTGCGTCCTGTTGGAATGGTTGCTGGGCTCCTTGCTGCGACTGCTGAAGTTGCTGAGCTCCTTGTTGGGATTGCTGTGGCGTTACCAGCGAGGACTCCTGCTGGGCTTCTTGCTGTGATTGCTGCTGCGACAGCTCCGGTGTTTGTTCACCAGCCTGCGCCTGCGATGCGGGAACGGTGTTCTTGTTATCGGCCGTGCGATTTGCTGCGGCTGCGCTATCGGCCACCGTGTTTGTCGCCGTGTTGCCGGAGCTGTTAGCGGTTATCCCGCGATCCACTTGCGGTGTCACGTCCTGTCCGCCGTTGGCACCTTCAGCAGCGCCCGGGCCATTCTGCGGTATACCGCCGTTGGTATCGTCAGCAGCGCCCAGGCCAGTATCGCTCTTAGCAGCCCCCGCATTATCCTGCTCCATATTACCGCTGGCTCTGTTTGCAGTGCCAGCGGCATCCTCGGGCATACCGCCGATACCGCCAGCAGCACCTGCTTCACCCTGCGGCATGCTGCCTGCAGGATCTGCATCGCCCGGCCGCATGCCGCCCGCACCGCCCTGGCGCATGCCGCCCAAGCCTCCGGGACCCATGCCGCCACCGCTGCCGCTGCCGTCTCCGGAAGAAGGGAGCGTGCCGTCCAGCTGCTGCTGGATATTCTCCGTTGATTGCTGGACGAATGTGAGCAGGGCAGGCACGGCTTCCTCGTACTGCTCGTACGTATAGAAAGGCCGCGGATCCTGCTGCACGTGCTCGGATATCAGCGCCTTGAGCTGTTCCACGCGCTTCGCGAACGTTTCCTGCTTGAGGTATCCATCCAGCATGTCCTGAAGGATGGCGTGATAGCGCTCATTGTATTCATCCACCTCCAGAAGCTTCGCAACGAGCGGCCGCTCGGCTACGGCCCCTTGGGTCGGTTCGTCGATCAGGATGCCGGAACCGCCGAACCCTCCAAAGGCCATGTTGTAGTCCCAAGGGAGAATGGAGAAGACCCCCTTATTCTCATATAAATAATAATTCTGTTTGTTCATGCCGAGATAGCTGTCCATATTCGATGCGGCCACATTTAGGGCGATATACTTCAACGCCTGGTCCACATCAAGAACCTGCTCGTAATCGGAACCGTTATTCAGCTCATCCAGCATGTCGATCAGAACGTCGTCATTGGAGGATTTGGACTTCATTTCTAGGCCCGTGTACGAATCCGGATCCTGACCGAGCCAGGTCAGATCGCTGCCGGCGCCGGTCATGACGCCCTTATACAAGGCACCGTATGCATTCCCGAAGTGGCGCTCCAGATAAGAATCGCCGATCTGCTCGACGGCAAGGTAGAATCCCCAAAGCTCGCCGTTAATATAGACATTGACGTACGAGAAGCCAGGCGTTGGCAGGCCAGCGGATGCCGCCAGCTCGTAGGCGAGAAATTCTCTCATGTACGTTGCGTCGCTGTAGTTGTTGTTGAGATTGATTTTGCTGATCCCGTCCAGCGTTTGATTCACATATTCATCGAAGGACAGCTTGAAGCTATAACGATCGGAGTCGGAGTTGACCACGCTCCGCAAGCTCAAGTTGCCTTTGGTCCGAATGCCGACATGTTCGAACTTCTGCCCGTTATAATCAACCGACGCCTCTTTATACTCCTCCGCTTCAGCATTGTCGATCATATCCGCAAAATCCGCTTCATCGATCGTAATCTTCACATCGATGACCTGATCCTTCGGGAACACCGTGGACACGCTCTCCTGCGCGGCTGGGCTCCCATCCTCCGCCTTATTTGCTTGGCTTGCACCGGGTGCCAGCCAATCCTGACAGCCGGATAAGAGAAGCATCAAGGCCAGCAGAAGGGACAGGGGAGCTGCGGCATATTTTGTTCTCATATCAAGACACCACCTGTCTTAGGATACATAATCGCCGCTGTAGCTGATCAGGACCGCGTTATGGACGCCGGGGAGTCCGGACAGCTTGTTGACGAATTCGCCCTCGGCATCCTTCAGTCTGACTTCCACCGTCAGCTCGATGTTCCCGTTTGAAACGGTTTTTTGCTTCAGATTGTAACGTTTTACCGCTTCGGCGATGCGAGTGCGAACCGCCTGCTCGCTCTGCTCGTCTTGGCAATGGACGACAAGAAGATAGGGGGTGTCGACTGACGCTTTTTTTATGAAGAAGAACAGAATGAGGCCTACGACCCCGGAACCGATCGCCGCCAGCGTATAGAAACCTGCGCCGGTTACGATGCCTGCAACAGCTGCCCAGAACAGAAAGATCAAATCGGTCGGGTCTTTGATCGGGGTCCGGAAACGAACGATGGACAGCGCGCCGACCATACCGAGCGAGAGCACGAGATTGGAGTTGATGGCGATGATCACAACCGCCGTAATCATGGTCATTCCGATCAGGGACACGTTGAAGCTCTTCGAATAGAGCACCCCGCTGAATACCCGTTTATACAGCAGATATATAAACAATCCGATGACAAAAGCGATGGCGAGCGTAATCAATATTTTGGCGATGCTGATATCGGATGCGAAGTTCTCGAGGACGGATTTTTTGATAATATTAGAAAAGTTGGTCGTTTCGTTAGACGTTGCATTCATGAATTATTGATCCTCCCAAGCGTTATACTTTAAAAATTTTCGGCAAATAACGTATTTCGATGCGGACTGGCGCTGAAGTCCCTCCAGCTGCAGGGCAATCTTGATGTAATCCGGTATATACTCGTCATACTTGACTTCAAGAATAATCAGATTCTCATCAATAGCCTGGATCGGCAGCAGCTCCCGGTTGAACAGATCCACCGAGTGGAGCCCTGTGCGCAGCTCCTTGTCGAACGTGATCCGGACATTGCCGTTTGCGCATACGTACGGTTCACGGACATAATCGACGATGACCTTCGGGCGCAGCAGGTTATGCTTCATCTCGTGATAGAGCTCCATCATCAGAGGCTTGTCCGGCTGGTACAGACATTCGTAATCCCCCGCCATAATCCGGTCCGTCATCTCCCGGGTAAGGGGCTCTTTCAGCTTCGCGATGTAGTCGCGGAACTTTATCTTTTTCTCAAAATGGATCACGTCGTCCCTCACGTTATAGATGCGGATCCGGTATTTTACGCGGTCCCGGACGCCGGCCAGCTTCTCGTGCAGCGCCTTATTATTGATATCGTCGAAATACAGGCTTCGAATATGGTATTCTCCGGACGGTCCCGCATGGTTATCGTGACGGATCAAATGGTTCAACCGCTGCCGGATGATCCGGTATTGATGCATGTTGACAAAAAACTTCAGTTCATTCCGGTATTTCAATCCTTTGTTCATGCTTCCACCTCATTTCTGTCAGTTCGCTTATTTGCTTCTGAAACCATGCTATCAATCGTTTCTGATTTCTGGCTTAAATCCAGCTGAATGTAAACTGAGTGTTTTCGTGATGTAAAGCGTGCTCCATTTGTCGAACAGGTATGGTAGGATGAAACTAGAAAATGAAAGAGGATAGGGCGATGTGAAATGCTATACTATGTGGCGGCCTTATGGATCGCGGCAATCGTGCTGCTGGCGAACCAGCCGCGGCAAGAGGTGAATCGCTGGGCGGCTTTCTTCTTATTCAGCTCAGGCGTAGGCGGCTTAACCGAAATCCTAGAGCCGGACGGCTTTATACCGGCTTCATTTGAGCCGATCATTCAAAGCTTCAATCATACGATGTCGCCTTACGGGGTGCTCGTATTTTGCATCGTGTACACCCGGCAGCAGATCAATCCGGTCAAGCTGCGCTACTTCAAGCTCGGGCTGCTGTTGCCCCCGCTTGTAACGGTACTCCAAGTCATCGTTTCTCCTGAGCATCGGATCGATTTCGGGCTGCTGCTTGTCTGGACAGCTCCGTACTATTTCATATCGTGCTATTTATTAATTCGGGCCTATGTACAAGAAATGAATCCGAACAGACGCAGAAGTCTGCTGATCACGGCCATGATTATGGTCCCTACGCTGCTGGGCGTGATGCTACTGATTAATGTCGGGAGCCTCTTGTATCCCGGTTATGATTTCTTTCAATATGTATCGCTGCTGATCGTATATTCGTTCGTCGTCGGGTTGATCTGCGTGTTCGTGTATGGTGTGCTCGGCATGCGGCTGAAGGTTGAACGGGATCCGATAGACCGTACGATGCAGGCGGTTTCGACGGGAACCTCCCTGCTGAACCACACCCTCAAGAATGAAATCGGAAAAATCGCTCTGAGCACGGAAAATGTGAAGCAAATGTTGCAGCCGAACCAAGGGACTGCGCTTGAGCAGCTCGGGATCATCACACAGGCGTCGGAGCATCTCCTTGCCATGACGGAGAGGATTCAGCAGCAAACGAAGGAGCTCGTCCTGAAGGCGCAGCCGGTTCGGCTGGATCATCTGGTCAAGGAGCTCTTGCAGCGCGAGCACGAAATGCTGCGCAGTCATGGGGTTGAGGTCAAGCTCCACATCCGGCAGCGACCGTGGCTGCTGATCGATCCGGTTCATGTTACCGAGGCGGCGGGCAACCTGCTGCAAAATGCAGTCGAGGCTACACCCGGGGCCGGGGTGATCGAATTGACGGTCGATGCCGGACGACGGGGCGCGGTGGTCTCGGTCAAGGATTATGGCAACGGTATTCCGGATGGGCTTCAGGCGCGGGTATTTGAACCTTTTTACAGCACCAAGAAGGATCGACGAAGCAATTACGGATTAGGTCTTTCCTACGCATACCATGTGATGATAAAAAGCGGGGGATCGATAGGCCTGGAGAGCCGCCAGGGGGAAGGAACCGAAGTGTCCCTGTATTTCCCCCGCCGGGTGTTGGTACGACTGGCAGGAAGGGGAGAGGAATGAGCCCGATACAAATTTTTCTGGTTGAAGACGATCCCGATTGGATCAAGGCGATGACTGTTTTTCTGAACGGACAGGAGGACATGCTGGTAGCGGGGGCCGCCCAGACGCCGGAGCAGGCAGCCGCCATGGCACGCGTCCTTTCGTTTGATGTTGTGTTGATGGACATACAGCTCACCCCGGGACAGCTGGACGGCATTTACACGGCCGCCGACATTTTGGAAATCAGGCCGCAGGCCAAGGTGATCATGTTAACCTCCATGGATGACGAGCAGACGATCACACAGGCCTTTACGGCAGGAGCCGTGCAATATATCGAAAAGGCGAGGTTCAAGGAGCTGCCGGGGGCGATCCGCGGTGCCTTGCTGCATGCCGGTCCGATGGAGGCGCTGCTGAAGGAATTTTCCCGGTTGAAGCGGGAGGAGCAGCTGCGGGGCTTAACACATGCGGAACGGGAGGTATTCGAGCTGATGGAGAAAGGGTACACCCATGCGCAGATCGAGCATAAGCTGTTCAAATCGGAAAGCACGTTAAAGAATCAAATTAATAAAATCCTGAAAAAGCTTGGCGTAAAGAGCGGCAAAGAAGCCGTTGAAAAGGTGCGGCGAAAAGGGATCATAAAGGATCGTTAGCGGTTAGGCGAACGCCCGGTGCAAGGTTTTGAGCCAAAAACATAGCGTATTTATTGTGGGGGGTACTACGAAACGTAGTACCTTTTTTGGTTGTGGTTCTATGAAAGTCGGAACTAACGGGAAAGTGGATTCGGCTGTATGCTGAATGCATGAATACCCGGTGAACGAAAATGCTGTTACGCCGGTAATGAAGCTGGTATGGAGGAGTCTGAGCATGAAGAGAAAGCCGATCTATGTGGAGATTGATATCGAGTCGGATCTCGATACGCTGTGGAAGCATACGCAGCGTCCGGAGCTGCATCAGCAGTGGGACGTGCGGTTCTCGAGCATCCATTACTTGCCTAAAGGCGATTCCAAGCATCAGCGGTTTCTATATAAGACCCGAATCGGATTCGGTCTTACGATCACCGGAATTGGGGTGACCCATGCGTTTTCGCGACGGGAAGACGGGGATCGGATGTCAGTGCTGCGTTTTGGCTCTGATCAGAACATATCTTTGATCCGCGAAGGCAGCGGATACTGGCGATACCGGGATGGAGGGAGAGGGGTCATAACCTTCTCGACCCAATACGATTACAAGACACGATTTGGCCTGATCGGCGCTTGGTTTGACCGGCTGGTGTTTCGTCCGATGTTCGGGAAGGCTGCAGCCTGGAGCTTTGACGTGCTGCGGCTGTGGCTGGAGAGGAGCATTCCGCCTGCCGTGTCGATCCGGCAAACATGGATCCATGCTTGCAGCGTATTGACGCTGGCACTGCTGTGGATCTACGAAGGATTGGTGCCGAAGCTGCTGTTCCCGGAGGGCGGGGAGCTGGAGATGCTGCAGCACATCGGCTGGTGGAGCGGTCAGGAACGCGCAATCCTTGGAATGCTGGGCGTTTTTGAGATATGTATTGGCTTGATCAGCCTTACATTTCATAAGAGCCGATGGTGGTACAGGCTCGAGTCCGTCCTGCTGGCGGGACTGATGCTGGGAGCGCTCATCCCGGAGCCTGCCTGGCTTAAAGCACCGTTCAATCCGCTGCTTCTGAGCGGCACGATGCTCGTTCTATGTCTGCTTGCCTCCTGGTCTTCGACAGATTTGCCAAGTGCTTCCCGATGCTTGCGGGAGCCGGGCACTCCAAGGACAAGCAAGGTGCGGCAAAAGGAGGAGAGAGCCCATGATATCCATTTATGAGCAGGCGCTAGGCCGGGAATTTCGGAAGCTTCATCCCAAAATCCAGGAGAGGTTCGGGTTCGGCAGCAAGGATATGGTGGCCTCGATCGGCGAAGGGACTATGGATGAGATTTGGTATGCCCGCTGGGCAAAGCTCCCGCTCTACATCGGAACGGTGCGCCACATTATGTTCCCTGAACGGGGACTCCATATCCCGTTTCGGATTGAGAACTACGCCTATTTGGATCGTTACGGACGAGAGACGGTGACTTGGTGCAGAAGCTTTCAATTTCCATCGGGCATTAGAAGATTTGACGCGACGATGATTTACAGCCAAGAGCGAAACGGCATCGTGGATTATCTGGGAAGCAAGCAGCATTTAGCGGTAGACCTTGAAGTGTCGGTCAGCGGTAATGGCGGAATATGTATTCGCTCAGGCGAGCAGCGGTTCTACGAGGGGTGGCTTGGGTTTCGCTTTCCGGCGGGACTCACGGGAACGGCCGACGTGTGCGAATGGTATGATGACCGGCATCAAACCTACCGGATTCGGGTGGATGTGTTTAACCCGCTGTTCGGGCCTGTTTTCCGCTATCGCGGAAGCTTTCAGGCCCGATTCATATCGACGCGGGGCAGCGGCGTTCCTTCGCATGTCAAGCCGCTGCGCGAAGAAGCTAGAGCGTAGACGCGGCGGATTCAGGCACCTTCTTACGCTTAGGCTCCCGGAACATGCGGTAATACAGAAACGACGAGAAGACGTAAAGCGTGCCGGTGATGCAAAAGGTGATCGCATAACCCCAATAGCTGCCGTAGGTGGTAACCAAAGCGGACTGCACCGGGCCCATCGTCGCCCAGCCCATCATGAACGCCGTCTGGGTCACGGAATTTGCGATTCCGCGTTTCTCGTCCGGTACCCGGTCGATCAGAATGGAGGATTGGATCGGGTTGGCCGCGTTCATCAGTGCTTGACGGAACAGGAATCCGATGGACGCCACGATCAGGATGTTGGTAAAGCCGGTCAGCACCAGGAAAGGCAGGGACATGACCTGGAAATAGACGACGGCCCGAACGGCGCCGACCCGGTTAACCAGCGTAGGCCCGATCAGCATGGATACGATCGTCATCACTTGTCCCAGGGAGATCAGAATGCCGACCGCCGAGAGCGATACCGAGAACCGATTCGTGAAATACAGATTCAGATACGGCACGACGAGGCCCGAGCCCAGCCCGATCAGCAGCTGGGCCAAGGCGAATTGACCGATGATTCTATAATCTTCGCGGTGTGCTGTCTTACCGGAACCGGCCGCTGCAGGCTGCAGTGAAGGCTTGTCTTTCGTGAAGGACGGCTGCTGCTTCGGTACCGTTTCCTGGTCGGGATGGACAGGCTGCGGTTCCTGCGGTTCGAGTGATTCCCACTTGTCGGTTGTAAATAGCAGCGGAACGAAGGCAGCGAAGGTGGCAACGCCCCCGATGAGCAGTGCGAACTTCAAGCTGCCGACTTTGTTCATGCCCAGCGCCTGCAGGGCATCGGCCAGGAATCCCCCTCCCATGCTGCCAAGCACCTGGGAAGCAAGCACTAGGGAGGCGTGAATGCTGAAGATGCGCATGCGCGCCTGCTTCGGCGTGTTTTCCGCCAGAAAAGGAATGGCGAGCACCTGGAAGAACGAAGCGAACAATCCGGTGTATATTGCCAGCCCCATTAAGCTGAATTCGCTTTCAAAGAGGGAGCGGGCGATCAATCCTGCACCGCTGAGCAAAGCGCCGAGCACCAGGATCCGTTTGCGGCTGGTGCGGTCTCCGATCAAGCCGATCGGGATAAACATCAGCGCGGTAGCCAGGGATTGAACGCTGACTACGGTACCGTTCATGGAATCATTATAGCCGAGGCTTTGTATGTACAGATTGTAGAGCACGCTGAACATGCCTGTACCGAACTGGTACAGCACATTGGCGAGGAAAAAAAGCTTAATATTACGCGGCCAGGTTCGCAGCTCATTTGCTGACCGTTGTATAATTCCCATGATGATACCCCCTAATTTTGACAGCAGCAACCTCTATATTTTAGCAGGTTCGCTTCATAGGAGGAAGAAGAGATTGTAGGAGAGTCAGAAAACAGTGCCCATATTATGGTAAAAAGCGAAGCCGCTCAGGGCGCTGCTGACGGAAGGCAGTGTCGAAAATCCATCCGGGCCGCCTGGAGGTCTAAAGAACATCAGATGAATCCCGATAGCATCCAGATGGATCGCATAGTATCCAGGCAGATCTCGATAGTATCCAAGTGGATCGCCGTTATATCAAGGATGCCCTTCTCGTGCCGGAGATGAAAGGCGTTGTGTCTTCATGAAAGCACTCGGGGTTATTCCGAAATACCGTGTGAAGGCACGGGAGAAGGTAAACAAATCCGAATATCCCAGGGATAAGGCGGTATGCGTAATGCTGGTGCCCTCGGCGGATAACAGGCGGGTTGCTTTTTCCATGATCAACTGCTGCATGTAGCGGGACGGGGAGATGCCGTACCTGCGGGTAAACGCTCGGGTGAAATGACTGCGATGAACGCCGGCCCAAGCTGCGAGCTGTTCCACGGACAAATTCTCCGTGCAATGAAGCTGCATATACCCGGGGATGGATTCAAGCCAGTCGCACGCAGCCGAAGAAGAGGCTGAGTTCCGGTGCCGGTTCGGATCGATGCTGTGGATCAATTGAAAGCCCAGCGACATCAGCTGAAGGCTATGGTCCAGCTGGGGCTGCCGGAGCAATCGTTGAATCTCCTTGATGACAGCCAAGGCGTTGTCCCCGAATGCATGTTGACGATAGGGCCGCTCCGCGCATAACTCGACATGCTTCAATATGGATGGCATTTGCTCGCCCATAAAAGCCGTCCAGGTGATCGTGGTAGACGGCTGGTCGCAATCCTTGACGTACGTATAGACCGAACCGGGGAAGAGGCAGAACAGATCCCCTTCCGAGAGGGAGACGCTGCTGCCGTCCCAACAGAATCTTACCTTGCCGCTGGCAACGAAATGTATACTATAGAACTCGACGGACCGGGGACCGACTTTTTCAGTGAAAAAGGGTTGAGAACCGGATTTGTATATCCATAAACCCAATTGAGTTTCAAATGAAGCCGGGTTGTTAAAGTATTCTTCTCTGGATGAGTGAAGGTTATTAAATGTCATGGTTCCTCCTGCCGGCTATGCCTCAGCCATTTCTTTTGTTATTTCAAACTATGCAACATATTGTATAACGATTGCAAGAATTGAGCATTCCGCGCAGTCCTGCCAAAGGTTACGATGATGAGGTACAAGTCATGCATGGTAGAGGTGAATGGAGACATGAAACAACCGAATTTTATCGTTATTTATTGTGATGATCTAGGTTATGGGGACCTTGGATGTTATGGATCCGATACTGTGACAACCCCAAATCTGGATAGTTTGGCGGGTGAAGGCATTCGTTTTACGAATTGGTATTCCAACTCTCCGGTCTGCTCTCCGTCAAGAGCCTCTTTATTGACAGGTAAATATCCGGCCCGAGCGGGAGTAGGCGAAATCCTGGGGGCAAAGCGCGGATTGGATGGACTTCCCTCCACCGAAGTGACACTGGCGAAGGCGCTCAAGCCCGCGGGGTATCGAACGGCATTGTATGGAAAATGGCATCTTGGCGTATCCGAGGAAACCAGTCCGAACGCGCATGGGTTTGATGAGTTTTTCGGATTTAAGGCGGGCTGCATCGATTTTTACTCGCATATTTTTTACTGGGGCCAAGGCCATGGCGTCAATCCTCTGCATGATCTATGGGAAAACGAAACGGAGGTTTGGGAGAACGGCCGGTATATGACAGAATTGATCACGGAACGTTCGGTTGATTTCATCAAGCGATCTCGAGAGCAGGAGGATCCGTTCTTTTTGTTCGTATCGTACAATGCGCCGCACTATCCGATGCATGCCCCGAAGGAATACATGGACCGGTTTGCTCATTTGCCTTGGGATCGGCAGGTCATGGCTGCCATGATTGCCGCGGTGGATGACGGCGTGGGGGAGATCGTGAAGGCCCTGAAGGCTGCCGGTTGTTACGAGAATACGGTCATCTTCTTCTCCAGCGATAACGGACCGTCCTCCGAGAGCCGGAACTGGCTCGACGGAACGGAAGACGTGTATTACGGCGGGACCGCGGGAATCTTTCGGGGACATAAAGCAAGCCTGTTCGAGGGCGGAATCCGTGAACCTGCCATACTGAGCTGGCCGAACGGATTGGAAGGCGGACAAGTACGCGATGAGGTTGGAGTTATGATGGACATCGTACCGACCTTTCTGGATCTGGCTGGCGTCGATCCAGCGACAGGACCGCTTGAAGGCGCAGAGCTGGATGGAAGCAGCCTGAAGGAAATGCTGCTAATGGGCGAGCCGTCGCCGCATAAGCAATTGTTCTGGGAGTACCAAGGCCAACTGGCCGTTCGGGAAGGCGATTGGAAGCTGGTGCTGAACGGGAAGCTTGATTTCGAGCGCCTGGTGCCGGATAAGGTTCATCTGTCCGATCTGTCGAAGGATCCCGGGGAGCGCTCCAATCTGGCGGATCTTCACCCTGAGATCGTGGAGCGGCTAAGCCGGGACGTTCAAGCTTGGTATGAGGAAGTAGAAGCAAGTAGATCATAAGCTTGGCTGTAAAGTGTATCAATGAAGTCCTAGTGGTCGTGCAATGAAGCCCCGGTAACGGGGCTTTTTCAATTTTGACGACAGCAGGTTTTATTTTCCGAATATTTTTTAATAGAGCGAAATGGGGCAAAGGTAAGTATAAATCCTCCGATCTGGCAATATAGGCTGATCCATTGTATTTCGTTGAAATAATAGACATAATAACAAAATGTCTATATAATCAATATATGATTAACATGATGCTCAATATATGAAAAGTGGTGGTTGAATTGGATCATACGGAACGATTTTGGAATGCGTCGGTCGATGAATTGAAGCGGGGCTATGTTGAGGACGAGGCAGGCTTCATGTGCCTGTTATGCGGTAAATCCGTCGAGAAGGGGATCATTTACCCCGATCATGACAAGCTGTATGAAGCTGAACGATACATGAAGGTTCACATTCAGCGTGAGCATGGCTCGGTATTTCAATATTTGTCGGGCTTGGATAAAAAATTGACAGGGCTGACTGAGCATCAAAACCGGCTGCTGCAGCTGTTTTATCAAGGGAAGAGCGATAAGGAAGTCCAGCAGGAGATGGGGATCGGCAGCGCGTCCACGATCCGAAATCACCGGTTTGCGCTGAAGGAGAAGGAACGCCAGTCGAAGGTGCTGTTGACCATGATGGAGCTGCTTAAAGAGAAGGATAATCATGCGCCGGCGATCGTGGAAATTCCGAAGCAAGCCCGAATGGTCGATGAACGCTATAACGTAACGGAGGAGGAGCGGCAGGCGATTTTGGCAAAGGTGTTTCCGCACGGAACTCAAGGCCCGCTGAAGACCTTCAAGCTTAGGGAGAAGCAGAAGTATGTCGTGCTTCGGGAAATCGCGACTCGCTTTGAGCCCGGCAGGGTATACACTGAGACGGAGGTTAATGATTTGATCGGCCGCGATAATCCCGATTACGTTACGATTCGTCGTTATTTGGTCGAATACGGCTTTATCGACCGGAAGGATGATGGCAGTGAATATTGGCTGACGACATAGCTGGTCACGTTGGTGGGCAGTTAACAGGAACAATCAAGAGCCGAACAGCCAGCTTGTACTTATGGTCTAAGGCTGTAGCATCGGGAAGCTTAGAGCCCGGGTTGTTAGAGGCAGTGCAGTAATACAAGAGGAGGCAAGGTAACAATGAACCGTAGAGCGGAATTGACGCAGATGTACAAGGAAATCAAGATCATCGCCGGTGTCTACCAAATCCGGAACAAGGTGAATGGAAAGGTGTTTGTCGCGGGCACGCCGAACTTGAAAACGATGAACGGCAAGCGCTTTGAACTGCAGATGGGAACCAGCTATAACAAAACGCTGCAGCAGGAGTGGAACGAATTTGGCGAGGATGCGTTTGAATTTGAAATTTTGGAGCAGATCGAGCCTAAGCCGGGCGTCTTCTTCGATATGAAGGACGCGGTGAATAAGCGGGAAGAGCATTGGATTCGGAAGCTTGAGCCGTTTGGCGAAAAAGGATACAACCCGCCGCCTAAAAATAACGGATAAGAATAGGGACCATTCCACGACAATCCTGCAAAACCGCGAATGTCGATTTTGCAAAAATACGAATACAGTGGAGATATTCCTTCCATTTGCATGCGCAGCTATGGTGAGATATGATGGGTTCAGCGGCTTAAATCGCTTCCATAACTATTTCATAAATACGAAAGCGAGACGTGAACAACATAATGAGATCCATAGCATGGGTTACCGACAGCACAAGCACGATCGATCCCGCGTTCGCCCGGGACCATCATATCTATATTGTGCCCTTGCGATTGATTCTTGGACAAGAAACGTATCGGGAAGGCATTGATGTGACGGCTGAAGCCTTTTACGAGAAAATGAAGGATGAACCCAAAGTCAGCAGCTCACAGCCTCCGATCGGGGAATTCATCGAGTTATACGAATCCCTGAAGGGAAAATATGATGATGTCATTGCGATCCATTGCTCGTCCGAGCTGAGCGGGACATTGCATTCGTCGATCCAGGCTGCCGAAATAGCTGAGGTACCCGTGGTAGGAATAGATTCGAGAGCAGGAGCCTTTCCGCTCCGCGAGATGATACGATCCGGCATTGAGTGGCACAAGCAGGGCGATACCGTACAGACGATCAAGGAGAAAATCCAGGCCTTGGTCCATAATATGTCCTTCTATCTGATCCCCGCCAGTCTTCACCGGCTGCACAGCAGCGGCAGAGTATCCGGGACGCAGCTGCTTCTGAGCAATCTGCTCCGGATCCATCTGTTGCTTCGGTTCGAAGAGGGCAAAGTGATTGTGGAGGATAAGATCCGCACGTTCAAGAAGGCCAGACAGCGAATGCTGGAGACGTTGAAGCATGAGATTCAAATGATTAAAAAGGTCTGCATTATGCATGCGAACAACGAGGAGGAAGCGGAGGAGCTTCGGAAGGAAATCAGCGGCGCGCATCCGAGCGTGAAGACGGAAGTCATGACGTTCATCCCGGTCGTCGGCGTTCATGCCGGCGAAGGAACGATCGCGATGTCCTGGATTCGGCATTATCCTGCATAATCATTGACATATTATTGGTAGAGCCTGCAGAAGTTAACTGCAGGCTCTTTCCTGCTTCACGGCCGCAGTTTGTTGCTGCTGTTCATGCGAAAGTGCGCATATGGCGGATTTCCTCTGACATGGAAAGAGCGATACCGCCTGCAGGAAGCTGTCAGCGGTTCGAATCCGTACGCCGAGCATGCATCCATACTAGGATGGGTAATGGCTTTCGAGAGATTCGAATCCGTGGAACAAGTTGTATAGGTAATAGGCCAAGTTTGAGCCGGATGTGAAGAAGACGATCAATGAGCGAAACAGGGAGGAGTGACCCATTGTGAAGATTATCATTACGCAAGCCGAAGCGATGGAACGGAAAATATGGGATGACGTTATGCTGATGTTCGGTCTAAATGAGGACGACAAAATCGCCGACACGGAACAATTCATTTTGACGGAGGAACAGGCCAGGCAGCTGAACCTGATCGGTTAGGAAAAAGGAAATTGAAGTTTCGGGGCCGAATAAATACGTAGCAAGGTTTATAAAAAGGGTGGTGGCTCTAAGAAGATGAAGCAGTTAATGAAACATAAGCAAGCAGGGATATGGGCGATCATTCTGGTCATGATCTTGATGCTGCCGGCTTGTCAAGGCGGAGCAGGAACCAATATGCCGGGAAGCGGATCTGCGGATTCGGCATCCGGGAATGGACAGCAGCAGGAAGGCGACGCCGCCAAGCCGCCTGCTGAACACGAGGAGCAGGGTGGGCCCGCAAGTAACACGGGGGCTTCGGATTCTGAAGAGGAAGGGGATCCGTCCAAGGAAAGCGGGGCAGCTTCAGACCCTGCAATGGCTGCCGCAGCCGCACAGCTCTCCAAAATGACAGACAAAGAGAAGATTGGCCAGCTTGTCATGGTCGGGATCGAGGGTACGCGCATGGACGACGTCGCCCGCAAGATGCTGGATTCCTACCACGTCGGCGGGTTTATTTTCTTTAAGGATAATATCGCTAGCACCAGCCAAGCCGTAACGCTGCTTAACGAGCTGAAAAAGGCGAATGCGTCTAATCCGGTGCCGCTATGGCTGAGCATTGATGAGGAAGGAGGGCGGGTCACCCGCTTCCCGGAGGAATATGTCAAGCTGCCGTCAAGCGGAAAGGTGGGGAGCGGGAATGACCCCGACGTCACCCGTCAGGTCGGCGAGCTTATTGGACGGAAAGTAGGCTCGATCGGTATAAACATGGTCTATGCGCCGGTGCTTGATGTGAACAGCAATCCGGACAACCCGGTGATCGGGGACCGTTCCTTCGGTGAGACGGCAGAAGAGGTGGGCAGGCAGGGCATTGCTTCCATGAAAGGGATTCAGGAAGCGGGCGTCGTGCCGGTCGTGAAGCACTTCCCGGGCCATGGCGATACCTCAGTCGATTCCCATCTTGGGCTTCCTGTCGTAACTCATGATATAAAGCGGCTGCATGAGCTGGAGATTGCGCCATTCCGTAAAGCGATCGAGCAAGGCGCAGACGTTGTGATGGTCGGGCATCTGCTTATGAGGGCGATTGATGAGATAACGCCGTCCTCCTATTCCAAGGCGGTCATCACGGATCTGTTAAGGCAGGAGCTGGGCTTTGATGGTGTCGTCATCACGGACGACATGACAATGGGTGCCATTACGAAGAATATCGATGCCGGCGAGGCCGCGGTAAAGTCGATCTTGGCCGGAACCAATATCGTCATGATCGGACACGATTATGCACAGGAGGAGGCTGTCATTCAAGCCATCACGGAGGCCGTGGAATCGGGCGTGATTTCCGGGGAGGTGCTGGATGAACGCGTGCTGGCAACCCTGGCGCTCAAGCAGCGGTACCAATTGAACGACGAGCCGGCGGACATGCCGGACATCGAACGGTTAAATGAGGATACGAGGGCAGTGCTGAAGGAGATAAAGTAAGCCTTTTCTCCTTCAGCGTCAAGCCAAGGCAGGACAGGGGGACTGATTTCGTCATGATCCGGTCTTGGCCCGTTCTCGCCATCCTTATGTACTTGAAGAACATCCGTGAACATATACTACAACAGGCATTCCCGGGATTGAGCAACGAATGCCCCTTTGGATCTCCCGGTACGTATTTCAATCAAAAAAGGCAACCTCTTCAAAAGAGATTGCCGTGCTGGAACTAGAATATATTAGAAGTTGAAAAAATAGGCGTAATATGATAGAATGAAGGATAAATAATTATTAGGTAGATGTCATAATGACCTAATGATAGATTAGCACAAAATTATAGGATTGTCAACAGGGGGGCATAGAATGGAGAACCGTCAGAGTGCGGATTTTGCATTGGATCGTGAGGTAGTGGATGCGGAAAAAGCGGCTAATTCTCCCGCGGAGGATTTTGCAGTTCATGATGACCTCTCCCTTCCGCCAGGCATCAAGATTAGCGATCCGGTTCGCATGTACCTGAAGGAAATCGGCCGTGTTCCCCTTCTCTCAGCCGATGAGGAAGTGGAGCTGTCCAAGCGTATCGAGGAAGGCGATGAGGATGCGAAGCGACGTCTGGCGGAAGCCAATCTTCGTCTAGTCGTCAGCATTGCCAGACGTTATGCAGGTCGGGGCATGCAGTTCCTTGATCTGATACAGGAAGGCAATATGGGATTGATCAAAGCGGTGGAGAAGTTTGACTACTCCAAAGGCTTCAAGTTCAGCACCTATGCGACATGGTGGATTCGGCAGGCGATTACCCGCTCGATTGCCGACCAAGCGAGAACGATTCGAATTCCGGTTCACATGGTAGAGACGATCAATAAGCTCGTCCGTGTATCCAGACAGCTTCTGCAAGAGCTTGGGCGGGAGCCGTCACCGGAGGAAATTGCCAAGGAGATGGATATTACGCCGGAGAAGGTCCGGGAGATCCTCAAAGTTTCACAGGAGCCTGTATCGCTCGAGACGCCGGTTGGTGAGGAGAGCGATTCGAACCTGGGGGATTTCATCGAGGATCAGGATGCGCTGGCGCCAGCTGACGCTGCCGCCTTCGAGCTGCTTAAGGAGCAGCTTGAGGAAGTGCTCGATACCTTGACGGATCGTGAAGAGAACGTGCTTCGGCTTCGCTTCGGACTTGAGGACGGGCGGACCCGAACGCTTGAAGAGGTCGGTCAGGTATTCGGCGTTACGCGCGAGCGGATTCGACAGATTGAAGCGAAGGCGCTCCGTAAGCTTCGTCATCCGAGCCGCAGCAAGCGTCTCAAGGATTTCCTGGAGTAATCGATCGTTTCGTTCACGAAGTGGATCAACACCCCTTGATTGCAGTGCGCGCGCTGCAGTCAAGGGTTTTTTTATGGACTCATGCTTGTGACCCCTCCGATTGACACCAACCGACGAGTTGCATCATAATTATGTAGCATCCCCACAGGCAGGCGATTATCCGCTGTGTGAAAGTGAAATGATAGGGAGTGTCTAAGATGACTTTACATAAATCTGCAATTGATCGATTGTGCAAGCGCCATGTTCCGTTATCCGATTATTCAACTTACGGGGTCGGCGGCTTGGCGAATTATTTGGCTATGCCGGAGACTTCAGCAGATCTTGCGGAGCTGCTGCAGGATTGCAAGCGGCTCGGAATGCCGTGGTATATATTCGGCATGGGCTCCAACATCCTGTTTCCGGACGAACCGAATAAGGACATGGTGTATATTTCCTTGAAGCGGCTTGTCGAGCTGGCGGTCAGGGATGACAAATGGTATGTGGCGTCTGGAACGCCGATGTCGCTCTTGTCGCTTATGGGCTTGATTGGCGGGGGCGATTCGCTGGACTTTACGTTCCTGCTGCCGGGCTGCGTCGGGGCAGGCATCTATATGAACGCTAAGTATAATGCCAGCCAAGTATGCGACATTCTTGATACGGTTTATTATATCGACACGATGGATCCGGGGCTCAGCGTCCGTTCAATCCCGGCTTCGGAATGCCAATTCGCTTACAAACAGTCGATATTCCAGCACCATCCATGGATTATTATCGGGGCAGATCTGAACACGCCGGTCAGCTCCGAGGAGCAGATCAGCTCTACCGCGCTGCTGTTGCAGGAGTGGAAGACGAGAGGAAGTCACCCATCCTCGTTGCCGTCGTTCTTCTCCTTCTTCCTTGGCGAGGTTCATGCGCTCGCGGGAAGAGGCATACCGACCCCGCAGTCGATGCTCGACATTATCAAGTACCGGACAAGTAAACGGCATTTCGATTACCCTTCCTGCGGCTCCGTATTTAAAAATAACTATGATTATGGAGTTGCCATCGGCTCCTTGGTGGATCAGCTGAATTTGAAGGGGACGGAATACGGCGGGGCGATCATTTCCCCGCATCACGGCAATATGATCCTGAATCAGAATCATGCCAAAGCGACGGATATATTATATTTGATGAATGTCATTACAGAGGCGATTCATCAACGGTTCGGTTTTATTCCAGAGCCTGAGATTGTCTTGGTGTAAAAGGGACCATTCAAAAATTCTCTGTAAAGTCATTGGAATAAGGAGCATTTAACGCTATAATCAGATAGGTGACATCTGTTTATGGATTTAAACGGTTAATCTAGGATGTGAAAGGGGAATAACCTATGGCTAAAACATTGATCTTTGGACACAAAAATCCGGATACGGATACGATTTGCTCGGCAATCGCTTATGCCGATTTGAAGAAACAGCTCGGACTCGACGCTGAACCGGTACGTCTCGGCGAAGTGAACGGAGAGACCGCTTATGCGTTGAAATACTTCAACGTCGAAGCACCGCGTCTGGTAGAGACCGTTGCGAATGAGGCTCAGGACGTCATTCTTGTCGATCATAATGAACGCCAGCAAAGCGCTAGCGACATCGAACAAGTTCGGGTGGTTGAAGTTATCGACCATCATCGGATCGCCAATTTTGAGACAAGCCAGCCGCTGTACTACCGCGCTGAGCCTGTCGGCTGCACCGCTACGATCCTGAACAAGATCTACAAAGAGAAGGGCATTGCAGTCCGTAAGGAAATCGCAGGGCTGATGCTGTCCGCCATTATATCCGATTCGTTGCTGTTCAAATCTCCAACCTGCACAGAGGAAGATGTTGCTGCTGCCCGCGAGCTCGCGGAGATTGCAGGCGTCGATGCGGAAAGCTACGGACTCGACATGCTGAAGGCCGGTGCCGATCTGAGCGACAAAACGATCGAGCAGCTTATTTCCCTTGACGCGAAGGAATTCAGCATGGGCGCAGCGAAGGTTGAAATCGCCCAAGTGAATGCGGTTGACACAAACGACGTTCTGTCCCGTCAAGCAGAGCTTGAAGAGGCCATTCAAGGGATTATCGCTAAGAAAAACCTGGATCTGTTCGTGTTCGTTGTTACAGACATTCTGAATAACGACTCGATTGCGCTCGCGCTTGGCAAGGATGCCAAGGCGGTTGAAAGAGCCTACAATGTGTCGCTTTCGGATAATAAAGCGCTGCTCAAGGGCGTTGTATCCCGTAAATCGCAAATTGTTCCCGTGCTTACCGAAGCTTTCAATCAATAATACTTATGTTAAGGCCTGTCCCTGCTGAACCATTGGTTCGGCAGACAGGCTTTTTTTGTTGCGGACAGCGCGGCGGATGTGCATTCACCGTCATTGAAATGCGAAGGTTGAGATATTGTAATGAATTTACACCGCTTTGACATCCTTTTTGGCGCGATGCTCCGTATAATCGTAGTATGAATCATAAATAGAGGATTGTTTCAATCTCACGGAATTCGGGTAATATACGGTGAGAAAACGATCTTTCACACTTAGTAATGTTGAGGGAGCGATGAGAAGTATGAAGAAGACGGCTTGGAGATTGGGAGCGTTGATGCTGCTTGGTTTGTTCATGATCCATTCGGTTGGCGTAGCCTCGAGCAACAATTATGAGCCGGTTCCGAAAGCTTCGAATCAGGAGGCTGCCTATATCAATGCGCTTGAGGTGAAAGACGGACAGGTCTATCTGGAAATCGATCCGATTGAATGGTACGAAGGCGAGGAAGCAAACGCGATCTTCCGAGAGCGGGAGCAAGACCCGGAAATGACCGAAGCCCCGGACGGCTATTATATTGTTAATGATACGGAAGAGCGGATTACATTGCCCGTAGCGGGAAACGCTGAGGTTCGCCTGCAGCTGTATGATCATACCGGACGGTATGAGGATGCCCAGGTCGTGTGGAATCAGCAGGTCAGCCTCGACAAGTTCACCGATATCTATCGAAAAGACGATATTGTGGATATGAAATGGTTCCCGTTCCACATCACGGTGGAAGACGGCGAGGTCGTGAAGATCATCCAGCAATATGTGCCGTAACTTGGGCCTTGAAGGCCCAAGAAGGCTTTATGAGTACATCCGGCTCGTCCTGGGATCAGATCAGCGCTGCACTGAACCTTTTGCCTAGTCCATATCTTGAGGGTGAATAAGGTCTTGTTTATTAATATCGCTATTTAACCAATTTGAGATAAGCTTTTGAGTGTATTCTAAATCTTCTGCATCAAGGTCATAGTACCAGGTGGTTCCTCTCGTTTTTCCCCGGCCTTGTAACATGTGGTTCTCAAAATCAGGCGGCGTATCATTTAAATAAACAGTTTCAGCCAATTTCAGGATCAGATCAGGGTCCATGTTAGTGGTGAAATTGGACCCCGCAATATCGATTAATTCAGGAACTTTAGCGACGTTCTTGAAATCTAAAATTTTGTTCGTAACGGCTCTAATAAATATTCGCTGCCGCTCGGTACGTTTAAAATCGGAGTCCTCTCGGTAACGAACGTAACTTAAAGCATCAAGACCGTCATACATCGGTTGGTTAGGCTCTATCCTTAATTTTTCATGCTTCGGGTTCTTATTTTCAATTACTTTGGTTATCGGAAGCTTTACACCTCCAATTGCGTCCACAATGTCTATAACTCCTTTAAAATTCACTGTAGCGTAATAATCGACTCGGTTCTTGAGTAAGGACGCAACTGTGTCCATACTCATTTTTTCTCCGCCATGAGCATACGCAGAGTTGATTTTTGATTTTACATCCCTGCCTATTATTTCAGTATATGAATCCCGGGGGATCGAGACTAATAGGATTTTGTTATCTTTAGGTCGAATTACGGAATATATGATCGTATCTGATCTGCTGGGCTCTTGATCACGCTGATCAATCCCCATTAGGAGCAAGGAAAAGGGTTTACCTTCATAGGCGTGAGTATTTCTAATCTCGTACCCAAACGGTTTGTAGGAATTGTCTAACGTTTCTTTGATATCTTTTTTGAGCAGTGTATTAAAGGCAAGCAACGATAATTCTTTTCTGAACAGATATCCAGCGCCGACAAGCAGGATGAGTATGATGAGCGATATCCCGATCCGTTTCTTGATATTGATTCTGCTGCGGCCCTTAAGCCTCCTCCTTGACACCGTTCTAGGTTCCAGTTCCATATAACGTTACAACTCCTCAATAAATAGTTTTGAAAATGAAAATGGTTAACGGATGCCGAGTAGAAGTTGATCCCGTGAAGAAGGGGTCGAAGGGTTTGCCAATATATCATTCGATCGATTTGAGAGAAGTAAATCTCGGCATTATATCCCTATTCTAGTTTAATTTCCAGAAAAATCAACAAACTTCTTGGTAGATTTGCAATGCTGTCCCTCAATGACAAGAAGTGCCGCTGCATGCATAGCGACACTTCTTTGTTATATTATTTGTTTTTGACTCGGATCGCCGGCATGGACTAAGAGTCCTTGCGGCCTGGATGTGCGGGCGGCGCCAGCTTTCCATTAACGACATCGCTGACGAACTGCGGAAGCTTCGCCTTATGCTCCGAATATTCTTCCTTGGAAATTTTCCCTTCCGACAGTTTTCGGTCAAGATGCTTTGTAAATGCCTGAACCTGCTGATCGATCACGGACTGCACGGCTACTCCTTGCTCCTTCGCCAGCTGGGCAAGGGTTTTACCGGACCGGAGGGATTCCTTCAATTGGTCATCCGACAGCTTCAGCATTTGGGCAAGCTCATGCTCGGCGGCAATCATTCTTCCTTGGCGATGATGTACCCGCTGCTTCTTCCACCCGCCTTTGGCATCGAGAAGTCTGTCGGCAGCCGCGGAGTAATCAATGGATTTACCGAGCTGCTTCGGGTGTGCCGCTACTTTCTCCTTCAACATCTCGACGAGCTTCGCTTTTATATCCTCTCTGGAAACCCCTTGCTCTTTGGCAATTTCAGCGAGCGAGGAGGTCTTGAGCTTGTCCCGCAGAACCTCTGGCTCTAGCTTGAGATAATCGGAGATGGCTTTGAACATGCGGCCGGGTTTATGCTGACCGTGGCCGTCTTGCGCGGCAGGGCGAGAAGGAGAAGAGGCCTTATTCTCATTACCTGCAGGCTCCTGCGCCCATGTCGTGCCGGGCAGATAGGCGAGTCCCATGACGATGGCGATCGTCATCAAGACAAGTCTTCTGGTGAAATTCAAATATTTACGGTTCATATAGGTTACCGCCTTTCTGGATGTTTGGTGTAACGTTCGTCATTGTTTCCCGTTTTGCTGAGTTCATCATTAAAATAACCTTAATATAGGATGAAAATACATAAATTTCATTATTTCGACAATGTTAATGAAGCTTCTGTGAACCTATCGACTCTTTTCTGCTAATATGGTATTATGGTGTCCTGATAACGCACTAAAGCAAAACGCAGAAATTTTCATATTGCACGGATCACCGATATCCTGAATATGGCTGCATGAATTGTCACAAGGGGGATTTATACATGAAAAAATTGGCGTCATTATTGGCAGGATTGGTTATCCTAATGACTGTGATCGGGTGTTCAAGCTCAGGAGGCAGCTCGAATGAGCTGGTGATCGGCATCGACGACAAATTTGCTCCGATGGGCTTCCGGGATGAGAACAACGAAATCGTCGGTTTCGATATTGATTATGCGCGTGCCGCTGCAGAGAAGATGGGGATGGAGGTAAAGTTCCAGCCGATCGACTGGAAAGCGAAGGAATCGGAGCTGATGAGCGGACGAATCGATCTGATCTGGAATGGTTACACAATCACGGATGAGCGCAAGGAGAAGGTGCTGTTTACGAAGCCTTACCTTGAGAACAGCCAAGTCGTAGCAGTGCTTGAAGGTTCGGAAATCAGTACCATTAGTGACCTGGCCGGCAAGAATATCGGCCTGCAGTCGCTTTCGTCCGCAGCTGATGCGCTCAGTGCGAATGCTATCCATAGCCAAGTGAAGGACATTTCCGAATTTCCGGACAACGTGCTTGCCTTAAGCGATTTGAAGAATGGCCGGGTGGATGCCGTCGTGATTGACGAGGTCGTTATGAAATATTATATGTCCAAGGAAGAAGGCACCTATAAGATTTTGGAAGAAACTCTGGCGCCTGAACAATATGGCATCGGTGTGAAGAAGGGCAACGAGGAGCTGCTGAACAAGCTGCAGAAGGCTTTGGATGAGCTGAATGCCGATGGTACCGCCGCCTCGATATCTAAAAAATGGTTTGGCGAAGAAAAGGTATTGAAATAATTCGCAGAACCAAGATGATGTAAGCAGTCTTTTCATAGCAAATGATCAAGAAACCGGACTTTGACCCAAGGCTCCGGTTTTGTTGACGACATTAATGAAAAACTCTGAATTTGAGTTTTCATAACGGGAGTATAGTGATCAACATGAATTTGGATTATATCATTCAGATCGGCAAGCCGATGCTGGAGGGCGCACAGACAACGATACTGCTGTTCTTCATTGCCATCATTGCATCCATCCCGCTCGGCTTTGCCTTAACGTTAATGGCGAGAAGTTCGGTGAAGCCGCTCGCCTGGTTTGCGGGAGTTTATATCTACGTCATGCGGGGCACGCCGCTGCTGCTGCAGATGCTGTTCATCTGCTTCGGCCTGCCTGTGCTGCCGGTCATCGGGGAGTATCTCGTTTTTGATCGTTTTGTTGCGGCATGCTTGGCCTTCGTGCTGAACTATGCCGCCTATTTTGCCGAAATTTTCAGAGGCGGCCTGCTGTCCATAGATAAGGGACAGTATGAAGCCGCACAGGTGCTCGGCCTTAGCAGATGGCAGACGATGGTCAGAGTCATCCTGCCGCAAATGTTCCGCGTGGCTCTGCCGGCCGTTTCGAACGAATCCATTACGCTGATTAAAGACACCGCGCTGCTGTATGCGGTGGCGGTACCGGAGCTGCTTCATTTCGCGCATACAGCCGTCAACCGCGATGTTACCATCATGCCGTTTGTGATTGCAGGCATCATTTATTTGCTGATGACGCTCGTACTTACGCTGCTGTTCAAATACCTCGAACGACGATTTAAATTTCAATAGAAGGAATGGCTGCTATGGCGATTATTGAAGTATCCCACATGAAGAAATCATTCGGACAGCTGGACGTGCTGAAAGACGTCAGCTTCGATATACAACGGAACGAAGTCGTGGCCGTTATCGGCCCCTCCGGCTCGGGAAAGAGTACAATGCTTCGGAGCCTTGTCCATCTGGAAGAGATCAATGGCGGATCGATCAAGGTCCAGGACCAATATCTGGTGAAGGACGGGACATATTCCGCTCAAAAACAAATCAAGACGATCACTTCCCGCATGGGGATGGTGTTCCAGCACTTTAATCTGTTTCCGCATCTCACCGTTCAAGAGAATTTGGCGCTCGCACCGAAATACGTGAAGAAGGAATCGAGGGATGAAGTGGCAAGAAGGAGTGCTGCATTGCTGCAAAAGGTCGGCCTTGCGGATAAAGCGGGTGTCTACCCGGCGAACCTGTCCGGGGGGCAGAAACAGCGTGTCGCCATTGCGAGGGCGCTCATGATGAGCCCCGACATCCTGCTGTTCGACGAGCCGACGTCGGCGCTCGATCCCGAACTGACGGGGGAAGTGCTTGAGGTGATCCGGCAATTGGCCAGGGAGAATATGACGATGATTATCGTTACCCATGAGATGGGATTTGCACGGGATGTAGCGGACCGGATCCTCTTCATGGATCACGGACAAGTGATCGAGTCGGGAACGCCGGAGCAAATCTTTCATCATCCGAAAGTCGATCGAACCCGGGAGTTTCTTAACCGGGCGATGCGTTAACCAATATAGACCTGCTGCACTTACAGGACCACATCGTCCTGCAGGTGAAGCAGGTTTATTTTTTGGGCGAAAAATATGTAATTTTAGTGAAAGCGTTTAATTTCCGGGTTGACGAATGGAGAAATGCCCGATATCATTGTTTTAAAGAAATATGAATTGATTCATATAAATATTTATAAAAGTACAGCGAGGAGCGAGTAACCAATGAGTCATGTTATTACGATTAACGCCGATGTGTCGCATGGAACGATTAACCGCAATATTTACGGGCATTTCTCCGAGCACTTGGGACGCTGCATTTATGAAGGGATCTGGGTCGGCGAAGATTCGAAGATTCCTAACACGGAAGGAATCCGAAATGATGTATTGGAAGCTCTGAAGAAGCTCAAGATTCCGGTACTGCGTTGGCCGGGCGGCTGCTTCGCGGATGAATATCATTGGAAGGACGGCATCGGACCGCGGGAGAACCGCAAGCGGATGATCAATACGCACTGGGGCGGCGTGGTCGAGAATAATCATTTCGGTACCCATGAGTTTATGCGGCTGTGCGAGCTGCTGGAATGCGAACCATACATATCGGGCAACGTCGGAAGCGGCACGGTTCAGGAAATGTCGGAATGGGTCGAGTATATGACGTTCGACGGGGTGTCTCCGATGGCTGAATGGCGTAAGGAGAACGGCCGGGAGAAGCCTTGGAAGCTGAAATATTTCGGCGTGGGCAACGAGAACTGGGGATGCGGCGGCAATATGCGTCCGGAATATTATGCGGACCTGTATCGCCAGTACCAGACCTATGTCCGGAATTACGGTGAGAATCAGGTGTACAAGATCGCCTGCGGCCCGAACGTGGACGATTACCGCTGGATGGAGACGGTCATGAGGGAAGCCCATCCGTTTATGGATGCGATCAGCCTCCATTATTACACGATTCCGGGCGAATTCTGGACGGGCAAGGGCCCTGCGACCGGATTTACGGAGCAGGAATGGTTTACGACCATGAAAAAGGCGCTCCATATGGATGAGTTGATTACGAGACATTCCGCGATTATGGATCAATATGATCCGAACAAGCGGATCGGTTTGATCGTAGATGAATGGGGAACCTGGTATGATGTGGAGCCTGGAACGAATCCCGGCTTCCTGTATCAGCAAAACACGATTCGGGACGCTCTCGTTGCCGGCTTGACGCTGAACATCTTCCATGAGCATAATGACCGTGTCGTCATGGCGAATATCGCACAGATCGTCAACGTGCTTCAGTCCGTCATCTTGACGGAAGGAGAGAAAATGCTGCTGACGCCGACTTACCATGTGTTCAATATGTATAAGGTGCATCAGGACGCGGAACGTCTGGATGCCCACATCAGCGGCTCCGAATATGAAATGGACGGCGAAAAGATTCCGCAAGTCTCCGTCTCTGCATCCAAGGATGCCGAAGGGAAAATCCATGTCAGCCTGTGTAATGTAAGCCATGATTCGCAGGCGGATGTGTCCGTTGCACTCCGCGGTCTTGCCGGACCGATCTTCAAAATCAAGGCTGAGCAGCTGGCCGCAGATTCGCTGGACGCCCATAACACCTTTGAGGAACCGGACGCGCTTACGCCGTCGACCTTCAGTGCCTATGAAGTGGAGGAAGGCATCCTTCACGCGAAGCTCGCTCCGATGTCCGTGACCGTCTTCGAAATTACGGCGGGGTAATCCGCATGGCGGATAACCGATGCAAGGGCTGCCGCGACGATTATGTCGTCGACAGCAAACAGATTGAGCGTGTGCTGGCGTCCCCGATGTTCCGCTCGGACCGCTGCGTCTCCGACAGCGAGTATGAAACTCGCCTGCATGCCTGCATGTCATGCCCGAAGCTGCAAGGCGGCACCACATGCCTGGTATGCGGCTGTATCGTGCAGATCACGGCAAAGCTGAAGGAGAAGCGTTGTCCATATCCCGGAGAAGACCGATGGTCGGCTGAGGCCGTATCTTGACGCTTCCCGGTACATTAGCCTGCTTCCCGTGTATTAAACACGGGAAGCAGTTTTTTTTAATGGAAGATTTCCTCGTCACAAGGGACCTGAGGTTTACAAATTCTGACGGCCGATGATATGATTTTAAGATACATATTGAGACTTAGGGCTTAGGAATGGAGGCTGCAATGAATAGAGGAATCTTCGCCTGTTACTGGACCGCTCATTCCGGCACTTCGCTGGCCGATGTCGTGTATATCATGGCGATCACGACATATATGTACCAGGAATCGGGCTCTGCATTCATCGCCGCGCTGTTTCCGCTGCTCAATGCAGCAGCCAAATTCGTGGCGGGATTCACGGTGCCGCTTCTTATGGAAAGGTACCCGTTTGCCAAGCTTCTCACTAGGCTGCAGCTTGTAAAAGCGTTGCTCGTTACCGCGCTTGTGGTGTTTTTTCCATACATCGCTCCGCACGTTTATCTGCTGTGCATCTTGATCCTGCTGATCGCCTGCGCTCACGGCTGGGGGACTCCGCTCCTGCAGTCGATCGTGCCGCGAATCGTGCCGTCGGACCGGCTTGTAAAGGCGAACAGCTCCCTGTCGGTGACGGAGCAATCGCTGCAAATTGCGGGCTACACCTTCACAGGCTTCCTGGTGACCCAGATCGGGCATCAACCGACGTTAATCATTACGGCCATCCTGATCTGGGTATCGGTGATCAGCCTGCTGCTTGTCACACGGGTAATGCCAGGTGACGATTCGGGCCCGCGGCGTGCGAAGCCGAATCGTAAGGCGATTCTTGAGGGGTGGTCGTATTTATGGCGTATCCCGACGCTTCGTATCGTAACGCTTATGGATATGATTGAAGGCGTTGCCGGAACGATCTGGGTCGGTGCCATTACCTTGGTTTACGTGAAGGAAGTGCTGCATCAAGGAGAAGCATGGTGGGGCTTTATTAATGCAAGCTATTATGCGGGCGCGATTCTGGGCGGTCTGCTGACGGTTCTGTTCTCATCGTTTATCCAGAAGCATTTGATCGCTTGTATGGCTGCAGGCTCCGCCGTGTTCAGCCTGCTGACGCTGTGGTACGGGCTGAACAGCATTCCGATGGTTGCACTCGTGCTGTGTATCGGAATGGGACCGGCGTATCAGCTGAGGGACGTTGCACAGCAAACGGCTTTCCAGACGAGCATCGAGCCATCCATGCTGCCGAAGGTATACGCATCGCGCGGCATTCTGCTTTCAACGATTACGAGCATTTCAATCGCCGTCATCGGTCTGATTGCGGATACGCTCGGCATTCGGATGGTCTACATCATCGGTGCCGTTTGTATTGCGGTTTCAGCCGGGTTGTCTTTCGTCATCGTAAGTATGCAAAAGAAGCAGACCCAAGCGGTGGACTCAAGCGGGAGAACGGCTTAGCAAGAAGATTGAAGTTTATTTTGGCGCTGTGGAAATCCATTATCAAGAACAAGAAAGCTGCACCTGATATCCGGACAAACCGGGATATCGGTGCAGCTTTCTTAATGTTGATTTCCTATTATGAGGGGCACGATGGCCGGAGTATGCTTGGAATGCTGCCGCTGCCGATCTTCGGGCAATCGGCCGTTGGCTGCTCGGTTGTAACGCAGCTTACACCTAGCGCTTCTTGGTAAATAATGAATCGACGGATAGCAGGCTGCTGCCGCTCAGCGCAAGATGGGCCGCCATGGCAAGAAGCGCAACGTCGAGCTCGTAGCCGTTCAGGAATCCCATCCCGAGCTTGGCCTGCACGATGGCAACAATCAGCACGATTCCTAGAACAACGGAAGCGATGCGGGTGGCGAAGCCCAGAATGAGAGCGGTTCCGCCGACGATTTCGATTATGGCGACAACCGAAGCCATGAATGCCGGAATGCCAAGGCTCTCGAAGAAGCCCTCGATATTGCCGATGCCACTCCCGAATTTATCCAGCCCATGGGCCAAGAAGATAATCCCTAGGACAACCCTTATGATCAAAGTGCCTGCAGAAGCATAGCTTTTCATTTTGAGTCGTTCACTCCTTTTTTAGACGTTTTGACCGTGACTATGACGGCGCCAAACCCCTAGTAATGTTATTAGCTAACTTTTCGTATAGGAATAACAATACGTTGTATCATACAGACTCATCTATTCATTGTCAAGTAACTAACTAAAAATCACTTAAAGGAGAAATGTTCAGCGGGAAGCGGCTCAAATCCAGAGTTTTTGGCTTGCTTGATTTGGAAGACACATCCTAATAACGAATAGCCGCTCTGCCCGTGAAGCGTCATGAAGGGACGGTACCGCGCTGCCGATCTCCCGGGTAATGCGGGGGCAGTGTCAATGTTAGGTACGGGGCTTATAATCGGTCGGCGATTGTCCGGTCCAGCGGCGAAACTGTCTCGAGAAATGGCTTGCTGAACGGAAACCGAGCTTGTCGGCGATGGCATAGACCGGCAGGTTAGTCGTTACCAGGAGTTCCTTAGCCAGGTTGAGCTTCTGCCTGCTGACATACTGCCTTGGGGACATGCCATAAATCTTGGTGAACTGCTTGCTGCACTGGCTGCGGCTCAGATTAAGCTCCCGAGCAACGCGGCTGACCGAAGCATCCCCGGATAATCCCGACAGCAGCTTCTCTTCGATGGCATGTGCTACATCGGCGGTCATCGCTGATGCTGGGCGAGGAGCCGCCGATGAAGGGGCTTGGGAAGGAAGCGCAGGACCCAGCACGGGGGAATTTAGAAGCATAAGCACCTCATGTATGATCAGCAGGGTGTAGGATTGCAGAAGCAGCCGCTCTTCGAACGAAAGCTCGTGCTGGAGCTGACCGGTCTGGTCGGAGATCCCTTCCTTGATGTTCAGACTCCGCGGGATAATTCCCTCCAGCTTTTTTACATATTCGCCGAGCTTGGTCCGTTCTCCCACGGATCTCGGAAAATGGCGGAACGGCGCAGCGGACAATCTGCTCCGAATGTCGGTATCGTCCAGATCAAAATGTACATTGAAATAACCGTACGGCCTGCTCGAACGGTTCGAAGATTGATGACGCACCCCCGATTTGATCAGCAGCCATTCGCCTTCCCGCAGCGTGAAGCGGTCCCGGTGGATTTCCTGTTCAACCTCGCCCTCCATGCAATAGAGAAGCTCGAACAGATGGTGATGATGTCTCGGATAGTGCCACCCCGGCGGTTGATGATCGAAATGGCAGCCTGTTACCTGCAAGGTATTGATCATATTGGGGAATCGGAATTTAATATCCATGGGAACCGGGACTCCTTTATCGAATGAATCAGCGTATCGTGTAATCTATCATATCATATGGATAGGCGGATCCTTGCGAGAAAATGGCACAAATGGTATAGAAGATGCTCCATTTGGAGATTGAGTGAGCCGTTCTTTTCATAGATGATACGTATGTAGAATCAAGTATCGGAAAACGGAGGGGATGTTTCCATGACACAATTGAAAGCGGTTAACCAGCAGTTTGTTCTTGGAGAGGAAGCGATTCAAATCTTATCGGGCGCGATTCATTACTTCCGTGTTGTGCCTGAATATTGGGAGGATCGGCTGCTGAAGCTGAAAGCATGCGGCTTGAATACGGTCGAGACTTATGTACCATGGAATTGGCATGAGCCGGATGAAGGAAGGTTCAATTTCTCCGGCATGGCGGATATCGAAGCCTTCATCACGCTTGCGGGGAAGCTGGGGCTGCACGTTATCGTCAGACCGAGCCCCTACATCTGCGCAGAGTGGGAATTCGGCGGGCTGCCGGCATGGCTGCTGCAGGATCCGCATATGCAGCTTCGCTGCCTGGATCCGAAGTTCCTGAAGAAGGTCGATGCCTATTATGACGAGTTAATCCCGCGTCTGGTGCCGCTCTTGTCCACGAACGGCGGACCGATCATTGCCGTCCAAATCGAGAATGAATACGGCAGCTATGGCAATGATACGGCATACTTGAAGTATCTTCAGGAGGCATTGATCGCAAGGGGCGTGGATGTGCTGCTGTTCACTTCGGACGGTCCAACTGACGGCATGCTGCAGGGAGGAACCGTTCCGGGTGTAACGGCCACCGTCAATTTCGGATCCAGGCCCTCCGAAGCGTTCGCCAAGCTGCGGGAGTACCGGTCCGAAGATCCGCTGATGTGCATGGAGTATTGGAACGGCTGGTTTGATCATTGGATGAAGCCGCACCATACGCGGGATTCGGAGGACGCAGCGTCGGTGTTTGCCGAAATGCTGGCCCTTGGCGCATCCGTTAATTTTTACATGTTCCATGGCGGGACGAATTTCGGATTTTACAATGGCGCGAATTATCATGACAAATACGAGCCGACCATTACAAGCTATGATTATGATGCGCCTCTATCGGAGTGCGGCGATGTTACACCGAAGTATGAGGCGGTCCGGCAGGTGATTGCAAAGCACCAAGGTGTGGAGCTCGGGGACTTGCCGGCGCTGCCTGATCCGGTGCGGAAGAAGGCATACGGGACGGTCAGCATGACTTCCTATGCCGATCTGCTTGAGAATTTGCCGGTATTGGCCTCCAGCGAGAAGCACCGAACACCGGTGCCGATGGAGCTGCTTGGTCAAAACTACGGTTTTATCGTATACTCCACAAAAATTTCCGGTCCGCGGCAAGGCGAATCCCTGCATCTGCAAGAAGTGCATGACCGAGCCCAGGTGTTTCTCGATGGCGTATACCAGGGGACCGTGGAACGCTGGAATAATGCGCCTATTTCTTTGGACATTCCAGCAGCAGGCGCCAAGCTGGACATCGTTGTGGAGAACATGGGGCGCGTCAATTATGGTCCCCGCTTGAAGGATTACAAAGGGATTACCGAAGGCGTGCGGATGAATAACCAGTTTCTGTACGATTGGAGCATTTCCTGCTTGCCGATGGATCATCTGGAGGCAGTGCCGTTCGGGCCGTTGCCGGCGCCTAATGCAGGGCGGAAGGACCGTCCGGCATTTTATAAGGGAGAATTCCATGTGGAAGATCGGTTGGACACGTTCGTTCGACTGGACGGCTGGGTGAAAGGCGTCGTCTGGATCAATGGGTTCAATCTTGGGCGATACTGGGAGCAGGGACCTCAAGCGACGCTTTATCTGCCCGGTCCGCTTCTGAAGAAGGGAAGCAATGAAGTCATCGTATTCGAGCTGCATCACACGGATAAGGCAAGCATCGAACTGGTCGACAAGCCGGATTTGGGCTAATACGAGCGGAAATGGCAGCAGGAGCTTACGCGTAATGCCATGAAACGGTCAATCGAAAAAAAGAGGATGTCCCCTGGTGGACGTCCTCTTTTCTTGTGTGCGCCCGGCATGGGCGATAACTCGGCGGTGAAAGCCTGTTTAAACCAGCTGCTTACGGTTCTTCAAGTATCGGTACAGCACAATGCCGAACAGCGAGCATATCAGGGCGCATAAGCCGATAAAACCGTAACCGGCCTGAAGACCCCGCAGCAGCCCCAGTTCGGTTCCGCTGCCGTACAATTGTTTGAAGCCGCTCGTGATGGCTCCGATGGCGTAGTTGCCGATTACGCTGCCGATGCCCATCATCGTGACCGTGAAGGTAATCGCCGTATCGCTCTCCTTCGGGTATCGCTTGGCAATCAGGGCCATAACCGTCGGATAAATCGGAGCGATGCCGATTCCTGCCGCTGCGAATAGAAAGGCATAGGATTCCCCGCCGAAAATGGCGATAAAGGTGCAGATGCCCGTGAATCCCGAGAGGATGATAATCGACAAGGTGAATCCGATCCGGTCCGTAATCGGCCCTAGCAGCAGGCGCGCCGCGGAGAAGCACAGGAAAAATGCGGATAGCATGCCGGCTGCCGCAGCCGGATCCCAGTTGTACGATTTTTCAAGAAAATTAACGAGCCAGCCGCCGACTGCCATTTCCGATACGACGCCGAAGGACAGGATGATGACGATCAGCCACAGCGCCCGATCCTTGATTAATTGCTTCAGAGGCGTCCGCTCGGATTCAGGATGATCGTCGCCCGGAAATTTGCTCATCAGCGCAGGGATCATCGGCAGTACGGAGAGCATCAGCATCGCCAAATACATGCCTCGCCAATCAATGGTGTAGCCGAGAACGGTGACGGTCATCAATCCCGAGGCGAGCATCGGAGCCACGGTAGAGCTGATGCCATAGAAAAAATGGGACAGGTTCATCATCGTTCCCGTATTGCGGACGAATATTCTTGCAGCCAGAATGGCGAGGCCAATCTCCAGCATCCCGTTCCCGATGTACATCAGGAAGTACGAAGCGGTGAACATCGGGTAGCTGTGGGATAGGAAGATGAAAATGCCTGAGACCGCCATCGAACCAAAGGCAAGCATGCTCACCCATTTGATGCCGATCTTGCGGGTCAGGATGGCCGTAAATGAGCAGGCGATCAAATAACCGAGCGCATTGAGCGACAGCAAGGTGCCGATCTGCATTTCATCCAGCCGAAAATCCAGTTGAATCCGGGGAATGGCCGGTCCTTTAATATTTTCCGAAATTCCAAAAATGATAAAGCCGAGGAAGATCGTTGCCAAATGGAGAATGTAGCTTTTTTTCTGCGGGTTGCTTACGGTTGTTTGCAGTTGAGTGTTCATTCGTAATCCCCTATCCTTTATGTTCATATGTTAGCTAAATAGCATGATTGGCGTCACCCCGACATCTTCCCAAGTAATAATCGTGCAGCTTTCTCTTTCATATTGAGTTGGGGTTCTGCGTCCAGCCCGTCCATTATACAACATTTGGACAAGCATCCGGCCGAGCTTAAAAAGAAAGAACTCATAAAGTTTATAACGTCAATGCCGGATATACAACTGAAACAAGAAGAAATCAGGAACAATAGGCCATGTATCTGTTGACATCGGCTGGACTCCATGAGAAAATGTACGCGCGTACATAAAATTGCAGGAGGCATGGTGATTATCGCTAGTCGTAAGGAAGTCGCACAGCTTGCCGGTGTATCGGAAGCCACCGTATCCCGGGTATTAAACGGGGTTGGTCCGATCCGGGAGGAGACCCGGCAGCGGGTGATGGAAGCCGCAGAACGGCTCGGATATACCCCGAACGCGCTGGCCCAAAGCTTTGCGCGCCGCCGGAGCGGCAACCTCGGCGTTGTCATGCCGTATCTGCCGAAAGCACGGATCTTCTCCGCGTATTATTTCTCGGAAATTTTAAGCGGCATTGGCAGTAAAGCGCTGGAGGGCAAATATGATTTATTGATGCTGTTTCGCGAACCGGGCGGCACCATGGACTATTTGAATTTGTTCCGGACTCAGAAGGTCGACGCCTGCATCATCCTTGGAGCCAAGGACGAGGAGGGCGAACGAGCGGCTATCCGGCAGCTGAGCGAAGGAAGACACCCCTATTGCTTGATTAATCAGCACTTTGAAGGGGAGTGCTTTCACGTGATGGACGCCGATCATGTGGAGGGCAGCTACGAAGCCGTGAAACATCTTATTGAGCAGGGCTTTCGGAGGATCGCCTTTCTCAACGGCCCTCCGGAATATTCCAACAGCCGGGATCGTATGTCCGGGTACTGCCGGGCATTGGAAGAGGCGGGAATCGAGCTTGATGAATCGCTGCTGTTCGAAGGTAACTTCAGCCGGAAAAGCGGATTTGCAGCAGCGGAGAAGGTTGCTGCCCGTTTGAAGGGCATCGACGCCGTATTTGCGGCGAATGACCGGATGGCGATCGGGCTTCAGCAGGGCCTGCGCTCGATGGGTGTCCCGGAGGAGGAGATGCCAGCCTTCGTCGGCTATGATGATTCGGATGCCGCCGAGCTCGGAGCCCCGCCGTTAACGAGTGTAAGGGTTCCCTTCTATGAACTGGGCTGCTTGGCCGCTGAGCATGTTCTCGGCATGCTGGAGCAAACGCCGTCTTCCGCTGTGAGCCGTATCCCGCTTCACCGGAAACTGCCTACCCGTCTGGTTATCCGTGCTTCATCGTTGAAACGAAAGTAATGAATAACAAAGGAGGAATGAACAATGAATCAACTGCGAGTCGGAATGATTGGCTACAAATTTATGGGCAAGGCGCACAGCAACGCGTACCGGAGCCTTCCGATGTTTTTCCCGAATGCCCTGAAGCCGGAAATGAAGGCGATCTGCGGCCGCAATGCTTCGGCGGTTCAGGAGGCGGCGGATCAGCTTGGATGGAATGAAAGCATTACCGATTGGCGCGAGCTGATCCAGCGGGAGGACATCGATCTGATTGATATCAATGCTCCTAGCGATGCCCATAAAGAAATTGCGATTGCGGCTGCGAAGGCCGGCAAGCATATTTTCTGCGAAAAGCCCCTGGCGTTAACGCTCGCCGACGCAAGAGAAATGCTTCAGGCAGCCGAGGACGCAGGCGTCCGGCACATGGTCGGGTTCAACTACCGGTTCTCGCCGGCGGTCCGGCTTGCGAAGAAGCTGGTTGACAGCGGCAGACTCGGACAAATCTATCATTTCCGCGCATGGTTTCTGCAGGACTGGATCATGGATCCGCAGTTCCCGCTCGTATGGCGGCTGCAGAAGGAAGTGGCCGGCTCAGGCTCCCATGGCGATCTCGGCGCCCATCTGATCGACCTGGCTCATTATCTGGTCGGCGACATGCAGGAGGTTATTGGGATGAGCGAGACCTTCATCAAGGAGCGTCCGATTGCCAGCGAGATGACGGGGCTGAGCGCCAAAGGCAGCGGGGATGGGCCTAAAGGCAAGGTGACGGTGGACGACGCTACGTTGTTCCTGACCCGGTTTGAGAACGGCGCCCTTGGCAGCTTCGAGGCCACGCGTTTTGCTGCAGGCCATCGCAGTACGAACGCCTTCGAAATCAACGGAAGCCTGGGCAGCGTCAAATTCGATTTTGAACGGATGAACGAGCTGGAGGTTTATTTCACATCCGACGAGGAGGATGTACAGGGCTTCCGGCGGGTGCTTGCAACGGACCCTGTCCATGATTATATGGAGGCTTGGTGGCCGCCGGGGCATACGATCGGTTTCGAGCATACCTTCATCCATGAAGTCCTGGAGCTGTCCCAAGCGATTGCGGAAGGCAGACAGCCTGTCCCTAGCTTTGAGGACGGCGTGAAGTGCCAAGCTGTTCTGGAAGCCGTGGATAAGTCCATTGAAGAACGCCGGTGGGTGTCACTGTCGGAGATGTAAGCAAGACCATACAGAAGAATTCGGTGACTCGCGAAAGCGTGTGGTGTAATTGAGATTGCGATGTTAGAGGTATCATTGTGACGGCAGCCGGTGGAAGCGGATGCGCGAGAGCGTGAGAGCGTTAGCCGAACGAAGACTTTGAACCGGACGTTATCGAGCTTTTATTATACAGATCATATAAAGGAAGTGCGGAGTATGAAAAAGGCATTAATCGTATGGGGCGGATGGGATGGCCATGAGCCGGAGCAGGTGGCAGGCATCTTCGCCGGACTGCTGCGCGAGGCGAAGTTTGACGTTGAGGTTTCAGATACCTTGGATGCGTTCAACGACGGAGAGAAGCTGAAAGAATTGGATCTGATCGTCCCGGTATGGACGATGGGCGACATATCCAAGGAGCAGGTTGCGAATGTATCCGAAGCGGTGCAAGGAGGAACCGGCATCGCCGGATGCCACGGCGGAATGTGCGACTCGTTCCGTAACAATGTCGATTGGCAGTTTATGACCGGCGGCCAGTGGGTCGCGCACCCCGGCAACGACGGCGTTGAATATCTGGTAGAAATCAAGCAAAGCTCCAGCCCGCTGGTTGAAGGCATTCAGGACTTCACGGTGGTATCCGAACAATACTATCTGCATGTCGATCCGGCGGTTGAAGTGCTGGCGACGACCCGTTTTCCGGTCGTATCCGGACCGCATGTGCTGAACAAGGCTGTTGACATGCCGGTTGTCTGGACCAAGCGATGGGGATACGGTCGCGTGTACTACAACTCCTTGGGACATCATGCGGATATCGTGGATATGCCGCAGGTCAAGGAATTGATGCGCAGGGGCCTGCTATGGGCGGCTGAAGGCAAGACCTTGTACGGCGGCGGCGATCTCAAGCTGTTCAACGGCGAGCAAGGGTATACCGGGATGGGAGACAGCCAGTAGGCTGCACAAAAGGAGACGAAGTCATGAACAAGGTTAAAGCAGGGATCATTGGCTGCGGAAAAATCAGCGGCATCTATATGGAAAACTGTCAAAAATTCGATATTCTGGAGCTGAAGGCATGCTCGGATATTGACCGTTCCCGCGCAGAGGAGCAGGCTGCCCATTACGGCATCCCCCACGTATACACGACGGAAGAGCTGTTGGCCGACCCCGAAATCGAAATTGTCATCAATCTCACCATTCCGGCGCTGCATGCCAAGATAACGCTCGATGCGCTGCAAGCCGGGAAGCATGTATACGTGGAAAAGCCCTTGGCCGTCACCCGGGAGGAAGGGCTGGTCGTGCTGGAGACTGCGAGAGAGAAGGGGCTGCTGGTCGGCTGTGCCCCGGAGACCTTCCTCGGAGCGGGGATCCAGACGGCATTAAAGCTCGTCAGGGACGGCAAGATCGGCACGCCGATCGCGGCTACGGCATTTATGATGAGCCGGGGACACGAATTTTGGCATCCGGACCCTGAATTTTATTATGCCGCAGGCGGAGGACCGATGTTTGATATGGGACCATACTATTTGACGGCGCTTGTTCAGCTCCTCGGCCCGATTCGCAGCGTCAGCGGCATGACTGGCAAAGCGTTGACCGAGCGGACCATTACGAGCGAGAAGAAGTATGGGCAGAAGATTCAGGTGGACATTCCGACGCATGTGGCCGGACTGCTCCGGTTCGATAACGGCGCCATCGGGACGCTCATTACCAGCTTTGACGTGTTCGGCGGCAGCACGCTTCCGAATATCGAAATTTACGGCACCCAAGGAACAATGCTTGTACCGGACCCGAATACGTTCGGCGGTTCCGTGAAATACCGCTTGACCGGAGAAAGCGAATGGACCGAGGAGCCGCTTCTGCCGGGTTACGATCAGAACACGAGAGGCATCGGACCTGCGGACATGGCGTACGCTATCCGAAGCGGACGATCCCACCGCGCAAGCGGTGAATTGGCTTATCACGTGCTGGAAGCCATGTGGGCATTCCATGATTCCTCCGATTCGGGCAAGCAGTACGAGATGAAGAGCACTTGCGAGATGCCGGCGCCGCTTCCGCTCGATCTGCCGTTATACACGCTGGATCAATAGAAGCGAATTTTATAAGCGTACATTTAGTATTTTGAATCATGATGAATAGTGAATAAACAAGGGGCTCTGACGAAGGTCTTATGACACTTCGCGAGGGCCCTTTTTCGCGCTAAAGGAACTCAAGTGTTTCCAGGTTAAGCATGTTGTTCACGCTTAAGCAGGACTCTACGCTCCTATTCCTTGACGACAAGGCCGAAGATTCTGGTAAACAAAATAGCCTGTACGGGGGATATAATGCAGCCCTGAAGGTCCTCCAGCGTAACGCCTAAATTATGAAAATCCGTCCGGCTTAGATCGATACCGGCAAGCTTCGTGCCGGAGAACTGCGCCTTATCGATCTGGCATTCGGCAAATTCCACCTTCGAAAGCTCCGAATGATAAAAATCCGATTGGATCAGCGTCGTCGACTGAAAGGATACGCCCTTCATATTGGCAAACCGAAAGGTGGCATAATCGCCTGCGCACTGCTCGAACCGGACGTTTCGAATAGTGGCTGCCGCCAGATCGATGCCTACCAGCTTACAATGATGGAACTCTACGCGATGCAGGATGGCTTCGCTGAAATCGACGTTGGATAGATCGCATTGCCGAAATACGATATCGGTGAGTTCGGCGTGCCGAAGCGAAACCCGTTCGAAGGCCACGTTATCAAACGTCATTTGATCGAATAGCACTTTATGTGCCGTAATATCGGAGAGCGTCTCGTCTTTGCAGGAGAACTGCTGGAATGACGATTCGTCATCAATCCCTGCTTCGGATAGACGGATTGGCTCAAGCTGTTTCGGGAGCTTGGGCTTGATGATCTTTAAGGGTGGTGCTTCTGCATAGGACATGGTACTTCCTCCACATTAGGTATTAGGGGCCAAAGGTTCATGCAAAATCCATGACGACTTCTATGAAAGTCTCGATTCATGGAATCCGATGAAGTTAAAATTATTTTGGCAAATGCAGTATACCATGTCCTTCATTTCTTGTCCGGTCCAGGGTGTTGATCGCTGCATCAAGGATTCCGCCTTTTGAATCCGGAGACCAGGCCAGCAAACTCGCCCGGCCGGAGCCGGCAAGATCCAGAGCCAGCGGGATGATTTCCTTCCCCGGAAGCCATGGCCCAAACCGTCGAGCTTCCGGTCCGAATGTTGTTCCGCTGCTGTACACAATGTACCAATACCCCTGGACCCGATCCATGAGCAACAGGTCATCACACCCGTCCCCATCCACATCCGTAAGGCGAAACGACGTGATGCTGCCGAGCTGGGATGCATCCGTTCTATACCAAACTCCCTCATAGTTGAAGTGACCGCCTTGGTTAACCCAAACCTCGCAGATCTCCTTGGACGGATTCCACAGGACGAGATCGTCCTGCCCATCGCCGTTTACGTCGCCGATGCCTAGAACTAGACGTGGTTCAGGATCATATACGATCCGCTCAGGTAGAAGCAAAGGTTGTTTAAAACCGTGCAGGTCACCGAAGGCAAGAGCGACTTGGCCTGAAGCCCTGTTCCATAACAGCAAGTCATCCCGTCCATCCCCGTTAAAGTCGCCGGTGTATGCATCCCAATCCGCAAAATCCGGCGCATGAAGCCAGACCCCTGATGGATGCATGCTGCCTTCGGCTGTACCGAGTGCTATATGACACTGCCCGAGCTGAGGATACCATACCGCGATATCGTCGATTCCGTCACCGTTGTAATCCCCCACAACTTCCTTGCCGCCGATACGATCGGGCCAGCCAGCCAGAATGGGCCGCATGCTGCAGAGGCCATTATCGATTTTAATCAAGCTGTTGGCGTTTAGCGAAGCACGGTACCAAGTGTCGGAATCAAGCTTGCGGATAAGCAATGCCGCTTCTTGGCGGGCTTGTGAGCCGGGACGGCCTGCAATCGCATGGACCCGGTCGCCGTTACTCCAAGGAAGACTGCTCTCCCTGAAGTCCGGGATAAAGGGCATGAAGGAGGTTACAGAGACAAATGTACGGCCCGAGCGCTTGATGGCGCTAATGATTCTTTTTAACGGAGAGGACGGATCATATTGAGCGGTGCCATCGGCTTGAAGCTTTATATAAGGAAACTCTAAATAAGGATGGTAAAAGAATGACGCCAGCTCTGTCGGCGGAAGCTTCTCTTGCACCGCTTGCTGAATGCGCCGGACATCCCCCTCAATGTTGTCACCCGCTACATAGTACAGCGGCGTGGGCACGTAATAGGTTCCGTTACTCAAGCTATGTCCAGATGGGCTGAAAAGGGCTGCGGCATTTAGGCTTGGTGCATGAGGTGGAGTTTCGTACATCAGTCCACAGCAGCTTTCAAGAATTCGCCGCTGCGCCCGAGAAGCTGTATAATGCGGCGTTTCGAACCAGACGGCAGTAAGCCCGGCCTGCTCCATTAAGCTCCGAGCGAGCTTCAAACGCCGGTAAGCATAGGATCGGGTCAGTTCACGGCGTGAGCTGGCGGCCAACGGGGCATCGTCCGGAGGGCAGTCGTGCAAGCAGCCGTCATAGGCGAATTCGAACCCGTCCCCGGTGGTGGCATTCGCATATTGGTGGGTATATCCATGTACTCCGAATGATGCGCCAAAATGAACCATTTTATGAAGGAGACGGAGGAAACGGACGGATACGGGGTCGTCAGGATCGGTCAACGACCTGTCGATTCCACGAGCAGGGTCTTTATACCGAGGTATGACGGCAAGATGGAACGGTATGGATTGGGTGTGAAGCTCGCTTGCAATCGCGAGCAGCTTGGCTTGCTGTTCTTCCGTTTCGTACCATCCGCCGGGGCTGATGTCTTCAAGCCGGATTAATGCTTTTGACATGAATAAAACTCCTTCGACATTAAAGTGAGTTCACCTTAAGTATATGTATGCGGCGCATGGGCGGGCGCTACGACTGTCCAGCGTAAATGAGAACGCTGTAGAAAATGAACGGAATAATCAGGGAAGATTAAAGAATACTAAGCAGTGCCAATCTTGATATGGAGGTGCAAGCATGAATATACACCGTGCCCAGGAAATTGCCGCTTCGCCGGTTATGGCGAATGTGCTCCTCAACGGAACCCCGATCTATATCCAGCATGTGGACGAGGATCGTGAGACCGCCCGTGTGTTCCCACTTGACCAGCCGGAGAACGAGCAGGAGGTTCCACTGGATCTGTTGATCGAACAATAGCTGTAAAGCTTTACAACCCGAAGCGTTGCGCTTCCGTTTAAGACTGTAAATCATCAGGACAGTGTACTTGACGGAGGAGCAGCCTAGTTAAAAAAAACTAGCAACTACAAGATGGCGGTGCCCGGGATGAAAACCGTGCGCCGACATCTTTTTGTTATCGTCGAATGCTGACTGTAACGCAGATAGCAGTTGATATACGCAGACAGCTATGATTTACACGATATCTGTGATTCGATTTAAAAACTCGTAACTTTTATAGTTGCTATAACTCAAAATGTACCCATAACTCAGAAAACCGTATTTCCAATAGATTCTTGTAACTTAAGTAGTTTGTGACTGACTATACATCGCGTACATGAAAGCATCACTTCGTAAAATAAATTGGGGATTCCGTCAGATCTAAGAACTTTTGGGGGGGCCGGCAAAAGAGAATTGAGAGAAGTAACGGCCGATACCAATATCCGCAGTGCTTTTCCAAAACAGACTGGCGCTACTGATACCACACTGGGGGTTGGTCTTTACAAAGATGCAATAAGTTCGAATATTATTCGGTCACTTATCCAGTTTGACACCTCTTCTATCCCGCAAGGGGCAAATGTGTTGACTGCTGACTTAAATCTCTGGCTAGCATCAGTATCGAATGATACAGATATAAATGTGACTTTACACGCTATAACCAAACCATGGACAGAATACTCGGCCTCTTGGATGTTGATGCTACAAATCTTTGGACAAAACAGGGAGGAGACTACATTACTTCGCAGATGTCCACAACACCTGTTGGACCAATGACTTCACTATTTGCAAACTACAAATGGTCTTTATCTCCAAATTTAATTGAAAGCTGGGCTAAAGATCCTAGTTCAAATAAAGGTTTTTTGATCAAGAGCTCAGCAGAAACAACAAACAGCTATAAAAAGTTTATTTCTGGTGACGATACAACAAACGCAACTTACACGCCGTTGCTCAGTGTAACCTATTACTCGGCTAGTAGACTTGGATTAGAAGATTATTGGACATTTGATAGCCACTCTTTAGCTAATGGGAATAGCTATACAAATCTTGGTACCGGTAATAATGTGATTCAATTTACAGATTACTCACTTACCGGCAGAGGGAATGTATCTCTTGATTTCATCCGAACATATAACTCAAAATCTGTAGAGGCATCACCATTTGGTTATGGTTGGTCATACACCGGGTCTGAGACAATAATCGATGCCTATAAGACTGGTAAGGTATTGTTTACAGATAGTGATGGTACTACACATGAGTTTCAATATAATTCTGTTTCAAAAAATGCAAATAATGCGGTCGATAGCTATGTTTATAATGGTCTAAATCAATTAATTAAAGAAACCAACGCTCTTGGAAAAATATCAAAGTATACGTACGATAATAATGGAAATCTGATCCAGACAAAAACACCTAATGGTAACACTATTTCAACTTCCTATAACAAACTAAACCAGGTAAAATCGATTATTGCAGACGGGGTTCAATGGACATATATTTATGATCCAAATGGCAACCTGATTTCCATTAATAATGATCATCAATTTACTTATACGGATGACGATCAAGTTGAAAGTGAAACAGACCGTGGAAACATAAAAAATTATGAATATGATTCGACTAAATTCCCTGCAAGATCATATTTATAACTTGTTATAATTCCATCTGCTTCTGAAACTTGTTCCAAATGATTCAGCTTATCATATTGATATGACGTCGTACTTCCATTACTGTCCGTTCTACTTATGACATTACCAACGCTATCCGTAATTGTTGTGGTCGTATTGTTTGCAGCGTCTGTTATCATCTGAACATAGTTACCTTTTTCATCATAGCTATACAATACAACTGAATTGTCAGGATAGGTCACTTTCATCAGATTTCCGTAGTTATCATAGGCGTAAGATGTAACTTGTTGTTTGGCATCAGTTATGGTTTCAACATCGCCGTATGCTGTATAAGAATATGTTGTTACGTTATTTTTTGGATCCTTAGCCGTTAAAACATGATTAAACTGATTATACGTATAACTTGAAACGTTTCCTTCTTCATCAGTTTCAGAGAGCATATTTCCGTTTGCGTCAAATGTTCGTCTTACACTCTTTGTTTTCGGATCAATTATCTCGGTGAGATTATAATTGCTGTCAAAAGTGTATTGCGAATTATATCCTTGAGCATCCGTAATGGCTTTCGCCGCATAATTAGAGTCGAGCATGTAATTCGTCGTATTTCCGTTTGGATCTGTAACGGATGCTGTATGAGCAGTTAGATTATAGCTGTATGTTGTACCGGGTCTTGTTTCTAAATCTTGTCCCGATCCATCCGTAACTGGTTCTTGTATTTTTTCCAGCAGCTCTGCATTGTACGTGTACGTTGTTGTACGACTATTTGGATCAATAACAGTTTTTATATAATTGCTGCTATATTGAAACTGTGTGCGACTGTAAGTGCCATCACTGCTATATTGATCTACTGCAATCAGTTTCCCATTCTGATAGGTATAATCTGTTTTACGACCTTCCAAGACAGAATAATCCACTAAACCACTAGCATCATAATTAAAAGTGATTATACGTCCTGATGGATCTGTAATGCTCGTCAGGTTTCCATTCGAATCGTACTGATATGTGATTTTATTCTCATGGAGATCCATTTCATAACTAACTCTAGCTTTAATTATGCTGACATGTTCATCATTTGAAACTGTTTTAAAATGCAATTTATAACCATGTTAATCAGTCAAATCATAACCAATAGTGGCTCCGTAAGAGTTTTTTACTTTGGTTAAAGTTAGATATTTCCCTGCAGGTGAAACATAAGTTCCAAATAATCTGCTCGAGACATTAACTTTCACTGCTGGAACATCATTAAGCTCTAATCTCCAGTATGTCTATAATGAGTTGGATCAAGTTGTTAGCGTTAAGAAAAACAATCAAACCCTTGTGTCTTATGAATATAACGCAGTCGGTGCCTTAACAAAAACTATTCGCGGAAATGGCCTCTTTACGAGAGCTTTGTATGACACCGGGAATCGATTACAGTCATTCGGAAACTATACGGCTAGTGATCAACTAATTAGCCAGCAAAGCTTTACGTATGATGGCAATGGTAATATCTCTAGGATCCAAACAGGTAAAGGGGCCGTTTCTTACACCTACGATGAACGAGACCAACTGACTAAGGAAGTGCTGACTGATGGCACTGAAGTCACTTACGATTATGATAAAGTAGGAAATCGAATACAAAAGTCCGTTACAAAAGGGACTCAAACGAATACAACCAACTACTCGTATAACGAAGGGAATCATTTAGAATCTGTCGATGGACAGACATACAGTTATGACTTCAATGGCAATCTGGTTAATGACGGGCAACACAAGTACATCTATGATGTATTTGATCAACTAATTGAAGTCAAGCAAGCGGAGGAGCAATTCCTATTTAAAGCAAGCTACGATGAGCAAGGAAGACGGATTCAGACCCAGACTGCAGACGGGATAACCAACTATTTTTACGACGGCGATCAGATCACGTATTATACGAAACCGACGGTAACAATAATTTCACAGTTGAATATACTTGGGACAATGCAGGTAATCCGGTTGCAATGACGGTAGATGGCCAGACATATTATTACCATCTGAATGGCCATGGCGATGTCGTTAGCATGACAGATCATAACGGTTTGGTTGTTGCATCATATGAATATGATGCATGGGGTAACATTTTGGCGAAAGATGGAGTCTTAGCTGATAAGAATCCTTATCGTTATGCTGGGTATAGATAGGATGAGTCTACAGGATTATTTTATTTAACTTCCAGATATTATAATGCCAGCCTCGGAAGATTTATTATAAAAGATAAATATTTTGGAATTAATTATGTTCCTTTAAGTTTAAATCAATTTACTTATTCAAATAACAATCCTGTAATGTATACTGATCCAAGTGGATCTTCTGTAAGTGGTGTATTTGGGACAGCTGGTGTTGCTGCGGCCGCAGACGGACCTTTACCAATTGGAGATATAGTAGCTGGTGGAATTCTACTTGGATATGGGATATATAAGGGATTCCAGTGGGCCACTAAACCCAGAGCATCTTTAAGTGATGGTATCCCAAAAAACTATTAAAAGATAAAGATCATGTAGATCTAGGCCAGTTTACTGAGCCTGCAAAAGGAAAGAAAAAGTATACAAACAAGAAAACGGGTTGGTCCATTGAAAAAGATACGGCCGGACACGCAGGTAAAAAATGGAAATTGAAAGATGCGAAGGATAAACGACAAAGATCTCTAGATGGGAATGGGAAAATAATAAGCAAATAACTTATATAAGAAAGGCATGGTTGGTATAAACAAAACTTACCATGCCTGGATATAAAAAAGAATTAACTACGAGGAGGAACATATGTCTATTCAGAACTATTTAAATGAAAGGTTTCCTGGACTAAGCCTCCGTACAGGTATATTTAACTCTTGGTCGTACGGAATTCGTTTTGAATTAGGTGACCCAACAATGAATGATATTGATCATGACCTTTATATGAATCAAGTTTATTTACGAGCAGTGAGCGTTTTCAAGCATTTATTCCCGTTGAATGATGAGATTTATTTATGTGCATATGTACTCAATGAAGATAGCATAAAAATACAAAAAGTAAATTTTTTTAAAAAGTACGTTAAAACGAAAGAATTACTAAAAAAGTTGTCTTTCACTGATGATTATGATAGTGAATATGATCTGAAATATAAAACTTTTTGCTTAAAATGTAAGGTTTCTGATGTAAAATACCTCAATCTAATCAAAGCGATATGCAATAGGGATATGGGGATCAAACCCATCATAAAACATGATATATTTTTTGTTAATATCAATCGTGAAGTAATATTACAAATTTATGATGATAGAGGTTGTGATGTTATCTACACAACAAAGCAAGGGTTACAAGGGGTTTACAAGGATTTTAATAACTGGATTTTGCAATATGATAGAATCGAAATTGATGAGAAGCTATCGTAAATGAATTTTCATGATGGCGAAAGCCACATTAACGTATTTTAAATGGGTTGCTACTTGTAGCGCGTTAGAAACTAATATCAACTAAACCGATAGATAGATAAAAAACGAAACATAGGCGGCAGTTCTTCTAGAATCAAGAGTATAAAAGAAGTCGCTATTCTGAACTTACCCCTATCAGTGTTGCTGTAGAGAAGATCAACGGTAGCGTCCTTGATTCTGGTAAGTTTGGTATTAACGGAACATTCTTTAACTCTACTACTGGGAATCTTCTTGGTGTAGCTGTCAACAATGGTGTGGCTGTAAAAAGCGGGGGAACTCAAACGGCCGATGCTCTGGTAGATTGGCGTATCACAGCCTACAAGACGGGGCGTAATGTATCACTTTAATCCTCGTGAAGGTGGACTGGCACTGGATAATAGAGTTGTCAAAAGTTTCACCGATTATCCTGGCGTTGGTACCAGTAATGCGAAAAGTGTAAAATGGGCTATTGGTGGTATTAGCCTACATCTTACTCAAAACTACTCGAGTACTCAGTATTATAATGCCATTAATGCTTCTCCAGAGTTCGCCGCCAACATCGGTTCGAGTAGTCAGACTGGACGAACGGCAATCGCGTTTGCTGCACTAAACGGTCGCTCGACCATTATCCTTCTAACGATGAAAGATGCAACTCTGTGGGATGTACGTGAATTTTTACGCTCATACGGAGCTACAACAGGGGTTGCGCTCGATGGTGGTGGTTCTTCACAAATCAGATACCGTGTAGATTCCAGTACCGTGGGACAGTGGGAACCTAAACCAGACCCTAACCGATCCGTATATTCCATGGTCACCGTAAACCCAACAACTTGGCTCACAGGTAAAGGATTTTAATCCAAGTGATCATTAAAATTGAAAAGCAAGCTTTAGGGCATACGCCTTAAAGCTTGCTTTTTTTGGTTGCAGCTTAATGCTTCAGTCGCTGATCCAATTGATTTTCCATCCTTCATTCGTCTCGGTGAAGCAGAACATTTGTTTGTCTTCAACAATATTAGAGTCGCCACGCGGGACTTTTTGCTTTTTACTTACTTCAACAACTTTATCATTTGCTCCCACGTCCAGATCACTAACATCCGGATTGAAATCAAGGTTAGTTATTTCGATAACCTCTTTGCCTAGATCATCATGATTCTCCATAGACTTAGGGTCTACATATAACTCGCCATATGCTGTTACATTATTTTCAGCAAAAATGGTTAAGTAGCGATTTAACACTTGAACAATTTCCTGCTCCTCACCCATATAGTCTTCTTCATTCAGATAAGTCGTTGTATTTGTCACGTCATTTTGAGCATCGTCTTTTATGGATGGATTTGTATTTTTATTGGAACTACAACCAACAACGATTAGGGCGACTGCTATTAAATATAATAAAGATTTTTTCATGATGAACCTCCAATCATAAAAAGTATACCTTGCCTACTTTGTAGTTTCCACATCCTCCCCTTATTAATATGACGTTTTTAGGCATCTAAAGGGTTACATACCATCAAAAAGCAGCCACGAATCGTGGCTGCTTTTTGAGCGAAGGAGCTTTCCCGGATTTGAGCACTTGAAGGAGCTCATCCAATAAAATAACTTCTATTCTCCGTTCTTCTCCTATACAGATTGAATTGCTTGTGCAAGCCGTGACAACGATTGATCTAAGCAATCTAACTTCTCACCAATAGTCTGCAAAACATAACGTATCAAAATAAAGCAAAGTGTAACCGGAAAACCGACATTTGTGACCAGCGAAATGATATCTGTAGCTTGCATATCCACTTCGGAACAGATGTTCTTATTCCGGTTGTAAAATATGTCCAAAAAACTCCTATATTAATAGAAGCAGAACAAGAGGGAGGGGGATTTATGGACAGCCAATCAATAATGATTGAGCGTTTCCGCAAGGAGGTATATCGGATAGGATGGCGATTGCAATATCGAAACAGAAGAATACGTCAACATGAATTTTCTTTGTTCGATAACGTCTCTGTACAACATCATACTTCCGATACAATCGATAACCGAATTTTTGTGCAGGATCTTCTTTTAACACTACCCGAAAAAGGGAGAAGCATTATTCATAAACTTTACATCGATGAATTAACAGAAGCCGAGGTGGCGGCGCAGTTACATATAAGTCAGCAGGCGGTGAGTAAATGGAAGAAAAAAATGATTCAACAATTATCACAGACCATGAATTTTTGATTCTATTACAAGCAGCTAAACAAAAAGACTCAGAGGCAATGCTACGAATCATTGAGTTATTTCAGGGGGATATCGAGAATATCAGCAGGACGATCCGTATACCAAGAGAGGATGCGTTGTCGCATATTATTACGGAGTTGTTGGAATACATTCAATCCGAAAATCACTTGTAGCATCAGCGTTTGATTGTTTACGCTGAAGCATAATGCCCGAAAGCTGACGGTGTTGCCTGTCCGGGGATTGACGAATATAATGTCCGTATCACAGAAAAGGAAAAGGATGCCTCCATATAGCGTGAGCCTGTTCGCGCAAGCTCACTGGAGACATCCCCTCACAAAACGTATGATCATTGTATCAAATTACGAGCTGGTTGAGAAGATCCCCGGCGTTTTTTGTTAGGTGTGCAGAAATTGTTCCTAGTCCTTGTTGCATTGCGAGTTTGACGGTGATCGGGAGCCGAAAACGGAAGCTTGTACATGCTACGGGAGAAAAGAGCGTCTTGGTCATCCGAAGACTACGTTGTACGGCTTGCCGGAAGATTCATCATGAGTTACCGGACTGCATTGTGCCTTACAAGCGTTACGAATCAGAATGTGTGGAGAATGTCATTGCGTCTGAACCCACGGAAGTAGATGTTGCCGCAGACAACTCCACACTGTACCGTTGGCGGACTTGGCTTTGCTCAATGGCTACCTACTGGTTAGGGTGCCTAGAGTCCATCGCCATTCGCTTTCATCTAGATGTTGTGAAGGAACCGTCCGCACCTTCACAAACTGCACACCATAGATTCGGACGTTATGTCGGAGATGCCGATGGATGGCTAGCAAGAGTTGTCCGACCTGTTGTGAATTCAAAATTGTGGGTACATACCCGTTCTGCATTCTTGTCCGAAGCCCTCTGAGATAGACTCGTAAACGAATCTACCAAAAGAGGTGTAAACGGATGAAAGATCAGAAGAAAGCGGAACAGATCGCTGCGGATCGTGTGCAGCTCCTTGCCCCGTTGCTTACGGAAGGGCTCGACCCGGCAAAGGCGAGGGAAATCAAGCAAAGAATTTGCGAGCAAATCGGAATATCGGAGAGAACGCTGCGGCGGTATTTAGCAGCCTACCGGCAAGATGGCTTTGGCGGATTAAAGCCGAAGAGCAAAGGAAAACAACCCACAGCCCCCGCCATTCCACCGGAGGTCTTGGAGCAAGCGATCTTGCTGCGGCGGGAAGTGCCAAGTCGCAGTGTTGCCCAGATCATTCAGATCTTGGAATGGGAAGGCCGCGTTAAGCCAGGTCAAATCAAACGGAGCACGCTTCAAGAGAAGCTCACTGAACGTGGTTATAGCACAAGGCATATGCGAATGTATGCAAACTCAGGTGTAGCGGCTCGACGATTCCAACAGCCACACCGCAATCGTCTATGGCACTCGGACATAAAGTACGGTCCGTATCTGCCCATTGGACCGGACGGAGCGATGAAACAAGTGTTTCTCGTTACCTTTATCGACGACGCGACGAGGTTTGTCCTGCACGGTGAGTTTTACCCGGTCATGGACAAGACGATCATTGAAGACAGCTTCCGAAAGGCCATTCAGAAGTACGGTGTTCCGGAAGCCGTGTACTTCGACAACGGGAAGCAGTATCGAACTAAGTGGATGACGCGAACGTGCTCCAAGCTCGGCATTCGCCTTCTGTTTGCTAGGCCATACTCGCCCGAATCAACCGGGAAAGTTGAACGCTTCAACCGGGTGGTAGATTCTTTCCTTAGCGAAGCAGCACTTGAAAAACCAAAGACGCTTGACCGCCTGAATGAATTGTTCGAAGTTTGGCTTTCGGAATGCTACCAGAACAAGCCGCATTCAGCACTTGACAAACGAAGCCCTGAAACCGCCTTTCGAAGTGACAAGAAGGCGCTTCGGTTTGTGGAACTAGAGATACTCGCCAATGCATTCCTTCATTGCGAAACCCGCAAAGTCGACAAAACCGGGTGCATCAGCTTCTTGGAGCGTAAATATGAAGTGGGGCTTCCGTTCATCGGATGTACCGTGGATGTCGTGTATGACCCGGCGGACATCACCGAGCTCGTGATCGAGTACGAAGGTCACGAACCATGGAAGGTAAAGGAACTCGTAATCGGGGAACGTGTCGGGAAACGTCCTCCACTGCCGGATCAACTTCAGCCGCTGCCGGCAGATTCATCGCGGCTGTTAAGCGTTGCTGAAGTACAAAGTCGCGGGCGCCGCGCTGAGCAAGTGCCGGCCATCAGCTTCCGTAAGAAAGGCAAGGTGAATGGCAATGTTTGAGGCATTCTATGAGCTTAGCCGTTCACCGTTCTCCAGGGACATTCTGCCTAGTGAGTTATATGAGTCGGAAATTTTGGAGGAGACGCTGGGGCGGCTAGAATATGCGGCAGAACGGCAATGGTTTGCGGTCGTGACCGGTGACTGCGGAACCGGAAAGACAACAACGATTCGGCGGTTTGCCGAAGAACTGGATCCTGCGAAGTTCAAGGTGCTCTATCTGTCGGATTCAAAACTGACACCGCGGCACTTCTACAAGGGGCTGCTGGAACAACTCGGTTGTGAATCGAAGTTTTATCGCGGGGATGCGAAACGTCAGCTGCATCGAGAGATCGAGCTCATGCGGGGAATTCATGGACTGCAGCCCGTCGTGGTCGTGGATGAAAGTCATCTTTTGGACCGAGAGATGCTGGAGGAAGTTCGCTTTCTACTAAATTTCAAGATGGATGCTCAAAGCCCAATGGCCCTCATCCTCGTCGGGCAAAGTGAATTGTGGGATCGCATTAACCTACAAGCCTACGCTGCGATTCGTCAACGCATCGATCTTCAATGCAAACTTCCGCATTATGACCGGGCCCAAACAGGAGCCTACATCGAGAGACACATGACTTATGCCGGTGCGGAACGAGACATCTTCACTGACGGAGCTATTGACGACATCTATCGTTACTCTGGCGGAGCAGCTAGGCTAATTAACAAAGTATGTACTCATTGCATGCTCTACGGCGCACAGAACAAACACCGCATTATCGACGATCATATGGTTAAGCGCGTCATTCAGGGAGAATTATCATAATTCTCCCTCTCGTATATCCGGATGCGGTCAGATTAACCGTCAATAGCAGGATAACTTACACCATCAATCTCCGGACATTATGCGTTAGCAATAACATTTGATCATCTTTTGGTAACGGATATGTATTCTCTGTAATCTGACTAAATACATTTTCATACATCGTTACTTTGGTCATCTTCATCTCTTTTTCTTTGTTTTTATATCAAATACAAAACTATTTTTCTATAAATTTAAACAGATATATCTTTAGGTACTTTGAACTTGTAAAAAATTGTCGAATCTGATACTAATTTACCTTTTATATATGAAAACATTTACATTATCCCATTGGGAGTAATAAGATAAATTGGCAACTACATAATAGGAGGACATAATTATGAAGAACAGCAAGATTATGGTCACAGCAGCACTAGCAGGCTTATTATCTGTCGGAGGCTTTGCGAATTACGGGCATGCAGAGTCTATGGAACCTGATTCGTCTAATTCAACACAAGTTATTGAACCAGCTGCAATTAAACCAGGTACATGGGCCAGTGCTGGTTTCAAAATAATTAAATATGCTTCTAATACTTGGCTATTTCATCGTGAAGCCACTAAATCGGTTACCGCTGAAGCAATAACTTTAAGCACTGGAGATATAGGCTTTAACAATAACGGAGGATCTGGATATGGTGCATCGACAAAATTCCAAGTCTACGTCAACGAAATTGGACAATTAATAGATGCTTGGCCAGAAACAAACATTTTGAACTACCTAGAAAAACTGTCAATTATAATTACTGACGAACAAAAAGGAACAGATGTTGTTAGCAAAACAGCAACACATCAGCAGCACATCATGTACACAGCCAATCATCACGGTTATTACACTGTTCGGTGGGTCGATGAAGATAAAATGAAGTGGGATCTTTGGTTAAATGTATGGGATAAAGCGTATGGAGGAATCGGAACTTCAAGTGCTACACAGATTCATACACTAGAAAATGCAGCAGGAGACCAGATTAAGGCCAAAAAAATTAACGGTTCTTATTACTTCATCCCTTCGACTGATCATAAGAGCAGTCAAAAGTTTGATGAAAATAAGTCCCTAAGTATGATAGACATTCAAAATCAGTTATATGATAATGTACTACAGAAAGATGTCAATCAGTTTAAAAACTATAATGTTGGGGACAAACTCACTCTGGATGACTCGATTCAATCCATCGAATATGACACCCAAACCAACAGCACGATAATTGGATTCAAAGGTAAAGATGATACTTTGGTAAGATGGGCGTTCAATGGTGATTTGACAAAGGAATACGCAGAAGGTGACGTTCTCAAACTAAAACTAACTGTTGTAACAGAGGCTTCAGAGTTTGAATCTTTAGATTTCATTCAAGAGGCAACATCTAACACTAAAGCTCCAGAGATTACAGACTACTTAGTAAAATAAGGTGTGGTGTGCAGCATGAAATTATTTGCCAAAGTGCTTATCTTTATTCCTCTTTTTTTAATTTTGTATATTGCTGGTAAGTACTTTATTTCTGATCTCTTTAATTTTGGCAATCGACTTTATCAAAACTTGTTCGATGTCATTTATATTGTTCTCTCTATTCTTGTATCACTAATATTCTCGAATATAATAGTTGATAAACTTAATAACAAAAGATAATTGTTAGCAAACCCCTAACTCTTTTTATAGTTAGGACGATGGGTCTTTGTTCAAACTGAAAACGATAGATAAATAAAAATTAAAAAGGCAGCCGGTCGTTGTGATCGGCTGCCTTTTTATATATTGAATTCCTATTTAAGTTCCTCTCTCGATTTCTCTTTGATAACTTAGATAGTCATATTTAATATGATCAAATTGCGATCCAATTTGTGTTAAAACTTCTCTAATCATCTTATCATATCTAGTTTCAAGCCATTCTGATACAAAATTACTCGGTGTATATATGGTAAATGTCTGCTCACGTTTAATACAAAATGTACCTTTAAACCACGTATTAAAAGAAGGTGCCGATACTTTCTTTTTGAATTTAGTCAGTGCCATATCCCAAACGGTTCGGTCCTGCTCTGTGATCTCTCTATCCAAAACCTTAATCTTGTTTCGAAGCTCTTTATCCAGCTCGAGTGGAGTCTTAGTTTTACGGACAACAGTCCCTTTACTAATGACATCCTCATAAACCTCGCTATAATCTATTGATGGATCCAAATTTAGAATCTGATCAAATTGTTCGACGATGCCCTGCATATAACGATCGTGGTCAATCTTAAGCTCAGTTGGGAGCTGCTCATAAAGTTCCATAGGAAGGAAAGGGACTTTCTTTCGAATTTTAAATAATGGACTTTCTTCCATGTTGTTCTTATCCGCATTTAGAACATTAAAAACAAGTACAAAACCATATTTCTCAAGGTTAGCAAGAATTTTTTTCACTGTGTTTCGGCTCTTATTCATCTTTTGTGAGATGAGGTTTATATCGGGCCAGCAATAGTCTTTGTCTCCATAGCAATAGCGCTTAAGATGGCCATACAGCGCGACTCCTTCGGCAGAAAAAAAATGACCCCAGTAATCCCAAATATAATTACTAATGATAGTAGTCATGTGACCATCCACATAGGGGATAGGCTGCCCATGTTTATCGAGTGTAAATCGCTTTATTTCTTCTTCAGGTATGTAAATCTTCTCTAGCTTTTTTTATGTTTACTATAGAATGTTCTGAAATGAAAGAACAGGAATGATGGCAGTCATTCGAGAATGTTCCTTTAGGGACTTGTACGAGCCAAAAGGAGCTCCAAGCGCGGCGCAAGTCCCGAAAAGGGACTTGTCCTGGCCAAAAGGAGCTCCAAAAGCGGAGCAAGTCCCGAAAAGGGACTTATGTAAAGAATGGGGAGGTAATTCAATGTATATCAGAACTGCAGTTGAAGCCGATGCAGAAGGCATCGCAAGCGTGCATGTGAACAGCTGGAAGACGACATACCGGGGGATTGTTGATGAAGCGTACTTGAATTCGCTGTCGGTCTCGGACCGGGAGGAGAGATGGCGCTGGAAAATCGGCAACCTTCGGGATGACGAGGAGCTCTTGGTTGTTGCCGATGATCAAGGGGCCATCTACGGCTTCATGACCTACGGGATGGAGCGTGAGGACAAGCTGCCGCATGAAGGCGAGCTGTACGCGGTCTATTTACTGAATGAGATTCAGGGCCAGGGTTGGGGGAGACGACTGTTCGCAAGGATGAAGGAATTCTTGAGTACCAAGGGCTTTACTTCCTTGATGGTATGGGTCCTTGAGGGGAATTCTGCTCAGGCATTCTACCAGCGTATGGGCGGGCGTGAAATCAAGCGGAAGGAGATCGAAATTGGCGGAAAGATGTATACGGAATTTGCTTTAAAATGGGATTCTATAGAGCAGCTACCGTAACGGGAGGTCTGAGCCGATATCGGAGTGTTTACATCTAAGCATGAATGCAATAAGATAGATAATATACCCCATGGGGTAATGAGTTGAACGATAAGTTAATATGCTCCTTGGATCGAGTCATCTAGCGCCGAGTGAGCGCTTCATCCATGGAACTGTCAACTAACGATTCTCTATTCACGGCCACTCTTTTCATTTTCACGGATACACTCTTCACGGTCATTGCACGGTCATTTTCACGGTCACTCTTTTCATGATTACTCTTAATTGGTTACTCTAAAATGGGTCACTTTGATCAATTACTGCCCTTCATAAATGGTTGCTGTATATAAAAAGTTCCTCTACATAAATGATTTGCCCTACGCAACAGCTATCATCTCAGAACATTGCAAGGAGGTTCCCCAGTGACTGTCATTCCGATTGGCCCGTTTATGATCCGGGCGGATATTGCCGTATTCCTGATCGTTGCCATGGCAGGGTATATGACGCTCCGCGTCCGGTTACATCGTCTTGAGCATAGGGATTGGCTGCTTGATACTTACGTTTATTCGCTGCTGATCGGCTTCGCCGTATGGAAATTCGGTATGCTCATTTGGGACCCGGTGCGTACGCTCCGCCACCCCTTGTCTCTAATTTATATGACCGGCGGAGTGCGCGGAATAGGGCTTGGGAGCCTTGCAGCCGGCATCTACGTCCTCGTTCGGTGGAATAAGATGAGATCACTGGGGTCGCTGTTAATCAAGTCCTTCCTCATGGCCGCACTGGCTGGCGGCTTTGTTTATATACTGCTCGATGGGCCGATCACGGACCGTCCGATCGGGGCCGGGCAGCTACTGGTGATGCTTCTGCTTATCGTTCTGTTGAGCTCCGCCTGGTTAACATTTGATTCTCCCTTACCGCAATGGTTGACATTCGGTCTAGGCAGGAACGGAGCGGTTATGCTTGTGATCGGATCTTTGCTTGTGTGGGCGGTATATAATCACCTGAACGACTCCGTCAACGGCTCGACGGGTGACCGTCCTGCACTAACGGACGATCCCGATGGAATCGCCGAAGGCCTCAAGCCGGGGAAACTTGCGCCTGATTTTGCATTGCAGACAGTAGACGGACAGGAGGTCCGGCTGTCGGATTACCGCGGCCGTACGGTCCTCCTTAATTTCTGGGCTTCCTGGTGCCCGCCGTGTAAAGCGGAAATGCCCTATATGGAGGATTTTTATAATCGGCATAAAGCAGAAGACGTCGTTATTCTAGCCGTTAATATGACGCATCTTGAAGGCAGCATGGAGGACGCTGCATCCTTCGTGGACTCGAATGGTCTCACATTTCCCGTGTTGTATGATCGAGACGGAACGGTAACCGGAACGTACGAGATCACTGCTTATCCGACAACCTATGTGCTGACGCCGAATGGCGTTGTTTCGGGGAGGTACCAAGGAGCCATAAACGAGGAGCTCATGGTCAAGGCTTACCGGCGTGCAAGCGGGTCTTGAACCGAGGGGCAAATCGCGGATTTTTAACGTCCAGGACACCTATCACTGCCGCACACTCTCCAGGAAGAATATAATACACAAACGCTGGGGAGGGGGAAAGTCGAGTGCAGCAAATACCGGTTTCGGCTGATGTATGCCGGGGATACATTGGTAAACAAGTATGCGCGGTCCTGTATGACGGAACTGAAGTTGTAGGCACGATCCGAGGCGTTCATGATCACGGACTTGAGCTTGAGTATGCCTCGAATCCTTCAGCTTCGATTTTGTCTGTAAAAGGGAAAAAAGGAAAGAAAGCTGCGAAATCCAAGAAGGCTGGCGCACAAACGTCTGCGTTTGGGCCGTGGGGTTACGGCGGCTACGGCTATGGCTTCGGCAACGTTCTTGCATGGGAAGCAATCGCCCTGTTGTTCCTGATCCCGTTTTTATTCATTTAGCAGGCTGCAGCAGGAGTTCGGTTGGAAAAAGAATGATCTCCTAAACAAAGGAGATGGAAGAAGACGGGGCGTAAGCGCGGCTTGCCCTGTCTTCTTTCGTATCCAGGCGAAAGATCACCGGCCATGCGATGAACGGTTGATTCGTTGATTGGCGTGCTGTACATAAGCTTGGCCTACCATCCAGGCCGAAAGAATGAATGCTACCAGGAAGAAGAATGCTGCCCCAATGGGAAGTGCCGACCACTCGAACAGCGTGTAACCGAGAAGCGTTTGCCATCCGATTGCCATGAGGCCGAGCAGGTAGGAAATTCCGGTCAGATGGATAACGATGAGCCTTGATGCCGGATTGAGTGTAATCATGGACAGCCATGCTGCAAACGGAACGACCTGCAGGGCGTGAAACCCGAATCCGTGGAGCCAGATAATATTGCCGCCTGCTCCGGTGAAGCGTCCGGTGTTGACGGAGATCCAGATTCCTGCAGCAAACGAGATGATGACGGCGATCATGGCATAGCGTATGCCGAGCACGATTTCCGGATTGGCGTTGAGCACCCGTCTGCGAAAATATTGAACGGCGATGATGACATAAAAGAGGACAAGCAGCAGCGCAACCAGTACGAATATATTGGAAACGGCCTCATCGAAGACCGTCCCGTTCCGAACGAACCGGGGATCGACGCCCCTGAAGTTTTGAACGGTTTCCGCGAAATAGGAATAAAGCGCGAGCAGAATATAACTCCAGCGAAACCAAGCCTTGGACCTGGTTCCCATACCCGAGAAAGGGAGGATCGCTGCGGTCGAAAGCAGAAATATCCCGAGCGCGGCATTAAACGAGAATGCTTTTCCAATATTCCCTTCCGGTGCGACCGGTCCCCCGTATATCAGTACCCAGATCCCGCATATCCCCGCCAGCAGAAATCCGAGCAGTCCTGCGACGATCAACGATTTTTCCTGTTTAAAAATATCTGCAATATGCGTCGGCCCTTCTTGAATCCTGTGATTCATGTTCAACAACACCCTCTCCATTAGACTTTCTCAAATTTACAAGAGAAGAGACCTGTTCTTTAACCGTCCGGAGAGGGATGTTCTGCCGTTCGCAGGGCGGATTTCATCCCCGACTTTGGATGGGAGCTCCTTGATCAACTAAACCGGCAGGCTCTAACGCACAAGCAATAGCAGCATGTACCCGGGCCGGGCCACATCACATCCTAGGACTTGAGGCTGTAACGTCATAGGCAGTTAGCAGAGAACCTTTCCTAGGGCACGATTTTTCGCATAGGATTAAGGACATGCGTAGGGGATGAGCAGAAGGAGGCCCTAGCGGCTAGGACCGAGTTTCCTAGATTTGAAAATGGTATAATTGGCCCCTTTGTTTTATTGCCCATCCCCTGATTTCAGACTAAAATTGAAAAATGTGGTTAATCGTTTGGGGAATCGGTTAATGGTTGATGGGGGTATCCCGCGGGTTCCAATCATGCCGGTAGAATAGGAACACCAAACTTGAATGAAATGACAGACAGAAGGGGCGTTATATCGTTTATGTCCAATCGAATTTTGATTACACCCGAACAGCTGGAACAGGTCTCAACCCAGTTCGCGCAGTCCGGACAACAGAGTCGGGAGATTGTCGATCGTCTATCGCGAAGCATTCTTGAGATGGAGAGCCAGTGGGAAGGAATGACCCGGGAACGGTTCTACGGGGATTATCAACAGGCTAGAGCTACCATGAACAAATATCTCGAATGCCTTCAGACGATCTCTTCGGATCTGAAGCAAATCTCGGTGAAGTTCCGGACAACGGACGAAATGATCAACGGAGCGGGAGCTGTTCCTGCCGGAGGAGTTGGAGCAGGAATCCTGGCAGGCACTGCAGGAGCAGCCGGGGCAGCAGCGTTAGCGGGATCGGCAGGATCTGGAGCTCTCGGCATGACGGCAGCTGCGAACGGCAAACCGGCAGGCGTCCAGACTGCCAGTGCAGAGGACTTACTGGATAAGGCGCTCAAAGGCGTAGAGGCGGAAGGCAGCGTCGTTAAAAATGAAGAGAATGGTCTGTATACCAAAGCGATTACCGGCAGCGCAAGCGCGAATTTAACCGAAGGCGCAAGTGCCAGCGGCGCCGTGGTGGAAGCCGGTTATGAGAACGATTACGTGCAAGGCTCCGTCAGCCTGGTGAAGGGCGAGCTGGAGGCATCGGTGAAGGACGGCACGCTGAGTCTAGGTGCCGAAGCAACGCTGAACAAATACGAAGGCGGGTTCAAAATTCCGCTGCCTTTCACGGACAGAGAGCTCCATATCGGCGGGTCCGCTTCGCTCGGTACGGTCGGAGCGTCGGCAGAGGTCGGGAAAAGCGGCTTGAAATTCCATATACCGCTGGGTCCGGGAGCCAGCCTCGTCGGAGTCGGGGGTTCCATATCCGTCAAGTAAGGGAGGAGTGCCGTACAATGAGCGGTAAACAGCAGCGTTTTAAATACATAATGATCGTCATTGCCATTGTCGGCATATTGGGCACGGTGATTCCGAACCTGCTCGAGACCGATTATGCGGCAGCAGAGAAAGCCGTAATCTGTATTTCCTATCTCCTAGGAGTTCCTCTTGTCGTATTTGTCGTATATAAAATAGGCAGTAGATTAATGAAGGGTTGATGATCATGGAAACGCAAATGGATCAGCGAATGAATCAAGAGCATCAGGGGCAAGGAGAGAAACATTTGCTTCCGATCGGATCGGTTGTCAAATTCAAAGATTGGGATCAGACGCTGATGATTTACGGAAGAATGCAGAACGACTCGAAGACGCTGAAGCGTTGGGATTATGTTGCCTGCTTCTACCCGCATGGCAATCTGACGAAGGATTCCAATATCTTTTTTAACCATAAGGATATTTCCGAAGTCGTCTTTACGGGCTATATCAATGATGAGGAAATTGCCTTCCGGGACGCTTTGCTGGAGGGGATCGAGAAGGCGGACCAAGCTGCTGCAGCTGCGGCGGCGGGGCAGGATAAATAAGAATCGAACGAATCGGCCCGACGAAGAGCTGTCTGTGCGCATAAAGGATGCGTGCGGGCAGCTTTTTGTATTTTTTTAAAGCTCCGTTTTTATAAGTTGCGTCTTTTATAAAGCGGCTGTTCCGCATATTCGGATTGATTTTTGAATGGGTGCTGAATGTTGACTTAGGGGGCAGGTGGATTAGGCAGGTGTGGATTTGGGTTTATTGCTTTTTCAGAAAATTTCACAAAAAAAACAAAACAAAAATCTTTGTTTATTTTTGAAAACAAGCTATTCAAAAACAAACAAACATGATAAGATGAGGGCAAATACAAAGCAATCGAAGACATGAATCGGAGGGGAAGTTTTCATGGTACAGAGCTTATGGGAACATTCGAAGGCGCAGCAGGCGCAGAATACGCGTGAGGAGCTTGTTTACCGCTCGAATCTGATCGGCGCCGACCGCCGTGTCTGTAATTGGGGCGGTGGTAACACGTCAAGCAAAACAACGATTAAGGATTTCCGCGGCAAAGACGTTGAAGTTATGTATGTCAAGGGAAGCGGTTCCGACCTTGCCACGATGAAAGCGGGCAATTTCACAGGTCTGCGAATGGAAGACATCCGGCCGCTGTTTGAACGCGAGTCGATGACGGATGAAGAAATGGTCGCATATCTTGGTCACTGCATGGTCGATGCCAAGGACCCTCGGCCTTCCATCGAAACGCTGCTGCATGCTTTCCTTCCGTTTCCGCATGTGGATCATACCCATCCGGACGCCATTATCAGCTTGTGCTGCGCACATAACGGCAAAGAAATCGCGCAGGAAATTTTCGGAGACCAGTTTGTGTGGGTGCCGTATGTACGTCCTGGCTTCACCCTCTCCAAGATGATTGCCGAGGGCGTGCTCGCCAATCCGAAAGCCGAGCTCGTATTGATGGAGAAGCACGGCCTCGTTACCTGGGGAGATACATCCGAAGCATGCTACGCCCAAACAATACGGATTATTAGCGAGGCGGAGGCGTATATCGAGGCGCGGATCGATGACAGCAAGCTGTTCGGCGGACGGAAGTTTGCTCCTCTGCCTCAGGACGTCCGCAGACGCATTGCCGGCGAGATCATGCCAGCTATTCGCGGCGCGGTGAGCGACAGCAAGAAGATGATCCTGACCTTCGACGACCAGGATGATGTGCTGGATTTCGTATGCGGCAGCGATTCGCCGAAGCTGTCTCAGGTCGGTGCAGCTTGTCCCGATCATCTGGTTCATACGAAGGTGGTTCCGCTCTTTATCGATTGGACGCCGGATGCGGATGACGCCCAAAGGCTGCAAGAGAAGCTTGTAGCTGGAATTGCGGCGTACAAGGAGCAGTATCAGGTTTATTTTGAACGGAACCGGCACGAAGGGGACGTCATGTTCGAAGCCGCCCCGCGCGTTATCCTCATCCCGGGGCTCGGCATGATTAATACCGGCAAGAGCTGGGCGATGTCCCAGGTCAGCGGCGCGCTTTACCACCGTGCCATTGCGGTGATGCGCGGGGCGACAGCGCTGGGTGAATTCGTCTCCCTGAGCGAAAATGAATCCTACAACGTGGAATATTGGCCGCTGGAACTTTACAAGCTGACCCTTGCTCCGGCCGAGGCGGAATTCTCCCGGCAAGTGGCATTCATTACCGGCGGTGCCGGCGGCATCGGCAGCGCAGCGGCTCGCAGGCTCGTCGCCGAGGGGGCGCATGTCGTGCTGGCCGATTTGAATCTGGAAGGCGCGCAGAAGGTTGCGGAAGAGATTAATGCGGCATACGGCGATGGCCGTGCCATTGCCGTAAAAATGGACGTAACCGACGAATCCGCGGTGCAGCAGGCCTATCATGAAACTTCCTTGACGTACGGCGGTGTGGATATCATCGTGAACAATGCAGGTCTTGCGACATCAAGTCCGCTCGATGAGACGTCGTTGAAGGAATGGAACCTGAATATGAATGTACTTGGGACCGGATATTTCCTCGTAGCCAGAGAGGCCTTCAAGCTTATGAAGGTACAAGGCATCGGAGGCAGCATGGTGTTCATCGGCTCCAAGAACTCCATCTATGCCGGCAAGAACGTGACTGCCTACAGCTCCGCGAAAGCGCTGGAGGCGCACTTGGCACGCTGCATCGCGGCCGAGGGCGGAGAGTACGGCATCCGGGTAAATACCATTTTGCCGGATGCCATCCTGCAGGGCTCGGCGATCTGGAACTCGAACTGGAGAAACGAGCGGGCGGCCGCTTACGGCATTGAGCCGGATCAGCTCGAGGAGCATTACCGTAAGCGCACCACGCTGCTGGTTAATATTTATCCGCAGGACATTGCTGAAGGCATCGCCTTTTTCGCATCGTCGAAATCTTCAAAAACAACCGGATGCATGCTGACGATAGATGGTGGGGTTCCTGCCGCATTTACTCGCTGATCAGACAGAAGGCAACAAGCTGGACTCCTTGGTGAAGCATCCAGGCCGTTCAGGCACGGCCATGAAAGGAAGCAGGGGCTTGTCCCCTGCTGACCTTATCTTTTTATGAGGCGGGAGGTACCAAGATGAGGCAGGATATTGCACGGAATTATGAAGAGGCGAAGAAGCAGTACGCATCCCACGGCATCGATGTGGACCAGGCGCTTGCCGAGCTCTCGGACATCAAAATATCCATTCACTGCTGGCAGGGAGACGATGTGCGCGGCTTTTTGTTCCGCGACCAGGAATTGTCGGGCGGCATCTCCGTTACGGGCGAGTATCCGGGCGCCGCAAGTACGCCGGAAGAGCTGCGGGCCGATCTGACCAAGGCGATGTCCATGATACCGGGGACGCACAAGGTCAATTTGCACGCCATTTATGCGGACACGGATGAAAGCGTTGACTTGGATCAATTGGAGCCCAGACATTTTCAAAAATGGGTGGATTGGGCGAAGGAACAGGGCATCGGTCTGGACTTTAACCCAACGTGCTTCTCCCACGACAAGTCCAAGGACGGCTTTACGCTAAGTCACCCGGATCCGGAAATCCGTCAATTCTGGATTGACCATTGCAAGGCTTCCCGGCGGATCGGCGCCTATTTCGGCGAGCAGCTGGGGCAGACCTGCGTCACGAACATCTGGGTTCCGGACGGTTACAAGGATGTTCCGGTTGATAGGATGGCTCCAAGACAGCGGCTCAAGGATGCGCTGGACGAGATTTTCGCCGAAGAGCTGAATCCGGCCTGGAATCTGGATGCGGTGGAGAGCAAGCTGTTCGGTATCGGCTCAGAGGCGTATGTCGTCGGATCCCATGAGTTTTACATGGGGTACGGAATGCGCAATAACAAGCTGATCTGCCTGGATGCAGGCCATTTCCACCCGACGGAAGGAATCGCCGGGAAGCTGTCATCTTTAGCGCTGTTCACGGACGGCATTCTGCTTCATGTTAGCCGCCCGATGCGCTGGGACAGCGATCATGTCGTCATTATGGACGACGAGCTGCTGGAGATTGGAAGAGAGCTCGTGCGGAATCATTTGCTGCCAACGACGCATATCGGCTTGGATTTCTTCGATGGAAGCATCAATCGAATTGCTGCCTGGGTGATCGGAACGCGCAATACGATCAAAGCGCTGCTGAGAGCAAAGCTGGAGCCGACCGAGAAGCTGAAGCAGGCGGAGCTGGATGGCGATTACACCACACGCCTGGCTTTAATGGAAGAGTTCAAATCGTATCCGTTCGGAGCCGTCTGGGATTATTACTGCGAGAAGATGGGCGTGCCCGTTCGGGAGGAATGGCTTGCCGAAGTCAAGCGTTATGAGCAGGATGTGCTGCTGAAGCGATAAAGGGATGCGGCATGCTGCAGTGAAATCAGTATAATTAAACAGCTATGGACCGAAATAGTGATAGCGTTCTCAAGAAAAAGTCTACAACGGGACCAGAAGGAGGCTTGGGATAGGTGAGCGTTCTTGCGTTTGACTTAGGAGCAAGCAGCGGCAGAGCGATGCTCGGGCGGCTGAATAGCCGGACCATCGAAATGAAGGAGATCCACCGGTTTCCGAATGATCCGGTTCGCGTCGGTGACCGGTTTCAGTGGGATATTCTAAGGCTTTATCACGAGATTAAGCAGGGACTGCTCCGGGCAAAAGGGGAACAGGAACTGCCTGCCAGCATCGGCGTCGATTCATGGGCGGTCGACTTCGGCCTCCTTGATGCCCGGGGCGAGCTGCTCATGAACCCTTACCACTATCGGGATCCGGCCACGGAAGGGGTCATGGAGCGGGTGTTCCGCGAAATCCCGCCTGCCGAGATCTTCAGCCGGACAGGAATTCAATTTCTCCCGTTCAATTCCATTTACCAGCTCGTTTCCATTCAGCAGTTAAGGCCATTTCTGCTTCAGGAAGCCGGCAGCTTCCTGATGATTCCCGATCTCCTCCGGTATTTCCTTACCGGAGAGATGGTCAGCGAGTTTACGAACGCCACGACGACCCAGCTGTATAATCCCGTAGCCCGCGGATGGGACGACGAATTACTCAGGAAGCTGCACCTGCCTTCAAACATCTTTCAATCCGTGCTTCAGCCGGGGACGATGGCCGGCAAGCTGCGCGAATCCGTAACCGGCGAGCTCGGGCTTCCTTCGATACCGGTCTACGCGGTTGCGGAGCATGATACCGCCTCTGCCGTCGCAGCCGTTCCGGCGCTGGAACGTTCCTTCGCGTATCTGAGCTGCGGAACCTGGTCCCTGATGGGGACGGAGGTTGAGAGACCGGTCCTGACCGAAAGGGCAAGGGAGCTGAACTTTACGAACGAAGGGGGCGTCTACGGCACATTCCGCCTGCTCAAAAATATCATGGGGCTGTGGATTTTGCAGGAAGCGAAGCGTTCTTGGGAGCTCGAGGGCGTATTGTACTCGTATTCCGAATTGGTTATGATGGCAGAAGCGGAGCCTGCATTCGCCTGCTTTATCGATCCGGACGACCCGGTGTTTCTGCCGGCCGGAGACATGCCGAAACGGATCAGGGAATATGCGGCTCGAACCAACCAGAAGCCGCCGCAAACCCCAGGCGCAATCGTACGATGCATTATGGAGAGTTTGGCGCTGCGTTACCGGCAGGTGCTGGAATTGACCGAGGCGCTGTCCGGTCAAGCCTTCAAGGGGCTGCATATGGTCGGCGGCGGCATTCACAACGAATCGTTGTGCCAGTGGACGGCGAATGCGATCGGCAAGCCGGTATGGGCCGGTCCTGCGGAAGGGAGCGCCGCCGGCAATATGGCGGTGCAATGGATTTCGCTTGGCGAGCTTTCGGATATTTGGGAGGCTCGTGCCGTAATTAGAGACTCCTTCGAGGTTCGCGTATATGAGCCTGCGGATGTCCCGTTATGGGAAGAAGCCTACGGTTTGTTCAAGCAAAGAACCGGAGGGAACACAATACAACAATAGTAAGGATGAGGGCGGTATCATGCTGGTTGCTGAACGATATGAGAAAATTGTACAGTTGGTCAACGAGAGAGGAAGCATCCGTGTTGCGGAACTTAGCCGGATATGCGGCGTGACGGAGGAGACGATTCGCCGGGATTTGGACCGGCTGGAGGAATCGGGACGCCTGCGCCGTTCGCACGGGGGCGCGGTCAGCGTGAAGGATCAACCGGAAATTCATCGGTCGCAACCGGAGGTGCCGTACGCGGAACGGGAAATTATGAATGCGGCGGAGAAGCAGCGGATCGCGGAGGAAGCGGTAACCTTGATTTCGCCGAACGACCGGATCCTGCTGGATGCGAGCTCGACCGCGTGGTATATGGCCCGGATTATTCCGGATATCCCGCTGACCGTGCTGACCAACTCCATCAAGGTGGCGGCTGAGCTTAGCGCCAAGGAGAAGGTGCAGGTCATCTCGACCGGCGGCATTTTGGCCCATCGTTCGCTGTCATTTGTAGGGCCGCTTGCGGAACGGTCGCTGGATGCGTATTACGTGGATAAAGCGTTTCTCTCCTGCAAAGGCGTTCATTTGGAACGGGGGCTCAGCGAATCCAACGAGCTTCAGGCCAGAATCAAGCATAAAATGATGGGCATGACCGATCAGGCCATTGTCTTGGCCGATGCCAGCAAATTCGGCGTTCAGGCTTTTACCCAGGTTGCCGATCTGTCGCAGGTGCACATGATCATCACGGACCGCCGGCTGCCGGATCACGAGGCAGAGCCCTATCAAGCGCTGGGCATCTCGTTTCGATCGGTTTAGTCTTGATCGGCTTGTTCCGTACGGCCCATGTCATACAGTCCCCCGCAAGGGGGGCTTTCTCGATCATTCGACTCGGCAGAGTCATTTTTTATACATCATAATGTGTGCTAAGCGGGGTGGAGGAAGTTGAAAATATCATTATTTGTCACATGCCTCAGCGACGCTTTGTTCCCGCGGGCGGCTGAGTCCATGACCCGGCTGCTGGCGAAATACGGCGTTAAGCTGGAATTTCCGGATATTCAGACCTGCTGCGGTCAACCGGCCTTTAACAGCGGGTATTGGGACGATGCGCGAACTTCTGCGCGCACCATACTCGATGCTTTTGAAGACAGCGATTTTGTGGTTGCCCCTTCGGGCTCGTGCACGTATATGATCCACCATTATTCGGAGCTGTTCAAGGGAGATGCCGAATACCTGGAGAAAGCGAAAGCGCTTCAATCCAAAGTCTATGAATTTTCGCAGTTCCTGGTCGACGTCATGGGCATCTCGGATGTAGGCGCTTATTTTCCGTATAAAGTTACGTATCATCCTTCCTGTCACGGCAGCCGCTTGTTAGGCATCAAGGATGAGCCGATTCGCCTCTTAAACGGCGTTAAGGGCTTAGAGCTGGTTCCGCTGCCCTATGCTGAGGATTGCTGCGGCTTCGGAGGCACCTTTGCCGTGAAGATGGCCGACATTTCCGGTGCGATGGTAACCGAGAAGAGCGACCACGTGCTGGAAACGGAAGCCGAAGTGCTTGTCGGCCTGGATATGGCCTGCCTGCTGAATATTGCAGGCAATCTGCGGCATCGGGGAGAAAAGGTTCGGGTGATGCATCTGGCGGAGCTGCTGTATGAGGGGGTGAGCGTCCATGAGCGCGGCTGAGAAAGGTCAGACGGTAAAGGAGCGTGCCCGCGATGCTTTAGGAAACGATTTTCTGCGCAGCGCGGTCCGGTTTACGACCGAGCGGCTCCGGCTAGGCAAGAAGCTGGCAGCGGAGGAGCATGGCAACTGGGACGATTGGCGTGAGCGTGGGCGGCAGATCCGACTGCATACGATCGCTCATCTGGATTACTACTTGAATGAGTTTGCGGAGAACGCCCGGGCGAACGGCGCTCATGTCCATTTTGCCGATACGGCCGAGGAAGCCGTTGCGATCTCTCTTGAAATCGCTAAGCATGCATCCGCGAAGTCGGTAGTGAAATCGAAGTCAATGGTTTCGGAGGAGCTGCATCTCAATCAGGCGCTCGATTCCATCGGCGTGGAGGCGATTGAAACAGACCTTGGAGAGTACATTATCCAGCTGGCGAATGAAACGCCTTCCCATATCATTATCCCGGCCATTCATAAAAATCGGCATCAAATCGCAGGACTGCTGTCCCGGGAAGCGGGAGAGGATTTGCCTGCGGACACGGCGGTATTGGCCGGCTTTGTCAGAACGAAGCTGCGCGAGAAGTTTTTGGCGGCGGATATCGGTATGACCGGCTGCAATTTCGCGATCGCGGAGACCGGTTCGATGGTGCTGTTCGAGAATGAAGGGAATGCAAGGATGGTCACGACCGTTCCGAAAACGCAGATCACCCTGATGGGGATGGAGCGGATCATTCCTTCCTGGTCAGACCTTGAAGTGATGGCGACATTGCTGCCAAGATCGGCGACGGGCCAGAAGCTGACCGTCTATATGTCGGGGATTACGGGACCGCGGAGGGAGCAGGATGCGGACGGACCGGATCAGATGCACATCATCATTATCGATAACGGCCGATCCCTTCAGCTGGGCGATCCGGAATTTCAGGAGCTGCTGAATTGCATCCGGTGCGGAGCCTGCCTGAATGCTTGTCCGGTATACCGGCATATTGGCGGTCATGCTTATGGCGGCACTTACAGCGGTCCGATCGGCGCCGTGCTGACGCCGGCATTGAAGAAGAACGTCGCGGAATGGGACGATATCGCCAATGCTTCAAGTCTGTGCGGAGCCTGCTATGAGGCGTGTCCGGTCAAGATTCCGCTGCATGATATGCTTGTCTACCTGCGCAGAAGGAAGGTCGAGGCCGGGCGCGGGAACAAGGCGGAGACGCTGGGAATGAAAGGCTTCTCGGTCGTGATGGGGAATGCGAAGCGGTACCGAAATGTCGTCCGGCTGGGTAAGCTCGGTCAGAAGCTCGTCGTTCGCAACGGTGAGATTCGTGCCCGAATCGGGCCGTTGAAGGGATGGAATACGTACCGGGTGACCCCGGAGCTGCCGAAGGATTCATTCCGGGACCGCTGGTCGAAGGTTGAACAGGAGCTGTACAGCGAGTCCGCACCGATGAACCCTGAAGTGGCCGACAGGCTCAGTAAGCTGATGGACCAGCGAAAGAACGGAGGGCATGGTCAATGACGAATCCAGTACAGCCTGACGAGTGGCTGAAGCGACTGGAAGCCCGGTCGCGGGCGAAGCAGGAGACTTTTATGGACGGCATCGCCGCTAAATTGGGCCGGGAGCGGGTTCGGACAAGGCCGAAGCATCCGTTCCGGGGCGCGCCGGATTTCTGGAAGGAATTCCAATTGCCGATTGAGGACCGCATTCGCCAGTTTACGGCGAATTTTGAAGCCGCCGGCGGTCATGTAGTGAGGGTGAAAAACCGGGCGGAGGCGTCAACGTTTATCGTGGATAAAGCTTCCGAGATGAGCGCGGGATCGATCCTGATCAACGACGAAGTGGAGCTCTCCACATTAAACCTTGCGTCGTCGCTTCCGGATGCTATCGTACGCAGCTGGAACGAGGATCAAGATGAGAATTGGCGGGCCGTTGCATCCCGCTCCGATATCGGAATTGTCATTGCGGATTACGCGGCCGCTTATACCGGTTCGCTCGTTGTTACATCTTCGCCAGCCAAGGGGAGATCCGTCAGTTTGCTGCCTACCGTGCTGATGGCGATCGTTCCCGTCGACCGGATGGTTACCCGGTTGGGTGAAATTCTGGTGCGTTTTGATGAAGCGGGGCGGGAGCAGCTGCCTGCAGGTATTCACTTTATATCCGGACCGAGCCGATCCGCCGACATCGAGAACGATCTCACAATCGGTGTTCACGGCCCTGGAATCGTGTTTGCGATATTGGTGGATCATGATTCGGATGCATAGTGCCGTCTGAGGCGCCCATGCCGATGGTCTGCTTCTAAATGGATGACACAGAGTTGCAGGTGGTGGATGGTTCAACCACGGCAAGCAATCGATTGAAATCGATTCATTGACAAGAGGCTGTTCCCGGAAGAATGAACACGGGACAGCCTCTTTGCAGTCAAATCGTTTATTTTCCGTCTTCCAGGGCTTGCAGACGTTTCTCCAGCGCCTTAAGCTGCTCCTGATTTCCAGACAGCATGGACAGGATATCTTTGCGTAATCGGTTGAAAACAATGGCGCATTCCTCCCGCGTAATCGGTGCGCCCGGCCGGCTCCCGTCAAAATAACCGTTCTTGGTCATCTCATCCCAAGCCGCGGCGGCCCAGGGACTTACCACATGAATATCGCGTCCCGGTTGATCCACCTGATTCCCTCCTTTTCGCTGAAGTCCCAATGCCTTAGCAATCCCAGCCGTATGGCCGGCCGCCAAAGCGCTCATAACCTCCTGCCGTTTCAATAGGGCAGCATCCGCTGCAACGTCGACAAACAGATTCTCGGTGAGGACTGCGGGCATCGCGCTTTCGCGAAGCATGTGGAGGTTTTTGGTCTTTTGCCCGCGATCCGTTATCCCCAGCTGCCTCAATGCGGACATGATTTCTGAATGAAGCACATGATGAAATGCGATTGAAGCTGCGGAAGCATGAGGGTACCGATAGCTTTCAAATCCTCCAGAGCCGCCGCCGGCATTGCAGTGAATGGACACGAGAATATCCGCTTTCTCCCGATTGGCTGCAGCGGTCCGGTCCGGCAGTTCAACAAAAACATCGGTAGAGCGGGAGAGGAATACCTTCACGCCGTCATATTCGGATTCCAGTCTTTTTTTGACGGCAAGAGATAATGCAAGCACAATATCCTTCTCCTGCAACCCGTTGGCAGTGGCGCCCGGATCCTTACCTCCATGTCCGGCATCGATCCAAACCTTCTTCAAGATGTTTCACCGCCTTTAAGGATTGTGAGATCCTGATAACCGATCAGCCGATGCGGCGAGCGGAAAGGCCAAGGATTTCTGGCCTTGGGACGGTTGTGTGCAGACCGATACGATGTACCCGCCGCAAGGACAAGGATCATATATTAGGGTACGCCGATTCGGTACATTTGGTGTTTGCTTCTGTCCATCCGGGGGAGAAAAAGAGTTGGGATTACTTTCCTTTCCGCGTCAGCTCGGCCAGCTTATCCCATTGCTCGCTCGTAATCTCGGACAACGCGTTGAACTGCCCGGCACCCTGCAGCCACTCACCGCCATCGATGGTTATGACCTCGCCGTTGATATAGGACGCATAGTCCGAGATCAGATAAGCCGCCAGATCGGCGAGCTCCTCCGGCCGGCCGACCCTGCGGAGAGGGACGCGATCCACCAGCTTCTGTTCAAGCTCGGGGGTGGGAGAAAGCCTGGACCAGGCCCCTTCCGTCGGGAAGGGTCCCGGAGCGACTGCGACCTGTCGTATCCCGTATGGGGCCCATTCTACAGCCAGTGAACGGGTGAGCGCAAGGACGCCTGCCTTCGCGGCGGCGGAAGGAACGACATAGCCTGATCCGGTCGATGCGTAGGTGGTCACAATGTTAAGCATTGTTCCCGGATGGCCTTGATCGATCCAGCGTTTGCCAACTTCGAGCGTAGCATAGAAGGTACCGTGCAGGACGATATTGAGCACGGCATCGACGGCCCGCGGCGACAAGCGTTCGGTCGGACTGATAAAGTTGCCGGCCGCATTGTTGACGAGCACGTCGATCCTCCCGTAATGCGCTTCGGCAGCGTCCACAAGCTCGGCGATTTGGTCGGGATCCCTCACGTCACAGGTCTTATACCATACCTCGAGCCCTTGGCCTCTGAATTCCTCGGCAGTCTGCTTTAACCGTTCTTCGCGGCGCCCGCATAGGGCGAGCCGCGCCCCAAGCTTCGCGAAGGTCTCTCCCATCGCCCGACCCAGTCCGGTAGCTCCGCCTGTAATCAAAACAACCCTTTCCTTAAGCAAATCATTTGCGAACAATCCCATGCTCATCTTCCTTTCGTATTGAGTTCTGGATATGACGTTACGGTTGATGAATTCGTTCATACCTAAAAATTCTGTGCGAACCCGCGATAACCCTCTTAACCATTGGAAACGCTTACGGCTGATGTTTCAATTTCTATGCGGAAGGTTAGGTTATTTAGAAATGTTAGACTAAACGCATATCTCGTCGCTAATTCTACATCCTATAGGACACGATACCATCACGAGACGAGGAGCCTTGCATGAATCTGAAATCATTGACGGACGGGCTGATTCTGAAGACGATTACCGGCAGTACTTCATTACAGATAACGAATCTGGATACCGACTCCCGCAATATAAAGCCGGGCGGTCTGTTCATTTGCGTGCCCGGATTTCGTGTCGACGGACATGACTATGCTCGGGATGCCGTTACTAATGGGGCTGTTGCTGTCGTTGCGGAGCAGGACCTGCCGGATCTCCCTGCGGATGTAACCTGTATCAAGGTCCCGGATGTGCGCCGTGCGCTGCCGATTCTCGCGAACGCTTTTTTTGGGAATCCTACTGGAAGACTTAAACTCATCGGCATTACAGGGACAAACGGCAAGACGACGACCACCCATATGGTGGAAAAGATATTGAATGACTGTGGGCGAAGAACAGGCATTATCGGCACGTTGTATATGCGGGTAGGCGAGCATACGGAGCCCACTCTCAATACGACGCCGGATACGATCCAGCTTCAGCGGTATTTCCATACCATGGCTGCGCTTGGAGCGGAATATGCCGTCCTGGAAGTGTCCTCGCACGGTCTGGATATGGGGCGGGTGCGGGGATCTGATTTTCAAACCGTCGTGTTCACGAACTTGTCCCATGATCATCTGGACTATCATTTGAATATGGACAGCTACCGCAACACGAAGGAGCTCCTCTTCTCCCAATTGGGCAACAGCAGCCGGGATATGCAGAAGAAAGCCGTGCTGAACGCCGATGACGAGGCATCGGCGTATTATGCGAAGCGAACATCAGCGCAGGTCGTGACCTACGGCATAAAGGAGCATGCACACATTCGCGCGGAGGACATCCGCTACTCTTCGGAGGGATGCGACTTTATGGTCCGCTCTCCTTGGGGGGATGGGCGGTTTTCTATGAAAGTCCATGGAACGTACAATGTCTATAACGCGCTGGCAGCGATCGCCGTCGGTTTAGTGGAAGGGCTTCGTTTGGAGGAAATTCGGCACAGTCTTGAGCAATTTGCAGGAGTTCAGGGCCGTTTTCAAGAAATACAAACCAATAAGAGCTTTCGGGTCATGGTCGACTATGCCCATAATCCCGACGGGCTGAAGGCCGCTCTGCAGTCGGCAAGATCCATTACCTCGGGCAAAATGATCTGTGTGCTTGGCTGCAGAGGGGAGCGAGACCGGCTGAAGCGGCCCATCATGGCCGATATCGCCGCCACGCATAGTGACTATGTGTTTTTTACGACAGATAATCCGTTCTCAGAGGATCCGGAGGTCATCCTGGCGGAGATGCTGAACGGTCTGAATGCCCGGGAATCGATCAATTGGGAAGTCGTTCTGAATCGTAAAGAAGCGATCCAGCGAGCGGTGGAGATGGCAGGGGATGAGGACCGCATCATCATTACCGGCCGCGGTCATGAACGGCGTTACGTCGCGGGCGGAACAACCGAGTTGTTCAGCGATGAGGAGATTGTGCTCCACTCGCTTGCCGGATCCGAAGGAGGCATTCAGACTGCGACCGCCCCAGACTTATAAGAGCAGAGGAGTGTTGCGATGAAACGATATGTTTTCATACCGTATGTCTTGATTACGGCGATTATGCTGCTGATGCCGGCATGCTCGGGCAGATCCGTTCCCCCGTCTTCGGGAGGGGAAGAACGTAGGGAAAATGTTGAGCGTGGGACTGGCGGTTCTTACAAAGTGCTTGCCGAGCATTTGGAAACGCCGTGGGCCATTGATTTTCATGGGGAAGTCATCTTTCTTAGCGAACGGGAAGGGAATATCGTTCAAATCCGGGACGGCGATTTATCGAGACTGCCTGTAGTCACGAGCAAGCCGATTGCCTCCATTGGCGAAGGCGGTCTGCTTGGCTTCGTCCTCGCACCCGATTACGAGAAATCGAACGCGGCCTATGCCTATCATACGTATGAACAGGATGGGGCGGTCAAGAACCGGTTGGTGCGTCTTAAAGAGAATGCAACGTTGTGGAAGGAGACGGATTCTCTCATCGAGGACATCCCGGGATCAAATGTGCATAACGGCGGAAGAATCGCGATCGGTCCGGACGGGTTCCTCTACATCACGACCGGAGATGCCGGTAATGGCGAGCTGGCGCAGGATCCGGAGAGCCTGGCGGGGAAAATCCTCCGAATCTCGCTGGATGGCTCGGTTCCAGCCGATAATCCTATGCCGGATTCCTATGTATACTCGTTCGGGCATCGTAATGCACAGGGCCTTGACTGGAATTCCGACGGGGAGCTGTACAGTTCCGAGCACGGGCCTTCTGGGACCCCCGGCGGGCACGATGAAATCAATAAAATCGCCGCCGGCGGCAATTACGGATGGCCTGCGATGATTGGCGACACGAGGAAGAGCGGCATGGAACAGCCAGTATACCATACAGGCGAAACTGCGTTAGCTCCTTCAGGTGTCGCGTTCGACGAGCAGGATTTGCTGTACGTTGCTACCCTTCGAGGCAGCAAGCTGTACCGGTTTGATCCGGACAAGGCCGAGCTTGAAGCGGTGCTGGCGGGCGAGGGAAGACTCCGGGATGTTAAGGTGCAGGACGGCCGAATCTATGTGATTACCAATAATACGGATGGACGGGGAGTGCCTGGTGAACGGGATGACCGGCTGCTTGTACTGGAATTGTAGACGCTCAATCATAATCGATTATTTCGGGAATAGAATAAAGCAGGAAGGTGTACGAGCCTTTGGTTAAAGGGCTCTATCGGGATGAGAGGATTTGCGGACAGGGCGATATAAAAAAGAACGACCCATCCTGTATGGACGGGTCGCCTCGTGGCAAGAATGGATATTACATTTGCGCTTCATGCTGCTTGTTGCGTATGTGGTACACGCATTTTTTGCCGCCTTTGGCCAGACATTCGGTACGCTCCACATCTGCCCCGAGCAGTGACCGGAATAAATCCAGCTCGCAGCGGCAGGCATGCTGATAGCGGCTTGCGACCTGAGAGATGGGGCAGTTTAATTCTTCGAGAATGAACTCTTCTTCGGCGACCTTTTTAATTTCAACCATGTACCCGTTGTCATTCTGAATTTGCGCCAGCGCAGCGACCCGTTCCTCTAACGCGTCCGCAGCGACGGTAGGCGAATATTTGCTTCGCAGCGTCTCTTTCCGCTTATCGAACAGCAGGGAGATCATCTCGTCTCCTGCCTCATCCTGCAGCTCTTGAAGCAGGTCCAGGGCGAGGGAATGATAGTTTCTAGGGAAGAAATCCTCCGCAGATTCGGTAAGACTGTATAGGGAAACGGGTCTGCCCATGGGCTGCTTCACCGTTCGAAATGTAATATAGCCCTCATTCTTTAAGCTCTCCAGATGGCGCCGAACCGCCATTCCGGTAATTCCGAGCGCCTCGGTAATGGACTTTGTGCTCAGCTCGCCGTTTATTTTTAATAATTGCATAATATATTCGCGTGTGCTGTAAGCGACTTCTTGTTCCATAATAATCACCGCCTTGATTCTCGATGAGTAGCTTCCACAGCTGTGTTGATTGAGATGAAAGCAATATGTCTCATCTTATGTCTTTGATGGATAGAAGTCAACCGATTCGCCTGGATTTTCGGCATCCGTCGGGTGCGGCCGATTGACATTCGGCTATGCTCCCTACATAATTATGATATATTTTAGTATACAAAGTATGGAAATTGAAGATTTATGATTTTGCAGCAGATTTCGACCGGACGAATCATGGATGAATGATCACACATGGGAAGGTGGAATAACCGATGTATGTCATTGGATCGGCTTGTATTGAAGAGAAGGCGGGAGAATGCGTTGATGTGTGCCCTGTAGACTGTATCGAGGAAGGCGACGACCAATTCTATATCGATACGGACATTTGCATCTCCTGCGGCGCCTGCGAGGCTGCCTGCCCGGTGGCGGCGATCTATTATTTCGAGGATTTGCCCGAGGATCAGAAGCATTATTTTGATAAAGCGGTTGAGTATTATAGGAGCAAGTAACAGCGCTCCGGTATGAGGCTATCCGCTCTGTTGTTCGTCCGTTTCCGGAATGGAATAGTAAGTGGTAGAAACGGACTCCCAAAGGATCGGCTATCCTCAGACCTTCGCTGGGGGTGTGGGACCTCGCCCTGACCTTCGGTAGGGCGAGCAAACCAAAGGCAAGTGCGAGACAGGCCACCTTGAATGAGGTGGCCATTTTTTGCGCTCCGGTTTGAGGCTATCCGCTCTGTTGTTCGTCCGTTTCCGGAATGGAATATTAAGTGGTAGAAACGGACTTCCAAAGGATCGGCTATCCTCAAACCTTCGCTGGGGGGGACCTCGCCCTGACCTTCGGTAGGGCGAGCAAACCAAAGGCAAGTGCGAGACAGGCCACCTTGAATGAGGTGGCCATTTTTGGCGCTGAGGCTTGGAGATATCCGCTCTGTTGTCGGCGCTCCGGTTTGAGGCTATCCGCTCTGTTGTCCGTCCGTTTCCGGAATGGAATATTAAGTGGTAGAAACGGACTTCCAAAGGATCGGCTATCCTCAAACCTCCGCTGGGGGGTTGGGGGCTCGCCCTGACCTTCGGTTGGGCCTTGCTCTGGGAAGACAACGTCGGCCACCCTAATTGAATAGGGTGGCCTTTTTGTGTGACTCCGGTTTGAGGCTATCCGCTCTGTTGTCCGTCCGTTTCCGGAATGGAATATTGAGTGGTAGAAACGGACTTCCAAAGGATCGGCTATCCTCAAACCTTCGCTGGGGGTTGTGGGACCGCGCCCTGACCTTCGGTAGGGCGAGCAAACCAAAGGCAAGTGCGAGACAGGCCACCCTTGAATGGGTGGCCATTTTTTGCGCTGAGGCTTGGAGATATCCGCTCTCTTGTCCGTCCGTTTCCGGAATGGAATAGTAAGCAGTAGAAACGGACTCCCAAAGGATCGGCTATCCTCAAACCTCCGCTGGTGGTGTGGGGGCTCGCCTCGACCTTCGGTAGGGCTTGCTTGTTGAAAAGCGAAGGCCGCCCATTAGTATGGGGTGGTCCCTTCATAGAAAAAAACATGGAAAAGAGTCTTCTATGCCTTTTTTTTCGCTTAAATAGGTTTTTTTGATAAACGATTAACGTTTCGCATAAGGGAACGCTATCTGGTGTTTCTATATACATAAGCAAACGAAATTGCGAAATCTATGGATTTCATGCTCAGCTCAGGGTTTGTTTGACTTATAGCCAACACTGGTTGATACGGTTCAGAAGGAACGGTATGAATCATAATCGTTCAAGGAGGAGCGAGGTTGATGAAGAAAGACATAGATTAGCAATAGATCGTCCTAATCGCACGGTATTGGACATCTACTGCGTCCCTGCTTTGTGTGTTCCAACGTGTTATTTCAGAATTTCCCTTCAATACCCATCTAATGCCCCGTATAACCGCTCCCTAAACAGCAGTATCAAAACACCAGCCCCATTTTCAATAACTAAAACAACTACCCAAACAACAAGCCCAATATGCGCCAACCCAAAAAACGACCCACTCACTTCCCCGACGCCACCGCAATTAGACACGCAAGCCAACTCACACCATAACACTTAATGGACAAGGCTCAACGGAAAGCAGTTGGAGTTCCCCGCCGCTGGATCAGACCGCTGTTCTTAGAATTCATTTCTTCAGTGGATTAATTTTGACATTCCCGATAGTGACCTTCGCTTTTTTGAAAATTGTTATGTTAGGTACATGTCATATTGTACGCTTGTAAAAACCAAATGTATCCGTACAGGAGAGCTGTGTTTTTTCAGAGTAAAATTGAAATGCTTACATTGGTAATAAAAATTTGAGGAAAATTAAATGTGTCATATATATTGACACATTCATAAATGCCATTTTATTATTAATATCATCACTGGAGAATAAAAATGAAAAATATGATATTTAACACAGAATTTTGATGATTAACCACCTAATAAGTTGGAAGAATGCGCTAATTAATCTATTGATGAAATTAAATAGGGGATGTCTTCATGAAAAAGCATGACCAGGATTTTATGAAGCGGCAGAACAGACTTACGGTGTTCCAGATCATCAAGAATGAACAGCCGATTTCAAGAGCAGCCATTGCGAAGCAGACGGGCATGAGCCCGACGACCGTCAGCCGGATTGTAGCCGAACTGACGGATGAGGGATATGTGCATGAAACGGAGGAGCAGGTTTCCGCCGGGCGCGGAAGAAAATCCTCGCTCATCCGACTGCTGGATACCGCGGTTATTTCGATTGGCGTGGAGCTGGACCGTGATCGGGCGAATATCGGATTCGTCGATATCCAAGGAAACGTTCTGTGCAGCGAGAGTTTCAGCAGACCGCCGAACGAGGAGGCGAGCACGACCGTAGCGAGGATTGGAAGCACGATCGAAGATCTGATTGCGACTGGCGGCATCGACCGCAAGCGCATCGTGGGCATCGGCGTCGGGCTTCCCGGCATCATCGAGGTCCAGGAGGGGATTGTTAAATTCTCCGTACAGCTGGGCTGGAAGAATATCCGCCTCGCCGACCTGCTTCAGGACGTGACCGGGTTTCAGGCTGTCGTGGACAATGAGTTGAAGGTAAAGGCCCTAGCCGAACAGTTGAAGGGCTCCGCCTATGGTTCGAATCGGACGGTTCTCCTCGGCTTTGGTAATGGCGTCGGCTCTGCCTTGATACTGGAAGGCGAAATCTATCGCGGGGTGACGAACAGCGCGGGTGAAATCGGGCATACGACGGTGGACCCGGAAGGCATGATGTGCGACTGCGGTAAGGCCGGTTGTTTGCAGACGTATATTAACATCCCGTCCCTATTATCCGAAGCGAGTAAAATCAAGCCGGTCCGCACGATCGAGGAGCTGTTTGCCGAGCGGCGTGCGGGTACTCACTGGGCCTGCTACTTAATCGATCGCGCCCTTGCGTATATGGCCATCACGGTCAATAACGTGGTCAGCATGTACAACCCGGACAGCGTCATCCTGAGCGGCGAAATCCTGGACAAGTTCCCGGAGGTGCATGAAGAGATCGTCAACCTTTGCTCGAGGTATGTGTGGGAGCCGCTTCAGGGCAGCTTTTCCATCGTCCGTTCGAAGCTGCATGAGGAAGGCGTCATGATCGGCTCGGGTATGGTGGCGCAGGATCGTTATTTTCAATTGAATTAATTCATCAGGAGATCGGGGGAAATAATCATGAGATTTGTTCCATTGGTAGAGGAATACCGCGGCAATGTGCTGGAAAATGTCCATTACGGCGCGGTGAGCGTCGTCGATGAAAGCGGGAAGGTGCTCTATGCGGCAGGCGATCCCCATCATATGACGTTTTTGCGCTCTGCTGCAAAGCCTTTTCAAGCACTGCCGGCTATGAAGCGCCGTATTGACGAAGTATACGGACTGACCGGCGAGGAGACGGCTCTGTTTGCGGCTTCCCACCGGGGAGAGAGCTTCCACATTGATGCCCTTGAATCGCTCATGGGCAAAATTGGCATCCAGGAGGACGCGCTCCACTGCTGCGCTACATACCCCTTGAACGAGGATGCGAAGGCCGAGCGCCATCAGAACCATGAGGCGAAGCGCCGGATTTTCCACAACTGCTCCGGCAAGCATAGCGGAATGATTGCATTGTGCAAGCATATGGGCTGGGATGAAGCGACGTATTACCAACCCGAGCATCCGCTGCAAAAGGAAATCCTTGAAACGCTCGCCGATATCGCGGAAGTTCCGGTATCCTCCATCCCGCAAGGGATTGACGGCTGCGGTCTGCCGATCTTCGCGATTCCGCTGGACCGGATCGCCTATTCATTCTTGAAGCTCGCTTGTCCGGACTTGATCCAGGACCCGGAGACGGCAGAAGCTGCAGCAAGGATCGCGAAGGTGATGAACGAATACCCCGATATCATCGCAGACACGAAATTCGTATGCTCTGCACTTTTGAAGGATGACAACCTGACTGCCAAGGGCGGTGCTAAAGGAGTATACGGCATCGGGCTTCGGAAGGAACGATTGGCGATTTCCCTTAAGGTATCCGACGGTTCCGAGCAGGTATGGCCATGCATCATCGCGACCATTTTGGAGCGGCTGGGTTATAGCAACCAAGCCACGATCGACCGGCTGTACGAGCTCGTGCCGAACGAAATTCTCAACGACGGTGGAACGCTTGTAGGTGAGCGCCGCGCCGTATTTGAATGGAACAAATAGAGGGAGCGTATTTTGAACGCAACAAATAAAGGGTGAGGAATTCGGGTGCTCCTCGATCCATTCCAGGGCATGCCGAGTGAATCTATAGATTCTTTACTACATCAAAGGGGGAGTAAACAATGAGATTCAAGAGTAGAACATGGTCACTGCTCATGCTGTTGCTTGCATTTACAATCGTAGCATCAGCTTGCGGCGGCAAAGGTAGTGGAGGCAGTGAAGGGGCCAGCAACGCCGGCGGGGAAAGCAAACCGGTGACGAAAAACAACAAGGATATCACCATCGGGATCAACGCGAATTTCCTCACGATGGATCCGCATAATGCCGGCGATACGCACTCGATCTCCGGTGCGCGCACGATGTACGAAGGCTTGATGGGTTTCAATGAAAAGATGGAACTCGTTCCGGTCTTGGCTGAAGATTACAAAGTCAGCGAAGACGGTCTGACTTATACGTTTAATCTTCGTAAAAACGTGAAATTCCATGACGGCACCGACTTCAATGCCGAAGCTGTAAAAGCTAACCTGGATCGCATCCTGGACGAAAAGAACAATCTCAGAATGCGCCGCAGCTTCTCGACGGTATCCGACGTGAAAACACCGGATGAGAATACGGTTGTCATAACGCTTAGCCAGCCGTACAGCGCATTTCTGAACAAAACCGCCATGGCGCTCATGATCAGCCCTAAAGCGCTTAAAGACGGCGTGGATGTGACGAAGAATGCGGTAGGAACAGGCGCATACAAGTTCAAGGAATGGGTTCAAGGCGACCGCTTGGTTGTCGTTAAGAATGAAGAATACTGGCAGGAAGGGCTTCCGAAGGTGGACAGCATCACGTTCAAGCCTGTACCGGAGAACGGTTCCCGAATTGCCATGCTGAAGACCGGCGAAGCGGACTTCATCTACCCGATGCCGACGGAGCAAGTATCCGAGGTCGAAGGCGATTCCAACATTGTGGTGGATAAAATCGATTCGACGATCGTTCGCTATATCACGCTGAACACGATGAAGAAGCCGTATGACGATCTGAAGGTTCGTCAAGCGATCAACTATGCAATCGATAAGGATGCCTATATCAAGGTTGTTAAATCCGGTCTTGGATCTAAGCTGAAGTCTTCCATGTCCTCCATGACCCAGTACTATTCGGAGCAATCCGGTTATGACTATGATCCGGAGAAAGCAAAGGCGCTGCTCGCGGAAGCGGGATATCCGGACGGATTCGAAGCCGAGATCTGGGGCGAGAACGATTCCGAGACGATGAAGGGCATGCAGTTTATTCAGCAGCAGCTTGCGCTTGTCGGCATTAAGGTTGAAGTGAAATCGATGGAAGGCGCGACCTTGTCCGATCAGATCAACTCGGCTACGCCGGAAAATGCGAAAATCCAAATGTGGTACGTGAGCTGGTCTCCTTCTTCCGGCGATGCGGACGGTGCGACGAAAGGTCTGTTCAGCAGCGAGTTCTTCCCGCCTGCAGGCTCCAACACCGCATATTACAAAAATGATAATGTCGATCAATGGATCAAGGATGCAAACGCATCGGTTAATCCGGACGAAGCTAAAGAAATCTATGCCAATATCCAGAAGCAAATCTGGGAAGACGCTCCATGGGTGTTCCTGGGCGTAGACCAAGTCATTACGGGTAAACGCGCTTATCTGGATGGCGTGAAAGTATTCCCTGACGGCTCGATCAATGTATTGAATGCCGAAGTGAAGTAATTCTGGCAGCACGGGTTTGCTGAAATGTTGAACTAGGGTGGGCCGCCTCTTTTGATGATAAGGAAGCGGCCCATTTATTTTTAAGGCTGGCATGTTGAAAGGAGGCTTATCCTTTGGGAAGATATGCAATTCAGAGGCTGCTGGGTGTCATCCCTCTGTTATTCATTGTGTCGATACTTGTGTTCATGTTTATTCACCTGATTCCCGGAGACCCGGCACGGCTTGTCGCAGGTAAGGAAGCCACCCTTGAGGAGATCAACGGGATACGGGAGCAGCTGGGACTAAATCTGCCGCTGTGGCAGCAATATGTTAACTATATGGGTGATCTGTTGAAGGGTGACCTGGGTGTTTCCATTACCTCCGGACTGCCGGTCGTGGATATGCTGGAAAGCCGGTTTTTTCCGACGATCGTGCTAACGTTTACGAGTCTTGGCTGGGCGCTGGTCATCGGACTCTTGATCGGGATCGTGTCCGCCGTCAATCGCGGCAAATGGCCGGATTACCTCGGGATGCTCACTGCCATTTCGGGAATCTCCCTGCCGGGCTTCTGGCTGGGTCTCGTTCTGATTCAAATCTTCTCCGTCGAGCTGGGCTGGTTCCCAACCGGCGGCGTTGACAGCTGGCAATCGTATATTCTTCCTTCGTTCACGCTCGGTGCGGGAATTATGTCCATGCTCGCACGGTACTCCCGCACGTCGATGCTTGAATCGATGCGTGAGGATTATGTCCGGACCGGACGGGCGAAGGGTCTGCGGGAATTCGTCGTTGTCGGAAGACACGCGCTGCGCAATTCCTTGATCCAGGTCGTTACGGTAGCCGGGCTTCAATTTGGCTTTTTGCTCGGGGGCTCGGTTATGGTCGAAACCGTATTCAGTATTCCGGGGATGGGCCGGCTGCTGGTCGATTCCATCGCGTTCCGGGATTATACGGTCATTCAGGCGCTGCTCCTGATGTTTGCGACCGAATTTATTCTGATTAACCTGATTGTCGATTTATTATACGGTGTACTGAATCCAAAAATCCGGTATGCATCGAAATAGGAGGGGGAGCTCATGAGCGACAATTCTTCAGTAACGGTCCATTCATCCTCCGTACCGGGGGAGGCTGTGGTGAACAGCCCGGTCAAAGGGAAGTTCAGCACGTTTGTATCCAAGTTTATGAAGCAAAAGCTTGCCGTCGTATCCGGCGTGTTCATCTTGATATTGCTGGTGCTGGCCGTCATCGGCCCGCATATTGTTCCATATCCTCCGAACGAGCCGAACTACGATGCAATGATGCAAGGCCCTTCGGCTGCGCACTGGGCAGGGACCGATGAATACGGACGGGATATTCTCAGCCGTCTGATCGACGGAACCCGGCTGACGATGTCGGTCAGCCTGAGCGCCGTATTTATTTCGGCTATTGCCGGTACGATTTTGGGGCTTATCAGCGGCTATTACGGCGGCTGGATTGACCGCCTGATCATGCGCGGAAGCGACGTTATGTTCTCCTTCCCGGATCTGCTTCTGGCAATCGGCATCGTGGCGATTCTCGGTCCGGGCTTGTCCAATGTCGTCATTGCGGTAGCGGTATTCGGAACGCCTTCCTTCGCCCGAATTATCCGAAGCGTGACGCTGTCCGCGAAAGAATCGCTGTACGTCGAAGCTGCCCGCTCGATGGGCGCGAAAAACAACCGGATCATCTGGAAGCATATCTTCCCTGAAACGGTGCCGAGCATCATCGTCAACGTTTCGATGAAGATCGGCGGAGCCATTCTCGCGGCATCCTCCCTCAGCTTCCTCGGGCTTGGCGCCAAGCCGACGGAGCCGGACTGGGGCGCGATGCTCAGTATGGGACGCGATTATTTAAGCATCGCACCGCACATCGTATATTTTCCGGGTCTGCTCATCTTCTTGACGGTTCTCGCGTTCAACCTGATTGGCGATGGACTCAACGATGCGCTGGATCCGAAGTCGAAGAACGAATAGGGGGGATTGAACGTGACGCAAACATTGCTAGAAGTCAAAGGACTCAAAACCGAATTCAAGCGGGACGGTTCCTCGGTGCTCGCCGTGGCGGGCGTGGACTTTCACATTAACAAAGGCGAAGTGCTTGGGCTCGTGGGCGAATCCGGCTGTGGAAAAAGCGTGACCTCCCTGTCTATCATGAGACTGCTCAAGGATACGCCCGGCCGAATAGCCGGCGGATCGGTCTTGTTTGAGGGCAAGGACCTCGTGCAGCTGCCGGAAAAGGACATGCGCCGCTACCGCGGCAATGAGCTTGCGATGATCTTCCAGGAGCCGATGACCTCGCTTAATCCCGTGCTCCGCATCGGAAAGCAGCTTGAGGAGTCGATCATGCTCCATCTTGGATACGGCCGGAAGAAAGCGCGCGAGCATGCGATCGAATCGCTGAAGCTCGTCGGGATTCCAAGGGCCGATGAAGTGGTTGACGATTATCCGCACCAATTGTCCGGGGGCATGCGGCAGCGGGTCATGATCGCGATGGCGATGGCCTGCAATCCGAAGCTCTTGATCGCGGACGAGCCTACGACGGCGCTTGACGTGACGATCCAGGCACAAATTCTCGAACTGATGAACCGCCTGAAGAAGGAACAGAACATGGGCATGCTGCTTATTACGCATGACCTCGGCGTTGTGGCGGAGATGTGCGACCGGGTGGTCGTCATGTATGCTGGCCGGGTCGTGGAAGAGGCGAGCGTGACCGAGCTGTTCGAGAATCCGCAGCATCCGTATACCAAGGGACTCATCGCCTCGGTGCCGAAGCTTAGACAGAAGGTTCGTCGGCTGGAATCCATTCCGGGCAACGTTCCCGATCTGCGCAACATGCCTCCGGGCTGCAAATTTGCGCCCCGGTGCCCCTATGTGATGGAGCGCTGCTTGTCGCAGGAGCCGCAGCTGCTCCCGGTTGCGAATGAAGCAGATCGAAAGAGCCGGTGCTGGCTGACGCAGGAAGGGCATGCGAAAGGGGGAGAAACGGCATGAACGAATCACCGCTATTAGAAGTACGAAACCTGCAGAAATCATTTACGGTCAAAAAAGGCTTCTTCGGCAGTTCCAAGCAGCTTCGCGCCGTTGACGGAATCTCCTTCGCGATTCGGAAGGGCGAAACCTTCAGTCTCGTCGGAGAGAGCGGCTGCGGCAAGTCGACCACCGGCCGGCTTGTTACGCGCCTGTTAACGCCAAACGACGGCGAGGTTATTTTCAACGGAACCGATATCAGCCGTTTCAACGAGAACCAGATGCGCCCGCTGCGAAAAAATATGCAGATGGTGTTTCAGGATCCTTACGCCTCGTTGAATCCGCGGATGAAGGTGAAGGAGCTCGTAGCGGAGCCGCTGCTGATCCACACGAAGCTAAGCGCAAAGGAACGTGACAAGCTGGCCGGAGAGCTGCTTGAAACGGTGGGTCTGAACAGCTTTCATGCCGAGCGCTACGCCCATGAGTTCAGCGGCGGGCAGCGCCAGCGGATCGGCATTGCACGTGCGCTGTCGGTACGGCCGAGCCTGATCGTAGCGGATGAGCCCGTTTCGGCTCTCGACGTATCGATCCAGTCGCAGGTGCTGAATTTGCTCCAGGATTTGCAGGAAGAGTACGGCCTGACGTATCTGTTCATCTCTCACGATTTAAGCGTCGTCGAGCATATCAGCGATCGGATCGGCGTTATGTATTTGGGAACGCTGGTCGAATCAGCCGATAAGGATACGCTCTATGACCGTCCGCTGCATCCTTATACCCAGGCGCTGCTGTCCTCGGTGCCGGTACCGGATCCTAAGCTGAAGAAAGAACGGATTATTCTGAAGGGGGATCTGCCAAGCCCGGTTAATCCGCCGACGGGATGCCGTTTCCATACCCGCTGCCCTGCCTGCATGGAGGTGTGCAAGCAGAAGGCGCCGGTCTTCCGGGAAGTCGAACCGGGCCATCAGGTGGCCTGCCATTTGTATGATGAGGAGATCATGAAGCAAGCTTAACCGGATCGAAACGCTCGGTTGAAATAGAGCCAGAGGAGGGAAATACGCCGATGAATATCATATTTGATGAATCGCATGTTGCCGATAGCCGGGTCTATGCGATATATGAGGGAGACGAGCCGCCGTTTCGCCTCCCTGATTCCCGAAAACGAAGCGGAAGCTTAACATGGCTGTATGCACGTTCCCGGGATGAGGCGGATTATTTAATCGCAGGCATGGGTTCAAGAGAGCAGCTAACCGTAGAGAAAGTGCGTAAAGCAGCGGCTTCAGTTGCGCGGGCTCTGCTGAAGGAACATAAAACAAGCGCTGTTCTCATCCGTAAACCGCTTGATACGGGTTCGGAGAAAACCAAGCTGACGGAGGCAGAGGAATTCCAGGCCTGGATGGAAGGCTGGTTATACGGATTGTATCGGTTCAATAAGCATCGAGGCATTACGGCAACGGAAGCCACGATTAAGCTTCATATCCGATCGAAGGATTGGGAAGGAATCCCGAGGGAAGAGCTGGATACCCTGCTGTCCATCGCCGCGATCCGCGAACGGGGAACGAGGCTTGCCAGGGACTTGGTCAATGAGTCGCCGGAGACGCTGAATCCGGAAGCGTTCGCTGCTGTATTGGAGGAACACTTCAAGAACACGAAGGCCAAGCTTCATGTATACCGCGGCCACGAGCTCCATGAGCGCCAGATGAATGGACTGCTTGCGGTCGGGAAGGGCAGCCGATTCGAGCCATCCCTGGTTGAAATTTCGTATGACGGCTTGCCGGCTGGACAGAAGGGCCCTCATGTCGTGCTAATCGGCAAAGGCATTACCTTTGACATGGGCGGCATGAACGTCAAGACCGGCAGGGATATAAGCGATGCGCGCATGGATATGGGCGGCGCGGCTGCCGTAGCCGGCGCTATGGAGATTCTGATCTCCCGGAAAGCGCCGGTGAAGGTAACAGCTCTTATCGCGGTTGCCGATAATCTCCCGGACCAGCATGCGATGCTGCCGTCCTCCGTCATCCACTATCCGAACGGCATCAGCGTCCAGGTCGCGAATACGGACGGTGAAGGCAGACTGATCATTGCGGATGCGCTGCTTCATGCGGCAACCCTTCAGGCGGATCAAGTGATCGACATCGCGACGCTGACAGGCAATGTCGGCGCTGCGCTCGGGCTCGAGCTGGCAGGGATCTGGGGCGATGAAGCGATGACCCGTCACCTGGTCGAAATCGGCGAACGCAACGGCGAACGGCTCTGGCCAATGCCGCTTGTGGACGAATACGAGTCCGAGCTGCGGAGCGACTACGCGGATTTGCGCAATGTCGGCACGTCGACCTTGGCCGGCGCAATTACGGCCGCCCTGTTTATCCGGCATTTTGTTCCGGAATCGATGAAGTGGGTCCACATCGACATGGCGGGAACGGTTCAGTACAAGCGGGAGTTTCCGCATGCTGCTGCGGGAGCAACCGGCTACGGCGCCAGGCTGCTGGCGGATTATGTAGAGAAGCAGTTTCATAAGAAACCGGCTTCCGGGAAGGGGTGAGCTCGATGATCCTAGAGGTTATAGCCACGACCGTAGATGACGCCATGACCGCTGAAAATAACGGGGCAGATCGGCTGGAGCTGATCACGGCGATCACGGAAGGCGGACTGACACCGGGAATTGGACTTGTCCAGCAGGTCATCAAGGCAGTAAACATTCCTGTCCATGTGATGGTCCGGCCTCACAGCCGTTCCTTCGTGTACAGCGAGACCGACGTAGCCACCATGATCGCCGAGATTCAGGCGATTCGCAGCGCCGGAGCAGCCGGGGTCGTCCTCGGCGCGCTGACTCCGGACGGGAAGATCGACGAAGAAACGCTGGGTGCTCTCCTGGCGTGGACCGGGGATATGCAGGTGACGTATCACCGCGCCTTTGACGAGTTGGATGATCAGTTCGAAGGTCTGCGCACGTTAATGAAATATCCGGCGGTTACCCGTGTATTGACATCGGGCGGACCCCAGCCGGCACCGCAAGCCATTCCGCAAATTCGACGGCTGGTCGAAGAGGCGCGCGGCAGTCATCTTAAGATTTTGGCGGGCAATGGCTTAACGTGGGAGATCATTCGGGACTTCATCGATCAGACCGGTGTAACAGAAGTGCATTTCGGCTCGGCGGTCCGCTACGGCCGATCCGGACTGAAGCCGATTGATCCGGTTGAGCTTCGGTCGCTGGCAGACAGCATTCATCAATAGATGTAGCAAACATATCGGAAAACAGGTGAACACAAATTGCAAACCATTCTTAATAAACAACAAGAATTTGTAGTTGGCGTTGATCTCGGGGGTACGAAGATCGCGGCTGCGCTCTTTGATTCCGAAGGTCGGCTGCTGAACCGCGAGCAAGTGGAGACGGCAGGCGCCCGAACGGCTGAGGAGGTTGTCGGGAGAATTACGGCGATGATCCGAAGCGTTTCGGGCGGCCACCCGCTGCGGGGTGTCGGGATGGCTTCGCCGGGAGCGGTGAACAGCAGGGAGGGCATCGTCATTTACGGCACGAACTTGCCGGAATGGACGAATGTCCCCTTGAAAGCATGGATGGAACGGGAGCTGAATACCGAAGTCCAGGTATTGAACGATGCCAATGCCGCTGCGTGGGGGGAATATGTACGCGGGGCCGGCGCAGGCTCTACGAACATGGTGTACGTCACGTTCAGCACGGGAATCGGTTCGGGCATCGTGCTGGACGGGAAACTGTTCCTTGGAAGCAATTCCTATGCGGGCGAGCTGGGGCATCACATCATCGATCCAAGTGGACCGCAGTGCAACTGCGGAAGCCGCGGCTGCTGGGAGGTATTTGCATCCGGGACGGCGATCGGCCAGGAAGCTGCCCTGAAGATTCAGGAGCGGACAAGTATGATCGCCGAGCTGGCAGCAGCCGACGGCAGCGTCAATGCCCGGCATGTCTTTGAAGCGAAGAGGCTGGGCGATGCTGTCGCGATCGAGGTCATCGATCGCGCGGTCTACTATATGGCTCTTGGTCTGGTCAACGTCATTCACAGCTTTAATCCGGACCGGATCGTAATCGGAGGGGGAGTCAGCAGAGCCGGTGAGCTTCTATTCCCGGCGCTCCGTGAAATGACGGACAAGCTGGTTATGCCGGCTTATCTAGGAACCTATGAGATCGTTCCCGCCGGTCTGCGGGATGATGTCGGTCTCGTCGGAGCGGCCGCCTTGTTTCAATAGAATGCAAGAATCACAGGCATGTGATGAATTGAAATAAATTATTCTGTTGTGACTCCCGTGCATAATAAAAGCCTCCAACCCGTTTCATAGCGGGCTGGAGGCTTTTTGTTCGTTGCAGATTCCAGATTTGGCATGGCTCCATCGGCGTCATAGGTTGAGGCTGTTCCGATGGTTGTTATGTGGGACGGCGGGAAACGGGGCGATTCATATTCGCGTTCGAAAGTCCGTTAAACGTAATCGAGTGAAGTGCGTAATCCGTCAACCGTCATCCGTTTTCACAATTGGAGTCGATTGTAGGTTTACTTATTCATTTGTTTGTATCCGACAAACAACAAGCGGCTGCCCGCACTTTCCCGCCAGCCGGCGGTAACCGCCGGCTCCAAACCTGCACGCGGCATAACGTTGTAGGCTTGAAGCCGGCGGCTTCCGTTACTCCATGTACTTCGTAGCATCGAAGGGAATCTTCGAATGATGGTTCGCATGCTCGATCAGGGAGGAAAGCTTTGTTACCTCGCGTTCCTTCTTGCGGGCGGCTGCATGATAGGCTTCCGGATCATATAACGCCACATTGAAGAGCGTTACGGCGCCGCCCTCGAGACCCCGGCTGCTCTGGCGCTCCAGCTTCTTGCGGGTGCCGAGATGCGCGAGCTGTCCGATTTCATTGCGCATCTGCTTGGCCAGCTCGATCGCTTCCATGACGGTTATGTTGCTGCCGTTCCACGGGATCGTCTCGGTGGTATTTGAAATCGCCATTAAAAGGTCCAGCTTTCTGAAATCGGCGGAGACGGCATCGATTTCTTCCGTGATGACATCGACACTGCGCGCAGGCACCTCGGCGGTCTCCCCTTTTTCAATAATAGTGCTGCTGTTGTTCAATCGCTCCTGCATCAATTGATTAATCAGTCGATTCATGGCTGCCCGGACAGCCAAAGCTTCCGCCATTGTAATATGACTCATATGTACGCAATCACCTCTCGATTTGATACATTCGTATGGATTAACAAATGAATGTGGGCTTGCGTGGAGCACGCTCCTACGAACGCAAAGTTCCTATATATAGGAATAGACGCTTCCAAATGGAAAAGGTTGCTTACGCGTTCATGATTTTTGCAATAAAATTATCATTTGATGGGATTCGCGGGATCTAAACATCGGTCGACGGCATGTTGGGGAGATCCTATATCTCATGGTTATCTTCCCGATAATCCTAGCCGTTTGACAGCGCCTGCCTCCTGTAAGCTCCAGGCGTCATTCCCGTCAAGCTTTTGAATTTTCGATGAAAATGCGTCAGGGTGTCGTACCCGCAAATTTCCGCGATGCGGCCTATGGGCATCTCGTTCGTGAGCATAAGATCTTTGGCATGCGCGATCCGCTTCGCATTGATATAATCGGTAACCGTTAGGCCGGTGTACTTCTTGAACATTCTGGAGTAATGGGCGGGATCTACCGACGCATGCGCCGACAGTACGGCTAGTCCAATAGGTTGATCCAGATGCTCGTGAATCCATTGAATGGATTCGATCAGCCAAGCGGGTCCAAGCGCCGCAGGGGCCGGCTTCTCTGCAGATGAGACGCTGATATAACGATTGATATACAGCAGGATGGAGCGCAGCTGAAGCACAAGCGCCTCCCGGGATCCTAACCGGGTCTGCCCAATCTCGTCCGACATCGCTTTCAGTCTGTCCTCGATATACATTTGATCGGTCGCTGACAGTTCATAACGATAAGCTCCCGATTTCCGGGAAATTTCGAAGCAATGAAGGGCAGCGTATTGTAAATCGCTGATAGGATCACCTTGGACGAGCGATGGCGCGAAGAATAACGCGCTTGAAATAATCGGATCTTCCGGGTCAGGGAAAGAGCTGTGGATCGTGTTCCCGGGAATGATAAACAGGTCGCCTTCTTTTTTCTCAACTAATTTGTTTTCAATAAAAAAAGTGCCTTTCCCCTGATGTATGTATACCAATTCGTAAAGATCGTGCAGATGGTGGGGCAGCTCCATGCGGGGGCTTTTTTGCGTCCGATAAACCAGCTCCATAGGAAACAAGGGGTCTCCGTTAAAGGCTTTGCGCAAGGGAGTCATGATGATCGTCCTCCTTCACTCTGATACGTTCACAATATCAAAATACGTTATGAATCTGCAAGAATACGCTATTTTTATACACGGATATTGAACATACAATGGGGATATGAAAAGCGATGCAGAAAGGCGGGGGAAGTACATGAAAGTAGATGCCCACCAGCATTATTGGCGGATTGAACGGGGGGATTACGGATGGATCACACCTGAGCTTCCCGTGCTTTACCGGGACTTCCTGCCATCCGATTTAAAACCGCATTTGGATGCGCATCAGCTTGACGGCACGATTGCGGTTCAGGCGGCCCCGACCCTTGAAGAAACGGACTATCTCTTATCTCTGGCCGATCGCGATCCTTCCATTCTCGGCGTGGTGGGGTGGATCGATCTCTTCGATCCGGAGCATCGCCGCCAATATGAACGATTTTCAAAGCATCCAAAGTTTATCGGTTTCCGGATTATGATACAGGATATGCCTGATTCCAGTGCCATTCTGGAGCCGGCGTTTATCGAAGCCTTGAGTATGTATATCCAGGAAGAGGTTCCGATCGATCTTCTTGTTCGAAGCCATCAGCTGGAGCACTTACTGAAGCTCATCCAGCAAGTCCCGGACATGCGGGGCGTGGTGGACCATCTGGGCAAACCACCGATAAGAAGCGGGGAAATTGAGACCTGGGAGAGCTTCATGAAAGGAATCGCACGCTTTCCGGGAATTTACTGCAAGCTGTCCGGCATGGTCACCGAGGCCGAGCATCGGCGGTGGAACCAGGAGGACTTCACAGATTATGTACATAAAGCCATTGCCCTGTTCGGTTCCGAGCGGGTCATGTTCGGAAGCGACTGGCCGGTATGTCTGCTGTCCGCTGAATATAGCCAAGTCGTGCACGTGTTAGAAGCAGCGCTGCCCAAGGCATGGGGAGAGCAGGAGCGGGCCCGATTGTTCGGGTTGAATGCCGTGGAGTTCTACAGGCTCTGAATATCCCAACAACGACGGGGTTGAGGAAATTCCTCTACTCCTTTTCGCTAAGATGCTAGTAATCCTCATTGCTATAAAACGTAATCTCAATAAATAAGGTGGGTTAAGACTATGAAATACCGCAAGCTGGGTCGTACCGGACTGGAGGTTTCCGTATTAAGCTTCGGCGCATCCTCGCTGGGCTCCGTCTTTCGGGAGACGGACGATAGCGAGGGAATCCGAACCGTTCACGCAGCCATTGATGCAGGAATTAATCTGATTGATGTTTCGCCCTATTATGGACTGACGAAGGCGGAAACGGTGCTTGGTCAAGCCATCCGGCAGATCCCCCGGGACAAATTTTACCTGTCCACCAAAGCCGGCCGCTATGGCGAGCAGGATTTTGATTTCACATTCAAGCGGATCATTGCAAGTGCAGATGAGAGCTTGAAACGGTTGAATACCGACTATGTGGATTTCCTCTTCCTGCATGATATTGAGTTCGTGCCCGCACAGATCATTTTGGAGGAGGGTATCCCTGCACTCCAGCATTTAAAAGAACAAGGTAAAATCCGCTTTAGCGGAATTTGCGGTTTGCCGTTACAGCTGTTTGAACAGCTGCTGCCTCAGACGAAGGTGGATGCAATCATTTCGTATTGCCACTATTCTTTAAATGATCATACCTTGACAGATTTGCTGCCGTTGCTTCATCAAGAAGGAATCGGTCTCATTAACGCATCTCCATTGTCAATGGGGCTTCTTAGCCGTCGAGGAGCGCCGTCATGGCATCCGGCTTCGGCGGAAATCAAGGAAGCGTGCAGACAAGCGGCTGAATATTGCGCGAAGGAAGGAATCGATATTGCCAAGCTGGCCGTGCAGTTCTCGACCTCGCATGAGCAGATTCCGACGACGCTGGTCAGTACGGCCAACCCGGATAACATCGTGCGCAATGCCGAATGGACCGAAGAACCTCTGGATCAAAGGTTGGCGGCCGAGGTTTTAAGGATCCTGGAGCCGATTCAAGGCCGGACTTGGATAAGCGGACGCCCGGAATACAATGAAGGGATCAAACCATAAAGGGGGCGGGCATAATGAAGGGAATCGTGTGCAGTCGGATTGGGGAGTTTCAATTCCGCGAGGATTTGCCGGAGCCGCAATTGCTTGAGGGCGAGGCTATCATCAGCGTTAAACGAATCGGGATTTGCGGTACGGATCTTCATGCCTTTAACGGCAATCAGCCGTTCTTTACCTACCCGCGAATTCTCGGTCATGAGCTATCCGGGATGATTGAACAGATCGGGGACAATGAAGCGGGGTTGAAGGCAGGCGACATCGTCTGTGTCATTCCTTACATGCACTGTGGACAATGCATGGCTTGTCTCAGAGGCAAGACCAATTGCTGCAGATCGATGAATGTCATCGGCGTGCATACAGACGGAGGCATGCGGGAGCGCATTTCGGTTCCGATCACCCATTTGGTTCGAGCAGACGGATTATCAATGGATCAGGCGGCCCTGGTAGAACCGTTAGCGATAGGGGCCCATAGTGTCCAAAGGGCGAATGTCACCCGCGGGGATACGGTTTTGGTGATCGGTGCCGGTCCTATCGGACTTGGCGTCATGGTGTTTGCTAAGGAGAAGGGAGCAACCGTTATCGCAATGGACATGAACGCTGAGCGGCTAGCCTTCAGCAAGTCGTGGGCCAAGGCTGATCATATCATCCGGGCCGGGCAAGAATCGTCAAATGAGCTTGCTGCGTTAACGGGTGGAGAGCTTCCCGCCATTGTTTTTGATGCAACCGGAAATCAGCGTTCCATGACCCATGCGTTCAAGTTGGTTGGGCACGGAGGAACCCTGGTGTACGTCGGGTTAATCAACGGAGACATTTCTTTCGAGGATTCCGATTTCCATAAACGGGAGCTGACCTTGATGGGCAGCCGGAATGCGACCAAAGCCGACTTCAATCATGTTATCAAGGCGATGACGGAAAGCGGCCTTGATTTGGAGCGTTATGTCACGCATCGATGCGGATTTGATGAAATGATCGGCGAATTTAAGCAGTGGTTGAACCCTTCTTCCAAGGTGATTAAAGCCGTTGTGGAGCTCTGAACGATCGAACACACGGACAAAAAACATTAAAAATATTGGCAAATGAGCATCGATCATGATAGAAATCATGTGCTTCTATGTTATGATCTTAGGATAATGTCTGTAAGCGTTATCATAACAAGGGAGCAAATGATATTGGGAACATTCAAATCCAAAATACTCATATATAGTTTGCTGTTGGGATCCTTTCCGACAATTCTTATCGGATTCTTCTCTTATTTCATTGCCGCCAAAGACGTGGAGGAGAAGGTGAACGAGGGGAATATGCATCTGTTGAACCAGACCCGGATGAGGGTGGCGCAGGTGCTCGATTCCATGCAAAGAACTGCCCTGCAGTTTGAGAACTCTTCGCTGCTCAAGTCTGTGATGGACAGCAAGTTAAGCGGACAGGACTTTATTAAGGTCCGGGAACTGATGAAGGAAATGTTTAATCTGCAGACGCAGACCATATTAAACCAGGTGTACGTCGTTAATCTGAAGCATGAATGGGTCGTGGATTTAAATTCCCTCAAGCCGCTGGAGGGCTTGAACAAGGCCGAGTTCGAGCAGTATCTGGATACCAATGAAAGCATATTCTGGGCAGCGGGATCGGGGGAAATCTCGCAAACCGCGAATCCGGTGGAGACGGATCATTGGAACAGCGCGGAACGAACGGCAACAACCCTTCGGCTGGTGCATAAAATACCGCTGCTGTCGAAGAACGCGTGGGTCAGTGCCGGATTCGGCACAATGTATTTCTCGTTCTCGAACACGATTTTTTTGTTCTTGTTAAACAGCTCCGTTCCTTTCGGCTTCTTCTCCATGTTGTACAAATCGCCCCGCTGCGGCAGCGTGTCACGGTAAGGCTTAACCTCCTGAGCATCCTTATCCGCATCGATCGTTTCGGTATACGCAGATCATCACCGATGCGCAAACCAAGTTTATTATGGGGCAGATTGACGAGGCCGGCTGGAAGGCTGAGGTGGAGAGATGGAGAAAGAGCGGCGGCGATCAAATGGCCGCAGAATATAAAGAGTCCTATGCGAATCAGCAATAACGGTCATTGATCATGCAAACGGGAGACAAAGCGGGCAAGTAAAAGGAAGTGCCTTTGACGTACTTGACTGCATTGTCTCTCGCTCACGTATAAACGGTATTCATGATCGAAAGAGCATTTCATTGCGGCTGGTTAACATGCAAATTTAATCAATGCAAGTTATCTGGAGAGGCAAGTGATGAACATATGGTTCAAGGCTTGTTGATTGGCGTTCCGATTAGCACGAGATCAAGATGATTCGTTTTAAGCGCGCCGGCCGGCTTGATTTGCAGCACTAGACCATCGCGGTCAAAGCGGCAGGTAAGGATAAACATCTGCTGCTGTTCCAGCAGCTGAATGTGAATCAAGCATGTCGACGAATCTGCCCATACTGCACAGCAAGCGGAGGGAAGGCCGAAAAAAGGATCGGGACCGATATGCCAATCATTCATGGAGCATACAACACGGGAACGACCGGTTTCATGAATGAAGATGAGCTCGCAGGCTTGATCACTGAACGTAAATTGGCAGTCTGTCCATCCTGGCTCGTTAGCTGATAGGCGATAAGGGTGTCCTGAGACTTGTGCGGCTGCATGGGAGAAGGAGCTTCCTTTCGGCAGAAGGAGCTTCAAGGCGCTCAGACGCTGCTTCATCCGGTCATAACCGGCAACATCGAAGGGGCAGGGCTCCTGCATGGAAGAAATCAGATGGGTCCAGACGCTGTCAAGAATCCCTTGGTGCTCATCCCGGTTCAGCATGGTGTTGGCCGTCGACACGAACACGGCGTTATGGTGCGGGCTGACGAGAACGAATTGCCCTCCGGCTCCGAATGCGCAGTAGGCTTGATGCCTGGCCCGCCAGAACTGGTACCCGTAACCGCTTCGTCCTTCCAGCAAAATTCCGGCACTGGAATTATCGACGACCTTGGACGTGCTTTGCTCTACCCAGCCCTCAGGGAGGATCCTCGTCCCATTCCACACCCCGTCCTGCAGATAGAGCTGACCGAATTTGGCCAGATCCTCCGTGGTGCAATAGGCCCCGCTGCCGCCCAGGTTAATTCCGAGCGGACAGGTCTCCCACTCGATATCCTGCATCCCGAGAGGCTGGAACAAGCGGGCATCGAGATAGTCATGTACGGTAGTCCCCGTGACCCGTTGGAGAATGGCGCACAGCGTATGCGTACCTGTCGTATCGTAGGCAAAGACGGTTCCCGGGGGATGGCTCGGCGGCGTATGAAGGTATTCGAATACGATATCCCGGGCCTCCTTATTGGTTGATTTTCTGTGGACGGTTTGCATGCTCAAGAGATGCCGGATGGTCATACTGGCTGTGTACGGATGTACGGTCTCCGGCTGTTTATCCGGAAAAAAATGAATGACCTTGTCATCCAGGGAGATCCGCCCTTCTCCGATGGTAATGCCGACAGCGGCCGATGTCAGGCTCTTGCTGACCGAGAATATCGGATGCCTTAAATCTTTGTGGAACGGGAAGTAATAGCCTTCGGCTGCCACTTTGCCATGCCGAAGGAGCATAAAGCTGTGCAGGTTCATATTTTTGTCCGTCATGTCCTCCATAAAGCGGAGGATGGCGGATGGAGGAATGCCGACCTCCTCCGGACGGACTCGAGGCAGTGCAGTCATGATCATCAACCTTTCAGCTGTTTCTTATTTTTGCGGCTTGTTATTCTTCGTTTCCATCTATGTTACCGAATGGCATACTCCTATTAAAACGGTCTCCGATGTTTAATTCGGGTCATTCTTTGCCTTTTTTGCCGGATTTGAATCCTAGCGGCATTTTTAGCTTCATGAAGGAAGCGAGAGCGGGGAAAGAGAGCATAAAATGCAAAAAATGCGGGGGATTCAGCATCAAACCCGGAATTTTTATCGTTTATGTTTCATTATAATGAAGCTTGAAAATTATACTTCCAAGAAGATTGAGGGGGGATTTGGATGGAAGGGAACCCATGGTCCGTCCGGACGGTGGATACGATCCTCCGTCAAGCGGACGGCGAGGGAGTTCACCCGGAAATTGCCCGCCGGTGGGCGTATGTACCCGGGATGATGCTCATGGCGATCGCCCGTACAGGGGATTTTTATAACAAGGAAGCTTATTTCGACTTCATGAAACGGCATATGGATCTGTTTGTTCAAGAGGATGGAAGCATTCGGGGGTACCGCATTGAGGAGTACAATCTGGACCAAATCAACCAGGGGAAAAATTTGTTTGCCCTGAGGGCCAAATTTCCAGACTCCCGATATGAAAAGGCTTCCCATACGCTGGCCGCCCAGCTCATCAGCCAGCCCAGGACGACGGACGGCGGTTTTTGGCACAAAAAAGTATATCCATTTCAGATGTGGCTGGATGGGCTCTATATGTCTTCGCCGTTCCTGGCTCAGTATGCCCAAACCTACAACCGCCCCGAATTGTTTGACGAGGTGGCACATCAGCTTCTGCTGGTGGAGCGCAGAACCCGGGATCCCAAGACGGGTCTTCTGTATCACGGATGGGATGAAGCGAAGGAACAGGTTTGGGCCGATCCGGAAAGCGGGCGGTCCCCGAACTTTTGGAGCCGGGCTTTGGGCTGGTATGCGATGGCGCTTGTGGACAGTCTGGAGTTTTTCCCGATAGATCATCCGCAGCGCGGTACGATCATTGGCATATTCGAGCGCCTAAGCCGAGCGATGGCACGATGGCAGGAGAAAGAGAGCGGGCTGTGGTTCCAGGTGCTCGATCAGGGCTTCCGGGAAGGCAATTATCTTGAAACCTCCGGCTCCTCCATGTTTATTTACGCTTTGGCCAAGGGCGTTCGGCTCCAGTACCTGGAGCAGCCTTCAATGCCTGTTGCGGAGCGGGCGTACGCCGGTTTGATTCAGCGGTTTGTTGAGGCCGGCGCAACCGGCGTGCATCTTCATTCCATATGCCATGGAGCAGGGCTGAGCGATGACCGCAACGGCTCGTATGAATATTACATCAGTGAACAAGTGGTGTCCGATGCCCAGATTGGCGTGGCGCCTTTCATCCTTGCCAGTCTGGAAATGGAGCGGTTACTAGATTCGTTATAGGAGGAGGGACGCGATGATGCACTCATCGTCAATACTGCAAGCATTACAGAACAAACCTTGGCTGTCGGACCAGGGAGACGGGACGTTCGTGAACCCGGTGCTTCATGCGGATTATTCGGATCCGGATGTGATCCGGGTCGGGGACGATTTCTATATGACGGCTTCCAGCTTCGGCCATCTGCCGGGACTGCCGATTCTGCACTCGAAGGATCTGATTAACTGGAGGATTATTAATCATGTGCTGCCCCGAATGGAGCTGCCGGGCTATGACGTGCCTCAGCATGGGAACGGCGTGTGGGCTCCGGCCCTTCGGTTCCATGACGGCAAGTACTGGGTGTTCTATGGAGATCCGGATGTCGGCATTATGATGAGCACAGCAAGGGACCCGGCAGGCAGCTGGACGCCTCTGCATCTGGTTCAAGAGGGGAAAGGCCTGATCGACCCGTGTCCGTTCTGGGACGATGACGGCCAGGCCTACCTGGTTCACGCGTTCGCCAAAAGCAGATGCGGCATCAAGCACCTATTAAGAATGTGCCGGATGTCCCCGGACGGAATGCGTCTCTTGGATGAAGGTCAGATCGTTTTCGACGGTACCGAGCGCCATCCAACGATGGAAGGTCCGAAGATGTATAAACGGAATGGCTATTATTATATATTTGCTCCCGCCGGGGGTGTATCTACGGGCTGGCAGACCGTGCTTCGATCGACTGCGGTCTTTGGCCCCTACGAGGATAAAATCGTACTGCATCAAGGCGATAGCCCGATTAACGGCCCGCATCAAGGCGGCTGGGTAGAGCTCGCTTCGGGCGAATGCTGGTTCATGCATTTTCAAGACAAAGGGGTATACGGGCGAATCACTCATCTGCAGCCGATGCGCTGGGTCGATGATTGGCCGCAGATCGGTATCGATGCGAATGGGGACGGGATCGGCGAACCGGTTCTTCGTTATCCGAAGCCAAACGTCGGCGGGGAGCATGCGATTCAGGCGCCGGATGACTCGGACGATTTCGAAGGAGCTGAGCTTGGCCTCCAGTGGCAATGGCAGGCCAATCCCAATCCGGCCTGGTACGCATTCGAGAGGGAGAGCCATTTGCGATTATTTGCCTTCCCGGTGCCGGATAACCAGTCCACCCGCACGATCTACGCTGCCCCTCACTTGCTGATGCAGAAATTCCCGGCAGAAGTATTTCAAGCTGAAGCGAGGGTGGACGGAACGGCACTCAAGCCCGGTGAATATGCGGGCCTGATCATATTCGGGCGAACCTTTGCTTATGCAGCCGTTCGGATGAAGGAGGACGGATCCGGCATGGAACTCCTCCGTGCCGAAGGAAACGACCAGGCGGAACATATTGTGTGGTCCGGTGGATTGAGCGAAGGGAAGGTAACGTTGCGGGTGACGGTTCATCCTGGCGCTAAATGCCGCTTCGATTATGCCGCTGCTGACAGTCCTTTCATCCCGTGCGGGAATAAGGAGTTCCAAGCGGAGAAGGGTCACTGGGTCGGAGCGAAGGTCGGATTGTTTGCGGCGAGCCGAGAGGATCACTTACACAGAGGGTATGCGGATATCGACTGGTTCCGGGTTGGAAGAGGAGAGAAATAGAAGCTGGAAGGGCTGCTCCTAGACGGGGAACCCGGCATTGGATCAACCCGAACGGCCCTGAGGCTATCCATGGCGCTTACGGTATTGAAGGGGCGTCGTGCCTGCGATTTTTTTAAAGGTTTTATTAAAGTGGGCAATATGCTCAAATCCGGTTTGCTCGGAGATGAATTGTACGGAATCCCGGCTGCTCACAAGCATCTTCTGGGCTTCACGAATCCGTACCACCTGCAGGTACTCGCGAAAGTGAAAGCCTGTCAGCTTGGTGAACACTCTGCTGAGATAGGAAGGGCTGATGTAAAACTGCTTGGCGATCTGATCGAGCGTAAGCCTTTCATGATAGTTGGATTTGATATACTGGGCGATCTCCGAAATTTTCTGGTGCATCGGATGCTCATATTCTGGGGGCAGCGATTGGAGCGAGGTCTCGATCCGGTGCAGGCGGATGAGCAGCTCGTTCATCCACGAGCGAACCAACGAGCCGTAATGTGCCTGCCCGGATTGACATTCTGCGAGCATCGAGAGGAGCAGCCGTTCGATGTCGGGCTGATGCTTCAACGGAATGCGAACCAGCCTGGATGTCCCGTGATCGAGCAGCTTGGCGACGCCGGCATCGCCCTCTTCGATGAAGCTTCGGGAGAAGCCGATCAGCACCCGCTCGAAGATCAGCTTATCGGAGCTTGCCGTCGAATGCAGATCATGCGGGTTCACGATCATCATATCCCCTTTTTTGACGGTAAACACATTATGGTCCATGAAGTATACCCGCTCTCCATTAAGCAAGTAATACAGCTCGAAGTAGGGATGCTCATGCGGACGGGGCATGCTGCTGGAACCGTTTCGTGACATGTATTGGATGGAGAAATCATCTTCTCCTATGTGGTACTTGGGCTGCAGCCGGTCATTCATTCTCTCTAACTCCTTTGCACACGCGGATCCGATTCTATTGTCATTCGTGAAGCCTGATATACCTGAACAGGTCGGAGACAACGGATACGGCTAGTTGGGTTCGTAGAAATTTATATATCATGGCTGCAGCCGATCTTCAAGGGCTTTGGCTGCAATCGGCAGCATTTTTTATAAGCGCTTACATCTTCATGCGGTATCAATCGAATAAGCAAACTTGAAACTTACTAAAGCGGAGGTAAGCATGAAACAAACAGAAGAAGCAATATGTCCCGACTTGCCTGTAATCCCGGAATACACAGTAATGATCACAGACTATGGCGCAGTAGGAGACGGCGTTTACGACAATACCCTGGCATTTCATCAAGCAATCGAAGCTTGCGCAAAGGCAGGAGGGGGGAAGGTGGTCATCCCTCCGGGGATCTGGCACACCGGTCCGTTAACCCTGCAGAGCCGGATTGAGCTTCACGCTTCTGCCGGCGCGCTTGTCATGTTCAGCAAGCAATTCGAAGCTTATCCGATCCGGATGTCTGCTTATGAGGGCCGGCAGATGTTCCGCTGCCAGTCTCCGCTCGATGGAGAAGGGTTGGAGGATATCGCAATCACCGGCAGCGGCATCTTTGACGGAGGCGGCGAAGCCTGGAGGCCCGTTAAGCAAGGGAAGCTGACGGAAAGCCAGTGGGATCGATTAATTCATACCGGCGGCGTCGTGGATGACGGGGGACTGTGGTGGCCAACGCCGGCTGCCCGGGACGGGATGGAGAACCTGGCCCGGATCGAACAAACAGGCAGCCGGAATCCCCAGGATTATGAGTCTGTCAGAGACTATCTGAGACCCAATCTGCTCAGCTTGAGAAACTGCAAGCGGATTCTGCTCAGCGGCCCTACCTTTCAAAACTCCGCAGCCTGGTGCCTGCATCCTTGGGCATCGGAGCAAATTACCATTCAGAACATTACCGTCCGCAATCCATGGTATGCCCAGAACGGGGACGGACTGGACATCGATTCGTGCAAATACGTGACCGTGGAAAACAGCTCGTTTGATGTAGGAGATGACGCGATCTGTCTGAAGTCCGGAAAAAATGAAGCCGGGCGCCTGCTGGGAAAGCCGAGTGAGCGCATCAGCATCCGGAACTGCACCGTTTATCACGGCCACGGCGGGATCGTTGTCGGCAGTGAAATGTCCGGAGGCATCAAGGATGTGCACGTATCCGATTGCACCTTCATCGGCACCGATATCGGCATCCGGTTTAAAAGCTGCCGCGGACGCGGCGGCGTGGTCGAAAATATCTTCATCGAACGGATCCGGATGCGGGAGATCGACGGGGATGCCATCTCCTTCAATTTATATTACGAAGGGAAAGCCGGCTCCGGCGAATACCAAGCGGAAGCGATGCTCCCCGTTACCGAGGAAACCCCCGTGTTCCGCAATATTGTTATTAAGGATATCGTCTGCAGCGGCGCGCATACTGCGCTCCTCATCAACGGCCTGCCGGAGATGCCGGTGGAGAACGTGACGGTGATGCGGTCGGCCATCACAAGTCGGGAAGGCATTGTATGCCGCAATGGAAAGAACCTGACGATTCAGGATATGGTCCTTCGCAATCAGGAAAATCCGCTCCTTCTCTTTCACCAGAGCCGAAATGTACAGGTGGTGAACGTCAAGGGGGAAAGCGACTCGCTGGATGACCGCTTGCTTGTGGTTACCGGGGAACGGTCCGGGCAAATCGAATGCTCGGGGCTGCATGCCGATAGGGCAGGACAGATTATGATTTCTTCTGAAGTGGAACCGGAGGAGGTCGTGATCAAGTAGCTTTGCTGTTGGATGCATTAAGGTTTAGAAGGGAGGTGATCGAATTATAACCGTTGCAATCTCAATATGATAAGGAGGTACGCCATTGAAAGCTGCAAAATGGCTGAAGCAAATGCTTGTTCTATCGATGAATTTGCTAGAAGCCGGCCCCCCTAGGTGTCGGCTTCTTGCATGGAGGATTTTTCGCCGCGCTTAGAAAACGGAAACAATTTTAACATAAATGTCATGACTATGTGACCTTTCATATAGTAAAAACACTGTTAAAACTCTTTCGATTCGACGGCGATATCTAAAAAACGATAGATTTATCGGATATTATTGACAGTTTGCTAGCTTGTATACTATATTAAGAAAGGGTTACAAAATGTTAATGAATTTTGCCGAATTTCGCTAGAGAAAACGGGGGAACCGTCCTGGGTGAATTATTCTTGTAGTAGAGGGAATATAGGTGACCTTCAGCCGAACCCTTAGCTAACTCCGTAGGCATCGAAGGAGAGAATATATTTTGAAGAAATTGGTCATTTCTTTGCTAGGATCCGCAATCATTTTTTCTTCCGGTGCCGTGACAGCGTTTGCCGATCAGCAGCCTAACTTTCAGCAGCAAGTGAAGCAGTTAGTAGGAACACCGTACAAGTGGGGCGGAACAACCACAAGCGGATTTGATTGCTCCGGATTTATTCTGTATATGTTCCGTAACTTTGATCTTGACCTTCCGCGCACTTCCCAAGGACAAGCCCAAGTAGGCGTGCATGTAGACCAGGAAGAGCTGCGTGTCGGTGATCTGGTATTCTTCAACACGAACGGCAAGGGAATTTCACATGCTGGCGTTTATATTGGAGACGGGCAATTCGCACATGCTTCAAGCAGCAAGGGTGTTCGAATCAGCAAGCTTAGCGACTCTTACTATAAGCCACGTTATGTTACCGCACGCCGGGTGTTAAGCCAAGAGGAATATGCGAAGCTGGTAGGAAGTGTTAGCTAGATCAGCTCATCTTTGATCTTGATCCGGCTCTCTGCACAATGATCGTCTTGCAAGTCCTGGTAAGGAATTCTATGATCGATTTTCAGTGATTGCACCGAATACATACATAATCTTGATGATGACCTCTGTATACGACAGAGGTCATCTTTTTTTGTGCCGGTCATGTGGAAGATTGGCATCGGCTAATTCATAGCTTGTGTCGTTTCAATGGCTGTCAGAGATGCTCGGTTATCACGGAAGCATTGAACAAGCGAACAGGCTGCAGGTCCATAGCGACCGGCAGCCTGTGTAGTGATGATCGGAAGGATGGACTCATCCACGCTTCAACCTTTATTACGGATCACTCTTTGATCACCGCTTCGTTCATGGCGCCTTCGATATCATCACCGTAGACTCTGAATATACCGAGCCGCCACAATGCCGCACCTTTCAGCTGATAGCGCTTGGCCAGACCAAGCTTGTCGTCGATGGAGTTCTCCGTTTCGCTGCCCAGGCTAATTCCAAGCAGAAGCTTGTCCTTAGGGGCTCCGGCATCAAGTGCAAGCTGAATAGCCTGCTGCACTTGCGTGTTCGGTTCCGGCTTCCGGTCTTTGGTGCCAACCGGGTGATACTGGTATGCCATGATAATCAGATCGTCGGCAATCGATGCAAGCGTTTTGTAATCATAGCCTTTATAGGCGCTGTTTAACGGAGGTACGGCCAAGGACAGGGCAGTCCCTTTCGGCAAGGCAGCTCTAAGGTCCTTCACGTATTGGTTCAGCAGCTTCTGCTGGGAGGCGGCATCCAGCTTGAAGCCCAATCCTTCGAAATCCAGCACGACTCCGCCGAACCCATTGTCCGCAACGGCGGCGGTAATCCCGTCGATCGATTTCATCCGCAGCGAGGCGTCGCTCATCATTTTTGTCAGTTCGCCGTTACCGTCCAGTGTATATACCATCAAATAGGGCTTAATGCCCTGTCCTTCCGCATCGGCCACAAGTGTCTGGGGCGTGATGTCTCCGGCGGCTTCCGGCATGCGGTATTCAACCCCTTGAAGGGTGAATTCGCCGTTACGGTCAATTCGGCTCCAGCCAAAGGCGACGGAATTCATCCATTGAATAATATCCCGCTCCTTAAAGGATTCAATGGCATAGAAGGCCCGCAGATGCATTTTGCTTTTTGGTGATTTGAGCGATACGGTGCGCGTTGCCTGATTCCACCTTACGGAAGCCCCGAATTGGCTGCTGAACGAGCTGAGCGGAATCAGCACGCGTCCTTCGCGCATGATCGGCGCTGCGGGCAGCTTGACGTTCTTCTTATTCACCACGGCGGTGGTGCTGCCGACTCTGAGCTGAACCTCGGTTGTGTTATCGTTGCCGGTCTTTACCGCCTGCACGGTTTGGGTCTTGCTGTTCCATTTGATGTCGATGCCCAGTGCCTCGCCCACAGCCCGGAAAGGCACGTAGGTTACGCCTTTCTCAATTCGCGGAGCCGCATCGAACGCAAGCGGAACATCATCCAACAGAACGGAAATGGTTGGTGCCGCATGGGCTGGATGATGATCAGCCGCGGTTCCGAGCAGCGACAAAGAGAGCAGGGAGGCGGCGGCCAGCTTTCCCAATCGTTTTGAGTATCCGATAATAATCTCCCCCACATTCTATGAAAGATAAATGAATCTATGAAACGGTTTACAGCAATGATAGTATAGCAAAATATTGGTAGAATACAAAATAAATAAATAGAGCGGTTTTCAAATGATGTCTGCGTATAGACGGCGTGAGAATAGCCCGGCTTTCGAGTATAATGGTAAGCGTAAATAGGAGTGAATAGTTCCAGGCATTTTAGGAGGATATATCGTGTTTAAATTCTGGAGGAGTAAAAAGAATAGCCATTCGGCCGGTCATCCGTCTGCATCCGGTGGACAGGAGCTGGAGGAGGCTGTTCCCGACAAGCTCATCGAGCTTTCCGGTCGGGAGGTTCACAAGAGCGTTGCTCCCGTGCTTGGGATGACGGTGCTGGATCTGGCCGAGCGGAACGATGTGGATTGGAACTCTTTTTGCAAAAGAGGCACGTGCGCACGCTGCCGATGCCATGTAAGCGTTGGTGTCCAGCATTTGTCGTCACCGAATCAGGCGGAGGAACAGAGGCTGGACCCCGAAGAGCTCGAGGAAGGGTACCGGCTTGGCTGCCAAAGCCGGATCGAATCGGTCGGCCCGATCAAGATTAAGCATGCCCCTTATTTTTAGTAGAATATTTGTACCTTTTAGGTTCAAAAGTGACCGTCCCTCGTCTAATAAATTTTAATGATTGCTCGAGACTCGCTTACAAGGACCATTCGTGCCTCGGCACGAGTCCGTTGTCGGCGGGGGAAGCCGGCAATCCTCGTCACGGGATTGCGCTTGGCGGCCGCATTCGCCGCATAAACGTCAAGCAGGCAGCCGCATCTTAGCGGCTGCCTGCCGGCGTTATTCCGTCAACTGGGCTTGCCGCCGCTGACTTTCCCGATAGGAGGATGGCGTCTGCCCGGTTATTTTTTTGAACAGCATGGAGAAATACTTATCATTCCCATATCCGACCTGCGACGCAATCTCGTGCACGGGGGCATCGGAATCCGACAGCAGACGCTTCGCTTCTTCAATCCGCTTGGAGATTAAGTAGTTGAAGGGCGAATCGCCGAGCTCCTTTTTGAATAGATGGGATAAATAGTGCTGACTGACATACAGCGTGTCGGCGATGTCCTTCAGACTGATGCTCTGGGTGTAGTTGGCATCAATGAATTGCTTGGTTCTCAGCGCAATTTCATGCTTTCCTTTCAACGCCTGGAATTGGTGCTTTACGTCGATAATCCGGTAAATGACCGTAATCAGCGACATAAGCAAATTCGTGCTCAGCGTTTCATAGCCAAGAATTTGAGAATCGCATTCTCGAATGATGTCCGAAAGATAGCTCTCTACCTTGTATGCGTACTTCTCGCATGAAATAACCGGCTCCACGTACGGAGGCAGCAGCATTCCCTGAGGAACGCCCTCGATATGCAGGGAATCGACTCCGCAATAGATGACTTTAAAGGGACTGCTTCCTGCCGACTTCTCCTCATGCGGCACACCCGGATTGTAGATGGCCACATCTCCTTTCCGGAGTTCGTACACCTTGCCCGCGATCCTGAATTCGCCGCGGCCTTCCACGACATACAAAATTTCGCAAAAATCATGGATCTGCGGCGGACCGTAAAAGAAGTCTTCATCCACGACCTGTCCGGCAAAGAGCAGCTGTGGATTTTTCTTGAATCGGAATTGATCGCTTCTGCTGTGTGATATTTCAATCTTCGGCACGTCGTTGTCCCTCCCCAAAGCGAAACTTCCTGTCATTATTATACTGCATAATTGCGTTATCTCGAAATCGTTTTCAGTTCAAGGCCGGCGGTTCACTGTTTTGCTGAATATCCATGGCAACAAAGCAATATAGTGGGTTATCCCGCATATCGAATCTATTTACAATGTGGATATAATCAATGATTTGGGAGGCGTGGCATTATGACGATTGAAAACGATTACAGATGGAGAGACGGATTTCCGAAGATCGGAATCCGGCCGACGATCGACGGGCGGCGAAGAGGCGTGCGGGAATCCCTCGAGGAGCAGACGATGAACCTGGCCAAGGCGGTTGCGGCGCTGCTGTCGGAGCAGCTCCATTATCCGAACGGCGAGCCGGTGGAATGCGTCATTGCCGATACCTGTATCGGCGGAGTGGCCGAGGCGGCGGCAGCCGAGAAAAAATTCAAGCATGCCGATGTCGGTCTTACGATCACGGTGACGCCTTGCTGGTGCTACGGAACGGAAACGATGGATACGGATCCTTCCAGACCGAAGGCGGTCTGGGGCTTTAACGGCACGGGCCGTCCAGGTGCGGTCTATCTGGCAGCGGTGCTGTCCGCTCATGCTCAAAAAGGATTGCCTGCATTCGGTATTTACGGCGAGGATGTGCAGGATGAAGGAGACGCCCGGATTCCGGATGACGTGCAGGAGAAGCTGCTGCGTTTTGCACGTAGCGGGCTGGCTGCTGCCATCATGCGCGGCCAAGCGTATCTGTCCATGGGCTCAGTGTCGATGGGGATCGCCGGCTCGATTGTGGACGACAGCTTCTTCCAGGAATACCTCGGCATGCGGAATGAGTATGTCGATATGAGTGAATTTACCCGCCGGTTGGAAGAGGAAATCTACGACCCTGAGGAGTACAAGCTGGCGCTTGCGTGGGTGAAGGAGAATTGCGTCGAAGGACCGGACAACAACCCGCAGAAGCTTCAGACGTCCCGTGAACGCAAGGACTACGAGTGGGAAACGGTCGTAAAAATGACGCTGATTACGCGCGATCTAATGATCGGTAATCCACGCCTTGCGGAGCTGGGCTTCGAGGAGGAAGCACAAGGACATCATGCGATCGCATCAGGCTTCCAGGGGCAGCGTCAATGGACCGATCACTTCCCGAACGGGGACTTCCTTGAAACCATTCTGAACTCCTCCTTCGACTGGAACGGCAAGCGTTCGCCGTATATTGTGGCGACGGAAAATGACAGCTTGAACGGGGTCGGCATGCTGTTCGGTTATCTGCTTACCAATACGGCTCAGATTTTCGCGGACGTACGGACATACTGGAGCCCGGCTTCGGTTGAACGGGTGACCGGCTACAAGCTTGAAGGGAAAGCAGCGGGCGGCATTCTGCATTTGATCAACTCTGGCTCCGCGGCGCTTGACGGCACAGGTGAACAGCAGCGGGACGGAAAGCCGGTCATGAAGCCGTTCTGGGAGATTACCGACGAAGAAGTGGAACGGACCCTGAAGGCAACGCAGTTCAGACCTGCTTCCCTTGAGTATTTTCGCGGCGGCGGCTTCTCCACGGACTATCTGACACGCGGCGGAATGCCGATGACGATGTTCCGTCTGAATTTGGTCAAGGGCATAGGGCCGGTGCTGCAGATCGCGGAGGGATATTCGGTGGACTTGCCGGCCGAGGTTCATGATACGCTCGATAAGCGTACGGATCCGACATGGCCGACCACCTGGTTCGTTCCGAATATTACGGGCGAAGGCGCGTTCACAAGCGTGTACGAAGTCATGAATCAGTGGGGAGCCAATCACGGGGTCATCAGCTACGGACATATCGGAGCCGACCTGATCACGCTGGCTTCGGTGCTCCGCATACCGGTAAACATGCATAATGTACCGGCTGAGCAGGTATTCCGCCCGCGTGCTTGGGGCTTATTCGGCACAGCCGATCCGGAAAGCGCCGACTTCCGCGCTTGTCAGAACTTCGGTCCGCTGTATAAGTAAAAAGCATTCCAGGGAGAGGAGACGAGACCATGCAAAATATGGAGACACGGCAGCAGCTGTGTAAATATGCGAAAAAAATCGTGGACAACGGCCTAGTCGTCGGACCCGGCGGGAATATCAGCGCTAAGTCGGGGGAGATGATGTACCTGTCCCCGAGCGGCTTCGCGCTGGAGGAAATCGAGCCGGAGCAATGGATCGAGATTCATATACCGACAGGTGAGATCACGGATATCGGGTTGAGACCGTCCTCCGAGGTGCTAATGCACTTGTATGGCTACCGCAGCAACCCGGATATCGGAGCGATGGTGCATACCCATCCGTCCCACTGCATCGCCTTTACGTTAATCGAGAAGGAGCTGCCGGTCATGTTTCCGGATCAGGCCGCTCTCGTGGGCCGGACCGCTTATGTGCCCTATATTATTCCGACAACGGATTTACTCGCCGAAGCGGTTGCGGCCAAGGTGACGGAGGCCAGCTCGATCCTGCTCGGCAACCATGGCCTAGTAACTACAGGGAGAAATTTGCGCGAGGCTTACTACCGGACACAGGTGGTCGAGGAAAGCGCCAAAATTTACTTGAGCGCCAAGGCTGCCGGTCAACCGGTGCCGCTGACGGACCAGGAGGTCGATGACATCGCGGCGCTGGAGAGCGAGGACTACCGGATTCAGCTGCTTCAGAAAATGAAATAATCTAAACATTCATAGCAGCCTGTTTCGTGCTTGAGCATTTTTGTGGGAAGAGGTGAAATCATATGAGCCATTCATCTGCCGTGCTGGCGTTCGATATGGGGGCTAGCAGCGGCCGGGCGCTGCTAGGGGAGATCGCCGTCTCCCCGGACGGCGGCTCGCAGGGGATTCTAAAAATTACGGAGATCCACCGTTTCGCCAATGTCCCCGTGCAGTTCGGAGAGCATATGCACTGGAACACCCCCATGCTGCTGCAGGAGGTAAAGAACGGCATTCGCAAAGCCTTTCAAGCCGGCTATGCCCCGGTCAGCTACGGGATTGATTCGTGGGGCGTCGATTATGGGCTGATTGACCGTAACGGGGAGCTAATCGGGATTCCCTATCATTACCGGGATCCGAGGACGGAAGGCATGGTGGAGGAAACCTGCAGCCAAGTCGGCCGGGAGCGGTTGTTTCAGGAGAGCGGTCTTCAGTTTATGCCGTTTAACACGATCTTCCAATTGAACGCCATGCGGAAGGCAAGCTCTCCGATGCTGGATATCGCGGATGCCCTGCTGCTGACGCCGGATCTGATCAATTATTTTTTGACAGGCGTGAAGGCATGTGAATTTACGATGGCCACCACGACGCAGCTGTATCATGTACGGCAGCGGAAGTGGAACGAACCGCTCATTGAAGAGCTCGGGCTCAATCCTTCCATGTTCATCGAACCGGTGGAGCCGGGCACGTGGATCGGCAATCTGTCCGGTTCAACCGCGAAGGAGCTCGGCGTTCCGCCGATCCGGGCGATCGCGGTGGCATCGCATGATACGGAATCCGCCGTCGTAGCCGTTCCGGCAAGCTCATCGTCTTTTGCCTATCTCGTATGCGGCACATGGTCGCTTCTGGGAACCGAGATGAAGGAACCGCTGCTCCACCCGGACGTATTGAAGGAGGACTTCTCGAATGAAGGCGGAGCCTTCGATACCTTTCAGCTGCTGAAGAACATTATGGGATTGTGGATCCTCCAGGAATGCAAGCGGCAGTGGGATCAGCAAGGCCTGGACTATGGGTACGGCGATTTGGTCCGGTTGGCGGAGGAGGAGGAGGCGTTTCGCAGCTTTATCCAGCCGGACGATCTTCGCTTTATGAATCCGGCGGATATGATTTCGGAAATCCAGACGTATTGCAGGGAAACGGGGCAGCCTGTGCCGGAGAGCACGGGAGCGATGGTTCGCTGCATTCTTGAAAGCCTTGCCTTCCGGTACCGCGAAGTGCTGGAGAGCATGGAGCGTTTGACCGGGACTCGATATGAAGGCTTGCATATGGTCGGCGGTGGGATTCAGAACGAGCTGCTCTGCCGGTTCACGGCAAATGCGCTGGGAAGAACCGTATGGGCCGGTCCGGTCGAAGCAAGCGCGATCGGCAATATGCTCGTGCAATTCATCGCGAACGGAGCCTTGGCAAGCCGGGAGGAAGGAATCGAGCTCGTCAAACGTTCGTTCCCGCTTGCGGTGTACGATCCGGAAGCGGATTCCGAATGGAATGCGATGTTCTCCAAATACCAAGCGGCTACCCGGGAACGCCAGGTCAGCGGTTAATTCGCGGGATCGAGCCGCAAACTGCCGTGCTGTACCGAATCTTGGGGAAATCCGAATAGATCAGGGGGTTGTCTATGTTAAAAGGAATATCCAATCTGATATCACCCGAGCTGTTGAAAATTCTGATGGAAATGGGCCACGGCGATGAAATCGTATTCGGTGATGGCAATTTCCCGGCAGCCAGCCATGCCCGGCGTTTGGTCCGGGCGGACGGTCACGGGATTCCGGAGCTGCTGCAGGCGATCCTGCCGCTGTTCCCGCTGGATACGTATGTAGCATCCCCGGCGGCACTTATGGCGGTTACTCCCGGCGATCCCGTCCAGACCCCGATTTGGGATGAATACCGGAGCATCATCTCCAAGTTTCATCACGCTAAGGTAGAAGTTGAAGAAATGGAGCGCTCGGCTTTCTACGAGCGGGCGAAGCAAGCGTACGCCATCGTCTCGACAGGAGAGAAGGCGCTGTACGCCAATATTATTCTAAAAAAAGGCGTCATCGGGGAGTAAACCCTTGGTGACACAATGCAATGCTAAGTCCGCCCAAGGTTTGCTTGGGCGGACTTTTTATAAACAGCGGTCTCTTGAACCATCAATTAAGCATTATACGACCACTTGGGCATTAAATTGAAAGACCTGAAGGATAACCGGCGTCCCCTCGAGGAGAACGTCGCCAGGGGAATAGAGTGTCAGCGCTTCGGGAGTAACGCTAAAGATTCGGCCCTCCTGCATCATGCCGTTAATGTACAGGTTTGAATAACCGCTTGGCGTTATCTCCATGATATCGGAAACGGCATTACCGTTATCGTCCGTAAACTGGTTCGCCGGGATGATCAGCGGCGGGTCGAGTGCGACCAAGGCGTCGGTTGTATAAAAATAGCGCATGACGTCAGGCGTCACCACGACACCCGGGAGGATGACCTCACCCGGTTCGCCTCGCGGGCCCTGAGGTCCGGGAGCTCCTTGCAAGCCTTGCGGCCCCGGGGGACCTTGCAAGCCTGGCGGACCAGGAAGACCAGCGGGGGCTGGTGGTCCAGGCGGCCCCTGAGGCCCTAGAGGTCCCGGATTGCCCGCATGCCCTTGTTCGCCAGGAGGTCCGGCTGGACCCGGTACTCCGGCAGGTACCTCGGGTCCCTGCAGTCCGGGTGCGCCTCCCGGTCCTTCAGCTCCCGGTAACCCGTGCCCGCCATGGACTTCCTGAGGCCCTCGAGATCCTTGTTGTACAGGAGGGATAACGATATTCTGAGGCGGGCAGACCCTCCCCGCGGCACATTTCCTTCGGCATTTCCGGACGCCCGTTCTTCGGTGGCGGCGTCTCTCGCCCCTGTAAGGGTGTCCTTTATCGCGGCAGCGCTTTTTATACAGTTGAAGGGACCTCTTCAGAATATCACCTCCACTCTTTCATTGATGCAGTATATGTGCGAATGTCATTTTGGGAATGGACGATTGTCTAGTAATGGGTAGACGCTTGCAAATCCGAATGATCGTTAGAGACGCTTCGACAGAAAATGGTGGGATGCCGGAATCAAAATCTATGAAAATAGCATCTAATAAGATAGCAGCTATTGCTGCTAGTCTATGACGAATTTCATAGACCTGAGAGGAGGAGGATGTTATGCCTGTTATTAAACCGGTCATTACGGCGATCGCTACGCCCCCGGTGGCAACGGGAGGCGTCGTTACGACGACGGTCACGCCCGTTGTCTCTCGCTATTTCGCGGTGGTAACGGCAGCCATGATCGGAGCGGCTGCGACCACGATGCCGGCGACGAGCTTTGTTGATGATGCAGGGGCTGCGATCACGGCTTTTCCAGCTCTGACGGGGACGGAATATGTCAATGTGTATATCAACGGCATGCTGCAGCAAAGCTCCCTCTTTACGCTGTCGACAGCGGATTTGGTGCTCGATGCCACGGATGTCCCCGAAGGGATTCCGGTACTGCTTGAGATCGCGAGCTTTACTAATACGGCATCCGCGATTACGACGCAGCCAACGATTTCTGCGCCAACGATAACGATCATCATGTAACGAAGACAGCGGATGGGGAGCTCCTAGCGGATCGGTCGGGAGCTCCCCCGTTGTTTGTGGATTCAGATACATATCGCCTAATTTCTTTGCGCGGAACCACAGGGATGAATAACGCCAGGAAGCAATGCACCTCGCCTGCGCTCAAGCGTTGTTCAACACCCAGCTATCAAGATATGATTTTTTCGACTGACTCTTGTTATTACGAACAAACGGTACTGGTTGCCTCCATCCAGAAGGCCATCAGGCAGCGGCTGCGCAAGAAATAAAAAGGTATTTCACCAAATACAGCGAATTCTCTATGGATATGAACCGATTGGAGGCCATAGCATGAAGCGTTAATCCCCGGCTGCGGTAAGTGGAGTACAGAACGAGGGGGACTTTGGATGTCTTTGGACAAAGAAAACTGGGTTGTGGAAGCAACCATATCCGATATGCAGCGGGCGATGGATGAAGGCTTGATCACTTCATTCGAGCTCGTTGAACTGTATTTGGACCGGATCGGCCGGCATGACGGTCGGCTCCGCTCCATAATCGAGGTGAATCCCGATGCGCTGGCAATTGCACGGAAGCTGGACCAAGAGCGGCGTGAGAAGGGGGCTAGAGGGCCTCTTCACGGGATTCCGATTATTCTGAAGGACAATATCGATACAGGGGACCGGATGCATACAAGTGCCGGTTCGCTCGCACTGGCGGAATCTTTTGCGAAAGACGATGCCTTCATTGCGGCGAGGCTGCGGGAGGCCGGCGCCGTTCTGTTGGGAAAAGCGAATATGACCGAATGGGCAAATTTTATGTCGCCGACGATGTGGGCGGGGTATAGCGCAAGGAACGGGCTGACGCTAAATCCATACGGTCCCGGCGAGCTGTTTGTTGGCGGATCGAGCTCGGGCTCCGCTGCTGCCGTCGCAGCCAATTTAGCTGCTGCAGCGATCGGAACGGAAACATCAGGTTCGATTATCAGCCCGTCCAGCCAGAACAGCCTCGTGGGAATCAAGCCGACGATTGGACTTGTAAGCCGGAGCGGCATCATTCCGATAACCAACACCCAAGACACGGCCGGACCTATGGCTAAAACGGTCACGGATGCGGCCATCCTCCTTGGCGCCATTGTCGGAAGGGATGAGCGCGACGGCGCCACGAAGATCGATCCACGGCAGCACCGACCGGATTATACGGATGCGCTTGTCATTGACGGAGCGAGACATGCGAGGATCGGTATACCAAGATACTACTATAAGCATCTCGATTCGGACAGAATAGACATAGTCGAGTCGGCGATCCGGGTGCTGCGCGAACTGGGTGCGGAAATCGTCGATCCCGTGAATCTTCCTTGCCAAGGGACTCACTGGGATGCGAATGTGCTGCGATACGAGTTCAAGAAATATGTGAATGATTATTTGGCCACGCTGGGCCCAGAGCAGCCGGTGCATTCACTGGCGGAAGTGATCGCATTTAATGAAACGCATGCCGAAACAGCACTGAAGTATGGACAGGATACGCTGATCTGGGCAAATGAAACAAGCGGTACGCTGACGGAAACGGACTACCTGAAGAGCCTAAGGAAGAACAAGGAAATGGCCGGGACCAATGGGATTGACCATGCCTTGAAGGAGCACAAGCTGGATGCCTTGTTGTTTCTGGGTAATGAGTTTGGGGCGGATCTGGCTGCCCGCGCAGGCTATCCGTCGATAACCGTTCCCGGCGGTTATGCGCAGCGAGGCATCATTGCTCCGGGAGGATACATTACAAAAGGGCCGCAGGGAATCACGTTTGTTGGCACGGCATTTAGCGAACCCCAATTAATCAAGCTTGCCTATGCCTTTGAGCAGGCCACACGCCACAGGGTGCCTCCCGCGCTTTAGGAATCCGTCATACAAAGGTGGAAAAGAGGTGCAATGCAATGCCGCGAAAAACGGAATATGTCCCGTTTGGTTATGAACCGCCCACTCCGGCGACAAAGGGAACGTTGATCTTCTATGATCCCTTCGAGCAGGTGCAGGAGCTTGTGGAGCGGGCGGTTCAGACGAAACAGAAGAGAGCATTTTCGAAGCTGGTTCTGTATCCGCTGCATGAGGAGACGATGAAGCGGATGTTCAAGGTCCAGGTCAGCCCATTTTACAAGAGGGAGCAGGGGCTGCAGGAATGGCTGGATGAGAGCGGCGCTTCCTCCGTCGTCGTAGAGTCTTTCGAAGCGAAACGAAAAAAATATACGCCGATAGATACGGCTCTGCGGCATCTGGTCGAAAAGTACGGCGGTCCTCATTTCGTGCTGATGACCCCCGAGATTGCCAATGCGTTCGCATCCTATTCTTCATTTGAGGAATGGATCGTCCGGCTGAGACTGTTACTTGTGTCTGAACCGAGACATCCGCATCCGAGGCTGGAGAAGTTCCGCCACCGGTGGGAGGTCCTGGAGACGGACAGCGAGTCTTAATCCCGAAAGAATCGGGTTAGAACAAAAGGTATACGCTTAGAACAAGCCTTTTCCGCTATGGGAAAGGCTTGTTCGGTGATTGATCCGGAATCTTTTTCAGAAATAGAGCTCAGATCGCCAATCGGAAGGACGCGATATTCAAGGGCCAAAGAGCATCATCATGTCTATAAAAATATGCCCTCTAGTCTGCAGACGTTTGCTTAAGTGGTCTCAAAAAAACGGAAATACCTTCCTGAATCGACAATTGCAGGTCAATGGCAAAGCACGTGTTAGCGTAAAAGCATTTCCATTTCGTGCTTTATTTGATACATTTAAATGAAACGACATCGTAAAGGTAGGGTGCGTGTGCATGAAGCAAGTGACGATCTACGATATAGCCAAGGAGGCTAAGGTCTCTGCCGCCACGGTCTCGAGAGTGCTGAATAACACGGCGCCTGTCAAAGAAAGCACGCGTTCCAAGATCATGCAGATCATCCATAAATATCAGTTCCAGCCGAACGCCCTGGCCCGAAGCTTACTGAAGAAAGAAACAGGGACGATCGGCGTCATCATGCCCGATATCACAAACCCTTTCTTTCCGGAAGTATTCAGCGGCATCGATCGGGCGGCCAGTGAGATGGGCTACACGTTTTTTCTGTGCGATACGCTGGGCGACACTCGGAAAGAGTCGCAGTATTTGCATATGCTGCGGGAGAAACAGGTAGACGGAATTTTATTTCTGGGTGGACGCATTAATTTGTCCAAGTGCGATCCGGAGCTGGCCGAAGAGGTCGTTGAGACGGCATCGCGCATTCCGACGGTGCTCATTAACGGCAATCTTCCGGGCACCTCGCTTCATCGTGTCATTCTGAATGAAGCCAAGGGCGCGGAGCTGGCGACCCAATTTCTTATTGATGCCGGACATCGAAGCATAGCTTTCATTGCAGGGAACGAAGAAATGACGACAACGGCACAGAAGGTACGGGCTTTTCGGCGCGTGATGAAGAAGAACGGTTTGGAGACCGCGAAGGAGAACGTTCTTTACGGGGATTATTCAATGGCATCGGGAGAGAGCTCGATGGAGAAGATTCTTGCGCGGCGGGAACGGCCGACAGCCGTATTCTGCGTGAACGATCTCACGGCCGTCGGGGCGTTGAAGGCAGCCATGAAGGCAGGCGTTTCGGTCCCTGACGAGGTATCGATCGTCGGATTCGATGACATTCCGCTCGCGTCGGCAATCTATCCTGAATTGACAACCGTTTCCCAGCGCATGGATCTGCTCGGCGGTACCGGCGTGCAAGTGCTGCACAAAATGATTCTCAAGGAAAAGGTTAGGATGCTAACCGTCATCGAGCCTGAGCTGATCGTACGGAACAGCACTCGGAGTTTGCGTTGACCGAATCCGTCCTTCCATTCGCAAAAATGAGTTGACACCCGATAAGGCATCGAATAAAATGTGGAAAAAGAAAGCCCTTACAATCAAGTGAGGACACGGCGGATGCTGACCGCTTTCTTTTTTGGACTGTAATGAAACCCGTTTCATGAAATGGGTTTCATTACTCGGGTGAAAGTCAAATTGCGATCGGAGGGGTTATTGGGTGATGAAGAAGTCTTGGCGTATGTTGTTGGCAATGTTGTTGGTGACCGCAATGATGATTTCAGCAGGCTGCGGGGGAAGCGCAGACACCGGAGGAGGGGCAGATTCCGGCGGGGAGGCGGGCAAGGCGGCGGAAGTCAGCTTCTCCTATTGGGGAGGGGACTTCGATAAAGCGCGAATGGAGAAAATCTACGAAGAATTCAAGAAGGTGCATCCCGAAATCAAGGTGAACCTGATCCAAATCCCGAGCGACGGATATGAACAGAAGCAGCTGGCAACGATGGCTGCGGGCAATCCTTATGATGTCGTTCAGCTTGCCGAATCCTTCTACAGCTATGCTTCAAAGGGGACATTGGAAGATCTTACCCCTTATCTTGAACGAGACGGCATCGATACCTCCGATTATTACGATGCCGCCATCCGTGCATACAGCTACCAAGACAAAGTAATGGCAATGCCGATGCGGATGGGAACCATGATATTGCTTTACAACAAAAACCTGTTCGATCAGCATGGACTGCAATACCCGTCGGACGAGTGGACTTGGGACGATTTTTATGCCGCTGCGAAAACGATCACCGATCCTAAAAACAGCATCTTTGGCCTCGGTGGCGTCGGATCGTGGTGGGCAAGCTACCAAACCTGGGTTTATTCTTACGGAGGCAGTCTGCTCAGCGAAGACCGCACGCAATTTACGCTCGATTCGCCGGAAGCGAAGAAAGCGATCCAAACGATTCAAGACATGATATGGAAGGATAACATAGCACCCCAGGCGAGTCAGCTGCTGCAGGGCGTTGATATGTGGACCAGCGGAAAGGTCGGCATGATCATTGACGGACCGTGGCATATTCTCAGCAGCCAGGCCAACATCAAAGACTTCGACTGGGATATCGCACCTGTGCCGAAGGGAGCAAAGGAAGCATCCCCACTGTTCTCCAACGCGTTCGCTATTCCTAAGCTGTCCAAGAACAAGGAGGCGGCATGGGAAGTCGTTAAATTCTGGACCGGCGAGACTGGACAGAAGATCCTGGCTGCGGAGCACGGCGAAATTCCGCCGCTGAAATCGGTGGCGGAATCCGATGCTTACCTGAATATCGGCGACAACCCCCCGGCAAACTTCAAATCCCAGCTGACCTCCGCCCAGCGGGCCTTCGCTCCACAGGCAACCGTCAAATGGGATGAGATCAACCGGGCCGCCGATACGTACCTTGGGCAGATCTTTAATGAACAACGAAGCGTGGACGATGCTTTGGCCGAGATGAAAATCGAAGTTGACCGATTGCTTGAAGAAGCCAAGCAGCTTGAACAGTAGCGAACGTGCCGAAGGAGGGCGGGGGATGCCCCGCTTCCTTCATAAAACCAATGATTTGGAGGGAAGCATCATGGTCAAGACGCGGCGGGCACGCTCGCTAGCTAAACGGGAATCGAGAAATTTCTGGTTGTATACATCTCCCTGGATCATCGGGTTTGTGGCGTTTACGGCGTTTCCGTTCCTTTCCTCGTTCATTCTCAGCTTCATGCAATGGGACGTCCTCTCGCCGCCGAAGTTCGTCGGGATCGATAACTATGTGCAGCTCTCGCAAGACAAAACATACTTCTGGAAAGACCTCAACAATACGCTGTATTATGCGCTGATCGGTGTTCCGCTGACGATCATTCTGGGACTAGCGGTGTCCGTGCTGTTGTCCAAACCGATCCGCGGCATTAACTTCTATCGCATCGTCTTTTATTTGCCTGCCGTATTCGGCGGAGTCGCGGTTTTGAAGCTCTGGACTTACCTGCTCTCGCCGGGAACGGGCGACGGCATGAATCCCGGGCTGATCAATGCGATGCTCGGCTGGTTCGGCATACAGGGTCCCGGCTGGTCCCAGGATCCGCACTGGGCCAAGCCGGCCGTATTGCTGGTCGGTTTATGGGGCGTCGGGGGCAGCATGATGATCTGGCTGCCGGCGCTTGCCTCGGTTCCGAAAGATTTGCTCGAGGCGGGCGAAATCGACGGAGCCAACCGGTTCCAGCGGTTTTGGCGCATTACGGTTCCGCTGATCACGCCGGCGATCTTTTTCCAGCTTACCATGGGCATTATCGGTTCATTCCAAATTTTCATGGAGCCCGTCATCATGCCGGGATCTTCCAAGACATGGACAGACAGCCTGATGGTCGTTCTGTTCGACAACGCATTCCGGTTCTATAAGATGGGGTACGCTTCGGCGATCGCCTGGGTCATATTCATCATGATTATGCTCGTGACCTTGGTGAACCTGTATTTTTCAAGAAGGTGGGTCTATTATGAGTCGAAATAACGCGGCCGCAACGGAAAAAGGCACTCCGGTCCGCCGGCAGAGCACGAAGCTCATGCGTGATGTACGGCTGATGCTGCGATATGCGGTCCTCACGATGGGAGCGATATTATTCCTGCTGCCTTTGATATGGACCATCTCAGGTTCGCTGAAGCCTCCCGGGGAAATATTCACGGTTCCGATTCGCTGGATCCCTTCGGATTTTCAATGGGATACTTATGTACGGCTGTTCAGCGTGTTCCCGTTCTGGATTTACGTCAAAAATACGCTGATTATCGTAGCATTTGCCTTGATCGGCCAATTGGCATCCTCCGTGCTGGTGGCTTACGGTTTCGCCCGATTCCGGCACCGGCTGAACGGCCCGTTGTTCATCCTCGTCCTGTCGACGATGATGATTCCTGGCCAGGTGACGATGATACCGCAATATTTGATCTACAAAGAGCTCAGCTGGATCGACACATACCTGCCGCTCATCGTTCCGAACTATTTTGCGGCGGCGATTAACATCTTTCTGCTGCGCCAATTCATGCTGACCATCCCGAAAGAGCTGGATGAGTCGGCGAAGATCGACGGCGCGAATTCCTTCGGAATCCTGGTCCGGATCATTATGCCGATGTGCCTGCCGATTCTCGTCACCATCGGCATTTGGACGATTAACAGCAACTGGAACGATTTTATGGGGCCTTTGATTTACTTGAGTACCCCGGAGAAATATACGCTTCAGATGGGCATTTACAATCTGAATGCAGGCCGGCAGGGGCTGACCGATTACGGGCTGATGTTCGCCGCGTCGTTGGTTACGCTGCTTCCGAGCCTTCTGCTCTTCGCCTTCGGCCAGAAATATTTCATGAGCGGCATTAAGATCGGCGGAGCGCTTAAGGGTTGAGAACGATGTGTTCGTGTGGAACGTAGAACGAAGAACCAAGAACGAAGAACGAAGAACGAAGAACGAAGAACCAAGAACCAAGAACGAAGACCAAAGAATAACAGCGAGGAATAACAGCCCTTTGCGGCAACTCGGATCAGGCAATGGCGGGTACCGAAGATGCCGCAGAGGCTTCATGAGAAATGGAGGCAATATGAAACACACGGAGACGATACCACGGATCGAATTAAGCAAAGAGGGAATCTATATTGACGGCCAAGCGGTTGTCCTCCTAAGCGCATCCTTGTTTTATTTCCGGCTGCCGCGGGCGGAATGGCTCGATCGGATGAGGAAGGTAAGAGAGGCGGGCTACCATGCGATCGATGTGTATTTCCCCTGGAATTTTCACGAACCCGAACCGGGTCAATGGGAGTTTGAAGAGGACAAGGATGCCGGGGCTTTCCTGCGAATGGCAGCGGAAGAAGGGCTGTACGTAATCGCCCGGCCGGGTCCGTATATCTGCTCGGAATGGGACGGAGGGGCATTGCCCGCTTACCTGTTCACGCGAAGCGGGATGAAGCTGCGGGACAACGATCCTCAGTTCTTGGCCGAAACGGCGAAATGGTACGGCCGGATCATGCCCATCCTGAGGCGGTATGAGTATGGCCGGGAGGGAACGGTGATCTGCGTACAGCTGGATAACGAGCTGGACTTCTATGCTTGCGAAGATCCGAAAGGGTATATGTCGGCATTGCGGGATTTGGCTCGGGCAGAAGGCATCGGCGTGCCGCTGATCGCCTGCGCCGGTCAGGGCGACCTTTTTCGCGCCTCCGGCTATGCGGAAGGCATCGTTCCGACCTGTAATTTTTATCCGGACGATGTGCAGCCGGATTTTGAGGAGAAGGTGAGGGCGTATCAGCAGCGGCTCAGCAAGTTGGGGTTTCCGCTGCTCGCGACCGAAACGAATCGATCCCATTACTTGCTCCGACGCCTGCTCGTTAGCGGCGCGAAGCTGTTGGGTCCGTATTTGCAGGTATCGGGCACCGACTTTGGATTCACCAATGCGGCCAATAACTGGGGCGATCCGCTGGCAATGCTGACCTCGGATTATGATTTCGGCGGCATGATATCCCCCGAGGGGCATCTCCGCCCCGAAATCCATGAAGGGCGGATGCTGGGACGCCTCATATCGACCTACGGCACCGGATTGGCGTCAGGAACACCGGATGAAGCAACTGCGCAAGAGATACGCACCTCCGGGATTCAACCCGGCGTACTTGCCGGGCCGCACGTTATTCGTTTTCCCCAAGGCGGCATCGTGTTTGCTTTGGCCAACTTGACCGGTGTGGAAGCGGAAGCAACGGTATCCTTCGACACCGGTTCCCTCCGGCACACTTTGCCGTTTCGGATCGGTGCCCGCGAATGCCCGTTCTTCCCGCTGGGCGTCCCAATGGAAACATGGGGATACAGCGGCGTGCTCGAATATGCCAATGCCGAGCTGGTATGGGTGACCTTGGACCAAACGACATCGGAACGATACATGATCTTCCAAAGCGATCATCAAACGGAAGTTTGTTTCCGGTTTGAGCGAGGCTCGAAAGTGGAGGTCACTAGCGATGGCTCTGAAGTCGACATGATGAACGACGGCTGCCGCTTGCGATTCATGCATCAGGACGGCAGCCGCGTTGCTTGCCTGACCTATGAGGATGGCCGTCGATTATTCGTAGCGGTGTGTACCAGAGATGAAGCGCTTCGACTCACCGGAATCAGGCAAGGCCGGCTGCTGCTGGAGGATAGGATCGCTTGGCTGCAGCCTGCTGCAGCTCCCGTCGACATCGCTTGGACTGCTTCGGAGCTGCCACCCGATGCACCTTTGTTCGATCAGACCACCGTTCTCGGAAAAGCGCCGGACCATCTGGAGTATTACGGGATCTACAGGGGATTTGGCTGGTATGAAGCCGTGTTGGCGGCTCCGACGGGAGACGGGTACTGCGGTTTGATGCTGGAGGAAGCGAGCGACATTGTGTCGGTTTATGTAATCGGACGTTATGAAGGAACGCATGTGCCGGCGGGAGGCATATGCTATTTGCCGGGAAAATGGACCGGTCAGGATCCGCTTGCGCTGACCGTTCGCGCGGAAATTTGGGGGCATACCAATTTCGACGACAACCGCCTTCCTTCCATCCGACTTCATAGCACGAAAGGGATCAAGGGAGTGACGGCTGTCCGCCGAATTCGCAGGCTAACCGACAACTGGAGGTTCAAGGCCGAAAGCACGGATGCTCTATTGTCAGAAGCGGAGAAGGGAGATCGGGCATTTGCAGAAGGGACCGACGATGCTTCGTGGACGGTCATCGGCTGGGGCGCATGGATGGATACTGCGGTTCATGCACGAGGCTGGTACCGCAAAACGATTGCAATATCCGAGGATGCCGATGCAGCCATCCTGCATTTCCGCGATCTCCAGTGCACGGTCAAGGTATATATCAATGGGCGCGAGCACGGGGTGATCAATCCACGCAATCCCTTCCTCCGGTTGGATACCGGAGAACGATCGCTCACCATCGCCTGCGAAGTGAATCGCCACTATGCTTCCTCAGCGGGCGAGATTCTGCTGTATGAAGGAACCCGCGCGGAGGAGTGGACGTTGACAGGGGGGGAAGAGCAAGCTTTCTGGGAGCATGCTATGGCCTCCATGAAGGAAGCTTCCACCATCCTGCTCCCGTATCCTTTGCGGTCCGGCGGGACGTCATGGCTGCATGCAGTGGTGCCGGATTCCAATCATGGCCGCGGATGGCGTGTGCGTGTAGACGGAAAAAACCTGAAGCTGACGGTGTTCTTTAACGGCCGGGTTGTCGGACGGCTGTGGACCCCGGATTCCTCGGAACGGCCCGTATTTTCCGGCGGGGACCAGACATCGTTTTTGCTTCCGGGAAGCTGGTTTGCCAAGGGAGCGGAGAATCGGCTTGCTATATATGCGGAAGCCGTGGAAAGGGAGAGCGACGGGATCCTCCGGCTGCTGGAATTCTTCCCGGTCCAATCATAGGAGGGCAGAGCTAGCATCCATCTGGCTGGGTAAGCTCTTTCCTGATTCTGTTGAGATAACCGCTGTATCCTGCTTATTCATTTGCCGGTCCGTACCTAACGTCGGACCGGCTTGCTATTTCTATGTGCCATAGGTACCAATGCAAATGGAGTACAGCCGCTTACCTTAACTCTTTTTCAATATATCCGGATTAGTCAATACGGAATCCAGCCGCAGTGTTCGGGACTGCGGCTGGATTGTGTTGATATGATTTTTACAATGAAGGAAAGTGGTTAGGCTAACTCCAAGATCACCATCTGGTGATTTTCCAAGACCGGAACGGTGTAGCTGATTTCACCATTAGCTTTTGTATCAAAAGGGAGTTCCTCCATCGAAGGGGCGATATACACCCGTTTGACCAATGCGGAGGAGGGGAGACGCAGGGCGACCGAAACGTTCCGCAGCGGCACGATGTCCTCGATAACCTCAACCCGCCCTTTCAGTACCGGCGATGCATACAACAGGTGGTTGACATATCGGTTCTCCGTCCCTTGGTACTGGAGGGTCGCAATGCCCCGGGCAGGTAAATCACATCGCAGGGAAGGCTGGGGGAGCAGGCGGCCGAGTGCATGGAGCACCATCTCTTTCAGGATGAGGTGACCGTTATCGGCATACTCGCTGAACACATTCCAGGCCATGTAGATCCCGTTTGAACTTTCGATCATACCCGGTCCGTTGTCCTCCCCAGCGCTTGGAGTGTGCATATGCGAGCAAAATGTGAAAACGTCGCGGTTGAAATATGGATGCTCCCGGCTGCCAAGTGCCCGCCCGCCGTTCAATTCGACCTGCTGTCCTTCGCCATACATAACAAACGAAGCGGGGAGCAGGGAACCCGGCGTAAAATCCGGACGGAAATAGGAAGGGCGGTAGGGACTTGCTCCCTTCCAATCCAGCCCCAGGTCCAGCATATACGCGTTGCCGGCCGGGTTCAGGCCCGAACGTCCCGTTGCCAGAATTTTGCCGCCGTTATCGGTAAATGAGCGGATGGCCTCTGCTAGTTGCGGCCATACCGGAACTTCATCGGGCAAAATAAGCACCTTGTAGCGCCCGAAATCTGCTTCAGCATCCACGATGTCGTATAAATAATGGCCCTCATTCAGCATGCGCACAGCTCCGGCATCGGCCAGATTCGTCCGGTCCTCCGACTTCCGGACATCCGGGCAAGCTTCCCAAGCGGCTTCCAGCGACAGGACCGCGATGTCCGCCACGGATGCAACGCCGCTGCACCACGGCTCTCTGGCTTTCACCTCCGAGTAGGCGTCGCCGATCAGAGCATACGTTGCTTCATCCATGAAGCCTGACGGATGGAGCTGGTCGCCGATCGAGCATTTGGCGCCGTGAGCGAGACTTAGCGCCGTTTCGAACCGAAGCGCATTCGGATGCTTGTAGCCGCCGAATTCGCCCCAGGAGGTATGGAATTTTCCCGTCATGCCTAGATACTCCATGCCGAGCGTCTGGGCATAACGCGCCGACAGGGGGAAGTGGTCGTACCCCCAGCCTCCGGTCGGCAGCGATTCCAGCTCCAGATGGCTGTTGACATGGGCGAGGTCGCGGCGGCCCCGGCGTTGATGGCCGCTGTTATGAAAGACGGGAAGACCGGGCTTCACAGCGTCCACCGTTTCCCGCACAAGCCGGGTATAATTCAGGTAGATCGACTCGCCCAAGGCAGCTACGGCTGCTTCGTCCCGCGGATCTTGACCGGCATTCCGCAGCGAAGCGACGCAGTATTGGCATCTGCATTTACGGATGCCGACGATGTCAAGGAATATGCCATCGGCATCATAGCGGGTGACAACCTCTCGGATCTGCGCCAGCAGAATGTCCAGGTAAGGTGTATTGAAGCAGAACTCGTGATAGCCTGGTGTCATGAAATCCTTCACCCAGCGCGTCCGGTCTTCCGCATCCCGAATCAGCCATTCGGGATGGCGGCGAGCCAGCTTTTCATCGAGGCCGGCCGATAGGTATACCGGCGTTTTGACGCCGATTTCATGCGCGGCAGCAATCATCTCGCCCAGCAAATCGAAGGCTAGATGAGGGTGCATTTCGTTGGCTTCGCTGGGGTGATATGCCCAGCCATGATGGCATTTTGAAAAGACCGTGATGGAGTCGACGTGCCCCAATCGAAGCATGTTCTGGAACTGGGATTTGGAGAAGCGGCTTCCGATGCCCGGAATGGCCTCCGACGTATGAAAATCGAGATGAACCTGACGGAATCGCATGCGTGGTCAGCCCCTTTGCATATTCATGAGAACGGTTTCTTGTGCTCCAATGTAACTCTTTTCCAGCCTTCGAACCAGTGATAATATAGACTTTGACTAGCACAAAATGAACTTATGCGAGAGAGGAGCCTGCTGTTTTGCTATGCCTTGAATTCGCGATTCCGCCGCTGCCGCAATTCGTGACGGCGGGACATGCCGTATGGAAGCCGGGAGATCGGCACTTCGCCCGCACCTTCGGCGTCTATGACCTGCTGTTGGTTACGAGGGGAACGTTCTATATGACCGAAGAGGGAACCGAATACGAGATCAGCCCGGGCAAGCTGCTTGTGCTGGAGGCGGGCCTTCCTCATATCGGGCATCGATCCTGCGAAGAGGATACGGAGATTTACTGGGTGCATTTCATCCATGGGCATGCTGCGACGCGCATCCGGCAAGAAGACATTCCCTGGTCCGTGCTGCTGTCCAAAGGCACGGTCGAGGACGTCGAGCCCCCAGCGCAGCAGCGCATGTATTTACCGAAGTTTGCCGCTGTGGACGTGCAGGCGATCGAGCCGATCCTCCGCGGGTTGAACGATACCCATAACAGACTGAACGGGGAAAACGCGATTCTGCTCCATCTTCTGCTCGCCAAACTGTTCGCCGCATTGCAGGCGGAATGCGCGCGGACGTCTGCACCCGAGCCCTCCGAACGGCTGGCCAGGGCTGCCGTTGCATATTTGAATGAACATTGGAAGGAGCCGTTCGACAGAGCGTCGCTCGAGGAGGAGCTGCATTTCCAGGCAGGCTATATTGCGAGATGCATGAAAAAGCATATCGGTAAAACGCCGCTTCAATACGTGCTGCATTTGCGCCTGGAGGAGGCCAAGAAACTGCTGGGCGGCACGGTGCTTGGCATTTCCGAGATCGCGTACAGGGTGGGGATTCGAGATGCCAATTACATGACTCGCCTGTTTACCGCCAAGCATGGTGTGACGCCGGGGGCGTATCGGCGGATGCTGCAGCGGCAGCGGGATGAAGGGGAGGCGGGGCCGAAAATCCCGATTGACAACGATTTTCCCGCAGGCTTATAGTAAAGCCACCCAACTTATGCATGGAGAGTGGTCCAATGAACATGCTGCAGACGCTCCGCTCTCGCAAATATTTGCAGCGGATCTTGTTAAGTTTTATGCTCGTTGTCGCGATGCTGGCCGTGGCTTCCTTACTCCTGAATACATCTGCACGCGATAAGGTGTTAAGCCTGCAGAATGAAGCCGATCGCAAGCTGCTCACCCAAATCGATTACAATATCGAGAACATGAACGGCATCGTGAAGGATTTGGCGGTCTCGTTGTACAATGACGAGGAGCTGATCGCGCTCAAATCCGGGTCGGACTATAAGCAAAGCATCTTAAAGATTGAGCGGCTCAACCGGACGGTTGCCGCATCGCCGTATTTGCATGCAGCCGTTTTTTACAACGGCAAGCAGAGCCGGTTCTTCTCGTCGCTAAGCCACGACATGGACACGAGCGTCCTGTACGGAGCACTGGAAGCGTATATGGCTTCCCGTGCCGATTTGCCGAAGCTGCAGCTCATCCCGCTCGATCTTGATGGGGAGCAGGAAGGCTTCGATGTGTTTGCTTTTTTTGTCTACGACGGACCGAGTCTCGGTTCGGTCAATCGCAACGCGCTCATCTTGACGGTGAAGCCGGGGTGGATGCTTGACAATGTGAAAGCGCTTAATCGTGTGGCTGAACGGGAAGACGACGTTCTGTTCGTCACCGACGGCGAAGGGCAAGTGCTGATGGCGGGGGATCGCACACTGCCGGACGGACTGGACATCAAGAACGATCTGCTCGGACGCATGGGCGCAGCGGAAAACACGCCGGGCTCCTTTATTCATGAGCAGGGGGAGAAAAAATACAAGGTCACCTATTTGAGCAAAGGCTTGAACCACTGGCAGATCATCAGCCTGCAGGACTATGATGACGTGCTCGGGAGCGTCCGGCAAATGAGATGGACGGAAATAACCGTCACCTTCTCCGTGTCCCTATTGGCATTACTCCTGTCGGTATTCATTTCGCTGCGGCTGTATAAGCCGGTCGGTCGGCTGCTCACACTCGTTCCCCACGACGGACGCGGTCACGCCAAAGCGAAGGATGAGCTGTCGCTCATCACGGAGAATGTTACGGAAATGATCGGCAAGCTCAAGGGGCTGGAGCAGGAGCGCCTCTCACAGTGGAATATCGCCAAGGCATATCATATGCGGAGTTTGATCAGTCACAGCGAGAGCATGGACGAAGCTGCCTTCCTGCGCATCAAGGATCAGTACGGAATGGATATCGCGTTTCCTTCGCCGCTGCGGTTAGCGCTCGTGCAGATTGACGATCTGCAGGGCTTGGCGCGGCAGCCGGGCTCGCAGTCCGAGTCGCTGTATTACTTCGCCATAGCGAACATCGGCCAGGAGCTGCTCTCGCGCGGCGGAACGTGTGAAGCTGCGGATATGAAGAGCGGCCATCTTGTCTTTATCGCAGGCGGCGAACAAGCGACGCTCGAATCGCTGCATGAACGGTTCAGGGAGCTACAGCAAACGATCCTCCGCTATTATCGGATCACGTTTACCGTAACGCTGAGCGAAACGTTCGAGGATTACCGTCAGCTGACGAAGCATTACCATCTAGCCCAGAAGCATGCCAGCTACCGTATGATTTTTGGCAAAGGAGCGGTGATTCGGCCTGAGATGATCATCCGAAACGAACGGAACCCGTCGTTCGGCATTCCGAAGGAGCTGGAGCGCCGGTTGACCGAAGGGCTGAAAGGCGGGAATCCCGACGAGACGGAGCAAGCCATCCGAAGCTTGCGGGAGCTGCTTGGCGAGCTCAGCTTTGACAACATGTTCTCGGCGCTGCTCCATCTTACGATGACCCTGAGCCATACGCTGAGCGAAATGAATAACCATAATCTGAACCCGGTATCGGTCGATCTGCAGGCCATCAATCGGCGCATTCTCGAGAAAGAGACGCTGGACGAGATCGAGGGCGTTCTTCTTGACGTCGTTCGGGATGTGTTCGAGCAGCGGCGCAGCGCCCGCGAAGATAAGAACCGTCTGCTGGCTGACACTGTCAAAGAGATGATCGACAAGCATTACGCCGACCCGGACCTCAACGTTCAGAAGATTGCCGACATGCTGAAGATGAGCGCCGTCTACTTGGGTCAGGTGTTCAAAGCCCAGGAGGGAACGACTGTCGTCGACCAGATTAACGCTACCCGCCTGGCCCGGGCTCAGCATTATTTGGAACAGCAGCATTTGACCGTAGCCGAAATTATGGAGAAGGTGGGCTTCGGCAATGAAAGCTATTTCTATCGGCTGTTCAAGCGCCGTTATGGCACGACACCGAAGGAGTACCGCCTGAAGTCGGCCATCGACCGCAGCACTTAATCCGAGAATCGGCAGCTTTCCATACGACCCGCAAATGAAGATGACCGTTTGCGGGTTTTTGGCATGCCCTTGTCTTCAATTCGGCCGTCTTCTGTGCCTTAGCCCGGTTCGTCCTGCACCCTTTCGAAGGGAGAGGACATCTGTACAGTAAACCTGAATCCTTACAGGCAGCTGTACAGCAATCGGGAATCCCTACAGTCCGCCCGTACAGCTATCCAAAAAATGTACAGTAACGCAAGGCCGAGGCTTGCGCTATCGTTAAACATGCAAAGCCTGGGATGCAGGCGAGAAGCGCATAACGAAAGAGAGGGGCTTTGGCTATGTTGAACAATGTTTCACGATCGGTCGAGACCGGGACGGCTCACCGGTCGGTTCCGGAACCCGAACGGACGCCCGCGCCCCCAGGGGCACGTAAGCGAAAGTCGGTGATACGCAGGGAGCTGCAGCATTTTCGGAACAATCGGGAGCTGTTCCTGCTCTCCCTGCCGGGGATTTTGTATAAGTTGATTTTTGCTTATATTCCGATGGTCGGCTTGATCATTGCCTTCAAGCATTACCGCTACGATCTCGGCATATTTGGCAGCGAATGGGTAGGATTGGAGAACTTCCGCTATCTGTTCTCGACCGATACGGCTTGGCGTATCACACGCAACACCGTGCTGTACAATGCCGCTTACATCGTTGTGACGACCGCGGCCGCGCTGCTGCTGGCGATCTTTATGAACGAGATCCGGGCGAAATGGAGCAAATTTTATCAGACCGCTTTATTCCTGCCGCACTTCTTGTCATGGGTGCTCGTCGGATACGTGGCCTACGCCTTCCTGAACCATTCCGACGGCTTCATCAACCGGACCCTGCAGATGTTCGGCATCGATCCGGTCAGCTGGTACCAGACGGCCGAGGCGTGGCCGGCAATCCTCATCCTTGTCCATTTATGGAAAGCGGTCGGGTTCAACACGCTCATCTATTTCGCCGGCATTATCGGCATTAACAGCGAGTATTACGAAGCGGCCCGCATCGACGGGGCGACGAAGTGGCAGATGGCTGCCAAAATTACCGTCCCGCTGCTGGCCCCGCTGGTCATCATCCTATTGATTCTCTCAATCGGCAGCATGTTCCGCGGCGATTTCGGTCTGCATTACTTCATTCCGAACAACTCCGGGTTCCTGTACGGCTCCACGGATATTATCGACACGTACGTGTACCGGGCGCTGCGCGAGATCGGCAATGTCAGCATGTCGGCGGCTACGGGCTTTTACCAGTCGGTGGTCGGCTTCGTGCTTGTGCTTGTCGCGAACGGAATCGTGCGCAAAATCAATCCCGACCATTCCCTGTGGTAAGAAAGGAGGAGACACCCGGTGCCTAAAAAGTTCGAGCTTTCCAAAATGATCATTCACTTGCTGTTTGCCCTGCTTTCCTTGGCGGTTGTCCTTCCGTTCCTGCTTGTTATCGCCGTGTCGTTCACCGACGAAGCGTCGCTCACCGAAAACGGGTATCAGTTTTTGCCCAAATCCTTCAGCTTGGAGGCGTACCGCTACCTTCTGGATGCACCCGACATTCTGCTGCGGGCATACGGGGTAACGGTCACGGTGACCGTGATCGGAGCGCTGGCGGGTCTGCTGCTTACCGCGATGACCGCATACGTCATTTCCAGGCCGGATTACCGCTACAACCGGGCGACAACGTTTTACGTCTTTTTCACGATGCTGTTCAGCGGAGGCCTCGTTCCTTCCTACATTCTGATCACGCAGTACCTGCATTTGAAAGACAGCTTGCTTGCTCTGATTCTTCCGGTGCTGCTGTCTCCGTTCAACATTATGGTCATGAAAGGCTTCATGTCCAAAATTCCGCTGGAAATCGTGGAATCCGCGAAAATCGACGGCGCGCGGGAGCTCCGCATCTTTTTCGGGATTATTCTGCCTCTGTCCACACCGGCCCTTGCCACGCTCGGGTTGCTGATATCGTTCACGTACTGGAACGAGTGGTTTAACGCCATGCTGTACATCGACGATCCGAACAAGGTGCCGCTGCAGCTGCTGCTCGTGCGGACGTTGTCCAGCATCGAGTTCATCACCTCCAATTCGGAATTTACGCAGCAGCTGGGGATCGATCTGTCCAGCTTTCCGAACAATTCGGCAAGAATGGCGATTGCGGTGCTGGCCGGCGGGCCGATGCTGGTCATCTTTCCGTTTTTCCAGCGATTTTTCGTGAAAGGGCTTACGGTTGGCTCCCTCAAGGGTTAACATAGAACAACCAATAAACGTGTAGGAGGTCATGTCATGAAAAAAAGACTGTTAGGGCTGCTGGCGATCGCCTTGATCGCGATGACCGCGCTCGCCGGCTGCGGCGGGAATGGCGGAAGCGGCACGGACGGCGGAGGAACGCCGGAAGCGCAAGGAACAACGCCGGAGGCAGGCGGAACAAGCGGGCTTGAGCCCGTCGAGCTCACATGGTATTATCCGCTGCTTCAGCTTCAGCCCGACCAGAAGAAGGTCGAAGAGGAGATCAACAAAATCGTCAAAGAAAAGCTGAACGCCACCGTCAAGCTGATGCCGGTCGCCCTGGGGGATTACGTGCAGAAGATGAACACCGTTCTGGCTGCGGGCGAGAAGTTCGATATCCTGTGGACCGGCTACATGCTGAAACCGGAGGAGCTGGTACGCAAGGGTGCCATTCAGCCGCTGAACGGGCTCTTGGACCAATACGCGCCGGAGCTGAAAGCGGACGTTCCGCAGGTCATGTGGGAGGGCCTCTCGGTTGACGGGGAAATTTACGGCGTCCCGAATCAGCAGATCAACGGTTCGCGTTACGGGTTCATCGTACAGAAGCGGTTTGCCGATAAATACGGCCTGGATCCTTCGACAATTAAAAGCATAGCGGATATCGAGCCGTTCCTCGAACAAATCAAGCAAAACGAGCCGGGCATCATTCCGATCGGCCTGTTCGGCGGCTCATTCGTCAACCCTCAGGCGCATGATGATGAGTATTGGGTCGTTCCGGGACTGGACGATCACTTCTACATCAAAACAGATGACCCGACCTATACGCTTTACCGCTACCCCGAGGAGGAGCTGGGCAATTTCCGTTTGGCCAGCAAGTGGTATAAGGCAGGCTACATCCACAAGGACGCCGCTACGGAAAAAATGACCGACTATCAATCCAAAGGCCAGATTGCGGTAGAGTTCGACGTCACGTTAAAGCCGGGCGTCGAGGCGGAAGTGAAAGCGAAGAACGGCGGCAACGACGTCGTCATCATCCCGCTTAGCGATTGGTTCTCCAACGGCTATTCGGCGACGACCAATCAGTCGATCAGCCGCACTTCGCCAAATCCGGAACGGGCCATGATGCTGCTGAATCTGATCAACACCGACAAGGAGCTTTATAATCTGCTGTGCAACGGCTTGGAGGGCGTACATTACGAGAAGCTAAGCGGCGAGTACATCAAGCCGATGGCGGATTCCAGATACCGCCCGAACATGGATTGGGTGTTCGGCAGCGTCTTCAATTCCTACCTGAAGGAAGGACAGCCGGAAAACATTTGGGAGGAAACGAAAAAAATCAACACGAGCTCCGAAATTAACCCGGTGGGTGCTTTCAAGTTCAATTCGGAGCCGGTCAGCACGGAGATCGCCAACCTGAACGCCGTATGGGGCGAATACAAGCGGGGGCTCGTGACCGGCACGCTTGATTTCGAGGAGACTTGGCCCGTGCTGTACGGCAAGCTGAAGGAAGCGGGTGAAGATCGGTATGTGGAGGAGGTGACGCGACAATTCGAGCAATTCCTGAAAGAGAAGGGCTTGAAATAATCGTCGGCCCGGACAAACGTTAAAGGATAGGCACCTAAGCGCCCGAGAGAAACCTGCTGTCCTGGGACGACTATGCCGTGCTTCGCGGTATGGCTGTCCGTACCCCACTTGGAGGAAGGAGAGCAAATGATGAAAAAGCTTTTGCTTGCTGCGCTGGCTGCAAGCCTGCTATTCGCGCTGCATCCGTTTGCACTGATGACCGACACGGCATCGGCCTACGGCAATCCGCACGGGACGGCCTATTACGTCGCTCCGGACGGAAGTGATTCGAACAAAGGGACGAAGAACAAACCGTTTCGAACGTTGGAAAAAGCGCGGGATACCATCCGTGCGCTGAAAGCAAAGAAAGGGCTGCCGAGGGGAGGCGTCACGGTCTATCTTCGCGAAGGGCGTTACGAGCGGACGGCAAGCTTCGAGCTGAACGCCCAGGATTCGGGGGAAGCCGGCAAGCCGATCACGTACACGGCTTATCCGGGTGAGACGGTCATATTGTCCGGCTCAAGGAGGCTTGAGAAATCCGCGTTCGTTCCGGTTACCGACACGGCCATTTTGAATCGCATCATTAGCGAGGAGGCCAGAAGCAAAGTCCTGGTCGCCGACCTGGCTTCACTTGGCATCACGGATTACGGAGAGATGAGCCGGCACGGATATTATTTGGCCAACGATTTGAGCAAGGTTCCGCCGATGGAGCTGTACGTCGGTGGGGAAGGGATGACATTGGCGCGCTGGCCGAACGAGGGAACGGTGCAAATGGACGAAATCCTCGATCCCGGACCGACTCGAAAAAGTCCGGACGGGGAGGTTCATAAGCGGGGCGGCACTTTCACTTACACGTATGACAGGCCGCAATATTGGACGCAGGCGGATGATATTTGGCTGGACGGCATTTTCGGGTATAGCTGGGAATGGTCCTACAACCAAATCGCCGCCATCGACACGGAAGCCAAGAGCATAACGCTCCGTTACGGCGAGATGAGCGGCATCTTCAAGAATTGGTACCCGGATTTCCATTTTGCGCAAAACCTGCTCGAGGAGATCGATATGCCAGGCGAGTATTATATCGACCGCCAAACCGGGAAGCTGTATTTTCTGCCGAACGCCGAATTTATGACCGCCGATCCATCCATTGAAGTAACGATGCTGAAAACACCGATGATCAATGCGATCGATGCATCCTATATTGATTTCTCCGAGCTTATTCTGGAGAACGGGCGCGATTCGGCGGTTGTGTTCATGGGCGGAAGCCACATGCGCATTCTGCAAAGCGAAATCCGCAATTTCACCAACAGCGGCGTGCTGGTGAACACCCAGAGCCGATTCCATTATAACGACTTTGCCGGAGTGCCGGGAACAGACCATAAGATCGAGAACACCCACATCCATCATATCGGGGGCACTGCCGTGACGCTGACAGGTGGCGACAAGACTACCCTCGCTCCGGGCAACAACGCGGTGGAGAATTCGCACATTCATGACTTCGCTTATTATCATAAAGCTTACAACCCCGGCGTGCTCTTGTCCGGAGTGGGCAACCGCATGTCGAACAACGAGCTGCATGACGCACCGCATCCCGGCGTGCTGATATTCGGCAATGATCATCTGGTGGAGTACAACAACATTTACGACGTATGCAAAACGTTCTCCGATCTCGGCGCCATTTATATGAACGCCGGCGAGACGCCGCAGCAGCGCGGCACCGTCATACGCCGCAATTACTTCCACCATATCGGGGAGAGCAAGCCTGGCGTTGAAGGCGTCTATCCCGACAACTTCACGATGGGGCTGAAGATCGACGAGAATATATTCTACAAAATGGGCAACTCGGCGATCAAAAATAACGGCGGGGCCCATATCTTGACCCGCAACAATATTTTCGTAGACAGCAAGGTTCCGTACGACTATGCCGACTTGTTCCTCGGCGACGAGCCGGACGATCAGGTGCCGCTGAATTACATGCCGAAATGGAGGGCGCTGTTCGAAGCCAACAACGACTTTGTCGGCACGCCGTACCTGGCCAAGTATCCGGAACTCGCGAACTTTTTCACGGAAAACCGCTATTATCCGGATACGAATACATTCCACGGCAACGTCGTCTACAATCCGACGGTTCCACGCAGTTCGACGACGAACGAGGAAGGCGCGTACGACAAATTCAATCTTGTCCAATATGCGGATAACTGGGTAACCGACGAGGATCCCGGCTTCGTCAACTTGGCGGGAGGCGACCTGTCGCTTCGACCGGATGCTCAAGTATTCGAGGCGATACCCGGCTTTCCCGATATCCCGTTCCATGAGATCGGCATCCACGGGAAAGCGGGCACGACCAACAGCCCGGACGGATACCCGGTCGAAGGCGTCGTGGTTTATGACGACGAGGTTACGGTGGACCGGTGGAAAACGGTAAAGCTGCGCACGGCGGTTCTGCCATGGAACGCCGATAATCCGAAGCTGGTCTTCACATCGACGGATCCCGCCATCGCTGCGGTCGACGATAACGGCATCGTTACAGGTCAGGAGGTCGGCCAGACGGTCATTACGGTGGCATCGGCGGAGAATCCGCAGCTCACGGCAACGGTGGACGTTACGGTCGAGGCCGGAGACGGCATCATGGATTTCACCGATTTCGAGTCAGGGGCTAACGGCTGGCCGCAGGATGCGAACCGCAGCATCGTCAAGGAAGGGGACAACCGCTGGTACAAAATTCTTAATGGCGCTACCGCTCTAAGCGCCAAAACCTTTTCCGATTATGAGCTGAGCTTCAAGCTGAAGACGCCGGAGTCGATCGGGGAAAACGCGACGCTGTACGTGTTCGACCGCCAGGCCGGCAGCGGCTCTACCCGCGTCGGCTACAAAACCCGCCCGGACGGCTCATCATCCTGGCTGCTGTATAACGCCGCTTGGACGATTCTTCACGAAGTGAAGCTGCCCGGCCACGATTTAAAGCCGAATACGGAGTACGAGATCAAAATCCTTGTGCATGGCGGCGAGATCAGCGTGTACGTGGACGGCCAATTCCGCCTGAAGGCTGCCGATCCCGGCCATAACGAGGCGGGCAAGGTCGGATTCTACGTGAACAACGTCACCCACATGCTGTTTGACGACATCCGGTTCAAAGCGCTGACGACGGAGCTGGCCGGCATTATTCCTTCGGAACGCGAAGTGCGGCTTGCCGCCGGGGAGCAGCGGCAGCTTGAGCTGACGTTCGACCCCGCCGGCACCCCGGACACCGGCGTGATCTGGCAATCCGCCGATCCGGCCGTAGCGGAGGTGAGCGATACGGGGGTCGTCAGCGCCGTATATGAAGGCGAGACGACCGTCACGGCCGTATCCGTTGCCAATCCGCTCGTCAAAGCGGATATCAAGGTAACCGTTTCGAGCATCATGCATGAAACCGATTTTGAGACAGGGGGCAATGGATGGCCGGTAGACCCGAACCGGAGCATCGCTGCGGATGCGGACGGCAATCGGCGCTACAAAATTTTGAACGGGGCAACAGGGCTGCTGGACAGGGCTTTCCAATCGTATGAGCTTGATTTCACCCTGAAGACCCCGGCTTCCATGCCGGACGACGGTACGATGTATGTCTTTGATCGGCAGGATGCCACCGGCTCGACTCGAATCGGCTATCGTACGCGTCCTGACGGAACATCCGCCTGGATTCTGTATGATACGGCTTGGCAGAAGATCGCCGAGTCCGCCTTGCCGCATCGGGACCTGCAGCCGGACACGGAATATGCAGTCAAGATTATCGTGAAGGACGGAGACGTTGCGGTTTACGTCGACGGCGAGTCAAGACTGGCCGGCACTGATCCGAATCACAGGCCATCCGGGAAAGTGGGCTTTTACGTGAGCGGTTTCGATTATATGCTGTTTGACAACATTCGCTTCACCGTGGTCTCTTAAATGCGGCGCTTCCTCCCGCGATCGGGGGGCAGCGCCTTTTATATCGGGAATCGGGCAAGTGAAGTTTGTAGCAGACACAATTCCTGTGACAGTGGCTAACTCATAAATTCACGTTTGGAGGTGTGTTATGAAGCGCTGCTTATATAGAGCCGAGGGAATCGGGAACATGGACGCCGTTTCCGGTTTACGCGAGGAGCGGATTAGGTTTGCGGCCGAGAAAGCCATGGAACGTCAGCATGTATCCAGAATGAGCTTGTTTGCGAACGGAAGCGGATTGTTCCTATATTACGAATGCCTACGCGGGCCGGTACGCCCGGAAAGCTTGCTGCCGGAAGCCGATGCCTGGCTGGTGGCATGGCCCGGCGCAGAACCGGGACGGAGGTGGGCGCCGATGATCGATATTTTTCATTATCAATCCCCCGTTTCGGAGCTGCACTGGAAGCGCAGGAACGAAAACATCTTGCCGTACGGAAGGATCGCTCGTTTAAAGCCGGAAGAGGCTGCAAGCTACGTGTATTACCATTATCAATACCAGGAAGAGCGGCCGGGCGACGGCGACAAGTATGGGATCATCGGCATGCACGAGACGGTGCTCTTCTTCTATTCCGAGCTCCCGGCCACGATCGAGCCCGCCCCGTACGAAGGAAAGCTGAACACGAAGCTTCGACCGGACAATTGGGCAGAGGTGATGGAGCCTCATTTCATCAAATGGGGGGATGTTCCAGCTGAACAGGAGATTTGGCGGGAGCTGGAGCTGGTGCTGGACTTGCGAGTTTATGATGAAAGGAAGGGAATGAACGATGCGTAATCGGGTGTGTCTGAACGGGGAATGGGATTTTATGCCGTTGTATGGCCAGACGCAGTGGAGGCGGCTGCCGGATGAGCTTGTATACGAATCGCGGCGGGTGCAAGTCCCGTCCAGCTGGCGGCGCTCCTACAGGCAGGCGAATGGCAAAACGTTCGGTGAAATTCCCGAGCACGGATATGCTCCGATGGACCTTTACGGCTACCCGAAAGAATGGGACGAAGCGGAGGCTGGCGTGCTGCATCGAAGCTTTCGGATTCCCGAGGACATGGCCGGGCAGCGAATCGTGCTGCGCCTGGACGGCATTATGCAAAAGGCCGTCATCTTTCTCGATCGGGAAGAAGTTGCCGTATGGGAAGACGGCTATCTGCCGCTGCGATTAGATATTACGCCTAAGGTCGGCCAGGGGCGTGAGCATCATCTCCATGTCGTATGCGGAAGCTTCGACAAAGTGACGCTCCCGTCTGGCATGGAGAAGGTGACAGGTCTGACGGGCTCCTGGTTTGGCAATGTCGCCCGGGGGATATGGCAGGATATATATTTGGAGAGCTATCCTCCCCTATCCATAGAGGATGTTACGATCCGTACATCCGTCCGGAAAGGCCGGTTTGAGCTGGATGTGTTGGCCGGAACAACCGATCCGGAGGCGGCCTCAGACTCGCTCCGCGTCAGAGTGAATATCCGGGAAATCGGAGTGATATCGCAGCGGGATGATCAGCTGCTGAATCATCGAGATTTCCCTGGCAGCGGGAGCGGCCGGCAAGCGGCTGATGATGGCAAACCGCTGCAGGTTTTCACGCTCGGAGGAACGGGCACGGAGCGTGAGATGCTCGAACACGGAAGCGGCACGGCTCGAAGAGGGCTCGCCCAAGGGGGACCGCCGGTCCTTCAAGCGGAGCGGCCGGCGGAGCACTTCGTTTTTGAAGCGGCTTCACATCTCCGGCTGTGCGTAAACGATCGCGGCGGAGCTGTTTACCGTGCCGCTTTCAGCCTGGATTGGCGGGATGCCAAGCTGTGGGACCCGGATACGCCGTTTCTGTATGCGGCCGAAGTTGAATTGCTGGATGGCGGGCAGGTTGTCGATCAACGTGTTGAAGTGTTTGGATTCCGCGAGTTTTGGTGCGAAGGCCCGCGGTTTATGCTGAATGGCATCCCGATCCGGCTTCGCGGCGATTCATGGCATTTTCAAGGCGGGCTGCAGCAGACGGAAGCGTACATCCGTAATTGGTACCGGATGTGCCGTTCCGTCGGGATCAACAGCGTTCGTCTGCATGCCGAGCCGTATCCGGAGGATTACGTGCGGATCGCCGACGAAGAAGGGATGCTGATCGTCGACGAAACGGCAATATATGGATCGGCCAAATCGATGCTTGCCGACCATCCCGACTATATAGCCAACTGCCGCATGCATGTTTTGCGGCTCGTTCGCCGGGACAAGAATCACCCGTCGGTCATCATGTGGAGCCTGCAGAACGAAATGCGCTGGGTGGACGGACGGGACGGTTACAAGCTGCATATGCCCTGCTTCATCCAAGCGATCCGGGAACTGGACGCAACGCGTCCGATCGTCGCCGAAGGAGACAACCGGTTGCTGCCCAAAGCGCATACGGAAGTGGAAAGCCGACATTACAACATAGACGGCACGATAGCTCAGTGGGACCGGTCCGTTCCGCTGACCTACGGCGAACACGGAGGATGGTGGTACATCTGTCCGCAGAACAGCAGCCAGTATGTTGGGCTGAGGGCATACCGGGATACGGACGAGAGTGCGGCAGGACTGGCTCAGAAGGAGCGCTTATTCGTAGAGTATGCGCGGCGGCAAGGCGTCTCCGGCATATCGACGTTCAATTTCGCGCATTACTTCATGAGGGCGATGCCGGAGCGCGATGCTGCGGTTCCGCCGTCGGTACCGGGCTTGCCCGGTGTAAAGCCCCGAAGGATCCCGGCTTATTCGCTGACGATCAACAACGGACTGCTGCCTGATCATCCGATGTACGCGCCCAATCCGGCGTTCGCCATCATGGCCGAGGCGTTTAAGCCGGTCACGATGTTCGCTTCTGAATATAATCGCTGCTTCTATGATGATGCGCCCATCACCCGACATTTTGACGTCTTCAATGATACGCTCTCGGAGCAGGAGGTACGGATTGAATGCAAGATCATACAGGGAGAGGCGGTCGTTCATGAGCAGGTCTTCGCCTTCCGTCAAGAGCCTGCCGAATCTAGAACAATCGGGATAGCCTGGACTCCCGCACCCGTCAAGAGAGAAGGGGCGGCCGTGCTTTCGGCAGTGCTGCTCCATGGCGGGCGGCGGATGCATGAGCTTCGCGTAGAGTACCGGCTCGTGTCAGCCTGTTTGCTCCGCGATCCCGTCGACGTCGAACGTCCGGCCGCCTACTGGGGATCGGAAGAGGATTACGACATCCTCCGCAGGCTCGTTCCCGGCTGCGAACGGGTGGATCGCGAGGCGATCGCCCAGCTGCCGGCCGCTGGCTTGCTCATCATCGGCAGCAGGACGGTGGACCCGGACGGCTCGCTCGAGGATTTGCTGAAAGACTTCGTTGCTCGAGGCGGACATCTGGTGATGCTGGAGCAGACCGGGCTGTCGCTGGGACGGCTAACGCTGTCGCGAAGACCGTTCCTTCGTGCCCATGCCGGCGATTACCGCCATCCGGTTCTGTCGGGAATCGGAGACGAGGATTTAATGTTCTGGCAGGAGGAGCTATGCGAGGAAGGACCGCTGCCGATCATTCGCGCCGCATTCGAGAAGCCGGCAGCCGGGGATTTCACCATGCTTCTGGAATGCGGCGCAGGCGATTTCGGCGACGGCGGGGATCTATGGACCCCGCTTTTGGAATACCGAAACGGCCGCGGCTTGTTGCTGGCGAACCAGCTGGAGCTGATGGCCAATATCGCTCGTGCTCCGCAAGCCTGCTTGCTGCTTCGCAACCTGCTTGCTTACGCGGGCCGCGCAGATGGATTAACCGGGGATGACGCTGGGCCCGCAGGCGCGTTGGTTCGGCCTGGCGGAGAGGCAGCGGCATTTCTCGACAAGCTGCAGCTGCGCTGCGCCTTGCTTGATGCCGAGGCGCTGATGGAATCTGCACCGGCTGGTGAAGGTGACGGTTTTGCCCAAACTGCAAAGGATCTCCGCATGCTGGTTGTAGAGGCTTGCCTGCTCGATGTCCCTGGTCTCGCCGAGGCAATCAGGCATTATGCCGAAGCCGGTGGACGGGTGCTTGTCCTGCCGGCGGAGCCATGCGAGCAGGAGGCGCTTGCCCGGCTGCTGGGCCGGTCGGTGTTTGTGGAGCCGCATGAAACGTTCCATCTGGCTGCGGGCGACGCCGGGGAGCTGGTGAGCGGCTTCAGTCCGGTTGATCTGTTCGGCTTTGACAAAGTGTTTCTGTCGCCGCGGGACGCCGCCAACCGGCCCCTAGCCTCGCACCGGCTGGAGGTGCAGGAAGCAACGACATTGTTGGCCAGCGTCGAAGGGACCGCCTGGAAGGATTACTTCGTGAACGGCTACACTTCGGAGTACAGCCGCCTCGCGCTGGTTGAGCTGAATCGCATCAAGGCGCGCGGATCCGGGGCATTCCTGATCGAGGTCAAGGCGGGCGGCGGCTCCATCCTGTGCTCACAGCTGTCGCTTGACGCTGACAGCGACAAGGCACGAAGGCTGTACGCACGTTTGTTGGCCAATCTTGGCGCGGACTTTGACGACGGCTTCCTTGAGAGCGAGAAGGATGACGGGGCATGGTCCGTGGAGGCGGTCATGGCGCTGCCCTGCCCGACCTATGCCGACTACGAAGCGATGAAGGCATATTATACCGATCCTGATTTTTCGCTGAACAATTTAGGGGAGGGCCTTTACGGCTGGATGCAGAAAAAAGAGCGCAGGAGAGCGGATGGAGCTTTGCTCATCCGGGATGCGGGCAAGGATCCGTGGTTTTTGAGCTGCTTCGTATGGGTGCCGGGTGAATCCGCAGCGCCTCGCGCGGGACGACTGCAGATTCAGACCGGCGCGCCGTACGTTATCTATTTGAACGGCGAACGGGTCCCGAATCCGGAACGCGAGATTACCCTGGCGGGAGGACTTAACCGGCTGATCGCGATTGTTCGCGGAACGGGCGGAGATTTGGCGATCGGAATGATCTTCCGGCATGCGGATGGGACGTACATGAAGGATTTGGAATACCGAATGACGCTGAACGAGGTTGAGCCGAAATGACGGGGGTCTTTACGGGGGCTGAAGTTTGAGGTTGCCCCGGCGAACGACGGCCGCTTAGGATCCTGACCGTGATGGTGCCGAATACCCATCTTCAAAATCAAGCGGCTTCTTGCGTGTGAATCGAATAGAGGCACTAGGTAACGTGGACAGGAACAACACAGCCCTTCCGACTTCCTTAAGGGAAGCGAAAGGGCTGATTGTTTTTCGTTTTTTTTTGAAAAGATGTTGATCTGTTCGACAGGGCGGATACGAGCCAACATGAGCAACGGTGCGATAGGACATATTGAGCTGCCTTTGGCACCCTCTCGATCTTGGCCATTGCCGATCATAGCTATGTAAATTGAAAGGGACTGCTCCCTCTGGGGAACAGTCCTATCGTAATCCGCGTGAGCCATTTGGAAGTCTCATAGATTTAGGTTCCAGTCCCAACGCGGGTAAGTTTACTGATGATTTTGCGGACGCTTTCTCCGGACAGGAAGTAGGTCCGTTCTAATTCTTCAATGGTCCGGCCCTTGCAGTAGGCCCGGTACATTTCCTTATTGCGACGTTCGATGCGTTCTCGGGAACCGCTTAATTCACCCCAGCCGGCTCTTTGCTCGCTTTGTTTCGGTATGTAGAGAAGTTCTCCGTCTATATACTGTTGAATTTGCTGCAGCAGCTCGGGGGGAAGCACTTCTCTACCGTTTTTGTAATGGCCCATCGATGCCCTCCTCTTTCTGTATGAATGTTCAAGCTATCGCTGAGTGTCAAAACAATTGTATTGATCATGCTTGCCCTCCTCCTTTCGAATTTATAATTTGTTGTGTTTACGAATTGGAAAACAGATATAGGGAGCCCCGGGGGCTCCCATGGGAACGGGTATTCGCTTTAAGCGAATACCACCTCGTGGATCTGAATCATTGCGCTTCAGCCTCCTTTCCGCTCATTTCGTCGGCCCGACCTCTATATTAAGCCATAGATTGGTGGAAATTTGCAATAGATAAAACAATAATAATTGTTTTTTACCAGACATTCGTAAGGTGAACGTTGGATTCTGGTCAAGGGAGCCGAGGGCAGGTGGTGCGTGACTGGATTATATAATATAGTTACTTCAGAATGCAAAATAAAAGGAGCTTTCGCGTATGTCCACACACGATACGCATGTTCAGGAATTAATCACGCTGAAGACCATTGCCGAAACGTTGAACGAATCGAATGAGTTAATCCCCATGCTGGATGTGGTGATTGGGAAGCTGCTGGAGCTGACAGGACTTACGACCGGTTGGCTGTTCTTAGTGGAGGATCCGGGAACGCATGAATTCATTGCCGGCCGGAATTTGCCGCCTGCCCTCCGCAGGGAGGACGACAAGCCCATGCGCTGCGGCAGCTGTTGGTGCCTGGAGCGTTATGACGACGGCCGTTTGAGGAATGCCGTAAACATTTTGAATTGCAAACGTCTGGATAACGCCGTCCGGTACCAGTGGGGCGATACGGAAGGCATTACCCACCATGCAACCGTTCCTTTGCGATCCGGCAGCCGCAGGTTCGGCGTGTTGAATGTAGCTGCCCCCGGGAAGCTGCACTTCTCCAAAGAGGAGCTGGCGCTCTTGGAGTCGGTGGCTTACCAAATCGGCAGCGCTATCGAACGCATGCGTCTATACACAGCCGAGCAGCGTCGCGCGGATTTGTTCGCCCGGCTCGGAGAGTATAGCGGCGCACTCGGTGCTTATGCTTCCCAAGCGGTGGATCGGGCCGAATTAACGAAGCAGGTCATGAGCTTAATCGGCCGTTATTTTGATTGGCCTGTGGCCGCATTGCTGGAACCCGCCGGCAACGAAGTGACGCTCAGAGCCCTATACAGCGGAGGGCAAACCACGCTGCCCCATGCCAAATTTCCACTTGCCGATACCGCACGAACCCGCTCCCGGAAGGGGAGAGTCACGACGGATCCGATAAGTGCCGAAGACGCCCAGCGGCTTGCGGATCACTTGGCTAAAGAGGGATGGATCTCATCCGTTACCCGAGCGGTTGCTGTCCCGCTGGCGGCAGCAGGTGATTCCGAAAAGGGACTGCTTCTGGTAGCGTATAACCCCTACCGGGATTCGTACCGGGCGGACCTCGGGGTGATTGAGGCTCTGGCTGAACATATCGGGATGACGCTTCAGCGGTTCCGTCTGGAGGAGAACCGACGGGAGCTCGCAAGGATGGATGAGCGAAATCGTCTAGCCCGGGACCTGCACGACTCGGTAAGTCAAACCCTCTTCTCCCTGGTGATGATGTCCAAGGGGGTAGGCGGTATGCTTGCCGGGGAGCCGAACGAAACAGACAGTATGCTGCAGGACACGATCCATGATATTCAGTCGTTATCGCAAAGCGCTCTGAAGGAAATGCGGGAGCTGATCATGCAGCTTCGTCCGCCCGGACTCGAGGAAGGGCTTATGACAGGGCTTAAGCAATACGGGGAACGATTGAGGCTTCATGTGCGTTCGCATATCAGCGGGATACAGGAGCTTCCTCGTATCGTGGAAGAAGCTTTGTGGAGGATCGGCCAAGAGGCGCTGAACAATGTGAGCAAGCATGCGGATACCAAGGAAGTAACGATAGCTTTATCCCTCCAGGAGGATGAAGTCGAGCTTCGGATTGAGGACCGTGGGCGAGGGATTACCAAGCAGCGATTGAACGAGCTGACAAAGCATTCCATCGGGCTGTCCAGCATGCGCGAGCGCGCTGAAACGCTAGGAGGACGATTCCGGTTATACAGTGTACACAGGGAGGGAACCATCATTGAGGTTATGCTGCCCTTGAGGGAGAGATTAACAGAGAAGGAGGGGGACCGATGATTCGATTGATGATCGCTGACGATCATGCCATGGTTCGCCGGGGGCTTCAGGTTTTTCTGGCAACGCAGCCGGATATCGAAATGGTCGGTGAAGCCGCGAATGGCGAGGAGACGCTGGAGACGGCCAAACAAGTAAATCCCGATATCGTGTTAATGGACTTGAATATGCCTGTTCTCAATGGCATCGATACGACGGCACGATTAAAAAAAGAACAGCCTGACATTAAAGTCATTGTGCTGACCTCGTTTGTCGATTATGACCACGTTCTGCCCGCCATTCGGGCGGGAGCCCGCGGATATCTCTTGAAGGATATTGAGCCGGAGGAGCTGGTAGCCGCGATCAGACGGGTGTTCCAAGGGCAGGTCGAGCTGCATCCTGATGCTGCAGGTCTGCTTATGACGCATGTGACTTCGCCGGCAGGAGCTGAAGAAGCCAGCGGACCCGCTCATTCGGGAAAGGCTGCACAGGAGCTGGATAAGCTCACCCGGCGCGAGCAAGAGGTCCTGCAGCTGATAGCATCAGGCATGAATAATAGGGAAATCAGTGACGCCCTTCACATTACGGAGAAAACGGTCAAAACCCATGTCAGTCATCTGCTCGATAAGCTGGGGGTTGCCGACCGGACGCAGGCAGCCATTTACGCGCTAAAGCATGGAATTGTATAAGGTGTCGGGAATGAATTGGATCTGATGAACGCCAACTTTTCTAAGACTAAAGTTGTAGAAGCTCTCAGCCGAAGGCATGAGAGCTTTTGCTTGTAAAATCACTCCATATGCTGACGATTTCGATCGCTTGCCTCCTCTACAATGTACATAACAAGCTTTCAAATACGAGCAGGGGAGGCAGTACAAATGAAGATCGTGATCATCGCGGGCAGCAACCGCAAGGAAGCAACAAGCACCATTTTGGCGAAAGCCCTTCAAGCACAAATGAACCTGGGGTCCGTGGAAACGGAGCTGTTTAACTTGTATGAAACTCCGCTTCCCTTCTATTCCCCAGACGAGATATTTAACCGTCATGAGGGCGTTCGTGAGCTGCAGCGTCTGTTAATGGAGGCCGACGGCATTATTTTGACTACACCGGAGTATCACGGAGGGATGAGCGGAGTGCTGAAGAACGCCTTGGATCATATGGGGCAGATGCATTTCTCGGGTAAGCCGGTTCTATCCGTAAGCTCGGCGGGCGGCGCGGTCGGTGTGAGTTCGTTGCAGCAGATGCAGGCTACGGTACGCAATCTGCACGGAATTAACAGTCCGGAGTGGATTTCCATCGGGGGGTCTCAGCGCAATCTTTACGAATCGGAAGCGGCAGAAGGAACGATCGTCCTGGATTATCGAGCCAAGGAAGCCCTCGCTATCTTCATGGAGCTGGTCAAGAAGATCAGCAGCAAAGAGGAGGTCGAAGCCTTATGATTACCCATTTCGCCTGTTTGAAATTAAAGACGGTTTCGATCCAGGGGGTGAAGCAATTCTACCATGATCTGCTTCATTTCCCTGTCGCAAGGGAAAGCGAGAACGAGATCGAGTTTCAGCCAACGCCTGATTTTACGCTGAAATTTGAGGAAGCTGGTGAACCGATAACCCCTGTCCACATGGCGTTTGAGGTGGCTTATTCCCAGTTTGAATTCATTGTTCAGAAGCTTGGGGAGCAGATGCCCTTATTAAAAGGGCCGGACGGAAAAATTGTTGCTTCAATCGATTCCAGTGTGAACGTGTACTTCAGGGATGGAGACGGGAATTTGCTCGAATTTCTTGCCCATCCGTATTTGAAGGAAGATGTGCTCGTTCCGTATGGCACTTACGGTGTCCTGTATTTGCGGGAGGTAGGGCTGCCCGTGGAAGACCCGGTAGCTGCAAGATTATGGATGAAACAGACGCTCGGGTTAACGATTGCCAAGGAGTCTGATCAATTTGCTTTTGTTATTGGCGGAACGGCCCACGCCGTTGTTGTATCAACCATGCGCAAATGGATCCCAATCGCGATGTATGCGCTGGCGCCTTCACTGGAAATAACATATGGCGTGACAGACGAACGCTTTCTGGATCGGGTTCGGTCATCCTTGGATCGCCGGATGATTATATCGGATACCGAAGCAGGTCTTCATTTCAGAATGTACGGGTACAGCATCCGATTGAAGGTCACTAGCTTCCCCAAGGATATTGCGGTCAGGCTGAATTTGCCGCACGCAGCCGAAGGGGAGGAGGTGAATTCGGTCATTGGCGACGAATTTCTTGAGGAAGGTCTGACGGCTTTGAGCCGGGGCGGCGAGGTCGGATGGTTTGAAGGGCATGTCGGCGGAGCTTATTTGGCAGCTTATTATATGCAAAAAGAGCATGACCTTCCGCAGGAGGTATTGCAGGGGCTGGCTGCCAATTGCCGCCACTTGCGCAGTCGGCATGAAGATTGGTTTAAGCCCTATCCTCCCGAAACTGCGCAGCCAGAGCTGATGGAACGATTGATTGAAGGCTTGCTGCCTAACCTGACAAATCTGAGCACCTCCGGACATGGGGTAACCTTAGGCGTACTCGCGCTAAAGGCGCTGCGGGACCGTCCGGACTTGCTGACTCCGTCCATCGTTCGAGGCATCCTAAAGCTGATGGAAGATGCAGGCGGAGAACATAAACTTGCACGCTATTACGGAATCGATGATTATACGCAGCTGAATCGATCGGAAAATTTGCTCTCGGACATCCCGCCTTACCGGGATGCATCGGATCTGGCAGTTCGTGCCCTTTCCGAGCTGGAACTCGTCCTGCCGGATCAACATGTTGAAGGCGAGTTTTACTTTTTTGCCGGTGAACTGGAGCATGGCGTTACCCATGCCCATGCGCTGATTGAACTGGAACGGCTCGGATACGCCGAGCTGGCAAAGCTCGGTCAAGGCAATCATCGGCTGCAAATGAAGCTTAACCGCCTAAGGCCTGAAGCGCTATCGAACCAGGGGGTAAACATCGCCGAGGAAGCCTCGATTACGGAAGCAAGCTATTGGAACAGACAATATGAAGATCCACATGCCATCAAAGTGCCTTATGCTGCATTGTCCCTGCTCCAATATGTGCCGCCGGAGAGAAGATCAGATATGGAACGCGGTGTGTGTAGGCTGCTGTCGTTAATGAAGTAGGATAAAAGTTATTTTAAACGTCGGAAGATATGGTAATCATATCAAGCAGGGTATCGTCAATGGAACATTTATGTGCTAAAAAAGCACGGAACTGGAGGGAATCATGAAAGTTGCAATCGTTGTAGGAAGCATTAGAAAAGAGTCGTACAACCGGAAGCTGGCGGAATATTTGAAAAAGCGGTATGCGGATCAGATCACATTTGAAATTGCGGATATTCGCCCGCTTCCTTTTTACGATGAAGACATTGAGCTGGACCCGCCTAAGGCCGTCAAGGAGTTTAAAGAGCAGATTGCTGCCGCGGACGCGGTATTATGGATCACGCCGGAGTATAATTATTCCATACCGGGCGTGCTCAAGAACGCGCTGGATTGGTTATCGCGCGTCGATAAGGTTATGAACGGAAAGCCGTCATGGATCATGGGCGCATCGATGGGTCAGCTGGGAACGGTTCGCGCACAAGAGCATCTGCGGGATATCCTTTTTTCCGTGGGCATCACATCTCCGCTGCTGCCGAACAATGAGGTTTATATCGGCGCCGTCCATGAGAAGATGGATGAATCCGGTAAGCTGATTCATGAACCGACGATCCGTTTCCTCGATCTCGTGGTCAACAATTTCATCACATGGATGAATACCCGCAAGTAGATAACAGATCATGGAGCCCTTTGGCAGTTGCCTGCCGAAGGGCTTTTCCTGTATATTCACCTCATAACGCGACAAAATCAACAAAAATGTGAATTGCTTCGGATGGGGGAGATGCTGCGTGTACAAAATCCTGATCGTGGATGATGAACCGATCGTAAGGGAAGGCATTAGAGAGCGGATTCAATGGGCCAAACATGGATATGAATGCATCGGAGCCTGCGAGAACGGACGCGAAGCGCTGGAGGTAATGGCCCAAGAACGGCCGGACGTGGTGCTGACGGACATCTGCATGCCATACATGGACGGGCTGGAGCTGTCCCGTCAAATCGTGGAGAAGTATCCGAAGACGCGGATTATTATTTTGACCGGCTTTGATGATTTCGATTACGCGCAGCAGGCGGTGAAGCTGCAGGTAACAGACTTTATTTTGAAACCGATTACATCCGCAGAACTGCGCGAGCTGCTGGACAAAATCAAACTGGAAATGGACGAGGAGAGCGGCCGCAACGAGCATCTTCTAAGGATGAAGCAGGAGCTGAAGAACAGCATGGCGCTGCTCTCGGAGCGCTTTCTGGAACGCCTGGCTTCATCGCCGATGCGAAGAGCGGATATCGCGGCCAAGCTGGCGTACTTCAATATTCCGCTAAACGGGCCGTTATATATCGCCATGACAGCTGAGATGGACGAGCCGTCGCTGTATGGGGAGACGGCTGATGTGGAGCTGTATGCCTTTGCCCTTTACAACATTGTTCAAGAGATTGCAGGGAGCGCGCAAGAATCGGCGGTTTTTCGTTTCAAAGAACATAAGGTCATGGCAGTGCTGTCAGGATCAAATGCGGAAGAGCTGCATGCACAGGCATATAAGCTGGCCGAAGAACTTCGCAATTCCGTGAAGGAATATATGAAGTTCACGGTAACGGTCGGTATTGGGACCGTATGCAGCGATGTAGCCGAGATCCGGCATTCCTGCCGCGCTTCCGAAGCCGCCCTGGAGTACCGGCTGCTGATGGGGCCTGATCAGGTCGTGAACATTACGGACCTGGAGGTGCGCGGGGGGAAGCCTCTTCAAGACGGCTTCGAAGCTGAGGCGGCGCTTGTGTCGGCGATCCGTGCGGGGACCGCTTCCGAGGTCGACCATTGCATCCAGCGGCTGATCCAGGAAATTGGAAGCGCTTCAATGCCGATTGAATTATGCCATGTGCGGATTCTGCGCGTGATGCTGGCCGTGCTGCAGACCTTGATGGAGATAGGAAGCAACGATCATGATCTGTTCGGGATGGAGAAGAGGCTGCTGTCCGACTTGTATTCCTTCCGATCGCTGGAGCAGATCGAGGTGTGGCTGAAAGGCGTATGCGGGGAGGCGCTGCAAGGCGTGGCGCAGACCCGTAAGGATCTAACCCGCAGTCAAATGATGGAGGCTGTGGATTACATACATTCCCACTATAGCGATCCGGATCTGTCCGTAAAGACGGTCAGCAGCCGCATCTTCATGAGTACCAGCTATTTCAGCGCGCTCTTTAAGGCGCATACCGGCCGGACCTTCGTGGAATACGTGACCGATATCCGGATGGATAAGGCGAAGGAGCTGCTCAAGCATTCGGGAATGAAGACGTACGAGATTGCTGCGAGCACGGGGTACCAGGATCCGCAGTATTTTAGCGTCCTGTTCAAGAAGCATACGGGCGATACGCCGACGGAATATCGAAACCGGATCACGGCTGGGGGAGAGCGGCGATGAGACCGTCCACCCGCATCAAAAGCATTCAGTCCCGCATCGCCGGCTCCTTCGTCATGCTCGTTCTGTTCACGGCGCTGCTGCTGATTTTTATCTCCTACCCGTTGTCGGAATCGGCGGTCCGGGAGACAGCGGAAAATTACACCTCCGAGCTGATTAACCAAGTGAATGCGAATATTGAGACCTATATCACCGGCATGAAGGACATGTCTTTGGCGGCCATGAACAATCCGAATGTACGTGAATATCTCGTTTCCGGCGGCGGGCTTGAGCCGGAAGAGCTGGCCAAGCTGAAGAGGAAGATCTCCGGCTACTTCCACTCCATCCTCGTCTCCCGTAAGGATATCGCCTCCATCCATATCTTCGGATACAACGGGACCTTCATCTCGGACCGCATGGATACGGAGCTGAATCCGAACATCTCGCTGCAGGAACAGGACTGGTACCGGCAGGCGCAAGAGCATAAAGGACAGGCGGTCATCTCCTCCTCGCATGTGCAGCCTGTCGTTAAGGACGAGTACCGATGGGTCGTCTCGCTTAGCCGGGAGCTGAGCGGATCGGATCCGGACAAGGGGATCGGCATTCTTTTGATCGACTTGAACTTCAAAGTCATCAACGACATGCTCAGCAAGCTGGACCTTGGCAACCGGGGGTACGTATTTGTAATCGACAAGGAAGGCCGTATCGTCTACCATCCGCAGCAGCAGCTGCTCTACAGCAATTTGAAGACTGAACGGTTGGAGCAAGTGCTGCAAGATACCCGGGGCGGATTTGTAGTGAAGGAAGACGGAGGCAGTCGGATTTACAGCATCAAAGACACGGATTTCGGGTGGAAAATCGTCGGCGTGTTCTACGAGAATGAGCTTGTTGACAACAAAAGGCAGATGCAGCGCTCATTTGCCATTGCGGGGATGCTCTGCCTCGGCGTCGGGGTGCTGTTATCATTCCTTCTTTCCCGTAACTTGACGCGCCCGATCAAACGCCTGCAGGAAACGATGGCGGAGGTTGAGAAGGGGAATTTCGATATCCGGGTTCCGGTCGGCCATTCCAAGGAAATTTCCAGCTTGGCCCGCAGCTTTAATGTCATGGTGCTCAAGATCAAGGAGCTCATGAACCAGATCGTCGTCGAGCAGGAGGTCAAACGAAAAAGCGAGCTGAATGCGCTGCAAGCGCAGATTAACCCGCATTTTCTGTATAACACGCTGGATTCCATCATTTGGATGGCGGAGAGCAAAAAGCATGACGAGGTGATTCTAATGACATCGGCGCTAGCCAGACTGTTCCGGGCGTCGCTCAGCAAGGGCAGGGAAATGATCCCGATTGCTACGGAGATCGAGCATATTACGAGTTATTTAAACATCCAGCAGATGCGGTATCAGGATAAAATCCGGTTCACGCAGAGTGTTGATCCGAGCCTTTACCCGTACGTGACGCTGAAGGTGCTCCTTCAGCCCCTCGTGGAGAACGCGATTTACCACGGCATCAAGAACAAGCAGGGACCCGGCAGCATCGTCATCAGCGGCGAGCTGCAAGGCGACCGCATTATGCTGCGGGTGGCGGATGACGGGATCGGGATGGCCCCGGACAAGCTTTCCAAGCTGTTGACCGCTCCGGGGAAGGAGCGATCCAAGACGAGCGTAGGCATCGCGAATGTGCATCAGCGGATCCAGCTGTATTTTGGTCCCGAATACGGCTTGTCCTATGAAAGCGAGCCAGGTGCCGGAACGACCGTTACTGTCACCATTCCGGCCATCCGAGTCGAGGAGCTTGCAGGAAGGGGGGAGAAGCTGTCGTGAGATCAACGATTCGTTTGCGATATGTTCTGCTGGCCGCCGTCGCGGCTTTGGTCTTCGGAGTTGCCGTGTATCAGCTGATCGGCGGGGGACGTCAGGCCCCCCCTAAAATAACCGTAGCCGTTAAAGCGATGGACGAAATCGAATTTTGGCGCGTCTTGATAGACGGCGTTCATACGGCTTCGCGGGAGTTCAATGTGGAGGTATCCGTCATTGGTCCGCCGAAGGAGGTCGACGTCGACCGGCAGATCGAGCTGATCGAGGCGGCGATACCGGAGAAACCGGACGCTATCGTCATGGCTGCAGGCGACTATCATCGCCTTGTTCCGGTGGCAGAGAAAATTCACCAGGCGGGGATTCCCTTAGTCATGATCGACTCGGCCGTGCAGGGAAGCTACGCGGAAACCCTGATTGCAACCGATAATTTCGGTGCCGGGCAGAAAGCCGGCAAAGAACTTGCCGCTCTGCTTCCTGGGAATGCGCAAGTTGCGATTGTAAGCTTTGTACAAGGCGCCTCGACTCAAATTGAGAGGGAGCAGGGCGTTCGCAGCATCCTTGAAGGGAGAGCCGGGACGGAGATTGTCGGCACCTATTTCAGCGAAGGCATGGAAGAGCGCGCTTACGAGATCACGATGAAGCTGCTGCAGGAGCGTCCGGACCTGGATGGGATCGTTGGCTTGAACGAACCGTCCACCGTTGGCGCCGGAAGAGCCATTCGTAAGCTGGGTCTCACGGGACAAGTCAAGCTGGTCGGCTTCGACAGCTCAATCAAGGAGGTCAAGCTGCTCGAGGAGGGGGTCATTCAATCGATTATCGTGCAAAAGCCGTTTAACATCGGCTATTTGGGTGTAAAAACCGCCCTTTCCGTACTGGAAGGCGATAAGGTTCCAGACAAGGTGTATACCGACTCGGTCGTCATTCACAAAAGCAATATGTATACCGAAGAAAATCAGAAGCTGCTCTTCCCCTTTGTGGAGGAGTAGCTTTTTCCTTTATCGAGTGGGTTTTTCAATGAGAGAAAAATCATAGATTTTTCAACATCGCGAAGAGAATATTCCATTCCGGCGGGCTGCACTCCACAGGTAGAATGATCGTAAAAGGCTCCACTGCTAGAGAGGTGAATGACTGTGAGCGAAATACTTGTGCATATGGAAGGAATCACCAAGCAATTTCCCGGCGTGATGGCGCTGAACGGATGCCGCTTCGAGCTGAGGAAAGGCGAGGTTCATGCGCTTATGGGCGAAAACGGGGCCGGCAAGTCCACGATGATGAAGATATTGACGGGCGTATACCAGAAGGATGAGGGCAGCATCACGTACAAAGGCAGGACCGTCGAAATCAACCACCCGAAAACGGCTCAGGATGCGGGGATCAGCATGATTCACCAAGAATTGAACCTCGCACCCGATCTGACCGTCGCTCAAAATATTTACATCGGACGGGAGCCGCGGCGGAAGCTCGGGCTGTTCCTCGACGAAAAGGCGCTCAACCGCCAAGTGGAGGCGCTGTTCGAGCGCATGGGACTCGTTATGGACCCTTCCGCGCTGGTGGCGGATTTAACGGTTGCGAGGCAGCAGATGGTCGAAATCGCGAAGGCGTTGTCTTACAACGCCGATGTGCTGGTGATGGATGAGCCGACAGCAGCATTGAGCGAAGCGGAGATCGAGGATTTGTTCCGCATCATCCGGCAGCTTCGCGCCGAAGGAGTTGGAATCGTTTACATCTCGCACCGGATGGATGAAATCAAACGGATTACGGATCGCATCACCGTGATGCGCGACGGTCAATACATCGCCACCGTCCCGACCGCGGAAGTCTCCACGCAGGACATCATCTCCATGATGGTCGGGCGCCAGATTTACGATACGTCCAAGCCCGAGGGCGTCTCCCGTGATCGGGAGACCGTGCTTGAGGTCCAGGGAGTGAGCCGCGGAAGGGTCCTGAGCGACGTCAGCTTCACCTTGAAAAAAGGAGAAATTCTGGGCGTTGCCGGGCTGGTCGGCGCTGGGCGCACTGAATTGGCCCGGGTGATCTTCGGGGCAGACCGGCCGGATGCGGGGGAGATCCGCGTTCACGGACAGCCTGTGCGAATGAAGGGACCGCATGATGCGGTGCGCCACGGCATCGGTTATTTATCCGAGGACCGGAAGCGCTTCGGCTGTATCGTTGATCTGGACGTGAAGAGCAACGTTGCGATCGCTTCCTACCGGCGCTTTCTGAAGCCGGCGGGATGGATGGACACCGGCCGAATCCGGCAAGAAGCGGAGCGGATCGTAGATCGGCTAAGGGTGAAAACGCCGCATGTTGACCAGGAAGTCAAGTTTCTCTCCGGCGGGAATCAACAGAAGGTCGTCATCGGAAAGTGGCTGACCCGTGACTGCGATATTCTCATCTTCGACGAGCCGACGCGCGGCATTGACGTAGGCGCGAAGAGCGAGATCTACAAATTGCTGAACGAGCTGGCTGCTCAAGGCAAATCGATCATCATGATCTCGTCGGAGCTGCCGGAGATTCTTCGGATGAGCCACCGGATCATCGTGATGTGCGAAGGCAGAATAACCGGCGAGCTTGGGCATGAGGAAGCAACGCAGGAGAACATCATGCAATTGGCCACGGCAGCGATGTGAGCGATTTACGGAATCTAACCATACGAAAGGAAAGATACAAGCCATGAATCTACAGCTGAAATCAGGCGCACTGCAGCAGGTGCTCGCTCTTGCAAGCTTGGTTGTGCTTCTCGTCACTTTTTCGATTTCGTCAGGCAACTTTTTTCAATTCTCCAATCTGATCGGCATTCTGTTGTCCACGGCGGTCATCGGCGTTCTGGCCCTTGGCTCGACCTTCGTGATCATAACGGGAGGCATCGACCTGTCTGTTGGCACGGTCATGACCTTAAGTGCGGTCATGACCGGCGTATTCATTACGTTCTGGGGGCTGCCCGTCCCGGTCGGCATTCTCGGCGGCATCCTGACGGGCGCGCTGTGCGGGCTGCTGTCGGGAACGGCGGTTGCTAAGATGAAGATACCGCCGTTCATCGCCACCTTGGCCATGATGATGATCGCGAAAGGGCTGGCATTGATCATCTCGGGCGCGAAGCCAATTTATTTTACCGAAGCGGAAAGCTTTGCGAACATTTCCCAGGGAAGCGTGCTGGGCTCGCTGATTCCGGGCTTCGATATTCCGAATGCGGTGCTTATATTCTTCATTGCCGCGATTCTCGGCTTTCTGATTTTGTCAAAAACCATTATCGGCCGGTACAATGTCGCGCTCGGCAGCAACGAGGAAGCAACGCGGTTGTCGGGGGTCAACGTCGGTTACTGGAAAATTGTCATATACACCCTGACGGGTGCGTTCACTGGACTTGCCGGCGTTATGATGGCTTCCCGGCTGAATTCGGCGAACCCGGCCCTAGGCGCCGGATATGAGCTGGAGGCGATCGCGGCCGTCGTGCTTGGAGGCACCTCGCTCAGCGGAGGAAAGGGCACGATCATGGGTACGGTTATCGGCGCGCTGATCATGAGCGTGCTGACGAACGGATTGCGCATCTTGTCCGTACCGCAGGAGTGGCAGACGGTCGTCGTCGGATTCGTCATTATTTTGGCCGTGTATGCGGATATGCTCCGCAGAAGGAAAGCGTAGGAAGCTTCGTTCGGGAGGAAACTCATGCGGAGGGATCAGCGCCCTCATCCGACGGGCGGATTGCAGCGAATCACATGTTTGTAGACCTTCCTTCAGGAAGTTCTATAGATGGACATTTTCATTCAAAGAACAAGGGGAGATTGAAGATGGGAAAAAAGCTATCGGTATTTGCGCTCGTGCTCATGCTCGCAGCGAGTCTGCTGTCCGCCTGCGGCAATGCAGGCAATGGAGCATCCGGCGGTGACAGTCCAAGCGAAGGGGGCTCGGGCAGCGGAGGTTCAGCCGCAGAAGGAGAAATCTACATTCCGATCATTTCCAAAGGGTTCCAGCACCAGTTCTGGCAAGCCGTAAAGTCAGGGGCTGAGCAAGCCGGCCAAGAGCTTGGCGTGCGCATTACCTTCGAAGGGCCGGAGACGGAATCCCAAGTGGATAAGCAGATTGAGATGCTGCAGGCTGCGCTGGACAAAAAGCCAAGCGCGATCGGATTCGCCGCGCTGGACAGCCAGGCTTCGATCCCACTGCTGAAGAAAGCCCAGGAGAACAACATTCCGGTCATCGCATTTGACTCCGGGGTGGAAAGCGATATTCCGGTGACAACGGCGTCGACCGATAATATGGCAGCATCGGCACTGGCAGCCGATAAAATGGCGGAGCTGATCGGTGGCGAAGGCAAAATCGCCATGGTTGTTCATGATCAGACGAGTGTCACGGGCGTCAGCCGCCGCGACGGCTTCAAGAAGCAGATTGAGGAGAAGTATCCGAATATCCAGATCGTCGATATCCAGTACGGCGGCGGGGACCATCTGAAATCGACGGACCTGGCCAAGGCGATGATGCAGGCGCATCCGGATCTGAAAGGCATATTCGGTGCGAATGAAGGCTCGGCCGTCGGCGTCATTAACGCCGTGACCGAAATGAAGAAGGATGGCCAGATTGTCGTGATCGGCTTTGATTCGGGCAAAGCCCAGATCGATGCGATCAAGAATGGTACGATGGCTGGAGCCATTACGCAAAATCCGGTTGGCATCGGCTATGAAACCGTGAAAGCCGCCGTGGCTGCCATCAAAGGCGAGAAGCTGGAGCCGCAGATTGACACAGGCTTCTACTGGTACGACAAGAACAACATCGACAGCGAGGAGATCAAGGCGGTAATTTACGAATAGGCACCGTAAGCAAACCAGGGTGTCAATCATACAAAAGGGGAGCCCTAGAGGCTCCCCTTGTTCGTGCAGCATCCGCTTTACGCGAATGCCACCTCCGTATTCTGAATCAATTCGTTCAGCCTCCTTTCCGGTGAATTCCGTCCGGCCGGACATCTATATTAAACCATAGCCCTGGAGCAGGTTGTAGTGAATAAATAGGCTTAATTGTTTTTTACCAGCGACCCTAGTCTTGGGGCCCTTTACCAACTTCCGGAAGAGGGATACAATAAGGTACTAATGCTTGGGGAATACAAGCATGAATGAATGCATGAAGCATGGAGGAGTCGGGATGATTAAAATGGTTGAAGGGAGCTTGCTTGAAGCTGCTGAGGATATCCTTGGGCACCAAGTAAATTGTCAAGGGGTTATGGGGTCCGGAATCGCTAAGCTGCTGCGAAACAAGTATCCGAGCTTATTTCCTGCTTATAAAGAATTTTGCCAAAACCACGATCCACATGATGTATTAGGCAAGTGCCTGATCGTCAAAACCGATAACAAATCCGTTGCCAATCTGTTTGGTCAGCTCAATTATGGAAGACAAAAAGTGAGGTACACGGATTATGAAGCTTTGAAGGAGTCCCTAGCCGCACTTAAGACGGAAGCACAAAAAGACGGTCTTAGCGTAGCTTTACCGTTCAACATTGGCTGCGGCCTGGCAAATGGGGATTGGAGCGTTGTATATGGAATCATTGAGGATGTTTTTCATGATTACGAGGTAACTTTGTACAAGTTAGAATGAATGATTTGTTCGCTAGGGCCAGCCGGAACGTCAGAAGTTTTTTAAGAATGGACGAAAAAAAGGGCAGTCCGTTGCTGCCCTAGAGATCGAGTTTAATAATCCGACCAAGAATCAAGTATACCATTATAGAAGTGCAAGTAAGTGTCGCCATAAATCCATTGATCCATAGTTAAATAGCTGCCCGTGTACGAACTATGATCATCGGGGGCCCCCCAGGATAGCAGCACCTGTTCCTGATTCATGCCTATAGCTATCTTTTGCTGAACGATCCGATTCCAGGTAGCAGAGTCCCACTTAGGGAATACGCTCTTGGGATTAACGGTGTAGAAACCTTGTTGTATTACCGTGCTGGGGTCATCATAAAAGGGAAGCTTAAAAGTAACATTAGCGCCGTTTGATCTCTTTGCAGTTACAATGAGCTTATTTCCCTTCATCTTCACAGATTTAAAGTAGACCTTTTCAATATTTAAAAGAGGATTGGATGAAGGTAATAGGTTTTTATTTGCCCAGTAATACTTGCCGGAATAAAAGCCGTTAACATTTTCATAATAAAAATAGGTACAGAATGTATCAGGTGTAGAACCACTTACCAGCTCTTCAACGACTACTCCATTATTCAGCAATATTTTAAAACTCGTTGTTTGTTTGCTGATTACTGCCATCTCAATGACCCGCCCAACCTTTTCTCCTTCATAGATGTATACCTTTTTCCCCATATAGGTCTTAAGATAGTCATCGGATACCCTTTTGATCTGGGACATTAATTTCTCTGATTTGGCTTTACCTTCTTTGTTGCTCCACAGAAAAATAGTATGAGATTCGTAAAACTCCTTACCGGACAGACCTGATATCTTATAAAAGTAGTCTAATTTTATATAAGTGGTCCCGTCTAATAAAACGGAATTACTTTCATTAATTTTGTATGTACCCTTATTTGACTTTACTGTGATTGGTTTAGAGTAGTCGATTGAAATGTTTTTAAGTTTGGATAATAATTTCACAGGAACATACGTACCCGGATTTTTTATTTTATCGATGGAATAGGCTTTTTCACGCGTTATAAGAATTTCGCCGTCTAAGAAAATGGCCTTTTCTTCTGATAAATAAGCATTGCCAGGTACAACGTTTGACGTTGCGTTTGATTCAGGTGATAAGAATATGGAAAAGAATGAGGTAAACAAAAAAATGATAAGCACTTTTGCTTTTAGTAGTTTTTTCATACGGCCTCCAAGATTATAGTCATTATGGTCTATGAGTAAAGTACCATAAATGGTTAACGGTTAGTAGGAAATAAAAGTAAAGTGAGTACCGCTTGTCCATTCTTTCCCGGTCTTTAGCCAGAATCGAGCGTACATCAACCAATACGTATATACCAAAGGATGATAGATCAATGGAATGCGTCATATTCGTTGGGACGAAGAACTGCCGAGGAACTGATTCAACGCGATTCGCTCGGAGTTTCACACGCGCATACAGCTTATAGCCGTTCAAGCTTTCCCTCGCTCCAAACCCGCTCCCAGATGGCATCTACCGTCTGTTCAATGGTCAAATCCGACGTATCGAGCCATAAACCGATTTTTGGCGTTTCCTCACGCAGCCGCCGGTCCAGCTCTTCGGCTTCCCAAATGCCGTATCCTTTCTTATTCCGCTGCGCTTCCCTCTGAAGGAGGACTTCGGGGTTAGGCGTCAAAACGACGATATATACCGGGACGCCCTTTAAGTGGTTGCCCATAGTCTGCAAGTGAGGCCCGATGATGATATCCTGAAGCACGACCTGGAACCCGGCAGCGACATAGGCGGCCGCGGCGGAAGCGGAAAGACGATACCGCAGCTCAAGCTGGGCTAACGCTTCCTCTGAGGCGACAGGTAGCAGTTCTTCCCTTCCTTTGACAATCATCCTTCGAAAGGTATCTCCCCGTAAATGAACGGCACGATCAAATTTTTCCGCCAATAGCTGGGCGATGGTGGATTTGCCGGAAGCCATGGCCCCTGTCACTATGATGACGCCAGGATTTTGTATATCAGACATTCGTAAAACCTCCTTATTGATGCATTGGATTCGCATTCGATAAATCAATTCTAATTTTTGGTCATTTTGGTCCGCCAAAGAAAAGGTTGTTTGTGCCCTCGCGTGTCGACTTGATGCATTTCTGTCTTCAACGATAGCATAGAAACCGCATCGGAGGAGGGGAGAGCATCGTTCAAAACATTTTTTACCGACGATTATTAATAGATAAAAGGGAGCTAAATCTTCACAACTAAACTAGTCGTTATTACGATAAACAAGTGCTTGAAATATGAATATGGATTGAGATTGTGAAGCAGGGTATATGGCGTTTCATGTTCCGGCATAACTGCATATTAAACACGGGTACTGGGGGAATCACCCAGTACCCGTGTTTTGTTCAAGTGACTCTAGAGCATGCTTTACCGGGTGATGCTCCGCATCCTTCTGTCCCATTCCTCGATGATGCGGGACTTGTCGAGCCCGCTTCCGATTAGCGTGAGATACCCCCGCTGCAGCGGCAGGGAGCTGGATTTGTGCTCCAGCCTGCCCGCCGCCCACTGCACCAGCATAGAGCCTGAATCCAGGCGGACATAGCCTTTGGCCCGAAGGAGACCCGTTACGCCCTGGAAGAAGGCCTCTAGCTCCTGTTTTCCGGCGGTTAACGAGTCCGGCGACAAAAACGAGTCCGGAAAGGACAAGGTTAACGAATCCAGGCCGGCGTACGAGGTCGGCTCGTTGGGATCCCGATGAGTATGGATAGGGTGTCTGATGCTGCCGTCTTCATGTTGATGCCAGTGTCTTCCTTGGAGCCGATCCTGTGGAGCCGATGGCTCCGGCGCTAATCCAGCCGCATTTTCCGCCAAGCCGGGCGGAACTGCATGCGTACTGTTTGGAGCCGCAGTAGTTCCAGGCTCAGCGGTTTCCATATGGACAGGGGAGAAGCTTGTTCCGGCGGCGCTGCCGGACGCCATCCCGCCTTGGTTTCGAGGGGGGAGCGAGATGACTCCGAAAACTTCGGCTTCGTTAATGTGGGCATAGTCTGTCAGACGTAGCTTGGCGGTGCCGTTGATGTTCCGAACCGCCGCCGTCACTTTTCTCAGCATCTTGGCATCGCAATCGCCTGCCTTGTTCAGCAGAATGGTATCGGCGAAAGCGATCTGCCCCCGGAGCGTACGCACCAGACTGCGATCCGACGCGAAGAAGCTGTTGTATTCGAGCATTTTGCCGGCATCGACGACGGCCACCTTGCGCGCTATAGATATGCGTTCAGCCAATGATGGTTCGGCCAAATCTTCAAGAATTAGCTGCGGGTTCGCTACGCCGGTTGTTTCGATCAGGATGAGATCGGGACGCCGCTTGAGCTGCACATCCATCGCCAGTTCGAGCTCGCCGCGCTTCGTGCAGCAGATGCAGCCATCGAGCAGCTTCTCCACCGGAACGTCGGGCATGTCACCGGAAATAACCGCTCCGTCTACGTCCATTTCGCCCATTTCATTCATGATAACGGCCGTGTTCCACCGCTGAGTCTTTGCGTAGGCGAGCAGTCTGAGGAGCAGGGTTGTTTTGCCGCTGCCAAGAAAGCCGCTGATGATGATGACAGGTGTCTTGTTCATCTTCTTCACCTCCGGTTAGGGTTGAGCTGCCGGATACAGCTCATCAAACGCAGCTACAGAGTCAGGATTGGTAAAAATATACGGCGAAGCCGGCTCTTCAATCGCCTCGATCGATTCGGCTTGAATCAGCAGGCGCTCCTCGCCTTCGATTTTCACGGTCTGGACCGTGCCTTCAATCGATACCCAGGTATCATTCTCGAAACGGGATGCTTGCTCTCCGCTCACGAGAATGCCGAACGGAACGGCATCGGCCGTGCAGCACATCAGCAAGAACCGGCTGACGGCAAACATGTTCTTATCCATGCTGTCATCCCTGAACACAAAGCCTTGGACCGAGATGGGCTTGCCGGCAAAGACAGGCTTATACATCTCGATCGCGCCGACGGTCTCGGAAAATATTTCGGGCCTTACCGTGACGGAGGGCATGGCGTACAGCCGCTTGGCCAGCTCCGCAAACTCCACGCTATACTTATCCCTCGGTGCGAACGGATCGACCGGGCTGCTTTCATTTGTGGTTGGGTTCGGTGCGCGGGCGCTGCCAGCGGCATCGGAATCTCCGGGTACATTCTCAGAACCGGTCCGCACATCCGGATTCGGATAGGTGTACACCATGCCCTTCTTGGCTGCCATGCTGCTCGCGAGAGGCTGATCGGGCACCAGCAATCCGAAGAGCAGGGGTAAGGCGAACAATCCGTAGACCGTTAAATTTCGGACAACGCCTCGGGGATGAGGGTGCTCGCAATCGCATACGTCGCCGGAGTCGCCCATTACGGCATGATATACCATGCCGAAGGCAATGAACAAAAGCGGTACCGGACAGAGCAGCAGAAGCGTCTGCATCTGCGGAGCCAGGTAGTATTCAAGGAGATTCGATTCATTTAAGTGCATGACATAAATAGCAAGAGCAGCCAGCAGCAGCGCACGAACAACATAATGAAACCGCGCACCTGCCGATGAATGGTTCATGGAAAGAGCTCACCTCCTTCTTGTTCACGGATTATCCGCCAAGCAGTATGTTCGCGATCAGGGAACCGACAAACACGAGCGTGACGATGACGACACTTAGCGCAATGACGAATCTCGTCTTAAATGCGGCGGATAGCATGAGCAGCGTTTTGAAATCGAGCATCGGGCCAAGCACGAGAAAGGACACGAGAGGGCCCACGGTAAAGGTATGCGTAAAAGCCGAAGCGACGAATGCATCCGACGTTGAGCAGAGCGAAAGGACAAACGCCAGACCCATCATGAACAGATAGGAGGACATCGGACCGCTCGCAAGAGAGAGCAGCTCCTCCCGCGGAATAAATGCTTGAATGCAGGCCGTGACAAACGCACCGAGCACTAAATATTTGCCCATATCCACCATTTCGTCACCAGCATGAACAAAAAGGCTGCGCCAAGTTTTGCTGTGTGCGTGGGATGGCCGGCTTCCGGCGGCTTCGACCTCGGCGGTGAAATCATGGAAGGAGCGCTTTAGCGGGTTATTCTTCACGAAAGCAAATACGAGCAAGCCGATCGTAACGGCAATCATGAAGGCCAGTCCCATTCGTCCGATCGTGATCTCGGGATGCGAACGGAATGCCATCATCGTTGCGGCAAGCACCACCGGATTCAGAATCGGGCCGCTGAGAAGAAAGGTGATCCCGACATAAGCCGGCATGCCTTTTAACATGAGCCGGCGCACAACAGGGATCATGCCGCACTCGCAGACGGGAAGGATCATCCCGAGCAGGGATGCGAACAGGACGCCGGGAACTGGATGCTTCGGCGTTAGGCGGCGAACCCATTCTTCCTTGACAAAGATTTGCAGCAGCGAAGAAATCAGCACCCCGAGCAGCACGAACGGCAGGGCCTCAAGGAAAATGCCGATGAATACAGTTTTAAGCTGCTGCACTTCGGTGCTGCCAAGCAGGGCGAGCCCGCTCCGGGGCATCGTCATGAGAGCCGGGAACAGAAAGAGCAGCGGCAGGAAGAACGGCAGCCATTTGAAAAAAGCCGGAATTTTCATGAAGGCCTCCTGACGAAAAAAATCATCTACGAGGACATTCTATGCTTGGACGAAAGACAACTTTCCAATTTAATCAAAAGAATTACGAATAACTCTTTCCAACCGAAGCTATGGCGCATTCCCGCAAGCTCATGGTATAGTAGTAGTACGTAGACTATGCGTTACTGGCGTAGCTTGGGGTACCAAGAGGGAGCGCATAGTTTCATATGCCGTACGCCTGGGCAAGAGGTAAGGAGACGATCATGTCGCCTTGCCTCTTTATGTTTTTATTGACTAACAATGGCGAAGGAGCGGGTTGAACATGAGTACAGAAACGTTGATTTTGGATGGGAAAGCGGTATCGGATGATCTAAAGGTTAAGCTGGCCGTCAAGGTCGAGCAGCTTAAAGCCAAGGGAGTCACTCCTTGCTTGGCTACGATCCTCGTCGGGGATGATCCGGCTTCGGCAACCTATGTGCGAATGAAGGGGAATGCATGCCAGCGCCTGGGGATCGAATCCCGGAAAATCGAGCTGAAGGCGTCGACGACGACCGAGGAGCTCATCGCGGCCATTCGGCAGCTGAATGAGGACTCGGCAGTGCATGGCATTCTGCTCCAGCATCCGGTTCCGCATCATATTGATGAAAGAGCGGCATTCGATGCGATCGCGATCGAAAAGGATGTGGACGGCGTGACCACGCTCGGCTTCTCGCAAAATGCGTTCGGTTTCGCGGACTATCCGTCCTGCACCCCGGCAGCGATTATCGCGATCATGGATTATTACAAGCTTCCGATCGAAGGCAAGCATGCCGTGGTTATCGGCCGCAGCCCGATTCTCGGCAAGCCGGTCTCGATGATGCTGCTAAACCGCAACGCTACGGTGACGATCTGCCACTCCAAAACGAACAATCTAGGCGACATCGTCGCGCAAGGGGATATTGTCGTTGCTGCGGTCGGCAAGCCAAAGTTCATTCAAGGCGAGTGGATCAAGCCGGGGGCGGTAGTGCTTGACGCCGGCTACAACAAAGGCAATGTCGGAGATGTCGATTATGAGGCGTGTGCGGAGCGCGCGTCGGCCATCACGCCGGTTCCGGCAGGCGTCGGGCCGGTAACGATTGCCACGCTGCTGAAGCATACGGTTGAGGCAGCCGAAAGAACACTGAAGTCCTAACCGTGGATAATGTAATGCAAATGAACCGGGTCCTTTTAAAGGCTCGGTTTTCTTTTGAATAGGATGCCGAGAGAAGACTTCCCGTTCCGGCTATATGCGGAGAGCCCTTGTGCGGATTGTCTTTCACCAAGGTTGGGTCACCTAGGATAAGTTAAAAAGCATGATGGATTCGTGTTGTTGGAAGATCATGAGGTATAAATTGTTGCTTGCTCTGAAATGCTTTTCATCATTTACAATACACCCATCAGCTATGAAAAGAGGGGCGAGGGCTATTGAATAAAAAATTAATTTTCTTTGACATCGACGGAACGCTGCTCGATCACGACAAGCGGATCCCGGAGTCGACGCTGGAGTCCATTGAACAATTAAAAGACAACGGGCATGAAGTCGCGATTGCGACCGGTCGAGCTCCCTATCATTTCAAGGAAATCCGCGAGCAGCTCGGCATCGATTCCTATGTGTCCTTGAACGGGCAATATGTCGTTCACCAGGGCAAGCCGATCTACGGGAACCCGCTGCCTCCCGAGCAGCTGCAGCAGCTGACCGAGCTGGCAGTGCGGATGGACCATCCGATCATCTATGCAGGAAGCGATGCAATGAAAATGAACGTGACTCATCACGAGCACATCGATTCCAGCTGGGGCGAGCTGAAGCTGACGATCCCGGAATATGATCCGGAGTATTATCTTGGACGGGATATTTTCCAGGCCATTGTGTTTTGCACCGAGGAGGAAGAGGAGGCATATCGGTCCAGCTTTGGAGGAAGGCTTGATCTGGTCCGCTGGGGTCCGTACGGCACCGATGTGCTTCCGGCCGGCGGTTCCAAAGCCGAAGGCATCCGGCAGTTTATCCAAGCGCTGGGCATGGACGTAGCCGATACCATCGCCTTTGGCGATTATCTGAATGATCTGGAAATGCTGTCGTATGTCGGCCATGGCGTAGCCATGGGGAACGCGCCCGACGTCGTCAAGCGCGCAGCCCGACACGTTACCAAGGATGTAGGCGAGGACGGCATCCGGCACGGGCTTCAAATGCTGGGCCTGCTGGATCCAAAACCGCAGGTGATGGCATAAGCAAGCTTTTATAAGCGCGTGCCTCTCCCGACCGGCTCGCAGTATGATATTGCCTGCTGCATGCACGACGTGCTTAGACGGTGCTTGGCGTCGCATCATTTCTTATCGTTCCGATCAACACACGAAAGGCTCGTTCCTTAAATGATAAGGAGCGGGCCTTTTTGCGAGATATCATGCGATGCAACAGGAAAAGCCGTTTGACGGCTGAAATGTGAGCTTGATATGATAAGTTAACAACAGCTGCCTTTCGGGTGGGAGAGACCTGCCATCTGAGGGCCATTAACCTAGAGCAGGTGGGAACGATGTCAACCAATCAAAAACAAGATCTCATTACAAGCTGGCTGTCCTTGACGCAAACACAGGCGATGATCACAAATGAACTGGAACAGACGCTTCAGCAGCAGCACGACTTGTCGCTGAACGAGTTTTACGTGCTGTTATTTTTGTTCGAGGCTCCTGAAAAAAAGCTGCGGCTGCAGCAATTGCAAGCGATGGTCGGCCTCAGTCAAAGCGCGATCTCGAGGCTGGTCAGCCGCTTTGAAGCCAAGGGCTGCGGTGCAATGCAGCGGGCGATCTGCGAGAATGACCGCAGGGGGATATATACGTCGCTCACCTCCATTGGTGAAGACAAACTTCAACGGGCAAGAGCTACCGTGCTGAATGTGCTGGAGCAGCAATTCTCTTCTCCGAAATTCCGCCAAGGCGTCCAGAATATGATGGAGATTATGAAGTCCTGATTGTATCGAAATATTGACGAATGCTCCTTCGTCTGTTATTTTAAATGCATGCGCATGCATTTAATTTAGAGGATTACATGACATCAGGAGAGTGAAGGAAACCATATGGAAAATTTATTCAGCCCCTTTACGTTGAAAGCTTTGAAACTGAAAAACCGGATCGTGATGCCGCCGATGTGTCAATATTCCGTTACGAACAAGGACGGTATCGCAACGGATTGGCATTATCTGCATTATGTGAGCCGCGCGGTCGGCGGAACCGGGCTCGTCATTGTTGAGATGACGGACGTAGAGCCTGACGGACGAATCTCGGACTACGACCTTGGTTTATGGTCCGATGAACAAATTGCGCCGCTTGCGCGCATCGTTGACGGAATCCACCAGCATGGCGCGAAGGCTGCGATCCAAATTGCCCATGCCGGCCGGAAGGCGGAGGACGCGCAGACGCCTGTCGCGCCGTCGGCCATTCCTTTTGACAATAATTCCAAAACGCCGAGAGCCCTGACGACCGAAGAAGTACAAGAGATGGTGGAGAAGTTCCGGTTGGCCGTACGCCGTGCCGTGCAAGCCGGCTTTGATGCCATCGAGCTGCATGGAGCTCACGGATACTTAATTCACCAGTTCCATTCACCATTAACGAATACAAGAACCGATGCATATGGCCAGGATTTAACGAGATTCGGCGTCGAGGTGATTCAAGCGGCCAAGAGCGAAATGCCTGACGATATGCCGCTGATCATGCGTATCTCTGCAAGGGAATACGTGGATGGCGGCTACGGTATCGAGGAAAGCATTGCGTTCTCCAAGGCATATCATGCTGCAGGGGTGGATATGTTCCATATCAGCGCTGGCGGCGAAGGCCCAATCGCTGCAGAGGGAAGACCGGGTACCCATGCGGCATACCAGGTTCCGCTGGCTCGACAAATCAAAGAAGCGCTGGGCGTACCGGTGATTGCTGTCGGCCGGCTGGATGAGCCGGCTCTGGCGAATGCAGTCATCGGCAATGAAGAGGCGGATCTTGTTGCCGTTGGCAGAGGGATGCTGCGCAACCCGTATTGGGCGTTGGAAGCGGCAGCCGTTCTCAAGAAGGATACATCCATTCCAAGACAATACCTCAACGGATTTCCTAAACAGGCGCAATAATCATGAAGAATGCATGGAACGGTTTGCCTGCGTTAACTAGCGGGAAGTAACACGAGATCTCGAAATAATATCAAAATGAGCAATGCTCCATTCCGATTCCATTCATTTATTGGATATGAAAGGTTATCGATGGGTCACGACGACCCTTCGATAACCTTTTTTTGTTTGTCGTCTGGGTGGAATGGCGTGTAATCGAAAAAAATATTTTAAGAATTCATTATTGTCATCTTTACAATAGTGTGTGACGTACACTATAATTATTTCCAGGAGTTGATGACATGTCTGAAGATCAAGAGATATTGCATGGACTGGTACAGGAGCTTCGAAGAGGCACGATCATTATTGGCGTGCTCAGCCAGTTGTCAGAGCCGCAGTATGGTTACTCCCTCGTTGCCATATTGCAGGAGAAGGGAATCGGCGTCGAGGCGGGCACGCTATACCCGCTGTTGCGAAGATTGGAGAAGCAAGGCCTGCTTGAAAGTCAGTGGGATACGAACGAGGCAAGACCTAGAAAGTACTACATCATTAGTAAGATGGGCAAGGAAATCTACAGCCAGCTGTACAGGGAATGGAAGGATATGATGACGAGCCTCGAGGGACTCGTCGACGCCAAGGAGGAGAAGAGAGACCCATGACGGATTTGATAAACAGGTATGTATATGCCGTAACCCAAAAGCTGCCCGTTCCGCAAAGGGCTGATATCGAAATGGAATTGCGGGGACTTATAGAGGACATGTTGGAGGACCGCGGGGCTCCAGGTGACGCAGCCAGCCGTGAGGATGTAGAACAGGTGCTGCTGAAGCTCGGCCCGCCAAACGAAATGGCGGCTCGATATAGGGTCAAGGAAAGGTATTTGATCGGTCCGGGATTGATCGACGGATACTGGTCAGTGCTGAAGATTGTCATATATTCTCTGGTGATCTTCCTCAGCATTTCGTATATTATTGAATATTTTTCGAGCACAGACAGCTCGGGGGAGACGCTGCTTGAATATTTTGTGACGATATTGAGTGTTAGCATTCAAGGGTTCGCATGGGTAACGGGGATTTTTGCCTTTATCGAATACCTTGGAGCACGAACCGACAAGGCGAAGGATTGGGAGCCGTCGCACCTGGAGCCCGTCCCCGATTCTGCTACGCGCATTAAGCCCATTGAGCCAATGATCGGTTTTTTGGCATCGATCCTGTTCTTTGTCGTGTTCACGTTCTCAATCGATTGGATCGGGGTGATCCGTTTTTCGGGCGAGCAATCCTTTAACATACCGGTGTTTGATAAAGAAGCGTTCGCGATCTATTTACCTTTCATCTGGGCCGTGACGGCGATCGGCATTTTGAAGGACACAATGAAACTCATCTTGCGAAAATGGACCTCTCAGCTGGTGGCTGTACATCTCATTTTCAATGTCGTATTTACGATTGCTGCCATCGTCATACTTTCGGATCCGGCCATCATGAACCCGACGTTTATGAACCAGCTCGTGGATGCCAACCTGCTGACCACGGGCGAAGAATCGTATAATACCGTAAATCGGATTTGGAATCAGTCCAGGGAAGGGCTCATTTACATCATCATAATCATCAACCTATTGGATACCGTTTCTGTTGGGATGAAATGGTTCCGTCACAAAGACGGGCCAAGAGTACTAAGCAAGTAAACAGGACATCCGAATACAAGAGAATCATAAGGAGATACCAGCCTAAGGAGTAGGCCGGTATCTTCTTTTTTTTTGCGGGAACTGCCGATCCTCTCCGCCAAAATGATCGGGGTAAGCATAGAATGGAGCGTGGTGCACAGCATATTTTTGACGAAAATATGAATTAAATGTGTCAAAATTATGTACAATGGTGTTATAATAAGAGAAGAAGCACATGTAAACCCTTACAGACGGAACGGAGCTGATCAAAATGAAGTTTGCCATCCATTACTCCACAAGAATGAAGGACATTTTAATTTTTTCGCTGGTCATCAGCATTATTATGTTTCAAGTCGCAACCCTGACGGAGTACTCCTATCCTGTTTTATTCTATATGCAGATGGCAGTGAATGCGGTTATGCTGGTAGCCCTCGCGATTGAGGGATATGCGCGGTTGATCAAACGGGAAATCCGGATTCAAGAGAATTCTGATACCATTACCATTAACGGTGCTTTGGTGAAGGCTGAGCAGATCCGGGAGATCAAGGTTTCCGGATGTCACAAAGCAGCATTCCATCTGAGCCTGAAAGACAAGAATGTAACCCCGCTGTTCTGCAGCTTTAAATTCGAAGATAAGAACTGCGAAGGGATCCGCCAGTTGACAAAATGGGCGGAGCGCAATGGTATCGCTGTCCGCAAGATCGGCCCGCAAACCCGGTCCGATATGGTCCTGTCGTCAAACTTGTAATGCGCATGATCATCAATAACTAATGTGAAAGCATCTGAACCATCATTGATGGGCAGGTGCTTTTTTTTGTTGAGGACGGAAAATTCCTCTCAGTAAGCAAGTTTATTTTAGTAAAAGCTTGAAACTGACGTTACGTCATTTATTATAATGGCCTTGCTGAGGATCCTCCGGATGCTAAATGATGTGAAAAGGAGACGATTGTTTGAAAAAAGGCGACATGATTATATACGGATGCGTCATTATAGGAGGGGGGATCGGTCTGATGGTCGATAAGCCTCTACCGGCTGTATGCGTTGGCCTTGGAGTGGGCTATCTCATAAAGTATGCTTTGTATAAGGAATGATCAAAGAATTCAGGGCGTGGAGGAAATAATGCATGATCCATATTAACGAAGTGGCGAAGCAGACCCATATTACCGTCCGAACGCTGCGATATTATGATCAAATCGGCTTGCTCGAATGTTCTTCGAAAACAGAGGGAGGCCATCGTCTGTATTCGGATGAGGATCTTCAGAAGCTTCAGCAGATCCAATTTTATAAAAGCATGGGGTATCGACTGCAAGAAATTCAGGAGATGCTTACCGATCCGAATTGGGATTGGACAACCGGACTCGTGAATCAATTAACCTATATTCAGGAGGAGCAGGCGAGATTAAAGGAAATGGAGCTGTCCCTGCGCACGTTGTTAAACGGCATTGCGGTTGAGGCGGGGAATCAAGAGCAGGCGGTACAAAAACTGATCAAGCTATCCATGCAGGATAAGAAAAGACCCAAGCACTTTAGGGAAAAGATGTTCAGTGATACCGAGCTAAAGCTATGGACCAAATTGCCGAATATGAATGGCGAGCATCCCGAATCCATGGAATGGATTGCGCTTATTGGCCTTATTATCAAATACCATGCAAGTGAAGTACCTTCCTCGCCTAATGTGCAAAATGTGATCAGGCGCATGCTGGAAAAACAAGCCGAAGAATTTCCGCTGGAAGATGAGTTTATCGATAAACTATGGGAGCTGAGGAAATCCCCCTCCGCATCGGAGCAGCTGGGGATGTATCCAATCGAGCCTGAGGTACTCGAATACTTGGAGCGAGCGTATGAGATTTACATCTCAAACACGGCCGAAGGAGACTTCAGACAGGGAGGGGAAGCATGAGTACCGAGTTAATCTTAATAATCGGCGGACTATCCTTATTGGATACCCTTAGTCCGGCTACACTCGGCGTAACAGTCTACTTGCTGCTTACCGAGAAGCGAAGATTAGGGTCAAGATTAGTGGTTTATCTTCTGACGGTCGCCGGATTCTATTTTGCCGTTGGCATCGCGCTCAAGCTCGGACTGGGCGTTGTGTTTGAAATATTCTCAGGCTTTTTCCAAAGCCGCGCAGTTAGTTGGCTTCTGTTTATCATCGGCGTCATTTTGTTTGTATGGAGCTTTTATGTTCCCAAGAGGAAACAACCCAGATTAACGAATCCCCGGTCAAAAAGCATTGCCGCTATGGTGGCGCTTGGCGTTACGACATCGCTGATCGAGGTCGGCACGGCTTTTCCTTATTTCGCGGCGATCGGTTTAATGACGAATGCCGGGTTGGCGTTCTATCAATGGCTTCCTCTATTGATCGCATATAATGTGGTGATGGTGCTCCCGCCATTGATTCTGTACGCCTTGCATAAGCTTCTGGGCAGGTCAATGCAAAGACCGCTCAATTATATCCAGAAGCAGATCTCCAATAATTCGAGTTCCGCACTATCCTGGATCATGTGTATCTTTGGATTGCTGCTGATACTAAATAGCCTGGATTACTTGTAATGAACCGATACTCTCGTTTGGCCATGGAACGACAAGAGCGCATTAACCCGCAGGGTTTTTGCGCTCTTGATTTGAATTATGAATGGACTGGGTCCATACGACTGGCGTCTTTAGTGCTTCTTATTTGTTCGAAGGTGCTTCAGCTTTGTAGTCAATAACTTGCAGCACTTTGGGCTCTATCGCTTTTAACAGTTGTTCATATGAAAGATTGTTATTAGGAATTTCGCCATTACGTTCAGCTTCAATTTGTAAATCAACCTGAGTTTTCGCAATAACATCGATCACTTGCTGCTTTGAGACATTTTTAGCTGCCGCAATCTCCACTACAGATTTTCCTTTGGCTAATTCTTGTTTTAATTCGGACGGACTCATGTTTAGCAGAGAAAAGAGTTTTTCATCATTCAAATAGGCATCGGCAAAGTAATCAGGCAGACCATCTGTAGAGAAGAAACCTTCTACTTTACTATTCGAAGATGCAGTCTCACCTCCAATTACAGAAACGCTGATTGTATTATCCTGAACCATAACCTGATAGACCGGTCTCTCTGATCCCTTTTGGGCGTAATTCAACATCAACGTTTTTTGATCCGGGTTCTCCATTTGCTCCATAGTAAACTCATACGCTTCGATGCTGCCATATAATGTACTGATGAGATGATCAACCTTCGACTTGAGTTCAAGATCGGTTAAATCCGTAAGAGGCTTTTCCCTAGACTCCCAATTCTCTTGAATTATGTGTTCAATCTCACCGGTAGCACTGTTTGTATGAAGGGTAATTTTCTTGCCGCCCCCACCTTTTTCCTGGAGGATTATGCTGGTTTGGACACCTTGTACGGCGCTTGCCTCGATGATCTCGAACGATTTCGTTTCGGGAAATGCGCGATACAGCTTCTCGAGCGTAGCTTTGCCAACCTTATCTGTCTTGATTTGTTCAGCAGTCATCGGTGTTCTCGTCAGCATGTCAATCAGGGTAGGGGCAGCAAACGCTGCGGTGGGAATCAAAATCGCGGTGGCAACGATGCCGGCAATCATACGTTTTTTCATAGGTTTTTGGCTCCTTTTTCTCAGCAAATATTTTGAATAGGATTGTTCGATTCGTTTGGAAATTGCCGGGGGGCAATCCATTTTTTCTGCTTCATGATGCAGATGTTCACGGATTTTGTGTTCAATAGTCATAGATCTTTTCCATCCTCTCTGGGGGGAGATTCCCTATGTGTTTTCGAAGCGCCTGAAGGCCGGCATGATATCTGGACTTGACGGTACCGAGCGGAATATCGAGCAATGTCGCGATTTCCTCAAGCGTATAGTCGTGAAAAAAGCGGAGGATGATCACGGTTCGCTGTTTGTCGGTCAGCTTTTGAATGGCTTGTGATATCATCTGGTTCGTCCCATCCATCAACACGGCAGGCTGATCCCAATGAGACTCTTCCCGCGAGAAGGCACGAATGCGTTCAAAAATCCGGAATCTCCGCCAGCGTTTAACCCGGAATCTCTGCACCTGACGGATGACCAAGCCGTGCAGCCAGAAGCGGAATGGCCGGTTGGCATCGTAATTTGCAAGGGACGTCCACATTTGCATGTAGATTTCGTTCATGACATCTTCCCGGTCCTGCGGATGATCGACCAGAAACGAGACTGTACGGTACACGTCCTGATAGGTGGCATCATAGATCGAATGAAATGCCTGTTGATCACCATCTTTCATTTTTGTGAGTAACTGGTACATATCATCACTTTGCATTCAGAGGGCCCTCCTGAGTAAGCAGCTTACACCCTATATTGTCTCGCTTTGAAAAAAAGGTTCGGTCCGATATACAGATCATTACAAAACATTCGTCACGACCACGATCAGAGAAAAAACAAAAGCCGGATTCCTTAGAAGTAGGAAAATCCGGCCTTTAAAAAATTGAACAGTCTCCATTCCCATAAATCTTTTTAACATGTTTAGTAAATAAACACGTATTTCCAATCAACCCACGCAGACCCCACAACGGGGCATCTTTTCTGTTCACCGAAGCGTTATTAGCTGCTGCAGCCGCCTCCACCGCAGCTGCTGCAAGAGGAGCCGCCGCTGCAGGAAGATCCGCTGCTGCAGGATGCATCGCTGCCGCTGCCGCCTCCGTCACCTGAGTCATCATGTCCCCCTGAACCGCAGGCGGAGGCGTAGGTGCAGCTGCTGCCGGTTGCTCCGGCAGTCTTCTCCGTATACTTCTCTTCAGGTTCCATCCGATGCATGAAATCATCGGAATAATGCCAGGCAAAGAAGACTGCCGAGGCAAGGAGCACCTCATTATTTCCGTAATCCACCTTACGGCTTGCCGGCGGGGAGCCGTTCTCGGCTTCCGACAGCCGCTCCTTGAGTCCGCCGACAACCTGGTCGATGGCCTCGGCGGCTTCGGGCAGTCGCTCATACGTCCACGAATTGAAACGCTCATTTTCGATGAAAGAATGGGTGTGACGAAACTCCTCCAGCTCTTCGCGCGACAGGGGAACACGGAAGAAGGGTCCCCACAAGACAGCGCTATATTCATTCCACCCGAATAATTGCACGTATATAACATCGAACCATGCCCGCTCGTTCTTCATGGATACCTGCTCGCTGCCGGTATTGGGCGCATGATGCAGCATCCGTCCGAGGAAACGGTCCGAAAATTGTTGATACTCGTATGTATACATCAGCATCTCATGCCATACTTCGTCGACCGCTTTGCTGAACATCGGTACGCGGTCCATGACGGCACACATGATAAAAAATCGCTTGAGCTCAACCCACCGCCATTCATATTCCCGCTCCGTTAATTCGGGATATTCGGTCATCACCCGCTGCTTAACGGCATCCGTCAAGGCGGAGGGCAGGGAAGCTTCCAGACGCTTGGAAAGTGCGTAAGCGGGACTCCCGGGCTCGGCCACTTGAGGCGGTTCGGGTGCATTCCGGAAAGGATTTCTCCGGCGTACTGGGCTTATTGCCCGCTCTTTCCGCGACGATCGCCTCACAAGGTAAGATATGATGAAAACATCCGCAATGATAAACAAAATGAGAATGATCCAGCCCGTCGTATTCATCGCATATTCCTCCTGTTTCTGTTTGTTGGTCGGGAGGCAGAAAGGTTCTCTCCTTCCTTAATTATGGCAAATGAAGCACGATATTGGCAATTCAAAGTTTGCCGGCAGAGCAGCTTAAGCGTAAGAGCCGAGGTGAAATACAGCATAAAAAAGGAGGCGCTGCCTCAGGACATCGCGAAAATTTCCCGAGACAGCTCCTCCTCCCGGATGGAAATGCTGCTTTAACGCTCCCACAAATTATCCCGTCAAAGCACTGAGGCAAAGCCGATGCTTCGTACAAGGATCTATGTCGCGTCCGCCTTCGTCTCGGCGGTAATCATCCATTGTACGCCATACTTATCCCGAACCTCGCCTAAATAGATGCCGAACGGCTGGAGCTCAAACGGATAGTTCACCTTTCCCCCCTCGGCAAGCTTCTGAAAAGCTTCTTCGGCCTCGGTTATATTATCATAATCGATAGACAGATAGATATCGTTACCGGGGGACGAGGGCTCGATGGCATCCGCCATGAAAATGTAATTATCACCGGCAAGATTCAGACACATATGCATAACCTTGTCTTTCAGTTCGGATTGCGTGCCCATTGCCTCCTCATGCGTCATGATGGATATGATCTTCCCGCTGAGCGACTTTAAATAGAAATCCGCCTGTTCCCTAGCATTTACGGAAATAAGATATGGCTTCAGCGTACCCATTTGCTCTCCTCAATCCTTTCAACTTGATATCGCATCGATCAATGTTAATCTATCATACCTGACGGCATCGCATTTCTTCTCAATTGCTATTCGTGCCTACGGATCATGCCTGCAGGGCTTGTGATCCGAGCGTCGACGCTGAGCATCGTGCAGCAGCCAGATTCAAATGCAGATTTGACATGGTTGCTTATAGGCCCTATAACTGAAATGGAAAACAATTTTAAAGTGCATTGAATCTGGCGCGAGCGATATATTGGCACATTGAAGATTCATAAGATGCACTAATTACGTAATTAATAGGAGCATACATATGTTTACAGGATGGAAGCTATCCGTGCTCGGGATCGTTATCGTAGGCATCGCCGGGATTGCCGCTTCTTCAGCGGGACTCATTGAACCCATGCGGGCAGGCGCGTTATTTGCAGTGTTTGTGTTATTTATCGGGTGCCTTGAGCTCATGGAATGGATCAAGAGGCGAGGGAGGAGCAAGAACAACCGAAAACCTTCTTCCAAATGAGGAGCCCAGCCCAATAGGAGGGAGACCATGAATTGGATCGCAGTACAGCCTTATTACAAAATCAATCGCGTCGTGGACGGCATCGAACAAAGAACCGAAGAGCAAAGGCGGAAGATGTACCTGTACGAAGACAGAATCGTTACAAAGTATCGGGTTTTTCCGCTGGGTCAGGTGTTTGATCTCTCGTATCGTACGATTGGCGGGGAGGGGGGATTCTTGTATTTGCATACCCAGCAGGGCGTATATTCCTATACGGTGAAAGAGGATCCCCGGACATTCATCGAGGCTTTCAAACAACTTTAATCGTCCCGCACCCAACAATTCCTAGTCTCAGGTCTAGTTATGAACCTCGTCTTGAGCACGTTTTCCGAATGCCGAGCATTCAGTAAGCTGGTTATATACTTTTGGACGGATTAGGGGGCCGGCGCGTGGACACGCTGCTTAATTTTATTGAACAAATCGGGCATTACGCTTTATTTCTCGTCTTATGCCTTGGGGTTATCGGTCTGCCTGTGCCCAACGAGGTCGTTGCCATGACGGGCGGGGCGCTGGCCGCATCCGAAATATTAGCGCCGTTCCCTTCGTTTGTGATGTTATATCTCGGGGTATGCTCCGGAGCTACCGTAGGCTTTATGCTTAGCCGCTTTACGGCTAGCCGTCTGTTGGACCGTTTTGGGGACAAAAAGAGTATCCGGCAATTCCTTGACGTCTCCGAACGGCTGACCCGCCAATACGGCAATTATGCGATCTGCATCAGCGCGTTTCTGCCGATTCTTCGTAACGTGACTCCCTATGCGGTTGGCATGAAAGGGATGCCTTACCGGAAATTTGCGCTTTTTTCCTATTCGGCATCATTGTTATGGACCGTGGGCTATTTTTCCTTGGGCATGTACGTCGGCGATCAAGTGGTTGACCATATCGGTGCGCTCATTAACCGATACGGATATTATCTGGCAGGGGCAGTGGCCGTACTCGCAGTGGCCCTCCTCCTGATCTTGTCGAGACGAAGAAGCAAACGCTTAAAGTGCGACAAGGAGGTTCAGATCCACGGTTAAGTCATGGTGATGCTACGGTTCATAGGGTTCATTACGGTATGTCGTCTGAAGAGGGTTCGGGCATGCCCCGGAGGATCTTAATATACTCACGCGGCGAGAAGCCGGATGATGTATTCCGGATATCTTCGGATTGATAGATTTCCAAGGTTCCTCCCGGCTGCTGCATCATCTGGGAGCTTCCCGGCCGGTATCGGGTGCGCGAGGCGGAATCGGCCAAATATGCCGCGGCGAGCAGCACGATGAAAACCAAGACGCATAGAATGGCTTTTTTTACCATGATACATCTCACTCCTTTCCCTACAGTGTTGTCCCCATTCCATGATTTTCATTCCCGAAGAAATCTTTGACAAAGCAGCGATCTGCATATATACTTTTCATCAGTGTGACGCGAGACAATACGATATGTTTTACCCGGAGGAGCCTGCCAACAGCGGGCTCTTTTTGTGTTTTTCTGGTCTTTGAACCGGATATTTGGGGAAATACTAAATGCAGGAAAAATTCAGACTATAGGAGGAGTAGATTTTGTCATTGCTGCACATCGCCGTTCTGGCACCTTTTATCGTCGCCCTTGGGGTTATGCTGCTGCGTAAGCCCTTGAGTCGAATCCATGCCGGCTGGGCGGTCCTGCCGGTGCCCGTCATCTTATTCGCGTACTTTCTGGGGCGAATACCGACCATTCAGGGAGGTGAACCGCAGCATGTACGGGCAGCGTGGATTCCATCGCTCGGTATCGACATAACGTTGTACCTGGATGGTCTCAGCTTAATATTTGCACTATTAATATCGGGGATCGGTTCCCTTGTGGTCTTGTATTCTATCTTTTATATGGATCGCACCAAAGAGGCCGTCCAGCGCTTCTATGTTTATCTGCTCTTGTTCATGGGAGCTATGCTCGGCGTCGTATTGTCTGACAATCTGCTTGTCTTGTACGGGTTCTGGGAATTGACGAGCATCTCGTCGTTTCTTCTGATCGCCTTCTGGCATCACCGGGATCGTTCAAGATATGGAGCGCTGAAATCCATGCTCATCACGGTGTTCGGCGGGCTGGCCATGCTGGCAGGCTTCATCGTGCTCTACGTGATGACCGGAACTTTCAACATTCGGGAGATCGTCGCTTCCATTGGAACCATAACGGGAGAACCGCTGTTCCTTCCGGCCATGATCTTGATCCTGCTGGGTGCATTCACGAAATCCGCCCAGTTCCCGTTCCATATCTGGCTTCCGGATGCCATGGAGGCGCCGACCCCGGTCAGCGCCTATCTTCATTCGGCAACGATGGTCAAGGCGGGCATTTATTTGGTTGCCCGCTTCAGCCCGGTATTTGCAGGCCATTCATGGTGGTTCTGGATCATCACGATCACCGGCTTGACCACTTTGATGTACGCGTCACTGAGAGCCATCAAGCAGACGGATCTGAAGGCTCTGCTTGCCTTCTCGACCGTCAGCCAGCTTGGACTGATCATGAGCTTGCTCGGACTGGGCTCGGCTGCCGCCTACTTCGGCGCAGGGCCGGATTCCGTCATCTATGCCAAAGCGACAACGGCCGCGATCTTTCACTTGATGAACCATGCCATCTTTAAAGGTGCGCTGTTCATGGTGGTCGGCATTGTGGACCATGAGACGGGAACGCGCGACCTGCGCAAGCTTGGCGGCCTGCTGAATCTCATGCCGATTACGTTCACCGTCGCGTTGATTGGCGCATTTTCTATGGCGGGATTGCCGCCGTTTAACGGGTTTCTTAGTAAGGAGATGTTCTTTACAGCTGTCCTTCAAGCGTCACAGATGAACTTCTGGGATGCCGAAACCTGGGGAATTCTTATTCCGGTGGTCGCTTGGACAGCGAGCGTATTCACGTTCTTGTACAGCATGATATTGGTGTTCAAAACCTTCACCGGGAAGTATCAGCCTGAAAAGCTTGAGAAGAAGCCGCACGAAGCCCCGATCGGCATGCTCATTCCGCCGGTTGTACTGGCTTCGCTAGCGATTATCTTCGGGCTGTTCCCGAATCTGCTGTCCTACTCGTTGATCGAGCCGGCGATGACGGCAATCCATCCCGCATTGCTCGAACCCGGCGACACCTTCCACGTCAAGATCGAAATGTGGCATGGCTGGACGACGGAAATTTTCATGACGATCGGCATCATCGTCATCGGTTCCTTGCTCTATAAGCTGCATGGTTCCGTCGGCGTGCTGAACCAAGCCTTGACCAAGAATTTTACCTTGAATCGTCTATACGACCGGGGGCTGCGCGCGCTGGAGGGAGGAGGAAAATCGATAACGTCGACGTATATGACCGGATCGGTTCGTCATTATGTGATTTATATTTTCGCTTTCTTCATCCTGGCTCTGGGGGGAGGACTGCTGCTGATCGGAGATATCCATTTCGGAGGCAACGGCTCGTACGCGCCGATCTCTTTCTATGAAGCCGTGGCCATCATCGCGCTGGTTATCCCTGTGCTGGTGCTGCCTTTCGTTCGAACGCGACTGATGGCCATCATCCTGACGGGGGCGGCCGGTTATATGGTTACGTTGTTCTTCGTGCTGTTTCGGGCACCGGACCTGGCGCTTACGCAGATGATTGTCGAGACGGTATCGGTCATGCTGTTCCTGCTCTGTTTCTATCATTTGCCGAAGCTGAAGCGGGAGAAGGTTCCGATGGGATTGAAATGGAGGAATCTGCTGATATCAGCCGGCGTCGGGGTCGTCGTCACACTGATTGCGCTGGCGGCGAGCACTGGACGCTCGTTCGATTCTATCGCCGATTTCTTCATTAAGGAAAGCTATCCATCCGCAGGCGGCAAGAACATCGTTAACGTCATTCTTGTGGACTTCCGCGGCTTCGATACGCTGCTCGAAATCATGGTGCTCGGCATCGCTTCGCTAGGCATCTATGCGTTAATCAGGGTGGATTTAGGTGAGCAATTACTTGGACAGCGTGATCCCTACCAAGAGGTATACCTGCCTAGCAGAAACGACGTCATCCTGCGCACGGTGTCGAAGGTCGTTATTTTCATCGTGGTCGCCTTCTCCTGGTATCTCTTCAGTGCCGGGCACAACGAGCCGGGAGGCGGATTTATCGGCGGATTAATGACAGCGGCGGCGCTTGTCCTGCTGTCCATGGCGTTCGGCATGGACGTGACGCGCAACGTCATTCCGGTTCAATTCCGGAAGGTGACGGCCGTGGGACTTCTCATTGCGCTACTAACAGGCATCGGCTCGCTGGTGCTCGGTGTGCCGTTCCTGAGCCATACCTTTGGACATCGGGAACTGCCTCTATTGGGAGATACCGAGCTTGCGACTGCCGTTCTGTTTGATCTCGGGGTCTATCTTGCGGTTGTAGGCGTCACCATGACCATCATCAATTCAATCGGGAGGGATCAATAACCGTGGAATTATACATGTCGCTGGCCATTGGCATTCTCTTTGCGGTCGGTGTGTATCAGATCTTGTCCAAAAGCCTCCTGCGCATCATACTCGGCACGAACCTGCTGACCCATGGAGTCCATCTGCTTCTGTTGACGATGTCGCGTTTGAAGACCGGCGCAGCTCCCTTGCTGGGAGAAAAGGCTTCCTCTTATGTGGATCCCGTGCCGCAGGCGCTCATTCTGACATCCATCGTAATCAGCTTCGGGGTCACTTCATTCTTCTTCGTTCTAGCCTACAAGGCGTATCAGCGCCTGGGCACGGACAATATGGAAGAGCTAAGGGGGAAGGACGATGAATAATGTAATTGTCCTTCCGCTGCTGATCCCGCTGGTTACCGCCGTTCTTCTTATCTTCTGTGCGAAGAATATTAGGCTTCAGCGCTGGATGAGTGCAATCAGCGTCGCACTGAATGCTCTTGTTGCTCTGTTCATCGTATATCAAGTGGACAGTGAAGGCATCCAGACGCTTCATATGGGTGGATGGCTTCCGCCGCACGGCATTGTGTTCGTGGCAGATATGCTCGCGGCTTTGCTGGTGCTTATGACGCTTCTCGTAGCGGCAGCATGTCTGTTCTACGCCTTTCGCAGTATCGGGGAGGAAAGGGAAAAGCATTATTTTTATACGTTTTTTCAATTTATGCTTGCCGGTGTTATCGGTTCGTTTCTGACGGGGGATCTGTTCAACTTGTTCGTCTGCTTCGAGGTGATGCTGATCTCCTCCTACGCGCTGATCGTCCTCGGGGGCACCAAGCGACAGCTCCGGGAAACGCTCAAATACATGCTGATCAACATTATTTCATCCACATTATTCGTTGCCGCTGTTGCGTATTTGTACGGCACGGTCGGCACGTTGAACATGGCCCATCTCTCCCTGCGCGTAGCCGAGGTGCAGCAGGAGGGCATTCTGTCGGTGATCGGCATTCTGTTCCTGATCGTGTTCGCATTAAAAGCCGGATTGTTTCTGTTCTTCTGGCTGCCGGGCTCGTATAACGCCCCTCCCGCCGCGGTGACGGCGCTGTTCGGTGCCCTTCTGACGAAGGTCGGTCTATATGCCATCATTCGGACCTTCACCTTGATCTTCTATCACGAAACCGGCGGCATTCATACGATCATCGGATGGATGGCGGCTGCGACGATGATTCTTGGAGGACTCGGGGCTGTAGCGTACAAAGACATCGGCCGCGTCTTGAACTATAACATCGTGATCAGCGTCGGATTTATCGCATTTGGTATCGCCTCGGCCAGCGAAGCATCGCTGAACGGCGCGGTATTCTACCTGCTGCATGACATGGCTGCCAAGGCGCTGCTGTTCATTCTGGGAGGCATGATCATTACGAGCGCCGGCACGGCCAAGCTGGGTGAGATGGGCGGTTTAATGAAGCGATATCCTTGGATCGGCTGGATGTTCTTCATCGTCTTGCTTGCACTCGTCGGCATTCCGCCGCTCAGCGGATTTTTGGGGAAAGTATTGATTCTCCAGGGCGGGTTGCAGGAAGGACACTATTGGCTCAGCGGCATTGGGCTTCTATCCAGTCTGCTCGTGCTGTATTCACTCATCAAGGTGTTCATGGGCGCGTTCTGGGGCGATTCACCGGCCCGCCGGGAGCAGCAGCCGGTCAAAATTCCTCGCACGGCATACGGTGCGGCGATCGGCTTAACGCTGATCGTCATTCTGATGGGTGTCGGCTCCGAGTGGGTATACTCGTATACCTCGCAGGCAGGAGCGGTGCTGACGGATCCGTCCCTGTACATTAACGCCGTATTAAAGGAGTAGTGGTTATGGGACAACAAATCCTTTTGAATATCGTCATTGCGATGATTTGGATGTTTTTGAAAGACGAGCCGACCCCGCAGCAATTCATTGTCGGCTATATCATAGGCATGCTGATGATTTTCTTGCTGCGGAGATTCTGGCCGGATGGCTTTTATATGCGGAGGCTGTGGTCGATTTTGCTGCTGCTGCTCCTGTTCTTCAAAGAGCTGTTCAAGTCGAGCGTCACCGTGATTGGCCAGATTTTGCAGCCGAAGCTAAATGTGCGGCCCGGCATCTTCGCGTATAGGACCGAGCTGAAGACGGATTGGGAAATTACCGTGCTCTCATGCCTCATATGCTTGACGCCGGGAACCCTTACACTGGAAGTATCCCCGGACGGCCAGACCCTGTATATACACGCGATGGATATCGAAGATACCGACGAGCTGTCGGAACAGATCCGGGGAACATTCGAGCGCGCGATTAAGGAGGTGACCCGGACATGATTAACGGGATACTGATTGCTTCGCTCATCATATTGTCGCTGGCGATTCTCGCCTGTCTGTACCGGCTGATCAAGGGACCGTCCATGAATGACCGGATCATGTCGCTGGACACCATCGGCATTCTGCTGCTCTCGATCATCGCTGTGCTCTGCATGCTGTTCAGGACCTCGGTATATGTTGACATTATCCTGCTGATCGGGATATTAACGTTTATCGGAACGACAGCGCTGGCCAGATACATTGAGAGGGGTGATGTCATTGACCGCTGAAATGATGAGCCGGATCGGTGAGTTTCTGATTGCTATTATCGTGCTTCTCGGTGCGCTTCTAGGCGCTTTAAGCGCCTTTGGCCTCGTCCGGCTGCCGGACGTGTATATGCGTTCCCATGCCGCTACCAAGAGCGCTACGCTCGGTGTTCTGATGATTTTGGCCGGAGCCTTCCTGTATTTCGCTTTCTATCTGGACCATATCAGCGTTAAGCTTCTTCTTGGGATCGTGTTCGTATTCATTACCGGCCCTGTGGCGGGCCATCTGAACGGACGGGCAGCCTATCGTTCAGGCGTGTCCCTGTGGGAGGGGAGCGTCCATGATGATCTGAAGCCTGTGCTCCGGCGCGAGCGGGAGCAGCTGCAAGCCGGGAAAGCCGAATCCGGTGAGAAGATCAAGGATGTGTAGCCTCTGCAAGATCTTGCCCGTCGAAGGAAAAGACGGAACGCTAAAATTGGAACGCCAGAAACGGAATGTTTTAAACGATATAAATAAGCATGTTCTGCAAGCTGCCGACCCTGGCGGCTTCTTTCTTGATTCCATATCCGATTATCTATAGAAGCTTCGTGATATGGTAGAATAAACCAAAGGTGTGCGGAGTTTAATCCAGCGTGCTGCAATCGGATTAGGAGGCCGCCTGCAGGCGCGATTGATAGCAGGGTTACATTCGCTCGCGAAGGAGGGAGTTGGAAAGATGAGCGTCATTCACGAAAAGATCGATTGGAGGCAGTTATCGGAATTTCTTGCCCGGATGAATCGACTCAAACAGCATCACGTCGGCTATTGCGGCGAACAAGAAGAGGAAATTTACGGTACGTTGATGGAGGACTTTGCTGAGGAAGCCAACCGCGTACGGAGATTTACGGTTATTGCGCGCGAAAGCCGGATGATTGGAGCGCTCGGTTTCCAAGTGGATGAAGAGGGCCGGTCTGCAGAGATATGGGGACCCTTCATCGATGCTGGAGAGGCCGAATGGGCTCCACTCGCGAATCAGTTATGGAGCGAGGGATTATCCAAGCTGGATGCAGCCGTGGATACGATGTACGGTTTTTATAATATGGAGAATACTTATTGTGCGCAGTTTATGGCGGAATTGGGCGCTGAACGTTCAGGGATTCACACCATCCTGAAATCAAGAGGTAATTCGCGCGAGATTTGGATTTCGGATTCGACCTTAGCCGAATCAACCGGGGTGCAGGACATCACGCCGGAATATGAGGCTGCTTTCCTTGAACTGCATGAGATGACCTTTCCAAACACCTATTATGGAGCGAAGCAGATCTTGGAACGGTTGGACGGTGACCGAAGGCTGTTCACAGCGGTGGATCATGGGGAGCTTGCAGGATACGTCTATGTGGAAGCGGAACCTGAGTTTAGGGAAGGCAGTATTGAATACATCGCCGTTTCGGGTGATTTCCAGCGAAGAGGGTATGGTAAAAAGCTGCTGGCGAAGGCGCTCCGTTATTTGTTCGAGAACGTAGGCGCGGAGGAGATTTCGCTGTGCGTAAGCCGGGACAATATCGGTGCCATCCGGTTATACGAAAGCATGGGCTTCGAAACGGAGCATCAGCTTGCGGCATTTGTCCTTAGGGTGGCAGGAACACCCCTGGTTCAGGAACAGGGCCGGTTTGGTCCACCGTCCGAGAGGAGTTGAAGAAATCATGCCGATAGGGTCAATGGCTCAAGGAAGCAGCATCCTTGAGCGAAAAATTCGTTATGATGCCACCGTTGTTGATCACCACTGCAAGCTCTTGAAAGCTGAGGGCAGCACCGTCATCCTAGCGCATCAAAACGAGCGATCGTTCTCGATGAAAGCCGGCGTGAGGGAGCTTACGATATCCAAAGGGGTGCTCACCTTTGCCTACTATTGGATAGATCAGCCCTATAACCTGTATTATTGGAAGGATTCGAACGGGAACGAGCTTGGCGCGTATTTCAACATCGTCAGAAATACGCATGTATCCGAAGAGGCGGTATCCTTTGAGGATTTGATTATCGATCTGCTGGTGCTTCCTGGCGGGGATTATTATATTTTGGATGAAGACGAGCTGCCTGAACCGCTGCATCAATTTGAGGACGGGTTCGTACAGAAAGCCCTGCAAATGCTGCTCGACCGTAAAGAGCACATCCTTCGGGAAGCAGCCGTGGAAACCGAGCGGCTGTGGCAGGAAATGAAGGGGCTAAGCTAGAAGCATGCAGGTGGATGGCAGCCTCGTTGTAGGAATAGGGGAGTACAGGAAACGATCCGTATCTCGTTGGTTGTACTTTGATATGTTTAAAAGCCCGTCATCCCATGCAGGGACATGACGGGCTTTTAAACATCCCTGACGGGAGTTTCTGCCTTGATAGGTCATTTGAGCATCGATCTCATGGTTAGAATCTCGGACCGGACTTAAGTCTGCTCGTCCGAGTGGTGATACCGGTTCTCCATCTTCTTGCCTGCCAGCCACAGCAGCCACAGCACAATAGCTGCGACCAGAATCCGCCAAGGCTGCTGGACGAATCCCTGCCAGTCGTGCCCGATAAAGGCGACCATGAAGATCATGACGGACTTCCCGGCCATGACGGCGATGGTAAAGGTGCTTGCCGATACGGTGCTGATCCCTGAGGCAATATTAATCAGCGAGGACGGGGTGAACGGGAAGCAGTACAGAATGAAGATCGGGGTAAAGCCCTTTTCCTCAATCCAATGAAAGAAGCGCTGTGTTCCCGGCATCCGCTTCTGAATAAGCAGTCCCAGCTTACCGCCAAGCTTGCGCGCAATCCAAAACACCGTGATGGATCCGAGGCAAACCCCGATCCACGATAACAAGAACCCCCACCATAATCCATACGCCGCGGCGTTCCCCATAACCAGCACGATCAAAGGAAGAAACGGAAGGAACGCCTCGAAGAAGGGCAGCAGGATTCCGGGCAGCGGTCCCAGCTCGGAGTATTCCTTAAGCCAACGCTGCACCTGCTCCATGTCCAAATCTTTTAAATAGGTCCATATGTGTTGAAGCCAATCCATGTTGAGTACAATCCTCTCCCTGCATCCAAACTAAGACAAACTAACATACGGTTCGTAGGGAGCTGACGGATATACGTTGATAAGCGCACAAACGGCAATGTCTTACGAAGCATCCGGCCAAGCGGCATCCCTGAAGTATGTAATTGTCAGCATTGTAATAAAGGCAGTTTCCTTATGTAACCAGTGAGCACTGGCGGTTGTTCCATATTATATCATACGGATTCGGATATATTAAAATTTGACATGTTCGTCTGTCCTGACAGTGGACCGATATCCTTAAGGAACTCAAACGTAAAGCTCCCACCCGCTGGTCGGATGGGAGCTTTGCTGTAGTTTTATCTCGTCCGTTCATTGCCTCCGTGCGAGGCTTCCACAGGCAGGGCGGCTATTTGATCAGGGTCCGGATCCGGATCAATGGCACTCCAATCGATGCCTTTTCGAATCGACCAGATCAGCAGGAAGATCACCCCGATAATGACCGAGCCGATGGTGATGAGGTAGCTGCCGAGTGGAGACAGGTATTCTACCTCTACGATGGCGGAGCTGGAGGGGACGATTACATAACGGACCATTTCCAGCCAAGCAAGATGGAAGCCGATGCTCATCCATAGATGGTTTGTTACGATGCGGGACAGCTGAAGCGCTACACTGAAGACTATCAAGCTGATGATATATTCTGTGGTGATGAGATCCCAAGTGCCGATACCGATGGCAACCATCCAAGCGGTTATCGCAATCGGGGCCATAACGAACAATACAATTTGAAAGAGCAGCGCGAGCCAGCGGGGAAACCGGGTGTTCAGATTGCGGTACAAATATCCCCTGAAGGTTATCTCCTCGGGGAAGGCTTCATAGAAAAAGGCGATCATCGAATTGATCAGAATCACGAGGAGTGTAGGTACAGGGAGATGAACATCGACGACCCGCAGCCAGCCAAGCGTGCTGCCGAGCAGCAGGGAGGCGGCCATGATCAACACGATAAAGCCGATCCCGAGCAAGAAATAAGGGAATCCGGACGGCGGGGAAGCGAGTCCGATCCCGCGCCATGGCCGCCGGTCGGCATAACGTCTGAGCAGGTAGATCAGCGGAACCGATACGGATGTCGTAACCACGGCAAGCAGAATCTGCTGCCCGAGCGTCGACAAGCCGTAGGAGCCGCCCACGGTAGCCGCCACAACGGCCAGCCCTAGTCCGGCAACGAACGCGAGCCAGCCAAACAGGATGCGCCAGAACAAATGGAGCCGTCCGTCATCGCGACGCGAGGACCGAGGATTGCCGAGTTGCTGATCGTTGTTTTCCGCTGCTAATGACATGGCGGATTCTCCTTTCATCTATGAATTGCCGGTTTGTAAAACTTCCAAACCGATCTTTATATGTATAGTGATGACTCTAGTATTGTGTTCCTTTCAAGAGAACCTATTTTTCTCAGAGGGGCTGCCGGTATGCTGTAAAACGAAGCGGACGAGTTCACTATTGGATAGATAAAAATAGAGCATTTACGTGATAGATTTTCGATGGCCACGAATATTTTCGGCCACCCTAAGCTCTTAGTAAATGCTTGATCAGCTTGGGTTTCTAGCAGCATCAGCATTGACATGACCTTGAAACTTTTAATAAAATGTTATTTCGACAGGCTTTACGTGTGAAAAAAGAGACAAAAGGAGTTGGATATGGTCAAAAATCATAAGAAGCTGACGATGGTCGAGATCGTCAAGAGGTTTATCTTCATTACGATCGGTGCCATCCTGATGGCGGTGGCGCTTGAGATATTCCTGGTGCCGAATGAAATTATCGACGGGGGCATTACGGGTATTTCCATCGTATTATCCGAAATCACGCCAATTAAGCTAGGTTTGTATCTCTTCGTGATTAACCTGCCGTTCCTGTTTATCGGGTATAAGCAGATCGGCAAGACATTCGCTTTTTCGACCTTGTACGGAATCGTGATGCTGTCGGTGGCGACTACATTTCTGCATCATTTCGAACCGTTCACTAACGAGAAAATTTTGGCCGTGCTCTTCGGCGGCTTGATCCTGGGTCTTGGGGTCGGGCTCGTGATCCGTTACGGCGGAGCCCTGGACGGAACCGAAATCGTGGCAATTCTTCTATCGAAGAAGCTTCGTCTCCCTGTCGGGCAGATCATCATGATTATTAATGTATTCATCTTTATCACGGCGGGCTTTGTGTTTGGAGCGGACTCGGCCATGTATTCGATCTTCTCGTACTACATCGCTGCCAAGGTCATGGATATCGTCGTAGAAGGACTGGATGAATCCAAGTCTGTCACGATAATCTCGAACGAGTATGAGGAAATCTCCAGTGCCATTATGCAGCGGCTGGGCCGCAGCACGACCATGATTTATGCGAAGGGCGGGTATTCCCAAGAGGACACGCAGATGATTTATTGCGTGATCACCCGATTGGAAATCGCCAAGCTGAAGACCGTGGTTCAGGAGATCGACAAGAATGCCTTCATATCGATCCAGAATGTGGCCGACGTGCTCGGCGGAAGCATGGCGAAGAACAATATTCACTAAAAAACAGGGTGTTTCACGGACTCATGCCATCGGTCCTTGAAACACCCTGTTTTTGGCGGCAGCCGCACTAACCCTTCACTTCGAAAAACTCGCAGTTGTCTCTCCCGTGGTAACCGAGTGAGCTCACGCCGGACTGCGTGATGATTGTGTCTTCGGTAAACCGGATCACGATGCCTCCCGATTCGACGAGGTGGTTATCCTTGAAGATGCGAATAGGGATCTGCTTCTCCAATACTTCTTTGAAATCCGCATCGGTCACCAACGGCCTGACAATCGGCATAACCATTCTACTCCTTTCGGTTAGAACTCAGTAGCTGACGGGTGATTAAATGCTAAATGCAATGGATCCATTACGGCTGAGGCAGCGGCGGATTTGCATGGCATTTCCGGCAGACGGGAAAATACGTGTCATTTCCCCCGATCAATATCTGTTCGCCGGTATAGACCGGCTTACCGTCTATTACCCTAAGATTCATCGTTGCCTTGCGCTCGCAGAACCAGCAGATCGTCTTCATTTCCTCGATTTTATCCGCATAGATCAGCATCCAGCGGCTGCCTTCAAACAGCTCGTTCCGGAAATCGTTCTTGAGCCCAAAGCCCATAACCGGCACGTTCAGCTCATCTACGATTTTGACAAGCTGCAGAATGCTCCCTTTACTCAGGAACTGGCATTCATCCACCAGAACACAATAAGGCTTTGGTTCGTGATTCTTCACGATGCTGTAAATATCGGTGTCCTCGAATATAGGAATCGCCTCCCGGCGCAGGCCGATCCGCGAGGATACGTATCCGATCGCATCCCGGTCGTCTATGGCTGATGTAAAGAGGAGGACAGGCTTGTTCTGCTCCTCGTAGTTATGGGCGACCTTCAAAATCTCGATGGATTTGCCGCTGTTCATTGATCCGTATTTGAAAAATAATTGAGCCATGCCTTCGTTCCTTTCCCCGTTTACGCTTGATGTCGTTCATCCCTAAAGTATGACGCGCAGTGTCTATTGTCGCATTATAGAGGCGCGTTGTCCATGACCTTCTCACGAACAAAGCCAAGTCTCCACGCGGGAGTGCTTGGCTGTTTCTGTTTTGCAATATAGAAGGTTTTATGGCTTACGTTGGTTCCTTTTCTGTAAAAAATGTAATGAAAACAAACAGCAGAAAAGCAAGCAGCAGCACCGAACCGCCAACAATAAATAAAATCATGACCAAAGTTTCGTTCAACTCAAACGGATTCAGATTGTACATCCACATCCCGAAGGTTAGTCCGAAGGAGCCCCATATGGCCATCCAGCCATGGACCGCTACCAGCTTTTTATATTTTACCTTAAAAGCTCTGTAAAAAATGCCCCAAGCAAATACCGACAGCCAGCCAACCAGTAATATGTGGGCATGGATCGGACGCAGGGAATAATCGATTTCGCCTGACATTTTGGATCCGACGTAAGTTCCGAGGATGCCGAATAGCGCCGCATATCTTATTAATCGCAAACTCCATTTTTGTTCCATCAATTTAATCCTTTCCTTCCTTCGGAAACGTAACGGTAAAGGTTGTTCCTTTCCCGAGCTCGCTGTCGAGCGTTATGGTTCCGTTTAATAAAGTGACGATTTCCTTTACAATGGACAGGCCAAGCCCTGTCCCATCTTTCTTGCGGGTCGCGTCTACCCTGTAGAAGCGATCGAAGACTTGCTCAGCCGAAGCTTCCGATAGGCCGATCCCGGTGTCCTCGAATGCGAGGATGATTTTGTCTTTTTTGTTGCTGCATGATATATAGATGTGGCCGTTCGGCCGATTATACTTAATGGCATTTGTAATCAGGTTATCCCAGACGATCCCGAGCAGCTCGCGGTCGGAGAATAGCTTGGCTTCATCCATTTTGTAAGAGATGGTCAGGTTCCGATCCTGCAGGGTCCAGAGATGCTTTTTGACGGACTCCTTGATCTGTAAATCCAGGCGGACCAGGCTTTTTCTAACCGGATAACCGGATTGGTCGAGAGATGTAATCAGCAGCAGCTGCTTGGTCAAATTGGACAATCTCTTGGCCTCGTCGTTGACGATGCCGGCATACTGAATCCGCTCCTTCGCTGGCAGATCCGGGTTGATGAGGAGGTCTGCATAGCCCTGGATATTCATCAATGGTGACTGGAAGTCGTGGGATACATTGCTGATGAAGGACTTACGCGCGACGTCGTTGTGTCGCAGCTGCTGCTGCATCTGCAGGAAGTTTTGGGCCAGCTGGCCCAGCTCATCCTTGCGTCGGATTTCCAGCGAATACGTAAAATCATCATTGGTAATCGCTTTGGTTGCCTCAGAAAGCTCGGAAATGGGATAGATGAGCCGCTTGGTCATTTTGATTACGCCCAGCAGGCTCACCACGGCAACTGCCAGAATAAATCCCGCGAGCATCATATGAATATCGGAAAATAGGGTTTTGCTGTCAGGTTTAACAAACAGTGCATATGACTCTTGACCGATTTGCAGGGGGATCCCGACGGTATTTCTTATATCATTGGAGAAATGGCCCATCATCCAGAATTGATCCCATATGTCGTCTTTGCCCATATACGGAGTGCCGTTTAATACCTGGTCCAACGTGCGTGCCGGCAGCGGGCCGTGCTCAAAGGGCTCACCGAAGAAATACTCATCCCCGGAACCGTTGGCCAAATACATCTGATATCCTAATCGTCCGACTGACTCCAGGAAGGGCTGCAGGGAATGGCTTGATACATGCATTTCCTCTAGGACATGGACGATTTGCTTGGCGACCTCCACGTTTTGCTGGGTGATTTCGTCTTTGGTAAACGCCAGATAGACGACGTTGACCAGAACAAATCCGATCAGGATGCTGATCCCCAGAATGAGCAGTGTAGCTGATATAAACTCCCGGTATAAAGTTCTCATTCGGCAGCCTCTAGCTTGTAACCAATACCCCGGACGGTTTGGATTTCGATTGAAGCGTTGTAACGTTTGAGGCGGTCGCGAATCCGGTTCATATGCGTATTTAACGTTAGCTCGCTGCCATCGTAATCCTCGCCCCATGCCTGCTCCAGAAGAACGGAACGGGGAGTGACCTTGTTGGCTCTGGCAGCCAGCAACGTCAGCAGCTCAAACTCTTTTAGAGGAAAGAGAATGGTTTCATCATTGATGATCACTTCAAAATCGTTTCGGTTAATTTTCACATTGCCGACCTTTACGACACTTTCCATCGCGCGGCCATAGCGGCGAAGGACTACGGCAACCCTAAACAGTAATTCCTTCGGCTCGAAGGGCTTCACGAGATAATCCTCGGAGCCTGATTTGAATCCCTGCTCCTTGTCGGATATTTGCCCCTTTGCTGTCAACAGAATGACGGGGATGTCCAGCTCTTTCGTTAATATTCTAGTCAGGGAGAAGCCGTCCATTCCGGGCATCATGACATCCACTATGGCTAGACTCACCTCTGTCTCCTCCAGAAGCTCAAGCGCATGCTGTCCGTTATTGGCCTGTAAAACCTCATAGCCTTCCCGCGATAAATGGATTGTCACAAGCTGCAGAATATCGTAGTCATCGTCCACAACTAAAATCTTCATGAAAGTCCCCTCCTACCTTGCATTAAGCCTGGGCTGTGTGCTTTTTCTGCTCCGGATCCTTTTCAAATAATAAAATTAAGGAAGGAAGCAGGACGCCTCTCACCAGGAATGTATCGATCAATATGCCAATGGCAACCATAAAGCCGAACACAAAGAGGTCGGCAATCGGCATGGTGGTCAGCGCTGCAAAGGTTGCAGCCAAAATAACGCCTGCCGACGAGATGATCCCACCCGTATTGAGGATAGCCACTTCAAGCGCGTCCTTTACTTTTAATGCTGCTCTCTCCTCAAGAAAGCGGGAGATTAGAATAATATTATAATCAATTCCAAGAGCCACCAGGAATATAAACGCATAGACAGGAACCCGCGTGCCGATGGACTCATAACCGAATAGAACATCTACCAGGAATAATCCAAGACCTAGAGCCGATACATAAGAAATCAGGATCGTGGCCATCATGTACACCGGCATTTTTAACGAACGAGTCAAGAAGATAAGAAGAATGAGAATCAGAACCGTTTCCAAGACAACTACTTTGACGATGTCATTGTTGTTTGTCGTCCGTTCATCGACTAGTTTGGCTGTCACGCCGCTATAGTAAACATCGCCCTGAAGAGACAACTCGTGAAGGATGGCGTCAGACTCCTTTTGGAGCTCTTCCACAAAGTCGATCGCCTCGGTTGAATATGGATTCAGCGTCAAGGCTGCACTGAATTTTGCCGCTTTGGAATCTTCAGTAATGCCAGTCAGGCGGACGGACTCGATCTCTTCGTAACTTTCCAGCTTCATCAGAAACTGATCGGTCTGCTCCTCGGTTAGCGCATTCTCGGATTCCAGAAGAATCGTGGAAGGCGCAAGCTCGCCTTTGTTATATTTGGACTCTACGATTTCATAACCAACGCGGGAAGGCAGATCCTCCGGAAATTTCTTGACGGTGTCGAATTCGTATTTCAGGTTAAAGACGTTCAAGGCGGAAACGACCATGAAGAAGGCCACGATTTCGCCGGTCAATAGCGGCTGATTCACCACAACTTTAGCGACTGTTCCCCAGAAACCGTGTTTGATTTGTTGTTTCTGGCCGAAATTGGGAACCTTAGGCCAGAATGCTCTCCGTCCAAACAGGGTGAACAGGGCAGGGACAAGGGTGACGGAAGCCAGCATAATGATGAGCATGGCCACGCCGAAGACCGGAGCGAAGTTTTGATAATCACGGAAATCCGTAAAGAACAAAATAAGCATAGCAGCAAGCACGGTGCCGCCAGCAAAAAACACCGGCTCACCGGTAGCGCGCATAGCGTGCTGCATCGCCGCATATTTGCTTTCGTGTTTATTCAATTCCTCGCGGTATCGCGAGAACACGAACAATGAATAATCGATCACGGCGGCAAACAGCAGGATGCTCATGATTGAGGTGGTCGAATTGTTGATTTCAAGTCCGGCTGCGCCCATCAAGGCAACGGATTGATTGACCACCTGATATACGATGACCGTGGCAAGCAGCGGTATGAGGGCAAGCAGCGGCGAACGGTAAATAACGATCAATAATACGAGAATGATGATAACGGTGGCAAGAAGCAGAACGAAGTCCGCCTGCTCGAAAAGTTTGACCGTGTCGCCAGCGATCCCCGCCGGGCCAGTAATATAGAAGTCAGTGTTCAGCCCCTTAGCAATATCATTGCCAAGCCTGAAGGCTTCATCATTGATTTCCGCGTACTCATGGTTGCCAAGACCCGGTTCCAGGCTCATGGGAACCATGATGGTAGAGTTATCCGCCGAAATGAACCCTTTTAGGGCATGAGGCGGCAAAGTGCCGATATTTACAATGGATTTAACCCCCTGAATATCGGCTGAGATGATTCCATTCGTGATGCGCTTGACTTCATCCAGATTAATATCTCCTAATGCATTATGAAAAACCAGAATCCCTGGCGTTCCCTGGTCGCTCGGAAACGTCTTCTCCAATTTGTTCTCGGCAATGATGGATTGCGCTTCATCCGGGAGTGATTGGAAGCTGGTCGCTTTGTAATCACCAAGCCTCGGACCGGCGCTTAACCCGATCATAACGATCAGCCAGATCAGGATCGATATCCACATGCCTCTTTTGGTTGAGACCCAATCGGTTATGGGTCTTAATACCCTTCTCAAAGGTTATTCCCCCTCCTTGTTTTGTCGCACTTACTCTAGCACAGCTCAATAAATTTAATATAAACTCGTCCCTCACCATGGGCTTGGGGCAAATCCGCGGAATGGCTATAAGCAAGAGGGACAGATGGATGCCGGCAACCGAAGTGGACAATATCTTCGGAAGATGCTGAGCTAAGGAGCCGGTAGATCTGACTGACAAGAACCTATGGTAATATAGTCAAAAGCAAAGATCACCGGAGCCTGAAACAAATTTGCGGTAAAGAGGATGCATTTTAAAAGTTTTTTTGCGAAATTGTCAGAAATGCCTCAATCCCCGAGTCATATAAGTAGTCAACGAAATGAAAGAGGGTATAGACATTGGAAGCGACAGCAGACAAACGGACAGATTGGGATGAAATGGAAGACAGTGAGTTGGTCATTCGCGCCCAGGCAGGGGAACGGGAGGCTTTCGGCGAGCTGGTACGCAGACACCGAGCAAAGGTATACGGCTATGCCAGAGCCATTACCCAGGAGTCCTATCTGGCAGAGGACATCGTTCAGGATGCGCTGATGCGCGCTTTCCTGCACCTCAGCAAGCTGGTCGATGCGGGGCGGTTCCTCCCCTGGATGCAGCGGATCGTACGGAACCAGGCGTACACCAGGCTCAAGGCGAGACCCACGCTTCAGGAGCAAACGTTCACGGAGCTGGAAGGGGGAGGTCGCTTGAGCGGCCAGGAGGACGGCGAATGGAACGATCTGGACCGCATTCTGTTCAGGCTGAACCGGACCGCGAATGAAGCGGCTGCTTCTGCCAATGCTCCCGAGGAGAAGCTGCTTCAGAAGGAAACGCTGCATACGTTAACCGACATCATTCGTTGCCTGAAGCCGCGAGAGCGGATGATCTTCGAGTCCCATTTCTTCGACCAGCTGTCGCCGCAGGAAATCGCCAAGCTGTTTCAGCTCTCTTCGGCCAATGTATACCAGATTATTTCCAGATCTCGCAAAAAGGTGATCCAGGAAAAAATCCGCGTTACCGTTGACTCCTATATGAAAACAAGAAGGGATATGGGAATTATGAGCAAACGGATTTTGGACTACGACAAGGAGTTTCACGAAACAGGCACATGGACGACAGCGGCGGATGTGATTTACAAAATGCTGCAATATACGGACCGCAAGCTCTCGCTGCCGATGGTGATGGGACTGACCGGTCATGCCTTCCGCATCAATATCGTACCGAAGAGCGTCCATATTGCGGGACCGACCGGCTATAATTTCAGCGAAGTGCTTCCTAGGGGGCTGCACAATATCGGTTTTCACGCGAAGGTAATCGACGGGATGTCTCCGAATATCGGCGAAAACAGTAATCTGCTTGACCCTTCATTGACCGGGAAGGATGCGATGGGCAAACGCAGCATTCATCGTGAGCTCCCGCGAGCGCTGGATTTGATTCACCGCTCACTGGATCAGGGGATCCCGGTCCTGGCATGGGATCTGTTCTTCCCGGAATTCGGCACCGTGTATGGCTATGATGATGAGACCCGGCTGTTATATGCCGAGGAATGCGGAAAAGTGGAGACGCTGCCATTCGATCATCTGGGCAGAAGCGTGCTCGAGGAGATTTTTGTTCTTGCCATTGACGGCAAAGTGGATCTGACGCTAAATCAGCAGCTCCGGCTGGCGTTGGAATCGGCGATTGAGCATTACGAAGGCCGGGAGAGTGCAATTCCGGCTAACTGCGTCAAAGGATTGGCGGCCTATGATGCGTGGCTCGAAGCGCTGGAGGGCGGCGCGATTGAGCCGAACGGCCATGCTTATAATATTGCAGTGCTGAGGGACGCGCGTTATTATGGGGCGGAGTTCTTTAAAGAGCTGAAGCAGGCTTGGCCGCTTGAGGAGAAGTCGGAAGAGCTGACTCGGCATTTTGATGAAGCGTCGGCCTTGTACCAAGGGATGCATGAGAAGCTCGATGAGCTGCATCGGCTGTTCCCGTTCCCGCAAGGGGGCCAGCCGAACGATTCTCTCACCGCTAGAGAGGCAAGAGGCTTGGTTGAAGGGATTAAGCCGCTTGAATCCCAAGCACTTGAGTGCATGAAGGAGATTCTGGCGCTGATCGGAGACTAAGAACGTAGGCATCCTAGCGGACAAACCGGTTGTTTACATTCCACGAATTCTATTTTAGAATGGAAGCATAATTAGATAGAATCTTATGAGATGAACCCCATTTTTTATTGTTTTCTGGATCCAAAACAATGAGAAATGGGGTTTTTGACGTGTGGAGGAGGAACGAAACATTGTATCAATTGCTGAAGAACTCGTTGTATGTGTTTTTAGGGGCGTGCTGCTTCGGGATTTTATCTACGGTCGTAAAGCTGGCATACCGGGACGGATTCCAGTTTGAACAAGTGATGCTGAGCCAATTCGGAACAGGGTGGCTTATTTTGCTGGTCCTCATGCTGCTGTTCGCGAGACGAAGGGTGACCTGGAAGCAGGCGGTGCGTCTTGCCGGCGTCGGCTTATGCACCTGTCTGACCGGCGTTACATATTATCTCTCGCTGCAAAGCATTCCGGCCTCCATCGCCGTTGTGCTGCTGTTTCAATTTACCTGGATCGGGGTGATCATCGAATCGATTGTATACCGCAGGCTCCCGGACAAAGCGACCGTCATTTCGATCGCCATTCTGTTTCTCGGGACGCTGATGGCTGGAGGCATTCTCGGTACGGGCGAGCTTCAGCTTAACCTGAAAGGAACGCTGCTTGCTCTTGCGGCTGCCGTCATGATGGCATTATTCGTCTTCTTCAGCGGGAGGGTTGAGACCGGCATGCCGGCGATCACCCGCAGCTTCTATACATCGACCGGCGGTCTTGTCCTGCTGACGGTTCTGTTAGCGCCCAACGTATTTACGGGGAATGTCCAAATGGATAGCGGTAACGGCTTATGGATCTACGGCTTGATCCTGGGAACGTTCGGGGTCGTGCTTCCGGTGCTCATGTTTGCGCTTGGTGCACCGAAAATCAGCACCGGCCTGGCTACGATTCTAGGAGCGGGGGAGCTTCCGGTGGCCGTCATCGCATCGGTGATGGTGTTGAACGAACAGGTAACTGCCGTTCAGTGGATGGGCGTATCTTTCATCCTGCTTGGCATCGCCTATCCGCAATGGGCGGCGCAGCGAAGCCCGGGCATTCAATTGGCCAAGGATTAAGCGATTCTTTGGCCGGGGCTGATGTCCCGGCTTGGTGCACTTACATATCGGCAGGGGAGCGCATAGACGCGTGAGAATCCGGCAGTCAACCGATCGGTTCTTTTTTACGTCAACGTGATGAAGTTGCAGTGGTACCCGAAGATCAACTAAAATTTAGAGAGGGCGAAAACGAATCCCTGTTTCTAAATATTAACCACTCGAGAATGGAAGGGGCGGCAAGCCGTGAGCGCCTAGCGTTTATGTCCATTCGGCCGAAAGGAAGTTATTCATGAATGTAATGCAAATGGAACAATTGAAGCTGATCCGTACGGAAATCACCAGGTTTATGCTGAAATATAAATTCGCGCTGGACGAAATCGAAACCAAAATCGAGATTCTGAAGGAAGAGTTTCAGGCTCTGCATGACTACAGCCCGATCGAGCATACGAAATCCCGCCTGAAATCGCCGGAAAGCATGATGAAGAAGCTGCTCCGCAAGGGAGGAGAAATCTCCTTGGCCTCGATTGAGGAGAACATCAAGGATATTGCGGGACTGCGGATCACGTGCTCCTTCATTTCCGATATTTATAAAATCAGCGAGATGCTGCAGAAGCAAAGCGATCTGACCGTCTTGAACGTCAAGGATTACATCAAGCATCCGAAGCCGAACGGATATCAGAGCTTGCATCTGCTCGTAGAGGTGCCGGTGTTTTTCTCCGATCGGGTGGAGAAGGTATGCGTGGAAGTGCAAATCCGGACCATCGCGATGGATTTCTGGGCAAGCCTGGAGCATAAAATCTTCTATAAATATAATAAGTCGGTCCCACAGCGGCTGCTTGAGGAGCTGAAAGCCGCGGCGGATACAGCTAATGCGCTGGACCATCAGATGGAGCGGCTGAACCGTGAGGTTCAAGCCATCAAGGATATGCACGACGAAGACTCCTTGCTGGAGGAGCTAAAGAGCATTCAGATCAACAACCACAAGTATCAGCTGCCGGCCGGGCTGCTGGAGATTTTCTCGGAGGGTGAAGAAGCTTGAGTCTAGGTGAATCTTCACCGTGTATAATCGAATACATGCAAAGATAAGCCGCGAAGTTCGCGGCTTTTTAATAGACAGATTCTGAAAGGATGTAACCATGAAGAAAGTCATCGTCATTGGATCGGGAATCGTCGGAGCCTCGACAGCCTACGCGTTAGCCAAGCAAGGAGCAGAGGTGCTTGTCATTGACCGTAAAGATGTAGGACAAGCCACCGACGCAGCTGCAGGCATTATCTGCCCCTGGCTGTCGCAAAGGCGCAATCAGGCATGGTACCGGCTGGCCAAGGCCGGCGCGCGCTTCTACCCCGGTTTGATCAAAGAGCTTACCGGGGAGGGGGAGACCGAGACGGGCTATGCCCAAGTTGGTGCGATTAGCATCCATCATAACCAGGAGAAAATCACCGCGATGGAGGAGCGTGCACAACGCCGTAAAGCGGATGCACCGGAGATTGGTGAAATTACCCGGCTAAACGAAAAGCAAACCCATGATGCATTTCCACTGCTGGCAGAAGGCTATCAATCGGTACATATCAGCGGCGCCGCACGGGTAGATGGCCGTGCACTCCGAGATGCGCTGCTCCGATCGGCGCAGCGAAACGGCGCGGTTTTGATTAACGGGGATGCGAGGCTGCAATATCAATCGGGACGCGTCACCGGGGCTGTTGTCGAAGGGCAAAGCTTCCTTGCCGACAAAGTCGTGGTATGTGCAGGCGCATGGGCGGATCAGCTGCTGAAGCCTTTAGGCATTCGTTTTAAGGTACATTATCAAAAAGCGCAAATCATGCATCTGCAGCTTCAGAATCAGCAAGATACAAGCCATTGGCCAGTAGTCATGCCGCCTTCTGACCAATATTTGCTCGCTTTCGATCAGCAGAAGATCGTCATCGGAGCGACTCACGAGAATGATGTAGAGGGATACGATACCAGGGTGACCGCCGCCGGAATGCAGGAAATTCTGAATAAAGGGCTGGAGCTGGCGCCTGGCTTGGCCGACAGCACCTTCCAAGAGGTAAGAATCGGTTTTCGCCCATTCACGCCGGACTTTCTTCCGGTGATCGGAGCTGTTCCCGGCTGGGAGGCTCTATTAACCGCCAACGGGCTTGGAGCATCCGGATTGACGATGGGGCCTTTTATCGGGAGCCAATTGGCAAAGCTGGCGCTGGGGCTGCCGATCGATATCGATATTCAGGATTATGATGTGCGTAAGGCGATGGATGAGACCGAAGATGGATAGCGATGAAACGATGATGATTCCATAAATACTGGCGTGTCTGTCAGCTCTGATAGGGGCTGTCCCGAAGTAGAAATGGATTGGATTTCTACTGTGGACAGTCCCTTTTTCATGCGTTCATACACCGGCACCTTCAACTTGGCTGAGGATTAAGCAAATAGGTTTAACGAAAAAGAAAAATTTAAATTGACAGCATTTAATATATACAAGTAAAATACATGTATATTTAGCGATGGCTATATCAAGCTTGATCAAGACAGCATGAAGCCTGATCAACGAGACCGATCAATAAAGCGATGAACATGGTGAAGAATCAAGAGAGGGGCGTTATTGATTTGTACCGGGTAGAGATGATTAGAGTTCCGCTCCTCGAGACCGGCGAGACCCATACGCTGGCGTTCAGGTTCATCGATCCTTCCGGCAGCGTCATGCAAGGCTGCACCCCGGCGGGCATCGTTACCTGTGAGCCGTCACAGGTTCTTCAGGCGGACGGGTTGACGCTGAGCGCGATGGAGCCAGGCGATGCAGAGGTTAAGGTGGACTTTGGTGATAAACGATTCCCTGCCGTCTGCTGGCGTGTTACGGTTATACCGCCTTCCGAGCCCATACATAGAATAACAATCCGGAGCCCGCGAATTTTATTCCTTCCGGAAGAGGCTGAAGCATTCCGTCGGCAGATTAGAGGTAAGGAGGAAACAGCAGGGGATGGTGCTAAGCCCGATTCGGCGTCAGCCATCCAATACCCGAAGCTGTGGCACAGCTACTTAGAGCGGGCAGCCGGTTATTTGAACGAGACGGGTTTTACGGTCCATTATCCTTCGATCTCCCAAGAGTGGCATGTATCGCTGCCGCTGGAGGAACCGGAGCCGACAGCAGATCCGGAGGGCTACACCGACTTTCCTTACTGGACGATGTACGCTCGGGCAATCGAGGAACGGCTTGTCGTGTTATCAACCGTTTATATCATCACGGGCATGATCGAATATGCCGAGAAGGCAAGACGTTATTTGCTAGCATTGGCTTCTTACGGAAAATGGTATGAGTTCGATCATCGGGGCGCCGAGGGCAATCTCAGCAATGCTCACTTTCTGATCGGCGTATCCGCTGCTTATGACGCCATCCGCGGCATGCTTACGGAAGAGGAAAGGCTCCATATAAGGGGATCCATCCTAAGTAAAGGATTGCAGCCGTTAGCCATGGATATCGGAAACCGGGATCGGCATAACATCGTGGCCGCCAAGCATGTTGCCATGATGTTCGGAGCGGCAGCGATCGCGGATGAAGTTCCGTATGCAGCCAAATATTTGCAGGCTTCACTTGATTATTTGACGGGTTACTTGGATTTCAAGCTGAATTCGGGGGAAACGGAAGGCTTTTTATATGATCAAGTAGCTGCAAGGCACGTATGGATGGCGGCAGACCTGTATCGTAGAATGACGGGGAATGCCGATCTGGTCAATCACCCTTATTTTGCGGAAGAGCTGCCGGAGCGTTTGCTGCATTTTTTATCCCCAGTTGTGAATACGTTTCCAAACTTCTCGGATTCGTTCTACAAGCTGGATATCGCATATGTCATGGCTATGACGGCCTCGCATCATGCCCATCCTGCAGCGGGCTGGTATATGCGAAGGTATGAGGCGGAGCATCCGGCTGCACTTTTATATCTTAAAGAGGAAACGCTTTCAATCAATCCGGAAGCTTATTACCAAGGAGCCGTCTCCGCCGTGTTCCAGCCGGTCGGCTGGGCTGCGCTGCGATCGGGTTGGGGGAGAGGCGATCACCTCTTATGCTTTACCTCAAGCCCGTCGGCCAAGGATCACAATCATAGGGATCAGAACCAGATCATGCTGAATGTCGGCGGCGAATGGCTTCTGACGGGCCCGGGCTATCAGGACTATGTGCCGGGCCCGAGAGCGGATTATACAACAGGCACGATCGGGCATAATTCGCTGCTTGTCAATGGACAGGGGCAGCAATCGCTCGGCGGCGGGTACATTTGCGACAGCTCGCTGTTCCCTTGCTTCGAAGTCGTAAGCGGGGACGCTTCGGCAAGTTATGGGGAAAGCCTAAGATCGTATCGCCGGACGCTGTATCATATCGACGCGTCTTATTATGTCATCGTCGACGATGCTGAGCTGAACCGGGAAGGGGATGAGGCGGAGCTGTTATTCCACACAACTTCATCCATTTACGGGCCTGATCATGCCCTGATCAGTCCGGGAGAATCAGTAGAGAAGTCCAGCCTGATGATTCGTGGGGATGAAGCTTCGGTTCGGCTGCTGTTTCTGGCTCCGGATCATCATCAGGTTTCCGTCCGGGACTATCCGGGGGCGGAAAGCTACGGACCTTTTATCAGCGTTAAAGCATCATCAGGGAGCCGCATTCGTTTCGTTACGTTGCTGATCCCGCAGTCCGGCGATGCAAGGAACATCACCGTAGACCATGTGACAACAAGCGGTATTAGCGGAATCGGCTTTACCGTACTCGAAGAAGGGGAGCGAAGGGATTACATGATGTTTTGCGATACAACAGAAACGATGGATTACGAAGGCTATTCATTCAGTGGTTCTGCCGTACGATTGAGTTCGAGCATGGTGGGGCAGGATCCTCTAGATTCCGGCAATTCCGGCAGACTTGATCTGTCCTGTGCGACACGCTTTGCAGGCCCGGGAATCCGCTACCGTTCCGAAGAACCTTTAAGCCTATATTTGGATACCGGAAGTTTGAGAGGGGCTGTTTATAACGGGAATTCGCGAGATGCGTCCTGCGAATTGTGCCTGGATTCGTCCGGTATCCGGCTAGAGCTGATCGTTCCTCCCGGTAAGCATGATCTGGATTTGAAACAGGGATGGATCATTCCCGCCGAGGAAAGGGGTGAAACCAATGGAAACGCTCGTACACAGCACGGAACCAGGAAAAAAACCGACCGCGACTAAGGCAAGCCGAGGCAAGCGGATTCGTGCGCGAATGTGGAAGGACCGCTATCTCTACCTGCTTCTGCTCCCGGGATTGTTGTATTTTATCGTCTATCGGTATGTTCCGATGCTGGGCATCACCATTGCATTTAAAGATTACAGCCCCTTCATGGGCATCGTCGACAGTCCTTGGACCGGCCTCGATAACTTCCGCCGCATATTCGAAAGCTCGGAAGTCGTTCAGGTGATCTGGAATACGCTGATCATTTCATTTCTGCAAATTATATTCGCTTTCCCTGCGCCGATCATCCTGGCAATCATGCTGAACGAGGTGGCGAACCCGCTGTTGAAACGGGTGATGCAGTCGGTGGTATACATGCCTCATTTCCTCTCGTGGGTCGTTGTGGTTGGGATCGTGACGATCTTTTTCCGAAATGAGGGCCTGGTTAACGACCTGCTGCGGGAAGCATTCGGTGCCCAGCAGACGATCGGCTTTCTGACCGAGCCGCAGTATTTCCGTCCGTTTCTGATTTTAGAGGTGATCTGGAAGGAAGCGGGATGGGGAACCATCATCTTTCTGGCCGCACTGAGCGGCGTCAATCCGGCGCTGTATGAAGCTGCCGTAATGGACGGCGCAAGCCGGTTCCGCCAAATCTGGCATATTACGCTGCCGGCGATCCGAAGCACGATCATCATCATGCTGATTATCCGGCTCGGGGACGTCCTAGAAGTAGGGTTCGAGCAGGTCTTCCTCCAGCTGAACGCATTCAATATGCATATCGGAAATACGCTGGATACCTATGTGTACTTTAAGGGGATTCAACAATCCGACTACAGCTTCTCAACCGCCGTCGGCGTGTTTAAAGGGCTGGTCGGGCTGATCCTGGTCATGGGCGCGAACAAATTATCCAAGCGCTTTGGCGAGCAGGGCGTCTATTGATCCGTTGTGAAAGCCCACAGAAAGGAGAAACATCCTTGAATCAAAAATCCATCGCCGAACGCTTGTTCAACTCGGTGAATATCGGTTTGCTGCTTCTGATCTCAGCGCTTATGCTGTTTCCGTTCTTATATTTATTCTCGGTTTCCTTCTCATCCTATGAGGATTTCCTAGGAAGCCGGCTGCTGTTATGGCCGTCGAACTGGACGACCGATGCGTATGAGTACATCTGGAGTTCCCGCACGTTTCGTCAGGCGCTATGGACCACCTCGCTTGTAACCGTGTTTGGCACGCTGGTTAATTTGTTCTTTACCAGCACGATGGCCTATGCCTTGTCAAGACCGATCATCGGCCAGCGGAGCGTCATGTTTATGGTGGTGTTCTCGCTCTTGTTCTCGGCTGGGATGATCCCTACTTATTTGGTTGTGCAGGCAACGGGACTGCTGGATTCGATCTGGTCCTTAATTCTGCCTGTCGCGATCGCTCCGTTCAATCTGATCGTCATCCGGCAATTTTTCCTTAACATACCGGGCGAAATGATTGAGGCCGGGATTGTAGACGGTGCCAATGATCTGCAGATTTTCTATAAAATCATCCTTCCGCTGTCCAAGCCGGCGCTGGCCGCCTTCAGCTTGTTCTACGCGGTGACCCATTGGAACAACTACTTTGCTCCGATTCTGTACATCAATGATTCCTCAAAGTGGACCATTCAGGTCGTGCTTCGGCAGATCGTGGTGGTGGGAGAGACGACCGGCACGCTTGGGGGTGACAACATGTTTGCCGCCCAGCCTCCGCCTCCGGAGACGATCCAGATGGCGGCGATTCTGATGGCTACGCTGCCGATTCTGATCGTGTATCCATTCCTGCAGAAGCATTTTGCCAAGGGTGTCATGCTTGGTGCTGTTAAAGGGTGAGAACTCAGGGCTGCTGCAAGAAGCTGGGCTGTCGCTGAGATCATCATAACTGGGGCGCTAGCTCCAAAATCATAACCAAAATGGGGGAACGTAAATGTCGAAAAAGCGCATGATTACCATGATGATGGCTGCACTTCTCTCGGTCAGCCTGGCCGCCTGCGGTCAGAGCAGTCCGGGCCCGAAGAGTGCAGAACAGCCGCAGGAAGGAGGAAAGGCACCAACCGAGGGCGAAGCGAAACAGATCTATACCGTTACGGCAATCGATTACCGCTATGGGGATCCGCCGCCGTCATCCAGCCCGGGGCTGACGATGATCAACGAAAGATTCAATGTCAAGTATGAGCCGACGTTTGTGCCGAATACCGCGTTTGACGAGAAGATCAACGCCACCTTCGCCTCAGGCAAAATACCGGATATGATCGGATTGATGACGGCGGATGTGAAGAACCGCTACAACAAATTTGCCAAGCAGGGCGCATTTCTTGACATCGAACCGTATATCCAGGAATATCCGACGCTGAAGCTGGTTCCGGATTTTATATGGGATGCGGTGAGGGTCGACGGGAAAATCTACGCGATCCCGCAATATGCCCCGAAATACCAGGTCGTTACGGTCATCCGCAAGGATTGGCTCGATAAGCTGGGCCTTGAGGTTCCAACCAACTACGAGCAATTGAAGGAGGTCGCGATCGCATTCACGAATAACGATCCGGACGGCAACGGCAAGAAGGATACGTACGGTTTGGCCATCGGTCAGGATATTAACCCGAACTTCAACCAAGGACCGTATTGGGACCCGGACGCCTGGTATCATCAGGATGAAGCGGGCAATTATATTCCGGGAATGATCGGCAACGGCCGGAAGGAATTTATCACGATGCTGTCCGAGCTGTATAAAGCGGGTGCGATGACCAAAGATTACGCCATTCTGAACTGGGCGGATACGAATAAAGAGTTCTATTCCGGCAAGGCGGGCATCTTCATCGGAACGCCGCGCGGCATGTCCCAGGAGTATATGGACGGACTGCTGGCCATCCATCCGGACGCACAGTTTGTAAGCCTTGGACCGTTCAAAGATGCATACGGTAATCAAGGACTTACCTCGGGTGCAGGATTTAACGGCATTACTCTGCTAAGCGCCAAGCTGGCGTCCGAGCCGGAGAAGCAGAAGCGGATTCTTGCGATGATTGATTTCGGCCGCACCTTCTACCCAGAAGACAGCCGGAACGAGAGCAATGCAGACTTCGACTGGTGGTCCGGAAAAATCGGCGTCGGCTACGAGATGAAAGACGGCGTGCCGGTAAACAAGGAAAACTTCGCATCCGACGGACTCGCGCCATCCACTTATTTTGTGGACAATACGGCATGGGCGCCGCAGGACTTCGACAACGACTACTCGATCACCTATCAGACGAAGCAATTGTCCGATCTGGTTGAGTCCATCGAAGCGATGTATAAGGAAATCAAGCTGTATGCGAACCCGATCACCGGCCTGGAATCCGCTACGGACAATGCCAAAGGCGCGGAACTTAAAAAATACGTCATGGATGAGCAGGTGAAGATGATTGCGGGCACGCGTCCGGTATCCGAATGGGATCAGCTTGTTCAGGAATATCTGAGCAAAGGCGGAGCCGATATCATCGCCGAGTATAATGCAGGAATTACGGAGAAAGACCCGAAGGCGCTTTTTAAATAAAGCCCAGGAGAAACGTTAAGAGTTTGTCCCTGCAGAATACGTCTGTCCTCACGCGAAGAAGGCTGGCGAGAGCAGACGTATTCAATCGCCAGGGCGGCTGAGAAGGGAGTAGGCAGCATTGAGCATGCAGGCAGTAAAAATCGGGCTGTGGTGTAACCGTAATGCAGCAAAATATCATTGGAAGCATGGTCAAAATATATTTCAGCTCTATATCGAAGAAATTCTGTCACATGCCGGCATACCGTATCGGTTATTCCATCAAGCCGAGCAATTGAGCGCATACCGCCCTGATATTATCGTGAACGTGCTTGCTGGCGAGCAAGAAGAGGATTTGGACCGTCTGCTGAAGTGGGCGGAAGAGGGAGCCGTCGTGATCGCCTACGGGGGCTTGAACCGTTTGGCTTCGAGGATGGGGTGCGTCGAAGTCAGCTGCCGCGAAGCGGTGTATGCGGAGGTCGAAGGGATGGAAGCGGTCCTTCAAGGAAAGCTCCTGCGGGCACTATGCAGCCAGCCTTGGAAGCCGTTAGCCGGGCATGAGCAGACTGCATCGCCTCTTGCAGAAGCTCAAGGAAAACTCCGCTTGGGGAAAGCCGGGAGCGAGCTGGGTGCAGCCTGTTTGGCCTTTCGGGTCGGTACCGGCAAGCTCATTCGCTGGAATGTGGATATCCCGAGCACGATCGTTTATCTTCAGCAAGGAAGAGGGCCTGTGTATCAAGACGGCATTCCTGCCGAGGATGGAACCGGGGGCATAGACGAGGGAATCTTGAAGGCGGATGACGGCATGGAAGTCGACTGGAAGGAGGATCGGGTCAAGACCGATTCGAATATTCCTTACTTTCCGATTCCTTATGGAGACCTATGGCGCGAGGTGATCGTTCACGAGCTGATGAGGGAAGCAGCGGGTCTCGGGCTCACCCTGCCGTTTCTAGATTATTGGCCGCGCGGGATCGAGCAGGTTGCGATGATCTCCCATGACAGCGACTTCAATTCCGAAGAGGCTGCAAGAACGACGCTGGAGCTTTTGAGGGAATGCGGCGTCCGTTCCACTTGGTGCATGATCGAACCCGGATATTCCAGGGAAATGTACGACATGATCGCCGTTGCTGGGCATGAGCTGGCATTTCACTTCAATGCCCTTGAAGCGGAGGGCGGCATATGGTCCCAGGAGGAATTCTCCCGTCAGCTTCAGCATTTGCGACAGGCAAGCGGAGCGGATATCGTATCGAATAAGAACCATTACACCCGCTTTGAGGGCTGGGGAGAATTGTTCCGTTGGTGCGAGGCCGAGGGGATTCAGGCCGATCAAACCCGGGGTCCTAGCAAAAAAGGAAATGTCGGCTTTCCGTTCGGCACGGCGCAGCCGTACTATCCGATCGCATGGGCGGATGAACGCAACCGGCTGTATGATGTGCTGCAAATCGGATTTTTGACGCAGGACTTGGAGCATCCAATGCTTCCGGACATGTCGGTTATTGAGCCGTTCCTTCAAGCTGTCAAGGGCGTGCGCGGCGTTGCGCACTTTCTGTTTCACCAGCAGCATATTCATCGCATCGAGGGTGTGCGGGAAGCCTTTCGGGCGGTTGTCGGTCAAGCGAAGAGCCTGGGATACACGTTCTGGACCTGTGCCGAAATAACAAGCTGGGAGCAAGCCAGACGGAACGCGAGATTTTCCGTGGATGCAAGCGGAGCCTTGGAGGCCGGCAATCTGCCGGAAGGAGCGGTCATCCGATATTACCGACATTCATATGCGGATGTAGAAGAAGATTCGAAGCGCGATCGCTATGGGCTCCCTTGCCCGGAATGGAGCGGAATGATCAAGGGCGCTGCCGAGCGGACGCGGTAAAAGGAGGGATGGACAGCATGGAACCACTGGCGCTGGACGGGGGGCCGAAAACCAAATCTACGCCGTTTGCCTCGGGCAAGCGGTTCGGTGCGGAGGAAGCAGAGCAGCTGCTTGAGGCTCTTGAGCAAAATACGTTATTTTATCATTTCGGCCAAAAGGTCAAACAGTTTCTGGCGGATTTCAATCAATTGTATGGAGTCAAGTACAGCGTTGCGACTTCATCCGGAACGGCGGCACTGCATGTTGCGCTTGGAGCGGCCGGCATCTCGGTAGGCGATGAAGTGATCACAAGCCCGATCACGGATCAAGGCAGCTTGATCGGCATCCTGTATCAGAACGCGATCCCGGTGTTTGCCGATTTGGAGCCGCACACCTACAATCTGGATCCGAAATCGGTGGAGTCGCGGATCACGCCGAGGACGAAGGCGATCCTTGTCGTTCATCTAGCGGGCAATCCGTGCGATATGGACCCGATCATGGAGATTGCCGAGCGATACGGTCTGAAGGTGATTGAAGACTGCGCCCAAGCCTATTTGACAAAATATAAAGGACGGCTAACGGGAACCATCGGCGATTACGGCTGTTTCAGCACCAATGACTTCAAGCATATTTCAACCGGCGATGGAGGCATTGTGGTTGTAAATTCAGGGAATGAAGCGGATTATGAGACCACGCATGCCTTTGCGGACAAGAACTATCGCCGACTCGGCACTCAGCTTGACCGGGGAACGAAGTACATTGCACCGAATTACCGGATGACCGAGCTTCAAGGGGCTGTCGGGATCGCCCAAGTCCGCAAGCTTCCGTGGATTTGCGAAAGGCGGAAGGTGATTGGAGACCGCTTGAATCAAATGCTGGCCACCGCGCCGGGAATACGTATTCCCGAGGTTCGGCCGGATGACGAATGCACGTATTGGTTTTATATGTTTCGACTGGAGCTGAACGAGCTGTCTTGCACGAGAGAGCAATTTTGCAAGGCGCTGGAAGCGGAAGGCATTCCGAACCGGGCAGGCTATATTCCGCAGGTGTGCTATATGCAGCCGCTCTTTCAGAATCGGCAAGCTTATCTGGGGAGCAGCTTCCCGTTTAATCTAACGGAAACTTCCTATGAACAGGGCCTGTGCCCCGTTGCGGAGAGCATTCTGGGGACAGCGGTGCAAATTCCGATCAGCGAGTTTTATTCGGATGAGGATATCCGCGACATCGGGATGGGCGTCTTAAAGGTCGCGAGCGCATACAGCACGCAGAGTAAGGGGCGGGTCAGCCATGTTGAAGAGTAGTGAGCATTCGGATACGAAGCCCTTTGAGTCCCTAGGCTATCCGGTCCGTGCCGACGAAACACGGTCGGCGGCGGTATGCCGAAACGAAAACGGGGAAGAGCGCGTCGTCATTGCCGCAAGAGGTTATTTGCTCATCGTGGATCCGGATAACGGCAGCTGCCGCCAGCTGCCGTTTCCGGATTTGTGCCGGGAGTATCCTTTTGCGGCAATAAGCACGAGGAGCGGCTTGTTTTGTACGGGAGCCGGAATGTGCTTGTATGTGCTTGACCCCTTCAAATCTGAATACATAGCCCGGTTTGAAGCGCCGTCAGGTGAGGAACACGCGGGTTTTGCATTCGCGGAAGATGAGCGCGGGACGGTCTACGCCACGACGTATCCGGGCAGCTATTTGCTGGGCATGGATGCTGCAATGCAAGAATGCCGGGTCATTGCCCGGCTTGATTCCGACCGGACATATGCGATGACGCTGGCTGCCGGAAGCGATGGATGGATCTATGCGGGACTGGGCACATCCTCTCCAGCGGTTGCCGCCGTTCATGCGGACAGCGGCGAAGTGAAGACGATTACGGTGAACGGGAACGCGGCCCCGGGCAGTGCACAGGTACACCGGGGGCAAGACGGAAGGGTGTATGCCCGGATTCCGAATTCTTCACATCCGTCGGCTGCCGCCGCAGAGAATTGGTACATCATCGAGGACGGCCAAGAACGTCCAATTCCTAAAGCTTCGGTATCTCCTTCGCTGTATCGCGGGGAAGGTTACCGAAAGGTGCATCAGGACCTGAGAAATGGCCGGAGCCTGCTGTCCTGGGAGCTGTCTGAGATGCGAATCTCCATTCAGCACGCGGATGGCACGCGATCGGAGATCCCGCTGCATCATGAAGGCAATGCCGCGGAGCTGTCGCCGATCTTCGCCGGGCCGGATGGCAATCTGTACGGCACCTCCAATCATCCGCTGCATTTCTATCGATTTGAACCGGGCCGCCGCCGAATCATGAACTTTGGCCCGGACATGATTCAAAAGGGGGGCGGAGGCAATATTGCCGCTTACGCTTCCCAAGGCTCCAAAATCATCGGAGCCGCTTATGCCGGCGGGCTGATCCATGTAATAGACACGTCCCGCGATTGGGAGGGGGTTAGACAGCCAGCTTCACCAGGAACCGATATGGTTTCGCCAGGCTTGAGAAATCCTAGACTGATCTATGCTGACAACCGAGTTCATCGTCCGCGCTGCGCGGTTTCCTTGAACGATGGCATTCACGTCTTGTACGGCGGGTTTCCTGGTTATGGAGCGGTCGGCGGGGGTCTGGGCATCGTGAACGTGGAGGAAGAAAGCGTCACGATGCTGGGGCATGAGCAAGTGATCCCCGAGCAGAGCACGGTGTCGCTAACGGTACTCCCTCGAGGGGGCGTCATCGGGGGGACCAGCATCGAGACACCGGGCGGGGGGCAGACCTCGGCCAAGGAAGCGGTCCTGTATGCCTGGGACTGGGCGTCCCGTTCCGTTACCGGAACCTGGGTGCCGATAGCCGGCGCCCGAGAAATTTCGGGATTGTGCTCCGGTCAGGGAGGAGATGTGTACGGGATCACCTCGGACAGTATCTTGTTCCGTTTCGATGTTAAGCAAGGTAAGGTTGTAAGCCTGTATGATCTATCCCCGTGGGGGTCCGTCGTCCGAAACGGCATGATGGAGTCTTCCCGCAACGGCATGCCGATTGTTATAGGACTGCTTAGCCGCACCCTATTCATGATTACGGCCGGATCCGACGAGCCTGTTCGGATTGCGGCTTTGCCCGAGCCGGCAACCTGTGGGCTTGCCCATATCAGAAACGATATTTATTACGGCGCAGGAGCCGAGCTGTGGCGATTCCATTGGAAGGAGGAGGTGTAAGCCCCCATGAATGAGATACAGCGATTATCAAATAAAGGGCTTCATGAGGTAAGCCAGGTCGCTCCACTGCTGGACGGCGCAGCGACGAGATCGGATTGGGAGGTTAAGCGGAAGCAAATTCAGTCCGTCTGGATGCGCACGCTCGGCGATGCGCCGCTTGAGAATATGTATGATAGCGAAGTGTTAGGTGAGGGCGCATATACGGTACTAAGCGAGAAGGAAGAAGAGGATCATTATTGTCAGTATATCCGGTATGAAACCAAGGACCGGGATCTGGTGCATGCGTACCTTCTGCTACCCCGCAGCGTGACCGCTTCCGCCCCGCGGCCGGCTGTGCTGGCGCTGCATCCGACGACCGAAGTCGGGAAGTCGGATGTTGCCCTTGCGTCGGGAAGGGACAATCGCAGGTACGGATTGGAGCTTGCGTCTCGAGGCTATATCGTGCTAGCTCCCGATTCCATAACATTCGGCGAGAGAATCTACGAGGGCGAAGGACCTTTTCAAACGGCTCCGTTCTATAAACGGTTTCCATCGTGGTCGGTTGTCGGCAAAATGCTGGCCGATCATATCCGGGGCGTGGATGTGCTCGCATCCATGAAGCTTGTTCGTCCCGACCGGATCGGTGTTATTGGCCATTCCCTCGGCGGATATAACGGCTGGTTTCTGGCAGGCATGGATTCGCGGATCCGGGCGGTTGCCTCCAGCTGCGGCTTCTCCATGTTTCAAGGAGATCCGGAACCGAACCGATGGGGGCAGCGGGATTGGTTCTCGCATTTTGCCGGCCTCACCGAGGTGATGAAGCAAGGGGACCCGCCGTTTGAATGGCATGAGATCGCAGCACTGGCTGCTCCTGTGCCGATGTTTATGTGGTGCGGCATGAGAGATGCCATTTTCCCGCATTGGCTGGACAACACGCTCGGGCTTGCCGAGCTCATGAAGCTATACCGCGGTTTGGGCCGCGAGGCTGATTTCGAATGCTGGCTGGGGACGGAAGGACATGATTTCCCGCCGGATCTACGTGAAAGAGCATACCGTTTTCTTGACGCTCATTTGCTGATTTAAGGAGCTGCAAGTCTGAAATGACAATGATTGGAATCCTTATGTCATGCATGTTATACTGATATTCATAGACATGTATAGGAGCGGTATATATTGTTACGTAGAAGAAATGAATTTCATGAACGCTATGAGCGTTTCTTGCAGGATCTCAGGAATGAGATCGTAAGCGGGACACTTGCGCCGGGAGAGTTTATTTTACCGGAGAACACATTGAGCCAGAAATACGAAATGAGCAGGGTCTCCATCCGTAAGGCGCTTGATGAGCTTGTCCATGAGGGGCTAATCGAGAAGATTGCCGGCAAGGGCAATCGCGTCAAGCTTCCGGACGAGGACCGAACGCCGGTCGTTATTAAGCTGGCCTGGTTCTCCACTTCCTATGAGATTGAAATCGTGAAACGAATCATTGCATCCTTCGAGAAGAAATACCCGTTCGTTAAGGTGGAGCTGATGCTGTATTCGGAGGAGAACTATACCCGCACGCTTATTCATTCGATGGATGAGGAGCAGGGACCGGACGTATTCGTCATGTCCGAAATGCACTCCAGAGAATGGGTAGAGAGCCGCCGTACCGACCTTCTGACCGGCTATATTCCCCCTCATCTGCTTGAGGAAGGAGTCAGCTATCCGGAAGTTTTCCCGCTGTTCCAGCAAGGGGAGCAGATGCTGGCGGCGCCATTCATCTTCTCGCCTGTCGTCATCTGCTTTAACCGGTCGATTTTCGAGAAATACGGGATCAAGGAATACCAGCCGCTCGAGAGCTGGGACGACCTGCTCCGCGTGGCGAAGCTGTGCACGAAGGCACCGGATGAGGACGGGATGGTGGAGCATTACGGCTTCTGCTTCTCCGCCTCGTCCAACCGCTGGCCCGTCTTCCTGCTCCAGAATAATGGACAAATCATGAAGAGCGACCGCAGCCGCAGCACGATGGCGAATGAGAATAACATTCAAGCATTGGAGTATTGCCTGTCCCTGATGTATAAGGAGCATGTTTCGCCGATCTACGCGCATGGCAGCAGTCATTTGGCGGAGGGACTCTTCATGAAGGAACGGGTGGCCATGATCATGTCGACGTATTACTTCATGAACGAGTTCCGCGATCATTCCATCGCTTGGGACGTGATGGAGCTTCCGCGAGGCAAGCAACCGGCTACGCTTCTGCTCGGCGGGGGGCTTGCGATCAATGCGCGCAGCAGCCATCGGCAGGTAGCCGAGAAGCTGGTCGATTATATGACAGGCGATGAGGGGCAGCGGCTGATCAAGCAATACGGATGCACGATTCCGGTCCTTCGGTCTGCTGCGGAGGACGATGCACTGCTTGACCCGGCCATTCATCCCGAGCATTACAACTGCTACCTGGATGTGCTGCCACATGCCTATCCGCTGCATACGCTCAATTTGACGCAGTCCGAAATCGAATTGCTATTTGATGAGCTGAATCTGCTGTGGGCGGGAATGGAGACACCTGCGGATACCTGCAGCCGAATGGAGTCCCTGTTTAATGAGCGGCTTGAGGCCTCCACCGTTAAACCATAAATACCTAAACGGGCATACTATGAATTCGCTGTGAATGTTTCATTATAGATCGCGCGGGTATATATATCCTAAGTGGGGAGTGGAATTGATCATCACCAGACGGATAACATGACGTATTGTCAGCTAACCGAAAGGATGTTGATACCCATGGACAACAGAGTAGGGAATGAGGAAGGCCACGCCTGAATCGTTCCCAAGGAACACCTTGAGTAGCAATTTTAATATTGCGTGAGATGGAAAACCGCTTCCCGCTTTACAAAGCTCTGCGAGAGACCTCGCGGAGTTTTTGTATTTTTCTGGGATAAGGGGCATGGGACCGGCAAACTGTTCACACAATTGAGGGAATACGCGAGGTCCGTCCGGTATTTCCTATGATATACTAGTGAATTGGATACAATGGGAAAGTGGAAGCAAAGCGAGACAGGGGTAACGATTTCAACTTTACATATTTCGAGGTGTATTTCAGTGACAACTACCGTAGTTATAGGCGGAGGTATTACCGGTCTGTCCACATTATATTATTTGAAGAAAAAGCTGCAGCATGCCGGCCGTGACATGAAGCTGGTGCTGGTCGAGGCCGGCGATACGCTGGGGGGCAAAATCCGTACGGTCCATGACGGTGAATTTATTATGGAGACCGGCGCGGATTCCATCGTAGCCCGCAAAACCAACGTAGCTCCGCTCCTCGAAGAGCTCGGCTTGACGGATCGAGTGGTATACAATGCCACGGGAACGTCGTTTATTTATACGAATAAGGGATTGAAGAAGATCCCGGATGAAAGTGTGTTCGGTATACCGCTTAGCCTGAAGTCCTTGGCCGAGAGCGAGCTTGTGTCCGCCGAGGGAAAGGTAGAGGCTCTTAAGGACTATTATATGCCGAACGAGACCTTCAGCAAGGACGATTCGCTCGGACAGTTTTTGGAGGCGTTTCTTGGCAAGGAGCTTGTTCGTAACCAGATTGCTCCCGTGATATCGGGTGTGTACTCCGGGGAGCTGCATGACTTGACGATCGCTTCAACCTTCCCGTATTTGCTGGAATACAAAAATACCTATGGAAGCATCATGGGAGGACTGGCTGAAAATCGCCACAAATACTTAGGCTCCGGCAAGAAGTTCCTTTCCTTTAAGAATGGAGCTTCCGAAATCATAGATGCACTGGAAACGCATCTTTCCGATGCGCAAATCCTTAAAGGCGTTCAGGCATCGAAGCTGGAGAAGAAAGGGAGCGCCTATACCATTTCTCTGGCGGACGGTCAGAGTCTGGAGGCGGATTACGTTGTACTTGCCACGCTGGGCTCGTCGGCAAAAGAACTGCTGCCGGAGCCGAAGCTGGCTGAAGAATTTGATCAGCTGCTTACCAAGTCGCTGATTAGCGTTTATCTCGGATTTGATATTGAAGACAATGAGCTTCCTTATGACGGGACGGGTTTTATTACGGCTAAGGATACGGATCTGAAATGCGATGCCTGCACGTGGACGAGCCGGAAATGGGAGCATACCTCAAGCCAAAAGCGCCTGCTGATGCGGCTGTTCTACAAGAGCTCCAGTCTCCATTACGACGAACTGATCCGCATGTCCGAGGACGAGTTGAAGCAGGTCGCGTTAGACGATATCAAGCGGAGCTTAGAGATTGATGCGAGCCCGGTTACATGCGAGGTCACCAAATGGCAGGATAATATGCCGAACTATCACTTGAAGCACCGCCATGTGGTTAAGTCGCTGGAGGAAGCAATGGCAAGGCATTACCCTAACGTGCTGCTGGCCGGATGTTCGTACTACGGCGTCGGCATCCCGGATTGCATTGCGAACGGGGAGCGCACGGCTGGTCTAATTATGGAACGGGTGGAGGATTCGTTTCGAGGTTAATCGTTTTAGACCCAAGCATCATGCTCTTACACCCCAGTGAGAAATCGTTCGCTGGGGCTTTTTTTATGTAAGTACAGGTTGAGCTTGGTTAGTAAGAAGGCTTGAGCATCAACTTCAAATTTATCGTCAGACTAATTTTCCCCTCATAGCTAACCTTTTGGCTGCTAGATACGTTTATCACCATAATCAGTGAATTGGCTCGGTCGGACATCACATTAGCAGATCCCGAAAAGCGTGTACATCGAGCGGATAAAATTTATAATATGGTTAAACCAAATTGAAGTCTGGAAAATAGCATCGATACGAACTAGTTTTGCAGCCTTGCACGAAAGGAAGTGCTTCAAGTGACCATCTATATTGCACTGCTGAGGGGTATTAACGTCGGCGGACACCATAAAATCAAAATGGCCGATTTAAAAACGCTGCTCGAGGGTCTCGGTCTGTCCCGTGTCCAGACGTATATACAGAGTGGTAATGTATTGTTTGAATCGCCCAAATCTAAGACCGAGCTGAAGGAATTATTTGAGAATGGAATCCGCGAGGCCTTCGGTTACTCCATTTCGGTCATATTTCGAACAGGGGAGGAAATGGAGGACATCATTCGGAGCTGTCCTTTCTCGGAAGCGATGATACAGGAAGCGGATGAAGTTTCGGCTTTCGTCAGCTTTTATGTAGGAATGCTGCCGGATGCCCCTTCGCAGGAAGAAGTGGACAAGCTCGTTGCAGCTGCGAACGAGGAAGAAACGATCCGTTGTATAGGCAGCAATATTTATTTGCTGCTTAAGAAAAGCGCCAGAGATTCGAAGCTGACCAATCAGCTGCAGAAGCTGAGCGTGCCGGTTACGATGCGCAATTGGAAGACAACGAACAAGCTGGCACAGCTGGCGGCAGAAATGGATGTCCGGAGTTTGAGATGATCGCTTTGCGTGACCAGATGCACTGAATATCTCTTATTTACGCATGTCGCATTGACAAAAAAATTGAATAGACCTGATTCATTCCTGGTAGAGCGGGTACATTTATAACAAGTGGGAAGTGGAAATGTCAATCGACGGACGGAAGAACAGAAATGTCATTCCGAAAGGAAGTTGATTCGCCATGAACACTCGTAAAAGGAGAAGAAGAGCGAGATTTCTTCGTTACTTCTCAGGCAAGGCACCCTAGCAGTTGGAAAGTAGCTGCATAGTAATTAAGGAATATTGACCGCTTCCCACATAAAGATCCTGCACATTTGTCGCAGGATCTTTTTTTGTGTATATACGAGGCGGGAAATGGATGGCCGGTAGTTCACTATTGATACTCTTGAATTTGTTTGAGCACATTCATTAGATCATCAAGATCTCCAATAGTAGCTGAGACATTGAACAGATGATCGTTCATCAATAAATGTGCGGCTTTTCTATGTTCACCATCCACATATACAACGGTATGACCATTGATATCGGTAACCTCTGTCGGTTCTTTATAGAAGCCCTGTATGGTTTCAATGGTATTTCCCTTGATAGGCACCTGATTTACAACAATCTCAGCACCATTTAACGATTGGTATCTTGCGAAGAAATGAAACTCGCCAGGACCAACTTCATGAGCAGTGATAGGAGTAAGTTGTTTCATATCAGGAGTGTCACTGGTCTGTGCAGAACTTATATCTGCAGGAGCAGTGTCTTTAATCGATTCAGGAATACGCACTTCAACACCTTCTGGTAGCTGAGAAAGGTCAACCCTGTTGTCTTGCACGTCCGGATCTGGCGGAACAACTGTTTCTTGGCCGTTTGCCGCGGTAATTTCTTTATTTTGATGTATCGTATCGTCTTCTGTGACCTTAATTTCTTTCGCTACTTCAATCAAGTACTCCAGAGACACATCCTCGTAAACGGAAACTACGATATATACGTGTTCATTCGTTACAAGGTGGACTGTTTTTCTTGGGCTTCCATCCTCAATGACAGCTTGGAAACCATGGATATCAATGACGGACAGTTCGGCTGGATCGTAAATGCTCAAATTTTTAAAATAGTCAATAGATACATTTGGAGAAAGATCTGCTTGAAATAACTGAACTTCCGACCCACTTTCAAGCGCATAGATTACTTGAATTTCATTATTTGTGCCCCAATCCGTTGCATGAGCCAATACCAATTCCTTAATAGGATTGCTCGAGGTGATTCGATTGGTGTGAAACATTGCTCGATCTGCCAAATCTAAAGGGATATGCAGGTCTTCATAAGAGCTATGCTCAATATTCACAGTAATCGGCGTAAGCGGTGCAGGAAGTTCGTTTGCAGTGGAAGTATTTTCTATAACGTTACTCTCCATTTCAGCCGGTATCGTCTCAGATATGCTGCTATCCTGTACCTTGGTTTCAAGCGATTGCTCTACGGCGCTATAAGCATAAATGGAAGTGCTTGCTCCCAGAGCAGCTGCTATTCCTATGGAAAGCAGAATGGATTTTTTCATGGATTCACCCTCCTAGTATTTATTGAACGGGGCTTATTCCAAAAAAATAAGTAGTTTTGGAATTAAGTTATAAATATAAACACCTAAACCAGACCAAAAGTTAGGCAGCGTTGGGAAATTTATGAATTTAGCATGAGACAATTTCGATATAACGCGAAAAATACTTTAACACTCCCTTAACAGTAGTCGGAATAACTATAAATGTAATAATACGAAAGCAAATACGCTACGCACATCAAGTAGACTTTTATACACGGAATCACCGGGAGATATCCGAAGATGTCCTGTTCAAAAGAACTAGTATTTTCGTTGGTTACTGAGACTTTCTGATCATTTATCAAAATTTACATAAAGTTGTTTAAATAGATGCTGAAATATGCAATTATGAATCTGGGAGGTGATGAATTTCAGATATGCCTAAGATTTGGTAAGCGGGCGAACAACCGGTCAAATCCAATCCACGTGATAAGCGAGGGAATCATTGTGTAAGCGCCTTAAAAACTTGGAGATCCCATGGAGACCTGGAGAATTGGGAAACTGAATTGATTGTTCACTACATCATTTTAGGAGGTTTTCCATGTCAAAGATCGTTAGGAATCGTTGGTTGTCATGTCTCTTGATCGTAAGTTTGGTGATGTCAGGATGGTTTGCTTCAGGCTACGGACAAGCTTCGGCCAGACCGGGCCAACCATCAAGCGGGATGCCGGTGCTGTTAATCACGGAGCTCGTGCCGGATTCGACGAATGTAGGAACGGCGGACGGCTACGAGTTTATCGAAGTATACAACAACACGGATCAAGTGATCGATTTCAGTCATTACAAGCTTCGGTACCGCTACTTAGAGAGTGATACCCTTTGGGCCCATGTTCCCGATGAGGTAATGATTGAGCCTGGAGGCACGCTCGTCTTCTGGATCATCAACGGTCAGAACAATCAAGCAACGGTCGACGATTTTAATCGAAATTACGGCACAAATCTGACGGAAAATACCGATATCGTTAAAATATTCTCCGGAGGCATGTCCAACTCCCGTATGAGGGAGCTGGTCGTTGTCACGAACACCGGCCGTCCGGTGGTGTCTGCATTCTATAATGACGGAGAAGTTCAGAATGAAGAGGACCTCGGCATCTTTTATAAATACCCCGAGGACGGCAGCATCAAGATGCAGCGCATCTCCTATCGTGAGCACAAAGCGACGCCAGGCAGTCTGCAGCACTCCATCGTTCCTTCGGAGCCGGTGCATGTTCAAAATTCCAAGCTTCCTTCCGTCGTGAATCGTACGGAGACAAGCGTCGTTTCGCCGGGGGAAGACGTGGACATTGCCGCGGAGCTTAGCAGTGATTACCCGATAACTACATTAGCGCTTTCGTATCGGGTAGACGGGGAAGAGGAAGTCAAGGTCGTGCAGCTTCAAGAAAGCGAACAAGGTTACCGGTATACCATTCCGTTCCTTGAGCTGCTGGGACATCACAAGCTGGAGTATTTCTTTACGGTGTCCGACTCGTATAAAGAACAGAACAGCAGGATGTATAAGGTTGATCTGACAGGCAGCTCTGCAAAAGAGCGACTGAACGTAAAAGATAATGAGTTGCTTGGCGGAACGGCCTATATCCGCGGATCGTCGGATCGGGTGCCGGCACAAGAGCTCGAGCTCTATATCGACGGGAAGCTGGTGCAGGGCGCACCGGCTATGGAGTTCCCCGCATATTTTGTCTTTGAGGGCGACGGTATCGACGATGGCGTCAACACGGTAACGATCGGCAAGGATGTGCTGCACCGGACCGATCCCGATATGGATGGCTACCAGACGATCGTTGTACCGATTGAGCCGGAGCGGCTGTCCAGCGGCCTCCAAACCATCACCCTCAGAGCGGGGGATAATGACAAGACATATTTCGAGGACGATAAGCCGACAGGCAACATGGACGATTTTAACGCCCGCAATGTCCGGCTCCTGCTGAGCGATGGAACGGAGCTTCGTGACCCGAACTACAGCGACCCGGCTCTTGTGCATGATCTGGGTGATGACGGCCGGTTTCTGCCTTATGTCGATTTCACCTTCGATATTCCGGCAGACCGATTAACCGCAGTATCGTATGCTTGGGATACGACACAGGCAGCGGACGGACCCCACAACGTCATGCTGAAAGCCAAAAAGAAAACCGCAACAGCAACAGTGCTGGTGGACAATGCAGGGCCAAGCATTCTTCCGAGTGTTGAAGAAGGCAAGGAGTACAAAGGAAGCTTCACCATCGATGTGACCGCGAGTGACAGTGTATCCGGCATTGATACGCTGCAGGCCAAGCTGGACGGTCAACCGATTGATGTTCCTTATGCTACCTCTTCCGCAGCATTACAACCGGGAGCACATCAGCTGGTCGTTGCTGCAGCCGATAAGGCCGGCAATCGTTCGGAACAGACCGTCACCTTCCATACGCCGCAGGAGCACCCTAACGCGCCTGTTCCCGTGTCTCCTGCAGATGGGGAGACTGTTGACGGATTACAGCCGGAGTTAAAGGTTCAGGTAAGTGACCCGACAGATGATGAGCTCAAAGTATCTTTCCACCAGGCTTACCGTTACGACTCGCTCAGTGAAGGACGGGTTACCGTATCCAAGCATGCCAGCGATGAGGAGCCGCCGAAGGTTCGGCATCCGGAAGGCGAGGAAGCGCTAAGCCAGGAAGAGCTTGAGCGGATTTCGAAATCCAATGACGAGTATGTCACGTTGGATTCGACGTCCAAGTTTCCATACTTAAGATTTAATGTAGAGCTGGAGCATGCGGTTGAACCTGGCGATCAGGTAGAGGTGGTGTGGGAAGGGCATACGGTTGCCGGCCGGAAGGTGACGATGTATGCCTGGAACCATGCTGCCGGCAAGTGGACGGAAATTACGAAGCATATCGCGGCTTCGGAGGATGACTTTACCCTTCGCGGGGAACTGGCGGCCTCGGAATACATTAGGGATAATAAGGCGGACATTATCGTTCAGGACGAAATCCCATCCCGCGGCGATTATGACTATACCTTCGTCTGGGTGTCCGACACGCAATTCCTGACCGAGCTGTATCCGCATATTCAGCAGCAGCAGTTCGATTGGATCGTAAATAATATCGATGAGATGAATATGAAATATTTGTTCCACACCGGCGATATCGTGAATGATCCGGCTGCCCAGTATCAATGGGAGCGTGCCGACGGATACATGAGCATGCTGGAACAGGCGGATCTGCCGCACGGCGTCCTGGCTGGTAATCATGATGTCGGCAGCTATGATTGGGATTATACGACATACAGCCGATATTTCGGAGAGAACCGCTATAAGGATCAGCCATACTATGGCGGCTCCTATAAGGACAACCGCGGTCATTATGATCTTATCTCCGTTGAAGGCAACGACTTCATCATGATGTATATGGGCTGGGGCATCGAAGATGAGGATATTGCATGGATGAATGAGGTGCTGGCCGAGTATCCGGATCGCATCGCATTCCTCAACTTCCACGATTACCTGCTGTCGAACGGTACACGCTCGGCCGTAGGCAACAAGCTGTATGAAGAAGTCGTTGTACCAAACCCGAATGTCGTTGCCGTCTTGAGCGGACACTACACGGGCGCGAATATGCTCAAAAGCGAATTGGACGATAATGGCGACGGCACGCCGGATCGTACAGTCTATCAAATGCTTGCGGATTATCAAGGACACGCCGAGGGCGGAATGGGTTACTTGCGATTGCTGCACTTTGATACCGAAGGCGATCGAATCATCGTGAACACGTATTCGCCATACCTGGATAAGTATAACTACTATACGAAGCCGGGCATTGACGAATTCACGATTGATCTGGATCTTGAGCCGAAACTGAAGCGTGTAGCTACGGACTCCATTCAAGTGAATCATTTGAAGGGGACTGCGATCGGCACGCCTCAAAAGGCTGCAAGCGGTGCGGAAGTCGCACAGAGCTGGGAAGGGCTTGAAGCGAATGGAACGTACTCTTGGTATGTCGTGGCCGAAGACGAGTTTGGCGGCAGAGCCGTTTCCGACGTCTGGACGTTTACAACTACCGGTGAGTCGTCCAAGCTTGCCGCTCCATCCAAGCTTAAAGCGCAGAAGGTGACCACTTCCTCGGTTCAGCTTGAATGGGAGCCGGTAAAAGGCGCGGAAGATGAGACCATCCGATATCATGTATACATGGACGGCGAACGAAAGGCTACTGTTACCGACAGCGTATATGAGATAACCGGACTTGCTCCGGAAACGGCGTATAAGTTTACCGTCACGGCAGTGAATGCCGAGGATATCGAATCACAGCCGAGTGAGCCGTTAACCGTTAAGACAGCAGCTGAAGCAGGTGCCGAGGCTGAAAAGGGAGCTGAAGCGGGGGCAGGAGCCGAGGCTGAAGAGGGAACGGAAGCGGAAGCGGAAACCGGGCTTGAGGAGGGAACCGAAACTCACTTGGAAGAGGGAGCAGTTGTTGGAGAAGGAAGTTCGTCTATTTAATAAAAAGATGTCTTCCCCGGCAGGTGCAACCGATTCTAGGGATCGTACAGCACTAAATGCGATTCATGCGCTGTTCGGCACAGCATAGCGCCGGAACCCCCAATACCCGATAATCCGGGTGCGGATTGTAAAACGTGGCATAAATCAAGGCCCTGTAATATTAAAATTACAGGGCCTTATTTTTGTTCATGCATTCGAACGAATTCATAACATATAATGCTAACTGTGCGAAGTACTGAGATTCGCTTCAAACATGTTGTCGATTTCTGGTTATTGCAGTTTACACCCAGCGGCCGCCGCGGAAGACCGGCTCAATCGTGCCGTCTTCGAGCACGCCGTCAATATCGAGCTCCGCGGATCCGACCATGAAGTCCACATGGGTTAGGCTGACATTGGCTCCGCGCGCAACAAGCTCCTCCTTGCTCAGCTTGGTTCCGCCTTCAATGTTAACCGGATAGGCGCTGCCCAGCGCAAAGTGGCAGGAAGCATTCTCATCGATTCCGGTGTTGTAGAACACGCGGTTCAGCTTAGAGATCGGAGAATCATGCGGGACGAGCGCCATTTCGCCTAAATAGGAGGCCCCGTCATCCGTTTCGAGCAAGGTGGTCAGATGTTCGCGGCCAACTTCAGCATCATACTCGACCACTTTGCCGTCCTTGAAGGTCAGCTTCAAGCCTTCCACCAGACGGCCGTTCAGATTGAGCGGCATGGTGCTGGTGACCGTTCCATTGACCCCCGTGCGATGGGGCATCGTATAGATCTCTTCGGTCGGCATGTTGGCAACGAAATAGACGCCGGACTCATTCTCGTCGCCGCCGCCGAGCCAGCGATAGCCTTCCGGCATATCGATATGAAGATCCGTGCCCGGAGCGCGGTAGTGGAAGCTCTTATAGCGCTTGGCATTCATGTGGTTTTGCTTCTCCTTCAGCTGGGCGATATGCTCGCGCCATGCGGCAACCGGATTGTCGCTGTATACCCGGTTCATCCGGAATACGGCATCCCACATCGCCGGGATGCGCTCTTCCTCCGGCAGATCGGCATATACCTTATCGGCCCAGGCGCGGGTCGGCGCTTTAATCAGGGACCAGCTGATTTTGTTATTCCGGACGTAGGCCTGGTATTTCTCGTTCGCCACCGCTGCGGCTTTGACGGCAGTGGATACTTTGACGGAGTCGATGCCCCGGAACAGCTCAGGATCCGGCACCTTGATACGAAGAATCGCGCCGCCGCCTGCTGCGAGCTGCTCCATCGCATCAGCCTGCCACTGCGGATAGTACCCGAAGGAATCGGCCGGTGCATGCTCGTACCGGATTCGGGTGACCCTCTCGTCGTCCCAGTCGACCTGCACGTACTTGGCGCCGGCATCATAGGCCTTGGCAACGATAAGCCGGGTCAAGTCTGCCGTTTCAATCGGTGCGTTGACGATCAGAACCTGGCCGGGCTGTATGTTAACGCCGACCTTCACGACCAGTTCCGCGTACTTCTCCAAATTTTTCTCGAAATTGTCCATATGTAGAAGCCTCCATTTCTGATGTGCACTCTTATTCTACCACGATGCGGCGAACGCTAGCACCGTTCACATCGCAACTTATAATCATCTTGATAAAGTGTGACACTCACCTGTCATATATCCCCCTGTACACTGTCCTTAGTAAAAGTTGAAGCTTATTCGAGAAGGAGTGTATGAGAAGTGAAAAAAGAACAAACCAGCCGGCTATCCGTGGTGCTTGCCGGTCTTCTCCTCAGTATTTTGATGGCGTCGATGGACAATACGATCGTGGCTACAGCGATGGGCAATATCGTCGGTGAGCTGGGCGGGCTGGATCATTTTGTATGGGTCACCTCGGCTTACATGGTGGCAGAACTGGCCGGCATGCCGATCTTCGGCAAGCTGTCGGATATGTATGGACGCAAAAGGTTTTTTATCTTCGGGATGATCGTGTTCATGCTGGGCTCGGTCCTTTGCGGCACGGCGGGTTCGATCACGGAGCTGGCGATTTACCGGGCCGTTCAAGGCATTGGCGGCGGTGCGCTAGTGCCGATTACGTTCGCGATCATGTATGATACGGTTCCGCTTGAGAAGCGGGGCAAGCTGATGGGGCTGTTCGGTACGGTGTTTGGTTTATCCAGCATTTTCGGACCGCTTGCAGGCGCTTATATCACGGATCACATCGCTTGGCAGTGGGTCTTTTATATTAATCTGCCCCTGGGCGTTCTTGCGTTCCTCATGGTCACCGGGTTCTACCGGGAATCGCATGCCCGTTCCAAGCAGCCGATTGATTGGGCTGGCGCTGTTACCCTGCTGACGGGTGTCATCTGTTTCATGCTTGCGCTGGAGCTGGGAGGCAAGCAGCTGGCGTGGGATTCGTGGATGCTGCTAGGCTTGTTTGCGGCAGCGGCGGTAATGCTCGTGCTCTTCATATTGGCGGAGAGAAGGGCGAAGGAACCGATCATTTCATTCGGCTTGTTCAAAAATAAACTGTATTCGACCAGCGTACTATGCGGATTGTTCAGCGGGGGCTCATTTATCGTGGCATCGGTTTATATCCCGATATTTGTGCAAGGCGTGCTCGGCGGAAGCGCCACGAGCTCCGGACTCGTTCTGCTTCCGATGATGCTCGGCTCCGTCATTACCGCGACCGTTAGCGGTTTTCTGATGACCAAGGTATCTTATCGCAATATTATGATTCCGACCCTTGTACTGTTTGCGGGCGGGATGGTGCTGGCTTCCACGTTGACGGCGGAATCCGACAGATTCATCGTTACCTTGTATATGATCCTGATCGGTCTTGGCATCGGCGGCTCATTCTCGGTGCTTAGTACGGCCGTGATGCACGGTTTGTCTTATACCAAGCGCGGGATGGCAAGCTCAACCTTTAATTTTACGCGCTCCGTCGGAATGACGATTGGCATTACGGTATTTGGCCTGATCCAGAGCAGGACGTTTCAGCAGTCGCTGACAACCGGGGAAGGAACCAAGGATCTGGTGAAGGAAGGGTTATCGCTCTCGGACCCGCATGTCCTCCTTTCGCCGGATACCCGCACCCTCATCCCGACGGATCTGCTGAAGCCCATTTCGGAACAGCTCGCTTCCTCCATCGCCGCAACATTCGCCTGGGCGATCATTCCTGCCGTGCTGGCGCTGACTGCAGCGATGCTGATGGGACCGAAAAAGCTGGATGCAACAGCCGAGGTTAAAGATGAGACGGAGGTTTACCCTGGAAAGGAGAAGGGGGCTGCCGAGGATTCCGATCGAATGTTAGGAGGCCCCGTGCCTGAAGCCACACATTAACGGAACAAATATATGAGTTGACATCCATCCATTTGTTCAACTTATATATTTAACGAATACAGCTGAATGTAAACGTCTTTCAGTTATAACGAAGACTGCCCGCCGGATCTGTGATCCTGCCGGGCAGTCTTTTTTTAATATAGGGTCAGCTCTTAATTGCCCCGGCGGCAATATCGGATATAAACTGCTTGCTGATGAACAGGAACATCACGATGAGCGGGATGACCGCGAGCAGCGTACCGGCGATCACCATGGAATAGTCGGTGGTATAGATGCCGTTCAAGGAAGAGAGCGCCACCTGAAGCGTGAACTTGTTCTCATCGTTCAGGATGATGAGCGGCCACAGATAGTCGTTCCAAACCCCGATGAACGTAAAGGCAGCCAAGAATGACAATGCCGGTCTTAATATCGGGAGCGAAATATTCCAGTAGAGGCGGAAAAAGCCGCAGCCGTCGATTTTTCCGGCGTCCAGCAGCTCGGACGGCACGGACTCCTGGGCATACTGCCGAATCCAGAAAATCCCGAACGCATTGACCATGCCCGGGATGATCAGCGCTTTATAAGTTCCCACCCAGCCGAATTCCGCCATGATGACAAAGGACGGCACGAGCGACAGCTGAGCCGGAACCATCATGGTTGCGAGGAGCAGGACGAACAGCCATTTTTTGCCGGGAAAATTAAATTTTGCGAAGGTAAAGCCGGCGAGTGAATCAAAGAACAGCACCAGCAGCGTGCAAGCGGAAGCGACGAACAAGGTATTCCAGAAGGCTCCGAAAAAGTCGATGCTGCTCAGAACTCTCGCGATATTATCGTAAAGATGAGGGCCGAACCACAGTTTCGGCGGAAAGCTGTAGATTTCCGAAGTGGTGCGTGTCGCCATGACGAGAAGCCAATAGAAGGGGAAGATCGACATGATCAAACCGGCGATTAACCCGAGATGCAGCAATATGGATTTCCATTTCAGCATGAGATTCACCCCTATCATCAGTCATTGGAAGGCTTGCCTTGAACCATTCGCCAGTTCAGTATCGAGAAGAGCGCAATCAGCACGAACATTCCCCAGCCGACAGCAGCGCCATACCCGAAGTAGTTGTGCACGAATGCCTCCCGGTACAAATACAGGACGATGGTGAGCCCGCCGCCGCTGACACCGCCGTCATTGCCTACAAGCACCTGCGGTTCGGTAAAGACCTGCATGCCGCCGATCGTCGAAGTGATAACCGTAAACAGAATGATCGGCCTGAGGTTCGGGATGGTAATTTTGAAGAAGGCCTGGATTCCCGAAGCGCCGTCGATTTTTGCGGCTTCGTACAGCACGGACGGGATGCTCTGCAGCCCTGCCAAATAGATGATGGCGTTGTAGCCTACCCATCTCCAGATCACCATAACGGAGACGGCAAGCTGGATTCCCCATGTTTTGTTCAGCCACTCGACGGAAGGAATGCCAAACAGGGATAGCACGTAGTTAAGCAGACCATAATTGTTGGAGAACAGCGTTCCGAAGACGATGGCGACGGCTACGAGCGAGGTGACATTGGGAAGAAAATAGCCGATTCGAAAAAAAGTCCGAAAGCGCACAAACGCCGCGTTCAGCAGGAAAGCGATGATAAGCGCGAAGAATAGCATCGGGATCGTCGAGTAGACCCAGATCAACAGGGTGTTTCCGACTGCTTTCCAGAACTCGGGATCGGTCAGCATGAATTGATAGTTATTCAGGCCGTTAAAGGACATCTCTCCGATGCCGTCCCATTTCTGAAACGACAGGAACATCGAGAAGGCGATCGGGAACAGACCGAAGATGGCAAATACGATGAAAAAGGGCGAGATGGCCAAGTACTCCTTACGATGCTTCCATATCTCAGACGTCAACCGATGCTTGGGCCGGGGATGACTAGGAACAGCTTTTTGTTCCGGAGGAGCAGGGTGATTCAGCATGGAATTCTTCATCTTGTGTTTACCTCCCGTAATCCGATGGGATATGCGTGTCCGCGGTGCAGCCGTGGCGATTCTTTACGTATCGGAGCCATCAGCGCAGAAGCTCCTTCTTGACCCGCGCGAGCGCGTCGTTCCAGGCTTTATCCGGGTTCTTGCCTTCCAAGGCGACGGAGGAAAGCTCCCGGCTGACAATGCCGTTCAGATTGCCGTGTTTACCGCCGAAATAGGCTGGCTTGACGTTCATCGCCGAGGCGGAGAAGATTTCACCCGTCGCCTGGTTCCCGAAAAACGCCTCCGGCTTGCTCATCACAGGGGCGTCCAGCGCCTTCGTAGCGGAAGGGAACAGATTCATCTTATCGAAGGATTGAATCTGGTTCTCCGGATTTTGAATCCAGCGGATGACATCAAACGCTTCCTGCGGATATTTGCTCGTCTTCATGATCGCCAGGAAGGAGCCCCCGTTGTTGCCGTCGCCGCCCGGCGCCCGGGCAACTCTCCATTTGCCCGACGTATCCGGAGCAGCCTGCATCAGGATTTCTTTCATCCATACCGCCCCGACAAAGGAAGCGATCCGCCCGTTATTCATCGCGGCATTCCATTCGGAGGACTGGGTGCTGGCATTGGCGCTCAGCTTCATCTCAGCCGCTTTCACCGCCAAATCCCATGCCGTTTTCATGGAGGAATCGGCTGTATCCCCGATAAACGTATCATCAGGATTAAAATAGATCCGGTCCGACTGGGCGTTTACTTGGTTATAGATGTTATTGATGTTATCCAGCATTTTTACTTTATTATCAAAATGCTCCTGCAGCTTCTGCCCGGCCTCGAAATACTGATCCCAGGTCGCCAGCTGCTCATGGACCTCATCCGGATCGGATGGAAGGCCTGCCTCCTCGAACAGATCCGCACGATAGAATAGCGCTGTCGGCCCCGTGTCAATCGGAAGCGCTATCATTTCTCCTCCTGGAGTTACGCCGAGCCTCCACTTCCATTCCAGGAAGTCCTGCTCGATTTGCTGCGCTCCCAGATCATACAAGTCATAGAAGCGGTCGGAGCTTGTAAACAGCTCGGCAACCCAGTCATTAAAGGCGACAATATCCGGTCCTCCCGAACCGGCAGCGAGCGTTGTTTTGAGCTTGGATTTGAAATCGCCTCCGATTTTTTGGGCATCGATTCGGATGCCGGGAAATTGCTGCTCTGCTGCTTTGATCAGGTCGTCGTCCAGGCTTCGGTTCCAGTACCAGAGCGTAAGCGTTTTCGTTTTCTCCGTCGGTGTCGTACCGGCGCAACCGCTGATCACCATGATCAGCATGAGTAGTCCTAAGCATACCGTCCTGCGAATGTTCACGATCGTCGGCCTCCTAACGCGGTGAAGTCGTTGATGATTAAATAGTATTCAGCTACCTCGCTCATGTGAGCAAAAGTAAGGTTATTACTTATATAAATAGTAGACGAACCCTTGAAACATTCCATATGGAGACATAAATCGAATTGATTTAGAGAAGATAAAGGAGTCCATGAAGCAGGTGAAACGTTATGCTAATCCGCAAGACGCAGCAACCCTTAAACGTTTGATTATAGGGTGAGCTGCTGCGGCGAAGGTTCATTAGACTGCATTTCTATTGCTCCTGCTTGGCAAGTTTGTTATATTCCTTCTACATAGAGCAACAGCGCATGAGCGATTGCTGGTTGTGTGTTTCGAGTTACTTTTTCTAGGGGGCTAGAACTATGGCGACTATTGCGGTTATATCCGACATTCATGGCAACATTCCTGCACTTCGGGCCGTTCTGAACGATATGGACCGGCGGGGAGTGGACCGGATCTTCTGTCTCGGCGACCTCGTCGGCAAAGGCCCGGACGGGGATATAGCGGTCGATCTGATACGGAGCCGTTGCGATCGGGTGATTAAGGGCAACTGGGACGACTTTATCGGGAATGAAACGGACAATCCGGTGCTGCAATGGCATCAGAACAAGCTGGGGGCCGAGCGGCTCGAGTACTTAAGCAGACTTGCGTGCACCATTGAATTCAAAATGAGCGGCAAACGGATCCGGCTGTTTCATGCCTCCCCTCGAAGTGTATATGAGCGGATACAACCCTGGGACGATAAGGGGAAGCAGTTATCGATGTTTGAGGCCTCGGATTTGTGTGAAACCCGGGAAGAGTCCGACGTCGCCGGTTATGGTGACATCCACAACGCGTTTATTCACCACCTGGATGGGAAGATCCTGTTTAATACCGGCAGCGTCGGCAACCCACTTGAGCTATGCGAAGCCTCCTATTGTATTATGGAAGGAGAGCTTGGGAGCGAAGACCGTGCTCCGTTAAACATTCAGTTCATACGTGTTCCGTATGATATAGAACAGGCAGTGCAGGATGCGCTGCAATCGGGCATGCCTTCCCCGGAAGGGTATATTATTGAGCTTCGAACCGGTCGTTATCAGGGCCGCAAATCTTAAGGCGAGCGAATCGAAAAAATACAAGCAGCCCCGCACCGATTTTCGCGATGATGCAAAAATCCGGTGCGGGGCTGTTTCAGGCTTTTCTATTATGATTGATTGTCGGATTGCTGACTGGCGCTTGGCTGTTGCTGCTGATTGAATGCTTCGGTAACTTCCTCTTCGGAAATCCCGGTTTCAAAATCACCCGGAACCGGCATTTTGTTCAGCTCCGTACGCTGTACTTCGGCTTTAGTCGGCTGATTGCCATTGTGGTTTGTTTCGCTCATTGTGGCACCTCCTTTATCGTGGACAAATGTAGGATTCCAATGCTGGGATGAAATTATACCAAAATTACCACATGTTTCTTACCCTTACCGAATCACGACCCGGGGACATTAACGAAAAATGTACTTGGGGTAGGTTGAAACCGCTTTGATCATCATTTCAGGCGCTGTTCTTTTCGTAAGTAGCGAAGAACATTCGTAATTTCATATTGGATGCAGAATTCAAGCTCAACGGGCAGCGGTTTATCTGCTATCATAGGAGTATTCTTAGCTTTTGCAGGCGTACGTAAGGCAGTACATATGGAATGGAGTAATGAGAAGATGAGCAAGTCCTACTCGATGCACCCGCTCGGGGATGCTGCCGTTCTTGTCCAGTTAGGCGATGGGATCACCGATGCGGTCCATCAGCGGGTCGTTGACTTTACGCAGCGGGTGGAACGGAATCCTTTTCGGGGGTTTATAGAGTGCGTGCCTTCCTTTACCACCTTAAGCATTTATTACGACCCCTTGACGGTTCAGAAACCGGATGATTCGAGTTCCACATTCGACTATGTGTGCTCCTTGCTGCAAGAACGATTTAAAGCGGATGAAGAAAATGGGAAGCAACGTTCCATCCAGGAGGTAGTGGATATTCCAGTCTGTTATGGCGGTGATTATGGACCGGATCTGGAGATCGTGGCGGAGCATAACGGAATAACGGCCGATGAGGTCATCCGTCTGCATTCGGGGCAGGATTACTTGGTTTATGTGATCGGGTTCGCGCCCGGTTTTCCTTATATCGGCGGTGTTCCAGAGCGTATTGCCGCTCCCCGAAAACAGACGCCCAGACCGCGTATCCCGGCTGGCTCTGTTGGGATCGCGGGCACGCAAACGGGCATTTACCCGATCGAAACGCCGGGAGGCTGGCAAATTATCGGCCGTACCCCGCTCGCCCTGTTTAGGCCAGACCGGCAGCCTCCGACTTTGCTGCAGTGCGGGCAGTACATTCGTTTTCGGCCGATTGACCGGCGGAATATGATCGACTAAGGGAAGTGATGCTATGCGATTAACCGTCTTGAAGCCGGGGCTGCTGGTTACCGTTCAAGATCTTGGAAGGTTTGGCTATGGCAAGTACGGAGTCATTACGTCCGGTGCTATGGACAAGGAGTCCCATCGTGTCGCCAACTGGCTCGTAGGCAATCCGGACGAAGCGGCTGCGCTCGAAATCACGTGGTCCGGATTCTCGCTGCGGATGGAGGAGGACGGATGGATTGCCGTTACGGGCGGGGATTTGTCGCCGCGGATCGAGGATACGCCTGTACCGATGTGGCGACCGGTTTATGTCCGGAGGGATAGTGTCCTCACGTTTCAACAAGTCCGTTTCGGATGCCGCGCATATCTCGCCGTGTCGGGAGGGCTTAACGTCCCGAAGGTTATGGACAGCCGCAGCACCTATTTGCGGGCCGGCATCGGCGGATGGGAGGGACGACCGCTTCATGCAGGCGACCGTTTGTCCACATACCCGTCACGGCTTTCGCACCGATCGGTTGACCGTTCTACAATAACAGGCGCATTCTATGCGCCGCGATGGTTTGCGCTGCCGGGGAAGATTCCGGCAACCGGGCAGGAGGTAACTGTCCGGGCCATGCCGGGGCGCCAATATGAGGATTTTGACGAAGTCAGCCGGCATGGCTTCTTCCATCAACCGTTCCGGATCCGTCCCGAATCCGACCGGATGGGGTACCGATTGAAAGGCCCCGATCTGCGGCTGACTAAGGCTAAGGAATATGTGTCGGAAGCCGTTGCTTTGGGCACGATTCAGGTGCCTGCAGACGGCCAGCCGATTATCCTCATGGCGGACCGGCAGACGCTCGGAGGCTATCCGAAAATCGCGCAGATCGCTTCGGTCGATATCCCGCTGGTCGCGCAGCTCCAGCCAGGAGGAACCTTGCGCTTCAGGGAGATTACGCTCCGTGAGGCAGAACGTCTGCGGGACGAACGGGAGCGCGAGCTAGCCATCGTCCGTGAGATGATCAAGCGAAAAATAGAGGGAGTGGTTCCATGATCCAAGTGGATCTTAACTGCGATATGGGAGAAAGCTTCGGCACCTACCGGCTTGGATCGGATAGCGAGCTGCTGAAATGCATCACCTCGGCCAATATCGCCTGCGGATTTCATGCCGGCGATCCTTCGGTCATGCGTCTTACCGTACGCCAAGCGATCGCGCACGGAACGTCGATCGGTGCGCATCCGGGCCTGCCAGATCTGGTCGGCTTCGGAAGAAGAAGAATGGACATTACGCCGGATGAGGCATACGATATGGTTTCGTATCAGATGGGGGCCTTGATGGCTATCACGCTTCAAGAGGGTGGAAAGCTTCATCATGTGAAGCCCCATGGTGCTTTGTATAATATGGCGGCTGTTTCACGCCCCCTGGCCGAGGCTATAGCTTGCGCCGTCCATCGAATCGATCCGGGGCTAATCCTATACGGGCTCGCCGGCAGCGAGCTGGTGGATGCCGGCAAGCGGACGGGGCTTCGAACGGCAAGCGAAGTATTTGCCGACCGCACCTATCAGGATGACGGAACATTGACGCCGCGGAGCCTTCCCGGCGCCCTCATTACGGATGAGGAGCAATCGGTCCGGCAAGTCCTCCGGATGGTCAAGGAGGGCGTGGTCATGTCGCAGTCCGGCAAGATCATTCCGATCGTCGCCGATACGATATGCATTCACGGCGACAGTCCGCATGCGCCGGTATTCGCACGTACCCTGCGTACCCGGCTTGAATCGGAAGGGGTGCGAGTGCAGTCGATCCTTTAAATAAGGCTTCCAACACCTCAATACAGGTATACCGTAGATCATACGCCATTCAATCATGAAGAACTCGTGAGATAATATACATTATGGATTACAGGAGTATATGACCAATGAAAAAAATACTGATTTCAGGCTTCGAGCCCTTTGGCGGAAGCGCCATTAACCCGACGGAAAGATTGATTAACGATATCAAAAACGAAAGTTTCGCGGATGCGGAAATCCGAACGGTCCTGCTGCCGGTTCATTATGACGAGTGCGCCGAGCTCCTGCTGAAGGAGGTCCGTACATTTGAACCGGACGCAGTTATCGCTTGCGGGGTGGCGGGAGGAAGAACCGCGGTTACCCCTGAACGGATCGCGATAAATACCAAGGATGTGCCGCCCGAATCCGTGATCGCGGACAACCGGGGGGCGAGGCCGCAGGATGAGCCGATCGATCCGGAGGGCCCGGACGGTCTGTTTGCGACCCTTCCGATCCGTGCAATGGTGAATCGGATGAAGGAAGCTGGAATTCCAGCAGCCGTATCCAATACGGCAGGCACTTATATTTGTAATAACACCATGTATGCGGTGCTGAACGAGATCCGGAAGCGGCGGCTGCCAATCCTCGCCGGCTTCGTTCATTTTCCGGCATCGACGGAGATGGCCTTGGAGAAGCCGGGGCTGCCGACGCTGTCCCATGATACGATGCTTCGAGCGCTTAAAGTCATTGTTCGAACGACGATCGATGAGCTGACGGAATAACCGTAAGCTTTTCTGAACCGGCTTGGGTTGTTGTCTTGGGGGGATGGAAATGGATGCATTAAATTTGCCTGGTGTGTAAAATTAATTAAAGCGGAGGCTATAAACTTATGATTTACCGAAGAAAAAAGTACATGGTTGACGCAAGTATCGCAGCGGCGTTTAATGAGCATTTTAACAGCACTCTATTACCGACGCAATTAAAGTATGGCGCAAGATTAGTTGGAAGATGGATGGCCCCGAATAAGGAAGGAAATGTGGAGATTTTTGCTATATGGCAATATGACAGTCTCGAAGCTTACGAAGAAATAGAGAATAATGTTAGAAGTGATAACGAGCACGTTGAACGTGTACAGAAGTGGTTTGAAGAAATGGGAGGCAGAGAGAATCTAAAAAAGGCGTTTTATTTCATTGACGAAGATTTTATCGAATCAACGGTTCCAGTCGAAAATACAATCCTTTCAGCAAAATAAAGAGATTGCTCAGCTCATAAAAACTGTATTAGTCAATAAAGGACCATCCTTTAATCGGCATTGTTTGATGGTCCTTTTTTACGTTCAAACTTAATTCGAAGGCTCCCGGATCATCGGCTTAGGAAGTTTACAATGAATGAAAGTTTGTTTGGTTAAGATGGAAGGAGGGGATGCTGCGCTCGTACTACCCTGCCGGTTAACTTAATGCGTCTTCAATAACAGGGATGCAAGGAGAGAGGAAAGGATCGCGCTGCTCCTTCAGCTGCCCGCGCGCAAGCACCAACACCCGAAATTCGTTGTCCTCACCTTCCTGATTCTCGTCATCCCTGGAATACAGCAGTCCGTATGATCCAGGGGCAATCTCCCCGATATAACGGTACAATGACAAGATTTCATCGGCTTCTGGACCTTTCCCCTTCGTAAACCCTCCAACATGCAGATAGTAACATCCGCATGCGGCATTGAGAGACAGCAGGCCGCTTCCCCAAGCATATTCCGTAATCTTTAATTGTATTTTCGGAATGATCGCTTCCAGTTGTTCCTGCTCGGCTTTCGAAGCTGTCACTTGAATGGTAATCCAGCCATGAAATTCATACATTGCTTCTCACCTCGCATCGTTTTCCTATATATTTACACCCACCTTCTTAATGTCGAAACATATTTCTCGCGGTACGCATGAGGGAAAGCAGATCGGCTCAAATAGGCAGGAAGGGATACAAATCCTACAGGAATAGAAAAGGCTCCTTCGAAGGTCCGGTAACGTGATCCGGTTATTCGAGGAGCCTTGTTCAATGCTCTAGGTGCGGGCATTGCCCGATCAAGCACTTGTCCTAATGAAGCGTAATAGCCCTATGGGGCGTTATTTCAACCTTACGATAAGGGCGTTGCTGATCTGACGGCCGGGTGCGGTAAGATAAGAGCCGTTGTAATACAGCCCGCTGGATGCGCCGCCATCCAGATTCATCGCCTGGTAGGCTCCGGCCTGCCTCATGATTTCCGCCAATTGGGGAATGGTTGCCCCTCCTGTTGTCAGCAAAATAAGCTTATGATCCTTCGTGATCCCAAGTGCGCTTCGTGCGCCTCCACCCGTTAGAATCTTCGGATCTTTAAAGCCTTCCTTCTTGACGTTCAGCGAAACTTTGCCGTCCTTCACCAGCCGGGGGCCCGCTTGAAGAGCCCCTTTCATTTGTCCTTGCTCATATTCCGATTTGAAGTCCAGACCCGGAATCATCTGGGTCAGATTATTACGGTCGTAGGTAAAGATCGTCCGGTTATCGCCTGGTGCCTTGTGCAGAATGGCGCCGTTATGTACGAGATAGCCGTAAGGCGCTTTATAAGCACCGGCGGTATAGGCATCGAAGTAGGTTCCGTTGATGGCGGCAACCGCTTGATTCCGTTTCGCAAGGCTGCGCAAATCCTCGACTTTGCCGGGTTTATTGCCGGCAAGGGCTACGCCAAGCTCCACCTTCGGATGCAGAAGGGAGACGGTTACCACCTGGGCGCTGAAGCTTCGGGAACCAACCTTGAATGTTTTCTTCGCCGAAGTGACCGGCTTCAATGTATTCGAAACGAGCTTGCCCGACATCACCGGCAGTGTATTCGAAGCAGATGTTGCTCCGTCTTTGATCTGCAAGGCTGTACGGTTAGGCTCCCACTTCAACGCAAGGCCTAATTGCTGAGCGGTAAACTGAAGCGGTACATATGTGATGCCGTTCTCGGAGAACGGGGCTGCCTTGATCTGCGTTTTTTTGCCGTCAATGTACGCGGTCCTGCTCCCCAAGTAAAGGGTAAGCTGCTTATTGTCTTTTGTTATGCGAAGCTTCTTTTCGGCAGCTGTGTAGGACACTTGAATGCCCTCAAAGGTCTTAAGGAGGGACACTGGGATAAAGGACTGGTTGTTCTTGTCAACATAGGCAAGCATTTTCGGAGCGGAAGCCGCGTTCAATGGGGTCACCACCATAAGCATGGCGAGGATGACGAGTAAGAGGATTCTTTTCATGGTTCTTTCTAAACTCCTTTTCTCTATGTCTGTTTCGGTTGGCTTGAGCTCAACTCGGCTGCATGTGTGCCAATACTATATCGGCTTACCGGGATGAAACCATTAGGACCATAAACGGGTTCCTTCGCCCGATTTGTAAAAAATGGCCAATAAAATGTTGACACGGAACCACATCTCTTGTATGGTTAATTACATGAGTAACTAACCGAAGATGTAATGAAGTCTGAACACGAAAGCGGTGAGGTAATGGCGTTTCAAATTGATGACAGCAGACCGATATTCATGCAAATTGCGGACAAAATTGAAGATGACATCATAGAGGAACGATTGCCTGAGGAGACGCAGGTTCCATCTACGAATCAGTTTGCGGCCTTTTACCAGATCAATCCGGCCACAGCGGCCAAGGGCGTCAATCTGCTGGTCGATCAAGGGATTTTGTATAAGAAACGGGGGATTGGCATGTTTGTAGCAGCGGGAGCACGTGAACAGCTCATCGAGAAGCGCAAGACGGAGTTTTATGAGCAGTACGTTGTGGCTATGGTGAAGGAAGCCGAGAAGCTTGGGATTACGAAAGATCAATTATCGGAAATGATCCGCAGAGGGGAGCAAGACTGATGAGCCAAACCGTCATCGAAGTCAACAATTTGAGCAAGGTATACAAGGATTTTACGGCCGTCGATAATGTCAGCTTTAGGATCGAGGCGAATAAGATCTACGGATTGCTGGGGAGAAACGGCGCCGGGAAAACAACCATCATGCAGATGATTACGGCACAGCAGTTCTCAACCAAAGGGGAGATCCGCGTATTTGGCGAGCATCCTTATGAAAATAACAAGGTGATTCAGCAGATATGCTTTATCAGGGAGAGTCAGAAATATCCGGATTTAGTTACCGTCCGGGATGTCATGGGGATTGCCTCCGACGTATACCCGAACTGGGACGCGGAATACGCCAAAGCGCTGATCGAAATTTTCCGTCTGCCGATGAAGCGCCTTGTGAAGAGATTGTCGCGCGGCATGCTGTCAGCGGTCGGGATCATCGTAGGACTCGCCAGCCGAGCGCCCATTACGGTGTTCGACGAGCCTTATCTTGGCCTCGACGCCGTTGCAAGAGAGCTTTTCTATGATCAGCTGATCGAAGATTACACCAGCCATCCGCGTACCATTATTCTGTCCACACATTTGATAGATGAAGTCAGCAGGCTGCTGGAGCATATCATTCTTATCGATGAAGGAAAAATATTGCTGGATTCGGATACCGATGAACTCCGCGGACGGACCTGCAATGTGATTGGGCATCAATCTACGGTTGAATCCTTTATTCAAGGCAGAAAAGTCATTCATACGGAATCGCTCGGATCAACGGTTTCGGCTACGGTGATGGGCAAGACCGAAGCAGAGGTGAAGCAAGAAGCAGCACAAGCAGGACTGGAAACGGTACCCGTATCCTTGCAGCAATTAATCGTTCATTTAACGAGAAACGGAAAGGTGGCGAGCCGCTAATGAGAGGGATATCCAGCGTTATTAACATTCATTTAAGACATAAACTTACGTGGTTTTATTTGCCTTGGATGATCATGGCCTTCAGTTTCTTGGTCAATTTGCTGATCGGTGTATTGATTAATGGAGAGACGTTGTATACGGGCGGTTTGGGTACCATCTATATATTCATGTTCGTTACCTCATTGACCACAGCGATTCAGTTGTTCCCCTTCACCACGGGGTTTAGCATACGCAGAACGGACTTTTTCATAGGGACCCTTACCTTTATAACCTTGATCAGTATCTTCAACTCGGCACTTCTTGTGGTGCTATCCCATATTGAAGTATGGACCGGGGCATGGGGAGATCATATGCGCTTCTTCAATTTACCGTATCTGAATGATGGATCATGGCTTATCCAATTCGTTGTGAATGTCATCTTAATGTTATGGTTTTCCATGTTGGGGCTGGGCATCGGAGCGTTTTTCTTAAGATTCAGAGGGATCCGAACGTTTATCATGCTTGCAGCCGTTACGATCATCATCTCGGGTCTCAGCTTGATTGCGATGCGATACGAATGGTGGGGGCCGATCTTTAAATGGTTTGCTAGTCATTCTGCTCTCGACTTGACGCTATGGATGATTCCGATTGTGCTTATCCTTGCACTGTGCTCTCGCCAGTGTCTGCGCAGATCAACGGTGTAATTGCCAGAAGATGCAACAGGGAGGTGCACCAAGATCATTGGATCTTGGGGGTGCCTCTCTTTTTTTTGTGTGAAAAAGCGTTCTTCGTACAAATGACCTGCCTTGGTTCGTCGTCCGGGCTTCGGGTTATAGCAGCGTACAGCATCCATCATTACGCCGCTCACAGAGTGAGGCAGGGCTGCCTGCGGCAAATGAAAAGACGCCCGATCACTCGGACGTCTTTTGCTTGCGCTTTGCTTTGTGCAGTTCTTTTGCTCCCGCAAGCGTTGTTCCCGGTGGAAACGAGAGGAGCGGGTGCTTGGACGCGCCGATGTGCTGGGAGGTGTAGATGCCGGAGTGCCCGGAGAACAAGTAGCTTATGACGCAGGCCAAGAGCATATACACGGCGCCTTCTCCTCCAAACAGCTCGATTCCCATGATAAAACAAGCAATCGGGGTGTTGGTTGCCCCGCAGAATACAGCAATAAAACCTAATGCGGCCAGGAAAGGGGCGTACAATCCGAGCCATCCCGATAACGCATTGCCCAGCGTTGCCCCAATGGCAAACAGCGGCGTTACCTCGCCACCCTGAAACCCTGCTCCAAGCGTCAGCGAGGTAAAGAGGATTTTACCAAGAAAGGCGAATGGCGAAACTTCCCCAGCGAAGGATTCTTCGATCAGGGGGAGGCCAAGTCCCAAGTAATCGCGTGTGCCAAGCAGATAAACCAGCCCAATGAGGATGACGCCTCCCATTGCGCTTTTGACCATAGGATTGCGGAAAACGTGGCTGTACCATTTTTTCAGAGCATGGGTAAGCTCGCTGAATAGCCGGCTTACGAGTCCGAAGAGGATCGAAGCTGCAACGACTTTCATCAGGACGATAAAGCTCAGAGGGGGAATCTCCCCGATCAGATAATGCGCATGGCCGACACCCCAGAGGGAAGTGGCGGTTAAGTTGCCGACCAGGCTGGCGATGAAGGCAGGAATTAACGCCTGGTGCGAGATGAGGCCAATGGCTAGGACTTCGAGACCAAACAGCGTTCCGGCGAGCGGTGTGCCGAAGATGGAGCCGAAGCCGCCGCTAATTCCGCAGATAAGCAGGATCTTTCGATCAAGCGATGTCACGCGAATGAGCTTGCCGAACCACTCCGATAAGCTTCCCCCCATTTGGACGGCTGTGCCTTCACGTCCGGCGGAGCCTCCGAACAGATGCGTAACCAGCGTCCCGAAGAGGACCAGCGGCGCCATCCGCAGCGGGATGGATTCTGTGCCGCCATGGATCTGTTCCAGGATAAGATTATTTCCCTTCGCACTGCTCTTGCCGAACCTTTCGTAGAGGAAGCTGACCACAACGCCTCCCAGGGGAAGGAGGAACAGCAGCCAAGGGTTTCCTATTCGAAGGTTCGTTACATAGTCAAGGCTATAAAGAAAGAAGGCAGAGGCACTGCCTGTCATCATGCCGACGATGCTGCCAAGCACGATCCATTTGATCAAATAACCTGTCAGCAGGGCGTATGGCGGCCAATTCTCGTTAGGTTCAACCCATTTCTTCATCAAATCCGTTCACCCGTTTCTGTTTATTCGCCGCTAACCCCTGGATACACAAAACAGACTCCTACCAGGAAAGCGACCTCTGGTAGGAGTCATTAGCCTCGAAAAGCGGTTATGGCGAACTCCATCGCCTCATTCAATTTGCATTCATTGTAATGGAACAGAGGTTTGCGTGTCAATAGGACAACCCGCTATGAAGCAGGTATACGATACTTGAGATTACTCAGCATGGTTTGGAGCATCGATGGATTGGGGCATGGATTTTTTTCAGGAGGAGAAATTCAACATGTCCATGGACGAAGAATATGCCATATTTTATCATTGTAAATGATAATGAGAATCAATATCACAGGATCGAGGAGAGAATGATGTCATCAAACACGTCCAAGCCAAGACTTTCAGATGCTGAGATTCATGTCCACGTCAAAGGGCGTCCATGGGCTGCGACCCTGATTATCACGGGAGGCGCGGCTGCACTGATGCTTGGCATAGCGTTATCCATATCGCTTGGAGCGGCCGAGATTGATCTGCGAAGTGTATGGGAAGCTGTGTTCTTCTTTGATCCCAGCTTGACGGAGCATCAGATTATCCAGGAGCTGCGCATGCCGAGAGTTCTCGGCGGGGCCATGGTGGGCGCTTGTTTCGCCGTATCGGGAGCCATTATGCAAGGGATGACCCGGAATCCGCTCGCCGATTCGGGCCTGCTTGGATTAAATGCGGGGGCGGGGTTCGTGATCGCGATTTGCTTTGCGTTTTTTCCGGGGCTGCCGTATATGTATCTGATTCTGCTCTCATTCGTTGGGGCTGCCTTGGGTGCGATGCTCGTGTATGGAGTCAGTTCCATGTCCAAAGGAGGGCTGACACCGGTTCGGCTCGTTCTGGCCGGTGCTGCGCTTAGCGCGCTCTTAAGTGCTCTTAGCGAAGGCATCGCATTGTATTTTCGGGTCGGGCAGGATATGGCGTTTTGGTATGCCGGCGGTACGGCAGGGATTCAGTGGAATCATCTGAAGATCATGCTGCCTTGGATAGCCGCTGCTATATTGGGTGCGATTGCCTTATCGCGCTCAATTACGATGCTTAGCCTTGGGGATGATGTAGCACGTGGACTGGGTCAGCGAACGGGGCTCGTCAAGCTGGGCGGGACGGCGATCGTGTTAGTGCTGGCAGGGGCCGCCGTCTCGGTTGTCGGCGCGGTGGGCTTTGTCGGTCTCTTGATTCCGCATGTCACGCGCAAGCTGGTCGGCGTGGATTACCGGCTCATCATTCCCTGCTCGGCCGTGCTGGGAAGCCTGCTGGTCGTCATTGCCGATCTCGCCGCCAGAATGGTGAACCCTCCTTATGAAACGCCAGTTGGCGCGATCATTGCCTTGATCGGGGTCCCTTTCTTCCTCTATCTGGCACGCAAAGAAAGGAGGGAGCTGTAGATGGAAGCCGTCACAAATGCCATCCAAACGCAAAAAAGCAGGAGACGGAACATCATCACCTTGTCTGTTCTGGGTGCATTGATTGTCCTGGTGTTTCTAATCAGCATGAACACCGGCGTGATTCGGCTATCCCCCGTTGAGGTCGTAACGACATTGTTTGGCGGCGGAACCGATAAGCAGAATTTGGTGCTGTTTGATTTCCGGTTGCCTCGCATCGTCATTTCACTGCTTATTGGCGCGGGTTTAGCGGTATCCGGCTGCGTGATGCAGGGAATATCCCGCAACGCGCTTGCCGATCCGGGTATCCTGGGGATCAATGCGGGAGCCGGGTTGATGGTCATGCTGTTCATCTCATTTTTTCCGAACACGACAGCGGCTCCGATTTATCTGCTGCCGGTTTTAGCTTTGATTGGAGCCGGCTTGACCGCGGCCTTGATCTGCGTGCTTGCTTATAAGAAAAACCAGGGCTTTAAGCCGACAGGCCTTCTATTGACGGGAATTGCCGTCGCAGCCGGCATAAGTGCGGCAATGATCGTGCTTACACTGCGATTGAGTCCGGAGAAATACCAGTTTGTTGCCGTCTGGCTTGCGGGCAGTATCTGGGGGTCGAGCTGGAAGTTCGTGCTGGCCTTGCTCCCATGGATCCTTGTGCTTCTGCCCTTCGTGATGTACAAAGCGCAGGTGATGAACGTTCTTAATCTTGGAGAATCGATGGCGGCCGGACTGGGTGCATCCGTAACGAAGGAGCAATTGAAGCTGCTGGCAGCGGCGGTCGGCTTGGCGGCCTCCTGCGTCGCGGTGAGCGGAGGGATTGGGTTCGTCGGGCTTATTGCTCCCCACCTGGGCAGACGCTTGGTCGGTGCGAAGCATCAAATGCTGCTGCCGGTAACAGCGATGATCGGTGCATTGCTGGTCATCACAGCCGACACGCTGAGCCGCTCGATCCTTCAACCGTCTGAGATCCCGACAGGGATCGTGGTTGCGGTGATCGGTGCGCCATATTTCCTGTACCTGTTATCCAGGACGAGAGCTTAGCAGCCCGGATGCAAGGGATCTTTAGGAGTTCTTGTGAAGGGAGAGGGTCTTGCCACGAGGATCTGATCGCATCGCATGGAATATACAGCCGATTGCATCGAGCTCAATTCGGTGCATGCCCCAGCCATACACTACTAAATCAGGAGGAGACAAATATGCTCACATCGAAGTATCGGGTCATACTCACAATGCTCATCTTATGTTCGTTCTTGATCTCCGCATGCGGCGGAAAGGGAAATCCGACCGGCAACGCGGGTACTACGGGTGAAATAGCCGCAAGCGGGGACAAGCCCCAGACGAAAGTCTCAGTGCAGCCTGCGACTAGAAAGGTGGATACCATACACGGGGAAATCAAATATCCGGCAGAACCGAAGCGAATTGTTGTCGATGCCTATCTGCCAACCCTGCTGCTGCTCGGAGAGAAGCCGGTAGGCGCGACGGCCAAGGATCTGGAGAATGTCCATATCCAAGACATGATCGATGGTATCGAGAGTACCGGCGAAAACGCAACGGAAAAAATCCTGGAACTGAACCCCGACCTGATCATCAGCGCCAATTCCGATCCGGAGGTGTTCGAGAAGCTGTCCAAAATTGCGCCCACAATCATTCTTCCTTATGAAACCTATCGAAGCGTGCACGAAGAAGTGGAGGGGCTGGGTGCAATCCTGGGCAAGGAAGAGGAGGCAAAGGAATGGCTGGCTGAGTTTGACGAGAAAATAGAAGCGCTGCGAGCGAAGGTGAACGGCGTAGTGGAGGAAGGAGAAACCTTTTCGATCTTTGGCGCTTTCGGCAAGACCTTCTACCTTTATGGCGACGGCATTTATCGCGGAGGATTGGCGATTTACAAGGAGCTCAAGCTTACCCCTCCGGAACGAATCCAACAAGAACTGATTGCCACTGGTGAGACCTACAAAGAAGTGTCCATGGAGGTTCTGAAAGATTATGCAGGAGATTATATCTTTTTTGACGAGTCCAATGGTGCCGAGATGGATAAGAGCAATAGGGTATGGACTTCGATCGAAGCCGTAAGCCATGGGCGCGTGTTTTATCTGGATGCCAAACGATTCTGGCCGTATGATCCGATGGCCGTCTTGGCACAGGCCGAAGAAGTGACGAATATGATCGTCAGCCAAAAAGAGAAGGAGAACGCGAAATAATCGATCGTTCACGAGTGGCAAGAGCAGATTCGTATCGAATTAGCCATGACCTGTGTGCTATAAAGCTTCAGCCGCAATGTGGCAGGCCCTGTATAACAGCGTCTGCCATGTTTTTGTTTTCATAGAGACATCGATTCATGATGATAGGGAGCTTAAAACGTTAGGGATCATCTTACACCATGAAATTGATCCTCCAGAGCTATTGATAATAATTAACATATAAAGTAAATTTTGAATATAGAATCAACTTCCTATATATGTAAATAAAACAATAAACAGCAATTAAAAGGTTTGTTTGGATGTGGAAGATTTCATGAGATTTTCGTATCTTTGCAAAGGAGGTGATGCTGTTTTGCAAGGCAGGCTGTAAAGCTTAACGATCCATTATTGAGGAGGGATTAATGATGAGAGCGGGTTTATGCAGAATTCCGGACAAATCGAGAGTGATGCTATTGCCTTTAATGGTCGTCGTGTCTATGATCATGAGCTTTTTCCCCCTTGAGGTTTCTGCAGCAGATCGGGGTTCCTGGGCAGCCTATGTGTCTTATGCCGTAAACGACAACGTGACGTACGATGGGAAATCGTATAAAGCTATTCAATCTCATACTTCACTACCCGGATGGGAACCGCCCAATGTTCCTGCATTATGGCAGCATGTTCAAGGTGGCGGAGGAAATGATACTGCAGCTCCGACAGCACCTGCGAATGTAACTGTAAGATCAGTCACCTCTTCAAGCGTTACTTTATCCTGGCAAGCCTCTACGGACAATGTTGGCGTGACAGGATATGATGTCTACCAGGGCACAGCCCTTGCGGCTTCGGTTACCGGTACGAGCGCGACCATAGCGGGTCTTTCACCGAACACGACCTATTCATTTAAGGTCATAGCTAAGGATGCTGCCGGGAATCTTTCACCTGCCAGTGCGAGTGTGACTGCAACAACGGCAGAAGAGACAGGCGGAGGTCCCCAGCCGACCAAGCATATATTGACAGGGTACTGGCAGAATTTTGTCAATGGTGCCAGCAAATTGAAGGTGAGAGATATACCGGATCAATATGACATCATTGTGTTAGCGTTTGCTGAGATGGACCCTGTTAACCCTGGCGGTGTCGTTTTCAATGTAGATTCTGCGCTATCCGCAGCTCTGGGCGGGTATACCAATGCCGAGCTGATCGCGGATATTCAAACTAAACGAGCTCAAGGCAAGAAGGTCATCATATCCATTGGAGGGGAATTAGGGAACATTGATTTGAATACTGCCTCGCCGAATATAACGAACTTTGTGAACAGCATGTACGGGATCATCACGCAATTTGGACTTGATGGGATAGACATTGACCTGGAGCATGGCATGAATGTGCCTAACTTAACCACCGCGATTCGCCAACTGAAGCAAAAAGCAGGAAATGATTTTATTCTGACAATGGCTCCTCAAACGATAGACATGCAGAGTCCAAACACCTCCTATATGCAGCTTTATAACAATCTGAAGGATATCACAACCGTAATGAACGTCCAGTACTATAACTCTGGATGCATGTTAGGTCGTGACGGTAAATGCTACTCCCAGGGCACGGTTGATTTCCTTACGGCGCTGTCGGACTTAACGCTGCAGTGGGTATCACCTTCCCAATTGGGACTTGGAGTACCTGCTGCCTCTTCAGCAGCCGGAGGCGGATATGTTTCTCCAACGGTCGTGAATAATGCCCTGAATTGTCTAGCAACTGGAAACAACTGTGGAAGTTATAAGCCTGTGGCTAAATACCCTGATGTACGGGGAGCAATGACGTGGTCCATTAACTGGGATGCGACTACGAATTACGCGCTTGCTAAAACGGTGAGACCATTCTTAGACACACTGCCTTAATGTTCATGATATCGTGTAACTTTAGTAGATAGTTATCATAAAATAGAGAAACCTCTCTTTGATATGTGGTGAATCCACCCATCATTATCATAGAGAGGTTTTGTTTTATTTTAGATGGTCGAAAGGATCTGTCCTTGGATACCCATGTTGGAACCATATCCCGCACTCTATTAGGTTTTATCTCTTTGATTAGTTAAGGTGTATCCGATTCGGTCAGGCCGAAATCTAATGGGGACAAATCTTTTTCAAAGACCTAAATATAATGGGACTGTCACTCTGCTAGGTCATGTCTTACGACTTCAATCGCCATTGCTTGCAGTGGGCTGCTAAGTAAAATATGGGGGGCTGTGACGGTAACTCTCTCACCAATTTCTAAATCTTCGTATAAATCGGCATCTGTTATATGATAGTAAATCACATCATTTGGGTCATCATTATTTAAATAGTCTGATAACGAATGGTTGGAGGCATCATTCCTTGAGATATTCTGAACCACCACGATCATGGGAGTTTTATCTTGGTTGATTTGCTTATCAAAAATAAAATCACCGGTCTCCATCTTTACTTGATTGCAACCAGCCATAAAACTGCTAAGAAGCAATAGGGCAATAGCTGAATGTATTTTTCTCACTATAATTATTCTTCTCCTCATGTAATATTCCATGGGCTCTTCGTATGCTTCATGTTATTTTAAATGATACCATATTTTGTAAGGGATGATTATAGTGATTTCAGCGATTACCCAAATAGATTCAGGTCGTACGTGCATCCGATGTGGCAGGCTCGTCCACGGCTTTCAGTTTATCGTTCAGAATGCTGTCCTCAAGCACGCTGAACTTATCCCCGTATACCTTCGTTATATGCTTCTCTCCCCACGCGCAGAGCATATCCAGAATGCCGGTCAAGCTCTTGCCGTAATCACTCAGCTCATACTCCACTTTGGGCGGGACTTGATTATGAATAATGCGATTGATTACGCCATCGTCCTCCAGCTCCCGCAGCTGCTGTGTCAGCATTTTTTGCGTGATATTCGGCATGAGGCGCTTCAGCTCGCTGGTTCGTTTACGGCCATGGGTCAGGTGGCAAAGGATTACGCATTTCCACTTGCCTCCGATCACTTCCAATGTCGCTTCGACGGCAATATTGTATTTCTTCGCTTGCATATTCATCCTCCTATTGGATAGGCACTGAAAAGTAACTAGGGTACTGCGAAGTGCCTACATTACAAAAAAGTACGTTCTTCACATAAAATTCGATATGGATCATAATAGCATTTGCCAGCTGGATTACACCATACTCAATTTTTTTACAATATACAAGCAAGCGAATTGGATAGGGGGAATTTCAACACCATGATCATAGATAAAAAAAGAAGTTTCTTTGCGCTGCTGGCGCTTGCCGTCAGTGCCTTTGCGATCGGAACAACGGAGTTCATCAGCGTAGGGCTGCTGCCGTTGATCTCGGAGGATATGAATATATCCGTTACGACCGCCGGATTAACCGTATCGATGTACGCCTTGGGCGTCACCTTCGGTGCGCCCATCCTAACGTCGCTTACCTCGAGGATGTCCAGGAAGACCCTGCTGCTATGGATCATGATCATTTTTATTATCGGAAACAGCTTGGCGGCTGGCGCGGCTTCCATCGGCATTCTGCTTGCGGCTCGCGTGCTTTCGGCCTTTTCCCATGGGGTATTTATGTCGATCGGTTCGGTCATCGCCGCCAGCGTGGTGCCAGAGAACCGCAGAGCCTCCGCGATCTCCATTATGTTTACAGGACTTACCGTCGCTACGGTGACCGGTGTTCCGATCGGAACGTTTATCGGTCAGCAGTGGGGCTGGAGACTGGCTTTTGTCGCCATTGCTCTGGTCGGTGTCGCTGCTTTCATCGCGAACAGCATTCTGATCCCGTCGGACATGCCGAAAGGAGAGCGGACCTCATTCCGCGATCAGGCTAAGCTGCTGACCAATCGCCGTTTGCTGCTGATGCTCCTGATTACCGCGCTCGGTTACGGCGGCACCTTTGTTGTCTTTACTTATTTATCCCCACTGCTTCAGGATATAACAGGCTTCAAGGAAAATACGGTAGCCGTCATTCTGCTCGTTTACGGGATTGCCATAGCGCTAGGTAATATCATCGGCGGGAAAGCAGCAAATCGCAGTCCGCTCAAAGCACTGCTCTATATGTTCAGCGTTCAAGCGGTGGTGCTGTTCTCGCTTACGTTTACCGCGCCGTTTAAAGTTGCCGGATTCATTACGATTATTCTCATGGGATTTCTGGCTTTCATGAATGTTCCGGGGCTGCAGGTTTATGTTGTTGAGCTGGCTGAGCGGTTTGCGCCAAGCGCTGTGAATATGGCCTCGGCACTGAACATTGCGGCATTCAATGCAGGCATCGCCATCGGCTCCTTTTTGGGCGGCTTGATTACGAAATCGATGGGCTTGATTCACACGGCTTGGATTGGAGCGTTGATGGTATTCGCGGCGGTCGCGCTTACGGGATTGAGCTTGAAGCTGGCAAGAAAGGATTCGGAGAATCCGGATCGTCCATATACGAAAGCGGCTTGAATGGAAAATTTAGGATGAAGGGAGGTGATGTTTAAGCGTTTCATCGGAAATACTGCAACTAGGCTCCATTTCTTCACAAACATAAAACTTTCGGAGGTTCATCAACATGACAGCAAAACACTTACAAGATACAACCACTTTATATAATGGCGTCAGCATGCCTTGGTTTGGACTTGGCGTATTTAAAGTAGAGGAAGGACCGGAGCTGGTAAACGCCGTCCGCACGGCAATTCGGCATGGCTATCGCTCCATAGATACGGCCGCCATATACGGAAATGAAGAAGGGGTCGGACAGGGCATCCGCGAGGGCTTGGAAGCTGCCGGGATCAAGCGGGAGGATCTGTTTGTCACATCCAAAGTATGGAATGCCGATCTGGGGTATGAGTCCACCTTGAAGGCTTACGAGGAAAGTCTCCGGAAGCTGGGTCTTGAATACTTGGATTTATACCTTATACACTGGCCGGTTGAAGGGAAATATACAGAGGCGTGGAAGGCATTAGAAATGCTGTACAAGCAAGGGCGTGTCAAAGCTATTGGCGTCAGCAACTTCCAGATCCATCACCTCGAGCAGTTAATGAAGGAAACCGAAATCAAACCGATGGTGAACCAGGTGGAATATCATCCACGACTAACGCAAAAGGAACTGCAGGCGTACTGCCAGGAGAATGGAATTCAGCTTGAGGCTTGGTCTCCATTAATGCAGGGACAGCTCCTGGATCAGGAGGATCTTCTGCGCATTGCTGAAAAGTATCAAAAATCCATCGCGCAGATCATTCTTCGTTGGGATATCCAAAACGGTGTGGTCACGATTCCGAAATCGACCAAGGAACATCGGATTATCGAGAACGCAGACATCTTTGATTTTGAATTGTCCGCCGAGGATATGCAGCGCATTGACAGCCTGAACCAAAATCACAGAGTGGGACCGGATCCGGACAATTTTGATTTCTGAGAAATTTGTGTTTACGCAAGGATAGAAGTGTAATAAATATTGCGGCTCTCCTCAATCCTCGGGCGGTACGACGGGGAATCAGGAGGGTCCATTCCTACATAATGGAAGGAGAGAGCGTTAATGAATTTGGAGCTACAAGGAAAAGTCGCTCTGGTAACAGGCTCAACGTCCGGCATTGGCAAAGCGATAGCCATGTCGCTTGCAGCGGAGGGCGCATCCGTCATTATTAATGGTAGGCATGAGGATAAGGTAAAACAGACGATCCATGACATTCATGCCGTCCATCCCGATGCCGAGCTGCGTTATGTCGTGGCGGATCTCGGAACGGAGGAGGGCTGTCACCAGGTCAGGGAAGCTGCTCCTGTCATTGACATTCTGATCAACAATATGGGGATTTTTGAGCCCGCTGAATTTTTCGATATCCCCGATTCGGAGTGGTTCAGGTTCTTCGAGACGAATATCATGAGCGGCGTCCGGTTAACCCGGCATTATTTGAAGAACATGATCATTCGGAATGAAGGTCGAATTATTTTTATCGCTAGTGAAGCAGCCATCATGCCTTCCCAAGAGATGGCACATTACAGCGCAACCAAGACGATGCAGCTGTCCCTTTCCCGGAGCTTGGCCGAGCTGACGACAGGAACCCGCGTTACGGTCAATACCGTCATGCCCGGCTCTACGCTTACGGAAGGCGTGGAGACGATGCTGAAAACCCTCTATCCCAATGAAGAGCTCACCATCGAAGAAGCGGAGCGGCGGTTTATGAAGGAGAATCGGCCGACTTCCATTATTCAGCGGCTGATTCGTCCAGAGGAGATTGCCGATTTTGTCACGTATCTCAGCAGTCCTAAATCCTCCGCGATTAACGGCTCGGCTCTCCGCATCGACGGGGGCTTGGTACGGAGCGTATTCTAAGCAACCGGATGCATCGTAGGCGCTCCGTTAGGATCGGAATTTCTGCCTGAAGGATTTGGGTTTGATGCCTGTATAGCGAATAAAACACCGTATGAAATACGGAAATGAGCCGAATCCGGATTCTTCGGCAATCCGTCCGATCGGATCGTTGGTGTGGATCAGCAATCGCTTGGCTTGTTCGATCCGATGCCGTGTCAAATATTCCAAGGGCGTGCAGCCGAACGTTTTTTTCATGCAAATGGACAGGTAGTTCTGATGAAAATGCATGGCCTCGGCTAATCGACGGTAGCTCACCGGCTCTTTGTAATGCTGTCTAAGATAGTTTGCGGTTCGTTCCGCAATGGCATAATGAGGATGGTGATGCTGGATCCCTTCCTCTTCAGTTTGGAGCAGCAGGAGCAGTTCTTGGAGAAGCTGCTGCTGCTTCCAGCGTGCCGTGGATGAAGGCGATTGCTGGAGCGTCTGCAGCTGTTCAAGGATGAGGACGGCTTGTTCTTTGGAAGGCAGCTCTCCGTATTTGGGGATATAAAAAGAGAATGTTTCGATTTGGACATAAGTCTGATCCGATTGCGATAAGGCAAACGGGGTTCGTTCCTCCGCTTCCGTCCAAGATCCTAGCGTCTGAAAATGAAGCCAATAAAAATGCGTCTCCTCCTGGCAGGGCTGAAATGTCCGGTGTGCCGCATCCGGTCTTAAAATCAAGTAGCTGCCGGCCTTTACCCTGTAACATACACCATTATCCTCCAGAAACAACGCTCCTCGGGTGACCAGAATCAGATCAAACACTCCGATGTTAAACCGATCCGCGTGTTTGTCTCCCTCCTGATAGGTATCTTCACCACTACTAATATAATGGGGCAGCGGCGGTGCCGTGAATTGAATCATCATGTACGTCCAAGCCTCCTCCTCTTGCTAACTTCTCTCTAGGATAATCGTTAACGCCTTCCGGATACAAGAATCAAGCATGTTGCAATCGGATAAAAAGAGGTTGTTTCTGTGTATAGGGCACCGCTCGGGTGAGATGGTATAGTTCTACCAGAGTGCACTTACAAGACAGAAACAAGGAGCGTGGACGTTCATGCTGCACGAGACTGCTTTTAACAGCTTGCCACTGGGCGCGATTAAGCCGGGCGGCTGGCTGAAAGATCAGCTGGAGATCCAAGCCAGCGGGTTTACCGGATGCTTGGAAGAGCATTGGAAGGACGTCGGAGATGACAATGGATGGCTGGGCGGCCATGGAGAGAGCTGGGAGCGAGGCCCGTATTATGTCGATGGCTTGCTACCGCTCGCCTATTTGCTTGAGGACGAAGCCTTGATTGGCAAGGCCAATCGCTGGATCGAGTGGTCGCTTGCAAGCCAGCGGGAGAACGGTATGTTCGGTCCGGAGCGTATTACCTCCGTGAACCAGGATATCGATAAGGAGCAGGACTGGTGGCATTACATGATCATGCTGAAAGTGATGATGCAGCATGAAGAAGCAACAGGCGATGAACGGATCATCCCATTTCTGACAAAGTTCTTTACTTATGTCCATTCGGTTATCGAGGAACAGCCGCTGCGGGGCTGGGCCAAAGCAAGGGGAGCGGAGATGCTCCTGTGCATCGTGTGGTTATATAGACGTACGAAGCAGCCTGTTCTGTTAGAGCTAGCCGATATCGTTGCCGGACAAACCACGGACTGGAGCGATATTTTTCATGATTTTCCGTTCTGGCGAAAAGTGGAAGAGTGGGATTGGACAACCCATGTCGTGAATGTAGCGATGGGCATTAAAACGCCGGGCGTATTATTTGAGTTGAATGGCAGTCCGATGGAGCGGGAAAGCGTGCACCGGGGCATCGATTCCCTGATGACGTATCACGGTCAAGCGCATGGCATGTTCTCCGGAGATGAATGGTTATCCGGCACCCATCCGAGTCAAGGCGTAGAATTATGTGCCGTCGTCGAGTATATGTTCTCGATGGAGCAGCTGACGAGAATACTCGGGGAAGGGCGCTTCGGGGACATTTTGGAAAAGGTTGCTTTTAATGCGCTGCCTGCCGCCATCTCTCCGGATTGGACCTCGCATCAGTATGATCAGCAAGTCAACCAGATCATCTGCAATGTCGCTCCGCGGGCATGGAGCAACGGACCCGACGCCAACGTGTTCGGTCTGGAGCCGAACTTTGGATGCTGCACGGCCAACATGCATCAAGGCTGGCCTAAGCTGGCCGCGCATCTGTGGATGAAGGATCAGGAGGAGGGGCTCGTTGCCGTGTCCTATGCCCCGTGCACGGTTATGACGACAGTCGGCCGCCATGACGTTGCGGCTGTGATCGAGGTAACCGGCGAATATCCGTTCAAGGACCGCATTCGAATCCACATGTCGTTAGAACGGGCGGAATCGTTCCCTTTATCGCTGCGGATCCCCGCCTGGTGCGACGATCCCGTCATAACGCTGAATGGGCGCGAATTGCCATTCCAAGTAGAGTCCGGTTATGCAAGGATCGTACAACATTGGCAGAACGGTGACCGATTGGAACTTCACTTGCCCATGGAAGTCAGGTTGGTATCCCGAAATATGTACGCCACCAGCATCGAGCGAGGGCCGCTCGTGTATGTGCTGCCCGTCAAGGAAAATTGGCAGATGATCCGGCAGCGCGACATGTTTCACGATTGGGAGCTATACCCTGCATCCCCATGGAAATACGGCCTGCTAGCCGATACGCCGTTCGAGATAATCGAACAGGACATGGTTCGCCAGCCGTTCCAAGCACAGGATGCGCCTGTCAGGGTGAAGGTTAGGGGCCAGCTGATCCGGGATTGGAAAATGGAAGGCAACAACGCCGGCAACCCTCCGCTGCATCCAGATACGGACGGACAGCCCATTACGGAATTGGAGCTGGTTCCGTATGGAAGCGCCAGGCTTCGGATTGGGGAATTTCCATTAATCGGGGAGCGGAGAAGGGCTGATAAGCGTTAAAGCAAGCCGGATTGAACCATCGAAAAAACCGCGTTGATCGCGGTTTTTTTGTTGTACAGTTGCGTTCAAGCTTAAGATAAGTGCTTACGAAGCTCAGAAACACACATAATATGGAGTTATTGGAAAAGATGATAGCGTGCCTTGGGGTTACGGTTTATCCAACGATATAATGAATGAGACCAATACCGAAGCAGTCTATTCACGTATTTTCACGACCATCGAGTCGTTGCACAATGACGGAGGGGCATAATTTGCGAGAAATCAATTGGGTAGAGAAAAGCGAGGCGCTCGAATTATTGCTGCAGCATGAAACTACATTTCAAGTTATCCCGTTAGACTCCGGTCTGGAAGCAGAGGTGGCGAAGATCGTCACGTCAACGGCAGACTGCGTGCTAAAGGTATGGAATAGAGCTTCCAAGCCCGATGTTCAAATGCAATATCAAATATTGAATGCATTGCATTCGCATGGAAGAGCAGTATCGAAGCCTTTGGGCTGGGGGACAGACCGGGAAGGCACTCCAGTAATGCTGACCAGTTACGACGGAAGGCCTGTTCAAAATATCGATCAGCTTAAACTATTGAAACTAGCGAAGATATTAATGGATATACATAAGCTGCCCTTGGAAAGGCTGAACGGATTCAATCTGCCGAGGTATGACTTTATCTCTTATTTTTATCCACGAATTGAGGAGTTCCCTGATATTCAACAACCTCTGATGGAGCTTGTTCTGCGCGCGAGCATGGAACAAGAATATGTCATCCATGGCGATTATCACCTAGGCAATATTCTGGAGAATGAAAACGAGCTGACCGTTATTGATTGGACGAATGTCCAAATGGGCGATCCTCGATATGATATCGGATGGTCGATTATCTTAATGTGGATATATGTAAGAGAAAAGCGAGCTTCCTTCTACCGTGCTGCATTTTGTGCCGAGAACCGATTCGAAGCGGATGAGCTTGAGCTGTTTGAAGCGATAGCCTGTCTGCGCTGGATCTTGCTCAACAGAGTGGACCACCCACCAGTTAGAAACGACACGATCGCCAGGGTCAGGTCAATATTGAACAGCAACAAGTATTTGCATTCCTTGCTTATCGAAGTTTGATCCTAAAGTAGCACAACCGGTCCTCCACTAGTTGGTGGACGATTTGAGGAATCTTGCAGCAGTATACTGAGCCTTGTACCATCTTACATGGATGGTGTGGGGCTTGTTCGGGTTAATTGAGCAGTGGATAGGTTTGTGTTAGGGGACGGTTTAGAAGTGGGAGTGATGAGCTTGATTCAGTTTATTGCCTGGACAAGTCCCAAAAGGGGACATGTGCGGGCAAAAAGGAGCTCCAGAGGTGCAGCAAGTCCCCAAAAGAGATTTGTCGCGGGCAAAAAGGAATTACAGTGGCGGAGGAAGTCCCAAAAAGGGGACTTTTGCAGGCCCAAAGGAGCTCCCGAGGCTGAGCAAGATGACTTTTAAAAGATAGAGTTGACATGCGCCTAGTTTTTACTATAACCTGTGAATGTAATCGTTTACGTAATCGATTACATGAAATCACTTAGGGTTGAGGTGAGCCATACTTGGCAAGAGCGACCATTAAACAAGTAGCGGAGGAAGCAGAGGTATCCACGGCGACCGTTTCAAGGGTACTGAACAATACCGATTTTGTAAGCGATGAGATTAAAGAGCGAGTGATGGCGGCGGTGAACAAGTTGAATTATCGTCCAAGCGCCATCGCCCGCAGTCTGAAGCAGGACCGGACCTATATGATCGGGGTCGTCGTTCCCGATATTTCCAACCCTTATTTTATGGGAATCTCCAAAGGTATTGAGGATGTTGTAGGGAAAGAAGGCTTTCAGCTTATTTTCTGCAGCTCGGATGAGAATCCGGACAAGGAAAAGCGACTTCTTAAGCTTATGCAGGAAAAGCGCGTGGATGCCGTTGTACTGGCGACTTCAGGCGGAAATGATCCGGCGATCAAGCAGCTGGCAGATTCCCGGATGCCGATCATTCTCGTAGACCGCAAGCCGGACTCGCCGGAAGCGGGGTTGATGCTCGATCTGGTAGCCGAGGACAATACGGAAGGCGCTTCCCGCCTGACTCGGAAGCTGCTGGAGGATGGTCATAAGGCAATTGGAGTCGTAAACGGTCCGACGCGATCCAGCACGGGCAGGGAACGACTGGACGGTGTTCGGAAAGCGATGAAGGAATACGCCCTGAACGAGGAACCTATCGTGTATAATGGCGACTTTTCAACGGAAGATGGAATCCAGGCCGTACGGCATTTTTTGGATGCGGACCATCGTCCAACCGCGATCATATCCCTGAATAACCGTATGAGCCTTGGTGTTTTGCTTGAAATTGTACGCAGCGGTCTAAGGATTCCGTCCGACATGGCTGTAGCTTCTTTCGGTGAAGTAGAGGCCGGACCACTCCTTAAAGAATCGGGAATTTATTATCTGGAACAGCGTCCCTATGACATGGGAATCAAAGCCGGAGAAATTCTTCTGCGCCGCATTCGTGAAGAAGCGCCGCTGTTGAAGCCGGCATTTGAGATATATGGCACTGAAGTGAAACAGTTGAATTGATCCTATACTTTGGAGGAGATGGATATGAAGCAGTTATACACGATCGGCGTGGATTTCGGAACGGAATCGGGCAGGGCTCTGTTGGTTGATATTACGACCGGGCAGGAGGTTGCCACCCATGTGACGCCATACAAGCATGGAGTCATGGACGAGGTGCTGGTCCACTCGGGTCTGAAGCTGGAGCAGGACTGGGCGCTGCAGCATCCGGGCGATTATCTGGAGGTGCTTCGGCAATCTATCCCGCATGTGCTGTCGGAGGCAGATGTATCCCCGGATCAAGTCATCGGGATTGGCATCGACTTCACGGCATGCACGATGATGCCGCTGGATGCCGGGGGAACTCCGCTGTGCATGCTGGATGAGTGGAGGGACAATCCGCATAGCTGGGTAAAGCTGTGGAAGCATCATGCGGCGCAGGACGAAGCGAACCTGATCAATGAAACCGCTAAGCGGCGAGGGGAGAAATTTCTGTCACGCTACGGAGGGAAGCTGTCCTCGGAGTGGATGCTTGCAAAGTCTTTACAGATTTTGCATGAAGCTCCTGAGTTGTACGAGCAAGCTGTATTGTTCATGGAGGCTGCCGATTGGGTGGTCATGCAATTGACCGGTCAGCTCGCACGGAGCAGCTGTACCGCCGGCTATAAAGCCAATTGGCATAAACGGGAGGGGTATCCGTCCAAGGAATTCCTGCAGTCGCTTGATCCGAGGTTTGGAGACCTTGTGGAGACGAAGCTGAGAGGTCCGATCAAGCCGCTGGGTTCGAAAGCTGGCGGATTAACCGAATCGATGGCAGCCCTGACAGGGCTTCTGCCGGGTACCGCGGTAGCCGTAGCTAACATCGATGCCCATGCCATGGTGCCGGCGGTCAGTGTCGTCACCCCGGGCAAGCTGGTGCTCGCCATGGGAACCTCGACTTGTCATTTGATATTAAGCGACAAGGAAATGACAGGGGAAGGCATTTGCGGTGTCGTCGAGGATGGAATCATTCCAGGTTATTACGGGTATGAAGCAGGACAATCGGCGGTTGGCGATATCTTCGCCTGGTATGTGGATGAGGCGGTGCCAGAATATGTCCGGCGCAAGGCTGCGGAGGAGCGCCTTGGCATTCATGAGTGGCTTGAGAGGGAAGCGGCCCAATATGCCCCTGGTCAAACCGGCCTGCTGGCGATCGATTGGTGGAACGGTAGCCGCTCCGTGCTGATGGATGCTGATCTGAGCGGCGTCATCCTTGGATTGACCCTGCAGACCAAGCCTGCGGAAATATACCGGGCACTGTTAGAGGCTACCGCATTTGGAACGCGGGCGATCATCGAAGCCTTTACGGAAAGCGGCGTAGAAGTTCAGGAGCTTTACGCTTGCGGCGGATTGCCTCAGCGTAACCGGCTGCTGATGCAAATCTATGCCGATGTTACCGGCAAGGAAATCAAAGTTGCGGATACCGTTCAGACCGCTGCTTTTGGGGCAGCTATGTTCGGCGCCGTGGCGGCAGGCAAGGAACAGGGAGGCTTTGGGAGCATCGTAGAAGCTGCAGAAGCCATTGCCCGTGTTCGGGAAGAAACCTTTAAGCCGATTGAGGCTAATGTGCGCGTGTATGATCAATTGTACAAGGAATACAAACGACTTCATGATTATTTGGGAAGAGGCGAAAACGGGGTGCTGAAACGCTTAAAGTCATTAAAGAGCGGCCGGTAGCAACGTATCGGCAGCTTGGGCGATTGTGACAGCATCCGACGGAAAGGTATACATCGGCAGTACACCGAACGGGACGTTGTTTCAATATGATCCTGCTGAGGACACAATGCGGGCGATCGGCAAACCGGTACCTACCGATACCGTAATCTGGACGCTTGTAGCCGGGGAAGATGGCAAAGTATATGGAGGAACGGGATATTCCCAAACGCTGTTTGAATATGATCCCGCTTCCGACCAGACTCGAATTCTTAAATCCTTCAAGTCATCATCGAAAGAGTCGCATATCCGCAGCCTTGCTTACGATTCCGATCACCAAGCGATCTATGTGGGGGGCGCCGATGTCGCCAAGCTTTATAAATACGATCTCGCAAGCGGAACATCCACCGCGCTTCATCCGCCTGAGTTTAATGGCATGACCTCGGTTTATGACCTTCAGTATGCAGGGGGCAAATTATTCGTACGCGTGGATCCGGGACCCGTTATGTTCGTCTATGATCCTGATGCTGCCAGCTGGATCGTAAATAAAAATACGGCCTACAACGCCAGAGGATTCTCACCGTTAGCGCCTGACGGCAAAACGGTATTCTACACCTATTACGAGACCCTTCCGGGAGGCGCGCAGCAGTGGTCCCTTTATTCATACGACGTGAATACGGGAGCTTACGGCTCGCTGGGTGTGGATGTCAAAGGAGCAGGCGTCGCTTTTGGTTATGTACAGCTGGATCAGTCTAAATATCCGGGCTGGACCTTGGTCGGGTTGGCCGGAAATAGCGGCAGGGCATTTTATTACAATCTGGAAACCGGTATGATTGAGACGCCTGAGCTCCCGTTCCCGCCACAATTCGTAGAATTGTTTAACATCGGGAAGAGCATAGACGGGCAGATCTTGTCTGCCGGCTTCATCTCCGGCGGGGGCATGGGGATCTACTCGCCGACCCGCAACGAAACCAAACACTATCCTCAAATCGGCCAAGTCGAGGGATTCGGCTCTTTGAACGAAAAAATGTATTTTGGCGTTTATCCTAGAGCGACCATCTTTGAATACGATCCGGCCAAACCTTGGAACCGGACGGATCCTTCGGAACCGAATAACCCGCTGCGGCTTGGTCAGTTGGGTTTGGAGCAAGACCGGCCTGTAGCAATGCTCGGGGTTGAGGAAGAAAACCTGCTATACATCGGTTCCTATCCAATTGCAGGCAAAACAGGCGGTGCTCTAACCGTGTACAACCCGGATACCGGGAAGTTTGATGTGAAACGGGACATCATTGCTGGCCATTCGATCAATTCGCTGCTTTACAAAAATGGAAAGCTCTTCATGGGCACAGGCGCCATGACCGGCGGAGAGGGAAAGCTTGCCATATACGATACAGCATCCGGCCGGGTAGAACTGGAACAGGTGCCTGTTCCGGGGAAAAAAGCAGTAACGTCTTTGATATGGGGGCCGGACGGTAACGTTTGGGGAATGGCATTAGGGGCTCTGTTCATTTATGATCCGGAGCGCCGAGAAGTTATTTACAGCAACGACCTGTTTCCAGCCGCAGATTATACGCACAGCAATCCTCGCTTGACCGTTGGAACCGACGGCAACGTGTATGGGACTATTTTCACGCGATATGTTGCCGACCGTACGTACACGAGCAAGCTCTTCAAAATCGATGCAGCAAGCAAAGCACTTTCCATCTTGTTGGAAAGCAATGCGGAAAAGCTGGCACAGGACGACTTTGGCAACTTGTATTTCAAATACGGCAGCGAGCTGATGAAGTACAGCGACCCTAATTTAGTCGTACAACTAGATAAAGTACAGCTTGATGCCGAATCGCTCCAGCTTCACCCGGGAGATGAAGTCCGTTATTCTTACGAAGTCTTCCTTGAGAGAGGAAGAAAGACTAAGGAGTTATCCGGTGCTCACATAGAGTATTTGAGCAGCCGAGCGGATAAGGCGGAGATCGATCCAAAAGGAAAGATTATTGCCAAGCAACCGGGGCAGGCCGAGTTGTCGATTCGAATTACATTAAACGGGGTAACCGTTGAATCTAATAAAATCAAGGTAAAAATAACCGGACCTTTTTAAAACTGTTCATGACAGATAGCAATATGAGGCCGTTGTCCTGGACAACGGCTCTTTGCTTTATTGTCCAGTGATCCCAGTGATCCATTAGACAGCGAACTTGAAGAATGGAATTACCAAATGAGTTGAAATTATGGAAGTTTTCGCGTCGGATGGGAGTTGTCCTTATTAGTTATAAAACGGTATTTTAGTCCCGGATGACAAGAGACAAAAGTTATTGGATTTAATGATTCTCGTTGTTGTAATTAGGTCAATGGATATAGGTGTGAGGTTGAAAAATAGAACGATTGTCTTGATTATCCTTCATCCAATATCCGAGTAATAACAGAAGAATACACAAGGATATAGGACAATTAATACCGATTCTATTAGGGTAATGGCGTAATTTGTGGAATTCTGCCGAGGGACAAAAAACGTGTGTATGTCTCTGCTCTTAATCGATTTTTATTAGTAAAAACGTATCCTGTCTTCTGTATAAAATAGCTTTAATACATAGTTAGGTGAAGTTGAGTGGAGCGGCGAACAGCAAAAATTTAGTAAAAATTAACTATCGCGACCTAGAGTTTTATGATGGTTACTTATATCATCTAAACCATTCTTGAAAGACAATATTGAACAAAAGACCTATCGATTTTCAATTGGAAACAAGATACAGTAAATGTAAATCGAATACATAATATAATCATGGTTTACAAATTAAATACTATTTTTGTACGACAATAGCAAACCCACCGAAAGGTGGCGACGCAAAGCTATAGGGGCTAATGCGGGACCTACTGCAACCGCAATGCCAGCCAGTTGCCGAATACAACGGGAAACCTCCGTTTTATTCATTATTTTGAATTGATGAAAGGGGTTTTTTTGACGTTCCAAAAAACAACGGCGGCTTCGCTATAACAAAAAAACTAGTCTGGTGTTGAAGGGGGACGCTATTTCATTACAGAATGCTAAGAGGATTTTTCAGTTCGTTAACAATCAGACATTAATGAATCGATAATCCGGGAGGTTGATGGTCATGGAACAAACGACAAGTGAAGTAACAATTGAGGAATTGCCAGGAGGGGGATGGACCAACGATGAAAGAAACCGGGTTAGTTTTTCCCTTGATTTTGCAACGACCCGAAAACTCCATGAACTGGCGTTCAATTTCGGAATAACTGTGGATATGGCACTTATGGCTTGTTATGCGATTCTGCTTGCCAAATATACCGGCGAGGATGATCCTGTAATCGGGTATCTGTTGGAAAGACAGATGTTTCCTATACGTTACTCTCCTACTGTACATAAGCCATTAGGTAAGTTTCTGTTAGAGGTCAAGCATACCACGATGCAAGCACTCGAAGATCGGAATATGCGAAAGAATCTGAACGGCAATCCGTTCATCAAAGCGGCCTTTACTTGGCAAAGTGCCAATACCACTCCTTATGAATCCGATCAGTTGGGGACGTTTGAGCTTGCTTTGACGGCTTTTAAGAAGGAATCTATCATGATGCACATTGAATATTCGGCCCGGTTGTACAGAAAAGAAACGATCGAGCAGATGGGCGGCCATTTGAGCCGAATTGTGCATGAAGTGTTTGATTTCCCCGAGAATGCGATTGCCGACATACGCATGATGTCGGAAGTAGAGGAGAGACAGATTCAGGCTTTCAGCAGAACTAAGACGGACTATCCTTCCGGCCAAACGGTCCATTACTTGTTTGAGGAGCAGGTGCGCTTAAACCCCGATCGCCCGGCGGTCATGACCGAGGAGCATCGGATGTCCTATCGGGAATTGAACGAACACGCGAATCAGCTTGCAAAAGCACTGCAGTATTACGGCGTTAGGCCGGAGAGCGTCGTTGGCATTATCGCGGACCGGTCTGTCAGCATGATTGTCGGGCTTACAGCCATATTGAAAGCGGGCGGCGCATATATGCTCATCGAAGCCGATTCTCCGCGTGAAAGAATCGAATATATGCTCGAGGACAGTCAGGCGGGATTTTTGCTGGCCCCTTCCAGTTGGAAGCCTGACATTGCATTTAAAGGAAAAGTAATTTATTGGGACAACGAGCAGCAAAACCTCGACAACTGTTCCCATACGATATCTGCTGTAACCTCGCAAAGTTTAGCGTATATCATCTATACTTCCGGATCAACGGGGACACCGACAGGGGTCATGATTGAACATCGCAACATCGTAAGCCTGGTCAAGAATACCGATTATTTCAACTTTTCCAAGGAGCATCGAATTTTGCAAACCGGTAAAATTGCATCCGATGCGTCGACCTTTGAAATTTGGGGATCCCTTTTGAACGGATCTACCTTGTATTTGATGAATGACACGGACTCATTTGACATTCACAAATTGAAGGAAACCATCATCGACCACTTTATTACGGCTTGGTTCCTGACTACGGCTCAGTTCCATAATCTGGCCGAACTGGATCCGGGCGTCTTTCGCACGGTAGACACCTTGCTAATCGGCGGAGAAGCGTTATCGCCGAAGTACGTAAATGCCGTAAGGAAGAGGTGCCCCGATCTGCGGATGATCAATATGTACGGTCCGACGGAAAACACGACGTTCTCCACTTATTTCCCGATCGAACGTGATTTCGAAACCGCCATTCCAATTGGCAGACCAATATGCAATTCCTCCGCTTATATTCTTGATAAACAGTTAAATCTTCAGCCGGTCGGAGTAGTGGGAGAGCTTTGGGTCGGAGGAGACGGTATCGCGCGGGGGTATGTGAACCGGCTGGAATTGACAGAAGCCAAGTTTGTGGAACATCCGCTCCTTGGGGAACGGTTATATCGAACGGGGGATTTGGCCATGTGGCTGCCGGATGGCAATATCGAAATGATCGGGCGAATCGACGATCAAGTGAAGATCCGAGGGTATCGAGTGGAACCGGGAGAAATCGAGACTCGGCTATTGGAACACAATGGAATCTCGAAAGCCGCGGTAGCCATCAAAGCCGACAGAAGTGGAAATCCGATAATATGCGCGTATTTTGTTGCGAAACAGGTGTTGTCCGAAACGGAAGTGATGGCGTATTTAGCCCGAAATTTACCTGAATATTTCCTGCCCTCTCTTGTAGTACAAGTGGAAAGCTTGCCGCTCACCCCTAACGGGAAAGTCGATAAAAAAGCTCTGCCGGACCCTGATTTTCTTCGTCCGATGCTCGTTAACTGACACGAAGCGATAAATGAATCGAAAGCAAATGCTTAATAAGATTTGGCTGGACAAGGATGCCGAGCAAATCGAGACCGCATATTTGACCAAATCCGTCGATCCTTTATATACAGACAGCACCATTGATGGATGGGAGGACACCGTTTCCAATAACCGAAGCGATCATACGGGAATGAATTGTCCACCCGGCGCATCATAGCCGCAAAAAGGGGCCGTTTCTCAAGATCTAAGATCATGTGGAACGGCCCCTATTTTCAGTATGTTTTACTATAAAACGTAAAGAGAATGGCATAGATCTCTATAATCTGTTGTCCTGGGTGGGTGATGCTACTCTTTAACCGAACCCAGTGTAATCCCGTGAATGAAGAAGCGCTGGAGGAACGGATAGACGATGAGGACGGGCAGCATCGCGATGAAGATCTTGGCGGCATCGAGTGTCCGGTTGGACAACTCCGACAAGCGGCGGTACTGGTCCTCAGACATCGTCGATGGATCGACCGAGACGACAAGCTGCTGGATATACGTCTGGAGTGGATAGAATTGTTCACGGGACATGAAGATCAGACCGTACAAAAATTCATTCCAGTGATACACGATACTGAACAGCGAGACGGTCGCCAGCACCGGCACGGCCAGCGGGATGTAGATCTTGAACAGGATGTACCATGGTCCCGCGCCGTCGACCAGGGCGGCTTCATCCAGCTCCTTGGGCAGGTTGCGAAAGAAGTTCATCGTGAGGATGACGTTGAAGACGAGGGTCTGCGCACCGCCGACCAGGACAAGTGCCCAGATGCTGTTCAGCATGTTGAGCTCTTTGACCGTCAGATAAAGCGGGATCAGGCCGCCGTTGAATAACATCGTGAAAATGAGAATCCACATGAACACATTGCGCCCCTTGAGCTCTTTCGCTGTCCGCGAGAGCGGATAAGACATGAGCACAACCATGATAAAGTTGAGCGTAACCCCCAGCAGCACTCGCTGGGTCGAGATCCAGAAGGACCGGAAGAACTGATTGTCATTGAGAATCTGGGCATATGCGTTAAGATTGAAATCGACCGGCCATAGCCAGACCTTGCCGGCCGCAGCGGCTGAGTTGGAGCTAAGCGAAAGGGAGAGCGTGTACCAGATCGGCAGGATGCATGACAAAGTTATGCCTATCAGGACAACAATCAGTATAATATCCGTCACGCGGTTGCCGAACGTCCGATCTCTGACCACGGTCAGCACCTCCTACTCTAGTTGGAATGGGATGCGTTTGTATAGCTTTGCATCAGGATGAATCCTTAGAATATGCGATAGTTAACAAAACGGTAAGCCAGATAATACGAGACGGATATCAGCAGGAAGCCTACAACGGACTTCAGCAGGCCGACGGCGGTCGCAAGTTCATACTGCAGGTTGAGCAAACCTGTACGATAGACCCAGGTGTCAATAATATCACCTGTCGAATAGACGAGCGGGTTATACAGATTGAAGATTTGGTCGAAGCCCGCGTTAAGCACATTACCCAAGCTAAGTACCGTAAGCAATACGGCTGTCGTGCGGATCCCGGGCAGCGTGATATGCCAGAGACTTCTCCAGCGTCCTGCGCCATCGATGTTAGCAGCCTCGTACAGTGCCGGGTTGATTCCGGTAAGCGCAGCAAGATAGATAATGGTACCAAAACCGAATTCCTTCCAGACGTCACTGCCGACTACGAGGAACGGAAACAGCTGGGCATCGGCAAAGAACAGTTTGGGCTGGAATCCGAACAAAGCTGTCAGTTGATTAACGGGTCCGTTATAGGAGAACAGATCGAGTACAATGCCCCCCAGAATAACCCAGGATAAAAAGTGAGGCAGATAGACAATGGTCTGAATCCAGCGCCTGAGAATCATCAGACGCAGCTCATTGAGCATCAGTGCAAACAGCAGGGGCGCAATCAGGTTGGCGACAATCTTCATGGACGCGATGACTAGCGTATTGCTGAAGACTTCCTGTGTATCCTTCAGCAAAAACATATACTTGAAGTGTTCAAGCCCCGCCCAATCCGAGCCCAGTATTCCTTTGCCTGGATTAAAATATTGGAACGAAATGATGATGCCGAACATCGGAACGATGCTGAAGACGAACAGCCATAGAAATCCCGGAATCAGCATCAGATAATAATGTTTGGCGAAGCCTTTCATTCGCATGACAGCACTCCTTTCCCCGCATCCTGCATCGAGTGTTCCAGAGCTCCTGACAGGTGCCTGAAGCTCTGGCTATATGATTCGTTGTGAAGCCTTAAGATGATTACTGCGCAAGCGCATCCTTAACCTCTTGGGTAATCTGGTCGCCGCCTTGACGCTTCCAGTTTTCGACGAAGGTGTCGAATGTCTCTAATGGAGCCGCACCCATGATGATGCGCAGAAAGGTCTCATCCTCTAACTTGCGCAGATTCACCCAACGGCTCTCCATTAGTGGCGTTTGCTCATACAGAAGACTGGACACCGCCTCAAACTCGGTATCAACCAGCGGCCTGCCGCCCACCATGATGGAGTACGCTCGAGTCCATGCTCCCCAATTCGCTTCCGGGTTCCATGTTGATATATCCATAGAATCGTAAGGCTCCTTTTTGATCGTCTTGATGCTTGCGATGTCCGAAGGCAGCAGTTTGTAGGCTTTGTCATTCGCAAAATCCTCTGCGGTTTTATTGCCTGCCAGCACATCACGGAGGGCTTTGACCGTAAATTCAATTTCATCGGATGGAGCGTACACCACGCGGAGCGGATAATAACCAGGACCGCCTTTGCTCGGGTCAAAGGTGTTCTCCTGCTCGTTTTTAAACAAATTGTTTAGTAATTTCATAGGAACTTCCGGATGCTCGTAATTTTTCCGAACCACCACAAACTCAGTTGAAGGCGTGGCAGCATGTGGTCTAAATTCGCCATTTTGATTTAAAGGCAGGGCGTAAGCTTGCCAGTTGGCTTCGGGATCGTTTTTTACGGCATTGGTTAGCGGACCGTAAGCCATCCACCAAGGCGCAAAAAACATTCCGGATTTTCCGGCGATAATGGGTTCATCCGCTTTGTTACGAACACCCATCTCTGGATCAATAAGTCCCTTGGAATACAAATCTCTCAAATTAGCTAACGCCTCGCGAGTCTCCGGCAGGATTGACCCGTACACAGGGCTGCCATCCTCGCCCTCGAGCCAGTATCCAGGGAACGCGTCATGCGCGGAGAAAATGGGGTCAAAACCGTACAAATTGTTCTTCGACTCAAGGAAGTTCGCGTACAGCTTACCGCCGCTCTCCGGTCCGGTAATCCCAATCGTGTCGCGCTTACCGTTGCCATCCGGATCATCTTCGACGAAAGCACGGGCGACGTCCTCAAGTTCTGCCATCGTGGTTGGCGGTTCAAGGTTCAGCTTATCCAGCCAGTCTTGCCGGATCCACAAGAGGTGAATGCCATCGGCATTGGCTTGAACACCCGGAAGGGCCATGATTTTGCCATCGAAGGTTACTGCATCCAAGGCAGCACCGTTGGTGTTTTCAATGATGCTCTTTATATCCGGGGATGCATATCGCTCATACACCTCCGTTAAATCGGCAATCTGGTCGGCTTCGACCAATTGGCGCAGCTCAACGGCATTAACGACCATGGCATCCGGCAAATCGTTACTTGCAATAGCGAGACTAATTCTCTGGCGAAGATTCTGGCCGGCGGCAGCAAATTGATGATCGACGTCCACATTAAGCGCTTCCTTAATCTGACGAGTGTATTGATTGTCCAGCGGCGTGTCGCCAGGCGGCAGCTCATTATCGGTGGGATCGATTTCAATACTGATGCTGATCTGGACAGGCTCTTCGTAGCGGCCAAATGGATCAGCGGGTTCGCTTGACTCCGCGCTTTTCTCCGGTGCAGCCGGCGTGTTATTAGTTGTGTTGCTGCAAGCACCTAGCACGAGAAAGCAGGCCAGTAAAAGCGCTAACGGTTTTGACTTGTTTTTCATAATTACACCCCTTCTACGAGATTGAATGGAATAACTATCCTTATGGACCATTTAACTGTAACACAATGAAACCGCCTTCAAGGATAGAAGGTGGTTTCTAAATGAGGGGGTCATTTGTACAAAAATTTACGGCTGCTCCGGATGGTTGGACATTTCACCTACTAAGGAGAAGACATTTGTCTACCCGTGATTTTTTCATTGGAAAGATAACAGCTTAGGCATCTGATTTATTGAATTCTTTGCTCAATAATCATTTTTATTTGTGTTATATTCTAGAAAGATTTTTCACCTGTTTCTGTTGTATGCACGTCATAAGCAATACCATTCAAAGAGAGGAGGAGTCTAGTTCAATTGGAAGACCCAATAAAATGGCAGGACCCAGGAGAGCACTCGAATCTGCAGTCATTCTTACTGAGAAAGTATGGATGGGGGTGAAACGATGGAACCGGAAAAGGATTGGAAATCCGGCCTGAAGCGATTGACCTTGAAAAATAGAATTCTTTTACTGTTCGCCGCAGCAACATTGATCCCGTTCATCTGCACCTGTTATCTTTCCTACAACACCATTACATCCATTCTGAATACGAAGTTGCAATCCGGCATTCAAAGCAATTTAAAGCAGGTCAGATTGTCGCTTGAGAACACGCTGAACAATCTGAACCACGTTTCCCAACAACTGACCTTCAAGGGGAATGTCGGTAGGCAGCTTGAAAAGTTTTTGACAGCGAAGCAGCCATATGACCGGAGTTATCTGACGGACGAGATCAAAAGTCAGCTGAATCTCATCACGTTCACTAATCCCAATGTAGGATTAACGTTGTATTATTTACGCGACGATCAGACCACTCTTTTTGAGAATACCGGCATGAAGCAGCCATTCCATATCGATAATCTTCCAATCCTCGCAGAGTATTATGGCATCACCTATTTTGGACCGCATATCAGTCAAGACCGTTTCAACAATCAATATGTGCTTTCCGCGTTGCGAAAGGTGGATTTGCCGGAGAGGGAGGATGCCTATGTCTACATTGAGTCCGGTTTCAAGCTGACGCAGAGCATTCTTGATTTGGATGAAGTCAGCAAGCATACCAATCATTTAATTCTGGACAACAACGGAAGAATTTCTTACAGCGAACTTCAAGATATCTTCCCTGAAAATTCATTTTTTTCGGACACACTATCGCCATCCCTGGTAACAGGTATTACGTCCGACTATTATTGGTATCGACAAGTCAGCAATCAGGGCTGGAGCGTGGTCTCGCTTATTGCGAAATCCGACTACAACCGCGAGAAAAACCGCTGGATGATGCAGATGCTGGGGCTGGCGCTGCTGTTCGCCGTAGTCAGTCTGACGATTGGCTGGCTTCTATGGAAAATGGTGTACCGGCCGCTGTCGCGCTTCCATAAGGAGATCAAATCGATTGCGGGCAGCAATTTTAATGCGGCAGCCACGCAATCGAGCATACCGGAATTCGAGATGTTGTTAAACCAATTTCAACATATGAAGGTTCAGATTACGCAGCTGTATTCTGAAATCAAGGCCAAGGAGAAGCGCAGAGCGGATCTGGAGATTGAGAAGCTTCAGTATCAGATCAATCCGCATTTCTTGATGAACACGCTGGATACTGCTCACTGGCTTGCCGTTATGAACGGTCAGGAGGAGATCGACAGGCTTGTCACTTCGTTGAACAAACTGCTCTACTACAATCTCCGCAAAGGCAACAGTGTCGCGACGATCAGGGATGAGATTGATTCACTGAAACAATATCTCATTCTCCAGCAAATTCGATACAATTTTCAGTTCGATGTCAAAATTTACGTGGACGACGCATTGCTCGAAGTGACGGTTCCCAGATTCATTCTGCAGCCGTTGGTTGAAAATTCACTCTATCACGGGCTGGATGACAACGGCAGAATCGAGGTGGTGGTTAGAAAGAATGACAGACTCGAGATCGAAATTCGGGATAACGGTGGGGGGATCTCTGAGGAAACGATTGAGGCATTGCTTGAGCAGGAACAGACCGAGCACCATCGAGTGGGAATGGGAATCGGACTGAATTATGTCAAACGAATGTTAGCCTTTCATTACGAAGGGAAAGCGAGTCTTTCGGTAACAAGCGAGCTTGGCAAAGGTACCCGCATCATCATTTCGATACAAATCGGGGAGGGGAAATCAACAAAATGATCCATGTTCTCATCGTAGACGACGACAAGCTTGTACGTAAGGGACTGATGTCCTTTTTGCCTTGGGAATCGTTCGGAATGAGAGTTGTAGGCGAAGCTGCCAACGGGGAGAAGGCGCTTGATTTTCTGAAGGCGAATCGGGTAGATCTGTTAATGACCGATCTGGCCATGCCCGTGATGTCGGGCATCGAATTAATTCGGATTGTACGCAAGTTATATCCGGATATCGCGATCGCCGTGCTGACGCTTCATCAGGATTTTGAATACATCCAGGAAGCGCTGCGCCTGGGCGCCATTGATTACATTGCCAAGGTAGAGCTTGAAAAAGAACAGTTCGAAGAAGTGTTTCAGCGCATTCACTCGCGCATTATGGCAGAGAAGCAGAAGCACAAGAACGAGGCGGATTCGATCGTAGAAGTTAATTCTTGCGAAACGGCCTATGCGCTATTGACGTATCCGGATGAGCCAATTACAAGCAGAATGGTTGCGGATTGCGTATCCTTGGGCTGGATAGCCGAAACGGAAGGCTCTATTCTGTTGTGGTTGACCGATCTTACCAGGGAGGTTCAGCCTCAAAGTCCCTATGAAGATGCCCCGTTGCCGCCGCTTCCAAACGGAGTGGGAAGCACCGGATGGCATTTGGTACAGCTGCGGCATACTGCCGGTTTATCTCCCTCCGATCTGTTTCAACGGATCCGCGCCTATAGAAGAAGAGATTTTTTCTACGACTGCGACGGCCATGAGCCCTATCCGATTGAGAAGTCTGTCATGGACCTGCTGGTGGAACAACCTGAACCGGGAGAAGAAGAGACGGAGACTGTGAAGGAATTACTGCATGCCTTCACATGGGTCCATGACGACGAGGCTTTTGATAAGCTTTGTAGCCGATTCAAACAACTGCGTATACCTGTCTCCAAATTAATGCAATGGATCTACGGTTTTATGGTTGACTGGAACCGGCTATTTAGAGCGATACAACCTGATGAGATCAAGATGCCTGACACATTTACGTGCTGGCGGGAGGTGGTGGACTGGCTGAAACATTTCAGGGAAATGGGGATAACGCTGTCAGGCAGCCTGCAGCTGAGCCCGGAAGTGAGCGGCAGCATTATGAACGCGGTCAAGATCGTACACGACGAACTTGATACTCCGTTATTCGCCATCGATGTAGCGAAGCGGGTCAATTTGAGCCGAAGCTACTTTTATCAATGTTTCAAAGAAATCGTAGGCTATTCCTTCAATGAATATCTACGCAAGGTACGAATCGATAAAGCGCGGGAATATCTGGAGCAGACGTCGAGGCCAATTGTCTGGATTGCCAAGCAAACCGGATACGAGGATGAGAAATATTTCAGCAGAACTTTTCGAGAGCAGACAGGCATGCTGCCGAGCGAATATAGACAGCAGAATAAGGTGAGGTAAACGATTGCTTGAAATTCCCGATGAATCCTCCTGTGCCTGTTAACTCATGAAATATATAAATATTTTGGGTGTAAATTATAACTTTTCAGCCTAAAAGTTGAGTCAATACTTTATTCTTCATAATGACGTTTAGGCTGATTTTCCAAAGAATAAGAAGAAAATCAAATATGTAGCAAGGTTAATGGAGCCACTTGGAAAGGAGCCAGGTGGCTTAATTATTTCATATATAATTTATCAGTCTACTAACACAAGCTAGCTCGGAGGGAAAGCTGGTAGAGGAAGTGACAGATTTGTCATGCTCCAACCGAAGATTGTCATGTCAATCGATGGCACGGTATTGGAATCTCGCTTTATATTAAGCTTATTAAATATAAAGCGAGGAGAAAGCCATTTGGAAAATCCTAAAGGAAAAGAACTAGCCCGTAGATCATCCCTTCCTAAAAGCTGTATGTTTTTTCTTGTTGTCTGTCTGCTCTTGTCCGCAGCAATCCCCAGCATCGCTCGTGCCGAAGCCAATGATCGGATTCATCAAATCGAGCGTTTTATTCAAGAACAACACGATCTAAGTAAAATTCCAGGACTCTCGGTTGTCATTGTAGAGAAGGGAAAAACCGTATATCAAAAAGGATTTGGCTATGCAGACGTAAAAACCAAAAGCGAAGTCACACCCGATACATTGTTTGAAATCGGCTCCACGACCAAAGCCTTTACGGCACTCGCTATCTTACAGCTGGAACAGAAGGGACAATTAAAGCGAACCGATGATGTTCGGACCTATATTCCCTGGTTAGAGTTAAAATATAATGGAGAGCCTCAAACGATCACAATAGATCAGTTGATGCATCACACAAGCGGGATTGCTTCAAACACCATCGTCAAGATTCCTGCAAGCAAAGCCGATAACGCACTTGAGCTCACGGTTAGAACCTTGGTGGATCAGCCGCTAAACCGAAAACCGGGCAGCTCATTTGAGTATGCGACCATCAATTACGATGTGCTGGGATATGTAATTGAGCGCGTTACTAAACAGCCTTTTGACATGTACATAAAGCAGCATGTTCTTGATCCAATTGGGATGAAGGACTCCTACGTAGGGCTGCATCAGCTTCAATCCGAGGTAATCGCTACCGGTTATAAACTAGGATTTATGAAGGAACAAGCTTACACCGCACCTGTATACAGAGGAAACATCCCTGCCGGTTATATCATCAGCAATTCAAACGATATCGCAAAATGGTTACATCTCCAATTAGGGCATATTTCAACAAGCGAGATGGACCAGCACCTCATTCAAAAATCGCACGAGCCCGATCTTTCCGTTGAGCCCTTCGACCAGAATACGCATTATGCTGCAGGATGGGGAGTTCAACATGGCTCAGGACAAACATATCTCCTTCATGCCGGCGAAAATCCGACGTTCAGCTCCTATTTCATATTGAAGCCTGACGAACAAGTAGGTGTGGCGATCCTGGCCAATATGAAATCAAGCTATACAACAGCCATTGGACAGGGAGTTATGGATATATGGGAAGGCAGAGAAGTAGCGTACCGCCATGCCGACAGCTATCAGCAATTGGATCAGATATTAACCTATATTTTGGCTGCTATTGCGGCTATAGGAGTTTTGCTCCTGTTTCTATCGGTTAGAGTCATTTCAATGACAATCCGAAAACAACGAATCTATAGGCCTTTCAATTTAAAAAGAGCTTTATGGATAAACTTGCACACATTATTCGTAACCATTGTAATCCTGCTCTTGATCAAGGCTCCGAAAATGCTGCTTGGAGGGGTGACTTGGGGATTTATTAAAGTGTGGGCACCAACGTCGGTCACCGCATTGTTTTACAGCATACTTGCTTTAAGTGCAATCTATTATATCTATATATTATTGCTAGTCCTCACTAGAAAATCCAAATGACAAATTACCCTGCATAAGAATATGCAACATTGCGGTACGTAGGAAGAGCTTTTTCCATATGTTTCGGCGCTCTCTGGTCTACTCCGCCTGCAGCTGCATATATTTCTGGAGAATAAAGGCTGCGGGAGGAGGCAAGGCGGATGAGAGACCCCTTGTATGAACACCGGTTTTGGCTGCAGATTCTTGGCGACCACTGCCGGTTTATTTTTACTGCACTTTCACCGAAGGAAAAAACGGATGTTGCGATTGCTGAACGGTTAAGAGACAACTTCGATGCCCTGCTCGGCGAGGCTAGGCGACCGGATGCATCTGCGTTCATCGACAAACTGACGCAAGAGGCCAGTCATGCTGTGCATGAACTGCGCGAGTTCAAGCTGAATCTGCTGGAACGTCAGCTCGCAGGCAAGATAGACCTGCTTCTGACTCCATCTTTCGTGAATCATATGGTGAACGAATTGGAGGAGTACCAGCGAATTCTGGAATCGCTTCTTGAAGGACGCGGCGTTCCCCGTTTTCATGCCTTGCATCACGATCTGCTCTGGCTTCAGGATGCCTTTGGTCATGCGGCAAGCATCGCGGCCGATTTGGATTTTGCGGAGAAGTCCTTGATTGCGAAAAGCATGGCGTTCCAGAAGGATTTTGAAGGCTTTTATCTGAAAGCCGTTGAAATGGTCGGTTATTTACGGACCCATCTTAAGGAATTTCCGGCTATGCACAAATTCCATGCGGATATTGACCTGGAAATGAAGGTGTTCATGCACTTCCTATCGGAGCTTGAGGAGCTTGAATTAACCGGGGAGGTGCTGGATCGGATTAACCCGTTAATGCCTGACCATATGTATCGTGAAGAATGCTACTATCTGTCCAAGCTGGCCGATTTGGGTGAAATAAAGAGCCCGAACTGCGACCCGACTAAGCCCCGTGTTTCTGGTTGATGGAAGCCGGATTGAAAGAACGGTTTCCCAATGTTCTCAAATTTTATGAAGATATATGACGGTAAGCTGTCATATATCTTTTTTTATTCTAGAACTAGGAAGACAACCACAACGAAAGAAGGTAAAAGGAGAGGAAGGGAAACGATGGACCATCCCGTAGAACTGCATAACTACCATACATGGATGGATTTAATTTATCTGAAAAGACCGATAATTCTAAGAGTAGAGACGCGACCAGTTTTATGCTAATCATGCTTAGAAAGGAGAAGGGTTGATGGAAATAGAAAATGTGATTTCGGGAAATTCGAGAGAAGAATTGAGGGCATGGCTGCTGGCACATAGCAAGACAGAGAAATGCTGTTGGGTCATCGTTGGTATGAAACCTAATCCCGAAACGCTGCTGTATTTGGATGCGGTCGAAGAAGCTTTGTGCTTTGGATGGATCGATAGCGTCAAGAAGAAAATTTCTGAAACTGGGCTAGCGCAGAGATTGTCACCCCGAAGTAAAAAAAGCTCCTGGACGGAATTGAATAAAGAACGAGTCCGCCGACTCGAAAAGCTGGGATTCATGAGAGAGGAAGGAAGACGGGTACTTCCCGATATGGGCCCCGATTCTTTTAAAATAGATGAGGTTATTGAGCAAAGGATACAAGAGGAGAAGTTAGTCTATGAGAACTTTATGGCACTCCCAGAACTATATAAAAGAGTTCGGATCGACACGATCCAAAGCGTCAAAAATCAGCGGGAATTATTTGGCAGCAGACTAGAAAAATTCATAGAAAACACGAGAGAAAACAAAATGTACGGTTCATGGCATGATCATGGTCGGCTGCTGGACTATTAAGTTGAGTTTTCATAACAGCGGAGGTGACACGGTTTGGAGAGCGGGAAGTGATTTCTACTGACTCCGCTGGCTGAAGGCGTTAACAACAATAGTAACATTTTTGCAAGACTAATCATCATGGTTTTCGTTACAAAATCATACATGTGTCATGAGTCGCCAGGTAGGCGGCTTTTGTTTTTTTATAGAATGTATTGACAGCATAAACAACCATATTTATAATTCTCCATAACAACTGGTATAGACAACTATATCTCTAGATGTTTGGAGGTGGATGATGCGATGAAAGAAAAGAAGAGTGTCATTGATAAGAACAGCGTGATACCACTCTACTTTCAAGTGAAGGAGTATTTGCGAAACGAAATCGCAACCGGGCATTATATACCCGAGCAATTAATACCGTCGGAACGGGAGCTGGCAGAAGAGTTTGAGATCAACCGGCTGACGGTTCGCCAAGCGATCAACGAGTTGGTCCAGGAAGGGCTTCTATACAGGCAGCGTGGCGTAGGCACGTTTGTATCACAGCCGAAAATTGAACAGCCTTTGACTTCGCTGACAAGCTTCAGTAAGGATATGGAGAATCGGGGAATCGTTCCGGGAGCACTGGTGGTGTCGATGAAGGTGATCCCGGCAACCAAGCAGGTTGCTTCCCGGCTGCAGATGGATGCTGATGAGGAAGTGCTCGAGTTGGTAAGGGTACGCACCGCAGACGGAGAGCCGATGGCGCTTGAACGTTCCTACCTGCGATACGATCAAGTAAAGCCGCTTTATGGTATGGATATGGAGAACGTATCGCTCTATCAGAAGCTGGAGGAGGTTTGCGGAATCAGGCTGGTAAAGGCGATCCAAACGATCGAAGTTGCAAGCGTTTACCCCGATGAGGCGGGCATATTGGAGATCGGACCGCATGAGCCTGCAATGCTGATTGAAAGAATCACGTACACGGAGGGTGCAGATAAACCGCTGGAATTTGTCCGATCTCTATACAGGGGTGACCGATACAAATTCAAGATCGAAATGAATCTATAAACCGGAACTTGCTGACATCTATTCGGGTAACCTTCAACGATTGATCATCAATAAGAAATGTGACCAGGGAGGGGAAAACCATATGCTTGCCTACAAATTTGTCTCGACCATGATGGATCATATTGAACTTATTACGCGTGAAGAAAGCGAGTCCATAAACAAGGCTGCAGAATGGATTGCCGATTCCATAGCAAAGGATGGGCTGCTGCACCTGTTTGGCTGTGGTCATTCACATTTGCTGGTGGAGGATTTCTTTTATAGAGCCGGAGGAATGGTGCCGGTAAATGCCATCCTCGAAACTAGCATCATGCTGCATGAGGGGGCAGTTAAAAGCTCTAAGGTGGAGCGGATGTCCGGTTATGCCGAACATATTCTGGATAACTATATCGTTCATCCCGGAGAGGTTATTATTGTGATTTCCAATTCCGGAATAAACAGTCTGCCAGTAGAAATGGCAATGGCAGCCAAGGCAAAGGGACTGAAAGTTGTTGCCTTATGCTCATCCGCTTATTCCGGCGATGAAACCCGCCACCATTCGGGTCATCGGCTTCGGGATATAGCCGATCTGGTCATTGACAATCATATGCCGCATGGAGATGCGCTGGTCGAGCTGCCATCATCGGGGGTTAAAATGGCGTCGGGGTCAACGGCCATTGGCAGTATTATCCTGAATATGGTGATGACTAGCGTTGCCGAGAAGCTGATCGATCGTGGGATTGAACCGCCAATATATGTAAGCGGCAATATCTCGGGCGGCTTTGAACACAATCAGGCATATATTGATCGCTACCGCTCGCGGATTAAGCATTTATAACGGCCCCTTGTTACAAGCTGCTCGGTGAACGAGGCATGAAACCTACACGGGTTTCGAAACGAAACGCAAACAGCGTGTACCTTGCGGTACACGCTGTTTAGGCTTATTTTTAGCACCGATTCTCAGCTGTCCAGCTGTTGATTTAAAGTATCCAGCAGCTCGGCTGCCTGGAGCTCTAATGCCTCCTTTGCGGCCGGAGTGATATACGCATTCATTTTCGGATCCTCAAGATCTCGGGTGAATTTCTCAAGATGGTGAATGGCCTGGGCTACTTGTCTTTTGAGTAAATGATGTTCGGTCTGCTTCAGGCTGTTCGCCAATTGATTCTCAAGCGGTTTCAGAATCTCTCCCGAAGCGGCGCGAAGATTGAATTCCTGTTGAAGCTGTTCCATCACTTGTTCCGCTGTTGCACGGACTTCCACCACTACCGAGTTGGAACGGACGCTGACACCGTTCAGAACAACCGCGGCTTGAACTTCAGCCCTTCCTGCACGGATCGCTTGAATGGAACCGGAATCGGACACGGTGATGATGCTTTCGTCAGAGCTCGTGTAGTTGATCGAAGCTTGAGCCAAGTCTGCGGGTTTTCCATTAAACAGGGTTCCGCTCATTGCAAGCTGTGCCTGCTCTCCAGCAGTGAGCACCGACGTATCCAGCTTCAATGCGACTTCTTTCAATGCGACAGGGAGCTTCTTGAGATGGGAGCCTTCCGCATAATAGATTCCACCATCCTCTGCCAAGGTCATGAGATGGACGTTGTCGGCTATTTTTTTGGATTCCATCGTTTCCGGATTGATAACCGTTAGTGTACGTCCGACCGTGGTGTAGAGCAGACCATCGTCGCCAAAACGGAGAAAATAAGGTCTCCATGTACTTCCGGACGGAGTATTCGGATATAGCAGCTTGCTCTTTTCGATCACCTGTGAAGCTGCGTCCATAGCGAACACGGAATATACGGTGGTTCCTGACGCTGTTTTCCCCCAAGTCACACCCCACAAGCGGCCGTCTGGCCCTTCCTTCAGGTCACCGATCAACTGATGTGATGCCATGCCGGGGATCGCAGGAGAGAATTCCTTGACTTTGCTTTTGGTTTTAGGATCAAAAATGAACATTTTGGCTTCCGAAGCCGCGGGGGTAGAGCCACCGCCTCCATGGATCGTTGTTCCTCCATAGACCAGTCCGTCTTTATAGGCAACGGACATCACGCTTTGATTCTCCACAATATCCGGAATGGTGGTCCAGGTATCGGTTGGTTCATCGTACATAGTCAATGCCCCTTTAACGAGACCATAGTCGGCGATTGTTCCGATGAACAGCTGGTCCTCGCCAGTTGCGAAAGCGAACGGCCTGCTCTGACCATCCTCAATATTGAATGCGAGCGAAGGATTGACGTCTTTCTTGTACGGCTGGGATGGATCGTATTTGTAGATGACAGCACCTCCATAGGTGCCGAAATATATTTTATCGTTTAAAAATCCGATCCCTTCGATTTGTGGAAAGACACGTTCCTGCAGCTCATAGGCATTGGATTTTGGATCAAATATGGATAAGGCTGTATGGAAGCCTCCCATATACAGTTTCCCGTCCGGCCCCATCTCCAGGCTCTGAATATCAATGCCTTCGGCTTCAATTTCAGGCATGATCGTCTCCACCGCCTGATCTTCAGGATCAAACAACACGTATTCCAGCTTTTCTGTTACCATGGCCAGCAAGGTTTTGCCGGCTTTATGCCCGGTTTGCAGAGTGACCCAATCATAGGCCCGGACCGTTGAATTTGGCAGAACGACACCCTCTAAAGGGATAATTTCATTGGTCGCCGTATTATAGGTCACCAGTTCACTGTTCACCACGTTCCGGAAATACACCAGATCACGGTCTAGTGGGGAAGGAGGAGAGATCATACTGTCAAAACGGGTTGGTGAAGGCCAAGGGAGAGATTGAAGCACTTCTTCGCTCTCTTCATCCAAAATAAACAGGGTAGTAGCGCCGGAACGTACGAACAGCTTTCCATTATACGACCAGATGTCGGCGATCATGTCATTGGCTCCGGAGTTCGGAAGCTTCACTTCAGATTTTTCACCTGTTTGTCGATCAATCTTGTATAAATAAGCAGGGTTTCCCACCCCGACATAGATATAACGGTCTGTCACCCCAATACCGCGGGCGTACATGACATCCTCTCGAACGCTTCCGAGATCACGGAATTGATTGGAGGCAATATCATACTCGAAGATTTTGGAGTTTGGGTACGTTGCACCGTAAATTTTGCCGTCCGAGGTGGCCGCCAAATCCCAGACCAGCTTTTCCGACGGATTGACGCCTACAGATTCCAACGTTTTCGCAGCAGGGGAATAACGATACAGCATGCCGTTCTCCACGCCGGATAGATATACATTGCCGTCGGAACCGGATACTACACCATACACCGTGTTCACACCTTGAACCGGAGAGGAATAGAGGACTTGGCCGGTTGCGGCATCCAGTGCGTAAAAGGTCGAAGGCGTTCCGTTGGTTGCGAAGTAAACCTCACCATTGGCCATCGCAGCCCCGCTGGTTTTGACCGTTTTCGTCGCTGCTCCCAGATCAATCGGATCTCCGAAGGCAACGGGTACATCTGCTGCTGTGGCTGCAGACACCGTCATATGGTCGAAATAGGCGGTACTGTACCCGGCAGTTCCGGAGTACAGCATGATCTTGGCTGTAACGGCACCGGGAGGAGCGACGCCTTCATGCGTAAGATCCAACCAATCGCTGCTTACGGAGGATAGGGAGGCGCGGCTGTTGCTGATTTCCTTATGATGAGCATCGTAGTAGTATACAATCATCGCCACCGAGCCCTGTTCCAGCAAGGTTTTCACCGAGGAGACATAGCTGGTTCCTTCCGTGACCGGAAAGGAAGAACTGATTAATCCCAGTGATTTTGGTCCTCCGTCGACCATCTTTAAAGCATAGTTGCCTTCGTAGCTTTTGGAGTCCGTGACCGAGATGGAATATTCGTCCGTCAGTGGTGACCAATAATAGGTCCAGCCCGGAATTTCACTGCCATTTCCCAAGTCTTCAAAGCCCGCGTTGTTAATGACGGGTGAGTAATTGGAGACCATCTCGGGGGTGCTCTGGGCGAATCCAGAGCCAAGAGGCGCAAGCGAGCTTACACTCATGGAATAAACGAACAGGATGGCCGTTTTTTTTATCCAGGAATTCATGAACTTCCTCCTTTTATATGGACAATTTCGAGAAGCCATTTGATTGTTGTTGATTGTTCTCTCCTTTCCGGTTCCATCGTGGGAAAAAATTTAAGTAGATTATAGGTGGGGCCATATATAAAGTCAACGTCTTTAAGTCTTCTATAAATAACGCTGAGGCAACACCCCCTCAAGGACTTGTTCATCCTTTTATAGACGGAGATATCATCAACTCAAAACCCCAAAACATCCTCTCATAGAGTTACAAGACCTGGACTGCAGGAGATATCGTCCCGTTATCGAAATAAGAGGTCAACGAGATGATGGAGGTAAACCAAATGGCGGCTCAAAATATCTGTGGTAGACTGCCTCTCTTCTTTGAAAAAGGAACCTTCGAGATATCAGTTGTATGGGATGAAGATCGTAAGTGTTCGATAGAAGATAAAATCAAGGTACTCGGATGTAACCTTTCCCTTTAATGAAGCGTTTTATTGTCTAGTGACAAGAAACTGTTACCTATGGGAGGACACATATGCGTAAAATGAAGAACAACCGATTAACGAACAAAAAAAGCCCTCAACGCCTCCGGCGACTAATCGCGGTTATTGCCGCTGGAGCCCTTACAATCCATGGCGCAATGTCCATACTACCTTCGCAGGCGAACGCAGAAAGTGCAGATATTTCGATCCGTAATTGGCATCCTTCTTCCGTGCTCACTGTTCCCGAGCTGAAACCTTCCTGGACGGCTCAGGTGGATAACTATCTCAAAATGGATGAGGCCTATTCAGGACGCCATGCCATTGCCGAAGAGGGCAAGGTGTTCACATTCGCCGGGAGCAGGCTGATTGCAATCGATGCGAAGACAGGTAAAAGGCTTTGGAGCTACGGCAAAGACCTGAAACCATATCTTGTATATGATCATGGCGTTATTTATGGTCTAACTGCAGATCAAAGGCCCTACGCCGTAAATGCGAAAACTGGAAAATTGAAGTGGCAGTCGAAGACATCCATCTTGATTGATGCACGTTACGGAACAGAGGCATTGGTGCCGACATCCGACACGCTGTATGCGATCAAAGGGAGCATGACCTTTGCATTGGATAAGGCAACGGGTAAGCTGCGTTGGAAAATGAACGAGCCGGCGGGAGAAGGTAACGGAACAGATTACTTACATGAGGCGGATGGCGTCGTCCTTCGGACTTTCCTTGTCCAAGGCGCGCTCACGTCCATCCAACTGAATGCTTATGACAAGAAGACGGGGAAGAAGCTATGGGAGGATTTCGGTCAGGGAGATGCGCTTCAAGTCAAAGACGGTCTTGTCTATTCGGTTGATTATTACTCGCCACTGTTGTTTGATTATCAGTCGCTGCCGGACCGCAAATTGATCGTCAATGTGTTTAACCTGAAAACCGGTGCAAAGAAGGGTACTCGCGAATATAACTGGAAACTGTCGGGAGAACCGCCATATCAGTATGGTGGAGGTAGCTCGTTTATGACCGGAGGGAAGTTATATATCGATCAAGGCGATAAAGTGGCCGAATACCATTTTGATGCCTATAAAACAGGATTAGCTCCTCTACGGACGTTTCAACGTCCCTATGGGGAAGAATGGGAGCTGATCGGGCTCGTGCAGGAACGGTTGATTTTTAAGAACAGAAATACCGGCGGATTGGCCGGCTCCAAACTTGTGAATGGCAGAGTGATTGGATGGAACAGCGATGCACCAGCTGCCCAGATTGACGTGTATGGGAAAGGAATATATCGGGCTCAACGTAATGGTACTTTACTTGGCATCAATTTGTTGACGGCAAAGCCGGTTTTTAGAGTAAAGACGGGTGCGGATTTACACGAATCCACGCTAATGACAAACGGTATGATCATAATCCAGGCGGAGGGCAAGCTCCTCGGTGTAAAAGTACCAGCATCGCTGAGATAAACAAAGAGAAGCCATGTAAAAATAATCTTTTAGCGCACTTGATGACAGGGACTGGAAATGAGGATATCGCACAACACCGTAATCGAGGTCGCGAACGATATCGGCATATATTCTTAAAGAGATAAGGTAACACAGGCCTTCTGTCGGCGTTAACCCGAGTGGACTAGATCTTCCCCAATTTGTCTATGCAGGTCTGGGTGGATAGAACCATTAAATACATTCTATTCCTTTAAACAGTCAAGGAAACCGCCTATTCTATGTGTATGCAATTAATATTAGTAAAGCAATCCGAAAGAGGGGATGGGGTCATGGAATCAATCCTTGATCAGCTGAACCATCGGGGAAGGAGAGCGGCTCATTGTTACCATTCGATAATTTAGAAGGCTATCGCGACGCGGAAGCTTATGATGCGCTGAATGATTTGGATGAGACCATGGAAGGCAAGTTTTTCTTGGACCTAAGCAATCTTTCCGGCGGCCCTGTATTGGATGTTGCATGCGGGACAGGGAGGCTGACAATCCCTTTGGCTCAACAAGGCCATGATACGACAGGGATAGATATTACGTATGAAATGTTAGAAGCTGCAAAGCGAAAGGCAGCCGAACTAAATGTCTCAATAAATTGGGTCCACGCTGATGCAAGACAATTTGAATTGGGTAGGACGTACCGGTTTATTTACACAACCGGTAACTCATTCCAGCATTTTCTTGATAGAGAATCGGTGGATGGTTTGCTTAGAAGCATTCATAGACATCTGGATCAAAACGGCGTATTTGCATTCGAAACGCGCAACCCCATTCTTTCGCGCTTAGCGGTGGACGATGAATCGGAAAGGGATTCAGGTTCATGGGAGGATAAGGAAGGATTTCAATGCAGCAGTACGTACCTTCGCAAGTATGATCATAGAAATCAGTTGGAATTTTATAAGTTTACAAATCGGAGATGGAAGGCCGGGACTGATGTCACGGTTACCGAAGAAAATTTTGCACTTCGTTACTTTTATCCACAAGAACTTGAAAGTTTATTATATTATAACGGATTTACGCTTGAAGAGATGTACGGAAATTTTGATAAAAGTGTATTCCAAGCCGATAGTCCGCTTATGGTTTGTGTCTGCCGGAAGCGTTAAGAAGGTTGAAGCCTCAAATATTATTGACCTTCTGTCGTAAATACGGTTGGATCTTTTTTGATAGATGCCTTAAGATCTAAAAGATTGCTCATAGGAAGTACATCCCCCACGTAAAGTCGGGATTTGTACTTTTATCTCGAAATTTAGCTCTAAAAAAATCCCATCAGGATCTCCAGATGGGATTTTTTATTTCAATGAATAGGGTTGGATTTGCAGACTGACTCTGTTTACTTCGAAACGTCTTTCAATGGATCCGAATCACGGCGAGCGGCTTTATCGATTTCTCGGTCCAGCTTCGATTGTCCTTGGATTTCTTCAGCTGCTTCCATTTGATCATTTAACTGGTCTTCGATTTGTCCGATTCCATGCGCTTCTTGATGCTGTCTGCTTGTAGCCATTAGGTTCCCTCCAAGTTGTATCTTTATAGTCTCTGCATGACTACATTGCACCAAATCGCGAGATCTTATGCAGCCCTGAAATAACGATTTCATGGAATAAACATAACTAATCTAGACTTACTTTTTCCATTTTGTTATCATTTGGAAAGACTTAGCTATTTACATCGTTTTTTGATTTCAATTTATATTTCAGGATTTAAAGGCCATCCCTGCAGGATGGCTTTTGCTAAATGATGAGGGAGCAGCGAATCCGGGCTTTACGGCGGGTTCCCAAAGATCGATTGATGTATAGAGGTGCCTGGGGGGAGTAACATGCCGAAGCGAATTCTGCTTATCGAAGACGATAGGGAAATCAGCCAGCTGATTGAAAGCCATTTAAAACAGGAAAGCTATGAAGTGCTTATTGCAATGGACGGAGAGGAAGCGGAATCCTGTATTGACAAGGAAGAGTTTGACCTGGTCTTGCTGGATTTAATGCTCCCTAAAGTTAATGGCATGGACGTTCTAAAGCGGATCCGGGAAAAAAGCGTCGTTCCCGTGGTGATTATTTCCGCAAAGGGAAGCGACCTCGATAAGGCGCTTGGACTTGGATTTGGCGCAGATGATTATCTAAGCAAGCCGTTCTCCATGATCGAGCTGACCGCCAGAGTGCAGGCTGCCATTCGCAGGGCAACCCAATATATACGGACCGAAAGTCAGCCAATAGAGGATCGGATTCATTTTAGGGACCTCATCCTTGATTTAAGTACGTTTACTGCACAGGTCCGAGGTCAGAACATAACACTCACCCTCAAGGAATTTCATATTTTGAAACTGTTCTTAACAAATCAGAGCAGGGTGTTCACGAAAGAGCAAATCTATCAATTTGTCTGGCAAGATGATTATTACGGGAATGAAAATGTGATTAACGTTCATATCCGCAGGCTTCGTGAAAAAATCGAGGATGATCCGTCAAACCCGCAATTTATTCGCACTGTTTGGGGAATCGGATATAAATTGGGTGGGTAACCATGATTATCTTTCTAAGCGCATTGATTGCTGTTCTGCTCCTGATGAATATTTGGCAGTATGTTTCCCGAAGAAATTGGAATCGGCACATCCAGGAAATATCGAACAAAATGGCGGACATCATCGAACACCAAACCGCCGAGAAGGTGCTGCTCCAAACCGACCAGCCAGCGGTTCAACATTTGCTCATCCAAATGAACCGTCTTCTGGATTACAACCAAAGAGTGATTGCGGATTACGCCAGAACCAAGGATAGCCTGAAGAAAATGATATCCAACATGTCCCATGATTTGAAGACGCCCCTGACGGTAATTCTGGGGTATGCCGAGAAGCTAAACCATGACGAATCGATCACCGAAGAAGAACGGAAGCAGATGATCCAGCGGCTCAACGATAAGGTGAACAGTCTGGTTGCATTGCTTAACCAATTTTTTGATCTTGTAAAAATCGAATCGGAAGACTATGAAATCCCGCTCAGCAAAATTTCTCTCAATGAGATTTGCCGCCAAAGCGTGCTTGAGTTTTATGAGCTGTTGATATCCCAAGGTCTTCGGGTGGAGCTTGATATTCCGGAGCGTCCCCTTTACATACTTGGCAATGAGCAAGCGCTGCATCGAATATTGAGCAATTTAATATCCAATTCGATCCGGTATGGGAGTGACGGAGGCGTGTTTGGTTTAACTCTTCGGGAAGATGGAGATTCGGTTGCTGTCGATGTGTGGGATCGCGGAAAAGGGATTACGGAAGTCCACCAGGACCGCGTGTTTGAAAGACTTTACACACTAGATGATGCCCGAAATCCGCAATTCCAGGGAAGCGGGCTGGGCTTAAGCATCTCGAAACGTTTAACGGAGTCCATGAAGGGTTCGATTCAGTTAACGAGTACACCGTTTGAGAAAACGATGTTTACGTGCGTTTTTAAACAAGTGTCATATTAGTCCTTCCCAAGAGAGGTGTTCGGTCTGAACGCCTCTTTTTTACGAACTACAGGATGCAACATTTGATTCCAGCCTCACTTAAGAAACTTGTAAGGAATGAGTAAGAAAAATCATCCATTCTTTGCTTTAGGATAGAAGTAATCCAAAGAACGATTATAGACGGGAGGATCAAGCTCGCATGAATGAAGTCATTCGAACCCATGAGCTCACCAAAACGGTAAAAGGCAAAACGATTACTTCGAACGTTAATCTCACGGTAAAAAAAGGAGAAACCTACGGTTTACTAGGACCAAACGGTGCCGGTAAAACGACGATTATGAAAATGCTCACCGGGCTCATCATCCCTACATCCGGAGAGATTATGCTATTTGGCAAGAAGCTTACGGAATCAGCAAAGGACGGGTTAAAGCGAGTAGGAAGCATCATCGAGTATCCGATTTTTTTCGAGCATTTAACGGCGATGGAGAACCTGCGGATCCACTGCGAATATCTGGGCTTTTATGATCGAAAGGCAGTTTCCCAAGCGCTGGATATGGTCAATTTACACGGGATAGATGACAAGAAAGTGAAGGATTTCTCACTGGGCATGAAGCAGCGGCTCGGGATCGTCCGCGCTATGATTACGAAGCCAGAGCTGATTGTCCTGGATGAACCCACCAATGGGCTGGATCCCATCGGGATCAAAGATATGCGGGAATTGATCCGGATGTTAAACAAGGAATACGGCATCACGTTTCTTCTTTCCAGTCACATCCTGGGCGAGATTGAGCAGATGGCTGACCGAATCGGGATGATCCAGCAAGGGAAACTGGTAAATGAAGTGGCACTGGCGGACATACAGAAGCTGCGTACCGATTATATCGAACTGGTAACCTCGAATGTACAGAAAACGGTCTACTTGCTTGAGCATGATCTTCAAATTTCCAATATCAAAATCGTAAAGGACACAAGGATCCGCATATATGATATGAACCGATCCACAAGCGACATTTCAAAGACGTTGATATCGAACGATATTGAAATCGAGGAGATCCAGAAGCATACGAGTACGCTGGAGGACTATTTTTATAATCAAATCCAAGGGGGCGGTAAGGTTGGCTAAACTGATTGAGCTCGAGTGGAGAAAATTAGATCAAAAAAAAGTTATTGGTGAAGTGATTGTCTACTGGGTAATTATTATGTTTTTACCAACCTTCTTTATAAAAGTTATCTTTGCTGATATGGCTTTTGTGGATTTCTCAAAAAGCTATGCAAATGCGTTAGAGCTGATGCTGCCGATTCAAATGGGACTTCTTCTGTTTGGCGCTTCCATGATTAATCATGTGTTTATCGAAGAATATAAGAATAAAACGATGTCTTTATCTTTTGGATATCCGATCAGCCGAAAGAAGCTGGTTATGGCAAAAGTGTGTTTTATCTTCCTGGCGGTTTTCCTCTGCACGCTTGTATCCTTTGTCCTGTCCGGGATCACCACCTATGTGATTGATCAGATATTCGACGTGATACATGGACAGCCAACGCTGGAGGACTTCATGGCCTTTACGGTCAGATCGATTGTTCATTCCGTCGTTGTCGCCCTGATCAGCTTTGTTCCGCTGTTTTTGTTCGGAATATGGAAGCGGGCAGTGATTCCGACCGTGATTTGCGCCGTGTTTCTTGCGCAGTTCCCTAACTTCACCGGACTGCTTCATATTACGCTAAATACGGATATGCTATATGGCGTGCTGAGTCTAATCGGCGTGGCCAGTGTGTACTTGTCGGTTGCCAAGGTGAATCAGGTGGGGGATATCTAGCGATGAAGACTTAGGCGGATTTTCGTATACTGCGATTATGCATCGAATCAGTTACCAGATAATCGCTCTCCGCAACCTCTCTCGGGATGAAAGATCTATCCTGTGACCTGGTTGTGGAGTTTTTTTATGCAAAAATGAACTTTTATTGCCTTTGCCAACTCTTATCTATGGAAGGAGGGGGAACATGAGAATAAGCCGTCTTGTCAAACAAGCCCAAAGAGGCAGCAAGGAAGCATTATTGCAACTCATCATGGCCGATCAGGACGCTTATTATCGTCTTGCTTATTCATATATGGGAAACGAGCATGATGCGATGGATGCCATGGAAGACATGATTGTATCCATTTATGAAAAGATCGATCAGCTGCAAAATGGCGGAGCCTTCTACAGCTGGAGCAAAACCATTCTCGTCAATCGTTGCAAAACATTGCTTCGCAAAAAGAAGCGATATTTACCTATGGAAGAGGATCAAGAGCCATCACTTGCCGGATTAACTGACGATAATCCATTTCGCTATACAGAGTCTGCAATGGACATGGAGGAGCTGTTATCCCATCTTAATGCGAAGCAGCGGGAAGTAATCGAGCTTCGATATGTTCATGATCTGTCATACCAGACGATTGCGGACATGACCGGTGTACCAATAGGCACCATCAAATCAAGAATGTCACAAGGAATCCAAAAGCTCAAAGTCTTGATTGGAGGTGATCGTTATGAGAACGATCGAGGAGAAATTACAAGAGCACAAGCAGAGCATTAATAGGGTGCAAGCCCCACCAGAACTTGAGGGAAGACTTCGGAATGCACTTCAGAATGTTCCCGTCAAATCGAGAAAAAGGAATAAAGCTCTGCTATGGGTTGCATCAGCTGCTGCAGCATTCATTCTGATTGTCGGTATGTATCAATATCCTGCATTCGCTTATTACGGTGCGAAGCTGCTTGATCGAAACGAGTTGATCTCGTTCAGCTTTTCAGAAGTGGCGGAACAAGGCTACGGGCAAACGGTTAATAAAAGCAAAAAGTTTGACGACGGCTCGGTCATTACCATCAATGGTGTCATTTCGGACGATAATGCATTCTTAATGTATTACACCATCGATTTCCCTGCAGGCACTCGATTTGGTCCCGAGGATCGTTCATCTCATTACAACGTGGATAAATTACACGGATTCTTGACGGATTCGGATCCGAAAGCGGGATATGGAAATTATAGCAAAGACGGCTCGCAATACAAAGGAGTGTATAAATTCGAGCCTGTTAGTCCATTCTCCAGAACATTAACGGCGACTTTCAGTAAGTGGCAGGATAACGGGGAACAGGCATCTTCTACGATCTCCTTCAAATTTGAAGCAAATAAAGCAATGAAGAGTATTATAAATCAGAAAATTTCAAAATCCGTTGCTGTGGATCAGGGAACTATTCACTATGACACCATTACGGCCTCGCCAACCTCAACCATCGTGAGAGGGCATTATGAACTAGAGAATAAGGGACACCCATGGTTTTTTGCTAAAACAAAGCTATTGGTGAATGGAACCGAAGTGGAGTACTGGGGAGGAAGATCGAGCAATTACACCAACACGGGATTCCCTGGATTTGAGCTTGAATTCGATGTGCTTCCAACCGACAAAATTGAAACCATCGAGTTTGTCCTCGAAAATTTCGATGGATATCAAAAAGTAGAGGAACCTATTTCGCTAGTCTCTCCATCTGATCAATCCATCCGAATAGGCGGCGAAAAATTATGGATTCGCAGTGTAACAAAAACCGACAGTGGTTATGACATCGTGATTGCCAGAAAGCAATTTATCATTTTGGAAACGGACAGTTTATCCATACAAGTGGGGTCGAACGTTGTTCCCGTATCATCAATTTCCGCTGCACGGCCTTGGGATCTGAACAACGGTAACATTCTGTGGGAGCAAACGTATTCATTTAACACATCGGATAAGCCGGAACGCCTGTTGTTGGATGGATTCAAATATATAAAAACCTATAATAAAAAGATAACTATTCCTGTAGATAGCAAAAAATAAGATTATACGTTTTTATAACATCTTTGGTTTGAGGATAACGTTTGTAACCCTAGAGGCTAGTCACTTCCTAAAGAGAATGGCTGCCCTTTAGGGTTATTCTATTTTTAATATAAAACCATAAAGAGGCATACTTGGCTCGAAGAGCTTCCAAAACACCAAATAAGTAAAAAAAGTGAAACTATTGTAAAAAACACGAAATTGATAGCGCTTTCTTTTTGCGCCTATAATGAAACCACATGAAGCAGAATTAACACTTTGTTGGAGGTGCTTGGATGCATCAGCGTGGTTATTCGAGGACCAGATTCAAGTACGTGAAAGGTGATGGATGCTTATGAGTATTTTGACACCTAATAAAAGCAGCCTAGTATGGCTGATCACGGCCGGAATTTTAACCCTGGTTTTCCTGAGTGTCGCGATCCTCGCGAAGCCGAAACCTTCAAATGCAAATCAGGAAGACGCATTTATTGCAACGGTAAACGGTATTCCGATTCATACAAGTGAATATCAAAGAGCCATTCATGCCAATAAATCCGGGATCATCCATTATTTCCACGAGAAATATGATGCTGGGCAGTCGGCCACATTTTGGACCACTTCCTTCGGAGGAGAAATTCCGCTGGAGTTGTTAAAAGAGAAGGCACTGGAAAATAGCGTGAGTCTAAAAATTCAGCAAATCATCGCCAAGGAGCAGGGAGTGCTGCCTGAGATCAGTTACGACAGTTTCTTACAAAATCTCAATCATGAAAACGAGAGAAGACGAAAAGCCATCAAAAATAACCAAGTGGTTTTCGGACCCGCCCAATACACCGAGGAGGCTTATTTAGAATATGTGATGGGAAATTCCATTTTATCCGTCAAAAACCGCCTGATGGATCAGGAATGGAAGCCGACTGAACAGCAAATGAGAACGTTCTACGAGACCAGAGACCAAAAAAGATAAGTTGTACAGAGCGCCGGCAACTGTGAAGGTGCAGCAAATATCCTTGTCTTTTCTTGATGCTAACCTGAGTACCGATGAGGAGCTCAAACGTCAGAAAAAGAAGAGAATGAATGCGGTTCTGGGGAAAATTGCATCGGGATTGTCATTTGAGCAAGCAGCCAAAGAACTCGGTCATGAGGGGAAAGTTACGGAGCAATCATACAATCTGGATAGTTACAGACATAACGCTAGGAGTCCGGTTGCTCAAGCAGCCGAAAAGCTTCAAATAGGTGAAGTTAGCGGAATTATTGAAGAAAACGGCCATTTTCATTTAATTCAATGTATTGAAAATGAGAAGGCTGACTCGAATTTCCTGTCATTTGATGAGATCAAGGAACAGGTGCTAAGAGATTACATTGATCACAGATATGAAGAGTATGTGCGCACGCGAATTGCAGATGTGCAGGTTGTTGTGAACGAAGAGTCCTACCAAAACTTCAAGATGTAACGTCCTATATAAGTTGATTATAAGAATACGACTCAGGCAAGGGAGTAAAATGATTCCGAAAAAGTGGAACGGTCGCCTTTGGTTTCAGATTTCTACTGTACTCGCTTATATACAATCAAGAAATCTGGAACCAACAGCGATTGCAGGAACATTTTACGTACATGCCCTGACATCGATCCATTCATTTGTTCAACTTATATAGTTGATTTTACATAAATAAAAAATGAAGGGATGATTTGCTTTGAGGCCAAGGTATATGAAAAAAGTGATTTGCATGGTTTCGATTTTCTCCTTGTTCTGTACGTTCTTCACCGCTTTGCCTGAACCAGCGAATGCTGCCGGAACAACGTATTATGTGGACAGCACCGGAGGAGACGACAAGAATAGCGGCACAACCCAAGACGCTGCATGGAAATCGCTGGATAAGGTCAATGCGACTACTTTTTCTCCAGGCGACAAGATTTTGTTTAAAGCCGGGGAGAGCTGGAACGGCAGACTGTGGCCAAAAGGTTCCGGCGAGAACGGACGGCCAATCATTATTGATATGTACGGAACCGGCAGTAAGCCGTTAATCGCCGGTGTAACGACCGAACTTGAAGCCGTCTTTTTGAAAAACCAGCAATATTGGGAAATCAACAATTTGGAGGTGACCAACAGCTCGCCATTGCCTTTTGATCGGGATTGGGAGAATCCGCGGGGACAAAGGCGAGGTGTCTATATCTTAAATGAGGAAGCGGGCATACTGAATCATATTCATATTAAAAATATGAACATCCATGATGTCGATGGTTCCTATACCACACGTTCCGGCGGAATTATTTTCGATTCAGTCGGGTCGAATACGCCAAGTGCGTTTAACGATATTCTCATTGACGGAAATAAATTAACGGATGTGGATGCCTATGGGATTTTCATAGGTTCTAACTGCATTTTGCGCTATGGGATGGGCGATTTATGGCCTTGGGTACCGAAGCCTTACGGGCCGTGGACTCCGTCTACCCAAGTGAAAATTGCCAACAATACCGTCATTAGAGCCGCCACGGGCGGGATTGCTTGGAATGTTACCGATGGAGCTATTGTCGAGCATAACACGGTGCAGCAAGCCACTTACCTGGCCACGAATGCTTCGATTTGGTGGGCTTATGCGGACAACAATCTCGTTCAATTCAACGAATCTTTTGCAAGCGTTAACGGTGCAGAAGACGGCCATGGCTTCGACGTGGATGCAGGGAACTTCAATTCGCTCGTCCAATATAATTACAGCCATGATAACGCCGGCGGCTTTTTGCTTTTTGTTAACGATACCTATTACACGATCAATACGATCGTTAGGTATAACATCAGTCAAAACGATAGAAAAAGTATCTTCAGGTACAGCGGTTCGATTGATAATGTGTATAACTACAACAATACGATCTACGTAGGAGAATCATCGGGCAACCCGGTCATGAGCGATTATTTTACCAAGGCTTCAGGTGCTCCGCGCAATATTAAAAACTATAACAATGTGTATTACAGTGTCGGTGATAAAGGATGGGATTTAACGGGCCAAACGTTTGACTATAACGCTTATTACGGTGGGAACACGCTGGTTCAGGCCGATGCGCATGCGGTAACTGGCGATCCACGGTTCGTGGATCCCGGAAGCGGCGGCAACGGTATGGACACCGTAGATGGGTACCAATTGCAACCGAATTCGCCTCTAATCGGCGCAGGTATTCGCATTCACGATAATGGGGGGCGGGATTATTTCGGCAATCCATTATACAATGGAGCTCCCGATATTGGTGCCCACGAATACGGCGGTACCGTTCCTCCAGCGGGAGATATGCCGGATCCGATCGTCATTGTTCCGAAACTGCCCGATAGCACGCCAATTGACAATCTAGCTACACAGGCAGCTGCAAGTACGACCTTTGCAACATCAACTTCGCAGCCCATAGAAAACATCAACGATAACTATTATGACATGGCTTGGTCTACCGATCCTTCGCCTTCATTCCCGAACTATATTACGCTCGATTTCGGTGATCAAACGATTTCTGCTAACCAATTGAAGTTAAATACAAGATTCGGTACAGAAATGGGAATCACGAATTTTGATCTTGAATATAGTAACGGTTCTGCATGGATTCCAGTTCGGACGAATATTCACCTGACTTGGGATATGAATGATGGATCGGACGAGATCAAAACCGTGGAATTCCCGCTCACTCGATTTTCTAAAATAAGATTGAAAGTAAATGAGGGGAACCGCCAATCGGGACGTATTGCCCTGAACGAGCTAGAACTGTACAACAATCCGGATTTATCCAAGGACATGGTGAGCACGACCTTTGCTACAGGAGCAGGCACAATTGCCAATATTATCGACAATAATTTAAACTCGGCGTGGGGGAGTACGGGCGATGTGAGCTTTCCAGGTTATATCACGCTAGACTATGGCGAAAATGCTGTGCCCGTCAACGAAGTCACTTTGGTTACCTTCTTCGGCATTGGCCAAGGGATTACTCATTTCGATGTTGAGTATTACGATGGCAGCAGCTGGAACACGGCTTTATCCAATGCAAGGATTGAATGGAAGCTGAACGACAGCACCAAAGAACGGCATACGGTTACTTTTCCAACGGTTAACGCCTATAAACTTCGATTGAAAGTTAACGATGCGAATCGGATATGGGGAAACATTGCGCTTAATGAGCTTATTGTTAGCTATTCCTCTGCATCCGTACCCGTTACAGGAATTTCGCTCGATAGACCAGCGTTGACCTTTAATTCTTTGTCGGATCGCACAACTAAGTTACTTGCCACGATTGAGCCTGACAACGCGAGCAATAAAAAGATTTCATGGAGTACGGATCAAGCTCAGATCGTTACGGTTGACGATAACGGATTGGTAACAGCAGTAGGGGAAGGGAAAGCAGTCATTACGGCAACGACGGAAGACGGGAATTTTCAGGCTGCAAGCAGCGTTACTGTCGATTGGACAGCTCCTGAAATTACGATCCATCCTGTAGTCACAACGGAATATAACTCAGGTGTTTTTCAACCGAAATTTGAGCTCTCCGACAACCTGACCGGAATCGACAATATGAAAACAGAAGTAATGTTGGACGGGAAAGTGCTATACACTTTAAGTGATATCCCTTTGTACAAGCTTGATCTTGGAACACATACCTTTACGGTAACGGCCTTTGATTTGGCAGGGAATACCGCAACAAGGTCTATTGAGTTTCAAGTCAACACAAGTTACGAGACGCTTGAGGAGTTAGTTCACCGTTTCGCAGACGTGGGTTTGATTGACAACCAAGGCATCGCCAACAGTTTGCTGAAGAAATTACAAAAGCAAAACCTTAGCAGTTTCATTCAGGAAGTACATGCACAGAAAGGAAAACATATAGCTGCCGAGGCTGCGGGTTATTTACTTCGCGATGCAAAGGCTCTTCGCAATCAATAGAAGACAATCAATCAAAGACCAGGTTCCATGGAAAATGAAATAGGTAATCCAAAGTGATGAATAAGATATTTACATTGAGATCAATTGAAAAACACATCGAATCCAATTTGTTCGATGTGTTTTTCGCTTACGCAACCACCTAGAATAAAATATCTTCATCCCAGGAAGGCCGGGACTGGTTCTATTGCAAGTTCAATCCTTTTACAGTAAACTAACAATTACATCTTAATTATATGGAAGGATGAACGATAACGATGACCATTCCTTCATTGCATAGAATCAATGAACTGAGCCGCAAGCAGAAATCCGAAGGCTTGACCCAAGAAGAATATACCGAACAGCAAAAGCTTCGCCAGGAATACTTGAAAGACATCCGGGGCCAGGTTCTCTCCACGATGTCTACCCTGAAGGTTGTAGACCCGAATGGTGACGATGTTACCCCTGAGAAATTGAGAATAACCCAGCAACAGAATCGGTCAAAGCTGAATTAAGCTTCATCTCATAAAGCAATGGTCCGTAATATGGATAATTGACCAGGACCCATTTATGATCCCGGAAGACAGACAATGTTGGTTGTCCGTTTTTCCGGGTTTTTATGTACTAGCGGAGGGGAGAAACGATGAACAAAACCGAGCGCCAGTTCGCCATCATGCTTGAATTGCAGCGGAGCAAGGTGCTGCGGGCGGAAGATTTGGCTGCCCATTTCGAGACAAGCGTGCGGACAATATATCGAGACATGCAAGCGATCAGCGAAGCAGGGGTTCCGATACTTGGGTCTCCAGGGCATGGGTATTCCCTAATGGAAGGGTACTTTTTGCCGCCGGTTGGTTTTACTGCGGAAGAGGCGGTGGCATTGCTCATGGGGACGGATATGATTGAGCAGCGGCTGGATGGCGACTACAAAGCAGCTGCGAGGGCAGCTCGAAGCAAGATTGAAGCGATACTTCCTGAACCCATTCGTGAGGCCTCAGCGGATGTCCGGGAAACGATGCAGTTTCTTCATCCCGGCGGACAGGGGGAGAACGAGCTTGGACAGGTTCGGGGTGCCATTTTGGAGCGGCGGAAGATAAGGATGCGTTACCTGAAAAAAATACCGGATTCGGATGGAAAACGGATGAGCGACCGGATCGTTGCTCCATATGGCCTTGTGCTCGTCCAAGGGAATTGGATCATGATCGCACGCTGCGAGCTGCGTCAGGAGATCCGTCATTTTCGATTATCGCGCATGAGGGATGTTACGGTCTTAGAGGAAAGGTTTAACCTTCCCCAAGGATTTAAGCTGAGTCAATATCGTCCGCCTGACGATCGTAACGTTCATGTGACGATTCAAGTAAATCCGGAAATTGCCGATAAAATCACCGAGACCGCGAGCTTCTATATCGAAGCTTCTGAGCAAATGGAACACGGTCTTCTGGTCCGCTTTCGAGTCAGACAGCCGGAAGAATTGCTCCCCTATATTCTCAGCTGGGGTGGGGACGTGGAGGTGCTGGAACCTGATTCCTTTCGTAACCGGATTCGAGAAGAAGCTGAAAAAATACGAAAACGCTACTGACACGCTGTTGTCAGGAGCGTTTTTTTATATTGGGTATATACCAGATGGAAGAGGAGATATCATGATGAGAAATACAGTAGAAGCTTTGCAGGCGTTTGAAACAACAGTAGCGGTGTATTTAAACGAGCTGGGACACCTGGAGCTGGAGGAGCTGCATATCAAGCCGAACGAAGAGGAATGGTCCATTGGGCAAATGTACATGCATTTGATTCAATCGGCTCAATATATGCATCTGCGCAATGTCGACCAATGTTTGGCCGGAAACGAAACGGCCGTCGAATCCCCTGGGGAAAAAACGGAGAGAGGCAAGGCGGTATTCGAGCTTGGAAGTTTTCCTCCTGTCAGGATACGAATTCCGGCGTCTCCGCAGTACACGCCGCAGCAGCCGACGAGCAAAGAGCAGTTAGTTGAAGGTCTTCAGGGCGTAGTGGAGCGGATGAAGCGAACGGAACCGGTTGTGCGTCAAGCAGACAGCAGCATCACGATTCCTCATCCCGGATTCGGAGCCTTAAACGCCAAAGAGTGGTTTCTGCTGGTAGAGATGCATTACAGGCACCACCTGCTGCAGCTCGATCGGTTAAAAAAGGAGCTGTCCCTCTAAGGACTCCCCTAATGGATTGATGATCAAGCGGAATTGACAAAAGAGCGTCTCAGTGGAGACGTTTTTTTGTTGTCGATCCTCGTCTATGAATCTCAAAATTTGCTTGATAGAATTAGAGATATTTGGTATGATGAACTCACATAAAGCTACTCACGATAAATGGCAAACTTGTCGAAAGGCAAGGACGCAAAGCTATAGGGCCTTCTTGATAAACCATCAATGGCAGCCAGCTACCGAACGAAGATGCTTTTTTTGTTTTTTATATGAGATTTTTATTCAATTAATTCTTTGAAAACTCTACTACGATAACGGCAAACTTGTCGAAAGATAAGGACGCAAAGCCACAGGGCCTTCTTGATGAACCGTCAATGGCAGCCTGGCTACCGAAGGGAGTTTACAGTATGCGCAACATGGTGTTGGCTATTGTAGGGTTTATTGCGTTATTCGTATTGGCTCCGGTTGTACATGCTTCCCAAACGGGAGATTGGCTGGATCTGGAGCAGCTTGATCGCGGAGTCATCGCCGTTCGCTATGACGTGAAAGCGGACGTGAAGACGAAGCTTATGATTGCAAAAGGGCAAAACAAGTATACATATACGCTTTTAGCGGACAAGCAGCAGGAGACCTTTCCGCTGCAAATGGGAAACGGTCGTTATACCATAACAGTGCTGGAGCAGGTCAACGGTACCAAGTATAAGATCGTTCAAGAAGCGGAAGTTAAGCTTCAACTGACCAATAGCAGCAAGGTATTTTTGAACTCGGTACAAAACATCGATTGGCGTTCAAGCGACAAGGCGGCTCAGCTTGCAAAGAAGCTAACTCGGTCCGCAGGCACCGACGAGGAAAAAGTAAAGTTGATCCACGAATATATCGTCGATACGATCCGGTACGACAAAGCACTCGCATCCAGTGAGCTGACGGACTATCTTCCCGATATTGACCGCACGCTGTCAGGGAAAAAAGGCATGTGTTATGATTACGCCTCTCTGTTCGCATCCATGCTGCGGAGCGTGGACATTCCGACTAAGCTTGTAATGGGGACAACGGATTATGTTGACGTTTACCACGCTTGGAATGAGGTTTACCTGAACGGGCGGTGGGTAACGATCGACACGACCGTTGATGCGGGATGGAAGAGCAAGGGTGCCGGTTTCAAAATGATTAAAGAGGCATCTCGCTATTCTGCAGCCAAGTATTATTAAAATAATTTTATAGCTAAAACCTTAAGCTTTGGACCATTGTCCAAGGCTTATTCGGGTTTTTATTCAGAAAATATTCAGAATCGGGCGTTACAATGCTAGAAGCTCAATTGGTTCTTAAGGAAAATACAGGCACCAATGTATCGTGCGCCAAATAAAAGTATGCGGAGGTGATGGACGAACAAATCTCTTATCGGCATATGATCCGAGAGATGGTTGGCTCGATTTGCGCACGCGAAAGCGACATCGGAACCAAATATATTGAGGGTAATGGAGAGGCTGAGGGAGAGATCATGAAGAAAAAAGTAAGTGGAATCGTATTGGCTCTGCTGCTTATGATCCAAACGTGGTTTGGAGGATCGGACTGGACGGTCAATGCATCGACTAATGTTCCAGAACCGGTAAGCGTGCAGGATTCAGTGTATGGAGTGACGGATGATGTTTATGGCCCGTCCGAATCAGAAATCAATAATGATAGCATTTTAACCAAAGTTGTGTTAACCGACATGGATGGCACCGTCATTGATGCCGTTTATAATCCGGACAGCAGCCTGGATATCGGTGCAGCCGTTAATCTAGGCTACGAATGGGAGCTGCCGAACGGTCACAACTACAAAAATGGAGACTCATTTACCTTCGAGCTGCCGCAGCAGTTTGAAATCTTCACGGAGATTGACTCACCGCTCGTTACCGGTCAAGGTGAAGTTGGCCGTTTTACGGTGGACCGAAACGGCAAGGTTGTGATGACCTTCAATGATTACGTGGAGAGCCATTCCAACATCAGCGGCAAGCTGGAAATTCGCACTGAATTCAAGAAGGAAGTTCTAAAAGGAAGCACCGAAATCATTATTGCTATTCCGATAAAGGGCGGGGTTCAGACCGTCATCGTGAACCTGAAGCCGCAAGGCGGAAAGCTGATCGAGAAGCAAGGGAAAGCGATTGGCAAAGATCGGATCGATTGGTCGGTTCAGATCAACAAATCGTTAAATAAAATCAAGCACGCAGTCATCACCGATGAAATGCCTGAAGGCTTGGAGCTCATCGCGGATTCCGTAGAGGTATACAACCTGCAGGTTAACGGTGACGGCTCAGCGGTTCTTGGCGATCAGCTGGATGCCGGCAAGTACACCGTCCAAACAGGCGGTGGCGGCAAACTGGAGCTTGCATTCTTGGACGAGACGATCAGCAAAGCCTACGAAATTCGCTTTTCGACGAAGCTTGTCGGCGAACAGTCCCGTTTTGAGAACACCGCTGTTCTAACTGGCGACGGGATGGAAAATGCCCAATCGACGGCTACAGTAACAGTAGATCGCGGCAGTTTCTTGGATAAGACATATAGCCAGGACAAGGACACAGGGATCATCACTTGGACGGTGAAATACAATTTCAACGAGAAGAAGATTCCGAGCGCTCAAGCCATCATTACAGACCAAGTTAGCGAGAACCATTCCTGGATTGCCGATTCGCTGAAGGTGTATAACGGGGATTCGAAGGATGCCAGCGCTTTGGTATCAGCGGATGAATACACCGCTGTAGCTAAAGGTAAGCACGGATTCGAGCTTCAATTCAAGAAGGATATCGATTCGCCTTATACGATTGTTTACCAGACGGAGCCGGTCGATCGCTTGAGCTCCGAGGGGAACGCAGTCAAGAACAAAGTCGTATCGGGTGAAGCGTCTAAGGAAGTAACGGCTCCGGGCTACGGAAGCCGTGCCCTGGTAAAAGGATCCTCGAACGTCAATTTTGACACAAAAGCCGCGAAGTGGATAATTACCGTCAATGGCGATAAAAAGCCGGACGGCACCAAATACATCATGGAGAATGTAGTCATCACGGATACGTTCCCGCAAGGCGGACTTGAATTCGTTCCGGATTCGGTAATCGTAAAAGCGGACGGTAAAGTCGTTCCAGCGAGCGAGTACACGGTGAAGTACAATGATTTACGCGAAGGCTTTATCATCGAGTTCTCCAAGATTGACACCACCTATACGATCGAATATGAAACGAAGTTTAACATCAACTGGCTGAAGGATCGCAAATGGGACTTTTTAAACAGAGCCTCGATGACATGGGTCGAGGAAGGCAAGGTGAAAGGCCCGATTGTGCGGGATGCAAGCTTCTCCGCTGATGGTTATACGAAAAATAACGGCGGTAAAGACGGCAGCTACAATCCGATCAGCAAAGAAATTACGTGGAACGTCAAGATGAACTATAATCTTGATTCGCTTCAGGAAGCGATCGTTACCGATGTGCTGCAGCAGGATCAGAAGCTTGTTCCGGGTTCGGTCAAGGTCTATGAAATGAAGCTGACTGGAGGACGGAATGGCGTTCAGAAGGGCTCGCTAGTTCCCGCTTCTCAATATGAAGTGACAGGACCATCAGAAACTAATGGCAACAAGCTGTCCATTCGCTTTGTCGGCCCGATCTCATCCGCATACTGGATTGAATTCAAAACATCGCTGGAAGGTACATTGATTGTCAACAAAATCGATAATACTGCGGAGCTGTCCGATGGCAGCGCGAAAAAGGCAACATGGAACGCCAGCGTAACGATTCCTCACGGCGGGGAATATGTGAAGAAGAGCGGCTCCCAGAACGGAAACAAAATCGACTGGGAAATTCGCATCAACGAAGGTCAGTCGCATATTTCCAACGCAAAAATTATCGATAATCCAAGTCCGAACCAGATCTTGATCGAGGATTCCTTCCGCTTGTATGCGACCAAGATCAATGCAAACGGAAAAGCGGAAAAAGCCCAAGAACTGACTAAAGGGAAGGATTATACCTTAACCATCCATAGGCTTGATGGTGATAAAGAGACATTCGAGTTGAAATTCACAAATGACATCTCTACGGCCTATATTTTGGAATATCAGTCGTTCATTATTGCTGAAGATAAAGAGGCAGTACAGAATAAGGTGGCTCTTGAAGGAGATCAGCTGAAGACGGAGATCCGGGAAACGACGGAAGAGGTTATTGTCCGTACTTCCTCCGGTTCAGGTTCGGGAGGCGGCGTAACGGGAAGCCTGGAAGTAACGAAGGTGGATCAGGACGAACAGACGAAGCCGCTGGCGGGAGCCAAGTTTGCGCTTTACGACAAAGCTGGCAAACGTGCGCCGATCGTAAAATCCTCGGATGATGAAGGCAAGATCCTGTTTACAAAGCTGCTGTACGACGAGTATATTTTGGAAGAGCTGGCCGCTCCTGAAGGATATAAGATCGAGCAAGCGAAGTGGGACGTAACGATTGACTCCAGCATCAAGAATCAAGATCATGTTAAGAAAATGATCGTTACAAACCGCAAGGAAGAGCCGGTTATACCTGGCGAGCCTACGGATCCAACAGATCCAACAGATCCGGAGAACCCAACGGATCCTGGCAATCCGACCGATCCAGGCTACCCGGGGAGCCCAACCGATCCGGGCAATCCGACGGACCCAGGAAATCCGGGGAACCCAACGGATCCAGGCAATCCGACAGATCCAGGTAACCCGGGGACCCCAACGAATCCTGGCAATCCGACAGACCCAGGTAATCCGGGCAATCCGACCGGTGAGGTAGAGGTGCCGGACGAGGACATTCCAAGAGGTGAACCAACAACGCCTCAAACGCCGGAGACACCTCCGACAGAGCCGGAAACGCCTACCGTCGATATTGACGAAGAGGATATTCCCCGAGGAGGCGTCGAGCCTGAGCCTCAAAAGCCGGAAGCACCAACTCCTTCTGAGAACGCTTCGACACCGCAGCCAACGGTTCCTATGCTTCCAAAAACGGGTGAATCGAGTCCTTATCCGTTCTATTTGGCGGGTCTCGGGCTGATCGCTTTCGGTGTATGGTTAGGTCGCAAACGGATGAACATGAAACAATAGCACGTTGTACTTCGGCTCTTCTTGTCCAGTAACCTGGGCAGGGAGAGCTTTATTTCTTGCAGCATCCCGTCATATGCTTAAGCACTGAACGGCAAAGTTCGAGAAGAAAATTTTATGATTTATTATTGACTGAACGATCTATAATTGATATGATGAAGCCATCAAAAGGAGGTGCTAATAAGACAATATAGTTGAAGCAATGGTATTTTTTTAATTAATATAGACCGAACGGTCTGGAAAGTCGTTTTCTTGAACCTTCATTCTTGACTGAATAATCCGATAACGATAGTATTATGGGAGTGAAGGAGGCAGACGAAAATTGGCAAGGAACAAAGAATTTGACACGACATTGGTCCTACATAAGGCTATGGAAGTATTCGGTCATTACGGTTATGAGGGCACGTCACTGCAGCTTTTGCTCGAAGGATTGGGTATAGCGAGACAAAGCTTGTATGACACCTACGGAACGAAGCGAGATCTCTTTATCAAAGCGGTTAAGTATTACCTGGACGAGAAATCGTCTGCCGTCATCGCCCATTTGGCTCAACCAGGCTCTGTCAAGGATACGATTGCCGAAATCTTTGCGATTATCGTCGATACATTGAAGGATGAGCAGCGCCGCAAGGAGTGCCTAATTCTGCATAGCGCAATTGATCAGGTACCTCATGATCCCGAGATTGCACAGATTTTCGAGCAAGATAAGATTCGTTTGGAGCAAGCGCTATACGAGGCATTAGCCCGTGGCCAAGAGCAGGGAGAGTTAGGATTGAATCAGGATCTTCGCTCGCTGGCACGATATTTATATCATTCGCGTTATGCACTGACGCAAGTAGCAAAATTAACGGACGACCCTCTCGTCATCGAACAAGTTGCTGCAGTTACTCTATCTGTACTTGATCATAAATGAAGCGTCCTTTTTCGCGCTTCATTTATTCATGCGAATAATAGAATGATCAGTCCGTAATGGCGATCATTTTGGATTATTCAAGTCTACAATCGCGCATATATTAGATCGATTGGTCTATAATATTGCGCATATTAGATCGATTGGTTCGTAATTATGTTTATATTAGATCGTTTAGTCTATAAAATGGAAGGGGAAATTGTATATGAGTTCAAGTAAATTCAAAGGCTTGGCACTTTTCATTCTAGCCATCTCCCAGCTCGTTATGGCACTCGATTACACCATAATTTTTGTAGCGATGCCGTCTCTCGGCAACGAACTCGGGTTTTCGGCAAACCATCTGCAATGGGTCGTCAGTGCATTTTCACTCGCTTACGGCGGTTTCTTGCTGCTTGGCGGGCGCTTATCGGATCTTCTTGGCAGACGGCGCATGTTTATAATCGCCATGGCACTCTTTGGCCTAGGTTCGCTGCTTGGAGGATTATCTGAATCGCAGCTGATGCTCATCGTCGCAAGAGGGGTGCAGGGTCTTGGAGGAGCTCTGCTCTCTCCCGCAACGTTGTCATTGATTGTGTCTAACTTTAACGAAGGAGCGGAACGTAACCGTGCAATGGGCATATGGGCTTCCATGGGCGGTGTCGGCTTGTCGCTTGGATTACTCCTTGGCGGTGTGCTCACCAGCTATATCGGATGGGAAGCAACCTTCTTCGTTAACGTGCCAATCGCGCTTATCGTCATTATTCTTGCACCCATTGTACTTGCCGAGAGCAAGGTATCCACGGCAACCAGGCACTATGATGCTGCCGGAACGATCTCCGTTACTGCTGGGTTAATGCTCGTCGTATATTATCTAATACAGTCACCGGTGGAAGGCTGGTTCAGTGCATCGACACTTCCTTATGTGCTGCTTGGAGCGGTGCTGTTTCTCGCTTTCATAATCATTGAGCGGCGTACGAAAGAGCCATTGATTTCCTTCGGATTGTTCCGTAATCGCAATTTGACCGGAGCAGCACTCACTGCATTTCTGTTGTCGGCCTCGTTCGGGTCACTGTACTACTTTCTGACGCTGTATACGCAGGGTGTCTTGCACTATTCGGCCATTCAATCCGGCCTTAGCTTCCTGCCGCTTACGCTTAGCGCTTTACTTGGTGCCCGGTTCATTAACAAAATACTCACTAGGATCGGCGTAGCAGGTACAATCGCTGCCGGCATGGGTCTGGGAACGATCGGTTTTTTACTTCTGACAAGACTGTCGGAAACAGGGACGGCGTGGGGGATCATACCAGGCACGGTTATTATCGGCCTCGGCCAAGCGCTTGTGTTTACAACGATGTTTATCGCCGGAAGCACGGGAGTGGATCCTAAAGTACAGGGCGTTGCTTCCGCGCTCATTTCGACCGGCCAGCAAATTGGAGGTGCAGTAGGCTTGGCCGTGATCATGGCCATGATTTCGGCTGGTATGGGTACGAACGAAAGTCTCGAAACCATGATGGCGACGGAGCTTAACCAAGCGATCCGGACTGCGTTTCAAATTGCGGCTGTCACTACGGTGCTTGGCATCGTAGTAGCTTTCTTGGTGCTTAAACAGCCTAAGGCATCGAAGAATGCAGATACGGAAGTGACCATTTCCCATTAAAAAACGCAGTAATATTGAGAATAAGGAAGAGGGGCCGCGGATAACGCGGCTTCTTTTTTACGGCCGAACAATACCGCTATGGCATAAAGCACCCTTTGAACATCACCGTAAAAGGCAACCGAGAACAACATTTCATGTTAATGAGCATTGGTGGTGCATTCCATTCAGATCGATATAATGAAGACAAGGGATGTGAAAAATATGATTAGTATGAATTTAAAAACCATGCGCAAGCTGCACCGATTGACTCAAGAAGAAGTGGCTGAAAAGATCGGCGTGTCCAGGCAGGCCGTAGCTAAATGGGAAAATGGAGAGACCGTGCCGGATATTCAAAACTGCTTAGCTCTAGCCGAACTTTACGATGTTGTATTGGATGACTTGGTCAAAAATTCCGATAAGCATGTCAAAATAGGGATTCGGCCGAAGGGAAAGCACATGTTCGGGATGGTAAAGGTTGGAGACCGGGGACAGATCGTGATACCCAAAAAGGCAAGAGACATATTCGATATCCGTCCTGGGGACAGGCTTGTGGTTCTGGGGGATGAAGCGCAGGGAATCGCCATTTTGAAGAGCGAAGGCTTGCTGCAGTTTGCCGAGGAGATCCTTCAATCGCAGAACGACGAGGAGGAAGATGAGTGTTAGCTATTGAAACGAAGAATTTATCCAAAAGATACAAAACCAAAACGGCCGTCGATTCGCTCAATCTCTCGATAAAGCAGGGCGAGTTGTTCACGCTGCTTGGCGTGAACGGCGCAGGAAAAACAACGACCATCAAGATGCTGACTTGTCTGAGCAAACCTACCAGCGGCGATGCGATTCTATTGGGAGACAGCATTATCTCCAATCCCTTTGCGGTGAAGGAGAAGATTAACATTTCGCCGCAGGAAACGGCAGTCGCTCGCAACTTGTCCGTCAAGGAAAACCTCGAGTTTACTGCAAAAATCTATGGATTCGACCGGAAAGAAACAGCCTTGAAAGTACAGGAAATGCTCGACACCTTCAGTCTTGCAGAGGTGTCCCCAAACAAAGCAAAAACGTTATCAGGTGGTATGCAAAGACGGCTTAGCATTGCAATGGCGCTGATTTCTGATCCCCAAATCCTGTTTCTCGATGAGCCTACCTTGGGCTTGGATGTTATCGCTAGAAGGCAGTTGTGGTCAGCCATTGAAAAACTAAAAGGCAATATTACCATCATTTTAACAACACATTACATGGAGGAGGCGGAAGCGCTCTCGGATCGCATCGGAGTCATGTCGAAAGGTAAACTGAGGGCTGTCGGTACGACGGCTGAATTGACGGCAAAGACTAGCACGGGATCGCTAGAGGATGCATTCGTATCTTTGGCAACACTAGAGGAGGCAACTGGATGAAGACGGCAGCATTTTCCGCACGAAACCGGAAGGAAATGATTCGGGATCCGTTGAATATGGCTTTCGGTATTGGTTTTCCACTGGTCATTTTGCTGCTCTTAACGGCGCTGCAATCGAATATTCAAGTTGAATTGTTTGCTATCGATCAGCTGGTTCCGGGAGTCGCCGTATTCGGATTATCGTTCATCTCGCTTTTTTCAGGGATGCTCATTGCTAAGGACAGAAGCACTTCATTTTTAATGCGATTATTTACGGCTCCATTAACGGCTCCGGACTATATCCTGGGATACACGTTACCTTTAATTCCGATGGCGGTTCTTCAAATAACGATAACCTTTATCGCGGCAGCCTTCTTGGGACTGGCGATCCATTTTAATGTTCTGCTGTCCATCGTTGTGCTGATTCCGGTAGCCATTTTATTTATCGGCATTGGGCTGCTGACAGGAAGCCTGTTTAACGATAAACTCGTCGGGGGCGTGTGCGGAGCTTTATTGACGAATCTCAGCGCATGGCTGAGCGGGACATGGTTTGATCTTCATCTGGTGGGCGGTTGGTTTAAGGGGATAGCCTACATGCTTCCTTTTGCCCATGCGGTTGACGCGGGAAGGGCAGCCATTTCGGGAGATTACACATCGATTTTACCTCATCTTTGGTGGGTGATCGGGTATGCCGCTGCCGTGCTGATTGTAGCGATCTTTGTATTCAGGAAGCAAATGAGCAGTGATAGCGATTAGACTATTGAACGAAAATCGATGATATAATTGCGTATCGTGTAACAAGATGTCCATACGGCCTGTTGGAGGTCAAACACATTTCTGTAAGAAAGGTCGCCGAACTGGCGGCCTGAATTTTTGATAATCCTATACATCAATCAATGTATAGTCTGCGCTCCATCCAATACGGATGGGGCATATTTGTGTTTAACATCATTTATGCCTTTACCAAATTTGGAATTCTAAAAATCTTTGATCAAAATTAACAATGATTTTATATGATTGACGGGAAATCGGTAAAGGGGAAGTGCTGTGCGTAAAAAAAAGCAGGAAAACCCTATTCATTAACGAAATGCTCTTTCAATAAACGGAACATCTTGAATAAAAGCAAATCGATGGAGGTATGTCGCTAAATGTACACCGTTCTGATCGCCGAGAATGAACCATGGGTATTGAAAGGAATCGTCCAGATGGTGAAAGCTGCCGGGATGGAATTCCAGGTTGTTGGAGAATGCAGCAATGGAAATGAAGCATGGAACATGATACAAGAAGTGTGGCCCATGCTCTTGATCACGGATATCATGATGCCTGAGCTGGATGGGTTATCTTTGATTAAACGAATCGCCGAGCAGCGAATTCCCATGGTATCCGTCATTATCAGCGGCTATGACAATTTTCAATATGCACAAAAAGCCATGAGCTATGGTGTATCCGAATATTTACTGAAGCCGCTGGAATATGAAATACTGACTGAAGCATTAAAGCGATCCAAGGATAAGCTGGAGTCGCTAAAGGATCTGAACAACTATATCGTCAGGTTCCAGTGTTTATTGGAAAACAGTCAGGGTTTGGCGCTCGATACCATCATGCAGAAGCAAAACCAATTGATTCAGTCGATCTTAAGGTTACATGGTCTGAACAACAATGCCCGGGTCGGGCTGCTGAATATATTGGACAACAAATTGAAGACCCTGCTTAATGATTTTGGCATTGAGTTTAGGGATATCCCGAAATCCAAGCACCAGGATGAGACCTCCATCTTGAAATACTACATGGCGATGCTGGAAAAATGGTATCTCGAGTATCCCCGAATGGTGAAATCAAGCATGCCTGAGGCCATCGCCCAATCATGTCGCTACATTGAGACCAATTTTAAAACGAACCTATCGCTCGCGGAAATGGCGAACCTAACGAATTTCAGCATTTCCCATTTCAGTATGTTGTTTAAAGAACATACGGGCAGTTCGTTCGTCAGCTATGTGAACCGATTGCGTGTTGATGAAGCCAAAAAGCTGCTGAGGACAAGCTCCTACGCTGTATCCGAAATTGCGGACATCGTCGGATACGCTTCCGGTCCGTATTTTACGCGAGTGTTCAAAGCACATACCGGCGTGTCGCCCCTCGAATACAGAAGGAGGATGGGTTCATGAAATGGCGGAACTGGCATTATCGATTCTCATTCAAAACGAAAATCCTCGGGCTGGTATTCTCCGTTAGCATGATTTCCGTTTCGCTGATGGCGGTGTTCACATCGTATTACTATACCGAATCAGCTAAAAATGATTTCTACATGATTGCCCAGGATTCTACGGCGAGAATGAACCATCAGCTTGACCGGTATTTCACGCAAATGGCCCAATCGACATATGCATCCATTGCCGGTCCATTGCCCTCGAATTCCATGCTCGGCGACAATCCGGAAAGCGGGCTGCTGCAGAAATGGCTTATTCGTGGTCAATTGTTCAGTCGGGAGCAGGAGGCACTGGTTGAAGGGATCATGTCGAAGTATATTGCAATTAACTACTCCAACGTCCTGGGGCTTGTGCTCCGTTCACACGACAACCGGCTGATTTATTCGAAAGACCATTCTTTAAGTCATCCCATGATTAGATCCTCACCTTGGATTAACGATACGTTGGCCGACACATTAACCATCGTTCCCTCCCATTATCGTCCGCAAAATACCCTCATGGCGGCATACCCCTATATTACTCTGATCGTTCCCGTCTTTGATCCAAATTCACTTAAGCTCGTCGGCAATTTGAATATCGCCTTATCCATGACCGAAATCGAGGATATTCTTGGACAGACGCGACTCGGGAGAACCGGATTCTTCTTTATTGTCGATTCCTCAGGGGAGATCGTTTATCATCCGGACGTCAACTTAGCTGGTCGTCGTGTTGAAGACACCGCAATTAGAGCTCTCCCGCTTGGAGGGCAGGGGGCTGTTATCAAACGAAATGGGGAGAAAATTCTGATGTCCGGCAACCGGTCGGAGCTGACAGGCTGGAATCTGGTTGCTTCCGTCCCTATGCACGAGATGGCGAGCGGTCTGGACTTCGCGCGAAAAGCAACGTTGTTTGTCATGAGCGGCATTATTGTTATATCCCTGCTCTTTATCCCAAGGATGGTCGACCAAGTAGTACGTCCCATTCTTCGCCTGCGAAATCTGATGAAACAAGTGGAGCAGGGGGACACAAGCGTCTACGCGGAGGTGATTGCCGGGAAGGACGAGATTCAGCAGCTTAACGGAAGCTTTAATCAAATGACGACCAGGCTGAATGAACTCATACACACGGTTCATCGTCTGGAGATCAACGAGATGCAGCTTCAGCTCAGGCAAAGAGATGCGCATATTCAGGCATTACAGAATCAAATCAACCCTCATTTACTCTACAATACACTGGAAATTATCAAAAGCATTGCTTTTATAGAAAAGGTTCCGACGATTGAGAAAATGGTGACCAGTCTCGCAGCCGTATACCGGTATTCATCAAAAATGCCCGGGGCTGAAGTGCTGCTAAGGGATGAGCTGAAAAATCTGCAGCATTATTTAGAAATCATACATATTCGTTTTGAGCATTTTCAAAGCCGCATATCGGTGCATGAATCTTGTTTGGATTGCCGCGTGATCAAGCTATCCCTGCAGCCGATCGTAGAGAACAGCGTAAAGTATGCCGTAGAACCCAAAAACGGAAATGCCCAAATCACGGTTACGGCATATGAGAGCGACGGTGACCTCATCATTGATATATCGGATAACGGGAATGGGTTTCCTGAAGAGGACCTTGCCCGGATTCGTCATCGAATGAAACTTGTGGAGCAACAGCCGGAGCCTGCCTCCCACGAGGAATCGGTTGGACTCATCAATGTCCATTCCAGAATGGCATTAAGATATGGCCCGCCATACGGCGTTAGTGTGCATTCATTACCGGGAAGAGGAAGCAAAGTGTCGCTTCGATTCCCAAATAAGATAAATTCATGATCAGAAAATCGGATAAAAAGATCATCCATTTGTGAAAAAATGACCCCCGGCAACAAGATATATTAAATGGCATAAGGGCAAATCAAAAATTGTGTAATGGAGGTCACCCGAAGTGAAAAGAATGCTTTCCATGATCATGATTGTGAGCGTCGTATTATTGTCGATCGTAGGATGTACATCGACGGGACAACAGGATGCCGGCACGGCTTCCGGAGATAACGGGGACAAGGAGAAGAAGAAAATCAAAATTGATATGATGATCGCCTCTTGGAAGGGAGGGGGCTGGCCGGACAACAACCATCCGATTATCAAGCACATTAATGAAAAATTTAATGTGGATTTGCAAATTCAGTGGGTACCGAATGCAAATTTTGCCGAGAAGCTGAACGTGATCGCTGCATCCGGCAAGCTGCCGGACGTCATAAGGATGGATAGTCCAAGCCTCTATTTAAAATGGGTAGAACAGGGAGTATTCCTGGATTTAAAGCCCCATTTAGCCGAGTATTCAAGCTTGCAAAACATCGCTAAACCTGAGGAATGGGCATTGCTGAACCCGAAAGATCAGATTTTCGGCATTCCGATATACGCCACAGCTCAAAATACCATTTATGTAAGGGAGGACTGGCTTGCTAAACTGGACATCCCTATACCGACCGCGGAAGAATTTACGATCGATAAATTTTATGAAATTGCCAAGGCGTTCACCACTCAAGATCCGGACGGCAACGGAAAGAATGATACCTTTGGGTTTTCAGCGCTCGGCAATTCGAGTCTCTTTGGCATTCCGGAGTTGTTCGCAGCCTTCGGATTGGCGAATGGCTGGAAGGAAGAGGGCGGCCAGTTGATTCCAATGCAAGTACAGTCGGATGAATGGAAAGCATTCCTGACCTTTATGAGTCGTGCATATAAGGAAGGAGTCCTTGACAAAGACTTCATTACCAACACAAATTTCAATGAGAAATATGCGCAAGGTAAAGTAGGTTTTGCCGACATGCATTATCAGTTCAGCCAGCAAACGAACCAACAGCTGCAGACCATTTCCCCTGGTGCCGATTTTGTGGAACTCAGCCCGCCGATGGGAAATAACGGGTCAAGGGGCAACTCAACGCCGACGAGTGGAACGATAAAGGTCGTGTTAAGCAAGGACGTGGATGACCAGAAGCGGGATCGCATTTTGCAGCTGTTTGATTGGTGGGTATCTCCAGAAGGCGAAGACATCCTAAAGAATGGAATTGAAAATATTCATTACAAGAAAAACAGCAGCGGAGCCTATGAGATGACCGGCGAGTTGAAGGCTGAAGGCGAGGGGCGCCAAAGCCTCTTATGGAACTGGGTGCTACGGAACAACAACAATACGTTTAACACGTATAAATGGAGCGATCCTACTTGGGCAAAGGAAATGGAGCAGTCCATTGCTAATGCTGGCAAATATCCATATAAGAACGCGTCGGACGCCTACATCTTCTCGTCAAGAACCTATCTGGAGAAGGGGTCGGCATTGAATGAAAGCTTCCACAAAACCGTGATCGAAATCATCGCAGGGAAGAAGCCGATTGAAAGTATCGATCATGCGATTACGGAGTGGAAGAGTAACGGCGGGGATAAGATCATAGAGGAAGTGAATGCCGCGTTTACGGCGAATAAATAACGTTCGTCTGAAGCTCCCGAGCGGCAGCAACCTTTCGGGAGTGTTATTTTCCAGACAGGCTTAAATGGAGGAGTGCAGTAATGAATGCGTACTGGAAGAGAGCATTTCCGATCTATTTCATGATCTTGCCGGGTTTTCTCTTTTTTATCATTTTCAAGTATATCCCGATGATCGGGATCTCCATTGCATTTATAGATTATAGCCCCTTCAAAGGGATAACGGGAAGCGAGTGGGTAGGACTTCATTATTTTCGCAGATTATTTGCTGAAGGCGATTTCCTCGTGCTGCTCAAAAATACGCTGCTGCTAAATCTGCTTGACGTTGTGTTCTTTTTTCCTGCTCCCATTCTAGTCGCCTTGCTCCTTAATGAAGTTAGAGCGAAGCGCTTCAAGACGGCGGTTCAAACCATTCTGTATGCACCTAATTTTATTTCCTGGGTCGTCATCGTCGGCATTACCATTCTGCTATTCGCAACCGGCTCCGGAGGGATCAATCAGATTCTGGACAATTGGGGGCTTGGCCCGCTGGAACTGATGACGGATCCCCAATACTTTCGGTGGGTGTGGCTGCTGCAGAATATTTGGCAAGGCGCGGGCTGGGGAGCGATCATTTTTCTCGCTGCTTTGTCTACCATTGACCCCACCTTGTATGAGGCGTCCACGATGGATGGCGCGAACCGCTGGCGCCAGGTCTGGCATATTACGCTTCCCGGCTTGCGAAACGTAATTGTCATCATGTTTATATTACGGTTCGGCCATATCATGGATCTCGGCTTCGAGCATATTTTCTTGCTCCAGAATCCGATGAATCAAGACGTTTCCGAGGTATTTGAGACGTTTATTTACAAAACGGGCCTGATCCAAGGTGATTACAGTTACTCAACGGCTGTCGGTTTATTTAAATCCGTTGTCGGATTGGTGATGGTATGGTTCGTTAACCGGCTGGCCAAACGAATGGGGCAGGAGGGAGTTTTTTAAGATGCGGCATGAAAAAGGCCTTGACCGGTTATTTACGATTCTTGTGTATTTCATACTTATCCTTGCGGCAGCCATGGCGATCTTTCCCTTGTTTTACGTGCTCTCCGTTTCCTTCTCAACAGAAATTGAGTATTTAACGCGCGGGTTCTTCGTGATCCCGAAGCAGTTCACCCTGGAAGGATACATGTATTTATTGGGACATCCCGGGTTTACCTCCGCATTTCGAAATGCGGTTATTCTTAGCGCGGTTGGAACGGCGCTGAATATTGTGCTGACCTCCCTCATGGCATACGGATTGTCCAAGCGGTGGCTTAGATTTCGCAGTTCCTTGAATTTTATGGTGTTCTTCACATTGTTATTCTCGGGCGGAATGATCCCAACCTATCTGGTCGTGCGGTCTCTCCATCTTTTAGACAGCTTCTGGGCGATTTGGTTAAGCACCGCAATAGCGCCGTTCAATGTTATTGTGATGCGAAGCTTCTTCCAGTCCATGCCTTCCGAGCTTGAAGAATCGGCCAAAATCGACGGAAGCGGGGAATGGCGTTTGTTTTTGTCGATTATCGTCCCGCTCTCCAAACCCGTGATCGCTACGTTTACGTTGTTTTATTTGGTAACCAATTGGAATACGTATTTTACTGCGATTCTTTATTTAAACGATGCTGACTTAATGCCGCTTCAAGTATTCCTAAGACAGATGCTGGTTGAGGACGATCCTACAATATCCAATGCGTCCAACGTCATGTATAAGTACACGCCTGCAGCCAAAATGGCGGCGATTATTTTAACAGCCTTGCCGCTGCTGGTGATCTTTCCGATCTTGCAAAAGCACTTCAATAAAGGAGTAATGCTTGGATCGGTTAAAGGATAAGTAGCAGATTAAATTAATATCGATACGAGGTGAGTAATAACATGATTAGTAAACCGAAATATGTAGCCCATCGCGGATTAAGCATGTTCGCACCTGAGAACACCATTGCAGCATTTGAATTGGCGGGCAAATCGGGCTTCTGGGGGATTGAATGCGATACTTACTGCACGACGGATGGTCGCTGGATTGTCCATCATGATCGGACCGTCGACCGAATGACGAACGGGACGGGGAGGACTAAGGATTTTACGTTTGAGGACATTCGCAAATTGGATATCGTTGCAGGCAACGGAATTGACGACTACAATGGCTTGTACATTCCAACGCTTGAGGAAGTGCTGTCTGTCTGTTTATCCTACGGGATGCACGCTTTTGTCGAAATCGAGGAATATCATCAAGACGGTGATCTGGAGGTGCTGGTAGAGCTTGTGCGCAGTGTGGGCATGGCGGAACAATGCAGTTTCATTTGTTTCAATGCCGATGATCTGTTCAAGGTGCGGGCGATTGATGAAACGGTGCCGCTTGGCTTTTTGTCAGCCAAACCACCTGCTGCTGAAGACCTGCAGCTTATTGGCCGGCTGCAGCCAGCTTTTCTAGATTACGACTACCGGACAACGACGCCCGATGACGTACGCAACTGCATCAGGGCTGGAATTGACGTCTCGATCTGGACCGTTAACGAAAGAGAGATATCTCGGCAGTTTGAAGAAGCGGGAGCAACATATATAACAACCGACACGATTTTGTGGAAAACGATGGAGCCAGGTGATATTTACTTACCAAAGAAATGACAGAAGCCAAGAACGTACATGAACAAGAAGCCGTGATCTCCACGGCTTCTTAGTATTTAAGGATAAAGAAACTCAATGAGCCAAAGTATGCGGAAAGCGGATGTTTGAAAAAATACTGGAATGTTCTGTGGCTTGGCGTCTTTTTCCCGGCTTTGGCAATGCTATACTTTTTGACGGAACGAAGGGTGCGGCAAGACCGCAAATAAAAAGCGATGCATGTTTTTAACAAGAGGTTATAAGATAATAACTTAGAAATAATCTGTAGGATGTATGGGTATGGATCGCAGGTGGCAATATTGAGCAATCAAGAAGAAATGTCTCCTCTCGATACACGCTATAATAAGTGTAATTTGCGTGAGAGAAAACATATGAAAGGGTGGGACGATGTCGGAAACCGAAGATGCTCAGAAAATCCATTGGAAAAGAAACATCATTCTCTTTTTAAGCAGCCAGACGCTCTCGCTGTTCGGTTCTGCCTTGGTGCAGTACGCCATTATGTGGCATATTACGCTGACGACACAGTCAGGCATTATGATGACGCTGTTCATTATTTGCGGTTTTATACCGACGTTTCTACTATCGCCGTTCGCAGGCGTATGGGCGGACCGGTTCAATCGAAAATCGCTCATTATCATTGCGGATGCCATGATCGCGGTGGTAACGCTCATCTTGGCCATCACGTTTTTGCTCGGTTACCAAGCCGTATGGCTGCTGTTTGTCATCGCCGCGGTACGCGCACTTGGTGGAGGTATTCAGACACCCGCTGTTGGAGCGATATTGCCTCAAATCGTACCTCAGGATAAGCTAACCAAGGTGAACGGCATTAACGGAAGCTTGCAAGCGCTCATGATGTTCGTTGCGCCTATTGTCAGCGCTGCTTTGCTAACGATGGCTACAATCGAAATGATTTTTTTCATCGATGTCGTTACAGCGGCGATCGCGATCTTTATCTTGTTCTTTTTCCTTAAAATCCCGTTGCATAAAAAGGCAGCTGACACGCAAAACACAGGCTATCTCGACGACTTCAAACAGGGCTTGGTGTATATTGGACAACATGCCTTTCTCAAATCATTCTTTATCTTTTTTGCCATCTTTTTCGTGCTTATGGCACCTGCGGCATTTTTGACTCCGCTGCAAGTCACACGCACTTTCGGAGACGATGTATGGCGCTTGACCGCGATCGAAATCGCGTTTTCGGTAGGCATGATGGCAGGTGGGGGGATTATTGCGTCTTGGGGCGGCTTCAAAAATAAAGTCTACACGATGGCGATTGCCAGCCTCGTAATGGCATTGTCCACATTCGCGCTTGGCATCGTCCCAGTCTTCTGGTTGTATCTAGCCATTATGGCTGTATTCGGGGTAGCCATGCCTGTCTTCAATACGCCGACGACCGTCATGCTGCAGGAGAAGGTGGATGAAAACTATTTAGGACGGATCTTTGGCGTCTTTGGAATGATCTCGACTTCCATGATGCCGATCGGGATGTTGATCTTTGGACCGCTTGCCGATGTGGTCAAAGTCGAATGGCTGTTGATCGGTACCGGATTGCTTATGCTCGTGCTGACTGTATTCTTCACCCGCAACAAGCGATTGGTCGAAGCCGGGAAGCCGCTTGTGGTCGCAAACGCCCCTGAGTAAGTATCGGATATCCATTCTAATACGAAGCCCGTAAATGCTCAGGCATTAGCGGGCTTCATTACTGTCTCAGTGATAGGCCGGCGTTTCGATGCCGCAGGGGCCTCCGTCAGGATTGCCTTCGAGCTCAAGCGTAGTCCCGTCGGCACGGTAGAGCGGATTATACCAGCGCGAAATTTTGTCGGCACTGGAGTTGGCGTAGTGACAAATGAACGCCCGGCGGAATCGGTCCTTTGATTTGTTGCGATATGAGCCGTGTATCAGATTTCCGTTGAAGAACAGCACATCACCTGGATCCATGACGGCCGGCACCGGCTTCTCGTCTTTTGGCGGTTTAACATAGTGCGTTGTGAACGACTCCTTAGAATCCGACACATCGGGACAGACGATCTCGTACGTGTTCGTTTTCGGCACAAGCAGCATGCAGCCGTTCTCCTCGTCGCACCGGTCGATCGCCGTCCAAGCGGCGATGCAGTTGCCCGGCTCAACCTTCAGATAGAAGTTGTCCTGATGCAGCGCCTGTCCTCTGGAACCCGGAGGCTTGTAGTAGAACATGCTCTGTGCTGCGTAGGCTTCCTCGCCGTACAGGTCCTCGAGAATCGCCATGACGCCGGGATGTAGCATATACTTCATGGCCACCGGATTGAACCGATGCGGATGCATGACACGGGGGAACCGCTTCAGCGGGTCGGACCGGTCCGCACTCAGATCCGGTTCGAAATGGCCCGGGATCGTTGTTTGTCCGATCTCATCGAAAGTCAGGCGGATCTCATCGACCTCTCCCGGATGAAAAACCTCTTTAACGATTAGATAACCTTCCGTTTCAAATTGCTTCATTTGCTCTGTGGACAACGTTTTTAACACCTTTGACATATTGACTGCTCCTCTCCGAGATGAATTATCTACAGTTTAATGGAAGAGAACGCAGGCTTGAAGTCGCATTCATGCTCATAACAGGTTGGATTCTGCTATCCTGCTGGACAGAATGTGCAGAACACCTTATTTTATCAGGAGAAGGAATCAAGGAATATTCTCATGGGAGGAGAACGCATTGGTTGAAAACCAACAGCAAAATGGAGCTAAAGACGGGAGGATATTGATTGGTCATTTCCGGGAGAATGAAGAATATTCGATGACGCGCTCGAACGGAATCGATGACTGGCTTATCTTTTACACCATCGAAGGGGGAGGGTATGTGCGAACCCCCGCGGGTGAGAAAACATGCGGCCCGGGTGATGTCGCAGTCATACGCAGAGGAGTGCCCCACACGTACGGGACGACGTCGGGCGGGATATGGCATTTCATGTGGGCGCACTTCCAGCGGCTGCCGGAGACAACGCTGCTGCCCGATGACGAAGTATCGGTCTGCAAAATGCCGAACGGCACCATGCAGCGACGCGTGCTGCGGATATTCCGGACGCTGCTGCATGATTTCCGCGATCGCGGGAAGCTGTGGCAGGAGCTGTGCGAGAATCAACTGAGCAGCGTGCTCCTGCTTGTCGCCGAGCAGCTTGCAGACCGGCATGACCCAAGGGTTAGCCAGGTGCTGCGCATTCTATCCGTTCGGATGCAGGAGCCTCTGACCATCGATGAGCTCGCAGCTGCGGTGAGGTTGTCAGCTTCTAGGCTATCTCACTTGTTCAAAGCAGAGACCGGACAGACGATCCTGGAAACGTTGAATGGCATGCGTCTTGAGCAAGCTGCGCTGCTCATGACCCACGCCGGCCGCACGGCAAGTGAGGCGGCAGTCGATGTTGGCTTTCAGAGTTACAATCATTTTGCCGCACTGTTCCGCAAACGTTACGGCGTCGGCCCGGCGAACTATCGCAGAAAAGGGTCGGCTGCAAACTAAGAAAGAACTGGGATTATGTCACTACTCCCATGAGGGCATATTTGACCATCGTCAGCATACGATTAGGCGAGACTGCTTCTGAGCAAGGGAGGATACCCAAATGACCGTTAACGATCAGCAGCTGGCGCAAATCGCTAAAGCCTATCTGCCCCATGGTGCTGAGCTTGTCACCATTGGAAAGCCTATGGAGCATGCGGCAGTTATCGCTGCCGACATCACGGGAGATCGGATTCCCGAAATAGCCGGTGTATATCGATGGAATGATGAGCTTTATCTGTTTGTGCTGCAATACCGCAATGTCGGCTATGAGGTCATGGCCAATATCATGGGGCAGGGGTATGCGGTCACTTTATTAGGTGCGGTCCCTGTGATGGCTCCCGGCAAGAACCAAATTATCGTTGGCTGGCAGGTTGGCTCCATCTGGTCCAAATTATCAATTTACGACTGGACATCGGAGGGACTTAAGGATATCGCACCTCCTGAAATGAGTTACAGCTATATCGATGTGTTGGATATCCCGGGAGGTTCGGGACCTGATGGCCAAGCTGAAATTGTGTTATGGATACACGATACGGGCGAAGCCTATCGAGTCGAAGTCGTCAGGTGGAGCCAAGGAAGGTTTGTGACCGCGCCGGATGTTTACCCTCATTACTTTCCTGTTGTCGTAAGATACTACGAGAGGCTGACGCAAAAACATCCGGATTATTCCTTCTATTGGTATTACTTGGCGGATGCCCAATATCGGGCGGGGATGCCCGAGGCAGCTTTGGCGTCGGTTCGCATGGCACTCCGTTTCCCGGAGCCTTACCCTATGCGCGAAACGCTGTTAGAGCTTGAGAGCCGGATCAAGCAAATGCTGGCCGGCAGGTGGGAGCCCCGGCAGCCGGTCGGATTATTTCCGGCTTCCGTAAAGACCACGAGTGGAACCAAGTGGGGATATATTGATCGCAGCGGAAAATTAATCATACAACCAAAGTATGAGGATGCACAGGATTTTCAGGATAATGGACTTGCCATCGTAGGGATGCACGGCAACTATGGTCTTATTGACAGATCTGAACGTTATGTAGTGGCACCCATATATCAGTCCATTAGTCCGTTCTCGGAGCATCGGGCGATTGTGATCGATCATCAGGGATTTAAAATGATTGACGAACAGGGAAATGTGCTGACACGACGAGCATATCCGTACATTTCGGTACTGAAGGAAGGCAGGGCGGTTTATTATGTAACCGATCAGGGCAGCGGTAATGGAGCGGCCAGCCGATACGGATATCTTGATGCAGAAGGTCGGGAGGTGATACCTGCCCAATTCGAGGAAGCAAATGATTTTGCCGATGGGAAAGCCGTTGTGAAGATAAAAGACAACCATTACGCCCTCATAGATCCCCATGGCCGGCGATTGGCCGACTATCCATTTGCCTATGTCGGACCGCTTGGCGATGGGCTGCTGGCTTTTCAGCAGGATCCAAATGGCAAATATGGTTACATCAACGAGCAGGGGAATATCGTTATATCGCCGACGTACACCTCGGCATTCCCGTTTCATCAAGGCAGAGCGATCGTGAACACGGCGGAGGATTACAGGTGGAAGTACGGGGTCATTGATTCACAAGGTAAATGGATCATCCAGCCGGAGTATAACGATATTCGGGATTTGAATGAAGAACGGTTTGCGCTTGGGCGTGCAGTTGATCCCGAACAGCCGTATATTGGTTCGATCTATGCCATTGCAGATTGGGAAGGGAAGAGACTTTCTGAATTTATGTATCGTGATGTCTCGGACTACCAGCACGGCTTGGCTTCGGTTTATGACGGGAAGCAGACGTATTTCATTGACCGTACAGGACACCCCGCCCCAGGATATCCTCGAGTGGACGGCAGCGGTTCGCTCACGCTGGAACCCGGAGGGCTAATTAAGGCATTGGTCGATCAGCGCTTGTCTTACCTGGACCGGTCAGGTCACGTCATATGGAGACAGAACACGGTAATTCCCCTGAACCCGCCTTATCAGGTTAGGGAAGAGAAGTATAAACCCAATCCGGATTACTTAGTCTATTATCCACAGCTCGAAGGTATGAGGGATCAAGCAGCTCAGCAAACGTTGAATACGAAGCTTAAAGACATGTCGCAGGTGAAGTACATTCCTCCGAACCAACAGCTGGATTACTCGTACACGGGTGATTTTGACGTTATTTTCTACAAGCACCAGCTTCTTGAACTGGAGCTCACCGGATACAACTATCCCTTCGGTGCCGCTCATGGCATGCCTTCCAAAGTGTTTGCCGCGATCAATCTTGACAATGGGAGGATCTATGAATTGAAGGATTTGTTTAAGCCGGGCAGCGATTATGTGAAGGAGCTCAGCCGCATCGTTGGCAAGCAGATTCAAGAGGATCCGCAGTATTCGTATGTATTTCCGGATAGCTATAAGGGAATTGCGCCGAATCAGCCCTTTTACGTGACCGAGGACGCGCTGCATCTTGTGTTTGCCCCCTATGAGATCGCTCCTTATGCCGCTGGTTTTCCGACATTCACGATTCCATTCACTCAGATCATGAACATCATCAATACCGAGGGTGAGTTCTGGAGAGCATTTCATTCTTAGGACTTTATACTCAATTATCAATTGGGTGGCCGTGTTTAATGCTTCTCCCAGATGGAGGGTTGGAGGAGGAATTGTTAGAGTACAGTCACAAAAATACAAGGGATTCCCCTTAGGCGCTGACTTACCCGATCGACCCATTCCTTCTCCGTTCGTGCGTATGTAGGATCTCCCGCCATTCTGAATACTTTGTACCTACCGCTTCCTTGCTTTTCCAGTGTATCATGAAAAGATGGTCATAATGCTGCGGCATGAACACAGCTTCATGATGTACATAGGGAGACGATTGGATATGAATTGGTTGAACACAGAGATAGCACAGCGTTGGCGGACAGAAGGAAAGAGATACGCTTCCGAGATCAACGAATATGTGCGCATCGGCATGGAGAACGGTTGGCCAGAAGAGCTGCAGCCCCCTGAGGATGATCAGCGCAGAAGCATTGCCGGGGATATTCTTCGCATGATCCAGGGCGCCAATCAGGCTGGGGAAACAAAGAGGCTGCGCGAGGAAATTCCGCCGGCATCCTGGCCGATCACGCCTGAGTTTGGAGATCGGCTGCAGCCGATAAACCCGTTGACCTTTTTACGGGATGGGAGCTTGCTGGTCCATGCCGGCAACCAGAGAACACGCGGGACGCTTTATTTGGCGCATGGGGAGCAGCTGACCACGGTACCGGATGCAAACTTTGCCGGAGGCTCACGGGATGGCGCATATGTGGCACTTGTCAATGAAGAAGGCATTCGGGTTGTCGAAGGGATGACCGCCGATTCGGATGGAGCACAGGTTGCCGTGTATCCGTGGGAGGAAGTGCAGAGCAAGCTGAAATTGGCGCTTCCGAACCTCGAATCCCTTGCCGATGTGGAGCACCCCGAAAATGTGGTAGATGAGCTGATCCCTTTTGACGGGGGAAGAAAGCTGCTGCTCGTTTGCGGATACGGCATTTATTTGGTAGATCATAAGGGCGGGGTCGAACTGCTTAATCCTGAACATGCGGATCTCATCGAGTACGAGGAAGAGGATACGATTGTGGATATGGCTCACGGAGATGTTTCTCCTGATGGCCGGTGGCTGGCTTACGGCTCGCAATCCAGTTCGCATTTTTTGAAAGACCTGCAAAGCGGAGAGGTACATGCATTTGAACCGGCGTCAAGCTATCCGCACTTCGCGCGGTTTTCGAAGGATAGCCGCGAGGTATGGTATAATGCGTGCCATTTTTACAACGGGGCGACGTTCAAAGTGCCGCTGACGGAGGACGGACAGGAGAGCTACGGCGATATCGAGAAGGAATGGCCTATGATGAATGAAGAAATGCGGGTGTACGCGGCTGCCTCGCTGAAAGATGGATTCATCCTCGGAGATGCCTACGGCTATCTTAAGTATATCGATAGAGATGGCCGAGAGATCTGGCGGTATTTCGTCGGCAGCACCATATTTGGCATGACTGCTTTCGCGGATGAATCGATGCTGGCTGTCGGCACATATGGGGGCATGCTCCATCTACTGAAGCTGGATAGCGGCCAAAAAAGCGAATACAGCATTGGAACCGCAAATGTTATAGAGACGGGGCGCTGGGTGCTGTGGCGGGATCAGGAGCCATTGCGCTGGTAAGAAGATTCAATTTGGTCCGGAGTGCGATAACAATTGAATGAAATGAAAACTGCACCAATGCAGAAGGAATAGACACGTAAATTTTGCGGGATAGCAAGCCCCTCTATTTTTGTTCAATCGGCGAATGAATGTGTTGTATCCTTTCATTCGCCGATTTTTTTGTTTTTATGTGGAGAGCTGCCTGTATTTTTGGGCGGAAATGGTTGATTTACTATCATTCAGCACACGGAAAGGAGGTGATGAAGATGAACACCATTCATATGCTGTCCGGCATTCCCGGCAGCGGTAAAAGCCAATACGCGAAAGAATGCTGCAAACGGGAAAGAGCCGTACACCTACCGGATTTTTGATGAAGCTTTTGCCGAGATTGAGCAGGCGCTTGCGTCCGGGAGAAACGTCGTGTTTGACGCTACCAATGTTGCCCGCAACCGAAGAGTTCAATTCCTGAAGCGATTTAACAAGGTTCCGGTGGAATGCCATGTCTGTAACACGCCCTACGAATTGGCCAGGGAACGGGTGCAGGCGAGACAGCGTAAAATCGAGGACAAGGTCCTTGAGAAGTATGCCAAAAACTTCGAGTTTCCCTTGCTTGCCGAAGGCTTCAATCAGCTGCATATCGTCCATACGCCGGCAGATGTCGGACTTGAGCGGGCCGAGCTGGAGCAGCTTCTTGAACGGAAGCCGGGTCATGACGAGCTGTTTGCTTACTTGCGCCATTCTCCTTATTTCAGCGTGATGCTGGGATATGACCAGGAAAATCCCTATCATTCCAAAACCTTGTCCGAGCATACGCATGCCGTTCTGGAGTATATCCATGCGTTTTACGAAGGGGAGCATATGCTTGAGATGCAGCTGGCGGCTTTGTTTCACGATACAGGCAAACCCCTTTGCAAGGTATGGAAGCCGAACCGGGGATATTACTCATATTTTGGACACGAGCATGTATCCGCAGGGATCGCCTGCCATGTTCTGAAGGAACTGGGGTATGGCGATGATTGTATTTTACATGTGGTGAACATGGTGAGCTTCCATATGGAGATTCTGCACGGCGGTGATGCCGGGGCCTCCAAGATCTACCATCTGCTTGGCGGCCGGATGCTGGCAGAGCTGTATTTCTTCGCGGAAGCGGACACGTTCGCCAAATAGAGGTGATGAGATGAATAAAGTGAAATATCCGAAAACAATGCATTTGCCGTGGTCCAGAAGCTATACGGACGATGATAAAATTTTGCGGAGCACGGACCATTTTGCCGGACAAGAGGTTGTCATAACCGAGAAAATGGATGGAGAGAACACAACGATGTACTCGGACTTCATTCACGCGAGGTCACTCGACAGTAAAGACCACTCTTCCCGGCACTATGTGAAGACGCTGCACGGAGGAATCCGGTATATGATTCCGGAAGGGTACCGGCTTTGCGGGGAGAACGTATATGCCAAGCATTCGCTGCTGTATACATCCTTGCCCGGCTATTTCATGCTCTTCTCGGTTTGGAACGACCGCAATATCTGTCTTTCCTGGGATGAAACCGAAGCATGGGCGGAGAAATTGGGGATTCCGCTTGTTCCGGTTCTGTACCGCGGAGTGTGGAGCGAGGAAGCCGCCAAGCAGTGCTACACGAAGCAGTCCCGATGCGGCGGAGAGCAGGAGGGCTACGTGGTACGGCTCGCCTCAGAATTTCCTTATGAGGACTTCAAGCGCTCGGTCGCCAAGTTTGTCCGGAAAAATCATGTGCAAACCGACGAGCACTGGCTCAGTAAGCCAGTTGAGCCTAATGTTTTGGCCTAGGGTGTAAACGAGAGAATAAGCACGAAGACAGCAATAACCAAAACGGATGAGGAGGGTTTATCATGTAATTCACTCGGAATTCCTAATGATTATTCGATCATGGGTCAATTCGTTGAATCCGACATACATAAAGATAATGACAATTGCCTTTGCACGTTTATCAATGAGAAACTATGGGCTGCATAGAGCCTTATATCGAAATACATACTACATAACTTTTCACAATTGCGGCAAATACGGAGGTGGTTGCTTTGAGTACTGGCATCGCGATTTACGATACGGAGAAAATAACAGCGCCAGAGGCACTCGAGATCGGGCTGTCTTTTTTTGAGGCAATCGGCGTCAGCGTGAACTCTGCCACGTATTATAGACTTTTAAGCAACGGTGATCATGAAGGAGATCACGATCTGTTCGAGATTTCCCCGGATCGTTTAAGAGAGAACGTGTTAAGAGGAGAATGCGATGCGTTCTGGCTCTATCACGAGCGAAAAGGCTCGGTTCCTTGGCATGCCGCATTCAGCAGGCAAACCGGTGAATTCGGAAGTTTTCCTCATCTTACCGCATTTTGTGAATGTTCACTTGAAGAAGCTTACGCCTCGCTCACAGCGTGGCTTAAAAGCTTGGCGAAGCGGTTTCCCCGCTTTGCTTACGGGATTGTCTATTCCACCGAAAAAATGACTAACGCATATCTTTATGCGGCAGGGAATAGCGGGGTGACGCTGTTCCCGTACGAGAACGGTTTCGCATTTAGCAAAGAGACTCCGGGACTGTATAAGGGTAAGGGGCGGTATTCAGGGGAATTGCTGCGGATGGTTTACCCATGCAACCTGGTGAACAGTCGCCATTTACATATCGAAATCGGCGGAGTAAAGCTGGGAGAATGGATTACGGGCAGTCGGGAACATGGCAAGCTAACGAATATCGGAAAGGAACATTGGCTGTGGGAAGTGGAGACAACGCATCTTGACCAGATAAATCAATTATGCGGAGAAGCTGGATTTCTGGTGGCCTGGAAGCCTCGACCACTGAAGAAGCCGCAACGAAAGCTGCCCTGACCAGGGTAAATACAAAATGGAGGGAACAAGATGAACGAAGAAGCAGTTACAACCGGCTGGGATGCAATTGAAGAGCAAATGAAAAAGCTATATGGGGCGCAGGAGCCTAAGCACTACGGTACGGTGATTCCTTATATGTTGGGTGGTAAGGATCCGCTGGACGGTCTGAGCGCCTACAAAGCGGAGAACCCGCTGCCGCATTGGCATATCGTGACGTTCGGCTTTTCCGAGCTTTATGAGAAAGAGTCGGAAAATAAGGAGTATAGCGGATATGGATTTGAACTTACGTTTCGGGTGGCGCGCACGGAAGACGAGGAAGAGCCGCCGATGTGGGCGCTGAACCTGCTTCAGAACATGGGACGGTATGTTTTTAGCAGCGGGAACGTTTTCGCCTCCGGCGATTACTTGGATGCCAACGGTCCGATTTGTTTAGGAAGCGATACTCAGTTAACCGCGCTTGCCTTCGTAGAAGATCCTGAGCTCCCTAGCGTCGTTACGCCTAACGGAAAAGTTGAGTTTTTGCAAATGGTTGGAATTACGGAGGATGAGCTCGAGGCGATGAAAACGTGGAGTACTTCGGGCGTATTGGGTGCCAGCCAAACGAACCTTCCCGGGTATATCACCGATTTGTCCCGAGACTCCCTCTTGCGGATCCCTTCAATAGCGGAAACCGTCCAAAGAGGTTTGGAGCAGGAAGGTTCGAATACCGGATTTTTATTTGTGGATCAATTGGCTTGGGAGCCCGGCAAAAGCCGGCTGTTTAGCAAGACGCCGACCGTGCTCACCTTGGGGGCAAAGCAAGCGGGAACGGTCGGCAAGCTGCTTCGCGGAAGGCTTCTGAAAGGAAAGGACTTGACATTGGCAAGCCAAGACTTGAGAGTTGTGTTGGAGCCTGGTGCGGAAACCGGCTACGAAGCAGGAGAGCAAGAAGTACGGCTCAGGCTGGATGAAGCGACTGCGGACGAGCTCTCGCGAAAATTGCTTCCGAAGGAAGACAGAATCGAGTTGACTGCTTATAAAGGATGTATCATTCAAGTCGTTAAAACCCATATCAAGGACCAAGATGGTAACGTCGTTTCCACCATTGGGTAAAGCGTAAAATCAGGAGTTGAGGCTGCAATGAAATCACGTCGCAAAGGGGAGGCTCGGCTGAACGTGGTCAGCATCGCGGAGGAGCCCGTCGAGCAGCTGCCTTATACGGCAGCCGCTCCAGGGAGCAGAGGGGTCATCTATGGATATTTACCGGTTTATTTTGGAGGGATGCTTGGGCTTCCGGATGAAGTAGACGCACTAATCCTAGCTTCGGATCTGCAAGGCGTCGCAGGACACTTATCTGCTGATGAAATGCATAGCCCGCGGCTGATCGGCGAGGAGCTGCCCGAAATGCTGGCCTTGCTGCTGGAAAGCTATTGTCCCCGGTGTGATCCTGAACGTATCGTCGTGCTTTTGTGTGGTGACCTGTACGGCGACCCGGCTCAAAGAGGTTCAAGCGGCGATCCGCTTCCGGTGTGGGAAGCCTTTCGCTCGCATTTCGGCACCGTGCTTGGCGTAGCGGGAAATCACGATATGGTTACGGCAGAAGGGAAAGCAAGGCTTGCTGCAGCCCCGGGTATTGATTTTTATGGCGAGCCTAGAACGGCGCAGCATAGCGGGTTGAATATTGCCGGGCTGGGCGGTGTGACAGGAAGAGCGGGCAAGCCGAATCGGATGTCGGAGGAAGAGTACATAGGCGAGCTACAAAAACTGCTCCGACGCAATCCGGATGTGCTTATGCTGCATCAGGGTCCGGATGTGCCTGCATACGGGCTTCCCGGCCATGCCGGAATCCGGCGAGAGCTTTCGGCCGGGCCTCCGTTGCTTCTTTGCTGCGGGCATGTCCATTGGGACCGGCCAATGGCGGAGCTGGACAACGGCACGCAGGTGATCAATACCGACGGGAGAGTGCTATGGTGTTTGCCGCTGCGGAGTTGGATTAAATCGAAAAGTCTACTTTTTCAAGCGGCTTTCGAGAATAGTACACGCGCAAAGCTAACCTCAAGAAGCTTGCCGTAGCTGCCGATAGAGCACATCACCGTAAAAAAATGGTGAAGCTGATTTAACTTCGCATAAAAATGATCAGTCCTAGCAGCCAGGTGGTCATTATATAGAAGGAAGAGGGGGTTTCATTGAAGGGTACCTTCATCAAAATACGTGGGAAAAGCTTGTATGTCGAAATTCACGGGAACGAGGAAGCTCCCCCGCTTTTGTACCTCCACGGAGGACCAGGAGAAAGCTGTTATGAATTCATGATACATCAGGCAGATCGTCTCTCGGAAAAACTTCGGCTAATTAGTATGGACCAACGCGGCGTTTGGCGATCCGAAGCAATCGAGGAAGACGAACCCTTAACCATTTATGATTTGGTGGAGGATTGCGAGCAGCTTCGTAGACAACTGGGGATACAAAAATGGGCGGTTCTTGGGCATTCATTCGGCGGATTATTGGGGGTGCTTTATGCTATCCATTATCCAAACTCTGTATCGTCCTTGATCTTGGAAGGCCCATCATTTGATTTAATAAAATCAATCAGAAACTGGCTGCGCAAAGCTGCAAGCCTGTATGAAAGCATTGGCGATGCTGAAAAAATGGCAGCCTGTATTGACATCGCCAACGGAGCTCAAACGCCGCCAGAAATCTTGGATGCTTTTATTGAGCTAGGTCAGGGACTGGGAGATTTAAGAATGAAGGTTTATACTCCGAACGGTGGCAGCAACTACACCAAGATGATATATTCGGAACGTGAGAGGGAAGAGTTTGGAAGAAGGACGAATATTCATGTTTCGAAAATTTTTGCCGAAGGACGGATATTCGATTCATTACTTCCCAAGCTTAAAGAACTGACATTGCCTGTACTCTTGATCAAAGGCCGGCATGACCCCATTATTTGCGAAGAGCAGACTGATTCATTTGTGAATGACGTCAGAAACGGGCATTTAAAGGTATATGAAGAAAGTGGTCATTTGCTTCACTTTGAGGAACCGGAAAGATTTGCGATGGATGTTATCCAATTTATATTAGAATCCAATCATAACTAGTTTTATACCGCAGCGGCAGTCTGAAGTTAGTGACTGCCGCTGTTCAACTTTTACCTGCAACATTCGTTTGATCCGAGAGGTAGAACAATAATCCGGGTGCCGCTTGAAGCAAAAATAATTGCGGCCGATTTAATCCTGACAACCATGTTGTCAGAATTCGTCAAGTAGGATCATAGCTAGATGATCCGAAATAGTTCATCGACAGAGGAGAGGATCACCGTGAGACTGGAGCGTTTGCTTGGAATGACGCTTGAGCTGATGGCCAAAAAAAGAGTGACCGCAACGGAGCTAGCCGCCAAGTTTGAAGTATCGGTGCGCACGGTTTATCGTGACGTCGAGTTAATCAATCTGGCCGGAATTCCGGTCGCATCGTTCACCGGCGCAGACGGCGGATTCGAGCTGATGGACGGATATTTTTTGACAAGGCAGCACTTCTCAGTCGACGATCTGTCGGTCATCTACACGCTCTTGAAGGCGATGGAAGGTTCGATGGGAGGCGCCGTAGCGCCTGCGATGCGGAAGCTGGTCAGCCTGCATCCGGGCCTGGCGAACGAAAGCAACCGCGAGGCGGTTATTTTGAGCATGAGCGCATCGGAGAGCGAACGTGATAGGATTCGGCAGCTGTTTCAGGCAATCCGGCAATCGCGCATCGTTCGACTGGCATACACGAGCGCATCCGGCACACCGTCCGAGCGCAGCGTGGAGCCGGGAAAATTGCTCTGGGAGAAAGGTGTCTGGTATTTGGAAGGGTACTGCAGGTCACGCCGAGGGAAAAGGTATTTCCGCATCTCGCGGATTACGGAACTCCAGGTGATGGAAGAAACGTTTATACCGCAGCCCCTACTTGATGAGCCGGAACAGGAAGAAGTGCATGGGATTCATGCGCATCTTCGGTTCGACCTAGCGGTACGTACTCGCGTACTGGAGCAATTCCCGGGAGAATGCACGTATCAGGGCGATTGCGTTGAAGTTCGCACGATCTTTTATAAAAAAGAGTATGCATTGTCGGTCATCACGAGCTACGGGACAAATGTTGACATCATATCGCCGGAAGACCTTCGGCGCGACGTCATCGCGCATATCGAAGCCATTCGCCAACACTACGCGAAACCACGAGGAGGAGATCGGATATGACGATTCTGGTAACAGGGGCAACAGGTACGGTTGGACAGCATGTGACGGAGCTGCTGTTGAAACAAGGCGCATCCGTGCGCGCATTAACGAGAAATGCGGAGCGGGCGAGAAAGAAGCTGCCGGACGGCGTGCAGATCGCCGAAGGCGATTTGATGAAGCCGGGTACGCTGAAGGATGCATTGCAGGGGGTAGAGGCAATCTTCCTGATCACTTCAAGTGACGAACCGAACGCGGATCTTAACACGGACCCGGAGATGGTGGCGCTCGCGAAAGAGGCTGGTGTAAAGCGCGTTATCGTTCTGGTCGGCTATGAAGAGGGGCCGGTCGAGGCAGCACTTAGAACAAGCGGCATGCAATGGACGCTGGTGAAGCCTGCGGAATTTATGGCCAATGCCTTGGTGGATTGGCGCGATACGATCCGTTCGGAAGGCGTTGTCCGGGAGTTTTATGGAGATGCTCTCAGCGCGCGCGTGCACGAAGAAGACATTGCGGAGGTTGCGGTCCTGGCCCTGCTTGAGGATGGACATCACGGACGCAGCTATCCGCTCACCGGACCCGAAGCGCTTACGCGTAAGGAAGCAGTACGGACCATCGCTGCAGCGATTGGCAAGGAAATCCCGTTCGTCGAACTGACAGAGGAAGAAGCAAGGCAGCAGTGGCGGCAGCAGGGGTATGACGAGGAGAGCGTCGAATTTTTCGTGCAGATCGCAAAAAATCCGCCGGAGGCTGGATATACGGTGCTGTCGACGGTCCAGCAGGTGCTCGGGCGGCCGGCGCGTACGTTCGCCGATTGGGCAGCCGAGCATAAACGGGAGTTTCTATAAGAGATTGGAGGAGGGCCCATGACGTACGCCATTGAAGCGAAAGGCTTACGCAAATCATTCCGGGGGCATGAGGCTGTGCGCGGGGTGGATTTGGCGATTCGGCAAGGAGAGCTGTTCGCGCTTCTTGGACCAAACGGAGCAGGGAAGACAACAACGCTGCACATGTTAACCACCCTGCTGCGTCCGGATGGGGGAACGGCGTACATCTGCGGCAGCGATGTTGTCGCCGAAGCAGCCGATGTACGCAGGCGAATCAGCGTTACTGGCCAGTATGCGGCGCTGGACGAATCGTTGACCGGCCGGCAAAACTTGAGGCTGTTCGCCGGGCTCCACGGTTTTTCGCATAAAGAAGCCGTCGTACTGGCGTCTGAGTTGCTGGAATCATTCGGGCTGGGGGATGCAGGTGATCGAACCGTCGGAACCTACTCCGGCGGCATGCGCCGGCGCCTGGACCTCGCCGCCGGCATTCTCTCGCAGCCCGAGGTGATGTTCCTCGACGAGCCAACCACCGGACTCGATCCGCAGAGCCGGCGCGAGCTGTGGGAGGCGATTCGCCTGCTGGTGAAGAAGGGGACAACCGTGCTGTTAACGACGCAGTATCTCGAAGAGGCAGACCAGTTGGCCGATCGGATCGGTTTCATCGCAGACGGAAGGGTTATCGCGACCGGCACGCCCGAGCAGCTCAAAGCATCGACCGGCGGCAAAACACTGACGATCCGTCTGTCAGCAGCAACCGACCCGTATGAGATCTGTCGTCTGTTTGCAGACGAACATGGGCTAAGTGCCCATACGGATGAAGACGGGGTGACCGTAAAAGCGGCGGTTCGGGAAGCTTCGCTGGCACACGCTGCGATCGGTACGCTTATGGAGCACCAAACGGCGATCAAGGATTTCGCCTTGAGTGATCCAAGCCTTGACGACGTATTTTTCGCTTTGACCGCCACAACCGGAAAGGAGGCGACGCGATGAGTTCCATACAAGCATCTCGTGCCCGAAAGCCAGGCCAAAGTCCAGGCGGCTTGACCGCGACAGGACTGTTCATGCGGCGAACGCTGCATCACATGCGTAATAACATCTTCGGCCTTGCCGTTGAAGCGGTGTTGTCTCCAATCATTATGCTGCTCATATTCACCTTTCTGTTCGGCGGAGCGATTGCCGGTTCCGCTCGGGAATATATTCAGTATTTGTTGCCTGGCATCCTGGTGCTGACGGTGGTGCCGATGACGGTGTACAGTGGTACGACAATCTGCACGGATATCGCCAAAGGCGTCTACCACCGGTTTCGTACGTTGCCTTTCTGGCAGCCCGCAGCCATTTTCGGCTCGATCATCGCAGACAGCTTGCGCTATGCAGTGGCACTACTCGTTGTCTTGACGATGGGGTTTGGGCTTGGATTTCGGCCGGACGGCGGCCTCGAAGGTACCATGGCAGCTGCACTTTATGTCCTCTTATTTGCATTCGGTACTAGTTGGGTCTTTGCACTCATCGGCAATGCGGCCAAGCGGCCAGAGACCGTGTCGGGTACGAGCATGATGATTGTTTACCCGCTTCTATTTGCCAGCAACGTGCTTGTCGATACTTCGACAATGCCGCGCTGGTTGCAGGTGGCGATCGACTTGAACCCGATAAGTATTGTTGTTACCCTTACGCGAGGACTGCTGAGCGGAACGGCGGGTGCCGCTGAGCTGGCGGCAGGCATCGGTGTTGTGCTGCTGTTTATCGTTATTTTCGCTCCTTTGACGATCAGTATTTACTTGAGGAGGCAAATACGAGGGTAAAGGACAAGGATAGGGATAGCACATCCATAAAGTCCTAAATAAGTGGATATCGTATGAATTGCAAAAGGTCAGCCAGAGTTTTCTGGTTGGCCTATCTATATAGCATAAGTTTTTTAAAGAGAGATGGAAGTTGTAGTTTCCAATATGTGGTATGATAAGCTTATGTTGAACATAATCGATACGGTTATTTTTGACCTTGACCAAACCTTGCTCGATAAAACCCAGTCACTCGTCAACTTTGCCAATTATCAATATGAGCAATATTCTTTGGACAAGTTCATTCCGGATAGGAATGAATTTATCGTAAAATTCTCTGAGCTTAATCATATGATCATGCCGAAGGAAGAGGTTTACCGAAAGCTAATAGAGTTCTTTAAGATTGACTGGAACTTATATCATGAGCTGCTTGCGGATCTAAACCACAAGTTTCATCTTTATTGCGTTGGATATGATGGGCTGCATGAGATGCTCCGTTCGTTAAAGAGGGAAGGGTATAAGTTAGGAATCGTCACGAACGGCCGAGATTTTTATCAACGAAACAAAATATCCGCATTAGGCATTCACGGCTATTTCACCGACATTGTTACTTCCGGTTCTGTGAATATCAAGAAGCCTGATCATGCTATCTTTCAAATCGCTCTGAAGCATTTGAAATCAATCGGAAGATGTACTGTATTTGTTGGTGACAGCATCCAAGCAGATATCATTCCCGCCAAAGAACTTGGAATGTTCACCATTCTTAAAACGAAGGACGCCTCGTCGATGCTGCCTGATGCAATTTGCGATGATTTAATGGAAATTCCGAACATCATTAAATCGATAGGATCAAACTAACTCAATCAAAGGAGCTGCGATCATGAGTATTGAAGCAGAGCTCGCATCAAAAATCTATCGGCTAGAGGAACTCCACAATCAATTTGTAAACGGGGAGTTCGAAGAAATGAACGCGCTCTATGCGGATGATTTTCAGGGCATGCTGTACATGCCTTCGTCCGGGAAGATGGAAACCTATAACGCTAAGCAGATCAGAAAGGGAAATGAAGACGCTGCAAATTATTATAAAGGCAAGAGCTTTAAGTTCATTTTCTCAGGCTTAAAAATCGTTTCTCAATCAGAGGATCAAGCTGCCGTTTCATATGAGGTTACGCATCTCAGCGATAATCGAATAATCCGTGCTATTTCACTCGAGGTCTGGAAGAAGATCAGCGGTTCCTGGAAAATGATCCGTTGGTATGAGGAGAAGGGAAAAGCGATTCTCCCCGAAAAGCATTTAGGGGAAAGTTATATAACCGATTGATCAACCTGCATCAACGAGCTTGGGTATAAAAGCAATGTTCCATGGCCAGCAGAGCCTCCGCCCGTAAATAAGATCATTTTCATTTTTACCCCCCTTTCATATTGTTTTTTTATATATCCATAATACTCCACCCGTATAATAGAAGACTGTAAGGTCTGAACACTGAGACGATAGGAGGACACGCGGAGTGGAGCCGAAAGAAAAAGTAGTCGTTACGATATTGGAAACCAGCGATGTTCATGGCCATATTTATCCGACGGACTATCGGGGGCCCGGGGACAAGCCCATTGGGCTCGCCAAGCTGGCTGAGATCATTCACAGAGAACGGCTGGAAGCCCCGCAGCTTATACTGCTGGACAACGGGGACCTTCTGCAGGGTACGCCGTTTATGTATCATTACGCCAAGTACGACAGAACCGGCACGCACCCCGCTGCAAGCGCGCTGAACGCACTCCAGTACGATGCGGCGGTGATCGGCAATCATGAGTTCAATTACGGGCAGGAGCTGTTGAATCAAGCGATCGAGGACGCAACCTGTCCCTATCTGTGCGCGAATATTATGAACGAACAAGGCGGTCGTCCGGCGTTCGGGCAGCCTTACCGGATGTTTGAGATGAAAGAGGGGATTCGGGTCGCGGTGCTTGGCGTCACCACCCATCATATCCCACACTGGGAAGAGCCTAAGCACATTCACGACTTAACCTTTGAGGATGCCCTTGAGTCCGGACAGCGATGGATCAACCATATTCGAGAAAACGAACGTCCCGACGCTGTTGTTGTATGCTATCATGGCGGTTTCGAGCGGGATCCTGCTACCGGAGACCCTACCGAACCGCAGACGGGAGAAAATCAAGGCTACGAGATGTGCATGCGCCTACAAGGCCTCGACGTGTTGCTGACCGGGCACCAGCATCGGTTGCTTGCCGGCGAGCTGAACGGCGTTGTATTTGCTCAGCCCGGTTCCGCAGGACAGGCAATCGCCAAGGTTCAGCTGACATTCGAGCGGGAGAAGGAAGGCAGATGGTCGATCCGCGGCAAGAGCGCCCAGCTGCTGCCAGCGGAGCAAGCAGAGGCGGATCATGTCGTGCTTGCGATGTTTGCCGAGCAAGAAAGGAAAACGCAAGCCTGGCTGGATCAGCCGATCGGCAGGGCCGAGGGCGATATGTCCATCATGGACCCCTTCGAGGCAAGACTGGGGGATCACGCATTCACGGAGTTCGTCAATCGGGTGCAAATGGAAGTTACGGGAGCAAGTATATCCTGCGCCACGATCTTTACGAATGAAGCCCGGGGCTTCCTTGGGGAAATTACGATTCGGGATGTGGTGTCCAACTATATCTACCCCAATACGTTGAAGGTGATTCTCCTAACCGGACGCGATATCCGGGACGCGTTGGAGCAGAACGCCCGTTATTTTACTCTGGACAAGCTGGGGCAATTGCAAGTGTCAGAGAGTTACCTGGAGCCGAAGCCGCAGCACTTCAACTACGACATGTGGGAGGGGATTGACTATGAGCTTGACATTTCAAGATCCGAAGGCGAACGGGTTATTAAGCTGCAGCGGAACGGACACCCCTTGGATCCCGACGCTACGTTCGAAGTGGTGATGAACAGCTATCGGGCGGGAGGCGGCGGAAACTTCCGGATGCTGATGAACAAGCCTGTCGTCAGGGAGATTCCGACGGACATGACGGAGATTTTGGCCGATTATATTTTGAAGCATCAGGTCATCCATGCCGTCTGCGATCACAACTGGAAGGTCGTCTACTAAATAGATCCGCACATAACAAAACCAACCATTTGTATGACATCCTATGAAAAAAACCTCCAATCCTGCGCTGCATCAGGGTTGGAGGTTTATGCGTTTACGGATGAACGGAGCGTCATATTAGGACCGTCAGATAAGCTTGTTATCCTTGGACCAGTTTGGATCGAAGCTTGTTCGAGAACCATTCGATAAGGAGGATAAGGATGACAAGGCCGATTAAGATGGAGCCGACCTGATTCCACTTATAGCTGTTCATGGCAAAGATCAGCGGCGCTCCGATCCCGCCGGCTCCCACGAGTCCTAGAATTGAAGCCTCACGCATGTTCATGTCGAACCGATAAATGGTAACGGACAGGAACAGCGAGAACAACTGCGGAATAATTCCATAGCGGATCTTCTCAAAAGTGGTACAGCCGATGGATGTCATCGACTCCAGGACTTTCTTGTCCAGCTCCTCGATCGCATCCACGTAAAGCTTGGACAGCATACCGATCGAGGTCAGCCCGATCGTGAGCACCCCGGCAAACGGTCCCGGACCTGATACCCGGATGAACATCAGCCCATAGACGAGGGCAGGGATCGTTCGGATCATAATAAGCAGCATTCTTGTAAGCCAAGCGATCGGCTTCGGCATGATATTGGAGGCGGCCAAAAAGGCGAGCGGAACAGACAGCACGGCACCCACCAGCGTACCCAGAAATGCAATGGCCGTCGTTTGAACGAGCAGGTAGAGAACACTCTGCTTCGAGACGCTGAACAGCAGGTCCAAATCCGGATGGACAATGCCTTTCAATATGTTAAGGGCGATTGCCAGTCCGTTTTGGTTCACGTCTTTAAAGCTTACAGCGCTTAATGACCAGGCGAGCAAAATCAGAACGATTGCCGCCACGGTCAACACATAGCGATGATTGCGGGGGGATGCAAGCAGCTGCTTCTCAATTGTCGTCATAGCATGGATCTCCTCAATTTAACTTTTTTCGAAAATGCTCGCTGATCGTTTCAATCACGTATACGGTGACTCCCAGCGACAAAATGATCATACCTACGCGCGGATAGTCGCGCCATCCGAGATTTTCGTTGATCAAGAGTCCGATTCCGCCTGCCCCTACATAACCGAGAATGGCTGCATAGCGCACGTTCCCCTCAAAGCAAAACAAAGTGGTGGACAGATAACGCGGGAGCACTTCTGGAAAAATAGCGTAGCGAAAGGCTTGAACACGGGTCATGCCAATGGACTCCATGGCTTCGAAGGAGCCCATATCGACGTTTTCGATCTGCTCGTACAGAAGCTTCCCGACGTACGATAGGGTAAAGAGCAGGATGGCCACCAGGCCCGCCGTCGGTCCCAATCCGAAAACGAAGGTTGCAATCAGCGCTGTCACCAGCGTCGGCAATGTTCGGAGCAGGCTAAGCATAACTTTAAAAATGGTCACGACCGCTTTGTTGCGAATGACGTTGAACGAAGCAAGCAGGGCGAACGGTAGAGCCAGAAGGGCGCCGATCATCGACCCAAGCACGGACATCTGCAGCGTATCCAGCAAGGCTCCCCACAGCTGTGGCGTATAACTCCATTTGGGGGGGATCATCTCGCCTAGAATGATAAAAAACTGGCGGATCCTCGTGAACAGAACATGTAGGCTGAACCCCGTCAAATTGACGGATAACGCGGTCACGGCTGCGAGCGTGAGCAAGGTAAGGGGAAGCCGCGATCTTTTTTCCAGGACAATTTTACCGTTTGGAAGAACCATCTTTTTGGGAGGAAACCATTTATCAAACATGCGCCTAATTCGCCTCCGCCAAAAATGGAGTTTCATTGGACTTGCTGCCGTAAATGTTATCGAGGGTTTCCTTGGTCACCTGATCGGCTGCTCCGTCGAAGACGATTTCGCCTTCGCGCACTCCGATAATGCGATCGGCATACTCCAGCGCGATCTCCACATGATGAATGTTCATGATCACAGAAATCTTCATGGTCTGATTGATGGTTTTGAAATCGTCCATAACCAATTTCGACGTTACCGGGTCCAGTGAAGCAATCGGCTCGTCCGCCAACAGGATATCCGGATTCTGGGCGAGTGTTCGCGCCAGCGCTACACGCTGCTGCTGCCCGCCCGAGAGCTGGTCTACTCGCACGTATGCTTTATCCAGAATGCCGACTTTATCGAGAGCCTCCAATGCTTTGAGCTTATGTTCCTTGGTAAATACACCGGTCAGCTTGCGCCACATCGGAAGGTCAGGCACGAAGGAAACCAGAACATTCTTGATGACGCTCATTCGAGTGACCAAATTGAAGGACTGGAAGATCATCCCGATCCGTCTTCGGAAACGGCGAATTTGTTTTCCTTTCAATTTGGACACATCGACATGATTCACGTAAAGGTGGCCGCTGGTGATATCGTGCATGCGATTAATGCAGCGGATCAGCGTAGACTTGCCTGCACCGGATAAACCGATTACGGCCACAAACTCTCCTTGTTCGATCTTCAGATTGATATTTTTGAGTGCATTCGTGCCGTTGTGATACGTCTTGTTTACGTGGTTAAACTCAATCATGGCTAAACTCCAATCCTCGCATATTCAGCTGCTGAACAGAAAAAAAGGAGAACATCGGTTAAAGGCTTGATGCTCTCACTTTTAATAAAAGAATAAAGTCGTTGGACGATCATGCGGTGTTTATTATTTTTTCAAGTTTTTAATTATCTCCTGCGCTTTGCGCTCGCCGTCGTAATCGGAAGGCTGTGCTTCCTTGTAGCCTTCGTGGCTGTATACCGCGATCACGTTCTTCCCTTCCTCCGTCTGGGCGATGGCGATAAAGGCTTTTTGAAGCGCGGCCTTCAGCTCGTCGTTCATGGTTGGGCTGTTCTTGCTGACGCTAATGGTGTCATTGTAAATGCCTTGAGTGACCCCGATAATATTCGTTTCGTCCCAAATCGATTGTTTACGGCCGAATTCATTTGTCCATTGCTCTTCATAGTCGCGTCTTGCGTCCGCGAAAGCAACGATAATGTCGACTTGTCCGGCCGCCAGTCGGGCGAAGGAACTGCCGTAAGAGTCGGATGTTACGACGTGGGAAAGGTCGGTAATGCTTTTGTTATAGTTGTCTTGCAGCCACAGCGTAGGGTAAATGTATCCGGCGGAAGAAGAGGTGGACATCACAGCCCAGTTCGCATCGTTCAACTCTTCCCATGTCAGTTCTTCTCCGTTGTTGATTTTGGCAGCCAATGTTTGACCTTTATCGGATGGACCTGCAATGAACAGAGCCCGATAATACGTTGCCTGATCGCTTGTCGGCTGGGTCGGCTTATTATCGTTCCAGTCCTTAGCCTGGTCGGAGTCATTGGATAATCCAGCACGGGTGGCGGTCAAAATGACGTCGGCTCCGTCATCGTACAGAGCATATGTGCCGCCCGGTATAAAACCGACATCCGTTGTACCGGCAGTCAGTGCTTCGCCGACGGCTTCATAGGTGGTTCCTACATCAATGCTGACTTTTCCGACATCAAATCCCTCGGATGCTAGCTGGCTCTTCAGCAATTCCTTGAGCGGATCCGTTGCCGTAATGATTTGATCCGGATCCTTGGACGGGACGAAGCTGATTTTCAGCGCTTCGATTGTCTGAGCCGCTGTGCCCGAACCGCCTGTGGATTGGGAAGTCGAAGTCGGCGATGATGGGGCATCAGGCGTTGAATTGCCCGAGCCGGAGCTGGAGCTGGAGCCGCAGCCGGCAAGCAGCGCGATAACCAAAGCGAATACGGATACAAGCGTCATTTTTTTCTTCAACATAAGTCCCCCTGATTATAATAGTGATTCTCAAGACACGGGCTGACCTCGGCCTTGAAAGCCAACCCAATTGTATAATCGCTTTATTATCGATGGATTAACCTTGTGTTAAGTCAGTTATAAATATGTAGGATTTTCCAAAGAAACATAATAAATATTATGTAAACTAAAAGTAGTCGCCTTGAAGGCGGCTTTTTTGCATGGCATGAAGAAAATCTTCGAATCTTGATGGTTCTCTGATATTTCCCGATTACCGTTGTTGTTACCACATCATCTTTGACATGCAGGATATAAGGAGGCTTGTTACATGAAGATAACGTCCAAAGGCTGGATCCTCTTTACGGTTAGCGCGCTGCTCCTACTAACAGGATGCGAAAGGCTGGAACAGTTCACGCAAAAGGTGGTTGAGGAAACGCAAAAAACAGCCCACTATACATTGGAACTCGACGAGGAAACGGACCTTACGATCGAGCAGCTTATCGATGAAGGGCGACTGGACCGTCTGGTGTTCGACGGAAGACTGTATGAGCTGCAAGGGGAAGCCGATCCGGAGTCTAAAGGCGGCCGTATAGGTTTTATCGGCGAAACGTATTATGTGGATCAGGAGGGGAAGAGGTGGACCGAGGATGAACTGAAGAAGCCCTACCTATACCTTGATCCGAATGAAATTCGGGAGAAAAATCCCATGACGTATGGTTCCGTCTATCGACATAAAGGAGAGCCCAAGGGGAGCTCCAACCGGATCATCATTGAGCTTAACCGGAAGGTTCTGGAAGCAGAGCTGGTCCGTGAAGAGTAAAGAACTGCATCAATTCAACATATTACAAAGGATAGGAATGATGAAAATGGTTAACGGCCCTTTATTAGAAATGAAGAAGGTTTCCAAGCGCTTTGGCAAGGAAAACGTCATCAAGGAGCTCTCCATGCAGGTGCCTGCAAACTGCATTTATGGACTTCTCGGCCCTAACGGAGCGGGCAAGTCGACGACGCTTAAGATGCTGACCGGCATCATTGCGCCGTCATCCGGCAGCATCTGGTTTGACGGTCACCGCTGGAGCAGGCAGGATTTGAAGCAAATCGGAGCGTTGATCGAATCTCCGCCGATTTACGGAAATTTAACGGCTTTCGAAAACCTGAAGGTTCGCAGCCTGCTGCTCGGGCTTCCGGATTCGCGAATTCAAGAAGTATTGGATTTGGTGAATTTGTCAACGACCGGCAAAAAAACAGCAAGGAATTTTTCAATGGGGATGAAGCAGCGTTTAGGAATAGCGATTGCACTGCTCAACCGCCCCCGTTTGCTCATCCTCGATGAGCCTACGAACGGGCTGGATCCGGTCGGTATCCATGAGCTCCGTGAGCTGATCCGTTCTTTTCCCCGTCAAGGGGTGACCGTCATCCTTTCCAGTCATTTGTTGTCCGAGGTGGAACAAACAGCCGACCGAATCGGTATTATTAACCACGGCGAGCTGCTATATGAAGGGGAAGTTCAATCCGGACAAAATTTAGAGCAACTATTTATGGATGTCGCTACAACTCCTGCAAGACGAAAGGGGGGGTACAGATGATTCCTTATCTACGATCGGAACGCCTAAAGCTCAAACGTACGTTTTCAACCAAGCTTTTCTTTCTGGTACCCATCGCAAATGTGGCGTTTTCGTTGCTTATGAATCCGATGTATTTTGTATCCAATACCATTAATTGGTGGTCTATTCTGTTCCTGCCGCTGATGCTCGCTCTATGGGCCGTCCAGACCCATCAGAAGGAACAGCTTGCTTCACGTTATCAAGGGGTCTATCTGCTTCCGGTTTCGCTCCGAAATATCTGGCTAGCCAAGCTGATCGTGATTAGCATCTACTCTCTTGCAGCCTTCGCGGCCTATCTTTTGGTTCTGGGGGCGGTCGGCATGCTCTTTACGGGAGAGAGCATCATTACGATGGCCACGTTCATGTCCGCATTGGTGCTGTGGCTAACCACTCTCTGGGAAATTCCCCTGTTCATGTGGGTCGCCAAAAAATGGGGAGCAGCAACAGCGATCGGAATCAACATCGCATGTGCAATGGGCCTGGGGATTCCGCTCTCCTCACGGACATTCTGGTGGGCATGCCCATGGAGCTGGTCCATCCGGCTGATGGCTCCGATTGCCGGAGTCCACCCCAATGGGACATTGCTGGAGCCGGGGCATGCGATGCTGGATATGAAGGTTCTGCCGATAGGGGTTGGAATGTCATTGTTACTTACGGCGGTACTAAGCATGTTGACGATGCAGCGATTTGGTCCGCAAATTCGAAGCGGCAAAGGAGGCCGCTGACAGGGAATGAACGTATGGGGATGTTTTAGAGCCGATCTGATGAAGCTCAAGCGAACCAAGCTTATGTGGATTCTCGCCGCAATTCCCGTCGCTTACGCCGCGCTTTTTCTGGCGTATTTTACCGGCAGGACAGAATCTTCCTCACAGATGTATTTGTTCTACATGGAGAGTTTGGGCGTTGCGCTGCCCTTTTTCATAGGACTTGCGGCTGGCTTCATGATTGACCAGGAAAGGCAAGCCGGCCATTTCCAAGTGCTGCTCGGGGGAACGACATCCAGGATTAGCGGATATATGAGCAAACTGCTTTTGTTGCTCTTATTGCAAGGATTATTGATATTCTTTGCCGTAATCCTTTGGATCGGGGGTATGAAATGGGGGATGGGCTTGACCGATATTCCTATTTGGAGTTACGTTTGTGGGTGGTTCTGGCTTACATGTTCCAATTTCATGCTGCTGATGATGCATTTATTTATTGCGTTTGTGTTCGGGATGGGCGCATCGATCCTTATGGGAGGAGCCGGATTGCTGATGACTGCGCTCATGGCGACCGGTCTTGGCGATCAGGTATGGATGTACGTGCCTTGGGCGTGGGGAGTTCGATTCAGTGGTTTAACCGGCATGGTATTGGACGGCTCCTTGGCTCCGGAAATGGCGAACTACGTGCAAGACAAGATGGCGCAGGGCATGGGATTTGCCGTCTCGTTGACTGCGGTCGGTCTTGCGGTAAGCATCGCCTGGTTTCGCCGATGGGAAGGAAAGACTGCGCATGAATAAGGCGCTTGTACATAGAAAGAGGTGTAAGGATGGCAAAAATACTGGCAATCGACGACGAAATGGACATTTTGGCATTGATAGCAAATATTCTGCGACGTGACCGTCATGAGGTGATTACCCGATCGGAAGTGACGGAGATCCAGCCTGAAGCATTTCAAGGATACGATCTGATCCTGTTGGACGTCATGATGCCTCACGTGGACGGTTTCGAATTGTGCAGGAAGATTCGAGGGTATGTCAGCTGCCCGATTCTTTTTCTCACGGCCAAGTCGGACGAGGAGGACGTGGTGAACGGGCTGATGCATGGAGGGGACGACTATATCGCAAAACCGTTCGGCGTTAAAGAGCTTAGTGCGCGGGTGAATGCCCATTTGCGGAGAGAATCACGGGAGAAAAGCTTGTCCAGGCTTACCGTTTCGGGAGTCAGCTTTGATTTTGACGCGAAGGAAGTATGGGTAGGGGATCATCAGGTTCGGCTGACTCCGAATGAATACAAAATCTGTGAGCTGCTCGTTCGACGAAGAGAGCGGGTATTCACCCGTGAAGAAATCCATGAGGAGGTTTACGGGATTGATGGAGATGCCTTATTTACGACGATTACGGAGTTTATCCGGTCGATTCGCAGTAAGTTCAAGGCGTGTGGGGTCTCTCCCATCTCAACGGTGTGGGGAGTGGGCTACCGATGGGACAACGATTAAGACAATCCAGCCTTAGGCGGGAACTGCTGCATTACATCATCCTCTTATCCGTTTGCCTTATTGTATTGGTCCTGCTGGGTGTTCTCCTAAACAGACTGGCGATAAATGCAGGTCTCGTCGTCCATGCCAATTATGACGAACGGCGGGTTCTGGATGCGGAGCCGGGTATACAGGAGGCAAGATTGTTTTCCCATGAACTGATTCCTGAAGACATTCCTTATGTTGTGGTGGATAAACGCACGCTTCAGGTGGTTGAAGGCACGCTGGATCCTTCCGGGGAGGAGGCGGCCATTCGAGCGATTCAGAACAGAACAGCCTATCAGGGGCAGGCCGTTTACCGTGTGGTCGAAAGAGAGCAAGAATATGTGGTTCTCCACTATAAGGTCCGTTCCCGCTTTACATTGCCATGGTTAAGAGCGCATTTTCCGGATTATGAGCTTACGACGCTCATCATCGGCATAATAGCGATCATTGGCATCGTATTTGCGGTGACCACGATCTTTGCCAGGCGATTACAGCGGCAATTTGATCGCATTCAGCAGCTGACCATGCGGATTCGGAATCGGGATTTGAGTATGGAGGCGGAGAGGTCACCGATTAAGGAATTCGATGATGTTTTGTCCTCGCTTCAGGAAATGGCCAAAGCGCTGGAAGCTTCGCTTCAAGCCCAGTGGAGAACGGAAACCCGGAAGCGGGAGCAGATTAGTGCGTTGGCTCACGACATCAAGATCCCCGTCACGATTATCAAAGGAAATGCCGAACTGCTGAGCCTTGATGAGCAAAGCGAGGAGCATGCAGGATATACCGAATATATCTTAAATGCGAGCAGCAGGATCGAAGAGTATGTCAGCCTGCTCATCCATATCTCAAAGACGGAACAGGACATGAACATAACGCTCAAGCCCACCTGTCTGAGGGATTTTGCAGTTGGGCTGATACAAGACTTCTCGGGTTATATCGGGCAGCGCAGGATCGAGATTGCACTCGACCTGGAAGAGACAGTGACGCTGGAGCCGGCATTTGATCATGAACTGATCCATCGTGCTGTTATGAACATTTTGACGAATGCAGCGGATCATACGCCGGACGGTGGAGAAGTTCGAATGGCGGTCTCCTCATCGGGCCAGCACGTGCAATTTCGAGTGACGGACAGCGGGCGCGGTTTTACGACTGAAGGTTTGGAGCAGGCTACCCAGCTGTTTTATATGGGAGACAAGAGCCGTTCAGCGAAAGGTCACTACGGCATCGGATTAACATTTGCCAATAATGTAGCACGGCTCCATCATGGCTCTTTACAGCTTTCCAATCGGCCTCAAGGCGGGGCTGAGGTAACGCTTGAAATCCCCGCCCGGCTTAAATAAAAGTCCCATTACCAACGGTAATATATTTCGAAGCACCATCGTTTCGACCGAGTATCTCAGTTCTACAAAGCCACTGATCAAGCATCAGTGGTTTTTTGTTTGACCTTGACACTAGTGTCAAGGTCTAGAATAAAGGACGAACGCGGCCAACAGGAGACGGTTCTATATGGTTCGATATTTCTTTCGACAAGGGAAAGGGGAAATCAAAGTGAGTACCGATCAAAGCAAGAACGAAGCTCTCTCTCCAGTGACCATCATCGGTCTTGGCGAGATGGGGCAGGCATTAGCAAATGTATTTTTGCAAAACGGATATCCTACGACGGTTTGGAACCGGACGGCAGCGAAGGCAGAAGCCTTGGTGAAGCAGGGAGCTGTGCTTGCTGCCACACCTCGTGAAGCCATACAGGCAAGCCCGGTCGTGATCCTGTGCGTTCTGGATTACGATGCCGTACATGAAATCCTTGATCCACTCGGTGATGCACTTAAGGGTCGTGTTCTGTTCAACCTAACGAACGGAACTCCTAAGCAGGCACGTGATACCGCACAATGGGCTAAGGATCGAGGTTACGATTATATCGATGCCGGTATCATGGCCGTTCCGCAAATCATCGGAACCGAGGATGCTTTTATCCTCTACAGTGGAGGAAACAAGAACTCCTTCGATTCCAATAAGGAATTGTTGGATGTAATGGGCGCGTCCACCTACTTAGGCGAAGATGCCGGTTTAGCATCCTTGCTGGATCTAGCGATGAATGGTGCGATGTATGGGATGCTCGCCGGTGCCATGCACGCTATCTCGGTAGTTGCCACAGAAGGGATCAAGGCACAGGCTTTCTCGTCAGAACTCTTGATTCCCTACCTCACTGCAATTACCGGCATCATACCTAATCTAGCCCGCCAGTTCGACACGAAAGAATTTACGGTTGGCGTCTCGGCCAAACTTGCCATGCAGCAGGTGGGTTTCAGAAATATTCGGCAAGCCAGCAAGGACCAAGGGATTAGTACAGAGCTGCTCGACCCGATCCAATCTCTTATGGACCGGCGTGTCGCTGCCGGGTTCCCCGATGACGACTTCTCCGCTGTTACCGAGCTTTTTAAACAAGCAAAGCACCAAAACACGTGAACTTGATTATTTCTGTGCATCTTTATAGGCGTTTAAGACTAAACCGTCGTAATTAGTGACAATCCCATGAAAGGAGTTATTCCAATGAAAAGTGATCATATTGAAAACATAAACAAGTCTGCCAGTCATGGAACTGAAAAAGTTGGGAGTCGTTTATCGGTTACGGTTATCGGTCTAGGCCCCATGGGGAAGGCGATCGTCGGCGCTTTCTTGGATAAGGGCTATGAGGTGACTGTGTGGAATCGCACGTTAAGTAAAGCCGATGATTTGATGGCTAAAGGTGCGATGAAGGCATCCACGGTCAGCGAAGCGATTACGTCCAATGATTTGATCGTTCTCAGCTTAACGGATTACCGTGCGATGTATGCTATTTTCGAACCGATCTCGGAGCAATTAACCGGAAAAGTTATCGTAAACCTGAGCTCGGATACCCCTGAAAAAGTACGAGAAGCGTCAGAATGGTTAGCCGAACGCAACGCCGTACAGCTCACCGGCGGAGTGTTGGCCTCGCCTCCGGGTATCGGTAATAAAGAATCCGTCACTCTATATAGCGGCCCTAGGAAAACCTTCGACGATCACCAAAATATCCTGGAGGTGCTGACCAGTACTAGCTATAAGGGCGAGGACCCGGGACTTGCCATGTTGTACTACCAGTTGCAAATCGATGTCTTCTGGACCGCTATGCTCAGCAACCTGCATGCAGTTGCGGTGGCGAGAGCAAACGGAATCACGGCTGAACAGCTCCTGGCTTATGTTTCGGACATTCTATCCACTATGCCGAAGTTACTGGAATTCTACGCTCCCAGGATTGACGCTGGGACACACAGCGGTGATGTGGAGAAACTTGCGATGGGGCTGGCGAGCGTCGAACACGTCGTTCAAACATCAAATGAAGCAGGAATCGATGCTTCGCTGCCGGCCGCTGTCCTGGATGTCTTCAAACGCGGTGTTGCTAGAGGACACGCTGGTGATAGCTTCACGAGCCTAATTGACATGTTCCAAAAACACTAGGTTAACCGTTACATGTTCGGTCCATAGGAATGAAGGCAGCTTGTCATAATCCATCTGTTGCACTTAACTTAATTAGCTCGACATCGCAGATTTGAACGATTGACAAGGCCAATGAGAACTTGGAGCAAACTCAATTGAATAAGAATTCACACAAAAACGCATTGTATGGGACAATGCGTTTTTGTGTGCTTTTGATCAGGAAGACAATGTTGAAATATCTCATGACATTGAAGAGAGGGTTCTTCATTGGTTTTGTGCACTCCTACAAAATTGTTCATTGAAGCTATCTATTTTCTAGGAAGGCACCATCTTTTCCAACACCCTAATTTTAGAGATCATAACAAAACTGTTTCTCTAGACCCACCAGTTTTTTACATTGTATGATGGGAACTGTTATGGGGAGGCGAAAGCGCAACAATCGGTAAAGGGGGATAGCTGCGCATTTTATACTGGATTGGATCCCAATCCTGATAGAGCTCAACGTTTAGTAAAAATCACACAGAAAGGAAGTTGTCCTGCTTGTTAGAACAATTCATGGACTATTCATTGCGAATTATGCCGGGGATCCTGTTGTTAATCATGGCGTATTTGTTGTTGCCAAAGCAGACAGTAGAGGCAAGGCTTTTCATTCTCGTATTGGGATTCATTTTAATCCGGGATGCCATGACCCCTCTCGGCTTTTGGAAACTGGGGGCGACAGGGCAAACCGTATGGCTTCGATTTCTTGATGATGGGTGGTTACTCGTCACGCTTGGCATGATGTCGCTCATTCTTACTTTCAGTATCGTTGTTACGAATAAACCTTTATTAAATCTCCTGTTCTGGTGCGGCAAAGGCAAGGCGGCTTCTGTTTTCGCCGGAATGCTGGGTGCTCTGATTGTCGTCCTACCGTTTGCTCTAATCTATTCCTTCATCGATCTGGAAGAGCGAGGAGGAGCGGTTCCTCCTTATGTTTTGCTTCCGTTACTTTTTATGGCATTGGCCGGCAACTTCATGGAAGAGGTGCTGTTTCGGGGGTATTTACAGGGGTACTTTGAACGAATTAGCGGACCTATGAAGGCAGCTGTAATTTCGGCAATTCTCTTTGCAACCGGGCACATCTTTTTGGCACTAACGGTAACGGATATTGGGGGACCGATTTTACTATTTACCTTGTACGAGGGAATCGTATGTGCTTATGTCCGCATGAAATATGGCATCCTTCCATCGACCTTGACGCATGGGCTCGCGATATTCACATTAGCCTCCGGGTTAATATAGCGTGGTGTTTAGGGGAATTGACAAGATGCCGGTTATAACAAGGGGAACAGCACTCACAATATATCCATAGCGTAGAAGCTACGGGCACTTTATTAGTTTTTTTATTTGTTGCCGGATAGAAAAATGTGGTACGATGTAAGTAGCGATATTGAAAATGGTAACCAAAATCAAAACAAAGGACTGGTATACTTTGAACGATGATCAAATAAAAATTGGTCTTTCAAAAAAGAACGGTCAACTAGGTTTCATGTTTACTCGCGGGGGAGCGCGCGAGGGAGCTGGAAGAAAAGGGATCGGAATGACGAGGAAGATATCTTTGACTCTAACTGAAGAAATCTGGGAAGAAATTGATCGTGAATGTGGGGAGCTGGAGATCTCTCGATCTGCATATTTAAGGAACATGATTGAATCATACTACGCTGCAAATAAGAAAGACGGGTGAATTCGTTGTTAATACACATTTCAAGGGAATTACTCGTCAAGGCCATTCAACATGTATATAAAGCGGTATCAAATAACGGTCGCGGGTCTATGATATCTGTAATAAACATATTGGTTCAGAATGAATGGATTTTTATTAGCGGTACTGGTACAAGTCTGGCAGTTCAATACAAGGTTTGCACTTCAGATAGTAAGGTCCGAATATTTAATCAAGGGAGTATTACCTGTCAAGCGAATTATTTATATGAAATTAGCCGTAAATTAGTGGATGATATTGTAATTATTGAGGTAATTGAACAGCGAATATTATATATAACATCCGGAAGTACACAGGTTCGGTTGAACGGGATGTTACATACTGACATCCCATTTTTTTCTCAAAATAAATATCAGCAAACAACCAATCAATTTATTGTACCGTGCAACTTGTTAGTACCTATGATTAAACAGGTAGCGGGGGTCGCTTCAACTACTGACGCTAAACCGGTTTTTATGGGGGTGTGCTTGGAGATTCAAGGAAGTCAACTCACGATGATTGCTACAGATGGAGTCGTGCGAATGGCTAGATGCTCAATCCCGATTGAGAACGATGCTGGGTGGACGGGAATCTCCATTATCCCTGCTACGAGTTTGATAGATATAGCTAAAATGCTGACCAATGACGGCTTTACCGATGTAGTGATAGAATTAAATCATTATGAAATAAGATTTATGACTCCTAATTTGCTTATTAAATCGGCAGTGATTGAGGGATTATATCCCTCAACCCGAAATCTAGTCCCACATATTCATGTATCCGAGGTTGTCCTAGACAATATATCATTTAGACAATTGCTAGATCGCGTGTCTGTGCTGGCTGGTTATCATCTCGTAACAATGCAAATATCAGAAGGAAGATTGACCCTCTTGTCAAATACGGCAGAGATTGGTGGTATAAGTGATGAGTTGGATTTAAAAGAGCAATCCGGAGAGAATTTTAGCATAACGATTAATGGGAAGTTTCTTATTAGTACGTTACGGTGCGTCAATGAAGATTACATCCGGATACGTTTTACCGGTTCGAGGAGTCCTATTTTATTACTTCCAGTCCGCGAAGAAAGAGATTGGCTGTTCTTGTTAACTCCCGTCTTGACCAAATCTTCTTAAAGAGAATCTTCCAGTTTTAATGTATTAATGGAAAATGCAAGAATTTAGTCAGCCATAAAATTTCCGCCGAGAACTTCAAGGCGCAAATACCACACATCAGCTAAAGCTTCAATGGCTCGATGGAGTGGTTTTTTTGTTTTTCACCGAGTTGTCGAAAAGATTCGATGCTTTCATGAACGAGACGCTTTCGTGATTCATTTGAGAGATTGCTTCGTTATAATATCGTTTAAATATCGGGTATGTATTGGTTAGGGCTTATCCCGATCAACGAGTGTGCAGGGTTTTGAAAGGAGGCAGTTTATTTTGGTTATAGATACCGTGCTTTGGAGCAAATGGCTAACCGGGCTGACGCTTGCGTTTCATGCGATCTTTGCGACGGTTGGCGTCGGGGTGCCGCTGATGATCGCCATTGCCGAATTCGTCGGAATTCGCAAGAAGGATCCGCATTACCTGCTCATGGCCAAAAGGTGGACGCGGGGCTTTGTCATTTCCGTGGCAGTGGGCGTGGTGACCGGAACGGCGATTGCATTGCAGCTTGCGCTCGTGTGGCCGAACTTTATGCGTCTGGCAGGGAATGTTATCGCGCTTCCTTTGTTTATGGAGGTTTTTGCATTCTTTTTTGAGGCCATCTTCCTCGGGATCTATATGTACACGTGGGACCGGTTTCGCAATCCGTATATCCATTGGCTGCTGACAATTCCGATTGTAGCGGGGGCCGGCATGTCCGCATTTTTCATCACGTCGGTGAATGGATTCATGAATCAGCCCGAAGGCTTTGTCATGGAGGCTGGCCACTTTACGGCCGTGGATCCCGTGCAAGCGATGCTGAATACGGCAACTCCCTCAAAAGTGTTCCACGTCCTAACCTCGGCCTATTTGACGGGAGCCGCCTTGCTGGCGGGAATTGCAGCCTACGTTATTCTGAGAAAAGGAGCATCGGCTTATTACAAAAAAGCGCTGAAGCTCATGATGGCTATTGTTCTGGTGTTCAGCGTGCTGACCACCTTAGCCGGGGACCTGTCCGCCAAATTCCTGGCGGAGCATCAACCGGAGAAGCTGGCCGCCGCGGAATGGCATTTTGAGACGGAGCGCGGTGCGGATCTGATTTTATTGGGCTGGCTGAATGCGGAGCAGAAGATCGTGGGTGCGCTCCACCTTCCGAAAGCGCTCAGCTTTCTGGCCTTTGGAGACTTTGATGCCGAAGTGAAGGGGCTGGAGGAGTTTCCGCCAGGTGAATGGCCGCCGCTGCTCGTACACTATTTGTTTGATTTCATGGCCATGATCGGTTTTGTGATGTTGGCCGTCGCATTTCTGTATTTCTTGTTCTTGTTCTGGAAGAAACGAAATTCGCTCAATAAGTGGCTGCTTCGGGCCATCGTCGCGTGCATCCCACTGGCGTTTCTGGGTGTTGAGCTGGGCTGGTTCTATGCGGAGCTCGGACGGCAGCCGTGGATTATTCGCGGATATATGCGCGTAGAGGAGGCGGCTACGACATCACCGAATGTGAGGATTCTCTTCTTCCTGTTCCTGCTGCTGTATATTGTGCTCGGCACGATGTGTGTCTTTGTCCTGAGACGCTTGTTCCGTAACAAACCGGCAGAGGCCGAGCTCGAATCGTTAAGGCAAGAGAAGTTTATTCAATCCATGGAAAAGGGTGAGCCGGTATGATCAGTTACGAGTTGATAGGCATCTCGGTGCTTTGGCTGTTTTTATACGGCTATTTAATTGTAGCCTCCATTGATTACGGCGCTGGCTTTTTTGCCTTCTATGCCCGGCTGACCAAACAGGATCATCTGATCAATCGATTGATCTCCCGCTATTTATCGCCGGTTTGGGAGATTACCAATGTGTTTTTTGTCTTTTTCTTTGTCGGCATCGTCGGTTTCTTCCCTGATACGGCCTATTATTATGGCTCTTCGCTGCTTGTTCCGGGGAGCATTGCCGTGATTTTGCTGGCCATTCGCGGTTCCTTCTACGCATTCGAGAATTACGGCTCCAAAGAAAACATCGTCTATCTGTTTCTGTACGGGGCTACAGGTTTGTTAATACCGGCATCCTTGTCGGTCGCACTGACGCTTTCCGAAGGCGGTTTTATCTCAGAGGCAAGAGGCGCGGTTACGCTGGATTATTGGGCGCTGATCACAAGCCCGCTGTCGTGGAGCATCGTGGCGCTGGCTATCGTATCGGTGCTGTTTATTAGCGGTACGTTCCTGGCCTTCTACGCTTCCCGGGCAGGCGATCAGCCAGCCCTAAAGCTGATGCGGACCTATGCCATGTTCTGGAGCACGCCGACGATTATTGCCGCGCTCACGGCATTTATTTATCTCAGTCAACATAATGAGCGGCATTTTCAGAACATGATGGACTTATGGTGGCTGCTGGCGCTGTCGGTTGGTTTCTTCATGATCGCGCTGTGGCTGCTGTACAGCGGACGCCGATACGGACTGGCCTTCATTTGCGTCATGCTGCAATTTTTCTGCGCGTTCTTCGCGTACGGCATCGGGCAGTATCCATATATATTGGATCCGTACATTACCATTCAGAGCGGCGCTACGCATGAGTCGATGGGAGCTGCGCTTGTTGCGGCCTTTATCGGCGGGCTCTGTCTGCTGATCCCGTCCCTGATTCTGGTCTTCCGGCTCTTTCTGTTTGATGCGGATTATGTCAAAGGCAAAAAATAAGGTGGGCGCTTGTCCCGCTACAATTAGGATTACCTTGGAGGGAGTGCGTAAACAGGAGGTGGAGATTACTTGAAAAAGAAAAGCAGCCTGCTGTCTGAACAAATGTCTGCACAGAGGAAACGTCTTATCCTCTTAGGGTTCACGTCGCTTGCGCTCGGTGCAGCCATCACAGTCCAGGCGGTGCTGCTCGCCGAAGCAGTCGAGAGGATTTTTGTTCAGAGATCGTCCTTGGCGTCGGTTGCTGGTATTCTTGGTGCATTGATTGGCGTGATGGCAGCGCGGACGCTGCTGTCGTATGGAAACGGGAGAATCGGCTTGCAAATGGCTTCCAGTGCCAAAACGAGCATGCGAGCAGCGGTGCTTCGTAAACTGTCCAATGCTTCGATGCCGATGTCGCTTCGCGGGCAAACGGGCGGCAAGGTGAGTGTGGCGCTGGATGCCGTGGATGAGGCGGACAGTTACTTCAGCCAGTATATGCCGCGAATGATGGAAGCAGCGGTTATTCCTGTCCTGATCTTGATTATGGTTTTTGCTCAGCATTTGAATTCCGGCTTGATAATGCTAGCGACAGCTCCTTTTATCCCGATATTTATGATTCTCGTTGGGCTGCAAACAAAGAACAAATCGGAGGAGAAATTTGCGCAGCTGGCCGAATTCTCCGGCACGTTTCTAGACTCCCTTCAAGGGCTGGTTTCGCTCAAGCTGTTCGGGCGGGCTCACCTCCAGCAGCAGGCAATTGAACGCAGCAGCTTAGGCTATCGCGATGCCACGATGGGGATTCTGCGGATTGCGTTTACCAACACCTTCATGCTGGAGTCCATCGTCATGCTGAGCATAGGCATTGTTGCGCTTGAGCTGGCCCTGCAGCTGCTTGTTTTCAAATCGCTGTCCTTTCAGACCGCGTTCTTTATCCTGCTGCTGGTGCCTGAGTTTTACAGCCTGCTAAAAAACACGGGAACGGCTTTTCACAGCGGGCGTACAAGCATGGGGGCAATTCGTAAAGTTGAGGAGCTGCTCGCGGAAAGAAGTGAAACCGAGGCTTTATTAACGAATTGGCAGGATGGCGGCGAAAATATGGATAAAACGCAACAGACCGAGCAGATGGATCCAGCGGATACTCCTGGGTTTGCCGATCGGAGCTCGATTCGGATGCCGCCAACCATCGAGCTGAGAGATGTCCGATTTCGGTATGCACCGGATTCGTTCGAGCTTGCAGTCGGCTCTATATCGTTTGGAGCGGGGGAGCAGATCGCCATCGTCGGAAAAAGCGGGTCCGGCAAAACCACCTTGCTGCATCTTCTTGCCGGGCTGCTGAAGCCGACGTCGGGGGAAGTGCTGGTGAACGGACGCCCGCGTTGGCAAATGGACGAGGCTCTATGGTTTGACCAAGTTAGTTATATTACGCAGCATCCCTATATTTTTGCCGGTACGTTAGCCGAGAACATTGCAATTGGCGCAAGCCGGGAAGTCTCCCGGGACGAAATGGTGGAGGCCGCGAAGGCCACCGGGCTTGCAGTTGTTGCAGACGAACTGGAGTTAGGCTATGACACCCCCGTCGGCGAAGGAGGCCGGGGGTTATCAGGGGGCGAGAAGCAAAGGCTGGCGCTGGCGCGCGCTTTTTTAAAGCGGCCCGCGGTTATTTTGTTCGACGAGCCTACGGTGGGACTGGATTTGCACACCGAACGCGTTCTGCAGCGGTCCATTGCCGAGCTGGCAGGCAGCGCAACCATGATTACCGTAGCCCACCGATTGTACACGATCCGGCATGCCGACCGGATATTGTATATGGACGACGGAGTGCTTCTGGACAGCGGGAGCCATGAGGAGCTGCTTGCACGGCTGCCCCAGTATGCCGAAATGGTCAATGCGCAGCGGAAAGGGGGATTTGCATGAGTGAGCTGGCGATTCTAACCAAAGCCATGATTCAGGAGCGGAAGGATATTGCCATCGCAATCGTTGGCGGATTCATTGCAGGCATCGCGGGGGTGAGCCTGTTTTCCGCTAGCGGATATTTGATCTCCCAGACCGTATTTGCCCCGCCGCTCTATACCTTGATCGTCCTAACCTCCCTCGTGAAGATTCTTGGATTGCTGCGGGCGGCAAGCCGCTACGCCGAGCGCTTGTATTCCCATCGGGCGACATTCTCGATGCTCAGCCGGCTGCGCACCTCATTCTTTGCCAAGCTGATTCCTTTGACCCCCGGCATTTTGGGCAGAAACCGCAGCGGAGGCCTGCTTGCACGAATCGTTGGGGATGTGGAAAGCCTGCAGCATTATTTTTTACGCGTCGCCTATCCTCCGGTCATTGTTGTCATGGTGTTTCTGGCTACGGTAATATTCACCTCCGTCTTTTCGATCTGGATTGCCTGTTTGTTCGTGCTGGGGATGTTGATTACGGCTTTTGTGGTTCCTGGAATCGTGCTGCTGGGGCAGCGTAGAAGACAGGGGCGCGTACGCGAGAAAAGGGCCGAGCTGTCCACGGAAGTGGCCGAAATGCTGTATGGTTACCGCGATCTAAAAGTATACGGGCAAATGAAAAAGCGCGAGCAGCTTCTGCAGGATGCCTCCGCCGCATTGGCGGCCGAGCAGGAGGCGGCAGCGCGCCACTTGCTGCGCGGTCAATCGCTGCATGCTTTCGTGGCCTATCTTATTTCCTGGGGAGTGCTGGTCCTTGGCGCGGTATTCATCATGAACGGTTCGCTAGCCGGCGTATTTCTCGCCATGCTGGTCATGGCTTCGCTGACTGTATTTGAAGAGGCGGCCCCAATGGCCACACTTCCTGCTTATAAGCAGGATAGCGAGCATGCGGCCAATAGGCTGGCGGAAACGGTTCTTGACGCTGATCGGCGGCAGCCCCAGCCAAGCGGTGCTTTATCCACCGATAAAGCCGTATCAGTCGAGCTGTGCGGTGTTTCGTTTCAGTATGAAGATGAATGCCGTCCTGCGCTGAAAGGCATTACCCTGTCTATTCCGCCGGGATCCAAGACCGCGATTGTCGGTCCGAGCGGCTCAGGAAAATCAACCCTCATCGATTTGCTGCTCAAGCTGCGCGTGCCAACAAGCGGCCTGATCCGATTGAACGATATATCGGTTCAAGAACTGAATGAAGCGAGCATTTGGCAGGCGTCGAATGTGGTGCTGCAGCACAGCCATTTTTTCCGGGGGACGATCCGGGACAACCTGCTGCTGGACGAGGAATCCTATACAGACGAGGAGCTGGCGGCAGTATTGGAGAAAGCGCTGCTTCCGAACAAATCGCTTGATGATCCCGTATATGAAAAAGGAGAGAATTTGTCAGATGGGGAGAAACAGCGCTTGGCCTTGGCCAGAGTGATGCTGCGCAAGGGACGTTTATGGCTTCTGGACGAACCGACGTCTTCCCTGGATTACGTGACGGAACAGCGTGTTCTCTCGCATTTGTTGACGGAAGCTGCCGATGATACCCTCCTGCTGATTTGCCATCGGCTGACCGGTTTGGAGAAAATGGACCGGATTGTTGTTTTGGACCAAGGGAGGGTTGTTGAAGCGGGAACTTATACGGAGCTGATGGAACAAAAGGGATATTTTTATGAGATGAAGCTCATTGAGCGGCAAATGATTGACGAGGCGTAAAGATAGAATACGAATCACCAATCGTACAACACTGATAGTTCAGACCTTGGCTGTCGAGAAAGTCTCGACAGCTTTTTTGTCTGGCACGCCATCTTTCCTTCAATCGAAAAATTCACAAAGGTGCCTCCATTGAAGGCTAACGTCCTTAAAACCATAGCCCGAAGGAGCCATTTAAAACGATGACCAATCGAGAGACAATGAGAAGGTTAATGCAACGGATTTAAGATGAGTTTGAAGGAGGGGCGTCATGTCAAGAAGCGGTATTAGACTCTTATTGACATTGGTGATCGTAGGATTGTTGACAGCCTGCGGCGGCCAGAAGAGCGGCGAAGGGGCGGCAAACACGGAAAGTCCGATCCCGGCTGTGTATAAACAGCGCTGCTTGTCCTGCCACGGGGATCAGCTCGAGGGAAGAGTCGGTCCGAATTTGCAAGCTGTGGGAAGCCGTCTTACCGAGGAAGAGATCGCCGCGATTATTTCGGATGGAATAGGCGGCATGCCGGCTTTCGGAAAAAGGCTGAGTGAGAAGGAGCTTGCATCCATTTCCGCATGGCTGGCCGAACATCAATAGAAGGGAGTTGACACGATAATCAATGAATAAGTCGGGAGCATGGTTATTATTCGCATGGCTGGTTGCGGCCGTCGCCACAAGCGGCAGTTTGTTTCTTAGCGAAGTATGGCATTTCACGCCATGCGTCTTATGCTGGTATCAAAGGATTTTCATGTATCCATTAGTCATTCTCTTGGGTATCGCGGCTTACAGGCAGCAGACATTTATTATTCCTTACATCCTGCCCCTGATTGTCATTGGCGGAGGCATATCAACTTATCATATCATCATTCAAAAGCTTCCGCGTTCGTCAGATGCCGCCGCATGCGGGCCGGTGTCTTGCCTGGACGACTACTTGAATTGGTTCGGGTGGCTGACCATTCCGATGCTGGCACTCGCGGCATTCCTGCTGATCGCTGCAGCACTTGGGCTGGCCGTGCGCGCGCAGAAACAAGAACAAGGCAATGAAGAAGCGGATGCGCATGTCTAGGATCCCTTGAGGAAATATCAATCCTTGGAGGAAGCTTCTCCTCATGGCGCGTGGACATGAACAGCGCGATATTGCCTGAAATGAACAAGAACAGCAGCCGGATTAGGATTTCCGCTGCTGTTCTTTTAATAAGGTCTGGATATCGGCCAAAATCTGATCATTCTCCATATCTTCACCCATTCGGTAAATACGGCGTACACGCTGCTGGCCGTCAATCAATAGCAGTGATGTGACGGAGTGCGCAAACAAGCCGTCATCCAGGCGTACGATCGAAAAATTGTACTGGGAAGCAAGCTCCTTCACCTCATGTTCTTCTCCACGAAGCAAGGTCCAGCCGCTCTGATCGATTCCCATTCGATCCGCATATTGCCGCAGCACCTCAGGCGTATCGTTATTCGGGTCGAACGTGATCGACACAAACTCAACGCCGTTCCCAAAACGTCCCTGTTCTTGAAGCTCTGCCTGAAGCGCGACCATATTCGCGGTTGTCGCAGGACAAATGTCCGGGCATCGTGTGAAGATAAATGAGGTTAGGCGGATCTTCCCGTCGAAATCCTTGTCCGTTACGGTTTCACCTTCAAGATCAGTTAATGCGAATCCAGGGGATTCCATTTTGACCGGAAGCGAATCCGAACGGAACGAGGATTGCAGCACCAAGTAACCCACAGCAGCGATACAGAGAATGATGATTGCCATAACATATCGGCGCATTGAAGATTTGCGAGCTCGTGACATTCCGTTTATCCTCCATATTCTTTGGTAAATAACGGTTTCAATTGTACTGAAAATGGTGCTGCCTTACCATGACTCCTTAGAGCCATGGAATCCCCTCTGGAATAAAGCCCTTTCCTTTCCCGACACAAATGTGTCGATGTTCAACTATGGAAATAGCTCTTATGAGTTATAGGAGCGAACGATTGAACTTGCTACAATCTGGGATATTACATCGGTACAGGAGAGGGAGGGAAGTAAGCATATGAAGCAAAGGATCGTTTCGCTCGTGTTGGTTCTATCGCTTATCGGAACGATGATGGCTTGTTCGAGCGAAGAACCTGTTGATTTGGAAACTGTTCAAGCGGAGCTGACGACAAATCCGGAGACCGTCATCGCAGGAAGCCAGGCGGATATGAAAGTAACGGTTACCGGAATGAAGGTATCGGACACGGCACGGGCAACTTTCGATGTGCGGATTGGAGATGAGCCGGTGCTTATGGATGCGATTCATGAAGGGGATGGCGTATTCAGCGGAGCATTCACCTTCCCGGGCAAGGGCGTTTATACCGTCTATATTCACTTGTACGAGGACGATATCCATATCACGAAGAAGAAGCAGGTCGAGGTCAAATGACAAGGTCAATCAACAAATGGGCTCTTCTCGCACTATTGGTTGTATTGGCGATGATGCACGGAAGTCCGGCCCGGGCGGAGGACGAGCTGATGGGCCTTCAAGAGATCGTGGACCAGGCCAATCCGGGGGCCACGCTAGTGCTGAAGCCTGGCACATACCAGGGACCGGTTGTCGTTAACAAGCCGTTAACGATACGGACGGAGGGTGAAGGGAACGTCGAATTAATTAATAGAAGTCAGCTTCCTGCCCTATCGATCGATGCTGACGGCACAACGGTTGCCGGACTCCATATTACCGACGGAATGGTTAAGGAAACGCCAACGGTGCTCGTCAGAGGTCATCGAGCTGTTTTGAACGGCCTCTACATTCGGACTGGCGGGGATGGAATTGCGGTCCGTGACGCGGATGAAGGCTTGGTGACGAATACTACGATCGATTGGGCGGCTGAAGGCGTGCGACTGGCGGACAAAGGGAATGGCGTGGATGTGTTCAATGGGCATCGCTGGAGGTTCATGGACAATACGATTCGAGATGTTCATGACGGCATCTATATGGAAAACAGCGATGATACGCGTGTAACCGGAAACCGGATTGAACGTTCCCGGTATGGAATCCATTGCATGTACACGAATCGAACGGTCATCGAACGAAACGAAGGCAGCTTGAATGTGACCGGTGCCATGGTGATGACGGCCAGGCAAGTATCCGTTATCGGGAACTCGTTCTCCAAGCAAAGCGAAAACGTGAATTCGCAAGGGATCTTGCTGTATGACACGCATGATTCGATTCTGGCAGACAATACGGTTGATGGTAATCGGGTCGGCCTGTATGTTGAGCTGTCGACAGGAAACCGATTGGAGAATAACGAGGTTCGTTACAATTTTGTGGGGATCCAGCTTCTGGACTCCAGCTCCAATTCCATCACCGGCAACCGGTTTACCGGCAATGTTGCGGACGCCCAGGCACGGAGCAGCGAGGACAATAGGATCATCGAAAACTATTGGGACAATTTCCGAGGCATCGATGCAAATGGAGACGGGAACAGCGATATTTCATACGCGATTAACCCGTTGTTTCAGGAACTGACGAAAAAACGCCCGGCGTTCCAATTGTTCTTCCAATCCCCGGGGATGGTGTTCCTCGAAGGGCTCTATCAAAGTGACCGGGATCGCTGGACTACGGATGCTGCTCCGTTAATGACGCCTCCTATGAGTGAAAACCAGATCGGGGATGCGGAAGGGAGAACCCTTACAGGGATAGCCGGACTCGTGTTATTAGGATGTACCGGGACACTATTTTTTTGGATGAGGAGACGAATGTCATGAGTAAAGGAATGAAATTGAATGCGATCCTCGCAGCATTGCTGCTGCTTCTATCCGCTTGCGGGGGAGAAGCTTATAAACCGCAAGCCATTAACGAGGAAACGGATGTATGCGTGATCTGCAAGATGGCGGTTAAAGATGATCAATATGCGACTCAAATCGTAACCAAAGACGGTCAATCGCTTAAATTCGATGATATCGGTTGTTTGAACACATGGAAGATCGAGAATGGGACCGATACGATCGGAGCCGCCTTCGTCCGGGATTACAACAGCAAGCAATGGCTTCGTTACGAGAAGGCTTACTATGCTTATGATCCTTCCTACAAAACGCCGATGGCTTACGGGATTTTGTCATTTGAGAAGGAAGAAGACGCCAAAGCTTATATTGAAGAACAAGGTACGGGGAAGCTGATGACGGCCGATGAGCTCCGTGATCATTCGTGGGAGGTCAATCGCGACATGATGGATATGGAAGGGATACATGATCATGGTCACCCGCCTGTTGAGGAACAAGATGAAGCTGCGGATCATGATCCTCCAGCGCATCAAGAAGGGCATTCGACACCTCCTGAACCTCCCGCATCCGGAGGCCATGGCTCATGAAAGACATGAAATACGTCGCTATACGCGAGATGAACATCGGGTTTCGCAACCCTTGGGCATATTCATTCATGGCTCTTTTCGCAGTATTCATGCTCAGTTTGCTAATCATACATACCCAAGGGGGTGTGAGCGGATTTTCCGGCACCAGCGGAACCATGTTAAACCTGGCGTTGTACTTGCTCCCCTTGATGGCCCTGATGCTGGGCTCATTCTCCTTAACCGGCGAGAAGGAAGAGGGCAACTGGGAGCTGCTATCGACGTATCCGCTTGGCACTTGGCCGTTTCTGGCAGGAAAATATATCGGGCTGTCTGCAGTGCTGCTCTCCATCGTCGCCTTCGGATTCGGGCTGTCCGGGTCGGCAGGCTGGCTTCTCGGCAGCGGTTTTGATTTTTTAACGTACAAGCAGCTGCTGGGCTTCTCAATCGGGTTATCTCTGTTTTATCTCGGCATTGCCATGTTGATCGGTACGCTCGCCCGCAACCGCTGGCAGGCTTTAACGATAGCGGTAGGCGTCTGGTTCTTCACCGTCATCGCATGGCCATCGCTCCTCATTGCTATGCTGGGCATGATGCCATATCTCTGGATTAAGCCGGCGATAACAACACTTACTTTTCTGAATCCGGCTGAATTGACGCGTTTGTTTACCGTCGTCAAGTTAGGAGGAGGCTCGACGCTGGGGCCTGAATATTACAAATGGATGATATGGATCCGTTCACCCTGGGGCACGCCCGTTTTTGCGGGTGTGATGCTCGTATGGATAGGTGCTGCTCTTGCCGCTGCTTATGGTTTATGGGAAAGGGGAAGAGGTCGTGGGTGATCAGCTCGTACGATTCGATGCGGTTCATAAGGCATTTAAGGGAAAGGTTGTCATTGAAGAATTGAATTTGAAGGTCGCTCACGGCGAAGCGGTCGCTTTGTGCGGAGGCAACGGAGCTGGAAAAAGCACCTTGCTGCGGATGCTGGCGGGAATCTTGCACCCGACGAAGGGTGTTATCACCGTCAACGGGCAGACATGCCGGGACAATCGGCGGGAATATGCCCGGCACATCGGTTATATGCCGGATGATTATCGCTTTAGTCCAGGATTAACGGCACTGGAGACCATGCTGTTCTGGGCCCGGCTTCGCGGACTCGGGCAAGCCCGTGCACGGGAAGCGTTATCGATGGTTGGTCTCTCGGATACCGGCAGCAAATCCGTGGCCTCCTTCTCTAAGGGCATGAGACAGCGGGTATTGTTCGCGCAAGCGATAATGGCACGGCCGCTGCTCGTCATTATGGATGAACCGACGAATGGCCTTGATCCTTACTGGATGGATACGTTCGTCATGCTCGTTCGCCAGGCAGTCGCCGAAGGCCAGACGATCCTCTTCTCCACGCACCAATTGGAAATTGCCGAAGCTTTGGCGGATCGGATCGTTTTTTTAAGGGATGGGAATGTGGTGCTGGACGGGAATACGGGAGAGCTTCGACAAACATATGGAGCTGAGGGGATGCGCAGAGCATTCCGGGAGTTGTTTGGGATAAACGGAGGAAGCCCGAAATAGCGAAGCAGGCAGCGAGTCCGCAGGCGGGCCGCTGTCTTGTTTCACTTTACGTGAGGCGATGGCCGGCGTTCAAGCCGCCCGTCAGGCTATTATTTAAGAGCTTAACGGCCAACATGTATGTCTAATTTGTGAGCAAGGAGATGAACAGGGTGATCCGCAGAATGATTCAGTATATGCTATTGATGGTTGTCCTAATCGGAGGCGTGTATGCCGTGTCACGTTTTTTGGGTGATCCGCAGGTTCTTGCTATTCCAGGAGAAGCAGCGCCGGAGTTCTCAGCCGTGGATCTGGAGGGGACAGAAATCCGTCTTGCCGATTACAAAGGGAAGGGCGTTGTCCTGAATTTCTGGGCCTCCTGGTGCAATCCGTGCGTCAACGAACTGCCGCTTCTTAACGAGGCTCATAAGGTTAACAGGCGTGGACATGCTGGCGATCAACGTGGGGGAGGGCAAAGAAACGGTGCAGCATTTTGCTGACCGGTATGACCTCGAATTTCCGATCGTATTGGACTCCGAGATGAACATTAAACAAAAGTATCAATTGGTCGGAATGCCTCTTACGATCATCATTGATGAAGACGGGACTTTGGTGGAACGACACGAAGGGGAGCTGACAGAGCTGGAAGACATCATATTCCTGATGAATCGGATCAGGCAAGACGATTAACATTCGCTAAAAGTTCCCAATGCAATATAATGGATCCATGCATCAATCAGCTAGAAGGGGAGAATGATTGTGACCTATAAACAAAACAAATGGCTGATTCTTACGATACCTACCTTGACGATCGGGGTCTGGGAGTATGTCCGGCATGAGTTTCTGCTGCCGTATATTTCGATGGAGCTTGGAAACTGGCTTGCCCCGGTCATTGTGCTGCTCGTATCCTTGCTGTTTTTGACCAAATTATTTGCCATGATCGAACATAATCAAGAGGAGCTTAATCGTGCAAAAGCGATCCGCGCCGTGCTGGAGGAACGAGAGAAAATCGCAAGGGAGCTTCATGACGGCATCGCGCAATCCCTGTTCTTTTTGAACGCGCAGATCTCGCAAATGGACCGCATGAATCAAGCAGACGGACTTCCGCTTCATAAATTGAAGGAGAGTGTTCATCGCACCAATGATTATGTCAGACAAGCCATCGCCAATTTGAGGCATGAAGCCGATGCGGATAAAAATCCGTGGCTGCAAGGCATTGAGAGCTTAATCGATGAGCTGCAGCAGGAAACCGCTCTGGAAATTGAGACGAATTGGCGCATTCCGGAAACGATGCTGTCTTCCAAAGAGCGAGTAGAGTTATTCGCAATCATCCGCGAAGCGCTGCTTAACATTCATAAGCATGCGGAGGCGAAGCAAATCCGAATCGAAGCGCGACCAACAGAATCGGGGTGGATGTGCCAGGTCGCGGATGACGGCAAAGGCTTTAACCCAGATGATATGATGATCCGTAATCGATACGGGATCCAAATGATGCGCGACCGTGCCAAGGCGATGTCCTGGCACTTCAGCCTGGAACGTAAAGATGGGGACACGCTGGTAATCGTTCGAAAGGGGGCATATTGAAATGTCAAAATTCCGGGTGTTAATTATCGATGATAACGAGATGGCCAGAGAAGGGATCCGAATGATCCTGGAAAGCGATCCTGTCTTTGAAGTCGTGGCGGAAGGAAGCAGCGGAGAAGAAGCCATTACCTTAAGTGAATATTGGATGCCGGACCTGGTGCTGATGGATATTCAAATGCCGGGAATGGGCGGCTTGGAAGCAACGAAGAAGCTTAAAGAAGCCTTCCCCTATATCAAGGTCGTTATGGTTACCGTATCCGACGATATTGCGCATTTATTCGATGCGCTTAAGAAGGGCGCCCAGGGCTATTTGTTGAAAAATATGGAGCCTGAAGCGTGGCATGAATATTTAAGAGCAGTCGCCATCGATGAAGCGCCGGTAACGCGCGAGCTGGCGTTTCGAATCCTCAAGGAAATGTCCCCGAAGCGTGCGGACGAGGTTCAAGATCATCCTTTAACTGAGAGGGAGCATGAAATTCTAGTGCTCGTTGCCGAGGGAATGAGCAATAAGGAAATTTCAGGCGATCTAAGCATTTCAGAGCATACGGTGAAAAATCACCTGAAGAACATCCTTCAAAAGCTGCACTTGGCCAATCGGGTTCAGATTGCGCGTTATGCTTATGAACAAGGCTTGGTAGGCAAGAAGCAGCAATGAAGCAGCAATGAAGCAGCAACGAACCAGCAATGAAGCAGCAATGAAGCAGCAACGAACCAGCAATGAAGTGCAAGTTAACAATGAAGTAGCAAAGATGTAGCAGGCTTTGATGGAATAGCGATTGGCGATAGGCTGCTATACTTGCGCCGCAGCTTTCTAACCTGAGACATTCTTATCCTTCAATCGGCTTCATATAATGAACAGGTATCTCCCATTTCATGCCGGCTTATCCGATCAGCGTTTAAGTCGCAATGGAGGTACCAGCAGCAATGTGAAGCATGAGGCAGTTTTCAGAAGGGAGTAATCGTCTTGGATACAGCAGGAAACAGCTTGGCGCTCGTTGCCCTTACCGGATTGATGGGTGCACCGCATTGTTTCGCGATGTGCGGAGGCATCGTGTCGTCGGTTGCACTTCGCGCACAAGGCTCGCCAATGGCTTTGATCCTCGCATATAACGCAGGGAGAGTAGCAACTTACGCGGCAATCGGCGGTTTTATGGGCTTGGTCGGCTCTTTTCTGGATACTGCAGCCGGATTCGTCGGGCTCCAATCTGCGGCCAGCATCATTGGCGGCTTGCTGATCTTGTTATGGACCTTTCGTCGGTATACGCTCCCGATGTTTCGCACGCATCCATATAAAAATTCTCGCGTTCAGTCGAAGCTGCAGCAGCTCGGACAACGTTACGAAATTGTTGCAACCTTTTTGACCGGGATTCTGCTGGGCTTTTTGCCATGCGGCTTGACTTATGCAATGCACATGAATGCTGCCGCCTCGGGAACCGCAGCAGAAGGTTCGCTGATTATGCTGGTGTTCGGAATATCGACGTTTCCGGTCTTGCTTCTGACGGCGATGTCTGCGGGAAGCCTTACGAAAAGATGGCGCAGAGCGATGCGCAGGATCGGCGGATATCTGGCCGTCTTGATGGGGTTGCTGTGCATTCTGAAAGGTCTAAGTGCGAATGGCTGGATACCTTCCGTGCACCCTTGGCTATGGTGATGGGGGGCTTTTTCTCTTTAATGAACCTTAAAAACGGTGCTGACTTTTACATACCGCTCCTTCCACTGTAATTCGGCTTCGGCTTGCCATTTCCCGCGCATGACGGGCACCACTGTCGCATGATATACCCCGGGTTGAATCTCTTCAATGGAAGCAGGAAAAACCCCGCAAAACATATCCGGCATGGTAATGTTCAAATCGAAATCCGCGCCTGTTACGGGTATTCCGGATAACTCGTCAATTTGCAGCTCAAAGGTGGTCTCCTGCATCGATACCGCTGATGAATCAATCGGTGTTATTTGCATGCGGATTTGATCATCGATATAAAGAGCCTCTGCTGATGGATGGTCTTCCACTAGACGAAACAAAATGAACAAGAGCATAAAACCAAACAACAACAGGATGATCCATTTCGCTTTCATGCTTCGCCTTCTTCCTATAATTCATAACGTTAATTACTGATGTTATATGTATCTGACATGCAGAAAATGCCGGAATATGTGCTGGAGTGCAGCTAAAGCATACATAAGAAAACATAAGCAAAAGGGACTATCTCCATTATCTATGCTCTTGTTCCTAGGCGCATGAATGAACAAGGCTTAATATTGAAAACCTATGGAAGTGGTATACATTCTCGATTTCCGAAGGAGGAAGACTGACATGGCTCACCAGAAGAGAAGGAAAGAAGCTGCCTGGAAGTCGCGTAAGCAAGCACAGCACCCCCATGGAAAAATCAGATCGCTCAAGGAATTGTCCGGCGAATAGGATGAGGAGTATACTGCTTGGAAGTAAAGGACTGTCGGTTAGTTTTAACTTGCCGGCAGTCTCTTTTTTATGAAAACGGGCGGTCCTGCGACTATATTCATGATCGATTCATGGCAAAAAACGAAGAAATCATGAGATTTCAAAAGAAAAAAGAGGATTTTATGCTTTGATTTCAGGCGGAATGCGAGACATTATGTCCTGATCAACTTGAAGATTCAAAGAACTATTCCATAAAATACTATATTATCAGCACTCGACATTATAGAGTGCTAACAAATCAAGGGCGAAGGAGGGAAGCCGATACAATATTAGCGTCAGTGTTCAAAGCTGGCGTAAGCTTGTTTGTCGAAACATTTTTTGGGAACAGGAGGATTTCGAAGATGAATGTACTGTTACTTGCCGGTGGATTGGGAACCCGACTTAGACCGATGACGGAGAACATGCCGAAGCCGATGGCACCGATTCTGAATCGTCCGTGGCTGGAACATCTCATTCTTCATCTGAAGGAACAAGGCGTTCACCGTTTCGTTATCGCCCTTAAGCATCATCCCGAAAAAATAAAAAACCATTTCGGCGACGGCCGCCGGCTGGGCGTGTCGATCCAGTATGCGCTTGAAGATAAGCTGCTGGGGACTGCCGGGGCGATCAAGAATGCCGAGGCTTTACTCGATGAACAATTTATTGCCATGAATGCGGATATCGTCCACGATATTGAACTGAAGCCGCTGCTGGATTTCCATCGATCTCACGGAGGAAAGGTAACGATCGGTCTGACAGAGGTTGAGGACCCTAGCGCGTACGGGGTCGTTGAGCAGGACGATACGGGGCGCATCTTGCGTTTTGTGGAGAAGCCCCGCTTGGACGAGGCCCCTTCGAGACGGATCAACGCAGGTATTTACATCATGGATAAAAGCGTGCTCGCAGCGATTCCGTCCGATCGGGAGGTCTCCATTGAACGCGAAACGTTTCCACATCTCATCCGCGAAAATATGGGAGTCTTCGGTACGACGATTCAAGGCTATTGGGCGGATATGGGCACCAAAGACAGATACCGCAAAATTCACTGGGATCTCTTAACGAGACAGAGCCGGATCCAAATTCCCGGACACGTCCAGGATCAAGGCATCTGGATCGGCAAGGGCTCTAAAATCGGAGCCGGCGTCCTCCTCGTTCCGCCGGTATTGATGGGAGATCACGTACGAATCGGAGCACGGGCCGTCATCGGGCCTCATGTGGTGCTCGGCAACAAGTGCACGATCGGCCCGAACGTCCGGCTATCGGAAACGATCCTGTGGGACGGCTGCCGGGTAAACGAGGGAGCGTACTTAAACAACTGCATATTCAGTTACAATCTCGAGCTCGGCCCAAGACATATTTTGCATGAAGCCGTAATGAACCGACTGGGAGTGATGCAAGCATGACCCGGGTGGCTTATATCAGTACTTACGTTCCGAAGAAATGCGGCCTGGCCACGTTCACTTTTCATTTGCGCCAGGCGGTCCATGCAGTGAAGGAGTGGAAAGCGAAGGATCCCGTCATCGTGCTCCACGATGGGGAATCCGATGGCCTGCAGGATCCGCTGCTGTGGCTGCTGCGTCGCGATTGCGAGAACGATTATGAGAAGATGGCGTACAGAATCAACCAGTCCGAAATCGAGGTCGTCTCTCTCCAGCACGAGTTCGGGATATTTGGCGGCGAGGCCGGCCGGCACATCTTGCGTTTCATCCGCAATCTGAAAAAACCGCTGGTGACTACGTTTCATACGGTGTTTGAGTTGCCCCGTGAACCGTACGCAAGCATTCAGCGGGAAATCGCCGAGCGAAGCGACCGGATCGTCGTGATGAACCGCAAAGCGATATCTTATTTAAACCGCTCGTTCGGCATTCCGGAGGAGAAAATCGTCTTTATACCGCACGGTACGCCCGAGCCCGATACGGAGCGGCGGCAGGCATTCCGGGAGCAGCTGGATTGGGCCGATCGCAAGGTGCTGATGACGTTCGGGCTGCTGAGCCGCGGAAAAGGAATTGAATTGATCTTGAGGATTTTGCCTGAAATCGTTAAAAAGGTGCCTCAAGTGCTGTATGCCATCGTCGGGCAAACGCATCCGGAGGTCAAGAAATGGGAAGGAGAGAAGTACCGCGAAGAGCTGAAGGCCATGATCGCTGACAGCGGGATCGGTGACAATGTCGTCATGATCGACCGTTACATGGAGGAGAATGATCTGGTGCGCCATATTACGGCATGCGATGTCTACGTGACACCTTATCCGGGTATGGAGCAGATCACCAGCGGAACGCTTGCCTATGCGGTCGGCTTGGGACGGCCAGTGGTTTCGACTCCGTACTGCTATGCACAGGATTTGCTCGCCGATGAACCCGAGCTGCTGATTCCTGCTGATGACGAGGCGTTATGGCGGGAACGGATCGTGTCGCTGCTGACCAACGACGTGATGCATCAAGATGTCGTCCGGAAAATGAAGCGGCTGGGGCAAACGATGCATTGGCCAAGCGTCGGGCATGAGTACAACCTTCTGTTTACCGAGGTGGGGAGACATGGAAAGGCGATCCGTTCGGTTTGACCATCTGATCAAGATGACCGACGACACTGGCATACTCGAGCACGGGTTCGGGACGATCCCCCGCCGCAACGAAGGATACAGCACGGACGACCAGGCCCGTGCGTTATGGGTTTGTCTCGAATGGTTCAAGCATGGGCGTCCTGAAGACCAACAACAACTTGAGCGGTTAGCCGAGATCTATATCGCCTTTTTGCTGTGGGCGCAAAAGGAAGATGGTCATTTTCATAACAATTTTGCCTATGACCGGAGCAAGGAGCCGGAAATGCCTTCCGACGATTGCCTTGGACGCTGCCTTTGGGCTTGTGCGAAGGCAATGACAGCAGCACCCGCCCCTTCGTTTGCGATGGTCGCTGAATCGATCTTTCAAAAAGCGCTGCCGCAGGTTGACCATTTGCGGTATCCGCGCGGATGGGCTTACAGCATCGCCGCACTCGGCACGCTGCAGCGTGCCGGATATGATATCGATCTGACCTCCCATATCCAAAACCTTGCCGAACGGCTGTCCGCGCTCTATCGCAGAAGTTCGGCTCCAGGCTGGTCTTGGCTTGAATCGGAGATCACTTACAGCAATGCCGTGCTGCCATGGGGGATGCTGTGGGCTCATGAAATGTTGAACCGGACGGACTTGCTTGACATCGCTTTGAGTTCCCTTGACTTCCTAATCGGTTTGTCGCAAAACGAAGCGGGACAGATCCGGCCGGTAGGCAGTCAAGGGTGGTGCCGCCCGGGATATCGGGCTTTGTGGGACCAGCAGCCGATCGATGTCATGAAGCTGGCGTTAGCGTCTGCCAAGGCCTATGAGCTGACGAACATGCACAATTATAAATCGGCCGTCACGAAGTGCCGCGATTGGTTTTACGGCGGCAACGATCTCGGAGCCCCAATGATTAACGAGCGGGACGGCAGCTGCTGCGACGGCTTGAGCGCCGACGGACCGAATATAAACTGCGGGGCGGAAGCCGTCATCTCTTACTTGATGACCGAAGCTATTTACGAAGAATGGATACAACATTAAGCGCAATTCGCCATTATCCAATAGACATCATACAAAAAGAGGTGGACAACGATGCCTTTGACCAAAGAACTGCAGGAGCAGGGGATGCCAACCCTTGAAGGGGGGGCTTCCATCCCCTCCCATGTATTCCGCGAATATGATATTCGCGGCAAAGCGTATGAAGACATTGACCTCCCTTTTTGCTATTGGCTGGGGAGAGCTTTCGGCGAAACCTTGAAGAAGGCCGGCTTGAATAAGGCCATTGTCGGCCACGACAACCGGAAATCATCCCCGGATTTTCACCGGGCCCTGATTGCCGGCTTGCAGCAATCCGGATGCGAGGCGATTGATATCGGCGAAGTGACAACGCCGATGTTCTACTATGCCATGCACCATTATCAAGAGCCAAGCGGCATCATGATTACGGCCAGCCATAACCCCGGCGACGAAAACGGATTTAAAATCGCCATGGACTATACGACGATTTATGGAGAAGAAATCCAAAAGCTGCGCAGCCGCATGCTTGGCTTGGCAGCCGAAGGCAAGCTGCCGTCCGGTTTCGATTATGACGAAGAAGGTCTGCGATGCGAAAGCGTCGAGGAGCCTTATTTGGACATGCTGGCAGACAAAATCCGGCTGAACGGCCGGAAGCTTAAAGTCGTGGTCGATTGCGGCAACGGTACGCCGTCGCCATTTGCCCCCAAGGCGCTTCGACGCTGGGGGTGCGATGTGGTAGAGCTGTATTGCAAATCGGATCCGGATTTCCCGAATCATCATCCGGATCCGGTAGAGCCGAAAAATTTGCGGGACCTGATCGACGTCGTGAAGAAAGAAAGAGCCGACATCGGCATCGCCTTCGACGGGGACGGCGACCGCCTTGGGGTGGTGGACGAACAGGGCGGCATTTTATGGGGCGATCAGCTGATGATCCAGTTCTGGCGTGAAGTCCTGCCGAAATATCCGGGCTGCAAAGCGCTGGTGGAAGTCAAATGCTCGAAAGCGCTGGTCGAAGAGATCGAGAAGCTGGGCGGCGAGCCGGTCTTCCATCGAACAGGACATTCCCACATTAAAGCGAGCATGCGCAAATTGGATGTGCCGTTTACCGGCGAAATGTCCGGGCATTTATTCTTCCGCGATGAATACTACGGATTTGACGACGCGCTGTATGCCGCTGGACGACTGTTGCGGATATTGAGCCGGGATTCGCGCCCGCTGTCCGAATTATTCTCCGACGTGCCAAGATATTGCGCGACCCCTGAAACGAGGGTTCCATGTGACGACGATGCGAAACAACAGATCATTCATAAAGTGAAGAACCATTTTGACGGGAAGCACGAGCTGATCGACGTAGACGGCGTACGCGTGCTGTTTCCGAACGGCTGGGGGCTGGTTCGCAGCTCGAACACCCAGCCGATCCTGGTGCTTCGGGCAGAGGCCGATACCGAGGCAGACTTACATGAAGTCAAAGCCCGCCTGGAACAAGCGCTCCGCGAGGCTGCGCCGGGATTGCAAATTCATTGGTAAGCACGAGAAAGCTTCTGCGGCGATCATGCCGCGGAGCTTCTTTTTTTTAATAAGGAAGGGGCTCTATTGGGGACTGACTAGATGGAGTATTGCAGCGCCATTTAAAGGAAGCGACATGAATTTTTTTAGTGCAGGATATCGTGTTCTTGTTGGACGTTCTTCAAAGATATGGCCGTATTTGATGATTCAATGTAAGTTTCTGCTAGTTACATCGTAAGATTCGGGAGGTACTATAGTAAGTAACCCTTTGTCAGACATCAGACAAACATAATCATTGTGTAAATATTAAAGGAGGCTGCATGCGTATGAAGTCTCATACCTCCGACCGCATTAAAATGCCGCCAGGCTTTTGGTCCGGCATCCGTCAATTAGGGCTCGCTGATCAAGACATCGTACGAAAAGCGCGGCTTCCGCTGACGATCATCAATGAATCCGAGGTAACTGCCACCCAATATTATTCAATTTGGAAGGCGTATACCGATCTTATAGGTGATCCTGCACTAGGAATCATCAAGCTAGCGACGGCTTTTGAAACGGCGAAGTACCCGCCCTCCGTCCTAGCGACTTACCATGCCCGTGACTATAGGGATGCCCTTAACCGAATGGTCCGGTACAAGCGGCTGTGCCCTCCTGGAAGATTACGCATGAGCGAGGAGGGCGGGTACTGCACGATGGACTTGGATTGGCTGGAGACGGAAGAGCCTGGTCCGCCGATTCTGCTTGGCATCACGCTTGCATGTCTACTGGAGTTTGGCCGCCGGGGAACCGATCAGCATGTGTCGGCACATTCGCTTGAGTTATCGGAGTCCGTTGGCAATGCAGAGGCCCTCGAGGCATACTTTGGCTGCCGCATCCGGTTTGGAGGCAAGCGCAACCGCTTGACGCTGCATCAGAAGGACTTGGATCTTCCTTTTATGTCGTTCAACGAAGAATTGCTTGAGATCCTGACTCCCGCTCTGGACCAATCGCTCCATGATCGGCAGTTAGACCCGTCGATAGCCGATAAAGTCAAATGGATCATGAAAAGAAGCCTGGCAGGAGGACGACCAGATATTTTGCCTATTGCCAGGGAGCTCGGAATGAGCGGCCGTACCCTGCAGCGCAGGCTCACTGACGAGAATACAAGCTTCAAGCGGCTGCTGACAGAGGCTAGACATGAGCAAGCATGCGAATACTTGACGGATCCCTCGCTGGATACGAAAGAAATCGCTTTTCTGCTTGGATACGAAGACTTGAATTCGTTCTACCGGGCTTTCCGTCAATGGGAAGGGGATACCCCAACCAATTGGCGTTCTGTCCATTCGGCTTCCTGAGCAAAAGATTTTGGCGTGTACTGCAAGAACTTTGGCGCCTTAAACTAGTTACCAAATGCGCAAAACAAGGTATCCTAATTCTATCCTCAGTACGACCATAGTCTAGCAAACATAAGGAGAAATGTAGGATGGAAATGGGATTAACCAATAAAACAGCTTTAGTCACGGGATCCACCAAAGGGATCGGTAAAGCCATAGCTTTTGAGCTTGCCAAGGAAGGGGTTCACGTATTCATTAACGGCAGAAACGCCGAAGACGTAGAACGGACGGTCCATGAACTCAAGTCGGCATTCCCGGAGACCTCGCCTCAAAATGCGGCAGCCGATCTGGTAGACCGGGCACAGCGCGAAGCATTATTCGAAAAGTTCCCGAACTTCGATATTTTAGTAAACAGCATGGGAATTTATGAAATCATGCAGTATGAAGATATAGATGACGCTATATGGGAAAAGTACATTTCTACGAATGTCCTTGCAGCAAATGCCCTGACGAAATTCTATATGCCCAGCATGCTGGAGAATCAGTATGGACGCATTATCTTTATTGCGAGTGAAGAGGCCGTTATGCCTTCTGGCCAAATGCCGCAGTATGGTGTGACAAAATCCATGCTGTTGTCTTTAGCCAAAAGCTTGTCGAAATTGACGAAAGGAACAGAGGTTACCGTTAACACGATCATGCCCGGACCGACGCTATCCGAAAATGTACAGCAGATCATTGAGGGCATATACAACGATGAAGATATGCCTTTCTCGGAAAAAGAGAATGCCTTTATGGCATCAAACCTGCCCCAATCTGAGATTCAGCGGTTTATCAGACCGTTTGAAATAGGCCGGTTAACGGCTTTTATATGCAGCCCCTATGCATCCGCGTTTAAGGGTTCGCCTATACGCATGGATGGGGGAATGGTGCCGACGATCTTTTAACGTAACCTGCACTTCGATATACAAACATGACATGCAGCTGTCCCAAACTGGCGAAAATGATGTTATACTATAGGATGCATGCCCGAAAACCCTCCATTATTTGAATGGAGGGTTTTTCATTTGGCGTATTTACCTAGCCAAGACAAACGCATATGCGATGCGGCGTAATCGCGGTTTTTTTATTGTATCATGTGAATCCCGATTCAAGGTTAAATCTCGAAATCACCATATTTTACAAAAAGCTGCACTTTTATTAACATTCGACTGGTATACTACTTTAAATATTTGCCCGAAAGGTGAAGATGCATGCAATATGTTGTCAGTTTCATTATAGCCGTATTACTTACGTCCATATCCTATTTCTTCGGCAGCCGCTTGGTTACGAAGGGCATACATCTCTGGCAAGCTCTAGCCATAGGCGCATCCGTAGTTTCTTTGGGTGCTCTTGCTGAGGCAATCGGGCTGCCGATCTGGTTGATTGTGCTTATTCCATTCCCGGTCGGAATGCTGTTATTGTTTCTATTTATGAAACAGCCGTTCCGGATATGGCTCATTACGTATTTGATTATTTTAGCATTATATACGCTGATTCACGTTATGGTCAGTTTCTTCTTCCAATTCCATTCGCTGATTCCTGCCTGGAAGCTATCGTAGTAGGAGAAGTGCCGACCGAGAAGCCTAAATTACGTGAACTCCGTATCATGCGCATTGACGGCATTGCTCTTGCCTCCGGTAATAGTAGCAAATGGTTGCTGTCCCCAGAGCAATCCCCCAAACTGGCATAAGCAGAAGCGGCGTTGTGCCTCCCCAATTTTGAAAATCACCGCTCATCGTAAACTCAAGAATGACTTGAATGCCGGTAACCGTTAAGAGGATCGCCACGAATCCGGCAGGAATGACGGCTAAGGCAGGAGGGACGCGTCGACCACCCAAGATTGGGAACCAACGGGGGAAGCTCTCCCCCCAAGGCTTGATGAGTCCATGCGTGAGAAAGGCACCTCCGATCGAGACCAAGGCAAGTCCGGCACCGGCCCAATCCGCGCCTGAAGCCTGCAGGCTGTACAGCATTTCATCGGTGATTCCAAAAGGAATACCGAGCAGCCAAGCTATGCGAGTGATATCATAATATAGTGGGGCTAGAATCGCTGCATAGGTTGCCCATCTTCCCAAACGAGTCACTGCGTTCATCCGCCGTAACGTATGACCCTTGTTTCGTCCGCAATGCCTGCAAGCATCGCGGGTGTGGCGCTGGTATGTCAAAGCGGTTGCGGCCCATAACAAACCGCCGATGAGACAGATATATTGGTTTACGACCGGCCATGTGAAGAAATCGAGATAGTGTAATGACTGTCCGAATACGGCTCCGATCAAAGATACTGGGGCATAAGCCATCCCTATCAGGGCGCGTGGATCTGGGATCGCAAAGCACAGGACCATGGCTGCGCTCCAAGCGTATAACAGCATGATTGCTCGGGTTATCCCGCGGGCTTTCCGATTCAATAAGAGCATGGCCATGGCTCCAAGTAAACACAGGCAAGCGATGAGCAATCCGCCGTCAGCGGCTGCAGCCTGCCGGAACAGGGAGTGAGCCGCACCCGGATCATTAACCAAGCCTAGCGGAAAGCCTTGGCCTCCTACCCACCAATATAGTCCGAGCACGCCGTAAGCGAGCGTCCAAATGATCGTCGCGTAAGGGACCCAATCCGGCCAACGCTTCCACCAATGCAGCGTAGATGTTTCCGATTGATCCGGCAAGGCTGAGGATACGTTCTTTTCATTTGCGGGATTCATAGATCACGCCTCCTTATACATCGTTACCGTAAGTATAAGAAGCCTGGGTAAACATGAGGTAAACGGGAACACAACTTCACCCTAAATGTGCTCTGCCTTCAGCCTGATCAAAATGGAAGTCCCTTCGCCAAGCGAGCTTTGGACCATGATCGTTCCGCCATGCGCCTCGATGAATTTCTTAGCGATGGATAATCCAAGCCCCGCATGTTCGCTCGTTGGTTGAATCGTAACTCGCGCCGCATGCTGGTTAAATCCGACCCCGTTATCCTTAATACGAATCTCGGCAATCCGATGATCGAGCAGCTTAATTCGAGCCTCAATCCGGGTGTCCTCCGGATTATGGACGACGGCATTGACGAGCAGATTCCGAATGGCACGTGTCATGAGTTTCGGGTCGCAGCTGATCGACAATTGTTCCGGCTCCGAATCCATGACAAATGCGTACCCGGCAGCCCAAGGAGCACTGCTGACATCCGCTACCGTTCTGCGCACGAGTTCAACGATATCCGTGTTCTCGGCATTTAGAGGAATCGGACCATTAACCGTTTCATTAAGATCCTCAACCAGTTCTTGCAGGTGAGCGGCCTTCTGCTGAATGACCGAAAGAAAATCGCTTTTCTCCGTTTCGCTCCACCGATAATCAGGGTGAACTAACATCGCGGAATAACCTGAGATATAGGTTAACGGCGTTTTCAAATCGTGAGAGATCCCTCGAATCCATTCCTGCTTCGATTGTTCTGCTTCACGGAGCGCCTTCTCGTTGTTTTGGAGCGTGCTGCCAAGCATTCGCAGGTGCTCGAACACTTCTTTATAGATCGCATACGGAAATTTCAGCCTGCCTTTCTTATGGGAGCGGAGGTTGTTCCAGCCCGGCGGGGGATCGAACCGTCCACTAACCAAGCTCCTGATCCAGACGATCATGATGTAAAGCGGCTTTCCTAGATACCAACCGATCCAAAGCAAAGTAACAACAAACAGAACGCTGCACAAGGCTACCACGAAGATTTCGTAATGATTCGAAGTGTTACCCGTCCGAATCAAATCCGGCCAGAATAACCAAGCAACCCCGAGGATGATGACTTGAATACAAATCAATAGAAAAACGAAAGCCGCGAGCAATTGAAGGGCGATGCGAAGCATAAAGTTCATGGTGTTAGCCTCCCGACGGCGGAACGAACTTGTATCCGATTCCTCTTAATGTAACGATAACCTTAGGATTAGCCGGATCGACTTCCAGTTTCTTGCGTAATCTTGAAATATGAATGACGACGGTCTTCTCATCGCCATGAACCATCGTACCCCAAATTTGCTCGTATAGCTGCTGAGCCGTAAATACCCGGTTGGGGTGTTTGCAGAAATAGAGAAGAAGTTCAAATTCCTTAGCCGGACAAGGCGTATCCTTTTGATTGATAATGAGCTGGCCCGTTGACCGGTTCACGGTAAACGTCTTGAATCGATAAAGCTCTTCGGCGTATTGATGGTTGGATTCAACCATCATACTCCGTCTCAAATGTGCCTGAATCCGCGCGATCACCTCTAGTGGGTTAAATGGTTTGGTTACATAATCATCCCCGCCCAAGAACAGGCCTCGAAGTTTATCCAGGTCACTGGAACGTGCGGTCAGAAACAAAACCGGAGTCGTGATGGTTTTGCGCATTTCCGTGCACAGCGAAAATCCATCCATGTCCGGAAGCATGACGTCAAGAACGATCATATCGAAACGTCTTGTTTGCACGGCATTGAGCGCTTCAGCAGCGGAACCGGCTTTTACGATATCGATAAATCCTTCTTTTCGAAGCAGATTTTCGAGCATGACCAAAATACCTTCCTCATCATCCACTAACAATATGGCCTCTCTCCGCATTTCTTAGGTCTCCTTTTGCCGTTTGATTAACAATCGATTAATATTTAAGTACGGCAATCCAGGCTAATCTCCTGCTGGGATTGCAAAAGTGCTATGTCTCTGCGGATAATAGACCTTAACAGTTTCAATGGATCATTGTGCACGAAAATGTGTCAATGGGCATTTTTGAGGACAGTTAAAACGGAGAGATTCCCGTAATATGCATAAGCTTTGTCCATAGCTGGTTATCATTAGTAAGAAAAATTCGAAGAGGTTGTTGAAATTATTACGATATCGTATTAAAATAGTCGCAAGACGCAATCATGCGAAATCGCACATAAAGGAGTGACCGGTATAAAACAACTATACGATCTTTTCCTCAAGACCGGTCTGCGTCCGTTCGCTTTTATGACCGATACGCTTCAGCTTGAACAAAAAGTGACCCGCTCCGATATGTCGACGCTGCTTATTTTGCTCCTCCGCGGAGATTTAACGATGTCGGAGCTGGCCGCCGAGATGGGGGCACCATTAAGTTCGATGACCAGCATCGCTAAGCGGCTTGAACGCAAAGGCTTGATCGCACGAGCCACGTCTGCGCAAGACCAACGCGTGAAGCTCGTCACGCTGACGCAGGAAGGTCTGCAGCTGGCGAAAGAATGGGAGCAAATCATGATGGCGCTGCTTGGCAGATTGGAGGATGCATTTACGCCGGAAGAATTGGAGCAGCTCACGGCACTTCTGTTCAAGGCAGCTAAAGTCTTCCAAGATGGAGGACCTGTTACACCGCAAGAAGTAAAGCGCCAGCCAATAAAGATTCAGATTGAGGAATAACCGGTTATCATACCGGATTTTTCCGACCAATTACTACGAAATCGTACTAAAAAGGAGCGGGTGGATTTGAGGATCATCATCTACACGGGCAAAGGCGGAGTCGGCAAGACCAGCATCGCGGCGGCGACGGCAGTGAAAATGGCGGAGCAAGGCAAACAAACCCTGATTCTCAGCACAGATGCAGCGCATAGTTTAGCGGATTCGCTGGCGGTACCGATCGGGCCCGATCCGGTGCAAATCAGCGAAAACTTGTGGGGGCAGGAAGTGAACGCGATCCGCGAGACGGAGCGCAATTGGGGAACCGTACAGGTTTGGCTCACGAAATTACTCGACAAAGCCCAGCTTAAAGACGTCACTACGGAAGAAATGCTTGTTTTTCCCGGCATGGAAGAGCTGTTTAGTTTGCTGAAAATCAAGGAGCATGCTGAAAGCGGGCAATATGATGTCATGGTGGTGGATTGCGCCCCGACCGGAGAGACGCTGCGGCTGTTAAGCTATCCGAACGTATTGAATTGGTGGCTGGAGAAAATCTTCCCGACCGAACGCAAACTGATCAAGATTGTACGGCCGGTTGCCAAAATTGTCAAGGATATCGATCTTCCTTCGGATGACGTGCTGGACAGCATCGAGCGTTTGGCACGGGGATTGGAGGAAATGCAGCGGCTCGTCCTGGATTCGGACACCACGTCGGTCAGGATTGTGCTGAATCCCGAGAAGATGGTGCTCGCCGAAGCAAAGCGCTCCTTTACCTATTTGAACCTGTTCGGATTCAACACGGATGCCATTATCGTCAATCGGTTGCTGCCGGATGAGGCGGGAGAAGGCTTCTTCGCTCAGTGGCGGGACATTCAAAAGAAATACGAGGAAGAAATCGTCTTGAACTTCCAGCCGCTTCCGATTCTGAAGGCTCCTATGATGCAAAAGGAAATCATCGGAGTTCCCGTTCTTAAAGAATTAGCGGACATCGTTTATGCCGACCGGGATCCTTCCGCCATGTTTTACCACGGCAGAACAGAGTCGATTCGCGAGGAGGACGGGGAAATGCTCTTGGAGCTTATGATTCCATTTATCGATAAGGGCGATCTGAATTTAACGCAGACGGGAGACGAATTGACGGTGGATGCCGGTGCTTATAAACGCAAGGTTATCCTGCCAAGGACGTTGATGAACCGCCAAGTGGTAGGCGCTAGATATGCAGAGGACCGGCTTGTTATCCGGTTTGGCAAACGGGAAATGGAGAGTATGCAGGATAAATAAGAAGCGGGAGCGCTTAGGAGGGAACGAGTCATGGAAAATATGCTACGACTGGAGCAGTTGTTGGCAAATCTGGAGCGGCATCAAACGAAGGAGCATGTGAAAAACGCCGTCAAGGAATGGCTGCTTGCTTCGCGATCCGTGATTGACAGTGTCATTGACACGATCGAGGAGGAAAAAGAGGCCCCCGTTGCCCGCAAAATCAATATTTCGGACGAATAAAGATCACTCGATTATATGAAGCCCTTACTGATAAGGCCATTCTTTTTACGAGATGGCCTTTGATTTGCCTAGATGGCGCTTTGTTTTTTTTCGCAACCTACTAAACAGAAAAAAAAGGTAGGCCGGCCTGGACATTATCCTCGTTGACTCAAGTCAATGGACCTGATATATTCATATTTGAAGGCAGCCCATTAGATGACAGAAGGAGGAGGTGAACTTCCATGGCACGAAAGACGAAGCCACCAGAAGAGCGGCGAGCCGAGATCATTCAGACCGCCAAGGAACTGTTTGAGGAGAAGGGTTATGAAGGAACACAAATCAGCGATATCACGAATAAAATGGGTGTAGCGCATGGGCTTGTGTATCACTACGTAAAATCAAAATCAGAATTGCTCGATGCTGTTGTTGAGGAGTGGGCTAAAGAAATACTGGCCGATTTAATGGTTTTGATGAAAGACAATACGATCAGCGCAGCGGATCGATTAGAACGGATGTTCCAATTTACAAGCGGCATGCTTAAGAAAGATGCTATATTAATCAAAACCATACACCAGCAGGAGAATGAGGAGATTCATAAGCGAATTGGCAGCGCAGGAATACAAATGATTCTCCCCCTATTCAAAGAATTAATTGAAACAGGAAATGCCGATGGTTCATTCAACTGCTCGTATCCTGAGGAGACAGCAAAATTTTGTTTATACGGCTGGCAGTCGATTGATTCAAGTATGTCCGATGAAGAAAGAGTGGAGAAGCTTAAATATTTTTATAAACGCATACTAGGCATTGGTTAACAGCTTCTTCGGAAGTTGTATATTTTTTAATCATTAATTGACTGAAGTCAGTCAGTTGAAGGGGGTACGGATCGTGAATTATTTTAAGGATAAAGTGGCCATTATTACTGGCGGCGGCTCTGGCATTGGACGAGAGCTTTGCTTCCAATTAGCAAAATCGGGCGCGACTGTAGTTGTTGCAGACATTCGTGAAGATTATGCTGAGAGTACTGTAGATGAGATCAAGAATCGCGGAGGAACCGCACGTTATATGAAAGTCAATGTTGCCAGCGAAGCCGAGGTCCAACAATTAATCGAGGAAACCGTATCACAATATGGCAGGATTGACTATATGTTTAATAACGCTGGCATTGCGATTGGCGGGGATGTCAGGGATCTGACGATGGCCCAGTGGAAAAAAGTAATGGATATCAATTGGAATGGGGTGCTTTATGGCTCGACAATTGCCTATCGAGTGATGGCCCGGCAAGGGTTCGGGCATATCGTAAATACAGCGTCTGCCACTGGCTTAATGCCTCAGCCGGGCAACACGCCGTATTGTGCAAGCAAACACGCAGTCGTCGGTCTTTCACAATCATTAAGGTATGAAGGAGCAGATATGGGAGTCAAGGTTAGCACGATCTGTCCCGGCCATGTTCAAACCGACATTTATAAGAATATGACGGTTGCCAATGTACCGAATGAGAAAGTAGTGGAATCGCTGCCCTCAGGGGCAATGAAAACCAGTGAGGCCGTTGATTTGATCCTAAAGGGCATTATCCAAAACAAAGATATCATTATATTTCCTGTTGCCGTTCGGTGGGCGTGGCGTATCCATCGTCTGTTTCCCGCATTGTTAAAGCAGGCATGGCTACGAAAAATCAGAAGTATACGCAAGCTTAAAGACGGGGAGGTGACTCAATAGCTCACCTCATCCATCACCAAGCCAGTGCAACCCAATAATTGAGTCTATTGATATATCGTACAAAAACATTGACGCAACGGGAGGTTTGAATGTTTACCTTATTTCAATAACAATCTTTCCCTTCGCATGATGACTTTCGCTTATGGCATGGGCTTCACGGATCCCTTCCACAGATAATGGATATCGGTGCCCAATCAAGACCTTAAGTTTGTTTTGTTTCAAAAGCTCAGCCATCTTTGCTAATTGCGAGCCGTTCGGATTCAACCAGACATTGCCTGATTTTATGTTTTTTTGCGCTGCTTTTTCTTGATTAGGCTCAGACACTATCGATGCCATTTTGCCGCCATTTTTTAAAATAGTAAAGCTCTTCTCTTGGTTTTCGCCCCCCAACGAATCAAGGACAAAATCATAATCGCTCAGAACTTTTTCAAAGTCTTGTTTCTTATAGTCAATAACTTCATCGGCACCAAGCGACTTTAATAAATCCACATTATGTGTTCCCGCTGTAGTTGCAACATAGGCTCCCGCATGCTTGGCAAGCTGGATGGCGAATGTGCCGACGCCTCCTGCTCCGGCATGAATCAACACCTTCTCGCCTTTTTGGATATTTCCAAAGTCGAATAAGCACTGCCATGCAGTTAATCCGGCCAGCGGGACACAGGCAGCCTCTTCAAAGGTTAGATTCTCAGGGATTTTGGCGAGCAAATGAGCATCCACCGCAGTATATTGCGCATAGGTTCCCCGGTTCGTTGTTTCAGGACGAGCAAAGACCCGATCCCCAACCTTAAAGCTGGTCACTTGTTCGCCAACCTCAGAAACGACACCAGCAGCGTCCCATCCTAGAATAATCGGGAAATCGAACGGCATCATGGTCTTGAGATATCCCTCACGTAGCTTCCAATCGATCGGATTGATCGAAGTGGCATGGAGCTTTACGATGACTTGTTGCTCTCCAGGGGTAGGCTTTGGAATATCTGCTTCTTTTAATTGCTCTTTTCCGCCATATTGTTCAATAATGATAGCTTTCATATCCATTCACTCCTCATATTTTACGGCAACAGGCATAAGCAAATTTCCGCGTATTTTTTATAATTATGGGCAACTGCGATCCGGTTGATACCCCAGTACGATAAGGTGAAATCCTATATTAAGTCATCGGATAACCATTCATATCCCTGGGCAGATAAACGATTTATAATTGAAGACAGACGGAGCGCGGAAGGGAGAAAACATGTTAACGACACAACAATTAATAGACATTGAGCAATTGCAAAAAGAGTGTGAAAGTCATGATCATGTACAACTGAAGCTGAATTGGGAAATGCTCAGGGAGCGCACTTCTGACCAGATGGATTATTTGCAATACGAGCATGGCGAGCTCGTCGCGTTCTTAGGTTTATATGCTTTTGGTTCTGCTGTCGAGGTTTGCGGCATGGTAAAGCCAAGCGAGCGGCGTAAGGGATATTTCCAACGATTGTTCGATCATGCCATGGAACACATCAAACGAAGCGGATACAAGAAAATTTTGCTGAACGCGCCTGCAGGATCGGATGCGGCAAAATCCTTTTTGAATAAACAAGGCGTTAAGTATGCGTTCTCGGAGCATCAAATGATGTGGCAGGAATGTCCGCTTGAGGAAACGAGCGGTTTTGTTTTGCGGAAGGCTACGATCAATGATTATGAAATGAGCGTACGGATATCCGTTCAAGCGTTCGGCATGGATGAAGAAGACGCCAGCGTGATGGAAAGCAAAACGTTCGCGGATCATACGGACATGCGCATGATTGTTGTGAATGAAGAAACCGTCGGTAAGCTGCGAATAAGCAGGGAAGAAGAGGGGCAGGCATGGGTTTATGGATTCTCGATCCTGCCGGAATATCAAGGAAAGGGAATCGGGAGACAGGTGTTGCGCCAAGTCATTAAAGAACAAAGCGCTGCCGGATATTCGGTACACTTAGAAGTTGAAACGAAAAACGAGCATGCGCTTGGATTATATGAATCCGTTGGATTCAAAGTTGTGCACACGCAGGATTACTATAGCTATCCATGCTGATAAGTGCTGATTCCAACTCACAGGGGAGGAAGACCGTTAGATTGCCTGCAGAATCGTTGTTTTTGGAAATGTTCAATGCGTATGAAGAAGGCGCTGCATTTGCAGCGCCTCTTTGTTGCGGCTTTAGCCAGTTGAGCTCGCGAAGCGTGCGAAACAAAAAACCACCCGCTATGCGGGTGGAGGGATCGAGGGTTTGACCAACAAGACCATTCCGATAAAATTGAGATGTTCAGGCTCAATAATGAAAGGAATGGTCTTAGATGGCAAACAAGAGCTATAGTTTAGCTCACACGAAGTGGATGTGCAAGTACCACATTGTGTTCACCCCGAAGTATAGACGGAAAGAGATTTATAATCAAGTGAGGAAAGACTTAATCGAAATTTTCAAACGATTATGCAAATACAAGGGAGTGGAGATAATTGAAGGTCACATGATGCCCGATCATGTACATATGTTGGTAGCAATTCCCCCAAAAATCTCAGTATCATCATTTATGGGATACCTGAAGGGGAAAAGCTCACTCATGATATTCGAGAAGCATGCTAGCTTGAAGTATAAATATGGTAATCGAAAATTCTGGGCGGAGGGATACTACGTCAGCACAGTGGGCTTGAATGAAGCCACCGTGGCAAAATATATCCGTGAGCAAGAAGCACATGACCAAGCAATTGATAAACTGAGTGTGAAAGAGTATGAAGACCCATTCAGCAAAAACAGTAACAAGAAGAAGTAAACCAGTTTAACTGGTAAGTGAAAGTGACAAATTACACTGAGCCTGAGCAATTTTATTGTCAGGCTAGCGTCTTTAGGCGCAGTTTGGCAACAAGGGGTTATACCCCAAGAGCAAACCACCCGTTTGACGGGTGGTTCTGATTTGGTTGGGGCGGGCTTCCCCGGTTCATTCGCCATCCCACGCTTGAAGGACCATAATCGCTGCTCCGGTAGCGACGGCTTCATCGGTTAAACTTCCCGGGGTAAAGACCGGATTGTATTCGGGGTAATGATATGTATTTTTCTTGGCGATTTCCACCGCGTTGTCGAACACCATCCGATGCGCGGTCATCAGCGGTCCGCCCAGTATAACGTATTCGGGATGAAGCGCATTGATCAGATTGGCGAGACCGATACCCAAGTATGCGGCGGTTTCCGTAAATTGCTCGGTTACGAGCGGATCCCCGCTTACCAGAGCGTCGACCAGCGCTGAGAAATTCACATGATCCGGGGGCATGCCGGACAACATGCTGTAGCGCCCGATTTTCAGTTGGGTACGTACGCGCTCTTCCAGCGCGGGGACCGACACGAAGGCTTCCAAAGCGCCATAGTTGCCTTTATCACGGAGGCGAGGGCCGTTCGCCTGGATGATCATTTGCCCGACCGCACCCTCGGTATCGACGGCCCCGCGCAGCACTTGACCGCCCGACATCGCGGCGGACCGGATATTAACGCCGGCGTGCACGTAAAGGGCATGCTGTATGTTATGCGCTCTAAGTGCCCAATGCTCACCAATCAAAGCGGTATTGGCACCGTTGTCGAGTAAGGCGGGGATCCCCAGTCTTGTCTCAAGCAGCTCGCAAATCGGAACGTTTATCCACGAAGGAGCCGAGAAGAATTCCGGCTCGAGAATCAAGCCTTTGCTCTGATCCAGCGGACCGACCGCTCCGATCCCGATTCCCAGGACATCGTCTGCCGAGATTCCTTGGGCGGCCAGAAACTTCCCTGCTTCACTTGCGACCAGGTCGACCAACCGCTCCGGCGTCATTTGATTGTCCATATTCCAGCGGGTCAGAGACAAAGTATTTAGGTGCATGTCATACAGACCGAGCGCGGAATGAATGCGGGATATATCGAGACCTAGCAAATACCGGTATGTCGGATTGGTCTGAAACAGGAGCGGCTTTCTGCCGCCGGTGGAGCTGCCCAGGCCGGAGACGACAATCAGCCCTTGGGAGGTCATCTCTTCAAGCAGACGCGTCATGCTGCTGCTGGTGATTGAAAAATAATGCATCAAATCAACTTTCGAGGCAGTCCCAAGGTAGGAAATACGATCGTAAACCTGCTTCTTAAGCGGAGGATTGGAATGAACCACCATAAGCATCGTTCTCCATTTCCAAGTTCATTAGTCGGGTATATCAAGTATAGCGGCATCGTCGTATTATTTCCAGACAAGACATCGGATTAATCAACTTTACATCATTTTGATGTTATTACACAAGAATTTCATATGAATTTTGATTCTTTCATGATGATTGGTCAACATATTCCTCGCCAAAAATAAAACTTAATACCAAAATGGAATTAATGTGCTATAATTTTAATATGACAAACTAGAGCATAAAGGGTGAGGCCGGATGAACGATGCGCAAAGCCGGAGATTTAAGCTGTTGAGGCAATTGTTCGGCGTTTTTTTTAGAATCGGACCTTCCACGTTCGGGGGAGGTTATGCGATGATCGCGATGATCGAACAAGAAATCGTTCATAAGAATGGGTGGATGAACGAGGAAGAGATGGCGGAGATGATGGCCATTGCCGGCTCCGCTCCGGGTGGGGTTGCCGTTAATTCCTCTGCCTTTATCGGCTATCGGCTTGCCGGGATCCTAGGGGCGGTTACGGCAGTCTTTGCAATCACGCTGCCCACGTTCATGATCGTATTTCTTCTGAGTCTCCTCAGCACGATTTTTAAGGATAACGAGAAAGTGACAGCTGCGCTCCAAGGCATTCATGCTTCGATAGTGGCTCTGATTATCGTTGCTGCCTGCAAAATGTGGAAGTCCTCCATCCTGGATGCCGCTACGCTGATGATCGCAGCGATTGCGGTGCTTCTCTTGTTGTTCACCAGTATCCATTCGCTATATCTGATCCTTGGAGGGCCGCTTGCGGGAATAGCGGTGGTCTTATGCAAGCGCAAACTCGGAATGGCCGTTCGTACAGAGAAGCCGCCGTATGAAGAAAAGCGGGAATTGCAATATCCGGAATATTACATCTGAAGGGGGATCCACTTATGCTATGGCAGTTATTCATTGTCTTTCTTAAGGTGGGCCTCGTTTCGTTCGGCGGCGGATATGCCGTGCTCACGCTAATCCAGCGGGAGGCGGAGGGAAGGGGATGGACGGATCTCGGGGAATTCCAGGAAGTCGTAGCTATGGCCGGCATGGCGCCGGGTTCCATTGCGACCAATGCTGCTACTTTGATCGGATACTCGGAGGCCGGTGTTTTAGGAGCCATCGTTGCCACGGTCGGCATCATCTTGCCGTCGCTCATCCTCGTCATTCTAATTTCGGCTTTCTTTCTGAAGCTGTACAACAACGATTGGATCAAATCATCGTTTTACGGCTTGCGTCCGGTCGTTACCGGCCTAATCATTTACGCCGCCATCCATTTTGGACTCGGCGGGCGCACAGAAGCGGTGCCGAGCTGGTCGATGATCGGAATGCTGTTGATCTGCGCCGGCAGTATCGTGATGGTGACGAAGTATAAAGTACATCCCTTTGCAGTGATTTTGCTGTCCGCGGTTGCAGGTATCGTAGTGTTCTAACCTTCAAATGGATGGCAAGGATAAATTTACAGAAAAAGAGGGGCAGATCGAAGGCAAAATAGCCTTATCGAACGTCCCCCCTATTTTAGTTACAAGGTTGAATCATGAAGTTATATTTAATGAAGAAGCCGTTCAGGCGTGATGAATTCTCGGCATCGGCATCGGTTCTTTCCCGAGCTCTGCCCACACATATTTGAGAAGAAGTTCCGACTTTAACCCTTCGTACCCTGGTTCGCTCCATAAGTTGCGAAGCTCCCCCGGATCCTCCTTCAGATCGAAAATTTCCCCATACGTTTGATTGTAATAGACCGTGATTTTATAGCGATCATCCACGTACGTTTTTTGATGAATCGTCGTCGGCTCGTGCCGGAATTCGCAGATTGCATGGTCCCTTACGCTTTCCCGGGAGCCGAGCCAGACGTCCTTCTGGTTGACGCCGGCCATGGCTGGCGGTATCGGCAATCCGCAGAATGAGAGGAAGGTGGGCGCCAGATCAACCAGGGATTGGATGGCACTCGACTTTCTTCCTGCGGGAACCCGGCCGGGATACCGCACGATAAACGGAAGCTTGATCAAATCCTCATAATGAAATCCTCCCTTGGCCTGCAGGCCATGTTGGCCGAAGAAATGACCGTGATCCGTCGTAAATACGACCAGGGTATTCTCGGCTAGACCCAGTTCGTCCAGCTTATCCAGAATGCTGCCGATATATTTGTCCATCAGGCTGATCATGCCGTAATAAACGGCGACCAGCTTCTTCTTGTCATTTTCCGTCAGCCGTTCTTTGCCCCCGTATTCATAATAATGATGCGAACGATAACCGTGGATGCCGAATCCCGTCTCCATCCATTCGGAGAAGTCGGGATTTTCCTCCTGGGTCATGCCGAAATGCGGTGGATTGCGATCATGCTCACCAGGCACAAGCGCGGGGATCGTAAGCTTCTCCGGATCGTACATCGTATCCCATGGCTCCGGAGCCAAATATTCCGGGTGCGGATCGAAGAAACTCGCCCATAGGAAGAACGGGACTCCGGTTTTGTTGTGCTCCTCGAGACGGGCGTTCGTACGCTCGGCAATCCACGCGTTGTAGTGGTATCGTTCCGGAATCGGCCACTTGTACGTTTGCTTGGGATTCATTGTGCCGGTAGGAGGAAGGAAGTACTGGCGCCAGTTAGTACATCCATTCTCTTCCAGCCACAGTGCATAATGCTGTCCGACATGTGCCTCGTTCGTATGGTTGCGTGCTAGCTCGACGTGGTCGAAGCCATAGAACGGTCCATGGAACTTCCGCCAATATTCCAAGTCCTGCAAGACCGGGTATGCTTCTTTCGATTCGTACTCCGGCGTCGATTTCAAGGGCTGAAAATGCGCTTTGCCGATCAACGTGGTTTTGTATCCTGCCGCACTGAAATCTTCCCCGACCGTATGGCGGTCCTCCAGCAATTTCGTTCCCAATGTCCATGCGCCGTGTTGGCTTGGGTACATGCCAGTAATGATGGAGGCTCGACTGGGCGTACAAGTAGGATTCGGACAATAGGCCCGCTCGAACATCGTCCCTTCCCGTACCAGCCGATCCAAATTCGGAGTCGAAATTTCCGGTTGAAAGGCACCGATCGTGTTCCAATGCTGTTGATCACTTGTGATTAGTAAAATGTTAGGTTGACTAGACAAAATTTATCCCCTCCCATTATGATAATATTGAATTATCAATGGTTTAGGAATATCGTTATGTTGTCTACATATTGTCATTTTGTTATCTAGATGATTTCATCAACACTTTCAGGAGGGTGGCAATCGATGATGCAGGAATATGATCACGAGTTTGCCGAGTTTATTTATTACACGCCCGGCTACCTCGATAAGGAGGCGCAGTTATGGCCAGTCCGGGGCGGCCGAAGCATTGCTAAGGCTAATTACAAGGTCGGGCCGAAGCGGATTGAATGTTACAGCCTTCATTTGGTTCTTGAAGGAAGGGTATGCCTTGAATTCGGCGACAAAAGGGTGGAGCTCAGCAAGAACGATCTGTTTTGCCTGTACCCGGGCAGGACCTATGATTATTACGCGCTTGCATCCGATGCGCCTCTGCAAATGAATTGGCTTGCCGTGGACGGCACCCGGGTCAAAGGGCTGCTGGGGCTTGCCGGGATCACGCCGGATCGACCATACGGGAAACAAATGCTTACTTCACCGGTCAAGGAAGCGGCAGCAAAAACGCTTGATAAGATGGCCGGCACCGAGCGCTGGCATCCGGCCGTCTCTTTGGCGCTTCAAGGGATGGTATGCGAGCTGATGGCGCTGCTTATACCCGATACAGAACCCGTCCACTCAAGCGAGCCCTCGCGGTGGATCCGGGCGTGCATGGATTTTATGGATCTTCACGCAACCGAAGGGATAACGGTGCAGCAGGTAGCAGCTTTCGCAGGGGTACACCGCTCGTATTTCTCCAACGTGTTTGCCGCTCAAGTCGGGGTATCCCCGCAGAAATATCTTCAAAACATCCGTATGGAAAAAGCGAAGCGCCTGCTTACCGAGACAGATGCTTCCGTCACTGAAATCGCATTGTCCCTCGGCTATCCGAACCTGTACACGTTCACACGAGCTTTTAAAATTTATTACAATATGCCTCCGCTGGCCATGCGAACCGGTGCGAAAGGTTAGCCGGAGCTTGTTATTATTGCAAACGCTTACGACCCATCTTGTTTTTATCATTCCAGCCGAAAAGGAGAGCGGACAATGACGCTGGCCACGCTGCAAAAGTGGATTTCACCCAAATTAAGCATTCAGGGAAAAATGTTTGTTGCGCTCGGTTTTCTTACGCTCCTCTCGATCGTCTCCGTTACCAGCATCGTTTATGTGAATATGCGGGATACGATCAAGCGTACCGCCATCACCTCGGTTTCGGACAGCATCCGGCAGGCGGACGAATCCCTTAACGTTATGCTCCAAGAGATCGATCGGCTGAACACGGTTGCGGTTACCAACAAAAATACGGTGATCGATACGGTCCTGAGCCCAAGCGAAGAAATCAGCTATGAATGGTTTCAAGAGCAGAAGAGGATCACCGAATATCTGTCGGGATTGATCGATTACAAGCCGTATATTTCCCGAATTGCCGTCATCGGCTTGAACGGAAAGGTATTCTTCTCGGGAGGGCCTTGGATCGACCGTACGTTCCTGGAAACAAGCACGATGGATTTCATGCTGCGGAATGGGGAGCGCCACGCATATTTCAAGCATTCGGGCACAACGGAGGCAATCTCTGTTGGCCGCGTCCTCCGCTACGATCGGGAAACGATCGGCGTGGTCATGGTGGACCTGCATTATGATTTCATTCGTAAAACATACGGAGTCAAGCCGACCGCCGATAGCATGCTGTATGTGCTCGACGGGCAGAAGCAGCTTGTTTACAAGTCCGATTCGGCTCCGGCAAGCGTAACCCCCGGTATGGAAAAAGCGATTTATGATGCAGCTGAGCTGTCCAGTATCGAAGAAACCGCGGAACAAGTCATTGACGGAAAGCCTTATATCGTCGTCAGCCGGAAATCGGAGTATACGGGGTGGACGACCCGGGCGTTGATTCCGCTCGATTCGCTGCTGAGCGAATCCATAAGAATACGCAATCTCATGGTAGAGGTGTCGGTCGTGGTTTTCATCGCCGTGCTGTTCGGATCGCTTCAGATGTCGTCCCGCACCACTCTGCACATCCGTCGTTTGAAAACGATGATGATGCGGGTCAAGGACGGGAATCTCGACTTTCCGAGAACGGAGATCGAGTCGAAGGACGAAATCGGCGATTTATATCACGTGTTTATCGGTATGGTGGATGAATTGAAACGCTTGATGGAAGGAATCCGGACGAGCGAGCAAGCCAAACGGGAGGCGGAGCTCACCGCACTCCAGGCACAAATCCGCCCGCATTTTCTCTACAATTCTCTGAATACGATCAAATATTTGGCCAAGCTGAACGGGGTGCCCAACATCGAAGAGGTGTCGGGAGCACTGATTGAACTGATGCGCGGCGTGCTTGGTAATTCAGGAGAGCTTCTTACATTAAGAGAGGAATTGGATTACGTCAACAGTTATGTCGCAATCGTCAAATACAAGTTTATTGAACCGATTCCGGTGCAGATTCAGGTAGAAAATGAAGATCTGCTGGAATGCCGCGTACCCAAGCTGACATTACAGCCCATTGTCGAAAATGCGCTGATGCATGGCTTCGGTCCATCAGGCCACGGGGGATTCGTGCTGATCCGAGTCTTCGGCGAGGATGGAGACCTGAAGATCGAAGTGATCGATAATGGCAAAGGCATGAGCAATGAAAGCATGGTGCGGCTGGAGGAGAGCAGCGAAGGGACTTACTCGCGCTTCAGCGGCATGGGGGTGCGTAATGTGCATGAGCGGATCCATAGGCTGTTCGGCAAGCCCTATGGGATCAAGCTCTATAGTGAAGAGGGATTGTACACGAAAGTCGAGCTCAGCTTCCCCGGAATGGGGAGCGGTAAATAGATTGATATAAAGGGGAATAAGCGATGTATCAAGTGCTGTTGGTTGACGATGAACCTTTGGTGCACCACCATCTTAGAACGATATCGGATTGGGGCATTCACGGTTTCGAGCTGTGCGGCGAGGCCTATGAGGGAGAAACGGCGCTCCGTATGATTGAATGGAATCGGCCGCATATCGTCATTTTGGATGTAAGTATGCCGGGCATAAACGGTGTGGAACTCAACCGGACGATCCGGGAACGGTATCCCTTCGCCAAAACCATTATGCTGAGCAGCTACGACGACTACGACTATGTTCGCGAATGCTTAAAGAACGGGGCAGTCGATTATTTACTCAAGCATCGTTTGGACGCAGCTCAGCTCATGGGCGTTCTGAAGAAAGCCGTACAGGAGATGGAAGAGCGTGAAGCGGAACATCGTCTGTTACCCGCCGGTCCTTCGGATATGCGTGAGCTCATCGTTCAAGCGCTGCGGGGAAAGACCGAGTCGGCGATCGAATTGGAGACCTATTCCAGACAGAACGGCTTGTATGCGGGGGCAGTATGTTTTGCAGCTGCGGCAATGCAAATTTCTTCCTTCCTGCTGCTCACAGAGTCGCGAAGCGATGTGGAGACGAACCGGCTGATGAAGCAGGCGGTAGATCTGATGCAGCAAAGCCTGGGCGGCGACATGTCGCAGCGGACGGCAGCTTATGTGGAGAACGGACGCATCGCCGTCGTGTTCGCATTCCAGGAGCGCAGCGAGCAGGCTGCCGCAAGTGAAGCCGAAAGATTGATGAGCCATCTCCGTCACTCGCTGGAGCTGTTTATGAATTTGAAATGCACGTATGCCGTCGGACACATATGCTCCAGCCTCTCCCGGCTCGAAGCCAGCTACCGGACGGCTGAGCGGGCCTTGGATGCTGCTCCGGCCCTGCAGCCGGCGGGGCTGCACAGCGAACGTGTATCCTTGACCATCGAGGAGCAGAAGCAGCTTCTTCTCACCGTGGAAAATTTGGACGGAGAAGGCGTAAAGGAAGTGATTGCTTCCGTGTTTGACGGACTTCGCAAGCAGCCGATCCATTCGCCGTCGGTCCAGCTGATCGTACGCGAGCTGTTGTCCGCCTCAGAGAAGGCGATTCGAAAATGGCTTCCCTTAGCTGATGAAGGCGAAGAGAACGGCGTCCTTCCACCGCGCGACGATGTGGGACAAATCGGGAGCGTGGATGAATTGGAGCAATGGCTTCTTTCTTATTATGCCGAGCTGTTGAACCGTTTGAAGCTTCAGCGTGCCGCCGGCCATCATTCGCGGCATGTTTCCCAGGCTATTTTGTTGATCCTGGAGAAGTATCATAGCTACATTACGCTCGAGCTTGCGGCAGGGGCGATCGGATTGAATCCATCATATCTGAGCCGGATTTTCAAAGAGGAGACAGGCATGACATTTTCGGAATACTTGAACCGGGTGCGAATCGATGCAAGCCGTAAGCTGCTGGAAAGCCGGCGCTATTCGGTTAAGCAAGTCAGCGTCCAGGTCGGCTTCAGCACCTACAATTATTTCTTTAAAGTATTCAAGGAAAGGACAGGCATGACGCCCCAAGCCTATGTGCAAAGGGTCAGGCCAGGCAACTCCGTAAAATAAGTGGAGTATGAGGTCATATTTGTGGAATTTGCCCTCTGATGGGATCGACTATAATAAATCCACATCAACGCAAACGCTTACAAGTAGTGATATTCATCGAGAAAGAGGAGGTCATTGTATGAAGCGAAAACAATGGGGCAGGTCTGCAATCAGCTTGATGATTATATCAGGCCTGATCCTTGGGGGCTGCAGCTCCGGGACCGGCGGGAAGAAGGATACCGCCCCAGAGGGAGCAGCGTCAAACGCGGTGAGCAAGGAAGGATTCCCGATCGTGCAGGAACCGATCAAGCTGAAGATGTTCACCCGGATCGCACCCGTGAACGGGCCGTTCAAAGACATGCCGGTATTTCAGGATTACGAGAAAATGAGCAATGTTCAGGTTGAGTTTATCGAAGCACCGACCGATGGCTTCCAGGAAAAGAAGAACCTGCTGTTCGCCTCGAATGAGCTTCCGGATGTGTTATACCGCTCCGGTCTTACACCGCTCGAAGCGGTTCGTTACGGGGCAGGCGGCCAGCTGATTCCGCTGGAAGACTTGATCCGGGATTACGCCCCCAACCTCACCAGGCTGATGGAGGAATATCCAGAAATCCGCGCGGCAATTACGACGCCGGAAGGTCATATTTATGCGATTCCGGGAATTGTGACGCTCGGATCGGCACGGACGGACAAGAAATGGATCAACCGGGCTTGGCTGGAGAAGCTGAAGCTGCAGGTGCCCGAGACGACGGATGAGCTGTACGACGTCTTGGTCGCTTTCCGCGATCAGGATCCGAACGGAAACGGCCAGAAGGACGAGATTCCGATGACCGCCCGTGTAGGACTACATATCGTGACGATGATGAGCGGCTCATTCGGTCTGGATCAGCAGTTTGGCTACAACATTAACATCGTCGACGACAAGGTTGAAATTTGGATGGGCAGCGAACGCAACAAAGAAATGCTGATGTACTTGAACAAGCTGTACAAAGAGAAGCTGCTTGATCCCGAGGTGTTCTCTCATACGGAAGCGCAGTATTTGGCGAAGCAAGGGTCAGGCAAAACGGGAGTATTCTTCGACCAAACGAATAACAACTTCCTGCCGATCGCGGATCAATACGAAGGGATGGCGCCTCCGGCTGGACCGCACGGAGACCGGATGCAAAGCCAGGCGTCGCCGGTGCCGAGAGATCCGGGAGCTTATGCCATCACGTCCGAGAATAAGCATCCCGAAGCATCGATTCGCTGGATCGATTATTTCTACAGCGATGAAGGCTCCACGCTCCTGCGGTTCGGTAGAGAAGGCGAGCACTACGAGCTGAAAGACGGCATCCCGTACTACAAGGAAGAATACTCGACTTCCGAAACGCAGCCGAAAATTACCCCGTATGCCGGCGGCGGAGCGCCTCATCTGATCAGCGAGCAGGTCTCCTCCTATATTAATCCGCCGCAGGTGCAGGATGCGCAGAAGAAGCTGGATCCGTTCATGCCGGAGATACGTTACGCGGCACCGATGTTTGATGAGAAAACCGCGCAAGAGGTCAATATCCTACGCAACGACATTGACAAGTATTACGAGGAGCAGAGCACGAAATTCATTGCCGGCGCCCTCAGCTTCGATAAATGGGAAGAATTCCAGTCGACCTTAAAGAAGATGAAGATGGATCAGCTGCAGCAGTTGTATCAGGATGCTTACGACAAGATGAAAAAATAAGGCTGATTGCCGCTGGTTAAGGAGTAGATATTATGAACAACATGGAGGCCCCTCCGGGGGCCAACCTGCCCCCCAGCCGTCCGAATCGCGGCAGCCGCCTCTTGGTTCAGATGGCCAAACGATATGACCTGTATCTGATGCTGCTGCTGCCGATTGCTTGGTATCTGATTTTCCACTATGGTCCCTTGTACGGACTTCAAATCGCTTTTAAAAATTTCAACCCGGCCAAAGGGATATTCGGCAGCGAATGGGTCGGCTTCGAGCATTTTACGCGATTTTTCGATTCGTATTATTTCTGGAGACTGCTGCGCAATACGCTAACCATCAATTTGATCTCACTGCTGCTCGCGTTCCCTATTCCGATCATGCTGGCACTGCTCGTGAATGAGATTCGCAGCAAAGCCTACAGTAAATGGCTGCAAAACATCACCTATATTCCGCACTTTATTTCCGTGGTTGTCATCGTGGGCATCTTGACGGTGATGCTGTCGGTTAACGGTCCTTTAAACATGCTGATCCAGACATTTGGCGGAGATCCGGTTCGGTTCATGGAATCGGCCAGCTGGTTTAAGACGATCTTCATCGGCTCGAACATTTGGCAGAACATGGGGTGGCAGTCGATTATCTACATCGCGGCGCTCAGCGGAATCAATCCGCAGCTGTACGAAGCGGCCAAGATCGATGGAGCCTCCAGGATGCGGCGCATTTGGCATGTCTCTCTGCCGGGAATCGTGCCCGTCATCGTCATTTTGCTGATTCTCGATGTCGGACAATTCATGAATATCGGGTTCGAGAAAATATTGCTGATGCAAAACAACCTGAATCTAGAGGCAAGCGACGTGATTTCCACGTTCGTGTACACGACCGGGATTCTTAAGGGCGAATACAGCTACACCGCGGCGATCGGGCTGTTTAACTCGGTGATTAACCTTACGCTGCTGCTTCTAGTGAACCGCTTCGCGAGGAAAACGTCGGAGACGAGTCTATGGTAAAGGAGGAGGGCTCCATGTCCCAACGAACCCCGGTTAATAAAACGCGCCATACCGCGAAGGATGAACGTTGCTTTGACATCGTGATCTATTCGGTCGCCGCGGTGATCATGCTGATCGTGCTGTATCCGCTGCTGTTTGTGGTCAGCGCCTCATTCAGCGATCCGGCAAAGGTGCTGGGCGGAGAGGTGTGGCTGCTGCCGAAGGGCGTGACGCTGGATGCTTACATTAATATTCTGCAAAACGATAAAATCTGGACCGGATACGGCAATTCAATTCTGTATACGGCAGTCGGAACGACGATCAATATCTTGATGACGCTGCTCGCGGCTTATCCGCTATCAAGGCCGGATCTGCCTTTGCGCAAAGGGCTGATGCTGATCGTCACGCTCACGATGTTCTTCAGCGGAGGATTGATTCCGACCTATCTGCTCGTCAAAGACCTCGGGATGGTCGACACAATGTGGGCGCTGATCATCCCTGGGGCGGTCTCTACGTACAACCTGATCGTCATGCGAACGTATTTCCAATCCAGCATTCCTTGGGAGCTTCAAGAGGCTGCCCATATTGATGGCTGCTCCAATTGGAGGCTGCTCATCAGCATCATTCTGCCGCTGTCGAAGCCGATCTTGGCGGTCATAGTGCTGTTCTATGCGGTGGGCCACTGGAATTCCTTCTTTAATGCGCTTATCTATATCCGCCGCGAAGAAATGTATCCGCTGCAGCTGGTGCTGCGCGAAATATTGCTGATCAGCCAATCGGATGCCGTGGACGGCAGCGTAGGTCTGGAAGATAAAGTGCTTCTGGCTGAAAGTATCAAGTACGCGGTCATTATTGTGTCCAGCCTGCCGGTGCTCATCATGTATCCGTTTGTGCAGCGACATTTTGTCAAAGGAGTCATGATCGGCTCTATCAAAGGTTAAACGACTAGGAGGGATTCATTTGAAACGCAAAGCGAAGATAACAATTGACGTTGGGCGGCCCGGCGGGCATACGATAAACCCTTATCTGTTCGGTCATTTTGTCGAGGATATTCGCGATCACATGGAGGCGATGCTGGCCTATCCTCTGAAGGACATGGATTTTGAGAGCGAAGCCGAAGGCAAGACAGCCGTATCCGGAAGCTGGAGGCCATTTACGAATGGACGGAACACTTCGTATGCGCTGGAAGCACCGGCTCCGAAGCATTCGGGACGGGCGCAGCGAATCCGCGTCCAGAGCGATGATGAGGCATTTGCCGGAATTGCGCAAGAAGCTGCACTCAAAGGCCCGATGGCGTACAGCGTCCGGGTGGTGGCACGGGCGTCCATCGAGCTGCAATACTTGATCGTCGAGGCGGCGGACCGGCGTACGGAGGAGTTACTCGGCCGTGCAAGGATTGAGCTGGGCAGTCATAACTGGAAGGAGTACGAGGCAGCGCTGCCGGTGTCCCGCACGTGCGAGCATGCTGAAATCCGGGTATACGTACCGATGGAGCACCCGAGATGGACTGATCATGTATCCACGGGCATGCTTTGGCTCGACCACGTTTCCTTGCTGCCCGCAGACAATATCGGCGGCGTGAAGGGCGAAGTGATGGACATGACACGAGAGCTGAACGCGGGCATGATGCGGCTGGCCGGCAATTACATCAGCGCCTACCATTTTGAACATGGAGTGGGATCTGTATTGGAACGACCGGTCATGTTCAATGAAGCCTGGGGCGGCTGGACGAGCAAATATTTCGGCACGGACGAGTTTATCCGGTTCTGCAGGGAGCTTGGGGTAGAGCCGCTCATCTGCGTTAACGATGGTTCCGGAACCCCGGAGGAAGCCGCTCGTTGGGTGGAGTATTGCAACGGAAGCGCCGAAACCCCAATGGGGGCGGTGCGTGCCGCTAACGGTTACCCGGCGCCTTACAATGTCCGGTATTGGGAGATCGGCAATGAGGTTTGGGGAGGGTGGCAGGTAGGCACCTGTTCTGCGGACCGTTTTGCCGAGCGGTGTGTCTCCTTTGCCGAAGCGATGAAGGCGGCGGACCCGTCGGTCGTGATATTGGCCTGCGGGCATAGCGACCAAGCCTGGAACCGGGCCGTGCTGGATATTGCCGGCGCACATATTGATTATCTGACGCTGCATCTGTATCACGGCCTTAACCGGTTCGGGATGAACCGGGATACGCCTGCAGAAGAACGCTACAAAGCGATTGCCGTCTTCCCGGAATGGACCCGGGATGACATTCGCCGCACAGTAGAACAGATTCAGGCTACCGAGAATCATCGTCATATCAAGCTGGCTATCACCGAATACAATACGATGTACTATCCGAACACCGTGCGTAAAGGCTTGCCGGATGAGCATACGCTGGGGGCCGCGGTCGCCAACGCCGGCAATCTTAATGAAATGCTGCGAGCAAGCGACATGGTGCATATCGGCAGCTTCTCCGATCTTGTTAATGGATGGCTCGGTGGCTGCATCCGAGTAGGGGATTATTATGCGGACCAATACCGCGGCAAATTACCAGGTTGGAGCGGCCATCCGTTGACTGTATACGGAACTCCGACCTACGAAGTGATGAAGCTGTATGCGAACCGGGACATCCATAGGCTGCTTCCTGCCGACGTGGAGTGCGGCAGCTTCTCGGTTCGGTCAAACAAGCCGGCTCCGATCGATCTTGATGCGATGCCGGATCTTGATGTCGTCGCCTGCACGAATGAAGACGGGAGCACCATGACGGTCTTTATCGTGAACCGCAGCCTGCAGGAAGTCCAGGTTGAACTGAATCTTCCCGGATATGAATCGTCCTCAGAGATACTGCTTCACGAAATTACAGGCGACTCCGTGGAAGCGATCAACTCTGTATTTGAGCCGGAATGCATTAAATCGACGGTAAGAACTGTTCCATTCGAGGCGTTGCAAAACGGTTATCCGCTGCGTCCGGCATCGGTATACGCACTGGAGATGAATGCCGCGCCAGAAACGGGGTAGGTTGGTTTACGAAACAAGGGCGAAAAGCCCATCCGAACCATCATTGCGAACAGGAAATAGGAGGAGAGGAAATGACAACCAGAGCTTATCGGAAGGATTATCCCAGGCCTCAATTCGTCCGGGAACATTGGCTGAATCTGAACGGTCTTTGGGATTTTCGTTTTGATGACGACAATGTGGGCGAAGAAGAGGGGTGGCCTAAATCCCTAGCGGGTACGCATGCGATTACCGTCCCATTTACATACGAAACGAAGGCAAGCGGGATCGGGATCGAGGAGTTTCATCCGCATGTGTGGTATGGAAAAAAGGTGCATATCCCGAAGGAAGCGTCAGGTAAACGAGCCATCCTTCACTTTCAGGCGGTGGACTATAGCGCTAAGGTATGGATCAATGGGAACTTGGCCGGCAACCACCAAGGAGGATACGCGGCTTTTAGCTTTGACATTACCCCGTATTTGGTCTTCGGAGCGGACAACCAAATCACGGTAAAGGCAGAAGACAGCAATGATTGCACCATACCGCGCGGCAAACAGCGCTGGACCAAGGACAGCTTCGAGTGCTTCTATGTTCAGACGACGGGCATTTGGCAGACTGTATGGATGGAATTCGTGGAGCAGCAGCGGCTGGACACGGTCAAAATCACTCCGGATATCGACCGGTCAACCGTTCGCTTCGATTACCGGTTAAGCGGAATCGACGCGACCTTGGATTTACGGTTGGAGGCGATCGTGACGCTGAAAGGCAAACCGGTTAAACGAGTCTCCTTGCTTGCGGATCGACCGAATCTATCGGTGGAAGTTGATTTGGTGCACGAGGCGAACGGACCGTGGAAGAAATGCCTCTGGTCGCCGCAGCATCCGAATTTGTTCGATGTGGAATTTGTCCTGTATGCGGGAGACCGGGTGGTCGATCGGGTTTTTTCCTATTTCGGAATGAGAAAGGTTTCGATCGAGAACGGTCAAATACTGCTGAACAATGCGCCGATATATCAACGGTTGATTCTGGATCAGGGCTACTGGACGGACAGCCATTTAACGCCGCCAAGCGAGGAGGCAATCATTGCCGACATCGACCTCATGCTGGAGATGGGCTACAACGGCGTACGCAAGCATATGAAAATCGAGGATGCCCGCTTTTTATATTGGTGCGACGTCAAAGGGCTGCTGGTCTGGTCCGAAATGGCGGCTACCTTCGAGTTCAATGAACGAGCGGTCGAAGCGTTCACGAAGCAATGGCTGGAAATCGTCGATCAGCAGTACAATCACCCGTCCATCATTACCTGGGTGCCGTTCAATGAGTCTTGGGGCATTCCGTCCATTCTCCGTGACGTCCTGCAGCAGAAATTTACCGAAGGCATCTATCACCTTACCAAAGCGGTTGATCCTTTCCGTCCTGTCATCACGAACGACGGGTGGGAGCACACCGTATCCGATATCTTAACGCTGCATGATTACGTCGAAACCGGCAGCGGCTTTTTGCGGCGGTACCGAGGCAACAAGGATGCCATCGTCAACAAGGACATGACCTGCAACCACTGGAAATACGCATTTGCCGAAGGGTATGAATATCGCGGCCAGCCGATCATCATCAGCGAATTTGGCGGCATCGCCTTCGAATCGGATAAAGGGTGGGGGTATGGCCGGCAGGTAGCTACGGAAGAGGATTTCATGAAGCGGTTTGAGGGCTTGGTTCAGGCGATCAAGAGCGTGGATTATATATGCGGGTATTGCTACACGCAGCTTACCGATGTGCAGCAGGAGATCAACGGCTTGTTGACGGAGGACCGCAAACCGAAAATCCCGTTGTCCACAATTAAAGAGATCAATATGGCTTAAGTTTTTTTTGGTGGAAGTGACCGTAAAAGAACGCGTTGAAAGGCTAGATATACCGGAGGACAATTTTGATCCGAAATGATGCTGCGCAAGTCAGGTCATTGCATGCGTGTGTCATTTGACGAGTCAGCTGCCAAATCAACGAGGATCCTTGAGGCTCATGATAATAAATATTTCCTTTGCTGCTTCCTGTTGCGTCAACAATATCCTCGATGAACGCTCATAAGGGTTCATAGAAGCATGATAAGAAGGCCGGTCAGTCCGCTCTGGACTGCCTGGCCTTCTTCGTCTATTCCATATTAAGTTATCCTTACGCCTGATAAACGAACAAAGCGGAGTCGAGAATCGGATAGACGCCCCCGCTCGTGAACAGCTCCTGCAGCCCCATTATAAATTCAACTGAACCAGCTTCCATTGCTGTGCGGCATTATTCAGGTCCTGCCAGATTTGCACGTTCGTCCCGTTGGCCGTGCCGCTGCCGCTTACGTCCAATGCTTTCCCGCTGTGAACGTTAATCAGTTTATAGGAACCGCCTCCTGCGTCGACGATCCGCCACAGCTGGTTCGCGCCGCCGTGATTGTCCCATATGGTCACATTGGAGCCGTTATCCGTTCCCCATGCGTCAACTTCAAGGGCTTTGCCGCTATGGACGTTGATCAGGCTGTAATTCCCCCCGGAAGTCTCCGTGATTCGCCATTGCTGGTTCGCCCCGCCGTGATCGTCCCATATGATCACATTCGAGCCGTTCTCGGTTCTCCATCCGTCAACCTCGAGCATTTTCTCGCTGTTCGGGTTCATGAGACGATAGGTTTGACCCGAGGCTATCGTGATTTGTTCCCGGATGAACTCAACCCGATCCAGATCCGCCCATTGGGATGAGGAGGAGTTCGATACGTAGAAACCGATCGTTGCCTTGCCGTTTGTCACTTGAATGTTCGAAATCGACACTGGCGTCCATGATGTTGTGACAGGGCATCCGGTTTGAAGCATGCTGCCGCCATAATCCTTCACTTCCATTACGCAGCTGTTCTGGCCACCGCTGCTTCGCATGTGGGCACGCATCGTATAGGTGCCGTTATCAAGGCCGGTAATCGTCTGACCGATATATGCAGTCGATGGCCCGGTTGTCCCCGCAAGTCCAACGAAGTAAGAGCCTTCTGCTGCGGGAAGCCCGACACCGTCATTGACGCCGTGGATATGGATCCGGTTCGGATAATCATCGCCGTACGTGGTCCAGCCGGTTACATTCGCCGTTTCAAACCCGGGATTGTTGACGAGATTCGTTTGCGCTGGCGTCACGGAATGCCCAAAGCGCAGATAGATGCCGTTAGCCGGATATGTTGCACTGGTGACGGCTGCGACGCGAGTGGAATCAATGGTCATGAGGGCGTTCCAATTGGAAGACTTCGTATCGGACACTGGAAAAACGTTGGTTTTATGCTGCCATGTCGCGCCGTTATCGGAGCTGATCATCGTATGCATCGAGGTGTAGGGATCTCCCGTATTGGCGCTGCTCTCATCGGTCTGGAATGCCGCCATGAGGCGACCGTCAGCGAGCTTTACGACGAACGGGGCACCCGCCTTTTTACCGCTGCCGATTGGCACGTACAACGTCTGGCGGGGAACCGACCAATTGAAGCCGTCCGCTGAAATCTTGTATTTGATGACAAAAGGGTGGCCGGCTACGTCTGAGGCTTCGAACACGGTTATATACCGGCCGTCGTTCATCCGCGTGATGACCGGCATGCCGTCGCGGGAGCCAGCTGCAACTCCGTCGCTGACGGTGATGCGATTGCCCCAGCTGCTGCCGTTCCATGTCTTCATGTACAGATTTTGCAAACCGGTCGTTCCGACGGCCGTCGGGCTATCGTCCGCATAGAGCACCGCAATCGTATCGTTGATCATCTCCAAATGCGGCTCCCATAAACCTTTAAAGCCGGAGGCGGTTGAACTGCCGATCAGTCCGCCTTGCAAATCGCTCCATGTATGTCCGCCGTCAACGCTCCGCCGGACGTTTAGCTGGATCTCATAGGTCGAGCCGTTCTGCACGACGAGCCGGTAAGCCAGCCATATTTCTCCGCTCGGCAGCCTCAGCATTTGACCGTTTCCCACATTGCCGGCGGTGCTTGATACAGCTGTGATCGGAGCACTCCATGTTTTGCCGCCGTCCTGTGTCCTGGAGACCACGATTCGCGTGTTGCCTCCACCGGCGTTCGTGTCGAAGGATACAAGCCATTCGCTTGGCGACAGCTTGAGGAGCCTTGGATACCATACGCCTCCAGAAGGCGGGGTATAGATGGCGATCTGCTGCGAAGCCCATGCCATGCCGGTAGAAGCTGCATGGACCGGCGACAACGGGAGTGCCGTTAAAGCAAGCGCGAAGATCATGATGAAGGCAAGCGATTTCTTCCATAAACTTTGGATCCGACTCATAGACAAACCTCCCAATCCAATTTAGAAAGCGCTCTCTAAATTGGATTGTATCGCAGTTGATATAAATTAAGATATACTAAATATATATTATTTTCAGTCGGGTTCGATGTAAAAAGCGAGGTATGATATGGAGCATCCGCTATATAAACAAATTCAAAACGACATCCGCCGCCGCATTCGAAGCGGTGAGCTTCAGGCAGGCGCTCTGGTGCCCTCGGAGAAGGAGCTTGCTCAGCAATACGGCGTAAGCCAAATCACATCCAAAAACGCACTTAACGGATTGGTGGAGGAAGGTTTGATCGTACGATTTCGGGGAAAAGGAACCTTCGTGCGGGAGGATGGTTCTCCGGAAGTACGGGAGCATCCGCCGGTTACGAAACGGACGATCGCGATTATTTTGCCGACGATGAAAACCAAGATCGACCAGCAGCTGCTCGACGGGCTGGAGCGATACTGTGCGGGCAGAGGCTATGACCTGTTGTTCCGCATTACGCGCGAGTCGCCGGAGGAAGAGTCCCGAACGATTGAGCAGTTCAGGGAACGGGGAGTTGACGGATTTATTATTTTTCCCGTGGAGCAGGAAAGCTACAATACCGCAATTTTACGCTTGTCCCTTGACCAGGTTCCATTGGTGCTTGTCGACCGCTTCCTGAAAGAGATCAAGACCTACAGCGTGAGCTCCGACAATTATGGCGGCGTCCGCGAAGCCGTATCCGGATTGCTTGCGGCAGGACACACGCGCATCGCCTACCTGTCTCCTGAAATTACGAATTCGGTTACTGACGAAAGAGCCAAAGGATTTGAGGCTGCCTTCATGGAGCAGGGCTTGCCCATAGACAAGACGCTGTGGTGCATGCTGGACCTGGGTACGATCGGAGAAGGGCGCGGCCAACGGGAAATCGAGCGTTTTCTGCGAGCTCGGCGCGATGTCACGGCGGTCTTTGCGGTTAACGCGGAACTGGCACGCTATGCCTCAAACGCGATTCGGGAAAATGGGCTGGGAACGGGGAGTTCACCCCAGCTGGCTGCCTTTGATGATCCGGATCTCGAAGGCGTTCCTTATGTCCATCAACAATTGGATGACGTATGCCGTATCGCCGTCGACTTGCTGTCGGAACAGCTAAGCGGGACTTTTGAGCCGAGGCGCGAAGTGGTACCCGTCCGTTGGATTTGGCCGCAATGATTCCTTTGACTTGAGGGAAAAACCTTCGCACAATGCGATTTCAAGAAGCGTCTGCGCCTGATATGGTGCAGGCTTCTTTTTTAAATGGGGGCAGGGTGAAGGGAATATGAACATGGTACAATGGCTGTAACGTAAATGTCTATACATAAGGTGAAAGATAGATCCGGTAATCGGGGCAAGGGGGATGACATGCAGCTTGAGACGAAACGATTGATCATTCGGGAGTTTACGATGGCGGATATGGAGGATGTGCATCGCTATGCATCCGATCCCGCGGTCACCGAGCACACGATGTGGCGGCCAAATACAGAAGAAGACACGCTGCAATACCTCCACATGGTTATTCAATACAGCGAACAGACACCGAGGAACAACTACGAGCTGGCGATCACATTGAAAGATGGAGGGGTTCTTATCGGAGGATGCGGCATTTATCGCATGGACACCAATGCCGAGATGGGATATTGCTTAAACCGGGATCATTGGCGGCAGGGTTATGCTTCGGAAGCGGCCGAAGCGATATGCCGTTTCGGCTTCGAGACGCTCGGGGTCCATCGGATCTATGCTACCTGCTGGCCAGGAAACGCAGGCTCGGCAGGCGTTCTCCGCCGCATCGGCATGACGCAGGAGGGCCATTTGCGCCAGCATCTGTGGTTCAAGGGACGGTTTCACGATTCGTATCTTTTCTCGATTTTGAGAGATGAACTCGATAGGTCCAATACGGAAGTGCGAAGCGATGAGCGGTGAAGTGTGCAGCGGGGCAAATTAATGAGCAGTGAAGCGGGATAGAGAGGTAAACGTTGAGTGGTAGGTGAGGAGAGAGACGATGTCAAAGTCGAAGGATCTCGTGGCAAGTCAAAACGGCGTTTCCGTCTATGTGGACGGTCACGGGAAAGTATATTTCACGAAGGATCACCCTGAATCGGTCGTCGTGCTGGCCAAGCAGGAGGATGAGTTCCTGCTGATTAAACAGCAGCGGAAACCGGTGAATGATCTGGTCATCCAGCTGCCAGGCGGCGGGGTTCTTCAAGGAGAGAACCTGGAAGCCGCTGCGAGACGGGAGCTGCTTGAGGAGACCGGATACGAATGCGGAGGTCTTCATTACTTGGGACGGATGTATCCTGCTTCATGGCGGTGCAACGAGGTAGCGCATGTCTACTATACGGAAGAGATTCTGGTTCGAGGTGAAGCCCGGCCGGAAGATTACGAGAACATTGATGTGATCCGGATTCCGGTTCAGGAGTGTCTGCACCGCATTCAGAAGAACGAGATCCAGGATTCGGAGCTGGTATTTGCCGTTTTGCAATGCTTGCTCCGTGGGATTATCCATCTTCATTGATGGGGTGGAAAGGTAATGGAGTTCATCGGGATCGGATTCTTGTTAGTCGGTGTCATCGCTCTAGTTCTTGCTGTTCGTTATGCCATCGATACCTCCAAGATGATCACACGCATGGATGCAATGCTTCACGAGATGAGGCTGCTTCGTAAAGATATTCGGGAGCTCAAAGATAACAAGCACATTGTGGATAAGAAAGTATGAGGGAGATGCCTGAAATGGAGGCGGAAAAAATCCATATTCTTCGAAAGGCCGAAGAACTTGCCCGATCGGTGCATGAGAACGATGCAAGCGGTCATGATTGGTGGCATGTCAAACGAGTGAGCCGTCTTGCGCGGATGCTGGCGGTATTCGAAGGTGCGAATGCCTATTTATGCGAACTGGCTGCACTTCTCCATGACGTAGCCGACGAGAAATTGAACGACTCAAAAGAGACAGCCATCGGAAGGTTGGAGGCATGGATGGCGCAGGCCGGTGTAGATCGGGATGACAGGGCTCATATTCTCTCGATCATCGCTAACATGTCTTATGCCGGAGGAACGGGTGCCGGGATGACCACATTGGAGGGGAAAATCGTTCAGGATGCTGATCGCCTGGACGCTCTCGGCGCCATTGGCATTGCACGAACCTTTGCTTATTCCGGGTGGAAGGGTCAGAAAATATATGACCCTTCCATAATGCCCCGTGATCATATGACTCGAGACGAATACCGGAAGGGCGAAAGTACCGCAATCAATCATTTTGACGAGAAGCTGCTGAAGCTGAAGGATCTGATGAATACGGATGCTGCTCGGCTATTGGCCGAGGGAAGGCATCAAGGCATGCAGTATTTTAAGAAGGCGTTCGACAACGAATGGGAGCTCGGAAATGAAGCTTATCTGAGGGAGTCGCCCCTCTACAGAGGAAAAGTCTCATGTGTTCATGTAGCATTTGATACGTCCACTGCCGGCTCGTTAAGGATCAGTCTTCGTTCACGGCCCGACGAGCTTGTCATCGTCCTGGACGGCAATTTGATGGTAGGACCTTTGCCGGACGCTGAGCGCCTTTATGAATCCTTCGCGGAACGGATTCGGTGGTATGAAGAGCGATACAATGGATTAACGGCGGACGAGTGGAAGCTGATCCAGCTTGAGGCTGCTATCCGATGGGAGGTCTGGCCCGAGCAGTTAACCGCAGTGCCATGCTTCATTTGGGCCGGGGATTCTGCGAAAGAATTGCTTGGTCTCCGGCGATTGCTTTCACATCTTCCCGGTCATCCCGAGCTTTACCACGTGAATGCGACGAAAGTGCTGCATCAACGGAACCCGGATATCCGATATAAAAATACGGGCGAGATAACGCCCTGCGAACTTCAAAAGGTCCTGGATCTGCCTGATGGAATCATGAGGTTATCCGTGGAAGATCAGGAACGTTATCGTCAGGATTGGTTTCGTCTACTGGGCGAAAACGGCACGCTTCGCATTCTCCAGAACGGGGAGCTTATTACGGTTCCAGAGTCTTATTATGATGAAAAGATATTGAAGGCCGTTTACCGCGTGGAGGCCCGATTCGGGCATTTTAGGAAATCCTCGCGAGTTGTAGGTGAAGTGATCGGATCGGCAGAGATTGATACCGGCGATTCGTTTATCGAGTACCGGGTACGCCATCTGATTAATGAGGGTGCCTTGGTTTATGAAGGCAGCCTTGACGCGATGCGCAATTACAGCGTATCGCTGGTTGATTCCGGCCATTCCGATCAGCAATCGGAAAGCCATCATCGTCTTGCCGGGATCGTTAAGCTGAGAACGCTGCTAGGCGAATTGGCCGAAATTAATCTTCGAGAGCGAAGTATAATCGAGCAGCTTAAGGGGATCAATTGGAGGGATCTGGATCTCGGTCTGCCGAATATGCCGGCCGATTATGCCGACAAGGGGATGCCCGCCTTGCTTCAACAACTGATCCTTACCCAGCAGCCGCATGACCGGAATCGGGTTGAGCTTATAGAGAAACTAGTGCAAGCGATGCAGGCAATGATGGAAAGTGAAGAGAAATAGATCATTAGCAAGTTGTAGTCAACGATCAGGAATCGATTAAGGAATCGAAATAACGGAGGAATCATCATGCTTTATACTCAACAATTGATCGACTCAGTAAGACAGTTTTCCCTTGAGATGGACAAGTTCAGGCGTATCCCGAAGGAAGTGCTGGATTTCATATACGATGAGCGGCTGTTCCATCTCTTCGTACCCGATGAGCTCGAGGGAAGAATGACGGCGCTGCCGGAGGCAGCTCGCCTGTTCCAGGCGTGTTCTCGGATCGACGGCAACCTGGGCTGGATGGTAACCATTGGTGCAGGGGGCGGTTTTTTCGCGGCGCTGCTGGAACAAGACGTCAGCAGGGAGATATTCGCAAGGCGTGATGCGGTGATCGCGGGAAGCGGGATGCCGACCGGAACGGCGAGGCGGGTTGAAGGCGGGTATCGGGTCAGCGGAAGGTGGAAGTATTGCAGCGGCTCGACCTATGCGACCACCTTCACGGCCAATGCCGTCATCGACTCCGGGAATGAATCTGCCAAAGCAAGTGAATTACCATCAGGAGCAGAAGCTCAAGAGATTCGTGCTTTTGCATTCCGGCCAGAGCAAATCCGCATCCTACCGGATTGGAACGCCTTCGGTCTTCGTGCGACGGCAAGCCACACGATGATCGCCGAGGACGTCTTCGTCCCGGATAACCGAACTTTCCTGTTCGATGAGATGAAGAGTTATGAACATGAGGCCATCTACCGTTATCCGTTCCTGCCATTCGCGCAGGTTTCCTTCGCCGCGGTTGCGATCGGAATCGCCGAGCATTTCCTTGCTGCCGCTGAAGCTCTGGCTGAAGCGAAAGGAAGCGAAGCTTATGTGATGGACAAGCTGAAAGAGCATTCCGGCTTCCTTCGAGACGGTGAAGTCAACTTTTATGAAACGGTTGAGACTTCTTGGCGCGAGCTGCTTCAGCAAGGAAAGCTATCGGTTGAGACCGAAGCTGCAGTAACCACCGCCAGCATCGGCGCAGCCAACACCGCGAGAACCTGCGGTCAAACGTTGTTTCCTCTGCTTGGTTTAACAGCGGCAATGGAAGATAGCGAAGTTAACCGGTGCTGGAGGGATCTTCAAACCGCATGCTCTCATTCACTGCTGCGAAGCTATGCTTAATATAAGATGAAGGATTGAACGGGAACGTATAAGAATATCGATTATAGATGACAACCCTGAGCTGCCAGCTCAGGGTTGGATTGATTTCAAGAACCAAGACCCCTGTCCTGGGCCATCCGTTTATCGAAACTTGCCGTAATCCTTGATCTTCACATGGATGGAGCTTTCCACCTGAAGCTTCGGAATTTCCTCCCGCCATTTCATCTTCTGCCACTGCTTGAAGCCAACTCGATTCCGGACATACCTGCCGATCCCCAGATTATCTAGTTTGTTCTCTTTCATAAGACCTATGATCGCATCTGCCCGTTTGTGGATGTATTGACTGACTCTATGCTCGAGCAGCTTCCGTTCCCGCTCATCACTAAGCCTCAGATCACCAAGGTACTCTAGCACGGAGCCGGTTATATTCACTTCGATTTTGATTTTCTTTGCTCCGTCGGTTCCTTGGGATACTTTGATTTTTCTCGAGCTGGTGATCGAGCTGAACATGACGATCTCCTTGGATTCCCCGGGAGCTGTCAGGTCGATGCTGATTTCACCTTCCCTGAACTTGCCTTTCAAAAAGGCAAACACCAACGAATCCTTCGGCTCGATCCTCGCGACGTGCTTGTCATCCCTGAATAGAGCGATGCCGTTGGTTGTCACATAGCTGCTGTCCTGCCTACGGATCAACGGCGCGATCGGGTCAACGCCTTCATCGAAGTAATCCCGTTGGAAGTTAAAGAGCGTAACCTTCGGTATCGTCTGTCCCTGGGATTCCTTCTCAAGCAGCATATCGATATATCTTCCGGTTCTTGGATGCTGTGCATAGTTGTCCCGCAGCAGCTCGCCCGCATTGCCATCTACGACGCTAATCTTGATTTGGGAAGAGATGGAGGGATCCCGAATCAACGCATCCAGATGACCCTTGAGCCCGCTGCGGGCCAGTGACTCTCCAAAAAGAACGTTTCGGATCTGGCCGCTTACGAGGAGCATGCCAGTCTTTCTCGACATCATCATTTTCGCTTCTTTGCTGCTGTTGGCTGAAGCTGACAACACTTCCCGTTGCGACGTGGTTTCGGGGTCGGCTTGAGGGATCGAAACGGAAATATCCAGCTGACCGCTCGGCAGCAGATCATAGCTAACCGTTTGGATAAGCCCCAGGTCCTCTAATACTCGCTGATCGCCGCAGGCGTTTAAAGGTAGCATGATTAACAGAAGAAGCATGACGCAAAGCTTTTTTTTTGAGCTTCAAGGCTTACACCGCCTTTTTACGCCGCTGCACGAGCAGCAGAATGATTAACAGCAACGGCAAGACATACGCGAACCCCATCTGAATATAGCCGAGGATCATAATCCAATCTCGGATCGTATCCAGTACCTTCGGGATAAAGGAGAGCATGAACGCAACGAGCGTAATGCAGAAATAGTGAACGTTGATTTTGATCCTCGGAAAAACACGGCGGGTGCTTTCTCCGGCGGCCCAGAAGTACATAACCAGCGTGATGACCGTCGTGAACAGAAAGAATCCGTAGAAGAGGTTCTCGATTCGTTCAATGAAAGGAAGCTTGATATAAGCCAGCAGATCCAATAAAGGAAACAGCATTTGCTTCAGCAGCTCATGCCCGATGACCCCGAATGAAACAAAGCTCATAATGACATAGGACGCAGTGCGGATGAGATGGCCATAGAGGGCCGCTTTCATCAATTTGGTCTTTTTGTCGGCATAGGGAAACAGGAGCATACACAGCTCATAGCCGAGATAAGCGAGGTAGATTTGGAAGAAGCCCTCGACCATATTTCCTCCATCTTGGAATACATATGGGGTCAGCCGTTCGAGCTTAAATTCCCCGACATAATACAGCATCAGCAGGTTCAACCATATCGTGGACCAAAAGAATACCGTAGATGCTTTCGAGATGTTGTACAGCCCTTTCGTTAACAGCAAAAAAGCGAGAACGTCAATAAAGAACTTAAACACCATCGGATTGGTCGTCGGAAACGCGAACATCTGAAAAATCAGCACGTACTGCTTGGCAACGAGGCAGCCGATAAGCGACCACACTAAAGAGATCGCTAGATAGAAGGGAACGAGAATAAACTTCGGAATGCTTTGTTCCAAAATATCAAAGATGGATCTGCCTTCACCAAGCCGATAGACGATGGAGATCAAATAGATGTTCAGGCAGACCAGGATGGAGATCGGTATGACGCTGAGCCAGCCGTTGGTCCCGAAAAATTGAGCTTCGTTCTGAGCGATGCTGAATACATACACCCCAGTCTGAATCATATAGATCAGGATCATCGTATGGAACTGTGACAATTTTTCTCTCAACATGCGTCACCTTCTCATTTTTAATTTGATCTTATTCTTGGATCTCGCCTGCGACGGGCGTCTGCCAAGCATGCTAAAGGGCGCTCTCAAAAAGACGTCCCTCCAGTCGTAGGGCTCGAAGGGAGCAACCGGCGACAAATAGGACGTTCCGATGCTCGTTAATCCGCTGAGATGGATTACGATCCAAGCCATGCCAATCGCCAATCCCAGGTTTCCCCACAATCCGGCTAAAATGATTAACAGAAACCGGAGGAGCCGGAAGGAGGCGCTCATCACGTAATTGGGGATAACGAAGGAAGCTATTGCGGACGAAGCGACTGCAATAATGAGAATGTTGCTGGTCAGACCGGCTTGCACGGCGGCCTGTCCGATAACGATACCGCCTACGATGCCGATGGTCTGGCCGATCTTAGTCGGCAGTCTTGCCCCGGCTTCCCTTAATAACTCAATTGTCGTTTCCATTAATAAAGCTTCGAAGATCGGCGGAAACGGCACTTTGCTTCTGGACTCGGTCAAGGTGAGGATTAAATTCTCCGGGATCATTTCGTAGTGGAACGAAGTGACCGAAACATAGAGCGCCGTCAATACAAGCGTTATGATAAGTGCCTGAAACCGGAGAAGCAGCGTGGCCGTTCCGATGCTCCAGCGTTGATAATAATCATCGGAGGAGGAGAAGAATTCGAAGAAGCTGGACGGTGCGCTGAAAGCGGTCGGGCTTCCGTCCATCAGGCATACAACGCGTCCCGAAACGAGCTTGGATGCGATGGTGTCCGGACGCTCCGTGGTAAGGAACTGCGAGAACACCGAACGGGGGTGGTCGTCGATGCACTGGATCAGCATGTTGGTATCATGAATCGCGTCAATTTCGACATCCTGGATGCGCTCGATCACATCCTTGACATATTTGGGATTAGCGATGTCTTTAATATAGAGAACATAGACATCGGATTTGGTGACTTCGCCGACGGCCAGCTGGATCACCTTTAAATGGGAGCTCTGGACTCTCTTGCGAATCAAAGACAAGTTGGTGTAAGCCTGCTCGGTAAATGCTTCGTGAGGGCCGATGATTACCGTTTCCGTCTCCGATTCCGCAACGGTTCGGGAGGCTGGGAAGATAACATCGAGCAAGAAGGCTTTTTGATCATAGATAATGGCAGCCATGCCGGATAAGATTCCTTCCACGCACTGCTTCGATACAGTCACAAGCTTGTATATCGACTGCGTCTCAAGGAGCTGCAGCGGATTCTCCGATTGAACCAGCAGCGGCAAGAAATCTCGCTCCAAGCGGTCTTCATTCACCATGTGGCTGAAGTACAATACATGCATCCGTTCCTCATGGTAAACGTTATGGACGAAATCCGCCGATTCGTCGAACTGATCAAGGATATGACTAAGGGTAACAGGCGGCTGCTCCTCTTCAGCTTGAAGCTTACTTGGCGAATCTAAATCTTTCTCCGAATCAATGTCCGATGTCAGAGGATCCTCAATGAATATCGAATTCAGCATTCCCTTCCATTTCCCCATTGGATCTTTCGCCTCCGCATCTTTTATACACATTCTGTTCACAGTTTGCGTACCCGGACCGTTTTTTATCCAAGAGAGACCATGATCTTGTATAAGATGCTGTTTGACGGGAATGTTAGGCACATGCGGATGCTTTAGGGATCCTATTTGTCATGGAGGGGAGAGCAGAAATGCTAGATCGAGTGATATTGGCCGGAATGCTGCTGCTCAGTTTAGAGCCGGGTGGCGGGACGGACTCAGAAGACCTGCAGCAATTTCAGTACCAGATGCTGGAATCGGGAGCACATAGTATCGTGGATGCGGTGAATTCTTGCCAGGAGCATTTTGGAGCAGGCCGAATCCCGCTGCCGATCGAGCTGCCTCCGGTTGAATTCACGCACTTGTTTGGCCAATGTATGGATACCGGCAGCGTGGAACCGCATCTTGATATCCAATACATTCATTCGTCGAAGCCGGAGAACGAGTACCATTTGGAGGTTTATCCTGCAGGTCACGGTCCGAAGCTTGCGTATTTGCCTTTCACTGAGGTTCCAATTGATGAAGATACGCTGGGGCGTTACTATCAAGGCCCTGATCGTTCCCTTCAACTACTGACATACACAAAAGGGAAATGGCAGTATCTTTTGAGCAGCTCATATCGGCCTGAGTCGAAGATTGAAGAAAAGCATTTAACCTCGATAGCGAAATCGCATATTCGTTACGTAAAGCGAACGGATCCCGCATATGCCCAGTGGGGAGCCGTTGCCATCAAGGAAACCGGCAAGAAATACGGAATGGATGTGGTGGATTATCTTTATATGGGGCGTAAAACCTTATCCCGTGACTTGGCTGAAGAGAAATTCAAGCTGTGGCTTCGAAAAGGGAATCGGGAATTCGGGGTGTATGTAACCGTTCGGTATCATCCTGCAACAAGGCAGCTGGTTTCTATAGTTTATGAAGAGGCTTGAAGTCTTGAATCAACGCAGTCATTCGGCTGCGTTTTTTCGTGCAAGGGGAAATAAGGCCCTTTTTTTTGCTGTTCAGATGTGATTTATTGTTGTACCATATTTGGTGATAGTTTCCTTCGGATCGTCGTGCTTCTTTATCCACATTTATTTGTCAAGTACATCGTGTTTTAGGAGTGATCGTCGTGCCGCTTATTGTTGTTCTTAAGCTCCTATTTATTCCTATCATCACTCTATTGATTATCCTGTCTTCCGTTCTGATGGACCTCTCGGATCGGATTGGATGGATGGTCACGATGGCGGTTCTTCTATACGGCTCGGTTATATTCGATCGAAAATTGAAATGGCTCCGATTCATGCAGCCCTTGTTTCTCGGCGCCTTTCACCTAGCAACCCAATTGAACTGGTGTATTCTGCTGTATTACATCCTGATGATTAATTTGATCCATAAGAAGAAGCATTTCAAGGAAATGATCCCGATTTGCCTTTTGATGCTTATTCAATATTCCGCGATTCGCTTGTCCTATATGCCTTTTACCCAATATAACCTGCTCGTCTCCATCTTTGACGGGCTTGCGTTGTTTGTGATCGTCATATCCTTCCATTTGGTTAACTCACTGGAGTCCGAGAAGAAACAGCTGCATATGCATAACGATTATCTGATCTTCCATGACCCCCTTACCGGCCTCTTGAATTATGACGGCTATTTGCACAAGGTTCAGCATACCATTGAGGCGAAGAAGCCCTTCCAGCTCGTCCTTCTTGACATCAACAATTTTCAATCGTTGAATGCCCAGGATATCGCAACCGCGAATGAAATTCTAATTAGCCTCTCCCGAGCGATTCGCACCCTGTTTGCCGGGAACATGCTCGCAGCTTCTCGTTACGCGGGTGACCGCTTCGCGATTCTGCTGCCAGAACATGTCCAAATTGACAGAAGTCTGTTTAAATTTGATCACATCGGAATCAAGGTAACCTATAGCATCACATGCTACCCTCACGAAGCGAAGACATTTCAAGAATTGGTGAGCAAGGCGGAGGAACGCGTTTTTCAAATGCGGCGAAACTCCTGGTTAAGAAGCCAAGAGGAGCTGCTTCGAACCGAGAAGATGAAGACGGTCGGGGAACTTGCTGCCGGCATGGCTCACGAAATTCGGAATCCGCTAACCTCCATTAAGGGATTCATTCAGCTGTCCAAAACGCAGAATTATAATATACAGCCTTGGTATGAAGTGATTATGGGCGAGATTACAAGAGTGGGGGAATTGACGGCGGAGTTCCTGCATTTTTCCAAGCCCCATGCAAGTAATATCAAGGTTGAATCGATGACCGATTGCCTGACACGCGTATTCTCCTTATGTGAATCGGAGGCGGTTTCACACGGCCATGTGTTGACGATGGATCTGCCGGATCAAGCCATCCTAATTCGGATGGACCGCGACAAAATCATTCAAGTTCTGATCAATCTGATCCGAAATTCCTTTCAAGCCATGGATCAGGCAGGCGTGGTGAAGCTCTCGATGCTCACAGCAGGCGGTAAGGCGATCATCGAGGTGGAGGACACGGGGAAGGGCATCGCAGAGGAAGACCTCCCCAAAATCTTCGATCCATTCTATACGACCAAGGAGGAGGGTACGGGTTTGGGGTTGTCGCTCTGTCAAAAAATCGTGGAGGATCATGGGGGAAAGATCATGGTGCATAGTCAGCTGAATGTCGGAACGGTGTTCACCCTCACATTCCCAATACCTTAAAGGAGATCTTTGGAACTTCCGGTATCTGAATGAATTGGCAGCATTGCATTCATAATACATAGGTGAAGAAAGATTAACGGATGCATGCCAAGGAGATGCAGGAAGGATGAGGAACTTGATAAGAAGCGCGTGGGATGAATCTTGAAATGGATATCGATTGCTGCGATTTTGCTGCTGCTGCAGAGCGGCCAGGATACAGGTCAATTGACGATTACGAATGACGGGAATGTGATATCGACTGTCAATCGGGAAGAGCACGCTCTAGACGTGTTTCCGCTGATGGACATGGAGAAGTACGAGGCGTGGGTCGAACAAGTAGACCAGAAAATCTATCATGAGGCACAGAACGCGAGGATCGGCAGCAACGGACAAATTATCCCGGGACAGAACGGCTACAGGCTTCACCGTGGAAAATTGCTGGAGCAGTATCAGGCATATCGTTATGGCACTGGGCCTGCGACAATCGAAGCGCCCAGACTTCCGATTTACCCCAAGGTGGACAGCGAAGTTCTGGCCTCCATCCGCGTCAAGCCGATCGGGTATTATGTGACTTATTATAATTCCCGCAATAGGAACCGTACCCATAATATCAATCTCGCGTCCAAAGCGATTGACAGCTTCGTCGTCTTTCCAGGCGAAGTCTTCTCGTTCAACAAGGTTGTCGGGATCAGGACGCCGAGCCGGGGCTATTTGCCTGCACCGGTTATCGTTCGGGGAGAATTATCGGAAGGGGTGGGCGGAGGAATATGCCAGGTGTCCTCTACCTTGTTTAATGCGATCGATCGGGCCGGTCTAAAAATCGTAAAGCGTTATTCTCACAGCCGCAACGTGCCTTATGTGCCTCCCGGGCGGGATGCAACGGTGAGCTGGGGAGGCCCGGACTTTGTGTTCGAGAACGCGTACAACGAGCCCATCCTGATCCGCGCCTTTTCCGGCGGAGGAAAGATGACCGTGTCGGTTTATTCTTCCGAGTTCATTGAATATAAGCCAAGGGAGGTTCCGAGCATGTCGAGGCGTTTACCGGAAGAAACGAAGGATGAACCCCATGATCACGATCCGGTAAGCCGGGATTAAGAGATGCCGGAACGATGGAGGACCTTCTTGGAACGTGGGGATGGAGAAACGGACTTGAACCAGTGGGCGCATAATGCGAACATCAGGACAAGCTCGACGGCTCCACCCCCATAATACATAAGCATGCCGCCCTGCTCAGCCGCTTCACGGGGCACCCCGACCGGCGGATAGGCATAGATGGCTTTCGACAGGATTGAGTGGCCAGCAGCTGCGAGTATTAAAGTAATCGCCCTGTTCCGGAAGCTATGGCGCCGTGAAGTCAGATCGATATAGAGGATGGAAATCGTGAACAGATACCCCGCTGCGAACAAATGGAAATGGAAGATCGCGTACAACAGCCGGTATTGATGCGTCAGTTGAAAAAGATCTGTCATATAAAGAAGCCACATACCGCCTATATTCCATATTGCTGCAACCCAAGGGTGGACGATCATATGCACCGCTTTGCTTCTGAGCAAGCGTGATAACTTTCGTGCAGACGGAACCGGCAATGCGCGAAGCAGGAGCGTTACAGGTTTTGCATACGCAATCAATATGGGGGCCAGCATGCCGAGCAACAGATGAACCAGCATATGGTTTTGGAAAGATTGATGAGAGTTCCGGGCGAGTGGACCCGCGACCGAGAGCATGACACATAAAATGCCGGCGGTCCAGCTTAAATACCGATGCAGCGGCCATGACCGGTGATGGCGATGGGTAGTGAGAGCGGCAGCAACATATACACCGATGCATAACAAGAGAAGAAGAAGCCCCGCCCAATCTCCTCCAAAGCTGAAACTATACGCATCCGAATGTGCTCCATGTTCATGATGATCGCTAAATGCTCCCGTATCGCTGTAAAGATAATGGACCATCATGATTCAGCTCCTTCCTTATATGTGCGGGCATGACGCGTGCGGAAAATTAGAACCAGACCGGCCACGATCATCAACGCAGCTATCACATTCCACACCCAGTCATAAGGGCGGATATCGACGTTATAGCGAATCTGATGCAGACGCATCAGCTTATGCTGGATGATGCCGTCGTAGAGCTGGAATACGCCGCCGCCAAGCAGAATACCTCCCAGCCATTTTATTAGCCAAAAGGCGTGCCGCCGATGAAGATCGGCCAGCATAAAGGAAGAGGCAATGGTCGAAAACCAGCTGAACGCATGGAATAAACCATCCGATACGAGACCGATATCCTTGGTCGATTTGTCATAAAAATGATGCCAGTGCAGCAGCTGGTGAAATACAACCTCGTCGATAAAAGCGACCAGCCCCAGTCCAAACAGGATTCCTGTCCACAAATTGCGCGAAGCGTATTTTTCGCGTTCCTTCCGATGATCACTAGCAGATTCGTTTGGTTTCATTCTCGTTTTCCCTCATTCGCAATTGGTATGCTCGGTAGATTTAGAGATTAGGTGACCACATCTACTCCAAGTTTAACCCGATTGTGAATCGGTTAATCCACGAAAAACCGAATCAGGCATCACCCGTCGAGTTCTTGAAGGTTTCTAATCCTGGTTCGTTAGGGGTTCACTTTTAGACAAATTTTCCCGACATAATGTTTTTGTAGGGCAGCATGTGCCTTATTGGCGTCCTCTAGTTCAAAAATATGATCGATATGAACGGTTAACTTATACTGTGAGATATATCGATGAAGACGGGCAATAATCTCGGGATCGGGTTCCCCGTTGTATCCAGCAGCTCTGATTCCAGCGGGTATCCGTAATTCAGGGCGTATCCCGTGAGGGTATACGAGTCGTCCGCCTTTACGGAGACAGTTGACGGCAGCATTAGCCGCATCTCCCCCCGCGGTAAACATAGCTGCATCGAATCCAGACGGCGCAAATTTCCTTGCCATCGAAGAGATATCCATATCTTTGCCGTTTACAATAGCATCGCAGCCAAGTTTCTTGAGCACGGCAACTCCGTCTTCACCCGAAGCAACCGCGAATACACGGACTCCCATAGCCTTCGCCAACTGCACGGCGATATGTCCAACCCCGCCGCTGGCGCCGAAGATGAGAATAGACTCCCCGTCTCGAAGTTGCAATACATCCTCCAGCCCGCGCAATGCGGTAATTCCGACTCCGGAAATAACTGCCGCTTCCTGCATGGTTAATTCATCCGGAATTCGGGACACATACTTAGCATTGACGGCTGCATATTCCGCATAGAAGCCGCCATTAGGATTCAGAAAGGCAGGTGCATATACCTGATCTCCCAAGTCAACATTAGTCACCTTCTCCCCACGTGCAATCACGATTCCTGAACCTTCGGAACCGAGAATATAAGGGAATTCTGATTCCAGGTTCAGCATTTCTGCATATCCGCCTTGTCGTTCGAAGGCATCCCACTCTCCAAGACCGGCATAAGCAACTCCAATCAATACATCTTCAGGACCGATCGTGGGCACATCAACCTCCTGATGGATCAGTTCATCTGGCCCGCCAAACCGATGAAGCACTGCAGCCCTCATTGTATTCAAATGTTTATTCATGACTACCCCTCCAATAAATGAGTTCTCCCTTGCAAAAACTAACTTATCATAATAACACGTCAATAATTGACATGTTATTATGCGAAAGAGGAATCGTTCTAACAGCCGGTTAATGAATTTACTTTTTTAGGAATTTAGATAGACTAGGGATAAAGTTAACATAATGTATGTTATGTAAATTATATTACGAGTCCGAGCAAGCTCGCTTTCATTCTTGCCGAAGCCAATTGCTCAACACCGAACCCATTTGCGCATCAGCCAGGCAGGGTTAAGTCACGGTCTTTTGGTCTACTGACTCGGCGCTTTTCCTTTGCTATATTGATGATATCTTTAAAGGAAAGGGGAGCATCGTGATGAGAAACGTTTCCGGAGATCATGCAGCGCTGCTGTTTCGCTTCTTTATTCCGTATGCATTGATTCTGCTAGGGTCTTTATGGGCCTTGTGGTTCGCATATGGCAAAACCTCGGCCGTGGTCGAGAACGAATCGGTCAAAAGCACTTTGGCAGCACTGAACCAAATCCAGGAAGCGTTTGACGGACGTCTCGCCGAGATCGAGACGATTGCAAGGCAGTTGTCAAGCGAATCAAAAATTCAGTCGTTTCAATTTGTGAACGAGCCGTTTGGCGGAACCCGTCCATATCAGCTGTGGGATTTAGAGAAAAGCTTGTTCAATTACCGGCTGGTGAACCATTTTATCGTGGATTATTACGTTGCTTACAAGAACAGCGGCATGATCCTCTCTCCGCGAAAGGTATACGCTGACAAGCAATACTACAACCTGCAGCTGCATTATGAGGGGATGAAGTATGAGGATTGGAGACATCAATTGTTCGGCGAATACCATTATAAGACGTACTTGCCGGAGAGGAGCATCATGTATGAACGAAAAACGTATTCCGTGGTCACCTACATGCAGTCTTTTGGATTGAAGGGTGGTGGTGGAGTTATCGCCGTGATGCTTGACAACAAGCAGATTCAAAATATGCTGCGAAAGCTCACGCCAGGACAAGGCGGATTCGCGTATATTGCGGACCCGAACGGGAATATCATCAGCTCAATCGGGCTGGATCAAAGGCCGGAAATATTGAAAGCGCTTCCCTTGGATGAGGGGGATGCCCACATTCGGCTGACGGGTCAGGAAATGTTAGTCACCAGAGCCGTCTCCCCACTCAGTGGCTGGAGTTTTGTATCGGCGCAGCCTAAGCAGCTCGTGTTAGAGAAGGTTTACGAAATCAAACGGGTGACGATGGCCGTATTCTTGTCAGCGTTGCTGCTTGGGCTCGCGTTGGCCGTTTATTTCGCTGACCGGAGCAGCAGGCCGATTCTGCGTATATTGCGCCTCTTACCGAAACCTCCCTCAGATTCCAAGAGGTCTTCGTCCAAACATTCCGTTGAATTTATCGGCTACACGGTGTCGGCGCTAATCGAGAACCATGATTCTCTGAAGAAAAGGCTTGCTGAGCAGATTCCGCTTTTGCGCAGCGTGTTCATGGACAGGCTTTTGAAGGGAGGCTATCCATCGCACAGGGAAATCGATGCGGCAATGGAGCATTCCCAGCTTAATCTTCGCGGATCTCAATACGCGGTTGCAATGATACGAATCCGAGGTTATGAAGGTCCGTTTGTGAAAGACATGCTTAAGGAGCTTGACATTATAAAAATAAGCTGCAGGACTGCCTACATGCGTTGTACGGAGAAACGATTTTGTCGCATGACCTTGGGGAGAACCGTTTGGCTTTGGTATTTGCCGGTTCGGCCGGGGATGCCGCCAGTTCCGGCTTTGAGCCATCCTTAAGATCATGGATTCAGGAAGTATATGAGCGACTGATCGAAATAGCGGACACGGGATTATGTATTGCGGTGGGAGGGAGTCGATCCCAAGTGACGGAGCTCTACCGATCGTTCGGAGAAGCACAATTTGTCCTCCACCATGCTGAGTGGAACCGTCATCGTCCCATTCAATTTTACGCTGATATGGAGCCCGCGACGTTCACCTATTACTATCCTGCCGATGAGGAGCTTCGATTGATTCAGCTAGTAAAGTCCGGCAATCTGAACGAGACCCGGCAGCTTCTGGAACAGATCAAGGAGAAGAACGGAAGGGAGGGTCCGCTGCCGCTTGCAGTGGAACGGCTTCTGGCCCATGAGCTATGCGGAACCCTGATGAAATGCTGTCCGCACCAGCGACCGGATCATGGCCGATCGGAAGCGATGGGGGCAGTCCACCAAGCCCTGGACCCTCATTCATCGCCCTCACAGGCCATGAATGCCGTATGCCGTGCGATCATTCAATTATGCATGGATTATGAGGAGAGCAAGAAAAGTCGAAATGATCGATTAACCAAACTATTGCTTGATTATATCGAGGAGCACTTTCGGGAACTCGATTTGAGTTTATCGGTGCTGGCCCGTGAAGCACAAACCTCGGAAGCATATGCTTCTTATTTTTTCAAGGAACAAACGGGCTGGAACTTCTCGGATTATGTGGAACACCTCCGGATGAATGAAGCGAAGCAGCAATTGTCTCATACGGATCGGCCGGTTAGCGATATTGCAGCTGCTGTAGGATATCTCTCCTTAAATACGTTCAGCAGGGCGTTCAAGCGAGCGAATGGAATCAGCGCAACGGAGTATAGGCGAATCTCCCGCGGAGGCTCAGCCGCTGATCTAAAGAAATGAAGATTCCTTGAATCGTGCAAAAAGGCAATTCTAAAAGGATGCATAACGCCTGAAAGATGAAGATTTACCGACCACTCGCATCTGTATATACTCCAATCACGGACCGGGACGAAATCTGATATGGATGGGAGTGATTGGTGCTGACTGGTTGGAAAAGGCTGCTTCGAAGCTGGCAGCTCTACGCGCTGTTTTTGCCGCCGCTGTTGTACATCATCATTTTTAAGTACGTACCGATGTATGGGGCTCAAATTGCTTTTAAAGAATTTAGCGTCACGAAGGGGATTAGCGGAAGTCCATGGGCAGGTTTCGATCAATTCGAGCGTTTCTTCCGTTCCCATGAATTTTGGCGGCTGCTGAGGAACACATTCTCCATTAGCTTGTATACCCTCATCGCCAGTTTTCCGTTTCCGATCTTGCTTGCGCTCGGCTTGAATTATGTGAAGAACCGCCGGTTCAAGAATACGGTTCAGATGGTTACATATGCTCCTTACTTCATCTCACTGGTCGTTCTTGTCGGCTTGATGCTGCAATTTTTGGATCCTAGGACCGGGCTGATCAATTCGATATTAGGCTGGTTCGGATTGGGGCCGTACCATTTCATGGCGGAAGCCTCATGGTTCCAGTCGATCTATGTCTGGTCGCATATTTGGCAGAACGTCGGCTTTTCCTGCATTATTTTTTTGGCTGCGCTTTCAAGCATCGATCCGGCGCTCCATGAAGCTGCCGTCATGGATGGGGCTACGAAGGTCCAGCGTATGCGGCATATCGATATACCGGGAATCATGCCCATTGCCGTCATTTTGCTTATTTTGAATACCGGGCAGCTGCTGGAAACCGGCTTTGAAAAAATACTGCTGATGCAGAACGCGCTGAATTTGCGCTCCTCTGAAGTCATTGATACGTACGTGTACAAGGTCGGTCTGGTATCTCAGGCGATGAATTTCTCCTATGCCACCGCGATCGGTTTGTTCAAGGCGGTGATCGGTTTCGTCCTGCTGCTCCTCGTCAATCAATTGGCCAAGAAGCTGAAGCAGGAGAGTTTATGGTGAAAGGAGACGAAGGCATGCGTAAATCGGCTATGAGGGAATCCGGTTCGGATCGTGTGTTTACGGTCGTTAACTATGTCCTGTTGTCCGTATTTCTAATCATGGTGCTGTATCCGCTAATTTATGTGGTCAGCGCTTCGTTCAGTTCCAGCAGCGCGGTGATTTCCGGGAAGGTATGGCTGTGGCCGGTGGAGCCAACCCTCGAAGGCTACCGGGCCGTATTTAAAAATGCCATGGTTGCAAAGGGCTTTATGAATACCCTGCTGTATACGGTGGCAGGAACGGCCATCAATCTGGTTTTATCCGTTATGGCGGCATATCCCTTGTCCCGTAAGGATTTTCGAGGCCGGGGCGTATTCATGCTCCTCTTTGTATTCACCATGCTGTTTAATGGCGGGCTCATCCCAACGTATCTGCTGGTCAAAGATCTAGGGATGATGGATACCGTCTGGTCCATGCTGATCCCCGGGGCGCTATCCGTCTGGAATGTCATTATTATGCGAACGTATTTCCAGACTACGATCCCGAATGAGCTGCTGGAGGCGTCACAGCTGGACGGCTGCTCGGATATAAGGTTCCTGCGGAGTGTCGTTATGCCCTTATCGGGGCCGATTTTGGCCGTCATCGCATTGTTCTATGCCGTTGGTCATTGGAATCAATACTTCAATGCCATGATCTATTTAAAAAGCTCCGATTTATATCCGCTTCAGCTGGTGCTTCGCGATATTCTCGTTCAAAACGAGATCAACATCGAAATGCTTGGCGACGCCAAGACCGCTGCGGCCAGACAAGGACTTCGGGAGCTTCTTAAATATTCCCTGATCGTGGTTACGTCCGTTCCATTGTTAATTGTGTATCCGTTCGTTCAGAAATTTTTCGTTAAAGGGGTTATGATCGGTTCTTTAAAAGGGTAGTTTATCCCAACTATTGTGGAGGTAGGTCATTTATGAGCAAACGAGCAAGGGTTATCATGAGCGCTTTCGCCGCATTATGCATCCTTCTTGCAGGATGTGCCGGCTCACCGAATCCCAAGGGAGCTGATCCGGATCAGGAGCGCGCAGCCGAGCAGATCGAATTGACTGAGCCCGGCACCTATCCATTGGTCAAAGAGAAAACAACGCTCAAGGTTATGGTGCGGGGAAATCCGCTTGTTGAAAATTTCGAAACGAATGAATTTACGAAATGGTACGAAGAGAAGACCAATGTGCATATTGAATGGGAAATCGTCCCCGAGCAAAGCATGCAGGAAAAGCTGAATTTGGTGCTCGCCAGCGAGGATTATCCGGACGTGATCCTGGGGCTTAACATATCGCCCGCGCAGCAAATGATATACGGGTCCCAAGGGGCATTCCTGCCGCTCAATGATCTCATCGAGAAACAGGGAACCCAGACGAAAAAAATGTTCGAGGACAACCCGAACATCAAGTCGATCATTACTGCGCTGGACGGAAATATCTATGCCCTTCCGGAAGTGAATGAGTGCTATCATTGCTCGATGAGTCAGAAGCTCTGGATCTATGAGCCGTGGCTTAAAAAGTTGAATCTCGACATGCCGGAAACGACGGAGGAATTCTACGAAGTGTTGAAAGCGTTTAAAGAACAGGATCCGAACGGAAACGGCATGGCCGATGAGATTCCGTTATCGATATCGCCGAAATCATGGAGCTCCTCCATCGATGCGTTCCTGCTTAACGCATTCGTGTACAATCCGGTTTTTAGTTCCAATTATAAGCATATATTCGTAAAGGACGGCAAGCTCGACGTCGCCTACAACAAGCCGGAATGGAGGGAAGGTCTCCGATTTATGAACAGGCTGTATGCCGAAGGGCTGCTCGCGCCGGAGTCGTTTACGCAAGATGACAACCAGTTGATTCAGATCGGCGAGAATCCCGATACGGTCATACTTGGAGCGTCGACGGGAGGTCATCAGGGCGTATTCACCCAGCTTCTTGGCGAAAGCGGACGATGGAAGGAATACAAGACCGTTCCTCCATTAAAAGGTCCTGGGGGTGTTCGCTATGCTGCTTTTGATTCAACCGGCTTGAATCCGGGAGCGTTTGTCATTACAAAAAAGGCAAAGCATCCCGAGCTGGCTTTACGCTGGGCCGACGGGTTGTACGAGCGGGAGCATACGCTGCGCAGCGTCTATGGACGGCCGGATCAGGAATGGCGTGAAGCGAAGGAAGGCGAAATCGGCATCAACGGGGAGCCCGCCGATTGGTCAGAGCTGAAGTCGTACGGGACCGTGCAAAACGTAGCGTGGATCCAGACCGGCCCGAGCCTCCGCACGAACGAGTTTCGATTGAGCGCGGTAGCCAAGGGCGAGGATGATCTGGAGGTCATTCTTTACAATGAAACCAAAAATAATTACGAGCCGCATAAACCGACAGACGTGAGCACGGTACCTCCATTATTCTTGAGTAATGAACAGGCATCCGAGGCAGCGGACCTGTCCAAGACGATTAACGATTATGTGGACGAGATGATGGCGCGCTTCATTATCGGGGATGCAAGCCTCGATAAAGACTGGGATGTCTACGTGCAGCAGCTGGAGGCGATGAATGTGTCCCGGCTGTTGGAGATTTACCAACAGGCATTTGACGGAAGAACCAAATAGGAGGGTTAGCATGAGGGTTGGAGTCAGCACGTACAGTTTGCTCCCGGCCATCCGTTCGGGTGAGATGACGATACTGGATGTTATCGATTGGATCACCGACAACGGCGGGGAGCATATGGAGATTGTTCCATACGGTTTTACGCTGGAGGACAATGAGGAGCTAACGGATGCGGTACGTAAGCGGGCTGAAGCGGCCGGGATCCAATTGTCGAACTATTCCATGCCGGCAAACTTTGTCCACGAGTCGAAAGAGGCGTTCGATGCGGAAGTGGAGCGGATCAAACGCCATGTAGATACGGTGCATCGGCTGGGCATAAAGCACATGCGGCATGATGTGACGGCTTTCACGCTGCCGCCGGAGAAGACGGGGATCGATTATGTCGAGGATAATTTAGAGCAAATCGTGAATGGATGCCGCCAGATCGCGGATTACGCTGCCCGATACGGGATTACGACGACGATCGAAAATCACGGCGTAAGCGTCCAAGCAAGCGACCGCGTTCAGCGCGTGCTCAAGGCAGTGGACCGGCCGAACTTCAAAACGACCTTGGATATCGGCAACTTTCTGTGTGTCGATGAACAGCCGCTCGTCGGCGTGAAACGCAATTTGCCATACGCTTCGCTTATTCATGTTAAAGATTTTTATTACCGTCCATATGACCAGGATCCAGGAGGAGGCCGGTGGTTTCGGACGTCCCACGGCAATTATTTGCGAGGCGCGATCTTCGGTCAAGGGGACCTGGATGTCCGCCGCATTCTTCGGCTGATCAAGGAATCCGGATATGACGGATTCATTACACTTGAATTTGAAGGGATGGAGGACTGCAGGGAGGGAACTCGTTTAGGTCTGGAAAATTTAAAAAGATTATGGGATGAAATCGAACCGCATGCTTGACGGCATCAGATACTTAATCTCATGAACTTCCAGCGCTTCAGCTAAATCATTATGACCAGTTCAACGGGCCAGTCGGGAGATATCCCCGGCTGGCCCATTTGCATGTACTCATGAATGAGCCTGCTCTATTCTAACATCGAGCGATTCCTCTATAGCTTATTCAATCGCCGATCATGTGCAGTAATCTCATACCCCCTTCTTGGGAAGGGGATAAGATCCCTTATTCATTTACAAATGATTGAAAATGAGATACCATATATAACATGGATATATATTATCCGAGTTAGTCGTGAATTACGAATGGAAGATAGACATACTGAATTCAGCCAAGCGAGGTGATGTTCATGCATATGAAGACCGGCGTGGAACAATCGGTGTATGCGCTTCTACTGCTTAATATGCTGCCTGACAAGGCTGTGCTCCCTGGTGAAGCGATCAGCCAGCAGCTCGGTGTATCAGCAACGTATTTTCAGAAGCTGCTAAGAAAGCTGGTGACTGCCGACATTGTAACGTCCGTTCCAGGCATTAAAGGCGGCTTCAAATTAAAGAAGAAAGCCGAAGATATTCGGGTGTACGATGTATACTTGGCGGTGGAAGGTCAGCAATCGTTATATTCCTCCCATGGCATCCTGGTGGATATGCTCGACTTGGAGAAAGAAGAAAGCTGTTGTTTGCTTTCCGATCTGATGGAAGAAGCCGAATCCTCGTGGAAGGCTGTCCTGAAGCGGGAGACGATTGCTTCTTTGGCGGAGGAGATGTGCAGCGAACGCTTTAAGGATAAAGTGTCCGCCTTGGAACAATGGATTCAGGACAAGATGGTTATATGATCGTGAAGAAGGGAAGGAATCCTATGAAATTAGGCGTACTGGACCAGGCACCTGTCACAAGCGGGAATACAGCGGCAGGAGCGCTGAAGAAAGCCGAGGAGCTTGCTATTCTTGCGGATGAGCTCGGTTATAGCCGGATGTGGATGGCGGAGCACCATGGCGGGCACGCCTTCGCCAGTTCTGCACCAGAGGTGACGGCTGCTCGCTTGGCTGCCAAAACGGATCGGATCCGCATCGGCACCGGCGGCGTGATGATGATGCATTATTCGCCACTAAAGCTGGCAGAAGTGTTCAAGACATTAAGCGCATTTTCCCCCGGGCGAATCGATTTCGGGGTGGGGCGCGCACCCGGTGGCGACACCAGTGCCATGTACGCTTTATCGGAAGGCCGCCAGCTGATGCTGCATAATATGTACGACAAGCTGGAGATCACCATGCAATTGATGAATGATGAGGTGCCGGAGAATGAACTGTATGCCAAAAATGCAGCCGCGCCTACAGAGGTTGCCCTGCCCGAGGTTTGGCTTCTGGGCTCCAGCGGCAACAGCGCACTAAAAGCTGCAGAGATGGGTGTCGGGTACTCCTTCGCTCAGTTTTTTAACGGAGCCATGAGTCGGGAGATTCTTGACCAGTACCGGAATCATTATCGGCCTTCTGTCTTCATGGAGAAGCCATTAATCAGTGTGTCCTATATGGTCACTACAGCGGAGACCACAGAGGAAGCCGAATACGAAGCGCTTCCGCAGGATATTTTCCGGCTGATGATGAGCAAGGGACGGATTGTCCCGTTGATGACGCCCGAGGAGGCGCACCAGATGCCGCTGACCGAAATCGACCGCATGGCCATTCAAGAAGGACGGAAGATTCATTTGGTTGGCGCGGTGAAGGATATCGCAGCACGATTGCAGGAAGAGCAGGAACACTACGGATTTCACGAAGCGATGATTTGCAGCATCCCACATTCGCAGGAGAAACGGCTGGAGGTATACCGCTTGCTTGCTCGTGAGCTTCTGTCCTAGGGGAAAGCATGGTTCACGGAAGAAAGCTCTGATGCTCTGTTTCGTGCTGGAGCCGGTGGAACTTCATGACTTGCTGCTTTACAGGAATGAACATAGGTGCATGTGGATCGACTCCATATCGTTACATTCGGACAGGCTTCTGCCTGTCTTTTTATGTGGCTTGGATTAATATCGCCCCCAATGTGTCGAAAAAACGTGCTAGAATAGTAAAAATCTAGTATTCGTGAGTTCATGTTAAGAGGAGCCCGCTATGCCATTCACATTTGCACATCCCGTCATTACAATGCCTTGGTGGAAACGAAAGGATCTTCCGGTATCTGCACTGATCATCGGCTGCATGGCTCCTGATTTCGAATACTTCGTCCGCTTTCGTGCGGCAGGGGAATGGAGCCATGACGGCTGGGGAATTCTTTTCTTTAATTTGCCGGTCATCGCGATTCTCTTTATCATTTTTGAACAGGTCGTCAGACCCGTTGTTAATGCATACTTACCTAAGTGGTTTCCGTATCGATGGAGCAACGCGTCGCGCATGCCCGATTCTTTCAGAGGATGGAAGTTCGTGTTTCTGCTAGGAATCGCCGGCGTAGGGTCCCATCTATTATGGGATCAATTCACGCATCAAGGCGCCTGGGTCGTGAATCGCATCTCTTTGCTCACCAAAGTGATCCGTCTGGGTGCAATGGAAATACCGGCATATAAGCTGGCACAGCATGGAAGTACCCTGGCGGGGCTTTTGCTTACGCTGGGATGGGTCCATAATAACCTGTACAAGAGTCCAAAGGAAAGAAAACCGCTGCGGCCTATTTTGCCTTTTTGGTGCGTAGGGGCTGGTCTCTTTATCCTTCTGTTCGCCGTTTCATCGATCGCTTTTATAAAGGAGAGTGGAGGAGTTGCCGCTTTGCTTCGGCTTGTCGTACCGGCGATCAGCTGCCTCTTGCTGTCTCTGCTCATTGTTTGTCTGCTTTTCCGGCGAAACGTGTCTAGGCAACAGAACCGATAAAACAAGATCAAGCTTGCGGCCATCTTGATATTTTTGTCTCAGAAATAGATCGTTAATCATGTTAATTTTCCGCGCCACACATCCACCGGATTTGCTCAATCTTTGCGGGGGAGCAGTTTCATGCCGGTGTGCTCCAAGTGTACATCGACCATGACGGATTCGAGGGACTGTTTATTGATGATGGTGCTCATGCCGGAGGCCTGCTTCAATCTCTTCCAGGCAGCCGGGTTCTGCTTGAACACAAGGTGCTCTAGACTGTAAACGTCGGATTGCGTATCCATTCCTTTGTAGAAGGTAGCAAGGATCTCTTCCTTTACTACGTTTGCCGCGCTTTTTTCCAGTTCGGTCTTGGATACATCTTCGCTGACTTCAACCACATTCCCGTTTAATCGGACATGTATTCGAAATTTCGGCTCACCCTTGACGAAGGTAAGCTGGGTCTTGATTTTTGGGTTCTTAAGCACGACGACCCCTTTGATCCCCCCATCGGTTACGAGAAGTGGGGAACGTTTGGTCTCTTTCTGCATCCAGCGCAGCCCGTCGAGATCTTTAATATCAAGAAAGCCGCTTAATTTCTCATCGTATAGAGAAAAACCACCGTTAATTGACATTTTCGGATCTCGTTTGTCCATTGTGGACCATGTTTCGGTATCAATGGACAAGCTTGGAAGCATTTCCGTGTAGCCGGGCTCGGTTAAGTCCGCCAAAAAATCGAAATAGCGGATCGGCGCAATGATCGACCTTTGGTTAAACTGATCGATTGGTTCATGCAGAATGGTAAATAACGGGGACATGTTGAAGAAAGCCCGGGTGTTAAAGAGCTCTTCAATGGAGTGGCTGGTGCCGAATACCCAAGGCGTCATCCGGACCTCCTGGTACCGCCCGATAGAATCGAGTTTCGGGAGGATGGCTGATTTCAGGACCTTATCGCTGATAACGATACTTGAAACATGACTCCAGACGGTTCGTGTTTGCGAGGAATTGTATACCTGATCAACGGCCCAATTAATAGTCTTGCCCTTGGTTTTGGAGATCCAGACTTGCGCCGGGTTTTCTGATTTTCCGGTTTCTGCTTTAGCGACGGTTGTAAAGTCTAGCATTTGAGTATATACGACATACTGACCATCTTCATAATCGATGCCGATCGCTGTGACATAATTCATGTCCTGAACTTCTTTGATGTCCCAGCATCCAGTTAACGGAAGGATAAGACAGCAGACAGCGATGAGTTTGAATAGATAACGGTGAGCATGCATTTCATTCCCGTTCCTTTGCTTGTATGGTCGAATCGGTCGTTTGCAGCATTTCCGGCCGTCGTTTGTTAAAGGTCCACGGTAATTTGATCAGCGCATTCATGACATCCTTCAACTTGAGCGGCGAAATCGGAGCCAGGTATGGCAGTCCGAAGGACTCCAGCACGGATAGATACACGATAACGCTCATCAGGCCGATGAAAAATCCAAGCATGCCGAGAACGGACGACCATATCAAGATGTATAAGCGGATTAGGCTGACCGTACCGCTTAATGTCTGGTTGACCAAGGTGAAGGTGGCTACTGCCGTCGTAGCGGATACAACCAGCATCGTCGGGGATGTCAATCCGGCCCTTATTGCCGCGTCCCCGATGATAAGTCCGCCGAGCACCGCGATGGTCTGCCCAACGGCCTTCGGCAGACGGATGCCGGCCTCCCGGAACAGCTCGAACATGCCAAGCATCAATAAGATTTCCATAGGCCCGGATAATGGCAGTCCGAAGCGGGATACCGTAACCGTTGCCAGCAAAGGGAGGGGAATCTGGTCTAAATTGTAGCTGCTGAGGGAAATCCAGAATCCCGGAAGCAAAATCGCAATCAAAAGGCCTACCAGGCGAAGAAAACGTTCAAAGATGACAAAATGATAGGGAAAGTACGAATCCTCCGGCGACTTAAGGAGCTCGAACAGATTACATGGCCCGATAATCGCCATGGGAGATCCGTCCGCTAAAATAACGAAACGGCCACGAAGTAAACTTTGAACGACAAAATCCGGTCTGCCAATGTAATCAACAAGAGGGAAAAGTGCCAAGGAGGAATCACCAAGAGCTTCTTCCAGCTCCCCTGTGCTGACGAGGGCATCCACATGGAGATTTTGCAGTCGTTTTCTGGCTTCTTGGACAAGAGACGGCTGGGTAATGTCCTCGATGTAAAGCAGCGATACAAGGGTTTGCGTCCGGTTACCGATCACAAACTTCTCATTTTGCAAGGTGGTGGTCGGCAATCTTTTGCGTACCAAGGCGATATTGGTATTGAGATCCTCCGTAAAGCCGTCCTTGGCGCCTTTAATAGCCACTTCCGTGTTGGATTCCTCTGGCTGCCTCTTCGGAATCTGGGCAATATCAATCGAATACATGCATCTCTGATTCGTGAAAAACAGGATCAATCGGCCGGTAAACAGCAGCTTCCCCATTTCTTCCTTCGCCTTAATTTTCGTCCACTCCATAGAATTTTCCAGTTTTTCTATGATTTTTTCCCAAGATTCGGCGTCTACCAATTTACATTCCAAATCCGGAATGACGAATTGTGTCATTAATGAGGTATCAATCATCCCTTCACTGAATAATAGGAGCACCGGAAACGTTTCTTCCCGCTTGTGCGGAAAGGAGCGGATCACGACATCCGCCGAGTTTCCAAACATGGATCGAAGCTCCTGTTCATTTGGCATATCGTCAGTCACCGATTGTTTTGGTTGATTCACAGCCGTTGTATGGGAAGAGGGTTTAAGTTTGCGACGGTACATTTTGTTACGAGGCTTTTTTTGATTCATTGGAATTTTCCACCTTCGTTTTCGGCTTGAATGACACGGCGAGCGCAACAGCCAACGTAAAAATCGTGAGAAAGGCAAGGAAGGCTGCCGAGTATCTTCCAAACACGAATTGTTCAATTTGTTTATCGATTATCGGAAGGAGTGTCAACACGGAAAGCACAATCCCGGATGCGAACAGGAACCAGCGGCGGTGCATTCCTTTTTTGAAGCCTATTCCCTCGGCAATGATAAAAAAGAAGAGCGAGATGCGGATTAACGTACCGGATATCCACTGGTATAGAGCAAGGAAGTCAACATGTGTAATGTATTTCGTAATGGTGACGAGCATCCATTGCTCATATGCAGGATATCTGGATTGCATAGCCGGGATGGGGCCGAAGGCGGCAATAGCCCCCATTAAGGGGCCTAAGGTCAGACCCCCCAACAGTAAAGCCAGAATGGCGACACTAAGATAATTCATCCTGCGCTTCATATGATGGGTTAAGTAGATTAATACGAACAGTTCCATAAAGCCGCCGGCAGCCACGATCATGCCGCGCAGCATCGGTTCAACCCCATCGACAAATAAGGGGGTCAGCAAAGAGTAGTCCTTGTATTGTAAATTGGAGATTGCAACGAAATGGCCAAGAAGCCAGACCATCGGGAGCAGAATGCCGGATATGATGGCTATGGAGCGAATGCCATTATTGGCGACGACAGCGCAGAGGAGGACGATAATCAAGGATACGACAATTTTAGGCGTTTGAGGCAAATACGTTACCTGAACCCAAGTCGTGGTTTCCCTTAATATCACCATGGACATCCACATGAAATAGAGCGCCGTAATGGCAGCGAACACGCCTCCCCCGATTTTGCCGAACCGCTCCCTAAACCAGTCGAATATCGACTGCTGGCCGGTCCGTTTCATAATGTAGTAGACGATATAAACCCATCCGACATGCAGAATCGCGGTTAACAAGGTACCGAACCATGCATCTCGATTGGAGAGTTGCAGGATCAGAGGGATCAGGATGACATGATTGGTGATCCCTAGTGAGAGGAGCATGATGAAATATACGTTGATTAAGGAAATTTTTTTATTCATAGGCATCAAAAAGTCTCCATCTGTAAGGAATGCATGCTAATCCATTATAGTGAGTATTCACCAATCAGGCCGGATTTTATGTAATACTAGCCAGACTCACTGTCATACAAGTGCGAGAACACCCCAAAAAGTGAAGCGAAGCTTTGAAGCGGATGCCGAATACTTTTCGGGGACCCCGATACCACATTGGGGAAATGCTACGAAGGCATGCACTGGGCTAACACTGGTTTTCGGCCGCAGATGGAGCACAGGCGGTAGGAGAGAGGCTGTGTCGAATGCATGAAGTTTTTGCGATTACCCAAGAAATAATCATAATCTTGATCATCGTGGCAACCCTATAATGGGCATTACAATCGAGCGTATACCGTGTGGCCTTGTCCGGATCCAAACGATGGACAATCATGTCCTCTAGCCTTTCAAGGAAAGGAGAGAGAAGCAACCTTGATTAAAGGAGACGGTTTACGGAGCAAAGGACGAATGATGGGAAGGAGAACCATGTTTCTCTCTTAAAACTAGCAAGAGGTTAAATCGGAGAGTTAATTTAATTAATGCTATTAATTGATATGGACTCATATTAGTTAATGTCATTAACTAATGATAATTAATGTGATTAATTAAAAAAATTCATGATATGAATTGAAGTTGTAGTTAATTGCATTAATAATTTGAATCCAAGATGTAGGTCCGCATTGTCTGAGCGAGGTAAGTTCTTGATATGAAAAAAAGAAGCAGCGGTTATCTTTCTTGCTTTGAGGCCGCTGCTTCTTCTGGTTTGCAGATTTTTTGAGGCTTATTTACTTTTCTTCAAGCCGTAGCTTTCGCGAATCAGGGAGAAATAGTGGTCTGCACGGACGACTTCGAATTCTTCCCCTAAAGCTTCCGTTAACTTGACGGCATCGGACGGTGTCATGCTCCAGGCGAGCAGACCGAGGGAGACGAACAGCGGCGATTTTCCGTCCCAATTCGCTTTAGCCTCTTGAAGGACCTGCAGGCCGTCTTGCGCCGTACTGATGCCGCGAATCGTCGAAACCGGAAGACTATCATTCACGATTTCAACGCCATACTTATCTTCATAGCTGATAAAGAGACCCGGAACATCATATTCTTCCTCATAAGCAGAAGCTTTGAACGGCGTGAGCGGCACATTTTGGCTATCCACCCGGTTCAGCACATAAGGGATCGTCATCCCGGTCTTCTTAAGGTAATGCTGAGTCTGCTTCAGGAACTCGCCGAAGCTGGCGTCCGGCCATGCATTCGGGTAGAAGTATCCTGCTCCGGAAGGTCCGGCAATCAACAGGTCGTTCTCCGTTGCGGTGTTCAGATAGTAGTTCAGAATAGCAGGCGCGCCTTCGTGGAGAAGGGGACTGGAGGTCCAGTTGAGCGGCACCTTACCCCGTGCCGGATCATCCCACATCACCCGCATCCGATGCTGGTTGTACTGGAAGTTATCGCCTTCCGTAAAGGTATAGGTCACATAGATTTTGTTCTCGAGGGCCGGACGAGGCGACTTCTTGGCAGGCGCGTATTTTGGCTTCGTGCCTGAGAAGACGGTCAGGTTGCTAAACCAATCTGCCGCAAGCACATAGACGCCGTAGCGGGATGCGATTTCCACGGAGCTGAACTCACCTTCCACGTCATTGCTGAACCAGCCCAGGTAAGGCGTGCCCGGCTCAACGTCCGACATGATCTTCTCGAACAGGGCAAGCTGTTCAGGTACATTGGAGTCAAGCCAGAACACCATCGCTCGATTCGCGACGGCATAGTCCCTCAAGTAGGCATAGGGCTCCCGCTGCTCTGCCGACAGCGGCTTGATGTTGCCCGCAGAGACCTTATATTGGTTCCACATGTCCACCTCTGCGGTTAGCTGCTTCGTACCGGCAGGCGGCGTAAATTCATACACGAAATAGTTCCCGTTATCAGCAAAGCGGTGTCCGCCTTGACCTTCAAAAAACTTCGAATTTTGCCGATCATAGAGGTAGGCCTCTTCTTCGGGACTGCCTGCAATGAAGCTCGCGATCGTCTGTCCGTCTGCCTTGACCGTTACTTCGTGAATGGCCGGTCCCCAGCCGTCCTGCGGAAAAGCGTCGTCGAAGCGAAGATAAACCGCTGATTTACCGAGCAAAGGCGTAAGGTCCAGGCTGTATACATCCCGGTTGCTTGCGTCACGGATCTGCTCTTTCTCCTCCGCAATCGTAACGAAGGATTCAGGAAGACCAGGCGGAATGCGAATCGCAGTATCCGGTGCGAGTCCGACTAACATCTGATGCGTCGTTTGATCCCACAGCTGCTCATACTGCCAGTTATATGCTTCCATCCGGCTGTTGAATTTCCCCCGCAGATCCTCCAGAACATTCAAATGGTAAGGTGCGGCGGACAATTTCTCGGCCAGTTCCGGACTTGCAACGACCGCATCCTTGAGACCAGCCAGCGTCGTTGCCACATTGATGGTATCCGGGACGTCCGGATCATAAATGATCATGCCGGCTGCCTCGCTGCGATAAAGATCGAATACTTTCCAGTAATCCTCATGGAGCGTATAAGGCACTGCCAGATCCTCCAGCCAGGTCGTCTTCCCCTCCTCATCGGACTCGATCAAATAAATGCGGGGAAGCTCACGGTTAACGATCCCTTGTAGAGTTCCAAGCAGTAGCTTCACATCGCCGGGGGCGTCGTAAATATCGGCCGCGTCCAGATGCTTTGGCTTCTTGAAGCTTGGAAGCTCGCGATGTTTCGTGATTTCCGGTTTGGCTGCCGGCACTTTGGATTCCGTTGCGAAAGCGAACCCGGTAGATAAAGTGAATGAGCAGATGATCGCTAAACAAATAATCGAGAAATTACGGGCCATAGGTTACACTCCTTGTCATTCATGTAAGGGGATCGGAGTGAGTGTGTCGTATCGTCATCATATCCCTCCTTTGCGATTAGCTTTCCATCTATTTGACACATCACCACCCAACACATATTAAATATATACAACAATATTTTTACAAGGGGTTCGACAAAACTTCCTGAAATTCTTGCGGATCAGCCACTTTTTTCGGTTCGTATCATGCTGAACCTATGGGATATGCACTCGATATACGCTTGTTTATTGCGCAGGGTTGTGTAAGGATATATTATATATTACAAATATCATGAATGAATTGGTGATGAGATTAGAATGAGTGTAAATGATCGTATTCCGCTATACCAGCAAATCCAGGATTATATTAAACAGGTCATCGCAACCGAAAATATGAAGCCCGGAGACCGCATTCCGACCGAGAAGGAGCTGATGGATCAGTTTCGGGTCAGCAAAATTACGGTAGCCAATGCTTTGACTGGGTTAGCAAACGAAAAAATCATATCAAGGGTTCCGGGCAAAGGCAGCTTTGTGGCCAAGGGGGCAGAAACGGCCCTTGCTCCTTCTTCCGGGGAACCGGAGGCGAGAGCAAACGAGATATCGGAGGCTGTGGGCTTAATCGGCGTGATTATGCCTAGCATCCATGATTATTTTGCGATTCGGCTCGTTGAAGGGATCGAGCGCGCGCTGATGAATGAAGGATACCGCAGCATGATTATATTGACCCACGGCAAGCTTGAAAAAGAACAGGAAGCGATCAAAGAGCTGAAGTCGCTCGGGGCCGAGGGTTTGCTGATTTTTCCCATCGATGAGGAAAATTACAACGAGGAAATCCTCGGGATGAAGCTGGCGGGCTTCCCGTTCGTACTGATCGACCGATACCTGCCAGGGGTGGAGACCCACTATATTGCCGCGGATGGCCGAAAGGGGACGCGGCTTGCTGTCGAGCATTTATGGGAGCTCGGGCACCGCAACATTGCGATCTGCTCGGATTCTCCGCTTCAGACGGTTACGGTTCAAGAGCGTATAGAAGGGTATATCGAAGCGTTAAAAGACAAGGGAGCGCTGATCAATCCGGCGCATATGATCACCGACTTCAAGCCGCTCAACGAGCTGAAAGACGCCGAAGCCCACCCGCTTTACCGGTATATCCGGAACCGGATGGTTACCGCCTATATTTCGCTGAACGGAAGACTGGGTGTGCAAATTTATCAGATGGCCCGGCAGGCAGGCCTTCGGGTGCCGGAAGATGTATCGATCGTAAGCTTTGACGACCCTACGTCCATCGTGGACGAGTTCAGCATATTCACCCATGTGAAACAATTCGAGCGTGATATGGGTTACCGGGCGGCTATGAAACTGCTCGATGTGGTCCGAAACCGCGAAGAAGTAAAGCATTACAGCAAAATGATCATCGACCCCGAGCTTGTTGTCCGGCAAACCTCGGGCCCTGTTCCGAACACTTGACCAAATGCAGCGAGAAATAGAGTGAACGACCACGAAAATGGCCAGCCAGAAGATTCATTTTAAGTCTGGTAATGCGTAAAAACCTTCTCCCCAGGCAGGGCGAAGGTTTTTTTGCGTTATCTTGCGGGGACGTGTTCAGCACAAACAGGCATGAAACATTATGCCTCTTGAACACAGATCGTGAACTGACGGAACGCGGCTGTTGTCGAGGAGTCATAAATCATTATTCAAACAAAAACATATTGAATATATTAATATTATATATTATATTCTAGAAAATGATGTAAGCGATGTTTGAAGCTAAGACGTATTAGCGGACTATAAGATGGGCGAGGAGGGAATTGTTCGTGCAAAGAGACCGATCGCAAGAACGAACCGGATTTCAGGAATCAGCGCCGTATCATCCCGATTACGATCTGCAGACGGATTTTGTCATGGTCTATGGTATTGACGATACGATGCCGGAGCGCATCCGACAGTGGAAGGAGCAAGGGTATATCGTACACCTGATGACAGGTGTGGCATGGGGGAAATACAACAGTTATCTGGACGGCCAGGTGGACGGGGAGCCGCATTGGGATGAAGCCCAGACGGATCGCCGCGGAGAGATGATCCTCCACGGGACGAAGCCCGTCATTCCTTATATGGTGCCGACCATTTCATTCGGCCGGTATCTTGGGGAGCGCATTCGGATCGCCGTTGACGCCGGCGTGGAGGCGATTCATTTGGAGGAGCCGGAATTTTGGGTGAACGGGGGATACTCGGAAGCGTTTAAGCGGGAGTGGCAGCTGTATTACAAGGAGCCGTGGATCCCGCCGCATGCATCCGCCGACGCACAATTCCGCGCATCCAAATTGAAAGCGTATTTGTATACGCGGGTGCTGGACCGGTTATGCGGGGAGATGAAGGAATATGCATTGAAGCGTTATGGTCGCGTCCTTCGCTTCTATGTTCCGACACACAGCCTGATCAACTATACACAGTGGCGAATCGTCAGTCCGCAGTCGCGGTTAATCGAGCTTCCGGGCGTTGACGGCTACATCGCCCAAATCTGGACCGGAACTTCCCGGACACCGAACGTATACGAAGGGGTGCGTAAGGAACGAACGTTTGAAACCGCTTACCTTGAGTATGGCATTATGCAGGAGCTCGTGAGGGGAACGGACCGAAGAATGTGGTTCCTGCACGATCCGATTGAAGATAATCCGAACCATACCTGGGCGGATTATAAACAGAATTATTTGAAGACTGTAACCGCTTCGCTTCTACATCCAGGCGTTTCGCATTTTGAGGTTGCTCCATGGCCGCGCAGAATCTTTAAAGGGACCTATCCTGCCGAAGACGGGTCAGGCAAAGAATCGATACCGACGGCTTACGCGACCACGCTTCTCAATGTCATGCACACGCTTGGCAATATGGGGCACGATGATGTAAATGAGAGCGATGTAGAGCCCTTGCAGGTCGGCGTTTTGATTGCGGATTCGGCCATGTTCCAGCGGATGAAGCCGGAGGAAGGCGCGCCGGATGCCGGAAAGTATGACGGTACGGATCCGGAAGGCTTTCAGCAGGAAGGGGATACCGAGCTGCTGGATTTCTCCCCGTTCTACGGTCTTGCACTTCCGCTGCTGAAGCACGGTATACCCGTTCGACCGGTGCAGCTGGACAACGTAAGGCGGTACCCTGGGTATTTAGCGCCGTATCGGGTGCTCGTGCTGAGCTATGAGTTCATGAAGCCGGAATATCCGGACATCCATCATGCGATCGCCCAGTGGGTTCGGGAAGGCGGAGCTCTCATCTACGTAGGGGACGATTCCGATCCGTATCACGGCATTCGGCATTGGTGGAATGAGGGCGGCGATCATGGGCGTGCCTACGGATCTCCTCGCGCACATCTGTTCGAACAGCTGGGGGCGGTTGATTGGGGAGATATCGAATCGGGAGATGGTATCCGGCAGCTGGGTAAGGGAGCGGTCTGCTGGCTGCAGGCGGACCCGTCCGACCTGGCAAGGAGCAGATCCGGCGCGGATCGGCTGCGCCAGTCCGTCCAGAAGACGGTCACGCTTCTATCGGGCGATGATTCCTGTTGGAAGCCGAAGAATTACTACAAGATTAGACGGGGGCCATATTGGGTTGCCGCCGTTCTGGAGGAATCCATTAGCTCCGATCCGCTCGTGATCCGGGGACCGGTGGTCGATGTGTTCGATCCTCAGCTCGGCGTGCTGACAGAGGTGCGCTTGGATCCGGGGCAACAAGCACTGCTTTACGATGTGGAAGCCGGACGACCGCCCGAAGGCGAAGTCGCTGTCATCTCGGCTTCCTCCCGAGTAGAAGATTTGACCGGCGTGCCCGGCGGATTTCGCTTTATGGCTCGGGGCCCGGCCAATCTGAAGGCGACCGCCCGATTATATTGTCCGGTACAACCGGTCTCCGCAACGCAAGGCAGGACGGCTTCAATTGCCTGGGAATGGGATTCAGCCACACGCACCGTGCTCCTGCGTTACGAGCATGGCGAGAAGAACCGTTGCGAGATTCATGTCTATTGGGAGGAGCAAGAGCTGGGCACAAGCCAATGACGCTGCAGAGAGGAGAAATGGGAGCATGCCATACGAACCGATTAGGCTGGGGCAGTTGAAGCAAGTGCTAAACAAGCTCCGGGACGCTATTTATGAGCCGGTTGCGGAATTGGATGTAACGGCTTGGGTGACAACGGAGCCTGTGCGTTATGAGGAGCGAATGACGGGGAGGCCGGTTAAGCTGGCGCGTGGAGAACGTTGGGGTGAGCTATGGGATTGTGCCTGGTTCCGATTCACAGGCTGTATTCCGTCCCGGACGATCGAACTGAAGAAGAAGCTCGTCCTCTTGATTGACGTAAACGGGGAGCTCTGCCTGGTAGACCGGGAAGGTTCACCATATCAAGGATTGACCACCGTCAACTCGGAATTCGATTTCACACTCGGTCTTCCGGGGAAACGAGTTGTCGAGCTTGAAGAGCCGTTCGTTCAAGGCGATCAGATTGAGGTGTGGGCCGATGCCGGCAATAACGACCTGTTCGGGAAATATCGCGGAGGGACTGTCAAAGAAGCGGTCCTTGCCATCTGCCATGAAGAGGTAAGGAGCTTGTATTACGACACCGAAGTGCTGCTGGAGACCGCGGAGCATCTACCGAGCGGCAGCGCCCGCAGGGAGCGCATCCTCCAAGCGCTTTATGACGCATCATTACAGCTTGTCTCTGCGTCTCCGGAACGCATTCAACATGCACGGCGTCTTCTCGAAGAACAGCTGATGCTGCGCGGGGGAGATTCGGTGCTGACGATCAGCGCTGTCGGGCATGCGCATATCGACCTGGCTTGGCTGTGGCCGCTCCGTGAAACGATCCGCAAGGGAGCCCGAACCTTTTCCACGGCGCTCCGCATGCTGGACCGATATCCCGATTACGTGTTCGGCGCCAGCCAGCCCCAGCTGTACGAATGGATGAAGCAGCATTATCCGAAGCTGTACGAACAGATTAAGACGAAGGTTCGCGAAGGCCGATGGGAGCCGCAGGGAGCCATGTGGGTCGAATCCGACACCAATGTCCCGGGTGGGGAATCCCTCGTTCGTCAACTCTTGTACGGCAAACGATATTTTATGCAGGAATTCGGCCTGGAGATGAAGTCGCTGTGGATGCCGGACGTCTTCGGCTATACGGCTAGCCTGCCGCAGCTGCTTCGCAAAGCAGGCGTCGATTACATGATGACCCAGAAGCTGTCCTGGAGCGAGTATAACCGCCATCCGCATCATTCCTTCTTATGGGAGGGCATCGACGGATCGAAGGTATTGACGCATATGCCGCCGGAGGATACGTACAACAGCCCGGCTGCCCCGCGGTCCATCGCCAAGATAGAACGGGAATATCTGGATAAGAACGTATCCGGCCATGCCCTGTTGCTGTTCGGCATTGGCGACGGCGGGGGAGGCCCCGGTGAGGAGCATCTCGAACGGCTGGTGCGGGAGAAGAATCTGCTGGGTCTTTCGCCGGTCGTGCAGGAGCCGTCCTGGCGATTCTTCGAACGGCTTGATGAGGAGAAGGAAAGGCTTCAGACCTGGCGTGGGGAGTTGTATCTTGAGAAGCATCAAGGGACGCTGACGAGCCAGGCGCGCAGCAAGCGGTATAACAGGATGATGGAAAAGGCGCTGCGGGAGCTGGAATTCGCTTCGGTCCTTGCATTCGCCGAGATGGGCAGAGCTTACCCTGCTGACACGCTGGAGGCGATTTGGAAGGAAGTGCTTCTGTACCAGTTCCATGACATCCTTCCCGGCTCTTCGATCAAGCGCGTGTATGATGAATCCTTGCAGCGGTATGAAGCGCTTCTCGAACAGACGGAAGCCATGATTCGAGAAGCGTATACCGGGTTGGCCGGTCGGATAGCCGCAAATGGCGAAGCGTGCAGGGCCGTCGTCTTTAATTCACTTCCATGGAAGAGGGAGCAATGGATCGAGATCCGCGGCCATTGGCAAAAGGTGCAGGTTCCGGCCATGGGCTATACCACCGTTGCCGTTCAGCCTGAGGCTGGCGAAAGTACCGATGCGAGTCTTGAGGAATCAAGCGTACCCGTTATGGAATCCGCTGCCGGATATGAAGAAGCCGTCCGGGTTTCCGTTAATGAACGAACGCTGGAGAACGACAAGCTGACCGTAACGTTTGATCCGGACGGAAACATCCGGTCGATTATCGATAAAGAGGCGGGCCGCGAGGTTATCCCGCCGGGGGAGGCTGGCAATCGGCTGCATGTGTATGAAGATGAAGGCGATGCGTGGGATTTCCGCCATGACTATGCCGCTACTGCCGGACAGCCGCTATCGCTGATGGATGTGCAACCTTATGATAGGGGGCCGATAAGCGGTTTGATCTTTCGCTATCGCTTCGGCGAATCCGAGCTGACGCAGACGGTTAAGCTTTCGGAAGGCAGCCGCCGGATCGATTTTGAGACGATCGTCGATTGGAGGGAGCGGGGGAAAATGCTGCGGACCTCCTTCCCGGTGAACGTGAGATCCGAGCATGTCACGTGTGAAATCCAATTTGGCAGCATCAGCCGCCCCACCCATCGCAATACGATGTGGGACTTCGCCAAAGACGAGATCTGCGCTCACCAGTGGATCGATATGTCCGAGCCGGATTACGGCGTTGCATTGCTGAACGACTGCAAGTACGGCCATCGGGCTTGCGGGAATGTGCTGGATCTGAACCTGCTGCGGAGCAGCTCCTATCCCGATCCGGATGCGGACGAGGCTGAGCAGCGGTTCACCTACTCGTTATATCCGCATCTGGGCAACCATGTTCAAGCCGAGGTGTACAAAAGAGGGCATGAGCTGAACATCCCGCTCCGCATCGCGGAAGCTTCCGCCGATCCGGCGGTAACTTCTCGTAAGCAGCAGGAACCCAAATCGTTCCTGAGCTTGGGCCACCCTCATGTCATGGTGGAGTCCGTCAAGAAAGCCGAGGACGGGGACGATATCATCGTCCGGCTTTTCGAAACCTCGGGCACCCGCATCCAGACAAGGCTGCAGCTCGGATTTGCGGCTGAAGAGGCTTGGACAGCCGATCTGTTGGAACAAAGGCTCACCCGGGTGGATCTAGAGGACGGCGCACTAATTCCCCTCACCTTTGCGCCGTTCGAAATCATCACGCTGCGACTGAAGGCAGCAATGGCATCAAGCCCCCCATGATGCCATTAACGCATGAGCTCGTGAACGTATGCTGCCCATGAAGCGCATGAAGTTCATGAAGCGCATGAGCGTATGAAGCCCATGAAGCCCATGAAGCCCATGAAGCCCCTGGAGTCGATCCCCTTCGGATAGGTTATGGGGCTTCAAGGGTCAAGGACGGGAAAGGAGGTGTATACAAGATGAAAAATCGACTGGAAAACAGCCGATTATGGAAAAAAATATGGCAGCACAAGCTCTTTTATTTGTTCATGCTTCCGGGCATCGTCTGGTTTTTCCTGTTTTCCTATGTCCCGCTGTACGGAATCCAAGTGGCCTTCCGGGATTACACCTTCATCGGGGGCTTCACCGGGAGCCCCTGGGCCGGATTCAAGTATTTCGAGCAATTCTTCAACTATTATCAATCCGGGGACATCATTCGCAACACGGTCATCATCAGCCTGATGAAGCTGCTCATCGGATTTCCGATGCCGATCATCCTGGCCTTGCTGCTCAATGAGGTGCGGAAGATCAGGTTCAAGAAGACGATCCAGACCTTATCGTACCTGCCTTACTTCGTATCATGGATCGTCGTCGTGACCTTGATGCAGCGTCTCTTGACGCCATACGGCGGACCGGTGAATGATGTGCTGTCGATGCTGGGTGCCGATCCGATCCAATTCCTGAACAACCCGACATGGTTCTATCAGATGATTGTCGGCTCTGATATTTGGAAGAACATTGGCTGGAATTCCATTATATTCATGGCCGCGATTGCGGGCATCGACCAGCAGCTGTATGAAGCCGCAAAAATGGACGGTGCCGGACGCTTTCGCCAAATGTGGCATATTACCTTGCCTGGGATCCGAAACGTTGCGATCATTCTGTTTATCCTGGCGGTCGGAAACCTGATGAGCGCCGGATACGAGCAGCTCCTTCTATTAAATGGCCCTGCAACCGCGAGCATAGGCAGCGTGCTGGATGTACATGCCATCAACTCGGGGATCCGGGAAGGGCGGCTCAGCTATGCGGCTGCCGTCGGTTTGTTCCAGAGCATTATCGGTCTGATCCTGATTCTGACGGTCAACCGGATTGCCCGAAAAGTCAGCGACGTATCCCTGTTCTAAGGAGGTGACGATATGAAACGCAAGTGGTCCTTTTTTTCTATATTCAATTATACGGTGCTTGCTCTGGTTGGCTTTGCCATGATCTATCCGTTCATTTACATTCTGGCTTATTCGTTGAATGACGGCAAAGATTCGATGATGGGCTCGATTTATTTCCTGCCGCGAAAATTCACGCTCGAGAATTACGCCCAGGTGTTTGACAACGCCCGAATCTGGCAGGCTTACCGGATCACCATTATGCGCACGCTGATCGGCACGTTCTTGCATGTCGTATTGTGCACGCTCATGGCGTATGCGCTGTCGAAAAAAACGCTGCCGGGACGGTCATTCTTCACGTTTTACATTTTTCTGCCGACCATCTTCAGCGCGGGATTCATTCCGTTCTTCATCACGCTGCAGAAGCTGCATCTGATCAATACGTTCTGGGTGTATGTCCTGCCGATGCTGTATAACTTCATGCATATCGTCATCATCCGGACGTTCCTGCAAGGCATACCGGAAGAGCTTGAGGAGTCGGCGAAGATTGACGGTTACGGGGATTTTCAGATTTTCCTGCGGATCATCCTGCCGCTGTCCGGCCCTGTGCTCGCTACGATTTCGCTCTTTATCGGGGTCGCTCATTGGAATGACTGGTTCTCCGGGGCTTACTATGTCTCCAATAAAGAACTGATACCGGTACAGACGCTGCTCCAGGAAATGCTGACCGAAGCCGAAGCGCTCTCAAACTCCATGCAGCGGGCATCTCAGCAAGGCGGGCAGACGGTGGGCATGGCAAGCGGAGCGGGAGCAACACCCGAGTCGCTGCGGATGGCGCTTCTCGTCATTACGGTGTTCCCGATTCTGTGCATCTATCCGTTCCTGCAGCGGTATTTCGTAAAGGGGGTCATGATCGGTTCGGTGAAAGGTTAAGATTTGTTTCCTGCTCGTGATTACAAGCATGCAGCGTAGAATGGCTCACGAAGTTGATATCCATATTCCAGGAGGCGATTGGATTGAAAAGGATTTGGTCGAAAGGCGCATCCATTTTGCTTATGTCCGCCATGGTTGGAGGATTACTGATCGGCTGCACGAACACACCAGGAACAGGCGACGGCGGTGAAGGCAAGGAAGGAGAGACATCATACAAGCTGAAAATACTGCACAACTGGAACGGCTCGAGCGGTTCGGATAACGGGATGACGCCGGTTGAGCAGGTGATTAAAGAGAAGACTGGTGTCACGCTGGAGTGGGAATATACGAAAGGCAGCGAGACGGAGAAGGTGAATCAGATTTTTGCGACGCAGAACCTGCCCGACATTTATACCGGGCCTGCATGGGGCGGCGAGCTTGACGGCATTATCAAAGCGGCCAAAGAGGGCCAGCTGGTGGATATCTCGGACAAGCTAAGCAACTATCCGAATCTGATGAAGTCGATTGCGCCGGAGAACGTGCCGCCGGCTTTATATGAGAAGGCGATCGATGCCTATGACGGCAAAAAGTATCTGCTGCTGCAAAACCAGCCGGCCACGAACGAGGATGGCATGGATTGGCTGTACGGCTTCTATGTACGCAAGGACATCGCCGAGAAGCTTGGAGTCGATCCGCAATCCGTGAAGACGAAGGAGGATTTCTATAATTTCCTTAAGAAAATCAAGGATGCCAATCTTCAGGAGAACGGGCAGCCCGTCTTTCCGCTCGGCGGGTTCAGCAACGGCTGGGCGGTCGGCATCGGCAACACGATGTTCTATTCGGGTGCCTCCTATGTCGATAAGGGCGACGGAACGGTAGAGCATAACTTTTTTACGAAAGGCTATGAGGAATACACGCTCTTCTACCGGAAGCTGATCGAGGAAGGGCTGCTGGATCCGGAGACGTTTACGCAGACGGACCCGATCGCCAAGGAGAAAATCAACCAAGGCCGCATCGCGATTCTGGCGGCGCATTATCCGGCCATTCTCGACGCGTCCAAGGAGTATGCATCCGCCCATCCGGGCAGCGAGTTCGTTCCGCTCGGTCCGTTGGAGCGTGCCGACGTCGAGCCGGACCGGCCGGTGGACCTGGCGATCCAGGGGAACAATGTGACGGCCATTACGAAGAACTGTAAGGGCGAATGCGTGGATGCGGCGTTGAAGTTCCTGGATTTCATGGCTTCCGATGAAGGCTTCATGTTAGCGAGATACGGCGTAGAGGGCGTTCATTGGGAGATGAAGGACGGCAAGCCGGTTGCCATTCAGGGATGGTTCGACAAGTTCAGCACGGATACGAACATGAAGCTCCGCAAGAACGAGGGCATCAGCATCGGATTGGAATCGCTTACCGGACTGGACCGGATCAATTCGGCTGCCGGCGGCGACATCTGGGCCGATCAGGATCGGGTAGCCGCGATGGAAAACGCGCGAAAAATCCTTCGGCCAAACGGCATTCACGTGATCACGGCCTACAATCCGGGCGATGTGATCACGAAAGCGCCAGAGTGGGAAATGCTTAAGCCGTCGATGGACCGAATGGGCGATGCTTGGAAGGAAGCCGTGTTTGCCAAATCCGATGAAGCGGCGCTGAGCATCATTAACGAGCTTCGCGAACAGCTCCGCAATACCGGATATGACCAGGCAATGAAGTTTACGAACGACAATCTGAAGGGGAAAGACATCGTTACGGTTCAAATGCCGAACTAACCGCAGTTTTGGTACAAGCACTCATTTGCTAAATCTTTAGCGGTTGGACTCGAATACAAAAGGTTTGCGGGAGAATAAACAGGCTTCGCTGTCTTTGTGATCAAGGATTGCGAAGTCTTTCGCATAAAAGCCCGTTTCATTCAAAGGAAATTCGGATGCCATGCAGAACTGTTAGGATAATATTTATGCTGCAATTTGCATCTTTCTGCAAGATGGGTTCATGTTGTATCCGCCAAATATCGGAACAAAGGGAGCTGAAATGAACATGAAGACAAGTTTAAGACCGCCGTCCGTGCCGCTGGTCACGATTGACCCGTATTTTAGCGCGTGGTCGGCAGCCGATCATCTGTATGACGACCATATCCGGCATTGGACGAATAAACGCTGCGGTATGGTCGGCCTGATCCTAATCGACGGCAAACCGAGGAAGTTCATGGGACGGGTCGGACTGCAGGATGAACCGTCGGGTCCGGCGGAACCGGAGGTGCTGGAGCAAATCGGGCTTGCCGTTGAGCCGCTGACGACCCGGTACACCTTCGAAGGAGAAGGCATCCGTCTGGAGGTTAGCTTCACATCGCCGCTGCTGCCGGATGATTTGGATGTTTTGTCCCGTCCCGTTACCTATGTCACGTTTCAGGCGAAGTCCATTGACGGTCAATCCCATCAAGTAAAAATTTATTTAGATGTAACCAGCGAGTGGTGTGTCCATACCACGGATCAGGTCGTCACCTGGGATCGTCACGAGCAATCGGAACGTTTGTCCGCTTTGTCGATCGGAACTGTAGCCCAGCCGGTACTGCAGCGCGCCGGGGATGATACGCGAATCGACTGGGGTTACATGTACCTAGCGTATCCTAAATCAGAGCGCATTCGAAGCGCCATTCATTCCGCAGCTGGAAGGGAAGCGTATCTTCGAACCGGCGAGCTCCCGGCTGCCGATGATGCAGCTAAACCGAGGCCTGCCGGGGAAAATATACCGGTTCTCGCAGCCGAAGTCGATATGGGGCGCATCGACGCCGAGCCTGTGTCACAGTTCCTAATGCTCGCCTATGACGATGTGCATTCCATTGAATATTTTCATCAGACGCTGGATGCTTACTGGAAGCGAAACGGGGCGTCCTTTCAGGAGATGCTGCTCTCGGCTGCGGACGAATATGAGGATATCCTGCAGCGCTGCCAAGCCTTTAGCGATGAGTTGCTGGGAGAATGCGCCGCAGCGGGCGGCGAACAGTTCAGGGATATCGCGGCATTGGCATACCGGCAAGGGATCGCGGCTCATAAACTGGTCACGGACGGATCGGGGCGGATCTTATTTTTCTCCAAAGAAAATTTCAGCAACGGCTGCATCGCCACCGTCGATGTCAGCTACCCGTCGATGCCTCTCTTCCTGAAGTATAATCCGGAACTGGTCAAGGGGATGATGCGTCCGATCTTCGATTATGCCGGAAGCGGCCAATGGGCATTTGATTTTGCCCCGCACGATGTGGGCACGTATCCGAAAGCCAACGGTCAGGTATACGGCGAGAACAAGCTGGAGTACCAGATGCCGATCGAGGAGTGCGGCAATATGCTGCTGATGGCAGCGGCCGTCTGCAAATACGAGGAAAGCGGGGATTTTGCCAAGGAGAACTGGGAGCTGCTGTCCAAGTGGGCCCGTTATTTGCTTGCGCATGGGCTTGATCCGGACAATCAGCTCTGTACCGATGACTTTGCCGGGCATCTCGCCCACAATGCCAACCTCTCGATCAAAGCGATTGTCGGAATCGGCGCCTATGCCTCAATGTGCAGCCTGCTAGGTATGGATGAGTCTGCCGAAGAATACCTGGCAGCGGCCAAGGCAATGGCCAGCGAGTGGCTGTCCATGGCGGACGCCGGGGATCACTACAAGCTTAGCTTCGACAGCCGGGTCGAATCTTGGAGTCTGAAATACAACCTTGTGTGGGACCGGCTCCTGGAGCTTGGCTTGTTCCCGGATGAGGTTGCCGTCAAGGAGGTTGAGCATTATCTGAAGCGGCAGAATCAATACGGCGTGCCGCTGGATAGCCGCGAGACGTATACCAAGGCGGATTGGCTCATTTGGAGCGCTTCGATGGGAACCCGTTCGCAGTTTGAACGGTTGATCGCTCCGTTCTGGGACTTTCTGAACGAAACGGAAAGCCGCGTTCCCATAACGGATTGGTATGATACGAAGTCCGGGAAGCAGATGAATTTCCAGAACCGGTCAGTCGTGGGCGGCTTTTTCCTGCCTTTGCTGCTTTCAAAACGAACGGCAGCTAACCGGACATTAATGAAATCAGGTGATCAAGGTGCAGGAGTTTAGAACACGAGATACCATGCAGGATATTGGCCGAGCACCAATACGGGACGATTCATTAGAAGCGCAGTTCCGGGAACCCGCCGCCATATTCCGTCCCCAGCCTTTTTGGTTTCTCAACCATAGGCTGGAGAAGCCGGAGCTGGAGCGGCAGCTTGAGGCCATGCATGAGGCGGGCGTCGGCGGGGTCGTGCTGCATGCACGGCATGGGATGCAATCGGGCTTTCTATCGGATGAGTTCATGGATGCGCTGGAGTTCTGTACGGAGGAGTGCCGCAAACGAAACATGATGGTATGGCTTTACGATGAGGATAACTGGCCGAGCGGAACGGTCGGCGGCAAGCTGACGCGGCAGTATCCGGAATATCGCATGCGGTACCTTCGCGTTGAAGAGCGAAGACTTCTAGGAGGCGGGGCGCAGGCTTCGTTGAAGCTAGACTTTACCTCTTACGAGCATCAAGAACTTATCGACATTCTGGCTTACCGCGCGATTGAACGGGAAGGGGAGTGGCTGCTGTGCAGCAATCCCGAGAACATCACCGGCTTGCTAAACCAGGAATGGGTTCCTAAGACCGACGATTCCTACGTGATCCTTGCGTGCTGGTCCTGTGAGATTGCGGAAGGAATGACCTTCGCGCAAGGCTATTATCTGGATACGCTGAATCCGGAGGCGGTTCAAGCATTTATCCGGATGTCATACGAGCCGCTGTTGCGATTGAAGGAGCAGTACGGGAAGACCATTCAAGGCGTGTTTACCGACGAGCCAGGACTCATGATTCATGACGGCTTCTTCGGCGTGGAAGCAATCCGGACGGATGTCCATAACGTCAAAGCAACGCTGCCGGGGATGGTGTTTGCCTGGTCCCATGGCATGGTCGAGCGGTTCCGGGAAGAGAACGGGTATGATCCGATTCCGCACTTGGGCGCATTGCTGTACGGCATGGCCGATGGGAGCCGGACGTTTCGTCAGCAGTATTATGAGACGATTACGAGGTGGTATGTCGGCGGCTATCATGCAGCGATCCGCACCTGGTGCGAGTGGCAGGGCCTGCTGTACATCGGCCATACCTTGGAGGAGCCCGTGTGGGGCCAAGCCCGCTCCCAAGGCAATCAGACCCGCGTCATGCAGCAGTTTCATTACACGGGCGTTGATTATTTGACGCCAGGTATCGGCACCAAGGATCATCCGCATCGGATCGTGTCCGTGAAGACGGCGGCATCCGTGGCACAGCTGGAAGGCAAGGAGCGGGTCGTATGCGAGTCCTTCGGGGCAAGCGGTCATGCCTACTCCATGCGAGAGCGGCGGCTGGATGCGAATTTTATGGCGTTTCTGGGCGTCAATCTATTCATTCCGCACGCGTTCTATTATTCCTTTGCCGGCTATCGAAAAACGGATTTTCCGCCGACGGAATTTTATCATGCGCCGCATTGGCCGCATTATCGCAGCTTCGCTGATTACATCGGGCGCCTCAGCCTGCTCGGGGCTTATACAAAACGGCGGCCCGAAGTTCTCATGTTGTCACCGATCCACACGGTATACGACCATATGTTCGTATCGGGACAATCGAACCAGCATCCGGCTTGCGACAGATACTTCTCCTTGCTGTCGGATCGTCTGCTTCGGCATTCGCTGGATTATGATTATGTCGATGAGTGTCAATTGCGCGTAGCAAAGATCGTGCAAGGAAGCGGATTTTGCTTTGCGGGACAGGAGGACGGGTATCGGATACTGATTCTTCCGGGACTACAAGTGATGTCGAGAGATATAGCGGAACGATTAATGTCCTTCGTATCGGAAGGTGGAGCCTTAATAGCGATTGGCGCCATTCCGCAGCATAGTGAATACCAGCGGCACGATCCTGAAGTCACGCGTCATATGGACGCTTTGTTCGGGGCATCTCATCATGGTGTCGTTAACACGGTCGGAAAAGGGGTCACGGTATATTTCGACCTGGCCGGCGCGGATCATGACGAAGCAGCTGCTTCAGGAAATGACCGGAATGCCGAAGAAGAGTGTTTCGAGAACGTTTGTTCTCTTCTTCGGACGATGTTGTACAGACAGCTTAACCTGTCTTTGGATGTGACTGCAGGGAGCCGAGAGGATGTCATCATGGTGGAACGATATCGAGAGGGTATGCCTTTCGCATGGTTGCTGAATTGGTCAGATCGCGCCGTAACGGTCCGGATGAGCTGCAGAGACCGCCGCAGCGATGAACTACGCTTGTGGGATCTGGAGAGCGGGAGCGTTGTTTGCCTGACGAACCATGCCGAGCTGCACTTGGCGCCTGGGGAGCTGCGCGTGATTTCGTTTCCGACCGATCGAGGCACAGAATGGGGAGATCGAACTGATGTTCGGATTGATGGCCGAATCGATGCCCAACATTCTACAGACACTAGGATACCCGGCGAGCGGTTGCTGGGAGATTCTTGGCATTTCCAGACCCATGATCCTAACGTGCTCCTGCTTGATCGGTGGATGGTCACGCTGAATGACCGCGAGTCGCGGATGAATGCAACGATGCCGGGCCAAGTGAATACGTACCGTACGACCTTTACATTATCTGCAGAGCTGATCGATTGGCTGCGGGACGCACGGCGCTCGCATGAACAACAAAGCCAGCATACACTTGATCCTGCACGCACAGCGAGCCAGCCGTCCATTGAGCTGATTCTTGACGATGTGGACCAGCGCATTCCGTCCCATATCGGGTTCCTGCAGCGCCGCCGAAATATCGAAATTTTTGTCAACGGAGCTCGGCAGGAAGGCTTGCGGCCATCCCGGTGGCAAGATCCATATTATTCGGCAGTCGACATCACCTCGCATCTAACGGAGGGGGAGAATGTGCTCGAGGTGCTGACGGTTTCATTGCTTGAGCCCATGCCAGCTGTTTCGTTTCCGGCATTTCTAATCGGCCCCTTTGCGGCCCATGGTCACGCGTTAACCGTTCAGCCAGAGCTACTGTCAGGCGACTGGTGCAAAGCGGGTTATCCATACTACGCAGGAATCGGATGTTACTCGCAGCAGCTGTCGATTGCCGGAAAGGACCTTGCTCCGGATGAAGAAATATGGCTGGAGGCCGAGGATATTCGGGAGACAGCGCGGCTGTACGTGAACGAGCACGATGCCGGCGTCCGGCTGTGGCCGCCCTACAGCTGGAATATCACCTCTTATATGAAGCAGGGGGATCATGTCTTCCGCATTGAAGTTGCGAATACGCTTGAAAATGTGTACGGCAAAAAAGCTCTGCCTTCCGGCGTGCTTGGACAGGTCAAGCTGGTCCGGCGGAGAGCGGGGGCTTCCTCGCAATCGTAGGTTCATAGACGGAGGAGCGATCAGGAGATTTCCTCACAAACCTTGTTTCAAAGAGGGATGACTCTCACTGAAAGGAGAGTCAACCATAGTTTCAAATATAAAGAAGGCCTTATCGTTAATCGATAAGGTCATTTGTTTGGGGATATGAGTTTACATAATATATTATATGTAAATTCGTTTATTAAGATCCTTATAGTATAGATACTTAATCTTTAAAATCTCCAAGTCCCTATTCCAGAATTCATATTCTGTATATGAATAGCCTGCTGTGATTCGATTAACGTAAAAACCCGCCACCAGTCGACCTGCAGCAATCTGCAGATTTATCGTTGGTTCGATAAGGACGTCTTCTGGTAAGCGTCGATAAACCGGGAAAAAAGAAAGATACATTATCCGGAATCAATCCGGAATCCAACACATAATCTTGTACAGAATGGACAGGGAATCCTTGTCCGACTGCCGGGCAATAGATCCGGCGATTATATGAAAGGAGGAGGATTGGTTGTGTCATCCACCCCGGAGGGGAAAGGGTCTGCGGTTCATGGTGGCCTGCCCAAGCGAAAATTCCGGTTCACCCGCAATGACTGGATGGGGTATTTGTTCAGTGCCCCGCTGATCATTGGCGTACTGGTGTTCGCCATTTACCCGATGTTTGCCGCGCTGTTCATGAGCTTTCATCAGACGTCAGGACTCAATCTGACCGGTACATGGGTTGGGTTGAACAACTACAAGTACGCGTTAGGGGATACCATATTTTGGCAAGCGCTTTCAAACACGTTCTTAATGGGGCTGTGGTCGGTCGTCCTCGGCATCGCTTTTTCTTTCATCTTGGCGAGCTTGATCAACAACCTGAAGTGGAACCTGGGAAGGAATTTTTTCAAAGCGGTCTATTTCTTGCCGAACGTTGTTTCCGGTGTGGCCACGACGCTCTTGTTTTCTTTTCTGTTCTTTCCGTCCAAGGAAGGGCTGATCAACTTTGTCATCGGATTATTCGGCATCGAGCCTATCGGATGGTTCACGAATCCGCAAGTGGCGCCGTACAGCATTGTGCTCATGAGTCTCTGGGGGGCGCTTGGCTACAACACGATTATTTTTCTGGCTGGGCTGCAGAGCGTTCCGCGCGACCTGTACGAAGCGGCTGAGGTGGATGGGGCGGGTACTTATCGAAAATGGCTGTACATTACGATTCCGTATTTGCGTCCGATCTTTGTATTCATGCTCATCATGGGAACGATCGGCGGGATGAAGCGGTTTACCGATGTGTGGTTAATCGGAGGGACAGCCGGCAATCCGGGCGGAAGCCTGATGACGGTGGTGCTGTATATCTATCGGAATGCGTTTCTGGCTTCCCAGATGGGGCTTGCCACTGCGGTATCCTACCTGTTATTCCTGATCATTCTCATTCTGACGGTCTGCCTCATGCTGCTGAACCGGCGTAAGGACAGTCTGGATTAAATGCCGCCTAGCATGATGGCGATCTGCAAACACGATATCATGAAGACAGGAGGGAGACCATGTCCGGTACAGCTGTCTCTAAGGAGCCTGTGCCCCGCAGACGGTTGTCGATCAATCAGTATATTCTGACAATCGTGCTGTTCGCCGGTTCCTTCATAATGATCGTACCGTTCTTATGGATGCTGATTACCAGCTTCGACTGGGCAGCGCGGCTGAATATTACGTTTCCGCCCAAAATCTGGCCGGAGGAGCCGTCCATTCGAACCTTTGAGGTTGCATTCACGAATATCAAGATGTTCCTCTATATCGGGAATTCCACGCTGGTCAGTGCAGGCGTTATTCTCATTAGCTCCCTATCGGCGCTATTGTCCGGCTATGCGTTGTCTAAGCTTCGTTTCAAGGGGGCGAACATCGTGCTTCTTCTCGCCCTCAGCACCATGATGATCCCGTTTGAAATGACGATGATTCCGCAGTACCTGCTGTTCAGCGAGCTTGGACTTGTTGATAATTACCTCGCCTTTTATTTGCCGGCGATGAACTATGCGTTCGGTACATTCCTGGCGAAGGCATTCTTCGATCAGCTGCCCAGCAGCTTAAGGGAGGCTGCCGTACTGGACGGTGCCAAGGAGTTTACCGTGTTCAGCCGCGTGTATTTGCCGCTGTGCACGCCGATCATTGCCACGATGGTGATTCTGCTGTTTCTCGGCGTGTGGAATGATATGCTCTGGCCTTTGCTCATTTTGAAATCGGCAAGCAAATACACCATTCAGATCGGTCTGGCCATGTTCACCTATAATAACGGCATTAACCAACAGCCATCCATCATCATGGCAGCCACGACGGCCAGTCTGATCCCGGTTATCGCCGTCTATCTGTTCCTGCAGCGCTATATTATCGAGAGTATCGCGCTGTCCGGCATTAAGCAGTAGATCGTAAGATAAGCAATTCATTCGGAGGTGTCATGAAATAATGAAGAAGGCTGTGCTGCTTATATTATCCTTCGTGCTGACGTTTACGCTGGCCGCTTGCTCGGGCGGTTCGAACACCGATGTGACCGGCGGCGTCAAGATCGAAAAGGTGTCGGACATGGAAGGGACAGTGCGCGTGGCCCTCGCCGGCTGGCAGCTGGAGAATGGCATTGACGCGCTGACCGGCAATCCGGTGATTGGTCTCAATGAATACCTGGATAAGACGTTTAAGATCATGTACCCGAACATTAAGCTCGAGGTGTACCAAATCCCATGGGAAAATGTCAAAGCCAAGCAGTCGGCAATGCTCTTATCCGGTGACGCCGATGTCTTATATACCGGGGGCGCCTTCGCTTCCCAATGGTATCAGGACGGGCTTTTGCGCGATCTGGATGACCTGATTGCCAATGATTCATCCTTCGATCCGGGCATTTATCTTGAGGGGATCATGAACAATTCTTACAGCACCAAGTCGCCGGACGGAACGAAGCAATTTGGCATTCCTGCCGTTCTCGGCCGCAGAATGACGATTTACGATAAGAAGCTCTTTGAAGACTGGGGCGTTGAACCGCTCTCGGCTAAGCCTGGTCCCGATGAAATTCTCGAGAAGGCCAAGAAAATGACCGGGAAAAATCCGAAAACAGGCGAAGATAATTACGGCCTCTTCTGGAGCGGCAACTCCTTAAACGGCTCTACCTTTGTCGCGTTGACCCTCGCATACGGCGCCAAGGGAGCAGAGGGAACGCTGAAGGATGTCAAGAGCATCAAGTGGCATCTGAATTCACCGGAGATGGTCAAGGTGCTGGAATGGCTGAAAGAAGCAGCGCAGCTGCCGCCTAAGGGCTTCGTGAATGCACAGGGAGCTGAAAATTTCGGTCTGGAGAAAAACAACATCGCGATTGCGCTCGATTCCACCGGGGGATCCACCATGAGCGAATACCGTTCGAAGCAGAACAAAGAGCTTCTGGACCGGTTCGAGCCCGTAATGAACATGGGGCCTGACGGAGAAGGATGGGTGGCTGTCGATCCGTTCGTCATGGCGAAGAATGCCAAGGATGTGGAGGCATCATGGGAAGTGCTCAAATTCTTGAGCGGTCATATGACGCAGAAATATAGGTACGAAAACTTCTCCAGTACGCCAACCTTGAAAAACGCCGATTTTGTTACGCCGGAGGACAAGTACGTGAAAAAGGCGCTTGAAATCGCAGCCGTCGGTCATTCTGAGCTGATGGACGAAGCCAACCCTTTCTACATGAGCGACATCGCTCCGGCAATCAACGGGTTTATCAGCCAAGCGGCCTCTGGCAACGCCCCGGATATACAGAAATTCCTGGATGATCTTCAGTCGCGTGCTGAGAAATGGTCGGCCAATTTGAAGTAACTTTTAATATGCATAGACGGGCCTAACCATGATGAGTATATGAACGTCATATCATAAAATATTCCAATTTGTATGTACATTTAGGATATCCGGCCGAAATGGCCGGTTTTTTTACGTTTGACCATTCTTTTTTGCAGCCGGCGATGGTCTGGTGCCTCTCTTGCGTTTCGGTGAAAACAAGCTTCTTAGCATAATGATCATGGCAAGCAGAAGGGGGACATAGATTTGAAAGATCGGAAAATGATATTTCAAATTTTGCTCAAAACCGACCCATAGATGGTGAATCAGATTGGGCGAAATAAAGGAAATCGCATAGATAAAACCTCCGACGGCCAAGGTGAGCATCTTATGATTCATTTTGATCAGCTGCGAAAGCCCAAGCACTGCCGCCATGTAGAAAGCTGTCATTTTGACGAATATCCCGATATAGATCAGCATCATTATGATCGGGTCCAGTCGTTCCAGGAAATTCGCAATCTGGATCAGACGGACACTGCGGAGCATCGGAAGCGTTGAGATGCTTGTTATGGTCGGGTCCAGAATGGCAAGATTCAATATGCTGAAGACTAGCAGGAACATGCCGACGAACAGGTAGGACAACACCGTAACCTTGGTCAACACCTTTTGGTTGTTCAGATGGTTCCAGAACACGAGAAATACGACGACCTGGCCAAACGGAAAGCTGATGACTTTGGGGATTGCCGCTTTGATGACGGGCATTACCCCGTTTTCAAGAATCGGAAGCAGCCGTTCGAGATGAATCAAATTGGTCGAAACAAACATAATCACGAGCAGAAGGTAGCCGATCAAGGTAATCGGGAGTAAAAACTCGACCACACGAAAGAACACCTCGATTCCTTTGGATACGGCGTACCCGGACAGCACGATCATGATCAGCATTAAGAGGAACAGGGGAGTACTCGGAAGGAAGGCAACATTGATAATGTCTCCGAATTCCCGAGTGTTCCTCATGGATTCATAGACGAAATAGAAGATGTAGGCTACGGCCAAGAGCGTGCCGATCCAACGGCCGAAATGACGCTTCAGGATCTGGTAGAGGCTCTTGTCGGCATTCCGCTTCTGAATATAAATATAGACGAAAAGCAGCAATAACCCGGCCAGCATCCCCGTGAGCATCACCAGCCAGGCGTCTTGGTTCACCTCGATCCCCAGCTGATACAAAGGCGAGCTTCCGATAATGAATAATATGGTCATTGCGATCAGTTGGTACTTATCAATTTTCTCCATATCCTTAACATCCTTATGTTGTCCTTTGTCTCCGAAGTTTCGGGCGTTGGCCCCACATCTCTTTCGGCATTATTGTTTCGGTTCCAGCATATTCGAGAACGGCTGGTAGAGCATATTGGTATTCTCGATACTCGCCTTGACATGCATACGAATCTCGATTTGCTCGAGCGGCTGCTTCGATTGACTCAGCTTTCTCCAGGCCACGGGCTGTTTCCGATGAATCACATTACGGATACCAGCTACATCGGCATTCAATTCTCTCATCTTGCTCCATGCGGCTTGGATTTCTTCCTTGATTTCATCCTCGATCGCCCGCTCCAGAATCTTGATGACATCCGGGTCCTTCAGTTTCATAGGGCAGCTCATTTCATCCAGCACCCCCTCCGCTTTAACTCGAACATCCATTACGATCCCGTCCGCATGAACTTTGGGATCCAGCTCGGTCGATGATTTGATCACAGCGAAGCTCGAAAGTTGGTCGGGATTTCTTTCATCGCATGGAAACACAATGATCATCTGACTGACTTCATTCGACAACCAGGCAACGCCGCGGCTTTCCCGGCGATTCATCCAGCCGATTAATTTATCATGGCGAAAAACACCAAGATCCCCAAGCTTGATAACGGCCTTGCTTCGAGTGGATTTAAGCGCATCCAGCGAGGATTGCGCTTGCTTATTACCGGATATCCTCACCTCGGGAACTTTTGCATCGGAGTTTGGATCGGCGACCATCGTTGCGAAGTCGATGAGCTTGATATTTTGGACCTGCGACAATTTGTCATGGCTTTGTTCGATCACCCGTTGAATGGCGTTGCCGTTTATTTTCTCAAGCGGGATGAATACCTCCAACAGATCGGAGGCTTTTCCCTTGGTCAGAAGGACCGACATCGTTTCCCGGCTCTCGATCGGACGCAGAAAGAAATCCAGCATCTGTTTTACCCCTTCGGTCCGAGCTACGCCTTCATTCATGATCAAGACCGAGTTATGACCGAAAAAGAGGGTGCGTGACGTCTCCAAGCTTGCATTCTGCATCGCTTCACGGATCGTTCGGCCTCGTGTCGAGAAGATGGTGACCGGGGATTGACTGCCGCCGGCTCCGCCGCCGGTTTGCGTGGCAATGGCCTGCGGAATGACGACTTGAAAGGAAATGACCCATTGCTTTCGATCCTCATCCCGGTCGATTGCCGTTGCGGCCACAAAGCTCAGGGAGTTCAATTCGTTGCTGTCCCAGCATCCGCTCAGGAGCAGCAGGAAGATTAGCATAACTATTGGAATTATCCGATTGCGGTCCATACATCATCACCTCTTTAGCTGCCATGATGCTTGTTTATTCATTGTCTTCCGATGGCGATGGTTTTAGATTTTTGCTTTGTCTTGTAACATTCTGCGTATTGATCAATCTCGGTCTGCGCTTCATGGCCCACCATGGAACCCGGATCAAGGTATCCTTCTGATCGGAAGGAATGAAGGGAGCGACTGGAACCAGATAAGGAATCCCAAAGGAGCGAAGCCCGCTCAAATGAATGAGCACAGCGATCATGCCAGCAATGATTCCGAACAAGCCTAGAGTGGCGGCCAGGATCATAAAGCCGAACCGCAGCAGCCGCGCCGAGTTCGAAATGCTGATCGATGGGGCAACGAAGCTGGCGATGGCCGTAAAAGAAACGATAATGACCATCGCAGCCGACACCAGGCCGGCCTGAACCGCAGCTTGACCGAGAACGAACGCTCCGACAATCGAAATCGCCGATCCGATCGCTCTCGGCATACGAACGCCGGCCTCCCGGAGAACTTCAAACGTAATTTCCATCGCGAACGCTTCGACCAATGCCGGAAAGGGAACGCCTTCCCGTTGTGCGGCCAGACTGATCAGAAGCAAGGTTGGGAGCATCTGCTGATGAAACGTCGTGATCGCAATATAGAGAGAAGGCAATAGCATGGAAATCACGAACGAAACCATGCGCAGCAAGCGCAGAAATGTGGCGATGTCGTGCTTCTGATAGTAGTCCTCGCTGGATTGAAACAGCTTGAAGATCGTGATGGGGGCAATGAGCACAAATGGGGTCCCATCGACCAGAATCGCCACTTTGCCTTCCAAGACCGCACCGGCAACCGCATCGGGCCGCTCCGTATTCGTTATGGTCGGAAAAGGCGTGAATGTCCGGTCCTGGATAAATTCTTCGATATATCCGCTCTCCAAAATGCTGTCCGTATCGACTCGGTCCAACCGTTGGAGGATCTCATTCACGATCTTTTCATCGGCAATGCCATGCAGATACATCACCGAAACATCGGTTTGTGTCTGGCGTCCGATCTTTCGGTTGATGATCCACAGGTCAGGGCTTTTGATCTACCGGCGGATCAAGGCGGTATTCGTTCGGATATTTTCCGTAAACCCTTCTTTAGGTCCGCGAATAACGGTTTGGGACTGGGGTTCTTCCACTGCGCTGTTCGCCGCCGAAAGAACTCGCCAGGACGCCTTTTACGGAGCCGTTCACGAGAATCGCCGTATTCCCCGCTAATACCGCATTTAGCAGCTGATCCATGCTGTTTAGCTCGCTGACTGTTCCGTTGGATAGAAACCGGTTCTGGATCAGGCTGACAATCTGAGTCGGGGTAGGGGAAGGGGGGATTTCCATAGAACTGACCTGCGTCAAGGAATCCATGATGGAATGGTTGATGATTTGATCTTTCACCAGACCATCAATAAAGATCACGGCCGCGCGAATTTCACACCCCACAACCTGGTCAAGCCTCCGTATGATGATATCCGGACTGTCGCCCGTACGCTCCCGGATGATGCTTAAATTCATGTCCAACTGCTCGGACAAGGCGGTACCGTCCGTAACCGCTTGTTGCAGCATTGGCTCTTCTCTGGTCTTGGATCGGGCGGCTGAACGGCTGCGCTTCTTGAAAAAGAACATCTCTAAAACCACCTTAACCAGTTATCGTATGAACTAAGGGTTACCTATTTCCTGGAATCGTAACCGCGCATGCAGGGAGCTCTTAGAGTAGAGCCGAAACTAAGCACAGGCAGATCCGCATTCAGAGCTCAGCCGGTATACGCTTTGGTCGGAAAAACCTTACTCTGCTTTCATTCCGACTCTGCGAACTTTTGATGTCACATGGATTTCGAATGTAGATTCCTTATAGAGCTTTTGCCACCGGTCGGCCGTCCGAACGTTCCGATTCCAATACGTCGGCTTTGTTGCCCGTACGAGCTCGCCGAATCCGAAGATGTCCGATTCCTTCTCCTGGGTCTTTCGAAGAAGCCCGAGGACCAGCTCTTTGACGGAACGTTCATTCTCTGAGGCGATTTCCTCAAGGATCCGGGATGAATTGATCGGTATCACTTCTTCATTCTTCTCTTCGACGTTGACCTCCGTCATTGCCGTGATCGTAAAGTGGGGGACGCCGTCCTTGATCTTAACCGTCGTCGTTGCTTCCCGGTTTGTCGCATGGATCGTAACGATTTGCGAGTCATCGCCCAAATGGATGATCCCCCGGTATCCCGCCGGGCTGATTCCCTTGATGACCAAATATCCGGCAATTTCAAACGGCTTTGTCGTGCCGACCATCCTCTCCCCCTTAAAGTAAGCGATCCCGCTGATTTGAACATTCTCACCTTCCATGATTTGAATGTAAGGGAGGAATCCTTCTTGACCCTTCTTCGAGGAATTGCTCCAGAACGTTCCAATGTAATTGGTCGGGAATTTCCCATGCCTAACGGCATCGTCTAACGTGGATGCCAAGTACAGCGTCGGGACGCGCTCCAATTTCGGAGCAGCTTCCATCAGCGCCTTTGCTTTTCCTTTCGACACCATCATCCATGCCATTCGGCGTACAAGATAATCGTTTATATTTTGGATACCTTTCCTTGCAATTTCCTCGGAGATGACGATGACACGGAGGTGGCCGAAAAACAATTTTCCCGATATCTGCTGCTGTAAGTTCATCATGGCATCATCGATCGTATGACCGACGACACTGAGCACCCACACGGTCTGTTTTCCACCACCGTCGCTGCTGCCGCCGCTCTCGCCAGGCCCGAGGGGGATACGCCCCGGCAGAGCGATCTGCACGGACAACTGAATCATGCTCTGTTTTGGAGCGGGATATTTCCCCATGAGGTGGGATACCTCGTCTTCCTTCTTCGCCGCATCCGGCCCGGCGGTGTCTATGGATATGCCAAGGACGACGGCACGCTCCTCAAGCTCCATGCGATCCCAACAGCCTGTTAGCAGCGATGCTAGGAGGAGAAGGGTCATGATGATTCTCAGCTTGTAATCTACGGATGCATGTTCTCTCATAGAAATCTTCCTTCCCCGGGATTGATCCATATCGTCACGCTCATAAAATGATTTTTAACGTCATAGCCCCCAAAAAAATGACGATGCCTGACACGATGTTGATCCAGCCTAGGACGCGCGATACTTTCTTCTCCTTGTCCATCTTCGATTGATCATATTTGCGGGTATCGACAACAAGATTAAATAACCCGGTCAAGATCCAAATCGCAATGGCGACATACAGATAACCGCTGTAGATTTCACCGATCATCGGGAAGCACCTCTTTTTTTGCGCAGCTTCGAGATCGTCAGCAGCACGCCTGGGTACACAATGGTTATCAGCAGTCCGAACTTGGATATGACGGCATTCCATTCATTTAATTGAAGCAAGCTCTGGGGAAGCATCGCCAGCACGAACAAGATCGGTAGTATGAAAAAAGACAGCATCCCTTGATCAGCCAGCTTCAACATCTTGCTAATCGAATAGATGGTAAAGTAATAACAAGAGAACAAGGAGGTAAATACGGCCGTAACCCATACGGCAAGAAATACTGCATCCAAGCGCTCCAGCACATTGGCGGGCAGTGAGGTCGCCTTGGCCAGCTCGAGTGTCGGCCAGAGCAGTGTCTTCGTTTCTTCCGCACCGAACACGCCGACGGTTGCGATAACGATCAATGTATACAGCAAGCCCGTCACCAGCATTGCCCAAAAGCTTGCCCGCATCGCCTTCTCGGGTCTGCACATGGCGGGGATGACCATCATCATAATAAAGTAACCCTGAAACATCGTGGAGAGCGTAATGATCCCCATTGGGATCCCGCTCGGGTCGTTCCCCCAGACCGGAAGCACGTTGATGATGTTGGCGCTCTTTAAGGAAAGGGCGACAATCAGCAATGCGGGTACGAGAATAAATGGGCTGTAAAATAAGTGGATGTAGGCAAAAGACATGATGTTCTTGCGTGAGGAGAGGGCTGCCAGAAGCAGCATCACGAGTACGGTCACTTCCAGCGGCGTATTCTTGAGCACGGCTGTGACGACAACCTCACCGAATTCTCTTGCCACCAGCGAGCACAATACGCCAAAGAAGACGATGGATACAAGGTTTCCAATCGTGCCGAGCCACCTGCCCATGATGACTTCACTATATTGGATGTACGAATCATTGGGGAATCGCATGCCCAGGCGGGTCATGAAAAATAAACCGACAAAGGCGAGCGCCATCCCCAAAAATGTGACAAGTGGGGCTCCGGCGTCCGCTGCGCGTGCCGCCCCAAGAGGGAGTGCTAGGACGCCGACCCCCACGATCGTGCTGATCGTGATTGCCGATGCCTGCAATACGGTTACTTGGCGCTGATTATTCATCGTTTAACGCCCCTTTTCTCCGTTAGGATGGGTGGAACTCATGATGTTATTTGAAGCATGATCGACTTGGTCAATCATGTTGTCGCCCAATCTTGTGATGTCCTGCGTGTGGAGGAAGGAAGGCCTGTTCTTCATTTTCCACAGTGGTCCTCGCGTCAGCAAATCGCGCATGCCCTGAACGTTGCCCGGAACGAAAGGGCTCAAGTAAGGAACGCCAAACGATTTGAGCGACAGCAGGTGATTCGTAATGAGAATAAGCCCGACCATAACGCCATAGAGACCGAACACGCCGGCCAAAATGATTAATGGGAACCGCAGAATCCGGAGTGCGAGCGCTGCATTGTATGCGGGTGTAGCGAATGACCCGATGGTTGTCAGAGCAATGATGACGACGGTGATCGGGCTTGAGAAGCCTGCAGCAACCGCAGCCTGTCCAATGACGAGCACCCCAACGATCGATAAGGCACCGCCAACCTGCTGTGGCAGACGAATCGTCGCTTCACGCAAAACCTCCATGGAAATTTCGATGACCAACACTTCAATGACCGCTGGAAAAGGTACACCTGCTCGTCCGCCCGCTACCGCAACGGCAAATTCGGTAGGGATCAATTCCGGATTGAATGAAATGATCGCTACATATAGCGAAGGGAAGACTAATGAGAAGATAAGGGCAACGAGCCTGGACATCCGGATCGCGCTCATCAAGACATACCGTTCGGTATAGTCTTCGACGGTCTGGTAGAACTGGCTAAAGACGGTCGGTACGATGAGAGCCATCGGTGATCCATCCACCATAATAGCTACTCTTCCTTCGAGCAGATTGGCTACGACTTTATCCGGCCGCTCCGTATATTGAATCTGGGGAAACGGCGACCAGTGGTTGTCTTCAATAAATTGCTCCAAGTAGCCGGCATCGAGCACGGCATCAATATCGATGGTGGATAGGCGTTTATTTACTTCTTGAACAATGCCCGGATTGGTGATGCCCTCCATGTAACAGACGGCAACCTTGGATTTGGTCTTCGTTCCGATCTGCATGGATTTCACCCGGAAATCCGGCGTCTGCAGACGGTATCGAAGAAGGGAGATATTCGTTCCCAAGGATTCAATGAAGCCTTCCCGGGCCCCTCGAATGACTTGTTCCGTGGCTGGCTGTTCGATCGATCTCTGGGAAATCTTACGGGTTTCGATGACGATTGCCTCGTTCAGCCCATCGATGACGACGACGGATTGCCCGCGCAGCAGACTGTCAATTAGTATTGAAATATTTCGTTCGGCGAATCCTTCGCTATGATAAAGCGTATCCTCTAATAATGTATCCCTCAGCGCATGAAGCGGGATGCTCTCCACATCGATATGGGGGGGACCGTACTTGAGCGGCTTCAATATTGTATTATTGATCACGACATGGTCCGTAATATCGGTGAAATAAAACAGGACCGCACCATGCTGTCCGAATATCTGGAAGGAATGGACGATAAAATCGTCGCTGCCCCCGAGGAGATCCTTGATGCTTGACGTCGTTTCCTCTAGACTTTCGGAGATGTTCCGACCCTCTACCTGCTTTGTCACCGGTTTGTCAGCGGATTTACCCTTTCTTGACCGGTTGGACCCCTGCCATTTGGAAAAAGACATGGATGTTCACACCTTTCCCGATTTAACGGTGCTCATAGCAATTGAATATTTTGACTCAGTATTTCCACTGTTTGTAATTTTTATCAATTGTGGTAGTGAACCCATCGAGAGCGGGTTGAATCACTTAACCTTAGATGACACATATGGGATTCTTGTATATAACGATGCCCAAGACGCTCCTCATCGGTAGAGATGAGCGGAGGAGCTGCGGCAGACATGTCGAATGTTTATATGGAAGGGGAGGCTGCACCCGATCACGGAATAATAAAAAATGAAACATACAAATTACCGTACTCAACATGGAGACGGTCATGGAGGTTACGATTATGAAGACACTGGATTCATTAACGTCATATCAAGTATTGCAGCATCGAAGACTGAAGGATATCCAGTCGGATGGAGCCTTGCTTGAGCACAAGCGCAGCGGGGCCAGAATCATTCTGCTCTCGAATGACGATGAGAATAAAGTATTTACGATCGGATTTCGGACGCCGCCGGTTGACAATACGGGGCTAACGCATATTTTGGAGCATGCCGTTCTTTGCGGGTCACGCAAGTTTCCTGCCAAGGATTCTTTTGTAGAACTGGCTAAGGGCTCCTTGAACACCTTTCTGAATGCGATGACCTTCGCGGATAAAACGATTTATCCGGTAGCGAGCCGAAATGATCAAGACTTCCAGAACCTGATGGATGTTTACATGGATGCGGTTCTTCATCCCAATATTCACCATCAAGAAGAAATATTTCTTCAGGAGGGCTGGAATTACAATCTGGAAGCGGTGGATGCGGAGCTTAAATATAACGGTGTCGTGTACAACGAAATGAAGGGCGCCTTTTCCGCGCCTGAACGGGTCGTATACCGGTCCGTGTTGAACACGCTGTTTCCGGATACGATCTACTCCTATGAATCCGGCGGACATCCGGACGATATTCCTAACCTGCAATACCAGGAGCTGCTGGCGTATCACTCGAAATATTACCATCCTTCCAACAGCTACATTTATTTATATGGAAACATGGATATGGAGGGAAAGCTAAAGTGGCTTGACGAGGCGTATCTTGCTCATTATGACCGTGCTGACGCAGCTTCGGACATCGCGCTTCAAGCTCCGTTTCATCAACGGGCAGAAGCCGTGAGGACGTACCCGATCGGAAGCGGAGAATCGGAGGAGAATCGCTCTTATTTGACGTATAATGCGGTGATTGGAACGAGCCTGGATCCTGAGCTGACGATCGCTTTTCAAATATTGCATTATGCGCTGCTGGGATCGCAAGGCGCCCCGCTTCGACAATCCATCCTGGACCAAGGGATTGCGAAGGAAGTGTATGGAACCTATCAGAGCCGAGTCTATCAGCCGTTCTTCAGCATCGTTGCGAAGGGGAGCAATCAGAGGGATCGGGATCAATTCGTCGATACGATTACGAATGTATTGAATGACCTGGTAAGCAATGGTATCGACAGGGATTCACTGCTTGCCGGCATCAGCCTATACGAATTTCAATACCGCGAAGCCGATTTCGGCCGTTACCCGAAGGGCTTAAGTTATGCGCTGCAAGCGCTCGGGAGCTGGCTTTATGATGATAACGCTCCATTTGTACATTTGGAAAATCATCATATCTTTAACCGGCTCAGAGAAAACATGGATAAACGGTATTTCGAGGGGCTGATTGAGCGGTATTTGATCCGAAATACGCATGCATCCATTGTCTCTGTCGTTCCGGAAAGCGGGCTGAGCATCAAAAAAGAGCAGAAGCTCAGAGCTCGTCTTCAAACTTACCGGGATCAGTTGAACCCGGATGAGCTGCAGCAGCTCGTCGATCGCACCAAGGCTCTTAAGGCATACCAGAATGAACCTTCGACGAAGGAGCAGTCGGCAACGATCCCCTTGCTTTCGCGGGAGGATTTGGATCCGAAATCGCCAAAGCTCGGCCTGGAGCTTGATCGATTGGACGATACCACGATCTTATATCACCCACTGTTCACAAACGGAATCGGTTATTTGCGGTTATGCTTTGATCTGTCGAACGTTCCACAGGAATTACTTGCCTATGCCGGCGTATTGGAGGGGGTAATCGGATCCGTCGACACAGAGCGCTTCAGCTACCATCAACTGGCCAATCGGATTAATATTCATACAGGCGGGATCCACACGAGCATCGACGCATACGGCAGTACAAAGCAGGTTAATGGCTATAAAGCCGTATTTGAATTTCAAGCGAAGGTGCTGTACAGTCAGCTGAGCTCCGCGTTCGAATTGATCCAGGAAATGATCCTGTCCTCGAAATTCGACGATACCAAACGGCTGTATGAGTTGATCGCACAGCTCAAATCCAGCGAACAGCGGAAGCTGATTTCATCGGGTCATTTGGCGGCAAGGGAGCGGGCGTTGTCCTATCATTCCGCCGTGTACAGTTTCCGCGATAGGGTGGGCGGGATTTCGCACTACCGGCTGCTGGAGCATTTGGAGAGCCATTTTGACGAGGAGAAGGAGGGGCTTATTCATCGGTTGAAGGAGCTGGCCGGCTGTATCTTCAGACCTGAAAATCTGCTGGTAAGCTATACGGCAGAGCAAGAAGGCATAGCAAGGGTAAAGCCCCTGGCGGCTGCGTTTAAAGGGAAGCTGTTTCATCACCCGGTGCAGCGGGATACGGTGATTTTCACGCCGGAGTTTCGCAATGAAGGCTTCAAGACATCGTCCGAGGTCCAATATGCAGCCCAGACAGGCAACTTTATCGATAAGGGATATCAATATTCCGGATCTTTGCGCGTACTGAAAATGATTCTATCCTATGATTATTTATGGAACCAGATCCGGGTAAAGGGCGGAGCTTATGGCTGCATGACCGGATTCCAGCGGGACGGTAACAGCTATATGGTATCCTACCGGGATCCGAACCTTGCTCGAACATATGAGGTTTATGCGCAAATCCCCGATTATTTACGCAGCTTTAAGGCGAGTGACCAGGAGATGACACGTTATATCATCGGTGCGATCCGGGAACTAGAGCCTGCGAACAGCCCGGCAGCTGCTTCTGCGAACGCGCTGGCCTCGTATCTTTCCGAGTTTGATGATGATGATTTGCAGAGAGAAAGGGACGAGGTGCTGAATACAACGGCGGAAGACGTTGCGGGTCTTGCTCCGCTTGTTGAATCGGTTCTCGAACTGGGGAGTAAGTGCACGGTTGGGAATGAAGACAGCGTAGAAGCCCAGAGGCAGCTTTTCCACCAAGTTCTTCCTTTGTTTGAGAAGTAATTAGGGGGGCAATGCTTTGCGGGTCTAAACGCTCTACACCTTATCACATGCCGTCGATCAACCACAGGTTGAGATGTCTATCGATCATATATATCGATCAAAAGTCGCCAAAAATCGGCGGCTTTTGTGATTTTATGTGATAAGTTCTTGTCCCTAGCATGAAATCGTTTATAATTATCAGATAGTAGTAGATATTTTAATCTATAAATATTTATAATAGACTAGAATGATATGGTGATCATTACATCGGAACTGGTTCTTTGTTGAGGTGACGTTTTGCTTAGATTTTATAAGCGGCGGCGCCTACTCTTTTTTTGCAAATATAGTGGATAAGGAAGGATATCATGAGCAGCATTCAGAAAAAAACAGACGTCATCTTAATTGGTGCCGGAATCATGAGCGCGACATTGGGAGCATTACTGAAAGAGCTGGCGCCGGAGTGGGAAATCAGCGTATTTGAGAAACTGGCAAGTCCAGGGGAAGAGAGCTCCAACGAATGGAATAATGCAGGCACGGGACATGCTGCGTTGTGCGAGCTTAACTATACATCCGAAAAACCTGATGGATCTATAGATATCAGCAAAGCGATTAAAATTAATGAGCAGTTTCAGCTTTCACGTCAGTTCTGGTCTTATCTGGTTAGCAGCAATCTGATCCGCAATCCGCAGGACTTTATTATGCCTATTCCTCATATGAGTTTGGTGCAAGGGGAGAGCAATGTTAGCTTTTTAAAGAAACGTTTTGAAGCGCTGTCAAACAATCCATTGTTTCAAGGAATGGAATACTCCGAAGATCCGAAGAAACTGAAGGAATGGATTCCGCTGATCATGGAAGGACGGACTTCCAGCGAACCGATGGCGGCCACCAAAATTGATTCCGGAACGGACGTTAACTTTGGCGCTTTAACGCGCATGCTGTTCGACCATTTGAAGAGTCACAACGTTGAGGTTCACTACAAGCATATGGTGAAGGATATTAAACGAACCAGCGACGGTTCTTGGAAACTTAAAGTTCGTAATATCGACACCGGTTCAGTAGAGGAGCATACGGCGAAATTTGTCTTCATCGGCGGAGGCGGAGGCAGTCTGCCTTTACTGCAGAAGACGGGCATTCCCGAATCCAAGCATATCGGCGGTTTCCCGGTAAGCGGCCTATTCATGGTATGCAACAATCCGGAGGTTGTCGCGCAGCATCATGCCAAGGTATATGGGAAAGCCAAGGTTGGCGCTCCTCCAATGTCGGTTCCGCATCTGGATACAAGATACATCGACAATAAGAAAACCCTGCTGTTTGGACCTTTTGCCGGCTTCTCGCCGAAGTTCCTGAAGACGGGCTCCAATCTTGACCTGATCCGTTCCGTTAAACCGAACAATCTGCTCACAATGCTGGCAGCCGGCGTTAAAGAGATGGCGCTGACGAAATACCTGATCCAGCAAGTGCTGCTATCCAATGAAAAACGAATGGAGGAGTTGCGGGAGTTCATCCCGAACGCCAAGAGCGAGGATTGGGAAATTGTCGTAGCAGGTCAGCGGGTACAGGTTATCAAGGATACGGACGCCGGCAAAGGCACGCTCCAATTCGGTACGGAAGTCATTAGCGCTTCTGACGGCTCGATCGCTGCATTGCTCGGCGCTTCGCCAGGTGCTTCCACGGCCGTTCACGTTATGCTGGAAGTGCTGCAGAAGTGCTTCCCTCAGCATATGAAGGAGTGGGAGCCGAAGATTAAAGAAATGATTCCTTCTTACGGTGTATCCCTCGTGGATCAGCCTGAGCTGCTGCAAGAAATTCATCACTCCACTGCGAAGACGCTTGGTCTAAGCGAAAAAGAACTCGTCCATAGTTAATTCTTTAATTATATTGATGAGATCGATCTCTCAATTTTCATTGATGATCGGTTCACAGAAGAACCTTAATCCGTCTTTGGATTGAGGTTCTTTTTTTGTATTGTGCTTGATGAGATGACTAGATGTGAGCAAAATCCGAACAATAGGCGGATGGGTTTGATCGTTGGCTGGACTTCAAGGTAGTATATTCCTGAAGGCTTGAGGAGCGATGAGAGGAGCAAGATGATTTTGGTACAGGTACAAGAACACGGATTGGGTCTGGAACGGCTTAAGCTTGAGGCCGCCCATTTTATACAAGCATGTTACACTGAATTACATAAACCGGAAGCTGAATTGAATCAACGCCTGGCTGAAGTACAAACGCAAATCATGGAGTCGGGTACATACGAGCATACCTATGAGGAGTTAACCCATGGCTGCCGCATGGCTTGGAGAAACAGCAATCGCTGCATTGGCCGCTTGTTTTGGGAAGGACTTACCGTGTTTGATGCCCGTCATGTCACTACCGATGAGGAGATGGCGGATGCTTTGTTCAAGCATATAGCATACGCTACGAATGGCGGCCAAATCCGTCCTGCAATAACCGTTTTTAGACCGGCAGATCCTCTGAAGCATAAATCCGATGCGCGAATATGGAATCGTCAGCTTATACGATATGCTGGCTATGAGACGGATGATGGGATGGTTGGGGACCCGGATTCGCTTGCGTTGACATCGTTATGTCATTCGCTCGGCTGGGAGGGAAAGAAAACGCCATTCGATGTGTTGCCGCTGGTGATAAGCGCACAAGGAAAGGAACCCCGTTGGTTTGATATCCCCAAGGAGCTTGTGCTCGAGGTGCCGATTGAACACCCGGAATACCCGCAGTTGCAGGAGCTCGGCATTCGGTGGTACGGAGTGCCGATTGTGTCCGACATGCGGCTTGAAATTGGTGGTATTTCTTATACGGCGGCTCCTTTCAACGGTTGGTACATGGGAACGGAGATTGGCGCTCGCAACTTGGCGGATGAGCAGAGGTATAACCTGCTGCCGGCACTATCCGAGATCATGGGGCTGCCTGCAACGCATGAATCTACGCTATGGCGCGATCGTGCGCTTGTTGAATTGAATGTGGCTGTTTTGTACTCTTATAAGAAGAATGGGGTTACGATTGTAGATCATCATACAGCTGCCAAGCAATTTAAACGCTTCGAGTCAAATGAGGATAAGAGAGGCTGTCCGGTAACAGGGGACTGGACGTGGCTTATTCCGCCGCTGTCGCCCGCCACGACACATATCTTTCATCGTTCATATGACAATCGGATCGTGACGCCTAATTTTTTCTATAGAGATTCGGATTCAAGCTCGAATGAAACAATGCTTTAGTAAATATGGCGTGATAAACTCTAGATTAAGGGACAGTTGCATAGCGTACCGGCAATCGGCAGCGTTTAAACGTTTATAAGTAAGGATTGTTATAAATTTCACATAATGAGTCGATAAATTAAGTAGGGGGAAATCATGACAGAGGCTTACATATCGCCAAGCAGCACATGCACGGAGAAGTGTCGCACCCTGGTGTGTTTTTTTGCCGGTATCCTGACATATCGGAATAACTTTGAAGACGCAGCCAATGAGATTGCGAAAAGATTTCGTCATGCTAAAATTGTGATGATTTTCCCCTATGGTTTGGCCAACGGCAAGCAAGGTTCGGCTTTAATCCGTCTGTTGACCCGTCAATTGAGTCAAGCAGGCTATGACTTGGTTCGTGATCAATCGCGCCGAGTTAAGGAAGCATCACACATCATACGGGCGCATGCAGCCGATGTGGAACGGTTGATTCTGATCGGTCACAGCGCCGGCGGCGTGATCGCATACCGGACTGGGCTTGAGTTGCAAGAACACTACGGAGATCAGCAGATTCGAGTGTTTGCTGTGGGCTGCCCGAAATTTTATTTGAAGAACATTCCATATAATGAGAACTTTACATATATAACAGGCCAAAATCGAGACAGAATCACGCAAATCGGCAGCTGGCGCAAACCAGGATCCAGAATATATAACGGTAAGCCTGGACGCGAAATTCAAATGGACTTTAATCCGGATCATCAAGGCTGGCGGTTTCACGCATCATATTTCTTAAAGTCGTCTTGGGCCGACGCTAATGAAACGTTCCGAACGAACTCCGAGGAACTGATTGCCAAGATTTATGAATTATGTCCGGATGGTTGAGTAAGAAAGAGGTATGAAAGTAAGAATGAACATGGATGAGTCATGGCTGATGGATTGACTGTGAAATGACTAAAAAACGCTCAGGGCGTTTTTAAACTGACATCTGTTTCACAAAACTCGTATTTTGTACATATGTCAAAGATCCCTTATAATATTATAAAAGCTCTTTCAGCGTACTTATGCAGCAAGTAGTTAACCGTGAAATTGACGGGGCTTTCGTGTACGGCCCTGTAACGCATCCTCAGCTGAAGCAGATCCCTTACTATCAAGAAGAACTGGTGCTGCTCACCGAAGTTGGGGCCGAAAGTCTGCAGGAGCAATTGCACAAGCCAATGCTGATCTTATCGACGGGCTGTACTCACCGGTCCAGAGTGGAGCTGCTTCTGGCAGAAGCCGGAGTCCAACATCCGCGTATCATCGAGTTCGGTTCGCTCGAAGCTGTCATCGGAGGGGTTGCTTCGGGACTCGGTGTAGCTCTCCTTCCGAGGTCCAATGCCGCAATGCTTTCCAAGGAGAGCAACATGAAAGCCATGACGCTTCCGAAGTCCTATCGTGAGCTCGTGGTGCATTTTATTTATCACAGGGACGTCCCGGTGAGCAGCGCGCTTCGAGCATTTTTAGAGCTAAATCATCAATAGTGATTTAATCTTCACCTGCTATTTTCTTTTAGAAGGTATTGATTTGTTGTTATCGAACACATAAAAAAGCTCCTGTTTCGTTACAGGAGCATAAATCTTCTCTTAAAGTAAGTCGTTTTTTTCCATGATCATTATATCAATAAACTTACCAGCCGTGACACCCTGCTTCTCAAAAACGCCAGCTTCCCAATATTCTGTTGTGCGTATAAAACCCAGCCCTTTCCGTTAAACGAAAAAAGTGTTTAGTAATATCTAAGGCTTGATTGCCTTGATTACGGCTGATACGATGTAATCCTCGATATTGGATCCTTGAACCCAATCCTTAATAAAATCTTTGGACTCATCCTTCGGTTCGACGGAGATATCGGTAAATCCGCTTTGTTGAAGCATTGTCTCAATTTCGCTAATTGAAGATGCTCCTGATATGCAACCTGAATAAAGTTCATCTAAGTCGCTTTTTATTTCTGAAGGAAGCTCTGCTGTTGTCACAATATCGGAAATCGCCAGCCTGCCGCCGCTTTTTAGAACACGAAACGAATCATTAAACACCTGCTGCTTATCAGGCGAAAGGTTGATAACACAGTTTGAGATGATGACGTCCACCGTGTTATCAGCGACAGGAAGATGCTCAATTTCTCCCAAACGAAAATCTGTATTCGAATACTCCCCTCTAATAGCATTGTTACGTGCACGGCTAACCATTTCAGGTGTCATGTCAACGCCGATCACTTTACCGGTCTCCCCCACCTGGCGGGACGCTAAGAAACAGTCAAAACCCCCGCCGCTGCCTAAGTCGAGTACGACTTCACCAGGCTTTAATGACGCAACAGCTTGGGGATTGCCGCACCCCAAACCAAGATTTGCACCTTCAGGCACCGCGCTTAGTTCATCATTCGAATATCCAAGCTTACTTGAGATCGAATTGAAGTCGGAAGGTGTACTGCAGCAGCTGGTTGTTTGTATGTCGGTTTGACAACACGAACTAGCATTACCTTCTTGAATAGCCACTTGTTTATAACGGTTACGTACATTTTGGCGAATTTGATCGTTCGTTACTTGATTCATTCGATCATCTCCTTCGAGTAGTTTTTATAAGATCAGCAACAGCTAGGCGTACAACAGGCTATTGAATTCGCAGGTTGCCGTCTCCAAAGAAGTTGGTTCAACACCCCCTCTTTTGGCTTTTTCCATTTCCAGGCTTCCCTACTGGCTCGCTCAACTTCGAGCTGCTGCTGCTTCAAAAGATATTCTTCGTCCCACCAATTTAAATACATAGGTAAGATCCTCCCTATAAATGATTTCTTATTTTCAAATAACGCATTAGCTTGCTTACAACGTATTTTTCGTCCGGCCCCACCCCCCTTAATGTTGCGGAAGCGAAGGAACGCTGTCCTTCCAAACCGACATAATAAAGTCCTGGAGCGGTAAGGCTTATTCCTGCTGTCTGTATCGGTTTTCCCTCAGTGCCAAGAGCCCCTATGGGAAAATACTGAATCACCTCATTTTGTGACGGATAGTGGGTTGCAGCTCCAGATATCCTCATACCTGGCAATGAGGACAACCTTACTGGCGAAAACAGCTTTAAACTATCGTAATAATGCGGCCAAGAACCAGCTGCATGCTCGCCTGCTTTCAAGATCAAAAACTTGAGCCCGTTTTGCTTCAAGTAATACCCGGAAGCCATACCGGCCTGCCCGCCTCCGATAACAATTGATGCTAAAACGGATGCCATTTTAAAGCCCCCCTTCGTTCATTATTTGCATTATACAAGTATTTGAAGGTAAAAAAATTTACCCAATAATGGGTCTGCAGCAATTATCAGATTTAGCCATTGCCTCATTCATTAACTTGATGGAACGAAGGACCGTCTCTTTCTCGAATTCGGTCATAAATGAGAATATTTCATCAAGATAAGCATTCATCTGTTGGTCGATCGTTGTAGCTACGTACTTCCCTTCAACCGTTAAGGAGAGGGTCGATACCCGGCGATCGGCAGGATCAGGTGTCTTTTTAATTAAATTCATTTTGATTAGAGACTGTACTTGTCTGCTGAATGTTGTAATATCGGTCCCCAATGTTTCTGCGATTTGCTGGATCGAAGGATTATGCTGACGGTCGACTTCGAACAAAATATGGCTTTGGACAGGAGTGATGTCATTACCACCCACAGTGCAGCAATTTTTGTTCAATAAGCCGAAACGGCGTGTCATAATCTGAAATAGTTCGCGAGTGCTTTCCATTGTTCTGTTCACCTCTTGATTCATTTATACACGAAACATTTGCAATATGCAAATGTTATTTGGGTAAGAAATCAAAGACTTATCTTTCATTTGATTTTCTACCGGAATCCGAATATTATATAACCGTTTACTTATGTGAGAAATGGTTGATCAGATAAGGAGGTGTTGGTTTGGAGCAAATCTACGAAATGGCTGATAAGTTGAAGCTGCTAAGCGATGGTACCCGTCTCACCATTTTGTCCTTGTTGAGGGACCGGGAATTTTGCGTATGCGAACTCGTTGATATCCTGGAGATTTCTCAACCCGGCGTAAGTCAGCATTTAAGAAAATTAAAATCCCAGGGCCTAGTAAAAGAAGATAAACGCGGTCAGTGGGTATATTATTCCTTGAGTGTAGATGTTCCACCATACATTAGGTCGGTGCTCGAGTATACGCCTAATTCTAAGACCATTCTAACTGCGCTTAACAAAAAAGAAATAACTTCGGTTTGCGAATGAGGCTTTTGCAGCATTCTGAAGTTTTTTCTTGTTGTTTATATAAGTATATGGTTATATAATGATTTCCGTCGTTCATCGATGACACAGACTTTGAAGCAAACGGAGGACGAGATGGCAACTGTTGTATTAGCTAGTATTATTTTTTTGATTACCTTAACCTTGGTTATCTGGCAGCCCAGAAATTTATCCATCGGATGGTCAGCCTGCGGCGGTGCTGTGCTGGCGTTACTTGCCGGGGTAGTTAGTGTCCATGACGTCTGGGATGTTACCCAAATGGTCTGGAATGCCACGTTAGCTTTCGTTGCGATCATCATCATCTCTCTAATCTTAGATAGGATTGGATTCTTTGAGTGGGCTGCCCTACATATGGCAAGAGCTGCTCGTGAAAACGGCATCCGCATGTTTGTATACGTCAGCATTCTGGGTGCTGTTGTCGCTGCCTTTTTTGCGAATGACGGAGCAGCCCTCATTTTGACACCGATCGTATTGGCCATGGTAAGGGCGCTTAACTTTGATGAAAAAAAGGTATTCCCTTTCATTATCGCGAGTGGGTTTATCGCGGACACCACTTCACTTCCGCTCGTCGTGAGCAACTTGGTCAATATCGTATCCGCTGATTTCTTTGGAATCGGGTTCGGGGAATACGCTGGCCGAATGATCATTCCGAATTTATTTTCACTGATCGCCAGCATCTTGGTCCTGTATTTCTTCTTCCGTAAAAGTATTCCGCGGCAGTTTGAAGCCACCCGCTTGAAGGAGCCTGCCGATGCCATCAAGGATCCCTTCATGTTCCGGATGTCTTGGTATGTTCTAATCGTTCTTTTAATTGGGTACTTTATCAGCGAGTTTCTGAATATCCCTGTATCCCTTATAGCTGGTGTCATCGCTCTTATGTTCCTATTACTTGCCCAGCGCAGTCGGGTGGTCCCAACGAAAGAAGTCCTCATAGGAGCCCCTTGGGCAATTGTCTTTTTCTCTATCGGCATGTATGTCGTGGTGTATGGTCTCCGAAATGCGGGACTTACCGATTTGCTCGCAATAGCTATACAAACCGTTGCTGACCAAGGATTATTTGTGGCGACAATGGGTATGGGGTTCATTGCCGCTCTTCTGTCATCGGTCATGAACAATTTGCCTACCGTCATGATTGATGCGCTAGCCATTGATGCTACCCAGACGTCTGGAACGATTCGGGAAGCATTAATTTATGCTAACGTGATCGGCTCTGATTTGGGGCCTAAAATCACGCCGGTTGGTTCATTGGCAACATTGCTATGGCTTCATGTGCTTTCTACCAAAGGGGTCAAAATTTCTTGGGGAACTTACTTTAAGACCGGGATTATTCTCACGGTCCCAACGCTGTTTATAACCTTGCTTGGGCTCTATTTGTGGTTAGCAGTTTTGTAGTTTTTATATAAAAGGAGACGATGATTCGTGGAGAAGAAAACCATATACTTTCTCTGCACCGGCAACTCATGCCGCAGTCAGATGGCTGAAGGTTGGGCTAAACAGCATCTAGGGAGCAGCTGGAATGTATACAGTGCTGGTATCGAAGCTCACGGGCTGAATCCCAATGCTGTTCGAGCCATGAATGAGGTAGGGATCGACATTTCCCACCAAACCTCCGATGTGGTTGATCCGGAAATTCTTAACCAAGCGGATATGGTTGTAACGCTATGCGGGGATGCTGCAAATAAATGCCCTGTTACCCCGCCGACAGTAAAAAGAGTTCATTGGGGATTTGATGATCCTGCGAAAGCTCAGGGCACGGATGAAGAAAAGTGGGCTGTGTTCCAAAAGGTTCGGGATGAGATTGGGGATCGAATACTTAAGTTTGGCGTCTCAGGCGAATAGACAAGTCTCCTTCCCTGCTCGCTAGCTCAATAAAGGCAGCCGATATCATTAACGGCTGCCTGAAACCAACGATTTCGATTTACTCTTATTGATTGGTTCTCGTTAAGCTGGAGGAATGCTCTGTGGATTGTTAAATACATTTTTCGGGTCATATTTTGCTTTTATTTTTCTCAATCTTGGATAGTTCTTTCCATAATAGACCGGCCCGGAACTCTTAATGCCCTGGTCTGGAACGTTAATATAGGAGCCTACGATATAAGGCTGCAGCTTCTTTCGGGTGTTTCGGGTCAAAGCGATATTTCTAGCTGCATGAGATGGATTCACCCAAGAGCTGTTCCATTCGACGTAGAACTTAGCTTTGCGCCAGTAGAATGCGGTGGCTCTAGGTGCGATCCGACTTACGGCGCCGCCCCAATTCAGGAAAAAGAACCCGGCTGGCGTTCCTCCCTCTGCTTTTTCCAGAAACTCACGCATGGCTTTATAGGCTTTCTCTGGAAATGGACGTCTGCCAAAGCCGCTTGAGAATTGGTTACTGAATCTTTGTGTAAGAACCGGATCGGGGGCAAGCATAAATTTAGTGGCTTCCCTGTATGGCAGATAACGAATGATTTTTTGCGTCGGGGTACCAACGCTTAGAATCGGTTCGAGTTGGATAAGCGCCTCGCGTTTTGATCCTAGGTAGATCCCCAGCATACTGACATTTCCGCCTTTTTTGGGACCGACGCTTAATTCACTTCCGAGCTTGGTGCTGGCGTTCGGAGCCCAAACCTGCCATTTCTTCACGATTTTTTCAAACTGCTCCCATGGCCAGGTGATTCGAAATACTGTGGCTTTGTTTGGAGCACGCAGCACCTTGAATTTGTATTTGGTATAAACGCCGAAGTTCCCGCCGCCTCCCCCACGGGATGCCCATAGAAGGTCGGAATTTTGTTTTTTGTTTGCTCGAATGATTCTCCCCTTAGCGTCTACCATTTCGAGTTCGATTAAATTATCGCTGATGAGACCGGTCGTTCTTTGTAGCGGCCCGATTCCACCACCAGGCGTAATGCCGCCGATCCCTACCGTTGGGCTGTCGCCAAATGGGGCCATATAACCCTGCCGAGCCAACGTATCGACGATTCGGCCAACCTGATTCCCGGTCTCTACTACTGCTGTGCTGCTCTTTTTGTTCAGACGAATTTTCTTCATTTCGCTGACGTCAATGACGATTCCTCCATTGACCTGCGAGAGATTGCCTTCCAAGGCGTGCCTTCCGCTTCGCGGGCGCAAGGGGACTTTATTTTTTCGAGCCCATCGAATGGCATTGGCCACATCTTGTGTTTTCTGAGCAAAAACAAAAACCTTAGGAAATCTGTCCGTATGTGGATCCCAATTTTTGCGTGCTGCTTCATACCCAGGGTCACCCCTAAAAATCACTCGCCCAGTAAGCCTCACATCTGACTTCACGGATCTGTCCATCTCCTTAGAATTAATGAGAAGAATGAATACATTTTTGACATATCGGCGGATGCCATATAATGTATGATGGAAATCTGTGACGTGTATGGGCTGGTGCCCTTAAAATTTCTTGAGGAGATTCTAAGTCAGTTTAATGACTCTACGATCGGTTTGTTGTCCCCATCTGCCCTTTAAAATGGCTTCATGACCATAAGCACCAGTATGGCAATCATCAGCAGCTGCGCTGCCGTCTCGATGGGCACGATCTTTTTGATCAGCAGTCCGAATTCGGCGGGTATCTCATTACCCTGGTCATAATTTTCAGAAATGCTCTTCTCGATCTTGTTCACACGGGGCTCGATCCATCCGTCAATCAGGACGACCGTGAGCAGCGCTAAAAGGATGGATACATTCAGCCACATTTGGGAGAACCCCGTCTTGGTTATGATCATAAGCCAAACCCCGGTTAAAATAAGGACGGTCCCGCCAATTTTGGGTATTTTGGAAAGCTTGGTTGCTATGCCGAAAGCAAAGTGCAGCTGGCCGACGGTTCTAGCAGATCTTCGAATGATGGGCAAAACGAAAGTGGGGCCCATGATAGCGATAGAAGCCAATATATGCAAAACGAGCAGGATTCCAAACAAACCCATAGTTCCCTCCTCCTTAGCGCACCGTCAAATGTTGGGTTTGATAGGCTAGACCGATCCTTTTTCCTTTAAACGGTCCTTCGAGCTCAAGATGTTCCAGCATACATGTGACCACATCGTCATAAGCCACATTCAGCTCATGAAATCGACTGAACAAGTAACCGGCAATATCCGTCTCGGAATATTCCTTGATCGTCTCTGGAACCGGAACGGGTAAGGTTTCCGTTGTTACAAGAAGAGGAACCGAATCCGGCTGCTCTCTCGACACTGTCATGGTTCCCGGACACATCATGGACCAATCGAGTCCAGTCTGTTGCAGCCTTTCGAGGTTCCGGTTATGGTTCCTGTATTCAGGTGGAAAGCCGGGTAAATTGTTGCCGATTAGATCTGTATAAGGTATATCCAGCAGGCCGGCTCCCCCCATTACCCATACCCGCCCGGAGAAACTTGGCACCGATTCACATTGGCTAATAATGTTGTCAACGATCCGATTAAATTCGTCTCCCTGCCCCGCATGGCCCGCTGCAAGAATAGCGGCGTCTTGATGCGCGAGCGCCTCACCGACGCTAGCCGGTTCCATCATATCGCCCGCGATAACCTTCACATGCTTGGCGGAATGCTCGCCTAGTTGCTCATAAAGCTTCTCCGAATTTCGCACAAAAGCGGTCATTTCATGACCCATTTTTATCCCTTGTAGCAGCACTCTCTTCCCTGTATTCCCTGTCGCTCCAAACACAACAATTTTCATTGGTTTTTCCTCCTCTTTCGTGTCCCCATTATTTGGTTAGATCAAGCTTAGCATCGCCCTTGCATGATGTTAAGAACCCACTTTAAAGTAGGGTCCTTACTAAAAAGTAAGCATGACAAAAGGACACCAACATGAACATGAAGATCAGGAGGAAATGGGAGCTCTTTTATAGGCAGATTGACGGCAATTCTACAGAATGGGGCATTTAGGATCTAAAACTCGTTAATGAATGCCACGTGCCAAGGGGGGCGAATTCAATTACTTGACTCATACGGTCGTCATTGAGTGGTGCACACTTGAATTAATGTTGTCATTTTGCGACCGCAGGAATAACAAAAGCTGCCCGGGATTCCCGTGACAGCTTTTGTTTGGGGTTATTGAAGCCATGTACAAGGTCATTGAACCACCGTTATGACGCTGAGTCTTCAATATTCCGCTTGTTATGATTTTCTCCCCAAGCACACATGACTTCTGCTACAGGGATCAATGTTTTTCCGTACTCACTGAGTGAATATTCTACTTTTGGAGGGACCGTAGGATGGACCGTTCTATCGACAATGCCTTCCCGTTCCAGATTCCGGAGATGCTGTGAGAGCATTTTTTGTGACACCTCAGGTATGAGCTTCTCCAGATCATTGAATCGCTTATTAGAGTCCATCAAATGCCATAAAATCAGGGGCTTCCATTTGCCGCCTAAAACATGAATGAGTGTCTCAATCGGACATTGACGCTGATGAATCATCGATGGATCATCCCCTTACTTTCAAGTAAGTGCATTACCTAAAATTGCCATAATTGAATTTTACGCTAGCTCTACGATCAAGTCAAACATGAAAACGAAAAAAGGGAATCAGACTTTAACGAATCCAGCCTTCACGACCGCCCTACGATCCATCGAGAATGAGATAAAGTCTTCTTAAGGATCGGATTGGGATCAAGTTATCCTAATCTTTTCCCTTCAAACTTCATCCTTAATCACATAGTTGGAATCCCCTTTAACGGATTTGGTATCCAGAGCATTTATGGCAGCTTCAATCGAAGCAATACGTCTTTCTAGTAACGTCTTTTGAGGGCTGCCTTCTTTAGCGTTTTGATACTGTTTTTTAACAGAAGGAAGAATACCGACAATAACAGTTCGGGCTTCGAAGATGTCCAACATCTCGTATGGAAACCCTGTTCCATGCCAAGCATTTTCTAGACTATCTAAAGCGATTTTCACGGCATCCCGTCGTTTCTTAATGAGGGTTATGTTTGCTTCTTTCCCAATCATGTTGTTATAAGCATTTTCGAGTTTCTTTAAAGTTGACTGCATCGATTGGATCAGCAATCGTTGGCGTTCTGGGCTATCAGCTTTCATTGTAGAACCTCACTCTGTATTTATTTGTATAACGAATGTAAGGATTTCATCGGAAAGACCTCCTATAGTACCAGAGGATGATGATCCCAGTCCCTACATGGCACCACTTCGGGCGAATTTTGAAGAACTCAGAGTTTCAATAACATCCCCCACCTTTCGTTTCCAATAACTATACAACATTCATGCAAGTGCGAAGGATAATGCGGGTGTACCATTGATTCCTCCTAAATCAATTTTAAGAAAGTTATCGTTGTGCTTTAATGTTTAGTCTTAAGCCTTAAATACACCTGTCTAGTCAGCTACGCAACTAAGTTTTTGTCAATGAGTTCTGACAAGAACCCAGTTACTTATGACAAAAAAGCCGCAAATCATGCGACTTTCTAATCGTAAAGTTCATCTATAAATCTTATCCGAGAGAACAAATGTTCTTTATCAGATATCTTAAATCTAGTTATCGATACCGCTCAACAAGATTAAGTTCGTAATAATGCTCCTATTGAAGGCAAAATCTATGTCTGACAGATGTTCAGGCGGGTATCACTCTCTTTGTGTTCTGCGGTATTCGCTCGGAGATAGACCATTGCGCTTCTTAAACGTTTTGCTGAACTGGTAGACGTCAGTGTAACCACATGCTCTCGCTATATCCGTGACGGAATCACCTGTGAATCGGAGCTGGCGGAGGGCATGCTCATTGCGAAGCTGGTCCAGGTATTCCTTGGGACTGCACCCGTAACGTGCTGCGAAGCTTCTGCGTATATAAACAGGCGAGAAACCAGTCTGCTCCGCCAATTCGGTGATGCGAAACTCGGTGGCAAATCCCGTGTCCAGTTTCTCCTTGAACCTGCGAAGAGCCGCTGTTATTCCTTCCTCACCATGGTTTCTTCCACCTGCTTCCGCCGCCTCGTGCACCTCTTGCAATAAGCGATACCAGACAGATTTTACTCGCGCCTCTCGAACGAGATCTCCAGGCACCCATTCTCTCTCCGCTTCACGGAACAGCTCTCCGATCTTTCCCATACGCTCACTCTGTAAAGGCAAAAGAAATGGCAGCCGCAGTCGTTCAATAGGCTCAGGGGCATCCCACCCATTCTCATTCTTTCTTAGCGAAGCGCAATCAAAGAGCAGCATCGTCATTCGAAGCGGGTGCGTCTCGGAGGACTTCATATGAAGAGGCAACCTGGGCCAAAGGTACACCAATGTGCCTCCTTCAACTTCTACGTCCCCCTCCTCACTGCGGAAAATTCCCTTACCGCTGTAGATGTAGTAAAAGGTATGCCCGGAAACGGTCTGCCGAATATCCTCCCAGCCTGGCAGCGCCGGCTTTGCGAGTACCCAGTGTATATGCACCACCATATTTCCCAAAGCATATTCCATTGGTTTCCCCCTTTATTATGATTTGTATCATTTATGATAAATGATTAGGATTGTTTTTGCCATTGTCCCTTACTTGCTGAAGGTGCTACACTCCGAACATACAGACCAGCAGTTATTGAATATCTAAAGAAAAATCATTGGAGATGGTAAATATGATCCGCACGTTTCAGCAGCATCGACTTAGGGAATGCCAATTTCTCGACGGGTTATGGGATTTCGTTTTTGACAAGGATGATATTGGATTATCTGAGGATTGGCACACAAACTTTCCTTCCATGCATGATCGTATACCGGTGCCGTCCTGTTGGAATAACGAGCTCGGTAAGTTCGACTACGAAGGAGTGGCATGGTACCGGACTTGGGTAACACTTGACGAGAGCAGCCATCTGCGTCTATTGTTCCACGCCGTGATGGGTCATGCCGATGTGTACTGGGATGGTCAGCATCTGGGATACCATTATGGTGGATTTACTCCATTTGATTTCACGATCCCTAATGTCACAGCCGGGGTTCACCAACTTGTCGTCCGCACAGACAGCACGCTGGGGCGCAACACTTTGCCATACCACGTTGTAGACTGGTTTCATTACGGCGGAATCATCCGGCCCGTAGAGGTACAACGACTGCCTGATGTCTCGATCGAGAGAATGCGTATCACCTACGAGATGACAGGAGATTCCAGTGCTGATGTCCGAATCTTGCTTAAGCTCCGCTCCATGTCGGACACTTCAGTCGAAGTGCCCCTATCCCTCTATCGGAATAATGAGATATTCTTTGCTGACAGCGCTTCCCTACCTGCCAAAGGCAGCATGGAACTAGTCGTGGAACAAACCTGGACGGACCTCCAGCGGTGGGAACCGGAGGATCCTGTTCTCTACATGATCAGATCCGTAGCCGGGCATGACGACCATACAGACCGCATCGGGTTCCGCACCGTGGAGACCCGGAACAAGAAGATTCTGCTAAACGGCAAGGAGCTTTATCTGCAGGGAGTTAACCGTCACGAGGAACACCCTGAATGGGGCTTCGCTTTCCCCAACAAATTGATGACCAAGGAGCTTGATATTATCCAGCAGATGGGATGCAACACTGTACGGGGGTCACATTACCCTCAAAGTGAATACTGGCTTGATCTGCTGGATGAGCGTGGCGTGCTCTTCTGGAGCGAAATTCCGATTTGGGGGGCCGCATTTCCTGCTGCGGAGACGGGCGACCCGCTATTCGTTGAACGCGCGATGACCATGATGGATGAGATGATTGAGCGAGATCTTCACCATCCCTCCATCCTGTTCTGGTCTGTCCATAACGAGATTGATACGCGCTCCAAGCAGGCCTATGAATTGTCTATCAAGATGACAGAACTCGTTAGGAGTAAAGATCCGTCAAGACTGGTGGCTTATGCCACGATGCACCCCATGAAAGACATCTGCCTCGGACTATTTGACGTTATCGGAATTAACTATTATTGCGGATGGTATTTCGGACATGTCGAGTTCGAAGAAATGCTTGAAGTCTTTCATGCGCGCTGCAAGGAATATGGAGCAGAGAGCACTCCGGTGCTTATGACCGAATTTGGCGGAGCAGGCGTATTCGGTGATTCCGGCTGGGAACCCCGTCTGTTCAGCGAGGACTACCAGGCTGATATCCTCGGCAAGTCCCTGAAGCTCTTCCGGTCCGATCCGAAGATTAGCGGCACCTACGTCTGGCAGTTTGTAGATACAAGGGCCCAGCTGCAGAGTCATCTTCCCCACTTCAGGGATCGGGCACGATCCTTCAATAACAAAGGGCTGCTCAACGAATACCGGAAACCCAAGCTTGCCTATCGCGTCGTCAAGGGCATTTATACCGGCCAAAACGATCCATACGACTGGGGTTCCACGCTGAAATGATCCGTGAGGGCATCCCGGGTGGGATGCTCCTGCAGATCAGATGATAAACCGTCATTCCAAATGAATGAACATAACTTTTGGAGAAGGGGCGATTTGTTCATGCACACACGAAAGATAAGCAGGTATGCAATTGTCTTAATGATCTTGGGACTGTTTACAACTACGCTGGCTGCGTGCAGTGGGAAAGGATCGGAGGTGGCGGAACCCACGGGATCAAAGCAGAATCAACCACTAACGAAATTAACGTATTGGGTAGAATTGTTTCCGGATGCTGCCGCCATTATGAAGAGTTATGGAGAAGTTACTTCATGGAAGGAAATTGAGGCCAGAACCGGGGTGGAAATTGAATTTCAGCATCCGGCACAAGGTCAACTCGGGGAACAATTCAACTTGATGGTAGCATCAAATAAACTGCCTGATGTTGTAGATTATGGATGGAACGCTTACCCCGGTGGAGCACAGAAAGCAATCAGAGATAAGAAACTCATTCCATTGAATGATTATTTGGATCATGCCCCCAACTTAAAAAAACTGCTGGACGATCATCCGGAATGGAGAAAAATGGCTTCTACAGACAATGGAGATCTCATTGGCTTTCCGTTCATTCGGGAGGACGTCACCCAGCAAGTGTTTTTGGGACCAGCAATTCGCAAAGACTGGCTGGATCAATTAAATTTGTCTGTACCAACGACCATTGATGAATGGTACGCCGTTTTGAAAGCGTTTAAAGAGCAAGACCCCAACGGAAATGGTGAAGCGGACGAAATTCCGATTCTCATTCCGGCAGGAGAACTAGCTTTTGCCGGTGCCTTCGGAACACCTAATGATTTCTACCGGGAGAATGATATCGTCAAATACGGACCCATTGAACCCGGTTTCAAGGAATACTTGGCCACAATGAACCAATGGTATAACGAAGGACTGCTCGACAAGGACTTCGCGACAGCGGATGCCAAGATGACAGATGCCAAAATAACAGGAAATCAGGTCGGATCGACGGTGTTATTTCTCAATGGCGGAATAGGAAAATACATGGACTTGATGGCGAAGAGCCAACCGGATTTTAAACTTGTCGGAACCCCCTATCCGACTTTGCATCCTGGCGAAAAGCCGGTGTTCGGACATATGGATAATCCCGTTACCGGCATCTTCGCAGCGATAACCGGAAGTAACAAAAACGTTGTTGAAACCGTAAAATTCCTGGATTACTTGTACAGTGAAGAAGGAAAACTCATCATGAATTTCGGAAAAGAAGGCGAAACCTACACATTAGTTGACGACCAGCCCCAGTATACGGATGCTATCTTGAATAATCCTGACGGGCTGCCGATTTCCCAAGCCTTCAGAAAGCATATTATGGGCGCTACATCAGGTCCTTTTGTGCAGGATGTACGTCATACGCAGCAGTATACGACCAAGCCGGAACAAAAAGAAGCAATGACATTGTGGTCAAATACTACACAAGAAAAAAGAATGCCTCCCGTTAGTATCTCTGTAGAAGATAGCAGCCGATATTCCTCGATTATGACTGACGTTAATACATTTAAAGACGAAATGATTCTCAAATTTATTATGGGTTCAGAGCCGCTCGAAAATTTCGATACCTATGTAGAAATGCTAAAAGGTTTAGGAATCGAGGAAGCGATCCAAATTCAACAAGCAGCTTTAGAAAGATACAACAACCGATAAGCATTACCAACAATTCCGGAAGATGGCATGGGGCAGCTTGCCGTTTTCCGGACATCCGGGAGGGAGAATTCGTGTCTGATTTAGATAGAAGCTCTATGCTTTCAGCAGTTAGAGTACCTGCTGAAAGCAAAAAGAGTATCATCAAGAGGGACTTGGTTCGTAATCGCTATATTTATTTGATGCTTGTTCCTGTTTTGATTTATTACGCCATTTTTCATTATGGTCCTATGTATGGCCTGCTCATAGCTTTTAAGGATTATGGTATAGCCGATGGGGTGTGGCAAAGTCCATGGGTGGGTTTTACCCACTTCCAGAATTTTTTTGAAAACCCTTACTTTTGGCGACTGCTTCGAAACACCTTAATGATCAGCTTTTATGAATTGTTATTTGCATTTCCTGCCCCAATTATCCTGGCTCTATTACTTAATGAGATTCGACTTATCTTCTTCAAACGCGTTGTACAGACGATTAGTTACCTCCCTCACTTTATTTCAATCGTAGTAGTAGCCGGAATGCTTGTCGACTTTGTTGCCCGTGATGGTCTGATTAATAATATCCTCGGTTTTTTTGGATATGAGCCCATCGCTTTCCTGCAAGAGCCGGGATGGTTTCGCTCTATTTATGTATCCTCCGGGATCTGGCAAGGAATCGGCTGGGGATCTATTATCTATCTCGCCGCAATGTCCTCCATTGATCCTACTCTGTATGATGCGGCTCGTATCGATGGCGCAGGTCGTTGGAAGCAAACGTTGCATATCACCATCCCAGGCATTATGCCGACCATTGTAATCTTATTTATCCTTAATATAGGATCGATGCTTGCCGTAGGAAGTGAAAAAATCATTTTGCTCTACAACCCGCTTACTTACGAAACGGCTGATGTTATTTCAACCTATGTGTATCGAAAAGGTATTCTTGGTGCAGATTTCGGGTATTCCGCTGCCGTAGGCTTGTTCAATTCAGTCATCAGCTTCATATTGCTTACACTGGCCAATACAATTAGCAAGCGGGTAAGCGAACACAGGCTGTGGTAAAAGGAGGAGCAAGAAAAATGACCACTAAACGTTCACTGGGTGAAACTGTGTTTTCTTGGTTCAATCTCTGCTTTATGGTATTGCTTTGCTTCGTTACACTCTATCCGTTTATTTATATCCTGTTTGCATCACTAAGCAATCCTACAGAAATGGCCCAGTTTCGCGGCATGCTGTTCTATCCACAAGGGTTTAGTTTCGATGCCTATAAAGCGGTACTCGAAAATCCTATGGTTACAACTGGCTACCGGAATACGCTGTTGTACGTGACAACAGGAACAGTCATCAACTTGATCATGACAACGCTCGGTGCCTATGCACTTTCCCGTCGTAATGTTTATTTCAAAAACCACATCATGCTCCTGATCGTGATCACCATGGTATTCAGTGGTGGGCTTATTCCGTCTTACCTGCTGGTTAATAATCTTGGGATGTTAAATACGCCTTGGGCCCTTCTCCTGCCAGGAGCAATCAACTCGTTCAACTTAATTATAATGCGAACGGCATTTCAAGGCATTCCGGCAAGCTTGGAGGAATCGGCACGCATCGACGGAGCGACTGACTGGGTGATCATGACCCGGATTATTATCCCCCTTTCTATGCCCGTGATTGCCGTCATGATTTTATGGTATGCCGTCGGACATTGGAATTCGTATTTTAATGCATTGATTTATTTACGTGACCGGGAGCTGTTCCCTCTGCAGCTGGTGCTCAGGGAGATTCTGATTTCCAACAGCACAGATAGTATGATGACAGGAGCAGCGACCGGCGATCGTCTGGATATCGGGATCACCATAAAGTACGCAACGATCATTGTATCAACATTGCCGATCTTGGTTCTGTATCCGTTTCTGCAAAAATATTTTGTGCACGGCGTGATGATCGGTGCGCTCAAAGAATAATGGGATAGCATGGTTTTAAGGTTGCACAATTTGCTGGAAAAACGTTCATCATGTTTGGCAATCCTTTACCGTTGATTGCATAAAAAAAAGCGTTAAAACCTATGTAAAAGGTTTTAACGCTTGCTGATTTGCATACGGGCCCCTCTCAAAGCGGTCTCTCCATTGGACTCCCTTGTATGCGAAATCAAAATAGATTAGCCCCGCTCAACATAATCTCATGAAACTCGACGAACAGTTAACATTTCAGCGTGGTTGTACGCGAAACTATTCGTGTTTCTAATCCGCCTGCTTGGCCCGATGCACCGTCAAAGTCACCCGATTGGTTTCACACATGAACGTGGAGAGATGTACGGGCTCGTCCTTGGCATCGAAGGCGATTTTCAAAATCCGAAACAAATTGGCCCCGACATCGCATTCCAGCAGCTTGGCATAGTCCTGTGTCGCGCTAATGACATCGATTTCTTTATCGTTGCTTACGATCTCCGTCCCGTATTCCTCGGCCAAAATTTTATACGTGGACTCGTTCATCGCGATCTTCTTCTCCAGATCGGGGAATCGGGTCAGGGAATAATGCGCGATATCGTAGAACAGCGGGCGTTCATTGACATACATGAGACGCTCCAGCTCCAGGACAGGGCTGCCGGCTTCAATCGCAAGATGCCCGGCCACCTCTTCCGTCGCTTCAATGACATTGCTTCGTAGAATGCGGGAATTCGGAATCATGCCAAGCTGGTGGCTGAACTCCGAGAATCCGCTTACAGACAGCAGCTCGTTGTGAAATTTGTTGGAGGCCACAAAAGTCCCCCGCCGCGGAATCCGGGTAAGGGCTCCTTCCCGCACCAGTTCCTCAATCGCTTTGCGGATCGTAATCCGGCTTACGTTATAAATGTCGCACAGCTCTGCTTCCGTCGGTATTTGCTCATCCGGTTTGTATCGCCCGTGCTGGATGTCATTCTTCAACATCTGCCGGATCTGCATATACAGCGGTTGAGGGGTCGAAGGATTTAAATTCATCGAGCATTCATCCTTATCCATCAATGATCATTTCTTATCCCTCTATTATACATTGATGGTCGCCCTCAGTCACCATGCGGCAAAATAGCTGATGGTTTTCGCGGCCCTTTGCGCGCCTTGCTCCAGGCATTTATCGACCGGAAGCCCGCTCAGCGTCCCGTAAATAAACCCGGCAATAAAAGAATCCCCCGCCCCCAGCGTATCGACGACCTCTACTTCAACGATCCCATGCTTATAAAATTGGACGCCGTCATAAGCCAGCGAGCCGTTGTCGCCCAAGGTAGCCACGACGATTCGGGGACCCCGGGCCTTGATTTCCCTCATCAGATTCCGGATATGCTCGTCATCCTGCGTATAAGACAAAAACGGATAGTCCACATAAGGCGCAAGCGTCGTTACGAGTTCATGGTCCAGCTTATCGGCAAAGTCAAAAGAGGTCAGCAGCCCCTTTTCTTTAAAAAAAGGATAATAGCGGTCGGCATGGCCCCATATTGCGGAATGGACGAGCTGAAACGACTCCGTAAACCGAAGATCCTCCGGACTGAGGGAGAAGCCGGACATTACGCCTTCCTCATAATCTCCCAGCTTTCTTTCGCTGCCTGCCATTTCGACGTAGGTCACCGCAGTGGTCCCTTCTTTGGCCGATACCCTTGACGTATCGACGCCCTTATCCTGGATCGCCCGGACCATGATCTCCCCATAACGGTCGGTTCCCACCCAGCCAATATAGGCGGTGTCCGCGCCCAATTCAGTCAAATAGACGGCCACGTTCACCGGGTTTCCTCCAGGGTAAGCCTCACCGGTAGACTGATACACGTCCATGCAGTTGTCTCCGACGGTCACGATTCGCATTTTCTCTCACCTTCCCTCTGTTCAAAGAAGAGTGCCGCCTGGTATTGCAGCACTCCCGGTGCATATTAATATTCCATCTTGCGGTAATATCTTCTCAGCGTTAGCGGATGGTTTCTCTCGCGTTCCAGATAGACGCTGATCCGGCTGAGCAGCGCCCAGTTGATGCTGACTGCGAAATGCTTCCGGAACTCTTCGCTGATACCTTCCATGGCAAAATCCTTGGTATCGATGACCGTCAGTCGCTTCGTGACTTTTTCGGCAAAACGTTCTACGCGATCTGTCAGCGGCCGAGTCTCATCCTCGCCCTTCAGCAGGATAACGCTGGTATCTTCCACCACAAGCTCGAGCGTACCGTGGAAGAACTCGGCTGCATGAATCGATTTGGCCTTGATCCACTGCATCTCTTCCAGCACGCACATGGCATAAGAATACGTATTGCCCCACAGGTTACCGGAGCCGACCATCATGTGGTAGTCGGTGTCTTTATGCTCAATGGCAAAAGCTTCCGCCTTGGGGTCGAATGCTTTGACGGCGTCCAGAATAGCCCGCGGAAGCAGGGCTACTTCTTTCGTGAACTGTTCGTATTGAGGGAACTCGTTACGGTTATGCATGAACCGGAATACGACCATATACAGCAGCATGAAAAACGTATCGAAGGAATGCTTCTCCGATCCCGTCGTGATGCAGTGGTCCACCAGCTTGGTGATCGGCGTATCCGGCTCGGCCACCAAAGCAAAGGTTGTTGCCCCCCGAGATTTGCAGTATTCGATGGCCTCGATCATCTCCTTGGTGGTTCCCGATACCGAGGTGAAGATACATACCGAATCTTTGCTGAAATGCTTGTTGTTCATCACCACGAATTCGGCGGCGATTTCCGCGTGCACGTCGATCGACGAATTGGATTTGAGGATATATTCGTAAGGGTACATCATGGCGATCGTGCCGCCGGCACCGATCATGAAAATGTTGCTGTAACCTTTCCGGCAGATCCCGTCCACAATCTCCTCGATTTGGCTTCGGTATGCCAGCCCTTCTGTTTCAACAAGTCTTAGGAAAAGCTCTTCGTCAAATTTAAACATTGATCGATTCCTCCTGTACCAGAGCAGGTGCGCTCCGATTCTTTATTTGTTATGTCTTGTATTATATTTTGGTAATACATTTGTTGCAATCATTTTTTAAATGACAGATCGTTACGCCACGATATGCGGTTTGTTGTCCGGGTCCCTTGTTCGGCCATATTTCTTTTCCCAGTAATAGTAGACGGGCAAGCCGGTTGCGATGACGATCAACGCGGCGATCATCCCCTCAAGTGGAGCCCAGGTAAACGTTCCCCAAGCAAGCCACGCCGCTCCAAGAATGGCCAGAACCGTCGTCACCCTCCAAATAGGCATTCTGTAAATCGGCTTATAATCCTCCCTTTTCCGGCATTTATAGACGGCGGCAAAGTCCAAAATGTTGATGACCAGCTGGATCAGGGTAAAATACCCGAGCAGCGAAGTTAAATCACTGAAAAATACAAGGATGCAGGCATAACTCACCTGGGCCACAATCGAAAAACTTGGTGTTTCATACTTGGGATGAACCTTGGCAAACCGTCGAAAGAACAGCCCGTCCTTGGCCATGGCGTATTCCAGGCGGGGCTGGAACATGATGCACGAGCTTAAGGAGCCTAGGATGACGATGATGGCCGTGACCGCCACGAATGGGGACGCGATGTTGGCCAACCCCGGAATATAGCTGACCGCATCGGACACGGCAGCGCTGGAACCCAGCAATTTGTCAAAGGGCATAAGCCCCGTAATGCACACCGAAAGCAGCGTGTATAACCCCAGGACAATCAGCACCGAGCTAATGAGCGCTTTTGGCAGCACTTTGCCCGGATTCCGGATTTCTCCCGCCATGAAGCAGATCGACGCCATGCCCGTGTAGGCCCAGGTTGTGGCCGAAATGCCGCCAATCAAGCTGCCGCTTGCGGAGCCGGGCGCGGGGGTGTAGGAGAAGTGATCGTAATTCATGTACATCAAACCTAAAACGATCACGATCAGAAATGGAATGATTTTGATCAGCGTAATGACGACTTGAAATCGCCCACCCTCCTTCACGCTCCGGTAGTGAATGGAGGTGATGAACAGAATGATCGCGATCCCCAGCAGTTTGCCGGCGATTCCCGAGAAAAACGGAAAAAAGGTTGCCAGATACGTGACGATCGCCAGCGCCATGATCGAAATGGACGGGGGATCCAGCGCCCAGAACGTCGCCCAGCCATACAGGAAGGCAAGCGGTCGCCAGCCCGCCTTGTTCAGATAAACGTAACCGCTTCCATTTTCGGGATAGGCCGTTGACAGCTCCGCTAGCACCATGACTTGCGGTATGGCGATCACGCCGCCGATAATCCAGGCCAGTATCGATATCGAGGGCAATCCCGCGGCTCTGGCTACGTCTCCGGTCGAGACGAATATCCCGGAGCCGATCGTCGTTCCGACGGCCAAAGCCAAAGCGGACCAAAAGCCCAGCTTTCGTGTAAGTGTGCCATTACTCATCGTGAGTTCCTCCATATCAAGATGATTAGATGCCTATTTCCCGTATTTTCCGGATCGAATGCATGAGTGTATCGTGCGGATCTTGATAATAATGAAATCCCATGATTTCCAACGAACAAGTGCCTTGGTATCCATGCCGTTTAAGACTTTCAAGGTAACCTCTCCAATCCAGCGTCCCCTCGTCCAAGGCCAGATGAGCGTCCGTCGCTCCATCCCCGTCGATCAAGTGAAAATGGCAGAGTTCCTTCAGCGTAGAGAAATAATCCTCTGGTCTCTCCCCGGCGAGCTGCATCGCTACGGTGTCGATCATTCCTTTGAGCGCCGGCGATCGGATCTCGTCCATCATTCGTTGAATGCCTTTGACGTCGGTGATGAGGTTCGATTCGAAGCGGGTTAAAGGCTCCAAAGCAAGCGTGACTCCCTCCCGCTCTGCCACCTTGGACAGCCGACCGATCGAATCGGCGGCATACTTCCAGGACTCCTCGACGGGTACATGAAAGCTTCCGATTCCAGAGGTGACCAGCATCATGTTGGCGTCCAATTCCAGCGCTGCGTATACATTTTCGACAAAGTAATCAACGCTTCTCTGCCGCAGCTCCTGATCCGAAGCCGCAAGATTAAACGGATACACGCATTGTTCTGGGGTATAACAAACCACCTTCATGTTCCTTGATTTGAGATCCTTCCTGATGCGCCTTAATTGGCCGATCCCTCCCCGATACACGTAAAAATGGGGCTCGCCTGCCCACAGCTCGATCCGATCCACCCCCAGCTCCGTCATGGATTCAAGAAAATGCTCGAACGGAAAATGCCTGTACGTAATATTCATGCCTGCAATATTCATGGCTCCACCTTCTCTTGAAAACGCTTTATATTGTTATGTCTTGTATTATATTCAACGAATACAATAATTTCAATCCATTTCGCAAAAAAAAATCCCGCCAAGAGTTCCCTAATAAAAGGGATTTCTTAACGGGTTTTGACCGCGATTTTTATTATAAAGCCTGCAAACATTAAGCTGCTCTCTGATTGTACACACGCATCGCAAAGAAATAAGCGACGAGCATAATGCCGATACACCACGCAAGCGCAATCCAGATATCATTGCCTACCGGTTGATTTGATAATAGCGCACGGATGGTTTCCACGATTGAAGTTACCGGCTGATTTTCGGCAAAAGCGCGAACGACCTTCGGCATCGAATCGGTCGGCACAAAGGCCGAGCTGATAAACGGGAGGAAGATAAGCGGATAGGAAAATGCGCTTGCACCTTCGACCGATTTACCGGACAATCCGGCAATCGCCGCAACCCAAGTTAAAGCCAGCGTAAACAGAACGAGTATGCCGGTTACGGCGAGCCATGGAAGAATCCCTGCCGAAGAGCGAAAGCCCATAATAAGTGCTACGACAATGATGACGATAAGAGAAATGACGTTGGATACCACCGAGGTCAGCACGTGCCCCCACAGCACGGCGGAACGAGCAATCGGCATGGAGTGAAACCGCTCAATGATGCCCCGTTGCTTATCCATAAACAGGCGGTAAGCCGTGTAGGATATCCCGCTTGCAATCGCAATCAGCAGGATGCCGGGCAACAGATAATTCACATAGTTATCCGTATCGGTTTGAATTGCGCCGCCAAACACATAGACAAACAGCAGCATCATCGCAATCGGTGTAATGCAGACCGTGATGATGGTGTCCATGCTGCGAAAAATATGGCGCATGGAACGTCCTAGCATAACGTTCATGTCGCTGAAAAAGTACTTGTTCATCGTTACTTACCCTCCTTATTACCGATGATTGCGAGGAAGATCTCCTCCAATGAAGGTTGTTTTTCCACATACTCCACCTTTGCAGGCGGGAACAGCTTTTTCAGTTCCTCAAGCGTGCCATTGGTAATAATCCTACCCTCATGCAAAATGGCAATTCGATCGGCAAGCTGCTCAGCCTCTTCCAGATACTGTGTGGTCAGAAATATCGTCGTGCCGCCGTCCGCCAGTTCCTTTACGGTCTTCCAAACCTCGATGCGTGCTTCAGGATCAAGCCCGGTCGTTGGCTCGTCGAGGAAAATAATCCGCGGATTACCCACAAGGCTCAAGGCGATGTCGAGCCTGCGGCGCATCCCCCCTGAATAAGTAGATGCCTTGCGGTCCGCGGCATCTGTCAGGCCGAAGCGTTTGAGCATGTCATCCGCAACCTGACGCGGATGTTTAAGGTGTCGCAGCTTGGCGATCAAAATCAGATTCTCCCGCCCGGTCAATATCTCGTCAACCGCGGCAAATTGCCCGGTCAGACTGATCGCATGCCGCACATTCTCGGGATTTGACGCAACGTCAAATCCGTTTACAACGGCTGTGCCTCCACCCTGTTTGAGCAGCGTCGTAAGAATTCTGACAATCGTCGTCTTGCCCGCGCCGTTGGAGCCAAGCAAAGCGAAGATTTCACCCCGCCTCACATCAAAATCGACGCCCTTCAAAACCTCTGCGTCCTTGTAAGATTTTCGCAGACCTTTAACTTCAATCGCTGTTTTCATCCCGATCCCCCCTATTTATTTTTTATCCGTATCCTTTTTCGCCGTCTTGTTAGCTCCTTGGCCAATAGATTCTTGATAAATGTCTGCGTACGTTTTTGAATCTTGGATTAGATCATCGCAAAAAGCCGCTACGTCACTGCCCGTTACTTCGAGCACACCTTTCCCTGAAGCCGCGCCTTCCTCAAATAGATCGACAATCCCCGAGAGCAAACCCGTCCCTTCGGTTAGTTCAACTGGGCCGACCTTAAAGAGATACTTTTGAATCTCTTTATAAACAATCTGATAATCCTGCGGAAGCGCTTTGACGCGCGCCACGTGCGCTCGCCACTCTTTTCTGCCTTCGATGATATCTCGGATTCTCATGTCATCCTCCCTCCTATTTGCCTAATTTTTTTGCAATATTATGGTTGAGCTGCTCGCGCCACTTGTCGCGAATAGACTTTGCCCCTTCTTCACCCGCCAGGGCTGAACAGAAGCCTTTGATATCGCCACCCAATACCTCTTGAACATTTTGACCATCAGCCGCCGTTTCTTCGAGCAGCCCAAGCACACCGTCAAGAATGGGCATGAGGTTGCGGCCGGTGAAATCGGAGTGCGGCCAAAGATAGGCATTAATTTGTTCCCATGCCGCTTGATAGTCAGCCGGCAGCTTTTTGGCTCGCGATTCAAAGGCTTTCATTTCCTTCGTCATGTCGCTGCCTGTGATTCTTTCCCAAAAATTCATCGTTTCTCCTCCTTTAATTCGTTGATTTTTGATGATACGAACTCCCATTTTTCCCAGAACTTCCGCAGCTCCTCACGCCCTGCGTCGTTGATCGAGAAAAACTTTCGCGGCGGTCCCATGTCGGAGGGCTTCTTGGTGGTCTCCACCAATTTGTTTTTTTCAAGCCGGATCAGGATGGTGTACACCGTTCCCTCCACAACATCCTTGAAGCCGAGGGCGTTCAGCTGCCGTGTGATTTCGTAGCCGTAGGTTTCTTTGCGGCTTATAATTTCAAGGACACAGCCCTCAAGCACACCTTTGAGCATTTCCGTTAGGTTTTCCAGCACAATCACTCCTTGCTATTCTGTACGACTGGTATGCAGTATTACTTACTACCGCTATAAAGTAACACGTAGTAGCTGCTTTGTCAACGGCTTTTGTTCCGGCAGGGATAACTTCAATGTTGATCATCCGTTTCAATCACGGTTACCTCTATATTGTTCTTATCATTTTTGGCTAAAAGTGTTTGTTCTTATCCTCAAGGTTTTGACAATAACATGACCGTTAAAACAAAAAAAGGCCGCTTCTACGCGGCTTATAAGCTTGTATGTACTTGTCGTCATACATCCCCTATAGAGTGTCTTCCCAAAAAATTAGCTCGTTTCCCTTATGGTGCCCATACAAAAACGCGAGATAATGATGGTCACGTTTAATAAAAAAACTAGATTTGAAATCGGTTTGTAATCATAAAAGTTAATTCTATTGTGCCGTCAATATAATCGGGCCATCCGCAGTAATGGCGATCGTATGCTCGTACTGTGCGGAAAGCGAACCGTCAGCGGTTCTCGCGGTCCATCCGTCGGCATCAATCGTCATTAACGGTGTTCCGGCATTTAGCATCGGCTCGATCGTAAATACCATCCCTTCCTTCAAGCGGAACCCTTTACCCGGATTTCCGATGTGGGGATAATTAGGTTCCTCGTGCATCTCCCTTCCCACGCCATGTCCGAGCAGATCGCGCACCACCGAGAATCCGTTACGCTCGGCATAGGTTTGAACCGCATGCATGACATCGCCGATCCGGTTTCCGACCACCGCTTTTTCGATACCAAGATATAAGCATTCCTTCGTTACCTGCATCAATTTACGGGCTTCGTCCGACACCTCACCGACCGCATAACTCCAAGCTGAATCGCCGATCCAGCCATCCGCCTCCGCGACGATGTCGATTGTGACGATGTCGCCTTCCTTGAGCGGCTTCCGGTTCGGAAAACCATGGGCGATGACGTCGTTGACAGACGCGCATGTCGCAAACGGATAGCCGTTGTAGCCCATCGTATAAGCCCTGGCGCCATTCTCCTTCAAAAACCGCACCGCGAACGACTCGATATCGAGCGTTGTGACACCCGGACGGATCATATCTGCAATGGCTTGGTGAAAAGCAGCGACAATGGAGCCCGCTTTTCTCATCTCTTCAATTTCAGAGCTCGATTTCAGGATGATCATTCCATTTATCTCCCCTTTGACTGTAAAGCTGAAAAAATCATCTCGACAAACCCTTCCACATCCAACTCGCTCTGCATGTTGTGGTGGATGTTCAATGCTGCACAGCCTATAAGAGAGCCAAATATCAGATTTGCTGTTTTCTCCGGGGATTTGGAGTCGATTCCTTCACGAATCATTTCCACAAAAGGCGAATAGATCCGCTCCTGAAAATCGGCAAACAGCTTGATGAACCGGTTTCCGGGGAAGTGATGAAAATTATCCGCAACCGATTTAAGCAAAATAAATACGGAAGGATCCTGGATGCACTTCCGCAGGAGCAGCCTGGAGAACGACTCAGCTTCATGCGAACGGCCGCCCTCCCCCGTCAAAGCGGGCTGAACTGCCGACTCCGTTCGATTCAGGGCATCCCACAGTAAATCTTCCAAAAGCATTTGCTTATTTTTGTAGTAATGATACACGGTTCCGTAGCCGAGCTCTGCCTTGACCGCAACATCGCGGATTTCCAATTGAATCCCCTTCTCCAAATAAACCTCAGCAGCCGCTTGCATAATTTGGTTCATCCGTATCTCCCGGATCGCATCATTCTGTTCTTTGGTACGTGGTGACATGGCTCCTCCTTTTTTGACCTGCTGATATGTCTATGTAAAACCAATATACATCATGTGGAAATATAGATCAAGTCATTCGACGCTGCCTTCTGATGGACTGCCCATGACATGCAATATTTGATGATTCTTAATACAATACATAAAAGCCGCAACTGATGCGGCGATTCTTATCGTTCAATAAATTTGGATGCAAACATCGTTATCCGTTGCTCCCTTCTCCATAAATAAGTTACACTGACACATGATAAACCTTTGCCAACCTCTACCTACTCTATTTTTATTGGAGGCTTTTATGAAACTCGCTACCTTTTTTCCTTATCGGAACGACGCAAGAAAGATATTGATTCCTTATTTAAATCAATTAACTGAAGCACAGTGGTATGCAAGGCATCCGGACCACCCGAATTCCATCGCTTGGATCGTTGAGCACATCGCTCGCAGCGAAGACGAATGGATTAACGTGATTGCTCTTAAAGAAGAGCGGCGGCTCAAAGGCGTTCTGGATCACCCACAGCAGATTCTCCAGGCATATATCGACATACGTAACCATACTGACCTCAAACTTAGCGCCATGGAATACGATGAAGACGAGCCAGCCATACAGCTCCCTCATTTTTCAGACGGTTGGGAACCGCCTTCACCGCCGACGCTCCGATGGATCTTCCATCATATTTTCGATCATGAGTCGTACCATATCGGTCAAATCGGCGTCATTGCACGGTTGAACGGATTCGACGGACCGCTTTTCTGACTAGGTGTGTGCTGTTGACAGAACTTATGCATTGTGCTTCAATATGAACGAATTTAAAAATATTCATTCCGAACGGAGTAATGAGTCATGAGCAAGAAAGAAGACATCTTTAAATGCGGGAAGGAGATATTCAGTTCAAAAGGATTCAAGAAGACCAGCATCGCGGAAATAGCGAAATTAGCCGGCATTGGCGTTGGAACGTTCTACAATTATTATTCATCTAAAGAGCAGTTGTTTTTAGAGATCTATATCCAAGAAAATGAGAACCTCAAGAAACGACTTTTCGAATCGCTTGATTTAGAGCAAGAACCGCTGGAGCTGATAAACCAACTGGTAACGAAGAATATCGAGGCCGTTAACACCAACCCAATTTTGAAGGAATGGTACAACCGGGATTTCTATAAGGAACTGGAGCAGTACTACAGGCAAGAAGGCAGCAAAAATCTGGACTCCTTCCGAAGTCTTTACACAGAGCTATTTAAAGCCTGGAAGTCTGCAGGGAAAATCAGAGCGGATATTGATGAAGAGCTACTCCCCGTTTTCTTTGATTCGTTGGTTTACATCGATACGCATAAAGATGAAATCGGTATCCAATACTTCCCTCAAATTATTCAATACCTAGCGGAATTTATTCTGAAGGGCCTAACGGATCATCCTAGATGATTCATGATAGGCCTTTCCTTTAACCATTGGGTGAATGAATATAAATATATTCATTCTAGCTTCCGTGCATAAATGAAAGTACCGATTCATAAACGGTAGCAAAACCGAATGCAATCTATTTTGGCAAGCGGTCAATCTTATGAAGTTAATCTAGCGTGAACTTTGCTGCCCTTCGATTTTGACATCAAGAATATACTCGAATTTTGAATCAATGTGCAGTTAAAAATAATGGGGTTCGGGTGGTATGAAAATGAATATTAGGAAAGTGGCCATCATTGTAGGAAGTTTATTGATCCTCAGCCTGTTTATTTCCACGCTGGGCGATGGAAGCTCGAAAGCAGAGGGCAATGGAGATTCTGACTTCTCCGAAGTGGATGCGTATATTGCTCGTGAGATGGAAAGGCAAAACCTGCCGGGTCTGGCTCTCGGGATTGTACAGGGGGATCGCATTCTTTACCTGAAAGGATATGGTCAAGCTGATTCTTCGGGCCGTCCTGTAACACCCGAAACGCCTTTTGGAATAGGCTCGATCGGAAAGTCAATTACAGCTATGGCCGTTCTGCAGCTTGCGGAAGAAGGAAAACTTGACATAGATGCACCTATACAGCGCTACATCCCTGCCAAATTCAAAGGTGCACAGTTTATTACTGTACGTCAGTTACTAAACCAAACAAGCGGGTTCTCCCAAATCTCGACTTTTAGCAATACGCTGTCAAGCATCAATGACCAAGATCAAGATGCTCTGGAGAAAAACGCCTTATCTTATGCGGAAAAGTTTTTACAGAATACCACGCAAACCGAACATTCCTATAGGTATTCAAACGCTAATTACGTACTGCTTGGCTATATTGTGCAACAAGTGTCCGGCCAATCGTATGGCGACTATGTAAAGGAACATATTTTTAGTCCACTTTCTATGCAGAACAGCTTCGTTACGCACGATGAAGCAGCCGAGCACGGGTTAGCTACGCCATACCGGCGCATATTTGGGCACAATATTGCTTACGATGGCCCTTATATTTTTATTCCAGGGGATGCTCCGGCGGGGTATCTTTATTCCAGTGCAAAAGACATGAGCCATTACTTGATCGCACAAATAAACGGCGGCAGCTTTGAAGATGATTCTGTGCTCTCTCCGGAAGGTGTGCGACTGATGCAGACCGAACCTGTGCCGGGAACGTATGCCATGGGTTGGATGTCGGGCCGCATGAACGGGATGCCGGTTATTGGTCAGCCGGGTGGTTCAATAGGCTTCCAAGCCCAAACCTATATTGTTCCTGAGCAAGAGCTGGGCGTTATCGTTTTCTCCAACGTACTGGGCGCGATCGATTCCACTTTTCTCAAAACGCATGTCATTACGACTACCGATATTGCTTCCGGTGTCATTAGCATACTGAATGGGCATCCGTTTGAAGGAACATTTCTTAGCATTTCGGTGAAATATTTGCTTATAAATGGACTCATATTCGTGCTAAGCGCTTGGGGAATATACTCGACCGCTCGTACTGCGAAGCGCTGTTTTGGCTTCAAGAAGCCTGATCCTGATACTGCAATATCGATTAAAGTTGTATCGAAAATTGCTCTGGAATTCGCAGGCCCTCTAATCATCCTGATATTGAGCACGACGAAAATCATGCCAGTATGGCATATTGCCACCATCTATCAGCCGGACGTCATTTTATGGGTAAAGATCATGTCTGTGCTTATGGCAATGAAGGGAAGCATGGAATTGACTCAGTTGATTCAGTCGATTCGGCTTGACAAAAAAAACGAGCAGCGGTTCCGCCACCAAGGATGACGAACCGGACGCGAACCCTTTGGAGAGAGGTTTCGTTCATCACAACTTTTTCACCCGCCAGACATTACGGTCGGCGGTTGGTGTCGATGGCAATCTTATTCCCGGGCATTTTTTCGTTGGTATGAGTGCCCTTCTACCAGAAGCATATAACAACAGCCGTTTCTCGGGTTTCCACCGGGTAACGGCTGCTCATCATCTCTTGAATTTACATTTCGTTGTTGCAAGAGATATATTCCTCGTGTATATCCAATACATCAACGTGATTTATCGAATAGCCTTCTTCAACGTGATTTATCGAATAGCCCTCTTCGAATCAGGTTTGCCGTAACCGGCTTCTTTCCGATTTCCCGTGACCATATAGACAACTGACCGATATGGTGAATTTCGTGCGCGATCACGTGCCGCATCACCTCACCGAATGTAAAGTATTCCTGCTCCCCGTCCTGGTTTGTGTCAACCATAATACGGTCTTCCAGGCTATCATTCCAAGCATAGATGAAAGGTGCAATTTCTGCATGGGTCCGATCCGAATAATCCCGTAATCCTTGCACGCTGGCACACTCCTCGAACGAAGGGATGTCAAGCTCCTTCCCTTGCAAATCCCCGCACAACCAAGCATATTCGACGGTCACGATGTGATACAGTGTGTAGAGAATGCTGCCTATGCCTCCGGTCCGTCTTGCCAGTAGCTCTTCCTCGCTCACCGTATCGCACCAGTAAAACCAATCTTTGCGAACCTGCCAGTTATATTCGAATAGTTTCAACATGTCGCCGCCTCCTGAAATAAAGACTTTATTACTCCTAACCATAGTTCGCGATCTAATCGAAATATCCTCCGTCTATGAAGACTTGCTTAGATGCATCCACGCTTTAGGAAACTTACTTCAACTATAGGCTTGAAACATTGACAGCATAATGTCAGTGTTTCAAATGTTCTATGCATTACGTTAACATCAACTATTCGTAATTAGAGTCGATTGCGAATAATCCTGGATCCTTTTCGAATTGCAATCCAAGATTTTGATACGCATAATATCGAGCTGATTCTTTCGCGCATAACGGGATGCAAAAAAAGGTCAACCCTCAAGGGCTGACCTTTTTTTTTGACTTTTGATCTTGAATTTATTTACGGATAGGCTGACCAGAAAAAGCTTGAACATCTAACGGAGCTGCCAGATATTTCGGTGCTTGGGCAACGAACGCCTGAAAGTGGCTGCTTGCATTGTGAGCCCCCACTGCTTCTTGATCTTTCCACTGTTCAACCATCACGTAGGTGTCATCCTCTTCTGTATCCTTCAAGAGCTTATAGGACACATTCCCTGCTTCCGCGCGGGATGACTTTATAAGATCTTGTACGGACTCCAGAAATTCTGCTTCCAGTTCACGGTTTACTTTCATTTTTGCATGAATAATAATCATGTCCATAACCTTACTTCCACTCCGCAACGCGGTCAATTGGAAGACGAGTTGTTCGACGTGCCTCTTTAGCGGCTTTACCTACAGAAATCAGCATAACCGGTACATAACGTTCCTTCTCCATACCAAATGCTTCCGCAATTCTGGATTTGTCATAGCCGCCAATCGGGTTTGTATCATATCCATGGGCACGAGCAGAAAGCATCAGCTGCATGGATACCAAGCCGCAATCAATAAGAATCATTTCGCGGAAAGCTTGTGCTGGTATACGTGCAAAAAGATCCGTATAGTTTGCCATCATTTGATCTTTGATCTCTTGCGGCATATACCCTTTTTCCACAGCGGTCCCCATAATTTCGTCGGCATTGTCAAATGCGTTCATATCCCCGAAAACGGCAATGACGGCAGAGGAAGTTGTAACTTGCGTTTTGTTGCCTGGCGCAAGCTCTTCAAGCGTAGCTTTACCTTCCGGGCTATCGACAACCAGAAATCTCCAAGGCTGAAGATTGACGGATGACGGCGCCAAAGTCGCTTCTTCCAAAATTTCAGTCATTTCCTCGCGGCTGATTTTGACCGCTGGATCGTACACACGCACGGAGCGACGGGAAGTAATAATTTCTTTATAATCATTGTTTAGGGTAGTTACAGTCATGATATTCTCTCCTTTTATCTCTATTATGAGTTAGTCTTGCTTATTTCTTTCATTTGTTGAATCTTGCAGTTCAGCTTCTGTAGAGCTTGAATCATGCCAAGTCGTTCCGATTCCGTAAGATCTGCCTGCAGCTCCTCCATAAATCGGTCTTTCTCCGCTTTAAACATCGCTACCTTTCTCTTACCTTCTTCGGTTAGCTGAACCAGCGTAATCCGATTATCGCTCTCACATCTTGTTCGCAGAAGTATTCCTTCCGCTTCCAGCTGCTGAACATGACGGGTCACCGCAGCCGGATCAATAGACACTGCCTTCTGCAGATCCGATTGGCTAATCTGGCCGCCCGTCAGTTTGCACAGGAGTTCGAGCCGATTGGGACTTACTCCTGCACATCGTTCAAACCGGGTTGCAATATGCTTGTTTAAATGCATTAACAAGTACAGCAGGTCCTCTGTATGACATGTAGAGATGATAAATACCTCCTTCAATTCATTGACTCCTCAATGATTGATGGGTCAACCATAAATCTTTATTTATCAAAAATCAAGTCCTTGGGAGAAAAAAATATCGACAACGGTTCTATTCAGGGGCCAGCTTACGGAACTATTCTGCTCCTGATCGTATCAAATTACGTTCCAAAGCAAACCAGCGACTACAGTTTTATAAGTTTGCGCCCGCCGTAAGATTTGTTCATCATGTTTGTTGCGTAGCTTATCCAGAAGCGCCCGAATCGTCTGCGGCGGGCGAGTGACCTGAATGTGCCTCACGCCGCTCCAGGCGCAGGCTCACTGCGAACAAGACGAGTGACATCGCCGTCATAGCGCCAGCGAAATAGCCGATTTCCCCGGCGGTGGCGAAACGCACGACGGCTCCACCAGCCGACGCACCCAAAGCGCTTCCCACGTAAAGGACGGAAGACTGCAGTGACAGGACGATGCCTGACGAAGGTCCTGACAGCCCGATCAGCCGATGCTGCTGCGCAGGATTGAACATGTAGCCGCTGAACCCGTACAGTGCCATTGCACTCACCGCCAGTACGAGAATGCCGGGACGGCCGGCAAAGCCGTTCAACGCAGACAGAAGGAATAGCGAGGCCGTGAGCATGATCAGCGCCAGCGGGACCGTCCGATTCGGGCCGATCCGGTCCGCGGCGATGCCCCCCGTCCGCACCCCGATGAAGCTGGCGATACCGGTCAGGCACAGCACGACGCTGATCATCCGGCCACCAGCACCGTAGCCGGCGAAAAGTTCGGAAACGTACGTAAAGAGCGAAAAAATTCCGGTAGCCCAAGCGAGCGTTGTCAGCAAGGCGGATAGCAGCTCCGGCTGCTTCAAATACGACAGTCTCTCACACATGCCGACCGCCCCAGCCGGTGCCACCCGAGGGAACTGCAGCTGGATAGCTAGTGCAGCGAGCAGCGTTACCCCGCCGACGATCCAGAACGTCATGCGCCAGTCGAACGTCAGGGCGACCCACGTCCCGAATGGGACGCCCAGGATCAGGGAGACGGTCTGCCCAGCTACGACGATCGACACCGCACGCCCTCGCTTTTCAGGAGCGGCCAGCGTAGAGGCGGCGGCGACTGCACCCGGCGAGAAAAGGCCCGCTCCCAGCGCAGCGACGATCCGACCTGTTAGCATCCAGCCGTACGAGGAAGCGAACCCGCACACCACGTTTCCGACAGCGAGCAGCAGCAGCGAGCCGAACAACAGTGTCCGGCGCTCCATCCTCCCTGTTAGTGTCGTCAGCAGCGGCGACGACACGGCATAAACGAGCGAGAACGCCGTCACCAGCTGTCCGGCAAGCGCCGTCGACACGTGCAGCGCCGCCGCCAGTGTCGGCAGCAGACCGCCGATCATGAACCCTTCCGTGCCGATCGCGAAGGATCCGAGCGCTAACCAAAAAATTCGTTTGTCCATGAAATCCTTCTCCTTAATCTAAAATCGACTCTTCAATGGAACTGAATAAGTTACAATGTGCAATATAAACACGCTTGGTTTGCGGCGACAGCCTGAACCATTCATGCCATCAACACAACTGAACCAGTTACATTGAATGCCTAGATGCGCCGCTTCCGTTCTAAACTGAACTTGAAATCTTCCTCCTCCTTCTCATTGCAACTGAAATAGTTACATTGATTAGCGTAGAAAAAGACGCGGATCGGTCTTAATCAAACGGCAAGCCGGATTCCTTGCCGGGGTTCTCGGACCGGCCGGAATCCAAGCCAGCAGTTGTGTCTGATCGGTCCATCATTTCTGACAGCCCACCAGCGAGCGACTCTTCTCAGATGTTTGCCGTTGTAGCGGCATCACAGTTTCCCGTGCTCAAGCGCTGAAGCGACCAGATCGCCGATTGACTCCTGTGCCAGCCGGAGCTTCAACGCTTCCTCACTGTCCTCATAAACCCGCTGCAGGGCAGGCTGAATGCCGTGGCCGATAATACAGCTGGGGTTCGGCTGGCTGTGGTGCATCTCGAACAGAGGTGTCTGCACAACAGCCTCATACACGTCCAGCAGGCTGATATCTTCCGGACGGCGAGCTAGCTTCCAGCCTGCCCCTGTCCCGCCATGCTGCACGAGTACCAGGCCCGCCTTCGCGAGCTGTCCGAGAATCCGCCTCAGAAAAACCGGGCTCGTTCCCACGCTGTTCGCGATCCGGTCGGAAGGGAAAAATTCGTCCTTCTCCGCCCAGTAGGCCAGCCAAGTCAAAATATGAAGCGCAATTGTATAACGGCTAACGATGGCCATGTTCGGCATCCCCTTTCAATAAAACCATTATAGTTTCATTGAATCCCACCAGTCAACGATTTCCTATCCGCATAGGAAATGCACGCGTCATATTGATGAGTATCGAGTATCGATAAATTTTCATAATCATTAGTTACGATTAGCCGAGATTCTCCATCCAGTATCTTTTCAAGTTCTTTGGCTACAGGCCCAAGCGGATGCCAGGCACCTGCATTATCATCGCCAATCCGCAAAATGTTCTTTTTATCCATTTCAACCAACTCCTCCATAATGTTGTACTACGGTAGGAAGACGGCGGAAATAGCAAATGGACGCAAAATTTCTAAAATAAAAATTCATTTGAAGTGTGGGGTGAAATTGTGTTGGATATTACCGTAATTTCGCGCAAGAAGTTATTGGGGGTTACACGGAAGAAGATGATGTCTCTCTAACAGCTATAAATTTCCTGCCAATCAAAGCATTGGACTAAGGAGCATAGCAGCTTTCTCCGTCCTCCGACGGAGACGAAAACCATTCTACCGCCCGTCACTCCATGGAAACACATTACGATATCTTTAGAGTAACGTCTGCTGATTTACCGTTAAGCACGCTATTAGAATCATCTCATCAAACGATTAAGCAACCAACGAATTCAAACTCTCATGAGGTTCAGACACGCAGCAGCAAAACCATACGAACAGAAAGGGGCAAGAATCTTGAAGCTGATTTATCAATTGGAGCATGTGAATAAAACGTACAAAAAAGGAAAGGTTGTCGCCAATCAAGACATAAGCTTCGACGTTCAACAAGGAGAGATTCTCGGCTTGCTCGGTCCGAATGGCGCAGGCAAATCCACGCTAATCAAGCAGATGGTAGGTCACCTGGCTCCCACCTCAGGTACGGTTCGTTACAAAGGAACCAGCGTACAGACCCAAACCAAACGAGTTGCCCAGGAGGTGGCATACTATTCGCAAGAGCCTCACGCCCTGACCAGTTTAAAAACCTGGGAAGCTTTGTATTTTACGGGAAGATTGCGGGGGCTGACGAAGGAGTCCGCCGTAGAGCAAACAGAGGAATTGTTGGAACGCTTTGGTATGCAGGATCTCCGACATAAGCTGCTGAAAAACGTTTCCGGCGGACAGAAGCGGTTAATCGGGATTGGAACTTGCTTGATCGGGTTTTCCCCCGTCATGATTCTGGATGAGCCGACCAATGAACTGGACCCGAAAAAGAGAAGGCTCGTATGGGATCTGATACAAGAACGTAATTGCCAAGGTGTCACCGTCATCTTGGTAACACACAACGTGCTCGAGGCCGAGCAGGTCGTGGACAGAGTAGCTGTTGTAAATCATGGCAAGCTGCTCGCCATCGATCATGTCAGTGTGTTGAAACAAAGGGTCGATCAGCGGATGAAGCTGGAAATCACGACCTCCTTAGGCGAAAGCGATTATGTTTGCCAAAGCTTAAGTGCACTGGGTCACTGGACCAAAATGGGAGAAAACCGAATCCGGACACTGATTGAGAAGCAAGACGCCAGCCGCGCGATTGACGCCCTGACTGAGAAGCAATTACCGATTGAAGAATACTCGTTGGTTCCGCCGAATCTTGAAGACGTCTATTTTCATATCGATGACGAACAGGATAAGCCTGCCGAAGCGGAGGTGGTCTAAACATGGAAAAAATTCAACCATCCATGCAAAGCCGAGACTTTCAACTGCAAGAAGCGGTCTTTCTCCAAGGGCAAGAGCATCAGGGCTCCGTTCGCCGCCGCATCATGGAATGGCTGATCCTGGCACGCATTCAGTTCACGATCATCCGCGAGGCGTGGGTTTGGATCTTCCTTATGGCATGCATGTTTCCATTAACGACGCTGCTGTTTCTCAAATTCTTTACGCTCGACCCAACCCCGGCTGTCATGACCCGCATCATTACGGGGAATATGCTATTCGGCTTAATCGTCATGGGACTCAATTCCATGGCTCAGGAGATATCTTGGCAGAAGCATCAAGGCCACTTCACGTATTATTCGTCACTGCCGATTGCCAAGGTAAACTTCATCTTCGCCAATCTGCTGCGCGGCTTGATCATGAGCGTACCGTCTTTTATCATCCTGGCGATGATTGGCCAACTTGCTTACGGCATACAATTCCACTACAGCTGGGGACTACTCCCTGTTTTGCTGCTCACTGTCTTTAGCGTGGTTGGCGCCGGTGTTCTGATCGGCTTCTGGTCGCCTAGCCATCAATTGACGAATATGCTGGTTCAGGCGTTGATGATGTTCATTTCATTTCTGACGCCAGTCATGGTGGATATGGATCAATTGCCTTCGATCCTGCAGTGGCTTTCTTATATCTTCCCAACCACTTACGCCGCTGAGGCCATGCGGGAGGTGCTGATTTCGGGCTGGTCCGGGTCTGTCGCCTGGAATACGCTTGTACTCTTGCTGTTCTCGCTGATTTCCATCGCATTGATCTTGAAAAAGGTAGATTGGCGTGTTGAGAAGTAGGAAGAGGTAAAGCCCATTGCTATGATATGTCAACGAAATCGCCCTTTCCCTCCTTGTCTGCTTAAGGCATCGTTCCATACTTCCGAAAGCATTTGCAAGCAGCTAAGACGCTGCAAGAGGCAGCTGATCGTTTGATCAGCTGCCTCTATACATGGTTTATCATTGCATCTGAACTCCCTCATGACTCTTCTTAAAAAAAGCTTAGTTTATCAACAAAGTCAAAAACGATGGCCGCAACAAAAATCGCAGTAACGATAATGGTGATCCACGAGAAAATCAGTGTGCCCCGTCGCAAAGCAGAGAGTGAAACGCCTCTTGTTTGCACATAATAGGCTGCTGATAAGCTTGACAATATCCCCATGATGAAAAACCATGGTTGGTATACAAACAGATCCCACAGCGCATCGACACGCATATCCACGTCTCCGCTAAATGCCGGCGGCATTTTCAAACTTATGAGGCCTGTCAAAAAGAGGACTCTTGTAATGATTCCTGCAGCTCCATGGGCGATTAAAAAGACAGAGCAAATCAGCGTTGGGAATAACAATAATCCTCGGTAAACACTCACTCCACCGATCCATGGAATCCATGAAGGGACAACCCTCCCCCATGGTTTTACGAGTCCCAACAGAATAAACCCGCACAGCATAATAATTACACCAACTACGTAACTTGCTTTATAAATGCCTCCAGTGGGATCAATAATTGGAGCTGAAAGGCCAATGGTTCCTCCTGCGGCCTGATAGAATCGGACGAAAACCGCATACAGGAGAGCCCAGAAGCAGCCAACATAAGCCGCCCATTCTGACGTTTTTGTAAAGCGTGCATACTTTTTCCAACCAATAGCGAAAGATGAATCAACATTACGTTCCATTACTCAGCACCCCCTCATTGGTAACAATTGAAAGTCGATTCGCGTAAGCGAAAAGCCCGTCATTGATAATTCCTACTACACCTCGTAGTACCTACACATCTTTTATAGATACCTGAATATTGAAAGCTTTCTGTACTTCCCTGTAAAGTTTCACTAGATCTTGCTCCTTAACAGGGGGCAGGAGCTGTTGACTTCCTACATGGAGACTGTAAAATATTAGCGCCATAGTACGAGCACGTTCACGATCTCTGTAGAGAAGGAACATCATCTCCTCAAGGTAATCGATTCGCCTTTGATCAATTCGTTGCTGGTAAGAATGCACAAAGGGTTCCATTAACGCCCAAGCACGCACAGCCACCTCCAGGTTTTGATTTCGGCGTATCGATTTCTCCATGACATATTCGAACTTATCAAGGGGTGAAAGTTGTTGTTCCGCGAACTCAATGGTATTCAGTGTTCGTTCTGTTTCATATAGAGAAAGCAGACTTTCTTTATAGTCCTGCCAACTCTTGAAATGATGGTAGAATGCCCCCTTTGTTACCTTTAAACGTCCTATGAGCGTTTCAATGGTCAGGGAGGCAGCCCCTTCTTCGGATAAAATCAGAAATCCTTCCTCTAACCACTGTCGTTTTTTTTCTGTGACCATTCAAAATTACCCTCCATCCAAAAATTCCCTCAACAAAACCATACCATACGGTATGGTATGTTTCAATGTTTTGTTCCAGCATGATTGGTGCTGCAAACAGCAAAGCGCTGTAAAAGCTACAAAGGAGGCTAGTTCTTGAGTTTTACCGTGGCATCGGCTTGAGCAGGATAGGATTTTTTAAAATCTGACATGATTTCAAGGCTTAGGGTATATTTCGTTAAATTGCTGGCGAACCCCTAAAAGCAAAAAAAGTCGCTAAATCAGCGACTTTCAATGGGACTAAATCTCGTCTGCTTGTTGTCTTCAAAGCCCGGAGTCAGGCATCCAAGAGGTGTTTATCATTTCATAAATAGCCTCTTACTGCATGTCCTTCCAGCTTTTAAAATCGTGAATGGCGAAGCCTGCATAGCTTGCATAGTGCGCCAATTGATTATGGGCGGACTGTAACTCTCTTTCCATCACTTCACTGCTCATAGAATGGAATGAAACCCGCGGCCCTTCTGTGCTTTCGAGCGTCTCTACAGCTACCACAACCTTCTTCTTTAGCGTTGAGGCTTCTCTCAGTATGGCCTGCGCATTGTCCACAATTCCATTGCTGCCTAATGCATGATTTCGATAATTCATGATGACCAGGGAATCGAACTTCTCCAGCAACCATGCGCTCATACTGTAATCCGTCCCCGGTACATTTATCGTATTCAGCCAAAACGGAACGTCGACTGCGATGTTCAAGCCGCTCCCTTTGGTTTCTTTCTCGATCAGTCTCATATTGTCCATCCAGCTTTCAAGGATGATCTTATTGTCATTTGACCATTCACTTAGCGCATACGGTTCAATATCAAGATGCAATCCCGAAAACCTTGCTTCCGGGCCAACCGATGAGTTATAGGCTTTCACCCACGTTATAAATTTTTGAATATCCTCCTGCTTAGATGTATAGGCCCATTCGGGACGACCCTCAAGTGCCTCCACTTGAATTCCTGCGCTCTTCGCTTTTCGAATAAAGCTCTCATATACTGCCGGTTCAATATCTCTGTCGATCTGAAGATAAATAGACGTTAACCCTTTTGTTCTTGCGAAGATAATAATTTTGTCTTGATCCTGTCTCAGGATGGAACTGTCCCATATCCACGTGCCTTTCGGAACTCGGGCCACTGAAGTCATGATGCTTACCCGATTGCTTGAGGGCTGCCAATCCACAATTGCATGCAAGGCCTCGCTAATGAAGCGAAGCGGGACCATCGTGCGACCGTTTTTAAGGACCGCAGCCCCTTTAAAATCCACTCTTTTTCCATTCACCTGTGCATGATGATCGCCAATCACCAACATTATGTTGTCACGTTTAAGTGAGATCGTGATTTGTTTTAATTCTCCGTTCCATTTCGCAGTAGCTCCGAGCTTGTCGGAGACAAAAGCAAGGGGAACCATCGTAAGGTTCGTTTTTGGATCGACGTATGGGTGCTCATCTGGGAATTGTACTTCACGGCCATCCACGGATACTCGGACTTCAGATGCGTAGATAACGGTGTGAAACGCAGCTAAACTTAGCATGATCGCTACAGTGCACACAAGCAATTTTCTCATGGGTGACTTCCTCATCTATTTAAATTTAGTTCTTACTACAAACGCAAGGTCCATAACGAAATGATAAGGTATGTAATAATTGGCACTTCTTATGTATTTTACCGAACCAAAGGCGATGATCCCATAGGTCGCTGCTCCCAACTCTTGAGTCGTTTGACGCCTCTCAGGCAAGGTTTGCCCTGCAGCGAAGAGCAGCCTTAGCTTCATAGGCGGACTTACGAGTTTAAATACTCGGCAATGGCAGTTATCAGTCGTGACAGAAACTACTTATAGGTATAGGCCATCCCGCTCAGGATGGCCACAATGTATTGTTTACAACACGAATGAAGTAGGGATACGGCTCCAATTGAAACTCCCCTTCGTTAGGATCGAGAATCGTCATTCGAATTGGGTGAACCTCCGGAATCTTCATCGAAGGATACCACCCGATGGCCAAATCCCCCAAGATGAACATACCATGCTCGTCACCGAGCATTTGAAACATCTTTCCGTCCCCGATATAACGCGTGACGTCGAACCGAGAATCAAGGCGCTGGATGGCATCCGATATGCTTCCGTGAAGGGGAAATCCGATCTCGCTGACATTCAGAATGGATTCGTGACCGAACGGTTCAGTCGAGGCATTGTCCATCCGATGCCGAGCGATGAACTCCAGCAGATTCCCCGAAGGATCCTCGAAATAGAAGGCATGTGCATCCGTTCCTTCAAAATATGCAATGTCTTCGTTTGCCTGGATTCCTGCGAACGGAAGGGGCGCAGCGGAAAGCACCTCACAGCCTTTGGCTTGAAGCCAGCTTTTCGCTTCGCGGATTTGGTTCTCGGGGATATTCATTGCCAGATGGTAGGACGGCAGCACCCCTTCCTCCTCCTCTTGAATGAAAGTCAACCGCGTTTCCCCGACAACGATCGTGATTGAATGCTTCGTTATATCTGCTAAAGCGAATCCAAGTCTTTCTGTGTAGAATTCCTTCATTTCGGCTAACCGGGCGGTTCTCAGTTCCAATTCGATGATTTTCATCTTACTACCTCCTCTAGATAATTGAGTTAGACAGGATTTGCAGCCACACGCTGTCATTAAACAAGACTGGAAGGAGGCGGAAAATGTGACAAAATAAAAATGCAATTAAGTAAAAGAGACCCACATTGAGCTAGGGCAAGAAAGTATTTTACTCCAAAGAAAAAAGCCGCATATTATGCGACCTGCGAAGCGATTACATCTCGATTAAAAATTTCCCCATCGTGGTTTCCTACGAACGTTTTGCGATTTGTTGCCCAAATTGGGTTTGGGATTCAGGTGACAGCATCTCTCGAGGCTCTGTCAGCATCTCTCGAGGCTCTGTCAGCTTCTCTGCTGGCCGCCCGCGAGGGGCAGCATGAGATGATCGTCTCATGCTGTTAAGGAGAGATGATGAGACGTCCAATCTGGTTGCACTCTTCAGCGAACCAAATGTCACCCTTTGTGCCAATCGCTATACCGTGGGGCTCGGCGTGATTAGTCGGGATTGGATACTCTGTAATCTTTCCTTGAACCGTAATTCGACCGGTTTGGTTTCCACCCCATTCCGTGAACCAAAGATCCCCATTTTCCCCGGATATGATAGCATGGGGCTTGGCATTCGATGTCGGAATCATATATTCCGTAACCTCGCCAGATGTTGTCATTCTTCCGATTTTATTGCTCATGATTTGCACAAACCATAATGCCCCGTCAGGACCGCTCGTAATGCCTACAGGTCCGGAATTTGGTGTTGGAATCGGAAATTCGGTTACATCACCTTCAGTAGTTATTCTACCGATTGAATTCCCTTGATTCTGCGTAAACCATAATGCCCCGTCTGAGCCGGGAACAATAAATGAAGGGAATGTGTCTGAGTTAGGCAACTCAAACTCGGTCATCTCCCCCGACGCAGTTAACCTTCCGATTCTGCCGCTATTCATTTCTGTAAACCAGATGGCACCCTCACGATCTTCGGTTATGCCGAAAGGGGCTGAATTCACGACAGGAAGTTCATATTCTGTAAAATAGCCATCGAGCGACATTCTACCAATCTTATTGGCTTGATACTCGGTAAACCACAAGTCCCCGGTCCGATCCGATATAATCGACATCACTCCGGCACTCTCTGTCGGCAGGGGGAACGAAGTGATCTCGCCTGCGTCATTAATTCGTCCAATCCGATTGCCCCGTTGTTCCGTAAACCACATGGCTCCATCTTTTCCCCTCGTTATTCCGTATGGCCCGGAATCCTGCGTTTTGACTATATATTCATGTATCATGACCTTCACACAAATTACCTCCCCAAAAAGCGATTTATTCTTATTCCATAATCCGTCGAATCCCTTTTGCGATTTGTTCTCTCTCATGTTCGCGCAGCGAATAGAGCACAGGTGCCCTTGGAATATCGAACTTCAGATGAGAATGAGGGATTTCGGTTAACAGAGTTCCAATGGGCTGTTGACCATCCTTACGGCGTATAACGTTCCAGAATATTCTAGATCGTTTATCTTCGGTCCCCCATTTTTCAAGCGAATTACGAAATATCAGACATTTCCCGATTACGAAATCATGTTCCTTGAGGGGCTCCGCTGCAATGAACCCCGCGTCTTCAAGGCTGTCAAATAGTGCGGGCATCAGCTGGTCCAAATACCGTCCATAGGCAGCATCCTCGATTTCGCGAAAAGCGGTCGTTAACTCATCCAACATCGCATCGTATAATGTTTTCCATTCGGATTCGATGTACTGATTACCTGCCACGCAAATTTCCTCAATGGTCATATCAGAACGCAGTACTGGTTTTACGGTCATATAAACTCCTCCTTGAATTGAATTAACTTCATCATACAACATGTAAGCCAACTGGAAGGTTCAAGGAAATTACATGAAGGAAATGAACAAAATATCCAGAATAACATTGCAAAGGTTTTAATGTTTGCGCATTTTTGCCAAAGGTGGGGATCACATGGGCTTTCGCCCCAAAAAGCTTGCAGAAAAATACGGGCTAAGCAGCAACACGCTGCGAAACTATGAAGCAAAGGGGCTGATGCCTCCTGCAGATCGATCTTCCAACGGATATCGTATGTATACAGAACGGCATGAAGCTTTTCTGGCATGTATTCAAGCCATGACAGCCGCATTTGGGATGGAAGTAACCAGCCAGGTCATGCATTGTCTTAGGCGAAATGAGCTGGATGACGCGTTGTGGATCGTCAGGGATCGAGAGGTCATGCTTCATCGGGAAAAAGCAAATTTAGATCAACTAATAAGGGAGCTGAAATCGTATTCTGAAGGTAGTCGAGCTCACGACATTAATCATCATTTCAGCATCCACGAGGTTTCCAGACGGACGGGGGCTTCGAAATCGGCAATCCGTTACTGGGAGCAATGCGGCCTGTTCACTACGGAGCGAGACCCTGATAACGATTACCGGTTTTATCACGAAGCGCATCTCTTTAAAATTCGATTGATTCAGGTGCTGCAGAGCGCTGTTTATTCCGAGGAAACCGTGAACTTGAAGCAATCCGTTGCACGTTTAGATCTAGAGAACATCGAGGATTCGATGAAGGTTTCTGATCGTATCCAAGTTCACTTGAACAAAACGATCAAACTTCAGATGCGCGCTCTCTATTTTCTATATCGCTTGATTGAAACAATAGACAACTCGGAAACAACCGCGGCTGATCATTAATCGGTTCTCCAGTACTGCCGTCTTTATGATTTTATGAATTAACATCATTAAATTTCTACACTTGTACCAATACCGTAAATAGTATAGAAGCCGCAGCTATCATTTCTGATAACTGCGGCTTCCTGGTTAATCAACGATCTTTGACGACCATCGATTTGCTTAACTTGGGTTTGATCTGGGCTTGTTTTTTTCTATTGCCCCATCGTCTAACAGGTATTTCTCTACGCCAAAGGATTTTCGCTTCTTAAGCTTGAAGCAAGATCTCGATTCGCGTTCCGCGAAGTAGCTCGCTGTCCACATGGATTTCGCCACCATGCGCCTTCACGATATCGTTGGCGATCGCCAACCCGAGGCCGGATCCTTTATGAAGCTCTCCCGTATGGGTCCCGCGGTAATACCGGTCAAAGATCCGTTCCAGCTCTTCTTCCCGGATCCCCTTGCCATGATCCTCGACAACAATTCGAACGTTATCGTCCTTCTTTTCGACGGTAACTAGAATGGAAACATCCTCATCGTTATGAACCACCGCGTTGTAGATCAAATTGGTGACCGCCCGGCGAATCAGGATGTCGTCAGCCTCCAGGAGGATTACTTCCTCGCTGTACTGGAAATCGATATTCCGGTTACCGTAACGGGCATCGTTCAACGTATCGATGACAGCGCTTCGGACGAGACTGACGATGTTAACTTTTTTCAGATTCAGCGTCAATCCCTTGTTTCTCAGACGGGTGGACAGGTTCAGGTCCTCGATCACGTCTTTCAAATAGTGCGACTTCCGTTCAATAATTTCCGCGTAATCCCGCATTTCCTCGACCGTAAACTCATAATCCCTGTCCCGCATCATTTCGGCGTACCCCTGAATCGAAGCAAGCGGGGTTTTGATATCATGCGAAATGTTCGCGATCCACTCCTCTTTCATCCGGTCCAGCCTTTTCCGTTCCAATTCGCTTGCACGCAGCTCCTCGGTCAGCATGTTGACGTTGTAAAACACGTCCTTATAGATGCCCTTCGTTTCGTGATGTAACTGGTAGTTTTTATGTGCCAGCTGTTTAATCCCGTCGATGAGCGCGGAAAGCGGCCGGGTTAACCTCTTGCTGAACAGATAAGCGATGCAGAGTGCAATGAAACCGTCGACGCAAATCACGGTCACGATTCCGATTTGAAGAAAACGTCCGACCTTCCGAATATCATAGGTGAAGATATTCCGCTCCAGATAAGGGTCCTGAAAGCCGATCAAATAGCTGTAGCGCTCCCCGTTCCCCTGCTTCTCCCCGATAAATACGGTCGACATCAGTTCTTTTTCCATGTACTTGTAAGTCTGAACGATATCCATCGGCGTATATTTGGTTTTGGCTTCCCGCGGCACTCGAAAGCCATAGACTTGATTACCGTTTTCGTCCAGGACTTGAATCCAGGCCTGATTGCGCTCAAGCGTCTCCTTTCCCTGTCCGGTGATGTCCATTCCCGATTCGGAAAGGACGATCTCTTGCCCGAACGAGCGGGTGATGGCCTCGGCTGAATGGTCTCCGTGACGAAGCGGATACTTTGGCGATTCACTCTGATATACATAAAGCCCGATGATCACGAAAAGGTTAATGAAAATGACGATAACGACAATGAGAACGACGGATGCCAAATATCTCCCGGTCAGCCGCCATTTCATCGCACGGTTTCCTCCACGGCCAGCTTATATCCGAGCCCCTTTACAGTCACCAAAAATTGCGGGCTTGAGGGATCCTCCTCGATCTTTTCCCTCAGCCGCCGAATATGGACCATGACCGTGTTGTCATAACCGAAGGAATCCTCCCCCCACACCTGATCGTACAGGCTTTCCTTGCTTATAATCCGGTTCGGGTGCTTCAGCAAATAGCTAATCAGGCCAAGCTCTTTCGGTTTGAGCTCAATAATTTCGCCGTTTTTCTTCAGTTCCAATGTATGTTCGTCAAGCTCGAACGGGCCGGCCTTCAGCGTATGTTCTTTCTTTATCTCATCCTGCGCAGTCTCCGTTCTTCTGAAGCGGGCTTTGATCCGGTAAGCGACTTCCTTCGGACTGAACGGTTTGGTGATGTAATCATCGCCGCCGATGGCAAATCCGAGGATTTTATCGATTTCCTCGTTCTTGGCCGACAAGAAGAATATCGGCACGTTCGAAACGCTCCGGATTTTTTTGCATACATCATACCCTTCGCCATCCGGGAGCATGATATCTAAAATGACGAGGTCGGGCTGCTTGTCCTGAAACCGAATCCATCCTTCTTCGGCGGAAGAGGCGGCATACACATGCTCGAAGCCTTCCTTATGGAGTACGGTTTGCAGAAGCTTGACGATATCCTCCTCATCGTCGACGATGAGGATTGTTTGACTTAGCGGCAATCGGTTCGATCTCCTTTCTGGAAGCAGGGAAAAAGACCGGCAGCTAAAACCTGCCAAGTCTTCATCAATCATTTTCCCCGCCCTTCCAATACTATAACCATATATCGTAATGGGCAATATTGGCCAGAGACTCTGCTATTATTCTTCGCCGAAAAATTTCGCCATCGGGTTAGCGATCTTTTTATCTGTTGCGACCTGGCCTGTTTTGTTCAAAACGTAATACTGATAAAAGTTGCCGCTAAAACCTAGCGATTGCAGCATCTTCTCCGCAAATGGTTCGACCGCGTTGTCGCTCAAGGCGTCACCGTTCCAGAAAAAATGCAGCAGTAGACGGTTATGATTGTAAGGATGCTTAATGACGTATGCGCCCGAAGCTGCCTTTTGGTTCATCCTGCTTTTCCAGTCGAAGCCGATGGCCTTCGATTTCTGGATGATTCCGGGCTTAAGCGCCTGGATGAGTCCGTTCGTTTTCGCGCTGCCGATGGCAATGATATTGCTGGTTCCCAGCTCCTTTTTCAGCTTTATCTTAAGTGTTTGCCGATCGGAAACGACCTCGTATGGAATGCCCATGATTCCAAGGGTCCCTTCAAGCTGTGCCAAGATCGTCTGCTGCTGCTTTTTCGCTTTGCTGCCAGCCTGATCACTCACCACGATTGCCAACGGTTCGCCTTGCAGCGCCTTATCCACGATGCGGCTCATCGTTTCCGCCGGAAGATTCGCAATTTGGGCCAGAGAAGAATGGTACGCGGCTTTAAACTGTTCACGCCAATACGAAGCCTCTTCCGCCTCAGACAATCGGTATTCGGGCTTTAGGGCAAACTGCGGATCATGCAGCGCCTCGTCCATTTCCTTTCGTGCTTCATTTCCGAGCGTATCCTGAATCGTCTGCAAAAGCCCTTGGATCGTCGCGTTTTTGTAATGGTACCGCTTGAAATATTCCTGCATGAACGCATCGAAATTGTCCTCGCCCACCTTGCGGTACAGCTGGTAGATGGCCTGGCGTCCTTTTTTATAAAAGACCGGGTTGGCCTCGCCCCCCGCTTCCGTATTGTTTGAGGCGATCGGCTTGTCTATAAAAGACACATCATCGACTTGGATCGAATTGAACCCGTTCAGCTTATCGCCCTGTTTTTCTGCAAAATACACCATCGAAAAATCGGCAAACCCTTCGTCCAAAAACGACTCTTTCTCCGAATCGTTGCCGATCAAGGAATGGAACCATTGATGGGCGATCTCGTGCACGAATGTGGTATCATGCGCCGGATCGCTATTGGGCCGGATTTGCCCCATTTGGATAACCCGGGCAAACTCGACCGCCACACCCTCTACGTACGACTCCGCGATCCTGAACTCAGGGTAAGGATATTTCCCGTATTTTTCACTAAAAAATTGAATAGCTTTAAAAGCGGTGTCGATGTATTCATCGACGAGTTTTTTCTTCTCCGGCAAATTGTCGAAGTAATAATATTCAATGGTCAGGCCGTCACGCGTTACGCGCTCAACCTTATAATTCGGACTGGCAAAAAAGACATGCTCCCGGGTGTTATTGGCAACGGCGGTAACGACTTTCCGGCCGGGCTCTTTCGGGTCCGCCTGCGTGGTGATCGTCCCCGGCATCAGCACTTGATAGGCTTCCGGCACGTTAATATGAACTTCGAAATCCGCTGAATCGTAATAATCGGTTTCGAAGGTCTTGCTGTACGGCTTTTTGTCCCACGCATGCTGGTTCTCGTCGTAGACCGACATGACCGGGAACCAATGTGCGCCGTTGATGATGTCTTTGTAATAGGACAGGCGCTGCATGCCGAATGGAATTTTCACCTCAAAACCGATTTCAACCGTCACCGCTTCCCCAGGCTTTAGCTCCTGCTTCAATTCAACGGTCAGAGCTTGATTGCTGTTAGAAAAAACTAATGATTGTCCGTCAGCAGCCGCGCTCCGGATATCGATGCCGCCAAGAAAATCTTCCGGCTTCTTCTGCGGATTTTCTTTCTGGATCTCCTCGTTGTTTCGTTTAAACATCGAAGTTTGGGTCGCTTGGGATCGGTTGGCATCGGCAAACGTATGGAATACGATTTCCCGCAGCGCATCTTTGGATGTGTTCCTGTAGGTAACGGTTTCGCTCCCTTTTATGTGCATGTTGTTCTCGTCAAGCCGGGCGTCGATCCTGTATTGGACCTGAGCATGCTGAGCCTGATCTGCCAGGACTGACCGGGCGGGTGAAGCCGCCGGCGCGGCCCAGGCTTGGGTGACTTGGATCGAGGGACAAGCCGCAAGCGCGGCAACCAGTGAGCAAGTCAGAGCTTTTTGGGATACAGATTTGAAATTTGTTCGAACCATAAGTGTTTCCCTCCTCATTATTATGTTTAGTAGACTGCATCCTATTTCCCCGGATGAAGAAATTATTGCCCGGCACCGCCCAGCTTCTGCTTCGCTTGTTCTGGCAGTTCACTGGCCTTTACTTCCTGGTAGGAACTGACTCCATCCCCCTTCACATAAATCCGCAAATAAGCGTCCTTGCGCAGCTCCTTGCCTGCCGTAAAGGTGAGGCTTTTTTCCTTTCCGTCAGAATTAAAGCCTTGCAGTGTGTATTCGTACGATACATACTTCTGTCCACTGTCAGACTTATCTTCCAATTTCTTTCCGTCTTGAGTAATCTGCACGTAGTATTGCTGCGCGCCGATGCGGTTCAAATTCACGTTTTGGATGAATAAGACAAATCCGACCAGAACGATCAAAACGATGGCTAAAGCGGTAATCCCTTTTTTCATTCCCGTTCACTCCTTATTTTGTATTGGTAACGATTTTGCAGTACGCATGCACTGTTAAGAAATAATAGATCAGGTAGATGAAAACATATGCGCCCATGCAGCTCACGACAGGCACGACCAGATTGGTCATCATCATTTTCGATAAGGCCGATAGGGCAACGGCGCAGTGGGCAATTCCGAAAGCAAGCGGCAGAGCAAAAATGAACAGCACTTGCTTGGCGACGGATTTGCGGATTTCCCGTTTCTTGACGCCGATTTTATGCAATATTAGATAACGGGCCTTGTCGCTGCCGGCTTCCGTCAGCTGTTTGAAGTAAATGATGCTGCCCGTCGCCGCCAGGAACACGAGACCGAGGAAACCGCCCATAAACATCAAGAGGCCGGTGGATTCCATCCCCCGCGAATAATCACCGTAAAAGCTTGAAAGCCCGGCTTTCTCCGGCAAAATCCCTTCCAGCTGCTTCGTTAACTCTTTCGCCTTGTCCTGATGGGTAATGCCGTAGGCTTCCACAGTCAGGGCCTTGGCACTCGGCTTAAGCTCCGCAAACATGTCATCGCTAACGACAATGGTGGAATAGACCGATCCAAGATTCAGCACGTTGTATTTTTTTAATGTATTGAAATGGATGGTTTTATTGATGCCGCTGCCCTTCAGCTTGATCGACGAACCGATATAGTCAGGCGAAATGCCTTCCAAATAGGCAGGTTCGAGCCCTGCGGCTTCGCTGCCTTCAAGGCTTATGGCATCGTCCCGCCCCTGCAGCTTGGCCAACCGGTTAAACTCTTGGCTCGATATGACCGTAAACGACTGCTCATCCCCTAAAGCGTTTTTCAGGCCGGAGGTAACGGCATCCACCTCGAGAAGAGGAACGGACTCATGGTAAAGCACCTTATGCCCCTCCGCCTGCCGGATCGCCTTATCGGCTTTCCCAGTCGCCGTGCCGTCCACCCCGATAAACATATAACTGTTCGGATTCGCGAGCTCCGCGTTCGTCCGGTTGTTGTAATACGTACTGTACGCGGTTCCGACTGCCGTCAGCGTTGTTGCGCTTAGCACGGCGATGATCGTCAGCGTTCGCGCGTTTCCTTTCATCCGGTACAGCAGCTGGGAGGTCCCGATCAGGTTCAGTCCGCGCCAGTAGCTTTTTTTGTGTTTGCGGGCCAGCTTCAGCAGCGTCACGGTCAATGTGTTGAACAGCAGATATGTGCCCAGGATAACCGATATCAAAATGACCAGCGGTGTCAGCATGTAGCCGATCGCCGCCCATGCCTTGGATGTAACTATATTTTGGAGCGCAAGCCAGTAACCGAACCCGATAAGCGCCACCGATAATAACGCAATGACCGCAGAAGACTTTGGTTCCTTCTCCCGCTCCTGATCCGCCCGGAACAGCTCGATCAGCTTGAACCGGTAAATCAAGCGATAGCCTTGGACCGATGTGATCAGCGAAATGATCATGAACACCACAAAAGTATTCAATATCGCAGCCGGAGAAATGGAGAAATCCGCCACGACGGCGTAACCCATCACCTTCATTAGTATCATGACAAAAAACCGACTGAGTACGGATCCAAGCGCGATTCCGATGATCAGAGCCAGAATGCCCATGAAGAAATTCTCGTAAAACAGCATCCGCCCGATCTGCTTTTTGCGAACACCCAGCAGCGAGTATAAGCCGACCTCTTTTTTGCGCTTGCGTGTGAAAAACGAATTGGAATACCAGATGAAGACCGCTACGAAAACGATCAGCACGACCGCTGCTCCGCTGAAAGCCGAGCTGATCTTCTGCGAACCGTCCGATGCCGATTGGATGGTGCTGTCGTATTTCAAGGATACGAACGTAAAATAAATGACGATGCTGAAGATCATCGAGGCAAAATAAAGAAAATAATTCGCGAAATTTTTCCGGATGTTTTTCCCGGCAATCTTAAACAGCGTCATGATGTCCACCTCCGAGCATGGCCAATACCTCAAGAATCTGCCCGAAAAATGCTTTTCTCGTCATGCCGTCATTATGAAGCTCTTTGAATAACCGGCCGTCGTTAATGAAAATGACTCGATTGCAATAGCTCGCCGCATAAGCATCATGCGTAACCATCAGAATGGTCGCTTGATTGTGCTGATTCAGCTTGCTCAAGCTTTCCAGCAGACCGGTTGCCGACTTCGAATCAAGCGCGCCGGTGGGCTCGTCGGCCAAGATCAGGCTCGGATTCGACACGATTGCCCGCGATGCCGCCGCACGCTGCTTTTGTCCTCCCGAAATGTGGTACGGGTACTTATCGAGAATCTCGCGAATACTGAACGTATCGGCGATTTCCTCAACCCGTCTTTCGATTTCGGCTGCCGGGACTTTGGAAAGGGCCAGCGGCAGCAGGATGTTTTCCTTGACGGTCAACGTATCAAGCAGATTGTAGTCCTGAAATATAAAACCGAGCTTATGACGGCGGAAATCTGACAACGTTTCCTCGTTCATCGAAACGATATTTTGCCCGTCAATCGTGATTTCGCCGGAACTCGGCGTATCGATGGTCGAGAAGATATTCAGCAGGGTCGACTTTCCCGCTCCGGATGGGCCCATGATGCCGACATATTCTCCTTCACTAATGCTCAGGTTGATATTTTTCAGCGCCGTATATAGGTTTCCTTTCGTGCCGAAGGTTTTGTTTACGTTGTTTGCTTGCAGTATGGTTTTCATGGGATCTCTCCTTAGGCGTCTCGTGAATGTATATCCAATCTTAAAGCTCGTATCTTACACCGTGTTAATCCCAACCTTACAGCAACCTTAAAAATAAACTAAAACCCCTAGGATACGCTTGTAAGAGCGCCTGGGGGTTTTGAATCCGAAACTATTTAAATATAATGAAGCCTAATGTGTTGAAAGCTAATTTCAACTCTCAACGCCGATTCAAAGCAGAGTTGGCGTTAGTGTGCCATCATTTCATGGGCTATGCTGTGTCCATCCATGTCGGACGGGTAATAAGTAGGCCAATTCGTAACTTCTTCAAGTAAAGCCTTGCGATCGTCTCCCCAATATAAATGGAAATGATCCGACTTGCTGGGGTTGATCCGGTGGTCGCTAAACTGAATGTAACGAGGCAGTCCCTCGACTTCTTCCACCGACTTAAATATGTAACGAACCCCGCGGTTACCGGCCTCGTAGGTCAGTATTTCGTATCCATCGGATTGGTACTTCCCTGAACGTTGCTGGCCCTTCGTGAAGAACGTGACAGTGTCTCCTTCAATCACAATGCGTTCCGTATCGGTCTTGTAGCCGACGTCATAATATTCCTTATACTCCTCCGCCGTCATTTTCCCGGAATCCTCCGCTTTATGCGCAAATACCTCATCCAATGTACCATCCAGCAAATATGGATAAACCGATTGCCAGTCTCCTTCCCAATCTGACAGCGTACGGTTCTGTACTTGGCTGTCCTCAAAGAATCCCTTGTAGATCGCCTCTGCTTCCTCATCATGATCATGATGTTCGTGGTTGTGATCATGGTTATGTTCATGGTTATGTTCATGGTTATGTTCATGGTTATGTTCATGGTTATGTTCATGGTTATGTTCATCCTCCTCGTCATGAACATGATTCGTGTTGCTTTCATTAGTACTGCTGCTTTCTTCAGTACCGCTGCTCTCCTGAGTGCTACTGCTTCCATTCGTACCGCTGACTGCCTCGGTTTGATTCAAAGCGCCACTGTCGTTAGAGCCAGCGCTTTGACACCCGGCAAGCCACAACCCCAATACTGCTAAAATGACTCCAATCCCAAGTTTTAGTTTCATATTCTCCTCCATTTAATTGTAATGTTTACGATTAAAGATTATACGGAGGCTGGATTTCTTTGTCAATGAAAATCGTAATGTTTTTTAATTACATTTCAAAGAATATGCCTACCACGAGGTCATCGACCAGAAAAACCGCACCACGCCGGAGCCCCGATCTTGAGATTGACGAATAACAGTCAATGCGGGGAATGGCCATGGTGCGGTTTAACATCGTTTAAGATTTATTTTTTCCTTGGTACTATATTCGCCACATCGTCAAAGTAAAGGGTTCGTTTCCCTTTCTTGAAGAGGACGACGGTGACATGGATAAATAATATGGCCCACATTATAAACACAAATGCTAATGCAGCCACACTGATCCAAACATGATAAGGATAAAGAATTGAATTCATGTCTAACTTAATGCCATTAAATAGACGCGTAATCCATGTTGCCGCTAAAGGCAAGTAAAGCGCAAAGGATCTTTTTAACAAGGACGGCCACGAAGGTGTTCCCTCACCCACTGTAGTTAGCTTGAATCGCAGTAAATGGGTTCCGATGGTTTTTCCATTCCAAATAAAAGGAACTACAGAGAAAAGAATAATAAACAAAATCGTTGTAAACAGAAATTCTGCAAATTCGCTGGTGATAAAGAAACCAACGGTAAGGCTCCAACTAATCTTGATCAACAGATAATCGACAAGCACAGCCAGTAATTGCGGCAGCGGAGGTACGAGCGGACTTTCCTGCATTTTTTCTGCCTTCGCTATAAGGTTATTTCGAGACGGAAATAGCGCAAGTATGACAGGAGCAATGATGAATCCAAACAAAGCACCCGTGCTGTTTAGTATAAGATCATCGACATCGAAGATACGATATGGACAATTGTAGATTCCGTAGATCCCTGTAATTTGGGTTGTTTCATAGAAAAGGGATAACGCGAACCCCAAACCAAGCGCTTTCTTCCAATTTCGTTTATGCTGAAAAAAATACCTTAGATAAACGCCAAGCGGCAATAATAATAAGAAATTGAATGCCGCCTGCAAAAATACACTGTCCGTAAGTACCCGCGCATAGGTCGATGGCTGTGACCATACGACTGAACGACTATGTATAATTTCCCAAATAAAATGAAATGGGACGAGCGAATAATGAACCGCATCGGGTGATTGCATAGCGCAGGTATTTCGAGTATCCGGAAGAGGCAGGAGAACTAAAAATAATGCCGATAACATATAAAAAACAAAGGAATAAGCCACGATGGATGCCCAAAGACTTAAATGTCCATATTTTCTATAACTATAAACCATCCAAGGAACAATAAGGAAAAAACTCAATATGCAAAAAATAATAAATGCTGTTTTTATGGGAATTAAATATACAGACATACAGGCACCTCTTGAATTGGAAAGATGAATAGATAACCTTATTCTTACGAATTTCTTTCAAAATCCCTTTGCAACTTTGCTTTTCTTGATTAATCTACCCCAAGGGATTATTTTAATTCGGATTCGAAAATAGACTGTAAAAAAGGACTGTACCTCTGCTCTACGTCTGCATTCAAACATAATGAAGGAGACACCCCAGATCGGGGTGCCTTCTTGTTAGAATGCGAATCCTTCAATTATTTATTGAAAGTGACCTTCTCCGAACCGCTCTCAAGAACGATCGACGTGTCCCGCGGCTTCGTTTCCGCGATTTTGCGGCCGCCTCTGAACGAATAAAGCACTGCTGCCTGCTTGCGGATAGCCTCGTATTCGTTCTCCGCTTCAAGAACGATGAAGTTGGCAGGCTTGCCTTCTTCAATACCGTACACATCCTCGATATGCAGTGTTCTTGCACTATTTTTCGTAATAAGATCGATCGAGTTTACGATTTGATCGTAACCAAGCAGCTGCGAAGCATGGATGCCCATATGGAGCACTTGGAGCATATTGCCCGTGCCTAGCGGATACCATGGATCAAAGATGTCATCGTGACCGAAGCACACATTTAGTCCGGCTTCCTGCAGCTCTTTGACGCGGGTCAGCCCTCTTCTCTTCGGATACGTATCGAAGCGTCCCTGCAGGTGGATATTAACCAAAGGATTGGAGACAAAATTCAGGTCAGCCAGCTTCAGCAATCTAAACAATTTGTACGTATAGGCATCATTATATGACCCCATCGCCGTTGTGTGGCTTGCCGTCGTACGAGAGCCCAGTCCGCGTTCGTAGGCTTCTTTGGCGACAACTTCCACGAAACGCGATTGCTCATCATCGATTTCGTCGCAATGGATGTCGATGAGCCGGTCATATTTTTCCGCGAGATCAAAAGCAACCTTCATCGAATCAACGCCATACTCCCTTGTGAATTCAAAGTGGGGAATGCCGCCAACCACGTCAACGCCCATTCTCAGCGACTCTTCCAACAGTTCCGCGCCATTCGGGTAGGAGTGGATGCCTTCCTGCGGAAAAGCGACAAGTTGGATGTCAATATAAGGTGCCATTTCTTCTTTCACTTCAAGCATCGCTTTAACTGCGGTTAAGCTAGGATCGGTCACGTCCACATGCGTCCTTACGTGCTGGATGCCTTGAGCAATCTGCCACTTCAGAGCTGTTGTGGAGCGCGTTTTGACGTCTTCATGCGTCAGGAACGCCTTGCGTTCTGACCAGCGCTGGATGCCTTCGAACAGCGTTCCGCTCAAATTCCATTCCGGCTCACCGGCCGTGAGCGTTGTGTCCAGATGAATGTGAGGTTCAATGAACGGCGGCAGCACAAGCGAGCCGCCCACGTCAATGACTTCCTCGTTTGCCGTTGTTTCCAGCGACTGCGTAATCCGTTCAAACTTCCCGTCCTTCACGACGATATTCCATAAGCCCTCTTTACCCCGCAATTTTGCGTTCTGTATAATCATTGGTTTTCCCCTTTTCTGTGGATTCTTTGGCAGGAACGATCAGCATTAACACGATGTAGACCACCGCCGTTCCGACCAGTGCGTTCAATGGCGTTATTCCGGGAGCCAGCTGGGCGAAGGCAACGCCAATAGCCCAAGCTGCCATCGCTATCCAGTTTACCTTTTTAAAAGTCATCTCGGCAAACGGTTTATAATTTCTGCGCTTTACAAAGAAGTAGTCCGCGATGATGATAGCACCGATGGACGGAATCGCCGCGCCCAGCACATTTAGGAAACCGACGAAATTGTTGTACATCCACATGGCCAAGACGGTACCCACGATGCCATTGACAATGACGAAGAACTTTTTCGAAATTTTCGTGATGTTCGCAAAGCCTAGCCCGGAAGCATACAGGGCATTATCGTTCGTCGTCCAGATATTCAGCCCCAGAACGACGATCGCGGGAATGATCAAACCTTGCAGGAACATGACTTCCGAGATATCGGCCTGGTTATAAGCCATTGCGCCGACGGCGCCGAACAAGAACATGAGCGAGTTCCCAAGGAAGAACGCGATGACCGTTGCGGTAACCGCCTGCCGGGACGTCTGGGAAAACCGGGCGAAATCGGGCGTCAGCGTTCCCCCGCTAATGAAAGATCCGATACAAATGGTCAATGCAGCTGCCGTGGTGAGCGTCTGGGTCGGCGTGTAATCGAGCAGCCCTTGCAGCCCCCCCAAGGATCCTGCCCCTTCAAACATGGAGTAGCCGCCAAGAATGGTAATGGCCGGAACTGCGATGTAGCCCAAAATGACGAGCGACTTCATGCCGAAGATGGCGGATGCCGTCATGGCGAAACCAAACAAGAAGATCAGCAGGTACACGTTCCAATCCATCGCTTTGGCAACCGGAATCGCGAACATGGCCACGCCGACGCCAAACCATCCGACCTGCGTGAATCCGAGCAGGAACGATGGCAGGTACGACCCTTTTTCACCGAACGCATATTTTGCCAGCAAGTGCGTGGAAAGGCCCGTTTTGGCAGCGATATGTGCCAGTGCTCCCGTATAGATGCCGAGTGCCAAATTGCCCGCAAGCACGATTCCTATGAACTCCATGAACGTCAAGCCGACTCCTAGCGTTCCCCCTGCCAGCATGCTTGCCGAAAAGAACGTGAACCCTAACATGACGGATAATGTCTTCCAAAAATGGTTTCTCTGCGTTTTCGGTACCGCTTGCCACGAAAACTCTTGATCTTGTTTGCTCATCAGAATACCTCCAGGTTAAAGTGTCCTGATACCAAAAAAGCAGAAAAAAGAGGCTACTCGTCATGTCTCAAACTGACAAGTAGCCTCTTCTTTACATCATAACCCGCGCGAAGACGCAGAGCATCCCCTGATGGGGTATGCACTGAATCACGCGTGATTATAAACATCCGCTGCCCTTGCCAGCCTCTCTGGACTGATTTAAAGGTACCAGTATTCAATTACATTCTATTATTTTGGAAAAACCTACGATTGTCAATGTTATAATTATCCAATGCTCATACTTTATGTTCATTTATCTAGCAGTTATATAGAGGTATTCGCCTTTCCTGGTCAGGTCGACTTATTGGTTTGATCCATACAGTTGGCCGCATGCTGCGTTAATGTCTGATCCGAATTGGGTCCGCACGGTGACATAGATTCCCTTTGACTTCAAGACTTTAAGGAACATATTGATACTGTTCTGATCCGACTCTGCAAAACTTTGCGATGTAGCGTCAGTGGAATTGTAAGGAATTAGATTGACATGATATAAATGTTCCCATGACCCTCTGCTACGCAACAAATCAGCAACTGCTTCAGCATGTTTCGTTGAATCGTTAATACCCCTTAGCAGGATATAAGCAATGTAGACCTTTCGTTTCGTTTGTTGGATATGCTCATCCAACACGGTCAGAACTTCCTCCAATGGAAAATGATTGTTAATTGGCATTAACTCGCTTCGCTGATCATTAAAAGGTGAATGTAGCGAAAAGGTTAAGTTAATCTGCGGAAATTCCTTCGTCAACTTTTTTATTCCCGGTATTAAACCTATGGTAGAAACCGTAATTCTTCGATGTCCTAAACCGAAAAGCTTAGGATCCGTCAGTACATGCAATGCATCAAATACATATGGGTTTGCAAGCGCCTCTCCCATTCCCATAAAGGACACACTGTCTAAGGGATACTTATTCAAAGTAAAGTAAAGGAGTTGATCCGTTATTTCATCCGTTGTAAGATTCCTCTTCAAACCGAGTGTTCCCGTAGCACAAAAGGTACAACCAAATCCGCAACCGCACTGCGAAGAGATGCAATAGGATTCCCATCCCGTCTTATAACTTAACCTTACGGACTCAATGTATTCATTTCCAGAAATGGCAAACAGTATTTTGCTAACTTGATTGGATTTCTGCTCCATTTTTGGTGTGATGCTTAACACATTGTTTCCAAGCTCTTTGATTAATTCATTTCTTAATGGTTTAGGCAAGTTGTTCATTGCTTCAAAAGTTCGAATCTTGTTTTTGAAGATTGCCTCAGTTATTTGCGAATATCTATAATTCGGTTGCTTTAGAGCCGATAAGATCTTACGTATTTTTTCATACTTAGATAGATGCTTCATTTCAATCTCCCTTTAAACGGAGAAAACGCAAAAGAGCACCAGCTTACCGGTGCTTTTTTGCGTACAACAAAATCAGCAGAACGCAATGCTAACTTCAATAGTCGTAAAAGCACAATTCATTAGTCGGCAAATCGGTAGTTAACTACAGGCAAAGCGCAATAGAATATTAATAAGAGTCATATGGAAGCTCAAGGAGAGGTGAACATAGATGGAATTATTGTTACTTACTAAAGAATTAACCCAACAGTACTGTCGGAAGATTTTAATGCCTGAAGGGGCAACCGAAATTTTGATGGACATCGCCGATAAAATAAACCATGATCCACAACTGTTTGAAATTTATTGGGAATTTTATAAGAGTTATATTGACAGCGGATACTGGACGACGATTTGGGAACCATTGACGATCCATCCTTACGTGAAAGAGGTCATCGGAAAAGAAGCCTCGCTCTTTTATCTGCATGCAGCACTTCAAAGGCTGCCACTTACAGAGCAAAAGTATTCCGAAAAGGGACTGAGTCAAGAGTTATTCGTAGAAACGCTTAAGGACATCGGTGTATGGGTCCAACATGCCTTTCATTTAGTCGGTTACTATGCCATTGGCAATTTCAGCTGGATCTGGCGACATCTCGAAGCCAAGATGTTTCGGCTGGGCGGAATGCAGTTCATGGCAACCCCATTTTCCGGCATTGTAAAGGGCTTTTACAACATCAAAGAAGATGCAATTTTGCTCTTATGCGGCGAAGGGATGGAGCTAAGGGCGAACGGTGATATGCAGGGTGTATGTAATCAAGAGAAGACAACCGATGGCTACGTGACGGAATATCAGGAGACGGAAGATTATTTCTTAGGACATCCCATTACCCCTATTGGCAAAGGCATACGCCAACAAGTAAAGCTTAAAAAGACAGAGTGGAAAAAAGTACTGGACAAGGATGATATCTTGCTTGAGATCCACATTCCAAGAGATACAGCATTTGATATGGAATCCCTCAAAGACACCTATAGGCAAGCTAAGGAGTTTTACGCAACTTATTTCCCAGAAATCGAGTCCAAAGGGATGGTCAGCCATTCATGGCTGTTTACTCCCCAGCTCCGTGAGTTGCTGCCCCCGTCCAGCAATATCGTAAGGTTTCAAAAGCAGTTCTACCTCTATCCAACCGCGGGTTCAGAGCGCTTTTTATGGAATTTTGTATTTAATGAAATGACCGAGGTCAAGGAAGCAAAGCCCGACACCTTATTAAGGAAACAAGTCCTCAGCTATCTGGAAGAAGGTAAAGAGATATTCGATATGAATGGGATATTCCTTGATATTTGCGGTGATTTTGGAACTGTAGTCTACGAATGATATGATTGAATATGCGAAGCTGTATTGCTTTTGTAAGCATGATATTTCTGTGCACGGATTGCAAGGTACCATCCTTCAACATCTCTTATAGTAAGCCTTGAGAGGAGGATAACGATGGATTGGCTGGAACGCATGAATAACGCAATGGGATATGTCGAAACCCATTTATCGGAAGATATTGATTTCGATCAAGTTGCTAAAATCGCTTGCTGCTCCACTTACCATTTTCAGCGGATGTTTTCATTTATCACCAGTGTGCCGCTTTCAGAGTACATTCGGCGCCGACGGTTAACTCTTGCCGCATTTGAACTGCAGCAGAGTGATGCCAAAGTGATCGACACTGCTCTGAAGTATGGTTATGAATCACCAGAGGCATTTTCCAGAGCGTTTAAAAAAATGCACGGTGTAATGCCAAGCTCTGCGCGCGAGACAGGCATTGTCCTTAAGGCATATCCTCGCTTATCCTTTCATATTTCGATTCGAGGTGATGTGGAGATGAATTACAAAATCGAAGAAAAACAAGGGTTTGAAATGTTCGGCGTTTCGACTCCAGTCAATGATGCCGGGGATTTATTTGAACAACCCTTTGTTGAAATACCTGCTTTTTGGACCAAGTGTGTATCCGATGGAACCGTTGATCGGATCCGTGCTGCTGCGGGATTGGGGATAAACGGGCAGCTTCATGGGGTATTATACAACCATCAATGGGGGAAATTTTCATATATGATCGGTTACTTCCTACCTCCCGATGGCTTGCCGGCAGGGTTTGAAAAGCTTCATATTCCCACTCAGACTTACGCAATTTTCTCAACCGGCCTTTTCCTTGATGGACAAAGCGGTGTCCATGAATTGTGGAGGCGCATTTGGGGTGAATGGTTTCCGAGCTCAAATTATGAATTCGCAAATGGTCCGGAGTTTGAAATGACCTATGATCGCGGCAACAGCTTGTATGAAATTGAAGTATGGATCCCTGTCATGAAGAAGACTGATGCTTAGAACAGAGAGCAGCACGAGTGTCTGACACTACGTGCTGCTGTCCATATAGCTCAATCGAATATCCAAATAGGGAATCCTCACCCCAATCCCCTATATAGTTATTCCTTTATTAATAAGCAGCCATTTCATAAAGCTGTTTTCCGAGTCAATATGATCTTCAATAACGGCCGAATAAATATCAACACTAAAGAAATGTTTGCGGTACAGCGGGTGATTATAAAAGCTTTTCTTTAACCTCAAAATGACCATCCGTTGTTCAGGATTCATTTTTGTATTCAGTTCATGAATCTCCTTATGTTTCTGGGCAAATTCATCCGAGGAAATCGCCCAAACATCAATCTTCCAGGCATTTGAAGTAATATTCGTGTAACACCCCCAATAAAAACCCCGTGGCAAGTGTCCAGTACGACCGATATACTCATTTCGGTAATTCATCCTTGATGGCTTCATGCACAATGAAATTTGTTTACCCATTTCAAAAAAAGATTCTTCACTCATCTCATCGTTCGATAAATAAATGTCTAAATCTCTCCAAGTCATTAAATTCAGGAAGTAGCTTCCGCTTACAAATGGCTTACCGAACTTATTCAATACTCCCATTAAACCATATTCGTCAAGGATTTCGTCCGCTTCTGTTTTGATCGTTAAATTAAGCTCTTCCAGTTCAGTACTCATCACCCTACCCTCCTATTATTCGATTTCGGCTTGTTTTTTTATTGAATGAACAGTGTGTGTGAATGCTTCAGCAGCTTTATATGCATCTAATGCATTTTGAAGACGTTTTACTTGTTGATTCAACTGATTCCGATTGTCTTTTGCCTTTATTGTTGCACGCGCAGTCTCAATAAGATCTTCCATTGCTGCCTTTATCGCACGATTGTGAGCCTTTTCAATGAGCTGTACGGCCATATGAGTATAAATCGTTGCAAATTCTTTATCGCCAATCTGCTGCTCCCGGGCAGCCAAGTCGCTCTCACTGATTACCCAATCTCCGGAGTCGTTTTTCGAAGCGGTTAAACGTCCGTCATTAATCATGTTAAGAATGGTTTTGTAATGAACCCCAAGTAACGCTGCTGCTTCTTTAGCATTCATTTTTACTCAGCTCCTTATCCATAGTTATCCATATATTAAGGGATAATATGATGTAAGTAAACAGAAATAATAAGGTCCTGGTTTCTTTTCACAGACCAGCATAATGAAAAAGCCGCTCAAGTGAGCGACTTTTTTTGTGCATTTGAATCAAGTGCTATTTAGCACGTTCGTTTGGTCTCTCATCAGGGATAGTGAACTACCGGTACATTTGAACAAACCACATTTTAAAACCATGCTTCTCGTAGAAACCAATGATTTTTTGCCACTGCTTACTCGCTGCATAAACAAGAGAACGCTTTATCCCGTTTCGTTCTGCAGTTTGAAGAAGATGATCGACCAACATATGCCCGGTATTTTCACTTCGATATTCTGGATGAACGTACACTTCATCGATTTCAAGGTAATGCTCTCCTTTCTCAATGACAGCCAATCCATCGCTTTCATGCACGCTTCCCAGTATATAGCCGATAACTTCAGAGTTAACTTCTGCTACCCAAAAGTAGTCCCCTAAATAGTTTTTCATCAGTTCTTCAGTGTTGGCTCCTAAACCGTATGTAATACTCTCGGACGCCCACAGCTCAGATAGCTCAATCACTTTTAATATGTCAATTGCATTTGCCTTTCTAATATTAACCAACATGTCACCTCCAATCAGCTTGTAAAAGATGGCTACATTTTATCATTATTCCCTGAATTCAACTGTCCGACATTCAACTAACGATCCGCTAGCACAGCAGTATTTTTGCTGTAATCCTAGTTACTTTAAGTTGCTTACATTTCAATTGAAAATTTGTAGGATACCCGAGATATTCAACCTGGACCATGCATTAGTAAAAAAGCAGATTCATTAACCTGCTTAATGAACCTGCTTAATTATAATTACAAAATAATTCCCAAAGAAGTTGCCGCCCACAAACTTACCCTTTTGATGTGTTCAGCTTATTCGCTAGCTCGCTCATATCGCGGCCCTGCAGCGCACCTGCCACCAGCTCTGGCAGCATGCCTGGCGTGCAGGCGAAGCATGGGGTGCCGTCACGGGATAGCTGTCTCGCCAACCGCTCGTCGTAGAATGGCCGTCCGCTGTCCGACAGCGACAGCAGGCACAGCGTCCGCACACCCGATTCACGCATCTCTCGCATGCGGCGCACCAATGCCGCTTGGTTGCCGCCTTCGTATAGGTCGGTCACCAAAATAAACAGCGTTTTTTTCGGCTCCTCGATAAACGACTCGCAGTACGCGACCGACTTGTTGATGTCCGTTCCCCCGCCAAGCTGGACGCCGAACAACATATCGACGGGATCATCAGCGCACTGCTCCGTCAGGTCGACTACTTCCGTATCGAACACAACGACGCGGGTATCCAGCGCCGGCATGCTGGCGAAGATTGCGCCCGTTACCGACGCCCAGATGACCGACTCCGCCATGGAGCCGCTCTGGTCAATATCGAGAATGACGGTCCATTCCTTATTGCGCCGGGCCCGGTCGAAATAATAAAATTTTTCGGGAATCAGGATGTTCCGCTCCCGGTCGTAATGCTTCAAGTTGCGCCGAATCGTCCGCTTCCAGTCCAGTCCGCTGAGCGAAGGCAGCGGTGTGTGCTGCCGTTTATTCAGCGCCCCGGTTACAGCACGTCGCATGTCTTCCTTTAAGCGAGCCATCAGGTCGTCAACGACGGCCTTGACGAGGAGGCGGGCAGTCTCCTTCGTCCTCTCGGGAATTTTGCCCTTGAGCGCCATCAACGTTCCGACCATCTGAATGTCCGGTTTTACCGAAGCCAATAGCTCCGGCTCGAACAACAGCTGCTTCCATCCCCTACGCTCGATCGCGTCGTTCTGAATGATGGAGACGACATCCTCGGCAAACAGGCTGCGTACGTCGCCGAGCCAGCGGGACAGGTTAACCGAGCCTCTTCCTCCACCCGCTCCGCGGCCAGCGCTGCTCCCCGAGCCCCGTCCCGAACCGCCGCTGGAGTAGCTGGCGTCCGTGTCGTCGTAAATCGCGGCCAGCGCGGCATCCATGATCGCTTCTTCTTCCGTCAACTGCAGTGCTTCACTTCCAGCCAACTCTTCCAGCTTCCCCTGAACCGCCTCTCCCAGAATCAGGCGCCAGCGGGATACGGAGTGTTCCAGTCTCTCTTTCGTTTGATCCGTCATGTTAAAAGTCCCCAAAGTCGAATTCATTCAATTCATCCAGCATCTTGTCTTCTTCCTCCTTGAGATCCCCGGTCAATATTTCAGCCGCCTGCTCTGCATGAACGCCCCATAATTCACCCAGCGTCTCAGCGATCATCGTTTTTTCGTGCGGTGAGAAGGAGCTGAACGCCCGGCGCAGGAATACGAGCGCCCGCTTGAATTGCTCATCGTCCAGCGAAAGGATGTAATCGTTAAGCTGCTCCCACAGGCTCATACGAGATAGTAAGGCGTAACGGTTGCGCATAGACAGTCCTTCGAACCAGCCGGCCCCGAGGTCAGACGGAATGCCCGGCGACAGCCGCCGTGACACTTCCGCAGCGCACTGATCCGCATCCATCTCCCCTCGTTCCAGCAGCAAGGCGCAGGCGAAGCCGGAGAGCTTCGGATTACGGTCGTCCCGCTCGGACAGCTCGTTTAGTCCAACCAACCATAGCGGCACGTCGACAAATTCGTCATGCTCCTGCGCGATCCGGTTCAGGTCACCCATGGCGGCGACCATGCCGTACGCCGCCTCGTCGCTGCAATTAGCCGAATCGGACAGGTACAGACAGGCTCGATAGAACAGCTGTTCCAGCAGCGGCACGAGAGGCGCAGTGTCCGCACGGCGAATATCGCCGTAGGCGATGATTCGCGACAGTTCAGCCGCAGCGGCCGCGATCTGCGCCACGTCGCGGCTGTCTGCAGCCAACGACTGCAGCACGCGGCGACCGTCCTCCATCTGAGCGGTCATGCCGCATCGGACGGAGACGCCGATCAGCTCGGATGCCTCCGCGATGGAGGTGCAGCCTTCCAGCTTTTCCCTCAGACGATGGGCACAGGCGATTTCGATCGTTTCGCCTAGCAGAGTGGACTCGATTACCCGGATCTCAGCCTCCGGGGTCCATTGAATAATCCAATCCTCGGCCCAGACAGCACGGTCCCCGGCAGCCGGACGGGATTGGACGAACGGAATTTCCAGCAGTTCCAGACGGCGAAACAGAAAAGATCGGTGCAGGTCGAGGAAAGCAGCCTCCTCCGACGAAACCCGGCGATTCTCGCGCAGGTCGAGCGACAAGTCGGTCGCGACGGCGGTCTTGTATTGCGTCAGCTTGAGCCGCTTCAGCTCGCGGTTCAAGTCATCCTGCAGCGGCGTCTGGCTGACGCCTTCGGCTAGGGAGCCAATCTCCGTTCCAACGTCAACGCGGGCCAGCGCCTCGGCCACCACCGACAGCTCGCCGCGTCCGAGCAGCGTTTGCGCCGCGTCACGCAGCTCCATCAGCGTCGGGGCGCTTCCGCCGTGCAGCGAAGCCAGCCCTTCGGCCAACCGCACCGCTTCGATGACCTCGGCGGTGGAGCGGTGCGTGCCGGATACCCGCAGAAGACGGGCAACACTCGAGTGGTATAGTATCGGCAGCTCCTCAGGCCGCCCGTTCTCCATCGCCTCCCACATCATCTGGTAGTAATGCGGAGCGGTGTTGCCAGCCCCGTAGCCTGACAGGCTGGACAGCCGATAATACGAATACGGCATCAGCGTCAGCTTGGTCCGGCGCGAAGGTATCGCTGCCAGCTCTTCGTCGCTCATCGTACCCGACGAAGGATATTCCAATGCAGCCGCATGGTACGCGCCACAGACGACCACGATCTTCGCTGGATCATGCCCCGATTCGATCGTTTTCATAATCTGCCGCCGCATATAAGCTTCCCGCACTTGGTTGTATGCGAACTCTTCCGGCTGCTCGGCCCGCTCTCGCTCTTCACCGAGACTTCGTATCTCTGCGGAAAAGGTCAGGATGGATTCCCGGTACGCATCCGAATTGGCGTTGTGCTCATAATGCCGTTCCCAATATGATTCGTAATCGTGCTCGCCGGCCAATTCGGCGATTCGTTCGTAAACGGAGCGTTCCGATAACGAGTTCTCTGGTCCGGCTGTCGACGTGCCTGTAGTAGGCACCATTTCCTGCGGTAGCGCTCCCTGGGCCAATGACGACTCGCTGCCCATCCCTTCCGGCACGAGGCTCTTCCGGCGGGCGCGTTCTTCCTCATTGCGCCGCCGCAGATCCTCCAGAGCAATTGTCGCGTCCGACGGCAGATCGATCAACTCGCAGTGTGCTCCGTTCTTGGCAGCCCACCGCATCGCCTGCAGCTCCGGTGAATAGACGGCGAACGGCCACAGCGCCGTCCGGACAGGCATTTCATCCGTAAAGGCCAGCACCGCCACAGGCGGCACGGTCAACGGATGAATCAGGTCGCCAATCCGATCCGTCGCGTCCGATGGTCCTTCGATCAACACCGCCGTTGGGCGGACGCGATCGAGGTACTCCAGGAGATGGCGGGCACCTCCGGGGGAGAGGTGCCGGACGCCGAAGACGGAGACCCGGACGTCTTCCGCAGCGGTCTTCACTCGTTCAACTCCCTGCACGCCTGATACAGTCCGCGCCACTCCGATCCCCGTTTCTTCATGACGTTGTCAAGGTACTCCTTCCAGACCAATTTGTCCTTGTCGTCGTCTTTGACGATCGCGCCCTGCAGACCGGCAGCCAAATCTTCGTCCGTCAGTTCACCGCTACCGAAGCTTGCAGCCAGCGCCATGCTGTTGGTGAGCAGCGAAATGGCTTCGGCGGTAGAGATCACGCCCCCCGGAGATTTCAGTTTCTCCTTGCGGTCAAGCGTCATGCCGCTGCGCAGCTCGCGAAAGATGGTGACGACCTTCAGCAGTGCTTCGTCTGCCGGAGGAGCCGCCTGCAGCTGATACGAAGCGGCGATCTCGCCGACGCGCTTTTTGACGATTGAAAGTTCGGTCTCAAGATCGGAAGGCGACGGGAGCACAATGATGTTAAATCGGCGCTTGAGGGCGGCGGACATTTCGTTGACGCCGCGGTCGCGCGTATTCGCCGTGGCGATGATCGAGAAGCCTTTGCGGGCACTTGTCTCGCTGCCGAGCTCGGGAACCGAGACGGTCTTCTCGGACAAAATGGAGATCAGCGCGTCTTGAACCTCCGAGGCGCAGCGCGAAATTTCTTCAAAACGGGCGATGCTGCCATTTTCCATCGCGCGCATGATCGGGCTGCGCACCAGCGCCTCAGGCGTTGGGCCGTTCGCAAGCAGCATCGCATAGTTCCACGAATAACGGACCTGTTCTTCGGTCGTCCCGGCTGTTCCTTGCACAACAAGCCCTGAATTGCCGCACACCGCGGCCGACAGGTTCTCGGACAGCCAGGATTTGGCCGTGCCCGGCTCGCCGATCAGCAGCAGAGCCCGGTCGGTGACGAGCGTCGCGATTGCCATTTCAACCAGCCGCCGATTGCCAATGTACTTGGGTGTGATGTCCAATTTGCCGGCTTTGCCACCGGTAATATACTTCAACACGGCGCGGGGCGACATCTGCCACCCCGGAGGAACCGCTCCCTTATCTTCTTTAATAAGCGCTTCGATTTCATCTCGGTACAGCTGTTCCGCCGGAAGGCGCATGGCATCCTGCGCTTGCTTATTCGCTAACGTCATATCACGTTCTCCTCTCGCTAATGAATCTATTGGTTAAAGGACTTGCACTCCAATGCTGCCGTTTTCAATTCGGCAACGATCTTACGGGCCAGTCCGTAGCAGATCGGTCATGTCTCACATACGCCGGTTATACCGAAGCAGCCCTGCGGCGGAGCGCATGAATAATCTCTTCAAGCTTTTCCTTCAAGCTGTCGTACCGGACGTCCTTAATCAGAGCCTCTAAACGGTCCGCACTCTCCGAAGCGAGATGATCGGGGACGCGAAGCAGCCGCTCGCTCTCCTCCTCATACATGCTGTACGTGCGTTTCCAGTCTTTACGCTCCATCCATTTCATAAGGAGCTCATATTTCGTGTCCTCGTCCGCGTCGCATGCATCAAGCGAAGTGAAAATATAATGAGCGTCATGATGGTTTGCTTTCTCCATTGTACGCTCAATATACGGCAGCAGCCTCGAATTACCGGGAGCGGCCAGCGCGGATACCAGCTGCAGATCGTCGCGCTCGATGAGCCAATCGAGCCAGCGCGGATCCCATTCTGCCTCGATCTGATCCTGCGGCAGCCGGATGCGGACATACCCTTGGTAAGCATATAATTCATCTCTAAGCGTATCCAGCAGCGCTTTTTGGGCCCGCTGGGATTTTTTCGATACCACGGTCTTAAGTCGTCCCCAACCGGAACCAACGTACTGATCATACAGTTCAGCTGGCGTTAGCCTCCGCTTTGACGCATGGAAGGCGTAGGGCAAATAAATCGGGTCCTGTTCCTCCAGACGCTTAAGCACGTCAAGCGCCTCATCTGTATCCGTACTTTCAAGGTAGGCTGCAGCGTGCCTCAGGATGCGAATGCAGTCCCCACCATGGAGCCTTCCCAGCGCAGGGTAAGCCGACTGGTTTCCCGCCAGATCCAGGTACAGACGCTCAAGCTCGGGATGGCGCGCATATTCGAACGCGGTCAGGAACGGCTCCAGCGCGCTCCACTGCTTTTCTTTCGCCTTCTTATCCACCTCACCTGCGTCTCCCTTCCGAAGCAGCTCCTCGAACAGCGGCAACAGCATATCGATCATTTCGGCGGAGGGTGCATAGCCGATCGCTTCGGCTGCAAGCAAAGCATCCTTCCCTTTGAACGCATCGTACAGCCGCTCCCTAGCTGCTTCCGAGTTACGGACCGCCAGCGCCCTGTATGCGCCTTCCCGGACTGCCTTTTTCTTGTCTTGTGACCACTCCAGCAGCCGAGCTTCATAAGCCGGATGCGGGCCCAGGCAGGCGATGGCCGCAGAACGAACTTTATCAGCCCCTTCTTCGGCCGCATGGACAAGTCGTTCCAGTGACCGGGCGTCTTCCGGATCAACGCCAAGCTCCCTTACAACCTGCAAGCGCCGTTCTTCCTCACGCCCGCCCTGAATATCCATCTCAGACAGCAAGTATGGCACGATGGAGCGGCCGTAGCTCGGCAGAATGTTGCGTGCGGCGAAGTCCGCGATTTCCGAATACGAGTCGCTGAGTGCCTTCATGGCAAAAGGGAACAGCCGTAAATCTCGAAACAGCCCCTGCTCGTACGCCGACGTCACAATTTCATAGCGGCCTCCCCCTGATTCAGACAATGCGTTTTGTACCTCCGCTAACTGACGGTACGAATGCATTGTCGTCAGCTCAGGCAGCTCGTTATCCTTCTCCCGTTCTGTTACAACCTGTGCTTCTGCTGCCGTGGCTCCCTGCGTCGATAGCACTGAATTCAGCAACAGCGATACGTCTTGAAGGCGGACCGCTCTCGCTTCCGGGTCTGAAGGGCCCTTCAGTGCTGCCACGCCTTCGGCCAGCTTTTTGAATACAGGAGCCCGTTCTCCTAGCTGGGCCAGCTTCGGCTCCAGCCGTTTAAGGCGGAAATCCTCAGCCGCCAGGTCACTGCCTGCTATATATAGGCGGCGCAGCTCGCCTTGAAGTTCCTGCAATAAAGTCGTGCTCATTGGTTTCTCCTCCCGCTTTCCCCGATTTCCTATTGTTTTGAGATTCTGATCGCAGACGATTAGTACAGCAGCCGGGCAACCCGGTCCCCTTGCAGTATCGTCAGCGGCTGGGCGATAAGCCGGCCTGTGTCCATCCGGTGCTCAAACATCGCAAGCACACAGCAATCGACAAGCAGCGACGAATCGACCAGCGACAGAAGCTGCGTCGAGGCCTGAGGCAGCCGGTACACGTCGCCGAGCTGCAGCGTATTACCCGCGGAGTCCACCAGCGTGAATCCGCCGTCTTCCGTAGACGCTATCTGAGATACCTTCATCAGTACGACCGGCGATCGGTCGGCCAGCGGATCCTTGAGTTGGTTTTTAACGGCCTTGACCGCTTCGGGAATCGATGTCCATGCCGCGGCGCATGCAGCTTCCAGGTCGGCGTTTTCCATCGTGCGAGGCAGAATCCCCTCAAAACGCACCCTTGCGTTCATGCCGCCGGGATAACGATAAAGCTCGGCGATTTTCGCAACGTCGAAGAAGCTGTCTTCCTCCTTCATGAACTTTACCGCTTTGAACGGCCGATACTGCACCGTACGGTGAATGCGATCGCTGCCGAGCTCCAGCCAGAAACCGGTGTCCACGAATTCTCGCCGCGCTTCATCCTTGTAGCTGTAGAAAGCGAGCTGAAGCAGCTCGACGTTTTCGCTCACCCTTCCGGCTTCCTTCAATTCGGCCAACTGCCAGGCGTGTCCCAGCCATTCCTCGATGGTTGACTCCGTATCCGGCTTCAGGTCCGGGTCCTCTTGTTTGGCCAGCAGGTATGCCCTGCCCTTCTTGATAAAAGCGTGCAGCAGCGTTAACTGCTCCGCCGCATATGTATAACTGATTTCGCGGTCGTTCTCTTCCAGCAGCAGGGCGAGCCGGCGCAGCTCATTCTCCGCTCCGGTCAAGTAGCTGCTGCCAAGCCGTTTGGCGTGCTCATTCAGGCTCTTGACCGTCCGGGCGTCCGTAGTTCCTAGACCTCCGCGCACCAGCGAGAGCACAAGCTTCTCCAATTCGCCCAACGCCTCAAGCTGCTTGGCGATCTTCTTCTTTAGCGCACTTTTGTTGACTTTCTTCGGCTTGTCGGTCAGTTCCCCGCTTTCTCGTTTAGCCTTGTTTTCCTCCCGCTTCTCCGCTTTTTCCCGCTTGGACGCAATGTCCTCCGGTACTGCTCCCTTCTCAAAGCTTATACCGTCTGCATAAGCGTACATTAAGCCAAGGGCATGCTTGCACGGAAATTGCCGGCTCGGGCAGCTGCATCGCGCGACTGGATTGTCCGGCGTGATAAAATCAACGGAGCATACGTAATTGGATTTCCCGCTGCCCAAGCACTCCCCGAATAGCAGGTCTTCATCCTCGGATACGTTGAGCTTTATAAACTTGCTCTTTTGTACAAGTCCCCGTCCGTTTTTGGCTGCGGCCGCATTCGGAGCGAGTGAATCGATATAAGATGTTGTCAATTGAAGCAAATGAAACGTCTCCTTCCCTCTGATTCCTCTTCAAAGAATATTGAGCTTTGCATAATTGTATGAACGCAAGAAATTCTCGTTAGCAATTAAAAAAGCTATCCGATTCTCCAATTTCATAGACAACGAAATAATGCAAATTCTGCTCCTGAACACGATTGCGTTATATAAACCAGCACTATGAAAAGAAGCTGTTTTCGCGAATATATGTAGTGCGCCCGTGCATCTTATGTACTTCCGTAGATATTCCTCTATTGAAGCAGTTGCGAGAATATAATCGTCCGCAAATAGCGGAATGGATTGATTAGCTTAAGAAAAATCTTGATCTCATTCATGCAGAACTAGCGCCGAGTTCCCAACCATACTAACGGTCAAATCTACAAAAAAACATGAGTGCGCGCTGGCTCTATCTATTCACATCCGTTTGTTCCGCATTCGATGGCTTGGTTTCTTATTTCAGTAACCCAAAATCCAAACGCTCAAATAAATCAATCATTCATTAATTTGCGGGATAGCCGCATCACGCAGCCAACCTGCTGCAATCACATCCCTTCTGCTTCATTGCCAGTATTAATCCATATTCATCCATTATATCAAATATTGATCTACTGCAGGTAACCGATCATTGAGGATGCCGAGCACTCCCAGATACTCTCTGCCGAACCCTGAATTAACCTCTTCCCTTCCCATCTAAAAGGCAGCTTCTCACGCACATATTTAAGGGAGCATCATAGCTTATAACCTGACTAGGTGGTGCCCACAAAACACAAAAATGCTTCCGAGAGGAAGCATTCAGGCTGTCGAGAAAGTCTCGACAGCTATTTTCTTGTGAATTTAATTCAACACGACACCGCGTTAATGTTGTATAATGGTATTAAATAAACCGTTCGGAAGGGTGTTACATATGTTGCGTTCGAATCGAGAAAAACAGCAGGCTTACGAATTTGTTTCGATTGAAGAATTGGTTCCTCAAGATCATCTGCTCCGTAAAGTGGACAAGTATATCGATTTCTCTTTCATCGACGAAAAGGTTCGTCCGCTTTACTGTGCTGATAATGGGCGGCCAGCTATCGACCCTGTCGTGTTATTTAAAATGATTTTCCTCGGTTATTTTTATGGCATCCGTTCCGAACGCCAACTCGAACGTGAGATTCAAACCAATCTTGCTTACCGCTGGTTTTTGGGGTTAGGTCTAACCGACAAAGTGCCTGACCATTCTACGATTAGCTGGAATCGTCGCACTCGCTTTAAAGACACCGAGATTTTTCAGGAGATCTTCGATGAGATTGTGCTTCAAGCTATCCAGCACCGTATGGTGGGCGGACGTGTCTTAGTTACCGATTCAACCCACGTCAAAGCGAGTGCGAACAAGCATAAATACACAAAGGAGCAGGTTTTACAAAACACCCGTGACTATGTGAGTGAACTTAATGCTGCCGTGGAGGCTGACCGGAATGCACATGGAAAAAAGCGCTAAAGCCTAGAGAGGACGTGATCGAGGAAAAGGAAGTCAAAGTGAGCACGACAGATCCCGACAGCGGTTATATGATCCGTGATGGGAAACCGGAAGGATTTTTCTACTTAGATCACCGTACTGTGGACCTGAAATACAATATGATTACGGATGTACATGTCACCGCTGGAAATGTCCATGATTCTGTACCGTATTTATCCCGTTTGGATCGTCAACAACAACGATTTGGTTTTAAAGTCGAAGCCGTTGCTCTGGACTCCGGGTATTTGACTTCACCCATTTGCAAAGGGCTGCAAAGCCGAAATATTTTTGCCGTTATTGCTCACCGAAGATTTCACTCAACCCAAGGTTTATTCCCAAAATGGAAGTTCACTTATGACGCACAGCGTAATGTTTATGTCTGTCCAGCGAAGCACGAATTACCGTACACGACGACCAACCGCGAGGGATACCGGCAGTACGCTTCGGATCCACAGCATTGCAAGAACTGCCCGTTATTAAACGAATGCACACGGTCTCGCAACCACCGAAAGGTGGTAACCCGTCATGTCTGGGAGGACAGCAAAGAGTGGGTGCGAGGCAACCGGTTGAGTCGATCCGGGAAATATCTCTACCGAAAACGAAAAGAAACGATTGAGCGAAGCTTCGCGGATGCCAAAGAGCTCCATGGGTTTCGCTATTGCCGTTTGCGCGGTTTGCAGAACGTCAGGGAACAGGCCTTGATGACGGCAGCCGTGCAGAACATGAAGAAGATGGCGATCCACCTGGATCGCCTGGAAAAACGGGGGTAGCCCCCTCATATTTTTCTTAACTTAGTTACTTTGGAAATACAGAGAAACCCTGATCCTTTAAAAGGACAGGGTTTCTCGACAATCTGAATGCTTCCGAGAGGAAGCATTCTGTGTAATTAACTGAGCTTGGTGTTGTTGTTGAAAAATTCCCACTGCCAATATCGAGCTTTCAGAACGCTTCGCAGAAGGGTGGATCGGCGACGATGGCATTCCGTACCTGGTGCCTCTACCGGCGCGCCGTGTAATGATTACTGCTGCACGATGCTCAGCGTCGACGCTCGCAGGACCAAGCTTACCGTTTAAGGATCAATGGCAAAAAGCTGGTCCCGTATTCGGGAGCTCCGATCCCGACATATTCCGCCATCGTGGCTGCAATATCCGCCATCGTGCTCCGTTCACCGATGAATACCGGCTTAATTTGCTGGCCGACGATCAGAATCGGCGTCTGCTCCCGCGTATGGTTGGAGTGACCGATCGTCGGATCGTTGCCGTGATCGGCCGTAATGATGAGCATATCATCTTCTCCCATCTCGGGTATGAAGGTATCCAGGAACCGGTCCGATGCTTCCAGCACTTCCTTATACCATTGGCAATCCTCTTTGTGACCGGCAAGATCGGTCTCCTGAACATTAACGAGGAAGATGGCATTTTCCTCGGCCTCCACATACTTCCGGCGATAGGTTGCCAGGACGTCTTTCGTCTCCACAACCGGATCGTTGAAACCGTTGGCCGAAATGACGTCCGCCGTTTTTCCGATGCGATAAACAGGCAGCCCGCTTCTCTCGGCCATATAAGCGAATTGTTTTTCAAACTCTACCCCATAGCCGAGATGCACCACTTGGTAACCTTCGCCGTAAACATTGGCCTTGGGCGCGTCCACCCCCCATTGGCCCGGGTGTTTTTCCCTCACGACCGATAAAATCGTGTCGATATCTGTCTTTATATTACCAAATACGATCACCCGGCTTGTGTCCACATGGGCACGAACGACTTTTCCGATCTTCACGACCTCATCAAACGGCAGCTTATTCAAATCTCCAACAACATTGATAATGTTGCCGAGCTGGGATTCCAGGTTATCGCCCACAACGACCGCGCCTTCCACGAGCAGAACCGTTGCACCCGCAACGGGGAGCTCCACTCGATACCCGGCTGCCTCAAGAGCAGACCTGATTCTTGGTCCGATCTCTGACATTAGACGTTTGGCCGGCATTCCGGGCTTGCTGCCCATCAGCTCCTGATGCCCCATGAAGGTATCGGCCCCATAATGAGCCAGATTGCTCCGTCCATAGGCCCCGAGCGGCTCGCCGGTATCGTCTACCAGCTTGCCAAGCCCTAAACGGTACAGAACCGGAATCGCAAGCGGCACCGTTTCCCGAATATGGTTGTACGTATGGGCATCCACATCCTCCGGCTTAAGCGTCCGGCAATCCTTCATTGCGCCAATTCCGAATCCATCGAGTACGAGTAAGGATAGTTTTCCCATGTTACATCCCTCTTTTCTGGAAATGAACCAATTCCGGCTTAAGGCTGTTCACTCCTCTTACAAAAGCGACATGAGCTCTGGTTACGAAAATTTGCGTACGGAACGCGTAGATCACGGTATCACCGACCTCCATCGGCTGTTCCCGCTCCAAGCATCCGTAGTAATCGATATTTTCCGCAGAGTACTGACTGACCTTCGCCTTCTGGGAAGTCACGTCGCGCGAGGTCGAACCGTAAAGCGCCTGATGCATATGCGACCGCGGATAAAATCCGCCGGCAATCGTATAGGCGTACTCATCGTCCATATGAGAAATCTCCGATACATATACAATGCTCGGTATTTCGACAAGCCGATCGTTGTATGCATGCAGCGGGGTCGTGCCTGTCAGTGCATGGCCGGGCTCGCCATGCGTGACGCCATGGCGTTTCAACAGCGGGATGGTGTGACAGCTGGTCGCACTTGGAGCATTCACTTGCTGAATCTCTATGCCGTGCATCCGAAGGGTCTCCACAGCGGTCAGCAGCGTCTCCAGATTCGGCGTAATGTCAAAATCCGTGTTCTCGGCGTTGATCTGAAGCACGGGAAAGCTGGTCGCCCCCACGATTCGGATTCCCCGCAGCTTCCTCAGCTCCGGCAGGAGCCGCTCAAGCTCATGGAGCAAAAATCCGCCGAACTGACCGGGGAATATTGCATCGCCGGGACGGATGACTCTCAGAATAACATCTTGTACCTGTCCAAGTGCCACAGCGGCTTCCGACAATTGGACCGCCCGTTCCAGAGAAAACAAGGTTACCACTTCGGGTTTGATCTCACGCAGCACATCCGCCCATTGGCTTTTGCTCGGCTGTACGATATGCCCGATATTGCCAATGCGGCACCCGGCTTCGGCCAGCGCATAAGCCTCATCGATGTCCACCGCCACCGCTTGCCTGATTCCGCATTGCTCGATCAGCTTACCGGCATAACCGCTGCGGCCAATTTGTTTGGTCATGTAATAGAGCTTCATGTCATACTGTTCCGCCATTTCAGACAGAGCGCGGGCGTTATGCATGAGTCCATCCGCATCGATCACATACGTATTGGCCGGTATCTCCCCCCTCTGGTGAAGGATCGCCGCCGCACGGATCAACCCCTCATTCCGTTGTAAAGTCATATCTACAAACATGCAGTTACCCCCTAAATTCCTGCAGAACATTTTCTAAGATGCGGATAACCGTATCTGCCGATGCTTTCATCGGGTTGATGCGAAGACCGTATTCTTTGAGCTTGGGCTCACTCTCCAGAAAGCTTCCCGATACCCGGTATATCATCGGCACCAGCTCAAAGCGCGATTCCGCCCCTACCGGATAAGTGGCCGCTCCATAATAGGATGCGCGTTCGATAACCGCCGACGCAATCGGCTGCTCCAGTTCAACAATGACATTCTTGGACTGCGAATTCGTGATATACGCTTCCTTGATGCCTGACACTTCTCCTGAAGCCAAACGTCGGCACAGTTTCTCCACCTGCTCGTTTTGAATCGCCAGCATGACGGGGGCCAACACCATGCTGCGCAGCAGCTCATGCGCTTCGTAACCTTGTACTTGGCCTCCGCCGGAGTAGTTGCGCTCGTGCAGCTTCTCGATCCCTTCCCGCTTGCCGATGATCACGCCGATCCCTTGGGGACCCATCAGCTTAAATCCGGAGAATGTAGAATAGTCAGCCCCATATTCCGAACCGATTCCAAGCATTTTCATCGCGCAGTAGTTATCATCGACCACGATCGGCAAATCGGGACGCTTCCGTTTAACTAGCGCGATCAGGTCTTGGAGAAGATACGTATCCGTAGGCTGCTGCCGCGCATGCTGTACATAAAACACCTTGGAAGTCCGATCGTTCTCGAGCAGCTTCGCCACGGCATCCATGTCATTAAAGTCGGCTTGGGACTGCCGCAGTCCCATTAAACGAAAGGTTTCCTTGGTCGTGGTATACATCGGTGCGGTGTGTACGATAACCGAATCTCCTGGTTCGACCAGCACGCTTAAAATTCCCCGGATCGCTCCGGTACCGCTGCCCCGCACCAGCGCGCAATGCTCGCCTCCAAACGTACGGGCAAGCACCCTCTCGACGCGGGACGTAACAAGCGGCCTGTGGAACTCCGGATGCAGCCCCACATCGCCGACTTGGAAAAATTCGTTGTTCGCAAACTCTCTCGTAATTTCATCGATCAATGTAAACTGCAGCTGCTGAGCTTGCTCCATCGTGCGGTTTTTCAATACCGATTGTTCATATTTCATGCTGACATGTCACCCGCCTTTCGAATACTGAAAGCCCGCTGCGGATTGCCCACCAGCAATTTGTTGATCACTTCATCCGTGATTCCCCGCCCGCGCAAGGCAGGCACGAAAGACCTTAACACCACGTCATAGCCCTGTCCGCCGAACGCGCGCAGATGCGATTTACGCGTCAGATCCGTGGACAATAGGAGCTGGTCCTCATATCCGTGCTCGATAAACTTCAATAAGGATTCCAAGCGGGCGTTGTCACTCCGGTAGTTTTCCTTGCCGATCGTATCCATTGCAACGTAAACGCCTGCCTTCAGCACCTCGAGCACCACTTCATCCTGCTCGTTCAGATCCTGATGGCCAATAATTACTTGATCCAGCGGCATTTCTTCCGCAGAAAACAGCTCGATCTGCTCCAAAGCACAGGTCCCCAGCGTTGTATGCGTAGATAACGGAAGCCCTGTTTCCTTTGCCGCAGCGACCGCTCCGTGGAACAGCTCCGTCTCGATCGGTTTGAATTCGTTTAGGCTGCTGCCGATCTCGCCGATCACCCCTGGCTTAATTCCCGTATCCGCGATGCCGGATCGAATCTCTCGAATCATCCACTCGGCGAATTGATCCCGGTTCCAGCGCAGCTTATCATCAGGAATGAAAGGGTCTTTATAACAGCCCGTGCTCGCAACAATATGAATATTGGAGGCTTTACTGATCTCGGCAAGCTTTCGCGGATTTCGTCCCATTCCGTCATTGGTAACCTCGATGATGGCCCGGCCGCCATAGGCATAAAAGCTCTTCAGATCATCCAAGACAAGCCCCGTATCTTGCAGGCAGGTATCTTCATTCTTCTTAATACGGCTCAGATCCACGTATAGATGCTCGTGACAGGCGCATACGCCAAGCTTCTCCGGTTGTATGGGCCCAAGTACGGTCTGGATGTACATTTCTCTCTCTCCTTACTGTGGTGGTGTATACAATCCAAGCAGAACCAGTATGTTCCCTAGGATACCGACAGCGATAGCTCCCACAGGACCTACGGCCATCCGAACGATCGGACGTCCCGCCGCCTCATTCAACAGATAGAAGCCGGCAATCCCAAAGTAACCGAGCCCCGGCACGATGGCATTGGCTGCATTCGCTCCCCCGATCAGAAGCGCGACCTCAAGAACGCGGGTCATCGAAGTCCGGATGCTTTCACCCGAGGCGCGGATGCCCGGGTACCGATCCAGAAATTTGGCCATTTTGGACAATAACTGAATTTCCAGGAAGATGACAAGGGCGCCGAGCAGCGCTGCAACGAGCGGATTCGGAGAAAATATCCCCACTCCGAATACGAACGTAAACCCGACTGGGCCGAATACGCCGGTAGCGATCGCCGTACTGGCGATCAGCGGGACAAATCCAATGGCTTTGGCCAGGGAGGCAATGCCGCCTTCCGAGATTTTTCCGTCAGCCAGCAGGCTCAGCGAGATCGGATCGCCGGCAATTAACAGAAGATTGGTGGCTGCCGCGGCTAAACCGCCGCTGATCATGACGATCCACGAAAACTTTTTAATGCGCGTCACGCGATCCGTAAACATGGAGGCAAGTGTTGAAAGGCTCTGATCCTCGGATTTTTCCTTCATCGCAAACGTGATAAGAAACGCCATGCCCACGATCAACGCGATGCCTTCCGGACTCAAAACAACCGGCGTGCCTTCAATTTGAATAAGTCCTTTTGTGTTGCTGAAAACAACGAGCTGTCTGGCCAATGCAGCCACCAGAAAAGCAATGACGCCTTTTTTGATCGAAAATTGAAGCGCGATGGCCAGGGCGGGAAATACCATAAAGGATACAACGACGGGCTCGCCAATTTTGTTGAATCCGTCAATAAAATTAAGCGGAAGCATTTCAAACGCTTTCACAACTGCCTGAAGCCCGAAGTAGATACCCGCGCCATATACGCCCCCTAGCGCTCCGGCAGCAGCTGTGCTCAATTTGCCTCGTTTAAAAGACAACCCGATGATATCGGTCCCGAGTAGAATGCTATGGATAAGCAAAATGCTTCCTGATATCGAAATGGGGATCCCGTAACCGATCACAAGCCCGAAGCTCATGGCAAAAGCGGTGACGCCCAGCTCCTTCCGGCTCATCCGCCCTTCCAGATTCTCAGGGACGATCGGTCTAAGACCGTCATTAAATACGGCGATCCCCAAGTTGGCCATAATTGCAGTCACGATCCCTAGCCCGATTAACAACAAAGCTTCCAGCATAAGATGTCCCCCTAATCATTTGACGTAACGCTTACTTGGTAAGTGCTTTCATAAGAAATTCTACTGCCTTCTCTTTGTGGTCTCCGGTAAAGCCGAATGCCTTAGCGCCTTGCGCGACGGCCTGATCGACTTTCTCTTGTGTCGGCGGCTGTCCCGGCATGGAAATCGTAGCACAATTCGACTTGCCTACCATCGCGATGGCCATGGCCAATGCTCCGCCCCCTCCGGTATAGCAAGCGCCCACGTAGTAATCGGCTTGTCCCATCTTCAGAGCCATTGCAGCTTCCAGATCCGATTTAACGGTTACTTCCACATCGGCTCCGCCATGCTGTTTGACCAAAGCTTCAATTTCTTTCTTTTCCACTTGCCCGCCAATCACGATTTTCATGACAATTCTCCTCTTTTCGTTTGTTTTTAGATTTCTGAAGCGTTAACGAAATGCATGATCAGGTACTGTCTTTCCTCATCCGGAAGCTTGCCGTCCATTTGGGACTCGATCCACTTTACGTTTTCTGCAGCTTGGGCAAAATGAGGAGAGCGTCTGATTTCCTGCATGATCTCCTCAGGCGGAGCGTTTAGCTCCTCGCTGCGCTCGATCCGGGTAACGGCCATCCCCAGATGAGTCACCAGCTTTTTGTATTTCTTCTCATTGTCCGGCTGTACGAATCTTTCAATCGTTGCCTCGCACAGCTTCATGGCGCCAGGTGTAATCGTGTTGGTAGAAAATAAAATATCCAGTCGTTCTCTCAAAGCACTCACGCTTCTCCACACTCCCTGTCAGTATTTAGGAATGAGCACGCCACGCTCCACCTGCTTCTGGATTTGCATGACATGATCGGTTGATATCTGATCGAACATAAACTCCATTTTCTTATTGTTTTTGTTTACGACGCATACAGCCTGACTCATTTCCTTGTCCATTTCCAACGCTTCCTTGGAGGACAGCTCGGACAAATAGAATGAACCGTTGTCGATTTCATCCACATTCCATACCATTGCGTCGATCGACTTGGCTTTTAAATGCTCCAGCAAATGCATATAGTTCAGGTTGATCAGCTCGACATCCTTGCCCTTAACTTCAAGATTCGTTAATACTTGTTGGTCAATAGAGTAACTGTCGATTCCGATTTTCATCCCGTCTTGGATCCCGCTTGTTTCCTCCGCAAAAACTACCGCATGACGCGAAACGTATGAACCGCTTCCGAATTCCTTTACAATCACGAGTTCTTCGGATTTGCGGATCGCCGTCATTGCGGCATATTTGGAAACAAGTGCGAAATCATATCGACCATCAATGACATTGTCCAGACGAACGGTCGCACCGCGCATAAAGGCACAGTGCAGAGGGATGCCGATTTTTTCGAAGCTTGCGTGCATTGCCGTTGCCAATCCCTCGTATTTACGGGAGTAAGGAAGCGGCATAACGCCGATGATACTGCTTACCCCGCAGCATTGAAGCAGCAGGTCCATGTTCTTATTTCGGAGAAAGGTGCCTAGATGCCCTCTGGACTCGAGCGAAATACATTGGCTTTCCTCCATTTTTTTCAAAACATTTTGAATCGTGCCGCGGCCAACGCCGTATTTACCCGACAGCTCCTCAATTCGGGGAATACGGGAATCCAGTTCAATAAAGAGAAGCTCTTCCGCTAGGTTTTTTAAAACCACGCTGCTTTTGGAGTTCAATCCTTGAATCACGTTACCCGGTTCACCTCCTCAATATACAATATTCTGTATTTTGTATTTGATGACATCATATCATCGTGCTACAGGGACTTCAATACTTTTTTCTGAATTTAAGTCAACTTATTTCACATCGTTATCGGAAAGTGTTGGATCAACATCGAATGTAATGCGTTTTCATGCGGGTTTTTGAACGTTCATCCGGGGAACAGGGGCTGTATCGACTCTTTTTTTTGTAATTATTTATGTTTTATTTTCAGAAAGTTTCACTTGTTGTCATTATATATAACATCATCAGATGTAGCTGACATCGCTGACAGTAGACAAACTGGATTCAACAAAAACCGGACAATGTAGATAAAAAAAAAGCCGCATATTATGCGACTTTCAAATAAAAACCCCGACCCCTTTCTTCACCACGTAATGGATACCTCAGAACGATCTGCCAGGCAGTTGGATGCCCTGCCATTCGCCTACATCGCATTGGCCATTACTATTTCCACCCGCAGCAACCACCGAGCCGTCCGATTTAAGACCGAGCGTATGAGTGCAGCCCGCCGCAACGGCCACAATATCCCGCCAGCCGCTTACATTGCATTGGCCGTGCTCATTCATACCCACAGCCGTTACCGAGCCGTCCGATTTAAGGCCGAGCGTATGATAGCTTCCCGCCGCGATCGCCACAATACCGCGCCAATCGCTTACATCGCATTGGCCATGCCTATTCAAGCCCACGGCTACCACCGTCCCGTCCGATTTTAGGCCGACGGTATGAAGGTAACCCGCTGCTACCGCGACAATGTCGTGCCATTCATTTACATTACATTGGCCATAACGACTATTACCTACAGCCGTCACCGTGCCGTCCGATTGAAGACCGATGGTATGCCAGTCCCCCGCCGCTACTGCCACAATATCACGCCAGCTGCCAACATCGCATTGCCCCTCATCATTCCGACCCGCTGCCACCACCTTGCCATCCGACTGAAGCCCGACGGTACGACGCCAACCTGCTGCAACCGTCACAATATCACGCCAGCCGCTTACATTGCATTGGTCATGCTTATTCCAACCCACTGCTACCACGGTGCCGTCCGATTTAAGCCCCACGGTATGAGCTCTGCCCGTGTTCGTCGCCATATGAACATTACCAACCGCAACCGCCACAATATCGCGCCAGCCGCTTACTTCACATTGACCATCATTATTGTCCCCCACAGCCGTCACCGTGCCGTCCGATTGAAGACCAACGGTATGACGACGCCCAGCGGCTATGGGATGTTTAGGCCACCATTTCACCTTTAGCACCGCTTCTTCCGGTGAAGTGTACTCCATGTTTTGCCTCCTTGAACACAAGAATTATTCTACTGTAATACGTCTCTTTACAGGCAAATGTCGCAATCGGGCTTCAGAGCTGCACATCTTATTTCTTTACGGCATGGATAAAATGAATGGTCTCGAAAGCAGATAAATAATCCGTCCGATCACGGAAGAAAAGCTCTTGGATCTTTGTTGGCGATAGATGTTCATAAATCAATAAACCGGATCTTTCCAGTAATTTTTCAATTTTTTGATAAGAAAAGCTTGATTTCATCGGCTCTCCACTTGCATAAGCCATTTTCACCATATTTTCAACTCTATTAAACTTTCCTTTTTCTATAAAGAAATTCTCATCCGCATAATCAAAAACAATAGAACTTCCAGATGGGACATTGGCAAATAATTGAAGAATCAAGGATGCATTTTCCTCTTCCGTTAGATAATAAGAGACACCCAAAAGGCTAAAGAACGTTTTTTGGTTTTTAAATCCATTGTCTAATAAGGATTCATAGGGAAACTTAGTAGTAAAGTCTATTGAAACAAAATGAAGATTACTCGGAATATGGAGTTCTGCGGCCTCCAGCTTCTTCCTTTTCATTTCCTGTGTAGCTGGGTGATCGATTTCAAATACATTTAAGCTGTGCTCCAGCTCCGGATATCGGAAACAAAATGTGTCCAGGCCAGCTCCAAGTATGACATACTGCTTTACACCAAGCATAATTTCGTTAAGTAATACTTTTTCACAATAGGCGGAGCGTGCTAAGGAAACTGGGGAAAGCTGGATCTGTGTGATCCATTTCAATATTTCCGCTGGACTATCTTTAAATTGTTGCCCAATCTCACTATTGAAAAACTGGATTCCATTAATCATGTTGTTACTGATTGCCGAGAATTCTTCTTCGGATATCAAACGGTTCGCGATAAAATCATCAAAAATTATCGGTGTGTCATATTTGCTATGATATGACCGGCCAAAAGCCGATATCAAGGACGTTATACTGGATTCATTTTGTTTCATGCTTTGTTCTCCCATAAAAAAATAAGATTCCCCTGGCCAGGAGAATCTTATTGTAAATCATATTATTATAAATGTAAATTATAGCATAAATAAATTATTTTGTCAAGTATTTTACTCACGCCCCCGCTCACGCCGGGTCTCAACACCCTAAGCTAAATGTATTAGTTCTCCTCCTCTACCGCAATAACCTCCCTTGCTGCTTCGATGAAGGATAATATGATCGGTGAAAGCCACTTGTCTTTATGCCATAGCATCTGTGTATACACGTGCAAGTCCGGAATTTGCCATGGAAGAGCAACAAGCTCGCCCCGTTCAACCTCGGCTTCTACGACGATTTCAGGAAGAAAGGCAATGCCGATTCCCGTAATTGCACATTGTTTAATAGCTTCAGCACTTTGAAACTCTAAATACGTAATACTATCAATGCCCTCTTTCTCAAATGATCGGTCAAACATGGTTCGATAGGGGCAGCCCTTTTCATTCGTCAGGAACACTTCTCCGTGAAAATCCTCCAGCTGCAGCACCGTACGTTGTGCGAGCGGATGGTCCGGAGCGGCGAATAAGCGGAACGTTTCTTCCAGCAACGGCTCCACCGCAAGTCCGCTTGAGCGAATGGGTTCGTCCAGCATAAAGACGACATCCGCGGTTCCCTCAAAGAGCGATTGCTTGAGTTCCTGATTGGGAACGGAGCGGAAGATGAGGCGCACGCCCGGATGGCGCGAACGAAAAAGCTGAAAGACAACCGGAAGGCGATAGGCGCAAAGCACCTCGTTAGCACTAATCGTTAGGGTGCCGCTTAAGTTTTCATTATCATGAACAACACTGCGAGCCTCGTCCAATTGGTTTAGAACGCCTTCGACATGAGACAAAAAGCGTTTACCCGCAGTTGTAAGAACGAGCTGCTTGCCCAAGCGGTCAAAGAGACGAACCCCCAGCTCCTCCTCCAATGCTTTCATTTGCATCGTTACGTTGGAGGGGACGTAGTTCAACACTTCCGCTGCCCGGCTGAAATTTAAGGTGGATGCCACCGTGCGGAACGTGTTCAGTTGGCGCAATTCCATCATACGATCCCCCTTTTACCTTCAATATGATTGAATATAGCATTGAAATTCATTTACTTTTATTGAGAGTATCACGGAACTATACTAACAACAAGAATTACATTCTTAATATATGGTTTCATTTTGAAGGGAGCAAACAATACGATGGATTATGAAATATTTGATTTGGGTGACGTTACCTTGCAGTCCGGCGTGACGTTACCGAACGCTTTTCTTGCTTATAAGACTTACGGACGATTGAATGAAAAAAAGGATAATGTCATCGTCTATCCAACGGCATTTGGCGACCATCATGTTCAGAATGAATGGTTGATTGGAAACGGCATGGCACTAGATCCGCGAGAATATTTCATAATCGTACCCAATTTGCTCGGCAACGGGTTATCCTCGTCTCCCAGCAACACGCCCCCCCCATTCGACCGGGCTAATTTTCCGCAGGTAACCATCTATGATAACGTTCATTTCCAGCATCGGCTGGTGACCGAAAAATTCGGCATTCAAAAAATCGCGCTCGTCGTTGGATGGTCTATGGGAGGCATTCAAGCTTTCCAATGGGGAGCAAGTTATCCCGACATGGTGGAGCGAATTGCTCCCTTCGCCGGTGTTGCAAAGACTTGGCCTCAAACGTATGTCGTCTTGGAAGGAATGAAGGCTGCACTTATGGCCGCAGTTCGCTTCGATTTAAGTAAACTTAACCAGTTGACTGCTGCAGACATGCGTGCCGTTGGCCGTGTATATGCGGGATGGGGCTTATCGCAGGCGTTTTACAGAGAGGAACTTTATCGTGAGCTGGGATTTGATACATTAGCCGATTTTGTGGCTGGCTTTTGGGAAGAGAGCTTTATGCAGATGGATCCGCACAATGTTCTGGCCATGTTATGGACAGGTCAGAATGCAGATATTAGTGCAAATCCATCCTATAACGGAGATTTCGATCAGGCGCTCAGAAGCATTCAAGCACTCGCCTGCGTCATGCCAGGGAGCACGGATCTCTTCTGCACGGCGGACGATAACGAATACGAGGCTAAGCGTATGCCTAATGCAGTTTTTAATCCGATCGAGTCGATCTGGGGACACTTTGCCGGTCGCGGCATCAACCGTGCCGATAATGAATGGATTGATGACAATCTTAAGCGCTTGTTGGCGCTGCGGACGAACGGGTCGTTCGACAATTGATACTACTCTTCAGTCGTTTCCTTTAAGAGATAATGATCTTGCCCGAAGATCATAGGATGAGGTCACCAGATTTTCTGGTCGACCTCTTTTTTTGTATTTCGTACTAGTTGGACAGTTTTGCCGGTTAGCTGAATATGTCGCCAATTTCCATCCGGACATAAACTTGATTCGCCCTTCACATCACTTTCGTAATAATAACCATGCCTGAGGCAAGCCAAGCCAAAAACCCGAAGCCGGCATTACGATGGCGCCGAACAAACAGATAACCAGCAGGATCCAACCGAAAATTGCGGGAGGAGCGATTCCATTCTTTTTAATCAGCCAATCTACCATATAGCCAAGCAACATTAGCAGAAAGCCGAACATCATGTACCAGAACGCAGTTCCACGATCCCACTGATCATCAGCCACCGTACTCCACAAGCCTTCGGTAACGATGGGCTGTAATTGACCTGTGTAAGCAAATAGTCCATAAATAACATGGAGCAACCCGGTCAACATAAGCATTATTCCGACATGGCGCTTTATCCCACTTATCATAGTGCCCCCACCTTTCTTCATAACCCACTCGCCTCCCTATTTCGCTCCAAGCAATCCTCAAACATGATTTTATCCTCAAACAGATTTCAAAGCATCAATGGGTGCGATAAGGATTTAAGGTCTTAGGATCCCAAAAAAACAATAGGCTTACAATCGTGATTACCAAAAAAGCTGACGTTATGACCGGGTCATAATGTGAACCATTATCGGGGAATACCGTTATACTGACGTTTACGAAAGCATGGAACAAGATTATCGCAAAAATGCTTTTTCCGGTGTTGTTATAGAGCCATACCATGAGGATTCGAAGCAGGATTGCCGTGAAGCACTGCCATACGATCCACGTTACACTATGGTTTGTTTGAATATATGGAACCAAGTGCCATATCCCCCACAACGTCCCCATGATCATGCTGGTGGTAAGTGCGTTCCAACGGTTTAGCATGGGCTCTATGGTATATCCCATCCAGCCCATTTCCTCGCAGGCAGCTGCAATGAAATACATTAGCACAAGGATCGGTATCGATAGAAAAGGTATGTTCGGTTCGGGGAGCGATCGCCCGATCAAGCTCATGAACCAATATGAAAGTAACATGATCATTGGCATCAAAAATAGTATGGGTAAATACCAGCTCTTCTGCTTGATTCGCTTATAATCGAATATTCGTTTCAATAACCTCCGTACGCCACTTACTCCCTCTTCTCGGTAAGTGAGTATCAATGCGGCTGCCATTGGACAGAAGAACATAAGTGCACTGACAGGAAGATTCATTGGAAGCCATTTAACCGGCATAGAACCAAATAGCCAAAATGGTATCGAAAGGGCGAAAACCAATACATAAAATGTTCGTGGCGACCTATTCAATGAACGTTCTACATTCATGACATGCAACCTCTTTTGATACGAATTCGTAGTATTTACAAATAATGATTAGCCCGCTGGGGGCAGTTACTCCTTAACTCTGATCTTCACCGGATGATTTGACGCGTTGCCGGTCATTGAACGATTTGGCGACTCTATCCTGATTGGCGGCCTTTTTATTACGATTTCGTAGTAAGTCCTGCACACAATTTAATACGTTTTCGTAGCATTGTCAAGATGCAATTAGCGTTGCTATGTTGTATGCAGAAGTTATTTTGTAAATATGCCCTCTTCGCCCGCTTCATTCGTTACCTTGAATAACCCGCTTCAACTCCCCCTTCACATTAATATCAAAGCTCCAGTTTTTGTTCCAGTTCGGCCTTCTGGCGTAAGTGATGGCGGAAATGCATACCGACCAAATCGAACCACTCCCGTGCGTTAAGCCACCCAAACCCTTCATGCCTCACTTTATAATTGGGGTTTATTGCATTTACCTTCTCCTCCCATTCATACATTCCCTTAAGCACCGTATCGAGTCCTTGAATGAGTTCATCCACGGTTTCGGAATTACTTGGGGTATTTTCAGGTCCATCCGGTAATCTGATTTTTATCGGAGGAAATGAACCGGCGCAGAACAATTGTGCGCCAGCCTCTGTCTTTCCTTGGGGTTGCACTTCACTCGAGGATGCGCATTTTTGGACTTGGACAAGGTAATCGAGAGCTGTGAGGATCATATGATCATACATTTGACCGAGAGACCATACTCCTGGTTCAGATATATGTCTTAATTGGTCGATGGAATACTGCTGCAGATTGATCTTGTAAAAATCGATTAGTTCCGAATAATTCAATGGCATCACCTTTCCAAAACGTCAAAACGTCAAGCTCAATTCATTTTAATGCTATTCCAGAAGTGGATTTGATATTTCTTTTCATTTGCTATGTTGATCAGTTCGTTTTTCGAAACCCTTATTGATTAACCTTTCATCATTGGATAGTATTTGTGTAAGTATGGACTTCGGAATTTTTAACATAGCTTTTTTTATATTCGCAGCACGACGAATCATGAATCACGAACGAACATCCTTGAAAGGCGGTGTCGATATGTCCATTCAACAAAAGCGATGGCCGATCACTTGGGGAATCGTCTGGTCTTTACTGTTCGCCTTGATGAGCTTTTATTGGGCGAGTGGCGGCAAACTTGGGGTCCATACGCTCGGGCCGGAAATTTCGCGTCAAGCCGATTTGCGCGATGGCGGCTTCATTCTCATTGTATGGTTAACGGGGGTGGTCAAGGTTGCAGGGGCTGTTCTATTACTCGCATTAAAAATCAAATGGAACAGCGTTCTTCTCCAAGCAGCCTTCCGAATCGCAGCCATGGTAGGCGGAGTACTTCTTGTCCTCTATGGGCTATTTAACTTCGTAGCAGTGCTGCTCGTGCTGGCCCAAGTTCTGGATTTGCCAGCAATTGACTCTTATTCGGCGTGGTGGCGACTCTTCTTCTGGGAGCCGTTCTGGATGCTGGGCGGGCTGTTATATTTTTTTGCCGGCCGGACGGCGGGAGCTGGTAACACTGCCAGCCGGAATGGGGCAAGTACGTTTCGCAAATGAATTAACGAATACTCCCTTTTTCAAGAATATAGTCTTCATTGGAATTCCTTATCTCCATCACTGAATTTTTCTCAACAGGCGCTTGAGCCATCCACCGATTTTCCGGATAGCCCGGCGATCGCCGCGACCCAAGTCAGGGCCAGCGCAAACCACAAGAGTATACCGGCTTCGTACGCCAAGTCAGAATCCCCGCAGACGAACAATAATCCCATACATATGGAAAGTCTTCAATTGAACCTTTCAGACAGGATGTTCATACCCTAATGATAAATGTCTTGAGAGGAGTTTATTTCGTTGAGCGTATTAGAATCCGGTTCAAGAAAAAGCATTCTTCCCTACGGAAAGCTGCCGCTCTTGTTCACGCAAAATGTCGGTCAATTCGACCCAAACACGCTTTATTTCGCGCAAGATTCGGGATTGCGCGGTTCATTCGAGGCGGATCGAATCTTGCTGACGCTCTACAAGTCCGATTCCACGGAAGCGGAGCGAACGATGAGCGGCGTCGTATTGGCGTGGCGTTTCGAATCCCCAGGGAAGACATCCAGGCTTGAAGGGATGTCAAAGGATGAGGGCAAGTTTCATTATTTTCGCGGCAATGATCCAAAGCGTCATATTACGCATGTCGATACGTATCGGGGAGTGGCATACCGGGAGCTATGGCCAGGTATCGACGCCGTGATCCAAGGAAGTGGCGGAAAGCTCAAATTTGACTGGCTGCTAAGTCCGGGTGCGCGGGTGGAGGATATTCAGCTGGTATGCAGCGGCTCAGACGAGGTTCAAATCGACGAGGAAGGCAATCTGCTCTTGATCACGCCTTATGGTACGCTTATTGATCAGAAACCCATCGCCTACCAGGAAGTAGACGGCGTACGTAAGGAATTGGGGTGCCGATATGTCGTGGAATCCGGACAGGAAGGCAGGAGTCGGATCGGGTTCGAAATGATCGAAGCGTATGACCGTGAACTTCCCTTGGTCATTGATCCGGTCATCTTGTATTCGACTTATCTTGGCGGATCGGACATTGACGATGGCATGGACATTGTGGTCGATGAATTCGAGCAGGCTTATGTGACTGGGACTACAGCCTCGGCCGATTTCCCCGTGACACCAGGGGCTTTCCAGGTGTCGTTTCAAGGAACGGATGACGTCTTTGTCAGCAAGATCGATGCTTCGGGAACATTTTTAATCTATTCTACCTTCATCGGAGGAAGTGCTTCGGATACGGGCAGAAGCATTGCCATTGACTTCGCCGGGAATGCTTACATTACCGGCACCACTTTTTCCAGCGATTATCCGACAACCCCCGGTGCTTTTCAAACCACGGCCGTATTCACTAGCAGTAATGCGTTTGTAACCAAATTAAGCCCTGATGGCGGATCGCTCGTATATTCCACCTATTTGGGAGGCTCCGCAGAAGATACAGGATTCGACATTGCCATCGATACTTCTGACAACGCGTATGTGACCGGTCACACGATGTCAAGCGATTTCCCGGTGACCCCGGGTGCTCTTAGAACTATCAAACCCATTTCACCAACTTCGTTCGTAACAAAATTGAATGCCGATGGAACGGGGTTGATATACTCGACCTACTTGGGGGGAGACTTGGGAACAACTGACACCTTCGGTATTGCCGTGGACGACTTCGGCAATGCTTACCTCGCCGGTCAGACGGTAGCCTCGGATTTCCCGACAACGCCTGGGGCGTTTCAAACAAGCACTCAAGGCGATGTCGACGGATTTGTCGTGAAGCTCAACCCAACGGGAACCGCGCTCGTATATGGAACTTTCCTGGGCGGCAGTTTGAGCGATGTTGTGCGTGATATTACGATCGATACGGCGGGTAATGCTTATGTTACCGGATTATCGGCCTCTCCCGATTTTCCGACGACGTCCGGATCGTTTGTCACGCCTCTAGGGACTGCCTGGGCTTTCGTTACAAAACTGAACCCCACGGGAACCGGTCTCATCTATTCCGCGCTGATCGGGGGGGAACGGCTCCAATACGGGCCTTGCCATCACCATTAATTCGGCGCGCAGTGCTATGATTACGGGACAAACAACGTCTACGGATTATCCATTGACCGGTGACGCGATTCAATTCTCCCTCTTCGGCACCACCGACGCTTTCGTCACGGTTCTCGATCCTACCGGCTCGTTTCTTGAATTTTCCACCTATTTGGGTGGCAGCTCGACCGACATCGGCAACGGAATAGCCGTGGACTTGAATAATCAGATTTATATTACCGGCCAAACGTTCTCCTTCGACTATCCGGTGTCTTCCTTCACCTTACAACCTTTCCTCAACGGGGTGAGTGATGCGTTTATTACAAAGCTCGGGGAGCAAGCTACTATATTTGTTAATAAATTCGCCACCCGATTCGAAGTTCGCCCGGGAGAAGTAGTCGAATTTATTATAGAGGTCATAAATGAAAGCAGCATTCCGCTTACCAATGTATTCATTGAAGATCCGTTCCTTGGTTTTTTTCATATACTTCCTGTTCTCAATCCGTTTGAAGCGTTCGTCATTCCTCTCCCCTTCTTTGTTCCAGATCAGTTTCCTCCGGGCTTTATCATTAACGAAGTGTTCGTTAGAGCAGATCAAGTACGGGACCCGGTCATTGCAAAAGCTGAAATCTTCGTTACGGAAAATCCCATACTCGAAGCAACGAAAACAGTGAATCCATCTTCGGCCGCTCCCGGTGAAACCGTCGTGTTTACCATTACGCTTACCAATTTTGGGAATGTGGATTTGTTTAACGTCCGGATCGTCGATCCGCTGCTAGGACTGGATCAATTGATTGGCACGCTCCCTGTAGGCTCCAGTTTCACGATTGATTGGCCTTTCGTAATTCCTCCCGGACAGCCGGCTGGTTTGTCGATTGCAAATCGGACCGAGATTACGGCCGATAATCTGCCAACACCGCAAACGGTGGGAACCGTGGTTGAGGTGCTTCCTGCGCCGCGGCTCAGTCTGGTGAAATCCGCGGACCGTATATCGGTATTACCTGGTGAAACCATTCAATTCTCGTTTGAAGTTACCAATACGGGAAATACCGACTTGACGAATATCATCATTACCGATGATACGATCGTTAGCGAGATCCAGGTGCCAAGTCTCGCCATTGGTGAGACCCAAGTGCTTACGGTACCGTTTCTCGTACCGCTGGAGACACCTTCACAGACCTACACCAATACGGCGATGGCCACCAGTGATCAGGCACCAAGCGTCACATCGAGCTTTGACGTACTGGTCGTTGAAGCGCCGCAGCTCGGCGTACGAAAGATCCCTTCCGTGACTTCCGTCATGCCGGGCCAGACGTTCCAATACTCGATTGTCATCGATAATATCGGCAATGTCCCTCTAACCAGTATTGTCCTTGAGGACCCATCGCTCGGCTTTGCCGAGACGATCGAAAGTTTCGCCATCGGCGAACGACGCGAGTTTATTATTCCTTTTACGGTCCCGCTGGATGCTGAGCCGGGATCAAATATCATGAACGAGCTCACCGTTCAATCCACGCAAACCGGATCGCAGCAAGTCTTGGCAACCGTTACGGTAACGGCAATTGGGCTTGCGCTCACCAAGACGGCAGATCTTGCCGTTGCGGCACCGGGCGATACGGTTGTGTTTACCCTTACGGTGACAAATACCCTTACCGAGCCACAGACCAATGTCGTCCTGAGCGATCCGCTGCTTGGCCTAAGCGAGACGATACCCCTCATTCCTGCTGGCGGAACGATTACCCGGACGGGTTCCTTTACGATACCCGCTGATGCTGCGAACGGAAGCGTAATTACGAACAGCTTTACGGCCGTTTCAGACCAGACACCGCTGCAAACCGCTGAAGCCGAGGTTGTCGTTGTATCCATACCCGGCGCCACGACGACACTGACGGTAACCAAGCTGCCGGACCGCAGTGTAGCCGCAACGGGTGAAACGGTAACCTATACGGTTGAAGTAACGAACACCGGCAGCAATCCTGCAACCAGCGTTACCATCGTCGATTCCTTGACCGGAACCGTGGTCGTGATCCCAGTCATTTCGCCGGGAGCAACAGAAGTCGTGATGTTTACTTTCCAAATACCGACAAACGCACTCCAGGGGACCGTATTTGCGAACCGCGTCACCGTGAGCTGGCCGGAAAATCCGGTGTCCTCTCCGATATTTAGCGAAACGCGCGTTGTAGTAGCTCTGCCTTCCACGCTAGTTGACATTAACGTCGTAGCCGATCCGCCTACAGCCAGTCCGGGATCAGTAGTTAATAAAACGATCAGAGTTACAAACGTATCGAATGTAACGTTGACGGATGTTCCAAACCGAACGTTGACGGATGTGCGCGTTATTGATTTTCTCCTGGGTTTCAATGTCGTTATCCCATCCTTGGGACCGGGTGAAACGCGGGTCTTTACGCTTCCGTTTACGATTCCTGCGACCTCTGTGGGAGGCGAGATCTTCCAGAACAACGTTGTTCTTTTCTCGAACCAATCTCCGCTGCAGACGGCATCGGTCGATATCGTAACCGAGCTGCTGCCGAATGTCATATTAACCGAAACGGTGGACCGTCCGATAGGAAGACCGGGTGAACTCGTCCATTTCTTCATCTTCTTTCAAAATACGGGAAATGTGGTCCTTCGAAATGTCGTAGTGACCGCACCGCTCTTCAACCTTCAGGTACGACTCGAGCAACTGGACATCGGTGCAGATGAAAATATTCGTATTCCGTTTATTTTGCCGGATGTTGAAGAAGATACTATTATAACAAGCCCGGTAACTTTGACTTCGGACAATGGACCGACAAGGAATGCATCGGCGCTCGTCCGGGTTATTGCTGAGGAAGAGGAATAAGCTCGCCCAAAGCGTCCAGCAGCTCTTCTCCCTCTGAGTCATATAGATGAGTTGGATACCTTACTAACGATTCTGAGTGCTCACTCATTGCTAACGATGTAAGCTCTTGACTCACACGAGATAAGGGCTTACATCGTTATAGCTAATATAACCCCCGGTACACGCGAAGCTTCGGGAGCACGCAATTATTGGCTTTTACATAAAGTCGGGCAAATATCATTGGTACAGGGCACGAGGGCTTGTACGAAGAAGCCGGCTCAATTGCTTAAAACGGTGGGATGTCGCGTTGAGCGGCTCTGCTCTTCATCATGCATCCATTTTTGAATCCTCTTCGTCTCGGCGAACCCATACAGCTAAATAATTCTCTCTAATAAATCCCCCACTTTTTCTGCCATTATCCGCGGTGGATAGGGCATCTTATTCTTGATCCACCATTCCACAACGCCAACATAAGCATTCGCTGCAAATTCAACAACGACATCTTCATTTTGACCAAGATTTTTACCTTTGGTGATATCCACGTCTTTTTTGAACTCCTCGATATGATGTTGAACAAACCGGCTGCGAAAATAACGGGCTCCTTCACTCGCCAGCATCGTTGAAAAGAATAAATAATTTCGTTCAAGATATTCCATGCAGTGAACCGTTCCTTCAATCCAATCCAAATCGGCTTCCGCTTCGCAAATATCGCTCATATTCTTGATGTGTTCTTCGATGACCTTATCCAGCAAATCAAATTTGTCCATATAATGAAGATAAACCGTCGCACGGTTAATATTTGCCCGGTCCGAGATCTCCTGAATCGTAATGCTGTCGAAATCCTTTTCGGCCATCAATTCAAGAAATGCTTTTTTAATGGCTTCTTGAGTTCTAATAATTCTCCGATCCACCTTCGCCATGTATACCACCTCATACTTTTCAAAAGATCATCGACAATTTTTATGAATTTGTTGTTTAAACAATAAAATCGATAAAATTAACGATTTATATGTCTTGTTTTCAACATTCGTATATTTTAAATTATAGACAGATGTCGTGAATACATCAATCGTCGTGGTTTTTACTGATCAAGAAGAGGTTCAACATGTTATACCATAGGAGGTTTTATTCATGATTACTGCTAAAGCAAGAGCTGTAGATGGACCAGATAAACCGTTTCGAGCTGCTGAAATCCAAAGACGAGATCTTGATTCGCATGATGTGCTGATTGAAATCAAATATGCCGGCATCTGCCATTCTGACATCCATACGGCTCACGGTGAATGGGGACCTGTAAACTATCCGCTCGTTCCTGGACACGAGATCGCGGGAATTGTCACGGGTGTAGGCGCAGAGGTTACAAAATACAAGGTTGGCGACCGGGTTGGGGTTGGATGCATGGTGGATTCCTGCGGCGAATGTGAGAACTGCCGTAAAGGAGAAGAACAATACTGTCTTAAAGGAAATATCCCCACCTACGCCGGCGTTGATAAATACGGCGAGCCAACACAAGGCGGATATTCTACCCACATTGTTGTTACTGAGAACTTTGTAGTCAGAATCCCGGATAACATTGAGCTTGATGTGGCTGCCCCATTGCTTTGTGCAGGGATCACGACTTATTCGCCGCTCAACCACTGGGGTGCTGGTCCAGGTAAGAAGGTAGCTGTACTTGGTATGGGCGGTCTCGGCCATATGGCTGTCCAAATTGCTCATGCCATGGGTGCCGATGTCACCGTTCTGTCGCAATCCTTAAAGAAAAAAGAGGATGGGTTGCAATTGGGGGCGGATCACTACTACGCCACTAGCGACCCGGAAACATTCGAGAAACTTGCGGGAACCTTCGATTTAATCATTAACACGGTGAGCGCAAAGATCGACATGGATGCCTATTTCTCATTGCTCACGCTTGACGGCACTTTGGTTAATGTTGGTGCACCGGGAGAACCGTTATCGCTGAACGTAATGTCGCTCATCGGTCATCGCCGTTCGTTCGCCGGCTCAATGATTGGAGGTATTCAAGAGACTCAGGAAATGTTAGAGTTCTGTGCCAAGCATAACATTTCTCCTAAGATCGAAGTGATCTCAGCGGACCAAATTGATGAAGCCTACGAACGTGTATTAGCTTCAGACGTAAAGTATCGATTCGTCATTGACATTAGCACGATGTGAGAAATGGATGTGTTAACTTAACTCTCTCATATCCTTATTATTAAAAATGCCCCCAAGCTTCTTGGGGGCATTTTGTTTGAAGACAGGAGGTATTTAGAGACTTCAATGTTGCAACGTTCTTGGTACGCAGCATTTTCGTACCTTCCATGTTTAAAAACGGCCGGCCCCATTTGGTGACCAGCCATTCATACCTGCTTATACCCCAATTACCGCCAAAAATGAAGCGCTGTCCATCGCCCTGCTTTCTCGACATTTATCATTTATTATATAATCGCATTTGAGGTAAAGTTTAATCCAAATCCGACAGGATTTTATACTGAATCAAGATCGTTATACAATTCAATCCGGACGCGGATCAAATTCTTTACACACCGCTCTAACTATTATTGCATCATCCCTGCGAGGAGGACGATTATGGACATTCCCAAGGGTACTTACGGCTTTCGGTTCGCCGAAGATAAGGAGCTCCAGTTGTGCGTATTATTTGCTGCCGGCTATGATTCGATCACAACTTCTTCTTATCGCTGGGACGGACTTGAGCGGGCCGATGGCCCTCTCCTGCTGTTCCAATATACCCTCTCTGGCGAAGGCGTATATGAATCCGGGAACCGGACGCACCGCGTCACCGCCGGACAGGCTTTTCTCGCCGAAATTCCGGGCCCCCATCGCTACTATTACCCCGCGGAGTCGAACGAGCCTTGGGAATTCATCTTCTTGCTGTTCCGGCCCAATCTCATTCTCCCCCATTGGCGCAGATTCCTGCGCGAGGCCGGGGAAGTCCCTTATCTGCCTGTAGATAGTGCGCCAGTCCGCTTATCTCGCATCATTGTGGCCGATGCGGGAGCAGGCCGAATCTCCGATCCCCTGATCGCGTCGTCTTGCGTCTATCAGTTTATGACAGAACTGACCAGAATGCACGTCACAACGCTGCGGAACCGGGAGAACTGGCCGGAGAACGTAAGGCGCGCAGCTGAATTCATCGAGCTCAACTATTCACGGATGATCAGCATTGACCAGCTTTCTGAGCAAGTATCCCTATCCAAATACCATTTGATCCGCCGGTTTTCCGCAAGCACGGGCATGACGCCCGGCGCTTACTTAACTCGTATCCGCACCGAAAAAGCCATGGAGCTGCTTCGGGGAACCGGCCTTAGCCTGGAGACCATCGCCGAGCGGATTGGTTATTCCAGCGGTAGTTATTTCATTAAATCGTTTCGCAACTTGACGGGGCTCACGCCGGGAGAATTTCGAAGCGGAGTCGACAGCCTTGCTTATCGTAAGCTGTTCTTCGATTAACCGCAATATTCTGCTATCGAGTCTTCAAAATTACTATAGATGTGGCTAGGCTCCTTTATTATGATGAACATGGAAAGAGCAATAATGAATCAGTAAAGGAGCTTGGACATGGATCATAAGCTTGCAGCACCTACACCGCCGCTTGGCTGGAACAGTTGGGACTGCTACGGCGCGGCCGTAACGGAAGACGAGATTCGAGGCAATGCGGAATACATGGCGAAGCATCTAAAGGCATTCGGCTGGAGCTACATCACCGTTGATATCCAGTGGTACGAGCCCTATGCGAATTCTTCGCAGTACCGTCCGTTTGTTCCGCTCGTAATGGATGGATATTCCCGGCTCATGCCTGCCGAGAATCGGTTCCCCTCCGCTGCTGGCGGTCAAGGCTTCAAACCGTTAGCCGATTATGTACACAGTCTTGGACTGCAATTCGGCATTCACATCATGCGCGGCATTCCCCGGCAGGCTGTTCACGCGGCCGCTCCGATTCTGGGGACGACGGCAACGGCACGTGATATTGCGCATACGAATTCGATCTGCCCATGGAATACGGATATGTACGGCGTGGATGCCTCCAAGGAAGGAGCACAGGCCTACTACGATTCGCTCTTTGAATTGTATGCAGAATGGGGCGTAGACCTGGTGAAGGTTGACGATATCGCAGCTTCCAAACTGTACGATACCCATCAGCCGGAGATCGCCATGATCTCTAAAGCGATCGAGCGATGCGGCCGGCCTATGGTGCTTAGTCTATCCCCTGGCCCTGCTCCAGTGGAATATTCGCCGTTCTTCGCCGAGCATGCCAACATGTGGCGAATCACGGACGACTTCTGGGACCGGTGGCCGCTCTTGCTTGATATGTTTGACCGCTGCCGGGCATGGCAAGGCGTTCCTCAAGGTGGCTGCTGGCCGGACTGCGACATGCTGCCGCTCGGTCACATCGGCATTCGCTCGGTGGATGGCGGGGGATCAGACCGCTGGACCCGCTTCACGCGCGACGAACAGTTGACCATGATGTCGCTATGGAGCATTTTCCGCTCGCCACTTATATTCGGCGGCGAGTTGCGGGATTGCGACGACTGGACGTTGTCGCTGCTTACTAACCGAGAGGTTCTGCGCATGCACCGGGAGAGCCGCGGCGCGAAGGAAGCATTAAGTGAGGGCGATCTCATAGTCTGGACATCCGAAGAGCCGGAGGGCTCCCGATATGCGGCCGTATTCAACATTGGAGAGAACCCGCTGCCATTGAATCTGATCCTTGAACGGATCGGCCTGACGGGCGCAGCCTCAGGCACCGAGCTGTGGAGCGGAGCGCCAGCCGAGCTTGCGTCAGATGTGCTGCAGGCCACGGTGCCGCCACATGGGGTACGCCTTTATCGGTTCTTTTATTCATAGCATCACGACGTATTCTTCAATGAGCCAGACCGCGTTCATCGATAGCTTCATTGCGGTATCAGGCTGCTGATGTTCCGAAGTTATCCTTTCAATTTTTTAACCAAGAGATCCGTCCGCGATGAGACGGATCTCTTTTTATCCTCTAAGTCTCAACGATATTCAAGCATAACTCCCGTCCTGTTGCTGATTTTATGGTCATCGTTAAGGTATGCACGAATCACGATGTCTTGATCGTGATTGCCGAATCCGGCTCCGTAGAGCGTCAATCCCCCTACATTAACCGCATGCTCATCCACCGCGAAGCGAAGTGTCCAGAACGGTTCCCACAGCTTGAGATCCCCCAGGGTCACCTCCGACATCCGTTCTTGATCCATGTACGTACCCGATGCATCAATCCGAATCGTCTTCAATAACCCGTATTGATTCACGTTTCGATGCCACCATTCAGGTGTAAATCTCCCCCGGGCCGCTCTTCCGAAATCAGCCGGACTCGTCCATGTGCCAAGGGAGATCCCGTTGAAGGTGAATTCAATATCCGATGGCCAATAATCTCTTAAGCCTGGAGCTTCCGAAGCAATCTCCATGGAGATTTCAATCGCTTCCGCGGTTTGATCAGCCAGCAAAAAGTTAGGCATTTTGTATTCTACAAAACCCCAGCCAAACCACAGAATGGCGGCGTGTACCCGTTCGGGATCTAGAAAGTAGCGCGGATCGTCCCAAACTCCGATTTCTTTCTCGCGTGTACCTAGCCCGCAAGTCGGATGGACCTCAAAAGCGGTGTAATGACCGACTGAGATCCGCTGCTCTCTGATTCTCGCGGGCTCGCTGGCAAAAGGCAGCTCAATCTCGATGGTTTTTTGTTTGAGAAAACACATTTTGTGCGTCCCCCCGCCCTGCCGGACCCTCCGACTTCCGATGAGTCCGGCTTGTTCGAGTTTTCGGATATGCATGGTGACGATAGATGGACTGAGTTCCAATCGATTGGCAATATCCTTCACATTCATCTCGTGATCGGCAATGAGGCTCATGATGCTCCATCTGACCTCGCTGGCTAAAGCTTCATACAACGGCATAAATTTCGGTTCCCCGTCTGCTTTGATGATCATCATAATCTCCTCACCGCTTCTATTGGATTCACATATATATTAATTTAATGGATTTAACATGCATCTTCAAACCGAATCCATTGCAAGACTTTAATCCATGGTGTTTAATTTCATTAGCTGCTCATCCTGTTAGATTTATATACATGTGAATTTATGAAAGAGGTGCCCCAATGAAATACAATAACCCGGTCATCAAAGGCTTCTATCCTGACCCCAGTGTATGCAAAGTTGAAGATACATATTATCTAGTATGCAGTTCCTTTCAATACTTCCCCGGTGTTCCGATTTTCGAGAGCAAGGACCTGATCAACTGGAAGCAAATCGGTCATTGCCTAACCAGAGAGAGTCAAGTTCAGCTCGGCAAGGTAAGCAGTTCCGGCGGCGTCTTCGCCCCTACGATCCGGCATCACAACGGAAGATTCTATATGACCACGACCAACGACACTACACGTCAAAACTTCTATGTATGGACGGACGATATTTACGGTGAATGGTCCGAACCGATTCATGTAGATCAAGGGGGGATCGATCCCGATTTGTATTTTGAAGACGGAAAAGTGTTCTTTATGAGCAACGGGAAGGACGATAACGGGATTGGCGGAATCGTTCAGTGTGAAATTGATATTGAAACGGGCGACAAGCTGTCGCCGAGTCGTTCCATATGGCAAGGGACAGGCGGACTCTATTCGGAAAGCCCTCATATGTATAAAATAAACGGCCGGTATTACCTCATGGCGGCTGAAGGCGGCACAGAATACGGACATATGGTGACTTATGCACGGGCGGATTCGATCTCTGGCCCGTTCGAAGCCTATCCGAACAATCCCGTATTGACCAATCGCAATCTGGGTGGTTATGAGCTGCAGGGAGTTGGCCATGGCGATCTGATTCAAGATAACGACGGAAATTGGTGGATGCTCCACCTGGGTTTCCGTCAAATCGGCCAATGGCTTACCTATCATCATCTAGGCCGCGAAGTTTTCCTTACGCCGGTAACGTTTGGCGAGGATGGCTGGTTTACGGCAGGACATAACGGCACCGTCCTTACGAGTTTTGAAACCGATCGGATCTCCAGTCATGTCATCCAGCGGGAGAAAAAAACCTTTACGTTCGAGAACACGGATTGGAATCTGGACTGGTGCTTCCTGCGCCATCCCGCTGTTGAGAACTATCGGTTAGAAATCGATAAAGCACAGCTAAAAGGGACCGCAGTGAGTTTGGATGTGCCGGAGTCCCCGACTTTTATCGGCATTCGTCAAAGAGACTTCAACGCTGAAATCTCATGCGATGTGCAGCTTACAAGCGGAGAAGCCGGCATCACGCTCTATATGGATGAACATCATCATTACGATTTAGCCTTAAGTAAAGAGGATAACAATTATAAAGTGATCGAGCGGCTGAATATCGGTGATATTAAATCCATTGAATCTGAAGTAGAGCTGGGGAATGTCAACCATGCAACTTTGAAAATACGGGCAAGTCATGAGCGCTACAGCTTCTTCATTCACGCTAACGGCAAGGAGATACAATTAGGAACGGCGCAAACCAGATACCTTTCCTCTGAGGTTGCGGGAGGATTTACAGGCGTACTCATCGGTTTATATGCCTTTGGAGAAGGCTCCATGGCCGAATTTTCAAGGTTTACTTGCGATTATTTTTAAAAGCTCCACCTGATCGGTTTGTCTAGACAAATAGAGAGCCGGTTACTCAGGATTAACCTGGGTACCGGCTTTCATATTCATATTTACCATGGCTTATTCTATTTTCTTCAAAAAATCAACCATAATCGTTATAAATTCATCCGGCTTCTCAAAATGAATATCATGCCCGGATTTTATGGTGATCATCTCGCTCCCTTTTAGAAGGCGATGTACCTTTTCAGCATCCTCATCACTGTTAGCTGCATAAAGGACTCCATCTTCGCCATATTGTGTGGCTGCCTTAATATAAACAGAAGGAGCGTTTATTTTGGACAAGGTTTCCTCCTGATTAAATCCTTTAAACCAATCACCCGTATAAAAAGTTTCGGCAAAATCGAGGTCAAAATGATCTAAATAAAGGGTTCCATGTATCCATTTATAGGGGACGTACCACAATTTCAACGGCTCTCCAGGATGTGATTCCCGGTACTGCTTCGTACTCTTGGCAGTAAGCTTTCTTAAATCACCAAACTTTCCCCATAAATAACTGTTTTCCATATAGTACACGACATAATCATCTACGACGGATTGATTGTTAAAGTTATGTATGAGTTCAAAGCTATCAAGCCAGACAAATGTATCCTTCATTTCATGGGGCTCCACACTAAAAAATGGCGGGTCTTCCAAAACGATGCCTTGCACAACCTCCGGTGCATTAGCTGCAATCCATGCGGCTAAGATGCCCCCGGAAGAATGGCCTGATAGCACAGCCCGTTCACCAATGACATTTTCAATAAACCAAACAAAGTCCTTTCCCATAGCAGCAGCCGTATACTTTGAAGCATCATGACTGGAATCTCCATGCCCGTGACAGTCAATTGCATATACATGATAATACTGCGCGAGCTCCGGAAGCACTCTTGAATAATCCTCCCACTGCATGGACTGCCCGTGTATTAACAGAAGAGGAGGTCCATGAGCCGGTCCTTCCGCGTAATTTAATATCGTTCCATCATCAAGAGTCACTTGCTTTTCTACATAACCGGCACGAAATGTTTCCTTTAACGGTTTCTTATCATAGTTCATATTTTGATACGCATAAATACCAAGAGCTATTGCGGTGATAGCCGTAATGATCGCAATCACTAGTAAAATAATTTTCAGCACTCTAAATTTTGTCTTGGTTTTTTGAATTGAGCCTCTTATTTTACTATGTATCACTCTTCTGCTCCTCCAACGAACTTACTTTAGCTTGGCTTACATGTCCTATATAAATATCATAAATTTATCTTCACCAAGGCATTTCGCCAAACCTCATCACCAAAAGCCAGTAATCTATTTCGCATTATACTCTTCTCATTCGGATAATCTACCAACCATCCGTAACATCAAATGTCATTCCGAGTTAACATCCTGCCCGGCCTGACATCCCATCCCAAATGAAAATGACCGGCGGCTCGACCGGTCATTTTCATTTAAACTCCGATGACAACATAAATCTCTGCATTCGTGCAAGAACCCGATTCTCACCCATGACTTTCATCATTTCAAACAAATCAGGTGTATGGGTTCTATTGGTTAAAACGACCCTAATTACCATCGCGACATCACCAACATGCCCCTTGTACCGGTTAGGATCGCCTCTATATTGCTTCATGTCCTTTGCATATCCGAGTTCAGCAGCAAGCTCTTTCAAGGTTTCGAACCCATCCTTGTCATGATTAAACCTATGCGATTTGCTGAAACCTCGTACAATTTCTTCCGCAGCATCTATACTTATACTGGCAGGTAACTTATAGCCGCTCAAGACATCCTTTTCAAACCATTCGTCATAAAAGAAAGCAATTTTTAGCTTTACATCTGACCACTTGGCATAATCTTTTCTTGGCTTCTCGATGGTTCGACCCATGTTTAGAATTTGAACGGTGTATTCCTGGTTCTTCTCGATTAATGTGTATAGCTCGGGATCAAATTCCTTAGACCAAGTGGACAAATGGTCAAACATTTGTTTACCCGTAAGCTTTGAGATCATATCCTTGCTGATATCGCTAAGTTTATTCATGTCTAACAAGGCACCGCTGGCATTCATTTTGTCCGTATCGATTGAAAAGTCTCTAAATGAGGGATGCGGGTTCCCCTTCCTCCATTCTTCAAAGTCAGAATTAATGAGAGTCATAAAGTATTCGCTTATTGCAAATCCGGGGTATCCTTGTTCTTGGTAATACGCAGCGGTACCATCAAGATCCTTACGTTTACTGAACTTCCGTTTAGAAGCTCCGACTTGCTTCATGATTGGAGCAATATGTCCATATTCCGGTGCTCTAAATCCCAGGGTTTCAAACAGCTGAATGTGGACAGGGACTGAGGAAAGCCATTCATCGCCCCGAATGACATGGGTTGTACCCATCAGATAATCATCGATGGCATGAGCAAAGTGATAGGTTGGTAAACCATCCGTTTTCATGATCACAATATCCTGCTCATTTTCGGGTAACTCTATCGGGCCTTTCACCAAATCATTGTACATGATCCTCCTGTCTAGTGAACCTGAAGATCGAAGCCGGAGCACAAACGATTTGCCCTTTACAATCTCCTCTTTGGCTTGCTCACAAGTGAGATCCCGATGTTTAGCCCAGCTGCCATAATATCCTGTTGTTATTTTTAACTTTTGCTGGGTTATTCTTATCTTTTGTAAATCACCCGGATCACAGAAGCAAGGATAAGCCAATCCATGCCGTACCAAGTGCTTCATAAATACCTTGTAAATTTGGATACGCTCGCTCTGTTTATAAGGTCCGTATGCCCCTTGATCGACACCTGAAAGATCAGGTCCCTCATCAAAATGAATCCCGAAGGATAACAATGAATGGATCATGTCTTCCACGCTGCCCTGTACTTCTCGTTTCTTATCGGTGTCTTCGATCCGCAGGATAAAAACTCCATTGCTTTGGTGAGCTAATCGTTCCGATATGAGAGCTGCGTAAAGCCCGCCAATATTCAATGAACCCGTTGGGCTCGGTGCAAAACGCGTCACCATAGCCGATGCAGACAGATTTCTCAGCGGATATAGGGAGTCCATATCTGTTGGTAACTGCTTGACATCCGGAAACAACAGTTCTGCCATATTCTCATTTGACATCTTTTATCCCCCTCATGGTTCAATAAAAAAAAGCCCCTCATCCTGTTAAAGGACGAAAGGCTTTGCTTCCGCGTTACCACCTAAATTGGTTATACACCCGCTCATTATGCAGCAATCCATGATGTTGCCGCATATTTCGTTAACGGGAAATCCCCGATAGACCTACTCCCGTTATTTTCGGTCTACTGCTCCAAGGCTTCCTTCATTAAGCTCGAATACCCATTCTCACCGGCATGGGCTCTCTAAGATTCGAGGGATTAACTACTCTTCCTCTTCCCTGCATTTTACAATATGTGGATGTCATTGCTAATACAATAATTTATGATGACCACGTTGTCAAGAATCGATTCGAATCTGTGACCGTTAACTATGCACCTGCGAAGGAACTGAAGTATTTATTCGCTGACGGCCGATACATAAAGATTAATGCAGCAATTACAGAGGCCAAATGAACGATTCGACTTATTCCAAACAAAGTGGAGGATACCGTCATCCCCGTTAAGGCCGTATCCAGCGAATTTCCTTCCATTAACCATTGGATTGGGTCCATTAATAAGCTAACCGTTCCAATCCCCCCTAGAAGAATGGTTAAGACGATCCGGGCCCACTGTTTTCCTCGTTGCATTTTAACAATAACATATATGAGTGCGGCAAAAATAAGGCTTCTGATTCCCACTTGAATCATAATGCCCATCCCGGCTTCTGATCCGCTTGATAGCATTTGAGTGACAGCTATAGCCATCTCAAATACCCCCGCTCCAACTGCAACAAGCCACAACAAATAAGACTTTTTAATATCAGATGGAATCCTCTTATTCATCAATACACATTCCTTCCCTTTGGTTGTTATCGTTATGTTACTTGAATGAGGGTTTACTGCAAAACCGCCTCAAGACGGATTGAGAACTCAATCTACAGCATCATATTACGATCATGAATGAGATTAGCGGAGGAAAGGAAGTCGAATGTGTATCGTTTCCCATAAATACGAACGCCTGACTCTATTAAAGATGTATAATAGAACATCATATGGTAAAAGGATGTCTACTTCTATGCTACAGGTTCTGAATCAACACTTGAATCGGATTATGCCCCTGATTACACCCTCGAGCATTCTGCTTGGCGTGCTCTGCGGTAGCTGGCTCTCTCCTTATACCTTTCTGTCTCCGTGGCTGTTTGCTTTTATGACGTTTTCAGGCAGTATCAGCCTCAGCTTCCGGGATTTAGTCGGAGTTCTTCGCAAGCCGCTTCCTCTCTTTGTATGTCTGTTCATCTTGCATCTTGCCATGCCTCTTGTTGCTCTGGGACTCGGCCATATCGTTTATCCGACAGATGCATATACCATTACAGGAATGGTGCTGGCTGCCGCGATCCCCACGGGGATATCGAGCTTCGTCTGGGTGTCGATCTATCGCGGCAACATCGCGCTTACGCTGAGCATCATTCTGATTGATACACTGCTTGCGCCCTTTATCGTTCCGGGAATCATGTCACTTCTGCTCGGTACGAGCATTCATCTGGATTCGGCAGCCATGATGGGCAGCTTGTTCTGGATGATCGTGGTTCCCTCCCTCCTCGGCATGCTATTGAATGAATGGACCAAAGGTGCCATCGCACCGGTTTGGGGACCCAGGCTGAATCCCATCTCAAAGCTGTTCATGGCTATTGTGGTAGCCATAAACGGCTCCGTTGTTGCCCCTTATTTAAAGAATATTGACTGGCCCCTTGTCTTAATGGCCCTTGTCATTATTCTGCTAGCCGCCACAGGGTATCTGTTGTGTTATCTGAGCTCCCGCTTGCTGAGATGGAATAAAGTTGATCAGGTAGCTCTCATGTTCAACGGAGGGATGCGAAATATTAGCGCAGGAGCCGTACTGGCTGTTACCTATTTCCCTCCCCCAGTTGCAGTTCCGGTCATCTTTGGGATGATTTTTCAGCAAATGATGGCTTCGATGATTGGCTATCTGATTGGTCGCCGCTTGGAGCAGCGGCAAGGTTCCAATAAAGCGAATGCAGCTTAGGCGAACGGGTCGGACTCAGACCTAAGACATGAATCAAACCCTGTTCACATAAAATGATTCGAATTCAGCAACCGAGTCGAACTGATTCAAAGCCACACCTTCTATTCAAAGGTGATTCTCTAATTGTTCGATCATCTGCAGGACAGCTATTCGCAATGGTTCGAAATCTTTGGGATCCAGAAGCGCTGTGAGATCCTGATAGCCGAAGCGATGGTAAATTTTCCGATATTCGCCCAATTCGAACATACCCGGCCAGCGTCCTGTTTCGGCTGCGTACAACATGCGTGCCAAGCTATCCTGTATACTTGCAGCAACGAAAAATGCGGTTTCATAGTGGCCTTTTTCGCAAGCGGTAAGGAGTTTGTTAAGCATTTCTTTCTCCTCTTCGTAGTATCCCTTCATCCAAGCTTGGTATGAACGCAATCCTTTGAGTTTATTTCTTCGTTCTGTAATGAGATAAAGCGTGTCTAAAGTCAGTTTCTCGCAAGCAGACTTGATTTCCTCTATTGATTGGCTGAACATCATTGTATCAAGGTAGAGATCCAGTTCGTCTGGCTTAATTAGGAGGTCTCTGACTTGCTCGCGATAATGGCCCCACATGCGTGTATAGTAAGTTTTGGTTTAACAATGCAAGAGCTTTAAAAATGTTAGCGGCAATTTCATGTGCCAATATCCGACTAAAGGATAAATCCATGGCTTCACCGGCAAGCTGGAACTTCACAAGGCCAGTAAAACAATCACGCACGACACCCTCAGCCCTGTTAATGAATGTTAATGTGTTGGACGGCTCCCGCATAGAGGATATCGTCCTGCGCAGTTTCATGAACCTCGCAAGGTCTTCTTCTGAACGCACATACAATAGTTTACAATCCGCGATAATGGTCGTGCTCCAGTCTTCAGAGGTTGACATTCTTTCAGCACGATCCCATCCGATCGGCCAGAAATCAAAACTAATCCCGTCGATGATAAACTGTAATTCTACTTGTTTTCCTCTAGGTGTGGCCGGAATGAAGAAAAAGTCTAAATCCGACCGCTCTGTCGCCCTTCCCTGCAAATAGGATCCGTAATATCCGACAATCGCAACATCCTGCGGGTAATGGGTATTAATATGCTTGACGATGATATCGGCTACGGCAAAAACATCAACCATCTAATAACCTCCTTGTGTATCGTGTCCCCCAATCCAATCATGAAGCCTACCGTCTCATTTTTCTGAGCAAATCCATATCACCGCTTACAATCGCGCCTATATATTGATTGATGACCTCGATGTCGCAATCCCACCACTTGATCTCTAATAACTCTTGAATGACTTCGGTGGAATACCGCTTGCGAATTTCCCTTGCAGGATTCCCTCCAACGATCGTATAAGGCTCCACATCCTTTACAACGACAGCTTCTGCGGCAATGATAGCCCCGTCGCCGATCCGTACACCCGGCATGATCGTTGCCCGCCTTCCGATCCATACGTCATTTCCAATGACCGTATCTCCCTTGATCGGCAATTGATCTAAAGATGGAGTGAATGTCTCCCAACCGTTTCCGAAGATGTTAAATGGAAAGGTTGAACCATCCATCCGATGGTTTCCTCCATCCATCATAAATCGGGCTTCAGAAGCGATTGAGCAAAACTTGCCAATTATTAATTTCGTTCCAATGAACTCGTAATGGTACAATACTTGATCCTCGAAGGATTCACCGTTTAACGCATAGTAATAGGAATAATCCCCTGCGGTAATATTCGGTTTGGTAATCGTGTTCTTAATAAACTGGAGATTCTTATCCCCGGGTATTGGATATCTCTCATTTGGATTCGGTCCTGTCATGGTTACATCTTCCCTTCTCTTGTCAATTGATCCGGCTGGAACGCTAATATCTTTCACATCATAATCGGCCGCACAACAAAAAGCCCCCTTTCCGGTCATCGGATAGGAGGCACATATACAAACAAAAAGACGTCCTGCAAGCCAAAACAAGCAGTCGCTCTTTATGGTTATATAAAAAAGCCCGCACGAATCCTATCCCGAAAACCTGAAAACATAGTTTCCTTTGGTGGATAGGATTAGTAAATCATCGGCTTGTGGTCACCCTTTCTTTACTGAATAAGATAAATTTACCATACCCCTAAAGGTGAAATCAACTCCCTTTTTACCAATTGCGTTCCCCAGTCGTTAAACAATCGAGAAACCCAGATACCCTTGACTTACCTTACACAAGTTCGCTGTACCGTTTATCGGGCAAACACGTTCAGCACATTGCCGCTTTCATCTTCGATCATACGGATATTGTGATCATCAATGAGTTGAATGGTACCGTCCGGCTTTAAGGTTTCATGCCTCTCCAATAATCCATGGGCAATGGATTTACGAATCAATCCTTGATTTTTAAATATTAGCGTATACAGATCATATTCTTTGGTCTCTCGATTCGTGTATTCAATCGTTACAATAAGCAGACCCTTAGGAGTCCAATTGAAGTTTTGGGTAAGATTATGCGTATTCGCATTAATGTCTTTCATCCTAGCGGAATTATAGTTTTTTGATCCGTGTACGCATTCGTAATTTCCAGATCTCCTTTTGCTGCCCGAATCGTATAGCTGTATCCCATCTTGCCGCCGCCATAGAAGATATCCGCGTAATTATTGAGGCCCGTCACGGTTACTTTTCCCGTCTTGGCGTCCCGATTGGTCACTTCCCCATCCAAAGCTGCCGCGAGGAACCGAATCGGTACATAAAGGTGACTCATATACCGTACAGGTTCTCTGCCCATATCCACTTTACGACCATCGACTTCAGCAATGCTGCTTCCCATACGTATAGCAATGCGTTTTTGATCCGACTTGAGCACCACCGTATTGTCTGCATCCATCCCCGAATACAGATGTGCCATGCTGCCCAGCGAGTAAAAGCTTCCGTAAGTCACTCCGTCCTTTTGAAGCGTCTGAATACGCGAGGTACGACCATCTTCCCATTGCAGCTCCAGCACAACGTACTTGGAGGCAGCATGAGATTCTTGAGCTCCCATAGGCAAAAGCACGGAGATAAGAAATATAGCGGCAGCTGCATGTTTCCAGTGCTTCATCTTCACAGTGATCTCTCCCACTAATTGTATTTTTTATGGCTATAATAGAAACGCTTTTAGGTTCATAAAAGTTGCTTGCATAACAAACGCCTCAATTGAAATAGAAGGTCAACCCGGATCGCAAACGCTATTGTCCGAGAAATAAATCAGAACCACCCGTCAAACGGGTGGTTTGCTCTTGGGGTATAACCCCTTGTTGCCAAACTGCGCCTAAAGACGCTAGCCTGACAATAAAATTGTTCAGGCTCAGTGTAATTTGTCACTTTCACTTACCAGTTAAACTGGTTTACTTCTTCTTGCTACTGTTTTTGCTGAATGGGTCTTCATACTCTTTCACACTCAGTTTATCAATTGCCTGGTCGTGTGCTTCTTGCTCACGGATATATTTTGCCACGGTGGCTTCATTCAAGCCCACTGTGCTGACGTAGTATCCCTCCGCCCAAAATTTTCGATTGCCATATTTATACTTCAAGGTAGCATGCTTCTCGAATATCATGAGTGAGCTTTTCCCCTTCAGGTATCCCATAAATGATGATACTGAGATTTTGGGGGGAATTGCTACCAACATATGTACATGATCGGGCATCATGTGGCCTTCGATTATCTCCACTCCCTTGTATTTGCATAATCGTTTGAAAATTTCGATTAAGTCTTTCCTCACTTGATTATAAATCTCTTTCCGTCTATACTTCGGGGTGAACACAATGTGGTACTTGCACATCCACTTCGTGTGAGCTAAACTATAGCTCTTGTTTGCCATCTAAGACCATTCCTTTCATTATTGAGCCTGAACATCTCAATTTTATCGGAATGGTCTTGTTGGTCAAACCCTCGATCCCTCCACCCGCATAGCGGGTGGTTTTTTGTTTCGCACGCTTCGCGAGCTCAACTGGCTAAAGCCATAACGAAAAAACGCAGCACTCCTGCTGCGTTTCATCGAAAATATGAAGTTAGGAGCATCGTTGTATATCGCTTGGATCTGACTACCGTCAAAGCCCCAGTTCCGCTTCGCCCGCAAGAAGTGCCGCCTGCAAGCGATCAATGGGCACATCCGCAGTGCGGCAATCGATACGAGCCGCCAGAGCCGCCGCCGCGCCCGCCGCTTCGCCTATGGCCATGCAGCTAGGGGTCAGACGCGTCGTTGCTTGCGCTTCATGCGTAGTCGAAATACAACGCCCGGCAAGCAGCAGATTATCCACATCTCGTGGAACGATGCTGCGGTAAGGAATGTCATACGCACCGCCTTCACGGATGAAGTTAGCCGTAACGCCCATCCCTTCCGGGTTGTGGATATCGATCGGATATCCGCTTCTCGCAATGACATCAGGGAACCGCCGCCCATCCAACACATCCATGCCGTTCAGCACATATTCGCCAAGGATTCGTCTTGTCTCCCTGATGCCGATCTGAGTGCCGACTGCGCTGATAACGGCGTTCTTAAACCCCGCGATATGTTCCCGGAAAAACCGTTCGAGCAGGAGCACCTGTTTCCTGCCTTCAATCTCTGCAGAAGTAAGATGTTCCGCATCCGTCGGATCCAATCCCGAGACGCGCGATACGTTAATCAACACTTCATCCGGACCCGGTCCGGTAAAGAATAGCACGCCATCCCTAGGAATCGGCAATCCCGCCTCTTCCCATTCTTTGTAGAATCCCATCACACCTGTCAGCGGGAGCTGATCCAATTCGGAGATTAACGACTTTTCATAGAACTGTTCCGGATTGCGCTGCATGTATGCCTTCACGGCATCGAGATTAACTCCGCGCATGCGAAATTTCATTGTCATCGGCTGCACTTTCCGGTTCTGATTCCCCTGCTCCCAAGCCGCACCGGCGGCAAAGGCAACATCTCCATCGCCCGTCGCGTCAACGAATACTTTGGCTGCGATTCGCCTGCGACCGCTTTTATTCTGAACGGTTACCTCCGTAATGCGCTGGTCTTGTACTTCAACATCCGTAACAAATGAATGCAGCAGCAAGTGCGCTCCGGCTTCTTGCAGCATGTCAAAGGCCAGTACTTTATACACTTCCGGATGATATGGGGTTAACGAATATACAAAACCGACCGTATCCCGCAAATGTCCCGGAGATGCGCCGAGCAGCATCAATCGGTCCACTATTTCTTGCGCGACGCCCTTAATGACCTGTTCTCCGACAGCCGTGTGAAACGTCATCCAAGGGTAAACCAATGCCACGGTAGACATTCCCCCAAGAAAGCCGTAACGTTCGATAAGAATCGTACGCGCTCCGTTCCGGGCCGCGCTGATTGCTGCAGCGATGCCGGCCGGTCCTCCTCCGAGAACTGCGACATCAAAGCGTTCACTCTGTTGCAACCTGATCCCAACCTCTCTTGTACAACTTGTGACGAGCCTGATGGGCTAACGATTCTCTTCTCTTCCTATTGTTAGTCCATCGATGAATTGATATTGCTGATTTTTGTTTATTCTTCATATTCGATAAAGCAATCCTCAATCCTATCTGAAAACCAAATATTAATAAAGAAAAAAAGAGCGGAACAATCCCGCTCAAAGTATGATGATAAAATAGAAGATCGCTGCCAAGACGAAACGATATAGAGCAAACCATTCCAAACGAAGCCGTTTAATCAGTTTGATAAACGTCACGACTGCAATCATTGCCACAAGAAAGGATGTCACAAAGCCAATCAACATCAGGACCAAATCGTCTGAGCTTAGCAAATCCCGACTATCGTATAAATCCAGTAAGGTTGCGCCAAACATAACCGGCACGGAAATGAGGAACGTAAAATCTGCGGCGGCTTTCTGGCTGGTGCCAAGCAAAAGACCGCCTGAAATCGTCGAGCCCGATCTCGAGAACCCCGGCCACAATGCCAAACACTGGAACAGGCCGATCCCGAAGGCTTGTTTATAATTTATCCGATCCATCGTATCGGCGGTTTCGGTTCTCCTGCTCCGTGCAGCAATGATCATCAACACGGCTCCGGCCACTAAACCGATCAAGACAGGGGTTGGGCCGAACAAATGGCTTTTTATCGTGTCCTTGAGCAGGAGATATACGATTAGTGCCGGTAACATTGCCAAAATCATATGTATGACATTTAGTCCTCGACTACTAGAAAAATCCATTCGAATCAGATTAGTCCCAATCGCCAAATATCTCTTCCAATAAAGGATGAGAACGGCCATGACCGCACCCAGCTGTATAACGATTTTAAAAGTTATGGCAGCGTCTCCCTCAAAGTTTAGCAAGCTGCCAGCTAAAATCAGATGTCCAGTAGACGATACCGGTAAAAATTCGGTTAAGCCCTCTATAATGCCGAGTATGATTGCTTTAACTACATCACTCATTAATGGATATCCCCCTTCGGAAATCTAACATTTCCAGTATAAGGGGGACATCCAACGTTTCCCATCGATTCATATAACAAAATTCCATTTCGAGTGACAACATTGTCACATAGCTCATTTACGCTTGCTGTCCACCCTGATAGATCGTTTCATCCTGACGCACGTTCCGTCCTGCTGCCTTGGCCAGCTCAAGCAGCTTTGTCGCATCATCCTCAGGTTTGTATCCGATCAGTTCCTCCAGATAATCGATGTTGTAGTAGTTATCACTGTTGGCTGAGGTGCCGTACAGATTCAAATATTTCAGCTCGTCATCTGCTTCAATACAACAAACGATCAATGAAAGCATATCACGCTCCGATATCCAGATATGACCCGCACGCTCAGAATGAGGACGATCATCCCCAGGAAAGTTGCCAATACGAATATTGAACGAGGAGATCTTGCCTTGATCCGAGTAAAGCCTGCCCAGCAGTTCAATATAACATTTGCTGAGACCATAAAAGCTATCCGGACGGTATGGATCATGGGGACCAACCTTCTCGTCAGTCCTGTAATATCCGGTTGCGTGATTGGAGCTGGCAAATATCATACGACGCACGCCGTTTTGTACCGCCGCCTCGAATAATTTGTAGGCACCGCTCACATTCCCCGCCAAGACCTTGCCGAGAAAATCCCCGTCGTCCTTGATCCAGGCAAAATGAATCACCGTGTCAATCCCCTGCGTTAGCTCTGCCAGCCGGGCTTCGTCACCGATGTCCATTTGTACAATGCCCAGCTTCTCGTCCGCTTGTATATCAGCTCCGACAACGTCATACCGATTGTCTTGCTGCAGTCCCTTGAATACGACGCTTCCGATAGTACCTGCCGCACCCGTGATTAACAGTTTGCGTTTCATCTCCTCTAACCCCTCTCTCGCTTCATCCTCACCTGATTGCTGTCCTGTTAGTTATTACCCGCGTGGAAAAGGATGTATACGGAAATTTCGGGAGCTGTTGATTCCGTACCATTTCGCTAGACGAAATGCCGTCCGGGATGATGAGAGTGGACTAAGCAGAACCATTGCCGAACCATCGCTATCACTTTTTCTCGCGGATCTCGTTCAAAATTTGATCCATGAAATCCTCCACTTGCTTAACGCCAAGGTCTCCTTCGCCGCGTTTCCTGACAGCGACGGCTCCGGAGGCAACTTCGTTTTCTCCGAGTACGAGCGTGAAAGGAACCTTCTGCAGCTGTGCTTCCCTGATTTTATAGCCTAATTTTTCGTTGCGCCCATCCACTTCTGCCCGAATCCCCGCATCCCTCAGCGCTTCCTTTACTTGAAGGGCATAATTGAGTTGGTGATCCGATACCGGCAAGAGTTTGACCTGAACCGGGGCGAGCCAGAGCGGAAACGCGCCGCTATAATGCTCTGTCAAAATGCCGACAAACCGGTCGACCGAGCCGTAGATCGCGCGATGAATCACTACCGGCCGATATTTCCGGTTATCTTCCCCGATGTACGAAAGATCAAATTTCTCCGGCATTTGAAAATCAAGCTGGATCGTTCCGCACTGCCAGCTTCGTTTTAAGGCATCAAGAATGTGAAAATCAATTTTGGGCCCGTAAAATGCGCCATCCCCTTCATTCAATCGGTAAACGATCCCCATGCGATCCAAGACGTTTCGAAGTGCCGATTCTGCCTGGTTCCACAATTCCTCGGAGCCCATTGATTGTTCAGGCCGGGTCGACAGCTCGATTGTGTATTCAAAACCAAACACCTGATAAATCCGGTCGATCAACCCGATAACTCGGCCGATTTCATCCTCGATCTGATCGGGTCTGACGAAGATGTGCGCATCATCCTGACAGAATGTGCGAACTCGCATCATCCCGTTCAAGGCACCCGAAAACTCGTGACGGTGTACTTGGCCGAATTCGGATATTCGAATCGGAAGCTCTCGATAGGAATGCAGGCTGTTTTTAAAAATCAGCATATGTCCAGGACAATTCATGGGCTTCAGCGCAAATTTTGTTTCGTCGACCTCGGTAAAGTACATGTTTTCATGGTAATGATCCCAGTGGCCGGATTGCTCCCACAGCTTCTGGTTCATCATGAACGGAGTGCGGACTTCTTCGTAATCCTGCTTCCTCTGTTCTTCACGCGAGAAATGTTCAAGTTCATTACGGATAATCATTCCCTTAGGCAAATAAAAAGGCATGCCGGGCGCTTCTTCGGAAAACATAAACAATCCGAGCTCTTTGCCCAGCTTCCGGTGATCGCGCTTCCTGGCTTCTTCGAGCATTTGCAAATGTTCATCCAGCTGAGCCTTTTTGGGAAACGCCGTTCCGTAAATCCGCTGAAGCATTGGATTGTTTGAATCCCCACGCCAATATGCTCCGGCAACGCTCATTAATTTAAATGCTTTGATTCGTCCTGTAGACGGCAAATGCGGTCCGCGGCAAAGGTCGAAAAACTCGCCCTGATCATAAATCGAAATAACCGCATCCTTGGGCAGATCATGAATCAGCTCCAGCTTTAACGGATCTTCGCTGAAAATCTGTACCGCTTCTTCACGACTGACAACTCGGCGAACAATGGGAAGATCCTCTTGCACGATCCGCTCCATTTCCTTCTCGATGGAAGAAAGGTCGTCGGTTGTTAATGCTTTTCCGAGGTCGATGTCGTAGTAAAAGCCATCGTCGATGACAGGTCCTATTCCCAGGTTGACTGCTTGATTCCCGTATATGCGTTTGATGGCCTGCGCCATTACGTGTGCCGTGCTGTGTCTGAGGATTTCGAGTCCATCCTTACTGTCAAGCGTAATGATTTCGACCTGACAGTCCTCCTTCATCATCCAGTTTAAATCGACCGGTGCGCCATTGATTTTTCCCGCTACCGCATGTTTCATCAAGCTTGCACCAATGGACTTCGCGACTTGTTCAATTGTCGTGCCCCGATCATATTCCCGTATATCCCCATCGGGCAGCATTACTTTCAATTTCATGAGAAATCCTCCACTCCATATCGATATTTTTGAACGCAAAAAGGCGCACTTGTCCGCAAGGGACGAGCGCGCTCGTGGTTCCACCCTAAATTTGACCCGCCGTAATCGCGAATCCTCATTGGATCCTGTAACGGGAATACCCGGCGAAGTATACTCTCAAGGATAAACCTTGATTTCCATATCGCAGCTGCAAGGTGGTAAATCCTTAGGGGTGCCGAAGAGGATTTCAGCCCATGTCCTCTTTCTCTGAACGGCCCTTGGTTAAGGATTCATGTCCTTGGTCATCGCTATTCTTTCTTTCGTTTTCAATCTCACGCAAAAAAGCGCACTGATCCCGCAAAGGGACGAGTGCGCTCGTGGTTCCACCCTAATTCGACCCGCTTATAAAGCGAATCCTCATTGGATTCTGTAACGGGAACACCCGGCGAAGTTTACACTCAAGGATCATCCTTGATTTCAACATCGCAGCTACAAGGTGGTAAATCCTTAGGGGTGCCGAAGAGGATTTCAGCCCATGTCCTCTTTCTCTGAACGGCCCTTGGTTAAGGATTCATGTCCTTGATTACAGCTTTTATGTTTTTACATGGTACTTGAAATATTTGCCGGCGTCAAGCTGGAAGTTACTCCAATCGAACAAGCCCGCCATCCTTCACTTCATACACCTGATCGGCGACGCCTTCGAGCAGGCGAACATCGTGGGATATAAATAGGATGGTGCCTGTGTAATTTCGCATCATCGTCTCAAGCGCTTCCACGGCTGGAACGTCCAGAAAATTGCTTGGTTCATCCATAAGCAGGATGTTATAGCGCCCAAGCAGCAATTTGGCCAGCTGGAGCTTGATGATTTCGCCCCCGCTTAATACTGACAGCTCTTTGCGAACATCCTGCTGCGTGAACCCCATGGACGCGAGTACCGCTCGAATGTCCGAAACCGGGTATTCACAGTTTTCCTGCATGAATGCCATGACGTTCTGATTCCGATCGAACTTGTAACCGGTTTGGACAAAGCAGCCGATTTCCGCCTTGGGCGATAATGCAATACCGCTCTCCCGATTGCGGATCATGTTGAACAACGTCGTTTTTCCTGCTCCATTTGCGCCCGTGATTGCAATTTTTCCTCCAAGCGGGAATTGGAAGGACATATTGTCGAAGATCACCTTATCACCGAATCGTTTGCAGATATCCTGCCCTGCAATCGGAAATGGATTGTGGAGCTCCAGCGCTTTGCTCTGTCGGAACTGGACATTTCGCATGGCCTCGGGGGCGGTAACTTCGCCAAGCGCTTTGATTCTCCGTTCCGTATTTTTGACTGCGTTATGGAGCTTTTTTTGTTTGCTCCCTTGGGACTTTTGATGGCCGAGGCGTCCGCCGCTTTCCGATCTGATTTTGCTGTTCGTTCCCTTTGAATCAAGCTTCCGAGCCTGATTTTTCTTCTCGATGATAACCTGCTCCAGTCGCTCCCGCTCTGCCACGTATTGTTTATATCGGGTTACTTGGCTTTGTCGTTCCTCTTCCTTCTGAACCAAGTAATCGGTATATCCTCCCCAATATTCGGTGATCTTTCCGTCTCTCAGCTCCCAGACCTTATCGACAACCTGGTCCAGGAAATAACGATCGTGACTGATGATGAGCAGAGCTCCGGAATAATGTTTAAGCTGGTTAACGAGGAAGTCGATGCCGCCGCGATCCAGATGAGATGTCGGCTCGTCGGCAAATATGCCGTGCGCTTCGCCCGACAGTGCCTGTGCAATTTTTAGTCGTGTTTCTTCCCCGCCGCTCATGGTCTCGGCTTGCACTTGGTTGATGCCTAATCTGCCAACGATGGCGTAATCCTGCACATCTTGGACGACTACCTCATCCAATTGGGGGAGATAGGTAAACGTTCCTTCCCTTGCAATCTTGCCGTGCTGTACAGGCATTTTGCCTAGCAACGCTTTGAGCAGTGTACTTTTTCCAGCTCCGTTGGCACCAACCAGACCGATTCGATCAAACTCATATAACTCCAAATGGTCGATATCGAGCACAGTGCGTCCCAGATATTCCACATAAAGATCCGTTGCTTTTATCAACAACATTTAAATACCTCCTTCGAAAATCGCAGTTTCCGTCGTTTCGTTCGCAGGTTGGACCTGCGATTTGCAATGAGAGGATTATATAAAGAAGAACCAGTGTATCCTATGCATCCTCATGCCTCCTTTTCATATCAATGACTTTGACGTTACATTGCCAGCAGGAGAGCAATAAAAAATGCAGATTCAAGTCCACGTGTGGGCTTGAATCTGCATGGGTTACGTGCCAGAACAGAGCGAAATAAGGCACAGCAAATATGCCGTCCAGGTCGCAATCAATGTCCTCATACGTAAAAATAAGCAGCTCAAAAAAAGCCCACACGAGTGGAAATCCGCTTCTTTATCGCATACTTACCATAAACGCATGGAGTGAACCATTGATCGCAATCCTCCTCTTCTTTAATAGCCGTATCTTAACATCATCGGCTTCAACCGTCAATTGATACGCTTCCTGATATACAGTTAGTTTACATGTCCGCATGATCTAACCCTAACGGTTTAACTGCAAGAACGCATTCTCTTCCCCGCTGGAATCACCTTCAAATCGCCTCCGCCCTAATCAATTCCAGCCAATGTTCAAGCGTTTCTTTAATCTCAAAGCGATTTCTAGACCGCATTTCCTTTAATGTATCCCAGTTATCATTTACGACCACCAACAGATATTCTCCGCTGGCACTCGAATCTGGTGACCAACCTAAGTCGATAATCAATCTCTCCTGCCCGCTTTTGGGCACGATCCATTCACCTTTCTCCAGCCTCATCTGAATGATTTGCAGCAGATCCTCGGTGAAATAGTGCCAGTTCTTGATAAATCCATCTGCATCGGGCTCAGGTTCAACATCATAGAACTTATTGTAGCAAACGGCAAAACCTGCCGGAATTCGAAGCTCCATCATTTCCAATGTTCATGTACTCCTTATCAATGTCCGCCAAGCTTCTCAAACTCTTTTTTATACAATTCATATTTAACCGCCCACGCATCTTTGCGGGATTCCATCGTTCTTTCATCAAGCAGCGCCTCGATGACATCCAGGCATACATCCCATCCGGCAATGTCCTTAGGCGTATGGTCCGTGATGCTCGTGATTCGCTCTGTCAGCACCAACCGGCAGCCGCCTCTTTCCGGATGCAATTCGAAGCGGACCCGGTCCTCACCCCACGTATATTCCAGAACGGACAGCTCTTTGTAATCGGTAATCTCAAATACCTCGAATGTTCCGTCCTGCATATCAAAAGTAATGGTTCCGCCCAAACGCAAGTCTTCCACCTTGAGTTCAGAAAACCACCTTGTCAATTTTTCGTTATCCGTCAGGTAAGACCAAACGTTCTCCACGGAATGCTTCAATGTGCGTTCGAATCGGACCCTTGTTCCAAACTCGTCTTGCTCTACCACAGCCAACATTATATAACCTCCTTCCCGTTATCGACGATCTCAAACTTTTAGAATGACTCCATTGACATTAAGGATAAACTGCGCTTTCCTTAATTTAATAGAATTATAGCTCCATATGCAGCTATTTCATACCTGCCATGGTCCTTCATATAATTTTCGATTAGGAAAGGAGAACACTTCATTGTCCGGAATTACCTTTGTTCGTAACCCCGATTTGCCGTTCCTGGAGCTTAAGCACTGCGATTCCCTAGATCATTTGTCGTACAAAAAACATTTTCATGAGGAGCTCTCCATCGGTTTGGTTGAGGAGGGAACCACACGCGTCTGGTCAGAAGGACAGCAGTTCCAGGCTTCAGCGGGACAGGTCGTCTGTTTTCCCCCGCTGGTCCCTCATGCCTGTCATCCGGAGAATCCCTCCATTTGGAAATATACGATGATATTTATTCATCCCGAATGGTTTGCCGATGTTCCTTGCGATCTTCCGATCCGCCGTCCCCATTTCCCGGTTCTTCTCCAAGGGGCTCGGGGGAGCCAATGCCGCCAATTGATCCTTGCTTGCAGATCGCTGCTTCACGAGGATGCCTCGCCCTTAGAGATTGAGTCGATGCTTCTGGAATTAATGCATTTAACGAAGGTCATATTGCAGCCCTCAACCCCCGTCTCGGACATGGAACGTGCAGCCCCCGCCGTTCTGCAGGTCAAGTCATATCTCGATCTTCATTTCAAAGAGCGCATTACGCTGGATACACTCCAAGAGATCTCGGGTATCAGCAAATTTCATCTGATTCGTCTGTTTAATGCGACATTTCACCTTGCTCCCCATGCCTATCAAAATTTACTGCGCATCAATTATGCCAAGCGGGAGCTGTTAAGCGGCCGGCCGATTGCCGACGTCGCTTTTGATGCCGGATTCTACGATCAAAGCCATTTTACGAGAACTTTTTCAGGCTGTGTCGGCACGACTCCGCTTCAATATATAAGGGCAGCTACAACCTGACCGCAATTTTTTACAAGACCGCCTTGCGCACGAATTGTACAATCGAAAAAAATCGAGGGTGCCTTGACGAGAATGATCAAGGGCAATCAGGGAAGAAAACCCGTCAATACGGGTTTCTTCCCGAGAGTGTCCTCAGCTTTGCATCGGTGCCTGTTTCCATGTAATGCCGTCAATGAGGCCAAAGCCCTTTTCCTTGACGTAATCGGTCTTTACAGTAATTCAATATACCCTTCCGTTCCATGCACCCGGATTCGCTGCCCATCCTTTATCCGTTTGGTGGCATTCTCCACGCCGACAACGGCCGGCAATCCATACTCACGTGCAATTACGGCGCCATGGGTCATCAGTCCGCCAACTTCGGTGACCAGTCCTTTGATGGATACAAACAATGGCGTCCAGCTGGGGTCTGTAAAGGAGGTGACTAAAATATCTCCCTCATCCAGATCGGCGTCTTCCATGTTTAAGATGACGCGTGCGCGTCCCTCGATAACGCCGGAGGAGACGGCAAGACCTGCAATTGCTCCGTCAGGAAGATCTTCTCGTTTGTAGGCCCCTGTGATGATTTCACCCTCCGATGTGATGAGACGCGGCGGCGTTAATTTTTCATACAATTTATACTCGTCTTTTCGCTGGCTGATCATCTTTCTTGGCGCAAGCCTCGCTTGCTGCTCGACCATGCAACCCGGGTCATCCAATGTATTGGTGCGCACGACTTCGTGAAGTTCCTCAAAAGTAAGATAATAAATATCTTCCTTTTCATGAATAACGCCCGCTTGCACGAGCCGTTCGGCTTCTTTCAGCAAAGCCTGCTTATAAACGAAGTACCGACTCACCATGCCGTATTTGGGATATTCCCGGTAACCGATGAAATTCCGGATGAGGTCGATCTTTCGTTTGGTTTCTTTGGCTTTTTGTTCACCATCCGGCAATTGCATCAATCGCTCTAATAGTTCTTTTTCTTTTTTCAAAGCTTCCTGGCGCCCCTGCTCAAACTTCCGAACACTTTCATTTGGTTCAAAGTTTTTGATGTTGCCCAGGATCAAAGGGATAAGCGTGCTTGGTTTTTCACTCCACCGGGTTCTTGTGATATCGATTTCTCCGGCACATCGCATGCCATACTTGTCGAGAAAACTTTGAATTGCGTCAAGGGCTTCCTGCCCGCCATCCAGCTTAACCAGTTCATCCAAGAAGGCGTCGTCTTTGACATGCTGTAAATAATCGATGACTTCCGGATAAGGACGGATTGCATCAGCGACATCGAGCAGGGCCAAGCCCATTTCCGAAGTAATATTGTGGGGTACAGATTGTGAAAGCGTGTCTGCTGCGTTTTTTTCACCTAACCATTCGTTCATTCGCTCATTAACCCATGCTGAAGCATTCATGGCAGCCATAAACACAGCCGAACTTTGCGGGTCAAACAAGATCTTCTTTAATTGCTGAATATCTTCCAGGATAAAATCAAACAAATCCGATCCAGACTTCGTTTGGATGTGTTGTTTTAACTCTTCGATCGATGTCTGACTACGTTTAATCAAATCAGAAACGATCGTCGGATCGTTATCGAATTGCGGTTGGGCACCGGCAGGCGGCATACCTTTATTGCTTTTACCCGGGCTTGATTCGTTTTTATCGTTTGGTAATAGTTTTATGAAATCTCGATCGATTATGGTCATAAGCGCGTCTTTTAGAAGCGAATCGTGTTGTCCCATGCCATTCACTAAAAATTCTCTGCTGTCAGGTGATGCCAGATTCCGTGTGACATCAACAAACAATCTTCCGCCAGCTTTATGCATGGGGGCTGAAGTCGTCATCAGAAAAAACGACAATCCAAGCGGCTTTATGGGATCCGTCATCATTTGTTGATGACCCACAGAGATATAGACGTGATTTTCTTCATCATTCGCTTCAGGGATCGGAAATAAAGTCGTGATAGGCCGGCTTTGGACCATATAAAATATGTCATCGACTAGGCACCATTCGATATCTTGCGGCTGACCGAAATAAGCTTCAATCTGTCTCCCGATGCTTGCCAGCTGTAATATTTGCTCATCCGTCAGGGTTTGAGCCTTTTGCCGATCCGGATCCAGCTGCTTTGTTTCTGTTCCTCCTTCGTTCCGTGCATAGATTGCCAAAGTTTTAGTGGCGATCCGCTTCTCGGCGATTTTTCCTTCCCGTACTTTGTAACCATCGGCAGAAACCAAGCCAGAGACTAGCGCTTCTCCAAGTCCATAACTGGCATCAATGGAGAGGAGCTTTCGGTTTCCGGTCATCGGATCAGCGGTAAACATGATCCCAGAAGCAAGCGGGAAAACCATCCTTTGAACGATAACGGATAAATAAACTTGACGGTGGTCAAATCCATTTTGCATACGGTAGATGACCGCGCGGTCCGTAAATAGCGAAGCCCAGCATTTGCGGATATGCTGCAGGATGGCATCTTTGCCGATGATGTTTAAGTAGGTGTCTTGTTGCCCCGCGAAAGAGGCATGCGGCAAATCTTCGGCGGTCGCGCTGGAACGTACGGCATAAGCATGCTCTTCGCCAAACCGGGAGAGAGACTCGGTTACTGCAGTCACCACGTCGGAAGGGATCTCAACGTTCATAAGGGTTTCCCGAATCTTCCTGCTGATTTCACCAATTTGATCTCGATCCTCTACGGATAGCATGGTTAGTCGATGGAGCAAAGCATGATACGTTTCGTTGTGTTCGACGGCTCTTTGATATCCCTCGGTTGTCACGCAAAATCCTTCAGGAACTTGGATTCCTTCGATTTTTGATAATTCCCCTAAATTCAATCCTTTTCCGCCAACAAGCCAAAGCTGGGATGTTGCCATTTCCTTAAAATCGATAACCAACGAACTCATTCAACATCTCTCCTAACCATGGATTTGAAAAAAACATTTGACAAGAGATTTTTCGGCATGTTACAATGAAAATGTAAGATAAGATATTTATGGCCTTTTACATAATCTCAGTCGTGGTCTGATTATATCACCACGTCTGTTTATATGCAATACAAAAGAACCTGGTCCATCGACTCAGGTTCTTTTTTTTATGACCATCCACTTCTTTGCTTCGTCGTTCCTGCTTCGGGCTTGGACAGTGCCTGTTCAATTTCCGATACGGATCGTATTTACCCAGGCAGGAGCAGAAGCCGCTCGCCGGGCATCGTCTCAAGCTGAATCCGTTCTCCTGCAATCGCTTGCCCTTCCGCCCCGTCCCGGTAAACGATGACGCCCCGATCCGGCCATGGATTGAGCAGCTTGAGCTCTCTTCCACGCTCGCTTGTAATCAGAACGTATCGCACCTTGCCGTTCTCAATCTCGCTGCTTACGACAAAGGCGCCTACGGCTCTTAGCTTCTTGAATCTCGCTGTTCTGTCTGCTGGCCAAGTCGGAAAAAGGCGCAGGATGCCTTGATGGCTCTGCAGCAGCATTTCGTGCAGGCATGCCGGTACGCCGGCCGCATCCTCAATTCCTCCGCCTCCGTGATGGATCGACAGATTGGGCAGCGCGTACCGCTCGCATTCCGCTCTCAAACGTTCCAGAAGCTCGGCCGGGTCATGGCCGACCCGCGCGGCTGCAGCGTAATAGGTTGGAAAAGCGTTGAAGTCGGACCAGCGCTGCATCTCTGCCACCGTATCCTGCGCGATCTTCAGCTCTTCGGGCGAACTGTCGAGTCCAAGGTTCCCGGCCGGGAAAATATGCTGCACCGCCAATGAATTGCGGTCGTTCCAGCTCATTCCCTCCTCGGTCAATCTATAGACCGTTTTGCCGCTTCGTTCCATCAGCGGATAAGCGCTCAAGTTCGCTAAAATGTGCCGCCACTTCGGCTGTCTATGCGTATCCCGATCCAGCTCTACACTCAAATGGAGCATGGCTCGCATGATCATTCGCACGAAGCCGAGCGAAAGAATCGGGTTTTTCCGGTCTTGGGAGCGCTCGTGGATGTCATCATCGTAGATGACGTAACGTCCATTCTCAAAGACCAGGTAGTCTTCCCAAAAATCGGCGACCGCAAGCAGATAAGGATAGACCTTTCGCGCGTAGTCCAGATCGTATGTATAGTAAATATGCATAAGCAAGTTGACCGCCGCAAACGAGGCGTTTGATTTTTGGCCGTGAAACAGCGCGGAACAAACCATGCCGTCCGGACCGAGTTCGACCGGCATGTAGATGCCCCGGCAGTTCAACTTCTCGCGGGCCAATACTTTTCCAAGGGGAAGGAAGGCCAGCAAGGGATCGCAGTAGCCTGAAGACAAGGCGATCCGATTTCCGGTATACAAGCCGAAGTAAGGCGCTTCAAAGTTGTAATTCATCGTGTAGGACCCGGTCCATTTCGGCCGGTCCGTCGTCACCCAGTTGCCGAACAGGCCCGGCTGGACCTTGTCTGGACGCATACAGGATCCAATGATGTAGTAAGAGGCGTAATAGTACTTCTCTAATACGGGATCGCCGATTTCGATCGAGGACGCGCGCCAGTACTCGCTCCACCAGCCCCGATGGTTTTGCTTGCGTTTGGCCAGATCGTCCAAGCCTCCGGTTGCGTAATCATTCAGCAGGCCTAGTGCCCCTTGCAGGCAATCCGGCTCGTCTCGGTTGCTGACGATCGCCGTCACAACAGCCAATCGTTCTCCTGCCCGGATCTGAAAGGAAGCTTCCACATTCTGAAACAGCCACTTGTTTTGCGCGTTCGTACCGATGACACGACATGCGGCAGCCACTCGTCGAACTTGCGGCAGGCTGCCTGGATTGGCGGCGTAGCGGAACCAGATTGCTTCCGGGTCGGCCCCGTTATCGTAATGGTAGACCTCATCGGTGGCACTATCGCCGGCATGGAGTCTGGCGGTTACATCCAGCTTCCCTGCCATGCATTCCAGTTCGGTCACCAGCACGTTGGAATCTGCGGAAACCCAGGAACATAGCCGCAGCTTCACCTGCTCATTTCGGAATGATCCCCTCGTTTCGGCATTCAATATGTCCTGCTCCAGGTCATACGACGCATCCGCGAGCCGAGGCATCAGCAGCGATATCTGCCCGACCGTTATGATGCGCGCGCCCGTTCTCCGGCCGTTGTCCCGGAGCAAGCGTCCAATCCGCTGTTCTTCACTTTCGCCAAGATGAGGCTGAACCCAAAAATCGTTTTTGCCAATGTAAAAGGTCTGATGATGGGCCTCGCCGCCGATCGAAACCCCTACGTCGCCGTTGCCGAGCAGCGGCGCGTCCGTCCACGTATCCGTTGGGATCCGGGTTGGCGGACGTCGGAATACGCCTATATGGTCTTTCCATTGCTCTTCCCGAATGCTTATTTCATCCTGGTTCATCCATACACTCGATTCCATTGCTCTCCTCCTTGGTTAAAATCCTTGACAGATGCTATGACAAAGGCTTCAGCTCCAGCCGCAAGCGACGAGGCCTTTCATCCAGCTTGACATTCACCGGTTGTCCTGGCCGAAATTCGAACTCCTGGATTCGCGCCACCATGTCCGGCAATATGAGCCGGACAGCCTGCCTTCCGCTGCATGTTCGAAGCGTCACGTCTACCATCTGTTCTTCCCGATCCCAGCTTAACTCGCACTGCACCCCGCCTCTTGCCAGCAAAGGCCCGACAGATCCCCGAATCCACCGTGTCGGCAAGGCCGGAAGCAAATGCAGCTCGCCTGGCACAGAGAACAACAGCATCTCCTGCACTGCGGCCGTCCATCCCATATTCGCATCCAATTGAACGGGCGCCCAGTCCATATCCACGCCGATCCCCATGCCCCGCCAGTCGTTATGAAGCGTCATCAAATTATTCATGACGCAGGAGCGGCCGAGGATATCCAAACATTCTAGAGCCAGGTCCCCTTCTCCCATGCGCGCATAATTATTCGCCATATGGGCGAGTGACCAGCCGGACTGCTCCTTCAGACCGATGACGAGCCGCTTCCGGATAGCCTGGACGAAAGCATCGAACAGCGCCGGATCGTTCTGCCTGGTCACTTCAATCCCCGGAAAGACGGGGTACGCATGCGACTGATGGCGATGATGGTAATTGTCATCATAATCGGGATGCATCCATTCGCGGACGGCACCGTCCTCGTTGATCTGATATGGAGGTATGCGCTCCAGCATAGCCCTCCACTGATTCTCTTCCTCCTCACTTTCCCCGATCGCACGCAAACCGTCAGCCAAGTTTCTCATTAATTCCTTGGCGATCGCGAAATCCTTCGTGGCGTTAACCGTCGTGCCCATCGAATGACCGGGTCCTTTCCAATAATTCCCTGGCGTATTCTCCGGCGAATTGGAAGGCGAACTTACAAAGAATCCATTCTCGCCAAGGATGAAGAAATCCCTGTAAAACCATGCCGCCTCGCGCATGAACGGAATCGCGCGTTCGCGCAGGAAGGCTATATCGCCCGTATGCAGATAATAATCGTAATACAGCTGGCTGACCCAGCCCGCGCCCCCGGTCCAATGGACGATGTGGGGCTGGAGATGTTTGAGCAGCCCCGAGTCCGGCGCCGTCGGAGCAGGAATGAATATTCCGCGGCAGCCGTACAGGAAGCGCGCATTCGTCCGGAAGTCGTCCATCAGCGATTCCATGTAGTCGAACACGGCCAGCATTAGGCCCGGCATATTGCCGGAGAGCGCCTGCCAATACATCATTTGCAAATTTTCGTTCACCATGTGAAACGCCCATACCGCATCGTAATCGCCAGCCCACAATCCGTAGAGATGGCAGGGCTGCCCCTTCTCGCGCGAGGCGGATATAAGCAGGTAGCGTCCGTACGCCCACATCTTCTCCATCAGTGCGTCCGGAACCTCGCCCCTGTATGCTTCCATCAGCAGCTCCTCATTGGAGCGCTCCCTTCCTTGCGCCCTCAAGTCGAAGGACGATGCGTGGAACAATCTGCCGTGCTCCGAAGCATGCCGTGCGAGCAGCATCTCGTAGTCGGCTGCCAGATCCCGAAGCTCGAATGTCAAGCGCTCCCACTGCTCTTCCCTCTTCCCCGATGGAAACAACCGGATGATCACGAGCAGCGACTCGGCGTCTTTAATTGAGTACTCCCGTTCATTGGCACCCAATGTCCCGGACCGATTGACGATCCTGGCGACTGCTCCGAAGTCCGAGCCGTCATTGTTGCGAGCGGCGTAGTATAAATAATGGCCGTCCCGCTTCGATTCGGGAGCCTCCGGGATATAGGCCGTTCCCGGCCGGCGTGTATCCTCGGGATTATGCGGCTGAAAGGTCATCGTGGCTTCCAGCGCAAGCGGACCCTGCTTACGGATGGCCAAGACAACGGAATCGTCCGTGCGGGAGACGAATAACGATCTTTCGTACGCGGTCTCCCCATCCGTCCAACGAACCGTAACTTCCCCTGAGGCCATGTTCAATCTTCGCTCATAACCGCGGAAGGCGCTGTGCTGCGGCATATAAATCTTCAGGTCCCCCAGCGGAAGAGGCGACGCAATCTTCGGCTCGTATCCGCTCGTGCGCAGGCACTTGACTAGAACGCCATCAGCTTCCTCTGCTTCTCCTTCGGCGAGAAGGCTCCGAACCTCGGGAAGTATTGCGCTCACATCCGGCAGCTCCGGTGTCGAGCCCTTACGCCACAGAAGCTCATGATTGAGCAGTATGGTTTCTTCGTACACTCCTCCGTATACCGAAGCACCGATGCATCCATTGCCAGACGGCATCGCTTCCCTCCACTGGGACCGCCACCATGCTGCGGGATAGCTCATCGTCAAGATATGTTTCTGATCGGTATTGCGATGATCTGAATGCATGCCATACATCCTCCTCTCCAAGTCAAATCATATCCGGCACTCCATAGCTTGGGCCCGAATCGACGGTATCGAGATCGAGGTTCTTAAAAAATGGGGACAGCAAAAACTCAATCTCGTTCGTGTCCTGGTCCTCGATGTCGGTAACGATAAGGCCATCCCCCGGGGATGGCCTGGTATCGGCGACTGGATTTGCAAGCCTTGCATTCCATGCATTCGCGGGGTTATCGCAGGCGCGACTCCTGGATAACAACGCCGTCCTTGTTGTTAAATCGTTCGGTTGCTTCCTTAATAATCTCGTTGCCGCCTTTCTGGCGATATTCCTCGATGACCTTGGGCCAATCGGCGATATTCTCGTTGCCGTAAATCATTTTGACCATATGGTCGACGATGATCTTAGGCGCCTGATCCGGCCGCTTGGAAGCGAGGTCCGGATACCGCTGGAACGATTCCAAATCAGGGATAAAGATAATGCCGCCCACCCCTTCTCTGGCCAGTGTGTTATCCAGCGCATCTAGCACGTCTTGGCCGCCTTCGAGCTGCTCCATCCGCATCCGATTGATTGTCGCATCGCCCACGAATCCCAGCATGCCCCTGAAGCCTTGCTCGGCTTCTTCTTCCGCGGTTGTGGGCGCTTTGTAATTCACTTTGCCATTATCGATCGTGTAATTCTCCCCTTCGATGCCGAAGGTGAAGAACATTTTGGCTTCATCGGTCAGCATCCAATCCAGCATCTTGATAATGCGGATCGCTTTTTCCTCCGGCACATTCTTGTTGATGTACAAAGACGTAATAACCGAGCTGTACAATCCGTAACCGCTCAGTCCTTCAGGCCCGACCGGTGACGGAATGATTTCAACCTCGGCCTTCGGATCAACCGCTTTGATCTTCGAGCGGAAATCGAGCAGCCCCGCAGCGTTGGACGTCCACATGCCGGCTTTGCCGCCATTGATATTCTCTGCGTATGTAGTTACATTCAATGTGGCAAAGTCTTTTGGTACCAAGCCTTCATCATACATGGTTTTGTACATGGTCAGCGCCTTGGTCATATTGTCTACGTCGAAAAACTTGGGAACGATCTCGTCGCCCTGCTGCATGAACTGATAGCCTAACGCGTCGTAAGGGCCGAAGAAGAGGTCGGCATACTTGAAGTCCATGCGAAGCTGGTACGGATTTTCGACACCCAGCTTCTTGAATGCGCGAATGACATCAAGGAATTCCTCCGGCGTCTTCGGCACGGGCAATCCGGTTTGCTTCAGCAGATCGGTCCGAATGAACGTGGCTCGTCTGGACGGATTGCTTAGCCAGTTCGGGATGCCGTAAATCTTGCCCTTATAACTGACTTCGTCCCAGGCTGCTTCCGTGACGTGCTTCATGATGTTCGGCGCGTGTTGCTTCAGCAGATCGTCGAGCGGCATGAAGACACCGGCTTGGACGGACCCTGCCATCGATTTGTCCGTCGCACCTCCCACGTTTTGCACGACGTCGGGGATATTATTGCTTGCGAACATAATCGACATTTTGGAATCGAAATCTTTAAGCGGAATCGTAGTCAACTGAACGTCGGTATTCGTACGCTTCTCCAGTTCCAGCACCCATTTATCTTTGTTGATATCCGGAGACTGCTCCACATGGGGATTGCCGCTTGTCGTGATCGACATGCTGAACTTCAGAGGCTCCTCCGCTCCCGAATGGCCGGTCTCGCCGGTTTGGGCCGGTTGTTGATTGGTCTGCCCCTCACTCGAGTTGCCTGGAGTGCTGCCGCCACCAGCGCAAGCGCTTACACTTCCGACTGCAAGAATGATGGCTAGCATCAGGCTTAGTCGTCTCTTCATCGTAACCTTCATCTCCTTTTCATTGAATAAACCACAACAATAAGTTACTAAATATAAAAATTAATGGTTATGGCATATTTATTATGGATGTGTGTTTTTTTATCATGGGCTACGATTTGATCGAACCGATGAGCATGCCTTTCACAAAATATTTTTGCAGAAAAGGATACACCAGCATGATCGGCAGCACCGATACGATTATGACGGACATTTGGACGCCGCTTGGCGACACGTTCGACAACTCCTCCATCAAACCTCCCGCCTCGGCCATGGAGTTATTCATCACGATTTCCTGAAGCCTGAGCTGCAGCGGATACAGCGTGCGCGAGTTGATGTAATATAACGCTTGCGAGTATGAATTCCAATGCGTGACTGCATAGAACAACCCCATCGTCGCCATGATCGGTTTGGACAGCGGGAGCACGACGCTCCATATGATCCTAAGCTCTGAAGCTCCGTCTGTTCTGGCGCAGTCGATCAACTCATTAGGCAGGCTCATATAGAAAGACCTCATGATGAATAAATTATAGGCGCTGATTGCGCCTGGGATCATAAGTGCCCACAGCGTATCGAGCAAATGCAGATTTTTGATAAGCAGAAAGTTCGGGATAAGCGGCGCCGAGAAAATGAAAGTAACGAGAATGAGCATCAGAATGGGCTTGCGTCCCTGATACTCCTGCCTGGACAGGGGGTAAGCGAGCGATGCGGTCGAGACGAGATTGATCAAGGTGCCGACGACCGTAATGAACACGCTGACGCCGAACGCGCGCAAGATCGACGGATCATTGAGAATAACTTGATAATTATCGAAGGTCAGATCGACCGGAATCAGCGAAACGCGCCCGCTATTGATAGCCGCTTCACTGCTCAGAGACTTAGCCAGTACGTGTAAAATCGGAAAAATCATCATTATCCCGAGCAGCGTCATAAAGATATAGTTCATGCCGTCAAATAAATGGAAACGACGAAGCTTCGATGATGGCTGCATGCCGCAACCCTCCTTTTGATTCGTAAAATTAATACAGTCCGCTGCCCGTCGCTTTCTTGCTCAGCGTGTTGCCGATCATGATCAGGCCAAGGCCGACCACGGATTTGAACAAACCGATGGCGGTCGTGTAGCTGTATTGCTGCTGGATCAAACCGACGCGATAGATATACGTATCCAGAATATCGCCGCTATTTTCATTTAACGGGTTCAGGAACACAAATACCCGTTCGAAACCGAAATCAAGAAAGTTGCCAATATGCAGCAAAAACATGATGACGACCGTTGGCAAAATGGCCGGTATAGTAATCTTCGAAATTTGCTTCCAGCGATTGGCACCATCGATGCGGGCAGCCTCGTACAGTTCAGGATTGATGCCGGCGAGCGCCGCAAGGTATACGATCGTGCCCCAACCGCTGTCCTTCCAAATGCCTGATCCTACGAGAATGCTTCGGATATAGGACTCTTCCCCGAGAAAATAAATGGAGTCCAAACCTAGCGATTCGAGCATGCTGTTTACGAGCCCCGTGGACGGGGACAAAATACCGATGGCGATGCCCCCAATGATGACCCATGATAAAAAATGAGGCATGTACACGACGGTTTGCAGCACTCGCTTAAACAAAACCACCCTCATCTCATTCAGCAGGATCGCCAAAATGATCGGCACGGGAAAAGCAAAGATGAGGTCATAACCACCGATTAAAACCGTGTTCTTCAAAATCCGCAAAAATTCGCTGTATTCAAACATGCGTCGGAAATGCTCCAGCCCGACCCACGGACTGCCAGAAAATCCATTGAATATGTTGTAATCCTGGAACGCCATGGCCGAGCCTAGCAACGGAATGTATTTGAATACGATGAAATACAACAATCCTGGCAGCGAGATGATGTAAAGAACCTTGTATTTGCGGAACTGGCTCAACCTCGATCGGGACATGGAAGTGCGTTTGGGCGGCTTCGATGCGGCAATGGGCGTATTTCCCGGCATATTCTTCACTCCTTCTGTAAATCATGTGCTACTTCTCTTCGAATTTAAGCGCAGCATCAATGGCATCGAGCGTAGCCGAGTCAAGCCGGATACCGGAGGCGTGGACGTTATGGTCTACCTGCTCTGGTTTCGAGGCTCCGACGATGCAGCTTGCCACGGATGGCTGACGCAGAATCCAGGCTAGCGCCATTTGTGCAAGCGAGATGCCGGCATGATCCGCGATCGGTTTCAGTCGCTGCACCCGCTTCAGGTGATCCTCGTCAATCCAGCGGGAGATGGCTCCGTTCTGCTTCGGGTCCGCCGCCCTCGAGCTTGGCGGGATCATACCGCCAGGCTCGTATTTGCCAGTAAGCGCGCCTTGGGCAAGCGGAGAGAATACGATTTGGCCGAGACCCTCCTTCTCGCAAACCGGGATCAGCTCCAGTTCCGGTTCGCGAAGGAGCATATGGTATTGCGGTTGACTGGAGATGATGCGGTTCAGGTTCAATTCGGCGCCCGTCCGAACCGCATCCACGATCTGCGCCGGTTTCCACATGCTCACACCTGTGTACAACACTTTGCCCGCTTTCACCAGATCATCGAGAGCCCGGAGCGTTTCGTCGAGCGGCGTGTCGGGATCGTACCGGTGACACTGATACAAGTCGATATAGTCGACGCCAAGCCGCTTCAAGCTCAAGTCGCACTGCTCGCGAATATGCTTGCGGGACAAGCCGCGGTCATTGGGGCCGTCTCCTACCGGCACGCAAACCTTTGTGGCCAGAACATATGAGCTTCGTTCGTATTTGGCCAATGCATGCCCAACGATCCTTTCTGCTTCACCATGATGATAGACGTTCGCCGTATCAAATAGATTTATGCCATGCCCATAAGCGCGGTCGATGATCCTCTCCGGAAGCCTGGGATCTGAAGCCGCTCCGACGGTAAGCCAGCTGCCGAGTGCGATTTCGCTCACCTTCAATCCACTGTTACCCAGTCTTCTGTACTGCATAGATGTCAACTCCATTCCATCTTCAAAATTCAGGCTGTGCCCGCACTGTTTGGTACAGGTTCTCATATCCTGCAAATCGATCATAAAACGACAGACTATGTAAGCTCCATGTCGCGTCTCCATACTGCCCTGTGTTTTTCTACGACGTTGTTTCATCATTCCGCCTGACTTTTATGGCGAACGTGCCCCGCGTGACACCACAATGTTACGAGCGGATCGTCTTCGCTGGAACGAAGGTGATGGTCTTCGCCAGCTTCAATAATCAGGATATCCCCTGTGGTTACAACGTGCTCCACTCCATCCACCTCCATGATGCCGTACCCTTGGATTATGATGAACGCCTCTCGATCCGGATGCGTATGTATATCCAAGCCTCCGGGTCCGTCGTTCGTATGGCTTCTTTCGCCGGGCTTCGTGAAAGCGAGACCACCGGCGCATAAATAATCGCCGGGCAGAAGGTCTCCGAGTATATGGCCAGACCTCGTATCCTTCAATTCATGAAGCCGAAATCGTAGCATTTCGGGTTCCTCCTTAATAGAATTTGATCAGCTTGGCTTTCTTGAACATCATACCTTCCGATCGCTTCTTGCAACATGTCGTTTCTTAAGCCGCAGCTGTGTTTTCTTCGAAGGGCGCTTACAATCGGAAAATCATAAATCTATATATAGAGAGAGAGGATTTTTGGATAAATAAAAACCGCCCTCATAAGAAGGCGGTAATTGCTATTATGGAAATCGTGCCCCGTTGCTTCTACACTGTGACCGGCTGTTCTCCTGTTTGATCATCCAGTTCTTGCACCGATCCCAAAAAGGCTGAAATGTTTTCGGTATGTAGAATGGCACAGATTAGATACAGGTCTACTTATTTCCTAACGACAGGAATCCACATTTCACCAAATACGAGGCCGTTTCGCTGCCCCATTTCCACCGTTGCGTTGGGGCCACCGACATAGGCAACCTCCTGTGTTTCCGGCAGCGCTTGTCCAAAGGCGATACCTGTAAGCATCTGACTCAACTCATCAGCGCTCTGCGCTTCTCCTTTTACAACGAGGTATTCCCCTTTAGGAAATTGGATCGCTCTGGTCGCTTCCGGTATCGATGCCTCGGTCATCACGCCAGCGTAATACATCATCTTGTTATTCACGGCTTCGTTTACGGCAAAGATGTAGTCATTTGCGGCCACGGCCTTTAATGTGTCAAGCTTTCCATCTTGTTTTACGGCCTCCCAAAAGTCGGCCTTCTCCTTGTTGATGCCGGCATAGTCGGTGTAATCGCTTTGAAGCTCCGTTCCGATCCCTAATACGATAAAGCTGTCTTTTTCCTCAATACTGTAATTGGTCATATTCCAAACCTTCCTCTTCTTAAATTTATCAAATGATTTGTTTTTTCACTTGATGGGTTTATAATAACTTTAAACCATGTCAAAAAGTGATACTGTTTAGGAGGGCCCGATGAAAAAAGTTGAACGGATCAACACCATCATGCGGTATATCAACAACCGCGCCCACTTTACCATTTCTGAAATCATGAGGGAATTTAACATCTCTCGTTCGACCGCGATTCGCGATATCAGAGAAATTGAAGCGATGGGAATGCCGCTTGTCGCTGAGGTCGGGAGGGATGGAGGATATTTTGTCATGAACAACTCCGTCCTCCCTACGGTCCGCTTTACCGATAATGAGATTAGAGCCCTGTTTATCGCCTTTATGGCCACAAGAAATCAACAACTGCCATATTTAAAGAGCCGTCACTCTTTAGCCGAAAAATTGCTGGGTCTCATCTCGGAAAACCAGCAAGATGACCTGGTGCTTCTAAATCAAATTTTGCTGTTCGAAGGAACTAACCCCAATAATCCGGACCTGCTTGACCTGACTGATCTCCCCCATCCGATGTTGGAACATCTCATTCAAATTCTTCTTGGGGACAGGTATTTAATGCTCTTCGTCAAAGAAGAGAAGGTAACCAAGTCATATCCGATTTATCTCTTGCATCTATATCGGGAAAAAAGCCAATGGCAAATTGATGGCTTGGACCTAGAGGCTGAAAAAAGGCGGATCATCCCTGTCGACAATCTCACTGATGTACAACCATACCCTGTGAAAAAAAGAATGAACAAGAAAAAGATATCCGAGCTCAGTAAGCAGGAGGAGGCAGCCAACCTTGTCCTTGATCTCGGTCCAAAGGCGATTGCCCAGTTCAAAAAATACCACCCTTTGAGGTTTTCGCTTGCTTATACGAATCCGTATCAAACCACAGCGACCTTAAAGACTTTTATCAATGTGCATCATTCAGAAGAAGTAACCGAAATAACCAATTGGCTGCTTTTCCTCGGGGATGATATCAAGGTAAAGGAAATGCCAAGAGAAATTGCAGAAGGCTTAAAAGGGAGATTAAGCGTATACGTACCATAAGAAGCACTCTATCAATTGAGAGATGAAGGGAACATCCGGCGTCCGGTCAGGAACGTTTATTCATCCTTGAAAACCGGCAAGGTAAAATAAAATTCGGCTCCGCTACCATCTGTACTCCTGACCCAAATCCGGCCGCCATGATCTTCCACGATTTGTTTGCAAATGGCCAGTCCCAGACCTGCGCCTCCGAACGCTCTGGAACGGGACTTCTCTCCACGGTAAAACCGTTCAAACAAATATGGCACATCCACTTCAGCGATGCCTTTCCCATTGTCTTTGACCGCAATAAGCAGACAATCTCCTTCATCTTTCATAGAAACGGTAATTTCCGTTAAATCTCCGGCATATCTTTTGGCGTTTTCGATCAAATTTTCAAACACTTGGGCAATACGATCAGCGTCCGCCCTTACAAGTCTGGAAGGGAATGGCCGTTCGACGGATAATCCAACCGGAGCATCCTGAAACTCGATCTCGTAAGGGGCTATGATTGCTTCAAGCAAGACTTGGCTGTCGATGACCCGGGCGTCCATGATTAGGTGCCCCGCCTCCAATTGAGCGAATTGAAACAGGTCTTCAATCATGCGATCCAGCTGCTCTGTTTTGTTTTTGATCACGGCCAGGTATTTGCTCACCTTTTGTTCATCGCGTGCTATGCCATCCTGCAAACCTTCGACATAGCCGCGAATCGAGGTTATCGGCGTTCGCAAATCATGAGAGATGTTGGCAATCAGTTCATTGCGCGAACGTTCGTAAGAAGTTTGCTGATCCAGGGATTCCTTCAACCTTGCACGCATTAATTCAAATACGTCGCTGAAGCGTCCTACCTCGTCATGGTAGCGGTTGCGGATTTGAAAATCCAAGTTGCCGTTTATAATTTGCTCCGCTGCATTGTTCAGTTCCTTTAGGGGCAGAAGGACACGTCTTGTAATCACATAAGCCAATATATAGGCGCATAGAAGATACGCCACCACTAGCGTGCCGATCACGAAAATGAATATCCCCATAGTTCCGCCGCTTGGGCCCTGCTCTTTCACGCGAACCCCGGATATCGTCATCAAGATTACAGGAACAAATATAATCCCGGTTAGTGAAGCGATCAGTTTAAAGCGGATTCCGGTCTTCATCGCAAACCACCATCAAGCTTATAGCCTACGCCCCATACCGTTTTGATCAAGGTCGGGTTGGCGGGATCCCGCTCAATTTTCTCCCGGATTTTCTTAATATGGACGGTTACCGTATTCAAGTCTCCGCGTTCTTCGAAACCCCAGACATTTTGAAAGATTTGTTCGCGAGTTAACACCTGATTCGGATGAAAGGCCAAAAAGCGGAGTACTTCAAACTCCTTCGCCGAGCATTGAACAGGTTGATTTCGAACGCTCACTTCGTAGGCTTTGAGATCGAGTTCCAGATCTTTATGTCGGATGATATCCGATGGCGGCATTGGTGACGACAGCTGATTCACTCTGCGGAGCTGCGCCCTGACCCTTGCAATCACCTCGCCTGGACTGAAAGGCTTGACTACATAATCGTCCGCGCCGATTCCTAATCCGAGAATTTTATCGACATCGCTCTTCTTGGCGCTAAGCATGATAATGGGTATGGACGATTCGGAGCGAATCGTTCGGCATACTTCAATCCCGTTTAAATGGGGCAGCATGATATCCAAAATCATCAATTGCGGCCGGGTTTCCCTGAACAATCGAACGGCCTCTAGCCCGTCGCTAGCGACGATGACTTCGAAGTGCTCTTCTACAAGGTAATCCTTTAACAAATCCGCAATTTCTTTCTCATCTTCCACGATCATAATCCGGTCGAGCTGCACGGGTTCACCTCATTCATATCCATATATATCCTTCTCCTGTATCATAACACTCGCTTCGTAGTAGATACCAATATAAGTGAAAGTGAACATGGCCTTCCTTGAAAAAATCGCCTAGTAGCACTTATCGGAAAACCTTGAGCAGGAAGGGCCCCCTCCTATTGGATTAGATCTTTTTTCTTGATGATCAACGCACTGGCGGCATAGAACAATACGATGTATGCTGCGATAATCGCGGTGTTCTGAAGCACGGCTTCCCAAGTAGCCTTATGGACGATTTCATGAAAATAGTACATGTGGTTCACAACGGAATAGGGTTTGATCATCTCGAACGCATTCAAGGATTGTGCGGCAGTCAAAATTCCGATGGAGAGCCCAATCGTAGTACTAATGTTCGTGGCCATGACAGCCAATAAAACGACAATCATTCCGCAAGCCATGTACGGCAGCAGCATTGAGAACGTCAGCCGAATCGTTAACCATACCCCTTCCTCTCCTGTGTACTCCTCTCCAGCATAGAATGTATACTCGCCCCAACCGAAGGCAAGCGTTCCAATCGCGTACTCTGCTGCGAGGGATAAAACAACCAGGACTAAGATGAATACGAATAATGAGGCGATTTTGGCATTGAGCCATTCGATCCGTCCGACGGGTCGCAGCAGCGTCAGCTTGAACGTGCCTGCTTTTATATCGCCAGTAATCAAGTCTGCCACGTAAACGGGAATGAAGATGGTCATGAATTGGGCCAAGCTGTTTATGAGCGCTAAAGGAAGGGATTGCCCGTTCGGCGTAACAATGACCGACTTCCATTCCCCGCCAGACTGATAAAAATAGACGGTCATGCAAGCATGGATGATCAGAATGGCTATAAATATATACATTTTCTTTAATCTGAAGGTTTTGTAAAGCTCGTTTTGGATCAATCGAATCACGACCTACCATCTCCTTCCGTTATGTCCAAAAAGTATTGCTCGAGCGTTCTGGGTCCTCCAGATGAGAGCAGCTGCTGGACATCGCCTTCCGCCACCAGCTTACCGTGTCGGATAATGCCGATCTTGCTGCACATTTGTTCGACTTCATGCAGCAGATGGCTAGAAATGAGGAAAGTAATGCCTTGCTCCGCAGCAAGCTGCGCGATCATTTCTCTAATTCCCTTCATTCCTTGCGGGTCAAGTCCGTTCGTAGGTTCGTCAAGAATGATCAGCTTCGGCTCGTTTAGAAGCGAGCTCGCAATACCAAGACGCTGCCTCATCCCGAGCGAATAGGAACCAACCTTGTCTTTTGCCCGATCGGACAGTCCAACGATCTCAAGGACTTCTAGCACGCGTCTTCTTGTCACGCCCGTCAGGAGGTTCGCTGTCAGCATGAGATTGTCATAGGCGGAAAGATAGGTATAGAAGGCTGGCTGCTCTACAATAGCGCCGACAAGTGCTATTGCATCTTTAAAATGTGACTTCAATTGATATCCTCCAATCCTCACTTCGCCTGCATCGGGATGGATAAGTCCCGTTAGCATTCGGATCGTTGTTGTTTTACCGGATCCGTTGGTGCCAAGGAAACCGTAAATATCGCCTTCCTTAATCCGAAGATTAAGACCATTGACAGCGGTCCTGGAACCGAAGGTTTTCGTCAATCCCTTTGCATCAAGTAGGATCTTGTTTTCCATAAGCGTTCTCCCCTCATGTCTTAGCGACCTTGTTTTCCTAATCGTAAAGGCTGAACATGAAAAGTTGATTTTTGAGAAATAAAAGATTGGTAGGAAAAATATTAACATTCGATTAAGCATAGTCATGTGATCCGGCGCTTATTGAAGGGGCGCATCATGTTCCTTCTTAGGAGACTCTCTCAAGCTAGAAAAGAACACACTAATGACTCCGATGCTTAAGAAGGAATCAGCTGCTATTTGGCCGCCTGATCGGCAATTAATACAAAAGCGGCTATTATGTAGTAAAGGACCATTTTGTCAACTCCTCTCTATATTTTCTAAATCCTTCTCATTAGAATAAATGCATGATCTTAAGAGCTGGCCAGAAAGAAATTAACAGTTCATATCGAAATGATTAACATTCGATAAACTCGCAAAAAAACACCCCCCAAATTATGATTGGGGGGTGTGCTCCAAAATTTCACTAAAATCATATATCTTCCGTCTTCATATTTTATTTTGAGTTCGCTACAATATCGACTTATATCTTACGTTCCTCATATTCAAAGGGTTCTTCACACGAATAGATCTCATGGAACAATCCTTCATACGGGATATCGTCTTCCATGCATTTTATAAAATACGAAAGCCGCTCATCACAGTCCGGTTCCTCGCCGGTGTTTTTCATCACTTCGAATGCATCCACAATATTTTCCATGACACACGCCTGTATAAATAATCGGAGCTGATCCAGCATCGAATCTTCCAGCTTGGTCTCGGATCTGTATCCCTCAAGGACCGTTTTAAAGTAATCATCCATAAAGGCTTTACGTTTACCGGCGTCTGGTTCGAACTGGATCCAGCCTACTCCGTTTCCCCAGACACTTGCCAAGTCATACATGTACCAGCCGAAGCATGAATTATCGAAATCGTATACCGTGATTTGCCCGGTATCAAAATCGATCGAATAATTCCCATCGTTGTAATCAAAATGGATCATACCGTAAGTCTCATGGCCTCTGTCCAATCCTTCTAAAGCATGAAGGAGCTCAACCAGCTTCTTCTTCAGCAGAAATAGGGAGTCAGGAATCAGTTTATCGATATATTCGGCATTGAATTTGTCGGAAAAATGATGCCTGCGGTGGACAGGTGTGTACTCTTTTGATAATTGGTGCAGCTTCCCTAAGACTTTACCGCAGTTGTAATAGTATTCGGATATAGGAGCTCCTTCCCGGTAACGATAATGATTTTCCGCAAGCATTTTTCCTCTAGCCTTTTCAAACAGGCAGATAAAAAAGGGATGCTGATTATGGGTAATCTCCTCAAGCAGATTCCCATTCCGGGAGCTGATTACATTGGAGACGCTGCCTCCGTGCTCAAATAAATAGCGGATATATTCAACCTCGGCCAGAAAATCATCCCGGCTTCTGTCAGGTAAGAAAGCGATTCGCAGTATTTTTGCGTCGGCTCCTTCTTTCTCAAAGGCATAAACGACATTCCGCCCTCCTTCATGGGGTGGAATCAGCTGGATTTCATAGCCCTCCAACCCGTACAATTCCAATACGGATGGAAGTAAGTGTGCATCCATGATTTGCAAAACCTCGTTATAATTCATAGCATCTCTCCTTTTTAACTGATAATCTATTTAGTATTTAACTGCAGTGTGTGTATTCATATTTCCTTGTTACATGAAGTTTGAATATCAAATTCGGATTATTACTCATCATGCATAGCACTATTCATCTGCTCAGCTACTTACAGGGTAAACGCTAAATACGGAAGATCACAAGGGGGAAAATGGTTTTAGTTATTCTTCGAAGGCGATCAGCAAGTAAGCTCATAATCAAATAATCGTCTTCTAAAACAAGCAGAAACCGCGATATTCGCGGTTTCTTATGTGAGTTATGCTCTTACCCTCGTAAATGGATCCTCGCTTAAGCATCGTTAAATGTTTGCTCCGCTACTGCGGCAAATCTCTCTACCAGATCGCTGATCTTGAATGTCTCCTTCCCGATCATATACGTCTTTACTGTATCATGGAATGGCGCGTACCAATGGGCAGGCACCCCCTCCTTGCCGACGATCGCACCGACAATGCTGCCCGCGGTCGCGGCCGTGCAATCATTGTCCAGCCCCATCGCCACTGTCTCCGATATGACCTTGGACACGTCCGTCCCTCCGATCATTAATCCGAATACGGTCAAGCAAGCATTGTTGTTCGTATGAACGCTGTGCATACCTTTAAAACGATTGTTCACAGCCTCCCTGGCTTCTGCATAATTCCGGATATCCTTTCCGATGGAGAGCGCCCATTCAATATCCTTATATAGGTTGCACCCTCTAGGAATTTCAGTTAACCCGATGCGCAGAGCATCTACCGGATGATCAACCTCGAAGGCGGCAGCTTGCGCGGCGCTGAAAAACATTTCGCCATAGATGCCGTTCCTTCGATGGCTCAAGTAGGCGTCGCGGTACGCATACTCCGCGGCTTTCGAGGGGATTCCGGGAGCGATATAGGCCCACGGGTCGGATCGAATGTCTCCGCCGATCCATTGACAGTACGGATTGTTCACATCCGCCGCTTCCATCGCCGTCCTGCCTGCCTTCAAGTTAAGAAGGGCGACTTCCTCAGCTGTGCAGGCATACGGCAAATATTTCAACCAGCTCTTCCCCACATCCTCCGTGGTAAAATGTGTCCCATGCTCCTCGGCAATGAGCAGTCCCAGGATCGTGTACGTAACGTCATCGTCAACCGGAACGCAATTCAGACCTTCAAGGGTATATTCATAGAAAGTGCTCTTCCCATATCGCAGATGGTTTGGAGTCTTCGCTTTGGACCAATAGTTCTGCGGCGGGAAATGATCGCCAATATACTCGGCCCAGCTCTTCATTTCATCGACTCCCCATAGTTCCACCGGAGCTCCGAGCGTACATCCGGCGAATCGAGCCAGCATAGCACCTTCCAGCTTATTTTTATAAACAGTCTTATCGAACGATTTCCACATTCTTCGGGGTCCGTCAGACCGTAACGCTTGAATCCCCTTCAGATCATTCGGCTCTTGCGAAGCAAGCGCCTCGTCGACAGGCAGATCTTGCATTTTTTGAAGAGAAGCCTTCATCGCCCGTTCCACTTCCAACAAGACGTCGGAAACGTCAGTTGCACCGTATTCATGAGCCAAACGCCCGTATTCAATGATTCTCGTGGCCAGCTCGTTCAATTTCGGTTCCGCCGGATACGCCATATCAAATCTCCTTCCGCTTTTGCTTTCCTAGTGTATTCGTTTTCAAATCCAGATTATAATAAAACAGATGACAATTCTGCTGAAAAGGAACCAAAAACTATGCAGAAACGACCAACCTCATATGAAGTAATTTCTCAGCCGTATCTACTTCCACCAAGGTTTCCTGTAGATTGGATCGAGAATTTTATCCAGAGAGATGCTGATATCACCTATTTGCACTATCATAATTGCTTGGAGATCGGATATTGCTGCGAAGGCTCGGGCGTGTTTATCGTAGAAGAAAAAATACTGCCCTATTCAAAAGGCGATGTGTGTATTATTTTTCCGGGCCAGCTCCATCTTGCCCAAAGCGTAAAAGGTCAGGTAAGCCGCTGGCATTTTTGCTTCTTGGATCCAAAAACGCTTCTCGGCACTGTATGTCCTCAAGCATGGAATGAGTCAGCTCCACCTGGATACTCACGGTTTACGAATATCGTCAATCCCAGCGACGCTCCCGAGATTTCGTTAATGGCGGAATTCCTTATGAAAGAATTGGGCCAGCAGATGACGGGGTATGAATCCGCCGTTAGAAGCTCTGTTTGGAGCCTGATAACCCTCATTGACAGAATCATCAACCCTTTGTCTGACCAAGCGTTTGAAGCTGAAGCGATTGATCGGGCTTCCATGAACAAAATTTCTAAATCACTGGAGTACATCTCACAGCATTATATGGAGCCGATAGGAATCGATGCGTTGGCGGCAGCTTGCAATCTCAGCGTCACCCATTTCCGCCGTACGTTCCGCTCCTGTATGGGAATGGCTCCGCTCGATTACCTGATTCATGTTCGAATGCAGATGGCTTCCGCATTGCTGTGCCATACTGACAACAGCATTCTGAATATTTCGGAACAGGTAGGCTGCGCTACCCTATCCAGCTTTAACCGGCATTTCAAGCAAAGGATGGGGGTCTCTCCATCCAAGTGGCGAGCGATGAAACGTCAATGACCTTCGCACGATCAGAAACAATCGAACCTCTATACAGAACCCTGCCCACAATCAGCAATCTTTATCTTCGATGCGATGCTGGACTTTAGTCGAGGTCCGCTACCTCCTGCGGACGGTTTCGAATCATGGATATATTCGTTATAATTTTGCCAAGTATGTTGGAGGAGCGATGGAGCATGAGCTACGAACATAAAGTACAGAGGGAAATTGCCGACTGGGAACACAAAATGTTCAGACCGCCGGGATGGCTGGAAAAAACATCGAAAACAATCGGCAATCGAATTAATCATTGGATTCCCCCGAAGGTGCACAATATCATAACGACCACCATTCGATCGATCGTGCGCACGGCATTGTTCGGCGCGGAATATACGCCGAGTCGGCAGGTGGAGCGTACTTTGGAACTCGAGGCTGCGGATCAAGAAGCGCAGGAATTATTTGCCCTGTACCAAAAAATTGCGGTTGCCGAAGGGGCTGGAACGGGAGCTGGCGGCATTATGCTTAGCATGGTGGACTTTCCCGCTTTAATTGCGATCAAGATGAAATTTCTGTTCGAGCTGGCTCATGTTTACGGCTATGACACCAAGCATTTCTCTGAGCGGGTATTCATTCTCAAGGTGTTCCAAATGACGTTCTCGGGACCGGGGAACCGTGCGCGGCTGCTCGAATCCGTCAAGCATTGGCATATCGAAAAGGAACAATGGATGTCCGACACCGAGTACGCCCGCAATATGGACTGGGAGACATTTCAGATCGAGTATCGGGACGCCATGGACTTCCGGAAAATGCTGCAGATGGTGCCTGGGATCGGCGCTGTCGCAGGCGCCTGGGCAAATTACACCATTCTTGAGGAGCTGCGTGAATCCGCCATGAATGCTTACCGCCTTCGTAGATTGCACGATGATTTCGTAATTGTGGGTTAAATCCCCTTTCATTTGCCAGATGTCATGACAATAGAGGCAGCTAATCTGTATGATTAGCTGCCTTAAAAATTGCCTGCTATTGTAACGCTCAAACTCCATCCGAAATTGTGAACCCCATCCCGAAATTCCAAGACTCCTATATTTTGGTAAACGGAATTATAATCATTTTTGTAACCGCATTCACAGCAATCAACAGCCGAATACCTCGGTAAAACAAAGGAGTGATGCCGTTTCAAGCCCAATTGCAAAGTTGACTTTATCCCCAAATTAAAGGAGGAACTTTTAATGATTCGAAAGGGATTGTCTTATTTGCTGATTCTGTCGTTGCTGCTGACGTGCAGTACCTTCTTCGGTACGAAGGCGGAAGCCGCAGACTACACGCAGGGCGTCGAACGATCCGGAAGCACAGCTACCATATGGTTCAAATCGTCCGTCAACACGAGTTGGGTGGATGTTCATTACAAAGTGAATGACGGCGTGCAGCAAAATTTGAGAATGGCGTACAACGCTGGCAAATCCCGATACGAACAAGCGATCACAGGCATAGCCGCTGGCAACGTCATTGCGTATTGGTTTACTTATAATAACGGAACCCCAGCCTACGACACCAATATCTTTACGTACACCGCTGGTTCCACGCCAGATCCCCCTTCATCCGGTTCCATATATGACATTCTCCCATCCTCGATTCCCATGCCGCCAAACGGTGCCGTCTCCGTAAAGATCATGAACGGGACCCATGGCGCTTACACCGACCAGCAAATATACTGGGGCGTCCTCGGCATCAATCCCGTGAACGGTCGTTGGAGCTACCTGGACCTGAGTGGCAATCTGATCCCCATCTCGAGCGCCTTGAATGATGCGCCAGGCCACTTAACCAAGAACGGCATCCATTACGCCAACATTTACCACAAGGTCAGCGATGCTTCCTGGATCACCTTGCCTCAGATTACTTCAGGCCGAATGTTTCTTAGCGTCGGTTCCCCAATGTACTTGAAAACCTTCGATCACGGATTTGCCGGTCCCGATCTGAACAATCCAACGGATCCAAACCGCGATATCATTTTCGATTTCGTTGAATTCACGGTTGACCAGGCAGGCTATCACGGCAATACGACACGCGTGGATGGGTTCGGTTTTCCGATCCAGCATCGGCTAGTCAACAAATCAGGTTCTTTTGACCAAACCGTAGGTGAGCTTGAATCCGAGACTCGAAGCGGAATTTTCGCCAAATTCCAGGCCGAGGTTCCTGCCGAATTCAAATCGCTGGCAACCGTTCAAGCTCCATATCGCATTGTAGCGCCAATTCACGGCTCTTTCGCCCAGGGAGGCGCGAATGCCAACTATTTCGCCGGGTACGCACCGTACAGTACGCAGGATATTTTCCGGTGCGACGGCGCTTTGACGGATGCTGCAACGTGCGCAGCCATCAATCGCCATGTATATACGACGAGCGACTGGAATAACGTGTCAAATTACTTTCAAGCCGCTCCGGCTAATTATTACGCAAAATTCTGGCACGACCACAGCATTAACCGCTTGGCCTATGGATTTGCATATGATGATGTCAACGGCCAAGCTGCTTATCTCGAAGTGGGCGATCCGAAGGGCCTGATTATTCGTGTAGGATGGTAAATGATCAATCAAATCTGTTAGATCTAAAGCAAAAACGATGACATAGGTCATCGTTTTTGTTGTTATACCATTAAAACGTTGCCTAAGCCGTACAGACAAGCCGCACCCATCTTGGCGCCCTTTTGCTAGTTATAGCTCAGCTTCAGTGCTATAATCTCGTTTGAAGCGTTCCATGCTTGTTTTGGTCATAATGTAATCCCTCTGTTCTTCGTCCCCCATATAAAAGGAATGGGAACCTGTTTGAACAAACCCCATTTTCTTATAAAAAGCAATAGCATTTTCATTTCGTTCCCAAACGCCTAACCAAACCTTCCGTTTATGGCGTTCCGCCGCGACTTCCATGGCTTTATTGAGCAGAAGCTTGCCAAGCCCATGTTTTTGATAGCGGCTCTTGATATAAATCCTCTCGATTTCAAGCGAGTCATTGCCCATCAATTCCGTTTGCGCTTCTTCGGTGTTTACCTTTAGATACCCGGCGATTTCCCCATTATAAGAAATAAAATAGAACTCCGAATAGCTATTGCTTATCTCTTGTTCTAATTGGTTTAAGTTAAATGCTTTGTCTAAATATGCCTTCATATTTTCAGGTGAATTCTGATCCTTAAATGTTTCATTAAATGTTTCAACACTAACATCTTGAAGTATTTCCAGGTCTTCTAAGGTGCATTTTCTTATATGGATCGTCAATCGATCTCTCCTCCCTTTGATAAATCAATACAATCTCTTGTTGCCCTTTTTAACAAACTCCCAGTCTTTCTCTACATTTTTTCTGACCCTCTGCAAGAGATTGAACAGAGTTTCTGCTTCGTTTTCGGATAACCCATCTAATGCAACCCCATTGGAGTAATCATGTTCTCTCTTTATAAAAGGATACACATGTTTCCCTTTCTCCGTTGGAAAGAGCCGTTTGATTTTTCTATTATGATGATCTTCCTTCTTTTCAATGAAGCCGTGAAGCTCAAGCTTCTTGATGGCACGGGCTGCAGTTGTGCGGTCTACTTTTATCATCTCAGCGAGCTTCTCTTGAATGATTCCTGGGTTTTCACATACCCTCACAAGGTACAAATACTGTCCTTTGGTCAGGTCATATTCTTTAAATTCCATATTGCTAATCGAATCCAATGCTCTTGCAATCATTCCAATCTCTCGAAGAATTTCCATCCAATTGACTCCCTCGTTCTCAATATGTTGCAATTGCAACAAAAGTATTTATTTAGTTTAATCGAATAATGCTGCATTTGCAACAATTAACGACAAAATAATGACCACTTCGATGAGATGCTCTGATTCATCGAAATGGTCATTAGATTGATAGAAGCTGATTTGTGACATCGTAATAGAGGCGAATTATAATCAATGTAGGCGCTTTGTTCTTAACCGCTTATCCTTCCAGGCTGTTTGCCTGCTTTAAAGACCGAATACGAACGGCAGTGGTCTTGAAGCCGGGCATTTTGCAGAACGGGTCCAGCTCCGGCCGGGTAGCATGATTGACGTTCTGTACCCCGCCCCAATGCATAGGGACAAACAGGGTATCTTGCCGAATAGAGTCTCCAACTCTGCAGCGGACCGTAAATGAGCCATGCTCCGACACAACTTCGACCCACTCGCCGTCACGGACCCGATAACGCTGTGCGGTAGTCGGGTGAATCTCTGCGAAATTCTCCAGCTCGCGTGCAAGCAAAGAGGTGCTTCTCCGGGTCTGCACCCCGGTCAGATAATGGGACAATACGCGTCCATTGGTCAGGATTAGCGGGTATTCCTCGGACACTCCTCCCCAGCGCTCTCCTTCTGTTATGTTGAAAACTGCCTTCCCGTCCGGGTGGGCAAACGATTGCTGGAACAGTAAGCCGACCCCAGCCTCTTCGGTAGAGGGGCAAGGCCAGTACACCCCTTCCTCCCTGCGCAATCGGTCATACGTGATGCCGTAATAATCAGCAACTCCGCCTTTGCTCGCCAGCCTCAGCTCGTTAAATATCTCTTCAGGCCCGTTGAAGCGAAAGTACAGTCCTTTTCCCAGTTGGTCTGCTATGGAGCAGAGGATCATCCAGTCATGGCGCGCCTCACCGGGAGGCTCACGGCCGGCTTCCCGCAGAAGGACCCGCCCCTCCAGATTGGTCAGTGTCCCTTCATTCTCCAAATAGGAGGTCACCGGCAGCACGATGTCAGCCAATTGGGCCGTTTCGGACATGAACATATCGGCAACCACCAGCAGATCAAGACTCTTCAAGCCTTCCACCACATGCCCGGCGTTCGGATTCGAAACCACGGGATTGGATCCCATCACGAAGAGAGACTTGATCTCGCCCTGATGAACAAGCTCCATCATCTCATAGGCCGAGACGCCTTTTCCAGGTAAGCTTGAAGCTTCAACACCCCATACGGAGGCAACGTACTTACGGTCCTCCTCATTCTCGATCGATCTGTAGCCAGGCAGCTGATCTGCCTTTTGCCCATGCTCTCTTCCGCCCTGTCCATTCCCCTGCCCGGTGACGGCTCCATATCCGCAGCCTTCCCTGCCGATTTTGCCTGTGGCTAAGACCAGGTTCAGAAAATGCCGAACCGCAAGATGGCCATCCGTCTGCTGCTCTACCCCTCGGGCGGTCAAAATCATTCCTGTGCCTGCCATGCCATAGGATCTGGCTGCCTCCCGGATCTGCTCCAGCTCCAGTCCGCATAGATCGGCAGCCCGATTCAAATCGAACCCGTTCATATAGGCTCTCAGCCCATCATAACCATTTGTCCTGGCTCGGATAAATGCCTCATCCACGAAGCCCTCATCCATGATGATCTTCAGCATGGCATCAGCCAGCAACGCATCCGTACCCGGTCTGATCGGCAGGTGAATATCCGCAATGGCGGCTGTTGCCGTTTTCCTCGGGTCGATGACCACGATCTTCGCTCCGTTCTCTTTCGCCTGGTTAAAATAAGGCAGCAGCGTTGGCTGGCACTCCGCGATATTGGTACCGGCGAGGACAATGCAGCGCGCCAGAGGAATGTCGGCCAGCCTGAACGTCAGCCCCCTGTCAATCCCAAAGGTTTTACTCCCAGCAGAGGCCGCAGCCGACATGCAGAAACGACCGTTATAATCGATATATTTCGTGCCGAGCGCCACTCTGGCAAATTTGCCGAGCAAATAGGCCGTTTCGTTGGTCAGCGATCCACCGCCGTATACGGCATTCGCATCAGGACCGTACTGGTCTGTAATCGTCATTAGCCGATGGCTTATCACGTGAATCGCCTCGTCCCAGGAACAAGAAACGAGCTCGCCGTTGACACGGATCAGTGGTTCCAGCAACCGCTGCGAGTGGACAGCATGCTGATGCGCATTCATGCCTTTGACGCAGACCCTGCCCTCGGAGGCAGCGTTTGGCACGCCTTCAATCTGGTAGGCAGTCCGTCGCTGACCCGGAACGCCTTCCTCCACTTCAGTAACCGTCATCTTACACTGTACACTGCAAAAAGGACATTGAGTCTCTACCTTGGCAGGAGCTCTCTCTATATCCAAATCCGTATAAACCATCTTAGACCACCTCTCCCTCGATTTCTCCTCCGTCTAACCGGCATAAGCTTTCAACGAACGTCGCGACAGCTTTTCTGCAAGCTCACGCTGCATATCATCGTCAAGCATAATCTCCCGGATCGCAAGGACATCCGTACGTTCCACCCACGCCCACAGCGGTTCATCGTAGAAGCTGTTCTGCCGATACCACTGCAGGCAAGCGGATACGAGACGAACGATGTCTTCCTCTTGCTCTGCAACACCGATCAGCTGTCCTTCACGGACAGGATGCTCCGCATGTCCGCCGAGATACACCTCCCAACCTGCGGGGGAAGCTGAGATCCCGATCCCCTGGACCAGAATTCCAATGGGCGACCCTGTCCCATATGACACGCCGGCACTTACCGGATAAGGAAGCGTTACATCTTGCCAGCTGATGCGGAGCCTTTCCCCAATGCGCTGGATGCCAGCCGCGACCGATTCGGAAGCTTCCCCATCGTCAATACGTATCCGCACGCCCTGATAATACGATTGATCTGCATAAAAAACATGGCTTTGTGCCTTCCTAGCCGCTATCCTCTCTTCATCGTTAACAACGCCCGCCATTTCCAGATAGAATCGTATGACCGGGAGGCATATAGTACATCCGCCCGCCTTCTTCCAGCCCAGTTGCGACATGATGTCCGGGATGGTACGGCAGCCTTGATTCACCGCGTCAGTAATGGTTTGCTTCATTGAAGAATGACCATGAACCGTACAATCACATATAGGAGCTTCCGCCGGCATTCCGACTGCTTTCTGTTTCTGCGGCTTATCCTTCGTTTTACTGTTTTTCATATATAGGACAATTCCAACCACCATAGGCCGGCATCCGCCGCAAGAAGCGGATGCTTTGGTATGCGCCTTTACTTCTTCGGCACTTGTTAAATCGTGGTCGGTTATGGCATGAATGATCGCCGCTTTGCTGACACGGTTGCAAGCGCACACCGTTTCATGGTCCGGCAGCGCTTCAGCCGCCGCTTCCGCCGGGCTGGCAGCACGCTCACGCGGGAGTAGCTCTGCTACGGCCGCGCCCCGTTCCACAAATCCCAGCAATGCAGCTCCTTCCGCCGTATCCCCGAACAGAATTGCCCCGGCAATCTTGCCGTTGTGCATGGTTACTTTTTTGTATGTGCCGCAAACGGCATCATAGTTCTGAACAGCGGTTTCTACGCCTTCACCCGAGATTACGCCGGCGGAAAAAACATCTACACCCGATATTTTAAGCTGGGAGGACGGGATCGACCCGTTATAGGGCTCAGTCTCGTGTCCGCAGATGACGCGGGCAAGCACTCTCCCCTGCTCATATAAGGGGGCCACCAGGCCGTAACTTACTCCCCGGTGTTCCGCGCATTCCCCCACGGCAAAAATGTTCGGATCGCTTGTTCTCATGAAGTCATCTACGACAATCGCCCTCCGCGTTAGAATGCCGCTTCTTTGGGCCAGCTCTATGTTCGGCCTGATCCCCACAGCGAGGACGACCACATCCGCATCAAGCCGCGTTCCGTCCATAAACCGAAGCCCCTGCGCCCTTGTTCGGCCGGTAATTCGCGTGGTGTTTTTCGCCAAATAAAATTGCATCCCTTGGCTCTCGAGTTCTCGCTGAAGCATATCCGCAGCGACGCGATCCAGCTGTCGATTCATGATATAGGGTGCGTTATGAACCACTTGGGTCTCCATACCAAGATGAAGCAGCCCGCGAGCTGCTTCCAAGCCTAACAGCCCTCCGCCAATGACAGCCGCTTTTCTATAGGATTTGGACATTTCGGACATTCTCTCGCAATCGTCGATCGTTCGAAAGGATATAACCCCTTCCTTATCCGTCCCTGGGATAGGCGGTATGAATGGAGATGAGCCGGTTGCCAGGATTAATGCATCATACGTTGCGCGTAGGCCGGAGGCTGTCTCGACGAAACGTCGTTTGGCATCGATATGACGAACGGGCTGACCGGCCAACAAGCGGATCCCATGCCGCTCATACCAGGACCAGTCGTTCAGAATAATATCCTGCAGCGCATGTTCACCTTGCAGGACTTTGGATAAGAGGATCCGATTATAGTTTGGAAAGGCCTCGGCTCCGAAGATCGTAATATCAAAGTGCTCCGGAGCAAGCTTTAGGATTTCTTCAACACACTTTATCCCCGCCATGCCATTCCCGACGACTATAAGTTTCTTTCGCTGCATGTTATTCCTCCATTCAAGCCATGTCATCTTCATGTGAGAATAATACAAAAATGCCCTCCCCCTGCACGCAGGGAAAGGGCGTCATTGCCTCAAAACTGGCACAGCATTGTGCCGATCTTCGATTATTATGTTAAATACAGATTAGTTCATGTCGATTATAATGTCAATATATATTACATTTTGAGAGTAGTAAATTTATAAATTTAAATTTTTTTAAACTTTTGTGTTATGTATATTGACACCATTTCCCCCTCCTGTCTATAATGTGAACATCAAATCAGCTGAATAGTTAGACGAAAGACACAATGACGTGTTTTTCGTCATGGGCAATGTGGCCGCGAATCGTTCTGGGAAAGAGCGACTTGCGGCCTTTTTTGCCTGCGGCTGGGGATTTTGCGATTTGGCTTCATGAAGCAAAGAGAACAGAGAAGAACACATTTGGATGAGGAGTGAAAGTCATGGAGAGGAAAGGTTTTTGGCAAAGCGGGCATAAGCCCTCCCTGTTCGGCGCTTTTCTGTATTTCGATATCAGCTTTATGATTTGGGGCATGCTCGGGCCGCTTGCGGTTATCATTGCCGCGGATTATCCGATGGATCCGGTTCAGAAGGCAAATTTGGTTGCGCTGCCCGTTCTGGGCGGCTCGATCCTCAGACTTGTATTAGGCTTCCTGGCTGACCGTCTCGGCCCCAAACTCACCGCTCAGATTGGAATGATTGTCACCCTGATCCCTCTGTTGCTCGGCTGGTTATGGGTAGATTCACTCGATCAATTGTACGTCGTTGCCGTTCTGCTCGGGGTCGCGGGAGCATCGTTTGCCGCAGCGCTCCCTCTCGCTGGTCAGTGGTATCCCAAGGAACATCAAGGCCTGGCGATGGGGATTGCGGGGGCCGGGAACAGCGGTACCGTCCTTGCAACGCTGTTCGCCAATCGTCTAGCCCAGCATTTCGGAAGCTGGGAGATTGTGTTCGGTCTTGCCATCATACCTATTGTGCTGGTATTCATTTACTTCTCGCTGTTTGCCCGCAACAGTCCGAATCGCCCTGCCCCCAAACGGCTGTCCGAATATGGTCATGTCCTTAAACAACGCGATGCTTGGGTATTCTGCGCCCTGTACTGCGTGACCTTTGGCGGCTTTGTCGGGCTCGCCAACTATTTGACGATCTTCTTTAACACTCAGTACGGTCTCTCTGCGGTTCAGGCTGCAGACATTACAACGATCTGCGTCATCGCAGGGAGCTTCTTCCGCCCAGTTGGGGGCTTTCTCGCCGATCGAATCGGCGGCTCCCGCATGCTGATGATTCTCTATGCCGGTGCCGCGATCATGCTGATCGGTGTTTCCTTCCTGCCTCCTCTTTGGGTCGTTGTCACCCTGCTGTTTATCGGCATGATGTGTCTGGGAGCGGGTAACGGTTCCGTATTTCAGCTCGTCCCTCAACGGTTTGCCGGCGAGATCGGCCTGGTTACCGGGATCGTCGGCGCTGCCGGTGGACTTGGAGGCTATGCGCTGCCGCTGATTCTAGGGCGATTGTACCAAGCGACAGGCTCATACGCCACAGGCTTCATCATTTTAAGCTTTATCGCGGCGGCTTCGTTGACGCTTACGATCGTAATGCAGCTGAAATGGCGCCGCAGCTGGCTCCGCAGTGTGCCATCCGGCCCGCAAACCGGATCGGCTAAGGTTTAATCTCGGAATTAGCCATACGTACAGCACATTGAGCAGAACAACTACGTGGAATTGTGTTGTTTTGCTCATTTTTTTATATGGCGGAACGTAGTCATGTTTAGTCCTCCTAAAGACTACCTTCAATTTATTGCTGATTATTAAGAGAACAATCGGACGTATTCAAAGTACAAGCCCAAAATATCAAGGCGATCATGCTAACTAGAACCCCCAGCATGCACACGCCGAACCACCCTGCCCAAGAATAAATCCAGGTTGACGCGATTGCACCCGTTGCACTTCCAAAGGAATAAAAGACCATGTACCCGGCAGTTAACCTGCTCCTTGCTTCCGGACGAACACTTAAAATCATGCTTTGATTGGTAACGTGAATCGCTTACACTGCGAAATCCAACATAAGGATCCCTATGATGAAAAGCCACATGGAATGCAGTAGTAACCAGATTGGGAGCCATGCGAACAATAACAGCAACAACGCGATTCCTGTTGTCCGTTGTACTAATCCCCGATCTGCCAGTCGCCCGGCGCTGCTCGCGGCCAACGCCCCCGCTGCACCTGCGAGTCCAAACAATCCAATTACGCTGTGGCTGAACGAAAGTGGAGGGGAGCTCATCGGCAAAACCATTGAGGACCATAGAATACTAAAGTCCGAAAAAATGAAGAAGGCAAGGAGGCCGCGAATTCTCAATAGGGGGATTTGTACGAATAAATCTTTTATGGAGCGGAGTACTTCCCTGTACGAGTTCTTACTTGGCGGACGTCTTGTATCGGGTGTAACGGTTAGGAACACAAAAGCCAATGAGATCATGATCACTGCCGAGACGATATATACGGAACGCCATCCGTTCATATCCGCTAAGGTGCCCGAGAAGGTACGGGCCAGTAGTATCCCTATTACAATTCCACTAGTAACAACTCCAATCGTGCGGCCACGTCTGTATTGCGGTGCTCGATCAGAGGCAAGAGCAACAAGCACTTGTGCAACTACAGCCTGGAATCCAACCGTCCCCAAGCCGAGGAATAGAAACCAAGGTTTTGAAGCTAATGCGACGATACTTAATGCGATCGATAATAACACGATCATCCCCGTTACAAGCCGACGCGGATTAAACATATCCCCTAACGGCACCAAGAACAATAACCCAAACGCATAACAAATCTGGGTCACGGTTACTACCGTACCGATGATAGATCTATTCATACCAAACTCAGTAGCCATCATATCGAGCAAAGGTTGGGAGAAATAAACCGTTGCTACTGCCGATCCGCAGATGACCGCATAAAGAAAAACCGCCGCGCTCGATAGTTGAGCTTGTGATTCCGTGTAATTCGGACGAAGCTTAGGGGAACTTGACATTAAATCAGCCTCCTTAAATGTACCGTTCGGTATGTTATTTTGAGACCAATTAACTCACAGAAATGGATGAATGTCAACACTTGCTTGATTTAATCAATATTATTCGATAAAATATTATGTACTAAAAGGTATTTAATCAGGAGGGGTTATGGCTAGAATTCGTGAATTTGATGAACAACAGGCTTTAACGGAGGCAATGCATGTGTTTTGGGAAAAGGGATACGAGGCGACTTCACTTACTGACTTAACTTCTCGAATGAAGATTCAGAAACCTAGTTTATATGCTGCATTTGGAGACAAATTATCTTTGTTTGAATCAGCCCTTCGAAAGTATAACGAAATACATGCTAAATCCATTCGCTTGAAGCTTAACGAAAGTACGAGTGTCAAGACTGCCTTCAGGCGCTTGTTTCTGGAAGGGGCGTTCCCTGACGGAACCCTTGAGCAGAATGGCTGCTTCTGCATTAATACGATGGTGGAGCTCGCTCCGCACGATGCGAAGTTTGAAATTTTGACGCGAGAGCATCAACAATATTTAGCGGCGATGTTTGAAGACGCCCTTAAACGAGGGATACGCTCCGGAGAGATCGACGAATCGATCAACGATCGGGCGATAGCCCAGTCCCTTGTGGTAGCTTTCATCGGAATAACGGTATTAAAGAAATCCAATCCTAATCGGGAATGGATCGATAGCTGCATCGACTCAGCGTTATCATTACTCACAGCACCCCCACGTAAAGAACGTGACAGTCTGATTAAATGAAAGGAACCAAGTGTCGATCCGTGTTCCTTGCAGCTTCGGCTTGTCCCCCGACAACCATATTTGTTATGTTATTAGTAGTTCTGCGCTTGATGTTGATTAGGAGTGCATACAAAAATGCCGTACAAGCCACGGCATTTTTGTAGGTTATAGGTTGGGGGAGTTATGAATGCGAAGTAGACAGGAAGCCATTGATTACTGTTTGAGTTTGAGCCATGCGTATGAGGATCAACCATTTCGTGATAAAAATTGGACAGTGATTCGGCATCAAGATAACAATAAAGTTTTTGCTTGGATTTTTGAAAAAGACCATCTTATTTGGATCAATGTAAAATGCGAACCCGGCATGCTCGAGTTCTTACGCCAGGCATACACTGCAGTAGTTCCGGCCTTTCACCTTAATAAAAACCATTGGAATTCTATTATTCTTGACGGCACCGTACCAGAAGAAGAAATTCATGACATGATCAAACAGAGCTATCATTTAACTAAAACATCTTCCCGAGGTTAACCCGGTTCACTTTTCGCTTCCATCCAAATGATAGATGAGCTGCACGACTCCTGAGGAGAACGTTCTTGTATTCACCAGCTTTAAATTCAACCTTTGCTTGATATCCACGAACAACGGTTTTCCTTCTCCCAAAACGACAGGGTGAACCGATAATCTGAATACATCAACCAGCCCTAACTGGATAAAGGTTGTAATGAGGCTTGCTCCTCCATATAACCAGATGTCATTACCCGGCTTATTCTTTATTGCATGTACTTCTTCAAGAATATGATCGTTGATGTAGATTGCTTTATGATCGTTTCCTGATTGTGTCCGGGAAAACACATATTTTTCTTTACTGTGAACGATTGACCAAAGCTCATGATCAGCGTCCGATTGATCCGGATCCGGCGTGAATTGGCCCCACAAATCATAACTTTTTCTTCCATACAATATCGTATCGATTTGATTCAAGAAATCCAAAAACCCCATCTCCGGGTCCATAATGCACCAATCTACTTCCCCATTCTTTCCTTCAATATAACCATCTAAAGTTACGGCTAAATCTAAAATGATTTTACGTTTCATGCTTTGTTTCTCCTTTCGGGATTTACCACTTATTCTAGCCCTTAATGATGTCATCTAATGTCATATAACGTATCCATCGAAAATAAAAAAAGCCGCCGATAAGCGACTTTGCATGAAAAAAGTTTCCTCCGGCGCAAGGCGTGGCTATCCCCAAGTCTGCCACACTTGAGTTTCGAGTAAATGTTTGGCTCTGGCGATCACAGATTCGGGAATCTGACTCACCTCTCCCATTTCATAAAGCACAGACATATGCCACCATGCCCCATCCCATTTCTGGCGGGTGTGTTCACCGTGGGCTGTCACCCATTGCGAAGTGGATTCAAGGAATCGTATAGATTCTTCAATTGCCAAACGAACCGTTTGATTGGTTGCCATCCTGCTATCTCCTTTTGGTATACCGCCGTAAACCTTAACCTTGCGTGGATCTCTTCACTGGGTGGGTGGAGCGGCAATCCGTATATCGAACCCGGGTAACTATCAATTCCTAATTGATATCTCTTATAACGCGGCAAAGCTGCCGAGTCGACCATGGATCCGGCAGCTTTGATTTTTTAATCAGTCAACCACTGAGGAGAACTCACCAGAAGCCTCCATCGGAATGAATAATCTGTCCCGTAATCCATTCAGATTCTTCGCTTGCTAGAAAAACGATTAATTTGGCAGCATCTTTAGGTTCACCGATCCGCCCCATAGGGAATCTCGGTAGCAAGTATTCTTTCAATTCATCGTTCATCCATCCAGTGTCTGTTGGTCCAGGGTCTACTGCATTAACGGTGATATGAAGCGGCGCTAATTCGAGAGCAACGGATTTCGTAAAAGTGGAAATCGCCCCCTTGGTCGAAACATAAGCCAAATTTCCAGGTTGAGGTGATTTGTCCTGACCCGATACCAGGTTAATAATTCGGCCACCGTGTGTGCCTTCAATTCGACGAGCGAACTCAACCGTCAAAAGACACGTTCCTCGAATGTTCACGTTATAATGAGCATCGAGGATATCCGCATTGAGTGATCGAAAATCAACATCAACGGAATGGGTTGCGTTATTTACAAGAATGGACGGCAATCCCAGCTTCTCCTGAACTTCATTAAGCAGTATTTCCGGTGCTTCTATCTGCGATAAATCCAACTCCATGGATTCGCACCTTACGCCCAAGCTGCGGATTTCCTCCATTAGATGTTCTGCCCAGTCCAAATCCTCATTAACAAAATAGTCCATGCCTTGATCATAGGCTGACCAATGAGTGAAAAAGATGTCAGCGCCTTCTCTTGCTAATTCCAGGCATATTGCAGTACCTATGCCCATCTCCCGACTGGCGCCCGTAACAATGGCAATCTTATTCATTAATCGTTTCATACCCCGCATCTCCTCACGGAAACGCCGATTGACGTGCTAATGGAGACGTAGGCTCACCCATTAAAAAAGCGAATACCTAAAAAGGAATTCGCCCGGTGTATTTATAGCACATGAACCCAGCGATCCAATAATGGTTAAACAAAAAATGGGAAATTGACCCTTTAATGAAAAAGGGTTCAACATATCCTTTCCATTCCTTCACCATTACAGGATATCTGCCATTTTTAGTCCATGCTCCTTTCGTACATCTCCATGCTCATACGGTACCATAATTATGAATGATAGTAAATTCGTTATTAATAAAAACGGGACGGATTTTCAGATGTCAGATTGATCTTCCGGTCGGTGAGAAGGGGCCTTGAAATTTTACTTCAACAAAAAAAAGAGCGGGAGGCTCCTCCCGCTCGAACACATAAATCCATCATATGCATATGATACCAGCTCGACCCTTACTCCGTTTCTTACGAAGCCTCCCGGCTTCTGAGCAGGTAGTTGTACATCAGCTGCGCTGCCATGGCCCGATTGGTAACAGACTTCGGTGACAGCTTGCCTCCAATGGTGCCTTGAAGCATTCCGGCATCCAGCATGTAGTCCATCGCTTCCTTCGCATAACTGGATACGTCCTTCGCATCGGTATAGCTTTCGATCTTCTTTCCTCCGCCCGGCAGCTCGCTGCCAACCGATTCCATCATCGCATGGAGCATGACGACCATATCCTGACGCGTGATCGAGTCCCCTGGTCTGAACCGGTTATCTCCCGTTCCATGGACAAATCCCAGCTTCTTCGCTGTAGATAGATACGGCGTATAGTAGCGGCTGCCCGCATCGGCAAAATTACCGTCTTCATCCGTATTCTCCGGATTTATGCCGAAGGCGTTCATCGCCATGACCAGGAAATCGGCCCGGCTGATCTCCTTCTGCGGCAGATACCGTCCTCCTCCCGCCCCCTTAATAATGTCACGGGCAGAAAGGTAATGGACGGCGTCTGCATACCAGCTTCCCGGTTCCACATCCCGATAGGATACCGGCTTATATGCAATCGCATATGTGCCAAGCTTGCCTGTCTCGAACGTCAGAGCACGAAGCTCTTCATCGTAAAATGCGTTCAGGACAGAGGTTATCGCTCCCATCGCATCGACTTCCCACGCGACCAGCTGATCCGTTCGTTCGTCGGTCTTGGCTGCATAGTGGAGCGAGACGGATACTGGGGTAGTACTTCCCGGCCATTCCACCGTCTTGCCATCGATTTGCAGCAGCAACTCAACGACCGGTCTATTAGCGATCCCGGCAAGCTGGTCCGTGGACAACAGGCTTCGATCACCCGCCCGTACCACGATACCCGTGAACTGCCCTGCATCCGGCAGACGGTTCAGCATATCGGAAGCCAGCTTCACGGTTGCCTGCGGCGTAACGATCTCGATCCGTTCCCGCGCGTGATTGCGGTTCAAGTAAGCTGACGGAACCTGGATGACGATTTCGCCGTTGAACGAGCGGGCGCTTTCGTCCAGCTGGATCGTCACGGTCTTGATTCCACGCGCGTTCGCAGAGACGCTCTCGAAGGCACTGCTGAGCTCCGATTCGCTGACGGCTGCTTGAGCCCTCTGGCCGTTTATGGCGATTTGCGCCGTAATCGTTCCCGGTCTGGAAGGCCCAGTGGCCGGTGGTTTTCCACCTGGCTTGCTTTGGCCTGGTTGATTACTGCCGTCGTTATTGCCGTTGTTTCCGTTGTTTCCGTTGTTTCCGTTATTACCGTTATTACCGCCCCCATTGTTGCCGTCGCCGTCATTTCCGCCTCCAGGCGGAGACGTTTTCTTCGAGGTCGTAAAACGATAGATTGGGCTCAGCTGCTTGGCGCCGAATTCATCGGTAATATCCATATACCAGTAATACGTCTTGCCGGCTTCAAGCCCCTTCCATGCGGCTGAGGCAATTTCTCCGGATTTCACGTCTTTTTTCTCGCCAATCAGCTTATTTTTGTACACGTTGACTGCAAAATAATCGGTTGCCACCCGTTTTTGAATGTCCCTGAACGCAAACGGCTCGGTAAAATCCTCGATGGCGTCGTCAAAGAAATTGTAATCGTCCAAGTAAGGCGAGTACGTATCCACGTCCAGCGTACCTGAGACCGGATCGAATTGAAGCAGGCGCAGATAGCCGTTTCCGCCATTCGGCCCACCCTGATAATCTGCCAGCATTTCGATCACCTGTCTCGTCGATCCGTCCGGATGCGTCACAGTCTTCACGACCCTATTCGCGGCATGATAATGCCCGCTTAGTACGAGCTGCACGTTTTTGTTCGGTGCAATGACCTGGTCAAACACGCGCTGTGCCATATTTGACAAGGTGCCGTTGCTCTCCAGATAGGCGTGCATGCCCACGATCGCTATGCGGTCCGCATGCTTCTTCAGCGCCTCGTTGGCCCAAGCAATGGTTTCCGGTGTGTCTTCAAGTCCGAAGCCGATGTACAGGAAAATAAAGTCATGGCCTCCAAACGATACGAGGTCGTAATGGTTGCGGTTGTTATCCATTTCGCCGCCATACCACGGATTGTTCTTGTATCGGTCGGCCCCGACATACTTTCCGTAGTAGGAGTAATCCACGCCGTCAATGATGACATCGTGATTACCCGCGAGGACGCCATACGGTACGCCCGCTTCGTCCAGCTTCTTCAGATTGCGGTCGGCTACCGCCCACTGCTTCTCGTCGTCAGCCACGTTCACGATGTCACCTGTATGAATGACATAACTGAATAAACCCTTTTTATATTCTTCCGCGATCCAATCGCCCAGTTTATCGAAAATATCCGGGTACGATTCCGCGTAATACTGCGTGTCCGTAAACCATAAAATGTTGAACGGCGCGTTCGCGCTCTTCACTTCATCCTGCACCATGGCCTGGATTTTGCCATTTCGCACGTATCGCTCAGGATCCACTTCAGCCGTTAGAGCAATATCGGATTCGCCTTCGTCGCCGGTGGCTGACTTTAATGCCGTCCACTTGCCGGCATCATTATCCCATGCATACAGCGTCACGATGCGTCCCGGAAGCGTGCGTCCCTCCCAGTGCAGCTCTACCTTGTCCTTTTCGGTCCATGCTTCGTCCAGCTGGACTTCGAATCGATGATAAGGGAATCCGGAATCGGTATCCGTGGTTAGGTAATCCCCGTCCGGATAAGCAATTTTGTCGGCCTCTTCCTTGCCGATCCCCTTCTCGCCGTCTGGCTCCAGAGCAAGCGGCGGCTCCCGGTCTGCAACGTTGATATGACCTTCAATTCCGTCAGCGCGGGCAAAATCGTATTTATCCCCCTCCAAAAAGCGCACATCCATCGAGTCTCCGCTTGGATCGCTGAGCCGAGCTCTCAGGCTCGGATTCAAACCAACGTTCTCCGCGAAATCGGCTGGGGAAACTTCGCCCGGAAGAAGAGGCTTCTCCTCTTCAATCATGAAGGTGCGTGTGATCTCCGCCGAATTGCCGGCCCCGTCGAGTACGGTCACTTTCAGAATATGCTCGCCCGGCGCAAGCAACGTGGAAGACGTCTCGTAAGGAAGCGTGATCGTCTCACCATCAAGCTCCGCCGTAACTTCGGCAACTCCGCTTAACTGGTCCGAAGCGACCACATCCAGCTTGAACGCCCCTTTGAGCTGCATTGCTTCGGTCAACAACTGTCCTTCCCCATACGATATTCCTTCAATCTCCGGAGCGGTATTATCCACAGTCACGTCGATGGACTGGAAGACTTGTCCGTTCATCGACATCCTTAGAGGATAAATCCCGTCCTTTATCGCGGCGGTGTCAAGCTCGGCATATCTAGCCGTAAACTTGTCCTGCGGAATCGGGAAATGGAAGTCGCTGATCATCGGCTTGTTCGGATTGCTGCCGTAATCCGCATCACCGAATCCGTAGTAGGTATCCTCCCGGTAATCCACGGTTGTTTGCCCCAGATTGCCCAGGTAGTTCAGCACCTTATCCGGTTTGACGACCGAACCGTCCGGAAGCACGAGATGAAGATTCATCACTTCGAAATCATCATGGTTGTTCTTGCCGAATACCTTGTCGTGATCTTTGACTTGATAAGGAGCGTTCTCATTTCCTGTATGCACGGAAACGGTCGTACCGGTTACGAAAAGATCCGGTGTCATATCGAACATCGACCATGCGCCGTCGATATATTTGGGCAAGATTCGCGCGAAAAAGACCGTCTCTCCGCTTGCGTTCAGCGCGCTTGCCGACGCTTGGTAGATCTGATCGATGCCACGGGTCTGCATGCCGAGCTGTACCTTGCCTGGCAGCGCTTTGCGAAGTGGCATCGGATTTCCGTCGAAGCGAACCTCGATATCGTCCTCGGCACGGGAGCCGTAAGCGTAGAAGGATGCATTCCCGCTAAGCATGCTTCCGTTTGCAATGGATAACCCCGGGTTCGGCAGCTCCGTCCCCGTTCTTTCTTCATTAACGGTCAGAAGGCCGCCTCTGGAGTTATATGGAACTCGTGTACGATTGCCGCTGCTGTCGACCGCGTCGATGATGTAGCGATAGACGCCGGTTTCATTCAGTGTGATCGAGCCTTGGTAGACGTAACGTCCGTTTTCCTGGGACGCAAGCGTCAGTGCATGCTTGTCCGTAAAAGTCGTCGGCTCCTCGGAGGCTGCTCCGATCAATACCTCAGCTGAAGCAAGAGGCTCGTCGCTGGTCACGGTCACAGCAAATGCCTGCCCCTTGCCCAAATTATAGGCGGTCTGTTCATGCTGAAGCGTAGGTGCAATCATATCCATGCCCGTTATAGGCGGCACCTGACCCGGATCAATGCTGCCAGGATTGGCATACATCCGGTTATCCAGTCTTTTCATAGTCGTTCCTGCATCCGGGTAGGCATATCGAACGACTGCGTTACGAACGTCGTTCACCAGCCTGTCCGGGCTGTCCGGCGTGCTCGGGTCGTACCAGGCCTGCACGATGTACGAATTTGCCTGACCCGGTGCTGAAATGGCCAGCCCGCGATGCAGCGAATTCGGAAGATTGAAATCGGAAGCTTTTGAATTATCGTAGAAAATAATGTCGCTATCGTTCAGCGTACTGTTAAAGTGCAGATTGAAGTCGGCCGTCGTTGTATATCCCTTGCCGTTGGCGATGGCTTCCTTCGCGAACCAGATGACGGCTGAGCTGTAAGGCTCGATTGCGGTATGATCCGGAATCGTCCAGCTCTTCGGTGCCGTCTGACTCGGGTACAGATACCAGAGCGTGTAATCCTTGAGGTCCAATTCCTGATCCGAATTATTGTAGATTTCAACATATTCGTACTGGTTGCCGCTTCCCCATCGGTAATCCCCGGCCGGGTTCGGCAGAATCTCGGTAATGAGGATGCGCGGAACGTCTCCGCCTGCGACGGCACCGGTTAACGCCGTTTCATAATCCCCGGATCTCGAACGTTGAAGCCCATCCGCTGCCTCTATGTAATAATACAGCTTATCGCCGATCAACTGGTCGGCCGGAACGACCGCATCGAATTGATCCCCTCCGCGATCCATCATATCGATCATGCTGTATGGGTTATTGACAGCCGTTTTGTAATAAAGCTTAACGTCTAACGCATCGCCGTCTTCGTCATAGACGCTTGCACTTACGGTCAGAGGCTGCGTCCGGTCGGCCGAGGCGACCGGCGTGTGACTGATATCCGGCATGCGATTGTCAGGCGGCAACAACTGATCCGGATCGAAGATACCGGCGGAAGGCGCTGCTTCCCGTGCGTAAGGAATCATTCCTGAACCGCCGGAGGGCGGCTGAAGGTGCACGCTCTTGCCGTCGCCGACATCCTCGGCGGTATAGTAGAAGCTGCTGATTACGGCGGCGTCATCGCCTTTACGGGTTATGTATAAACCGCGGTCCGTGTTGTTGAGGCCATCCTGTCCCCGAAGCTTGAATACCGGTACATGGTCGGGAACCGAATGATACTGCCGGAAATCGGATTCCGTCAGGGCGGCGGCAGCCCCGGTTATGGACGAGCTGGTTCGTTCCACCCATAGCACGGCTGGGCTGTCCGCCGGGATGACCACTCCATCCGGATTGCCGTAAACCGTGTCCGTTACCGTCAGCGTCTTCACGCCCGTATTGTAGTCGTAACGAATGTTGAACTCATCGTTGAACGAGAGCGGTGCCCCCGAATGATTGTAAAGCTCAACATATTCGAACAGATCGGCTCCGCCTGCGCCCTCGATCGTTTGCTGATTCGACCGGTCATCGGGATAAATTTCCGAGATGAACACGGGCATCGCTCCCGAAGGGGCTGCATAAACGGGGGTGTTTGCAAGCGCAAACTCAAAAAAGCTGCTGCCGATCAGTATGCCGGATAATAATCCGGCGATCCATTTTCGCTTCATGTGCTCCTCCTTCATGCTTTTTATCTCTAAAAGCCTAAAGCATGAAGGTTAAGTGAATATCAAACGAAATCGAGTATTTCGTAAACGTAAGACAAGTCGTTCGTCTGTGTGTTGGAACGTCTGAATGTTCTTATGCCGGCAGGGCACACTACAGAAGGAGGTGCATATGATGAGGAAGTTATTGATACTGCTCTTGGTATTTCCTTTGGTTTTTGGATGTTCCACGGCCGAAGTTTTCGGCGAACCCAATGTAAATCATAGCCAAGAGGAACAGGATGATACGATACATTCCTATAGACGCGGCGGATTTCGCTCGCCCAGACGAACCTATAATCCGGGAATCGGTACCCCTGGGCGTACGACGCGGAGACCGGACCAAAACGTTCGCAATCCGGGCCAACCGAGAACAACGCCAACGCCGCGAACGGGGTTCGGCGGTTTTTTCGGCGGTTTATTCGGGGGATTGGCACTGGGGACAATATTGGGATCACTGTTCAATCCGTTTGCCGGTTTTTCGCTAGGGTTTCCATTGCTGTCACTACTTAGCATTGGGCTATGGATCATCATTATTTATGCGATCATTAGATTGTTTCGCAGGCGGAAGCAATATTAATCGGAACCCACTGTATGATTTAACAGTGGGTTTTACATTTCAATGGGACCATTCGTGGGAGCTTTCGCGCTCGTATGCGCACCCGCATTGAAGTATGGTTAATCCGGTTCTGCGGACCACGCGCTTAACGCCGAGCAGAATCTTCATCTGTTCCGGCGACCGAATCGAAAACACCGTCCTCCGGCACGTTCGTGAGCTTTAGCTGCCGCTTGATCTGATTATTCATACTCTCATACCAGGACTCAAAGGAGTCATCCAGCTGCTCCTCTCGATTACGATCCTCATTCACATCCGAATCGACTTCGATGTCATTACCCAATACCCCGTAGTCATCTTTGGGATGACTCATCATTCTCCTTCAGCTCCTTCTTCTACGGATTGAAATATTCTCTCCTGTACAACCCAATGTTATGCTACGGCTTTTACCAAGAATGATTAAGGTATTTGTCTATGAGCTGCTGTTCGGTCCATAACGAATGCTGCAATTTCAAAAATCGATAGTTGTGAAAAGTATCACTCTACCAGAACATTACATCTAAATAAATAGAGTCCGCTCATCAAACATCAGCCTGCAGATTAGATGGAATAATCAGAAATCACTCTTTGTTAACTAGGTCCTTCACCCCGGTTCAATCACAGACCATTTTCCTAAAAATTTGATTGCAAGATGTGAATAGGCGAAACGATTGGACATATCGAGATCGAGACTTCGGATCCATCGCTCATCCAGTTGACTGGCGGTGACCAGGGTATCCAGGTAGCGCCAGTTCCGAATGTGAATCAAGACCGCCCGGTCTCCCTCATCTTTAAGGTATTCGAGAAGGATGCCGAAGCGGGTAAGATCGAATTGCCTATCCGATTTGATTCCGAGCCCCCGACAGTTACGGGGGTAACCTACGACAGCGCTCAAGGACTCTTCTTATTCCAATCCGCTGAACCGGTATATTCCTATCCTCAGACCATTCCACTGAGGGCTCAGGTCGATTACTCCAGTAACGGCGATTTCGGCCAAAATTCCATCGATATCTTCCCGTTAGTGGACAGAGAAGACTTCGAGGCAGGAATCACGCAGGATAAACGCGCCGTCATGATTCAGCTTACCCCCAAAGGGCTTTCCAAGCTGGCCGGTGAGCTTCCTGGCGGAAAGTTCAGAATCACGATATACGGCATGAGTGATTTCGCAATGAATTGGCAGCAGGAGCTTCATATTATTGACGCACCGAAAACGCAATGAGGAATAAGTCGACAACGTCAATAGAACCACCCGATTAACGGGTGGTTCTATTTGCGCAAGCCTGCTTGCTTTTTGTATTGAATAATAAAATGCCGCATGCAGCCTCTTGCTCCATAGCACGCATAAAGCGCTCCCTCATTTGGTCCAGACGAACTGTTCGCCGTAATCTCTTCCCCAATCGTACATCAATTTCAGGATAGGCATTAAGCTCTCCCCGTAAGGCGTAAGCGAATATTCGACTCGGGGCGGAACCTCGGGGTAAACGACACGTTGGACCAGCCGGTCCTCCTCCAATTCACGGAGCTGATTGGTCAGCATTTTCTCCGTGATGTGGGGTATCATACGGTTCAGCTCACCGAAGCGTTTAACGCCCTCCAAGCCAAGATGCCAAAGGATGATCAGCTTCCATTTGCCTCCGATGACCGCCAGGGTTAACTCCTTATGGCAGTTAATTTCTTTGAGATTTATTCGCTTCTTGACTTCATTTGCCATAATTATCACCCCTTCTTTCCTACTAGTATACAACGGTCACGGAGATCCCATCAAAGTGGAGTACATAGCGCAGGGACGTGTCCTACTCCAGATTGGCATGCAGGCTGAACATCTGGTCGGATTGGAGCTCGCTTACCTCCATCAATCTTAAGATGATGGAATCCAGCACAATCAACATTGTCTGCTCAAATAGAGAGGCCATCGGCTGGACGGTCACGAGCGCATCTTGGTGCTGTTCCTTGGTGCTTCCCGGCAGCTGAACGATCGTATCGGAAAGCTGCCCGATGCGAGATTCGGGTTGGATCGTTAGGGCGGCTACGTCAGAGCCGATATGCTTGGCCTTCTGGGCCATCGCAACTAGACTCTGCGTTTCTCCTGAACCTGAACCGATAACAAGCAAGTCGCCTGACCCGATCGCTGGTGTTACTGTGTCGCCCACAACGTGAACGTTATATCCCATCTGCATTAGCCGCATGGCAAAGGTTCGCATCACCAGGCCGGATCTGCCCCCACCCGCTACAAAGATGGCATCGGCATGCAGGATTCGTTCAATTAGTGCTTCAACCTGAACGGCTTCGACCTTCTGTACAGCTTCGGATAGCTCTTTGACGATTAGAACGGCCTGCCTAAAGATTGGCTTGCCCATCTGGTTAGGCATGTTTTACCAGTTGATTCATTTTAGCGGCCACGCTCTTCTTATCGGATTGACCCGTGATTCCACCGCCAACGATGACAAGATCCGGCTTCGCTTGAATGGCTTCAGGAAGAGTCTCCAGCTTGATTCCTCCCGCAACGGCGGTTTTGGCATGTTTAACGACACGCTTGATCGCAGCCAATTCCTCGAAGGAATTCTTGCCTTCCGCCTGGTGGTCATAACCCGAATGGACGCAAATATAATCCACGCCTAAGGCATCAAGCTCCTGTGCCCTGCCCTCAATGTCTTTTACATTAATCATATCGACCATGACTTGCTTGCCTTGCTTCCGGGCTTCGGCCACAGCGCCTTTGATCGTGGAATCGTCGGATACCCCCAGCACCGTTATAATATCCGCACCGGCTTCGGATGCTTTCATCACTTCATACCCGCCGGCATCCATAATTTTAAGGTCGGCAAGCACTCGCAAATGCGGGAAAGCCTCCTTGATCGCTTTCACGGCATGCAGCCCTTCGTTAATGACGACCGGCGTGCCGATTTCCACGATATCAATATGCTCGGCTACCTCGGCCACCACTTGTTTCGCTTCCGGAATGTTCACTAAATCCAATGCCAATTGAAGCTCCATATCGTTAATCTCTCCTTATGAACGTATTGGTTATTGCCTTCACGAGCATTGTAGAGTAAACACGATACAATCCGGAAGTACGTACTTATAAGTGAGATACTAACTTGCAAGTAAGTAATAAAGCGGGACAAGGGTTTCAGGGCTTCATTTATTCTGCCTTGCCTTAACCACTCTCGGTATCTTTTTCTCATAAACGGATAAGACATGGGAAACCAATTGTTCGCTTGGCAGCGTGTTATCTCTCAAAAGCGCATAAATAAGGTTCAAGAATGTCTTTGCATCGTTCTCGGATAAATTTCGGATTGATTCCATAATATGATCATGTGAATAATGCTCTTCCTTCGACTCCATCTTTCTCCTCCCTAACCCAATATGACTTTAGTGCGCCTGCAAAATATGTAAAATACGTTGTCTCCATGACTCTATTACGAGATGGTTACACCCAAATTTTCGACTTCACTATCACAGACTCCTGCCGTTAGCTTAATGAAAAGGCAGCCAGATCATCAGACCTGCTGCCTCCACGTATTCATTCAACGATAGTTTTCTTAGCGCAATCTTATTAATGCAGCAAGATTACGTCTCTTGCGCAGTAAGCACGTGCTCAGGCGCTTTTTGCTTCATGATCGGCACCATGACCAGTGCACCAAGAAGGAATAATAATCCTGCTCCGCCATAGATCGTGCTCAGCGGAAAGGCGTCCTTTAACGCGCCGGCGAAAGACATGGATATGACCATCATGCCGACGAACATTGGATTTAGAACGCCGTTGACGCGGCCGACAATGGAAGCATGTGACCATTTGAGGATCATGGTGCTAATCCCGATATGAATGCAAGGGAACACAAGGCCATTCACAAATTGTACGGCCAGCGTGACCGGTACGCTCGTCGAATACCCGACAATGGCTGTGCAGACCGCTCCTGAAAGCATGCCCACAGCAAGAAGAAGCTGAGGCGGAACCTTCTTGGCAAAAACAGCGACGACCCCGCCGCCGATCAGCATGGCTCCGCCATTCACCATCAGCAGGTATTGCAGAAACTCCTCGCTGCGTCCCAGACGCTCCGTTACGATAAACAGATTGAGCGCTTGGGCTACACCAACAGCGAGTCCAGCGAGAATAAATGCGAGTCCGAGCATGCGCAGGACTTGGCTTTGCCAAACATAACGGAAGCCTTCGGCGAAATCTTTACGAAATTGCCCTTTTACAGCGGCCGTTTGCGGCTTCATATTATCCTCAGGCAGGCGGACAAGAACGAGTGCGGACAGCAGAAATACGACGCCCATTACAGCGATCGATGTTTCCAGGCCAAACGTGCTGTATACGAAGGTGCCAAGCATAGGGCCAAGCACCATAAAGATGGCCATCAGCGATTGGAATAGAGCCATCCCTTGCTGCAGCTGTTCCTCAGGCACATGATACTTAAACAACCGCATGCTTGAAGGCTGCGAGAACTGCGAAAGAATCGCCGAGATGAATGCGACCAGGTAGACGGATTGCCATGAACCGAAATGTATGGTCAGAAGCACTACGAATACGGATACCGCGGATAATAAATCGCACCAGATCATCGTTCGTTTGGGCCGCCAACGGTCGGCAAATGTACCGCCAATGAACGAAAACACAAAAATAGGCGCGAATTCCGCCACGCTAATTAAAGAAATGGCGTATGGATCATTATTCGTTCGATCCGCAATATACAAAAGAATGGCAAAATTACGTACCCAGATCCCGATCTGCAGGAGCACGCTTGATAATAAAATCGTCTGCAGGAACCGATTGTGAAGCAGGCTTGGTGCATGGGTGCTTCTTTCTTGCTTCAACCTTTTCAACCTCCAATTTGTCTATAAAGATGTGCATCTTGCGTCGTGCTACGGCTCTCCTTTCCATTCTTTAATTATAAGAACCTCAACATGGTTGACCTCCTACTAAAGACTGATATTTCGGAGTGCGTGAAAAAATTTTTCCCTGTAGATGGTCAGGGCGATGCTTCAAATCAGCCCTGGAGGAGTTACCGGGAATCGCTGCAATAATGAGTATTTGTTACCCGCTGGCTGATAAAATTGCAGCCATAAACAAAAAATGAACCAGACCCTCGGTCGGTTCATTTTTCATATTATTGTAAAAGAGTTTGCTTTTACTGCTCATGGCATTATCTTTATGGGTTTTCATAGTTTTTTAACGGCATTCCTACATACTCCCGGAAGCAGCGGGTCCGCTCTCCCTCGAATTCGAAGACGATAGCAAGCTCATTGCTAAAATGCCGCCCATTTAACGAACCTTCCGAGCGAAACACCACCATCCCGTTGTCATCATCCTCCAGCACGATGAGGGGAGTCAGCTGCATCTGAAATACGGAGCGCTCGAACCGGACTAATTCCTCGAACCGCCCTTTGCCCTCCTGCTTGTGATTCCATCCCTCTAACGGAAGTGGAACGAAGAAATGAAAATCCTCCGTAACCTGTTTAAGAAAATCGGCTGTATCCCCTGTTTCCAAAGCATGCCTAAAAGCATCAAACACTTCACTAGTGCGGGATTGGACAGAATCAAGAGATTTCTCCATGAACATATCCTCCTCATCAAGATTTATTAGCTGCTTACCTTTTATTCATCGCCTTTGTTTGATATAAAGAATAAGCAATAGGATACCTGCACTGCATGGCTTAACTCAACGCTAGAACCTTTAACTGGCTCGAGATCACGCCAAGGTGAAACGACTCGTGAATCAGAATGAAGTTTAACAACTCACCAGAGGTGTTGAATTGGAACGGTCCCATGGCAAACGGAGTTGAAAGTTTCTCGCCCAGCATTTCAGGTGTCAGCTCAGATAAGCGGGAAAGCTGAGCTGTTAACATCTCGACCATCGCTTCCTTTGACGGAGGATCGAACGTCCAATCCGAGGGCTTTGTTCCAGAGTTAAACAGCGTTTCATAAGAGTCCGGTATGACCGGCGGACTGTTAAAGATCAGGGCAGAATACTTATCCATCCAATACATCATATGGCCGACATTCCAACGAACCGTATTGTTGAAACCTGCGGGTTGAATATCGAAGAGTTCCTCCGGAATCGCCTGCACCTGCTGCACCAGCACTTGACGTGCAGTTGTGGCTGTGTTGATAATCATTTCAGACATGTTATTTTCCTCCTTTGTCATGAGAACCGCTTGATATGTCCCCATTGTATGACTCATGGAACTTACCATCAATGCAGTGGGCGTTACCGTAACGTTAAGTATCAGTTAACGATAACTCGTTGACACAAGAAGAAGTCGGAGCAACAATAGGCATTAAGCATGATACACATGCTATAGAAAGCAGGTGTGAAGGTGGAGTTAAAACAGCTTCAGTATTTCATGGCCATTTGTGAAGAGCTTCATTTCTCGAGAGCAGCCGAAAAAATGGGAGTCAGCGCACCCAATATCAGCCAGCAGATCAGGCGACTAGAAGAAGAATTAGGCGTTCTATTGTTCGACCGTGTGGGTAAAACAATTGTCCTTACAGATGCCGGTGCGATTCTTCGTGAGCATGGTGCCGCCGTGTTCAGACATTTGCAGCAAGCGGGCGATGCCATCGCAGATCTGAAGCAAATGCAAGGAGGCTCTCTATCCATCGGGGTATTGCCCGGTGACGCGGATCTGATGTTCAATGCCATGCTGCTCAACTTCCATCAGACCTATCCCACCATTTCGCTGTCCCTATTGGAAACCACAAAGGTAACGGAACAAGTGCTGGACCGAAGCATCGATGTGGGCGTAACCATTGGACCTGTTATCGATGAGCGGCTCACAACGATTCCTTTGTTCCATGAGGAGTTTTCATTGGCAGTAAGTATGCACGATCCCATTGCAACGGAAAGCTTTATCCCTTTGAGTAAGCTGCAAACCTTAAAAATGGTCATGTTCCCGCCAGATCATCAGTGCCGGAAGCTGATCGACCACTTTTGTATGGACAGCGGCTTTGCACTGCAGCCGCATATGGTGACGACAACATTATCTTCACTCCTTCAGATGGTACAGAGCGGAGTTGGCGCTTGTGTTCTGCCGAGACTTCTATTGGATAATCTTGACAATCCGGATATCAAGGTGGTGCACCTAAGGAACCCTACGCCTTCTCAGGACATTTGTCTGATCTACCGCAGCGACAGGTACGTCGGATACGCCATGCGCACGTTCATCAAGACTTTGAGAGCCTACATTGAGACAGCGATCCATCATGCGAAGTCTTCATAGTCAGGGTAATCCGTGAAAGAATCATCGGGATATGCAAGAACTTATGTCAGCACAACAAAAAAGTCGCGGGAATCCGCGACTTTGCGTTGGTGTGAGTTCTTGTCCACCCATCACTCGGACATACTTTGTTAACCCGTTCATTTTAAAAGAAATTCAATAAACATGTTAGCAGCATCACAACTAGAGGGCCGATCACGAAGAACCCTAGTAATAATGCAATGATCTTAAATGGCGCTGACATGCCATGGTTCATTTTTTAGCTCTCCTTCGTTAAACGCCTTATCATTTTCAGCCATAGGTTTATTTTACAATATGTGGGCGTTAATGCTATAATTATACATTTGTAAACTAAGGTTACGTGTGATATAGGAAAGGCGCGCCCATCGAGGCAGCGCCTGATCATCCTTCCAATAACGCAAGCAACTGAAACGGTCTATCGATATGCGAGCTTTCGAACCAGCTATCAAGTCACCATTTCATACAAACTAGAGTCCATGCTCTCCACGAATGGCGACCAGTCCCCTGTCGTATAAAGCAAGAGCTGATGCATGGCCCGGGTACATGCCGTATACAAAAGCTTGCGATCGTTGTCCCGGCCGTAAGCATGCGGTGACGCCTCATATATCAGAACCGCATCGAACTCAACCCCCTTGGCGAGATACACGGGAATAACCATCGCACCTTTCTCAAAGGTTTCCGTTTCCTTCGTAATGAGCTGCAATGCTTCGCCTCCATGCTTCCGCAATGATTCGAAGGCTGAGCGGCTTTCGGCAGCCGTCTTCGTAATGACAGCAATAGATTCGAAGCCTTCGGCTTTAAGCGCTGCAATATCCTTTAATACACGTATGTCACGCATCTCTCCGTCTTCCACCTTCACAAGAAGCGGCTTCGGTCCGCTCCTTTCAAACGGGACGATTTCCGACGCGTCGGAGAGCAGCACCTTCGTAAATTCCACAATCTCCCGAGTTGAACGATAACTGCGCACTAGGCGGATCAAGCATGTTTCGGTTTCTCCATAGAGCCGGAACAGCGGTGACTCGGCATCCTGCAGATTCGTTGATTGCGTAAAAATCGCCTGCCCGAAATCACCAAGTACCGTCATGCGGGCACGCGGAAACAGTTTTTTGAGATACTCATATTGAAACGGTGAATAATCCTGCCCCTCATCAATGAAGACATGCCGAATCTCCGTGTTCGTGCGAACGCCTTCGATCAATTCTTTTAAATACAAATACGGAGTGGCATCCTCATAGAAAATTTCAAACTTCTCCAGCTTATCCTTGGTTTGCTTACAGATTTCAGACCATAGCACCGGGATATCGACCTCATTCGTCTTGTCCCGATAAGCAGCTTCATCGATAAATAGCTGGGTATACAGGCCGTGAACATCGATGAACGAAAATCTTTTGACATTTTTCCGGATCGGTTTGAAGCTTGCCTTTACGATCTTTTGGCGGAGTAAGTCCTCCTCCCGCTCGGCGAAGTCAAAGTCGCCTTCGTCTTCTCGGCGTTTGTTGCTTATTTTCTCGCGAACAACGGCGTAGTGCTCAGCAATGTCAAGCACTTCCCTTTCCTTATGCAGCTCACTGAATACTTCCGCATAGTGCTCGTTGTCGAGATAATGGAGCTCCTCCTCAACCCAGGAGGCCCCGAGCTCCTTGCGTTCCAGCAGTGAAAGCTCCTTCAGAATCCACTTCTGCAGGAGATCGACACGATTGGCCAAGCTCAAGGAAGTGTCGTATCCGTAAAATTGCGATCTCATTTGCTCGGCGGTGATCAGAACGCGATCCCGAAACCGAATGCCGTTGAACAGCATGCCCTCCCGCCCCAGCCACTGTGCATAATTCTGCAGGGCTTTCATGAAAGCCTCGGACGCCTTATACTTCATCCCCTGAAGGCGGGCCTCATCGTTTGGCGTTGATTGTGCGGTCAGCACATATTCGATCTGGCTGAAGGGATCCTCCACTTGGAAGGATGAACCGAGCCAATATTCGAGATATTCCTGGAAAGTCGTCTGCTGCATATTCTCCTCGCCAAGCTCGGGAAGGACGGAGGATACATAGCTGTTAAACATCTGGTTTGGTGAGAATAGAACGATCTGATCCGCCTTAAGCGAATCGCGGTTTTTGTACAGCAAGTACGCCACACGCTGTAAAGCCGCGGAGGTCTTCCCGCTTCCAGCTGCACCCTGCACAATAAGCAGCCGGCTGTGATCGTTCCGGATGATGGCATTTTGCTCCTTCTGGATGGTGGATACGATACTTTTCATTTGCGAGTCCGCGCCTTTGGCTAGCATCTGCTGAAGAAGCTCGTCGCCGATCGTCACGCTCGCGTCAAACATACGACGAAGCTGTCCATCCTGGATCTGGTATTGCCGTTTCAGCTCCATCGTACCCGTGATCCGCCCGACCGGAGTGTCGTAAGAGGCAGCGCCAGGGGAATGATCGTAGTAGAGACTTGCGATGGGGCTGCGCCAATCATATACCAGGAAGGTCAATCCATCTTCATCGACGAAGGAGGATACGCCGATATAAATCTGCTCGCTCCCGTTCAAGCCGTCCTCCAGAAAATCGACGCGTCCGAAATATGGAGAAGGCAGCATTCGATTGAAGCTCCTCCACTGCTGCAGCAGAAGCCGATGACGGCGCTCCCTCTCGGATAGTACCGCGGCCTGTTGTTTAATCGTATAAAAGGTTTCTTCAAATTCCTCGTCCGTACTCGTATTGACCGTAACCTCTTCCCAGAATCTCCTGCGAATCTCGGCTGCCTGATCGCTCAGACCGCTAACTTCCGGTTCCAACGCGTCGATCCTAGCCTTCAGCTTTTCCCTAACTTGATCCAGCCGTTCTTGTTCTAACCGCCATCCCTTAGCTTCCATCTCGCTTGAACACACTCCTTTTCATTCTGGTCTGAAAAAAGTGCATTGACAAATCAGAGGTCACTGATGTACAATTAAATTAGGAAAAGTAATTATAATATCAGATTAAACTTGATTTTCAATTGCGCTACTGATTATAACATAGCGCTTTTTCGCGTTCAATTATTTTTTTGTCTTTTGCCCCCCTTGGTGTTTTAGCCTAGCTTTTTTTATTTTTCGTAAAATCGAACGTACTCGCTATAAACAGGGAATGAGCATACAGCGACTAGATTAATAAAAATAGGAGTGCGGCTAAGCGATTGCCGGCACTCCTATTTTCACGTTCCAGGGCAGGCCTCTTAAGTCCAGTACCCTGTTAATGACAAACCGTTCAAGGCATAATCCCACACTGCTATATCATTGGGCCGTTCGAGGGGAACCTGCAGCGTGCTGATGCCGCCTAGTTCCCAATCGATCTCCTGAATCGACTCCAAACCGGATACAGGCTGCATGAATAAAATGCTGCAGCTGGCCGGCGTCAACGAGGACAGGACGGCATGAAGCGCGACGGCCTCTTGTACCCCGATCTCTCCCCACCGGACGAACAAAACGGAGCGGCTGTGTTGGAGCACATACCAAAACCGTTGAATGCGTCGGGCAAGCTTCTCCTGATATGCATTATAGGCCGCCACCCAATCCTGGTTCGGAACGATCGGGAAATCATGGACCGATATGATATTATAGCGCGAATCGAGAATAAAATGGGCGCTAAGGTGCGTCCCTCCTTCCGGCACAGTGATCCCTTCCTCCAGATAGGCTGAAGTCCCCTCTATCTTCCGGAGCTGTCCAAGCTCCATAAAGCCTTCAAACCGACTCTTAATCAAATGCGTCACATCCGTTACTGCACTTGAGACCATCCAATCCAGCGGGAAGGAAAAACGCCGCAGCTGTTTGCGCTGCAAATAGATGGATGGCCCGCACCAACTGCCCAAGCTGATTATGACATCATATGCGCCTTTCAAGTCTCCCAGCTTCACATTCGTCACCACTTTCTTGTTAAGAACATCTGCTCTATTCTATGCATTGTGACAAGCAGCCGTATAGATGTTCGGGCAACGAGAAGCGATTACTGCCCTTGTTTTTCGATAGGGCAATCGTTTTCTGGTCCCATCGGTACCCTTTAGCGAATCCCCGCGCTTGTTGGATCGCTTCATATTCGGACTTGGCAAAGGACAAAAGGCTCGCTCTCCTTTGATTTATGTATGGTAACCTCCCTCCGAGTCATGTTCGTTTATATCAAAATTCACCTTCAGATGCTTTTCTTCCCCTGCTCCTTCGATGTCTAATCGACCTGGTCGCTTCGTCTGCTCAGCTCGCGGTTTCTCTGGGCCTCGACTACTTCAATGACTGCCGCCAGGAACGCCAGCGCCAATCCTTGTCCCCAGCCCTGTGCCCATTTCCGGTCAATGCCGAGATATCCTTCGATATCGTTCATGACCGCCGTACCACCGGACACGTTCAGGACCCGCCCGTTATCCGCAATATTGGCGAGCACGCCGTCCAATGCTCTTCTCACATATTTCGCGTGCAGCGGATTGCCCTGCATTACCATGGCTGCTGCAATTCCTGCTGTAGCCGATACTTCGCCGTAAGCATCCGGGTAATCGAGTACGGTGCCCCACAGCCCGTCCTCATGCTGCAGCCGTTTAACGGCTGCCAATTGGTCGCGCAAGGAGCTCCATATATGCATCATCGGAGGATAAAGATACCCTTCCGGCAGCCCCCTTGCCGCACGGGACATCGTATAGGCTGCCCAGGCGTTAGCGCGCGCCCAATGGATGGCGGACATATGGTCCTTTTTGACGTGGTTGTATCCATGGTACCACAGCCCGGAATCCTCATCTTGCAGGTAATGAATATGCCGTTCGAATTGATGCAGCGCGTCGTCTATAAGCGTCTTCTTCTCAAGCATCACGCCGACCCGAAGCTCCAAATATGCTGCCATGAACAGGGTATCCGCCCAGCACTGCTCCGGAAAGTCATTGTTGGCCGACACCGTATGCTGAAGGACCCGGTCACCGAAGCGCAAAGCTTGATGCTCCAAATAATCAATTTTACTTAAAATGAGATCCAGATATTTTTGATCCTTTGTCTGATCATACAGGGTCAACAGCATATGCCCCATCGCGCAAGTGTTCACGGTCCATTCTTCCGGAATGCCCGCTTCGAGGTACTCCTCCACCCAATCGATCATCCGATCCAGGTAAGCGTGCTCGCCCGTGACCTCGAACAGCCGGCTAATCCCGTAGAATGCGACGCCGCCCGGCCAGTCCCACGTCAAATCCATACCGAACGTATAGTCCGCAATGCGCTTCGCGGTTTCCTTCAAATCTTCTAAAGCAATATCTAGTTTCAGATTCATATTACCCTCCATATCATTCAGAGCCCCCGCTTGCGGCAGGAGCTCTGTGTATTGGTTGTACGATTGATTGTACCGTTCGAGGCAGCCGTACGAAATGTTCATACGGTCGCCGCTGCTAGCAGATTCACTAATTTAATTATAATCGGATCATTTCTTTCCTCCAACTTCGTATATCGCTAGATTTTCACGATTACCGGAATTGACCTGCATCAATCGCTTTTTGCTTCTCGTCCAAAATCTCCTGGTAGCCTGCGTCGAGGAATTTCTGCTTGGCCGCTTCGTATCTCGCATCGAACTGGTCGGCCGGCGCAAGGATAATATCAAGATACAGCTCCTGGAAGAGGTTGTTCAAATCCGCCTTATACTCGGTAACCTTTTCTAGAACTACGGTGAACAGCGGATCCGGCGTCTGGTATGGTTTGGTCTCGTTACGGTATTTAATCATGTCCTCGACAATCTGCTCGTAACCTGCAGGCGTCCAGTTATTTTTGTTCGCCTTAAGGGTAAGTTCTGGCGTCGCGAAGGATGGTGCTTCCGTAACAAGTGCCCAATAGTCCTTGTTATTGTTCTGAGATAGTACGGATTCTCCCTTGAAATCCGGATTTTTCACCGGAAGGCCATCGGAATCGAGCGTATAATTCTCGCCTTCCACCCCGTTCTGGAGGAACATCAGGTTCTCCGGTTGGCTCATCCACTCGAGATACATCCATACCGCCGTGCGCTCCTCAGCCGTCGATTCATGATTAATTCCCATGATCAGGCCGAACGGCCAGTCGGCGCGTCCTTGCGGCACATTCCCCTCCGGTACGCCCGAGCCTGGAGGAAGCACGGCCAATTCAGCATCCGGATTATTTTTCAGCGTAGCTTCAAACACATCGGTGTTGTTGGTAAGGTATAGACCATAGGTGCCTGTATTCCCCGCTACAAATTCGGCCTTGAGCTTGTTATCATCGTCGCGAAGATAGAACTCTTTGTCAATAAGTCCGTTATGGTATTGATAGCTAAGGTTACGCAGCCAGGCTTCGGAAGCCGGCGTCGTAAAGTCCGCAACAGACAAATCGGAGTAAAGCGCGTGCGTCTTCGGATCGATCGGCCAATCACGGAATGCGTAGCTATAGTTGAATACATTCCGCGTCAATCCGGCCCCCGCAACGCCGATCCCTGCTTCCTTCCATTTGACAAGCATTTCATTGTACTTCTCAAGCGAGGTCAAGTCCTCGACTTTCATGCCCACCTTCTCCACCCAGTCTTTACGAATGATGCTGACAAAGTTATTGAAATCAGGACGCGCAGCGAATACGAACGTATTTTTCCCATCAACTATCCCGTATTGCAGAATCGTCTCGCTCAAATTGCTCCAATATGTTGGAGCATAGTGTTCAATCTCTTTCCAGTCCAGCTCCTGCATAACACCTTCCCCGTAATATGCAAGCGCTTGCGGCATGTCGTAGTGGAAAATAATATCCGGCGCTTTGCCTGCAGCGAGCAGCTGCTGATAAGTCGTCACTTCGTTCGTACGGGCGATCGGCGTAAACTTGACCTCGATATTGTATTTGTCGCCGAATTCCTTCTGAATCCAGCGGGTGTAATAGTTGTCCGTGACGTTCCAGCCCTCGAACGCACGCTCATATACCGGGATTTCGAGCGTAACTCTCTCCGGAAAGCCTTGCGAGTAATCGGGATAGCTGCCTTCGGCGTTTTCGCTTGGAGTGGCACCTTCATTCGTTGGAGCTGGCTCCTTCTTACTATTGGTGCTGCTCCCCGTGCAGCCAGCTAGAAGCGCGGTAATCAAGATGAAAGCCATGAACAATGACATGATTTTCGGTTTGCTCATCGTATATCCCCTTTTCACCTTCAAATTATCGAAGCAACGGAATCGCAGACGTTATTCCTTGATAGCACCAAGCATGACTCCCTTTACAAAATACTTTTGAATGAACGGATAGACACAAATGATCGGCAAAGTCGCGAAAACGACACACGCTGCCTTGAGCACTTCAGGATTGCTGAGCGAGACCTGCGTCATCTCTAGCTGAAAGCTCTCGCTGGCCTGAACCACCAGGTAATATAGTTTCAGCTGCAGCGGCCGCAGATCGACATTATGCTTAATATAGAACAGCGCGTCCTGATAAGCGTTCCAGCGTCCGACCGCGTAGAATAGGGACAATGTCGCCAGAATCGGCTTGGAGAGCGGCAGCACGATGCTGAACAGAATCCGGAAATGCCCCGCCCCATCCATCCGGGCCGATTCTTCCAAGCTCGCCGGAATATTGCTGGAAATCGAAGTTCTTAAGATCAGCAGGTTGAACGCGCTAAAGGAAAGCGGCAATATGAGAGACCAGATCGAATCAAGCATCCCCAAGCTGTTGATCAGCATATATTCAGGAATGATGCCGCCTCCAAAGAACATCGTAAACATGAAGATGAAGGTGAAGAACGAACGGCCCTTCAGCTGTTTTCGGGATAGCGGGTAGGCTGCGCAAATGGTGACGATCATGCCGATCACGGTGAACAGCACCGTAATGATCACGGATATGTAAAGCGACCTCAGGATGCTCTGATCGGCAAACACTTTGCCGTAAGCATCCAGCGTGAAGCCCGCCGGCCAGAGAAACACCTTGTTAGCAATAACGTAAGCGTCCTCGCTTAAAGATTTGGCGACGACATGAACGAATGGCAGCAAGCAAGCCAGTGAGGCTGCAATGAGAAAGAGACGGATCAGAATATCCCATAGGTCCAGTTTCCTGATGCGGCGCACGGCATGGCTGCTGGCGTTTGTTTTCATCGCTTCCCTCCTTTCTATATCACGCCGTCTTCGCCCAATTTCTTGGCAACCCGATCCGCCAACAAAATGAGGATGAGCCCTACGACTGCCTGGAACAATCCGAGGGCGGTTGCTCGGCTGAAGTTGCCGCCCTCGATCCCCCAGCGGTATACGAGAACGGGTATGGTCGTGGTGAACTCCGTGGTTGCTTTATTCGATAAGGCAAAGACCCGCTCGAAGGAACCAGCCATCACATGGCCCAGGTTCAAAATAAGCAAGGTCACGATCGTCACCCGGATCGAGGGCAGCGTGATGTTCCACATTTTCCGCCATCGGCCCGCACCATCCACGACCGCCGCTTCATATAGCTCGGGATTAATGCCGCTTATCGCAGCCAGGTAGATGATGGTTCCCCAGCCCATGCTCTGCCATACGCCAATGAAGATATAGCTGATTAGCCAATTGACGTTTTCTTGAAGGAACGGAATTCGTGTCCCCCCCAAATTGGCGATCAGATTATTGATCATGCCGGTTCCTTCGCCCAGCAATTGATAGGCGATTGCCCCGATAATGACCCAGGACAGAAAGTGCGGTAAATAGAGCAGCGTCTGATTCACGCGCTTGAATAAAGCGTTCTTTACCTCGTTGAGCAATAATGCCAGGATGATTGGCATGGTAAAACTAAATATCAGATCCGACACGTTCAGCAACAGCGTGTTGCGAATGGCGCGACCGAAATCAGATTTGGCGAAAGTGTCCTTGAAGACTTCCAGCCCGACCCATTCACTGCCCCAAAATCCGTGGGCAATCTTATAATCCTTAAACGCAAGGATAAGACCGCTCATCGGCGCGTACTTAAAGACCAAGACAAACGCTAACGGGATGAGAAGCAGAAAATAGAGCTGCCAATCCCGACGAAGATAATAAAGGATTCCCTGTTTCTTTTCTAGGAAGGGATTTGAAGCGGTTTCAAATCCTGATGCAGTGTCTGGGACTTTCAAAATTTCACCTCCTCCATGGCTTGATCTCCTCCGTGCATTCCCCTTAATGGATGACCTCGAGGTTGGACATATCATATCGTCCCGATCATTCAAAGGTAAACGCCGAATATTGATACACTGCAGCCACTTTTGATTCAAATTCCATCTGATCCGCAATTCCTGAGAAACTAAGAATCATTTATGGCTGCTTGAATCAAATAGGGTGTGTTGTCCGTTCCGGCAGCTACATTAGTTAGCCTGTGGACCAAGCTTAAGGACCGTTTCTGCAGGTCACGAGGTTTTGGATCTGTGCAGCTTGTAGCTGCTCGGCGGCATCCCTTCGAATTTTCGGAACAGGCGATTGAAGCTTCGTACATTCATGTAACCTACCTCGGACGCAATTTGGGCAATCGACAGGTTACTGTCAAGAAGCAGCTCTTTGGCCTTCTCGATCCGCAGCAGGTTGAGATAGTCGGACAGGCTTTTGCCCGTTTGTTCGTAGACGATCTTTCGCATGTAAGAGTAGCTGATACCGATTTCCTTAGCCATCTCTTCAAACACCACTTCCTCACGATAGTGCTCATTCAAATAATGGATGATTCGCTCGGCATATTTGTGGGTCCCGCCCGGTGAGCGCGTAAGGTAGTGAACAATTTCGCTGTAAAATCCAATCAGATATTCTTCAAGCTCATCGAGTGTATCAAATGAAGCCAATGCAGCATAAATATTCCCCCTCCTGGAGAAAATCCGCGCGGTGCTGACGTTATTCTCTCTAAGGTGCTTAATGGTCACGCCAACCAATTGATGATAGATGAATAGGATATTATCGTAGGACACGTAATCGGCAGAACGGATTTCGACGCGTATGATTCTCAGCTCTTCAATGATGCTGTCCAGATTGCCTTGGTCAAGGAAGTTTAGAATTCGTCTTTCGCTGTTAGACGGATAGATATATTTTTTGTCCCGACCTTCCTCCTCCTTCCAATATGTGATTCCGCCGCTGCCGGCGATCATCCGCTGCTTGATCGCTTCCAGCGCCTCCGCCAGCCGATCCGAGACCAGCCGGATTGAATCTGCCGGACGGCTCACACCAATTGTGACTGAATGCTCCAGCAATTCAGCTGTATCGTCCTTCATCTTTTCTAAAGCGGCATGAATGCCGATTCTATGGTTGTCATCTTCGTCCTGTCCATAGTTGATCAGGATGGCGAAGTGCCCGTCGCCGTGATAGACGCAGCGCGCTTGAACGCCTTTGTGGAACAAGTGAGCACATTTCGAGATGAGCAAGTAGCGATGGTAGCTGCGCGTTTCCGGATTGTTCCGGCTTATATAATTCCGGTAACCGTCGATGGAAACGACGGCTACAAGAAAGTGCAAGTCCGGGAAAATTTCTTCCGCCTGAGACGTTACTTCCCCCCGCAGCAAACGATGGATGGCGTGGCTTTGGGCATCCTGCTCGCGGATACTCAGCAGCTGATACAACCCTTCCTCCTCTTCCTGCATCCGCCTGAATGCAGCCTCCAGAAAGACGAACTCATTCTTATTGCGGACCCCCGGATTGACGCGACCGCGAACGGTACGAACCAGTTCCCTGACCGGCTTGGACAACCAAGTGGCAATGAAAACGGTCAGGATGGATCCCGCGAAAATAATGACGATCGTAAGGAATATGATGCTTCGCTGCAAATTGTGGGGCTTGTTCATCAAATCATCGACTGAGTAGATGCTTACGTTTGTCCAACCGAATTCTTTCGTACGGGACCACGCATACAGTAATCGCTCGCCGTTAAGCTCACGGAACATGTACCCTTCAGGCAATGCCTCCTGGGCGATATCGTGGATGAATGGTTCCTCATACGCGTTCTTGAGCAGCAAATTCTTGTCATGATGGGAGATGATTGCCCCGCTTGACTTCATGAGAAAATAACCTTGTTTCCCCGATTTCGTTGATTGCAGGTACTGCTGGATTTGACTCTCCTTCAAATTGACAACAATCGTTCCGCGAGTAGCGGTTGAAAGCCGATTTAAAGGCAATGCGAACGATAAGACATTCACGCCCGAATCAAGCTTGCGCGGATACCATACGCCGCGGATTCCTTTTTGCTCCATAAGCGCTTCGTTCAGCCAGCCGATCGGCTCGTATTTGTCCAAGCTTGTAATGCCTTTGTCCGTCGATATTACGTAATTCGCATCGTCAAGATAAAAAAAAGACGAATATACCCCGTCGACGCTCTGATTCAGATTCAACAATTCCTTGAGTACCGCCATTGCCTTGCTTACATTCATGTAATTCGTTTTGAGTTCAGCTAGAGACTTGAACGGACGGATTCGATCGAAGATGTCGGTGCCGCCAAGGCGTACCGTATTCTGGGATAGATTGCTCAGAGCATTCTCATTCAGCTCGCGATTGGCATTTAGTTCTGCAAGCGAGGTTTCGGCGAAGGCATGCTCCGAATTTTGCAGGATCTGGGAGCTGCTGTACCAGGTTAAGATGGCCATCGGTACGGCCATGATGCAGAATAGGATAAATGCCAATTGCATCATCATTGGAATTCGCTTCATTGGACCCCTCCATACCCTAAATTGATTGCATAAGAAAAAAACACTTATGTATGTATTAAGATAACTAAAGCGCTTTCATTTGTCTTCGCTTTTAGGTGTCTGTTTTGTTCAGATTTCGCATTATATGTTAAGTCAATGGGGACCAGCTCGTAAATCGCCATAACTGATCTTCATGATCAAAATCTGATCCTTTTGCGAAAATGGGATCAAATTTTGCCAAGATGATCAGTAATGTCGTGCGTCAATTATGTTCCCGTTGGATCATCACCTGACCAGATATAAATAAAATTTGTCATCCTTGTGCATGGTTAGCAGCGCAAGTCAGTTTGATACGGTTACGTTGATTACCGTCGATTGACTATGTAAGACACAGCACCAAACAACCGCCGTGCAGTGACGGCGGTTGTTTGGTGTTATGACGGACTACGATACGGCCTAACGTTGCGTTCGACAACTGTCGATCACGAACAAAAAAATACATCATCTGCTCCTCTAAACGTTTGGATTTTTAGGCACGCTGTTTTTTATTTTTGTTAGATAAAACCGATCTTATGCAGCATATTTCATGATTTACCAAGCAGCAGCACGCACTTGCCGAATCATGTGAACTATGATATTTTAGTTTCCAAGTAAACAAAATGGAGTGTGGACCGAAGCATGGATTATCCTGACCGTATCAAGACGTTAATTTATGAACAGCTGCTTCATTTTTCCCATTTGCATGAACAGAGAATGGAGCTGGAGCTTAAAGAAATCAAAAAGATGGTACAGCTTCAGCAGCTGAAAGACGTGCCTGGAAACTTATCGACCATTCATGTTCTGGATTGTATCGGCGATCATGAACCGATCAATCATTCCGCGATTGCCGAGAAATTAAAATTGTCAAAGGCCAGCATTACCAAGATTAGCAAAAAGCTGCTTGAGCTTGAGCTTATTCATCGGACCCAGCTCAATGATAATCGCAAAGAGGTGTACTTTCGTCTTACCCCCCAAGGGAAACAGCTGTTTGAAATGCATCGGTCTATGCACGAAGCGGAAGAGCAGCGATTTATGCGTTTTTTGGACCATTACTCCGACGATGAGCTGCATACGATTTTGAAGTTCTTTCAGGGAATGGCCCGGTACATAGACGAGAGATAAACAAATTTTTTTAATATTTTTGTTTACTAGTAAACAATTTTCCGAGGAGGAATTACATTGAATTATTCCCAAACGATAAGAGAACGCAGAACCATCCGGAGATTCAACCCAACCCCGGTTGACCCTGATATAATCGTATCCTTGCTGACTGATGCAGCCAAACTGTACGAGACCGAAGGTACACCGCGCTGGCGCTGCCTATACGCCGGCACGGCAGAGTCGCGTCAAAGGCTGGTTGAGAGCATGATCGCCAAAATGAAGGAAAGCAAATTCGGCAAGCTTATCCCTGCTAAAATGATCAATTATTTCATAAAACAGATAACGGATATTCCCTCGCACCTGATCTTCATCGCGGAATCCGCCTCCGATCAGCGACAGCGCGATGAAAATTACGCTGGCGTGTGCAGTATCATGGAAAATTTTCTCCTGCTTGGTTGGGAGCGCGGGTTGGGCGCGCTGTGGGACACGGATCCGATGCTTCAAAGCGAATCGTTTCTTGCGGAAATCGGTTTGCAAGAGGGGGAACGTTTTGCTGGAATTTTACACGTGGGATATTTCGATAAAGTGCCGAGAGCCCGAAGAAGAACGCCGGCGGAACAAAAATGGACCTTGATCGTCGGAGACGGACAGCCGAGTGAAGTGCAATCGAATAACGCCCGGATTTCAGAGCAAAGCATTCTGGAGGTTCTGAATGACGCCGTCTGGGCGCCTAATGACGGATTAAGGGAACCGTGGCGTTTTATCTATGTAACGGGCAGCGGAGCAGCCGGAAAGCTGCCTGTCTTGCAAGGGAATCCTTCGTCTGCCCTCCTCCTAGTCGTAGCCAAGGAAGAAGCAGATTCACATAAGCAGGAGGAGGATTATGCAGCGGTATGCTGTTTGATCCAGAACTTTCAATTGCTGGCCAAATCCAAACCGTGGTACGCACGCCGAACGGTCCCGGAATGGATATATAACCAGGATCATTGCAAGCTATTCGGCATCCGTCCACTGGAGCGGATAGTAGCGGTGCTGGAGCTCGGGGAAGATGATCCATTCTCACAATCGGCACCGTCTGCTCCCCCATTGCTGAACCTCACGCATTTATGATGATATAGGAAAAAAAGGACATTCGTTCCTTCAAACGAATGTCCTTACGACCCTTTTTAGAAAATACGGTGGATCCTGCTTGCAATATCAAACGAACAGCTCAACACCAAAGAAGAGCAGCAAGCTGCTGACACTTGTGTAGGCGCTTAGGAGGTGCTGTTTGGATTCCTTATTGAAGCGTCTTTCAACAACGGATCGGAATGCATGCAGAAAGACTAGCACAAGAATAAAGTCCTGATAAGCCTCCCATCTCCATTCCAGAACAAGCCTCGTGTAGAAGAGGGCGATTAAAGAAACCGCAACAATGATGAGCTCCCCCATGAGATGAAATCGGTTGATATGCTTATACAGCGGCCCATTTGAATTGTAGGTGACTTTCATTTTTTTTCTCATCCATAAGTAACCGATAACGACTACGATTGCATACAAAATGATACTAATCTGAAACATTCAACTGCCCCCTTTCTAAGATAACGGACAGTATCACTTTTGACTTAACGCTCAAGTTTTGTGTACAGCTGCTCGAATTTGGTAATAAAGGTGATCCCTTCCTATTAAAATACACTACTTTCTTGTTTGGATCAATGGATTTAAGGAAACGCCTTCTTAATTGATTAACACACCATGCTTGCAGGTTAACATAAGGAATCATCGGAGTGGCTGATATCTAATACTCGAGACCGCTCTGCTGCTCTTTATCTAACGGGTACTTCTTGGTAAACAAGGACTTGAGCTTCATGGGAAACAAAAAAAGCCGCGGATTCCGCGACTCCTCACTACGAAATTTTCAATGCATATAGCTGCGAGCTGATCTCATCAAGCTTCTCCTTAATCAAAATCGCCTCGGCATATCGGGCCGGAATGCCCGCATAACCGTAGTAGATGCCTGCCAACCCACCGGCGATCGCGCCGATCGTATCGGAATCACCGCCTAGATTTGCCGCCTTCTGCACGACTTCTGCATAATCCGACGTTTGGAGCAGGATGTGGAGCACCCACCGGAAGGTATGTACCACATACCCGCTTGTCGGACAATCCGGCCGTTCTTCAATGATGTCCTCGTATTCGCTTCCCGCCACTTCGGCCATGATCGCCGTTCTTAAGTGTTCTCCCTGCAGAAGGCGCTGAGCCATTCGGTTATACATGATGCAGGCTTCAGTACACCTTGGATCATAATGCGTCATGCGTGACTGCATAGCCGTCATTCGATCAATATCTGCCGGGTCCTTATACGCTAACGCCGCAGGCAGGCATCGCATGAGGGATCCGTTCCCGCCGCTTTGCCCCATATCCATGTGCGCCACAAACGCGGCTTCGAGCCAATCGCCCTCGTATTTTTGAAACACGTGTCGGATGATATTCCCTATGTCTTTAGGTCTCGATTGATACCATTCCATAAAGAAACGCCCGATTGCTTCCATTGGTTCAACAGGATTTTCGAGGATTCCTGCTGCCACGCACAGGGTCATCATCGTATCATCGGTCACTTCCCCAGGCTCCAGGTGCCATACCCCACCGCCAATGATCTCCGTCAAATAACCATGCTTCTCCTCGATCTCCCGTTCAGTCATAAACTCCGTCGTTCCGCCAAGCGCGTCGCCCACAGCCACCCCGTACAGCCCGCCCTTGATTCGGTCAAATATTATGTTATCCATTCAAGCACCTCACATTTACTGAAGTTCTTCGTCGAGAGCGTTCTTTGGGGATGTATAGGATTATAGCATATGTAGAAGCCTCTTAGAGCCTCAATAAGTCATCATAAGAAATTTTCGAGGTCGAGGTCATTAGCTCGAAGCTGCCCCTATCCAACATGTCCCGGCCGATGGACTGCAATAAGGATACCGCAGCTCGGAATGGCCCGGAGCCGGTACTGATTCGCTGGATGCCGAGCGCTTCAAGTTCATGCGCTGGAGGCAATTCGGGTACAGCCAATACATTAATCGGGCCGTTTATTTCTTGCCTGAGTGTCCGGATGTCAGAGACTGTTTTGATTCCGGGGACAAAAATACAATCTGCGCCTGCTTCCTGATAAGCATGCGCCCGTTTAATTGTTTCCTCGAGCTTAGTGAAAGGAGTCTCTAACTTGATCCAGTAGGGATCCGTTCGGGCATTGATAAAGACGGGAATGCCAATGCGTTTCCCAAGCTCACGGATGGCGGCGATTTTCTTTTGCTGATCAGGAATATCATACAGCGGCATTTGCGGATCCATGGTGCTGTCTTCCAGATTGATCCCTACCGCGCCGGCGTTGATTATCTGTTTGACCGTTTCAACAAGTTCCTCTGGGTTCTCTCCATAGCCGTCTTCGATATCCACGGTTACGGGAATGTCGACGGCTTGAACAATGCTGCGGACGGCATCCAGCATCGTGTCAAAGGGCATGCTGCGGTCCGCATAACCACGAGATGCCGCAATGCCAGCACTGGTCGTGCCGAGAGCTTGGAAGCCGCATTGCGCGAAAATTTTCGCGCTTACAGCATCCCATGCGTTAGGCAAAATAAAGAAGCTCGAGTGAAGCTTTCTGAAATTCATCGCCTTTTGAACTAGTTGTGTCCCTTCCATCTTACGCCCTCCCAACTCAATTTCTTCATATATGCAGCCCCGTTACATATTACACCAGGTATGATTCGATAATTATCGAATCATGGAATGCACATGCCCGCTCCGCTCCTGCACTCGTCTTAGAAATGAACAGAGCCGTTTCTCGGCAACAGCCGTTCCCAGACCCTACAAAATCCCTGTCGCCTATTCGAGTGATTTGCCAAGCGCGTCAAGCATTTCGTTCGTGCCATGCTCGCGTATCTCTGGCGTATCATGCCCGTCGAAAAACGCCCCTTGCTCGGTGAATACCAGCTTCGTGCCGCTCTCGGTTGGGAAGAGCTCGACAGTCGTGATTGAAACGGACATCCGAATATCGTCCGAATCCAGGGAGTAGCTATAAACGATCCGCTCCTCCGGCACAATTTCTTGATAGCAAGCGTCAAAGGTAAAGACGGGTCCCTCTGGCGGACCTCCGCTGCTGTATTCCCTCCCTCCGACACGAAATTCAAAAATTTCGGGCTTGGAGAACCACTTTGCCTTGGAATTCACATCGGACCAGGCTTGAAAGACCCTCGCAGGCGATGCGGCATAAGTTCGTTCCACTACAAAAGTGGCGTGTTTGACAAAACGTTCAGTCACGGTTATTCCTCCTTAGATTTTGATTCTTCTTCTCCCACGGCAAGAAAATCGCCAAGCATATCGAGACGCTGCTCCCACCTTGTCCGCCGCTCGATAACCAATGCCTCATGGCTTTTTTTCATCACTTGCAAGAGTTCGGTGAAATCTTCCACAGCTAATGGTGCATTTCCCTGTATCGACTTGGATACATGCTGAAGCTGTTCAAGGAGCATTTGCTGAAGCTTCATTTGCTCCTTAATTCGAGCCATCTGCAGGTTGATGATCTCCAGCGGGCTGATCTGCCCGTCGTTAAGGACGGACTTGATTTCCTCCAAAGATAAACCCAACTCCTTCAGCGATACAATCTGCTGCAAGCGGGAAAGGTCAGATTCGTTGTACAGCCTGTGACCTGACTCAGTCTGCGCGGATGGCGAGAACAAGCCGATTTGATCGTAAAATCGCAAAGTTCGCACGGTGAGCCCTGCGAGTTTGGCAAGGTCCCCTACTTTCCAATGTCGTCTCATCAGAAACTCCTTTGTTAGCGCTAACGGTTTACCGGTAGCTCTAGTATAAAAGATGACGTTACGTAAGGTGCAAGCCATAAATTGATTTTAGAGCAGGATTTGCTTGGAATGCATCCATATATCTGATAGAAATATTTAGGCAAGACATTTACCAAATATTCCTTTACAGGAATATTCCAAACGTGGTATATTCAGTTCAGTAAATAATTTCCTGGAAAAGGAGCTGAGCTGGATTGAATCAAGAAGTAACCTCTTTTATAGAAAATCTCGGTAAGCCGTGGCAAGTTGAGATTTCAAATCGACTACGCGAGTTGGTTCATGAAACCATTCCCTCGGTCGAAGAGCGTATCCAGTACAAAAAACCGCATTTTCTTAAGAATGGACATTACGCCGCGGTGATTTCCCCCTCGAAAGACGCAATTGCGTTCATGATTATGAATACGGCCGAGCTGGAAGTGCCGAAAGAATTTGAAGGTCCGCCTGAGCGAAAATGGTTGAAAATCCGTGAAGGCGATTCGCCGGACTATGGACTCTTAAGTCAATTGCTCGAAAAGGCATCCAGTTCGCTTTAATGTAATCGAGAAGGCGATTTGAGCATATTTATTTTTCATCGATTGGAACATGATGTGCAGGGAATGCTAATGGATTATCCTAATTTATCGATTACCTGTTCAGCCAGCAATAATCCATTTTTATATCTGAAGGCACCCGGAAAATACGGTACTAACCGTTCATTTCCAGGTGCTTTTTATGCTGGAGGTCGTGTTAAAAAAAGAAAACTGAACGGCAGGTGATTACCATTATAATCCAGATTCTGGCGACCGTCTCTCATTCTTGCATGCAGGCTCCTTAGCTTTTTTGAAGCTTGCGCCTTTGATTATTTTGGTAGGCAGAGGGTAGATTGTTCTGAGCTTCTCATAAATAACCTTCACCTCTTCTCGGTTATCACTTTTTATATGGCGAGCCAGAGCTTCGAAGTCCGAAACATCCTTTTTCCGATACCAGTCATACCCAAGCGCTATGGATTCGGCGAGTTTATCTCGCGATTCTTGAGGAACTTCCGGCTTTTCGAGATACATTTTTATGGCATACATCACGTTCGACCCATACAGTTCGCCAGTACGGTTAAATTCTTCCCCTTCAGACTCCGTTTGCGGTGTGAGATCTGCTGACTCCCCGATATTCGGTGTTGGAGCTTCTTCCGATATGGATGGATGGTTTCGTTGATTTGCCTCTCCGGTACTATTGCTGCAACCGGCACTCAAGGCGAAGGATAAAATCATTGCGATTTTACCCCCATAATGAACAAGATGCTTCAAGTTTGAATTCCCCCTCATGCTTCAACAAGCAGATTGATCTCTGTGGGATTATTCTACTATACAACCATTATTTTCTTCCAATTATTTTTCGACTGCCCTTTGGCAAAAGGTGTCATCGAAATAGTGCCGTGAACCGAGCTAAACAAATGGGCTCGCTTCGCTCCAATCGGACCACCATCTTGATTCCCACGGATTGGCGAATTTTGGCCCTCGGATAAAACAACGCATTAAAAAAAGCCGCCTTTGGCGACTTTTGAGAGTAACTTTTCGGTCTTGTACAAACGGTGATTCATGCATTTAACACTCCGGTTCATCGCTTCGCTTAAAAATCACATAAGTTCGAGTGACCCTTCAACAAGTTAAGCGGAACCCGGCAACGTCAAGCTTTTCGTCCCAAGGAGGTATAACAACGCTGCCGCTTCCTTGCGTGTCATGACCTGCTTGGATCGGTAATCGACGGAGCCGTCTGGGGACGGTGTCACTTCCGGACCATAGAACTTGTATCCAACGATATTGCTTACAGCGTCAACGGCCCATGAATCGGTCTTCCCCGTTAGCTTTGCTTTCTCTAGCGGATGACCTAGCAGGATCGCAAGCCGTGAAGCCATCGCTGCCGCCTCCTGACGGGTGATCGGACGGTCCGGTTCGAACGAGCCTTTGTCGACCCCTGTCACAACCCCCATATCAAACGCTGTCGTGATTTTACCCGCATCCGACCGATTCGCCGTGTCCTTGAATGCGGGTTGGCTCTTCGAAGGGACAGCTCCCAGCCAGTTGACGAGCCAAATGGCGAATTCGGCGCGAGTCATCGGCGCATCCGGAAGAAACCTTCCGTCCTGTCCGGCTTGAACCACGTTAAGCTGATGCAAGCCGTCAATGTAGGACGCATAAGGATGATCTTCGCCGACATCCTTAAATCTTTCGGGAACAGGCAGCTTCTCCGACCACGCCGCCGGATTGGTTTTGGTGAATAAGAACCTGATGGACCCGTCCTTGTTTTCTTGAAACGCCACAGGACTTCCTTGCTCATCCTCGAACAGCAGCGGCTCGACTTGTTGGAGTGTGTGCTTACCCATTAAATCTTCTAGCAAGAGTACGCCATCTTGTGCCTTAATTCGAGTTGTCAAATAGGCGACCCGCAAATCCCGATAGATGCCTTCGTACCTTTCCAATTGATCCTTGGCAGGTGTAGTGTAGATTGGTTGACGTTCAGCCGGAAAATACCTGTCCATGAACGCTTCGAATAATCGGTTTCGAAGATCGGAGTTATTGTTGTACACGATAAAGGCGCCAACTTTCTGCTCGGGAAGAAGCCACATCCATGAAGCGAAACCGGGGATGCTCCCTCCTTTTCCGATCACGTATTGATCGTTGAATTTGTGATGCATAGCGAACTCAAACCCGTACGTCATCGTCGGCACCTTCGGATGAATCGCCTTCTGCACGCTTTGCATCTCTTTTACTGTTTCTTTCCGAAGAATGCGTGTCTCTCCGAGCGTTCCTTCGTTTAAATGGGCGAGCATAAACTTGGCCATATCGCTCCCCGTCGTTAGCATGCTGCCCTGAGGCATATCGGTTGGAATCGTATTGTAAGGCGGCAGCGGCTCTTGCCGTTCGTTGTAACCGGTAGCAAGGCTTGACTCCATGCCTGGAGTCAATACGAACTGGCTGTTCTTCATTCCAAGCGGCTTGAAAATGTTGTCATCCACGTATTGATGGAACGGCTTACCGGACACTTGCTCGACAATATAACCCTGCAGCATTGAGGCGAAATTATCATATTTATATACTTCGCCCGGTTTGTGAATGACCGTTGGCATCGTCTTGATGATGTAATCTTTGAGCTGCGTAACGGCGGACAAATCGCCCGTAATCATGTCGCCCGGCGGCGGGTCTACGATATCAAAGCCGGTTGTATGTGTAAGCAGATGCTCCATCGTTAGCGGCGAGCCCGTATTATTTTTTAGTAGCACGTCGCCCATGTACTGCTGAACGTCCTGTTCCAGGTCGATCTTGCCTTGTTCCACTAGCTGCATAACGGCTGTAGCCGTAATTACTTTGGAAACGGAGGCAATACGAAACCTGGACTGTTCCGGATCGACGGGTTTTCCTGCCTCGAGGTCTGCATAGCCGTAGCCTTTCTGCAGCAGTACTTTGCCATCCTTAACGACAACAAATAACGCACCGGGTACTCCCAAAGCCTGAATATCGGGGCGGTTGAAAAACGTGTCGGCAAACGCTTCGATGTCCTTCTCGTTCAGTATGGCCGCCCTTTGGGCTGGCGCCAATTTCTCTTGAGGCTCTCCGGCTGCGGATACCGCAGGCACGGTGGCACAAGCGACCATAACGACTGCCAAAGCCGAAAGCATGTTTTTTTTCCAAACAGGGATCGTTGCCATTTAAGCTGCTCCTTTCTCACTCCAATCTGCTATTGCAGCGGAATCGCCATTACAAGTATTGAGGTCTTGTCTTCGATGCCGGATCCGACTTTTTTATTGTATTTGCGAATTCTTTCTGTTTACTTTCTCGTTTCATTCAATTACCTTACAAAAAGGCACAGACGTCTCGCGAACCAGGTTCAGGTACTAAAAAAACCGCCATTGGCGGCTTTTTATGGGACTTGTGTCTTGTCCCCGTCAGCTTCTTAATTAAATCCGCCATTAATGCGGATCGTCTGTCCTGTTATCCACCGGGCTTTGTCGCTGACAAGCAGCTCGATCGCATTGGCAATGTCTCCGGGTTCGCCCAGTCGTCCGAATGCGTTCATTCGGCGGTATGAATCAATTAGCTCTGGTGACTTGCCGCTTAAGAAAAGTTCAGTTGATACCTGGCCCGGCGCTATGCAATTGATGACGATATCTCTTGCGCCGAATTCCTTGGCCAATTGGCGGGTCAACTGCTCGACTGCTCCTTTCGTAGCAGCGTACACGCTGTACGTCGGAAGCATCCCACCTGAGATGGAGGTCGAGAAGTTAATGATCGTTCCCCCCTGCTCCATATGCTTCATCGCTTGTTGACAAGCGAAATACGTTCCCTTCACGTTGATCGCGAAATGCCGGTCAAAGCTCTCCTCCGTCACGTCCTCAATCGCCGTACACTCCATGATGCCGGCATTATTAACCAGAATGTCCAGGCGTCCAAACCGCTCAAGCGTTTCCGCGAACAACGTTTCAACTTCTCCTACCTTGCTGACATCGGCACGAATCGCTGCAGCTTCCCCGCCGGATGCCTCAATGGTCTGAACAGCCTCCTCCGCTTTCCCTGAATTCGAGGAATAATTGACGACCACCTTCACTCCGGACGCAGCCAGTTGGATCGCGATCTGCCGTCCGATTCCCCGTGAAGCCCCGGTAACGATTGCCACTTTTCCATGTAAACTCATATTTGTTCACACCTTTACCTTCATTTTATTGCCGGTAACCCGACTGGATTGACCCTGTGAACTCATTATATGGAATCAATGGCTTATGCCGTTAGAACATATCTATTCAATCCTTGCCTAATTCTCTTCATTCTCGATATGATAAAAGCAATACACTCCGACTGATCTGGAAAGGAATACGTGACTATGGACGAATTACTCCGCAAGGAGCAAGTCTTGCAGCAATTGGCGAGTTTGATATGCCGCCACGCTCCGTCAACCGGGACACATTTGACGCCGATCCCGTCGTTGATGTTGATGCATGCTACAAAACTGTCCCAGCCGATGGAATCCGTATATAAGCCATCGATATGCGTCGTAGCGCAAGGGGCAAAAACAGCGACAACGGCCAATGAAACCTATCGATATGATCCATCGACCTATCTGGTGACTTCCGTCGAATTGCCTATCATCGGAAGAATCATTGAGGCTACGCCCGAAACTCCGTATTTAAGCCTAAAACTTAGCTTCGATGCGGACGTCATCTTGGATATTGTCAAAGAGACGAGCCCCTCCGTTGTTTCGCTGAGGGAAGCCTCCCGCGGCATAACCGTAAATCGCACGTCTCCACCATTGCTCGAAGCCATGGTTCGTCTCATGCAGCTGCTGGACGAGCCAGATCATATTCCTTTCCTGGCACCGCTAATCATCCGCGAAATTCTGTATCGCATCCTCCAAGGTGAACACGGCTCGCTTATCTATCAATTTGCTATGATCGGCAGCCATGCACACAATATCGCGCAGGCGATCCAGATGATTAACCGGCAATACGACCGTCCGCTTGTCATTGAGCAGCTTGCCAAATCCGTCAACATGAGCACGTCTGCATTCCATAAACACTTCAAACGCGTCACGGCAATGAGCCCGTTGCAGTATCAGAAAAGCTTGCGCTTGCAAGAAGCCCGCCGACTAATGGTGACCGAGGCCGTGCAAATTTCCGAAGCCGCCTTCCGCGTAGGCTATGAGAGCCCATCGCAGTTTAGCCGCGAATATGCCCGTATGTACGGACGGCCGCCCATGCTGGATATTCAGGAGCTACGGGATTCGATATGAGTGATAGTCATAAGCACTGCGCGAAACATAAGCCATTTTAAGCCAATTTTCATGACATTCATTTGACCTTAAAACAAAAGAAAAGGCAATCTACTCCAATCGAATAGATTGCCTTTTCGGGCCGCTGTTACTTGCCACGATGTCTCGTGATAAACGGAAATCTTCCTTGGTATTTTCCCTCTGTTGTACTAAGGAGCGGAGGAGATCATCGCCGGCAGCATATGCCGATTCCCCGCGACTTCACGAGGCATCTTCATTCATTTTACTGACTCGTCGGCGGATGGACCGTAAAAGCCCGGAACCGGAATATCAAGGAGCCGCAAATATACCCCAAGCTGCGCCCGGTGGTGAACCATATGGCTGATACCGAAGGTGCGAAGCGCGATAGCCCGAGGCTGGCGCAGGATGATATGGTCGCCGTTTCGCAAGGTCCATTCCTCGCCGAGCGTCGTCTCACCGCATTCGGCTAACAGCTGATCAAGCTTGACGACGTTTGCGTCGAATTCTTCCAACACGTCATCGCGTTTTTCTAAAGCCTCCCGCCGAAGCGGCACGGTTGCAAGATCGAATTCAGGGTACTGAAAAATGGCAATTTGCCAGTTGAGGATGTTGATCAGATGCGTGGCCAATCCGCCAAGCGTCATGGACTTCTCGTGCGGCTTCCACGACATATGCTCTTCGGGCAAGCGCTCCAGAATGCGGCGTGTAGCACTCAACTCTTGCTTCGCGTCTCCCACAATCAATTGTTTTACCATTGTTTTCCTCTCCTCCTTATATAGCAAGCATACTATAAACCCGCTCGGGTGAACATCATGGATTGGGTCGGATCTTTTCCAGTTCTCAATGAGAGTCCGCGAGAATCGGAAAGATGAACTAATCGTATATCCTAATCGTTTAATCCCTTTCCATCAAGGATTTGCGGTACATATTTTTCGACCCGGGACGCACGGGTTTTAGACTGCTTGGGTTGGGAGAAATAATGAAGATACGCTCTTTGACGTCCGGGCGTCAAGCCTTCAAATGCTGCTTTCAAGCCAGGGATTTCCTCGAGCTTAAGTTGAAACTCTTCAGGAACTATGTATTCATCCGTCTTTTTAAAATTGACTTCCAAACCGGCCTTTTCAATCTCAATCGCTTCATATATATAAGATTTCAAGATGGGTTCTAACTCATCGATTTCTTGTGCATTGGTGAACCGAATTTGACGCGCCGCCTGCACATTTTCCGTTTGTTGGATGAGAATTCCGTGGGCATCCTGTAATAAGGCGCCTTTGTGAAACAGCAGTGCACAATATTCCTTAAATCCGTGGATTAAAACGACGTTCTTATTCTTAAAGCTGTAACAAGGATGCATCCACTTAAAATCTTCGGTCAGCTCACAGTCAAGAACGATGGCTCTCAACTTTTCATATTCTTCTTTCCACTTTCTGGATTTACTTACGAATTCATCGACCTTTGGATTCAGATTTCGAGTTGTCACGATGGAGCCCCCCCCCTTCAAATTCGTCGATCCGCCGATCGACAAGAATGATCATTCATCGTTTGCGTAAAATGGCCACCCTTTACTGGATGGCCATCTGTCATTTCATATAGTGAAGCTCAGAGTTAACCTAGAGTGGATCGGCTTGTGATTGTTTTTTGTTCGCAGGCGCAAACCAACCGAGAAGGGCTATCGCCACCAATACACCATAGAAGATCAACGTCCAGGCTGTGCTATGTGGAAAATGATGATCCAGCACAGCGATATCCTCATGAGCTAATGTAATCACGACGAGCTTGACCCCAACCCATGCTACGATGGCATATGCCGTGGTCTCCAGTGCCGGCCGTTGAGCAAGCAGCTTAACAAACCATGTCGCCGCGAATTTGATCAGGATGAGCCCGGCGATGCCGCCAAGCAGGACAACGATAAATTTTCCGCCGTCCATTCCACCGAAATTTCCAAGCGGCGAATCCGGAAGGCCCAGCGCTAAAGCCACTGCAGCAAGAATGGAGTCAATCGCAAAGGCGAGGTCAGCAAGAGCAATTTTACCTACGGTAGGCCAGAAGCCTTTGCCCGCAGCATCTTTCTTTATATCCTCGCGGATGTTCTTGTTTTCCTTGCCAAAACGCGCTTTGATTATATGTTTTAAGCCAAGGTACAGCAGATAAGCAGCCCCGATCGCTTGAATTTGCCAAACGTTCGCAATAAATGATATGGCAAACAGGGCGGCGAAACGAAAAACAAAAGCCATGATAATTCCGTAATTGATGGCTTTCTTCTTCTGGTCATCCGGTAAGTGCTTCGCGATTACCGCCAGAACGAGGGCATTATCCGCAGATAGTAAGCCTTCCAATCCAATAAGAATTAGTAATGCCCATGCATACTCCAACCAAAGTGACTCCAACAGTTACTTCCCCTCTCTGATGTTTAGAATGTCATGACAAGCTTCTTGCTTTTAACCTCCAAGCATTGAAGCAAAGGGGATTTTCCGACTTACATGGTTTCCCGTATCCCCTTTCGCTATTTACGTTGTCATTTAACGTCTCGTTTCATTCATTTTTCGTTTGTTTTATCATTCATGCTCCGTAGAAATCTCATCACCTTTCATAAAAATTGCCACCCGCTACACTATCCGTTGATGAATCTATTGTTAGTGTCCATTTCGGCTAAAGATAGTATACCAACAGCCTGCCGCTATTCATAGTGACTGTTGATATAAAAGAACCAGAACGGATTTGGATACAAAGTCGCAGAAATCGTGAGCTCATGTGTAAACATTCCAACTCTCTCTTTCCATCCGAGCATCGCGGCATGCATCGAAGAAGATCCATGTCATTACCGCTTTTTTGGATACGAAAAAAACCGCTAAACGCAAGGAACCTTGTGTTTAGCGGCTGCTGCATGAAGAAGCTAACCTGAAATGAGTCTGGCTCGTCAGCTATTGGTGTTGAGGGATATGTTACTGAGCAACAGGTTTCTTCACACCGCTGATCTGCCCGCCATGCTGAACGACAAGCACGTCTTGTCCGATGAGCGTCGGCAATGGTGTGCCTTTGTATTGAGCGGAGGCCAGCGTACGTCCACTGTTCGTATCGAGCATTAGCAGCTTGCCGTTCTCAAGTCTTACATAGGCGATGCCCGAATCGCCGAGGGACCATTCGGTCACTTTCGCTTCAAACGAATAAGTTTTTTCCGGCTCGGATTTGGAAGGACTGACTGTTTTGAAGCGGGAGACCACAGCTTTCTTTTGAGTCTCATCATACTTTTCAATGACATAGAAATACTCTCCATCGGATACGACATCCGATGCACTTTGATCTTCCACGAAATCCACCGGTATGTAGGATCGGGTAGCCATAATTTTTCCGTTGGTCAAACTAATTTCATTGATGTTAGCTGCATATCCGGCATCGATGCCCTCGGTTACGTCTCGCGAATAGAACGATTTGTCATTCGAGAAGAGAATGTCCTGATGGTCACCGTCGTTTTGTGTCCATTTTACTTTGCCGTTCTGAGGATCGATTCCCTGTAACCCGCTCGTGGTCAAAGCACCGTCGATAGTCGTGGTTGCAACAAGGATTTTGCCTGTTTGCAGCAGTTTGTACCCATGGGCGCCGCCCTTCAATTTCCACTTCACCTTTCCGTTTGATGCGTTGTAGGCCGTCAGTCCGAACGCATCCCCGACATAGATCACACCATCGGCTGCATGCAAGCTGTGATTCACATAGCTTTCTTTCTTAGCTGGCTGGGATTGGGTTTTAACCTTCCATTGCAGCTTCCCTGTTGCAGCATTGAGCTTGATCAATCGGCCAGTCGCATCCGTAAACCATACCGATTTACCGTCTGTGACGGTCTGCGAGACCGCGGTCGCAGGATACGTCCAGCGGGTTTTGCCTGCCGACGCGTCAAAAGCAATATATTTCTTCCCGACGGAATAGTAAAGGCTGTTCTTAATTAATGTGGTTTGGGGGCTGATCTTGCTCGGATCTCCCAGCGTCTTCGTCCACATCGGTTTCAGATTATAGGAAGACTTGTCCTCAGCTGACGCAGCAGAAGCTACATGTCCCTGCCCCGGCAAAATGGAAGAAATCGGCGATGCGAGAAGAGCCACTGCCATACTTGTTACGACGAGACGAGAAACGGTTTTCTTACGATTCATATTCATTGATGTATTCCTCCTATGATTAGATATACATATACCAGACGCTAGATAAGACAAAAGGTTGCATAATAATCCTATAAAATCCAAAATATCGAAAATTATTTAAAACCTTCCATATTCAGCATTCAACGAAACTAGGAAGTAACTGGATCGGTCTCACAACAGGGATAACGGGCTGGAGAAACCTTAACAAGCTGAGCCGCCCTGTGAGACGAAACGACCATCCGCTTTATGGATACATGTTATTGTATTATGACTAATTAGTTTTTTCAAGAACCATTTGGTTTTTACACAGGCGTACGAAATGACGCATTTGCTGATGCTATGGCCCATCAAATGCATCATCGTATGTTTAGTCGAATATAAACAGCTCCTCAATGGGCGCTCCAACTGCACGGGAAATATCAATCGCCAGCTTTAAGGAGGGATTGTATTTTGCCGCCTCCAGACGGATGATGGTTTCTCGGCGAACCCCTACCTTGCCCGCCAGCTCATCTTGGGTCATTCCCGCTAACTGCCTGTACTTTTTCAAATTGCATTTGAATGGTTCCATGGGCATCCACCTAACAATATTTATCCAGATAATAAAAAGTTATGGAATACGTCAGAAACGTAGCTGCCCAACCCGCTGCGCTCACGATAATCATGAATTCTCTCGTTACGAAGGCGAACATGCTGCCCATTCCAATGATAAACAAACATGCGGCCGGCACCCACATGGTGATGGACCTCGCCTTCTGAGCATTCATGTAATACCGTTCATCCGGCATCTCCTCTGCCAGCTTCCCATTGAAATAGAAACTGAAAAAGCTAAAAAAACTAAAGTAAAACAACATGGCTGGATCATGGGTCTTAAAATACTGCAGTCCGTTAAACCCCAATAAACCGAGCAGCCAACCGTGCTTTCCAATCCGTACGTAACGCTTCCTCTGTCCCTTATACATTCCTGATTCCTCTCCTGCGGTTAAAAATCAACGCCACCTCGATCCCTACCAGCAGAGCGATAAGGTATACGGCTGCATCCATGCTCATCACCGCGGCTGCCAGCAGGCACATCATCAGCGGAACGGCATATTTGCGGGGATGGTGCCATAAGTCACTCTCCACCCGCCATTTGTGCACGGGATATTTCCACTCGAGCCAAACGGCTGCAATGGCGGACTGGGCGGCAAATACGATGCTAATTACATAATACACGATTTCTACGGACCCATGAAATAGAAGCCAGGAGACTAAGAAGATCATGTAGATGAACAGGTTTACGGTCAATATAAACAGACCATACGGAACAACGGTACGTTGAAGCTGGCCTGGCAGCATTTGGATCTTCCGGTGCAGCCCGCGATTGCTCGATAGCAGGATGCCGATCGGCGTGTTAAAGGACAGAACCGCAAATGCGAGCGGCAGGCACGAGTCCAGATGCATCTGCTCGAGCATAAACGCCATGAAACCCGCAAATATACATAACGCCAGCGTATTGTATAAATAGCTTTTATGCGAGATTAGATACCGTACAATGTACCGCAGGAACGAAGAGCTTCGAAGCGGTGCCGCTTGGTTATCCTTCATCCTCGAGACCTTGTAGAATCGGTAAGAATCCGTCCGATGCAGCACGAGCCCTTGGAGGATGGTGCTGATCAGCAGTCCCGTCAACCGATAGGACGGCTCGGGGAGAAGACAGAGGGCTGCTTGGATGAGCAGCAAGAGACTGGCAGTTATCCTTTTACCGCTGTTCATCTGGGCGAATATTACGAAAGCAGTCAGGCCCGCATTCAAAAAGCTAAGCAGAAATGCCGGTATATAAATAGCCGTAAAGGACGAAAATGCCATGTAAAATACGAGAATGTACGAAGTCTTGGTAACCAGGGTGTATAGAGCAACCGCATAAAAATAGGCTGCATTGAACATGCCTGGCGCAAATGGAAGCATGAACGCTCCTTTCAGCTTCCTCCGGTTATCGTCCGATGCCAAGGTCTTCAGTACGATACCAAACGTAAATACGGTTATGGCCGTCATAAATACGAGCAAGGACACCTCATAATGGCGATCCAGGCTGCTCAGCGCCGCAAAGATCGCGGCTAAGGCTATGGCATGCTTCCACAATCGGTCGTAACGCGCCCCGAGGAGCTTTTTGGCGAATCCATGAAATGTCGAGATCACTTGTTCAGTACACCTCTAATGTGCTCGGGATCCATCTCTCCTTGCAGGAAAGTGTGACGGATTGATCCGGCTTCCAAAATGATGATGCTGTCCGAGGTTAAGCACAGGCTCTCAAGTACGTGGGAAGAAAACAAAATCGTCCCATAGCTCCTGTATTCATTCATCAACCGGTACAAAAACTCCGTGCTCTCAAAATCCAGCCCGTTGACCGGCTCATCCAGCAGCAGCAGCTCCGGACGCAGTGCAAATCCCGTGATCAGATAGGCCTTCCTCCGGCTGCCCATCGATAATTGGCCCAAGAACGCGTTCCGGTATTTCTGAAAGTTGAATCCTTCAACAAGTTCATCCAAGGTATCGTGACGAACTTCTCGTCCGTAGGACCGGAACACATGTCTCACATATTCCTCGAACGTGAAATACTCAAACGATTCGTCCTCCGAAAACACGGTATACCGGTTTCGCTTAAACGCAAGGCTGGTCAGCGATGCATCCTCGTTCCTCCACTTCAGCCGCTCAAGCGAATAATGCCGGTGAATGCCGCTCAGAACATGGATCAACGTGCTCTTGCCGGCTCCGTTCAATCCTACCAAACCGATGATTTGATTAGGGCCGATTTCCAAATGAAGGTTCGAAATGACGGCGTCCGTTTCCGTCCGGTACCAGGCGCAAAGTCCGGTCATGCTTAACAAATGCTGCTGCTGCTTCCCGTCATTGATTGCGGAATTTCCAACTTCTCCAGCCTGCATAAACAAATAGAACGCCTCCTGCTAGAAATAATAGAGCCAGCGGATACGATTGTTGGATAATACGTTGAATGCCAATCCCGATCCAGAGCAGGCCCATCCCGATACGAAGAACCATTTTCATCCCGATCATTCCTCTCAGATGTGATTTATTTGTCTCTTTATGTGATAAATATATCACCTTTTATGCAGATGGTCAAATGGCTTCCAGGTTTGACACGGTGCAGGAAAGGTTTTACAATACGGGGCATGTGTCCTAAAATACGATGTTTTATACTGGAGTGAATACGATATGCAGATTCGATTGATGACGGATAACGATATGGACAGCGTTATCGACATTTGGCTGGCTGCCTCGAAAGAGGCCCACCACTTCATTCCCCAGGAATACTGGGAGTCCAAAGAAAAGGACATGCGGTCCGTGTATTTACCAATGGCCGAAACGTATGTGCTGGAAGAAGCAGCCGGAATAGTCGGCTTTATATCGACCGTTCAACATGCCTTGGCTGCTTTGTTCGTTCATCCTCGCGAGCAAGGCAAGGGGTATGGGTTGGCCCTGCTTCAATCCGTCAAGGAACGCGGCCCTAAGCTCGAGCTTAAAGTGTATAAAGAGAATGAGAACGCCTTTCGTTTTTATTCCCGCCACGGCTTTTCTGTTGTTGAAGAAACGGTTGATGAGGATACCGGTCATGCGGAATACGTCATGTCCTGGGAAGAGCGTTAATCGGGTATATTCCCCTTCAAATGCTTCTTCGCTTCATTCGCTGATCTGCGTGAATGGAACCCATCAAATAAACCCACTGATCCTGAGTGATCAGTGGGTTTAAACAATTGGGATTTATTCAGGCCGATGGAGCGGGCTTCTTGAATACTTCGATCAGACTGGTGAAGCTATTCCCCGCTTGACCATTAGCCACACCTCGCTTGAACACCTCTAAGACAGCTGCGGGAAGGGATGCGTCGATGCCGGCATCCTTGCTCGTATGTACAATGTGATCGACACTCGCCACGCCCATGCCGAGCCGGTCTACATCCCCTGGATGCTCGCCAGCATCGATCCGAGGCGTATAGAACTCGATGAACATCGGCAGTGATTTCATCGTCTCAATGGCATAGGGGCGGATCTGCTCAGCCGTGAGGCCATTCGCGCCTGCAAGAGAAAGGGCATGCAAATAACTGAGCATGGAGGTCCAGAACATATCCATCTGAATCTGATAGTACAGCGCTGCAAGCCCCGGATCCTCGCCCCGATAGTCGGCCCCCGTCAGGACCTCAAGCGTCTTTTTATGGGCATCAAAAACCTCTCTTGTACCGCTGTAGTATGTTGAGGATTCCGCTTTGCCGATACCCGATGGCGGGACCTGTACGCCGCCCGTTAGGTGGCGTGCTCCGCGCGCTTCGAGCCACTTCGCCGCCTCTCTGGCTTTTTCCGGAGTGTCTGAGCTCAGGTTGACGAAGACTTTACCGCTCAAGTCCCTTGCAGCCTGTTCTAGGATCGCGTACATCGCGTCATAATCCGTGAGACTGAGGATAATTAAATCATTCGCAGCTATCGCCTCGTCAACACTAGACGCTTTAATGGCACCCTTAGCTGCTAAAGCGTCCGATTTGCCGGCAGTCCGGTTCCACACGGTTACCTCATAGCCCCGATCCAGGAATACGGCTGCCATCGCTTGGCCCATCGGGCCCAGACCGATTATGGTTACAGATGGACGGTTACGTTCCCTTGCTGACGTCGCTTCATGTTTTGATCGTTGATCATTTTGATTCATACAACATAGCCTCCTTAAATATACTAATCAAACAAAACGGTTTTGTTTCCACTTAGGCGAGTGTTCCCCTATTTTTGATCTCAACCCAGAGTGCTTCCATGCAAGTACAAACATTTCATTTCACTTAACGCAGCACTTTGACAAGCGCGCCTAGCTCTTCGTTCCCATAACCTGAATCCACAGCTTTTTGGAAGAGGCCCAGGGCGAATGTTGGAAACTCAGCGTTGATTCCCGCCTCCCGCGCTTGCTCCACGAACATTTTTACGGTTACCAAACAGGTGTTAAGTGAACTTTGCGGCTGATCAAACGTATTGGATTGAATCATATCCCCTTCGTATTTGATCATTTCTCCCATTGCTGGAGAGATCGCAGAGATCATGGACCCGAATTCATCTACGCGCAGGCCATCGGATTCAATGATGCGCGCCGCATGAAAGAATCCCATCATGGAACCGAATAGCGTAGACAGAAATGCCAGATCCGTTGTGGATGCTGCGCTGACCTTTTCTCCCAGGTAGGGAACGTTTCCAGCCAGACTCTTGAGCAGGGCCTCACTTTTCTCGTAAGCCGATTTCGAGCCTGATGTAAAAATTGTCGTGTCCGGTCTTCCAATTTGCGGTGGTGTGGCGGGGATGGCCCCATCCAGATAATCGGCTCCATGCTCCCGTGCCCATGCTGCATTATCTCTAGCCTCTTGGGGAGTCCCCGTGCTTAGCTGCACGAACACTCGGCCGGCGAGGGCTGCCGTAACCTCAGGTGTGTCCAACACGCTGTAAGAGATCTTGTAATTGGCTACACAGACGATCGTTACCGGACTGGAAGCTACAGCAGAAGCTGCATTGGGAGCTAGAATTGCCCCGTCCCTGACGAGAGTTTCTGCTCTTTCAACCGTCCGATTCCATACGGTAACGCGATGACCATTTCGGAGCAGCGCCTGTGCGAGGGCGGTACCCATTGGTCCTAAACCGATCACTGTTACATCACTCATATAAATTCCTCCAATTTTCCATTAGTGAAACGAAACTGTTTTGTTTCGTTTGAGAAAACAATACAACACGGTTCATAATCGTGTCAAGATATTTCTTCCATGTCTATGGGAAAGTCTATGGGAAAGGGAAGATTCCATCCCAATGATGCAAGGCTTGATTGCTTATCCGTGCGATATCCTTTATCCCCTTCAGCCCCGTTCGTTCATGTCCCTGTCAATTTAAGGCGCAAAAAAAACCTAAAGCCGTTAACTCGCTTTAGGTTCGTGGTTAAATCTATTCGTTCGTTTGACCAAGATATAATTCAATCAAATGTGTAGATAACGCCTTAAGCTGTGCCGCAGGTCCCGAGAATCCATAAACCGAAACGGAGGACAACGCGCCGTTAATGACAAGCATTAGTTGATCTGTCAATGTATCGTCATTCACACCGGCCAACTGTGTCAAACGGGATAAACGCTGACGTATGGCACGATTGTACTCTACAGCAAGTAAATGGACTGGGTGATCTTCTTCGGAAAATTCAGCAAGAGCATTTAGAAAATGACAGCCTCGATGATAACCCGGCTCGAGCATCTCGATGGTCGCATCGATCAAAGCTAATAACTGCTCTTTAGGTTTCCCCTCTTTTTTGGCGATCACTTCATCAAAATGCTCCCAATTGATATGATCCTGTTCTTGAAGGTATGCCATGACTAAATCGTCCTTGGTCGGGAAATGACGATAAAGCGTGGCTTTGCTCACACCGGCTCGTTCAACAATGGTATCGATCCCAACGGAACGAATGCCCTCGCGGTAGAATGATTCTGAAGCCACGTTCAGAATATGTTGCCGTGCTGAAGCGCGTACCATTTCCTTCACCTTGCCTTCTTTGTGCATACTAAACAAAACATTTCTGTTTCGATTCGAATTGTAGCATGTTTTCTATCATCGAGGCAAGGAATCTCTTACAACTCGGAAACCGCAATTGCCCGTCGAGCTGTCGGGCGTATTCCCGCTGCGGGCTGCCACGCGGTACCGGTTGCAATAGGATCTGTGACACAGGTACGAGCCCCCGCGCATAGACCTTCTTCCGGTTGGCTCTGCGTAGAACGGATTACTGGCTGATGTTTGTTGATGATAGGACGGGCTGAACCAATCGCCGCACCATTCCCACACATTGCCGGACACGTTATACAATCCGTAACCATTCGGTTTGTAGGCATCAACGGGCGCCGTCCCGATATACCCGTCGCTGGCGTTGTTTTTGATTGGAAATTTGCCCTGCCAAATATTGCACTGGTGTTCTCCATCCTGCTTCAGCAGATCGCCCCATGGATAGGTCCTGTCCTCTAACCCCCCGCGCGCGGCATATTCCCATTCCGCTTCCGTCGGGAGCCGCACGCCGGCCCACTCGCAATACGCCATGGCGTCATTCCACGAGACATGTACCACCGGATGGTCCATCCGGCCTTCGAGAGTCGAGTCTGCTCCCTCGGGTGCAGCCCAGTTAGCGCCTTCCACCACCAGCCACCAAGGCGCTTCTTGCGGAACCTGCGTCACTTTAGCTTTGGTCTCATCTGAGGCCAGCAGTTCAAATACGAACGACCATCCGAATTTCTCAGCTTCCGTTACATAACCGGTGTCCTCTACAAAGCGTTGATATTCCCTATTCGTTACGGCATACGGCGAAATTTCGAATCCGGAAACCGTAACGCTCCGCGCCGGCCCTTCACCGTCACTTGGGAAGCCTTCTTTCGAATTCGTGCCCATCATAAACGTCCCCTCAGGGATTGCTATCATGTCCGTATGAACATCCGCTTGAGACGGTTTATGGTCAAGGCTTTCACGCACCATGACAGGTTGTTCATTCCGATCGGCTTCCGCAAGCTGAACGTTCGCTCTGGATCCCGTACAGCAAGAATGATGTTCTCCCACGCTCGATTCCTCCTAATCCTTGATACAGAGAACAGGACAACCATATTAGAGCGGTTATCCTGCATCCATTCACTGCAACATCGTTTTCTATTATACAAACTCCCGAGGATGACGTCGCATCAGCTCCGGTACCGCTTCTCCCCGGCCTGTATTCTTTAAGCGCTCAATATATCGCGGCAGATGACCTTTGGCATGGTAAGGTCCCCCCTCTTTCATGACCGTCCACAACGGATCCACGTCAAACGGCATCGTGGACATCATCTGATCATGCCACTCATTCAGCAGATAGACCGCTTCCCTGCAAAGCTCCGGTCTTTGAGACGCTTGGTTATGCTGTTCATGGACATCTTCGGAAATATGGAACAGCATCTCTTTGTCGAACAGATGAAAGCCGTCATGATAGGTCCGAATGTAGAGCCATTCTCCGAAACGAACGCTTCGTTGACAAACATGGGCGCATTGCGATACGACCAGATACTCTCTGCCGCTCCCTTGCCCTGTCCGCAGGCTATCGGCGTAACTGATGCCGTCCCAGCTTGCAGCCGGAGCGACGTTCAGATAGTCCGCCATCGTAGGCAGTAGATCCAGATGATAATGAAGCGCGGGGTCCGTAATTCCCTTCTTGATCCCAGGTCCCCGGATAATCATCGGAATGCGGCACGTTCCCTGATCCGCCGTACCATGTTCTCCATAAATCCCAAGCTCCCCCATGTTCTCGCCATGATCCGCAGTAATGATAATGACCAGATCATCCATGACTCCCTTATTCTCCAGCAATTCGAAGATCGCACCGATATGCTCGTCCATATGGCGAATGCCGCAATCGTAGCCGTCCACCATCATCCGCAAATCCTCCATCGACTTGATCTCCCCTGGATGTCGCGGATATTTGGGGGATACTTCACTATTATACATGTTAATTTCGTTTGCTCCATGCGGGCCAACCTTCTTCCGATGCTCCTGAAGCACCTCTTCCGTAATCCAAGCAGGCAGAGGATCATGCTCGAAGGGATTTCCCAGCGACTGGGGAGCACGATACGGTGTATGCGGATCCCAAAAATTCACGTATAGCATCCATTGGTCCTCATCCGCATGGCGCTCCAGCCAATCCAGAACGACTGGCGATACCTCTTCGGCAGACTCCATGCCGCTCTTACCGGTATTGTAGATTTCATTGAAGCCCGCATAAAAGGTCCATGCCGAATGGCGTTCTCCGAACGGACTGATCAAGGCCGTCTTCATGCCGGCCCGGCGGAATATTGCGGGAAAGCTCTCCGTTACGAGCTTGTCGTGAAAGTCGCGGGCAATGCCTTCATGCCGCACGTCGGCAGCCGTGCCCCCATGACCGACGACGCCGTTATGTATGCCGAACTTGCCGGTCATTAATGCCGTTCTTGAAGGAAAACATGGCGCGTCCGAGGTATAGTAATTGTCAAAACGTACGCCTTCCGCAGCAATCCGGTCAATATTGGGCGATGTATTGCGATGATAACCGTAGCAGCCGAGATGATCCGGTCTGGTTGAATCCAAATCCAGCAGCAATACTCTCATATCCACATCGTTCCCTTCCTCTTCGTTATCCACTTCCGACTTGTTGAAGCTACAAATAAAATGGTCAATGTGTCGTTGCTTGAAATTATAGGCCGCGATGCATGCGGAGTCGATGTACATTTCGCTGGTTTGGTGTACGATTCCATTCCAATTTTCATACAAGAAGATCATAGAAGCGAACGAAATTCTACTCAAAGCAAGTATAAATATGCTAGGCTATAGGTATAAAATCACTGCGAGGTGCTCGAATGTGTTCCAATTGATGAGCGTGAATTTTGATGATTACATCCCAAATTGGCGGACACAGCTGGAGACGATTGCATACAACGTCCTTGTTGTAGTAAGAGCAGGCAAGGTAAGATACGAGATCAACGGAGAAGAAGTGATTGCGGAAAAAGAAGACGTGCTCTTTATCCCTCAGTCTACCAGAAGAAGCGGCGGCAATTGGAACGATACCCCGCATCAGAAGCATACGATTCTATTTACGCTGGATCGCCAAGAGCCAACTGGAATTCCATTTCTGGACGCAGGGCAATTCATGAAATTCAACCTTACGCATATTCAATATGCCTATCGCCGCTGCGAGCGATTATACGAGGAAATGCGGGGCGGCAAAAGCTACCGCACGATGATCTGTCGAGGCATCATGCAGGAGCTGATCGGGATGCTGGCCCGTGAGCTCGAAAAGACTGAGCTTGCGCCCAGCAAACGAAACTACGCGGATACCATCAAATCCTATCTGCTGGAGCATTATCGCGAATCGATAGAAATCGATGCATTGGCGAGATTAATCCATCGCTCTCCGGGCTATGCCGCGGCCCTTTTCAAAGAGGTGTATGGTCAATCTCCGATTCGATATATGCATCAGCTGCGGGTGCAGGAAGCCTGCAGCCTGCTGATTCACTCGGACATGAGCATCACACATATCGCAGACTATCTGGGTTATTACGACACTTCCTATTTTTATCGGATGTTTAAAAAACACACCGGTTTCTCGCCCTCAGACTATGTACAACAACACAACTTACTTTAAACCCAATCAAACATATCAACCTAAACATAGTATTAAGTATTCGGAGATGAGAGGAGGTTTCCTTGTGGGTGAAGTAAACGGATATGGCGGAGGCTACTCCATAGGAGCAATCCTGGTTCTCTTTATTCTTCTGGTTATCATTGCTAGCTCCTTTGGTTTTGGCATTGTTTAATAGGGAAACCTAAACTCACAGCATAGGCTCGGCAAGCACCAAGAACCCGCCGATCATTATCGCGCGGGTTCTTGGCATATACAAAGTTTAAGGTGTGGAAATATTGCCTGACTAATACATAGGATCGCGCGTGCTGAAAGAGATTTCCTTCATCCTCTCTAATCGGGGAGCCCGCTTCGCGGCGCAACAGCCGTTGTTCCTCGCTCAACCAGCTTGACCGGCACCAGGATTTTGCCCGAGGCTTGCTTGCCCATTTCCAGCCAGTTCACGATAATCTCGGCGGCCTGGCGTCCGATTTCATAAAAGTTTTGTTCAACCGTCGTCAGTGGTATGATGACATGCTCTGTGACCGGATTGTTGTCGAACCCAATAATCGAAATATCCTCCGGAATACGAATTCCTCTGTCCAGACAGAGATTCAGCAGGTTGGCGGCGATAAGATCATTCTCGGTCTGAACGGCCGTGATGCCCTCCGCACGGTAGGAATCAAGCAGCTCGTTATAGAATCGCTCCGCGCCGACTTGTTCCCGGTATCCCTTCATATTCAGCCAAATATATCGGCTGTCAAGAGGAATCCCGTGATCCTTAAGCGCCTGGCAATAACCGAAATACCTGTCCCGGACCGAGGAAGTAGATTCAATGCTTACAGCCGTCAGGAATGCGATTTTGCGGTGGCCGAGCTCGATGAGTCGGGATACCGCCTGGTACGAGCCGCTGTAGTTGTCTGATACGACCGCTCCGAGCGGAAGGCTGTCGAAATATTTATCAATGGTAATGATCGGATAGTCCTCCAGCGTAAGCCGGTGAAGGATATCATAATTCGTCTGATCGTTCCTGGGATACAGGATGATTGCCGCTATTCCTTTTCGCGTCAGCATTTCCAGCAGATCCCGCTCTTTCTGGGAGTCGTAATCGCTTTGATGAATGCTCAAGTAGTAGCCATTCGCATTCAGCCAGTCCGATGCGCCGCGAATGTACCCCATCGTGCCCCGGTCATCCTCCGAGGGCAGGATCAGGGAGATCATTTTTCCGGTGCCTTCCTCTCTTCCATCTTGCCCGCGGCTTCTGGGTTTGACGAAGCTCCCGCTTCCTTTAATCCGGTAGATCAAGCCTTCCCGCTCGAGCTCTTCGAGCGCTCTTCTTGTCGTAATGCGGCTCACGCCAAAGGCCGAGCTCAGCTCGGCCTCCGTGGGCAGCTGGGATTCGGGAGGGTAGCGGCCCGAAACAATTTGTGATTTCAGCTCGTCCATCATAACGCTGTACAGCGGTTTATTGTCTTTGGTCAACTTCGCTCTCATCCCATCTTTAACGTACTTGCACGTATCTCGCTTGTTACGCTAAATTATAGCGTTTCTAACATCGGCATGTAAACTCGCTGCACGGAAATCGCCCGCTGCCGTACGCCCATACCGGGCAAGCGATCGTTTACACAGCAGTCTCGGCAATCGCTCGTGAACAATGCCATAGGATCATTTGACGTTCAAATATCGTTCGTATTGCGTACGCTTGATTTCCAGGTACTCCTTGGCCCCCATCTTGTCGAGCGTCTTGACGTATCCGTCCCAATCGGTATCCAAGCTGGCCTTCCCCGTCACGAACTTGACCCTCATTTCCTGGATATATTTATTGATATCGGTCAAGATTGCGCTCGTCGTGTTCGCTTCCTCATCTGTAGGCACGAAATCCGGCCACAGCTCCTTCGGGGCGAATTCATCCAGCTCAGCCGGGTCCGCCTTAATCTCGTCGGCTACCGTTGTCCCTCTTGCAGACATCCGCAGCTCATCGTCCGGCTCCACATAAGGGTAATACGCACCGTACACATTGTCGACGTATTGGAACGCCCCGAGCTGCACGCCTCCCTTATAATTCAAGATGTCTTCCTTGTACCTCGGCTTGCCGTCTACGAGATCGTATGTTTCGCCCTCTAACCCGAAGGTGCCGAAGTTGATGCCCTCCTCGCCGTAGAAGTAATCGATCCATTTGATCGTTTCGACCGGATGCTTGTTTTTGTTCGTTATGATGAATCCGAATATGCCTTTGGCAGGCGGTCCGAGCGTGCCGGCAACCTTGTCTCCATTCGGTCCTTCCAGCGCGTTAATGCCAACGTACTGCTCGGCAGCCTCCTTGCCGATATATCCAGGGCCTTCCCATACGAAGGAGCCGATCTTTCCGCTCGCGCCGTCCGCCGACCATTTGGCGTAGTCGTAGCCGGTCGTGAAATTTTGCTGCGCAAGGGAGCCGTCTTTATACAAATCGCTCATATACCGCAGAAGCTCCCGGTACTTCGGATCGTTGAACGTCGTTTTCACCTGTCCATCGGCGTCCTTGTACAAATATTGGCCGAACGCCTTGGCGCCGCCTTCTCCCATGCCGTAGCTGCCTGCGAGGAAGCTTTCCAGGAAGGTCCAATACTGCGTCTCAAGGACCCAGCCCAGGCGGGAATCATCCTTCTCTCTTACCTTCTTCAGCGCCTCGCGGAGCTCTGCGGTCGTCTTCGGAACGTCAAGTCCGGCTTCATCCAGCCAGGATTTATTGATATATAACCGGACGGAATTAAATGCCTTCGAGAAGTCGACATAGGGCAGCGCGTAGATGTGTCCGTCGGACATCGTGATCGCTCCCTTGATGTCCGGATTCTCGTTCAGCAGCTTTCGCAAATTAGGTGCATGCTCCTCGATCAATTCCTCAAGGGGTATGAACAATCCCTGTTTGCCGTATTTCATCAGCTCGTCCGTTCCGAAGGCGATGCGATAAAATGCATCGGGAAGATCGTTGGAGCCGAGCATGACGTTTTTCCGCTCCGTTACGGCTGCGCCGGCAAGTTCCTCGAACTCGACCTTAATGCCGGAGATCTCCTCGTATTTTTGCCACATCCACAGCTGATCGGCCGGAGGATGAACATCCGTATAACCGCGCTTCACGATATGCAGTGTAATGCTTCCCGGATCCCCTTCGGTATCGGAAGGCTCCGGAGAAGCTTCGCTCCCGGACCCGCCGCAGGCGGACAGGAGCAAAGAGAATGTCAGGGTCAAGGCAAGCAGAAATTGAAGTCTTTTTCTCATATCAACAATCCCCTCTTTCCATCTTTATGAGGTCCAAGCCAAGAAATCGGGCGGTTCCTGCTTGAATCCCCGTGTTATCCCTTGATCGCTCCCACCATGATGCCTTTCTCGAAAAAACGCGACAGCAGCGGATACAACAGAAGCAGCGGCAGTGCGGACAGGACGACAATCGCATACTTCAGCCCTTCCTTCACCATCATCTGGTCCGCATACTCAGCCCCGACCGATATGCCGGCCATCTCCTTGAAATCGTTCTGCACGAGAATTTCCCGCAAAATAAGCTGCAGCGGAAACTTCTCCCGATCCGTTAAGTAGATCATCGCATCGAAGTAAGAGTTCCAATGGCCGACGCCGTAGAACAGAAGCATGACGGCAATGATGGGCATGGACAGCGGGAGCACGATTTTGTACAGCATCTGAAAATCGCCGCAGCCGTCCACATAGGCGCTTTCTTCAAGCTCGATCGGAATCCGCGTCTGGAAATAGGTGCGCATGATGATCATGTTGTAGGCGCTGATCGCCCCCGGCAGCACAAGCGCCCATACCGTGTTCAGCAGCCCAAGCTGCTTATTGACCAAATACAGAGGAATCAGACCACCGCCAAAAAACATCGTAAACGCAAACAGCATCGTAAACAGACCTTTACCGTAAAACCGTTTGCGGGACAGCGGATAGGCGGCGAGCACCGTCATGATCAGGTTGATGGCAGTTCCCAGGAAGGCATACAGGATGGTGTTCAGGTACCCGCGCCATATTTCGCCGTTCTCAAACACCTTGGCATACGAATCGAGATTGAAGCCGGCCGGATATAACAGCAGCGGCTTGTCCCAGATTTGACGCGGATCGGAGAATGAAGCAAACAGCACGAACACGAGCGGATACAGAATGATGACGGTGACCAAGACGGCGAGCACCAGAATGACGATATCCGCGATTTTCTCGCCAGGCGTTCGTTTGATGTTCAGCAGCACGACATAGGTTCCCTCCTTAACATACAGTCGGCATTCTTCCCTACCATAAGCTGGTTTCCCCGGCCTTGCGGGCTGCCGCATTGACGATAATCAGGATCATGAAGTTTATGACGTTGTTGAACAGGCCGACTGCCGCGGAGAAGCTGTACTGGGTGTTAATCAGCCCGCTTTTGTACATATAAGTCGAAATAACCTCAGAGGTTTCCAGGTTCATCGGGTTTTGCATCAGCAGGACTTTCTCGAAGCCGACGCTCATAATGCTTCCGGCGCTCAAAATCGATAAGATGACAATGGTCGGCAGGATTCCGGGAATCGTAATATGCCAGATGCGGCGGAACTTGCTGGCACCGTCCATGTAAGCCGCCTCGTATAAATCCGGGGATATGCCGGATATCGTAGCGCTGTAGATAAGTGACGACCAGCCGATTCCCTGCCACACGCCGGACCAAACATACAAATGCCAAAAGTTAGATGGTTCGGCTAAAAAATCGACGGGTTCTTTCCCGAGAGAAACCAGAATGGAATTGAAAACGCCGTTCGTCGGCGAGATGAAAAAGAACAGGATACCGACTGCGACCACGACGGAGATGAAGTGAGGAGCGTAGGAGATGGTCTGGGCGAATGAGCGGAATTTGCGGCTCCGCAGTTCATTGAAGAGCAGCGCCAAGAGAACAGGTGCCGGGATGCCGACGAGCAGTCCATACAGGCTGATGCCGATCGTATTTTTCAGAATTGTCCAAAAGTAATACGCATCAAACAGCCGCTCGAAGTGCTCCAAGCCGACCCATGGGCTGTTCCAAATGCCTAGTCCGGGCATAAAATCCTTAAACGCGATTTGAACGCCGTACATCGGCCAGTAGTGCCAGATCAAGAAGTAAAGTACCGCCGGAGAAATAATGAGATACAGTCCGACATTTCGCTTCAGCTGCTTTTTGACATGCTTCCATTTGCTCGGCCTCTGTACGGGCTGTGCGGATGCCGAGGATAGGCGAGCGTCCATTTGTGGCCATGACCTCCTTCTTGAAAAAGGTAAACGCGGCGGAGATGTTTGTCAGCGTAAGAAACACAGATGTTCATCTCCTGAATTCAGCAATTCATCATCCCCTTCCTATATTTGTTATGATATGTTGTTATGTAATTTCATAGTTGTTATAACACATTCTAGGTTCGATTCCCTGGATCGTCAAGATCTAATCATTTAAAAGATTGGGAGAAATGAAAAAAAGACCGCGTTGTTAAGCGGTCTTTCTGTTATCGTATTACCTCGCGAGCCTTGAATTAATGGGCACTGACGAGAATCTTTACCTGGTTCTTTTCCTTGAGCAGCGCCTCAAATCCATGCTCCACCACTTCATTTAGCTTAATCTTCTGCGTAACGAGCTTCTCTGCCGGGAAGAAGCCTTTCTCCATCAGGCTGATCACGGCCGGGAACACGTCACGATAGCCGATAATGCCGGTGATGCTCCGTTCTTTCATAACAATATCGTTCGGAATGATCGGCGCAGTGGTTTCGAAAATGCTGACGATCATAATCTGCCCGCCGATCTTCGTGGAATGGATTGCCTGAGTGAGAACGGGAGGAACGCCGGTCACTTCGAAAGCGACCTCGACACCCCCGCCGGTGCGCTGCTTCAGCTCCTCGACGACATCGCAGGCTTTCGGATCAATCACGATCGCCCCTAACTCCGTCGCCTTCTGTTTCCGTTCCTCGGACAGCTCTACGGCGTAGATATCCGAAGCGCCTGCAGCCTTCAGCGCCTCGATGACAAGCAGTCCGATCGGCCCGGCACCAAACACGACGGCGCGATCGCCGGCTTTCAGCTGGCTCTGGCGTACTGCGTACAAGGCAACGGCCGACGGCTCAACCAATGCCCCCTGCTCATACGAAACACTGTCGGGAATTTTGTGCACCATATGCTCATCCGCTGCGACGAACTCGGAGAATCCGCCTCCGCCGCCGGCCAGGCCCAGGAAGCCCATTTTTTCGCACAAATTGTATTTACCTTGACGGCATGCCTCGCAAGTCCCGCAGGAAAAAACAGGTTCTACGACGACGCGGTCGCCGGCTTTAAAGCGAGTTACTCCCTCCCCGACTTCAACCACTTGGCCCGAAAATTCATGGCCCATAACGACCGGTGCCTGTTCTCCGGTAAGCGCATGCGGGGTTGATTCAGGTATAAAAATCGGTCCGGCTACGTATTCGTGGAGGTCGCTTCCGCAAATACCGCACCATTCCACCTTGATTTTCACTTTACCTTTCGTTGCTTGAGGCTCCTCAATGTTCTCGAGCCGCAGATCCTTCACACCATGCCAGCGCAGTGCTTGCATCGTCTTCATCTCCTTATGAGTTCGAAAATAAAAGAATGAAATAGGAAACGTTTCCGAAATCAAATATGTCATAGTTTCGCTATTCTGTCAAATCTTCTTCCTTGAATTGTGAAAGGTGATATAGCATGTCAAGGCTCTTTGTCTGTAGCATGCCATAAATCGCAGTTTCCCGGTATTCCAATGGATCTCAATTACCGCCGACAATCGCCGTGAAGTTATATTGTCATCTTCAAAACACCTTCTTATCCCCCAACTCCCCATCCTCCCCCGTCTTTAGGAAATAAGGAAGCATGCATGCTATAATAGAGGTGATTGCCTCAATCATCCAATATTTTCGTACTCATACAGGAAACGTTTCCGATAGAGAAAGGGTTAAAGGATTATGACGAATTCAAAAAAAGTAACCATTGAGGATGTTGCCAAAAAAGCAGGCGTCGGTATTGCCACCGTCTCCAGAGCCATCAACAACAGCAAAGGAATCAGTCCGAAAACAAAGGCCATGATCATGCAGGTAATCGAAGAAATCGGCTTCAGTCCGGATACGTCAGCTCAAAGCTTAAAGGTCCGTCAGACGTATCAAATCGCCTTGGCCGTCCCGGACATCCGGAACGCCATCATCCCGGAAATCGCCTGGTCGGTCGAACAGACTGCCAAACAGCACGGGTATCGGGTTGTTCAGATTAATACGGCCGGCAACGCCCGGAACGAGCTCGAAATCGTGCGGGATATCAAGAAGCTGCACGTGGACGGGCTGATCATCATGCCGCTCGCTTACCCTAAAACGCTCGGAGATCTGATTAGCAAATCCAGCCTTCCGGTATCCATCATCAATTATGGCAAGCAGCTCGGCGATGAGTACAAGGCCGATATCGTCGGCCTCGCAAGGCAGGAAGGCAGACTTGTCATGGAGCATCTCATCAAGATCGGGAGAACGCGGATCGCTTATGCCGGCGCGCCAAAGGATAAAATCGAAGAACGTTACTGGGCATATGAGCAGTCGTTGAATAAGGTCGACCCTTCCCTCGTTTATTTCGGAGAAGATTTCTCTTTCGAGACAGGCGTCCGCGCGGCGGATTACTTCTACGGGCTTAAACATATGCCGGACGCGATCTATGCCGTCAACGACATGGTCGCCATCGGCATTGTTAACCGATTTAAAGAATTGAAGATCAAGGTTCCGGAAGACGTCGCTGTCGTGGGCATCGACAACAACGCGTGGACCACGGTTACTACGCCGCAGATCAGCTCTGTTTCCATAATGGGTGACGAGGTGGCGCGGCTTGCCACGGAGCTGCTCTTGAAGCGTTTGCGGGAACGGAAAAGCGGCGGCTACGAACGCGTTCAGTTCGAACCCCGACTGATCGTGCGGGAGTCTAGCGTATCCATCACCCGAACCACCGCCGCGGAATAAAGATATGACGAACTTGCGTGTGAACAATAAGAAAGACCGTGCAGCAGCTGCTGCACGGTCTGTTCTATGATTGCTTGAGTAAGGTTCGAGAAATGATCTCTGTTCCCTTTCCAAGCGATTTGGCGAGACCAAATGTGCTTTTTCTCACTATGCTGTGTCAGAGAAGCTTGCTAATAAGTAGCCGTAGATCATCGATGAGTGTGTCTGGATTTGACATGGCAATCATATGACTCTCACTGCTCCGATCTCGGGGATTTTCATCCGTATTCTTCGGCCATCCGTCATATTCTGTAAACCTCTCAATAAGGTAACCCAGCCTGCGCATTATCTCGGTCCAGACGCGGGCGACGCGTTTGCTGCTCCACGGAGCCTCATCTGCCGGCTCTGGATAAGCGGAACAGGCGAACCCGGGAAGTGAGGGTGCCACGATGTGTAACGCAATCCTTGGAGCTTCCCTTTTTGCTCAACTCTTTTTGTACGGGTTCCTTGATTCTTCGATGATCGTGATCTTTCATTTATACGGACCGAGGTCCGAATACCGGCGCTAACTTCGATGCAGAAAGCTGCTCGCTTAGCCCGAAATATTCGCAAAAATTCATGATCATCGGATTCCATTTCGAAGGATCGATATAGTTGGACTCTCCATCCATAAGAAGCCCTTCTTCGATATGCACTTTTTCAATGTAAACTTCCATGGCAACAAGCGAACTTGGTTCTTCAAAAGGGTGGACCTTCACAAGCCTGGCTTCCAGGTGGATGGGACATTCCTTGACGCGCGGTGCGTGAACGAGTTCGGACGGAAGTGGAGTTAGCCCGGCGATCCCAAACTTATCCGCCTCATGCTGATATCCCCTCTCGGCTTTAGATTCCGGCACAGGATTGCGACCGGTCAATAGCGTCAATTGATCGATTGCGGGAATCAAGTCAACCGACGGAAGATTCAGCACGCACTCGCGCTCACGGATCAGATTTTGAACGGTCTGGGATTTGCTGCTCATCCCAAGCATGCATGATTGATTGAGCCACCAGGCGGAAGACATTGGAGCCAGGTTGGGCGTGCCGTCTTCGTTGACCGTGCTGATCAATACGACCGAAGTGCCGAAGTATAGGATTTTGGGCTGGATTACTTTATGCATGACAGACACCCTCTCTCCACTATGATTTTTAAGTAATGTATCACGAGACCATTTATGGAAGATAGGGTTTTGGAATAAGACCGCAAGATCTCGAAATTGGACCGGGGATTCGCCACATCAACTAGAGAACAGCGGAACTTCCCCGCCCGGATACAAGGTCGAGCTGGACAGCCGTTTCGTCTGCGGCAAAGGAATACCCGAAGCAGGCTCGCTTAAATCTGCACTTTTGCTCGAATAGATAGACGCTGTTTCATCGCTGTAAATAATGACTTGCTCCATACCGCTTCCCCATAAGTCGGCATGGACGGCATATCCCTCGTCAGGAAACTCCGCGATTGCATTCATGTGACCGTCATACAAGGTGGGAAGGACCCCTCCACCGCGCCGATAAGCCAATATATAGTCCAGGGCTCCTTCCGCCCATCCGCGCAAAGGCTCGATAATCGTTAGCCAGCCTGGTGTTTTGCGGTCTTCTTTCCAAACCTCCCGGCCGCTGCCGTCGAGCAGGAATAAGGCGTCCTTGCCGACCAAACCCTTCCCGTCGTCCTCTCTCACAAGCCGGTCCAGCCCCGCAATTTGCAATCCAGGCAGGTCGCTTCGGAAGCGACCGAGCGCGATGTGCTGCGACTCGATGGAGCCTTCGTATCGCCATAGCTCCCTCCCGTTTCGGTCATACATGACCGTGACGCTGCCTCCGATCACGATCTCCGGGTCTCCGTCGCCGTTCACGTCGCCGATCCAAATGCAATCGGCATGGTCATCCAAATCGCGGCAGCTCCATAACGGCGTGCCGTCATGGTCCAACAAGGTATAACCGGCCATCACTTCATCATACCCGTCCCCGTCCAAATCGTAGACCCAAGGGAAGTGGCCCGGATTGCCCTCATGCGTCCATAGGATGTTGAAATGATGGTCCATTGCCCACATGCGGCGATAACGATCCTTTAGGATGATATCCCGCGTATGCGGGCTTCCCGTCAAATTCGCAACGATAATGCAGTCATGCGCCTCCGGATCCGGCAGCTCATGCGATGATCTGACGCTTCCGTCGTACCCGTTAATGACCAAGAGACGGTTCTCCATAACGCATAACACCTCTAAATGACCGTCTCCGTCGATATCGACAATTTGAGCGGGATAATCCGAGCCTTGACTGCCGGCGCCAGGATCCGGTTTGCCTGTTTGCCACAGCAGATTCCCCTCCAAATCGTACGCAGTGAGGCACTGCACCTGATGGGGAATGTAACGCACGTCCTGGCGGTTGTCGGGTTGAACGAGCAGCATCTCCATCCGGCCGTCTCCGTTTAAGTCGCCAAGCAGCATTTTACACCGCGGACCTGCTGCCCGAATATCCAGCCTCCCGATGAGCAAAGGATCAATTGCCTTCCCTTGGTTCATCCGATATCCCTCCTTTTGATGAATGATCATGAAAAATCCTCAAAAGCTCCCTCCAACTGCCATTTCGGCACTCCCGCTAAAGCTTGATCTGCTCTCCGCCTTTCACTTCGACAATCTGTCCATCCACGTCCAACCAAACGCTTAATGCTGACGGGTTATAGACGAAATCCAACGCGGCTGCAAACTTCAGTCCTTCGAATGCTTTCGTATAATCGACTAACTCGATGTTCGTGCAATACCAGATTTCCGGTTTACCTCCTACATAAGCGCAGAACTGTTCCATAAGTTCCCAATTTTGATCGTGATCGAATTCGTAGCTATGCCCCCATACGTTCATCAGATACAAGTACTGCTTTTTATGCAGGCTCATGAAGGTCTCGGCGTGCTTCATCAAATCACGATTATGATGACAGGTCGGCTGCCATTCCAGGAAATCGTCCGGCATTCCGAAATGCCCTGAACTCGCAACGACTCTCGCATATTCTATCCCGAGGCCCGGCAGCATCTCTTTAATTCTGCGGCTGTAAGAGCCGTTCGGATACGACATCCCTCGAACCGTATACCCTACGATACCCTCCAAAATGCGCCGGTCTTCCATGACTTCATGCACGATTTGCTCATTCGGACAGCGAGCGATCGTCGGATGGGTCAACGTATGCGCCGATACCTCGTGACCTTCATAAAGCGTTCTGACCTCTTCTGCCCCCACCCTGTCCGGCGTTCCGAGCAGCCCGGAATTGATATGAAAAGTTCCTTTGAGCCCATGCCGGTTCAAGATGTCCACCAGCCGCCGATCGGCAAATCGTCCGTCGTCATAACTCAATGTCAGGGCTTTGTGCCTCCCTCCAGGAAAGCACTTCATAATTTTGGTCATCCTGTTTCCTCCTCATCGGATATGCTCCTCGTGACGGATTATGCTTCCATTACGAGATATACTCCTCGTGAACGAAATATCCCCCTCGTAACGGGGGCCGATTACCTTCGCCTTGCGCGGGGAAGATACAATTGCGGAACAGGCACCATTCCCCAATCGATATCGGATGCAAAATAAAAGCTTGTATAACTTGGCTGGTTATATACGACATTCTGCCATGCAATTCCTGTCCGATATTGCGTATCATGCATCAACGTATACAATTTTCGGTCCGTTACTTCGGTGCTCAAGTAGATACGGATCGCCGAGCTATCCTTTGTTCGAACCAACAGCTCCTCTCTCCAATCTCCGAACACGTCCGCAACAAGGCATGGATTTCCCTTCGTACCGTTGTTGGAAACCGCGCCTTCTGCGGTAAGCAGCCTGCCTCGTTTCCAGTCGTCGATCGTAACCGGCTCGTCGAATCTGCCGTTGATGATCTGTGTGGTCATATCAGCCGACCATTTGATGCTCATGTTCGTGCCCGGTACCTGTGCCGCAATCCGTTCTCCCGTACATGTCATCAAGCCGAACGCTTCATCGCTTTCATAACCTTCGCTGCACCATGTTTGAAGGCCGCGATGATTCGGTTCAACCTGCCCGATCATTCCGCGCCCAACGTCATCGATTGCGAAGCCGCCGTATAACACCTCGCCGGTTGCCGCATCACGCAGCGTATATCCGTAGGGTCCCGATGCGCCGCTTTCATGGACCATAAATATCTCCAACCCTTGCCGATCCGGATCTATATTCGCTACATGAAGTGCATCGCCGTGACCCAGCTTGGAGATTGCGCCAGGCTCCTTGCTTTCCGGGGGCATTTCAGCCCGAGAGCTGTATAAAATCGTTCCGTCATGGTCGATGGTTGCCGCCCCGTATATAATTTCGTGGCAGCCATCTCCGTCCACATCTGCAACGCTTAATGAATGCGCGCCTTGTTTAGCGAGGCTGCCGAACTTCTCACTGCGGCCGTCCTCTAGACCAAGCGTATCATGAAAAGGGTTATTCATCGAAACCCAGCCGCTGTCGACGAACCACTTCTCCTTAAGGCGCTTTCCATCCCAGGAATAGGCTGCGACGGCGGCCCTGGTATAGTAGCCGCGGGCAAAGATCGCAAACGGTTGTTTGCCGTCCAAATAGGCTACGCCTGCCAGAAATCGGTCCACGCGATTACCGGGCTCGATGCGGTTCCAAGCATAATCCCCCCACATCAGACCGTCATCATGCCGCCCCGGCTTATAGGGGATCGTCTCCAATTCCTCGCCCGTATGCCCATAAAATACGGTTAAATATTCAGGCCCATCAAGAACGAATCCCTCGAATGACCGCAAATTGTTGCGGCCACTCCGACTGGGAGCATACACATCGAGGAAGTAATCGGCGAGCCGTTCCGCATCCCCCCTGGACAAAGGGTAATCGTAACGTTGCTCGATCCCAAAGCATTCTTCCAGCGTGGAGGGCCATCGTCCGGCCACCACCTCCTCATGGGAGTGCCAGCGCATGAACACTGAGACGATATGCTTATAGTAATCCTCGCTGCTCATTCGATAGTCGTCCGAATGGCTGTATCCGGCAGCGATATCCTCAGGCGGCATCGTTACATAAGTTTCGGTGGTGCTCTGACCTGCCTGATTGTACCGGATGACCTTCGTGCCGGGTGCGGTCTTAAACATGAGCTCGGCTCTCCCGTCTCCGTCAAAATCGTAGACCAGAAACTGCGTATAGTGGGCACCTGCCCGAATGTTCACGCCTAGGTCAATCCGGTATAGCAGCGTTCCGTCCAGCTTATAACAGTCGATATACACCTGTCCGGTGTAGCCGGAGTGCGATACATCTTTCGCGTTTGAAGGGTCCCATTTGACAAAAAACTCATACTCGCCGTCGCCATCTACATCCCCTACGCTCATGTCATTCGCCGAGTATGTAAAGGTTTGACCGGTCGGCGTTATGCCGTCAGCCGGTTTTTGCAAGGGTATTTCGTAGTACGGACCTTCCCACGGATTGACATCGGCACTTCGGTCGACCTCTTGACCGTCGACAACGGCACAAACATAGTAAACCGAGTCTGGCGTCCCGCCGGGATCCAAATAATTGGTGCTGTCGCAGACAACTGCGATCAAGCTGCCATCTCGATACAGGTTAAAATCAGTTCCGGTCAGTCCGTTACTGCTAAAGCCGCTCACTTCATTCCCGAGCAATCGCCAGCTGAGAAATACTCCTTCGGATGTGACAGCTGCAACCAGCCCGCGACCCAGGTATTCCAGCTGAACCTCGGACTGATTCCTTGTTTCATTTTTGTACTGATCATGGTCGGTTTTCATAATTAGGCCCCCTCTCAATTGATGATTTGCCTGCGGCATACACGGTTAGATTTGCATATTCACCAATCAACGGGGCCATCTGGCGGAAACCAACCTTGCCGCCGGCGAGTTGCGGTCCGTACGTCTGACCGTCGTCCTCCCATGAGAACACCGGCAGGTCGTTAACGGCAAACGTAATGCGGTTCTTATCCTTGACGATGAGCATCCGGTAAGGGCCAACCGCGTCCATGACGCCAGGGATGGGATCCGCCCCTTGAGCGACCAGATGGAAGCCGTAGCTTTTTCGCAAATTGCATGTGTGAAACATCCGTTCTTCCGTCCACTTCCTCCGAAAGTAAGAGATATGGAAGGCATTCATTTCGCCGTGATGGTACTGGTCGTATTCCCCCGTCCGGGGCTTGATCGAAGGATCGAATAAATCACGCCCCTCCGTTCCGGTTGCGCAAAAAAACATCATGGCCAAGCCCGGCTCGCGCACCGGCCAAAAATCCCAAGAAATTGCGGCGTCTGCCGGAAAATCCTCAAGACACCACAGCACGAAATTGGCGCGCTGTCCCTCCTTCTCATCCAAGATGCTCTCGAGTCGCATTCGCCCCATAGGAAACGTGACAGAGGCATTCCCTTCCAATCGAAAATCGGCGACATGCTCGGGATCGGCTAGCGGGTTCACGTATATCTCCCTCCAGCCTTCAGGAATAAGCGAGCTATCGGCCGGTGCCGGAACTCCTGATTCGGTTGATTGATGAGGTTTCATCTTAAGTAATGCTCCTTTCTTCCAGCCACGGGCGGATTGCCAACTATTTTGCAGGGCGGACGTGCCGATTACCAGGCTTCTTTATATCTTGGCTTGTTGCCGTTCCGATACCGTATGGCCCGGGAGTGCGTCCGGGATCAGTTCCAGGCTGATGATCGTGTTCAAAGACCACTGCGACGCCTCGTTCGTGTTCATCCAGTCAATCTCCTTCAGCTCGCCGGCGTAAGTAACGTCAGCCGAGTCTTTCTCCAGATCTGTTGTAGCAAAAGGATGTGACAGCAGCGTCGACCAGGCAAAATCGGCTGTACGTCTGTCCTTTCGGTACCAAGCGCCGTAAGCGACGAGGGCCAGTGTCAGGACAGGGTGCTCAAACCGCTTCGTGCTGATTGCACCGCCGGTAATTTGATCCTTTTCTTCTTGCGTGAGATTATAGAACACACCAAAATCAGCCATCATCTCATCCCACTGCTTATCCTTCAGCATGCCGGACAGCTCGAACCACACTTGCGGTGCGCCCATGCATAACGCCAGATGCCGTCCCCAGTTGTCGTCGCCCATCGACGTAAGCACGCCGGTTATCGGGTCGTAACCGTAAGTCGGACCGGAGATCAGACCGAAATTCGCCTGTTTGATACATTGAATGCCGGTCAGCAGTTTGTCACGGTAAAATGGATCCTCTTTACGCTCCCAGCGGGTCATCCAGTTGGAGCTGAAGGCCGCCCAATCGGGACCGACCCGGATATGCGTCTTATGCTCGTCCTTCGGAAAATAGGCGCGCATCGGGTCGATATGAACGGTTGTATAATCGGCGTCCTTGGCCACATCCATCATATCCCCGATTCGTTCGTCCCCCGTCAAATAATAATAATAGCGATGCAAGCCGGCCATGCTGATCCGGGCTTCCTTGCAGCCGCAGCCCCAATGGACGACGTTATGCCGGGAGCCGAGGCCTGCGTATTCACCGAAGTGGTAGACGTCAACCTCGCTTGTATGGCGCGTCATCGCCTCCGCCATCCGGAATATATCTTCGCGTCCCGAACGCAAAAACATCAGCCACAGCCACATGTTCGGGACCAGTTCGGTATTTTGCCACGCACAGCCGCCGAGATCATAATTCCAGACATGGCGGGCAGGGTCATAGCTGTGCATGAAATCGCCGTAATCCCAGAAGCCGTACCAGCGCCTCTGCTCTACCTCCCTTTGGTAAAAGGCGATGATCCCGTCCAGCTTCTCTTCGAGACGGGCCTTAATGGGCGTTCCCCGGTCCGGCAAGCTCCAGATGCCAAAAGCGCCCCGGCTCCGCAAATAAGCCGGCTCGCATACAAGCAGCGGCGGCGAATCGTTATAGCTCGCGTAGGCTTCCAGCTCAATCGGCGACGGCGTCGCCCCCCGGCACCAGATCGTCAGCTCGCTCGTATTGCCGACGCCGTAAGACGTTGCGCGCAGCTCTTCCGCGCCTTCGTAGGAAGACTCAACATGCGTGCTCGTATCGTAATGGCGCATGTCCATGGCGGGAGCTTCCGGCGACCAGAACCAGGCGGTCAGCTGGGCCTCGTCCGCCGTGAGACCGTGTGCCTCCATGCCGGAAGGATGCTTCTGCCAGAAATTGCGCATCGCAAGAGCCAGGCCGCCGCCTGGCCCGCCGACATACGCGACCCCGCGCCCTCTCCGGCCTTCGGCGGATTTGAGCCAGCTGCACCCTGCCTTGGTCCGCTTGGCCATCAGGTAATGGTCAGCTGAGAGCTGCGCCATTTTATAGCCGTCCCAGCACGCGGAATCGTCCAGCAGATTCATGAAGTATTCATCGGCCATGTCTTCATCGGGCAGCAATTCCCCATTGAGCTGACGCTTGAACAGCTCCAAATATTTGCCATGTGTACGCCGCGTATGGAGCGTCTTCGGCGATTCGCTTACAAAACCGCTGTCGCCCGCGAACCGGACGTGGCGGTTATAGAGCGGCCCGCGCATTGGCAGCCCGAAACGGATGCCGAGTCCCTTCACGAAATCCTGATTCGGATTGCCGTCATAAAAAAACGTATGCACGACCCGAAGCGACTCCAGTCCCGCGTAGGCGTACAGGCGAAGCGAAAATGGCAGCCATTCTCCGGTTCCATTGACGGCACGGTGACGCCCCGTCAGCTTAATGACCGCTCGGACCGGGCCTACTTGCTCCACCTTCGCCTCGTAAATCCGGGATTGATATCGCTCTTGCCGGATCGTTCGGCTGCCGGTCAGCTCGCTTACGCTCTCCTTGATGGCAATTAACTCGCCATAGGAGCTTATGCTGATACCGTTGTGTTGAACATCGGCGATCATACGGCTGCCTGTTTTCGGTACCCGAAAGGAAATGACGCCTGTGTCGATCGTAAAGTCGTTCTCCGTCTCATGCACCGACAGCGAAGCTGATGTTGGCAATAGCCCGGGTTCTGCCTTCACTACCGCGCACCCATCAGGAGCGCCAGCCGGAAAAGCGGCCGCATGCGCCGTCCATTTCACGCTGCCGTCCGGCCAATATGCAGTCGGCCAGCTCTGCAGCGCAGGTGCGGTGCCGCCTTCCATATGCAGCGACAGCCGCTCGTCCCGCGAAAGCTCCCCTTCCTTCCACGGCATCCCCCACGTCAACCCTGCCGGAATAGGCGTGGCTGCCTTTAACCAACGCAGTTGTACCCGCGTGTCGTTCATGGAATCATCTCCTAACGTTTTTGCTCACTTCCGACTTCTTCAACGCCCTTATTGTAGTGAGCTGAGGTTTTCCCGGCAATGACACTTTCTTGATGACCTCTTCCGGCCGAAATTGCACGATTTCTAAAAGATTGCACTTTATTGCACGCGAAGGCTAAACGAGCTTCTCACAGGCCCTTCGCTTCGCAACAAAGCCGGCAGCGTTCGCATGATGAACCACTGCCGGCTTCTTCCCCGATGTGTCTTTTACGCAGCTTGCTTCCTACTCCGCCCGGCTTAGCTCGCGGTAACGGGTGGGGGTCATGCCCTCAAGCTTTTTAAAGATCCGGTTAAAATAGCTGTGCCGATATCCGACCTGTTCAGCGACCGTGTTGATTTTCATCTCCGAATCCCGAAGAAGCTCCTTCGCTTTTTCCATGCGCAGCTCGGTCAAATAATCGATAAAGTTCTTGCCGGTCACCTGCTTGAAGGATTTGCTCAGGAAAAACGGGTTCGTGCCGATGTGATCGGCGCAATTGTCGAGCGAAATGTCGCGCATATAGTTTTGCTGCATATAGATCATGGCTTGCTCGATCAGCCGTTTGACCTGGCCATCCGTCCTGCTTGTTAGCTCCTTCATGAAAGGTGCGATCACCTTCATCTGGAACCATTCGCGGGCGCCTGCAGGCTCTTTGATCTGAGATAGCTGCTCATACAGGTTGGCGCCCTTAAACAGACGATTTGGCTGAATGCCGGATACAAGAATTGCATGCTGGACGGAACCCAGCAAATGAAGCATCCCCTGCTGGACGTCGATCGCTTTGGCCTCTTTCACGGACAACGCTTTCTGGAACTCGACGAGCAAGGCGTTGGCGTCCGCTTCCTGCCCGGTCCGTAGCGCCTGAAGAAACTCCCGTTCCAGCGTGAACGGGTACTGCGGTTCGGACGAATCCTCAAAGTCCAGCTGCTCCATCTCGATGATTTGGTTGTCGTTATCGAATTTGCGGAAGCTGGCCGCGTGCTTCACGCCCTCGAATGCGAGCGGTATGTCGCTAGCCCGGGTGACAGCCCGGCTGATCGCTACGGTCACCACCATGTTGAGCAGCCGGTTAATCGTCCGCGCAAGCTCTTCGCTGAATGCTTTGATCGTTTCCGCACAGGGCTCTCCTTCCGGCAAGATCAGCAGCACGCCCGATCCGAGATCGTGGAAATTGATCGTGCTGCTTTGCTCGAAATAGGAATCCGCCAGCTCTTCGATCATGTTGACGGACGCAAAGGTGACCAGTCCCTCGTCCCCAAACTTGAATTTTCCTTCCATGCTGGCGATTCCGGTAAGCTGTACGTACAGCACGACAAACTGCTTGCCCCGCACCTGCCATTTATACCGCTCCATCCGTGACCGAAGGTCCTCCTCGGTATATGCGTACAAATAGCCCTGAAGCAGCTGATGGAGAAAACTCTCCTTCACGTGCGGCAGCTGCTCGACCAGCTTGGCGTTCAGCTCCCGGCTTTCCCGGTTTAAATGCTGCCATTGCCGCTCGATCAGCGTGAACTCGTCCTCCCGGCTTCCGCCTATCAAGGAGGCACTAGGCAGCAAATCCATCATCAGCCGTTTGACGGGCGAATACATACGGTTCGATGCAAGCCAAGCAAGGAGCACCGCCAGGAAGAGAGCGCTCAGGCTGACCGTCAAAATGACTTTGGATATAAAGACAACCGGCGCCGTGATATTGGTGATCGGCGAGGCTGACACGTACAGCCAGCTGTCCATGATTCGTGCGAAATAACCGTATGTAACCGCGTAGGTTTTATCGTTCCATTCGTACAGGAACGAGCCTTCCGTGCTCCCGTTCAATTCGATCTCGCTCCTGACTGCCATAACAAACGTCGAGTCGATCGTACTCCCGTTGGCGGATACGTAGAGCTGCCCGGCCGGCTCCATCAGAAAGTTCTCGCCGTCGGTATAAGGCGTAATGGTCCGCAGCGCCTCCGCGACCTGATCGTTGTCCAAGCGGACGATCAGGGCACCGATCGGTTTGGGGCTGCCCCCGGGAACGAGATGCACAAACGTCAGTTCCCGTTTTCCCGGCTGATCAGGGTCAAGCGCCAGCTGTGTCCAATACGTCGTTTTTCCCGCGTCAAGGAGACGATCGTAAAGCGATATGACACTTCCGTCATGCAAAGCAGAGTATTCCGGATAAAACAATACCGGCTGACTTCCGCGCAAATAGAGGCTGACGTTGCGAATCATCGTATTGGAGCCCTGCATCACCAGCAGCGTATTCGTAATATCGCGGGTCTTCTCGAAATCGCGCACGAAGTCGCGATCGCTGAGCGAATAATCGAAGCTCGTATCGAACGCCCAATGCGCCAGCATCATTTCGAGATTGGACAGCTGTTTATTGAGATTCTGCGACCGCTGCTCAATCTGGTTATTATGGAGGTTCAACAGCTCCTTTTCCAGCTTTCCCCCCGCCATGGAGTACACGAGAACCCCTGTTATGATGCCGGGAATGCCGGCAACGAACAGGAACATGATCAAGGTTTTCCTGTAGAAGCTGCCGGATCTGCCGGATAAGCGGGCCAATAACGTCTTCCATCCATTCATCGTCAGCTCACCAACCATATCTAAAATTAGTTTTGCCTTCCCACGTCAGGCGGACCTTTGATCTTTCAGATATGTAAGCGTATTCAATAACCGCGAAATAAAACCGTTTCCTTTCATTAGCATAACGCGGACCTCCCCATAAAGCCTGCATGTTTTCAGGGTAATTTGTTCAAAAAACCGAGGAATCTCAAATAACTCCACATCGTGGAGTTCTGGATGCAAAGCGGTTACTCTCAAGTTTCGGGTAAGTTGAACGGTTACATTCTATTGCGAAAAAGAGGCCACGAGGCCTCTTTTTCGCTGGAGCGACACGACTATGGACTGCTTAGGATTTGGATGCCGCGTACAGCTCGTTGATTTCCTTAACGTAATCGTCGCCGCCGGATTTTTTCCACAGTTCGATTGCGTCGCGCCAGCCCTGCTCGTCAATTTGGCCGACGATGAATTTAATGCGGGCGTCGTTAATAATATTTCCGAGCTGCTGCCCTTTTTGCGAGTATACTTCAGAAATGAACGGTTCCGCCGGATTGGCGACGATCGTTTCCCGGTTTTTCAGCTGAACCTCCGTTTGCTTCAAGCGAAGCGGGGTCTGGGCCACTTGCAGCCCCTTGCCTTCCGGAATGTAAGGCACCATCTGGTTAAGCCCTTCGACTTCCGATTCGAGCAGCACAGCGTCCGTGCTTCTTTCCAGCGTCTGATCATCGATCTTAGTATAATGCACGCCTTCAAGCCCGAAGCTGGTCAGCGTCTGTAATTCAGGCTCGTTCAGCTGGTCAAGGAATTTCAATATGCGGTCGACCTCCTCTTCAGTCTTCACGCTCGACTTCGGAATAGCCAAAAGACCGGCGAATCCGGAGGTAGGCAGGGTACGAATTTGTTCATCCGGACCGGCTACCGCTCCGAACACGTCCATGTAATGCTCTCTTGAGTCTTTGCCCGCAGCTGCATTCGCTGCTTTGATTTTGTCGTCGACTCGAGCCGCGCCGTCCACGACGTCGATAATCACGCCGGCCTGACCGTTAACGAGCGGATCGGTCCATTTCGCGGAGTCCATGACGGCAAAATCTTGGTTGACGAGCTTTTCGTCATACAGCTTTTTCATGAACTTCAGCGCTTCGAAGTATTCGTCGTATTCGAACTCCGGCACGAGCTGGCCGTCCTTTTCCCCCCAAACGTTAGGCGCACCGAACCACAGCTTGATCTGGTCGAAGCCCGCTCCCCAACCGGCCGTCCATTTGACCATGACCAGACCATACGTGTCGTCCTTGCCGTTTCCGTCCGGATCCTTCTCTTTGAACGCTTTCAGCATATCGTAAAATTCATCGATCGTTTTCGGCTCCTCCAGGCCGACGTTCTCCAGCCAATCCTTACGGTAATAAACGCCGTTACGGCCAAGCTCGCGCCCGCGATATACGCCGTACGTTCTGCCGTTGATCGAAGAGTTGTTCAGGATGATTTCGCTGGCCTGGCTAAGGTTCGGATAATTTTTGAGCTTGTCGGTCAAATCCCAGAACGCCCCCGATTTCACCGCGCTAACGAAGCTTGGCCCCTTCGAGTCCGGCACGTAAATAATTTTCGGCAAATTGCCCGACGCCAGGGTAATGTTGAATTTATCGGCATACGAAGCGTTGGGCACCCATTCGAAATGAATGTCCGTGCCCGTCAGCTTCTCGAGCTCGGCCGCTACGGGACTATCATCCTTTGGATAGTTCGTTTTAAAAATCGGGAGCATAATGTTCAGCTTATACGCTTCTTGCGAACCTGATGAAGCGCTTGCAGGCGGAGCTGCAGTCGAGCTGTTGGTTGAGTCCGTGCCCCCGCTGCTTTTGGTGGACGAGCAGCTGGCCAGCAATACGATGCACATCGTGCCTAGAATAAGAAATGTGGAAGCACGCTTCGCTTTCATTGTCTTTTTCTTCATTAAATAGCCTCCCTTTATCGTTAGAATCCTATTACAAACCGCGCGAGCTCCAAGCAACCCCATCTTGCTGGTATAACTAACAGAGCCACGCGGATTCACACATTTGGAAAATAAAGCTCTACCCTTTCACGGAGCCAAGCAGGACGCCTTTGGCGAAATGCTTTTGCAGGAACGGGTACACGCACAGGATCGGGATCGTGCCGACAACGATCACAGCCATCTTGATCGATTGATCCGGCGGCTTCACAAAGTTAGGGTCCATCGAGTTCAGATCCCCTGCAGCCGCTTGCGATAGCAAAACGATCTGGCGCAGCATGACCTGCAGCGGCCATTTCTCCGGATCGTTGATATACAGCAGTGCCGAGAAGAAATCGTTCCAATGTCCGACGGCATAAAACAACGTAAATGTGGCGAGAACAGGCATCGACAGCGGCAGCACGATCCGCCACAAGAGGCCAAGCTCGGAGCAGCCGTCGATGCGGCCGGCCTCCTCGATCTCCTTCGGAATTTCCTGAAAAAAGTTTTTGACGATGATCAGGTTAAACGCGCTGATCGCCCCCGGCAGCATGAGTGCCCAGAGTGAATCCAGCAGCTGCAGCTCCTTGACGACGAGGTAAGTCGGGATCATGCCCCCGCCGAACAGCATGGAGAAGATGACGAGATTCAGCACCAGATTGCGGCCGTACAATCCTCTCTTTGCCAAGGAATAGGCCATCGTTACCGTAAAAAACAAATTGACGAGCGTGCCGATCACGGTCACGTACACGGAAACGCCAATGCTTTTCACGATCGTGCCTGTGGAAAAAATAAACTCGTAGGCATTTAACGTAAATGTTTTGGGTATGAAAAACACCGCCCTGGACGTCAGCTCCGCATCCGAGGCGAAGGAGCCCGCGATCACGTAAACGAAAGGGAGCACGGCAGCCAGCCCGAACATTGTGAGCACGATATAATTGACGGTGTCGAACGTGACGCCTGCCGCTGTTCTGTATTGCTTGGCCATGGATCATTTCCCCTTTCTTCTTAATAAAGCCCGGATTCGCCGAATTTTTTCGCCAGCCAGTTCGTGCCAAGCACAAGCGTTACGCCAACGACCGATTTAAACAGCCCGACGGCCGTGCTGTAGCTGAAGGCGCCTTGCGTGATCCCCATCGCGTAAACGTATGTGTCGAACACCTCGCCTACCGAGCGATTGAGCGGATTTAACATCAAATAAATTTGTTCGAAGCCGTTGTCCAGCACGCTGCCCATACGCAGAATCAGAAGAATTACGATGGTGCTGCGAATCGCTGGCAGTGTGATATGCCAGAGCTGCCTCCAGCGATTCGCCCCGTCGATCGTCGCGGCCTCGTATTGCTCCACGTCGACGGCCGACAGCGCCGCCAGGAAAATGATCGTTCCCCAGCCGCATTCCTTCCAGATCGTCTGCAAAATGATGACGGGACGGAACCATGACGGATCGGACAGAAACTGGATTTTTTCCCCCGTATATTGGTATAGCAGCTCGTTGACCGTGCCGCCCTCCGTGGTCAGGAACACGTACGTCAAACTCGCTACGATTACCATAGATATAAAATGCGGTACATAAATCATCGTTTGAATCGTCCGCTTAAAGAACGAAAGCCTTACCTCATTTAACAAGAGCGCCAATATAATCGGAGCGGGAAAAAAGAAAATGAGATTATAAAACGATAACAGCAGCGTATTGCGCAGCAGCATAAAAAACTCGGGGTTATTAAAAAACAGGCGGAAATGCTCGAAGCCCACCCATTCGCTCTTCAAAAAGCCGGTAAACGGCTGATAGTTTTGAAATGCCAGCAATACCCCCCACATCGGCACATATTTAAATACCAAAAAATAAAGCAAGCCTGGGAGCAGCAACAGGTAGAGCCATTTGTCCCTGCGCAGCCTTGCCGCGAAGCTCGTGCGGTAATCCGCCTGCTTGGACGTTTGCGGGAAGTCCCTTTGAGCCGTAGCTTGCTTCATCATCATCCACCTCCATATGTCGTTCATCGCCTCGCGAGCGGTGTGGCCTTATTATGCAGCAGCGCTTTCTTTTCCGGCAATGAGACATTTTTGAAGGCTGAAAGAGCCGTGGCGATCGGCATTCTTAAAGAAAGTGCAAAGTGTGCAAAAGAGTCAAAAGACTTCCGAACATAAAAAAGCTGGTAACCTTGACGAGGCCACCAGCTTCTCTAGCGCACGAAAGTGTTAGATCGCTTCATTTTCACTCGATAGAACCTGATGCTGTTCACTCATGGCTTGCCGCCGATCATGCAGCACCAATACAAGCATCATTCCCATCACGATGCCGAAGATGATCCCGGCCTGCGTGGTCAGCATCCGAAGCACCGGGTGCTCAGGTGAGAGCTGGGAATCCGTGCGAATCGCAGAGAAGAGATTATACGAAAATAACATGCCTGAAGATACCCATACGGCTGCCATCCGGGGGACAAACCGCCGTGATCTGCTGCGGGAAGTAAGGACAATTAATCCCCATGCTCCGGCGAAGGACCATGCGCCCGTGCTTAACGTCAGCAGATGCCACCACATGTCGCGCTCTTCCAATCTGGCCGGATCAATGCCGATCGTCCCTCCCGCCGCCCAGAATACCTTGATCATGCCAAGCAGGATACATCCTATGCCAACAAGTCTCCCCATGATTTGCTGCAGCCTCAAGGTATTCCCGGGCAATTGGCTATAATCCATCGAATTGCCGAAAGCCTCCGGCCAGCGTGACCTTGCATATCCTGCCATGGCGAGCGGAAGGCAAATGCTGACGCCAACCAGCGATAGCATAACGAATAATTGTTCCAAGGCCCATACGCCGGCGGCACCTGCCTCCTGATCCCGAAGCATGGCAGCCGGGCCCAGTACCGGAGCCAAGAGCAGCATAGGAACGAGCAGACCGGTACCTATCCATACAGGGATGGCAACCAGCCATGCAGGCAGACGCGCCCCCCAGGGCATGCTGAATGCTAATGCAAGCAGGATTCCGATCGCTGCTATTATGGCGGTAGCTGCGTTGATTGCTCGCCAACTGGTGTCGCCCATTTGTTCAGTCGGAATGAATAGCCCTAGCGTCCAAGCGATTTTAATCAGAAAATACGGCATCACCGATATGGCAGCTCCATAGCCATATCTGCGCCTCATGGTTGACCATTGTGAAACCTGCCTCTCTTTCAAAGCTGTTGTGCGATCATACCTCATGCTGGATCACTTACCTCCTTACACACGCTAATTGTGTATCCCATTCTATCTCCCGAATCGAAAAGTAAAGCGACCCCAAGGTTAAGATTAGGTTAATAATTGCATCATAAGGTTCACAGCGCTCTCGCATCATCGAGATGCATAAAAAAAGCTGCTTGCAAGTCATCACAAACGACTTATAAGCAGCTTCAATGTCAAAAAAGTCGGCATTCTTAAGGCTCTCTTAAGCAGGCCTTGTCTTCCGTACCCAATCTGTTAGCTATTTCGTTTCTTTCCAAATGGAAAACGTACACCCCGTGGAGCTGGATTCCATTTCCCACTGCATTCCCATCTCCTTGGTCATCAGCGAAACGATGGATAAACCAATACCGGCGCCTTTCTCAAGAGTCTTATTGCTTATTCCGGGACCTCTGTCTCTAATAATGAGAGTCTGCTTCTGACTTTTCTGACCATCCGTCATATGAACCGCGATGTACCGGCCCGCTCCGGCGTGACGCACCACGTTTTGAAACACATTGTCGAGAATCCGATGCAGCCACATGGGATCCGCAGCCCAGATCACCGGCTCGTCAGGGAGCTCGACCTGAACCTCGAAATCCTTTGCTTCAAATACAGGATACCATTCGGCCACTCGATTCCGGACCTCCTCCGTTATATCGACGGGCTGCATGCTTATGGGATACTTCCCTGCCGACAGCAGCGAATAGGACAGGAGATTATCCATCAGCTTATCGACTTCATTCAGCTTCCTTTCAATGATGGAAAGCGACGTTTGCCCATGGGAGGATTCCGGGTTATTGCGAACCGTATGGATATGCTGGCGGATGACGGTCAATGGGGTGCGAAGATCATGGGACACGTTTGAAATGAATTGCTTGCGCAAATCTTCCTCTTCCCGCTCCCGCTGTTGACTTTCCCTGAGTTCCCGCACCATGCGGTTAAAGGCTCCTTCGAGCTCTCCGATTTCGTCTTTTTTGCTAATCGTGACCTCATTCGGAATTTCATTCTTCCCGCTAACGCTCATCGCTGACTGCAGCTTGATCAGTCTTTTGCGAAGCTTAACGAAGAATAGCCAAGACAGCCCCACGAAGCAGAGACAAATTATGAAAAACAAAAGGATCAGCGGCAAATTTCCCGCGAGCGACATCTCTGCTGATAGGATATGGGATTCAGGGAGCCGCATGACCATAAACCCTTGCTTGGGATCGCCACCGATCAGCGAGGCTAAGGTAAACGATCCTGGTTTATGTCCTTGCATCTGAAGTGAGAGCACATCCTCATAATCCCACTGCGCTGGTGTATCCTCCGAAAGGTCTTGGACCGCCTGCGTTTTGCCCGACGGATCAACCCAGAATATTTCGGCATCCGGAAACTCCTCATTCAACTCGGCCAAGCGGTTAAGGATCGTATCCCGATCCGTCCCGTTCAGCTTCATGGCCTCTTGCTGCCATATACGGGTGATTTCTTCCGGACGGTAAATCGGATGATTGCTAAGGAGATAGCCCGGAAAATAAAACATCGCGGGAATGACCGGCCAAAGCAGCATAGCGGTCATAATGAGGATCAGGTACTTTGTCATTAACGAGCCTCGGATTTTCATGCCCGCACCCGGTATCCGACGCCGCGGATGGTCTCGATAATTTGGGGAGAAGCCGGATCCTGTTCGATTTTCTCCCGCAAATGGCGAATATGGACCGTTAATGTTTTATCCCCCGCCAAATGCGGTTCGCCCCATATCGCTTCATAAATCTGCTTCTGCGTTAAAATGTGATTCAAATGGTCAAGGAAATCATAAAAATATGAAATTGCTTACCTGTCAGCACAATCTCATCCTTCGATTCCGTGTGCCATATCCGGTTACGATTCCGGTCGATCGTTAAATGACGGATCTGAAGAAGTTCCGGTTCCGAAACGCCCGTGCGTCTAAGAAGCACTTGAATGCGGGCCAGCAGCTCATCCGGATGGTATGGCTTCGTCATATAATCATCGGCAAAAGACAAGCCCGTAAGCTTATCCTCAATGGCCGTTCTCGCCGTTAGCATCATTATGGGCAGCTCTGGCCTCTGCCGCTTGATCCGTTGACCGACCGTAAAGCCATCCAAGCCCGGCAGCATTATGTCGACGATAACCAAATCACAGCGTTCTAATGCTTCCTCTACGTCATAACCGGATGTCTTCCATATGACCTCATAGCCGTGCCCGCTTAAAAAGTCTCTGGACCAGGCACCGATCTCCTGATCGTCTTCAATATACAAAATCGTGAATGTCTTCATTCATCTCGGACTCCTAAATAGTGGTATATGAGTAGTCTAGCATATCATGGCTGTAAGGGAATGAAGATTCGCTAGAATTTCCAGAAAACATAAAACCACTGATCCAGGATCAGCGGCTTATGTATATCATTTATCATTTCAATTGTTCATGAGCTCTTCCATGTCCTTATAGGACATAGCCTTAATCAAATCAGCTCGTTCAGACTGCTAGTATTCCTTACTTGCGCAAAGGTATCTTGTAAGGATGCCATAAATGCTTGATGAACGGTTTGGGCTGGGATCACGGTTCCGTCCCATTCTATATCCCTGGTCGCACATGCATCGCTCAGCAACAATACTTCATAGCCCAAGCGACTTGCGCTTCTCACGGTAGAATCAATACAGATGTGGCTCATCATGCCGCATACGACTAACCGCTTGGCCTGAATGGATTCAAGATGCTGCTGCAGTTCCGTTTGATAGAAGCTGTCAGGGGTATGTTTTACAATCACTTTTTCGTCTGACCGGGGAGCTACTGCTGCATGAATGTTAATCCCTTCCGTACCGGGAAGAAAGAATGTTGCGTGTTCATCTAGCAGGATGCACTGAATATGGACAATGGGTAAATTCTTTTCCCGGAACAGCGTCAATGCCTCTTGAGCGCGGGCAGCTGCTTCATCGGAATTGTACAGCTCATTTCTCCCTCCCTTGAAATAATCGTTCTGAATGTCGACAATTACTAAAGCTGTATTCATCGTTCATGTCTCCTTTACTCGTAGTAAAGGTATTATAATATCGGGAATTACCACCCGTGAATTACCCACTTTTTTGTGGGTATGGGATGCCTTTTCGATCGAGAAGCTCGGTTTGCCCAAGCTCCACCATATATTCAATTCCGATCTCTTGCATGATCAAGACCGCATCTAACAATCTTCTTCCGCGTGCAGTGAGATAGTACTCTACGTGCAGCGGATAACCTTCCGTTTTGATTTTATCCACGATTCCGCAAGATTGGAGCTCCCTTAAATGCTGCAGCAGCATTTTTTGGGTGATCTGGTCAATTTCACGCTCTAGCTGCGCTAAGGATGTGTTCCCGTTCTTCAGCTGATAAATGATCATGGTCTTCCATTTGCCTTTAATAATGTCATGGACAATCTCCAGCGGGCAGTTACATACTTCACGAATGATCATAAACTCACCTCTATGCATCATAGCCGGGTTTTCCGGTATTGTTCCGGCGTCATGCCGGTTGTTTTGGCAAAGGCTCGAAAGAGCTGGCTTGGGCTCGCAAATCCCACGCACTGCGGCTTGTAAAGTGCCGATCCGTGCTCGTCGATTATGCGTTTGAGCTCGGCTGTTTGCCGAGCCTCAACGAGACGATGTGATTGACTCCGATTTTCTTTGCCCGGTGGCTGGGAATTTCCCTGCGTTTGTATTCCTCGAAGCCTAATTTATTATAGAGCTTTATTGCTGCCATATTGGTATCGGCGACTTCTTCAATCAAGTAAACCTTATAAGATGTATGCTCAAGGATATGACGAATTAACTGCGTAGCAACGCCTTGCCCCCTGAATTCGGAAGCTGTCCCTACAAATTCGATGGAGCCTGCCCCAGATGAAGGATGAACAAATGGTGTTTCAAATTCTTTTTTTAGGAAAACGCCAGCCAATGTGCCTTTATACCAGCCTAAATGTTTGCGAAGCTCCTGTTTATCCAGTTTGACAGAAAGTGATGTTCCATTCGTGCAGGCAGCCATTCCGATCACTTGCCCCTTGTGTAATGCCACATAAAATTGATCCAGCACGAACATGTGGGCGAACGCTGCAGCAAGTTTTTTCGGATCCTTGGAGAAAAAACCTAGCCACTCCTTGAAGCCATCCGCAAATAGCTCCGATAATCCTGGCCTCACATCCAGCTCCGCTTGATCAGCCTTCACTACGGTTATCATGGGTTCACTCCCCTACCTTAAATAGAAATGCGGTCATGACTGACGGCGAGGGCATCTGAAAGTTGCTCTTGAGCAGGATTTTCATCTCGGCCAAACCCTGAATGGAGGCGTAAAAATAGACGGCCATCTCTTTTGCATCTCCCAAGCGGAACTCTCCAAGCTGCTGCCCCTTACGAATGAGCTGAGCCGTTGCATCAAGCAATCTGGCATTGACCTGGAGAATCTCCTCATGCAATTGGGAGTCCGTGCCTGCACTTGCGAACAGCGCTTGATTGATTAAGATCAGCAAATTGGCAAGCTCCTCCCCGTTCGACAGGTCGGTGTAAACTTCATCGATAAACCGGGCAATTAACTGCTTAGGGGATTGATCCGACTCGAATGAACGAATATTGCGTTTCAACCCTTCGACTGCATAGCCGACCAATTCGTTAAGCAACTGATCCTTTGTCCTGTAATGCCGATACAGTAACCCGATGCTAATGCCAGCCGTATCCGCGATGTCTTGAACACTCGTCGAGCCGTATCCTTGATGAACAAACAGCTGCATCGCCGCTGAACGGATCTTGTCTCTGGTGGCATTCCGCATTTCTTCATACTGCTCTTTGGTACGTGGCAAAATCATAACTCCTTTTTTTGAGTGAGTTTTTACTCATTATAAAAAAGTTGAGCTGGAATTTCAACCCAACGAGTAAAAATAATCGTACTGCGAGGCCACCCTTTGCAATTCCGCTATCATATAACTTGATAATGACATAGCAAAAGACCCAAGTTCTTGTTGATATGTCAACTGTACATGAACTTGGGTTTTCATCTAAATATAGAACTATATTAGAACAAACGCGGCTATGAACATAACGTCTGGTCATCGTTTTGCAGATATCAATCAAGCGAACGCTGATGTTTTCGCCGGCTCAACTCCGCCTCCCGTTGGTATCAACGATACCAAGCTTGCTCATGCCCCTCCCTGCTTGCGGAGTTTGAGCGCATGCACCCCGACGATCAAGAGCCATGCGATGTCGGCAATAATCAAGAATCGTCCGAACAGACCTGCCAGAATATCAGGACCAAACCGGCCGTCTTGAGGGATTTGCAGGACGAATGCGAGCATGGCGACGAGCGCAATCCCGGTGCTAACGAGCAGCCGTTTACGAACGGGTCTCCATGGTTTGCTACGAGTTAACGCCAGGCTTAGCAGCAGAGCCGCGACCGGCGTATAATCGAGCATGGCGCCAATGGAATGCATCTTTCCGCTGAACGTTGCAGCCTCCGGGCTCACGGATATCGGATCGGTGACGAATACGGCCGCGATCAAGACGCCAGCCGCGCTTATAGCAAGGATAGCGAGCCCAATGTATCCCGTTATGGAGCGAATTTGCGGGAAAATTGAAATTGCAACGCCAATCTGTGCAGCAGCCAACAATCCAAATGCGACTTGCATGAGCCATCCAACGCTGCCAAGCGCATATTCGCTAATAAAACGCCATGTAGGATCGAACTCCGGCTCCAGCACATGAAGACTGGCAAGAATAAGGACGAACAACGTTCCACATAATACCGATCCGAAGGCGAATTTGGAAGCATTCGCAGATACCGGTTTTACTGTAACTAGCAGTTTAGCCATTTGTCATCCCCCCAACAGCCGCAATTCTCCTCATCGACGATTCATATCCGCCACCACCTGGATAGGTCCATGCGCCCGTATTCGTATTCCCGTCTGAACTGAATGCTCCCTTGAAGTAAGTATTCGAGCCTTTCTCGCCGGCCCAAATGATTAGCGTGTCCCCTTCCATTTCGTAAACATAATCGAATGTGTTGCCCATCGTATCATAATACCGTGATTTGATGTCATGGCTAGGTTCTTCGCCAAATGGCTTTAAATGCCCGATAATCTCAATGCCTTTCACTTCTTGTCCATGCTGCATAAGCTGAACGCGTTGTATCAAGAAATATCCGCCTTCCATCCATTCATAGGTTACGGTGCCTTCTGCCCCTCCGCTGATTTGCCATGTACCGACTAAACGATCCAGCGATTGAAGATCAGTCACTTTTCATTCTCCTTTCATTGTTTAATTGGTTATTTCTTATGATTGATCTTTCTTCTTATCGGCGATCATCCTTTTTAGGTAATTGTCCAGTTGGTCAAGCCGCTCGTTCCAGATGGTTCGATGGTTCTGCAGGTAGCTTGCGGCAAAACTGTTGATAGCCGTCATAAGTCATCCTCCTTTTAGATACTCGAGCAATATCCCTCGGAAAAGGCGAGACCCTCTTCCCGCAGATATGGGTAGAATCCAGCCAATCTCCTAAGATCTGGAGAGGTCTGGCATCGTGTCTGCAGGTTCGCTGTCTGCTCATGCACCTAATATACACTTATACGTATATACATGTCAATGTATATAATTGATTTTCCAAAAATAATTGTTTCTAGTTCAAACTGCATGTAGGAACTCTTCCTTGAAAAAAAACGGAACTTCTTAACTGGAGCTGGAATTCGTTTGATTTGTCCAAGCTTTGTTTATGAACGACGGTAATTTGGCTGGATCACAACAAAAAAATAAACCACAGATGTAATCATCCGTGGTTTACTTCCAGATAAAAGCTTTCGGCGTTAGGATCTGCGAATCTGAATCTTCAAGAGAGATTGCTCCCGGAGATTGGGTCGCAAGGCTTCAATGCTTCAAGTTGCTCATGCCAGGTTTATGCTTCGAATCGAGTCCATATTCACTTTCGGCTTGCGCTCGATTGTCAGTAAGCCGTTCACTTCCTGCTGCACGTCCGTAATTTGCGTATAGCAGAATCCGCACACGTAAGGCAAGCTTTTTATCGCCTGCGTTATGCCTTCGTAACGCTTCAAAAATTCCTCATCGCTGCGAACCTGATTTCCGTAGCCCCAGCCCTCTTCGCTTGTAAAGGCGATGCCGCCGTATTCGCTGATAATGACAGGCTGACCGCGATAGCCATAGCCCTGCGCAAATGGGTATCGATGCTTGTTATGCGCGAACGCATTGCCTAAGAGTGCGTCTTTGTCCCGATAACGCTCTTCCAGCATGGCGCCCAGCTCTTCATAGTCGTGGAGCGTAATAATATCCGATACCGTATGCTCCCATCCGTCGTTCACAATCACCGGCCGCATTTGATCGAATGCCTTGGTCAGATGATAAATCGACTCCGTAAACTGCTGCTGCATGCGATCGGTAAAGATCTCGGATATTCCCCATGACTCGTTAAACGGTACCCAGGTAATAATGGAAGGATGGTTATAATACTGCCGAACGATTGCCATCCATTCATTCGTGAAGCGTTCTACGGCATCGTCGCCGAATTCGTAGGTTGACGGCATTTCCGACCAGACCAGAAGACCTTTGCGGTCGCACCAGTATAAATAACGGGGATCCTCCAGCTTCTGATGCTTGCGCACACCGTTAAAACCGAGCGCAAGCGTTTTGTCGATGTCTTCCAGCAGCGCTTCCTCCGATGGAGGCGTCAGATGCGTCTCGCTCCAATACCCTTGGTCCAGCAGCAGCCGCTGATAAAGCGGCGTATGATTCAGCAAGATTTGATCTCCTACGATCCGGATGCTTCGCATGCCGAAATAGGAATAGACGGTGTCGATCGGTTGCCCGTCTTGCTTAAGAATCATCTCGACGTCGTATAAGTTCGGATGATCCGGGTGCCAAGGCTTGATCTTCCATTCACCCGCCGCTTCGTTCACGACACTGACGTCGACCGTTACCGTACTGCGTTCGACGCTCGTTTCCGAAGATCGGATCAGCTTTCCGTCAAACCGGACGATCGTCTGAAGGGTTACTCCGTCGTAACGAAGCCCTGTATTCCCCAATTCATAACAGAAGTTCGCCGCCCCCCGTTCCAGGTCCGGCGTAATTTTCACCCTGCGGATATGGACCGGGTTCACGTATTCCATCCACACGGTCTGCCAAATGCCGGTGGTTTGCACGTACCAGCAGCCAAAGCTGTCCTTCATCCAGCGCTGCTTGCCGCGCGGCTGCATGCAGCTGTTGCTGTCCATAGCTCGAACGGTAATTCTGTTCTCCCGGCCAAGCTCGACCGCTTCGGTAATATCGAACGAAAATGCGGCATATCCTCCCTCATGCGTGCCGATCCTCCTGCCATTGACCCATAGAGTCGCCGCGTAATCGACGGCTTGAAAATGCAGCAGGATCCGCTTTCCCGCTGCCTCATTAGGAACGGTAACCGACCGCTCATACCACACGCAAGGATGGAATGTTTCGTCTCCTATGCCGCTGGCCTTCGTTTCAAATGTGAAGGGGACCGTAATTTTGCGGTCAGCATCTAATCGTTCGAACCACTTGCCGCTTTCCCCCTCCAATGCATCGTCGAACCGAAAATCCCATTCCCCGTTCAGATTTTCCCATTCTTCACGTACCAATTGCGGTCTGGGATAGTCCTTAATATACTTGTGCGAGCTTGACATTCTGTTCCACTCTCCATCTTCTGTTAGTTTATGTTTCTATTTCACAGCTATGGACTCTACCGTGATGTCCCCGAGCTCGATCTGCTCCGCATGAACCGACCGAATGCCCACTCTCCCCTGCATGAAAGCCCGCGGATCCTCGTACGTCAGAACCGGGTCTTTCCCGTCCTGCGCATAAACTCGGATTTCGCCGCGAACCGCCTCAATGCTTAAGCTTGCTAGCTCATTAGGCTCCAGCGAAATTTTCACGCTTTGCAGAAGCTCGGAATCGTAATTATGTTTGTACAGCTCAAGCTTCGTGGCGCTGACGGCAAGGAAATATCCCATCAACGAATCGCTCACTTGATCCCGGAAATCCGACTCGTTCGTCACCCGGAAGAGCACCCCCGCCTGACCGGACGGGTCAACGCCAAGCTTTACGGTCGTACGGATGCGATAGTCGGTCCACTGAGGACTTCCTCCATACATCTTGGCATCGGAATCGGCTGTGCCGGCATACCTTCCATCCGTTTCAACCCACTGGCCATGAATATCCTCGGCGCTTGCTTGTTCCAGAACACCCTCGACTTTGAACTTTTCTTCATTGACCCGTTCAAGATCCATCGTTGTCCACTCCAGCGTTTGGCCGCTGTTCAATTGAATGGTAAGGCTACGAAACCCCTTTTCGAGCTTCAGCGACCCGACCCGGATTTTCACCCAAGGCTCGCTGCCGGAGTGATCGCTGCCATCGACTTTATAGCTTCCGGCTACCTTATCGTCCACAAGAACCTTGATGGCCGATGGATGCGCGCCGGACTTGACCGTCAGGTCCAGCCCATACGTGCCGGATTCGGAGACGTTCACCGCGTAGCGCAGCCAGTCGCCTTTTTCCGTCAGTGCGGCCGCATAGCTCCCATCCTCTGCGAGCTTGATTGCCGTTCCGTCCGAACGGCGCCATTCACTGGAAGCTGAGGGGTGCCGGACCGAAAAGCCCCTGCCTTCGCCGCTTAAATAATGAACGGCCTCGATGCTGCCAGGAAGCGGCTTAGCCGTATCAAAGTCGCTGGTGCCGGAAGCGTGATTCGAGAACGCCGTATACGAAAGGCCCGGTTCGCCTTCCTCGTACAGATATCCGATTTTGCCTGGGCCGAACGAGTCCGCCGATTCATCCAGCCTCAGCATGCCGTCCAGATAAACCCGGAGCCGATCTTCTCCACGCTCGACACGAATGGTGTGCAGCTTAGACCAATCCATGTCTTGAGGGATCTTCGTCTCGGCAAGCACCTGACGCCTTCCGTCCACCACTGTCCCCAAGGAAATCGCGTTGTCCTTCGGCTCAATTTCGGCGAATCCGTATTGATTCGCATCCTCATAGGCAAACAATGCGGCAGCGCGCGCCTGAGACGGTACCAAATTATATTCAGCCGTAAAGATTGGACCCGTGCTCTCCTTGCTGATGATTCGACCGCTCCCTGCTGTTTCTTTAGCCTCCCACAATGCTTCGTCGATGTCAGCTCCATCCAGTCTGTCGGCAAAGACCGGCCCTCTCGGAACAGGCTGTTCGTAGTTCGTCGGTCCGAGAAGCTCCATCCTGTCTCCATTGAAGACCAGCCTATCGATGTTCATACGGCGGACAGGCGGGCCTTCCTGGGATCTTCCCGTAAGGTTATGGTATACGAGATAATATGAATCCAGGTCGGGACCAAGGACGGTTGAGCTGTGGCCGAGTCCGTAGAAGTCCGGCTTGGTGCTGATGACGAGCGGGTTGTTGACCGGAACGGTATACGGACCAAGCGGCGAATCATGGGACACGGCATAGTTAATGCGATAACCTTTACTGAATACGTGATTGCCGGTATAGGTCATATAATAGGTTCCGTTACGTTTAATGATCATGGACCCTTCGGTCCAGTGGCCTAAGTATGGGCCCGGAATCGTTTGGCCTACCCCGAAATCGGCAGGACCGTTCATGGGAACGCCAACAATGCCCGAGGAGCCTGCATGCGTAAACAGCCAGGTTCCGTCATCGTCGATGAACACCGAGCCGTCGATGCTCATGCCGACATTCTCGGAGATTCGTTCGAACGGGCCTGTCGGCGATTCGCTCCGGAACACGAAGTGACCTCTGCCTGCCGGAGAAGTATAAAGATAGAACCAGCCGTTCCAGTAAATGACTTCCGGCGCATAGGCGCCGGTCGAGACAGGATCTTCGGTCACCAGCCCCGCATACCGCCAATCGACCAGATTATCCGACATCCACGCCTTGATTCCCGTCCGGTGATCCTTCGTGCTGACATACAGATAATAGCGCCCGTCATGCCGCAGCACGTATGGATCTCCGTTGCCGTAATCCTCCCATTCTTCCTCTAAGGATGGAAAAGGATTGGCATACGTTTGGTTCTTGTAAATTTCCATATCGACCGCCTCCGGTTTCGTGATTGTACTGCAACCCGACATTGCCAATCCGGCCGCTAATCCTAATGCTCCAAGGGATCTGGCGATCTTCCGCAGGTGCGGTATGCTTATCGGCATACGCCTCACCCCTTGATTCCGCTGATCGCCATCGATTCGATAAAGTATCGCTGGCAGAAAAAGAATACGATGATCACCGGCACCATCGCGATGATGGCGGCGGCCATGATCATCGGATAGTCCGACTGACCGATGTACATGGCCTGCATGGAAGCGATCAGCACCTGGATCGTTTGCTTCTCGGGCGTATGCAAGTAAATCAGCGGGCCGAGGAAATCGTTCCAAATGCCCATAAAGCTCAGGGCTGCTTGAGCCGCCAGCGCTGGCTTCATGATCGGCAGCGCGATCTTGAAGAAGATTCCAGGAAAGCTGGAGCCGTCGATCTTCGCCGCTTCGATCAACTCCGTCGGCATCGCGCTCTGCAGATACTGCCGTATGAAGAAGATGACGACGATGTTTCCGAACAGGCCGGGTATGATGAGCGGCAGCAGCGTATCTACCCAATCCAGCCTGGAAAAACCGATATATTGCGGAATCATGACAACGGAATAAGGAATCATCATCGTTCCGAGCAAACCGAGGAACAGCACCCCTTTATATGGAAACTCAAATTTCCCGAATGCATACGCCGACATGGCGGATACCAGCATGCCGACCGTCAGGACGATTACGACGATGATCAAGCTGTTCATAAACCCGTTAAGCAAAGGCGACTCCTGCCACACCTTCGCGTAGTTGCCAAACGTAAACGGATCGGGGATCCACTGCGGAGGAATTTCAAATACGTTTCGTCGATCCTTAAGTGAAGTCGATATGGTCCAAAGGAACGGCGCGACCATAAACACCGAGCCGAACAGTAACAGCAGCAGCGACCAGAGGTCGGTCCATCTTTCCCGTCTCACGATAATCCCCCCTAGTCCTGATAAACCCATCGATTGGAAAGCTTGAATTGAATCAGCGTGACGATGAAAATCAAAATACCCAGCACCCATGCAACCGCACTCGCATATCCCATGTTGAAATACTCGAACGCATGCTGGAATATGTAATAGACGACCGTAGCGCCGCTATATTCCGGTCCGCCGTCGACCGCCAGCACATAGATTTGGCTGAACGACTGGAACGCCCCGATGATACCCATAACGATGACGAAAAAATGAATCGGCGTAAGCAGCGGGATCGTAATTCGCGTCAGCTTATGCCATGCTCCGGCGCCGTCGATTTCCGCAGCTTCGTAATACGTTGATGAGATCGACTGCAGTCCCGCTAAGTACAGCACCATGTTCCCCCCGATGCCGCTCCACAGACCGATCAGGATCAGCGAAGGCTTCACCCACTCGGGTTTGCCCAGCCAGTTAGGCCCGGTTATCCCGAACACCTCCCACAGGAAGTTGTTGAGCAGCCCGTAATCCTGGTTCAAAATCCACTGCCACAGCAGCGATACCGCTATAATCGGCGAGATGACCGGCAGATAATAGATCGTGCGCATGAACGAGATGCCCGCGATTTTGCGGTTCATCAAGATCGCCAGCAGCAGCGACAGCACCATGCCGATCGGTATGCCGATCATCAAATACACGGTGTTATACAGAGATTTGAACACCTTTTCGTCGGCCAGAAGATCCTTATAATTAGCGAATCCCATCCACTGCGGATCGGACAGCATATCCCATTTATGAAAGCTAATATAGATCGAGAACAAGATCGGCACGAGGCCGAACAAAAGAAATCCGAGGACCGGCGGAGCGACGAACAGATACAGCCAAGCCAGTTCCTTTCTGCGATAGCCGCTGAGCAGCTTCGTTCCCATATTCATTCCACCTTCGCCTGTATTCCTTATGACAGGGCGTTGTTCATATAGCGGGGAGCGCCGGCAACAGCAGCCGGCCGCCCCCTTGCGCCATTATTTATTTCCCTTGTCGTACAGCTCCTGCATCTTCGGCTGGATTTCAGCCGTGAAGTCCTTGGCCGACATATCGCCGTTCCATACCTTGCTCGCGTTCTGATTAAATGCATCCATCCATTGCGTATCCTTCGAGAAGGCTATCACGTCCGGACGACCGTAATCTTGGATAATATCCAGAAATACTTGACGTGTTTGCGGCCCTTTATCCATTTCCATAAACTCGCCTTCGGCCATGTCGATCAGGTTGGGAACCGCTTGCCCGAGCTGGTAGTTTTCGCGCTGTCCTTGCTCATCCAACGACAGGAACGCCGCCAAATCGAACGCTTCCTGAGGGTGCTTGGATTTCGCCGATACGGCAAATCCCATCGAACCGAGCCAGGTCGCCGTTTGTCCCGTGTTCGGGCTTGCCGGCCATGCCGCAATATCCCAATTGAACGGCAGCTCCCAGAATGCCGGCTGATCCCAAGGACCCATCGCAAACATGGCCAGCTGTCCGTTAATAAAGCGGGTGTAAGCATTCATTGCTTGCTCAGCTTCCTGATTCGGGCTGACCTTATGCTTCAGATTCAGGTCGGCTACGAATTGCATCGCCTCATAAAACGCAGGCTCATTTACTTTCACGGTACCGGTGTCGTAATCGATGTACTCGCCGCCGTTGGCCCAAACCGCGGACTCCAGGCTGTATGCGCCAACCCCGTACTGCTCCGGCTTTCCGTCGCCGTTGTTGTCAACCGTCAGCTTCTTGGCTGCTTCGAGCATGTCGTCCCATGTCCACTCTCCGGCTGTTGCGGATGGATACGCCACGCCCGCTTGATCGAACAAATCCTTATTGTAGACAAATGCCCACGGGCCAACATCCTTCGGCAGTCCGTACAAGTCTCCGGTACCGACCTTGCTTCCGTCGAAGCGGTAACGGTCCATCGCCTGCTTCCATACGTTGTCTGGTTTAAACAACGTCGTCTGGTCCAGATAGGATTGAATATTGAGGAGCGTTCCGGCTTCTGCAAACCGATAGAATTCGGGCCCGCCGACGTAGAATACATCAGGCACCTTGCCGGAGCTGATCAGCGTTGTCATCTTCTGCGAGTACTCGCCCGGAGGCACCGATGTATATTTGACGGTGACATGCGGGTACTTCTCCTCGAAGGAAGCGATCAGCTTTTCGAAAATTTTCTTTTCGTTCGGATTGCCATGGCCCATAAACTCGATCGTCACGGGCTCCTTTTTGTCCGTCCCGGCGGCAGCCTCATTGCTTGGCGCCGAGCTGTCCGGGTTGTTGGAGGAAGCTCCGCCGTTTGGACCGCTTCCGCCTCCGCTGCAAGCGGATAACGCAAACATCAGTAACAGCATGATCATACCTGCAAATTTGCTCTTCGATTTCATGCGATTCCCCTCTTCTTCAAGGTATATTGTAAGCGCTTTACGAAGTCATAATAACTTATAACAATATACTTTTATATACTCAATTTATTATAAAATTGAAGAGATTGAATACTTCGCATAAGAATCGCTTTATTCCTTTACAAGCTGGACCGGCACAACGATTCTTCTAGCCTCAAAGGCCCCTTCAATCTGCTCGGTCAGCAGCTCGATGGTCAGCCTGCACATCTCCTCCTCGTTTTGCCGAATATACGGAACGTTCGGCAGATCCGGCGGATCGAACGTAATCAGCTCCAGATCGTCAGGCACCCGTCGACGTGAGGCGACAGCGGCTCTATAAACATTTCTGCACAGCTCCGTATTGGCTGTGATGACCCCGGTGATAGCGGGACTGCCGTCCAAAAAATCCTGAATGTGTTCGACGGATTGACCCGAAGCTATCTCATCCAACGGAAGGAGACACCATAAGCTTTTGTCGATCGACAATCCGCGCTCAAGGAAAGCCTGCTCAAACCCTTGCGCTCTCTCGTCCGTTACGGTATTCGTAATTTCCGGCGAGATGAAAGCGATGGACGAATGGCCTTTGTTCAGCAGATACGCGACGGCTTCCCTCGTGCCGTTAATGTTATCCGAGCTTACGCTGTACGTCTTGATCTCCTTCAAGAACCGGTCAATCAGGACAAACGGGAATCGATCCAGCGAAAGCCTCAGTATCGAATCGTTATATGTCTCGTTTTCAACCGGAAAAATGATCATGCCGTCCACTCCCTGCTTCAGAAAGGACGAAATGACTTTGGACTCCTCAAGCTGCGACTCGCGCGTAATTCTCAGCATCACTTCATACCCTGCGGCAGTGGCGTATTTTTCAATGTTATCCAGAAAGCGCTGGTCCACTTTGGTTTTCATCGTCGGCAGCACCAGCCCGATCCGGCCGCTTCTGCCTGCTCCCGCCGTCCACTCGCCCAACTGATCGAGCGCGGCAGCGTTCTCCGGCCTGCTCATGACAAAGGTCCCTTTCCCTTGAATCCGGACGAGCAGCCCTTCCTCCATCAGTCCGACCAGCGCGTTTTTGCTTGTAATTTGACTGACGCGGTACCGCTCGGACAGCTCCTTCTCCGAAGGGACCCGGTCACCTTCCCGCAGCTTGCCGATGGCGATCAGCCGCTTGATGTCTTCCTGAATTTTTTTGTACAGCGGCAAGGATTTCAATGCACATCACAACCTTTATAATTTAAATAGTATAATTAGTATATTAATATAACATAACTTTGTTTTTGTAAATGAAAAAAAGCACCCCCAAGAGTGGGTGCTTGATTATTTATATTTAATGGTCAGCCCTCCCCCTCCTAACTGCTCAGCTTCCAAGGATGGGGTCTGCGATGATCTAATGTGCCAAGGATGCTCACGAAACGGCATCGATTTGTTGTTCCTCTTGATCGGGCCGTTCATAACGATATAAATACCGGGACAGCACGCCATGCTTCGGCGACAGCAGGAAGCTTACAAGAAAGACGATCCCGGTCGCGAAAGCCATCGATCCCGAAATGGACGTGTCCAGCCATACGGCGACGTAATAGCCCGCGAAGGCAGAAATCACACCGAAGGCGCCGCTGAGCACCAGCATAATGGACAGCTTATCTGTCCATAGATATGCCGCTGCAGCAGGAGTAATGAGCATGGCGACGACCATAATCGCCCCGACGGCATCAAACGAGGCAACGGTTGTGATCGACACCATCGACATAAACACATAATGCAAGAGCACAACCGGTATGCCGATGCTGGCGGCTAAGGCCGGGTCGAAGGAGGTGATTTTCCATTCCTTGTAGAAGGCCAGGATGACCACCAGCACGACCAGCAGCACGGCAGCCAGCATGAAGGTTGCCTTAGGCACTTCGCCAAGAAGCGGTACATTCATGACCTCCCAGGGCACGAACGCAATCTCGCCCATCAGCGCGTGCTTGGTGTCCAAGTGGGCATTGCCGACCTGGGTAGCAATCAGAATGACGCCGATGGCAAACAATGTCGTAAACACCACTCCGATCGAGGCATCCTGCTGAACCCCCCGGGAATGAAACCACTGTACGAGGAGGGCCGTTAGAAGGCCGGTAATGATCGCCCCGATCAGCATATGAGGTCCGTTTAATTCCCGCGTAATCAGAAAGGCGGTTACAATACCGAGCAGCACGGTATGACTAATGGCATCGGCCATCATGGCCATTCTTCGCAATATGAGAAACACCCCGACAATGCCGCAGGACAAACCGACCAACGAAGCAGTAAGCAATATCCAGCCCGTATATGTCATCGTTTACTCCCCCTCCCTGATGGCCGGAACCTTGGTCCAGCTTGAGCTTGGATCCTCCACCTGCTTCTTCTTCTCGGATCGCAGCTGGAGTGCCTGAATCAGCAGCCCTTTCTCCGAGCCGAACACGAGCGACACGGTGAATAATACCGAGGAGGCTATCACGATAAACGGGCCCGTCGGCCAGCCTTTGCCGAGCGTGCTGATCAAGGTTCCGATCAGACCGGAGCCACCGCCGAAAATCGCGGACAGGATCACCATCGTTCTGAACGATTGCGTCCAGTACCTTGCGCTAACAGCCGGTATGATCAGCATTGCCGCCATCAGGATGACACCTACGGCCTGAATGCCGATTACGATCACGAGGACGAGGACCGCCATGTAGATCGCGTTCATCCATCGGCTGCTTAGTCCGAGCCCGCGGGCAAAGTCCGGATCGAACAAAAACAGCTTCCATTCCTTGAAAGCGACCGTCACGATCACGATGACCAACAGGGCTAGGGCAAGCATGGTAAAGACGTCTTTACGGACCATGGACGCGGCCTGACCGAAAATAAAATTATCCAGTCCGCTCTGGTTGCCTCCAGCCGTACGATTGACGATCGTGAGCAGCATGATTCCGAGTCCGAAAAATACGGACAGGATCATGCCCATCGCCGTATCCTCCTTGATCCGGCTGGAGGAGCGGATCCATCCGATTAACCAAGCGCCGATCAACGCGCTGACCGCGGCTCCGATGATCATGAACAGCAGATTTTTGGTACCGGTCAGCGCGAAAGCCACAACCACGCCCGGAAGGGCAGCATGCGAAAGCGCGTCACTCATGAGGCTTTGTTTCTTCCAATACGCAAGACAGCCGATCATGCCGGCCGCCATGCCCAAAATCAAGGTACTGAGCAGCACCCATTGTGTATTTGGAGACAGCAATGAATTCAACACATGTTACGCCTCCTTCATGAAGCGAAGGGAACCGCCATAGGCCCGGTATACGTTGTCCTTGGTGAACGCGTCCTCCGTCTTCCCGTGGGCAACGACGGTACGGTTAAGGAGCAGAACGTGATCGAAGTAATCCTCGACCGTCTGCAAATCGTGGTGGACAACCATCACGGTTTTTCCCGACATTTTCAAATTTTTCAGCGTGGTCATAATCGCACGTTCCGTCGCAGCGTCCACTCCGGCCAGCGGCTCATCCATGAAATACAGATCGGCGTCCTGCACAAGAGCCCTTGCCAAAAACACGCGCTGCTGCTGTCCCCCGGACAGCTGGCTGATCTGCCGATCCGCAAAATCGGCCATGCCCATCTGCGCAAGGGACGCCATCGCCTTCTCTTTATGGCTCTTGTTCGGCCATTTCAACCACCCGACGCGCCCGTAGAGTCCCATCATGACAACGTCGAGCGCATTGGTTGGAAAATCCCAATCCACCGATCCGCGTTGAGGCACGTAGCCGACTCTCGTCTTGGTCTGACTCAGCGTTGATCCGAAGAACGATACGTCTCCCGAGAGCTTCGGATGAAGCTCCAGCATCACTTTAAGGAGCGTGGATTTGCCGGCCCCGTTGGGACCGACAATGCTGGTTAACGAACCTTGCTCCACCTCGAACGAAACATCATGAAGCACCTTATTTTTACGATAGGATGCATGCAAGCCTTGAACTTTCAGCACACTCATCTTATTCACCGCTTCCTGTTAATGCATGATAAATGGTTTCAACGTTATGGCGATACATTCCGATGTAGGTCCCCTCCGTCGTCCCTGCTTCCCCCATTGCGTCAGAGAAAAGCTCTCCGCCTAGCTTCACGTTGAGCCCTTTCTTGGCTGCTCCTTCAATGACCGCGTTGATGGAAGCCGGGTTGATGCTGCTTTCAATAAAGACGGCGGGGATGTTGTGTTCAAGCAGCGTATCGATCGTCCCGTTGATGTCCGAAAGACCGATCTCATCCTCAGTACTAAGTCCCTGCAGCCCGACGACCTCCATGCCGTGCATGCGGCCAAAATATCCGAACGCATCATGCGCAGTAACGATAACCCGCTGAGCTTCAGGAATTTGACGGATCTTGTCTTTAGCTTCTGCCTTCAGTTCATCCAGCTTGGCGAAATAATCCCGCTTGTTTTGTTCAAAATATTCGGCATCATCAGGCGAGAAGGCTTTCAGCTCTTCTACAGCCGAATCCAGCGCCAGCTTCCATAGGTCGATGTCAAACCAGACATGGGGATCAATCGCCTTACCTTCATCCTCAAGCAGCTGATCCCTCGGGATCGCATCCGCAATGGCCAGCACCGGTTTATTTTTACCAATCTGCTCAAAGATCTCCGTCATATTTCCTTCGAGATGCAGGCCGCTGTAAAATACGACATCGCTGCCTTGCAGCTTCTGAATGTCTCCTTGCGTAGCATTGTATAAATGCGGATCAACCCCGGGCCCCATCAGGCTTTGGACCTCTACCCGGTCACCGCCGATGACGGTAATCGGCTCTGCAATCTGACCAATCGTCGTCACAATTTGGATTTTCTCTGCAGGATCCCCTGATGCTTGGTTCGTCTGCGGCTCACCGGAAGCACATCCGGATAGCACGAGTACCAGACTCAGCATGACCGCTCCCAGCATTTTCGTCGTTTTACTGAACAATTTGGTTTTCATCTTCCATTTCTCCTCCTCCAACGTATTGCCTTGTTCGAACATGACAATGTGCTTCTCCCGTCAATTCCATCCTGCATCAAACCAAATGTAATTCCTTGTACCAATTATTTTGCCTTAGGTAAACTTTAATAGCTATGTACAAAAAATAATCCATCATTAGGCATTTGTCAATACGATTTTGCCGTTCTTACGCAAACCACAACAAAATCAACGTCAAAATTCCTTGTGGTTATCCTTGTTTTTCGATTTTTTAAACGGATGCAAATTATTTAGAAGCGGTTAACTTATTTTCCTTTGATGATGAAAATACTGTATAAAACAAAAAAACGAAGCCCCTGGTCAGGTTCTTCGCTAGTTTCTGGTTTTATACTTGTATCTTTCGCTTAAGTTATCCTAAAAACCGAACATGGGAAAGCTTCGTTTTCATGCGGTCCAGCTGTTTTCTCGTACGGCTTCGACGATCGGGTAGCAGCTGAATGCCGGCATGTTCGGCAATCACCGAAACCACCTCATCGATGGATAGCCGATCCGTATCGATATGCTGCCGGAATACTTCCTGCGATAATCCGCTGATGCATCGGTCAATCTGCTGGGCTGCCCATGAATTCGCTCCTTCATAACGGCTACGAAGGCGCTTAAGGAGGACCTCCCTTGAAGCACACAAGGTAAAATGCCGAACATCCACACCGTCCCGGCGGAGCCTTCCTACGATTTCATCGAAATATTCCGGATTGGTTACCGTCATTGGCGCAATGATGATGCGGTTAGACTCCTGGTCCATGTGCTTGAACATGGCGTAATTAAACTCACGCCACATCGGGTAATGCTGGAAATCATCCCGCTTGGCATCCGGCGGCAGGTTTGACCGAATGAAATAGCCGGCATTTTCCGGATCGTACACATACGAATTCGGCAATCTGCGATGAAGCTCGTGTGCAGCTTGCGTCTTCCCGGAGCCGAAAGCTCCGTTAATCCATAGAATCATGGTTTACCTCCTGAATAAGGCCCTTATTTTCTCAAAAAATCCGGAGTTCTTGTCAGCGTCTTGCCATGATCCCGCACGAAGCCGAACTGCTCGTACAGACCGTGCGCATCCCTTGTTGCCAAAATGCCGAATAAATTTCGGTAATCCGGATGTCCGGTAATCGTTGCGATTAGCTTTTTGCCTACGCCTTGAGCCCGGTAAGCCGGATCCACGTAGACGTCGCATAACCAATACACGGTCGCCCCGTCGGTGACCACACGGGCAAAGCCGATTTGCCGCTCGTTATAATAAAACCGAGCCCTTCAATGAATCCAGGATTTTAGATCGGGACCGCTTATTGGCCCAATAGCTGTCATGCAGAAATCTTAAGATGGCTGCTGTATCCAGCAAGGAAGGGTCGCTGCTGATCGTCACGTCTTTGAGATCCAGGGGTTCATTCATGATGCAAGATCCGATCATTAACATGGAGCCTCTTCTGCTCCAGGATCTTTTCTCTCAGCCGATCGCATTCCTCGTTGATCCGAGCAACTTTGCGTCGCGTCAGAAAACGGAGAAAAACAAGCACCGCATACTGTGCAAAGGTCCAGCCGGATGACACCTCGTCGTCATGGTGATAGAAGCCTGCGTTCATGGATCCCCCTCCTAACCCTATGGGTTCATTTAGAAAACCTTCCCAGTTACCATCTTATGATAACCGAACGAATAAAACAACGCCCCTGGCGGCAATTCGCCATCCTGCTGTTATTGGCCGTCTCGTTGATAATTGTTTCAAAATAAGCGTTTCCCATCTCGCGGAGAAGATGATCGAGAACGCTTGCATAACATATCGGGTGGCATTCGGCAGCTATGGAAACAACTCGGTTCAACCATTTAAAAAAGGCTCCGAGCAGCTAAGCCCCGGGCCTTTTCTTCGATATCGTCATGCAATTGGGGTGCCGTCGGGCAGCTTGTATTCCGGCCGCAACAGGACAACATCTCCCTTCTCCGGAACTCCGCCCAAGACCAGCACCTCGGATTCAAAGCCTGCAATGCGTCTCGGCGGAAAATTCACAATCGCCGTTACCTGGGTGCCGATCAGCTCCCCGGCGTCGTATCGGCGCGTAATTTGCGCGCTAGTCCGCTTGATTCCAAGAGGACCGAAATCAATTTTCATTTTAATCGCCGGAACGCGGGCTTCCGGGAAAGGCTCGGCGTCCACGACGGTTCCAACACGGATATCCAGCTTCAAAAAATCTTCGATCGTTGCCATGTTGATTCGCTCCCTTGCAATGGTTACCGAAGTTTTGCCATGAACTTCGTATGGTGGGAATCATCATAACATCAGCAGCGGAAAGGCCGCAAGTTCGAGAACGGTTATAATCATTTCATCTGGGGGCGAGCCCAGCGATGAAGAAGGCTCATATGCTTCCAGTACGATATTTCTGCTCCTCCATCTCCCTTAGCCAACGTTCATGGAGTCTGGTAATTTTGTCCCATATCCCTTCACGCTCCAGCTCCGAATAATGGACGAGTTCCTCATGGAATAGATCGGCCAGCACTTCTCTCCACTGAGCCTTGCTTACGATTTCTGAGGAATGCATGCCCGCTTCATCCCATGACTTCAATATCCGGCCTTTGAGCTCATGGATTCTGTTCACGCTCCGCTGCCTTACAATGAACAGGTCGCGCCAAGGCGACTCGGGGGATCGGCTGTAGAATTTATGGTTAGCTGTGAAAACATCCAGGGTGTCAACCACATCAGGAGCATAATCTATCCCAACATAGGAATTGGCAGGATCATGCGTCAGACGCCAGCCTCCTTGTACCACAGCGGACTCCATGAGGCTGTAAGAGAACGGTCCTTGACGATATGTCCCATATCTTAACGGTATCGGTTCATAAGGCATATCACCTAATCCGACATCAACGATCCATGGCTCTTCTTGTCCGTCGTCATTGGCTAAGCTCACGGTAATCCCTAGATGAAATCCGTTAATTCGCGGCTCTTGCCCGATCGGCTGTACTCCCGCCCGATGCCACCGTACCTTATAACCCAAAGCCTGAAGCAGCGTGCCGAACGCGCCGTTCAGATGAAAGCAGTACCCGCTGCGCCGGCTCAGCATCAGCTGAATGGAACTCCGCACGTCCATAACGGTCGGTTTACCCGCAAAAATATCGACGGTTTGCCAAGAAATTCGCTCTACATGTGCTTGATGAAGCTCGAACAAAAACGCTTGTGTTGGAGCCTTTCTATCGTAAATTCCCAATCGGTTTAAATATGATTTGACTTCCGCATCCGTAATCAATATCTCCACTCCTCTGTGATCAGCCATCTGTAATATATGCTATATCGCTTCTGACCTTAAGGAAATGGTCAGAAAAGGCAGATTTAAAGAGACAGTTGCCGTCGCGCCTCAAAGCCTGATTTTACGCCATTTTCTTGATCACGGAGGTTAGGTCACGGGGTTACGCGGCGGTTCATTAATCAAGCGACCAGGCATTACGCAGCAGCTGGATTCCGTACTCCATCTCTTCCTCCCGCAACCCCGCAAATCCCATATATAGTCTCGGGTACTGTCCGGCATCCTGCGTTTGCCCGATCCACATCTTTCGCAGATCATAAACCCTTACTCCCTGTTCCGCCGCAAGGCGAATCAACTCCTCTGACGTGACATGCTTCTTAATCGTCAGCTGGATATGCAATCCCGAATACTGGCCGGAGATCTCCACATGGTTGCCAAGATAAGTATGAAGGATGTCAATTAGGTGTCGATGCCGCTTCCGATACAAGCTTCTCGTTCTGCGGATATGACGGTACCAATGCCCCTCCTTGAAAAAAGACTCCATCGCCCACTGCTCAACCCGGGACGGAGCAAAAAACAACGTATGCGGCATCTTCTTCAACCGATTCATCAAATCCGGCGGAAGAACCAGATAGTTCATCCGAAGCGTCGGCGTCAGCACCTTGGAGAAAGTTCCCGCGTAAATCACCCTTCCGCTCCGGTCCAGACCTTGGAGGGAAGGAATCGGCTTTCCATGGTAACGAAATTCGCCATCATAATCATCCTCGATGATATATGCATGGTTGTCCTCTGCCCATCGCAGCAGGCGTTCCCGCTCGGGGTATGGCATAATGCTCCCTGTAGGAAATTGATGGGAAGGCGTGACATACACCAGCTGTACCTGCCTCCGGTTTAACGCAGTGATCGATATGCCGGAGTCCCCGACCGGGATCGGTATGACCTGAAAGCCGTTCAAATGGAATTGATCACGGACAAGGCTGTAGCCGGGCTCTTCGAATGCCACCGCTTGGATGCCCTTAAGCAATTTGGAGAGAATCCCCATGCTGTATGCCGTGCCCGCTCCGATGACGACTTGCTCCGGCGTAGATTGCACGCCCCTTGAATTCCGCAAATAATCGGAAACCACCATACGAAGACCGTATTCGCCTTGCGGATCACCGTAATGACCGATTTCTTGCAGATGTTGGTCCAGCGATTCCTTGAGCATTTTATTCCAGATCCGTACTGGAAAAGCACCCGGGTCTAGTGCTGTCGGATTAAAATCAACTTGAACCGGAGGCAAGCTGTATTCCGTGCCTAGCACTGGTGCAGCCGCAGCAGGTTTAGCAGCCTCCCCGCTTATAGGTCGCGCCACTTCGCGTTGGTACGGGTTAACGGCATACAGGCCGGAACGGGGCTTGCTGATGACATAGCCCTCCGCCGTCAGCATCTGGTAGGCCGTTTCAATCGGGGTTTTGCTAATATTCAACTGATTTTGAAGCGACCTTACCGAAGGCAGCCGCTGTCCGTTTGCTATAACCCCGCTTCGAATGCTGTCGCGTATGAGGAAATACAATTGCTGGTATAGAGGCTGCTCGCTTTGCTCCGGTAGAATAAGATCGATCATAAGAACGCTGCCCCCAATCTGGTGTTTGAAATGTCGCGTGATATGCAATTTATAATATCTCCGGCCTCTTTAATGTCATGGACAGGTGACCTGCACGATTTATTAAAAACTGACCATTTTATAGTAGTCAGATTTATTTTATTATAGAACTTGCTTACCGACTAGATCCGAATCCGCCTTCATCGGTCTCTCCCTTGCATGATCGAGTCGTGACCGTGAGCATCGGTAGGACCAGCCGCAACAACAACGTTCGCGTCGGGAGGAAGAATAACATGAGCTCATTCATCCATCTAAAAGACAAAATCGGCCAAGGCATAACATTTCGGCAATTCATGGATACGACAATGGAAGGGTCCTAGGTCGATGGGGCGCCCGTCCCGCTTATATTCAAGCGGTCATGGACCAGTTCAAGCGTGAGAACCCGGACAAAGAAGCGCATGAATACCAGACTCGCCTTGACGAGACATACCGACGGATCGGCCAGCTGTACAACGAAGCGACGTTCTATCAAGTCGTAATCGTTCAAGAAGTAAAGGATCTCCTGCAGACGTTCCCAGCACCTGGCCTTGAAATATAAAAATCGCAGGCCTTGGCCTGCGATTGCACTTATGTTATCCTTGATCGCTTACCTTATTCTTCATTACCTACATTATCCCTGTTTATCTCCTATTACAGTACGCTGTTCTCAATCATTCCACGGCGTTTAATCTTCCAGCTCCCAAGCCGGATTCCAGCATATTTCCCACAGATGCCCGTCCGGGTCAAGGAAATGACCCGAGTACCCTCCCCAGAACGTATCTTGAGCGGGGACAGTTACGGTTGCCCCTGCCTTTACGGCTTGCTCCATGACCTCATCGACTTCTTTCTTGCTCCCGACATTATGGCCGATCGTCATTTCCGTCGAGCTTGGTGCATGATGCGGGACATTCGCTTCCACGGCCAAGTCCTTGCGACTCCAAATCGCCAGCTTCACGCCAGCCTGCAGATCGAAAAAGGCAACCGCTCCATGCTCAAACTCGGTTCCGACAATCCCCTCAGTCGGCAAGCCGAGTCCGTCGCGGTAAAATTTCAGCGATCGCTCCAGGTCATCAACGCCAAGCGTTAGTACAGATATACGCGGTTTCATGATACATTCCTCCTAAACGTGTGGCTTTCGCCTTCAGGTTTAACTTCCTGTCACTATTTATTTTCGCTTCCGATAACCCGTAAAGGATTGTAAAAAACGGACATCTTGTACACTAACCCTGGCTGCACGGGGCATGGAACACCTGCTGAGGCGAAGCGCCGTAGAATCGTTTGAAGCTGTGGATAAAGTGCGACTGGTCATAATAGCCGTATTTAGCGGCGATATCCGGAAACCGGAAGGATCGGGCATGAAGCAGCTCCCGCAGCAAATATTGAAACCGGATGATGTCCGTCATTTCTTTGGGACTGATGCCCAGCTCTTTTTGAAAAGCCCGACGTACCGTTCGTTCGCTGTAATGGAGCTTCTCCGAGAGGGATTTGACGCTCAGCATCCCCTTCTCTTCGTATACATATCGGAGCCCATGCAGCAAAATCGGCTCGTCAAGGGAGAAGTCTGCCCGATCTAACCTGTTCCATAAATAAGATTCCATTCGTTCGATCCGCTGGCTCGTCTCGGCAGCTGTCATGATGCTCTCGCTGAACTCGAAGGCGTCCCTACCCCAAATCTCATGCAAGAACACTTGCGTATTCCGGAATTCCGAGACGGGAAAGCGAGTGAATAAACGAACCGTCTCCGAATAGAAGCGGACGCCGAACAGGCAGTGATCCTCCGTTATGGAGAACGCGTCCGGTACAGTCATAACCCCTGCCACGAAGGCGCATTCGGAGGCGGAGTGGGAATGGAGGTCAAATATAATGTCGACGCATCCGTCGGGCAAAATGCGATGCTGCGGCGGGCGAGCCGATGGCCGCACATCCAGTGTCCAATACGCGGCCACATAAGGACTCAGTCCAGGACTTGGCAGAAATTCGCGATAGCTGTAGGAAGCGTCCGGATGAGAAGTCTCGATCATCGGAGCTTGCAGCGGGTTGAACGATCGCATGGTCTCCCTCCCATTCGTTCTGACGTCGCTTTCATTATACGATATTTGGCCTCTCCCTTGGGCTAGTTCGCGAAAATGGATACCGCACTGTATATGAGCAGCAACCCCATCGCAATATTGAATGCTCGCTCATGGCGGTCAAGGAAACTTTGGAGGAGCCTGCCGCTTAATGCCCAAGTTAAGTTGGCGCTAATCCCAACGGCCGTCAGCAGTAATGAAAACATGATCAATTGAATGCGGGAATCCGCCACAGGGATTACGAAGGACGAAATGGCCGTAAAACCGTATAGAATCACCTTGGGATTGATGAATTGAAAGAAGAATCCGAACCAGAAGGAATTCATGCCTCTGGCAAGGTCTTCGTTTTGCTGCGGCTTGCTTCTCATGATTTTGACGGCTAAATACAGCAAATACAAGCTCCCCAACAAATCCAAAGCGATCTTGACCCTCGGAATCCATTGATTTAACGCAAAATTGAAGTAACCGGACAACAGCATGATGACGAAGCATCCCGCTGCAACCCCACCGATAAACTTTAGAACGGCCCGGTACCCGTATTTTTGGGCCTGGGTCATCGAGATAATATTGTTCGGTCCCGGCGTAAAGGATGAAACGAGAGCAAACATAAGCAAAGGTATGAGCATGGCCGCCTCCTCCCCTCTTGTTGTATGATATAATTTACGATGTGTGCACTATAACGTATGTACGTTTAATTATACATTACGTGCGTTATAACGCACAATCTAAAATTTGTTCAGCAGGAGGCACTCGAACATGAAGCATATCAACAGCATTCTCGCTCAAAACTTGAAGCGGCTCAGGGAAGAACGCAAGCTTAGCCTGGACAAAGTGGCTGATTTGACCGGAATCAGCAAGACGATGCTCGGCCAAATTGAACGCGGCGAATCCAGCCCCTCGATTGCTACCGTATGGAAAATCGCCAATGGGCTGAAAATCTCATTCACCTCCCTGATCCATGAACCGGCAACGGATACCGTTGTCGTACCTGCCGATGAGGTCCAAGCATTGGTTGAGGATAATGGAAAGGTCCGTATCTATCCGTTGTTTCCGTTTGAGGACGGACGCAGATTTGAAATCTACTCGCTTCAGATGGAGCAAGGGGGATATTTAAGCGCGGAGGCTCACATCGACGGAACGGAGGAATTTATTACGGTGTTCGAAGGAGAACTAACGATTCGGATCAGTACCGAGGAATACACGGTGCGTCGCGGGGATTCGATTCGCTTTAAAGCCGATAAACCTCATGTTTATCACAACTCCGGCGAAACGACTAACCAGTTCAGCATGGTGATTCATTATAGAGAATAATGCTGGGAATCAGACAAATTAAACGCATCCTGTTAATAGGATGCGTTTAACGGGGATGCATTTAATCTTAACGTCGAAGCGCCTGGGTGCTGACCACCCCGTATCGGGATAACAGCTTCCTGCCGAGCAGCGCCACAGCGCGATCCGTCAGAAAGCCCATTAAGCCGAGGCAGATGAGGCCTACGAATATCCAGTCCGTACGGAAGAACAGCCTGGAATTCCAGATCAAATACCCGACGCCTTCGTTGGATGCAATCATTTCAGCTCCGATAATCGCCATGAACGACGTCCCCATGGCAAGCCTTACCCCCGTGAACATATACGGAACCGTTGCGGGAATGATGACATGAAGAACCGTTTGCCATTCGGATGCGCCCATGCTCCGGGCGGAACGGATTTTGTCCTCTTCCACGGACAACACGCCAGTCAGCGTGTTCAGCACCACGATAAAAAAAGTGGCGTACAAGATAAGTGCGACCTTTGACGTCTCCCCAATCCCGAACCAGACCAGAAATAACGTAATGAAGGCAATCGGCGGAATAAAGCGGATGAAATTCAGGAAAGGCTCTGCAATGGCTCGCACGGCATTCACCTTGCCGATAATGAGCCCTGCGGGAATCGCGATCAGGCTGCCTAGCGTCCAACCGAGCAGAACCCTGTAGGAGCTGATGCCGATGTAGCTTAACAGCGTTCCGTCTTGAAGCAGCTCATACCCGCCTTTTGCCGTATCGATTGGCCCCGGCAGAATCTCCGGTCCGTAGACCCATGCCAGGAGCTGCCACGCTGCCAGTATGACAAACCAGAAGATGAGTTGGCGAATGCCTTTGATCATGTTATTGCTCATCGTTCTCCAAACTCCTTTCTTCGCATCGCTAGTCATCAAAATGCTCTTGGATTCGATTATGAAGCCGGTGGAACTCCGGCTCGGACAAATCGCGCGGATAAGGCAAAGGGACGTCGTAAATATCCGTGATCCTGGATGATGGTCCTGCGGACATAATGCCGATCCGTTCTCCTAGGAGCAGCGCCTCCTGGATATCATGGGTAACAAAAATAACGGTTTTATTCGTTTTTCTCCAGATATTGACTAATTCCCTTTGCATCGTGCGTCTCGTCATGGCATCAAGCGCCCCGAACGGTTCGTCCATAAGCAGAATTGCAGGATCGTTCGAGAGCACTCTGGCCAGTTGAACGCGCTGCTTCATGCCGCCGGACAGCTCCCTCGGGAATTTTTGCTCGTGCCCGGCCAGCCCAACCAAAGAGATATACCGATCCGAGATTTCCCTTCGCATCGTGGCAGGCATCCGTTTCATCCGCAGGCCGAATTCGACGTTCTCCCGGACGTTCAGCCACGGAAACAAGGAAGAATCAGCCTGCTGAAATACGACAGCGCGGTCCTGACCGGGGCTCTCAACTTCTCGTTCCCCGACCATCACCTGGCCTGACGTCTTGGATACGAAGCCCGCGATGAGCCCGAGCAGCGTTGATTTGCCGCAGCCGCTCGGCCCGAGCAGTATGAAGAACTCTCCGCCTTTCACCGTCAAATTAACATCCTGAATGATGTAATGCAGTTCCCCTGCTCCCGGCTGCGAGAAGCTTTTGTTCAGCTGCTCAATATATATCCCGTTCGTTTGCGGCGCAGCGCTCATTGATCGCCATCCCCTTTCTTGATATCGATAACGCGTTCGGGAAATGCCTCCCTCACGATATCCAAATCCAATTTCTCCTTCAGGTCAAAGTCTCTCTCGATAATGCCGCTGGACACCATATACTCCTTCTGTCCTTCCAGCCCCTCGTAAGCCTTATCCGAGAATCCGATGCTCCATGGATTGACCGGAAGATCCTTTAGAGTCGCGTCCTTCGGCTGCTTTACTTCCGCGTACATGATTTCCGCCGTTTCCTCCGGATGTTTCTGCGCGTATTCCGAAGCTTCATCAAGCGCCTTGAGGAACTGTACAAACCCTTCACGGTTCTTCTTCAGAAGCTCGGTCGGCGCGATCAGCCCCGTGCCGATCCGCACCGGCGTCTGCGACATATCGGTCAGCTCGCGCGCCTCTGAAAGGGCGCTGAATTTTTCATTCAGAACAGCACCGTATACCCATGCTGCGTCAATCTCCCCTTTTTTCAACGCGACGTAAGCCTCATCGAAGCCTCCCTGGCCGACGAGCTCCACATCGGAAATAGCAATACCGTTCTCGGCCAAGTACACATCCCATAAATAAGGAATAAAGGTCCCTCTTGAGAAGCTCAGCTTCTTGCCTTTCAGATCGGCTGCGCTTTCGATTTCCTTGCGAACGTACAGCTTCCATTCGCTTGCGCTGAGATCCGTTGCCGTACCGGATGAAGCAAAGATGGTGTAATCGCCCTTACCGGCAGCGTTCAGAAGCGGAAAGTCGGCGCCGAATGCAACATCCACCTGTTTGATGAACAGGGAGTTCACGCCTTCGGCAGGCGTTGCGAAATTTACCAGCTCCACTTCGATTCCGTACTTTTCGAAGATCCCCTTGGATTTCGCAACGCGGAATGTCGTATTTGTGGAAATATCCGCAATTTTAAGTTTTAGCCGGCTTTCCTGCTGCTCCTCACCTGATACGCCGCTGCAGCCGCCAAGCAGACCCGAGATGCTCAATAAGCACAGAAGGAGCAAGACACTTCGTTTTCCACCATTTCGGCTAGTTCTGTTCATGGCGATCCCGGTCCTTTCTGGCCGTTTCATCCGTTCTGGCCACGCAGAGGGCTCCCTCTCCGTAAGAGATCGTCCCTTCAACTTCAACGGTCGTAATGGCCCCCCGCGGTGCTGCTCCCGGAAGGCGGTAATCGGCGACATCGATCTTGGGGATCTCCGTTTCGATGGGCTTCTCAAGCTGCGGAACCCAATCGTACGGCACACGATACGCCCGGTAGACCATGTTGGAGTTCCGGTTGTTTTTATACGGCGATATGTACTCCCATACCAGCTCATGCTCCCGTGTCACTTCGAAGATCCGCCCGTCCGCGCCTTCCGTAATCAGCGTGTTGCCGTTAGGGAGGCGCTGCGCCGAGCTGATGTACGGACTGTAGAAACGGTAGGAGTCCAGCGGTGCCTGAAAGCCGGCTTCCGTCGGTGTGTACTGCCATTCGATCTCCAAGGTAACGGGATTGATCTCCAGAACGCGGGAGTGATCCCGGCGAGCAACCTTCAGACCGTCAGGCGACTCCGGATTAGGACTTCCATATCCGCCCCAGCCCCCGTTGTCGAAAATGAGAATGTTTCCTTCGCCCGGAAGCCCCTTGGGGATCAGATGAGCATGGTGCTGACCAATGATCCAGCCAATATGCTTCACTTCCTCCTGATCATAATTCGGGCCCAGCTTCCAGACGATTTCGCCTGTACGTTTGGAGATGATGGCAATGATATTGCTTTCTCTGGCATCCCAGATGATGTTATCCGGATGGAAACGCTGGTCTCCCGCATCATAATGCTTGTTGGGCCCTAATACCGACACCGAATTGATATGCATCCAGTCACCTGCATGGACGCCGAAGCCGCGGGTGTTCGGGTCCCGATACAGAGACTGCTTCGCATCTTCGTCAAACCCAAGCTCGGAGAAATGATCGCTCACGGACCACTCCCATAAGATTCGCCCTTCCCAATCGACTTCAATAATCGTGTCATCAAGCAGCTCGATGCTCGCGATCTCGGAACGGGTGACATTTTTGTGCGCAAGGATGATCGTTGTGCCCGAGTCGGTCTTGGGTTCCTGCCCCGGCGCATAGTAGCCTACCGGGTTGCCTTCCCGCTGATAATCATGATGCTGGCGAGCCATCCACTGCGGAGAATGACCCGGATCTTCGATAAATTCATAGCGGTCAAATTTCCATACGATATTGCCTTCCCAATCGACCTGAACGAGATTGCTCTCATCCTGGAAGCCATATTTCGGATCCCGCTCGGAAGTGCTGCCTAGTACAAATCCTCCTGGAAACAGCTTGTTGGGAAAACCACGCAGCCCTTTCCATAGGTGTACCTCTCTGCCATTCATGTCAATCAGGAGCGCGCCGACATCAGCTGCCTGAAATATCGTATAGCCGCTCCAGGCCTTTTCAGGCAAATATACCGTCGCACCCGTAGGATAAATCGTCGGATGTCCCATAGTTCAACCCACTCCTTAATAACGTGATCATTAATATGAGATAAAATCCCGGTTACGCCGGGAAGCTGGAGATCCGCCTTTTCCCGCTGGTCCTTCGGAGATATGGCCGACCAGCTCGTCAATCCGTTCCGAGAAGCCCACCAGCGATTCGTTGAGTCGTTTAAAATAATGGATTTGCTGAATTAACTCCTCTTGCGAAAAAGTGCCGAACAATAAATCGATGATGCAGGTGCCAACCTCCTGATTTCGAAGCAGCATCTTCCGCCCACGCTCCGTAATATTAAGCGCGATTGAGCGCCTGTCGGTCCGGCTTCTCTGCCTGACGGCAAACCCGGCGGCCTCCAGCTTGTCGCACAGGGCGGTAACTGCCCCGGACGTGAAATCCAGAACCTCCGCAAGATCGCCTAATCGCTGTTCGCCGTTTCGCTCAATCGTCTTCAAGATCAGCAAGCCGGGAAGGGATACGCCCTCTACCGAAATCTTGTCGCGTTCTTTCACAAATCTACGAACAAGCTTGCGAAAATGCCAGTCCGCCTCTTCCATCAATATCCAATCCTTGTTTTTCTCCATACCGCTCCTTTCCCGGTTAGCATACCCTCCGTCTGCCGGTCGGTGAATCAGCCTTGCGCTCCTTAAAAGGCGCGGCCTTTCTGCCTTCGTTAAAGCAGAAAGGCTCCTGCCATTCTTACCTCTTACACGAGGTGAGAATGATCAGGAGCCTTTGGTGGACCAATCGGCTGATTATATCTTTCAATACTAAGATAATGAGCGTTCATTTAATGATAAATAAACCACTTGCTTGTGCTTAGATTAAACCCATTAATTCAACCTGTCAAGTGGGAATTAACTAATACTTCTGCTCAGTTAAATATTCCGGCTTTCTTCGAGGTTTGCTTTATCCCATTCGCTCCATTGGCACCCGTAATGGCGATGGCAGGAATCGCAGTATGGAGGTCGTTTTTATACCAGGTGTGGGCATGGTTCACCCCCCTCATCACAAAAGCCTTTCCGGTTGAGTCATACAACGTGGTTCCGCTTACATAAAAACCGGCAGCAGTCTCTGTTCTCGAAAACCCGCTTCCGACCACAGTGAGCATAAGAGCGACTAACAAATGAGTCCTCCATTCGATCCATAATGACAACACGCTTTTTCCTCCTTTAGGAACGAACGGATATCAACGCGAATTCTTCATCAGCTCGATTTAGGTTATCGTTTAATTTATAAATGGAGTTTATAATGCGGATTTGTAATAGTCAATCTGATTTTAACGATCCCTGGTATTTGCGTTGTGTCGAACTTCCGCGTTGACATATATGGTCCTCAACCATTAGATTTATATTTAGTTAATCGTTTACTTTATATGGAGGCTCTTATGAATACACATGATCCGATCTTTAATGAGATTCGCAAGGAATGGCTTGAGCATATCCTCCCCTTCTGGACCCGTTTAAAGGATGAATCAAATGGCGGATATTACGGCGAAGTCGATTTCTCACTTACCGTTAAGCCTCGTGCTCCGAAAGGCTGTATTGCGAATTCAAGAATCTTATGGAGCTTTGCCGCAGCCTATCGCGTCACGGGAATTGCGGATTATCTTAAATGCGCGCGACATGCGTTCTCCTTCCTTACCAAGCGGCTGCTGGATTCCGAATTGGGCGGGTTGATCTGGATGGCAGACTATCAAGGAAATCCGCTGGACACCCGTAAGCACATCTATAATCAAGCCTTCGGCGTATACGCTTTAAGCAAATATTTCCGTGCAACCGGTGAACCTGACGCGCTGAAGCTCGCACAGGAGCTGTTTAAAACGATTGAAACGGTCGGTTATGATGAGCAAATCGGGGCCTATCGGGAAGAGTTTGACCGGGAATGGAACGAGCAGCCTAATGTAATGCTGAGCGGCAACGGAGTTGTGGCAGACATTACGATGAACACGCATATCCACGTGCTTGAAGCCTATACCACGCTTTACCGCATTTGGCCGGATCCGCAGGTGAGGCAATCGCTGGATCGGCTGCTGTCGATTTTGCATGATCGTATGTTTGATCCGGAGCTTGGAAGGCTTAATGTTTTCTTCGACAAGAACTGGGCATCGCTGACGGATGTGACTTCCTTCGGCCACGACATTGAAGCAAGCTGGCTGATTCAAGACGCGATTGAAGCTGCAGAGCTTTCGAATCCGAAGTATAAGCAAATGGTCCTTGCCCTCGCGCATTCCGTATCCGCGCGTGCCATACTATCGGATGGCTCCGTGATGAACGAGGAGGAAGGCGGCCGGCTGGATACGACCCGCATATGGTGGGTACAGGCCGAAGCGATGGTCGGCTTTCTGAATGCGTATGAGCTCACGGGCGAAGCACGCTTCCTCGAGCTAGTGCGAAAGATATGGAGCTATACCAGCGAGATGATCATCGATCCGCGTCCGGGCGGTGAATGGTACTGGTCCGTTGACGGGCAAGGAAATCCCGCTGGACGTGAAATTGCCGGTCCCTGGAAATGTCCCTACCATAACAGCCGCTTCTGCATTGAGATGCTGCTTCGGATGGAGCGGCTGCACTCAAAGGCTTAATGATAATATTAGCCGCTGGTCTCGTCTTTATTTGTCATTCCCAAGCAGGTATACTTGATTTTGAACCAGGCGAGCATTCTCTCGAATCTAATACTTCAGAGAGAAAAAAAGGCTTGCAGCCATTGCTGATAAGGAGAGAGACATTGCGGTGAGCAAACATATTACGATGAAGGATATCGCCGAAAAGCTAGGCGTCAGCACGGTAACGGTATCCAAAGCTTTGAATGATAAGGAGGGCGTTGGCGGCGAGCTGAAGCAGAAGATCAAGGCTGTCGCGGTGGAACTGGGCTACCGTTTGAACACGGCCGCCAAGTCGATGCGCGAAGGATTAACCTACAATATCGGCGTAGTCATTCCCGAGCGGTTTACCGGACCGGATCAGTCGTTTTATTTAAGGGTTTATCAAGAAATAGCGAAAGCGCTTGAATCCTATGGCTATTACGGCATCCTTCATATTCTAAGCAGCTCGGATGAGCAGGAGCTCCAACTGCCGCGCGTGTACTATGACCGGAAGGTTGACGGCATTATTCTGCTCGGTCAGATCAGCAAACCATATATCGAGCTTATGGATTCGACCCGGACGCCGATCGTGTTTCTTGATTTTTATGACGATCATCGCGATATTGACGCCGTGGTCACCGATAATTTTTACGGTGCCTATGAGCTGACGAACTACTTGATCCGTCAGGGACATCGGAACATCGCTTTTGTTGGAAGCATCCATTCCACGAGCAGCATTCAGGACCGCTTCCTCGGATATTACAAGTCGCTTCTTGAACATCGGATTCCGCTTCGCCAAGAGTGGGTTCTTCATGACCGCGATGAGCACGGGAGCTTCGTCGACATCGCCCTTCCTGATGAAATGCCAACGGCCTTTGTATGCAATTGCGATCAGGTAGCCTATCTGGTAGTCCAACAATTGAAGAATGACGGCTGCCGCATACCGGAGGATTGCTCCGTCGTCGGCTTTGACAATGATATCTACGCCACATTGACCGACCCGCATCTAACGACGGTGGAGGTCGATATTGAACAGCTGGCGCAATCCTCCATCCAGGCCATGCTGGGCAAAATCGCTTCGCCCGACCTGCGGCACGGCCGCATCGTCGTTCCGGGCAAAATCATTTACCGCGAATCCGTGCGAAAGCTGCTATAGCCTTCTCATGCATAAAAGACGCAAAAAAAGGCAACTGCCCTGTGAACTGCACCCCTATTGTTATTGTTAGACATAACTTAACAGTGGAGCTGCAGTTCACCTGTAGCAGCTGCCTTTTATTCAATTTTGCTTCGGGTTAACCTCATTTGCTCAATCTTGCTGAAAGAGCGGGCCTAGTCAGGGAATAAATCGCACACACAAGGGAGATAATGACCACCCCGCCTCCAACCCATGCCGTACTGCTGACAGAGCCCCCCTGCTCCAAGACGATACCTCCGATAGCTGAACCAAGGGAAATGCCAAGCTGCAGCGCTGAGTTGTTGAAGCTTTGCTGGATATCGGACGTGTCCGGGTCCACCTGAATCAGGTAGTTTTGCAGCGGCGGAGCCAGGCTCCAGCTTAACGCACCCCAAATGATCATGACTGCCATGAACAAGACCATGGAGAACGTCGTGAACGGCAAGGCAAACAGTACCAGCATAAATGAAGTAATGATCATAATAATGCTCTTAGGGGATCCGAGAGCATCGGCAAGTGCTCCGCCAAAAGCACCTCCACCTACGGCCGATAAACCGAATATAAAGTAGAAGACACTAATCCAGTACGGGTTCAGCCCCAGCTCCGACTCCAGAAACGGCGTAAAATACGCGTATACGGTATAATGTCCCGCCAGCATAAACAAGCATGCCAGATGAGCCCCGGCAATTTTCGGATTGGCCAGCGCCTTGATCTGCTCACGGAGCGGAGTCACTTGATCCGGCTGGATCCGGTCCAGGAAGAAGTAAATAAGCGCCATCGATCCGATCGACAGGACGCCGATCCCGAGGAACAGAACGCGCCATCCGTAGGCTTCGCTAATCATGATCCCCAGCGGCACCCCCAGCACCAGGGACGAGCTGATGCCCATATAAATGAAGCCAAGAGCCTTAGCCCGGTGCGCAGGCTCCACCACCTTCGCCGCAATGGTCAGCGACAGCACAATAATAAGCGCCGTGCTCATGGCCGTCAGTATTCTTGCAGCCATCAGCATCGTGAAATTCGGACTTACGTATGCTATCACGTTTGCGACAAAGAATACGAACAGGGACAGCATATATAGCCGCTTACGTTCCATTTTTGCCGTCAAAACAAGAAGAACCGGCCCCGAAAAAGCATAGATCAGGGCGAATACCGTGATCAATTGCCCTGCGGTACCGATTGAAATATTTAAATCTTGAGCAATTTGGGGCAAAATACCGCCGACAATCAATTCCACCAATCCAACGCATATGGTTGAGATTGCAAGGATAAGCACCTTCAAATTCATTTGCTATCGATCTCCTTCCATCATCGCATGTATAACTTCTGCGGCCAAAAAAATAATCCTGACGACGGAAAATGAAAAAGCCATTTTCAGTAGTCAGGATTTTTACGGTTCCTGGTAGAGACCCTCAGACCATATTAATGAGGTTATACTAGCTGTGAATATTCGTTTCTAGCACTGTTGAATAATTTATCACATCGTTTGTTAATGATCAACCCTATGAAACATTTTTTCAGAGATTTTCAAATTATCTTAGCAAAGAATGATCCAACATCTGCCACATCCGAAAGCTTACGCAAATTCACTTAGGAATGAGCCGATCCGTCTTGCGGCTTCACGCAGCACATGCTCTTCCTGCACTAGCGCAATGCGTACGAATCCTTCCCCTTCGGAGCCGAAAGCATCGCCGGGGATGACGGCGACACCGGTTTTGAGCAGCAGCTCCCGAGCGAAAGCTCGCGAGCTCCAAGGCTGATTGCGCTGCAAGAATGCCGGCGGTAGCTTGGCCCACAGGAACATGGTCGCACACGGCTTACGTACCTCCCACCCTGCTTCAGCCAGTGCTTCCACCAATACGTCTCGGCGGGACTCGTACAGCGATGCAGCCGCATTTCCGGCTTCGGGGTCCGCCATTGCATCCTTCAATGCAGCAATTGCAGCGGACTGAATCGGTTTAAATACGCCAAAATCGATGTTGTTCTTAAATTCGCGAAGCGAACCGACAGCCTCCGGATTTCCGGTCAGGAATCCAACTCGGCATCCGGCCATATTGAAGCTTTTCGAGAATGAATGGAGTTCCACCGCAACTTCTTTGGCGCCTTTCGCCTGCAAAATGCTGACTGGCCGGTAACCGTCAAATCCCATTTCCGAATAAGCCATATCATGCACAATCAGCACATGATGCCGCTTCGCCTTCTCGACCAAGGATTCGAAGAAGGCTAGATCGGCTTCCGCCGCAATCGGATTGCCGGGAAAATTCAGCAGGATGAAAACCGCCTGCTCCCATACCTCTTCCGGAATTCGATCCAGATCGGGAAGGAAGCCCCGCTCCTCTCTCAAGGGAACATGCCAAGGGGTTACGCCTGCAATGGCCAATGCGCCGGTGTAGATCGGATACCCCGGATCGGGAACGATGGCGATATCTCCAGGATTGCAGATGGCTTGGGCCAGATGGGATAGTCCATCCTGCGAGCCCATTAAGGCCAGCATTTCGGAATCAGGGTTTACCTTGACCCCATAACGGTATGCCATCCAAGCCGCACATTGGCTGCGGAATTCCGGCGTGCCGCTTGTGCCTGGGTAAGAATACTGCTCTTCTTTCATCACTTCCGAGCTTAGCGTTTCGCGTATCGTTAATGAGGGGCCGCGGTCCGGGCTGCCGATGCCCAAATCGATCACTTGTTTACCTGCTTGCAACGCCTCCTGTTTCCACTCCGCGACCTCCGCAAAAATGGAAGAGCCGAGATGTGAGAGCTTATCGGCGCGCCATGAACGGCGCATTCTAGAATTCGTCAATGATTACACCCGCTTTTTTTGCATTTATTATAGCATGAATAAGCTCTACACTGGGCAGGCCCCAAGGCGTTCCCTTCCCTGCATATGAATAACTCCCTGCCTTAACCGCCTCTCATAATCAGTCTATAACCTGTGAGCTCATCGCCTAACCTTCGTTTAAAAATAGTTGTTGTTCTAAGTTCCACATGGGTACTTGCGCACTCAACGCATGCACAGGAGACGTATGATATACCAGTTCATGGGGAGATGTTCGCGGATGGGATGTCCGACTAGGAAAAAGAAACGATGCAAAAAAAACTAAAACTGTGGGATTCAAACCAAAGAAGAGAAAACGCAAGATTAGGATAAAAACGGTTCGAATGTCAGTTCCGTCATCAAGAAGTTGTTGCTCGAAGCAGGGTCGGGCACAATCAGAAAGCCTAACGAAGTGCCCAGAAGGATACGCGTAAAATTCAACAGGTACGTGTTGCGCCAGAAGAAGGGATAATTCTCTTTGTTTTTCCTCACTCCTACAAAAAGACCCCACTCTCAAAGCCGAAGCCGTAAGTGTGGAGTCTTCATGAATCTATAGGGGATACCCATTCATTATTGCTTTAATTCCGGCATCTGAGTAAATAACAGATTCACCGGCAGATTGCTGCCTGGGGCCGCGGTCAGAATAATGTCTACCTGCTGTTCATAATCGCCGGTCCGGTACAGAACCGATTGTTCACCAGGGGATACCTGGCCTAACGAGTAGATCGGCGTAATCGTTCCGTTAACCATTGCATAGCCGGAATACTTTCCGCCGCGCGGGTTAAACGAAATCAGCGTATTCGGCGCAACGCGGTCCAGCGTAATTTTGTACAGGACGCCAAAGTTACCCGTATTCGAGGTAGTATCTCCGACCATCGGGTCCGTTCCCTGAAGGTTCGGATCATCCATGTTATCCCCTAGAACCAACCGCTGGGGATCCGCGCCGACAAGCTCGGAATAACGGATGACACGGGTGGAATCCGGATAGGTGCCGCGGTTATGCACACCGTCTCGGTTCAAGATCGGGAGCTCCGGCAGCACCTTCAGCGGGTCGGCTTTCTCGTCGATCATAATGACATCGAATTGAATCGGCAAATCGCTGTACATATCCGAATATAAAGAGATGACATGCCCTTGCTTCATGCGGACTTCGCTAAGCTCGGTCATCACCAGCTTCTGCTCGCCCGGTGCAAGTGTTACCGACATTTGCTTCGAACCATCCTGCATCGATTGGAAGTAATTCAGCACCGATTTCTTCCCTGCCGCTGTGGCGATCGGAGAAGGTCCGGCAAAACCAAGAAAGTCTTGGCGAAGCGTTACCGGCGTGCTGTTTTTGTTTGTTGCCACGACGTACATCTTAACGTTCTTATTCAAGTTGTTCACATGGTGGATCATAAACCGCATATCCCCGGATGCCGTTTCCCGATAAACAATGCCTTCGCTGTTGACGGTCTCCGGGCTGTTGCTGCGGATCAGCGTGCTCGGCTCGTCATAGAACTCGTAATTGATTTTATCTCTGGATGTCACCGAGCCCGTGAAAGTGAATTTCTCGCCTTCCGGAATAAAGAGCTTGTTGAAGTCTTCTTCTACATACAGGGTTTCGTCTGTGATATGAATCGTATGCTCGTAAGTGGAGCTGAGCCCCTTTCTGTCCGTTACGGTCAGCCGGATCGTATGAACTCCCGGAGTAAAGTATGCATACTGCTTGTTTTCCCATTTGTAGGTCAATTGCTCGTTCTTATCTATGTCGTCATAGCTCTGATCGATGATCGTGACCAGCTCACCCATCTTGTATTCGCCCTTATCGGTATCAAACATGGCGACAGGCGGCTGGTTAGGTTGAACGACGGTAATTTTTACGCTGTAAGGATCACTCCAGGTTCCGGTGGAATCCTGAACGGCATAGGTAATGGTGTACTCTCCCGGCGTATCGAATATGTCCTGTCTTCCTTCCCAGCGCTCATTGATGATCTCGCCCTGGGCATTCTCAACCTCTGTTGTGTATGTAACGGTCGTTTGTCCGGCCAAAATCTCTTTCGGGCCCACGGTGAATTTGGCTACCGGCTTGGTCTGCAAATTCATGATTACACGCTTGCCCGCGTTATCAACGGAATAAGGAATCTCTAACGCCTGCGTGATGGCAGTCAGTGGAACCATAAAGGTGCCGTTTGTCTGATAGGAAGTGCCCTTCATGTTCTTGGATACGCCGTTCACGGTGTATTTGCTGCTGTTTGTTTTGAATCGGAGCTCGTTGCTGCCTTTTGTAATTACCGTCTCCTTCGTTTTCTTGTCGTAAGAGACCTTGAAGCCGACCCGATCTACAAGAGCACGAATGGGAACGTAGGATATGCCCTTCTTCACTTGCATCGGCTGAGGCGCATTGTAGGTCACGCCGTCTTGAATCATCTTGGTGCTGTTGAAATAAAGAATAAGTTCTTTGCCGCCAGCGCTTATCTGGTTATTTGGATTATTTGGGTTATTTGGATCATTCTGATTATCCTGGGCTTCTCCAGGAACGGTTGGCTCTTGTTCGCCGCCCGTGCCTCCTGCTGCCGGATCGGTCGTACCATCTTGCTCTTCAGTAACTTCCCCTGTTACTGTCTCTGTCGAAGCAGCGTCCGTTTGAGAAGTTTGAGAAGTTTGCGAGGTCCCCTTCGTTTCGGCGCTCTTGTTCGTTGCTGTCTGTTCGTACACTTCTTGGGTCACTGTTCCCGACTTGTCGTCCGGGACACTTGCATCCGCACTCGCCGGATATGCCGCAGCAAGTTGAGCTACAGCGAGCACAGCAAGCAGTGATCGTTTCTTCAGTTTCATTCCTAAGCTCCTTCTAATCCTATTTTGTTTATAATGAAAGATGTCCATACTATTAGACGCAAATATTGGTAAAAAAGTTTCTCTCATTCCTCAATTATTCTGATAGAAATTAAAAACAAGTTCTATAAGGTGCCTGTCCTCATGGTTCCAAGGTATCGTTGATCCCAGTTTTAAGCGCAAAAAAGGCTGCCGGCGAGAATACGCTGGCAGCCTGCATACATGACTGATTTATCAAAACTAAGAGAATTTCATCGATAGGATATTCTGCCAATTTTCACTAAAAGCACGGCGTTGATCGAACCGGCCGCCATTAGCATCAGGTGGATCAGAATCGCCCATAGCGCCTCCCCGTTCGCAACAACAGTCAAAACCCCAAACCACAGGAACAACGGAGGCAGCTGGATAATGCTTAAGCATAGCGTCAGGAAGAGGGCTATATTTTCGGGAGCGTCTCCCTCGCGAATACGGGCCATGTTAAGTGCTGTGCCTGCCAGCCCGATGCCAATAACAATGGAAACCCCTGCCCAGAAGGACGTTACCGCCGTTTCAGAACCGACCTCGGGTCCAAGAAACGAAAAGCTGATCCAGCTCGAGCTTAGATACATAATTCCGGCCGTTATGGATAAAAAAGCAGACAAAAAAACCATTCCAATCACGCTTCGATTGATCCATATTTGCTTCATCGCGGCATCATCTCCTGAAAAATCCGTTCCCTATTGATAGATGAGTTACTGCTTGTTGCCAACAGCGATCCAACGCCCATCGATATCCTCAAACACAAATTCATGATTGTTGTAGTCCGTGACGTCTAAAGGCCTCACGATCTTTACGCCGGCTCGCGACAGCTCTTCCTCCATTTCCTTCTGGTTGAAGCTGATCAGATAAGCGTCATAACCAGATCCGTAACGGAGCCGATTCGGCACAACCTCCTGATCCGTCATCGTCAGAACGATCTCCACCGAATCCCTATACAGACAGATATGAGGCTCTGCAGCATCCATATAGGGCACGGCCCGAAACCCGATGTTTTCGTAAAAACGGGCAGTTTCCCCAATATTATCGGTTGGGAATATTTGCAGGCAATGCGAAAAACCCTTATTCATTCGTATCCCTCTCTCAAATGATTCCCAGTTCCTTCACGAGATACAACACCAAGTCGTCGTCGGCACGAACCATCTCTCCGGGGACCACCGGGACATTGTGGTACATGATGCCGTGTCCATCCGGTATGTAGCCTCTACGGCAGTATATCCGCTGCGCGGCTCCGTAATCCTTGTACAGCCCTACACCGATACCGATGCGATGCGTCGTTTCACGGGCAATATGCTCAAACTCTTCGATGATCCGATTGGCGATGCCTTGCCTCTGGTATTCCGGAAATACGTTCAAATCGTTAATCTCCGGAATCCCATTTTCGCGAAAGAACGGATAATCCGAATCATATTTCAAATGGGAAACGCCGGCCAGCTCTCCGTCCGCATACGCCAGCAGCGTAACGCGCTTTCCGGTCCGGTTCTCCAGATCGCAACGATCGTAATACGCTTCCGGACGATGAATTTGATGCTGCGCGAAGGCTTGCTGCCAGGCAATTTTGAGCTCCATGCCTTCCAATCTCTTCACAGTGATCTCCATTCAGGTCATGACCCCACTTTCTCACTTTCTCACGCTAGGTATAATCACTATAATAACCGCTTTCCTTATGCTGGTAAATGACCTCGCAGCCAGCTTATACTGCTTATCGCGTTCCCGATATCAACAGAAACATCGGCCGATGACTCTCCTCCTCCCATTCCGGATGAACGGCTAGCTGTTCATCCGCTGGCCCCCAATCCTCCACGTGGGTAATCGTAAACCCAACCCGGATCAAAAGATTCAGGTACGTTCCGATCGTCCGATGCTGCTTGATTACGCCTTCGGCCAACCAATTCGTGGTTCGAGGTCCCTCGAATTGATAATGATCGACCGGCCATGTCTTGAAGCCATTCGGATGAGGGATCCATCCAGCCCCCTGCGATGCCGTGTAAATCGGATGTTCGATCGAGCATACCAAACGTCCGCCGGCCTTAAGCGAATCATACGCCTGCTTCAACAGCCGCTCTATATCCTCGATATAATGAAAGGCAAGCGAGCTGTAGACCAGATCATATCTCTCCCGTTCCAGCTCGATCGTCTCCAGGTCTGCCCGAAGGTATGAAATTTGAGGGTCCTTCGTTTCATCCTTGGCCCTTGCAAGCATCTTAGCAGACACGTCGATGCCTACGACGCTTATGGCACCATGCTCCTTAGCCCAGCGGCAGAACCAGCCGAAGCCGCAGCCTAAATCAAGCACATCGATCCCCTTCATGTCGGGCAGCAGCGATTGAAGCGCCGCCCATTCCGGGGCACCGCCTAGTCCGTGGATGGAACGATTCAATTGACTGTAGCCTTGAAAGAAATCCTCGTGATCATAAATATTTTGAGTCATAAAGGTCACTCACTCCCCGTTTCCTTCCGTGTTCTTCTAAACTTATCGCGATTTGCGATGCAACTCAAGTTCAAGAATAATTATGACGCAAAGGGGATCACCGCATAAAAAAAGCGATATTTGAAGGATCCCCATGGACCGCGTCAAATATCGCCTCTCATCATGGTTTCGGCTTTTGTTGCCGGATGATCCGCCGGATGGATTGCTCCGTAAGATAATGCCGCTGCGACAGCTGACGAATGGATTCGCCTCGGCAGTACCTCTCGTAGATCTCGCGGTTCCTACGGGTTATTTCCGCTTTGGCCCCCGTCCGCTCTCCCCAGCTTGTGCGGCGGCCGGCCTTTCTGGGGATATAGATATAACCGCCGTCTATATATTGTTGAATAACCTTAATTACGTCGTCAGGTAAAAGATGCTGTGCATTTTCATATTTCATATTTGCCGCTCCTATCTACAAGAAAAATGAACAGGATTTTGCCAAATCCTCATGTAAATAGCGAGCAAAGCATGCACAAGACATTTACGCCTTAACTGGAAGCAGGCTCCGAACAAACCCCTTTGTCCGTATTCTCCATGCTGTGCTGCTTTGCCCGGAGCCTGATTTAACCGTTTGTACGGTGGTGCTTCTTTGAAAAGCCATGTGTTATTCACCTCGCATTTATGAAAATACGTAAGCCAGTTTTGCACTGCTATTATTTTACCAGCATGAACGCCGTCGATAAATCATAACCGGAAAATCAATCCCCTTGCACGCTCCTATTCAGTTTCAGCGATTTCAGCGTGCTTTATTTTCTCATCAAGCAGCCGGAAAGCTTCCTTCAGCTCTTCTTTCGGCACCCGGCTATAGCGGTCCCCGATATGCACCTCGGTGGAACAGCTCTGATCGCCTGTTTCACGCAAATAACTGATGAGCCCAACCCCAGTTTCGGTAAGCACATCGACCAAAAGCGGCTCCAGCTGCTCCATACTCATCTTAAAATGGACATGAAACATGTTCGATACCGGAATTTCGGGCCGAGTCTGAATCCCTTGGCACTGGTTGAACAGCATGGCCAGTTCCTTAGCCTCCTCATAATATTGCTTCATGCGGCCGATTCTCAGCTTATAATAAAAATCCGAGCTAATGATATACGGATACAAGCTGACCAGGTCACCACCATGCCGCCGTTTCCATATTTTCGATTTGGCCGTGAACTCCGCATTTCCCGCAAGAATCGCCCCGGCAATCCCGCCGATGCCTTTGTAGAACGAAACATATACACTGTCAAAAAGAGCGCAAATTTCAGCAGCGGATTTTCCGTAGTACGGCGTAATTTCAAACAGTCTTGCTCCATCCAAATGCAGCTTGATTCCGTTCGCACGGCAATATGCCGAAATCGCCTCCAGCTCCCCGTAATCAGGCAGCTGTCCGCCGATCTCCCGCTGCGGCAATTCCAACAGCAGACATGATATCCGCTCATCCAGATGCTGAACATCTTCAAGCGTAATCAATCGGTCTTTATCCGCCAGAAGGATCGGTTCAATATGATGGAGCTCCTTAAGACCGTCCTCTTCATGGATCTCCAGATGACACAGAGGATGGTAAGCCACCCGCTTTAATCCGGCTTCATCACACCAAATCCGGAGGGCAATCTGCTGCGCCATCGTCCCGCTCGGGAAGAACACGGCCGACTCCTTGCCAAGCACATCAGCCATCCGACTCTGGAAGTCTTCAATAACCGATCCGCTGCCGTACATATCTGCCGTTTGTCCACCATCGACATCCTTGAATGCCTCCAGCAGAACTTCGGCTGTCCGGGCGCTGTGTCCGATTAACGGATACACCGTTTTGCTATATGTTTCATTTAGCGATTTCTTAAGATGCTCCATATGTAGGGGTCTCCCTTCGGGGTTCGATGCAACGTTTCGCACATCGTCCGTTTATTCCTTGCCTGTTCTTTAGCATACTAGATAATTGGTCTGCGGAATATGCCTTTCCCTAAAAATGAGACGCAAGAAAGGAAAGCCTTGACAACGATGTCGCCATGATGCTGGCGTCAGAAACAGCCGCGTGTGCGAAAAGGGGAAATCCGCTTGACCAGGTTTACACTTTTTACGGATAACGGCGGCCTCCATAATGTACGTAACAAGACATTCCACGTTCATTCATTCAGACGTAATCCAGAATGTCTGACAGGAGGCAAAGTGATGTACGACGGCTACACGCTAGAGAAGCTGCAGGAGTATCGGCAATCGGAATGGGAACGGCTTGAACGCAGAGGCTTATATGTACAGCCTGATCCTTTGGAAAAACATATGCAGGCGGGCAAACGAAGCCTTCTTCATAATCTTTTCGGCTTCTTTCGACAGCGGCAGTCTCGCTCAAGCCAAAAGCTCCTCTAACGCGAAACAGAGCAGGCGCGGTTATTATCGCATCTGCTCTGTTATTTTTTCTCGTCATACCCGCCAGATTTGCTTGAAATCAAGCCAGCCTAGCCGGTTAATGACGATCCCCTTATAGGAAGCATTCAAATGGGCATAGAACTTCGTATGTGCAAGGAACAAAATTTGCGCTTCGCCGCGCAGCCGATCTTCGATTTTCTTTAATTGGCCGAATCTATCCTTAGAATCCGGGCTCGCTAACGCGCCATCGATGCACTCCATGACCCATTCCCTAAGCCCCGGATCCATGAGCTCTTTCACAAAGCTGCTGTCCTGCTCGTAGTTCTCGACCAGACAGACTTCTTCGCCGGGCAGCACCAGCGCATGCACAATGCAATCCATCTCTTTCATCACATCCGGACGGAGAATCGTATCCATCCTCTCTTCGCGGATGATGACCGGTATTCCGATATCGGCGCAGCGTTCCTTGATCCATGCTGCGTCCTTGGCATGATTGGCGATGGTGCCCATGATGATTGGTGTTCCATCATAGCCTGACTGTTCCAGCAAGGATTGCGCAAGCCCCAGGTCGTACTGCTCCTGGTATTCAAGTGTCCTCTTATCCCGGATAAAGCTTCTGGCCGGAAACAGACGGTGTTCTCCGAGCTCCCGGACCATACCTTGGCGATCAAGGACCAGATCCACGGCACGCCGGAACAATACGCATTGATGGGGGCCTGGTTTCGTCATATTCCATGTCATCATGCTCGTGCATCCTTCGGAGGACTCAATGGTCACCACCTCGTCGTTTCCGTTATCGGCTTGCCTTACGTCCGGATCTTGAAGCAGATTCTCCCAGCTGACCTCATAATGGATGGCATGCTCAGGCATGATGACGATGTGCACGGTGTCCAAATGCGGACGACCTTGATAGTAATGCGGATTGGCGTGAAAGACCAATCGCTCTTCGCTCCATGTCTCGAGGATGAATGGCCCTGTGCCCATCGGGCGGGCCCAATACGAAGCTTCGTCCGGCTCGGCAAGGTGCTTAGGAATAATGGACATACAGATCGCGCTCAGGAACCGGATAAAGATCCGATTCGGTTTGTTCAACATAAATCTTACAATGCGGGGAGTGACGACATCGACCCGATTCAGCTCGCGAACGATCCAGCCGTTGCGTTTTCCGCGGCGAAGCCGTTCGACCGTATATTTGACATCATCTGCGGTCAATTCGGTGCCGTCATGAAACACAATCCCTTTTCGCAGATGGAAGGTCCATTCCGTTCCGTCATCATTGCTCTCCCAGTAGTGGGCGATGGCCGGCAGATAGCGGCCGGTTTCGTTATCGTAGTTCACCAGTCTGTCGAAGATTTGCTCAATCATGAGGGACTGAACACTGTATACGCAATCGGCCGGATCCAGCGACTCAATGGTCCGGTAGATTGGAAGACGTAAGGAATCCTTTGACTGTTCGCCTTCCTGCTCTTTGCAAAATCCGAAATGACCGTTCATCCATTCCACAAACGACTCATTTGTGCGAATATCGTTTCCATACGTCCGGAGCAGCTCAAACGCCCGCTTATACTCCCCCTTCTCCGCCCATTGCCGCGCCGATTCCTGCAGAAGCTGTTCCCGATTGGCCAGAAACGTCAGTACGGAACGGTTCCCCCGTCCTCGACCTGCCCTCCAGGTTATCCACGCTTTCTCTTGCATTTTGCGCAGGACAAGCTTCGCATTGCGTTCCGTGCAAAACAAGGTGGCCGCGATCACTTCAAGCGTCACTTTCGTCGAAGTGCCCTCCGCCCCTTCAGCCAGCTTCCGATGCAGCATCAAATATTGTTCGCTGAGCAAGGCACCTCACTCCCCCGTAATCCGATATATACCTTGTATTCTACAGGGTGTTCCGGGTTCGCGCGATACCTAATCATCGCTTAAGTTCTAAACGATTCTTGACCAATGCCGGTGAGCTGCAATGGCTTCAATGAAACTGTGCCCGAATGATTTCAGGTCGTCGCCCTCGCGGGCTGTAACGATGCCTTCGCCGCTGGCCGAAGGCAGTAAATTGACGCCCTCGTCGATCGCTGCAATCGGCTTGTAATGCTGATAGGCCTCTCTCACGAAGTCAAGAACCTTCGGCTCGCTCAGAAGCTCGGATACGCTGAGTGTCCCGCCCGAAACGAGCACCGCATCGAATAAGACCGAATCGGCTCCGAGCAGGGAGTGCTTCACTTCAAGCTCGCCGCTGGTTTTGCCGCGAATCATGCCGAGCTTGGCGCTCACGATTTCCGTTATGACGCCTGCCTGCTGCAGCTGGGTGAGCACGAACGGCAGCTCGTCCGAATATCCGTTGCCGGCAAGTACTGCAACTTTACGGGTAAGCGGCAGCTTCACGGTATTCATCATGCTCAAAGCGGGCGAGGCCAAGCTGGAAGCGGAACCGCTCTTCTGCGGCGGAATCGTGCCGATGCCTTCCGATATGCGAGTGGCTAGCTCGCTGTCCACGTTCGCGAACACGTCTACAACCTGCTGACGAATTTCTTTCCGCTGCACCTTGCCGAGCTCGAACTGGAACGCGGAGACGATATGCTGCTTCTCGACTTCGGACATGCTGTTCCAGAACATGGACGCCTGGCTGAAATGATCCTTGAAGCTGTCGCTTCGCTCTCTTACCTTCCGTCCCTCTACCTTCTCGGTATAATGTTCATAACCGCCCTGCTCTCCGGGCACCGGTGCCGGCGTATTGCCGGCGATTCCGTTCTTATGATAGCTGACAGGCCCTTTATTTATCGTCATGCGATGCATGCCGTCACGCTGGTTATTGTGGACCGGCGCAACCGGGCGATTGATCGGTATCTCGTGAAAGTTCGGTCCGCCGAGACGGGACAGCTGCGTATCCGTATAGGAGAACAGCCGGCCTTGCAGCAGCGGGTCGTTGGTGAAATCAATCCCCGGCACGACATGTCCGGGATGGAAGGCGATTTGCTCGGTCTCGGCGAAGAAGTTATCGGTATTGCGGTTCAGCGTCATTTTTCCGATAAGCCGCACCGGGACGAGCTCCTCCGGCCATATTTTCGTAGGATCCAGAATGTCGAAGTCAAAACGGAATTCATCTTCCTCCGGAATCATCTGCACGCCAAGCTCATACTCCGGAAAGTTCCCCGATTCGATCGCTTCCCACAGATCGCGGCGGTTGAAATCCGGATCCTTACCCGCAATCTTCTGCGTTTCATCCCAAACTAAGGAATGGGTGCCAAGCACCGGCTTCCAGTGGAATTTCACAAAATGGGCTCTGCCTTCCTCATTCACAAACCGGAATGTATGTACACCGAAGCCCTCCATCATCCGAAAGCTTCTCGGCAGCGCCCGGTCGGACATTGCCCACATCACCATATGCACGCTCTCGGTATTATTGGCCACGAAATCCCAAAAAGTATCGTGCGCGGACTGGGCCTGCGGAATTTCGTTGTGCGGCTCCGGCTTCACGGCATGAACGAAATCGGGAAACTTCATTGCATCCTGAATGAAGAACACCGGCATGTTGTTGCCGACAAGATCGTAATTGCCTTCCTCCGTGTAAAACTTGGTCGCAAAGCCCCTTACATCCCTGACCGTGTCCGCTGAGCCTCTGGACCCCGCAACCGTGGAGAAACGGACGAACACCGGCGTAACCGTTGATGGGTCCTGCAGAAACTTCGCCCGGGTAAACGCCCTCATGGATTCGTACACCTGGAAAAAGCCGTGAGCTCCGAAGCCCCGGGCGTGGACGATACGTTCAGGAATCCTTTCATGGTCAAAATGGGTCATCTTCTCCCGGAAGTGGAAATCCTCCATAAGGGTCGGCCCGCGAACCCCCGCTTTCAGCGAATGCTCGTCCTCGGATACCCGAAGCCCTTGGTTGGTGGTCAAGCCTTTGCCATCATTATCCACCGTAAATTGAGCCAGCTGCTGGTCCTTGATCGTCTTCTTGCTGCTGTTGTTCGAATTGGAATCCTTCATGCGTCTCGAACCTCCTGGTTTATAGTTGGTACGAATATCTGCCACTATTAAACATGGGTGCGTCAACTAGGTAGCAGAATAACTAGGCATCCGAGAACTATTACCCTGCAATATGGAAAGCGAATCCAGATTCACCCTTCCTTCATGAAACGCTCATTCGATAGCTTTAAGGAAACATCCAGCACGAACCCGATAAAAATGGGTCCTTATCAAGTAAAAAAGAACGGATTCATTTATATAGAACCATTTGGTATAAGGAGCGCCAAATAAAAAACAGCCTCTCCCATCAGAGACAGGCTGCTTATGTTAACCCCTATTGTAGCGGCGGGTTGATTATAACTTCGGTGGAATCAGTCCTTGAAGCTTATCCGGATTTCGCACAATATAGATTTCTTGAATCAATCCATCCTTCACATTCACAAAAACAACTCCGGTTATGACCCCTTGATGATAGAACACGACGCCGGTTTGACCATTCAGCTCATTGATCTCGATTAACAGCGAATCGCCATCTTCCAGCTGTGCATTGTGAAGAATCCCCAGCAGGAAGCGGGCGACCTTCTCTCTCGATTCGACCGGTCGAGCAGCGGCGATGACCTTGCCTCCGCCATCCGAGATGAGAACAGCATCTTCCGCAAGCAAGCTTAGTACATGCTCGGCATTCCCGGCCGATAATGCCGCAAAGAAGCCATTCACCCACTCCTCCGCCACAGTTCCCACGCCGATCAGATCATCCTCCGTGATCCCCATCTTGCCACGGGCTCTGCTCATCAGCTTGCGGCAATTCGTTTCACTCTTCTCCACAAGCTCCGCAATTTCAGTGTAGTCGAAGCCTAGCGCCTCCCGAAGAACGAAAACGGCACGTTCAGCGGGCGAGAGCCGTTCCAGCAGAACGAGCATGGCATAGGACAGCAGATCTTGATTCTCAACCGCCTCATAGCTGTCGCCGAACGCACTCGGAACCGGCTCGGGAAGCCACGGACCGAAGTATTCCTCCCGTCGCTGCCTAGCCGATTTCAGATGATCGAGACAGCGGTTCGTTACCATTTTGCACAAATAGGCCTTCGGTTCCTTAATCTGATCCATCGGCAGGCTCTGGACCTTGACGAACACATCTTGAACAGCGTCCTCCGCGTCGGAGACGGTGCCTGTCATTTGGTATGCGAGGTGAAACAACAGGTTTCTATATTGCTTATACAGCTCTCCCACGGGTATCCTCATTCCTTTAGATTGTTATAGTCGCTGTCGGTTAACGAACCATGCTGGCATGATTCCACATGAACGTCTTCACTTTGTAAGCGAGCTTGCCGGTGATCATGATATCGATTCCCCAGCTCCGGCTCCATACCAATCCGTGACCGGGGCCGAGCCCGACCGTGTAGCCTTGCGAAACGCCGCGATGCCTCTCGGCGTTTGCGCCCTGCCCGGATAAATCAGCCTTGATGATTCTGCCTAACCGGGTTGCCTGTGGAATGGCCTCCTTGCATGTCATCCGATCTGCTTCGCCGGTAACGGGATCTACGATATGGGCACAATCGCCAATACTGTACACGCCGGGTGCCCCCTGAACACGGTAGCTTTCATCCACGATGATTCGGCCGTCCCCGGTCAGGGGAAGCCCCAGGCTGCGAGCGATTGGATTCGGAGCAAGCCCAAGCGTCCACACGGTAAATCCGACCGGCAGCGAATCCCCGTCAGATAACCGCAAGCGGCCCTGTTCCTCACTCATCGCTCTTGTCCGGTGATGAAGCATAATCCCTAGGTTTTGCAAATAGCGCTCTAGCCGATGACCCACCTTTGCTGGTCCCTCCATAAACAGTCGTTCCTGGGTATTCAGCAAATGGACGCGGATGTTGTGAGGATCGAGCCGAAGTGCCGCAGCTTCCTTTCTCATGGCGAACGCCAGCTCCGCCGAGGTCTCAATTCCGGTGATTCCGGCTCCCGCTACCGCTGCACTCATCAGACGAAGCTTCTCTGCTCCATCCGCCATCGTGGCGGCAAGCTTCAGGTTGGCCATCCATTGCTCCCGGATGCGCGCTGCTGCATTCGGTCCGGTCAGCGCATATCCTCCTTGCTCCGGATTCGGCATCCGGACAATGCTGCCAACGGATACGACGAGGACATCATAATCGAGTGAATGGCTGATCCCCGCCCGATCCTGATAACGAAGCGATTTATGGTCTTTATCGATGCCCGTCACGGCTCCTTGCAATACCTCCGTTCCCTCAGGGACGATCCGCTCCCACGGCACGTGTATCGGCTCCCCGGTAGCTGCCGGACGGAACAGCAGCACCTTGCGGACATGCGCAGGCGCTTTATCCAGCAAAATGAGTCGGAGCTTCCCTCCGTTTGATAGTTCCGCATGGGCTTTGTGAATCGCTTTGAGTGCGTGAATGCCGGCAAAGCCGCCGCCTACAACGATACAAGTCAGATTTTTCATATACCCCATCTCCCTTATCAGCGCGTATTTGCATATGTAACGAGGAGGGAGCGATTTTTGTGACACCGCTTCGGAACAATCGATGGGACATTTCGGCTACCAAGGTTTAAAATCTATTATATTTCAAAGACCATATACTGGTAGTAATTGTGTATAGAAAAAACCTCGTTCAATGTGATACCCTTACATCTGTTGTTTTTAAGAGAGGAATCCTGAACGAAAAAATTCCGCACTGATTAAACAATGAAGAGTATCATCAAGAAGTAATGACTCTTTGACTATAAATAAAGAGTTCAAAAGAAGGAGACCATTTGTAATTGAAGGAGCGCATGTTAGCTTATCGAAGAAAAAAACATTCTAAAATCATCATAATTGTTGCCGTATTCATTATCTTTTTATCTATCGTCCTTCTGATCATCAACAGTAATGCTAAAAAAAGAATCGAAGTGACGTCGAGTTATTATGCCAGTTTCGTATCGAGTGTACAAACGTTAGATAAGATGCTTGCTCAAACTTCTGGCGCTAAAGCAGATGAGATTGCTATTAAGATGTTAGACGTGTATACAACCGTTATTTTTGTGAACGATCGACTTGATTTGTTAGAGGATAACGCTCATAGTTTTTTGGGATTAGAAGTTCTTAAGAACGATTTTTCCGCATTTAAATATACTTTTGCATCCATTGTAAGAAGCTGCATTGAAGATAGAGACGGATTGGAATCAGAAATACATTTGAAAGTGGCGAAACATATCCATTTATTCTCTATTAATTTACCGAGAAATTACGAGAATTCTAATGATTTTTACAACCAGTTTCGTATAGCAGCAGAGCATATTAAGCCGTTACCTAACATTCCATTCGAAAAATAATCCTACCATCTGCCAAGCGAACTTCACTGTATTTTACTACAAACTTAGAAGATAAACTGTCCTTGAAAAGCGGTGGGTCTGCTTTCTTTATCATCATCTTACTTGCGCCCGGGCTTGTTTCAGGAACTTGATCGTTTTCTCGGAATCCCATACTTGATTGTTGTTCATACCGCCCAATATAGCGCTTTTTTCTGCAGGTATGTCCGGAACATTTACTTCTTTCCCGTTGATATGGGCCACAAGAAACCTGACGTTACCGTCTTTAATTAATGCCGGACTCGTGGTTTCGTGATTTACAGAAAGAGAGCCCTTCATGATGTCCAGTGATTTATCCAGTCTCGAAGCATCCCCCCCAGCCATTACCACCCTGAAGCCGGCATTATGCCTCTCGATGCTTAGAAATGATTTTCCAGCACCACCAGAGTATACAATAAATTCATATTGGCCTGTCGGCTTGGAGAGATCCATTAAACTGTCAGTTACACGGTCGAACTTGTTGGCATCAAAAAAATGAACTTCAAATCCAGGCCCAAGCGTTACGGAATTGACCTCTTCTTCATTTTTATAACCATAGCCGGCCGGATCCTCCAGGATCAATCTCCTAAATTCCTCAAGTCCGGCACCTTCTGCATAGTGCTGGATGTCTTCTGGAATACCGGCAACGTCATTATCTGTTGACCACAATCCGAAGCAAATGACTGCACTTAGAAGGGCAAGTACAACATATTTTAAATGCCTCATCACATAACCTCCCGATGAGCAGCGGCGATTAAACGTCCCACTCCTTCCTCCATCCGGTCCTCGGGGATAAACGAATAGCTAAGCCGAATCCACGAGTCCATAGCATCAAGCGGGTCGCAGATGCGGCCGGGCACAAAGGCCACGGACGCTTGCAGGCACCGCTGCAGCAGTGCATCCGCCGATAACGGCTCGGGCAGCTGCACCCACAGATTCAAGCCCCCGCCCGGACTATTCCATTTCCAGCCGGTCGGAGCAAGCAGCGCCTCCATTTTCTCCTTGCGCAGCTCCAGCGCCGTGCGCAGCTTCGCCACATGATTCTGAAGACGGCTGGAGAAGAAGTACTGCTGAAATATTTTTTGTGTCAATAGCGGCGTGCCGTTATCGGACAGCGCTTTGACGGGAACGATCGCCTGCATCATTTCGGGACGTGCGGCAAGCACGGAGATCCGGAGCCCCGGTGCAACATATTTGCTAAAACTGCGAATGTGGATGACGTAGCCTTCGGTATCATAGTAGAACATCGGCGCCGGCGGCATCGCGCCGAAATACATATCATGGTACACCTCGTCCTCCACCAGAATACACGCATATCGCTCGGCCATCTCGACCAACTGCTTCCGCTGAGGCACGGGGACCGTGTAACCCGTAGGGTTCTGGAAGGTAGGGTTCATATAGAACAACGAAGGCTTCTCATCCCGCATAAGCTGGTCGAGCCGGTCAAGGTCATAGCCCATTGGCGTAATCTCAACTGGAACGATCTTCACGTTTTGCTGGACGAACACATCAATCGCCGGACTGTACGTCGGCCGTTCGATCAAGATGGTGTCCCCGCTTTTCACGAATGCACGGGATATCAAGTCTATCGCTTGCTGCGAGCCCGTCGTGATCATCAGCTCCTCGGGATGCAGCGATATGCCTTGCTTTTGCATGAAATACTGCGTTAATTCTTCGCGCAGCTCCGGATCTCCCTTCACCGAGGAATAAGTGCTCAAAACTCTCGGGTACTTATCAAACACTTGCTTCACATGGTTTGACAAAAAGGCGTTCGGCAGCAGATTGGGATTGATCAGCGCCTCCGACATTTGATATTCCACCGGGATGCGATGGATGTCCGACAACCGGCTGCGATGGATATACTGCGATTTGGCACGATATGTCCATGCTTGTTCCTTACGATTGATTCCTGCCGGTCCTTGGCTTGCCGGCGCCACGAAATAACCGGATTTGTACTTGGATACAACAACGCCCTCATCCTGCAGCCGTTGATACGCCTTCAGGACCGTCAATCGGTGCACTTGTATTTCCTCGGCCAACTGCCGGACAGACGGGAGCCGCTCATGCTCCCCCCACTTTCCGGATTGAATCCCCTGAATGATGACGTCATAAACCGACTGATGAAGCGTCCGCTTTCCTGATCCTGCTTCCCAGGACGATTGCACCTGCACCCTCTCCTTCTCCGATCGCAATGTAGTTTGGCAATCTGTTCTATTCCTTGCCGATCTGTTCTATTAGCTTCCTATTATAGTATACAAAAAGGAGGAGGAACCATGATTATTTTCAACTATTTGCTGATGTGCGCCATATTCAGCACAACATTTCTCGTCATCAAGATCGGCGTCGAGGCCGGACTTCCGCCGTTCTTCTCGGCGGGGTTACGATTTTTACTCGCAGGTGCGCTCCTCTTCCTCTGGATGCATTGGAAGCGTAAAGCCAGTCTGCGCCTGCTCCTGCGCAAGGAATTCATCCTGATCGGGATGACCAGCACGTTTACGACCTTCGCCACGCTGTACTGGGCGGAGCAGCATGTCGATTCAGGGCTCGCCGCTATTTTGTCCGCCACGGGACCGATGATGATCCTGATCATCCAAGCCGTATTCTTGGGAAAACGAAGCAGCCGCAGCGACTACATAGGCTGTATCATCGGCTTCATGGGTGTCTGTCTGCTTATCATGCCGAAGCTGGTGCTGGAGCATGAAGGCGTATGGATCTTCAGCTGCATCCTGATTCTTATCGGCGAAGCCGCATACGCTGTCGGCAGCCTGGCAACGCGCAAGCTGACCTTTGATCTGTCTGAGGTCTCGCCGATCACCCTAAATGCAGTGCAGATGCTGTACGGAGGGGCCGCATTGCTCCTGTTATCGTTGTTCACGGAGCAAGTGACGATGGAGCAGCTGCAATCCTGGCCGGCTGCCGGTTCGATCTTGTACTTGATGGCCGTCGGCTCCATGCTCGCGCACAGCCTGTATGCCTGGCTGCTAAAAGCAACGAATGCTTACTTTCCATCGACGTGGCTCTTCATATCCCCGATGGTCGCATTGGGGCTCGGGGCACTGTTGTACGGAGAACACGTAACGAGCTTCTCCATTCTGGGCAGTATTCTGGTTCTGTTCGGGATTATCCTGATGCAGTGGCGGGGCATCCGCTCCCGCCTGCAGACACGTAAACACGGAACGTCATCGGTATAGGATGAGGGTGTGAAGGCGGCAACTCCACATTTGCGTGAAAAAAAAACAGCTGCGTCGCTCGTAAGTCTTGTTACGAACGCGCAGCTGTTTTTTTGAATGTCCTGTCCACCATCTATATGGACCCTTAGCTTGCATCACTTCATTTAATCGACCTTCGCACGATACGCATCAGCGCTCAGCAGCTTCCCAAGCGCTTCCTCCACATCGCCGTCCACCTCAACCTCGACGAGCCAACCGCCTTCATATGGTTCGCCGTTCACCAGCTCCGGCTGATCCTCAAGCGTTTCGTTGATCTTCGTAATTTTGCCGGAAACCGGACAATACAGCTCCGATACAGTTTTAACCGACTCAATTGTGCCGATGCTGCCCCCTGCGCTCACGATCGTACCCGGCTCAGGCAGTTCTACGAATACGATATCGCCAAGCTGGCACTGCGCATGATCGGAAATGCCGACGCGCACTACATTGCCGTCTACCTTCAAAGCCCATTCATGATCGTCGCTGTACACCAAGTTCTCTCTGATTTCGCTCATTACGGATACACCCTTTACTTTTGGATTCATAATGAAGTGAATATATAAAAAAAAGGGACGAAAAAAAAGGCCTTCGCCTTCTCTCTGTCCTCGGTACCTGAGAGTTTATGACGGACTGTCAGATTGATTGTCCCGTCTTTCCCCTTGGGTGGCTTGCGCACTCTCCAGAGCTGCGTCAGATGGCGGTACTTTTACCTGAGAGATTATTCGTTAGCCCGGCGGGGTTAACGGGTTGCTCCTTCGGTGCCGCTTAAGGCTGCTTACGCCTGATCTTGCGGTCTCTCCCATCCATCGTCATCCGCTTATTCAGTTGGATGATTCTCCCACAGAATAAATCAGGGCTTATCGTTGTGTCAAGATATCTGACAGAATTTTATTATACTCACGATGATGCAAAATTGAATTCAGCTGCCACCGGAACCATATAGACGAACTAACTTGTTCCCTCTATATGTTGCAAATTTAGAGTTTCCCTTGGGATTATTGCAAAATCCTCCAAATTTCGCATTCAAAACTTAATTTAATGGTTGACACATTATGGAGAATGCCGTTTATAATAATCAGAAGAACGACACAGGTTAGATAACAACTTCATAACAAGATACGGCGAATGATGGTAGCGGGAGAGATTACCGGTCAGACCCGCTTGACTGGTAACGCCGAAGGAGTAAGCCGCTTGCTTGCGGTGAATCTCTCAGGCAAAAGGACCTTTACCGGACGCACCTCTGGAGAGCATTCTACAATGTAGAATCACCCACGGGGAAACTCACACGAGCTCTACATAATGACGAACATGAGATGTGGGGTAACTCTCAGGTACAAAGGACAGAGCAGAAGATCGAAGAAACGAACGTGCTGGTTTTAGCGCGTTTTGTTAGCTTCCCTTCTGCCTGTCCTTTTTTGATGTTCCAAGCGTTTCTACCAATCTGAAGAGGTGAAGAGATGAGTTCATTACTGCGCACACCGCTTTACCCGCTTTACTCCGATTTCCCTTCTGTCCGCTGCATCGATTTCGGCGGCTGGGAGCTGCCCGTGCAATTTACCGGCATCGTTCAAGAGCATGAAGCCGTTCGCAAGCATGCCGGACTGTTCGATGTGTCACATATGGGCGAATTTTTCGTTGCCGGTCCGGATGCCGAGGCTTTTCTCCAGACGCTGACGACAAACGACGTAACCCGGCTATCGGTCGGCCAGGCCCAATATACTTTGCTGTGCAACGACAACGGCGGGGTTGTGGATGATCTTCTCGTCTATAAGCTGGCTGACGCGCGCTACATGCTCGTTGTCAATGCATCGAATATCGACAAAGATTTTGCTTGGCTTCATGATCAACGTTTCGGTGACATCGAGCTCCGTAACGCATCCGCGGAGACGGCACTGATCGCGCTGCAGGGTCCTGCAGCCGAAGCGATCATATCGGCAGCCGTACCGGAAGCCGAAACACTCCAATCCCTTCCTTCCTTTCACTTCATTCAGCATGTTAACGTATTTGGTTCCAAGGCCCTCGTCTCCCGGACCGGTTACACCGGAGAGGATGGCTATGAAATATACTGCAGTGCGGAACAAGCACCGGCCATTTGGAGAGGACTGCTTGACGCAGGTCAAGCGCATGGCTTAGTCCCCGCAGGTCTCGGCGCTCGCGACACGCTCCGTTTCGAAGCCAAGCTGCCGCTTTACGGGCAGGAGCTTTCGGAAGATATATCGCCGCTGGAAGCCGGCCTCGGATTTTTCGTCAAGCTGGATAAAGGCGATTTTATTGGACGTGAAGCACTGCTTCGGCAAAAAACAGAGGGTATTCCCCGCAAGCTTGTCGGCATCGAAATGATCGACCGCGGCATCCCTCGTTCTCACTATACCGTTCATGACGGAAACGGTGATCCGATCGGTGAAGTTACCAGCGGAACGCAATCCCCTACGCTGAAACGCAGCCTGGGACTTGCGCTTATCGACAGCGCCCATGCAGCGCTTGAATCCGAGGTGTGGGTTGAAATCCGCGGGAAGAAGCTAAAGGCCAAAGTCGTCAAAACCCCATTCTACAAAAGAGGAGCTGCCTTAACATGAAGCATCGTTATTTGCCTATGACCGATCAGGATCAAGCCGAGATGCTTGCCGTGATCGGCGCGAAGTCGATCGAGGATCTGTTTGCCGACATCCCTGCGGCCATCCGTTATGACGGCGTCCTGCCCATGTCGGAAAGAATGAGCGAACCTGAGCTGCTGAAGCATATGCGCGCCCTTTCGGACCGCAATGCCGACTTTGACCGATACGCCAGCTTTCTGGGCGCCGGCTTGTACGATCACCATATTCCCGTCGTGCTGAACCACGTCATTTCCCGCTCGGAATTCTATACGGCCTACACGCCGTATCAGCCGGAGATCAGCCAAGGCGAGCTGCAGGCCATATTCGAATTTCAATCCTATATCTGCGAGCTGACCGGCATGAAAGTGGCGAATGCCAGCATGTATGACGGCTCCACCGCGCTTGCCGAAGCTGCGGCTCTTGCCAGCGGCGCCACGAAACGAAAAAAAATCATCGTTTCCCGCGCCGTACATCCGGAGGCCCGCGAGATTCTGCTCACGTCCGCCCATGGCTTGGATCTGGAAGTGATCGAGATCGGGTGCGTGAACGGCGTGACCGACCAAGAGGCGCTTGCTGCCGCAATCACGGACGAAACGGCCGCCGTCCTCCTCCAGTCGCCGAATTTCTTCGGATGCATCGAGGATGTGAAGGCCATCGAGCCTAAGGTTCACCAGCATAAAGCGCTGCTCGTCATGAGCGTGAACCCGCTCTCGCTAGGCTTGCTGGAATCGCCGGGCGTCATCGGGGCCGATATCGTTGTCGGCGATGCCCAGCCGCTCGGCATCCCGGCCTCTCTCGGCGGGCCGACGTGCGGATTCTTCGCGGTCTCCGAGCCGCTCATGCGCCGCATTCCCGGACGGATTGTCGGCCAGACCGTCGACAAGGACGGCAAGCGCGGATTCGTATTGACGCTGCAAGCACGCGAGCAGCATATCCGCCGCGAGAAAGCGACGTCCAATATTTGCTCCAACCAGGCGCTTCTCGCTCTCTGCGCTTCGGTATACATGTCCACGATGGGGAAAGCGGGGATGCAGGAAGCCGCACTCTTGAATGTGCGCAAATCCCACTATGCAGCGGATCGTGCTGCCAAAGGTTCACTCTCCCTTCCGTTCAGCGCGCCGTTCTTCAACGAATTCGTGGTGAAGCTGCCGGAAGGTACGAACATTGACGCCGTTAACCGGAAGCTGCTTGCGGCCGGGTTTATCGGCGGATACGATCTCGGAACCGCCTACCCCGAGCTGCAAGGGTGCATGCTGATCGCCGTTACCGAACGGCGGACGAAGGAAGAAATCGACCGATTTATCGATGAATTGGAGGCGATCGTATGAAACCGGAAAAAGCATTGATATTTGAACTCAGCAAACCGGGCCGTGTCGCCTATTCGCTCCCCGAATGCGACGTACCGGAGACGGATGCAGCCTCATTGATTCCGGAGCATCTGCTTCGCAGCCAGCCTGCCGAGCTGCCGGAGGTCTATGAGGTCGATGTCATCCGTCATTATACCGAGCTGTCGCGAAGAAACTTCGGCATCGATAACGGCTTCTATCCGCTCGGCTCTTGTACGATGAAATACAATCCGAAAATTAATGAGGACGTGGCCCGTTTCGCCGGGTTCGCCAAAATCCATCCCTATCAGCCTGAAGAAAGCATTCAAGGCGCGCTGGAGCTTCTCTATACGCTGCAGCATGATTTGGCCGCGCTGACCGGCATGGATCAGGTTACGCTTCAGCCCGCTGCCGGCGCCCACGGGGAGTGGACGGGTCTGATGCTGATCCGTGCATACCACGAGAGCCGCGGCGAGAAGCGCACAAAAGTCATCGTTCCCGATTCCTCCCACGGCACGAATCCTGCCAGCGCTACCGTTGCCGGCTATGAGACCATTACGATAAAATCCAACGAGCGCGGCATGGTCGATCTTGAGGCGCTGCGCGCAGTCGTAGGCGAAGATACCGCAGCGCTGATGCTGACCAATCCAAGCACCCTCGGCCTGTTCGAGGAGCAGATCGTGGAAATCGCCGAAATCGTGCACGAAGCAGGCGGCCTGCTCTACTATGACGGAGCCAACTCCAACGCGATCATGGGCATTACGCGTCCGGGTGATATGGGCTTTGACGTCGTTCACCTCAATCTGCATAAAACGATGAGCACCCCGCACGGCGGCGGCGGTCCCGGCGCAGGTCCTGTCGGCGTCAAGAGCAAGCTGATTCCGTTCCTGCCGAAGCCGGTCGTCTCCAAACGGGATGACGGCACGTATTATTGGGATTACGACCGTCCGCAATCCATCGGGCGGGTCAAAGCGTTCTACGGCAACTTCGGCATACTTGTTCGCGCTTATACGTATATCCGAACCTATGGTCCGGAAGGATTGCGGCGTGTATCCGAGCTGGCCGTCCTCAATGCGAATTACATGATGCATCGTCTGGCGCCACATTACGAGGTTGCTTACCCGGGCCTCTGCAAGCATGAATTCGTGCTGTCCGGCAGGAAGCTAAAGGAGTATGGCGTTCGGACGCTGGACGTCGCCAAGCGTTTGCTGGATTTCGGCTACCATCCGCCGACCATCTACTTCCCGCTGAACGTTGAGGAGTGCATCATGATCGAGCCGACGGAGACGGAAAGCAAGGAAACGCTTGACGGCTTCATCGATACGATGATCCAAATCGCCAAGGAGGCACAGACCGATCCGGAGCTAGTTAAGAACGCGCCGCACACCACCGTCGTAAAGCGCCTTGACGAAACGACGGCTGCACGCAAACCGGTACTGAATTGTACGTGCGGTTAATTGGGGCTGCATCAGAAAGGAAACGAGCATGAAACGCTTCGGCATCCCGCCGCAGCTTCCATCCTGATTGCGGGAAGGTAGCGACAGGCCAGCCGCAGTTCACAGCCAACCTGTATATGCATGATTAAAGGGATCCCATACGCCGACATTGCGGCGCACGGGATCCCTTATTGGGTAACGTTAGTTTTTTCTTCCATCATATTATGAAGTTCTGTGGCTCAAAGCTCCGGCTCAATGTGCAGACACTAAGATTTCATATCCAGCCTCCAGATCAGCTCTCCTGATACCGCATCGACATACTGCAGTGTGGCCGCCTTTTCTGTTCCGTCCAAGGAGTTGCTCCGCTTCACAGCAGGCTCATAGATCAGCCGATAGCGTCCCGAATTGTCATCTCCGTCTAAGTACCAACGCATCGACACCTCCAGCTGCTCCTCCACTTTCCGCGCTGCCTCTTCTTCACTGATCTTCGCGATAAAGTTGTTCTGAGCAAGCTCCCGAATCTTCTCCATGGACACGCCGCGATACATTAAAACTTCACCGGTGATGCTGCATATGCTGATCGTCACGCTCTCTAGGCGCACACGGTAGGGTCCGATAAACAACGGCAAATGGAAAAACTCCCGTTCCGGGTCCTTCTCTTCTTGCTGATCGAGCTCCAATTGCAAATAATTGATATACTCGGGAAAGCACTGATGAAGGAATTGCTGTGCTTTCTCCCAGCACTCCGCGCGGGTAAACGATGGTTTCTTCCTCTTCATGCGATCCGGTTTCACTCTAGTGTAATAACTAACGAGCTGGCCCGTGGATTTCTCGATTTGGAGCGTATGCGATGCTTTTAACCTGTTAAGGGCCTTCCCCCATCTTCTCGACATATATCCGTCCACGGAGAGCGGATCCTCTTGGGCGCCGCTAGTCCGCTCTTCCGCTGACTCCCGCTCAGTATAGAAGAGATACAATTGTTCACCGTCATCCTTGCGCTCCCCTAAAGCATATAACGAAGAATCAATTCCCAAGACGGTCTCCCAATAACGCAGGGATGCGTTCCAATCATTGAAATCCATGTTGTTTAACGAAACATTCCCACGATATCCCGCAGACTTGTCCGGTTTCATCGCATCATCCTGAACGTTAGGTCCGCTCCTGTTGAACTCGCTGATGGGGCGGGTCGGCGGATACAGAGCATGCAGAAGATCTTGCAAAGGCTCGCCGGACACCGCATCATACTTACGATGAATCGTAACCGGCTCATAAACGAGACGATGCTCCATCGTGTCCGCTGTCGTTTCATAATCGCCCGGATACAATGCAGCAATGACGGGAACCAAGCACAGCTCCTGTATCATTGTTCGTCTTGCCGTATCGGGGCTTATCCTCTCGGCAGGCCATTCCGGCAACCTCATCGCCGAGGACGCTTCCTTCCGGTAACGAACCACCCGCAAGTCCCGGTTTATACGCAGCGTACATCCGGTATCCGGCAATTCCAGTCCGCCCACTTCCATTCTGTATTCGACGGTGTACTCGTTATGGATATCGTCGATGCGGACCCGGGTGAACTGTTCACAGCCCGGCAGATGTTGCTTCACAAAAGCATTAGCTGCAGCTCTTACAGCCTTCGTAGAGACTTCGCTGACATCCGCCTCCTCCTTCTCGGTTCGGATATAGAGACTCATCAAATCTCCGGTTTCAAGAGATAGCGAGACTTCGATATTATTGTCTTCGCTGTGCGGATCCTCCCATATGTACGTACGCTCCCTCGGTGCTTCGCCCTTTGGTGTATTATCTGCCATGGCGAGCCGATAATGCTCGGGGATATTGACAACCGCCTTGGCTGAAGCCAGCAGTGTCGAGTCGTCAAGAGCCATGGTTAAGCCTCCCTTCGATTCCTTTTTTCCATGGGTCTTCATTTCCATCCTTCAAGAATAGTATATAATGAGAAATATCTTGGATCGATCAAGCTCAAAAATTAATAGAGATGCGGTGATACCTTGAACACAACAACGGAAACCCTCAGCGTTACAAAATATTTGGAACGAATCGGCTATTCCGGTCCGATCGTCGAGAGCGCCTACATGCTAGCCAGGCTGCAGGAGCAGCATGTGCATTCGGTTCCCTATGAGAACCTGGATATCCTGGCAAATATTCCGCTTTCCCTCGAGATCCCGGCGCTCTACGATAAAATCGTGAATCGGCGTCGCGGAGGATTTTGCTTCGAACTCAACGCACTATTCGGGTGGCTGCTGCAAGAGCTTGGGTTTGAAGTAACCCATTATTTCGGACGATTTTGGCAAGGCGAATCGCATACGCCTCCGAAAAGGCGGCATCAGGTTCTGCAGGTAACCATCGGGGAGCAGCGTTTTATCGCTGATGTAGGCGTAGGTGGAGCGGGTCCCCGCCAGCCGCTGGAGCTGGTTGACGGTCTCGAACAGGTGCAGGGCGACGAGACCTATCGCCTTCGGGCAAATACCGATTACGGCTGGATGCTGGAGCAGCAGAAGCATGGTGGCTGGGAGTCCGTCTTCTCCTTCACCGAAGAACCCAATCTGCCGCAAGACTTCATCACTACATCCTATTGGTGCGAGCATGCCCCCGATTCGCCGTTCAACAAATTCGCAAGAATCTCCATGCGGACAGCAGAAGGCCGAAACACCGTAGAAGGCGAGGAGTTCCGGATTTTTACGAGCGGCGGGGTCCACACCTTCAAGCCGAGGTCTGAACAGGAGTTTGAGGATGCGCTGTATACCTATTTTGGAATCAAGGTCCCTGAGCAATTAAAGCAATAAGCCTGCGTATGCGGTAAACTCCATGGTTCAAACTTAGAGTTTATAAACTGCGGCAAGCCACGATAAACCGGGTTCCCTTAGGGAGCCCGGTTATTATTGTTATTTAAGGCTGTTTAAAATCGCACATCAAACGATGAAAAAATAGGCTCGCATGGGAGCAGACGCTGCAATCGCAACGTTAATATTCGATTTTTCGTTCTGCAGAAGACCATGCTTGAAAAGGCAGCAAATAATCAGCCGGTTGAAGCAATCTCATCGGGATGGAACGCTGATCCATAGGCTTTTCGATTTCTTCGTAGATGAAATGATCGTCAAACCCGATATTGGCAGCGTCCTTCTTCGTGCTTGCATAATAAACCGCATCCGGTCTGGACCAATAAATAGCTCCAAGACACATCGGGCAAGGCTCGCAGCTGGTGTAGATCACGCATCCGGTCAGCTGGAAGCTCTGAAGATGATTACAGGCTTCGCGAATCGCCTGAACTTCAGCATGCGCCGTCGGATCGTTTAATGTTGTGACGAGATTTCGCCCTTTGCCAATCACCTTGCCATCCTTGACCACAATCGCTCCGAACGGGCCTCCTTCGGCTTGCTGCACGTTACGAAAGGCTTCGTCAATCGCCATCTTCATCCAATACTCATGGCCGTATAACATCATCTTAAAACCGCTCCCTTCTCGCTTCATGATTTCAACAAGTCTGTACCATTTTATTTTTCCAAGCATTCTTTCCACTGGACATATGCCACTCAAAATATCATATCACATCATATTCGAATCACCATAATATTTCCAGATCATGAGACAATCCATGCGGTTAGGGTCAGGGGTATGGCGAATTTTTTTCGGTTGACGATATGTATACATACGTATACAATCAAAATTAATAGTATACAAACGTATACATACAGCGATTTGATTGTAATACATTTGGATAGGATCATTCAGGAGGTGAGCGGAATGAGACACGAAGACCCCATCGACAAGATCCCGCATCGAGAAGATTTCGAAGCTAACCAACGACGCGGGGGACGGCATAATCGGCACCGTGATGACCGGAGCCACTCGGGCAGGGAGCACGGCAGGGCCCAGACCTTCCGTCGAGGACGCGCGCTGGCATTTCTGGACCAGTTATACGTGAAGCGGGACACGCTAAAGCGGCAGGTAAACGATCCCGATTTTGAAGCGATTCGTCAAGTCGTGAGCGGGGAATTAAAAGCGGTGGATCAGATCATTCAGGAGTATATCCAGGCTTTCGATCTTCAAGAGTCGCAAGGAGCGGAGGAATGAAGTTCAGCTGCGTGATGCAAGCCCTTTCTGTTCGTTAAGAATACCTGCATATTACATATGACTTGGGAGTGTGATTGGATTTGATACGAAGGTTTTTCTCTTATTATCGTCCCTATAAGGGCCTATTCATCCTTGATTTTACGTGCGCGGTTATCGCCGGATTGCTGGAGCTGGCTTTTCCGCTCGCCGTCAGCAAATTTATTGACGACCTGCTGCCCGGGCAGAACTGGCCCCTGATTCTGATCGCTTGTCTGGTGCTGCTGTCCATTTATGCGCTGAATACGGCGCTTCAATATATCGTGACCTATTGGGGGCATATGCTCGGCGTGAACATCGAAACCGATATGCGCGCTAAAATGTTCTCCCATATCCAGAAGCTGTCCTTCCGTTTCTTCGACAACAACAAGACCGGCCATCTAATGGGACGTGTGACGAATGACCTGAATGACATTGGCGAAGTTGCCCATCACGGACCGGAGGATGTATTCATCGCCGTCATGACGCTGCTCGGCTCGTTCTCTCTAATGGCTTACATCAATTTGGAGCTGGCGCTGATCACGTTCATCATCGTCCCGCTAATGGCTTGGCTCATCATTAAATTCGGGGGACGAATGACGACAACCTACCGTCAATTGTTCCGGGATGTAGGGAATTTCAATGCCCGTATCGAAGACAACGTTGGCGGCATCCGCGTCGTTCAGTCCTTTGCCAATGAGGAGCATGAGAAACGGCTGTTCGAGGTGGAGAACAAGCAGTTCCGTGCCACCAAGCTGCTTGCCTACAAAACGATGGCAAAGAGCACGTCCGTCAGTTACATGTTAATGCGGCTGATTACCGTGTTTGTCATGATTTGCGGTGCATGGTTCTTTATCCAAGGAAAAATCGAGATGGGCGAATTTATGGCGTTCCTCCTGCTCTCCAATATTTTTTTCCGGCCGATCGAGAAGATCAATGCCGTTATCGAGAGTTATCCGAAAGGGATTGCTGGCTTCAAACGGTATTTGGAGATTATGGATACCGAGCCGGAAATCGCGGATGCGCCTGATGCCATCTCCCTCAAGTCCGTGCGCGGAGATATCCGATTCGAGGGCGTCACCTTCGGCTATGAGCCGAACCGGCCGATACTAAACAACGTCAGCCTCTCCATCCGTGCGGGAGAAACGGTCGCTTTCGTCGGTCCATCCGGCGCAGGCAAGACGACCATATGCAGCCTATTGCCGCGCTTCTACGAAGTGGACCATGGCCGGATTACCGTCGACGGCATCGATATCCGGAACATTAAGCTGCACAGTCTTCGCAAACACATCGGCATCGTCCAGCAGGACGTGTTCCTCTTCTCAGGCTCGATCCGCGAAAATATCGCTTATGGCGATCTGTCCGCGACAGACGAGCAGATCTGGGAAGCCGCACGCCGGGCTTCGCTGGACGATCTGATCCGCAGCCTGCCGGAAGGCATGGACACGATTATCGGCGAACGGGGCGTGAAGCTGTCCGGCGGACAGAAGCAGCGCTTGTCGATTGCCAGAATGTTTTTGAAAAATCCTCCGATCCTCATCCTGGACGAAGCCACCTCCGCCCTGGACACGGAAACGGAAGCCCAAATCCAAAAGTCGCTTTCCGAATTGTCCGTCGGAAGAACGACGCTCGTTATCGCGCACCGGCTGACAACGATCCAAAACGCTGACCGCATCATTGTCGTTAATAAAGATGGAATTGCCGAACAAGGCACACATCAGGAATTGATTCGATCGGGCGGCGCGTACAGCAGGCTGCATCAATTAAACTAGTCCGGTACCCTGATTGCCGGCAAGATGAGGACGGATCTCGCTTGGAGCGTGGGATCCGTCCTCTTTTTGCGTTATTTTTCCGAAATCTACCCTATCTACCTATTTACTAAGGTCTGCACATCGATTATAAATGATAAAATGATATCAAACGCGTTTATCCGATAAGGGGGCTGCAGTTGCGATGAGACCGAAAATTGCAGTGATTATTGTGCACGGATTGGGTAAGCAGAAGAAAAACTATGCCGATAAGTTCAAGAAGCAAATAAGAGAGGCTTTTGCTAGAGCCTCCGGCCAATCCCCTGATCAGCTGGAGATCGAAGCCGTTCACTGGGCGGATGTATTTGCCGGCAGAGAAGCGGAATTGGAACAGAATATCATCACCCCCTACCGGCTGCGATACCGCCGCCTTCGACGGTATGTGCTTCATAACCTGGCCGATGCCGTTGCCTACCAGCCGGTCGACTCCGAATCCCAAAACTATGACGCCGTTCATATGACCATCAGCCAAGCGCTGCACAGATTAACCGCTTCAGCCGGACCGACCGCCCCGTTATGCGTAATTGCCCACAGCTTGGGCGCCGTTATCGCGAGCAATTTCTTCTATGACCTTCAGCACTCGTCCCGCGGGCATAAGCTTGTAATTGATCCCGCTTCTCCACTGGAAAGAGGGGACACCCTCTCCCTCTTCTATTCTCTTGGCACGACATTACCGCTTTGGAGCCTGCGATACGGTGATTTTGACCGTCCGATCCGCGTCCCCTCCGATCGGCTTAGGGACTATCACGGCAGCCTTGACGGCGAATGGGTCAACTTCTATGACAAGGATGATATCCTTGGGTATCCGCTTAAAGGCGTAGATCCCGCTTACCGGGATGCCGTACGCGAAGATGTCGCCGTTAATGTCGGCGTCTGGTGGAAGAGCTGGAACCCCCTGTGCCACAGCGGATACTTTGCAAGCCGCACCATTCATGAATACATCGCGGATAAGCTGACTTCGGTCATGCGCAGCATGGCACCTTATCCATCAGACTAATTCAACATTGGTTTGTGCTGGACCATCCATAATAAAATCCCCTTTCAAGCTAGAAACCGGATCATGATGTTTGACGCCGGCATCGCTAAAGGGGATTTTTCTTTTTGGGTAATTCCAGGGCCAAAGGGTGCTTGGAAACACTATCGGCCATGATCGGCCATCAAGTGCCGGTTTCTTCGCCATACCACAGCTGCCGGAAGCTTTCGCTCGAGCGCAGCAGCTCTTCGGCTGTTCCTTCCGCCTCGATCACTCCCCCGTTCAGGACGATAATATGATCTGCATGATTCAAGGCCGCCCTTCGATGAGATACAACAAGGCAGGTAGCTCCTCTGCGCTCGCGGAACAGTCGTTCCCACAGCTTGCGCTCCGTCTCGACATCCAGCGCACTGGATAGATCATCGAAGACATAGAGTTCTGCATCGCGGACAAGCATCCGCGCAGCAGCGGTACGCTGTGCCTGCCCGCCGGAAAGCTTTACGCCCCGAGGACCGACCATCGTCTCAAGTCCGTCCTGCAGGTGCTTAATATCCTCCTCCATCACCGCAGCATACAGTGCACGATCCAGACTTCCGGGCTTCTCCTCGATTCCAAGCAGGATATTGTTCCTCAGCTTATCGCTGTACAGCCTAGGAATTTGCGCCGTATAGGCACTTTGCGGCGGAATGAAGAAATCCGCAGGATTATCGATCCGCTCTCCATTCCAGCGGATATCGCCGGCTTCGGCCGGAAGCAGGCCGAGCAGCGTCCGAACGAGCGTGGTTTTGCCGCTACCGATCATACCGGTTACAACCGTAAATGACCCCCGGGTCAGATTAAGGCTGACGTTCTCGATGCCGCGGCCGGTCTCAGGATAACGGTAGGTCAGCCCTCTCGCTTCAAGCTGTTGAAGCGGCGGTGCATAGATCATCGGAGGCTTCGGGTTCAAGCTTGATTCGGTCTCTTCAACTTGTGGGGCGCCGCCTATGGCTCTTTCTTCGGTAAGAGACTGCTCTCCGTCAGGGGCCCCTGCTCGTCTGCGCTCGGGCTGATGCTTGGTCTTGGTCCGACCAATGCCGATATAATTGGCTGCTGTCAGCAAGGTCGCGGGGGCGCCTTGAAGCATCGATACCATTCGCTTGAAGCTGACCCCCATCTGCTTGTAGTAGGTCATAAAGTTGCCGACATTAGAGATGAGCTGAGTGACAAACGTTAAATAATAGACGAATAAGGACAAGTCCCCTACGGTAAATTCGCCGTTGCGCATTTTATAGCTGGCCAGCACAAGAATCAGGCCGGTTCCCAAATTAACGGAATTGGTGAAGACGGAAGACAGTGCCTCTGTCAGCAGCTTATCCTTGACCATCGATTGGCGGCGATTCTCGCTGAGTCTTACAAAACGGTCAACGACGCGCTTCTCCGCCCCTGCCACCTGGATCGCTTGAACGTTCGCGAACATTTCGCTGATGGCGCCGGTAACTTTGGCTGTCGACTCGCGGCTGGCCGCCCTGTATTTCTGGATCCTTGCCGTTGCAATCTGAGCAGCCGTTACGACCAGAATTAAGGGAACGAACACCAATACGGTGAGCTGAAGATCGATCGAGATCAATATCCAGCTGGCGACAATGACAAAGCCGATCAGCCCTAATGTATCAACGGACCAGCTCGTTGCCTCTTCCGCCTGATCAACATCGTCACGGAAATTGCTTATCGCTTCGCCCGGCGAGCAAGGAATCGCCCGTGCGCCCGGCTCCTTCAGCACATGAGCGAGCATATTGCGCCGGATCAAGGTGGCGATCCGGAACCGAAAATGAACGTCAGTCATGAAGCCGCCGAAGATTAGCGCGATCCTCGCCAGCGCCGCTCCTATCAGGAGCACCGCGATGGCCCAGACGCCATACGGAAATTCGTACGTGCCTTCCAAATGATCGAAGAAGGCTTTCGTTAGCAGCCCCGGGAGGAGCGGAGCCATATGGATCAGCGACCATGCAAGTAAATTCAGCAGGTATAAACCCGGACGGTAAAGCAACAGCCGCCAGAAAAAATGCCTCGTTTTCATACCAGTACCTCCTCCGCGCCCACCGCAAGCATTCGGCTGAATCGCGATGTCGGATTCGCGGCAAGCTCTGCCCTTGCCCCGCACTCGATCGTCCGCCCGTTCTCAAGGATGAGAATTCGGTCCGCCCGCTGCACGGTGGCCAGGCGGTGAGCAATGATAATGCAAGTCTTCTCCCGTAGAAGCTTCGTGATTGCCGCCTCGATCCGATGCTCCGTCAACGGGTCAAGCCGAGAAGAAGCTTCGTCAAGAATAACGAGGCCCGGATCGGTCAGGAACACGCGGGCGAACGCCAGCAGCTGGGCTTCGCCCGCGGACAAGCTGCCTCCCCCGGACGCCAGGCTCGTATTAAGCCCTTCCGGTAAGGATGCAAGCCACGCCCCCAGTCCGAGCTCTTCCAACACTGAATGAATGCGCTGATCGGGAATCCGATCATCGAACAGCGTTAAATTATCGCGGACCGTTCCTTCAAGGATCTCGATATTTTGCGTCACCATCGCGACTTTCCGCCTCAGCTCTTGCAGCTTGCAGGCGCGAATGTCCGTTCCCGCCAGCTCGATGCTTCCCTGCTGCGGATCGTAGAACCGGAGCAGCAGCCGGGCGATCGTGGTTTTACCGCTGCCGGTCCGCCCCAGTAATCCAAGCGTTTGCCCCGGCTCCAGTCGCAGGTTCAGCCTTTCGAGCGTAGGCGGGCCATCCGCTTCGTATGAAAACGTCAAATCACGGAATTCAACCGACAACGGACCGGCAGGCAGCGGCGCTCCCGGACCGTCCTTGATAAGCGGCTCCGTCGCCAGCAGCTCCCGTACCCGCATGAGGCTGGCGTCTGCCTTTTGAAGGTCCTCGAGCTGGGTCCGGATTTTCTCGATCGGCTTCGCCAGCAGCTCCGTATAGTAGAACACCAGGTAGATGGAACCGATGGTCAGCCCTCCTTGCCCGTTTTTCCATAGCAAGGCGCAGACGATAAAGGCAGCCGCATTGCCGAGCGCAAACACGAGAATCGTTGTACTCCACATCAGAAAAAATCCGATGAAAGCCCTCACCCGGACCGGCAGCATCCTCCTCGCCAGTTCGAAAAAGCGGTTCATGACATAATCCGCCGCCCCGTTGGCCCGGGTATCCTCCGTTCCTTCAAGATGCTCCCCGATGAAGCCGTAGAAATCCGCATTCAGCTCCCGCCAGCGTTTCCAGACAGGTATGGCAAACCTGCGTATGTATTGGATGACATAAATACTGCCGATAACAAACGCTGTCATGACCAGGCCGATCCAGAAGCTCTCCCGGAACAAGAGAACCAGGATGCCGATCATTAACAGCAGGTTGCCGAACAGGTGGATGATAAAGCTGGAGAAAAAATTGGCGAGCGCATTGACATCGCCGTCCACCCGTTCGATCAGCGAGCCGGACGTCTGCGTCTTATGGAAGCTCATGTCCAGCGACAAGCAGTGCTCCGCCAGCTCGGCACGCAGCTTGTTGGTGGTCGTCCAGCCCAAATTCTCGCTGAAATAAGCGGCTGCAACCGATACGCCCTGCTGCAGGAGTGAAAAGCCAATAAAAAAGCCTGCAGCGTAATACAATGCCGTCAGGCTTCCTTCGCCTTGAGCCGTATCAATAAAATAGCGGATGATCTGCGGGTTGATCAGCTGCAGTCCGATCGACAGTACCAGCAGCACGGCAAGGCTCGCAAGCATTTTTTTATGAGGCAGCACATACCTGACCAGCATTTCCTTGTACATCCCGAGACTTGTCGTCCTTCGCTTCGCCCGGAATAACCGGTCCGTTCGCATATGTTCCAATCTCCTTTCCCTTGTTGGATCTTTGAAGCCCCGGATCACCTAGTTCTCCTTGTTAAACCGTAATAACAGCAGCCGCTGACGATTCATATCACCGTTAACTCAGTGTCACTAAGCAATGATATGATAATAATAATGGCTTAGGGAAAATATTACAAGAACATAAGTTCCTGTTCGGTGACGAAATTGACGAGAGAGGAATTTGCAAATTACAGTCGAAAATTATGTGATGGCTTATACCATGATCAAGAGAAGGGGATCCCTTTATGCAAGGATATAATGTGCTTATGATTTTTAGTCCGGATATGAACCGATTGCTCATGTGCAAACGACGTAAGGACCCGTACAAAGGGCTGAGCAGTTTCGTCGGCGGCAAAATCGAGCGTGGCGAGTCGGGATTGGAAGCGGCTTATAGGGAGTTGGCGGAGGAAACCGGCATCGTGCAAGATAATGTGGTGCTGCAGCATGTTATGGACTTTACATATTATTGGCAGAATTGCTATGTTGAAGTTTATGCAGGCAGATTAAAGAACGATGTTAACCTGCAAGGAGACGAACACGAACTATACTGGTCCGATATGGAGCAGAACTTCTTCGATATGTCCCTGTTTGCAGGGGAAGGAAATATCGGCCACATGGTTGAGCAGGTCAAGATGAACAGAAACAGACTTTGGGAAGATTGATCCCGGGGCTTGCCGGTATGACTTGGAGGAAATGCTTAAAGGCCGCCTTCTAGGAAGGCGGCATAAGTATAAGTGTTCATTAAATCGAAAGCAGACCGCTTTCTCTTTCCTGTATGGGGTATTACGTATCGGAGACCATCGTCAGCACCTGGGCAAGCAGTTTATCGGTATTGCCTGGGTCGTTCCCGGTAATGCCGCGTTGGGCTTTATTGGCGGCATCCGCATGATGGACAGACTTGGCGGGAGTGGTATTGCCGGATGTCCCGGTACCGCTGCTTAGTCCGTTTCCGTATCCGTTTGCCCGGCTTTCCTGAACGACTTGCAAGGTATACCCGGAGGCTCCGCTGCGTGCAGAATCCAAGGCGTTTGCTTGTCCGCCTAATGCGTTTTGACTTCCTGCGAGCATGATCATCAGCAGCGTGCTGCCAAGACCGATCGACCATAAGTTCATGTTGTTTGTTTTATTCATTAGTGCTGCTCCTTTCATCACCTATCGTGACATCATTAGTCTAAACGGCCAACCTTAGTGAGAAATGAAGACAACCTTAATTTCCATTTCATATTCATCACTGTTCACAATTGGTTTACATAATATTATTTATGTAGTGTTCATTCAACATGCTATTCCCAAACTTGATCAAGCTTATCCGCATAAAACGAAATCGCCCGTCGATAAGACACAATCCCCTCATCATGACTCGTCTCGGCAAGCTCCGTCAGCAGCAGTTCCATCGCATGCTGATAGCTTCCTAAATTGTATAATGTCATCGCGTAAAATACGTTGAATTCCCTGGCTTCGGGGTATTCCTTCTTCGCAAGCTCAAGGACTTCTTTGGACTTGCCATACCGGCCCAGCGTCCGATACGTGGAGCCCAAGCCGAGCAGCGCTCCGCGCCGGTCCGCCCCCGCCAGCCCGGAGGAAATCGCCTTCTCGTAATAAGGGACGGCGGCGCCTTCGAGCCCGAGCATGTCATGGACCCATGCCAGCTGATAATTCAGATCGGGATCATCCGGCGTTTGGCCGTGAAGCGTCAACAACATTTCCTTCGCTTGCTCCGGCTTCCCTTCTTCTCTTAGCTTGATCGCATCCTGCAGCGTTTCCATCCATTTCACCTCTGATTCTGCGCATTTCATTCGCTTCCTCATCTTACCAATCGGTCATTCCCCATGTCAAAGCAAAACCACCCATGATCTCAAGCCTATGTTTAAAAATCGGGTGGCGCTCTAATTAACTTATTCTCGCATAACCTCTACCCTCTCGATCTCAAGGCTGCTCAAATCGTGGATCTGTTCCTTCATGGCGCGAAGAAGGCTTAATCGTCCGGGAACTGAACGAACACGTCCCATCCATAAAAAACAGAGGTCTACTGAACTGTAAACCTCTGTTTTTTTGCTTCGATGATTTAGTCACGAGCCATTAGTTCATTTCGTTCCAGAAAGCAATATCTTCAAGCGGAAGCCGGACGGTCGGACGAGCCGGCGACGCCGCTTTACCGATCGCGATTAACATAACGCTCCGGTACTGGGAAGGAATTTGGAATGCCTCGACAAATTTTTCTTTGTCATAACCGCCCATCGGCACCGTATCATAACCTCTCGCGCGGGCAACCAGCATGAGCTGCATGGAGATGAGGCCGGCATCGACATCCACAATGCTTTCTTTAACATCCTTATCCATGCCGGCATAAATGTTTTCCGCCGTGTAAATAAAACGCTGCTTGACCTCTTCGGTCATATACCCCGCTTCTTGGGACATCGTATAAATTTTTTCACCCTTCTCATACCATTTCATGTCCCCGAGCACGGCAATGACTGCAGATGCCTGAAGCACATGCGCCTGGTTGTTAGCGATCGGATGCAGCTTCTCCAGCAGCTCCGGCTTATCGATGACGAGGAAGCGCCATGGCTGAAGGTTGCTCGATGACGGTGCCAGCGATGCTTCCTTCAGAATTTCTTCCATTTCTTCTCTTGGGATCTTTACGGTTGGGTCGTAGGCACGAACCGAGTGACGTTCTGCAACAACCGTGTGAAAATCAGGCTTCGTTAGAGTTGACATGGTATTCCCTCCATTTTATATTGTGCAAATTAATGCACAGTTTATACCGCAAGTAAACTGTGATGATTTATGCACAGCATAATTCAGCGATCAATTAATTGTCAACTATTACTTGTGAATGAAAATCATACCGACCGCTCGACGATATCTGCGATCGTGCGGGATCTCAGCACACTCAGCGTGTTCTCTTCAATCTCGGACAGAATATCGGAGAAGGATTCTTTGATCTGATCGGCAAAACAATGCCCTGCCGTTGCGTCCAGCATGCTGTCGCTCAGCGAGCTGTGGACCTGAAGGGCCGTATATACTTCGGCCAGCGTAATCTGCTGGGCGTCCTTCTTCAGCCTATAGCCGCCGTCTCGTCCTTCTCGTGATTCGATCAAATTTTCTTGGGCGAGCGTCTTCAGGATGCGTCTGATTAGCGTGGACTCCAAGTGCAGATAAGATGCAAGGTCGCCGCTCGAGCATTTGCCCGAATGGCGCTCAAGCGCTACCAGAGCCTGTACGGCGAGACTAAAGGTTTTATACGTGGACGGGCAGGCCATTGGCGCTTTTTTGTCCGCTGCTTTTTGTATACTCATGATCCTACCCCTTTCTAGTGCTTTCTCCATATTGTATCGTAATGCCGACAACCCTTCAAGCTGAATAGGCGGGAGCTTCATACGCTCTCGCCCTGATCCATGGCTTGCGTTTCGAACAAATTGGCTTCCCGGTAATTCACGTCCATTCTGAAGTGGCTTGCCAGCGTCCGGTCGATTTCCCCCTCCTCGAACTGCCTTTGAATCTCATTTCGCTCCGCCTGGATGGCCTTCAGCTCCAGCTCTCTTCGCTCATTATTCATCTTGCGCACCGTACGGCTCCACATCCGGTCATTGCACAGGTAGAGCTCCATCGCCCGGTAATCCGCCACGACTGCCTGTAATGCTGCCGGTCTTTCTGTTCGTTCCATGCTTTCGAGCTCATCTATAGCCGCATGGATGGCTGCGAGCTTGAGCGCCTTATACTCATCCCAATCCGGATGATCAGGCGACATGGCAGGATGCTTCGGCCGCTCCCCTCCTTTTAAGAGACGCATGACCTGCCTCCACAGTGATTTTATGGTTAAACGGGGCCTGTAACGGCTCGTAAGAAGCAGCTCGACTTTGTTCAAGGAGGCGATAAATTTCTCAGCAACCCTAGGAGCAATCCGCTTTTCCCCCAACCATTGTTCAGCAACGGCGCGCTCGGCCTCCAGTCCCATTTTTCTTATTGCGATCGTAGCTTTCCAGGCACCTTGGATGTCGCCCGTTCCAGCTAATCTCGTATGCTGAAGCTTCCGGGTGTAGACGAGCATTAATTGAAGGGCTTCCTCCTTATTTTCGTCATTCATCTCTTCACGCACCGTCTGCAAGCCTGCTTCCAGGACCCGGATTCTCGCTTCCCGATCATGGGTTTCCTGCCCGGCGGTCGCCTTGTTCTTCTCCCGCGTAAGCAAAGGAAGCAGGCTGCTGGCAAGGATAAGGGTCATTAAAATAACACCTGCGCAAATAAACAGAATGAGCGCCCGCTCAGGGAACGGACTCCCATCCGCAAGCGTTAACGGGATCGAAAAGGCGGCGGCGAGCGTCAAAGCCCCTCTTACCCCGGACAGTGCGGTCAGCACTGCCGATTTGATATTCCGGTTCGTAGAAAGCCATACCCAAACAAGCCGAAGCAGAATAAGGACGGCTGTAATTAAAACGATATACCCGATAACCTGGCCGTTATTGTAAGCGGGATCACTCCAAATCTGATTAATGACCCCAGGAATTTCATGTCCGAGCAGCAAAAAGACAAGGCCGTTTAGCGTATACAAAATGACGGACCAGGTGCTATCCGATACGACACGGAGCCTCATGGAGGCGGACCGCATCCGGTCTCTCTCCACCGCATGGGTAACCCCTGCCGCAACGACCGCCAGAATGCCGGATAGATGAAGTTCCTCGGCGATCAAATAGATGATGAACGGCGTCAAGATGATAACAAGCATATGCAGCGTTACGTCTTCCATCCCGAGTCTTCTCAGCAGCATCCTGAACCAAATGACGGCCAAACCAAGCGCCGCCCCGACCGCCAAACCACCGACCGCAATGACGAAGAAGCTTAAGGCGGCCTTCGGCAGCGAGAAGTAGCCGGTCACCGTTGCCGCAATTGCAAAATTGAAGGCAACAAGCCCGGAGGCATCGTTCATCAAAGCTTCGCCTTCCAGCAAATGCATGATTTTGGGGGGAAGCTTGGCCCTTCCCGATAATGAGCTGACGGCTACGGCATCCGTGGGTGAAAGAATCGCCGCAAGCGCGAAAGCAGCCGATATTGGAATAGTTGGTATCAGCCAATGGATGAACGGGCCGGCAATAAGAACCGTGGCAAAGACCAAGCCGAGCGCAAGCAGCAATATATAAGAGCGGAGCTTCCAGAGTTCCTTGCGAGGCGTTCGCTTCCCGTCGTTAAATAGCAGCGGGGCGATGAAGAGAACCATGAACAATTCGGGATTCAGCGGGACATGGTGAAATGACCGAACGAATGCTGCGGCAATCCCAAGGGCGATCTGGATCAGAGGCACGGGGACAAATGGGACAAACCGGTGGATCATGTTAGAAATGCCGATAAGCACGAGAAACATTAAAATCATCAGAAAAATTTCCATTATCTATCTGCCTCCATCCCAAACAGTACGATCTTTCTCAGGAGCACAACGCTGCTCGTTTACTGCCGCGCCTAGCCACGGAATAGGTTGTGTAGAATAATGGAAATTTATGAATCCGGTCTTTCTATTCTTTAAATTCGATCGGAGAGGATAATACGGTCATCGTTGAAGTGTGTCCATAAGCGCTGCATGTCATAATGAACGCTTCAAGGGATTGCATGGATTCCGTCATGATCTTCATGAGATAGTTATATTGCCCGCTCACCTGATACAGCTCAACAACCTCGTCTGCCTGCCTGCAAAATTCCAGCAGCTTATCGCATGAACCGGCTTGTATGAGAATAAACGCCGTAACGCCCTTTCCCATCTTATCGTGCGCAAGAATCGTCCGATATGCCTTTATGATGCCTTTCTCTTCCATTCTTCGTACCCGTTCCGTCACCGCCGGCTGGGTCATATTGATATGCCGTCCCAATTCGGAATACGACATTCTCGCATTGTTCGCCAGCAATTTTAATATGTTGTGGTCAATCTGATCCATCATCTCGCTCCTTTGCCAGTTGATTAGAATTTCAAATCAGTGGATGCGAATCAACTTTAATTTTCTAACCATTCCACTCCGGATGCCTTGAATTCCTTATGTAAATATATTCGCTTTAAACGTACAATGAATCCACAAGAACATTATTCAATCCATATCCATACTTAAGGAGGAATACGAATATGAGTACAAATGTACATGATCCCATACAGATTGGAAGCTTAACGCTAAGGAATCGAATCATCATGGCGCCGATGCAGCAAAACCAAGGCACCACTGAAGCCTATGCGACCGATTATCACGTAAAACACTACGCTGCCCGCGCCGAGGATGTCAGCCTCGTCATCATCGAGTCGACCGGCGTATCGCCGAACGGCCGTCTTTTTCCTGACGATATCGGCATCTTCACTGACCGGCACGTTGACCCCCTTCGGCGGATCGTGAACGCGGTTCACCAGAAAGGCACCCCCGTCTTTATTCAATTAACGCATGGCGGCCGGAAGTCCTGGCCATCTCTAACGAATAAGCTGATGGGGCCAAGCGCTATCGCCTATGACGATGAATATGGCATCCCCTTGGCGATGAGCTTGGACGATATTAGGACGGAAATCGAGCGATACCGGCTGGCAGCCCGAAGAAGCTTGGAGGCCGGTTTTGACGGAATCGAGCTTCATGCCGCCCATGGACACCTCCTGCATCAATTCCTTTCCCCGTTATCGAACATGAGAGAGGATCATTACGGAGGCAGTCTGGAGAACAGGCTTCGCCTAATTATCGAGGTGCTGGAGGCGATCCGCGCCGAAGTAGGGTCCGAGTATCCGGTGCAGCTGCGAGTATCCGCATCCGATTTTGCGGAAGGTGGACTCACGCCGGTTGAAGTGGCGACGGCATTGACGTACCTGGAATCCAAAATAGATGCCGTGCATGTTTCCTCGGGAGGGCTGGTGCCGAACGCTCCATTAGCGACGCCGGAAGGTTACCAATTGCCATATGCATCGGTGATTAAGCAGTATGTAAACGTTCCAGTGATTGCAGTCGGGAATATTCGCACGCAAGCTTTCGCCAATTTCATTCTAGTAGATCAATTAGCGGATGTAATCGCTGTCGGGAGGCCGTTAATGGAAGATACCCGTTTTGTTGAGAAAATGCTTGTTCATTCTTAATTGCATATCGATAACAGCACAGGGAACGGCTTTTGAAATCCTGCGATTTCAGCCGCTCCCTGCTTCGCTATATATTGAAAGATTCATACATTTAAAACATGACATCCAGCGTGCTCTCGACGATTTGAAGGGCACGGTCGCGATTCAAGGTGGCGGAGTTAAGGACCCGAAGACCGTAATAGCTGCTTAGAAAAAGCTGTGCCAGCTGAAATGCCGAATGCTTGTGGCTGATTTCACCGGACTGAATGCCATCCTCAATGGCTGCGATGATGTGCTCCTCAAGCGTCTGGAGATATTCGCCGAAGGTCCGCTCGACCATCGGATCCCGGCCGGCCCGCTCCATGCTGACATTGACAGCCAGGCATCCCCGGTGATTCGGATCCGCAAAGTCCATATCGATCGCCCATATGAACAGCGCCCGCAGCCGCTCCTTCACCGGAATGGGACGGCCAAGGATCTCGATGGAGCGATCCAGACCGATTTGACTGTATCGCCGAAGCACCTGCTCGAACAGCTCGTGCTTGCTGCCGAAAGCATTGTAGAGGCTTCCCTTGCCCAGCCCCGTCCGCTCGCACAGCTCTTGGGTGGAGCTCGCTTCGTACCCTTTTTCCCAAAATACCTCCATCGCCGCATCAATCACCGCTTCATCCTTGAATTCGCGGGGTCTTCCGTTCGTGCTCATAACACTCATCCCTCTATAATGAAATCGTTTTGTTGATTCGATTATAGGGTTTGTGTACCACTCAGTCAAATATTTAATTCTCTCTAAGTACCTCCCTTACCGTTTCATATGCAAGCTTCGGGCGACGATACTCGTCGACCAGGCCTTTGCTGTTTCGGGTGCATGAGCGGGATAGCAGCCACCCCAGCCCTTCCGTGACCCGGCAGTCGCTGAATTGCCAGATGAACATACCGGAAATGTAGTCACGTCGTATGTACGCCTCGAGGTTGCTGCGCAAAATATCAGCCTGCCGCTCCTCGGAGCCCTTCTCCCGATTCGGACTTCGAAAGCCATAGAAGCCGTCCGCCCCGAATTCGCTCAGTATCATCGGTTTTCCTCTCCCGCCGAGCGCATCGGCCCAAGCCCTTGCCTGATCCGCCAGTTCGCCGGGATCTTCATCTGTATACCATCCAGGATACAGATTAAATGACACGATATCCGCCAAATCAAAACATAGCTCCCGGTCCCGATGATGAGACGCAAAGGAACGGGGGCGGCTGGAATCCAGCTCTTTTATTAGAGTCAGCTGTTTCTCGTAATGCACCCTGCCTTCCTTGGTATCGCTGGCGCATTCATTCAGGACCGCCCAGATCAGAATGGAAGGATGATTGAAGTGCTGCTCCACCATCTCCCGGGTGACCTGCTCGCTCTGCCAAGCAAAATTCGGATTCATCATCTGCTCCAGGCTTAATCCCCGGGCATGGTTCTCCTCCCACACCGCTATACCTCGTTCATCGCACATATCCAGAAAACGTTCATCATACGGATAATGGCTTGTTCGAACTGCATTGCACCCCAGATCAACGATAAGCTCAAGGTCCTTTGCCATCAGCTGCAGCGGAAACGCTGCTCCTGCCAGCGCATGGTCCTCATGCCGGTTCACGCCTTTGAGCACAAGCTCACGGCCGTTCAGTAGCAGTTTTCCATTACAGGTTGTTATTTCTCTGAACCCGATCCGGTCGATCCAATCGTCGCAGTCGGATTCGTCCACCGTTAGGACAGCTCGAAGCTCGTATAGATTCGGCTGCTCCAGCGACCACTCCTGTACATCCGGGTATGGCAACGTCACAATTAGTTCTCCACGTTCGCCAGGACCGACCACACAGCTGCCCAGCGGCAAATTTGAACCTGCCAGTCTTCCCTGGACATCAGCCTTCTTGGTCACTTGACCGATATTGCGTATGATCACCTTCCATTGCCCTTGCCAGCTGCCTTGCTCTCTGTGAGGAGTGAACATGACGTTCTCGATGTACAGATCACCGATCTCTTCAAGCACGACCGGCCGGATGATTCCTCCGTACGTATAGTAGTCGTTCGGGACGTGAAGCGCGGAGGCCTCGCTGAAAGCATTGTCTGAGTAGACCAGAAGCTCGTGCTCCCCTGGCTCCACATCAGGGATGACTGCATCGAATGCGGTATACGCATTGTAATGACGGGCAACCAGTAGCCCATCAAAGTACACTTGAGCCGTGTGGCTGATTCCTTTAAAAACCAAACGTAAATGGGTCTTCTCTGTTAACTTGATCCGTTTTCTGTAGACCCCCGTCCCCCTGTAGGTTCCGAATTGGGGATGCAATTCCCAGCAGCCGGGAACGGGCAGCTTGTATGGAAATGCTTCAGGGGGTTCCCCTAGAGCGGCTGCAGGCGCGAAATCCCACATCCCCTCCAGCTCCTCGATCTTACGGATTTGATGTGTATTGAATAGCCTGATCAATATGATTCCTCCTCAGCGATTCATTAAGCTCCCAGCACATCCGAAATCATCACTTTACGGCCCGTCTTAGCGCTTTCCAGGGCGGCGAGCACCATAGCCATGCTGTAAATATTATCGCTGCAATCGGTCTCCGGCTTCGTCCCGTTCAGCAGGGAATCGAACATATGCTCAAGGCATCCATGATGACCGATCTTCGCCATGTCCGGGAGCACTCCATTTATGCGCTCATATTTCCGGATAAACTGGCCTGTCTGATCACTAGGGGCGACAACCTCCGCATAAATCTCGTCATGTCCGTCCCAGATGGCGGTGCCCCTCTCTCCCGTCACCCTCCATGCAGCTTCCCATGAGGTCTGAACCCCTTCCGCGCACCATGAGCCGCGGTAGTTGAACACCGAACCATCCGACATCTCATAGATGCACACGGCCATTGCATTGCCGGCATACCAGGACCCCGGCGGGTTAAATTCGTGACAGTATACGGATACCGGGTCCGCTCCGCTGATCAAGCGTGCTTGGTCGAACGTGTGGATCGCCATATCCAGCAGCAGCGGGCTATCCATGACATCCCGAAATCCGCCGAAATGCGGCCCTAGGAAAAAATCGGCTGCCATAAAACCCGGCTTTCCGATGGAACCGCTGTCAATCAGCTCTTTAAATGCCCGTATGCGCGGATCAAAGCGGCGATTTTGCATGACGGCATGCGTCCTCCCGGTTTCTTGAGCTAGACGCACGATTTCCAGACATTCCGGCATGGATTCAGCGAGCGGTTTTTCACTAAAAACATGACATCCATGCTTAAGGGCAGCTGTGCTGATTGCATAGTGGCTAGCAGGGACGGTTACGTCAAATACTACATTGGCTCCGGTCGATTGGATCGCGTCGGTGACATCGGTAAATACGGGACATACCAGGCCGTGGCGGTCTGCCATGGCAACGGCGAATGATTCCTGGATATCCACCAAACCTACGATTTCCGTATCTGCTCTTCCTTTTGCATAGTCCACCCATGTATTCGACATATGGCCGCATCCGGCAACGACGACTTTAAATGGCTTGGTCATGATCTCATGCTCCCCACATCAGATTTTTAGGTGCTCCATTGCATCGCCGGGCAGATAAGATCGGACAATCTGTCCGCCTTAGTCGACTTCTCATTGAGATAAGCACCCGGTTGAAATCATTCGAATATTGGCTTACTGTAAATGAAGCAACTTCATTATATAAGCAGATTTTTTGTTAATCTCTATATAACCTTGTGCATTACCACTCTGATCTTGCGGTTTGAGGTGAGCCCATGTCCAATCCGAAAGAGCTGCACGAAAACACCAGGCTTGATTATAAGGCCTACCCGGTACAGGTCTTCCGCAACTTTAGTCCGAACGCGCGAAGTAGAGACTGCATCCTGTATCTTCATTGGCACGAGCACTTCGAAATCATTCGCATGCGGGAGGGGTATGCCGTCTTTCATATCGACACGGCGCCGTATGCCATGAAGCCAGGCGATGTCATGATAATTCCTGGCGGTTGCCTCCATGTCGGCTATGCAAGCGAGGATGGGGATGTTCGATTTGATTGTGTCGTTGTCAACGGGTCGCTGTTCAACGACTTCATCCATGACCCGCTCCATACCCGCTATGTAGCCCCGTATCTCGAAGGAAAGCTGAGATTCCCTATTAAGCCGGCCGAGGCCAATCCGGTGATCCATGATTACGATAGACTGATCGAAGAAATCATCGACGAGTTAAGCTCACGTCCTCCCGCGTACCAGTTGATAGCCAAAACCAAGCTTTACACCCTTTTCGTAGAGCTTGCAAGAGCCTTTCTGCCCTCTCATCTGGCGGAGAAGCCAGCGGAGACGTATTTTGCCAATCGTGAGCGTTTCAAGCAGCTGATCAGCCGGATCGAAACCGAAATCGGCGAGAAAATCTCCGTGGAGGAGGCGGCCGCGCAGGTTGGCTTGAATCCCTTCCATTTCTGCAAAATGTTTAAAAGGCTTACCGGCCGGACCTTCGTTGACTTCGTCAACCTCACCCGGATGAATGAGGCCGAGAAGCTGCTTCGCGAGCGCTCCTTAACCATCACGGAAATTGCCGGGATTGTCGGCTGCAGCAACCCGAATTATTTTACGAAGCTGTATAAACAGTACAAGGGGATAACCCCCTCTCAGTCCAGGTCTGCAGCGGAATAAGTGGGATGCTGGGCATTTGGAGGGGGACTTTTGGGGGAACTTTGGAGGGCAATGCTCGGGAGTTACTTTTGGGCGCTCACTAGTCCCTTTTCGGGACTTGCTCTGACCGCTGAGCTACTTCGGGCGCTCACTAGTCCCTTTTCGGGACTTGCTGAGGGCGCGGTGCTGCCATTTGCGCTCACTAGTCCCTTTTCGGGACTTGCTGAGGGCGCGGTGCTGCCATTTGCGCTCACTAGTCCCTTTTCGGGACTTGCTGCGGGCGCGGAGCTGCTTTTCGCGCTCACTAGTCCCTTTTCGGGACTTGCTGCGGGGTGCGGAGCTGCTTTTCGCGCTCACAAGTCCCTTTTCGGGACTTGCTGCGGGCGAGGAGCTGCTTTTCGCGCTCACTAGTCCCTTTTCGGGACTTGCTGCGGGACGCGGAGCTGCCATTTGCGCTCACTTGTCCCTTTTCGGGACTTGCTGCGGGCGCGGAGCTGCTTTTCGCGCTCACTAGTCCCTTTTCGGGACTTGCTGCGGACGCGGAGCTGCTTTTCGCGCTCACTAGTCCCTTTTCGGGACTTGCTGCGGGCGCGGAGCTGCTTTTCGCACTCACTAGTCCCTTTTCGGGACTTGCTGCGGGCGCAGAGCTGCTTTTCGCACTTACAAGTCCCTTTTCGGGACTTGCTGCGGGCGCGGAGCTGCTTTTCGCGCTCACTAGTCCCTTTTCGGGACTTGCTACGGGCGCGGAGCTGCTTTTCGCGCTCACTAGTCCCTTTTCGGGACTTGCTGAGAGCCTGGACTACTTATCGCCTGGACAAGTCCCTTTTCACCACATCGCCGCAAAGTTTCGCCAATAGAGCCTACTCTTTTACACGCACAAAGGCTCGCTGGAACAGCCGCTTCGCTGCCCATCGAGCCTTTGTTACAACATGTACGCTCCATCCATGAATCTCATCCTACTATCGAATGAGGTATTTGTGCAGACCACTCGCACTCCGACACCGAATATTACCGATCCACCAGCCACCAACTAACCGGCTATCAGTCTTCTACCCGCACTGTACACCTGTATCCAAGCACAACCGTGGAACCGATACTTACACCGCCGAGTCGCCAGGTTACTGTTAGCCCTCGTGACAACCGCATTACCGATCCGCCGGACCATACCTGCAGGCTGCCAATCTCTTGTTCACCTGTACACCAACCACCGACTCTCCGCTCACTTATTTCTGTTACCGAATCACCAAACCATCATGCATGGCTTGTCGTCCGAGCTTCGACGCTGATCATCGTGCAGCAGTCATCATTACACCGCGCGCCGGGAGAGGCACGCGGTAAGAAAACTCATCGCTCACTCGATTCCAATTACAGAATCACCAGAATACTAGTTATCTGTTCATTCTCACTTCAGCCTCGGGTCGACCTTTCAAGATGACCGCCCAATCGTTGACCACCTCCGAGCCGCCCTACACTTGCCCCGTGGTTCACTCAGTATGCTTTTGGGACCTCTACGCTTCTTGTCTTCCCGTCCCCGTTCGTGAAATAGAGAAGAACGCCGTGATCCTGATCATCAAGAAAATAGGAGACGTACTTGTTCTCGTCCTTTTTCATGGGAACGAGCAAAGTTACAATCCGGTGACTCCTCGCCACATTCGTTTCGGCATGCAAATGCCATTGCGGGTCCAGCTCTTTAATCTCCTCCGGATCAACGCCGGTAAATTGATTATGCTGCGACAGTGTTAGATCGCCGGATGAACTGTAAACGAACCGGCCTTCCATTTCCGCCTTGATTCCCGCGACTCTGAAGGTCTGACCCGAAAGCTTCATTCGATGCAGCGTATGGAAGAGCCACTCGACGCGGGCAGGCTTAGCCAAGTCCACCGTATCAACAATGACGAAATAAGATTCGTCATAAAAGAAGATTTCACGCACATACCTCTCCAGGTAAGGAACATGCTCGAAGTAAGCGTCTGTCGCGTTCATACGCGCATATCCGAGTCCTTGCGAGGATTGGACCTCTTCTATCTTGCCGCTCGCCTCGATACAGCGCACCTTATCCTTGCCCGCATACTGGCCATGTCCATCGATCAGGATGTTGTTCGTGGAGCGGGTTTGCCGCCGCCAATTCATATGCATCGTGCTGCCATAAGCAATGTAATACCCGCTTTCGATCGCCAGCGGCTCGCTGAAGGCATGCAGCAGAAATCCGTTCTGGTCGCCATGGCTGTGACTGATCGAGCCGTACGGACTGCTTTTTGCCAGCAGCATAATATGCTCATCCGGATCATCCATGCGGTGGTGCATGGCAACCCATCCGATGTCGCGGAACCATTTGACGGCCCGAATCGTGCCTGTGCTGCTGACTGAATCCTCGGTCGTCCACTTTTCAGAATTGTTTCCCCTGCTCCACCTCTCTGGATCTTCGATAACCTCCGCTTCAGACTGCCTTATAGCCCCACCTTCTGATTCCCACACCGCTATAGTGGGGGCTACCGCCTCGATCTGTAGGTAATCATGCCGATACAGCATATCGTCAAACCGGAAGTCCCACCATCCATAATTGTAAAATTTCGAATCGGCGTCCTTATCGGCTTTTGCCACCTGCTCAAAATACCATTGGTACAACCCGTTACCTGTAATCCCGGCAAATTGGCGAATGTTAAATGCTGTTTTCAAGCTGACCGGCTCCCCGAGATAGGACTGGTCGCCGAAGCTCGCCCGAATCGTATCCGGACTGCTGCAATACAGCGGAAAATCTCCCGTTCGCGCAAAGAACGGTCGTTTATAGAAATCGATCGATACATAATTGCGGATCAAATTCAACGCATCGATAACAAAGGCCATACCGGTCGTCCAATAGAGCGGACCCTCCGCCCAGCCTCCATCCTCTCCTCCCCACGGGGAGTATAGACAGGCGTAGTATTCCAGCGTGTAATCCAGCCATTGCTGCGCCTTCGGCTCTTCATGCAGCATGGCTATACAGGCGGGTACCAGTACGGATGATAGCGAGCGGACGGCATGGCTGTCGTAGGGAACATGATGAATTTTAGAGCGTTCCATTACATGATAAGCAACCTGCTCTGTACGTCGCATTAAAGCGCTTCGGACAAGCTTGATTTCTTCGGCAGACAGCATGTCATGCAGCCAGTCATAGCCCCATGCGAGCGCACCGACCATTCTAAACGCAGCCTCGTCGTTATAATCTCTCGACGTCGTCCCCTCCGGATCCCAGCCTGCCGCATGAAGCAGCCACTGTTTCGCTTTTGAAAGGATCTGAGCATCCTGCAAAATAACGCCGGCCACGCTCAAATGCCGAATCGCGTACAGCGTCTCCTGGCAATCCATGTACATCTGTCTCCATAAACTCGCCACACGCTTATGATCCGGATACGGCTTCGGCTCCGGAATGAGCGGTTTCTCCAGCCAGGGTACCACCGACTTCTCGTAAAAAGCTTTCCAGCCGCAATCATCGTTCTCCCGCTGCAGCCTCTCGCGGAATGCGGTGATTCCGCTGCTATCCAACCACAGACGTGGATGTGACGCCGAAGTGTTCAGATAACGGTCGGCTCTGCCGGGCAGAGGCGTTTCCGGGAGCCCCTCATGCACCTCAAACCGACGGATTCGGCTCCATGAGGTTCGTCCTCGCAGATCATCGGTCGGAGCTTCCCCTCCATCATGTTTCATCAGTGCATATCTCCAGTAATATGTGCCGGGGGCAAACACATGATCCGGAGTATACAGATTATACGGGATGTCCGTGAACGTCCTCGTCACGCCCGGCTCGAACGATGGCGACATTGATGTTTGCAGAACATAGCAATCGTTGTCCAGCTGCCCCGGCATCCAGGTGAACCTCGGGGGATTTTCGAGCAGCCTGGTCTCTTCGTTCGGCTGATATGGCACAGACAGACGCCCGCTGTGCGGTTCGAATAAGATCTTCATGATTGCACCATCTCCTTCAGTCCTTGGCTGGTCATACGGAAGCTTCTTATAGATTTGCCATCGGACAGCGTCAGCCGCCCGTCTTCCTTCGAAGCCTTCCATTGCAGCTCTACGGGCCTATCTCCGCTTCGGTATACTGCTATAAAACGGGACCTCTCTCCTTTCATGCGCAAGAGAATCCCTTCCATCTTCCGGCTTGGATCATCCGCGGTTCCAGGCGATTCCACCTGCACGCATTCCATGCCCTCAAACGGAACGAAGGACACGGAGGCGCCAAGGCCTGTTTCGCTCGTGATCCTCAAATCGAGCTGTTTCCGCCTAATTCTCAATCTGTGCGTGAGCTTTTCCGTAACGTAACCATAGCCATCTTCCGTTCCGAGTTGACGCGGCCAAACCTCGTTTTGCGGCTCCTCGTCCGGCAAGCGAGTTTGATGATCGTCCCCGGCGTCGACCAGGTTCCCGCTCCCGATATAATGAAACCACCAATCCACTACCTCCGGCTTCTCCGTCTTCACCTCAAACCAATCCAGAAGCCACCCTTCGGTTAGCAGTAAATGGCGGTCCAGCACGGCATGCTCATAGGCTTCTTGCGTGCGGAGCCAAACGTAGGCGCAGCTTTGCGATGATTCATAGCGCACGCATGCGCCTTGGGATGGGAGCTGAGAACGTTCTCCAATGGATACCGTATTATGGCAGGCTGTATGAAGATACCACGCCTTTTTCAGTTTTGAGCCATAGGGTACGGTCCCACGATCCGGCGATAAAGGTGCTCCGTTGATATGAACCATAAGATTTAGTTTGTCAAAATGGCCGTGTGAGCCGCCATGCGGTCCAAAATCGACAAGGGCCTGAATACCGTTCCGAGCCTCCGTTCGTAATAACGCAAATCCGCTGTGCGGAAGGATGATACTAGAGACTACAGGCCCTGCGGAAGCTGCAGACTCAGGTCCGCCCATCGTTCCGTTCCAACTGCTTTTACCATAGAGGAGCGCCTCCAGCATGCCGATTCTCCCCTGTTCGCCGTTCATATCGCGATAAGCGGCGGCGAGCAGCCCGCGGTAGCTCCCATTCTCATACACCGTCAGGCCGATCTCCATAATTTCAGCGATTTCTCTGGCATACGGTACCCGCTTATAAGGACCGTCGTGCAAAGCCGGCAATACGCCGTTTCGGTCTGCCAAGCGGACAAGTACAGTCAGCATACCTTCCATGGACTGTCCATCTCCGCCAGTCAACGCATATACATCTTCGCCAAGTCTTGAGCCCATTTCGGCCGCAATGAGATAGGCCCGCAGAACAAAAACGTGATAATACACGCTCCGCTCGAACTCGAGCTGATCCGGCCGGACCGCGATGCTCATATGGTGCTTTAACCCGCCCTCGCAGCGGATCAGCTCCCTCATTTTCAGCTTGTCGCCTTGCACCGCGTATATACAAAACAACGCCGCGATAAGCCAAGCGGTGTAATTGTTCTCCGGATTTCCCCGCTCCCGGGTCAACACTCGATGGTATTCCGTCATGCTGCTCTCCAACATGTGAAGGAACTCGTTAAAGATCCGCGACTCCGCTTTATCGAAGCGCATGCCTTCATCCCGAAGCAGCAGGTAACCTCTTAGAATCGTTGTCGTCCAGATCGCTTCCGTCAGGGCCTGATGGAACGCCCTGCCTTTCAGCATCCAGGGCTGGGCATCCGGATGGACCGGATATAAGGGAAACTGCCTGGCATAACGGAGGAGCAGATGTTTGCCGAATTCGCTGTATCCTCTCTCACCCGTACCCGCGTAAACAGCGGCAGCTTGAAGGATGTATCTGGCCATCGCCTGATGCTTAAACACGAACCACGCTCCTCGGTACGGCTCGCCCTCCCATCGGCACCCATGAGGGCAGCCATACACTCGTGCATACGCTTCCAGCGGGTCAAAGATCAATTCCGTATGATGGAGGGGACACACATATTGATGCCACCAGCCGCCGGGCTCCTCTGGTACCTCCGGATTACTCGCAATGACCTCATCAAGCTCAGCCTTCAGCAGACGGAGGGTCTCCCGGCTCCAATCATACCGCCGCGATTTTTCCTGAATTCCCATAAACTCTCTCATCGCATAAACATGCCGCCGTTGATCTCGATTGTTTCGCCGGTTATGTAGGAGGCCAGATCCGATACGAGAAACAGGATCGATCCCGCCACGTCATCCGGCGTCCCTTCGCGCCCCAGCGGAATGCCTTGAACCGTTGCCTTCCGTGCTTCATCCGAGGTAAACGTGGCATGAAATGCAGTTTGTCCGATAAAGCCCGGGGAGACGGCATTGACGTTAATGCCGCTTGCGGCAAGCTCCTTGGCCAATCCTTTGGTGTAGCTGATCACGGCAGCCTTACTGGCTGCATAAATGCTGGCTCCGGGTCCGCCGCCGTTATGGGCCGCCACCGATGTCAGATTTACGATGCGGCCGCCTCCGGCCGATTTCATGCCGGGGATCACCGCTTTACTCACGAACACCGTGCTTTTCATATTGACATCCATCACGTTGTTGTACAGCTCTTCCGTCATTTCGGCATTGGCGAGCCGCTGGACCAGATGACCCGCATTGTTCACCAAAATCGTAATCCTGCCGCCGAATGTGCTCTCCACCTCGCGAACGAGCCCCTCCACTTGTTCGATCTGCGTGACATCCGCACGGAACGCATCCGCCTCGCCGCCGCTGCTCCGAATGTCCGCCACCGCCCTTTCTGCCGCTTCCTTGCTGTTCAAGTAATTCAGCGCCACCTTAGCGCCGCTTCGGGCCAGCATGATCGCGGCCGCCCGCCCGATGCCTCCGCTCGAGCCCGTTATTAAGGCAATGTTTCCCGATAAGTTGATGTGCATAAGAATCCCTCCTGATTGGTGTCAAGTTGATCTCCCGTTACCCACTCTGAAGCAGCGTCACGTTTGCAGCTGCTTCAGCCTGCTCTCCTGATCATTAACGCGTTCCATCCGCGGCATCGTCATCACGATCTTGGTTCCCGATCCCGGCTGACTGCGGATCTTGATGCCGTAATCCTCGCCGTACACCATCTGTATCCGCCGATGTACATTCACGATCCCGATCCCGCCTCTGCGGCGGGCATTCCGTCCTTCATCTTCGTCCATGAGACGGTTTTCCTCCAATCGCCGGCGCAGCCGGCCGAGCTTAGCCTCAGGAATGCCGGAACCGTTATCCTCCACGATCACCAGCAGCTGATCCCCTTCGATGCGGGTGTCAATTCGGATATAATGCCACGGCTCAATCCCCTCCGGAAACGCATGCTGAAAAATGTTCTCGACGATCGGCTGCAGGGAGAGCCGGACCATTTTTTCCAGCAGCAGCTCCGGCGGCGTTGCCACCTCGATTTCGAAGTCCCGTCCGATCCGGTGCTTCAGGATGATCATGTAATGGCGGACATGGTTGAGCTCATTCGCAATCGTGATCTCCTCCAAATTTGTCTGAATCGAATATCGGAGCATGAAGGCCATCGACTCCACCATCTCCGAAATTTCATCGGAGTCCTGCACAATCGCATAACAGTTAATCGTTTCGAGCGTGTTATACAGAAAATGCGGATTGATCTGCAGCTGCAGCGCCTGGAACTCCGCCCGCTGCCGCTCCAGCTGAATGTTCTGGAGCTCCAGCTGCGTTTTCTGATTGTGAAGCTCGGTATCGTATACCTGCTCGATCATGTCCGACAGCCGGCTGACCATCAGATTGTAGCTGTGGATCAGCCCTCCGATTTCATCCTCACGCGGCTTGGCGTCCGTAATGTGGGTCCAATTTCCCTTCTCTGTCTGGCGCATGCCGTTCTTTAAGTTCCGTATCGGATCGACGATGGATTTACCGAACCGGTATGCCAGGACAAGCGCTATAATCAATGTGACAAATCCAACAATCATCGTGGTCGATCGGATGCTAGAAATGGGCGCCCTTAGCTCCTCCAGCGGCATCATAATGACCAGGCTCCATCCCGAATAATCCGATTGCCTCGATATGATCATCGTGCGCTCGCCAAGCACCGGTTCGATGAAGCGTTTATCCCCTTCGGCAATAATGCGCTGCGGCAAGCCGCCTGCCGTAATCCCGTTCATATCAACGTGATCCGGTGCATAGACCACCTCACCCTCGCGGTCAAGGATGAAGAAAAAGCCCTGTTCACCCAGATCAACGCCATTCCATAGGCTCGACAGCTGGTTTTCATTAAACTCGATAGCGAGAACGCCCTTTACGTCATACGTGCTCATGCCGCGGATTTTCCGGGCGACCGTAATGACATTGCCGCGATCTTGTTCCAGCAGACTCGTCTTGAGAATGGCGATCTCGCCGTTGTCCGGCGTCTTCTCCATCAGCTCCTGCAGCCGATCCGACGGATCAATCGACATGGCGGAGAAATTTTGATTCTGATCGAAGATCGATCGGCCATGGTACCCCAGGATGTACATCATATGCGTTTGGGTCGGATACTGAATAAAGATTTTCTGAAATACGTCTTTTCGGATCAAATGGGTGAACCGGTAATGCTCGTAGCTGTCGGCCGGGTCCATATCCAGAAATTTTTTTACCGAATCCTGAAGGAGAATGGTATTGCTGATCCGCTCGAACATCTGCAGCTGACTATCCGTCTGGCGTGCGGCATTCGTTATGACAGTCGTCATATATTTCTCCACCTGTTCATCAATGGCTTCGGACGATTTGAGGTAGAAGAACACGCCGACGGTGGTCAGGGAGAATAGTACGACAATTAGGAAATACAGAAAGATTTGGCGGGACAAGCTCCTTCTCATTATTCGATCCCCAGCAGCTCCCGGTATTCGGAAGGGGTGTATCCGGTAAATTTCTTGAAGGTTTTCGTAAAATGGGGATGATCCGCATAGCCCACCTCAAACGAGATGTCCGTTATTTTGTAATGCGGGATGGCAAGCAGCTTCTTGGCCATCTCCATCCTTTTCTTAATGCGGTAGTGCACGAAGGTTTCATCCGTCATTTGTTTGAACAGCTGGCTGAAGTAAGACGGATTCAATCCGAGCATATCCGACACCTCGTCTAGCGAAAGATCCTTGGACAAATTGCGCTCGATATAAGCTTTGGCTTCCTCGACGGGCTCTTTGGCATTGCCTTTGCGCTTTGCCCGGATCTGCTGGACGGTCTGCTCCACGGCTTGCCGGAATGCTTGAAACATATTCCCCGGATTGCCGGACTCCGCCTTAAGAAATCCCGCAATTCGCTCAAAAGTGTAGATATCCCTGCTGTTTAGCTGCTTGATTAGTTTCGCATACAGCTCACCCAGCAAATCCTGAAGCTGAATCGATTCGAGCTCTCGTTCCTGGCAGTATTCCTCGATTTCTTGAAGCCTTACCTGGATTTCGTTCATTTGCAAATGCCATACGGCGAGCTCCAACTGCTCAAGCCAAGCTTCCAGCTTGGATAATGGAAAATACCCCCGCTGCTTCTCAAGCATAAGCTCCAGACCGTCCATTTTCGGCATACGGATATCCGTGAAGATAAAATCCGGCCGGGCTTGTTGGATCGCTTCCAGCGCCTCGATGCCGTTGCCGGCGGTTTCCGTCAGGATCACGGAAGGATCCGCCTGAGTTATCAGTTTGGTAAGGCCCATTCTTATCATAGGTTCATCGTCAACGACCAGAATGCGGTACATTCCCATTCCCCTTTCGGATTAGCGAGTGTGTATAGGGTTAGCAAGATACTCCCCTGCAATGGATAAGCAGAGGAGTATCTTCCACCCTATACTAAAACAAGCTCCACTTATTCGAAAGCGTTTTCTTTTTCGTTATATCGCTTCGTTGCCTCCTCGATGATCTCGCTGCCGCCCTTTGACAGGTACTCCTCCAGCACCTTGCCGTAATCCTCGATCGGCTCCCGGCCGTATACCATTCGAAGCACATGCTCGAGAATCAGCGGCGGGAGCTCGTCGGATTTCGGATTCAGCTCCGGATATTTCACCATGGCTTCCAGCCTCGGATCGAATTCAATTCCCCGGCGCCCTTCGCTTGCAAGCATATGATCGAACGCATCGATCAGCGCTTTGCCGGAATCGGACAGCTCGGATACGCGTTTGTTGTAGGTCGTATCCTGAACCATCCACAGCCAATAGTTTAGATACCGCATTTTATCCGCGCCGGCGGCATCGGTTGGAACCTCGAATACCGGCTTGCCGTCCGTTACTTGATAATCCTCGCCTTCAATGCCGAAGCTGAAGTACAGCTCCGCTTCTTCACTGACCATCCAGTTGAAGAACTTGACGATATCCGCTGCCTTGTCCTTGGCTTTTGCGTTGATGAAGAAGGACCGCGTAACCGGGTTATAATGGGCATATCCGCCCTTTCCGTCCGGGCCGACAGGCGACGGGATGAGCGCAACCTCCGCCTCAGGCACTTTTTCTTTAAGCTGAGTCCCCCAAATCGGGAGTTCGTTCGCATTCATGGACCACATGCCAGCTTTGCCGCTCGTGACGATGGATTTGAAATCCGCGCTCTCGATCGTAGCGAACTCCTTGCTGATCAATCCCTCTTCATGCATCGTTTTGTAGATTTGGATTGCCTTCTTCATATTCTCCTCATCGAAGAAGCTCGGCTTTACCTTGCCGTCAGGGAATACTTTGAACTGGTTCAGATAACCCAGCACGTCATAAGCGCCGAAGAAGGTATCGGCATATTTAAAGTTCTGCCGGCCGGCATAAGGCTGCTCCACTCCCGCCTCTTTGAATGCGCGCAGCACATCCAGCGTCTCTTCAACGGTTGTCGGAACCTCCTTCCCGACCTTCTTCAGCAGATCGGTGCGAATCCATGTCGCGCGCCGGGACGGGTTAGACAGGATCTCCGGAATACCGTAGATATTGCCTGTCTTGGAATCCGTCATCCGCTTCCATGCCTCCTCCGGGATGAATTGGAGCAGGTCCTGACCATGCTCCTCGAGCAGATCATTCAGCGGGAGGAACACGCCGTTCTCTACAGCGCCCGCGAGCTCCGGACCGCTAATCCCGCCGGTACCTTGAACGACATCCGGAATGTCGTTCGTCGCGAACATCTGGACCATTTTATCCTGATACTCGTTATGCGGGATCAGCCGGATGTCCAGGTCCGTGTTCGTCATTTTCTCCAGCTCCAGCACGTATTTGTCCTTGTTGATATCCGGATTCTTCTCCACGTAGGATACGTTCAGCGTTCGCATGGAGATCGAGAATTTTGTCGGCCCTCCATCAGTACCCCCTTGCGTTTCGCCGCCCCCTCCGTTCGCTCCGTTACTGCCGCCGTTATTGCCTGAACAGCCTGCCAGCATGGCAAGCACCAGTCCGGCCGTGATCACACGTCTCCAGCGTTTACTCATAAATCCCCCTCTTTTCAAGCTAGAATGTCCGCTATATAATAGCGCTTTCAAACTTAACCTCAGTATAGAGAGCCGATATGGTAGTCACAAGGAATGTCTTTGGCCCGGTTTGTCGTTTTTTTAGAATCATTCTTTGATCGAACCGATCATCATCCCATGGATGAAGAAGCGCTGCAGGAACGGGTACAGGAGGATAATGGGCAGCGTGGCGACAAGAATGACGGCCATCTGAACGCCCTGCACGGATTGGGAGCTCGCTTCAAATGCCATGTTCCCCGTATCCGTCATCCCCTCGTTGACGAGCAGCTCCCTCAGCTTCACCTGGAGCGGATACTTTGCACGGTCGTTGATATAGTAGAGCGCATCCATATACTTGTTCCAGTTGGTCACCGAGTAGAAGATCCCCACAGTGGCAAGCGCCGGCTTAGATAACGGCAGCACGATGCTCCACAGCGTCCTAGCTTCGCTGCACCCGTCGATACGCGAGGAATCGATCAGTTCATTCGGAATTTGAGCGAAGAAGGTCCGCAGCACGAACAGGTTAAAAGCACTTATCGCCGTCGGCAGCATCAGGGACCAGAGGGTGTTCACCAAGCTCAACTCACGCATCAGAATAAATTGCGGAATGAGTGGAGCCGTAAAGATCATCGTCATCAGAATAAACACCATGATCGTCTTTCTTCCCACGTACTCCGGTCTCGAGAGCGGGTACGCAAGGGATGCGGTCGCCGCCAGATTGATGAATGTCCCCAGCAATGTGATGTAGACGCTGATCCCGAACGCTCGCCAGATCGAAACATCTTGGAACACATGCTCATAATACGCCAGCGTAAATTCTACCGGCCAGAACATCACCACGCCCCGATCGATCGCACCCGGACTGCTGAACGATTGGGCAATGACGTTAAGAAACGGCAGCAGCATGGTCAGCGCGAGAAGGGTCAGGAACATATAATTGCCTGCGAGAAACAGCTTTCTGCCGGGACTATCGTATTTCACCTTCGTCACTCCCCTCTAATACAGCGACTCGCCGGTCGCTTTCTTGCTGATGGCATTGGCTATCGCGATCAGGAACAAACCCACCACGGATTTGAACAGCCCGATCGCGGTCGCGTAGCTGTACTGAAGCTGCTGCAAACCGGCCTTGTAGATATACGTATCCAGAATTTCGCTGGATTGAATGTTGAGCGGATTCTGAAAAACAAAGACGCGCTCGAACCCGTAATCCAGAAAATCGCCGATCTTCAGCAGGAACAGAATCGTAATTACCGGAAGCAGCGCAGGCAGCGTTATGCTGAGCGTCTGACGCCATCTTCCCGCCCCGTCGATGTTCGAGGCTTCGTACAGGTCGGGGTTGATGCCTGCCAGCGCAGCCAGATAGATGATTGTCCCCCACCCGACATCCCGCCACAAGCCTGAACCGACCAGCACGGTCCGGATATAGGAATCTTCGCCGAGGAAATAAATCGGCTCAACGCCGAACCATCCGAGAATGACGTTCACGATTCCCGAGCTCGGTGATAAAATCCCGACGAAGATACCGCTTACAATTACCCACGACAGAAAATGCGGCGCATAAAAAATCGTCTGAATGATTTTTTTGTACAGCACGAGTCTTACCTCGTTCAACAGCAGCGCCAGTACGATCGGTGCCGTAAAAGCAAACAAGATGTCGTACGTTCCCAGCAAAAGCGTATTGCGCAGGATTTTCAAGAAATCATAATGCGAGAACATCCGTTCAAAATGCTCCAGACCGATCCACGGGCTCTTCGTAACGCCTGCGAACAGATTATAATTCTGGAACGCGATCACGGAGCCGAGAAGCGGCACGTATTTGAACAGGACGAAGAACAAAAGTCCCGGAAGCGAGATCAAGTACAGCGCCTTGTACTTCCACATGAAGCCTAATACGTTCTTGCGTTTATTCTTAAGCGTCCCCAATCCAGCCGCATGATTTCGATCGGCCATCCTTCCTCACCTCTTGTTTCTCAAATTGGCCGGCGCATGCTCATCAATCGGAATCTCGTCAAACCGGATGCTGATGAACTCGGGCTCCCGTTCGATAATTCGGGACAGCTCCCTGGTAAAAACCTCGACGATTTCTTCCTTCTGAGCATTCGACCGCCCTTCGTACATTTTGATCGTAATTTGCGGCAACGGCATTCGCCTCCCTTGCTTATGGTGTGAATATGAATACTCATATCCTAAGAGCCCGGCTAGCCATGCAGCAATGGAAGATCATCGGCTTCTTTGTGTTTTTTTTAGGCGAAACCACCGGGCTTGTGTTTTTATAAGACGCGCTTGTCATTTTACTAGATGTTCGATCGGAAGTATGGAAAAAGAAGGCTGCTTGTGGAACAATGAAGCAAAGCCGAGCGATTATGATCGCATCAATCACGATCCGAACGGAGGTAAATCATGAGCGAAAATCATACAGAGGGCCGCGTAATATCGGAGGTGGGCCGCCTCAGCCCGGGGCATGATGCCCATGCGGGGCTGTGGAGGCTGCTGGAGGATAAGCTGTCGAGAATGGCTGGCCAGCTGGCAAATAAGGTCCCGCACGCAGCAGTGAACGGCAAATACGATTCAACCCGCATTGACTGGTGGACATCGGGTTTCTGGCCGGGCATGCTGTGGATCATGTACGATATGACCAAGGATCCCGCGTATAAGGAACGAGCTTGGGAGTGGGACGTCAAGCTGGAGCAGGCTTTCTTTTCACAGAACAACTTCCATCATGATGTTGGCTTTCAGTTTCTGCCGACGGCGGTCATTAAGCATAAATTAACCGGTGATCCGGATGCCAGGCGCAGAGGACTTCTGGCAGCTACGATGCTAGCAGGAAGATTCAACCCGGCGGGTCGTTATATCCGGGCCTGGAACACGGTTGATCGGACGGCTTGGAACCACGGCAATGAAGGCTGGTCCATTATTGACTCCACAATGAATCTATCCCTTCTCTTTTGGGCATCCGAGGAGCTGGGCGATCCGAGATTCGCCCATATCGCCTCCCAGCAGGCCGACACAGTGATCGAGCATTTCATTCGAGCCGACGGCTCTGTCAAGCATATTTGCATCTTCGATCCCGTAACAGGAGACTATATCGGTGCGCTTGGCGGCCAAGGCTTCGGACCGGACTCGGCTTGGAGCAGGGGGGCTGCCTGGGCTTTGCACGGCATGGCAAACACTTGCCGGTATACCGGCGACGCCAAATACCTTGATGCTGCCAAACGGGTTGCGCATTATTTTATCGCCGCGCTCGGTGAGGAGGGTGTTCCTGCCTGGGATTTCCGGACAGAGCTTGTAGAGGCTTCAACATCATCAGATACGGAGCTCGAGCCGCCGGACACCTCCGCTGCCTCCTGCGCCGCCTCGGGATTGCTCGAAATCGCCGCTCTCGTACCGAAGGACGAGGCTTCGCTTTACATACGACATGCCGTAAAAATCATGGACGCATTAACCAAGCGATACGCCGAATGGGACGATCCGGAGTACGAAGGCATTCTGAAAGGGGCAACCGGCCATAAGCCCGCGGGTCAAAATATCAATGTGTCGTTGATATACGGCGATTACTACTATCTGGAATCGGCCGCAAAGCTCATGGGCTGGAAGCAACGGATCTTCTGATCCGACCATGGAATTGTAATACCAATGCTTCGCTTCCAATCGGCTGCTACCTGCTTTGATCTTAATGCCTGTCCGATACGCACGATCGCGTCAAAACTAAAAACAGCAAGCGCCTTCCCTGGCGCTTGCTGTTCGTTATGTTTGTATCGGGACGGTACCCGTGCGTTCGATCGGCAATCGAATGAAGAAACAGCTGCCGTGATTCGCTCCTCGGCTCTCAGCCCATACCTGGCCGCCGTGGGCGGTTACCAGGCGCTTCACGATGGCAAGCCCCATTCCGCTTCCGCCGCTGTTCCGATTCCTTGATTTATCCCCACGATAGAATCTTTCAAAAATAAAGGGCAAATCGTCCGGATTGATGCCTTGGCCGTTATCCTCGATACGCACCAGTACATGCTTATTCTCGGCTATAAGCTCTGCTCGCACACGTCCCCCCATAGGGGTATGTCGAAGGGCATTGCTCAGCATGTTCACCAGGACCTGGTGGATTCGATCGGCATCGACCATCGCAGGCATCGGCGGTCCGCTGGTATACTTCAGCTTCACCTGTTTTTCAAGATACATGGGCTTGACCAGCAGCACCGCCCGCTCCATCAGCTTCGACATATCCTGCCTGGCTAGGCAAAGGCGGAATTCGGGCGATTCCATATCATGCAGATCCTCAAGCTCGGTGACGAGATCGATCAACCGGTCGATCTCGTGCAAGCAAGTGCGAAACCGTTCAGCCGTCGGCTCCCAGATTCCGTCTTCCAATGCACGGGTATGGCTTTTTAACGTGGTTAACGGCGTACGAAGCTCATGCGCGATATCCTGGGTCATGCTTCTGCGAAGCTGCTCCTGCTTCTGAAGCTGCAAAGCCAACTCGTTAAGCGAACCTCCAAGCCCGGCGAGCTCATCTTCGCCATCTACATGAATTCGGGTGGCCAGATCACCTCGCGTCATCCTCTCGGCCGCTTGCTTCATTTGAACCAGCGGCGCGGAGATACGTCTTGCCACGTAAATGCCGGTCACCGTGGCAAGGGCGATCGACAGTATGCAGGTCAGTATGATCGACTGCATCTGAGCCTGTTCCAGATGGTAGTTCAGCTGGTCGATCCCGTGCCCTTCCGCGGTCTGCTGCTGATACATCGCGATATGATAATGGTTGGTCAAAATACTGATCCCGGTAAACATAATCAAGATCCCGGTCGTGATGCTGATAATGATGGCAGCCAGCCGCAGATCCAGCCTTCGCTTCATGATTCCTCGCCTCCGAACCGGTAGCCAAAGCCGTACACCGTTATAATAAACCTCGGTTGTTTGGGATCCTGCTCGATCTTATGCCTTAGATTTTTGACATGCTGATCTATGGTGCGGATATCGCCGTCATAATCAAAACCAAGAACCCGTTCAACAAGCTCCTCACGGGAGAAATGACGTCCCGGATATTTCGCCAGCAGTACAAGGAGTTTATATTCGTTTGGCGTCAAGCTCACGGCCTGTCCATGGCAGGTCACCTCGTGCTTGCCCGAATGAATGACAAGGGCCCCGTGCCGATACACCGTAACATCTGACAGCAGCTCGGCATCATCGCCGGACCGTCTCAAGATGGCCTTGACTCGTGCAAGAACCTCCCTCGGATCGAACGGCTTCAGGACATAATCATCCGCTCCGGAGGAAAAGCCCTTGAGCCGGCTGCTTGCTGCGGATTTCGCCGTCAGCATCAGGATCGGAACCGGGCTGAATGAACGGATGTGGGCACAGAGCTGCTCGCCGTCCATGTCGGGCAGCATCAAATCCAGGATGATCAGGTCCACCTTCCCGTTCCGCATATGCTCCAATGCTTCCTTAGCATTTGCCGCCTCCAGCGTCCGGTACTGTTCTCTTTGGAGATACGACACAAGAACTTCCCGGATGTTCGGCTCATCATCGATGATTAATATCGTCCTCATTCCCGACTCTCCTTGCTGGAATTTATCTTCATGCCTTGAGTTGTTCTATTTTTTTTTAGGGATGCTCCAGGCGTCCCGGATAATCCGAATCATCCGTTATGTCTGAACCGGTATCGAGGCGGGCTGAGCGGGTCTGCTCAGCTTCTTCATGCTTAAATAATACGCTGTTCCAAGCGGAATAAGCGCCCCCAGCCAAGCCAGCGGATTGGCGAGACATGCCCCGGGGAACCCGATCAGAGCCGACAGGAACATAGCGGCAACGACGCGCATGATCAGCTCCATAATGCCGGCGACGGTAGGGATGAAGCTCTGGCCCAGCCCTTGCAGCGAGAACCGGTAAATGAACAGCAAAGATAAGAGCAAATAGGTTGTTCCGTTCGCTAGGAAATACTGGCCGCTGAGATCCAGCAGCTGCTCCTGTCCCTGACCGACAAACAAAGAGACGGCGGCCGGACCTGCAACAATAACAAGCACCCCCACCAGGATGCTAAACGATCCCGAGAGCAAAATGCATTGCTTGACGCCTAGCCGAATCCGGTCGATCCGGTTCGCCCCGAAATTTTGCGCCGCAAAGGTTGCCATCGTAACGCCGAAGGAGTTCATCGGTTGGGTAGCGAGCATATCGATCTTCTGAGCCGCTGTGTAAGCCGCAACTGACAGTGCGCCAAGACCGTTCAGCGTAATCTGAAGAATAATCGCCCCGATGGCGATGATCGATGCCTGAAAGCCCATCGGGAAGCCCACCCGCATATGCTGGCCAATAAACGTCCAATCGATCGACCAGTCGGCCGTTTTGAACTGCAGCAACGGAACCTTTTTATGGATATAGATCAGGCAGAGCAGACAAGAGAACAGCTGTGAGATGACAGTTGCTAGCCCGGCACCCGCTACGCCCATCTTAAAGACGAGTATAAACACGAGATCCAGCACAATATTCAGAATACTTGCGATAACCAGAAACAATAGCGGAGTGCGGCTGTCCCCGAGCGCCCGAAGCAGGTTGGCCAGCAGGTTGAATAACACCGCTGCGCCGACGCCAGCATTGATTACGATCAAATACGAATAAGCATCATCCAATATTTCAACCGGCGTGTTCATCATGACAAGGGCAGGCTTCGTAAACACGATACTAAGGATGGTCAGGACGATCGTGAAAACGATACTGATCCAAAAGCTCGTGCCGACGCTTTTACGCACACCAGCAATATCCTTTGCCCCGAACCTCTGCGCGGTAATGATGGAGAGGCCTGCCGTCAGGCCTTGCGCAAAGCCGATAATAAAAAACATAATGCTTCCGGTCGAACCGACGGCCGCCAGTGCGTTCACGCCGATCGTGCGTCCGACAATGAGCGTGTCGGCCATATTGTAGAATTGCTGAAACAGATTGCCGATTAACAGCGGGATCGTGAACATGATGATCAGTTTAATCGGACTGCCTTGTGTCATATCTTTCATGAGTGCTCTCCTATGATGTGAAGTTCGCCATTCAACATCTTTTTTCTAATATGTATGGTTTCCTGCTGCACACCGGGTCGCTTATCGGGCGATGGGTCTTCCGGGCAGCACGAATGCTGTTTTCTTGTGTATCTTATCATGAACAACGGCAAAAGTGATGCAGGTTTATATTCAAAATCTAAATAATTTCCATGGCACTGCCTTTCCGATCATCGTATGGCCATTCGTAGATAGGGATCTAACGTATCCTCTTATGGAAAAGAGGCCAGCCGTTGGCAATCCGGCTGACCTCTCGCTATTGGGCAGTATTGCATTCTTCAAATGGATTTGATATCAAGCATAAGCGGATAAGGCGCACTTCGGAAGAAGGCTAACACCGTTATGCTTCTTCCACCCCAAGCTTGTCCAATGCCTGTTTGGCACGAGATCGCGCTTCCTCCACCTCGCCTGCGGTCGACAAGGCCACCGCTACTCTTCTGCCAGCCTTTGTCACAGGCTTGCCGAATAGACGAACCTGTGTGCTCGGTACCGCGAGCGCCTGCTCGGCGCCCGTAATCTTGTAGTTTTCAAGCTCACCCGGTGCTTTCAACGGACGGCTGGCGCCCGGGGTGATCAGCACGATTTCCGGAATCGGGTAACCGAGGATGGCCCGGACATGAAGCGCGAATTCGGACAGATTTTGCGTGACCAGCGTAACTAATCCGGTATCATGCGGGCGAGGCGATACCTCACTGAAATATACTTGATCCTCGGTCAGAAACAGCTCGACGCCGAACAATCCGAAGCCGCCCAATTCATCGGTAATGGCCCTCGCAATGCGCTCGGCTTCCTTCATCTGCTGCTCGGATATCGGATGAGGCTGCCAGGATTCGATATAGTCACCGCTTTCCTGCACATGTCCGATCGGCGGACAGAAGCTTGTCCCGCTCACCGAACGAACCGTTAACAGTGTGATTTCCGACTGGAAGGTGATGAACTCCTCGATGATCACCCGGCCGTTCTGTACGCGCCCGCCTTCCATTGCATTGTTCCAGCATGATTCAATGTCGCTCTCCGATCGGCAGACGCTCTGCCCTTTCCCTGAAGAGCTCATAAGCGGCTTAATTACGCAAGGAAAGCCCATCTCCCTTACCGCGACCTCGAATTGTTCATAGTTATCCGCAAAGCGGTATCCGGCCGTCGGCAATCCGAGCTTCTCCGAAGCAAGCCTGCGGATGCCCTCCCGGTCCATCGTCAGCTTGGCCGCTCTTGCGGTAGGAATGACGCGGAAGCCCTCCTCCTCCAGCTTCACTAACTCGGATGTGGCCAAGGCCTCAATCTCGGGAACGATCAGATCAGGCTGTTCCCGCTCGATGACTTCCCTCAGCTTGGCGCCGTCGAGCATATCGATGACGTAATGGCGATGCGCGACGTGCATGGCAGGCGCGTCGGCATATCGGTCTACCGCCACGGTCTCCAAACCTAACCGCTGCGCTTCGATAATGACTTCCTTTCCGAGTTCTCCGGATCCCAGCAGCAGCATTTTTTTCGTTTTATACATCGTTCTCCAGTCCCCTTTTCAAAATAGAAATATTAAAAAGAGGTAAGGGAAAATAAACTTCCCTTACCTCTGCCCAGGCGTACGGCTGTCGTCATCCATGTGCTCCCTCATGGTTCCCCCATGCAGCGCCAGTCACACATCGACCTACTCATTGTCAGCTAAATCATACTGAATATTGAGCATGAATGCAATATGAATGCAATATGACCGCTCATGACAATCACCGAAAGCGGCCACTGACCAATCCGTTCCATGCGCGCAAGTTACCAAATCTATCGCCCTTTCATTGATGAAAGCGCATCCAGCACATATAATAGGGGGGTGATCAAACCTTACAGTCAATTGAAAGGAGACTTGCCGTGCTCCCCTATTCTGTCCAGCGTCAGGACTTTGCTTTTGAACACGCCATCATCGGAATGGCCATCGTTTCAATCGACGGAGAAGTGCTTCAAGTCAATTCGGCTTTGTGTGAGTTATTGGGCTGCTCCAAACAAGAATTAATGGATGGAGCGCTGAAAGCGACGAACATCGGCGGAATTCAGGAAGTGATTAGGCACAAGGCGGGAGATTTCCAGCTCAAGCCTTCTCAGGTGACCGCACTCCAAGTTGGCATGAAATACGAACATCCTGCCGGACGGAATCTGGATTTGAAGCTTCACTTTTCGGCATCCGCTGAAGCGCAATCGCCGTTCCGCCATTGCTTGGTCCAATTTGAGAACCTCACCCCTGTTTACGAGCTGCAGGAACAGCTGACACAGAAGGAAATGAAACTGGTTGAGAAGGAAGAAGGCTTCCTGCAGCTGCTGGAAGAGCTCCCGCTTTCCGCGCTCATTACAAAGTACGGCATGATCCAGTACGCAAATCAAGCGACGCTACGGCTGCTTCACGCCTCGAATGTCTCCGATGTGCTCGGAATTTCAACCGATGTCGTGGTAGATCCCTCTTCGCATCATAAGCTTGCAAGGCGAAGAACGCGTTATGCGGAATATCGGGAAATCGGACCCGTTACATATCTTATCCGCTGTTTCGACGGTCAACAAAAAATCGTCTCCGGTATCACGCTGGTCACCACCTATAGAGGCGAAAAGGCCGCGCTTAGCATATTCAAAGATATCACAGAGCAGAAGATGGAAGAGGATCGCATCATGCAGTCCGAGAAGCTGACGACAGCAGGACAATTGGCAGCAGGAATCGCGCATGAGATCCGTAACCCGCTCACGTCAATTAACGGCTTCATTAAACTCCTTCGTTCGTCGGAGCAAAGCAATAAGCTGTATTTCGATATCATCGAATCGGAACTCAAACGGATCGAGCTGATCGTCAATGAACTGCTGGTGCTATCCAAGCCGGAAACCTCCCATGTCAGCAAGCCATTTGACGTGCTCGGCATCGTCGAACAAATCGTTACCCTGATGAAGGTCCAGGCTGCGCTGAACAATATCGAGATCATCCCGCGTTTCCCAGCCGAGCCCGTGTACGTTCACGGCGAAGCGAATCAACTGAAGCAGGTATTCATCAATTTGCTGAAGAACGCCATGGAGGCGATGGATCAAGGAGGAACGATCACGCTGACCATTCAGCAAAGCGACAGCGATGTCCATATCATCGTCCAGGATGACGGTATCGGCATGACGCCAGAGCAGATCCGGTCGTTGGGACAGCCATTCTATACAACGAAGGACAGCGGAACCGGGCTCGGATATATGATCACGAAAAACATCATCCACAATCACGGCGGATCGATCCATGTGGAGAGCTCCCCGGAGCAGGGCACCAGCTTTACGATTCAGCTGCCCGCTTTATAGATATTAGCGAAAAGGCGACAGCACGACATAACCGGTGTAATAAAACATCTCCCGAAGCAGGAATGGAACCTTGCTCCGGAAACTTTGATATGCACTTCGATCCGTTGGTGACGGATATGCCTTCATTCCGTAATCGTCCGCCATCGTCATCGCCCGCTTCATATGAAGCGGGTCGCTGACGATCAAATACGTGGACAAACCTTCTTGTTCACCGACCGCTTGGGCATGGGACAGGTTCTCTTCCGTTATCTTTGACACCGTTTCGATCAGAATGTCTGCTTCCGGAACTCCCCGGGCAATCGCGTAATCCCGGGCAACCTCGGATTCCGCCGACTCAAGGTCCGATCCCCGTCCCCCCGTAAAGATCAGCTTATCCACATACTGATGCTTATACAGCCATAAGGCATGATCAATGCGTCCCTGGAATACGGGGGAGGGTTTATCGCCCCACACGGCCGCTCCAAGCACAATGGCGGCATCGGATTTTACAGGCTCGGTCTTTGCTCCGTAAGTCCATATGGCGACGGCCGCATAAACCATATATGCCATGATAACGGCAGCAGCTGAGAGGACGATTCGCCGGATCGTCTTTCTTCGGCTTCCTACGACTTTGCGAGACCGATTTACATTATTCACAAAATCCCCCCGATCTTCCTCGAAAGCCTTTTCGCAGTAAAGCGTTGATTTTTAAATTGATAGGAGCTGAATCCGTTCAATACGACTCCATTCTACCATACCGGTCCTCTCCCCCGGTATTTTCATTAGGTTATAAGCTCCTTTACCGGCTTAAGTCCACTAGGTGCGAGGATCAAGGTCGGGTTAGATGTGAGCGATCGATGCACGGATTAGATATACGGGATTAGATGAATGGGCTAGAGGTAAGATCGAGGTGGAGCGGCTCGAAGCCGGAGCAGCGACTAGATCGAGCTAGCCACGACGCTTGCCACGCAAAATGAAAAAACAGGGATTCAAAGCATCCCTGTTTAACCGTCGCCTTTAGCTGAGATTTATCCTTTCTTCTCATCCGAATACAATTCTTTTCAGCCATGACATTGCTAGCCCACGATCTCGTACTTCGGCTTCACGTTATTAAAGTCGGGATTTTCACCGCTAACCATCAGCCCCATCCCCCAATCAAAGTGAACATTGGCCGTCGGCAGATCCGATGCATCCCGATATTGGAACAACACGTTTCGCCTTGTTCGCTCGCTGCGGTTTACGTCCGACCCATGGATGGTCAGATAATTGAAGAAGAGCACATCTCCCGCCGAGGCTGGACAAGGCGTCCCTGACGATATCGGGTATTCCTTGTGGTTCAGGTAATACGAGCCTACATGAGGAAGTATTCCTTCTTTGTGGGAACCGGGAACGACACTCAGGCATCCGTTCTCCGTATCCGCATCATCCAGGTGAATGCTTGCCGCAAGCATGGTATGATCACGATGAGGGAAGTAAGGATAATCCTGGTGCATCGGAAAGGCTGCCCCGTTTGAGGGAGGCTTCACCAGCATTTTGGAATGATGAAGCTGCACATTCGGTCCGATAATTTGCTGCAGTACGGCGGTCATTCGCGGGTGGATGGCGGCGCGCATGAAAGCGGCATCATGATAGTGTACGTCATGAAACCCTTTCAGCACGAGCTTCTTCAGCTGCTCGGGAGGCAGATAATCGCCCTGCCAAGCGTGGTTCTGATCCGCCTTGGCGCGCGCCGCCCTCCGGATAATCTTCTCAACCGCTTCCCGCATCTCTTCCACTTCCGCCGGATCGAACACGTTCCGGACCAGCAGATACCCATAATCTTTGTAAAATTGGACATCTTGTTCATTAATCATGCCTTAGAAACCCTCCTCAATCTTGTTTTGGTTCTGGTTTCATTATAGGCAGCTCATGCATCGACGTATTTGCACAGCGAGGACCACAATTTGTACAATTACGCCAAGGAGGTGTTCATAACGATGATTCAATGGACCCACAGCGAGGAGCGGCTCAATCGGTATGCCGGGCATCTGCCGGGCGAGCGTCTTTCCTTTCTCGTACATTATTGGGGAAGCGTCCGGAATTTGGCTACCAATGCGATGCATAAGCATTCCTTCCTGGAGATTTGTTACGTTGACAATGGCGAAGGCATCTATACTGAAGCCGGCGTCGATTTTCCCTTGCGACAAGGCACAGCCTTTTGTTCAAGGCCAGATATTTACCATCGGATCCAAAATGTCGATCAACTGGATCTGTTATTCGTTGCTTTTGAAGTCAGAAACCATCCGGCTGAGGATCACGCCATGAACTACTTGCGTGTCCTGGAAGGAGGGCCGGTATGGATTGAGGATGCCCGCGAAGCGCCGTCAATCCATCTGTGGAAATCGCTGCTCATCCATGAACAGCCAGGCCAATCACTGCCGGTTACGCTCTTGCCGCCCCTCGCGCATGCGCTGCTTGAGTCTTTTTCCGTCATGTTCGGCAAAAAGGACACGCTCCCGAAAGGGCCGGAAATCTCCACCGGTTTCTCCCACTCCGCCCAGCTTGTTCAGCGGGCAAAGCTCTACATCAGGGATAACTTGGGCCGTCAGCAGCTGTCTTTAAGCGAGGTTGCACGATTTTTGAATATATCCCCTCGCCAGCTGTCGCGATTGTTCGCAACCTGCATCCATGAGTCATTTTCCAGCTTCGTCCGAACGGAGCGAATTCGAGCCGCTGAGCTTATGCTGACGATTTCTGATGAACCGATTAAGCTGATTGCCGAGCGTACCGGCTTTTCGTCCGTCCATTACTTCACGAGATTGTTTACCATGACGAAGGGCGTACCACCGGCAGCATACCGCGCTAAATTTAAAGCAGTCTTGGCAGCACGTACCGAATAACAGCTCATCGATTCGGCTTGATCGTTCTGCTGTTAACCCTCTGTATATCCGGTGGTGAACCATTGATTACGGTATGGGGCCGGCTCAGGTATGGTTTCTCCCAGCTGCTCGGCTGCCGTCCGTGGCCAGAACGGGTCTTTCAGCAGGGCACGGCCAACCGCGATGAGATCGGCCTGACCTTTGCGGAGGATCTCTTCAGCCTGCTTCCCGCAGGTAATCAACCCGACTGCAGCGGTCGGCATTCCAATCTGACGGCGAATCGCTTCCGCATAGGCAACCTGATAGCCTGGATATACCTCCGGTTTTTGATCGGTTACGCCCCCGCTGCTCGCGTCGATGAGGTCGACCCCTTGCGCTTTCATCCGCTCGGCAAAGTCAAGGTGATCCTCGATATGGTTCCCATGAGGATGGTATTCTTCCGCAGAGATTCTCACGAATAGAGGACCGTTCCAAACCTGCCGCACCTTCTCAAGGGTCCTCCCGAGGAAGCGGTACCGATTCTCCCTTGAACCTCCATACATATCCTCTCTCTGATTGGTCAAAGGGGACAAAAAGTCATTGATGAGGTAACCGTGAGCGCCGTGAAGTTCTATGACGTCAACGCCTGCTCGCCTAGCACGGACAGCCGCGTTCCTGAAGGCCTCGATGACCCTTTCGATCTCCGCAATCGTCATCGGCTTCGTCCTTTTCCCCCGATACGCTGCCCCTGACGAAGAGAAGCCGGTGCCTTGCTCCTTCTTCCTGCCGGCATGACCCAGCTGCATGCCAACAGCCGTCCCTTGCCGGTGCAGCATGCTCACAAGCTCTCGAAGCCGCTGCTCCTGCCCATCATCCCATAATCCCAATCCGCCCGGATCTGCCCCCGTCCTCTCAACGGCCGTTACCTCAATCATGATTAATCCCGCTTGGCCGATCGCCCTCGCGCCGTAATGCAAATACTGCCATTCGGTTAGCTTCCCTTCTTGGTCTGCTGCTAACGTGCCCATCGGCGACATCATGATTCTGTTTTTTAACCGTACGCCGCGGATGGTAATCGGACTGAATAACATGGACATAACTGCTCTCCTCTCCGTTTTTTATGCTTTGCATCTCATGGCTTAATCCTATATGATGAAGGCGCAAGCGAGAATGGAAAGTTAAAGGTTTTTCATTATTTTCACCGCAATTTTCAAGGAAGTTTCGGGATTTACGCTTTATTTTCTAAGGAGGTGCGCATGTGGATCGAACGGATGTCCAAATCCTCGAATTGCTGCAAAATCATGCACGGCTTTCCATGACGGAGCTAGGCAAGCTCATCGGGCTGTCTCAGCCGGCCGTAACCGAGAGGGTCCGCAAGCTGGAAGAGCAGGACGTCATTATCGGATATCGGGCCGTCGTGTCGACTGAGAAGCTGAACAAGCACTGTATGGCGTATTTACTGTTCCATACGAAGCATTGCGAGAATTTCATTGCTTTCTGCGAGCAATCGAACGAGGTTGTCGAATGCCATCGTATCAGCGGTCAACATAATTATCTTATAAAAGTGGTCTGCGACTCGATGCGGGCACTCGAAGCGTTCATTAACCAAACAGGACAATTCGACGATTCCACGACATTGATCGTCATGTCGTCCCCGATTGAGAACAGGGTGCTACTGCCCTCACAGGTTGAAGACTAGCCGGATTTCGGCAAGCGCCGAATCGGTTAACAAAAAAAAGGTCTCCATCCTCTGATAGGACGAAGACCTTTTTCAATTGGCATCGTTTATCGGCTTCAAGCTGGTTCTACCATATCGTTATGTTGCTGCTGCATTTCAATCCCCACGCCTTGTGGAACTTCCTACTTCGCATCCTTGCTGCTCCGGCTTGAACAGAGTACCCACTCCGACTTCAGCACCGCGTAATAGTATTCGTCCCACCAGGTACCGTCTTCCCTTGGGATGCACTGAATAAAATGCCCTTCCCGGCGCATGCCGATCTTCTCCATCACCCTGTAAGAAGCGATGTTATCCGGCTGACAAGTAGCCACCACCCGGTGCAGCCCAAGGTTGGTGAAAGCGTAATTCAACGTGGAAGCAGCGGCTTCCGTTGCGTATCCTTTACGCTGATATCCGGGATGGAATACCCAGCCGATCTCGTACGTGTGCTCGCCGAACCATGGGTGAAACACGATATGACCGATCAGTGCTTGTCCCTCTCGAAGGGTAACCGCATAATTTTTGGCGTTGCCCTGATGGAGCAGCACGAACTGCTTCGCTTTCTCTTCAGTAAATACGCCCTCTGGGATATATTTCATCACAACCGGATCTGCGGTGTATGCCAGTACTTGATCCCAATCATCTTTAACGAATTCCCGTATGATCAATCTTTCTGTCACGATATGCATTTTAAAGCGCTCCTTATTAAAGTTATTTAATGATCTAATAACTTCAATAGAGTCGCAAATGCGTTTCGTCGAATAAAGCGATGTGCTTGAATAACTACGAATCAACCCCTTTTGTTCACCCTGCCATTGTTGGCATAACCATCATATTCGACATGAATATGATCATTCCCTTCGTACGCTTTCGCATGCTCATCTAATTTAAGGTAGAATATGTACAAAAGAGTCCTTTGGAGGACTTCTGCCTTGCCTTTTTTAGTACGTTACCCTATTTAGAATCGTCTTGATTTTGTCAAAATGCATGCCTTCATGGTAGAGACAGAAGCTTAGAAATTCTTCCACGGTCGTAAGCTTCAAGCCTTTGGAGGTCGTATACGGTGATTTCACGGTTTCTTGCAAACGATGGGTGTATCGCTCCTCGATCCGTCGAACCTGACCTTCAAGATGCTGGATGATCTCCTCCATCGACGGCCAAGCTGCCTCAATTTCTTTTGGCTTGGTCCCCGAGCGGAACAGCTTTTGGTAGGCCTCCGGCAGCTCCGCCGATTCACCGTTCACAACGAAAGCAAACGATTCCAGCGTGTAATAAATATGCCCGGCATTCCACTTTATATGGTTGTTGATGCCCTCCGGGATGATCTCGGCGTCCGCGTCGGAAACCTGCCGGATGACATTCAATGTCTGATTCCGTACGAAATCTAAATGCTCAAATATAAAATCTCTCATGTTTGGCACCCCTTCTAAAGGAAAAAATAGTGTGTAGCGTAATTTCGCTTATTTCGATACTGGCGTCGTTTCCCTTCTAACGCTCGAAAAGTCGTATTTTGATGTTGTTATGAATGATCGATATTCTCTCTCCTCCATACTCGTATTGGCGCCCCGGTTATCCCGAGTGTATCGTATGGCATGAAAAAAGAATAATATGGATTTCAAGCAGACTCATAAAAAAAATGGATGAATCATAATCAACCATATCATCCTTCGATTGTCTGGCCTGCTGTCCTTATATCGGATTGGATATAGGAAATAAACGAGCGAATGACGGAGGACTCGGTCCCATGCTTTCTTGTGCACACCCGAATCGGATGCGGCAGTTTGACGTCCTGGACATGGATTCGTTGAAGCTGACCGGAAGCGAGCTCTTTCTTCACGAACAGAGCAGGCAGGAGTGCAATGCCAAAGCCCGATATAACGGCTTCTGCCGTTTCTTTCAGGCCTTCGATCAGAATCGCACAACGGGGCTGGTCGTATCCGGTGGATCGAAATAACGTGAGCAGCTGGTCACGCGTGTAGCTCCCCTCCTCTCTCATGACAAAAGGCTCCTTCACCAGCTCATCGAGCGTAACCTCCCTCCCGGCAAGCCGGTGGCTGTCCGGGACGGCAAATATCAATTCATCCTCGAGGATGGTGAAATAATCCACGGCTTCATCCTCAATCGGCCAATTGCCGCAAACGATCGAAATATGTACTTGCTCATCCAGCAAGCGCTGCAATGCAGAGCGGGCTTGGCCCTTAAGAAGCTGGATCGCCACTTCAGGATGCTCAAGCTTATAACCGGTTATCCAGCGATGCAGCAGCGTACGTTCAGGAAGTTCCGTCGCGCAAATTTTCAAGCTTCCTAGAAGGCCTGTTTTCATCGCAGCCATGACGCCCTCGATTTCAGCCTCCATTGCGAATAACCGCTGCGAATGCTGAGCCAGAAGCTCCCCTGCTTCGGTAAGACCGATATTCCTTCCCCTGGCCTCAACGAGCTTCAAACCGAGCTCGCGCTCAAGGTTTCGAATTTGCGCGGTGACGGCCGGCTGGCTTAAGAGCAGGTTCTGTGCTGAACGCGTGATGCTTCCTGTTTTGGATACGTCGTTAAATATTCGAAGAGCATGAAGGTTCATACGAATCCCCCCTTTATAATCCATTAACAGCTCCATAATCAATTAGATATCTTATATCCTATAGCAAGCCGATTTGTAAACCGGAAGTTTTTCAATTGGCATGAGGCCGTCCTAATCACATAAACAAAAAGATGAGGAATTTCGTTTTCCGTTTTTTTAGCGGACTGCAACCTTTGCATTTATTTGCCGTCTATGACTATGAATCCAGCACATTTTACCAAGAAAATCGTGCCTGGTTACTTCCTATCGCGTTAGGACAATCTACATAATAATGGAGGAGACCCGTAATGAACAAAATTTACAAAGTACTAGCAACGACAACACTTCTTGCGATGGCAGCCATGCCGGTTGTTAATGCGCAAGCAGTGTCTCCCGCCCCGATAACTTCCGGTCAAGGAAACGTACAACAGCAAGTGAAGGTTGTGCCCGGAACGATGGGTTATATCACCGATTATGTAAATGACAGCAATGGAAAATGGATTACGGTAACCGGACACGGGCTCGGACCTACCGATCAGAGCGAGATCCGATTGTCGGTGAACCAAGATACGAAGGTCATCGATGCCAAAGGCAATAAAGTACAACTGCAGTCAATCGTCGACAAGAACAAAGCGATCAAAGCATTTTACAGCCCGAATATCACCAAGAGCCTGCCCGCACAAGGTCAAGCATTGACCATCATCGCGCTGGACAGAGACTTCGCGGCGATTGACGGTACAATCTCTGAAATCAGCAAGGCCGGTATTCTTGTGGAAGGACGCAACCTCTACACATCCGATGAGGAGACCATATTGCTCCATCTGGATCCGAAAGCTAAAATCATTGACCAGAACGGAAATACCCTGAAGGAAAGCGAGCTTAAAGCCGGCATGCAGGTGAAGTCTTTCTATGGCCCGGCCGTTGCCATGAGTCTTCCTCCGCAATCGACAACCAACTATATCCTGGTTAACACCGAAGCTGCAGAACTGCCTGATCTTGACCAGCCTGCGGGAACGACCGGCATCATAACCGACACGACAGATGGCAAAATCACCGTCATTGGTCAGGCTCTTGAAACCGGCGGCGTCAACTACGTCATCTTAACGGTGGATGAAAAGACAGAGATTGTAGACAAGAACGGGGCTGCGCTCAGCCGTGACGTTTTGAAGGAAGGCGTGCGCATTGAGGCATTGTACTCCCAGGTGATGACGCTGATTTATCCTGCCCGGACCCATGCCGACAAGATTGTGGTATCCGATACGAAGGCTCCGAAGATTGAAGGAACCGTCGCCGAATCGGAGCGCAATTCGAAGGAACAGCTCTATATCAATGTGGGATCGGATTCCTCCACCGACAATGACGTGATCCTGAACATTTCGAAGGATACACAGATTATTGCGGGACTTGGCCCGGATGCAGAGCTTGCACCTGGTACCAAAATTACGGCTTATCATTCGCCGGTAATGACGAAATCGCTGCCGCCAATTACGGCTGCCGAAGTGATTATCGTTCATCAGAATCAAGAGTAATCGGCCCCATACGTCAAATATGACGAAAGTGGATGGTAGAGTTGCAGTTAATGCAGCGATTTTATCCGCCTTGTTCGCCTGGAAGCGCGTCATAACGGATTCGAATTCGGAGATGCCTTTGCTGGATCAACGCATGCAACTTCGCCGTCCAAAACTATGTCATGTGGAAACAGAGCATTAATTGAGCCGTTTATTTCGGGATATTGACGCGTACAATCGTTGTTATTTCGAGTGTATAGGCGAACGGTACCGTTCTGCTGCGAGTAGATCAAGCGGTGACCATCTATTTTAGGTTCGAATATATAGTGCAAGTCCGAGAACGGGGTTTTTGCTGTTGCGAGTAACATCGGTTCAATAAACATAAAAACGCCTCCTTATCGAATTATAGCGTTTTGCTAAACGATAAGGAGGTGGTAAATTTTAGAGATTAAACTTTTTACTTTTTTTCGTATATTAGATCACCATTAGCTGAAAAGGCCTCGAGTTTACTGTCCGCAGAGTAGGGTTCTTCTAATATGAGGTACCAGAAAGTTAGACCATCACTTAAGGTAATTTTATTTGTTACTTCTCCATTTACCTTAATCTGTTCTATATCTCCTTGATTAATTGATCCATAAACAATCCTAAACGGTACTGTTTCTGAATAGTCCCAAACGTAAGAAATTGGAATATCTTTATCAACTAAAGAGGCACTTCCACTACTATTAACCAATTTCCATTTCCCTGAGTTATATTCAATATAGCTCTCATTAAGACTGTCATCATGAGTGTAAAAAACAACAATTCCATTATCTACTACTTCGTAATGCAATATTTTGTCAAAGCTAATACTTGCTTTCTCTAGTACACTTTTTAACTGATTCTCTAGAGCAGGGCTATCTGGTGCTTTTGTGCAACCAGAAAGGATAGAGATTAACAGACACACCAGTAAAGTGAATTTAAGTTGAATTTTCATTTGATGTCAATCTCCTTGATGAAAAGGCGCATATATAGACGCCCGATTCCTTTTAATATGCTCTGCCTGTGCTAGTACGAGGGTAACGATTATTAACCGATTTATATGTGACAGTAAGTTGAGTATCTTTTAAACCTGTTCCTGAGATTGTTGCAGAAGCATCAAGTTTATGAGTTTTCCAGTTGTGTTCGAAGTCGAGAAAAACTTTGTTTGTAGAAGCTGAGCCTATTTTAGTAAAGTATAGCGTTGCTCTACCATGATCCGTATCATAACTTCTAATTAATATCGACTTGTCTGCAGCACTTCCACAAGACCAAGGAATACTAGATGAGTAAGCATTAGTATCATCAATTGTCCAGATAACTCCATTCGCAGTTTCTTTTTGCTTAGTTACTTTAGAATTGGCAATAGGAACTCCATTGTTATCGTATCCAGATTGACTCTCTTTATATGATATCCTATTTGCCGCAGTAACGCTACCACAATAACGCGCTTCAACTTTAGTAGTAGTTGCGTATGATTTCACTATGCCAATCTGATTATTGCTTCTAATGGCTAAAACATCGTAAGTATCAGCATAATTATCCCATCCAGTGAGGTCCGTGAAGTTAAACTCTCCTGAAAATTGATATTGTTTTGTACTGGAGTTATACAAGATAGTTTCGTCCGTCATTGCCAACTGAGAAGGAGTTGAGAGCGGAGTAACAACATTTTCAGTTTCCGATACTTCGCTCCATCCATTCTCTAAAAGAAACTTTTTGTTCTCCTCTTTAGCTGCTTCCCGATACTTATCATAAATTGCCTTTTCATCTATGACTGCATTGTCTATATTCAAACTAATGCTTTTTCTCGTTTTTTCTTTCTCAATCTCTTCTTCTGCTTTTTTATAAGCATTCTCGTAAATTTGGTCTGTTATTTTTTGCGTTTCCTCAGCTTGTTGAATCTGCTCTTGTGTCGGGAGTTGCTCATTTCCTGCATCTGCAAAAGATATTGCACTTCCGCCGATAGAGAAAGCTAAAAGTAAAGATGTCAAAGTGACTGCTATTTTCTTCATTTGAAACCTCCAGTTGTTAGTATGTACATCAATTTACAATTTTTGAGACAAACATACAATAGGAGTATTTAACTGTTTATTCCAATATAAAACCAAAAAATGGGACTTTCGTATCTAATTTGGATGTTTTGGAACTTCTCTATCTTTCACACGCTACTCAATAACCATCGCTATCATAGCGCCTCCATTTTGTAACGAAAATTTTAATTGATTCTCTTCTTAAACATTCAATTATTTCAATGAGAATATAATGCAAACTCTATAAGTTCATTAACGGGCTTGTTGTTTTTGCCAACTCAATTATCTGTTCATCTTGAATTGACTGTAGATAACGATTAGTGATTACAGTCGACTCATGTCCTAATAATGTTTACGCTGAAGCATAATGCCCGAAAGCTGACGGTGTTGCCTGTCCGGGGATTGACGAATATAATGTCCGTATCACAGAAAAGGAAAAGGATGCCTCCATATAGCGTGAGCCTGTTCGCGCAAGCTCACTGGAGACATCCCCTCACAAAACGTATGATCATTGTATCAAATTACGAGCTGGTTGAGAAGATCCCCGGCGTTTTTTGTTAGGTGTGCAGAAATTGTTCCTAGTCCTTGTTGCATTGCGAGTTTGACGGTGATCGGGAGCCGAAAACGGAAGCTTGTACATGCTACGGGAGAAAAGAGCGTCTTGGTCATCCGAAGACTACGTTGTACGGCTTGCCGGAAGATTCATCATGAGTTACCGGACTGCATTGTGCCTTACAAGCGTTACGAATCAGAATGTGTGGAGAATGTCATTGCGTCTGAACCCACGGAAGTAGATGTTGCCGCAGACAACTCCACACTGTACCGTTGGCGGACTTGGCTTTGCTCAATGGCTACCTACTGGTTAGGGTGCCTAGAGTCCATCGCCATTCGCTTTCATCTAGATGTTGTGAAGGAACCGTCCGCACCTTCACAAACTGCACACCATAGATTCGGACGTTATGTCGGAGATGCCGATGGATGGCTAGCAAGAGTTGTCCGACCTGTTGTGAATTCAAAATTGTGGGTACATACCCGTTCTGCATTCTTGTCCGAAGCCCTCTGAGATAGACTCGTAAACGAATCTACCAAAAGAGGTGTAAACGGATGAAAGATCAGAAGAAAGCGGAACAGATCGCTGCGGATCGTGTGCAGCTCCTTGCCCCGTTGCTTACGGAAGGGCTCGACCCGGCAAAGGCGAGGGAAATCAAGCAAAGAATTTGCGAGCAAATCGGAATATCGGAGAGAACGCTGCGGCGGTATTTAGCAGCCTACCGGCAAGATGGCTTTGGCGGATTAAAGCCGAAGAGCAAAGGAAAACAACCCACAGCCCCCGCCATTCCACCGGAGGTCTTGGAGCAAGCGATCTTGCTGCGGCGGGAAGTGCCAAGTCGCAGTGTTGCCCAGATCATTCAGATCTTGGAATGGGAAGGCCGCGTTAAGCCAGGTCAAATCAAACGGAGCACGCTTCAAGAGAAGCTCACTGAACGTGGTTATAGCACAAGGCATATGCGAATGTATGCAAACTCAGGTGTAGCGGCTCGACGATTCCAACAGCCACACCGCAATCGTCTATGGCACTCGGACATAAAGTACGGTCCGTATCTGCCCATTGGACCGGACGGAGCGATGAAACAAGTGTTTCTCGTTACCTTTATCGACGACGCGACGAGGTTTGTCCTGCACGGTGAGTTTTACCCGGTCATGGACAAGACGATCATTGAAGACAGCTTCCGAAAGGCCATTCAGAAGTACGGTGTTCCGGAAGCCGTGTACTTCGACAACGGGAAGCAGTATCGAACTAAGTGGATGACGCGAACGTGCTCCAAGCTCGGCATTCGCCTTCTGTTTGCTAGGCCATACTCGCCCGAATCAACCGGGAAAGTTGAACGCTTCAACCGGGTGGTAGATTCTTTCCTTAGCGAAGCAGCACTTGAAAAACCAAAGACGCTTGACCGCCTGAATGAATTGTTCGAAGTTTGGCTTTCGGAATGCTACCAGAACAAGCCGCATTCAGCACTTGACAAACGAAGCCCTGAAACCGCCTTTCGAAGTGACAAGAAGGCGCTTCGGTTTGTGGAACTAGAGATACTCGCCAATGCATTCCTTCATTGCGAAACCCGCAAAGTCGACAAAACCGGGTGCATCAGCTTCTTGGAGCGTAAATATGAAGTGGGGCTTCCGTTCATCGGATGTACCGTGGATGTCGTGTATGACCCGGCGGACATCACCGAGCTCGTGATCGAGTACGAAGGTCACGAACCATGGAAGGTAAAGGAACTCGTAATCGGGGAACGTGTCGGGAAACGTCCTCCACTGCCGGATCAACTTCAGCCGCTGCCGGCAGATTCATCGCGGCTGTTAAGCGTTGCTGAAGTACAAAGTCGCGGGCGCCGCGCTGAGCAAGTGCCGGCCATCAGCTTCCGTAAGAAAGGCAAGGTGAATGGCAATGTTTGAGGCATTCTATGAGCTTAGCCGTTCACCGTTCTCCAGGGACATTCTGCCTAGTGAGTTATATGAGTCGGAAATTTTGGAGGAGACGCTGGGGCGGCTAGAATATGCGGCAGAACGGCAATGGTTTGCGGTCGTGACCGGTGACTGCGGAACCGGAAAGACAACAACGATTCGGCGGTTTGCCGAAGAACTGGATCCTGCGAAGTTCAAGGTGCTCTATCTGTCGGATTCAAAACTGACACCGCGGCACTTCTACAAGGGGCTGCTGGAACAACTCGGTTGTGAATCGAAGTTTTATCGCGGGGATGCGAAACGTCAGCTGCATCGAGAGATCGAGCTCATGCGGGGAATTCATGGACTGCAGCCCGTCGTGGTCGTGGATGAAAGTCATCTTTTGGACCGAGAGATGCTGGAGGAAGTTCGCTTTCTACTAAATTTCAAGATGGATGCTCAAAGCCCAATGGCCCTCATCCTCGTCGGGCAAAGTGAATTGTGGGATCGCATTAACCTACAAGCCTACGCTGCGATTCGTCAACGCATCGATCTTCAATGCAAACTTCCGCATTATGACCGGGCCCAAACAGGAGCCTACATCGAGAGACACATGACTTATGCCGGTGCGGAACGAGACATCTTCACTGACGGAGCTATTGACGACATCTATCGTTACTCTGGCGGAGCAGCTAGGCTAATTAACAAAGTATGTACTCATTGCATGCTCTACGGCGCACAGAACAAACACCGCATTATCGACGATCATATGGTTAAGCGCGTCATTCAGGGAGAATTATCATAATTCTCCCTCTCGTATATCCGGATGCGGTCAGATTAACCGTCAATAGCAGGATAACTTACACCATCAATCTCCGGACATTATGCGTTAGCAATAACACTAATAATCTGCTAAGACTGTAAACATCTAACCCTAATCTTAATTGTTTTTGAGCATAGTAATGTCTCAGTGTATGAGGACTGCAACGAATGTGTTCTCGAACCTTAGCCTCCACTCCAGCTTTTTTGACTATTACCTCAATTGCAACTACAGTAAGAGTTTTACCATTTTGGGATAGAAAAAAATTGGAATCAGTCATGATTTTATCTTTAAAATATGCCTCTTTTACTCTCTCGTATTTAATAATGTACTTTTTCAAAAGAGGTGAAATGTATAAATGTCTTTCCTTATTCCCTTTTCCATGAATCTTTATAACACTATCTCTTACATCAAGAGAACTAAGCGTACATAATTCCAAATTTCTGATTCCTAAGTCCACAAAGAACATCAGAATTAGCTTATTTCGTAAACTTAAATAGTAATCCCCTTTAAAAACGTTAAGCATCCTTTTCACTTCATCATCATTGAAAGTCTGAATTAGAACCTTTGGTTCCTTCATCCACTTCAAACCTAGAACAGGATTTCTTTTTTCAGCAACATATCCTTCTTCTACATTGAAACGGAAAAACGAACGAATGTTTTTTTGTATTCCATTGATATAGGTTTCAGATAAACCTTTGTCTTTTAAGTTCCTAAGATAGGCTTTGATATGGGAAGTATTAACTTCTTCCACTTCAGTCACTTCAAATTCATTAATCAAAAAATTTAAGAATGCTCTGTTATTATTTCTATATCCTTTTATAGTTCGGATACTATAATTCTTGATCTCCAAATCAAATAGAAACTCTTTGTAAACATCCTCTAATAACATAAAAAACTCACTCCTTGTATAGTTATTTCATACAAAAAGTGAGTTAAAATAATGAGTACTTCTAGAAAAACGTTCATCATCATAAATTTCTTCAATCAACATAATGTATACCATCGCTGATTGAGGAAAACAGTGAAATTCGGATATCTACCCATATTTGAATCAGCAGTAGGAGCTTCTAAACACTGAATTTAAAGGATTCTTGTATCCTAATCTTCAAACTCCACGTTATGATACACCTGCTGCACGTCCTCGAGGTCTTCCAACGCATCGATCAGCTTCTCGAACTGGGCAACTCCGTCCTCCGGCAGGGTGACGAAATTTTGCGCCAGCATTGTCAGCTCGGCGACGGTAAACTCGGTTACTCCTGCATTCTTGAACGCTTCCTGAACCGCATGGAATTGATCCGGCTCTGCATAAACAATAACAGCCTGATCCTCTTCGATAATGTCACGGACATCCAGGTCCGCTTCGAGCAGAAGATCCATAACCTCCTCGGAAGTTTTGCCCTCTACGCCGAATACGGCTGTCTCATCGAACATATACGTAACCGATCCGCTGACACCCATATTGCCGCCGTTTTTATTAAACGCTGCCCGTACAGCGGAAGCTGTACGATTCACATTGTTCGTCAGCGCATCGACAATAATCATGGAGCCATTCGGCCCGAAGCCTTCATAACGAAGCTCTTCATAGTTCTCATCGCCGCTGCCTTTGGCTTTCTCGAGCGCACGGTCAATGATGGCTTTCGGCACGTTATATGTTTTGGCACGCTCCAGAACGACCTTCAGTGCACGGTTGGATTCCGGATCCGGCTCACCCTTCTTCGCGGCGACATAAATTTCAACGCCGAACTTCGCATACACGCGACTTGTATTCGCATCCTTGGATGCTTTTTTCTCTTTAATATTATTCCATTTACGGCCCATACTTTTCCGCTCTCTTTCATCATTGAATCTGTAGCCGGTATTCAACAAATACCCTCGTCCATTATATCTCTATTAGAGGAGATGAACAAGTTAAGAGCGAAGAAACAGGGGATGTGGAAGGATAACAGCCTTTCGCTCATCCCCAAGCTGCGTCCGATACCAAACTGGTCAATAGGGCGTAAAGTAACTCGGATATGGATGTTGAAAGTAACGTTAACGATACAAGTCCTTTCTGGGGACTTGCTGCGGCGCGTGTGGAGCCCGGTTCGCTCGTACAAGTCCCTTTTTGCAGCTAGAATAGAAAGTAGACACCCCTTAGTGATAAAACGATAATGAAACAAAGGAGACGAGAAGGTGTCCAAAAAATGAGTGGCCATAGACAACATTATAACGAGACATTTAAACGTGAAACCGTAAAGTATGTGCAAGAACAATCGAAGACGGTGGAGCAGATCGCCGATGAATTGAGTATTCGTGCACGAGTCTGTCAACCATGGTGAAACCTTACGTCAGCGGGGCAACCGGCAAGCTCTTCTCTTGTCTCCACTCCCACCATCCAATAAGGAAACGACCGTTTCTCCTAAGCGGGAAACGGTCGCTTCTTATTTTTATGGCTCGGTGGTTCTTCGGTCGTTCCTTTTTTTAAAACTTCAAATTACTTTCCGAACGCTTTTAATGTTAGTGCCAGGCTGTATTCCCGGTTCGCGTACAGGATATGCTCCGGATGAGGCTTTGCTCCCCAGCTGTCGTCACCGCCGACGCCCATTTGCTTCGCCATGAGCCGGATAACGGTTTTGTCGGAAGCCGACAGCTTATAGGCATGATCGCTCGCCTCGATTTCGGACGGCGTATACGGCAGCGCATTAAATTCAAACCTGGTGTTACCTTCGAACAAGAAGCCCGTTCCGGCTTTGTTCTCCACCGATGCCCATCGAACTTCCGTCTTGTTTCCGCATTCCTGCGGCCGCAAATATGGAACCCATTGATCTTTGACGAGTCCTTCATATTTACCGATCTTCGTTCCGCTGTTCCGGTCGGAATAATTCTCAAACGGGCCCTTTCCGTACCACTTGATTAGATCGAACGAGCCTTCCATTGCAAACAGCAAGCCGACTTCCGGGATTTCCGGCAAGCCCTCGCCGGGTGTGAGCCGCATCCGCACATCCATCGTTCCGTCGCCTTGAATGCTGTATTCCAAGGTACAGCTGGACTCCGGTACGGTCGGCAATGCATAGCGAACCCTGACATCTGCCGAAGCCGGAGCTGCACGATAGGAGAACTCGAGCAGCCTCCGCTCCATGCTGGCTGCGCGCCATATTCCGCTGCGCTCCTCCAGATTGTTCCCGCGGTCATTATCCACCATGGCCCGCCAGAAGTTCGGACGGAGCGGCACAGCGATAAGCTCTACGCCTGCGGCTGCGTAAGAAACCAGTTCCCCCGTGATTTTATCAAAAACAACCGCAAACTCCTCCCCTTTTACGGTAACCTGATCCTGTTTCACGTCCAGCTGTACCGGCTTCCCGGCAGGAATCGGGTTCACTCGAGTCTTCTGAACGGCCGGAAGCACAAACTGTCCGAAGGCAACCTCATGCCCTCGTTCAGCCCATGTCGTGCCTTCTTTCAACTGAAATCCGAAGGTTGCGATAAATTCATCACCGGCCGATCCAGCTTCCGTATGCTTCAGGATGTCCGTGACATCGACTTGGATGACGTCGCCCGGCGCGCAAGGAAAAACGCGTTCGCCTTCCGCGACTGGATCGCCGTTACGCATGAGATTCCATACAAAATCAAATTCCGAAAGATCCGTAAACAGATACTTGTTCGTTATGCTCAAGCGGCCATCCGATAGCTTGCTTCCATCAAATCGGACGCTTTGATAGCATTTTTTTACTTCAGCGATCTTCGGCGACACGGTTCGATCCGCAAAGATGAGGCCATTGCCGCAGAAGGTGCCGTCATGCGGCGATTCGCCGAAATCTCCGCCATAAGCCAAGTACTCCTCGCCGTCTTGGTTGCGGGTAAGAATGGATTGATCGATCCAATCCCAGATAAACCCTCCCTGAAGCACCGGATACCGGTCGAACAGCTCCCAGTAGGCGCTTAACCCGCCGCAGGAGTTGCCCATAGCATGGCTGTACTCGCACAGGATGAACGGTTTGGGCGGGTTGTTTCGGGCATAGCTCTCAATATAATCGAGCTTCGTATACATATGGCTTTCGATATCAGATGCCGCATCCGACCGGCGATCGTGGAACACGCCCTCGTAGTGCACGATGCGGGACGGGTCATTATCTTTGAAGTAACGGTACATATGAAGGAAATTGTCTCCGCCGAACGATTCGTTGCCTAGCGACCAGATCACGATCGACGGATGATTTTTATCCCGTTCATACATCGACTTGGAGCGGTCCAGCACGTTGCCTAGCCATTCCGGCTTGCTTCCGGGGATCGTATCCTCTTCCTCTTTCTGTCCGTAGCGCCAAGTTCCGTGGGTTTCAAGATTCACCTCGTCAATGACGTATAAGCCGTACTCATCGCAAAGATCGTACCATTTCGGATGGTTCGGATAATGGGAGGTCCGGACCGCATTGATGTTATGTTCTTTCATCAGCTTGATATCCGTCAGCATCTCTTCGACGCCGATCGCGCGGCCCTTCAGCGGAGAAGATTCATGGCGGTTGACGCCCTTGAATTCCACCGTCTGTCCGTTAATTTTCATCAGCCCGTCTTGAATCTCAAACCGGCGAAAGCCTACTTTGCAGCTTACGTATTGAACGGGCTCGTTTCGTTCATTTTTCAAACAAACGACCAGCGTATACAAATTCGGATATTCCGCGCTCCATAGCTTTGGAGAATCGACCTGGCCAGGCAAAGTGATCGTCTGCGCCTTGTCGGTGCCGAGCGTGAAGCCTTCCGATACGGCATTGCTCCACACCGGCTGCCGATGCTCGTCAAACAGCTGCATTTCCAGCGCCAATTCCCCTTGATGCTGTTCGCTATAATTGTTGATTCGCACGGCAACGTTCAGAGAAGCATTCTTATAATCGTCATCCAGCTCAGGGAGCGCTTTAAAATCGTAAATATGGGCATCCGACGCCGTGTAAAGGTACACATCCCTGAATATGCCGCTCATTCTCCAGAAATCCTGATCCTCCAGCCAGCTGGCATCACTCCAGCGATATACCTCGACGGCGAGCTTATTCTCGCCCTGCACCAGGTAAGGGGTAAGATCAAATTCAGCTGGCGTAAAGGAATCCTCGCTGTATCCAACCATCTCTCCGTTCAGCCAAACATAAAATGCCGATTCAACGCCTTGAAAGCTGATAAAAACAGGTTGGCCGCTCCAGTCGTCCGGAACTGCGAACGTTTTTATATAGGAACCGACGGGATTGTATTTCGTCGGCGCGTAAGGCGGTTTCAAATTCTCCTGCTCGACCCAGGGATAACGGACGTTCGTATATTGTGGGTAATCATAGCCTTGAAGCTGCCAATGCCCGGGGACGGTAATCTCTTTCCAGTTCGACGCATCATAATCTCGTTTGTAGAAATCCTTGATCCGCTTCTCCGGATTTTCCGCCCAAGCGAATTGCCATGAGCCGTTTAAACTCAAATAGTTTCGGGAATCCTCGAACCTACCTTCGATAGCTTCCTCCAAAGTGTCATATGTAATGAGCGTGGCATGGGCATCCATACGGTTCAATTGATAAATTTCAGGGTTATTATTCCATTCGGGATAACCGTTCGCTGGCGGGCTGTAGATCCACTTCGTCTTTCCCAAATTCCGTTCACTCCATTTCTGTTATAATTATATTCACATTATAGAGTGATGAATTTTCTTTTTTCCATTAAACGATATTCAGCATGATTTAAATATTTGAAACCGAGGTGCAGACTTCTATGGATATTATCCATTTCTGCCATCTGAGTGAATCGGACAGACGTCTTCCCGTGTATCTTACGTCAGCGGGACAATGGAACCACCAGGAGCCCGTTCATAGGCCTGACGGCTTCGCATCCTACCAGTGGCTCATGATCTTGTCGGGTGAAGGAGCTCTCTATACAGACGACAGCGTTTATTCCGCCAAAGCGGGGCAGGCGATCTGCCTGTTCCCGGATGTTCCGCACCGCTATCACGCACTCCAGGAGCCATGGAAACTGATGTTCATTTCCCTGGAGGGCAGTCTATGCGGGCCGCTTCTCGCCCAAGCCGGAATTACGAAGTCGGGCGTGTATACGATGCTGGACCCGGATAAGATGCAGGCGGTTTTTTCAAGCATCATTGAGAGTGCCGGCTCAAACGACAGCCATGCCGGCGTGGAATGCTCCAAGCTGCTTTACGCTCTGCTCCTGGATATCCCCATGCAAATCCAGGCCAAGCAGCATACCCGGCATCAGCATTTCGAGCGGCTGCAGCCTGTCATTCGATACATTAAGGAATATTGTCAGCATCCGCTAACGCTCGATCTCTTGGCGGAACAGGCTGGCGTCACCCCGCAATATTTGTGCTTGCTGTTCAAAAAAGCTTTCAATTTAAGACCGATGGAATACGTGAATCGGGAGCGCATTCAATTAAGCAAAGAGCTTATGGTCTTGGAGCCGCAGCTTAAAATCCAAGAGATTGCCGGCATGGCCGGATTTGAGCACACCAGCTATTTTTGCACGGTTTTCAAACGATTAGAGGGGGTTTCCCCTGAAACATTCAAGAAATCTCAAAGCTATTAGATTTCTGGATCCCGTGTTACTTGCTCGTTGCTGCGAACGCGTCAAGCTGATCCTGCAGCTCGGCCATAAACGTTCTGAAGCCGGCTTGATCCAGCTGCTGTACGGCATTCGCCAAATCCGATTCGATAGGTTATACATGATGAAGCCTGGGTCTGGTATCAGTTCCGGCAGTGACTGGCTTAAGACATGAAAAAGCCGCGATCATCGCGGCTTCCATTCGTAAAAGTCTCAGCTTGGCTTATAAAGTTAATACCACTTTTCCTCGTCCGTGGCCGGTCTCTACCAGGCGATGCGCCTCCTGCGCCAATGCTAGCGGATAGGTTTGTCGGAGATGGATCCGAACGGCCCCTTCCTCATACAGATCGGTCAGCTCTTGGAGCCTGGCTGCGCTTCGCATGCCTTCCAGCGCAGGTACGCCAAGCTCGTCGGCGGTCTCGCTCGCTACCATCGTTCGTATCCGTTTCTTGTCCGGAACAAGCTCTACCGAAGCCCTAAGCGCCTCGGCTCCTGCGGCATCAAGTGCAGCATCTACGCCCTGGGGTGCAATCGCGCGTACCCGTTTCACAAGTCCTTCCCCGTAATGGACGGGGATGACGCCGAGTGAACGCAAATAGTCATGGTTTGCTTCGCTAGCCGTACCGATGACGACCATGGCCCCCCAGCGCTTAGCCAGCTGGCAGGCCCATGTGCCGAATCCCCCTGCCGCGCCATGGATGATCACGGTATCGCCATGCCCGATGCCGATCGCCTTCAGAGCCATATGCGCTCCTTGGCCGTTGCCGGATAAACCTCCTGCAATATCCCACGGCATATACGGCGGCTTCGTTACGATTTGGTCCGCACTGACTACGATATACTCCGCATAGCTGTTGAATAGGGAGAAGCCTAGCACCTCCATACCGGCCTCGAACCCCTCAACCCCCTCGCCTACCTGATCAATGACCCCGGCAAACTCATTCCCCGGAATGATGGGCAGCGGTTTATTACGGACATAGGATATCGTTCCTTCCCGTACACGGCAATCAAAGGGCATCACGCCGGCAGCTTTCACCCGAACTCGCACGGTGCCGGGACCTGCGGAGGGGTTCTCCATTTCCATAAGGGTTAAGACTTCCGAAGGACCGAAAGTGGATACAGCCATGGCTTTCATATACAACCTCTCCTTTATACGAAATTAATTTTGACAGATATAACTTCCTTCGCCCTTTCCGCACCTGGACTTTCACCCTGTTGAGGAAGCATCGTGAAGCTTCTTCGACCGCCGTATGAACGCTGCTGCATAGATCATGACGACCGCCATCATCAGCATGGCCAGCAGCAAATAAATGTTGCTGAAGGTATTGGCTTCAGCGCTTTTCTCTCCAATCAAAGGGTTCCAGGCGGAACCGATCCCTTGGTCCACCATTCTTCCGTACAGGCTGGCAAAAACAGCTCCTGAAACAAAATTCATCATCGACATCAACCCCAGGCCAACACCGCTTTGATCCTTCGGAAGGGCCAGCGATATGGTTTTGGTAAGCGAAATCGCCATAAACGCCTGGCCTACAGTGCCAAAGATTAGGAATAAGGCGATGAGAATCTGCGCACCCATTGAAAAAGAAGACATCATCAAGAAGCAGATCATGTATAGCGTCGAGGCTAAGAAGAAAAGAAAGCTGTTGCCCTTGCGATCAACCGCGCGCCCTCCCGACTTGCTTAAGAGCGCTGCGAGGACAGCAGCGGGCACCAGCACCCAACCGGCCTTGCCGTCTCCCATCCCATGCAATTCGGACAGCAGGGTCGGTGTCAGAAATGCCAGCGAGTAGCCGATGCCAGTTGTCATAAAGACAATACCCAGGCCCAGCGCATAACGCCTATTCGAAAAAAGCCGGGGACTGATAAAAGGTTCTTCAGCTCTCGTTATTCTCAGGAGCAGAGCCGACATAAGCAAAACGAAGCCAATGAATGTCCATTGTGCCACCGACGTTACGAACAGCAGCAGCATGGCAATCGTCCCGGCAAGCAATCCCCCTCCAAGCCAATCCATCCTTACCTTGCGGCCTTGCTGATCATCCTGTAAATATTTGTAGTAAAGCGGCAATAACAGCAGGGTCAGCACAGGCAGCAGGAACAATAGCCGCCAATGCACAACGCTCGACAGCAGGGCTGCCAACGCCGGGCCTGCGGCGCTGCCGACAGCGCCGCCCGTCATCGTAATCCCCAGGGCTCTCCCCCTCGTGGATGACGGAACATAACGAACAGGGATTATTCCTGATACAGCAGGGATTACAGCCGCGCCTGCGGCTTGCAGCATCCGTCCGGCAATGACCATGCCATAGGATACCGACAGCATCCCGACAAGCGAGCCCGCCGCAAAGGTAATGAATCCAAACGTAATCAGGGATTTTAACCGACAAGCATCTGCGAGTTTGCCGTACACTACGCTGCCGACCGCAAACACCAGCAAATACGTGGTGCTCACCCAACTGACCTCTGACATGCTTAGCTTGAATTCATGCCGAATCTCTGGAAGCACAATGTTGAACATCGTTGCATTCATAACCGTAACGGCAAGGGTGAGGGCCACTAAGACCATGAGGCGGTCCGTGGGTGACTTAATTGACCGTTTCTCCATGCATAACACTCCTGACTTAAATGGAATCCCCGATAAATAGAGGAATGACCTTCTGTTTCACTTGTATTTTATATGGCTTCTGGAATAAACTGAAATATATATCCTAACATGTTGATCATATACTTCAGTATATAGGGGGATGAAGATGGAGCTGCTCCAGCTGCGTTATTTTCAGACAGTAGCCAAAATGGAACATATGACGAGGGCCTCACAGGAGCTGCACATCGCTCAGCCTGCTCTTAGCAAGACGATTGCAAGGCTGGAAGCCGATGTCGGCGTCCCTCTTTTTGATCGCTACGGCGGACGGATTCGGTTAAATGCATTTGGTAAATTATATTTGGACAAGGTGGATCGCGCGCTGCGGCTGCTTGAGGAAGGTCAGAAGGAAGTAATGGAGCTGGCCGGTCTCGAGCATGGAAGCATCCACTTGGCAACCTCTACGCTCGACCTGCTGTCCGATCCGCTCAGCCGATTTATTGGACGATATCCTGACGTGAACTTCAAGATCTCCCAGGTCAGTCCGGATGAAATGATCCAACTGGTGGAAGACGGGCGGGCCGATATGTGCTTTACTGCAATAGCCCTGGAGCAGCCCTTTTTGTCCCAGGTTACCGTGCTGAGCGAAGACATCTATTTAGCGGTACCGGCGGGGCACCGGCTGGCGGGTCAAACGAGTGTCCGGTTGTCCGAGCTGGGCGGAGAATCGTTTATTGGATATAAAGAAGATTTTATTTTTCAAAAGATGTATGACGAGTACTTTCGTGAAGCGGGAATCCGTCCAAAGTATGTATGCAGGGTGGATGAGCCGCCGGCGGTTGCCAGCCTGGTTCGAGCGGGGATCGGGGTTGCATTGTACGGATGCAAAAGCGCTCAGGACGGTAAGCTTACGCTGATTCCGATCACGGAACCGAAATGCAGGCGCGATTACCGGCTGGTCTGGCATAGCAAACAATATCTGTCTCTGGCTGCCCGCACATTTCGCGAGTTCTTGATGGATTATTTCAAGGATTCCGATGGAAGCACATCCCTATAAACAAGCACAAAACAAAGAGCCCCCCCTATCATCAAGGGCGTGGCTCTTATTTCGTCTATCTGTACGTTTAGGCGTGAAGCTGCAGGCAGTCCAGTACCTCCTGCACATAGCCTGCACGAACGATAATCGCCTATTCCTCTGCAGCATCATAAACACGGAAAAATAAACGCTTGTAATTTTATAGACATTTCATTATTATGTCTATGTATTAAACATCGTTCTGCGCATTCGTTTGTTTGATTACGTTATTTAGCTTGATTCATTCGATAGCCTAGAAAGGAGCCCTATTTCCGTGTCTAACAATCCCTACGTCCGCGTCATTTTGCTGTCGCGGGTGTTTCTCAACCTGGGCATTTGGGTCCGTAACTTTGCGATTTTGCTGTACGTTACGGATTTGACCCAAAATGACCCGCTGTACGTCTCGCTGATATCCGTTGCGGAATATGCGCCGATCTTCCTCTTTGCGATCATCGGAGGAACGTATGCCGACCGCTGGCAGCCCAAACGAACGATGCTCGGGGCTGATATGCTGTCCGCCCTTTCCGTATTTCTCGTATTGGTCGCCGTTCACCTCGGATCATGGCAGGCTTTGCTCGGACTAACCTTTTTCTCAGCGGTCGTCTCCCAATTCTCGCAGCCTTCCACGATGAAGCTGTTTAAACGTCATGTGCCGGAGGAGCAGCTTCAATCGTTGATGGCGATGTTTCAATCGTTGGTGGCTTTCTTTATGGTCATCGGCCCGATCGCCGGAGCTTTCGTCTACCAGCGGTACGGCATCGAAATATCACTGGTCGTTACGGGCGTGTTATTCAGCGGATCCGCACTGTTCCTATCCCGTCTGCCAAGAGACGAGAAGAATGCCCGGCCATCTCATAAGCCTGATTTTAAACGAGAGTTGACGGAAGGGTTTCAGTATGTCTGGAAACGGCCCGCCTTGCGCTCTCTTGGCGCTACGTTTACCTTCGCCGGGCTGGCGGCAGGCCTGATCCAGCCCTTATTGCTGTTCGTCACGATCGAGAATCTGGGGAAGGACAAAGCGTTTCTTCAATGGCTGCTGACGGCGAACGGTGCGGCTATGCTCGTTGGCGGTGGATTCGTCATGTGGTTGGCGAAGAAGGTTTCCCCTCAAACTCTACTGGCCGCTGGACTCGCCGTCAGCGCCATCGGAACAATCGGGATCGGCTTTTCTACCCATATCCCGCTAACGCTGCTGCTTCAAGTCGTGAACGGTTTTTTCTACCCTTGCATCCACATCGGCATCAATACGCTGATCCTGAAAAATACCGACAGCTCCTTTATCGGCCGGGTAGGCGGCATTCTCACCCCGATGTTCATGGGCATGATGGTCATCGGCATGTCGCTGGGCGGCATGTTGAAAGGCGTCTCCTCCATGGTTACCGTCTACTCGATCAGCTCCATCCTGTTCCTTGTTGGCGTCCTCTTCCTCCTTCCGTTATTGAAACGAAGCGCGGTTTCCAAAGGAAGCGTTTGATCCCTATCCGAAATAATTCAAGAGCCTCACCCTGGACAGAAGGGTGAGGCTCTTGGTATTTTTCGCGAACCGATTATGCGTGGAACTGCCGGCCGTCCAGTACCTCCTGCACATAGCCTGCCCGAATGACAAAATCACCGAAATGCTCGCCGTCGTGCCGGTCTTGGGCATAGTGGGCGATGATCGGACGAAGGGTATCCAAAATTTCCGCTTCTCCGATGTTCTCCTTGTACAGCTTGTTCAGTCGATGACCGGAAAAGCCTCCACCCAGGTACATATTGTATTTGCCCGGCGCTTTGCCGATAAATGCAATCTCCGCAAGCATCGGCCGTGCGCAGCCGTTCGGGCAACCGGTCATCCGAATGACGATATCCTCTTCGCTCAGTCCGTGCTCCGCAAGCATCGGTTCGATTTTATCCAGCAGCGAAGGCAGGTAGCGTTCGGACTCCGCCATTGCCAGACCGCAGGTCGGCAGCGCCACGCAGGCCATGGAATTGCGGCGAAGCGCAGAGCCGTGTTTGCCGTCCGTCAATCCATAGGTTTGGATGAGTTCCTCGATCTTTTTCTTCTTATGGCTGCTGACATTGGCAATGATCAGATTCTGGTTCGCCGTGAGGCGGAAATCGCCGTTATGAATATTCGCAATTTCCCGCAGGCCCGTCATCAGCAAATAATCCGGTTCGTCCTTCACCCGGCCGTTCTGGATAAAGAGGGTATAGTGCCATCGTCCATTGCTGCCTTTTACCCAGCCATAGCGGTCACCGTTATGGTCAAAATGGAACGGACGCGCCTCCTCCAGCTCCCAGCCCAGCCGGCTGCTCAGCTCGCCTACGAACCAGCCGATTCCGCGGTCATCGATCGTATACTTGAATCTGGCATGCTTTCGCACGGCCCGATCGCCGTAATCACGTTGAATCGTAACCGTCTTCTCCGCAACATCGATGACCTGCTCCGGCTTACAGAAGCCGATCAGCTTCCCTACCTGCGGATAAGTGAGCGGATCCCCGTGCGTCATCCCCATGCCGCCGCCAACCGTTACATTGAAGCCCTGGAGCTTCCCGTCTTCCACAATCGCGATCAAGCCAAGATCCTGCGAGAACACGTCGACGTCGTTGGAAGGCGGAACCGCAATGCCAATCTTGAATTTACGCGGCAAGTAGACTTTGCCATAGATCGGCTCCTGCTCTTCATCCTCACGGCTGTCGACAACCTTTTCTCCATCGAGCCAAATTTCGTGATATGCCCGTGTGCGGGGATCCAGATGATTGCTGATCTTGCGTGCCCATTCGTAGACCTCCGAATGAACCTCGGATTGGTACGGATTCGGATTCAGCATGACGTTCCGGTTCACGTCACCGCATGCGGCCAGCGTGCTCAGCATCGCTGCGTTCACTTCCTGGATCGTGCTTTTCATATTCCACTTAAGCACGCCGTGAAGCTGGAACGATTGACGGGTAGTCAACCGGATCGTCCCGTTGGCATACTTCTGTGCGACCCGGTCCATCATCAGCCATTGCTCCGGCGTCACCACGCCTCCGGCGGCTCTAACGCGAAGCATGAATTGATAGGCAGGCTCGAGCTTTTGCTTATGCCGTTCATTCCGCAAATCCCGGTCATCCTGCATGTAGCTGCCGTGGAACTTCATGAGCCGGTTATCATCCTCCGGGATGGAACCCGTGATGCGGTCTTGAAGCGTCTCGACCAGGCTGCCTCGCAGATAGTTGCTTCGGCGCTTAATATCTTCTACATCGCTATGCGGTGCACTATTCGGTGATAACAAATGATTGTCAGACATGTCCCTGCTCTCCTCTCGCGATCACGGGATATCGTTTCCAAAATTAATAGACATCCCGCTGATAACGTTTCTGTTGCTGCATAAGGGTAAGGTATTCCGATGCCTCTTCCGGACTAAGGCCGCCTTCCTGCTCCAGTATGGTGCCCAGCGCTGCATGCACGTCATGAGCCATCTTCTTCTCATCACCGCATACATAAACGCAGGCTCCCTCTTGCAGCCACTGGTATAACTCTTTGCTGTTCTCCAGCATGCGGTGCTGTACATAAACCTTCTGCTCGGTATCACGGGAAAAGGCTACATCCATCCGCGTCAGTACCCCTTCCTTCAGCCAGCGCTGCCATTCGATCTGGTACAGGAAGTCCGTGGCGAAATGCTGATCCCCGTAGAACAACCATGATTTCCCGGAGGCGCCTATCTCCTCGCGTTCCCCGAGGAATGCCCGGAACGGAGCAACGCCCGTACCCGGTCCGATCATAATAATCGGCGTGTCCGGATTCGCCGGCAGTTTGAAGTTCGGGTTGTGCTGAATGTACACCGGCAGCGAATCGCCGGCTTCTAGCCGCTCGGCCAATTGAACGGAGCAAACGCCGTAACGGTTCCGGCCATGTGCCTCATAACGGACCGTTCGTACCGTAATGTGAACCTCGTCCGGATATGCCTTCGGACTGCTTGCAATCGAATACAGGCGTGCTGGAATCTTACGCAGCACCCCTACCAAATCACGGGCTGGCACTTCCCGCAATCCGTAATCCTGAACCAAATCCAGCAGGTCGCGCTCTTGAATGTAATTGCGCAGCTCCTGTTCGTGGCCTGGCTCGAGCAGGCCCTTCAGCCCTTCATGGCCCGTCAGCTTCGCCACTTGTTCAATCAAAGGCTTTGTCAGCACGGTAATCTCATAATGACGCAGCAGCGCATCGCGAAGCTTGCGCACCTCGCCGTTCTTGTTGATCACAACCTCTTCGTCCGCATTCCATCCCATCGCCGTAATCAGCTCATCTACCAGCAGCGGATGATTTTCCGGGTAAATCCCGAGGCTGTCCCCCGGTTCATACTGGAGATTGGAACCTTCGAGGGATATTTCGATATGGCGGGTCTCCCTCTCTGAACCCCGGCCGTTCAAGTTCATGTTTTCCAGCACTTCGGCCTGAAACGGATTGCTTCTCGAATATTCCGATTCCGTACTCTCGCTCAGAGCTACCGCAGCAGCTTCACCCGAAGCAGCCGAAAGCCCGCCGGACTGATTCAAGGATCGAAGAACTTGAGTCATCCACTCGGATGCCGGCTCATCAAAATCTACGTCGCAATCCACTCTCGGCGCCAGCCGTTGTCCTCCCAATTCTTCGAGCCGCTTGTCGAAATCCTTTCCGGTCTGACAGAAAAACTCATACGAGGTATCTCCCAGCGCCAGCACGGAATACTGCAAACCGTCCAATTGCGGAGCACGCTTGCTGTGGAGGAATTCGTAGAAAGGGATCGCGTTATCCGGCGGTTCTCCCTCACCGTGCGTGCTCACGAGAATGAGGAGATGCTGCAGCTTTTTCAGCGTGTTCGGTTTGAAGTCGCTCATGGATGACAGCGTGACCTTCATCCCTGTTTCCTCGAGCTTCTTGGTGAGCTTCTTCGCCAATCCATGACAGTTGCCGGTCTGAGAGCCGAATAATACGGTGATTTCCTTCGGTGCAGCCGCCGCGGGAGCTGCGCTGACCGAAACCGTCGCTTGCGTAGCAGCAGCAGGGATAGCCAAGGCAGCTGCCGTACTTTGGAGAGCTGTAATATAGCCGCTGAGCCAGGTTCTCTGTGCTTCCGTCAATGTCGGCAGCAAACGGTTCAACAGATCAACCTGCTCTTGGTTGAAAGGGCTGTTCGTTACTTGAAGTTCCAACAATATCCACCTCGCAAAAGCATCCGATTTTAAATTCCCAGTAATACGATACAATTAATTTTATTACTCCTCTGAACCTATCATAGCTAGGGGAAACGGTCAATTCGAATGTTCTTATAGCAGTTATCAGATCTGCTGATAAATCGATAAGTTCGGGATATGATGCTCTCAAAGTTGACTATTTGGACGTGTTGGGCGGTATTTGCGGGGAGTGGCTTTTACAAGGAGAGGTGTTTGCGTACAGCAGCCATAAGAATATACGGATAGGGGAATAGTAAAGATACCTAAGGATAAGGAGGGAAATTCATGGGATCAAGCACGGAACATTGCAATTTTGCCCCGCTGAAGCACAAGCTTGAGGAGCAGCTCGTCGAGATCGAACAGCAGATCCGGCAGATCATCGAGAAGCTGGATCAGGATCAAACCTGCCTGCTCAATGATCTGGATCTCGTCAGATCCAAATTCCTGGAGGCTGAAGCTCTTTCCTCCACCTATTATTTGAACTGTTTCCTCTATCCTTTTACGAAAAAATACAAAGAAATTGCGACCTCGATCTATCATTTAAGCCAGAAGAAGATGGGCGCGCTGATCGTGATTCAACGAGAAGATGTGCTGGAGCCTTTTATCACCCCAGGAATTCCGTTGTCTGCCGAAATCACGAGCCCGCTGCTCGAGTCCATCTTCATTCAAGGCAGCCCGCTTCATGACGGGGCCGTCCTTGTTCGGCAGGATATGATTCTCTCGGCAGCCAATGTATTGCCGCTAACTGGCCGTACCTACGGAGAACGGAAGCTGGGCACCCGGCATCGGGCGGCCATCGGTTTGACTGAATTGTGCGACGCCCTCGTGCTGGTCGTCTCGGAGGAAACCGGCAAAACCTCTTTTTGCATGCAGGGAACGTTGTATCCATTGTCGATTCCTATCCCCTAATCATGAACCTAGTTTCCGCAAACGCAAAAAACCGCCCTTTGACGGAATGGAAGCGAAGAGCGACCATTTCTCAAAGGAACGGTTTCGATCACCAATACTTGCTTAAGCGAATGTATATGTCCAGAAGCGCTCGGTCCCGAAGCGCTGCTCGATTTCCTTCGTCTTCAGCTGCTTCTTGCCAAGCAGCTCCGCTGCCTGAAACTGCGAGCGATGAGCCTGGATCGAGTTCATCTTCTGTACAATAAACATAGATACGTCATGAATAACGTCCGGCTTGCCGAGCTCCTCCTCACAATTCTTGGAGAATGCCAGACAGTGTACGGCCGGTCTCTCTTCCGCCGACATCCGCTGAATGGTACGCGTTACGGCTGCGCCGGTTGCATCATGGTCCGGATGTACGCTGTAACCGGGATAGAACGTGAAGACAAGCGAAGGCTTGATTTCCTCTAGCAAGGATGCAATCACTCCATCCAGCTTATCTTGATCCTCGAACTCGATCGTTTTATCATGGAAGCCCATCAGCCTCAAATCCTGGATACCGATGGCCTTGCAGGATTCCTCCAGCTCGGCTTTACGAATGCTCGGCAATGTAATGCGGTTGGCGAACGGCGGAATGCCCATATTGCGGCCCATCTCCCCGAGTGTCAGACAAGCGTAAGTCACATGCGCGCCTTCAACGATATATTTAGCCAGCGTCCCGGATAAGCCGAACGCTTCATCATCCGGATGCGGCAGGATTACCAGTATGTTTTGCCCCATTCTCCTCAACTCCTCTCTGTATTTAAAAAGGCTCCCGACTAAGCTGCAGTGCGACGACCAGCTTCCCTTGACTGTCATGGCCGGCCATGATCAGCCGCTCCGTATCGGATTGCTCGAAATGCGTAAGCCCTTCGGTGTAAACCCAGCCATGGCTCATCTTCAATCCGACCCGGTAAGGGCCGTTCCCCGATATAGAGCCGTGCTCGTACCGGATCAGTGCATTCGTGATGAAATTCGCTGCAGGATGCTTCGAGCTGTCATAATGAGCCGCATAAGCACCTGTCGTCATTTCAAGATGAATATATAAATCCTGATTCTTCAATGTATCGATCATTCGCTGTACTTCAGCCGGATTTATGAGTTCCATAGTTCCCTCCTGTATTCAATAGATCGTCTCAAATCTCGTAAGGCGTATGGTCCATTCTACCATATTCCTGCACAGGGGCGAAACAAGCAAGCTGTGATACAGTCACTGCGGTCGCGCTTAAACTCAGGCATATTGGCTTTCCGCTCTTGCAATGCCTGATGCCCCTCATTTAAGTATCATGATTCGCGGCGTGATTGTCAACGAACCACCGTTCAGCGATACTGCTCTTAGCGGTGATGACGCCCTTCAATCATGGAGAATAGATAATGGGTACAATCCTTTCAAATAGCAAATCCTCCCTAACAGCCTACCGGATGGCCAGAGGCACCTTCTTCAAGAAATGGTCCATGAGCAGCGGCAGCGAGATCAGAATCGGCGGATCATCCAATCTAGGAACGTGCAAGGTTACTTCTAACAGCGGAACCTTGGTATAAGGTGTCACGACAATCGGCTCCCTGGAACGGGTGCGCAGCGTTGTAGATTGGGTAAGAAGAACGTCCACAGGTTGCATGCCCCATGGAACGGAGGTTGCCATCAAGTAATACGTTCCGGGTTTAACATCCGTGAATCTGAAGGGACCCAGCGATGGCAGGAGCGTGCCGTACAGCGGAAGGCCTTCGGGTATGGGCTTTGCGAATAATCCGATCAGAATAACACCCTGAAACGGGGCATGAGCATGTACCGTGCCTTCAATGGTCGCGTTGGGATTTAACACAGGCATCGATTGCCGCCAGTCGCTCAGCTTTTGAAGCGCTAACAAACGCTCGTTCACCTCATCCCTTGAATTGCGAAAATTCGACGGAGATACCCCTACCCTTTCGGTAAAGCGGGTTGTAAAGGTGCCCAGGCTTTGTTGTCCGATCTCAAGCGCGATATCTCGGATGCTCAGATGTGTATGCAGCAGCAAATCCTTGGCCTTCTCAAGTCGGAGTGAGGATACATAATACAAAGGAGGAAGTCCGATGCGCTCCTTGAAGATCCGGGAGAAGTGATATGGGCTGTATCCAATGTAGTTGGCTAATAATGACAATGGTAACGGCTCGTAAATGTTCTTATGTATGTATGCGATGACTTCATCTATCTCGGCGTAACGCTCATTCATGAACGGCTGCACCTTCCTATTGATCAAGTTATGGGATATAAAATGGTTCTTTCAATTACCCAACAGAACAATCGTTCGCATATGCTGAATGATACCATATTCATGCATATAATGGAAGAACTCCGTCAGATATTTCTTGTCCATATGAAGTGCCGAAAACCATGACGAAATGATCATTTACGAGATGTATGACCCGATTCACCCAAAGCCCAATGCAATCAGAACCACCCGTCAAACGGGTGGTTTGCTCTTGGGGTATAACCCCTTGTTGCCAAACTGCGCCTAAAGACGCTAGCCTGACAATAAAATTGTTCAGGCTCAGTGTAATTTGTCACTTTCACTTACCAGTTAAACTGGTTTACTTCTTCTTGCTACTGTTTTTGCTGAATGGGTCTTCATACTCTTTCACACTCAGTTTATCAATTGCCTGGTCGTGTGCTTCTTGCTCACGGATATATTTTGCCACGGTGGCTTCATTCAAGCCCACTGTGCTGACGTAGTATCCCTCCGCCCAAAATTTTCGATTACCATATTTATACTTCAAGGTAGCATGCTTCTCGAATATCATGAGTGAGCTTTTCCCCTTCAGGTATCCCATAAATGATGATACTGAGATTTTTGGGGGAATTGCTACCAACATATGTACATGATCGGGCATCATGTGACCTTCGATTATCTCCACTCCCTTGTATTTGCATAATCGTTTGAAAATTTCGATTAAGTCTTTCCTCACTTGATTATAAATCTCTTTCCGTCTATACTTCGGGGTGAACACAATGTGGTACTTGCACATCCACTTCGTGTGAGCTAAACTATAGCTCTTGTTTGCCATCTAAGACCATTCCTTTCATTATTGAGCCTGAACATCTCAATTTTATCGGAATGGTCTTGTTGGTCAAACCCTCGATCCCTCCACCCGCATAGCGGGTGGTTTTTTGTTTCGCACGCTTCGCGAGCTCAACTGGCTAAAGCCATAACAAAAAAGCCGCGCCTATGGCGCGGCTTTCACTCATTCTAATCCAAATCCGGAATCTGGATTTCCACTTCTTTTTTGCTCTGGGAGGAGCGCAGAATCCCGTCCAGAATCGCCTGGTTGCGCAGAACCTGCTCCCCTGGAATCGGTGCGGGACCGCCTTCGCGGACCGCCCGGACGAAATCCTTGATTTTCTCCTCAAACACGTTAATCTGGTGGTTGATCAGCGGAATCGGACTTTCCGTATGATGCCCCTGGATGTCATGGAATACCGAGATCGAGCCTACTCTTCCGTCCCATACGCCGCTCCAAGGTCCCGTACCGGCCGGCGTAATCTTCATCCCCGCATCCGTTCCAAGGAACATAGTAGCGCCCAGCGTATCCATATGCATCGCCCAGGATGTCTTGAAGTTCAGGACTAGGTCCCCTTCGAAACGCACCATCGCAACCCCGAAATCCTCGACGTCGAACGATCCGGCCTCCGCATGGTATTTCGGATTCGTGCCGAAATGATTGGATGTATACGCCGATACGGTCAGCGGCTTCGGATATCCCATGGCATTCAATGCCATATCCAACGAGTAGCACCCGATATCGGCCATCGCTCCCGCACCCGCAATTTCCTGGCGGATAAACGTGCCGCCCGGCATGCCGCGCCGGCGTCCGCCGCCCGTCTCCACGTAGTAAACCTTGCCAAGCTCCCCGTTCTGGATCAGATCCCGGATGATCCCCATATTCGGGTCATACCGCGGCTGGAAGCCAACGTTCAGCATATTGCCCGTCCGCTTTGCGGTCTGTACCATCTCAATGGCTTCATCCAGCGTAACGGACATCGGCTTCTCCAGCATGACATGTTTGCCAGCGGTAAGCGCGTCGATCGTCGTGCGGTAATGCGCGACATTCGGTGTGCAGATGCTCACGCCGTCCAGCTCCAGATCCAGAAGTCTGCGGTGATCATCGAAACCGATCGCGCCTTGCAGCCCCCATCGCTCGATGAACTGATCCGCTCTGCCCGGCAGAATGTCCGCCACGGCTACAATCTGGACATCTTCAATTTGTTTATAATATTTGGCATGCTCTCCGGCGATCCCGCCGCTTCCGATGATGCCGATTCGAATGGTTTTCCCCATGTCTGATGTTCCCCCTACGTTTTCACTTTCATCGTTCTATAAGTTGAAGGCGTGAAGCCATAACGTTTGCGGAAGACCGTATGCAGATAGCTTCCGCTGGAGAATCCTTCGTGCAATGCAATTTTGTCGATCGACCAATCCGTATCGAGCAGCCTCCTGCACACGGACTCAAGCCGGACATCCTCAAGGATTTCACTGAAGGAGCGCCCATCCGCCTGATCCTTGAATATTCGCTGCAGCTGCCTTGAACTGATATGCAGCTTCTCCGCAACATCATCCAGCACAACCTCGCCCGCCGAATTGGCATAAATATATTCCATGGCCAGCTGATAGCGGTACGCCTTCATGTCTCTTGACGGCAGCTCCGCCTCCGTCGGTTTCGAGGCATAAGCTCTTACCGTTCGGATCAGAATCTGAATAATGCAGTGCTTGATGGTCGTATAAAGCCCTGGATATTTCTCCTGGGAGGCTTGATACGCCTCCAGAAAATACGGCATGGCCCGATGGATATCCATCGTCGGCTTCAGCGGCAGCTCCTTCAGCTTTTCCATGCAGTCTTCCGCTTCGGCGATCTCCCACGGATCCGCAGCCGGCAGCGACCGATTCTCCTTATGCAATTCCTGCTCATCCACTTGCGTAATATCCACGTGAAGACAAAGCTCATCCATCGGCTCCACCGGGTCCGCTTCCTGATAATGCAGCACGTTTGGCCCTGTTAGATAGAACATGCCTTCTCGGAGCGAATAGGGCGTTTCTTCCATGATCACGGTTCCTTTACCGCGAGGAATGAAATGGAATTCAAATTCGGCGTGCTTGTGGAAGGATACGATCTTCCCCGGCGGGAACGTCGTCAGATGAAAACGCAGAACCCGGATTTCATACCGGCCCCAATAAATTTTCAAATCCAGCCGCTCCAAGGCATCCTGTCGTTCCTTCATGCTTTCATATGGAAAATGGGTGCTCATTGCAGGAAACTCACCTTACCCTTACGCTTACGCCTGCAGTTCATCCAATCGGACGGCGCGGCGTTCCTTCGCAGCGCGGTTGGAAGCCTCCATCAGCTTGGTCAGTTCTACGGCGTATTCGATGTTCTCGTCAGCATTTGTGCCGGTCTTAATATGTGTAACCCACTGTTCAAAAGCACTTTCGCGATTCGCAGGTACCGGAAGCTCTACCCAGCCTTCGCTATACTCCTCCTTCTTCGAGGAACGAATGAGCAATTTGCTATCCGGTGTGCCATACAGAATCGTACCGTCCGTACCATGAATTTCAATGGTGAATGGCGAGTAATTGTTCACGAATCCGGCCTCTACGATGCCCACGGCGCCCGATTCGGTCGACAAAGTGGCCACCGCATTATCTTCGACTTCCTTGCCCGTTACGTAACCGAAATTCGCCTGCACATCGACCGGCGCTTCACCAAGGAACAGCCGCGTCAAATACATCGGGTGGCAACCCAGATCAATCAGCGCACCGCCATGGCATTCGGACAGACTGAAGAAATGCTCGGGCAGCCAGCCTGCGGTCGCGCCGTTATGCGACAAACGCACCCGTACCAGCGTCACCTTACCAAGCAAGCCCTCCTCAAGAATTTTTCGGATCGCAAGCGTATAGCCATCGTTTAGTCTTGGCAGCGATACGGTCAGCTTCACGCCATGCTCCTTCACTGCCTCTAGAATTTCATTCACTTCGTGAAGCGTTGACGCAATGACCTTTTCCGTAAAAATATGCTTGCCGGCCTTCGCCGCCTTCACCATAACGTCACGGTGCATGGATGTCGGTGCATCCACAATAACGCCATCGATATCTTCGCGTGCCAGCATTTCATCCAATGATTCATAGAACGGAACGCCCTGCTGCTCTGCGGCTTTGCGGCCGCGTTCCGGATTTTCGTCCCAGACCGCAGCAATTTCCGTGCCCGGATGCTCCTGGGCTTGTTTCGTATAGTCCCAAGCGTGAACATGCCAATAACTGATTTTTCCGATTCTTATCATGATCGTCACCCCAGTATTAAATATTAAGACATCATGCACTAAATCTATCACAGGAAAATCCGGATTTACAGTGTAATATTACGACAATCAAGTTAGATATCACGACATGCATGAATAAAAAACACCGTCTCAAACGGAGCCATCCGGGAATTTCCTTATATGGCTAATCGCTCGCGCAGGGATGTAATGTGGGCCGTATGATGCTTCCCGTGCCATGCATACATGCCGGTTGCATAATCCAGGCTCATGGTTTTTTGGGATTCGGGATGATAGAAGGTTCGATCGAAATCGCTCGGGGTCATGGCGTTTAGCACAGCCGTCCAGCGGGCATGCAGTCCTTCGATTAATGAAAGGGATACTTGAACATTGACAAGGGTCGCGTCCTGCATCATCGCCCACTTCTGCTCATCGTAGGGCTTAATCGTCGGATTGTCCTCCGTCAGCGCCAGCTTAAAACGGATGTAACTGTTCATATGACTATCGGCAAGATGGTGCACAACCTGTCTGATGGACCAGCCACCTTCGCGATATGGAAGTCCTAGCTGATCCTCGCTTAAACCTTGCACGGCGGCCGAGAGCATTGAAGGCAGCTTCTCAATATCGCTTATCCAACTCTCCCGCTGCTCTGCTGTAGCGGTTCCTTCCCAAGCAAAAGGCCCGATCGGGTATCTCAAGTCCATGGTCTCTCACTCCTGTTCAATATTTAATGTTGCATGGTTGCTCTTTCAGTCGAGGCACATGTGGATTGCCTAGTTGTACGAGATATCGTACAACTCTGATCGAAGTCTACCGTTTTACATATTCGTTCATATCGTTTCAATCTCCTCCCATCAAAAAATGGAACGAAACGAAATCAAAGAACGCTGCCTTTGAACCCAACCGCATCGCTCTAAATGTAAAGCCCCTGGTACCAGAACCAGGGGCTTTTCCGAAATATCGAATTACATGGAGCGGAGAATATCGTCGATTTCCTTCATTTGCGATTCAGACAGTGGCCCTTGTCCGATCGCGCCTGTCAAATCTTCCACCTGGCTAGTCGTCTTGAATCCCGGGATCGGTATGGCCGCCGGGCTGCGCCCCCAAATCCAAGCAAGCGCCCCTTGGACCAAGGTGCGGCCTCCGCTCGTTAAAATTTCCCTTATGGCCTCCAGCTTGGACAGGAAGGACGGTACCGCCTTCCCTTCATGGAAATAAGTCACCCACTCATGACCGCTTCCTCTTACATCTGAGATCGGAAGCTTGGAGTCAGCCGTAAACTTTCCGCTTAACAGCCCCATGGCCAGCGGCGAGTTATTGATGCTCGCCAGCCCGTAGCGTTCACATACCGAGATCATCTCCGGGTCGTCCCTTAGCACGTTCAACGGATGCTGAATAGCAGTGGCCACGGATTGCTGAGCGAAACCCTCCGCTTGCGCGGCATCCCAGGTGCTCCAGCCGTAGCTGCGGATCAAGCCCTCTTGCTGCAGCCCATTCAACGTATCGGTGACCGATTCCAATTCCTCTGTGCTCAAAGAGCCGACGTGTATCTGGTAAAGATCAATATAATCGGTCCCGAGCCGTCTCAGGGACCGCTGGCATGCATCCCGAACGTATGCAGGGGAGACGTCGTGTCTTGAAAACACTTCTTTGGTTGCCTCGTTGTTGGTGAAACCAAACTTTGTAGCGAGGACGGCCTCCTGACGCCTTCCCTTCACGGCACGCCCCAGCACTTCCTCACTATGTCCCGTGCCGTAAGCGTCCGCTGTATCAAAGAAGGTTACCCCTCTTTCCATCGCCGCGTGAATAGCCTTTATCGATTCTTGATCATCGACCTGCCCCCATCCATCCGGAAGACCATCCAGCGTAAAATGTCCCCCGATCGCCCAGCAGCCTAAACCGAGCGGGCTTACGGGAATGCCCGATCTGCCTAAAGTGTGATTCATGCACATTTTCCTCCCTTTTCGGATTGGTATGGCTTCATTATAATAAGGAAAATGGTTGATCATTAGATCCAATTCGGATGTATTTGGAGGAACCAATAAGGAGCTGAATCACAATGTACGGCATCTATATCGACCGAAACTCCTCCCTACCCGTAACCCGGCAGCTATGTCATCAACTGCGTGAAAGGATCGAATCCGGCCAGCTGGCCGCCGGCACTAGACTGCTCCCGACCCGGGTACTGGCCAAGGAGTGGGGAATTGCACGCAATGTCGTGATTGAGGTGTATGAGCAGCTGACCGCCGAAGGCTATTTAGACTGCCGCGTCGGTTCTGGCACTTACGTCGCCGGCGGAATTACGCCGAATGCGGCAGCCCGGGTACATCAAGTCCCGGCGAAGATGGAACCCGCCATAACATCGCCAGCATCTCCTGATCGGACCATCATCGATTTTGCAACCGGCATCCCCGATCTAGCACGGTTCCCCGGAAAGAGTTGGGCCAAATATTTAAAGGAAGCGACGGAATCGAGCCCTCATGATTATAATTACGGCGATGTAAAAGGAAGCCCTTCCCTTCGCCTTGCTCTGCGTGACTACCTATTCCGTTCCAAAGGCATCAGCTGCTCTGCGGATCAGTTGTTTATCGTTTCCGGCGCCTCCGAAGGATTCCTTCTATTGGCCAAAGCCTTATCCGCTCAGTTCAATTCCATATACATAGAGGATCCGACCATCGATATTACTCGTGATATTTTTCGCATGATGAATTATTCACTGGTTCCGGTTCAAGTGGACTCCAACGGCATGCAGGTTGATGCGATACGAACGTTCCTGCCCGGACATTTACTGCTGCTGACACCGTCACATCAATTCCCTTCCGGCAGTCTGATGCCGATTCAGCGGAGGCATCAAGCCATTCGCACGGTGGAGGAGGCGGATGCCTATGTGATCGAGGACGACTATGACAGTGAATTTCGGCTCAAAGGCATTCCGGTTCCTCCGTTGCAAACACTCTCGCCTTCCAGGGTGATCTATGTCGGCACCTTCAGTAAGACCTTGTCTCCGAGCCTTCGCATCGGATTTCTGATCGTGCCCCCGAGTTTAATCGATACCATTACCTTGGCGAAGGACAGGCTCAATCTGCATACCCCTGCCGTGATTCAGAAAGCGCTGGCTGCTTTCATTCAGGACGGCCAGCTGGAACGCCATATCCATACCATGAAGAAGGTGTACAAAAAGCGGCGAAACTTGCTGACGGAACGGCTCGCACAGGCCTTCGGAGACCGGATCTCCATAACGGGGGATGAAGCCGGCATGCATCTTCAGGTCCTGTTTCATCATGAAAGGCATATTGAGCTGCCATGGAACGATACGAGCGCTTTCGGCTTCCGGGTGGAACGCTGTGATGATTACAGGATAGCGGATCGAAACCCTGAGGGTGGCATCGTGCTTGGATACGGCAACCTGACTTCGGAGCAGATTACGGAAGGAGTATGCCGAATACACAGGTTCGTCTCAGCTTTTGATGACTCTATGTAAATTTAAAATCGCCATATCTATCATTTGAACGCAGCTCAAGTATCGCCCCACTCAAAAAAACGGTTCGCTTGCCGATTAAGCAAACGAGCCGTTTCTCCATCCATTTCCCGGACATCTATCATACATTCTTTTATTCGCGCTACTGAACCGTTTCTATCCGTTTAAAGTTTCGCAGCGTTCGCAGCGCGTTCAGCGTCAGGATTCCCTTCCACTCTTCCTTCGCCAACGGCCACACCTCATCGTATTGGTACCACGTCCAATTCGGCTCCCACGCCCCGTCCTCCCCTTGCGTCTCCACAAGCAAATCCAACTCTAAGGGCACCATTGCTTTATACTTCTTATAATAAGGCGAATTAGGGGAATCCATGATGCTGAGCGCTGTCGCTCCGTATCCTTCGCGTTCCGCGGGATCGCTGCTGATACAGTTGTCCAGATAACGTTCTAACAGCTCCTGAATATCAAGGGCTTGCTCCTCCGGCAGTCGCTCCTTGAAACGCAAATAGCAGAATAACTCATGCATCTCCGTCAGATCGCAGGCTTCCCGCAAATAATCCAATGCATAGCGGATGACCGAATCCAGCGGACCAAACGGGCACAACGCCCGATAGTCCATGAAATAAGCGGCGATATCTGCATTCGGGTTGCCCCAATGGTCAGCAAAAGCCCCGTACTTCCACCAAATGGCCCTCGGCGATTGCTCGGCCTCTTTCGGGATGATATCCCACCCGAACCGTTCCGGAATATACGTACGTTCAAGATAACCCAGCGTCCGGATAACCATTTCTTCGCCCTCGCCAGTACCATCCAGCCGAAGCAGCTCCAGCGCCCGGGTTGTGGCAAGCGCAGATGATTCTTTGCAGCGAAGATCGGGCTCAAGCCCATGACCAAATCCGCCGTCATCATTTTGATACCGGCTGAGCTCTTCAAGCACTTCGGAAAAGCTCCCGCCTTCGAATTCATATCGATATAGGGCGGCTTCAAGCGCTCTGGCTTGAGTCAGCATGTACTGTTTCGCCCGGTCCGTTTGCTCGTGTGACAGCAGCTTCATGACGGTTCCAACTCCTCATAAAAAGTGATTCTATTGCCGAAGGGGTCGGTTACGCACACCTCTTTGCTGTTCCAAGGTGCCGTCTCAACGGCAGGTCGGGCATATGGATAGTTCTTCGAATGGAGCTCCGCGTGATATTGCTCGATCTCCGTCATTTCAATGCGAACAGCCGACCCGGGCGTACAGTCCCCATGATGCTCGGTCAAGTGAATGGAAACCTCTCCCTTGGTTACCTGCATGTACAGCGGAGCTCCATCTTCAAAACGATGCTCCCAATCAATCTGAAAGCCAAGATAATGAACATAAAATTCCTTGGCCTTGTCCACATCAAATATTCGAAATAATGGAATAATGCCCAGCATGGGATGGTCCCTCCTCATTCTAATAATCGTTTTTGTGCTTATTTGCTCCATTCGTCCGATCTCAAGCTCAACTAAGCGGTTTTAATCGCATCCGCCCAATTCGCATCGGGGTTGAAATATCGAAATCACTTCAATTCTCATAACGGCCCCCTTCTAACTTCCGTTCACCAAATCTGCTGAAAAAACCCAGCTCAAGAAGATCCTTTCTTTCAGCTGGGTTTGTATTTCATGGATGTATATCTTCGATTATACAATGGGGAAGGTCGCTATGGAATCCTTGTTTAGTTCATCCGCATTATCTGCAAGGGAGACCGGATGAAGTAAACAGTACCCTATTCCCCAATTTTGCGAACCTGCTTGATTTTTTCACCTTCGGCAAGCTTTTGCGCCCGCGCGCGCTTTACACGACTCCATACCAGCAGAATCAACAACGAACACCCTAGGCAGATGAAGATGACCTTCAAATAGTGTTCAACCAGGTTCAGAATAACCTGCCACTGCTCCCCGAAGATAAAGCCGATACTGAAAAAGCCGATGACCCACGAAGCAATGCCCAAGTAACCGTACAGGCAGACCGTCCGGAACGGGACACGGATCATCCCGATAAAGTACCCGATAAATTGCCTGACGCCGGGAATGAAAAAGCTAATGAGCAATAGCTTATTGCCGTATTTGTCGTAGTAGGCCTGCGTCTTCTCTACCAGGGACGGCTTCAGAAACAACCACTTCCCGTATCGCTCGATGAGCGGCATGCCCAGCTTGTAGCCCAGCACATACGTAATGGTTAGGCCGATGGCTGCGCCGCAGAAGGCAAACAGGAGTGCCGGAGCAAAGCTGATGACTTCCTTGTACGCCAGGAAGCCGGTATACGTCAGTGTGCTGTTACCCGGAGGAATCGGAAGCGCAATAAAATCAAGGGGCAGCCCGATCAGAAGCACCATATATCCATATTGTTCAAATAATCGTTCAACGACTTCGAATAAATTCATCGGTCTGCTCCTTCATCTTTTAACGAAAGCTGTCTGCGTATTGCCCCTCGTAATCTTGCAGGTAGGCTTCTCTAGACATTAATCCATAAGCACGGGGATCGAGCTCATGCAGCCAGTTCCGCTGTGCGGAATGGCTTTGCAATACCGTCATTAATGCTGATAACACGGAAAGCGCGGAATCTTTATGACCGTATCGCGCAGCGCTGCGTTTCATCTCTGCCAGAATGGACGCATGATGCAGCATGTGGAGAAGCCGGTCCTCAAGCTCTCCCTCGTCCGCCTGCTGGGCAACCCCGATCCCGACCAAATAATCCGCATTATCCTGTTCTTGACCCGGAACCGGCTTGAAGAGCAGCATCGGCAATTCCATCGTTAGCGCTTCGGATATCGTGAGTCCGCCCGGCTTTGTTATCATGAGATCGGCAATGGCCATTAATTCGTGCATTCGGTTTACATACCCCATGACCATAACCTGCTGGTGATCCGCAAATTCTTCCTGCAGCGATTGATACAGCTTATCATTGCGTCCGCATACGACGATAAACCGGACATGCTCGGGATATGCCCGCGATTGAAGCAGCTTCACGATCTCGCTGTCGATCATACCTTCGCCGCCTCCCATCATGAGGACGACTTGCTCAGACGGGCTCAGCCGGTAGCTCTCGCGAACCCGATCACGATTCACCGGCTGCGTATACAGCGGATGGACCGGTATGCCCGTGACCGATATTTTCTCGCCGGCTATTCCTTTACGCTGCAAGGCCTCCTTGACCTTACCCGATCCCACCATATAGTGATCGGTATGCTCATGAATCCAGTAGCTGTGATCCGTATGATCGGTAATCACCGTGACGACAGGTACATCGGTGAGGCCCATCGATTTCAGCAGCGACATGCCTGCAGCCGCAGGCGGAAACGTGCTGATCACAACGGACGGTTTCTGATCTTCTAGCAAACTGCCCAGCTTTTGCAGGCTGAACGTGCTCAAACGCTTTAGGAGCTGGATGAGGGTGTTTTCCTCCCTCGTCTTTTGAAACAAATAACCGTACAACGATGGAAAGTGCTTTACCCATTGAATAAAAAAGTATTGGCCTGCCACATGCAAACGTGGATGCGTCAGCTCCATATAATCAATGACTTTAACGCTTAGATGCGGGGAGTTTCTCTTGGCTGACTCCACAATGGCCCTGGCTGCCTGGTTATGGCCTTCGCCCAGACTGCCGGTTAATATTAAAATTTGGTGCTCATTCATGGATTTCATCGATACGACTCCTTATCAGACGTTAAGATATTCCTACAGCATTCATTAGGTACACGACCAGCCAGCCGGTTCCGAATCCAATAGCGCCGCCCGCCAAGCAATCCGTCGGGTAATGATACCCCCAATAAATTCTGGAAAGTCCGACCAATGCGGCCAGAGCAAGCAACAAACAGGTGTACAGCGGGGACACGAGAAACAATACCGGTGTGATGACCGCAAAAATAGCTGAGGTATGTCCCGATGGAAACGAATAGTCCTTGAGCGGGAAGTTCCCGACCTTCACTTGCTCCAAAGCCCGGAACGGCCGGTTTCTCCGCACTCCTTTTTTGATCAATACAACAATAATGTGACTGACGAGCAGTGCGATTGCGCTTTGGTACGCCGATACATCCCACGCCTCGTAAGCAAACCAGGCGATCAGCAGTGCGCTGGCGATGGTCGAAATGGCACCGCCCAGATGTGTTATTCCGCCGAACAACCGGTCAAATATCCGGCTGCTGATCGATTGGTTGCACCATACGAACAATTGATGATCCCATCGTTGAACGCGTTCCAGCATATTAGTTCCCGCCTGCCGATACTTGATCTTGATGCGTTGCTTCTGTTTCTGCCGGAGCTTGAAGCTCCTCCGCCTGCTTCTTCTTTCGTTTCTTCACGGTATGAATTGTAAACCAAATGCCCCCGATGAGTGCGCCGGCAACCAGCAGAATGATGGTCAGCACATGATCAACCATATGCTCGGCGGCTCTGCCGTAGATATAGAACAATACGCCAACCGTGTAAAATTTGAACGCCCGCCCGATCGCGGCATAGCTGAGGAGCTTCCACAACGGGTAATTCATGCAGCCCGACAAGATCGTAAAGATTTTGAATGGGATGGGCGTGAATGCGCCGACAAGGATCGCGGCCTCTCCGTGCTTCTTAAACAAGCTTGTTGCCGAATCATACCATTTCTTCTTGAGCATCTTGCTCAGAACAAGCTGCCCGGAAGCTTTGCCGATGCCGTAACCGATCGGCGTTCCGAGAATACATCCGACAAATCCGATGGTTGCCAGCCAAATCGCCCGCTCCGGGGTTAGGACGCTCAAAGATAATTGCGAAAATAACGCGGGGATCGGAAAAATAATGGCATCGATCATCGCGTGAATAAATAAGCCGATATCGCCTAAGTTACGTAAAAACTCCATTCAACACGTGCTCCTCTGCATGGTTACTTGTGTTACAGCCGGGTAATATGAGTTCGCTTAAATTCGCGGGCACTCCGAATGATCGAGGCAATACTTCCTGACCACGCCTCTGTCCTGTTCAAGTTAATGAAAGGATACCATGAACGAGTGGCGATAGCTTCCGTCTCCAGACGATAATCATCCTAGACTTAGGTCTAGCTATTAGTAGCTGCTATTATATTAACGAGAACCACCCCGGATAAGTTGGTCCCATTCAACCAAGCCTCAAAAAATAAAGCCCAGCCCTTACAAGGACCGAGCTGTTACGACCTAACTCTTCAGCTGGCATATTGCGCTCACTTCTGCAATTGAGCGGACTACATAATCTGCGGCGGATAGATCCTGGTTACCCGAATTTGGATTAACGAAACCGATACACTGCATGCCGGCTGCTTTGGCCGCAGCAATGCCATGGCGCGCATCCTCCAGCACCATGCAGGAAGCAGGCTCCGAGCCAAGCAATTCAGCTGCCTTCAAATATACATCAGGCGCAGGCTTGCCTCTGTCGACCTCTTCCCCGCTTACGATACAGTTAAAGGCATCCAGCAGACCGAATTTGTCCAGCACCGCTTGGATAAATACGGGGGGCGATGAGGATGCGATCCCAACGGGGATGCCGCTGGCTTTCAAATCCGCGAGCAGCTCGCGAATTCCGTCAATCGGTTCCATTTCGCGTGCGGTCAATATTTTAATTTTATTGGATAATTGATAATCGATGATTTCGGATACCGTCCGCTGCAGCTGATATTCTTCCCGGATCAGCTTCCACATTTCGGGATTGGTCATCCCTACATATTTCTCGAGCTGCTCCTGCGTGATAGCAGCCCCAAAATCCTTCATAACCTGAATGTCCACTTCGAAATGAAGCGGCTCGCTGTCAATAATGACACCATCCATATCAAAAATAAAAGCCTGAATCATACATGCTCCTCCTTTGAACGATTTCGGTTCAGCTCCCGAATCTTTTCCCTATTCTGAGAGCGTCTTTGCTCCCTATGATATTTAACGATTTCCATCTGCTGTATGAGCGTTTAGAGCGAGCAATGTAATCATTACACCTGCAGCAAAGATCAGCGTGCCCCATCCATCCATTGTAAATAATAGAATGAGGATCAGCTCCACAACGATGAAGATTCCTGCGCCTATAGCCAAGTTTTTCATAGCTCCGTCAAATCCCTCTTCATCTGAATCGTAATCATCGCGGCATCTCCATTGAGCGTGGTAATGTTTACTTCATACGGCTTGAACCCCTGTTTGTGATAAAAAACCAGCCCCCGCGTGTTGGTATTATGGCAGCTGAGATGCAGGCTGTTCACCCCGTATTTCGTTTTCGCCAATCGCATCATTGTTTGAAGCAGCTCTTTCGAAGCGCCTTTCCCCCGATGGTCCGGGGCAACGATGACATTGCCGAGCCATGCTGAACCGTCCTTCACATCATAGAAATTCGCGTAAGCGACTGGCCGATCAGTGGAGGCCTCAACGATAACCGTAGGCTCTAACCGATTCTCGAGCAAGTCCATCACTTGCTGCGGCGTCAAAGGAAAGCCGGACCTCGGACTCATGTAAAAAAGCTCCTCCGGCGTTTGCGGAAAGCCGCATATCAACTCGAGATCCAGTTCATTTAGCGGCCTGTATGTATACAAAATTGAACACTCCTTTACGTTCGGATGCCAAAGCAAGCACAACATACACACATCCATCCCCCCCATCATTGGTCCCGATGGCATGGCATGGTCAACCACGGCTGACTTGAAATAAAGACCCGGCTTAGACAGCTTATCTAAGACCAGGTCTTCAGGTTAGCTTCACCCATGATTATACAACCGATCGGCCGATAGAGTAACCCCTTGGCGATCAAGCCTTGGACTTGCTGCCATACTCTACATGCAAAAATCCGCATAGACTGGTAATGGTTTATCATTCAACATGTTTCGCCCGATACCAATAAGTGTATATTTCCCGGTAGCGCAGCCGGTCGTATAGCCGGTTAGCCGGCAGATTCGCTTGCACGACTTGGAGATAGCTGCTGGTCGCCCCTTGTGCTCTCGCCCATTGAAGAATATGTAATAAAATCTGTGTGCCATAGCCTCGCTTCCTATAAGCAGGTGCGGTTGCAATATCAAATATCCCCACAACGTTCTCCTCTAGAGCACCGATTCCGCAGGCCGCCGGCCTGCCTTGATCATATAAGGAAAAGAAGCCGTAAGGAACGGAAGAGCGGCTGAACAGCTGCTGCTTGATGTCCCTGTTTTTTGCCGTGAGCCCCGTAACCACCGTCAGATCATCAAGCCATTCGTTGTTCAACTGTTCATAGACGGACACATCCCGATATGTCGGGGCCGGCACGTGGTCCAGACAATCCAGCACTTTGAGGCTCGTGGGGTCGAGAAAGGAGTAACCTTGGTCATCCAGAATCGAATCGAGTTCAGGGGGATTGAACGGCGTAACTTTAAATACAACGTCAAGACCTTCTCTTGCATATATGCGTTCACAATATTGAATCTGTTCATACAGATCAACCGACGGCTCCGTGTAGAGCGCGCTGACCGAGTTGGAACGCTTCGTGAAGCCGGCCGCTAACCGGAGCAGCCAGCCGTTACGGACGATCGTTTGGAATGCGGGCCAGGCATTCAATGTCATTTCCTCAATCCGCATATCATCCATATCTACCACCCCCACCTTCATAGAATAGGATTAAAATATACTATATCGTATATTCATGCAACACCTGAACAAGCATGATATGTTACGAAATTTCCTTTATGAAACACTGTTTCCATAAATATTGCTTCTATCTTTATGAAAAAAAAGTAACCATCTATTTTAGATGGTTACTGACGTTCCTTTAATTTTTAATCTCGCAGATTACACCGGATTCGGTATGAAGTCTCCGCCTCGGCATCGCTTCAAATAATGAAGCGCATGAACCTGTCCGGTCATTTCAAGCTCCCCGTTATATACGGGATCGTGCCAGCCTTCAATATCGATCGTTCCCTGATAGTTGCCCTGACGCAAAATCGTGATGATATCGGTCCAGTTGGTGTCGCCGAATCCGGGAGTACGGTGCCATACATAAGGCTTCGGCCCGTGAATGCCATATTCCCTCACGATATCCCAAGCAATCGTTGCATCCTTGCCATGGACGTTGAATACTTTATCCACCCATTTCCGCAGCTGCGGAATCGGATCGATCAAAGACACCATCTGATGGCAGGGCTCCCACTGCAGGCCGATATGGTCCGACGGGATGGCGTTGAACATCATCTCCCACGCCGTCGGGTTATGGGCAATATTCCAATCCCCCGTCTCCCATGTCCCGCCCATGTCACAGTTCTCGAATGCAATGCGGACGCCTTGATCTGCCGCTCTTTTGGACAGCTCGCCGAACACCTTCGCATATTGCGGGATCGAGGCGTCGATGGATTCGCCCGTCAATCGTCCGGTAAAACCGGAAACGATGTCGGTGCCGAACAGATGGGCATGATCGATCAGACGCTCCCAGCTCGCCAAGGTATCGGCATTACTGCCTTCCCCGGTCAGCGGATTGCCGAAAATCCCGAGCGTCGACACGATAAAACCGTGTTCTGCTTGCAGCTCACGAACCCGCTTTGCCGTCTCCACAAGATCGGTATCGCCTGTCGTCTGCCAGAAGGTAAGGCCGAACGATTCAAAGCCGTGGGGCGCGATCTGAGGGATGACCCGTACAGCGTCCCCGCCGCCAACCAGCGTTCCGATGCGCAATAATTTCGTCATGTTGATTTACCACTCCCATTTGACGTTTAGTATGCGTTTGCAAGTTCAGTATAACTGGGTTTCCCTGCCTTTTCTCGTCTTATCTTGTGCTTTCCTAGTTCAATATTGCGGGAGTTTCTTGTCTCGATCCCCAGCCTGGTCATCGGATTCCATGGTATAGCGGGATGTCTCGAAGAAAGACCATCCATTTATCGATCCACTGCCGTCTCTTTGCTAAAGAACGTATAAGAACGTCCAGTCTCGCCCACAAACACTACGGGTTCGAAGCCGGGAGCCTCCAATCGGCAAGGGCCTGAAGCTGCGCAAGTGACGACGGCTTCCGTAACCTTGCCCTCTGCCCAAACGAAGTCGACGGTATAACCTCCCCTGGCTCGCAGCCCCTTCACGCTCCCCTCGCTCCAGCAATCGGGCACTGCGGGAAGGAGCCGGATTGCCCCGTCATGGCTTTGCAGCAGCATCTCGGCGATGCCTGCCGTACCGCCAAAATTACCGTCGATTTGAAATGGCGGATGATCATCGAACAGATTAGGCAGTGTGGAGTGGTCCAAGAGCGCCCTCACATTCTCGTAAGCTGTGGCTCCGTCCTGCAGACGTGCCCAGAAGTTAATGATCCATGCACGGCTCCAGCCGGTGTGCCCCCCGCCGCTGGCAAGCCTGCGTTCCAATGTCGTCTTGGCGGCCTCAGCCAAATCCGGCGTTCGCTCCACGCTAAAGCGTTCGCCCGGGTAAAGGGCAAACAGATGGGAGATGTGACGGTGTCCCGGCTCCACCTCTTCGTAATCCTCCATCCACTCCTGGATTTGGCCGTATTTACCGATTTGCGGTTGGGGCAGCCGCTTCAGCGTGCCCGTGAGTTCATCGCGGAACGCCTCATCCCGTCCGATGATTTCCGAAGCCCGAATGCAGGCATCAAACAGCGCTTCGATGATCTGAAAATCCATCGCGGCTCCGACGCAGAGCACCCCCGTCTCGCCGTTTGGCAGCTTATACCGGTTCTCCGGTGAGACGGAAGGGCAAGTCACCAGCCGTCCTTCGGCGTCTTCGATCAAATAATCCAGCAGAAACAACGCCGCTTCCTTCATTGTCTCATACACCCGCGCCAGAAAATATCGGTCCTGACCGAACCGGTAATGCTCCCACAAATGCAGGCACAGCCAGGCAGCGCCCATCGGCCAGAAAGAAGCCGGAAGATACGTATCCTGCGGCGCCGTGTCCGCCCAAATATCCGTATTGTGATGGGCGGTGAAGCCCCGGCAGCCGTACATGACATGTGCTGTCACCCGACCGGGCTCGCGCATCCGTTCGATCAGCTCGAACAACGGCTCATGGCATTCGGCCAGATTGCAATTTTCTGCATGCCAATAATTCATCTGTGCATTGATATTAATCGTGAATTTACTATCCCACGGCGGGGTGAAGCTGTCGTTCCAGATGCCTTGAAGATTCGCGGGCAAAGAGCCCGGCCGGCTGGAAGCAATGAGCAGGTATCGGCCGAATTGAAAATAAGTCGCGATCAGGCCGTGATCCTCTCCTCCTTGTTGAAACTGCATCAACCGTTCGTCGGTCGGCAGCACGGTTTTGTCCGGGCTCTCGGGCAGCTTCAGATCGACCCGTCCGTACAGCTCGCGGTAATCGGCGACATGCCGGGCTAGCAGCTCAGCATATGGAACCCGGCTCAGCATCTCCAGCCGCCGTTTGCCATCAAGCTCCGGATCGGGATGGCGGAACGTTGTTCCGGCAGTGATCAGCAGCGTTACCGAGCTTGCGCCATCCACCAGCAAATACTCCCCAAGGGTACGGCAGACGCCGCCATCCGGAACCGCTTTCAGGACGGCGCTAAACGAGCTGCCTCCTTCGCCGCCGCAATCCCCGCGCATGGCAAGCCCGCTTTCCTTCCATTTGTCCGTCTTCTCCAGGTATCTCCAGTTTCGGCGATTGAACCGGGCTTTTAACGAGACTGTCCCCTGTTTGTCGGCGGATATCCGGATGACGATCGCCTGATCCGGATAGCTGGCAAACAGCTCGCGCGTATACCTGATCTCGCCGATCCGATAGCTGACCCGGGATATGCCGTTCTCCAAATCAAGCTCCCGCACGTAGTCGACGGCAGGAAGCTCGTGATGGCTAAACGACAACAGCAGATCGCCGAGCGGCATATAGTGCCGCTGCGCTTCGGGCAGCCCCGCCATCGTCATCGCTGCCAGCTCCTCGGCCTCCCGCAGCCTTCCCTCCATAATCAGCTTTCGAATCTCGGGCAAATGAGGCAGTGCGTCTTCGTTGTTGCGGTCGCGGGGGCCACCATACCATACGGAATCCTCGTTGAGCTGAAGCTTCTCCTCAGCCGTGCCGCCGAAAATCATCGCCCCCAGCCGGCCGTTTCCGATCGGTAGCGCCTCGTTCCATTCCGCCGCCGGTTTCGTATACCACAAGCGATGCTTCTGGTCCTTGCTAACCAAGCTTGTCATGGCTTCTCCTCCAATCCGCTTTATAAATTGCACTAGTTCAGCTCCATCACATGTCGAAAGGCAAATCGCCAAGGCAAAGCACCGGAAAATCGGGCGTAATCCATCCATTTAATCGTTAGAGTCGATTTTCCAATAATGCTGATGGGCTTCAATGCGCATCCAAGCCACCTTCATTCCAACTTATTGTAACGATCCGATATAAGAATAAAAATTGCCTAATCCCGCATATTTGTACCTTATTTTGATATCACGGCCCCATATCAATGATCACTTATAACGAAAAAGCCCGCAGCGCGAGCTTTCCGTCCTTCCATCGCAATGCTGACCTCAAAAGCGCCGCGGGCACGCAAGCCTTGCCTCGAACCGCATTGGTTTCGACTCGTCTGAAGTGCCGTACACAATTGGCCATTCGCTTCGACAGTCCCGCGCCCTGAGCGCAGACTCATGCCCCTAAGAATCCGAGCTTATCGCGCCGCGGTCTACTTCGATATCGTCGATGAATCGTAGGCAGCCTGCATGATTTCAAGATAACGCTGCATGTTCAGACCCTCCAGCCCTTTCACGTAATCATCCCAATCTTTATCCAGACTCTTGGCGCCGGTAATGAACAGCAGAGCGTTCTGGTCGACATAGTCTTTGATGTTGGTCTGCATCATGCTGGCTTCATCGGCGACCAACGGGTCGACCCATAGCGCCCAGTGCGGGAATATTTCTTTCGGCTCCTTGCCTTCCATCAATAACGTTGCCTCGTAAAGACGGCGTTCGTAACCATCGTTAGCGTAAATATCCGTGCCCTGAACCTCGGCATCGCGATATGCCCGGTGGTGATTATATTGGGTTAGTGCCCCCCAGCTGTCATTGCGGGGCTGCTCCCCGGATTCAAGCGGGATCGATTTATAGAGCGGCTCCACTTTGTCGTTCAGCGCGATTTCTCCATCCTGCGGCTTGCGCCAGCTCTTGCCTTCTTCACCGAGATAGGAGAGCATTGCCCCTTCTTGCGTATAGAAATAATCCAGCATTTTAATGGCGGCGATTTGCGCCTCTTTGCTCGCTTTATTCGTCAGAACGAAGGATGCGCCCGGATCGATCGGATAGTTGAACGTTGCATAATTGGCGTGTGGTCCTTGCAGAGGCGGAAGCGGGTTGTAGTCCTTGCTGTAGGGTGCATCTTCTCCTGTGGTTAAAAACAGGGCGGGATGCATGCCTGCTCCGGCACCCAAAAGCTGTGCGTCGGCGTTATCCCCGATTTTTTTGTATGCGCCTGCATTTTGTGTAAACGCCCCCGGGTCAATGAGTCCGCCGTCATACAGCGATTTGATGTAGGCCAGCGCTTCCCGCCATTCCGGTTTGTTCGCCGCGGTGTCGACCTTGCCCTCCTTCATGATGAGATACGTCCTGTCGTCGTTGTAAATAAAGCCGTTCATGAGATAAGGAATCACGTGAACGCCGAAATTTTCGACGGATCCGCTGAGCGGCACTTCGTCCGCCTTGCCGTTTCCGTTCGGATCCTGCGTCTTGAAGGCTTCAAGGACCGCTTTGAATTCTTCCGGCGTCGTCGGCTGCGCAAGTCCGAGCTGATCAAGCCACTTCGTATTGATCCACATTTTATTCGGGTATGAGCAGTGGAAGCATTCGTTTAAGCCGGTCAATCCGTAAATCTTGCCGTCAGGAGCAGTGTTCATGGCCTTATAATATTCGTTGTTCTCCAGCACTTCCTTAATGTGGGGAGCATGCTCCTCGATCAGGTCGTTAAGCGGAACGATCACCCCCTGCTGCCCGAACTTCAGCAAGTCCGTCTGCGAGAAACGGTCCACCCAAGGAATAAGCATATACAAATCCGGATAGTCGCCGGACGCAAGCGAAATTTGGCGTTTTTCGGCCGCGCCGTCGAACGGAACGGTTGTCCAGTTGAACTTGATGCCGAATTGCTCTTCCATTTTTTTCGTAAACTTATTGGTTTTCAGATCCACATCCGAGCTTTGATGGGCAAATACGTTGATCGTTACCTTCTCACCGGAATCCTGTAAGCCGCCTTCTGTCCCTTCGCTTCCTTCGTTGTCGTTTCCGCCGGAGCATCCGGCAAGCACCAAACTAAGCATCAGTATGAGAACAAGCAGACGGGTTCCCGTTTTTCTCAAATCAATCTCCCCCTCATGAATTGGTTATCACTATAACGGGCGATGCCCGGGATCAGCCCTTCACGGAGCCAATCAGCATGCCTTGTACGAAATAGCGCTGCACAAACGGATAGATCACCAGCACCGGGAGGCTTGCCACCACAATGAGCGAGTATTTCATCAGCTCGGCCATTTGCTGCTGCTTAACCATCTCCCCGGCATCCATATTGCCCGTTCCGCTGCCCAGGATGAGAATGCTGCGGAGAATGAGCTGGAGCGGATAGAGCGATTGCGATTTCAAATAGATCAGGGCATCGAAGTAGGCGTTCCACTGCCCCACCGCGTACATGAGTGAGAGCACGGCGATAATCGGTTTGGCAAGCGGAAGAACGACGCTGAAAATGTAGCGGATGTCGCTGCACCCGTCGATGTCTGCCGCCTCGGAAAGCTCATCCGGGATCGAGGTCTGAAAGAAGGTTCTGGCGATAATGACCTGCCATACCCACACGGCGTTCGGAATGAGCAGCGCCCAGCGCGTGTCGATCATGCCCATCGATTTGACGACCAGATAGGTCGGGATCAAACCGCCGGAGAACAGCATGGTGAATGTAATGAAAACCATAAGCGGCGTGCGGCCGAAGAATGACTTTTTCGATAACGGGTATGCGACCATGATGGTCAGGGATACGCTGATAAACGTACCGGCAACGGTATAAAACAGCGAATTGGCATAACCCGTCAGCACCTGGCCGTTTCGGAACACCGCTTCATACCCCGCCAGCGATACGTCGACCGGCCACAGCCACACCTTGCCTGCAGAGACGGCGCTTGGACTGCTCAGGGACGAGCTTACGATGTAAATAAGCGGATACAGGACGGCAATTAGAACCAAGGTCAGCAAGATATAGGTCACGCTCAGAAAAATGCGGTCCCCCAGCGACTCCTTGATCTTGATCCTCGTGCTCCGTCGGCTTCCTTGATGGGTTTGCAATGCGTTCATGTCACTCCCCCCTTTTCGCGAAATTTACCAGAGACTGGTATTAGAAGCCCGCTTGGCAACGGCATTGACAACCAGGAGCAGCACCAGATTGATCAAGGAATTGAATAGCCCGACCGCCGTGGCGAAACTGTAATTCGCGTTCAGCAACCCGATTTTGTACACATACGTGGAGATGATTTCCGACGTGGACAAGTTCAGCGGATTTTGCAATAAGTACATTTTCTCGAAGCCGAGCGCCATGATGTTGCCTACGCTGAGAATCAGAATGATGACCGCGGCCGGCAGAATGCCGGGGAGATCGACGTTCAGAATTTTCTGTAACCGATTGGCACCGTCCACCTTGGCCGCTTCGTATAATGACGGGTCCACTCCCGCCAGCGCAGCAAGATAAATTACGGCGGAGTAGCCCATCGTTTGCCATACGTCGGACAGCACGTAAATCGTGCGGAACATGCCTGGCTCTCCAAGATAATTGATCGCTTCGAAGCCAAGCGCGCCGGCAATGGTATTCACGATCCCAAGACGTGGGGACAGGAACAGCATGATGATGGACACCATGACCACTGTGGAGATGAAATATGGCGCATAGGTGACCATCTGCACGGTTTTTTTGAACCTTGCGCTCTTCACCTCGTTCAAGGCCAACGCCAGCAGAATCGGGATCGGAAACCCGACGATCAATTGATAGAACGAAATGTACAGCGTATTTTTGATCAGCGTCGCGAACGCCGGGTTGCGAAAAAACATCTCGAAGTACTGCGTGCCGACCCATGGACTTCCCCAAATCCCTTTCACCACGTTATAGTTCTTGAAGGCAAGCACGGCGTTTGCCATCGGCAAGTACTTGAAGATGATGAAATACAAGACCGGCGGAATGACCAGCAGATACAGCTGCCAATGTCTTCTGAAGCTTCGGGAGGCAAATCTCCCGATTTCCGAGCGTGTATTGCTCGGGGCTCTGACTGTTTTGGACTTGGAAAATAGAGTACTCAGTTCCATCCCTCCTTCGATGAGCAGCTGCCAATGAAGCAGGAACTCTGTTTGGCAGCGCTTTCTTGTGCGTAATCATAAAATTGCACGCTCGGCGCCGTAAAGGCACACTTTCTCCCTCACCGTACAATTTCGGAAACGGATACTTTCCAAGCGTTGATTTTCCTCGTTTTTTTCATTTGACGGATTCGATAAAAAAACGTCACTCGACACGTCCGATCCATTCGTTTAATGAGGTGCCTGACTCCCCTTCCGTAAAAGACGGCTAGGTCGCCGTCTCCTTAATCGGCCATTTGCCGGAACGTGCTCGGCGACACGCCGCGAACCCGCTTGAAGGCCCTCCGAAATGAATGGGCGCTGTTATACCCCACCTGCGCAGCGATTTCGTCAATCGTCAATAGGTTCTGCTGCAGCAGCTCGGCCGCCTTGCCGATCCTCACCAGTTCAACGTAGTCCGAAGGATTCGTTCCCGTATGCTCCTTGAACATTTGGGAGATATATTTTTCTGGCTTGCCAATATGCTCCGCGATACGATAAAGCGTCAGCTCGGCGTCGGAGTAACGCTCGTGGATATAGCGGATGATCTCACTTACGGTCTCGGCATGCATGTCGCATTTTTTCTTCCGGACGTCCATGCATATATCATGAATAAGCTTTCCGAATCTGTCCCTGAGCTGATCGACCCCGTCCGTTGACGAAACGGCAGCGATCTGTTCCTTGATATGGTCGGTCAACGACTCGTCGTGGAATATTTTTTGTTCGGCCAGCTTTAAAAAGGTTCCCTTCAGCTCCGTCACAAACTGCTGCGTCATATCGTACGACAACTCCCTTTCTTCAAAGTTCCGGCTGAACAGCTGGTCAAGAAGACGGTAGGTTTCCTCCAGTTCACCCGCCTTAAGCGTATTGAGCATTCGCTGTTCGGATTCAATCGGATAATAGTACAGCTCCGTTGCTTTCATCGCATCCTCGAACCGGGTGATGCCGACTGCCCCGGTGTGGACGGCATATTCCAGTGCTTGCTGCGCTTCGTTGAACGAGTCGGCTACGCCGTTCCACGCGTCGAACGCCGAACCCAGCCCGATCGTGATCGACAATCGATGCTGCCGATATACGGCATCGACCAGTTCGAGCAAACCGTCTTCCAGGCGGCGATTTAGCTCTCCGGCAAGCACATGCACGAAAGCGATCTGGTCCGAACCCCAGTCCGTAACCAGCACATCGGGTTCCAGCCGGCTCAAGGCCTGCCGGACGATCAACCGGGCGACGCTGAGTTCCTGGATGATTTCCTCACTGTCGGCGCTGCCATATCCGGCAACTTTCAGAATGCCTGCACGTCCATGCTCGCCGCGGAGCCGGACTCCGGTTTGACCGGAAACCGCCTCGAGCTCGCGCAGCGTATAGAAGTCGCCTGTCAGCAGCCGCTTGATGAACGCATCCCTAAGCAGCGGGAGCTGATCGTTCAGTGAAGACTCCAGCAATTTATTGTTTGCGATCAGCGCCGCGATATTGCCGGCCAGAAAATCATACTCGTTGCCGATCTTTTCCCGAGAAACGTGGTTTTGTTCGCGAAAAACGGACAGTAGCGAATGGACCTTAGCACTGTGCCGGTACGCGAGCACAAGTCCGATCAGCAAACCGATAACCAGCGCTGCCAGCGTAAATGTCGTCGTAATTTTCTGGATTCTGTCGGCCTTCGTCATCAGCGCCTGCTCGGGTATTCCGGCCATATAGGTCCAGCCGTTCAGGTCGGACCGGATGGAGATCAACAGCCGTCCGTCGCCCGTGGGGCTGACCTCGCCGTTCTCATCGGAAGAAGCTTCGGTGAAGCGCTTGGCCTCCTCTTCTCCGATGCCGCGGGACAGGATCAATCTGCCTTCCCGGTCCGCAACCAACGCCCAGCCCCCGTATTGGTCCACGATATTTTGCAGCAGGCTGCCCATATGATCTTCATCGATCAGTACGCCGATCATCGCCTGCGGATTGTTAAAGCTGTTAAGCGGGATCGATTGCAGAAACGTGACGGCCGGCGTCTCGACAAACACCGTATCGCGGATTTCCCGCCTATATTTTTTAAGCGGAACCATTTCATTCAGATGAGGTTTCTTTAATACAGCCTCCTCCCATTCCTCGAACGTCATTCCTTCAAGCCGATTCGCCTCGTAATAATGCTCGGGCCGGTAATAGACGGTATTCGGCGTAATAATTGCGTTATAATTACGTATGTAGATGAAAAAATTGGAGAGGTAATCATTCGTGCTGCTGTACATGGACAGGCTGCGCTGCATGCGTCCCAAGCCATAAACGTTGTTGCTGTCGAGCGGCTTGGGATCAGCGATCAGACGATATAGATCCTGATTGATCGCAAGCTGCTTCGTGAAGGTTTCCACCTCCACCAGATGACGCTCGATGATCTCTTTTCCCAGATTCAAGGAACTCAGGCTGTTTTCGATTGAGCTTGCTTTCGCCACTTCAATCGAAGTCCTGTACGATGCATAGCCCGCAATTTGGGGGATCAGGAGCACGATCAAGTAGGAAATCAGAAATCTGCGGAACACCGGGGAGAACTTGGACCATAAACGCTGCATATGTACCCTCCTCAATAGAAAGCGTTTTCAAAGTAAGGCAATACGATGATACACTTGACTGTTCGCAAGAAAAAGGTACAATTCCTTCCTCGGGGTACAATTGCTTACCATGGCTATAGGCTGGGAGCGAAATGACATCCAACCGTTTAGGGCTGAAATTTCGGATCAAATCCAGCCCAGAACAAAGAGCTGTCCTTCCAAGTCGCCTGCAAGACCTGGAGACAGCTCTTTGTTAAAACTGCTGCTTATTATTGAAACCAGTACCGTGGACGATAAATTACCGCCCGAGTTCGCCTACAAAGGTCGTAACGCTCTGCGCGGGAAGATGGGCCCAGAAGTTGCTCCCCGTTACATTGAGAGTCGTACCGGGTTGAAGATTGCTGCTGCCGCTCGTGATCCACCTTGATACCTGCGAAACCGATCCGTTTTGCAGCACAAAGTTCTGATTGACCCCGGCGCTGCTCCGGTTAATCGCAACGATAACGATTTTGTTGTCACCTTTATAGGCTGATACGTAAACGTTGGATTCAGGATTTTTCGTGGCATCCACCCTGACATAGCCGGGGCGGACAAATTTGGAGAAATGAGCCATATTGTAGCCGCGTTTGCTGATCGTGCCGTCCTCCTTCATCGGACCGTAAGATCTTCGGATATACCACCACACGTAGGCTTGAAAATCGCCTTCTACCAGAGCATTGTGGATATGATAGGACACGTCAAGGGCTTCAGGCCAGCGATCCGCCGAGTTGTTGTCGCTGTTCGGGTAGTATACCTCCGTCATCCAGAGATCTTTTCCCGCTCCTTTTTGTTTGAATAGCGGATAAGCGAAATTGCTAACCGGGGTCCCGTACAGATGAGCGCCGAGAATATCCATATTGGCAAGCGCCTGGGGATCATTCAAAATCGGATCCGACATATTTTTCAGATACTGGAACGATTCCGGCGCGATGACTCTCGTGTTGATCGATCCGGCATTTTCTTTCATAAACCGAAGCATTTCCTGCGGTGTCCACCACGTCCAGTCATGTGCATAATCGGGCTCGTTTTGGACGGATATCGCATGCAGATCGACGCCATTGTTTCTCATGTACGTCACGAAATCGTTAAGATGCTGGGCATACGCGGCATACTTGTCGTAACGAAGCCGCTTTGCCGACGTATCGCCGTTGTGGTTAAAGGTCTCGACCATATCGGCCGGCGGATTCCAAGGGGAAGCAAATACGATGGCTCCAAGGGCAATGGCTCGTTTAGCCGTATCCAATTCGCGGTACCACTGATTGCGGTCTTCGTGCACGTAGATTCTTAGTATCGAGAATCCTAACTGGTTGTTTCCGTTACCGAAGGCGGTTTCTCGCTGTGCCGCCGTCAAATCCCCGATCCATGCCGGGTGGTTAATGCCTCCGAAGCCGCGAATCACTTGTTTTTCCGACGATACATTCACGACGGCGTCGCTGGCAGCGGCAACATCGCCAGGTGCCGCCATAAGGGACAATGCAATGACAAGGGCCAAACATGCGCATATGGCTTTGTTAAAGCGTGAAATCATGAAATGTTTCATTAGACTGCTCCTCCCAAATTTTTTTTGGATTCGTCAATCAGCGCGATGATTCCATGGTGATTCCATGGTAAATACAATCCAATCACAGGTTGTAAATGTTCCTTAGGACATTACAATTTTTTCTAAAAGGAGGCGATCTTCGCTTGGAGCTTGAATATCACCCTCATCTCGTACCGAATATCTTTCTGTTCGTAGACCGCAAATGTTATCCCGATTGGAAGATTCAGAAGGCACGAATCGGATTTCATGATTTGACCTTCGTCGTTGAAGGCCGGGCAAACTACTACATTAACGGCCAAAAATTTGCAGTCGAAGCAGGCGATCTGGTATACGTTCCCGGGGGAAGCATACGGGAAGCCCATACGTTCAAAGAGTCTCCCATGCATGCGTATCCGTTCAATTTTTTCTGGGCCGAACCGCATAATCATATTCAGCTTCCGTTTGGCGTCGTCACGAAGAAATTGATCACCAAAGAGATTCTTGCCTACATCCGGGAGTTCAACCACGTATGGATGAATAAACAACCGTTCTATATGATCCATGCGCGTGCACTGTTCGAACTCATTCTCCATCGGCTACTTCGCGGCATGCATCGCCAAACGACGATGGTGATGGATCCGCGGATCAAGAAACTGACCACATTCATCGAAGAGCACTATGCGGAAGACTTGACGTTAAACGATTTTGCCGAGCAGTTCAATCTCCATCCCGTCTATCTGGGGAAATTATTCAAGCTGAACACCGGTTCGACCTACAAGGAATACTTGCAGCGTGTTCGCGTAAACAATGCTGAAATCATGCTGGCAACCGGCAATTGTACCGTGACGGAAGCCGCCGAATGCTGCGGTTTCTATGATCTTTCCTATTTCAGCAAAGTGTTCAAGGAATCGAAAGGCTATCCTCCCTCTGCCGTTAAGAGGCATTAATTGAAATCGCTTTCCAGTTATAACGGCCTTGCCTCAGGCCGCCCTCCTAATCGAAAGATGATGCGAGGGTGGCCGTGATGCTTGACGGTCCCTGCTCACTTTTTCCAAACCGCATCAATCGCAGCCTGAAATGGCGCTTTGTACTTCTCGACGACCGTTGATACCGGGATGCCTTCCATGATTTCCCCGATAAACTCGTAATAAGGCATCGATGGATATCCGTTGTCGGTCTCGATCACTTTAATGCTCTCACCGGCAATCTTGGCATTTTGAATATCATCCTCGTTGCTAAATAAAGTCTCCAGAGTAGATTGTTTCGGATAGTCGTAGATCGAGTCGATATCGTTAATTTTCTCGTAAATGTACACCAGCCGTTCGGGATGTTCCACAGCGCTTGGTATCGTCAGGTAGTTCGGGATCGTATTATGCGAGTGATAACTTGTTGCGCTTGGCCCTTTCGGAAATGGGAGAAATCCGATATCGTAATCCGGCATGTCCTGCTTGAAATTTTCCATTTCATAGTCGCTGCCGGCAACCATCAAGGTGTTGCCTTGGCGGAAAAATTGCCCCGGCTCAGTCCAGTCTCCGCCTTCCGTTGGCCTGCCAACCGCCTCTGTAGCGAGGCGTGACAAGAAGTTCAGCACTTCCAAGGTCTTGGGATCCTCGAGTCCTTGTTGATCGAGAATGACCAGATTCGCTTCGTTTGAAGCCATGGCAGGAACCAGCAGGGAAGCGGTCGCAAGCCCCCAAATATCCAACTTGCCGTCGTTATTTGAATCTTTGTTCGCTTCTTTCGCGACTTGAATGAACGTGTCCCAATTCCAGTTGTCTTCGTTGACGTATTCCTGCAACGGTTTCATGCCCAATTGATTCATTAACGTGCGGTTATAGAAAATGCCGGACGATGCGCCGTTGATGCCGGTCCGAAATCCGTAGCCCCTTCCTTCGTATTGGGAGTACTCGTTTGTGTACTGCTGAATGAATACCTTCTCGTTCTTGGTGTATTCGTCCACCGGTGCGAACAAACCTTGATCGACCAGCGCCGGAATCATCCACGGCCTGGCAACCCGGATAATATCGCCGATCGGCTCGCCCGCTACCAGCGAGGCTGTCACCTTATCCTGATACTCGCCGTAATCCACAATCACGTATTCCATTTTAAAATGATGCTTTTCCATCAATGCTTCCAAATTTCGTTTCCGTTTAATGTTGTCAGGGTTGTCTTCCTGGATGGACTCGTCATACCAGGACACCCATTTGATGGTGCGGCCGCCCATATCAAAATCCATCACCGGCGTACCGGTTATGTCTTCCTCGCCGCTTGGCTCGTCTGCCGGTTCCTCATCATTCGCTGCCGCAGGCGCGTTGACGGTCTCATCCGCTTTGCCGGGTTCGCTCGTCTTCACATCGCCGCCCGAACCGCTGCTGCATGCCGTCATGAACACCAGAATCAGACTGCAGAACAGCAGACTGATCTTTCGCATCCACATGCATGAATTCCCCCCTTGGTCATGGCTGCATTCATAATGCAGCGCTTTCATTTTGAAGCCTACCAAGATCATATAACTGCTTGCGTTAACGGACCAGAGAGAAACTAAACATGATTTGTAAATATTAAAAAGCGCGTTACCAGTTAAACTGGATACTAATTTTCCTTCTCCACGTATAAAAACCCACTGATCTTTTAATGACAGCGGGTTAGAAATTCAATTTACATAAGCATACATGTCGTATACAGGTGAATTGACTTTGAAACGAAAATAGTTACCTTGTCAAGAAATCAATGTTTTGTTATATGGGAAATGACTGGGTTCCGTTTTACTTTTCAGAATGCTACCGGAAAGGCTTTCAAGCCACGAATGATCATGCCGGGTCTCCATTCCAGGAGCTGAGGGTCCGTATTTAATCGAATATTTGGCAGCCTTCGAAACAGGTCGTTAATGGCAATCTCACCTTCAAGCCGTGCAAGCGGTGCCCCAAGGCAATAATGCACCCCTTTGCCAAACGCAATATGGTTATTGACTTTTCGTGTAATATCAAACGTATCCGGCTCGTAAAATTGACGTGAATCGCGATTCGCGGATGATAAGGCAACCAGCATCATGTCGCCTTGGCGAATAAACCTACCGTCCATCTCGACGTCCTCCGTTGCCCAACGGATATTGCTCACCTCAGCCGGCCCATTAAATCGCAACACTTCTTCCACGGCCGATTGAATCAAATCTGGGTTCTCCATCAATAACCGTTTCTGCTCGGGATGCTCCATAAGGGCAAGCATACCATTACCGATCAGGTTCACCGTCGTCTCATGTCCTGCAATGATTAGTACAAACACAAGTGCGTACAGTTCCTGCTCCGTCAACTTATCTCCTTGTTCCTCTACGCTAATGAGATCACTGATGAGATCCTCCTTCAAATGCTTTCGCCGATCAGCAATTAATTCTTGTAGGTATTCCACAAAGGCTTTCATAACCTCATCCATCTCTTGGTTCATCTGCGGATTGCTGACGCCCTCCATAATCGTGTTGGACCATGTTCTGAATTTTTCTTGATCCTGCAGAGGTACACCAAGCATTTCACAAATGACGATAATGGGCAGCGGAAATGCGTATTCCTCAATCAGATCGAAGTCATGTTTACCAGAAGCAAGCACCTTGTCTAACAATCCTTCGCTTACCTGTTCAATTCTTCCACGTAGTTGCTCGATCATACGCGGGGTGAATGCTTTCTGAATCAACCGGCGAAGGCGGCGGTGATCCTCTGGGTCAACGCTGAGCAGATTATGCGAAATAATCTCCATATGGGGTGGTTGCTTCTCCCCCATTTGCCCATGATGAGGAGGACTTGTAACAAAACGTTCGTCCTGCAAAATCTTCACTGCATCCTCATAGCGGGATACCATCCAGGCATAATGTCCACCCGGTAGCAGGAATCGATGAACGGGCTCGTTCTCTCGCAACATCGCATAAACTGGAAAAGGTTGCTGAATAAAGGAATGATCCAAAAAATCAACCTTAGTCGCGGCACGGCTTTTACGCATAGACATCTTACGCCTCCTCTTTTATTTGATAGTCTTACTATCATTTCGATTTTAATTATATCATTATAATATCACCGACTTCAAATTGACAAAAAACTCCGCAGTTGGTAGCATAATTTGAGTTCAAGATACAAGGAGGTTTTTCCCATCCAACCCCGTGAACGACTCGAGCATGAACGAAGCGATCTGCGAATAAAACGGCGCGCAAGCATTATTGAAGCCGCAAAATCCGTGTTTGCCAGTAAAGGCTTTGAACAGGCCACGATGCAAGAGATTGCCCAAGAAGCAAATCTTGGAGTTGCTACTATATTTCGTTACTTTCCAAAAAAGGAACACCTGATTGTCGCCGTAGCTTCAGATATCGTTCAGGTTGAGATCAAGGCATTTGAGAATATTGTTCGTGGCGACGGTACTTGCTACGACAAGTTAGAGCGTATTTTTGATGCGCTCATTTTCTTCCAGCAAGCAGAGAATCAACGCAGTTCCAAACTGATTGAAGCCTTTGAATGTTACGTAGCGCTTTCTATCGAACCGCTAGAGGACATCGAGTTGTACCAAGCCCATTACGACAGATTGATCAACCTCTTCACCGAGTTGGCTAAACTTGGAGAACAGGATGGCTCGGTACGAACCAATGGAAACACCGTGAATATTCTGCTTACCATGATGAATGTATTCGGCAACTTTTCCAAAAAGATGGCGATGCTGAACGAAATTAATGCATTCCAGACTAGGGTAGATCCGAACGAGCAATTTCAAATTTTAAAAAAGCTGTTTCTGGAACCGTTAAAAGTTTAAATGCAATTCGAGACCGAGTTCCTTACGGAAAAACCGAGAAACGAACGGAAACCAAAAAATCGTACATGAAGGGCGAGCCCTTTATGTACGATCTGGAAGCAAAAGCTACTGTCCTTTGTATCACAAGTTAGAGACGTGTGTCTTTCATAACAGATTCGCCTTCAACGTCAATGTTGGGCAAGATACGATCCAACCATTTTGGCAAATACCAGGAACTCTTCCCAAAGATCGTCATGATCGCCGGAACAAGGGTCATACGTACGATAAAGGCGTCAACCAGAATCCCAAAGGAAAGTGCCAGTCCCATGGACTTGATGATTGGATCCTCGGCCAAAATAAAGCTGGCAAATACGGCAATCATGATCAGCCCTGCTGCTGAAACCACCGGACCGCTATGCGTGATTCCGTTTTTTACGGATTGGCGTGCATCGCCCGTATGTGTGTACTCTTCGCGCATCCTACTGACAAGGAATACTTCATAATCCATAGCAAGACCAAACAGAATGCCTGTTACAAGGATCGGCAGAAAGCTTAGTACAGGGCCAGGTTCGGGAATGCCGAACAGGCTCGCAAGATAACCGTCTTGAATGACCCATACAATAAAGCCCAGGGTAGCTCCTAGCGTAAACAAGAACCCTAGTACGGCTTTTATCGGTACAAGCACGGAACGAAATACGAGCATGAGAAGCACGAAGGCAAGACCAACGATCAGCAACGCAAACTTAGGCAACGCTTCAGCAAGCTTTTCGGAAATATCGATGTTAACCGCTGTTCCGCCTGTGACCATGATTTCTAAATGGCTGTCCTTATTGATCTGGTCTGCCTTGTCCCGAATTGCCTTTACAAGCTTGGTCGTACGAATATCATGTGGACCCGTCTCCGGCAGCAAATTGATGATAGCCGTCTCCCCCGAAGGACTTGGAATGGCTGGCGTTACACTTGCTACATTTGGCAGTTCTTTTATATATGCCGTTGCCTTTTCAATATCCGTTTGAGCATCTGCACTTCCTTTAGCTCTTGCCACAATTACAAGAGGTCCATTAAATCCTTCTCCGAATCCCTCGGCAAGCAGATCATAGCCGCGGCGCTCCGTCGTATCGGTAGACTTCAAGCCATTGTCTGGCAACCCAAGCTCCATGTGGAGAAACGGTACGGTGCATGTGGTCAGAATGGCAATGCATAGAATGGATGTAAGCCAAGGCTTTCTCGTTACGACCTTGCCCCAACGACTACCGCCGACCTTCTCCTTTTTACTCCCTGACCATCTCCGGAGCCATTTATTCTCACGTGAAGGACTGATCCGCTCCCCTGCAGCTCCCAATACGGCCGGTACAAATATAACGGCTATCAATACTGCGAATAGTACACTAACCGCTGCGGCGAGACCCATCATGGTAATAAACGGAATCTGTACAACGGACAAACCCACCAGCGCTATGATAACGGTTAATCCCGCAAATACAACCGAACTTCCGGCCGTAGCATTGGCCTGCGCAATTGCCGTATGACGTTCGTATCCTTCTGCCAGTTGCTGGCGATACCTGGAAACGATAAACAAAGCGTAATCGATGCCTACGGCCAAAGTGAGCATGACCGCAAGCGTAATCGAGAAAGATGACATCGATATAAAGTTGGAGCCGATGATGACGGTCATTAATCCAATGCCAAGACCGATGACGGCCGTCAAAATCGGAAGACCAGCAACAAGGAACGATGTAAAGGTGAATGCCAGAATCATAAAGGCAATCAGGATTCCGATTACTTCAGAGATTGCACCGATTTCAATTTCCGAGAATGCCACGCTGCCTGCGAGCTCTGTCTGAATCCCTTTCCCGCGTAAGGATTCCACAATTCCCAGAACATGCTCTTTGGAGTGCTCTCCAACCTCGTTTGCCGGCTGAACATACGTTATATCGGCATATCCGATCTTTTTGTCTGGGCTTATCGTCATTGCGTCGTATGGACTCAACACGGATTTTACGAACGAATCCTTTTGGACGTCCTTCAAAGCCTGAAGAATCCATTTCTTACTGATGTCTGATTCAATGGTGCCATTATCGGCTTTGAAAACCAACCTTATCTGACCACCGTCATCGGACGACGGAAATTCTTCTTTTAAAATGTCAGCGGCCTGGTCTGATTTGGTGCCAGGTATGGTCATCTCCCCCGTAAAGGAAGTTCCCAGGCTAAGCCCCAAGGTCGCGAGCAATATAAGCAGTGCGAGTCCTCCAATAATTACCGATTTCCTTTTCCTCGCAGACCATGCACCGAGGCGATATAACCATTTTGCCATAACTCTATTTCTTCCCCTTTCATCAAGCAGTAATCGAGACAAATTGCCTGCAGGACAACCTCTTTACCCGATCATATCGAATAACGGATCAAAAAAAATCGTACAAAAGGGCATGCCCTACATGTACGATCGGGAAGAAAAAATATGGACTGGTGGTCATCATACATCCAATTCGGAAACTTCCTTGTCATATTCTCGTTCCGTTTCTTCATAATGATGCAAAGGATTCCACACTTGTGCAAAGAAGGGATCTACCTTGGCTCTGGCAGCATAATTCCAGCTTTTACGCTCGCAGACAGGGCACCAGTGACCGCCTTCCAGAACAAGGCGCGGACTTGCCTCAAAATCATGACCAAAAGCACAAGTGAAATGCAATTTGTCTCTCCAGTTACCTGTGTTCATGGAGGTCGACCTGCATACCCCGCCTCTGAAGATTGCGGCTCCCTTCATATCCTCCAACGCTAGTTCGTTCTCCGGTTTGGATTCATCATAACCGTGATCAATCCATATGACTTGGTCCCAGTCTTTAAAAGGATGGAAGTTATTGATATCATCAGGAATGTCTTCCCATGCTTGTTTACTTCCCCAATAAGCGTCAATGTGCTCTTCCATATTTTGTTCGATAAAACGCACCGTCCCATGTTTCGTTCTGGCTTCTTTGAGAAAGATTTTTTTCATGATGCTGCCCATCACCTTTTGGCCGCCCGGTAATTTGCATATGACCCGAGATATCGCTGCCGTAGCTCCGAGGTTATCCAAATAGGCATCATAGAAATATTGCATAGAATCCTGTCTGAAGTGCAGATGCTCTTCCAGCTTGTCCGAATCCAGGTAATACTGTCCATGGAAATTTCGTGTTGCATACCATTTCGGGTCTATCACGTATTTAAGATTTTTGAAACCGATGGCACCGTAGAGCTCCTTATACATCGTAAACGTGTCGACACGGCAGCTTTCACCACCACCGATATTGTAGATATGTCCCCAGAAGTCTTCCGATAATTCACCTGAATACTCTTTTAAACATAAATTTCCAAGCAAACGTCCCGAGTCCCTGTCCGATACATACTCCAGAACATTATCCAGGCAGTTATGGAACATGATCGCATCCTTAATCTTGCTCATGGCAGGTCCCATGATACCGGTCTGTCGAAGACTGACCCAATATTTAAGGCCGGATTCAATTAGTAATCGTTCTGCGGCAATCTTGGACACTGCATAATAATCGTACATGCTGGGTTTAATGGGATCCCCGACTCTGCCCCAATGAATCGGAGGCATTCGGTCACCAGTTTCGGCAACCGTTCCAATGGAAACGACTTTGACTTCATCCATACGTCCTTGTTCTTGAATCGCCTGAATGATGTTTCTCATGGAGCCAAAGTTTACTTTCATCGCCAACTTCGGATAATAATCAGCAGCCGGAGATACCAGGGCTGCGACATGCAACACGATATCTGCTTGTTTCACACATTCAAATACGTCTTGATAATGAGTAAGATCCCCCCAGTGGATCGTTAGCCCTGTTCGATTCTCGTAACCTTTCAATTTTTGTCTGTCTGCTTCGGTATCCAGTACCAGAATCGTGATATCCTGTATATCCGTACGCGTTAATAATTCTTGCAATGCAAGGAACCCCATTCCCCCGGTGGCCCCTGTCAGCAAAACTCTTTGTTTTCTCATAATTGTCCCCTCCATTACCAAGGTGTCACGAGTTGAATTTGTCACGCGACGGGCAGCCGAAATGTGTTCTCGGATGGTCTAAACTATCTTAATCGACACTACAAGCTCCAGCTTGACAAGGTTCGTGTATAGATTTATATTATCTGACACAGTGTCTATTTCACAACCAGCAGTTGTTTTCTAGATGTTGTGTGTAAGACGCTTTTGTATCAAATGTCCGACTCCCGCCAAGTCGACATAAATTAATGAACACAGAGAGGATGCCGATCGATGAAAAACAAAGAAAATCAGAGGGTCCGATTAACAAAAACTTTATTAAAAAACAGTTTGGTGGAATTAATGAGCTTCAAATCGATCCATAAGATTACCATCAAGGAATTATGTGAGAATGCCGGTATTAACCGTTCCACCTTTTATCTTTATTACAAAGATCAATTTGCTCTTCTGGAGGAGATTGAAGCGGATTTACTTTACCATATCAAAGAACGTGTTGCTAAAATCGATTCCAATTTAAGCAGCCTTCATTATTTACAAGAACTGTTAGCATACATTAAGGCGAATGCGGAAATTTTCAACATCCTATTACGCCGCTTGGAGAATTCCTCCTTCCAAATCAGCTTTATTGCTGAAGCAACTCACATTCTCAAGTTGAATCTGAATCTGAAGTGTTCGGAGAAGATTGCAGACTACATATATCGCTATTTGACAACGGGCTGCTTAAGCATGATTAACAAATGGATGGAAAGTGGGTTTGATTTGAGCATTGAAGATTTGTCCCATATGATGTTCCAGTTATCCGATAGTGCTGTTTTAAGGTATGGTCAGCCATAACTAAAGATCGAGTCGGAACAGGGGACACAATAAAAAAATCGTACGATAGGGTCTCCTATGGTACGACCAGGCAGATAGAGAAGTATGGGCAGACCAAGGCTAAGTGCGATGTCTTACAATTGAAGAATTCCTTTTTCGATTGATACAGCTACCGCCTCCGACCGCGAGTCGACTCCCAGTTTGTTATAAATATTGGTTAGATGAGCTTTCACCGTTCTTTCCGAGATTCCCAAATCTGAGGCAATTTCCTTATTTCGCGCCCCTCTTGCTATCGCTTGTAAAATGATTCGCTCTTTCGGAGTGACCTGGTAAGATGATTCGGGCACTGATGATGAGGATTGCCGATGGGGGCGGAATGCAAACACTCTTGACGTAATTTCAGGTTGCAGCAGCGTCTCGCCACGCAAGGCAGACTGGAGCGTTCGAAACAAGTTATCTCTGCTTGTATCTTTCAGCAGATATCCTTTGGCGCCTAGGGCTAGAGCATTCATCATCAGCTCGTCCTCATTATAAGTCGTCAAGATGATTACCGGTATTTCCAATTGAAGCTCTTTCATCTTTTCCAGCGTTCCCAGACCGTCCAATCCACCAGGCATATTCAGGTCTAACAAAATGATGTCCGGCTCGGCTTCCTTGATCAGGCCTATCGCCGACTCTCCCTCTTCGGCTTCGCCGATGACTTCATACTGCTCATCCGTTTCCAGAATCATTTTCAATCCTTCCCGTACCACCCAATGGTCGTCCACAATCAGTATCTTATGTTTCATGATCTTATCCGCCTTCCGATTCCTTTTTCTGTAATAAAATCTGAATACAAGTACCTGTTCCAGTACTCTGAATGTTTAAATGCCCGCCAATCAATCGAACACGCTCCTTTATGCCGATAAGCCCATAGTGTCCCGCTTGGTTACCGATGATGTCCGGATTAAATCCGATACCGTTATCCCGAATCGTCATGCGGAAGTTCCCATCGGTAGTGTCTTCCATTTGAACGATAACATCGGTTGCCTCGGCATGCTTTGCGATATTCGTTAATGCTTCTCGTAGTACATAGAGAAGATGCTCCATTGTCTTCCCGGACAAGCGGATCTTAACGGCATTATTTAACTTGACTGCAGTGCCTGTTGCAGAGGAAAATCGATGAACCTCACTCTTCACTGCATCCTGCCAATCAAGTTCAGGCAGCGTCCGAGCACGCAAATCATCAATGGCATTCCTTGCATCAGCCAACGTTCGTCTGGCCTGACTCATCGATTTGTTAACTATTTCCTTGGCACGCTCCAAGTTCCCTCTATTCAGATGCGCTTCAGTCGCTTCAAGTTGCATAATAAGCCCCGCCAGCCCCTGTGCAAGCGTGTCATGAAGATCTCTTGCCATTCGTTGCCTTTCGTTGGCGATAGTAAGTTGTTCGACCTGATCATGAGCTTGCTTTAAGTCCTTCAGAAAGAATTCTGTCCGCATCCGAGATTCAACTTGCCTGTAAAATAATATTGCATACGATATGATGATAATCGTCATAAAGATCATCAACGCAATAAATAGCAATATATCATTGGACCACTGCGTATTTAAAGTAAATATGCAAAAACAAGCGTACAGGATCACGAAAATCATGGATACAATGATTAACCTACGATAGATAGCCAAGCACTGACCAATTAATACGGGTAGCAGCCCGATCAACAGCGCCGGCATACCATCAGGCATCAAAAGGGCTGTACTGAAAATGAAAACGCCCTGGACGGTGACGTAAAGTAAACGAGAGACGGATACGACGACCTTCACATGCCAGTACAACGTCACATGGACGGCAATCATAACAAGGAAATAAATGGTCGGAACAACGACAGGATTGACGATCGTCTGCAACGTTATGGTTGCCGTGGTTACGAGAAGAACCCACAATACGATAGGAATCCTTGCGGCCGTTAAGGTAGTTTCTTTTCCAATCCAATTAGCGTTTAACTCCATTCTCTTCTCCTATCTTCATGATGTATATCTGCAAGATCTTAAAGTGAGTCTTTTCTATGATAGGGACAATCCTTCCACACGAACATGAACCGCAGCAACTGTAAGGCCGCTTAATTGTTCGATAGCTTCGCGGACGTTACGCTGTAAACCACGGCATACCTCGTGGATCTTCAACCCGTGTTGAACAATAATTCTCAGTTCAACTGAAACCATCGCATCTGAGATTTTTACTTGAATTCCCTTCATCATCCTTTTGCCGCTCAAATGCTTAACTGCTCCGTCCACAAGGCCAGCGGTCATCGATACAATACCATCTGTTGCTTTCGCTGCTGTGCCGGCAATCTTCGAAATAACCTGATCCGTTATGTTTATTTTCCCTATGGATGTGTGCAAAGTCATATGAGTACCCCCATCTGAATATGGATTGCAAATTAATCGGTTGTGTCATTCACTGTGATAACCTTCTTTACTATTCATTATACATGATCGATTCGTACTAGATATCGTACATAAGGGCAGATTACGCTGTACCATAGGGCAATAGTAATCGAGATACGAGTGAGAAGGAGCTCACTCCTCTCATTTGGTGCATTTGTTTTTAAATAGCGAAACGTTCTGGGACAGCGGTAAAATCGAAAGCTTCTCATCTATCCACATTGAATATCAAGGACATACGGCTTTATCGGATCAATCGGCATGTCATGCAAACTATACGCTGCAATTCGTGTACTTCTCTCATATACCCGAATTGGAATGGCGGATATGCTTGCAATACGATTACAAGCATAGAGAATGTGAATTGGATAAAGAACACCTCCTGTAAATATTAGTAACATAAAACCCATAAACGGGCTGGTATCATTGGGATGTGTATTGACTGTACAACAGGGCAAAGGGAATCGAGACGTCAAAAAGGAGTGTCGCATCCGAACACTCCTTAATAGCAGTTGTCACCTATTCCTTACCTTTATAAAAGAGCAAGACGTACTGAGACGTAGTAATCTCAAACAAATTATTAACTCAAGATTCCTCCTGTACGGCGTTGTTTAATTGGTCTAGCAGCCCCGCAAGCCCCTCTTCCGTTAAAGCACCTCCGGTAAACGGAAGCAGTGCCCGCAGCGGCATATAGCGCATCATAGCCATCATCATGTCGGAAGAAACAGCGTCAGACGACTGAGCAGAAGACGGTGCCATACTTTGCATTTGAGCCAAAACCGGCATCGCCACTGGATGGCTCATGATTTCTCCCAGCGTCGTGTTACGATGGAATTTCGGCACGATTTCGGTTGTGGATTGAACTGTTATCGATGCTTGCAGCCGAATATCGCGGGAGGAACTGCCGATCAGCACCTGGAATTCTCCCGTTTCGACATGCCAGTCCATGAGCTCCGTGTTGTAATATGCAAAGCTTCGCTTATCCAGCTCGAAGGTGACGGTTTTCTCTTCTCCTGGTTCCAACGCGACTTTAGCGAATCCCTTCAGCTCCTTCTCCGGACGAATTACCGCGGATTCCACATCCCGGATATATAGCTGAACGATTTCTTGACCAAACCTTTCCCCCGTATTGCGGACTTTCACGCTTACTTCGGCCGTCTCCTGATCAGTGATGCTGCTTCGGTCAATCACGAGATCGGAATAAGCAAACGTCGTGTAGCTTAATCCGAATCCAAACGGGAACAAAGGCTCGATCTCCTTCGCATCGTAGTATCGGTAACCAACGAAGATGCCTTCACGGTATTCGACCCGGTCGCCTTCGCCAGGAAAAAACGGATGGGAAGGATTATGTTTCAAATGCTTCGGAAACGTCTCGGCAAGCTTACCACTCGGGTTAGCGTTTCCGAACAGCAGATCCGCGATCGCACCGCCGCCAGCCTGCCCCCCTAAGTAACCTTCCAGTACGGCTGATACGCGATCGAGCCAAGGCATGACAACCGGCCCACCGTTGCTCAAAATTACCGCAACGTTCGGTTGCACGGAGGCGATCTGCTCGATCAACTGGATCTGGTTCTCCGGCAAGTTCAAATGATTGCGGTCATAACCTTCCGACTCGTACCGATCCGGTAATCCGACGAATAAAATTGCTGCTTCGGAATCAGCTGCCAGCTTCTTCGCTTCTTCCAGGAGCGCTTCGTCCGGATCATCGCTTTCCAGCGGATAGCCTGGCGAATACCGGATTTCAGCGCCGTCGGCCGTCTTCTCTATCTCCTTCCGAATGTTATCCAGCTTCGTTGGGTTGATATGCGAGCTACCTCCCCCTTGGTAACGGACTTGCTCGGCCATGGCTCCAATGATGGCGAACTTGCCCTGTTTCGGCAGGGGCAGCAGCCCGTTCTCATTCTTAAGCAGCACCATCGTCTCTCGAGCTGCTACCCGGGCGAGGCGATGATGCTCTTCCGGATCGTAGGCAGCATCGGCTTGCCGGTTGTCAACGGCTTTGAAAATCACCGATAGAAGCCGCTCCACTGCCCGGTCTAGCGCCGCCATGGTCAATTGTCCGTTTTCCACCGCCATGGCGATCTTGCGTTGTCCTTCGCCGTGGCTGGACGGCATTTCCAGCTCCATACCGGCGGCCACACTGGCCGCCGCTTCATTCACAGCGCCCCAATCCGACACGACGAACCCCTCATGTCCCCATTCTTCCTTCAAAATGCGGTTAAGCAACGTTTCGTTCTCGGAGCAATACGTCCCGTTCAGCCGATTGTATGCCGACATGACGGTCCATGGCTGCGACTTTTTGACGGCCATCTCGAAGCCGGTCAGATAGATCTCGCGAAGAGTACGTTCGTCCACCACGGCATCTGTCGTCATCCGACGATGTTCCTGGTTATTGACGGCAAAGTGCTTCAGGGACGTTCCCACGCCTTCGCTTTGGACTCCGGAAATATGAGCGGCCGCAAGCTCGCCAGTCAGATACGGATCTTCAGAGAAGTATTCGAAATTCCGGCCGCAAAGAGGCGAACGCTTGATGTTCGCGCCGGGTCCGAGCACAATCGAGACGCCCTCCGCCTGGGCTTCCTTTCCTATAGCTTTGCCGACTTTTTGGACGAGCTCGCGGTTCCAGGAACTCGCTAGTCCGACGGCCGACGGAAAGCAGGTCGCCGGCACGCTTTGGTTCAATCCCAGATGGTCTGACTCCCCGGCCTGTTTACGCAAACCGTGCGGTCCGTCGGTCATCGTAATGGACGGAATTCCCAGCCTTTCGATCGCTTTCGTCGCCCAAAAGCTGTCCCCCGAGCACAGACCCGCTTTTTCCTCCAATGTCATCGCAGCAATCAGTTCGTTAATATTTCTCACTTAAGCTTCTCCTCTCCTGATCATTCTCACCCTTCTAAACGATGGATAATGCGGTCAGCTTCTCATCCAAATCGTCGAGCATCGTTGCTTCCATCGGATAATAAGCCGACAGATCCCTTAACGAAGCCTCGCCGATCGAAGCTTGAAGCGTATCCGGGTTGAGTTCCATACCGTGCGGAAGCAGGCTTGCGATTAGTTCTTTTGCCTTTCCGTGATACAACAACTCGACTAGCGGCGTATGCGTGCTTAGCTTCTTGATGTAGCTTTTCGTCGGCGTATAGTGGATGACGTAGCTGCCGCTATTCAGCTCCAGATGGGTCTCCTCGCCATGCTGCGCCCATACGGCTCCGCTTGCCTCAAGCACAGCGCCGTTAATCGTGACTGCCGTCGCATTCGCTCGAGGCAAACGAACGTGAGCCGTAGCGTTGAACGGAATTTCAAATCGGAACGTTAGATTGCCGTCCTCGTCAAACGACCATTCGCTATGGTATAAACCTGCGGCAGTGTTAACGCTGCTTTTGACCCATTTCAACCGATAATCCGGGTTCGGAGCCAGCACGGCCCGGCGGAAACCCGGCGCCTCTTCAGTCGGATTGATCCCCGCCACCGTCCGATACATCCACTCGGCGATGGCCCCGTAAGCATAGTGATTGAGCGAGTTCATGCCCGTGCCGCTGATCGTTCCGTCCGGCAAGATCGAATTCCAGCGCTCCCAGATTGTCGTAGCCCCCAGCTTCACGGCGTAGAGCCAGCTCGGATAGTCGTCATTCAGTAGCAGCGTGTAAGCCAGATCGTTGCTGCCGTTATCCGACAGGACGCTGTTTAAATACGGGGTGCCAACGAAGCCGGTGCGCAGATGGTTGCGGTCGATCTTCAGCCGTTTGCGTAGCGCCTCCGTTACTCTCGCTTTGAAGGCGTCCGGAACGAGGTCCATGTACAACGCGACAGCGTACGCGGTTTGCGTATCGAGGGCCAGGCGTCCATTTTTGGAGAAAAACTCGTCCTCAATTGCGGCCTTCACTTCCTCTGATATGCGCCCATAATAATCGGCTAATTCATCCTTGCCGAGCACTTTGGCCGCTTTCGCCAAGAGGAGCGAGGAATGCCGGTAGTAAGCGGAAGCGATAAAGTCCGTGTCGGTACCGCCCATAGGGGAATCGGGATTGCTGCCATCGAGCGCCAGCCAATCACCGAAGTGGAAGCCGGTCGTCCACAGCCTCCGTCCGCCGGATTCCTCGTCGGCCCGGATGATGTAATCGACCCACGCTTTCATGCTCTCGAACTGGTGTTCCAGAATCGCCTTGTCCCCGTAATGAAGGTAGACGTTCCACGGAATGATCGTCGCCGCGTCAGCCCAAGCGCTGGAGCCGCCGCCCTGCACGTTCGCTGCAGGAACGACCATCGGGACCATCCCGCCGCGTTCCTCCTGCTCGCGCGCCATATCATAGCCATACTTACGGAAGAAAGCGTATGAGTCCATATTGAAGCAGGCCGTCCCCGAAAATACCTGCGCGTCTCCTGTCCATCCCATGCGTTCGTCGCGCTGCGGACAATCCGTAGGAACGTCCAGAAAGTTGCCCTTTTGTCCCCAGAGGGCATTCAGGAACAACCGATTTACGAGCGGATCACTCGTTTCAAAGCTACCCGTCTCCTCTAAATCAGAGTAGAGAACGCAGCCCGTGAAGTCATCCGGATTCAGTTCGCCAGACCAGCCTTCCACCTTAACGTACCGAAAACCGAAGAAGGTGAAGTATGGCCTAACGACTGCTTCGGTGCCATCGGCTATATAGACATATTCGGCCTTCGCCGTTCGCAAATTTTCATTATAGAAATTGCCGTCCTGCAGCACTTCGCCGTGCTGAAGCCGGATGACCGTCCCTTTCGGCGCAGTCGTGCGGAAGCGGAGCCAGCCGACCATGTTCTGCCCCATGTCCAACACCGTCTCACCCGCCGGGGTCCGAATCACTTGGGCCGGCTTGAGCTCCTCTTTGACGACGACTGGCAAGCTCAGCCGCGCCGTAAGCCGGTCATATCCGAGATCGCCTTCGCGAACCGGGAAGATGTCGGACGACTGGAAGGTCGCGTCGAACACTTCCCCATCGTACAGATTGCCGCTCATGATTTTGTTTTCGGCTGCCGTCCAATCTATATCCGACTTGATGACAAAGGTCGTTCCATCCTCATAGGTCACTACGATTTCACATAAAAGGGCAAATTCATCACCGTAAATCTTATCCGTATATCCCTCAAAACCGAATCTTCCTTTATAGAGTCCGTTGCCGAGACTGACCGAAATTCGATTCTCCCCTTGCTTAAGCAACTCCGTGACGTCATACGTCTGATACTGAAGCCACTTGTGATACGCGTTGAAGTGAGGCGCAAAATATTCGTCACCGGCTTTGACGCCATTCATCTCCATTTCATATAAGCCTAATCCGCACACATAAGCGCGCGCCGAAATTACTTTACCATTAATTTCAAACTGTCGGCTAAGCACGGGATGAACGTCTTTGTCTAATTCCGGAACGATCCATTTTGCCGTCCAAGGTTCGTTCAGCTTAGCCGTCTCAAACCAGGCTGTTTCGCTGATGGCAAAATCGCCATTGTCCGCCCATACTGTTACGCGCCAATAGTAGCGGGTTCGGGGCTCCAGTTCGATCGGCAATTCAAAATTGAGATTGTCAATGTCTTTGCTTCTTCCGCTATCAAAGACGATGGTCGAAAACGCTATATCTAACGCAACTTCGATACGTGCTGCAGCTTGCTTCTTCCCTTCGGTACCCGCGACGACATAAGAAAACCTTGGTTTTTCAAGCGAGAACCCAAGAGGGTTGGTGATCCGATTTGTTTTCATACGAGTAATGTACATGTTTTTCTCCTTTCTTGATGGATCTTTTGTTAGAGTTGACCCTTCACTTCCTACACTAACAAGACCGTCGGCACAAAACTATATGAGAACGCGCCAAACTATGTAGCATTCCTGTTCTGACCATGCTGGCGGAATACTCCAGGCGTCATTCCGCAATAGTCGCGGAACAATTGGTAGAAATGATACATATCGTAGATACCGACATATTCCGCGACCGTTTGTACGCTTAGCCGGGTAAATTTAAGTAAACCGCAGCTATGGCGGATACGGATTTCCTGCAGAAGCTGTTTGAATGTCCTTCCCGTCATTGATTTAAATTTCCGTTGAAAATGACGTGTGCTCATGGCTGCAAGCCTGCTAATTTCGCCCACGGAAATGGGGTTCATAAACCGGTGTCCCATATGATAAAGTGCTTGATGGATCGGACAACTGACATCCTCGAATGGTTGCAGCTTTGCTTTGACCGGATTGGAAAGAAAAAAATCCATGAAGCGCGTCCATATCGGAATCAAATCCCCCCCGGGAATATCCCGCGATGTTTCCTGATACGGGGACATGATTTCAAGCAACTGGCGCAATTCCCCTCGATGCCCGGGAAGCACCTTCCACTTCATTGGAAGAAACGGTGCAGCCATCCCGAAGCTTTCCGTACGGTACACGTACTGGTTCATCTTCAAAGGAATCATCGCATGATCAAGCTTCATTTCATCCACCGGAACAATATACAACTCTCCTGGAGTTACGCGCACGTTCATGAAACCCAAGTCATGTCTACCTTCTCCTTCATTGATGTAAACAATGATCAAATATGGCGAATTCTCATTCATGAGGATACCCCCTTATACTACGGTACCACATCGTGTTACCCGATCATTTCTCTCCTGCGTTCCAGATCGTCCAAGATGCGCGTATACTGCTTCTCCAGAGAGTAAAATAGGAGCAGTATGGCAATACAGATATAAATGACTAAAGGAATGTAGATATTAAACGTGATGATCATCTGCTTCGCCGATGCCGTCTGAACTGCCATTCCTTCCTGGTAATGTCCCCAGGCAAGCATCCAGCCGATGATCGCTGTTCCGAACGCCGTCCCTATTTTGCCGCCGAAGGCGTTCAAGCTGTTGGTCAATCCGACAATCCGCTGTCCGTGCTTCCACTCGCCATACTCGATCGTATCGGTTCCGAGCGGGGCAAGTACAACCATGAGCGGTATCATACCAAACGTTTGCAGCACGGAGCCGACCAGTCCTAACGGGATGTTTGTTAGATCGACTAGACGGACGGCGATGCCAAGCACGCCGATCGCAAGTCCGATAACCGCTGTGTTACGTCTGCCGAATCGTTTGATCAACGGTCCGGAAAGCAGAAAGACGACAACAACGGGAATGAACCCGATTGCTCCCATGATACCGACAAGGTTCTCGTTGCCCCAAATGTATTTGGCAAAATACAATCCAGCCGTGTTGGACAACGCGAATAAAATATTTGACAGGATACTGATGGCAAAGATGATTAACCAATATTTGTTCGTCAACAGCAGCATCAGTCCCTTATGGAAAGGCAAGGTTTTCTTGACTTCGCCGGATTTCTTCAATTCCCCGGTGCTGTATCGCTCTTTCGTCGAACGGAAAGCGATATAGGTCCCGGATGCGGCGATGACGGCGAATATCGCAGCGAGCAGCGTCCACTGCAACGGCCCGCCTCCCATCGCGTTAACGATCGGAATAAATCCGATGGCCACGACCATCCCCGCCAAATAGCCGAATGCAGCACGAAATATACCCATCAGCGATCGATCCGCAGGGCTTTTTGTCGTAAGCGCCATCAAGCTATTGTACGGAATCGCTATCGGTGTATAAATACATACGAAAAAAATCAGATTCGTTACCACCGCGTAAACAACTTTAGCTCCCGGGCTTACGTCAGGTACGGAAAACATAAGAATGATCAGTACGAACAACGGAATGGACATCCACAGCAGCCATGGCCGCGCTTGCCCGTGCCTGGAACGGGTCCGGTCAACCACAACGCCCATCCCGATATCCGCAAAGGCATCGATCACTTTGGTCAACAGCATAATTGTTCCAACCAGCCCAGCAGAAACTCCAACGATATCGGTGTAGTAATACGTAATGAGGCCGAGCAAACCAGTTGCTATATTCAGCGAAAATTGCCCCATCGCGTCGCCCATCAGTGCCTTGTTGCTTAATTCTCTTTCCATATGTTGCCCCCCATGAGTATCTTGAAATTTACGTTGAACTCATCCATTGGAAAGCGCTTTCCACTTGAGTATACAAGATGGTTTTACATAGAAATATAACGATTTCAAGCTTTATATTGATTTTTCAATAACCGTTTTGTTAAACTGAGTTCATCCTTCGAAAACGGGTGATTTTCATGGTACTACCTACGGATATCAACTACGCAGCCAAGCTTCTTTATGACGCTTACAAAATTCCCGTTCAGTATGTGGACGCGTTGCAGGGCATTATTATCGACCACCGATTTCATGGAAGCATCAATCCGGTGTACCCTTCAACCCAGGCATTCATTGCTAGCTTGTTGGGAGAAGAAGACGCTCTTGAGCGCCCCTTGCTCAAGGTGAGCAATTTCATGGAACACTATCTGTTGCTTCACGTTGGTAAACAGAAAAGGACGGGAACTTTGATTATCGGCCCTACATTGGCGACAAACGTTTCGAAGGAAGTCATAGAAGGGATACTTCTGGATCATCAGATTCCTTTATATATCCAAGAAAAGATACAGTCTTACTATGGTCAATTGGCCCGAATCAGTCTGGACGAATGGCTTCATATTGGGCAACTTGCCGTTTATTTATTATTTCAACAGAAGATCGACAAGCTTGCGTTTGCCGAACCGAATCTCTCCGTGAATCTGGAAATTGCTGTGGAAAAGGACTTGCAGTCTCGCAGGCTGGAAGCCGACTTTCACATGAATCATCGGCTTGAGCAGCAAATCTGGCATTGCGTTCGCGATGGGGAGCTGAGTAAGCTGACCGAGCTTTTAAACCACATCAAGCCCGAAGGCTGGGGGCTGTTATCGAAGAAAAGTCAGATCCGGAATATTAAAAATCAAGCCATCGTCTCGGTTGCGCTCGCCACCCGCGCAGCGGTGGAAGGTGGGCTCTACCCGGAAATCGCTTATACTATGAGCGATGCGTTCATTCAGCAAATCGAGGATACCAGCGAAACAAATCGAATTTATTATTTGTCGAACAAATACTTGCACGATTTAACCGGTCGCGTTCATGCCAATAAACAAGACGCCCAATCTCGGGCTGTGGCCGTTTGTAAAAATTACATTTTCGATCATTTATTCGAACGTATCACCGTTCATACGCTCGCTCAGCTCGTGCGGCTGCATCCGGTCTACTTGTCGCACTTGTTCAAGAAAGAAACCGGGTTCCCCTTAAACCAATACATTCAACGGGAAAAGATCAGGGAAGCGCAAAAGCTGCTGGTGCAAACGGATCTTTCCGTCACCGCAATCTCGGGTCTGTTACAATTCAACGATCAAAGTTACTTCACCAGTACTTTCAAAAAGCTGACTGGCGTCACTCCAAAGCAATATCGGAAGAATCCTCAGCCTTCCTTGCCGATCTCAGCGGATCGCAACTTTGAGTAACATAATGTCAAAGCGGCATAGATAATACATGCCTATGCCGCCAAGCTAAACCGATATTCAACTTCAAATTTCGTGTCAAAATACTTTTGCTTGCTTAAAGAACATGTGGCCGTTTACAAGTTCACGGATTCATTGTGATCTGGCAATAAATACGTCCAAGTAATGGAAGGATTATACTTCAACTCAATAGTCACATCGTCTTAGCACAACTTCTATTCCAATAGTTTCACTACCGCTTAAAGAAATATTGACCAGCGCCAACGGTTTCACTTTTCCCATCCGGCAAATGAATATCGGCTGTACAGTTAGGTGGTATCTCTATGATGAATTCAACCTGTTCATTTTTCCTATACCAACCGCTGCGTACCATGCCATATATGCTATCGTAGCTAGCCATCGCCTGTGTCAAACTGCGCCCAGGCATTGGCTTGATAACAAAATGGTAAGATATCCCTGTTGTTCTGATACCAGCGACCGAACTAAATAGCCATTCACAAACAGAACCGCCCGTATAATGGTTCAAGGAAGCATATTGCTTGCCCTCAATAAACCCTGTCCAGTGCTCCCATATGGTAGTAGCGCCGTTTTTAACCTGATACAGCCACCCCGGTGCTTCTTCTTGCTCCAAGGTGGCATAGGCTGTATCCAAGTATCCGTTGTCATCCAATACTGGCAACAAGAACGGCGTTGACAAGAAGCCGGTTCCCACACGATAATCCCGGCTCTTCATCAATTTATCCAAACGTTTGGCAACTCTTTTTCGGGCTTCTTCATCTAAAAGCCCGAGCGCCAGAGGACGAACCAGTTTTGACGGTCGGATAGAATCGATATCATTCTTCTTGACAAAAAGGTGGTTGTACGCTTTTTTTCCACCTATGGCATTTGTCTTATACTGGTTTTCCAGAGGCCAGTTATTTTTTTGGGAAATCTCATGCATCAATCGCATTACATAAGCATAATAGGCGGTTGCCTCCTCCGGACGCGGAAAGCCTAGGGACATTACGCTCTCAAACTTTTCCTCGGCAGGTTCAGCCCACTCCCCCCAGTGCTTGCCTACCTCGTAGGTATAACGGCGGTAGGGGTTGTGAATGAGCAAGCGCAACGGATTTCTTTTTTTGGCGCGCTTTTCCATAAATGCCGCGTATTTTTGCATCATCTCACGGTTATCATCCAGAATAGCGGTATCTCCATAAAGCTTCCAGTAACGGTATGGAATCAACACGGCGGCATCCGCCCAACCTACTGAGCCCTGCATCATATCAACAATTGGGTCGCTACCAATCGTAGGTACGATATTCGGGATCAAGCCATTCTGCGTTTGCGCATCCTGCAAATCCCGCATCCACTTTCGTATAAATGGTGCAGTATTCATCAGGTAACTACCAGCCACAAAGAACACCTGCGCATCTCCTGTCCACGCCGCCCTTTCTCGTTGAGGACAGTCGGTAGGAACATCAAGGAAATTGCTTTTCATGCTCCAAAGTGTGTTGTCCACGAGCTTGTTAATCAGCGGATTGGAACAGGAAAATCCCCCCGTTGGCTCCATGTCAGAATAGACAGCCCGTCCTTCAACATCTTGAGAACGGAGTTCACCTGGCCAGTTCTCCACTAAGGCATAACGAAATCCCATCACAGAAAATTCCGTAACATATTCCTGATACCCGTCTGTACAGATATATTCAATCTGCTGTAACACAGGATATTTGCCCACTGGTGGAAGCTGGAAGTTATCCTGGGTAAAATTTCCCTTTGAATCCAGAGCCTCTGTCATACGTAGACGAATGGTATGATCACTTTCCGAAGTCACCCTAAACGCGATACAACCGGCTATGTTCTGACCAAAGTCCAGCACAGTTTCACCCTTGGGTGTAGTAAGAATCGTCGGGAAAAACACCTCTTTTTCACACACCGGGACGTTATTAGAGCATACTAGGTTTGTTGCATACTGTACCGTTCGAGGAGCACCCCAGATTGCATCTTCCAGCTTTAACCGCGCGTCGAACCGCTCTCCGTTTTTCAAATCGTTTTCACGAATCGGGCCTTGGTTTGTCCACAGCCAGTTTTCATCGGTACAGAGAATCTGTTGGCTGCCATCTTCAAATTCAATTTCCAACTGCGCCAAAAGGGCTGTGAAGTCCCCGAATAAATTGGAATTGTTTCGCGCACCAACATTGCCGCGGAACCAGCCATCCCCGATTGCAACAATCAACTAGTGTTTCCCCTGGCCAAGTGCCATAGTCACATCATAGGTTTGATATTGTAAGCGTTTATCGTATTGAGTGGTTCCAGGCGTTAATTTCTGATTTCCTACTCGTGTATTGTCTATATAAGCAACATATAGTCCGCAGGCAGTAATATACAGTCTCGCCCGTTTTACAGATTTATGAATGGATAAGTTTGTTGAAAAGAAATCGGCGGGATAACGCACACCCTTTTCGGGAATATAATTTCCGCTGATCCATGATGCTTTCCAGTCCTGTTGGTTAAGTCCCAGTTCAAAATAAGCTGTCTCGCTCCAGGGACCAACGAATTCTTGTTCATCCCAAAGGCGTACTTTCCATTCGACGCGCTGTCTGCTTTGCAGCGCAGGACCTAAGTATGGGACATGAACGCCCATGGAGGATTCTACTCGACCGCTATCCCAGATCGTATTGTTATCTATTGCGGCTTGTATTTGAAATGCGGTCTGCCTCTTACTGTCCCCCACATATTTCCAATATAGTCTTGGTGCAAAAATATCGATCCCAACTGGATTGTTTAAATATTCCGTACGTAGATCGGTTGCTTTCAACATCGTATCTCACCTTTCTATGAATGGATTCACCGATATGTTGACAGAGGGAATTTCAGACAGTTGCTCCAAGGTAAAGCCCTTTCTACCATGATCGGTAAATCATAACGCCAAGGCAGATTGAGGACCATCTCCAATAAAGAAAAGCAAGAGCAGGCTCTCACGAGGATCCTGCTTCTTGCTTCTTATTCCTTCGCTGATCCTGCATTTTGCTTCTCACCCGTATCCGATCCACGTTTACAGCGTCAACCCGCCGTCTACCGTGACGATTGAGCCGGTCATGTAGCTGGACTTGCCGGTAGCGAGGAACACGACAATCTCCGCAAGCTCCGCCGGTTCGGCAAAGCGCCCGATCCGCATGTTCGGGAACTCCTCCGGCATATACCCACTTTCCTGCATCATCGCGGGAACGGCTTGCGTCAGCGCCGTATCGACGCCGCCGGGGCAGATCGCATTAACGCGAACGCCTTTTCGAACGTACTCGATCGCTGCCGCCTTCGTCAGGCCGATGACGGCGTGCTTACTCGCCGTGTAGGCCGACATGCTATGCTCGGCGCGAATCCCAGCAGTCGAAGCCGTATTGATCACTGAACCGAAACCTTGCTTGTTCATGACCTGCAACACATGCTTTAAACCAAGAAAAACGCCACGAACGTTGACGCCAATGATACGCTCGAACTCCGACAGCTCGATGTTTTCCAGCAGCGAGAATTTCTGAAGTACCCCTGCGTTGTTAAAGAAGGCATCAATCCTTCCGTACGTATCGATTGTCGTCTTTACGTATCGTTCAACATCTTCATTCTTCGAAACATCTGCTTGTACGAAGATACCCTCTCCGCCTAGACCGCGTAAGAGCCTAAGCGTCTCTTCGCCCGTCGCTGAATTAAAGTCGACAGCGACGACCTTGAAGCCGGCTTGGGAAAGCTTGAGCGAGGCTGCTCGTCCGATGCCGCCGCCTGCTCCCGTTACGATAGCGACGGCACCTTCTGGCACTGTCGCTTCCCGGCTAACGGTGGAGCCGACCACAGATGATGAAGGGCCCTCCCCGGAAGTCGACTGGGCTACTTGCTCTCCAATTTCGGCCAGGTCGGCAACGACCGCGTTAATCAACTCCTGCGGTATATTGGCTTGAGGTATGGCAGCCAGTTGCTTGAGCGACAATCCCTTCCCCATGCTGGCCATCGGGTTCGTCGAAATGCCAGGGAGATGCTTTTCCAATACAGTAACGGCTTCTTCATGAGCCAAGAGGTCACCTAGAGTCGTGTTTTCGTTAAAAGCCATTTATTATTCCTCCATTTATCGGTTTGTCTTTCTGTATCCTACTCAAAGATCTGGCAGGAACGCTTGGAAACTTGATTTTCGTCTTCATCCACGAGTTGCATTCCTTTACTTTCAGATTCTTCATGTTTGCTGGCTCTCCTTTCTTAAGACTGCTAGGACGGACTTTCAATTCTAAAAATAGCAAGACATTCGAAAAGAATCTATGTGGAATCGCGCCAATATCAAATGGCTCCCACACTTTAGTAATGCAGCCGAAAAGCCGCGGGAGCTATCTTAACTTAGATAAGGCCGGCCATTCAGCCGACCTCTTTTTACACCTTAATGATTACGTTAAAAGGCTTTGCAAATCGGTAACTATGTCATTCAGTATCTCGTTTGAGATATTCGCTTGCGGAATCATCGACAGCTGTTTCAACGTGTATCCCTTGGCCATTCCAATCATCGGGTTGGCTGAAATTCCGGGCAAGTGCTTCTCCAGTATGTTGGTCGCCTCCACATTCGACAGCAGGTCTCCCAGACTGGTATTTTCCGTAAATCCCTGCGGGACTTCACTCGCTCTATTCTCTTTCGATTGGCTGCGCCGACTCTCGAGCTCCGTGTATCGGAAATAATCGAAATCCGCATGCTTCTGCATTCCACTCAGATCCTGGACACACAAACCAACAAAGTTGCCGGTAAACCGAATAAAACCGTTCTTTTCCGTCGTTTCATCAGCTAAATGCAGGATGTTCATGGCCGTGCCGATAGGCTGCCATTCCCCGCCGTCGATGGCATAGTGAAACCGGACATGCTCTGCTTCGAGGATTGCTTTTAATTTGCACAGACGCGAGCCCTCGATGGACACCTCAGACTCAGGGAATTCTTCATAGTTCCCTTGATAAGAACGAACGAGTCCTAAACACTTGCCCAGTCGCTCATCCCGACTGATCCGCAGGTAAACATAATCGCTCGTATCGTAGTACAAAATTAGACCCGCCATTTGTTGAAAATGCTCGGGGGTAAATTCTACTTCAGTCTCCACTTCGATATGCAGCGTTTGCTGTCGCCTGGCAATCATACTCTGCCGAAACGTTGAACTTAACGATTCTCTCCCCCGCATACGCAAAAAGCCCGGTCGCTCCGTAAGCGACAGCCAGGATGGATCATGCGGTAGCCGGAGAGTGTTCCAACGGATATCAAGGTCGCCGTCATCGAAATGATCCATCTCCGATTCTGCCGGAAACGGGTGCTCCAAAAGATTGAATTCGCAGACTTCTTCATGAGGTGCATTGCCACCTCCCGCAAGCCTAAGCCAACCGTCTTCCGTCCATTCTACTCGCTGGATAGCCGTCTCTCTTCCCAGGATACAGCTGATACCGTTAACTGGTCTGGCTGCCAGATGGACCATCGCCCATTCACCGTATTGCGTTTCCACAAGACACCCGTGCCCCGCTTTTTTCAATAGGGATTCATGATTCCCGGCGGACGTCAGGATCGGGTTTGCCGGATCGACCTCATACGGCCCGTCAATCGTCTTTGAACGCGCCATCGTCACCGCGTGGTTGAGCCAGGTACCACCTTCCGCGGTTATCAGATAATAATATCCCCCGCGTTTATATAGGTGCGGCCCCTCCGTGCATGTCAGATCCGTCCCGGTAAAGATCACTTTCCTCTCTCCGATCAGTTGCCGCCGCTCCGCACAATATTCTTGAAGCACGATTCCCGCAAAATTGTTGCGGCCCGTGCGATGGTCCCACAGCATGTTGAGTAACCATTTACGGCCATCATCGTCATGATAGAGCGAAGGGTCGAAACCGCTGCTGTTCATAAAGACCGGGTCGGACCAAGGTCCTTCGATGTTCTCCGCCGTCACCAAATAATTATGGGTATCCTTAAAGGCCCCCAAGCGGCTTTTGACATCCGTGTATAACAAGTAAAACAGCCCGTTGTCGTAAGTTAAACAGGGGGCCCATACGCCGCAGGAATCCGGATTCCCCGCCATATTCAGCTGCGACGGCCGGGTCAAGGCATGAGAAACGACACGCCAATGCTTCAAATCACGCGAATGATGGATTTGCACACCGGGGAACCATTCGAACGTCGATGTCGCAATGTAGTAATCCTCTCCTACGCGCGCGATCGACGGATCTGGATTAAAACCTCTTATAATCGGATTATGAATCATAGTCTTAGAATCCCCCTTCTATATATCTGCACGCGTGCATGCGGATAACACTTCCATTACGTAGTTGCAAAGGAGTTCTATTGGTTTCATTACAACCCCTCTTGCAGCAGAATAACGACAGGGCCCATCAAGCCGCATTCCAGTGGTTGTCGGTTTCCGTCATCAGCGCACAGCGCATTGTTCAGCGTTGTCGCCACTTCGATTTCGAGCCTATTTTCTTCACCCTGGCAGACGAAGTTGCCAATGGGAATGCGCCGGCCGATCTGATCGGCGGCAGGCAATTCCCGTCCGTTGATATAAACTTTAAACGTATCGCTCACCCTGCCCAAGTCCAGAACAACGGCATTCTGCTTAATTGGAATCGACTCAAGACGGAAAGAAGTCCGATAAGTTCCGATGCCGGATACGTTTTTAAGTTCGGGGATCTCCGTCCACGACTGAAGCTCGGTCAACTCCAGCTCGATCAGCTCGTGTTGTGTCTTTGTGGGATGTTCGCCGGCCGTCCAACTGTCAACGGAGAGTGACCAACGCTCCGGCATGATTCGTATATCTCCTGTAGCCGCCTCATACTCCGCTTTCGCAAACGCTCCCTCCCATGTTCGGGTAACCGCGAGGAGTGCTGTCCCGTTGGGCGCCAGCCGCAGCTTTGATCTAACGCAACCCTCCTCACCTTTCGCTGACAGCTGGCGTACGGTGCCGTCCCAGGCGTTCATTGCATATACCTCTCCATTCCCTGCCAATCGGAGCTCGCCATCGAACGCTTGCTCCGAGCTCGGATTGTAAAGGTAGTAGTAGTTGACGTCTTCCTCGTATCTGCGAGCAGACAGCAGCGGGATTCCGCTGCACACCTCACAGGCAGGGGACACTTCGAGATGCTGAAGCGCCTTGACGGCTTCCTCCCGGTTCTGAACGTGCCGCACCTTCGGGATGCTCTGCAAACGGACGATCCGTTCGCGAAGCAGAGCGTCCTGCAAAGACAGTTTTTCGCGGTCACCGTGCAGGGAGACGACATGCCGGGGAGCTTCGCCGACGATTACGACAGGCAAGCCCGCCTCCGCGAAGGCGATCAGCCGCTCGGCCGTCTCGACGGGAAGGTCTGAAGGAATCTGTCCGCCGCCTTCGTCCATCTCCTCGCGCAAATCGACCACAATTGCCCGATAAGTCGGCCCATCCGCGGCCAGTGCCGGAAGACCGTTGGATGACTTCACATACACGTTTGTTTCTTCCAGTAAGCAAGGGCTCACAAAGTCGTACGTATAGCCGGCCTGTTCGTACGGGGTCAATTCCGTCCCCATGCCGTGATGGATCCCGTCAATATGGTAACGATAAATCGCCAGGTCGACCTTCGGTTTGCCGAGCTGCAGGACGTATTGAGTTCGGGCGATATAGTCCGCGACAATCCGGGTGTGCCGAGCGTTCGGTTGCCGAGGCCCCCATTCGTTCGAGAACATGGAGCCCATAAGCGAAAGTCCCGGCCACTTGAACAGCGCCGCGAAATGCCCGGAGGCCGATGACGTCTCGTAGGACATACCGTGCAATACAGCTTGATTAATGCCGGCAGCATAACCCCGGTGCAGTTGCCACAGCAGTCCAAAGTCCTGACCGGTCCACGTCTGCTTGTAGCCGTAACCCATGACCGCTCCGACCTCGAACGAATATATCGGCCGGTCGTACAGGTGGACAGCGCCGGATTGCAGCCTATAGCCATCCGTCGAATCCTTGAAACCAAGCGATTCTGTCTCCGGTATATCCACTTCGGACAGCCCGGAAGTAAGCTCCGTCGGCATGCCATAAGTTTGATACCGAAGCTTCATGTTGTGGCCGTTTGCCCATTGCCTTAACGTTCTGAGATGGTTTTCGCGGAACATGTCAGTTAACGTCGCGAAGAAATCGTTGCGAATGCGCCTGTTCACTGCGCGATCTTCGAAGTCATACTCCGAATCTCCGTCCGTGCGGTTGCCCGCGCCCAATTGATACAGGCCTTTGACAAACAGCGATGGCAGGTAAGGCGTCAGGTCGTAGCCGCGGCGGGTGCGGAATTCCTCCAGAACCGACGGCGACCAGATCGCGACAGGCATCGGCGTCGCGCCGTACATCCCGCCCAGCATCGTGGCGTTCAGCTCGATGGAATCGCAGAACAGGCTGCCGGCGTTCTTCTCGTACAAGGCGCGAATATCTGGATCCGCGAACAGCCGATCATCCCAGAAATCCGTCACTGCTTTGGCGGCGGATCTCGAATAATGATCGACGACAGGGGCGCCGATCGAATCGTTCATCTGCAGGTTCGTCTGGCTCCAAAAGCCGAACAGGCACCATTCGCCGTCGCCGGGAGATAGCCACTCGATGTGGTCGCCTTCAACAGCGGAGCTTAGGACGGCAGCTGTCTCCAGCTCCAACGTCATGACCTTGCCTGTTCTGCCGCCAAACTTGCGCGCCGCTGTCACAGCCACGAGCTTGCGCGGACGTTCGAGATCGATCGTATCGGGCACGGGGATCTCTCCGTGGTATGTCCCTTCGAACAGCGCAGTTCCGACATGAAGACCCTGTGCGCAGCGTTCGTCGTTCTTGTCCATTACGGCTGGCGTTGCAATCGGCCATAGAGGTCCGACCGTGAAGTCCAGTTGGAAGCTCAGCGGAATGGCGGCTTCGAGTGCCGACTTCATCCGATTGTTCCATTCTTCGCCGCCGAACCCGTATCGGTTAAATTCCGAAGGGTCCATGTCCGCAGGCGGGATCGAAAAAAAATGGATGAGCTCCGCGCCGCCATACCCGCTCCCGGCCATCCACTCGATCTCCCGCTTGATCTCCTCATTATCCATAAACGCGCCCGGAAGCCACCATCTCAATTTCGGACGGTAACGGTTAGCCGGGGATTGAAATTGTTCCGAATCCCATTTGTTCATGATATTCTCCCTCCTGTAATCTGAAAGTAGCATAGCTTTGAACGATTTGAATATGTGAGATCGCGCCATTTTCCCGTTAGAATAGCAAACGGCTCCGGTATGTACCGAAGCCGTTTATTCTGCCGGATATCGTTACTGCTTAACGGAATCGTACCATTCGTTGACTTCTTCCGTAATTTTGTCTCCACCTGAGGATTTCCATTTTTCTACAAAATCGTCAAAGGCGTCTACAGGCTTTTTGTTGTAGATGATTTCCGTGAAGGTGTCCATCTGCATTTTCATCAATAGCTCGTTGCGCGAAGTCATTGTTGGCGTTGTCGGACCCTGGAAAAAATTAGGCACATCCGCATCCGTCTGCGTTGCAATGACAAGCCTTGCCACATCCGATATTTTCTCAAGTGGGTTGCTGTCGTCCACCGCCAAAATACCGGATGAGGCAAAGAAAGCCATTTCCCGATTCGTCAGTTCCTCGCCTCTGGCTCGTTTAAGGCTGGCTTCCGTTAATTTGGACATATAAACAGTTTGTGCACCAGAAATCGTATACTTCATGGTCGGGATTTTGCCTCCCGGAATTTGACTTTCTTCCACAATCGCTTTGCCGTCCTTGATCACATAGTCGTAACCTTCCTGAAACCCTTTAAAGAGAAACGGATCTTCGGTATTGTACGATTCATACAGCGCGTTCTGATAGTGAAAAAAGGCTTGCAGCGCTTCTTCGGAAATATCCTTGCTGATCATGATAGCGCCTGTATGCGGGCTGTCGATCTTACGCATGTTCTTGCCGCCCACTCCTTGCGGAAGCGGATAAGGCGTATACATAGCATTTGGGTTTGAATCGAGCATCAACGCTCCCGGGTAGACCATCAGCCAGTCCGCTCCGCCCAGGATGCCGATTTTTCCGGACGCTACGTTTTCTGTGATCTTATTGAAATCATGAAGAGCGATATCGTCGGCAATGTAGCCTTTTTGTTTCCACTCACTCAGCTTCGCTAACGCTTCCCTGATCTCAGGTTGAATAGAACCGTATTGAAGCTTTCCGTCCTCTCCCGGATACCAGAGTTCCGGAATCGCTCCGAACAAACCGAAAATCCACGACGGATCTCCAATCGGATATTTCGTAATCGTATCCTTCATTCCAAACTCCAGGGCATAGGTGTCTTTCTGACCGTTGCCGTCCGGATCCTGATTGACGAAGGCATCCATTACGGTTTCCAGTTCCTCGATCGTTGTTGGAGCCTTCAAATTAAGCTTATCCAACCAATCCTGTCGGATCCACAGAGGCGATTGAGTCCCCAACGTAGGCCTTAAAACAGGCAGTGCGTATTTCTTGCCATCCTGCATAAACGGATACCAAGCTTCCGGTGTCTCCGCCATGGCCTCTTTCCACGTGTCCGAAGCATATTTGTCAAACGCTTCGCCTACGTCAAGCAACTTGCCGGATTCGATAAACAGATTCGTCGTAATGGGCTGGGTTGAAACGAAGACATCGGGAAGCTTGTCTCCGGAGGAAAGCATGAGCTTCAACTTGGTGTCATAAGAAGTATCGGCTGTCGGAGATGTCCAAAGCGTTTCGAGCTTGACACCAAGCGTTTCCTCCGCCCAGCGAGTATGCACATTGTCGTAATATGTCTCACCATTTTTGAATTTGGTGGTAGGGTCTTCTCCCCGAACCATCGTAATCGTTACCGTAGGTTCGATTTTTCCGTTGACGATATTCAGTTTGGTGTCACCTGATGGAACATTGCTACTGTTGGCGTCATTGGCATTTCCACCGCCGCTGCAAGCCGCTAACAACGCGGAAAGGACAATTGCAGCCATCGCCACGGAAAGAAATTTTCTTTTGAAGTTCATTGCATTACCCCCGTTTGGTTAAAATAGGTTTCATATTCATTATAAAAGCGCATACATACCATCAAAATAGCGCTTCCTGAACTTCCGATATCGCAATCTTAACATCGACGGTCTATAAAACCTTATTCCTTCACCGCACCGATGACAATCCCTTTTGTAAAAAAACGCTGCAGCAAAGGATACATCAACAAAATTGGCAGCGCTCCGATCAGGATTTGAGCCGAGCTGATCGAACGATTGTTTAGCTTTGCGGCTTCACTGGCGTTGCTCGCGTCGATGACAGGAACGGCGATAATCGACTTCAAGAATGTACTCAGCGGAACGTTGTCCCCCTTCATATAAATCTGGCCCATTAACCATTCGTTCCATTCCATCACGACGAGGAATAGACCGACAGTCGCCAGCACGGGAAGCGACAACGGCAAAAACATCCGAGCGAACACCTGCCAATGATTTGCCCCATCCATGAACGCCGCCTCTTCTAACTCTTTGGGCAGCGCTTTGAAGAAGTTCATGATCAAAATCAGATAAAATACGTTTACCAAGCTTGGGAGAACCAGCGCCCATATCGAATTGTACAGGCCGAGCTTGGTCACCAGCAAATAAGTCGGGATCATACCCCCGTTAAACAACATCGCGACGATAAAGAAGCCTACAAATCCTTTGTAACCCGCGATGCCGTCTCTTCCCCCGCCTTTGGACAGGACATAGGCCGCCATGCAGTTCACCAGCAGTCCCAGTGCGAGACTCAGAGCCGTCCGTTGCACGGACAGCCACACCGAATTCAGCAATCGAGGGTCCCCCAGCGCTCGCTCATACGAATAGAAATTCAGGCCGATTGGCCAGAAGGTCACCTCGTTCGCTGCGACCGCCGCGCTTGAGCTGAAAGAAATCGCAACGACATGGATTAAGGGCAGAATGCATATCGCGGCTAGAAAAATCATGAAAATGTTGTTTATACTTTGAAACCATCGTTCCGATGCTGGGATTGGCTGCATTTTGTTCACTCCTTAAAAAATTTTGTAGCCGGCGACTTTATAAGCGAGCCGGTACCCGCCGACAATCAGGATCAGCCCAACGACTGACTTGAACAATCCGATCGCAGTGCCGAAGCTGTAATTTCCGCCAACGAGACCGATACGATAGACGAACGTATCGATAATATCCCCTTTCTCGTAAACTAGAGGATTGTAAAGATTGAAGATCTGGTCAAAGCCCGCGTTCAGCACTTGACTGAGCGTCAGCGTAAGAACAACAACAATAGTAGGCACGATCGACGGGAGCGTAATATGCCATGTTTGCTTCCATCTACCGGCACCATCCAACTGCGCTGCTTCGTAAAGGGCCGGATTGATTCCCGCCAACGCCGCCAGGAAAATGATCGAGCCGTATCCAAATTCCTTCCAGACATCCGTTCCCACCACGGTGACCAGAAACCAGTTGTTGTCGCCCAAAAAGAAAATCGGATCGATTCCGAATACGCCTAGAAACCGGTTCATCAGGCCGGACTGCGGATTCAGCAGTTCGATAAAGATGCCGCCGAGCACTACCCAGGATAAAAAGTGAGGGAGAAACACGAATGTCTGGACCGAATTGCGAATCCATTTTTTCTGAACCTCGTTTATCAGCAACGCGAACGTCAATGTGGTGATCGTACCGAAGAAAAGTTTGAGCACGGCGATGCGCAGCGTATTCCAGATCACCTGAACGCTGTCCGGATACTCGAACAGAAATTTGAATTGCTCCATACCGACCCACTTTGAGCCTGTAATTCCCAGATAAGGTTTGTAATCCTGAAAAGCCATGACGATACCGCCCATCGGAGCGTATACGAAAATAAGCGTAAGCAGCACTGCGGGAAGAAGCATGAGATACAGCTGCCAGCTATCCTTTCTTCTTACGATTTTTTCTCTCCTTTTGATGATAGACGTATTTTTATTGATAGCGCTTTCCATCAGTTCCTCCTATTCCTCCTGCACAAGATTCAGGATGTCAGTTAATTTTTATCAACTTTATTGTAAGACCGGCGTTTTGCTTTTTGATATAGAGCGATCTAAAGATAAAATATCTCATTATTAACTTTTCAATAAAAATTCAATGACGCCACCTTATTTCCCGGTTTGAAACTTCTATATAACGAAATCCAAACATCGGTAACGCGATCTTAATATTCGGATCATTTTTTGCTACAGCTCGTTGTAAAAGGCGGGCTGTACGCCTAAAATGAGAAGACAAATACGTCCGTAAAAGGAACCTGCGCCATGCTCAAACAGTATCGAACTTTTTTCAGCATTCTCTTGGTTACACTGCTGTCGACCGTCATCGTCATGTTCATGTATACGTACACGATTAACTCCAGCCTAGACACCGTGCGCAAGGATATTCAGGCGAACAACTTGAATCGGCTGCGCTTTATGACGAGCCATCTGGACCGAAATGTCGAGCAATTGAACATGCTGGCCACATCACTCGAGGCTGACCCCAAAGTGGCTTTGCTCCCGTCTATCAACCTGATGGACAACTACGAGCAAGTCCAATTGATGCTGGATTTGACGGCGAAGATGAATTTGCAGAGCTTTTCGGGAGGCTGGACTAATCAGATATCGATCTATTCCCGGTTGCTGGAGAAATGGATCGGCTCGACGCGTTTGCAGGAAGCACCACCAGATCAGGGCCAGCAGAACGGTTGGAAGCTGGATACGACCGGTTCCCGTTTCATTTACGAGCGCATTCTGGATTCATACGTGATCCGGATCTCGTTCCCGAAAAGCAATTTGAGTGTCATGCTTGACAGTGCAGCCGTAAACGGCAGCGAATCGTTTTTTTATCATCCGGACTATCCCGTTATTGCCCATCGCTCTTCCGATTCGGAACGGGTAAACGAAGTTTTGGCCGCTCTTGCTCCGCAGTTGACCGGACGGACGGAGGGTACCGAAACGATCTTGATTGGCGAGGTCGATTATATGGTCAATTTTCTAATGACCGGAACGCTTGGTTGGTACATGATCGATTATTTGCCGTTGGATCAGGCTCTTCAGCCGATCAAGCAAACGCAAACGTTCTTCTATATCGCTTGCGTTCTTTTGTTCCTCGGTGGTATTTTCACTCTTCTTTTTCTCTACAGGAAGGTGCAGGTGCCAATCGTAACCTTGCTCAAGGGCGTCCGACTGCTCAAGCATGGGGATTTCTCTTTCCGGATCAGGAAAAAAAGCCGCAACGAATTCGACATCCTGTATGAAAGTTTTAACGACATGGCGGCACAAATTGAGGATTTGATCGAAAAGGTGTACAAGGAAAAAATCATATCGCGAGAAGCCCTGATCAAACAGCTACAGGCGCAAATCAACCCTCATTTCCTTTACAATTGCCTGTTTTTCATTGACAACATGACCCGGCTAGGCAACGATAAGGCCGTTATAGCGATGACCAAAAATCTCGCGGAGTATTTCCGGTATACGACCCGGCTCAACGAGCCGATGACAACGTTAGAGAAGGAGTTGGGCGTCGTGGAAAATTACCTCAACATTCAATGCCTGCGGATGGACCGTCTGCATTACGAAATCGACATTCCGGATTCAATGAGAATGCTGCCCGTACCGAAGCTGCTTATTCAGCCACTCGTAGAGAATAGCGTCATTCACGGAATCGAAAAGAAACGAAACGCAGGACTTATTCGCATTACAGGAGCCATAGACAAGACCCGGTACCGGATTATCGTGGAAGACGACGGCAAGGGAATGAACGAGACGGATCTCGGGGATTTGCTAAAACGCATTGAGCAGCCGCTCGACGATTCGATAGGATGCGCATTATGGAATATTCGACAGCGCATGGGCATTCATTTCGAAGCACCGGCCGGCATGGAAATCGAGTCGATTCCGAGCAAAGGGTTAAGCGTCAAATTGTATTGGTCCAAAGGCAAGGAGGGTTGACATATGTATAAATTGTTGATCGTGGACGACGAAGCCTCGGTCGTCGACAGTCTCGCATTGACAATTCCGTGGGACGAGTATGGGATCGAAGAGGTTCATCGCGCGTACTCGGCTGAAGAGGCGCTTAAAGTTGCAGAAAAATCTGCCGTCGATGTCATGATAACCGACATCCGAATGCCCGAGATGGACGGCCTAGAGTTGATCGGGCAAATCCGGCGTCTGTCGCGAAAAATCCGCTGCATCATTTTATCCGGGCACGACGAGTTCGAATATGCTCAGAAAGCGATACAATACCAGACGCTTAGCTACTTGCTCAAGCCCGTCGATATCGACGCCCTAATCGAAAATGTTCGCACCGCCATCGGAGACATCGAACGCGAGTGGGCGGAAATCAGCTCCTTTCAGCGCCTCCAGCATACGTTGCATGCCAACCTGCCGCTGTTGCGTAACCAACTGCTGAACGATCTGCTGCAAAACAGACGGGTTCACCCGGAATTGCTGGAAGAGCGGCTCGCAATGATTGATGTTTCGTTTCGGGAGGGTGATCCGTACCTGGTGATGGTGATTCGCATGGAGGAGGATTTTTCGGGATACGGCCTTCATTCGCTATCGCTTCTCGAATACGCCGTCAGCAACATCGCCGAGGAAGTGTTTCAGGAGTTGTTTGAGCTGTGGCACGGCGTCACCGAGCAAGGGTATCTGGTCTTTTTGATTAAAAGCGAGGATAACGAATCGCTTGTCCGGGTCGATGCATACGCCGTTAAGCTGCAAAATCACGTCCAAAAATATTTGAAAGGCTCGCTGACCGTCTGTTTGGGCAACATCGGAACATTCCCGCTCGATGTGGCAGACTCATATATGGCTGCCGTGAGGGCGATCAATCGCAGCGTGGGGAAAAACAAAAGTTACTTCCTTACGGTGGACGATACGGAAGTGAAAACGGAAGACCGGAGCAAGATCCAGCTATACGAGCCTCCGCTGCTTCCCGTTTTGCTCCAGTCAGGCAATTGGGACGAGGCAATGGCCAAGGTCGGCCGCATGCTGTCGATGAGCGATCCGGCAAACGAGCCTTCCCGCGATCAGCTCTTCACGGTCTTTCTTCATCTTTCTTCCTCGTTCACGATGCTGTTTGAATCCGGGGGAGAGTCGATTGAGGAGCAGCTTGGCGAAGAGTTTGATTTGCTGCTTCGCAAGAAAAGCCAGATTTCCAGACAGCGCATTTTCGAATGGGCGGAGAAAACCATCGGCTCGATCCGGGCGAAAGCCTCCCGCCATCTGGAGGATTCGCATCAGCAGATCGCGTCCAAGGTAAGGGCATTTATCCAGAAGCATCTGGCCGAAGGTATATCTTTGCAGGGCGTCGCCGATTACGTAGGACTGCATCCGGTGTATTTGGCCAAAGTCTACAAGAGCGCTACCGGCGAAACCGTCGGCGATTACTTGTATCGGATCCGGATGGAGCGAGCGGATCACCTACTGCGGAACACGGACATGAAAATTGCCGAAATCAGCTCGCAGCTCGGTTTTCTGGCGGCACCCCATTTTATTAAGATTTTCAAGCGGCATTACGGAAGTACGCCGCAGGAGTATCGGAACAAATAAGATTCGCTATGTGACATAAATGTAAAAAAAGCTGATGTTTCAGTCATCCAAATTTTAATTTTTTGTAAGCGCTTGTCGTGTTGTGTCGTTCCGGGCATTTTGGCGCATTTCCCCATAGTTCGGGCTATTTTCCTGTTGTTATACTGAAAATAATAACACGATCAAGGGGGAATAACGATGTTCGACCATCATAAACGGGCTTTGAACAAACTGACGGAAGCGTTGCGGCAGGACTCTTCCATTCTGGCCATTATTACAACAGGTTCCGTTGCACAGGGGACAGCCAGAGAATCGTCGGACGTTGACGTATATTTGGTTGTCGACGACGAATCGTATGCCGAACGCAAAAAATCACACAACTTGGCGTACATGAACCACGACAAGGAAATTTGCGATTACGAGGGCGGGTACATCGACGGTAAGATTATCGATCTCCGATTCCTAGAGCAAGCGGCCGAACGTGGCAGCGAGCCGACGCGGTATTCCTTTGTCGGATCTAGAGCATGGTTTTCGCGAATACCGGATCTGGATGCGCTACTCGCGCGAATTCCGGTGTATCCAGAAGCCAATCGCGACCGAAACATCCGGGATTTTTTCGCTCAGATCGTTTTGTATGGCTATTATTTCGTGGATGAAGCGGTCAAGAAAGACAACCCTTATTTGCTTGCCCATTCGGCCTGCCAGATCGCGTTTTTCGGCAGCCGCCTCATTCTTGCCCATAATCGCATCTTGTTCCCTTGTCACAAGTCGTTAATGACAGCCGTCGAGAGCGCACCGGAAAAGCCGGACGGTTTTATTCAGTTGGCAAATGACATGCTGAGAAACCCTACGGATGAGAAATGCAAAGCTGTTGCGGGAATGTTGCTCGGTTTCGGGATTCCTGGCTTCGATCCTCAGCTTTCAACCACTGTCTTCATGGAAAACAATGAATGGAACTGGCTTGATGGGGAGCCTCCGCTCAGCGATCGGTAAATCATAACGCCGATTAAGGCGCAGCGCCAATAAGGAAAAAGCAAGAGGCAGGATGATCTCTCGGAGAGCCTGCCTCTTTTTATTCCTTCTCTGACTTTAATGGTTTTTCGAAAATAAACCAGATGATGTTCACGACTCTCAAATATGGAAACATCAGTTTGACTGCAAAGTAATGAACGCCGAATTCAAGCTAAAGCTTCTTGCTTTGCGCAAGTTCAACAGCTTTGGCAAACAGCATCCCTGAGTTGTGATTGAGCTCCTTATAACGTTCATTCAAATGATTTCGCTGCCACGCCTTACACCGACCTGCCTATACTTGCGGCGATACCACCGCGGACGATCCGCTCTTGCGGGACATGCTGCGCTGGGCGGTGATCAGCTTATAATAGATGCCCCGCTTCTCCATCAATTCGCGATGCGTGCCGATTTCCGCGATCCGCCCCTTGTCGAGAACGACAAGTCGATCGGCATTGCGCAGGGTAGAGAGACGATGCGCGATCGCGATCGTCGTGCGGTTTTTCGTCACCCGTTTCAAGGCCTCCTGGATGGCCGCTTCCGTCTCGATGTCAAGGGAAGCCGTCGCCTCGTCCAGAATGAGGATTCGGGGATCGTTCAGCACGGCGCGCGCGATCGCTATGCGTTGACGCTCGCCTCCCGACAAATTGTTCCCGTTCTCTTCGAGCCTCGTGTCGTAACCGTCGGGCAAGTTGATGATAAAATCATGCGCGTTGGCGATTTTGGCCGCCTCGATTACCTCTTCCGGTTTCGCGCCCGGCTTCGAGTACTGAATGTTCTCCGCAATCGTCCCGCTGAACAGGAAGGTCTCCTGCAGCACAACGCCGATCTGCGAGCGCAAATCCTCCTGCCGGATCATCCGGATATCGATGCCGTCGATCCGTATCTCCCCTTCATTGACATCATAAAAACGGGAAATCAGGTTGATCGTCGTCGATTTTCCCGAACCGGAATGACCGACGAGACCGATCATTTCCCCCGGCTTTACGGTGAGATTGATCTCCTTCAGAACAGGCTCATACGATCGGTAACCAAAAAAAACGCCCGAGAACTCGATCGAGCCCCGAATCCGGTGCCCCACTGCGTCCTTTGCATCGATGACTTCCGGCTGTTCGTCGATCACCGAGAATACGCGATGCATCGAAATGACGGCATTCGCAATCCAGCGCGGCATGAACATCAACCAGGAGATCGGCCCGAATATCATTGCCGCATAGGCACTGAACTGGATCAGCTCGCCTACGTTCATTTCCCGGCCGATAATCATGTAACAGCCGATCATGAGGACGAGATATTGCCCGATCTGAATCAAATAATTTGAGATGGGCGATAAAATGCTGTACAACTTCTCGCTCTTGATCGCGGCAGCGGCGAATTCACCGTTGTATTCCCGAAATCTGCGGATCTCCCGCTCTTCCTGGCCGAACGCCTTGACGACCCGAATGCCGCTCAGGACATCATGAAGGAACGAGTTCGCCTTGTCGGAGATACGCCACTGCTTGTGAAACAGCTTGTGCAGCACGTGTCTCCAAATATAGTAGTGCAGATAAGCAACGAATGGCGCCGGAAGCAGCACGATCAGCGCCAGCCGCCAATCCGCCGAAAAGAGCAGCGTCGCTGAAGCGATCAGGATGATCAGTTGGTAGATGGCCGTCGTGCACATCTCCTGAATCAAATGACGGATGCGGTCCGTATCGGCCGTCACCCTGTTCATCAGGTCACCCGCCCGCTGCGACGTCAAAAATCCGAGCGACATACTCTGAATCCGATCGAATACCGTTTTGCGCAAATCGGCCGCAATGCCCGAACTGACGCTGGCCATGATCCGATTTCTGGCGATGCCGAGCAGCTCGCCGAAGGCCAGGGTGAACAGCATCCCCGCAAGCGCAAGGATGAACACTCTAACGCTCGCTTCTTGCCCGGCAGGGGGCACCAGCGCAGCGTTGACGAGCAGCTTCTGGAAATAAGGTCCCGCCATCGCCAGCGCCGAAGCGGCGATCAGGACGCCAAGCCCGAGCATCAAGCTACGCCAGTGACTTCTCGATACAAGAAGCAGTCGTTTGAAAGCGGCTGACTTGCTCATACAGCGGGGACATACCCGCGTACCCGGGACGAGCGATCGTCCGCATGCCGCACAAACCGGGTCCGCTTCGTCATGATAAATACGGACGGGGCGACTGGCGGCCATGTCGTTCAAGATTTGGGCGATATAGCCGTACCTTGCCGCATGCTGCATCGTCACCCTGACGACGATTCGCTTCGTCTCGTTCTCCGTGGCTTCGAGCACCGCATTGCCAACAAACGGCACCAGCTTGTAATCGCTGGCCTCCGCGATGACCCCGTGATCCCGCACCTGGCCGTCTTGCACATACGCCCACCTGCCGCCGCCGATCGCCAGATAGCCCTCCACCCGCCGTCCTTCCAGCGACAGGTCGGCCGGGACGCAATAAGCGATCTCCCCTCCGACGATTTGGCGTACCGCCGCTAGATCCTGATCTGAGAGCGTGAAATTCAAATTCATCGATATTCCTCCGTTGCCGTCGTTTACATTCTCATTTCGATCATTCGGTATTCCTTGTCGCTCAACTGATCCACCTGCGGAATGACGAAGCGGTTTCCGTCGACGTCGGTGATCAGCAGGCGGTTCTCCGCCGCGAACTTGACGTTGCCGCTGCCGTTTCGCACCGTAAACCGGCACAGCCCGGCCGTCGTTGCAACTTCCCAATAGGAATAGCCGAACTCCTCGCTTACGGCAATGACCTTCGTAATTTCCGGCGTAAAATAACGGATCTTCATCTGCCTTTCGATCAGGGAGGCCGTCCCCTGCGGAAAATCGTCAAGATGGCGGATCATGCCGATCTCCTTGTTGTCCGCCGTTCGAATCGACAAGAATGAGCGCTGGTTCGTATGCGGGAAGGAGCAATGCACGTATACCGGCGAATGCATCTCACCTCCGGTCCGGACCGACAGCATGCGGCCGCTTGTCTCCATAAACTCCGAATTGCCCGGCGTTAAATATCGGATGCCCGCCGCATCCGCCAGCTCCATTCCCCGATGTTCTTCCATCCTCATGCGATGATTTCCCCCTTCATTCTGAGCGCTTCATCATGTTTGCGGACGAGTTCCCGATAGACGCCCTCCATCGCCATCAGCTCTTCGTGCGTGCCCGCTTCGACGACAACGCCTTTATCCATCACAACCAAATAGTCGGCTTGCCTTAGCGTGGACAGCCGGTGTGCAATCGCGATCGTCGTCCGTCCTTTGACAAGCGAATCGAGCGCCTGCTGGATTTGCAGCTCCGTCTCCGTATCGAGCGATGCGGTCGCCTCGTCCAGAATGAGCACCTTCGGGTTGTGCAGCACGGCTCTGGCGATCGACAGCCGCTGCTTCTCCCCGCCGGACAAGCTATAGCCGCCCGTACCGACCTCCGTATCGTAGCCGTCGGGCAGCTTCTCGATGAAATCATGCGCGTTCGCGATCTTGGCTGCATGCAGGATGTCCTCAACCGAGCAATCGGGATCAGCGTATGCGATATTTTCGGCGATGCTGCCCGAGAACACATAGACATCCTGTGAGACGATCCCGATATGACGCCGCAATGAAGCTGACGAAAGATCCTTGACATTGACACCGTCGATCCGGATTTCTCCCTCGGTTACGTCGTACAATCGCGACACCAGATTGACGAGCGTCGATTTCCCCGCCCCCGAATGGCCGACGATGCCGATCATCTGCCCCGGCCTCGCGCGCAAGGACACTTGTTTCAAAATCGGTTTGTTCGGCTCGTAGCCGAACGTGACGTTATCGACTTCAATATCGCCTTTCATCGCCGGCAACGTAACGGCGCCAGGACGCTCTGCTACATCCGGCACGGCGTCCTGGATCTCGAAGATACGCTGCGCCGCCGCCATGCAATTGGACCACCAGCCGACGATATTGTTCATGAACTGAATCGGCCCGTACAGCATCATCATATAGTTGACGAACGTCAGCACAGTGCCGAACGACATCCGGCCTTGCATCACGTACCAACCGCCGAACGCCCAAATCAATATCCCGCCCGCTTGGGTCAGAAAATTGAGAATCGGGAACACCGTTCCGCTCAATTTGTTGAAACGCTGCTCGGCCACGGAGAATGCATCGTTCGACCGCTGAAAGCGGCTGATCTCCACCTTTTCTTTACCGAATGCCTTGACGACCCGCGAGCCGCGAACCGAATCGCTGATGATTGAATTCAGAGCGCTTACTTTGCGGTGTCTCCGCCAGGACAAGCGCCACAGCTTCGGAAACGCGCTCCGGACAAGCCATAGTACCAGCGGCATCGGCAGCAGGCAAATCAGCGTAAGCCGCCAATCCATCCACAGAAGCACGGCGGTGATGCCGATGATGTTCATCGCGTTCACGATGAAATAAGAAAGCCCGTCGACGAAAAAATATTGCAATTCCTGAGCGTCGTTGTTCACTCTGGTCATCAGATGGCCGGTTTGCCTCCGCATGAAAAAATCGAGCGATAACCGCTGCAACGCGGTAAATACAGCCGTTTTCAAATCGAATGCGACCTTGGCCGCCAGCTTTGCGATGATGGTGCCGAACAAGATTCCGAATAACAGCGATAGCGTACGGAATGCCAGAATGATCACAATGACGAGGCCGATCCGCCCCGCGAAAGCCCCATTGCCGGCAAGCGCCTGATCAAATAGCACCGTGCCTTGAAAATAAGGAATTACGAGACCGGTCACCGAGTTCAGCAGCATAAACAACACGATAAAAAAGATGGACAGCTTGTACTTGCCTGCAAATGACAGCAAACGTGCGAAGACGGCATGTCTTTTCATGCATTTCGGGCAGAACGGCCTGCCTTCTTCAGAGTAGATCAATCCGCATGTCGGGCAGGAAGCCCCATGCGATTCCTCATCCTGTTCGAAGGCCTCAAAGGGCTCGTTCTTCTTCATTTTGTCGAAGGCTTGCGCAAATCGGACAGCCTGTTTCATTTGACCGCTTGTGAATGCGCCGATCACTCGCTCCTCCTGCTCCTTGGCGACGACCATGCCGGAAGCGACCAGATTGACGATGGTCAAGGCTTCAAGTCGTTCAAGGGGAATGCGCTCCCATGCCCAATCGACGGAACCGTCTTGCACCAGCTTGCCAGTGTCCTTATGCCGGCCGGCTGCATATCCCGAAAACGTCTTCTCCTTCGAAATGCCGCTGCTACGGAAGATGTGGAGTGATTCCCGGGACAAGATGAGATAACTGTCTGCAAAGCCGCCATCCGGCAACCGGTCGCACTCCATCCAGTACACCAGATCAGCGGCCTTTGTACCGTTTCTGTCCAGCATGGACATGATTTCCTTCGGCAATATCGTCATGTTTATACCCTTTCGTTCATTTGGCTGAAAGTAAAAAGCCCGGCCAATAAGGCGCAAGGCTTCCTTCTTACATTAGTTATCTTTAAATAGGAGCTGCGAAAAATGATACAAATCGTTCTTCCATACGGACCAATCATGTCCGCCGCTTTCCTCATACCACACATGAGGAACGCGATGCTCCGATAAATACGCATGTGTCCGATCGCTAATCGGCTTAAGATTGTCTTCATCGCCGCATGACAGCCACAGCAATTTGAGTAATGCCGACGCTTCTTCCGGATTCGGGACGAGCTGTTCCGGAGATTTCGTATTGGGAGCCGGGGAAAAAGCGCCGATCCATGCGAAACGGTCGAGATGCTTCAAGCCGATATTTAAGGATTGCCCCCCGCCCATCGACAACCCCGCAATCGCACGGTTTTCCCGACCTGCGGATACCGAATAACGCGACTCGACGAAGGGAATCAGATCATCAAGCAAATCGTATTCGAACGTCTCGAACGCTTTCACTTTGTCCGGATCAAACAGGTCCCCTTCCGCCCGATCGTTCGGCATCGCACGTCCATTGGGAAAAACGACGATCATGGGCGCGAGTTTCCCGTCCGCATATAGATTATCGAAGATCGCCTGCGGATCGGCATGACGGTACCATTCGGTTTCATCACCTCCAATGCCATGCAGCAAATAAAGCACGTTGTACGTCTTATCTTCGGCATACCCTGGTGGCGTATAAATCAGCGCCTTTCGAAAGTTGCCTACCGTTTCGGATGCATATTCCACCGTTTCGATTTTCCCCCTGTCGATATGTTCCCGATGCCGGTCGTATCCGGCCGGAGCCTTCTCCCTCATGTTCCTCTCCCCTTCAGTACATTGGTAGCGGCTTTTTCGTAACGAAAATAATCGAAGTCGGCATGGCCGCCGGTTTGCCAGGTCGCATAATAATAAAGCCCGATGCGATAACCCATAAAGTGATCCAAGGTATACCGCATGTTCAGCTCACCGCCGATCTGCATCCATTCGGCCCCATCGACAGAATAATGAAAGGAGGCCACATCTTTGCTGTTCTCAAAATCAAAATCAATTCTCAAATGCACTTCACTGCCGCGATACCGAACCGTTTCCAGCTCCTTCTCCCTGCCGCTCCCATCGTTCACGCTCATCGCTATGAACTTGTGGCCGTTCTCCGCGACCTTGACGCCGACGGTGCCGAAATGGCTTTGCAGGGCAACAAGCCCTGCATGATCGCCGGGCTTCATATGCTCCGTGTCCAATAAGACAGTCCCCGTGCATGCCGGCCCTTCCGTGCGCTGCGTCAGCGTATTCCGGGCCTGCAGCACGCCAGCCGGTGCCAGGCTTCCTGTTGTCAGCCTTAGGAAACCGGGACGTTCGGTCACGGACCATAACCGATGATCCGGGTTATGGTTCCATTGCCAATTCAGAGCCAGCTTATTCGATTCGTATTCGAATTCATCGCTGATCACGAGCGGCTTCACAACGGCTTGCGGCAAGTCGACCTCAAACCGTTCCGGCACCTTGCCTTCGATGCCGAACACGGGCCAATCCTCCTCCCAGGCTACCGGGACCAGGCAAGGGATTCTCCCGACGGCATCATGATCCTGGAACAGCATCGCGTACCACTTGCCATCCGGCGTATCGAACATCCCGCCTTGGGCGATTCCCTTGTTATGGTAGCCGAGATCATCATCCAATACGATTCTTCGTTCATAAGGGCCGAGTAGTTCCCGTGACCGGTAACAGATTTGTCTGCGCCGGCCGTTGCCGAAACCTGCCTTCGGCCATTCGATGAACAGCAAATAATAGTAACCGTTGATGCGGTAGGCATGGCAGCCTTCGCAGCGCAATCCGATGCCCTCCGCTTCCGTTTCAAAGAGCCGCTGATGAATTCCGTCCGACTTAAGGGCCGCTGCATCGGCAGTCAGCTCGGTAATGTAAATATCCCCGTTGCCGTAGATCACGAACACCCGGTCATCATCAAAAAGCAGGCCCGGATCATGCCGTAGTCCATCGATGACGGAACGCTGCCACGGCCCCTGAACGATATTATCTGTGCGGTACACGTGAAATTTCCTGGTATCGTTGCTGGAGAAGCAAACATAGAATGTCCCCCGGTGATGGCGCAGGCTTGCCGCCCAAGAGCCTTGCCCGTAGATATTCTTGCCGCCTTCCAAACGATGGGCCTCGTTGTCTTCGAACGTATCGTATACGTAACTAACGACTTCCCAATGCATCAGATCCTCGGACCTCATGATCGGGCAGCCCGGCATCGAATGCATGCTCGTACTGACCATATAATAGGCGTTCCCTACACGGATGGCATCCACATCCGGCACGTCCGCCCAAATGATCGGATTCGTGACCTGCGTCTTGTTCATCTGATGGATTCCCCTTTCAACCTATGGCGACAGCCGAAATACGACTTACGAACGTATCTCTTGGAATGTTCTTTCGGGATTGGCTTCCTTCAACAGGTTCCAATAGGATTCCTTCGGAAGATGGTTCTCGTCGAAGACGAACGGCCAATTTTTGCGGCCCCTTACCGGAAAATGATCCAGCCAGGTATAATCGTCCGCCGCTCCCCAGAAGGTCACGGAAGTGACGCTGCCGCTGTACTCTTTAAGCAGACGGAACAATTGACCGTAACGCTCCGCCTGGCGCTGAAGCATTTCTTCGGTCGGCGCCGCCAGATCGGTCCGCTTATCCTCATGCGCGAATACGGATACGTCAAGCTCCGTGATATGCAGCATCATCCCAAGGCTTGCATATCTTTCGATTGCCCTGCGGATATCGTCAAGCGCTGGAAACTCCAAATTCCAGTGGGCCTGAAGCCCGACGCCGTGAATCGGCACATCCTGCTCCTTTAACGATTTAAGGAGCGTGTAAATCTTCTCCCGCTTCTCGGGCACGGATTCGTTGTAATCGTTATAAAATAGCAGCGCTTGCGGATCAGCCTCGTGCGCGTATTCGAATGCCTTGGCGATAAAATCCTCCCCGATCGACGCAAGCCACGGGGAGGAACGAAGCAGATTGCTTCCACTGTCGGCAATGGCTTCGTTTACGACATCCCAAGCATAGATATCTCCGCGATAACGGCCAACGACCTCATCGATGTGCGATTTCATCCGAGCGAGCAGCAGCTCGCGGCCGGCTGTCCCACCGGAACTGTCTTGAAACACCCATTCCGGCGTCTGATTATGCCATACGAGGGTATGTCCTCTCACCGACATTCCGTTCGATTTGGCAAACGATACGATCTGGTCGGCTTGCTCGAATGTATACACCTCTTCCGATGGGTGCAATCGCTCGAATTTCATTTCATTTTCTGCCGTAACGCTGTTGAAGTGGTGTGACAACAATTCCTTTTGGGTCACCATCGTAATTGGATTCACGGCAGCGCCGATCTTGAAACTATTGCCGTAAGCTTCATGGAGCTTGGGCAGCCTTTCCATGCTTCTTCTCATCACTCGGTCTCTCCTTATCAACGTTATTTCGTAAGCGACATAAAGCTATGGGCATTAAATCCATATATGTTAGCCCGGCTAAACGGGGACGTCCGTTTATCACTCAGTTCTCGCCGCCTTAACAACGGTCCAGAACGCCGGTTTGGGCTGATGCTGTCGGTCGAACAGCAAAGGCGCATTGGTACGTGCGACCGGAAAACCATGAAGCCAGGTATGGTCGTCGGCGATGCCCCAAAAAACGACGCCGCTGAGGATGTCCTTGTTTTGACGGAATGCTTTGAATAGCTCGCCATACCGATCGGCTTGCAGGTTCAGGATTTCTTGCGGGAGATCTTGGCCGTAATCACTGCGGTCATTCCACGCATAAATGCTCATATCGAGCTCGGTGACGAGATTGTCGAGGCCCAGCTCCGCGAATTTTCGCATCGAGGCGATGATGGAATCCACCGATGGACCATAAATGTCAATATGCGTCTGATGTCCAACCCCGTCGATCGGAACACCTTGCTCCAGCAAATCTTTCACCAGCTGAAACAAAAGGTCCCTTTTCACAGGGTTATCCGTGCCGTAATCGTTAATATATAGCTTTGCTTCGGGTCCTCCGGCTTCCCGAGCAGCTCGAAATGCCGTTGCGATGTAATCGGTACCTGCTATTTTATACCATTCGCTCGCGCGCATTCCGTCCGGATCCCCCGGTTCAATGACTTCATTCACTACGTCCCAAGACGTAATGTCGTCCTTATATCGGCCGACGATCGTCCTTACGTGGGTATCCAGGCGTTCAAGCAGCAATTTTTTGTTCGCTTCCTGTCGCTTGGGATCTGTCTCATCCACCATCGGCTTGCCTTCCGCATCTTGGAAAAACCATGGCCCGACTTGGGTATGCCAGACCAGCGTATGGAAACGGACCTGCATGTTGTTCTCCTTGGCAAATTCCACGATCCGGTCGGCATTTGTCCATATAAATTGGCCTTCCGACGGCTGGATCGCATCCGGCTTCATGACGTTCTCCGCCACCAGCCAGCGGACATGCTTCTTCAGCAATTCCGATGAAGGACCGCTCGTCTGGTTCGGTTCGATCGCGGCGCCGATCGGAAAATCCTCCTCAAAGAGTTCATGCAGCGAGGGAATATCTTGCGCTAAGGACTGTTGTGTCTTCGACTCAGTTGACGCAGTTTGATTAGTGCCGGCAGGGGGTTCGGCATTCGGTTTTCCGTTCGACGCATCGGAATCCCCTGTTAGCTCCGCTGCTCCTTCCCCCGGTTTTCCTGGGGCCTGACTTTCGGCGGGGGGCTTGTCACGGCTGCCCATTTGGGGCAGGATTAACAGGACAACGACGGACGCTGCTACCGCAGCTGCCACTGCCGTGGCCGCCCATCGGCCGCGTTTAGGCATTCGAAGCAAAGCATGACCTCCTTTCCACTTCGAGCAAGTGATAGGGCCCCCGCTATGGGACCCGGCCCGAATAAATCATAACTCCATATTAGCGCTTACATTTTATTGAAACAACCTGCCAAATTTGGGATCGTTCACCCGTCCAATCTCGGGTTGCCAATGTTTCTTCCGCGTACACAGGCCCCTTATATTTCTGTAAGAAGTAAATATCGGTTAGAAATATAAAAATCGGCACATTGCGATTCGGGTTTCCGTTCCCCATAATGTTATCAAACCGTATGAAAGCGTTATTACAACGAAGTTGGGGGGAAGCTTTTGTGCACGATGTTCTGTTTGTTGATCTGGAATCCCATGATGAAGCAACACCGGGAATCCGGCCTGATTGGAATGAGTTGAGATGCTCGCGGTTCCGCTGCGTCAGGTCCTCCTCGTCCGCCATGCAATTCATTGCTTTGGAGCCTTACACCTTGGTGATTATCCATGCGCTCGGTTCAGATTCCGAAGGTATGGAGTTATGCGCAAACATCCGGTCCGTAAGCCAGGTTCCCATCATTGTTACCGGAGGCAGCACGGATTTTTATTGGACCCGGAAAGCCTTGCAGCTGCAAGTTCATGATTATCTGCCTGCACCGTTCACGGTCGAAGAGCTCAACACTTGCTTGCGGATGATCTCGCCGGCAACCCATTCCGGTGACGGGCATCCGGATAATAGATTGTCCCATGTCCATGCGGAAAAGGAGGATCAGGTCATTCAAGAGGTCAAGGAATACTTGAAGGATTCGATGTACCAAAACATCACCTTAAAAGAAATTGCCGAGCGGATGCATTTCAACTATTCCTACTTGGTGCAGAAGTTCAAGTTCCACGAGAAAATGACGTTTAACGAATATCTGCTGCAGCAGCGAATGGAGAAAGCGAAATTCTTGCTGACGCATACCGACATGAAGATATACGAAATCGCTGACGCGGTGGGTTACAACGATATGGACTGGTTCTATAAAAAATTCAAGACTTATGCTGGCGTAAGCGCTAACATGTATAGAAAATTGCATGGATCCCGTACGGTTCCCGTTGCCTCTGGCCAGCACTAACTTGTACGTACATTTTTACCTGATGCACCTAAAAAGGCGCTGCTTGATACGCGAGCGCCTTTTTAGCTTGCCATCGTCACATTATGAATGGACGGGCTGTATATATGCCGTCACAACTCGAATTGCCATGCTTCAAAATCAAATAACTTCTGATCCTGCTTTCCGGTAAATACGAAGTAAAGATGATGGATGCCGGATGCGCCTGAAACTTCAATGGATATTTCCTGACGCTGCTTCACACCGGATGCTGGCGGTACGTTCACTGTGCCGATCCGTTCTCCTTCCGGATGATCCAGCCGAAGCTCCAGGCTTCCTCCTCCTTCCACTCCCGAGACCCAAGCCGTGAACGCGGATGCTCCTTTTCCGAAATCAACATTGGCCACTGCGATCCAATCCCGGTCGTGGATGTCCGTGACCGTCAATATCGGGCTGTCCTGCGAGTCTTCAGCAGCAGTAGACGGATTGACTTGAATTCCGGCATTCCATGCCATCGTTACTGCCTCCGTTCGCTGGAAGGGATTGTGCGGCTGGACCCCCTTCACGCCTTCCATGTCAGCGTCTATCTCCCGGATGCTACCGTCCGTCTCGAAATAAACGCGGTTCAGATGGGTTGAGCGATAGCCTTTCGGAACTCCCATGGATTTTGACAACGTTTGGGCGTGATAGGCAATATACCAGTTCTGTTGGAACTGAAAGATGGCGTGATGATTATTCCCTCCGACCCCGAAGAAATGCCCGGGATTTTTCAAAATGGTCCCTTGATACGTCCATGGGCCCATCGGATGCTCACTGACCATATAGGCGATTTCGCCGGGAGGCGGACTGTTCTCCGGCCGCGTTCCTTCCGAGAAATTGGAGCAGTACGTATAGTAATACTTTCCGTCAAATTTGTTAATCCCTGAATCCTCGAACATATAAGGAGCCGGAATCGTGACGGCTTCGCCAAGCACGCTGATCATATCGTCGCCAAGCTGCATGACGCGAGCCGTATTCGGCATTTCGGCTTCGCCTTCCGGAATGCCGCCGCCAAAGTAGATATAAGCTTTCCCGTCGTCGTCAACGAGCACGGCGGGATCAAACAGCCACGTGACACCTTCCACGCCCGGCGTGTTTCTTGTGATCAGCGGCTTTCCGATCGGATCCGTCCACGGGCCAACAGGGCTGTCGCTCGTCAGCACTCCGATGCCGCTGGCATTGTTGGCAAAATACAAGAAGAAGCGGTCCTCGCCGTCAATCACCTTGTGCGCGGCTGCTGGCGCCCACGACTGCGTTGCCCATGTGGCAGCGCCGGTAGGTCCTGCGACCTGGATTGCTCCGTGATCGGTCCAGTTGACCAGGTCCGAGGAAGAGATGACGGACAGCTTGTTGATCGTGCTGTAGCTGTTGTCCTTGACATCCCCGTCACCGTCATACTCCAATGCGTCGTACGTGTTATATAAATAAACACGTCCGTCAACTGCCAGCGCATAGGGATCCGCGCCGAATTTATGGGAGACGACCGGATTCCCGTTCGGCGGAATCTTACCGATTGCGGCCGCAGCCTCCCCGCGGGTACTGTCCGCATCCCGGCTCGCAACATTGCCGCTGCTTACCTGGTCCCTCATTTCAATTCCTGTTTTGCCGGCTTTCATTTCATCACTCATCTTGTCACTCAGCTCCTGGTTAAACATTTTTGGATCGTCTTGGCCACGACTCGCTAGGTTTGCAAAAACAACGATTATGCAAACGAAAGCAAATACGGTAGATATGACCAGTAACGGCTTTCCGGGCTTCATCCCTGAACACGCCCTCCTTCATCGTTACTTGGTGACCTGTCATTCCGATCTGGTCAGTCCCAATGCGGGTCGACATGAACGGAATTGTTCGTAAAAAGTGTACCTTTGGGTAAGCAAGACAACAACCGGACATTCCATCTGAAAACACCGGGCAAATGATAGGTCGCCTGCTTATTTTACAAGATGGTCCCTGTACTCCTGCGGCGTTAAACCCGTCGCCTTTTTGAAGAAGCGGGTGAAGGAATGGGCGGCATCGTATCCGACTAGAGGCGCCACGTCCCTTACCTTCAAATCCCCTTCCTTAAGCAGCTCCTTTGCTCTCCGTATTCGGCACTTTTCGATATATTCCGAGAGATTGATTCCCCGTTCCTGCTTGAACAAACGCGAGAGATAGGAGGGATTAAAAAAATAGCGTTCGGCTAGATGCACAAGGGTGATGTCCTTATCCAGATGCTCCTCGATATACTGGCATACCCGATCAATGACATGCGCCGTTTTGCCTCGTTCATCCATGCGCTTGAAATCGAATATATCTTCGGCCGTTCGCCTCAAATAACGAAAAGCTTCCTTCATGGAATCATGACCTTCCAAGTCCAGCAGCTTCCCCCGTTCACCGGTGGGGTCTTGAAGCCCAAGCCGGGTCAGCTTCGCATACAGCACGAGAGCGATAGAATAATAGGCTTGTGCAGCATGCTGATGATGATCGTCTCCGTTCAGCACGAATTCCGACAATTGCTCCAATTCACTCATGAATTCGCTCTCCCTTCCGGCCTCCAAATGGGCTTCCAAGACGCCTGCCTTATGGCTCGTCTCCACTCCTTCCTTGCAGTGAGACGCCTGGGAAGAGTCGACTTGATCCTTCAGGATCATCGGAATGCCATCGCCCATCTTTAACTGCTGGAGTCTCCGCAGCCTTTCATATTGAGGGGTTACATCCTCCCACCGGCAGGGGAAGCCGCTTATGGTGAACGATACGGCAAGTCCCAGAGAATCCAGGCAGGCTTCCTGGATCAGTTCAAGCGTCCCTTCCAAATAAAGAACAAGACGATCACCGGATGGATTCTCGGACCGCGGCTGAAGCATCCATAATAAATCCCCATGTTTGTCCAGGACTCCGATGCTTCGGACATGCTCATCCATAAAAGAATTCCAAATCAGCCTTACCGAGCGATGGCTGTTTTTCTTTTCTGCATACGCTTTGCCTGCTGAATATGCTACGCGGCCAAGAGCCAGCAGCACAGGGAGTTTCGGATCCAATCCGATGTTCAAGGTCCGGAAATCGCTCAGCATGGCTTCCTTGTCCTGTCCAAGCAGGCTGCTGTCCGCGACGAATTGCCGGAAGTATTCTCCCTGCTCCATCCATTCCAGCGCTTCGATCTGCACGCGGGACTGCATGAGCCATTCATTCATGCGATTGCCGCTCTCGATTTCATGAATGACTTCCTTCACGACCTCCATGACCTTATCGAAGCCTTCCGTCTTCAACAAATAGCGGACATTGGGCATCTGAATCGCTTGATAGGCGTAATCGAAATCGCTGTAACCGGTCAGAAAGATAATTCTGCACCTTGGCCAGAGAGCCCGGATGCTCTCCGTCAATTCCAATCCGCTCATGCCCGGCATGCGTATGTCCGTCAGGACGATGTCGATTCTTGTTCGCGACATCCAATTCAGTGCTTCCTTGCCGGAGTATGCCCGGCAAACGTCAAGCTTCTCGGGCATCCACTGATGAAATACTTCGTACAAACTGTTCGTAATAATCTCTTCATCGTCGACGACCAGCAGTCTATACATGTTCATTCCCCTCCGTCAGCCTGATTCGAATTTGGACCCGCAGTCCATTCAATGGACTCCTTGAAAGGACCAATCCGCTGCTTTCCCCGTACGTCAGGGCAATTCGCCGATGGATGTTGATAAGCCCCGTCACTTCAGGGGATTCGGCGGATTCGGCTGTGCGTTCAAGCCGCTTATTTAGCATTTCAATATCGTTATCCGTCAGCCCGTTCCCGTTCTCTTCAATCACGATGGAAGCTTCTTGGTCATCCAGATGAAACGACACACGCAGCAAGCCCTCATCCTGCATCTTTTCGAGGCTGTGCTCATAGGCATTTTCGATAATGGGCTGAATGATCAATCGCGGCACCTTGATGGCCTCCATTTCCTTCGGCAGCTCGCCGAATTCTACGCGAATGCGCCTTGAAAATCTGAGCTTTTGAATCTCGGTATAAATGCGGGAATGCCTCGTTTCTTCCAGCAATGGAACGTTGTCCGCATCATTGCGGGTAATGAATCGAAAGTATTCTCCCAGCATGTTCGTGAACAACTCGATTTGCGTGACATCCCCCGTTTTGGCCAGGGAGCTCAGGATGAAGAAGCTATTATATAAAAAGTGGGGATTGATCTGGGATTGGAGCTGTTTCAGCTCTGCCCTTTGCATCATGAGCTTGTGCCTGAAATCCTGGTCAATCAGATGCTGCAGCTTGATGAGCATCTGATTAAATCGATCGTACAAATAGCCGAACTCGTCCCTTTGTCCGTGCTTGATCCGGATATTAAACATGCCATCCTCCATTTTTCTGAAGCTCTGGACAAGCAGAAGCAGCGGTTTATGAACCAATTTGTACGTCGAAACTGCGTAGATGGCAATCGCCAAGAGGGTCGTGCCTGCAAACAGCCATGCCCAGACATAAAATTTACTTAACGGCCGTTTCACCGCCTCAGTGGGCAAGTACGTGAACACGGATAGGTCCAGCTTGTCGGAATACGCCTTGTCGATCAAATACCTGCCTGTGCCGATGTTCAGAATTTGACGATTCGCATGTTGGATGGCCTGCACGGCCTCTTTCATGAATCGATCCGCCTCCTCATGGCTGGCCAGGGCAAAGCCGGACGGCTCGGAGACGATAAAAGCCCCGCTTTCCGGATATACGCTGATTTGCATCAGGGATTCCCTGAGTTTGCTCGCATCCAGTTCGATCTGAACGATCAGAAGCGGCTCTTCCCCTTTTCGAGCTCCGTATTTGGCCGCCACAAGATGGAAAGTATCGTCGATCTGCAAGAGTCTTTGATTGCCGTTCGCCTCTCCTGCAAACACATGGTTATACCGTCTCGAGTCGAATGCATTCATCGCGGTCATGGCCGAAATCGTTTTATCGATGCTGCGGATATGAATGAATACGTCTTTTATGTAGACACTGCTGTTTTTGATGGAGACCAGCCGCGGCAGCAAATAATGCAGGCTTGCTTTTCTTTCGACCGTGCTCATCATATCCCATGTCAGCACCATTTTGTTCAGTTCCTCATCCTGCAAAATATCGTATTGCTGGATTTCCAGCCATTCGATTTCCCGGTTCAACCCGTCCAGGTAAGCCGAAAGCTGCGCCTGCGAATTTTTGGATACTTCCTGGCTAGCGTATTGGTAACTCCAGTTATACAGATAAACACCGAGAATGATAAGCGGAAGAATGACGAAGAGATAGGTAGCGACCAGTCGAATAAAAATGGTATTACGAATGGAATTCACGGGTAACTTAAGCAATTAAACTCCTCCGATGTGTGTGAAAATGCGTGTAAATCGGCCGCCTGCCGGCCTTTAAAGCCAACCGTGCGGGTGCGGCACATTTTTATGGACGGCTTTTTTTGTCCTCATGCCACTGATTCACTTCAGCCGTAATGTCAGCACCGCCAAGCCGATACCATTCCTCCACGAACCGGTCGAATTGTTCTATGGATTCGCCGAGTATGATGTTGGCAAAATAATCATGCTGAAGATTGTCCAGAATCGTTTGTTTTTCAATCATCGTTTCAGTCGGCGCGCCGGCAAAAGCATCGAACAACAACTGATGGTTATCCTCGTATTGGTCGAGAATACTCATCGCACCGGAAGGCCCGTAGATCTTCTCCCAACCCCAGCCGGATTCGCCGTCTTCTTTCTTATCCAAATATCGATCGATTCGCCCTTGTATGAATCCGGGCTCGCCCTGTAACTGAGACGTCGTGCCCTGACGACGCGCTTCGGTGATTTGCCGGTACGCCTTGAGGTTTTTATCCGCCGGGAAAGGAGTCACGGGAGACAGTCCCCACACGGGCATGACATTGTTGTAGTAAGTCTCGTACTCTGCCGTTTTGCCCCAGTTTTTTTCAAGATGCAGATTGAACATTTTGAGAATCGCTTCCGGGTAAGCAAAATCCTTTCTTACGGCGTAAAAAGAACTTGTGGTAAATTTAAGCGGAACCTTTGGCGCTATGCCCGAGTCAGTAACAATGGGAAAAGCTTGCCACTCAGCATCCGGATCGCCGCCTCGGCTGGACTGAAGCAAGAATGCTCCCCATTGCTCGCCATAGACCATGCCGATCTTCCCATCGGCAACAAGCTGTTTGGCTTTGCTTCCGTTTTTAAAAATGAATTCACTGTCGATTTCATGATGGCGATACATATCCTGAAGCACCTTGAGCGCCTGTTTCACTTCAGGCTGAATGCCTCCATATACGAGCTTGCCGCTCTCATCTTCAAGCCATATGTTCGGGTAAGCTCCATAACCGGCCATGAATCCGGTTAAGCCCATGACGGGGTCCCACAAATATTGGGTAGCCGCTATTCCATAGGTGTCTTGTAGGCCATTTCCGTCGGGGTCCCCTTCTGTAAACGCTTTCGAAATTGCCAGGACGTCATCCATCGTTTTCGGTGGCAACAGCTCCAATCGGTCCAGCCAATCCGTTCGAATCCACAGAAACATCGCCTTTTCAATGGAGGAATCGGTCTCCGGGATGCCCATCAGCTTGCCGTCGATCATGCCGGATTCCAAGGTACCGCTCCCTTCTTGGCGGTGAACTTGCTGTGTCAACGGTGAAGCATATTCCTTGTAAACCTGCGTCAGATCCTGAATCAGTCCGGCGTGGCTCAGCTGCCTGAGCTGCTGGGCATTGACCTTGACGATATCCGGAATGTCCCCTGAAGCCAGCATAATATCCAGCTTTTTGTGGTATTGTTCGCTTCTCACAGCCCATTTGTATTTGATTTGAATGCCCAGAACTTGTTCGTACAACTGACTCCAGCGATTGTCCTCCAGCGTTTCATCAGGCAATGCCTTCAGAATATCTTCCAAGCCGTCGCCGATTTCTCTCACAAAAGTGACTTCGATCGGCGGATGATAAGCGCGTAATGACTTATCGCTGTATACGCCCTCCCCGCGTGTTTCCGGCCCTCGATTGTGGTCGATACCGCTGCTTTGGTGACATGACGCCAGTGTTGAACCAAACAGTAAAGCGCTTAGCATGACTTTGGAGAAGTTCTTTACGATGATCAGCAACAGAAAACACCCTTTCCTATCGATTAATTGTATTATTATACTTTAAAGGCCCCGGCCCACAATAAACATTTTTTTACTTCCTATCCCGTTATTTACGTGTTGCTCGTATGCAAACAAAAACCGCCAACCCCTAGATTCGGGGTGGCGGTCTTCAACTTGAAATGTTAACCTACGATACCCGTACGCTCGATACTTTCCACGAAATATCGCTGAACGAACAAATAGATGACGATCAAGGGAAGGATCGCCAGCAAAATGCCGGTATCCTGCACCATGCTCAAATAAAATGGGTCCGCCTTCGACGGATCGCTGCCCAGCATAATGGACAGGTTGTACGGCAGCGATGACAGCTGGGTGGACATGACTTTGCTTGAAGTCAGATACGTCGTCGTGTAGAAGCTGTCGTTCCACTGCCAGACGAAGGAGAACAACGTCGTGGTAATGATGGCAGGAATCGCGTTCGGCATCATGATGCGGGTAAAGGTGGTTCCGACGCCCGCGCCGTCAATATAAGCCGCCTCCTCCACTTCCTTCGGAATGCCGCGGAAGAATTGCCGGAAAATAAAAATGTACAAACCGGCTTTAAGCGAATTGGCGGTCAGCGAAGTCAAAATGAACGGCCAATAACTGTTCAACAGATTGACGGACTTGCCGGTGAGGAGCGGAATCAGGCCCATCAGCGTAAAATCCTTCAGATTCAAATAAATCGGGATGAGAATCGTGGTAGGAGGCACGAGAATCGTCAGGACGACACAGGCGAACAAAAGCTGGCTGCCTTTGAACTTCAAACGGGCAAAGCCGTAACCCGCCAGCGCGCAAGAAGCGGCCGTCAAGACCGTCGTCGTCGCCGACAGCGCAAACGTGTTGAACAGCGTTTCCCAGTAATCCATGATGCGGATCGCATCAAGGAAATTGCTCATTGTGAAATTTTCCGGAATCCATACGACGACCGGTGAATAAAGATCGGCCTTGTCTTTGATGGCCGTCGAGATTTTTTGCAGAATCGGATACAGAATGACAAAGGACAGGCCAGCGATCAATGTTAAACGTATGAAAGACCAGAGCCATCGTTTCCAGCTTTCGAGCGATAGCCACCGAGAAACCGACATTGCATTCACCTTCTTCTATTCATGGTAAAAGACCTTCCTGGATACAAAGTACGTGCTGATCAACAGGATGATGGAGATAGCCAGGAAGTAAATCCAGGCCATTGCTGAGCTAAGGCCGAAATCGAATTGGACGAAGCCCGTGGTCTTGATTAAGTCTGTCAGCTCATTTCGGGAGAACGAGTCGATAATCGTATATATCATGTTGACCAGAATCAGCGGGCTGACCATCGGAAACGTGATTTTCCAGAAGGCTTCATAACCCGTAGCTCCTTCCATCTTGGACGCTTCGTACAGCTGGGGGGATATCGTCTGTATGCCTGCCAGGAAAATAAGGATCTGTACGCCGGATTGGCTTACGATCTCATAAATACGATCCACGGCTCCCGTTAAATAGTTTACGATCGTCTCGCTTACGCCGGCCTGAAGCATTAATCGCTCGAGTTCAAAACTTCCCAATGCGTTAATCAGCCCCCCGGAACCGGCATTCTGATCATTGATCGCCTGAACGAGACTGCTGCTTTCCAGGGTCAGAATGACCCCGGAAGCAAGAATGACGGGCAGGAAGAATATCGATCGGGCAAAGGAACGGCCAAGGAACTTCTGATTCAGGACGACGGCCAGAAACAGACTGAAGATAACGATCAGGGGCACGTTCACCGCCATGTTCACGATCGCCTCGGTCAGCATTCGGTTAAAGCTGGTGTTGACCGTAAAGGCAGTCACGTAATTTTTCATCCCCATAAACGTTATGCCGATTCCTTCGGAATTTGCCGTTACGGTGCTAAAACTGTAAATCAGGGAAGTCAGCAAAGGGATCAGGAAGAAAAAGATAAAACCGAGCAGCCAAGGCATCACATAAGCAATGCCCCATAATGCCTTCTGTTTCCCATAGCTTCGCTGCTTTCGCCCAAATCGCTGGGTTATGGATTTCATGGCGCTTCACCACCCGTCACATAGCTTTCGGCTTCAATGGTTACGCCGTCTATCGTCACCGGTGCACGATTGTAATTCACGATGACGTAAACGCCGCTCTCGTATGTCGTCTTGAACACGCCGTCAGCCAATTCGTCATGCCCGACGATCCGCTCATGGCGAACCTTTTTCAGAAATGCATTGACTTCCTCATAGATGCGGGCGGCCTCGTCGATCCATAACGCGTAATTGGCGGAGAACAGTTCGTTATGCTCTGTGTCCTTTATTTTGTGATTAGGTTCATAGAACCATTGAAAATACACGCCAGCACCGTACTCCAAACACTTCAAAATATAAGGTTTGGCGTCGGTATACGCGGACAGGTTGTAAGGCGCGCCCGTGTAATCGATATGCCCGCGGATAACCATTTGATAGAACGGAATTTCCGCGTCTTCGATTTTAAAGCTGCTGCTAGACATGGGCGCATGGGTGATATCGGTCAAGAAAGGCAGAGCATAAGCGTTTCCTCCGTCAGCCATGACCTGAAGATTGGCATCTGAAACCTTGTTCAGCGCATCCAGAGACAACTGCTCGGACTCCGTACGGTCAATTTGACGATGCTTGCGAAAATCGCTGTCCAGCTCGGCGGCAAGATCACTCAGCGAAACGCCAATTGCGCCGTATTTTCCATAATCCTTTAAGAAAGCTTCCGTGTAGCTACCTATCAACCGCGGCGATATGACATAGGCAGGCGAACCGGTCCGATCCCGCCGGTTCAGCGCCGGATTGAAGGAATAGATCTCTGCGGGGATGCCTCGCAGCGTTCTGGACGCCTCCTTCGCCTCGTTGAACCCGGAACCGGACAACGCGGTAAGGATAGCGACATCCGGATACAGCTTTACCCCATTCTCGTTCGCATAGGAGAGCAGACGCCGAAGTCCCTTCTCTCCCCCTACCTGTTGATCAACGGAGACGCTGCCTGGAACCTCATGATCCAGCCCTTTGTTGAACCAGCCGCTATATTTCAATTTGATGTCATGGATGCCTCGCTTGCCCATCTCTGTCAGAATACTTTGCGCTTGTTCGAACGTTGTGAGCGGCACCAGCGCCCGATACGGAATTCCTGCAAAATGCTTTTTCTTATAAATGCTTCCTACGAGCTGAAGGTAGAACGGCATATTCTCCTCATTCCTCTCGGCAATTGCCGGGAGGCCTCCCTGTTGCTCCAAGTAATTCCTGTAATAGGCGGCGAGTCCCGGATAGGAAGCCGACTGCTTGCCCACGAACGCATACCGGACCGAAAAATCGCTTCGCATCGGATTCTCCTGGAACTTCGGGAGCGAGCGCTGCTGGCCGTTCGCATCCAGGCTTAAGTCGCCTTTGTTGATTACCGTGAACGTCGGGTAGACGTAATTATAGCTGTTAAGCCTGCCGCTGACGTCGGCATTGATCGTCGCGGCCGGAGCCCCTTCCTCGATGATGCCGATAAATGCCCCGCCTTCACGGATGATGCCGAACACCGGCAGCCTGACGTCCTGGCTGCTGTCCGCCGTTTCGATTCCGCTCATCGTTCGGTCCATTCCGTACACGCTCTGCTGGTAGGAAGGGTACCGCGTCTTGCCGTTATTAAAATGAATCAGCGCTCCAGATCCGTCCGGAACGAGGATTGAGCCTTTATCCTCCGCCCCCCCTGCACCGAAGAAGCTCAGGAACGAGATCGTGTTCACCGGATATTCAGCGGGGAAATCGATGCTGGAAACCGGAAGCTTGGCGATCAGACTGTCGCCGTCCAGCGTATATTCGATCGAGGCGTGAAATACCCGCGGTTCAGGCTTGGTCTGATCCAAATGGTTCTCCTCGATGTCCACCAGCAAATCGTCCTCGGTATATCCGGCATCCTCAAAGGCTTTAAGCGCACGCTCCAGCTGCAGACCTTTGAGAGCGCCGTCGGACCGGACATACACCCCTTGCTCGGCATCTTCCGTGTACGCGATTTTCAGCGTTCGCTGGCCGGCGCTGTCCAGCTTGCTTAACAGGTTCTGTTCAAAGCGGGACTTGCTGATCTTTTTGGGCATGTCGTCAATCGTTTTTTTGTCCGTGCCGAACCGGTAGTTAACGCGAACGCCGTTTGGGATTTCCTCCATGCCGATTTGCTTGTAAGCCGCGCTGTCGGCGTGCGAATTGACCGAATTTATCTGTCCGAAGCTGTTATAAAAGTCAAGCTTCAACTGAGAGGACAACAAGCTTTTGTTCACGCCCGCGGCCAGCGGATCCGACTGATGGCCGGGGGGATTGCTGTGCCAAATTTCGCCGCTTGCCTTATGCACGACGGCGATCGCCCCCGTCTGATCGTCCGCTAGCAGCTGGAGCTGATCGTTCTCGGCAATGCCTTTCATGCCTTTGACGCTCGGATTGACGAACGATGACTTAAGGGCTGCTCCCGGCGTGAAGCTGTTGGCGGGCCCGTTGCCTTCATCGCCAGCTGCCTTTTCCGGTCCTTTATCCGTACAACCGGCCATAATCAGAGCTGTCAGCACACTGGCAGCAAGCAGCATGTATTTAGCGAAATTGCCCATCCTTCCTCCTCCTTAAGTTCTCATGACCAATTCTTGATAGATGACGGAAATAAAGGCCACGATCTGTTGGACCAAGCTGAAAAACAGCAAACTGATAAAAGCCATAAACCCCATGGCGACCAGGGTGAGCATCATAATTCCGATTGTTTTGGACGGGGAAAACTGATGCACCGTCATATTGCCGACAAACAGCAGATAAACGAACCAGAGAACCGCAACGGAGTTGGAAAAATAATAGAAGGCGGTCTCTTGCAGCGACACGAGATTGCTGAGCCAGATCCATGGAAACTGTATGATCACGAGCGGCAGGAGCGCGAAGCAGGTCGACGTAAAAATTTCGACGAATTTGCCCTCGCCGTCCATCAAGGTCGTAAGCGACCAGTTAGCCACGCACCAGAACAAGATCGGCACGATCACATATACGATTTCCATGACGCTGTTCATGCTCTCGGGATTGTACACATGGACTAGAAAACCGCTGTACTGGCTCCCCAAAATGTTCGTAACGGCAACCAGAAACAATACGCAAAACGAGATGATCAACGTGAATTTTCGATTGCGATCGTATTTCAGGTCCCAATAGCCCTCAAAGGGATGAACCATGAGATTTAGGGGAAACCGAATCCATTCCCTGCTCATGCGGAAGCCCCCTTTCTTCGTTCCTTCACTTTCCGAAGCCTGGATGCGGCAAATATCCCGATTCCGGCCAAGAACAGCATGGTCATGATCAACGGAAAATGTTCCCTCATGACCGCTTTGCGGTATAGCAGGAATGCTTTCGAATAGTTTTTCTGATCCAAGCTGCGTTTGAAATGCATCATGGCACCCTTATAATCGCCTTGACGAAGCAAGGCTTTGCCGATCCCCGCATAGGCGAATTCCAGATTGGCATTCATGGCGATCGTTCGATTAAACAACGCAAAAGCGGTCTCTTCCTCGCCACGATAGTAGCTTTTGACGGCTTCATTCAGCGTTCGACCGTATTCGGTCGTTCGGAAGACGGTAATTTCGCCAAGCGCTTTATCCAATACAAGAAAATCCTCGCCGATTCGGTCGATGGCGGCCGGCGTATGAAATTGGCCCATTTGGTTCCCCAGCCCGCCGAATACGTACATCAGATGTCCGTCCCCGTTGTAAGTGAACACCCGTCCCCGCTTGCCATCGAGAATGGAGTATATCTCGCTGTCGGTAACATCGATGTCGATCAGCTTAGAAGGACCTTCGCTGCTGAGGTAAAGAATGTCGCCCTGCGGGTCGGAATACCCCGTTCTTCTTAAAATATCGCTGCCTTGCGCATTAAGCTTCTTAATGTTATTTCCCCACTGGTCCCCGTTCGTGGCATAGATGAACCCTTCCGAGTCAATATCCAGATTCGTAAACTCCGTAGGCGTAAACATGACCATCTGACTGCGCTGCGCCTTGGTCGAGATTTGCTTCCAGAAATATTCGATCGGATCGATATAAACGCGATTCGCGCCGATGAAGGTAGTAAACGCCCCTTCGGCATCGAATTCCATGAAACCGTCAAACACGCCGGCAGCCATGATGTAAGTTCGCTGCGCATGGTCCATGACGACCCGGACGGGTTCGAATTTAAACGAATCCTGCAGTAGCTCCGACTCCGGCGAATCGATGATCTTGATCAGTTGAAAATCCGAATCCAAGTGAACCACCCGTTTGTTTCCAGTGTCCGCTACGAGCACCTCGCCGTCATCAGTCACGAAGATTCCTTGCGGTTGTAGAAATGTATCCGGCTCGCCCTCTCTTGTGAAGGAATCCACGGTGGTTACCAGCTTTAGATCATGGTCCAGCACAACGATCCGATTGTTGCCGGAATCCAGCACGTATACGCGATTGTCGGCGGTGACGTGAAGATCGCTCGGCTCTTGGAAAGCACCCGTCCCCAGATCCGAGCCGCTTATCAATTCAGCCGCCACATAAGCGGCCGGCGCTGCTGCAGCATCGCCCCAATAAGAATAAATATAGGAGTCCGAGGCGCTCTCGGCGCTTACGTTCCCCGCTCCTGCCCCAACCCCCAATAAGCAGCAGATCATGATGAGGAGAGGCGTTTTCAGTTTGCGCAAGCTGTTCATCAATCTGACATGCCTCCTTTCTAGTCCTTCATCCCTGAAGTGGCCATCGTCTGCATGACACTGCTCTGGGAGATGATAAAGAGCGTAATGGGAACGATCATCAGGAGCAGTGCAACAGCCGCGCCGACGCCGGCTCTTGCGATTCCGCCTTCCGTGATCTGTCCGAGCGCGAAATGTAACGTCTTCAGATGCTCGCTGTAAATGAAGCTGCCCCCATCGCTGCCCCAAAGTGCCGGAAATTGTAAAATCATTAGCGTCAGCCAGGCAGGCTTCACGTTCGGCATCACAATGGACCAGTAAATCCGATATTCGCTGGCCCCGTCGATTTTGGCTGCCTCAAGCAGGGCATCGGGAATCTGCTCCATGAATTGCTTCATCAGAAACAGCCCAAGCGGAAATGCCAAGGAAGGCACGATGATGGAGGCATGCGTATTGATCCAACCCAGCCAAGACATGACCATATAGTTGGGGATCGCCGTAACATGGGGCGAAAACATCAAGGCGAGCACCACAATCGAAAACAGCGCCCTTGAGCCGGGAAACCGGTATTTGGCCAGCGGATAGGCTGCTGCAGACGCCAGCAGGATATGTCCAGCCGTGCCAATGATGGTGATCAACAGCGTGTTTGCGAAATAACGCGATAAGGGTACCCACGAATTCCCCATTAACACCATCAAATCCAGGAAATTATCCATCGTCGGATTGTTCACGAAGAACCGCGGAGGGAATATGAACAATTCGTCCAGCGGTTTGAATGCGTTGTTCACCGCGTAAATCAAGGGCAATGCCATGAAGGCTCCGAACAAGGCGAGCAGCGCAAACAGCAAAATGCTAACGGGCAAAGAACGGTTCAGCGTTCTCGGCAGCCGGAAATATCGAATCATTTTCGCAGCCAACGTTACTCACCTATCCTTCTCAACATTTTTTGCGTTAATTTGTTGGTTCCGACCATCAGCAAGAACAGGAACGTCGCAATGGCCGATGCGTAGCCGAGTTCGAAGCGGATCGTGCCGAAGTCCATCAGATGGGTGACAATGGTGTGCGCCGCATAGTTAACGCTCGGAAACCCGGCGAGCGCGATGGAGATATCCGCGACCGCGAATGCGGTTGTGATCTGCATCACGGCCCCGAACATCAGCTGCGGCCTCATGGACGGCAGCGTAATATACCAGAGCTCCTGCCAGCGATTCTTGATGCCGTCCATCGCCCCCGCTTCGATCAGCGACTTGTCGATCGTTTGCAGGCCGGCGATAAACGCCAAAAAGCTGGTGCCCAGGCTCAGCCAAAGCTGTACGATAATCACGATCCATAGAATATAGTTTTCATTCAGGAGCCATTGAATCGGTTCCAGGATAAAGCCGGCCTTCATCAGAAACCCGTTTAAATACCCATAGCTGTCACCTGAGAAGATGATGAGCCAAATGAAGTAAACGTTGCCCGATATCGATGGCGCATAAAAGACCAACGTCATGAACGCCCGCACTTTGGGCGACAATTCATTAATGATCCATGCGAATACAAAACAGGCGATATAACTGACGGGACCGGTAATGACGGCGAACATCAGCGTATTCTTCAAGGCGATCATAAAGATATCATCATTCAGAAACAGCCTCGAATAATTTTGCCAACCGACGAATCTCGGAAATTCCAGCATGTTGAAATAGAAGAAACTTAGGGCAAAGGAAAAGACCACCGGAATGACCGTAAACAGAAAGAAAATAATCATATACGGACTCATCAGCAAATAATAGTGCTTGCTTCGCTTCAACTCTTTTATGAAAGAGACCCAACGGCTGTTCTTCTGCACATTCGCTTTGGGGCTCTTTACGGTTTGAATTACTGGTTCTCCTTGCATTGACTACCGCACCTCCCCTGTTAATATGGCAAATTGAACTCCTTCCGCTTGATCTCGATTTCATCGTTAATGTACAAAATATAATCGGATAAGGCTTCGCGCGGATTTTCGCTGGCATTTACCACTTTCCTGAAAGCATTGTCCAAATGCCGGCCTGTGAAATATCCTCCGGGCACCTGCGGAATGCCTCGTACCCACCGCCATTGGTTATCCAAATTCCGATAATCCTTCACCGGCCATGGCAGCTCCTCCAGCGCTTCGATGTTGGCCGTCGGATAGCGGGCAGCCTCTCCCATCAAGCCTTCCATCTCTCGACCATACGCAATTTGCGTCTCCTTGTCGGTCCACCACTTCAGAAATTCCCAAGCGGCCGCTTTGCTCTTCGAATTTTGAAGCAGCATGACGGCTGTCGTATGGCTGGCAACCTCGTGGTTCACGGTACCGTCCTCGCGTTCAGTCCCCGGCACAATCGTGAAATCCCACAGCCCCTTAATCTCGGGGGCCATGACCGTCAGCATGTTGTACGTCGTGTAATCCGCAATCCCGATCGGCATTTCCCCGGTCCGGAAACGGTTCGGGAAATCCGCTTGCAGCGGGAACTTGTAGCTGGTATAGAACTGCGTCCACTTCTTGAATGCCTCCATGGAGATATCCGAGTCGAGTGCACTCTTCGTATCGTTATCGCGGTAAAACTGCCCGCCGTTCTGGTACAGCAGCATCGCGAACGTCGCATTCGGGACCAGGCTTGCGTTGGTGGCTTCCAGCGGCAAATAAAATTGCATGTTGTGCTTCTGAAGCACGGAAATCAAGTCATAGATTTCTTGCCAGGTCGCGGGCGGCTTCAAGCCAAGTTCCTCCAAAATATCCTTGCGATAAAACAACATCGGGAAGGTCTGCTGCTCAGGCAAGGCGTAAACCCCGCCGTTATATTTGTACGGCTCCAGCCCGCTGTCGCGGAATCGGGTGACCACCTCTTCGAAATCATCGAATTTCGTTAAATCGGCTGCAGCGCCCCTCATCGCGTAGTTGACCGGCACGTCCTCGCCGATTTGCATGGCGACATCCGGACCTTCACCGGCAAGCGTGGCTGGCAGAAGGATATTTCCCGGAACAAGCCGGAGATGCACCGGAATACCCGACTCAGGCGTAAACGTGTCGTCGATCAATGCTTTCAGTACTTGCGCCTGATCGCGTCCGGTCGTTATCCACACGGTAATGGCATCTTCTTCATCGCCGGCGTTCCCGATGGTGTCATAATCTTCCGTATACGAAGCTGCGTAAGCGCCTAACTCATGGCCCGCGACCTCGAAAAACGACGCGTCCGGTTTGGGCAGCTTGCGATCCGGCGAATGAACGATTAGATAATCAAGCGAGATAGGCTGCTCTTTAATCTGCAGCATCCAGGTTCCGAGACCGCCCACGTTCACCTTATACGTGTCCAAGCGCTTGGCGACGGTTTCGGGATTTTCGGCGAGCTCGTTCAGCTGGTGCACCATTGAGTGCAGAACGGCCACCTTGTCGCTTCGCTCGCCTGTCGCTTCTTCCAGGTAATCGGCCACGCTTTGAATGATTTCGGCCTGCTCGGTGAACACCTCCACCATATCCGGAATCCGCTTCTCCAATTGATAATCCCGGAACGGATCCGGCGTATTGGAGGTGATCATTAGTATTTTGCGGTACATTTCGTTCAGTTCCAGCACGCTGGATTCTATCGTCTGCAAGAGCGGCGCGATCTCGCCAAGAGACACCATCATTCGGATCTGATGCGTCCCTTTGGTGAAATGGAATAAATAAGGTTCTTCCTCGCCCAGCACGTTCATTTGCCAATCGCGGTCATAATGAAAGCGGATTCGTTTCATTTCCTCAAAGGGAAACTCCCCGTCGATCATAAGGCTTCGTGTGGCAAATACGCCCCGGAGCTGGTCCTGCTTTTGCTTCAAGGCGATTTGGTACAAACCGTCTTCTTCCACCTCGAACTCCCATTCGATCCATTGCCCCGGCAGCTTCCAGTTAACGCCTCCGATGGTGTTGATTCTGATTTTGGAAACGTCGTACGGCTCAACGGTCGGGCTGGATCTGTCGGATGTAGGATACAAGGTCGGCGACGATTTCCGCTTGGCATCCTCCGCCTGGATCAGAATGTACTGATCCCGGGTCGGCTCCAAGCCCTCGGACTCATATTCATTCGCCAGCTCCTCGTATGTTCTCAAGGCATGATCCTGGTACAGCTCGATATAATCAATGGCCATCGGCTCCCGCAAGGACGTTAGCGTAAGCTTCTGCTTGCCCTTGTCAAAATAAAAGGAATACGGCTCATCATAGTAGCCGTACCGATCGGAGAGCGGCGCAAGCTGCCAGGAAGGCTGCTCGATCTGCCTTGGCCGCAGATCGTTTCCGCGGTTATCCTGCCTGATTTCCTCGTCCCGGTTTCCCCATACTCTGTCGAATAGCACGATATCCGCTCCCTTGAAAGGCACCTTGTCATTGATAGAGAATTGCCTTTCGATCGCCGAGCTCTTCCCTTCAATCGGATAATATCGGATCCGGACATGGTATAAGCCCGGTTCTTCCACGTTCAAGTCCCATGAGATAGAGCCTGCCTCTGGCGTGATCACGGATTTCCCTTCGGAGCCGTGTAATTTCTCCGCGATCTCGAATCCCTCCCCGGAGGTTGATACAAAGGACTCGCCTTCGATGCGGACGATGCGGTCCGGGCGGCTCGCCGATGCATGGGCGTCTAAATACTGGCTGTACCCGTCCTGCCCTTCCGTTTCTATGACCGCTTCAAAGTCGGAGATCGCTTGAACGAAGCCTTGGTTTGTCGATTTCGAAGGGTAGAAGGCCCATAGAGACAAAAAAAATAGGACGATGACAAGTATGGCGCTACCGAAACGCTTCTTCCTGGTGTTCAATTTCTCTCCCTCCCATACGGTTAATCCATCCAATGACAGTCCCTGCCGCAGCAATGCGCTGCGCAGGGACGATCGGTTCTTCGGCTAATGTTCAAGGTTACTTGCCATATACTTCGTCAATAGCCGCTTGGAACGTTGACTTGTATTTCTCAACAACGGTGGAAACGGATATTCCTTCATTCAGCTCGCCGACGAATTCCCAATATGGAAGTTTCGGAAAGGAGCCATGTTCCAGCACGATCAGGTTAGGCGCAGCCAGTCGCGCGTTGTTAAGGTCGTCCTCTGTCGAAAACACGGTCTCATAATCGGCTTGGTCCGGATACTCATATATGGAATCGATGTCATTGATCTTCTCCCAAATATATAAGAGCTGCTCCGGATTCTCGACTGATTTCGGAATCGCCAACGCCTGATATGCACCTTCCAAGGTATGGTAGGTTGTCGCGTTCGGTCCTTTCGGGAACGGTACGAAGCCGATATCGAAATCCGGCATATCCGTCTTGATTCCGCCAAGCTCATATAGTGCCCCTGCATACATTAACGTGTTGCCTTGGCGGAAAAACTGGCTCGGCTCCCTCCAATCGCCGCCTTCCGTCGGTCTGGCGATCTTCTCCGTAGCCAACCGGGAAACAAAGTTCAGGGCTTCCAATGTCGCGGGATCTTCAAGTGTCTGTTTGTTCTCTTTTGTAAGCCCGGTGTTGTTGGAATAAAGTGCATGCTCGATCAGGGATGAATTCGCGAGGCCCCAGGTATCTAACTTTCCGTCATTGTTTGTATCCTTATTCGAATCCTTGGCCACTTGAATAAACGTGTCCCAGTTCCATTGATCCTCATTCACATAATCCTGAAGCGGCTTTAAGCCCAGTTGATTCATAAGCGTACGGTTATAGAAAATGCCTTGGACAGTGTTTCCACGGGTCTCGCTAAACCCATAGCCTCTGCCTTCGTAAGTGAAGATTTGATTCGATGCCAATTGATCGAAAGCCCGAACGTTTTTCGTATACTCATCGATCGGCCAAAGTAAGTCCTGTTTGACAAGCGCCGGAATCGTATAGTTTTTGCCCAATCGTACGATATCGCCGATCGGCTCGCCGGCTAACAGGGAAGCCGTAACTTTCTCTTGGTATTCGCCGAAGTCGATGGCGATATATTCGATTTTGAAATTATGCTTCTCCATGAGCGCATCCAAATTCTTCTTTTTTGCAATCTCGTCCGGATTCCTTTCCTGATTCGTCATATCCCACCAAGAGACGACTTTAATCGTCTTACCGCCTAAATCGAAATCCATATCCGGCGTTCTGTAAACTTCCTCCTCCTCCCCTCCGCTGTTTTCCGTCTCGCCAGGTTCCTTCGACGTCTCGTTTTCAGTGCCGCTATTCGTCTCCGATTCCACGGTTTCTTGGGTGCCGCTGCTTGGGTTACCCGAGCCTCCGCTGCAGGCTGCAAGCAGCAGAACCAATCCTAATAACAGAACCAATAATTTGCGAACACGCATCTTTAATCCCCCTCAACGTTTGATGTTTGGTCCAGATTCATCCAAAGTTTAGCGCTTACATTTCCATGCAACAACCTGGGGAAATCGAGATATTCTACCCCTGAAACGCTAGAAGGCCGTCTCCTGCAACGGCTTGTCCGCCGAGCTTTTTCAACCCAAGCTTTGCAAGAAGTAAAGAACGGTTAGCAATGCAAAGAAAAGCACATTGTGGAAATGGGGCGCCGGACAACATAATGTAAGCGTAACCAATTTAATGGATATTCCGCTTATCGCAATATATGGGGAGGGAGTCATCATGTCTAAGTTACTGTATATCAATCTGGGCTGCTGCTCCGATGATGCGCTTCGCCTGCAGGATTGGGGCAAATGCGGGATGAACATGGAAATTTGCGATGATGATTCTGAGTCATCGCTGCATCGGATTGAGGAGAACGGCTATTCACTGGCGGTTATCAACATGAACGGCAGCCCCAAGAAAGGGCTGGAGCTGTGCGGCCGGATCCGGAGGGTAAGCCGTTTGCCCATCATTGTTGTCGAGGATACCATGGAATTTGCCTTCATCCGCAAAGCGCTGCAGCTGCAGGTAAGCGATTACGTACCCAGCACGTTGCCGGCTGAAGAACTGGTGAAAAGCGTAGCTGCTGTTAACGCGAACCAACGCCGCACTGAGGATGACGTCATTCACAGGGTCAAGGAATATGTGGGGAAAAAGCTGCACGAAAATATTACGCTCAAAGACATTTCAAGCAAATTCCATTTCAACCGCTCCTATCTTGGCCAAAAGTTCAAAAACCATGAAAATATGAGCTTTAACGAATATTTGTTCATTCAGCGCATGGAAAGAGCGAAAATGCTGCTGGAGCAAACGGATCTGAAGATTTACGAAATTGCGAATGAGGTGGGCTATACCGAAATCGACTGGTTTTATAAGCGATTTAAATCCTATACCGGCGTAAGCGCGAACGAATATCGGAAGATGGTCGCCTCCTAATCTGCCAGCCCAATGCAAATAAGTCCTTGGGTTATCCAAGGACTGCTGCCTGGCCATACGCCTGGTCGCTGCACTTATTGCGCTCCATCGCGGCTTAGCCTGACGGTTCGGTATTCCTGCGGCGTCAGGCCGGTCCATTTTTTAAAAAAACGGGTAAACGATTGCGGCATTTCGTATCCGATCAAACCACCGACCTCGGCTATCTTCAGTTCTTCCCTCTTCAGAAGCTCCTTCGCTTTGCGAATCCTGAGTTCGTCCATATAATCCGATAAATTGACGCCCCTTTCCTGCTTAAACAGCCTTGATAAGTAAGATGGATTGAAATGAAATTCATCCGCCAGCCTGACAAGGGACAGATCCTCGCTGAGGTTTTGTTCAATGAATGAACAAATTTTTTCAATGACGCCGGCAGCCCTCTTCTGTTCTCCGCTTTTCCGGAGTGAAAACAAAACGTCAGCAACGCCTTTCAAATAACCGAAGGCTTCCCTCCACGAACGATAGTCTTCCAGCTTCATCAGGCCGAACGAACCGATCTCACGGATTTCCCACCGATTGATGTAAGACAGAAGCACAAGCGCAACCGTATAGCAAAGCTCCGTCATATTGGGATCCCCCCGCTCGAGTTCGTAAGCTGCCGGTTCGGTCAAGTCATCGAACAGCCCCATGAACTCCTCTCTTCTGCCGGCTTCCAAATGGACGGCCAGCGTCTCGAACTTATCGCGCAAGGATCTGTTAAGAATCGTAGCGGACGGCGCGGCTTCCTCGCTCGGAAACACCTTCTGGACCATCCGCGTTCCGTCACCGGTCCGATCATGCTGGTACCGTCTCATTTTATCGTATATGGCAGGCAGTCCTTCCCAGGCGAATGCCTCACCGCATAGTGTCACGGCTACCGACGCCTCAAGCGATTCCAGGCAGGATTGCTGAATCAGCTCAAACGTTCCCTCCAGAAACATGACCGTCTGTGCGAAAGCGTCCGTCCATTCCGATCCGCTCCACCGCTTGGGCTGGATGAGCCAGATCAGATCCCCGTATCGATCGATGAAACCGATGCTGCTCGTCCGCTCTGCCAGGAAAGCCTCTGCCAGAAACTTAACCGCAAGCGCCGTCTCCCGACGGTCGACATACGTGGGGGATCTTCCCGCGGACCCGCCAGACGTTACGCTGCCCAGCCCGATCAGAATCGGCATGGACGCATCCAGCGGAATTTGCAGGCGCCTGAAGTCTTCCTCCAATTCCCGTTCGAAGAGCACGTCGTGGAATAACAAATTTCGAAAATAGTCCCCGTGGGCAAGCGTCTCCAGCGTATCCAGCTGCTCTTTCGACCGCCGGATCAGATCATTCGCCCGCAGCGTCTCTTCCAGTTCCTTGAGCGCTCGCTCGACGGCCGCGATCAATTTCGGGTAGCCTTCGTTTTTGAGCACGTATTGCACGTCCGGCGCTTGAATCGCTTGATAGACATAATTGAAGTCGTTATGCCCTGTCAGGAACACGATTTTGCACTGCGGCCAATTGAGACGTATCGTTTCCATCAGCTCCAGGCCGTCCATGCCTGGCATGCAGATATCGGATAGTACGACATCGACCCGCGTCCGGTTCAACAGTTCCAGCGCCTCTTGCCCCGAATAGGCTTTGTAGATGTCCAGGTCAAGGTTCAATTTTCCGAAAATATCCGCCAGCCCATCGGTGATAATTTCTTCGTCGTCAACGATCAACATTCTATACACTTGACGGTTCACCTCCATCGCCAAGAAGTATTGTTACGGCAAGCCCCCCAAGCTCGCTACGTTCTGTCCGTAATCCGGCATCCTCCCCGAATGTGATGCGGATCCGGCGATGAATGTTCACCATCCCTGTCGTTTCGGCCTGGTCCTGTTCCTCATACAAGGACTTCCGGATCTGCTCCAGCGCCTCGTCCGTCAACCGGTCTCCGTTATCCTCCACGATGACGCGAGCCTGGCCGTCCGCCCCTTCGAATCGCACCACAATCAAACCATTCTTCGTCTTTTTTTCTAGGCTGTGCTTGAATGCGTTTTCAATGATCGGTTGAACGATCAACCGCGGCACGGGAAGCGGCCGCAGCTCATCCGGCAGCGGATCAAAGCGTACCTGAATCCTTCTCGAAAACCGTAGCTCCTGAATTTCTGCATACATTCTCGCATGATGAACTTCCTGCTCCAATGCAACCAAATCCGATGCATTCCTCGTCACGAATTCGAAATACTCCCCGAGCAGCGTCGTAAATTGTTCGATCCGTTCCGTATCTCCCGTCTTGGCCATCGTATTCAGGATAAAAAAGCTGTTATATAAAAAGTGCGGGTTGATTTGCGATTGCAGCTGCTTCAGCTCCGCCCGCTGCGTCATGATTTTCTGCTTGTAGACTTGATCGATCAAAGAGCGCAAATTGTCCACCATCTGGTTAAACCTGCCGTATAAGTACCTGAACTCGTCCTTGGATTCATGGGCGATATGGATGCTCAGATCCCCGTGCTCGATCCTTCTGAAGCCTTTAACTAAAGCCAGCATAGGTTTGTGGATGAACTTATAGGTAGACAGCGCAAAAACGCCAAATATCCCCAGCGCCGCTGCGGCAAATCCCCATGCCCATTTGTAGAACTTGCTCAGCGGCTTCTGTACGACCTTCTCGGGAATGAAACGATAGATCGACAGCGCTAGCTCCGGCGAGTGGGCCTGCACGGCATAGTATCGGTTCCCGTTTACGGTCAGCCGCGAAGGAGTGTCCTCCAGGAGCGCCGGGATTTCCCGCAGGAAAAGGGGGAGGCTAACGTTAGCCAGCTCCCCTGTCCCGTTCGCGACGGCAACCTTGGCGCTGTCCGACAGGAGCAGCGTTCCGCTGCCGGGGTACGTATTGAATTGGGCGAGCGCTTCCTGCAGCCGCTGCTCGTCCAGCTCGATCTCGACCGTGAACAGCGGCTCTGCCCTTTTGATACCCCGCTGTTTCATGGCGCCAAGGAACAAGCCTCCGTTCCATTCAATGAGCTGAGAGCCGCTGCCAAAGACGGAACGGATTTCCCGGAAGCGTTCGGGCCTAAATTCACGCACCCCATCTCCGGCTGAAATCGTGCGGCCGATAGCCGCGATATGAACACTGACATCCTTGATATACATGCTGCTGTTCTGAACAGTATACAGCCGCTTGATCAACGAATTCATGTTCTCGGTACGGGCGATCGTCGCCATCGTCTCCCAGGTCAGGACCAGTTCATTCAGGTTTTCATCCTCCAGCAGGCTGTACTGCAGCATTTTCATGCGTTCGATTTCGTTTTCCAGATCGGTCAGGTAGAATTCGGATTGCGCCGCTGCCGTCTTGGTAATGTCGGAGCTGGCCGTTTGCACGTTCCAATGGTAAAGATACACGGCAAATAACAGAATCGGCACCATAATGAGCAGAAACGTCACGATCAACCGGAGAAATATCGTATTGCGCAGTGAAAAGTCCCGTCGGAACATCAATGGCATTGCCCCCAGCATTTTTTATTCGATTATAGCCTACATCTCGTCAGGGCAGCCAGACTTATGGCGGGCAACATCGACTTGCGCTGTGTCCTTAGCCCTTAGCCCTTCACGCTTCCGAGAACGATGCCCTTTACGAAATATTTCTGCAAGAACGGGTATGCCAAAATAATCGGAAGCGAGCCGAGAAAGATCTGCGACGATTTCAGCGTCCGATCGGAGATCAGCGCCAGGTTCAGCATATCGTCCCTCGACATATTCGACAGGTTTTGCTGGATTACGATCGTTTGAATATAGCTTTGCAGCGGATAATTGGACGGGTCTCCCATCAGCAGCAGTCCGTCGAACCAGCTGTTCCAGTGCTCAACCATGGAAAACAAAGCAAGCGTGGCAAGCGCAGGCTTGGATATCGGGACAAAAATCGACCACATGGTCCGCCAGTGGCTCGCTCCGTCGATGAGCGCCGCCTCTTCAAGCTCCTTCGGAATTTCCCTGAAAAAATTAAGCAGCAGAACGACGCTGAACACGGGAACCGCGCTCGGCAAAATCAATGCCCATATCGTATCCAGCATGCCGTATTCTTTTATCGTTGAATACCAAGGAATCAGGCCGCCATTAAACAGCATCGTGATGAAAAAGATCCAAGCGTACGCGCTCCGAAGCCGAAAAGAACGTGTCTCTTTCGATAACGGGTAGGCAATCAACACGGTCAGCAGCAAATTAAGCGGAGTGCCCAAGCCGATCCTCGTGAGCGACACCAGCATCGAATCCCAAAACTCGTGGCGGCTTGCCGTATACATGTAGGAAGCCAGCGTCACGTCGACAGGCCACAGCTTCACATATCCCGCCGAAGCCGCCGCGCTGGAACTAAAGGAAACCGCAATGATGTGAATCAAAGGAAGAACGCAAATCAGCGAGATCAAAATCAAGAAAATGGCATTGATCAGGGAAAACCATTCAAACCGCCTTTTTTGCCGGATACGGCCCCCTTCAGCCGAAGATGGCACCAATCGTTGCTGCATCGTTTCCCCCCCTTAAAATATCCGGTATTTCGCAAACCGATAAGCCAAAAAGTAGGAGCCCGATATCAGCGTGAGCGATATGACCGATTTAAAAAATCCGACCGCCGTCGCCACCCCGTACTGGGCATCAAGCAAACCGATCCGATAAACGAACGTATCCAGAATGTCCCCGCTTTCGTACACTTGCGGGCTGTATAAATTAAACACCTGATCGAAGCCGGCATTCAGCAGCTGTCCCAGGCTTAACACCGACAACAGGACGATTACCATGCGCATGCCCGGAATCGTGATATGCCATATTTTCCGCCAGCGGTTCGCCCCGTCGATCGTTGCCGCTTCGTATAACCCCGGATCAATTCCGGTAATCGCAGCCAAGTACACGATCGTGCCGTACCCGAAGTTTTTCCACACGTCGGAAGCAATGAGCGTGAACGGAAACCATTCGTTATCGCCCAGGAAAAAGATCTTGGGGATGCCCAGCAGGCCGAGAAATCCGTTGACGATGCCTCCCGACGGGGAGAGGATATCGATCAGGATACCGCCAAGCACGACCCAGGACAGGAAATAAGGCAAGTAAATGGCCGTTTGGACCGATCGCTTGATCACATTGTTTTTGAGTTCGTTCAACAGGACGGCGAACACGATTGGAACAATGAGCCCCAAAATGAGCTTGAAGCTCGAAATAAACAGCGTATTCCACAAAACCTGCGTAAAATTCGGCAGGCTCATCACATACTCGAAATTGTTCCATCCGACCCATTGCTGATCGCCGAAGAGGCCTTTGGCAGGGATAAACCTCTGAAACGCGATCGTGATGCCGGCCATCGGAATGTACGAAAATAAAACGATTAGAATCAATCCCGGCAATATCATCACATGGAGCGGCAGCTCTCTTCGCCATTTCGCTTTCATTCGTGAACCTCCAATTCGTAGGTAACAGGTTCGGAGGGAGTAACGACAAGGTTCTCCCTCCGGCCCGGATTATCGCTTCGCCTGTTCGTACCACTCGTTGACTTCTTGCGTGATTTGATCCCCGCCGAGCTTTTTCCAATCCTCTACGAACTGGTCGAAGGTGTCGATGGATTCGCCTAAAATAATCTTGACGAAAACCTCGTTTTGCATTTTTTCGAGCGTCGTCTTGCGCTCGACCATCGTCGGCGTCGGAGCGCCGACGAATTTTTCCTGCAGGAATTGGTCGTTTTTATCGTATTGGTCGGCGATTCCCATGGAGCCCTGTTCCCCGTATATCCGTTCCCAGCCCCATAGCGCAAAGCCGTCGGATGAGCCCGATTCATAAGCTTCCAGTTTTTCCTGGATCGTCTTGGCCTCTCCGGTTAACTTCGAGAAATCGCCGGCCTTGCGCGCAGCATCGATTTCCCGGAATGCATCCACGTTCTTCATGACCGGATACGGCGTGACCGGAGACAGCTGCCACACGCTTTCGGCTTCCGGCGGCGCAAAGTATTTATCGAATTCGGCGGTTTTCCCCCAGTTTTTCTCGAGATGCAGATTGAACATTTTGATGACGGCTTCCGGATGGGCCGCATCCTTCTTGACGGCGAAGAATCGGGTGGTGCTGAATTTGAGCGGCACCTTCGGTGCTTCCCCCGATTCGGATACGATCGGGAACGCTTGCCACTGCGCATTCGGATCGTTATCGCGATTCAGCTGAAGCGGCCAGATGGAATTCCACTGCTCGCCGTACTCCATACCGATCTTGCCGGCCGAGATTTGCTCCGAAACCTTGCCTCCGTCTTTGATACCGAACTCTTGGTCGATCTGTCCGTTTTTGGACATCTCTTGCAAAACCTGAAGCGCCTTTTTCACTTCCGGCTGGATGCTCCCAAAGACGAGCTTGCCGGAGTCATCCTCGATCCAAATGTTAGGGTAGGCATTATATCCGGCCATAAATCCCTCAAGCCCCATCGCGCCCCCCCATAAATCCTTGGTAACGCCAAGTCCGTACGTATCCTGCACACCATTCCCGTCCGGATCGTTCTCCGTAAACGCTTTCGATATGGCCAGTACGTCAGCCATCGTTTTCGGCGGCGCAAGTCCCAGCTTCTCCAGCCAGTCCGTCCGGATCCAGATGTACATGGAACGCTCGATCGAGGATTCCAGTTGAGGAATTGCCATCAGCTTTCCGTCGAACGTAGCGGCGTCAAAAGCACTCGTCCCTTCTTGAAGCAGCACTTCCTTCGTCATTGGGGAAGCGTACGTTTCGTAAAGTTCCGTCATATCCATGATTTGGTCCGAATCCGCCAATTGCTTGAGCTGGGTGGCGTTGACCGGAATCACGTCCGGAAGGTCGCCCGAAGCCAGCGTCACGTTAATTTTCTGCAGGTATTGGTCGGAGGTTGGACTGCCTTTGACCACCCATTTGTACTTGACTTTGATGCCAAGCTCCTGCTCATACAATTGCGTCCATCGATTGTTGTCGATCGTTTCGTCTTTAAGCACGCCCAGCACGTTATTTTCCACGACGTCGCTAAGATCCCTTACGAACGATACCTCGACTGGCGGATCATATTTGCCGAAAGGGCCGTCATTCGCTACGGTGCTTGGATCGGTCTTGGCATTTTCGTTTGAACTGCCGCTGCCGGACCCGCTGCCTCCGCAGGCCGAGAGCAGGAGTGACGCCATGAATAATACGGATATCGCTCTCCGCCATACTGAATTCCTTTTTTGCATTTGCATCCCCCGTTCCAATGGATTCAAGATCTGTACTTGGTTACGCTTTCATTATGGAATGGCGTGCATTCCGTTACAACGTTCATCTTTTTACTTTGCTTCTCCTTCATTTACCAACTCCACTCGGCACCTTGATAATGTCTAGACGTATAAAGGTTTTCGTGAAAATCCAGCTGACCCCTGATATGTACTTCGCTAAGCATAGAAAAAACCAACCAGATCACCCGGTTGGCTTAAACAAACGTAAATGGGCTCAACGCAAAAACCCGGACGCTCTATCCTTTAAACATCAGCCGGATCGCCACGATGAACAAGCATACCGACAATATCCGCACGATGACGAGCCCCGGTATTTTGGAGGCAAGCTTGGCACCGATTTGGCCCCCGGCCAGCGCTCCGATCGCAAGCCAAATGAACGTCCCCCATAACACATGGTCAAGCACGACATGAGAGATGGTTCCCACCAGCGAGGAGAGCAGAATCGAAAACATGGACGTTGCGGTGGCGATATGCGGCGGAAAGGCCAGAAACAGGATCATCGTAGGCACCATTACCGAGCCGCCGCCGATGCCGAACAAGCTGGAGATGAACCCGACAAAAAGCGCAACCCCGGAGCCGAACCACAAATTGAACGCATAGCGATGCTCGGCGCCGGAGGCATCGATGAAGTTTCTTGTCACCGTCGGCCGGAGGAAGCCGCCCCGGCTCTGGGTCGGCTTGAAGTTGATCACAACCGCCATCAGCATCAGGAAGAGTCCAAGCGCTATAAAAAAGACGCGGCTGCCCACAATGCTGGTTGTCCAGGCACCCAGCACAGAGCCCGGTATCATGGCTACCGAGAACGCCAGGCCGCTCCGGTAATCAATTCGTTTTTGCCTCGCATAGGCCCATGTGCTGGAGATCGCACTGACGAACAGAACGGCCATTGATGTGCCCGATATCTGGGACACCGGCATTGTATACATGAGGGCCAGTACCGGCACAATGATAAATCCGCCTCCAAGGCCGGCAATCGCCCCGCTCACCGCGGCCAGCATTCCAACAAGCACCAGCAAAACATATTCCATATGTATTCCATCCCTTCCTACGGACGATCCGTTATCACATAGCCCTGTTCAAGAGTTGCCTCCCGGAAGCCGGCCATATGACGCTCCTGATACAGAATAGGGCGCGCGGCTCCGATGAGAATGATATTTTGAATATCTGTGCGGCGATCGGACAGACGAAATGCCTTCGTATTGGAAAACACTGTATGGAGCGTCGTGTGGATCGCACGGATATAAGGGTCCCTTGTTCCTCGTCCAATCAGGTTCATAATCATAATACCCTGATCACGCAGCCTATCTGCCGCCATCATGAAAAATTCCGCAGAAGCCAGATGCCGCGGCGTTCCTTCCTTCGTAAAGGCATCCACAATAATAACGTCCAAAGTATCCTGAGCTTCCCTCTCCAGCAGCTCGCGCCCATCGCCAATTCTCACGGATTCAGCTTCGCTGCCGAAAAAGGTGCGGGCCAGCTCCGCCACCCGCTTGTCCACCTCGGCTGCCGTTATCCGCCTATTCGCATAATGGCGGGCTATCGTCCCGATGCCGTGCCCGATCAGGAACATGTCCTCGAAATCCGAATGATTGGCATCGATCAGGTGAATGATCGCTCTCGGGTACTCAAAGACGATCCGTTCCGGATCGTTCAGATCCAGCACTCCCTGCACCGCATCATCGGAGAACTCCAGCACGCGGAAACGCCCCTTCACGCCGTATAGCTCCTCTGTATCGTACACCTTCAATTCATGAACTTCACTCGTATCATGGAGCAATAAGCGCACCTTCACCATCCCCTTCGCGCCGTTGATTCTGACAGGATGATCCTCCTGCAGCTATCTTATTGTACACCCGATCGGGGACCCTCACACACAGGATTATGAAAAATATCGCTTTACGAGAAGAAGGCCCCCCCAATCTCTGGGGCGGCCGCAATCATATCCACCTGTCCATGGCTGACCATTTGGGTCGTAACTGTGACACGCGCTTATGACTCAACTTTTTCGGAATCGACACTATTTCGAAATGTGATGGAAACGTCGCCGAGCGATCTTCTCCAGATCATATGATGAAGGCCTTCGCCCCAATAATCCTGCAGGAGAACATCGGGTTCTCCAAACTTTTTCTTCCAGATGCTTTGGGCCGCAGAGTATCCGCTGTCCAGGCAAAATTCCCGGTATCCCCGCTCCATCATCGACAACCAAATGACGTTTAAGAGCAAGCTTCCGATTCCCCTGCCCTGATAATCCGGATGCACGAAAACGGTCCCCACCTCCATGATGTCCTGTTTGTTCCATGGAGCGTGCTGCCGGATCATGGCGTTTGGCGGCCCATATTCAATCGTGCCTACGACATGGCCATCGATCAGGGCAATTAGAAAGTACCGCTGTTCGCCTCCTGATTCCAAATCACGATTCAAGTATTGAATTTTCGATTCGATTTCCTGTTCGATATCCTCATCCAATTCCGACAGGCCTTCCTTGGCGAACGTATCGGTTACAACGATTCGAAAAAAATGCGCAAGCGCTTCGACATCAGCGTATGCGGGTCTCCGGATCTCAATGTCCTGCATCAGTCCCTCTCCTTATTCCCTTCATCAGCTCACAACGAATCGTTGCGTTCATTAACCTCGCTGTTTCTCCAATTATATCCTTAAAACGAGGACAAATCAGCCGAATATAAGGAATTGACGCTCTTAGAAAATTTGAGCGCGGCGGCATCCCATCACGACGTCGTGCGTCTCGCTGGATTGCATGAACACGCGGCCGATGCATTAATATGTGAAGGTCGATCTGCACGCGCAAATGATATATCTGCCATAAATATGTGCCCCTTGGTAGCAGCCTTTCATCCCGAATTCGGGATGAACATATTGCGAGATGCAATCCTGGCATTTGGCCCGTTGTCCGGGCGGATCGCTTGTATACCACCAGCCGGACGGATAAGGACACAGCCCTTTGCAGTCTCTAATAACGGATTTCGGCGTGCAGATGATATAATCGGGCGGACAGGAAGCATCTGCTCCGCAGCCGCTGCAATATTGACCGTGAGGCGGGCGGCATGGCCCGGCGGCAAAGGAAATACGAACCAGCTGCTCTTCGGGTCTCAGGAGGACTCTCGCCAGCAGCTCCGCTGTTTTTTGCGCGAAACGGTTCAAAATCGAGACTCGACTCGCTTTCCGGGTCAAGCGGCTGATCACCGTCTGGGCTTCTTCATCTTTATTTGCAGGCATGCGCCACACGCTTATCACCTCTTATTCAGGAAGCTATGGTTGCCTTCACGTAGGCTTCCAGCTGTTCGCGGCTGTTGACCAGTCCCTTGTGCCTGATTACGCCGCTGCCGTCAACCGCATAGGCATAAGGCGTGACTTGGACATCCAGCTGACGGGCAAGCTCGGAGGTAACCAGGACGGCTTCATCCTCGTAGCCAATCGTCGAGATGTACGATGCTGCATGCTCTGCGGATGAGAATAACAGAAGGACCGGCTTGACGTGGTGCTTCTTCGCGATGCGGGTAAAGTCCGGAATAATTTGTGCGCACTCTTTGCAGGTCGGCGATCCGAACAACAGGATGGCGGCGGTTCCGGCTAAGCCGCTCGTCGACCACGAGCTCCCTTGCAGATCGGTGGTGACGGCATCGGGAAGCTTGCGGCCGACCGGAATGCCGGATTGGTTGACGCCCCGGGCGGTCCCCATCACCATAATTCCCAGCTGTCTGAACAAGACGAGGTTAAGTAGAACCAACGGTACAACGAGGAGCCATAGAACAATATAGGAGATCCAAAAAAACGTGTTCATCATGCCCTCCTTTACCTCTGTTTGATGTACGGAGCATGCGGGGCGGCGAGCTCGCGGTATATCCGGATGGCATGAACGGCATCCGGTATGCCCACGATGACAAGCAGCGATACCAGGAGCAGCATGCCTTCCAGCAGAAATCCGTTCAGGGCGACTGCTTCTCGATAGTCAAACCATGCCGGATTGCTCCAGGCCATGCTGAGCAGTCCCATAAACCCGTTAATAGCAATGAGCGGCCACCCCAGCCGGGAATGAAATTGCGGACCGAGACAGCCGCAGTCTACCCTTCCTTTCTTCCGTATGTAATAGACAACTCCGATTCCCTGAACAAAGTATAGGACCGAAAGCAAGACAAAACTCATGGATGAGGGATATCCGTAAGTCATGGTGACGGCAAGGAACTGCAGCAATACAAGCAGCGCGTGCAGACGGGGACTGCCAGGGAAACGGTCCGGTTCGCCGAAGAAGGCGCTCCAGATGTAGCTGGTAACCGATAACAGCATGGGGAAGGTGGCGGAAATGGCAGCAATTTCATACATCGGAACGGCAGCCTCCCTTCTTAAATTAGGACAGGAGAATCCATAAGATGGATCCTGTCAGCAGCACGTAAGATGCGACTAGCCGCACGGCGCTAAGCAAGGTGCGCTTCAGCCATCTTTTTTCCAGCAGCATGTGGACGACGGACCGGATCAGGGGGAGACTAAATACAGTGCCCCGTATGAATCCGAAGCATATTCCCGCCAGGAGACTCAACCACCAAACCGGCGCAAATATCGATAATAGCATGTATGCATGAAACAGGACGCCGGCTTGAAGCGTAATAAACCCCATGCCCAGAATATGGCCCCAGAGCGCTGCGGAACGGTATCCCGCCTGCCGAATCCATTCCGACGGCACAATGAAATTACCCGAGGGCAGAAGTCCGGATTTATTAAACAGCTCTAACAGGATGAACACGGCAAACAATATGACGATGATTGCGTTATACAATGGCCCCAACGGGGTTAGAGACAGCAAATAATTGACGCCGCCGATCGCAAGCCCGGTCACCGCTCCTCCCAGCGTGCAGGAGAGCACATAGACGAGTGCATAAGCGGCTTTGTTCACCTTCGTGTTATCCAGGCTTCCAAGCACGTTCAACCCGCAGGTGGTATCGACGCTGGCAACCGCAGCGCTTGCGGCAAACAGGAACAGCAGCATGGTTAGCATCTTGCACACGCCCCCTTCACCATTTACACGTTTCTTTCATCATTTTATGAGCCGGTCGGATTGATTATATGTATAATTTCGTCAGGATGTTTGCGGGAAGCTTCTTGCAAGAAGTCTACGGTCCTTATCCTATGGAGCGGGCAGCGATGAAGGACGGTTCTGCGTTAAGCCGGATGACATCTCGGTCGAATGGAGCAGCCAAGCGATCGGCATAATGGCACCAGAGAAGGGAATAAGGGTTTGACCGATCACGGCAAAAAGGCACCGCAAACGCAGGCTGTAACTAACCTGCCGCGGTACCTTCAAACCATGGACTATAGATTAACTTGTGGATCCGTTTAAATTGTAGCTATCATGCAGCCTTGTTGAAGCCGGAGACATCCACATCCAGCGGAAGCTTGGCGGCTCGGGCTTTTTGTGCGGCTTTAAAGAAGATAATCACCAGAACCGCACTGATGACTGCGCCGACGATGTAGGAAGCGTTCATGGACAAACGGAAGCCGATTTGCGCGTTCAAAATATACACCGTCGTTGTGTACAGCATCATGGCGCCGGGAATCAGGGCCACCCAGAAGTTTTTGCGTGCGATGTATAAATACATCGCCCCGACAAACAGGGCAATCACGCCAGTCGCCTGGTTAGCCCAAGAGAAATAGCGCCATAGAATGTTAAAATCGATCTGCGTAAGCGCTATCGAAATGACAAAGAGCGGAACGGCAATGAGAAGCCGGCTCTTCATGCTAAGCTGCGGCAGCTTGATATAGTCGGCAATGATCATCCGCGCGCTGCGGAATGCCGTATCACCGGACGTAATCGGCAGAACGATAACCCCAAGCACAGCGAATGTACCAACAACCGCCCCAAGCGTGACCTTCGCGACTTCGCTTACGACAAGCCCCGTGCCGCCTGTTGCGAGCAGCTCATTCAGACCGGTCGAGCCGTGGAACAAGCTCATTGCCGCAGCAGCCCAGACCATGGCGATAATCCCTTCGGCGATCATCATGCCGTAGAAGATTTTGCGGCCCTGCCCCTCGCGCTGGGTCGTGCGCGAGATGATTGGCGTCTGAGTCGCGTGGAACCCCGACAAAGCTCCGCACGTAATCGTCAGGAACAGCAGCGGGAAGATCGGCAGATTGTCAGGATGCATATTGGTAAATGTCAGCTCGGGAATCGGCGCCTTCTGGATGATCAGCATCGCCCCGACGCCGACTGAGGCTATCAGCAGCAGCGCACCAAAGATCGGGTAGAAGCGGCCGATGATTTTATCGATGGGCAGCAGCGTTGCCAGGATATAATAGCCGAAGATGGCAACCGTAATCATCCACAAGCTGATAGAGCCATTCATCAGGTTGTGAAGCAGGCTTGCCGGCGAGGTGACGAATACCGTTCCTACCAGAATCAGCAGCAGAATTGCAAAAGCGTTGACTACATGCTTCATGACTTTGCCCAAGAATTTCCCGGCAAGCTCAGGAAGATGGGCACCGCGGTTGCGAATCGAGATCATGCCGGTCAGATAGTCATGCACGGCTCCCGCGAATATGCAGCCAAATACAATCCACAGAAAGGCAACCGGACCGTATAAGGCTCCCATGATGGGCCCGAAGATCGGTCCGACACCCGCGATGTTAAGCAGCTGGATCAGCGAGTTTTTGCCCGTACTCATCGGCAAGTAATCAACGCCATCCTGATTGACGTAAGCCGGCGTGGACCGCTCCTCTTTGACGCCGAATAACTTCTCAATATATTTTCCATACGTAAAATAACCGAGTATTAACAGCAGAATCGATACGATGAAGGTAATCATATCTATCGCCTCCTCCTTTGGAATCGCTTACATCGATTATAAGGAAATTCCTGCGGGCAGGAGGCAATTTGCGATTAACATGTCGTTTATACGGATTAAGATGCACAAAGTGCAGGTTAACATGCAAGGGAGTTTACGCAGGTCGTCCTACAGCTCCAATGCCTCACGAAAGGCCTTGGCGTAATTGCGGCTCACGGCCAGCAGCTCGCTGCTCCCCTTCAGCTCCAGCTGGTAGGCGCCATTAAACCATGGGACGAGTCTTTTAGCATACTTAAGATGAACGATGTAGCTTTTATGAATCCGAAAGAACGGGTACAGCCGAAGCTTTGCCTCCAGCTCCTTAAGCGGCGTTTTCACATGAAACACCTGATGGACGGTAACAATCTTGGAGAACGGATCTTCTCGGGATATATAAATAATGTCATCCGGATCGATAAAATGAATCTGCCCCTCCTCCTCCAACGACAGCTTGCCGCAGGACTTCATGGGCGCTGGCGATTGCTGCTTTGGCGTTAGAATCGCTTTTTCCAGTCTTCGGACCGTCTCAGACAGACGATCCTCATCGATGGGTTTCAGCAGATAGTCTATCGCCTCATACTGGAAGGCATCGGCGCCAAACTGCGGATACGCGGTGGCGAATACGATTTTCGGCGGCTTCTTCATTTCCAGCATGGCTTCGGCGGCCGCAAGTCCGTTCATGAGCGGCATTTCAACATCGAGAAATACCGCGTCGGGCTGCAGCTGCAGCGTCTTCAGCACCGCTTCTTCCCCTGATCCCGCTTCGCCCGTCACTTCAATGGAAGGGTACTGCATTAATAGAAATCCGAGCTCCTCCCGGCTGTATCGTTCATCATCCACAATGATGGTTCTGATTCGGTCTGTCATGATGCGCGTGATCCCTGCCTTTATCTAAACTTATCGTCAGCTGCCGAAGGCGCCGGCGGTATATGGAATACAACCTCGGTACCCTCTGACTCCTTGCTCTTAATCTTTAATGAAGCGGATCCCCCGTACATTAGCGTCAAACGCCGGTTAACGTTGAACACGGCCATTCCGGTGCCGGATGTGGATTGCATCATCTGAAGACCGAGCTGCCGCAGACGTTCAGCAGGAATTCCTTCTCCGTTATCCTTGATCATAACGGTCACGCCGGACGACGGCTTGCCGGTGATCCTGATGCGAATGATGCAATCATCCGTTTTGTTCCTGAAGCCGTGCCGAATGCAGTTTTCCACGAGCGGCTGCATCGTCAGCGGCGGAACAATAGCGTTCAGAGCCGACTCTTCAACCTCATATGAGATCGCAAGCTTATCCTCGAACCTGGTTTCTTCGATGCTCATATAGGAACGGATATGCTGCAGCTCCTCTTGAAGCGTCGCTTTCTCGACAGCAGCTGCCGATAAGTTCTGCCGGATATAATCCGACAAGCTCCGAAGCAGCTTGCGCGCTTTCACTGCATCAATCCTCGTTAGCGACAAAATCGTATTGAGCGCGTTAAACAGAAAATGCGGATGGATCTGTGCCTGAAGCGTCTTGATCTCGGCCTCCCTGGCCAGCTCCTTCGCTTCGGCAAGCTGAGCTGCTTCCAGCTGATAGCTTAACAGCATACTGAGCCCGGACATCAGCTCCGTGGTAACATGCGTAATATCCTTCTTGCTGGGGAAATAAAATTTAAGCGTCCCGACCGTCTCCCCTCCCTGCTTCAGCGGACCGACGATCGCCGCGCCAAGCGGACAATCCCGCATCTGGCATTGGATCTGATGCCGGTCGACAATCAGCAGCTCCCCCTTCTCGATAACGTGCCGGGTTACCTCTGTCTGCAGCGGGCGTCCAGGCGCATGGTGATCGTCTCCTATGCCGATATGGGCCAGGATGACACGGTCATCGGTCATCGCGATTGCGCTTGCCTTCACTTCCTCGAACAGAATCCGGCAGACCGCTTCGGCCGATTCGGGCTTCATGCCCTGCCGCATGTAACCGAGCGTCTTCCGGGCAATCCGAAGCGAGGTTTGGGCCTGTTGGGCTGCAGCCTTCTGTTCTTCATTGACTACGGATCGGATGATCAGCAGGAACAAGGCGCAGCCGATCCCATTGGCCACGATCATGGGAACCCCGATAAAAGCGACCAGGTTCAACGCCTGGTCGAAAGGCCTCGAAAGCAGCAGAATAATCAGCATCTGCAGCGACTCTGCCAGCGCTCCGAGGACTAAAGCTGCGGAGACGCTGATCTGCTCGTTCTTTTTCCGAAACAGACTTGCCAGGATGCCTGCCAGCATCGTCGCCAATCCGCAGGCAAGGCTTGTAAAGCCGCCTAACGTGAAGCGGTGCAGGCCTGCAACAAGCCCTGCCCCCAGACCGATCTTCCATCCGCCGAAAAGCCCGGCCATTGCAATACCAACCACCCGTGAGTTAGCTATGGCTTCTTCCTCGGACACCTGGAGCATCCATTTATTCACGGCAAGCGACTCTGTGCTGACTGTAATGCCGGTATACGTTCCGACAATGCCCAGCACCCCGAAGACCAGAACGGCCTGGAGCCGCTGAACGGAGGACAGCTTGTCCTGGCTCAGCATCGTACGGAAAAATCGCAGCCGGGTCACGATAAAAGCGATCGTAACAATAATGCCGATCCTTTCCGTCATCGTGATCAGCAATTCGAACATGGCGTCACCTCAGTTCATATCCCGTTAGTCATAACCATCGCCTATATGCAGTATACCGTCAAGACTGCGCTCCATACCAGCCTCAGCGGACTAAAGAATACGCGAAGCACACAAAAAGCCCCCTTTCGCATAGGTCCCTATGCGTCCGAGGGCAACTTGCAGAAGTGCTCGATTAACACGGTTTCTTAATTATCGATCAATTTCAATCAAAATTTATTTCGTGCAGAAGCTCGGCGTTTAATCCTCCGGTGTCCACTCCATATAAATGCGGTATTTAAACCCTACAACTTCGGCATTGCTTTCCGCTTTCCGCTCAATCTCTCGGAACCCTAATTTCGAGTAAATCCGATGTGCGGCTTCGTTGGCATCGGTAACCTCAAGAACATAGCGGCGATAGGGCAGCTTCTCCACTACAAAGTTCAACAAACCAGTGGAGATGCCCTTTCCGCGATTACGGGTCAATGTCGCCACACATTCGATATACCCCGTCTTGTCATCGTAAGGCAAAGCGGTATTAAACTCATTTTTCATGACATGGTAAGCCAGTTCCCCCGTTTGCACGCCGAAAGCGTTCCGAAGCGGCTCCAGTTCGACCGGCATTGCCCGCTGCCGATTGTTGGAGCAAGCCAGTATACCGGCAACCCTGCCGTTGAGTTCGGCCACATAGAAGACCTCGGAGCTAAACAGATCTTTGAAGGCGGAAATGAGGGTCGAGCGGTCCTTCGTGAAATAAGATAATTCCTCATAATACCCATCCACGAATACCTCAGCCACCTCATACCGTACGTCACGACCCGCTTCGGCCATATTATAAATCGCGATTGAATCCATCCATCATTCCTCCTGTCCAAGAAAATCCTTTCAACCAGCTGCACATCCTATTCATCCAACGTTCGTTTAAGAACAGAATACATAACATTCCGCCGGGTTTACACCGTCTTCAGAATAAAATGATGATCCGTCTAAAGACGGATAGGCGGCGGCAGTTCTAAACCTCTAATTTCGAAATAATTAAAAGTAAGCGCTTTAATGATGTTCATATCTGATTTCTTGCATCTAGCGTTTAAGGCTGCCGGGTTGGTCAAGTACGTTTATACATCTCAATGACAAGGGTGTGAAAAGAATGTTGAAAAGCTCAAGGTTTCGCAAATGTGGACTCTTGTTCCTGACGGCAATTCTGCTCGCTGTCTGTATTCCCCTCCCTTCTGCCAAAGCGGCAGCGCTTATCACAATTGATTCTCATCAGGATGGACAAACCATTCAGCCGGGTAAAGCCGAGTTGTCCGGCACCTACTCCGGCGTCTATGATCTCGAACTGATCGTGAATGGTAATATGGTGGAAGACGTCCACATGGATGATCCGGACGGTGATGACAGCGGGACTTGGTCTTATTCGCTTGATACGACTCAGCTGGACGGGGCCATAGAAATTGTCCTCAAATCCAAAGATGTTGTAACCCGGTACGGAGTTTGGTCTCCATGGATTTACTTGAACGTAGATAATCCCCCGGCGAACATACCTCAAGTTCAAATCGTAAGTCCTGCCGAAAACACACGGCTTCGAAATAAAGTCGACGTCCAGATTTCAGCCGTAGGCAAAAATCCGATTTCGCGCGTCGAGCTCCGAATCGACGGGGGCGGGTGGATCCCGGTTCTGCCGGCCAAGAAAGGATATTTATATACCTGGGATACCCGTCAATCAACGCAGCCGGTCCACAGCCTGGAAGCCAGAGCAACCGATACGCACGGCAATACAGGCTACAGCTTATCCGTCTATGCGCAAACCGGAATTACTGCATCCGGCAGTATTTCGGCTGCCAGTGCTGCCGTCACTAGCGACGTTTACGGGGATGAACCGAACTTTGGCCAGGATCGTGCTACGGTAATGGACAGCGTCTATTTGGAGTCCGTTCCCCCAGAAACCGTTACGGAACATGTATACGGTCCGGATCAACCCCTTCCCGATCAGGACCGAGCAATCTGGATATGGGAAAATGCCTCCTATCCTTTGGTGCTGAACCCGAATGCGCGTTATTCACTCGCTGCCATGGCGAAGGATACCGCTACCTTTGATCAGCGCCCCATCAAGACGCTGTATCTGGCAGTCGGACAGTTTCAAGGAGCCATGATGCTGGAGGATTATCGAAATGAAGTGCAGCGGTTTATTACGTGGGCGCATGAAGAAGGCTTTGATGTGCAGGCATTGATTGCCGGCGGTACCAAGCCTCCCTACTTCGGGGCTTACAGCCGTTATCATGCACAGGCGGTTAAGGAATTCGAGCAGGTATTGAATTATAATCTCGCCTCCGAAGCATCCGCCCGGTTTGACGGAATCAATCTGGACACGGAACCGTATATCCTGCCTGATTTCAAAACGGCAAAGCCCTCCGTACAAATTCAGTATCTGGATATGCTGAAGCTGCTCATGTCACGCAAAGACGCGTCCGGACTTTCGCTCTCGGTCGGGGCTGCGATTCCAAGATGGTATGATTCTTCGGCGGATGCCAGCAATATCACCTGGAATGGGGAGACGAAGTGGTTGTCCGAGCACATTCAGGACACGGCTGATTACATCTCCATCATGAATTATCGCGATCAGGCCGAAGGTTCTGCAGGCATTATTGCCCATGCCGTAAACGAGCTGGCTTATGCCTCCAAGATCGGGAAACCCAAATCCGTTGTGATCGGAGTCGAAACGAAAGACATCGCCGATGGCGGAGATCCGGAGACCATCAGCTTCCACGAGGAAGGTCGGCTCTATATGGAGCAGGAGTTAAATAAGGTTTACGCCGCTTTCGAAAGCGATCCTGCATTTGGCGGCATTGCTATCCACCACTACACTTCGCTGGTCGACTTCCCGAGTGAGTGGGGGCCTAACGGATTCAAATGGCAGCCTCCAGCAGACAATGAGCCTCCCGGCCAAGTCGGCCGGGTATCTGCGGCCGCATTCGATTACCAGCGGATCGACATTCATTATGATATGGCCATGGACAACAGCGCCGTGAACGAATACCGGATCTATCGCGGCACCGATGCAGCATTCGAGATTGGACCGGATACGTATGCAGGTTCATCGAAGACCCTATCTTTCGAGGATACCGGGCTGCTGCCTGGCACGACGTACCACTACAAAATAACGGCCGTTGACATCAGCGGCAATGAAGGATCACCCAGCGCTGCGGCAGTGGCAACGACCGCTCCATCCGCAATGAAGCCCATGATCATTGACCATATGGCCATTCTCTATAATGAAGGCGTCGCTACGGTTACCATCCAGGTCGTTGACATGGAGACGAAGCAGCCGATACCCGCTGCTAAGATCAGCGGACGGTTCACCCATATGGCTGGAAAGTATGTGCTAGGAGTGACAAATACGGATGGCATGTTCACCTCCCGTTCTGAACTCATCTCTCTGCCGAGCGGCGAGATCGGTTTTCTCCCGCGGCGCATCATCGCAGACTCCTATTATTGGGCAAGCGCATATGATCAGCACCCCTACCCGACCGTCATTTGGGAGCCTTAAGAGCTGCTGGCAATACAAATCGTTCTTCTGTACGAGTTAACGGCTTGATTGGCGCTTAATCGATCGGGATTTTAATCGAAGCAGTAAAAGGGACCGTTCCCTTCTCAGCAGAAGGGGGAACGGTCCCTTTTCATATAGGAGTTATTTCAACTCTTGGTTCATGAACACCAATCTGTCGATTCTTGATCTATCGTTCATATGTAAACCCTGTCCATTACAGGTTTTACGAAGATATATCCTCCAGCAATTCTTGAAGACGCTGCTTTTCTTCAATTAATCGCTCAAATGCGCTTCGATTCAAATTTATCGCATTGATTTCAGCAAGCGTTTCATTCAATTCCGCGGCTCGCTCTAAATTGAATTCGATCTCAAGCTTTAATATGAGTAACTTCGCATATAAAATCTGAGACATTTCTTCTTTTTTACCTGTAAGTCCTTCAATGATTTTATATGCGGTTCGATAGTCGTTTTTAGAATGCGCTAATGTATATGCGCTATAGAATCGTTTTTCAATGGTAGAGGTACCCGTTGAATGTGGATTTCCTCGACCTTCCCTTTCTTTTTTTTGCCCTATAATCAGATAATTCCCTGCAGGATCTACAAGATTAAAGCGAATATCTTCTTTATTGGTGCTTATTTTTGTAATTCTAGGCTCTCCGCTTCGGAACACTTTTCCGTATACCTTTTTTAAATTCGCTATAAATTCAGAGTATACACTTTCAACATCCTCAACAAGAATATAAGCGCCATTTATGGATTTTTCTTTTTCATAATTTTTCTGCCTCGTGAAACTCACCTCACCTATTCGATGCTTCACGGCTGCATATCCATAAGGAACGGATTGCATATAGGTTACGTCAAATCCAAGGGCTTCGTAAAACACAACAACCTCTTCTAGTGATTTGCAAGGAAAAATAGGAATCGTTTTATTCATTATCCCCCACCTTTCTTACTGCATTTTTTAATGTACACTTCTATCGTACAACATTCGTGCAAATGATAATGTTTGGCTAAAAGTCATCAATTATATAAAGGGATCAACGTTGGAAAGCAGTCATCTGCTTTAACGATTCGTGGCAATGATTACGAACATGATGCGTTAGAAATCGGAGCAGCAAGGGGACCGATCGTTACCTCTGATAAATTATGAATGCATCGATAATTTCCTTTAGATATTTTTTATAACATGTTAGCATCAAATTGCAGCACCCAATTTACCAAAGAAAGGAAATTAAAAATGACGAATATGACCGTCGAGCATCTTCCAACCTACCGTATTGCCTATGTACGACAAGTTGGCCCGTACGGCCCTGCCAATGCCGAGGCGATGGAAAAGTTAAAAGAGTGGGCTATGGAGCGAGAGCTTCTCACAACTTCGGCCATCCTGTTTGGAATTCCGCAAGACAATCCCGCAACAACACCTCCCGAAAATTGCAGGTACGATGCCTGCATTGTCATTTCGGAGGATTACGAAATCGCCGGATCCATCAACGAAAGCGAGCTCGTCGGCGGAACCTATGCCATTTATAAAATCAAACACACCGCTGAAGAAGTACAAAGGGCATGGAGTGAAGTTCTCCCCTTTATTCAAAGCAAAGGCTATCAAATGGATAACAGACCGGTCATCGAAAGATATACGGGTGAAATGATAACCAATCATTCATGTGAAATTTGTATCCCCATCATAGCCTGACAGATTATCATGCCGCACCTAAATAAAAGAAGAACAAGGGGTTATCGGCAAGCGATCCCTTCTTGTTCTTCTTTCGATTTACGATTTAGCCAATATCCCTTGTTCAACGGAGCTTTCGATGATGGACTGCGCCACTTCCCATAATGTCCTTGATCCATTCTTGATCTCTTGATTCCGGTTTATGACCTGCTCACTTGTAATCTGATATTTCTGCCAGGTATCTCCCTGGTTTAAATGATTATGGATAAGCGGTTGTAATCGATCAAGTGAGGAAGCGAACTTGGCTTCGTCCGTCTCCTTCCTCTCAAATTCTAACCATAGATTCATAAATTCCTCTTCCTGCTCTGGCGGAAGCATGCCAAACAACCTCTGGGCTGCTTGCATTTCCCGTTCAAACTTATCACTGTGCCCGGCCGTATCATAAGCGAATGTGTCGCCGGCATCGATTTCGACCAAATCATGGATAAGCAGCATCTTGAGCACTTTGAGGAGGTCGATTGAACGGTTCGAATGCTGATGCAGCACAAGAGCCATCATTGCAAGATGCCACGTGTGTTCCGCATCGTTCTCAAGCCTTGGCCCGTGAATAATCTTAGTTCTTCGTTCAATGGTTTTAAGCTTGTCGATTTCAACAATGAAATTGATTTGTTCTTTAAGCAGGTTCTCCACCAGAATTTCCCCTTTATCAGTTCGTGTAGTATTGTTAGCGTGTTCGTAAAAATAAACTACCATGTGCCGTTCTTTATGTACTTTGATTTTGTGCCGTCAATATCATTCTTCAATTCTATGGATGATATGAAGGGGGTGAGCCTAATCTTAAAAGATAAGGCTCACCCGTTTTTACTTATGCGCGATGCTTTTTGTGTTTCTCACACTTTACAATCACTTTTTGTCCAGGCTTGAGGACAATCACTAGAACCTTATCATGGTGTTTTTTCATGAAAAATCCTCCCTTCGAGAAAGATAATATAATATATGTAAATTTAAGAGAATGACTTAGACGCTATGGCAATTAAATCTTCGATTAGACTCTTGCAACGTTGTATGACTCCATCTTCGCGGCTGATGACAAAAATGAAGTCAATCGGAGCTTTGTATCGCACCTGGCCAGATCTATAGTAAAAGGCTGCCTTTGGGGCAGCCCTAACCTTATTAACGTTTATTTGCTAACTGAAAGAATAAACTTCTCCAATGATCCCGTAGCCGTAATGCACTGATTACATGCTTGATTGTCCATACAGACGTAATGACCAACCGAAGAGAAATTATCCGGTGAAGCGAAAGCAGATTTGGTTCTGACCGAGAAGTATGCAAGCTCTTGATGTCGATTGCAGAACAGGCAGTACCCCTTCTTGTGTGTCGGCGTTATTCTGCCCTCGATCCCGATGAACTTCCCTTCGAACGGATAGACAATGAACAAACGGCTTGTTGCAATATCCACCCAGCTCAAATACGTCGTATACCGAAAATCGATGGATCCTAGATCAGGCACTTTCAGTTTTTTATTTTTAGGGAACAGCTTCTGAATCTGTTTGACCGTAATCGGCGGATAAGGCTCCATATACGGCTCCAATGCGTTAAGATATCTTTGGAAATCATTGGCCGTCTCGAGAGTCGTGATCTCCTCAAACAGCTTCTTCTGATCCTGTGTCAGATCAGGGAATGCTTCCGTGATGTTCACGACGGAACGATATCTAACGGTTTCCAAGACGCTCCGATCCGCGGCGGTTCGCAGGGTCTTCTGAATGAAATCGGCTTGCTTTTTAATGACGTTGAATTGATGGTTTCTAATAAATGGTGTACTCACAGCTCTTCAGCCCCTTATTTTTTATGAAAAATGAATAAGGTGCAAAGCCTATTATTAGAAACGATAACATCCAAGGCTGGGCGATGGAATTCCTTCGATCGCACCCATGCAAAGTATCGCCCTAGTTAGGCTTTGCATGAGCACTTCCTAGTAAATAAGCAATCTCGCATTGCCATCGGTACTACCCCCAATCTCATAACATGCGAAAAGTATATCAGGAAATACCATTGGGCGCAATTTAGAATGGCGACTGCGGTCAAGACTTCATCTCATTCTCAATCCGGCTCATAAAGTCTTCAGCCGCGCTGTAGCCGAGTTGTTTAAGATACCAATTGTTAGCCGCCGCTTCGATCAGGCCGGCAACATCACGTCCTGGTTGAAGCTGAACCTCGATATGCGGAATTTGGATGCCTAAGTACTCCGTGAACTGTGGGACCGCCTCCAATTCATTGTTTAGCGAGTCTCCTTGCCATGGCGACAGCTCGATATCAAGCACAATTCGCGTCTCGTCCTGAAACGCCGTGCGCCCGTATTGGCGTACCACATTGATCAGTCCGATGCTTCGCAGCGCCAGGAACTCGCGGCTGATCTCATTATGAGTACCAAGAAGTGTCGTCGGCCCCAGCTTCTTAAGCACCACGATATCATCTGCGACGAACCGGTGTCCTTTTCGGATTAGAGTGTGTGCTGTCTCGCTTTTGCCAATCCCGGATTTGCCCCTGAGCAGGATGCCTATGCCCGATACATTCACACAGACCCCATGGATGGACATCTCTGGTGCCAGCGTCTTCACTAAATAGCTGTTGAGCTTCGCGATAAATTCCGTTGTGGTCTCGGTCGTCCGCAGTAAAGGAATGCCTTCTTGATTGCAGAAAAGGGTCAGATAAGGGATCTCCTGCTGTCCCGACGTTACAATAAAGCACGGCGGATGATATTTAACGATGTTGCCGATATGTAACTTGCGTTCCTCTATACTAAGCGTAAGCAAGTAGTTAATTTCCTTGCGTCCAAGCACCTGCACTCGCTCCATAGGAAAAAAGTTAAAATACCCGACAAACTCAAGCCCCGGCCTGTGCGTCTGGGCACGGGTGATCAAACGATCCATACGGTCGGCTCCTGCAAGCACTTCTAATTGAAATTTTTCCGTAAGACTTTGAACGGTGATCGACTTCATGTTGTTCTCCTCCTGCGGCTAAAGGTGCCTGTAGTACACCTGAGATTTATTGTGGTCCTCCGATATATTCAACGGCCATCAGGGGCTTTCCTGCATATTTGTGGGATAAGGGCTGGCACAAGTGAAATCTGTTTCGTTCTCTTTACCTTCAGAAATGAAACGTTTGAAGATGATGCATGCAATTCATGATTGGGCAAAGCATAGCGAATCCTACAAAAAAAATGACCCTGCCGCCTCAAGCATGCAGGGTCAATTTATTTATTTCTCCACGTTCATGGCAGGGAATCGTTCATCTTGCGGCTTCATCCGAACATTACGGTGCAAAGGTCAGCTCAGCCTTGGATTCGCCGGCCCAATCACCGACTGGAGTCACGACATACGTTGCGCCTGCTGTCAGTTTGCTGCCCTGCGCAAGTTCGAATACGCCTGCTTCCCCTTTGCGGCTGGAATATTTATAGGCGGCTGTCCGTTTATTCCCCTCTGCATCCGTCAATTCCACGCTGCGGCCGGAGAACAATTCATCGCCCGGATCCTCCGCGAGCGTTACGACGATGGAGGTTTCACTAGCAGCCTCGGCTTTAACGATATGGAGCGGGTCCATCTCCTTGGCTACGAAGGTTGGGTTAGCAATTTGCGCCCAATCCGAAGTAACCGTGTACGTAACGCCAGGCTTCAGGACTTGACCCTCCGGCAAGCGAAATTTCGGTTCTTGTTTGCCGTCTGTGGACTGCGTGAACGGAACGTATTTGGCTGTGATCGGCTGTCCGCCTTCCGGCGTGATCGTCACCTCTCTGGCTTGGCCGGAGGAAATGATCTGGTACTCGACCCCATCCGCCCGGTTGTTCTCATCCAAGATGAACGCATTTTCCCCGCGACCGGCACTATAGGCGGAAATGACGTAGCCGTAATCGACAACCCCGTTCGCCTTGAGTGCCTCCAGCTCAAACGTATCGTTGGCCACCTGTCTAACCTCTGTCATGTCAAGCTTATCAGAGTTGCCCGCAAAGCTGCCCGCATCCTTGCCCTTATAAGCCAGCGTGTAGGTTGCCCCTGGCTGCTGTACGGAAGTAGGGACGATATACGTTGCAATCGAGCCGGTTTTTAGACGCGGCATATTCGTCAGGGTAAGTCCGTTCGTAAAGACAAAATCCTCTTTAGCTTGAGCAAATGCTTCATTTTCGGCCGTAAGCGGGGCGTCGAAGGTAACGATCAACGTTATAGCGTTTAAGGCACGGACGTTTGTAATTTTGGCATTTGCCGAAGGGATCGCCTGACGGGCTTTATCCAGCAAGAACGCTGCTTCGCCACGGGTGGTGCTGTCATTCTCTGAGAAGAACGGCTCCGCCCAGTAATGCACGGATTTTACATCCCGTTTCAACGCTTTGGCCACGATCTGCACCAGCTCGGCGTTTGTTACGGATCCGCTTGGGTCAAATCGTCCGTCTTCCGCCTGCATAATATCGAGCGATGCCAGCGCTGCTGCGTACGGGAAGGACCAATGACTCGGAAGTGTATCCGTTATGTGAGCTGGCAAAGCTGGCGGACCTTCGAGGCCAAACGTAAGAGCGACCAGCTTCGCCAATTCGGCGCGGGTAATGTCGTTCTGCATTCTCATCGAACCATCCTGGTAACCATGGATGATGCCAAGCCGGCTCAGTTCATTGATCGCTCCTTGAAGGTCCTGCGAGGTAATGGGTGCCAGAGCGGCGTTTGCCGGCTGTGCGGCCAATGGCAAGGATGCGGTGCCAAGGGCTGCTGCCAGCATAAGGACAGCCAGTTTAGTCGAATATTTATTCATCGTTAAGTCCTCCTTAAGCTTCATAGGTGCGATTCTGCTCGCCCTACCTATAGATTAAAGGAGAAGCCTAAACGCCTAAGAAACCGGGTATTAACCGTTTCGAAAATGTTTATTAACAATTTCTAAACTCGTTATACGGAAAAGCGGTAGCCCGCCCCCCACACGGTCTCGATATATTGCGGATTCGAAGGATCCACCTCTATCTTCTCACGCAATCTGCGGACGTGAACCGTCACGGTTGCGATATCCCCGTTCGAATCCATGCCCCATATCCGTTCAAACAGTTCATTCTTACTAAAGACGCGATTCGGATGACTTGCCAAAAACTCCAGCAGGCTAAACTCGCGGGTCGTAAATATCACTTCCTGGTTGCGGACGTGGACCCGGCGGGCTGCTTTGTCAATAACAAGACCACGGAGACGGATTTCCGACCGGGGATCAGTCCCCGTTTTACCTGTTAACCGCTCATATCTTGCCAGGTGCGCCTTGGCTCGCGCAACCAGCTCCCCGGGGCTGAACGGCTTGGTAATGTAATCGTCGGCACCGAGATGAAAGGCACGGATCTTATCAATTTCTTCTTTTTTGGCGGAAACGATTAAGATCGGCACCTCCTTCGCTTGCCTGATTTGTCTGCATACATCATATCCGCCGATCCCCGGAAGCTGCAGGTCGACGATGATGAGATTGTAATCGTTGTCCAGAGCAAGCCGAAGTCCTTCATTGCCGGTATGGCATAAATCGACGAGATACCCGTTCAACTCAAAATAGTCCCGCTCCAGCTGTGCGATCGTAATTTCATCCTCGATGATCAGAATCCGGGTTGTCATCTGTATGTGTCCCTCCTAGGTCCTTCGTTCTTCTTAGCTTGAAGTAAAAGCTCGTGCCGACGCCAAGCTCGCTGCTCACCCATATCGAGCCTCCGTGGCCCTCGATGATCTGACGAGCGATCGCTAGTCCGAGTCCGCTGCCGCCTGTTGAGGAATTGCGCGATCGTTCGGCGCGGTAGAAGCGCTCGAAAATATGCGGGAGGTCTTCGGATGAGATTCCCATCCCGTTATCCTGTATTTCAACAGTGACCCATTCCGGCGATGCTTGCACCGAAATGAGAATGAACTTGTCTTCTTTGTTCATGAAATTTTGGGCGTTTCCAATGATATTAAGCATGGCGCGCTTTAATTTTTCCAGATCGGCTACAACCTCAATATCCCTGCTCGGGCGCTCGCCCCACTTCAGCAAGATTCCCTTCTCTTCCATTTCGTAATGCAGCTCATCCATGCAGTCGTCCAGAAAGCTGACGATGCTCACATTCTCGAACAAGAACGGAATTTGCTTTAAGTCCAGCTTGGAGTACAGAAACAGCTCGTCCACCAGCTTATCCAGGTCGATCGTTTTGGAATAGATGATATTGACGTACTTGTCCATCTTCTCCGGGGTATCAGCGACCCCATCACGAATGCCTTCAATGTATCCTTTGATGTTCGTAATCGGGGTACGCAAATCGTGCGAAATATTGGATATCAGTTCCTTCCGATTCTCTTCGTCCTGCAAACGGAGCTGCACCGATTCATACAACCGCTTGCGCATATTCTCGAATGCCTCGTTCAGCAGACCGATCTCGTCTTTGGAACGCAAATCGAGTGCAAACAGCAAATTCCCTTCCATGATGTGCTCAGTCGAGCTTCGAAGCAGATTCAGCGGTTTGACCACACTGCGGGTAATCCAGCGATATAGCATCGCGTTCGCGATGACGATGATGCCGATAAGCAGCACCAGGATCATAGGGAGCAGCTTACGGGTCACTTCGCCGAAAGGGCTGCGTTCATGAATAACATAAACACTCCCTTTCGCCCCATCCGAGTACCGAAAGTCGAATTTGGCATAAGCGTAAAACCGTTCGCCGATGTTGAATGTATCGCGAATATGGTGGTTGTCCAGCTCATAGGGAGGCAGATGCTCCTCCAATTCGGGCTGGTTGAACGTATGCGATTCGAAGACTTGATTGCTCTCCCGGCGAACGTAAAGACCGGCCCGCACCGTTTTCAGCTTGAAATCGTAATCCTGCAGCAGCTCCTGGTTCATCAGCTCATCCGGTTCATTTTTGGCAAGGTACTTCAATTCAAGGAAGATGGATTCCTCCTCCTCCGTCAGCGGGTTGAGCTGATAATGCACTTTATAGAAATCCCGGAAGCTGTGAATATCCCCCGTCGCCGCGATGGTGAACAAACTGGCCGTCAGGGCGAATACGAGCAGGCTGACAAGAAGCATGCCTGTGTAGGACAGCAATAATTTGATTCGAATGGACATACGCTCACCTCGCTGCGAATTGCAATGCACGGTTAGTGCATAAGAGTCAATGCCATACCGCTTGATGCTATATAGAAACGAGAAGCCTCCTGATCCACCTTCAAAGTGGCTGAGGAGGCTTCGATTCATTGGATATTGGATATCCGTTATCCCCGATTCGAGCATGGTGAACAACGCATGGCGGACTTATTTTCGCTTGGAATGGAATTGACGATGGAGCTCCCGAACCTCTTGGGCCAGCTCGGGTACCGGACCGTCTATGGCCGTATCACGGATAACCTCTTGAATCGGAAGATTTCGTACACGGGGTGCCGCAACTCCCATTTCCTCAAGCCATTCTGCCAGCTGTTTCGAGGAGCATGCGTATACAATCCGACCTAGTCCAACCCAGCCGTGGGCCGCTGCGCACATTGGGCAATGTTCGCCCGAGGTATACACGGTCGCCTTCGCTCTCTCCTCAGGCGTCATGTGATTAGCCGCCCACCGCGCTAATGCAAATTCCGGATGCTGCGTATGGTCCCCGCCGGCAACATGGTTATGGTCTTCGGCAAGCACGTCTCCGTCTGCGGATACAAGCACGGAGCCGAATGGCTCGTCGCCTGCCTCAAGCGCCTCCTTCGCGAGCTCAACGCATCGCTTTAGATGCTTCAGATCGATATCGTTTATCATCAATGGAATCCTCCTCATCGAAACATTTAAATTAAGCAGCCCTTTGGCTGCGCATAATCTGAATAAAACGTTTTGTTCAGCGTCCTTTTCCTTATACACCGTAATGCTAACATGTATCAATCCAAACGAAAAATATATAAAAAATATGATGAGCTTAGGTTTTACATATGCATTGTCTTACGAGAATCCGCACCAATATGCTAACATGGGAATAACCAGATCAAAAACATAGCCAAAGTTCGTATTTGCTTAGGTTTTTCATATATGAGAAGGAGTGCTTTCAAAGATGGATATCCGACAGCTGCGATATTTTATCGCGATTGTAGAGGAAGGGAAAATCTCTGCTGCCGCCAAGAGGCTTCATCTTTCCCAACCCCCTTTAAGTCAACAATTGAAAGCCATGGAGGAGGAGCTTGGCTCCAAATTAATAGAGCGCAGCGGGAAACATGTAGAGGTAACCGAGGCCGGAAAAGCTTTATATAAATATGCTTTGCAGATGAATCAGTTGATGGAAGAGGCGAAAATGGAGGTTCAGGAAGTAGGAAAGGGAGTGAACGGGAGTTTATCCATCGGCGTAAATACGTTCTCTGTAGACGAGCTGCCCCATATTCTTCATCAGTTCCAACGCCACTTCCCTAAGGTAACCTATAAAATTCAGCAAAACGAGTCAGCGCATCTGTGCAAATTAGTGAGGGATCGGGAAGTCGATCTTGCGTTCATTCGCCTGCCGCTGGAATTGGACGATTTCGAGGTGCTTCACCTTTATACCGAGCCTTTTTACTTCATTTCGTCGGATAAACAGAAGCTGTTCGAAGATGAAGTGTCGCTGCAGGACATTCATAATCAACCGCTCATTCTGCCAAGCACCCAGGGATTAGGCGTGCACTATTTGATACTGGAGGCATTTTCCCGCTTCCATCTGCATCCCCATATTACAGGTGAATGCTCTGATATTTCGCTGTTGATGGATTTAGTTTCATCCGGCTTTTGCGGGTCGATCGTTCCGGAAACGGTGCTCAAACGGCATAAAGGGTACTCGATCCATGCTCATAAAATCTCCGGGTCAGCCGAGATGTCAGCTCCGGTCGGACTCATCTGGCTGAAGAGTCACTCCTTATCCAAAATTGCACAGAACTTCGTCGATGTATTGATAGGAAAAAACAATTAAGAGGATGAACAAGCCCGATTGCTCACACACGAGCAATCGGGCTTGTTTCGTATGTAATCTATTTTACCTATCGATGTGTAACTCCTTATACGAACACCAATCGCGGAATATCGCAATAACAAGGCATTTCCATTAGAGCAGTGCCAGTCCTTGATACATATAAATAGAGTATATCTATCTACTAATTATGATTGGTAGGTAACTTCGCAAAAAATAAAAACCGAAGAGGAGTGACCTTTATGATCGTACTCATCTTTATCGTACTGGCGGGTTGGGGGCTGTACGCTCTGCTAACGCCTCCTAAAGAGGTTCCCGTAGAGTCAACAAAGAGTGAGGCCGCCAAAGAACAAGTTGCTTTTATTAGCGTCGTGATTCCCGAAAAAGAGGATTCGTAAGCAACTCTTGCTATTAATGAAAGAAGGGAGTGAGATTTCCCATGCTCAGTCCAGCAGTAGTCACACTAACGATTGCAGCTTTTATTGTCGCAATGGTCCTTATCATATGGCGTCCAAATGGATTAAATGAAGCCATCCCAGCATCTGTAGGGGCCGCAATCGTGGTGCTTAGCGGGAGCGTATCATTGCCGGACCTCCTTACCATTGGCTCTACCATAAGCAGTGCTGCTATAACGATCATTGCAACCATCGTAATGGCCATTATATTAGAGAGTTTCGGTTTTTTTAACTGGGCTGCTGAATCTTTGGCAGCCAGAGCTCGTGGATCTGGAACCCGGTTGTTCTGGTACGTCAACTTATTATGTTTTCTGATGACCTTATTCTTTAACAACGATGGAAGCATTCTCATTACGACTCCCATTCTACTGATTCTGTTAAAGCAATATGGATTAAAAAACCATGAGAAAATCCCTTACCTCCTCTCAGGTGCGCTAATAGCAACTGCATCAAGCGCACCTATCGGTGTCAGCAATATCGTGAATTTGATAGCACTGGAAATCGTGGATATGGATCTGTACATGCATTCCATCATGATGTTTGTTCCCGCAACCCTCGGGCTTTTGCTGTTTGTATTTCTGTTATTCCTCTGTTTCAGAAAACAGCTGCCGCGTAAGCTTCATGTAAAAAGGCACGCGGGCGGCGGCATGCACCCTCTAAGCAGGACGCTGATTTCACCTGCGGATATCCACAAACGCAATAAGGTCATGCGGAATGTTCTCTTGTTTGTATTTACGGTTCGAGTAGCGCTATTTGTCGCCTCCTATTTAGGGATTCCAATCGAAATTGTAGCGCTCCTCGGCTCAGTCATTCTGTTGTCCTGGCGATGGGCCGTATTGAAAATAAAACCGACTGATTTATTGAAGAAGACGCCCTGGCACATTCTCATATTTGCATTCGCGATGTACGTGCTCATCTATGGGCTGCATAATATCGGTTTAACGGAATTTCTCATCCAATTCTTTGAGCCGATCGTTTCCACAGACCTCTTAAATGCAAGCTTATTAATGGGCGGCCTGCTCTCTTTGCTATCGATTCTATTCAATAATCACCCCGCGCTGATGGTTGGAACCATCACACTAACCAATATGAACCTGGATCCTTTAACGCTCAAGATTTCATACCTGGCCAGTGTAATCGGAAGTGATATTGGAGCATTGCTTTTGCCGATGGGTACGCTTGCTTCGTTAATATGGCTTCACATTCTTAAACAACATCATGTCAAGATCAAATGGAAGGAATATATCAAGATCACGATATTGACCATCCCGCCTACCCTCTTATTTACGCTGGTGATCCTTGCCTTCTGGGTTCAATGGGTATACTGACGAGGAACAACATTTCATAGAGAGCATGAAATTCTTGTGGAGCATGGGTTCATTATTCGATTAATGAATCATCACCACGGCATTCATGACTCTCTTTTTTGTTCGGCATGCTTCGGGAGCGTACGTACATACATCATGATTTCGAATAAAAGCATGTTGTAGTTGTTTTAGCACAGACCTTTTCCCGACTCTATGAATAATCATATTACTAGAAAGGAGTTGGTAGATTTGAAACAATCACCGATCGTCATCAGCATTCTTGGCAGCTCCGGCGGCGTCGCTAAAGCAATCCTCTCGATATTAAATAAAAGCGCTGAAGATATCCATGACCCCATTCATTCCATTATGAAGCACAGCACCCTTCATTTGATCGACCAGAAACAGAAACATCCGGATTACTATCGCGCTTTCATGCCAAGCTTGCTTAAGAATGCTGCATTGCACCAATTCGATTTGAACCAGCTGGAATCGTTTCGCCAGCATCTGCGACAGACCGGCACCACGCATGTCATTGATGTCTCGTGGGCTGATACGGTTGAAATGCTCCAATGCTGCCAAGAATGCGGTGTGCATTATATCAATACCGCGCTTGAGAATCCCAAGGTGGATGAGAATGAAAGCCTTGCCCCATACTCGCTGTTGGAACGTTACCGAATCTTCCAGGAAGCCCGGCAATCATCGCCGCAGACCACTGCAATTATCGGTTCGGGTATGAATCCAGGAGTCGTCCAGTGGATGGCTATCAAGTTAATGAAGGAACTGCCAGACAAGCAACCGATCGCCTGTTACATTGTAGAACATGACAGCTCGCTATATAAAGACCCCGCCCTAGTAAAAGAACGCACGATTTACTCCACCTGGTCTCCCGAATGCTTTTTGGACGAAGCGATTCTCAATTATCCCATGTTTATGAAGCATCAGTTCCCATTTACGATGCATCTTCCGGTGTATGAGCTGGAGTTCAAGGTGACCTTGGGGAGCAAGCAATTCAATGGTTCATTAATGCCTCATGAAGAAGTATTGTCCCTTGGAGAAAAATTCAATATGGAGACTGGTTTTATCTACCGCGTCAGCGATTATACGATCGATTTAATCCGTTCCCAGCTTGAAGATCTCGACGTTATTTGGGAATGGGATCATCAAATTTTGGATCCATCGATTGGCGAAGTCGGAGGAGAAGATTTGGTCGGAGTCTTGCTGGTATATCCAGACAAAGAGAGGTATATGTATAATGTTCTGAGTACCGATAACATCTACCCTGTCTTCCAAATCAATGCCACCTATTTTCAGGTTGCATGCGGCATATATGGCGCATTAAGCACACTTCTGAAAGACGATATTCCAAACGGTGTTTATTTTGTTGACGAATTGCTCCTTCAAACCGAAAGTCAATACGGTGCTTATTTATCCTACTATATGAAGGATTTTGTGGTTGGTGAGAACAAGGGTACGGATGGGTTATTGCTCGACCGAATGATAAAATACCCAGCCTCTTCTCATGAAGACAATTCCGCTGAATAAATACCCGACATCATTTCATCCTGCTTATGGATAAATAGCAGCCCCACTGCCAGACAAACTGTCAGTGGGAAGTCTGCGACGCTCATATGCTTTTAACTGATCTAAGGCAGCTGGATCGATTTAATATGATCCATGTGCAGGTAATTATCATTTCCGCCAGCAAGTACCAATTGAACGATATTCTCATCGACAGATTTCAGTAACCCTTTTTTGTTAGGATGCTCGCCAAGATCAAACACCACGAGCTGACCTTCAAGTTTTTTTAACAGCTGATCCATCGTTCTTGACAAAGCAACAACAGAAGGCTGAACCGGGAAATGTTTTTGATCAAGACTATAAGGTGTTGTGTTTGGAGGATAAGGTATCAAATATTTGACGTGGTTGACTGGAATATAAACCGTTTGATGCATCGGTGAGTGATATACAAAATAATCATTCATAATACTTGTCACATACCCATGCAATGATTGAGAACCTCCCAGGTAGATCTCAGTAAAGACGCCCCTGGAATTCATCAATATTTTGCGATAGGAGATATTGGCGAGGTCTAATTTCGAATCGGGACTGCTGTCCATCGGGGGATTATCCAGCTCTTCATATAGCCTTAAATGCTGTAGATGATGAATCGGCGTATATATATATTTTGACTTTGAATATAGAACCAGGACATCGCTTCCCATATCAATAAATTCGCCATGAAGCAGTGTCTTACAGCCCGAGAGCTCCAGTTCAACACGTTTGCCGATCATTGAACGTAGTGACTCCATCCCTTCCCTCCTCCTATTATCTTAGTCTTACCGCTTTATGACTTCCATTCATGCTCAGGCTTGAATTCACCAACACCATTCGCCTGCATATATTGTTGGTATCGAACTTTAACGTGCAGATTGCACAACTTTTTAAGCAAAATATTTAAAAACCCCCTGAAGGGAGCATTGGATGACTGTGCAGCCAATGCCCATTCAGAAGTGCTTTATAGGGGGGAATGCTTAATTGTTTCACTTATGGGTGAGCAAAAGATGGCTGGCTAGGCGCTCCTATCCTATAGGATTATTACTCGCCTCCGCTTCTTTGTTTACCGCTACGATTGCGCTTACCGGAGCGATTGTACGATCGATTACCACTGCGGTTACGTTTGCCTGAACGATGCTTGGATTGATTGCCGCCTGTCCAATTCATCCAGTCTCCGGCCGTTTGGTTGCCGCCAGTGCGGTTCCCTCTGGATTGATTGCCACCTGTGCGGTTGCCTGCGGTTTGGTTACCGCCTGTGCGATTGCCACGTGTTTGGTTGCCGCCTGTGCGATTGCCTCGTGTTTGGTTGCCGCCAGAACGGTTGCCTCCCGACTGGTTACCTTGCGCTTGGTTACCGCCTGAACGGTTGCCTCCCGATTGGTTACCTTGCGCTTGATTGCCTTGAGATTGATTACCTTTGGAGCTGCTGTTTTGATTCTGGTTACCGCCGGATTGGTTACTATTCCCGCCGCGGATTACGGTAATCGATTTAATATGACTTACCGGAACGTGAACGACCTCTTGTCCTTTCACCGTTAAGATCAAATAATTCTGGTTCACGTCGACGATGATACCCTCGATTTTTTCCGGTCCGCCGCGGTTTACTTTCACATAGCGATAACGAAGGGCTTGCATAACACCAACGAAGTCGTAGGCCCTGATCGGATTGACAATGCTCTCTCTTTCTCCACCAGATTTACCCGTATCCGTGATGCTTTTGACATGCTCGTCTTTAACATAAACGAAACCGCCGTCAGCAACTGCAACCAAGTAGTCGGATTGGGCATCCAGCAGAAGACCTTCGATGGAATCCGGTCCACCGCGATTGATCTTTACGTTTCTTCCTACCAAGTTCCCGAAGCCAAACCTGTTGTAAGCCATGTCCATGCTCCTTTCAAGGATTTATTTTCGACAGATCAAGAATGGTAAGATCTCGGGCATGATCACGAAAGCTGTAGATACCCCTCAACTGTCCATCAGGTCTGTCGGTAATATACTTATATGTTTCATGTAATAGAAAGGAACTGGTTTAATATAATCAAGCAGACAAATTCAAACGATAGTCTATCAGTTTGAAGGAGGTAGCTTCATGTCTTTGCCTGTGTATCGAGTAATGATCAAAGACAAGGATTATGAACAGTTAAACAGCAATATCTGGTCCAATCGTTTTGTGCCGGGACAGCTCGTTATCGGCGGAAAAAGAATACCGATACGTATTCGCTACCGGGGAGGGCATACCCGAGAATATCCGAAAAAATCCTATGAAATTAGAACCTCCAAATATACCTACCACTTTAATGCTGAATATGATGACCCTTCCTTGATTCGAAATGCGCTTTCCTTTCAATTTTTCAATTCGATTCATGTGCCAAGCCCTTCGACCCGGCACTGCGTGCTTACGATGAACAATGAAAAGCTTGGGGTATATCTAAATATAGAGGCTGTAAAGACTCCCTTTTTTCGAAAAAGAGGGATTCCAGTTCGAAGCATCATTTATGCGGTTAACGACAACGCCGACTTTACAGATAAACGATCGTCGGGCAAATCTTTCTTCTCTGGCTATAATCTTATAAAAGGCTCAGAGCGGGATCGCTTAAAACTATCTAACTTTATTCAGGGGATTCACCAGAAAGAAGGTGCCGAGCTGCAGCAATATCTTCGCAGGCACCTGGACATCGAAAATTACTTGCGGTGGTTATGCGGCGCGGTATTAACGGGGAATTATGATGGCTTTAACCAAAACTATACCTTGTTTGAGCACGGAAAAAGCAGAACATATCGCATGATCCCATGGGACTACGAGGGGACTTGGGGAAGGAATTGTTATGGGAAAATAGTAGATTCAAACCTTGTGAAAATTCAAGGTTACAATAAACTAACGGAGAAGGTATTGTCCTTTCGTTCACACAGGCAAAGGTATAAGGCTCTCTTGTCAGGATTTCTTAAATCGGTATTTACGGTGAGACGTCAACTGCCCCTCGTATACAAGATGCATGATGCCATTGCTGCTGACGTTTATAAGGACCCCAATCATAAATGGAGCACGAAGGTGTTCGACGCAGAGCCGGATACCATAAGGAAATATATTGACCAAAGAAGGCAGGATATTTTAAGCCAGCTAGGCTCATTGGATTAAACGCAACAACAAGCCCAGTTGTAGGCTAATTTACCTTGTCAATGAAACAGACCAAAATCAAAAAAATCATTGAAAATCGGCCTACACCCTGAGGTTTATCGGGTAAAGGCCTTTTCACATTGAATTTAACTATATATGCTTCCACCAAATTCCTGCACATTCCGGAACCGTTGACCACTGATTGTCGAGGATCTTCCGCCCAAGCTCTTCGCCAAAGAAAAACTCGGTGCATTGTCTGGCTTCTTCGACATGGCTAAAGGTATAGTCCATTCGGATCCACTTGTGCTGGAAGCCGTATTCCTCTTCAAGTGCTGTATAATACTTCGTCAGAAATCCGGGAGGATTCGGGGTTTCCGTCCCCGTGCCCATCGTCTCGAATATGATGATGGTGGCATGTGGCTTCAGCACACGGTGAAGTTCAGACATGACCCGTTCTAAATTTTCCGCCCAATCGTCATTGTCCGTATTGGCTAAATAACCGATACTCCAGCCCTAAACCGCCAAATCTATCGATTTATCGGCCAGGGGCAGCTCCCTATGGTCTGCAACAACCGCACTCCAATTACGCTCAAGCCCTTGCCCAATTAATTTTTGATCTAAGAGCTCCAGCATGGGAGCAGAAATGTCCGTACAGATTAATGAACCCGCATCCTTCGCAACAGCACTTGATAACCGGCCAGTTCCCGCTCCTAGATCCAGGACCGCTAAATCCTGAAAATTCCGGATCCCCCGGATCACTTCAGATAATTCAGGCTGCTTACTAATCATCAACTCATAGATATCCGATTGATTTTGATAAATCTGTTCATGTGTAGCCATACGCGATCACTCTTTTCTGAATTATTTGATAGACCTAGCTAAAAGCCCCTTACAATGCTTCATCGTATTCTTTTCGGTAATCTTCCATTGATTCAAGATCTTCTCAACCGTATGCACACTTGTGTTATCAATTGGAAAGAACGGACTTTTGTTGGTCCAATCCTGACCGTTTAAATGATAATACAAGACATTAATGACACCGCCATGGGTAACTAGCAGAACATTCGACTTCACTTCTTGACATTCAAGCTTCCTGCATAAGCTCTCAAATGCTTTGATAATTCGGTTATAAAAATGCTTCGGTGTTTCCCCTCCCGGAAAAGGAGCATCCATGTCCAGCGTATTGAAGTAAACACCTGGATACCGTTTCTCGGCTTCTTGATTTGGCATACCTGCTAAATACCCGTTATTCCTTTCCCTCCAAATCTTCGGAGTAAATGGTTTCTTTGTTAATAATTCGTTCAATCTCCCTAGCCGTTTCAACTGCGCGTGGTAGATCACTGCTCATTATTGTGCGAATCCCATATTCGTCTTGGTAACGATGCAGAAACTCCCCAAGCCTCCTCGATTGGAACACGCCTTGCTCGATTAACCCCCTGCTGCTCCATCCCCCTCGAAAGCCCTCTTCATCTGCGCCGTGTCTTACAAGAAATATCTTCATATGTAGTTTCTCCATCAAAGTAGTTTGTTTCGTGCTATTATGTCATTTACGCTTCACCCGTTACGGAACGACCCGATTCGGAATTGCTCTTACTTATAACTTCTTCTCGTAATAATATCCCTTCAATATGATCTGTTTGGTATCTTGGGTCACTTCGTCGTCAGCATCGAGATTAGCTATTTCACTCCTCGGAAATGAGTTTGGAGAAGAGGCGTAATAAAAATCCCCGTATTTAGTTACCACCCTTTCTGCAGGTTCGCTTCGAACTCTTCGATCGTAATCTTTTTGCCAATCCTGCATGGCTTTTGGAGATGGGGCTGCATTATGAATAGTTGTGTTTAAACTTTGATAATAATCTATAAATCCTCTGACCATATAAACCGAACCCAGTAATGCTAGACAACTTAATGCAATGATAATAATTCTAATATGCTTCTTATTCATGCCCCTCCCTCCTTTGCAGTGGATAGCTCCAAATCGTCATTCAGCGCAATCACCTCGCTTAAATTCGAATCCATGTGGGCTATAACAGTCACAGGCATTCAGTTTTTAAATATATACTCTATTGGGTAATTATAACATCCAATAACATCACTGGAATACAAAATACGAGCCTGAGCATGCTCAACCGGTTTGAATTGCTCTAACCGCTTAAGACATCACCCGCTTCGGTCGCCGCATCGCTATCCGATCTGCTTATAATAAAAGCCTTCCAAGGAACCATCCCTTTGAAGGCTTAACTGATATATGAATGTTGCTGCGATTCACTCATGGTTCGAATCCCTTTTGACTCACATACAGCTGATCTTCCGGAAATACCGTGCGAAACCGATCATATACGACCCGATAGGCGGAAGGGTGGTACCATTCCTCAAGTCCGAGCACTCTATACAGCTCGTTCAAAGCGAGCTTCTTCGTGCGTTTCCCGCCGCTCCCGTCACCCATGAAATAATCGTCGATACATACGCGATGGACAAGCGGGCGCAGGATCTCAGGGAATTTCTCCGTGCTTGGCAGCACGGGAGCAATCGCGGCTTGCGTCCGGATTCCGGCATCTCTCAGCTGTTCAAGGGCCTTCAATCTGGCCTGGATCGGCGGAGCCGAAGGCGTAAATTGCTTTCGGATGTCCTCCCTGTCCGTCTCCACCGTCATGCTGACCCGGACCCGATCCCCTAATTGCTGCAGCAGATCAATATCCCGCCGAACCAACGGACTGCGAGTCTGCACCAATAGAAAATCCGGCGGATCCGCGGCCATGACCTCCAGTATCATGCGAGTCACTTCCTCCTTCGCTTCTGCCGGCTGGTACGGGTCGGTGCTCGAGGACATGAAGATGGTAACCGGCCCCTTCTGCTTGGCTCGACTCAGCTCCTTGCGAAGAGTTTCGGCCGCTCCTTGCTTCACATCGACCCAGGAGCCCCACTCCTGCTTGCGAAATAAAGAGACCGGCATTTGCCTCACATAACAATACGAACAGGCAAAGCTGCAGCCCGTATACGGATTCAAGGTATGGCTGTATCCGTTCAAAAACCCGGTTCCTTTATTAAGCAATGTCTTCGGCGTTTTATACTGAACCTCCGTTTTCATAAGGTCCCCCCTTGTCTGCTCAGGCCAATATTCCCTTTATCTTCATGAAGACAACGAGAAGCGAGTTCCTTCTATAGTATACTGAAACCTTCAGCTTCGCCAGCCAGAAGCCGAATCACAAGCTTGCCGCTCTCCCCTCCGACCTTGCCGTCTTTCGTGCGATGGGTATTCCCGCCAGGCTTGCGCTCCAAACATGCCGTGGATTGTGGCGATCGCGGGAGATGTTGCATTTCTAAATCCGAAATGCTGTTCATAACGTTTATTAAGTAACTTCGTTCATATTTTGATGAAGATGAGAGGTGTGAATACTATTGAGTAATGACAACAGGGATGGATATATACCCCAACCTGTACGGAATGATGGCGCCGGGTGGTGGGATTTGGGACCACGTGACATCATGCGTGACCTGGAGAACCCGGATATGCTGGTTCCGCCTGTGACGGATGCGGGTACGCTTCCCAACCTGAAATTTTCCTTTTCCGATACCTATATGCAGTTGAATCATGGCGGCTGGTCCCGGGAGGTTACCGTTCGACAGCTCCCGATTGCAACTACGCTTTCCGGGGTGAATATGGCGCTGACTCCGGGCGGTGTGCGAGAACTGCATTGGCATCAGTCGGCGGAATGGGCGATCGTCCTCGTCGGCAGCGCACGCATTACGGCAGTCGATCAGGATGGAAGAAACTTCATAGCCGATGTCGGCGTAGGTGATCTGTGGTATTTTCCGCCGGGAATTCCCCACTCCATTCAAGGGCTGGAAAGTGGCTGCGAGTTTCTGCTGGTCTTCGATGACGGCAGCTTCTCCGACCTCAATACATTATCGATCTCTGACTGGTTCGCACATACGCCGAAAGACGTGCTGTCGGCGAATTTTGGCGTGCCCGCCAGCTCTTTTACCCATATTCCCAAACAACAGCGATATATCTTTCAAGGAAACATTCCGGGTCCTCTTGAAAGTCAACTCGTAGCGGACCCCTATGGTACGGTGCCAAAAAGCTTCACGCATCGACTGCTCGCACAGGAGCCGATCGTTACTCCGGGCGGGACGGTGCGGATCGTGGACTCCACCAATTTTCCAATTTCGACGACCATTGCCGCCTCATTGCTGGAGATCAAACCGGGTGCAATGCGAGAAATGCACTGGCATCCAAACAATGATGAATGGCAGTATTATATATCGGGCACTGGCCGCATGACCGTTTTTGCACCCAATGGCACGGCTCGCACTTTCGATTATCGTGCCGGCGATGTCGGATATGTGCCGTTCGCATATGGGCATTATATTCAGAATACCGGCGACCGAAGTCTGTGGGTTTTGGAAATGTTTAAGAGCAGCCGCTTTGAAGATGTTTCCCTGAATCAATGGATGGCGCTCACCCCTCATCAGCTAATTCAGGAGAACCTTCATGTAGGGTCGGAATTTATACACGCCCTGCGAAAGGAAAAAGGGTATATTGTCAAATATCCCGGTTACTCCGATTATCCAAGAACGGGAAGATAGCAGCTGCTCGCTCTTTTTCAAAAAAGTTAAAAGGATGAACAAGAAGAAACGGGCTCACTTGGCATCATGGAAAATGATCCCGAGGCTGTACCTGGTCCCGGAGGTGATTGTGCTCACACCATGCCGCAGCATCGTCCGGTAATATCCCCGGGTTCCCATGACTGGCCGGTGATGGGTCGGAAAGATCAAGCCAGAGCCCTGCTCCAAGGTGATGACATGCCCCCGGCTCTGCGCGCGGGGCCGCTGTTCCACCAGAAGAAATTCTCCGCCTGTATAATCGGCTTCTCGTTCGTTTAATACGAACACGACCTGGAATGGAAAAAACACATCCCCATACAAATCCTGATGCAGACAGTTATATCCGCCTTCCTCATATTTTAGAATCAACGGCGTTGAGCGCCGCTGTTCCTGAGCATGGCATACCGCCAGAAAATCGTCCAGCCTTGCCGGGTACCTCTCCTCGCTTCCGAGCCATGCCAGCCAGCGGTTGGCCGTTAGCGCCAGCTCGGGATAGAAGCCCTCCCGGAGCTGCTGAAGCAGTTCCGGGAGGGGAGCCTGATAGTATTTATACTCACCGATCCCGAACCGGTGCCTTGCCATGTTGATCGTACTGCGAAACCGCGATTCCTCCTGGTAAGTGCCTATGATTGCCGCGCACTCTTCCGGCAGCAGCAGCCTGGGTATCACGGCATAGCCGCGTTCATCCAGCTCCGTTTGAATCCCTTCCCAGTACAGCCCTTCAATGCGTTCGGGCAGCGTACTAGACATACTCCGCGGTCTCCTTCTGAATCGCTTGCTCATGTTTACGCTCAAGCTCCAGCAGCTGGCTCTTCATCGCAAGGCCTCCGCGATAGCCCGTCAAGGCCCCATTTTTGCCGATAACCCGGTGACATGGTACGGTGACCAAGAGAGGATTCGCCCCGATGGCGGCCCCTACCGCTCGAACGGCAGCCGGCTTTCCGATGCTTTGGGCGATGTCCGTATACGTCATCGTCTTCCCGTATGGGATTTGGCACAGTGCACGCCACACCGCCTTTTGAAAAGGAGTCCCCTTATAATCCATGGCCATCTCGAACCGGTCACGCTTTCCCTGCAAATATTCCTCCAGCTCTCTTACATAGGGCTTCATAATGCGGTCATCCTGCACAAGCCCAGCACCGGGATATTTAGCAGCGACCCATTCCGCCATCTCGTCAAACGTCTTATCCTGTGAACCGACATAGCATAATCCTTGCTCCGTTGCCGCGATGTACATGCTCCAGCGAGCATGAGTCAGCCGCGTCCAGCGGATCACATCAGGATTGGATTCCATCATGATTCATTACCTCCATACTTGAATAATTTAAAGCTTGCCGGCGATAGCTTAAAGGAGTCGTCCCGGTCTTCTTCTTAAACAAAGTTACGAAGTAAGCCGCATTCTCTATCCCGACCAATTGACCGATATCAGCGATAGGTTTAGCCGTATCCGTCAGGAGCTGCTTGGCTTTATCGACACGCAGCTTCTGGATATATTCCGTCGGGGTCATTCCGGTGACCCGCTTGAATATGCGGTGAAGGTGATACGGACTGCCGTGACTCACATCGGCCAACAGATCCAGCGTTAGCTGCTCGTTGTAGTTTTTATCGATGTACTCCTTGACAAGCTCGATCCATTCGTGGTCCGGCAGGCGCTCTCCCGTTGGCTTACACCGTTTGCATGGACGGAATTGCTCGGATCTTGCTTCATCCGCCGATTGAAATACGCGCACATTTTCTTTTTTCGGGGGTCTGGACTTGCAGGAAGGTCTGCAGAAAATCCCGGTCGTTTCGACCGCATAAAAAAACTTGCCGTCACTCGCTTTATCATTTTCGATGATCGCCTTCCACTGTGCTTCGGTTGGCTCGATCCGGTTGGCCACGTTTCATTCACCTCCGCTAACATTATAACCACAGGTTCGGCTCGTTGTACGGTTTTTGGAATATAAGAGCAAGATTACAAAATGATTTGCTTCCGTAGTATGGTACAAATAGTATAAGAGATAATTAGAGCGAAAGGAAACGATGAATCATGTCCCAATCGAAGCCGACACCAAACGGCCGAACGCCCGCAAATTCCATAGAACCAAGCACTGAGCATGCATGGGGCAGTCTCGCTGATACGAATCAGCGTGCTGCTTCGGTTTCCTCTCGGCACTCCCATCCGAATCCGGTCCCTCATAGCAGCTGGGAGGACCATCAGCATGAACTCAAGATGTTCGTGCCGAAGGAATTCAGCTTCAAGGAGAACCTGAGTTACCTGCAGCGCTCGCCGAATGAATGTCTGTTTCACATCCGCAACGACCGGATTTATCGAGCTCTCCCCTTGGGCCTAGGACAGGATATCGTCGTGATTGAAGTTCGCGAAGCGCCTCACGAACAGGCCGTCATCGTTCGTTTCCTTGGGGATTTCATCCCTGTTGAGCCCAGTATGCGGGCTGAAGCAGCTGCGTACGTCCGCGATTGGTTCGACATGAACACCGATCTGGTTCCATTCTATGAGATGGCGGCTGTTGATCCCCTCCTCCGCGAAGCTGTCCAATCCTTCTACGGGCTTCGCAACATGGGAATCCCCGATCTGTTCGAAGCGTTGTGCTGGGGCATTCTAGGTCAACAGATCAATTTAACCTATGCCTATACGTTAAAGAGGCGTTTCGTGGAAGCCTTTGGCCGACGCCTCGAATGCGAGGGAGAGACATATTGGATATTCCCGCGGCCGGAGGAAATCGCGGGATTAAACGTCCGGGACCTCAGCGGTCTTCGGATGACGGTGAAGAAATGCGAGTACATTCTGGACGTTGCCAAACTCATGGCAGATGGAGCATTGACCAAGGAGAAGCTGCTTGAGGCCGGGGGCCTGAAGCAAGCGGAGAACATGCTTATCGCGATCCGCGGCATTGGCCCCTGGACGGCGAATTATGTACTGATGCGCTGCCTTCGGATCCCCAGCGCCTTTCCGATTGATGACGTTGGACTGCACAATGCGATCAAGCATGTGCTGGGCATGGAGAAGAAGCCGACGAAGGAAGAGATTCGGAAGCTGTCGGCTTCTTGGGTCAATTGGGAATCCTACGCTACCTTCTATCTCTGGAGATTTCTGTACTAGGAGTGCGCAAAAAAAAAGGCTGGCCCTCTCATCCCCTGCTGCAGGATGAGAAGCGTCAGCCCCTTCACTATAGATCATTATTGTTAAGTATGATGATGCATGAGTTAAGTAATAATACCTGTGGGTTCACGTTATGACGTTTCTTTTTATTCGATAAAGTACATTTTTCCATCCACTTCTAGGGAAATCGTATATTGAGCGAGATCCTCTTTCAGCTGCTTGGCATACGCCACCACATGATCCAATGATTTCTTATCCAGTTTCTCGGCATAGGCGTACACAATCGTAACATTCTCCTTGATCAGCTTCTGATCTTTGTCCACCCAAGCACCCTCACCGTCAATAGCTGTAGCGCCGCCGAACCATTGCGAAAACTTCGTTAATGCCTGATCTACGAACTTTTGCTGGGCTTCTTCGGTGATTTCAATGTTTCCCTTCACCGTGGATGGGATATAAATTTTTACGACATGACTGAGGTGAAACTGCCCCTCAAGAGCGCTTCCTGACACTTCAGCTGCCGAAGACCCCTCCGCACTGTAAGATTGCTGGACCGGGACGAACACGAGCAGCAATAACACTGCAATCGCTGCCGTAATCATCCAATTCTTTTTGTTCTTCATTACCCCATGTCTCCTTCTTTTGTTAAATAATCGAACGGCCGGTTCCCAAAACGGTAATCCTCTGACCCCGTCCAAGATGCGGCCAGTCGATCAAGCTTGGATAATTATATTAAAGGAACCTATGATATTCAATGGGAAATCCGAATTAATCCGGATTTAATAGAGAGCATGCGAAAAGCCGAATTCTGCTTTGCGAAGCAGAACCGGCTTGTTTGCACTTGTTGCGGCACTAATTTATTTTTCCGATCCAGGTTAAGCTCTCTACGTCCCGATGATCCATACTTCCATTCAGAATCGCCTGAACGTCATGCAGGGTGTCTTGGAGCGGAACCCGTTCCCCTTCTCTTCCGGAATAGGCTTTTGCAATGTAAAAAGGCTGTGTAAGGTAAGCCTCCAGTCTCTCCCCTCTCTGATACACTTCCGTTTCCGATGCAGGAATCGCCTGCAGACCCCTCACCTGTACTAATGAGCGAAGCTCGCGGTAACGGCGCAGCAGCTTCTGAGCCCGCTGCTGAACCGAGGCGTGATTCTGATCCAGATGGGCACCTTCCAGCACCGACGAGGTAGAGTAGATCGGATTGACGGCAGGAAACATATGTCTTGCCGCCAGATCCGCGTCGAAATACCAGAGCGTTTCGAGCGGACCGTAAGGAATATCCTCATCAACCACAGCTCCTTTCAGGTCGACGAGAAATGTGGTAACATGCTGATGGCCTTCCTGCTGCAGACGCTCCTGCAGCTCGTATATTTTTCCGGTCAGCACATGCTCCCGGTCCGCGGCGAGCATCATCTCCTTACCCGGCGGCGTGCTTACCGCGACATCATAAACTTCTTCTATGGAATACGCCACCCGCTCCACATCATCCAGCATATCCTGCAGCTCGGGGTATTCCCCTTCTGGCTTCAGCAGAATCGTCATATAACCATCCCGTTTAAAATGATGGAACAATTCGCCGAGCAGCACCAGCTGCCCCATTCCCGGACGGGCCACTAAACCTACCGTCCCGCCTTTAGCGATCGGGGCAAATAAATCGAGCGGCTTAATGCCCGTTTCGATCATATCGATCCGATCTCCGCGCAAGATCAGCTCATCCAAACTGCATTTCGCCAGCGCTGCCAATGCGGCAATCGTGCGGACTTCCGCGCGGCCGACCGGGATCTTCCCCGTACATAAATTGGAGACGGTGGCCGGCCGCAATCCAACCGACTTGGCAGCGCTCGTCAGGTTCGGAACTCTTTGTCGCAGCAGCGATACATTAAGCTTCAGATTGTCCAAATGCGTACACCCTTTTTTAATAGTAGATTCATGTTTCTTCAGGATCTTACCTGATCGCGTTCATAAAGGAATCTGCGGTGCGGACAAACGCTTCCGCGTCCGGTTCGAAAATATTATGGTCATGCTGATCGAACTCCACAAGCTTGGCCTGTGGCAGCTTCAGCTTGTACTGCTCCGCTGCTTCTAATGATAACCCGGGATGCGGTTTTACGCCACGGATAATCAAGGCTGGACAAGTCAAAGTGGTCAAGTCATCCCATAACTCCACCTTGCTTGATTCCCGCTGCAGTGCATGCAAGGCCCCGGCCTGCATCCGGTCATACAGCTTCTTCCCCCGCCACGGCGGTAAGGATGCGAAGAACTCCACCCATCCCGGCGGAAGCTGAGTATGAATGGCAGGATAGTCGCCGATGATCAACCCCCGGATGCGTTCAGGATGCTGAACGGCATAGCCTAGCTGATACGACACGCCCCTTGAATATCCCATGAGAATGAATGACTCAAGTTCTAAATGACGAACAACCGCGTCGATATCACTGATATGATCCTCGAGCGTGAATCCCGATGCAGGGGAGTCGCTTTTGCCCCGGCCGCGGAGCGTGATCATAATGATATGTCGGGGAGTCAGCTTCTCTACAATGCTAATGTAATCTTCTGCTGATTCTGACAACCCGGGAATGATAACGAGCGGAACATCTCCCTTATTCAGTTCCCGATGGGCCTCCGTCACGTGAATATGCACCCCATTGTTATTCACCATCGTTTCACATAATTGCATTTACAGTTCCTCCTAGGTATAAGCAGCTATTTTTAATAAAGTGCAAACCTTCATCCAACAGGTTTCAAAGCGTACGCTTCTAATGCCTGAAGTCGGTATTTCCCCCTCTCCTTCCTATCTCAACGCGTCGAATGGCAGAAAAGCATGCACGCCCTTAGCCGTATTCACGATTTGAGTGATTCTTAGATCCACTGTCAATGTGGCATAAGCATATGCTTCAGTCCTTGAAATCGCATAGAGCTCGGTCATAAGATCAAGCATCCCGTTCACAGCGATCCACATCGCTTCGTCAAGATCCTCGTGGAAGCCCATCGTCAGCCAGCCCGTGCCCGTCTTTGCCCGGGGCATTGTAATGGCCATGTCATCACGGACACGGAAGGTCAGACTCACCTTTTCCATGGGACATTCCAAGGCGGGCCCGCTAACTTCGCCGTCTCCTTGCGCAGCATGGCCATCCCCTGTCGAGAATAAGCCGCCGCTTACCGGGATCGGCAGATACAACGTACTGCCGGCGGTTAACTCTTTGCAGTCCAGGTTGCCTCCATATGGCCTGGGCACGAACGTGGTATGTCTGCCTTTTTCTTGTGGCGGCATGCCCATAATTCCCATAAACGGCTTCAGGCCGACGCCGTATTTGAAATTACCGAACTGGCTTCGTCCGATCATCGTCCGGGCATCCAGTTCGAAATCCAGCGCCACTTCCTCGGTATCCGACATGCCCAGCTTCTCGTTCCAATAGCTAGGAAAGCCACCGGCAGAGGTCCAGCCCCAGGAGCCGGGCACAATCTCATTGATCCGGATCTCCAATGTGCCCCCAGGCTCCGCCCCTTCGATATGTACGGGACCCAGCAGAGCATGCCCAAACTGCTTCTCCTGCCGCTCCGGCAGGCGCTCGGTAAACTTCAATCTCGGCTCTCCTGGCGAAGAACGCTTCGCAAGTCCCCAACCCGCATCCAGCGTTTGATACTCGACCGTATCCCCGGACTGAATATAGAGAGCCGGCTCAAGTTCCCTGCTGAAAAATCCATGAAGCGAATGAATATCCGGTTTCAACACATGCACCTTGGACATACAGCCTCTCCTCCCTAAATGACCAGGCAGTCACTGAATACCAGTTTAGCGAACTGCCATGATATTTACTTCAAAGAGTAATTCATGTTACTCTGTAAGTCAACAAATATTTACGTCTAAAAGTAATTTTTATTACTCTAAAACTTATTCGCACTCACCAAAAATTTAAATGCTTTGTATTCCTCCCCAATACAAAAACAGGCTCCCAGCCTCATCACCTAAGCGTGACGGCTGAAGCCTATCCTTGACATGTCAACCTGGGCTGCCGTCGGTGAGCTCTCTCACCATATCATCAAGTAGACGATTCACGTTCTCCCATGTGACGGCCGGGGTATGATCGCCGACAGATAACGCAAGGGTGTTGCGATATGTGCTGGCTCCCAAATTGAAGAATGGGGATAACATGATAGGTGCAGTCATATAACCCGCATCGGCCTCCCCGAAAACTGCCGGCTGGGAAAATGCAACACCATGCCAATTTACTGAACTGCCGAGTACAGTCCCAGCAAATAATTCATTCGATCCTGCGGTGTAACTGGATAAGTCCTCACTTCAGATATACCGGTCATGCGGTTCAACCTCCGAATATTCGTTATTGTTAAAGCATCGTTACTCCCACCTCTAAAAAATAAAACCAACTTTAAGTCATTTTTAACTAATGTCCTATCACAATAATAGATATTCTTTTACGTCTATATATTTTGACCGACAAAAAAAGACACACACCATGTGTATCTTCTTAGTACAGGACCCGTGCTCCGCATCATACATCGTGGTCCGTATTCTCTTTTCCACCCCTATCTTGTCCGTACGCTGATTCACATTCGGCTTTTTGGTGAATGATCCATTTGGTATCATTCCCCTCATGACTTTCGTCAATAGTGCAGCCTGCGCTTCACTTCTTTGCGGAAGCCCTTGTCCGCAAGCAGCCACATCCCGCCGAACGTCAACAGGGCATACATCGCTGCCGAAACCGACGGCCATAATACGTGCGAAAGACCGAGCAGAAAGAACAGTAAGGGGGTAAATCCCAGAAACACCATAAGCAGCAAATATCCTCCGAACTCGCGCCAGCCAAGCGGCTTTGCAATGCAGAGCAACGTCATCAGCAGGGTTGCAGCCATAACCAGGAACGGGATGACGTACCCGGTTGACCAGGCGGTCCCACCCGAAAGCGCGTTGATCCATAGCAGCATACCGGACAGACCGAGCCATTGAACGACGATTTTGGCCCCTAGATGTGAATTGGACATCAACGTGTGACGGATGAGCAGCCACGCGTACAGCACACAGGGTGCAACATACAGACTCCACCAAACATCACGGCTTCCCAAAACGTTAATGACGAGGGTAATGCTGATTACCGCCATAATCATAAAAATCAGCGATCTGGCAAACGTGCCGCTCTCGCGCGGTTCCGGCATTGCGGAATAGGAAGGATACCAGCGATTGCCCGCCGTTTTGCTGCCTCCGGCCGTATTTCGCCGACAAAGCGGACAAACCGCATGGGCCGGATCCACCGTAACGCCGCAGCTATCGCATCTCATGCTCCCATCCCCCAATCATTGCTGACAATCCTGACCTCAAGCCCGGTAAATCCGGACAGTTCGCGGAAGAAGTGCATGATAATGTCGCTCTCAACGATATTTCTTGCGAAGGTCACGGTCAGCTGATCGTTGATGGAGCATACCGCGCAGTTCATCGGGCTTTTGGCCGTAGGGTACATCGTTGTTTCCATCACTTCAATATGCGCCGCCATTCCCTCCGGCACCTCGACCCTTCCCAGATTGGTTAACGTAAGGGTCTTGGCTTCTTCCCCATAATGGTCAAATCCGTAGCGGATTGCCAAATCCTTCAGCTTTAGCGGAGCGATTCGCGATAGGAAGGTGTTCTCGTATTTCATGCTCCCGGACATCGTGCGAGACAAATAAGACTTCGTTGTTTTCTCCTTCATTTGTTGTTGGACTTGCACGAGCACCTGCTCGAAATCCATGTTCTCTGCCGCAGCAATGCCTATATTGATGACCGCGAAAAAGTTGCGGAGGCTGCTGGATGGAAAGATATTTCGCAGATTCACCGGCATGCTGATTACGATCGGTCGACGCTCCGTATTTAGTGGCTCACCCGCATGATGGACCGCTATCACCAGAATGGCCGTCAAATACGCCGTCAACGTTACGCCCTTCTCTTTCGCACATGCATTCAGGCCGGAGGCCCGAAGCATGCCGTGAATGACGTTGTGGCCGTAGGGAACAAAGCGTGTCCCTCGTATTTGGAACGCCTCGGGAGCCTTGTCCAGATCAAGCGGCGGCTCTGATGTATAGTGTGCCTTGAAGCTGTCCTGGGCTTCCGCATATCTGGCAAACGACGCAGGCGGCAGGATCATCCCCTGCTTGTCATCCACATTTTCGCCAAGCAGACATAAATACTGGAACACTAGCGTTTTAAGAAACTCAAGGGCACCCCCGCCGTCGGTCAACGCATGAAAAATTTCGACGCTGATCTTGCTGCCGTGATACAGAATGCGAACCAGGCTAGCGTTCGAATCCGAGAGCGACACCGGCGCGCAAGGGTATGTGCCCTCCGGCTCCACCCGCAGCGGCGACTCCTTTTCCCGTAAAAATTTCCAGAACAACCCGTTTCCCATCTCCACATGAAGCAGTGGAAACCGCGTAATTACGCTATCCAGCGCCTTCTGCAAAATCGGTGGCTTTACGGGATGTTTCAGTAAGAACGACAACCGGTAGGTTGATGAGTTTTCTTGGCCCGCCACGGCTGGAAACAGCTTCCCGGCGTGATCCAGCTTGTACCAATCCTCCATATTACTCTGCTACCTCCAAACCATAGTACGTAATGCTGTCAGCATTCCTCTTTCTAACAGCCGAACGCTTTTTATAGCGGCGGCTTTGCGCGCCCCCTAATCCCTAGATGGATTACAAGAAGGCTATCGCGCTTGTTCCATCACCGTCTCGTGGACCGGGCTCGGAAATCGTCTCGCAAGCGAAGCGCGGGTATGGATCAGCATCATCGGGATGAGCTGTTCTGTACGGCGACCGATCCGGTTCTTGCCTTCGGGGTGCAGCACCGACAACAGCAGGCGAAGATACGACGTCGTCATTCTCCGGAACAAGCCTTGCTCCATGGCCTGCATCTCGAACCCGAGGCCGTGCGTCAACCCGCGGTGGAGCAGCGTAATGCCGACCAAGGCTCTTACCTCGTTGAACTCGGACTGATCGGCATAGGCCCGGCTGATAAGCTTCATCGATCGCCGGCCGAGCCTTGCGATCTTGAGGGCTGCAAGGTCGGGACCTTCGGTACGGATCAGGTTTAAGATTTCAGCATTGTCCAGATGAAGCTCGCCGATCCAATCGCCTTGCGAAATGACGGTCGAATCGGCGCAGATGATCGGCGCCCCCCGATGCTTCTTGATCATGACGGTACAGATGCCGAAGTGAAACGTATGTGAACCGCGAAAACGCGAAGACCATTTAAAGATGCGTTCCCATGCCATCCACATGCTTTGCATGGCGTTTTTAATGATAAGCAGCTGATTCACCACCCTTATTCGGATGCGCCGCACGTTTCGGATTAGATCCATCCTTTATTCATCGCGCATACCGGATTCCTTAGAATAAGCATACATGATGGGATGTACCGGATTACACCGTCTCCGGCATTAAGTGAAGCTCCGTCTTGGGGCGGAGTGTTCTGCCAGACATTCATCTAGGGACGACGGTTTATCTTGGTGAAGACGATGGGGTAATGGATCACCAAGACCGCACTTGGCAATATCCTTTGATCATGAAAAAAAACGACCGTCCGCAATAATCTTTACGGGAAAACGGTCGTTCCTATTTATAAGATTTATGAGTTACTTTAATTGCACATGGTACTAGGGGGGAAGTGTTCATAGAAGAGGGAGAGCTGCGGCTTCGGCGGGCATAAATTCATTTCGCTCTTCCCGATGTTTCTATCCCTCACTGCCGGCTTCAAGTGCTACAAGCGGGTGTGTGGCCTTCACTTCTCTGGAAGCAACATCCATTACGATGAATTGTGCCGGATCACCCTGTGCGACCGTAAACAAAGCATCCTGGCCATTCTTGTATTTACCGAAGGCTGCGGTCATCAGGGTTAGACTCGACGATTGCTGCCCTAAATTCGTTAAGTAGGGTGAGGACGCATGCGTTTGCAATGCGACGCTGTCAACGAAATACCTGCCGGTTTGATCGCCATTAAAATTGAAGGCGACTTTGACCTCTGCAGCATTTTTAGGCGCCGCAGCAGCTACGCGTAAACTCTGCCATTTCACAGAGGGTTCTCCGACCAGACCGCTGACTATGGAGACAAGCTTACCGTCTGCATCATAAAACCTGAGGTCGGCCTTGCCTCCCTTGCCTTCATCCGAAAGCACACTTGCCGTCATGACGACATTTCCGAATGGCTCGATCGCGTAGGCATCGCTCACCGCTCCGGAGCCTGCAGCTGGTAACAGGCGCTCCACTTGAAGACTTCGTTCCCCGTCCGCATATACGGACTCGCTTACGGTAAGGGCCGCTGCATCTTCATCGGGCTGCCAGCCCGGCACGCGCCCATCTTGCTCCGGCTCCTCAAAGCTGCCATTGATCATAACGTTGGTCGAGTCAACATTTGCAGCATACGTTATCGGCATTGCCCACGCGAAACTTGCAAACATCATGATAAACGTTACGGCTGCGGCAACCCGACTCCTCCACTTGCTTCTCACTAAACTCTCTCCTTTGCGATTGGATTTTCCCTTTCCAAAGACAGTAAACGCTTTCAATACGCTATCATCTTATCATATCCCGTTAATTGTATACAAGTAAAATACATGTAAACGAACTCTTTCAAACTATAGACGACCAGCAGTTCGTTTCGTTCTTATTGAATAACAAGCTAAAAATCCGGGGAATATTAGGAGCAAAATATAACCTGAGGAGATTTAATTATGAAATTACGGTGGTTTCTGCCGCTATTGATAATCCTCATATGCTCTGGATGCGGCAGCCGAGCCCAACCTGTCCCCCAACAGCGACAAAATACGGTTGCCAACAACCTGACACAGTCATCCAATACTCCAAATTTATTAGATGGTTCTGAAAAGGCTGTCCGGACCACGAAACCTATGTCTCTTGCGGACTTAAGGGCTAAGTACCAAAGCACGTTCTGGCTTCATGGCCCGTCTTCCAAGCGCGAGGTCGCTTTAACTTTTGACGATGCGCCTGATGACGTATATACCCCTCAGATTTTGGATGCTTTAAAACGGGAAGGCGTCAGAGCAACGTTCTTTGTCGTTGGCAATCGGATTGAGGCTCACCCCGAAATCGTGCAGCGTATGGTTGAAGAAGGTCATATTTTAGGAAACCATTCGTATAATCATGCGAATTTGCCCAAATTAAGTGATGAAGATTTCCGGAGTCAAATTAACAGGACAGACAAATTGATTCAGTCGTTTACGGGCTATCGGCCAACCTTCGTTCGACCTCCATACGGAAACATCAATGAGCCACAAATTCAATGGCTGGCAAGCCAACACAAAATCATCGTGAACTGGAATGTCGACTCATTGGACTGGAAAGGATTAAACGCGGAGCAAGTCAAAAGCAACGTTCTGGCCCACACCATGCCAGGGTCCATTATTTTGCAGCATGCTGCCGGAGGAGTTGGCGAGGATTTATCCGGGACGGTTCAAGCGTTACCGGACATCATCAGAAGCCTTCGAAATCAAAATGTTACGTTGGTTACCATACCGGAACTGCTCGATGAATCGATTCGCCGATAATTCGATATAAAAATACACTGACGAGCTTAGAGAATCCCTCTACAGGCTCGTCAGTGTTAAAATTATGGTATCCCGTTTCTAATGACCAATCTAATCGGCAAAAAGCATCTCCTCAAATTTCAGGTGAACCCCTTTCACACCGCGATCCACATCGTAATTCGACAATACAGCGAGCGTATAACCGGTATTTAAGTACGTAACCGATCATCCTCCGAAAGTTTCTGCATAAATGAGACAAAGGCTTCCAAATCCATTTCCTTCAGTCGCAAGTTCATCATTGAATATCGCTCCTATTATAAATTCAAATGGTTCTAACGAACTTTAACCACGGGAATCCATAACTCGACCTCGATTTCTTCCGTAAACACCTGTTTTTCCAAACCAGCTTCGATCTCAGGACCGACTTGGATCATGGGTCCCTCAACTTGCTCATATCCCGAGGAAGGAAACCATTCGCCATAAATCCGGTGCCACTTTTCTTGTTCCCATGGAATTTCCACTTCAAATATGGCCCAAGTCATTGCAGGCACAATAAAGTGTGTAAAGTGTTCAGGACAAGATGCTGTTGAAGCAACAGCCATATAATAATCAAAATCTTGCTTCCCAAACAGTCCTCCTTCTCCGAGATGAACATGCGATATTCCGTAAGGTGCTTGGTTGTTTAGCGATTTCAGCTTGGCATACCGTTCATGGTCTGTCGATTTCCAAACCTGCACTACACCAGGATGTTCACCTGAGGCGATGGGTGTGACTCTATTTCTTATCCCGATCACTTGAAATGCGTCCTTTTGCTCGATTCTATACTTCATGGGCTCACTACCTCCTATGGATAATCGAAAGGTCATGGGAGGATATGCTTTTAAGGAATGCCCGGCAGTTCTCGCCTCAGTCGGTGTAATTCCATGTAATGCCTGAAAAGCTCGGGTGAATGCATCGGCCGATTGATAACCGTACTTCATGGCGATGTCGATGACTTTGACTGATCTGTCCTGCAGATCAATCGCTGCAAGCGTAAGACGTCTGCGACGAATATATTCTTGTAGAGGAATACCTGCCAAGTATGAAAACATCCTTTTGAAGTGAAAAATGGAGCAGCAGGCTCGTTTAGCGATCTCACGTTCATCCATTTGGTTCTCAAGATTCTGTTCAATATAGTCTAATGCTTCATTCAAATGTTCAAGCACATTCATCCAATGACCCTCCTTTCCTCCATAGGATAACAGGGAATAACTGCATGCATCCGATACATCCTGTTCAACTTCTGCAGGGAGGCCGGGAATTAACTCATCTGCTGCTGAAGCAGTAATATCAATTAGTTATATTTAGCCAAGAGGGAACGGTCTTTTCCATCAACGCATGTAGCCCCCTATAGCCATAATTACTTAAGCAGCCCCTCAAGGACACTCCGATCGAAATCGTTTACGATTCGATAAGTCCAGCCATATCTTTTATGTCTGACTGCGCTGTTGTAAATTCGAATGTGATCCGGGCCATAAAAGAATACTCCGAACGTCCTGTAATTTGACGTGTACAACCGTATTTCATACTCGTCGTTATCGTAATTCCAGACATCACTCTTTCGCAGCTTAATTTCGGAAAGGCTGTCCATAAACCTGTCGATCGTGGCTTGATCTGTAATCTTAGTCAGCGATTCGTCCGAACGGAGGCGATTCTTACCGACATTCATCTCGATGATCTTCTCGGACTCCTTCAAATGATCGAGCAATAGCTCCTTGAACGAAGCTTTGGATTGATACGCATCGTAAACTATCCCGCTAATGACGATCAAGGCGCAAAGCGTCAAAAACACATACCATGAGCGCTTGCTCACGGAGCATCCCCCCTTTGTTTTATTTTGCTGCATCTGTGGTTTCCCAGAAGCATCAAACAACAATTAACAAGACAAATTCAATTGTAACATAAGGATTTGCAGGAAAATGCTGATAAATAAGTTTCGTAAATACTCTTGTTAATCTGAATAAAAAATAACCATCAATCTAAGACGGTTATTTGTACTCTTCTATTTTTTAATCTTGCAAATGAAAAAAGGGTACTCCGGGAACTCATCGTATACATTCTTTTGTTCTATCTGAAACGCAGTTCCCTTTATGTAAAATTCCAGCTTTTCCAGGAAGGAGTATTTAAGGCTTGCCATAAACATAAGGTATCCTCCTTGCTTCAGTAAGCTGAAACAAGAATCCAAGCATCTGTTGAAGTCGCCGGTCTCGTTGATCGCAGAACCTATTAAAGTTACAATGTCAAACTCCCCTCTAGGCAAGTCGGAATCAAAAATGCTTTTACATAAAACCTTAGAAGGATTGCGATGCCCTTCGCGTTTTTGCCTATAGGCAAATATCTCACATATATCATTGTCGATATCAATACTTGTTAATACTCCTTTTCCTTTAAGCCAGTATCCAAGGTAATCATCCCAATCCCCAGTACCAATTCCAACATTGCATACCTGAATACCACAGTAGGCTTGAACGATTTTCGCACATAATCTCTTGTCACCACTTCTGTATACAGACATGGCGGAGAAGAATTCCATTCGCCGGCTTCGGGACTTTTTAACTCAAGATAATAACGAAATAACTTTTCGTCCATGTTCATCGAGAACTCCTCCAAGTATCTATAATGCTCGGATGGCTAACCCCGCTTATAGCGGATGGATATCTGCCGAGCGCTCGTGTCGACGGTTCAATAGAACGTTCAACCGTTCGGAGAACAACATCATGGCTGCTGCCGAAACGGCGATATAGATCGGAAAGACTCCGATCGTTGCGAACCCGGCCAGCAGTCCCAGAAGCGGCGGAAGCAACGTGCTGCCTGTGTAGGCAACGGCCATCTGGTAACCCATGATTTTTCCGGCATGCTCTTGGCCGAATCGAACCGGCGTCTCATGCAGCATGCATGGATAGATTGGCGCGAGTCCCAGTCCCATGATCAGCAATCCGGCCAGCGCACAACCGGTCGGAAGCGGCAGCAGCAGGAGCAGCACCCCGGTAAGCGTCAGGATCTGTCCGCCTCGAATGAGCAGCCGATTGCTTAATTTGAATGAAATGAATCCGGTGATGAATCTTCCGATCGTAATGCCTGCAAAATAAATCGAACCCCACAGCGCGGCTTCGTCAGCGGCCAGTCCCCGCTCTTTCACCAAATAGCTGCTGCCCCATAAGCCCACTGTCATTTCAACCCCGCAGTAGAATAAGAACGATGCCAATGCGAGCTTGACGCCTTTCACTTGAAGCGGTTTGGACGCCACCTCCCTGCCCGAAGGAGATGCCGTCTCCGAATGCTCCACTTCCGAACGCGTACTCGCTTTCCCGGCCCGCGCCCTCCATAAAGGAAGCGTAAAGACCAGGATAATCACAAGTGCAAATTGAATGCCTGCCACGGCCAGATAGCCGTCTCTCCAGGATGCATTTCCCGATAAGAACGCGCCCATGATCATCGGCCCCGCTGTCGCGCCGACACCCCAAAAACAATGCAGCCAGCTCATGTGATGTGCCTTGTATCGTGCTGCAACGTAATGGTTGAGCGCTGCATCGACCGCACCTCCGCCAAGTCCGAGCGGAATGGCGCTGACGATTAACCACACGACAGATGGCGCATATGAAAATCCGATGAGTGCGCTGGCCGTCATCACACAGCTTGCAAGTGTCACGGTCCCCGTACCGAAACGCCGCACAACGACTCCGCTTAACAGGCTCGATACGATCGTCCCGACCGTAACGGTCATCGATAACAGCCCCGCTATCCCAAGCGGCGCGTTCAAGTCCAGCCGCATGACCGGCCATGAAGCGCCCAGCATGGAATCCGGCAGCCCGAGGCTGATAAACGCCAAATAAATAACTAGAAGCAATATAGTCCCCATTCATGTACTCTCCCGTTTTCAATTTCAATGGTCTGCAGAAATAAGCAGATTCAGCCCCAGCCTCTTTAATCCGTTCAAATAGTCTTCCTGCCAATCGCTGGCCGTAAGCTTCGGCAGATGCTCCTTCGAAATATAAGAAGCGCTTCTTGCCGAGATCGCGGTAAGAAGTCGATCGTTTACCTCATCACGGTTAAAGATGACGGCATTCGGGTTCAGAATCGCCGTTAATGAAGCAATCAGGCGGCTCACGGCATCAATCCTGTCAGCCTCATTGATGGCAGCATTCGTTCCTTCGACGTAAGTGATCGCTTGTTGGAAATTGCGCCTGTCATACAGGGGCACGAATGAGACTTCACCCGAGAAGGACGTGCTTCCCCGAACGACGTTTCCGTTGACCAGGATCCCTGCTCCCGGCCCGTTCTGGCCGAAATACAAATAGACGAGCGAAGGATTGTCTTGAACGTCCATTTTGTCGTAATAGCCCAATACAGCTGCGTTCATATCGTTCTCCACGACGACGGGAAGCTTAAAACGGGTCTCAAAATGATCCTTCAAGTCAAAATCATGATATTTCTCATAGCCCGGAATATATATGATCCGCCCGCCGTTCACTGATCCCGGGACGCCAAAAGCCAGCGAACCGATCCTAGGAAACCGCTTGATCAAGGATTCGATTTGCTCTGCCAACGTCTCAATACCGTCTAGCAGAAAGCCGGGAGAGATCCCTTTTTCCTTCACTTCGCCCATGCTGTTGTATATTGTGTATTGCGTTTCCGTTCTCTCAAGAAAAAGGGCGACGCTGAGCTGATAATCAGGATTATATGCGTAACGTTGAGCTCTTCTGCCGCCGCTGGATTCGTCGAGACCAAGCGTCAGCAGTTCGCCTGCCTCCTCCATCTGGTGGATAAACTTCGTGATCGTCGGAAAGCTGATTCCTAGCTTTTCGCTCAGCTCGACCTTCGTTGCACTGCCGCATGATAGAAGCGTGGCTCGAATGCCCCGGAGTATTTCCTTCTTCATGTCTTTCGGCGTTGATATCTTCTCGCTCACGGTAAGATCACCTCCGTTACCAATACTTATTAAACTACTTTAATAAGTATGCTTATCATAGCATGGAAACTGAGCAAGCGGAAGCCTCCATACGGAAAATACCAAGCAAACAAAAAAGCCGCGAAATTGAACTGCACCCCAATTGTTAGACACACGTTAACAGTTAGAGATGCAGTTTTTTAGCGACTTTTTCCAATCAAGGATCAAGCTTTTTTTTGCGTAACCACGCTTCGAACTGCTCCGGTTTACGTACATCATCCTCTAAGACTGCCGTGTAAATATCGTAGCTCTTTACCTCTTTTCCGTACTCCTGACGTGCTGCCCAGCTGCTTTTAATCTGCAGGATTGCATGACGCAGCTCCGGTGTTAGACGAGCAGGCATCGTTGCCACATGCTTAAGATCAGGCTGCTGATCCGGTTCATCGACAAACCATAGGTCCATCGACCAGTCCTTTCCTTTTGACGAGGTATACTTTACCCCAAGATATAGACCATCAGGGTAACTAGCATCTGTCCTAAAATCGCCCGAATCATTGAGGAATCGAAGCTCTCGCACACCGTTACTCGTCATCAGCCTGGAAGCAATTCGGGCAATTTCATCAACCTGGAGCTTCGAGCAGACCACGGTAATGTCAAGGTCTCTCCACACCATTAATCCGAGCGCGGAGCTGCCTACTCGTACCGGCGTTCCTGCTGTTGCCAGAAGCTCTTCCAGCCTCAGTTCCTTTACGACCTCATCCGCCTCATGTTGAAGCGCATCCTGCTGATTTAATAATTGGATATCATTCATTCACAACACCTCCTTGCTATGCTAGCATACTTTCATCCAAGTAGATATTACAAACTTCCGATTATACTAATCTAGATAATCTAATGATCTGCTCATTCGGCCTTATCGGGATGCCCCCGCATTTTGAAGCACACGCTCTTCCCAGTCAATCCGATAATCGTACATCCAGCCATGCGAATCTTTATTGGCGGATTTCAAGAACAGGGGCATCATCGTGTCCCGAAAAAAGGCCTGTACCCGGTTGGATGCATATTTACGCTGTCCTAAGGTGCGAGAATATCGCACGATTCGCTCTACGCGTTCATGCCTGAGCGACCGGAACGTGGTGAACGCAAGTTCAAGATCGTCGATATCCCGTATGCATTTCGTCAGCATCATCGCATCCTCCAATGCCATCGAGGCGCCTTGACCGGCATTCGGAGACGTCGCATGAACGGCATCCCCGATCAATACGGCCGGACCTTTGTGCCACGTCGGCTGCGGCGGCATATCGTAGATTGGAAACGCACCGATATCTCCCTGTGTTGATCGAATGATGTCCTGAATCAGCGGATCATCGCCCTTATATAATTCCGTGGTTCTGTGGCGCCATTCCGACTGAGAGATTGCTAACATGTCTCTGCGGGTCGGTATTCCCTTAACCTCCTCGTTTCCAAACCAGAATACCTCACCTGATGGCTGAACAATATATCCGAAAAATGCTCGGTTGCCGAACACCATCTGTTGTACGCCCGGCACAAACGGTACTTTTACCCCTTTGGAGAATCCCCCAATGCTTATGAGGCCCGTGAATTGGGGCTGCGGCGCATCCGGCAGCAGGCTTTTGCGCAAGGAGGAATGAATGCCGTCACAGCCGACGACGAATCTCACGGTTTCCGTCATACCGTTTTCAAACTCCAGCTCCGCTTCCGCGTTTCCGCTCTTCATACGCACCAGCTTGGCTCCAAGCACAAGGGGAATTTGCTGTCGGATGACTTCATCCCGCAGGACGCGGTGCAGGAATCCACGCTTTACGGTGTATCCTTGCGGCTCTCCTTCCATATGACCGACCTCACCGAGCGGCTTGCCCTTCCCGTTACGAAACCGCATCACTCGCATTTCAAAGCCTTCGCTGCGAATCGGTTGATCGATGCCTAATTCCTTCAGGACACGCAAGCCGTTGCGGCCCACGTTTAGAAATAAGCCTGCATAGTCGTCATGCGTCGAGGCTGCCTCATAGATGACAGGATTCCAGCCGATTCGCTTTAGAAATAATGCCACTGCCGGTCCTGCAATTCCGCACCCGATCACCGCTACCTTGTTATTGTTCGTATTCATATTCCTTCCATCTCCTTTATCTTAATTATTAAGATATATTACGTGAATTTATCTTGAATCCTATCGTTCAACCCATCGTTCATAAATGCTTATTCAGGATGATTGCCCGTATCGCTGCCTATTGCGAATGGCGTGTAGACATTCTCATATGCCACATGCATGGTCATTCCTTTTCGTGCATGATCCAGATTATGGCAGTGATCCATCCATAGGCCGGGATTATTTGCCAAGAATGCGACTTCGAACGTCTCGCCAGGTTCAATATTTAACGTATCCAGGACGAGCGGGCTTCCGCTGATCGGTTCGCCGTTCCTGCTGAGGACCTGGATATGATGCCCATGTAGGTGCATAGGATGGTCGGCAAAGCTCCGATTGACGAAGGTCGTTTTTACGATATCCCCCTCCCTGACCATGAGAGTTGGGGTTTCCGGAAACGCCTTTCCGTTGATTACCCATTGCTGTCCCGCTTCTCCGTTATAAGTGCCAAAGTACGTCTGATCTAAAATCACCGTAAACGATCGGTCGAAGTCGGTCGAAGGATTGAACGGAGTGTCTGCTGGCGATCCATACCCTGTGATGTCTAACACCGTGCCTTTCTGGAGTATGTCCGGTTCACCTTGCCCATCCTGACTGTATACAATGCCGATCGGATCTGGTTCCGATATCATTGTCAAAGTGACCGGCGTCTTTGGCATGGTGAAAATGACATCATAGCGCCCTCCCCCACCGATCCGCAATAAGCTGTCCGTCAGCGTTCCCGGCTCATTGAGCTCATAGCCGTCGACGGCGGCTACCTTATAAGATACGCCGTTCAATGTGAAGGTCTGCGTCAAGTTCCCCGCATTAACGAGCCGAAGCCTTACGGGTGTTCCCGGTATTACCTTCTGCCGCTGGAACGTATCGGCCAAACCGAGCGCTGCAATTTCCCTGCTGCCCGGCGTCACCCAATGATGGGCCATCACGGTCGCATCCATCGTTTCCGAATCTTGCTGATTGGACGGACGAATGACGAATGAACCGAACAGTCCCTTTTGCACTTGAATGGAAGATTGCTGGTGGGAGTGATACCAGTGGGTTCCCGTTTCATTGACGACAAAACGGTAGGTATACGACTCGCCGGGCATCACGGCATCCTGGGTCATTCCGGCAACGCCATCCTCGCCATTCGGAACATCAACGCCGTGCCAGTGAAGCGTAACGCCGCTCGCAATGTTTTTGTTCACTAACCGTACTTCGACCAGATCACCCTCATCCGCTTCAAGCGCGGGTCCCGGGATCTGCCCGTTGAACGTCCACGCTTCGATGGCTTCGCCGGAAGCCAGACGGAGCGTCTTCGTCTCGGCGCTCAATACATACTTTTTGTCGGGAATACCTGTTTGGGGACCTTTGAGCTCCGTGACGCTCACTGGATTTCCACTCGTCCCGGTAACATGCCCCTGGTGGTGGGCGTGCATTTGATCGGCTTCAAGGATATCACCTCCCCCAAAATCGGCGGTGCGATGGTGAACCATGGGCATCGTGCCGGGTAATTCACTCATTCTCATGGATATCACCAATCCGGCGAGCGCGGTTCCAAGCACAAGAATGGAATACAATGCGCCCCTAGCATTTCTTTGGATACGTTTGGGCGGGCGGTTATCTACAATTCTTAATCTCCTGCCGTGATGAAGGCTAAGCAATAGTGCTGAAAGGATTAAGGCCCCGCCGTATATCAATAAATCCCTCAGGTTAGGGATAGCCGGGATGTCAATCGCCACAAGCCACAATGCAATTACAGCTCCAACGAACATAACATGAACGGTGACTATGACCGATTGCTTGGGGTGACGATCCATCGATTCCCGCGACAGCTTCGGCCGTGCAACCATCCGTACGGCAGCCAACGGCAGGCCAAGCAGCGGTAAAATAACGATGACTCGGTCCATGACGTACAGCCAGCCGAACTGAAGCATAATGATCAGGATGACGGCTGCCCACAGGATGATCAGGCTGCTGCCGATGGCCACACCGAGTTGCGCCGCCCTTACCCAACGCCGGTAGCTCGGGTTGCGTCCTCTAACATATTTAAGATGATTTACTACAAATCCAGTTCCCCCCCAGACCGCAATGGAACACAGTAATAGCAGAAATTCAATTCCCATTAGTGATTCGAACAAGACTGTTCCCCCCATCTAATTATCTTAATCATTAAGATATATGATGATCAAAATCATTATGTTCATTTTACAATAATGAGGGGATGCCGCATTGGTCTCAAGACTGATTCTTCACCTGGACTCTGGATGGAGATGTTGATACCAGCGGTGTTTTTTTAATGCAAGATAGCTGTTATGGTATACTTCATGTATCGCTATGTTTAAAGGTGGTATCGTATGAAACCGACACAACAAGACCTGCAGCAGTCGCTTACCGAGGCTTCCAAACAATTATCAACGCAAACCGTCATGTTCCATCAAGCGGTCGCGGCGCATCTGGGTCTTAACATTACGGATCATAAATGTATGGATCTGATCCTGAGCAAAGGAAGGGTCACGGCGGGACAGCTCGCCGAATGGACCGGCCTAACCACGGGGGCGATAACAAGCGTCCTCAACCGATTGGAGAAGGCAGGCTTCATCCGCAGGGCCAAGGATCCCGGCGATCTCAGGGTGGTTTATGCCGAGCCCGTCTATTCGCAATTGCATGCGATTAAAGAGGTTTTCGCTCCATTAAACGATGCCATGCTAGACTTATATTCGAAGTACGATCAAGATCAGCTGGAGACCATACTCGATTACATCCTTCATTCCAATCAAATTCTGCGCGGCCTCATCGAACAGCTTCGCAAGTCCGCGAAGGAATAGAAAATAACCGCGATTTTGCATCTATTAACTTGTGTACGCCTTTACTCTATATAGGTTTTATGAAAAAAAGACAGCCGATCACACGATCGCCTGTCTCTGTATGTGTATGAGAAAATCTTCTATCTATTAACAAGTAGAATGGTAAGACAATACCTCTTGTAATGTTGGAATTGCATCCTGACCGCCGGATCGGGAAACCTTGATACCTGCCGCGACGCTAGCAAATTTTACGGCTTCAACCAGATCGTTCGTTTCAAGCAGCGAACTGGCAAGTGCTCCCGCAAAGCAATCTCCCGCTCCAACCGTGTCGACGGCTTGGACTTTGATGGCCTCGATATACGTCGGTGTGTCATTCTGGTAGACGAGGCTTCCGTTTTCCGCCATTTTCACGACCGATTGCGGGATGCCCATCTCCTTCAGCTTGATGGCAGCTTGCAGCGCGGTTTCTTGATCGACTACATCAATGCCCGTAATGGCTTTGGTCTCTTGTTTATTCGGTAAAATGAGGTCTGCGTATTGAAATGCCTCCTCGAATATACCCTCAGCCGGAGCCGGGTCCAAAATGACGAACATCTTTCTTTTGCGGGCCTCCTGCATGGCGGCAAGTATGGATTCCTTACTGGTTTCCATTTGGACCAGCAGGATCTTGGCATCGAGCTGATCAAAAATCTGCTCAATGTCTTTTCTTAAAATATGGTCGTTCGCCCCTTTGGTCCCTACCATCGTATTCTCGCCGCGCACATCAATCATCGCAACAAATGTACCCGTTCCGCTTGTTTCCACTTCGAGAACATGGCTGACATCTACATTCTTGACCTCCAGGTTTCTCAGCAGCTGACTGCCTGCGCTATCTTTGCCGACTGCGCCGATCAAAGCTGTTTTTTTATTCAACTGAGCAGCCGTCACCGCCTGATTCGCACCTTTTCCCCCCGGCGTCATATTGATCGAGTTACAAAACACGGTATCTCCATAGGCAGGATACTTGTCCGTATTCACGATGACGTCCATATTGATGCTGCCAACAACCAAAATATCATAGTTCTTCTTCATGGTGATTTCCCCTATCTCGGATTTTCGTTTAGTTGAAAAGCTTGCGTGTATTTGCGACATTATCCTGAATAGAGCCGGCATCATTGAATACGGCGCTTGTTCCCAGCACATACATGGAAGCTCCGGCCTCCCTGCATTTCGGAATCGTTCCGGCGCCGATATTGCCATCGACTTGGATCTCGATGTCCATGCCTGTGCTTTGAATGAATGCATGAAGCTCAGCGATTTTGTCATACATCGCGGGAATAAACGTTTGTCCTGCAAATCCGGGATTCACGGTCATGAGAACTACGTAATCGGTTACGTTATAGACATACTTAAGAAAATCGAGCGAGGTTGCAGGATTTATTGCCACCCCAGCCCGAATTCCCAAGCTTTTGATTTTGGTTAAAGAGCTTTGCAGATGTGCGGTCGCTTCTTCATGAATGGAGATCATGTCCGCTCCGCAATCGGCGAATAACTCGATATAATTCTCCGGTTTGTTAACCATCAAGTGAATATCAAGCGGCTTGTCCGTTAATTTGCGGACCGTCCGGACAAAGTCGGGGCCGAGCGTGAAGTTCGGAACGAAATTCCCGTCCATAATATCGATATGGTAAAAATCGACGCCCGCCTTGTCCAGCTCCGAAATCTGGGACTCCAGGTTGCCAAGATCCGCACACATTAATGATGGACCTAATTTATACATGGTTTACTGCTCCTTTACGTCGTAGCGGAGGAGTTCCTTATGATTAAATCAGGTTCCAGGTTATATTGTTTCGATTGCCCGTTCTTGTCCTGAATCAGCCGTAACAGCTCCTGAACAGCGATTTTTCCGATCTCTGATTTTTTCTGATCCACTGTCGTAAGCGTAGGCGTAATAAAGGAACCGGAACTGATGTTATCATAACCAACGATTTTTACTTGTTCAGGCAAGCGTATATTAAATTCATTGCAAGCGTGAATCGCTCCGATGGCCATGGCATCATTTGAACTGACGATGCTATCAAACGGCTTGCCAGACGAAATGTATTGCTTGATCTGGTGATAACCGCTTTCCATGCTGAAGTCACCGTAAACGATGCTTGTATGTACAGGATGCGGCGCATGCTCCACCGCTTTCCGGAACCCGGCAAAGCGATCATTGGAGCTCTTCTCGTCTTTCGGACCGGATAAAAATACGATATTGCTGCATCCGGAATCACAGATAAGATGATTCGCCGCCTTCCATGCACCAAGCTGATGATCCACCGTGACAGCCGAATAGGCATGCTCGAAATTTGCCCGGTCGATCGTAATCGTCCGAATGCCTCGCGCCTCTAGCATGGCCAAGTCATCGGCATTGACATGCAGCGAGTTGATGATAGCACCGCTTACATAATGGTCCACCATCGAGTCCAAGTAATATTTGACCTTGGAGCGTTGATCGTCGCTGTTGCACAAGAAAATATTATACCCTTCCGCGTTAGCCGCCGTCTCGATCTCCTTCACCAGCTCCGGAAAAAACGGGTTATTGAGCGTAGGCACCAATAGGCCGATCAAATCCGAAGTTCGCTTGGAAAGGCTTTTCGCAAGCAGGTTAGGCTTGTAATTCAATCGTTTAATGACTTGTTCTACACGGGCAATCGTTTCGGGGCTAGCTTCTCCCTTATTGTTGATAATCCTGGAAACTGTCGCTACAGAAACCCCTGCTTCTCTTGCTACATCTCGAATTGTTGTCATAAATTAGTATCCCTCATTTACGTAACCGGTTACTGACTAGTTAAGCATGGATCATTTTTTCTGTCAAATTTAATTTTAACCCCTTGCATAATTTTTTTGCATGTGCTAGATTTCAACTATCCCTCAAGTCACGTAACCGGTTACGACCTTGTTGAGGAAGTGACCTGATGTTTATTGATACGATGAATAATCTATTTAACGGCTTCATCAATCTCGGCGGACCCGCCATGATGTTTGTCATTATTACTGTGCTTTCGCTGCTAGTCGGCGTATCCATCTCGAAGTCTTTGGAAGGCGGCCTTCGGATGGCGGTTGCGCTGACCGGTATGGGCGCGGTCATTTCACTGTTGACCAGCTCCTTTGCTCCTGCGCTCGAGCAGTTTGTTGAATCTACGGGCGTATCCTTGTCGATTACGGACCTTGGCTGGGCACCGCTCGCCGTTATTACTTGGGGCTCCGTGTATACGCTTTACTTTGCCTTTGTCTGCCTGGTTGTCAATTTTATTATGCTGATTACCAAAATGACGACCACGTTGAACGTTGACTTATTTAATATCTGGAATTTATCGGTCATCGGGCTGTTAACGCTGTATTACTCGAATCAAAATTTCATTCTGACGACCTTGTTTGTCATGATGATCTATGCACTGATGCTGATCAATGCGGATGTCATGAAGCCGACGATCAATAAGCTCCTTGATTACGATGATACGAATATCACCACAACAGCGCATCCGAGCTTGTTGATTGCTCCTGTTGTGATGATTTTTAATAAAATCATTGACGTGTGCCTTCCATTCATCGATAAGTATGATTTCAATGCCGAGGTTCTGAATAAGAAAATCGGTTTCTGGGGAAGCAAATTTGCCATTGGCGCTTATTTAGGCATCTTTATTGGACTTCTTGGCCAGCAGTCGGCTGCCGAGATCTTCACCTTGGCATTTACCGGAGGCGTTGCGCTTGAGTTGTTCGCGCTGGTAGGCGGATGGTTCGGTCCTGCCATTGAACCGCTTTCAAACGGCATTACGAAGCAAATGAGCAAGCGCTTAAAAGGCAGAACATTGCTCGTTGGCATCGATTGGCCGATCCTTGCGCCAAGAGCCGAGCTGTGGGCGGTTGCGAACATTCTGGCACCGATCCTGCTTATTATTTCGATCTTTTTGCCGGGCAATAAAGTGCTTCCGCTTGGAGGTATTCTGTTAACCGTACTGGCCCCTGCCCTGTTGATTATAACGAAAGGCCGGGTACTGCGAATGACCATCATTGGAACCGTTCTTATTCCTTTGTTCCTATGGGGCGCAACGTTTATCGCGGAATTTGTGACGGAGACGTCCAGAGCCATGAACAGCATTCCGGCGGGCCTGTCTGCAAACGCTCTATTCTCGTCCATTGACTCGGACCCGATTGAGAAAATGCTAGCCATCTTGATGGGAAGCGCCGTGAAGACCATGGATATGAAATGGATTGGACTTAGCATCGTTGCGGTAGCCCTCTATCTTCTCATGTTCTTCTGGTATTTCAAACAAATGCGCAAGGATCATGCTTAAAAAAGGAAACTCCTCCGTGTTTAATTCTCGGGGGAGTTTTCTGCTTTCTTCTAATGTATCGCCCTTCCATTCCAGTGTCTGTTAAGATCACGGAAACGGCATCCGAGTTCTCTCTTGCCTCGTTGCCCGTGGTTAACCAATTGCGAGCGGGCTGTTCTGAACGACGTTCAGCCATTCACGTGCAATCAATCGATGGCCCGCTGTCGTCGGATGGATCCCGTCCCAGATCCAATAATCCGCTCCAGTTCGAGCTGCGGCATCGTCGAAGGCTTTCTGCAACGGAACAAACAAAGCATCATAATTCTGTGCCAATTGCCGAACCACACTGCTGTATTCATGGATCATTTGACGCCATCTTTCCCAGCATTGCACGGTAGCCCCTGTCTTCAGCACAAACGGCTCGCATAACACGAGTCCCGTTCCAGGAAGAAGTTCTTTTGTCTCCTCAAGAATATGACGGTATGCCCTCTCGAATCGATCGCTGGCTCCTTCCGGAGCTCCTTCAATCACCCTTCCTGCATCGTTGACGCCGACCAATATGCTGATCAGGTCTGGCTGAAGAAAAATGGCATCCTCATTCCATCTCGCATACAAATCTGATGCACGATTGCCGCTAACCCCCCGATTAATAAACCGCGGCCGGGAATCCGCCAGTTCAAATCCCAGCTCAGCAGCAATAAGATACACGTAACCGTGCCCATGAATATGATTCGGATCGCCGTCGCGCCCGCGATTTCCATCCGTGATGGAATCGCCCTGAAACAATACGGTTTTGCCTGATGCTGTCATCCTCCCACTCCACCCCTTATGTTAGTAAGAACAGTATTACATTGTATCCAACGCCCCGTCCCTTATGATGATAAATGAAGCACGGGATCAAGGGTACCCTGAGGATTGGTTTGAAAATCATATATATTTTTGATCCGTTCCCGATCGAGCTCACGCTCTGGGCTAAGATTGAAATTCTCCGTTACCTGCTTGTAAGGCTTTGGTATAATTAGGAAGAGTTTTATAGAGAGGTGATCATTTCATGGATAATACATTGTCCTCGTATCGCTTGCGCCCCTTTAAGAACCAAGACCACGAGGCCTGCTTAGCCGTATTTGACAGTAACGTGCCCAAGTACTTTGCGGCTGAGGAACGACAAGACTATGCATTGTTCTTAGAGAAACTTCCAGGGCCATACTTTGTCTTGGAGAATGAGCGGGGTTCCGTCATTGCCTGCGGTGGATATGCGACAGGCAGAGATGATGAAAGCATTGCTGTACTTTGCTGGGGCATGGTGGATCGGAGTCTGCACCGCTCGGGAGTCGGGACAAAGCTTCTTACGGAACGGCTGCGCCGCATCAGCGCTGAACCGCAGTTTTCCATCGTAAAGATTGAGACATCTCCCCATAGTCGCGGCTTCTTTGAGCGGTTTGGGTTTACCGAGCTTGGAACGATTCCGGACGGCTTTGCGCCCGGGCTGGACCTTGTAAGAATGGAGCTAGACCTAGCGCTGGCATCCATCCGCCGTGCTTGTCCTGCTCTGGAGCTTCATTCGGTGGAACCTATCGGTTCCGGACAAAACAATGTCCTCAAGCTCGTCAACTCGGAGCTTATCTTCCGTTTCCCCAAGTATAAAGAAGGAACAACCCGTTTGAAGCGTGAAGCCGACCTTTTGAGCTTCATTGCCGATCGCCTCCCGCTGGATGTACCGCAGCCCGTGTTATGCTGCTTGGACGATGAAGCCATTTACCGGCCCTTCATCAGTTATCGGAAGCTGAACGGGGAACCTTTGGAAGCGGAACAACTGCAGCAGATCGGGGATGACGCCGTACGCCGGCGGCTGGCCGGGCAATTGGCGGGTTTCTTGCGTCACCTTCATAACATGAAGCTTGACGGCCTTTATAACGGGGAGCTTCGAACGTTTGATCCATATGCCGAATGGGCGGAATTATACGAGCGAATCCAAACCAAGCTGTACCCTTATTTGAAGCCAGAAGCGAGACAATGGACGGATCGGCATTTCGGGAAGTTTCTTCATGCGAAGTCCGATTCGCCAATCGCTCCGGCTTTGATTCACGGCGATTTTGGCACTTCAAACCTACTGTATGATCCGGATGAAATGCGAATTTGCGGCATATTGGATTTTGATGAAGCCGGTATCGGCGACCCGGCCGTTGATTATGCGGCGCTGCGCGCATCATATGGAGAGTCCTTTTTCAAGCTTGTGCTCGACGTATATCCGGAGGTTCATCAGCTTATGGACCGCGTTCTCTTTTACCAGGGCACTTTCGCGTTGCAGGAGGCGTTATTCGGCTTGGAAAACGGTGATTCGGAAGCGTTTCATGCCGGGATTGAGACGGTAAACGCGGGGGGTTAAACCATCGAGTCACCCTAAAGAAATCGAGCAGCTCGAATCGGTAATGAGCTGCTCTTTTTCTTATGGAATAAGACTTCTTCCGAGATGAGAAGAGTTTGCATCGACGATTCGTGCAGGGATACGATTACTAATGGACTCTGCTGCTTCAGGTCCTTGCCGTCAGCAGTTTCAACGCTTCGCGTCTGCTGAGCGGCTGAAGGAATTCATTTGCTGCGAACGCAAGCACGTCGTCAGGATTTACTTTCGCGTATTGGCGAAGCGCCCATCCGATCGCTTTGGCGATAAAAAACTCCTTTTCGTGACTACACATGCGGATATACTGAAATAACCGCTCCTTGTCGGTCCGGTCCTTGTAATGAAGCTGGAAGAGAATTGCTGAACGGCGAAGCCAGAGATTGTCCGACCGGATCCACCGATCCGGGTAACCCTCGATCTGCTCCGGGTAATGGGTCAGATAGCTTCCGGACAAGTTTCCGGCAAGAAAATCTACCGTATCCCACCAGGACTTATCAATGATCAACGATTCCAGAAGCTTGATTCGTGACTCTTCGGTCCGCTTCCCGCGGGCATCCAACAATGTCATCGCCACATTTTGAAATTCTCGCTCGGGCTGTGCCCACAGCAGCTTTACGATCTGTTCCAGCTGTTGTTCGTTTCCCGGTCTTCCATGCGCTTGAAGAAAGGTCTTCAATAGAGCGTTCCGCTCCGGCGTCTGGATACCTAAGAATGCGTACCGATTCTTCATATAGGCGGACATTGCAACGGCCTTATCCGGATGAGCATGGGTGCGGAACCATGAGGTAAGTTCAGCAACAAATCCTTCAACATTCATACGTATATCCTCCCTATTCATTTAGAAAATCATATCACAAGTCCATCGAGAGGAACATACGTTTTCGTTATTGCCGCTTCCAAACCTCGGATAACTCCTATGTGGCCTCCTTCAGCGCCTCCCTTCAAATCCACATCCGGAGGTTCAAATATGTTTTCCTGGCCCAGCCGGTATCCGCAACGTCCGCCTCGGTCGAGGAGCATGCCCGCATAATTCAGGCGCTTGAGAACAAGGATAGAGCGCTGGCCTCTTCGGTGATGAAGCAGAATCTGATTCGACCGATGAAGGAACTGTATGCTTTCATCCAAAATACCAAGGAAGGTGAGATGTAACAATGACGCATGCCAATCAGCGAGATTTGCGCATTCGCAGCAAGGTCATCAGCGAAGGCGTGAACCGGGTCCCGAACCGGGCCATGCTCCGGGCGGTAGGATTCAACGATGAGGATTTCAAGAAACCGATGATCGGGGTGGCAAGCACTTGGAGCGAGGTCACGCCATGCAATATCCATATCGACGCACTGGCCAAGGAAGCCAAGAAAGGCGTCCAGACCGGCGGCGGAGCCCCCCTTATTTTCAATACCATTACCGTGTCTGACGGCATTTCGATGGGACATGGAGGGATGCTCTTCTCCCTGCCAAGCCGGGAAATCATTGCCGATTCCATCGAAACCGTGGTCAACGCCGAACGTTTCGACGGTCTCGTTGCGATCGGCGGCTGTGACAAGAACACGCCGGCTTGTCTCATGGCCATCGGGCGCATGAATCTCCCCGCAGTCTACGTCTATGGAGGCACCATTCAGCCCGGATCGCTCAATGGACGCGACGTCAATATCGTGACCGCCTTTGAAGCGGTCGGACAATATCATGACGGGAAAATGACCCCGGAGGAGCTCCATCAGATCGAGTGCCACGTATGTCCGGGTGCCGGCGCCTGCGGCGGCATGTATACTGCTAATACCATGGCCGCAGCGGCCGAGGCACTCGGTATGAGTCTGCCCGGTTCATCCTCCACGGCAGCCATAGCAAGCCATAAAGCCGATGAATGCGTCAAGGCTGGAGAAACGGTCGTTAAGCTGCTGGAAATGGGGATCTATCCCCGGGACATTATGACGAAAAAAGCCTTCGAAAATGCGATTACGGTTGTTATGGCCTTGGGAGGCTCAACCAATGCATTCTTGCATTTATTGGCTATCGCCCATTCGGTTGAGGTCGACCTGACCATCGACGACTTTGAGCGTATTCGCAAAAAAGTTCCGCATCTTGCGGACCTTAAGCCAAGCGGTCAATATATGATGCAGGATTTGAGCAATGTCGGAGGCGTTCCTGCCGTGATGAAATTGCTGCTGGAGCATGGTCTTCTGCATGGGGATTGCTTGACCGTCACGGGGCGAACACTCGCCGAAAACTTGGCAGAGGTTCAGCCGCTTACGGGCGGCCAGGATGTGATCCGTCCGTTTGACCGGCCGCTGAAGCCAACCGGACCGCTCGTACTGCTGAAAGGCAATTTGGCGCCGGAAGGCGCCGTGGCCAAAATGTCCGGACTCGCCAAGCTTACATTCACCGGTCCTGCACGCGTGTTTGACAGTGAAGAAGAAGCTACGGAAGCCATTCTGAACGACCGCATACACAAAGGGGACGTGGTGGTTATCCGCTACTGCGGTCCAAAAGGCGGGCCGGGAATGCCTGAAATGCTGTCTGTCACGGCTATGATTGTCGGCAAAGGGCTTGGCGGCGAGGTCGCCCTCTTAACGGACGGTCGATTCTCCGGGGGATCGCATGGCTTCGTGGTCGGACATGTGGCGCCTGAAGCACAGGTTGGCGGACCGATCGCCCTCTTGCGCGAGGGGGACATCATCACCATCGACAGCGAAACACAGGAAATCAATATGCAGGTAACCTCTGAGGAGCTTGAAGCAAGAGCCAAGCAATGGACGCCGTTGCCATTAAAGCATTCCAGCGGAGTCCTCCGCAAATATGCCAAGCTGGTATCCTCCGCCTCCAGAGGAGCCGTAACGGACTAACGTGCAGGGAGCGCCGCATTAGGCGGCGCTCCCTCTTTTTTGCGAAAGACTTGATGCAGCTTTAACGTTCATGGACTTTAGGACTTATTTTGCTAAAGCTCCCTATTCTGCTGGACGAGAGCCGCCCACCTTCATCACGCGAAAGAACGTCTCGACCATGCGCTTTTTTCGCTAGATTGCATGATCGATTAACAAGATCTTCTCTCGATCAATTCGAAGTCGTCGTTACTGCACCGGGGGCAGCCGGCGTTCTTCAGCTTCTCGATGGTTGCGACTTGCTGATTCGCTCCAACCGTTACTTGCTGCTTGCATTGCGTGCAGCTGTATGTACGAACGGTTCGCTTGATCTCACCCGTGTAGATGGCATCCGGATATCGGCCTGCAAATTCTGCCGACATATGATCGGTCGTGCGAAGCACAAACATTTGGCTCCGGTTTCCTATCAGCTCCGCTCCCTCGTAAGCATTGAAGCTGGGATAATTGGCGTTGATGGTTAAGCCCATTCGAACGAACTCGCGCTGCATGGCCAGCGTAACCTCCGGAGATTTGTGGGCGAACGAGAGAAAAACCGGCAGTCCTTGGACCATCTTCAGGGCACGGATTCCCCGTGAGACGAACAAATTCATCCCTGGCAGCGTGTAGGGCGGATCGGTGTAAAAGCAGTCAAATTGACCATGCAGTTCCCGGGGCAGCGGCTCTCTGACATCATGAAGATGGCACACAATGGGCAGCTTTCGTTCAGTTGCGATCCCCTCGATAAAGCCGATGAAGCGTTCGTCAATATCAACGACGTGCACGCTTGTTGCCTTGTGATCTCCGGATGGAAACAGCTTTTGCAGCAGCAGCCCGATCGAAATGCTCACCAAATCATCATCACCTACGCACAGGATTTGCTTACCGATCAGGGTGTGATACTGCAAGCCAAGCACAGCCCTGCGCAAGCTGGTTTCGGGGGTGCAGGAAGATTGGTCGATCTGAACGTTGACTTGCGGCCGCGAAGAGAAGATTTGCTGCAAAACCGATAGGATCTCCCTCCAGTCGTCCGTATCCTCCCGTCCGAGAAGCATCGACTGATGGCAATCGCGCTCTAGCCCCGCGTATCCCCATTCGCGTTCAACCGATTGACGGCCTTCGAATGTGCACCGGACGCCGCGATCCTGAACAAGCGCCCCTGCCCGAATCAGCTCCTTCTTGATGGCGGCGGCAACCGGCGTCGGAAGCAAGGCTGCGCGCGCCAGCCCTTTCGTTGATATCCCCGGATTCAAATAGCATTCGATCAGGAATCGTTCAATAGCCATCGGTCCTTCCTGCAGTCGGATGTGCTGACTTGCTTGTGCTACGTATGGATTCATGTCCTATCACCCCTTCTAGTGGTAAAAAGCAAAAAGGACAGAAGTGAACATACGTTCACCCCTGTCCTCGTATAACCCTCACTAAGCGCGTCAAAAAATAAAAAAATCCGTACGAAGAGTACGGACGCATACGCCTAGAAAAAGGTATCCCTAAGGTTGGTTATATCCGTTGTTCTTAACTAATTCCGCGACTTCGGTCCGCCAGCAAATAACGCCCCGGAATGGACATACGGGTAGCGTAAAGCGGATAAATACAAGCCAAAGTCCTTGTATGGAATTTGATTAGTTAAGAACACTCGCAGACATAAAACATTCCCCTTAGTAAAGTTACTCCCAATCTTACCGGAATGTCCCAGCGAAGTCAAGACGATCGTTTGCCTTCCTTTCTCTTGACACGCAGTCATTCCGTCGATATGATATTCCCTAGTTGTGACCAGTTAGTTTTTAATAAAACTTATTGGTCACAAAAGCGAATCAACTTCTTATTTTTGGCAGCTGGAAGTGTTATTCGCCCTTTTAAATCTTTATACTACTTAGAAAGCAGGTGCATGCTCATGTCAAATCCAACATCAGCTCATATCCCTCAAGAGCAAGGACCGCTGCCCATGAACAAAATCATAGCTTCGCTGGTCGCGGTTGTGATCGGAACCTTCATGGTTCTTCTGGACAGTACGGTTGTTAACGTCGCCATCCCTACATTGGTGAACTATTTCGACAGCTCGCTTCATCTCATCCAATGGTCGATTACCGCCTATACCTTATCCTTGTCGGCAGTCATTCCTTTAGCAGGCTGGATGTCGGATAAATTCAGTCCGAAACGTGTATTTCTGATCTCTATAGGTTTGTTTACCCTCGGATCGGTCTTATGCGCCTTCGCTCAAACGCCTCAGCAGCTGATCCTCTTTCGGATCCTGCAGGGCCTGGGCGGGGGGATGGTTTCCCCGATCGGCATGGCCATGGTCTACCGTATTGCCCCGCCCGAGAAACGAGGCTCCATTATCGGGATGCTTGGCATTCCGCTGCTGCTGGCTCCCGCTCTCGGTCCGGTGCTGTCCGGTTGGATGGTGGAATACGTAAGCTGGCAATGGATCTTTCTGATCAATCTGCCGATCGGTCTTCTGGGCCTCGTAATCGGGAAAAAATATTTGCCTGTCTTTCCGAAACAGAAGGCGCCGACGCTGGATAAGACGGGGTTAATCCTCGGGCCGTTGGCTTTTGCATTGATCACGTTCGGCGTTGGCGAAGGCGGGGTGAGCTGGAGTTCTGCCCGAACGTTATCCGGTCTCATCATCGGAGGCGCAGTGCTTCTTGTGTTTATTCTTTCTTGCTGGAGGAAAGCCGAACCGCTGCTGGAGCTGAGAGTTTTTCGATCGTCTGATTTCAGACGCGGGATTATCACATCCTGGTTCATGCAGGCAGCGATGTATGGAACGGTGCTGCTCTTTCCGCTTCTGCTTCAGCAAATTAAGGGATACTCACCGTTCACGACGGGTCTTATCTTGCTGCCGCAGGCCATCGGCTCTATGATATTCATGCCGTTAGCGGGCAGAATCTTCGATAAAGTCGGTGCCCGTCCGCCTCTCATTGCCGGCATGGCCTTGATGACGAGCGGATTGTTTGCGATGACCTTTCTCCGAACGGACACGCCGCTGCTCTTTATTCTAGTCGTTTTGTTTATGCAGGGCTCGGGGATGGGCTTGTCCATGATGTCGTTAAATACCTATGTATTAAATGCAACACCTCGACATTTGGTCAGCAGGGTCACTCCACTCACCAGCGCATCGCAGCAGGTCATCGCCTCGTTTGCCATATCGGGCTTTACCGGCTTCCTAGCCTCCCGCATGAAGGTTAACCTGACCCTTTCCGGAACGGACGGGAATGTGCTGGAGGCAAGCCTGACTCCGTTTTGCGATACCTTCTTCGCTGCCGCGTGTATTGCATGTGCGGGGCTTGCGCTCAGCTTCTTCATCCGGAAGCCGCAGCCTGCCGCCGCTGAGGTCTCCAGTCCGGGCGTAAGTTGAAGTTTCACGCTAAGCACGTCACGATGTGCCTGCATCAGGCAGGCATCCGTTGCCACAATATGCTGCCTCATTCAGGTTTCCATCGTCATAATAAGACTTGGTTACAAGGGAAAACCGCCAGATTGGCCGTCTCATGGTGTCGTCATTCATCGTGTTAAAATAACATTATGTGCGGCCCATCATTCCTTTACGCTCGGCTGCACATGCCGGTCCATATTGTTTCCTACGGAACTTATCAGGGTGTCATGTATTTATTGCGCCAGGACTGGTACAATGAAATTCGTACACTACGCCCGGGTGTTCCATACATGCAATCTTTAGGCCCACGAACCCGAATCCTTGGGCGATTATCGAATATATATTGATGTTTTATGTCATTGAAGGAGGCGGCAGGATGAGCATGATTAAGGAGAAAATTCTTCAATCGGCGGTCCGGCTCTTCGCGGAGAAGGGCTACCAGGCGACATCCATCCAGGATATCGCAGATGACTGCAGCATTGCCAAGGGCTCGCTGTACAAGCATTTTTCCTCGAAAGAAGAGTTGTATGTCAGCATTTTGGAGCGGCGGCAGCAGGTTATGGTCGACGAGGTGGACCGAATCAGGAAAAAGCAATTGTCCAAAAGAGATACCTTTTTGGCCGAAATTGCGTATCAGTTCGATTTTTACGTGGAGCACGGTTACTACATATCCAGGGATCACAACGAGCTTGCCCCGCTCGGCAGCGAAATCATCGAGGACGTATTAAGCCGCATTCGCAGAAGCATGTTCCTGTATTATCAGGATATTCTCCGCCGCCAATACGGATCGGCGATTGAGCCTTGGAAGTGGGACGCCACCGCCATATTTAACGGATTCATCCGCGAATATACCTTCCATCTGTTATTCGGATACAAGCCGATGGACAAGCAGGCGCTTGCTTTGTTCATTGCGGAACGAATGGACGATCTGGTGCATGGGCTGAACCAGCGATCCTCCCCTTCCCTGCTCACGGATGAGCTCATGACCGAGTATTCGGGCATGGAGCTCCGGTCGTTGTTTGCTTCGCGCGGATCGAGAAGAGATGCGCTGATTGAAATGATCGCCTCGTTGATCCCGGACATCGCCGTGCCTAACCAGAGAAAACAAGAATTGACGGAGGTCGCGGCCATGCTGCGCGATGAAGCCGTGCAGGAGCAGCCGCGATTGTTCCTGCTCCGGGCTTTAATGCGTGATCTCGAGTCTGAGAGCGAACTGGCCTTTTACGTAAATCAGCTTCGTCAACTGATCTAGTGTCGAGAGGTTATAGGGGATGCCATCCGTCCGCTTTAACCAGTGCATTCACCATCCAAAGAACCGGAGCATCCGCTCCGGTTTTTTATCGTTTGGCAGGACGTATGCACGAACATAAGCACTGCAGTTATTTGCAGAATACTGAACCATTTTTTATCCCTTTAGCTTTGTGGCTCGTATTCCTCCAACGGTATCCCCGTTTCATCCTTATTTCTATGCTCAATCAGCGAGATTCGGTGTGTCTCGTTTTGAATGGTAACGTCGATCATTTCCTCATAGACCATCGGAATCGAATCCCTCAGGCGCAGACGCAGCTGATATACGGTTTGCATCTCATCCGTACGAATCTGATCCACGTACATTTCATATACCCATGGACTCGATACATCATAGCGTTCAAGCGGAGCTTTGACCTCCGGATGCTCCCAGATGTCCGGCGTCGGGCCTCCCCAGACTCCAAGCTCCCGTTTCATGAATGCGATCCCCAGCGTTACGATCGTGCGATCATTGCCTTGCTTCGTCTCATGATCTGAAGAGCTCCACCAATCGTAATCGCCACCTGCACCGGGCTCGAAGCTGGATTGAAACGCTCCTCCCCCTTGGATGGCGAGACTTGGGGTTACCTGCTTAGGAGAATGAGCTGTCTGGTCACCGATCCAAATGCTCCCGGCACCGAAGACAAGCAGCATCACAGGTACGATTATGATAGCAGACCGAACCCTTCCACGTCGGTTTCGCTTCTTCCTAACATTCTCAAGCCGTTTCTCCACATCCTCCATCATATCTGCCGTAAACCGCCGCTCCTTAAATGGCGGCCGTGCCATCTTTTGATCCCAATCCGACCTCCATTCATTCATCATCCTTCGCTCCTTTCCATTCGGCGGCTATCTTCTTTTTAGCCCTGAAAATTCTGGACTTTACCGTTCCTGGCGCCAGACCTGTAATAACGGATATTTCCTCCATGGATAGTTGATAATGCACGCTCAACACAAGCGGGTCGCGATATTTACCGGGCAGCTTTATAACCTGCTTCCACAATTCATCCGCCATCTCCCGATCCATATACTCCTCCTCTGCAGATGGCGATGACGAGTCCCTCGTCATCCTCCCCAATCCATCTTCCGGCGATCGCTCTCCAAGGAGGACCACTCTGCGAAAGAACGCCCGTTTTAGATAGGACAACGCGGTGTTGCGTGTGATTTTGAGCAGCCAGGTTTTCATCGAAGCCTCCCCACGAAAGGAGGCAGCATGTTGGTAGGCTTTAATAAACACATCCTGTGCAACATCATCCGCCGTATGCGTATTCTTGGTAATGACGTAAGCGTAATTCCAAACGTCCTCTCCATAGGATTCCATAAGCCCCCGTATATCCGATATGTTCAGCTCTGCAGAAAGCTGCAGCTGCATTTCCTTCAAGCTCTTCTCCTCCCCCCTTACTCAAACAGACTCCACAAAAAGGAAGAAAGTTCCCAAAATAGGCTGATCGATTTTTCTTGTGTCAGCCGCGTGTCGTTTTGGGTTGTTTCTTTATAGCAAAAGAGTATAAGACCGAACCAACACCGAGCATGATACTCATCGCACCGTAGAATCCTAGATCCATTACGGAGGTTTGTTGGACGATCCACCCTCCTGTAGCGGCACCGACAGCCATTCCGAGTTGGAAAATGGAGTTATTCATCCCTAACGCCAGCCCGGATGATTCAGGCGAAAGCGAAATCAAATAGTACTGTTGTACAGGCGTCGTCATGGTGGCAAAACCGATCCAGATCGCGAGGATCATTATTGCCCCGATGAATGATGTCGCTGCCCATGGAAAAACGATCAGCGCCGCTGCGTGAAACAACAAACTCACCATCAGCATCCGGAATATACCCCAGCGATCGGACCCAAAGCCTCCTATTCTTGAGCCTGCTATAGCGAAGATCCCGCTTACAAATAACGCGGCACTAATCCGGGTCGCATCAAGATTTGCGGTTTCCTGGAGAAAGGGTGTGATATACGTAAACATCATCTGATAACCGGTAACCCAGAACAAAGTAATGAGCAGCCCGCTTACAATGCGTCGATTTCTCAGTACCCCAAGCTGCTGCTTCAAGGATAAAGACTCCTGATGCTTTGATATCGGCACGGTATAAGCAATGCCAATTACGGAGAGCAATCCCAGCATGATAATAAAAACAAAGACAAAGCGCCATCCCCAATGCCCACCGATCAGTGTTCCCAAAGGAACGCCGACAGCTAATGCCGTACCTGCTCCCATAAGAATAGTACCGATGGCTGTTCCCTGCCGGCCGGGTGCCGCAAGATTGGATCCCATCGTCAGGGCTACGACCGTAAACACGCTCGCACTTGCCGCTTGGACAATACGAGCGATCACAAGGATCGAAAAATCAGGACTTAAGTACCCGATGCCGTTGCCAATGATAAATGTTAGGAACGATAAAATAAGGAGCCGTTTTCTTTCAATCCTTGCCGTAATTGCCATCAAGACCGGAGAGCCGATAGCAATAACCAATGCATAAACCGTCACCAACTGACCTGCCATCCCAACCGACACCTTCAAATCTTCGGATATCATCGCTAAGATACCGGAAACCACGATTTCGGCTGTTGCCATGATAAAGACGCCGAATGCCAGCCAATAAATGCCTAGTGAATTTCTCAAAAGGATCACCTCATGCTCTATTTTTCTTGAATGATCATTAAAATAAACTCAAAAAAAAGAGAGGTTCGCTTTCAATCAAAAATCGAAAGCGTCACCCGGATAATATCTTCAAGAACAGCCGGATCCGAAACCGTTTTTGCGGTAACGATCAGCCCGGCTTGCGCATTGTTTAAATATCGCGCCAGAGCCCTCAAATCTTGGTATCGGTCGCCAAGATCGCCTTGTTCCTTGGCGCGGCTTAATGCGAGGAGATAGGCGTCTTCCACGCGATGGCTTTCTTTCTCAACAAAGTCTGCGATTTCGGCATCATGCGACGCTAGTTCTACGCAAGTGTTCACCATGAAACAGCCCTTCGCTCGATGATCGGGCTGTGAAAGGCTGGATAATAAATCATGAAATACCTTGATGATGGCTTGCTTTCCGGATGGAGTCTGTTCGAGCGTGGCAACAACCGTGCTCCGATTCACATAAAGCTTGAGGGCCGATAAATATAAATCCCGTTTCCCTCCAAACGTGTTGTATAGGCTTTGGGCCTTGATTCCAACATGCTGAACCAGCTCATTGATGGAGGATCCATCAAAACCATGTCTCCAAAAATACTCCATCGCTTTGGTCAATACTTCCGTCGTATCAAATTCTTTATGGCGTGCCAACGTGAGTCCTCCCTTTCTTTTTGCTGTATATTACCATTTATTTAATGAGTGTTCAAGAATTATTTTTAATGATTGTTAAAAAATAACTGGAGTCATTGAATTAACCTATAAAAAAGAGAGCCCCTATCATGGCTCTCTTCCATTAATAATATACACCTGCTTATTTACCTTTTGCTCTTGAAAACACCCGTACGGTCTCGTTCTCAACGATCGCTAACGACACCTCCTGAATATTCGAAATGGGCGCGATTTGTGTAAGCAGCCAACCGGTATCCTTTCCGATTTCCTGAAGAAGGGACATATCGACCTTGCCGTCTACAATGATCGGTCTTAGGATCGTGAACGGCTGCGTCTCTAGTTTCAGGTTAGCCGGTGTCACCGGTTGGTAGGGGGTGTCCATAAAGACGGATATGGTTCCTCCTGGCTCCCATAATGCCAGCGCTACTTTTTGGACATCCTCTACTTTTTCTTTCCTAAGCTCGGAGAATAAATAATCTATAGAGATCCTTGCTTTCGATAAGTTTTCAAACTGAATGAGGCCTTGTTTGATGAGCGTGATTGGCGACGGATCCAAATACCGTTTAAAGAACGGCCACTTCAGCCCGAGCCATGTCGTTGCGATATATAGCACAATGAGGACGATCGTCGTGATCATGGACCCTTTTAAACCCAACTCTTCATCGGACAGCGGGTGAGCGATAATATTGCCGAGCGTTAGAGCAAGAATGAAATCGAGAAACCTCAATTGAGAAATGGAGCGCTGGCCTAGAAATTTGGCAGCAATCAGCAAAAAAATAAAGCTGACAATTCCCCTAAAGATCCATTCGATGGCTGTCAACGATTCTTTACTTTCGAAAAAATCCACCCCATTCAGCCCTTTCACCTTTGGTCCAGTTAGGGATGATCCCTTTAATACCCGTCCGCTGAAGCGCTTCTCCATCATCTCATAAATCGAGTGTGCAATTTGAGACGGTTTAATAATCGACATGTGTTTCCTTCGCTGCATTAGATAAGTAAGTTGCCTATAGAGTGCCTCCTTTTATCAAAATCATGCCAATTATAAGTTTTATCCATAAACAAAAAAAACCGCTGACCACCCAAGGTCAACGGCTTCGCTTTCTTTACACTTCCAATGAACATCCACCCTCAGCAAAATAGAGGGGCCATGTTACTTAGGTTATTGTCCCTCTTCATAGACAACAACCGTTTTACTTTCGGATTCCCATTTTACGGTGGCATTCAATGCCTCGCTTATAAAACGTACCGGCACATAGGTGCTGCCCTTTGTCACGGTGGCTGGCGCATCCAAGGTCACGTTTTTACCATTCACCTTTGCAGCTTTACTGCCCACCAGAAGTTGAATAATTACCCCATCCTTTGTGACGGTGATCGTGCGATCTTGAGGATTCCATGCAACTTCGGCATCCAGTGCCTCAGCGATGGCGCGGAAAGGAACGAAGGTATTGCCTTTTTTGACAAAAGGCTCGGTGTCAGCAGCAACGCCGTTAACATATAGCTTGACTCCATTCTTTTTACCAGCCTTGTCATTGAGCTTTCCTAAAGTTTTATACAGGTCCAGGTTTTTAAAATTCACTTTAATCGCTTCTTCCTGCACATACACAGCGTCGGTTACATTACCGTTCTTATCGAGCATATCCGCCGCCTTCTCCAGCGCCTCGTCCTTTTCAACTATAGCTTCAAGTTCTTTCTTCTGTTCGTCGGTCAGCTCAGCCTCATATTCTGAAAGCAAAATATTGGCCAGAACAGCACCAGCCGGCTTATCTTTTACGTTTTGAATAGCATTGAGCAGACCTTTGTATCCTTTATGGCCCTTCTCCTTGGGCTCCGACTTATCGGCTGTACTGCTGTCCCCATTTTCCGTTTCCGTCGATGCCGGCTCCTGATCAGGCTTTTCCTCTTGCTTAACCGGATCAGAAGACTGGATACCCCCGTCTTGATTCGCTTCGATTTGTTTATCCTTATCTTTATTTTTATCTTTAGATTCTTTGGTTTCTTTGGATTCGTTAGCTTTGACATCATGACTTGAATGGCCAGGCGGCGTGTTTCCCGGTTTGGCTAATGCTGTACCAGCGGTGGTCCCGAGTATCATTGCCGCACTGAATAGTAAGATGACTGTTTTCTTCATGATCGATTCCTCCTGAAATATGAAAGATATGTACTCTTTCAATATCGGTAGAATGAATATCTTTCAATAGATAGGCGCCGAATAAAAGTGAGTGGATTGGATATATTTGCACAAATGGCATAAAGTACATTAATCTTATACTTATCGTAGCCAAGCGAGTCTATCATTCACAACGATTGGAGCAGCGTATGATTATTATGCTTTTAATGGCGGGAGGTATCGTGAACGGCGTTCTATGTACTATAGCTGGTGGGGTGGTATTGGTAGGTCTTGTATTCTTCCTAATCGGTTTGCCTGAAGCCAAATCTTCGAAAACAAGCGGCGGCGTATTTAGATTTACGTCAACCGTCTTTTCGACATTACTCACCTTGATTGTGTTTATGGTCATTACATATTGGAACGCCCGGAACGGTGCATCGCTTGCCTTTACCTCTTCAGATCAGGCTGATGCCTACTTGAATCAAGCCAAGAATCTAGTAATTTGGGGTGCTGTTCAAGGTGCATTCTCGCTTCTTGCTTTCCTCTGGATCCTGCCGCGATTCATTGGGCACCTTGGGCTTGGTACAAAGCATAAATGGGGACTGGCGGCAGGAGCAGTGTTGACGATCGCTGGCGGAGGCGCTGCATGGCTCTCGACGATTTTTTAATGAAAAAATATGATTATATTATGGAGGCTGGAATGGAACAAACCCTTACGGAGCAATTGAACCAATGGCATGATGAAGACGAACATCAGCAAATCGTGGATGTGCTGTTAACCGTTCCCGAGGAGGAACGGGACTACGAGGCCGTCAGTCGACTGGCCAGAGCGTATAACAACCTGGGACAATATGAAGATGCACTCCGCCAATTCGATAAAATTGCTGATGCGGGGCAGCACGACCCGCTGTGGCATTATCGGGTAGGTTACGCTCTCTATCATTTGAAAAGATATAAAGAAGCTGCTCAGGCATTAGCTACCTCTGATCAACTGGAGCCCGGCGATGAGCACACCGAATTATTGCTAAGCTGGAGTTTGCAAAAAGCGGAGAAGCAGGACAGAGAAGAGCGCCGAATCGCTGCCAAAAGAAAAGCCTTGGCGTCCCGCGGGTCGGTGCCGGAGGCTCCCCCGTGTGACAACATGCCGTTAGCTGATTTTTGGGACGACAGCGAGTATGCAAGAGATTCCTACCAATCCGCCCCGCCGACGGATGAGCTGATCGCCTCCATCGAGGAAGAGCTTGGATACAAGCTCCCCTCCGCTTATATTGCGCTGATGAAGCAGCAAAACGGAGGGGTTCCGAAGAACACCTGCTTCCCGACCGAGGAGCCCACTTCTTGGGCGGAAGACCATATTGCCATTACGGGGATCATGGGAATTGGCCGTGAGAAAAGCTATTCGATTGGCGGTGATCTCGGCAGTCGGTTTATGATCGAGGAATGGGGCTACCCAGACATTGGCGTAGTGATCTGCGATTGTCCTTCTGCCGGGCATGATGTCGTGATGCTCGACTACCGGGCATGCGGAAGAGATGGTGAACCCGAGGTGATCCATGTCGATCAGGAAGATGATTATGAGATTACGTTCCTGGCTGAAAACTTCGAGGCGTTCATCCGGGGGCTCGTAAGCGAGGAGGAATATGATACCTCGGAGGAGGACAAGGAAGCGGATTTGTACAAGGTCGCCCACGGGAAATTCTCGCCTTTGCTTGAGGAGCTTTGCGCTCAAGTCACGGAAGTGGAGCATATTAATGAAAAGATCCGCAGCATCTGTACCCGTATTGTTGAAGAGAAAGGTCACTTTTCATTTCATGCGGATGAATTATCTTATCTGATGTATGACGTGCAGTTTTGGCTATACGTGAAGTCTTACCCGGATACGAATCGAGATCAATATTTGGCGAACTATAGTCAAATGATTGCATTTGGCGGGGAATTCGGCCAAGGCGGCTATGCTCCTGGATGGATTACCGAATGGCTGGACCACCGCATGAATGAAGGGCTGATCATCCAAGCGAATGGACGCCTCCGGTTTACGGATACGTTTGCTTCGGATCTCGTTAAGCAGCTACGTGAATTCTAAATAGCTCATTCAAACATGGCATCATGACCAGAGCCCACGTTCGACGTGGGCTCTTCTTCGGTTTAGCCCTGCACGGGTCTTTTTTTCTACTTTACAATCTGTCGAGCTAGTCTCCCTTGACGAAGTTCAGCATGATGCTCCCCTACCGACTCCCTAATGGTAAGCCGATAGGCTAAAGGAGCTGCTCTCTACTTATAGAACATTAGGATTGGACTGAAGTCTGAACTCTTGAGGGGAGACATGGTACACTTTTCTAAACATTTTGGAAAAATGCGAAAAATTATGATATCCAAACGTTTTGGCTACATCCGAAATTGGGATGGATGAGGTCGCGATCAAGTCTTTGGCCTGTGACATCCGGACATGCAGCATGTAGTCCGATATCGATTCCCCGACCTCGCGTTTGAATAAGCGCGATAGGTAAGCGGGATTGAGATGCACGAAACCGGCAAGCTGCTCTCTTGTAATCGGCTCGCTTAAATGCTCTTGTATATAAGATTGTACTCGTTCAATCACAGACGGTTTCAAATGTAACTGATCATGAATGATCTGAACCGTTTGAAGCGCAGAAGCTTCCAATTGTTCAAGGTTGCGGGGCTGCGTGTACAGAAGCATTCCTTCCTCATCCTTAAACAGCTCAAAGGCAGATCGTCCGTTCTTATGGAGAATATAATGGACCATTTGCATAAATTCTCGCCGAAAGCCTTCAAGCTCCATTAGCGATAGATTAGGTTTATCGCTTAACTCTGCGATTCTACCGCGTATCTCTCGCCGGATCTCCTCCAACTGCCCATGCTCCATGAGAAGGGTCCAGGTCGATATTCGCGGGATCATGGTCTTCATTGAATGGCTGCCTAATGAAGCGAGCATATACACTTGGTTGGATTTGTTCAGATTGTTGTACTCCATCTCCAGCAGCTGCCTATACGTATCCGCAATTTCATACAGTGAGGAGCGATTCCCGATATAACAGGAAATTTTACAACCGAAATAGTTATAACAGTCTTGAATGAACTTCTCACATCGCAATTTCAGCTCATGGGCAGTATCTTCCTTCGTTCCACCCTCTCCAACAAGAAGCACAACATTTACCCCTTGCTTGGTCTGAATGACCTCTCCATTGCCGGCGGACAGCAGCATTTCGGATGCTCCTTTGCGGATGGCGTATTCCATCATCTCCTCATCCCTTGTGCTGAACTCACGCTGCCAGGATTCCACGCTCACCAGCACAGGGAGAATGACGGCATCCTGAAGTCCACTGAGATCATGCTCTTCAAGAACATCCGCAGCATTCGCTGGAGTACAGACGATTCTGCCCGAGAACACATCGTTCCAGAACTTATCCGTAATGAGACTTTTTTTCTTCCGCCACAGCTCATAATAAGGTTTATAGTGCTCTCTCATATGACGGAGCTCTCTTTCCTCTTTTATAGCATGCAGCGCTTTGGCAATGGTTGTTTGAAGAACATCGAATTCGATCGGTTTTAATAAATAATCAAAGCCATCCAGCTGAATCGCTCGCTTCATGAAATCATAAGCCGAGTGAGCCGTCAGGAAAATGGTCTCCGTATCGGGAGAAATATCATTCACCCGCTCCAGCAGCTCAATTCCTGTCCCTTTGGGCATTTCAATATCACAGATCATAATATCAATCCGCGTACGTTCAAATACCTGCAATGCGTCTCGCATATTATATGCCTCATACACTTCGGACACCTGCAGTTCCTGCCAATGGATGCCGCTCTTGATCCCCATCACCGCATAGATCTCATCATCTACAATAAGTGCCGTATACATTGCGACTCCCCCCATATCAATATGACGAAAACTGCTCTACCGTTCGGAAAGGAATGACAATCCGTACCCTTGCTCCGGAATCCGGCATATTATCGAACTCCAGTCGAGTCATTTGTCCAAAAATATGTTTAAGCCGATATTGCACATTGGTAATCCCTAGATGCTCTCCATTCTGATTCTCTAGGTAACTGCCCGACTGCAATTGCTGCAGCACTTCCCGAGAGAAGCCATTCCCGTTGTCTGAAATTACAATTTCCAATTGATGTTCCTCAAGCAAAGTAATACGGATGTCAATATGAAATGGATAATCCATGAAATCAAAGCCGTGTTTGATCGCATTTTCAATAAAAGGCTGAATTAAGAGCGGCGGAATTGCCGCTTGATTTGCACCCTCGGCAATATGTATTTCATAGCTGACTCGCGCCGGAAACCGGAGCTGCTGTATTTTAATATAGCTCTCCATATGCTCCATTTCTTCCGCGATGGTTACGGCGATTTGATTCGTTTTCGTTGTAAAACGGAAATACTTCACGAGATTCATGCACATGAGCTGGATCACGCTGTAATTTTTGATTTCAGCCAGATTGTAAACGATATTGATGGAATTCAGTAAGAAATGAGGGTTGATCTGAAGTTGCAAATGCTTGAGCTCTGCCTTATGCGCTTTGATCTGCTCTTCATATACGCTGATCTTCAGCTCATGAATCTGGGAGGCCATGCTGTTAAAAGTTTCGTTAATGATGGTGAATTCCTTTGCTTTAGAAGAATGAAGCCGTGTAGTCCAATCCCCATGCTTGATCCTGCGCATTCCGCGTACAAGATCGTTCATAGGCTTAAGAATCGTCTCATTGAGATAAACCAAATAAATCACCAGAATAATTAACGCCACGATGGATATGATGATAATCCCTCTCCGGAAGTGAAATAGATTTTTCAGCATCTGCGATTCCGGAATGAAGGCGCTTAAAATGACATCGGTGCCCTGAATTTGATCCATGACCACGATGTATTTTCGATCATCCTTCCTCACCATTTGATACACTTGATTGGACTCGGAGGCGAGGGCAGTGTCCAGACGCTGCGTTCCAATAGCTGATGTGTTGGTTACCATTTCACCCCGCTTATTCACGAATCCGGCAAAGCCAGCTTCCAGATGGATCATATCCAGCGGTATCATCAAATTCTCCAGCTTTACGAATGCACCGAGATAAAAATCATCTCCCGTATCGACCAGTCTGATCAGCGCGTAGTTATGCCGGCTATACTCAATGGCTTTCCATTCCCCGAAATAGCTGCTGTCCGGCTTTACTTGCTTAACCAGCTGTTCAATGGTTGTTTGGATGGACAGCAGCTCGTCATAGGACGAGGTCCTGATCGGCGTATAGAATAGATCCTGCTTCTGAACGGAGTAGATAAACTGAAGATCGACGCTGTTGTCGAACCGGTGGTATCGCGTAAGTGTGTTCAAAATTCTGGCCTTGGCAAGAAAGTACTCGTCAGAATCATCGAGAAGCTGCGAGATTGCCGCAATATTAGGATCTTCAACCGCGATATTGTACAAGAAATTCGTTTCCTTGTTCAGAGCTGCCTCGATCTGATGCGAATAAAGGATCATCGAATTTTTATTGGAGTCCGCCACCTGTTCTCGAATCGTATTGGACGCGTAATGATTATTGTAGAGGAGGAGGGCGACAAGAGGTACGGCAATGGTGAAGAATCCGATGATCAACTTAAAACGAAGCGAGTCTCTAATGTTCAACATCATATACTACTCCGGCTCTATAAAAGGTTAGCAGAATGAGCTGCGTGATTCGACAAGTTCATTCTACACTTTGAGTATATTGATATACTGGTAAAAAAGGAATCCCATAAAGGACACACATCGATCGTCCCGGTCTGGAATCCCCCTTTTTCCTTAATCCCTGTTACTTCTGAGTCTCAGCCCACTCAGCCAGTTGCCTTTCCACTTCGGCTTTCACTTTATCAAAGCCCGCGGACTTCCGTTTTTCTTTCCATTTGGCAATAATCTTCTCAGGATCAACGGCTCCCGATTTCAGCGTAGCCCCGAACTCTTTCTCGACATTCGCTAAGGATGCCATCTCTGATTTAACCGGCTCTTGATTAAAAGCAAACCCGAGCGCAATCGAATGCTCCGCACGTTCATTAAACTTCTTGAACTCTTCCCATTTATTCGGATCTTCATTTACCCATAAATAAGAATTGAACTGGTTCCCGAACATCCAGCCTCCCGGATTTGGGTAGCCTTGCGTGTCCGCATTCACGCCCTCAGGATAATCAATCACATTATCGGATTTCTTCACATAATGTTTACCTTCGATACCCCAGTACAGCATATTGAGCAGCTTCGGATCACTGTATAGCAGATTCAGGAACATCATCGCTCTTGCCGGATCCTTAGAAGTACGCGATATTCCGAGCATCGCGCCCTGCGCGTCTCCTGTCGTTGTAAACGGCTCCGCCGTCTCTACCTGTACAACTTCTACACCCGATGATATGCTCATTTCCTTGTCTTTCCCTGGCTTTAAGGATTGGGCAACCGCAAAGGCTTTGCCCGCCTTGATCATATTCATCCCTTGGTCAGCGTCTGACGTAAGAATATCCTTATCAAACCAGCCGTTCTGATTCCACTGATGCATTCGTTTGTAGAAGTCGATGAATTTTGGGTCTTCCAGGGTATCCACGGCTTTCAATTCTTTACTTCCCCGTGGAATCGCGAGATTGGCCACGATGTAATCGTAATTGGCTGCATCCCAAATATTTGTGAATTTGCTTGAAACGATTGGAGTTACACCAGGCTCATTGTCCTTAATCGTCTTGAACATCGCTTCCATATCTTCCAGCGTCTTGACGCCACTAATATCGAACTTGTATTTATCTACCAGCTTCTTGTCTAGAAGGAATCCGAACCCCTGCCCGAATTCTTTCTTGGTGGGAAGTGCGTACAGTTTGCCTCCGATTCTGGATCCCTTAATAAATTCCTCACCGAGGATGCCCGGAATTTCTTTGCCATATTGGGCCATCAAATCATCGAGCTCCAGATACTGCCCTTTAGCAACATCCTTTGCATACGAGAACCAGCTGGCTGTGAACATCAGATCAAACGGCTCATTGGAGATTTTCATCAAATTGGTTTTATCATCCCATGAAGCCCACTCAATGGGTTTGAGCTCAATCGTAGCATTGATCTTTTCCGTCAAATATTTGCTCATTTCTTCCTGAACAACCAGTAAATCTTTAGGAGCCGTTGCCGGGTAAACAAGCGTTATTTTATAAGGGCTAAGCGAGGAATCCGAATTATTTCCTGTTTGATCCGCTGGAGTCGGTGTGGTACCAGCAGCCCCCTTACTACAACCTGTTAATGCCAGTATTCCGCAAAGCATGAATATAAGCACTAGGTAATGCGCCTTTTTCATATCCCTGAATTCTCCTCTCAACATTCATCTTCTCTCAAAGAGCGTTATTAAAGTGCGAATCGCCTGCCCCACCTCCTCAATTGAACAGTGGTTTTGAAGCTAACCTTTCACGGCACCGGTTGTAATTCCGCTTATGTAATACTTCTGGAAGAACGGGTAGGCAAACATCAACGGAGCAATCCCAACAATGGCAAGGGCCATGCGTACGGTTTCCCTCGGCATTGTGGCGAGCAGCTCCCCGACCTGGGCCGAGCTATTGGATTTCATTAGAAGATACTGAATGTTCGTGAGCGTCTTTGTCATCAGGTACTGGATGTTATACATCTCGGGTTTATCGATGAACAGCATACAGTTGTACCAGTCGTTCCAGTAAGCTAACGTGTTGAATAGTCCAATCGTCGCCATAATCGGCAAAGAAAGCGGAACAACGATTTTAAAGAAGATCTTCATTTCGCTTGCGCCGTCAATTGTGGCCGATTCAACTACGGATTCCGGAATGCTCGAGGCGAAGAAGCTGCGCATAAGCAGTACATTGAAGGCACTTAACAGCAAGTTGGGAATGATCATGGCCATAATCGTATTTTTCAAATCAAACATGTTCACATAAGTGATATACCAAGGAACCATTCCGCCGCCGAACAGCATGGTGAAGAAAATATAAAACGAAAGGGTGCGGCGAAACGGAAGCTCGGGTCTGGATAACGGATAAGCAAAAAGCGCTGTTATGAAGAGGCTGACGACAGTACCGACCAGGGTGGACAAGATCGTAACCCCATAAGCTTTCGCGATTTCCGAAAAATCGTTGAATAAAAATTGATAGGCTGCAAAGCTGATCTGACTTGGAAACAGCGAGTAGCCGTTCTGCAGGATGGAATCCTCACTTGAAATGGACACCATAAAGACAAGAATGAACGGAATTAATGATACAAATGTAAATGCCCAAAAGAACAGGTGAATCGAGGATGCGCCGATCCATTTTTTTGCGCTCACTTCCTTCACTACATTGACCTCCCCTCTGTTAAAACAAAGCGTCTCGTTTATTAATCCGTCTTACGGCTGTATTCGCTACTAATATCAGTACAAAACAAACAACGGACTGATAGAATCCAGCTGCAGTTGACATGCCTATATCCCCCGATTGAATCATGGCACGATAGACAAAAGTATCAATGGTGTTCGTTGTCGGGATCAGAGCGCCAGTATTCATGGGAACCTGATAGAACAATCCGAAATCCGACCGCAGAATGCCGCTAACCGCAAGCAGGGTCATGGTGATGATCACGGGCAAAATTAACGGGATGGTAATCCGGGTCATCTGCTTCCACTTGCTTGCTCCGTCGATCGTGGCGGCTTCATAATATTCTTTGTCTATACCAATAATGGCAGCGAAGTAAATGATGGATAGATATCCTACGTTCTTCCATGCATTGACGATGACCAGTATGTATGGCCAATACTTGGGCTCACCATACCAAGAAACCGCCTCGGAACCAAACCAATTGATCAATAATCTGTTCACAAGGCCGCTATCTACATTTAGAAAGCTGTAGACCAGATAGGCAACCACGACCATAGAGATAATGTGCGGCAGCAGAAATGTGCTTTGATAGAATCGGCTGATCGCTCTATCCTTAATCTCATTAATCAGCAGCGCAACCAGAACCGCTAAGACCAGATTCAGCACAATAAAGACGAAATTGTAAAGGAAGGTATTCCTGGTAATGATGTAAGCATCCTGTGAGTTGAACAAAAATTTAAAATTATCAAATCCGGCCCATGCACTTCCCCAAATGCCATCGACATAATTGTAGTTCTTAAATGCTAGAATCACGCCGTACATCGGGATATAGTTGTTGATGAATAAATAGACGATCCCTGGCAACGTCATCAGCAGCAGCCATTTATACTTCTTCAAACTCTTCATAAAATGAGACGTGTCTCTCATGTTCCAACCCCTTTGTCACGACATGTAAACCTTTACATCCCCATTTTATAGCCATTTGATTTTGCCGGGCCACTATCTTCATGACTTTATGATGCAACGTTGGTGACTTTATCGTAAGGATCAAAAAGAAAGACGACTGCTTCGTGCAGTCGCCTGAGACTTACATTTACCATTTGATATATCTAGAAATAATTTATTAATCAGCCGTTAAATTTTGACGAACGACTTCTCCCTTGAACTTCGATTGCTGACCCAACGATAGCTTGCCTACCCCATACCATAGCAGCTCGACCACCGCGATGGCACCGGCGATGTCCAGAAGGACATGCTGCTTCACGAACAGGGTCGAAGCAATGATCATCCAGGCACATACTTTCACCGCTGTCCGTTCCCAATTAGGATAGGATGCACAAGCCATTGCACCCTTGATCATTAAATAACTGGTCAACACATGAATGCTGGGAAAGCAATTATAAGGATTATCGGTGCTGTACACCAGGTTCACTAAGCCTTCGAAAATCCCCGTCCCCATGGCGGTCGGACGCTCAACCGTCGTCTGGAACAGATAAAATATGATATAGCAAGCAACCAAACCGAGACACTGGGTTAGCAGCGTCCGGTAATATACACTACGCTCCCTGATACAGAGCATAAACAGAACGATGATGATGAATGGGTACCATATCAGATAAGGGATGATAAACATCGGCACAAACGGAATTTGGGCATCCAGATCCGTCATCAGGCTGTAAACCGGCAGATGCGCCTGGTTCAGTACAGCGTAAAAGATGTTCAGTACCGGAATGACCAGAATCCATAACATCGGGAGATAGGCTTTCACTTTCGAATTCACATGCTCCCTCCCTTCTTCCGAGACACATCATTCTGATCCATGTATATGAAGCGGCAGCCTCTCGACATGACTCGTTGGTTTTTGATTTTTTTAGCCTTACAACATTGAAAATCCATTCCTTGCACTCCTTATTTTCACAGTGAAGTTCATATTCTATCATGACGGACCGGATGTACAAAGTAAAAAACTGGTTAACGATGGAATCAAGCAGGAATGTTACACGCAAAAAAACCGCGATGTTTCGCGGTTTTTTTGAATGAGCGCAAGCGAAAGGAGCATGCCCGTTCGTTGTTTCATTGGCTTTATCATTTCTTCGTGCTTCTATCGTCCGAAACATTTATTCGTTTAGCCATCAGTCAAAACAGAGATTGCCCGTAATCACCCCCGTGTTACACCAAATGGCAGGCAACAAAGTGATCGTCGCCGACAAGACGGAATGCGGGCACTAGCTCTTTGCACTGGGCTGTGGCAAGCGGACAGCGGGTATGAAACTTACAGCCTGAAGGCGGATTGGCCGGACTCGGAATATCGCCCTTGAGAACAATTCTCTCCCGCTTCAGTCTCGGCACCGGCACAGGAATTGCCGAGAGCAGCGCTTTCGTGTAGGGATGGAGCGGCCGGCTAAACAGTTCGTCCCGTGAAGCCATTTCCATCATCGAGCCGAGGTACATAACCCCAATCCGGTTGCACAAATGCTCGACTACGCTTAAGTCATGGGAAATGAACAAATAGGTCAATCCCCGGGTATGCTGAAGCTTCTGGAACAAATTAATGATTTGGGCTTGAATGGAGACATCGAGCGCCGAGACCGGCTCATCGGCAATAATAAAATCGGGGTTCAGCACCAGAGCCCGGGCGATGCCGAGCCGCTGCCGCTGTCCGCCGGAAAACTCATGGGGAAACCGGCTGTAATGATAGGAGGAAAGACCGCACGCCTCGAGCACATCGAGCACAACGTCGCGAAGCTCATCCTTCTCCGCCAAACCATGCTCCAGCAAGGATTCGCCAATGGCATCGCCAATACGGATGCGAGGGTTGAGCGAGCTGTACGGATCCTGGAATATCAGCTGCATCTTGGGTCTAAGCTTGCGGACCTCCGTTTTGGGCAGCCCGTGAAAGGGGATTCCCTTAAAAAGCACGTCCCCGCTCGTTTTCTCATGCAGCCGCAAAATGGTCCGTCCAACGGTGCTCTTGCCGCTCCCGGATTCGCCGACAAGACCGAAGGTCTCTCCCGGCTGGATCGTGAAGCTGATATCGTCCACGGCTTTAACGTAGCCGACCGTCCGGTTTAACAGCCCCGCGTTGATCGGAAAGTACTTTTTCAAACGGCGCACCTCAAGCAATGCTTCGCTCACGCTTCCGCCTCCTCTTCATACAGCCAACAGGCTGCTAAATGACCGGCTGCCACTTCGCTTAGCTTCGGCTGCCGGATTCGGCAGATCGGGATGCAGGATTCGCACCGATCATGGAAATAGCACGATTCCGTCAATTCAAGCGGACTCGGGACCTGCCCTGGTATCGAATACAGCTGTTCTGCTCGTTGACCGATGATCGGCTTTGATTTTAGCAGTCCCCGGGTATATGGATGCTTCGGCCGCTCGAACAGCTCCTCGACATCCCCTTCCTCAACGATCTTCCCGGCATACATGACAATCACATAGTCCGCCATCTCCGCCACCACGCCGAGGTCGTGCGTGATCAGCATGATCGACATATTGGATTGCTCCTTGCTTTGACGGAGCGTTTCAAGAACCTGAGCCTGGATCGTTACGTCCAGCGCCGTTGTCGGCTCGTCGGCAATCAGCAGCTTAGGGCCGCAGGAGATTGCGATCGCGATCATGATCCGCTGCAGCATGCCTCCCGACAATTGATGCGGGTATGAAGCCGCAATTTGTTCAGCCCTCGAAATGCCGACTAACTCAATCAGTTCCAGCGCCCGGGCATAAGCTTGCTTCTTGTTCAGCTTTTGATGAAGCATGAGCGGCTCCATAATTTGCCTGCCGATGGTGATGACCGGATTAAGGGAGGACATCGGTTCCTGAAAAATAATGGAGATGTCGTTGCCGCGGATGCGCCGCATCTCTTCTTTGCTGATCTTCAAGAGATCCTTGTCTCCGAACCGGATTTGACCGCCAACGACTTTCCCGTGAGGTTCATCCACCAACCCCATGATCGACATCGCCGTGATGCTCTTTCCGCAGCCGGATTCCCCCACGATGCATACCGTTTCCCCTTCACGGATGCGGAAGCTAATATCGTCAACCGCCTTGACCGTTCCTGCGCCGGATTCAAAATAAGTGCTTAAGTTATTAATCTCGATTAATGAATTCATCTTCCGTTCACCTGCTTGTATTCTGTTTAGGGTCGAGAACGTCTCGGAGCCCGTCGCCGAAAATATTGATGGCAATGACCGTCAAAAAGATGGCCAGTCCGGGAGGGATCCACAGCCAGGGCCGCTTCTCGAAATCGATCACATTGTTGGCCGCATCGATCATATTTCCCCAGGTCGGCGTTGGCGGCATAACCCCAAGCCCAAAAAAGCTGAGCGCGGACTCCGACAATATCGCCCCTCCAATGCTCAATGTAGCGATTACGATCAGCAGCGGAAATACATTGGGCAGCAAATGGCGAAACAGCTTCCGCTTATCGCTGAGGCCGAGCACGTCGGCAGCCTGCATATATTCCCGTTCCCTTAATGTCAGCATCTGGCTTCGGACAAGGCGCGCCACGCCCGGCCATCCGATAATGCTCAGCATCAGCATCACGAGATACAGCCGATAATCGGTCGGAATCTTCCAATCCGACATTAGTGCCCCCATGATGAAGAGGATCGGAAGTCCGGGGATCGTGAACAACAGGTCGGCAACCCGCATAATGATCTGATCCACAACGCCGCGGTAGTAACCCGAAACGATACCGAGAACCGTTCCGATGGTCATCGACAGCGCCATGGATGCGAGACCTACCGTAAGCGAAATCCTGCCGGCCTGCAGCAGCCTTGTGAGCACGTCTCTGCCGAGCAGATCCGTTCCCAGCCAGTGCTTGGCGCTCGGAGGCTGGTGCATATTGGCGGGGTTGATCTTGCCGTCTGCATATGGCGAGAATAACGGGCCGATAAAACAGATCAGAAACATAAACACGATAAAAGCGAAGCCGGCGACCGCCAGCTTGTTTTTGCGCAATTGGCGGATCGATTGCCGCCATAACGAATCGGATACATCCAGGGCGCGGATGGCTTTTTCCGCACGTCCAGCCGTCGTTTGAATGGACATGTGCAGCTCCTCCTTTCGCTAAAGCCTGACCCGAGGGTCGGAAGTATGATAGAGGATATCGGAGATGAATGTGCCGACAACCGTCAAGATGGCCAGAAACATCGTAAAGCCCATCAAGAGCGGATAATCCCGGACCGTAAACGACTGCATGTACAGCTGACCGATTCCCGGCCAGTTAAAAATCTTCTCGATAATGATGGAGCCCCCGAACAATCCTGGCAGCTCGAAGCCGATCAATGTAATTGCGGGCAGCATCGCATTTTTCAACGCGTGTCGATAAAGAACCGTTCTCTCCTTCAACCCTTTGGCCCGGGCGGTACGGACATAATCCTGCTTAATGACTTCCAGCATGTTGCTGCGGAAGTACCGGGTCAGCGAGCCTACGCCGAGCAGCACCATGACGGCAACAGGAAGCAGCATATGATGCAGAACCTGGGCGACATATTCCCAGCCTACGGCACGGCTGCCGGTCGTAATCATTCCTCCCGGCGGAAGGATTTTCAAATCGACGGCAAACACTTTGATCAGAAACAGCCCGATAAAGAACGAAGGAATGGACATAGCGGCGAATATGCCGACCATAACCAGCGTATCGAGCAGCGAATACTGTTTGTAGGCCGTCAGTACGCCGACGACAACGGCAAAGAACCAGGTAAAGAACGTTGAGACCACCGCTAGCAAAAAGGAATTCCATATGTAATCCTGAAACAGATCGAGGACCGGACGCTGCTGTGCCAGGGAATACCCGAAATCGCCTTTGAACATATTGGCCATCCAATTTACGTATCGCTCGAGAATCGGCTTGTTCAGCCCATGTATCTCCCTAAGCTCTGCCTTGCGCTCCTCGCTTAAGCTCAAATTGTTGTCGACGTAATCGCCGGGCGTTAAAGAATACAGGAAAAAGATCAACAAGGACGCGCCAATCAAAATCAAGAGCATATATAAACATCTTCGGAGCAAATAGGTTCTCATGTTCTCTCCTTCAATCAAGCATCTCCGGCCTGCTAAGCCCAGGCTGGAGATGTCTTTGTTATCAAGCGGTTCACAGGCACTTGCTGGTTGAAGCGTACTTATTTAAGCTCCCAGTCGGGCAAGCTGTGGGCGATCCCCGCCAGCGGGTTTAGCTCGAACCCGTCAATGCGGCCATTGATGGCAATCACCGATTTGGTATAGTTGGTAAACATGATCGGCAGCTCGTCGTTAAGAATTTTGAACATTTCGTGGTAAATCTTTTTGCGCTCCTCTATGTCGTCTGTTGCTAAACCTTTCGCATATAGCTCGTCGATTTGAGGATTGTTATAGCCTTTTGTCTCCCCTTTAATAAAGCTGCTAACGCCCTGGGAAGGATCACTGATAATCGTCGTAGAGAATGAGGCCATGTCAAAATCCCCGCCGTTCACCTTTGAAACGAGCGTATTGAAATCCGGGAACTGCTCAGGGATAAAATCGACGCCGATTTCCTTGTAGTTCTCCTTGGCAACGGCGATAAAAATATCCGTATTCGGGCTCTTCGATCCCAGATAGTTGATCTGCAGCTTCTTCCCGTCCTTCTCGCGGATGCCGTCCGCACCGACCTTCCAGCCGGCTTCATCTAACAATTGCTTTGCTTTTTCCGGATCGTACGGGTAGGGATTAATCCCTTCTTCTGTATAGGACCACAGGATTGGAGAGGATGGAATATTGGCAAGCGATCCTGCACCTTGCCTGGAATCGACATAGATCAGCTGGCGGTTCAGCCCGTAAGTCAAGGCTTGGCGGACGCGCTTGTCTTTCAGATGGTCCCTCTCCAAATTGAATTGATTGTATCCGTAATTGCTCGCTGTGCTTGGGATCAAATTCAAGAAGCCGAGGCCCTTTAGCTTCTCGATATTATCCGTCGTAGCGGAGAAGCTGCCGTAATCGACCTCTCCCGTTTCAATAAACTGCCAAGTGTCTCCTTCGGTCGTCTTATAGATGAAATACTCCGTCTTCGGCTTTCCGAAAATATAGTGTTCGTTCGCAACAAAATTCACTTCTTGGCCGGGAATGAACTTCTCCAGCTTGTATGGCCCGTTCGTGATCGGGTTGGCGTGCAGGTTTTTAATGTAATCCAGATTGCCGAACTTATAGTCCTTTCCATAGTAGGCTTTGGATAAGATCGGGCCGCCCAGCACCGTCAGTGCAGTCGCATTGGTCTCTTCCAGCGTCACGGATATTGTCTTCTCATCGATCACATGAATACCTTCGATGGAATCGGCCTTACCTTCCTTGTATGCTTTCCCGCCTTTGATGTTGGTTTCCACTACGCTGTTGAGGCCGTCGTAGGATGGATCGTGAAGCAAGGTCCACGTAAATTCGACGTCCTCTGTCGTCATTGGCGATCCATCACTGTACTTCAAACCCTCGCGAAGAAAGAACGTATAAGTCAACTTATCTTCGGAAACCTCCCATTTCTCGGCGAGTCCCGGGACCGGCAAGCCGTTCGTATCGACCCTGACCAGCGGGGTATATAGCACGGAGTTCACATTGCCGTCATATCCCACCTGTGTAAAATATGGAGTAAACGCACCGCTCGGGTTCGTCAAGGTGACGATAATCGCATCATTTCGCTGCTTGGCTCGATCCGGTAGTTTGGACAAATCCTGTGCAGGCAATGGCTCTTGAAGTAAATGTTCTCCCGTTCCTTGATTCGCTTGCGATGACGATTCATTCGCGGAAGGGGTCGATGAGGGAGTAGACGCAGCCTCCGTCTGCGTGCTTTGCGGGCTGGAGGAGCATGCCGCCAGAACGACGGATAGCGCCAATAACCAAAGCACTATCAACCCTGAATACCGTTGTTTTCTCATATAAACCACCCTTTTCATGTTTATAAAGTCCCTTGGTATTGGTATCAAACCAATTTCAATCATCGTTTCAGGATAATTTTTCTATATACTGCTGCATCTTTTTTAACTCCATTATGTATTCTCCTTCACGCTCTTCTCGAAGTAAGCCCCCTCTCCTCTTATACGTGAAAAACAAAAAAACGCAGGAATTAGCTGAAATGCTGCAGCTCTCCTACGTCTCCAATGGTATGGTCGACTTTATGTTTTTCAACTGTGTAATTTAATAATTCCAATTGGAATTATCGGACTTTTTCGTAGCTTATCATTACCTGTTAAGGATTGTCAATAGGATGTTTTGTAGCACGATTCTCACCCGTCGGTTCTGTTGTTCATTATAGCAATGGAACATACCGATTAGTATGGCATCAGCCATTCCTTCTCCAAGCCTCCAAATTCATCTCGTTGTTCATAGCCGCTGCAACAAAGGCTCCCATGGAGGCTGCAGCAACCGCTTGGTGAAGCCGGGATGCCGCATCCCCTGCGCTATAAACGCCCGGGACACTTGTCTTCCCAAAGTCATCCACGACAACGGCCCCCATCTCTGTCATGCTGCATCCCATGGCTTGCGGAAGATCCGAGCCCGTGACAAGCGTCGGTTTGAAGAATATTCCCCTGCATGGAATGGACGTCCCATCTTCGAGAACGACTTGCCGCACGATTCCCTCGCTTGAGTCAATGAACCGAATCGGTGAGTCGAACACAGGTACTTGATGCTGCTGCATCTCTTCGCGTTGGTCATCGGTCAGCTCATCGGGGCCATTCGTGCAGATGGTAAACTGCTTGGACCATCCGGATATTAACGGAGCCAAGTGCATGGCATCTGCTCCTTTGGCAATGATGACTAGCGGCTGGTCTCTTAACTCCCATCCATCGCAGTATGGGCATACAAACGCGCTTTTCCCATAAGCCTCTGCCAGTCCCGGAATATCGAGCGGCTGATCCTTCATTCCGACGGCAAACAGCACTTTTTTGCTGGTAATGGTGTTCCCTTGGGCAGTTGTAATTTGAAAATGACCATCCGAGCCCGTAATCGCAACGGCCGCATCCCCCATGAAAGTTACGGAAGGATAGTTGCTGATCTCTTCCTTGGCAATTCGCCGGAATTCGCCAGGGCTGATGCCATCGCGTGTAAGAAATCCGTGGGTCGCACGGGTCACGGCGTTGCGGGGACGACCTTCATCGATCACCACTACATTTTTCCTTGCCCGTCCCAGTACGAGCGCAGCATTCAATCCTGCCGGGCCGCCGCCAATAATCGCTACATCAAGAAGCTGTTTTGTTGTCATTTTTAATTACCTCCATAGATCTGTAATGTCCATAATTAAGCCGCAAGAAGTGGTTCACTTCTTGTGCGATTCATGGCTGCGGTGCTTGAGAGCCTCATCCAGTACCGTTTGAATCGTATGCTCCCGTAAGTATTGGTGCAGATGCTCTTCAGCGCCTTCCATCACCTTCTCCACCAGACATCCGTTTCTCGCTGGTTGTTCCTGCTGTGCAGCTCCCTCTTGAGCTAACAACTGATGCTGCCGCGAATTCATATTCGAGCATTCAAACAACTGCTGTCGTCCTTCGATTACTTGGATCACATCAAGAAATGTAATCTGATCGGCGGGTCTGGCAAGCTCGTAGCCGCCGTTCACCCCAGGGACGGCACGGACGATTCCATCCTGTCTTAGCTTGGACATAATCTTGGACAAGTAGCTTTCGGAAACCCCAAGCGTTGCGGATAATTCCTTGATTCCGACGTTGGTGTGGCGCTCCGGAAGACCCAAATGAATTAATGCGTGCAGGGCGTAGTCCGTACTTTTGGAGAACTGCATTTTGTCTACCCTCCCTTCCTCTTATTATCACAATTATGGACCTGTGAAGTCTATGATAAATGATTCCATTCTAATTTGCAACAACAAATGATGCGGGGCGCCTAGCTTTGCTTCTCTATTAGCCATTGAATTAAAGGGGCCGCCTTTGAAATGATGGAATCCGGGTCATGGGTCATTATAAGCTGTGGATAAGCGTCAGGGAAGTTGGCAAGATATTCGCTTACGCACCAACGAACGGACCAATTGATATCCGTCGACCATGGTATCCATTTGGCAACTTCATTTTTTCTAACATCCTGTAATAATCCAGAGGCAAGCAAGCCGCGGACGCCCCCCTCAGATTCCTTCTCAAGTCGCTCCCAGAAGACGTCCCGCTCCTGTTCATTTAACGGTTTATCCAAACCCGAAACAGCAATTTTCCTAACGACCGGTGAAGGATCGTCTAAGTATTGCCATAGCAGCTCTCGAGAACAATGTTGATTTCTCACAAGTGTCGATAAAGCCACAGCCCTCTCCATTTCATCTTGGGATTGTAACGATGCAGATGCGTCTTTAATATAGAGGGACGGCAGCTTTTTTCTCGAATCATTAATTTTGACACCAGCTACAATCGCCGCCTCGACTTTGTGGACATTGATTCTAGGGGCGGGATTCTCGTAACCATGGAGCGGATCTCCGTAAGTGGTCAATGCATGGCGCAGCGTATTCACATCTAGACTCGGGTACTTGGACAACAAATATGCAGCGACTCCGGTTACTAAAGCTGAAGCTCCTGACGTCCCCCAATAATAGGAGCCCCCATCCCCTTCTTCATGTGATTCACAGAAGGGCAGGGTTAGAAAAACTCTTGGTGCAAGGACATCTGGCCTGAAGTGACCGTCTGCATTACGTCCATACGGTTCATCCGGAAAAGCTCTGTGTTCTCGGCGATCCGCAAGACCTCGGTCATTATATCCCCCCACTGCTAAATATTCGAAAGGCGGCAAAATATTGATCGTTCTCGTGTTCCCGTTCGAGCAAACAACCAAAATCCCAGCTTGTACCGCTGAAGCCAGTGCTTGAACCGTAGTGTTTTCTTTTGTACTTTTTAGAAGGATCTGATGATCAAGCGCATGCCAACCTGTGCTTAAGATAATCCTTATATTCCATTCTTTACGTTTTTGCATGATCCATGAAATCCCTGCTCTCAATCTTTCTCCTTCGCCGGCTTTGAATGCACCGTGATCAAGAACGACTAAATTCGCTGCCGGTGCAATCCCGGTATGAATTTGCCCATTATGAACAAAAGGGAGGTGTGACAACGCGAGTACCGTCATTAAACCATGTTCGCCATCCCCATTATGATTTTCCTCTGGATCTTCATTAGCGATATCACGACATGTAATCGAGTTGTCGTCATGAACCGTAATATATTTTAAACGGCTACGTAAATGCTGAATTGCAGGATGCGGGGTAATTCTATCTATGATGACAATCCCTATATCCTTCCCTGCTGCTTTGAAATCTGGAGGTTCAGAAAAGCCTAAGCGGGCCCAATTAGGATCAGTTGGTGTTCTCATGTTAAATCTCTCCTTTGAATCGAAGGTTATAAAGCTACGTTATTGGCAGGTTTGGGTTTTCAAAAATATCAAAAAGCCCCTATCAGCGCTTTAAATAGGGACCTTCAGATGTTATATGCTAATGATTCCGGTTACGAATCGCAGCCTTGGCCTCTTCCCGATCATCGAAATCTTTCGAATTCATGCTGATCCCCTTGATGTCAACGTCAGCATTCCCTTGGATTTGAGCAATGGCCAAATGTTCAATCAGCTCGGTTAATTTCAAGAAGGTCCCTCCTACCGCCATAAGATGTCGTTCGACTCCATTATAATATTCCCGGCACTGAAATAACATCTTTTTCCATGGTCTCATTCATTGACGCTGCTTCGTCCACATGCTTCGAATCCATATCACAAGCACAAGAATCAGCGGCAAGGCAATTTGAAAGATCGGAGTTACGTAGGTAACGACAACCTTAATGCCGAGCCAAATATGGTGAGGATAATTGGGGGATATAAACGCTAACGCAAATATGACTACAGCAACGACGACCGTCCACATTTTATAAGATAGCCCTGTAATTTTATGAAGCCCCATGGCGGCTCCCATGAAAAATGCAGCCATTTTTGTACCCAAACCGAGAACTAACACGATCACAAATAGAACATCGAACCGTTCAAAGGCTTCAGCAATATCTATAAGCTGAACCACCTGCAGAAGCGGCAGCGTGCTGTTTGCTGCTTGAGTCGGGCCTAATACGAGGATATTGATTTGATTAATCATAATTAAGCAAATCGCCGTAATTACGTAAGTAATGATCACGCTCCGACTCAATTTTTCCTTTTTCTTGACTAGAGGAAAAAAGAGCAAAAACAATAACGTTTGCCCGAACGGAAAGGATACGATTTCCGGGACGGCGGCCGTCCAGGCAGGACGGAACCCCTCTTCCAGAATAGGCAGCATCAGCTCAAATTGAATCAGCCCCGAAGAAACAAGCAGCGTATAAATCGTGAAGTAGCTCAAAATAATGATGGGCAAAAAACCCGCGCACATCCAAATCACCACTTTGGGGCCATATCTTACGGTATTAGCCACCACGATAATTGCCGTCAACATGATAAACATTAGCGGCGTTCGGTCTAGTAACGTTAATAGCGTGAGTTCGCCCAGATCCCTTAAATTGCGGGATGCTTCATATGCAAAATAACCGGCAAAGCTTAGGTTAACCGCAGAGCCGATGATTTTGCCAAAATATTGTCTGCACAAGCCATATAAATCAAGCCCAGGATTGGACCGGTAGATTAACAGATACATGGCCAGCAGGAGCAATCCGATCAAAGCGGCAATGCCCATGGCGATCCATGCATCCCGTTTCGCTTCAGCCCCCAAGAAGAACAACGTCGTGCTTCCGACTTCAAATACAGCTAGAAAACATACCAAATCGGTAACTCGTATGGATTGTTTCATCTCCATGGTTCCCTTCTTGTTTCAGCATCCATTTAAATATGAAGCGGCTAGCCTCCATCCGGTTTGAACGTCTTTTGAGACATGCCTGTCTGACCAATGGTAACGTTAACTTGCAGAACAAGCCTGGTGGACTGCATTCCTTCCTTCTCCCATTGATCCTTGATTTTACTCCATTCCTTCGGATATTTGCGATGGATTTGATCTGCAAAATGAGGCAGGTCGGCTTGAAGCCTTTTGGAGGCTTCCCACCCCTTGCTCATGTAATCCTTAATCACCTCCTCAATCTCTTTTTCCGCAGCGCGCAGATTGGATAAATTCGCCAGATTTTCAGGACAGTTGGACTCGCTGATCCTGCCTTTTGCTTTAACGGAGACCAACATTGTAAACCCATCCGCTTCTTTACGGACTCGGGTTTTGGTTTTCGCGGGAAATGTTTGAAAGGAGAATTTCTCAGTTCCTTTATTGGAGCCTGGGCAGGTTATGGATAATGCACTGATTCGGATTTTGTCCGTTAACCAAGATATTCCGATGCTCTCATTGCGCGTTAACGTCCCGACGCTCCGGTCTTTTCGAAAGACGGCCAATTCTGTAATTCTGACCTTGGCGGGAGTAGAGGTTTTATGCAGCTGATCCATCGATTCGATCCTTGACTGCGACTCCCCAACCACTTCAACCTGAGGAACACTGGCTACACCGGATTGAGAATCCAGACTCCGTGTCAGCTCATACATCTTAATCGATGGGAAATTACTGTTGAAATGATCCGTTTGCCTTGAGATATGAGCCATTGCAGTGCCTGGAAGACGTTCCGGTGGAATAAGCTGCTTAAGCATTTCACTTGCCTGCCCTTCCGTTATCATCACGCTGACATTCTCTCGTAAGTAGGTATTTCTCCAGTAAAAATCTATAACATCTGTAATGCTCTTCCTTGCTGCCTCTTTACCGAGAACGAGAACATCTGCATGAGGAAAATACAATCGTCTGGGAGATTCTGTGTAAATTACATCAATCGCTTCCCGAAGCGTTGGGCCTTCGGAGGAAAATACATGGACGGGTGACTCTCCTCCGCCCGCTTTACTAGCTCCGCCGGTTCCGGCTGAAATCGCCGAGGGGTTGATGAACTGGTAGGTTACGATCCAGCCTTCTTCGCTTCGGTCTATGCCAAGAGCGGAAATCAAGCCGATTTCATTTAATTCCGTTCGATTCCAACATCCTGTCAGCAATAACGCCAGAACGAGCGGGATCGAGCATAAACCGAATCTACGCATAATGCACCTCACTTTCGTACGGTTCACTTCTTCCCCTGTTGCGGTCGGTTCATTCCCTGCCTGACCATATTTCGTCGATTCATATCTTGGGGTCTTGTCTTAAGGAATGGCCATGGCAAACGAACAAACAGGTCTCTCAAATCGGCGAAGCGCAGAGGGGTAACCGGCGAAAGATAAGGAACGCCAAATGAAGTCAAGGAAACCAGGTGAGCATAGATAGGGATGATCCCTGCCAAAATCCCGTATAAACCGAAGGTGCCAGCCAGCAGCATCAACACAAAACGAATGATTCGGATGGCAGCTGCCATGCTAAATGCCGGTATAGCAAAGTTGGCAATCGCTGTAAAAGAGACCACGATGACCATCGCCCCCGATACGAGTCCCGCCTGTACAGCGGCCTGGCCCAAAACAAGTGCTCCCACGATAGAAATAGCCGGTCCGATCACCCTGGGCATCCGCACGCCCGCTTCACGAATAATTTCAAACGTAATCTCCATCATGAACGCTTCCATGAGTGCGGGCAGCGGCGTTCCTTCCCTTTGCGCTGCCAGGCTGATCAATAATGTTGTCGGAATCATCTCCTGATGAAAAGTTGAAATCGCAATATACAGTGACGGTAACAGCAAGGATATGACAAAGGAGAAAAAACGGATTCCGCGTAAAAAAGTGGAGAGATCATACCGTTGATAATAATCCTCGCTGGAATGGAGGAACCTAAAAAAGGTGACAGGAGCCAGCAACACAAAGGGCGTGCCATCCACCAGAATAACCACTTGTCCTTCCAGCAGACCTCCGGCTACCGCATCGGGACGCTCCGTATTGATCAGTGTTGGGAATGGGGAGAGCGTATTATCTTGTATAAACTCCTCAATATACCCGCTTTCCAGAACGCTATCGGTTTCTATGCTTTGCAATCGAGCCCTGATCTCTGATACCACGCTTTCATCAGCAATTCCCTCGATATACGCCATGATGACTTTGGTATTGGTATAACTGCCGATTACCATCGATTGAACCCGTAAGCTCGGCGTTCGAAGCCTTCTCCGGATGAGGGACAGGTTCGTCGAAATATCCTCTGTAAATCCGTCTTTAGGTCCCCGAATGACGGTTTGTGAACTCGGCTCTTCGATCGAGCGCTTCTCCAGGCTTTCGATCGAAGCAGAGAAGGCTTCTTTCATACCATCTGCTAATATGACAGCCTTCCCATCCAAAACAGCCGAAATGATGGATTGGGTTGTATGTAATTTGCTAATTGGGCCTGCTGGCAATATTTTATTCAGTAAGGATTCGATACCTGGCATTTGATCAGCTTCTAGCGTTACGGTTAACCAAGATTCCAGAATCCGATTAAGCAGATTCGTATCAACCAGCCCTTCAATATAGCAAATAGCAATCTCCGGAAGATCCTCTCGCCCTGATATTTTTCTAACCATAAAGTCCGTACTGTTCCCCATGATATGAGTTAAGGTTTGAATGGACTCTTGAAGAGTCATGCGGATCTCAATTGGTGCGTCGGTTCTAGTCTGTGTCGAATTCTTCGGACGGCTTCGTTTTAGCGCTTTTTTTAGTAACCGGCCCAGCATGACAGTCCCTCCCTTAACTTTATCCAGTATTATGGGAACTTGCCGGCTAAATTATTCTTCATCCAAGTCCTTCATCTTGGCGAGAATCAGTAATGACGGCCGGTTGCCTCCATGATAAAAAGAAGGATGTCATGTGATGACATCCTTCTTAAACGAATTGCCTATATAGTTTTTGACAGCATGAGGAAGTTATAAGAGTTACGCTTGCTGCTTCTGGAGCCGTTTCTCGTTAACACGTCCGATAAGCTCGCTGACGATCTCATCCGGAGACCGCTCCATCATCCAGCTTTGCCCGAACATCTGGAAGATTTTAATGACCGGGAAGTCCTCCCAAAATCCCAGGAACTCATCTTGGAGAGTTACTTTGTCCTTCACGTGCTTGTTCATTTCATTGATGCACTCTTCCAATACGTCCTTTGCGATCGGGTCGCTCACCCATTCATTGAGCAGGCTGAATTTATGGAACGTGATTTCTTCCTTGCCGAAGTCGCAGAACAGTCGGTTCGTCACTCGGATATCACGGGACGAGCTGCCTGCGCGGAGTTGGAAATATCCGCTTTCTGCTACCCAGCGATTGTATTTCGTGTTGTAATAGGCAAAATCTCTTTCTTCAAGCTCAAAGACGATCTTCCGCTTTTCGCCCGGCGCGAGCTCGATTTTTGCAAAAGCTTTAAGCTCCTTTTCGGGACGCACCCATTTGCATTCCTCATCGTGCACATACAACTGAACGGTTTCCTTCCCGGTGCGCTTTCCGGTATTCTCTACTTGAAGGGAAACGGTAACTCCCTTCTCATGCTGTGCCGCTTCAAGATCCGTGTACTTAAATGTCGTGTACGACAAGCCATGTCCGAACGGAAATTGCGGAGCCATCTCCTTCCGGTCGTAGTAGCGATAGCCGATAAACAGTCCTTCACGATAATACAGCTTGCCGTTTTCTCCCTGAATCCGCATATGCGATGGATTATCCGACAGCTTGACCGGGAAGGTCTCGGACAGCTTGCCGGAAGGGTTTGTGTGCCCGAACAGGATTTCGGCAATGGCTCTGCCCATCCCCTGCCCCGTCAACCAGGAATGGATGACCCCGGGCACATGCTGCACCCATGGATGCATCGCCAGCGCGTTCCCGCTGCTTGTTACCACAACGCAGTTCGGCTGAACGGCTGCAACGGCTTGAATGAGCTTCACTTGATGCTCAGGAAGGTTAATTCCCTTCAAATCATGCATCTCGGATTCCGCATATTCCGGCTGGCCGACGAACAATACGGCTAGATCGGATGTCGCCGCCAACGACGCGCTCTCCTTAATCAGGTCCTCGCGAATGGAGTCATCAGCGGGGTATCCCTCTGCATAGCTTAGCGTAACCGTCTCTCCCGCCAGTTCCTTGATTTCATCCCATGGAATATCGACCCGCGTTGGCGTGACTTCGGCGCTGCCTGCCCCTTGAATTCTTGGCTTCTTGGCAAAACGTCCGATGATTGCAATCGATGGCGTGGATTCAGGCTTAATAGGGAGAATGCCATTCTCGTTCTTAAGCAGCACGATGCTTTCGGCTGCTGCTTTTCTCGCAAGCGCGTGATAGTCTTGATCAGCACCGGAGGCATTTTCTTTCGGGGCTGTCACTCGCTCTACAAGCTTTAGAATACGGGCAACGCTCTGATCGAGCTTCTCTTCGGAGAGTTCTCCGCGCTCCACAGCCTCCACAATTGCCTTTGTATTGTAGTGAGCCGGCCCTGGCATTTCAAGATCAAGGCCAGCCTTTAGCCCGCGAATCCGGTCATTGACGGCAGTCCAGTCCGACAGCACGACACCTTCGTAGCCCCACTCTTCTCTCAATATATCATGGAGCAAATGCTCGTTCTCGCTTGTATAACTGCCATTGAGCAAATTATATGAGCACATGACGGTCCATGGATCCGATTTTTTAATGATCCGTTCGAAGGCGCTAAGATAAATTTCGCGAAGCGTCCGTTCGTCGACCTCCGAGCTCGTGACCATTTTCTCGTTCTCCTGATTGTTGCAAGCGAAATGCTTGAGGGAAGCCCCCACGCCTTCGCTTTGGAGCCCGTTAATGAAGGCTGCGCCAAGCTCGCCTGTTAAGCAAGGGTCCTCCGAGTAATACTCGAAGTTTCTGCCGCCAAGCGGCGTCCGTTTCATGTTAATGCCCGGTCCGAGCAGCAGCTCCACGCCCATTTCCTTGGATTCCTGTCCAAGCGCTACCCCGACTTCATGCAGCAGGTCGGTGTTCCAGGAGGAGCCGATGGCCGAACCGGTAGGATAGCAGGTTGCTGGAACATTCTCGGACGTAATGCCCATTTCTTCATCGCTGTTCGTTTTCCGGATCCCGTTGGTTCCGTCATACATATGCACAGCTGGAATGTTCAATCGCTCGATGCCTTTGGTCATCCACATATTCAATCCCGCACAGAGGGATGCTTTTTCCGTAAGCGTCATTTCTTGAATTAATTCATGAATTGATCGGTTCATTTGGTATCCATCCTTTATACATGACTTGTTGAGCTTGCTTCCCGCTCTTTCTTGAGTTCTTGCGCATCATACAGCTTGAAGAACGGAAACCATACCGCGAATACAATCAATAAGACAACGGCCAGAAGAACAAGACCGCCGAGTCCGGACATCATGTAGGTAGACAGCCCGATCGGGGTATACCACAATTGAAAGATTTGGCTTGGAATTCTCGCCAGCCCCATATCGAGCGCCAAATACACAATGATCGGCGTTATAAGACCATTAATCCACATCGGAACCATGAGCAGCGGGTTGAAAGCAACCGCTCCGTAGACGATCGGCTCGTTAATATTAAACAGGGAGGGGATAATCGTCGCTTTACCGACGGATTTCAGCTTTTGCGATCTGGCAAGCAGGAACCAGACGGCGAGCGGCAAAGTAGCTCCCATACCTCCGATGCCCAGCCATCCCGAGAAAAAGGTTTCAAAGGTATTGATATTGACCGGGTCCAGTCCTTTTGCCACTAAAGCGGCATTCTCCTCGATAGCCGGAATCCAAATGGTATACCATATCGGCATCAACACCCACGGGCTGACCCCGAAGGAGTACAGAACAACGCCGATAAAGTTAAACAATACGAACCCGATGAGACTTTGCCCCACAGCATTAAGAGGTTCAAATGCATTTACGATGAGCGCAAAAATATCAAAGTGCAGCTGGTAAACCAGGACCCATCCTGTAGTTAAAATGATCGCGATCGGAATGAGAAAATCGAACCATTCCTTAATGAACTCAGGAAGCGAGCTCTCTGTTTTAAAGAAGGAGAATTTACCGCAGACATTCATGATCACCGCTACGAATATCCCCACAAGCAGTGCCGTAATCATGCCCGTCGCGCCAAAGCGTTCTAGGATAAACTTGACGGTTCCATCCTCGTTCATGGTCGGGTTAAGCAGCATGATGAATAAAGATAAGCCTGTCATTCCTGCCAGCAGCTTGATTTTGTGGCGCTCCCTCTTTTCCATTACCATATAAGGCGTTAAGAAAGAAATGAATAAACCTAGCAGACCGAAGCTAAATGTCGTGATCGGTGATAGATCCGGCATCCCCGGGAAGAAATCCTTTAAAATCGAAATCAACGTAATGATCGAGCCGATAAATATCATCGGAATCGCGACCATAATGGCGTCTTGAATAGATGAAACCCAAACATTGTTCGTAAACGCCTCCAATCGAGGCGCAAACGATTCTGTCATCCATTTCATGAAACGCTTCATCTTGTTTTCCCTCCTGTCATTCTCGTGCGGCTGTATCATTAGTATAGGGCCTTCGTGGCAACGCTTTCTTGTTTTAAGTTGTCGTTAAAGGGGGCATTTTTTGCCTAGTTCGTCTCTTTCGTTCTAGCTTGCGTCTCACCCTCAAAAATAAACAGCAAAAAACACCCCTTTTAAAAAAGGGATGTTTGTTGATCCATGATTCGATTCATGCTAATACTGCCTGTCCAACGCTAGCAGCATGACGCCATGAGGCGGGAGTACAATTTCTTTCCGCCAGTTATCCTGCTGAAGAAGCTCTGTCCTTATGCCGGACCCGCTTCGCTTGTGAAGATAGACAAGCTCTTCCTCCGTAAGGAACTCGGGAGCCCCCATGTGAATCCACTCGTCAAACACCGACCCATGCTGCCGGTCCAGCCGATAACTTGTACATTTGTACGTTCCGGTAAGCTTGCTCAGCGATAATTCGAATATGCGGCTTCCTTTCTCCTCGAAGACATCGTAACGGTTCGTGCTGGTCAATTCGGACCAGTCGCCGCTTGAAAACAGCGGATCCACGTGCACGTAGTGATAGAACAGGAACTGCATGCTGCCGTCCCGGGTTCGCGTTCCAACATAACCGTCCCCTTGTACCAGAAGCTCGTCACCCAGCTTTTGCAACAGCTCTAAGGCATAATAGCTCGGCTTTTTGAGGCCGTCCCGGTTGATCAAGCCAAAGCCTCCATAGAACGGTGAAGTCGGCACCGTGCTTTCTTCGAAGACGTCGGTAAAGGACCAGAAGGCCAAGGCTTTAACCACAGCACACCCCGGACAAATCCGGTTCATTCCATACCTCGAAGTACCAGCTTTCCACTTCCTTCGCCCCATATCGATTCAGGCAATGGCGCACGAACGCCCGAACCAGCGCGTCCCACTTGGTTTGATCGGCAGGCGGTGAAATATTTCCTCTCCACCAAAATATCGTTTCCTTGGAACGGGCGAGCTGGCTCGGCATGAAGCTGAGCTCGACAAACGGCTTCACTCCCTGCTCCAGGAGAAAATCATACAGCTTGTCGACATATGACCAATTATATACAGGAGTTCCGTCTTCTTTCTCGCTGTACACCATCATCTCATCGTTAAATATGCCGTGGAAACGGATATACCGGAACGGAATATGCCCTTTCAGTTCACGCAGCTGCCGGCGCCAATCTTCCCGCAATCCTTCGATTGCCCTGCCTGCGGTCGTCGTTACATTCCAGTGCTGTTCATATCTTGCCGAAGGCCCATCGGCTTGGATCTCGATCAACTGCCGCTCCGCCGCAAGCGGAGGCGGTGGGTTTAGCGAATCGGGCTTCGTGTCTGCTCTAGCATCCAGATACCGATATAACGTACCCATGGCATTCCATGTATCCATCTCATAATAGTCGCCGCTTGAGGACTCGTCGTAAGTTAACGGCTTGCGGTCCGGCCGATGAGCTTCTTCGGCAAGCAAGGCATCGCGATAGGAGCTCGGGGTGCAGCCGTACTTTTCTTTGAAATATTTATTAAACAGCTTCACGTTGGCAAAGCCGCAATCGAGCGCGATTTCCGTTATGCTTTTCTCGCTTCCGGCAAGCTCGGCTTGCGCCTTCTCCAAGCGTACCAACGTCAAATACTTTTGGAAGGGGATGCCGATTTTATCCGTAAAGAAGTGCGAGAAATAATGCAGGCTTAAATGCTCCAGATCTGCCATGGTTTGCAGACTAATCTTCTCATTATAATGCTGGTCTACATACGTAAGGACCCTGTTCAGCCTCTTATAGTCGTACTCTCTGCTGCCCTCGTCGGCTGCGGGATTCGTTCCATCCGCAAAATACCGAAGCAGGCCGCCGCACAACGTTTGCAGGGTTCCCATCGCGTAGCTTTGATAACCCGGCGCCTTCTTGTTGATCTCCCATACCATCTGGGCGAGATTTTGCTTGATGCCCTGCAGCTGCCGGTGCTGCTCCGGATCGGCAGCAGAATTACAAGAAATAAATGCTTGATTATTCAACCATTCAGGACCGAACTGCAGCGTCAGCAGCACATTGTCTTGGCTTGTCCGCTCGATCTGATGCACCGACATGCTGTTCACGACAATGACATCATCTTCATGGAGCGTATATTGCTTCTGATCAAGGTACATGATGACGGAGCCTTGGAGAACATAGACGATTTCCACCTCCTTATGCCAGTGAAAATGAATATGCTTTACGCTGTTCACGAAGAGCTTGATAGGCAGATCTTCCTGATGCTCTATAAATTCATAAAGGTAGCGAATACGCTGCTCCTCCCTTCATATAGCCTATTATATGCACATTTTTTCGAGGATATCAAAGCCGCTAAGCCCTCGCAATGTCGAAAAGGACACCCTGGAACCGCCCGGGATGTCCTTTAACAATCACTTATGAACAACGAGTTATATGGGGTGTTAGTTGCCTCATAAATATATCCCGAACAGAGCCCAGCTCCTCCTATTTGCAGTGCGTTCATTTTCTAGATGATAGATCCTTCACGGCCCCTATTAAACCTGCTGGAAGCAACGTAGCGGCGAAGATTGCGGTGAATAGATTATGCGACGCTGTTTTATACGGCGTGAACCATTCCGTAAATAGCTTGGCTTGCGAAAGGTCTTCAAACCAGGACCCTTCCTTCACTTTAAACGGCGTCCACGAAGCATGATCGAACGCGATGAATAGCAGCTGCAGAACTACAAGTCCTGCAAGAATATACATCCATTCTTTTCTGCGATGAGGGCGGCTTGTATGTAATGTATCTTTCAAAATGCGTAATCTCCTTTATAAGTAAAAGTTGACCCCCGTTGCAGGAAAAGCTTGGTTCTGCAAAAGTGGCCGGGACAATGGGCAGGCGTGGCTCAGCTTCTTACATGTCCTTTCTCGAGAACAGGGTGACCGCCACATAATAGGAAGCAATGAATAGCAGTAAGATACCGGCTGCAGCCATAAATAATAGATTACTGCTCATCATGTGATTCTCATTCAGCAATGTCATCATGAACGCAGTGGGCTGTGCCATAATAATGAGCGCGATTAAAAATACAGCGTTAATAATGCCGGCTCCTTTTTTACTCAGTGCATAGAATAAAGGCATATATATGGAAGTTAATACTAGCAGTATCCCCATTGGAACCAGGATGTCCAAGACGGTATAATCCGGCTTGTTAAGCTGCGGGAATGCAAGCTTTACAAACCAATGGATACCAAAGGAACCAAGGACGCCAAACAGCATAAACAGGATCGCCGTGATGTATTTCGCCTGTACAATATGCTTGCGGCTGACCGGCAGCGTGACCAGAAAATGATGATTATTGTTCTTGATATCGATCATCGTCACAAGACTAACGGAGGCGAATGCAGTATAGATCCCGACAAAGTAAATGGAAAAGTCGCTCCTTGGTATAAAAGCGATACTGAACACCGCCAGATAAAATAAAGTCATCCACAAGGAGCTTTTTAAGGCGATAAAGTCCTTGCGCAGCAGATTAAGCATGAACCCGTCCTCCTTTGGCCGTGAAATACATGATGTCTTCCAGGGAAGGGGTTTCCAATACAGCGTGATTCCCGAACAATTGTGCAGCCTTGTGCCTGTTATCGACTAAGCCCTCAAAACCGACGGCTGTCTCACGAATCCCGATGAATTCTTTTCGGATATCCGAATCAAGCAGCTCCATATCCCCCTTTATGAGCGCGTATCGCTCAAGCACATCTTCCTTCGCTTCATTAAATACAATCTTCCCGCGATTGATGAAGGTAATATAGTCCGCGATCCGGTCCAGATCCGTCGTGATATGGGTCGAGAAAATGATGGAATTCCTCTCGTTCTGCATCATATCCGCAAGCAGATCAAGCATTTCCCTTCTAAACACCGGATCGAGACCGGAAGTCGGCTCATCCATAATAAGAAGCTCGGCCTCATGCGATAGAGCAACGGCAAGGGCAAGCTTGATCTTCATTCCTTTGGATAGATCTCCAATCTTCTTCTTGGGAGACAGCTCGAATTGGTCGAGATATCCCTTAAACTTGCTGTCATTCCACTTGTCGTAGAAGGGAGCGACCAGCTTTTTCGTATCATGAATCGTCAGATGCTCATAGTAGAAGCAGTCATCCGATACGATCCCGATCCGCTGCTTAATGGCGATTTCTTGTTTAGGCATTTCGCAGCCCAGTATTTTCACGCTTCCGGAATCCGGACGGACGATGCCCAGCATCATCTTGATCAAAGTGCTCTTGCCAACGCCGTTCGGGCCAATCAGGCCGGTAATATATCCTTGCCTCACATCCAAAGATACATCATCAACGGTGAATAGCGGGTATGCTTTGGTTAGATTTCGTATTTCTATGGCATTCATGGCGTCTGTTCCTCCTCAAACAATAATGTCAGATGTTCGATGACATCCTGCTGACTCAAACTTAATTCCTTGCTTTCCCGAATGATTTCCATCATTTTCTCTTCTAATCGTTTCATTCGCTGCTCCCGTATAAAATCTTTATTTGCTCCTGACACAAAGCATCCCTTGCCTACAACCGTGTCAATGAGCTGCTCCTTCTCGAGCTCTTCATAAGCGCGCTTAGTCGTAATTACGCTAACCTGCAGATCCTTGGCCAGCTGCCGTATCGAGGGAAGACTATCGCCGGCCTTCAAATCACCGTTCAGGATGCTCTGCCGGATCTGATTCATGATCTGTATGTAAATCGGGTCGCTCGATGCGTTAGACAAAATAATGTTGATGATCATTCACCTCACTGCCGTTAATTGAGTATATACCGTATATATATAATATATACACTTAGCATTCATGTGTCAAATTCTTCATTGGAAATCACCAATCGATTTCTTCACAGCTCATAAGATAATGCAGGCCAGCCGCTGTGCACGGATGGTTACTAGCAATCAGAATAAAAAAAGCCGCGATGAATCGCGACTTGATCTGTGTATATCGTTGCTTCCCTAGAATACGGGCTTGATGATCATAAGAAGAATGATCGCGATGGCCATAAGGTTCGCAATCGTATCGCGGGCTTGTTTTTTTCGGAACAGCTGCTTGTATTCCTGAGAAACTTCTCCCGAGGTTGACTGGCTCGCGATTTGATGAAGTCTCTTTAAGATCGGTTCAACGACCAGAATCGCGTAAAAGCCTGAGATTAGGAACAGCACAATCGACGCGATATACCACATTTGCCGAAACAAGTAGGGGCTCATCCAGCCCAAAATCAAGCCCGTGACGAGAAGGATGCCGAATGAAAGATTCGCATTTTTGTTTAACTTCTCCACGATGTGGTGAGCATACCGCAGCTGATCGGCCGTCTTCGCTCTTTTCAGAATCATATTGAATAAAAACACCGGTCCAACACCGAATATGGCCGAAGAAATATGAATGACTAACAGGGATAGATACAGGTAATCCATGGCGATTTCGTTTCCTCCTTGTTACTTGCCCCAAGTTACACTATAAATACCTCGATCGTATGCATCCTTCGTAACAGCGTCCAGCAATGCAGCTGCTAAATCCGCCCGGCTGATTTGATACGGGCCCGATTTGAAATCGTTCCCTCGTTCCTGGATTCTCCAACGACCCGTGGCGGGTTTGTCGTTTAGCTGAGTCGGCCGATAGATCGTCCAGTTCAACCCGCAACTTCGGATTACATTCTCAGCTTCGCGCAGTTCTGCCAAGTCGCGGCGAAAGATCCATCTTGCAACGAGAACGGTGGGCCATGGACGTTTAGCTTCAAGTAAATAGGAACTGACAAACACCAGTCGCCGGACTTTGGCTTCTTGCATGGCCTGAATGACATTTTGAATAACAGCGGCGACATTGGCCTTTCCACCGACGATGGCAATCACTCCTTCGCTTCCGTTGATCGCATGCTGGAGGTCTGACAGGTGGATTCCATCTCCGGTTACTATCTTGGTTATACCTTGAAAAGACTTTAATACGTTCGGCCGCCTTGTGAACGCGACCAGTTCATCACCTCTGGCGATGCCGTTCCTTAAAACCTCCAGTCCGGTTGGACTCGTTGAGCCGATTACGGTTATACGCATATACATCCCACATGTCATTCAGTATGTTGACGAATGGATTGAGCATGCTTGTCAAAGTTGTTCAACACGATCTTCAGCAGCCGCATGAATTCCCCATATTCCTCTGCGGACATCCCTTCGATGCCAATTTCCATCACCTCCGCTAATGCCTCCTCAATCTTCGGCACGACAGCCTTCCCCGCATCTGTAAGAAAAAGTTGATGGTTGCGTAAATCCGCAGGATCCATCTCTTTGCGAACATAGCCTTCGAGCTCCAGCTTACGGATCGCCTTTGCCGTCGTGGTCTTGTCTAGCAGCAGCTGCTCACTCAGCGTCTTCTGATTCACCCCTTCCTTCTTTGACAGCATGAACAAAAACATATGCTGACCAAAGCCCAGCTGAAGAGCAGCGAGCCGTGGAGCAAGCAATAATTGCAAATGGCGATTAATTGCTGTAACTTCTTTTCCGTATGCTCCATGTTGAAGAACTTCAGGTTTCATGTACTTCGACTCCATTAGTTTTATTTGCCAACTACATACATAATACACGCATATAGTTGGCTTATGCAACTAATGTTTCAAATCCCAGTGAGCGGAGGTGCATAAAGTTTTTTTTAGTTGAGAACATGGGATAGTCTACTTGCACGCAGTACGTAAAAAAGTCGCCACTATTGGCGACTTCTGTTGTTCATAACTCAACATCAGAGCATAGAACTCCCTAACTTCAGGCTTTGATGAAGCCCACTTTAATTACATCTATTATAGATACCTTGGAATTCAAAATGAAAAGATGAGGGCAAGGATAAATGCACTGATGATAGCTATAACAAGAACCATAATTCGGATGCCGATCCGAACCAGCCAAGACTTCTGTGCAATCCGATCATTGATACGCTCCATATATAAAGCTCCACCCGCAATGAGAAAGACCAGCACGTTAAACATGTAGTCCCAAAATGATTTCGGCTTGGGGGTGTAGGCTTGAAGCCCAATGGTATTTCTCATGCCTTCATCTCCAGGAAAAACCGCCATGATTGCAGCCATAATGATGTGTAGTACCAAAAAACATATTATAATCGTCCCGACCATCTTCTGCCTCCTATATTATGTCACGAATCCATTTCGCAGTAGAAATTTCCTTTTTAATATAGAGGAAGAGCAGCTGCCAGGGCAAGCTGCTCTCATCGAAGTCGTCCTATTTAAGAGGATAGGGACTAGTAGATTCTCTTAGTGAGCACCCGGCTCATGTAAGGGCATTTCCCCGATCAATCCGTCGCTCTGGCGGATCCATGTCTCAAACTGCCGCTCGCCCGCTGTGATTCGAATAACTCGTGCACCCGTCGGGAATTTATCCTTCCTCACACCTTCCACATAACTGACATAACGAGTAGATCTGCCGTAACAAAGGCGGATGCCGTGCAGCACTCCGGAATAATCGTTCGAGTGGTCATGGCCGACAAATGTGCCCATAACATCTCCCATTTCTACCATGGCGGCGAACATGCCGGAATTGACTTTGGGCGAGCTGATCCATTCACTGCAATGGCCTTCGCACACTGACGTCTCCCACACCTTTTTGTATTCCGGCAGCGGAATATGGAAAAATGCCAGTGCAGGTAAAGGCGTCCCGCCGTTCCGTTCGGCCAATCGCCGGGATTCGGAGACGTACCAATCGATTTGATCACGGCGAATCCAGTCATACCCACCCACCGCTTCAATCGGTGAGTAATCGCCGCTGTCGAGGAAGAACAACGCAGCAGCCGGCTTCCCCGTTGGATCGTCAACCGTCAGCACATAGTTACCCGCTCCGCTTACTCCCGGAGGATCCGGTTTGGCGACGCAATATGCATGATGGAGCTGCTCCTCATGCATCCTCTTTCGGGGAACATTCCCCTCCGAGTCATGATTGCCAAACACCGCCGCCCACGGCACACGGTTGTCTTCAGCGACAGCAACCGCGCTGCGGAATGATTGCAGCGGATCCTTGCTCCTTGCGCTTGCAATCAAATCTCCCGCGAATACAACAAGATCAGGCTGCTCAAGCGCAATGATCCTGTCCATCGTTGCCTTCGTCATCGAGTCGAGCATCGGCGTCTCCGGATCCACATCCTCCTCATCAATAAACTCCACATCGGAAAACTGCACGATGACAAACGATCCGTCCTCACGAAATGTTAGCTTCTTCTCCAAGGAATCCCCTCCCTTTTCTCATACCGTCCTGCCGGTACCATAAACCAATCAAAATGAATACAGCTGCGCACGCTAGATACATGGATGTCATGCCATATTGCAAGCCGACCACCCAATAAATCAACGTCGGGCCGATCGCCGCCCCTAAATCGGTTGACACGGAATATGCGGTCATGACGGTAATCACGGATGTATTCTTCGCTGCGTCGGAGGCCATCGCGTCCATAATGGTGCCAAGTGCGGTGCTGGTAATCATGACGAAAATTACAATTCCGACCCAAATGCCGATTGGCAGCTGCCAAGGCAGCAAAGCATATCCGGCCGCTGCGCCCGCCAGCGATACCATAAACAGAGGAAGCCTTCCTCTCGGCCCATCGGTATGACGTCCGAACCATCTGGCCAGGAACGGCTCCCATGCACAGCGCAGCGCCGTCAATACACCGCCTAACGCAGTGCTGCCGATTATCAAACCGAACCAAGGGATCCCGCCGGGATGGCTTGTATCGATGAGATACGTGAGCGTCGCGCCGAACACAGCGTGCAGTAACGATATCATTAATCCGCTTATCACGATTTTTTTCACCTGCAGCGACCAGACCGTGTTCCTCACTCCGCGTGGAGGATCCAGTTGATGCATTCCCGAAGCTTTTCCCTTGCTTATGGATACGGCGATGAGCGGAAGCCCGATCAAAGCCATGATCCCGAATAGTATGGAGACGGCTGACAGGCCGATCATGGGCACGAGCAATCCTCCGAACAGTACGCCGACCAAGCTGCCAAGACGCCACAATCCGTTATACGTTCCCATGAAGCGTCCCCGGTTCGTATCATCGGAATAGCGGATGACGGTCAAATATCCACCCATTCGCAGCAAGGACCATGCAATCCCCCAAATGGCACGGAGGGCTACCCAGAGAACGAACCCTTTGAATATGCCGTATCCCACCGTGGTAAGCGCCGCCAGCCCGACCGACATAAACAGACCGGTTCGAAGCGACATGCGGTGATACAGCCACCCGATTAGTGGATTAAGAGGGAGCCTGACAAGACGATTGACGGACAGCAGTACGCCGACCTGCCATAGCGCGTCTAGTCCCGCTTCCTTCCAATATACCGGCAATACGATGTACAGCATCGAATCACCGAAGAGGGTCAGTGCAGTAACGATACCTACAATTACAATCTGTCGCCGTTCTTTGGCGCTGTCTCCGCCCGTCATAGATCGACGATCAAGCCATCGTAGGCAACCTTGATGCCGGCAGGCTCGAAGGCACGCTCAAAATCATCATGCAAAAAGCCGGAGTTATGCGTAAAATGAGTCACGTAAACCTGGCCATCCATGCCAAGGTTGCCTTCCTCCCGCCACACGCGCTGGACCTCCAGCACGGTTTCAATGCCCATATGATTTGGATTTCGGTCATTGTTTGTATAGCTATGCGTACAATCAAGAATCGCCATATCGATCGCTTTGCCTTTCAGCCATTCCCATGTATCGTCATGCAGCCAGCCCGTATCATTGCCGTAAAACAGCGTCTTGCCCCCTTTTTCAATATAAAACAACAAACATGTTTCCATACGGTCATGATTCGCGAGCAAAGGAGTAACTTGCGTATCGCCCAAGAAAATCGTCTCGAAGGGACGCAATAAGTGGAAGGCGAACCGGTCTCCAGCATCCGGGCCAATCGCTGGTATGCTTTGGCTAATCGCCGCATCGTTGCCATAAATATGTAAGGGGTGATCGATACCGTGTGCAAACCCGTCAACGCGGTTGTACAGATCCGATGGCTGGAAATGATCGTAATGCGTATGCGTGAATAACAGATGCTCAACCGCACCCAAATCGATCCCGTCACGGAGCGCCTGCATATGGGAGTCTGCGGAGTAGTCGACCTTGATTATGCCATCAATCAATACAGAGCTTCTCGTTCGGATGTTTTTTCCTCCAAGCGATCTCGCCTTGCAACAGACGTCACAGCGGCAGTACGGATTGGGGAATCCTTCCGCAGCAGCCGTTCCGAGAAAATGGATTTTCATTTTGAGGCTCTCCTCCCTTAGTGAAGCGATCGTTTATCTCATTCCTTTGATTAATACAAATAATACCACATAAACGCAATCAATCACACACAAAAAAACGATTCCGGGTTTGCATAAAACCAAGAATCGTTCACCGCTCCTGCCTATTTATATACGATCTCAATGCCGCTCTTGCTGAATTGATCAACAATATTTCTGTCGATTTTCGAATCCGTTACAAACCGCTCGACTTCGCTTGCCCCGCATACTTTGATAAACGAGTTTTGTCCGAACTTGCTGCTGTCTGCGAGGGCGATGGTACGCTTGGCGTTAGCGTGCATGATTTTTTTCACCTGAACCTCGCCGATGGCGTTATCCGTAATCCCTGCTTCTAACGTAACCCCGCTCATGCTCATAAAAAATAGATCCGCGTGAAAGCGAGCTGTAAATTCCTCCGTTAGGTCGCCGATGATGCTCAGCTCTTCATGACGAATGACGCCACCGGTCATGATGACCGTATACCCCGGCATCGACACGAGTTCATTCACGATCGGAAGCGAGTTCGTAATAATCGTTAATCGGTCGAATTTCGTCTTGAGCGCCTTCGCTATTTCAGTGTTTGTCGTACTCGGGTCCAGCGCGACGGACATCCCTTCAGTCACATAACGAACCGCGATTTGAGCCAGCTCCTTCTTCTCTTCCATAAAGATCGATTCACGGATCGGAAGCGGAATTTCGTGGCTGTAATCCGGATCTCTAGGAATCGCCCCCCCGTGCACCCGCCGCAGATGGCCTTCGTTTTCCAAGTATTCAAGGTCCCGTCTAATCGTCTCGAACGAAACCCCGAAATGCTCCATGAGCTCCGAAGCCCGGATCGATTTGTCTTGATTCAATTTCTGAATAATGATTTGATGCCGCTGTTCAGCAAACAACTGCTCCACTCCTTACTTGCCTGAACTTCTTCTTATCTAAAAAGTTTACCATAAAAGCGCCACCTCCACCCGCAGCACTGTTTTTCGTCCCTATGCTAGCAAGAGAGATCTATGCTTGCTTGGCTTTAAACACATTGATCATGAGAAACAAACACGCTAGATGTAATAGCAAGCCCAGCAAGAAGAACACAAATGCAGGGAATGGTTCATCATGCATGATCAGATCGAGGACCTTTGCCGGCCAATAACTAGGCAGCAAAGCCCCAAGCACCTGCCAAGCTCCCGGAACAAAATGAACCACCACAGGGCCTATGATGAACAACCCTCCGATTTTGGATAAGGCCAGTCCCTCCACTTTATTTGATGAGAATGCGGCGAGAAAGAGCGTAAACAACGGCGATTCCAATGCCAGCAGCAGCAAAGCATACAGCGTTTCCCATCGAACGACCGACATCGTAGACCATTGCAAATAGATTGCGGATAAAACGATGCACAGCAGGGTTGGAAGCGCCACTCTATACAGCAAATAACCTTTACGCATCAGCGGCGTAACCGCGTAATAGGCTATCATATTCTCATCCCGTTCGTCGAGGATAAGCAGCCCCGTAAGCATCCCTGTTAACATCGGGATCGTCACAACTAACAATGAGGCAGCAAAGCCGCGATATTGCTCAAGATTAAACGAATAATGCATGTCAAGCCAATGAACGGCTATAGGAAAACCGAACCTGGACAGGAAGATAAGCACCAGCGGACCGATCATAGCCGCCATGAGCACGGGGTCTTTCAATGCGTGCCGAAAATCCTTCATCATCAGGGCTTTATATTTTTCCATTGCCATCCCCTCCTTCTCCGATCCTCATCAGCACATGGCGTGAATAAGAGCGGTGTGCCCAGATATATGCTGCGGAATTCCAGATCAATAGGATGAATGCGGAGTAAAGAAGGTGATTTACGGACAGGCCGCCAGAAGGAGAACCGAGTAATCGAAGTGTCCCTTCGGTCGGAAGCAGGAGAAACAGATCCGTATGCCATAAATGAAAGTAGCCCAGCAATGGAAGGACAAATGGCAAAGCGTAGACTTGCACCATCAGAATAAAACCATTGATGGTACGGTGTCGTGCCGCCACGCCTATCGATAGCAAGGTCATAAAGGTTGACGTCAGGACGATGCCTGCAGAAAAAGCAAGCGGTGACTGCGGAAGGCTGCCGCTTGCCGCATGAATGGCCCATCCTGCCGCAAGGGACAAGACGGACAGCGATCCGGCTTTCGCCAGCAAATAATCCCGAATATGAGCCGGCGTGACGAACAGCGGATCGTGGACGCCTTGGTCCCTCTCCAACAAAACCATCCCGCCTGCCATGATAAGTCCTAAAGCTGCAGGGTCACTGAAGGTCAGCGCTATGGCTGTCGTCTCCTTATAGATTTCTGGAATGAACCTAAGCAAGATCCAATAACAAAAACAAACGAATACATAAACGAAATAGAATCCATGACGCCATTGAAAACGCAGGTCGAATATCAACAGGGATAAGCCTTTCATATCAGCTGCCTCCCCGTCACCTCGATAAAAATTTGTTCAAGGGATGCCTCCTGCGAATGAATCGTTTCGAGCATATCATTCTTTATAATCTTAAGAAATTGATCATTCCCGCCAATACCGTCAAGAGGAAATAAGGCTTCCTTCAGCTGGCCGTTCTTGCGAAATTCTACGCGAAGCTCCTTCCTTCCCTTCCGCAGCTTCAATTCTCTTGGCGAATCGATCAGTTTGATTTCACCGTCAACAATAAATGCTACTCGATCACAAAGCTCCTCTGCCGCTTGCATATTATGCGTTGTGATGAGGACGGTCTTCCCCTCCGCCTTTTTCGCCAGAATCAATTCCTTCATCCGTTTCGCGTTCACCGGGTCCAAGCCGGAGGTGGGCTCATCCAGAAAGAGGATATCCGGATCGTGCAGCAGCGCCCGGCAGAAGTTAAGCCTCATCTTCATCCCTTTGGACAGCTGGGACACCTTCATGTTTGCAGCATCTGCAAGATTGACTTGTTCCAGCAGATGCATAGGATCCTCGGTTTTTCCCTTGTAGAGGGAACGAAAGAGCTTTAAATTCTCAAGAACCGTAAATTTGCTGTAGAAGTTCGGGAATTCAAAGGCAACCCCGATTCGTTCGTAATAGTCGGGACCGATATCCCTGATTTCGCTGCCCATTACTTTTACGCTTCCCTGATAGCCCTTCAGCACGCCGATCAGCAGCTTTTGCGTCGTGCTTTTACCCGCGCCGGAAGGACCGAGGAATCCGAAGATTTCCCCGGTTGGAATCACAAAATCCAGTCCGCGCAGGGTCTGCTCGCTCCGGTTCGGATAGGTAAAATGAAGCCCTCTAACTTCGATCATACCGGCTCGTCTCCTTTAAAAGGCCTTGATGCCGCAAGCATACCAGCCGATAACAATTCGACCAGCAGCTCGATCGTTGCCGTATATTGGGCTTCTCCGATGTCATTCTTGTGCAGCGTCAGCAAGGCCAAGGATCGAATCATCCCCACAATCGATTCAGAAGGCGTACCGGATAAAATGCCCGCTCTTTGCCAAGACGTAATGATCGGCAAGAGCGCTTCTTGATCCTCGCTAAAATTGCGTTCCAGCTGCACCTTGGGTAACTTCCTGAACAACATTTCCATCTCGCCCCGATCCATCATCTTCCGGAGGAGCGGGCTTTCATCCATCATTCTTAATGAATAGGAAAGAAACCGCTTGATGCCTTCCTTGCTGCAAACCTCATCAGGGGGGAATAAATCCAGCACAGTATTGCGGATACGCTGTTCCTCTTCCAGCAGAAGTTCATAATATAACTCCTCTTTCGAAGCGAAAAACATGTAAAACGAGCCTTGGGCAATGCCGGCAGCCTTCGTCAAATCCTCCACGCTCGTTTTGCGAAGACCTGCTGTTTCAAATTGGTGCCGCCCCTCCGAAAGCAATTTCTGACGGATCCATTCGCGTTCCTGCTCGGAAAACTTTTTTGGCATGTCGCTGTTCACATCCTTCATGAATTTATTTATGATTTTATGAATGTTTTTATTTTATATTCACAAATTACAGCTGCAAGCTCCGAATGTCAATAGTGCGCTTTAGGACTGCGTTTGCCATCATGTTGCAATTATTGGGGTTTAGGGCCGCTCGGCGAACAAGCCGCCGAATGTAGGGCAGCCTGTTTTCAGCGTATAGAAGAACTCCAACAGATTTTATCCCAAAAGATGTAAGTGCGTTATATTTGCGAAATCGATTAATACAAATCGCCCATCAACGTATTTTATATGAGTGATAGAACACTCAGGGACCAGTCGACTCTGCGTTTGAACAAAGTCCGGGTGATAGGCATTCAACTCATCTTGGGAAAATTCGTTTACCATAAAGTCTGTGATTAACCCGCCATGCGTCACGATAACGATCCGCTCGATTGTGTGCTGAGCCGAAAGCTCCACTATGCAGGAAGACAAGCGCTCGCCTGCCCTTCTTGCAGAGTCGCCGACTGGGGGGACAAAATCTCTTTCCAAGGTGCAGTGATTCCACATCTCGATAAACTCCTGAAATGTTTGTCCAGGGAGGTCTCCCCAGTTTGCTCGTTCCCGTAACCGGGTATCTTCCAATATGGTTTGATTCACGGCTTCTGCAATGAACCCAGCGGTCTGCTTGGCTCGCTGAAGAGGACTGCAGCAGATTCTGCTTATGGGCATTTTACGAAAATATGCTGCTGTCATCCGAGCCTGCTGTATCCCTAATGGAGAAATGGAAACATCTCCAGTTCCTTTCTGCTTTTCAGCATGTCTAACCAGGTAAAAGTCCGTGCTCATTCCAGCACTCCTTCCTGAATATTAAATTTAACGATCGTTTAATTTAATATATGTCTAATTAGATGATATCATGGGTTTGCACCATTGGGAAGTCAGCGCTTAGGAAAAATAAAATTGCCAATCTACTCGTAACGATGATCGTCATTTTTGCGATTCGTGAACGCAGCAACGCTAGCCTCTAATATAGATCGAAAAAAAAGAGCAGCTGCCGCTGGCAACGCTCTTTTATTCGATCAGTCCACCATGTACCGATATATGATCAGCGAAACCCAAAGGAATGCCGCGATCCATAGGAGAATAATAAAACTTCCTGCAAGCCAATTCTTCGGTTTACCGTTTTTTATACGTTGCTCGGCTTTCTCTTCGTTCTCTTGGACGACATCAGGAGGTATCATTTTCAGTGCGATGGCTACTCCAAGTGGAACTAAGATCACATCGTCCAGATAGCCTAGAATAGGAATAAAATCTGGAATCAGATCAACGGGGCTAAACGCATAGGCTACAACACAAATGGCAAATACTTTGGCGTACCACGGGGTCCGAGGATCCTTGTAAGCATAATAGAGCACGAATATCTTTCCTTTTAGCTTTCTAGCCCATTTCTTGATTCGGTCAATCATCCCGCTCTCCTTGCGTGCATGTTTTCATTCCAACAAAACCATTCTACAGACCTAGTTCATGATCCTTCCTGCGCCGGGTTAAGGTCACTGTTCCATATTGTATTGTATCAATAATGAAGTAATTGAGACATTGTTTATTTCCCGGAAAGGAAGTGTCTTATCATGCATGCAGACAAGATGGATATTAGCCCGAAGACAGGAACAGCGAGTAATGTTCCCAAAGTTTCGGTCGCCATTGTGGGCGCAGGTTTAAGCGGCTTATGCTTAGCTCAAGCACTGCTTCGGGCCGGGATGGAAGTGCAAGTGTATGAACGCGATCAAGCTGTGGACGCCCGTCGCCAAGGGTATCGAATTACGGTAGATGAACACGGGATTGCCGCCATAAAGCGATGTCTTCCTCCTCGTTTATTCGAGCTGTTTCTGGCCACTACTTCGCCTACTGACCTTGATAGTTATTTTAGATTAACCAATGGGAAACTACGCGAAATATTCAAACTCACGTTTAAAGGAGACCCAACGGGCACCGACTTACGGATCCCTCGCCAAGCGGATCGCCAAACATTGCGCACGATCATGCTGGAAGGACTTCAAGAACGGGTGCATTTTGGGAAACGAGTGGTCCATTCCGAATCTAACCCGGATGGGGCCGTCCTTCACTTCAACGACGGAACTTCCGCACATGCAGCATTCATCGTTTGTGCAGATGGAGTACATTCATCCCTACGCAAACAATACCTTCCGGATTGTGAACCGGAAGATGTGAACCATTGGGCGATTTATGGCCGTACTAGATTGGTTCATGAAAAAGATAGACCATTGATGCCCGAAGGTCTCAAAACAAGCGGTATCCACGCCATCGGTCGTTCAGGCGACGGCATCTTTTTTACGACGATGGCCTTTCGCGAAGCTCCCCAAGCTGCGTTCTCCCGAATGGGAATCGTCCAGCCGCCTCCCATGGTTGATGATTATATCATGTGGGCTGTTCTCATGCCCAAAGAAAGGTTCTCGGAATATCAAACTACCTCTGACCCCGACCTGCTGTTTCGGGTGGCCCAAAATGTTTCGCGAGACTTCCACCCGGCGATCCGGCGTCTAATCGAGCATGCTGACGTAGATTATACGATGGGAGTTAAATTCAAAGCTGGAAGGAAACCCTCCCGTTGGCCCAACTCACGCGTTATTTTTATGGGTGATGCAGTCCATGTCATGCCTCCTACTGGATCGCACGGGGGCAACACGGCCCTGCGAGATGCAGGTCTCCTCGCCGACAAGCTTGAGGCTGCGATGAAACAGGAAGCGGATTTTGAAACAGCGATCTACAATTATTATCACGAAATGAGTAAATATGCATTCCACGAGGTTGAAGCATCGAAGTACATGATGAAACGATTTACGATGAAAAATCCGGTCATGCGATGGACGATGTTAAGTGCGATACCTTGGATTCGATCCCTGACGAACCAGCCACTTACGATTGATTAACCAATCCATGTCGATAGACGATTAAGCAACGATTAATAATGAAAATGCAGATCTTAAAGACCGGCATTTTGTCATTTCTTTGTGAATCATTTGGCGGTATAACGCTGTCGAAACTCTTCAAGACGAATAATCGATCCCTCGATTCGGGATTGCTCGGCTGCAAAAGCCATCAGATGGCTCTGCACAGAGCGGTCCGCCGAGGTAAGCCCTTGCGTTTGACCACCGTCGCGGACCAGCTTCAGAAAATCCTTGATCAGCCGCATGTCTCCGCCCCCGTGGCCGACATGACCGCCCATATCGTCAAAGGAAATCCTTTCGACCTTTCCGCTGCCAAAATGAATGATCTCGATTTCGTTTTTTTCCATGGCCCCCCGAATCTCACCGCGCGTCCCCATCAGCTTGATCGTCCGGCTCACATCCCTTGTAAAGGCACTCATCGTAAATGCTGCCGTGACGCTGTTCGAAAACTCTAAATTCACCACCTGGTGATCAACCACGTCGTTATCGCAATGATAAACGCATCGGCCATACGGTCCTTCCTGCAGCGCCTTATACCGCGCACTGTAGCTCATGTCGTCGCTGATGGCAGATGTCGGCCAGTTCGTATCCGCCGTTAAATAAAGATTTGGCGCATAGTAGAGACATTCATCCGCCGCCGGGCATCCGTCCAGACAGCGCAGCGGCGCTCCTTCCGGCGCTTCGGCAGCCGTAAAATGAGTGAGTGAACCGAAGGAGGATACCCGAACGCAGTCCGCATCCGCCAGCCAGAGCAAGATGTCCAGATCGTGGCAGGACTTTGCCAGAATCATAGGGCTGGATTCATCCTTGCGGCGCCAATTCCCTCTTACAAAGCTGTGTGCCTGATGCCAGTATCCCACATTTTCATTATGCTGGATGGACATCAGGCGGCCGATCACGCCCTCTTCCAGCAGCTCCTTCAGCGTCCGAAAGAACGGCGAATACCGCAGCACGTGGCAGATCGAAAACACCTTTCCGGCCTTTGAAGCGATTTCCCCCATCCGTATGCATTCTTCCGGATCCGGCGACATCGGCTTCTCCAGCAGCACATGATATCCCGCCTGCAGCGCGCGCATCGTCGGCTCGAAATGCTGCTTATCCTGGGTGCAGATCAGGACGGCGTCAGCCATCTTGGGCGCGGCAAAAAATGCGTCCCAATCCTCGAAGCAATTGGCATCGTCGATCCAATGCCTATGCTTAAAGCTCTCTCTTCGCTCCCGAACCGGCTCCGCCACGGCGGTGACTTCGAGCTCCATGGGATGCTGCAGCGCATACTCCAAATAATTGATTCCGCGAAGCCCGGCTCCGATTAATGCAACCGACACTTTTTTCATATAATAGCTCTCCCCTTCCTGCTTGCTCCGCTGCTTTATTCCTTCACGCTGCCGACGGTTATTCCTTTAACAAAATATTTCTGCAGGAACGGATAGACGAGCATAATCGGAAGCGCACCCATAAAGATTTGGGCCGTTCGGAGCGTTTTCTCGCTTAAATTCTCCATCGCCTTAAGCTGTTCGATCGAGATGGACGTCATTTGCGAGTTTATGGACATAATCAATGTCGACAGGTACGTCTGGAGCGGGTATTTCTCCGGCGAGTTGAGATACAGGATGCCGTCGAACCACGAATTCCAGTGACCCACAATGGTGAACAAGCCGATGGTCGCAATGGACGGAAGGGATACAGGCAGATAAATGCTCCATAACACCCGCCAGTGTCCTGCCCCGTCAATCGTAGCCGCTTCATCCAGTTCTTTGGGAATCGTCCGGAAGAAGTTCAGCATCAGCACCATATTCCATACGTTAAGCGCGCCTGGGAGAATCAAAGCCCAGATCGAATCAATCAGTCCCGTATTTTTAACCGTGATATAAGTCGGAATTAATCCGCCTCCAAAAAACATCGTAATGGCAAAGAACCACACATAAAGCGTCCTGTGCTTGAATTGCTCCTTCGATTTCGATAGCGGGTATGCCGTAATGAATATCAAGAACATATTGACAGCCGTTCCCAGAACGACCCGCTCCAGTGAAACGCCGAACGAGAGGAAGAATTCCACTTTCTCTCCAAGGTACCGATAAGCATCTACATTAAAACCAACCGGCCACAGCTTCACTTCACCAGCCATGGCGGCGGTATTCGAGCTTAAGGAAATCGAAAGCAAGTGAATGAATGGAATAATGCCAAGTACAGTGATCGTCGTAAGCAGCAGCGTATTCAACAAGACAAACAGTCTTCTGCTCATCGTTGGTCTGTGCATTTCTCTCCCCCCAGCCTAAAAGATCCGGTAATTGTTATATTTGTAAGCCGCATAATAGGTCACGGACACCAGGACAAGCGAAATGACCGATTTAAACAGCCCGACGGCGGCCGCCGGTCCGAATTGCTGGCTGAACATGCCGAGCCTGTAGACGAACGTATCGATAATATCCGAGCCTTCATAAACCGTCGGATTATACATAATCAGGATCTGCTCGAAGCCCGCATTCAGGATTCCCCCCAGGCTTAGCACGGCAAGAAGAATCACGATCGGAGCCATGCCCGGCAGCGTGATATGGAGCATTTGCTTCCATTTTCCGGCACCATCGACCTCAGCAGCCTCATAAAGATTGGCATTGATCCCCGCGATGGCTGCGAGCATCACGATCATGTTATAGCCCATGCCCTTCCAGACGTCCGAGCCGATGATGATCCCACGGAACCAGTCATTATCCAGCATGAACATGATCGGCTCCAGATGAAAGGCGGTCAGTAACCCGTTTACCGGACCGCTAAGCGAGAATAATTCGATGATGACGCCGCCGAGAACCGTCCAGGATAGGAAGAATGGCAGGAAAATGGCGGATTGCACAAACCGGGAAAACCACTTTCGGGTGACCTCGTTAAGCAGCAGGGCGAGTATTAACGGCACAAGCAGATGCAGGACCATCTTAAATACGGAAATGACGAGCGTATTCCACATGACCTGCTTAAAATCCGGCAGCCCGAACACGTACTGAAAATTTTCAAATCCAACGAATTCGGAGTGAAAGAAGCCGGACAGCGGCTCAAATTGTTGAAACGCCATCACCAGGCCTACCATCGGCCCATAGGCGTATATCAGTGTCACGATAACACCGGGCAGCAACATCAAATGAAGCAAGTATTCTTTTTTCAGCGTTCTCACAGCTGGACCTCCCGGACATTTCAGGATATGGCAACGTAAGCTCTATGAATTTGTAAAACGGGGGGGAGGCGCCGGTAACCGGTAACGCCTCCTCCCCGCTTTGGAACGACTATTTTACGGCTTGCTGGCTGTACCAATCATTGACTTCTTGCGTAATTTCGTCGCCGCCAAGCGACTTCCAGCTGGCAACAAACTTATCGAATTCATCCACGGAAGACCCCATAATAATTTTGGTGAAGGTCTCCTGCATAAGCTTATCCAGCTGGGCCCCCTTCTCCACCTGCGTGGCCGTTGGAAGACCGTAGAACTCGTGGTTGACAAACGCCTGTTTTTCTTTGATCTGGCGGGTCAAGCCCCAGCCGCCGTCCTTCGCTGCACGGCTGAAATATTGTCCCCAGTTCACGCCTTTACTCGCGTTCGATGTATCACCAGCCAAGTAATCCTTGGTGGCCTTGAAGACGTCGGCGACGTTCTTGTAATTTTCATCATCCAGCGTAATTTCCGTCTGATTCGCTTCAAGCGCTTTATTCACTTCGGTGTAAATGGTTTCGATCTGGGCAGGGTTATAGATCCGCGGACTGAACCAGTTGTATACATATCCCTTCTCTGCCTGGTTCTGATTCAAATACTCCTTATTCCCCATCTCAATATAGAAATTGATCATTTTGATAGCGGCTTCAGGGTTCTTCATTTTCTTGTTCACCGCATATACCTTGTCACCCCGGATTTTAGGCACCAGCGATTTGCCCGGACCGTCTAAACCAGGAATTTGAATGGCAATCCAATTCGCGTTCGGATCTTTATCCACATTCAGGTTCAGCGGCCAGTTCGGATACCACCATTCCCCGTAGGAAATGCCGACTTTGCCTGCGGTAATGTCCTCGACCGCTTTGTTCTCGTCCTTGAGCGCAAACTCTTTATCCAGGATGCCTTCTTTGTACCAGGATTGAAGCTTGCCAAGCGCTGTTTTTACCTCCGGCTGGATCAGACCCGGAATCAGCTTTCCGCTGCCGTCTTGAATCCATGCCGTTTGACCATCGCCCATGGACGGATACGCGCCAAAGCCGTTGAAGAATCCTCTTGCGTCAAAGCCCCAGAAGAACAAATTCTTTTGCAGCACGAGTCCGTAGGTGTCGTTCTTGCCGTTTTGGTCCGGATCCTGCTGGACAAATGCTTTGGCGACCATCTCCAGCTCGTCCATGGTTTTAGGAGGTTCAAGCTTCAGGTTGTCGAGCCAGTCCTTGCGAATCCAGAGCAGCTGCGTCGATAAGAAAGGGTCCTCAAAAGCCGGGATTCCTAACTGTTTGCCGTCCTGGGAATACGTCTTCATGGCGAAACCGCCGTCAGACTCCATATACTTCTTTAATGTCGGCGATGCGTAATCGTTGTAGGCCTCGGTCAGATCGGCAAGCATCCCCTGCTTCTTCAGCTTTTCGAAATTTTTACCGTCCAGCTCCAAAATATCCGGCAGGTCGCCAGAAGCCAAGGCAAGCGAGAACTTTTGACTAAATTGGCTGGATGGGACCGTCCATTTGTATTTCACTTCAATGTTCAGCATTTCTTTCAAATCTTTAAGATAAGCATTCTGCTCCGGCGTAATGCCCTTCGGCGTCCGGGGATCTTCGGGCGGATTGAAGCCCATTACCTCCGTTACGGTTACCGTCTCGGGATATTTCCCCAACGGATCAGGCGGAGCCGCCGCCGTGCCGCCCTCTTCTTTGGTCTCGGTTTGCGGCTGGGAACTTGCTGGCTCTTTACCTTGACCTGAACATGCAGATATGACAAATAACGACAATGTGGCAAGCAAAATCATTTTCCATGGCTTGATTCTTTTCATGTCGATGGCTTTCCCCCTTCGAATCGTTTGTAGACTGCTTTGGTCTTTACTTCTTGGGTCCAATTATATATGCCGGAAGAAAGCGCTATCAATTTTAAGATTTTTACATAGCTTTCAATTTATTTACTTGTTTTCAAGGCTGCGCGATAACCCGGCTCCGTCAACTGCGGTATTCCTGAGGAGACATGCCCATCTTCCGCTTAAAAAACGTCGTGAAATACGAATGCGAATCGAAACCGACCCGGGCAGCGATCTCCTGCAGCTTTAAGTCCGTGTTCCGCATGTAGTCGATTGCTGCTTCAAGGCGCTTGGCCTGAATATATTCCAGCAAATTCTGCCCCGTCATCTGCTTGTAGTAGCGGGACAGGTAGGATGGATTAAAATGCACCTCCTGCGCGATCGCGGTCAAGGAGACATCCCCGGCCAGATGATCCTGTATGTATTTCTGAATCTGGGCAATGACCAATGATTTCGTATCACCCTCGCGATGGCGCGCTTGTTCGCCCGTGTTCCCAATCGGTTCTCCGACTTTCGAAATGTCAGTGATCACCATGCTTTGACCCAACGCTTGCTTTTGCTTCAAGATCATCCGCAGTGTTGCGTATTGCTCCCGGATCGTCCCCCACGCTTCCTTCAGGTTCCCTGAAATTCCGAAGGATACCTGTACCCCGAGCAATTCGTCGCATTCATTTTGTATAGACTCCAGGATCCCTTTCATATAGCCCGTGACTCCGCTCCACGAAATCGTCCCCTCGCTCTCCCCTTCTTGGAAGCGGCCCAATAATTCTGCATCCGGTTGAAGAAGCCAAATGAGTGTTCGTTCATAAACCGCTTGCTCGCAGCTAAACGAGGACGGTAAATCATTCATAAATATCCCCTGTATGGATGAGATCATCTCCCTGGATGCCGAATGCGCCGATTCGTCTATGCACCCCATCACAAATAACGAAGGCAGGTCTGGACAAATGCGAAAGTCCAATCCTTCATAACGCGTATCGGTCAATAGTGCACGGATCGGCTCCCCGTCTAGGATTCGCTCCATCCGTTCGTTTTTCAGCAGGGGCCTGGCGATTTTTGCATGCTGCTTCAACTTGTCTTCCTGTACTCTGCGGCGATTCTCCTCATCAAGCCTCTGGCAAGCCTGTTGGACAGCAGTAAAGATCGGATCGATGCCTTCGGTTTTCAGGATGTAATTGTCCACATTTTTGCGCAGCGCTTCGTGCACGTATTCAAATTCGCTGTATCCCGTCAAAAAGATGATTCGGCACATCGGCCAATAATACATCAGCTCGTCCACCAGCTGAAGCCCGCTTTTTTGCGGCATCCGAATATCGCTGACAAGGATATCCAGCTTCATCTTTTTGGCAATCGCAAGCGCCTCCTTGGCCGAATACGCTTTAAGGACATCCAGCTCAAATTCCGGGTTTTCCTCAAATAACTGAACCAGACCGTTCGTGATCACCGGTTCATCATCTACGATCAACAGTCGATACATTACGAAGCCTCCTCACTTACGTCGATTATGATCAGCTCTACTTTAAGACCGCCATAGACACTGCGCGAAATGAACAGCCCGCTTTCGGGCCCGTATTTAAGGCGAAGTCGGTTATGCACATTCATTAAACCCGTCTTCTCCATTTGCTTGGAATCGTCTCCCAGCCTTTCGCCTAATTGCGCGATCAGCTCATCCGTTACCATCCTCCCATTATCCTCCACCGTTACCCGCAGCCTGCCATCCCGGTAATCCGCGTTGATATAGATCCTCCCATCGTCCATGCCGTCCACGAACGCATGCTCGAACACATTCTCCACGATCGGCTGAATGATGAGCCGAGGAACCGAAAAGGCTGGCGGAATTCCGGACGGCCCTCCATCCTCGTATGCAATCCGGTTGGAGAAACGGATGCACTGAATATCGCAATAATCAAGCGCATGGCGGTATTCCTTGACGAATGGAACATCGTCCGAACCGCTTCTCGTAATGTACTGATAATAGCTCCCCAGCTTCTGCGATAGCTCTGCTGCGCTTTCCGCGTCGTTTACTTTGCACATCATGTAAATATTAAAGAAGCTGTTGTATAGAAAATGCGGATTGATCTGGGATTGAAGCTGCTTAAGCTGGGAGAGCTGCAGCGCCATTTTTTGCTCATAATTTTCTTCGATGGAGTGTTTAAGCTTCAGGGTCATATTGTTGAAGCTGTTGAACACATAGTGGAACTCGTCCTTGGATTTGGATTCGATCGTAATATCCAAATTATCGGTCTCTATCATATGAAACGCCTTGACAAGCTTGGACAGCGGCCTGTGAATCATCAAATTGACGGAGAACGAATACAGGATCAGCACGATAAGTGCAATAATAAACAACGTGTAAAACCAAGTAATAAACTGGCTCAGCGGGCGCGTAATTTCATTCTGGTTTACGTACATGATCAGCTCCAATCCGAGGGAGCTGACGTCATTTTGAATAATAAAATAGTCAACGCCATGCATGCTGCCCTTGGTGGGCGTTTCCAGGCTATTCAAATCTCCACTGCCGGCGAGCGCCAGGATGCCTGTCGTCTGCGCTGGTTCCGCTTCGGTTGCCAGAATGGAGCCGAGCTCCTTATTTCCAAGCAGCACCTCGGATTCGGGATAGAGTTTGGCGATTTCTTTTAAAGCCTCAAGGAGCTTAGGCCTGGCTATTTCGATATAGGACCAGATCTTGCCGTTGTTCTCTGTTTCGATAAAAAAGATACGGTCGCCGCTTCGATAAAACGAAGGCTTGGATTTCACCGAAAGCAGCGATGAAATCAGCTCCATTTCAACATTCGGCGTATTGGTAACCCCGGAGAAGGTTGAGATGGTTTTTCCCACGGATTCCACATAAACGCCGGCATTCAGAACATATTCGCTCGATACCGTTAACGTGGCAAGCCGGTCCCGGATTTGGTCAATCAGCGCCACCTCTTCATAATTATCCAGGGTCCCGCCCCGAAAGCCCAGCTTCTGCAAATCTTGGTCATTGAGCAGCTCCAGCTGCAAATTCCGGATAAAATACATTTCTTTGTCCAGCTGTTTGGAGTAAAAAGAGGCCCCCGCGAATGAAGAATCCAAGATCGCATCCTTGGAAACGGACATTCCTTTGAAGTTGAGCCAGAGGCTCATGGTAATGAGAGGCAGCAATAATACGATAAATACGATCACGATTTTTTGATACACAAACCAAGTGGATGATTTCCCGGACGCCTGCAGCTTCATGAGCTCCCCCCTCTCGGCGTAAGTATAGATGGTTACTGATTCTGGAATTCATCTCCTGCTTAACCTCCCTCCACCTAATTTTTCTCTAAAGTATACATCCGGCACTTCTTGTCGTACAGCACAAAGAAAGCGCCTGACGTTGACAATGCATGTGTAGCTGTAGGCCCCCGATTGCTTTGCTGCTTGCATTCACGGATGTCCGCATCAGCTGCACCAACAAAAAAAGCTTTTATGTCCTAACGATTCCTATCATGAACCCGTATCCCTAATAAGCAGAGGAATGGCTCTTTTAGAGCCTTGCGATGATGAGCTTTACGGACCCATTATTGTATTGTGTATGGTAACAATATCTATGATTGGAAAGATTTGTAGCAAACGGACATTCAGGTGGACAAAGAGAAAACTCAATCTAAGAGGTACGGCATAATCGTTATCATCATCATTGCGATCATTGTTCTGTTTCGACTTTTTATATGGGATGTTTATCTGGTCCATTCAACGCGTGAGGCTGTTTTGGATGGGTTGAAGGAAAACCGGGTCTCGGATTATTCGTCGATGATGCTCGGAAGCAACATCTAACCGTCCGCCCTTTGGGCTATGGCCTCGCCAGCCAATTGATCCAAAGCTTATTCGGGAATTAAGTCCCGCTAATAACACGAGAAAGCCTCCCTGTCGAATGTGGGAGGCTTTCGTCATTATTGAACATTGATTTAGCGTTATTTCTCTTACACTTGGATAAAGAGGCTGAATTCCTGGCCGTTCTTGACCGGCTCTTGTGCCATGCTGTAGCCGTGCTTGACGACCTCTTCCGGCACATTCCGGAAAGCGGACGGGCAGTCGGAAATGACCTGAAGCGTCTGCCCTTTTTTCATATCGCGCAGTGTTTCGAGGGTGTAAATGACCGGGTAAGGACAAGATTCCCCCCGGAGATCCAGTGTGAAATCAACGGACATGAGTTGCATCTCCTTTCTTGAATCCAACGCCGTAGCGGTAGTTCTTCTGCCAATATGCGGCGACCGCGAACCCGGCCCCGAGTACTAGCAGTGTTACAAGTAATGCAGCCGCCGGACCCATCTCAGTGATCAGGTTGACTGGCGCGCCACTCTTCACAAGCAGGTTATATACCCCCATGTGATCCCAAGCAAACGCCAAAGCGGTAGCTCCGATAATGTTGCCGATAAACACTGGCAAAAACACGACCTGCCCTTCCATCAGGCGGTACATCATCCCGGTTTCACAGCCGCCGGCCATGACGATCCCCAGTCCGAACAGCAATCCGCCGATAAAGGTGCTAGGTGCCGCAATTTTCGTAATGGGGTCTAAACCGTATACAAGAATAATGATCAACGTAGCGACAGAGCTGACCGCCATGCCGACGGCAATCGCTTTGGTCATCGTAGCCCGGCCGCTGATCCACAGGTCGCGGAAAGCGGAAGTGAAGCAGATCTGCCCCCGCTCAATCAGGATTCCGAATGCCGCTCCGAAGAGTGCGGCTGTTCCAAGCATGGTGCGTCCAGTGGCATAGAAATATACGATGAGGGCTATGTACGCTAAACCGAGAACCGCTCCAAGAAGGGGCTGCCGGCTTTTCCCGGTCTTAGCTATCGGCGTTGTACCGCCCATCTTCAGAACTGGCTTGCCTTTCCACCACCTCGTATTGACCAGCTTGGCGCCCAGGAACGTGCCCGCAGCCGTAGCAACGATAAAGATCCAGGAATGCAGCGAAAACTGAGGTACACCGGTAAAAAATGCCGCGAGATTGCAGCCCAGCGCCAAACGGGCTCCAAAGCCCGCTATGATGCCGCCCACGAATCCCTGCACATACCGCCGCTTCTGTCTCGGCATCCGGATCTTGAAGTTGTTGCTAAGCAAAATCGTAATAAGGGCTCCAATAAACATCCCCCACACGATCCAACCATCGGTTCGGGTCCAAGTCGTTCCGTTCATATGGACAAGGTCGAAATAGGCCCAGTCCGATACGTCCACCCCGAAGAATTCAAGAATATGGCCTCCAAGACGGGTAAACTCTCCGGTTACGGCCCAAACCGTGTTGGTGATCCCAAAATAGACCGCACTGAGAATACCTGCCAAAGCCATGACCAGATAGGGGCTCCAGTAGCTTCCGAACCATGATGCATATAATTTTTTCACGTGCTTAATAACTCCTCACCCGATAGAGTCTTTGACTCTACTCTTAAATTGAACCGGCAAATTTTATTTTACTATAAAATATTCAATTCGGTAAGAAATTTGAGCACTGATCTAGACGAAGTAGGGGGAACGATCAAAATTCATTGCGATGCTTGACTAAAAACCTGGATATCTGTTCATTTACGGCATTCGGATTATCAAGATTCGTTGCATGGTGAGCTCTCGGAATGATGTGCAGCTCCGAGTTTCTTATTTTCGAGTGCATATATTTCTGCTGCCTTTTGATCATGGTGTCATGTTCGCCTTGAAGCAGTAAAACGGGACATTGTACATGGTCCAAATGCTCGCGGCTCTCCATCCGGGTGATCGCATCCCATAAGCGCAGCCATCTCTCTTGTGTCAGCATATTGAATGCTTCCTCAATGTATGCTCGGTTATCCGGATTATACTTCGAGAGCATGGCCGCCTGGATCCTACCGGTTAGCCGGATCGGGATCATCCGGGAAGACCAACGGTTAAAGGGGACAAAACATTTTTCGAACCAGTTAAATGCGTTGGTGAACGGAGTACCGATTAATACAAGAGCCTCTACCCTTTCAGGAAACCGAATCGCGGTTTGCAGGGAGATATGACCACCCATGGACAATCCGCATAGCACGGCTCGCTTTATCTCAAGGTGATCCATCAAAGCTATTAAGTCTTTGCTGAACGTTTCCGAGTCAACCTTTCCTTCCGGAAGTGAGGAGTAACCATGCCCTCTGACATCCCAAACAATCGTCTTATATCTCTCGGCAAAAAACTGAACTTGCGGCTCCCATTGCTTGTGATTCCAGGAAGCGCCATGGGTAAATATGACCGGATGACCCTCCCCGTGCACTTCGTAGTATAGATCTGCATGGTGGCTAGTCATCGTTGGCATCTTCTTTCCCCCCTATTCGTAGCGGTCCGATCACAACGCGAAAACAATCGTCGATTAGAGCGTCTAGCGACTTCCCGGCATCCCGAATCCAGATCAGGAGCGCACCGCTGATAGCGGACTGCAGCACGGTGCTGACCAGCTCGATATCGCAAGATTGAAGGAACTTGCCCTGAACAGCTTTACTCAGCAGCCTTCTCGTTCCAGCATCAATAATAGCCAGGCGCTGTTTCGACCTTTCCAGCAATTCAGGGTCGGTCGTGCTTTCCAGATAAAAACTGGTATGGCGCGCCAGGGAAACCGGGTCATTTCCTAACCGGACCGCCTCTTTATAAACGGATTTTAACGCTTCGATCGGCGGGGCGTCGCTCTGATCCGCTTCAGTAAACTTCGCTTCAGTCAATTGAATGACAAAATTGCTATAAGCGAGGAAGATGCCCTTCTTTGAGGAAAATCGTTTGATCAATGCTGCAGGAGATACACCGATCTCGTTCGCTATATCCGTGAGCGTAGTCTGTGCGAACCCCTTCTTGCATAGCGACTGATAAACGCCGTAATAGATGTTCTCATCGGTGAATTCACGTGGTCTGCCCATATTAACCCCCCCATTAGTAAATGGTCATTTACTAACAATTGTAGCATGTGCTTCTTTTAGCAACAAGCCGTCGTATTCGTGAATCCCATTTATTTTTCGATTGATGAATCAACGTGAACAGCCCTCGCTTCCTGATATAAGAAGATGGGAGGGCTATATTCCGAGAACAAAATAAAGAGCCAGCATTCTTGTTAAGGAATTCGGCTCTTTGGAGTAAGTTATAATAACTAAAAGTGCGGTGCTAGGAAATGTCTGAATCAATCGAGGTAATTGTAATATTCGACGATATCTGCTATCGCTTTCTTCTGCTTCTCGGTTAACGTGTAGTCCGTTGCTTTATTGGAAATGTCCTCAAAACGAACAATGGTCTCATCGTTTGCTGGAATGACATTGCTAATTAGATCTTCAATTTTCTTATCTACGTCAATATCTACTAGCTCGGTCATGCCGGAACCAAAAAGATCAACATCATTCAATTTGTTCATTGGATTAAACTTAAGCTCCTGTAATTGCTCTCCGGCACGTACCTTCACACTGGTAAACACAAACAATGCCTTAGAAGCATCCTCTTGAAACCCAACTCGCAGGATCATGTATTTGTTAGAATCCTTTATACCGATGTATGGATAAAATACGAGACCCTTGGTAACACCGGAGGAAGGCGAAATAAAGGTAATATTCTCGACCTTGTCTTCTTTAATCTCGAAATTGGCCTCAAGCTCGGTTTTCCGCTTTTTGATCTTAGCCTCTATATCCGCTTTCAGTTTGGTATACTCTTCTTTTGGCTCAGCTTTAATAGCATCATCCACGACCGCATTTGCTTGAACATAGTTTCCATTTTTAAATAAATCCTGTGCTTCGGCATATTTTGCTTCATGATCCTTGGACTTGCTTGCGTCCGTTCCACTCGCTGCTGTCTTGTTATCCGAATTGGATGTGGAATCGTCGGACAGTGTCCCAATTACGAATAGGACCACAATAACCCCCACAATAATAAGCAAAAATGGTTTAAACTTCGACTTTTTCTTCTCCACGTTTACACATATCCCCCTTAAAACTAGTAAGCAATCAAGATATATAGTAACATCGAACCATTCCAACATCAACCTTTTGAGAGATAATAAACCAAAAGTAATAGGAAAATACGACGATTCGTTACTAGTCTTCCAGTACTTTTTCGATACATCTTTGATTCGGATTCCAGGGATCATCAGGCTTCTAGCAGTCCCCATTTCGTTGCTTGGGTTTTAACCTGAGAAAATTACATTTAAGTGGATGTCTCTAAAATAGTTATATTTTACTAGTATTAAAATTAGGTTAAAGCGCAAAATACTAGTTCTTTATTCTTATAGTTTTTATCCAATCTTCTGCCATTCCATCCTCTAGGGCTACGGAAAATATTTCGCCATTATTTACTCCCCCTGGGTCAAAGCGTCGTCAAACGCTTCCCCCATACGATCCGCTTCTTTGGAAACCACAATGAAAACAAATGGCCCTTTCACCTTTAACACATGATTTTCAACTAAAAAATACTCGTCCGGGCGATAGTCCCTGAATTTCGCTGTCTGTTCGTTGATGCGCGCTTCCACTTTCTCTTTGACAGCTTCCGCTTCTTGCGGGTCCTTAAGCTTGATGACAGCCCATTCATCCGCTTTCACGTTCGATGTTGATGTGTAAAGAATGAAATCCTCCACGCCGTCCAGATCGAGCTTGTACAATTTTTGAAGCTTCTCCTGATCCCCTTCACGCATCGCCTCAAGGTCCACCGCTTGCATAATCTGCTCGCCTACTTCGCTGGCCGTAAGCTGAGCCGCCATTTTATCATCCTTCCCCGAGCAACCGGATAGCACGCAAATCGCAACGACAATCGCCAAGATCAGGGGGGATATCCTTCTTCTACAATTCAATTGATTTATCATATATCTCACTCCAATAGATTCTTTATAGATGGGTCTTCACGAAATGTATTCGCGTTATAAAGCATCAGCATGTCGCGGATGTCATGCTCTTGCACGAGAGCGGCCAGATCATCAGCATAATAACGCAAGTCCACCACGAAGATTTCGCTGTAATGCTCGACTAAAAAAGGAATGAAGCTGTTGGCGTACGAGTCTTTGACCACCAGCAGCTTTTTCTCGTTCGTTTGAGCTGTTGCGATGTGGACAAGTCCATGGTTGCCGTTGAGAAAGACCTCATACTTATCCTTTTTCTGCAGATTGTCCATCGCATATAGCGAATCCGTGGTTTCTCCTTCGTCGGCATAGGTAACCTTAATCTTTGGCGGATCGCTCCGCAGGAACAACTCGATGCTGTCAGGCTGCACATGTCGATAACCGCTTCTCGAATAGAGCGAACCGTAAAATTCGTCGGTGATCTTCTGAATATCAAAGCCGCTTTCTTCGTTCGGGACCAGCCCCATATGCTTGCACAGCTCCAGGTAAGCCAGATAAGCGCCTTTCGTTGTCCAGTGATGGTCCGTTTTATAAAAAACATGCTGCTCCCGCTTGCCATATAATGCAGGCAATACGTCGACGTAATGGATACCCTGAGGCAGCGAGCGCCGGACATCGCTTAAATATGCTGCCTCCACGCCAGTTCCCGCAAACCTTGGAAGCTTGTCTTGCAGCACCGTCGCTGCTGTGGGAACGATCATTACGTATTTGCGAAGATCAGGTGTGGCTTCATCGAACGCAAGAATGGCAGCCATTTTCTCTTGCAAATCCCCTTCAATCGGAGGAACAAATTTTTGAATCAGATAGCCGTCTTTTCCGAGATAAACGCCGTTGCTTTCCTTTTTCCCCTGGATGCGGTCCGCGTCCGTTTTAAGCCCGATCCATCGATCCCGAAAGACGAATTGATCGGAAACGTAAGCCTCGAAATCGGACGTAAAGGTCCCTGACAACACGGCTTTTAAGGAGAAAGGCGGCAGCTGCTTCAGCACCCGGTTCTCCGATTCCGAGAAGGTCCGGTCCGCCATTGCGAGATTCAGAGCGCCGAACACGCCGATAAACGAGAGCAGCAGAAGGGCTATGCATGTCCCGTTGATTTTGTCGTTCTTGTCCATTGCCCCCTCCTCAAAATCGAAAATATAAAAATGGATTGTACGTTTCGTTGACCAGATAGGCCGTTGTCAGCAGAAGGAACAACAAGTAGATAACCGGAACTGCAGCAGTGCTGGTTGTGCTCCATCTTGTCTTCACATACGATAGAGCTTTACGTGGCAGAGGCGTCGCACAGATGGCCAATACAACTAACAATACGGCATTGGTGGACAACCTATAGAGTGCCTGACGATCGACGAATCCTTCCCCGCCGAAACCGAAAAGGACACGAATGAAATGTCCCGCCGCACCCAAATCTTCCATTTCGAACAACACCCAGCCAACCATTACAATCATGAGCGTATACAAATGGGCAGCAACAACAGGAACGCGTCCAAGTATTTTTAGTAGAAACAGCTTCTCGAGCACAACGAACAAACCGAAATACAATCCCCACACGATAAAATTCCAGCTGGCGCCATGCCATAAACCCGTTAAACACCATACCACTAGTAAATTCCGCAACTGCTTCCGCAGCCCTGACCTGTTGCCGCCAAGCGGGATATAGATATACGCCCGAAACCAAGTACCAAGCGAGATATGCCATCTGCGCCAAAATTCCGTCACGCTTTTTGAAATATACGGGTAACGGAAATTCTCCATGAAATCGAATCCGAACATCCTGCCTAGCCCGCGAGCCATATCGGAATACCCGCTGAAATCGAAATAGATTTGCAGCGTAAATGCAATGATGCCAAGCCATGCGGATAAAACGGACAGCTCGGCGACCGGCTCCGCTTTGACGCTGGCCCACAGCAAACCGATATTGTTGGCAAGCAGCACTTTTTTGGCCAGTCCCCGGATAAACAGCTCCGCCCCTTCGCCGAAACGATGCAGACTCACCCTGCGTCCATCCAGTTGACCAGCGATATCGCCGTATTTAACAATGGGACCCGCTACAAGCTGCGGGAACATCGTCACGTATGCCCCGAAGGAGATGATATTCCTTTGCACCGCCACTTTATCCAGGTAAACGTCCACGACATAGGACATCGTTTGAAATGTATAAAAGGAGATGCCAAGCGGCAGCGGCAGATCAGCTGTTTGAAGTTGCAAATGGAATAGCTGATTGATGTTATCTATGATAAATCCGGCATATTTGAAAAATCCGAGAATTCCTAAGCTCCCGACCATCGAACCGATCAATATCGCTCTGGCGATCCGCTTTCGATGCCTGAACTTGTCGATAAGCAGTCCGTTATAATAATCGAACACCGTGGAGAACACCATTATCAGAATGTACACGGGCTCTCCCCAAGCATAAAAAATTAAACTAGCAACCAGCAAAACAGCATTGCGCAGCCTGCTCGGCGACACATAGTACATCAACAGGGTGACCGGGAGAAAAAGAAACAGAAAGATAAGACTGCTAAAAACCAAGATCCGTCACCCCCAACCTATGCCGGTGCAAGAACATCCTCTGCGCTGGGGACAAAACCGATGTTCTGCTGGCGTGCCAACGAGCGGTTCGCATGTTATTTCACGTGCTCCTTCAACAAATCCAGCATCCTTGCATAGAACTCGGGTTTGAAATGAATCCCGTCCGAATCATACATATCAGCCGCATCCTTAAAGATCGGGGCTAGATCAACGAAGCCGACTTGCTCATTGCCAGCAAGATTTTTTAGCGCCTGATTGAAATCCGGAATCGTGTTGTAACGGGGCTCCTTCTTTATTGCCTCCTCTGTCACCGGAGTAACCGTTAACAGCGTGATTTGGACCTCCGGAAGCTTATCCCTGATCATGCCGATCAGCTTGGCATAGTTGTTCATGGCGTACGTCAGCGGATCGTCCGTCGGCCATAAAATATCGTCTGAGCCCAGCTGGATAAACACCTGCTTCGGATTTCGCTTGACCAACTCTTCGATATCTTCAAGGGCGAACTCCGCCGTTTTCCCGGCGCCTGCGAGAACATTCTTCTCGTCCAGTACATCGTGGAAGGACAGTCCCTCCGTAATGGAATCCCCCAGAAACACACTGTTCTCGAATGTCTGTTGATACACCTTAACTGTGGATCCCGATGCAGCTCCCTCCCGTCCCTGTGCTTGGGACTCAGGCTGCACTGCGGATTGGTCCGCTGATTGGTTTCCGCATGCGGCTAATGCCAGCACGATGCTCCCCATTAGAATAGTCAAGGTGATTTTTGTACGCATGTCCATCTTCCCCTCATTCATGTATTTGCAGGTATTCCTTGATTCCATCCAGAATGGAACCGGCTATTCGGTACTGAACCTCATCGGTCAGCATCTGTTGCTCCTCTTGCGGATTCGTTAAATAGCCTGTCTCGATTAGTACAGCCGGCATATTCGTATCCTTCACGACAAAATAATCCTCTTGCTTGACCCCCCGATCACGAAACCCGCTGCCTTGCACCATATGCTTCTGGATGATTTCAGCCAAAGGATAGGAATTTCTATGATAATAGTAGGTTTCTACTCCAGAAACGCTAGGATCCTCAAACGTATTGCCGTGAATCGAAATAAACAAGTCCGCTCCAAGTTCATTGGCGAAATTCGGCCTTTCCCGGTCAATCGAGGATATAAATTGGTCTTCAGCTCGAGTGAGATGCACCTCGATTTGCGGCTCCTGCATCGCCAGCTCCTCAACCTTGAGCGCCAGCTGCAGCGTAAAATCCTTCTCGAAGCCTCCGCTGGCCCCGGTCGCACCATGATCCTTCCCCCCATGCCCGGGATCGATCACCACTTTGAATGGTATCCCCGGCGGATGCGATGCAGTTCCATTCTTGCCTAAGAAGCCCGTCATTTGATGCTCGGCATCGCTTTTGCCGCGGTCTCCCGAGTAAACGTTGTACAGCAGCACGAACAGCATGGCAGACAAGATGAACAGCACCATAGGTATTCTCTTTCTCATTCTCTCTCCTCCTCACGAAAAGAGTTTACGAGGGTGAGATAAAGATAGAATGCAGATGAAATCAAAATGATTTATAGATTTTATAGAGGTAGGATCAGCTAAAGCCTTTTGAACAAAAAATAAGCACAGATCTAAAGATCTGCGCTCGGATGCATGAAGCCTATGTTTTTTTATTCAAATAAAAGTAGAACATAACCCCGCCCGACGTATTCGTAACGCCATAAGGCATGCCATGCATCTCCAATATCTTTTTGGAAATGGCGAGGCCAAGGCCCGTGCCTCCGGTTGAGCGCTGGCGGGACGGCTCCCCGCGATAGAAGCGGTCCCAAATCTTCTCCAGCTGTTCGTCCGGAATATGCGCACCTTTATTTTCGATGGATATTTTAATGCTTCCCTGCTCCTCCATGGTTGTTATAAATATGGACTCCCGCTCGGGTGAATAACGAATGGCATTGGTTAGAAAGTTAATCAGCACCTGTTCGATGCGCAGTTCATTGCCCACAACCTCGACAGGTTGGACCGACGCGTGCAGCTGCAGGTTCTTGCCTTCAATGTCCGCCGCCAATTTTGTGCAGATGCGCTCGATGACGGTATCGATATAAAATGACTCCATCTTCATCTTATAGGTTCCGGATTCGTATTTTGCCAGCTCCAGCATATCCCCGATGAGAAGATTCATCCGGTGCACCTCGTCCTCCATCGCCGCAAAATAATGCTCCCGCTTATGGCTTGCAATCCCGTCCTTCAGAACGGAAATGCAGCTTTGTATGACGCTTAGCGGGGTCTTGAGCTCATGCGATACGCCGGCGATAAATTCCTTCCGTGTATGCTCAAGCTGCTTCTCCTTCTCGATGTCCTGCTCAAGCCGGTCGATATGGTCGTGCAGTCGTTCGGACAGCTCGTTAATGCTTCGTGACAGCTGGCCGATTTCATCCTTCGTCCCAACCGGGATCTTCTCCGAGAAGTCAAGCGCCGCCATTTGCTGTGCCGTTCGATTGATGCGAAGCAGAGGCCTTGCGATCTTGCGGGAATAATAAAACGAGACGAGAACGACCAGCAGTACCGCGGCTCCCATAATGTAAATGTAGTAATCGGTCATCATGTCCGTAGCTTCCGTCACCGGCTGGAGCGAGGTCATCGCAAACAGATATGCCGGTTTCCCGTCCGCATCTTGGATCGGTTCGATAAATAGCTTGTAATTCACATGGTTTTCCTCGTAATCGATAACCTGTCCCGTCTGCGGCCTCGAAATATCCCCATACAGCAGATCCGCTTGAAACGTTTGAACCCGCTGCAGAAGCAAGCGGTTCGTATAACGGGACACCGCAGCGCCTTCCGGTATGCGCAGCTTCGTGATTCTTCCGCTTACCTGGATGCTGGGGTATTTTTTAAAGTAATCTTCCGTGGCACCTTGATACCGATTGACGACTTCATACTCTTTATTCACGAGCTGCGGATTTTCGAGATGGCTTTCGTCTCGCAAATAGGAAGGGCCCCTCCCCATTCGCTGAATAATCAGCTGGTCATTCATGATGAGGCCTTCCAAGGCAATGTGTTCCCCTTCCTCGATCCATGGTTTTACAAATGGATTGTTGGTGTAAAAGTCCTCCACATTGATATAACTGTAGAGCGGAACATGGATCGTACGACCGGAATATGCGGAGTCGCCATCGTTATGATCCAGTTTGATATCCATGGAAAAATCATCGGCATCCTTCAGATTTCCTTGTTCGTCCAGCGTCGTAATCCAGGTGTTATGTTGTTCATAAAAGTCTTGTTCCCGCTTGGCCGTCTGCGCAGGACCATTCTCGCCTTGCAGCAGCTCTTGTTCGTAGGCGGTCAGCGCCGCTCTGACATCCTTGACCTTCTGATAAGCGTAAAATCGCTCGAAGAAAACGGTTTGCAGGGCAAAAATAGCGACGATCAGGAACAAGGATAAGCCGGCCGTCAACATAAACAGCTTCAGGACAATGCTCTTGTTCATGGCTCTTCCTCGAATTTGTATCCCGAACGAACCACCGTCACGATGTGCTTGGCAAGCTCGCCGAGCTTGGAACGCAGATTGCGGATATGGCTGTTGACCGTTCGATCATCCCCGGCGAAATCATAGCCCCAAATCTTGGTGATCAGCTGTTCCCGGCTAACAATAATTCCTTTGTTCTTCATCAGATAAGTCAGTATTTCAAATTCGGTATGCGTCAAGCCGCAGGCCTTGCCGTCAATCGATACGCTGCGGGATGGAAAATGGACCATAAAACCGCCGATGGTTAGCGTGTCTTGATCATGATCGTGAGCAAACCTGCGTTCCAATAACCGCTTCGCGCGTGCAAGCAAAATAGGCGGACTGTATGGCTTCGTGACATAGTCATCAGCGCCGAGCTCGAAGCCGAGGAGCGTATCGTCTTCGTCCGAGCGGGCCGTTAACATAATAATCGGGACATTCGAGGTTTTGCGGATTCGCTTGCATACGGACCAGCCGTCGAGCTCCGGCAGCATGATGTCGAGGATGATCAAATCCACTTCATGCTCCTGAAATAGGGCGATTCCAAGTTTACCATCCGCAGCCTCAAGCACCTCATATCCTTCCGCAAGCAAATAATCCTTCATGATTTCACGTAAAATATGCTCATCTTCTATAATTAGTATCGTTCTTGACATATAACATCCTCTTTAGCGTTTTCTAGTTACGTACCCTTAACGATGTGCTGGGATTTAAGGAAGCCGGATTCTAAAAATCATCCTCTTATCTCCTGATCTTGATGTTTTTCCATCGCCAATGGGATCCATCCTGCAAGCAGCGCTCCTCCTTCCGGATGATTGCTTGCAGCAAGGTCTCCTCCATGCTGCCGAATAATGCGTTGTGAGATCGTCAGCCCTAATCCGCTGCCTCCGGTTGCACGACTTCGGGAAGCTTCTCCGCGATATAGAGGTTCGAATACACGTTCCAGCTCTTCCGAAGAGAAGCCCGGTCCTGTGTCACGCACCGTAAATGTTACCTTATCGGCATGTCGATAACAATCGGCCTCAATCATACCACCCGCAGGCGTGTGTCTTACGGCATTGTCCAGCAGATTGTTCATCGCACGCTCTAATAAATGCATATCTCCGTTGATGCTGCAAGCAACTGCCGCATGAAACGAGATGGAGATGCCTTTCTGCATCGCCTGCGGTCTCAAGCTGTCTATCGAGTTCTGAAGAATATGTCTAAAATCAACCTTCTCAACGTTTAGCTCAGACTCCACGTACTCCATTTTGGTAAAGGTGAACAGATCCTCGACCAGACGGTCCAATTGCGCCGATTTATCCTTGCAAACCGCCACATACCGGGCCATCTTCTCAGGAGATTGAGCGATCCCTTGCTCCAGACCATCCAAATACCCCCGCAGCGCGAACAACGGGGTCCGTAAATCATGCGCTACGGCCGTAATGACGAATCGCCGTTCCTCCTCCAATTCGGCTTGTTTCCGGTAAGATCGCTCAAGTCCCTTCACCATCACATCGAATCCGTCGCGGACCTCAGCAATTTCAGTAACCCTGGACATCGGTAATCGAACATCCCAGTCTCCCGTTGCAATTTGTCTAGCTGCGAGTCCCATCCGCTCAAGCGGCGTAAGTACGAATCGTCTCATCCCCATGCCGACAATACAGATGGCAAGCAGCAGCCCGATGAATGCCGCCATCACTTGAACCTGATTGGATTGAGGCAGATAAAGAGTAACGCGTCCCTGTAACTGACCGTCTTGGATGACGGAAAACCGCTCGGTCGACAATGTTGTTCCGCTTCGCTCCGGATTGGACCGATAAATGTCCTGATCTGCAGCGGATTGGATCAGCACATCCATTTTCGCTTGGCGGAGGGCTGCATGCAATTGATTTTGCCAATCGGGATCCGCCCATTTGTCTGTGTCTGATTCAATACGCCGAGTCACTTCCGAGATATTGGTTTGCAGCGTCTCATTTTGCAGCCGGCCTTTTTCGAAGCTGATCGTCTTGGTCTCCATAAAATGAGCGGCAACATAGAAGTTCCATGGAAGCGCGAGGATGAAGACGAAGCAAAGCAAAGTAAATGTACGAATGCGAATTTTCCTCATCTTTACCCTCCTTCGAATCGATACCCTACTCCCCATACATTTAGCAGGTATTTCGGGTGATTCGGGTCGGATTCGATTTTCTCCCGCAGCCGACTGAGATGAACGCGAATCGTATGCCTGTCGCCGATCCCGTCCCAAAACTTCGCCAATAGCTGCTCATAGGAGAAGACATGCCTTGGATGCTCCGCAAATAATCGCAGCAGTTCATACTCCTTCGGCGTGAGCACGACATGCTTCCCATCCACGACAACTTCCCTCGCGGAGAGGTTGATCTTGATGCGGCCATAATCCAAGATTCTTTCATTCTTTTGCCAGCTGGAATCGGTACGTCGCAGTACGGCCTTCACTCTGGCTACGATCTCTCCCGGTGAAGCTGTTTTGACGATATAATCATCGCCGCCGAGCGTGAAGCCCCTGATCTTGTCCACATCATCGCTGCGGGCGCTCAAGAACAGGATCGGAACATGGCTCTCTGCCCGAATCCGTCGGCATAACTCAAACCCATTTTGCCCCGGCATCATGATGTCCAGCACGATACAGTGAATGGGAGACTGTTGAAATATCGTCCACGCTTGTTCAGCGTCACATGCGGTCATTACTTGAAAGCTGTCATTCTCTAAAAAATCCCTCAATAGATCAACGATACTCGGGTCATCGTCTACAACGAGGATCGTATGTAATCCACTCATGATTATCCCACCTTCACCACCTAGTTTATCATGATATGAGCTGGAACAGGCGGGACCCGGTATTTTGTGATGATTTGTTTATACTTTTGTGACTGTTTCGCCACTTCGTTCGAGATATTCCTTTGTTATGATTCTCCTTGCAGCACATCACGCATTCCAGCCATGCAAAAAAGGAGGTTCATGCCTATGGGCGTCGAAAACGGCACGTTTTCTTTTTTTCCCTTTGGAGCTTTATTTTGTCTCACGCTCTTTTGTTTCGCAGCCGTTCGATTCTATGCGATTTCCCGTCGCCAAAAACCTTCCGATCTAAACGATCGTGATATTGCTTTCATTCTGAAAAGACGGATGGCTAAAGGTGAGATCGATGAGAAGGAATATTACAGGCTGAAGGATCTTTTGGGAATAGAAAAACAAGGAGGATGAGAAATCACTTATGCTGCATGTTCAAATCGTGTTATTTGATGGCTTTGACCTTCTGGATGCCATTGCGCCATATGAGGTTTTCTGTGCAGCAGCCCTGTATGCTGAAGACGCGATAAACGTCGAATTGGTCACAGCCGAAGGGCCGCGTTCCGTCCCCAGCGGCATCAACGGGCTGACGATTGAGGCGAGCGCCACGCTCGACCCGAATCGCTCGGGGATCATCGTCGTTCCCGGTGCCTCCGGAAGCGTTGAAGGAGATGGCCCGGATACGGTTCCTGCTATTCTTGGCCGGGCGATGAATACAGATTTAACGGAGATGATTCGCCAGGCACTTGGCAACAAAGACATCGTTGTCGCCACGGTTTGCGGCGGTTCACTCGTGCTGGCCATGGGCGGGCTCTTGGAAGGCAGACCGGCGGTAACGAATCATCTGGGCATGGATTTACTCGCTGCAACCGGGGCTGTTCCGATCTCCGCTCGCGTGGTGGATGACGGCAATCTGGTTACCGGCGGCGGCGTGACTTCCGGGCTTGACGTTGCGCTATACCTGCTGGAACGCGAGCTCGGACCGCGGATGGCCCACGCGGTAGAGCAGCTGTTCGAATTTGAACGGAGGGGAACCGTTTGGAAGGAATCCGGCGTGGGACCTCGCAATGGAAATAAACCGAAGGTCGGCGAACCGAGCTTCGACGCAGACCAAACGTCTATCCCCTACAACAAGCCGGATACCGATGCGGTACAGACCTCTGCCTTTGACGGCGATTGGGATGCGACCATTGCCACGCCCGTCGGAAAGCTCCAGGTCAAGCTCTCCATTTCTGCGAGTGAGGATCGGATCCGAGGCACGGCTACCCAAGGTGAGGAAACGGTCGAATTTTTGAATCCTGTGCTTCGAGACGGTCAGCTTGCCTGGTCGCTTCAAATTACGAAGCCGATGCGGTTGAATTTAAAATTCGAAGTTTCCGTCGATGGTGACCAAATGTTTGGCGTCGCCAAGGCGGGAATCCTGCCGGCATCCAAACTATCAGGAAGACGGGTTACATAGCCAGGTATGCGCGTATGGGTAACGAATTTTAGAGCCTCGGGGGTTGCGGTTGATATGAAGAAACGGAACACATTATACGGATTGTTGGCTAGTGCCAGCGTTCTATTTATTCTCTACGCCTTGGTGAAAAACTATATGATCGATCCTGAAGCGACGTCCTTCTTAAGCCATAAAACCGGGCTGAAGCGCGAGTTGAATCTGCCGGTCTGGCTGAACGTGATGTATGTGCATGTTGCTTTCGCATGTATTGCGATGGCGTCGGGGCTGGTGAACTTTTCAAAATGGATATTCGAGAAAAAGCGCCGATTCCATCGCATCAACGGTTATGTTTACATCGTATCCGTGCTTGTTGTCGTGTTGACCTCCGGTTACATGGCACCCTACGCCACCGGCGGAAAAATAAGCAGTATGGGCTTCAATGCCTTGAATATCATATGGCTGATAATTACGATTACCGCTCTCGTTCAAATCCGAAGGAAGCGGATCATCCGCCACCGGAATTGGATGATCCGAAGCTACGCCTTTTGTTTCACAAATCTGTTGATTCATCTTATAACTTCCCTCTTTCATCAGGGGTTTGGGTTCGTTTATGCCACGAGCTACACCATTGGCGTTTACGGCTCTATCGCGCTGCTGCTCGTGATTCCCAGCATCTTCATCCGAACCATCGGTCAATCGAAGGATGTTTCGTTCCCCTCCTAAACGAGGTATCGCTTTCCCCTCCATTTCACTGTGGATACTGGGTTGGGTACCCCTTCATTTTAGGAATCAATCAAATACTCAATGCCTGGCGGATATCATTCGCTGACGCCTTGGGCAAAACGAAAGGATGCAGGTTTATAATGAAAAAAATCTTTGGTTTACTCATGTCGTTTACCCTGCTGCTATCGCTTGTCGTCCCAACTGCAAGTGCAAATCCTGCAGAAAATCAAGATCTAGCAGCGGACAAAAATATCCATGTTCAAATCGTATTATTCGACGGTTTCGATTTGCTTGACGTTACCGGGCCTTATGAAGTGTTTGCTGCCGCAGAAATGTATACCGGCGGAAAAGTTACGGTGGAATTGGTATCTGCCGAAGGCAAGCGAGTGGTCCCGAGCGGATTGAATGGTCCCTCCCTTGAAGCGCAGGCTGCATTAGACCCAAAACGTTCGGGAATTATTGTGGTTCCTGGGGCTTCGGGTAAGCCTGCAGGACATTCGGATGATTCGATCCCCAATATTCTTAAGCAAGCCAAGGATACCGGCTTGACCCGTTTGATGAAACAAGCATTAAACAATAAGGAAGTGACGGTCGCAACCGTCTGTGGCGGTTCTCTGCTGCTTGCCATGGATGGTTTGCTGAAAGACCGGTATGCCGTCACCAATTCAATCGGCATGCCCGCGCTCGCAACTCTTGGTGCGAAAACGGTCGAGGCAAGAGTCGTTGAAGATGGGCCTCGCTTGGTGAGCGGTGGAGGAGTGACTTCCGGGCTAGACGTCGCCCTGTATTTAGTTGAACGAGAATTAGGGCCGCAAATCGCGAATGCGATTGAAAGATTATTCGAGTACGAACGGAGAGGAACGGTGTGGAAAGCGGAAGGTACGACGCCGATGAATTTTGGATCGAATGCCGGCGATGCTCCGGAGAAGAAATAAAACACGGCATTGCCTTCAAACGTCATTGAATCACGCAGGCACGGCAATCGTGCTTGCATGATTCATGCTTTGGGCTGAGGCTTACGCTTAAAAAGCACTTCGTTCCCCTATAAGGAACGAAGTGCTTCTTCAATTGGCGTGTCTCCACTAACCATGTCGAATGCCTTGCCGATGGTATGAGGATTTTCCAATGAAGCGACAATCGTAGATGCAACATCCTCCCGCGGAATGCTGCCGCGATCCAAATCAACCGCTACGGCGACCTTCCCGGTACCCCCTTCGTTCGTCAGCCGGCCTGGACGGATAATCGTATAATCCAGTCCGCTTTGCGTTAACCAAACATCCGCGTAATGTTTGGCCGCGCTGTAGTATGGTGCGCTCTCCATCCATTTTTCACGATGATGAACACCGATGGCGCTGACCATCACGAAACGACGTACGCCGGCTAGCTTGGCGGCTTCCATGGATTTAATGGCTCCGTCCAAATCGATCATCATGGTTTTATCCGCGCCCGTATGACCGCCGGATCCTGCGGTAAATACAATCGCATCAGCCTCTTTCGCCGCACGGGCGATATCCTCTATGCTTCCTTCAAGATCGACAAGGATCGTCCGGGCACCCTGTTCTTCGAACTTCGTTCGCTGCTCTTCCTTCCGCACCATCGCAATGGCGTGATGTGCCTTCGATGACTGAAGCTTACTGAAAACATGCTGGCCGATTTGGCCATTCGCTCCGATGATTAGTACCTTCATGGTTTTCGATCCTTCCTTTCTTTGCTTATGGTCCTTTATTAACCGCTTGAGTCTCGCATGAATGATATGTAGTGTTTACTTATAAGATACACTTAAACCTCGCGTGAAGCGAATACGTTACTCTCGTTCGATTATAAGGATGAAGTTAGCCTCTATAAAAACAAGAATGCATGGAGTCCCTAGACTCCATGCATTCTTTTTATACACCTTTGCAATTTCTCGAAGTGAGTGCCTCTTTCACTTCTTTATAGCGCCTCTTGTTTACTCCGGGCGCTCAATGGCAAAGATTTCTCCGATTTTGGCATAATGGTGGCCAGCCAGCCTGCTAACCGCCCTCAGACCAACGGGATCGATTCTTCCATTTTCATAAATATGATCCTGAATATGAAACTGCACGACCCTTCCGATGATAAAATCGCATCCGTTCTCACCACTCCCGTCGAACGCCAACGCTTGCTCCAACCTGCATTCCATGCGGATCTTGGCCTCCATGATCCCCGGAACGGTAATCTTAACGCTGTCAACGGGTGAAAATCCGGCCAATTGGACTTCACTCTGATCGGGAGGAAGCTTGGCGGTTGTTAAATTAACCTGATGTACATTGTCTTCATCCACAATATGAACGACAAACTCGCCTAGCGTCTTTATATTCCGGGCAGTGTCTTTCTCCATCCCTCCGGAACGCTGGATGGACAGCGAGATGAGCGGCGGGTCCGAAGATACGATATTGAAATAACTGAAAGGAGCGCCGTTTAATACGCCATCGTTCGAGAGCGTCGTAACCAATGCGATCGGTCTCGGGATAATGCTGCCGATCAGCAGCTTATAGTTTTCCCTTTCGGTCTGATTCGATGGATCGATGGACAGCATCAAGACTCGCCTCCCGCACTGGATTCCAGCTCTCTCACTTCGAACGGAAGCAATACTTTTTCGATTTCAGATCGGTGAGGCTCGTATTGCGACGGCAGCTTCAATTCTTTCCCCATCGATTCATGCGATTCGTCGTGCGCAAATCCAGGAGGATCCGTGGCGATTTCAAAGAGAATGCTCCCATGCTCTCTGAAATAAATCGCATTAAAGTAGTTACGGTCTTGCACCGGAGTTACCTGATAGCCCTGGTCCGCAATATATTGCTGCCACCGGAGCTGTTCCTCATCATCTTTAGCCCGCCATGCAATATGGTGAACCGTACCGACACCCAGCTGGCCGTAGCCAGCTCGTGAAAGTCTCAGATCAATCGTATTCCCAATATCCGCGGAGGAACGATACCGAGCAAGCTCTCCTTCTTGGCCGACATATTCCAGTCCCATGACGTGTTCCAACAGTTCGGCGGTTCTTTCCGGTCTCATAGAAAATAAGGTTGCCCCTCCAAAACCTTTAATCGCTACATCGGAAGTAACTCCGCCAAAATTCCAGGTATTGAGCTCACCTTCTTCTCGCTCCACGAGCTCGAGATGAAGGCCATGGGGATCATCAAACTGCAAATAAGTTTCTCCAAAGCGTTCACTCATCGCAAATGAAACATCATATTTCCGAAGGCGGTTCTGCCAGAATGACATCGCCCCCTTCGGAATCGCATAGGACGTGACCCCCACCTGTCCGCTGCCGATTTTGCCCTTGTAGGCGTCCGGCCATGGAAAGAATGTAATGATTGTGCCGGGTTTGCCGCCTTCGTTGCCGAAATAAAAATGGTACGTGCCCGGATCATCGAAATTGACCGTTTGTTTTACTAAGCGGAGCCCTAATACACCGGCATAAAAATCAACATTCTCTTGCGGATGCCCTACAATTGCAGTAATGTGATGGATTCCTGTTGTTTTCATTATTTATCGCTCCTCTGTTTGGTTGAGTGCCGGCAACGAAATTTGCGAACCGGCTTTGTTAATGGATTATGGCTTCGCTTCAAACCAATTGGGTTGCAGGTCGCAATTCATTTGTCTTTATTTTAAGATATTTGTATTTGAGATTATTTTACGCACTTATCTGTATCCTGTCAATACACTTCGTGTTTTATTTATTGACATGGCTGCTGTGACCTGTTCGTTGATCACTCAACTAAGAAAGCAGCCTATGGGGCTGCTCCTTCACATTTCATGTATTCGAAAGACGTAATGAATATTGATGCGGGAACCCCGGTATTCCCTTGAACGTCAGGACACCATCGCTGGTTAACCTTAAGATTCTGTAAGTAATAAAAGAAATACTGATTCGCTGCCGTGAAACTTCAAGAACTCTGGCCATGACTTCACCTGCATGCACATAATCACCGGCTCCATGCATCCCTTGCAGATCGGTGACCGACTGGATAATCAGCGGATCCAGCTTGTCCTCCTCGCAGCCTCTTAGCTCTCCCGCCTCCCATAAACGAAGCCAATGGTTCTGTCCCGCCAACTCGATCCATTCGCCCTCATACCGCTTCCTGGTTTCCGAGTCCAGCGGGAAGCCCTCAGCATAGTCCCGAACGATTTCAACATAATTATCCCGGTCGATCAATGCCTGCGCATAAGGAGTTCCTCCTCCCTTCTGGTGAAAACCCAATTCTTGGGAAACCTTCGTCACATTAACGATACGTATCGGCTGTTTCCTGTCTTTCAACAGGTAGAGGGCGAATCGGAGCCCCGTTTGATCATGGGCATTATCGGCACACCAGATCACAACGGTTTTATGCTCGGGGATGGCCTTTAACTCCTTCATCAATTGCGCAATTTGGTGATCCCGGTTAATCGAGTCGAAGAAATAGTCATCCTGGACATGATTCATGAGCCAGCTTTGCCTGCGTTGCTGCCCTTCCGACGTGTCCAATTCCGCAATCGGGCCGACCGAAAACCAGTTATTAAATGCCAGTACTCGACTTTGTTGATGTTTACCAACCTTACTAAGGGCTACTTTCAATGAACCTGCATCCGATAGACTGAACACCACATGGACATGCGTCTGCAGCCTCTCGATTTCCATATGCTGCTCGTACGCAGCATTGATATGCTTGCCAAGCAGCCCGTATAACCGATCTGACGTCTTTTGATCATACGGCTCCTTCACTGCCGTATCATCCTGTTTCACAGAATGCAGCAAATTTCGGAGTATGGCTAGGTGTTCTCTTTTATGCAACGCCTTTAATTTTTCATCGAGCTTATCGATGGGAATCCCTCCTTTGTCAGTCACAACAAGTGTGAGCTTTCCTCAGCTGTTTTTCTATCGATGATTGCCGTCACTTTCCCTTTTAAAAATCATCTTCCCGCCAATCATCGTCCATTCGACTTCAAACTGGTCATCCAGCAATACCAGATCGGCATCCGCTCCTTCGGCGATGCGTCCTTTGTTGGTCAGCCCGAGCACATCCGCCGGCGTGGTGCTTGCCATCCTAACCGCATCTTGAAGCGGGATCCCCAATGTTACCGTATTTTTCAAAGCTTCGTTCATCGTAACGGTGCTTGAAGCCAATGTCCCATCCATTAATTGTGCAATCCCGTTTCGGACCGTTACCTGATGTCCGCCAAACACATACTCTCCATCCCCGAGCCCCATGGCCTGAAGCGCATCCGTAACGAGCACGATACCCTCTGGCCCTTTCACACGATGCATGAGCCGGACGATGGCAGGATGAAGATGCACATTGTCTACAATGGCCTGCAAGCTTACCTTCTGCTCCTCCATCGCGGCAACGATAAGTCCCGGATCGCGGTGATGAATCGGCCGCATTCCATTAAAGCAATGCGTAATATGGCTGGCCCCGAGACGGAATGCCTCTTTGGCTTCCTCATACGTTGCATCCGAGTGGGCAATCGCAATAACGATACCTTTTTTATGTAAGAAAGAAACCAACTCCATACCCCCGGGCAGCTCGGGAGCAATCGTAACCATCTTCAGTAAGGAATCGGCTCGCTCGATGATGAGTCCCATTTCTGACAAATCCGGATGCCGCAGATGCGCTTCGTTCTGCATTCCTTTTCGCTTCACGTTTAAATAGGGGCCCTCCGCATGGATACCGGCAATCATCGCTCCCTCTTCGTGCCCCGCAACCTGCTTCACCTTGTCGATCATGCGAAGAAGCGTTTCCAAATCAGATGTTACGGATGTCGCCAGGAACGAGGTGCAGCCGGTGGCCGCAGAGGTTTTGGAAACTTCTTGAATGCTTCTTGTCGTTCCGTCCATCATGTCATAGCCGTTCGCTCCGTGAATATGAACATCGATCATGCCGGGAATGAGCAGCTTTCCCTCCCCATCAATGATAATCGTCTCTCCCGTGATTTCCGGGGCTTCCCTCTTGATGGCAGTAATGCGCCCTTTATCGATAAGCACTGATCCATTCTCGATGACTTGCTTATCGGTTGCTATTCGAGCATTAATAATTTGTACCGCTTCCATGTCAAACCCTCCCCTGCTATTAGCTCAGCATCCGTCTAACCAAGAAGATACATAGCTTATATTGTTGAAAATTCGAGCGATAGGCGCGCCGAATCCCATTCTTTATCGTGATTCACTCTCCGCACTTACGCAGCAAAAGTTCTCCGCTTTCACTTCGGCTCATTCGGCTCGTCCAGACCCTCGAGTTCCGGCAGTCCAGCTTCGCGCCGCTTCTCAATAATGTAACGGACATACCATTCCGGATTCTCCGTGTTCTTCCGTACCGATGCGATCGTTCGCAGCCACACCTCGTTCCAGCTCTGCCCGTTGGACTTGATGTGCCCTCTTTTCTCCATCTCAATACTTCCGTCATAGGCAAGCGCGGCAGATTCACGCATCGCAGGTGTGTCCAGCAAGATGATGTTTCCATGCTCGTCACGCCTGCTCTGGATGCCCATATTCCCATCAAATTTGGATGCGATCCAACCCACCACCAGCACCAGGACCATGAACAAGACGACGACTCCAATAAGGACCCACAACCAAATACTCATCCCATTCCCCCCACCACGACCGGAACCATTTGTTCCCTACTACACCATTTTATACGCACTTCTGTTGTAAAAGGTATCCTCCCAACTAAAAAGACAAGAAAAAACTCCCGGAACGATATCCGGGAGTTTAAGCTGAGCGCCAGCAGCAGCGTATCATGAACTTCCTGCTGCGCCTGATCCGCATCTCCGTTCAGATGCCGGTTAACTTGCTCCATGCCTCTTTTTCGGAATAGCTGTATATCGGTTATTAAAATATGCTATCAGGAACGTAATAAATTTTCTGGGTATCCTTCTTATTTACCGGATCTGTAACGATCGTGAAATACACATTGCCGTTCTTGGTCTGGACGCCCTCGATTTCGCGGTTGCCCACATTTGTAATCTTCACCAGCGATTTATACGCCCCCGTGTTCGACATCATGGCAATTTGCGGCGTTTCCCCCTCCGCTCCGCCTGAGGTATAGATTTCGGTGCTGCCGAGCATGTCCACCCCTTGGAATGACCCGTTCGGTCTAATAATGGCACTGCCTGATTGGGTGAAGCTGGTCACGCAGGCGCTTACCGCTGCCGCGCTGTCCATTCGCACCATTTCATTGCTGTCAAGGAGCTTGTTCAATGCTACCGTGTCATAAATGGCCCAAGTCACAGTGCCTTCCTTCGTCTGTACGCGGAAGACCGTATGCGTGCTGTTTCCGCCGCCATCCACCCGGTAAGTATCACCTAATCTTGCACCCGTCTTATTGGCGTAGTTCATGTAGGTAAACCGGCGAAGATCCGTATAATCGACGGTTGTGCCTGGCGAATATTGAACTCTTGCTACCTGGAGCGACCAGTAATAGTCCGTGGATGGATCAGCTTTAGAGCTGAAATAAAAATAGTTCTCGCCATTGTACGTATACATATCCAGCGTCTGGCAATGGCCGGTATTGGTAATGGTCATTTTATCAACGAACGTAGCGTTATTTCCATCGATCAGCAATCTTGAAAGATAGCAATTTCCTCCCGACCGCTGCGTTACATAAATATATTTAGATGCGATGTAAGCTTTCTGCACCACCACATTGTGCTGCAGTCCTTTGAGATTGTAAGCGAGCGTTGCGGAGGCGTTCACGGTCTTCTCGGGGGTTGCCGCAAATGCAGGCAAAGCAGACATACTGAATATAAAAATGGCAAGCAGTGCAGAAGTGAGTGTCATTAACCGCCGTTTCAAATGGTTCCACGTTTGATTTCGTAGCATACGGATTACCTCCATCGTTATAATCTTATCCATGCACATGTCCCTACGACCGTGGTGCCTTTAATACACAAAACAACCGAAGTGCGCAATCTTCCTCCTTCCCTAATCGATAGGCAAGTGATGCCACCATTCAACCCCGACGCGATGGTCACCTCCTTTTTTAAAAGGAATGTTTGCAAGTTATTCTTCTATAATTTAACAAATATATGGGATTTTATCAAAGCTTTCATAGGAAGGCACGATATTTTCTATTTGGTCGATTCTCCCCATTTTTTTAGTAACTTCTATACCGTAAAAATCTAAAAAGCCGCGAACTTCGCGGCTTCAGACCTAACCTATGGATGAAACATCATGATGTTCAAAATTAGCGCACTATTCCCTGAGGAGCCACATTTCTTGCTGCGGTTGCGGCAGCTGCAATGCCTTTATTTTATCTTTCCCTTGATCGGTTAAACCGATCGCCCATTGGCTAAAAAACTGTGTCAGATCCTCGCCAGCTTCCCTCGAGGCAACCAATGCAAACGTGTCGACAGTATTCTGAATATCACTTTGCGGCATTTCTCTGTAAGCTTCGAAAATCCGGGTATAGAGGTCCCAGCCGTAAGAAAGCTGCAACTGCTTGAACATTACGAGTCTTTCGTAGTTTCCGATACTCCCGTATTTTTTGTCTGGATCGTCACTGCTTGCGAATGATATCGCCCGGTCGTAATAGTCCTGGCCATCGCTGCCGACCTTAAGCAATTCGGAAGGATTTCCGTATCTCTCCTGTGTATACAGGGAGAAAATATTTACGGTAACCTCACCAACATCGCCCCAAGTCCATGTCCGTTGCTGGTATTCATGCCCCAGCTCATGCCAGAACCCCCAGGCACTCGATCGGAGATAGTCAATATCAAGCAAATTGGGAGCATAGCTGAACGGAAGCATAATCGGATAACCCGCATGCATTGCACCTGAGGAAATTTGAACATCTGCCACGTATCGGCGGTTCATCTTATGAGCGGTGTGCGGCATAGCCCTCTCCGAGTGTAGTCCGACCAATTCATCATAGCTATCGTATATTTCATCCCAAGTCTGCATCAGCTCTTCAGGATTCGATACGTCACGGATCAGCTCAGAAGGAACGGTTAGCACGATTCTTTTACCCTGAAGTTCAGCAAACGGAACGCTAGGTGGCAGATTCCGTATCGCTTCCCATTGCTCCGCCGTCGTTTCTCCAAGCACGAAGCGGGGGGCTTCAACCGCACCGCTAATGCTGACTTTAACTTTTACACCTGGTTTAGACTTCAGTGGAATAAGATATATCAACCCACCATATGGACTGTTCACCTGATTTCTTCCGGGTGCCAGCTTTTGATGATTCACCACAAGAGGAGCACGTTCCCATTTGCTTGCCCCCCTCAGGTCGTCATCATGTGAACCGATTTGTACCGTCAAATGCTCGGCGCCTTCCGGCACTTCCAATGTTACGGCTTTTCCAGGAGGTGCATAAAGTCCTGTGCTAACCCAATTTTTCGAAGGGAGAGCATGTGTGTACATCATGTTGGGAAAGTCAAAATCCACCTCAACCTCCCGGTTATTCACTACGAACGCATCATCAGCGACTTTACCTGGAAATTGATCCGCATACGGTGATTTTTTATTGGATGGGTTCAACGTAAAATGGCTGAACTCGAATACGCGAAGTGCGTTCGTGTACGGAGCTTGAAATTTAGAGATTGGGAAAGTGGCCGAAGGCAATTTACTCGCCTCTAAGCTGGCCCAATCAAATAATTGTGATTCAGTCGATAATGTCTCGAGTGTTTCACTTAGAATCGTATACAGTAGCTCCCGCTTTTTGCTTTCAGTTGTTCCGGCTGGACCAATGTCGATGTCGTCATAAGTGATCGTTCCTGCTTCAACTGCTCTTCCTTGCTGAAAGCGGTTCATGAAGTGATGATTCAATGATTGTTCTGGGGTCAGCTTGGATTCATTGCCATTTGAGTCGGTGCCGCGGTTCATCAAAGTCAGGCCTGCACGGTTCATTAATTTTTGAATGGCGAAATCCCGACTCAGTCGTCCCCCTCGCAGATTGCCGACCTGCAGGACAATATGCTCAGGCGTATCGCGCGTAATTCCTTCAAGTACGCTGTTGTTTTCAGATACGATCACGCTGCCACCAAGACGTATATACTTATCCAGTGCTTCTAGATCGGAATCCTTCACCGAGCTGTCTACGTAAGCAACCGCATATTTTTGCGGGTTCAGATTCGCTGATTCCCAGCTGTCGCTTTTCACGAGCTCGATAGGAAGATCAGGAGATACCGTAAATGAATGAGAAGTAGTGATCAAGCTGATTTTCTTACCCGTTCCCCGTAAAGCATCCGCGTAGCGTCCCGTTATATCGTTGCCGCGGCCAGAATTCGTATGCGACTCGTCCGTTAGCCATAATAAAATATTTCGTGCTAGCGTGCTGCTAGTTTCATCTGCTTGCTCGGAAAGGTTAAAATATCGATCGCTCCCAGCCAGTAGAACTCGCCCTTTGCCATATCGTGATGCCGCGATTGCCGGGATGTTACCCGGAACGCTCACATTGAACGCATTGCCGCCAATTGCAGCTACCCCTCCGCCTGCAAAGTATGGAATCGCCGCCAAGTCCTTATATAACAGACTGAAGTCTTTGCGAATATCGTCTATTGAGGGCAAATCCGTCGTCAATGAAGTCGGACCACCCGAATGAAGGTGTTCCATAGTGACTCCAGACGGAGACCCGGTTACGTTAGATGAAGCCTCAGGACTTTCAGCATTTAGGGTTAACGGTGATATGGAGCTTATTACTAATGCAGAGCTGATAAGGGCTGCGATCTTCAAATTCCACTTTTTTGACAAATGATATCTTCCTTTTCAATTTTCAGGTTAATTTCCGATCATTTTGCTTGAGCTGGTAAATTTCGTGCGACCCAGTTCGGACTTGTACGTTATTCTACTTCCTTTCAGCTAAAGATATAAAATTTCGATTAAAGTTAACTTCGGATTAAATAATAAATATTCAACTCCTTCCCCTATGATTAGTTTGAAAAGGCGATCGATTACTTTGTCCAACTCCTTTTAGCTTGTAGCTGTGTCATTTCGCCCATCCTAAATATAGAACAACTTACGGGAATTGACCCACTGCCGATATTTAAGACCGGACTGTATTTTTTTCGGACAGACTTGTTTATTCTTGTTTAGTCTACAAATGAAAGGCGTATCGGCCATTGCTTCCAAGCGTTATTCGCAGCGCCTGAAGCCCCGCTCTGATATGAGCGAGGCATGGATGGAATACGGCTGGTTAAGTGGCTAAAGGTCCATCATTTCTTCGCTTTCATGACCAACCGCTAGTTGATTACATTAACCTCTGTGTAAGGCGAGTCTGTAGTCGCGAGCAGAGGCTGCGGAATGCCCTTTAAATGATAATCGAAGAACGCTGCCACATATTCCCGTTGAGCGTCAAGCGATTGCTCAGAGTCAGCGGTTCCAATGCTTTGCTGGACCGCAAGCCTGGAAAGGCTTACCTTGCTTGCAAGCTGAGGCAACAGGGACTGATAATCGGTAAAGGTAAAGTGGGCCCCGTTCGGTATGGTCACATCCATTTTCCAACCGCTTGTATGGTTCCAGAACATAGCCCGGTCCTCCGCCGTCAAATGCGAGTCCACATCTCCCTCGTCGTTGAAACCGGAGTTCAACAGCATAAATGGACGATCCAGGCCGTGCTGGGCAACGGGCAGCGGGTGATTGGGCATATGCCCCATCGTACCGTCCATATCGATCCCCGCATCGATTCGCTCGTCCTCATACATCGTTTGCGCAGCCGTCGCTCCCCCGGCAGAGTGCCCATAAATGCCTACCTTGGAAAGATTAAGACTGGCGGCCAAACCTTGAGGCAGCAACTTCTTACCTGCATCCGGATTGCTGCCTGCCCTCATTTCGATCAATTGATCCAGTACAAATCGCACATCATCAACACGGACATCGATCATCTTAAGCACCGTTTCAGCACTGAAAGCCGGCAGCGCCTCCGTTACGACCCGACCGTCGGCAAATTCGACGACTGATGCTTCATGGGTATGATCCAACGTAATGACGACATATCCTCGGCTAGCCATTTCCTGCACCAGGATCGTGCCAAAGCTTCGCGGGATGGAGCCGCCCGGGGAGAAGATGATCACCGGCCAACCTCCCTCATTATCGGCCGCAGGCGCCTCCAGCCATGCGTGGGTATCGATATCGGCCAGATTGACCGTGCCAGGGGTAAGACCGATGGATGGAAGTTCCGCTTGGTCATAATGTTTTGCTGCACCTTCCCGCATATACATGGCCTTTTGTCCGCTTTCTTCCTCGGCAGGGTACCAGATGCTGATCATAAGCTCCCTCGGTCCTTCGTTAACCCAAGGGTCCATTCTGTCCTTATCCATTAAGTGTAGCTCTGTCACGCCGACCGGATATTTCCCCATAGGTGCAGGAATGTGGAGCTGGACGCTTGGCCCCTTTGCGATTTCTTCTTCCTGCGGGACCAGGGCCAGCCATACGAAGATCCCGACAAGTATGATGGCTACTGACATGATCACCAGCACCGAAAGACGGACCCAACGCGGGGTTTCCCCGATGAGAATTTTGCTGACAGAACCTACGGTCAGCACAAAGTAGACCATATAGATCATCATAAACACGCTAATACAGACCAGGACGGGCTCCAGAAGACTGATGCCGCCCAATCCGCCGAACAGCCTCCTTAGCCAGCTGAATACGACAATATAATGTACCACCCCAACGAGCAGCGGCAGCATAAAGATCATAGCGTTCTGCTTAAAGATCGAACCGCTAATCTCGTTATTGCTCACACCGATTCTCCTCAGAACATCGTAGCGGGCCTGATCTCCCGCCGCTTCGGTCAACTGCTTGAAATAAAGGACGCTCCCCGTTGCCAAGAGGAATACAAGTCCCAAAAAGCCAAGGATAAATACATTTAGCGCAGCGCTCTCGATTCCAACGCGATATTCGGCATAATACGACGTCATCTTTGATTCCGGCGTGGCCATGGAGGCAAGCGCATTAGAAGTAGCCCTCGTTGTTTTCTGCCCCTCTACCGTGTAGCCGATATAGTCTACAGAAGGACTCTGCCGCTCGATGGCGCGGTAGGTTTCATCAGCGACCACGACCATTATATCCGGATAGCTCCAGTTCACGATACGTTCGATCGTCATATCGGTAAATGCCAGAGTCAACGGTCGTGAGGGCAGCTCCAAGGTGATCGTCTCTCCGTCATAATCCGACCACTCATGCTCCGTGTACATCGGGCGAATCGCAATCGCCCGGCCGGGCTCCGTCACATCCAGTCGGGGAATGCTGAGCGCTTCCGCAGCCCGGTTATATCCGCTCACGGAGGTGACTTTGATGGGCCGATCGTTAGATGCCATTTGTTTCTTCGATATAATCTCATCGCTCGAAGAATGTCCGTTCAGATGAATAACAGGAATCGTAACCTGCTCGGCCACAGGATGCGCCATATCGCTTCGGATCAGATGGTCGACTTGCTTGTTAAAAGCTTCCTCCTGGCTAACAAACATATAGCTGAAGGGAGCGATCAAACGCGTGGAATGCTCGTAGGTATGGTAAGTACTCAAGCCAAAGCTGAATGCGCACAACGCCAAAGCCGACAAGATGGATATGATGCCGAACGTGCGGGCGTTCCCCTTCATGCGATAGACGAGATTCGACGTAACTACCAAGTTCAACCCCTTATAGTAATAACGTTTACGGCGCTTCGCCAATCGCAGGACAAAAATAATAAGCGATGAAAACAAGAGTCCCGTCCCCGCTATGATCCCGACCGACATCACCCCAAGATTGGTCAGGATCTGCTCATTATTCGCAAACTCGCGAAGTCCGAACCCATAACTGATCGACAGGATGAGGATAGCAGCAAACGCCGAAAGGATGGAAGCCCGCGGTTCCCGCTCCCCTTCCTGTTCCGCACGAAACAGCTCGATCAGCCGGAATCGGTAGATCAGCCTATACGCCTGCACAGAAGTGATCAGAATAATCATCATGAACACGATGATCGTACTGATGACAGCCGGAAAGGAGATCGACATCCCTATATCCACGCTGATGCCGAGCAGCCGGGCCAGGATCATGGTGAAGAGCTTTGACAGAAGAGATCCGGCACCGATTGCCAATGCGAGAACGATTAAACCGATCAGAAGATTTTCATAGAATAGCAAACGGCCGATCGTTCGTTTGGGCAATCCCAGCAGGGCATACAGCCCTACTTCCTTCTTCCGTTTTCTGGAGAAGAATTGGTTGGAATACAGGATAAACACCGACACGAACAAGATTAACACGATCGAAGCAATGAAGAACGTGGACTTCATGCTGCTGGACGACTCGATCGCGTTCATGATTTCCGTACTGTACTGCAGGGAAGCGAAAATATAAAAAATGACGACACTTATAAACATGGAGATGAAATAAACAAAATAATGGCGGAAATTGCCCCGTATGTTTTTCTTAGCCAGATCAAACAGCGTCATTGGCATCTCCTCCCAGCACGTTCAGCACATCCAATATCTTTTTGAACATTTCCTTTCTGGACATGCTTCCCTTGACCAGTTCTGCAAAAATGCCGCCGTCTTTAATAAACATCACGCGGCTGCAATAGCTTGCTGCGTAAGCATCATGCGTGACCATCAGGATCGTGACGAATTCCTGCTCGTTCAGATCCTTCATCGCCTCGAGCAAGTCGGCAGCAGCGCGGGAATCCAAAGCACCCGTCGGTTCATCCGCCAAAATCAGTCTCGGATCGGTCACGATTGCACGGGAAGCAGCCGTTCTCTGCTTTTGCCCGCCGGAGATTTGATACGGGTATTTGTCCATAATATGGCCGATGCCAAAGCGCTCCCCGATCGCTGCCACCCGGCGTTCCGTTTCATCGACGCCCATCCTTGCAAGGGCGAGCGGAAGCACAATATTTTCCTTGACGGTCAGCGTATCTAAGAGATGATAGTCTTGAAAAATAAAGCCCAGCTTCGTTCGGCGAAACTCCGATAATTGTGCTTCATTCATCTGCAGCACGTTCTCCCCGTCGATCACGATGTCTCCAGAGGTCGGCTCGTCGATCGTGGATACGATATTGAGCAGTGTCGTTTTCCCGGAGCCGGATGGCCCCATTATCCCGACAAATTCTCCTTCCTGAACAGTCATATCAATGCCGTACAGCACCGGGATCACATTTCCTTTGACGCCGTACGACTTTTGTAATTGCTGTATTTTAACGAGCTCTTTCATCTGTTCTCCACCTCCAGGTAGTCATTCCCTGGTATCATAACACCGTTTTTAACGAGCAGCCTTACTCCTGACTTACGAAATTCTTGAGCAGGCTTACATTTTTGTAACCTTGTCCAAAGCGATGATGTTTGCTTTCCCTATCAAAGGTATAATGAGATGAAATGACATGAACCGCGCCGGATCGGAGGGATTATATGTGAAGATCATGATCGTGGAAGACGATGCAACGATCAGTGAAATGCTCGGGGAAACCTTGCAGAAATGGGGATTCGAGTCTGTGCTTTGTAACGATTTGGATCGGGTCCAGGAACGTTATGTGGCAGAACAGCCTCATCTGATGCTCTTAGACATCAACCTGCCTGTGTATGACGGTTTCTATTGGTGCAGCCGGATTAGGGAAGTCTCCAACGTGCCGATTATCTTCCTTTCCTCCCGCAATACGCCAATGGATATGGTGATGGCGATCAATATGGGCGGAGACGACTATATACAGAAGCCGTTCTATGATGAAGTACTGATCTCCAAAATCAAAGCGCTGCTGCGCAGAACCTACTCGTATATCGATCCTTTCCCGAATGTAATCGAACATGAAGGCGTGATCCTGAACCTTCATGATGGGAGGCTGTTATCCGGAGAGCAATCAGTGGAGCTGACGAAGAACGAGTTCCGAATCCTGAATCTGTTGATGCAGAGTAAAGGTAGCATCGTCAGCAGAGAAACCATCATGCGCCGTTTGTGGGAGGATGAAAGCTTTGTGGATGACAACACCTTGACGGTTAATATGACGCGAATCCGAAAAAAATTGGATGATCTGGGAAAAAGCCGGTTTATCACAACGATCAAGGGTGAAGGGTATATGATCAAATGAGTTTTCTGCGATATTTAGAAGATAAACGTTATGTGATATTATTGGCCGTCGCGCAGATGCTGTTTGCAACCTTAATGATGTTTGTTAGTGCATCCGGAAAATATGATGCCGGAGATATTTTTTACACGCTGCTCGGGTGCTTAATCTTAACCGCCACCTATCTGATCGTTGGATATGCTCGGCGCTATGCACATTATCAAGCACTGGATGAATTGACCGGAAACGACGATGACGATATTGTCGCTGCTGTACCAAAGCCGATCAGTCATGAGCAACAGCTCTACACAGCGTTGGCAAGAAAGCTCCATCAAGCGAAGCTGGACACTATTCGAAAGTACCATGGGGAACGGAAGGACTATCATGACTTTATCATGTCTTGGATTCACGAGGTAAAGCTTCCCATCACGGCTGCCCATCTGCTGATGAGAAACAGTGCCGGCAAATCGGCTGAGGAGCTCGTGAATAAGCTGGAGGATGAAGTGAACAAAATCGATCACTATGTTGAACAAGCGCTCTATTATTCTCGGATCGATTCATTTTCGAGGGATTATTTGATTGCCGAGGTTTCACTGAACCAGATCATGCGAGCCTGTGTCCGCAAGTACGCCAAGCTGTTCGTTGCCAAACGGCTCCGGTTCACCATGTGGGAAGAAGAACACACGGTTCACAGTGACGCCAAGTGGCTTGGATTCATCCTCGACCAAATCATCACCAACGCCTTGAAATATACAAACCAAGGAGGTGCCGTTACCTGTTCCATCGAGGATAATCCGAGCGAGAAGCGGCTTTTGATCCGGGATACCGGCATCGGCATCCTTCCGGAAGATCTCGGAAGAATTTTTGATAAAGGTTTCACCGGATCAACCGGTAGAAATGACGCAAAATCAACGGGATTGGGATTGTACCTGGCCAGCCAGATGGCCATCAAACTGGGACACCGGTTGTCTGCGCGATCCGAACCAGGCCAATATACAGAGCTTGCCATCATCTTCCCTAAATCGCGAAGCATTCATGAAATGATGTAATGTTACTTGGTTACAATAATGAAGGCATCGTCATAAACCTTTAAAGCCGCCAAGGCCTCCTGAAAGAGACAGGCGGCGTTTTTTTTAACTCTACTTTTTACCCTCCAATTGATTGCTTATCTGGAATAGCTGTTCTGTTAATTCGATTCCGGTTTGTTCTCCGATGATATTGGAGTACCGATCATAGAGGTTAAGCCAAGCTTTCTCGATATCCGGCTGCAGCTCTTTCCCCTTCTCCGTGGAGTAAATCAAGGACATTCTGCCCTTTTGTTCAGCGTACACCAGGCCTTTAGCCTGCAGCTTCTCGATAAAACGGGTCACCGTTGAAGGTGTTATATGCAAAACCTCTCCAAGCTCCTTCTGAGAAATGCCTTGCTTCTCATTCACGGCAATCATCAGGAACGCGTAGGTCGGAGACAAGCCAGTTATGCGAAATTCATCCTCGGCTAGTTTGGTCATGGAGCGGGCCAACTGATTGGCCGTGAAGTATAGACATCCCTTGAGTAAGTGGTCATGAAAGTGTTCCATCTTATACACTCCTTTTTAGTTGTGCATACAAATTATCATTCCACATGACTAGGTGTCAAGCCTTTCCACGACCGAAAACGCGCGAGATTGTCCTCTAATCGAAATTTAGATACGAAGAAGACAATAAAAAAAGCCCCCCTGACCAATGTTAGATCAAACGAGGGGCTCCTAAATTGCCAAGATTGATGAATATTGCTGCTTACGAATAAAAGGAAAATACGCTAAAAAGTTCTCGCTTTAGCCTGCAGTTTAATCGCCGCCATCTCCTCCATCGCTGCCGCTGTCGCTGCTGTCTCCGAAAAATCCGCCACCGCTGTCCCCATCCCCACCGTCTCCGCCGCTGCTGCTCCATGAAGACGAGTTGCCAGCCAACCCTTTCCATGACCGTTGAAAGGCAAAATCAAGCGCAACATGCGAAGCCGGATCAAATAGCGGAGAAGCGTGAGATCGGACATAATCCGGTTGCTTCTTTCGAATACGTGTCAAAAACCTCCGTCCTACGCCGAGCAGAAGCGCCGCTTCCATCATCCGTTCGAGATGAATAGGCTCGCGATCTTCGCTCCTGCCGCCTCTAGCCAGCATTCTGCGATATCGTTTCACCGTGCTCCGGCAGGCTTCCGATCTGCGATCTAATACGACTCCGGGCATAAGTCCGACCATTAGAATCGATAGAAGAACAAAGTCCAAGTATGTATCAACGACCGGGTCGTACATGATTTGAGCACCCATGAAGAAGCAGACGATCAAGAAGGCTATGATATATTTTTTCTGACGCCAACGAATGGAAGCCAGGGCGGCTCCGCCTCCCAAAATAAGAATCATTACGCCGATCCATCCCCATGATATAACGTCTGCGATATACAGGTAGGTCAGCAATGTAACATGCACGAGAGCAAGCACGGCGAAGATTATTTTTCTCGGCCTATATACTCCGTACTTTATCGTTTGGCGATTCTCTTGTTCCACGATCTCCCGCCAACGATTGAACCCTGTCTCCAGGCCTTTCAAGCGATTCTTGTAGATGTGCATCGAGCTTTTCTGATGACGTTCTGATTTCGTGGGCCCGGATATGCTGTCCAGTTTCAGAAATTCCGTCCCACGGAACAGCCAGCTCAGAAGATACCGCTCCGATTTCGTCAAGCCGGAACGATTCCCCGCGAATCTGAACTGCGGGCCCTCCTTCGGGGCGCTGTCATCTTGCTGAAACCGCGTTCCCAAATGCTCCATGGAAATATCGAGCATGCCCTTGCGTCGCAGAGCAAACACACTGGCGAGCACATTTTCGCGCCGAAGCTTACCTTTCCTGAAGAGGTAGACCAGACTGCTCGGATTCATATGTTCAATCTCTTCCATGGTTATTCGCCGTCCGTCCCACCATGCTGCGAGCCTGCGAATGGATAGTGCATAAAACACGACACCTGCTATTGCGGCATAAGTCAACCAGCGGCTTACATAAACACCGGCTTCAAGCAGACGATCCCGCTCCACGAATCGGCGTTGAAGCGCCGACTCTTGCTCCAGCCGTTCCGATAGTAGGGAAGAAGACGACGTCGTTTCCAACTCGGGAAGCGCCTCTAATGGAACAAACACCTTCATCCGCACATGATCCCCCTTCGGCAGAAGCTTGTTTTCGTATCGGGATACTCGTTCGGAAGTCTCCGTAACAGCCCACCGGAGCGGTCGTAAGCATAGACGATAACCGGTTCTTGCACAGGCTGCCTTATACGCAGCGTAACCGATACGTTCTGATGCTCCTTGTCGTTATCCTTAAGCAATGACCAATCCAGCTCTCCGCGATCGTCATATTTCACTGCCTCCTTATCAAGCCTGTAGCGATAGTATACCTGCCTGGATTCATCCTTTGCCTGTACATCGATGAAGTAGGAACCCCTTCTCCATCTTAAGGTGACCGGATACCGCTCTAAACTTTGATAGCCGAAATTGCCTAGTTCCCGATCGACGGGTGGAACATATGCCTCGAAGAACTCGATATTCGCATCCCCGAAATTGTCCATAAATCGCGATATCGAATCATACTCACCGCTGACAGTATAGGTAAAAAGCTCCTCCACGTACAAGTCACCGTCCGGCAGCAGATCGGCCACGATGTTAACCTGATTGACCGTCAATTTGTCGGTGCCGCCGCAGCCTACGAGAAGAACAACCAGAAGAACCACCGTTGTCAACAACATCACAGATTTCGAGCCTTTACTCATTAAGCCATCCTCCTGTTTCCTTAAAGGACAATCATGGCATACTCCTTTCGAAGGTATAGACAGATTCATTTCATGTTAATGAAAGATTTGCGATCTGGCAAGCATTTTCGATGGCTCCCAGTAACTTCCCGCGATTGCTGTGAAAGGAGTCTAAACGAGCCGGCAATGGTAAAAGTTGTCGTAAAAAAAGCGCCCTATCCCATTCGAGATAAGGCGCTTGGATCATTAGTGAGGCATTATATTGCCAGGTGTTTGCGGCTGAACCATAGCAGGAGCGTAGCTATTTTGCATTTGCGTCATATCCTGCCGCGGAAGCTGCGGTACCTGATAGTAGCCATGCTTGTTCTGATACAGGGAAATTTCATAAGCCATTTCAATACAGTTTGGCAGCGAATCTGCAAGCACCCGGCGCACGACTGGATTGGTGGATTCCAGGGCGGCATTTGTTTTTACGGTAGCACCGGCTTTAACCGCATTCAGCATGCATTGGGAAATGAACTCATCGTTTATTTCTGCTGTCGACTGCATTGGTTTCTTCGGCTGGGATGGCTTCATCCCGTAAGTAAAGTCATTCCCCTGCTTCATTTTATAGCTTTGGGTTGGTTTGGATGGGTCTTGCCCTGATTTAAAGCACTCCAAGGTGATGTTGTATTCATCAGCCATAAATTGCTTCTGGCGCTGCATAATATCCCGAAGCTCCGGATCTTGTACGTGCCCGCTCAGCATCGTATAAGTATCAATCGTATTGATGGCCCCTGCCAACACTTCGTGGACGTCGAACATTTCGTGCCCGCCATGGTTCAATTGCGGAGGAACCATACCGGTTTCAATATTTTGGTGATTTTGCGGCTGTTGGAATTGCATGCATATAACCTCCTCATATTTTAGCCTTATTTCCAATGCATCAACTTTGATAGCCGGATTATGGCTTGGGAATGGCTCCTTATCTGCAGTTCAAATATGGAGTCCAAGGTTTATTGTTATAAGAATCGACTTAAGTTATTCAGAGAAAATGCAGCGTGAGCCAAGCGAAGTCAACATGAAGTAATTGATGATTGGATTTGATTGTGCCTGCAACAAAAAAGACGACCGCCAAATGGCGGTCATTAGCAATTTGTTCGTACTTCTCGGCATCTCGTTCTTTCCTTTACCAGTACATATCCCAATCTTTTAAAACCCTCACCAGCGCTTCAAAATAGAAATAATCTCCCCATATGCAGCATTCGTCGATTCCGTTCCCGAGCGGCTTTCCATACACCGCATGCTGGAGAATGCCGTTGGATTCAGGGAGCGAAGCCGTCGTATATCGATCGGATAAAGATTCCAGGATACGAAGTGCTGCGTTCTCGTACATTCGGCGCTCCGGATGCGAGAGCGGCAAGTGCTTAGCCAGTTCCAGCATTCCGCATACCGAAATGGCGGCCGCCGAGCTGTCCCTCTCTTCTTCCGGGCCTTCGGTGAATATCAAATCCCAATAACATACATAATCCTCAGGCAGCCGATTCAAAAAGTATTTCGTGACCCGCTCAGCATGATGCAGCAGCGCTTCTTCCCTTGTATATGCATAACTGAGCGGCAAACCATAAATGGCCCAGGCCTGACCGCGCGACCAGCATGAATGATCCGCGTACCCTTGGGACGTTTGCCCAAATCTTGGCTCTCCGCTCTCGACATCCATATAATACGTATGGTACGTTGAGGAATCCTCACGAATCAAATATGCAGCGGATTGCCGGGCATGGCTTATGGCAGTACGACGATATTTCGGTTTACCGGTTTCTTCAGTCGCCCAATAGAGCAAAGGCAAATTCATGCAGCAGTCGATGATCATCCTGCCGCGCTGAGACGGTTGGTCCAGCTTCCCCCAAGCCTGAATGATGCCGGCTTTCTCGAAAAACCGCTCCATCAATAGGTCTGCGGCGGCCAAGGCAACCTGTCTTGCATCTTCGTTCCCGGTCAATTTGTATGCAGCCACGCAGGACAAGGAATACAAAAAACCCAGATCATGCGTCTCCGTTGCGATGCGCTGCTCCACACGCTCCTTGTAGCTGTGGAGTTGATGCTCCGCGGTCGAGCGGTACTTCGCATCACCTGTAACTTCATATGCCAACCACAGCATCCCGGTCCAGAATGACGAGGTCCATTCCGTGTTGCCGATTGGCTCGTAGATATGATTACGGCTTGCAGGGGACGGAAAACGGTCCGAAAATGTGTCCAAATTTTCATCGTTCTTATGCAGCACGAATTCAATGGCGGCTTCGGTCCTTTGACGCGTCCAAGTCGTGGTCTCGCCGTATTTTAATGGTTCCTGGATCGCTTCCATGTCTAATTGGCCACTCCTCTTCACGTTCAAGTTTAATGCCCGCTTGCACTCACCCGATATTTGCCGGGTGTTACCCCCTCCAATTTCTTGAATGCCCGGATGAACACGACATCGTTTGTATAGCCGACTAGTTGGGCCAGCTGCGCATTGGTCAGTTCCGATTGCTCCATCAAAGTCTTCGCTTTCTCAATCCTCGCGCGGGTAATATAGTCGGTGATATTGCATTGATTCATCTTCTTAAAGAAACTCGAGATATATTGCGGCGTCATGCCGAAATGGTCGGCAATCATGCCAAGTCCTAAATTATAGTCAGTTAAATTCCGGTCGATGAATACCATCAAATCCTGCTGCAGCTGGATGCTGTGATCGCTGTGCTCCGTATGAAAGAGACGGGACAGCTTTTCATACAACCGCTTGGTCTCGGTATGCATTTCATCGCTTGTGGAACAACCGAATATGTGTTTTACGGGATCAAAGCTCGGGCCTAGAAGGCTTTCATGATCCGTGTTGGTCAAATTCAGTATTTTCAGAAATGTGCTGATAATGTTGAAGAACAAGCATCTTCCCAGCTCAGGGGTCATTCCCGATGAATTAAAATTCATCGAATAAATATTATCCAGCAGCTTAGCGACGTTTTCCGTATCTCCGCTTCTCACATGGTTGACAAGCTGCGTCTCGAATTCGATCGGATAGTAATAATGATGCTTAATGTCCCGTACATGCCCGAAGTGAATGATTGAATTTCTACCGCTGAACATCCGGTAATCCAGGGCTGCCATTGCTTCCAGATAAGCGCTGCCGATGGTTCCGTTTCCTGTGTGTACGCTGCTGACGGCGATCGTCACGGAAATATGAAAACGGTCCTCCAAGACCCGAAGCAATCGTTCTGCGATCTCATGAAGGAAGAGTCCTGTTTCCACCTCTTCAACCGGATGGAAATTGATCAGGATCGCTACCCGATCGCGTTCCAGATCGACAGCGAATCCCTGATGTCCCGAATTTGCAATATCCGTGCCGATATTCGAGATGATAAACCGAATTTGCGTCCAGTCTTGCTCGGATGGCTCTGGCGACAGCCTTGTAATATTCACTGCTTGAACAATGATGACTGCAAACTTGTCGGACGCGAAGTGTATGCCCATCGTCGCTAATGACGGCCCCCCGTGATCGCCCGCATGTTCCGGATCAATGTATCCCCGAATGAGCCTTGACAGAAAATCGGCACGGATGACAGGCGTCTGCCTGAACAATCGCTCTCTCAGATGCCGCTGCTCAACGAGCGAGCCTTCGATCGTTTGCAAAATAAAATCATATTCGTTTGCGGCCGGTTTATCCTGAACCGGCTTTCCTTGAAGTATGGCATCAACCACCCGTTTGACGGGACTATATTGTCGGTATGCAAACCAACAAGCAATGGCCGCCCCCGCGACAAGCGATACGACTAACACCGTGAGCGCCATTCTCTTTAGCTGCGATACTCGTTCCATAACGCTGTCCATCGGCATGACGGACACATAATGCCAGCCAGCTTCCTTGGATTCCGTAAAGGTTATCATGCTGTCCGTGCCATTTAATGTAGTTTTAAACAATCCCGATGGACCAGCCAGCTTTTCCGTCACCTGTAATGACAGCTCCGAGCCAGAGGAGCTTGCGATCACGCCCTGTTCCTTGTCGAGGATATAAATCTCGCTGTCGTTCGCGGACTCGATTTGCCGGAACATCTCCTGAAGCTGCTGCCCATCGATCATGATCACAAGCGTTCCGCGGATATTGGAAACTTCATGGAACGGAAGGGACTGCGCATAAGTGATGACATCCGCCGGGTTGCCATTTGCTTGATTCGGGTCCTGCAGCAGCACATTGGAGGGCAAGAAAGCCTTGTTGTGGTAGCTGCCGAGCAACGTCCGCTTCCAAGTTTCAAATTCCATATGCTCAAACCGATAATACTTGTCGTAGAAGGTTCTTGCATCCGTCCGCATTCCCGGCTTCAGAATGACGTCTCCCGCTTGCAGATGAACATAATAGTCCTTCACGAATCCGCTTACAAAAGATTGATAGCGGTTCAAGTAATCGCGGACGAATTCTACCTGGCGATACGCCCCGGCTGGATCTTGCCTATCAAGATTCAGCAAATGAGCCAGCTTCGGGTTAAACATGATTTGTTTTGCCAAAATATCCACTTCTTTAAGCTTGCTGTCCATTGAAAGCCGCAACTGCTCCAGCATTGCCGAATTTGAACGCTCCACATTGTTTTCCATCACGTTTTCCACCCGTCCATATAGAAAAAGACCCACGGTCATAGGCAATAACAGGATGAGCATGTACGAAACGATCATGGTTTTCAAGACGCGTCCCCGGCTGCTCCTCTTTCGCTTGCCGGGAATAAAGCCGGGTATCGAGATCATGGGCATTCCTCCAAGAAAATGTATGGAAACCTATTTCTTGAATCCTTCGCCAAGCGGACTAGCAATCCCTTTAATAAGTCCGGTCATCCAATGAGAGGAACCAATCGAACCGAACGAAGCTTCACGGCTGCCGCCTGCCAAATTTCCGGTCCGAAAGGCTTCGGTTTCGCAAGCTTGGTTGATAAGGTCAACGCATACGTACCCGGATCCTCAATTACGATCCGTCCGACAGATGAATGAACCTCGGTGTACGGATGCTGACAGGATATGGAGTCGTTGACGACCTTATCCTCTTGGGGAATACATGAGATCGTCTGCCCTGCCGCCCGTACGGTGACCTCATGATCGTATTCCTTTTCCCAAACGGCACCGGATTTTTTGAAATTAACAAGCATGACTTCGTAAATGCCGGAAGATGAGGCCTTAAAGCTCCACCGTGCCTCGTTCATCTCGCTCCCGGTCGTTATCTCTGACAGTACAAGATCCAGCTTAATGGAGCCATTCGCCTGTTGGATAAACCCCCGATCTACATCGATCTTGCCCTCGACTTCCAATGCAATAACCGAAACATGGTCTTCCGGGGGATGCTTGGGCAGTCGGATCCGCATCGCGTGATGGTCCGTTTCCGGTTGATAGCTCTGGTGCACGGGAAGACTGCTTGTCGTCGGATCCGTGAGCAGATATGCATGTTTAACCGTATTTCTCACCCCGTTCAATGCCAGTTCTCCCTCTGGCCAATATCGGTTGTATACATGAAGGAAGAGAATATCTTCTTTAACCGTAACCGCTCCCCACTCCAGCTCATAAGGGAACGGGCTTGCGCTCGTACCGTAGACCGCCTCTCCATTTCGAGCAAGCCATTCGCCAACTTCCTTCAGGCGCAAAGCGGATTGTTCCGGAATTATTCCTGTTTCCGTAGGGCCGACATTGAGCAGCAGATTCCCTCCCTTGCTTACGATATGCACCAACTTTCGGATCAAAGCATCCGTCGATTTCCACACTTGATCCTTGGTGCTGTACCCCCACGATTGATTTAGGGTCATCGGCGTTTCCCATTCCCTCGTTTCCTCGCCATACATCGGGATTTCGTTATCGCCCTTGGATTGGTAATCACCAAAATCAGGCCAATGGCTCACTCTGCTGTTAATCAGGCAATCGGGCTGAAGCTCACGAATCATGTTGACCATCGCTTCGCTCTCCTTCTTCGACAATCCCCCGGATGTATCGAACCAGAGCAGTCCGACGGGGCCGTATTCCGTCAGCAGCTCGCGCACTTGCCCCTTTGCTTTATGGTTCCAATAACTGAAGAACGCCTTCTTCTCCAGCTCATAGTCCCACAGATTGTTAAATGTATCGTGAAGCGCATGCGGATGATGCCAATCAATCACATGAGAATAGTAGAAGCAGAGCCTGATTCCTTCCTCCCTGCAAGCTTCGGACAGTTCCTTCAACGGATCCCGGCCGAATGAAGAAGCATCAACAATATTGAACGGGTCCGTCCGCGAGTGGTACATGGCGAAGCCATCGTGGTGCTTGGCCGTGATGACGATATATTTCATGCCGGCCCTTTTGGCGCATTTCACCCAAGCTTTGGCATCAAACTGTGTCGGGTTGAATTCCCCGGCAAGCTTCTCATATTCCTTTACCGGAATTTTGTCGGCATACATCACCCACTCTCCTTTGCCGAGCAGCGAATACACCCCCCAGTGGATGAACATGCCGAATTTGGCATCCTTCCACCACTGCATCCGGTTCTTGCTTTCCGCTACGATATCTAATGATGAATCAGCCATCGTTCTCCTCCTATTCCTTAATGGCGCCGATCAAGACACCTTTGACGAAGTATTTTTGCAAAAACGGATACAGAAGCAGTATCGGTAATGTGGACACGATGATCGTTGCATATTTAATCGTGTCCGCGATCGCCATCCGGTCCCCGGAGGCTTCCGTCATCATGTTGTCCGTCGTATTGGTTATAAGAATTTCCCGGAGCACAAGCTGGAGCGGGAATAACTCCCGGTCCCGCAGGTAGATGAGCGCCCCGAAATATGAATTCCAGTGTCCCACGGCATACCATAGAATCATTACGGCGATAACGGGCATGGACAGGGGGATAATGATTCGGAACAGAATGATCAGGTCGTTCGCACCGTCGATTTTCGCTGATTCCTCAAGACTTATCGGTACGGACTGAAAGGCAGTCCGCATAATGATCATATTAAATGTCCCGATCATCCCTGGGATGAGCATCGCCCAGATCGTGTTCAACATTCCCAGGTTATTGATCAGAAGATAAGTCGGGATCAGGCCGCCGCCAAAAAACATGGTAATGACGATCAACATCATCAATAGATTTTTAAAGTACAAATTTCTGCGGGACAACACGTATGCGCCGATCGCCGTGGCCACCAGATTGATGGCTGTTCCCGCCGCAACGTAGATCAGCGTGTTCCGATACCCCGTCGTAATCATCGGATTGTTAAACACCGCCTTATAGGCTTCGAAGTTGATATCAAGCGGCGTGAACAGCAGCCCTCGGTGCTGGGCCAACGAAGCGGGATCGCTGAACGAAGCAAAGGCAACGTACACGAATGGATATAAGGTGACGAAGCAGAGACCGGTTAGAATCAACGCATTGAACCAGACGAATATGGTCTCTCCGGCGGTTCGTTTATTAGCCATAACCGCCCCCCTCTCTACCAGAGTTTATGTTCGCTGACCCGCTTGCTGATCGAGTTCGCGAGTACAAGCAGAATGAAGCTGACCACCGAATTAAATAAACCTACAGCCGTCGTAAAACCGTAATCCGTCTCCAGAACCCCTCGCCGATACACAAAGGTCGAGATCACGTCAGCCGTTTCATAAGTTAGCGGGCTGTACATCAGCAATACTTTTTCGCTGCCAACGCTAAGCATGGAGCCCATATTTAAAATAAAAATAATAATGATCGTCGGCAGCATCCCAGGCAGCGTTATGTGCAGCATCTGTTTCCAGCGGCCAGCGCCGTCCATCTTGGCTGCTTCGTAAAGGGTCGGATCAATGGTTGCGATGGCGGCAAGATAAATGATTGATCCCCAGCCTACGCCTTGCCAAATGCCGGACCCGACATATAGCGTACGGAACCATCCGGCCTCGCTCATGAACGGAATCGATTCGATGCCGAAAAAGCCCAGTATCTGATTCACCAAGCCATCTCTTGCGAGGAAATCGAACATGATCCCTGTAACCACGACGATGGATACGAAATGCGGCAAATACGATATCGTTTGAACTGTACGCTTAAACAGCCGGCTGCGGATTTCATTCAGCAGCAGGGCAAGGATAATCGGTGCCGGAAACGCGAAGATGAGCTCATAAACATTGATCAGCACGGTATTGCGCAGAAGGCGTTCGAAATAATAGCTGTTAAAGAAATTGCGAAAATGCTCAAATCCGATCCACTCGCTTCCCCAAATGCCGTCCGCGATACTGAAATCTTTGAAAGCCATCAATAGACCGTACATCGGTCCGTAGTGGAAGACGGCATAGTATAGAATAACGGGAAGCGCCAGTATGTAGACGTATTTGTTCCGTCTTAAATCTTTCGCAATCGTTGTCCATTTCCCTTTGCGAGACTCGAAGGGATGTTCCCGTGCAGCAGACAATCGGATTCCTCCCTCCAACTTTTATTTATTGTGCCGCACCAAGAGCGACGGGAACTGCATATTTTCCGCCGCTCTACGGCGGTTAGCCTTTAATCTTTTGCCTTATTGCTTCCTACCGCTTACCGTAACGCTCCAAGGCGTTCTGCTGGATTTCCAGGGCTTCCGCTAGACCCATGGATTCAATGGTTTTCACATACTTATCGAACTGATCCAATGGCTCGGCGCCCATGACGAATTTCAAGTACATCTCGTCCTTGTACGTGTTAATGTCTGTCATAATTGAAGCATAGCGGCTGCTCTCGGCTTGAGTCGGCGTTGTGCGCGGCATTTTCTTTTCCATGGTCGGCTCAGCCCAGATGATCTTGGACTCCAACTGATCAGGCTCGGTCGTATATTGCTCATCGAAACGAATATCGAGCATGAACGGCCCGCTGAAGGTTGCTCGGTTATGCTTGGACATGGATTGGATCACTGGCAGTCCGGAAGGATCATTTAATACTTCGGGTTTGAATTTGGGCTTGCCGTCTTCCATCGTATAGCTGACGCCCTCTTTTCCGAAGTTAAATAACAGGGTCCCTTCCTCGGAGTAGCCGTAATCCAGCCACTTTACGGTTTCGATCGGATTTTTGTTGCTGGTCGTGATCGCCGCCCCGATTCCGTTAAATGCATAGTCCTTGTAACCCCAGATTTGCTTGTCGCCTTTGTTCATCACAGGGTAGGGCGCTGCCACCAATCTGAAATTCGGATCTTTATCCTTCATGAGCGTTCCATACTTGCCGATCCCACTGCCGGTGTATAGAATCGCTGATCCGATTTGCCCGCCGGTAATTTTGGCCTCCAGCATTTTCTCATCGGTCGTCGCAAAGTCTTGATCGAGTAAGCCTTCCTTGTACCACTGGTTCATGAGTGTCAGGAACTCCTTGAACCTCGGGTCAGTCGGGCCGTATTTAACCTGTCCTTCCTCTTGATAAAATCCGGCGTTAATTCCCCACGCTCCGAGAAAAGCGGTCGTTGTATCGACATCTCCCTTCGTCAGATATAGTGGGATCTCATCCGCTTTGCCATTGCCGTTCGGGTCTTGTTCCTTAAAGGCCTTCAACACGTTGTACCATTCATCAATCGTCGTCGGCATCGAAAGCCCCAGCTTATCGAGCCAATCCTGCCGGATCGTCGGTCCGAGAAATACCTTAAGCCTGTCGTCGGTACGCAGGAACGGGAACACGTATATGCTGCCGTCATCGGTCATAATTTCCTTCTTCCACTCCGGATGCTCCTCAAGCACCTTCTTAAAGTTTGGTGCATGCTGGTCGATCAAATCATTGAGTTTGATGATTTTGCCGTCCTTGATCGCCTTCTCCGGTCCCCCAGGATAGCCGGCCCAAGAATATTCGATCACATCCGGAAGCTTATCCGAGGTCATCATGAGGTTAAACTGCTCCGTGGCTTGCTGGCCCTGCGGAGGATGCTGAAAGTCCACTTTCACTCCGGTTAAACTCTCCAATTCCTTATAAGCCTCGATTTCGTTGTAACTCTTCATCGTAGCGGACACCTGGCTAACGATTTGCACCCAATACGTCAGTTCCGATAGAACCGGAGGGGATTCCGGGTCCAACGCTGCCTCCGGTTGTCCCTTGGCAGGGCCTCCGCAGCCTGCCGCTGTCATGGACATGGTGGCGGCAAGCAAAACAATCCAGAATACTTTAAGCCTGTTGACCTTCATTATCTTTGCCTCCCTTTTCATTTGCTTGTTGTGCGGATTTCTGGTTTGTTAAGCACCACCTTACAGAACATTTTGGCGATTGAACACCGCCGTATTTTCTAATTGTGCAGTATATTTTTAAAGCAGTACATTGTCTAAATTTAATCTTGGACTGATTTATTTCATGATGGACGGTCACTACAGAAATAAAGGGCGGCCGAAACGGCCGCCCTTTGCAAATTATAAGCTGCTATGAAGCCGAGACTTGGTTTCGGATGTAGTCCATGTCTCCAAGAAGCAGCTCCGCAAAACCGGAATCGATGTGCTTGCCCCGTTGTGCTTTGATGGCGTTCTCCAGCGAAGTGAGCGCTTCATCGGCTCCTTCGCTTCCAGGAGGATGCTGCTGGAGATCTGCAATTTTGGCCAATAGGCTTAGCGTGATGCCGTGATTATCAATCCAGCCCTTTTCTTCCCCTGCTCTCACGATATCGTCGAGCTGTTCCTGATCGACAACAACTTCGATCGGATATTCACGAACCGTGACATTCCCGGCCGCATCTTCTGCCGTTATACGAAGAATATGCGGTCCGGCTGTCAGCGTTAATGGCTCTCTAACCAGCGTTTCGGAAGCTTCCTTGCCATCCAGCTCCAAGCTAAAGTCCGATACGCCGCTTAATGTGTCCGTGATTTGAGGCGAAATGGTTAAACGCTCGGTTTGGTATACGGACTGTGGCACATTTGCCTTTATTTCCGGTCCGCTCCGATCAATCCTCACTGTCTTGGAGGTTTCGTCACTTGTCACGCCAGACAAAGCGGCCATTCGGGCATATACGGTTGTCTCTCCCTCTGTTTCCAAGAGTATGGGAGCCGTATAATTCGTCCATGTGCCTTTGGATCCTAGCTTAAATTGGCTCCGCATGCCTGCAGCTTCAGCTTCAGGAGTCATCGCGATGGAGACCTGCACCGAGTCACGGTTCCATTCGGTTTCCGACTCGACCTTGATTTCTGGTGGGTCTTTAAGCGAATGCGTCTCCCTCAAGCGCCACAATTCCTGCGCAGGGGACGGTAAGTTCAACGCCTCGATGCGGGATTTAACCTCCGCTTTGGAATACGGCAGCGCCCACTTATCGAAGAACTCCGTCAGATTCTCTCCTGCCGTAATGGATGCCATCACGACAAACGTATCGATCTCTTCCTGGTTCGTCGCAGGCAGCTGCGATGCCGGCAGCTCTCGGTACGCCTTATGAAGGTCAGCGTAAAAGTCCCATCCATAAGCCAAGGAAAGCTGGCGGAACATCACGAGATAGCCGAAGAGATCCAGCTGGCCGGAAGCACCGAACGACTTACCTGGAAGATCGCTTTCCATATATTCAAACGCTAAATCATAGAAGTCCTTTCCATCGGCATTGCGAATCAATAAGTTGCTGCTGTTGCCGAATTTCTCCTGAACGTAAAGGGAGTAAATATTAACCGTGATTTCACCTGTTACGTTCCAGTTCCAGGCTCCTTGCTGATATTCATGGCCCGTCTCGTGCCAGAAGCCCCATCCTCCCTGTGTAACTCGAGATATGTCCACGGCGTGGCCCGCTGAAGGATCGATGTGAAACATGATCGGATAGCCCGCATGCATGTAACCAGCACTAATCTGTCGATCCGCAACATAACGGAACGGAAGGTCTATACTTTTGTGCGGCAGCGGTTGATCCGGGGAAAGCCCCGCAACTTCCTCGGTGTAGTCCACGATCGCATCCCACTTCTCCACTAATTGCTGTGGATCTTCTAGCTGCCTGATATACTCGGACGGCAGCGTCAAGATCACCCTGCGTCCCTGAAGCTCCGACCAGGGGGCGGGATGATGCCGAATCGTATCTTCCCATTCGGCCTTAGAGGTCTCGCCAAGGATATAATGCGGTGCGCGAACTCCGCCGCTGATTTCAATATCCTTCGCAACGCCAGGCTGAGGCTTGGTTGGAATCAAGTAAATCAGACCGCCAAAAGGACTGCGAATCCGATTCTCACCCGGAGAGAGGGTCTTTCGCTGCGTTATGACCGGCGGTCGTTCCCATTCCGTTTTACTTGTCAGATTGTCCGTGTGCGCCCCAACCTGAACGTCTAGATGCTGAGTGCCTTCGGGCACACGAACCGTTACCCATTCTCCGGCCGGCGCGTACAGCCCTGTACTAATCCAATTTTTAGGAACCGTCCCTTGACGCAAATAGTCAAAGGTTGAATAATCAAAATTCACGTGGACGGATTGTCCCGTCACACGAGGGGCCTCTGCTGGAACGGCTCCGGGGAATTGATCGGCATAAGGGGATTTGGGGGCCGTCAGGTCATTTCCGATCCGTCCCAATTGAAACGCTAATAATGCGCTCGTATAGGGCGCTTTGGAACGGTCGAGCGGAAACGTAAGATTGGATTCCAAATCGCTCGCATCCTGCTCGATCACGGCATACAGCGGACTCTGCGGAGTGATGCTGCTGACGGTTCCACCGGTCACCGAAGCGATGACCTGCAGCTTCTTATCCGCGCCGGCACCAGGCCGCCCGACGTTTACCTGATCCGGTGACAGAGTCCCGGCCTCAATTGCTTCGGCCAGTTCCAGCAGCTTTTGCGAATGATAATTGGCGGATTGCTCCGGTGTCAATTTGGGCAGGGTTTCCGTTCGAGTCGATGCCGTATTGTTCATCAGACCAAGACCCATCCGGTTCAATAGGCGCTGCACCGGGTAATCCTCACTGAGCTTGCCTGAAAGTCCCTGATATTCATTCCCAAGAAAGACATGCGGATATTGTTCCATCACCCATCCCTTTAAGGGGACAACGACATGACCTCCTTGCGCGACGTAATTCTCGACGGCGTCGACCTCGCTATCCTTCAGCGTCCCGTCAACATAAGCTACGGGGTAGCGGGACGGATCCAACTGCTCCGGCGTGAATTGGTCCAATCGGACCAAATCGATCGGTACATCGGTTTCGATGGAATAATTCTTCCACGTTGCGGACAACATGGGTAATCGACCTTTGCCTTCCAATGCCTCGTCAAATTTATCAAAGCAATGTTGAAACTAAACCTTCCTCCTTCTCACCTCACCTTCGGATCTTTTTTCGATACAACCCAACTATAAAACGGCCGCCCGCTGCTCCCAACCGTCTATTTTTAAGATCCAACTGTATTTTCTCTGATCGGCACTGATCTTTTTTAATATTGAATGGCATAAAATTAACAGGGAACCATTCGAATTTGTTCACAAACACAATAAAGAAGGCATCCCGCATAGGGATGCCTTCTCGACTACTACTAATATGAACGGATCACGAAATCCCATTATTCCAGGGTGAAATCACCAGAGCCCGTGCGTACCTTCAGCAGCACATCGCCGCTTCCGAACGTTCCTCTGAGGACGCCTTTATCCTTGTCTTTCTCCTCGTATTGGAATCCGTCCCAACTAACCTCGCCAGTGCCGGAGCCCCCTTTAAAATCAACGGTCAGGGAAGAAGGCTCCTGATCCAAATCAACGGTCACGTTGCCGCTGCCCACCCGCAGGTCGGCATCCTGAAGCAGCTCATCCGCTTCCAGTTGAATGTTGCCAGAGCTGGCCTCGCCTTGCAATTCGGCTTCTCCGTCCTGCAGATCAACGCTGCCGCTGCCTGCCTCGAACTTCATCAAGGAAGCCTTATAGCGCTCAGCCGATATATCGCCGGAGCCTGACTTCAAGCCAATTGTGACCGCATCAATATCCTCGATATGAATATCACCGCTGCCCACTTTGATGGAGATATCCTCTCCCTGCAATCCCGCAATCTCTATATCACCGCTGCCTGCTTCAATGTCGGCTCCTGCCCACATTTTCTCAGGCAGTTCCACCGTTAAATCCGTATCCATAATCCGTACGCCGATGCCGATATGATCCGGTGCGTCGATCCCCACGCTCAGCGTTTCGCCCTTCGACTCCACCTTCAATTTGACTTGGTCCGCAATCTGCTTGCTCACTTTCCCATCCAGCCTGATCATGATCTCATCCGAGCTTCCCTGGACGACCTCAATATCGCCGCTTCCTGTTCGAATATCCAACTTCTCGATTTCTTCCGGGCTGACCGCCTGTTCCTCGTGAATTTCCTTCGTAGAGAAGGAGAAGCCAAAGTTAACATTTGAGAAGATATTCATGGGATTCCACGTAAAAATCAACAGCAACACGCCCGCCACCACGATCCACACACCAGTACGTCTCTTCATTTTCGTTTACCTTCATTCCTTCCGTCATTCCAAATTCTCTCTATCTTTCCAGGTTTCCGATTCCTGTTCAGTATAGCACGCATAATCAACATGAACATTAGTCCCGCGAATGATTGAAACCCCGACTTAAGTCTAGTACCGCAAACCTCCTGGGGGTATGCCGAATAGGAGCACGGATTACCTTTGGGAATTCGTAAGATTACGAAAAAAAAGAACCGACCCCCAGCAGAAAATTGAACTGTGACCCATAAGATGGACACTTTGAAAAAAGTGACTTCTTGTGGGTCATTTGTGTTTTAATCAAGGTATGTGACGAGGAGTGATACGAGAATGGGGAAGTTGAAACGGGTGCTCTTTACCGAGGAGCAAATGAGGAAGCTGGAGGAGAATCCAAACGTACACCATGTGACCGAGGCGGCCATTACATACACACCTGCATTCAAGCTGGAGGCGCTGAAAGCCTACAAGCAGGGGCAGACACCTTCAGAAATCTTTATTCGTGCCGGCTTCGACCTGGACGTTATTGGTCATAAGAAGCCCAAGGACAGCTTAAAACGGTGGCGTGAAACCTTCGAACTGTACGGTGAGGAAGGTTTGGCTACAGAGCGGCGCGGTAAGGGCAGTACAGGGCGCAAGCCAACTGGTCAGTTGTCAGCCGAAGAAGAATTGAAACGGGCTAAGGCCCAGATCAAACTGCTTGAAGCTCAAGTGGACATGCTAAAAAAGCTCGAAGCGCTCGATCGGCAGAAGAAGAAACGCTGACGCCCTCCGAGCGCTATGAGATCATAAATCGCACCATTCGGGCATATGGCCTGAAACGAATGACACGCTATCTATGCGAGCTCGTGGAAGTAAGTCCAAGCGGCTATTACAGGTGGCTGGGGACGGAAGAAGATCGTCAACTTCGTGCTGCCGCCGACGAGCAGGACATCCTTCTCATCAAGCAGCACTTTGACGCGCTCCGCGGCAAAGCAGGTGCGCTTGTGATTAAGATGCGGCTGGAACAGATAAGCGGCGTTGTCATGAACCACAAGAAGATTCGCCGGCTTATGAAAAAGGCAGGCTTGGTAGCCGTAATCCGTCAGGCGAACCCCTACCGCAAGATGGCTAAGGCAACTCAAGAGCACAAGACGTGTCCGAACCTGCTGGAGCGAAAGTTTGACCAAGGCGAACCTGAGAAAGTGTTTCTCACTGACATCACTTATTTGCGCTATGGAAGCGGACACTGGGCATACCTTTCCTGCGTGAAGGACGGGGCGACCAGGCAGATCCTTGCCGACAGCGTGGCAGCAACACTCGAGCTTCCAATTGTCGAGCGGACGCTACAGCGTCTTTTAGAGCGATTAGATGGAAACATTCATCCAGAAGCGATTCTGCACTCCGACCAAGGGATGCACTACACGCATCCTAAAACCCGTCTTCTCATTGCTAAGGCAGGATTTAAGCAGTCGATGTCGCGCAAAGGCAATTGCTGGGACAACGCCCCGATGGAATCATTCTTCGGTCACTTGAAAGACGACGTTGATTTTAGCGATTGCCAAACTATTGATGAAGTGAGGGTGCGAGTGAAGGAGTACATAAGCTACTACAACTCAGAACGATACCAGTGGACATTAAAAAAGATGACCCCCGATGAATTCAGAGGTCATCTGCTTGCTAGCTAAGCTCTAGGCGGTTTATTTCAAACTGTCCACAAATCGGGTCACAGTTCAAATCTTTACCGGGGACAGTTCCTTCTTCGATCTAAGAATCGCTTCATTATGTACAGCATTTACTGAAGTTTTACTTTATGTAGATGCTAGTTCCTCAAAACAATTACAGGATCAATTTCGTTAGAATGCTCATCAGCAAGACGTAGGCTGACACGGATAGAATCAAATAACCGGCGGTGCGCTCCTTCACGACTCCGCTCGCTTCCATGGCGGCATGCAGCGTTAATGCAAGCAGAGACAACAGCGTAATGAGCAGCAATAAAAAGGAAATATTAAAGCTGAAGGACAGAATGCCTGCTACAACAAAACCGACAGCCCCAATGTAATGCGCCGCTCCGACACGCGTAATAAACAGCTTTAGCTCAGGCTGCTTCCCGCTTCTCCACCAGCCGATCAGCCATACAGCCGCCAGCAGCGCAACGGTCGAGAGCAGTCCGAGCAACAGCATTCTACCGAATACTTCACCATACACGGAGGATGGAAGTTCACTAAATAAGCCTCCCCCTCCAAAGCCAAACATGGCGAAAAAAAGCGATGCTATCCGCTTTCCCGTAAGCAGCGTCCATAGTAGAAATCCTACCAATGAGCTGGCAAGCCCCAGGATTCCGTAGATGAAATGTTTTTCCGTCAAATGAATGCTGTTCAGCGGATTTTTCAGCAGATTCAGGATCAAATAGCCGTCCACCTGCTTCATTGATTTTGTTACTTCATCCAATACATTTTTCTTCTCTGTCTCCATCGTTTCCTCCCATAGAAATATTCGTCATGCCTAAACCAGGTCCGATCCTTTCCTATTTTATCCGATATTTGCTAATCCGTATATTGGAAATTGACAAATTTCAGCATTATCCCAATGCAACATCCAGAATCATCATCAAAACGAAACCGAACATTAGGCTCATCGAGGCCAAGTCTCGGTTGCCCTTTTCCTGAGAGCTAGGAATAACCTCTTCGGCTACGACAAAGATCATCGCTCCGGCTGCAAAGCTTAACGCATACGGCAGCATCGGCTCAATAACGGATACGGCCACTGCGCCGATGACCGCAGCGATCGGTTCAACCATGCCGGAGAACTGCCCATAGAAAAAGCTCTTTCTCCGCGACATTCCGTCACCGCGCAGCGGCATGGATACCGCAACGCCCTCCGGGAAGTTTTGAATGCCGATCCCAAGCGCCAAAGTCATAGCGCCGACAAGAGACGCTTCCGTCCCCCCGTTGGCTAACGCGCCAAATGCGATCCCAACCGCCAGCCCCTCCGGAATGTTATGAAGGGTGATTGCAAGGACCAGCAGCGTGCTTCGTTTTCTCATTTTGGGGTTGTAACCTTCTGCTCCTCCGATAGGGGCATTGGGATGAAGATGCGGCAAAATCTTATCGATCCCCCAGATGAATACCCCTCCCAATAAAAATCCGAAGGCTGCCGGAAACCAGTTCCCGATCGGATTGCCTTCCGACATTTCGATGGCCGGAGCCAATAAAGACCAGTAGCTGGCCGCAATCATCACGCCGCCGGCAAACCCCAGCATGCTGTCCAACAAGCGCTGGTTCAAGGTTTTGGTCACAAAAACGAGCGTCGCCCCTAATGCGGTCATTCCCCATGTAAACAAGGTAGCGAGCAGTGCTTGTAGAATGGGATTCAAGTTCATAAATACATCTACCATTATGGATGAGCTCCTTTTTATGTAAGTGATTATGCTAATGATAAAGTTAGGGTTTCCCCATCAAATCCTAGCATGCATATGCCGACTTTTGTTAGAGACATCTAGAGAATATGTACCCAAGAGGGTTACTCCCCATACAGCCCATCAAAATTATATATCAAATATTCCGTATCATTAACACTTACCTTTTGGTAAGTACCTGAACTAAAAGTGCATACTTACATAATTTCGGCTATCGCTTTATACTCAAGACAATTCATCTTGCAAGGAGGACAACGCTTTGAAAACGCTAGTCATCGCAACACACCCTAATCTGGAAACGTCGGTCGTAAATAAGCGATGGGTCGATGAACTCCGGAAATACCCGGAAAAATACACGATTCATGAATTGCATAAGGTTTATCCGGACGGCATCATTGATGTGGAACAAGAACAGCAGCTAATCGAAACGCACGGCAATCTTGTCCTGCAGTTTCCTATCTATTGGTTTAATTGCCCGCCGCTTCTCAAAAAATGGCTTGATGACGTCTTCACCTACGGGTGGGCATATGGTTCCAAAGGCGGAGATAAATTAAAGAAGCGTAAGGTTGCCCTGGCGGTATCCGCCGGCATTAGAAAAGAAGACTATACAAAAGAAGGAAGGTATCGCTATACGCTTGATCAGCTGCTGACTCCGTTTGAGACGACATTCCGATACTGCGATGCGGATTACCGTTCATTCTATGCGTTTTATGGTCAAGAAAATGAACCCGGCGGGAACGTGCCCGGTATGGAGCCGGACCCTGCTCAAAGCGCATTGGAAGCAAGCGCCCGCGATTATGTGAAGTTCGTCGATAGCCTGTAATCGGGGTACCGGTGTGAAGGATTAAAAAAGAAGTATTCCTTGAATTGGGGAATACTTCTTTTTTTGAGTCCGGCCTCATGTCAGGCCTCTTGCGGTACAGATTCGGGCGTGGGCATATGGTTCTCGCCCCACTCGCACATCATATACAGCACGGGAATGAGGGAATGCCCCCGTTCAGATAGCGTATATTCCACCTTTGGCGGAACTTGCGGATATTCCGTGCGAACGATCAGGCCATCCTCTTCCAGCTCCTTTAACATTATGCTCAGCGTTTTAAAGGATATCGAACCGATGCTTCGCTTCAGCTCATTATGCCGCATAACCTTATTTTCGGCCAGCCAATACAAAATGATCATCTTGTATTTACCGCCGATCAAGGACAGCGTATACCCAAAGCCGGTGTCTCGGGGGTTTACGCCGGTAGGAACACAGGTTTCACGCACTAGGGTCACTCTCCTTCTAGTCTGCTTGCCTAATATTTCTTGTATGATAAATCTTATCATAAATACAAGCCGATAATGGGGAAAGCTTCATCTTGTTTCAACAAAAAATCCAGGCAGCAAGTCCGAACGAATTCTCGCTCATGGCTGCCTGGATATCGTTAAGTCATGCTTTACAAGGACGGGTCCATGCTGACATATGGATCATCCAGCCCACACATCTTTTACATATCGACCGGACGATTCCAGCCCGGATAACCAGACGGCAGCTTCTTCTTCGCTCACGCCATGCTGATCCCGGTATGAACGGATCAGCGTCTGTTCCACATCCGGCGCCATTCTTGAACCGTCCCCGCAGATGTACATTTTCGCTCCCGCCTCCAGCAGTGACAGCAATAAGGATCCGTCCTGCTTCATCAAATGCTGGACATAGCATTTCTCCACACCGTCTACCCTGGAGAAGGCTGAATGCAAGGTGACCAGCCCTGCTCTCTCCGCCTGCTCCAGCTCGTCGCGGTAAAGGTAATCATGCTCCGGATTCCGACAGCCGAAGTACAGATGCGCAGCACCCAGCTCCTGCCCGGCATCCCGAAGCGCTTGCCTTGCTTGGATGAATCCCCGGAACGGAGCAACGCCGGTTCCCGGCCCGATCATAATCATTGGCGTTGCCGGGTCTTCCGGGAGCTCGAAGCCGGATTCCGGGGAACGTATAAAGATCAACACCTCTGCGCCTACCTCTAATTCCGCCAAATAATTGGATGCAATTCCCCGGTATTCGCCGCGGCCGCTCCAGGCGCTGTCCCGCACGACGCTGACCGTGATGCTGGCCGTATTCCGGCTGACTCGCGGCGAGCTGGATATTGAATAGTATCTCGGCTTCAGCGGCGGCAGCAGCTCTAGGAACCGTTCAAACGGAAGCTCACAGGCTTCATACCGCTCCAGAAGATCCAGCATACTGATCCGTTTGGCTCTCACTTCATCCTGATATGTCGGATCCTCAAGCAGTTCCAGAAGCTCTTTGGCATGGGGCGGGCAAACCGTACATTCGGCCATTTCCCGAATTTGCGCACGCGTGGCGGGTTCCTGCAGCTCTACGCTGCGGGAGAGCAGATCGTCCAGGCGAACCGGGACGCCGGTCGGCAAATGGGCGCCGCTTCTTCCTTCAGCCGATAAAATAAGATGCGCCCCCGCGTCCAATTTAAATCTTCGGAGGACTCTCTGAACCAGCGTCGCCGGGTTAACCGGAAGAACGCCAAGATGGTCTCCTTCATGGTATTCAGTTCCCTCCGGCAGGGAGATTTCGATATGCTGTGTTATGCGTCCGCTGTCTTCATGCTGCAGATTCCGGCTGTGAACAATGCGCCCGCACGCAGCATGGTAGGTATTGGCCAGCGGTACGGCGGCAGCACCCGGTACGAACTGGACGGACAAAGAGCTGCGCTTCGTCTCATTGACGGCTATCACTGGCAGGCCGAGGGCCTGCATCAGATCCGGCCATAGCTCCGCAGTCCATGCATCGACTTCACGTTCAAAATCACCGCTTGCATCACTCTCGCCTCGCGGCAGCAATCGCTGTGCCCCTTTGATAGCCAGCTGCTCGTCGATCAAACGGGGGATGCGCTGGTACGTGCTTGCCCAATTGTGATCCCCGCAGCCGAATACCGCATACCGCACACCCTGGAGTTCGGACTCATCCGCATTCTCCAGCCATTCCACGAAACTCTTGGCATTCGAAGGCGGCTGCCCGTTGTAAGATGCCGATACAATCACGACCGCCCCTTCCTTCGGAAGCCTTCCAGCGAAGTCATCCAGCGTGCCTACCTGGCTGTCGAATCCTAAATGCTTCGCAGCATCGGCCACTTCTCTGGCAATTCCCTCGGCCGTGCCCAAATTGGATCCGTACAAAGCGAGAAGCGGCGTATAATGTGCATGAGTTACAGGTTCAGGACTTGCGGATTGCCGCTTCTCCGATTCGGTAGAAGCGGCTGCGCCTCCTCCCGGAATCATTAGGGCCGTTCCGTCTTGACGGTTCCGGATTTTAATATGGAACCCTTCCGGCTTCAGCGTAAGCGTCTCCTTCACATTCAGCTCGTAAGACTGATCATCGATAAGTTCAAAATATTTGAGAACCAAACCAAGCACCAAGGTTGCCTCCTGCAGCGCAAATTGCTGCCCGATGCAGGCGCGCTGTCCGTTGCCGAACGGTTTGTACGCATCATGCGGCACCTTGCTCGGATCTTCGAAGCGCTCCGGTCTGAACGCTTCCACGTCGTCTCCCCAGACGCGGGAGTCTCTGTGCAGTCCCGGTATGAGGACCGTCACGCTGTCCCCCTGCTTGACCGAATAGGTGCCGCCGATCGTTGTATCTTCCTTGGCATACAACGAGAAGGCGGGCGCGGTCGGCCACAAACGCAGCGACTCGTTTAGAACCATGCGGACGTATTTGAGCTCCCTCACCTGGTTGTAGGACGGTACGGGATCTTTAAGCACCCGGTCCACTTCGCTGACCGCCTTTTGCAACTTATCCGGGTTTTTCATCAAAAAGTAAATAGCAAACGAAAGCAAGCCGCTTGTCGTCTCATGCCCGGCGATCAGAAACGTGATCATCTGGTAGCGGATGTTCTCTTGATCCAGCCGCTCGCCGGTATCAGGATCTACCCCTTCCAGCATATGGGCCAGCAGGTCCCCTTCATCTCCGCCATGCTTCTGGCGTTCTCGAATAAGCTCATCCACAAGAGAGAACATGAACTGAATATCGTCTTGAAACTGGCGCTTCTTTTTCAACATGAACATGTCTTGGATGCCCAGCCGGTGAAGCTGGTTCATTCCCTCATCAAGCGCACGCACCATGCTATCGATAAACGGATGATTGTCTTCCCGGTAGAAGCTGTTAAACCGGTAATTGAAGCCGCACAGGCCGATCGTATCCAGCGTGAGCCGCGTCATGTCGGCAGGAACGTCCACCGTTTCATCCGGATTGAGACGGGCCCATTTCTGGATCAACTGCATGGCAATATCGAGCATTTTCGTATGGTAGCCCTGCATCGCGCGCTGACTGAAGCTCGAAAGCAGGATGTTATGGGCCTTCTTCCAATTGGGTTCATGCGTTGCGCTTGTGAACAATCCATCGCCCGCAAAGGCACGTACATTCTGCAGCGGTGCCCATATCCGCTTGTCGAAGCGCTTCTCGTCACAAGCATCTCTTACATATTCATGGCCGGAGACGTACAGTTCCCTGCGACCGCCCGGATACTGAAACTGAAAGATCGGGCCGAGCTCCGAAGCGATTTTCACTAGCGACTGAACCGGTGCGGACGAATCCAGCAGGGGCAAATTGCCAAGCGGTCCGTAAGTTTTAGGTTGAGGTATCCCTTTTGTTAGCATCTTCGTTTCCCTCCATCTTCCGAATTTCCATCTGTTATTCGCCCTTCTCCCGGCGGGTTCCACCCTGGTCCGGTACGAACTGACCGAAATCGTAATACGGTCAATTCGCGGTAAAAAAGGAGGATGTGACAGCAGCTTCGCAGTATCCCTATAGCATGGCTGTCTTATCCTAGCCTATACCCTATCATGATATGATGGTCTCGCATATCAGCCGGAGGTCCATAATTATCCAGCCCTAGCCGGGTCTCGCAGTGCTACTTTTCAACCAGGAACCACTCCCTGATTGAATCTTAAGGACTAATCGGCGTTTTTTCGGATACGCCTCCAGATGGGATAACAACCGCTGAACTAGCGGCAACTAAACCCCAGACGCTCTTTGTGCAGGGAAGCATGCTTTCGTTGATATTACTCGGTCTTTTCGGCTTGATGCTGCAATCTAAGCGCATTCCCGACTACAAGGAGCGAGCTCGCCGCCATCCCGATGCATGCGATGCGAGGGTCCAAATATCCCAGCGCAGCCAAAGGTACGGTAATCGCATTATACAGCAGGGCAAACAGCAAATTTTGGTGCACATTCCGCATGGTTAGTCGACTCCAAGTGTAGGCCCCGATGATGCTGGAGAGCCTGTTCCCGATCAAAACCACATCACCGGCCTGTTTGGCTGCATCCGTCCCGCCCCCCATCGCTAACCCGACATCTGCCGCAGCTAAGGCGGCCGCATCGTTGATGCCGTCTCCGATCATGGCTACCTTCCGGCCGCGTCCCTGCAGCTCTTGGATAAACGCCAGCTTGTCTTCGGGAAGCATTTCCGCACGAACCTGATGGATCCCCGCCGCTGCAGCCACCGCTGCTGCAGCGGGCTCTTCATCGCCTGTGACCATCCACACATCCGCTTTTTTCTTCAATACCTGTACGACCTTCCGGGCATCTTGGCGCAGCTTATCATTCAATACAAACGAACCGACGCACTCCCCGTTCAAGGCAATATATAGTCTTGTATGACCCGGCAGATCTTCATGGCGATCCGGATGGATTCCTTGCTCCAGCAGCCATTTCCGGTTTCCCACACGGACGCGGCTTCCTTCTACATGGCCTTCCATCCCTTTCCCTGCCCATTCATGGAACTGCTGGACTTCCGGTAGAAGAGTCCCTCTGTCCCGCGCGGCTCTTACGATGGCTTGCGCTAACGGGTGAGCGGATCGAACGGCCAGCGCTGCCGCCCTGGAAAGCACGTATGCGCCGCAGCCGCGGTATGCGTGAATCTCCTTGAGCTGGGGCCATCCTTCCGTCAACGTGCCTGTCTTATCCATCAATATGACATCGGTCTGCCGAAGCCTTTCCAGAGAGCTGCCTTCCTTAAACAGAATACCTCTTCGGGCGGAGGACCCGGTGGCAATCAGGATGGATACCGGCGTAGCCAGACCAAGCGCACAAGGACATGCGATCAGTAATACGGACAGCGCGTGACGCATGGCGGTTTCGGAAGCATCATGGCCATGGGACAATATCTGCCATCCCGCATAGGTGAGGGCAGCAAATGCGATCATCATAGGAACGAAAATGGCAGCAATTCGATCAACAACGCGTTGAATTTCCGGCTTGCCCTGCTGCGCAGACTCGATAAGGCCAATCATCTGCGATAAGCGGGTCTCCTCATGCTGCTTGTCGACGACAATGTTCAAGCTTCCGATGAGGCAGCGCGTTCCGGCATAAACCCGGTCGCCCGCCTTTTTGGCCACTGCTGCGCTTTCACCTGTCAGCATGGATTCATCGGCATCCGCCGTTCCCGAATGCACGAAGCCGTCAACGGAAATCCATTCCCCCTTATTCACGCGGATCCGGTCCCCGGTCTGCACCTGATCCGTGGTGAGCCATTCTTCGCCATGACCGCGAATTACCCTCACCGATTTAACCTGAAGCTCGTACAGCGCGCTCAGCTGCCTTAACGCTCTGCCTTTCGCTACCGTTTCGAGCCATTTTCCCAGCAGAACTGTAGTCATAACCATTGCGATCGTATCAAAATATAGCATCGTATGCGTCAAGTCGTGCCTTGATTGGAACAGCGTATAGTGACTGTAAAAGTACGCTACGGAGGTGCTTAACGCCACAAGGGTATCCATATTGGCCGTACGGTGGATCATCGCCTGGTAGGCGCCATAATAGAATGGATATCCTACACCGAACTGAAGCAGGGTGGCTAGCACCCACTGAATTACTGGGTCCATCAGCAGAGCCGGCGTCCACCCCATCGGCAAATCGGCGATATGGGCCACCATCGCCCATAAGAGCGGGAGCGACAAGCAGGCCGCGATGATGAAGCGGATGCGGTACGCTCCTGATTCCGCTTCGATTCCTGTATGCGGATTCGACAGCTTGTCGGACGCACCATAGCCAAGCTTTTCGATTCTTTCCAGGATGGTGTTCATGCCGACCCGCTTCGGTTCATAATGAATCGTCGCCCGTGACAAGGCGAGGCTGACGCGGGCTGACTGTACGCCGTCCATCTTGCGAAGGACTTTTTCGATCCGCGCTGCGCAAGCCGCGCAAGTCATCCCGCTGACATGGATTTGATCCAGCTTCACAATGCTTCCTCCCCATCCTTTGCTCACTTCTGAATTCGCTTGTCCATACATTCTATGTGGCTGCCCGAATAATCAGAATGGCCAGGATGGAAACCGGATATGTGAGATGAACAGAGCCCAGCTGTCCCGCGGCCTGCTTCTAATGTTGCCTATTCTTCATTTTCAGGAAATTCGTGAGCTGCTCGTTCATATATTCCGGGCTGCGGGTGAAGCCGTCCTCATGCCATTGAATCAGCAAGCCCATAATGGCATTGGCCTGATACGCGATGACCAGCGGGATGTCGATGGAGTCCTCATTTGGTGCGGATGTGCTTTCCAGCATTAAGCCTTTGATTTTCTCAAACAACGAGTAGTAATAAGACAACGAAGATTTTTTATCAAACACAATTTCATAAAACGGCTGGTATTTCTTCACATGGTGAAAGATGCGGATCGTTGAAGGATCAAGATGGCTAGGGTCCAGCATAGCTACATGACGGTAGGGCTCATAATAGGATTCCTCCAAATCTTTAAGCAAATGATGGAGATGCTCGTCAAATAAAGTCCCTACGTCTTTATAATGCAAATAGAAGGTGCCCCGATTGACGCCCGCTTCACGGCAAAGCGCGGACACTGAGATCGATTCCAACGTGTTCGTTCGTAATAAACGCAATAACGCTTGATGCAGTGCTTTCTTGGTCTTGATGACCCTTAAATCATTTTCGTTCATGGCCTGTTCACCTCTCCACGCATACACAGATGTATACTCCTCGTATTGTTAATGAACGTTAATCCGACAATTTGTTCAATAACTGAATAATGACAAGAATTATATACCGATCGCTGCAAAAAGTACACTAAACGTCTTTCCATCTATCCTATGGCTTTGCCGTCCGAGCGTCGACGCTGGTCATCGTGCAGCAGTCATCATTACAACGCGCGCCGAGAGAGACACGCGGTAGCCGCTTCCCGTTCCGTACGTTTTCCCCAATCGCTGCTGGCAAGGGACGGGGGATGAAAACTCCTCTGCAAGATCGTAACCACCAGCACAAGAAAAAAAGAGCGTCCCGCAGTAGAACAATCTACAACGGGAAGCTCTTCCGTGTTCTGATCGATATCAGGTTATTATAATTACGCTCAATCTATTAGAAGCCGGCTGTCCAGCCTCCGTCCGCGGTGATGACGGCACCGTTAATAAAGCTGGATTCATCGGATGCCAGGAATAAAGCGACTTGAGCGATTTCTTCCGGTTGACCGGCACGCGGAATGACGCCTTGGGTTACTTTCGTGCGGGAAGCACCGAACTCGTCCAGATTTTTCATCGTCGAACCAATATTGGTGATCGTTGCCCCGGGCGCAATGGCGTTACAGCGGATTCCCTTCTGCGCATACATGAATCCGGTGTTCTTCGTAATGCCGATCACCGCGTGCTTCGAAGCGGTGTAGGCTGCTCCGGCATGCGCACCGCTGAATCCGCCCGTCGAAGCCGTGTTTACGATCACGCCTTTGCCCTTTTCAAGGAAAATTGGAATCGCCTTGCGGATCGCACGCATGACGCCTTTCGTGTTGATATCGAAAATCAGATCCCATTTCTCATCATCCACTTCGCCTACCGGCGCCATATTATCCATGATCCCGGCATTATTCACAAGGATATCCAGGGTTCCATACTGTTGAACGGCGGTATCGATCATGGCATTGATGTCCTCCAAATTTGCAACATTCGTTCTTATTGCGATGGCTTCTCCGCCGGCAGCCTTGATCCCGGCTGCAACCGCTTCCGCGCCTTCTTTATTTAAATCGGAGACAATCACCTTCGCCCCTTCTTGTGCATACAGCTCAGCAATTGCTTTACCCATTCCCGATGCTGCACCTGTAACGACAGCCACTTTATCCTTCAACCGCATAACGATCCCTCCGCATATTTATTGAACAGTTGTTCATTTAAATTATAGAAAAGCTTGCACGTCTTTGTCAAACCAGAGATTTGTGGACTACGGAACGAGTCATCCTAGCGAATCCGCAGTCTTTTGCTTAGATAATCTCCGTTTTAACGTAAACGGAGCTGCCGATCATCCCGGCAGCTCCGTTATTATAAAAGTTATGTGAATTTCCTTAGGTAAAAGTTATCATGGCTTATCCAGCCTCATATCGACCTTGCAACGCGGAAGCCCAGATCGTCTATTTTAAAAGCAGGATGACTGCGACGGCGGCAACTCGCGCCGCATCCCCTGGCCTCTTCGGCCCAGCTCCCTCCCCGAAATAACCGATAAGAGCCGTATACGAGGGGATCATATTGATCCCAGCACCACTCCCACACATTGCCGATCATATCGAACAGCCCCCAAGCATTCGGCTCCTTTACACCGACAGCATGAGCCCTGCCCTCCGAGTTGCCGTGATACCAAGCGATATCATCGAGTTCACCGTATCTGTAGCCAGTCGTTCCAGCAAGGCATGCATATTGCCATTCCGCCTCAGTGGGAAGACGGTAGCCGTTCGCTTCACGATCAACATGAATCTGTTCACCACCATCGGTTACGGAGTAGCATTCCTTCAAGCCGAATTGCCGAGACAACGCATTACAAAAATGTATAGCATCATACCAAGAAATATTAGCGACAGGGATCTTGGAGCCCTTGAATCTTCGCTCTCTCGTTTGCATGATCATAGAATAAAATTCTTCCGTAACCGGTACAGGTGAAAGGCAAAATGGATCCAGCTCCACCGTCCACGTCTTGTTGATCCGGTCGTCCCTTAGCTTCACTTGGCCCGCGGGAATCGTTACCATCGGGTAATGTTCATCGTGATGATGAAGCTGCGTCATCCTTGCAACCCCCATTCTACTTAATGGAGCTCAGCTTCTCTATCGCCTGTTGTTCAGTCGGCATAAAGAAAAAATCACTGCCATTATTGCTTTCGTATATGAAATCGCGAAGGCTTCGGCTTGAATAGATGGTGAAATCCCCAACAATGGCAAGCTTCGCTCTATAATTGATGAACTTTTGCAGGATATCGCCGGCTAAACGTGTGCTTAAATCGAAAAAACGCTCGCTGATCAATGATTTATGTATGACGATCCGATCGCTGCCCGTCTCATATTGTACGGTTGCCATCAGATCCAATGCGGACTGAACGTCACTAATTAATATACCGCTGCCAGTAACGAGGGCAATGTCCCTGCCGCCTGCCTCGAGTTTCGTTATCTTCATTTTACATCCTCCCAAGTGTATGGTGGTCTTCCAAGCACGCATGGTTATATATGCGAGAAGTGCATGCGTTGCAACTGCTATCCCCCCTTGCGGCCGGTAAATGATCGTACATAATCCTCGCCAATCGTCCGGTTATCTCCCCCATGGATCAGCGGTACGTCCGCTACCCTGAAGAAGCTTAAACCGATCACCATCGCCAGCAATCCGTAAGCCGCGTTGTAGGTATCCTTAACGGACATTTCTCCCGTCTGATTGCCGAAATCAATGATTTTGGCGATCCCATGGAAATCCCTGCTGTAGCTCTCGGCTACAACCTCCTGAAATTTCGGGTCCAATGCGGCCTTCGAGAAAAATTGAACAAACAGCCTGGCTTGATCGATATGAGGAATATGCATCCTTTCAATTCCATCCAGCTGCGATACGTTAATGCTCGGTGCCTCATCATCACGGTAGGGAGGCAATAGATGCTTCATTGTCACCTCCATCATCTCCATCGCCGTCATGGAGCTTTTGATGTCCGATTCAATCTTAAGCCCGTAATAGGCAAGGAATGCCTTGAAGGCTTCGATGGTCAAATGCTCTTTGTTCTTAAAATAATACGTGACAACCCCCTTTGAGCAGTCTGCATGCTCAGCTACCTTATCCAGGGTCATGCCGTCGATTCCATGCCTGCTGATGCAGGTTAACGTCGCATTGATGAGATCCGCCCGGCGTTTCGGTTCCATTCCGATCTTTGGCATATCCATATCTCTCCTGTTTTTTTATACTGCACGGTCAGAATAAAAAAATTATATCCAAATATTGCCTGCACGTCAAATTCAGCCGCGCAAACTCCGAAACGCTGAGTATTAGAACCCCCTAAAAAAGACGGCTTCCCCGGAATTTAACCGCTCGGATCTTGCTGGTATAACGACTTCCCCGCTATTAGGAACCTTCATCATACATGTGCATGGATGGAACCCGCCATCACCTTTTCAATCAACGGCATCCCATTTCGAATGTTCACTTTCATCACGAAATCGGACGGAACCTCCTGGGTGCATAGCGATAGATCCTCCTCCAAAAACTCAGGCTGCCCGTTGTCGTAAAACTTCTTGGCTGCTTCCGAAGCTCGAATCCGCTGGATGGTCGCTTCCGGCGTTACGCAGTCTGACCGTTGGAGGAGATCGGCGATATATTCGGCGCATGCCAGGTCATCATCCCCCGAGGGATGGGAGGCAATGATGTTAATAGTCGTCTCTTCATCCCGCAACCATCGATCCTTAATAATTTCAGCGGTAGTCCTGGCATTCGAAAATCCAGTAACCAATACATGCTCGGCATTCAACGCATTTAAAGCAGCAGTCACTCCGTTGGTTGTCTTCTGGATCAGAAGCTTCCCTTGGAGATCGAACTCCTGCAAACGAGCAGGCGAGTTATCCAGTTCAAATCCCGGGATTAAAAGCCCCTTAATTTCACCAGCCAATATGAAATCAGGGTTTAAGCGCTTTAGTTCCAAAGCTTCATCGACTGTCGCTGCTGGAATGATGCCTTGAGCCCCTCTCAGAAATGCATGGTGAGCCACGGTAAACGCGCGGATCACGTCAATGACAACATTGATATGAGCAGCCTTGGGTGGCTGGTTATGTCCTTGGAGCATTCGAATTTTCATGTTGCATCCCCCTTACCCTGCGAATTAGGCAGTTTAATAAACAGTATATTTTCGCCGGCATAAGAGGTGATTTGTCTAATCGCAAGCTCTAATTACGCTGACCGTATTTGTACCGCTTCGCTACGGAAGCGAGGTACTCCATAGAAAGGAGGTGATCCAGCCGCACCTTCTCGCAGCCTTGAACTCGGAATCAGCCGCGGAATATATAATCCGAATGTGGTCATAATTAGGATGATATGTACATTTACTGCACAACCTGAAAGGGTACCCTTATGTTCTGTTAAATCTCCACATCGAGGAGCCACATCATGGAAAAGACAAAAAAACGAAAACTGAACATCAGCTTCCAAAGCGATATCGACCTGGAGGACTCTCCGGAGACAACGGACGAAGATTCAAAGGCCAAAGCCAAATCTGCAGGCGGTTCTAAGGGACAAGTCTGGGAATTCATCGCGCTGGCGACCATTCCGATCGTGCTGGTATTCGGCAATTCCATGCTGGTCCCGGGACTTCCCGAAATGCAAAGGGAGCTTGGCATCAGCAAATTCCAGAGCAGCTTGATCATCACCATTTTCTCGCTGGCGGCAGGCCTGTTTATTCCGTTGATCGGGTATCTGTCGGATCGGTTCGGCCGCAAGGTCATCATCATTCCCGCCTTGATCCTGTACGGAGGAGCCGGTATCCTCGCGGGTTTCGGCGCGATATGGAATTCTTATGCGGTCATTATTTCCGCCAGGGCGATTCAAGGGTTCGCAGCGGCGGGAACGGCACCGATCGCGATGGCGCTCGTCGGCGATTTATACGATGGCGGGACCGAGAGTAAAGCGCTGGGTCTTATCGAAGCATCCAACGGCTCGGGCAAAGTGCTTAGCCCTATTATAGGCTCTCTGCTGATGCTGATTGTTTGGTATGCCTCCTTTTTCGCTTTTCCCGTTTTTTGCGCTTTATCGCTGCTGGCTGTGATTTTCTTGATTAAAGAGCCGAAGCGTAACCAAAAGCAGGAGCTCAAGAAATATCTGGGTAAGATCAAGGATATCTTCAAGGAGAAAGGCCGCTGGCTCATCACTGCGTTTTTTGCCGGATCGCTGGGGCTGTTTATTTTGTTCGGCGTGCTGTTTTATCTCTCCAACATCCTTGAGGAGAAGCCCTACAATATCGATGGCGTGATGAAGGGGTTGATTCTGGCCATCCCGCTGCTGGGGATGGTTATCACTTCCTATACAACCGGGAGCCTGATCAAGAAAAAAGGGCTGCTGATGCGCTGGTTAATGAACATCGGTTTAATCGCCATGACGGTTTCATTAGCCGCTACCCTGTTCTTTTTGAAGAACATCTATGTATTCATTGCATTGCTGACGGTCAGCAGCATTGGAACCGGAATGCTTCTCCCCTGCTTGAACACAATCATTACCGGCGCGGTCGAAAAGAGCGAACGGGGGATGATCACATCGCTGTATAACAGCTTGCGGTTTTTGGGCGTTGCAGCGGGTCCTCCCTTATTCGGGTGGATGATGGACAAATCCGATCATGTGGTGTTTATCACCGTTTCTTCCCTTTCTTTGGTGACATTAGGTCTTGTGTTCTTTTTGATTCGGCCCCCTCGCAAGATTGCCTGATCGGCATTCCAATATGGTTAAAGATGGGCACCTGCCTTTAGGGTTGCGCATATGATACCAGTGTCAGTTGGAATATCGACAAATCAAAAATGAATTGGGGAGATTTTAACATGAACAATTCCCTGCGTGCAGTTTGGCCCACGGAGTTAAGTGACCCGAGCGGGCAGCGCAGCAATCCCGCCATGGGAAGAAAAGACCGCGACGCCTATGGGGGCACAGGCCGCGGGATAACGATGGTCATTGATAAGGGTCTTGGCCGTCATGCGTTTACGGATCTGATCGAAACCTCTTCGGATTATATCGATTGCATCAAATTCGGTTTTGGCACGGCTCCGTTGTATAAAATGGATATGCTGCTGTATAAAATCGGCTTGGCCAAACAGCATGGGATCATGGTTATGCCGGGCGGTACCCTGCTCGAGACGGCCGTGCAGCAGGATATTGTCCCTGCATTCTTCAATTCCATTTGCAGCCTCGGATTCAATGCGGTCGAAGTATCCGACGGTACCATCGAGCTGTCCCGCAAACAACGAACGGCTCTGATCCGGGAAGGCAAACAACGGGGATTCCGCGTTTTTACGGAGTATGGCAAAAAGCTGTCCGGCTCCCTCATAGACGCAGCAATGCTTGCCAAAACGATGGAAACGGATTTGTCCGCAGGCGCCGAGTTTATCACGATCGAAGCTCGCGAGACGGGAATGGGCGTCGGCATTTTCGATAAGCAAGGCGAATGTCGGGAAGAATTGATCGATGATATCATTAAATTCGTTCCGGATACGAGAAAGCTGATTTGGGAAGCGCCTCTTAAACACCAGCAAGCCATGCTTTTGCGTAAATTCGGCTCCAATGTACATTTAGGGAATATTCCGCCTTCCGAGGTTCTTGCGCTTGAAACGATGCGCCGCGGGCTTCGTCAGGATACGTTTGAATTTGGGTTGAGGGCGCAGGAAGCGGATAAGTTTTGTTATGTCATTTAACACATAGCCGAAATAACGGCGGTTACGAATAAGGGCAGCCCGGGTAGGATTCCGGACTGCCCATTTATTATACGTTCGATTGACATGATGGTAATTCCAAACAGGGGCTTAGAGCGGCATGAGCTTTTTAACGATAACCCGGCATCCCCTTCAAGTGACAAGCATACACTACAATATCAGGATAGGCTTGTCACTTCAACCAATGAAGGAGATTTCAGTGTGAGCATTCCGTTCTTTCCCGATCGTTGGAGACTCTTGTTTTCTCGTCGAATAGCGATAAGGTTTCTTCTCATTACGGCCGGAGCTATCATACAGGGCTTCGCCATGGCCGTATTCTTGTTCCCTCACGCCATTCCGTCCGGAGGAGGCGCGGGGATCGCGGTGCTGCTTAACCATGCATTCGGCCTCCCGATGAGCTTCGGGCTTTGGCTTGCCAATACGATTTTTCTAGTATTCACCGTCCAATATCTAGGCAGCATCAGCGCTTTCGGGACCGTATATGTCATAACAGTCACTTCCGTATCCGTCAATTTCTTCGAGGTGTTTGTAGATCCGCCGTTCAAGAATGTATGGATTGATCTTCTCTTCGGTTCGGTGATTCTCGGAACCGGCGTCGCCATGCTGATCAGGCAGCGGGTCTCGAACGGAGGAATCGGTTTTGTGGCCCTGGCAATTTATAAATACAAGGGCATCAACCCCGGAACATCGTTGTTCTGGATGAACGGCATCATTTTTGCCCTGACCGCCTATGTGATTGATTGGAAAATCATAATACTAGCCGTGGGATGCCAATGGATGTCCACCCGGATCATTAACTGGATCCACCAGTTTCCCGCCCCGAAGACAACCTATGCACCCGCATGGCGTAAAAAATAATACGTGCTTGAAACGAAGACGAGTGGCTTCAAATGCCGATCCAAGCAATGGAGTCGCGCTTATCAGCCGATACGATTATCTACCGCTAACAGCATGCAGGAAGCGGCAATAGCCGATCTCGGCCGCATTTTTCATCAGCTCCACGTTCAGCCATGCCGCCAGTTCATGAAAGGGTCTCCCCGCAAACGGCCACCGCGTTCGTTCCGAAGACAGGAACTCTTCATCCGTGAGCGCCGACACTTCACGGTTCCATTCGCTTCTCAATTGATTGATCCTATCCCGGGTCTCTTGTATGCCGCCGCTCGAAAAGATATCTTCCCGGGCCAGAGTTCCGCTGCCAAACGAATGGTTCAGTACCATCGACCACCAGTACGCAATATGCCAAGTCAGCCAAGCTATGCTTGGTGGTCCGATATCGTAATTCTCCGATTCCGGCCATTCCGCCCGCCATATTCCGGATTCTTGATGCACATGAAGCCCTTTCGAGGCGGGTCGCCAATGAAACTCCTCGTCTTCCAGCCCGGTTAGATGCAGGTCGAGCAGCTGCCAAGCCATTTGGAACTGGAAATCAAGCGTGCTGCGAATCAGGCAGTTTGGATTTGACGGAGGGGCATCAGCCATACGAGTCACCTCCTCTCTTTATTGTAAACATTAATTTAATCTGTCTATATATTTACAAACATATTAAGTTATCGTCTGATTAAATGTCAATGGAAGGTCTAAACGAAAGTCCAATGGATTGTCGTGCAATCCGCCTCAATAATTTTATAAAATGTAATGATGACTGCTGCACGATACTCTGCGTCGACGCTCGGACGACAAAACTACGGAGAACTCAAACTCAACGAAGAATGGATGACTAGATGATAAAAAATGCTAATCAAAAAAAGCCGCATGATAGCGGCTTTACCTTGTGCCGATCCCCGTTTCGGACAGCCGGGTCGCTTTGACCAAATAAGTCGCCAGTCCAGGAATCATTCGGGCGATGGCGGGATAGAAGCGATTGGTTCTGGCAAATGCCAGGCTCTGAATTCTCCTCGCTCTTCGAAGGAGCTGCGTAAACGCAGCGTTGGCTTCGAGCGAATATTGATATTTCCATTCATCGAAAGGAATGTCTCCGTCTAAATACTTGCCGGTCCAGTCCGCGCATAGGCGTGAGGAGCGCAGCGCAACGGACATCCCGTCCCCGCAAAGCGGCGGAAGCATCATCATGGCATCACCGATGTGCGGGTATTGCGACCATGGCTCGGGCAGGTCGGATAAACGAAGCGGGGCGATCGATACCTGAGTTCCAGGAACAGGCTCCCCTTCAGCCATCCGATCGGCTAGCCTTTTGTTCGAGCGCGAAGCAGACCGGAGAATTTCCGGCACCGATTTCCCGCTTCCCTGCACCGATTTCAAGGTCAACAACGCAGCTACATTAACCCTTCCGCTCTCAATCGGCGATATTCCGACATAACCACCCTCGCAAAAATACAGCTCAACCCGAGGATGCAGCGTCACGCCATGATAATGGGACTTTAAACCAACGTATACGGGATCATCCCGTTCATCACCGGCGGAAGCCGCGCCGCGCGGCTTTTTGGTCCCGTGCGCGCCAATAACAGCCCTGGCCACATACCGAACGCGTTCGTCCCCTTGCTTGGCGTCTACTTCGTACCGCTGGTCGTCCAGCAGCCGAATATGGGTCACGGTCGTTCCCGTGACAATATCCGCTCCAGCGCGCATGGCATGCTGCTGCAAGAGCCGGTCCAGCTCATAACGGCTAAAGCCGTATGCCTGCCCAGGTAACGGAGCTGTGATCTCGCCGCCGTGAGGCATAATAATCATGGCGTGATCCATGATACTCGTTCCGATCGCCAGCTTATCGTGCCGGATGCCTAAGTACTCAAGCATCTCCTTCGTTTCGGGCGACAAGAACTCGCCGCAAGTTTTATGACGCGGGAAATGCTGACGGTCCAGCAGGAGGGTGCGGCGGCCCTGCCTGGCGAGCTGCAGCGCACAGCTGGTGCCCGAGACTCCAGCTCCGATCACGATGACGTCCGTTTCTACCGTCATGGATACACACCACCTTTCATCATGCTTGGGGACAATTTTGGACCGATGGATTTACGATCTGCTACCGTGAGTCGCTTGGCACCTCATATCTTGGGGATGACAACGGAATATCGGAACAGAGGCCTCCATTCGTAAGTCATCGTCTCGTGTGCCAATTGCCGTTTCAGCTGCTCCCAATCGCTTCCGTTAAAGCCCTTGGCCACTGACAACGGTCCATCATGCCTAATGTACCGGTTGCGGGAAATGAGACGCGTTGCCAACCAAACCGCTGCATAGGACAGCCGATGCCGATGGATATCATTGATCACGACTCCGTGGACGGAGGCCCGCAGCATGTGGGATACGATATCGATCAGCTGCTCGCCGTCAAAATGATGAACGAACTGAGAGCCTGTCACAATATCAGCCGTGGCTTCGGGGAGCTCCTTCACGTCCGCACGCTGTACCCGTACCCTTGGTTCCCTGCTGAATAACCGTCTGGCCTCCTCGCATGCTTCCTCCGTCAGATCAACCAGGGTAATCGTCAACTGGATCCCCTTTCGTTCGGACCATCGGATCAGCTTCCGGTTAATATCGCCTGAGCCTGCCCCTACATCCAGAATGCTGAGCTTGCCTGGACTTCCGATGCGCTTCCATAATTGATCCACCCCGGTCAGCGTGGGTCCCGGCGCAGCAAACAGTTTGTTCAGCCGCCTTAAATGCTTGAGTGCCTCGCTTAATTCTTCGCCGCCCCGGGAAAAGTCATCCATCAGCTCTTCTTCCTGCGCCCGCATGGACAATGGTCTAAAGAAGGACATGGTCCTGCTCACTTAAGGATGAAGAATATGCTGGAACGTAGCTAAAGCGCATAAGCTCTGCCGTCAGTCCGGGTCCGAATGCCATGGCAATCCCTTCTGTAGAGGCTTCATTCCGGTTTTTCATATCCATGCGCATGGCGTTCAGCACGAACATAATGGTGACGGAAGACAAATTGCCTGCCGTCCTTAAAACCTCTCTGCTGTAGTGTGTCTGTTCATCGCTTAGACGCATCACATCCTGTACCGCATCGACGATGCCTCTTCCTCCAGGATGGATCGCCCACAGCTCAGGGAGCTGGTCTTCATGGAGCAGGAGTCGAAGCTCTTCCTCGAGATGAGCAGCCAGCAGCTTAGGAATTCGGGGAGATAAATAAAGATCGAAGCCAATATCCCCAACCTCCCATGTCATGTCCTCCGTTGAGTCCGGGAGAAGTACCGAGTAGCCGTAGCCCAGCTTCAGAACATGCTGATGCCAAGCCTCCGGGCAGCCGATGACGCAGGCGGACGCTCCGTCCCCGAAGAACGAAGCGGCAAACAACGCCTCCCTCTCCTTCACCGGCTGAAAATGAAGCGTACATAGCTCCACGCATACAATCAGCACATGGGCACTCGGGTCACCCTGAACGACATCCCGCGCCATCTGAATCGCTTTCAGCCCGGCGGCGCAGCCCTGGAAAATCAATGGCAGCCGATTGACCCGAGGCGATAGACCTAAGTGCCGAATCAGCATAATATCAAGACCCGGTTGAAATTGCCCCGTACAGCTGACCGTAATCATATGTGATACTTTTTCACGGGAAATGCCGGCATCGTTCAATGCCTGCTCAGCAGCCTCCAATCCAAGCGGAAGCGCCTCTCGCTGATAGGTACGCATTCGCTCCTCCGTGGACGGTACGTCCATTTCCTCGCGGAGCGGCAAATAACGGCAATCCTCAAGCGGCCCCAAGTAATTGGGTTCACAGGTATACCGTCTCTCTACGCCGCATGACTTGAACACCCTTTTCGCAAATCGGGCCAAATCCGGTCGATCCTGCAAAGATGAGGCTATTAAATCCGCAATATCGGACTGGGCAACCGAATGGGCGGGCAGGGCTGTCCCCATCCCCAGAATCGCAATATCGGTCGATGATCTCACTTCGCCAACCTCCTGTACAAACTTGGAATGTATTCATGGTATACCCTATTTCGGACATATTGAATTCCAAATTTCGAATATGGATAGGGTTAGGATATCCCAATGAGGTTGAATCGTATCCAGATCGAACCAATTTATCTTAAAACCAAAAAAAGCCCTGCCATAGAATAGGATCCATGACAGGACTGTTCGTTTATGACAATTGCATATCCACTAAAATTTTGCATTGCTTTCGGTCACTAGCAAGGGCCTCAAAGCCTTTTCCAACAATGTCTTCAAGCGGGATGAGACTTGTAATGACCTTATTTCCATCGATGATGCCGCGAGCGAGCAGCCGGATCACCTCAGGGAACAAATTGACATAAGCGTATGACCCGGTAATTTTCGCTTCGGTTTTTACAAAGCTGTTCGGACTGAAGGTAACCGGCTGTTCCCATAGGCTCACCACCTTAAACTCTCCGCCTTTTCGAACCGCGCTGACACCGCTTAAGAATGTGGCCTGAACGCCGGCTGCATCAAAGGCCACATCGACTCCGCCGCCCGTCAGTTCCTTGATTTGTTGAACCGCATCGGCTTCGACCGGATGGATAACATGGGTTGCACCGAGCTCCAGCGCTTTCTCCCGGCGTTCATCGGAAACCTCAACGACAATGATTTCGCTTGCTCCCGCCGCCTTTACCGCTTGAAGAAGCAGCAGCCCGATAGGACCCGCACCGAAAATAGCTGCCGTATCGCCCAGTCGCAGGGTGCTTTGCCGTACGGCATGCACCGCTACGGCTGTAGGCTCGACAAGCGCGCCAAGCTTTACGTCCATTCCTTCCGGAAGCTTAAACGCATTTTGCTCTCGTACAACCGCATATTCCGCGAAGCCGCCCGACAGCGAATAGCCGTAACCGCTGCTGTTCGTGCACAGGTTGGCCATGCCTCTTCGGCAATTGGCGCAATGCCCGCAGGCAATCAGCGGTTCAACGGCCACCTTGTCGCCTGGCTGCATTTCCGTAACGCCCTCGCCAATTTCAACGACCGTGCCGGAGAATTCATGTCCAAGCACCGGCTGTGTCCGGATCGGAAAGGTCCCTGCCATATATTCATGCATATCGCTTCCGCAAATGCCTGCATAATCGACCTTGATGAGCACGTGGCCTGCTTCAAGAGACGGAACAGATGTCTCTTCAACCCGAATGTCTTTCGCTCCGTAAATTTTTGCTGCTTTCATGGTGTTATCCCCTTTGATGTTATCTTGAATGCAAACCGTGCAAGACCAGGCGAATGATATGCTCCGCCGCCTGCGCTGCATCGTCCTTTACAGGCGGCAAATCGCTGAACACCGGCTCGAGAAACGGAATCTGTCTGGAAAAAATAACGGCACCCATCACAAAATGCACGGCATGTACAATCGATTCGAAATGAAGCTCCCCCTGCCTCTTGCCTGCCTCCAATATCGCCCGTAGATGCTCCCATGACGGGTAATAGGCGTTCGATAGCATCCGCAGCCGGGGACTTTGCATCATCATTTCCTGCTGCAGGATATGAATAAGCTCTTCGTTCTCGTAACGGTAGGCAACAAATCCGCGAATAAACTGTTTAAGCGCCTCAACCGGTTCCTCCAAATGGAAGGACAACTTGGCAAAGTGCTCGTTAAGCGGCTCAAACAGCGCATATAGCAGCTTGTCTTTTCCTCCGAAATGGTAGGATACAAGCGCTAAGGCTACGCCGGCTTCGTCGCAGATTTGCCTGACGCTGGTGCCTTCAAAGCCCTTACCGGCAAAAAGCTTCCTGGCCGCCCCCAAAATTTTCTCTTTGACGTCCTTTTCCTGAGCCTGCTCCTGTTCTTCGTTTACCATCGATCTCCATTTCCTGTCTTCATGTATTTGCGATTCTCTATTTCGATAAGTTGCATTTTTAATTTTTGAACGATCGTTTTGAACAAGTGTTCAAGCAGCTGCAAATTCATTCTACTCCTCGTTTTTTTGCCTGTCAAATCATCTTTTACAAGCGTGCGTTACCAAAATCTATAAAGGCTTCACATATTCCCAAATGTTTTTGCTGGGCTTGATCGGCGATAAACCGAAGGAAGTGAATTAAGGACATGTTGCTATCCGCTGCAAGCAAAAACAACCCGCCTTATCGATGGATAAGGCGGGTTGTATCTAAAATTCCCATGAATGTTATTTACCCGATAAGTAAAGACCGAGCTCCGACAGCAGAGCACTCCCTACATAGGTTCCTGTAAATACGAAGACCGCAACAATCGCGACTCGCCATGACGTTTTGCGAAGATCGGCCAGCCGGTCGGCAACGGAGATGCCCGCGAAAGCCAAAATCGGCGTCGTAATGGAGAGGAAATTGACATTGGCAATAGCATCAACGAATACGTCCGATATGAGGCAGCAGATGAGCGAAACGATGGATACCCACCCAAGGACCGGGAACTCCTGCAAGAACTTTACCGGCACTTTCTTCATTAACGTTGAGATGATGACCCCGATAAAGGAAAACAGCCACAAAACGGCCAAACCGGTAATCGTCCCGAATGTAATATGGCCTTCACCGCTCTTTATGAACTTCATCTGTTCCGTAAATAGGATGAGACTGACGCTGAGCAGGAGGACGAGGGCGTATTTAGCATATTTATTCATGCCGGTGCTCATCATTTATCACCTCTGACTAACAATTTGTACATGAACCGCTGCAGCGGCACCGCCAGGAATACCATCGTGTAGGTTCCCAGGAAGCTTGTAAGCAACTGGCTCGCTGCTGCATAGCTGTTGATGGTTTGTTCCATATCAGGCGCTGTTGCGATCAGAGCTGATGACGAGCCTGTCATCATGCTTGCCGATCCGACCCCGGAAGCCATCGCCAACGCTTCGATTGAGAAGCCGGAGGCATGCATAATAGGAGCAATAATGCTGAAGAACAACGTACCGAACAGGGTGCCGATAATATACAAGGAAAGGACGCCCCGCCCTTCGTCGGAGTCGAGCGTATACTTTTCGGATATGTAGGCCAGCTCGCCTTCACGCCCGAGTCCCAGCGTCGAGCCGATCGCTTCTCTTCGCAGGCCGAGCAGAATGGCGATCGGGAGCCCGAGCAAAATCGTCCCCAGATTTCCGATTTCCTGGATGATGAACACCCAGCCGACCTTTAAAATTTCCTCGATCCTCGGAGCGACATCCGCGCCGTATCTTGCCATAAGCGGCAGCATGATGAAAATCAAGTACTTGCTTGAGAAAGCGACATTCGCTTCGCTGTATATTTTCTTCATGAACCCTTTGCGGAAGATCGACAAACCAAGGATCATTGTAATCAATATCGCGAACACGAGCGGCAGCAAACTTATTTTAACAGACCCGACCTTTACCGCCTGAATCCCGATAAATTCGGAAACCGCAATGACGATCAGTACGAATGCGAGTAAATAGATGAATGATTGTTTCGACTTCATGCCTTGACCTCATTTCCGTTTATCGGCTTTGCACTTACAATGGACTCTAGCAGCTGCTCGTATTCGGCGAAAGATCTCCGGTACAGCTTCGAGCGATCGATTCGGCCGTTCATCCCTTCAAGCACCTGGGTCAGAAATCTCGGGAACACCTCATAAATATATTCGGGGTCAATATCTTTGAAATCATCCCCGTGAATCGTACCCGTAAAGCCGCTGTAACCGATTTGTATGCATGGCATCATAAAAGCCAGATCCCCGATATCACCCGCTGCGCTGATGGCATTGTTGTTCCAGATCGCCTCGATTTCATCATTGCGCTGGAATGCTTCCATTACAAATTCCGACAAATATCGATCCTGAACGAACGGCAGATATCCCATCTGCGTCTTGATCTCAACCTCGCCCTGCAGCGCCAGCGCGCTCCCTCTCGCCGCATCGTCCATCTTTTCTGCAGCTTCCTTCATATACTCCACCGAAAGAGTCCGCAAGTCACTTCCGACCGTAATCCGGTTCGGAACGACATTCGTCGACATATCCGAATCAAGGACGATCGGATTCATTCGAACCTTCTCGCTGTCTTTCATTTGCTGCCTGCTAAGCCCGAGCGCCACATTGAACAGCGTTGACATACTGTAAGCATTTTTGGCGGAGAACGGATCAAACCCGGCATGCGTTGCTTTACCCGTAAATGTATACTGCTTGTACAAGAAGCCTGCCAGGTCGCAGTTGATTTCGATCGTACGCTTGTCGAACTCGCCGCCCATGGCGTGCACGCACAGCCCGATATCGATATCGTCGAAGACCCCAAGCTTCATCGCTTCGGGTTTTCCGCCGTAATACGAAATTGTTCCTTTCTTAAGGAGCTCATCCCGGTAGGCAAGATCCAGGTACTCTTCCGCGGGAACGAAAATGAACGTCAGCGTATAATCAAGATTTTCATAAGCGTTGGTCTCCACGTAGTGCTTGTACAATGCAAGCGCAATCGCCACCTGAGTGTAATGTCCGCAATTATGCGCAGCGCCAGTCGCCGGATCGGAACGCCAGTGGGAAGGTGCATAAACGGCGTCCAACTCCGCAATGAAGGCGATGTTGAGCGGTTTCCCGGCTCCGAGCGAGGTCCGTAGCCCCGTCGTGCTGAACGTCTGAAGCTCGGCTTCAGGATTTACTTTCTTCAAGAATTCTTCAACCAGCCCGCTTGTCTTGAATTCTTTGTACCCAAGCTCGGGATGTTCGAATATCGTCCGGGCGATCTGCGCAATTTCTTCGTACTGCTCCTTAAAACTCATAGCTGCCTCCTTCATGATGAAATAATCCTAATGTTATTTTAATTCCTTTGATTATGTCAATAATAATCACGTTATATTATTTTTCTATAAACTTTATAGTGTAATGAAATAAGATACCGGTTATGCCAGTCTCCATATATCGACGATTGATCGCTAAATGGAAGATACTGTAATCCCTATCAGTTATGAAACCTCACATTCATGGACGATGAATATCGTCAAGCTTTATACAATGTGTTTTAGACTCCTTTTGGCGGGCATCGCTATGCTTCTTTTTTTTGCATCAACTACTATTTTGTCCTCGCATTCGTTGTTCACTCCTCGATTTCTGCACTTATGCATGATTCGCCTGCGCTCCATGCAAGGTTGCTGTTGGAGATTGAAACAGCCCCCCAAATCCCTCTTCAGTTGCGTGTCACTTGGGCATTTGCTGCATACAATGGTTAACGTAGCATGAAAGAACCGATTCAATAACCACCGATAGGAAAAGGAGATTTCATGATCGCTTTTATCATTTCTAGGGGAAGTCATTCAGGAACCCTACAGACGGAAAAATCCCTGAAAGCTGTACTGCCTGATTGGGAAGTGATCACGATCCCCGAGACAGGCACAGCCGATCGATTGAATCAATCGCTTCAAAGCTATGACGAAGCGTTTTTTCTTACCCTGCATGGCGGCGATATCCTCCGGCCCGAATTTATGGAACAGCTTCAAGCCTGGTCGCAAGAGCTGCAGGACGGGGATGGCGGAATCGTCATTCAGCCTCGACGATCGTACACAACGCGAACCCAGGACACGATCCAAGATTGCGCGGTTCTATGGCGGACCTCGGCGGTGCTGACTGGCACGTGCCCGGGATTTGCAGGACGAAATTTCATGCCCTTCGATCCATTGGTGCTCTACGACCAATATGTCCGGATTAGGCATGCTTATCGTTGGAAAATGGTCAGCACAGACGCTTATATTCCCGCTAGAGCCTATCCTGAACGGCCTGCCAGAAATCCTGAGGTGGAAGCCAGAGAGATTATGCCGATCATCCTGCGCAGCCAGACTCAGGTAGAAGAGCGGCCGGAGGTTTTATTTTCCCCTGTCATATCGGTTGTGATCTGCACCTACAATAACGCCGATTATCTGCCCTGGGCTGTCCGTTCCGTTATGGCCCAGAATGATCCTGCATGGGAGCTCCTAATCATTGATGACGGATCGACCGATGCAACCCCGTCGTATTTGAAGACGCTGCAAGAGGATTCGCGAATTCGCTGTTATAGGCAGCACCGAAACGTTGGTAAAGCCGCCTGCCTGAATACGGCCCTGCAAAGGGCCCGCGGCAAGTGGCTGCTGGAGCTGGACGCCGACGACTGGCTGGCGCCGGAGTGCTTGGCGCGTCTGTCAAAAGAGGCCCTAAACTCGGAGGATTCAGGGGCGATCTACGCGGACCATTATGAATGGACCGAACGCAGAAGCGGAGAGCTGGTCTTCCGTGGCGTCAAGAAACCGCCGGAAGCGCTCTCCCGTCAATGGCTTCTAGAAGAAGGACCTGCCCTGGCTCCCCGGATGTTCCGTGTCGGTCTGTTAATCAAGCTTAACGGATGGAGCACTTCGGTGCCGCAAGGAGGAAGATTATACGAGGATATTGAATTGTTGGCCCGGCTCGCCCTCGAAGAAACGATCCGCTACCTCCCACTGCCGCTTTATCACCGGCGAATTCGGAGCGGCAGCATGACGCGAATGCATGAGCGCCTTTATAAACCGTGGAGCCGGTCCATGTCGGCCGAAATACGTAACGAAATACGTAAGGGCGACCCTCGCTCCCTTTAAATCACAGCTTAAGGCAGGATGCGGATGAACGTGATGTTATTGCTGAATACCGTCACCACTTCCGCTGCAGGGATATAGCTGGTGCTTGCGATCTCGATCGTCACAATCCCGTCGGCGGCCGATGCCAGCCTCCCTTGCAGAAACTGTCCCGGCTGAACGAGTTCAACGGATCTCCCGATGAAACTTCTTAACGCCTCAATGAAGTTCATGGATAAACTCCCCTCCCATTATCGTATTCAGACAACGGACAACACATTACGAAGCGGGATGAGTACTATGCTTCCGTCTGCCTCCCGCAATTGAACGAAATCCTCCCCGACCAGGATAATCGTACCGAACAACGTCCCGGCAGGCGTCTCGATTGTTGCGAGAGTTCCAACCCGTGCCCTTAAGAAGGATACGATGCCTCCTTGGGCGGGTGTCAGAGCGTCTACCCGACTCTGAAGCGCGCTCACTTGAACGGACAAGCGATCCACCTGCTGTCTGAGAAGTCCCAGTTGGTCCGCCAGTCTTGCCAGCCTCGCGACCACGAACTTTTTTAGTCGCACCCAATGCTTTTGAAGGGTGCTTTTTTTCCTTTTACGGAGTGACGAATTTCTGCTCCGGACGGCTGGAATGCAATCGGAACGGTATACAAAAGTTCTGCGCAATTTCACGGCCTCTACCCCCTTCACTTGGTCATGAGTACAATATGTCGGCGCGGTGCAAGTGGATACCTGTCGTTCTAAAGATAGTCAAATGACCTACCGATCTGTCCACTATTAGAAAGAATGCCAGGGCCCCCTACCCATTCGAGTGCAAAAATGGTGATCTACCCAAGCGGAAATCCATATGGAGACATAATTTAAGACCATAGACAATCGCGTAGGGAGGAGAATGGTGTTGAACAGACCACGGAAGAGGTCCCGGAAGCCGATAAAAAAACGAGTGTCTCTATCGCTTAAGAAACTTGGAAAACGCAACAGATCCATTCGTAATCGCAGGCTGAATGTCCCGTTTTCACTTCCGAGCACCTCTATGCATCTGAAGCCACATACGGCCCAGCCGCTGCCTCTAAGCCCTGTTGGCGTGTCCCAAGGCAAGCAGCAGAATCGATCGGAAGCTGTGCAAATACGCTCAAACCCGCCGGCAGGAGCGCGCGGGGAATATGACGTGCTGCGGTTTCCGGTAATTGATTGGGACTTCCGGTGGCAAAGGCCTCAGCAAATATCGGAGCAATTCGCCCTTCATGGCCACAGGGTATTTTATATAACGACCGACATCGCAGTGCTTCCAATGGAAGAACCCGTTTATGAAGATGTGGCACGGCATGTCGGAATTAAACGGATCGAGCCGAACATATGGCTCATTACGCTCTGTGCCACCCGCAAGCTGAATCTGTACAGAGACCTGATGAATGAGACGGATATCCGATATCTTAGCTGGTCCATCGATTATGTCCGGGCTCGCTTTCAGATAGAGCATCTTGTTTCGATCGTCGACCTTCCGTTCTGGACACCGCTCGTAACAGCCATCGGCAATCACAAGCTCGTGTATGACTGCATGGACGAACATCAAGGATTCTCTACCAATGACAAAGCCATACTGAGCCAGGAGGAGCAATTAGTACACAGCGCCGACTTGGTCGTGGCCTCATCCCAGGCATTGTATGACCGAATGAAGGAACTTCATCCTTCCACCCTGCTTCTGCGCAATGCGGCGGATGCTTCCCATTTTTACAATCCTATGCCCGTCGCACCGGAGCTCACGCCGATTCGGGGACCGGTCATCGGGTACTATGGAGCGATTTCCGATTGGTTTGATATCCGGCTCATTGGCCAACTGGCAGCACGAAGACCGGATTGGACATTTGTCCTGATCGGGCACACGTTTGGGTGCGACACATCTGTCGTTGAGAACCTCCCGAACGTCATGCTCCTTGGCGAGAAGCCATATGAACGGCTTCCATCCTACCTCCACCGCTTTGATGTTGCCTTGATTCCTTTTCTGGAAAACGAGCTTACCCGCGCAACCAATCCGGTGAAGCTCTATGAATATTTGGCTGCAGGCAAGCCGGTTGTTTCCACTTATCTGCCTGAGCTGGAAACCGTGGCGGCCGGCTTAACCCTCGTCGCCCGTACGCCTGAAGACTTCGAACAAGCGATCGAACGATCCCTGCAGCAGCAGGGCCCCCGTGAGGTCCAAGCCAGAACGCAATTTGCGCGGTCTCATACATGGGAAATGAGATATATAGAGCTCCATGAACAGATCTTGTCAAAGCTGTTCCCGAAGGTGAGCGTTGTCATTTTGACGTACAACAACTGGGCTTACACGCGCCAATGTCTGACCAGCCTTCAGAAGCCGGGCCGTTATCCCAATATGGAGGTCATTGTTATCGATAACGGTTCCACGGACGAAACCAGGCAGGGCCTAGCCGAACTCGATTCCGATCTGTTCCGGATCATGTTTTCCTCGACCAATCTCGGCTTTGCCGCAGGGAATTCCCTGGGATGCCGCAAAGCCAGCGGCGAATATATCATTCTGCTGAACAATGATACCATCGTACCCGATGGGAGCTGGATCAGGCGGTTGATCCGCCCTTTGGCGATTGACCCGGATCTTGGCATGACCGGACCTATGTCTAATCATGTGGGCAACGATCAGGCCGTGGACCATTTCGTCGGCAATCCGGTAGAAGGCGCCCATTCGGATTGGCTGCGCGATTTTTACGAGTTTTATGAAGGAGGAAGTCGGTATACCGATCTGCTTGGCTTCTTCTGCGTAGCCATAAAACGCAGCGTGATCGAACAAATCGGAGACTTGGACAGCAATTATGGGGTCGGCATGTTTGAGGACGATGATTATTGCGAGCGGGTCAAGCGGGCCGGTTACAAACTGGCAATCATCGAGGACGCCTTTGTTTATCACCATGGCAGCGCCACGATCAAAAAGCTGAAGCCGGGCGAGTATGATCAGCTTTGGCGCAACAACAAGTCCTATTATGAACGGAAATGGAATAAAGTCTGGCAGATGCCTAAACCGCCGGAAAATCGGTTTTCCGGGGCAGTATCTTCTGAGGAAGTGGCCGCGAGGCTTGCGAACATTACCGTCGAGTGCGTACTGGTGCTCGGAGAGCGCGAGTGGAGTCGTCAGGATCCCAGATGGAAGCGGATCGTTAAGCAGCTCGCCGCCGATCGGAAACGTATCATCGTGGTTCACTTGATGAAATATCATCAACAAGATGTCATTGGCATACGGAAAGCCGGTCCGCAGGTTTATTTCACGAATCGGCTGGATTTGTTCAGCCGTGTCCGTTTCGATAGCGTAATCTATTGCGGCGAAACCGACCAACAGCCCGATGTCCATGCGCGGCGTGAACTTATCGATGGCCCCTCCTACCATGCACACCAGCTGCGCGATTTGGCTGCAAAGCTCGAGAATGCTGAAGTGCTGGAAGAACTTTGCCCTGCCCAGCTGGCACGGGGATCGATTGGGTCCAAGGAGCCCCAGCCCAGCTCGTGACTTCAAGTCCACCAAGCATAATAAAGCCTTCGTCATCCCGGGCCGGATCGCAGCGGTTCCGGGATGCGAAGGCTTATTCGTATTACGTTAATATGACATTCCGTTCTTTATTGTGCATCAGCATGAAGATACCGCTGTATAACCTCCGGATGAGTGCCCGTGAACGGCAACGTTGCGATGCTGTATTCGTCATGCGCAAAATTCCAGTCCGGTTCCCCCTCGTTGGTCAGAAGGTTGACATCTCCGCGCCGATTATCGTTGAACTTGATTTTTTTGCCGAGAGCGTAATGGTAATGATAAATATTCACATCGATCCGGCTGCGCGGCACGCTCCATATGCTCTGGCCCCCGCTTGCTTCAAGCGTGCAGTGATGCCTCTCCTCGCGATACTTTATGCCGATCTTCGCTCGCCACATTCGGGTAATATCGTTGGACCACCGCTCATCTCCCGGACTGTTTACACGGAGTGTCCAGGGATCGCCCCAGAAGTTGACGAATGGAAACTGAAAAATATCCGCATCGGTTCGACGCATCAGCTCAGGCAGAACTTCGATGAAACGGTCGTCGACCATTTCATCGATATCCAAATTCATGATCCAGTCACCGGTCGCCTGTTCGATCAAAAAGTTGCGGACCTTCGATTCATTCCAGTCCTCCGTATAGGGCAGACCGGTTTGGTGCATATGATACAAGCGAATGGGAAGATGGCGCTTGTATTCCTCGATCAACTGTACTGAACGGTCCGTGCTGCCGCCATCCACCATAATGATTTCATCCGCGTAAGCTGCAGCGCTTTCCAAATAAAGCGGTATGAACGTCTCTTCATTCAGTACCGGGACGATCAATGACAATCGCATCCCTGTCAGACTCCTTCCTTTTTTCCTGAATTAGCCGTCTCATTTCTTCCGGTTTGCCAAGTGCGGCCTTGTACCGATGATAGAGCGCATAATTGGACTCATAATTCGGATTTCCCTCAGGTCCCACAAACGGGTGCCAGAAATGCAGCAGATTCCCTTCCAGCCGAATATGCTTTCCGATAATCGTATCCAGGGAATAGGCAAAAGCCTCATCCTCCCCGCCCCATCCCACAAACCGCTCATCATACCCCCCGACTGCCTCGAAGGCGTTCCGGGTAACGAGGTTTAAGCCCCCGACAAACAAACGGGCATCGTGCGGAAGCGTTTCAAGCTCTATCTGAAGCGGCCAACCGATCTCCGCACGCAGAATGCTTTGGGAGTTATTCAGGGTCAGTCGAGTAATGCTGGTAAACGGAATGATCCATTCATGATCCTCCAGCCCACGCACAGCCTCTTTCATCATTTCCGGATCATAGATCAAGTCCCCGTCCGCAATAATGAACCGGTCGCCATTCGCCAACGCCGCAGCCTTGTTGATCGCTTTGGAGCGGCTGAACCGCTCGTGCTCCATCAGGTCTCCGACACATACTTCGGCCCCTGGCAGCAGACGCCTGTAGAACTCCTTTACGTAGCGAAAAGCTTCGTCCCGAGGACCTCCATCCGGCTGATACGGTATCAGCACAGAAATGCCTTCGAACATCGTGCTCACCCCTTCGCCTCAGTTAGGTAATCATTTCTGAAACACGCCGAGCTCCCGCAGCTTGCCGGTTCCGAACGTGTCGGCGAGCTTCTCATATCGTGTGAAGCCGGTATTCTCCTGGATCAGCCTCTTCTCCTTCCGAGGATCGTCTCCGGATTCCCAGAAGAGCAGCTGCTCGACGGATTGATCCAATTTATCAAGAAACGCTCGGCATACCTCTTCATTCTTCATGACATGATAGAAAACGGTCAGCATAATTCCGATATCATAGCTCCCAATGCTGGCACCTTCGAAAGGCTCCGGAATCCATTGAAAATGCGTATGCTCCAAATCGTTCAACGCCTTCAACATCCGGCAATGATCGGCATCATGTTCAATACCTGTCACGGAAGCCCCCTCGCGGGTAAAGCAGCGTGCATGATACCCGATATTACAGCCGATATCGACAACGCGGGTTCCGCGCAAAGGAGACACTCCCAAATAACGCATCATATAATCGAGTCTGGTCGGGTATACACGGTCTCTCTCACTGCTCCAAGAATAAAACTCCGGATGCAGGATCGGCGTATAGATTAGCTGTCGCTGCTGGTCTTGGATCGTAGCGCGGACCGCTCCGGCCTGATCCTCATTGAGCCACTGTGCATAGTCTGATGAGCTCATTTCCAAATATACCCGGCGAAAGCCGAAGACGTACAGGAAGGAGGCTCGGTGATGACCGTCCTTGATATTGAAATATCCCGCGGGATTATATCGCGCTTGTATGGGATGATCCATGAAAAAGCTGCTATTTCTGAGGAGTTCATTCCTCATATTAATGAACTCCATCTGCTTCTGACGGAGCACCGCCTCCCTGTCCGGAGCTTTCAGCCCTCGGGTCGTGTAGATCTTATCGTGCCATTCCAGATAGGCTTCGGGAGAACTTTGATGCCCCATGAAATACGAATATAGGTCCCGATGAGGCGTAAAGCGCATAATGGATATATCGCTATGCAGCAAATGATGCTCGAACCAGGCATCCGTGTAATGATCAATCCTATGCTCCGTACGTGATGATTTCACATCGGTATCCGTAAATACTAGCTCAATCGGCACGGAGCATACCACCTTATGCGGGTTCATGCTGGTTTGATCAGCCATTCCAAGTTGCTCCTCTCAACCATTCGTCTCGGTTTAGGCTCAGTGAAGCAGGCTTCCTTGCAGCAGCATCGTTGCAAAGTCGCGGCCAATGTAATCCTTGAACATCTTTTTTTCCACGACCGGATATTTTTGAAAGTCCGCTTCATTCCAATCGCTGCGGTGGGTTTCATATTCATTGCCATACTCGCTTCCCTGCGGCCAATCCTGCCCGATCGGAATATTAAGCAGGACATAACGGCTGATCTCCAGACAAGATCGCAGAAGCTCATCGCCCCGCCGTTTCGTAAAATGCTCAAGAACATCGCCTAGAATAATCAAATCGTACTTTCTCTGCTCCTTCTGAGTCACTAAAAAGTCGTAGGCTTCCGTACGGTAAATCCGGTTATAGAAGAAATCGTGATAATCGTCGATGCTTCGCTCGAACACCTCAATCCCTTCGATGGTTGTCGTCCATTGCTCCCGGAACACCCTTCCCTGCCATACATCGAGAAACTCGCGGCATATCATGCCCCAGCGCCCAAAGCCCACGCCGACATCAAGCACGCTAGACGGCGCCACCCTGCGGATAAGCTCCACGCAATACGAAATATTTTGCCAATTCGAAGTTCCCATCACTTCACCTCCATTCGGTTAAACAGATGGGATAACCAGCGCCTTGCCCCTGATTCGATGTTCCAGTTCAACTCTACGTTGTTCCGGCACTGTTGACCGATCAAGTTCAGCTCTTCCCTATGATGCATCCAGTGCTCAATGGCGTGGATGAAATCAAGCGGATGATCGGTTTTTAAAATGAGAGGATATAAATCAGAGCCGGCGGCTTCCATAATGTATCCGACGTCCGTAGACAGGACCGGCGTGCCGCAGGCAAAAGCCTCCAGCGCCGGCGCCCCGCCGCCTTCACTCGATGAGGTGATCAGAAGAAGATCAATGGAGCGGTAAAAGCGCGGCATATCTTCATAGGCATACGCTCCGCTTGTTTCCACGAACTGGATTCCCGGATGACGGTCAAAATACTGCTTAATCGGTTCAACGAGCGAATGATAGTTTTTCGACTTCTTCCCCTTGTCGCCGGCCCACCCGATCACAAACGGTTGATCTGGACCACGGACGGATTCCGCGGGGGTAAAATGCAACGTGTCGACAAAATGTCCGATAAAATCGATACGTGCTTGAGGAACCAAATCCTGAAGAGCAGCCGTCAGCCTGCGGTTCATGGCACCGATGACGGGAATGCGGGAAAGCACCAACCGAAGGAATTCAGGGTCCGGAATGATCGGATCCATCCATTCCCGAAAGGCTTCATAATTTCGAGTGAAATAATAATAAGAAACGGCAGCGGAAGAATCGACTCGGATATGCTTGAAGATCGCCCAGGCGGCAATTCCTAAGCACATCGAGCTGATAACGCAATAACGCTGATTGATTTCTTGGGCGCCGACGGATTCAACGAGCTTTTCTGCTTCAGCAAACGACATCAGCTCGAGATTCGGATGATAACGCTGCAGAACCCGGGCTGTTTTCCCCAGAATCCACCAGTCTACATCGTACAGCAGAAGATCTTTTGGCAGTCTGACTCCCCCTTTATCCTTTACGTTCGACATGCCTCCTTTTTGGATTATATTCGAGGGTGTATCCCCTAGTTACGTGATGGACAAAATTGATGAATCGGTCTATTTCATCGGACAAATCGGTTAACCTCTCACTTGAAAGGCATCAAAAAAAGACCCTGACGGATCAAGGTCTTTGTTACTGTCTTTTACGTTTAAAATGTTGGTTGTCGAGAATGATCACCGAATCCGTGGCTGCCCTGGCCGCCGCCGTCTCCTTCGTGTGAAGCACGAGCTCATAAATCGTCCTGCAGCATTGCTGAGCCCCATTAACCAGAAACGGAACGCCAATCACATCCAATTTCAGTCCCCGGGACAGAAATCCTCCAATGCTCATCATCATCGGCACGGTAGGCGACGTATTGGAGAAAATGATCGGTTCATCGTTCTTGAATTTATCCTGAAGCATGGAAGCCATATGAACCATTGCCGGGAGGACGGCTTTGGAATTTCCCTTTCCAACCGTGTATACCGGATTTCCGTCCTCATCCAGTCCACGAAAGATAAGCTTGCCCATATCTGAAGCCGTGAGCTGATTGAAATAATCAACGGCCAATATTTCTTCCTTTGTAAGCTTCCGGTGCGTCGGCAGCTTATTCAAATGGTAAGCGGCCGCCAGCGACGTCGTATGGGTCCCGCCGTAATCGTGGTATATGAAGATCATCCCGCCGTCCCTCCTGCCTAGGCTATTAAGTATATTATTGCCAAACAGGTGGTTCTCATTCGCCAGTATCGGCGTTCCGATATTCTGCAGCTCATGGACGGGGCCAGCGGGAAACCTTCACGATTTCATTTACTGGCGATCGTTCGGATCCGTTCTCTCTCTTCATCTTTGTTCAGATATTCAAATAAGCCGATTCGATTCCCCCATGGATCGGTAAACGTTCCCCATTTAACAGGAACTTCATCCCGAGTGTGGATGGTGAAGCTCTCCGTCTTTAAATGCTGGGCAAGACGTTGGCGCTCCCGTTCGATATGTTGTACACCTAAACGGATCGGACCGCTCCCCGGAGCCGGTTCGCCTTCCGCTACCTGAAGCCAGCACCCGGGAATCAGCTCCCATTCTGCAAATCCTTCATGGGGAATAAAATCAGGCTCCCGGTTCATCAACGTTCGGTACCATTCCAGCCCCTCCGGATAATTCGCAACGCGAACCTGTATCGTTATTTCAAAAATCACACGGTTACCTCGCTTTCCATATATCCATCATCTAAGCAACAATATTAATTCAATCGCTCACTCATAAATTCTTCCCGATTGCTATAAATGCAAAGAAAGCTCTGATTATTCAGAGCTTTCCTCAGATTTTATGGATATGAAAATGCAAATTTAATCCAAGTATACCGCCTGACCAAGGCGTGCGGATTCGTACAGCGCTTCAAGAATGCGGGATACCACATACGCTTGCTCCGGCGTCACGACAGGATCCTTATCCTCTTCGATTGCTTCAATCCATTTTCTCATCTCAATATCAGGCGCCGATTCCTTGCGTCCTTCATAGAAAGCGACGCCACCGGAGCTCAGCTCGATTTCCTTCGTGTATAACCGGCTGAATTGTTCCCCGTTGATCCGAAGCCCGTTCTTCATGTCCGCGCCGCCTTCGGTGCCGCTTAAGCTGCACTTCGCTTCATCGACCTCGAGCGTATTGAGCGCCCAGCTCGATTCCAAAATGATGGTCGCACCGTTCTCCATGACGATCATGCCGAAGGCCGAATCTTCAACCGTAAATTTCTTAGGATCCCATGGTCCCCATGCATTTGCCGCATTTTCCTTACTGGACAACTCATGATACGTAGTGCCAAGCACAACCTTCGGCTTGTAGTTATCCATCATCCACAGCGTCAGGTCAAGCGCGTGCGTACCGATATCGATCAACGGACCCCCGCCTTGCTTCTCCTCGTCCAAGAACACGCCCCAAGTCGGCACGGCTCTTCTGCGCACCGCATGTGCCTTTGCATAGTAGATGTGGCCGAGCTCGCCGGCTTCGCACATTTGCTTCAAATACAAGCTGTCTTCACGGAACCGGTTATTATAACCGATCGTCAGCTTCTTGCCTGTGCGCTTTGCTGTTTCCAGCATTCGCTTGGCATCCGCCGCCGTCTTGGCCATCGGTTTCTCGCACATGACATGCTTGCCCGCTTCTAACGCAGCAATCGAAATGTCGGCATGGGAATCGTTCGGAGTCAGAACATGGACAATATCGATGGTCTCGTCTTTCAGAAGCTCGGTATAATCGGTAACCACGCTGGCATCCGCGGTTCCGTACGTCTTGGCAGCTTCCTCCGCGCGCTCCTTCACGATATCGCAGAACGCAACGAGCTCCACGTTCTTCAATTTGCTAAGGCTCGGCAGATGCTTTCCGTTTGCAATGCCGCCGCAGCCGATAATGCCGATACGATATACTTTACTCATCAATCATCACCATCTCTTTGCATAAAATGTAATCGGTATGAATCCAATGCGCACGCATCAGGTGCAGACGGGCCAGGTGTGTGTTCATCTATGTAATTCTGTCACGGCGAACCGCTGGGGCTATCTGTCACCGGCTAGTCGGCCTTAGCCGATCATGAGAGGCGGGCCGGCTCCAGGTCCTCTGTAAGCGGCAGCGCCATGAATCCTGACATCCAAATATAAGGTACCACATCTTGCGATTTTTTTTAGTCCAACTATGCGACATGTTCGACTATAAAATTACGACATCCTTCAAACACCTGAAGATAAAAACAGCACTTAAGGTGCCTATCGAAGGTGCCATGGCACATACATCATCCTCTCGCATCGCTCTTCACTTTCGACCGGCCAGGTTGAAATATTTTCCAGCCCCCCTTCCAATCAACTCAGCTCTTCGGATACGAACCACTAAAAAACAGCGGATTGCCCGCTGTTCTGTGGTTACCTGCAGGGAGCGCGTCCACTGCAAACTGCTATTGTCTTGAAGGCTGCATGCAAGCTTTTTATAGCGACGGTCCAGCTCCCCCGTCGATATTCACCGATGTTCCTGTGACGTAAGAAGCTGCTTCGGAAGCTAGGAACACGATGACTTTCGCCGCTTCATCGGTGTCGCCGATCCGGCCGAGCGGAATGTGGTGACGGGGATCCCGGGCGTATTGCTCCCATGTGAGACCCGGTTCTTCCCTCTTCCAGCGCTGCTCCAGCTGGTCGCTTCGGATCATGCCGATGCAAACGGTGTTGACCCGAATTCCGTCCTGCGCCAAATCACGGCTCATGGCCTTCGTCAGGGCTTGTCCGGCGGCACGGCTTACACTGCTGGGCATCGATGAGGCAGGCGGGGTCTTGGCTGAAGATGTCGTGACATTAATAATAGAGCCGCCGCTCGCCGCGCGCAAATACGGTACCGCCGCCCGTGAGATGCGGATCGCTCCGAACAGCTTCAGATCCAAATCGGCTGTCCATGCTTCGTCATCGATCCCTTCAAACGGCTTCGCAGCAGCGGTTCCAGCATTATTGATGACGATGTCGAGCCGGCCGTAGCGCTTGACGGTTTCCGCTACCGCCCGCTCACAGTCCGCCGGCTTCGTCACGTCGGCGCTGATGATCAGGACATCCGCTCCTGTCCGATCCTTGATGATCGCGGCCGCGTCTTCCAGCTGCTCCTCGTTCCGGGCGCAAATGGCAACCATCGCTCCTTCCGCAGCGAACGTGACAGCCGTTTCCAACCCGATGCCCTTGCTCCCGCCGGTTACGAGAGCAACTTTGCCTTGAAGTCCTAAGTCCATCTCTTTGAGCTCCTTTCGATTCCATCATTCATGTAAGATAATGTCTTTCACCTATCATTTTATCATTTGAGCCATGCGGGCAATATGAATTTCGGTAATAATGATTTCCGGCAATAAAGGAAAAGCCGATGCCCTTGATCGGACACCGGCTTGTTCTGCTATATGCTGATCCTTCTATTTCTTCTGTGCCAGCCATTGCGACAGCACCGTAATATCGTCTTCCGATAGTCTGTCCTTGAACGACGGCATGCCTCCGCGGCCGTTTGAAATGATGCCGGCAATCTCTTCGGCGGAATGTTCCGCGCCTATCTTCTGAAGGCTTGGAAAGTTGCCGCCTCCGCCCAAATCCGTTGCATGGCAAGCCATGCAGTTTGCATTATACAGCGACTGCGCTTGAGCGCTGACATCCCCGCCAGTCGCTCCCTCGCCGTTACCTGCATTTCCGCCATTCGCCGTATCCGGAGCCTGTTCGGTTCCGTCAGCCGGAGCGGGTTCTGTTGCATTGTTCCCTCCACCGCCGCAGGCTGCCAGTGATAGAACCAGCACGGTGATCAGTGCCGCTATGAACCAACCTTTTTTGAACATGGTGTGTACTACCTCCTTGAAGTGTGATGTGCAAGCTGCAGGTTATACCAACAACCCGCCCTTTTTGCTGTATTGGACAATCCCCTCCGCCGCGCGATAAGCTAAAGCTCCCACAGTGCCTGTCGGATTGTAGCCGCTGTTATGCGGGAAGGCGGACGCCCCGATGACAAACAAGTTTTCCATATCCCACATCTGCATATAGTTGTTCACTGCCGAAGTGTCGGGGCTTGCCCCCATGATGACGCCGCCGGTATTATGCGTGGATTGGTAAGTCGTGATTTCGTACGGCCCAAGCTCTTTCATTTTCAAAATGCGGTCGGTGCCCATCTCCTTCATAATGTCCCCGCAGCGGTCCGATAGATAACGTGCCAGCTCCCGGTCCTGCTCCTCGAAGTCGAAGGTGATCCGAATGAGCGGATCCCCGAACGCATCCTTGTAGGTCGGATCCAAATCGAGGTAGTGATGCCGAAACGGCATCGAGGAGCCTTGGGAACCGATCGTAAGCACGCTGTTGGCGTATTTCAAGGAATTGGCCTTGAACTCTTTGCCCCAACGCGGTGAATCCTCCGGCACCGGGTTGTTCTGAATAGGACGCTGGCCCGTAAACGTATGGGCGATGTTTCCGCCATGGATGAATTTCAGATCGGAGTGATCGAAATTATCCCCGTTATAATCGTCCACGCAGACGCCGAGACTGCCTGCACCGGCGTACAGGTTGAACTTCTGATCGTCGAAAAAGCCGACCGCATTTCCTTTGATAACCTGATAGGCGTAGTTTTTGCCAATGACTCCCTTACCGGTGGCCGGATCATACGGCTTGCCAATCTTGGACAGCAGCATCAGGCGGGTGTTATTAAATACATACCCCGTTGAGACCACAATATCCGCAGGCTGTTCAATATCCTCGCCCGTTGTCATATCCGTGTACATTACTCCGGTCGCTTTGCCTCCGCTATGTAAGATCCTTCTTACGTAGGAGTGCGTCCGGATCTCGAACTTACCGGTTTTCTTCGCAACTGGGATCACGGTAACGACAGGATCGGCTTTCGCACCGTATTCGCAGCCAAACCGCTCGCAATATCCGCAATATTGGCACGCCGCCCGCGAAATGCCGTCCGGGTTCGTGTAGCTTTCGGATAGGTTCGCGGAAGGTACCGTGTACGGGTGGAGATTGAGCTTTTTAGCCGCTTCTACGAACATCTTCATCGATGGCGTATGGAGCATCGGCGGCGTCGGGTAATCATTCGAACGCTTACCCGCGAGCGGGTTCACCTCGCCTGAGATGCCCGCCATTTTCTCGAATTTATCAAAGTACGGCTCAAGCTTGTCGTAGGTTATTCCCCAATCCTGAATCATCATGCCCGGCGGTATTTTATCTTTCCCATATCGCTCTTCCGTCATGCTGCGGATTTCAAAATCATAGGGAAGGAACCGGTACGTCTGCCCGTTCCAGTGTACGCCGGCCCCGCCTACCCCCTCTCCGAGAAGGAAGGATCCATACTGCCGCATAGGCAGGGCGCGAATTTTCTCATTGCCCCGGAACGTAATCGTTTCTTTGGACAGATCCTGCATCAGATCATAACGAAGCGCGTAACGCAGCTCGTCATGCGCCATATAGTAATCCTCCGTCACCCTCTCCTTTCCTCGTTCCAATCCGACAACAGACAGTCCCTGTTTCGTCAATTCCGATGCGATAATACCGCCGGCCCAGCCGACGCCGATTATGACAACATCCGTCTTAGGCAATTTTTTGGCCATATGTTTACCTCGCTTACGTGTATAGTGGTTGAATTACAAGTGATCTCTCAGACTCTGTGGCGGCACGACGGTGAAATCTTTCTCGATGATATTCGTGTAGGTCATCTGGTTGCCGGGATAATCCCTCATCGCCCAGCCCTGCATATTCTTGTTTCCTCCATATAAAGGATCGCTATAGACCCCTTCCAGGGTACTGCTGCGCAGCAGGTTAAAGAATCCGCTTGCGGATATCGTCGTTACGTTCACTTCATCATTCTGAAATGCGGTCAATACGGCATCCTGCTCTTCAGGAGACAGGGCCGGAAAGTCCTTCTTGTATTTCTTTTGACTGTAGTTCTGGAGCTCCCTCAAGCCGATATAGAATATCTCGCGTCGGTTAATCCGCCCCTGATAGCCTTGCGTCTTTTCGCCGACATAGAATGGCGGCTGCATATAGTCTCTGGCATTGAAGCCCCAATCCCCGGCCAGCTGGTGGTCGATAAAGAAGGCTACGCCGAGGTCCTTGGCTCCCGGGCCGTTGTCATCCGCCGGGAATATTCGCTCCACAGCTGCTTGCGTAATTGCATACTGCTCCTGCGTGAAGAACATCAAAGCTTCATTGTAGTTCGCTTCTTGCTTCTGTGGTGCCGGCGGTGTTGCAGGCTTCGCTCTCTCCTTCGGGATCAGATACCCTAGCAAGCCGCCCAGGACGACGCCTCCGACTGCATAGCCGGATCTCGTCAAGAATTTCCGTCGTGACATTCTTTGGGACTCTTTGGTTTTGGTTGCTTCACGGTTTTCATTTTGTTGTGAATGTTGATCTTGTTCGCTCAAGGCTTTGCACCCCTACTCTAGTTCATTTGGATACCGTTATTGTCCCCAGCAAAATTCCATTCATACATTATTCTCCATCCGGGCATGCTACATTTACCAAACCATATGGAGGCGAATAGTTATGAATCCATTCTGGAGTCGCTGCAAAGCTCCGATTCTAGGCTCTGCGCTGCTGCTTGCGCTCACAGCCTGTCAAAATCAAACGGACAATCAACAGAACACGCAAAAAGCTCAGAATGTGCATCCCAATGCAGCGCATCATGTGCAGGATCCGGATCTCATCCCGAGCTACCATGGCATGAAAACACGTACAACCAATGAGAATGGGGAGACGACAAGCGAAATGGGCACGACCGTATACAGCTTGATCGGCTCCTCCAGCCTGCATGAAGGGGGCGTGTCCTCCCACGTCCAATCAAGACTCGCGGGGCTGGGCATTGAAGGCATTAAGGCATTTGTCGTGAATGACACGATCATTCTGGCTCAAGCCGAATCCACCGTGTCTTCAAACCAATATGACCATATACAGAGGAGGGTATTAAGCCAGATGGACGGTTTGTCTGGTAAAGGCGAGCCGGATCCAGGCGTTACAGGGAAAGAAACCTCGCAGACCGATAATCTGTCTCAGGCGAGAGAAGAAGTGAGGAATATGTTTAATAAGCATGTGCAAATTCTCACCGTGACCCATCCGGAGGCGCCTGGCCTGATCGACCGGATCGCATCCAAGCTGCATGATTCGCCGCGAGATGCATCCATCGCCGGTGATATCACCAAGCTTCTGCAAATGACTTCGAAAGAACAATAAATGTAGGGGAGTTGATCTTATGCCACTGGGAAACATCGGAGTAACCGGATTGATTCTGATCCTGTTGATCGCCTTGATTATTTTCGGGCCATCGAAGCTGCCTGAGCTGGGGCGGGCTTTCGGACGGACGCTCAGCGAGTTTAAAAACTCGACGCGCGAGCTCGTATCCGCGAACGATACGGAAGAAGGAGACAAGCTGAAATGACGGATCGGGAGCAGGAGCAGCATCTGACGGAGCATTTTATGGAACTTCGCAAGCGGATTATGATTACATTGGGCACCTTCTTGGTTGCCCTCTGTGCCGCTTTCCTGTACGTAGAACCCCTGTACAAGATGCTGACCCGCGATGTCGAGGGTCAGCTTCAGGTTCTGGGGCCTACGGATGTTATCTGGGTGTATCTCATGATCGCAGGCGTGATCGCATTGGCGGTAACGACTCCGGTCGCAGGTTATCAGGTATGGCGGTTTGTCGTGCCGGGTCTTCGCCCTGTTGAACGCCGCATCACGCTTGCTTATATTCCGGCGATTGCAGGGCTGTTTGTCCTGGGTCTCTCCTTCGGTTATTTTGTGATCTATCCGATGGTGCTTTCCTTTCTGGATTCGCTGTCCGGCAACTTTATGACCGCATACACGGCGGAGAAGTATTTCCGCTTCATGATCAATATGACCGTACCGTTCGGCGTTCTATTCGAAATGCCCGTCGTCATCATGTTCTTAACGTCACTCGGTATCCTGAATCCGCTGCGGCTGGCCAAAATGCGAAAAGTCGCTTATTTGCTGCTGACCATTGCCGCCGTGACCATTACGCCCCCTGATTTCGTGTCCGACATTCTCGTGATCGTCCCGCTGTTCCTTTTGTATGAGATTAGTGTGGGACTCTCCCGTCTCGTCTATCAAAGAAGGCTGACAAAGCTCAATCCGATCAGCGAGTGAATGGTGGCTCGGGTGCGGCAGTGCATTGATGACAACGGAGAAAAGCCGCCATGCCGGCGGCTCTTTAGCGTGTCTATAATTTTGTAGGTTCGTTAAGCTTCAAGCCTTCATTCAGAGCGTCCCTGCAGGTTTATGGACGGATGCCTACATCATTCAGCAGGATGGTTCCGCGCTTGGTCAGGTTGAACTGGAGACGGATCTTGGTTAACTGCTCCGGATTGAAATCCGGATTCATTTTTTTGAAATCGCCTAGCCCGAGATCATAGCTCTGAAAGACGGGTTCCGAGGTCTCCCCAAAATTAGATAATGGCCATTTCAGCAGTTTGCCCTTAATGACAGGCGGCAGTTTGGATATATGGCTGAGGGGAAGGCTTGCCTGACGGCCCTTCTTGTCTTCTACCGTAATCGTAAAATTGATCAGCTCCTTCGGATCGCCGTTATCTTCTTTTCGGCGGGCATCCGCCAGCGAGAATACGATGGAGCTCTCCTCGCCTGTCTTCACCGCTCGTTCAGGGAGCGTAACCGTATAGGCTGCGGGTTCAGCCGAAGCTTTTGAATTCCAACCTAAACGGACTGCGCTGTAATCCGCTTCACCCATTTTGGCCTTCACCTTCTCCTCCTTCCATTGCTGGAGGTTCTCGCCCATTATGCTGCCGCCTGGCAACGTGGTGCTCTGGAGATCAATGTCTTCTTGATAATCCGCAAGCAGGATCGTTTGCGAATCGTTATAATTGCCGACGTACAGATTATCGGGAAGCCATTCCTTGGCGTACCCCAAATCTCTGAACACCTCTCGATATTGCCCTTGGTCCTTCAGCGTGGCATCTAAAAACGAGGCTATAAACACTTTCGCAATCGCTTCCTGTTCATCCCGCGGCATGATTTGACGGACGTTAAACAGTTGGTTCCCCAAGCCTGCCACGTCTCCTCTGCCCCAGCCTCCGTTAAACTGGCCGTGGTTGGCGCCATAAATATAGACCAGGGCTTTCATGTAATCCGTGCCCTCCGTATACCGAATCCGATGATACTGCTTGGCACCGTCCAGGCTGCTGACATCCATATCATGAGCTCCATGCAGAGCCAAATAATGCACATCTTTCAGCGGCAGCGGTTTGCCTTGAGGCTTATATTGCCCGTCCGTGCCGGCGATGGACACCAAAGACCGGATCGAAAAGTTATAATCAAACTTGATATGGCCGCGGTCCGGATGACTCGAGAGCCTGTTGAAGGCAGCGGCGATAGTGACCGCTTCCCCGCCTCGGGAGTGTCCGATCAGGGCGATTCGTTCCATATCGACTTTCTGATAAAAGGGATGGTTCGGATCGCTGTTCCAGCCCTTCCAGGTTTTCAAATGCTCCAGCAGCAGCAAACCTCTTGCCGGATTTTCATTCAGCAGCGGGCTAAGCAGGAACAGATCCTCATACGGGGAGAAATTCAGGAAATTTTCATCCACCGACACAAATATATACCCTTTGCTCGCCAGCAGTTTGCCCAGGTAATCATATCCCGCATCCGAATAATCGTTCATCAAGTGATTTCCATGGACGATGAGAACTAACGGAAAGGGGCCCTCCCCTTCGGGATACCACACTTCTCCGTTTAACGGCATGGCATCGGGGCCAAATCCAAGCGACTTCGTGCGAACGGATGACCATTTATCGACAAACTCGGAAGCATCCACCGTCTTGGTAGTCAGCGAACCGCTTTGATTGAACTCTTTTCGATAGTTGTCCGGACTTCCGTACAGCAGGCTTTTGACTGGATACTCGCCTTGCTCGGCAGGGTTTTTCATCGCCGTGCCATCATACCGGGCTGAAGTTTTCAGCTGTTTCAAGGTCACGTCCGGAGCGGCTTCATCCCCCGCACGAATCAACCAGAAGCTGCCGGAGCCGATCACGAATGCGATCAGGGTTAAACAGGCCACGGCACCAATTTTCCTGGTTTTGGAAGACTGCTTGTATCTTCCGGTTGCAACATTATAAACCAATGCACCAAACAAAGAAAAAACAACTGCAAACAACACGATGAAAACTACCGATACTTCCAACGGTCCAATGAAGCAAAATAAAAGCATGCTGAGGGAGTACAGCAATATCCAAATATAACGACTTGGCAGCTTTTTTACCCCGTGCAGCAGCCATGCAGCCAATCCGCTAATCAACGCTACGGCGAAGACAAACAGGAATGTACCTGTGAAAAAGCGGACGAAACTTTGCCCCGTCAATAGATACCTTGCCTGAATAAGGACCAAGATCAATGCGATGGCGCCAAGCCCGAGTGACGCTCCCTTCCAACCGGGCGTTAGCGGCTTTATGCGTTTCCGGCCAGTGATCCATCTTCGAATCAAGATCGGGCCCTTCTCTGTTTGTTTCTCTTCTTGTGTCTCCAAACTCTCCAGTCCTCCTGTATACCCTTTATAGTTGGTTCTACATCAGAGATTACCGGACAACTCTTTCACTTCGCTTTCCCTATTCTTTCAGTAATCTTACATTTCTTCAGGCAGAAAAAGAACGAATGTCGTTTGCCCGTTCGTGGTCAGCGTGATCGTTCCCCCATGCTTTTCAATGACCTGTTTGGCAATAGCAAGGCCAAGCCCCGTACCGCCATCGCTTTTCCGGGCAAGGTCTCCGCGAACAAATGCATCGAACACCTTCCCCTGTATGTCTTCCGGAATGCCGACTCCATCGTCCGACAGGTGAATTTCCACCCCGTTACCCGCAGCTGCCAATTTCAAGCCGACGGTTGTTCCGGGCGGGTTGTATTTCAAGGCGTTGGACAGGATATTGGAAACGGCCCGGTATAACCAGGTCGCGTTAAATGGGATCCAGATTTCCCGATCGGGAATATCGTAATGGAAATAAAACTTATGCTCCTCGAATACCTCGTAATACTCGGCCGCGATGGCCCTCGTAAATTCCGTTATGTCCGAGGTCTGCACGTCAAAAGGATACTCCGGGCTATCCAGCTTGGACAGCTCAAAGATCCCGTCGATCAGCTCTAGCATCAAACTGGCTTTATTGGAGATCATGCTCAGGATTTGCGCCCTTCTCTCTTCAGAATCAACGAGCCCTACCTCCATCGCTTCGATATATCCCCGAAGGGTGGTCATGGGTGTTTTTAAGTCGTGAGAAATGTCCATCAGCATTCGCTGCTTACTCTCTTCCAGCTCCCGCTTCTCCTTCTCGATTTGTTCGAGCCGCGCTGCCATTTCATTGAAATCATCCTGAATTTGCGCAAGCTCATAGCTCGCTTGAAAATTCAGCCTTTCGTGGTAATGTCCGCGGGCAATGCTCCGGATGCCGTCTGCGATCGACCGAAGCGGAGTGGTTACCCGGGATGCAGTCCACCTTCCGAAGGCATATACGATGATTGCAAACAAAGCGAGAAACAGCAGAAGCGTTTTCAGAGCCATTCCATAAAATACTTTCACTTTCTCTTGCTCATGCTGTTCGCTGTTCACTCCAGGCGCGGCAGCTGGATCGCCCATAACTTCAGCCTCCACCGACTTGATCGGTCCTGAAGCCTCCCTAAAGTAATTCACCATTTGCGCATTTAATACGAACAGTGAAAACGCGGCAATGAGCGCAATCGTTATAAAGAAAAAAATATATTGGCGGATCAGCGAACGCTGCAGGCGATTAGGCGATTTCATGGCTGTAACTCATCTTTCTTCGCAAACCGGTAACCGAGCCCGCGAATGGTTTTGATATAGACGGGCTTCCTCGGACAAGCCTCGATTTTGTCGCGCAGCCTGCTGATTTGGACCATGACGGCGTTATCGTCAGCAAGATAATGCTCGTCCCAGGCATACTCAAAAATTTGCTTCCTCGTAAATACGCGCCCCGGCTCCCCCATGAACAGCTTCAATAATTTGTATTCGATCGCGCTCAGCGAAATCGGCGTTCCCTTGATGTATAACGTGCATTCCCGGTGATCCAGCTGCAGGTCCCCGATGCACGTGTCGAATACCCGCGGAGCTTCAGGCAGCTCATTGAACTCATATGAACGTCTCAACTGGGCCTGTATTCTCGCCATCACTTCCAGCGGGCTGAACGGTTTGGACACATAATCGTCTGCCCCTAGCTTCAGACCGGTTATTTTATCAAGCTCCTGATTTTTGGCCGAAATGAGAATGACCGGGATCTTATAATCCTGCCGCATCATGCGGAGCAGCTGAAACCCATCGATGAACGGCATCATGATATCGAACAGCGCCAGATCCACGTGCTTGCTTCGCAAATGCGCTAAGGCTGCTTTACCGTCGAAAGCTTCCAGTGTCTGATATCCTTCTGCGTCCAGATAAAGTTTAAGCATATCGATAATATCCGGATCATCATCGACTACAAGTATGGTTTTTGGCATTAATGCATCCTCCTCCAAGTAGTATATGGTTCTCCTTGGGAGGCGAATTTCCTTTTTTGCGTGGATTCAAGAACAAGTTGGTAAATAACAAAAAGCACCCTCCGTAATCGGAAAGGCACTTTCCATCTAACCATTTAGCGGCGTCCAACAAAACCATACAAGAGAAGCTGATTAAGCTCAGCCATCTTCTTTTTATAATTCCCCGATCTTGCCCATGAGGCTTGGAGTGACCCTACGGCATTTAATAATTCCAAGAGGGTCTCCACGGAAACCGAAGCGTGAATCGCCCCTTCCTTCTTCCCCAGCTCAATATATTCCTGAATAAGCTCGATTCTGATTTGATTGGTGTTTTCGCTATATAAGCTTGCCAGCACCTGATCTTCAACGGCACCCGGTGTGCCAAGCAACTGGTAGTCTTGTTCGGCACAGATCTCCAGTACTTGGGATAGCTTGTCCTTAAAGTCGATATTTTGCTGCAAAAGCTCCTTGGCTCTTCGGATGGTGTTTTGCATCAGAACGTTTGCACATTCTTTGACCACCCCTTCTTTACTGCCGAAGTAGTTATACAGGGATACCGATGAAACGCCGGATTCTTCAGCAATGTCTTTAATGCTGACATGGATGAAGCCTTTTTCTTTAAAAAGCTTTAATGCCGCATGAATGATCGCATCCTTCTTTTGCTGCGTTCTGATTTCGAATTTGTTCATCCGCCTTCACCCGCTTCCAAATTTCATCACTTCAGGTATTTTAACATAAATCGAATATTTTTTAAATTTAATCGGGAATATTTAAAAACTTCTTGACATCCTGGTTGATGTCCATATAGAATCAAGCTGTTAATTTTTAAATTTCATTACGATTATTTAAAAACTTTGTTGAAACAAATAAGCGCATAAGCAAACACGGGTTGGATCAAATGATTCAACTCAATCAACCGTCCAATCCGACATGACGATGGGAGAGGACGCTAAAGGAGGATCCGCGATGCAAATATTAGTTTACGGCGCAGGCGTGCTGGGCAGTTATTTAGCCCACGAGCTGGAGCGCGGAGGACACAAGGTCACGATGCTGGCCAGAGGACGACGGGCGGATGAGTTGGAGAAGAACGGCAATGTCATCCGGCACTATTTACAATTTCGGACCACGGTACACAACGTACGGGTCATCCGCGAACTCCAGCCGGACGATGTTTATGACCTGATTTTTGTCGTGATGAAATACCCGGATTTCGAGTCGGTATTGCCTGCGCTTGCAGCAAACCACAGCCGCCATATCGTCTTGATGGGCAACAATGCAAGTCCAGGGCCAATGGAGGAGTATTTGCAAACCCATAGTCCGGTACCAAAAAAGGTTGCATTCGCTTTTCAGTCGATCGCTGGCTGGAGAGAGAATGGTCTTGTCATAAGCGTCCGCAGCCCAAGAACCAAAATCAACATCGGAGGTTTAGGCCAGGACCTGTCTTGGCGTTCGGTAATCGACCAGGCTTTGGTTAACACCAAATTTAAGTGGTCTTATCAGAAAGATATGGATGAATGGCTGAAAAGTCATTTTGTGTTCATCTTGCCCCTGAATTTCATAACTTCTTCCTATAACGGCCATCTGCGGAGAGCCGCAAAAGACAAGAAGCTCCTTCATCTCGTGATCGATGCTGTAGATGAGGGACATCAAGTGTTGGAGAAGAACGGTTATACGGTTACTCCCGCCGCTCAAAAGCAATTCGCCCGCAAACAAAGAAAGCTGTTTTACTTCCTGTTAAAGATAATGCTGTCAACCCCGATTAGCGGAATCCTGTTAAGCGATAAGGCCGTATCGGCAAACGAGACGACCGCTTTACAGCATGCCTTCAATCAATTGAAGAAACGGGCGAACATGGCCACACCCGCTTGGGACGAGCTTCAACGGTATTCCCCCGTTGATAGTCCGAATAAGTAGCTTCGTCAATTTAAGAAGCTTTTTCATAGAAAAAATCTCTGCTCGACCAGCGAGCAGAGATTTCATAAACATTCGATCAGATCCGGATCAAAGAGACAGCCGGAGCTGCCCCAGTTCGACCTGGATCATCCCTTAGTCAATAAACTAAGCGCTCTGCGAACCGGCATGTCCTAGGCCATATACCCTATTTCGCCATTCACAACCGTCATACACACCTTGATCTTTAGCAGATCATCCGGATCCATATCATTATGTATCATTCGGTCAACGACGGTGAAATCAGCATATTTCCCGACCTCGATGCTCCCTCTCTCCCCTTCTTCACCCGCCGCTGCTGCACTGCCCGTGGTGAACAGCTCCACGGCCTCGGTTACGCTAAGCTTTTCTTCCGGGATGTAGCCCTCATGCCGCTCACCCGGCTTTCGTCTTGTAACGGCGGCATGAATGCCAAGAAACGGATCCAACGGTTCAATCGGCGCATCGCTCCCGCCCGAGCAAGGCAGCCCGCTTCGCAGCCATTTCTTCCATGCATACAGATAGTTTGTCCGATTGGAGCCGACCCGTTCAAGCACCCAAGGGAAGTCGCTGGCAACGAACCTTGGCTGCAGATCGACGGCCAGACGGAGCTTCATCATCCGCTCAACTGTAGGCGGCTGAACAATCTGGGCATGTATGAAACGGTCCGGAAGCTTAGCATCCATCGGAAGCGGGTTGGCTTCCAGCACTTCTGCCATGCATTCGGCAGCAGCGTCACCGATCGCATGGAAGGCCACCGGATAACCCAGCTTGCGCGCGCTTCGGACAATATGTGCAAGCTCTTCCGGCGAATGCATTGCGAGCCCGCAGGTATGCGGGGCATCGTCATAGGGTTCCATTAACAATGCCGTTCTTCCGCCGACGGCTCCATCGACGAACAGCTTGATTGCACCGATGCGATTCCATTCGTCTCCGCTGCCAGCCTTCAATTGAAGATCCTCTATTTCTGCCAGAAACGCATGATACATGAGCTGATGGGTGCGAAAATGCAATCCCATCTCTCGTAGCTCCCGATGGATGCGAAGCATGTCGTCCGCACTGCCGAGAAGCCGCAGGTCTTCCGTGTGCGCAGCCGTGAGGCCAAGACGGAGCGCATCCCGGCAAGCTTCATGCAGTGCGTGCTTCAAAGCTGCAGGCTCGGGCTGCGGCTGAACGTCAAAAAAAGGAATCGATGCATTTTCATAGATCCATCCATTCATCTGTCCGCTCGGATCCCTGCCGAAGGCTCCGGATTCCGGATCCGGAGCCCCTTCGGGAATGCCTGCTTGGCGAAATGCTGCCGAATTGCCCAAATAAGCATGAAAACAGGTCCTCGTTAAAAAGATCGGATGTACCGTCGAGATTTCATCCAGCTCCAGCCGATGTGGCACCGTGCCTTCCCGGAAGCTGTTCTCGTTCCAATTCAGCCCCAGAATCCAATCTCCCGGCGGCGTTACCTCAGCACGTTTCCTCAGCATATCCAGCATTTCGTCTTTGCTTGTCACTTCCGTAAAGTCGAGCATGCCAAGCTTCAATCCATGCATGCCCAGATGCATATGGGCATCGACAAGGCCCGGAAGCACCCAGGCACCTTCCCAATCCACTATGCGATAGTCTTTGCCTGCCAGCTGAAGCCGCAGATCGGCCGCGCTGCCAATGGCGCGAATGACGCCATCCTCCACAAATACGGCATCCGCAGCTGTGGGGGACTGCCTCGTCCATAATTTTCCATTCATAAATAGGACTGGTTTCATGGATATGTCCTCCGAATGTTTTTCCTCATTATATCAAATTCATAGACTTACCGAAGACGCAAAAAAGGCCCGGGAATCACCCCGAAGCCTTTGCTTCCAACACCTGGCATTATTGCATCGTCAATATGAGCGGTCCGTCCTTTGTGATGGCAATGGTATGTTCATATTGCGCGGATAGCTTTCCATCCGCCGTCCTTGCGGTCCAGCCGTTTGCATCCATCTTGCTTTCCCATACCCCCACATTAATCATCGGCTCGATTGTAATGACCATGCCTTCCTTTAAACGCAGCCCTTTTCCCGGAGATCCAAAATGAGGGATTTGAGGTTCTTCATGGATCCGCGGCCCAATGCCGTGACCGGTGAACTCGCGGACAACCCCGTATCCCCGAGCTTCGGCATACGTCTGAATCGCATGGCCGATATCACCGATCCGGTTTCCGATCTGAGCTTGCTCAATTCCTTTGTAGAGGCATTCGAGGGTTACGTCCATCAGTCCCTTCGCCTCTTCGGAAACGTCGCCGACCGCATAAGTCCAGGCCGAATCCGCCAAGCTGCCGTTCAAATTGACGACGAAATCGATCGTAACGATATCCCCGTTTGCAAGCGGCTCCTTCCGGGGATACCCGTGGCAGATTTCATCGTTTACCGACGCGCATGTTGCATACTGGTAACCGTTATATCCGATCTGTTCCGGAACAGCCCCGTGCTTCTTTAAATAGGTTTCAACAAAACGGTCGATGGCCGAGGTTGAGATGCCGGGCTTGATTAACTTCGCGACCTCGCGATGGCATGCGGCGAGCAGCTTGCCCGCTTCGTGCATGGATTGGATTTCCCTATTCGATTTTAGTGTGATCATGATCGGTTTCCTCCTATATCAGCCTTTGGCTGCCCATTTTAGTGCGTTCATAATGATAACGGTTGCGGCAAGCCGAGCCGCAAAACTTAGTGACCTGGGCCCTGCGATAGGGAATGAACCAGCGATCGCATTGTACACAGGTCTGCAGCGCAAGCGTGCTCTTCTCCATAGCCTCAAGCAGGCTGATGATCGACTCCATGTATTTTCGTCTCAACTGATCCGGTCCATCCAAGAACTCCGAGTGCAGCAGCAGCTGCTGTCCTTCTTCACCGGTATCACTGGTATGCTCGTCTGTTTCACCAGCAAACAGTGAAGCCGCCCTTGGAACTAAGCTCACCTTCAGCCGTATGGCCTGATATTGCTCGAAGAGCTTATTCAAGCGATGGAGCGTATCCATGCCGAGCCGCTTTCCGTCCCGAACCGATTCGGCCAATTCCAGCAGCATATCCCGGAGTCTCTCCTCCAAGCTTCCGCTCTCCACGCTATGCTGATTCAGCTCATTGATCACCTGCAGAAAATAATGCTCTCGGGATAGTATCGGACACATACCAGACGCCTCCTCCTTCATCGATGCTCCCCGTTCAATGGATAAATGGATTCAATCCATTTATACCATTAATATAGCTGAATTTCAACAATTCTAACCCGATTCACTAAAAAGAACACAGACAAAAGGCGCGGCTATGTAAGCCGCACCCCATCCCGTCTATTACACGCTATGTGTTTGTTCAAAGCATTTCTCGGTTACGGTGACGATGATCATGCTGTCCTTGTCAGATCACTTCCAGGTGATCTTTATCCGGCAGAGCACGGAATGTCGCATGCGGCTCGGCCTGGTACCAATACGCAACGGACGCAATATCGTCCTGCAGCGGCAAATACCTTCCACCCGAGCGCCATCCGAGAGCCTGAACCGTCACCCGCAAATCCTCCTCAAACCGGATCGGATCCATGATATGCCAGCGGTACATGCCGAAGCGCTGCTGACTGCGATACAAGCCATCCGGTTTAATGATCTGCGGCAGTCCCAAGAACGGCGTCGAGAAGGTACCGTATTCGCCGGTCGGATGCTCGAAATTCCAGGCCCCGCCGAAATAATCCTCCGTTCCGGTTCCACAGATGGTCGGAAATTCGCCATCGCCGTCCATGTAAAACTTAACCTCACCTTCGCCCCACCAGCCGGTATTGTTCACCTGCCACGCCAAATAAGTGCCGACATAGTGTCCTCTTCCTTGAATTCCGTCGATAATCGTATGAACGTCCTTATATTTCACGGGATTGCTTCGGTTCCATGCAGCATGGAAATAGGCGGTGTCCTCGGGCACCTCAGTCAACGTGTAATTAATCTGATAATACAGGATGACATCCTCTGTCGCCCGATTCTCCACGGTCAATCGCGCGTTACGGCGGAACGGCATCAGCCAGTAACTGTTCATTCCTCCTGCCGGATTTACGGAGATCGGCATGGAATTCACATTGCTGCGCTCACACCAGCCATTACAGAAGAAATCGCCAATAGGCACCTCAACGGATGGAGCCTCTTCATGATCCCAGTAAAAGCGTAAAATTAAATTCCGCCAATGGCCTGGAAACGTGGTCATCCACATATGCTGGATCGCTCCCGGACCGGTGATGTCGGCCAACACAAAGGTGGTTCCTGCCGGAATGGATACGGATGGCGATACCTTCCAGCCTTGGCCCAGATCGCGGGCACATGCTGCCCCGGTTCCTTCCGTCGCCATCGCTCCTTTCCCTTTTTCTCCAGTGAAGTTTTCCGGGCTGATTGAACGTGTGACCGCTTTAGATAAGCGCGGCAAACTTCCCAGACCCATATCCAGGCCGTTGAATGCTGACATGCTTGTTCACCCTCCATTTGTAAGCGTTCTATTGCTAATGATTTCGACAATGCAAACTTATGATATAGTTGACTTTGTACCGAGTTTAAAATATTCCGCGATTGCATGACAGATCCGATCAAGTCAATTTTTTAACCAAAATTGCTCATTATTTCGCCTGCCCGTTTGGGATCCTATACATATTGGCCACAGGAGGTTTCATTATGGATATGAACATGCTTTCACCCTACATACGCGTAGCTTGGGATAGTATCGTGGAACCGCCTTTCATCATCCCGGAGCGTGTTCTCTATGATTACGAGCTGATGTACGTCAAGGAAGGCGAGGTCGAGGTTACTGTGGAGGAACAAACGTTTCACGGAATCCCTGGAGACCTTTTCCTGTTCAAGCCGAAGCAGCCGCATTCCATTCGGCTTCTTAACGGCAAACGCCTTCGCCAGCCGCATATTCACTTCGACTTGTTCTATCAGCCCGACAGCCCTGAAGTCAAAGTATCCTTCAAACCTCTGAAGGCGATGACCCAGGAAGAACGGAGAAGCTTTCGCGAGGATCTAACCCCGCTGCTTGATCTGCCGCTGCCCAATCACATCCGGCTTCATCAGCCGATCATTATTGAGAAGCTCCTGTTTGATATCATTCACGAGCAGGAGCGAAAATTTCCGTACCACGACATTGCCGCCAAAGGTTTATTCATTCAGCTGTGGATTCAGCTGCTGCGCGAGGTGCATTGGCACCGAAACCCGCACCTGCAATCGAAGCAGGAGCTGCTTGACCGCGTCAAGCAATATCTCAGCCATCATACGGACCACGAAATTACGCTGGATGAGCTCGCCAGACTCGCCAATCTCAGCAAATTTTACTTATGCCGCCTGTTCAAACAGGCTTATGGCATGACCCCGATTCAATACCATGTGACCGTCCGACTGGAGAAAGCCAAGCAGATGATCCAATTTACCGACCTGCCGCTCTCCCATATCGCCGAAATGCTCGGTTTTCAAAGCATTTACGCCTTCAGCCGGGCATTCCGCAAGCTAGAGAACGTTCCCCCTTCCTATTACAGGAAGAAGAGCTGATCGCGCTTTAAGCATGAGCCACCGATATAAACATGAAAAAACCATCATCCTATTTTGATCAGGATGATGGTCTAAAGCTTCATTAGAAGCAACTATCCGTTTTCAGCAGCTATCCATCCGTTATTGCCGCGGGCTATTTTATGCTGTCGTTTCGCAATCCCAATCCGGCGATGAGTGCAACGATCAGGGCTGCACTCGTTACCAGAAATGCGTCGGAATAAGGTATGGCACTCAGCGTGTAGAGGGGATTGAGCGGATCGCCGGCAGTGCGGCGAGAAGAGAGCACCGCCCCGATAATGCCTGCCCCCGTTCCTGCACCAAGATACAGCGCACCTTGGTATATGCCGATTCCAACGCCCACCTCCTCTTTAGACAACGAACTGACCGCAGCGCTGTTAGCCGGAGAATTGGTCAGCGCGAATGCGATCCCTGCTCCGAGAACACCCACGGATACGATCGCTGGTGGAGATCCTGCCGCATACGTTGACAAGAATAATGTGGAGACGCCCATCAAGCTGACACCGGCAAGGATCAGTCGTTTCGTCCCCACCCGATCCGATATCCGACCGATCCAAGGGGACAGGAGCGCAACTGCTGCCCCTCCCGGCAGCAGGACCAGCCCCGCTTCCCCCGGCGTAAGCCCGTTCGATTCTGCGACTAGGAGCGGCACGAACACGAGCACTGCAAAATAAGCGAACATTGAAAAGACAGAAACCAGGATGGAACAGACGTAATACCGGTTTGCAAACAATGCCGGAGGAACGAACGGGTTGTCTACGATGGTAATTCTCCGGATAAAACCGGCCAAGGCTAACAGCGAGCAGGCAAACGTGCTTAATGACGCTAAGGAACCGAACCCGGAGCTCTCTCTAAGTGTGACGCCTAGCAGAAGCATACCTGCGGAAAGCCCCAGCAGCACGCCGCCGAGCAGGTCAAACCTTCGGCCACCTGCTCCTTCCGGCAATGGCTTCAGCTTCGGCAGCGCAAACATCGAACCGATCATGCCGCCGAAGATCGGGCCGCCGGCAGTTCCCACGCCGATGCATCCTGCCATGATGCCTAGAACCCCGCCGCGCTTGCCCGGCGGGAACACCTTCGAAACGGCGACAATGGACAACACGGGAATGGCTGACATCCCCGCTCCCTGGACCATCCTTCCCGCAACCAGTACGATAAGATCCCTTGCGAGGGCACAAATCAAACTTCCTAGCGCTAAAATACATACCGCAATCAGAAACAGTTTTTTCAGCTCCACAACATCGGACATCCGCCCGTATAGGGGAACGCCGAAAGCCAGCATAAGCGCAACGCCGCTGACCACCCAGCTGACCTCTGCTTTAGTAGTTTCAAATTGATCGATTAAGATCGGCAGCACTGGGTTCACCATGTCAACCGTTATTGCAGCCACGAGCACAGATAGCGCGAATGTTGCGATAAAGAGCCTTGCTCCGCCCTGTCTTATTGTTGAAGTCAAAGCTTTTGTATTCGTATCATGAGTCATTCTATACGCCTCCTAAAAAATAAAATTCTTTTTTAGGAGGCTGCGTCCACTGCCTTCTTCACCGGTTTCTCACTCCATTTCATGACGAGATGCATCGATGGTCTCTCTTGGCAAACATCAGCCAACGAAAAAAGAGGCACCGACTCATCGGTGCCCCTGCGTGAAGCGTTTGACTCGCTGGAAATCACGCATGATCAGCGAGATTTGTCCGTCACGAAGGCAACATGCTTCCGGGCACCGTATTCTTCAAAGCCATAAACAATGCGGCAAAATGGGCAGACGTATCCCGTTAGCGTCATATCGCCGGATTTTTTTACGGATTGATCCAGATAAGCAGATACGAATACGGATCTCACGTTTGTTGCCTCCTCTCTCCCATAGATACGGACATTATATCCGATACGCTTATGTAAAACAATTCAATCTTGATCAGGATGGAACGCCTCAAAGATTCCTGATTAAAGTAACCAGACGCCCCAGAGAGCCCGGTGGGGTGAAAAAACTGGTCTAACTCTTTGGCCTAGCCCCAAAAAAAGTCGATGAGCTTCCCGCTCATCGACTTCCATCATTCAGATCGCATACGCCTCATAAATCCTGTCGAGCTGTGTCCTTAAGGAATCAAATTTCACGAATCGCCCTTCCCTGATCAACTCCTTGCCATTCACAAACAAGAGCAATACAGGCACGGAGAATATCAGAAATTCGGAGGCAATATCTCGGGCGACTTCCGCATCGACCAAACCTAATCGAATTTGCGGATAATCCGCTAACAGCGATCTCAGCTTCGGCAGGATGGCATGGCACACGCTGCAATCCTGCCGGGAAACATACACAAAGCTTAACGGATGATCATGGATAAATGCATCAATGGCTCTGACCGAGTTCAGCTCATGCAACTCTTTCATTGGGAGCTCCATCGGCTTTCGGTTCCTTAATCCAGAACCGCTTTGATATGCTCGGTCGTCACGGCCCAATGCGAGGCGGTCCAGTATTTCGCCTTGTCTTTGATGTAGATAATTTGCGGGGATTCATGCTTTACATTCAGATCCTCGGCAATCTGATTCGATACCGGTCTGGATTCGATCACCTTGACAAGTGTATAATCCACATCGGCGTTCGGAGTATCTTTCAAATATTGCTCATATTCTTTCAAAGCGTTCGCGCTCACGGGACATGTTGTGCTGTGTTTAAGGATAACTTGTCCGCGTTCCGCCGACTTCTCCAATATGTTCTTCCATTCATCCTGGGTCGTGATTTCTGTCCAATTCATATATGTTCTTCTCCTTCTGCTATAAAAATAAACGCATGCCGCTCTCTTCGCTGCACGATGCAATCTAACATTACGAGTAATGATAGCGGAAAATGGCCCACACATCAAGTTGCAAAACGCTTCGCTCCCGAAGCAGCACTTCGCATCCTTCCGTAAAAAGACATTCTCTCTTGGAAGCAGGCTATGGCTGAAGAACTTAGCTCAAGAGCACAAAGAACCAGGGCATACTTGCGCCGCCTGGTTCTTTGGGTATCCGCCGTTTTTATTTTGCTTGAATATAGCCTTCTGCCTTCAGCAGCTCCGCGATCAGAACCGCACCGCCGGCTGCGCCGCGCAGCGTGTTATGAGACAGCCCTACGAATTTATAATCGTAGATGGTATCCTCACGCAGTCTTCCGACCGAAACGCCCATGCCGCGCTCGATATCGCGATCCAGGTTCGTCTGCGGTCTGTTCTCCTCTTCGAAATAGGTGATGAACTGCTCCGGGGCGCTTGGCAGGCGGAGCTCCTGCGGTCTGCCCTTATATTGCCGCCAGCGGTCGATGATTTCATCCTTCGACGGCTTATTCTCGAACGAAGCAAAGACGGTAGCCAAATGTCCGTCCGTAACGGGTACGCGAATACATTGGGTTGTAATGATTGGGGAAGCGGCTTTCACGATCTCCCCGTTGTCAACACGTCCCCAAATCCGCAGCGGCTCCTGCTCGCTCTTCTCTTCCTCGCCGCCGATGTACGGGATGACGTTATCGAGCATTTCCGGCCAGTCGGTAAAGTTCTTGCCCGCACCGGAAATGGCCTGGTACGTCGATGCCACCACTTGCGTCGGCTTGTAATCAAGCAGGGCATGGAGCGCTGGCACATAGCTCTGAATCGAGCAGTTCGGCTTCACGGCGATGAAGCCTGTCGAGGTTCCCAGCCGTTTGCGCTGCGCCGCGATCACTTCGATATGTTCCGGGTTTATTTCCGGGATCACCATCGGCACGTCCGGCGTCCAGCGGTGAGCCGAATTGTTGGAGATGACAGGCGTTCCCGTTTTGGCGTATGCTTCTTCGAGCGCCTGGATTTCATTTTTCTTCATATCTACCGCACAGAAGACAAAATCCACCTGATCGGCAACCTGCTCCACCTGCGAAGCATCCTGGACGACGATCGGCTTCACATCCTCCGGTATCGGAGTGGCCAGCTTCCATCTTCCCTGCACGGATTCCTCATACGTTTTTCCTGCCGAGTTGCTGCTTGCTGCAATGACCGTTACTTGAAACCAAGGGTGGCCATCCAGCAGCTGGATAAAGCGCTGACCGACCATTCCTGTTCCGCCAACAATACCAACTTTAAGTTTTTGTGACATGTGTACTTCAAATCCTTTCGTAATGGCATCTTTGATTCGGGTGCACGGACCAGCTTCCGTTAGCGAAGGAGGTCATGCAGTAAGCTTTTCTCTAGATTACTATTCAAATCGTCTGAAATGGTGCACGTTTCTTACAGGGATTCCATCCATCCTGCCGGCACAAATAAAAAAATCCCACCCCCAAGACCGAAGTCTAAAGGGACGAGATTGAGTTCTCGTGGTACCACCCCAGATTTGCCGGCATGTCGCCATACCAGGCCTCATCGAGTACGGCATGCTTCCTGCATGTATATACTCTAGCTCTGTAACAGGAGCGCCTGTCACACCATCCCCTTTAAGAGGTTGTTCAAAAAGTCGTCAAACCGACTTTTTCAACTCACACTTTAACCTAGGTTCCGATGTGCTGCTCAGAGGCTTTATTCAATAAGGAATTCTTTACTCCTTCTCAGCTGCCGGAGCTCTCTGCACAAAGAATTCAATATTTACTCATCTCTTCATCGCATTTAATAAGATTATAATACATAAATCGGGATCTGGGGAATCCAATTTTTAAAAAATTTTATCAAGAACCTGTACGCTCCGCTCACACCTTAAGAGTATACTTGCCGCGGGCGATCCGGGTGGCCTCCACCATGTTGCGCAATGAATCGACCGTTTCCTCGATTCCTCTCGTTTTCAGGCCGCAATCCGGATTAATCCAGAACAGCTTCGGATCCAACACGCGCAGGGCGCGCCGGATCATACTGGTCATTTCCTCCACCTTCGGAACGCGCGGGCTATGGATATCATATACCCCCAGGCCGATGCCGAGCTTGTAAGTGTTCTCCTCGAAGCTGTGGATGAGTTCCCCATGGCTGCGCGACGTTTCGATCGAGATGACGTCCGCGTCCATCGCTTCAATCGAATCGATCATGTCATGGAACTCGCAATAACACATATGGGTGTGGATTTGCGTGGTTTCCTGGACCGTGCATGTCGTCATGCGGAATGCCGCTACCGCCCAGGACAAGTATTCGGCCTGCTCCTCCGCCTTCAGCGGGAGTCCTTCGCGAACAGCCGGTTCATCGACCTGAATCATCCCGATTCCGGCTCGTTCGAGCTCCTCAACCTCTTGACGGAGCGCATAAGCCAGCTGATACGCGATATGCTCGCGCGGGATGTCCTCTCGGACGAAAGACCAGTTCATAATCGTAATCGGTCCGGTCAGCATGCCCTTCACCGGACGTTTCGTCTGCGATTGAGCATATTTCGTCTCCTTGACCGTCATCGGTTGTTCAAACGCAACATCCCCGAATATGATCGGCGGCTTCACGCAGCGGGAGCCGTATGACTGTACCCAGCCAAACTGTGTGAATGCGAAACCGGCAAGCTTCTCCCCGAAAAATTCGACCATATCCGTACGCTCGAATTCGCCGTGCACAAGAACGTCCAGTCCGATCTCCTCCTGCAGCTTGATCCATATGTCGATCTGCTCTCGAATGAAGGCCTCGTAACGCTCCTCGGACCATTCGCCTTTGCGCCACTGCTGCCGTGCTTTCCGCACCTCCGCTGACTGCGGGAAGCTGCCGATCGTCGTGGTAGGCAGAATCGGCAGCCGCCATTTCTTCTGCTGCGCGATGTGCCGCTGCTCAAACGGTTGCTTTCGCTGCGGCTTCTTCGAGCGAAGCTCGAGGACGGCGTGCTGCACGTCCTGCCGATTGCGGGCATCGGACAGCTCCAAGGCTTCAAGATCATGATCGCAATGAGTCAGATCATCTCGAATGGACTCGACGCCTGACGATAGCGCTCTGGTCAGAAGCTTGAGCTCGTCCAGCTTCTCGTCCGCAAATGCCAGGGCATTTTGCAGCTCGGGCGGGAGCTTGGCCTCGCGCTTTGCGGTCACCGGCACATGAAGCAAGCTGCATGAGGTCTGCACGATGAGCCTTTCGGGCGCTACCACATTCGTAAGCTCCTGCAGCAGGCCGAGCTTGTCACGAAGCGGGGCTTTCCAGATTCCACGGCCGTCAATGATCCCGGCACCGAGTATTTTATCCTTCGGGAAACCGAAGGCTCGCAAGGAAGCGATATTGCCTTTCAAGCCATGTACAAAATCAAGACCGATGCCTTGAACCGGCAAGCTCACGATATCTTGGTAATTCTCCACCGATTCAAAATAGGTTTGCAGCATAATATTCAGTCCGGGTACGGATGCCGCAATTGTCTCATAAGCAGTCTTTAATCGCTTGTTATCCGCATCCTCCAATTTTGTAACCAATATCGGCTCATCCAGCTGTACCCATTTCACCCCTTCTTGTTCGAGCTCCTGAAGAATATGTACATATAATGGCAGCAGGCGGCCAAGCCAAGCGTCCGTCTCGCTTTCTGCGTAGCCCTTTGATAGCTTCAAGAAGGTCAGCGGCCCGACGATCACCGGCTTCCCTTCAATCCCGAGCTTCTCCTTCGCTTCGCGATAAGCGGCCAGCGGCTTATTTTCGGTGATGACAGGAACCGCCCCTTCGAGCTCCGGCACAATATAATGATAATTCGTGTTAAACCACTTGGTCATTTCACTGGCTGCGGCATCCTTCGTGCCACGGGCAACTCCATAATATACGGAGAGAGGAACCGTGCCTCCTTCATATCGGAAGCGCTTGGGAATGATGCCGAACATGGCGGCTGTATCCAGCATGTGATCGTAATAACTGAAATCATTTACCGGAATGAGGTCGATCCCCTTTTCCCGCTGCTTGAGCAAGTGCCCTAGCCGGATTTCCTCTAATCTGCTCTGAAATGACGGCTCATCCAGCTTGCCCGACCAGAAAGCCTCGAGCGCTTTCTTCCATTCCCTGTCCGCGCCAATTCGCGGGTATCCCAAAATACTGCTAATTGCCATTCTCGTAACACCCCTTACACACATATTTGATTACATGTAAGATATCACGGATCCCCTGGCGGGCAGTAACCGTTTTAAGCTATATCTAGTTATAGCCAAAAGCTATAGCAAGCCTTTAGGCCTTAAAATATAGCCACACCATAAAAAACCCTCCTGGCTCCTTGTATGAGTCCGGAGGGTTTGGAAACCGGTAAGAAACGAAAAATGGCCATCAAGATCCTTGCTCACAGGAACGATGCGATGCCAAAGCCGCATGATCGGTCCGAATCGGTTTCCCTCTAATTCTAGCAGTAATCAATCGTTCGGCCGAGGCTCAGTTTTAGTTCGCAACGTCTTGAATATCACATGTTCGATTGGACCTGAGGCAAATGCTGCCTGTGCCTGTTATAATGATACGGTAAGCGATCCGATCGATCATCGATCATCAATCACCTCATGTCATGGATACTAAGGGAGATACGAACTGGAATGCGTCTTTTTTCATATGCAGCTTCCTTCATCGCCGCATGGCGGGATTATCCGGCAGAAGCGGATTTCATGCTCGGAAACCGATATACCGTCCAAGGCTTGCTTGGCGAAGGAAGCTACGGAATAACCTACCGATGCGAAGACTTGGAGAGCAAGGAGCTCGTAGCTGTGAAGCAGGCAAGACCGAGCAAGGGCCCTTTTGCAAAAAACCTGCTTCGCCGGGAGGCAGCCCTTCTTAAGTCCTTAGCACATCCTCATATTCCGGCATACAAAGATTTGTTTACGTACAAGAATAAGGACTTTCTGGTGATGTCCTATATCGAGGGGGATACCCTGGAGGATTTAATCTTTGACCAAGGCATCCGGTACACGGAACAAGATTGCCTGCGAATTACGCTGCAGCTTCTGGAGATTGTGACCTACATTCATGATCAAGGAATCATTCATCTCGATCTTCGGATACCGAACGTGCTGTTTAAGAACGGAAAGCTGCAGTTAATCGACTTTGGCCTCGCACGGAGAGTCGGAGAACCCCCGCCGCTGCAAAAGCCAAAACAACGATGGACCCGCAAATCCCGTTTGGATATCTCTATACCGGCCAAGAGCGCCGAAGAAAACTCGGATTTGGCGGATATCGGTCATTTTATGCTGTTCATGCTGTACTCTGCTTATGACGTTGATGACGATCCGGATCAAAGTGAGCGAAGCTGGCAGGAAGAATTGATTCTTTCCGCTGAGTTGCACCAGATGATTGAACGCTTGCTTGGGATCCGGGAACCATACCAGGGATCCTCGCATTTCATGAATGAGCTGCGTGAGCTTTATTCGTCATATGATCCAACAATAAGCGGCATGACCGATAAATGACGATGCTTCATTTCAACCTCCACAGCGCCGGGTAAAGTTGAATACGGGGATTAATCTATGATAATATCCGATTAGCACGATGGAATGACCTCGAACAAGACAGGAGGCCAAACAGAATGTTTAAAAAAATCGTCAATAAGTTCCTTCACGCCGCATCCAGCACGCATGGACGGAAGCGTTACGGCAGCTCGGGACAGCACTATGGCAAACGTTACAGCAGTTCAGGAAAACACCTTGGCAAGCGATACAGCAGCTCAGGAAAACACTACGGCAAACGCTACAGCAGCAGCCACGGATTTTCTCGCCGCAAAGCCTCTTCCTCAGACTTCAAGCATCAGCATGGTCACCGTGGGCACGGCTACTATAAAGGCAGAAAATACAGCTCCAGCTAACCCGTAAGAAGCTCTCCTTACCCTCTTAATTATTGAGGGTTTTTTCATGCTTTTAACCGCCAAGCCTCGAGAGACCACACCTTGCATCACTTCGAATTATCATACACCCGCCCGGGCAGTCGACTTCAACCGCTGTTTTCGTCATCGATCCCTTTACATTGGCTCTGACAGCCGCTCTCGACCGGCTTTCCGGCCACCCGCAAACAACCCGATCGCCAGCAGCAATGCCAACAACACGACGAAGAATCCCGCCCAGCCTAGAACCTCTACAGATGCGCGACTCATCACCACTCCACCAATGCCCGAGCCTAATGCAAATCCAAATTGAATAAAGGACGTGTTCACGCTGAGGGCGATATCCGGGGACCGGGGCACCCGAGTGACGAGATATAACTGCTGTGCCGGTGATGTCGCCCATGTCGCCACCATCCATAGCATGATCATTGCAATGACACCCGACAACCACCCGTTGACCATCGAGAGCATAAACAGCATGGCTGCCTGTAGGGAAAGTCCCAAATAGATGGTGAACTTCGATCCTTTGGTATCCGCCATCGCGCCTCCCATTTTCGAGCCGATAAAACTGCAAATGCCTGCTGCGAACAGAATGATGGAGAGCTCTGCTGCCGAAAGCTCGGCGTTGGCCTGCAAATAAGGCGTGATATACGTAAATAAGGTAGAGTAAGCGCCGATATACAACAGGGTTATCATGAGTGCTAGGGCAATCTTTCTATCCTTCAAAATCGACAGCTGCATCCCGAGCGTGACGGCACTCCTTTCCCGCATCGAGGGAACTTTACGGTAAACGGCGAACAGCGGGACCAAGCTCAAGAGACCGATTACGATAAACAGTGCTCTCCAGCCCAGCCATTCGCTCAAGAACGTGCCGACGGGTACGCCAAGCACCAGGGAACCGCTCAATCCCATCAATATGATACCGATGGCTCTCCCTCGATGCTGCTCTCCGGCAAGCCTGGTGGCTACCGCCATCGCAACGACGGTGGCCACCCCTCCGCTAACCCCTTGGAATATGCGGGTAACCAGCATCATCTCAAATGAATGGCTTGCATAAACCATAAGGCTGCTTAAAATGAAAATGCCGAGCATGGTAAGCAGCACGCTTTTACGGTCTGCATTGATCGTAACCGCAATGACGACAGGGGCGCCAATGGCAGCCGAAAGGGCAAACACGGTGACAAGCAATCCGGCGGCAGAGGTTGTTACGCTTAGTTCGGAAGCCACCATTTGAATAATGCCGCTGATAATATACTCAACTGTCCCAATCAGAAAAACCGCCAAAGCGAGCAAATACACGACCCATTTATTGTTCATTCGGCTGCCCCCGCATCGATGATCGGAATTTGAACCTCGACCAGGCACATGCCCGGTTCATCCGATAAGGGCACATAGATTTCCCTTCCAGGCCGATCCTCCCGGATGAGATAGCCGTTATGTTCGATCCAGGCGGCAAGGTCAGCGCAAGCCGTTTCCGAGAATGAAGAATCGGAGCGGAACAGAAGCGTAGCCATCGTCTCAGCAGGCATGAAGCGCTGTCCAAGACCGACAGGAAGCTTGTAGGTTCCCGGTTTGGCGGCAAAGCCGACCTCCAGCTCGAATTCATCATCTTGACGGCTGCTTTCCTTCCAAAGCACCGTCTGTGGCCCAGTCAGGACAGAACGTATACTTCCTTCAAGAAGACTTTCAAAATGTTGAAATAGCTGTGGAATTTCTTCGGCAGTACCAAACGACGCATACGAAATCAATTGCAGGGCATCAACCTGCTTGATGACGGCCTCCTGCTCCATCTCCATCCTTCCCTCTCGTTCCACGAGCTGCATTCGTTTTTTAATACGTGATAGCTTGGACATTTCGTTCTCCAACAGCTGCTGAATCTCACTTTCTTTCAACCTCAGCATACCGCGGATCTGTTCCGCGGATATATCTTCTTGAAGCAGCTGAACCATTTGCTGCAGCGTGAACCCAAGCTCCTTGAAAATGACAATGCGGTTGATCTCCAGAAGCTGCTCGGCGGCGTAGTACCGATACCCGGTCGATCTATCGATCCGCGCAGGCTTGAATAACCCGATCTGATCATAATAGCGCAATGTCTGGATCGGGATCCGGCTCAGCCTCGAAAATTCGCTGATTTTAAACAATATCTCACCTTCCTCCTATGAATGTCGGATTGAGTATATACCTTCGAGTCGACTATAAAGTCAAGAGGGAATTTCATGATGAAAGGCTTTGAGATCAATACCCATGAAAAAATAAAAACCGCGAAGCTCGCGGTTCCATTTGCATCAGCGCATATTGTTATCGCCCAACCTGATCGACATCGCCGGATTAATCACTAGCCTTGAGCACGTTGGCGGTCCTTTTAATTTTCGCGATTCACCATATAATTCAGGAGATGCGTGAGAAAGGCGATCGGACGGGGAAGTTCATCCAACGCTTCCGTCGCCAGGCAATAATGCTCCCACATTTCTCGTTTGGCGCCCTCTATGCCAAGGATGGTCACAAAAGTCGACGTATTGTTCTCTACATCTTGACGCGTCGGCTTCCCGAGGACAACCTGATCGCCTTCCGCATCAAGCAGATCATCCTTGATTTGAAATGCGATGCCGGCATGGTAGGCATACCGCTTCAAGGCGGAGATCTCCGTCTCGTTGACACGGGCGAGGATCGCCGGCATGACCAGCGAAGCCTCGAATGCAATGCCGGTTTTGTAGAAGCAGATCCGGTTCAGCTCCTGAAGCGTGAGCGCCGCTCCCTTGGATTGAAGGTCCATCGCCTGCCCCATGCACATCTCCCCGGCTTTCTGCGAAGAATAGCGCATCAAGCGGAGGACGACCTTAGGATCGAAACCGCTCAGGGACGCTTGTTCTTCCGTCGCCTTCTGGATCAGGTACAGACCGGTTAACTCGGCTGTTGAGCTGTCATACACCTCATGCAGGGTTGCTCTTCCCCGGCGGGTGGACGCATTGTCCTGCGATGGCAAATCGTCAAAAATCAAGGAAGCGGTATGCATATACTCCAGTGATTTTAAAAGAGGGATGATCGCTGAGGCATCAAGCCCGTATTCCTTCACGCCCATCACCCATGTCAGGATGGGCCGCAGCCGCTTTCCGTCCCCATCCAGGCTGTAGTTGGCCGCTTCAATCAGCGAGGTCTTCATCGGAGGAAGATTCTCCGGCTCTGCGATGCGGAGCTGATTATTAATCTGCTCGCGGACCGACTGAACCGTATCGAAGAACTCTTCCTGCTGCTGTCTTTCATTTTTCAGTATCGTGACCATCTGGTCCCGAAGCAGTTTATCGAGAAAATCCACATCGTCCGCTTTTCGGACCATCCGCCGAATAAGGCGGTGGAGCTCCGGCTGCCCGGAGGCGAGCACGCTCATAATCTCGTTATATTGGTCTGAACCGAGCCGCGCTTTGCATCGTTTAAGACCGTTGATGGCACGATCCAGGATCACCTCGCGCGTCATGGCGTCCGAACGGTATACGTTTCGAATCAAATGCGCAATGACCGTCCAGTACAATTCGTACGGGTTGATTAAATCGGGACGCTGCTCCCTGTATTTAAAGAAATAAGTATACGGCGTTACCGCTCCATCCCTCATATCGTCGAACATATCCGCGAAGTCATCGGCCAGCTGGTTATAAATTCCGTAATAAAACGTACGCTGGTCGAAGCCCTCGTCCTCCGGAGCGCTCAATACCGAACGAACAATCAATCGGGAGGAGGAGGATTTCAAAATAATCGGCAAATAAAGCTCTTCATTGGTGTAATCGGCATTCGATAAATCCTTCACGCGGTCCAGATGCTGGGAATGAAAGAATACATAGGATTGCTCGAAGAACAGCATTCTGAATTCCGGCCGTTGATGTCCTTTAATGTATTCAAAGGCTTCGCGAAGCTCGGCGTGTATAAAGCGGATCAGGTTCATATTGGTGCCGGTCCACGTTCCAAGCGCCGGTACCGTGCCCGTAAGCAGCGCGCTCCGGATCATGCGGGAATAACGCTCCTTCTCCTGATCATTCAGCACCCCGGAATCGAGAAGATCGTCAATATACGGGTAAGTCAATCCGTAAGAATAGCCGAGTCGGATGGCATGATCCAGCCTGCGTGCACGCTCTGCGGGAAATATTTCGCCTGGGGACTCTTCCACCTCTTCGATGGCATGCATCACGACGCCGACGATGATTTTGATGAGCTTGCGCTGGGCATGCTCCGGATTCATGTCTTCCGGGATATGGCACGCAACGTTTTTCAGCTTGTTCATCACCCAGATCACGGCGCTCTCAACGCCTTCCTTCTGGGCCCAGCGGTACAGGCCAGCCAAGCTTATGAACGGCGGCTGCTGCCCCCCGCCGGTCCCGGCAGAGCGGATCAGAAACTGTTCAAGACCTTTGACGACTTGTTTGATCCGGGACTGGGTCTTCGGGCAATCCAGCGCTTTGCCAAGATCTCTCATATAAATATAGGACACGCTGCGATCCAGGTAGTCCTTCAATTTCCCAGTATAATTCAGCCATCTCATATATCGATGATAATCCCGTGAATCAGGTTTGCCCGTTCCCCGGCTCATAAAGGACAGCCACGGTTGACGGCGGATATGCTTCCTGCTCCACAATCGGATATCTTCTGCCAGACCGTTCACATAGGTTTGATCCGTAACCTGTGCATGCAAGGTCTCAAAATACCGGGCAGCTTTCTGTTCTGCTTGCTGATACCACAGGTCGGCATAATCTGTAAGCTCCACATTCATTGATGCATTACCTCAGCTTCTAATTGGATTAGATACGTTAAACGTCCGAACATATTCATTCCTTTATACGTGAAAGAACTCCATCGGTTACGAAATCGTCATCAGAAGATCAGCGATCGTCCAAAATCCGGGATACGCCAGCCTGCCGCGCAGCTAAAACGCTTTGAATCGTCTTTCATATCCAGTCTATGCATGTTCCGTTCCCTCTACCTCAAGCATCAAGCCTTTTCGTTTATCGTTTTTTCCGTGATCGTGATAACATCCGGGGGGTCTATTGCTGTATACTTTAGCATACACAATAAAGGCTGCCGATGATCAGCAGCCTTTATCGTTCAGGTATGATGCTTACTTATCTCTCAAATCGGAACCAGCCAGGATCAACGTCCTGCCGCTGCGTTCTCCCGTTTATTGAAGATATCCTGCTTCTACTTCCTGCAGTGCTTGCTTGGCTTGTTCAACCCATTGGTCATCCAAAGAGGCATCCGGATCAATCGGCGACTGAAACTGATCAAACAACGCTCCGATCAATCGCGGCCTCGCATGCTTGTCCGTCCCTGTATTGTAGATATGACGGAACACAAAGGGACGTCCGAGCTTGACCGTGGCCTTGCACCCGCCGCATTCCCCGTCCAGGCTGCCCCTCGTGACATGAAACGGGATCCGCAGCCATACCATTCGTTCATGATCCAGTCGCTTGTCCAAATACCCGTGCTTATAATCCCAGTTGCCCGCTAAAGAGAACTGATGGGTGCAAAAGTATTTATCGATTTCGTCGAATCTGCCTTCGATGTTCTCCAGCCTTGATTCCAGGTTTCTCATTCGCTTAGCCCCCTTGCCCGTTATATATTAAAGGATGGACTCAGGCAGCTGCTGCTATACTTTTCAAGCGGCAGAAATCCACGAACCAAAACTATGAAATGCAAAATGAAGGGATAAAGCGGCTTCCATCAACGAATGCTATGACCAATTCTTTATATATTTGCCAAAGGAGATGGGAACGTGCCATCTTATGACATCGGAACGATACGAGAACGGCTGGCGGAATGGGTGGAAGCGAGCCGTCCATACGCCGCAAGCGGAAGAGTTGCGTCCTACATTCCCGAACTGTCCAAATCCCCGCACAATGCCCTCGGTGTCAGCCTGCTGCATGCAAGCGGCGAATCCGCGACTGCAGGTGATTGCGGAAAAAAGTTCACGATGCAGAGCATCTCTAAAGTCTTTACGCTGATACTTGCATTGATGGATAACGGTGAAGAGGAGGTGTTCCGTAAGGTCGGCATGGAGCCGACCGGCGACAACTTCAACTCCATGCTGAAGCTGGAGCTCGTTCGCCCGGGCATTCCGTTCAATCCGATGATCAACGCAGGGGCCATCACGATTTCATCGCTAATCCGGGGCAGCAGCCCGGAAGAGGTATACGGACGGATCCTCGATTTCCTGCGGGTGCTTGCCGGCAACCGGCAGCTAAGCTGCGATGAGGCAGTGTACCTCTCCGAATCCGAAACCGGCAATCTGAACAGGTCCATTGCTTATTTTCTCAAACAAAACGGGGTGCTCTCGGGAAATGTCGAGGCTGTGCTTGACGTCTACTTCCGGCATTGCTCCATTCAGGCCGATTGCGCCGACCTGGCCCGCATGGGGCTGGTCCTTGCTTGCGGAGGTCTCGATCCGCTCACTGGAAACCGGCTGATCCCAAGGCGATACGTTCAGATCGCCAAAACCTTCATGACGACATGCGGAATGTACAATGCGTCAGGTGAATTCGCCATTCAGGTCGGGCTGCCCGCCAAAAGCGGGGTCTCCGGCGGCATCTTAGCGCTTGTCCCCGGACAGTACGGCATTGGCGTATTCGGCCCCGCGCTTAACGACAAGGGAAACAGCCAAGCTGGCGTGCATTTACTGGAGGTTATATCGAGAGAGCTTGATTGGAGCATGTTTTGACAACCAAACGGGACCAGCTGTGCACCTGATTAAGGCATGTCCGTTCGATGGACACCGCCAGGGGTAAGAGCTCTCACATTTACATCAGAACCACCCGTCAAACGGGTGGTTTGCTCTTGGGGTATAACCCCTTGTTGCCAAACTGCGCCTAAAGACGCTAGCCTGACAATAAAATTGTTCAGGCTCAGTGTAATTTGTCACTTTCACTTACCAGTTAAACTGGTTTACTTCTTCTTGTTACTGTTTTTGCTGAATGGGTCTTCATACTCTTTCACACTCAGTTTATCAATTGCTTGGTCATGTGCTTCTTGCTCACGGATATATTTTGCCACGGTGGCTTCATTCAAGCCCACTGTGCTGACGTAGTATCCCTCCGCCCAGAATTTTCGATTACCATATTTATACTTCAAGCTAGCATGCTTCTCGAATATCATGAGTGAGCTTTTCCCCTTCAGGTATCCCATAAATGATGATACTGAGATTTTTGGGGGAATTGCTACCAACATATGTACATGATCGGGCATCATGTGACCTTCGATTATCTCCACTCCCTTGTATTTACATAATCGTTTGAATATTTCGATTAAGTCTTTCCTCACTTGATTATAAATCTCTTTCCGTCTATACTTCGGGGTGAACACAATGTGGTACTTGCACATCCACTTCGTGTGAGCTAAACTATAGCTCTTGTTTGCCATCTAAGACCATTCCTTTCATTATTGAGCCTGAACATCTCAATTTTATCGGAATGGTCTTGTTGGTCAAACCTCGATCCCTCCACCCGCATAGCGGGTGGTTTTTTGTTTCGCACGCTTCGCGAGCTCAACTGGCTAAAGCCGCAATAAGAAAGAAACCGCGCAGCATACGCGGTTTCTTCAATTGACAGGGACATCCGTTCTGCAAGCTACCGGTTGAAAAACAGCTTTTTGATCCGCTCGGCGAATTCCTGCAGATTAACGCTGGACGGATCGAGCCGATAATACCCGTTCTTCACCGCCTCCAATACCCACAGCGGCAGCTTCTTGCCTTCGATGAGCGGATACACATTGTCGTACGCCCACAGAAGATGCTCCCATCGCCTGTCGTTACCGCTCTGGATATACTCTGAAACATCCAGCACTTTGCCACGGCCGTTTTGCAGCAGCACATTTTTCAAATGAATATCTCTGGGATTGAGCCCTTTCTCCCTGACGAAGCTTCGTGCTGCCTCCACATCATCAATGACTTGCCTCGGTACCGGCACGCCGTACAGTAGACAATCATACAATGTCATCCCGCTCTCCCGGCTGATCGCCACATAACGCTCTCCCGCACCGTAAAACGTAGGGAAATAAGGGCTTCCTTGCAGAGAGCGGTACACGCGAATTTCGGCTTCCTTTTTGGGAAGCGCTTCTGCCGCGTACAACTTGTAAGCATAGTGTGGCAGCGGTTCATAGACAAATACCGCAGCATCTGTGCCGATCCCGATGCAGTGCAGGTCATTCGATTCGCCTTCAATGGTCACCGGATCGTTAGTTCCCTGCTTCATGACCTCCATGCTGGATAAAGCCTTTTCAGCCTGCTTCCATTCTTCCGTGTTCATAAGCCACCTCATTTGGCTATCAGCATAACTTGCATAGATCTTTACGCTCGAAAGGATCAGCGTTTTGCAGGCTCGCACTTGTGCTTGTCCACTTATGACTGTAAATGCCGTGCGGGACCTTTGACAAGCAACAATCGGAATAAGGGCTAGCGTTCCATTGCCGATCCTGGACAGCTTCTTGGTTATTACTTGTATCAGATCATATATTATACTCTTCAACTCACCTTCTTAGTATAAACGCTAGACGAAATTCTGGGCAAATGCCTGAAATGAGCACCCATACGATCCATTCGCACAAAAAAGAGAGCATGGAAAGGGTTAATTTCCAGCTCTCTCTTCATGGACCAAATAAAATGAATTCTTATAACTATTTCATTGCCAGGACTGGATGAACGCGCGGATTACGCTTTGGATCCCATTCCGGGCATTTGCCTGGATGTCCTCCTCCCCCGAGCGTTCCAGATGCTTCAGCGCATTTTCCAACTGATGAACGGCTTGTTCGAGGCGTCCCTCCCCATAGTGGAAATGCGCTTGCCGAATTGCATTTGTAAGCTGCTGCGCGAGCGGGTGTCGAACCTTCCCTTGGTCGATTTGGGACTCCAGCCAATCCGGCAGCTGATCCGGCGTGACTGTCTCCGTATAGGATATGGATGCATCATCATAATACGCCTTCGTCGTCCACAGCTGGGAGCAGAACAAGACCAATCTTACGTAAGCTGCATTCTCCGGAGCGACGGCGCTCATCTCAAGCTGCTGCCATTTGCCGCTGCCTGCTGTAATTTGAAGCGAGGTCCCGCCCACTTGCTTATGGTTGGCATCATAGTAGTTCATTGATGCAAGGGTGCGTCCTTCCTTAAGGTAAACCTGGAATCTCGCCGTATACGCCGTCCCGGGCTTCACGGGAACGGAATCGGATGCAACGGCCACCGTTTCCGTCGCGGAAGCATCCGTGATGTACAAGCTGCTCGGGCCGCTTACGCTCTGCTCATTGCTTAATCCGAAAGACACGTTCGGCGTTTTATTGAACAAGGGGCTCCAGCCGGGGATCATGCCGTTCTCTGCAGATTGGTCAAAGCTTCCGTTCAAGATTGGGAGCTCGATCGGAATGTGAACGGCTCCGTCGCCTTTCGTCACTTCGATTTTTTTAAGTAAGGTATCATCCGAATAATAGATATGTCCGTCATCACCGAGCGTCATCAATGGCGTTGTCGACAGCGTGACCGCCGCTTCCGGCTCGTTCGGATCGATCACGGTAATCCTGCCCGCAAGCGTGGTGTACATATAACCGTCTTCGCCCCACCGGATGTGTGCCGGGCGCCATCTTCCATAATTGGATACGGACGGATAAATATTCGCGCTCTTCACGATGTTCATCGTCTCCGGGTCCATGGCGAAGATCGTCCCGTCCGCCGCTGCCCACAGCAATCCGTCAGGGCCGATGCTGAGTCCGCTGATCATCCCTGGTTGAACGGTTGCGCCCGGGATCGAAGGAACGAATTCCTGAAGCTTTTTACCGCTGGCGATATCCCACACAAATATTTTGGCTGCCGTCTCCGTCGGATCGATGCCAAGCCCGCCGGCCACGGTAGTCGAACCATACAGCTTCCCGTTGCGGACGGCAAGGCCGACAATCGATTGGTTGTGCACGACATCTTCATAGACGGTAAACCCTTGCTCAGGCCCGAGCGAAGGATCATACACGGTCAGCGAGCCTCCCAGCTCGCCGTAGTCCGGGATCGTGCCGATAAACAGCTTGCCATCGCCAGGCGTCATGATGAACGGCCTGTCCTGGTGGGGAATTTTATAAATCTCTTTCGGATTCACCCCATCCTGGATCGGCTGATTGACGTCCAGCTCCCAAATGCGGCCTCCCGGATAGAGACCGAAGTACATTTTGTCACCAAGTGCAGCCATGCCTTCGGCCTGACCTAAGGAAAAGGTCTCGATTTCGCCGGTGATCGGGGAATATGAAGCCCCTTTTCCTCCAGGATAGCCGCTCATGTACAGCTTGCCGTCGGGCCCTTTCTCCAGCGTTTGGATCGGAATCGGATTACCAGAGAACGGGTAGGTAACCGACTTGACCTTCTTCGTCTCCAAATTCATATAAGCAACCGCCCCCGACCACATGACGGTCGCAAGCGATTTTCCCGGGAGATCCGGATCATTCGGCATCTCGATCCAAGCGGTATTGCGAAGATAGGTGGTATATTCGATTCCGGTGTCGACCGCCTCCATCGAGATGAGATCCAGCTCCATCAATCGGTTGTTCTGTACGAAATACACCTTATTGCTGCCCGGCTCGCCATACGATAAGCGAATCCCCTTATTGTCCAGAAAATAGGTGTCGCTCCAAGCCCCGGCTTCCGTGTCATAGAACAGCAGTGCGTTATTCCCTCCGCTCAAGCCGGCTACGATATACTTGCCGGCAGCATCAAGCTGATACACTTGCGCAGTCTGCACCGCACCGCCGTATGTCGGCAGCGGAATAGGCTCTTTCTCCCCCGTTTCCACGTTCACTTTCACAAGGCTTCCCTGAATGCCGATCCCAGCATACAAGTATCCGTTATGGTAGGCCGTGGCCCGGGTATAGCTCTGGCCAGGCATCACGCTGCCGTAATCTCTCATCTCGCCGGTGGAGGGATCATAGCGGCCTACCTTGGCATTCGGATAAGAACCGAAATAGACCCTGCCCTGCTCGTCATATGTCAGCCCATAAACAACGCTCTCTCCGATCCCGCCCAGATCGCGCAGCTCTTTCGTTGCCGGCGAATACGTATACAGCTTGCCGTTACCGCCAATATAGACTGTACCGTCCGGCAGGGTTACATGAGTCCAGGAGCTCTCGGTTCCTTCCAGTCTGTATTTGCGCAGCACCTCCCTGCTGACCAGATCAACAACCTGGAAGATGGCCGGCTTGCCCGTTACCGTCGTATACATGACATCCCTGCCATCTTCTTTGCCGAAAGCTGCATCAAAAATGGCTACATTCTCAATTGGGGAACCGATGGTTACCGGTTCGCCGAATGCTTTGTCCACCCGTGCATCCGCTGGAGCGGCGAGCCACCATTGCGATACGAGAACCAGCATGAGCGCAAGCATGAAAACCAAGCTCTTTTTTGCGTAAACGACCCTTTTTTGCATAAATGAGATCCCCCGTTTCTTGTCTTTTGTGAAAGCGCTTTACATCCGTTCGTCAGCAAAATTGAACTTATAAGCTCGCTATCCCCCTCCTCGTGCCGTAATCCGCGTGCAACGCGTCCAATTTCAATGTCAAACCGTTGGATTCGATTTCACCTCTTCCCCCCTTCGTGATCACGACCTTCACCATCACGACCGTCATGATCGGTAATCTATTGGACGTCCCGCCATTCGCCTTCCAAGATGAGTTGCTGGGGCTGCATCGGTTCAGCTCCTCCATCACCAACCTAGAAGCAGCTATAGGCACCTTTAGTATATGAATGCCTTCTTTTTTTCGTAAAGGAGCGTATTTCCACCATCTGTGATTTTTCGCACCCGTTGCAATTTCGAACCTGCGCAGTATTCCAAACAACGGGCATTCGGCTTGTGGAATTTGCTAAATGGATAGAAATACATAAACACATTCGGATTTAATCTTCCCCGGGTTAGACTCTAGGACCTTTTAACGGCGAACAGCGGAAACCATGACGCATGGTTAAGGACGGACTCTGGCCCCGTAACTTTTTACCTGAGCGGTTAGCCTCAAATTTTCCAGTTTTATCAATTTTCTCTTTCAGCGTTATTTCACTTTAATCAGGGACTAGTTCCATGTTACCCGAACGTATATTCCTGATTGTGCGATAGGCAGAGTCCTGTAAGAACAAGGGCTCATCCCTTTCCAAATCATCAGTGATATAATAACCCCGTTTACAAAGAAAGAGTTTTGGAGGAATGGAGGGAAACTATGAATGTACGAGCATGCCAGAAGCTTGCCGGCCTTCTAATGGCACTGCTTCTGGTAGGGTTGCAGACACCGGCATATGCAGAGCAGGCCAAGGTGAAAGCTACCTGGGTATGGCAGACCGAATGGATCAAGGATGGCGGTGAAGAGCTCCTTGATTATTCGCATGAGGAAGGCATTAACCTGATCTATTTGCAAATTAATCGTCAAATGTCTGCAGAGATTTATCAAACCTTTGTCGAGAAGGCCCATGCGGCTAATATTGCAGTCCACGCGCTGGGGGGCGATCCGGGGTGGGCGCTTGAGAAGCATTTGCCGGATATGCTGGGCCTTGCCGATTGGGTGAATGACTATAACGCAGGCGTGCCGGAGAACGGCCGGTTTGACGGGCTCCATCTTGATATCGAGCCCTACGTGCTGCCCGAATGGGAAATTCGTCAGGAAGAGGTTATATCATCCTGGAAGAGCAATATAAGCGCTTTTCTTAGCCGTATCTCGGGAAGCGGGCTAGAGCTAGGGATCGATATCCCCTTCTGGTTTGATTCATACACCCTGGAAGACGGCACTCCGATCAATGAATGGCTCATGGGATCCTTTGACCATGTCACCGTTATGTCTTACCGGAACCAGTTGGATTCCGAGCATGGAATCCGGTCCCTGACCCAGGCTGAGCTCGAGCTGGCGGATCGGCTCGGAAAGCGGGTCGTAGTGGCGGTGAATACGAAGGAGATGCCCGGCGAAGCCCACACGACATTCCATGGACTTGGCCGGGAATATCTGTCCAGCACATTGGAACAATTATCCGCCGATCTGAGCTCTTACAGCTCATTCGCGGGACTGGCTATCCACGACGCCCGAAGCTGGAGGGACATGCCGACAGGCGGTGACGGGGCTACACCCCCTAACGGAGAGAACCCTGCGCCGAATCCGACCCCTCCTACAACCCCTGATCCTGGTGGCGGCGGGACGGTTCCGGATGCGGACCCGATTGAGCGGGATTCCCGGGTAAGAGGCACCTATATTTGGGAAGCGCGTGACGTGGTTGAAGACGGTCAAGGCATTTTGGCGTTTGCGAAGGAGAAGAAACTGAATTGGCTGTATGTAAGGTTGGATTTGGAACAGCCGTTCGATTCGTATTCTTCTTTTGTCAAACAAGCCTCCGCAGCAGGCATTGAAGTACATGCCATGGGCGGCCATCCGATATGGGCGCTGCAGGAGAACCGTCCACGGATGATGAAACTGGTGAACTATGTAAAAGAATATAACCGCTCCGTTGCCGGCGATGAACGATTCCATGGCATCCATCTGGATATCGAGCCGTATGTCCTGCCCGCCTGGTGGGCCGATTCGGACCGGGTTATTGCGGAATGGACGTCCAATTTGGACGCCTTCGTAAGCGAGCTGAAGAAGGACTCCAGCCTTGAAGCCAGCATGGATATGGCCGTCTGGCTTGACAAGCACAAGGCTCCCGGCTCAGACATATCCCTCAGCAAATGGATGATCGACCGGATGGATCATGTATCGTTGATGGCCTTCCGTGACACCGCAGCAGGCTCGAACGGGATCGTCAGCGTCTCCAAAGAGGAAATCGGATTTGCTAATGAGCTTGGAAAGCCGATCATCCTCTCTGTAGAAATGAAAGCAAGCCATGAAGGCAACCATATCACCTTCTATGAAGAAGGCGCGGCCTACATGGAAGAAGAGCTGGCAAAGCTGCCTGAATTGCTGCAGGATTCCCCTGCTTACGCCGGCAATGTGGTTCATGCTTACGAATACTGGAAGAACGCTAAGCCTTGACGGTTTTGCGTAAATAATTTGGGGTGTCCCGCATGATCTCGGATCTGGAGGGCGCCCCTTGTCCCGTTTGGCGAGAATCGTCATCAAGGGTGTGAACTTGTCTATTTATGTCTATGGTTGTTGAAAGAAAAAAGATTGACGAACCGAAATCTTGACGCTACCATGATGAAGGACATTTCGTAAGGGGCATTCTTCTCTCGAAATAGGGTCCGATCATCGAACGGCTGGCGTTTGAACATCGCAAAACTTCTGAAACCAAGCACATATCAGATAAGGATGATCTCGATTCCCCGTACATAGATCTGATGCTAGGGTCAGAGAATTTCAGCGCATGGATGAACGCTATTTCATCTAAAGAAGGAAAGCAGGTGATTATTTATGAATCTGTTAAAAGAATTTAAAGCCTTTGCGCTGAAGGGGAACGTATTGGATCTGGCCATCGGGGTCATCATCGGTGCCGCCTTTGGTAAAATCGTATCCTCGCTGGTTAGCGACATTATCGTGCCGCTGATCGGCTTGCTGATGGGCGGCGTTGATTTATCCGGGTTGAAGGCAACCCTTGGAGACGCAACGATTACTTATGGAGTATTCCTGCAGACGGTCGTGGACTTTCTGATCGTATCTTTCTCGATCTTCATGTTTATTCGAACCCTCAACCGCTTCAAGCGAAAAGAAGAAGCCAAACCGGACGAGCCTCCTGCACCATCCAAGGAAGAGGTTCTGCTAACCGAAATCCGCGATCTGCTGAAGCAGCAAAACGAAGCAGGCCGCTCGTAAGCGCTAAGGGAGTATGTTTTCGATTAATCGAAAACATACTCCCTTTTTTGATGAAGCCTGTTAAAGCCGCCCGCTTCATAAAAGCACCGAGCAGCTCCATTAAGCTTCCCTGCGCTGTTGAAGCCGCTGCTTCGCCCCAAGGATCATGGCGGTCATCGCGGCCAGCGACGCCTCGATCACTTGCTCTCCCTTCTCTTTCGTAGCCAGCGTCGCATCGCCCAAAACAGCCGAAGAGGTGAAGGTTTCCCATGGTGTTGGGGTGCAATCGGCTTCAAGCCCGATTTGGGGTATATCCCGGATTGCCTTGTCCATGTCGACATATTCTTCGGCAAGATAGAGCATGTAGGAGGTCTCAAGCTCGCATGCGTGAAAATACGATGCGTGGGTGGACGGCGTCTCACGAATCCTGGATATGGCCTCTCCGGTACCCGGATAGAAGAAATAATAGACTTTCAATTCAGGGTGATCATTGTACAGCATTCGGGCGGCGTCTTTTAATGCGGGCATGTTCCCGAGGTGTCCGTTCAGCATGACAAAAATTCGGAAGCCTTGCCGTACCAGACTCTCGCCGATATCATAGAGGATTCGGATCAGCGCTTCATTGGATACGCTCAGACTGCCGGGGAAATGCTGAAGACTCCAAACCTGCCCGTAAGGCAGCGTCGGCAGCGCCAGGCTGTCCGTAAGTTCTGCCAGACGCTCGGCCAGACGCTCCGCCAGCAGATTATCCGTTCCTAGCGGCAGATGGGGTCCATGCGTCTCAACGGCGCCGACCGGCAATATCGCGCAGCCCTTGCGTTTAATCAGCTCGCCGATCTCGTAAGCATTCTGCTGTTGATAATCCATCCAAATCCCCCCTATCGCTTAAAAGCGAAGCAGTTTGCCGGATTATCGACGAAAAACCGGCGGATCAGCTCCTGTCCGTCAAACCCCGCCCGCTCGGCCTCATCGATGAATCGCGGCACCCACTTGGCAATGATGAACTCCAATCCGGGACCGTGGTCATAGTGCTTGTAATACGATTTGCGGGCGGTATCCCCGCTGATCAGAATTTGACCGGCGTATCCTTTGCGGACAAGCTCCAGAATGAGCTCGATCCGGGTGCTCTCTGGAGCGTATTTGATTTTGCCGATGCCATCGAACGACAAGTAGGCCCCTGTTCTTGCAATCTGTTCATGATAATACGGATCCGGATTACGATCCATATGACCTAGGCTTAAGTAACTCAGGTCCACGTTCTCGCTTCGCAGCAGCTCGATCTGCTCCAAAGCCATCGTGCCGACTTCGGTGTGGGAATGAACCGGAGCCTTTGTCTCATGATGGGCCCGGGCTACCGCGCGCAGCGTCTTCTCCTCGAGCGGGGTTATCCGGTTATATCCGGTTCCGAATTTCACCTGACCGGCGCGAAACGGCGTTCCTTCCAGACCTTCTTCCACTTCCCGGATGACGAAATCAGCCAATTCATTGATGGTAGCGCTCTCAATCCATTCATAGTACGTACGGTAATTACCGATGATCGGCTTGAGCTCTTCCTTGATAGACGCATCCCAGAGGAAGCTCTTGTTAAAGCCTGCCGTCCCGATGATCCGGACGCCCGTTTGTTCCATGATGTCGTGGACGGCAGGCACGTCACGTCCGTAATCGACGGCCGTGGCGTCTACAATCGTCTGTCCCCCGTGCTTTTTGAAATCAAGGACATCCTGTTTGGATTTAGCCGGGTCATCGAGCAGGAGATCATCCTCCCCCCGCTCGGACCAGTAGGCAGGGCGGCACACGATATGCTCGTGAGAATAGGTGAAGCCTAGTTCTTCTCTGGGAATATCCGCGTCAAGCGTTCGTATAAAGCTCATGTTGTGTTCCCCTTTCTTCTCCATAATTGATTCCGATCAGGAAGATCGGCACGCCGATTCAGAACAACAGCTCCGACAAGAAGCGGATGATCGGACCGAGGATAAACATATCCGAATCGGCGGCCCACATGGCCGTATCCGGGATGGTGGTCGAGATCAGGAATCGCACCATGATGAATTGACCCCATGCCACGACGGTAGATGTGATGAATCCGCCTAGCAGCGCTCCGCGGACGCCTCCTGTCGAATTGCCGAACACGCCGGCGGTGGCGCCATGGAAGAACAGGACGATCATCGTCGGAACAAAGATATACGACATCGTGTTCCCAAGGACGACAAGCCAGATTAACGCACCGGCGAATGCGCCGACGAATCCGAGCACGACGGCATTCGGGGCATAAGGGTAGGTCACCGGTGAATCAAGCGCAGGTTTCGCGCCAGGCACGAGCTTCGTCGCAATCCCGTTAAAAGCCGGCACCAGCTCGCCGATGAACATCCGGACCCCCAGCAGCACGATCGCGATGCCCCCGGCGAAAGTAAACGATTGCATGATGGAATAGACCAAAAAGTTCTGCTCTCCGGACTGGGCGATCAGCTCCTGTGCAGCAGGCGTTCCTTTCAGCGAGAGAATGATCGCGCCAATCAGGAACAGCACACCCATGCTAAGCGCCGTGATGACGTTCGAATCCCTTAGGAATTCAAGCCCTTTCGGTACCTTGATCTTCTCCGAATCATTCTCCTTATTGCCGATCCACTTCCCGAGCAGGGCCGCAAGCAGCGCGACGGATGCCGAGCTGTGCCCGAGCGCGATGTTATCGTTTCCGGTAATTTTTCGCATAAACGGCTGCGTGAGCGCAGGCTGAAACGTCCAGTACAGGCCAAGGATAACCGCCAGGAACAGCACAAGCTTCCATTGCGGGACGCTCCCACCTGCCGTGTGCACGACGATGCCCGCAAATACGGTGGTGGTCCAGAACATCATATGTCCGGTCAGGTAAATATACTTGAACCGGGTAAACCGGGCGAGCAGGACGTTGATCATAAATCCGGCCAGCATCGCCAGCGTAATCGCGCTTCCGTATTGGGCATTAAACGAATCCTGGCCCAGAAACTGCCCCAGCGATTCCGATTTAAGGCCGAACACTTCCTTCCACATCGGTTCGAAAACATTGAGTGCTTTCACAATAACGTCGGATCCTGCGCTGATGATCAAGAAGCCGATAATCGCCTTGAAGGTGCCGCTGACGATCTGGCTTGCCGATTTCTTCTGCAGTAATAATCCGAGCAGAACAATGAAACCAAGCAGAACGGCAGGAGTCCCGAAAATATTCGTTGCAATCCAGGATATAACACTCACGAGCGTTCCCCCTCGTTACTTTTTATAGAGCTTCCTGAAGCTTTTCCTTGATTTCGTTCAGGTCGAAGTAATTGTTGACGATGACAATCGTAGCGGAATGGCCCGGCAGACTTTGCGCCAATTCGTTGCTGGTCACGATAAAATCGGCAGACATCCCTGAAGCCGTTGAGACATCCGTATGCTCGACGTCCGCTTGAACACCGAGATCTTTCAGCACATTCTCCACGTTCATTCGCAGAATCAAACTCGTGCCTTGTCCAAGTCCACACACACATATGATTTTCATATCGATTACCTCCTGTAATTTAGGTTTGATACGGATATCCATGACGGATTACTTCAATAAATTCTCAAGCTCCTCCGCGCTTTTGGCGCTGCGGATCGCTTCGATATTTGCCGGATCGGTCAGGAGCGAGGATAAGGTGCGCAGCAGCTTGATATGGTCAGAGCTTGACGATGATCCTAGCGCGAAGACCAGATCCACCGGGTCATTGTCGGCATGGCCGAACTTGACCGGCTCCTTCAATCGGGCAAAAGCGACCGCAGCTTCATGGACGCCGCTCTCCGCTTTGGCATGGGGAAGCGCAATATGCGGGGCGATCACGATGTAAGGCCCCTTCTCTCGGTAGGCCGCCAACATGGCTTCCACATAGGATGCCTCCGCCGCGCCGCTGTCCACCAGCAGCTGTCCGGCACCGCGGATGGCCTCCTCCGCATCCTTAACTTCGATATCGAGATTTACCAGGCTTTTATCAAACAAACGCATCTTGCTCCTCCTTCATGTCTCTTCATTCTTCTGAGGTCGTCGAATACTTGCGGATGAGCTGCAGCACATCCTCTTTGCTGTCAGCTTGTCCCATCAAAATGCGGTTGCCGTCGTCTCTAAGCAGATGCGTTAGCTGCGACAATGCCTTCAGATGCGACTCGCCGTCCGCGCTCACCATGACGAACAGTCCGTGAACCAAATGCCTGGATTCATCGCTGAAGGGCACGCCGCTGCGGATGCTGATCAACGCCATCGCATGACGGAAGGCTCCATCCTCCGGCTTCGCATGGGCAATGGCGATTCCTGGTGCAGTGACGATGTACGGTCCGTACCGCTCGACGTTATCGATCATCGCCTGAACGTACTGCGTCTGGATACACCCTTCTTTCACCAGCGGATCGGCGGCTGTACGAATCGCGCTTCGCCAATCGGAAACGCTGTCGAGTATTTGTATTCGCGATGCAGGCAGCAGCTCCGCAAGCGTTGGTTTGTAGTCTGCGGGTGCGATGCTTTTCGCCGCCGTCAGATACCGCTGAATCTCTTCCAGCAGCAGCGCTTTGTCGGGAATCTCGACATGCTTTCCTACCAGATCGACGATGGCCTGCGCGGAAGGTCCGGGCAGCGGTCCGCCGTTCCCTTTAATGTAAGGGGTCAGCTGATTCAGCAAGTGAACCTTCTCGGTATCGTTCAGAACGGCCGGAACGGTAAATACGGGAACCTTGCTGCCATGAAGCGGGACTGTGGAAAAGACGAAATCGACGCTTCGTTCAAACGTCTCGTATTGCCGCAGCGACAGGATCGCAACCAAATCAACGGACGGGAGCAGCTGCTCGATCTGAACCTTGAGCAGCCGGGAAGCGGATATGCCGTTAACGCATACGATGACCGCTGTCTTCCGGGGCGACAATACGATGTCTTGACTGCGTATCCAGCCGCCGAAATGCATCGTCAGATATGAGATTTCATGCTCGCTCAGCGGACGGCCCAGCAGCCCTTCCAATGGCTGAGCCGATTGCTTCGTCAGCTCGAATATCTCCCGGTATTTCACCATGATCGTCTCCGCCAACGGATTATCTGCCGGGATCCCGTACTTTGCACGGTAATATAATGACTTCACATGAAGCACGAGCGGCTTCTCAAGCTCCGCCCGGTTGCGGAAATGAACGCAGCCCTGATGCTCAAAGGCCTCGATCATCCGTCGAACCGCTTCCCGGACCCGCCTCGCTTCCTGGCTGTCCGGTTCGACCTCGAGCTTGTTCACTTTGCCCGTCAGCAGCTGGATCGTAATATAACACACCTCATCTTCCGGCAAATCCGCTCCTGCCAATGACCCCAGGCGTCCCGCGATTTCCTGAGCCGCCCGGTATTGCGGGACCTGCAGCAGCGCCGATTTCTCCTCGTCATCCAGCTCGACTGGGTGCCCTTGGAGAAATCTGCTCGTGTACAGGATTAACCGGGACGCCAGATGGGCAATGGTCTCATCGGACAATTCCATACCGATCAAGCGTTCGCCGGATGCGATCATGTCATATACCGCGGACCACTGCTCTGTTTCCAGCATCATCGCAGATGCGCGGAACAGTTCCTCCGTCATCAGCTGCTCGATTCGAACTCGAATCCCTTCGGTGCTGACGGAGGGAAGCAAATCATTCAAAAAGGAGGATATCGCAGCTCTTACATCCTTCTCGTTCCCCTGCACGGTATAGCCCCGTTTGCGTTCATAAACGATCTGTAAGCAAAAACGTCTCAACTCGCTGCGAAGCTCCTTCAGCTCCGAATGGGCGGTGCCCCGGCTGACCTGCAGCAGCTCCTCCATATGATGCAGATACATCGGCTCGCTGCGGCTGATCAAGTGCAGGCCGAGCCATGCCTTGCGTTCCTCGCGGGAAAGATAGTAGTGGGTCGCCGGAACGTCTTTCATCCGTTTCGGCAGCTCCGACCGCGTTTCCTGAGGCAGCAGGTACCCGGTTTCCCGAACGTATGCGACCGGCGGCAGCTGCTGAAAGCGCAGCCATCCGTTGATTTTATCCATATCGTAATAAACCGTTCGTTTGGAGATGTTGAAGGTATCCATCATTTCCTGGATCGGAACGTAGTCGGCCGTTTTCTGCAGAAGCTCCAGGATCGACATGCTGCGTTCATCAAGAATGGTGACCCCTCCTTTCTTATTGCGGGTATCCCTGCTTGCAATGAATTATACGTTAGTAGCGAGGCATGACAACAGCGCAAACCTCGTACGGTTTCGTGTGCAAAATTATACGGATCCCCAAATTCGGCTTTTGGGAAGTCCAGCATAACATGCGTTAAGGCCGGCATCAAAAAAAGAACCTGCGGGAAAAAATGCCTGCGAGGTCCTTTCGCTATTTATATTGGATTACTCCAGAAATTTACTAACTGGGTAATTGACGTTTTGAGTACCCGTAATCTCCATAAAATTATCGTCATAGGTTTCGATCTTTAATTGGATCAAGGCTTCTTGCAGGGTAATCGAGGCGATATGCTGCGTTTCTTGAACTGCATATTTCTCCTGCATATCTCCGCTATTCAACGAATAGACAAAAAGCTGCCTTGTGGAAGGAATGGTTCCATATTTATTGCCCGTGGAGATCAGCAGATGTGCATCATCCAGCCAATACACTCTTTTCGGCGAAAGATCAGAAGGAAAGTCATCCGATGACAATATTTTGTTCGTATTGTTCCGGGTATGATCGTACAGCCAAATTTCACCCGACATTTCGAATTCGAACGGAGCGATAAAAGTTAATTTGAGTCCATCCGGCGAAACCATCGGTTTGGATGGAAAAGCGCTGGCCAATATGATTTACCACATTATAAACGGGTACGGCTCGTCAGAGGTTACGAGAAGATGAGGTTTCGGTATCGAAAGTGCAACAATGGCATGTAGCAATTCTCTCACCGTCCTGAACAAGCCGCTGGTCGGCAATGTGATTTGCGTTCTGCATATGCCGAATAAGCCGGAGGTATCCGCCGGCTTATTCACCTTTGATGGGATCTTGTTGTGTGGACGAAATCTTATTATTCTTTGCAGATCATCAGCTTGTTTCCATCCGGATCCTTGACGACGAACCAGTGGTCGTGCTCGATCTCCGTTACGATTTCTGCGCCCAGCTCCTTCATGTACGTATAAGATCCTTGCAAGTCTTGCGTCAGGAGCATGAAGGCAGGCGTCTCGATATGCGGCGCTCCCTCTTCCCGACCGCCGCCCCACATTGGCATCGTATCCAGGATAATCCCGGTCCCCTCCATCGGCAGCGGACATAAATGACCGTTCAGGATCGAACATTCCTCTTCATTTAATCCAAGCATGCGGCAGTACCAGACACGGGATCGTTCGATATCGCGGACCGGCACGAAAATGCTCCCTACTTTATTCTTGATCGGGCTGGCGGATGACAGTCCATCCGCTTCTTTCCGAGATCCGTTCATACTAGTTCCTCCGTTCAGCAATTTCATCACTCGAGGTGCCTTGAAGGGGCGGTATCCTTCGGGCATTTCCTGTTCTTTTCTCCTCAGCGGATTCATAGTCGTCTCTCCTTATCCATGTGATCGGGTTATCGGCACGCAGCAGAACGTATTCGGTCGGGAGCGAGAACTTGAGAGCTGCGTAGACCCGTTCGATTGAGGCAGATAACGAATGAACCAAGATCGGCCAGCGTCTGGACTATAGTCTGCCGAGGCCTCCAACCAGCGATTCAAGACCTCCAGCACACCAGTCATCGTACCGCCCGCCTCTGAAGCCAAGCATGCGTATAAGCCCCCATCAAGCCGGGTAAGCCTACCGGTATCCACTGGTGATCGCCTGTATCCTTGCGGGAGAGCTATGAAGACTTCGCAAGCGGATGGTTCATCATCTGTCGTAGCTTTCCGCCAGCTCATAAACACTGCGAAGCCGTCATCCCCGTCCCATCCGCTGCTCTTCAACCACTCGATCGCAGCCTGGTCGGCACGTATTATCGACCCGGACCCTTCGGCCCGAAACGCCAAGACGTCGACCGGCTTGAGCTCAACGATTTCTATGGGTTGTGTCTTCCGGCTGCGTACCACCGGGAGATAAAGATGCACCTGCATGATCTGATCTCCCTTGAACACAAATTGTTCAAAAAGCCGTTCCGAGGCTGGTTCGAACCGGCTCCCCGGAAGCCAGCCGGAATAGAGCCTGTTCCAGTCCCCGACAATCTGCTCAGCCGACAAAGCACGGGCTCTGCAGCTGGCATACACCCCACCCTGAAGATCAACGGGCTTTAGCTCCGGATGAACGATGCCTCCCGGACCGAACGGGATATCAGGAGCAAGCAGCTGATACCCAAACAAAGGCCTCCACTCGTCAAGATCGACGTTCCAGCCGAATACACTCATGTCACAAAGCTCCTGTCCCCTTGCGGCCAAGCATGCACGAAAACGTTTCAGGGCATCTTCTTCCAGTCCATCCTCTCGCTCCGAAACATGCAAGTATCCGATTCCTTTCCGCGGCGGCAGCCGGACAATTCGGATATCCGAATGCGCATGCTGGCCGAACACCCCCCTCTCATGGGAGGTGCCGCTATCTTCGAGCGGGAGGCGTTCGAAGCTGAAGAAGGATTCCGCGTCCCGATATTCGGTCGGTGTCAGTCCCGTGTATCGCTTGAATGCCTTCAAGAATGCTCGATAGGTCTCGAAACCGCATCGGATTGCGATATCCATTGCCCCCAAGTCGGTTGTACGCAGCAAGCCGGCAGCCTCGCTGGTTCTGCGTTTGCGTATGTATTCTTTGACCGGATGGCCAGTCAAGCTGTAGAACACCCGGTACAGGTGGGCTACCGAGACCCCAGCCGTCTTGGCGATATCGGACAGATCCAGGGGCTCGTCAAGAAACTCCTCCATATAATCCATGGCTCGCCTGACAATGTCGCTTGTATGCATGCTGCTTATCTCCCCGCTTGCAACGTTGATAATCATGATCTTTTGAAACTATGATAGCAAACTTAGCTGCGATGCGACTGAACAATTTTATCATTTTAAGAATCTCTTCGGGAAAGGAAATGCGGAGCTGGTATTGAAAATGCATAAGATGATTGCGAATAGATAAGGGTCCCCACCGATGAAAAAACGGCACGAGATTTTATTCAAAAAGATGGAGAGCTATCGCAGCACGGTTATGGATGCACTGAGGGATGTTACGGATGAGGAAGCCGATCTAGTCCCTTCGGGTTTCAATAACAATATGCGGTGGAATGCAGGCCATATCTTTCTCGATCAATACCTGTGGATCCAGGTGCTCACTAAAGAAAAAATGGATCCGCATGAAATAAAATGCGTAACCGAGGCTTCCGATTCGCCTATTTCGGACGAATGAATACACTATAGAATCAGCGTTCACGAAAGGTGGATCCCTAGGGATGAATAACATGGAAGATGCAATTCTATTTACGGCAGCTTCTGGGAGCACGGCTTACGACATCTGGATGTACCGGCTTGCAGACGGCCGCATATTCAGGCTGACCGAGAATCTGGGCGAAGCGCATTCCATTCCATACTGGTCGCCGGACACCCGCTTTGTATCCTTCATCGGCCGTAACGGTATTGTGTTTGTGTTGGATATGCAGGACGGCAACCTGGCCCGCATCGATCAGATCGAGCCCTATACGCTGCTGAGCTGGTCGCCGGACAGCAGGTATTTGACCTACGTAAAGGGCAGCCGGATCGTCATCTACGACATTCGCTTACATCTCAGCACTGGGATCGTTCACGAGGGGGCAGCCGATGCCCAGTGGTTTCCTTCCGGGGAAGCGCTCCTCTATGCCGCCCCGGATGAAATGGGAAACGTGCAGCTATTCCGAACCGACATAGCTGGCACAGACAACAGGGTTCAATTAACGCAGAATACCGAAGGTCCGCTTCACGACGTCAGGATTTCCCCTGACGGGCAGTTTGCGCTCTATACATCGCCGGGAGTCAGCATATCCTTGATATCGGTTGTCAACCTGGCAACGGGCGAACGCCGTCAGCTCGAAGGCGGTCCGCAGGCCAAAAACTATTATCCCGCATGGTCGCCGGACTCCTCTCTAATCTCGTATAGTGCGACGGATTTGATTCAGAATCAGTATATTTCTTACATCCAGACCGATGCTCGGAATGGGGGGCAGCAGCGAACACTGGCGATCTCAAGCTGCTTCGCAACGCCGGTAAGCTGGTCGCCGGACGGCAGTCGCATCGCTTATTTATCGGGCTGCGGCGAACAAGAGCCTGCATCTCAAATTTGGATCGTGGATACAGCAGCCTCCTTACCCCCCGTTAAAATCGTTGATGCAGGACGAATTACGGCTTTAGCGTGGTCACCGCCAAGACCGGCTATCCATCCATACCGCTTATATCGCAATTCAGCGTACAACGTATCATTCTACTACCCAATGAATTGGGTGCGGGTGACCGATGAGCGATACGAAGGCCCGGACGGTTTTTTCCAAATATCCGCCATCATGTCCGAAGCGGACATCCACGAGGTGTGCAGATCGGAGGCATTTCATCCCTTAAGACCCTATGGCAGCAATCCGAGGATCATCCCGGCTGTCATTCAGTCTCAAGCTGCCTGCTATATATTCCCTTCCGCAGATCAGCCCGCCGAAATGGGGAACCAGTCCGCACTGATCGTTAAATATCCGGAGCCGGTTGTTATTCAAGGCAGCTCTTATCCTTATTTTATTTTATGGGCGGATCGAGGTCACATCCTTCAGCTCAGCCGGACGCTCAAGTTCATTCGCTAAATAAAAAACTCCCGAGTTCTACTTACCGATTCTCCTTCCCAGAGGGGTTGGCAATCCGTCGATGGTATGCATGTTTTTCTCCTGCCAATAACTCGCGAGCCCCTCTTCCCCTTTATGCTCCGCCCATCGCTGGAGTGTGTCCCGTTCCTTCTCATAAGTCATGAAAGGCACGGCATAACCGCATGAAGTCTGTACCTTGTGCACGTCAACGACAATAATTTGCCTCGCGCCGGCAATTGGCTCGAAGCGGCTGTACAGCTCTTCCCATCGCTCGTCTCCAGGCAGCAGAACCGTTCCGGTCCCATAGAGACGCAAAATGTTGGGAGGGCCTTCAAACGCGCAGAACATAACCGTAATCCGGCCATTCTCCACAATATGAGCGCTTGTCTCATTCCCGCTCCCGGTCAGATCCAGGTATGCAACTTGATTCTCGGACAGGATGCGAAAGGTATCATACCCCTTCGGCGACAGATTCACATGCCCATCAGGTGACGATGCCGCAGTCCCGACAAAAAACAGATGCTGTTTCCGGATAAACGCCATATGCTCCGGGAGCATGGACGGAAATTGTTTCCCCATTTCAATAGGCCTCCTCTTATAGATTGGCATCACGCCCAAAGCCGCCCTGCCACCCATACTAATAAAATACGGCAGTGTATACAGGCATGTTCAGCCCTTATCGCTGCGGCAATGTTTACGCTATAGAGCGTACTTCGAATAAATTATGTACATTGTACTCGATGAAGGAAGACAAATAAACCATATTTTGGCCCCCGAGGAATAGCGATCCAATGTCCTGTCAGATGGAACAGGAAGAAAGCCTGCTTTCGCAGGCTTTCCATGAAAATCGCGCCGATAACCGGTTAACAGCATGCCAACGCACCGCGATGGTGTTTTTTTCAAGCCCCTGCCTTGCATGCCTTAACTGATCCTCAAACGCGCAGCTGCGTTTCATATAAATGGGCGTATCGCCCTTTCTTCCCGATCAGCTCTTCGTGCGTTCCCTGCTCCTCAATTCCGTCATCGGATAGGACGATAATCCGCTGCGCGTTGCGGACGGTCGACAGACGATGGGCAATGACGATTGTTGTCCGGTTCTCGCTCAGCTGTTCCAGCGATTGCTGGACTGCCCGCTCGCTCTCGTTATCCAATGAGCTTGTCGCTTCGTCGAAAATGATAATCGGCGGATTCTTCAAAAACACACGCGCAATGCTGAGCCGCTGCTTCTGTCCGCCCGACAATTTGACGCCGCGTTGACCGATATCCGTGTCATACCCGCCGGGCAATGCCATGATGAAATCATGGGCATTCGCCCTTTTTGCCGCCTCCACGATCTCCTCCATGCTTGCCTCCATGTTCCCATACCGAATATTGTCTGCAACCGTTCCGGAGAACAAATATACATCCTGTTGAACGATGCCAATGCTTCTCCGAAGCGAGCGCAGCGTAACATCGCGGATGGGGATGCCGTCAATGAGAATGCTGCCTTCGCTCGTTTCATAGAATCTTGGGATCAAGGAGCTGAAGGTGGTTTTGCCGACCCCGGACGGCCCGACAAGGGCAATATACTCCCCGGGTTTGATGTGGAGAGACACATGTTTAAGGACCTCGCCGTAATCCTCCTTATACTTAAAGCTTACATTCCGGAATTCCACGCTGCCGCGCACATGGGCCAGTTCAATGGCATGAGGGGCGTCCACGATGTCCGGCTCGACCTCCAGAATCTCCATAAACCGGTCGAATCCGGTGATGCCCTCCTGGTATAACCTCGCAAAATTTACCAGCCGCTGTATCGGTTCAATCAGGATGCCGATGCACAGGAAAAAGGTCAGCAGGTCCGCAAGCTCAAGCGAAGCATCCACGATCGCCGCACCGCCGAAGACGATCACTGCAATGGTGATCAGCTGCGTAAACCCGACCAAACCTTCATGAAAATAAGTCTCGCTCTTATACCCTTCTCTCCTGCTGTCGACAAAGCGGCGGTTCTCGTATTCGAACTTCTCCTTCTCCACCTGCTCGTTCGAAAACGACTTCACGACCCGGATGCCGGACAAGGAATCCTCTACTTGGGCATTGATGTCCCCGATCCGGTCCTTGCTGACCCGGAGCGCCTTGTTCATTCTCTTATTGAAATAGAACGCGAACACGGCCATCACCGGAAAGAACATAAAAACGATGAATGTAAGCTTTACGTCAATATACATCAAAATGATGAAGGCACCGGTAAATTTCAGCACGGATATCGCCAGGTCCTCCGGACCGTGATGATACAATTCGGTCAGTGAAAGGATGTCATTGGTGGCACGGGTCATCAGCTGCCCGGTTTTATGCTCGTCGTAAAAGCTGAACGAAAGCTTCTGGAAATGGTCAAACAATTCACTTCTCATGTCCCGTTCCATGTAAGCGCCCATCATATGCCCTTTATAGGAGATGAACATATCGCACAGGGTGTGGATGATCACCATACCCAGCATGACCACCCCCATCAAGTAGATCTGACTGAGCGCATCCGGCCTTTGTTCCTCCAGGACATTGATCGTAATATACCTTACGCATAACGGCAGCAGGAGCGTAATGGCCGATACGATGAATGCGCAGGCCAAATCAGCCGCGAGCAGCCCGATATACGGCTTGTAATACGACAAGAATTTTCTCGTTCGGGAATTCAAATAGGATCTCCTCCGCGTTGGAGGGTTAGATTGTCATACCCCTCCTGCTTTTTTTGATGGTGGCGTATCCTGTTCTTCTCATTTTCAACACCCTTCCTGTTTATGGTTATTAACATCATACGCCGAATTTGGCCGACGCATATATGTAACAAATATTTATATTTGAATAATCCCGTGATTCAAGGGAACGTCCCTATCTTTCAACCGATCGATTCTTTTAGCTTCGGACATATTCTATAAAAAATTTCTTGACTTCCCGCTTCGAATTTTATATCTTTATATCACGGCTTAGCTGATCCAAATGTTTGCTAAGCATGAACGTGATTAAAGGGGAGTAGCTGCTACAACAAAGTCGTCAGTTCGAGATTATTCTCCGGCTTTGTTGGCAACGATTCGTTGTTAGCGAGACCTTTACCACACAGACACTGTGGTGAAGGTCTCTTTTTGTGTGTTTGAGACCTTCACCTGCGGTGAAGGTTTTTTTTATGCTCGTCAATAAGTCTTAGGAGGATGTGGAATGGAGCTATTATTAGAGTACGGATGGGTGCTGCTTGTGCTCGTTGCGCTCGAAGGACTGCTGGCGGCGGATAACGCGCTGGTCCTGGCGATCATGGTCAAGCATCTGCCTGAAGCTCAGCGCAAAAAGGCGCTCTTTTACGGCTTGCTCGGTGCGTTTGTGTTCCGTCTCGGATCGCTGTTTGTCATCTCGTTCTTGGTGGACGTATGGCAGGTACAGGCAATCGGTGCCCTCTACCTTCTGTACATTTCGATCAATCACACCCTGAAGCACTTCATTAAAGGCAAGAAGCCAACCGAGGACGCGGAACCGAAGCCGGAGAAACCGAAGAAACAATCCGGCTTCTGGATGACCGTATTCAAGGTCGAGGTAGCCGACATTGCCTTTGCCGTGGACTCGATTCTCGCAGCGGTTGCCCTTGCGGTCGCGCTTCCGCCGAGCGGCATCCCGAATATCGGAGGCCTGGATGGAGGACAATTCATCGTTATCTTCCTTGGCGGATTCATCGGTCTGATCATTATGCGTTTTGCAGCGTCCTATTTCGTTAAGCTGCTGCAGCAGCGCCCTGGACTTGAAGTTGCGGCGTTTATTATTGTCGGTTGGGTCGGTATCAAGCTCGCCGTGATTACCTTGGCGCATCCGGATGTTGCAATCATTAATCATCATTTCCCTGAGAATCCGATCTGGAAAGCGATCTTCTATGTCGTTCTTGTCCTGATTGCGCTCATTGGGTGGTTCACCTCCTCGAAGCGGGAAGTCAGCAGTGACCAGAATGCCGTTAAAGAAGTGGAAGAGCAGCAGCCGGGAAATTCCTTCTGATCATTCAAGCTCCATACAGCAAATTAATAATGAAACGGCCTGTCATCCGGAATAGAACCGGTTGTTGACAGGCCGTTTTTATATGACAGTATACAGGCAGTCCCCTTTACGCGGCAAAGCCATGCCAGCCTACTTGTTTACGGGGCTCGCTTCCCGTTTAATACATTAGCAAATTCGATTCCTTCATCCCAAGCTTAGGAGGCTTTAGCCATGGACATGTTTATAGATTTGAGTATGAAACTGGTGATCAGCTTCTTCGGGTTATGGGTCATCACGTTCATTACAGGACGGAAAACGCTCAGTCAGCTAACGCCGCTTGATTTCCTGTCTTCCTTAATATTAAGCGAAATCGTAGGCAACACCTTGTACGACGACGGCGTTCACATTACGCACTTGTTATTCGCGCTGACGCTATGGACCTCGCTTTCCTACCTCTTCGAGAAGGCAACGACGCATTTCGTAAAGTTCGGTTATTTAACGGAAGGCCGGGCCGTTCTGCTCATCGACAATGGGAGACTGAACCAGAAGTGGCTCGACAAATACGATATTGAATACAAGCAGCTATTATCCATGCTTCGGCGGCAAAACATTTTCTCGCTCCAGGAGGTTAAATTTGCGATTCTGGAAACGGACGGCTCGTTGTCTGTCATGAAGAAGCCTGAATTCGAGCCTCCTTCCGCCAAGGACCTAGGCGTTTCGTCCGGGCCTGACGCCTTCACCGTAACGGTGATCGATAAAGGTAAGATCCTGGAGGAATCCATGCTGGGCCGGAGGATCGATCCCGAGCTCGTGAAGAGAAAAGCACGGGAACAAGGCTTCGAGCGCATGGATGACATCGCCTACGCCGAGTACGGCGATGACGGAGAACTCCGCATCTACTCCAAGCATGAAGTCCGGAATGGACGCCGTGACGGGTGATAAACGTAAAAAAGCCGATCCCTTGGGATCAGGCTTTTTGTTACGGAATCTTAGAAAAAGTCCATCAGCAATGTCTGCCGAACAGGAACAACCGAATCCAGCTCTGCCGCCTTTTGCGTTTCCCCTTGAATGCGGCCGGCTTTGTGCAGGGTTTGCACCCTCTTATATCCCGTTAGAATAGCGCTTAACGCCTGAATGTCCAGGGTCAGGTCAGCTTCCGCACCTTCCTTCGTCTCCAGCAATTCTGCCTCTCCCCTGCCATCGATATTGACGGATAAGCGCCACACCCCGTCGTTCCAAGGAGCGGCGGCATCCTGCACCTTGAGCGTAATTCCAACCTCCACATCCCTCATAAACGGATACTCCTCCAGAAGTGATTTCAGATCGACGATCCGTGCCATGAAATATGGGACCGTCTCTTGCGATACCCGCGGGTCCGGAAGCAGGAATGGCAGCTCGTCGTCTACAGGAACCATCTTGAGGCTTACTTGCTCAATGCGCGAATCATGATTGGCGAAGAAGGTCCACAGGGCGCTGCGGGCTTCTTCATTCAGAAAGACAAACTCATCGCATGTCAGCTCCTTGTCCTTAAGCTGGTACAATGCATAGCCCTGAGGCTCCCCGTCAGCCGAATAATAGATCACATTGTGCCCGTCATCATCCAGAACGGATTGCTTCCACCACTCTTCAGTCCGAAGCAGCGTCCCGTTATACCCGCTTGCAAATGAGCGATAGACGGAATCAAGTGCCGGCAGATCCGCCGCATCGCGAACGATCCGTCCCGGCGACTCGGTCTTAGGCGGAAATTTATGTACAGGGATGACGTATTTCTTATACTCCGCATACAGCTCCCACCCAAATTTGCGATAAAAGGGGATGGAGAACGGATGCAGGAAGGAGACCGTCTGACCCGCGTTCTTCATTTCGTTCAAAGCATGCTTCAGAAGCCTTGAAACATGGCCCTGCCTGCGGTTCTCCGGCCATGTCGCAACTCCTGCGATGCCGCCCATGTCAAAAGCCTTGCCATGAAGATATGTTCGCAGCGGCAGAATGGTCAGCTTCGCCTGCAGGTCCGCCCCATAGAAAATTCCCCAGGTCTGCTCGGGTTTGAAGCGGCTTTTCCGCTCTTCTTTCTCCTCGGGTGTCAATGTGTATTGAAATGCATATTCACCTAATGATGTGCTGGCTTCGAACTCGTCCGTTTTCAACTGTCTGATCATCATGTTATCCACCTCGCAATTTCTGGTATGCGCCTCCCAAGGGTATCGACAAGATAAAGATCTTATCATAAGGGACAGCGGGTCCGATTACTCTACTATAGCATTTACATGGCAACGAGCTACAGACACAAACTCTCTTGATTTAAGGATAATTAACAAACTTTTTGTTAGCTACTTGACATTAATAACCGACTGAGTTTATGATTATCTCATGCAACCAGGACACCAACAAAGATAAAATACAATTTCAATAATCAGGAGGGAATTACAGTGTCGAAATTGAACATCGGTATTATTTTGGGCAGCACACGTCAAGGCCGCTTGAGCCCACAGGTAGGCGAATGGGTGAAGAGCATCGCCGATCAACGCGGGGACGCGAATTATGAGATCGTAGACATCGCCGACTACAAGCTTCCGCTGTTGGGTGAGGCCGATGCGTCCGAGCAGGCAGCCGCATGGAATGCAAAGCTTGCCAGCCTCGACGGATTCGTATTCATCGTGCAAGAGTATAACCACAGTATTACAGGCGCGCTGAAAAACGCCCTCGATTACGCACGCGAAGCTTGGAATAACAAAGCTGCGGGCATCGTAAGCTACGGCTCCGTCGGCGGTGCTCGCGCTGCCGAGCATCTGCGCGGCATTTTGGGCGAATTGTCCGTTGCGGACGTTCGCATTCACGCTGCGCTGTCCTTGTTCACGGATTTCGAGAACGGAACGGTGTTTAAGCCGGCCGACCTCCATCTCACGAACGTGAACGGCATGCTGGACCAAGTGCTCGCATGGAGCGGTGCTTTGAAAACCCTGCGTCAATAATCGTTATAAGGGACTGCTGCGACATCATGGTGATGATGGCGTGCAGTCCTTTTTTATTTTTCCGGCTTACATAAGGAAATAAATAGCTGCAGAGAAGCTCATCTCAAACGGAATTAACGGCCCTCAACATCGATCCCGAAGGTTGCCTTGAAGCCCTTCTTCCCCTTCTCCGTGACGCGCACGGCCCGTGTTTTTGGCAAACGTTCGATCCATTTCAATTCGAGCATCTTCTCAAGCAAAACGCTTCCCAGCGATCCCGCCAGATGATGGCGTCTTTCGCTCCAATCCAGGCATTTATGCGAGAAGGAACGGCGCTTTGCTCTCGCCCGGTCCAGATCCAAGCGGAAATCCCTAAAGAAGGCTTCCCCTGCAGCGGTTACCTCAAATTGCTTATGGTTTTCGTCAAGAACTCCCATCTCCAATAAGGAAGTCGTCAGCTGGATTCCCAGCTTCCCCGCTAAATGATCGTAACAGGTCCTTGCGGAACGAATCGCCCGGTCTTCGTCAGCTTGCCTGAGCGATTTGATTTCCACCGGGGGCGCGATTGACAATAAGGACTCCAGCATCCGTGCGACCTCCGGGTCCCGGATGCCATAATATCGATGCCTCCCCTGCTGTTCAACGCTGACGATGCCCGCATCCGTCATTTTAGACAGATGGAAGCTCGCCGTTTGCGGTTTGATTTCCGCCATATAAGCCAGCTCGCTTGCCGGGTGAAAGCGGCCGTCGAGCATCGCGGTGAGCATGGCCGCACGCGACCCCTCGCTAACAAGCGATGCAACGATCGCCAGATTGGCGTTTGCCTGTGCCTTCATTTCATTTCTCCTCCCATGTCATCCATATTTCGATGATAATCGAAACATCCCTGGACTACAATGATTCTGGAAGAACGAAATGAATCAGGAGGAGAAACCATGCACACATCTGCAGAAAAACCGCTTATCAAGACCATTCATCCAAGCATCCTCTACTATGGTACACCCGTTATTCTTCTAACAACATTGAATGAGGACGATAGCATGAACATTTCACCTTTGTCTTCATCATGGGCGCTAGGACACTCCATCGTGCTAGGCATCGGGCTTGGGGGAAAAGCGATCGAGAACCTTAAGAATCGCCCGGAATGCGTGATTAACGTACCGGATCCTTCACTATGGGAGCAGGTTGAGAAGCTTGCTCCGTATACCGGTAAAGATCCCGTACCGGACTTCAAGCTTCGAAACGGATTCCGGCACGAAAAAGATAAGTATGGCATCGCCGGGTTGACCCCAGTCCCCTCCCTGTCGGTCACGCCTGCACGTATTCTGGAATGTCCGATACAAATTGAGGCCCGCGTCAGCAACATCCACAGCCCTGCCAATGCTTCATTATTTGCCATTGTTGAAACGGAAGCAATCCATGTGCACGCCCACGAAGATATCGTACGTGACGAGAACCACATTGATCCAAATCAATGGAGTCCGCTCATTTATAATTTTCGGCACTATTTTGGTCTTGGCGATCGGCTTGGAAAGACGTTTCGTGCGGAGACCTAAAGCGAAAGATCTACCGATGGCTGTCCTTCCAAAGCGAGGTCCCCATCCTATATGCAGCGTTCTACTTGTAGAGATCCTCTAATCAAATATGAGCGAGCCCGCTCCTGACTAGGATGCGGGCTGGTTTATATTCTTCGATGACAGGCCTTATAGTCCAAAAGGCCCGTTATGTATCAATCATACGATATTAACGAATATACGCCCCATAATCCAAAATAACCTTTCCCTTGTCATCCGGCGAAGCAAAGCGCTGCGGGTGATACTTCTCGAAGAACCACGGATTTTCTTTAAGCTTCCAGCCTAGCTCGGCCAATTGGTCCATGCATTGATTGTGGGGGCCAATGCCGTACAGCTCCCCGCTATCATCAGATCCGTGCAGCCAGCAGATGCCTACGTCACTCTCCGCAATATCGGCATGCGCATAACCTTCCGGAACTTCGGTCTCAGAGGGAAACAGCATGCCAATCCAATATTCAAACTGTCCTCCCTCCATTCGCATCATTCCGTAAGAAGCCCCTTCCGACTCCGGCAGGGGACCAAGGTTAACAAGCTCATCGAACCAACTGCTCGCGATCCATTCCCCCCACTTCTCCCCCAAGCTGCCTGCAGCATCGCGGTCCTGATCTGTATATCGTTTGCCGATCAGCCGCAGCGCCGGCAAATGCTCCTGATAAACCTTAATGACTTCAGCCGCCATCTGACCTAACAACCTCCTAATTTAGAATGGTCTCCCAATCCTTTATTTTTCGATGAAGCCTTCTCCAATTCCTGCAATAGACATCCAACTTATACATTTTTGAACAGAGAAATCTCGCGGAATCAGGCAATCGGTTACTGGCGATCAAGTCCATGATTTATTCAAACAGCAGCTCGGCGGGTATTAAGGTAGTATTCGTTCACCAGCAATGATCGCTTCCCAATTTAAATCAGCAGGAGGATTCATATGGAAACATCAAGACCGATTCCAAAAGAAGAAGGCATAGACAACAGCTTGAGCGTGCTCCGCGAAGGCTATCTCTACGTGACCAACCGGGCCATCGGCTTTCAATCCGACATTTTTGAAACACGGCTCTTAGGCGAACGCGCCATCTGTATGCGAGGCGAAGAGGCGGCCAAGCTTTTTTACGACGGGGAGAAATTTCAGCGGCATGGCGCGGCACCGAAGCGTGTGCTGAAGACCTTGTTCGGTGAAAACGGCGTGCAAACCCTTGACGGTGAGGAGCACCGGCACCGGAAAGCGATGTTTATGTCTATCATGAACCGTGATGGCCTTCTGGCTATGCGCGAGATCACTCGAAAGCAGTGGATGCTCGCTGTCGAACGCTTTGAGGAGCTGGAGCAGATTGTTATCTACGATGAAGCCAAGGAGCTTCTTTGCCGTGCTGCCTGTGAATGGGCCGGCATCCCCATTTCCGGGGAGGAGGTGAAGGAGAAGACGGAATGGCTCGGTGCCATGATTGAGTCCGCGGCTGCAATCGGCATCAAGCATCGGCGTGGAAGAATGGCCCGCTCGAAGGCAGAGCAGTGGCTGGAGGGCTTGGTGCTGGACGTGCGCGAAGGCCGAATGCATCCGGCGAACGGAACGGCCCTCTCCGTTTTTTCCAAGCATCGGGATCTGGCCGGTAATAGGCTCGACCCGAAGGTCGCAGCGGTCGAAATCCTGAATATCCTGCGTCCGATCGTAGCCGTTGCAGTCTACGTCTGCTTTACAGCACTTGCTGTCATTCAGCAGCCGGAAGAGCGCGAGAAGCTGATGTCCTCTGAGGAAGGCAAGCTTCAGCGTTTTGTTCAAGAGGTTCGAAGATTCTATCCGTTCTTCCCCTTTGTCCCCGCCCGCGCAATCCGGGATTTTACGTGGAAGGGTTATGAATTTAACAAAGGTGTGCTGACGATCCTTGACCTGTACGGAACGAATCATCATCCAAAGCTATGGGACCAGCCCGAGCTGTTCAATCCCGATCGGTTCAAGGATTGGAACGGAAGCCCGTTCAGCTTTATTCCCCAAGGCGGTGGAGATCATGATGCCGGTCACCGCTGCGCCGGTGAATGGATTACGCTCGAGATCATGAAGGAAAGCGCGGATGTTCTGGCTAACTGGATTCGGTATGAAGTGCCTTTGCAGGACCTCAGCTTCCGTTTTCATGACATGCCGTCCCTGCCGCACAGCCGCATCATCATCCGCAACGTGAAGCGTTTAAATTCGTAATCAAGAGTCTGGACGAATAATCCTCCCAATCCGTATCCATGGTACGAAGCGCTGCACGATGTCGGAGTTGTTTAGGACAAATAACTCTTGTACAACCTCCTTTGAACATGTCACAATAACAAGAGAGACTTTTGCCACAGCAACTAAACCTACAATGAATCGGAGGGTCTTGATTTGAAAACGATTAAACTTGGAAGCAGTTCGCTTGAAGTACCTGTCGTAGCCGTGGGCTGTATGCGAATAAATTCGCTGGATAAAGCGGAGGCCGAGCGTTTCGTTCTAACGGCGCTTGAGGAAGGGGCCAACTTTTTCGACCATGCCGACATTTACGGCGGCGGAGCCTGCGAGGAAATCTTCTCCGAAGCTATACATATGAGTGCGAGCGTCCGCGAGCAGATCATTCTGCAGTCGAAATGCGGGATTCGTCAAGGGATGTTCGACTTTTCGAAAGAGCATATTCTGAATTCGGTTGACGGCATTTTGAAAAGACTGAACACCGAATACCTCGATGTGCTGCTCCTGCACCGTCCGGATGCCCTTGTTGAGCCGGAAGAGGTTGCCGAAGCATTTGATCAGCTTGAGCGCTCGGGCAAAGTAAGACACTTCGGTGTATCCAATCAAAACCCGATGCAGATTCAGCTGCTGAAAAAAGCCGTGAAGCAGCCGATCGTGGCTAACCAGCTTCAGCTCAGCATCACGAATGCCACCATGATTTCAAGCGGAATCAATGTGAATATGGAGAATGAATCCGCCGTCAACCGCGACGGCAGCGTGCTGGACTTCTGCAGGCTGCATGATATTACGATTCAGCCATGGTCCCCATTCCAATACGGATTTTTCGAAGGGGTATTCTTGGGAAGCGACAAATTCCCTGAGCTGAACCGGCAGATCGATGAGATCGCAGAAAAATATGGCGTAAGCAATACAACCATCGCCATTGCCTGGCTGCTTCGCCACCCTGCCCGCATGCAGCCCGTGATCGGCACAATGAATATCGATCGCTTAAAGGACTGCATCAAGGCGAGCGATATCGTGCTGACGCGTGAGGAATGGTATGCGATCTACCGCGCGGCAGGCAATATTCTTCCATAAGCGCTAGCAGAACATAATTACGGTCAGAGCATAAACACTGTAGAACATTAGCACTGACAGCTCATAATTACAGTCAGAGCATAAGCACTGCAGTACATTAGCACTGTCAGTTCATAATTACGGTCAGAGCGCAAGCACTGCCGAATCATAAACTCTGTCAGCGTAAAAACAGCCTCCGGACCAAGCAGACCGGAGGCTGTTTTATTCCTATGAAACCCGTTGCCGGATTAAGCGCTTTTGCTTGATTGCGCTGCCGTTTTACCCAGCTTGATCGATCCCAGGCAGACTGGGATCAATACCAGCGATAGCAAGCCTCCGGCCAGCGAAAGCGTGCTGTAGCTCGTGCTGGCTGCGACCACGCCGGACAACGCGCCGCCCGAAGCGCCGGCAAGGGCAATCAGCACATCAATCGTTCCCTGCGTCTTAGCCCGGGTAGTTGGATGCGTAGCGTCAACGATCATCGCCGTTCCGCTGATCAAGCCCAGGTTCCAGCCTACGCCAAGCAAGGCGAGGGCAAGGATGAGCAGCACAAGCGAATCGGCCGGCGCGAACGCTGCCAAGATCCCGGAGATCAACAGGACCATGCCGGATGCGATGGACATGGCAAGCCGTCCCACTTTATCCACGAGATAACCGGTAATGAGCGACGGGAGATACATGGCCCCGATATGGATGCCGATCACTAAGCCGACAGCACCTAGTCCGTGACCGTGATGCTTCATGTGGACCGGCGTCATGGTCATGATGGAGATCATCACCACTTGAGTCAATATCATCACGGCTGTCCCGACCACGAGCCCCCGTTTGTTCCCGTCCCCAGTTGTTGAATCCGAAGATGGCCCAGAGCTGGTACGGTTCGCTTGAGCGATCGCTTGCGCTATAGCGTAAGGGTCGGGACGAAGCAACACCAGCAGCACCAGGCCTGCCAGTATGAATGCCGCAGCTGCTAGGATAAACGGTCCCGCTAAAGCGGGCACGCCGATCGACTCTGCGGCCCGGCCCATCACATTGACCAGATTGGGGCCGGCAACAGCGCCGAATGTCGTCGATACCATTGCCACACTGACCGCCGATGTACGCTGTGAAGGCTTAGCCAGATCCGTCCCTGCATATCTCGCTTGCAAATTAGTGGCTGTGCCTACACCGTAGATCAGCAATGAAGCAAACAGCAGAATGATGTTCTGTAAGGACGCTGCAATAATGACCCCGATTGCTCCAATCCCGCCGGCAAGGAACCCTGTTGCGAGACCCGGCCCCCGCCCGAAACGCTGACTAAGCCGTCCGACATACCAAGCACCTAGCGCGGAGCCTACCGTTATCAGTGCGGCTGGAATACCCGCAAAGCTAGCGGTTTTAAGCATTTCCTGGGCAAGCAGCGCTCCGACGGTTAAGCCTGCCGCTAGCCCCGCTCCGCCGAATATTTGCGACAGGATCACGATAATAAGCGTTCGCTTGTACAGCCGTTCTTGAAGAACGGGAGATTCTATGTACTTCTGAATCTTTGGAAGTGCTTGTTCTCTTCCAGAACGTTCCGGTAGTTTCGGCATGATCCGCTCCCCTTTCGTATGCTATTCCTCAGAATACCATAGATTTCTCTCCTCGCTACCCTGTTTTTTTCAAAAGATGTCCCCTGATGGAATCCGGCACGAAAAACAGCCTTCGGTGGTCGATGCACCCAAGGCTGTTTGGCTTTGTATGGGATCAAATTGTGTTCTTCGACCTTCCCCCGCCACCCCTGACAAATGCCGGCTGCCTGGGAGGCGTTCACAGCGAGCTGCCCCCTTTACGGTTAAAGAACCATCATGCTGATCCCTAAAAATTGCACGGAACCTATAATTTCGATAATGCCAACATTCATCGGCTTGATGACTTTTCCGGAAAACAGCCAGCTTCGGCAAAGCGGAAACAGAAACGCAGCAGCGAGCCAGGGTAAGCCGAGGATCAGAGGAACGGCCGGCGCAGCGACATGATACGCCCGCGAATAGACCGTATACCGCTTGTTCTTCCGTTCTCTGAAGACGGATTTCACGAAGAAAACGGTGCCGGCAAAATAGACCACATTCACCAGGGCTACAACCGCCAGCTCTTTACCGACAGTTCCGCCGCCAAGCATATAGGCAGCCGCACCGCCTGTGCAGAACAGCAGAATCGCGCATAGATCATTCAGAAGCGCACGCTCCTTGCGCCGTACGACATGCCATATGTTAACGGTGATCAATGCAAGCAGCACCGGGGCGAACCACAGCATCCACGGGGCATGCCAGATGACGGGAATGAGAAACACCGCTCCGGCTGCAGCGTACCCGATTCCCCAATACACCTCTGAGGTCTGTTTTTTCCTCTTGAGCGATTGTAACAATGGATACAAAGCGAAATACAGCAGCAGCCATGCCAAAAACAGCGGAACATGCAGAACGGTTGGCTTGGCCGCCGTCATTCCGATCATATAGGGGACGATGAGCATCGCCCATCCTCCGTGTTCCCGCGGTATCACGATCTTCGTTCGGTTCATCCTTCTCCCCTGCGCTTTCCAACTGATATTCGATCCTGACTCCAGGCAACAAATGTTTGAAGATACTTGCAGGTTTTCCCAAGGCTTTCGCTTCATCAAGGAATCACTGCCGCAGCGATGACGCTCCTGCCCCTACGTTGTCCGTGCCGTTGCTCGGCCCGCTGCCGCTTGTTCCGTAATGTCGCTGAATGTGCCTACATAATGAATAATATCTCCCGTTTCGTCCTTTACGGCATTGATCGTAAGCAGTTCAAGATACTCTTCCCCGTTCTTTCTGCGGTTCCAAATTTCACCCTGCCAGCTGCCCCGTTCTGCAATTTCCGTCCACATCTCGGTATAGAAGTCCTTAGATTGACGTCCGGATTTCAGGATGCTCGGATTTCTCCCGACCACCTCTTCCTCGGTATATCCCGTCAGCGCAGTGAATGCTGGATTGACCGCATGGATTTTTCCATTCGGATCCGTGACAAGAATGCCTTGGCCTGTCGAGTTAAACACCTTCGAGGAGACCGAAAGTTTGTCCTGAAAGTACATCCAGACGACGATGATAAAGCTGGCGAGGGCTACTTGAGATAAGGCCATGAATCCGATCGCATACTGACCCGTAACCGAATGGATGAACGACAGCATCAGCGGCGGAAAGAAACCGCCGAGACCGCCCATCATGGACACGATGCCGTTCACGATCCCGGCCTGCTTGTTGAAATACAGCGGAACCAGCTTGAAGATGATTCCGTTTCCCAGTCCCGCACCGACCGCAATCGTTAAACAACCGACGGTATATAAACCGATCGACGGAGAGAATGCCAAAAGGATCGCAGCAACCGTAAGTCCGATAAACACGCCCATCAGCAGGAACAGCGGTTTGAATTTGTCGGCAAGAAAGCCGCCGATCGGCCGCATCAATGTTGCAAGCAAAATGAATCCTGCAGTGCGGAGTCCCGCATCGACCTTGGCAAGCTCGAAATGCGTGACCAAGAAGTTCGGCAGGTAGACGGTAAATGCGACAAATGAACCGAAGGTAATAAAATAAAAGAGCGAGAAATACCACAGCTTGTCGTTCTTGTACACGCCCCGAATCTGTTCCATGATCGGTGTCCGAACCATGACTTCCTTGCGGTCTCCCAAGAACACGTTCAACCCCGCAAAGATTAGCAGCAGAACCAGATACAGTTTCACCGTTTTCGACCAGCCGATCTGCGTGGCAATCACCGGTGCGGCAAAAGTCGTTACGGCGGTGCCCAGGTTGCCCATGCCGTAAATGCCGTTCACCAGCCCAAGCTTTTCTTTGGCATAATATTTGGGAAGCGAGGTGACGCCGACGGAGAATACGGCGCCGCCGATGCCGAGGAACAGCCCTCCGATCACAAGATGGGTAAACGTGGAAGCCGAGCTGATAAGATATACCGGAAATAAAAGCGCGATAAAGCTGACGATGAATACAACTCTTGCCCCGACGATATTGGCATAATAGCCGAGCGGAATGCGCAGCACGGAGCCCAGCACCACCGGAATGGCCGTCAGGATGGCAACGCGGTCAGCAGGAACCGGAATATCCTCGCGGATAAACGGCAGCAGCGCGGATATGATCACCCATACCATAAAACCGAGCACCAGATTCATCGTTTGCAGCGGCAGCTGCATTTTTTTGATCATCCCCATCACCTTTTCTCTCGAAAAATGAATGGCTTTCGTATCATGGATCCCCAATTCCATTGTAAGTGCATGTATTCACAAAGATAATAGGGAAGTTCCCTGATCCTTGACAAGGAACTTCCCTATTCATAGGCAGATGGTTTCCCTTCGACGGCTAATGTCCGTAGCAGTATCAGAAATCCAGCAGCTTCTTCTTGAGCGCATATTCAACCAGCTGGGGCCGGCTCTTTAAATTGAGCTTCTCCATAATTTTCGCTTTGTGCGCCTCTACCGTCTTCACGGATACATACAGCATCTCCGCGATCTCTTTATTCCCGTAACCCTTGGCAATCAAAGGCAAAATCTCAAGCTCCCGCTGCGAAAGACTGCTAAGCGGATCCTGCTCGGGACTTTCGCTGTCCTTCTTGATAAATTCCCGCACCAGTGAAGTTGCCATCTGCGGATGAATGTACGTGCCTCCGGCGTAGACCATCCGTATGGCGGAGATCAGCTCATCATCCGGCGCGTTCTTGAGAACATATCCAGACGCGCCGTTCTTCAACACATGAAACAGATAATCCTCATCGTCGTACATGGTCAGAACGATAATCTTGGTGTCTGGATAATCGGCACTGATTTTGCCGGTTGCGATAAGTCCGCTCTCGCCAGGCGGCATGCTCAGGTCCATCAACAGCACATCGGGCCTGTGTTTGGCTACCATCGCGTATGCTTCCAGCCCGTCCGCTGCCGTAGCTACAACCTCCATGTCCTCTTGATAGTTGATAATCATCGAGAACCCGCTGCGAACGACGGCATGGTCGTCGGCAATGACAATCTTCATGAACGGTCCCCCTCCTGCATTACATCTTGAGACAGTGGTACACTGAGCTGCACCGTTGTGCCTGCGCCTGCCGACGAAGTCAGCGTAAACTGCCCGCCAACCAGCTCCGCGCGCTCCCTCATGCCGTACAATCCGAGCCCGGTCCCTTGCGCCTCGTTAATAAACATATTAAAGCCGACGCCCTCATCCCGGACGGTCAGCTGAAGCACCCCATTCTCCTCCCACAGCCGCACATGAACCTCATCCAGCCCGGAATACTTTAGCGCATTAAGCACGGCCTCCTGGCATACCCGGTAAACGACGGTCTCGATTTCGTTGCTGTACCGGGCTGCCGCAAGCTCGGCGGAAAAATGCACAAGCAGGCCATAATTCTTCTCCATCCATTTAAAGTGCGATCTGAACGCAGCTTCGAGGCCCAGATCGTCCAGCGATGCGGGACGAAGCTCTACCGATAAATGCCGAATATCGTCCAGCAGCCGCGTCAAGGACTGCTCCGTCTGCTGGATTTTATTGAGCACATCATCGCTTACGTTCATGTATTTCAGCACGCGCAAATCCACCAGGGAGCTGAGGAGCTCCTGCGCGACGCTGTCATGCAGCTCACGGGAAATCCGCTTGCGTTCATCCTCCTGGGCTTTGATCACGTATTTCAGCATATGGTTACGCTGCAGCATTTCCTGCGTCTTCAGCTGTTTGGTAAGATCAAGCAGCATCAATACGCGGATGCCCTGTTCTTCGTCGATCGTATGATAGCTTGCCGCGAACGGCACGATGCCTTCGTCCCTTGTCCTTAGATATACTTGAAAGGAAGAAAACTCTCCCTTAGGATAATTCAAATAGCATCGGGAGCAGGACATCAGCTCCTGTTCATCCGTGTATCCCTCGCAGGTTTGACAGAACGAGTCGTCAATCCCCGACTGAATCCGCTCAATGACATCGACCTCCAGAATCCGCTCGGCAGCCGGATTCATGCCGACAACGCCGCCTTTTTGATCCATAAAGAAGATGGCTTCCGTACCGTTCCGGTACAGCTTATCCAGCATTTCGCTCAATCGATCCCCGGTCATGGTAATCAAGTCTGCGACACCTCCCTGATCCGAAAAGCTCCAAACGTCACCCCGAGCTGCTCCCGGAAATCGTTAAAAACCGCCGGATTCATCCGGTTCTCCTCCCGGAACCCGGCCAGCAAAACGCCCATTACCCGGGCCTCCACCCACAGCGGAAGGGCCCCCAGACTCTTGAGCTTCTCGGCGGCAATGATCGGAAAATTAAATAAGTCGCGTGCACCAATATCGGCGTTAACGTTTTGAATGAGCATCGATTTTCCGGTCTTGAACACAATTCCGGCGACGCCTTTGCCCGAATGGAGCACGATCCGTTTAAACCGCTCATTGTGATTGCCTGAAGCATACTGCCACGTCAGCACAAACCGGTCTTCGGCAGGCTGGACGAGCGCTAGCGACACGAAATCGAATTGAAACCGATCCCGCAGCCTATCGATTTCCAGCTGATAATCATAGCCAGACTGTTCTATTACCGTCATAGCCCTAACTCCTCTGATGTAGAAAAGAAGGCCGCAAAGCCTTCTCTCGTCTACGATTCATATTTACGGTGCTTCCTATAAAGGATATATCTTCTTCCGACATAATTCAACGGAACGCTCCAGACATGGACAAGACGGGTGAACGGCCATAAAGCGAAAATACCGAGCCCGGCCAGAATGTGGATTTTGAAAGACAAAGGCACCTCTGTCATTAGTGACGCATCCGGACGAAGGACGAACAATTGGCGGAACCATACCGATATCGTCTCCCGGTAATTGAAATCCGGCTCCACTGCATTCGTAACGAGCGTACTATACATCCCCATAATAATGATGAACAGCAGCAGCACATTGACGATCAGATCCGACGCCGTGCTGAGCTTCCGAACGCTTCGCATCGTAAACCTGCGCGATGTCAGCAGAACCATGCCTGCCAATGTCAGCATGCCGAAAGCGCCGCCGACATACACCGCTCCGATATGGTACAAATGCTCATTAACGCCGACCGCCTCCATCCAGGACTGGGGGATGCCGAGTCCCGCGACATGTCCCCCGATGACCGGGATGATGCCCAGATGGAACATCAGGCTGCCTGCTTTCAGCCGCTTCTTCTCGATAAACTCGCTGGATTTGGCCGTCCAGTTAAACTGATCGGTCCGGTATCTGTAGATATGTCCGACAATAAAGACCACGATGCAGACATAAGGGACAATGACCCACAAGAGCTGATCCATCATGTTCATCCGAGCTCCGCCTCCTGAATCGTGCACATTTTGAGCGTGTCGCGAAGCGCACGTATTAATCCGGAGTACGGGCTGTCCAGCCGATCCAGCTCCTTCAACAGATGATACGTTCCGTCCTCCAAGACCGCCAGCATAAGGGACAGGCTCTCCGTCGCTTCCTTCCTGTGCCCTTCCCACCGGGCGGCATATAGAAATTCACACATCAGGGGCAGATAATCCGAGAGCTCGGAGCTGGCTATTTCCAGACCGAACAGCTCGTAGGTCTCCTTTAGCCTGACAAGCATTTGCCCCCGCTCCCTGCTGTCCTCCATCTTGAAATAGGTCATGTACAGGGTCGTCTTTTTTTGAAAGTCAAACGTCTGAACATACAATTCTTCAATCTGCTCCAAGCTGAACTCATGCATGCTGTCCCAATATCGCTTGATTGAAGCATAAGCCGGGTGGCCCGCATCCCAGGCCTCCTCCAAGAGCGAAGGGTGAAAGTCCAGTTTATCCGGATAGGTGAGATGCCGTGCAAAAAAACCGAATGACGGTTGCTGCATCTGGAGCTTATCAAGATCAATCACGCCATATCCCCCCGTAGAAGTTTTCTTCATACAACTCCTTGCCGCTCTTATCGAAAGGATTATCCGGCCCGCAGCCCGACTCAAAGCCTTCAAATCCCTGTGAGCGGTACACGTCCAGATGCTGCTCCTTATGCGAGGTTGGGATGACAAACCGGTCTTCGTATTTTGCGATAGCCAGCAAGCGGTACATTTCCTTCACCTGCTGCGTGGTAAGCCCTACCCGCTCCAATCGGCTGTCATCGTATTCGGCTCCCGAGGATTCGGCCCGCATGTAGGAACGCATCATCGCCATTCGCTGCAGCGCTCCTTTGACTACGGCGGTATCTCCTGCCGTCAGCAGGTTCGCTAAATATTGGATCGGCGTGCGCATTTCCTCGATCGCCGGAAAGATCAGATCCGGATTCGCTACGGAATCCTTGCCCTCAAACACATTCATAATCGGACTAAGCGGCGGAACATACCATACCATCGGCAATGTCCGATATTCCGGGTGAAGCGGGAATGCCAGCTTGTATTCGATTGCGAGCTTATACACCGGGGATTGCTGCGCCGCCTCGATCCACTCTTCGGCGATCCCGTCCGCCCGCGCCTGCCGGATGACCCCAGGATCGTGCGGATCCAAGAACAAACTGCACTGCGCTTCGTATAAATCCTGCTCGTCGGGAGTAGACGCGACTTCCTGAACTCGGTCTGCGTCATAGAGCAGCACGCCCAGATAACGAATCCGCCCGGTGCACGTTTCGGAGCATACCGTCGGCAGTCCAGCCTCGATTCTAGGAAAGCAGAAGGTGCATTTCTCCGCCTTGTTCGTTTTCCAGTTGAAGTAGACTTTTTTGTACGGACAGCCTGTCATGCAATATCTCCAGCCCCGGCATGCTTCCTGGTCCACCAGCACGATGCCGTCCTCATCGCGCTTGTACATCGCTCCGGACGGGCAGGAAGCGACGCAGCTTGGGTTCAGGCAGTGCTCGCACAGGCGGGGCAAATACACCATGAACGATTGCTCGAAGTTGAACTTGATTTCTTCTTCGATCTTCTCAATATTCGGATCCAGCGGCCCCGTTACATGGGCACCAGCCAAATCGTCTTCCCAGTTCGGTCCCCATTCCAAATCCATCGTCTCACCTGTCACGGCCGATTTCGGCCGGGCGACCGGCTGATGCTTCTTCTCCCCCGATGCGGTCAGATGCTCATAGTTATAAGTCCAAGGCTCATAATAGTCCTTCATTTCCGGCATATCGGGATTGTAGAAGATTTTGCCGAGCGCGATTTTGGACAATCTGCTGCCGGATTTGAGCTCCAGCTTGCCTTTGTTCAGCGTCCAGCCGCCTTTGTATTTCTCCTGATCCTCCCAGCGGAAGGGGTAACCGACGCCGAGCTTCGTCTCCACATTGTTGAACCACATATATTCAGCGCCCGGTCTATTGGTCCAGGTGCTCTTGCAAGTCACGCTGCAGGTGTGGCAGCCGATGCATTTATCCAAATTCATGACCATGGCGACCTGTGCTTTAATTTTCAAGCCAATCCACCTCTTTCATTTTGCGGACAGCCACGTACACATCCCGCTGATTTCCGATCGGTCCGTAATAGTTGAAGCCATAGCTGAGCTGCGCGTAGCCTCCCACCATCTGGGTCGGCTTCACGTGAATCCGCGTGGGCGCATTATGACTGCCGCCGCGGTCCTTCGTAATCTCCGAGCCCGGCACATTGATGTGCTTATCCTGGGCGTGGTACATGTACATCGTGCCCTTCGGCATCCGGTGGCTGACAACCGCCCGTGCGGTAACGACCCCGTTACGGTTGTATACCTCGAGCCAATCGTTGTCCTGAATATCATGAGCATCCGCGTCATCATTGTTGATCCATACCGTCGGCCCGCCGCGGAAAAGCGTCAGCATATGCAGATTATCCTGATAGGTGCTGTGAATGTTCCACTTCCCGTGCGGTGTTAGATACCGGAGAACAAGTGCATCCTTCCCGCCGGCGACCTGCTTGTCGCGGGGACCCATCACCATCGGCGGAAGCGTCGGCTTGTAGACCGGCAGCGCTTCGCCGAACTGCAGAAACAGCTCATGGTCGATGTAATAGTGCTGTCTTCCTGTTAGCGTACGGAATGGAACCAAACGTTCGATATTCGTCGTAAACGGCGAGTATCTCCTGCCCATTTTGTTGGAACCGCTGAACACCGGGGTCGGGATGACCTCGCGCGGCTGAGCGGTTATGCTCTGGAAGGTGATTCGCTCTGCTGCCCGGTCTGCGGAAATATCCTTCAGCTTGATGCCGGTGTCTTCCTCCATCGCCTCCCAAGCTCGCTGGGAAACCCTCCCGTTCGTGGCTGATGATATATTCAGGATGACATCCGCTGCGTGCCGGGCCGTGTACAGTTTGGGCAGCCCATCCTTGATCGTTCCATCCTGGTACGTCCCGTTGATTCGTTTCAGCTCGTCGAATTCCTCAGCCACCGGGAAGCTCACGCCGTGGGCGCCGACCTTGCCGGCGGCCAAGTTCGGACCAAGCGTGATAAATTTATCGTAAATTTGCGTATAATCACGTTCGACCACCGTCAAATTCGGCATCGTTATTCCCGGTATCGCCTGGGCCTCACCGGCCTTCCAATCCTTAACCATACCGAATGGCTGCGAGATTTCCCCTTTGCTGTCATGGGCAAGCGGAGTAGCAACCAGATCCTTGTACACGCCCGGCAGATGGGTCTTGGCCATCTCCGAGAAATCTTTGGCGATCGTTCGATAAATGTCCCAGTCCGAACGCGATTCCCAGAGCGGGTCTACCGCAGGATTAAACGGATGGACGAATGGATGCATATCCGTTGAGGATAAATCCGTCTTCTCATACCAGGTTGCTGCAGGGAGCACCACGTCTGCGTACATCGGCGTGGCTGTCATTCGGAAATCAAGCGCAACAAGCAGATCCAGCTTGCCCTCCACATCGCCATGCCACGCCACTTCCTCCGGCTTTTCTTCTTCATTCGGCTCCGACAGAAGATTGTCGGAGGCGCCCAGCAGGTGCTTCATGAAGTATTCCTGACCTTTTGCCGAGCTGGATATCAGATTTGAACGCCATACGAACAGCGAGCGGGGGAAGTTCTCCGGAGCATCGGGATCCTCAATCGCAAATCGCGTCTCACCTTTAACCAGCTGATCAAGCGCATGCCGAACGATCTCATCAGCTGTGCTCTTCCCTTCTCTCTCCGCCTCTTCCGCAAAAGCAAGGCTGCTCTTGTTAAACTGCGGATAGGAAGGCAGCCACCCGAGCCGTGCAGCCAATACGTTATAATCAGCAGGATGGCGGTACCGGATATCCCCGCCGGTCGGGGATTTCAGCGCATCCGCCCCCGACTCCTCATATTTCCACTGGTCGGTGGCGAAATAGAAGAAGGAGGTCGCATTCTGCTGGCGCGGAGGTCCTTGCCAGTCTTTGGCGAAGGCGACAGTCGACCAGCCCTCGATCGGCCGGCATTTCTCCTGGCCTACATAATGCGCCCAGCCCCCGCCATTCACTCCCTGGGATGCCGTAAGGATCACCAGATTCAAGATGGAGCGATATATCGTGTCGCTGTTGAACCAATGGTTGATCCCGGCCCCCATGATAATCATGGACCGGCCGCCGGTATCCAGCGCGTTCTGGGCGAATTCGCGGGCGATCTGAATGACGACCGAGGCTTTTACACCAGTGATCGCCTCCTGCCATGCCGGCGTATAATACGAGCTTGCATCCTCGTAATTTGCCGCCTCGAGCTCGCTCCCGACCCGCCGGATTCCATACTGGCTGAGCATCAAGTCATAGACAGTCGTCGCGAGACATGTTGTTCCATCGGCCAAACGCACCGTCCTTGCAGGAATCATCCGTTCGAATATCCCGCTGCCGCTGGAATCGAAATAGGGAAAACAAATGTTATGCCAATCCGCATTATGACCTTCCATCGAAAGAGCCGGTTCGATTCGTGTCCCGTCTTCCCGCTCCAGCATTAAATTCCATTTCTCTCCCTGCTCCCAGCGCTGGCCAATCGTGCCGTTCGGGACGATGATTTCACCCGTTTCCGCGTCCAGAATAACCGGCTTCCACTCGGCATTCGGCGAGGCGTCTCCCAGATCGCTTGCCCGCAAGAAACGTCCGGCTTTCAAGCTGTCTCCATGCGCATCGAGCATGATCAAGAACGGCATGTCGGTATACTGCTTCGCATAATTCAGGAACATCGGCTCCGCGCGCTCCCGATAATATTCGTTTAAGATAACATGCGTCATTGCCTGGGCAAGAGCTGCGTCCGTTCCAGGATTCGGTGCGAGCCAGTTATCGGCGAATTTCACATTCTCCGCGTAATCCGGAGCCACGGACACGACCTTAGTTCCCTTGTAACGCACCTCGGTCATAAAGTGTGCATCCGGCGTCCGGGTCAACGGCACATTGGAGCCCCACATGATGAGGTAGCCGGCATTGTACCAATCGCTGGACTCCGGAACGTCGGTCTGCTCCCCCCAGATTTGCGGCGAGGCGGGCGGAAGATCCGCATACCAATCATAAAAGCTGAGCATTTCTCCGCCCAGCAAGGAAATAAACCGGGCTCCTGACGCATAACTGATCATCGACATCGCCGGAATCGGGGTAAATCCGGCAATCCGGTCGGGGCCGTATTTACGAATTGTATAGATCAGCTGTGCGGAGATGAGCTTTGTTGCATCCGGCCAAGTTACGCGCACATGCCCTCCTTTTCCTCGAGCCTGCTTGTAAGCCTTGGCTTGATCCGGGTCCTCCACAATGCTGGCCCAAGCCGCAACCGGATCCTCGTGCAACTCCAAAGCCTTGCTCCACATCCGCCAAAGCTTACCTCGGATATAAGGGTATTTAATTCGAAGCGGACTGTACTCATACCATGAGAATGAGGCACCACGCGGACAGCCTCGCGGCTCAAATTCCGGCATATCCGGACCGCATGACGGATAATCGATCTGCTGGTTCTCCCAGGTAATGATTCCGTTCTTCACGAACACCTTCCAGCTGCAGGAGCCGGTACAGTTTACGCCGTGGGTCGTCCGAACGACCTTATCGTGCGACCAGCGCTTGCGGTACATATCCTCCCATTCCCGGCTTTTCTCTTCCAGGACGGACCAATTGTCCGAGTAGCTCTCCACTCTTTTGAAGAATGTCAGTCCCGATTTGCGTTTCATAGGACGCGTCAACTCCTTCTGCTTGAATGACCATGGTTGGGGAATCCATGTATCGTCCATTCGTATGCATTCATTATGCAGGTATCGCTGGAGGCATCCTACTAGGGAAACTCCTATATTCGCAGGGGAAATCCCTGGTCATGCTGGCGGCAGCCTTTTTTCAGGCACGCACTGGGGTCCCCATCTTGGGAAGATGCAGATGCAAAAAGAACCCCTGCCCGGCGGGCAAAGGCTCTTGAATGGGTATCTATAATAACAGGATGGGCATTGCTATAGGAGCGTGCGAATCTCTTGGAACAGAACGTTGTTCTCCAAATGGATATGCTCATAGGTGTCTTTCTCAAGACCCGCAAGGCGTTGGTAGACAAGTCTGTATGTGCCGCATGCATCATCCGGCAGCTCCCAATCATTGGTGACCTCTCGAAGCTCCTGCAATATGCCGCCTGCACTGGAGTGCTCCTCCTCAAGCCCGGTTATCAGGGGCAGCAATTGCTGTCCAGCATCCGTCTTGGATTCGGTGATGACCCGGACCATAAGCGGGAAGACATTCTGATCTTCATCCTGCGTGTGCTCCAGCAGTTCCTTCTTGAGCTGCGTGAACAGCTCTTGAACCCGCAAAAGCTCAGGATGCCGTTCTCCGTGGACACGGGCAAGCTTAGTAACATATGGGGTCAGAGCCGGCAATTCATCACGCAAGAATGCATGATGCTTATGCTGAATGTGCTCGATGAGCTCAAGAGCGCCCAGGGAGGCCGGACGGCTCTCCTGGTATTTCTCAAATTTGTCCTGAAGCAGCTTGACCTGATTCAGGACAGCTTCGGGATCCAGCTGCCGCTGTGCGGCCGCATTCTCCAAGGGAATCTGGCCGCCGCAGCAAAAATCGATGCGAAGCGAACGGAATAAATCAGCCGTCTGAGGCACGGAGGAAACGATATCCGAGACATGGGTATGAAGCGTAATGGTGCTCATAGAAAACAACCTCCTGTCATTTGTGGCCATAGCTTAGCTGCTGGCCGTTTCTCACGCCTCAAGTATAGACAGCCCTTTAATCCGCATCAGTGATTGCAGTCATACGGATTGGGGACAAATTGTGAACGGCAGGCCCCGAAGCAGAAGCACCCATTCAAACCCTGTATGGAGCCCTAAAGGAAACGGCAAGCCTTTAAAATGTACCTGTAAATGTTCCTGTTCAAATTTTAAAGTCACAAATTGTTGCGATTTTATGTGATTCAAATCACAATGCCATGCGAAACGGGGTATCTATAATGATATCATCCACTTTATGAAAGCGAGGCGCAGCTTTATGCTAAGCGAAAAAACGATCGCAACCATCAAATCAACGGTTCCTGTCCTGGAACAACATGGCGTTACCATCACTTCCACCTTCTATCGGAATATGTTCAAAGCGCATCCGGAGCTGTTGAATATTTTCAACCATGCCAACCAGCAGCGAGGCCGCCAGCAAACCGCCCTTGCAAACACGGTGTATGCAGCGGCGCTGCACATCGACCGTTTGGAGGCTATCCTGCCTGCCGTTAAGCAAATCGCGCATAAACACCGGAGTCTTGGCGTCAAACCGGAGCATTATCCTATTGTCGGGGAGCATCTGCTAGGAGCAATTAAAGAGGTGCTTGGAGATGCAGCAACCGAAGAAATTTTGCAGGCGTGGAAGGAAGCATACGGCGTCATTGCGGATGCATTCATTTCTGTTGAAGATGAGATGTATAAGCAATCGGAGACGCAGGTCGGGGGGTGGAGCGGCTTCAAACCGTTCCGGGTCGAGCGAAAAGTACGGGAGAGCGAAGTTATTACGTCCTTCTATCTCGTTCCGGCGGACGGAGGCCCGCTGGCCGCTTTTGAGCCTGGACAATATGTCAGCATCAGGCTGCAAATACCCGGCGAAACTTATACCTTGAACCGCCAGTACAGTTTGTCTGATGCGCCTGGCAAGCCATACTACCGGATTTCAGTAAAACGGGAGGCCGAAGGCATTGATACTCCGGAAGGGAAAGTATCGAATTACCTCCATCAGTCCGTTGAAGAGAACGGGATCGTGGAGCTTTCGGCTCCTGCCGGCGATTTCACATTGAACCTGGAGGATTCGTCTCCGCTCGTCCTCATCAGCGGCGGTGTTGGGCTCACTCCGATGATCAGCATGCTGAACACCGCTGTTGAAGCACAACCGGGGCGTAAGGTGATGTTTATCCACGCAGCACGAAATGCCAATGTCCATGCAATGAAGCAGCATGTCGAGGAGCTCGCGGAAATGAATCCGAATATTTCTTACCGGTGGTGCTACAGCAACCCGGGCGCAGAGGATGGCGGATACCATAAGAGCGGATTGATCGACCTGGCATGGTTAAAAGATACCGTACCCGGGTCATCGGCAGTCTATTATTTCTGCGGTCCGATCCCGTTCATGAAGACGATCAACGACGCGCTTCTGGCAATGGATATTCCTTCCGACCGGATCCATTACGAGTTCTTTGGTCCTGCTGCAAGCCTTTCCTGACGGAGCAGCCGGTTGACCGTTTCCCGTCGCAGCCCGATCAGCTGTCCGATTTCCACTTGGGTCAGGACATCCGTAAGACGCGCAGGTGAGATATACTGCTCGAACCACCGCTGAAGCTTGTGTAATCGCTCAATGGGCTCGATTTCGCTTAATTGATCAATCCGCTCCTGCATCATTCGCAGCTTATCCTGCAGCTGAAGCGCTATGGAACGATATCGTACCGGGTCCTGCTCCAAGGAACCATACCATTCATCCGGACGGTAAACTTGAATCTCGCTTGTCACTAATGCAACCGCGGTTCCGAAATAGGGCTTGGGCGTAATTAATGAATGATGCGGAATCGTTTCCCCGGGGACAATCAAATTCACTAGCAAAGCATTGCCGTCCTGGTGTACACGCTCGATTTTGAGCATGCCGCTCTTCACATGAAACAGCGGGCCGGATTCGCCTTGCCGAAATAAGGTTTCTCCTTTATGAAGGATCATAAACAGGTACCTCCTCAATCATGACACTGTCTCTAATCATAGCGTAAGCGTCATGATATGATCAAGAAGGCCTTATTTGTAGGCGAAGATGTAATGGTAACAGCCCGGTTTCTCTGGTTTTCCTGAGGAACCGGGCTGTTACCGTTTAATAAAGATTCCATGATCTCCCTGCTGCTTGGTACTGTGGTACATTCACGCAACAAAACCGCCTTGAACCAAAAGGCAGTTTTGTTTGCGAAACGCGAAGTTAGGCATTCAGATCGCGTGTTCCGGGGCTATGCTCGTTAGGGAGCTCAGGCAAGTTCGGTACCGGGAAGCCTTCCGGCGGCGGAATGACTTGGAGACTGCCGCCGTTTCGGCTTGGCGTCTGGCCGCTGAAAATTTCACCGATCCGCGTGTTATCCAGCCGAAAATTGAATTGGGCATTATGGAAGCCCATATCCACATATTTTTTACACTCCGGATACTTATTGATATCGTAATTCGGTACAGGGAACAGCTTGCCCCACTCGACGCCAAGCGTCTCCAGCGCCTTGGCAAACGCGTTCTGATGGGCGTTGTCGCGAACGATCAGGAAGGCCAGCGTTTCCCGGAACGTTTTGTTCGTACTCATCTCATAGATTCTTGATTTTTGCAAAACTCCCGTTGATTCCAGCACGAGATTATCGAGCAGATTCGCCACCAGATTGCCGTGGTCGTACACATAATTGCCCATCCAAGGATTGCCTGCCGCATCGACCGGCAGCGAGCTTTGAGCTCCCATAATAAAGTGATGCGGGTTCGCGTGCTTGACCGCCTCATCCAGCGGAGCTTCATCGATTCCGGCATTGCCCGCGCCATCAGCGCCGGCTCCCGTCAACAGCTGGTTGATCGTATGCTGGACGAGCTCGACGTGGCTGATTTCCTCCAAAAACACGCCTCGTATCAAATCCCGAAACTGGGTGTCCAGTCCCCGGAAGTTATTGCTCTGGAAAAAGAACTGCATCATCGTGCGCATCTCGCCGAACCGTCCGCCAAGCGTTTCCTGCAGCACCTTTGCGGCAGCGGGATCGGGTTGATCCGGCACGATCAAATTGATCAGGTCTTCTTTGTAGAAATACATGGCGATGCCTCCGCTTTCCTGGATTGTATTGATGCCTTCAGTTTCATTCCCAGGGACAAGTTTCATGCACGCTGGGGATTATGTAATAATTACCTGCTGTGCACGCCCAAGAAGTTGCAGCATGAAATACATGGTTCCTGTACATAATGACGATGTTCAATAAATATAAAGGAGCGAATCATATTGGGTATTTTAAGCGGCAATCCGAAAGATGAGCCTATGCATTACGGCGAAATCTTCAGCGTATGGGAAACGTCCATGATGGCCAAGGGCACCATCTCTTGCTATGAGGCGTATATGTATCATGCAGGAGACAAGGAGCTGAAGAAGATCCTTGAGGACCTGCTCGACCAAGCGAGACTTGAAATGAAGGAATGCGACGAATTGCTGACCGACAACGGCATTACGCCAGCCCCGGCGCTGGCTGAACGGCCTCCTGCCAAGCTCGAGGAAATCCCGATGGGCGCCCGGTTCACCGATCCGGAAATCGCCGCCAAAATCGCTGCCGAGAATGCGCTAGGACTCGCTTCTTGCAGCAAAGTGATGGGAATGAGCATCCGGGAAGATATCGGCGCTTTGTTTGCGAAATACCATACAACCAAAGCGGCCCTCGGCCTTCGGATTCTTCGCATGAACAAGGAGAAGGGCTGGCTTATTCCTCCGCCGCTCCAAGCGAAGAGGCCTGAATAGCAGCAGCCGCACGAATAGCAAAGAGACTCAGCAGGATCAAAGCCAAGCTGAGTCTCTTCCTTTTGATCGATGGACGGTCGTTTAATGCGGCTTCCAACAAGGCTTAAGCGCGCTGTCTTCGAACCGGGGTATGATCCCGCAGGAGCCACATATGGAACAAATACTCAAAGCCTCCTGCCAAAACCGTAAGCAGCAGTATCTCCGGGAAGCTTAGCGTCCAATTGGCGGCATCGGCAATGATCCACAGCATGACGAATACCAAGCCTGCATCCGCGATGGTCGCTACCATGTTATTCGTCCTTGGCAGAATTAGAAGATCCCCGAGCAGATAAGCAACAATGCCTATGCCCAGCGCGGTGATCAGGGCCGCAATCAGCGTGGCGTTTGAAAGAGCGAGCAGCAAGCCCGTGATCATGACGCCGTGAACCAGCAGCTTAACCAACAGCTTTTCCATAATTATCACTCCTTCTGAAGTTAGGTTATCCAATTGTTACATTTATAACCCGTTTCAGCGCAATCAAACAGCAAGAATGATCTCTAATGGAACCGTGTGCGTGCCCTGTCGTTTTATTTTCATCGTTGAAATCGGGGATACAGGGAAAATACAAGCTATCGATTAAATAACCCTCTCTCCCCGCTCCGTTGTTTGCTACTGTTAAGTTCTTTTAGCCGTATTTAGATTCAGTCCGGATTTGCCAATGTTACGTTCACCTCCTATTCGTTTCTGGTTCACGCCGATCAGCACCATGCCACCCGCCACCAGCAGCCCTCCGGCCCATTGCTCCACTCCTGCCCGCTGACCCAGCAAGACCACGGACAGCACCAGGGCGGTAAACGGCATCATTCCAGAAAATGCCGCCGCCGTGGAAGCATCGCATCGGCGGATTCCCGCATACCATAACACAAAGGCAAGTGCCGTCACAAAGGGACCGTACCAGATCAGCGCTAGCCACTCCTCCCATGCGATCCCTGCAAGGGACCGAAGCGGGTGTTCAAACCCCGCCGGTATAAGACAAAGAAGGAACGCTATCGCAGATACCAGCGTCGTTTGCACAACCGGATCCACCGGTTGTTGTGATCGTCCGTCATTTTTTGTCGAGCTCATACGCGACAGGATATTGAATACCGATTCACTAGAAGCCGCGCAGAGCACCAGCACATTTCCGATTAAGTGCTGTACGGTAAAGGGATAATCTTGCGAGAACAGCCCCTGAATCAGAATAATTCCGCTGACCGTGCTAGCGATTCCGAGCAGACTGAAGCGGTTTACCCGCTCCTTCAGAACAAGCCTTGCCAGCACTACGGTAATAGCCGGCGTTGCCCCAGTAATGATCCCCGCTTCCGCAGCGCTGGTATGGGAGAGGCCAAAGAGCATAAACATGCGGAACAAAAACATGCCAAAGACAGCTTGAAGCAGCAGTTGACGCCAGTTTGTGCCGGCTCGGCTCCTGAGCGTACGAACCAGCGCCTGCAATCGCATCGGTACTAGAATCATAAGCGCGAGCAGAAGACTGATCGCCGTAATCGTGAACGCGCCCAGCTTGCCGTTCAACAGCCAGGCCGTAATAACCGAAGTACCTGCCAGCGTAAACGCCCCGAACAGATACAACATCCCTTTCCATCTTTCCACCCGAGTTCACATCCTCACAAAAAACAATAGTCGCTTGATATCCTCAACATGGTACAATCTTATCGGAGTTGGTTGAAGAACCAGTTCAGCTTGAATTTATACAAACCAGTTGGAGGAATTATGTGGGGATTCGAATTGCGGCGAGAAATCGAGGTTCCGCTTAAGCGTCAAATTTATCTGGCAATCAAGGAACAAATTGTTGCCGGAAAGCTTCGTGCAGGGGAAGCCCTTCCTTCCACCCGTCAGTTGGCGGAGGAACTGAAGATCTCCCGAAATACGGTGAATGAGGCTTTTGATATGCTGTTGGCTGAGGGATTCGTTGTAAGCCGCCAGGGAGCTCCAACAAGGATCGCGGAAGGCGTAGCTGTCCATACGGAGAAAAAGGAGGTTGCTCGGCAGCGCGAGGAACAGCCTCTTCCCCTCCTCGCCGATTTCCGTACTGGCCAACCGGAGCTCCGGCGGTTCCCTAATTATTTGTGGCAGCAAATCTCGATCAAGGCTTTCCGCGAGATGTCTAACGATATGCTCGGGTATACGGGCCCCCAGGGACTGCCAAGCTTGCGTTTTGAAATATCCTCCTGGCTGTACCGGAGTAAAGGACTTGTGGTAGATCCGCTGGATATTTTCATAACGGCAGGCGCGACCCACGCCTTGAGTGTCATTGCCCACCTGTTGTACCGGCAGGATCAGGCGATTATCGTTGAAGATCCGACGAACATCGAAATGCTCCAGTCGTTCATCAATAAAGGCTATCAAGTGAAACGCGTTCCGGTGGATGAGTTTGGCTTATTAACAGACAAGCTCCCAAGAATTAGCGGCCCTGTCTATGTAACCCCCTCGCATCAATTCCCGCTTGGCGGAATATTGCCTGCCGATCGTCGTGCGGCTTTGATTCGGTTTGCGAGGGAAAATGACAGCTATATCGTTGAGGATGATTACGACAGTGAATTTAGGTATGAAGGAGACCCGGTTTCCCCCCTCTATGCCGTGGATCCGGATCGCGTGATCTATATCGGAACGTTCAGTAAAGTACTGTTCCCGGCCCTTCGGATCGGCTATGTCATTCTTCCGCATTGCCTTCAGGAGCGATGGCGTTATTTGCGCACGCATACGGATGTGCAGAACCCTCCCTTCGAGCAAGAGGCATTAGCAGAATTTTTACGGACACGGAAATTTGACAGGCATATCCGAAGCATGCGCAAGCTGTATCGTGAACGTAGACAAGCGCTCCTGACAGCATTAAAGGCATCATTCGGTGACCGTTGGCGGCTATGGGGCGATGCAGCCGGACTGCATCTTGCGGTCGAATTCGAGGATATGCAGTTCGATCCGTCCTTTAAAGACATGTGCAGGAGCAACCGGATCCGGATAACACCTGTTGAATATCACGCGATTGCCAAAGGACTTCACGCCAATAAGCTGTTATTCGGCTATGGTCACCTGGAACCTCAACAGATCGAAGATGGGCTTGCGGTGCTGAAAGAATTTCTGATTGCCCGGGGATATATGTCATCCGCTCGGCTTGCCCCCCTTAAATAACCATGAAAAAACCGCACTATCGCGCGGTTTCTCCGTCGATCTTCCTTTGCTTCTCGCCTTGTGATGGCTCCACCAGCAAATCCAGCAGGAACGCCTTTAGATCAATCACACGCAAGTACCGGGGTTCACGGTCTGTTCCGCAAATAATGAGCGGCACAAGCGATTCCTTCTTCCTTATAGATCCGTGCCCGCCTCCTCCTTCATGCGTCGGAGAGCTTCGGTCTTTGAGCTCATAACCCGGTTTCGAGGTTACAACCATATAGCTCCCGGCGTGGGAATGAAGAGCGCTCGCCAGTCTTTGCAGAACATCAGGGTATTCACCATAGCTTATGGATTGTCCCCCGTCCCCATCATTCTTGCCTGCTTTCAGATTCAAAGCGTCCATGTCCCCTTCGATCTCCCACTTCTGCCCATAGGTGTCCGAGAACGGACCATCCGCACGATATTTCAGTTTCTTGCCTGAAGAACTCCGGGTGACATGAATCCATCCGTCATCTTTCCATGCGGCCATGTCGATACGATTGTCCTTAAGAAGCTTGCCTGCAATTTCTTGCAGCGAGTACTTCCCATTCGCGTTGTATACGTAAGCCATCGTTTCATTCACGGCGAGGATCACATCGGTTTCATCCGTCGGCCGCTCGCCCGGACGCAGGATACGGTACCCGTTCAGTATGGCCGGAAGGTCGATTTCCGAATGCTGATCAGCCGGCAGCAGCTGCGTCATGCCGCTGTCGCCCGCAATGATGATCACGGCTTCATCCAGCGCTTGTTCGGGCGATCCGAAGGCTTGCAGCATGGAATGAAGCTGAGCGTCAAGCTTCTTGACGCCTTCCAAATCCGAAGGCCCTTTCTTATGAAGCTTCTGATCCAGATCCGGCAAATACACGTATAAAAAGTCCGGCAGCTTCTTCTCCTTGATTAAGTATTCCAAGGCTTCCAGCGCAAATTTGTTATCCATTCCCAATCGGTTGGCAATGCTATCAGGCATATTCTTTTTGCCGTTCAGCGGATTGGAGAGGGCACCCAAGGTCAACAGATCGGGGCCTTTGACCTTGATGTTGCGATGAAGTGAGGTCGGTACCTCGATCCACGTTGGAATGGAGAGGGTATGCTCCGATTTTCCCCGATACACCAAACCGTTGATCGAGCCGGAAGTCAACCCGAGTCTGGCCGCTTCTTCATAGATCGTAGGAATCTTCGGATTGAGGTGCCGGCCGTTCAGGTTGATTAGGGCATCCTCAAGCACATGATTCACGCCCTGCCTCAGAATCTCCATCGGACCGGTTCCGTAGTTGATTAACCGTTTCTCCTCGGCCGAATACCAAAGAAGCCCGGGTACTCGATGTTCATGAGGATAGGTTCCGGTCAGCATCGAGCTGTCAATCGTCACCGACATCGTCGGAAACGAACTGACCATATCCCTATGATACTGTCCATTCTCGATAAGATACTGAAAGGTTGGAAGCTGCTTTTGACGGATCCCTTCATCGATGGATTGGGCCATCAAAGTGTCTATCATAAGAAAGATCACTTTCTTCTTATCGGCCCCCTGCTTGGACTTCACATGCAGCAAATCATGCTCTTTCGTCTCTTTATTCCCACAGCCTACCGCAGCCGCCAGGATGAGAACCACAGCAAACCATTTCATTCCCATTGTTCGCATATCGTCACCCGCCTTACCTACATTTTGCAACGGATAACGAAATGTCATTCGAGGGATTTTTTAGCTTGCCGATGCTCCATCCCCGTTCGCTCTTGTCAGCTTGGTAAACGCCCATGCGCCAAGGCACGAGGTGACGAACAACACCGCTCCCATCGGCACGGCTGTCGTCTCGTCAATGCCGACCAGGGGCGATACCGCCGAGCCCAGCAATAACGGTACCAATCCAAGCACAGCGCTTGCGCTACCAGCCCGATGTCCCTGCTTCTCCATGGCCAAGGTAAATGTGCTGGTTGCGACGATTCCGATCGTGATCATGTATATAAAGATTAAGATGACGATGAGGGCCAGCGGACCTCGGATCGCCGTCATGATAAGCAGCAATGAAGTTGCGCTTACCGCCGTCCATACGCCGAAGCGCAGCAATGTCCGTTCCGGAATGATGCCGCCGAAACGTCCGATCAGAAAGCTGCCGAAGATGATCGCGAGGCCATTGATGCCGAACAGAATGCTGAACACCTGCGGCGATACACCATATATCCCTTGATATACAAACGGAGTGCCTGACACGTAAGCAAAGCTCCCGCCGTGGATGAAGCCGACCGTCAAGGCGTATCCGATGAAGGAACGATCCTTGAACAGATCCCCCATGGTCTTTATCGAGTGGCCAATCGAGCTTGACATCCGTCTCTCGGGCGGCAAGGTTTCCTTCAACCGCAGCGTAATGGTGAGCACGATAAACAGACCGAATAAGCTTAGAAAATAAAAGATCGAATGCCAGCTGGCGGATGGAAGCAGCAAAATCGCTCCGCCCGACATTGGGGCGACCATCGGCGCAACGGCATTGATGACCGACAGCAGCGCAAAGAACTTGGTCAGCTCCCTGCCGCTGAACACATCCCGCACGACCGCACGGGAGATGACAAGGCCGGCAGCAGCAGTAAATCCCTGCAAGAATCTAGCGATAATCAGTGTCGTAATATTCGGGGCAAGCGCGCAAAACAGAGAAGACAATGCGAACAGCCCCAAAGAGATGATTAAGGGCATTCTTCTCCCGCGTGCGTCACTGATTGGACCCACGATAATTTGTCCCAAAGCCAGGCCAATCAAGCACGAAGTCAAACTCAGCTGCACCAGTGAGGCTCGCGCTCCCAAGTCAGACGATATATCGGGGAAGCTGGGCAGATACATATCGATGTTGAATGGTCCCAATATCCCCAGCAAACTTAGAAGAAATGCTAGGCCGAGGCGTTCTCTTCCTGTTGGATTATGAAGCATGCGTATCAAACACCTTTACGAAGAATTTAGCTTTAACTATGAATGTAACAGCCAAGCCATAGCTTGCCGAGCAAGTAAATGCATGCTCAAGCATGTTGTTTCCCGGACGACAAGACTTCGACCATTATAAAGGGTTCCGTTCTTTTTGTTAAGTGTTCGTTATAAAAAAACACACGGTAATGTCTTACCGTGCGCTCGCCTTCTTCTTATGATTCAGTTTCCTTCTTTTTCCTAACATAGGAATCCTAGCATAGTACTAATCGGGCCATTTCTTATATCAAAATGGCTTTGACACCATAAAATAAAGGATGGCGAGGGGAAGCAGGGTTGCGATCGTTCCGAATATCGCCCAATACCTTGAGGCCTTCTTATACCCTGCCGTGACCGCTCCACTTTCTACGGAATGCCGGCTGTGCCTGATCATGCTTTTCTGTAAAGGGATCAATACCCCTCCCCAAATCAGCCCTGTCACGCCGAACAAGACAAGCGATGCGGTGAGCCAATTCATTCCTCCAATCCCAAATCCGGAGCGGCCAGCCATCACGATGCCGGAAACGATAAGCAGCAATAATCCCGGAAGCGTAAACACGTAGTCGGCCAGCATCACGTTCTTCGCCGTCCGGTGGATGTGGGACGGATTGCCTTCAATGTCGGCCCTTACCTTCCAGAACGCAGCCGTTATGATATTCCCCACAAACAGCACGCTTCCGGTTATATGAAGAAACAGCCATACCGTCATCAGCTCCTGCCCCCCTTACCGGCTTCTCCGGGCTGGAGAATACCGATGATAAAATCCTTATACTCCTTCGTACCGAAGACGTCGCTCTTGACCCCGATCAATCCCCGTACCCGCAGCCCGAAAGACAGCAATTCGAACAGCTCAGCCGTCCGCTCGGCATCGATGGATTTTGGAATTACGCCCGCTTCCTGCCCGGTCTCGATCCACTTCCTCGAGGTGGCCGTCGATTCCCTGTAAAACCCGGCTACAATTTCGGCAATCCCCGGCTGATCGCTCTTTCCGATCAAATACATCAAAATCTGGTTGCTGACGTCATCGCGGCTTTCCAGCTTCGTCATTCCATGCGCGATGGCGTTCATGGGTCCTTCAAATTGCTTCTTCTTCCCCTGCTTGTTTACTTCATTCATAAACCGTTCGTTTGATTCCGCGAGCTTCGCTTTCAATACATTGATATACAGCTCATCTTTGCCGGAGACGTAATGAAAGATCGCGCCTTTGGAGAGTCCGGTGCGCTTCATAATGTCCGTCAACGTCGTTTGACTGCAGCCCTTCTCCCGAATCAATTCCTCTGTTGCTTCCAGCAGGATGTGCTGCGTTTGCTCTCGGCGTTCTTCTTGCTTCATATGCGATTCCTCCTTATAGGTACTGCATTATCCTTGCGAAGGCAGCCAGCCTGCAATTAATATAGCGGCTATAAACACGATTTGAATAACCGTTCTGATCCCTATCGGTGGAACCGGCCTGCCCGCTAGCTTGAGCTTATGACGGGCTGCATGCATGTTAGCTGGAAACATGGCAATCAGCAGCAGTGCCAGCAAGGTTGCTGCTATCGTTGTCGTCGACGGGAAGAGCAGCAGAAAGGCACCCGTTATTTCAAAAATGCCTGTCAAACTTACGATCATCCCCGCCTTCGGGATCCATGGCGGTACCATCGCAATCAAATCGGGACGCATTCTGCCCCAGTGAGCCGACGCGGCGATCAGCAGCATCACCGCTGCTGCAAAGCGAAGCGATATGACGGTGTCGTTCATGTACTCCCAGCCGGCTAAACCGAGTGACCGAAAAACGAGAAACGAAATGACCATGCCTATAAATGGTGCCATCTCCACCAACTCCTCATCCTCTTTGCTCCTTATTATATATACCGACCATCGGTTTGTAAATACGAACGACAATAAATGAGAGCCGTCCAAATTTACAACCCGCTCACAATGTCATGCGATCGCCGCGACGACATATAAGCAAGCTGTAAATCTGACGGCTTTGATTTGATCTGTTTGATTGCCCGGAGGATTCCCCAATCTATCCGGCATGGGACCATCTATTGTTTTGACGAGGCGGGGTATATTCTGAACAAATGTACGTATAGAACGACACTAATAAGTGCTGACAGCAGGATCAGGCTGAATATTCCCATTGGCGGAATCCACGCCGATAAAAACACAGTGACCGGCGCCAAAAATCGCCCGATCGTATACTGCAGATTGTCAGCGCCCATGTATTGTCCTCTTGCATGCTCCGGAGCATAATGGCTGATAAAGCTTTGCATGACCGGTGAGCGGACAATCTCGCCGAATGTAAACACGATCGTAACGATAAACAAGAACCATAGATTGGTGCTGAAGCCGAGGGCAAACGTCCCTAATCCGGATAACAGCGATGACATAATGAATACGTCGCGCTCCTTCCAATGGCGCAGCCACTTGGTTACCGGCAGGATAAACAGCACAAACAAGAGACCGTTCAGGCCGAGCAGCCAGCCCAATATCTCGGTGCTCGAAAGCATCAGCTTGCCCTCCTCCCAGGAGAACAAAGCCTGAGCAGGCACGTAGTTCGTGACGTAGACGGCTAAATACAAATCCAGCTGCATAATCGCTACCAGCGCGAATATCCCTGCTAGTATGTACACCAGAAACACCTTGTCGCGAAAAATAACGCCGTATCCCTTCCACTGCTCCCTCCATATTTCGCCAACCGTTGCTGAACGGCCAGCGCTTCCCTCCCCAGGCGGCATGGATTCTTTAACGATCAAATAGATAGCGATGAAATACAGCAGCAGGATGAACGAGCAGGTCCACAGCAGCTCCTGCCGGTAATGGAAGAAGAATACCGCTCCAAGCGCCGGGCCTAACACTGCCCCGATATTATTGGCGGTCGTGAACGTAGCGAACACTTGACGCCGGTCCTGTGCCGGAACCAGGTCCGCCACCATGGCCGTGCTGGCCGGCCGATAAATGGCACCGCCGAAGCCAATGGCAATAAACGCCGCATAATCGAGCCAATGGGAAGATGACAAGGCGAATACGGCGAACATCAAGGTTTGGAGCGCAGCGCCCGTTAGCATGACGGGACGGCGTCCGATCCGGTCCGCCAAAGCGCCTCCGATCAAGCTCCCTGCCATGCTGAATAACGGGGGAACCGTCATCAGCATCCCCGCGATATCATTTCCTAACGCATTCCCGAAATAAACCGCGATAAACGGAAAGTACATCCACACGAGCATATTGAACAGCGCTTCGCCAAATAAGCGAACTTTTAAATTGGTATTCCATAATCGAATTTGCATAAGAAATAGGCTCCCTTTAGCTATACAACGCGATGGCTAAGCTCTGACTTCCCGGCCGGGTATCACCTACTATAAAATAATTTCCTGGCAAAATATAGACTTATATTAGGCGTTCGTTTATACTAATAATATGAAAATCGAATAAGACCCCGTTTGATTCAAATGTTCCTTAAATCGAACGTACGTTCTAAATCTAATGATTAAAGACGCCTCCGCGGAGGCGTCTTTTTTAGACTTAAATGCATCATCGTTCTCTGGTTAATCGTTCAGCTGCTTGGTCTCGTATAACCGCTCGAAGATCAGCCGGCTCACCTCGGACACACGTCCTTTATCTTGATATGTCAACCATGCCAGCTCCTCGATCTCCGAGGCTGGCGACAGCTCTCCGTCCGCCTCTGCCGTATAACAGGACATCTTCACGATGGCTCCATCGGTTTTACCATGAGCCTCCGCCTCGAAGGTTCCGTAGTGCACGGCGCTTTCCGGTTGTATCCGAACGGACAGCTCCTCTTCAATCTCCCTGGCAAGCGTTTCGAGCTCCGTCTCGCCGGCCTCACGCTTTCCGCCGGGAACATAGTACGTATCCTTGCCTCTGGAACGGGCGCATAAGATGCGTCCGTCAACCACATGCAGCCATGCGACTTTATCAATGATCGATCCCATGTTTACTCTCCTCCTTCGCGAACTTTTCGAGCTTCTTGCTTCTCTTGTGATCCTCCTAATTTAAACACCAGAATGCCGCCGATGATAACCAGAACTCCAATCAGCTGGTTTATTGTAAAAGGAACCTTAGCAAGACCGAGCCATCCCATGGAATCCCACAAGAGGGCGAACCCGAGCTGTGACGTCATGACAATCGATATGGCGAACGTCGGTCCGAGCATTTTCGTAGCTTGAACCAGACAGATCACCACGCCTACGCCGATGACCCCGCTGATCCAATACCAGGGCTTCATCTGGTCCAGCTGGAAGGTGGCGGTACCCTCAACTGCCAAGCTTATGATGAAGGATGCAGCAAAGCCCAATCCAAGCACCAATGTTGTCGTTGACCATAGTCCCGTGGCAGCATTAACCCGGTTGTTGAATATATTTTGCAGACTTACCAGAGCGCCGGCTATAAGCGCCAATACCAATCCTCCGGCCACATTCCGCTCCTCCTTCACTTTCCTCATATGGCGTTCTTAGCGGTCATTTATTCTTCGTAAATATTGCCCCCGGCCACCTCGAACAGCTTCTCCCGATTCTTGATCAGGATGATGCCGCGGCGGCGCTCGATCAAGCCGTCCTTGCAAAATTTATGAATCACCCGGTTCAGATGCCTGTAGCTTGTCCCGAGCAGATTCGCAATATCTGACAGCTGGAAGACATCTGGAGGATCGGTTGCGAACGCTCCGGAATCGCCTTGCGAGACCGAAAGCAGATAACTGGCCAGACGAACTTCCACCGGATGCATCAGATTAAAGCTCATAAAATTGGACTTAATATAAAATTTGCGGGTGACGATCTGCAACAGAAACTGCAGCAGCGGCGGATGGGACTGACCGTATTTATTCAGCCAACGATGATGAACGGCAACCATGGTCGAAGGCATCACCGCCTGCACCGTGTTGATGAATGGATTTCCTTGAATATACTCAATATCACCAATCACCTCCAGCGGCGTTTTAAAGGACAGGATGAGCGCCCTGCCTTCCGGTGACGTTGTAAACACCTTGATTTTCCCTCCAACAAGCACATAAAGGTATTCAGCGGTCTCCCCCTGCTTGCAAATGCTCTCTCCCTGTTCGTACTCACACAGCAGCAGATGGGGCTCCAGTTCTTCCGGGAACACATGCTCCATCTGGTGCTCGCGAATTAAGGAACGCAGGCGTTCCGGATCGCGACTTTCTTTCATCGATCAGTTCACTTCCCATCTGTTCATGATTCTGTCCTTTGCTGCTACATTTTAAGGAACAGCACACCGGCGATCATCATGGCAATGCCAATGCATTGAGCTGCCGTAATCCTCTTCTTGGCCACGCCGAACCATCCGCCGGCGTCAATCACGAACGTCAGGCTCAGCTGTGCGATCAACAGCGCCGATATCGTCAAGGTTACCCCGATATGCCGGATCGCGGTAACTTCACTGAATATGATCGGTGCCGCCAAAGCGCCTCCTAATACATACAGCGGGTTGACCTGCCTAACCCAATACTGCTTGCTGTCACGGACAAACGACAAAATTACCAATGCCATCAAAAACCCCGTCAGCTGCGTTACGGATGCCGCCGGCCATGTTCCCATATCCTGACTGATCCTTGCGTTCGCCACACCCTGCAGAGTTATGCATGCACCGCCCAGTATAGCAAATACAATTCCTCTCATGCGTATAAACTCCTCGCGTCGTAATTGATCTGTATATTATTAAAGAGTATATCCGGCATTGGGGAAAAGGACATATGTCCTAAATGGGGCGAAAATGATAAAACTCCGATTGCATCTATGACTTTACCCTCTCTATGGTCTAAAATAGAATCTATGTATTCATGTTCATCGCCCATGTGGAAGGAGATTCATATCATTCATGACGAACAAACAAACCTCATCCGAATCGCTGCGGCATAGTCTGCAATCGGACTGTTCCAGCTGCTTCGGCTTATGCTGCGTGGCGCTGCCCTTCGCGGCATCATCGGATTTTGCGGTGAATAAGGACGCCGGAACACCCTGCAGCAATCTGAGAGCCGCTTTCCGCTGCGCCATCCACGATCATCTTAGACAAAAGGGCTTCCGCGGCTGCACCGTGTTCGATTGCTTTGGCGCAGGACAGAAGGTATCCCAGCTTACTTACCAGAGACGCGACTGGCGGCAGTCAACTGAGACCGCCAAGGAAATGTTCGAGGTATTCCCGATAATGCGGCAGCTCCACGAGCTGTTATGGTATTTAAGCGAAGCATTGGAACAACAGCCGGCGCAAGAAATTCATGCCGATATCGAACGAGCGCTGGAGGAGACCGAGCGCATGACGCTTCTCCCTCCGCCAGCTCTGCTGAAGCTCGATGTGGCAGCTCATCGGGCCGAAGTCAATTTGCTCCTGCTTCGGACAAGCGAGCTTGTCCGGGAGAATGCCCGCCGTAAGCACACCGGTCCTCCCGTCAGGAAGAACATCGGCGGCCGGGGTGCGGATCTGATCGGCGCCAAGCTTAAGGGCGCCGATCTTCGATATGCCAATCTGAGAGGGGCTTATCTCATCGCAGCTGATCTGCGCGGCGCGGATCTGAGGGTAGCCGATCTGATCGGCGCGGATTTCCGGGATGCGGACATTCGGGGAGCCAATCTGACCGGATGCCTCTTCCTAACCCAAGCCCAAGTCCAAGCCGCCATCGGGGATGCGAGCACGAAGCTCCCGCCTTCGTTAACGCATCCTGAGCATTGGCCAGCCTAATACGTTCCCGATGGAATGCAGCGAATGCAACTCTATTCCTAGCGTTCGCAAAGCTTAATGCATCGCATACATGGTCATTTGAACATGTCGCTGTTCTGCCTCTTCCACGAATCCTTCAACGGCACAACGCGGTTAAACACAAGATGCCCGGAATGGGCGTGCTTGTTATCGAGACAGAAGTAGCCGTGTCGGATGAACTGGTAGGTTTGATGGAAAGAGGCATTGCTTAGGCTCGGCTCAAGAAAAGCCTTCTCCACCCGAATCAACGATGCCGGGTTCAGGAGCTCCTTCCAATCGTTGCCGGATTCTGCAAAAACAGCGGTCTCCTTCAGAAGGCGATCATACAGATGCAATTCTGCATGGATCCCGCAACTCATGGATACCCAGTGAATCGTCGACTTGACTTTCCTTGCGTTGAACCCGCTTCCGCTTCGTGTCAACGGGTCATAGGTGCAGTGCAGCTCGGTTATTTTACCGGTTAACGGGTCCTTTACGACTTCCTCGCAGCGGATAAAGTAAGCTCCCTTCAGCCGCACCTCCTGCCCCGGCGACAGCCGGTGAAACCCTGCGATCGGATCCTCCATGAAATCCTCCCGTTCGATCACCAGTTCCCTGGTGAACGGGACTTTCCTGGTTCCCAGGGATTCATCGCCTTCATGGTTCCGCAGAACAAGCATTTCCGTCCGGTCCGCCGAAAAATTCGTGATGACCACTTTCAGCGGGTGCATCACAGCCATGGCATTCAGGGACCGCATCTTCAAATCCTGGCGGACAAAGTGCTCCAGCATCGCCGAGTCCACGGTACTAGGATTTTTTAGCGCGCCAAGCTCTTCGAGAAATCGTCGAAGCCCTTCCGGAGTCACGCCCCTACGGCGCAACCCTTGCAGTGTCGGCAGTCTTGGGTCATCCCAACCGTCGACATAACCCCCATCAACCAGCTCCCTCAAATATCGCTTGCTCGTAGCCGTTCCCGAAATATTCAGCCGGCCGAATTCCCTCTGCTTGGGAGGCTCCGTAATATCAAGCTCCCTCAGTACCCATTCATACAGCGGGCGGTGATCCTTGAACTCTGCCGAGCATAAGGAGTGCGTAATCCCTTCAATGGCATCCTGGATCGGATGGGCAAAGTCATACATCGGGTAGATACACCATTCATTTCCGGTTCGGTAATGCTCCGCATGGATAATCCGGTACAGTACGGGATCCCGCAAATTGAGATTAGGCGATGCCATATCGATCTTCGCCCGAAGCACCTTCGAGGCGGCTGCAAACTCTCCATTCTTCATCTGCTTGAATAAGGACTCATTTTCTTCCACCGTCCGGCCTCGGTATGGACTATCCTTCCCCGGCTCGGTCAGCGTTCCCCGGTAAGCAGTCATCTGCTCCGGACTAAGGTCGCAGACATAGGCCCTGCCCTTGCGAATCAGCTTGATTGCGGCCTCGCAGATTTGCTGCGAGTAATCCGATCCGAAATATACATCCGGCTTCAATCCAAGCCATTCAATATCCTGTTTGATCGCCTCCACATATTTAACGTCTTCCTTAAGCGGGTTCGTATCATCGAAGCGCAGATTAAACCTGCCGTCAAACCTGTCAGCGATCGAATGGTTAACCTGGATGGCATATGCGCTTCCGATGTGAAGGTAACCGTTCGGCTCGGGCGGGAAACGCGTCGCGATCGGCCTGCTGTACACTCCGCTCGCGATGTCCTCCCGCACAATGTCCGTCAGAAAGTCGGACTTCATAGCTGCGTTTCTTTTGTCAGTGCTCATGGGTACAACCTCCTCTAAATTAACATGTTCATTTCCTCTGGAACGACAAAAAATCCCGCCCCCAAGACAAATGTCTTGGGGACGAGATTTGATTTCGCGGTGCCACCCCTATTTGCCGATATCTCACGATACCGGCCTCATCAGGTACGGCCATCGGCTGACGGCTTATACCCTAGCTCTATAACAGGAGCTCCTGTCGCACCATCTGCTTATGTAAACCACAAGTTCCGATGCGCCGCTCAGAGGCTTGGTTCAACGAAGGGTTTCCCGCCCCTTTTCAGCTTGCTGGGGCTCTCTGTAGGGAATCCTGACTCGTCTACTCTTCTCTTCATCGCGTTTATAATTTGAATTATAGTATCATCAAAGAACGCAAAAGTAAATCATGGAATTGCACGCCTGGTGGCATTTACACCGGGAGCAGCTTCACCGTCGCCTGCTTGCCGCTCACTTGGATGCCGGTTTCCTTCGTTCCCTTCCCGGCCAGATCGTGGATCAACCGTTCCAGCAGCTTCCGGGCGGCATCGCCCTCCTTGCCCTGAATGCGGATGATCGGCTGGACCGCCTTGCCCGATTCAAGCAGGCGCTGCATTTGGGACAGCTTGGTATCATAGTCGTGCTCCTCGATATGTACGGTGAGGCGAAATTCTTTCACTTTGATCGGACCGCTGGCCGGCTTCTGTCCTTTCTTCTCCTTCGCGGCCTCCTGCTTGGCCATTCCTCGGCTGACCAGCTTGCATGGCGGAGGGCTGCTGAACAGCGAAGTGCACACTAAATCCGCCTTATTCGCTTTCGCCAGCGCTAATGCCTCGTCCCGTGGCATGATGCCGAGGTCCTCGCCGTCGAGTCCCGTCAGTTCAACCTCGCGTGCCTTTATTTTCTCGTTCATCATCAACATCCGATTGCCTCCTTCAGATCCATCCTGATACGTAAGGATAGCATACCATACCCGGCAAAAAAAGATCGCCCAAGCACATCGCTTGAACGATCCTCAGCAGCATCTCCTCACTAGTCGAGCTTTTGAAAGGGATATGGGCTCTCGATCCCGGCTATCTTCAACTACTGATAGTTAGGATTCAGTATCCGTGCTTTGTAGAATGCAGCACCGGTCTTGGTACGCGTTGCACTCGGAAGGAAAAAGTCTGCCGAATCCGTACACCACGTGTAAAGCGTACAGCCGCCGACCGGATTCTTCGCGACATCCGCGACCGTTTGCACCACCTGGCCTGATGACTGATTACCGACAGCCTTTACGCCCACCCGGCTGATCTCGTCAGCTCCCGCATACGTAAGATCGAGCGAATTGGTCGATTTGACGTATTGATATACCTTCCCACCCGATGCCACCCACAATCGGTCAAGGTCTCCATACACCGGTTGTATGTCATGCCCGTTCAAGCGGGTAACATCCAGTCGAACATGCTCGGTCAACGTCGGGCTCGCGGTTGTTCCCCCTACCTTCAACCCAACGATCGCCCCATTTCCCAGGCTCCATAATATTTCATTATGCGGATCCCAAGATACGCCGTGAGCGCTCTCCAAACGATACTCTGCGTATGTCGTTGAATGACAGCTCTGAGACGATGTATAAATCCGTACCCAGCCTCCAGTGCTTGCTGCAACGGCAATGTTGCCGTTGGGCAGAAGTTCGGCGGAGTGGGGATTGCCGCCTACATTCGCTGCCCAGAGCTTATAATTTCCTGCAGGATATGGAATAATCGCGGCCAATCCCCTTGAGTCGGTAACGAGCATAACCTGGGTTCCGAAGAAATCGCTGTTTCTAATCCGTGCTTCCGTCGGCAATCCCCAATAGGCGGTAAACTCAGCGAAGCCGTTGGATGCAATGGGTGCCCAAGACCATTTAACGGCCATGGAATCATTCCAATCAGAGACGCCAGGGTCCATCACCAATATTTTTTTGGACGCTTGATCGCTCATAGCGATATCATAATCCTCCTGGAGAGGCGAAGATGCGTCCACCCAGCTCATTCTTAGGTTATCCCCGGTAATAAAGAGAGTCAGGGCAGCCAGAGAGATACCAGCAGCGAGCAGCAAATGGCGCAGCCGGGATGTCATCTTCTTCCGATTATTCATTCGATCCCTTCCTTTCATCATGTGTTCACGGAAGTTCGATTGCTTTCGGATAAGCAAGATCATAGCCTTCGATCAATCGTTCCCAGCAAGCTGCCACTTCCGAAGGAACAGGTCTGCGGACCTCGAACATAAACGGACCTTGGTAATCGTGCAGAACCAATGCTCGCAAAACCTCGTTCCACCGAATAGAGCCCATGCCCGGCATCCAGTGTCTTTCATCTCGACCGTCGCAATCCGACATATGGACCGTGAAGATGCGTTCGCCCTGTTCTCTGATGAAGCATTCCGGGGCTTCCAGCAGAAGATGGTTGACATCACAACATATGCCGAGCCGAGGATCCGCTGCAAGCAGACTTGCGATCTCCCGGCCCGAATTCCCGAGGCACGTGCGCGGCAAGCATTCAACTGCGATCCGTATGCCGAGCGCTTCCGCTTCATCTGCCAGCACCGATAATGCCCTCCTGCACGCTTCCAGCCGTTGCGGACGTTCCTCATCCGTAATTGGCTCCCAGCTTGGATGGAGTACAACCATGGGAATGCCCCATTCATGGGCAAGCTGCATCAACCGGCATAATAAGCGGGAAGCCTCGACAGAAGCCGCTTCGCTGACGGCCGATATATCGAAGGCGGGGCCATAAGGCAGATGCAGCGTCCAAATGCTGATTCCAAGCTCTCGACTATTCTCGATCCAAAATCTGCAGGTCCGCTCATTCACCGGATTGAACAGATCGAAGGCATCGTTTCGCCAAGCCAGCTCGATAACCTTAATGCCGGCTTGATGAACAGCTTCAATATCGACATGACCATCGGCCCAATCATTTAACGAGAGCGATGTTCCAAGCGGCCACATGGAAGGATGATCCGATAGGACAGACCGCTGCTTCTTTAGTGAAGTCATGCTCCAGCCTCCTTATTGTGATCATAGACGGGCTAATACCCCGGGGCCCAAATCCTAGCCTTGTATATCGCTGCCCCTTTGCGGATCCGATTCGATGTCCCGTGTAAGCGGATCTCGTCCGTCGTCCATTCATAAAGTCCTCCCGGTTTGGGCGCAGCAGAAACGATTACGCCAGAAGGTTGATTGCCGATGCTCTTCACATCATGCCAATCCACAAACGGGCAATCCGCATATTCACTCACAAACCGTCCGGATGATATGACGTACTGGTAGACATGCGAAACCGTAGTGATCCACAAGCGATCGTCGTTTCCCCACACGGGCTGGAGATCATGACCGTACCTGCTTGGCAGGGGAACCCGATCGTCCACCGCGATCTCCGGTTGATCATCTGTTCCTTCGAGACGGAGGGCTACCAAATCATGATCGCCTAGAGCCCATAATACATTTCGGCGAGAATCCCAATGCAGACCATGCGAACCAGGAAGCGGAAGCTCGGCATAAACTTGATCTGTTAGCCCTTGGGAAGAAGCATAGATCCTGACCCAACCGCCTGTACTGGCCGCCACAGCCAGATTCCCGTTAGGAAGCAGCTCGGCCGAGTGAGGATTGCCGCCTACGCAGGCCCCCCATATGAGGGATTCTCCTCCGGGATAAGGAAGGATCGCTGCAAGCCCGCAAGAATCCGTAACGATCATGCACTGCCCACCGCGAATCGGATCATGCCGAAGCTTGGCTTCAGTCGGCAGCCCCCATGCCGGAAGGAGCTCGCTGAATCCGTCCACGTCTAAGAGAGACCAGGACCATATCAATGATTCGTCCATGTTCCAATCGGGCGCTGTCGGGGCGAAAACCAGGATTCGATGGCTTTTCTGGTCTGTGCAGGCAATCGGATAATCCATGCTCTGACTGCCGCTCATTTGTCGAGCCCCTGCTCTCGCACAGCTTCGTTTACTTCCTGTATAGCCTGTGACAAGCCTTTGTTCTCGTAACCTGCCACAATGCTCTCCCACATCGCTACCGGGTCCTCCTTGGATAGCATGACCCTAGTCAAATCCTCCGTCGGATTTATGGCGCTCAGCTTCGATTTGGCCGGGGTATACAGCAGTTCCAGCTGATAATTGGTCGGCACGGGGACATGCTCGGCAATTCGCTGCTTCAGTCCTTCCCTCGACATCCTCGACAGCTTCTCTCCATATGCAATATTGTTGACTTCACTCTCTACGAATTCGAGCTCTTGTCCCCAAGCCGCGAGCGAACCAAACAGGTTGAAGGACGGATACAAGCTGCCAATCGTTTTAAATTCGCCCTCTTCATTCTTCTCACGCGTAATCGTGATCTTCTCGCCTTCTATGGTATAGTCCTTCCCTTCAATTCCGTACTGTTTATCTCTGATAAATTCGTCAGAGAGCAGATAATCGTATATTTGCAGGATTCTGTCCATCTTCTCATCGTTCACTCGAGCACTGAAATAGCTTTCCGACCAGAACGTAACGGCCGTATAGCGGTATCGGTTTCCGTCATCCGATTGCCATGTCACCGGAATGATGTGGGCAATATCCTCAAACTTTGTGTCCTTGTTATATTTGCTCCATGCCGCATTGAGCTTGGCTAAACCGTTCGGAGTAGCCTGCATGGAGATCGCGCCCACTTTACCCTGGCCGAATTTTTCAATCCCGTCGTTTGTTTTCATAATGGCAAAATCCGGATCGATCGCGCCTTCCGTAAAGAGCTGGCGCATCTGCTTGACGACCGTCTTCATCTTATCGGAGGCATAGTAAGGGATATACGTTCCATTCTCCTTCACCCACGAGCTGTTCAGCAGGTGTGGAAAGGTGCCTCCGGCAATGGGAGCCAGCATCGCAGCCGACCGGAAGGTAAGACCAACCGTATCGTTCTTGCCATTTCCGTCCGGGTCATCCTTGGCGAAAGCCTTCAGCATATTCAAATAATCATCGTAGGTAACGGGATCCGCAATCCCTAACTTCTCCATCCAATCCTTGCGGACGATCAAGGAACGTTCCATCGCCCATGTATCATAATCCCGGTACGTCAGGCGCGGAATCATATAGGCCTTCCCGTCCACACGAAGCGACTTGGTTTCGTCGAGCGAAAGCACCTTGGCTACATTCGGATAGGGACTGAGATCGTCTGGAAGTGCGCGAATGATCCCTTGTTTAATCCAGGAATAATACGTCTCCGAGTTAATGATATCGTGACTGAACACATCGGGGAGCTCGCCGGAGGCGCTCCAGAGCTGGTATTTTTCCTTGTAATCCGAATAGCTGATCACTTTGTCAACGAAACGGACATTAAATTTGCTTTCGAGCTGCTTCAAATATTCGTCTGTTTCACGGTTCGGAAAGGCGAGCCCGATGTTAAAAAAAGAGACCGATATATCCAGCTTCTTCCCGTTCTTCCCTCCCCCGGATCCACCTTCTCCAGCATCGCTATTGCCTGCCTTCCTGGTGCAGCCTGTAATGACAAGTGCCAGGATCATGATCGCGATCAAAACGGATTTTCCTTGCCAGCGGACGCTTTGCATAGTAAAACCTCCCCCATCGATATTCGTGAATATGTGTCACTCTTTGATAGCACCCAATGTTACGCCTGCCGAAAAGTGTTTCTGCAGATATGGATACACCAGCATAATCGGCACCATGGTTATAATGACGCTTGCCATTTTGATCCCGTCGGGGTAGCCCTGATTGAGCTGCGACATCATGGCCGCGCCCATATCGTCCCTGGCCATCTTGGTTACGTCTGCCAGCATGTTCCTTAAGAACAGCTGCATGGGATGCTTATCGGTGTCAGTCATAAACAGCATCGCATTATACCATTCGTTCCATCTGGCGACCGCGTAAAACAAGGTAATCGCAGCAATCGTCGGCTTGGAAATCGGAATGACGATGCGAAAGAGGATATACAGATCATTCGCCCCATCGATCTTAGCGGACTCCTCGAGACTCGGCGGGATCGTGCGAAAGTGATTGATCATGACAATCAAGAAGAAGGTGCTGACTGCTACAGGGAATATCATGGCTCCATAGTGATTGATCAACTGAAGCCCCTTAATCGTCAAATAATATGGAATAAGTCCTCCCGAAAAGAGCATCGTAAATACGATGCCTGCCATCATAATGGAGCGGCCGGGCATGGATTTCTTGGACAAGGCATAAGCTCCGCATGTGGTCACCAGCATATTAACCGACGTTCCGAACACCGTGACAATGAGGGAGTTCAACAGCGCTTTCCCGACATAACTGCCGTCAAGCAGCATACGGTATGAGCTGAGATTAAAGCTGGTGGGAATTAAATAGAACTGCTGCTTAACGACCGACGCCGGATCGGCAAATGAAGTGATGAATACATTGTAAAAGGGCAGAATGGTCATGACGGCCATCAGCATAAGCAGGATGTGAATCATGTAATCGGCTCCATTCGCTTTCGGTTTCATTGGCGTCCTCCTTTCACCCGAAATACAAGCAGCAACGCAGCTTGGCATGCTTTAGTAGAGACCATCCTGGCCCAACCTCTTGGCCGCGCGGTTTGCCGCTACCAGCAGCGCAAGATTGATGATGGATTTAAACAAGCCGACGGCCGTTGACGTCCCATAGCTGTCGCCGACCGAAAAAGTCCTTCGGTAGACATAGGTATCGAGAATATCCGCTTTTTCATAAACAGCCGGGTTGTACAGATTAAAAATTTGGTCAAACCCGCTCCCACCGGAACTCATCGTATTGCCGATTTGCAGAATCAACAGGATCACAACCGTGCTCTTTAGAGACGGCCAGGTAATATATCGCATCTGGTGAAACCGATTGGCTCCATCGATGCTGGCCGCTTCGTAGAGTGACGGATTAATCCCGGCGATGGCCGCCAAATAAATGATCGTCCCCCACCCCATATCCTTCCAAATGCTGCTGCCGAACAAAAGACCGCGAAATGATTCGGGGTCTACCAGCAGGCTGACTTTTTCAAACCCCAATATGTCCAGCAATTGATTCAGTACGCCGAACGAGCCCAGAAAATTAACGAGAATTCCGCTAACGATAACCCAAGATAAAAAGTGCGGAAACGTGTACACAACCTGATAAAATTTCTTTAGTCTGGCCGTTCGGACTTCATTCAGAAGCAGTGCAACTACAATCGGTACGGGAAATTCAAAGATTAGCCGGCCAAGTGCAATGATGACCGTGTTTCGGAACGCCGTCCAAAAGTCATCCAATAAAAAGATCTCTTGAAAATTGGCCAGTCCAATCCATTCGCTGCCCCATACGCCCTCGGCGAAATTAAATTCCTTGAAGGCAAGCTGCAGGCCATACAGCGGGACATACTCGAACAGGATGTAGAACACTAGCAGCGGAAACACGAGCAAGTACATGTATTTATGCTCCACCATCCGCGCCCATAAGCTTTTCTCCATCGCATCTGCCCTCTCTTTCATGGCGTTATCTTTTAATGCTCCAAGTATACGGTGCGCTGAAGGTAAACCATATGTACGATCCTCAGATATGCTATGTACTTTTCTAACATCATTCGCTCAAAGCCTTGCGTGTCAAATCCGCTTCAGTCGCACGAAAAAGCCCCGGACACACTAGGTGTTCCGAGGCATTCAGCGGGGCTGATCCGAATCTATGGTTTTGTCGATGCATCTATGGAACGGTACTCGGTCGGCGTCAAGCCCGTGTGCCGTTTAAACATTTTTGCGAAATAGAAATAGTCTTTGTACCCGGCCTGTTCCGCCACCTCTCGGACGGATAAGCGACTGTTGAGCAATAAGCTGCAAGCGTGCTCCATTCGGATATCGTTTAGAAACTTCGTGAAATTGACCCCGAATTCCCGTTTAAACAGCGAACTTAAATAGTTCGGATGGAGAAAGAACTGTCTGGAAATATCCTGAACCGTTAGAGGCTCCCGGAAATTCCCGCGAATGTACTGCTCAATCGAGCGCAGTGTATCGTCCCCCGGGCGCGAATCTGCCGTATCCGTAATCGCGTCAGATGGCCGAATGGCTTCGGGCTGCTTTTCGCGTTTCAGACGATTCTTCAAACCCTGCAGCACTTCGGATATTTCTTCGTTACGAAATGGTTTAAGGATATATCCGCCAGCACCGTAATGCATAGCTTGCCTGGCGTACTCAAACTCCGCGTATCCGCTGGCGACCACGCAACAGACCCCGGTCTCTTCTTCATACAGCTTCTGGATCAATTCGATTCCGTTCATGCCCGGCATCCGGATATCAATGAACGCAACATCCGGTCGATGGTGCTTCATCTGCCGGTAAGCATCCAGTCCGTTGCTGGATTCCCCCACAATTTCAAAACCGTGGGACGGCCAGTCAAGCATTCGCTTCAAGCTTTCCAAGATCCAGGGTTCGTCATCTGCAAGCCAAACCTTATACTGCATTTGTCATTCCTCCATGCGGAAGCTTGATAACTACTCTGGTTCCGTTCGACGGTTCGCTATCGACCGATACGATGCCGTACGCCGGCCCATAGGTATATCGGATTCGGTTGTTTACGTTTAACATGCCGATAAATTTTGTATCCGAGGTCAGGTCCGGGCCAGACTTGTCCTCTAAATGAGCACGGATTTCATCCAGCTGGGCAGGCTCCATGCCTACACCATCGTCTTGCACCCATATCAGCATGCTGCTGCCCTCAATCCGGCTTCCTACCGTTAGGAGGCATCGCTCAAGGCTCGGTTCTATTCCATGGAACACCGCATTCTCCACAAGCGGTTGCAAAATCATCTTGATGACCGAAACCCGCAAGCTTCGTTCATCCACATCATACACAACGTCAAACCGATCCTGGAATCGAATCTGTTGAATCCGGATATAGGCATTAACGATCGCAAGCTCCTCCTTGAGCCGTACTTCGTCTCCGCCTTTAATGCTGTAGCGGAAGATGAGTCCAAGAGAATCCGTCATTTCCCGAATCTCGGGGACGTTCTTCACATATGCGATTCCTTTAATGGTTTCGAGCGTATTGTAAAGAAAATGGGGATTGATCTGATTCTTTAAAAATTGCAGCTCCGCTTGCTTCCTAAGAAGCTTCAGCTCATAAATATATGTTTTTGAATCGACAAGCTTCGCAGCCAGATCGTCGATCTCATCGAGCAGTGTATTGAACTGCCTGGCCATGATGCTAATCTCCGCATACCCGTCAAGCGATACACGTTTGTTCGGATTATCTAATCCTTGCGATCGCAGGCCGCTGATAATTTTCATGAAAGCGCGGATCGGGTTAAGGATGTTGCGGCTTATAGCGGTGTAAAAGGCATATAAGATTACGATGGACAACGAAAAGATGCCAAGAACAAGGGTCAGCATATCCTTCAATCCGCTGAATAGCTCACCTGTTTCGAACACGCTTACGATACTTCCGCCGATCGCCGGCACCGGCCTGGCATGCAGGATGAAATCTCCCTCTTCGTTCTGAAACTTAACGGGCTCGCCCTCCTTGACTTGAAGCGCACGAGCAGCATCCTCTGCCATTCCGCCAACCGATTGGCCGATGCTTGGAGCGTCGTTACTTGTCACTACGATTCCGTTACGGTCCAGTACATAAAATTTCCCGGCAAGATGAGTCGACATCGAGCCGAGCTGGGGTGCGATCGCATCGGCCTCCAGAACGATGACGGCATAACCGATTTTTTTCCCGATTGTCACAACGTTTTTCTTATCATACACAGGCGTACCCACATACACCACATTCTTCGTCGGACTTGAGAGCTTATAGTGATAAAGTCCTGAATAATAGGCGTTGGTCTGGTCGGGAATATCGTCAAAAGGAATATAATCCTTGCAGTTTACGCAATTATAGAAGCCTCCCCCTACCGTAGAGAGGAGCACGATTCTATCGATCCCCTGTTTCATGGACTGAAGATTAACAAGAAGTGCTTCAACTGCTCCCTGCAGTTCGAACTGAGCCAGGCGCTCGCGCTCCATCAAAAATCGCTGAATCGTCTCATTATAAGCGATATTAGGCAAAATGCGGTTAATGGAGTCCGCGTTGTCCGCGATATTTTTCTGAATCGTTGATATCAGCTCCAGGGTATATTCGCTGTTCCGTTTGTAGGTGATTCCCCGCATTTGGTCATAACTCCATAGAAAAGTCCCGAACAATAACAGCAGCATCGCCCCACCGATGGTAAGCAGCTGAACGCGGATGGAATACTTCCGGAGTATAGTGATCACGAACGCTCCTCCGTTCTATGAAAGTTATCATTCTGCAAGCGGAGTCACCCCCGCTACGGACCACGGAACATATCCCTCTTCTAACTCCGTATTCTAGCACAAGATGATTCGGTGCCATATATATCATGAGGTTCATCTTCTTATGCGCTGAAACCGCCATCTGAAAGGGGAACGATTGCCTGTTGTTCATATCGATCCATTGGAAGACTCAGGGTTCATACGAACGTTTCCTTAGCCGGCAAATGTATATCTTGCCATCATATCTCCCCAAGGTGCGATCCCCGCTTTCCGAAAACCGGTCTGGAGATATAATCTCTCCGCCCGCTCATTCTCTTTCTTATAACAAAGCATCACATGCTTCGTCTGATCAGGCGCGCTGCGGATCTCTTCGAGCACTAGCCGCAGGGCCGGCTTCGCATAATGCAGCCCCTGATAATGCTCATCGATCATGAACCTGTAAATCCAATAATTATCATCGTAGGTATGAACCCCGTACATGACAAAGCCGATCATGTCCTCATCATGATAAATGGCCCTTGTTCGGAATCCCTCCATAAACTGCGCCTCAGCGATGGAGTAAAGGTTGGGGGCAATCCACTTTGCTTGCTCAGCCTTCGGCTTGAGGCGAATGCAATCCTCCCAGTTGTTTTTATTGATCGCATGAAGTGAAATCATACGCAAGACTCCTTTTTATCTGGTGTATGGGTCTATCCTAATCCAAACCGGGAAGCCGTTCACGGTATTAATCAGATATAACTGAATAATTCACCTGGAAACCTCAACATCGGAGGATGAAGCGTCAGGAGCAAGAGAATGATTCATTATAAATGTTCTCGGCATATGCCAGAGTACGGCTGGGTGGATAAACTATTAGTAACTTTATTGAATATGGAGGCGGTATTGATGCGGCAACTGAAACAGAATGCGCAATCGAAAGGAACGATCACAATGAATTTAATAATGAGGGCTGCTATATATGAAGAACATATTGAATATCGGGGTGTTGGCCCATGTTGATGCTGGCAAAACGACATTAACCGAACAGATTCTCTTTAAGACAGGCGTGATCAACCGAGCCGGCTCGGTTGATCAAGGCAATACAACGACCGATTCGCTCGATATTGAGCGCCGTCGGGGAATTACGGTCAAATCCGCGGCGGTTTCGTTTATGCTGGGAGAATTGAAGGTCAATTTGATCGACACGCCAGGTCATGCGGATTTTATATCGGAAGTCGAGCATTCGTTAAGCGTTCTGGACGGCGTTATCCTGGTTATTTCTGCCGTTGAAGGCGTGCAGGCACAAACAAGGGTACTGATGCAAACGTTGAAGGAACAGGGCATCCCGACCATTTTATTTATAAACAAGCTCGACCGGATGGGGGCGGACTACCGCAAAGTCTGCAGCATGATCCGTCAGCGGCTGAGCGGGAACGTTTGCGAGATGTCGGTCCCATCGGAGGAAGGTACGGCGTGGGCCACGGTCCGTCCCGCCGACCCACATGAAGCTGGCTGGCTCGAGATTCTGGCTTCGAACAACGAAGATATGCTGAGGCATTATGCGCATGACATCCCTGTTTCTGCGGTTCGATTGCAGGCGGAATTGCGCCAGCAGACCAAGAATGCTGCAGCTTATCCGCTATTTGCGGGATCCGCAGCCAGGGGCGTAGGGATCGACCCCCTCCTGGAGGCATTACAGTCGTTCCTGCCTGTTCATACTCCCGTCGAGGACAGCGCCGATCCTTTATCCGGCCTTGCATTCAAGGTCATGAAGCAGGCAAATGGGGAGCGTCTTGTCTATCTCCGGCTGTTCGCCGGAAGCATCCGGAAGCGGGAGCGAATACCGGTCGTTTCGAAAGACGGGCACACAACGTATATGAAGGTAAAACAGCTGTTTTGCCTGATGCATGGAGCCATCGTGCCAACGGACGGCGTCTATGCCGGGGACATCGCGGTGCTGGGCGGCGTGGATGTGAAGGTAGGCGACGTGATCGGCGTTGTATCCGATCGGATGAAGTCCTTCCGCTTTGAACGCCCCCCGATCCAGGTCAAGGTATCCGCTATGGATTCAAAGGATGCTCCTATCCTGCATCTCGCATTGAGCGACCTCACCATGGAGGACCCTTTCCTGCAATATACGCGCGATTCAAGAACGCAAGAAAGCTTCATTCACGTATTCGGCAAGGTCCAGCAGGAAATCCTGCTTGAAATCATACGGGAGCAGTACGGCATCGAAGCCGTCTTCTCCGCTCCAAAAGTGATTTGTTTGGAGAAGCCGGTTTCTATCGGAGCGGCCGTGGAGCGGATGGGAGAGCCTCAGAACCCCTTCTATGCAACCGTCGGTTTCCGGGTGGAGCCGGGAATCGACGGATCGGGATTGCAATACCGATTGGAGGTCGAGCTTGGCTCCCTTCCGCTGTCCTTTCAGAAAGCGATCAAAGATACCGTGTTCGAGGTCCTGCAGGAAGGGCTCTTTGGATGGTCCGTCACGGATATTGTCGTAACGTTAACTCATACCGGCTATGCAAGTCCCGTCTCGACGGCCAAGGATTTCCGGAGTCTGACGCCGCTCGTGCTGATGAAGGCCTTGAACGAGGCTGGAACGAATGTCTATGAACCGGTGAACAAGCTTCAATTCATCGTACCGGAATTTAGCTTGAGCAAGGTGTTATCGTCCCTGGGTGCATTAGAAGGAACCTTCGAGGAGCCGCGGTTTGTGAACGGCATCGTCCACATCAACGGAACGATCCCTGTTCGCACCTCTGACCAGCTCAAAGCCGAGGTTCATGCCTTGACGAGCGGCGAAGGTCTGCTGACCATCAGGCCCGGGGGCCACGTTCGTGTTCGCGGCAATATTCCGGAGAACAGCCGCAAGCAGGTAAACCCGCTTCATCGCGGGGAGTATATGCTCTACTTGAACAACATCATGTGACCGGACCCTAATCCGTCCTTCGCGAGTTGCTCAGCCGTCCGTGGCGAGCTTCGAGCAGCTGCTGTCTATGAGGCGCGCAAACCGGCGGCTATGATTTCCCCTCTCTATTTTTCTTAGTCCGGTGCAACTCTTTTTGCCTCTCGTCACTTATTAAGTGATAGGAAACAACGTTGCTCTAGACCCACCCGTCATCGCCTTGATAATATAGTCAAGTATTGTTTGAGGGATGCGGAAGGAGTCGGCTAGATGTGGAACAACAGCGTTACGAAGATTTGAAAACAGGTGAAAAGGGCGCCATTATCAGTATAATTGCTTATCTGTGCTTATCTGCAATTAAACTCGTAATAGGTTATGCCGGGAACTCCGAAGCCCTAAGGGCGGACGGATTGAATAATGCAACAGACATCGTTGCCTCGATTGCGGTGCTGATCGGGCTCCGCTTATCGCAGAAGCCAGCGGATCAAGACCATCCGTACGGACATTGGAAGGCCGAAACGGTCGCTTCCTTAATGGCCTCCTTCATCATGATGGCGGTCGGTATACAGGTGCTCTTTGGGGCGGTTTCTTCTATATTTGAAGGCAAGCATGAGGCGCCTGACCTGATCTCTGCGTGGACCGGAGCATTCTGCGCCATTGTGATGTACTTTGTCTATCGGTACAATAAGCGCCTCGCCGCCAAAATCAACAGCCAAGCGGTCATGGCTGCAGCCAAGGACAACCTGTCGGATGCTTGGGTGAGCATCGGCACCGTTGTCGGTATTGTCGGCGCCGCTCTCGGCTTGCCTTGGCTCGATCCGGTGACGGCCGTGCTTGTCGGCTTCCTGATCTGCAAGACGGCATGGGATATTTTTCGCGATGCCTCCCACCACTTAACCGATGGTTTCGATGAGGATAAGATCAGCGCCTTCCGAAAAACGGTGCAGCGCGTTCAGGGCGTTAAAGGCGTTAAAAACATCCGCGCCAGGAATTACGGCAGTAACGCCGTGGTCGATGTCGTCATTCTCGTGAAATCCAATATGGACATTCGGGTTGCTCATGATATCGCCGATGAGGTGGAGCATGCATTAAAGCTCTCGCACGGCGTCTATGATGTTCATGTTCATATCGAGCCCAATTGAGAGGGAAAGTCAGCAGCGAACTTGTAAAAAGGGACGGCCGTCATCGAACGGCCGTCCCTTTTTCATGATCACAAACTCACTTCCATCCATCCCTTGTCAGCCATGGAATGGATACCCGCCCCCTGCTTAGCCCCCAGCATCTCCGCGATAACGAAGGCGTCCTTCGAACCTGTCCGCACACATGCTCCGACTAAACGATGCGAAATTGTTTGCATGTTGGAAGCTTGGATTCCTGCTTTTATGCCTTCTAGTCCTTCAGCTTGGCATAATTGTCTATCACCAAGAAATACAATATAATCATATTGCATAATTTTTCTAAAGAAAGCGGTGCATAGGAAATGAGCAGTATGCTTGGTGTATCCGGACTTGCGTTCTTATTAGTAACCTTATTTACGCCGCTCCTCATCTGGGGGCTGCGCACATTGAAGCTGATGCAGCCGATCCGCACGGAGCTTCCTCCCGATCATCAAGCCAAGCGCGGAACGCCTCTCATGGCCGGTCTTATCCTCTTGATCGGAATCATCGTCTCTTTGCAATTTCATCCCGATCCGCTCATGATCTTCTTATGCTCGACCTTTCTTCTGTTCAGCTCGATCGGCTTCATGGATGATTTTAAAAAGGCTGTCTTTCAGGATCCCTCCGGCATATCCGGGCGGATGAAGCTGGTGTTTCAATTTCTGTTTACCGGCGGGCTGCTGCTCGTACTATTCCGGTATTTCTCGCTCTCAAGCGATATCGAACTATTGGGCGGATATTCCCTGCAGCTGCCGATTGCCGCGTACGTGATTATCATGCTGCTCTTTATCGTCGGATCCGCCAATGCGATCAATTTTACTGACGGATTGGACGGGCTGCTGATCAACGTATCCATTCCCACTTATTTCTTCTTTTTTCTCATATCCGACAAGCCGGAGGTACAAGCATTCTCGCTTGTCATGATCGGCTGTCTTCTCGGTTTGCTGCTGTACAACATTTATCCTGCCAGAGCGTTCATGGGGGATACGGGATCGCTTGCCATCGGCGGCTCCCTTTCATTCCTGGCTGTTATCGAGAAGGTTGAAATTTTAATTCCGCTTCTATTTTTCGTTTATTTAGCCGAGCAGCTTTCAGTCATTCTGCAAGTCTGGTATTACAAGCGCACGAAGCTGAGATTATTCCGAATGACACCCATCCATTTTCATTTCAGCTTGAAATACGGCTGGAGCGAGAACAAAATTGTTGTAATCTTCGGATTTGTATCATGGTTTATGGTGTTCACCAGCTGGCTGATTGCTCGTTATGTAATGTGAGGGATCTTCATATCTCGGCTTCGAACTCGAGCAGCTCTTTACGCAGACTGTCCAGCGTATTCCTGCGTTCTTCTTCGGCCTGTTCGTCATACAACAGCTGCTCCATGAATTCCCAAATATCTTCAAGCCGACGCCTGATTTGATAAAACCGCAGCGCATCTTCATCCATCTGGTAGCCGTTATGCCGGGAACGATAAATATGCATAAATTGCTCAAAATACGGCGTATCCGTCATAAACATCAGATCCGATTCCACCGGCGCTAATTTCATTCCTTCCCAGTCGAGAAGCACTAATTCATCCCCGCTCTGCATCAGATTCCAGTGGTGCAGATCCATATGGCAGAGCGCCATGCGCAGATTGCGGCCTGCTAAACGCTCTGATAGCGTGCGAACCGTACGCATCCCTTTGACCAAGTGCGAACGAGCCGGGGCTATTGCTGCTTCCATATCATCCGGCAAGCCTTCTTGCATGCGATCCTCCAGCTTGCGCAGAAACGGAACCTCGAAGCTCTCGCGAATGCCTTGCGTAGAATACGGGATTTCCTCTCCCAGCAGGTGAAGCTCGCTGACGATTTCGGACAGCTGCTTGACCTGCTCTCCCGTCAATTCGTTCTCGCCAATCGTTTCGCCTTCAATATACTCAAACAGCAGATAGATCCCGTGTTCATCCTCACAGCGGTACTGGCCGTCCAGGGTTTGAACAGGCACCGGCACCTTTCCGCGAAAGGATTCCTGCTCCGAAAGCCACGCCAGGATCGGGATGTATTCCCGAATGGCCGCCGTCCATTTCGGCGTAGAGGCGCGGCTCTTCTCATATTGCTTAAGAAAATAGGCGCGGCGATCATCGCTCACTTTAAATGCCAATGCGGCCCAGCCGCCTTGCTGCGGCCTGACACCACTTATTTCGATGCCGTAGTGATTTTTCATAATGGACTGAATCCGTTGCATCCTAACGTTTCCCCCCTTTCATGAATTAGTATAACCTCCCCTGCTCCAATACGTCGATCCGTATTCCATGCCGGAATCCCGCCCTCCGTACCAGTTACACATTCAATCGCTTTTGGAATCTTACGCTGCATTGCAGACGAACGAATTTGGGCTTACAATGAATGAGCCATTTCCATTATGGATAAACCATTCCGTCCTTGAAGCTGCAGCCAATCAAAGGGGGTAATACCATGTGTGCAAATCCTTGGGATCCCGAGTGGGATGTATCCTCCGGACTCGTCCGGCGTTTGCTGGACCGCCAGTTCCCGGAGCTCTCTGCTGAAACGGTTGAGCGGCTGGGCCATGGCTGGGATAATATCGTCTACCGCATCGGGTCCGACTATGTTTTCCGGTTTCCAAGAAGACGGGCCGCCGTGCCTCTACTGCAAACCGAAGCACGGATTCTGCCGAAGCTATCTGATTACATAACCGTACCTTATTCGAAACCGCTTTATTTTGGCAAGGAAAGCACGGACTATCCGGCACCTTTTCTGGGCTATACCCATGTACCCGGCGTGCTTCCAACCGGCTTAAGCGACGCTCAGCGCGCTCGTTCCGCGCAGATTCTTGCGCAATTTCTAAAGTCTCTTCACGCGTTCCCCCTGGATACGGCCGAAGCGGAAGGGGTTCCGCATGATCAGCGAAATCTATCGGATATCGCTGGACGCAAAGAACGCATGCTGGGCTTTCTGCCGAAGCTGAGCCCGCATCTCGGAAGCGAAACGGCCGGCGCGCTTGAAAGCTATATCCATACGATCACGCTCGGCCGGGCTTCCACGCAGAAAGCCCTGATTCACGGTGATCTGCATTATAAAAACATGCTGGTCGACAACACCGGGATCATATCCGGGATCATCGATTGGGGCGACGTTAATGTGGGGCATCCCGCATGCGACTTAAGCGTAGCCTATAGCTTCCTGCCCCCGTCTTCCCGGCCCGCCTTCTTTGAAACGTATGGTGAGGTCGACGATGAGACTCATGTCCTGGCACGCATGCTCGCTGTATTTATGCCGATGCTCATTTTGCTGCAGTCCATCGACGACCGGGATGAACGAAACAAGCTCGAGGCAACCCGGACCATTTTGCGTGCGCTCGCGTAAACGGCCCATTTACTTACCGCGTGCCTCTCCCGGCGCGAAGGTGTAATGATGACTGCTGCGCGATTATCGTCGACGCTCGGACGACAAACCATGCAGGCAAACAAGAAAGAAGCTTGATTCGATCAAGCTTCTTTCACATGGAGAATCTGTGGAACGACCTCAAATCTTCAACATATTGAGGAGAGGCATGATAGACTGGATTACATTCACGCCAAGCTTGATGTGAGGCAAGATATCGCCGATGAATCCGAGTGGTCCCGGGCCACCTCGGTTTTCGGCTTCGGCGGCAGCTCCGGCAGCAGCTGGAGAACCGCTGCTGAACGCGCCGGCACCGAATAAATCGCTGAATAATCCGGAAATTCGAGCACGTTCGCCGTTCTTGGCGATTCGGGCCGCCATCTGGTCATTAACCCGGAATCCCGACAGGGTGACTTCCTTGCCGTGCACCTTATTCAGTTCGCCGACATAACAGCTGCCGTCCTTCAGCACCACAACGACCGGGTGGCCGACCCATCGCTTGGCCGTTTCGGATCTGGATGTTGCACGTCTCTTCCGTCTTGAAGGCATCCTGCACTGTTCACCTCGCTCCCACTCTAGTAGTTACTACATCCTATGCCGGCTCCTGCTTTATTTCTTGTGCCTTTATAAGCAGGGTATGCGTATACTTTGAGAGCGAAGAATCGCGTAAATCTTCCGATTACGGTAAATGGCAGAGCTGCATGTTCCCTAGGTTGCAGGACGATTGGAAGCTCTCACGGTGCCTTGGTTGGATGAGTGATCGGTACATAGCAGCAGTATCAGCCAATAACCGAAATAACCGAGAAGTCCCCCGAAACCGTTGAGAATCAGATCATCCACATCAAAGCTCCCTAAGGAGAAGAGCAGCTGCGAGCATTCCAGCGCAAGACTGACAGCCAGAGAAGCGACCAAGGCTCCTACGGCTTTCCTTTTGGTCAGAAGTCCCAGGAATATGCCGTTCGGCATAAAAATGACCAGATTTCCCAGAAAATTAATCATATGATGCGGGTCCGAGATCCGCCGGATATTCAGTCGAATCGTTAGAAAAGGCGTGAAATTCGCGGACTCCAGCCCATTCTGTATCATATCGGGGTGCTGCATCGCGCGAGCCAGCTGTTTCAACAGAAACGATGCATCCACCGCGCCGAACTTAAACAGGATAACCTTGAGCAGTACATACAAATATCCGCAATACAGCAGCATTAACGTCCATTTGGGCAATGCCTTCATTATCGGTCACCCCCGCTTCGTTTCACCGTGACGATAACACCATCCATATTGCTGCCGGAGAGCTCATATTGGCTATTCTGAGGAAGCTCAATCACGGTGCCGCCGTTTGCAACGGGTACATAGCGAATATCGTACTGCTGTCCTTCGACGGTTGTCGAGTACGCTTTCTCCTTCTTCAAAAACATTAAGTATTCTTCTAACGTAAACCGCTTCTCTTCCATGATCAGACTGTGCGGCAAGCCGACATACCGGAAATGCCAAGGTTCATATTGGATCCCCGTAATTTCAGTCTTATCCTTCGGATACCTGAGAATAAAGCCATGCTTCCAGGCATGCTCCTGAAGCCATTTGCCTTCCGGCGATTGGTCAATCGGCATCTGGGTTGAGCCGATATCCATGGACAGGCCGAGATTATGCTCGCTGTAGCCGGCGGGCAGCGCATAGTCAGCCCCTTTTTCACGATACAGCTGCTCCTGTTCCTCCATGTCCCGATAGCCGCTGCTGAGCATGAAATGGACAACTCCATCCTCCGCGGCAGCTTCCATCATCCCGTTGAATTGCTCGGCTACTTGTCGTGACAGCCGGATCGAGTTGTCCAGCAGCACATACCCTTGCAAGAGCTCGGGGGTATCGTTCAGATTAACGATATCGGATGGTACTGCCCCGGCATCCAGCTTGAACTCCTTGTTTACCAGGACCAGATTACCTCGACGAACTTGATCTTCTTCTACTAGAACGGTCTGCACCTCGGCATCCGGTTTTTGATTCGTCTGATTATCATCTTTTTTCTGCTTGGCTGGATGAACACCGGAACCCTGACCCAAACCCTCGTTCCCGGCACTCCCCGTAGGGTGCGGTTCCTCGGTCGGTTCGCAGCCGGCCAGCATGAATACGATCAACAGCATGATCCATTTCTTCAACTTTAGCATCTCCCTCTGTCGTCATTAACTCCCTCAGATTACGTGACAACTATTAAGAAAATAGCAGATGAAACCTAAAGATTTTCTTAAGAAGCGGTCGCCCACGATAAAAATATATCCCTTTGACAATCCGTGAGAGAATGGCTTAACTTGGTAACTAGACCATACCCCAAATACCATACACCATACACTAAAAGAAGGTGAATCGCACTCTTGCTCAAATTATTCCGTTACTTGCGCCCCCACTGGGTCGCGGCTGTTCTAGCACCGCTGCTCATGCTGCTGGAGGTAGCCATGGATCTCCTTCAGCCGGTTTTCATGGCGCGCATTATCGACGAAGGAGTCATGCAGAATGATACGACCCGCATCCTGCATACAGGCTTGCTTATGCTAGGATGTGCCGGAGTCGGGCTGCTGGGCGGTCTCGGATGCACCGTCTATTCCTCGATCGCTTCCCAGCGCTTCGGAGCCGACCTGCGGCGGGATTTGTTCCGCAAAGTCCAGACCCTCTCCTTCCGTAACCTGGATGAGCTGTCGACCGGTTCGCTGATTACGCGGCTGACAAATGATATCGTGCAGCTCCAGACAATGGTCCAAATGCTGCTCCGCATTTTCGTACGCTCCCCGCTGCTGGCCATTGGCAGCATGATCATGGCGGTAATCATCAGCCCCAAGCTTGCAGGCATCCTGGCTCTTGCCGTACCGCTGCTGTTCATTGTCATGTTTCTGCTGATCCGGGCAACCTTGCCGCTGTTTTCCAAGGTTCAGAACAAACTCGACAAGGTAAATACGGTACTTAAAGAGAACTTTGCAGGCATCCGCGTATCCAAGGCCTTTGTCAGGGCCGGATACGAGAAGCGGAGATTTCACGAGGCAAACGCGGATTTCACGGATGCTTCCGTCAAAACCCAGCGCCTTGTGGCGCTGAATATGCCGATCCTGACGATGATTTTGAATGTCAGCATCGTTGCCGTCTTATGGTTTGGCGGAAAAAATGCCATCGATGGCAGCTTTGAAGTCGGCAGCCTTGTCGCATTCATCAATTACGTCACCCAGGTGCTGTTTGCCGTCTCATCCGTCGCCATGATGCTGGTGAGGATATCTACCGCCAAGGTCTCGGCCGACCGGATCCAGGAAGTAATGAACACCCAGCCTGATATTGTCTCCCCATCCGCTCCGGTTAAACAGGTGGAGCCTCATGGCGAGGTGGTATTTGACCAGGTTTCATTCGCTTATCGAGCTGACAGCGGAAAGCCTGTTCTGCAAGATATCCAGTTCAGGGCACAGCCCGGACAGAAAATCGCCATCATGGGTGCAACCGGATCAGGCAAGAGCTCTTTGGTTGCCTTGCTTCCTCGTCTGTACGACGTATCGGCCGGAAGCGTGCGGATCGACGGCGTGGATGTGCGGGAATACGATTTGGCTGCGCTGCGCGAGCGGATCGGCATCGTTCTGCAAGAGACCATTCTCTTTACCGGCACGATCCGTGATAACATCCGTTACGGCAAACCGGATGCATCCGACGAGGAGGTTGTTGCTGCGGCAAAAGCAGCCCAAGCGCATGATTTTATCGCCGCCATGCCGGATGGTTACGATACGGTACTCGGACAACGGGGCGTCAATCTGTCTGGCGGGCAGAAACAGCGGATTTCGATTGCCCGGGCTTTGCTTGTAAGGCCGTCCATTTTAATTCTCGATGATAGCACAAGCGCGCTCGATATGAGCACCGAATCCAGATTGCAGCAGGAATTGTCCCGGCTCATGTCAGGCCGGACTTGCTTTATGATCGCGCAGCGGGTCTCGTCCGTAATCGACGCGGACAAAATCCTGGTCATGGATGACGGAAGAATCGTGGCGGAAGGCACGCACACCGAGCTTCTCGCTTCCTGCGAGCTGTATCGGGATATTTACCAATCCCAATACGGCAAGGAGGTGTCCGCCCATGGCTAGAACGGATCAGGAAAGATCGGCTCAGGATGGATCGGAACAGGGTGGATCGGAACAGGAAAGAACGCAGCGTTCGGATCATGCCCCGGATCTTAGCATGCGGGGCGGAAGACCGACGCATGGCATGACCGTAGCAAAAAGCAAGCCCAAGAATACATTCGGCACCATTCGCCGGATTTGGAGCTATATACGGCCTTACAGGGCAGGAATGGCAGCCGTATTCCTGTTCACCCTGGTCAGTACGGTGCTCTCCCTCATCGCTCCATACTTGCTCGGGAGCGCTGTGGATGACTACATTATCCCGGGGGATTATAAGGGGCTTGCCGGTTTATGTGCGGTTCTATTGTCCGTGTATGCAGGGACAGCCCTCTTTGCCTGGCTGCAGCAGCATGTGATGGTGAAGGTTTCCCAATTGTCCATTCAGGACATGCGCCGGGATATTTTTGCTAGGCTGCAGCTCCTCCCTCTTCGTTTTTTTGACAGCAAGACGCACGGAGAACTGATGAGCCGCACAACAAACGATATCGAGAACGTCTCCGGGACGCTGAACCAAAGCGTAACGCAGCTGATCGCCAGCATCCTGTCTCTCATCGGCTCGCTTGGCATTATGCTTTACTTAAACCTATGGCTGACTCTGCTCAGCATGGTAACCATACCACTGGTGATGCTGTTCACGAAGACGGTAGCCGGACGTACCCGCAAGTATTTCTCCAAGCAGCAGGCAAATTTGGGTGAGCTTAACGGGTTTATTGAAGAGACCGTCTCCGGGCAGAAGGTGGTCCAGATCTACCGGAGAGAGCGGCATGCAGGGGAGCAGTTTGACGCGTATAACAAAAAGCTGACCGAAGCGAGCATCCAGGCACAGATCTATGCCGGCACCGTCGGTCCCGTTATGAACGTGCTGAACAACGTCAGCTTCGCTTTGATCGCTGCGGTTGGGGGTTACATGGCCTTCCAGGATTGGACCACCGTTGGAATCGTCGTAGCTTTCCTGAATTATTCCAAGCAGTTCCAGCGTCCGCTGAACGATCTGGCGAATCAGTTCAACCTCGTGCAGTCAGCCGTCGCAGGAGCCGAGCGCGTATTTGAAATCATGGATACGGAATCCGAGTACGAGAATGAAGAACCAATGCAGGACGCCGGCCGCCTACGTGGCGAGGTAGTATTTGATCGGGTATCCTTCAGCTATAAGGAAGATGTGACGGTTCTGAACGATGTGTCGCTAACAGCCAGCCCAGGACAAACCATCGCACTGGTTGGCCCGACAGGCGCGGGCAAAACAACCATCATCAACCTGCTCACCCGTTTCTACGAGATTGATTCGGGCAGCATTACGCTGGATGGCATGGATATCCGACTGCTCGATAAAGACAGCCTCCGCCGCAAGCTGGGCATCGTGCTGCAAGAAGCCTATGTCTTCTCCGCTTCCATCAGGGAGAACATCCGCTACGGTCGAACCGATGCAACGGATGAAGAGATCGAGGTTGCGGCCAAGCTGGCGAACGCCCATGATTTTATCATGAAGCTGCCGGAGGGCTATGACACGATGCTGGTATCCGGCGGGAGCAACCTGAGCCAAGGGCAACGGCAGCTCCTGACCATTGCAAGAGCTGTGCTCGCCGATCCGGTCATTCTGATCCTGGACGAAGCGACCAGCAGCATCGATACGCGGACCGAGATGCATATCCAGTCCGCGATGCGCACGCTGATGCAGGGTCGAACCAGCTTTGTCATTGCGCACCGTCTCAGCACGATCCGCGAAGCGGACGAAATTCTCGTCATGCACCAGGGCGGCATTGCGGAGCGCGGATCGCACGAGCAGCTGCTCGCAAAGCGCGGCTTCTACTACGATCTGTACAACAGCCAATTCAAGCTTCCCGGGTAACGCGAGGCATCCCCATGCATAGGCATGGGGATTTTTTCGCGCCGCCTTAGCGTACAAGAGCCCTAGCTTGTGAACGTATTCCATTAAGCTGGCTTATGTGGGCCCTGCCCGGATATCCTTAGTCCATTCCGTTAAGTCACTTCAGGGAGAACAGAAGCGATTCGAGTATCTGTCTCCGTTTAGAAGTCCCCAGGAGACATGTTACGCTATAACTTCCCTACAAAGGTGTGATCGATCCCCATTCACGTTTTGCGGGTCCGTGTGACTTTACTGCAGCTTAAGAACCCGCAATCAACCCAAAGGCAAGGTAAGCAGCCGTCCCCCACATGATTACCGCCGAAATCCGGTTGATCACCGTAAGCAGTCGGCCCGAGGTGTCCATGCTTCCCACAGCCTTCCCGGCGATTCCAAGGGCTATAAACCACAACCAGGATACCCCGATGCACACTGCAGCAAAAACCGCTTTCTGCACTCCTGCATACTGAAGAGAGCTGGTGCCGATAACACCGACCGTATCAAGCAGTGCATGCGGATTCAGCAGCGATACGGACATCGCGAAGGCAATCTGCTTCTTGGGGGTTAACGAACGGGGACTGCCTTCCTCCTGCTTCCGGGGCTTGCTCTTCCATGTCGCTTGCCCCATGTAGATTAGAAACCCGATCCCGAGCGTGATCATGGTCATGCGCAGCCAATCGTATTGTAGAACGACCACCGATACTCCCATAACGGCCAATGTAATGAGCAGCGTATCACACAGCGCTGCGGTGATAATCACAGGCAGCGCCCTAATAAGTCGCGGTTGGACCGCCCCCTGATTAAATACAAACACATTTTGCACCCCCAAGGGCAGAATCAGACCCAATGCCAATATAAATCCATGAACAATAACGCCGGCCATTTTATTTCATTACGCCTCCAGCTCCATTTTTACCTCATTGTAGGGGAAGGTTGCCCTGGTGTCTCCGTCCAATTGGTTGGCATTTCACCCAACCAATTCGATATAATAGTGGAATCACCATACGGAAAGCTGGGGTAACTGTGTCAGAAGAATGGAGCTTGAACAAGTCAGCAGGCATACCGCTTCATCAGCAAATTTATGACCGTATCAAAGAGAAGATTATGAACGGGGAGTGGCCTGTCGGCACCCGGATTCCACCGCAGCGGGAGCTGGCCGAGCGGTTCGGGGTGAACCGGAGCACGGTGGTGTATGCGCTGGGCGAGCTTGCTGCCGACGGCTTGATTGAAGCCATGACCGGCAGGGGAACCGTCGTTGCCAACAACACCTGGAATCTGCTGTCTTCCGCACCTTCGCCTGATTGGAACCGATATGTGAGCTCGGGCTTCTATCAGCCTAATATTCGGATGATTCAGGCCATCAATAAGGCAGAGGCCGATCCCGGCATCGTTCGCCTCGGGACGGGCGAGCTTTCTTCGGAACTGCTGCCTGCCGGCGAGATGCTGGATAAGCTTAACCGGAGCCATGCCGCAGCCTTTTCACTAGGCTATTCCGAGCCGAAAGGCAGCCTGGCGTTACGAGAAGCCGTCAGCCGTTATTTGCGCAGCAAAGCGATTATCGCATCGCCCGCATCTATTTTGATCGTATCCGGCGGTCTCCAAGCGCTTCAGCTCATCTCATTAGGCCTGCTGCACCGCGGCTCCACCATATTCGTTGAAAATCCGTCCTATCTAAATTCCATTCATGTATTCCAATCGGCAGGCGTGCATATGCATGGGCTTCCCATGGACGAGGAAGGGCTGCGGACAGAGTCGATCAGCCGATTGAAACGGCAGCATAACGCTTCACTGCTTTATACCATCCCCTCCTTCCACAATCCGACCGGCTCGCATATGTCATCCGCAAGACGGCAGGAGCTGCTGAATTTATGCTCCCGGGAACGGCTTCCTGTCATCGAAGATGATGTTTACGGTGATCTCTGGTTGGAGCAGCCGGCGCCGCTTCCGTTAAAAGCAAGGGATCAGCAAGGTCTTGTGCTCTACTTGGGAAGCATGTCCAAGACACTAGGTCCCGGCCTTCGCATCGGCTGGATTGTCGGACCGGAACCGGTCATTGACCGTCTGGCGGACATTAAAATGCAGACCGATTACGGCTCGAGCGCCTTGTCACAGCATGCTGTAGCGCAGTGGCTGTCAGAAGGGCTGTATGAGGAGCATTTGACACGGATTCGCAGAGTATTGAAGCTTCGCAGAGATTATACCCTTCGTTTATTGGAGGAGGATTATCGCGAGCTTGCGGATTGGAGCTGCCCTCAGGGCGGATTTTACATATGGCTCCGTTTCAAACGGGCCCTCTCGATTCGGTCCCTGTTCGATCATGCCCTGGCGGAGGGCATACTGCTTAACCCCGGCATGATCTACGACCGGAACGACCGGCAGCACCTCAGGCTTTCCTATGCCTATGCATCCATGGAGGAGCTGCGCGATGGGCTCCAGCGTCTTTCCCGCATGATCCGCGGGTTGGCATAGCCGGAGCATCCGATTGACGGAACAAATAAGGGCAACCGGAGTAGATGCCTTCCGGCTGCCCTTTTTTTAGGTCGAATCGCCATTATCCCGCTGCATGGATCCTATGATATTGAATAATGTGATCATAACATGGCGATACATGCAATTGAGAGATATTTCACTCAACATGATTTGTTAGGAGAAGTGTTGTCATACATGACGCCGTTCCATCAGATTGATTCCGATGCCCATACATAAAACTGCGATCAGAATAAGCTTGGACAGCGGCAGCCACAGCTCCCCGATTCCATTGTCGTATATCGCAATCCCGGTCAAAGCCTCCATCGCGTGCGTGATCGGAAAGATTTCCGCCACCCCCAGCAGGATCGGGCTCGTAATGGTTCCCGGCGGCATATATACGCCGCTGACGAGCGGCATAATCGGAACGATGGACGGAAACAGCATGTTAAATTTTTCGGGTGTCCGGAGTATCCCCGCCAGCAGGATGCACATCGCAACTATGGTCATGGAGTACAGGGCAATGACCAGAAGCAATAATCCGTATCGATGGCCCAAACCGAAGTTGAAGGCGTAGCGAAAGATCAGAAATACGACTGTGATTTGCACGATGCCAATCATTGTGCTGTATAACAAATGCCCAAAGTAAATCTCCGATTTCCGAACAGGTGACAGGATGAGTCTGCTCCATATGCCAGTGATTTTGTCCTTCGTGATCGTGTTAACTTTGAATCCGATCGTCAGCATCACGAGGAACAAAGAGAACCCAAACATCAGCTGCAGGCCCATGTCGTAACGAAGCAGTTCCTCACCGTCTGTTCCCTTGACCTGAAGCGTTAACGGCGGTTCTTCCAGGTAGGTGTCTATCCGACTGCGAAATCCCTTTTCATCCCCTGCAGCGGCCGATACGGCCCGCAGCTCGAGCTCCCGCTCGAACACGGTGCGAATATGCTGCTCGGCGAGTTGAGCATTGGGACTTTCCTTTACGGCGATTATCCGATAATCGTCCCCCGTCAGCTTGACGGCCAGATCGGCGCGTCCCTCCCTCACCTTCGTTCTCGCAGATTGCTCGTCTTGAGCCCTAAACTTGAACGTATCGCCCTTGTTTAACAGAAGGAGCCATTCCTTCTCACTCTCCTTCAACTCCCCGGTCTCGCTGAACACGTCAATTTTCATCTTCTGCGTCATGCCCCCGCCGAACATCAGGGTCGCGATGATGCTAATTCCGATGAACAAAAGCAGCAGAAAGGGATTTCTTCGTTCTCTCATCCAATGCGATAAAAGAATGGAAACCATCAGATCCCCCCCTTTTTAGGAAACATCCATAAACCAGCAGCCATGATTATCACCGTATATATGCCTAAAGACAGCATCGGAAGCCACAGCTCCTGAAGCGGTGTACCCTGAATCCATTGAATCAGGGAGGTTAGCGCAAGCCCGTTTGGAGTCAGCCGGCCAACTTCCATCAGCCAATCCGGTAAAATATACATCGGTACCATGCTCCCTCCAATAACGCCAAGGAGGATCAACGCGATAAATGAAATCCCTACAGCCACATCCCCATCCTTCATGCGAAAAACCATCGCGGTAAACAAACCGGCGAATGCAGCCACCACTGCACAGAGCAAAACCATGAATATCCCTAACCCCAGCCAGAAGGACAGCGGCCTTCCGGGAAACAATTGAAACAAGACATGCGAGAGCAGGATCACGACCAACATTTGAAGCAAGGCGATGCAAAAAGTAGATGCCATCTTTCCGAGTTGAAACTGCATTGGCCGTGCCCCGGAGTACAGAAGACGAGTAAACACCTTCTCCCTCTTCTCTGTGATCGATTTCGAAGCCATTGTAATTGAGATGGACAGCGTGACAAAAATGGTGATCGCAAACGCAAAATATTGAAAAGATGTAATCATCCTGACACCTTCGATCCGTTCGAGTCCGCCGACGGGTGTTCGGGGAGCGGACCACGTACTACCGTCTGACCCGCTACCGGCGGCATGGCTCAAGGCCGCTTGATAATTGACTGTGCTTAGTAAACCGTTTAGCATATTTTGAAGGACGCTAACCTTGGTGGTGTCCCCCTCAGCAGTCAGAAGAAGCGCAGCTCCATCCCCTTCGTTCAGCAACAGCTTGTTTAACGAATCCAATGTATATGTTTCTGGAATCGTTATGACGGCGGTTACTTCCCCCGCTTTCAATTTCGTGTACGCTGTTTCGTGATCCAGTTGCAATACTTCTATATACCTGCTGACATCCTCGCTTCGAAACATTCCCATCAGCATTGCTTCCGGATCAAGATCAAGCATTGCAGTCTCCTCTACAAGCCCATCCTGTTCATCTGGAGACAACAAGCTTCCCTTCAGCTGCTCGTGAAAACGGGCTACCCCTTCCGTATGGCGGTTCTGGTTCACGAGCGCCACCTTCATTTCCAATGACGGATTGGAGTTATTCACCCAGCCCGGCAACGCAAACCCAAGGATTAGCGTCAATGCAATGGGCAAAAGCAATGCGACCAGCACTTCTTTACGGTCTCTCCAGAACAGCAGGATATCCTTTTTAAAATAGATGCCCAAAGGACGATCCTCCCCTCTAATCCCGCAAATTCCGGCCGGTCAGATGAAGGAACACATCTTCAAGGCTCGGTGAATCAATATGAATGTTTAGGATTTGAACGTCAAAACGTTCAGCCGCTTGGACGACCCGAGAGAGGATTTGATGGTTTTTCGTAACAATCAGCTTCAATCCAAGTTCGGTTTCCTCCACCTGCCGGACGGCCGCAAGTGTCTGCAGCTCCTCCGTAAACTCCGCATGCTGACGGTCTAGCCGAAGGAGCAGCGTTTCCTCACCGGATAAAATAAGCTGAAGCTCTTCCTTCGTTCCCGAAGCGATGATCCGGCCATGATCCATGATATACATCCGGCTGCAGAGCTGCTCGACCTCCTCCATGTAATGACTCGTATACAACACGGTCGTTCCCTTTTCACGGCTCAGGTGACGTACGGTATCGAGGATATGATTGCGGGACTGCGGGTCGATGCCCACTGTCGGTTCATCCATGATCACGATTTTCGGATCGTGCATAAGCGCCACCGCAATGTTAATCCGTCGCTTCATCCCTCCGGAATAGGTCCGGATGAGCTCCTTCTGGCGATCACGAAGTCCCACCATGTCGAGCAGCTCCTGAATTTTTAGCTCTAGCTCCTTCCCTTTAAGTCCATAAACCTTTCCGAAAAACTTCAGGTTCTCGTATGAACTGAGCTCCTCGTACAGTGCGATTTCCTGCGGAACAACCCCCAGCACCTTGCGAAGTTGCTGCGGATGCTTAATGACGCTTTGGCCGTTCAGTCGAACGTCTCCAGCCGTCGGCTTAAGAAGCGAAGAAATCATGGAGATGGTGGTTGATTTTCCAGCCCCGTTCGGGCCGATCAATCCAACCGACTCCCCCTCTTTCAAATACAGGCTGACTTCTTCCACCGCCGTCTTGCCTTTAAAAACTTTACGAAGCTCTACCGTTTCCAGCACGTTGTATCCCCCATTTCATGAAAAGGAATATCGCACAGCGAATGGCCGCGGATACCTAATATTTCGAGCTTGCTTACAGCTTCAAGTGTACATGGAAAAAGGCAGTGAATTCACTGCCCCCGGTCACTGCTTTCATATCAAACCATGACTTCAGTCATGTTACGTTCGTATGTATCTATCATCCTCAATTAAGGCCCCTATTCTTCGTCCGTCTATACGACATTGTGACGAATCGCATAAATCGCCAGCTGGGTACGGTCCCGTAGGTCCAGCTTATCCATGATTTGGCTGACATGATTCTTCACGGTGCCGACCGACAACCCAAGCTCACCAGCGATTTCGCGGTTGCTGCGGCCCTCCCCCACCAGACGCATAATGTCCAGCTCCCGTGGTGTAATCGACGTATCGACCGTCAGCTCCTTCCTCTCCTCCAGCAGCTTAGGGATCACCTTCGCCGCAACGTCTTCCTGCAGCGGAAGCCCGCCTGAGAGGCAGCTTTGAATCGCTCGAATCAGTGCTTCAGGCTCAGCATCCTTGAGCATGTATCCGCTCGCCCCGCTCTTCAGCGCTTCCACGGCATACTGATCGTCATTAAAGGTAGTAAGCATCAGTACCTTCAACTTCGGCCATCTCGCGCGAATCGTTCGGGCAGCCTCCAGACCGCTCATCTCGGGCATCCGGATGTCCAGCACCGCTACATCGTAAATATGGCTTTCGCAGAGCGCGACCGCCTCTTTACCGTTACCTGCTTCCCCGGTCACCCGCATGCTCCCACTGCTTTCAATCATCAATTTCAATCCTTGCCGAACCATGGCCTGATCTTCCGCCAACAAAATCCGTATCAGTTGACTCCCTCCTTGGTCTCCCGGTTCAATAACAACTCTCCTCTTACAACGAACACGTTGTCGTAATGCACAACCTCAAGCGAGCCGCCCTCACTCTCCAAACGCTCCCGCATCGATTGAAGGCCGTATCCCTCGCGGAACGACGACCGGAAGCCTTGGTACGGATTCGAAACCTCGAACCTGAACATTCCGCCGCCCGGCGCTTCAAACAGGATGGATACTTCCCGGGTGCTGCCATGCTTCATGGCATTGGTCATCGCTTCTTGAACCGCCCGGTACACTGCAATCGATTGCGAATTGCTAAGCGGGGTGGTAAGTGCACCGTGCCTGGCGGTAAGATGAACCCGCATGAAGCGCTCGGCCTCCAGCCGGCGAAGCAGGCCCATAATCCCTGCAAGGCCCCCGGTTTCTTGCTGCTTCAGCGACTTTACCGCGTTTCTCGTCTCCTCGAGACTTTCTTTTGCCAGCACTTTCAGCCCTTGCAGCACGTTTGCGGTATCATGATCTGCTTGGAGCCGCTGCATCTCAAGCTGCATGAGGAGGGCGGTCAACTTATGTCCGACGGAATCATGGATATCCCTGCCTACCTGCGCCCTCTCCTCCCGTCTCGCCAGCTGCTCATCCGTGACGAGACGGCGTTTCATATTCCGGTACTCGCTTAGCAGGGCTTCATTACGTGCCAGTGTTTCCTCGTATCTTGCCCTTTGCATCCGAAAGATCCCCAGGCCGAGGGCAAGCAGTATCGCGTACAACAGGAGAAACGGCAGCGGTAATCCAGGATACCCCATCAGTTTCGGTAACATCGCGCCGATCAACAGCACTATGCCGATTCCGATGGATTGGGCCGGGGAGACCCTGTATGCAGCCTTGCCAGCAAGTATGGAGAATACCAGCAGACTATATATATTGGGGCTTCCTTCACTGGCTGGCCATAACGAAACGACAGCAAAGACAGAGGCCGTCAATAATGTGACAAATAACATGGCAGGACGGTTCCGGAACAGCGGTGCGATAAAAAATGCGGCCAGAAATACGGCACTGCTCCCGATCCGCCATGAAAGTACATCGAGATCCCCAAGACTAAGATGCCATAACGCAAGCAACCAGCTGGCGATCAGAAGGAGCAGCCATATCCAAAATGAGCGCAAAGCCTTCCCCCGCTTTCTACGATGGTACCGTGCAGCCGAAACCGATCAGTCCATTCATTATTTTACCAATTGTTAGTTCAGCATCATCATATCATACGCCCTAGGCTCGGTTAACAATCAAATTGGAAATGATCTTCGGCTGTTCATCATTTGTGAAATTAACAACATACCAGCTTGAGGCCTTATAAATAAAGGGCTCTCTAGGTTGTATCCTTCCTCTAAATCAAGCAAAAACACGCCCGGATTTGTGACGAAACTGGTAACTCTCGTGAAGTTTTGAACAAAGTATGAACTGCCGAAAAACCGCGCCATTACAATGATTTCTCTCATAGCCCCCTCGTTTTGTAACAATTTGCACACATAACGTTAAACACATTGACAAATATCTGGATTTTTATGTTAGCAAAACCTGTTTATGTCTTTTGCAAAGCATTGCAGAACTTCCTAGTATATAGGTGACAAGAACATTGAATCGAACGAAGCCGTTTCAAGGAAAGGGGTACATCATGAACAAAAGAGGGCCGTTATTTGCAATGTTTGTAATTTTTACCTTGCTCTTATCGGGATGCAGCTCGCTTACGGTATTAAATCCGAAAGGACCGGCTGCCAGAACCCTATCCGATACAATCATATTCTCCATTCTGATGATGATCGGAATTTTGGTTGTAGTTTATGTGCTTTACATCTTCATGCTCACCAAATACCGGGCGAGAAAATCCAACGAGGGATATGAGCCTCCTCACGAGGAAGGGAACAAATGGCTGGAAATCCTGTGGACGGCCATCCCGATTGTGATCGTCGCGATCCTGTCTGTCGTCACGGTTAAGACAACGGTGGCTGTTGAAAAAGTGCCAGAAGGCTACGAGAATCAGAAGCCTCTCGTCATTTATGCTTCCTCATCCAACTGGAAATGGCACTTCAGCTATCCGGAAGAAGGGATCGAAACCGTCAATTACGTTAACATCCCGACCAACCGACCGATCGAGTTCAGACTCTACTCGTTCGGCCCGATTACAAGCTTCTGGATCCCGCAGCTGCACGGCCAGAAATACGCGATGAGCGATATGGTCACTAAGCTGAACATGGTTGCCGACGAGCCGGGCTCCATGCTGGGCCGGAACGCAAACTTCAGCGGCGAAGGCTTCGCCCACATGGAATTCGAGGCGCTGGCGATGTCGCCTGCCGATTACGAAGAATGGGTCAAGGACGTGAAGGATACGGCTCCTGAGCTGACACAGGACGAATTCAATAAGCTTCTGAAAACCGAGCATGTCGGAAGAATGACTTTCTCGACCAACCACTTGGAGTTCAGTCCTCCGCCTGAAGGTCATCATCATGGCGGCGACAGTAACGGCAATGAAGAGCACCAGGGACATAAAGAGCTGCATCCGGACCCTGCCACAACGGAAGAAACGGAGTTCGACAGTGAGAGCAACGTCAATCCGGATGAGCCGCTGCCAACTTCCCCGGCTGAAGAAAGTTCAACACATCAACATGATGGACATTAATTTGGAAGCTTTTGATGCGAAGCGTCCGATCGACTTCATACATCTAGAAAGGAGCTAGGCCTTTATGAAATGGGACGAATTTTTCGTTACCGGTGAACCGTTAATTTACGGTGCCATGGTGAGCATTGTTCTCGTCTCGCTCGCAATCCTCTTCGGATTGACCTATTACAAGAAATGGGGATATCTTTGGCGGGAATGGCTGACCACCGTGGATCACAAGAAAATCGGTGTCATGTACATCATCTGTGCACTGATCATGCTGTTCCGCGGCGGCGTGGACGCAATCATGATGCGCGCGCAGACCGCTGCGCCGGATATGAAGTTTCTTGACGGACAGCACTATAACGAGGTATTTACAACCCATGGCGTCATCATGATTCTGTTTATGGCGATGCCGTTTATTTTCGGTCTTATGAACGTTGTCGTGCCGCTGCAGATCGGCGCGCGCGACGTTGCGTTCCCCAAATTGAATGCGATCAGCTTCTGGTTGTTCTTTGCCGGAGCGATGCTGTTCAATATCTCCTTCGTGATTGGAGGATCTCCGGATGCCGGCTGGACCGCATACTTCCCATTGGCAAGTATCGAATTCAGTCCGACAGTCGGTAACAACTACTATTCCCTGGCGCTTCAGATCTCAGGGATCGGTACGCTGCTTACGGGGGTTAACTTTATCGTAACCATCCTGAAGATGCGTGCGAAAGGCATGACTCTGATGCGCATGCCGATGTTTACTTGGTCCGTGCTGATTACGTGTGTCATCATCATTTTTGCATTCCCGGTTCTTACGATCGCCCTGCTGCTGATGATGTTCGACCGTATCTTCGGTTCCCAGTTCTTCACGATGGCCAATGGCGGTATGGATATGCTGTGGGCCAACCTGTTCTGGGTATGGGGTCACCCTGAAGTCTATATCGTTATTCTCCCGGCGTTCGGGATTTTCAGTGAGATTATCTCGGCGTTTTCGCGGAAAAATCTGTACGGCTACAGCTCAATGGTCGCGAGTATGGTTGTCATCTCCGGCCTGTCCTTCCTAGTCTGGGCCCACCACTTTTATACGATGGGTCAAGGCGCAATGGTCAACGGCTTCTTCTCCATTACCACGATGGCGATTGCCGTTCCGACGGGTGTCAAAATATTCAACTGGCTCTTTACGCTTCATAAGGGCCGAATCAGCTTTACAACACCGATGCTTTATTCACTCGCCTTCATCCCGATCTTTACGATTGGCGGCGTGACCGGCGTCATGCTGGCTATGGCCAGCGCAGACTACCAATATCATAATACGATGTTCCTGGTTGCCCACTTCCACTATGTGCTCATTCCAGGTGCCGTATTCGCCGTCATTGCCGGCTTCCATTACTGGTTCCCTAAAGTATTCGGCTTCCGCCTGAACGAAAAGCTTGGCAAAACGGCATTCTGGTTCATCGCGATTTCGTTCAACGTCACCTTCTTCCCGCTGTTCTTCCTGGGACTGATGGGTATGACGCGCCGGACGTACACGTATTCGGCCGAGACCGGCTTCGGTCCTCTGAACATGCTGTCGATGGTCGGTGCGATCGGCCTGGCGATCGGATTTATCCTGCTGGTATACAACATTTACTGGAGTACGCGTTATCAGCCGCGGGATAAAACGGGTGACCCATGGGATGCACGCTCACTTGAATGGTCTACGCCAAGCCCAGTGCCAGTCTATAACTTTGCGGTTGCGCCTGAGGTTAAAGGCCGCGATGCATTCTGGTTCTCGAAGAAGAATAACGAACCGCTGTCGAATGAGAAAATTACGAAGATTCATATGCCGAGCAATACCGGAAAGCCGTTTATTCTGGGCATCGCCTTCTTCTTCCTTGGCTTCTTCCTGGTATTCAGCTGGTGGATTCCGTCCATCATCGCCGGTATTGCCGTGCTGATCATATTGGCTACCATGTCCTTTGACCGTGATCATGGTTATTACATTCCGGTTGAAGAGATCGTTCAAACCGAACAGAAACTGCGGGGTGATACGGTATGAAAATAGATGCCTCTCAGCCGCTGGAATATGGAACAGAGGAGAACCGTAATCGCATATTTGGATTCTGGCTGTTCCTCGGAGCTGAAATTGCGCTCTTTGCTACCTTGTTTACCGTCTACTTCGTCCTCGCAGACCGCCATGCCAGCGGTCCGAGCGGAGCGGAAATCTTTGAAATTACGCCGGTACTGCTTGAAACGTTCGTGCTCCTGACAAGCAGCTTTACCATCGGCCTTGCGGTTCACGCGATGCGCCTTGGCCTTAAGAAGCAGATGATGATCTTTATGATCATCACGCTTCTCCTGGGAGCAGGCTTTCTCGGAATCGAAATTTTCGAATTCTTTACGTATGTGCACGAAGGCGTCACGCTGTCTACCAGTGCCTTCGCATCAAGCTTGTTCACCCTTCTGGGTACGCACGGAGCTCACGTGACCTTCGGTCTGCTCTGGGGGACCGCGATCCTCATTCAACTCAAGAAATACGGGCTGGATCATTCAACAGCGAACAAGTCCTTCATTTTCTCGCTGTACTGGCATTTCCTTGATGTTGTCTGGATCTTTATCCTCAGCTTTGTTTATCTGAAAGGACTGATGTGACATGTTAAAACAGCTGTTTCCTATTAAGCATGTAGCGGGTTATATCTCGTCCCTCGTCCTTTCAGCCGTCGCCCTTGTCGTCCTGCTGGATATTCCGGCAGGATCGAAAATGGCCATTTTGCTGGTAACTGCAGTTTTGCAGGCTGCCGTTCAGCTTATGCTCTTCATGCACGTCGGAGAAAGCGAGGATAAGAAGTCCGTCTACATCAATATCGCCTATGCCCTTTTCGTTGCGCTAGTGACCATCCTGGGTACGCTGTTCATCTTTGTATGGGGCTGGTACTCCTAAACGGGAGTCCGCCGCAGCGCGGCAAATGAATATGAGAATAGATCTAGACTGCAAGGAACTGTCCCATTCGTAGGTTTTCTACGGCGGGACAGTTTTTTTATGTTGTCGATCAAACCCGTGGATATTGAGAGCCATGGGGCTGCTCTTCTCCGTCTTTACGTTTTCGACATAGCATTTGCAGGATTTCCGATCTTACGATTCCTGTAGCATTTATGTAAGAGTACTAGTCTTACGATTGCCCTAACCTTACGTTTCCCATACGCTTTCAAGGGGAAGTCCCCGTTCTGTTCGCGCTAAATCAACAACGCGCTGGATAAAGGCTGTTTTTGCCTTCGTGTATTCTTCCGGATCGTCATGATACCGTTCAGCCAACATGCGTTTAAGTTCGCCGTATTCCAGGACCAAATCGGGGTGAGCCCGGAGGTAGTCGCGAAACAGCAATTCCTTTCTTTCGTAAAATCCCTCCTTCGGCAGGATATGCAAGTGATGCGTGCGCACCCTTGCATGTTCTTTTATGAATAAATAGCGTCCGGTCATGCCGTTCTCCATAAAGCGGTAGCCTGAATTGCTAAGCAAAGCTGCATAGTCTTGTTTTTGAAGCAATGGGTGTACGGCCGCGTACATATCGATGATTGGCTTGGCATCTTGATTCGGTATCGACGTACTGCCTGCATGTTCGATGGTGACGATGTGAGGGGCCAGAGCGTTAAGCAATCGGTCTTTCTCTTTCTCAAATTCCAGAGACCATTCCGTTTTGTAAGATACTACTTTGACCACATACTTAGACATTGATTCATCCTCCTTCCCTTATCAGGGCGCTAAATATAACAGGACCTCCAAGAGTATCATTTGATGATGGCTTTGTCAATTATATCCAGCCATAAGGAGTGTCTTTCCAAACAAAAACAGGAGGCCCCCCAAAGATCTAGAGATCTTATAGGACTGCCTCCCTTAAAATCGAGCACGAGAATTATAGTTCTTCGAGCAGCTTTTCCTCCTCCATATCGGTTGACAGGGCTAACCGTTCGCCGGAGCGCCTCTGCATCAGCTGATCCTTGAGCATCCGGACGAATGCATCGTCCCGGGCGAGCCAGACGCCATACTGCCGCTTCAAGTGCCGCTCCGCTTCGTCGAAGGAACCGAATCGAAAAGGCAGCTCCTCCCCGTTCCACTCCACGATCCATTCTCCGGACCGGCAGTATACGAAAACAAGGTCCTCTCCCCAGCTCTCATACAGCACTCCCGATTCGGAGCCTTTGAGATTGAATTGATTCCGGTGCGCATCCAGCCGGATCGGCTCCAATTCGAAAGGCTCGGCTGCAAACAGCCTGTACACCTCCTCCGTGATCGTGCACCCGGATGCCTTGGAGTGGCCACCGCCTCCGTAACGCATTGCCACTTCGGATACATCGACATGGTCGTGAATCGTCCGCAGGCTCAATTTCCGGCCGCCCATATTCAAAATGGCGATATAGTCCAGATGCGGGTAGATCGTCCCCAGCTCACTGGCCAATTCGGAATGATAGGACTCTGCATATACGATGCCGACGCAGTACTCATCAATGAAGGTTTGAATGATCTCCCGCTGCTTGCGCCGAATATAGCGGCCAATCTTGTCCTCCTCCATGTCCAGAATCTTTTCTTCGAACTCGTCGAAATAAAACTCTTCCGCACTGCGCAGACGCTCGACCATCTTCGATTCAAACTCATCGATGGACAGCATGTAGAACAGATCGTTCAGCCGCTTGGCCTCCGGCTTCTCGGCTTCCTCCCATTCCCAGGTATCGTACAGCCGCACAAGCTCCACGAATTGATCGAGGGATTCGGATTGGCTGAGATGCCCGTGTTGAATGAGATACTCGTAGAGCAGGGAGGTTGCCGATGCCAATCGTCCGTCCCTGTGCGTTACCGTCACCTGGCCCCACATATAATCGTTTAAATGGAGCGCGGTTTTATGATGATCAATAAGCTGTACCTGTCCGCCTTCCTCTACGAACAGATTCAACTGCTTCTCAATGTCGGGTGCTACCGACAGATCCGTTATGAATAACATGTCGTAGGGATGCTCTTCTAAGGAGAAGCGGTTCAAGTATCTTGCAACCTGCTGGTTCAATCCATTGATCGTGTTGTAGCGCACGTCGACTCCATCGCCGAACGCACATTTTGCAATAATGCCGCAGCCAACGCCATCCAGGTCGTTGTGACTGTAGAGATGGTACATATCCAGCATCCTCCTTGCAGGTCGTATATAGAATCAATCAGGACAATCTCCACACCATACGATTCCCTAATATCTTCCGTTTTAATCTCCGGATCAGATGACCGTGATCAACAAAAAAAAAGAAGCGTATGCGAATACGCTTCCTCGTTCACAAATACAGCTATGATCTAATTAAGCCTGTTGAACAGATCTCGGACCTTTCGTTGCCTTAACTTCATACATGGCATGGCTCGAGCTGATGACATGTTCGGGCTGCGGCTTGCCGCGGGAATCGCGGTGCCCTTGAATATGAGCGGGACTGGTCTCCCAGCGCTTCCAGGCTTCCTTGTCTTCCCAACGGATCATGACGATCACTTCTTCGGTCTCATCGCTCCGCTTGGCATTCTTAACGAGAACGCTCAGATCGATAAATCCTTCGATTTCTTCAATCGGCCCGGGCTTGCTGAAGCGCTCGACAACCAGATGCGAGGTGCCGGCTTTTACGACGATGGTTTTCGTTTCAATTAACATATTCAAAAAGCACTCCTTTGATAATAATACGATTTACATAATAACTCCATTCTAAATGATAACGATTATCATTGTCAAATCAGCGCCAGTGAGACAGCTGTTCAAGCTCGCCGGTTAATTAAGCGTATGTTTCGGATTGAAAAAAGTCTGGTCAGCAATCAGTTTGCTGACCAGACCTTCATGAATTTAGCGTTGGACGCCGCACGGATTGACAACCCTTGCAATCTTCCTGCAGATAGGAAAGGGTACGAAACCCTGCTTTCTTCAGTTTCCGTGCCGCACGGAAGCCGTCGGAGCGCTTGGGTGTTACGATTACAACATGATCGCCTGGGCGAAGCTCTTTCTCCCATACATAAGGCAATCTTCCGAGCGATATATTGATCATTTCTTTATGTGGGTCCGGCGTAAACTCAGAGACATCGCGGACATCCAACAGCTTCAAATCCGGGCATTCCTTCCTCGCTTGCTGCAGGTCGCTGCACTTCATCAGCTGCAAGTCGGCGATTGGCACATATCGCCGGTATAGAACGACGAAGGCCGCTATTAAAAAGGCAAATGCAATCAGCATGGAAGCACTCCCCCGTAATTGTTATTTCGTACTGGCAGATACTCGCCAAGGAACCGATAGATCGAGCGATGGTTATCTCCCACGCCTCTCTACCCCTACGGGTATATAGTATGTGCTTCCCTGCCAATTGTCAACCCATGTTTATAATGCGCATTCCTCAATTTCAAAACCCATATCTTCAATCATGCCCCAGTCGTCTGTATGCGCCTGGCCGGACGTTGTCAGGTAATCACCGATGAAAATCGAATTGGCTGCATATAATCCGAGCGGCTGCAGGGATCGGAGATTGACTTCCCGGCCGCCGGCAACCCGAATCTCCTTCGACGGATTGACAAATCGCATCATCGCAAGAATTTTTAGACACATCCTCGGAGTCAGCTCCTTCCTACCTTCCATCGGCGTGCCGTCAATCGCATTCAAGAAATTGCAAGGGATCGAATCGGCATCAAGCTCTTTCAGTGCGAATGCTATTTGCACCCGTTCTTCCAGGCTTTCGCCCATTCCGAAAATGGCACCTGAGCACGGAGACATGCCGGAGGTAGTCGCCTGCTTGACCGTTTCTACACGTTGATCATAGGTATGCGTCGTTGTGATATTCTCATAATTGTCTTTGGACGTATTAAGGTTGTGGTTGTACCGGTGCACCCCGGCTTCAGCAAGCTGTGCCGCATGCTGCTCGCTTAGAAAGCCCAGACAGCAGCAAACCTTCAAATCCGTTGTCGCCCGGATCTCCTTCACTGCTTCAACCACATGCTCCATTTCCCGGTTGGACGGACGCCGGCCGGAAGCAACAATGCAATAGGTACCGGCTTTGCGGCGGATCGATTCCCGGGCCCCCTCCAGAATTTTCTCCTTGGTCAGCCATGCGTATTTCTCGATCGGGGCTTCGGATACGATTGACTGGGAGCAATAGCCGCAATCCTCGGGACACATCCCCGATTTGGCGTTTACGATCATATTCAGCTTTACCTTATTGCCGTAATACTCTCTGCGGATCCGGTAAGCGGCTTGCATTACCGTCAGCAGCTCTCCATCGTCACTCTGCAGGATCGCCAGCGCTTCTTCCGGCTTTATAGAATACCCTTGCACAATTTGCTCTGCCAGCTTCAGCCAATCCAACTGAACGGAAGTCGTCATCTCTCACTTCTCCTCTACCAATCAAATATACGTCAACCTAAAAACTTCGATTATAGGTTGACAATATGGGTAATCATACCACACGATCAGCGGGGACAACAATACTTATGCGTTGTCTTTAAACACGGATCTGCCTTCGATAGGCTGCTACATACCAATCAAACTCGGCTTTATTCAGAGCGGTTGACGCAAAGCGGCTGATGCAGGGAGGCTCGGTACTGTGCTGACAGTTCTGTGCTGCCTGTTACTGAACTCTTTGCACAGAGCCCATGTATTTTCCGTTATTCTCTGCCTACTGCCCAAGCTGCTTGTTCTTTTAAGAGATATTGTTGTTTATGAACGAACAAAAGAGCCGTTCCACAAGCGCTTAACCGCTTCGTGAAACAGCTCTTAGTCATTACCTATCCCTTAAGTCAGGGTTCCCGCTTCGGAAGCATCTTGACATAGTCGTCCGACAGCTTCATTAACTGCAATATATAATCATAATCCTGCCGGTAGGGTGATAGGTCCTCAACAGGCTCCATCGTCTTGATGGATACGGCGGACCCATCCTCAAAGCCGTCTCCCGGAACGAACAGAATGTCGTTATTGAAGAACGAGCCTGTCGGCAGATAGTAACGCATGCCAATCACATTCCGCTTCACATTCAGCAGATCATGGCCGAATGCCGTAAACTTTTCGTCCGCCAGCGAAATGCCGAGCAGGTTTGCTACGGTCGGGAGAATATCAACCTGCCCTCCCACTTGTTCAATCGTGCGCCCCTTGTCCATACCCGGAACATGAATAATCAGCGGAATGTTAAAGCGGCTAATCCGTTCATGGTAGGGAATGCCCAATGTCTGCGAGATCATATTCGCATCGGCTTCGGCCGGATTGATGCCGAAATGATCGCCGTACACGACGAGCACCGTCTCGTCCCACATCCCGCTTTGCTTAAGCTGATCCACCAGAGTGCCCAGCGCATAATCGGAGTAGTTCACCGATTGCAGGTAGTTCCCGAGATGGGTTCCCCTTAGCTCTGCAGGCAGGGCCAACTTCGCGTACTCCTCTTTCACGGTATACGGGGAGTGATTCGAGACCGTAATCATATGCGCATATGACAGCTTATTCTGCTGCCGGTTCTCGAGCAGCTTTTCCATCCCGACGCGAAACAGCTCTTCATCCGAAGGGCCGAAGTCATTAAAATGATCATTTTTATAATAAGGCTTATCAAAAAAATGTTGAAAATCCAGGGCAGGATACAGTTTATTCCGATCCCAGAACTTCAGATCGTTTACGTGGAATGTGCTGGTGACATACCCTTGCTGCCCCAGGAGTCTCGGAAGACTTGGCAGTTCCTTGCTGCCAAAGCCGGTCGACATCGCAACCGTGCCCGTCGGATAGATGGAGGTATTGACGGCGAACTCGGCATCCGACGTATTTCCTTGGCCGATCTGCTGGAAGATATGCGGAAAATACAAGCCTTCTTCAGCCAGCTTGTTCATAACCGGTGTAATTTCCTGACCGTCCAGGGACTGCCCGATCGGGAATCGCTGCAGCGATTCCATCTGTACGATGATCAGGTTTTTGCCTTTTGCGGCACCAAATCCTTCCGGCTGCTTCCCTTTGTCTTCACCGTAGGGATACGAAGCCTGCAGCTGCCGGATCTCCCCGATTTTCTCTTGCAGATTTCCTTGTGCCAGTGCGCGGTTCTCCTGCGATTGCCGGACGACGGCAGATACCTGATAGTTCATGAAGCCCATATTCTCTGCTCGGACAATTTCATTCTCGATCCCCCATGCCTTCCTTACGATCAGAGTAGAGAGCACCAGGGCTAGCACCAGAATGCCTCCCATGGCCAAACGCCATCTCATTCCTGATCTGGCAGAGGAAATATAAGAGCGCTGCGTGCTGAAGTGCAGTCCTCTATGGGTTCTTGAGCGGATTTTCCGAAAAATAATGACCAGCAGAATGATCAGCAAATCCAGGAAGAATAAAAAATGCGCCGGCTCCAGCAAAGGGATAATGCTGGATCTCACCTGATTCACCTGCCCCAAACCGGCCATGGCTGTATACGTCGGGATTGACCCGAAATGAACGTTATACACAGCCGAGGCAAACAGAATGAAGGAGAAGACAAGATTGATCACCCTATAGGCGGTTTTCTTGCCTTTTATCGGGAGAAGCAGCTCCAGCAAACTGAGCAGGGCCAGAAGGGACAACGCATCCGTAAGCACCTTTCCCCATGCCACCCCGTTAAACAAGAATACCCTTAATAGGATGAGCTTCAAAAATAACGTCAAAAACATAAAAATATATATTTTTAACCTTTGCTCATGATTCCGATCCATGACTCGATCCCTCTTTTGTAAAATGAATTTAAACGTGCAGCCTCCATTATAACAGGAATGTAAAATCCGATCTAATTCCAAGGCCTCCCCCCGCCCAATCCTTTCCATGTGGGGTCAATTGTCTCAAGCGGAAGGGCCCCGTTCAGCGTAGGATAGAGCATCCTAAACTATAAGGCTGGAGGGACCATTCATGAAGATGGTTGTAACCGGCGGAGCGGGTTTTATCGGGTACCACCTGGTGAACGGACTCGTTAATCGCGGATACGAGGTTCATGTTATAGATAATCTGACAACCGGTGATCCCGGCCGCCTTCACAGTGAGGCGATTCTGCATGTGGCCGATGTGAACAGCCTCCATACTACGGAATATATCGCGATGTTAAAACCGGACGTCGTCTTTCATCTAGCCGCCCAGGCCGATGTGCAGCGATCCATTCAGAGTCCCAGACTGGACGCGGATGCGAACATCATGGGCACCCTGAACCTGCTTGAAGCATGCCGCAAAGCGGGTGTGCGAAAGTTCGTGTACGCTTCGACCGCCGGCGTATATGGCGATCTTGAAAAGCCCGAGCTGCATGAAACCGACCCGCTATCGCCAATCTCCTTCTATGCGTTATCGAAAATGGTAGGCGAACATTACGTGCGGCTCTATCACCGTTTCTTCGGCTTGACTTACACGATTCTGCGCTACGGCAACGTATATGGTCCGGGTCAGACGCCCAAAGGCGAAGGCGGCGTCGTTGCCGTTTTCGGGGCTCGACTGCTGCAGAAGCTGCCGCTGCACATATATGGGGACGGCAGCCAGACGAGGGACTTTATTTTTGTCAAGGACGTTGTGGAAGCCAATCTCGCAGCCATCCATCATGGCGATCAAGAGATTCTGCACGTCAGCACCGGAAGCAGCCAACCGATCAATCACCTGGTCGAGTTGATTCGCTGTAATCATCCCGAACCGATCCATATTGAATATCACCCGGCTAAGCCGGGTGACATCGTCCATAGCTGCCTGAACAATTCCCGAGCTCGCGAGATCCTGGAATGGTATCCCCGCTACCGGCTTGAGGAAGGCATTGCGGAAACCTACCATTCCTGGGTGCAGCCGACATAGGAAGGCCCGAAGCCCCTTCTCCGCAGCCCCTTTTCGGGCGGGTAGAGCTGACGGTAATCACTTAAAAAATAGCCCGGCTCGATTCCTGAAGTGGAATGAGCCGGGCTATTGGTCACGGTGCAAGTCCCTTGGAGCTCCTTTTCAGCGGCACAAGTCCCTTTTTGGGACGTGCTGCGACTTTGGAGCTCCTTTTCACCTGCACAAGTCCCTTTTCGGGACGTGCTGCGCCCTTGGAGCTCCTTTTCACTCGCACAAGTCCCTTTTCGGGACGTGCTGCGCCCTTGGAGCTCCTTTTCACTCGCACAAGTCCCTTTTCGGGACGTGATCCGCCTTCAGAGCTCCGTAAAGATCAAGTAATTGTTCACCCGAACTGACCCACTTTGCATGTTCTTCCGGACCATTCCGGCCGAAACCCATGCAAACCGGCCTGCTCTGTACGACACTTCGTACAAAGCAGGCCGTGCTCGCGCCCCTCACAGCCCGATAGCCTGAAGCATGGATGCAAAGTTCATCGCATACAAATGCGGATTAAAACTCTCGTGCACATGGTTCTTCGCCCGTGTCCGGATGTGCTCACGCAATCCCGGATTCCTCATCAGCTCAAGCCCCTCCTGTACCGCATGCTGGATGTTCCCCAGAACATAGAACTTTCCTGTTTCATTATGATACACCGAGGTTGAGACACCATCCGAATCCGTCGTAAGCACCGGACAACGGCAGCTCATCGCCTCCAGCACCGCGTACGGCGCTCCCTCCACCTTCGATGTGCTGCACAGAAAGCCGCCGGAGTCCCCGATGATGGAGTAATAGTACGGCATCTGTGCATTCGGGACATTCGCACGGATCGTAAGCCGGTCGGACAAGCCGAGCTCGGCGATCAGTGCATGAAACTGCTCGCGTTCCGATGGAATGCTGAGCTGATTATCCTCGAACATCCATAATTGCAGATCCGGTACGTGAGCCATAAGCTGATGTCCAATATGAAGAAATTCGCGCCAGTTCTTATTGTCCTCAATGCGCCCGAGCCACGCTATGATCGGGCTGGCATGAATCCCGGACGGCCTGTATGTGAATTCGGTGCCATCAAAGCAATTATTGAAATTGAATTGCGGTTTGTTGGGATATAAATCCCGGAATAACGCGGAAATATGCGGCGTGTTCGGATTGAGCAGCCCATCCGCATAGGCATTGACATAAGGAATGGCTTGTGTCAGCTGTGCTTGGGCAACGCTCCTTGGTCCGTAGCCTTGGATTTCCAGCAGCATTTTCCCTTGGTAACCCAGCATGCGGAATCTTGGAAAGCTTGCATGATCCGTCGTCACAACGATGCAATTAAAACCGCACGAGTCCAAAATATGCTTGATCTCGATATCGTTCCGGGTCACATATATCGGAAAGTCCGCAGGATTTTGCATACCCGAGCCCCAGGAATAATACAGGCAATGAGATTCAATCCCTGCGAGGCGGAGTGCACGGCACCGCTGTCTGTTCAATGTCTCGACGCCTCCGCTCGGTACATAGTATACGAACAGCACCTTCATGTCGCGCCCTCCTTATTCAATCGTATAAAAATCGGATTTTGAAAATACAGCCACAAGCTGGCCCTGATTTTTGGCATGAACCGTAATTTGCGAGGAGTATGAATAGTTGATGTTCGTTACCAGCAGCAAGCTGAATGTCATATTTTGGTTCGTGATATCTGGCACAAATACGGTAGCCCCCGCTGCGGCATGCACCAGCCCGACGTAATAAACGCCATGGGGATAATACCCGTGGATCAATACGTCAAAGTCCTCCCCGCCCGTGTTCGTAATCGTCAGATCGACCGACTGGATATAACGCGCATCAATACTTCCGTACTCTGCAGCATCTAATCGAAAGATGGACATCGTATTCCCCCCTGCTATTGAAGGATCATTAATAACAGGGTATGTATGACGACCTATCGGCGGAAGGGCCAATCCATTGAGGACGATCGACCAATTCTGTGGAAGGGTTCACCCGGTCCAAGCCGCTTCCCTCCGGCCCGCATTTAATATATTGAAAGAATAAAATATCAAAAAATGAAAGGAGCTGTGTCTTCTCATGGCAACGCTGCAGGATATCAAGGGCGTGTACTCGGCAGTATTCAGCCTAGGGTCAAATTGCTTACCGGGTATGGAAATGAAGGCACACGGCCTTCGCAAGTTCGCCGGTCCCATTGATTGGATGGGAACTCCCGTGCTGCCTCAAATCTCGAGAATGCTCCGCAATCGGTTTCAAGGGATGCTCGTTTACCCGAATTTGGTTCTCGTCAATCAAGCCAGCGATGAGCTGTATAACGTATTGGACCGGGAATACGAGCTTTACATGAACCATGATTTTTACACGCATAACAACTTCCCCCCTCATTTTGCCGCTTTTCCTGAAATCAAGGCAAAATATGACCGGCGCATCGCTAGATTTTTACAATACGTGGAGAGCGGGGGACGAATTCTCTTTATCCGAACGGATTCCAACTACGAGGAAGTCAAAGAATTGGAAGCTGTGCTGAAAGAGCTGTGTACAGGCCCATTCCACGTGCTTGTCGTCAACCATGCTCCGGTCGTCGAGTTGGAATGGCAGGACTGGAATTTGAAGCATGTATGCCCTGTCCTGATGCCGAACGTCGACATATGGATCAGCAACAGGCATCGGTGGAGCTTTTTATTTCGGGACATTTTCGTCGTCTAATGAAAAAGCTTATGTATCGTTCTCGCTTCGTTTACAGTATAAAAGGCAGGCCATGATCAACATGGTCTGCCTTTCCATTGCTCTTGCGGATGGCTAGACGTAATTGACCGGTTCGTCCGGCAGCTTGTATTCCTTAGGCAGCGACTGAAGAATCCGGTTCCACACCGTGTAATCCACAAGCAGCTCCGGCGTTGACACCTGATTAACGAAGATTCGATTGTACAGATCGCTCATTACCGTAAAAGACTGCTGGTTCATGCCGTGCACCTTCTCCTCTCTATCCCGATTTTTGCAAGATTGCGCCCTCGTATATTTTCAGCATCCTGCTGATCATCTTATCCATGGACCAATGCTGCAGCGCAAAGGCTTTCGCATTCTGCCCCAGCTGTTTACGGTACTCATCCTTCTCCAACAAGAGATACAAGAACTGCGCCGTTGCCAGCGGATCGCCTACCGGGGCAATCAAGCCGGTCTGGCCGTGCGTAACCATCTCGGGCAGGCCCCCTGCGGAAGAAACGACGGAGGGAAGACCGGCCATCTGCGCCTCCATGACCGAGAACGGCTGATTGTCCTGAATGCACGTATGCGTGAATATATCCGCCTCCTTCAACAGACTCGGAACATTATGATGCTCGCCAAGGAAGAACACGTCATGCTGCAAGGAAGCCGAGTACGTTTGCGCCTCCAGCTGGCTGCGCAGATCACCGTCCCCGGCAATCCAGCAAACCCAATCGCTGCGCATCTGCTTGAGGATCGCAAGTGCAGAGATCAGGACGTGGATTCCTTTGACGTGAACAAGTCTGGCAGGACAGATAATGACCTTTTTGCCGGGTGGTCTCCGCAGTGTGCTTCCTTCCCGGTATTTGGCCCAGAAGGCTTCGGCATCGAGGCCGTATTGAAACACGGTGATTCGGTAATCCGGGATCCCGCACCGGTGGACCAGGATGTTTTTACACCATTGGTTTGCCGTGATCATCAGGTCAGAGCCCATAGCAGCATGATATTCGACAGCCGGAAAATAACGCCAAGCCGGGCTGCTCTCGTTGACGCCGGCTTCAGGGTGATCCCGGTAATAGTCGGTCATTTCTTGTGTTACGGAACCGTGGACATGGGAAATGAGCGGGGTGCGCTTCGGCTTTACGCGGCCCAGTGATCTAGCCGAGAAAATATCCTGGGTATGGATCAAGTCGTATTGCTCCAGCCCGAAGTAGGCTGCCGCCAGTTCCATGCAATAGCGCTCGAGCTCATAATGGCGAATAGCAAAGTGCTGATTCAATCCCGGCGCCGCCTGGGGAGTCAGCTTGGCCTCAAGCATAGGCACCAGGTGGTCTTTAGAGAGCTCCAGTCCTCGGTTGACGATATGGATTTTTTTATAGTCCGGACTGTTGCCAAGCAAATCGACTTCATGACCGAGCAGCTCGAGTCGGTACTTGAGCTGCTGCATGAAGTTCCAAACGCCGCCTACATGAGGGACCAGCCAATGGGTTGCAAGCAAAATCTTCATCGTATCCCCCGCTATCCGCCGTGCTTCCGAGCAAGATGCTCAAGAATGCCCCGATAATTGTTTTTGACCATTTCATATTCCTTTGCAATCGTCGCGTTATAACGCAGCGTTCCCATTTGTGAATGCACGCGGTACAGCGTAAGCATATCCGGTAAGAAGCCGAAGGCCGCGCCGCTCATTAATAGTCGAATCCACAAGTCGTAATCATGGGTGTAACGAAGATGCTCGTTAAACATGCCTACTCGGAGGAACCAGTCTTTTTTCGCAATAACGGTGCATCCGTTGATGGGATTGGAATAGATGAACTTGCGGCATAGATCGGCTGTGCTGGCCATCGGGATTCCCTCATAGGGCTTGATCATGTGGGTATGCTCATTGATTAAGGAAAAACCAGTGTAGCTGATATCGAGCCCCCGGCTCAACATGAACGCCATCTGTCGCTCGACCTTTTGGGGAACCAGCCGGTCATCCGAGCTGAGCCAAGCAATGTATTCTCCCGAAGCATGCAAAATTCCGTGATTTAAGGCGCTGGCCGTCCCCCCGTTGCTTTTCCCCATATAGTAGACCCTGTTCGTGTAAGGAGCGATCAGATCTGCGTGACTCGTCGACCCGTCGTCCACCACGATGATTTCAACCGCGGGATACGTTTGTTGGACCGCGCTATCCAGTGCTTGCTGTATATACGGGCAGTTATAGAAAGGTACGACTATCGTAACCGTCGGCATCATCCCCCGTCTCTCCTCCTTCTGCCTTGTTTCTTTCCTCGTGTTAACACATCATGGGTTAGTACACCATATGCAGCGCCTCCGCTGTCCGCTAGGACCCCTGTCCCCTGACATTAGACCAATTCATCCCTGTTTCATATAAAAACAGCTATTCCTGTCTGCTGTCCGGCAGGCAAGAATAGCTGTTGTGACTTGATGAGCGCTTGATATCAAACGATCAGTCGGAGCACTACCAAGGATAGAATGCCGACCACCACCGTGGCGAACAAGCTCTTTGTCAAAAAGGCGGTAAGAAAAGCAGGCACAGCGGCGATCAACTCAAGCAAATGGCTGCCGGGATCAACCCGGCCGTCCGAAAGCAGCAGCTCTGAGGCAAGCAGCGCGGACATCACGGCGATCGGCACATGGTCGAGCCAACGGATCGCCAACTCGGGGATACGGAGCTTGCTAAGAATCATAAGCGGCAGCACACGCGGTATAAGCGTGACCACGGCTGAGCCGATAATGAGAAGAGCGATATGCCATCTTATTTCCATCGTTCCACCGCCAATCCCGCCGTAGCCGCGGCCATAATCGCGATAATTACCGCAGCGCTGCCAGGCACGATTGTGCTTGCTGCCATGACGGCAATCACTGAAACGACAACAACCAGCAAATCCAGCTTATACTTCTTGCGACTGATCAGCTGCAGCGCCAGAAGGCCGATGAACATGCCCGGCAACGCGAAATCCAGCCCGTACCGCTCCGGATCCGGTATCCACTCTCCGACCAATCCACCAGCAACGTTCGCTGCGCACCAGAACAGATAAGCGGTTATATTAAGCCCGACCATCCACTTATAACCCAGTCTCTTCTCCTCGACCGCCTTCGCCGATGCCACTCCGAAGGTTTCATCTGTCAGCAGGGATCCGATGAAGAAGCTCTTTCCTAGCGACAAGCCTTTGAAATAGGGCGCTAGGGCCGCGCTAAGGAGAAAATGCCTCGCATTCACAAAAAAAATGGTCACAATAATCGAGATGACCGGACTAGCTGCGGCAACCATGCCGGCCGCGATAAATTGTCCTGAACCTGCATACAGCAGGAGCGATATCAGCGCAATCTCAAGCAGGCTGAAGCCTGCCGTGCGCTCAACGACCCCCGCTGCAAAGCCGATGCTTAAATATCCGAGCAAGGTCGGAATGCAGTCTTTAACCCCCTGCAGAAACGAGTGCTCTGCCGCATCCGGCGTGAGCTCGCTGTATCTGATGCTCATGTTGGTGATCCCTCTCCTACTCCCATTTCTTTTTCTAATAACTATAATACTTCCAAACATTCTGTCAACGGCCTTGTTTCTTTTCGCTTCGCACAAAAAAGCGCTTCGATCAGATTGGGAATCTGTCGAAACGCAGCATTTTCAAATCTTCTATATCCTTCGGTCCTCCGGTCCCGCAGGTCTCGCACCGTCAAGGCTTTAATAGGACTTTAATGCATCCGTCCTTGCGCTCATTGAAAATGTCATACGCATGCGGAGCTTTATCAATTGGCAGCCGGTGCGTAATGATATCCGAAGGGTCGACGATTCCGTCCTTCAGCATCTGATAGATCACCGGAATGTAGTGAGTCACGGGAGCCAACCCCATCTTCAGGGTAATATTCCGTTCGAACAGCTGACCAAGCGGGAATGCGCTATACTTCAGCCCGTAAATCCCGGTCAGCTGAATCGTCCCGAATTTGCGGACCATGCCGGCTGCCATCCGGAATGCTCCGAGTGACCCTCCCTGCACCATCATCAACGTGCCTACCATCTCCAGCCCCGTCCGTTTGGCATCCAAACCAACGCAGTCGATGACAATTCTGGCCCCGCCCTTGGTAATTTCCCGGATATACCCTTCGATCTCCTTGAAGCTTTGAAAATTGTAGGTTTCCACAAGGTTCGTCCGTTTGGCATGCTCAAGTCGGTAATCTACATGGTCAATGGCAATGACACGCTCGGCGCCTTTGAGCCAGGCAAACTTCTGGGTTAACAAACCGATAGGGCCGCTTCCGAGGACTACAACCGTATCGCCTGGCTTCACGCCGGCATTCTCCACGCTCCATAGTGCCGTCGGCAGCGCGTCGGACAGCATCAGCAGCTTCTCATCCTCGATTTCGGCGCTCGGCGGGATGACAAATGGCATGAAGTTTCCGTAGGGGACCCGCAGAAGCTCAGCCTGCGCGCCCTGAAAACCGCCAAAAGCGCTGCTGTAGCCGAAGAAGCCTCCGGTGTCCCTCGCGTCATTGGCATAATCGCATTGGCTTTCCATTTGGTTCAGGCAGTACAGGCACTTCCCGCAAGAGACGACGAACGGGATGACGACGCGGTCCCCTTTTTTCACTTTGCCGACTTCGGGCCCGATCTCTTCAACAATGCCCATCGGTTCATGCCCGATAATATAATCATCGGTCATCTGTCTGAGCTCGCCATTGTACAAATGCAAATCCGAGCCGCATATGGCCGTCGTTGTAACCCGGATCACGATGTCATCCCTGCGGAGAAGCGATGCATCCTTCACTTCTTTGACTTTGATGTTATGCCGGCCTTGATAGGTAACAGCTTTCACACGCAAGATTCTCCTTTGACCGTCCGCAGCCCATGCGAACAAATATATGGCATCGGGCAATATAATCTCAGTGTGCGCCATTACACGCGTAACTAGTCGGCAGCAAGAGGCGAAGCGCTTTTAAGCCGCTCCCTTCTGCTCAAACTCTTTCGGACGCTTAGGGGATGCTCCGACCCGCAAAAACAGAATAAGCCCCAGCAGCACAAGCGCTCCGCCGGCAGCCTGCAGCGGATACATCGTTTCGTGAAGGATAAGAAAAGCCAGCACGCTTGCTCCAACCGGCTCCCCCAGCACGCTCATGGACACGGTTGAAGCCGATGCAAACTTCATCAGCCAATTGAACAGCAAATGCCCGAAGACCGTGGGCACGATGGCAAGCAGCAGGAAGATTCCCCACTCCCTGCCCGAGTATCCGGTAAAGGAATAGCCTTGAATCAGGTTATAGACGGCCAGAATCAGTGACGCCATCACAAACACGAGCCAGCTGTACAGAAAGGAAGGAAGACGTCTTAGAAGAAGCTGTCCGAGCAGCATATGGACCGCAACGGCAGCCGTACCGAGAAGAGACATGAGATCGCCTTTGAAATGTCCTTCCTGTCCGCCGAAGCTGCTGCTGCCGATCAGCAGAAATACGCCCAGGAATGCAATCGACATCCCAAACAGCGCTCCGAGCGAGGTTCTCTCCTTGAACCATAAGTACGCTCCAATCATGACAAATACCGGCTGAAGCGCTAAAATGATCGTGGAACTCGCGACGCTGGTCCACTGCAAGGAGCCCATCCACAATAGAAAATGAAGGGCCAGCATCGCAGCAGAGAGAGCCAAGAGCCCCCATTCCGAGCGCTTTAACGATCTGGCATCGCCCGCATACTTGCCCGCAAAGGGCAGCATCATGATCGCTGTGATCATCAGGCGGTACATGGCCTGGACGGATACAGGACTGTCGGACCATTTCACAAAAATGGAAGAGAATGAAATGGCAATAATGCCTATAAATAAAGGGATGGATACGGGGATAGGTGCTCTGTCTGCCTTCATGTTAGTTGTATGATTCACCTTTCGTGTTATATTAGAGAAAGATTTCAATATTATTTTACATGCAAAGGATCAAAAGGGAATGAAAAAGAAAGATCTGCGAAACCAAATGACCCCGCCAAAATTTCTTGCGATCGGGTTTGCGGCGATCACCTTGTTGGGTACGTTTTTACTTAAGCTTCCAATTTCAACGGCAGACGGAACATCGACGCCCATCATCGATGCTTTCTTTACGGCCGTATCCTCCATCAGCGTAACCGGCCTGGCGGTCGTAGACACCGGCTTGCACTGGTCCGGATTCGGACAAGTCGTCATGCTTCTGCTGATTCAGCTTGGAGGCTTGGGATTCATGACCTCTGCAACCTGGGTCGCCCTGATGTTCAACCGGCGAATCTCGCTGAGGGAAAGAATGATACTTCAAGAGGCCATGGGACAATATCAAATCCAGGGTATCGTCGATCTGATTCGCCGGGTTCTGATCTACACCTTGATCATCGAAGGCACCGGCGCTCTCCTGCTGACACTGCGGTTCTCATCGATGATGCCGCTATCCGAGGCTGCCTATTTTGGGATATTTCAAAGTATTTCCATATTCAATAATGCCGGATTTGATCTCATGAGCCAAATTCACGGACCCTTTGCCGGGTTTGCCAGCTACGTGACGGATCCGTTCGTCAATATTGTATTGATGGTGCTGATTTTTCTCGGAGGCATCGGGTTTATCGTCATTTTCGACCTGATTGAATATCCGAAGTGCCGGAAGCTGTCGCTGCATTCCAAGGTGGTATTGACCGTCACTTCGCTCCTGATCGTCATCGGAGCCCTCATGATTTTCGTGCTGGAATATCATAATACGAAGACACTTGGTCCGTTATCGTACCCGGCGAAATGGATGGCCGCCATCTTTCAGTCCATTACGCCGCGCTCAGGTGGCGTGAGCACGCTCGATATTGCAAGCTTGGAGCAGTCGACCCAATTCTTCATGATCTTGCTCATGTTCATTGGAGCTGCCCCGGGTTCAACCGGCGGAGGCATCAAAGTAACAACGTTTGCGGTTCTGATCGGCGCGGTCATTACGATGATTCAGGGGAAACGAGATGTGGTCCTCTACCGGCACCGAATTTCGCAAGCCGTTGTTTACCGTTCCGTTACGCTAACCATTCTGTCCCTGCTGCTCCTTGTCGGTGCTTCAATGTTCCTGTCCATCACCGAATCCGGCGAATTTCTGCGAATATTGTTCGAAGCCGTCTCGGCATTCGGTACCGTCGGATTATCCATGGGCCTCACCGGCGAGCTGTCCGGGATCGGAAAAATCACGATCGCATTACTCATGTTCCTGGGCCGTCTTGGGCCGCTGACACTGGCGTATGCGATCAGCAGAAAGAACAGCAAAGAGCTGTACCGGCACCCGGAAGGCCGTATCACAATCGGTTAGACGGCTGAAGTCATTTGCCTTCGTACACGCGAAAAACAAACCGTACGCCTCCTCATGAACCGGAAGTGTACGGTTTGTTGTTTCTCATCGTCAAGAATTTCAAACGGCTAACGGTGAATTACCCGGGAACGGCAATGCTTCATTCCGAAGCGTCATCGAAATTGCCCGCATCAATCGCGGCATCCAACAGATCGTCAAAAAGCTCGTCGTCCTCTTCAAGACGTTCATCCACCTGCAGGAATTGCTCTTCAAGCCCGGGCTCGGCCGCAAAGTTCAGGCTGTAATCCCAATCCCGGCCGTTCTTGCTCAGGAATGTAATTTCATAGGATGCTGCATGTCCATCTATGGAAAACACGGTGTATCCCACGAATTGATCCTCTTCATCACGTTTCATGTCCGCACGTTCAATCCGGACTTGTGACATGTGTTTCACTCTCCTTCGGTTATCCGATGATGACTCATCATAGAATTTTAGTATATCACTTTTATTTGCTCCTGATTATTGTTTTTCATATGATGCTTGGTCTAGTATATAATATGAGTGTTAAAATTAATTATCGCAATGGAGGGTACCAAATGTCCGATTTGAATACATCACTCCACAAGTATGCCGAGCTGGCCGTAAAGGTTGGGGTTAACATACAGGAAGGGCAAACTTTGGTCGTGCATGCCCCTGTAGAAGCCGCCGATTTTACCCGTTTGATTGCCGAGAAGGCATATGAAGCAGGTGCGCGCCTGGTAAAGATCATGTGGAACGATGAAGCCATCACTCGTCTACAATTCGAGAAGGCAGCCGATGACGTGTTCACCGAAGCGCCAAAATGGTATGCGGGGGAGCTGACGGAGCTTGTCGAGAACGGTGCCGCTATTCTGCACGTGCTGTCGGAGAATCCGGACCTGCTGAGCGGAATTGACCCGCAGCGAATCGCGAATTTCTACAAAACTCGCGGCGAGGCAATGAAGAAATACCGTGCTTACCAGCAAGCTGATAAATTCAGCTGGTGTTTGATCGCGATTCCGTCGCCAGCATGGGCAGCCGCAGTTTTCCCGGATGTTCCTGAATCGGAGCAAGTACAGAAGCTGTGGGATGCCATCTTCCATACGGTCCGCGTGGACCAGGAGAATCCTGTAGAAGCTTGGAACAAGCATTTGGCTGTGCTGGAGCAAAAGTCCTCCGTGCTGAATGCTAAGAGGTACAAGAAGCTCCATTACGTCGCGCCGGGTACGGATCTCACCATTGAACTGCCGGAGGGTCATATTTGGGCGCAAGGCGACAGCATCAATGAGCGCGGCCATTCCTTTGTTGCGAATATGCCGACGGAAGAAGTGTTTACAGCGCCGCTGAAGACCGGTGTCAACGGGACGGTCGCAAGCACGAAGCCATTGAGCTATGCCGGCAATATCGTGGACAACTTCTCGCTTACCTTTGAGAACGGCAAGGTTGTCAGCTTCACGGCAGAGCAGGGCTACGAAACACTGGAACGTCTCCTGAACATGGACGAAGGTGCCCGTTATCTTGGCGAAGTCGCGCTGGTACCCCACCAGTCCCCAATCTCCGAGTCCAACATTTTATACTACAATACCCTGTTCGATGAAAATGCCTCCAATCACCTCGCCTTAGGAAGCGCATATGCCTTCTGCCTCGAGGGCGGTAAAGACATGAATCAAGAGCAGCTTGCTCAGAAGGGCCTGAACACGAGCGTTACCCATGTGGATTTCATGATCGGCTCGGCCGAAATGGATATCTACGGCATTACCGAGGATGGACGTGAAGAGCCTGTGTTCCTGAAAGGAAATTGGGCATTTTAAGCACTCGATGAATCGTACATAAAGCAGCTGCTTCCTAAGCAGCTGCTTTCTTAACAAGCTAAGCTTCACCTTTTATTGACCTGAGGTCGATTCGCAAAGAGATTGTGGAGGCGCAAGCATAATTCCATAACTTTTGCGGGGACCTTCGGAATTACGCTAAGAATTGGAGGATCATCCATGCTAAGCTTTGAACAAAAATTAGAAAATTACGCAGAACTTGCCGTGAAAGTCGGTGCCAATGTGCAGCCGGGCCAGACGCTTGTCGTCAATGCCATGATTGATGCTGCCCCGCTCGTGCGCCTAATCGTGAAGAAGGCTTATGAAATCGGTGCCAAGCTGGTAAAGGTGAATTACAGTGATGAGGTTGTCAACCGGATCCGTTACGATTTGGCGCCGGACGAATCCTTTCTTGAACCGCCGAAATACTATGCCGAGGAAGTTACGGAGCTCGCGGAGCAGGGGGCAGCATTTCTAACGATCCTGTCCTCAAATCCGGATCTGCTTAAAGGGGTAGACCCGGAGCGGATTTCCAATTATCAACGCACGTACGGCGCCGCCATGTCGAAATACCGTCAATACCAGCAAGCGGATAAAATGAGCTGGACGGGTCTTGCTTACGCCTCGCCCGATTGGGCCGCCAAGGTGTTCCCTGACGTTCCCCAAGAACAACAGGTGGATAAAATGTGGGACGCCATCTTTCACGCCGTGCGTGCCGATCTTGAGGATCCGATCCAAGCCTGGGAAGATCATATCGCAACGCTTCAGCGCAAATCTGATGAGTTGAACCAAAAGAAATACAGCAAGCTGCGGTTTACATCCCCCGGGACCGATCTCACAATCGAGCTGCCGGAAGGGCATATTTGGGCACAAGCCGGCAGTCATAATGAAAAGGGCGAGCGCTTTGTGGCCAATATCCCGACAGAAGAAGTATTCACGGCTCCGCTCAAAACCGGAGTCAACGGAACGGTTCGCAGCACGAAGCCGCTCAGCTATGGCGGTAACATTATCGACAATTTCTCCCTGACCTTCGAGAACGGGCGTATCGTCAACTTCTCTGCCGAGCAAGGCGAGGATACGCTGTCCCGTCTCATTTCTATGGACGAAGGCTCGCATTACTTGGGTGAAGTCGCTCTCGTGCCTTATCGCTCACCGATATCCGAAAGCGGAATACTGTACTACAACACCCTGTTTGATGAAAATGCCTCGTGTCATCTCGCCATTGGCAGCGCGTATGCCTTTAACCTCGAAGGAGGCAAGACGATGACACCTGAACAGCTTCAGGAACACGGTTTGAACTCCAGTATTACGCATGTCGATTTCATGATGGGCTCCAAAGATTTGCAAATTACCGGCATTACCCGTGACGGCAGAGAAGAGCCTGTCTTCATTAACGGAAACTGGGCATAAGCTCATTCTCTAAAAAGCCTTGGCTCAACTTGATCATCGTTACAACCTCATCTGAATGTGGCACAGGGGCTGTCCAAACGTGGAGTTATCTACCGGGACGGCCTCTTTTGCTTGATTGCTGTTTCAGCATACTCATGCCCTCCTTAACTGGTGTTCCAGCATTCTCATGTCCTGCCTATCCCCTTCTATTCAACCCAGCTTGTTCGACCCTGAATGATTTACCCGATAATATCGTGAAGACCGCTGGCATATTCTTATAAGAGTCTCTTACTGTAATTGTTAATTGAAATCATAGGGCTTTTTCTTTCAATGTGTTGTAAAATGATGAGAGAAATAGGATGGTTACACCAGAGAGGGGAATATCGCGTGTCTAACCGATTACAACTCCTCCTTGCAGCAGATTTCACGGAACTCAGTGAACCTATTCAGGAAGAAATCTATTATGAATTTTATGATCTTGTGTATGGACAAATTTTGTATGTAGTCCGGGATCATGCTGCTGTTGAGGATATAATTCAAGAATCCTTTATTAAAGTCATTACCAGTAAGCCTACATTTGACATGGAGAGCAAGATGCGCGGATGGTTCCGGGTCGTCGCCAAAAATTCGACCATGAATTATTTGCGAAAAAATAAAAAATACCGTAACCAAGTGGATGTTGAACGTGTTTTTATTAATGAAGAAGAAATGGTGGTTTCTTCCACCAATGTTGAGCAGCAGGTGGAGTCGAATATGCTGGAAGAGGCGATTGTGCAATACCTGGATCAGTTAAAGCCGGAATACCGGCTTTTGATCGAGTGCCGCTGGAAGCATAACATGACTTACAAGGAAATTGCTGACCTGCTCGATACTCGGGAAGAGATCGTCAAGCAGCGATTGTTTCGAGCTAGGGAATCCGTAAAGAAAATGCTATATAGAGAGTGGGGTGAATTAGATGAGCAACGAAAAATACGATGATTGGTTTAATGAGGCTTTTGATGAAGCCTTCGATCGTGCAGCTTCTAGCTCCTCATACCCTACGAACGACGATAGCAAGCGTCAATCCTGGCAGCAAGTCAAGATGCAGCTTGAGAAGCTGAACCAGCGCAAGAAACGCCGGCGCAGATTTCAATATGCCGGAATTGTTGCCGCTTCGATGGCTTTCGGCGCCTTCATGTTCTCGCAGCCTACGGTCACGCAAGCGGTATCACCGATTTATCAGCAGATTGTGGATTGGGGCAACGGTTTAGCCGGTCAAATCTTTGGCAAGAAAGCACCTGTTGACGAGAGCAAAGCCCTCACCCCGCCTCCGCCGGATGTATCGTCTGTACCTGGTCAAGAATATGTGCCACCTGCCGAACTGATTGAAACCGAGACCTATGAGTTCACCGATTCGGATGCATCCCTAACCGAATCCCAGAAACGCGTGAATTTCAAGATTCCTGAAGTCGGCTATATTCCTAATGGCTATGAGTTCATCCAGGCGTCAGGAATTTCCAATTCAGAAGACGGCCCTATCGAGGATCTGAAACTCGAATATATGAATGGGGACGGTAAAGTAATCCATGTAAGCTTTATCGAAATAACCGCCGATAAAGCCATCAGCGTAGGCGGCGAGGTAACGGGCACACTGAAGCTGGATTCCGGAGCTGCTGCTTATATCACGGAAACGAACCTTCGTTTCCTGCATAATAATGACCAGATCCTTGTTATGATCAGCGGGTTTATTTCGAAGGAAGAGTTTCTCAAGATCGCGAACGGCATCCGGTAAGCCACATGCAAGGCGTGTGAAGTCGGTTGTATAGAAGAAGAGCACCTCATTGGGTGCTCTTCTTCATTATGCTTATTTTTCTACCAGCAAGGAATTCGTATAATAAACCCCATCTTCATATGTACCATTCTCGTTGATCCAATGCGTAGTCTTGGCACGATAATAATAGCCCTGAGTCACGCTGAATGTCTTGGTAGCGCTGTGGGAAGCTTTGTTCGTCCCGTTATCGGAAGACGCGCCTGCATCGACCCACGCGGTTCCCGTCCATCGCTGAAGGACGAACTGGATGCCAATGGCGTCGACGGCTTGTCCGGCACTCGTAGAGCCATAAACGCTGACCTGCGAGCTGCTAGCCTTGCTGATCGAAGAGTAGTAACTCGTAAGATAGTTGTTGGCCATCAGATTCATAGAATTCACGTTCAATTCCACTGGTGGCGGAGGAGTTAAGGCACCGGGTGCAATGTCTGTAGCCGAATCCGCGTAAGCCCCTCCCGCCAAGGTTAAACTTAAAAGTGCACTTACTGCAAGAGCGGAGACCATACGTTTAGGACTGCGTACGTTTGACATAACATCACCTTTCTCTCAATTTGATAGGAACATCCATATTTTAACATAGTCTATTAATGCAATCTTATCGTTTTCTTCATCTTTTGATATATTTTTTGAAACTTTTCTGCAAATAAAAAGAAACAACGACATTTATTGTCGTTCAGATTGTCGAGAAACCCTGTCCTTTTAAAGGATCAGGGTTTCTCTGTATTTCCAAAGTAACTAAGTTAAGAAAAATATGAGGGGGCTACCCCCGTTTTTCCAGGCGATCCAGGTGGATCGCCATCTTCTTCATGTTCTGCACGGCTGCCGTCATCAAGGCCTGTTCCCTGACGTTCTGCAAACCGCGCAAACGGCAATAGCGAAACCCATGGAGCTCTTTGGCATCCGCGAAGCTTCGCTCAATCGTTTCTTTTCGTTTTCGGTAGAGATATTTCCCGGATCGACTCAACCGGTTGCCTCGCACCCACTCTTTGCTGTCCTCCCAGACATGACGGGTTACCACCTTTCGGTGGTTGCGAGACCGTGTGCATTCGTTTAATAACGGGCAGTTCTTGCAATGCTGTGGATCCGAAGCGTACTGCCGGTATCCCTCGCGGTTGGTCGTCGTGTACGGTAATTCGTGCTTCGCTGGACAGACATAAACATTACGCTGTGCGTCATAAGTGAACTTCCATTTTGGGAATAAACCTTGGGTTGAGTGAAATCTTCGGTGAGCAATAACGGCAAAAATATTTCGGCTTTGCAGCCCTTTGCAAATGGGTGAAGTCAAATACCCGGAGTCCAGAGCAACGGCTTCGACTTTAAAACCAAATCGTTGTTGTTGACGATCCAAACGGGATAAATACGGTACAGAATCATGGACATTTCCAGCGGTGACATGTACATCCGTAATCATATTGTATTTCAGGTCCACAGTACGGTGATCTAAGTAGAAAAATCCTTCCGGTTTCCCATCACGGATCATATAACCGCTGTCGGGATCTGTCGTGCTCACTTTGACTTCCTTTTCCTCGATCACGTCCTCTCTAGGCTTTAGCGCTTTTTTCCATGTGCATTCCGGTCAGCCTCCACGGCAGCATTAAGTTCACTCACATAGTCACGGGTGTTTTGTAAAACCTGCTCCTTTGTGTATTTATGCTTGTTCGCACTCGCTTTGACGTGGGTTGAATCGGTAACTAAGACACGTCCGCCCACCATACGGTGCTGGATAGCTTGAAGCACAATCTCATCGAAGATCTCCTGAAAAATCTCGGTGTCTTTAAAGCGAGTGCGACGATTCCAGCTAATCGTAGAATGGTCAGGCACTTTGTCGGTTAGACCTAACCCCAAAAACCAGCGGTAAGCAAGATTGGTTTGAATCTCACGTTCGAGTTGGCGTTCGGAACGGATGCCATAAAAATAACCGAGGAAAATCATTTTAAATAACACGACAGGGTCGATAGCTGGCCGCCCATTATCAGCACAGTAAAGCGGACGAACCTTTTCGTCGATGAAAGAGAAATCGATATACTTGTCCACTTTACGGAGCAGATGATCTTGAGGAACCAATTCTTCAATCGAAACAAATTCGTAAGCCTGCTGTTTTTCTCGATTCGAACGCAACATATGTAACACCCTTCCGAACGGTTTATTTAATACCATTATACAACATTAACGCGGTGTCGTGTTGAATTAAATTCACAAGAAAATAGCTGTCGAGACTTTCTCGACAGCCTGAACGACATTTATTGTCGTTGTTTCTTATAACAACCAGTTTAAGCCCCTGCTTCCTCTTGCAGCAGCTCCTGCTGCTGTCTTGCAAGGCGGATGCGCGAGATTCGTTTATTTTCCGTCTCCTCAATCATGAACGAATAATCTCCGTACATGACGAATTGGCCTTTATGCGGATGCAAAACTTCCAGACGCGATGACAGCCATCCACCGATGGTGTCGTAGTCCTCCGTTTCCATATCCAGACCAAACTGTTCGTTAATTTCTTCAATCAGCATCAATCCGTCGATGGAGTATTCATCCTCCCCCACGAACTCAATTCCCGGCCGCTCTTCATCGAATTCGTCCTGAATTTCGCCGACGATCTCTTCCATAATGTCCTCCAATGTTACCAGACCGGAAGTACCGCCGTATTCATCAATGAGAATTGCGATCTGCGTCTTGCTTTGCTGCATTCTGCGCAGAAGCTCGCTAATCTTGATCGATTCAGGCACGGCGAGAATCGGACGAATCAAGGAAAGCTGGTCACGGATGTGTCCACGCATCAAGTCTTTAATATGAATGAAGCCAATAATATGGTCTTTATCTTCATCACAGACGGGATATCTGGTCCGCATGCCTTCGCTGGCGATCTTCATATTTTCTTCCATCGGCAAATTGTTGTAGAGACAGATCATTTCAGTTCGGGGAATCATGATTTCTCGGGCTGTCGTATCGGAGAATTCGAAGATATTGTCGACCAGCGTCATTTCCGTATTATCGATCAGGCCGATCTCACTGCTCTCCTTCATCATATCCCGAAGCTCTTCTTCGGTGTGAACGTTCCGTTCAACCACCGGCTGCATGCGGAACAAGCGCAGAATGGTATTCGAGAATCCGTTGACGAACCAGATAAAAGGAAACATGATCTTGTAAAATATGCTGAGCGGTGCTGAAGATAACAGCGCAATTCGTTCTGCCTTGCGGACAGCAACCGTTTTTGGCGCTAGCGCCCCGAACACAATGTGCATGATGGAGATAAGTACGAATGCAATCACCAGAGATACCGCATGGATGGCCGTTTCGCTCCAGCCGATTCCGGTAAACCATGGCGAGATCAGGGAGGATATCGTCCGTTCGCCGATCCACCCGAGTCCAATCGACACCAAGGTTATGCCGAACTGGCAGGCCGATACATATCCGTCCAGATTTCTTAATATTTTCTGGGCATACCTTGCGTTCCGATGCCCTTCTTCAGCCAATGCATCAATGCGGCTGCTCTTCACTTTAACCAAAGCGATTTCAGCCGATACAAAAAAACCGTTTAACAATACGAGAAACAATACCAAGGTAAGACTAATCAAACTCGGTAAGGGGTCACTCAATCGATCTCCTATCCGTCATTCCAGATGCGATGACGAACAGGAACACCTCCTTCGGTTATTAAAAATGTGTGGTGCCATTAAGCATAACGACCTGTTCGGACAAAGCGTCAACTTCCCAATGGACTCATCTCCTTATCTTATTCCGACGTTTACGAGCTATATAAGTAATTATATAGTACTACGATACACAGTCAAACTTTGTCTTATGACATTAAAACGCGTTGTTACAAGCTATGTTTTGATTTTCTTCACTTAACCCTCGTTTCCCGGGAATTGATATATTCTATTAATAACAGATAGAATTGGTTCCTCATGTTCGATAAACGTCAGCACTGGTTTCTCTGCAGCCCGTTGCACATGCTAAATAACCTTCGCTTTCCCAGGGAAGCGAAGGTTACATTAGCGAGCGGTGAATATGATCGGATTTACCGACCGGTCGGCGGGTTGCCGATCACACCCGGATATTGGTATTGAAGCGGCTCGTCAAACACGACATAGTCGAGATTGACCATCAGGAGAAGAATGCGACGGCCGGTTGAGCGCTCACTGATAATGATATGATCGCGGCCAGCGGCTTCGATTACGCCAGTGAACACTTTGGCGTTCCACTGCGAGTTATTTTCATAAGTCATGTAAAAGGTGCCGGTTTTGCCTAGATTCAGACGAAGAATGTTCTCAACGTAGGACTGTTCGAATTGAGGCATCGGCATGACGGCGCCTCCCTGCGTAATTTGGCTCCCGCTTGAAACTTGTGGCGGTACATTTCCGGTATACCCTGCGGTTCCACGGCTTGGTACGCCCGGATAACGAACTCCATTCATGTAATTCACAGGTGGTACGCCTTGATTAAACATAAGTATTCCTCCTTCTATATGCCCGCAAGATGCGGTGGTTTACAGAATAAATCAAAACACACTCGGACAATCGGCGTAGGACGGGGTGAAGAAGCAGTGCGCCTTGAAACGCCCTGTATTCTGCTGATTGTACCAGGTTGCCGGGCATTCTCCAGCCGGGCGGAAGAACCAGAGGGCGTTAGAAGCAGGCCAGATTCGTTCCCCGTTGATGACTCGTTGAGCAAGCCGCCGATCTCTATCCCGGGCTCTTTGATAAAAGTATCCCTTTTGTGTGGCTTCAAATCCTCCCGGGTTTTGAAACACCATTTGGTTCATGGTGCGGATGCCTTGAAAGTCCAAGCAGTTGGAGCGAATGCGATTTACGCCGACATTCCCCACCATGAGCATCCCCTGCTCTCCTTCGCCCTCCGCCTCTGCGCGAATGAGTCTAGCCAGCAGATCCACATCGTTTGAGTTGACATTGATGACTGCCACAGATTTCCCCTCGCTTCCTTGATATCACTCTGTATCGTATGTGCATTCGCCCAGAAATGTGCCTGTGCTCGCAAAATTTTTGCTGGAATGGTTTGAGCGGGGAGTTGTGTATATTCATGCGCGGTCAGGGGACCAACAGCATAACCTTGATCCCGTTTATGTACCATTTCCGCCGGTATTCATTTCGCTGAGGCACAAGGGAATTTTCGTTCCGGACAGGGCGCTCATTTGAAATACTCGCTGCTGCTCCGTCCAATTTAGATCTTTGCTAGCTAACTTTTACGGCGCACACTCATACCTGGCAGATGACCTTCACAACAAATCATTTGTAAGCTACGCATTTACCTTGCCCGGAACAGAATGCAATTTCATATTCATTTACTTGGTAAACTAAATGCAGTAGAATGAAATCAAGTAAATATTGCAGAGTATTACCGTTAGCGAAGAACGCCTCGAAAGTTCCGTCAGGAACAATCGAGGCTTTTTTTGTACTCTGATTGAAAAGGAGGACATTATGATTAGCTTTGAAGATAGGTTCAATTTATTTCTCAAGGAACAAAAAAGCACAACCGACAAACGCCGCCTTGAAATGCTGAATCGGGATATGACAGGTACTAAGCTTCTAATTAAGAATGTTGTCTTGCCAGTCCTCAGCACCCTTCAAGGAGTGGATCTGGAGTATCGAATTAAGAACTCCGCGGGTGTGTCATTGTTTATCGATGTCTTTTATACTCCGCTTCGGCTTGGTTTGGAATGTGAGGGATTCGCTGCGCACGCCGAAACGATAACCCGTGAACGGTTCAGCTTCGAAAGAAGCAAAATTCGAACCATGGCAGCGCTCGGGATATCCTACCTGCCATTCAGCATGGATGATATCGAGAAGCGCCCGGAGACTTGCAGAAACTCATTGGCCGATATTCTTGATTACTACAGTCACACCATGCCCAAAATAGCAGAGTTATCCTTATATGAACGAGAGGCCATGCGATATTTCAGCACGTTACACACCCCATTCGCCCTTGCGGACGTACGGCGACACTTCAAAATTTCTCGAAACAAGTCTATTAAAATCATGCATAGTTTACTCGCTAAGGGGCTTATTAAACCGCTTAATCCAAATGCAAAATGCTATCACCGATATACACTAGCCGATGATGCGACTCACTACATGAAGTAAGTTTACTTTTAGCGGCACGCAAGATGCACACACAAGTCCCTATTGAGGACTTGCCGCGCCTGCGGAGCTCCCTTTCACCCGCACACGTCCCTTTTAGGGACTTGCTGCGCCTGCGGAGCTCCTTTTCTCCCGCACAAGTCCCTTTTGAGGACTTGCTGCGCCTGCGGAGCTCCTTTTCTCCCGCACAAGTCCCTTTTGAGGACTTGCTGCGCCTGCGGAGCTCCTTTTCTCCCGCACAAGTCCCTATTTGCAGCTAGAATAAAAAGTGGACACCCCTTAGTGATAAAACGATAATGAAACAAAGCAGACGAGAGGGTGTCAAAAAAAATGAGTGGCAATAGACAACATTACAACGAGACATTTAAGCGTGAAACCGTAAAGTACGTGCAAGAACAGTCGAAGACGCTGGAGCAGATCGCCGATGAGTTGAACATTAATCCAGGCACATTACGCAACTGGGTCAAAAAGTATCGAACATTCGAGCACGAGCCTGTCAATCATGGGGAAACCTTACGTCAGCAAACCCAACTTATCGAAGATCAGAAACGCGAAATTGATGATTTGAGAGAAGAAATTGCGATCCTAAAAAAGGCCATGCACATCTTCAGCAAAGAAAAGAACTAAGGTTCCAGTTTATCGAAGATCATCGCTCCGAGTTTCGATTGGAGAAGATGTGCGTTCTCTTTCACGTGTCTCGGAGCGGTTATTACAAATGGCGTACCTCTGAAGCTTCTGAACGGGAAAAACGTAAGGCAACGCTGGCTGAACGTGTGAAATGGCACTTCTATGACTCCGATGAAACCTACGGCAGTCCCCGAATACGAAACGAGCTGGTGAAGGAAGGATGGACGGTATCGGAACGTACGGTGGGCCTCATTATGCGCGAACATGGCCTTCGTTCATGCATGGCCCGTAAGTTCCGAGTGGTTACGACCGATTCCAAGCATGATCTCCCGATTGCCCCTAACGTGTTGGAACAAAATTTCAAAGCCACAAAGCCCAACGAAAAGTGGGTCGCTGACATCACGTACATCCCCTGCCGCCAAGGGAAACTCTACCTTGCGAGCATCCTGGATCTGTACACCAAACAAATCGTCGGTTGGAAGCTAAGCGATCGGATGACCACAAACCTTACCCTCGATGCCCTAAAGATGGCGTATGCTGCTAAGAAGCCTCCGAAGGGATTGATTCACCATTCCGACCGCGGTTCGCAATATGCCGCTAAAGAGTACCGTGAACAGTTGAAGCAATTTAACATGAAGCCCAGTATGAGCCGCAAAGGAAACTGCTACGACAACGCCTGTATTGAAGCGTTTCACAGTATCCTAAAGCGAGAATTCATTTACAGCAAACCTAAGTTTAAAACAAAAGAGGAAGCCGGGCAGAAGCTGTACCGGTACCTTGAATTTTTTTACAACCGAAAACGTTCTAACAGTACGATTGGGTATATGTCCCCGGTGCGTTTTGAGCAGTGCTATTACGAGTGCATAGCTTAGCTTAGAGGTGTCTACTTTCTTGACAGAAGAGCAATTGAGGACTTGCTGCGCCTGCGGAGCTCCCTTTCACCCGCACAAGTCCCTTTTGAGGACTTGCTGCGCCTGCGGAGCTCCCTTTCACCCGCACAAGTCCCTATTGAGGACTTGCCGCGCCTGCGGAGCTCCCTTTCACCCGCACAAGTCCCTTTTGAGGACTTGCTGCGCCTGCGGAGCTCCCTTTCACCCGCACAAGTCCCTTTTGGGCTCTTGCTGCGCCTGCGGAGCTCCCTTTCACCCGCACAAGTCCCTTTTGAGGACTTGCTGCGCCTGCGGAGCTCGAAACAAGGTTCTGGAACTTCACTCCTCTAAAATGATACAAACAAAAACCTCCTCTCGAACGGAACACCCGTTCAAGAGGAGGCTCTCTGACCAATTATTAAGGAACTAAAGACAATACGGTCAATCAGACTATACAATCATTGAAACTCTACAATTACTGAGACTTTATCATACTGAGGCTTTGCGATCACTGAGATTTTACCACTACTGAGCATTCGATCCCTGCAAACAATTTCAAATGGTATCCACAAGCTTTAACAACAATCGCAAACATCACGATTCCTAAGCAAACACATCTCAACTCACGAGAATCCTAAGTCTGAAACAGCCGGATATGTTATCCGATTCCCCATGACCTTACGACACCTGCAAACGATACTTGTACTGAAAGCTGTACTCCCCAGAGCCGGCTTGGACTACGACATCCTCTTCACCAGCGCTAATCGAAAGGATGCCTGCCGCTTGGCTTAGCGGCACGCCCCCGCCCTCTGTAATGCTTGCAGGATCGGTTGTACCCGGCAATCGAACCTCAGCCGTCGCATTCGGCGGAATGGTTACCTCCACCTTCATAAGGCCGTCGGCCTCCTCCAGCCTCCAGAACGACCGCACTGGCCCATACATGGTATTGATCGAGCCCTCCGCCCACGTCAGGCCCGGTCCCGGGATAGGAGCTATTACCATGTGCTTATACCCTGGAGAAGCCTCCACCGTTTGGATGCCAGCCACAGTCCGGTATAACCAATCGCCGATGGCGCCGTATGCATAATGGTTGAATGAATTCATGTCGCTGCTCCAGAAGCTTCCGTCTTCCTTAATGCCGTCCCAATGCTCCCAGATGGTTGTCGCGCCTTTCGTGACTGGGTACAGCCAAGATGGAAAATCTTGCTGCAGAAGCAGCTTGTAGGCTGCTTCGTGCATGCCATGTTTGCTTAATGCATGGCTGATGTAAGGCGTGCCGACAAACCCTGTCGTCAAGTGGAACTTGCTCTCTTCAAGCAGACGGTGCAGCTTGGCCGCCGCCCGCTTCTCCGCCGGCTCATCCAGCAGATTGAAGAAGATCGCGAGCACATGCGCCGTTTGAGTGGAAGCGGCAAGCCGTCCGGCAGGCGTCACGAATTCCTCCCGGAACGCCTTTACTACGTTGCTGCGAAGATCGGCATACTTCCGGGCGTCATCCTCTTTACCCAGCACAACTGCCGTTTTCTGAAGCAAATCCACCGAATAGGCGTAATAAGCCGAAGCGATAATGTCCCGCTCCGTTGCGCCGACATAGTCGCCCGATTTGGCATCAAGCCCCAGCCAATCTCCAAAATGAAACCCCGTATTCCATAAAAACTCCTGCTCGCCCTGCGCTTGAATATATGACACCCATTGCTTCATGCTCTCATACTGTCGCTCCAGGATCCGTCCATCGCCGTAGCTGACATAAACCGTCCATGGGCAGATCACGGCGGCATCTCCCCATGCCGCAGATCCGAACGAATCACCGAGAATATTGGGCACCACGAACGGAACCGCCCCATCCTCCCGCTGATCATGAGCCAAGTCGGACAACCACTTGGTAAAGAACGGTGCCGTATTCGACAGGAACGCGGCGGTCCGGATGAACATCTGCGCATCTCCCGTCCAGCCGAGACGTTCATCGCGCTGCGGACAATCCGTCGGGATATCCAGGAAATTCCCCTTCAAGCCCCAGCGGATATTGCTCTGCAGCTGATTGACAAGCGGCTCGGAGCAGCGAAACGTCCCCGTCTCTTCCATATCGGTATGAAGAACGACGGCTTCGAACGCCTCCATATCAATGGGTTCCGGGAACCCCGCGAGCCGAACGTACCGGAATCCTTGGAACGTAAACCGCGGGGCATACGTTTCAGTTTCCTCACCTTTAAGCGTATAAGAAATAGTCTGTTTCGCCGTCCGAAGATTTTCGGTATAAAAATTTCCGTCTGCATCCAGCACCTCGGCATGCTGCAGCGTCACCAACGTTCCTGCCGGACCCGCAACACGAAACCGGACCCAGCCAACCAAATTCTGTCCGAAATCAAGGACAGTGTCTCCTTCGGGGGTCGTGACCACTTGTACCGGGCAGATCGTTTCGATCGCACGTACAGGTTCATTGATCTGAGGCTTCAGCATATCGTACCCATGATCAATCACCTCAGCGGCCTGCCACCCACCGTTTTCATCATCCCCAGTGCTCCATGCGGGTATCTCCAACCGGGCATCGTAGGTTTCCCCATGATAGAGCTCCGACATCAGGATCGGTCCCGGCGCAGCCATCCAACTGGAATCGGTTCCGATGATCTCCTTCCGGCCATCCTCGTAAACGACGTGAAGCTCAAGCAGAAGCGCGAGCCGGCTCCCGTAGATATTGCGACCGCCCTGCCATCCTAAATTGCCTTTATACCAGCCGTTACCCAGCCATGCGCCCATGGCATTATTACCTTGCTTCAGCATTCGGGTTACATCAAAGGTTTGCGTCTGGATCGTATGTGTGTAACTCGTCCAACCCGGCGTAAAGTATCTGTCTCCTACCCGCTGTCCGTTCATTTCCAGCTCATACAGCCCAAGCGAGGTTGCGTACACTCTAGCCTCCTTCACGGCGGCCTCAAGACGAAAGTCTCGCCGCAGCAGCGGCAGTTGAGTCGAATCCTCCGGGATTAGAGACAAAGGGGCTGCAATCCATTGACCATCCCATGCATCCCCTTCCAGCTTGCCCATTTCCCAATAGGAGGTTTCCGACCATTCGGAGCATTCCCCTTCTTGATCCCAAACCCGCACTCTATAGTAATAGCGCTTACAAGATACTGCCTCGAAATTGCTGAGTTCAACATGAACCGACTGCGCCGAATCCACCTTCCCTGACTTCCAGCATGGGATCGTAAACTGCTCGTCCTCGGCCACTTCAAGCTCATAAGCCTTTTGCGAGACAGCCCGCTTATCCGATTGCAGCCGCCAGCTTAATCTTGGATGTCTCTCCCCGATGCCAATCGGATGATGCCAATATTCGCACCGAAGATCCGTCACTTCCAACATGTTCATACCTCCGTTCATGAGTGATGTACGCGTTTTTGAATGTTTTTTCAGATAAAAGTTTCCTCGTTAGACTCCTCTGCAAGGAGAGGCTCAACTTCCATTATAGGGATTGCTATGTTCAGTATTGATTGTAAAAAGGACATTTAGATGAGGTATAATGGACATAATTTACGATAATGAATAAGGGGCGACAAGCCATGAAGCGACCGATGGAAACGTACCGCGGAGACTATTTTTTCCGGCAGGGTGCCATGGTATTTGTGAATCGGAGCTCGGAAAGCTTCTCGGTTTCTTACCATAATCATGACTTTTTGGAGATTGCCTACATTGCGGAGGGAGAAGGCTTTCATCACATTGAGGATCAGGTGCAAAAGGTCCGCAAAGGGCAGCTGTTTTTCATCCCGCTCGGCGTGCCTCACGTGTTCAGGCCCACCTCCGCTAACGGAAAAACGCTCATTGTCAACAATTGCATCTTCTCGGTCCTTCTCCTGCCGAAGCTGATCGCCTTTGTGGCGGATCCGGGCATTGTCTCCTTCTTGAAGCAGATGGAGGAGGGGGTTCTCGGTCATCTCTCCGTTGCGGACCGAAATGATCGCTTCGAGCAATTATTCGATGCGCTGTATGAGCAGAATGCCAGGTCCATGTCCGGCTCCAATGATTACCTGCATGCGCTTCTGCTGCAGCTTATTATCGAATTGAAACGAGCCAAAGCCGAGCTCGAACCTGCCGGATCCATGCCGGCAAACGATCATTCCTTTCAGGATGTCCTGCAATACGTGGAGAACCATTATATGAAGGAGCTGACGTTAACGCATCTTGCGCATGCGAGCGGCTTCAGCGAGCGTCATCTGCAGCGCTTGTTTCTGCAGTATACCGGGATGACATGGCATCATTACCTGCAGACGGTTCGCATCCGTATGAGCCGCAGGCTGCTGCGCAGCACATCGTCCAAGATCAGTGCCGTTGCCGAGCAGGTCGGATATCAAGACATCCATTCCTTCAACAGGGTATTTAAGCGGCGGATGGGGCTTACCCCGGGACAATACCGTAAAGATATTCGTCGCTCCATGGAGACCCGGGGACTGATGGACCCCTTTTAAATGGAGTATCTACGTGAAAACGGTCTTAAAGGGCTCGCACTCTCCCTGATTTTTTCAACATGGCGACCATTTTTATGCTTCACCGCATCACAATATACGAGCTTATGTAACGCAATCAGAGCGGAAAAATGTCGCCGTGCAATAGGCGTCATTTCCGCTCTGATTGGGAATGCCTTTTTCTACTCCCCGCGGGATTCGTGGATCTCCCCTTCCTGTTTCAAGATTTGAGGTTCCCCCGCGTAATTGCTCATCCGTTGAAGGTTATCCCGAAGACTCTCCTGCAAAGTAACCCGCATGCTCCCGAGCCCAATCGGTGAACGTTCTGGCAGGTGTGCCGGTAACCTGCTCCACTGTGAAGTTGACGGTATAGGCCTCGACCGGCGGATGCTTATGCCAATTGATGACGTAGTCAATAATCTCTTCCTCAACGCCCATCTTTGCCATGCGTGCACGTTCCTCTGATTCCGTTAGCTGAACGAACCGGATCTCCTTACCAATAACTTTGCTCAGAATGTCCACTTTCTGGGGAACGGTCAGAACCTCGGGTCCGGTGAGCGAATACGTTTTACCTGCATGACCGTCTCTCGTCAAGGCCGCAGCTGCAACACGACCCACATCTCCTTCATGGACGGAAGCCTGTAAAGAATCCCCGAATAGATCCCGAACGACGCCTTCCGTTTGAATGGACTCCTTCCAACTAGACACATTGGACATAAAGTCCACCGGCTGCAGCTGCGTCCACTCCAAGTCGCTTGCTTCAACGGCCTGCTCAATCGTTCCCTTCCTTCCATCCCACAGGATGGTCACGCGCTTTACGCCGGCTTTCTCAGCCATCCGTATGATCTCATCCCCTGTCGTAAGCGGAATATAACCTGCCCCGGTCGTTATTAAATGCAGGGCGGTTACGCCACGAAGCGCTGGCGCCAACGTTGCCGGATCGCTAAGATCACCTGCGAATACTTCAACCTCCGAAGGAAATTTAGCCAAAGCCGGATTCCGGGTCAGCGCTCTTAAGCGGTGCCCTTCGTTCAGCAGCTCTTGGATAAGTTGACGGCCCACTCTTCCCGTCGCGCCCGTAACTAAAATAGTCATTGTAAATCCTCCTCTTATATTCGGTTTGAGCACTTATGTGTGACTCACTCCACCAAAATTCCACCAGCAGCCTGCTCATGTTAAAACCGTTCCGCCTCCATGACGACCTTCCGCATTCCCTCTTCAATAAGGGTTGCCCCCCGGTCGGGGAACTGATGATGTCCTTCGATGATGACGGTCGAAATGTTCGTAATCCCGAAGAAATTCAAATGATTTTTAACGAAACGGACGGCCATTTCGGACGGGGCATCCTCCCCATATACACCCCCCCGTGCATTCAGCAGCACAGCTTTTTTATCCGACAACAGTCCAACAGGTCCTGCCTCCGTGTATCTGAATGTTTTACCCGGAAGATGCATGAGGTCCAGGTACGCATGGAGAACGGAAGGCACGGTCAAATTCCACAGCGGGAACGCTATGACGATTTTGTCAGCGGAAATGAACTGCTCCAGATGCTTCTCCACAATAGAACGGATATGCTTTTCTTTCCCGCTTAGCTCCTTCCCGGTGGCCGATTTGTAATTAGCCTGGATCATATCCCAGCCCAGCAGCGGCAGCTCTTGCTCGTGCAAATGAACCTCGACTATCGTGTCCTCCGCATGCGTCTGCTTGTAATGCTTCAAAAACGCCTCATACATTTTGACGCTGACAGACTCCTCCGCCGGACGATCATTTGCTTTGACGAATAATACGGTACTCATCCCTGTTTCCCTCCGGTATCTAGATTTGTTTAAAGAAATCCTGTGAAGTGCTTATCTCTATTAAATCGAAAAATCCGGAGCGGAACGTCCAGCACGAGTCTAACCCTGGCATACCAAAAAGGCCTTATCCGAAGATAAGACCTTGATCTACGACCTTGGTCGTATAAGGGTTTATGTCTTGAACCATCCATTCTTGATTGCGTACAGCGCGGCTTGGGTCCGATCCTGGACCTCCATTTTACCGAGGATATGCGAAATATGCGTCTTGACCGTCTTCTCGGTAATATGCAATGCAGCCGCAATTTCCTTGTTGCTTCGCCCCATCGTAATTTGCTCCAGCACATCCCGCTCGCGGGCAGTCAGGATGTGGATGCCTTTGGCCGCTTCGTCGCCTGTTGCCACATGGGCGATCAGCTGATTCGTCACTTGCGGATGGAGCGTGCGGTTTCCGTTCATTGCCGCGATGATTGTCTCAACCAGCACCCTAGGCTCGATATCCTTGAGCTGGTACCCGATCGCTCCTGCTTTAATCGCCGGCAGAACTGAATCACGGTCGGCAAAGCTGGTAAGTATAATGACCTTCATTTTGGGAAAACGGGCCATAATTTGCTTCGTCGCTTCAATCCCGTCCATTTCCGGCATTACCAGATCCATCAGAATAACGTCAGGCTGCAGCAGCTCGGCTTTTTCAAGCGCCTCGAGCCCGTTCAGTGCCTGGTCCACGATTTCGATCATGGGCTGCGTCTGCAGGAAATATCGCAAACCTCTTAATACTACCAGATGATCATCCACGATCAATACCTTTATCTTATTCATCCGTACCCTCTTTCCTGGCCTGTAGAGGAACCGTCACCGAAAGAACGGTCCCCATGCCTTCCTCACTGCTAATGCTTAAGGTGCCGTTGATTTCCTCAGCCCTCTCCTTCATGCTGGTGAGCCCAAGCGAACGCTGCTTTTTCTCGATGGTCCCCGGGACGAATCCCCGTCCTTGATCCGAGATTTTCATGAATACATTGGAGCCTTCCCGCGCAATCCGGATCCAGGCACGATTCGTGCCCGCATGCCTGCTGATATTGTTAAGCGCCTCCTGTCCGATCCGGTACAGCGCCTCTTCCACTTCCTTCGCCAGCTCGGGGAGCTCTTTCATGAGGAAAGTGATCTGGATGCCCAGCTTTTCAGCATAATCCTTTAGGGAGGACAAGATCCCGCTTGCTTCCCCGAATGGACGCAGCTGCCAAATAAGCGAGCGCATTTCTGCGAGCGTCTCTTGGGCTAACTGCCCGATATCATGGATCGCTTCTGCGGTATTCGGATCCGCGATCAGCGTCCTCTCGCGAACCCCTTGCGCTAGCAGCGATAGGGAGAATAGCTTCTGGTTGACCGAATCATGGAGATCACGGGCAAGACGATTACGCTCCTCAGCCAGAAGCAATTCCTGCCATTCGTAATAAATGCAAATTTTCTCTATTGCAAGTGAGATATGCTCAGCAAGCATCTCGAGAATTTCCATTTCCAGCTCGCTGAATGGCACGCTATCCCGCCCGATGAAAAGCACGCCTATAGATTCCTTGGTCTGAAAAGTTCGCTCCTGATGGGTTAACGGCAGGGCCGCCGAATGGGGATGGGGCCCAATACCAGGCAGAACCCGTACAGGACCTTCATGGGTTACGACTCGCTGCTCAGCAAAAGCTCGATGGATGATTCCTTCACCCTTGCCGGACTTTCGCGTGCTTTTACGGACCGGCTTCATGGGGCTGTGCGTCACACCATGATGACAAAGGGTATGCAGGTAAAGCTCATCATCTTTCTCGGCCGTAATCAAGGCGACGCTCGGCCAGTCAAAGGAGGCGCACAGTTGCTCGACGATCGCCGTATACATCCGATTTAAATCGTTGATCTTCCACAGATATCTGGTCACCCTCGTTGCTTTCGCATAATAATCAACAATGAAGCGGGCCATGCTGCTCACCGCCTGCTTCTCCCTCAGTTCATACAATCTGGCCCGCTCGACAGCGGTTCCGATCTGGTAAGCGACCGATTGCAGGAGCGCAAGCTCGCTTTCCGAAAAATGCTCTTTGCCTGGAGAACCCACATTGAGAATCCCGATACGGTTCCCTTGCACTGTCAGAGGGATCGTCGCATGGTGCGTTAATTGATGAGTTTCGCCCCAGTTCTCTTTAATTGCATTATGCAGCCGCTCACACTCAATGATCGTAACCGGCTCTGTCAGGCTGCCGGACCAGTACATTCGAAGACATAGACAGTCGCCGCAGCGCATAGGCTTCTTCCCCTCCCAAGTTAAGGCAGGGGGCAAATGACGGTCTGCCATCATGCTGTACTCCGGTTTATCGCCGGCCAGAAACAGCCAGCCCGTTTCAAGCTGAGTCAAAGCCAGCAGCTTCTCAAGCGTAGTCTGCAGCATTTGCACCATGTCGCTGCTTTGGTTGAGCGTCTCTGCGATGGTCTTAAGGATCGTAAGCTCTCTTACATGCTGCTCCGGATGCTCTAACATAAAGGCCACACCTCGTCTATCGGAAAATAGTAACTTATAATAAATAGGGATCATTTCATTCGAATTTGGAAAAGGAAGTTTCATGCTGATAGCGAAGTAGTATTCGAAAGTGAAGTTGATAACACGGTCAGCACCCATTTTAAGATGAAGGAGCTAAAGGCAATGACAACCTCAAGCAAAAATAAAAGGACATGCAGCCAAGGCCATACTTATTATAAAAGCAGCGATTGTCCGACCTGTCCCATTTGCGAGCAGGATCTAAAGCCTGAAAACGGATTTCTCTCCTTGCTCTCGGCACCTGCAAGACGGGCCTTGGAGAATCACGGAATCACGACCTTGCAGGAGCTGTCGAACTACAGCGAGAAGGACATTTTGAAGTTTCACGGGATGGGACCCGCTTCACTGCCGAAGCTGCGAACGGCTTTGGAAGCCAGGGGGTTATCGTTCAAAGAGTAGCAACGGAATATGCCTGCCTGAATCTCATTGTCTGCATACCGATTGAGGAAAAATCGGTGCGCGCGTCCCTCTCAAGTGGGCTCAGCTTAAAGAGCCCTCTTTCCTATGCCTGATCCGGGCTCACATATAGCTGCTTCTCAAGCATGATTTCATCTTCCTTGACGAAGCCTGATTTCCCGTAAGCACGGATCGCCGCATCATTATCGCAGCCAGTCAGCACTTTAATGGTAGCGACGCCCTGCGTACGCAGCTGCTCTTCAATGCATTCGATCATCATCCCCGCAAGCCCGATGCCCCGGGCCTGTTCCTGCACGTACATTTCCGTAATCTCAGCCAGCAGCTCCTCATAGCAGAACGACGTGTAGGTCTGCGCGCAAGCAAAGCCGACCGGTTCATCGTTCAGAAGGGCAATCACGACGATCTCGTCTCCATGCTGCAAGCGCCGCTCCACGGTAGCGACCGGCATCTTTCCTCCATTAAATTCATCGTTTAAGTTAACCAGAGCCGGCGCATCCGAGCTTGTGGCCAAACGCACCTTTGGTACTCGATTCATGAAATCCACTCCCAACGTTTCCCGAAGTCTTCTGAATGCAAGAATCCCTATTAGTATACCATCATTATCCAGTCCAGCCCACGAGTGATTCATCCGTAATTAACAGAGGCATAAAAAAGATCCTTGCTGCACCAGGCAGCAAGGACCTTCATTGTCATGACCTTTGGTTATATGGCGGTTACCGAAAACATCAGACCGGAATACAGAAGGATAACGGCAGCCATCCCGCTGAGCAACCCTTCAAGAGCGCTCCGGTTTTTGCGAAAGGCCCGGATCACGTTCCATAGAAGCACCAAGCCGATCCCTAGACTAACGATCCCGTACCAGCTCCAGCCAAAAGTAAGCGAACCGGATGCATACCCCGGGTGAAACCATTCAAAGGTTGGTGCCGGTCCGTATACGACGAGCGTATCGGCAACCTCGTGAGGCGCCGGCTGCTGGTTCATGTATCCGGTCACGATATACACCAGTCCGATCAGGATTCCTTCGCACTTCGCCCAGCGCTCCGGCTGGAAGGACCGGTCTCGGGACAGCTTCCGCTTCACCAAATACCCGTTAACGAACCCGAACACGAGCAGCGGCAGAATCAGGATATGCTTGACCAGCAGCGCTTGCCCGTAAGATAAAGCCCAGCTGTTTACAGGGTCCGGCGTGACGCCTGTCATCAGAAACAGACCTGAACCAATGACGGTGATAACGCAAATGATGGCCATCGGGTGGAACCATCTCAAAAAGGCGTCCCAACGGTCCAGCGCCTTGCCGAACCATCCCGCAAGCAGCAGGGTGCCCGACCATATCGCCATGGCCGTAAAATGCCCGAAGAAGGCCAGCTGCCCGGCGCTTTCGAACAACGATGCCGCATGATTAAAAGAGGACATCGCCGCCGCTATGCCCAGCAAAGCAACAGGCATCAGCCAGCGAAGCATCGACCCCGGGTTCCGCCGCACGGTTACCGTCAACACGGCCATCACGATGGAAAGCACCAAAATCCATGCATAGCGCTCGCCTTCGCTGAATTTGAACATGATGCTGTTGAAGGACTGCCAGAATCCGATGTCATCCTTAAAGAACATAATGATCTTGAGAAGCGGGATAAAGCTGCATGCCGCCACCGTAATGGAGGCAGCCGGTCCCAGCCAGGCCGGAACGGACACGCCAGGCGTGCTGCTTCTTGTAATCAGTGCCATGACGGTCAGTCCTGCAAGAAGAGCATAGGCGAAATACAGCAGCGGTTCGGTTATCCAATAGTAAGACATTATTTTCTCTTGCGTGAAGCTTTAATAGCGAAGTAGGCCGCAATAAATACTACGATAACAACGACTACAATCCAAACCGTCGAATTTCCGCCTTCGGATTGCTTCGGCTCGCCGTTATCTGCTTGCTGCTCGGTATCCGCCCCGTTATCTGCTTGCTGATCCGTATCTGCTGCGCTGTCCGTTTGACCCGCGTCAGCTTCTCCATTCGAAGCCGTGCCGCCATTCGTTGATGCATTATCGGTACCTGCTGCCGCATCAGGAGCAGGCTCTTCTTCCAGGACAGGCTCTTTCTCGGGAGCATCCACTTGAAAGGAATAGGTTCCGTCGACCGGATGTCCGTCGCCGCCTACAATTTTCCATTCTACGGTATAGGTTCCGGAAGGAAGCGGTTCGTCAACCGCTGCGGACAACGTCTTTCCGCTTACCTGCGTTCCGGATAGCTGGACCTCTTCCCCCTTCTCGTTCTTCACTTTGAGCGTGCTTAGATTCTCGTCTATATTCTCATTGAAAGTAAGGCTGAACTCCTTCACGCTTTCGGTGAGCTTGGCATCCGCAGCCGGGCTGCTGGTCTCTAGTTTGGAATGGGCCCAGGTTGCTGTAGGAAATACCAGCACAAGCAGGAGACCCAACGTTAATAAGAATGAGGTCTTTAATGATTTCAACATGCTAATCTCCTCCACACCACGTATCTTAAATTTTAATCATCCCCATCATAACAAAGAGATTATCCTAAAGCTATCGAGTAATTTGTGAACGTTCTTTACCTGATCGGATAGGCAGGGGCAGCCCGCATTTTCCCGGCCAACGCCGTATCTTCGTGAACAACAAGAAGGCCACCCGAATCGTTCGGATGACCTGATCATAAGAGAGGTAGCCCTTAATGGCCATTGACATCGGATATCCTCCCATCAATTACTGCACCTGCTTCCGATGTAGCTGTTTCCCTTAGAAAGTATTCGACTTTTTCGACAATCCTCTTCTCTATTGCCTGCATCGTATTCTTAAGTTCATCTTATATAGCTACTCTCGCTCATACCAATAACCCGGTATACCGGACGTTAGCCTCATCAGCGCCTCCAGATAATAATAGTCGCCCCAGACCATGTAATCGTCGGGCCCCATGCCTCCTCTTACATAATAGGAGCCATGTTTGATCAGCCCCTCCTCTTCAGGCTCATGCATTGTGGAATACGACCGGACAAGCGAGCTCATCGATTTCTGCACCGCTTCGTTCAGCAGCACCCGGTCCGCGTCCCCTTCAGCGAGAAACTCCATTATTTCCAGCATACCGCATGCGGCTATAGCCGAAGCCGAGCTGTCACGCGGAGTCCCCGGCTCGATCGGCACATCGAAATCCCAATACGCGACGTGATCCTCCGGCAAATGCTGAATAAAATAACGAGCCGCACGCTTCGCCGTTTCCAGATACAACGGATTGCGGGTGTACCGGTACGACAGCGCGAATCCATAGATCGCCCAAGCCTGTCCGCGTGTCCAGGTAGAACCGTCATGATAGCCTTGATGCGTTCCTCCTCGAAGCGGCGTGCCGTCGGACTGATCGAAATAAAAGGTATGGTAGGAGGAATCGTCCCCGCGCATCAAGTAGCGACGGCTCTTTTCTGCGTGAGCTATGGCGGCGTTGAAGTACCGCTCCTCTCCGGTCTGTTGGTGTGCCCAGTACAGGAGCGGAATGTTCATCATGCAGTCGATAATGATGCGGCCGCCGTTCTTCTCGTCTCCCTTAGGCCCCCAAGCCTGGATATACTGCCCGCCTTCCCGGAAACGGAGCATCAGGTGATCCGCAGCCTTCAGCGCGAGCTCCCTCCCCTCATCCCGGCCGTCCACGATCCATGCGGCCAATGCGGAAGGCAGATACAGAAAGCCGATATCATGATGATCCAGATGCTTGCGTTCCTGCAGCCTTATTTTAAAATCATCCATCTGCAGAAGCGCTGTTTCCTTAAAGAACGGGTCCTGCGTGTGCTCATAGCACAGCCAGACCATCCCTGTGTAGAAGCCTTCGATCCAATCCGTGCTCTCCCCCCACTCATAACGCTGCTCCTGCGTGATATGCGGAAATTTCATCGGGTGTCGTTCCAGATTTCTTCTCGTCTTCTCAACCGCATCGCGAATCGCTTGCTCCCACATAACCTAAAGACCTCCTATTCTTTGATCGCGCCGATCATGACGCCCTTCACGAAGTATTTCTGTAAAAATGGATACAAGAACAAAATCGGCAGCGTCGCCACCATGATGGTCGCATATTTGATCGTTTCGCCCACCGGCATCCGATCGCCGCCTCCGACGGATGTCATCATGCTGTTCGTGTCGTTCTGGATGAGGATCTCGCGCAGGATCAGCTGCAGCGGGAACAAATTTCGGTCTCTCAAATAAATAAGCGCATCAAACCATTTATTCCAATGCCATACGCCATAGAACAAAATCATGACGGCGATGACTGGCAGCGATAGCGGAATAATGACGCGGAACAGAATCGTCCAATCATTGGCCCCATCGATCCGTGCAGACTCCTCGAGTGCCACCGGAACCCCCTGAAAGGCCGTACGCATAATGATCAGATTCCATGTCGTCATGGCGCTGGGAATAATGAGCGCCCAGTACGTATCCAGCAGGCCGATATTTTTTACGAGCAAATATTTCGGGATCAGTCCGCCGTCAAAAAACATCGTCAGCACGATCAGCATCATGATGGTGCTTTTCCACATGACATTTTTCCGGGATAAGCCGTATGCGCCCAGCGCGGTCATGAAAATGTTCAGCGTCGTTCCGACAACCACGTACAGCAGCGTGTTGAGATAGCTTCGGATAATATTCGGATTCTCAAACACCATCCGGTAGGAGTCCAGCGAGAAACCCTTGGGCCACAGCAGAATCCCGCGATGCTGAACGAATTCGGAGGGCGTGCTGACGGATGCAAACAAGACGTACAAAAACGGATACAAGGTCACGATGGATAACAGGCACAACAAGACGACGTTGGCCGTATCGAATAGGATTTCACTCACAGATCTCGAAGTTCGCATGCTTCCCCTCCCTACCACAGCTTCGTTTCGGTAAATCGTTTGCTGAGGTAATTAGCCCCTATAAGCAGTACAAAATTGATTAAGGAATTAAACATGCCGACCGCGGCGCTGAAGCTGTAGCTCGCCTCCAAGATGCCCTTGCGGTAGACATAAGTCCCGATCACATCCGCCGTTTCGTACGTGACCGGATTGTACATAATCAGTATTTTCTCATCCTGCAGCGCCATGAAGGAACCGATCCGCAGGATCAGCAAAATGATCACCGTCGGCATGATGCCGGGCAGCGTAATCATAAGCATCTGCTTCCAGCGTCCCGCCCCGTCGACCTTCGCCGCCTCATACAGCGACGGATCGATGTTCGATATGGCTGCCAGATAAATGATCGAGCCCCAGCCGATTCCCTGCCATATTGCAGACGAGGTATATATGGTGCGGAACCATTCCGGCAGCCGCATGAATGATATCGGCTTGCCGCCGAAATAAGCGATCAACTGATTGATCAGCCCGTCAACGGACAAAAAATCCACCAGCATGCCGACGACGACCACAACCGAGATAAAATGCGGAATATACGTGATGGACTGAACCGTCCGCTTGAACATCCGATTCCTCACTTCATTGAGCAGCAGTGCCAGCACGATCGAGGCCGGGAATACAAAGATCAGGTCATAGAGCCCCAGGACGATCGTATTGGTGACGACGCGTTCAAAGAAGAAGCCATTGAAAAATTCAATGAAATGATCGAAGCCCACCCAGGGGCTGTTCCATATGCCAAGTCCGGCCGAAAAGTTTTTAAACGCGATTTGCAGGCCGTACAAGGGCCCGTAATGAAATACGGCATAGAATGCCACCACCGGGAGCAGCATGAGATAAATCACGGAATTCCGCCGGAAATCCCTTGCTGCCCTGGTCCTGAAGCTTTCTTTTTTCACCGGTCTGACGATTGGGTTCATCTCCTGCTTAAGCTGCAATTTCAGCCCTCCCCTGACTTGGAAAATAGAACCATGCGGGAGACAAGCGCCAATCCGGCTGCCCTCCCGCATGGCGAAGCATGCCCTAACGGGCTTAACGGCTGTTGAAACGGTCCAGCGCCGCCTGCTGGATCTTCACCGCTTCCTCGATCCCCATACCCTGAATCGTCTCGACGAACTTGTCGAATCCGCTGATCGGCTCCACGCCCATAATGAATTTGTTCACCATTTCCTCGTAATAGGTGTTTACATCGTTCATGATGGATGCATACCGCGTGCTCTCTTCAGCCGTAGGGGAAATGACCGGCATCAGGCGGCTGTTGTCCGCCTTCATCCAGGTCTCGATCGCCGCTTTCTGCTCAGGCAGCGCGGAATATTGCTCGATATACCGGCGGTCCTGCACGAATGGACCGGAGTAGCTCGCCAAATTGTATTTGGCCAGCGCTTGGGTAATGGACAGCCCGTCCGGATTCTTCATCACTTCATCCGTATACGTCGGGTACCCGTCCTTCATCTCGTAGCTGACGCCTTCGACGCCGAAGTTAAACAGCATATGCCCTTCTTCGCCGTATTTGTAATCGAGCCATTTCACCGTTTCGGCCGGATTTTTGTTGGCCTTCGTAATCGCTGCTCCAAAGCCGTTATACGCCGAGTCCTTCTGACCCAGAATCGGCATATCTCCTTTCTTCAGCACGACGTTTGGCGCTGCCGCCAGCTTGACATCCGGATTGGATGCCTTCATTAGCTCGGTATAACGACCCAAACTGCTGCCCATGTAGCCCGAGAAAGCACCCACTTGGCTGTTCGTGACCTTTGCGTCCTTCAGTGTGGCGTCCGTGGCGGCAAAATCTTGATCGATCAGCCCTTCGGCATACCACTTGCTCATCGTTTCCAGATAAGATTTGAACTCCGGCTGGATCGGACCGTACTTCACCTGACCATCGACCTGATAGAATCCGGTCGTAATTCCCCACGCACCCACGAAAGCATGGTTGATCCCCGTCATGTCCAGGTCAAGCAGCAGCGGGATTTCATCCGCCTTCCCGTTTCCGTTCGGATCGCCCGTCTTGATCGCCTTCAGAACCTCATACCATTCATCGATCGTCTCCGGGACCTCAAGCTTGAGCTGGTCCAGCCAATCCTGCCGAATAATGAGCCCGTTGAACGTCAGCAAGTATTCGTCTCCCCGCAGGAACGGGAACACGTATATATTGCCGTCATCGGTCGTAATGAGCTTCCGGTACTCCGGGTTGTCATTCAATACCTTGGTTAAATTCGGCGCATGCTCCTCGATCAATTCATTGAGTCGGATGATCGTGCCATCCGAGATCGCCTTATCCGGACCGCCGGATACGTTTGCCCACCCATACTCGATGACGTCCGGTAAATTGCCCGAGGACACCATAATATTGAAGGCATCCGCTTCCTGCCCGGCCGGAGGGTGCTGGAAGGTGATTTTGGTACCTGTCGTCTTCTCCAGTTCTTGATAGGCAGCGATGCCATTCATGTCCTGCATGGTCGCGGAAGCGTTTGCATTTAATGTCACCCAATAAGTCAGCTTGCCGGGATAACCGACCTCACCGCCGGATGCAACCTCCTTGCCTTGTTCGCCTCCCTGCTCCTCCGCCCCGGAGCCTTTACCGCTGCAGCCGGCGATCATCGCCACGATTAAGATCAAGATCGCCATTTTTGCCGTACGTTTTCGAATGGTTCCCATAGTCGACGCCTCCTTTTTTTGAATGCATGATTTTCGTGTCAGCCTCGGGACAGCTCTGCCGCCCTTGCCTAATATTAGGGAGAAAGCGCCGGGATCGTACATCATACATTTTCAATATCGGTAAACACCAATTAAGATTCGGCATGATCTTTTCTTAATGTGGATGATAGGGAATGCAGCGTTTCCTTATATTTTCCGGGCGTAATCCCTTCGTATTTCTTGAATACCCGGATAAAGCCGACGTCGCTGGTATACCCGACTGATCGGGCGATCTGCGAGATGGTGCTCCCCGCATCCTTCATCATTTCCTTGGAGCGCTCAATTCGGATCTTCGCCAAATAATCGGTCAGATTCGAGCCGCTGTTCTTCTTGAAGAAAGCCGATAAATACGGCGGCGTAATATTGAACTGCTCGGCAATGGATGCCAAACTGATCATCGCGTCGTCGTGGTGCTCGATAATGTATTTTTTGATTTTTTCCAGCAGCAGCGTTGAGGAATCGCCCCTCTGCTGTTTTACATACAGGCAAACCTGATGGAACATAAACTGCATCTCCGAATACAGCTCTTCCAGAGAACCCGCTTCCGTCATGTTTTCAATGGGCTTTGCAGGCGTCCCCAAGATATCCTCATACTTTAAATTCAAAGCATTCAGCAATTTAAACAAGGTACTGAGCAGATTCGCAAACAGCAGCCGCCCATGCTCCGGGGTAATCTGCTTCCCTGTAAAGTTGTTTTCATACAGCTGCTGAATGATGTCCTTCGTTTTCACCGCGTCCCCGCTCTTCATCGCATTGATCAGCTGGATTTCCGTTTCGATCGGAAAGTCATAATACACCTCCGCTTCCCGTTTCATTTCTTCATAAAACAGAATGGGTTTATAGGCTGTAAAGATCGAGTACTCCAGCGCTCTTACGCTCTCTGCATAACAGCTTGGCAGCTGCCCCATCCCTGCATGGATGCTGCTGATTCCGATCGTGGTCACCGTCCGGAAGCGCTGCTCGATGACTCTTTTCACCTGCTCGGCCCATTCATACAGCTCAACTCCTTTACCGCATTCCTCAGGAACGTTCAGAATAATGGCGACTTCGTTCTTCTCCAGCTCAACGGCGTAGGCGGCATAACCCGGCATCTCTTCCGCCACTTTCCCGGTCACGAATCGGATTAACGCCCATTCCCGCTCACAATCATGATGAATAAAGCCGCTTGCGTCCCGGAGCTCAATCAGCGCCACGGCGAAGCTTGAGTGCGGGAAGGTTATGCCCATGAATGAAAGGGACTGCTGCGAAATATCATCCGTATCGACATGCCCCTTTAACAGGCGAAGCAGGAAATTCGCGCGGATGGCCGGCGTCTGCCTGAACAGCTGCTCTTCCATCTCCACCTGCTTGCCGAAGGAATCCGCCATGGTGGATTTGATAAACTCATATTCGTTTCGGATATTCCCTCCTTTAGTCGGATGGGATTGCCGGATAAAACGAATGATGTCACGAAGAGGATGATAAGCCCGATAGGTCATATATGCGCACACGATAATTCCGGCAGCCAGACATAAGGCCAGAACACCGACCGCCATTCGCTTGACCATGATCACCTTCGCCATAAATACATTTTCGGGAACGAGCGATACATACTCCCAGCCGTTACGAGCTGAAGTGGTAGACACGGTCATCATCCCGCTCTCCGAAGCTGATGCCCCGTTAGCGAGCTCACTCCTCTCACCCGCACTGAGCAGGACCTGCCCCTCCGCATCCTTGATGTAGATCGTGCCGTGATTCGCTTTCACGATCTCCTCAAGCAATCCCATGATTTGCCGTTCTTCGATGAGAATCACCAAAGCGCCCTTCGGGGTGCTCTTTTCCCCGAATGGAAGCGTTTGCAAATAGGTTAGCATTCGTTTCTTGTTTAAGCCCTTGCCGACTTCGGTTACCGGGAGAAAGCGATTAAAATGAACGCCGTGAAGGATATCGTCCTGAAACTGCTTATACGTTAAATTGGGGTAGCCGTAGATTTCCGAGAACAAAATGGATGAATTCGTTTTGAAGCCCGGGCTCACCACCGTATCGCTCTTCCGAAGATACACATAAAAATCCGTTATGAAGCTGCTGCTGTTCCGATAACGCTCCAGCTCCTTCATAAAGCTCAAATAATCATACCGTTCCTCAGCGGTTTGGAGCGTTCCAGACTTGAGCAGGGTGTCCAGCTTCGGATGCGATGAAGTATTCCGGGAGATCAGATGCATCTCATCCAGCCGACCGTCCACCACTTGCTTAGCCTGTTCAATCAGGGCCATATTGGCGTTGTTGGCGTTCTCGACCATGATGCTTTCGATTCTCGTATACAGCCCTCCGAATACGATCACCGGAATGAGCAGCACTACAAGATAGGACAGGAGCAATGTAACAAATACGGACGTACGGCTCGATCGTTCGGCTTTCAATCTAGTTGGAAATACTCCCATCTACTTTCTTCCCTCCAGTTCGATTTGAATGATTCATGATGACCACATTAGATTAATTCCATCATACTGGAATTAATTTTCATGAACAGACTTTCTTGAAAAATGTTAATCGATCACGAAATCGTATCATTCCCGCTGGAAGGCGTCTTTCGGCAAGCGGGATGCCGCACCATTTCTTTACGAGGATTATGTAAAATCCTTACGGGAATATAAAAATACTATAGGAGGGTTTTATACAAGAGAGAATGGCGCTAATCATCCATGCATTCAGGCTAGGGCTTTAGAATCCCACCGCTGACCATAAAAATAAATGCAAAAAGAGCCCGTCCCCAAACAGCAAATTCCGTGGGTAGGCTCCCTCTCTTTATCCATTATCATGGCTCATATATCATTTTACGTGTCATTCCGCCGTCGACGACCAGATGTGTGCCCGTGACGAAATCGTTCTCCGGATCGGTCAGATAAAAACATGCTTTCGCAATATCGGATGGAACCCCGACCCTGCCGGCCGGATGCTGGCTGTGGTCTTCCGGGCGAAGCTCCTTGTAGCTGCCGGTCTCGATCCACCCCGGACTGATGCAGTTCACCCGGATTCGATCCGGTCCCAGGCTGACCGCCATGGCATGGGTTAATGCAACGATCGCCCCCTTGGATGCGGCGTAAGCCTCCGAGTTCGGCTCCGACATCATGGAGCGGGTGGAAGACAGGTTGACAACGGCACCGCCACGGCCGGATTTCCTAATATGTACAGCCGCTTCCCGGGTAGCCAAAAAGCAGCTTCTTGCATTCGTGTTCAGCACATCCTCCCAATCCTGGACGGTCAAATCAAAAGGCGACTTGAAACGCGAAACCCCCGCATTGTTGATCAAAATATCAATTCCGCCGAACTGCTTTACCGCTTCATTCATCAGATGGCGGATATCCTCCTCCTTGCGGACATCGCAAGGTACAAAGAGCGCGGTAAATCCCTGCTCCCTCAAGGCAGCTGCCGTCTCCTCACCGCGCGTTTCATCGATATCGCTTAATACGACCTGCGCGCCTCTGGAGGCATACGCTTCCGCCAATCCGCGTCCGATACCGTTTGCGGCACCGGTTATGATCACCGATTTATTGTTAAATTTCATGCGAGCTCCTCCTTTATCTCCTTCATTATATACCACAGGAGGAGCCCGACTAAAATCCTTGCAAATTAGGTTTTGTGATGCCCATAGCCTCGGACGGTATCACGATTCGACTTCGGATGCCGGACGAAGCTGTAATAGCGGGTCCCCTGAAAACGCAGCAGTCCCTCATCCCCTTCCGCACACATGCCGAATTCCTCGCCATTCACGACAAACTCCATCCTGTCGCCGCTTTCGACTTCGAACGTTAAATAATAGGTGGTTCGAGTACGGCTCGACATCGCTTCATCTGTATGATGCGTATGCTTCACTTCGGTCCGCTTGCTCACAATTTTAGAATCGACGGTTAGCAAAGGCTGTCGGTTGTTCTGGCTCCATTGCAATATTCCTTTCCCTGCCGACAGTATAATAATCCCGATGACGACGATGAAAAATATGGGCATAACGCTGCCGAAAAAATCGAACATCCACTCCGATCCCGATCCCATGCGGCTCCCCCCTCCACCTTGTCTTGAAATATGTATATGCTTAGACTCGGACAATTTAACTCCTTCGAAAGGGAAGTTTTAGCGAAAAATTTAGGAAAGTTGTCCACCAGAGAGCGTTGTTCGCGTCGCTTTTCGATATCCCATATAAAAAAGGCTTCACCGTCACGGATCTCCCGCCGGTAAAGCCTTGCTTATTCATGATTATAGACCTTGCCAAGATACCCCGCCATCCGTGCTCATCATCAGACGGGAGCGTTTCTTGTCTTCCGTTTCAATCAGGAGCCAGCCGACGTCTGATGAAATAAACTGCATTTTCACCACTTTCGGGTACTTTTTCAAATTGCTTGTCAACAGCTCATCCCTTGGATACGGCTTCCAATTCCGGCCCATATCGGTTGTATGGTACACGATGCCGTGCACCATTGCCCATCCGTCATGCAGTCTGCGGAACACCGGTTGGATGCTGCCTTTGTTCGGATCCCCCGTCATTGGGAACGAAACCAAATTCCATGACCTCCCAGTATCGGCTGTAAAATAACCCATGTACTTAGGGGCATCTTTGACCATGCACACAACGGGGATATAGACCTCTTCGCCAACGAAACCGAGCGCTTGGGGCGTACCTGCATAGACCGAACCGCAGCGGTCGAGCGAATCGCTCTGGAATACCTGAGCGGAAGATTTCCATTGACTCCCTCCGTCGCGTGTGATGTACAGCTTGGACGATTGCAGCTCCTGCACCGTTGCAAACCCGACTTGAGGATTGGTGAACCTCATGCCGATCATGGAGCCTGTTCTTGGAATCACCGTTCCCGGTATACGGGTTCTTGGGTACTCTGTATTCTGCATAACCTCATGCCATACGATCCCGTCGTTGGTTCGATACAGCAGCTTCTCCTCCAAGCCTTTGGAGGAACTGCCTGAAGCCATGATCCAGCCTTGCTCTGAGGACACAAAGGATAGCGCCGTCACGGTGCCGGATTTAGGAAGCGCCGATATTTTCCAGCTTTTTCCCCCGTCAGAGGTGTGAAGCAGCACGGTCTCCGTCGAGCCCTGCATGTTCCGTATGATCCATCCATGATCCTTATCGGAAAATACGATATCTTTCCCATACACCAGCTTGCTGCCGAATTCGACATTGGACGAAGGCGAGATGTCCATCCACGTTTCACCATAATCCTGCGTCTGATAGAGTCGGAGCGAAGCGTTGGTGATTCCCCAGGCGATGCCTGTCGTTTCGCTTAACAGGTGAAAGTCGGTCAGCCGGGTATGTATCTGGTATTTGCTCTTCTCCTCCGGAGCTTTCTGGCTAGTCTCCGGCGTTACAAGCGTAATTACCTGTCCTTCTTCTTCCGCTGCATCCTGCATGATCGGTTCAGGAGGTCCTTCTGTCGAAGGCTGCTGTTGTTTTTTTACCGGCTCCGAGGTACATGACGCTAACATGCATACAATGAATGCCAGCGTGCTAAGCCGCAATAGAAAACGTCGTGGTCTCAAAACGGTTCCTCCTCTTCCATACCACTAAGCCAGGTTGCGTTTCTTCGACATTATAACATATTCATTCGATCAGATAAGTACAGATCCGGCTTGCAATATTTACAATCCTGTAGCTTTTTACGGATATTGTTCGTCAAGATGCATAAGGGAGCCCTCGGATTGGAAAACTTTTGAGGTGCAAGAAACCATATCATGCCCAGGGGGTGATTTTCGTGGCAAAACCGGACAATCGCGAAGATAACGTAGAGCATCTGCAGAATGCCGTGCAGAACACCATTGAAAACTTCCGCGAAGCTGAGGACTATTTGGAAGAGTTCGGCGATGAGATTCCTGCCTCGGAGAAGGAGCAAATCGAGGATCGCAATGAGCGCCGCAAGAGAAGCATCTCCGGCTTCCGTGAGGAAATTAAAGACGAGGCCGCCCATCAGGGCGAATAATCGGGATGCTGCCATAAGAAAATCAGGAGGTCCGCTTCTTATGCGCCTCCTGATTTTTTTTGTAAATACATGAACCTTCCTATAATCGGGTAAATACCAGCTTCATGCCGATGATGGTGAAAATGCAGCCTCCCAGGATGTTCATCCATTCGCCAAAACGCGATTTCGATAGAAGCCGCTGGCTGAATGCCCCCGCAAAGTACGCCAAGATCCCGAATATCAGACCGGTCAGGATGAGGAACATCATGCCTAAGATAAAGAGCTGTAAACCGGCATGACCTTGCTTATCATTGACGAACTGCGGAAGGAAAGAGAGAAAGAAAATCGCCACCTTCGGGTTCAGCACGTTCATGAGAAACCCCTTTAAGATCAAATTCCGGCCGGATTCAGGACTGCCTTCCCGAAGACCGATCGGATCCTTCCGGTGTTTAAACGACTTATAGGCAAGATAGAATAAATAACAGGCGCCCGCGATTTTAAACAGCGTAAACACCGTCGCAGACGTTTTAATGATGATGGATACGCCGAGCGCAGCTGCAAGCGTATGTACGATATTGCCTAAGCTCAAGCCGATGGCGCTTAAAATGCCGGCCCGCTTGCCGCTGGTCATGCCCTGCGTAACGGCAAACAGCAGATCCGGACCCGGCACCAGGATAAGCAATATCGCCGATCCTAGAAACAGCAATAAAGAAGTGATGGTAAACATATATTCGGTCCTCTCTCTATCATGTTGAGCTGCGATCCTGCCATGAAAAGGGTGAATCGATCCCCCTGCATTGAATGATTACGTTATTTAACCACATCATATTTTAACACAGGAGCGTCATGACTGGCGGGAAAAATGATAAATGGAATCATTACTGTCCTGGGCCATCTGCATCATCCGGTAAAAAGAGCCTGCATCAGGCAGGGCGCTTCCCCCTACCCGAGCAGACTCTCCTATTCGTTTTCAATCAGGATAGGGCAAAATAATGATGCCCTTATAACGTTCCAGCGCCATCGGTTGGTCTGTTATAAAATGGCGAATGGCCTTGACCCGCGCTTCCAGATCAAGCTGCTCCGTGGTTCCTATTTGGACCGTGGACGCGGATGCGACAGACAAGACATCGACACGATTCACACGGATCAGATTATGCTCTTGGATGACGTCCATATCTACATCCGATGAGTCCGGTAATTTCGGGATATCTCTCGTAAAAATAGGGTAATCTTCAAAGCGGCCTTCATCCTCGTAAAAGACGGGCACCTGCCGTTGTACGGCGAGTGCCTGTGTATACGCATGAAGATCCTCGGATTTACCGCAAATACATGCCGAGCCGTCCGAGATGTTAATGATATGCATGTTCTCCACAAATACGTTTCGCTTCATGGAGCGGATCCCGATGCTAACGGTACGAGCGGACTGACGAGTAACGACTCCGATGGCGTATCGTATATCGATGAGCTGTTGATGATTTTCGTATCTCCGATTAACAGTACGGACGAGCTGGATACCGCGGTTACCCGGATGGAGCCCACATGCAGCTCCTTATTGATGACTGTCAGCTTCATTCCTTTTCCACTTCCCCTGCACTTGTTGAAGATGCTGATTGATTGCGTAAGCAATCTCCTTTTTGACCTGCTGCGCAATGGTTTGCTTCATCAGCACGGCGTCCGGCTCTTCGCCGCTCCGGCCGTATTGGTCCATATATACCTTGATGCGTTCCCCGACTTGTTTGCGAATGTCCTCGAGAATAATGGAAAGACTAGTTCCTGCTGAATCGACCGGAAGCTTTTTCAGACTCCGGTCAAGCTCCCCGGCGATATCATTATCCAGATATTGCGTAACGTCTTCGTAAATATCGGTATATGCTGCGCTTCCGCCATTGCCCCCTTGCGGCGGGACCAGAGATTGACCGTTAACCTCAATATCCCCTTCCGGCTTGCCGCCTGTAGGCATGACTCCGATATTCAATGTTCCTTCCAGCCTCTCGATTTTTAATAAATCAAAATGATATTCAATCCGGTCGACAGCACTCGATTTGGACTGGCGCAGCGTATCCATTTCTGTCCTCAAATCCTTCACCATTTGCTCGATCCGACGTAACTGCTCCGCTTGGAGTTGAAGACCGTTCAGCAGCTGCTGTAAATGATACGGGTACATAGAACCCCCTCCCCTGCAATTGTATGCAGGGTGGAATCGCGTCATTCTTGCCTGTACAATCCTTCCTCGGGAGCAGGCAGGGGAACGATCGGGCTGGCGTTATCGATAGGCTCGAACTCTGGCGCAGGTCCGGTAAAACCACCGGTATTATATATATTGGATAAGGCTCTGATTTCTCCCGCAGTCCCAATCTGGAGCACGGATGAATTCGTTACGGCTTCCACGCGCAGTTGATGAATCGTAATGCTCTGATGAACCGTCACATTCACAATGTATCACAACCTTACTAAGCATTCGCGGAATCGATAAGGTCCGGATCCACCGTATTTAAGCTGTTGCCCTGGTTATTCGCGATATTGAGACCGATATTGTCGCCGGTATTGAACGAGTTGGAGCCCGAATAGGTTTTCGCGGAGCTGTTCAATACAATAGCGCCGGTATTTCCAACCAAGACCGTAGAACTGGGGCCCACGTTAACAATCTTCATATTGCCGATAATCGAAACCACAATTCCACCTCTTTAATCAGAATCGTCCTTAAATAGGTTATGTAGATATATGCCCAGATGTCACTGCGACCTTCATTCGCCCATACAATGAATCAATGGCAAAAGGGGGTGAAGCATACTTGAGCTCCAAGAATCGACGTCCCGAATGGCTGACCCAGGATTCCTTCTTCAGCAGCAACCCGTTTCCGTTCAAAGACTTGAACAATCTGAGTGAAGAAGTTCAGCTGGATGCGGCCATGATAGAGGATTATGTAAAAAACACCATCAATCAGGCTATATCAGGAAATGATATTCTCTCGAAACCGTCCGAGCTGCGTTATGAAACCTTTGATACCCATAAATTCCTTGTTGTGAAATGCCATGTTCCCATGCGCATTCACCCTGAGAATTTATGGGTGCAGGTGAACCGGACACATATTAAAATCAATGGACTTCCGAAAGAGCATGTCCAGATCATTCAGCTTCCTGCGCCCGTGCAGCCCTCACAAAGCATCGCTACGTACAAACAGTCCTCCCTGCAAATCAAAATGCCTAAATTGAGCAGCGGACGCTATCACGACGTACAGATCCGGTTTCTATGATTGTTCGGGAGCAGCGAAATGCGCGCCATCACAGTCAAGTCGGGCCATTACACCGATGGCGCGCAGCAAGCTGTTTAATATGGGGGTCTCTAACCCCTCCATTTAAAACATGCTCGATATGCATTAGGTAAGATCTAATGGCGGGAAGTTGTGGAAAAGAACTAGGGAGAGAGAAATGCTTTTTTCTATTGTGAATTTTTCATATAGTGAATTTATCAGGTTGTTTCTGTTCAAAATCTACATCCTCTCGCTCTGGACCGGTAGCAGTCGATATGCTATTCGTTTTTAGATTGCGTTGAGATCGTGACGCGACTCGTTTTTTGCTGCCTTCGCGAATACCATGTTGACTTTGACATTAGTGCCAAGGTTTAGAATAAGACCGGATGACACATATAAGGAGGAACATCTAATGGTTAACGAATGGGGATTTTCCAGCCCAATTGACAATGATTCAGAACGGCAAACGAAAGAAGCCGTCTCGGTGCTCGGACTTGGGCCTATGGGTCAAGCGCTCGCAGGCGCCTTTCTGAAGAACGGTCATCCGGTGACCGTATGGAATCGCACGCCCGGCAAATCGGATGAACTGACCCGGCAAGGGGCTGTTCTTGCGGAATCCGTGACGGATGCAGCAGCCGCAAGCGAGCTGATCATTATCTGCGTGCTCGATTATAATGCCGTGCGCTCCATTCTATCACCGGCTGTGGAAGAACTGAAAGGCCGAACCGTCATCAATTTGACGGCAGACACGCCGGAACGGGCCAGGGAGATGGCCGGCTGGGCATCTGCCAACGGCATTGATTACGTGGATGGGGCCATTATGGCCAACCCCGACCATTGGCGAGGCCACGGCTGTCATTTTATACAGCGGCTCGGAGGATGTATACCTGCGGCATAGGCAAACATTGGCCAGCTTGGGAGGAAAGGCGTCTTACCTCGGCAGCGATCCCGGGCGTGCGGCCGCTTACGACATTACCTTACTTAATCTTTACTGGACGGCCATGAACGGTTATATGCATTCGCTTGCCCTTGCACGGGCCGAGAACATTGCAGCCTCTGATCTGGCTCCTTATGCCCATGGTATCGTAGAGATCATGCCTGCCATCATGACCCAACTTGCAGAAGAAGCCGACCGCGGCGTCTATCCGGGGGACCGCTCGAACATTATCTCTGCGGCTGCCTCAATGGAGCATATCACGCACGTTGCGGAGCATCACGGCCTTGACAGCAGCATACTTGGTGCGGGACTGACAGTCGCCAACAAGGCGATTCAGGCAGGGTTCGGGGAGGAAGGCTTCTCGCGTCTCGTTGAGTTCCATAAACGGTGACGATGCTCTCGAATCAACGCTCGGAATGGAGGAAAAAAAGCCCGAACGGCGTTTTAAACGCCGTTCGGGCCTCAATTCATAACGCCGTAGCCGGCTTCGGACATGCGGTCCTCCGCCATCTGCGGCACATCGTCTTTCATCCGGTTCATCTCGCCGATTTTCTCCTCAAGCCTCTGCTTGACGGCAGCGAGCCTTAGAATCCTGGCATTAATTTCGTCCAGCTTGTCTTCGTAGAAATCCATCATCTCTTCGCAGTATTCATATACTTCCGAATAATCATCATTACAGTCCAGAACCTCCGCGATTTCATCCGTCGTCAATCCCATTCCCAAATAGATTTGGATGGCCTTGACCCTTTCGACCGCGTCCTCATCAAACTCCCGGTAATCATTATCCAGGCGCTTCGGGCGAATCAGCCGTTTCTTCTCGTAATGGCGTATCGACCGGGCGCTTACACCTGTCAGTTTAGACAGCTGGCTAATTTTCATGAAGAAACCTCCTCGGTAAACAGGGATTCCCTTCCATTATAAACCTTGACACTAGTGTCAAGGTCAACGAATATTTTGCACTCTTAGCCCACAACGAATAGGCAAGTCAACCGAGTGGCCTAAAGGTCGGCTCTTGACTTGCCTATTCGTTGGTTCCGCAGCTCGGATCAGCCTTTAACCGCGCCTTCCGTCAATCCCTTTTGAATATATTTTGATATGAACAGATACACGATAAGCACCGGGATGACAGTCAAGGAAACGGCGGTAGCCATCAGGCCGAAGTCCGTCCCGTATTGGGAGCTGATTTCGTTAAGGAGCGCCACGATCGGGCGAACATTCTCCTTGTTTACGAAGATCAACGCAGAGAAGAGATCGTTATAAGACCACATGAAAACAAATATACTTGCCGATGCAAATACGGGCTGAGAGATCGGCACGAAGATCTTGGCAAACATCTGCCACCGATTGCAGCCGTCCATAAAGGCGGCTTCCTCCAGCTCTTTCGGAATGGTGGACATATACCCCGCAATCACTAGGGTGGCAAAGGTCAGATTGCCAGCCGTCTGAGGGAAGATTAACCCCCAGTACGTATTGACGAGACTCGTTTTGATCAGAAGCTCGTACACGGGAACGACCGTTGCAAACGCAGGAATAAGCAGCGTCGCGTACAAAATGGAATAAATCGTTCTCTTTCCTCTAAAGTTGAATCGGGATAACACGTAGGCGGCTAATCCCCCGAGCAGAAGCACCAGAAATACGGTGCCGAACGACATGATCAAGCTGTTGATATAGCTGCGCCCGATATTGATACGGTCAAACGCATTTTGATAATTTACGAACACCGGATCCCAGGAGATGGCAAAGGAATTATTCATAACGTCCCTGGAAACCTTGAAGGAGTTGTTGACGATCCAGAACAACGGATAGATCGTTGTTAAAGACCATAGGGTCAATACGATATACATCACAGCGGTGCTTATTTTAAACCGACGCTTTTTCACTCGCTGCGTTTTGTGTTCAACGACGATGGTTGGCTCCATAACTGTACACCCCTATAATGCTTAGTATGTAATCTCATCTCTCTTCAGCAATCGGTTAGCGATGACCGCCAGCAGGACGCCGAAGACCACCATATAGATCGCCACGGTCGAACCGTAGCCGAAGTTCTGGTCTACCATGGCCTTTTTGTACATATAGGTTCCGAGCACCTCGGTCCCATTCTGGCCGCTCGTGATCACCCATACGAACTCGAACACTTTCAGTGTACCGGTGATCGCCAGTGTGATCACAACCTTGATATCGCTCATAATCAGCGGAATGGTCAGCATCGTCGTTCTCTTGAAGGCCGATATCCCTTCGAGTTTTGCTGCCTCGTAATAGTCCGAAGGAATTTTGGACATCGCCGTGAGGAACAAAACGAAATAAAACCCGACATAATGCCATACGGTCGGAATGGATACCGCTTTTAACGCATTCTTATCATCCAGCCACAGCACCTTCTCGATATCGAACTGGGCAAGCAAATTGTTAAGCAAGCCGAAATTGTAATTGTAGAACAGGACGAACAATAGCGATATAGCCGTACCGGAAATGACGACAGGGAAGAAAAAAACGGTCCGGTAGAATGATTTCAGCTTGGAAATATTGTCAACAAGGACGGCGAGCACGAGGGCAATACCGACCTGGAACACGATAACATACAGCATGATTTCTAAGGTATGCAAGGTTGCCGCGCCGAGCAATTTATCCGTGAACAGTCTCTCGTAGTTCGCCCAGCCGACAAATTTCTTGTCGAAGAAACCGGTGGTCCGATAGAAGCTCAGGTACAAGCTCTTAAAGAACGGATAGTACAGAAAGATTGTCATGATCGCTACCGCAGGCAATAAAAACAGTACGATATACTTTCGATCACCCTTCATTTTTCATCACCTTTGAGGTTATTTTGTGCAATTCTCTCGAAATGACTACGCCGCCCGAATGAAAAACAACAGGGGCGGCGTTTCGTCACTTATAATTCTACCGTTTCTACAAACATGAATTATTTTTTGTTGGCGTCTTCAACCTTTTTCGCTTCGGCGATCGCATCTGTTGGCGATTTTTTGCCCTCAACGACTGGCTGAACGCTCGCACGCAGATTGCTGAATGTTTCCTGCGACACTTTGCTGTCTACCGGAGAGCTGATCGAATTCGCCTTCGCTGCCATCGCGAAGCCGTCAAGCGCAACCTGCGGCAAGCCGGTTACTTCAACGTCAGCTGCAGGCGTACCGCCGTTCGCGGAAGCGATTTTTTGAATGGTTGCCGGAGAAGTCAGATGCTTCAAGAGCTCAACCGCAGCATCCTTCTTGGCTGCATCATCATAGGTTTTCTTCGATAGATAGAAGCCGGATCCGAAACCGCCGACGATATCGTTGCCGCTGCCGGCGCCGCCAGGGACAGTCGGGAATGGCACGACGGTCGAATTGTCGCGAGTCTCGTCGCTCCAGCCGCCGACAGCCCAGGATCCTTCCAGAATCATGGCTGCAAGGCCTTCACTGTAGTAGTTTCCTGCCATGCCCAGGTCAATCGTAGCCGCGTCTTTCGGGAACGCTCCAAGGTCATACAGCTCCTTCATGGCTGCATAGCCCTTCTCCCAGTTCGGATCGATACCGTCGATCAGGCCCTTGGCCTGGCTTTCAGGACCGGCTGCAGAAAGAATCGTATGCTCGATCAGATAGTGGGATTGGTCAAATGGTACGGATAAAGGAATAATGCCCTTCTTGGACAGCGTTTTCACAGCTGTGGTCAGCTTCTCCCAGTCGGTAGGAAGCTCCAAGCCGTTCTCCTTGAAAATCTTCTTGTTAACAAACAAGCCTTCATAGAAACCGGTCAGTGGAGCCGCGTAGATGTTGCCATCCTTCTGTCTTGCAAGCTCCAGCGCATCCGGGATAAAGCCGTTCTTCCAGTCCGGGTTGGCATCAAGGAGTTCGTTCAAAGGAACGACCTTGCCTGCATTCACGAAGCCTTCAGCATCGGCCCCGATGAAGTAGAACAGCAGGTCCGGCTCATTGCCGCTGTTCATATCGGTATTGACCTTCGTTCTGAATCCGTCATCGTTGGCGGACATCGTGTCATTCTCGATCTTTACGTTCGGATGCGCTGCCGTGAATTCGTCCAGTGCGGACTGAAATGCTTCACGTGCAGCGTCCGTGCCGCCGAACGTCGAGAACACGCGGAGAGAAACGGGAGCTGCGTCATCCTTCTTATCAGGCGCAGGCGTTTCCGTGTTCTGCTTCTCGCCATCCGCAGCCGGCGTGGTGCCACCGTTGTTCCCGTTGTTTCCGCAAGCGGCAAGGAACATCGTGAGCATCAGCATGACACTCAGAAGTAACATTGAAGACCTTTTCATTTGGAATCCCCCTAAGTATTTTTTCAAGACGTATGTATTACTTGCTGTCTACCAGCATTTTAGTCCATGCCATGTTGGACCGAAAGGGGGATAATCATCTTCTGATGGGGGAAATATTTCCAAGGAAATCAAGGGATATCCAATTCATTTCCATTTCCCTCCTGATTGAATCTTGCACGGAAGGACTCCTGCTTTTGACGAAAAAATGCAAGGCTCAAACGTAAATAGGTGACGCTTGGATGACCGTGATTGGAGCACGGGAGATAGATACGAGGGAGATTAATATCATTTCTATTTCGAATTTTTCATATAGTGTAATATTGGAATTGTAGGGAGGGTGTTGGTACGCTAATATTGCATAGAACCAAGCCGATCCTGACCCATAAAAAAAAGCCCGGATCGGGCACGGAAGGCTGACTTTGTCACCATCAATCCCGAATCGAGCTTTTGCGACTAAAATATCGAAATCATTATACTTTGCCGACCCAATCACTTCCGGCAACCTCTTTCCACCGGCTTCGGATCGCTTGATAGGTCTCTTGGGGCAGCATGCCATCTCGCAGGAGCTGCGCATTCTGGTGCCATCGGTCCGGATTGCCCGTACCGACGATAGCCGTAGCGACGCCTGGCGTGCTTAATGTAAACTTCATCGCGATTTCGACGCCCTGCTGCACATCATTCAGAAAATCATAGTTCAATTCCTGAAGCCGCAGCCAATACGGATACGCGTAATCATCCTCGCTTAAACGCTCATGCTTCCAGGCTACATTCGCTATAGGGCGCTTGGCGATGATCCCCATTCCCTGCTTCACCGCCAAGGGGATCGTCAGCTCGATGGCTTCCTGATCCGCGATGTTCACCGAGGTCTCAAAGCTGTCAAAGACGCCGGTCTCAACCGCATATCGGGCGCTCGTCGAATCGCCGCTGTATCCGATATATCGCGTCTTCCCCTGCTCCTTGGCTCTCTGCAGCACCTCGATTACTTCTCCTCGCCGGAGAATTTCTTCAGAGCAGCTGTGGAGATGGACGACATCGACATAGTCTACCTTGAGGCGCTTCAGACTGCGGTCAATGCTTCTTGCAAGCAGCACCGGATCCCAATCCGGATAATCCATCCCTGACGCGTGACCGCATTTCGTAAACAGATAACAATCATCCCGTCTGCCGGCCAATGCCTTCCCGATCAGTTCCTCGCTGTTGCCGTAGCATTCCGCCGTATCGATCATATTCAGTCCTGCATCCATGGCGCTATGCAGCAGCCGATCAACCGTGCGCTGGTCGGCCTCCCCGATTTCCGCACCGCCGAATCCCAAAATACTGACAGACATATCCGTGTTTCCAAACGCTCTCCGTTCCATCCCTTCACGCTCCTCTACTGTCTGATCGCAGCATCCGATCTTAAAATTTAACAAAGTTCCATACTTTATTACCCATTATTGAACCCTTTTCTAACAGGGGTCAGTTGGGATTCCCAAATTTTCTAAAAGCCGTAAATGCTCATCCCGCCATCCACAAGCAGCGTCTGTCCCGTCATGTAGTTCGCGGCATCGGATGCCAGGAAAACAACGGGACCGACGACCTCCTCCAGCTTCCCGACCCGCTTCATCGGCGTACGGTCCAATATGTCCTTCAGATAGGCCTCGTCGCTAAGCAGCTTCTCCGTCAGCGGCGTGCGGAAATACCACGGGCCGACCGCATTGACTTGGATGCCGTATTGCGCCCACTCCATGGCCAATACTTTGGTCATATGAATGAGGGCCGCCTTCGTTGATCCGTACACAACCCCGGTTCGAAGCGCGGTATGTCCGCCGACTGAAGCGATGTTGATGATGCGTCCTTCCTTCTGTTCCTTCATGTACCTTGCAGCCGCCTGTGAAGCAACGAAAGCAGATTTCAGATTGGTCTGCACGATCAGCTCCCACTCGTCGTCCGTCACTTCAAGAGCAGGTGTGCGGATATTCATTCCGGCATTATTGACCAGAATATCGATCCCGCCGGCTTGCGAAACGAATTCCGCGATAGCCCCTTCCATCTCCGTTCGCTTCGTTAAATCCCCCGGCAGCACGATGCTTCCACCCTTATTCAAACTCTGAATGATCGCAGCCGTCTCCTCCAAATCGCTTCGGGTTCTGGACATCAGCCCGACAACGCAGCCGGCCTCCGCCAGCCCGATGGCAATCGCGCGCCCGATTCCGCGTCCGGCACCCGTAACAAAGGCTCTCTTCCCCTCAAGATTGAAGCTTGGTAAATACATCAACTATCCCTCCGTTTGCTGTTTCCCGGTTGTAAATTGGATCGATTGTGTGCACGGTTATAACGTTAGACAAATCTAGTAACGCTTGGATTGAAAATACTGGCTCGGGTTATTATGCGGCGACTCGATGACTTCCTCGTAATTTCCGCCTGTATATGCCTCGATCACCTTTCTCCAGAAAGCCTGGGCTGGAAAATTAATGCTCACCTGCGTCACCTTCCAGCGCCCCTGGAAGTGCTCGAACAGCCGGGTTGCAGCCCATGTGCCGAGCCGGCTTCGCCGGTATTTCTGCATGATGAAAAATTCCGTCATATAATAATCCGCTTTCGGATCATCCGTCACCCGCTCTATCAGAGCGAATCCCGCGGGTCTGCCGTCATATTTAATCAAGAACGGAAATTTCCTGTCCCGCTTTTTCCAGAATTCATCCAAATCCGGATAGGGCGGAAACAATCCTTTATCATTCACGGAAATATCCAAATATTTGGTAAAGTCATACAGGTACAGTTGCATCAAATTTTCGATTACGGCTTGCTTCCTTCTTGGGACCAGTTCGATCCCTTTCCGCTCCGATTGGATGGATATCACGCTGCCGCCTCCCAAGCATTTTGTTATGTATTATGTGCCGACTGCCATGCATATCCATCTTATGCGATGAACGGCATTTCAATCAAGGATGCAATGCAATCGTAAATCACATTAGCGCGCGGCAGGAGGTTATGAGACTAGGAATTTTCCATATGTTACACTAGAACGTATAATCGTATAATAGGAATCAACACAACAATGATTCAAAATCGAGGTGGCTCATATGAATATACAAAAAGATATGGACCGGGCGAAGCTGGATGAAAAATCTCCAACCATGCCCTGGTATGTACAGCAATTCATCGACTACAAGCTGCCGGACCTGTCCCCCTCAACCCTGCTTGAATACGTGCGGGACTATGAAACCTTCTTCAATTGGCTGCGTTCGGAAGGTTTATCGGAAGCCGCTTCCAATGCCGAGGTGACCTTGGCCGAGCTGGAACGTCTGCGAATGGACAGCATTACGGGTTATCGGCTGTACCTTACCACGCGCAGGGAAGGGGCCAATTCCAGAATTACCGTATCCCGCAAGCTTTCCTCCCTGCGGTCTCTGTTTCATTACCTAAGTCAGATTGCCGAGGATGAGGATTTCTATCCGCTGCTGAAGCGCAACATCATGGCCAAGGTGGAAATTAAACGCATTCATAAGCCAAAGGATACGGCCGCCAAGCTGAAGGGCAAAATTCTCGAGGAGGAAGAGCTCCAGGACTTTATCACGTATATTCACGAAGGTTATGGTCAGGATGTCGCGAACAACAAGCAAGCGCTCTACGCCCATGAACAGAATAAGGTCAGGGACGCATGCATTGCCAGCTTGATCCTGAACTCGGGACTTCGCGTGTCCGAGGTCGTCAATTTGAATTTGTCGGATATCGATCTGAGCAACAAGCTGCTCCATGTGTTCCGCAAAGGCAACAATGACGAGACCTTTAAAACGCCCGTCTACTTCCGGGCGCAGGCCAAGGACGATCTGGAATGCTACCTGCAGCTCCGGCAATCGCGATATAAGGTGCCCAAGAAGGAAAAAGCGCTGTTCGTCGCGCTCCGCAACGGGCAGCAGGAAGGCCAGCGGATGACCAAGCGTGCGATTCAGGCCATGATCATCAAATACGCCAAACGCTTTGGCAAGCCTTCCCTGACGGTTCATAAGCTGCGGCATTCCTTTGCTACCGACTATTATTTGCAAAATGATATTTACAAGACCAAGGAGCAGCTTGGCCATGCTTCAACGGAGACGACGGAAGTATACGCCCATCTGACGGACAAAACGATGTCCGAGGCCATTGAACGCCGCTCCGGTGAATTGTAAAATACGGGCGATCAGCACAGCTTCATTATCATTGCAGCGATCTGCGAAGTATCGTCCCAGGTTAGAACAGGAACCGTCTGCCGCTGCCGGATCTCCGGCAGAACGGACGGTTCTTTCAGCACGGCCGGGCGAACGATGACGGCTAGTACCGCCACCGTCTCATCCAGCAGTGCCAAGTCATCCGCATTCCGAAGCAGCACCAGCTTCGGGTAACCCTCTCGCTTATACCCCTCGATCAGAACCAGATCGAAATCGTCATAGCTGGCCAGCAGGTCTTCCAGTTTCGCCTCGGACTCCTTCATGATAGCGGTTCTGCCAGGCGAAGCGATCGCTACCCCTTCCGCTCCCGCTTCGCGGAACCGAAAGGTATCCGTCCCTTTATGATCGATGTCAAAGCCGTGGCTGTCATGCTTAATCACCGCGACCCGTAATCCCTGCTCCTTCAGGAGCGGCAGCAGGGCGGCAATCAGCGTTGTCTTTCCGCTGTTTTTATACCCGCATATTTGAACAACGTTCATGTCCATGCCCCCGGAAGCACAAGAACCTGCACGGCTTGTCCCTTCGCAGCACCCTTCAGCTCCGGCGGAATGACGATCAAACAATCGCTGTCCTTTATCGTGATCATCACGCTCGATTCATCCAGCAGCGCCGGTGTCGCTATCAGCTTCCCGCCCTGCACCTCGAGCCGTCCCCGGACAAACCGGGTGAAGTTGTTCACCTTGGCATAGTCGGCTCCAAGCTCAGCCGTCCATTCCTTCAAGTAAAACTGCTCCATGCCAAGCATTTTTCGAATTGCTGGCCGGACGAACAGCAGGAATCCGACGTAACACGCGCCCGGATTGCCGGAGAGGGCAAACAACAGCTTTCCGTCTTTCACCGCAGCGGTTGTCACGCTTCCTGGCCTCATCGTCACCTTGTTAAACAGCATCTCCATACTGCCGGAGGTCACAAGCTCCCCCATAATGTCGTAATCGCCGACAGAGACGCCGCCTGTCGTTACGACGAGATCATATTCGGCCAGCGCTTCCTCGACCCTCTGCTTCGCGAGCTCGATGCGATCCGGAATCGCCTCCATGATCACCGGCACCCCGCCAGCCTCCCTGATTTGCGAAGCCAGCATATACGTGTTGCTGTTGCGGATTTTGCCGGGCTCCAGCGGCGATTCGATATCCAGCAGCTCCGTCCCTGTAGAGAAAATTCCGACAACGGGCTTGCGGTATACCTTAACCTGGTGAAGTCCAAAAGTAGCCAAGACCGAGATTTCCCCGGGGCCGATCTTCGTTCCCTTGCGCAGGATGAGATCGCCTTCCTGCAGCTCGAAGCCCATTGGGGTAATATTTTTGCCTGGGGCAAGCGGCCGCTTGATCCCGACCATTGTCTCGGAACCCTCGTGCCGAATCTCCGTCGCTTCCAGCATCACAACGGCATCCGCTCCTTCGGGTACCTGAGCGCCTGTCATGATTCGCGAAGCGGTACCGGATTCAATCGGAATGGAAGATACGTATCCGCATGGAATTTCATCTACCACTTTCAGCCAGACGGTCTCTCCAAGCTCACACCGGCTCGTATCCGCCGAACGGATCGCATACCCGTCCATCCCCGACCGGGCAAACGCCGGGAACGGATGCGGGGCGATCATATCGGCAGCCAGCACGCGCCCGTCGCTTTCCTGAAGCCGGATATGTTCCGTCAATCCTGTAGCTGCATAGGAGACCGCTAGCTCTTGGGCATCCGCCACTTGCATTGGCCGGCGCTTGAATTTACGACGATGGCTCAAGTCGTCTATCGCGTTATGCTCCGACATGTAAAAAACCTCGCTTTCCTGTTAGCTTGCAAACGAACTTCTCCATTCAGTTATAACGCGAACCACGTATCCGTGGCAAACAACGAAACCGTGAACGACGGAAGGTGCAGCTGATCGGTGTTTCGATATCCGAAAAACCTGAGCAGGTTTTCCTAAATCTGAACCGGACAGTCATCTCATTCTGACAAGGCAGCATATCACGATCAGTGACGAAAAAAAAGCGCACGGACAACCTGCCGTACGCTTTCTTTATTTATTCATCTTCGGCCCCGCCTGTATATCTTGCCCGAGCCGGTTCGCGTTTTCGGTTTTTTGTAGGATCGTTTAGGAGAGTCGAACAAACCGCCTCCCCGCTCGCCTCGCTCAATCGAACCTCGGGTGCCCCCGTTGTCCGGAGTTCGCTGAAACAAGCCGCCTCCCGTCCCGACCTTGTCCTGACCCCTGCGGGTAATCTTCCCGCTGCGGTCAACCGTAAGCGGAGGCGCTGCCTTCTTGTCCTGACTCGTCGGCTTGCGGTAATTGCCTTCCCTCGGTTTATACACGTCTTTGCTCGTATACCCGCGGTAGCTCCCGCCGCCGAACGTATCAAACAAATTGCCGATCAGGACCGCCGTTAAGTAGCCCTGTAGAAAGCTTGAATCATAATTACGCTGCACATATTCCTTGGAATCGATTTCAATCAGCGTATCCTCAGGCTTTTGCGGATCCTGCTGCAGATGGTAATACTCATCCCCGTAGACGAGAAACATTCGCTCATTGTCAACGGGTGAAGACTGGTCCGGCGTGCCTGCGGACATAAGCTCGTCAGCAACCTCCGGTACGCTCTTATCCGCCGCACGGTACACGTAGGATGTCGCGTTCCCATCCCGGTTCACGGATTCGAGCGGATACGTATCCGTAACATTCGGCGCTCCGCATCCGCTGAGCAAGGATACGAACAGGCTGACCACCAGCAGCACCTTGATCGTTAAAAAAGAGCGTTCCTTCATGTCACCACTCCCTACGTCGCCCGGATGACTCGTACATCCCCCGGGATCACTTTCTCTCCTTCATACAGCATAAATCTTCCGTTCTGCCATTCGATTCGCAAGAGCTTGTAGTCATCGGATTGGTATTGCCACACATGCTGCTCACCGCCCTGCATGAAAGGGGTTCGCCCCGCAATGGAGACATGTCCGCCGTATTCCTCCTCCAGATGGAAGACATGATCGTCCAGGTCAATGATGGACGGTACTTCATCCGGAGAGTCAAGGCGTCCGTCAATCGGCGTATATAGCGCGTATTGCACCGTTTCCCGTTCTTCAATGTGCAAATACGCGATACGGGCGCCATCCTGAAGCGTCAGGACAACCGCATTCCGGCCCCGGTTATGTACCCGGCCCGTTACTTCGTACGTTACCAAAGATACTTCGCATATATCCCCCGGCGCCAGCTGCAGCATGCTTTTCTCAGCTTTGGGCGGTTCAGGTTTCGCAAATAAGTTGCTGATTCGTTTCCACACACTCATCTTTCCTGTCTCCAATCTCCATTATGCGTTCTATAAGCAAGCGGTAATGATTAACGCGCCTACCACATGAAGCGAACCTGCAAACAAGCCGTATCCCGTTTTTCCATCACGAGTCCCCTTATCCAGGTTGAGGTTGGCAAAGTGGCGCAGCAGCCTTTCCGTCAAGGCCTCAAGCACGAATAAAATGACAAAAGAAACCACAGATACCATGATCGCCTCAAGCAGATGGTAGGATGTTCCGATGGACACGGACAATATATATCCCTGAGCCGCAAGCTTTAGGACCAATCGGGTCGTTACGGCCATGTTGCCGGCCTTGACCTCTTCCAGATCATTGTACTTCGTAAACAGGGAATCCACGAACATCAGTACGAACAGCAGCAGAGCGCCAACAGCGGTCCAAACCAGAACGCTCAAGATCATCTCAAAATCCATCGCCCAAACCTCCACATGATCATTCATCGATAACGACATCTCGAAAACAAAAACGAAGGAGGAGCCAAGCTGTTTCAAGCTTTAGCTCTTCCTCCCCCGCCTAGTCATTCCAATGTCGTTGCCCGGAATGTGTTATTGCTTATTCTCGTACTGCTTCATCAAAGCGGCGAGCTCATCTTCAACCGCTTTGTCTTTGCCGAGGTTTTCAAACTCTTCATCCAGGGACTTTTCGCGCTGGGACATTTCATTGCTCGCTTCCGCTCTTGCTTCCATTGCCAGCATCTTCTCTTCCATTCGCTTAAGGCCGGCAGCTGCCGTATCGGAGCCAAAGCCGTTCATCGCCTTGTTGATTTCGGTTTGCGCTTTGGCTGCATTGTAACGGGCAACCAGCGTTTCGCGCTTATTCTTCATAGCCGTCAGCTGCTTGCGCATTTCCTCCAGCTTGGAGCGCAGGTTGTCTGCCGCGAGTTTATTCTGATCGTAGCTGGCCTTGTATTCGTCGCGCTTGGCTTCAGCCGCTTTCTTCTCTTCAAGCGCCCGGCGGGCAAGCTCCACGTTCTGGGCCTGGGCGGCCGTATGCGCTTGCTGCGTACGCTTCTCGACAAGAGCTGCCTGCTCTTCGTATAGCGCCTTGAAGCGCTTCTCGATCGCAATCTGAGCGGCGACGGCCTTCTCCGCATCCTCAAGGTCTTCCGTCATATCCCGAATATATTGATCCGTCATTTTGATCGGGTCTTCGGCCTTGTCGATAATGGCGTTAATATTGGACATGGTCAAATCGCGCAATCGTTTAAATATGGACATCTTATTCTTCCTCCCGCTTTTACATTAATAATCGCTGTATGGTTATTATTTACGCCGTCCGCGTCAAAACGTTTCAAAAATTTTTTAGTAACCTCTTTGATATTGCTTCGGAACCTTCTGCTCCCCGCCGAGCGCCTTCGCAGCATGCACGGCCCAATATGGATCTCTCAACATGCCTCTGCCGATCGCAACCAAATCCGCTTTGCCTGACAAAATTACATCTTGGGCGACTTCATAATCATCCAGCAGTCCGACGGCAATGACGGGTACCTTCAGCAATCGCTTGAAATCCGCAGCCAAGTCCACTTGATATCCCGGCGCTGCCTCCGGCCCTCCGCCTGATCCGATCGGGCCCTCGCCGCCTGAGGAAATATGAAAGATGTCCACCCCGGCGTCCTTATATCTCGTGCAAACCTCGGCGCAGTATTCCACGTCATAGCCTCCGTCGACATACTCCTTCGCGGACACGCGCATGATGACCGGCATGCCTTCCGGAACCACTTCCTTCACAGCCTGAACGACCCGTTCGCCGAACAGGGGAAGATCTTGTCCATATTCATCGCTTCGCTGATTGGTCAGCGGGGAATGGAATTGGTGAATTAAATAGCCGTGGGCTCCATGAATCTCAATGGTGTCGAATCCGGCTTCAACCGCCCGGCGGGCCGCGTCCTTAAACGCCTGGATCAGCTCTTCGATCTCGGAGGCCGACAGCGCCTTCGGTATTTTATATTGGGAGCTGAACGCGATGGCCGACGGTGCTACCGACGGCTCCGCATCCTGCGCTTTTCTTCCGGCATGGCCGAGCTGAATGCCGATCTTCGTGCCGTAGGAATGCACGGCTTCAACGAGCCGGCGATAGGCGGGAATATGTTCATCGCTCCAAATGCCTGTATCCTGGTTCGTTATGCGTCCGTCAGGATGGACCCCTGTCATCTCAACAATGATCAGGCCGGTACCGCCTACGGCGCGGCTGACATAGTGGACGAAATGCCAGTCGTTCGGGATTCCGTCCTCCGCTTTCACGGAATATTGACACATCGGTGGCATCACGATCCGGTTCTTAAGCGTCAAATTTTTAAAGTTATAGGGTGTAAATAAGTCTGCCAATCGAATATCTCCCTTCCGAATCCAAGTATGTGATGAACACTCAACCGTTATTATACACCTTTTTCGCCCAAAAACTAAAAAGGGGCCTCGAAAGGCCTGCATGGATAAAGTTCAAGGTGGTTGGGAATACCATACAGAAAATGCTATAGGGGGCTGATCGAGATGTTCAACCGAATTCATGCAGGGTTTCGCATCCTTGGGATGATGATTTGCATCCTGCTCGCCATGCCGGCTCTCCCTGGACATGCCGCGGCTTTGAACGGACTGACTTCGCAGCCGGATGAAACTTCCTCCGTCATGTCCGAATCCCGCACATCCATCGAAGACCATGCGAAACGCGCTGGCGGCGGTTCAAGAGAACCCCTGTCGCTAAGCCAATTAATGAAAAAATACCCGGATACCTTCCGGACCAGCGGGCCCCGCGTAAAAAAAATCGCCTTGACGTTCGATGACGTCCCCGATCCCAGATTTACCGGAAAAGTGCTGGATGTTCTGAAGGAACATCATGTTAAAGCTACTTTCTTTGCCGTCGGCGAGCGGGCCAAGAAACATCCGGGTCTGGTCAAACGCATGCATCAAGAAGGGCATGCCATCGGGAACCATTCCTATAACCATGCACAGCTTAACAAGCTGAGCCTCCATAAATTCAAGGATCAGATCGAGCGGACCAATCAAGTCATCAAATCAATTACAGGAATCGAGCCAAGGCTTATCCGTCCGCCATATGGCGAGATTAACGAGGAGCAGCTCCAATGGGCCCGGAAGAACGGCTTCAAAGTCGTAAACTGGAACGTAGATTCATTGGATTGGAAGGGTCTTGGGAAGGATGAGGTCATGAGCAATATTCTATCCACGGTCGGGCCGGGCTCGATCGTTCTGCAGCACGCAGGGGGCGGAGTCGGCTCCGATCTGACCGGAACGATCGAGGCGCTCCCCGGTATCATTAAAGAGCTCCGAAACAAGGGGTATACCTTCGTCACCCTCCCGGAAATGCTCGGATTGCCTGAGAGCTTCAAGCATTAGAAAGCCTCTAGTATCGCAATGCTTCCGCTCTGGTTCGCAAGCGACAAGCATAGAACAGTTCAAGAGACACTTGGAATCATGGACACCAGCCTGCCACGATTTCCGAGCGCCCTATCGCATAAAAAGGCGGCGCTGCAGAGATCTCCCTGCAGCGCCGCCTTTTTCATGTTCATTTACAATCCCCTATTCAACGGGTTAAACCTCTATTCGATAATGTACAATTTGATATCCTGAATGCCGAATTTGCTGACGAAAGACTGCGAGCCTGGAATAAAGATATCAATCTTGTTTCCTTTAATGGCTCCGCCGATATCGCGCGCTTCCGCGACAAAAGCTTTTTTCGGAAGCCCCGGATGCTCATGTCCGGTGACGAGCACCTTCGTGCCGAGCGGGATGACCTTCGGGTCAACGGCGATCGTACCGATCTCCAGCTTGTTGCCGAAGTAATCCACCGCTCCCCATCCGCCGTTCTCGCTGGCTGCTGCGGAGTATGCGGTAGCCTTTACGGACAAGGTCTTGCTGTAGTTGAAGGTCTTGCCCCAAGCTTCGACGATGTTTTTCTCATGGAATACGTTCAGGGTTGGCGAGAACCCTGTCACCGGAGCTGCCGAAGCAACCGATTTAGCGGATACGGTGCCCGGAATTTTGATCTTGAGGCCCGGGTAGATATTCGTCGCTTTGATGGTCGGATTCGCGTTCATCAGCTTGTCCAGCTTCACGCCGTACTGCTTCGACAGGAAGTAGAAGGTATCTCCTTGCTTAGCGACATGAACAGAGCTTGCATGGGCTTGGAGCATACCACCGCTGAATGTCAGTCCAATCGCCAGTGCGGTCATGGTGAACCACTTTGCCGTTTTTCCGGCGAATCGGGTAATCTTATCATGTTGTGCTTTTTTAAATGGTCGTTGTTTCAATGGTGTCATATGTCGATGCCTCCTATGTATGAATCAAGCATTTTTCGATGGTTCATCTGACGGAACTGAATATATCACAATTTTGTAACCAATAGCGCATGCAATTGTTACCAACAGGCACAAAAAAACAGCGTCAATACCTCAATAATTCAGGTATGACGCTGTTATCGAAATTTTCGATTCATTAAAAAAAGTTACAAAACCTTGCTTAGAAACTCCTTTGTGCGCGGATGGGAAGGCTGGCCGAACAATTCCTCCGGCGTTCCCTCTTCGATGATTTTTCCGCCGTCCATGAATAAAATCCGATCGCCGACTTCGCGTGCAAAGCCCATCTCATGTGTGACGATGACCATGGTCATCCCGCCCTCTGCCAGCTTCTTCATGACCTCAAGCACCTCGCCGACCATTTCCGGATCAAGCGCTGAGGTCGGCTCATCGAACAACATGACATGCGGCTGCATGGCGAGTGCCCTTGCGATCGCGATCCGCTGCTTCTGTCCGCCGGACAGCTGGGCAGGATATGCCTTTTTCTTGTCCAGCAGTCCCACAGATTTTAGAAGCTCGTCGGCGGTAGCTTCAGCTTCTTTGGCGGAGACGCCCTTTACTTGCATTGGAGCCAGCGTGATGTTTTGCAGCACTGTTTTGTGCGGAAACAGATTGAACTGCTGGAATACCATGCCCATTTTTTCGCGGGTTGCGTTAATATTGTGGTTCTTGGCCGTAATCAGCTCGCCCTCGAACGAAATCTCGCCGCTGGTCGGCATCTCCAGGAGATTCAGACAGCGAAGGAACGTGCTTTTGCCGGAGCCGCTGGGACCGATGACCACGACGACCTCCCCTTTTGCGATTTCAACGTCGATGCCTTTTAAAATTTCCAGCTTGCCAAACGATTTATAAAGTCCCTTAACGGTTATCACTTGCACTCAACTTCCTTTCCCAGACACCCAGAAGCTTCGAAAGAACGAATGTCAGTATAAAGTAAATCAATGCGGCAACAAGCAGCGGATTCAGTGCGGCATACGTCATCCCGCGCAAAATCTGAGCCTGGTACATGATATCGAATACCCCGATGAACGAGACAATGGACGATTCCTTGATAATGACCACGAACTCGTTGCCGATCGCCGGGAGTACCCCTTTCAATGCCTGCGGGAGAATGATATGACGCATTGCCTTGCCCTTCGTCATCCCGAGCGAACGAGCCGCTTCCAGCTGTCCGCGGTCGACGCCTTGAATACCTGCCCGGAAAATTTCGGCCAAGTACGCCGCACTGTTCAACGACAGCGTCAGAATACCCGATTGAATCGGGGTAAATTTAATGTCAAATGCCGCCAGGCTGTAGTGGATAATAAACAGCTGAACGAGCATCGGCGTGCCGCGCATAATCTCAATATAGGCTGTAGCTAAGAACTTCAGGATACCGACCCCGGACATGCGCATCAGCGCGATCACGAGACCGAGAATAAATCCGAAGAATACGCCGAGAGCCGATATGAGCAGCGTAAATTGAATGCCTTGCGCATAATAGTCGCGGTATTTCCAGAAAAATTCGAAGGTATTGAGGTTCTCCTTCGTACGTCCGGCGGCAAGATCACTGGCCTCGTCCACGAACTTCTGGATCTGGTTATTCTCCTTCAGCCGTTTGAGCGTTGCGTTAATGCTGTCCAGAAGCTCCTGGTTGCCTTTGCGGACGCCGATGGCATACTCGTCATTCTCCGTCGTCGGTTTAGCGTCTGTAATCGCCATCGTTTCGACATTCATGTTCGTAAGGGCGATCGGATACTCCGCCAACACGACGTCCACGCGCTCCGAGTCCAGCTGGAGCATCAGATCCGGTATTTTATCCAGGGAGACGACCTGCGCATTCGGTATCTCTTTCGCGATCGTCTCCTGGATCGAGCTCTTCTGAACGCCGATACGCGCGCCTTCCAGGCTCTCAACGGTGTTGTATTTCTGTTCATCGCCCTTGCGGACAACGACAGACTGCTCGGCAGCATAATACGGATCGGAAAAATCGATGCTCTTGCGCCGTTCCTCCGTCGGGTTCATGCCCGAGATCACGAAATCGACCCGGCCGCTTGTCAGCTCCGGCAGCAGCGCATCAAAGGACGTATCCTTGATGATGAGCTCTGCGCCAAGATCCTTGGCGATCTCCTTCGCGATTTCAATATCAAATCCGACGATGGTATCTACGCCGTCGATCGTTTTGTGGAATTCATAAGGCGCATAATCGGCACTGGTGCCGAGAATGATGGTCTTCTTCTCGCCCTCTGCATGCACGATGCTTCCGAAAGCAAGCACAACCGCCATGCACAGGGTCATCCAAGCTATAAATTTACGTTTCATTTGAGTGCTTTCTCCCCTAACTGATCCAATTCATAATTCCCTTCCTTAAACCTGCGACTGAGACATTATAAAACACGATGCATGAATATGCAATGAAAATTCATGGATTTTTCCATAGCTGCTATGTGACCGTTTTCAAACGTGCTTCATACCGCAAAATTATCATACAACGGTTAATATGTAATTTAGGCTGGTACATATACCATTAAAGATATTGTGCTAACATAAATCATTTTTGAGACAAGCAGCACATGCAGAACATTTATTTAATTCCATATATTAACAGATAAATTAGAGCAGGACGATGATTTAGTTTCTGAAAACTGTTTTCTTATCAAGCAGCAAGGACTAGTTCTTGAGTCATGTCCTGAATCATCAGCGCAACGATCCTGCATCCGTTCGTTTAACGCACGGTCTCTTAAGCATCAGCATCTTGATGCATAATCTGCCCTGGCGTGCCTCATCTTATAATCGTTCGATCGGTAAGCCGCTTCGCATGAAGGGTGGATCCGCATGTTGGACGAGCACCGCATGGGTGCTTGAGCTTCTTGACAGCAGCACCGGGATGCAGCAGCACCGGCACGGCCGCGCTTTCCTACTTTGTTTCATTTTATTGGTCGAATGGTTATTTAATAGCTAAATTCAAGGAGGTGTAGCCATGCTGTTAGAAGCGCTGTATCACGTTCCAAGGGATAAATGGGCTTATGCCTATGATCCTCATACCATCCATTTAAGGGTGCGAACCAAGAAAAACGATATCGATTCGGTTGTGGCCATGACCGGAGACAAATACGATTGGGACCGGACGTACTTCGAAATCACCATGGAGAAGTCCGCCTCCGACGATATGTTTGATTACTACGAATGTCACGTCAAACCGAAGTATAAACGATTATCCTACGGCTTCCGCATTCATGCCGGCGATGAAACGGTTTATATGGTCGACAGCGGCATCGGCTGGGATTATCCTCATCCCCCGGCTGGTTATTTCGAGTTCCCTTACATACATGAAATCGATGTATTCAAGGTACCGGAATGGGCGAAGGAAGCGGTATTTTACCAAATTATGACCGAACGCTTCGCAAACGGGGATCCCGGCAATGACCCGGAAGGAACGGAGCCTTGGGGAGGCCAGCCGAAGGTTGATAATTTTTTTGGCGGCGATCTGCAGGGGGTGCTGGATCATCTGGATGATCTCGTTCACCTCGGAGTCAATGCGATTTACTTCACCCCGCTCTTTCGCTCCCCTTCCAATCATAAATACGATACCGTTGATTACAAACAAGTTGATCCGCATTTCGGGGATAATGAGCTGCTTAAAAAGGTCGTCGACACCTGCCATGCCAAGGGGATCCGTGTCATGCTTGATGCGGTGTTCAACCATTGCAGCGACCAATTCCCGCCGTTTCAGGACGTGCTGAAGAATGGCGAAAAATCCAGATATGCAGAGTGGTTTCATGTGAATGATTTCCCGTGTGAAATCCGGGACGGCATACCGACTTATGACACCTTCGGATTTTTCGGCAATATGCCTAAGTTCAATACCGCTAACCCCGAGGTGAAGGCGTATCTGCTCGATGTGGCGGAATATTGGATCAAGGAGATCAAGCTGGACGGCTGGCGCCTGGATGTGGCCAACGAAATTGATCATCATTTCTGGAGAGATTTCAGACAGGTGGTAAAAAAGGCCAACCCGGATGCCTACATCGTAGGCGAGGTATGGTCCGACTCCCTGCTGTGGCTGATCGGGGATCAGTTCGATTCCGTCATGAATTATCCGTTTGCCGACAAGGTGCTTGAGTTCTTCAACGGACAAATGGACGGCCTTACCTTCGCGAACCGGATCGGAGCGCTGCTGATGAGGTACCCTCAGCAAACGAACGAAGTCGTCTTCAACCTGCTCTGCAGTCACGACACGCCGAGGCTGCTAACCCGCGTAGGCGGGGATACACGCCGGATGAAGCTGACGGTGGCATTTTTGTTCACGTTCATGGGAACGCCTTGCATCTTCTATGGGGACGAGATCGGTTTGACCGGAGACGGGGATCCGGACTGCCGCAAATGCATGGAGTGGGATCCGGACAAGCAGGACCGGGATCTGTATGAGTTCTACAGGAGCATGATCGCTCTGCGCAAAAAACACCCCGCCCTGCGACAAGGACGCTTCCGATTTCTTCAAGCCCGGCACCATGACCCGAGTATTGTTTATGAGCGTGCGGATGATAAGATGCACTTCATCATTTGGATGAACAACAGTGACCGTCCGCGTACCCTCTCCCATCCCATCGTCACGACGGATTGGGTGGATGCCTTGACGGAGGAGCCGGTCAAGCCTGAGAAAGGAACCATGCATATCGAGCTTGAGCCGTTCGGGTTCCGGATTATACGCAGAAAGCTGAAGAACTAAACTGATCCACCCCTTGCATTTTAACAAAAAGAAAGGGACTGAATCGCAGGCAGGTTGCCATCAACCGCCTGTTCATTCAGTCCCTTTCGATTTGCTCGTACAGCCTACTTAACCGGTTATGATCTGCTCATAAATATCCATATACTGCTTGGCCGAAGCGCTCCAGCTGTAATCGCCGCTCAAGGCATTCTTCGTCACTTTGCGCCAGTGCTCCGGCTGACGGTACAAGGATACCGCGCGGCGGATGGTATGCATCATATCATGCGCATTATAATTCTTGAAGGAGAAACCGTTGCCTTCTCCCGTAAACTCGTTATATGACTGGACCGTATCGTTCAGCCCGCCCGTTTCCCTAACGATCGGCACGCTGCCGTACCGCATCGCAATCAGCTGGCTGATGCCGCAAGGCTCGAATTTGGAGGGCATTAGAAACAGATCGCTGCCGGCATAAAACCGCCGGGATAACGGCTCGTTGAAGCGGATCTGGGCCGACATTTTGTTCGGATAGCGGTTCGCCGCCTCCCGGAACCAATGCTCATAGGAAGGATCACCGGTTCCCAGGACGATGAACTGAACCTCGTCGTAATATAAAAGCTCATCAAGGATCCGGATCACCAGATCGAGCCCCTTGGAATCCACGAGGCGGGTCACCATAGATATCATCGGTACATGCGGAGCCACCGGCAGGCCGAGCTCCTGCTGGAGCTCGATTTTATTTTGGGTTTTCTTCTGCAGATCGCTCCGGTACTTGACGGCCAGATGGGGATCGTTTGCCGGATTGTAGCTTTTCGTATCGATCCCGTTCACGATGCCGCTGAGCCGGGCTCCTTGCGCCGAAAGAAGACCATCAAGCCCGTAGCCGTAATATCCCGTTTGGATCTCGGATGCATAGGTCGGGCTCACCGTGGTTACATGATCGGAATAAATGATCCCGGCTTTCATGAAGTTCAGGTTCCCGTAGTACTCCACGCCGTCCGACGTGAAATAACGGCTGTGAATGCCCAGCAGATCCACAAGCACCTCATAAGGAAACACACCTTGATACAGCAAATTATGGATCGTGAAGACGGTCTTAATGCCCGAGTAAAACGGGTCATGGCGGTAAATGTCCTCGAGTAAGAGCGGGATCATCGCCGTGTGCCAATCATGACAGTGGAGCACATCGGGCTGGTAGTCGATAACCGGCAGCATATCGAGCACCGCCCGGTTGAAATACGCAAACCGTTCGCCATCGTCCATATAACCGTAAATGCCGTCCCGTCCGAAATAATACTCATTGTCGATGAAGTAAATCGTGACACCGTCCTCCACCAAAGACTCGATCCCGCAGTATTGCTGCCTCCAGCCGACCTGTACCCGGGTCTCCCCGAGATGTGTCATGCGTTCCCGGTATTCTCCGGGGATATCCTTGTATTTCGGGAGCACGACCCGAATATCGGTGCCGAGGCTGCGCAATGCCTTCGGCAGGGCGGCGATGACGTCCGCCAAGCCTCCGGTCTTGATGAATGGTCCGCATTCCGAAGCGGCGTATAATAGCTTCATGCCTGCTCCCCCCTCTTGCTGTTCTTGTTTGTTATCAGCCGTCCGGACGGCTTTACCTTAGCTCCCGCCCTTGCGGTTACCGCAGTGTTGGCTGCTTTAGCTGTTTTAACTGCTTTCGTCTCTTTCGCCTCTTTCCCCTCTTTCGTCTCCTTCATCCTGCGCGTCTTAGGAGGCTTCTTCTTCAAGATCACCATGCCGAGCGGCGGCAGCTTAATCTCCAGGCTTTGCGCCTGCTGATGCCACGCCAGCTTCTCCGTTTTGATCTCTCCGACATTCAGCAGACCCTCTCCTCCGAAATCGGCATGATCCGAGTTAAAGATTTCGATGTACTGCCCCGGACGCGGGGCACCGATGCGGTAGGCTGCATAGGAACGCGGCTGAAAGTTGATGACAACGAGCAGGGTATCGCCCGGCTTCTTCCCTTTTCGCATAAAGGAAATCACGCTTTGACTGTCATCGTCCGCACTCAGCCACTCGAATCCGTGAATGTCATGATCCATTTCCCACAGCGCTTTCTCATTAACGTATAACCGGTTTAAAGCTGCTGTGTAATACATATGCTTGCGATGGCTTTCATAATCCAGCAGCAGCCAATCCAGCTGCTCCTCATCCTTCCATTCGATGAACTGGCCGAACTCGCCGCCCATGAACAGCAGCTTTTTGCCCGGGTGGGTCATGAGATATCCGAGCAAGATCCGGAGTCCGGCAAATTTTTGCTCGTAGCTCCCCGGCATTTTGTTCAGCAGCGATCTTTTGCCATGCACTACCTCATCGTGGGAAAGCGGCAGCGTAAAATTTTCGGAGTAGGCGTACATCATCGGAAAAGTCAGCAAGTTATGCTTCGAAGGCCGCTGATCAAAATCGTGCTCGATGTAGGAGAGGGTATCGTTCATCCAGCCCATGTTCCACTTATAGTTGAAGCCTAGTCCGCCTTCGTGCACGGGGGCGGTGACGCCCGGCCATGCGCTTGATTCCTCCGCCATCATGAGCGCATTCGGGTAATAGTGAAACACCGTTTTGTTCAGCTGCTGCAAAAACGAGATCGCCTCCAGATTTTCCAAGCCCCCTTGCGCATTCATGCTGTACTGGCCTGCGGGCTTTTCGAAATCAAGCCGGATCATGCTTGTCACCGCATCCACGCGCAGCCCGTCGATATGATACATATCCATCCAGAATAATGCATTGGAAATCAAGTATGAAATGACTTCCGGCTTGGCATAATCGAAAGACAATGTTCCCCATCCGGGCTTCTCCGCTTTCTGAGGGTCCTCGTATTCGTACAGCGGCGTCCCGTCAAATTGGCGAAGACCGTGAGCATCCTTGGCGAAATGGGCCGGCACCCAATCCAGCAGCACGCCGATTCCGGCCTGATGCAGCTTGTCGACCAGATACATGAAATCGTGAGGCGATCCGTACCGGCTGGTCAGCGCGTAAAAGCCGGTGCCTTGGTACCCCCATGAAAGATCATACGGATGCTCCGCAAGCGGCATGAATTCCACATGGGTGTAGCTCATTTCCAGCAAATAAGGGATTAAAAGCTCTGCCATTTCCCGGTATGTATAAAAAGAGCCGTCGTCCTTTTGCCGCCATGTGCCCATATGCATCTCATAGATGTTCAATGGCTTGTTGAACGGGGACTTGCCCCTGCGGCGCCACGCCCCATCATTCCATTGGTAACCGGACAAATCCGTGACCACCGAAGCCGTTGCCGGCCTGACTTCGGCTTGGAAAGCGTAAGGATCGGCCTTCAGGAATGTTTCACCATAAGGGCCCATAAGCTGGTATTTGTAAAATGTTCCAGCTTGCATGCCGGGGAAAAAACGACTCCAAATTCCCGAATCGGGTATCCTATATAACGTGTCTTTGCTGCCGTCCCAACCGTTCCAATCACCGGCAAGCCCGACTTGCTTAGCGTGCGGAGCCCACACGGTAAACCGGACACCCTCCTCCCCTTCTTCCCGGGTGGGGTGCGCTCCCATGCATCGGTAGCTGTGGAACCAGGTTCCTTCATGAAACAAGTACACTTGTTCCGGAGTCATGTTTCCTTCCCTAATTGCTTGGCTCAATACTCTTCACCTGCTTTGTAATAAAAATCCATAGATTATTAATGCTATTACCCCATTCTAACCATGTTGAAAATAAAAAATGTCCTTGAAAAATAATTTTGTAATTTTCAATTTCACATTTCAATATAATCGTTTCAAACCCCGGAAATGACGTTTATGTATGTACAACGCTCGAAAATACATTGGGAGGGAAACGTGATGAAGAAAAAAGACTGTATTGCTATGCTTTTAGCCGGAGGTGAGGGCAAGCGATTGGCTCCTCTGACTTCGAAGCTGGCAAAACCCGCTGTTCCATTTGGCGGCCGCTACCGCATAATCGATTTTCCTCTCAGCAATTGCGCCAATTCCGGTATTGACACTGTCGGAGTTTTGACGCAGTACGAGGCAGAATCGCTGCACGAGCATATCGGAGAAGGCGAGCCTTGGGGCATGGCCCGTACAAACGCAAATGGCATTGCGCTCCTTCCTTCGCACAACACGGAAACTCAGGAATATCTAGGGACTGCAGATGCCATATATAAAAACATACCATTCATTGACGAGCAGGATCCGGAGCATGTGCTGATCTTGTCCGGGGACCACATTTATCAGATGGATTACCGCGAGATGCTGGAGGCCCATAAGCGGCAGGGAGCGCCTGCAACGATCTCTGTGATGGAGGTTCCATGGGAAGAAGCCAGCCGGTTCGGCGTCATGAGTGTGGACGACAATCTGAATATTATCGAATTTGCGGAGAAGCCGGCAGAGCCGCAAAGCAATTTGGCTTCGATGGGAATTTATTTGTTCCGTTGGGACTATCTGAAGCAGCACCTGCTCGAGGATGCCGCCGACCCGAACTCCAGCCATGACTTCGGGAAAGACGTCATCCCTAAAATGCTGTCCGGCCATGAATCCTTGCTGGCCTTCCGTTTCCAGGGCTATTGGCGCGATGTCGGCACGGTCGAAAGCCTGTGGGAAGCCCATATGGATGTGCTGCGCGCCAGCGAACTCGTGCTGGAACGAACCGATTGGCCAATGTACACCCGCCCGTGGATGTCGAAGCCTTCCACGACCCGCACCCGTAATCACGAGTACGCCGACTGCCTTATACACGAGCACTGCTCGTTCGAAGGCAAGGCGAAGAATTCGGTCGTATTCTGCGGCGCGGAAATCGGCAAATATTCCATCGTCAAGGACAGCGTCATTATGCCGAATGCCAGGGTGGGAAAGGGCGTCCATATTGAGCATGCCATCGTTGGCGAAGGAGCCGTAATCAGAGATGGCGCCGTCGTCAAAGGCTCGCCGGGCAACGTCGTGGTTGTCGGCCCTTACGAAACCGTGCTTCCAAAGCCGACGATCCGGACCCAGCCAAGCCGCCTTTTGCAGGATGTATACGAAAAGGGACGGCTGCGGGCCAACGTCTCTTCTTCCTAACATCGTATCGTTCCCATGGACGATAGATGCAGCCAGCCATAATAATCAAAAAGCGATCCGGCCGGATCGCTCTTTTTGATGTTAAACATACTTTCGCCGATTTCGCGCAATTGCCCCAGTGCTTTCAGCTCAGCTCAATGCCGCTTCCTGTTTTACCTAAGCATGCAGCCCGTGATCAGACAAACACCTTTTCGTACAAATTCACGATTCGGCCGCCCATATCCTGCTCGGCCACAAATTGAAATCCCTGCCCCACATAGAACTGGTTCAGCCCCGGGAGATGGGACACGCAGTCCAGGCGAAAGCCTGCCCTGCCCTCTGCGCGCAGCTTCTCCTCCGCGAACGACAGCATGCCCGCTCCGAGGGATAATCCCCGGAATTGCGGCCGAACGGTCAATCGATGCAAATAACCGAACGACGGGTCATCCCGCTCCCCCCAATACGAGGGATCACCGTATTGAAGGGTGAACATCCCGGCCGCTTCACCATCTTGCCGCAGCAGAAAAACCTCGCGCTCCTTCAAATACTGCTGCATAAGCTCCATCGTGAACAGGGATGGCGTCCATTGCCCAAGCCCCTGCTTCACCATGAGCTCGGCTGTCTCCCGCAGCATGGACAGCATATCGCCGGCGTCCTCCTGCACAGCCATCCCGAGCTGAAAGCTGCCTTTTGCCGTGGTAAAAATCTTCAATGCCTTATTCGACATCCTGTTCTCCCCCGTTCTCATAGTCATCTAAAAAAAAAGGCTTTGCCGAATCGCTTCGGCAAAGCCTTATACGGTCGGGCCGGGCATGCCTTCCTCCCCGTTTTCCAGCCCGCCGGCCACCGGAATTTTCCCTTCCGGAAGCGGCAGTTTGACAATGACGGATGTTCCGTGCCCGAGCTCGCTCTCCATCTCCATCGTACCGCCGTGCAGCTCAACGAGCTGCTGTGTGATCGCAAGGCCAAGACCGGTGCCGCCGTTGAGCGGATTGACCTGGAAGAAGCGATCCTTCACCCTGCGCAGATGCTCCTCCGAAATGCCGATCCCGTAATCCCTGACCGTCACCGTGACGAACTTCTCCTCCATCGTAAAGTACAGGTTGATGACGCCGTTCTCATGCGAGAATTTCACCGCATTGTCCACAATATTGAGGAACACCTGCTTCAGCCGGTTGGCATCGCCGTATATGATCGGCTTCTCTTCCGACTCCAGCTTGATGGTGACGCCCTTCTTCTCGGCCTTCGCCCACAGATTCAAAATGATCTCCTGCAGCAGCTCCCGCAGATTGACGATCCCCTTCACCAGCTTCATTTCATTCTGCTGGAGCTTGGAGAAGTCCAGCAGCTCTTCCACAAGCCCGATCAAGCGGTCGGTCTCCTTGGCAATAATCTGCATCCCGATCTTTGTTTCCTCCGGATCATAGCCACCCGAGTCGAGCGTTTCGCTCCAGCCCTTGATGCTGGTGAGCGGGGTCCGGAGCTCATGGGAGATCGAGGAGATAAAATCATCCTTGACCTGGTTGCTCCGCACGATTTCCTGGGCCATGTAGTTCAGGGTAGACGACAGCTCGCCAAGCTCGTATTTGTAATCCCCCTTGATGCGGACATTAAATTTGCCCTTGGCCATCTGGGTGGATACCGTCGTAATATTATTGATCGGCTTCACGATCGAGTTGGCCAGACCGATGCTGAACGCCAGCACGATCGCAAGCACCGCTGCCCCGATACTGACGGCGAATAACGTCAGCTTGAGCAGTCGATCGTTAATGAGATCCAGCGACGTTACGTAACGAAGGATATACGTTTGATCGAAGCCGTTCTGAATCGACTGGGAAACAGCCATTACGATTTGCCCGGTACCGGGCTGTTTGCCGACCCAACGGCTGGTGTCGCCCGCGAGCGCCTGCGTCACGTCACTTGTCTTGATCGTTTGCTCCAGATCGAAGCCGGCCGATGTCGTCAGCACCTGCCCGGACGTGTTCAAAATTTGCAACTCGGTATTGTAGAGCTCAAAATGCCGAACCATCTCGCTCAGCTGATTCACATTATCCGACGACGTGACCCGGAACGGCTGATAGAACTCGTTCGAGAGGCGGATATGGTTGCTGACATGGTTATACACCGTATCGTAATAATAGGTTCGGATTGCGATTAGAAAGATTACTTCAACCAGCAGCAAGGCGATGAACACTACCAGGAAGTAGTGCAGCACGATTTGCCGCCGAATGCCTTTTTTGATCATTAGCCCTGACCCTTCCATTTATAGCCGTGTCCCCATACCGTTTGGAGATATTCCGGCTCGGAAGGATTGCTCTCGATTTTTTGGCGCAGTCTCCGAATATTGACGTCCACGATTTTGGGGTCGCCCATATATTCTTTGCCCCAAACATGGTCCAGCAGGACATCACGGCTAAGCGGCGTATTTTCTTTTTCCAGGAAAAACTGCACCAGCGAAAACTCGGTCGGTGTCAGCTCGACGGACTGGCCGTTCTTCTTGAATTGCTTGGATATCAGGTCAAGCGTGAACGGACCGGACTGGAACGATACCTTAGCGGCTCCGGCTCGCTGAACGTTGACCCGGCGCAGCAGGGACTGAAGCCTTGCAATCAGCTCCGTCGGACTGAACGGCTTGCTGACATGGTCGTCGGCACCGACGGACAGCGCATATACCTTGTCCTGCTCCTGAACCTTGGCGGTCAGAAAGATAATGCCGATTCGCTCATTCGTCTCCCGAATTCTCCGGCACACCTCGAACCCGTCGATCCCGGGAACCATGACGTCCAGCAATGCGATATCGATGTCTGGCGTCGACTGCAACAGGCGCAGCGCTTCGTTACCGTCTCCGGTCTCGAGAACTTCAAACCCGTTGCGTTTAAGATTGATCACGATAAAACTGCGAATGGATTCTTCGTCTTCCAATATGAGTACTTTACTCAAGATCTAGTTCCCCTTTCTTTCGATAGGAGCCACATTGTTGCTTGGCTTGTTCTCTTTTTTGCTAAGCTTTAGATCGCCGTGGCTTCGGTACGCGATAACGCGGCTTTTTTCCTTCACTAAAATCTCCCAATCGGACTCAGCCTCCGCCCACTGGGCCATCGTGAAAAATTTAATCTCCGCCACTGATTCACCAGAATCGATCATCACGAAATTCAGATAGGAATCTTTGTTGGATTCCGGGGTAATCGTAATCTGGTTGTACAGGTCGGCCGGGAAATCCAAATAGAAGTGGTTATTGATATCATAGTATCTTTGAAGCACGAATTGCAGTCCTTCATTTTCATTCACTTCGCGAATTTCTCCGTCCCACTGATAATAGGTGGTAAAGTAAGGGATTTCCTCGAAGAGCCGGTCCTCCCAGCCTGCCGGTCTTTCCAGCAATCCAATCTCCAGAATGCCGTCATCGTTCACGTCTTCGCTCTCGATCGGCAGCTCTTTGAAGGTCAGCAGCTCATCCTGCAGGATATCGACAAACTTATTATCCTCCATGATGATCAGCTTCGAATAGGAGGAATTGGATATAACCGAAGCATCGAGAATTATACCTTCTTTATTTTTAGCCACTTTCCCTGCGACAACATTGTAATAACTTTCAATATTCGGTCCGAGATCCAGCTTATCCAGCTCAACGAAGGCTTCCTCGAACTTGTCATATTGATACGTGCTGACGTACGACAGCTCTTTCTGCTGGAGATAAACGACGGTAATATCCTTGATCTTGTCGCCGTTCAAATCCCCGATATTAAAGTGGGTATAAGGCAGCGGAGCTACCTTCTCGAGCGAGTTGCCCGAGAACGAATAGACGATCAACAGGTTCTGAAGATTCTCCTCGCCGCGGGAGAAGCCTGCAACGATATCGACCTTGCCGTCATTCGTGAAATCTACGAAATCAAACGATTCCAGCACGGTCCCTTCCCCGTCAAAATCCAGCAGCTTGACCCAGGCATCTCCCTGCTGCTGCATGATCATGCCGTGGATCTTCACTTCTTCATCCGGCGTCTGATAGAAGACGACCGCTTCCAGCACACCGTCATTGTCCAGATCCTGAATGCGGATCGAGCTGCTGTCCACGTCGCTCCTTGGTCTGATGATTGCCCCGGTATCGGTCTTCCGTTTCTGAAGGGCTGTCTGGATCGCGCCGTGCAGCGTCGCTTTATCCGCAGGCAGTTCCGGCTTCTTCATCAGCGAGACCGGATCCTGAATAAACGTGCAGCCGCTAAGCAGAAACAGCAGCAAGCCGGACAGCAAGGCTTGTATCACTCTATATTTCAATCCAGATCATCTCATTTCTATTCCATAGCCTCATTTATAAAACCTACAGATAATTACAGTCTTGACTTCTCGCCATGAGTTAAACGCCGTCCCGTCACGTCGACGACCAGCTCCCCGCCGGCGAGCCCCATCACGCGGGTGCAGTATTTTTCCGCCAGCTCCAGCGGGATCACCGTAACGACCGTAAGCCTTTCTTCATCACATAGGGTCTTTAACGTTTTGAGCACGTGCTCGGCCGATCCCGGGTCCAGGCCAGTGACGGGCTCGTCCGCAAGAATCACCTTCGCTCCGTGCACAAGCGCCCGGGCGATCGCGATCCGCTGTCTTTCTCCCCCGCTTAGCTCCCCTGCTTTGCGGTGGGCCTTGTCCAAAAGCCCCAAATGCTCGATCGTATCCATGGCTCCCATATAATCATCCGAGCGGACCATGCCGGTAAGCATCCGCCACCATGGCGTCTGGCTCGATTGTCCGATCAGCACGTTTTTAAGTGCGGTGCGATTGACGTTTAAGGAAGGGTTTTGCTCGAGATACGCCCATTCCCGGCGAATTTTACGTTTACCCGCGGGATTCATCATATCTTCGCCGTCAATCGTCAATTTGCCGCCGTCCCATTTTTCCTGCATGGACAGGCAGCTCATCATCAAGCTTTTTCCGCTTCCGCTCGCACCGATGAGTCCGATCATTTCCCCGCGCTCCATCTGAAAGGTGATATCCTTCAGCACCGGCGTGCGGTCAGGACCTATCGTTTTCTTCAGCCGATCCACTTTAATCATGTCATCGTCTCTCCCGTCAAGTGCGTATTCCTACTCTCTAGTTTAGAAGAAAGCGAGGGCAATTGCCATGAGAACAAACATTCGCATTTACAGCTTTGAATCAGCAGCAGGTTTAAACAGCGCCCCCGCACATCCAAATAGAATGTACAGTCCTCCGAGCAGGAAAAATATGCCGCCATTCCACCCGGTCTCCATTAATGCTCCGCCCGCATTAGGGCCCGCAATGCTCCCGACATTAAAGTGAAAAGAGGCGACGACGTTAGCTGCCGGAAGGAGCAGCTTCGGCAATATATCAGCCGCGTAAGCAAGTCCTAGCGAAAAGAAGGAGCCGACGAGGCCTCCGGCAGCCGTTAACAATATAAGGGTTGCCCAAAAATTCGTTCCTGCCAGCGGAATGAGCGCGAAGCACAGTCCGCCGGAGATCCCTGCGATCGCCAGTACGCGCTTGCGGCCGAACTTATCGCTCCATATGCCGAGCGGGAGCTGGAGCAGCAGCCCTCCGATCCCGACAAAAGGCAGCAGCATCGATATTTCGTCCAGCGTAAACCCGCTTCTTAACCCGTAAACGGGAAAATTGCTGTTCATACCGGCTTCCATATACCCGTACAGGAATGCCGGCAGCAAAGCGTACCATGCCAAACGGTAGCTTCTCATATATCTTCCGGATGACGTCTGATCGCCGCCTTCGACTTTTTCAGGCTTGATGTTCGGCAGCTTGACGAGCACAATGATCAGTATGAACAGAAACAGCACCGCAAGGACCACGAATGGAACGGCCTCTCCGTATTTGAGGAGCGGAATCCCAAGCGGCCCGATGCTGAAGCCTAGCCCGTAAGACATGCCGTAGAAGGAGATGCTCCTGCCCCGGTTCTTAGACGTTGACATCATCAGCACCCATAGCTGGGCTGCATAATGCAGAGCGCTGTCACCGATTCCAACTAGCAACCTAAGCACAAACCAAAACGCAACGCTTGGGATCAGCGGGAACGCAAGCAGTGACAGCATCACCAAAACAAGTCCGGACGCGATCAGCTTTTTAAAGCCGATCAAGCCCAGCAACCTCTCCGCAACCAGCGTCATCGCGAAAGAGCCGACGTACAGCGCAGCGGCGTTCAAGCCGTTCATCGAGGATGATATCCCCATTCGTTCTAGAAATATCGCCAGCACGGGCAGCAGCAGTCCCTGGCTCAGGCCCGCCGCTACAACGACGGCAATTAATATGAAATAATGAGTTCTCCCTTGACGGGGTTGTGCAGCTTCTGTCACGTAAAACAAGGCCTCCTCTATGTAGAAAAAACAATGAATTTAAACAGCCAAATGAACATTATAGTGGACAAGCCCAATCGATACAAGCCATAATAATAACAATGCCATCAATTGGGAGGGTATCTGTAAATGAAATATAAAGTGCGTATCGATGTATCCATGGTATACGAGCTGCTGGGCAGCTTCATGATATATGCAACGAGAAAATGGACCGATAACCTGGACATCGGCAAGCGGCTCATCACCGAAATGGACGAGCGCATGCCGGAGGATGCAAGGGTGCGGTTCATCGCGGCCCGGCAGTGGCCTTTATCCGATTACGACGTGCTGTATGCGCTGGTCATGCTCCGGGGCGACCATCAGGAGATCCCCGATTTCCTGGACTGGATCGAAAACTCTTCAATCGATGCATTAGGCGAGCTGCTGTATCCTCATCTTCCGTCCTTGTCCCGGGATGAAATCGCAAGAATCCGCGAAAGCTATATACCGCTAATGAAGCTCTGGCATTCGCATTACTTCTCCTCCGTCGAGAACGAGCTGCGTCAGCTGCTTGAGGAGGATGCCGAAGAGAAGCAAACGCTGCTTCCGAAGATGGACGATGAGCATCTGATCGAATACGCGACGAGCGGCGTTATTCTGGATCAGGTGCCCCAGGAGAACGTCATTTTGTTTCCCGGCACCCATTTCCGCCCGATCAATACATATTGCTTCTATGAAAATACGCTGCTGCTTCAGTATCCGATCGATATTCCGGAAGAAGATGAGGACGAGCCGCCTGTCGTCCTGCTGCGCATGACCGAAGCGTTGGCCGATCCGGAGCGTCTGCGCCTGCTCCGCTACATCGCCGATGAGCCGAAGGCCGTGTCGGAGATGGCTGCTGATCTGAACCAGCCTTACGAAGAGCTGATGCATCATCTGATGATTCTTCGGGCGGCGGGGCTGCTGCGCTCCCACTTGAAATCCGAGAACAACGAGCGGTTCAGCCTGCGTCCGGATGGAGCCTCCGAGCTTCAGATGTTCCTGGAGGATTATATCCGTTTGACGTGATCCCGCGTAAGGTGACGCGGACGACGATGTACATGAAATAACCGCAAGAAGGAGACAACCATGAGCATAACACCACAGCATATCATCTTCGATATGGATGATACCTTGATCCACTGCAATAAATACTTCGATTTGATACTCGGGGATTTTTTCGAATGGATGACCGATTGGTTTTCACCCTTTGGCTTGACGACCGAGGAGGTCCGGAGCAAGCAAATCGAAATCGATATTGCCGGAACGAAACAGCTCGGCTTCGCCAGTACGAACTTCCCGCAATCCTTGATCGCCACTTATCGGCATTACTGCGAAGCTCACGGACGGACTCTGTCGACTATCGAGGAAGAGCAGCTATTCGTTCTCGGCATGAGCGTCTATGATCAGGAGGTTGAACCTTATCCCGGTATGGTGGAAACGCTGGAGCGGCTTCAAGCCGACGGGCATCGACTGTACTTGTATACCGGCGGGGAAGCACGCATTCAGCAGCGTAAAATCGAGCAGATGAAGCTCGCCGACTATTTCGGAGACCGGATCTACATCCGCCGGCATAAAAATATAGAAGCCCTTGAGGAAATAGTCAGTGCCGGAAGCTTTGACCGCTCCCATACCTGGATGATCGGCAATTCCCTTCGCACCGATGTCGTGCCTGCACTTACCGCCGGCATCAACAGCATCTATCTCAAGCAGCAGCGGGAATGGGAATACAATCTCGTAGAGCTGAAGCAAGAGCCTCATAACGTTCTGTATACGGTGTCCGCGCTGACCGAAGTCCCGGATGTCATTCATCATCATTTCATGTAAATTCAATCGGGGTACCCTGAAGGTTGTTACAAACCTTAAGCAGGGTACCCCTTTTTTTTCATTATTTTAAAAGTCGATTCTATCCCTATACTAACATCGATGCTATTATTACTGTCGAACCGCTGTCCCCGCCTCGGTTTCGAGGGACAGCTTGCCGTCGCCTCCGGATGACAACACCATTCGGGCTTTATACGTGCTTCCGTCCTCGCGTTTAAATGCCAGCAGCTTCGTTCTGCCCTGCTCGAGCAGCGATTTCAGCATGGCCTGGGATATCGATTTGCCGGCAAACTCCTTCCAGATGACGAATGAGCATCCGGACTTGAAGTTGGCGCAGCCGTATCCTTTCCGGCCCTCAATAATTTGACCGCCGCAGCCAGGCCTTGGACAACGGCCAAGAGGCTCGCGAATGGACGGAACCGGAGTATCCGGCTTATTCGGCGACCGCTCCGGACGCTTTCGAGCCGCCGAAGGATTCCCGGCGGCCGCCTTACTGCTTCTTCCCCTGCCTTTTCCCTTCGGCTTGTCCTCATCTCCGCCAAACAGGGAGGGCGGTGCCGGCGGCTGCGAAGACACTTTATTGATTATGGAAACCGTAAACTTCTGGACATTCTGCATGAACGTTTCTGCAGACGCCTCTCCCTTGGATATTTGGTGAAGCCTCCGCTCCCACTGCCCGGTCATTTCCGGCGAAGCAAGAAGCTCGACGCCGGCGTGGCGGATCAGCTCGACGGCAGTCCTCCCTTTCTGCGTAACCGTGATTTTCTTGCCCTGCATCGTAATATAACCGACCTTCTTCAGCCGTTCGATCGTTGCCGCTCGGGTGGCCGGCGTTCCGAGGCCGCTGTCCTTCATTGCATCCCTCAGCTCATCGTCCTCAATGGACTTGCCGGCACTCTCCATCGCTTTAAGCAAGGTTCCTTCGGTATAGCTCTTCGGCGGCTGTGTGGCCTTCTCCTTTACTTCCGATTTCCGGCAAAACACCGGACGGTCCGGTGCGATATCAAATGAACGGTCGTTCCATTCCTGGGTTTCGTCCTCCTCCTCGTCTTTACCTTTGCGGGACGATCCCTTCGACTTCTTCTGTTCCTTATCCTTCTCGATAAGCACCTTCCAGCCTAATGACAGCAGCTCCTTGATCCCGGTCTTGAACGTTTCGCCTTCAACCTCGGTCAACACCGTATGCTGCTTGTACAATGCAGGCGGATAAAAGTGCGAAAGAAAGCGGATGATGATCAGGTCGTAAATATGCGCTTCTTCCTTGCTCAGATTGCCGGGCCGCTTCAGCGTCGGCAGGATTGCATGGTGATCCTCTACCCGCTGCGGATTACAAACCGCCTTGTTATTGATATGGACACGCTTTGGATCCGCTCCTTCCGCCATCTGTCCGTAGGAGGTCGATTTCAGCATATGGAGCGCCTTGTGCATGCCTTCGATATTTTGCTCGTTCACATAGTTGGAATTGGTACGCGGATAAGAAATCACCTTATGCCGCTCGTACAGCGCTTGTGCGAGGTCCAGCGTCTTCTTGGCCGAATAGCCATACTTCGCATTGGCCTCGCGCTGAAGCAAGGTCAGATCATACAGCTTGAACGGGTATTCCTTCGTTTCCTTGACTTCATATTTGGCGACCGCCCCTTGCTTGCCTTGAACCTTTGCAGCGATCGCGTCCGACTTCTCCTTCGAGGTTAGCCGTTCCCCCTGCCATGTTCCCGTATATTCAAGCTTTTCCTGACGAAACAAGGCTTTGACTTCATAGAAGGTCTGGGACTCGAATGCCTCGATCTCCTTCTGCCGGTCATAGATCAAAGCCAGCACCGGCGTCTGCACCCGTCCGACGGATAATAGGGTCTGATGGCGTGTGGTGAACGCACGGGATGCGTTCATGCCGATCAGCCAATCCGCCTCGCTGCGGGCACGCGCCGCTTGCGTCAAATCCTCGAATTCCGCCCCGTCCTTCAGCTCGGCGAAGCCTTTAGCGATGCTTTCCGGCGTTAAGTCCGATATCCACAGCCGCTTGACAGGCTGTCTTAACTTCAGCTGCTGCTGGATCAGAGCAAAGATATACTGTCCTTCGCGCCCCGCATCGCATGCATTGACGATGTGACTGCAACGCTTGGCCACTTCCCCGATGACCTTCAGCTGATCCTTCGTTTTCGGATTCGGAACGATTTTGAATTGCTCCGGTATGATTGGCAAATCTCTTAAATTCCATCGCTTGTATTTCGGATCATAGGCATCCGGCTCCGCCAGACCTACGAGATGTCCGATTGCCCAAGTGATAATATACTGCTCGCCCTCCAGATAGGTGCGGTGATTCTTCGCCCGTGGCTCGATCACCGCCGCGATATTCCGTCCCATATCCGGCTTTTCGGCAATGACCAGTGTTTTCATCTGACATTCTCCTCCCGGCCGAGTTCGCAGCAATATGCTATAGGCCGCTAACTCCAAAAAGGACTTCGCGGCTGCGAAGTCCTTCTTCTAATACAAACTATAGCATATTTAAGAATGTTTTTAAACCAGAACGGTTGCACCCATCAAATATTTATCCACTTCGCGGGCAACCTCGCGGCCTTCGTTGATGGCCCATACGACCAAGCTTTGACCGCGGCGCATATCGCCGGCTGCAAAGACCTTATCCACATTCGTCGTATATTTGCCATACGGAGCCTTTACGTTGGAGCGGCGATCCGTTTCCAGACCGAGCTGCTGCACAAGCGTCTGCTCCGGTCCGTCAAATCCGATGGCAATCAGTGCCATTTGGGCAGGAAACACCTTCTCGGTTCCCGGGATCGGCTGGTAGATTTTGCGACCGGTTTCGTCGACAATCCGCTCGATTTGAACGGTATGGAGCTCCTTCAAATTGCCTTCCTCATCACCGACAAATTTCGTGGTCATGATGGAAAATTCACGCGGATCGCTGCCGAACAGCGCTTTGGCTTCTTCATGCGCATAGTCAAGCGTATACACATTCGGGAACTGCGGCCAAGGATTCGCGATCGGATCCCGTGTAAGCGGCGCCCGCTTATGCGTACCGAATTGGGTCACGCTTCTGCAGCCGTGGCGGAGGGCTGTGGCCACGCAGTCGGAGCCGGTGTCGCCTCCGCCAATGACGATAACGTCCTTGTCTTTTGCAGAGATATAGTTGCCGTCGGCAAGACCGGAATCAAGATAGCTCTTAATCGTTCCGTTGAGGTAGTCCATCGCATAATGGACGCCCTTCAGATCGCTGCCCTCGATGTTGAATTCGCGAGGCTTCGTCGCCCCTCCGCATAATACGACGGCGTCGTAGTCCTGAGTGAGCTTCTGCGCCGGAATGTCTTTACCGATTTCGGTGTTTACCACAAATTCGATCCCCTCGGCCCGCAGCAAGTCAACGCGTCGCTGAACGACTCCCTTATCGAGCTTCATCGAGGGAATGCCATACGTCAGCAGCCCGCCAATCCGGTCTGCACGCTCGTATACGGTTACGCTATGCCCTGCCTTGTTGAGCTGGGCAGCAGCCGCAAGACCGGCAGGACCAGAGCCTACAACCGCTACCCGTCGCCCTGTGCGCTTCTCGGGCGGCTCAGGTACGACCCAGCCCTCCTCGAAGCCCTTGTCGATGATCGCCTGCTCAATCGATTTTATCGTAACCGGCTCGCCGATCAGTCCGACCGTACAAGAGCCTTCGCATGGCGCCGGACATACCCGGCCTGTAAATTCAGGGAAATTATTCGTTTTGTGAAGACGTTCCAAGGCCTCTCTCCACAGTCCGCGATACACCAGGTTGTTCCATTCAGGGATCAGATTGTGGATCGGACAGCCCGAGGTGCCCCCGATCATGTCAATTCCCGTATGGCAGTATGGCGTGCCGCAATCCATACAGCGCGCTCCTTGGGTTTGGAGCTCTTCTTCTTCTAGATGTTTATGAAACTCTTCCCAGTCCTTTACTCGTTCTGCCGGGTCCCGGTCTGCCGGAAGCTGACGCTGATATTCCATAAAGCCTGTTGGTGTAGACATCCTGCTTTTCCCCCATCCGTTCTATCTATTCTGATTTCCATGCACAAAATATCATATCATAATCGCATACTAACGAGCGTCAAATCTGCCTAGAAACGGCACTTTTCCTGATTCATCTTTTTTATTATCCTTAATAAAAGTTTGTATCAGTTCCGAAATCCGCGCAGTATAAGGCAATTCAAGCAATTTTACCTACAAACATTAAAAATATAGTAGCATTTCGCTTTTCGCCAATTAAATGGATTATATGCATGATCATTTGTACTATCCTGCCATAATCGAACAAGGGTAATAGATGGGAGAGAATAGGATATCTATATGATCGATTATCGCTTATCGCTTACGGTCATAAATGACGAATCGGTACGCGTACGGGTTCTTCTCATCCGTAATTCCCGGCGTTTCCTCAACAACCTGCCACTGCTCCCAGTCAATTTCCGGGAAAAAGGTGTCGCCTTCAAACTCTTCGTCGATAAAAGTACAGTATAAGCGATCGGCCAGCGGCAGCATCTGCTCGTATATCTGGGAGCCCCCGATCACCATCAGCTCCTGCTCCCGGGCATAGGGCAACGCGTCCTGCAGATCGTGAATGACGATCCCCTGCTCCGGCGGAAGCGCGAAGCTCTCATCCCGGGTCAGTACGATATTCGTTCGTTTCGGAAGCGGCTTGCTTCCGAATGAATCCCATGTTTTCCTTCCCATAACGATCGGCTTGCCAAGCGTCTTCTCCTTGAAAAAGGCAAGGTCCCTCGGTAAATGCCAAGGCATCGTTCCATTGCGTCCGATCACCTGATCCTTGCCCATGGCCCATATCATCGAAATCATGTCAGCCATCCCCCTTTCTTCGGGGGCCCAATGCTTGCCCCCTCCGATGCAATACTGTCCATTCCTCCGGTCTGTCCTGCATTTCCGGCAACTGGATGCCCGGCTCATCCACTAGACCGCAACCGTCGCTTTAATCGTTGGATGATGCCGGTAGCCTTCAAATTCGAAATCCTCGAAGGTATAGTCGAAGATGCTCTCCGGTTTGCGTTTGATAATCAGCTTCGGAAGATCGTACGGCTCCCGCTGCAGCTGGGTTTTAACCTGCTCCAAATGATTCGAATAAATATGAACATCCCCGCCGGACCAGATGAATTCGCCTGGCTCCAAGTCACACTGCTGGGCTACCATATGCGTGAGCAGCGCATAGCTCGCTATATTGAACGGCAGGCCGAGGAAGCTGTCTACCGAGCGCATCGTCAGCATGCAGGAGAGCTTGCCTCCCGCCACGTAAAATTGAAATACGAAGTGGCACGGCGGCAGCTTCATATTGTCGATTTCCGCCACATTCCAGGCGTTCACGATATGCCGGCGCGAATCCGGATTCGTCTTGATTGATTCGATGACGTTCGCGATCTGATCGATTCGGCGGCCATCCGGCGCTTCCCACGCACGCCATTGCGAGCCGTATACCGGACCCAAATCACCGTTCTCATCCGCCCATTCGTCCCAGATCCGTACGCCGTTTTCTTTTAAATACCGGATATTCGTTTCGCCGCTCAAAAACCACAGCAGCTCGTGAATGACCGATTTTAGATGGATCCGTTTCGTTGTGACGAGAGGAAAGCCCTGCGACAGGTCGAACCTCAGCTGCCTTCCAAAGACGGACAACGTCCCTGTTCCCGTCCGGTCTTCCTTTTCTACTCCATGCTCCAGAATGTCCTGCAGCAGCTCCAAATATTGCTTCATCTTCAAACTCACCTCTCTGGTATCTCATATGCATAGTCTATCATGTTCATGGCAGGTTGGGCAGACGAAAATTCCTCCCGCTCCTCCGAGGTTTATACTTTCTGTTATCTAAAAAAGGAGGCAGATCGCGCCTTTATAGCGTTCTCTGCCTCCTTGGCAATTATATGATGACCCGTTAAAATTCGAACGGATTAGCGGGAGATAATGTGGATCGGATGACCCATAACAACTTCCGCAGCTTCCATTACGATTTCGCCAAGCGTTGGGTGTGCATGGATCGTCAATGCCAGATCCTCAAGCGTAGCACCCATCTCGATCGCAAGGCCAAGCTCGGCAATCAGGTTGGAAGCTTCCAGACCTACGATTTGCGCGCCGAGTACAAGTCCTGTTCCTTCTTCGGCAACGATCTTCACGAAGCCTTCAGGGTGGTTCAGGGATACGGAACGTCCGTTGCCAGCGTAAGGGAATTTACCGGCCTTCACTTTGTGGCCTTTTTCCTTCGCTTGGGCTTCGGTGTAACCTACGCTGGAGCACTCAGGATCCGTAAATACAACGGCAGGGATGCACTTGTAATCGACAACCGATGGCATTCCGGAGATAACTTCGGCAGCCACTTTGCCTTCATAGGAAGCTTTGTGGGCAAGCGCAGGTCCGGCAACGATATCGCCGATTGCGAAGATATGCGGAATGCTGGTGCGGCCTTGATGGTCAACTTTCACGAAGCCGCGCTCGTCAAGCTCAAGTCCGATGAGGTCAAGACCAAGCTCGCCATCGGTGTTTGGACGACGTCCAACCGTTACGAGCAGGTACTCAGCCGTTACTTCTTTGGTTTCGCCGTTTACGGAGTATTTAACGGTAACTTCTTTATCGTTTTGCTCCGCACTTTCAGCTTTTGCACCGGTGATGATCTCAATGCCGGTTTTCTTCATGTTTTTCGTTACGAGGCTCGTCATATCCTTATCGAATCCGGCAAGAACGCTGTCCATACCTTCGATAATCGTTACCTTCGCACCGAATTTGGAGTACATTTGGCCAAGCTCTGCGCCGATGTAGCCGCCGCCGATAACGATCAGGCTCTTAGGCACTTCTTGCAGGTTCAGCGCTTCGGTGGACGACAGGATGCGGCCGCCGAATGGGAATGGCTTCAGCTCGATCGGACGGGAGCCGGTTGCGATGATGCAGTTTTTGAAACGGTAACGCGGAGATTCATGATCATTGAATACGCGCGCTTCGTTCTCGTTGATGAACATGCACTCGCCGTTAAATACCTCGACCTTGTTGCCTTTGAGCAAGCCGGCAACGCCGCCGGTCATTTTTTTAACGACGCCGTTTTTGAACTCCTGGGTTTTCGCGAAGTCAACCTTTACGTTCTCCACGGAAATACCGAATGCATCGGCATGCTTGGCAGCCTCATACTGATGAGCAGCAGAGATCAGCGCTTTCGAAGGGATACAGCCGCGGTTCAAGCAGACGCCGCCGAGCTCGGACTTATCCACGATCAGAACTTTCTGGCCCAGCTGGGCGGCGCGAATCGCCGCCACGTAACCGCCAGGTCCTGCACCAATGACTAATGTATCAATATCCAAAGAAGCATCTCCAACTACCATTAGTTACACCTCCATAACAAGCAGCTCAGGGTTAGCGAGCAGTTGTTTAATATAGTTCATAAAGTTTTGAGCTGTAGCGCCGTCGATGATGCGGTGGTCAAAGCTGAGGGACAGCGCCATGACAGGTGCCGCTACAATTTCACCGTTCTTCACGACCGCTTTTTCGCTGATGCGGCCGGTACCGAGGATCGCAACTTCTGGGAAGTTGATGATCGGCGTAAAGAACATGCCGCCTGCGGAACCGATGTTCGTGATGGAAATCGTGCTGCCTTTCATTTCGTTAGGAGCCAGCTTGCCTTCGCGGCCGCGTGCTGCCAGATCACGGATGCTGTCGGCGATCATCCAGATGCTCTTACGGTCGGCATCCTTGATAACCGGTACGATCAAGCCGTTATCGGTGTCGGTTGCGATACCGATGTTGTAGTACTTTTTGTACACAATTTCGTTCGCTTCTTCGTCGATCATCGCGTTCAAGGCAGGGAACTGGCGGCAAGCCGCAACAAGAGCCTTCACGATGAACGGCAGATACGTAACTTTCGTGCCTTTCTTCTCGGCAATCGGCTTCATGCGGGTACGGAATGCCACAAGCTCGGTTACGTCCACTTCGTCCATGATTGTTACGTGCGGAGCAGTGTAAGCCGATTTAACCATGGCATTCGAGATCGCTTTGCGGATGCCTTTAAATGGTACGCGCTCTTCTTCGGCACGTGGATCCACTGCTGCGGAAGCCGCTGCAGGAGCTGCTTTCGTCTCGGAAGCCGCTTCTTGTGCAGGAGCTGCTGCCGCTTGACCGCCGCCGTTCTTGAAGGCTTCCACATCTTCGCGGGTCACTTTGCCATTGTTGCCTGAGCCTTGCACTTGTGTAATATCCACACCTTGCTCACGAGCGAACTTGCGCACGCTAGGCGTTGCAAGCACTTCGCGGTTCGGAGCTGCAGGCGCGCTAGCGCTGCCGTTTCCGCCCTGCTTCGCATCAGCCGGAGCGTCTTGTGCAGGCGAGGAAGTGGTATCCGCGCTTCCTTTTGCAGCATCAGCTTCTTGAGCGGACTGCTCTTCCGCATGGCCGCCTGCTTGCTCAGGAATGTCGCCTTCGGCATCGATGATCGCAACCACTTCACCGACGCGGCAAACCTGGCCGTCCTTGGCAAAAACTTCTTGAACCGTACCGTTCACGGGACAAGGAACTTCTACGACCGCTTTGTCGTTCTGCACTTCCATGATGATGTCGTCGTCTGTTACTTTGTCGCCAGGCTTGATATGCATTTTGATGATTTCACCTTCATGCAAACCTTCGCCCAGCTCTGGAAAACGATATTCAAATTTTGCCAACTGAAAAACCTCCCTAAATATTTGCTGCAATTAGAAATTCATGACTTTATTAACGGCATCTACAATCCGCGCAGGGGTAGGGAGCCAAGCATCCTCGATCTGAGCGAACGGATACACGGTGTCCGGAGGTGCTACACGCAGAACTGGAGCTTCCAGGTGCAAAATTGCCTTTTCATTGATCTGTGCAATGACTTCTGCTGCCACGCCGGCGGATTTTTGAGCTTCCTGCACGACGATCGCGCGGTTGGTCTTCTTCACCGAAGCAATCACCGTGTCGATGTCGATCGGCGCGATGGTGCGCAGGTCGATGATTTCCGCTTTGATTCCGTTCTTCTCGAGCTCTTCAGCCGCCTTCGTTGCGGTGTGAACCATCAAGCCGTACGCAATAATTGTTACGTCGGAGCCTTCGCGAACCACATTCGCTTTACCGAGCTCAACCGTATACTCGCCTTCCGGAACTTCAGCGCGGAACGCATGATACAGGTTCAAGTGCTCCATGAAGAATACAGGATCGTTGTCGCGGATCGCTGCGATCATAAGTCCTTTTGCATCATAAGGATTGGAAGGAACTACAACTTTAATACCCGGTGTTTGTGCAAGCAAACCTTCCAAAGCGTCGGTATGCAGCTCAGCCGCTTTAACCCCGCCGCCGAACGGGGTGCGGAATACGATTGGCGAATTGTAGCGTCCGCCGGAACGGTAACGCATACGGGCAGCCTGTACGGCGATTTGGTCCAACGCTTCGAAAATAAAACCGACGAATTGAATCTCGGCAATCGGACGGAAGCCTTGAATACCAAGACCTACCGCAAGACCGCCGATCGCGGATTCGGCAAGCGGCGTATCAAATACGCGTTCCTCGCCAAACTCCTTCTGAAGGCCTTCTGTTACCCGGAACACACCGCCGACGTTACCCACGTCTTCACCGAAGATGACAACGTTCGGATCGCGGCTCAATTCAACGCGCATGGCGTCGCGAATCGCTTCTTTCATGTTCATTTGTGCCATTGCTTGATTTCCTCCTTAAGTGTTACAGTTCACTATTCCAGCGACTTAGGCGCCGTTTACGCTATATTCAATCCCTGATCCTTTGCACCCATGACAAAACCGAATAATTGTCCGTTCATTGGCCGTGAACAATTATCGGTTAAGCTTCTTTATTGGAAATCGGCTTTTTGCTCTTCAAGATGCTTCGGAGTTTGCTCGAACATGCTGTCGATCAATCCTGGGACCGTCATTTTCTCCGTTTGTTCTGCTTTCTTGATCTGCTCATTGACTTTCGCTTTCGCTTCTTCTTTCACGCGAGCCGTATCTTCTTCTGTCCAAAGACCCTTCTTCTCCAGATATTTCGCAAGACGCGCGATCGGATCCTTCTCGCTCCATTCGCCCTCTTCTTCCTTCGTGCGGTATTTGGTTGCATCGTCGGAAAGGGAATGCGGACGGAAACGGTAGGTTACGGCTTCAATCAGCGTTGCGCCTTCGCCGTTGCGAGCGCGCTCAGCAGCGTCACGAACCGCTTTGATAACCGCGAACACGTCCATGCCGTCAATTCTAACGCCCTTGATGCCGGCAGCTACCGCTTTGTGCGCGATGGACAGCGCTGCTGTTTGCTTGGAGAACGGAGTCGTAATCGCGTAGCCGTTGTTCTGTACGAAGAAGATGACAGGCAGCTTGTAAACGCCAGCGAAGTTCAAGCCTTCATAGAAATCACCTTCGGACGAACCGCCGTCACCGGTGTAAGTAATAACAACTTGCTTTTGCTTCTTCAATTTATAACCCATAGCAATACCCATCGCGTGCAAAATTTGCGCACCGATGATGATTTGCGGCATCAGGACGTTAACGCCTTCCGGAATTTGTCCGCCATGCTGATGTCCGCGGGAATACAAGAACGCTTGGTAAAGCGGAAGACCATGCCATACGATCTGCGGCATATCACGGTAGCCCGGGCAGATGAAATCGTCTTTCTCGATTGCAAATTCACTGCCGACCATCGTTGCTTCTTGACCGGAAACCGGCGCGTAGAAGCCGAGGCGACCTTGGCGGCCGAGGTTAACGGCACGATCGTCCCAAGTACGGGTAAACACCATGCGGTACATAATTTCTTTCAGTTGATCGTCCGACAGTTCTGGCAGAAGATCCTGGTTTACGATTTCGCCATCCGGGGAAAGTACAGATAGAGTATCCACTTCCTCGGTATATACTTCATAAGGAACCTTGGTCATTTTTTTCACCTCAATAAATATTTGAATATCAAGTTCCGCTGTTATAGAATTATTATACACCTGTTTTACTCCATTCGTCAAAGAAATACCTCATAAAATTTCAGATTTCTTAACGTTTGTATGTATAACAGCGGGTGTATAATACTATAACAGCATGACAAACATCATAGTACAGCAGACAGGAAAGTACGAATAGGGTAATTTTAACTTATTGTGTACTCCATTTCAAAAACTAACCCGAAAAAGGTGACGAGTGATGACGAATGAACGACTATTGAAGCGAACCATTGTGAAGGAAACGATTGAAAGCCGGTTTCTTCAAGAATCACGGACGCTGCGCATCTACCTTCCACCCGGCTATAACGAAATTCTCAGCTATCCTGTTGTCTACTGCCAGGACGGCGAGGAATTTTTCAACTTCGGCCGGATTGCAACCTGGGCTAACCAGCTGATCCTTGACGAAGGGGTTGAACCTTTTATTATCGTGGGAGTCGAAGTGAATACCAAAGTCCGTACCGAAGAATACGCACCGTTCGGCAACCGGTTCGATGCCTACGTATCCTGCTTCGCCGAAGAGATTATTCCCTTCATTGAACAGAATTATCCTGTTCGAAGAGAAGCTGGCGAGCGGCTGCTTGCAGGCGACTCCCTTGGCGGCAGCGTATCCGTGCATCTGGCGCTCCGCTACCCGCATCTGTTCACGCGAGTGATCAGCTTGTCCGGTGCCTTCTACGAGATGTCCCAGAGCATCATCAAGCAGGAGCAGGATTTGTCATGGCTCGACATCTATATGATCGTAGGTCTGCAAGAAGACAATTACGCTACCGATACGGGCGTCTACAATTTCGTAGAATTGAATCGCCAGACCAAGGCTTTGCTCGAAGATCGCGGGGCTAAAGTAGCCTATTATGAGAAAGACGGGCGTCACCTTTGGGGCTTCTGGCAAAAAGAGCTGCCTGCTGCCCTTATGTACTTTTTGGGCTAACTCGGGCTGACATGATGGTCGTTCCTTAAGAGGTACAGACTATCCATAAGGATTCGTTACGATTTGCGGCTATGGCCTGATCCCTTCTACAGGGAGTCGGGCCATTTTACGTTCTGCATGGCTGTTCTGACTGATTCATTCCGGCAAAAAATTTAGGGAGGTCCTGCCGCATCTTACCCTCGCTTTCGTCTGTAAAAAAAGATGAACAACCGCGCATTATTATGGAATGTGCATTGTTCATCTTATGGAACATCCTTCTTGGTTACGCTTTCAATCCGGTTCGTTGAATAAGCGGCTTAGAAAACAGACCGCTTTATTCGAATCGATTATAGCTTTTCTTGGATGATCTTGTCCAGCAGGATGTCGCATCCGGCATCGATGAGACGGTACACCTCTTCGAAATTCCCTGTGAAATAAGGATCCGGCACCTCTCTCAGCTTTTCGTCAGGCAGCAAATCCATAAACTTCATGATGCTTGCATCACCGCCGCCTGGCAGCTTCCGCATATTAGCTACATTGGAGTCGTCCATCCCGATCACGTAATCGAACGCCTCCAAGTCCTTGCTCATCACCTGCCGTGCCGTCATCCCCTCATAGCTGATGTTCCAGCTGTCCAGCAGCTTGCGTGTCCCTTCATGGGGGATTTTGCCGACATGCCAGTCTCCGGTGCCTGCCGAATCCACCTTAACTTTATCCTGCAAGCCCTTTGCAGCGATCTTGTGTCGAAGCACCGCTTCCGCCATCGGCGAGCGGCAAATATTGCCCAAGCATACAAACAAGACGGATACCATCGCTTCCACCTCCTCGTCATCAATCATACCTTAAAAACATCGTTTAAACGGATGATATTCGATCATTCTCCAAAGTTGTCACCCGAGTGATTCTCAGCTGCCGGCACTCATGCCGCCGCCCGATGCGCCTCCATGCGAAAGCGATCTTCTGGGCAGTCTCCATTTATAATGAACGGACAGCATTCGGAATACAATGACGACCACGAACAACGTCAACAACTGCCACGTCGTCGTCGCAGCGCCGAGACCGACGGCCGCTCCTGCCGCCATCGCCCAGACTGCATAGATCTCGTCCCGCAGGACAAGCGGCTTGCGCCCGGCAAGCAGATCGCGGACCATGCCGCCCCCGCTTCCTGTCAGCACGGCTGCGACAAGAACTGCGCTTAGCGGGTGATTCATTTGCGTCGCATAGAGCGCCCCTTGAATCGCGAAGGCGGACAATCCGATCGCATCGAATAACGCTTCGGTTCTCTTCCAATGGTGGAGCCATCCGAGAGGAAGCACGAACGCGCAAAATACCGAAATCAAGGCCAGTATAATCAGATCGCTTTGGCCCCACAGGGTCGTCACGGGAACCCCGATCAGCACGTTTCTAATGATGCCTCCGCCGAAGGCGGTTACGAGACCAAGGACCACAACTCCCAGAATATCATAATCCTCTTCCATTGCCACAACGGCTCCGGACATGGCGAACGCTATCGTCCCAATAATACTGAATACATCAAACACATGCATGTCCACAATTCCCGATTCCCCCGCTCCGCGAAAAATTACCTACTACATTGTAGTCACGCCTATTAAATTGTGCAAGTATGAATCCTGCTATATACTAGATGAAATGGCAATTCTCTTAATAAAGGAGGAAATGACATGTTGCCTGCACGCGCTCTGATCTTTACCGGAGGGGAGTTGTCTGCACAATTTTTAGAGGAGATCCGAAGCGGGGATTTCATTATCGGCGCAGATCGCGGCGCTTTGTTTTTAATCGAGCACGGGATCAAACCGGATTTGTCGGTCGGGGATTTCGATTCCATCACCCCCGAAGAATTGGCGAAGGTTCAAGCGATGAGCGGAAAAATCATCGAATGCGATCCGATCGATAAAAACCTAACCGATACCGAACTTGCCTTTGACCTGGCGCTCGAACAGTCGCCTGAATCCATCTTGATCATGGGAGCAAGCGGCACCCGGCTGGATCATACGTTGGCTAACATCCATATGCTGATCCGCGGGCTGCAGCACCACATTCCATGCTCCATATTAGATAAGAACAATTACATCACCTTAACAGGCTCAAGCTGCGTTGTGGAGGATCGCGGGTTTAAGTACGTCTCTCTGCTCCCCCTCACCACCGAGGTCACAGGCATCGAACTGGAAGGCTTTGAATATCCGCTTCATAACGCTTCGCTTCGCATGGGACAATCACTCGGGGTCAGCAACCGGCTGTCCCAGGAAAAAGGCATCGTGCATATCGAAGGCGGGCTGCTTCTTATCATCCAGAGCAAAGATCAGTAATCGTTACTTTTTTGTCATCTTTATTCGGTGGATTTAACCCATTCGTAACAATCGATAAAACCCTTGCCACGCAAGGGTTTTTCTTAATTTTTCAGCTTGGGCCAACTGCTATTTCTTAATTTTTTGTAACTTTTAATCGTTTTTTAATAATTCGCTTTCATTCCATGCGCACCAAGCGATTGCGCCGATTATCCACATTTTAGTCGGTTTCAAATCTGCTATACTCGGTTCATCGCAAAAAACAAAAACGCATGGAGGTACTATACAACATGAATCGACAGAATTGGATTAAGAAAGCTGTAGTCGTTAGCTTGAGCGCAACTTTGGGCGTAGGGGCGGTGCTTACCGTTGCTCCACCGGCTCCTGTAGAAGCCGCATCCGTCAGCAAGGGAAGTCAAGTCGTCAACTACGGCAAACAATATATGGGAACACCTTACAAATTCGGCGCATCCACATCCACAACAAGAGTGTTTGACTGCTCTTCTTTCATGAAGCATATCTTTAAGAAGTATGGCGTAAATCTGCCGCGGACATCTGCTGCACAGTCCAAAGTAGGTAAAGCTGTTTCCAAGTCCAACCTGAAAGCCGGCGATTTGGTATTCTTCTCCAGCGGAAGCCGCGCTAACGGCAGAAACGTAACGCATGTGGCCGTATACATGGGCAATGGTAAAATCCTGCACACCTATGGCAAGCCGGGCGTTACGATTTCTAACCTGAACTCGGGCAACTGGAAGAAGACTTACCTGAAAGCACGCCGCGTACTTTAATATAGCTGAATAGCAAGCGACCGACCGTCTTCCTAATCAAGGAAGGCGGTTTTTTGCGGTCTCTTCAATCTCATCCTGAGCCATCAGCTTATAGCCTGCGCCCCGAATCGTTCGCAGCAGTTTTAATTTCCTTCCTTTGTCGACCTTTTCTCTTAAATGGAGAATATATACATCTACCACATTCGTTCCGGTATGGAAATCATAGTCCCAAACATACCGCAAAATATCTTCACGTGTACAGACCTGTCCCGCCCGCTTAGCCAAAAAAAGCAGCAGGTCGAATTCGCGCTGCGTCAGCTCGACGGGCTCCTCTCCCCGGACAACGCTCCTTTTTAACGGGTCGATTGCAAGATCGCCGATCTGGATTGCCTCGTTATTTTCGCGTTGAACCGGCTGGAAGATGCGGAGCAAATTCGCGATGCGCGCGAGCATCTCTTTTGGATCCCATTCTTGCGGGATGTAATCATGGGCGCCGGCCTCCAGTGCTTGCACCGCCTCTTCCGGTCCGTCATTCCCTAACACCATAATCGGAACGGCCTTCCCATTCCCCGTCAACCGTTCCACCAGATTAAACCGGCTCATCCCCGGCAGCTTGCTGTCGATTAGCAGAATGTCCGGGTCCATGCGCTCGATGGCAGAGACCACTTCGGAATAATGATGAGCGAATGCGATCTGGTATCCCGCCTCTTCAAGCATTCCGGACACCGCCCGGGAGCGATCCGATGGATCTGCCGCAATAAGGATCAATATTTCCACAATTCCTCCTCCCACTCGTTCCCTGCTTCATACAGTAAGTATGTCTGATTTCCGCCGTTTTCACTCATGAATGGCGATGCTGCCAGGCTCTTTACTCTATGGCGTTGAGGCGGCTTAATTTCACCCAAAACGGAAAAGGAGTGCCCAAAGGTCCAACGACCTTGAACACTCCACTTCCCTATCAATCGAAGGCCTAAGAGACAATTGCAGCAATCCTCTCACAGATTAACAGTATACTCGGCTCTTGCGCCCCTTAGCCTCCGACGTATTTATTGTACAGCGTTCGTGCTGCGGCCATATCGGACGTGCCGTGAACTAACGTTCGTCCGTCTTCGAAAATGACAAGACGATGCCCTTTAACCTGATACATGACCATAAAAGGAGTCGCTGTCGCTTTGCCTTCCCGAAGACTGTTCAGCCGCTCCGCCAGCTGTCGAAGGGCAAGCCGCTTCGGTCTGGCCGGCCGGATTTGAACGGTATCTCTCCCGCACAACACTTCGCTTTTTTCAACATTGGCTGCCGACAAATACGGATATACCGGATGCTCGCCGCAAGTGGGACAGTCCGTTCTCCTTGCCCGCTCCACACCGAATTCCACGCGTTCGTTGCGCCACACGTCAAAAGAAAGCATCTTCTTTCGGAGGACGTGACGCTGCCCGGCCAGCAGCTTCATCGCCTCCATTGTCTGATGTGCAGCAACCATCTGGACCGCTTGTGGAAGAATGCCATGAACGTCGCATGTATCGCCGCCCATTGGAATTGTTCCGAGCAGGCAGTTCAAGCAAGGTGTCTCCTCCGGCAAAAACGTAAAGCTCATGCCGGAGCTTCCCACACAGCCGCCATAGATCCATGGGATTCCGCGTTTATAAGCGATGTCGTTTATGATCAGCCGTGTCTCAAAATTATCGGTAGCATCCATGATCACATGAACACCTTGGGAAAGCTCCGCTAATTCCTGAGCCCGAACGTCGGTTACCTTCCCGATCACCTCGACACCGGAGTTGATCCGGGAAAGACGCCTTTGTGCCGCGATAGCTTTAGGCAGGCGTTCCTCGGCATCCTGCTCGGTAAACAGCTGCTGACGCTGCAGATTGCTCCACTCCACATAATCGCGATCGGCGATCGTAACGCGTCCCACACCCGCACGAACGAGCGTTTCCGACACGGCGCTGCCAAGGGCTCCTGCTCCAACGACCAGAACATGGCTGGCTAGGAGCTGCTTCTGCCCCTCTCTGCCGAAAGGAGCAAACCGTTCCTGCCTTGAATACCGCTGGCTGTGATCCGAACCCGGATATTCCTTGTCTTTTTCGCCCTCCACCTCTATATCCTTGCTGCTCTTAACTGTTCCGCTGTTCTCATCCGCACCGTTCAAGTAGACCCCTCCTGCAATTTCTCAAGCATCCCTAAACCGTAGATTCCATTCGACTGTTCCGAGCTTATCCGCCTGACTCGAGCGCTTGCTCGATCAAACGGCGATGACGCAATATCCAGGCTGCGCTTCTCGCTCTCCAAGCCAGCCCCCAAAGAGGCCCCAGACTATCGGGCGTGACCTTCATTTCAATCGCTTCCTCTGCCGTTTCCGTGACGACGACGGCAACGATCAAATCAAGTAAAGCCGCTCTACCGCCAGGCTCCAGACCGTAAGCGTCCACGAGCAGCCGAACCTGTCTTGCACGCGCTTCCGGTGAAGGCAGTCCGTTCATCATAGCGACGTCATCGTCATGCAGCTGCGGAAACAGCCAGCACACGCGGGCAAGCTCAACCAGCGGATCGACCGGCCCCGCGTATTCCCAATCGATCAAGGCGGCAGGCAGACCATCCTTCGTTACCATGTTCCACGGTGCAATATCCCCATGGCTGTAGACCAGGTTGGATCCCCCGAGTCTCCTTAGAAACCAGGGCTTCCACAAAGCATGCGGACCCGGGCTCCATGAAGCCGAAGCATCATGGAGCCTTCGAACCATTCGGCCTACCTCCACGATCGCATCATCGCTCCAAGGTCCGGGATGGATGAATTCTCCTTCAATATAGCTTACCATTTCTTGTCCTTCCTCATTGGTGCCGGCACCAATGACAGTCGGCAGCGATTCGAAGCCCGCCGCCCGCAAATGCCTTAGCAAGGCATGTATACTGGGTGTCCACGGACCCGCCGGCCGGTAGACCACGCCGCCGCGAAGGACCACTGACTTCTCCTCGGAAAGGAGGACGTTCTCTCCATCATTTCCATTCTTATTCGATTCCAAGGTCATTCCCCTTTCGGCGGGGATATCCGCACGGTCTGGCAGGGGCTAGTAATGCGGAACCCCCCATAATGATGACAGCCCCCAACATGGATCCAACTCTTCCATGCACGATCCCTCCGTTCTTCGTTAAATTGACTTTAGCATATCACAATCTGCGTGAAGGTACGACATGATCCATCACACATTAATCTCAGCGATTTCATCGGATCAAACACTTGCTCATTAATAATGAGAACAAGAAAAAGCGGTGCAGGGACATCGAGATCCTTAGCACCGCCTACTTCTATGTTGAAATCATGGATTGTTATTCTACTGGTCCTTCCTTCAAGCGAGACACCCCATTGGGGATTTTCCCTCTCAAAATCAGCAAGTTTACGCTCCTGAATGTTTCATGTAAGAACGCGGTGATTAAGCCTGCTGGTTGGACCAGTCCTCGACGTTCCAGATTTTCGTGACCCAATCCTCGTAAAAGTCCGGCTCGTGGGAGACGAGCAGGATCGTTCCCTTATACTCCTTCAAAGCCCGCTTCAGCTCATCCTTTGCAGCTACGTCCAGGTGGTTTGTCGGTTCGTCAAACAATATCCAATTGCTTTCACGCATCAGCAGCTTGCACAAACGCACCTTGGCCTGCTCGCCGCCGCTGAGCGCCTTTAACGGACGGGTAATATGCTCATTCTTCAGGCCGCAGCGCGCAAGATGGGCTCGTACCTCGTGCTGGTTCAAATGCGGGAACTCGTTCCAAACGTCATCGATCGGCGTCAAGTTGCCTGGGCGCACCTCCTGCTCGAAATATGCCGGATACAGGAAATCCCCTTGATACGTTTTGCCGCTGAAAGGCTCAAGCTTGCCCAAAATCGTTTTCAGCAGGGTCGATTTACCGACGCCGTTGCAGCCCACGATCGCAATTTTCTCTCCGCGCTCAATGGTCATGCTCATTTTTGGCAGCAGTGGGCGGTCATAGCCAATCTCAAACTCGATTCCTTCGAATACGGTTTTGCCGCTGGCACGAGCTTCTTTGAAATTGAAGACCGGTTTGGCCGCTTCCTCCGGCCGGTCAATCCGCTCAAGACGCTCAAGCTGCTTCTCCCGGCTTTTGGCCCGCCCTGAAGTGGAATACCGGGCTTTGTTCCGTTGTATGAAATCCTCTTGCTTCTTAATAAACTCCTGCTGCTTCTCGTACGCATCGATATGCTGGTTCTTGTTAATATCCGCCATCTCGAGAAATTTCTCATAGTTGGCGGTATAACGGGTCAATTTAGCAAATTCCAAATGATAGATGACATCCACGACTTGATTCATAAATTCCGTATCGTGTGAAATCAGGATGAAAGCATAGGGATACTGCTTTAAATATTGCGTCAGCCACTCAATATGCTCCACATCCAAATAGTTCGTCGGCTCGTCTAACAGAAGCACATTCGGCTTCTCCAGCAATAGCTTCGCGAGCAGCACCTTCGTCCGCTGTCCGCCGCTCAGCGTCGCGACGTCGCGGTCGAGTCCAATGGCAGACAGGCCCAGTCCATTGGCCATCTCTTCTACCTTCACGTCCAGCAGATAAAAATCCCCCATATCCAGCTGCTCCTGAATCTCGCCCATTTGCTCAAGCAGCAGTTCAAGCTCCTCGGGAGAGGCATCAGCCATCTTGTTCGTAATTTCCATCATTTCCTTCTCCAGCTCTAGCAGAGGAAGAAACGCATCCTTAAGAACATCACGCACGGTCTTGCCCGGCGTAAGCTTCGTATGCTGGTCCAGATAGCCGTAGCGCACCTTTGGCGTCCACTCTACCTTGCCGCTGTCCTTTAACAGCTGTCCGGTTAAAATATTCATCAATGTCGATTTGCCAACCCCGTTGGCTCCGACAAGACCGACATGCTCTCCAGCCAGCAAGCGGAAGGACACATTTTTGAAAAGAGTCCTGTCCCCGAAGTTATGCGATACGTTCTCTACAGTCAATAAACTCATGGCTATAGTAACTCCTGTCTGTATAATATGAAATTCTTTCTTGGTAGTTAGCGAAAAGTACACAGTCAAGAATTTATTGTATCACACCAAGCCTCTCCCCTGAAACTACAACTTTCAGGGGGCCAGAACCCCCGGATTACGGCAGCTCCGCTCTCGATAACCTGCTGCGGCCGCCTCTTTCGGATGGGAAAACGTCTCTTCTACCTGGAAAGGAAACGAACAGTCATCCCGGAAATAATATTTCAGCCCCCGCTCGTCAACACCACCGAAATATACCGGGGACTTAACCAGTCTTGCCCCGCCAATTGCATAGTTGTTATAATAGCGATCCCCCAGCGGAATTCCCTGAACAAAGGCCAGCATGCCGACATCATCGATCGTATTCACCCACTCCTCCTGCGAGATGACGGGTAGCGTAAAGATGTAGGTCATGCCGTTGCGCAGAGCCGATTCATTATGACGCTGTATGTAATACGCCAGCCGATCCTGAACGGCGTTCACGATCGTGATTCGCCGAATATGTTCAAACGTCTCCTCATTCTGGAGCAGGGACACGCCCGATTGACCGGCCAATTCATGCCGCCACCCGGCGTACCAGCGGGAAGAGCTTGATTCATAGACGCGAACAAACGAATCCAAAGTGAACTGCACGCTATTGCCCTCGCCATCCGACCATGCATACGGCAGCTTCGGAGTCCATTGGTGGCGCATCTCCTCTTCACCGGTTGCATTGGTATAGCTCTGTAAGGCGTAGATGAAATACCCGTCATAGTCCAATACGACGAGAGCGGGGATATACCACCATAGAGCAGCCTGTGACGCCGAATCGCCGTCTTCTATGCCCATATTCATGTACAATGTTTGGGCAAACGCCTTCATTGCCTGATCTTTATCTGCCCGCATGAATTTCTTCGAATCATAGGCTGCTTCGAAAGACTGGGTTTCGTTCCTGTTTAAATTTGTACTGCCGTCCTGCACAGCGGATCGCAGTGCGGCGGTATATTTCATTTCAACATAGCGGATATCCTCCAGGCTTTCGTAACGGAAGCCAAGGATGAGAAGAAGCGGAAAGAATATGGCTGTGAACACGATCGCCAGGTCAGTAATCTTCATTAAGCACAAGCCCTCCGTAAGGAAAAACGATGGCTGCTTTTCCACTCGAATCCGTCCCGGTTAACGCATCCATGATCAGCATCCCCGGCGTTCTGTTTAGGCTCTGTACCCGGACTTGAAACAAGTCCCCGGCTGTCAGACGATACACCCGCCGTTCGTCATCCCTTGGCATATCCGTCTGCGGAAACAGATAGGCTGCGAGGTCTTCCTGATAGTAAGCATCATATACAACGACATACCGGTTAAGAAATGTGTCCGGGTCGGCGGGATCCGCATACTCCGGCTGGTATTTCTTATGGCGATGCTCCATCTGGACGTCATATTCATTGCCTGTCGCTGCAAGCTCTTGTAGAAAATCCTGATACATGGTCGGCGTGATATACCCTTTCGTACGGACACTATCCACAAATTTGGTCACCGCCTGGTAAACGACGATCCGAGATAGGTCATCCTGCCTTCTGGCCAGCTCCCCTGCAGGGACGATGTACAAAAGCAGCAGTGCGAGAAAAGCTGCAAACCATTTCGATACCGAGTTCGACACTTCGCCCTACCTCACTTTAACAAACCGAATTAAGTCCACCGCCCCGTTGCTTTCCCGGTGGTAGTCCGCCGCATAACGGCCATCCAAATCGATAACCGAGAGATCCATCGATTCGAGCTCGGTCCCTGGAGCGAACCGCAACCCGTCTATAACCGCTTCAAGCTGCCCTGACTGTACTTCGCGAAGCGTAAACAGCACCTCACTGCCCGTAAAATATGGTTCAATTGATTCAGATACGGCTGAAAACGAAGATACCCCGACATTTTGCTCCTCCGTCATCGCGGCTGCCGCCGTCAATCCGGAGTCAAGTACGGACAGCATGGTCATGGCATACAAGCAGGCGCTCAAAAAAAGACCCAGCCCGGCTGCGAGCTCTATCGCACGGATCGTTTGCTCGCGCAATCCTATCACCCTCTATCCCAATCTACTGAATAAATTTGATCCCCCGGATCACGTTGGAATCATCCTTTACGATACTCGCCTGAAACTTCCCGCTTGGATTTACATACTCCGCGCTCTTCTCGTTCATGGTCAAGCTGATATTGCCCTGCCTCGAATCCGGATTCAGAATCATCCCGCTGTTATCCAGCACATTCCCGTACCATTGTCCCGCTCTATTCTTGCCAGTAGCGATAAATATGCCGAATTGATCTTTATCCTTATACTTGCGCAGCGCGTTTGTCACTTGCGAGCCGCTAATCGTCGTGCCGTCATATACGGTGAATGCGGCTTGCGACAGCTCGGTCTGAATGTCCGAGAAGTTGTTTTGCGCCGTTTTGGTAGCTTCTTGTGCAGAAATAAACAGGATGACTACGATCGTGATCAAGGCAATGGTCAGAAAAATTCCGGCAGCGACTTTTAAAGCAGACGAAGCGTTATTCATTTGATTCTCCTCATTTCTTTACATATTTTTATACTTTTGTTGAGACAGCCATTTGCGAGCTCCGTTCCATCCCTCGTTCAAAGCCGTTGAATCTGTTCATAATAAACTTCCATCTGGGTGAAGCTCATCCCGATTAATGGAATGACGAGATACATAAAGATCAGAGCATACATCGGGGTAAAACCGATCATCCTTGCCCATGCAGCCTTGGTGTCGATCATGGCCTCATATTGCTGCTTGCGCTGCTCAAAGCTGAAGATCATCTCCCCCTCAAGATCATCAAACACGTCTTTGATCGGCACTTTGTCCATGGCGAGCAGAAGCTTGTCCACCAATCGTTGAAATTCGGGAAACCATACGTCCTCCTTCAACTCCTCCAGCGCCATCTGGGCACCATGCTCATAATGAAGCAGGCATTTCTGGATCGGAACCTTAAATATGACAGCAAAACGGTTGATCCATTCGAGGATTCCTTCAACCGAGATACGCTCCATTCCGCGAAGGATCGAAATAACCGTCTGGAATTGATATACTTCATGCCGCATCTCCATATTGCGCACTTTGCGGTGAAAATACAGCAGCCACAGCGGCGAGCAATAGGCGAGCCAGCCCAAGCACAGTGAAAACAGCAGCTCCCACCATCTTAGATACTCTCCTTCATATCGGCTAATCTTGGACAATATGCGCTTCACCGCGGCATCCATCTGCTCTGCGGATAATCCCGTATGTCCGGATTGGCTGATCCCATTCCGTACTTGTTCAGGGGTCGCATCAGGAGACATGCCTATCCTTCTCATCACGTTCCGATCCTGTTCTGCTGTCTTCTCTGCTTGAACGCGCTCCACTTCGTTCATCTGACCAAACAAAGATGGATGGGGAGGGACCGGGGTATAGAGCAAATGATGCCTTGCTTGCACATGCAGACCAATGGCCAAGCTCAACGATAGGATGAAAACCATAAAGAACAGCATCAATCTCCTCACATACAGCCATTCGAATTTGATTCGCGCATTGCTTTCCTTCAATAAGCGCAGCTGGCGGTGAAAGATGCTTGTCCCGATTCCCGGGGCCGCCATGCGGACAAGGGCTCTGACAATAGGAACTCGATATAACCGCTCCTCCCAGGAAGGGCGTTCCAATCCGGCACGATAGTCCGTCTCCCGGTGCTGCTGAAGCTTCTGGAGCAGGATATAGGAAATTACGATAATGACGTAAATGGATATCTTCGTCACAAAGCCGAGCTTGCTCATATAAAATTCATCCATGGAGGGGAAGCTGCTTCTCGCCCAACGTTCAATCGGCTTGGTAAAAAAAACCGGTGCCAGGGCAATAACATGCAATCCCTTCATCAGGTAGTCGAGCTTATCCCTTCTCAAGATATCGAGCTGAATTTCCTTGGACAATCCGCTCAATCCCTGCAAATAGATCGAGCCTTGTTTTCGTGCCTGATCTCCGAACTCCATCACAAGATGGGAGATCCCGGCAAATGCTTTCAGATACCGGTTCGGAGCAATTTCATAATAACGCTCAAGCGCGTCGTCAGGATCTTGCGATACTAGAGCATTGTAGATCCGGTTGGCATGCAGGGAGATTTCATGCCCGGCGCTCTCAGCCGCTTCGTACAGTGCCTCTTCTACCATGCCGTGCTGCTGGTAATGATGGCGGACGACAGAAAACAATTCGACGGCCTGTCCTAACAGTTTCCGTTCAAGCCTTAGGATAAACATTTCAACCAGCATATTGCTGATAACGACCGCAGCCATCAAGACAATGACGATAAAGCTCCAATCCGGACGGCTCCATATAAGCAGCAGCGCCGTCAAACCGATCGTTCCTGTAATTGCCAAGGTCAGCTTCATGGTCTCGTAGCGAAGTGCAATTTCATCATATGGATGGATAAGGACGATCCGCTGCCGGATGCGCTGGATGTAAGATTTGATGAACGGCAATTTTATCCCGTATTGATAGGCAAGCTGTGCCCACTGCCGATACAACTCGCGCAGCGTTTTGCCTTCGCCCTTGCTTGTATTGGAAGGGCCAATCTGTGATCGCCGCTTACTGCGGCTGATCCAAGCCGATATCCCAAAAGCAATTGCGAAGCAGGCCAGCGACAGCAAGAACACAATCATCAAAATAGGTTTAAGTGCCAACTGACTCCCCCCAACCTGCCGCAAGGAACGCTCTGAACCGGCTTGCATCCTCCGACTGCATCTGCTCGGTCATTTCGCGAATGCTGCGATCCGTCAAGCGCGCAGCTGGTACGTAAGCCCCGTTTTGATACTCGATCACGTTGCGCGATATATAACAAGCCCCCGCATCATCAAGCTGAAGCTCAGGTTCCGGCTGACCTTCCATCGTTTCCTGTTCGATATCGAGGGAAGCGGTGAGGCGACCGCTACGATGAATCCCCCGATCCAGAGGAATGCACTCGGTAATCCGTTCGATATATCGATTGCCGAAAGCATCGCGCTTAAGATGAATATCAAAGTTTATGACACCGGCAACTTGTTCCTCAGCAATTCGTTCCTGCCTAAACACCCCGCTCTTCAATAGCGAGTTGCGAAGAGATTGAACCAGGTCTTTGAAAGTCTTGGCATGATGGGTAAATACGGTGAATAGGCTGGCTACCTGCGACATCTGGATCATCCATGCCGCAACCTCATCACTGGCGACTTCCCCCAGGATATTGACCGTTCCGTCCGTTTTTTTCTGGAGATCAAGACCTGCTTGCCCGGTTATATGCTCCGTTTCCCTAAAGCTGAGAATGTTCCGTCTGCTGTAAATTTTGCGCAAATGAAGCTCAAATGCCATCTCTTGAACCCGAAGGGTGTAGGTAGCATAGATATGCCCAACCATTGCCATTAGAAGGGTCGTTTTGCCGGAGCCTTGCGCACCTGTAATCGCTGTGATCCGGCTTCCCTTCATTAAATATTGAAGCAGTCCGACCGCGAGCTCCGACCCGTCTCCTGTTATCAGCTGATCCAGCGAGGCTTTGGGCAGATCGAATTTACGGACAAAAAAAGCCCACGATTCTGCAAAAGGAGGTCTAACCACCACAACCCTCGATCCGTCCTTCATTTCGTTCACCTTATACCCGCTTGCCTCCGATAATTGGCCGGGATGGTTATATTTATAAATATTTTGGCAGACCCGTTTCAGCTCCAACATGCTCCCGAAAGACAGGAAGGATAAATGCAAGGAAATCCCGCGGTAGAACACCCAGACGCTTTCACAGCCGGTGGCCTGCTGTTCCTGTTCCAAGTTCCCCCTCCCCCATCCGAACCCATCGTGCCCGTAAGGAAATGCTTCCATACGGCTGTCTTCGAGTACGCCGCTGACCCCTCCGCTGACCCCGTCTATGCGCTGGTCCCGGAGTTCATCGATGACGGAAAAGCCCTTATACTCCTGGTAAATACGCTGCACCACAATGTCCAGCTTCTCCTGAAACCGAAGCGGGCGCTGCTCCGACTCATAGATATAGGCAATATCATCGGCTGTGACGGCATAGACACTGTCGTTGCCATAGCCAGGCAATACACGCGGGCGTGCAAGATCATAGGTCTCGAGCAGCATGGACAAAGCGTCCTGCCCATGATTCTGTTTATACAAATACAGGATAATCTCAAACTGGTCCTGCGGAGTTAGGATGGCTGGGTGCTCAAAAGGGATTGCCTGATCGATATTGGTTTCGTTCACGCCCAGATTGTTCACGAGCAGCTCCTTCATGAAATCCTTCACGTAGGCTTTATCCAGCACGTCCCCGGTTACGCATCCCTTAAGCGCCCGCCGCAGCTCGCTTCGCTTATTCAACCTCCGGCGGTATTCCTCCTCATGCAAGCCCAGGTCGGATAATTGACTGTGGGTCAGCTGATGGAGCGTTTCTTTCACGAATGCTGTCATCGCCGGTATAGAGTATGGATCGGTGTCATGGACTACCGCTGAAGGAGCCCCTTTTCTCTCCAGATACCGCAAATAGACCAGCAGCAGCAAAAATAGGAGGATAACGATGATCCACACCATATTCATCGCGCTACCCAAGAGCATGCATAGCCCTCGCTTTCGCCGGAACGGCTGGGAGTCCGCACTCCTCCGCAATCCCTTGTGCCAATCCCTGCATGGCCAAGTACAGTGAATTCCATCTTTTTCGTCCGTTTCCTCCGCGGCTGCGCTGCATGTACATTAATACGTTTCTCGTATTCCACGCATCCGTCATTCCGGAGCAGTAAGGCACCCCAGCCGCATATCCTTTCAGACCAAAACGCCGCTTGATATTCTGCAAGGTTGCACTGCATTCCCGGTCATATCGGCCGATGCTGTAGAAGCAAGGCTTCTCCTTAACTTCATCCGGCAATCCTCCCTTGGAAAGAACCGTCTCCAATAGATGCAGGTTCTGATTCATACCGATGACAACAAGGTCGGCGGCATTTAAGATTGCCCGGTCGGCAGCACCCGGAGCACCATTGCCTGCATCGGCTACCGTAACATCATGGCTATGCCGGGATGCCTCCAGAACCCTCGACATCAAGGTAGCCCCCTGCTCATTCGCACTTAAGTCTGTCCTCAATACCCGGGACCCACCCAGCAGATCCAGACGCCCGGCGATAAGCGGAACCGAATAATTACGAACATTTTCCGGATTCAATCTGCCGCTTGTGCTAAGACGCTCCAGAGCATCCATGCCGTTATCGTGGAACGAAAGCGCATTGTCCATCATTTCCTTACGATCGGAAAATGCCAACTCGACCCGTTCGCCGGCATGTCCGCCATGGGTCAGCAGGACTCGCGTCTGATATTCCATTGCTAGCACGATTGGCAGCGCGGCGGCCAGCATCGTGCTCCCGGTACCGCCATTCAACGGACTCCAAACAGCAACTAGACTCATGCGCGTCTCCTCTCCGCATGCCTCATGGCTCGTCGCACATGCCTGCGATCCCATTCGGACAGTTGAAGAATCAGCTCGATCAAGGAGCGCTTGTAATGCCTGGACAGAGGCTTCAGAACCAATCTCCCCGCATGCTCGTTTTGAATTTTCAAGCCATAGAACAGCTCGTCCCACGGCATTTTTACCGGCTGGCCCAGCCAGGCCATCCCGCCCGGATTCAGATAGCCTTCAATATAGGCTTCATCCGTCATATCCTCGATCACATTCAAATACACGCGGTGAAACGAGGGGGAGACTTGATCCGACCACTGTCCACTTAATTCCTCCAGCAGAGACGCGCTTCTCTTCAGACCCGTCAGATCGAATCCGCTAACCCAGATACAAGCATCGGCGTCCAGCCAATCGCCAGGATGTAGAAAATCGGTTCTCTCCACATCCATAAGGATGTAGTCGTAGTCCTTCTCGTCCTCATTGAGCAAATGCTGCTCAAGACTGGAAAGTGTAGCGAACCCTCCGGCCACGTCGAACCCGGCGAACTCCGTAACAGGAAGCTGCGGGTGCTGGTATCCGATACAGTACCTATACTTTGCATCCAGCGCGGCATCCACAAGCAGAACCCTTTTGTCGCCATGGGCTAGTATTTTGCACATATACAATAGCAGGTCGCTTTTGTCGCATATCCCCGTAAATATCCACTTTTTCACGCATGCTGCCCCCTTCATATTTACTCGTTCACTCCACCAGATTACGGAGCGGAAAATATCAGCTCATCATCTTGGGTGCCTTCAGCCGCTGTCGTTGCGGAAGTCTCCAATCCATAGCCTCCCAATATTTGCTCGGCCTCAACGTCCCTCTCGACACGAGGCTCATTCACCTCCTCGCTCCCGCCGGCTGGAAAAGATCCAGTGCTCCTGTCGCTAGTGGTCTGCCCGCCGCTGCTTGCTGGGCTCCAGGAATCAGGACTCCTCGCCGTTCCGGCCAAAGCCGGTACAACATGAATCTCGCTCATTTGAACCTGCTGTTCCGTATTCCTTTCGCGTAAATCCTCCTCTAGTAATCTCCGCACCGCTGTCTCCAGCTGCTTCTCGGCCCTCTGGACGATATTCGGGTCGCTTGCGATCAGCTTCGCCACCTCCTCATTCGGTGGATAGGTCGGAATTGCCTTCGCCTGCAGCTCAGGCTCGACATAAGTCAGCGCATAGATGGTGGCCTGGTGCAGGTATGCATCCACCAGCGCGCTCGATAGAAGTAGAATCTCTTGCTCGCTCAAGGTCGTCCAGAAGGCAGGAGTCTGTAGCTTATCAATTTTCTTCTTGGATAAAACAATGTAATCCTGGCCCGTCGGGAATTGGACCCTGATATCAACAACGTCCCCTTTGATTAAATTGCTCGGCAGGTACACGGCTTTCATCTCGCGGTGTCTGAGATCGTCCGGCGTCGGCGCTTCTTCGAACAGCATCGATCGGGTAATGGGTGTTCCTTTCAGCAGGCCGATCTTGGCTCCCTTGCCTTCGACCTCATCCTTAAGCGACGCTAAATTCGCTGGTGCAGCGTCGGCTGGAAGGCGAACCTCCTTTAGGTCCTTCGCTTCGATCCGATGTCCGGGCGGGATATCCTTCAATGGAACCCAAGCCGTCTTCATCGTGTTCAAATGCAGCAGCTGGGACTGTTCGAGCTCGGTGATCCGCTGCTCGTATTTGGAGCGCTCCATACTCTGCTTCTCCTTCAGGTCTTGTATAAAATACATCGTGGTGCCGCCACCTACCGCCCCCATTACAGCCGCTCCCGCCAGTCCGGCTACGATCAGCTTACGGCTGCGCCGTCTAATTATCGGCATTGCTTCATCTCCTTCTCGATAATCCGGTCATTTCTTGCGGAAGAGAAATTTGCGTTTCCGCCCGGTTGTTGGTATAAAATCCCGGCAAATTCCGGCGTATGTACGCTCGCTATCCTCCAGCATTTCGAAAGGGTCCAGCTGTAGCGGAAGCCCGACCACCTTCTCCGTTTCGAGCGCACGCTTCACCCGCTGAACGGAATCCGCACCTGCAAGCGGCAGCGCGTAGATCCGATGCGGCTGAGGATGTCTGGACAGCATCCGGGCCAAGGTCACTAAGTCATGCTGCCTCCACTCCGCCCCCGAGCCGATTACGATCGGCAAATCCGCGCGAAGAAATTCCTCCAGCCGCTCGCTATCTCGGTAGGCTCCCAAGTCCAGCACGACCGCCTCATAGCACCCTCCGAGCACTCGGATCACTTCGCCCCTGGAGGTTTGTCGCCAGAAATCTATGCCGTTCAGCTCAAACGTTCGGCTAGTCCCTCCCTGCCCCCCTTCGGCAATGTCCTGAATGCGGCTGAAGGCATTGGCTTTAACACTCATCTCTACGACTGCGACTTTACCGTATTTCGTTGCCAGGAAATGTCCAAGTGCGATGCAGGTATGCGTCGTGCCAACTCCCGGCGACGCGCCTAGAACCGCCGCAACCAGCGTTCCGGCTGCAGACCCCGGGCTGGGCTCCTGAACGGCCGCAAACGTTCGCTGGCGGAATAATGCTTTGCGAACCTCTTCTGTTGACTGGTACCGCTGCTCGGGCGCATACTGCAGCAGCTTTCGGATCACCGGCACCATTTCTCTCGGCAAGTCTCCCCGAATATGCCGCTCCACGCCGGTGATCCATTCGCTGAATCGGCCTGCAGTCGCAAGGTACAGCAGCAATGCGCCTAGACCGTATAAGTCTGATCTCGCATCACTTTGCCTCCCCCCATACTGCTCCGGTGCCGCAAACCCGACCGTGCCGAGCTTAACGGTATCCTCGCTTCCGGCCGACTTATAGCTACGGGCGATCCCGAAGTCAATCAATCGGACCTCCAGCATTCTCGTCAACATAATGTTCGATGGCTTTAAGTCCCTGAATATGACCTGCGGCTCATGGCTGTGCAAATAAGCCAAGACTTCCAGCAGCTGATCCGCAAGGGACATGATAAACTCGGGCGGGACATCCGCCCGCCGCTCCCGGAAATACTTCTCCAAGGTTACACCGTCAATATAATCCATCACCAAATAGGTGCAACCGGTGTCTTCAGTACGAAAAAAATCGACGATCCGCGGCAGGCGGGGATGGTTGAGCTTGACCAGCAGCCGAGCTTCCTCCTCGACCGTGCGCTGCATGGCCGGCTCGGACTGGCTTTCCTTCACCGCCCATCGTTTTCCTGGGAGCTTCAAATCTTCCGCCAAATATACACAGCTCATGCCTCCTTGGCCGATAACGCGATCAATCGCATAGCGTCCGCCCAGCACTTCGCCGTGCACCAATCTCGAAGCATGCGTCATTCTTCGTCCACTCCTTCGCCCTGCATAGGCAACAAAAAAAGGGAAGGCACGCCGTCGTATCGATAATTGATACGAAACGGGATGCTTTCCCTTTGGTTGTTTGGTTAATTTTGGAATCATTATAGACCAGGTTGATCTCATTTGTAAAGACTTTTTTAATACTTAATCATATAGAGCGTGATCTCATCCCGGTTGTGGAACAGCTGCTTCGCACCCTGAATCTGCATCCGGGCTTCCTCAAATACCGCGATAATCTCCTTAATGAGCGCCATTGGCTTCTTGGTCAGGAGCTTGACGGTAATGACGGCCGTCCCTCCAGTCTGAAGACTGTACAGCAGGCCTGTCACCAATCTGGCCATTTGCTTCGGACTCCAGCTCATATCGCAGACCAGCAGATCGAACTCCTGCTCCTTAAAGGATACGTCCGCCGCATTTTTATGAATGACCCGAAGCATCCGGTTCCCCTCTAAGGAAGGGTGCATGCGCGCCGGATCCACAGCCGTCACCTCCAAGCCTTGCTCCAGTAAAAACGAGGTCCAACCGCCGGGGGCTGCACCGATATCCAATGCTCGGCGGAAGCTGCGGAAAGGAATCCCGAACTGCTTTTCGGCTTCGAGAAGCTTAAACTTTGCTCTGGAGATCTGACCCTCCTCGCGTTGGAAGCGAACAGCACCTCCGTTCCAGTCGGACAAATTGTCCTCAGGTTTCGATACGCCCAAATACCAGGTTTCTTCATCGGCAAAGATTGAGATGATCCACTCCGGCTCCTGTACGGTAAATTCAAGCTCAAGCGCTGACAATCGGCTTTGCAGCATATCGCGTAACGCCCCCGGACTATCCGTCCATGAGCTATTTTCACTCTTACGGATCTGGATCGCAACCCGGCTCCTGCCAATCTCATCACGATTCAGCAAATACTGCTCCGCCTCGTTAAGCGCTTCTTCCGCTTGACCGGCAGGCAGCTCAACATTCACTGGAAACAGATGCCTCAGAAATATTGGAGGCTGGGATTGAATCATCCTCACCGCCTCTTCTACGGATCTTGCCAATGTAACGAGAAATACTTCGCCGGGTATTAACACGGAGCTTTTCAAGCTGCCGAACATCCGGCGCAGCTCCTCTTGGGCATAGGGGGCGAAACCGTGATTCGCCGTGCATACCAGCTTGCTGTGGAAATCCTGTTGCTGCTCCCGCTCATCATTCACATTCCATTCGTCCAATCGGATTAACCTCCAGAAATAACTTTGATCCAGGGACGACCGCTTTCCCATTCCAGCCGGGCGTCGATATCATAAGTTTGTTTAATAAGTTCGCTGTTCAATACGTCTTCCTTCAGGCCGGCTCCTTCAAGCCGTCCTTCCTTAATTAGCGCTACATGGGTGAATAGCGGGACAATCTCCTCAATATGATGGGTTACGTAAATGACGGCAACGTCCCGTTTTCCTAATCGGCCAATCTCCTCCAGCATTAGCTCGCGCTCGTACAGATCCAGGCCGGCACAAGGCTCATCCAAAATTAAAAGCTTCGGGTCATGCATTAAGGCACGTGCCAGCATCACCTTTTTCCGTTCCCCTTGAGATAAGGTGCCAAGCGGCTGTTCGGCCAGGTGTCCAAAGCCCATCTCCTCTAGCAGAGCGTAAGCCTTACCGCGGACATCTGCCGGGATTTCCTGATAAAACCGCAAGAACGCATAGGCGCCTGTGGACACAACCTCCCATACCGGATCATGCAGCGTCAGCTTCTCCATTAACGATTGGCTGATATAGCCGATTTCCTTGCGGACCTCCCGGACGTCGCATTGACCATACACATTCCCGAGCACCTCAATCCTACCGCTGCTGGGAAACTGATAGCCGGTCATCAGCTCGAGGAGCGTCGTTTTTCCGGAGCCGTTCCTCCCCAGAATAACCCAATGCTCTCCCGGCCGCACCGTCAACGAAACATCATGCAGGATTTGGCGTTCTCCGCGAACCAGAGATACATACTGCATCTTGATCATGGCTTCACCCTCCTGACAAAGTTCAAAATATCCTCGACCGATCCCATCCGGTACAGCACTTCTGGCTCCTTATTCGGCGTGCTGCCGGCCGTCATCAAGGCAGGCACGCTTCGAATCTGATACCGGTTTACAACCGCAGGAAGGAAGTTGACATCGGCCTCCAAAATCTCCACGTCCGGGAGAATATGCTCCACGATATGGAGCATTTTGCGGGCTGCCGCGCACGTACCGCAGAATGGCGTGTGCAGAAAGACTACGACCGGCTCGCCTTCCATCTTTCTGCCGGCAAGCCTCTCGAGCCACTCCAGCCGATCCAGCAATTCCCGCTCCGTCACTGCCTTCATCTCGTTCCCTCGGCGATCTCGCGGATCAGCGCTTCCGGCATCGGTCCATTATGGACACGGACATCCTCCGGCATATGCTCATAGAGCATTTCGTACATTTTGCGGCGGCCGTATGGACTCGATGTATGGAGGTATATTTCTTTTGCGCGCAGCTTCTCAGCGATCATGGCCGCCACCACGTCACCACCGTTCATCTGATCGTGTCCCAGCTCATAATCCAGAGACAGCACGTCCACTTCACATTCGCGGAGCATCATCAGACATTCTTCCCCGTTTCGCGCCAAAGCAAATCCTTTCGGATGGGGGCGCCAGTCATCCAAATATAGATGGATCTTCATTGCCTACTCTCCCTTGATTTAAGACCAGGACAATACCGTGGCGATATCTTCCCGATGCGTACCGTCCGGTCCTTTTTCGCTTTCCAGAACAAGTGCCTTGCCGGCAATTTCAGGCGCCAGCGCAAGCTGTTTCAGCGCGTCCGCACCGATCTTCCCTTGACCGATCCGGGCATGGCGGTCTTTCCTGGAGCCGGCACCGTATTTTGAATCATTAAGGTGCACTGCAATCAGATGCTCCCAATACTGCAGCGAGCGTCCTCTGGCAAGCAGCTCCTCCGTATTGGATGGATCCCAGCCCCCTGCGGCGAACAAGTGGCAGGTATCGAGACAAAAGCCTATTTTTTCAGGGTATTTCGCAAGCTGCCTAATCTTCACGCACTCCTCCAGCGTTATGCCCATTGGACCATGATCGCCTGCCTGATTCTCAATTAGGAGCTTGGTCTGTCCCTTCCAATCCGCCAGCACGTCGTTCAAGCATTGGATAATATTCTGATACCCTGCCAGCGGATTATCGCTCTTGAGGTGCCCGAAATGAACGACGATGCCAAGGGATCCGCAGGCTTCTGCGATTACCAGGTCGTTCTTGAGAGAATCCACCGTCAGCCTGTAATGCTCTTCACCGCGCGTGAACCCCGTCGCCATGTTCGTCGGGTACGGCGTATGGGCGATCGAGACCAAATTTTGCTCGCGGCAAAATTTTGCGCATGCAGCGGCATTCGTAAAATCAGGTGCTTTTAAGTGCAGGCTGCGCGGATTTTTCGGAAAATACTGATACGACAGCGATCCCAGGGAAAGGGCATGCTGGGCGGCGGCCAGAAACCCGCCCCGGGTACTGACATGGCTTCCGATCCGCAGCTTAGGTTTCATGCTGGCAATTCGGACAGAAGAATACCTTCCGCCCGGTATGCTCCGTTTTTATAATCGGTGTCCCGCAACGGACGCAGGGCTCTCCTTCACGGTCATATACCTTGCACCTGTCATTGTAAGATCCGGTCAAGGCGTCGCCGGCTTGAAACGGCATTTCCATGTAGCCCCCTCCGTCCGTCGCTTCCGTCATCACCTTAACCGTACTGTCATACAGCTGCTCCAGCGCCTCTGCAGACAGGTCTTGGATTTTCGAGAGCGGATGAATCCGGGCATCAAAGGCGATTTCGTCCGCATAGCAATTGCCGATTCCAGCCATCACCTGCTGATTGACCATGGTGCTCTTCAGCGCACCCCGGCGCTTGCCGATCAGCTCGACAAAGCGAGCTTTGTTCATCCGGCGATCCATCAGCTCCGGCCCGAGATGCTTCAGCGCCTCATCGGTCTCTCTTGCCGTCAGAAAATGCAAATAGCCGAGGCGGAGTCCGATGAAATACAATATCTGGTCTCCAAAAGTGATCTCAACCTGTGTAGAACGCGATGGGCGCTCCTCATCCTTCCGTCCTAAATACAGCATGCCGCCCAGCATGAGATGCAGCAGCAGACGGCCACCATTATTGAGGTGAAACACGAGATGCTTGCCTCTTCGTTCCACAAAAATAACCCTGCTTCCCATGAGGGCCTCCGTAAATTGCTCCATCGTTACATTGAGCGATTTCTCCCGGTTCACGACGACATTCGTGATCGGAATATTAACGATCGTCTGAGTCAATAATCTTCGGTAATTTTCCATTTCCGGCAGTTCAGGCATGATTCATCTTCCCTTTCGTCCATCAGCATCATCAGCTAATTCAATAAGGTTACCTACGGACACAGCAGCCGGGCCGCTTCATCTAAATCCCGGCAAATATATTCCGGCGAAACACCGGCGGCGTCGATATGAGACTGCATATTTTGATCCGTCGTAATTCCTGTTAACACAAGTACCGTTTTGCATCCGGCGTGGACGCCTGCGGCAATATCCGTGCGTATATTATCTCCAACCACGTAAATATCCTCGGTCTGAACCCCGAGACGATCCGCGGCGAATTTCATCAGAATCGATGAAGGCTTGCCGATGACCAGCGGCTTCACACCGGACGCCGCTTCCACGGCCGCTCCAAGCGATCCCGCTCCCGGCATCAGCCCGGCGTCGGATGGAAGGAGCAAATCCGGGTTGGTCAATACCGACGCGGCACCTTCCTGAATCCAGCGAACGGCCCGGGCAAGCGCGTTATAATCAAACGAACGATCGATCCCTTGAACGACATACTGCGGCGATTCCTCAACGATGTGAAGCCCCTGCTCGAGCAGTGCTTGCCGAAGCCCTTCCTCACCCAGCATCGCAACTCTCGCCCCCGGCGTCTCCTCCGCAATATGCTTCGCAGCCGCTAGCGATGAGGTACAGACCTCCTCCGGTAAAGCGGGTATGCCCATATCCCGAAGATGGGCTGCTACCTGCTCCGGGGTTTTAGACGAGTTATTCGTTACGAACAAGTACGGAATGCCTCTTTCCTTCAAACGGAGGATCAGTCGATCCGCCCCTTCGATTCGCATCTTTCCATGATATAGGGTTCCATCCAAATCAATCAGAATCCCTTTCGGTTGTTCCATTGATGTATGCACCTTCTTTATTCCTGTCTTTCATCCGATGAATGATTCATATCGTAAAGCGTTGGCATTTCGTATAAGGTCAGCTTCTTCGAATCTTAATGAGATTATGTATAGCTGGGCCGAACCCGCAGGATTCCGTCCTGTCCTTCGCGCTATCCTGAAACAGCCTAGTACCATTGTAAAGAAGGGGACAGCCTGTTGCAAGGAATCCTCCGTTCGAGTCCTTTCCGTCCTCATGGACGATGTATAGACGACAAGGGTTTGACGAAACCAGCCTTCGTTTTTTTCGCTTCCGCTTCTAGGGCGGTCGAAAGAAATCGAAGGCTGTCCGTGCTTGATCGTTTCTGCAATCGCTTTGTCATATTCTGCGCTTTCCCGGAAAATAATGCTTCATTTCCTGGGGAAATGCCTGCTTAGGTGCTGCGCTGCACCGGGTACAGGCCGAAATCCTCGGCGAGCCGTGTATTCTCAAATACATCCTTCGCTTCTTGCAGCAGCGGCTGCAAATGCTCCACGTCTTTATACCTTGAGCTGAAATGCGTTAAAAACAGCGACTTCACGCCGGCCCGCACCGCTGCTTCTGCCGCTTGCTTGGCCGTACTATGGTAGTACTCATGAGCCAACTCGGCCAAATCCTCCATAAAGGTCGCCTCATGGACAAGGATGTCCGCATCTTTCGCGAGCACCTCTACTCCAGGGCAAGGACGCGTATCTCCGAGAATCGTCACAACTCTACCCTTCTTGGGTGCAAGCAGCACATCCGCGGGATGAATCCATCTTCCGTCCCCTAGCTCTACGCTTTCGCCTCGTTTCAGCTTCCCGTATTGCGGACCCGGCTTCAAACCATAGGCCTCCAGCCGTTTGGGATCGAGGCTTCCGGGCAGATCCTTCTCCACGACCCGGTAGCCATAGCTGTCCGCTCGGTGATCAAGCCCTGCGGCCTCCACGCGGAAGTACTTGTCTTCAAAAATAATTCCGCCGGTGTGCTCGATGATTTCCATTGTATACGGCACACGGGATTGGCTGATCGAGAGCGACGTTTCGATGAACGATTTGATTCCCGGAGGACCGTAGATCGTCAGGGGTGCGGTTACCCCCTGTGCTCCTCGGCTTGAAAGCAATCCGGGCAATCCAAAGACATGATCCCCATGCATATGTGTAATGAATACCTTTTCAAGCTTGGACAGCTTGAGAGGGGATTTCAATATTTGATGCTGCGTTCCTTCCCCGCAATCAAACAGCCATAAGCTTCTGCGTTCCTCAAGGAGACGCAGGGCAATGGACGTAACATTGCGCTGGAGTGAAGGAACGCCGGCATTGGTTCCCAAAAAATACAGTTCCATCCCTCTCTACTCCCTTTCGGTCGCAAACCGGAGAAATCCTCCGAAACGGTCGGAGGATTTCGAACCGGATGCACCGGTATAGTCAAGTTAAGCTTTATCTACATTAAAATAATGGGCCTCAGGATGACTGAATACCATTGCGGATACGGACGCTTCCGGCTCCATCATGAATCCTTCCGTCAGCGCCACGCCGATATCCTCAGGCTGCATTAAGCGGAACAACGGCTCTTGATCTTCCAGATCCGGACAAGCCGGATACCCAAACGATACCCGGATTCCCTGATATCGCGCACCAAGACGCTGCTTCATGGTCATGTCCGCCGGATCCGGGAAGCCCCACGTGTCCCGCATCATATGATGGACCCGCTCGGCAAGCCCCTCGGCTGTCTCCAGCGCGACGGCTTGAAGCGCATGGGAACGCAGATAATCTCCCTTGTCCTTCCATTGGCTGGACAGCTTGCCGACACCATGACCCGCCGTGACCACCAGAAAGCCCACGTAGTCCATAATGCCGCTGTCCACAGGCTTCAAGAAATCCGCCAAGCATAGATAAGGCTCGACCTGCTGCCTCGGGAACGTGAACGTATGCAGAATCTTTGAATGATCCGACGGATCATAGATGATGATGTCGTTGCCTCTCCCCTGTGCCGGGAAGAAGCGGTACATGGCATGCGCTTGAATGATCCCCGATCGGATCGCTTCATTCAGGATTCCGTCAACCGTTTCCTTCAGCGAGACGGCCTTTGGATCATTCGCCTTCAGCAGCTGCTCAACAGACCCTTTTAAACCGAGGTGATGTCCTAACAGCATCTGCATGTTGATATACGGCAAAATATGCGATATCGGATAATTGCGGAGCACATGGCGCTCCATATCCGGCGGGATATACACCGGCGCCTCGGTTGATATTTTGGAACGAAGCCCTTGGGAAAGCTTCGGCATAACCTTAACGGCCTGCGGGGCAGCGGCATCCGCCTCCATCTCGGCCTCGATATCCTTGGCCATTTCGGCCCGCTGCTGCGGGTCGCTCAGCTTGTTTGCCAGATCCAGACCTTCCATCGCGTCCTTTGCATACAGCACCATGCCGTCATATTCGGGACGAATACGCGTTTTCGTGAATTTTCGCGTCAACGCCGCTCCGCCTACCATGATCGGCACGTCGATGCCAGCGTTTTTCAAATCCTGCGCGGTTAGGACCATTTGTTGAGCGGACTTTACAAGCAGTCCGGACAACCCGATCGCATCGGGCTTTTCGCGCCGATATGCCTCGATAATTTGCTCCGGTGGTACTTTTATACCCAAATTCACAATTTCATAACCATTGTTGGAGAGGATGATCTCGACCAGGTTTTTGCCGATGTCATGGACATCGCCCTTCACCGTCGCCAGCATGATCTTCCCTTTAACCGACGTCTCATTTTTTTCCATAAAAGGCTCGAGATGGGCGACCGATGCTTTCATAACTTCAGCGCTTTGGAGCACCTCGGCTACGATCAGCTCATTATTGTTAAACAGGCGGCCAACCTCGGTCATTCCAGCCATCAACGGGCCGTTGATAATGTCCAGCGGTCCGTATTTCTTCAGCGCTTCATTGAGATCGGGAATCAAACCTTCCTTGGAGCCTTCAACAACATAGGAAGCAAGGCGCTCCTCCAGGCTTAGATTGGAGACTTTCTCTTTCTTCTCCACCTTTTTATCCCGGAAAGCCGCAACAAATGCCGCCAGCGTCTCATCGTTGGTGCGATAAATCAGATCCTCCGCAAGCTTCCGCTCTTCCTCGGGTATCGACGCATAACGCTCAAGCTTCTCGGTATTGACAATCGCGTAGTCAAGACCTGCCTTGGTGCATTCATATAAATATACCGAGTTCAGCACCTCGCGTCCAGCCTCCGGCAAGCCAAAAGAGACGTTGCTGATTCCAAGAATCGTATGGACCTTCGGCATCGCTTCTTTAATAAGCCGAATCCCTTCAATGGTCTCCTTCGCGGATCCGATGTACTGCTCATCCCCTGTTCCTACCGGAAATACCAGCGTATCGAAAATAATATCCTCCGGCGAAACGCCGTATTTATGAACGAGCAGGTCATACGAACGCTTCGCAACCTTCAGCTTGTCCTCGCGGGTAATCGCTTGACCCTTCTCATCGATCGTTCCAACAACGACCGCAGCTCCGTATTTATGGACCAGCGGAATGACCTTTTCGAATTTTTCTTCACCATCTTCAAGGTTAATGGAGTTAATAATCGCTTTACCCTGGGAATATTGCAGCGCGATATCAATAACCGCCGGATCCGTCGTATCGATCATGAGTGGAACCTTGACCTTCTTGGCGACCAGTTCCAAAAATTTAACCATATCCTCCGCTTCCTCGCGGTCGGGATCCTGCACGCAAATATCGATAATATGCGCACCATTCTTAACCTGCGCCCTTGCTATTTCGGAAGCCTCTTCGTATTTCCCTTCCACGATCAAGCGCTTGAATTTGCGGGAGCCCAGCACGTTGGTGCGCTCGCCCACCATATAAGGACGGTTGTCCTGCTCAATGTACACCGGCTCAATGCCCGACAACGCCGGCAGATGCGTCCCCGTCAGCGGGCGCGGGTTAAACCGGCTCATGGCATCCTTCAGCGCGCTGATATGCTCCGGCGTCGTCCCGCAGCAGCCTCCGGCGATGTTCAGCCATCCCTTTTCCGCAAATGCGGCCATTTTTTGTGCCAGCGACTCAGGGGATTCGTGATACTGGCCATTCTCATCCGGTAAACCGGCATTAGGGTAGCAGCTGATGGCGCTGCGGGACATTTCGGACAGGGAACGGATATGGTCCCGCATGAACTCCGGTCCTGTCGCGCAGTTCAAACCGATCGAGATCGGATTTAAGTGCTCAAGTGATATATAGAAAGCTTCTATATTCTGTCCGGCGAGCGTGGTGCCCATCGGCTCAATCGTTCCGGAAATCATGATCGGCAGCGTAATGCCCGTCTTCTCAAAAGCTTGGCGAATTCCAATGCTGCCTGCCTTCACATTAAGCGTATCCTGCGATGTTTCCAGGAGAAGGGCATCCACCTTGCCCTCGATTAACGCAATCGCTTGCTCTTCATAGCTTGCGATCAGCTCCGCGAAGGTTACGCCTCCCGTTACGGACAGCGTCTTTGTCGTAGGTCCCATTGCCCCGACAACATAACGCGGCTGCTCGGGCGTCGAATATTTATCGGCAGCGGCCCGAGCCAGCCGTGCAGCCTCCAAGTTGATTTCCCGGGCAAGCTGAGGTATATCGTATTCCGCCAGCACAACCGACGTTGCGCCAAAGGTATTGGTTTCGATCAAATCGGCACCTGCAGCCAGATACTGCTCATGAATGTTCTGGATGACATCCGGCCGGTAAATGACGAGTGTTTCATTGCATCCTTCCAGTTCGGCGCCGCCGAAATCGTCAGCCGTGAGGTCCTCTCGCTGGATCATCGTACCCATGGCACCGTCAAGGATTAATATTCGTTCTTTCAGTACTTCCTGTAAGCTAGGCTTGTTCAACTCATAAACCTCCCCGGAAAACGTTAAATCTTAGTGTATCAGAATCCTTTTCAATAGAAAAGGCGAAATATGCGCCACAGCGCGTATTATTCATGATTTACAGATGACAAAACGCGGTGACGCGTCTATAATACATATTAAACCAACTGGAGAAAGAGGGTTAGACCTATGGCAGAAATCGTGATTCGTAATACGAACGAACGCATTAGCGGGGAAGAAAATGTTCGTGAATTCCTGAAAAAACAAGAAGTGCTGTACGAGCATTGGAATATGGATAAGTTCCCGGCTGATCTTCAAGAGAAATTTCAGCTAAGCGATGAGGATAAGCAGCGTATTCTCGACGCATTCGATCCTGAAATTCGTGACCTGGCTGCTAGACGCGGCTACAAAATTTGGGATATCATCACGCTCTCCGAATCCACTCCGAATCTTGAGGATCTGCTCCAAAAATTCGAAGAGGTACACACGCACTCCGAGGATGAAATCCGGGCGATTGTAGGCGGTAAAGGTATTTTCATTATCAAAGGCTCCGAGGACGTAGGTTATTTCAATGTGGAGCTTGAGCCGGGCGATGTCATTTCCGTTCCGGAAAATACGCCTCACTTCTTCACGCTGATGGACAACAAGCAAATTGTGGCCGTACGTCTCTTTATTGAAGAGAATGGCTGGATTGCTACACCGGTGGCGGATCCGCAATTCCAATAATCGACAGCGCTTGATGGATGAACGCTTTTTAATGCTTCCATACGAAAAGGCAGCCCACGGACCCGAAAACGGCGTACCGGTGCTGCCTTTTTGAAATGTTCCGATCGTTTATTCCGTTACCGTTAGCTCCTTAAGCGGCATGGAATGCTGTCCTCTCGCGGTTACATGAGATATGATGCGGTAGGTCCCAGGCTGGTCGAAGGTTTTCTCCAGCTTGTATATTCCTCCCTGGTCATGCTCGATCGGCACCGTTGCCGACAAGCCTCCGCCTTCCTGGGTGACTTCGATCTCAACCGAATCCGCGTCTTCCACAGGCTGACCGGCCTGCGTGACCTTCGCCTCAATAAAAACCTTCTCCCCTGCTGCAACCGTTTCCGGGTTTATCGTCAGATCGACGATAATCGGCTCGGCGAGCGTGTCTTCATCAATATCGGCCTTACTTTCGTTACATGCTGCAAGGGCGACTGCCATCAATACCATCGCCGCGATCAATGCTATCTTTCTTCTTGTCATGCACTACACCTCTTTACAATATCGTGCCTATGTATGCTGCACGCCATGGTCCGGATCTTACAGAATCTGCTCACCATCATTATATCCCAAGAACCTTTTTTTTCGATCTCACGAAGCTTACAATTGTGTGACGTTTCTCACAGGGATTTAACGGGTCGTGATGACAAGATCTCGATAGAAAAACAGCCCGGATTCGCGATTACCGCGTCCAGGCTGTGCCATATGTACTCGTCACTAACGATTTGCTTCTTCGGACGTATCGATTGACATTTTCGTTTTTAAAGCGCAGCCAGGATGGCGTGTAGCTCGGACAGATGCTTAATCTCAAATTCCGGAACAATGGCCGGATCCTTGGGCCGATCTACCCGATTAATCCAAACGGTATGCAGTCCGGCCGCATTGCCTCCCTTGATATCCGTCGTCAGCTTATCGCCGACCATGACAGCCTCTCCAGGCTTCGCGCCAAGCAGTTCAAGCGCATGCTGGAAGATCGACACATCCGGCTTGCCTTTGCCGAAGTCGCCTGAAATGACAATGTGATCGAAATAAGGAACCAGCTCGGGAACACCATCAAGCTTTTCCTGCTGAAGATCAGGGCTGCCGTTTGTGAGCAGCAGCAGCTGCACCTTTCCTTGCAGCTCCTTCAGCACGTCGAATGTTTCTTCATACACATAGGGTCTGGATCTGCGCTCTGACGCAAACCGCTCCGCCAGCGTTTCGGCAAGGCTTTCATTCTCAACGCCAACACGAGCAAGACCGCGACGCCAGGATTCCTTCCGATACATCGGTGCGAGCTCCTGCAATTTCCGGAATTCCGGCTGCGACCCAGCCGTAAAATTCGCCCACAGCCCTTCGAATGGATTGATCCCGATCATCTGGGTAAATGCAAAGGTGTCATAGGATGCGTACAGCGATCTTGCTTCTTCCCGTACCGCATTCAGCAACTCCTTGGCATCAACCCCAGCTGCAGCGGCACCTGCTTCGGCTGTCACTTCAAAAGCTTCTTCCACACTTCGTTCATCCCACAACAACGTATCATCCAAGTCAAACAATACGGCAGTAATCGGCATGTTCTCCCTCTCCCTTTGTTCGTTTAGGCGCTATATATATTAATGATGTTCTACCGGAATATGATGGGCCTTCGCGAACTCTTCAAGCCGTTCTCCCATCGCCTGAGTGTCGTACAAATTGATCATACGCGAAAACACCCAGTTGCCTGCTTTCCCCTTGCCTTGTATGACGACAGAGCCAGAAGCAATTTTAATCTTCTCGATCTCCGAAGCGGCCAATCTTCGCTCCCGATTAAACTTCATGGTGGACACGGATGCGCGTTCGATCTTCAGATAAGGCTTGCGCAGGAAAATCATCAATGCAAGCAGAATGTACAAGCCGACACCGACCCAGTTCAGGACCCCATTGCTATCGCCCGTCGCTTTAGCTGCCGCGGAGCCGAGAAGCGCATAAAGAGCCGCAAGGGCAAGCAATACGATCGGCAGCACATATTTCCGTCCCTTAAACACGTCCATTGTATCGGAAATGGCAGATCCCTGATAGGTGGACATTCCCTGCTTCTTCCGTTTTTTGTTCAGTTGTTGCATATTTTTGCTGACTTTTCGTTCCCAAGATCTTGACATATCGTTCCTCCCAAATCTGATATCGCCTGTGCTATCTATAAAAGTTGAATAAATGAATGGATGTTATGGCAATATACTCCCTTGCCTGCATCGTTTTCTTAAACTCAACTCATTTATATCCGGGAAGCAGCAGTGCTTCGTTCATGCAGCATCCCGGCTTGATAATAAAACATCATTTGAAGCCCTAATGAGTCCTTCAGGATGTATCGACAAAACCTAGTGCTTCAGACGGGGGCCGCCTTTTTGCTCGTTCTCATCGACCCACTCGATCGATTCCAGCTGCTGTCTGAAGTTTCTGCGGATATTGTTAAGGTAGATTTCCCGAAGCTCTGCGCGTTCCTTCATTTCCTCTTCGGTCAAACCCTCGCTTTTCTGCTTAAGTGCCAATAGATTGATGCGTTCTACCAAAGTATCGATGTCCATGGTTTCTCCTCCATTTCAAATATCATTATAACTTAACCATGTGAAAAAGAGCTTGTCAAGGCGACCACCCTTGCAAGCTCTTGCATTCAGCGAATATAAACATATTAAGGAATGAATGTCATGATCTATATCATAAAGAGTGCGACAAATTCAATCATTATATAGTAGATTTCAAATACGACCTCATCGATCTGTGAAATGGCGAATTTCACTTCCTACTATATATTAAGATCTAAACCGAACGACTAAGAGTGCCGTTACCTGCATGGACGCTTACCATACCGGCAATGACAATACGTCGCCTGCCTGAATATCCGGACCCTTCAGCCCGTTATTTCTGCGAATGGTATCGATATATACCCGTATGTCCACATTCTCTGGCTTATGAACGGAAGCGATCTTCCACAAGGAGTCACCCGATTGAACAATAACTAGCTTCTCTCCGGTGGGTTCTTCCGTTCCTCCTGCGAACACGGAATATGCGCCTGTCCAACCGAATACAACGATGAGCAGAATGATCAGCAGTTTCGTTAATGGAAGTGAAACGATCTTTGACTTTATCTGATGGATCCAGGCTTCGGAGTCGGAATCCGTCTCTGTCGGTATGTTCTCATAAATGCTGCGGTATGTACTATATTTCAACATGAAATATCATCCCCCAAACAAGTGTTCTCTTAACTACAAATCGATAATAACACGAACACCTGTTTGTTTCAATACCCAATCGAACATTTGTTCCAATAATTTTAGAACTTATGTTTGTACGAACGGCAGTTCTATGTTATAATTTTCCCAAACGTTACTAAATGGGGTTGATACGGCATGTCGAAAATATCCAGCCGCCAGCTGGCGATCTTAGAGTTTATCCGAAACGAAGTTCGTAGCAAAGGCTATCCGCCTTCTGTCCGGGAAATCGGCGAGGCTGTCGGACTAGCTTCCAGTTCAACGGTCCACGGCCATCTTGACCGCCTGGAGAAGAAAGGCTTGATCCGCCGCGACCCTACGAAGCCAAGAGCCATTGAGCTGCTTGGCCAGGAAGAATCCGAGAGCAGCAACCTGTTTACCCACACCATCGCCCGGGTTCCCGTGGTCGGCAAAGTTACAGCAGGTGTTCCGATCACGGCGACCGAGAACATCGAAGATTACTTCCCTCTGCCGCAGCACTATGTCGGGGACGACAAGGTGTTTATGTTGTCCGTCGTCGGTGACAGTATGATCGAAGCAGGCATCCACAGCGGCGATTATGTGATCGTACGTCAACAGCAGACCGCCGATAACGGCGATATTGTGGTGGCCATGACCGAAGAGGACGAAGCAACGGTGAAGACCTTTTACAAGGAGAAGGACCATATCCGGCTGCAGCCGGAGAACCCTAGTTATGAGCCGCTGCGACTTAATCATGTGACGATCCTCGGCAAAGTCATTGGATTGTTCCGCGATGTTCACTAGCATAAAATCTACACATTAGAAGCCCGCTCCCTCTTTCAACAAGAGGATGAGCGGGCTTTATTATTCGGGCGGAGATTTCCACGTTGACGAAAGGAAATTAGCAAGTTGGGCTGATATAGGGATGGCCGATCAAACAAATGACCGGCCATTTTGATATATATTTTTTTATCCGTTGATAACTTCAGTCACGACCTAGTATGATCCGTTACTTCTTCTGAACCGTAATCGACCAGGATGCATCCGTAAGCTGAACGAAATTAGTAATTTTGTGGCCCGCTTCAGCAGCCCAACGCGGAATGCTTTCCGTTGCCTGCGTGCAGTCAAAATCAATCTCCAGTTCGTCGCCGCTTTTTAGAGATTCCATCGCTTCTTTCGCTTCTATCAAAGGAAAAGGACATACCATTCCAAGTACAGCTAATTTTTGTTTCATTAATATAACCTCCTAAGCCGTTGTCGTTTGATAAACTGCCGCCTTCTTCTTGGCGCTGGCACGTGGTCGCACATATACAAAATAAGAAGCTGCCCACGTACCTAAAATCATGAAGAATAATGAAACCCATCCTTGCCATGTCATCATCGCCGTCATGACCAGACCGTTTCCAATAGAGCAGCCGCCTGCCCAGCTTGCCCCGAAGCCCATCAAAATGCCGCCGGAAAAACTGGATACGGCCGTCTTGGCATCAGGAGCCCGAAAGCGAAACTCGCGGCTTCCTTTGGCTGCGATGAACGAGCCGAGGAATATCCCCAGTACAAGGAACACGCCCCAATTCAAATATTTATCGCCATCTCCGGTTACCAGATACTGAAGAATGTTAGCGGAAGGCGTGGTAATTCCTAGCCCCGACATTCTGCCTGTCGCTTCGCTGAGCGGCCATGCCAACAGCGCAACCAATCCGACGAGAATCGCGGTGACGAACGGATGCCATCGTTTCTCGAACAATAGATGGTTAAGGCCTTTACGCTTCGGCGGCAGCGACGGAATAAACACTTTTGGCTTGCGCAGCTGCTTGACGACAAGAAAAATAGTAATCAGAGCAAGTAAAGCGATAAATGGCCATACCGATAAACCGAACGTGGCCGGAATGGAGTTCGTTGGTGTTGAAATTCCTTTGAGGCTGTTGTTCACCGGCGACAGGGCCCCGGATTTCATAACAGCGCTCATCCCCATGTACCCGAAAAGAGCGATCCAGCTTCCAATAAGCCCTTCCCCTGCCCGATACCATGTTCCTGTCGCACAGCCGCCGGCCAATATAATGCCGATTCCAAATATGAAAGAACCAAGGATCGTAGCCAGCCAGTTAAACTCGCCGGCTTGGAACTGAATAAGTCCCATCTGGATCAATGCGAATACGCCGATACTCTGTACGCTGATCGCGATCAGCAAGGCGTAGAACATCCGGTTATCTTTTGTAAGATACATGTCCCGGAATCCACCTGTCAGACAAAAGCGACCCCGCTGCATAACAAATCCGAGTAAAGCACCGCATAATAACCCTGTGATAATCATTTGTGCCAAATTCGATGCCCCCTTATCTATTAATCCGACTAATTCAATATACTTTGTATACTATACGATTTTACTTACACTAATCCAAGGAGTCAATGATTTTTGATCAGGAAAAAAGTTACAAATCCCGATATTTTCTTAGTCGTTTTAATCAACCGCATGTTTCACATGCGGGTTTTGTTCTCTAGTTTGAATATCCATGGGAATCTGCACTAAAAGCTAACCGGGTTTAAAAAAGTTATTAAAAAAAGCACCCCGAAGGATGCTCATTATATATTGCACATCATTCCAGAATAAGGGCTCTCTCCCGGAGATCAAGCCTGTACTCGCGCTCCCCGTCAAAATCGGGCGAGCCTTCGCCTCCCGGCCCTTCCGTTGATTCCAGCACCAATCGATTCATTCTTACCATAGGCTGGCTCAGCGGCTTGTAGTAGGAAGTGACAAAGCTGCCCACTCCTTCCTTGAACGAAAGCGGGAAGGCTTCGCCGGTTCCCCGATCCATGGCGAAAGCATAAATTTCGATGGCATGGCAATCCCGATACTGCGGGGCAAGCAAAAATACGTCCGCATCCTGAAGCGGCAAGCGGATCATTTCAACCGGTTCCGAATTCGGCTGGATAAATGTCCGATCTTCCAACACTCCGATTTCGGTTTCGCTGCCATCTGCAGCTGCGTGGATGACATGATACCTTCCCGAAAAAGAAAGATCCGTTTCAATTCCGAAACAGCTTGGAGCACCGAGCCGTTGAACGGCCTCGCTTCCTTCCGCTACGACGAGCAGCTTCCCTTCCGGCCCGGTCCCTTGCGCACGAACCGTTCCGGCTTGCCGGTTTGCTGCCTCCGTCGCCAGCGGAACCGTCTCTGGCTTCGACTTTGGCGAAAATGGATCTCCTCCCCCCATCCAAAGGATAGCGATAATCAACAAAACGCCGGCGATGGCTGCCGTCCAATTCCTGCGACGCTTGAGCGTCCTTGTACTCCGGCCCTCCCCCTCCTTCAGACGCTTATGCACCCGCCTCTTTAGATCAGGCAGCAACAACTCGGCATCAAACGGCCCATTCTTCGCCCTTTCATACCACCCAGGTTTATGCTCGTTCATATCTGATGCTCCCCCAGTTTGTTCTGTACTTTTTGCCTAGCCCGATACAGCCTGGATTTAACCGTTCCGGCCGCAATCCCCAGCAGCTCGGCAATCTGTTGAATCGGCATATCATAATGAAGATCCAGTACGAGCACCTCTCGGAATTTAACCGGGAGCTCCATGATGATATCCCAGATATCGTCCGTATATTGTCTGTCCAGATACTCCGTCTCCGCCGAGATGCTGTGCCCTGCCGGTTGAATCCGATCCAATAAGGTTACGCGCCTTAGAAAAAATGACTTCTTGTGCCGAAAAGCCGTATGCCGCGTGATCGTAAGCAGCCAAGTTTTCAAACTGGATTGTCCGCGAAAGGTATGTATGCCGTAATAAGCTTTGATAAAGACTTCTTGAGCAATGTCGTCCGCAAGCGCGTGCTGCCCCGTCAAAAAGTATGCATAATTCCAGATGTCACTACCGTAATGCTCCATGATCGCGTCTAACGTGTCGGTATCCATGGAAGCCATGTGCTTGACGTATTCGAACTCCAACCGATTCACCTCATCCAATTAGAGTCCAACTCAGGGCGAAAAGTTCCCTTTTATTGAAGAAAAATTTATCCTTCCCGCAGCGAGCACGACTGTCATTAGCAGGTGCAGGCCGTATCCTCCGAGCGACCCAGAATCTTCACAAATTTTCTAGCAATATTTTCCTGTTCTGATGAGCTCAGATGGATGGATATGCCGTCCAAGCTTGAATTTGCCACAAGGCATAGAAAACAGATTTTCTAGGGGTGTTTTGGGGGCACACCCTTCGAAATAACCTCAATAATTAAATTGCCCCCAAGCAAAAAAATCCCCCACGCCATACGGCGCAAGGGATTCCTCTATTAATACATGGTGATGTACTGATCGCGTTCCCATTGGTGAACTTGCGTACGGTACATATCCCACTCGATTTCTTTCAGCTCGTAGAAGTGAGCCAGCGCATGGTCGCCGAGCGCTTCGCAAATCACCTCGTTGCGGACCAGCTCATTCAGCGCTTCCTTCAGGTCGGCCGGCAAGCTTGGAATGCCTTCCTCGATGCGCTCCTCTTCACTCATCACGTAAATGTTGCGGTCAATCGGCGCTGGCAGCGCCAGCTCGCGCTTAATGCCGTCTAATCCGGCTTTCAGCATAACCGCCAGGGCCAGGTACGGGTTAGCGGCCGGATCCGGGTTACGAACCTCAATCCGCGTGCTCAGTCCGCGGGAAGCCGGAATACGAATCATCGGGCTGCGGTTGCTCGCAGACCATGCCACGTAGCAAGGAGCTTCATAGCCTGGTACAAGACGCTTATACGAGTTGACCGTCGGGTTCGTAATCACCGTGAATGCACGGGCATGCTTCAGGATACCGGCCATGTAATGCCGCGCCGTCTTGCTCAGGCCGAGCTCATCCGACTCGTCAACGAATGCATTCTCCGCGCCTTTGAACAGCGATTGGTTGCAGTGCATACCCGAACCGTTCACACCGAAGAGCGGCTTCGGCATAAACGTAGCGATCAGACCATGCTGGCGGGCAATGGTTTTAACTACCAGCTTGAAGGTTTGAATCTGGTCGGCCGCCTTTACGGCGTCTGCATATTTAAAGTCGATTTCATGCTGCCCCGGAGCTACCTCGTGGTGGGAAGCTTCGATCTCGAAGCCCATCTCTTCCAGGGTCAATACGATATCGCGGCGGCAGTTCTCGCCAAGGTCTGTAGGGGCGAGGTCAAAGTATCCGCCTTGGTCGTTCAATTCCATCGTCGGATTGCCTTTTTCATCGGTCTTGAACAAGAAGAACTCCGGCTCTGGGCCGACATTCATCGAGGTGAAGCCCATTTCTTCGGCTTCCTTCAGGCATCGCTTGAGTATACCGCGAGGATCACCTGGAAAAGGTGTGCCGTCAGGCAGATACACGTCGCAAATCATACGGGCAACGCGATCTTCGGATACCCATGGGAAAATCATAAACGTATCCAGGTCCGGGTACAGATACATATCGGATTCCTCGATACGCACATAACCTTCGATGGAAGAGCCGTCGAACATCATTTTATTATCAAGCGCTTTAGGCAGTTGGCTTACCGGAATTTCAACGTTCTTAATGGTCCCGAGCAAGTCCGTGAACTGCAAGCGGATAAAACGAACATTTTCCTCTTTGCAAATGCGTAGTATGTCCTCTTTGGTATAACTCACTTTACCCTCTCCTTTGTCATGAATGGCTTGGTCAAGAATTAAACTGCTTCTTTATTTATTAAAAAACCGGGATAACTCCCCTTGAATCAATGAAACCTGACCCGGTCTTTTAGCGGTAATCAATTCCTGCTTCAGTAAACGCCGCAGCTGAGACTCCGACATTTCCCGGCGTTTGCTTTCCGTATCCGCAGTGATCACGGTAGCCTCCTCGGACTCCTTCGTGACAGGGTTCATGACCTGCTTGATGCCGGCGATATTGACGCCCTTCTCAATCAATGCCTTGATCTCCAGGAGACGCTCGACATCATTGAAGGAGAACAGGCGCTGATTACCAGATGTGCGTGCGGGGACAATCAAATTATGCTGTTCATAATAACGAATTTGTCTGGCGGATAAATCCGTAAGCTTCATCACGATGCCAATCGGAAATAACGCCATATTCCTCCGAATCTCATCACCCATATCTCATCAACCTTCCAAGTGGTCTATTCTGATCTTATTGTACATTTCCTGATCAGCTGCGTCAACCGCATGTAAGAATAACTCACAAGAGATTGCGATCCTTCATTCGTTGAAGTGACATAAGTACCCCGTATTTAACATGAGAATAGGTTAGCCCGCCCTGCATATAACCGATATAGGGTTCACGAATCGGCGCGTCTGCGGACAGCTCCAGGCTTCCTCCTTGAATAAAGGTTCCTGCCGCCATAATCACCGGATGCTCATAACCCGGCATGTCCCACGGCTCAGGCACGACGTGACTGTCAACCGCTGCCGCTCTCTGAATACCTTGCACGAAAGCGATCAGATGCTCCGGGCTTGTAAACGACACCGCTTGGATCAGGTCGGTCCGCGTCTCTTTCCAGCCTGGCTTGGTTATGAAGCCGACCGCTTCGAACATAGCCGCTGCATATAGGCTTCCTTTCACCGCCTGTCCAACCGTGGAAGGGGCAAGAAACAGCCCTTGATACATCGAGCGCGTCGTTCCGAGCATAGCCCCCACTTCGCGTCCGATGCCGGGAGCGGTCAAGCGGTAAGCGGCCAGTTCCACGTAGGATTCCTTGCCGCAAATATACCCTCCGGTTTCTGCAATGCCTCCTCCTGGATTTTTGATCAGCGAGCCGGCCATCAAATCCACGCCAACCTCGGTAGGCTCCATCGTTTCCGTAAATTCACCGTAACAGTTGTCGACAAACACGATCAAATCCTCGCGAATCGCTTTGAGCCGGCTGACCATCTCGCCAATTTGGGACACCGTGAAAGAAGAGCGCCAATCATATCCTCTGGAGCGTTGAATCCCGATAACCTTCGTCTCCGGTTTAATCGCCTTCTCCACACCTTCCCAGTCGATGCCGCCTTCTTCGGTCAGCGCTACCTCTCCATACCCGATGCCGAAATCCCGTAGCGAGCCGGTGCCGTCGCCCGCTTGTCCGATGACCTTATGCAGCGTATCGTAGGGTCGTCCGGTAATATACAGCAGCTCATCCCCCGGGCGCAGCACGCCGAATAACGCAGCCGAAATCGTATGGGTCCCGGAAGCAAAATGCGGACGTACCAGCGCGGACTCGGTCCCGAACACTTCCGCATACACCTCGTCCAGCACTTCCCGCCCGCGATCATTATATCCATAACCGGTGGAATTCGCGAAGTGATAGTCGCTCACCTGGTATTTCTGGAAAGCATCGATCACCTTCCACTGGTTAAAGTCTACGATCCGGTCGATCTCACGTACCCGATCTGCTATGTTCCATTCAATCTGCTCGCTTAAATCCATTAAATCTTGCGAAAATTTCACCATCTCGTACAGCTCTCTCCTCTATAACACATCATGTCTCACATCTTAACATATTTCGCTTGGTGGTTGCGACCGTTGACCTCTCGATCCGTTTGCATGATCTACTTCTCTCCTCAGGCATAAGGCAGCGGACCACCTTACAACGCCGCACGGACAGGCCTGCCCTGTCACCCGCGGTTCCCCTTGATTCCATCATTGGTCCAACCATTTCTTTTAAGAGTATCCGGGTCGGCCAACTCCGCCCAACCGCAAATAAAGCCCCGGAATTGGGGCTCTACTTGCAATTGATTTCGTATTCTGATTCATGCCTCGCTTACTTTCACGATCCGTCCTTCATCCCGCAACAAGCATACTATCATCCGCGGTTTCACCGCCGGCATGCGGCCTAACGATAGACAATCAACCATGACTATAGACAACAACCATGTAGACGATCGCTGCCGCTATGCCGCTCATTGCTGGACATAATCCTCCAGAAGATATCCCATTTTTTCGTAATCGGCCTTGTTGATCCTCACCTCGTACAAAATATCGGACTCGTCAAAGGTTTGCTCAATGACATCTCCTACCCGGTACACAACCGAGCTTAAATCGCCCCGGTCAGCCGGAATCCGGAACGTCACGTTCCCGCCAGATAAACGCTCCTGGATCGTTTCGCGGACGCTGGTCAAATCTTCGTCATCATAAGCGCTGATCTTCAAGTAGCCGTCTCCGGAAGGCAGCATTTCTAGCTGCTCCGGCTGGCAGGCGTCCTTCTTATTGAACAGGACAATTTGCGGTTTATCCGCTGCTCCGAGGTCCTCCAGAATCGATTGGACGACCGCCATCTGCTCCTCCCGCATCGTGGAGGACGCATCGACCACATGGAGAATCAGGTCCGCTTCGTTGGCCTCCTCAAGCGTTGCGCGGAATGCCGCTACCAGATCATGTGGCAGGTTCTGAATGAATCCGACCGTATCCGTCAGCACGACTTCCTTGCCGCTAGGCAGCCCCAGCACTCTGGAGGTCGGGTCGAGTGTTGCGAACAGCTGATTCTCAATGTAAACGTCGGCATTGGTCAGACGGTTCAGCAGGGTGGACTTCCCCGCATTCGTATAGCCTACCAAGGCTACCTGGACGGCACCGCTCTTCTTGCGGCGCTCGCGGTGAAGATTGCGATGCCGCGTTACTTCATCCAGCTGGCGTTTCAAATCGCTGATCCGGTCGCGGATATGCCGGCGGTCCGTCTCCAGCTTGGTTTCACCCGGTCCGCGTGTCCCGATCCCTGCCCCGAGGCGCGACAGGTTCTTGCCGTGACCCGACAGACGCGGCAGCAAATAGGTGAGCTGCGCCAGCTCAACCTGGATGATGCCCTCTCGCGTCTTGGCCCGCTGTGCAAAAATATCGAGAATCAGCTGGGTCCGATCAATGATCTTCACATCCAGCGCTTCCTCCAGATTACGAACCTGGGCCCCTGAAAGCTCCTGGTCAAAAATAGCCGTAGTCGCTCCGAGGCCGTCAACAGCCATGCGCAGCTCCTCTACTTTTCCTTTACCGATAAACCATTTCGAATCCGGCGTTTCCCGGTTCTGCGTGATGACATCCAGCACGGTCACGCCTGCCGTCTCGGCAAGCTGCACCAGCTCCTGCAGCGAATGCTCCGGATTGATGCCTGAGCGCTTCACCGCATCGGTCACCAAGCTCACCAATATCGCTTTATCTTCAATCTCGGTCGAGGTATCATGTGTTATATTTGCCATATATCCAGCTCCTTTGAACAATAACGTACCTTAAAACATATACAACCCGCATTCGCCCCTTCTAAACCAACCCTTCAAAGCGAATGCTGCGTTACCTCTTCATTATGGCCGAAAAACCGCGGCAAATCATTGTAATTTTCCGTTTAATTTAAAGTCTTCCGGCCGAAGCGTCATCAGCTCCAGCTTTCCGGGGTTCCCCGTGACATACTGATTCAGAAGACGGACCGATTGATTGCGGATCGATTTCTCGATCAAATTGCGAACATAACGGGCGTTGCTGAACGCATGCAGCCGCTGCTCCTTCTCGTTCTGCAGATGCTCCTTGAGCTTCCCGAGCGACTGGGGCATGAGGATGTAATCGCGCTCCTTCGCCATCAGCTCGGAGATTTGGATCAGCTGATCCAAATTATAATCCGGGAATTCCATCTGAATCGGAAAACGGGAATGCAGGCCGGGATTCGTGCTCATGAAATAATCAATCTCATCGCTGTAGCCGGCCAGGATGAGCACAAACTGATTCTTGTGATCCTCCATCGCTTTTACCAGCGTATCGATCGCTTCCTTGCCGAAATCCTTCTCGCCGCCCCGCGCCAAGCTGTACGCCTCATCGATAAACAGAATACCGCCCAGCGCCTTCTTCACCAAATCTCTCGTTTTCTGTGCCGTATGGCCGATGTATTCGCCGACGAGATCCGCCCGCTCTACCTCGACGAGATGCCCCTTATTGAGCACCCCCATCTTCTGAAACAGCTTAGCGATGATGCGGGCTACCGTCGTTTTGCCAGTTCCGGGATTTCCCTTGAAAATCATATGGAATACATGACCGCCGCTGAGCAAGCCCGCCTCTGATCTCATCTGGGCCACCTGAAGCAGGGCATAAATTTCAAAAACCAGCTCTTTAATTTGATCCAAACCTACAAGCTGATCCAGCTCCTTCTGTATTTCCTGGAATAGACTGTGCTGGGAAACAGGGTTTGGCGAAGGGGACGGTTCCCGCTCGGGAACTGCGCTGCTGATAAGCGGAGGTTCCGCGCTGCGGAGCACGACATTAATCTGTCTGGATGGCCGTCCTTCAGATCGGCCGTTTACGGCCGTTACTCGCCCGTTCATAGCTCCTCACCTCTTTATCCAAAGGGCTGACTATCTATTCCAATGTATTCTACTGACAGCCTGCTTATTAGAAGTTTCGTCCTCATAGGAGCCCGGCTGCAATCAGAAGCCGATCGGCCGTCCATTTCGTATAGGCAAGCACTTCCCTGGATTTATGCTTCGCCATCGGCAGCACGGTAGATTTCGTCAGCGAAACCGTTGGCCGCTCATAGCCGAGCGTCGCCGCCACTTCCATCGATCTAGTGCCGTGATAATCATGCGTGATGATGATCGCGGTCTTCCATCCCTGCTCTTTCATAATTGCCTGGCTGTACAGCAAATTCTCATAGGTGCTGGTCGCTTCGTTTTCCAAAAAAATGTCGCTCTCCGGAACACCCGCCGCTACTAAATAATTGCGCATCCCTTCGGCTTCGGTGTAAGGATAGCCGGGCTTGTCGAGTCCGCCGGTTACGATAAACGTGCCAAACCGCCCTTCCTTATACTCGGTGAGAGCATGCTCAAGCCGTTCGCGGAGCCCCGGACTCGGCTGATCTCCCCACATGGATGCCCCGAGTATGATGCCGACGTCCGCCTTGTCAGCCGGATTGCTGACGGCGCTTTCGATTTTCCAATACGCATACCCTGACCATAATACGCCAGCCGCAACGAGGGTAAGCAGCGCATACAGAGCCCTCTTCATCCATAGTTTCTTCCCGGTCTTGGAACGTATAACCCGCTCTTCTCCGTTTATTTCCTGCCGCATTATGACTTCCTCCTGAATTCGCCGTTATGAAATAGCTGCTGCCGATGCTCCAGAGACATCATGAAATAGGGGAATTCATGGGCATCGATCGCCCGGAGCAGGCTTTTCGCCGTTACTTTGGCCAACCGATAGTCGTCGCGGGTAATATCATTGCGGTTCAGGGCATCCTCCAGCTCATCCTCATCCAGCAAAAATACTTCGCCATTGCTGACGACCACAACGTCCAGATACAAATCATCGAACCACGGTACGCCCTGGTCGGTTACGCCCTGCTTCTTGCAAATATCGATATACCACTGCACGATGTTTCGCTTATCGTCAAACATGGCCGTAACGATATAATGGCTGTCCTTCGGATAATACTGCAGCCAAGAGTAGCCTTTGTCCGCAATGCGGTATGTATGGCGGCCATAGGTTTTCCATAATGGTTCTTTCAGGCCATATATGGTGTATAAGGTCAGGTACCCTGTGAATTGCTCGGAATCCACATACCGGGAAGTGAAGTGCCGGCGGGTGATACGGCGCCAATTTGCCCGATCTCCGAATTTACGTTTCATGGAACTCTTCCTCCCCATATCGTATTCCCAGCTTACCACATTTAGGTTTCACACTCAAAACAAAGAAGCCCTCGCTTTTATCCGCGAAGGCTTCTTTGTTCATTATGGACTAACTTGGTTAGGATCAGACTCGGTGGCCGGAACATCCGGCTCCACGATGGTTCCGGGAACCGTCGTGACGTTGCCCGAATCGGTGGTGCCTTCAATCGTTCCCGAATCCTCGCCGCCCGTGCCATCACCCGCATCCGACCCGGATCCATCGCCCTGTCCGCCGTCCGCAGGCGGATTGGTACCGCCATTGTCATGGCCGTTTCCTTGGCCATTGCCTTGACCGTTTCCATTTCCGTTGCCTTGACCATTGCCGTTGCCCTGGCCGTTTCCATTGCCTTGGCCGTTGCCGTTATCTTGGCCGTTACCGTTGTCTTCGCCATTTGGTATGTCGATGCCATCGCCGGCATCTCCTTCATCCGGCGGAATCACATCCTCAATATCCCCCGGATCCGGCTCAAGATCATCCGGCGGCAGCTCGGATACGGCAGCGATCTGCAGCACGTTCGAGCGCTCGGATTCTTGATCCGTTGCCGGGTCATAGGCCGTTACGTAATATTCGTACGTCAGCCCCTCCATCGCGCTCATATCATCCGTGGAGGTGCTGTTCACCGCATTCAGAATCCGCGTGAATTCGCTCTCCGAGGTTTCCCGGCGGTAAATCCGGTATTGAATGCCGCTGCCCTGAACGCCATTCCAGCTCAGATAGACGGTCTGATTCGCGCCGTCATAAGATCCGGTCAGGCCGCTGACAGGCTCTAGCTTCGGCGTCTCCACCACCGGCGGGGCCGGCTCGGTGCTCGGGAAGTTTTTCGGCTCATAGGACTGAACCGCCCTCTCCATAATCTTGCCCCAGAGCGCTGCGGACATTGAGCTGCTTCGCTTCAGCAGATGCTGCTTGTTCGGTTTGTCGTATCCCATCCATACGGCCGCCGTCAGTTCCGGCGTGTAACCGACAAACCAGACGTCACGGTTGGAACTGATGCCTTCGTAGCCGCTTTGCGTCGTGCCGGTTTTACCGGCAACCGGACGGCTGATCCGGGCATTCCGGCCCGTTCCGTCCTGAACGACACGCTCCATCATTTCCGTCATCTGGGAAGCCGTCGACTCGCTCATGACTCGCTTGCCCTTGCTTCCCTTATTCTCATGCACGACTTTGCCTTGATTATTCCGTATTTCCTTAATTGCGAATGCTTCCTTCAGCTCGCCGCCATTGGCGAATGCGCTGAACGCTTGAGCCATCTCGAACGTGTTCGTTCCGGAATTCATGCCGCCAAGAGCCAGGGACAGGTTCGCGTCGGCCTCCGTCATCTGGATGCCCAGACTCTTGGCGAACTCGACCCCGGTTTTAACCCCGATCTGGTTCAGCAGCCATACCGCCGGGATGTTCTCGGAGCGCTGAATCGCTTCCGGCATGCTGATCGTATCGGAGTATCCATGCAGATTGTTCGGACAGTAATCCCCGAAGCATTGCTTCTTGTTGCTCAGCCTGGAATCCTTCGTAAAGTTGCCGGATTCCAGAGCCGGCGCATACGACACGATCGGCTTCAGTGCCGAGCCCGGCTGACGACGGCTGTCGGTCGCACGGTTGAATCCGCCGCGCATATACTCTCTGCCGCCCGATATCGCCACGATCCCGCCGTTCTCCTGATTAATGATAACCATGGAGCCTTGAACGATCTCCTCATCCGGGCTCTCTTCAAAGTTGGCCGGATTGTTGAATTCTTCCTCCATCGCCTGCTGGGCGTTCGCGTCCATCGTCGTATAGATCTGGTAGCCACCGATATTCAAATCGTCCTCGGTAAGCCCCCACTTCTCCTCAGCCTCATCCATGACGTAGTCGATAAAGGCCGTATATTTCTGCTTTCTTTCCGGCGGCGTATAGTCGTAATCGACTTTCTTCGCCTTCTCGGCCTCTTCGGCCGTAATATAGCCCTGCTGCTCCATCAGCGTCAGCACGACCGCACGGCGCTCCTTGGACAGCTCCGGATTTTTCAGCGGGTTGTACCGGGAAGGCCCCTTCGGCATGGCGGCCAGCGTTGCCATTTCCCACAACTCAAGCTCCTTAAGATCCGATTTGCCGAAATAACGCTCGGAAGCCGCCTTAATGCCGTAGTAAGGTCCGCCGAAGTTAATCCGGTTCAAATACATTTCAATGATCTCTTCCTTGCTGTGCTTCCGCTCCAGCGCCAGCGCGATCGACATTTCGGTCGCTTTGCGGAAGAAGGTTTTGTCCCGGGTCAGAAAAATATTTTTCGCCAGCTGCTGGGTGATCGTACTTCCGCCCTCCACCATGGAACGGGCCATAATATCCTTCACGGCAGCGCGGCCGATCGACCAAATGTCGACGCCGTTATGTTCCCAGAATCGTCTATCCTCTGTTGCTATAAATGCATTAACCAGTTGCTCCGGAATATCCTTGTATTCAACCGGATCGCTCTTCTGGATCGACAATTCGCCCATTAAATTGCCTTGTCGATCATATACTTTCGAGGTACCGTAAGCGGTCAGTTTATCCTTATTCTGATCCAGAAGCTTCTCGCCGCTGACCAAGATAAACAGATACCCTGCCAGGGCGCAAAATATGGCGATAACCGCCGTAAAAAACAAAGCCCATGCAATCCGCTTGCCTCTGCCTTTTTTCTTCTTCTTCGACCCTGATTTGGATCCTTTGGATGCCTTCGGGTTATCTTTGTTTTTGTTCACCCTGGACATCTCGTTATCTCTTCCAGCCATTTGTCCCCCTCCTTGCTCCCTTGCGGGATACAAAACTCTGTACACATTACAGACTCTCGGAAAGAAAAGAACAACCTTCTCAGGTTGCTCTCTGCACTCCTTATAAACTAAACGAAATATAAACCAAAAAGTTTCAAGTTAATCAGGACGCGATCATTCCAAGAAGCCAGGGCCGCTAATGACCTCATGATTGCAGCGATGATTAGGGAAATCCAGGTATAGAGACATTATCCCAAGCATATCGTGCAAAAATCCGTGAATTTTATTGATCGTTGCTGCTATCCTGCATCAGGGAAACATTGCGCTGCGGCATGAACGTGGAGATGGCATGCTTGTACACCATTTGCTGACGGCCGTCGCTGTCAATCACGATGGTAAAGTTGTCAAAAGCCTTGATCGTTCCACGGATCTGAAAGCCGTTGGTCAGGTATACCGTAGCCGGGATGTTCTCTTTGCGCAGTTGGTTCAAGAACGTATCTTGGATGTTGATGGACTTGTTCATTAGCCGTACCCCCAATGGTTCAATTAGATTGTTTTGAAGAATATATTCAAGATATTAGTGAAACTTTCCTGCTATTATAGCACGGATTTTTTGATAGTTCGCAGAAAAATTTCCCGAGTCGGTGACGTCTACCCACTCGATGTCCTTCATATGGCGGAACCAAGATAGCTGCCTCTTCGCAAACCGGCGGGTATCGCGCTTGAGCAGCGTCACCGCTTCCTCATAGCTGCATTCCCCTTGAAGATACGAAACGATTTCCTTGTAGCCAAGACCCTGCATCGCAACAAGCCCGGGGCCGAACCCTTTCTCCATTAGCGCTGCCACCTCTTCGACGAGCCCCTGCTTCAACATCAGATCGATTCGCTCTTCAATACGGTTATATAGCATTTGCCTGTCCATTGTCAAACCGACCAGGCATAATCGGTACGGAGACTCCTTCTTCTGAGGGGCCAACTGGGACGAAAGTGGGATGCCGGTCACATGGAATACTTCCAAAGCACGAACGACCCGGCGCAGATCGTTCGGATGCAGCCGCTCCGCGCTCTCCGGGTCCACTTCCGCAAGCCTCCGGTGAAGCGCCTCCGCCCCGTATTCATCCGCATAACGGAACTGCTCCTTGCGAAATTCCTCATCCGCTCCGCTCTCGCTGAATTGGTAGCCGTAGCAGACGGATTCGACATAAAGCCCTGTGCCGCCGACGATGAAGGGCAGCTTGCCGCGCTCCGTAATTTCGGTAATCAAGCGCTGGGACTGCTCCTGAAATTCCGCCACCGAGTAAGGGTAATCCGGTTCATGGATATCGATCAAGTGGTGGGGAACCCCCTCCATCTCGTCTTTCGTAATTTTGGCGGTCCCGATATCCATGCCGCGGTATACCTGCATGGAATCGCCGGAAATAATTTCGCAATTAAAGGCTTTGGCGATCTCGATGCTCATTTTCGTTTTGCCGACGGCTGTAGGACCGATCAGAACAAGCAATCTCGGTTTGGATTCAACTGTCAATGGATATCACTCCGTACGTAGTTTTCGACTGCCCCCGCTGCATGACCGTAAAGCCCAATCGCTCGAACTCGCCGCTGTACCGCGTTTCCTTCATGACAACGGTTTTGCGGGCCACTCTGACCGCCTGCTTCACGCTTTCCTCATCCAGCGGCTCGCCGTTCGCATAGAGTCTGAGCGGATTCATCGAGTCGGAGCTTGTAATCGGGTCACGGAACATCGGATCAAAATAGACGATATCGACGCTTCGGTCCGGCAGCGACCGTAAATATTCCAAATGATGTCCATGCTTGACCATAATGCGCCTCATCGCTTGATCACTCGCCTCGAACTGGCTCTTATAGGTCCTGAGCCCCTCTTTCAGCATCGCGAACAGCGGCAGGGAGCTCTCCAGTGCAACCACGCGGCTGTTCGGCCCGCCTTTTCCGGAAAAAACAAGCGCGTCCGCGCCCAGCCCTGCCGTGCAGTCGAGCACCGAGTCGCCCTCCTCCATGCGCGAAGCCTCCAGCATCGGGTCCGGTTTGCCGCGAAGCACCCGCTTCAGCCTTACAAAGCCCATGCTGGGGTGAAACTCCGTGACCGAGCCATCCGGACCGCTTAAGCGGACATGCTCGTGCAAGACGACCAGCACGTCCTCTTCGCCCATCCGGCGGGCCAGCTTTCTTAACGATTGGCCGCCTCTTGGAACATACCGGCAGCCGGTTTCCTGGGCTAGGCGCTTGGCGCGTTCCACGATGTCAGGCGCTTCCGCTTCTCCAGTTGTAATAATCATGAATTTCCTCCTTGCTGTTACATGACGCGCTTGAACATTTTCTCCAAATCGTACGGGGAGAAGGAGACGACAATCGGTCGTCCGTGCGGGCAGGTATACGGCTGCCGGCACTCGGCCAAACGCCGGATCAGCGTCATGGCCTCCTGCTCGGTCAGCTTCTGGTTCGCTTTAATTGAGGCTTTGCAGGAGCACATGATCGAGGAAGCTTCCCTTAGCTTGGCAATATCGATGTGCCGCTCGTTCAGCACCCACTCGGCCATTTCCTCGATCAAGCCCTTCTCATCGCCTTTCGGGAACCAGAACGGATGGGAACGGACCAGGAAGGTGTTCCCTCCGAAAAATTCCATGTATACGCCGGCCTTCTCGAACCAATGCAGGCGTTCCTTCACCTTCTCCGTTTCCGAAGGCGTGAACTCCAGCGTTATCGGCAGCAGCAGCTCTTGCGAGGCATCCGCAGGCTTGCCGAATTGCTCATAGTAGTATTCGTAGTTAATGCGCTCATGAGCCGCGTGCTGGTCGATCAGATACAGGCCGGTCTCATTTTGCGCGATAATATAGGTTCCATGATGCTGCCCGATATAGGTTAGCTGCGGAAACGGCGGAATGTCCGGAGCCGGGCCCGATGCCGCCGCCATCCATTCCTTCGTGACGGCCGGCACATTGGCCGATCTGCGATCCGCCGCACGGTCCTCATAGCTTGGCTTCGAAGGATACGCGGCCGCCGCAGCCGTTTCCCTCGTCTGCGGCTGCTGTGCAGTCCATTCCTTGTAGTCTCCGGAAGAGCCCGTTACGGATTCTTGCAGCGAATCCGGTCTCGGCGGCGTCTCCCGCCGGAATTCACGCCCAGAAGATTCACCCGGGGGCTTGCCGCCCAAGCCGTCTTGAGGGATCTCCGCACGCTCCCCGCGAGCCGGCGCTCCATAGGATGGAGCAGGAAAATTCAGCTGCTCCTGGATAAAAGCGTTATCGCTCTTGCCGATCGTTTGCTTAGCCGGGCGCGGAATGAGGATCTCCTGCCGGAGCACATTCCGAACCGCTTCTTCTATGAACGAGAACAGCTCCGGCTCCTTGCTGAAGCGGACCTCCAGCTTGGACGGATGGACGTTTACGTCGATTAGCGACGGGTGCATCGACAGCTGAAGCACGACGAGCGGGTACCGGTTGATCGGCAGGAGCGTATGGTATCCCTTCAGCACCGCCTGCATCAGACCGTAGTTTCGAATATATCGTCCATTGACGATCAAGGACATGCCGTTCCGGTTGGCCCTGGTAAAATCAGGGCGGCTAATATACCCCTGAAGGGTATAGTCCATATTCTCCGCTTCGATTTTCATCATCGCTTTCGCGGATTGGGTGCCGTAAATGGCCGCGATGACCTGCAGGGCATCTCCGTTTCCGAGCGTCTGCAGGAGAGTGTTGCCGTTATGGCGCAGCGTGAACGCGATATCCGGTCTCGACAGCGCCAAGCGGTACATATAATCGGAAATATGGCCCAGCTCCGTTTGAATCGTCTTCATATATTTCAGCCTTGCCGGCGTGTTGTAAAACAATTCCCTGACAAGGAAATCCGTCCCTTTAGGCGCAGCGGTCTCTTCGTTCACACGCAGGTTGCCGCCCTCGATTTCGATTTTACGCCCGCGGCCGTCCTGTTCATTCGACGTCACGACGCGCACCTTGGACACCGCCGCGATCGAAGGGAGCGCTTCGCCCCGAAATCCGAGGCTGATGATCTGGAACAGATCTCGCCCCTCGGCAATCTTGCTCGTCGCATGCCGGTAGAAGGCGGTCTCGCAATCGTCGGGATCGATGCCGGAGCCGTTATCCGTTACGCGGATGCTGTCCAGGCCGCCTTCCTCGACGGCCACGTCGATTCTCGTGCTGCCGGCATCGATCGCGTTCTCCACAAGCTCCTTCACCACGGAGGCAGGCCGTTCAACCACCTCACCGGCTGCAATCTGGTTCGCAATATGCTCGTCCAATACGCGAATTTTTCCCATGATCCCCTACCTCCGTTTCCTTGCTGTATTTAAATGCAATTTCGTCTTATAAACTGCAGGCTCAATTACCATTACTTACTTCGTGAACAAAACTTCTGTAATTACAGCGCAGCTTTCACTAGAATGTGACTACAATGTGACTACAATGTAGCTAAGATTGCAAAACAGCTTTGGGTCACAATGGAGCTCTGTGCAGCTGCTAATACTTTGAGCCTCAATGCAAATCAGCTTTGAATCACAATGCAGACTGGTTGCAATTGCGAATCGGCTAATCACCGCTACATATCCTTCGCCTTCATCTTCAGATCATTTAATAGCTGCATCGCTTGCAGCGGCGTCATATTCATCAGGTCTGCACCCTTCACCGCTTCGATGAGCGCCCGAACGGACGGATCCTGCGAAGCGGAGGCGCCTGCCTCCTCAAAAACCGCTTTATCCTTGCCGATTGCGGCATTTTTCGGCTCTCTGACAGCCTCATCGTCAAAAATCGAGAGCTGAATCACCTCTCCGATTCTGCCGTTTTCGCGGCTCTCAAGGCTTTCTGATCCTGCCCTCGCCAATGGCTCGGCTGCCTCCACCGCTTCCCTGACAACGTCATGCTGTCGCGTGTTGGCATAACCTCCTACAGTGCCTCCTTGTGCTGATTCGATACGCTGGAGCGCAGCGCCATGCTCGGAAGCGACAGCGGCCAAGGAAGCCTGCTCCAGGCCCTGCAGCAGTCCGTAGGCACGATCGATGATGCTGCCCGGAAGACCTGCCAGCCGTGCGCAGTATATGCCGTAGCTGCTGTCGGCGGCGCCCGGAATCAGCTTGCGCAGAAAATGCACCTTGTCCCCGCTTTCCTGAACGGCCATCGAATAGTTGCTAAGCCCCTTAAGGCTTTCCTGCAGATGGGCCAGCTCATGGAAATGCGTCGACACAAGCGCCTTACAGCCGATATGGTCATGCACATATTCGATCACGGCTTGGGCGATCGCCATCCCCTCGCTCGTGGAGGTTCCCCGTCCCAGCTCGTCAATAATGATGAGGCTTCGGGGCGTCGCCTTCTCGGTCATGACCTGAATATCGGCCATCTCCACCATGAAGGTGCTCTGGCCTCCGATCAGATCGTCAGCGGCCCCGATCCGGGTAAAGATGCGGTCAACCAGCGGAATGACGGCGCGCTCCGCCGGCACGAAGCAGCCGATCTGGGCCAGAATCGACAGCAGCGCAACCTGGCGCATATACGTGCTTTTTCCCGCCATGTTCGGACCGGTGATCAGCAGGATGGAAGAACCCTCCTTGCGCAGCTCCGTTCCATTGGCGATAAATGCCGAATCCTTCATCACCGCCTCCACCACCGGGTGGCGTCCGCCTTCGACGATATAATCATAGCCATCGCTCAGCTCCGGCTTCACGAACCGGTGCTCCGCACTGACCGCAGCCAGCGATTGATACACATCCATCTCAGCGATTCTTTCGGCCAGCTTCTGCAATCTGGACACCTGCATATTCAGCTTGTCCCGCAGCTCGGTGAACAGAGCATATTCGAGATCGACCATCTTCTCCTGCGCTTCAAGGATCAGTCCTTCCTTCTCCTTAAGCTCAGGCGTGACGAACCGCTCGGCATTCGCCAGCGTCTGCTTGCGCTCATACCGGCCTTCCGGCAATGAGGACAAATTGGATTTCGTGACCTCAATATAATAGCCAAACACTTTGTTGTAGCCGATCTTAAGCGACTTAATCCCCGTTGCGGCGCGCTCCCTCGCTTCAAGCTCCGCGATCCAGCGTTTGCCGTTCGTGCTCGCTTCCCGCAGCTCGTCGAGCCGCTCATGGTAACCGGGCTTAATGATTCCCCCGTCCCGCACCGAAACCGGCGGTTCATCCACGATGGCATCCTCGATAAGCTGATACAATTCCTCGCATGTATCGGTCTCCTCCGCCAATCGGCGAAGCGTACCGGAGGTTGACTGCGCACACAGCTCCTTCAGCGCCGGGACTTGCCGCAGCGACAGCTTCAGCGCATTCAGATCGCGGCCGTTGGCGCTGCCGAATGCGATCCGGCCTACCAAACGCTCGAGATCATAAATTTCCTTCAGCGCCATCCGCAAATCTTCACGCAGTATGTACTGGTTGTACAAATGCTCAACAGCCTCTAGCCGCTCCTCGATCCGCGCACGGGACAAGAGCGGCTTATCGATCCAGCGGCGAAGCAGCCTCGCTCCCATCGACGTCTCGGTTTGATCCAGAAGCCACAGCAGCGAGCCTTTCTTCGACCGCTCCCTCACCGTTTCGACCAGCTCCAGATTGCGTCTGGTGAACGGATCCAGAACCATGAATTGCCCCGGTTCATAGGAATCGATCTGGGTCAGCTGGCCGAGCGAACGCTTCTGGGTTTCGCTGAGGTACGAGATCAAGAGAGAGATGCACGCTCTTCGCTCCTCCTCAAGTCGGGCCCAGGCAGCCTCGCCGAATTGCGATTTGACCAGACCGTCCTCCCGGCGTTCCCATGCCGTATGCACCACGTTGCGGCTGCCGGGAAGCGCCTGGGAAGCAATGATCTCCAGCAGCTTGGCATCCCCGATAATTTCGGACGGCTCGTAAATATTGATCTCATCCCTCAGCCATTCCTCGGAGAACGGCACCGAGGTGACGTACAGCTCCCCGGTCGACAGATCGCATGCGGCAAGAGACAGAAGACCTCCCGCCTCCGTTACACACACCATATAGTTGTTGGATTTATCGCTAACCGCCTTGCCTTCCATGATCGTTCCCGGCGTGACGACCCGGACGATCTCCCGGCGGACCATGCCCTTCGTGACGGATGCATCCTCCATCTGCTCGCATATAGCCACTTTGTAGCCTTTTTCGATCAAACGCTGAATATAGCCTTCTGCCGAATGATAAGGCACGCCGCACATCGGAATCTTCTCGGCGCCTCCGCCCTCGCGGCCGGTCAGCGTAATTTCCAGCTCCTTGGCAGCCAAAATCGCATCATCAAAAAACATTTCATAGAAATCGCCCAGACGGAAAAAAAGAAACGCATCCTGCGCTTGTTCCTTCACTTTCAAATATTGCTCGATCATCGGCGTATATTTAGCCATGACTTACCTCCATGCCGTTTATAGCTGAACTCTATTATAACAGAAATGCATCCTTTGTCTCACGGCATCGAAGGAATATTCCAAAGCGGCCGGATATCCCTGCTCTCATCCCACGTCCGGCCGCTTTCGATATACGACAGCGCCTTTTCGATTTCGAAGGCAAACTGCGGGTATTCCGGCAGCGCTAACAGATCCCGGTGCCAGCCGGGAACACATTCCCTGAGCACGGCCTTGTCGCCTTCATAGTACGCGCGGTGGTACCGCTCGGCATTCAGCGGCCTGGCAGGCAGCAGGTCGCTGTATTTGGCCGCCAAGTATGCAATCGCTAGCGAAAACTTGGTCACGAAGGGCGAGATCAGGAAGCTGGGGAGCGTCCGGTATTCGAATCCGCCGTACGGCTGGCGGCGAAAATCGCCCAGAAAGCCGTAGCGCGGCCTGCGCTGTCGTCCCTGCGGGTCTTCCAGTAGAGCCAGCGGCAGTGCCAAATAATTATCGAGCACTTGTAGAAGCGATATATTCAGCGGCACGCCGCTGAAGTGGATATGGCCGCCGAGCGGAAAATCCCTATAAGGCAATGCCCCCGCCCGCCACGACAGCGTCCGGTCCGTTATGAGGGCATACGCTTCACGCATCGCCCGCTGCAGCTCGCGAATCAGCTCCTTCGGCTGCGCCTTGGGATCAGGCCGCAGCTCTGCCAGCGGGTAAATGACTTCTCCGCGAAACCGTACGGCATCACTACCGGCCAGACCCCCGCGCTGCATAAACTCCGATGCGTGGACGATCTCCCCGTTATCCTTCATCAGAATAAATTCGGGATCCATTCCGAGCAGCAGATTCCCCTCTCCCGCCTCCGTACCTCCCAAGCTCCGGCGATCGTACCGTCCTGCTGGAGCAGCCTTGGCGCTCATAACGGCCCGGCCGGGAGATCCATGGAGCCGAATTTCCTCCACTACATATCTGCGGCCGGGCCGAGCCGCGATAACGACTTCCCCTTCCTCGGCACCCAATGTGTACAGCGAACGCACTGCAGCCTTCTCCAGCCTCCGGTGAAGGCCGTCGGCATATCCTCCGCTGCCATGCTCCGGCTCATGGCGCGTGCTGCCGCCTCCGGTCTGATCATGCCTTATCCATTCGGCCGTCAGCTCCCGTACGCGCACCGAGTATCTGGCCGCATAGCCGGCTGCCGGCTCGGGCCTTGCGGTAAGCCGGCACGGTATGCCGGCTCTCGACAATCTAGCCGCAGCGCGCGCTGCAGCAGAGCCGTCAAGAACGGCAAATCCGCGTTGTTCCCCTGCTGTTCCCATGGTCAGCGCCATATTAGCCGGCCCCCTCAAAAATAAAATAAAAAAGAGGGCATCCGCCCTCCGCAAAGCTGCTTTCACCGCATATGCTGGATTATAAGCTTCCCTGATGGAGGGTTAACTTACAATTCATCTTCCAGACCTTCATAGTCCAGGTCTTCGTAATCGTCGTCTCCGTCTCCCAGGACGTAGTCGAACTCTTTGTCTTCATAGTCGCCGTGATGGTGGCTGCACACTTTGACGACCACCTTCGTCTCGGCAACAAGCTCTACCGCGAACTCTCTCTCTACCCGTAGAATGACACTCGTGCCATTGGAGGATACGCTAGCTTCCACACAACTCGGCTCCTGTGTCGCTTCCGCCGACACTTCAACCGTTGAAGCACGATGCTTCGGATCCAGATAGGAGAGAGGTACGCGTTCTACATAAGATACCGTCTCTTTAGCCACGTCGGTCTGCGAATTTTTGTCATAGGAATACCAGATGTTCACATCGTAAGTACCAATAACCTCAATTCCGTCTCCGGCGGCAACCGCCTCGTATTGATGGTTTATAATCCAAGCCCCCAAAATACTGGTCGGATTATTAGGCGGAGTCACGGTATGTGTTACGGTAGAGAACTTACGACCCTTGCCGCAGATCGCCTTCGTGATGATTTCTCTACATTGGTGTTTATGACTCAATGACATCTTCGAACCTCCTCCTTACACTCATTCCATACATGTGTATGCACGACATGGGCGAATGTTGAATGAAGTGGTCCAAATAAATTCGGATGATGCCAAAAAAATTGAAAGAAACGTTCAGAATTATCGCATTCAGCCTGCGGAACCCGCATGCTTCTGCGGTTTTTTGGCCGTAGGGGCCTTGTATTTCTTTGAAATATTCAAATAATAAGCAAGCTCGCGGCACAGCTGGAGAATCGCCGACCGGACCTCGAACTCCTCCCTCGTGGCCGGCAGCTCCATCTTCTTGAAACGTTCCTCCAGCTCATTAAGCAAAGCTTCCGATTTGCCGGTATATCCCTCGGATATGACATCCTTGCTTAATTGCTCGAATACCTCGGCAGCGAGAATCCCGTGCGGCAGCCTCTCGTATACCTGAGAGATTTGATGCATCATGCTCTGGATATTCTCCATCTGTTCCTTTCTCATATAAAAATAGATGTTCCACGCTCCGTCCGGATGGATCATCTGGTTCTCCGATGCCCGTTTCGCCTCCTCAATCCCCCGGTCGATCTGACGGTTGGCCTCGATCATTTCCTTTCCGTCCCAGATATGCTCCGGATCTCTTAAAGTCAGGGAGAAATGACTGAAGATCACGGATAACAGCCCGTCCACCTTACGCCGGATGTCCATCATGGTTCCTTCGCTATTGGGCATGTACACCAGATTCACAAGCATCGCGGAGCCCAGTCCGATCACGAGCAGCGCAACCTGAGTGAGCATAATGTCCGGCGCAATCTCTTCTCCCTGGAACACCCGGAACACAACAACCGAGCTGGTGACGATGCCTTCCTTGAAATTCGCCCTCGATATGAGAGGAAAGGCGAGCAGTATGTATAGCGCCAGTACCCAATAATGGAACCCGAGCAGATAGAATAAAATACAAGCCAGCGCCAGCCCCAGCAGCGACGCAAAGAAACGCGACGAGATGGAGATAACGCTGCGCTTGCGGGTGACGTCGACGCCAAGGATCGCAAGAAGACCGGCGGACGTAGCCCCCGGTATATTGAAAGCATCGGTTATTAGGATGGCAAGCAGACTTGCCACAGCGGTTTTAATGACACGAAATCCCATGAAAATCAAAAGCCCCCAAGCGTGGATAATCAAGTTCAATCTTGTTCCATCCTAGCCTATTTTCATGTCATTCACAACCGGCTTCAGCCTCTGCCGTGGAAGCGAGTCTTTGAACGTGATGCTACCTGTGGGCCAGCAGCTTTCTTTCAATATATACGACGATTTGGTACATCGCCGTTGCCACGACTGCAATAATGAGGAGACTCGACAGCACGAGCGTGAAGTTGAATACCTGAAATCCGTACATAATCAAATATCCAAGCCCGGATTTCGCAACCAGGAACTCACCTACGATCACGCCAACCCAGGCCATGCCCACATTTACCTTCAAGGTCGATACGATAGCCGGATAGGAAGCAGGCAGAATGACGCGCTGGAATACTTGCCGCTTCGTGCCGCCGAAGGTGCGGACAACCTTGATCAGATTGGAGTCCACCTCATTAAAGCTGTTGTATACAACGAGAGTCGTCACAATCACCGTGATCGACAGCGTCGTCACGACAATCGCCGTAAATCCCGCGCCAAACATGACGATGAATATCGGCCCCAGCGCCACCTTCGGCATACTGTTGAATACAACCATGTAAGGATCGAGCACCTTGTTCAAGAAAGGCGACCACCAGATGATGACCGCAAGCAGGGTGCCGACCAGGGTCCCCAGAAGAAATCCGACAACGGTCTCTCCGACGGTAATCCCCAGATGACCCCACAGCTCCCCGGTCACGATGTTATCCCAAATATTCGAGAAGATTTTGGTTGGATAACTGAAGAGGAGGACATCGATCCACTTCATTCTGCCCGCCGCCTCCCACCACGCGAAGAACAGGAGCAGCAAGCTGAGCTGGACGGTGAGCACCCGGCTCTGGATGCTGCGCTTTTTCCTTCTATGCTTATCATAAATATCCTGGAGCCAGCGGTTTGAAGAAGAAGCCGGCTCTTTCCGCTCTCGATTGGTTGTCAATGGCTTCACTCCTTCCCGATTCGCTGCATTTCGCCCCATATTTCATGAAATAATTCATTAAACCCCGGTTCCTTGCGGGCATAAAACGGCTGTACAGCCCTTATGTTCTCCGGCACTGCGAACATGCGGTGAATGCGTCCCGGATTGCGGTTCAGCAGGACGACCCGGTCGCTCATGGCGATCGCTTCGGACAAGTCATGGGTTACCAGGATCGCGGTTTTTCCCCGCTCCCTCAGCGTCTCGACAATCAGGTCCTCCAGCTGCAGCTTGGTCTGATAATCCAGCGCGGAGAAAGGCTCGTCGAGCAGCAGCAGCCCCGGATCTGTCGCCAGCGTACGCACCAGGGCTACCCGCTGTCTCATGCCTCCCGATAGCTGGGCCGGGTACAATGGACCGCTGCCCGCAAGCCCCATCTCCTTCAGCAGGCTTTGCACCTCGCTCCGGCTGTCCGGATTCAGACGCTCCGTCAATTCCAATCCGATCAAGGCGTTGTCCATGATGGTCCGCCACGGGAATAAGTAATCCTGCTGAAGCATATAGCCGACTTCCGGCGACGGGCCGCTGACCTGCTTGCCGTTGACGATCGCCGTTCCTTTCGTAGGCTGGAGCAGACCGGCAATGACGGACAATATCGTTGTCTTGCCGCAGCCGCTCGGCCCGACCAAGCTGACGAACTCGCCCGGCTCGACGCTCAAATCAATTCCTTCCACAGCCAGAGAGGCTTCCCGATCCGTCACGTATACATGCGTGATATCGTTCAGTTCTACTACCGGTACCATGGTGCTCTCTCCTTTCATTCCATGGATGGGAGATGAAACGCTACTTTGCCTGTTTGGCCTTCTCCGCAAAGCTGTTGTTGACGATTTTGTCAGGTGCGACCCGCTCCTTCAGCTCCCCCGCCTGTTCCATGACGTCAAGCAGATTGTTCCATTCGGCTTCATCCACGATCGGATCCGTCGCAAAGCTGCCCTGCTCCTTATAACGCTTCACAGACGAGACGACGATATCCCGGTCGCTGTCCTTGAAATACGGCATGATTGCATCGGCGATGTCCTCCGGACTGTTTGCGTCCACCCACTGCTGGGCTTTATATAGAGCATTCGTAAATTTTTGCACTGTAGCCTCATGGTTATCGATGTAGCTTTGCTTGGTCATGAACACGGTGTACGGCAAGTTTCCGCTCTCGACGCCGAAGGATGCCACCACCTTGCCGCGCCCTTCTTTCTCGAATATCGAGGCTTGCGGCTCAAACAGCTGCACGTATTCCCCTGTCCCCGAGGCATAAGCCGAGGCGATGTTTGCAAAATCAATATTCTGAATCAGCTCCAGATCGGCATGGGGATCGATGCCTTTTTTCTTCAGCGTAAATTCTCCGGCCATCTGCGGCATCCCGCCTTTGCGCTGGCCGAGGAACACGCTCCCCTTCAGCTGATCCCAATCAAATTCGCCGCCTTCGTTCCGCGCCATGAGAAACGTGCCGTCCGTCTGCGTCACCTGCCCGAAGTTGATCACCGGATCCTCCGAGCCCTGCTGATACACATAAATGGAAGTTTCCGACCCGACAAGCGCAACATCGATGGCCCCCGACAGGAGCGCCGTCATCGTTTTATCGCCGCCGGGAGTCGTCTGCAGCTCGACATCAAGCCCCTCTTCCTTGAAAAAACCTTTCTCCAGTGCGACATACTGCGGAGCATAGAAAATCGAGCGCGTGACTTCGCCCACCTTGACCTTCGTTGCCGAGCCGCTGCCGCCTCCGCATCCTGCCAGCGCTGCGGCACACACAAGCAGCAGGCTTGCCGCCAGCGCCCGCCATATTCGACGCTTCATGCTACCCCTCCATTCCCTTAACCTACCGTTTCATTTCAGCATATGCACCCACTCGCCCAATGGTTAACTAGCCATCATAGAGGTGGAAGGACCGCAATCGTGCTCTTTCACCATAAAAAACGGCGGTGCTGGGACATCATCCCTATGCACCGCCGCTTCTTATCATGCTTCATTCAATTCATCCGTACCGTCCCGTTAACGCTCATTTCTTCGGGAACCGTGATACGGCTTCTTGTTTATGTTGAGATTAAAGCTTATAAATCTCTTTATATTTTGCCTCCAAATAGTCGGCCAAGTAGTCCGGATTCAGTTCTTCACCGGTTACACGCAAAATAATTTCCGAAGGGGTCTCCGTTTTTCCAAACCGGTAGACTTTCTCCGTCAGCCATTCCTTGATCGGCGCCAAATTTCCTTGCTCGATCAGCTCATCGAGATTCGGCATTTCCTTGCGGAGCGTATGCAGCATTTGCGCTGCGTACATATTACCGAGCGAGTACGAAGCGAAATAACCGAAATCCCCGCCGGACCAATGCACATCCTGAAGGACGCCGAGTCCGTCATTCGGAGGCATGATGCCAAGATACTCCTTGTACTTCGCATTCCATACTTCCGGAAGCTCCTTCACGGAAAGCCCTTCGTTAAAGAGCTGCTTCTCGATCTCATAACGGATAATGATATGGAGATTATACGTCAGCTCATCGGCCTCGATCCGGATCAGGGAGTTCTCGACTTTATTGACGGCCAGATAGAAATCCTCCAACGAAACATCCTTCAGCTGTTCAGGGAAATGCTGCTGAAGATCGCCGAAGTATCGGCGCCAGAACGGCCGGCTGCGACCGATCATGTTTTCCCATAAGCGCGACTGGGACTCGTGGATGCCCATCGATGCCCCTGAAGACAGCGGCGTGCCCGCCAAGCTCTTGTCGATGTTTTGCTCGTACAAGGCGTGACCGCCTTCATGCAGGGAGCTGAACACCGCGCTTAGAACGTCATCCTGCAAATAATGGGTCGTGATCCGGACATCGCCGGGATTGAGTCCGGTAGCGAACGGATGGACGCTCTCATCAAGCCGGCCGGCCTCAAAGTCATATCCCATCTGCCCAAGCAGGAACCTGCTGAATTTATCCTGCTGGCCGATATCGAACAGCTGCTTCAGAAAGCCGGTCTCCGGTTTGAAGGACGATTCCGAAACCGCATGCACAAGCGGCACAAGCCGAGCTTTAAGCCGGTCAAAGATCGCGTCCACTTTCTCCACCGTCAAATCCGGCTCATACATATCCAGAAGCGTGTCATATCGGGTGCTTTTCACTCCCCAATAGTCGATAAACTCCTGCTTGAATGCCACGATCTTCGTTAAGTATGGTTCGAATCCGGCGAAATCGCTGTTCTTCTTGGCTTCCTCCCACTTCGTCTCCGACTGTGAGGCAAGAATGGAGTACTCCTTAAAGCGTTCCGGCGGAATCGATTTGTTCTGCTCATAGAGCTTGCGTATCTCTGCTACCATGCGGCGTTGGCGTTCGTCCAGCTGCCCCTCGTGCTTCGGATCCGCAAAAAACTGCAGAAACTGTCCCATCTCCTCCGAGACCTGCAGTTTAAAAGCTTCCGTCGATAATATGCCGATCGTCTCCGAGCGGATGTCCGTGCCTTTGCGCGGGGCGCCTGTCCGCAGATCCCAGTGAAGGACCCCGAGCGCTTCATAATAGCTCATGATTTTGCGTATCAATTGCTGAAACTGCTCCCATTGCTGAGATACCTGCACTTCCATAATCAGCTCACCTGCTCTTTTAAATTTTTTTGGATTGGATTCATAACTACTCTATTGATGATACGTTCTGCTAGGTATATAATCAACTTTCAGAAACAGCAAAATCAGATGCTGCATAGAGGGAGGCCTAGAACTGTGATCATCCAACTATCCCCTGAGGCCGACCTGAAGCTGAAGGAAATGCTCGGGAGCAGGCCTGGGGCCGTGAGACTGATCTATGATACCGAGGGCTGCGGATGTGCCGTTAACGGCGTCCCGGGACTGCAGGTCGTGGACGGTGCTGCCGACGGCGATACCGTGATTCAAACAAACGCCTCGATCCCTCTGGTCATTCATGGCAAGCAGGAGGTTTTTTTCGAGGAAGAGCTTAAGCTGGACTTGCACGCCGGCACCGCTAGTTTTCGTCTCACAAGCCGCAATCAGACGTATGGAACAAATATCATAGCAACCGACACCCGTATTTAAACCTAACTCTTAGATACAGAAGGAGAGATACCCTATGGAAAAACATTTGGACCGCATTCTGGAGCATAACCGCAGCTTTGTAGAGAAGAAAGAGTATGAGCCTTACCTGACCGACCGCTTCCCTGATAAGAAGCTCGTCGTTGTAACCTGTATGGATACAAGACTGGTTGAGCTGCTTCCGAAAGCAATGAATTTCAAGAACGGCGATGTCAAAATCATAAAGAACGCCGGTGCCATCATCTCCCAGCCATTCGGCAGCGTCATGCGAAGCGTCCTGGTCGCGCTGTATGAGCTTCAAGCTGAGGAAGTGATCATCGTCGGTCACCATGACTGCGGCATGGCTGCGCTGGATGCTGACGTCATGATCTCCCATATGAAAGAGCGCGGCATTTCGGACGAAGTACTCTCCACCCTTGAAAATTCAGGCATTCGGCTCACGAAATGGCTTCGCGGCTTCGATAACGTAACCGAGGGCGTGCGGAACACCGTCAGTCTTATCAAGAACCACCCGCTGCTGCCAAAAAGCGTGGCGGTACACGGCATGGTCATCGACCCGAACACCGGGGCTTTGGATCTTGTTGTCGATGGTTACGAAGGCAAATAAAGCAATAAAAGTCAATTCCAAGCACAAACGCATGCTGCGTTTGTGCTTTTTTAGTCACAATTTTACCAAAAACCATCACGTAACCCCTCTCCCCTGTTGTCAAACCATACAGTTTCAGTGTACACTTTTTATCAATCGGACCCCTAGTCAATGAACATCATTGCCTTGTGTCCACGATATGCGTTTCAAAGGGAGTTATGTCCATGAATACGTTGTCATACGGCTTGTTAGGGTTGCTCGCCAGAAGAGAGTCGTCGGGGTATGACCTCATGCTTCGGATCCAACCGTTTTGGCAGGCCAAGCACAGTCAAATCTATCCTCTGCTTGCCAGTATGGAAGAGAAGCAGCTGCTATCCTCGCATTGGGTTCAGCAGACCGACAAACCGGACAAGAAGATTTATGCGATTACGGAGAAAGGCATGCAAAAGCTGCGCGAATGGATGTACCAGCCCATTGCGCCTGCCGTCACCAAGGATGAGCTTTCTTTGCGCACCTTCTGCCTGTGGCTAACCGAGATCGGCATCGCGATTGATATCTACGAGGACCGCAGAAGCAGTTATTTAGAGAAGAAGCGTTACTTCGAGCAGATTCTGGCCGGGATCCCCGAGGATACCCGGGAAATCGGAAGCAAAGCGTTCAGCAATTACATTTTGGCAACCAAAGGCCTGATGATGGCCGAAACGGAGCTGAAATGGTGCGACTGGGTGCTTGGCTTGCTGAAGGAGCATCAGCGTACAGCGGCAGCGAAGCATGGTGATTAATTTTTTGAAACCTTATCGTGACCCGTCCGTATTACGAATCATTCTCTAATTTTAATTACCGGGAGGTACGACAGTACAAGATGAAAAAAGTACTTACGATTCTAGTTGCGTTTACCCTGTTCTTTGTAGCGCTCGCGCCGGTCGATTCCGTAGACGCCCGCAGAGGCGGCGGTTTCAAATCCGGACCGAAGTCCTACTCGAACACCCCGAAAAAGAACGATAGCAACGTGCAGCAATCCAACAGCACGAGCAACTCGAATAAATCCGGGACTACTGCAGGAAATACAGCAAACCGCGGATTCTTCAGCGGCGGCAGCTTGATGAAAGGCCTGATGATCGGCGGTCTGGCAGGGCTCCTGTTCGGCAGCATGTTCGCAGGCATGGGCTTCATGGGCGAGATTATGGGCTTGCTGATCAACCTCATTGCGATTTGGGCGCTCATCATGGTGATCATGATGGTTGTACGCGCCGTGAGAAACCGCCGCAAGCCGGCTGTCGAGCATCATCGTAATGATGATGACCGTTACAACAATAACAACAATAGGTACTAAGCCATGATTCTTAGCATGGACGAAATCGTCAATGCGGTCTGCCTGCATCAGGCGGAGCGCAGAGGCGTGAAACCGACGGACGTGTCGCTCGAGCTGAGCTGGGATGAGGATACCGGATATACGGCGGAAGTATGGGTAAACGGAAGAACGCAGTATTTGATCGAAGCGAACCTGATCGAAGCCATCCTCCGTTATCTGCACTCCGAATATAACATTCGTGCATACAGCGAACAGGTCAGACTGGAGCTGGAAGACGAAATTATCGCCATCGTGCAGCAATAGCATAGCCTTAACATTCATTCAACCCAAACTGCCCTTCGCTCTTTAGCGGAGCGGCAGTTTTTTATAACGGGAGGTTAGTCATGTTTCCGATCCTCGAAACGGAAGCGCATTGATCGACAACGAAGCTTCCCATGCCTTGCTCAACCGCTTAGGCTTTGAGAAGGAAGGCCTCCTTCGGAAGTACATCCATCAGAACGGGAGGTCCTACGATACCTATGTATACTCCCTTATCCATTGGTCACAATTCTGAAATTTCATTTTCATGGATTCGTAACCCAATCCCTCCTCTCTTCCACTACGATAAACATAGATTTTGTTTAAAGAAGATCACTTGTGGTAATGTCATGTTACAAGGAGAGGATACATCATGAACAACGAACAGCGTATTTCAAAAGCCGTCATCGCACTTACGGTGGCAGGGACCGTCGGTTTGGCGGGGCTTGGATTCACTCCGGCCGTTTTTTCCGCGCCACATGCCGAGGCGGCCGGGCACACCGAGGCAGCCGCTGCCGACAGCTATGCAGCCAAGGAAGCGTTAAAGACGCTGAACAGCTTCTATAAACCCGCTTTGAAAGGCCAGTTTCCCGGCGTGGTCGGCCGACTGACCGTTGGCAAGAGCACCCGTCAGGACGTGATCAACACGATCGGAGAACCTTCCATTTCGCGCAAGCATGCAGATGATTTTGATCTATATAGCGCGAATATGGGTAATCCCGGTTACGCAATTTCATATAAGCTGAACAAGATTCGGGAGATTCGTTATTTCGGCACGAATGTGGAACGGCAAACGAATATCGGCGGCATTACGATGAAGATGCTGAAGCAGAACTGGTATGCCCCAGCGTCCACCACGACGTTCAAGAACGGCGGTATCACGCAGACCAAGCTCACTTATCATCGGGGTGCGTACAAGCTGGAGTTCATCTTTAACAGCAGCACGGATTTGGATCATATCAATTTGTTGAAAAAATAACGCCCTCCCCCAGCGGCTCTCGTAACGCTTTTGTCTTCTGCCGACCGACGAAATGCTAAGAAACCCGGCTCTTCCATGGTGAAGGGCCGGGTTATTGTGATGGTTCGCATACCAGAGATCTTACTGGACAACGTGGCCGTATCCGAATACGCTTAAGAATGATGAACCATGAATCGAGGTGCTCCTATTCAATGGATACTAAACCTGTCGAGCCGAAAGACGAGGCTGGCGTCGATCAGACGACCTGTCCGATTTGCCGGCAGCCCAATCAGTGCGCATACGCAGCGAAGCTCCCGGATGCAAATGAATGCTGGTGTATGAGGGAGAGCTTTCCGGATCGCGTCTTGAATAGCGTTCCCGCGGAATACACTGGAAGGACCTGCATCTGTAAATCCTGTCTTCAAGCAATCAAAGCAGAAACCTCGCCGCAGCTTCCCGGATCCACGCCATGCTGTCCGTAAGCTGCCTCAAGCCTGACGCCAGCATCGGGACCTGCTCTTGCAGCACCGCGGCACTATCCGTGCCTTCATGGTACCGGCTCATGAAGTGGAGAAATACATCCACCATACGCAGCCGGATTAACACCGGGATCGCCTCAATCTCTTCCGGACTCAAGCGGATCCGGCTCCCGAATCCTTGGCAGAATCGGCTGATGGCCTCCCGCTCCTCCTCGAATCCAAGGAATCCGGAGATCGCCACCGCCGGCTCCATCACCCGGACATCCCGGGTGCAAAATTCAAAGTCCAGCAGCGCCGTAACCTTCTCGGGCTGACGGGGATCGACCAGCAAATTGGAGAAATTGAGGTCCCCGTGGACCAGCTGCTGCGGGAGCTTCCTCAGCTCTCCGAGTCTGCCGCAGATGTCGTCGTACGCATCAAGTAACCGCAGAAGCTCCTGGTGCAGATCGCGAAATGCCGGTTCCGGCTGCAAACAGAACGCCTCGATCGTTTCCCTCGTGCAAGCGGGATAGGACTGGAGCAGTTCATAATACGGCCGGTATGCGGGAGGACGGGGTATGTCAATCCGCCCCAATGCTTTCAATAGCTCTCCCGTCTTCTCCCCGAAGGAATAAGCCGCTTGGAGGCTGTTCCCTTCCGGTCGCTCTCCTTCAAGGAATCCAAACACCACCGCATATCGTTCGCTTCCGTCCGGGAGCTGCACGATCCGTTCCCCTGCTGCCGAGGGGATCGGCATCGGCGTGTCAAAGGAGAGCTTGCTCTGCCGCAGTGACTCCAGCACGGCAAGCTCGAATTCGATTTTGTCTTTGTCGCGGTGGGTGTTATAGATGCGCAGCACGCAGCCGCGGTCTGCTTGATGGATGAAACGCGTCGTATTGTTCCAGCCGCCCGCGCCTTGACTGACCGTCCCGACCCACTCCGGCCAAAACTGTTGGATCAAACGTTCAATCATCACATGAGATTCTTGCCTAATCTTTGAAAACACCCTTCACATTCCTTTCCTCCGGTGCTTACGTGAAAGCAGGCTTCTGCCCGGCAAATTGAATGACATGGGACAAGCCTTGATGCAGCGCTCCTTCGCTGCGATGAACCTCTCCTATAAAAAAATGAATGATTCTCCAATCCGCAAAGCTCCGCAAAAAATCCTCCGGCTCATACAGCATGTCCATCTCCTGCGGACCGCCGCTTTGATACGGAATCTGGTTCATCGAATACACTTCGGTTATGAAATACCCCCCCGGCTTCACCGCTTCTTTAACGCCACGAAGGGTTCGCAGGCGCAGCGCCTTCGGAAAATGTCCGAATATGCACACGATCTGATCCCATTGATCCGGCGTCCACGCCGCATCCTCCAGATCCTGAAGACGGGCAGCAATCTTAACGCCCTTCTCCTTCGCAAGCTTATTCGCTTTGTTCAGCCCCGCTTCTGCGTAATCCCACACGGTTACATCGTGACCTTGCTCGGCCAGATATACCGCATTTCGACCTTCCCCTTCTGCAATCGCAAGTGTCTGGCCGGTTAATGAAAGCCGGCTCTGCATGTCGACCACAAAAGCGTTCGGCTCCGTTCCGTATACATATTCCTCTCCTTGGAAACGCTCGTTCCACGGATTCATCTCCTACCACCCGCCTTCTTATTAGGATTCCATCGCTCTCATCTTGCCGCTTCAATGAAGGACTGCTCCCATCATATCCAAATTAGGAGCAAACCCTGCAGCTGCATCGGGTCATTTAGCTCGCCTTCCTCAGCGGTAAATCCGTTATTGCCATTATACTAAGATACAGCGGAGCTACAATATATCGAGCCAAATTTTAATAGCTGTCGCCAAAATGAGAATGGCCAAGATCAACTGCAGCACACGCGTATTCATTCGCTTTCCGGCGGAAGCGCCAAGCGGGGAAGCGATCAGGCTGGCAATGACCATAATGGCGGCCGGGCCGTAATCGACCTGCCCTGTCGCAAGCTTGCCTGCCGTTGACCCGATGGAGGAGATGAAGGTGATTGCGAGCGAAGTGGCAATCGTCATCCGCGTCGGAATTTTCAGGACGACCAGCATCAACGGCACGAGCAAAAACGCGCCTGCCGCCCCGACGATCCCTGCGCCGATACCGACCGCAAGCGCCAGTCCGGCTGCAAGCCATTTGTTGAACGTCACCTGATCCAGCGGAATTTCGTCCACTCCCCTCTTGGGGATCAGCATCATGACGGCAGCAAGCAATGCCAATATGCCGTACATGATATTGATGAAACTTTCGCTCATAAGGTTGGAACCGAAGCCTCCAAATAGGCTGCCAAGTAAAATCGCCGAACCCATATACAAGATTAAGGTTTTATTCAAATACCCGCCCTTCCGGTAAGCCCACACGCCCCCGATCGTGGCAAAAAACACCTGTACAGCACTAATGCCGGATACTTCGTGCGCCGTGAATGCCGCAAAGCCGAATAATGGCGGAATATACAGCAGCATCGGGTATTTGATGATGGAACCGCCGATGCCTACCATGCCCGAAATATAGGAACCGATAAAACCGATAAGGAATATCGCCAAGATGTAAGTTACAGTCCATTCCATGTGCTTGCCCCCTTGATTCTTTAAAAAAGGGAACCGTCATCCGGTTCCCTTTTCGCTTTTGCAATCAGGCATGACCGTTTACACGGTCATATTTCCATGCCCTTATTACCGAACCGCGCATCGGTTCGGCCCAATCTCCATGTCCCGCTGCTGCTCCGCATTCGGCTGCATCATTCCCATATTGGTCTGCCGGATCTCCAAGTAGGCGTTCGGCTGCTGCGGCAGGCTCTTCGTGACCAGCAATCTGAATTCCTCCTCATCCCGGATGTTCAGACCATGGTTTTCTTCAAACAGCTCGCCAAGCTTCTTCGCTACAGTCCCATCCGCGTTCAGCTCGTCCATGATCATGAAGTGAGCCGGCAGCACGACTAGCTCCCCGGACAGCTCCTTATATATGGAGTACAGCGTCTTCCTCAAATCTCCCGCCCAATCCTCCGCATGTCCAGCAAGGTCCGGACGGCCGATCGAATCGATGAACAGGATATCTCCGGTCAGCAAATATTGATCATCGATTAGGAATGAGGTAGAACCAGCCGTATGACCAGGGGTATGGAGCGCTTCGATCCGGATCACGCTGCTCCCAAGCAGAATCTCGTCCCCGTCTTCGAGCGGCTCATACTTGAATGCCGCCTCTCCGGCGTCCTTTGCAGGCAGCCAGTACTTTGCGCCTGCAGCCTCGGCGATGGCTCGCCCGCCCGAAATATGATCGGCATGCAGATGCGTATCCAAGACGTGCTTGATCTGCACATTCATTTTTGCAGCGAAATCAGCATATACCTCGGTCATCCGTGTCGCGTCGAACAAAGCGGCTTCATGGCCGGACACCAACATGTACGACAGGCACCCTTTGCCGATCCGAACGAACTGGTACAATTCGCCGCCTTCCTTCAAATCTCCGATTTTAAACGGCATGAGAAGCTCGCTCCATGCTTTCATGCCTCCCTTCAAGTAAGCAGCGTTCCGTCCCTGCTCGGCCAGCAATTCGGCGACCATAACGGACGAGCCTTCCTTGGCGCAAACGACCACAATCTCTTCTTCTGCCGGAAGTTGCTCCAATATTTCCTCCACCCCGTCGATCAGCTCGTAATACGGAATGTTGAGATGCTTGAATCGTTCGCCCTCGATCTTCCAATCTGCAAAATCGGCGGGGTTGCGAACATCAAGAATGAATAACGGCTCCTTGCGAATTGCCTTCTCTGCCGCTTCCTGCGGAAGCATAGCTCTAATTGCCATCCTGTATCTTCCTCTCTATTGTTAGGTTTGGTTATTCATCAAGTTCCTCTATCGTTTTTGAATACCGAGGTGCGAGCTACCATTCCCGTCACTTATACCGGTTACTTCATCTGCCCATTGTCCAAGCCGGCCGTCTGCCCGCTCCAGCTGCTCATGCCGGGTACGACATTAACGACATGCGTAAAGCCGCTGTCTGCAAGCTTTTTCGACGCCAAGTCGCTGCGGGCGCCCGACCGGCAGATTACATAGATCCTGTCATCCTTGTTCAGCTCGCCTAAACGGTACTCCAGCTCTCCGAGCGGAATCGAAACCGCGCTTGGAATGTGTCGGAAAGCATATTCGGCTGCCTCCCTCACGTCCAAGACGACAACGGACTCGCCGGAATCCAGCATTTTCTGCAGTTCAGCAGGTTCGCACACATTGGAATACATGAGCTCTCCTCCTTCCTCCTCGGACGATTTGCGAAGATAATGCTGCAGTACGCCATTTTCCTCCATCGTGCCCAAATACTGATGCCCGGCGCTTTCCGCCCAGGCTTTCAAATCGGCCTTGGATCCCGGATCCGTCGCCTCGACCTCGAGCACCTGGCCAGCTTGGAGATCCTTCATCGCTTTCTTCGTACGTACGATCGGCATTGGACATGCCAGCCCCTTCGCGTCCAGCTTCGCATCGGATTGTATTGTAGTCATTAAAGATCTAGCCTCCATTCGGATTTTCATATACCCTTAGGGGTATATTTTCGAATAAAAAAATGTTAATATGCATCTTATTTCATTAGAGAAAAACGGCTTTAATTCTCAGAACACTTTCGCAATTGCCACGGAACCAAATTCTTTAAATAAACAAATTTACATTCCCATCCTGGGCATCTCCCAAATAGGCTGCCACTCCCGCGTATTCGATCCCGTCCATCAGCTCTTCCGCCTGCAGGCCGAGAAGATCCATCGTCATCGTGCAAGCAACCAGCTTGACATCCTGCTCCTGCGCCATCTCGATCAGCTGCGGCAGCGGAACCGCATTGTGCTTTTTGATGACATCCTTTATCATTTTAGGTCCCATGCCGGCAAAATTCATTTTCGACAGCCCCATTTTGTTGGCGCCTCTCGGCATCATTTTGGCAAACATTTTCTCCATGAACCCTTTTTTCTTAGGCAGCAGCACATCCTCATCCTTCCGCAGGGCGTTCAGCCCCCAAAAGGTGTGAAAGATGGTCACTTCATGGTCATACGCAGCCGCGCCATTAGCAATGATGTAGGCCGCCATCGCTTTATCATAATCCCCACTGAATAAGATAATGGTCGTTCGCTTCTGTTCGGTCACGATATCTCTTCCTCCTTTTTATGTGATCTTCTACCCCTATGGGTATATTTATTGATACAAAAATCATCCTTTGCGGATCCAAAACTTCAACACGCCGTCCTCCTCGCGGTGCTCGAGCAGTTCGTTCCCCATCGATTGGGCCCAGGCCGTCAAATCGCTCTTCACGCCCGGATCAGTAGCATGAATCTCGAGCACTTGTCCCTGCTCCATGTCTTTCATTGCCTTCTTCGTTTTAACGATTGGCATTGGGCATGCCAAGCCTTTGGCATCCAATACTTGATCAGCACGCATTCCAAAATTCCTCCTTCGTAGTTTCAACCATTTAATTTATACCCCCATGGGTATATAATATGATAAAACAAACGGACATCAACCCTTTGCGAATTCTGATCCCTGGGTCAAATGCCCTTTTAGATAGCCTGTGACGTTATCTGCTCTGGACGAGCAGATTCACCGCTTCAACCACTAGCTGCTCCGTATCCCGGCCTTTCTCCACAGCCTCTTTGACGCAGTCCACGAGGTTGGCGCTGACGATGACGCCGATCGCCCGGTCCATCGCTGCGCGCGTCGCCGATAGCTGCGTAATGACTTCCCTGCAATCCTTCCCTTCCTCCATCATCCTCAGAATGCCGCGGAGCTGGCCTTCGATCCGTTTTACCCGGTTCTTCATCTGATCATCGTATCTCACCCTCATACCTCCTCGGTTTATTCCATCCAAATTCAAGGATTAAGCTTAAGAATACGGATGTGGCACGCTTATAATATATACCCCACCGGGTATATAGTCAAGTTAGAAAAATGATCCAGGTCAGCCGAAGAAATAAAAAAAGCCCCACGATAGGGGCTTAGCTCATATAGGGATGATAGCTAAATCAGTTTATGCGCATACCACTTTTTGCCGCGGAACCGCCATAGGAAGAGCGCGCCCCGCACGCCCCACTCGCAGTTCATGGCGAGCCAGACGCCGAGAATGCCCCAGCCGAGCACGATCCCCATGATGTAACCGAGGATGACCCGAAACAGCCACATGGTCATCATGGAGGTAATGGAAGTAAACCGTGAATCTCCCGCCGCCCGGAGTGCGGAGGGGAGTATGAAGCTGATCGACCACAGCGGGACCTGAATGATCACGTTGATCAGCATGACAACGAACAGTTCATGCACGATTTCCTGCGGCGGATTAAACAATCCGACGAGCGGATTGAACAGCGGGATCAGGATAAGTCCCATTACCGCCAGAGAGATGGCACCCAGCCATAGAAATGACCGGATGAACTTCCGGGCATCCGCAATATCCCCCCGGCCGATACATTGGCCGACTACCGTTACGATCGTCAGCGACAAGGCGCTCGCGGGTATTTGCGTCAGCATCGCGAGTGATCCGCCGATCGCATTCGTAGCGATCGCATAGGTGCCTAAGCTTACGATAAACACCTGCGTCAGCAGCTTTCCCCCGTTGAAGAACATCTGCTCTGCCGCGAACGGAAGGCCGATAAACATGATTTTGCGAAGCATCGACAATGGAAAATGAAACAAGTCCTTCAGCCGGATATGCAGCGTTGCGTCGACCTTGAATAAATAATACAGCGCGCAGGCCGCACCCGCAAAACGGGCAATGTTAATGGCCAGGGTCATGCCGAAGACCCCCATATGCAGCAGCGTAATAAATAAAATATTCAGCACCACATACAGCAGATTCATAATCAGCGACAGCGCAAGCGAGGCCCGCGTCTTTCCGATGCCCCTGAGCGCTCCGCATACCGCCTGTACGACCGCAATTCCTAGAAAGGATGTTCCGCTGCCGATCAGGTAGATCCGGGCACTCTCCAATACCTCCGGCGAAGCGGAGCCGAACAGAAGCTGGAGTATCGGATTATGCAGCCCGATGATAAGCAGCGCGATCGCTAGTGCAATAATCGTCACCGAGGTGACCGTAGCCGCAGAAGCCCTGGACACCATCTGCCCATTGCCGCTGCCTTTATACTGTGCGACCACGACCGTACCTCCTGTAGCCACCGCTACGAATACGTTGATCAGAAAAATATTCAGCGCATCGACCATGTTGACGGCACTGACCGCCGCCACTCCCGAGGAACTGATCATCGCCGTGTTGACCAAGTTAAGGCCGATGATAAAAGCCTGGTCGATCAGAATCGGAAGCATGAGTGCAAAGATTTGCCGGTAGTCCATCGACTCTCCGGAAAAATGATTTTGTAGTAAACCGTTCATTCGGGTTCGTAGTCGAACCAACATCTGTCATCACATTCTTTTCGCTGTAGTACACGGTTCTTCCGCCATGAAAAAAACTCTTCGTAAGTGAAGAGCTTCTGGTTAACGGTATATTCGCTGCCGCCGTAACCGACCTCACAAGCCGGAGCAGGGCCCGCGGCAAGGGGGCAGATTCGGATCGTTTCGTTGTCTTCCCGGATAAACCCCGTGTTTGATTGGAGAATATCACCTGACCTCTACTCCTGTCAATGAGCCGGCTCCATAGTAATAGACCGTAAACCGCCGTATAGGGGAGCTTCCCGCCATCACAATAATGCTAATGCCGGAAATGAAAGAAGATTGCCCGAAACGGTCCGCATCCGCTTACCGAAACAATTACCTGTGACGGTTGGTTAAGGAGGTTGAAGCGCTCCTTGTAATTCTCCTGCGCCCTTACCCTTTCTATCAATCAACATAGAATAAGAAATGATAGATTGGAAGGGAGGTCTTCGAAATGGAGACACAACCGTACCGGTACGAGGCAATTTTCAGCCTGGGGCATAACTGCCAGGTTGCCGCTCAGCTCAAGCGAAACGGTCTGCGGCGTCAGGCAGGTCCCTGGGATTGGTTCAATTTCGCATCGACCGCCGATTTTTGCGGCGTGATCCGCAGGCGGCTTGAAGGCTTTATGCAGCTCGAGCATTTGGAGATCTACGGCAAATCCGTAAACACCTACTATGTGCGCGATCGGCAGTCAACCTGTTTGTCATTTCACGATTTTAAAAATACGCCCGACCAGCCGCCGCTACACGACTATGCCGAATTTCGGGAACGGCTGGATCGAAGAATCGCACGGTTTAATGATTGCCTGGCATCCGGCCAAAGCGTTCTTCTCGTGCGGATCATTCAACATCAGCAGGATGCCGAAGCCATCTATGCCTCCATCCATGAAACGTATGCCAATCCCCATATTTCCATGCTATTTATTCTTCATGGAGAAGACTCGGACATCGTGGAGCTGCCTTCGTTCGCTGAAGATGCCAGGCTTGTTCGCATCCCGAAAGGCAGGACGTGGGAAGGCGATACGGAAGCATGGGCAGCGATTCTGTCAAAGATTCGACTCGCTTAAACTTTTTAAAGAATTGACCATAGACATGATTTACAAATATAGGTTATATATTGTATATTTTACTAAACTAATTCTGGATTCTTACGAAGGAAGCACCCGTAAGCCAGGCATTGACGCCTGCTGCCCGGGTGCTTTTTTGCGTTGTTACCCGGACTTCGTATGAGCTTACGAGCGGCTTTTCGGAACGAATCCAATGGATGGAAGGGGCATTACTGTCATGATGAAGAAAATGTTCATGATCTATCTTGCGATGCAATTGATAATTGGTCTAGTGCCGGTCCGGGAGGCCGCGGCCGCAGCGATCGAATTCACGGATGCGATCAACCATCAGCTAAGCGAAACCGCAGGCCGTGCCGGCGGGTCGGGCGGTACCAGGCTGCTCAAGCAGTATGATACGTTTAAAGCCGAACGGAAAGAGACCATGGAATGGGATGATAAAATCGCTTCGCTGCATTATGCCAACGAAGCCAAGGCTTCGGAAGTGCGCAGAAGGATCAGCGATCTGGATAAAGACAAGATCCGCAATCTGGAGGAACAGCTGAATGCGGCGAAGCGTAAATATCAGCCTTTATTCGACAGCTACACGGCGCTAAACAGGCAGGTTGCGGCAGCCAAGAAATTGAAGGACAAGACGTTATCCAAGATGCTGCAGACGCAGGCTAACAGCATGAAGCTGCTGGTGAATATTGGGAGGCAGGATATCAAGCAGAAGCAAGCGGCGCTGACGGCAGCCAAGAAGGAACGTACCGGCAAGGCGGCCAAAGTGCGGTCCGTGCTATCCGGGATCGAGCCGTATAAGAGCAAAATCAAAAGCGACAAGAGTGCGATCTCGACCCCGAACAAGCTGTTGAACACCGAATGGAAGAACTTTAAAGCCGCCGTAAAGTCGCAGGATCCGTCACGGACATCGGATACCTTGGCACGGATGCTCACCCTCTCCGGCCAAATTCTGGCGAAGAAGAAGAGCGTTTTCCAACACGAACAGCGGATCGAAACGATAATCCGGCAGGCTAATGGTCACATCAAATAACGGCATCCCTGTCTATGGGCTAGTGACGAATCAAGCTTGAAAAGTATCGACACAACTTCAATAGGAAAGTATGGACACGATTCGAATGAGGATCGGCTCGACTCCCATTGGAGAGTAGCGGCCACAATAAATCATCCTCTGCCGGACGGCAGAGGATGATCGTTATCCTATCCAACTGTATGCCAAGCACCTCAGGATGCCTTCTACTGTGCCGCCGATTGAAGCGGATGATGGAAGCTTGCCAGTCTCGTCTGATCTAGAAGCGGATAGTCGTACAGCATGCCTTCATACACTACCTCCATCGAGGGGTGCAGCAGAAAATCATGCGGCGTCACCAGCGTGGACGAACGGTCCCACAGGCGAATCCCGCTCTGGCGCAACGTCTCGGCAACGAATTGAGAGCAGAAGTAGGACCGCTCTCTCGTAATATCCAGCCTCATTAGAACACCGAACAATCCGATCAGATTATACCGGTAGGCGTCCTCCTCGTCTTTATAGCGCTGGATCACCGCGCGGACCTGATCATATTGCTCCTGAGTCACCTCAAAGCGCAATAACGCGCATCGCGTACCCGGAAAATGGCTGAAGGTTCCTTCATATACGTCTTCCTCCACAAAGCCTCCCACCCAAGGATTATCGGCACATTTCCGGCCGAAGCTGAACACCTCATTAAGCTGGCCATCCAATGCAATGGAAGCGTGGTTATACGGCGCAGCCGTAATTCGCTTGATCAGCCTCGTAAACATCGTTCCCGTATCGGTTAGCAATATATATAAGTTCTTTGTATCGGACATTGGTCTTTCCCCCGTTTAACTTGATCATCGGTCAGGATTTCGTCAAATCCCTCGTTAACTCCATTGTAATCCGGTTAAACCAAAGCCAAAACCGACTCTAGAAGTGATTAGAACCTGGACCTAAGTCGGGCTCGTTCCCGTACGTGGGAACAGGACGACCAGACTATCCTCCGTGCAAGCGCCGGTAGGAAGACGGCGTCATCCCTTCATGCTCCATAAACCGCTTATTAAAGTAGCTGACGCTCGGATATCCAGCCTCAACGGCAATTTGTCCGATCGTCTTGTCCTTGTGTTCCAGCAGCCATTGCTTGGCCATTTGCAGGCGGCACCTGGTGACGAATTCCATCGGCGTCATTTCCATGACGTTTCGAAAGAGCTTACAGAAGTAATAGGTGCTTACCCCGATCCTTGATGCCCATTCCTCCAGTATAAACGGCTTGGCGGCTTCCTGCTGAATGATCGGCAGCAATTCGAGAATACGGCTGCCCGAGTTGCTGGATTTATGGTCAGAGAGCGCGGATGCCTGCTCCACGAAGACCGTCAGCAGCGAATAGGTTAGCGTCGACAGCTGGGCCGGGTTCAGCATCCGATGCCTCTCCGCCTCCTTTAACAGCGTTTCATGCGCCTCCTCAAATGCAGCAGGCTGACGGACACTCCACAGCGGACTGCGATGAAATTCCCGTTCGATCAAATAATTTTGCAGCCCGCTCCCGTAAAAATGGAACCAGCGGACGTCCCATGGGTCATCTTCGCTGCTGTAATAACGCTGTGCCTGCATGGGGAAATACAGGACGGCTTCGCCGGGCCCCAGCGTATGCACTTGCTGATCGATTTCCACATACCCCGTACCGGAAGCGACGTAATGAATGTTGAAATTGTTCAGTGCCCCGGCAGCCCGCGTAACCGAGTGCTCCGGCTCCTCCCGGTAAATGCCCACCGATTCGGGAAAGCAGAAGAACGGCATCTCCGGCAGGGTCAGCAAGTGGATTTGGCGTTTCATTCCTAGGTCTCCTCGATGACAATATTGTTTTAATCCAATACAAAATAATATTATATTAATTTTAATTATTCTCTCTTATAATCGCAATATAATCTTACTCAAGTAACGAAGGAGGAACTGATGAAGATGAGCAAGAAACTACGGTGGGGCATTTTGGGCTGCGCCAGCATCGCCAAGCGTGCGGTCATTCCCGGACTCCAGCAATCCCGTCGCAATGAAGTTGCAGCCATCGCGAGCCGGCAGGAGGATAAAGCAAGGCAACTCGCCGAAGAGCTTAACATAAATATCTCGTATGGAAGCTATGAAGCCCTGCTCGAGGATCCTAACATTGATGCGGTCTACATTCCCCTTCCTAACCATTTACATAAAGAATGGAGCATCCGAGCGGCCGAAGCCGGAAAGCATGTGCTCTGCGAGAAGCCGATCGCGCTGACGGAGGCCGAAGCCGCCGAGATGGCTGATGCCGCAGCGAAGGCCGGCGTGATTCTGGCCGAAGCGTTCATGTACCGTTACCACCCGCGGTACGATATCTTGAAGGAATATATCGCATCCGGAGCGATCGGCGAGATCCGAGGCATCCGCAGCGCCTTCACCTTTAACAGCTCGGCCAACCAAGGCAACGTCCGGTTCCGTAAGGACTGGGGCGGCGGTTCCATTTATGACGTCGGCTGTTACCCGATTAACGCAGCCCGGATTTTGCTCGATAAAGAGCCTGAAGCCGTTACCGTCCAGGCCTTCTTCTCGCCGGAGCATGATCATGTCGACATGATGGCATCCGGACTGGTCGAATTTGAAGGTGCCGTATCGCTGACCTTTGACTGCGGCATGTGGGCCGCCTACCGTAATCCGCTTGAAATCGTGGGGACCGAAGGGCTAATCGAGGTGCCGTATGCATACAGCCTGCCCGAGAACGGGGCCAATTTCTTCTTGACGACCGGTGAAGGCCGGAAGGAAATCGAGGTTCCTTCCGCCAACGCATACAGCGAGCAGGGTGACCGTATCGCCGAAGCGGTACTGGACGGCAAGCCGCTCCGATACACAACAGAAGATGCCGTCCGTAATATGAGGGTCATTGACGCATGTCTGAAATCCGCCCATGAGCGGTCAAGAATCGTACTGTGACATTTTTAAAGGAGGTATGAACATGAAGTATATTTCAATCAAGGGATTGAACAAACCCGTCTCCGTGCTGATGAAAGGATCGGACTACTTCTACCATGATTCCTACGAGCGGGCAGCTGCCAATCTGGACGCATTTCTGGCCATCGGTGGCAATTCGATCGATACGGCCCATATTTATTGCGGCGGCCAAAGCGAGGAAGTGATCGGTCGTTATATGCAGGAGCGTGGCAACCGGGAGCAGCTTGTTATTCTGACCAAGGGCGCTCACCACGACCAGAACGGACCGCGCGTGACCCGGAAGGATATCAAGAATGACATCACCGACAGCCTGCAGCGGCTGCAGACCGACTATATCGATCTGTACGCACTGCATCGCGACGATCCGAATGTTCCGGCTGGCGAGGTAGTGGAGGCGCTCAACGAATATATCGAATCCGGAACCGTGAAAGCGATCGGCGTGTCCAACTGGACCTGGGAACGGATCCGGGAGGCAAATCAATATGCGGAAGCGAACGGACTCGTCGGCTTCTCCTTCAGCAGTCCGAATTTGAGCCTTGCGAAACCGAATGAGCCTTTCTGGAAAGGCTGCGTATCTGCGGATGCAGAGACATGCGCATGGCATGAAGCCGAGCAATTCCCGCTATTGTCCTGGTCGTCGCAGGCCAGAGGATTTTTCACGGGGCGATTCACTCCCGAGGTGCGGGACAACGCAGATCTGGTCCGTGTGTTCTATAGCGATGCCAACTGGGAGCGGCTCGAGCGGGCCAAGAAGCTTGCCGAAGCCAAGCAGGTTACGACGATTCAGATCGCACTCGCTTATGTCCTGAATCAGCCCTTCCCGACCTGCGCGCTGATCGGCGCCCAAAACGCGGAAGAACTAAAATCCTGTGATGAGGGAGCGAAGATCAAGCTGACGCGGGAAGAATTGGATTGGCTTGATCTTACGAGCGAACAACTCCCTCTATCGTTAAGCTGATCGACCGGATGGATGAAGGGCAGCAGGAGGTTTTCGAACGCTGCAGACCTGAGCCTCCCTCGCAGCACACATAATTCTGCTGAGCATAAATTTTTTTTAAAAAAAAGCATCCGAACTTTGGAGAACCCCTCCATTCGGGTGCTTTTTCCTTGCCGGCCGGCTGCTTATCTCCTATTTCGATATCCGCGATCGGAGTATGGCCTGTCAGCGCCTAAATCCCGTCAGCATCGTTTCAATAATCCGCATCGAATCATCAGCTGCCTGAGCCGTATCCTCCGCTTCCGCCACCCACAACGAGCATTCATTCATTGCGCCAGATAACGCATGGGTCATCGCATCGACGGGCAGCTGTTTCATCTCCCCCTTCTGCTGCATCCCATCCAGCTGTTCCCGCAGATGACGCATCGAATGGATTTCGTCCATCTGGCGCCAAGTCTCCCAGCCGGCGACTGCCGGACCATCGATCAGCATGATCCGCATGTTCTGCGGTTCTACCGCCGCGGCGATAAAAGCCCGGCAGCCCAGCAGAAGCTGCTCCCAGGGTTCGCTTGAACGGCCCGCCTCCGAGGCGACGCGTTCTGAAACTTCGCGCTGTACGAGATCCAGGACGGCGAGAAACAGCCCTTTTTTATTCTTAAAATGATGATAGAGCGCGCCCCGGGTTACTTGGGCGATATCCGCGACCATCTCCAGTGCGGTGTCTGCATAGCCTTTGTCCGCGAACTCTTCTCTTGCAACCTGCAGCAGACGTTCCATCGTCTCCTGCGCTTCCGTCTTGCTTCTTTTCATCGTAAATGCCTCTCTTCAAATCTTCATTCTATGTTGTAAATATAGCAGAAGAGAAAAGCTCGTGCATGCTCTTCATTTCGCTGCCCTTCATCCATGATCTGCACGCATGCCGGACGATCCAAGGAAAATGCTCCCCGCCGCTGTGCTGTCGCTCCGCCAGCCAAGTAATGACGAAATCCCGGTAATCCTTGCTTAGGTCGTGCAGATGATTGGCCACGGATTTTCTGACATACAACGATGGATCATTCAGCAGCGGCTCGATCAAAGCAAGGTGATGCGAAGGATCCCCCTTTATAACCGGAATCCGCTTAGCCCAAGGGAGACGGGGACGTGTCCCCTCGCTGACGAGTCGGCGGACATGCAGGCTGGAATCCGTTCTCCACGCTTTCAATCGTTCAAGGCACTGATCCTCATACTTCAGCAAATAAGGGCGGATGGCATACTCCGAAGTATGCCGCTTCGTGATTTCATATAAGGCATGCATGGACAGGTCAAAATGCTGAAGTCCGTAACGCTCGACATAGTACGCAACCGGCATTAAAAAATAGCCGTTCGTGAACATGCCCTGCTCGGTTTCATTTTCCGGGCCGAGGATGTCAAGCAGCACTTCCAAACTGCCCTCATACGGCATGGCCAACGCTTGATGAAGCTCGGCCGCGATCATCGCAACTCTCCCTTTGAGCTCAAGGGATTCGGATTGCCGGGTTACGGCCTCCACGAAGGAGTCGACAGGAAACCGGGCCACGAGCGGCTGAATCAAATCCGATAGGGTCAGGGCAAGCTCCCTCCCGAAATAATTCTTTAAGGGCTGGGAATGTGTCATTGGACGGCCTTGGGTTCCGGATCGGTCCATACGTCTTCCTTGTAATTGTCCGCAAAGGCCTCGGATGGCGGAATAATCTGGATCATGTCGATCAGCACGCCGCTCGGATCGCTTGTGATGAAATGCCTTTGGCCAAACGCCTCGTCGCGAATGTCCAAATGAAGCGGGAGACCCTCTTGCTTGATCAGCCGGTCGTATTCAGCGTCGACATTGTCCACCTCAAAATTGAGAATCAATCCCTGCACCTCTCTCTGAAAAGCAGCCGGCACCGTTTCATGATTCCAAGACAATACGGCGAGCTCATACAGCTTGTCCGGTCCGGCATTTCTTTTCAAGCTTATGTACCAGTCCGCTTCAAAGACAACCTCAAAGCCAAATAAACGGGTATAAAAATCCTTACTCTCCTCCATGTGCCCGGACATAATAACCGGGTAAAAGCCTTGTACGTTCACTGGATCAACAACTCCTTATTCATGATTGGCTTAAATCTAACATACATACAGCATGTATGTAAATAGCTGAAATTATTTTTTCCGCTCCCTTCAAAAAATCGACGCTAGATGGAGGAGAAGCTGCGTGAACCAACGGCAGTTTTCTCGTATTTTTCGTCAATGCCATTATTCACTGACACGCGGGGTGCCGATCTTCATCGCTCTATCAAATAAGGGGTGCACCTGGTCCAAGAACCTTCAGGAGCACCCCGCGCACTAATGAATAATTACCACAGCAGGCTGACGGCCAGCAGGTCAAACAGTGCGAGCGGCAGGATAACGTTGCTGTAATACGGATTGTACGGATACGGCGCAAACGGCGGTCTCGGATATGGATAGCCGGGATAAAAGCCTCTGCTTCCTTCCTGCTCGATCTGGATATATACGTATTTGGCGTCTACATTGATGATGACCCCCTCGAAGACTTCATCATCCAGCGTCTCTACGCGAACTTTGTGCTTCATCGCCTTTTTCAAGGCAGCATGGGCGTTCTCCTTATGCTTTTTCATGGAATGGGCCATATGATGATCGCATTGAAACAGCATTTGTTGTTGAGATGGATATGTGTTCATGAAACTTCCTCCTTCGTTATCTTCTACCCTGCATAGTATGCAATTATCCCGCATAGGGTGTTAGCCTACAACTGAAAAGCAGTTTAAACGCAGAATGATACGGGTATAGTACAACCAAACAAGGAGGTTACGAATTGTATAAGCACACATATGCGGGATTATCACAAGACGCAGGAGCTATTTTCTGAAGGGCGGAAACCGGAGGTTCCCATAAAAATGGTCAATACCCGCTAAAGGCGAGCATGTTCGGTACCATCCTACATATTTGCACCAAACCTCGTACGCGCAGGGCTTACCGGTAAGCTCTTTCGCATAAGTTTTGTCATGTTGATTTGTATCCTTTTATCTATTGCTAGAACAATGAACGATCCACTATGATCAAATGGTAGAGCATTTCTCAGGGAGGCAGCCTATGATATGAGGAATTTTACGGAAGATTGGTTCTGGGAACCCATGTTTAACAAACTGCCTGTCGGGGCGGTTTTGATATCCTTAAAGACAGAGCAGATTGTGATGATGAACGAACGCTTCTGCGAAATCCTTGGATCCACGCGTTCCGAGCTGCTGACGCGAAAGCCTCGCGAGCTCCTGGTTCTGAAGGGCCTCTCCCAAAAAGCTTTGCAGCGAATTGAAAGCTTTGATGTCGCCAATGGACTTCAGGAGACGATTTCATTTCAGTCCGCGGATGGACGGGCAATGTCCATAACCGCGGAGTTCTCTCTCTTGGCGTCATCGGCAAACGGGAAAGAACCGCTCATCCTGTGCTGCATTGACCGAGCGGAGATCAAGGAAGCCCCCTTGCCGATGATCGGTCAGGAGGAGCTGCTTGCGCTCATCCTGAAGAGCGGACAAGATCTCATCTCGATCAGCAATGCCGATGGAATCATTGAATACATCTCCCCTTCCGCAACCCACTTGTTAGGATATCGTCAGGAAGAGATGGTTGGCAGGCATCGCGCCGAGTTTTACCATTCGGCCGACTCCGAAGAAATGAAACAGCCCGGAAAGCTGTTCTCGGATAGCGAAATATTCAACAGGCGTATCCGCCATAAAGACGGACACTATCTATGGTTTGAAACCTCCTTCCACGTCATCCGGGGGGCCGAAGGTCAAATAACAAAGGTGCTGGCGATCGCACGCAATATTACCAAGCGCAAAATCGATGAAGACACGCTCGCCCGTGCCCAGCGGATCGCCAAAATCGGTTCCTGGAGATGGGATCTTGTGACCCGGACATTATCCTTCAGCGAAGAAATACGCCGAATTTACGGCTACCAACTGGAGCCGATTGAGCGTGATCATAAATCCCTTCTTTCCGCGGTTGTCACCGAAGACCGCAAACGTCTCCGGCGTGCGATCCTGTCGGCAATCAAGGGACAGCCCGACGAGATTATTTACAGGATTCAGGTTGAAGGCGGCACCATTCGTACGCTCCGGGCACAGTGGGAAGTATCGGCCCGAAGCGAAGGCAAACCGATCGAACTGGTCGGAATGGCCCAGGATATTACCGAAGAATCACTGATCGCGCAGCAATTGGTTGAGAACGAGAAGAAATACAGGCTGATCACGGAAAATTCGCTGGATTTCATATCGCGGAATACGATTGACGACTGTACCTTTCTATATTGCTCGCCTTCCTGTTATTCGCTCCTCGGTTATAATCCTGAAGAGCTTGTGGGGACCAGTGCATTCGATTACGTATATCCGGAGGACATCGGGCCGCTCAAAGCGTATTTGCAGCGAACCTTAGACGAGACCTCCCTTACCCCGATCACCTTCCGTTACTTACATAAAGACGGCAGGCACATTTGGTTCGAAGTGAACTGCAAGTTCATTACGGGACAGGACGGGCATCGTGAAATCATCTCCATCGCCCGCGATATATCCGAACGGAAGCGTATCGAATTCAAGCTGAAGGAAAGCGAGCAGCGGTACCGATCGCTGTTCGAGTACAATCCGCTTGCCGTCTACTCCATGAATCTGGAAGGCGAGTATTTGACGGCCAATCCGAATTTGCAGAAATTAACCGGTTATTCGCTGGACGAGCTTGTCGGCATGTATTACGGTCCCATCGTGGCGGATAAGGATCTGCCGCGGACGCAGTACCATTTTAACCAAGCGAAGGAAGGAAACCCGCAGAGCTATGACCTGTCGATCATTCACAAGGATGGTCATCCGATCGAAATCAATACCGTTAACATTCCGATCATCGTGGATGAAGAGGTTGTCGGCGTTTATGGAATTACCCGGGACATTACGGAGCGCAACCGTTCGATGGAGGAGATCAAGAAGCTGAGCCGCGAGCTCACGCTGCTGCTGAACACGGTGTCCGAAGGCATTATCGGGCTGGACATTAACGGCAAAGTCGCCTTCATCAATCCGGCCGGTGCGTCCATGCTGGGGGAAGATGCGGGTGATGTCATCGGCAGATCCTGCGATCAAATCATCAGGGAGATTCGGCATGACGGCAGCTTTTACCGCGGGAGGAACTCCCCCCTTGAGATGGCTCTCTTGCAAGGAAAGCCTCTCCTTCGAACCGAAATCGTGCTGTGGCGGCGCGATGGAACCAGCTTCCTGGCCAATTACCAAGTCAATCCGATCTGGGATCGGGGCGAGCGCAAAGGTGCCGTGATGGTATTCCGCGATATTACCGATGAGAAAGAGATCATACGCGCCAAAGAATCGGCTGAGCGGGCAGATCAGGCCAAGACGGAATTTTTGACGATGATGAGCCATGAGCTTCGTACGCCGATGAACGGCATAATGGGGATGATCGATCTCCTAAAGACGACCGACCTCGATGAAGAACAGGCAAATTATACGGACATTCTTAAGGAGAGCGGTGAATCGCTCCTGCATATTTTGAACGATATCCTCGATTTTAGCCGGATCGAGACCGGTAAAATGTCGATTGGCGAGGAACCGATCGATGTCCGCAGCCTGCTGGGAAGCGTCGTAGACTTGTTCAATGCCAAAGCCAGCGAGAAAGGACTAACCCTTTCATGGAGCGTGAACGAAGACAGCGTCCCTGATGTCATTGTTGCGGATGCTTTGCGGCTGCGACAGGTGCTCGTCAATTTGATCAGCAATGCCATCAAATTTACGGAGCAAGGCAGCGTGACGCTGACTGCCGACGCCGTCCGGCGCATCGGCACCCGTGAGCTTACGCTGACGATTCGAGTTACGGATACCGGGATCGGCATTCCGGCCGACCGTCAGCATCAGCTGTTCCTCTCCTTCTCACAGCTCCATCCATCGTTAAACCGCAAGTACGGCGGCACCGGGCTGGGACTCGCGATCAGCAAGAAGCTTGTCGAGCTCATGGGCGGTATCATCGGGGTAGACAGCCGGGAATTCGGCGGCTCCACGTTCTATTTCTCCATACCGACACGGGCCGTAGAGCCAAAGGACACGTCCCTCACTCCCGTTGAGGAAGCATATGAATAAAAAGGAGAACCGATTGGCATGAGACGCGCCTTCGGTTCTCCCTTTTTTTTTGTGATAGCTTAAGCGTATAAGGACTCCAGCTCATCCACCAGCGATCCGACATAGGCTACGGCTCTAGAGATCGGCTCGGATGTCGTCATGTCGACTCCGGCGAGTGACATCAGCTCCAGCGGCGTCATGCTGCCGCCAGCCTTAAGCACTTGCAGCCAGCGATCGACCGCAGGCTGCCCTTCCTCGCGAATGAGCTGTGCCGCGGCCGTCGAAGCCGTCAGACCTGCCGCATAGGTATACGGGTACAAGCCCATATAGTAATGCGGCTGCCTCATCCAGGTCAGCTTAGCGCCTTCGTCCAGCTCCAGTGCATCTCCCCAGAAGTCGGACAGCACGGCGCCTTTCAAAGACGAGAGCGTATCTGCTGTGATCGGCTGATCCGCCGTCGCATGCGCATATACTCTTCTCTGCAATTCAGCTTCCAGCAGATGCGTAACATAATTGTGATAGTAGGTGCTGAGCAGCTGAAGAATGATCCAGCGGCGCATCCGCTTATCCTGGGATTTGCTCATCAGATGGTCTGCCAACAGAAGCTCGTTCATCGTTGACGGGGCTTCGATAAAATACATGGAAGGCCGAGCATTGGTCATGCGCTGGTTGCGGGCCGCCAGCATCAGATGGCCGGCATGGCCGATCTCATGCGCCAGCGTAAAGGCGCCTCGCATGTTGTCCGCCCACGTCACCAGAATATAGGAATGCACGCCGTAAACCGAGGAACAGAAGGCCCCCGTCGACTTACCGATGTTGTCGGCATAATCCACCCAGCGGTTCGCAAATGCGGTCTCGACGATATCCGTATATTCAGAACCCAGAATCGCCAGGGAATCGGTAATTGCAGCACATGCTTCCTCATAGGTTATGCTTGGATTGAAGTCCGGATCCATCGGCGCCTTCAAGTCGCAGAACAGCATGCGGTCCAGACCGAGCACCCGCTTCTTCAGGGCCATGAGCCTGCGCATATGGGGAGCAAGCTCGGAAAGAATCGTATCGTGGATATGATTGTACATCTCCTTGGTCACCTGCTGCGGCTGCAGGAGCATGTCCGTCACGGACTCGTAGCCGCGCAAGCGGGACAGCACGACCTGTTTCTTCACCTCGGTCGCGTAAGCTTCGGCAAATGTGTGCCGGGAGCCTAGGAGCGACTTGGTGAACGAAGCATACGCTTCACGGCGGAGCTCGGTATCCTCCGACATCTCATACGCGTTCTCGTATAAACGGAACGAAACCGGCATCGTTTCTTCCCGTACCGAAATATCGTCGAACGTCATATCCGACAGCTTGCCCCGCAAATAAATACGGTACGGGGCTCCAAGCACTTCGCTAAGCGATGCAAGAACGCGCTCCGATTCGGGACTGAGCCGGTGCGGCTTCGTTTCCAGGAGCAGCCCCAGGCTGCGAGCATACGACTTAAGCCCTTCCTCCTGATGGATATATGTATCGATGACGCCTTCCTCTAGCTCCAGCAGCTCCGATTCAAGGAATGTCAGCGAGGATTTGATCCGCGATACCAAATCGCCCGTCTTGGCAGCTCTCGCAAGATTCGCCGGATTGGTCCCATCCTCCGATTGCCGGAGATGGGCATAGGCCGATATCTTCCCGATTCGCTCCATAAGCGCTTCATGCTCGTTCAAGCATTCAAGAAGCACATGCGCCCCCTCGCCCAGTCTCCCTTTAAACCGCGTCAATCGGGCTGCCTGCGCTTCCACGTCCTGCAAGCCTGATTCGAATTCCTCCTCCGACGCGAATAAATCGTCCAGATTCCAGGTTGCTTCGACTTTAACCTCATTTCTAGCCAGCATTTTCCCCATGGCTACAGCTCCTCTCACATGTTGTGCGATCGAATGGATCCCGTCTGTTCATCTTTCGTTTAAGAAACCATTTTCATCATATCACAGTTTCGACCAACACAGCCATTTCCCTCCTGCCCCTTGACAATTAATCTGGAATATGTTTATAGTAGGACCATACCTTATCTAAAGGAGAGATTTTGATGTCGGTGGTTGTTCTTAACTAAGCCAATTTCATATGGATGGAATGCATGATCGTCAAGGTTGGTAAATAATGGACATAACCTGTAGAGGTTAATGTTTATTTCTTGATGCGTATCTACATTTCCTCCGGTGAATTAGTTAAGAACTGCGGATATCAATTGAAGCCCCTTTAGGCTTTATTCAGATATGCTATGCTCATCCGCGCTGCAGTTTTGGCGCGGATTTTTTAGGTTCGTCATCCCTTGCCTAGGCCAAGGGTTATTTAGGCGCAGCTTAAGAGCATACCGAATCGGAATAGCCTCACGCCCGGGCGGAGAGTGAACCCCATGTTCACTTTCCGCCCTATTTGCGTTTCCCATGAGACGATCACCAAGCCTATTGCCTAGCCATTATGAACAAAAAAGGAGAATCGAAGAACATGAATCCTGCCGCATTAAACAAATTAGAGTATTACCGGATCCTGGGCGAGCTTGAACGCTTCGCCATGTCGTATCTGGGTATCCAGCATATCCGGAACATGACTCCGCTCACGCAATTGAAAGCCATTCGCCACAGGCTGGATGAAACCGAGGAAGCCCGTGCGCTGCTGAATGCGGGTGCCAGCGTACCCATACCATCGCTTGAAGGGATCGAGCTGATTCTCGACCTGATCGGTACCGGGTATGTGCTAACCGAACGGGATTTCGGGCATCTGATCCAGTTCCTTCGCAGCTGCCGTCAGCTGATCAAATATATGGAGAACAAGAGCGCCATCGCACCGACCGTCAGCTCTTACGCCTCCTCCATGCATGAGCTGAAGCCGCTGCTGTCCGAGCTTGAGCGCAGCATCCATGCCGGCCGGGTAGTTGACGGCGCCAGCAAAGATTTGGCCAAAATCCGCAAGAAAATCCTTGTTGCCGAAGAACGGATCAAGCGCAAGCTCGACAGTCTTGTCAGCCGTTATAAAGGGATCATGCAGGAGCATGTCATCAGTAAGCGCGGCGACCGGTATGTCCTGCCGATCAAGAAGGAGTTCAGGAAAATGTTGAATGGCAGCGTGCTGGATGAATCCGCGAGCGGCCAAACGGTGTTTATCGAGCCCTCCGAGCTCCAAACGCTGCAGATGGAGCTGAATCTGCTGCATGCCGATGAAGCCCGTGAGGAGACCAAAGTGCTGAGCGAGCTGACCTCGATGACCGAGCAGTATGAGCACGAGCTGAGAATGAATGCGGATACCGTCGGTATATATGATTTCATTATCGCCAGAGGCAAATATGCATTGTCCATCGGTGGCAGGAACATCGGCATCAATCAGGAAGGCTTGATCCGGCTCCGGAGCGCCACGCATCCACTGATCGGCGCTTCCATGGTGCCGCTGGATTTTGCGATCGGCGATCGGTATAAGACGTTAATTATTACAGGCCCCAATACCGGCGGAAAAACATCGGCGCTTAAAACCGTCGGACTCATTACGCTGATGGTGCAATCAGGGCTGCTCGTTCCCGTTGGAGAAGGCAGCCAGTGCGCCGTCTTCGACGAGGTTGCGGTCGATATCGGAGACGGGCAAAGCCTCGAGCATGCGCTCAGCACCTTCTCTGCGCATATTCGCAATATCCGGGAGATCCTCCAAACCGCCGGCCGCTCCACGTTGATCTTACTGGATGAAATGGCCTCAGGGACCGATCCCGGAGAAGGAGTCGGCTTGTCGATCGCCATATTGGAGGAACTTCATAAGCGTCAATCAACTGTAGTCGTAACCACCCATTTTACCGAGATTAAAAACTTTGCCGAACGCACCCCGGGATTTGAAAATGCGCGCATGGAATTCGATACCGAGACGCTGGAACCGCTGTACCGGCTGCGCATTGGCGAGGCAGGTCACAGCTATGCCTTTGTTATCGCGGCAAAACTCGGGATTCCGGAATCGATTATCGTGAGATCACGTGAAATTACGGAGGCCAAAGCGGTAACGGCCCGCATCGCGGAAGCCGGGGAGACGAGCGCTGAAGCCGCTGAGATCGACTCTGCAGCTGCCTTGCCACAAGCAGGCTCGGCATCCACAGAGGCTCCGGAGATTGCAGAGGCAGATGAAGCTTCGACTACGGCCCCAGCGTCCTCGGGTTCAGGCACTAGAGCGACAGCAGCGGAGAACGTAGAGGCCGACTCTCCTCCCCTTTTCCGCCTCGGCGACCGGGTCTATGTGCCTTATTTGAAGCGAAGCGGCACCGTGTATGAGACGATGGATGCCAAGGGGAATGTCGGCGTAATGATCCAGCAGGCTAAGCATCGGATCAACCACAAGCGGCTGAAGCCGTTCATCGCCGCTGAAGAATTGTATCCGGATGACTATGATCTCGACATCGTATTTGAGAGCAAAGAGAACCGCAAGAAACGAAATTTAATGAAACGGAAACATGTTGATGGACTTACAATCGAAACAAAGCCGGATGAAATATAAATATGCCGGCGGAGTTACCGTCAACCAAGTATAGAGCATTGAACCGATTCCAACGCTGATAGGGAGAGATTTTGATATGATGATTCGTACGGAGAACAAAGGCGATATCGAAAGCGTCCACCAGCTTCTGCTGCGCTCCTTTGGCGGCCAGCAGGAGATAATATTAATGGAACGGCTGCGCAAGGATCCCGAAATAGACCCCGAGCTATCCATCGTTGCTGAAGATGACGGCATCGTGATCGGCCATATTATGTTCAGTCCTGCCACCTTGGATGACGGGGGGACGATGCATAAGGTGGCCGCCCTCGGACCGCTTGCGGTTCTTCCCGAATACCAGCGGCGGGGCGTCGGCCGACAGCTTATCGCAGAAGGCAAGAAACGATGCGGCGCACACGGTTATCCGCTCGTCTTCTTGTTCGGCCACAAGGACTATTACCCGCGGTTTGGCTTTGTTCAGGCCAGAGCCCACGGCTTCGAGATCAACCAATTTACGGTGCCCGACGAGGTCTTTATGGTAGCAGAGCTTCAACGAGGCGCTCTTGAATCGATGCAGGGGGAATTTCGTTTCCACTCTGCATTCGAAGGACTCGGCTAAAAAAAGCACGGAAGCCGCGCACCGGACAGGATCGCGCCGTCTATTCCAGCAGGCCGTAAAAGCAAGCACTATCCCTTCACGCTCACCGGCTGTACTAGGTGGCATTCGGCTTCCGGTTTGTTGTACAATAAAATCTAAATGACTATTTGAAGGATGGATTTCAACATGTATGTAGCTCAGGATTGGCAAGACTACGAGGTTCTTGATACCGGCGGCGGCGAGAAGCTGGAGCGTTGGGGCGATGTTATTCTTCGGCGCCCGGATCCGCAGATCATCTGGCCTATCGAACGGGAGGACGGATTATGGCGGAACGTGCACGGCCACTACCACCGCAGCTCGTCCGGAGGCGGCCAGTGGGAGATGAAGAAGCAGCTGCCGGAACGCTGGACGATCTCCTATGATCAATTAAAATTTCACATCCGGCCGACGAACTTCAAGCATACGGGCCTGTTCCCGGAGCAAGCGGCGAACTGGCGTTGGATGATGGACAAAATCCAAGCGGCCAAGCGGCCGATTCGGGTGCTTAATCTATTCGCATACACCGGCGGTGCAACCGTAGCGGCAGCCTATGCCGGCGCCCAGGTCGTGCATGTCGATGCGGCGAAGGGCATGGTCCAGTGGGCAAAAGAAAATGCCGCTCTATCCGGCCTTGCCGATAAGCCGATTCGGTACATCACCGATGATGTATTTAAATTCGTGCAGCGGGAACAGCGCCGCGGCAACAAATATGATGCGATCATTATGGACCCGCCGTCCTACGGCCGCGGACCGGGAGGCGAAACATGGAAGCTCGAGCAGAGCCTGTACCCGTTCCTCGAAAGCTGCATGAGCATCGTCTCCGATCAGCCGCTGTTTATGCTGATCAATTCCTATACGACCGGCATTTCACCGACCGTTCTGCACAATATGCTCTCCATGACGATGAAGCCCAAGTATGGCGGTACGATCAGCGCCGGTGAAATCGGTCTTCCGATCACACGCTCCGGACTGAACCTCCCATGCGGCATTCTCGGCAGATGGGAGTCCTGATGCGATGAGTAACCGGGATTCTAACCGCGTGCACCCGAGCGTACCGATTCTCTTCGAGGATAATCATGTGCTCGGTGTAGCCAAGCCGGTCAATGTGCCGTCCCAAGAGGATGCTACGGGCGATCCCGATATGCTGACCATCCTGAAGCAGGACATCAAAGAACGGTACAACAAACCGGGCAATGTGTATCTGGGATTGGTGCACCGCTTGGACCGTCCGGTCGGAGGAGCCATGGTGTTTGCCAAAACCTCCAAGGCAGCCTCCCGTTTATCGGAAGCCGTCCGCTCAAGGAACTTTCATAAGCAGTATGCGGCCATCGTTCACGGTATTCCGTCAAAGCCTTCCGGAAGGCTTCACGATTACCTGTTGAAGGATACGAAGACAAACACGGTCCGGGTCGTTCCCAAAGGCACGGATGGAGCGAAGGAAGCGCTATTGGATTACACCGTCCTTGAATCCAAGAATGGCCTAAGTCTTGTGCTGATCGAGCTGCACACGGGCCGGCCGCATCAAATCCGCGTGCAATTCAGCCATGCGGAAAACCCCCTCTATGGGGATCAAAAATACGGCAGCAAGGTGAATCAAGCCGGGCAGCAAATTGCGCTCTGGTCTGTACGGGTCGGATTCCCCCACCCTACCACCAAAGACGAAGTTAACATTTTATCGACGCCCCCTGCCGTTCATCCATGGTCCCAGTTCTCCATGGATGCGTTGATGCGAACGCTCCAAAGCCAATGATCGTAAGAAGGAACTCTATCAAGCTCATTTCCTTTCGTTTGAATCGTTGGACAAGAAATATTTGATGATAACCAACAGCATGACCAACGGCTTTCCATGCTGGACATAAAAGACGAGATCCGCTGCTCACTTCGAAGCGGATCTCGTCTTTTTATATGGCCACCCGATCAAACTCAAATATTTTATCCCTCAAAAATACAATATTATCCTTTACACGACCCGAGGAATAACGAAGAATAGTAATCAGAATAGTTTAACATTATTTAGTTAATTTGTACAATCATGGTATAAACTCATTCCCTTTGAGTTTATATAGAATTCAATTTTTAAGGAGGTGAGAGATCCGAAGTCAGCCTGTCATTTGCATCGTTGGTCGTTATCAAAGCGCTGCACTTGACCTAAGAATGGCTGAAGCTTGCAACCAGACTATTCATAAAGAAGTACACATGTTAAAGGAGGGATTTTCATGATTCAAAACGTTCACGTTCAAGCTCCACGCCGCCTGTCGTTGAAACCGCTGTGGATTTTTCTCGGAAGTTTGCTGCTGTTCTTCCTCGTGATGGTCATCACGGCGAATACTGCATCCGCACATGGCTATATCGAATCGCCTGCCAGTCGTGCCTACAAATGCAAGCTCGGCGAGAATAAAAATTGCGGCCGGATTATTTATGAACCGCAGTCCCTGGAAGGGAAAGGAAATTTCCCGACGGGCGGACCGGCTGACGGGCAAATCACGGGCGCAGGCATATTTACCGAGCTCTATGAGCAAACCCCGACCCGCTGGAGCAAAGTGAACATGAACGGCGGTCCGAACACTTTTAAATGGGTGTTGACTGCCCCGCATGCGACATCCGATTGGAAGTATTATATTACGAAGAAGGGCTGGGATTCCAACAAGCCGCTGGCAAGAGCCGATCTCGAGCTGTTCTGCTCCTTCAATGACGGAGGCAAAAGACCGCCGAACACGGTAACGCATACATGCAACGTTCCGAACGACCGCAGCGGCTACTATCTGATTCTCGCCGTATGGGAAATCGCCGATACGGGCAACGCCTTCTATAACGTCATCGACGTGAATTTGAACAATGGCGGTGGCAATCAGGATACACAGCCTCCGAGCGTCCCGACCGGCCTTCGGTCGACCGGAGCGACCAGCAGCTCTATCTCGCTCGCTTGGAACGCCTCAACGGACAATGTCGGTGTAACCGGCTATGAAGTCTACCAAGGCTCCTCCCGGGTCGCCACGGTATCCGGGACTACCCTGAGCCATACGGTTACGGGGTTACAAGCAGGAACCTCCTATACGTTTACCGTGAAGGCGCACGACGGGGCAGGCAACGTCTCGGCCGCAAGCGCTCCGCTGACCGCCTCGACAAGCGATCCGCTCCCCGACACGCAGGCTCCTTCCGCACCAGCCAATCTGAGAGCCGCCGGCTTTACATCGACCAGCGTATCGCTGGCATGGAATGCGGCAACCGATAATGTCGGCGTAACCGGGTACGAAGTATACCGCGGAGACGCTTTGGTTACGACCGTTTCCGGCACCGCCCTCAGCTACACGGTCACCGGCCTGACGCCGAGTACAGCCTATACGTTTACCGTGAAAGCACGCGATGCTGCCGGCAATGTATCGGCCGCCAGCAATTCGCTGGAGGTAACGACGCTGGACGGGTCGGCACCGGAAATCCCTGCATGGGCTCCAAATACCTCCTATCAGCAGGGGGCGCTTGTAACCTATGACGGGAAAACGTATGAATGCCGCCAAGCCCATACGTCTCTTCCGGGCTGGGAGCCAGCCAATGTCCCTGCTTTATGGCTCTTGAAATAATGGATGCTAAATGGCCTGCTAGAGTAAAATCTGGCAGCGCATAGAGCAAAAAAGAAGCAGCCCCCCATTCGCGAACCGTTTTTGGCTCGACACGGGTGGGGCTGCTTTCATTTCAGCCGGCGTGAGGATCATCCGGATGATAGCATCATCCGAATGATAGGCTAGCCGCTATACCTCCACTAAAGCTTCCTGCGGAGACGTGCTGATCTTACCGAGCAAATATACCAGCAGCTGCTGATTATGCGATGAAATGCGATTCAACACCTGTGACAGATACTCATCCCGCACCCGCATGCCCCGGCTGTATTCCTCGTTTCCTTTATAGGAAATCGTAACCCACACAATGCGCCGATCATGCTCATCACGCTCCCGCTTGATCAAGCCATTCTTCTCCATGCGATCAAGAAGCATCGTGACCGCAGCCGGACTGGTGGCCATATACGGGATAAAATCCGAGGGCTTCATCCGCTCCTGTTCCTGAAGCACCTCCAGCACGGTCAATTGCGCTTCGGTCAACGTAGGCGCCAGTCCGGCCTCCATATGAAGCTTATAATCCTTGGCCAGCTTGGACCATACCTTCGCGAATTCAGCAGTATGCATGTTCATCCATCCCTTCTGCTATGTCTGATCGAACCTGATTCGAAATCATTCGATATCTGCATCTCATCTCCATGGACCGCCGGTTGTTAGGTGCGGGCTGCCAACTCTCCTAAGTCGTTTATTGGATTAATTGTTCGCGGATCGCCTACCAATATCCTTCTTTTTTCGTTAAAAAATATAATTTCCAACGATGCGACAAAACCCACCAGCCTTGGTATGACGGCATTTTTCAATAATCACATTCCTTCGACATGGCAAGACATATGTCAAAAAGTATAAATTAAAAGCCACAGCGAGTAACTTTTCCGCTATCTAGTTATCCCCTGTCTATACTTCCTAGGAGCGCTCGGTGCTTCAAATCAAAATATTAAAAACATCCCTTCACGAATCGCACTTGCGCATAGAGACGCACATGTGACCCGCAAGGGATGCTTTGTCTACATCAAAAGCTTAGCGAAACTAAACTTCTTTGTCCTGTCCGTTGTTAGGCAAATGGACCAGACTCACAATCTGTCCTTTTTTGCCGACATCGGCCAGAAGCTTGCCTGTCGATTTCCGTTCAGCTATCGGAACCTTCTCGGAATGAATCGGATAGGCTTGCCCGTCATCAGCGTAGGCCGTAATGTCGATCGGTTCTCTGCAATAGAATGCTCCGGCGATGGTGCTGCCGTTCGGCTTCACCCGCTTGCCTTCCTTGAACTCGAATGTGGCGATTCCTTTGCCGCCTCGGCTTTGGACCGGATAATCAATCAGCAGGCTGCGTTTGCCGTAACCGAGATCGGTAATCGTCAAGATTTCGCCTTCATCCTCTTCCACCCACAGGGCGGACACCACCTCGTCCCCTTCACGGAGCTGGATCCCCCGGACGCCCCCGGACACGCGTCCCATCGGGTTCACCTCTTGCTCCTTGAAGCGAATGCTCATGCCGTCTTTGGAGATGAGCACAATATCCTTCGTTCCGTCGCTCATCACGACCTGGATGACGCTGTCATCCGCTGCGACTTTCGCTGCGGCGACGGCTCCTGATCGTTTGGTGACATAATCCTTCAGCTCGGTTCGCTTCACCTGCCCTTTACGGGTAACGAAGACGAGCGATTTTCCAGGCTCTTCAAAATTCGTTACCGGAATGGCGGATACGATCGAATCCTCTTTCGGAAGCTGGATGACATTGACGATCGCCGTTCCGGCATCCTTCCACTTATATTCCGGTATCTGGTGAACCGGCAGCAGGAAATATTGCCCGCGGCTTGTGAACAGCAGCAGGTTGTCCAGCGTGTTCACTTCGAATAAACGGGTGATGTGGTCCCCTTCCTTGATACCTGAGCTCTCCAGCTCGCCACCGCTTCGCGTAAAGGAGAGCATGCTGGTCCGCTTAATGTACCCGTCATGGGACATCGTAACAAGCACGTCCTCCGCATTGACGAGCACCTCAAGATTCACCTTGATCTCTTCCACTTCTTCCTGGATGAGGGAGCGGCGGTCCACACCGTATTTCTCGCGAATTTCGAGCAGCTCCTTGCGGATTACCCCGATCAGCTTTTTGTCGCTGGCGAGAATGCCGCGCAGGTTGTCGATTTTCTTCATGAGCTCGTCCAGCTCTTTTTGCAGCGAATGGATCTCAAGATTCGTTAGGCGATATAATTGCAAAGTCAGAATAGAATCCGCCTGGCGCTCCGTAAAGCCGAACATCCACTGCAGGTTATTCTGTGCATCCTGGCGGTTCTTGGATGCTTTGATCGCCGCGATGACCTCATCCAAAATGTTCAGCGCCTTGACCAGGCCCTCCAATACGTGCGCCCGGTCCTCCGCCTTCTCCAGCTCATACTGCGTTCGGTGCGTGACGACCTCGCGCTGGTGCTCAATGTATGCCTCCAGCATCGCTTTAAGGCCCAGCTGTTGAGGGGTTTTGTTTACGATAGCCACCATATTGAAATTGTACGTAATCTGCAGATCGGTTTTCTTGAACAAATAAGCAAGAATGCCGTTCGCATCGGCGTCCTTCTTCAGCTCAACCACGATGCGGAGCCCTTCGCGTCCGCTCTCGTCTCTCACTTCGGCAATGCCCTCGACCTTCTTCTCCAGCCGGATGTTTTCCATCGCGGTTACCAGTCTCGACTTGACCACCTGATACGGAATCTCCGTAATGACGATCTGCTGCTTGCCGCCGCGAAGCGATTCAATCTCCGTCTTGGAGCGAAGGTAAACGCGGCCTTTGCCGGTGCGGTAGGCATCCAGGATGCCTTCGCCGCCCATGATGATGCCGCTTGTCGGAAAGTCCGGTCCCTTGATAAAGGTCATAATTTCCGACAGCTCGATCTCGGGCTTTTGCATGACCGCAATGCAGGCATCGATCACTTCCCGCAAGTTGTGAGGCGGAATCTCCGTCGCAAAGCCCGCCGAGATTCCGCTTGCCCCGTTGACAAGCAGATTCGGATACCGGGACGGCAGAACGACCGGTTCCTTCGCCGTATTGTCGAAATTGTCCTTGAACAGCACGGTCCGCTTCTCGATATCGCGCAGAAGCTCCATCGCGATCGGCGAGAGCCGCGCCTCGGTATAACGCATCGCTGCAGCCGGGTCATCGTCCTGGGAGCCCCAGTTGCCATGTCCGTCGACCAGCACATGCCCCATCTTCCAAGGCTGGGCCATCCGGACCATCCCCTCGTAAATGGACGAATCACCGTGCGGGTGATAATTACCCATGACGTCACCGACGGTCTTGGCGGATTTGCGGTAGGGCTTGTCCGGCGTGTTGCCGGAGTCGTACATCGCATACAATATGCGGCGCTGAACCGGCTTCAGCCCGTCGCGAACATCGGGGATCGCCCGGTCCTGAATAATATATTTCGAATACCGGCCGAAACGGTCCCCTACAACCTCTTCCAGGTAAGCCGGCAAAAATTGTTCAGATAAACTCATGCTTCCACCTTCTATTCCTCAAACTCCGCAAAATTAACGTTCTCTACGATCCAACGTTTGCGGGGATCGACCTTATCTCCCATCAGGGTTGATACGCGTCTTTCCGCCTTGGCCGCATCCTCGATCTGCACCTGAAGCAGCGTCCGCGTCTCGGGATTCATCGTCGTTTCCCACAGCTGCTCCGGATTCATCTCGCCAAGTCCCTTATAACGCTGCAGCTCGTAATTTTTGAATTCCTTCAAGTAGTTCGCAAGCTGCTCTTCGGTCCACGCATAACGGACCGTTTCCAGTTTGCCGGATTTGCTGGCGATTTTATACAGCGGAGGCTGTGCGATGTAGACACGGCCTTCGTCGATCAGCGGCTTCATGTACCGGTAGAAGAACGTCAGCAGCAGCACTTGAATATGGGCGCCGTCCGTATCCGCGTCCGTCATGATAATGATCTTGGAATAATTGCTGTCCGCCGAGGAAAATTCATTGCCGATTCCTGAGCCGATCGCCGAAACGATGGCCCGGTACTCTTCATTCTTCAAAATGTCGGCCAGCTTTGATTTTTCCGGATTCATCGGCTTTCCTTTAAGCGGCAGGATGGCCTGGATCTTCGAATCGCGCCCCTGCTTCGCCGAACCGCCGGCCGAATCGCCTTCGACGATGAACAGCTCGGTTCTTGAAAAATCCTTCGACTGCGCCGGCGTCAGCTTGCCGCCAAGATTCGAGCTTTCGCTCCGCTTCTTGCCGCTTCGCATTTCATCCCGGGCTTTCCGCGCCGCTTCGCGCGCCTTCGAAGCCTGGATGGCCTTCCTGAGCAGCGTCTGGGCAACCTGGGGATTTTCCTCGAGGAAGATTTGCATTTTCTCGGTGACGATACTGTCAACCGCACTGCGCGCCGAAGCGCTCCCGAGCTGGTCCTTCGTCTGCCCGACGAATTCCACCTCGGCCATCTTCACGCTGATGACGGCCATCATGCCTTCCCGCAGATCGTTGCCTTCAAGATTCTTGTCCTTTTCCTTCAACAGATTATTCTTGCGGGCATAATCGTTCATTACGCGGGTATATGCGGTCTTGAAGCCGGTCTCATGCGTGCCGCCGCCGCGCGTTGGAATCGAGTTGACGAACGATGCCAGCGTCTCCGTATAACCTGCGTTATATTGAAGGGCAATTTCCACCTCAATTTCGTCCTTCTCGGCAAAGAAATGGATGACGTCATGCAGCACATCCTTGCCCTCGTTCAGGAACTGAACGAATTGGCTGGCCCCGCCTTCGTAGAAAAACTCGTCGTTGTTTCCGCTGCGCTCATCCTTCAAGACGATGCGAAGCCCCGAGTTCAGGAACGCAATCTCCTGCAGCCGCTCCGCAAGCGTGTCGTAATTCAACTGGATGCCGGACGAGAAAACGCGCGCATCCGGCTTGAACGTAACTTTCGTTCCGGTCTTCGACGTATTGCCCAGCACCTCAAGTCCGGTAACCGGCTCCCCGACATGCTCTTTCCCTTTCTTGTCCTGCCAATATTCGAAACGCTGGCGGTGGATCTTGCCCTCGCGGTAAATCTCCACTTCCAGCCACTCGGATAATGCGTTCGTTACCGAAGCGCCGACACCGTGCAAGCCGCCGGATTTCTTGTATCCGGAGCCGCCGAACTTGCCGCCCGCATGCAGGATCGTAAATACGACCTGCGGCGTTGGAATGCCGGTCTTATGCATGCCGGTCGGAATGCCCCGTCCGTTATCATACACGGTAACGGACCCGTCTTTATGCAATGTAAGTTCAATTCTCGAGCAGTACTTGGCCAAATGCTCGTCGACAGCGTTATCTACAATTTCCCACACTAGATGATGCAAGCCCGACGAGCTTGTGCTCCCTATGTACATGCCTGGCCGTTTGCGTACCGCAACAAGGCCTTCGAGCACTTGAATGTCGTCAGCATCGTATCCTGAACGGCTTTCACCGCCATTCGGTGATGACTCTGCAAACAAATCGATCTGTTCGACCATTCATGCTCCTCCTTCAAATTTTCGCGTATCATGTTCAGTTCTATTCATTGTGCCATCCGTTTACACCAAGCTTTAAATGCTTCGGTCAAGGATCATGCAAAATTCGAATCCAGCCGCTCCAGTGTACAATATACAGACGAACCAAACCAATTCGTGTATATATTGCGGATTGAAAGCCGTGCTTTGGGTATTTGCAATATCCTCCCGTAAAAATGCAAACAAATGTTTCGTGCTTTGTCCATTTTAATTCAAGATATCCCTTCTCGTAAAGACGCTGAATGAAACGATCACCGCACAGACTGCCCAGACCGCCAGTACGGCAAGGGAGAAATTCAGCGACATCCCTTCGATCGGGGGCAAATTGCCGGCCAAATAATCCGTTAAATTCAGGTTTACCATAAACAAATATTTTGCGCTGCTCCATGCAGAGGCCATATTGGTCAGGATATTGCCGGCGATCAGGGCGGCCATCATGATGACGATGCTCGCCGCCGTGCTCCGGACAAGGACCGAAACCATAAACGCCAGCATGGCCACGCAAATGCCGACAAACCAAACCAAGCCGCCTTGCATCAGCAGATACGTCCACTGCGGCACCGCATGCACCCCGGTCATATCCACTTCCGAGCCGACAATCCGAAAACCGGTAAATACAGGGATGTCAAAGCCTTTATATCCGAAAGCCAGTCCCGAAATGAGATAGGCGATGATAAACGTTGATAAGACGATCAACGACACGAACATCAGCAGGGCGACCAGCTTGCTGAGAAGCACTTTCCACCGTTTGACCGGCCGCGTAAGCAGCATTTTGATCGTTCCTGACGTGCGCTCTCCGGATACGATATCCGATGCGATCGCCATAATCAATAGCGGAATGAATAATGATATCGCATTATTCAGGAACTCCCGGGTAAAGGTAACCCCGTTTGGATGATTAGGATTCACATCATGCTCCAAATAATACTGCATTTGCTGAATAAAAATTTGCCGGTATCTCTTCCATTCATCCGGCACCCGATCGCTGCTGAGCGAGTTTTCATTGTCCGTGATCCGCTGCTGAAGCTCCAGGCGCCAGTCACTGTTGAACTTCTCCTGGCTCCGCTCCGCCGCCTTCATCTGCGCATAGGTAAACATCGGCACCAGAACGAGCAGGACGAGCAGGACGACGTAAAAACGCTTCCTTTTCATAATTTTCAAACATTCGTTCTGTATCAACGGGACAAGGTTACTCAAGGCTCTCCCCCTCCGTCATTTGGAGAAACAACTGCTCCAGTGTAGGATTCATGCGGTGGACTTCCCGAACCTCTACCCCTGAGGCAACCAGCCGCTCGACCGCGCGGAAGGTATGCTCGGGAGAAATGCGCGTTACGATCGCCTCAGCCGACATGCCTGCCAGCAGGTTATCATCGAGCACCGACTCAGGCTCTTCCACGATGTCGCAGTATTCCAGCCCTGACAGTATCCGCTTCCCTTGCGCAGCCGGTTTCAGCTCCCATACGACATAATCGTTGCTCCCGGAGATCAGTGCATCGACTTCGCCGACGGCGAGCACTCGTCCTCCGCTAATGATGGCAACCCGGTCGCACAGCAGCTGGATCTCGCTCAGCAGGTGGCTTGAAACGAATACCGCGAGGCCTTCCTCCGCCAGCTGTTGAATGAAATGGCGCATCTCCTTAATGCCTTTCGGATCCAGTCCGTTGGTCGGCTCGTCCAGGATAAGCAGCTTCGGTCTTCCCAACAGCGCCTGTGCGATTCCAAGCCGCTGCCTCATGCCGAGTGAATACGTGCTTACCTTATCATGTATTCTCCGTTCCAGCCGGACAATATCCACCACTTCGGCGATCCGCTGACGGTCGATTCCCTGCTGCATGCGCGCAAAATGCTCGAGATTCTCCCAGCCGGTCAGAAAAGAATACATCTCGGGATTCTCAACGATGGAACCGATGTGACGCAGCGCCTGCTCCTGCTGCCGGTTGACATCATAGCCGCACACCTTGATCGTTCCTGAGGTCGGCTTGATCAGATCGACGAGCATCCGAATCGTTGTCGTCTTCCCCGCTCCGTTCGGGCCAAGAAATCCGAAAATTTCCCCTTTGCGAACGTCGAAGGTCACATCATGTATAATCCATTTTCGTCCGATTTTCTTCGTCACATTCTTTACAGATAACACGATTTCCGAGAAATGGTCATTCAAGCGGCCCCAACTCCTTCTATGAATCGATGGGTTCCCTGTATCCCCGTTTTACTTCAAGCCCTGTACGATCCGGTCCGCAATGGCCTGATATCCCGCACCGTTCGGATGGAAATGGTCGGATGACAAATAGGCATCCAGCTTGTGCTGAAACAGATCAAACGTGGGGACCAGCGTCATATTCGGGTCCTGATTCACGATTTCCATTACGCTATGATTCCATGTCGATACGACGATATTCCCCGGGATCTGCAACTCCTTCAAATCAGCGAACGGGTGGTACAGCCCGACATAAATGATGCGGGCATCCGGATTAATGGCCCGAAGCTTCTGCAGAATCGACTGCAGGCGCTCGGAGGCCTCAGGCAGCGAAGCCATCAGCTTGACCGGGTCGATCTCGAGCGCATCCGGGTCGGTCTCTTCGCTCAAAAGGCCGCTGTTCTGAAACAAATCGTTGCCGCCGATCGACAGCATGATTACGTTTGCCCGCTGCAGGGCGTAACGGATGCCTTTGTCGTCAAGCTTGGGCAGAAGCGCCCCGGTTGTCATCCCGTTGATCGCCAAGTTAGCAAGCAGCTTGGCCGATCGCCCGTCCCCGTTCAGCTGATCGATGCTCCGCCGGACAAACCCGCTCCCGGTATTGTCCCCCGTTCCCTTGGCAAGAGAATCGCCGATCGCCGTGACGTTCAGGTGATCCGGCAGCGGCTGTGCAGTCGTCGTGTCTTCGTCCTTGCCCGCCTGCTCCTCCTGATCCGCCCCGGCTCCTTTCCCCGGCACGGCACCAGGCGCTGAGGGTGATTCGGATCCCGAATCGCTCCCTGCGGCAAGAGGCTCTCCTTGTGGATAGTTGATATCATTCCATGCATATATAAAGCCAATGACGAGCACAATGGTTGCCAATGCCGAGGCGCAAGCGGTAATCCTCCATATCCATGACGATGTTCTCATGACTCTCCCCCTGCAAAAATCCTCATGTACTCTACCATAAAACTTCTTTCAAAAATTTGCAAATCATAAAGCCAAAAAAAGACCGTCCCGAAACGCAAGAGCAGGCTCTCGCGATCAGGACAGTCCCCTGTAGATTATTCCGTATTATTGGCTGATAAATTCTTGCACCCAGTAACCGTTGTAGTATCCTACCCCGATCATCGTGAAGTTCGGAGACAAAATATTTTCACGGTGTCCCTGGCTGTTCATCCATGCATCCATAACTTCTTGCGGCGAACGCTGGCCTTTAGCAATATTCTCGCCGGCATAGCCGTAAGAGATTCCGTAAGCTTTCATCATATCAAACGGCGAGCCGTAGGTTGGGGAAGTATGGCTGAAGTAATTGTTATTATTCATATCCTTCGCTTTATCCAGCGCAACTGTCGTCAGCTTGGCATGTACGGTAAGTGGCTTCAAGCCTGCCTTCGCGCGTTCTTGGTTAACGAGCTCGACAACTTGGGAAGCAAAGCTCGATTGCTCGCTCGTGCCCGTCGATCCGGATGGTTCGGACGGCTTCGCCGGCGTGCTTGTTTCCGGCTTGCTCGTTTGCGGCTTCTCCGCTGGCTGCTGAGTTTGCGGCTTCTCGGCTTCCGGCTTGGACGCTTCCGGTTTAGGCACCGCTGGTTTCGAGGTTTCAGGCTTTTCTGCCTGAGGCATTTGAGTTACCCATTTGAACTGTCCTTCCCAGCCTTGGGACTCCAGAAACTGCTGAATCTTTTGCTGCCAGCTTGCAACATGGCTGTTCTCAGCCGGTGCAGCGGAAGCTGTTGTAGGAAGCATGATGCCTACGGCCATTACCGCGGCGATACTGCCGCCTGCGACTTTCTTCATCCATTGCTTATTCATGAAATTCATCATCTCCTGTAGTCTTGTTGTTGGGCCGCTTGATCCTCATAGATTCTAGAGGGTGAGTTCTTGGTGTCAGAGGATCAAGCGTTGGTAACATTTTTGTAACCATCTACGAACACATTGTAACATAATTGATACCCGCGACAAGTGCACAATTGTTGGAAATCCTTCAGATCAAACAAGAAAAAACCCATCCCGTGCCCGGGATGGGTTAACAAAAGGGATGCGGCTACAGCTTTTTGTTAAACTGATAGCCTGCCTTTTCAAATCCGATATGTTCATAAAATGCATGTGCCGGGGCTAATTCTTCCCGGTTGCCGCTCGTGAGAAACAAGAGGTCGCTGCCCTGCTGTCTTGCCCAAGTTTCTGCAGCTTGAATTAATCGTTTGCCAATGCCTTGGCGGCGGCAGCTTGAGGTTACAATAACCGAAGTAATTTGAGTGACCGGTTCGGTCATAACGAAGGATTTGACTTGACGAAGCATGATCATGCCGACGACGGTTCCGTCCAATTCAGCAACCATGTTGCAGTACAGCGGATTGCACGACATGTTCTCCATCCGTTCACGCATCACATTCAGCGTGGTCGGATAATTCAGTTCTCGCATCAAGGATGTGACAGCTTCCAAATCATTCTTCTCAAAGTTTCGAATCAGCAGTGCAGGCGCAGACAATACGCTTTCGATGCTCATTATACCCTCATGCTTCCCTTCTTCTATGAAATTCTTGAATCACTCTATTTCTATTTTGTAAGTTTATGAAGAAGATTGCAAGTGTCAGGCGACATTTTTTTTACATTTGTGTCGGTTTTGTTAAACCTTTGTTAAGACGTTTTTACAAAAAGCGGTATTGCGCTTCAATAAGTCCATGATAGGTTCCCTGCTTCTGCATAAGCTGGTTATGGTTCCCTTCCTCGATAATCCGTCCGTGATCCAGAACGACGATATGATCCGCATGCCGGATCGTCGAGAGACGGTGCGCCACGATGAAGGAGGTGCGGCCTTTAAGCAGGACTTTTAGCGCTTCCTGAATTTTGAGCTCGGTTTCCGTATCGATGCTCGCCGTCGCCTCATCCAGAATCAGGATTCTCGGATCGGCAAGGAGCGCTCTGGCGAAGGACAGCAGCTGGCGCTGACCCATGGACAGCATGTTCCCGCGTTCTTCGACCTCGGTGTCATAGCCGCTCGGCATTTGAACGATGAATTCGTGAGCGCCGACGGCTTTGGCCACCTGCTCGATCTCCTCGTTCGTTGCATCCAGCCGGCCGAAACGGATATTGTCCCGAATCGTTCCGGAAAAGATAAACGTATCTTGAAGCACGATGCCGATCTGGTTGCGCAGACTCTCCACCGTGACCGATTGAATATCATAGCCGTCGATGGTAAGCTTGCCGTCCGTAATGTCGTAAAAACGGCTCAGCAGATTGATAATGGTGCTCTTGCCGGAGCCGGTGTGACCGACGAGGGCGATCGATTGCCCGGCCTTTACGTCCAGGTTGATTCCTTTCAGCGCCTGGCGGCCCTTCTCGTATTCAAACACAACGTTCTCAAGCTTGATGTCCCCTTGAATCTTCGGCAGCTTGACTGCGCCCGGCTTATCATCGATGCTCGGCTTCTCGTCGATAAACTCGAAGATTCGCTCCGACGAAGCCATGGCAACCAGCAGCTGGTTATACATTTGACCGAGTCGGTTGATCGGCTCCCAGAAGTTACCGACATATTGGGTAAAGGCGATCAAGAGACCGATCGTCAGCTCTCCTTGCTGTATAAGCGTTGCACCGAGCCAGAAAAGTATCAGCGTTCCGAAGCCGCCCGTTATTTCAATCAGCGGACCGAAGGACTGGTTCATGGCCGAGGCCTTATCCCAAGACTTTTTGCTGTCCAGGTTCATATGATCGAAGAACTTCATGTTCTCTTCTTCCTGCGTGTACGCCTGGGTCACCCGGATCCCTTGAATCGACTCGTTCAAGTGGGAGTTGATGCGGGAGTTCCGGATCCGCACGTCCTGCCACGCCCGGCGGATCCGTACGCGAAGCTTCGTGGAAATGAAGAACATGATCGGCACCGTAACGATTACCGCAAGACCGAGCTTCCAGTTAATAACGAGCAGAATAACGACAATGCCGACGAGCTGAACGCAGTCGATGATCAGATTGACGACCCCGTTCGTGAACAGATCCTGCAGCGAGTTGACGTCATTCGTCACCCGCACGAGCACCGATCCTGCCGGCCGTTTGTCAAAGAAGTTAAAGGAAAGCCGCTGAATGTGCCTGAACAAGTCGGCGCGAAGATCGTAAATGACCCGCTGCCCGATAATATTCGTGTACTTGATCCGGAAGATGCCTGCGATCCATTGAATCACGTACATGGCCAGCACGGCTATCGTAATCTGATAGAGCAGCGTCAGGCTCGGACTTCCGTTTTCCGGCTCGATGGCATGGTCAATGGCCTGACTTGTCAGAAAAGGAATCGCCAGCTTCGTGATCGTTCCGATGATCATCATCAGCCCGACCAGCGGCAAAATTTGCTTAGCGTAAGGCTTCATGTACGAGATCAACCGCGTCAGCTGCTTCCAGTTAAACGGTTTCTCGATCGCATCGTCATCCTTGTATACAAAGCGTTCGTTCTTCGCTCCCGGGTCCTGTTCGGACTTGGGAGCCTTTCTCCTATGATGGGGTTCTGTATTTACGTTGGCGTTCATGCTTGCACCTGCCCTTGCTTCCCTCCCGCTTGAGCCTGCCTCGCGATAAGGTCCGCATATTGTATTTTGTATACATCCTGGTATGGCCCCGGTACTGCAATCAATTCCTCATGCTTGCCGCGCTGAACGACCCGGCCTTCGTCGAGAACGAGAATTTCGTCGGCATGGCGCAGCGAGGAGATGCGGTGGGCGATAATAAAGGTCGTTCTTCCCTTCATGACCTCCTGGAAACCGGATTGGATTTCATGCTCGGTCTCCATATCGACCGCGCTCGTCGCATCGTCCAGTATCAGAATCTTTGGATTTTTCAGCAGGGCGCGGGCAATCGCGATCCGCTGCTTCTGGCCGCCGGATAACCCCATGCCCCGCTCGCCTACGATCGTATCGTAGCCGTCCTTCATTTCCATAATAAAATCATGCGCCTTCGCCAGCTTTGCAGCCCGAATGATATCCTCCATGCTCACGTCTTTCATGCCGTAAGCGATGTTGTTGCGAATGCTCGACGAGAACAGGAAGGTCTCCTGGAATACGGTAGCGATCTGGCTTCGCAGGCTGCGCACCTTGATGTCATTAATATTGATGCCGTCCAGCGTGATGGTCCCCTGGTTCACGTTGTACGCGTGCATAAGCAGCTGAATGATCGTCGATTTGCCGGATCCGGTTCCGCCCAGCAGGCCGATTACCGAGCCTGGAGGCGCATTCAAATTAATGTCTTTGACAGCCGCCATTTTGTTTCCGTATGCGAAAGTCACTTCGTTGAATTCGACATGCCCCTTCACTTCGCTAGGCACCAAATCCACGGCATTCTCGCGGTCCTTCACGTCAATCGGCTGATTCAGAAGCTCCAGCACCCGTTCGCCGGACGCCTTCGATTGCGTATAGTTGTTGATATGGAAGCCGATCCCCCACAGCGGTCCAATGATGTACCAAATCAGGGTAAAGAATGCCGCCAGCTGTCCGACCGACATCGATCCGTTAATGACCAGGCTTCCTCCGACGCCGAGCAATATAACGACGCTGATGTTTGCGAACAGCTCCATCATCGGGAAGTAGCGTGCCCACAAGGAAGATGCAAAGATCTGATTCGTCTTGTAGCGTTCGTTGCGCTCCGAGAACTTCTCGACTTCATGCGGCTCGCGGGCGAAAGACTTGACCGTGCGGACACCCGTAATGTTCTCCTGTACGGCCGTGGTCAGCGAGCTGAGCGCAAGCCGCATCTCCTGGAACGCCGGATGAATTTTCGATTCGAATTTGAGCGCGGCGACGACGAGAAACGGCATCGCGACAAGCGTGATCAGCGTCAGCTTCCAGCTGATCGTGAACATCATGATGGACCCGAAGGTGACCATCAGCACCAGATTGAGCAGCTGGGCGAAGCCGAAGCCGATAAACATCCGGATCGCTTCCAGATCGCCGGTCAGCCGCGACATCAAGTCCCCGGTGCGTGCCGTGTCATAGTAACGGAACGATAAAAATTGCAATTTTTCGTAGCAGGCGTTACGCAGCGAGTAGGCGAGGTAGTTGCCCAGCCTCCCTCCAAAAAAGCCGTGCAGAAACTGCATGGAGGCTTTGAGGATGACAACCCCCAATACGGTCAGTGCCAGCTGCGGAACCATGCCGAAGTTCTCCATCTTGATCGCATCGTCAATCAGGACTTGCAAGAGGTACGGGTACACAAGTCCCAGCGCCGTTGCAATCGCCAGACAGAGAATGGAGAGAAAGAGATAACTCCGTTTCTCCCAAAAGAAGCCCTGCAGTTGCCTAAGAACATTCATGATTTTCCTCCGTAGGATTTTTTTCGTTCAGGTTATGTAGCATTTATGAAGTTTATCATCGACCTGAACGGGCGGCAAAGAGAAATAACGGTCATAAATGAGCCAAAAGGACCTAATGAAGGCAAATAGTTAAACTTATCTTTGTTTACTGATTAAATAATCGTTAATTCTCACCTATGCTACTCTTTCTCCCGGAAGCGACCGCTTCGGGCAGCCACTGTGCATTTCGTCCCGGTTCAGGACTTTTTGGAGAAGGGTATCGGAAGGTTGGTTTTCTATGATTTCTGTCCCCAGGAGCCAGCATCTATGCTTGTCGTCCGAACGTCGACGCTGTTGATCTGTTGATCGTACAGCAGTCATTAGTCGACGCTGTTAATCGGCAGCAGTCATCATTAGAACATGGCAAGTGCAGGGGCAGGCGCCAAATACATGGGGTTTGTGCAGCCATTGCTCTTCAATCACGCGAAATAAAGTTACATAAAAAGGTAATTCACGGTTCCATAAAAAGAGACGCCTCCGCCGCCATGATGCATGGCTCGGAAGACGTCTGCGCTATGGATGTTTATTCTGCAAAGCAATGGACCGTTTTTACGCACCATTGCATGTTCCGTTCGGTGCGTGTAACGTTTTTACGGACCTACCGTCATCCATTCAAAACCTGGAACATACTTGGCTCGGATTTATCCGTGACCCGTATTTGTTCAATTGGCTTGGGAATATCGTCCCCACTCGGTTGAAACAAGGATGCCGGAATCAGCCTTGAAGAGGTCCGGCCGCCGTCAGCTCCTGCAAATCGTCAGCCAGCTTATTCCACACTTGCGGGGATTGCCCGTCCTTCAGCGAGTCGATGATGGCTTCAACCGACTCCTGAAGCTGTTCCTCAAGCGCTCCTGCATGATGGCGCAAGGAGTTGGCGACCATGCGGGCATAATGCTCCGCCAGCTGCTCCTCGCGCTTGCTGACGACGGCGGCGATCGCCTCCTTCACCTTCGGCTCGGCCGCTTCGCGGAGCTTGACGCTGCCGCTGCCCTCAAAAAAGTGCTTCGGATTTTTGAACAAGGACCAGAATGCCAGCCAGCCTCCGTCGATCAAAAGCTCCGTTTCGGCAAGCTCCGGAGACGGCCAATCCGGCTCCCGCCGGAGGGTGAGCGCCAATCCCTCCTCCATCGCTTGAATATCGGCTGCCGCTTTTCCGGCTGCGCCTTCGGTCAGCTTGCGTCCCGCCTGCTCCAAACGTAGCGTTGTCGCCCACAGCTCCTGATCCAGCTCCAGGGACAGCGTACGCAGCAAATCCTGGCCGCACGCGGCAAATGCCGATTTCATATTTCCGCTGTCTTCGCGGAGGACGGACGGGTTGAACGATTCCTGGAAGAATCGGTTCATCGCGTAATCGAGCCGCTGCCGCACATGGAACAACAGCTCGCTGCATTCCTGCGTTATATCGCGGGCCATCGTATCCTCCGTTAACCGCTCTAGCCGAACAAGCGCCTGTCTTCGCACTTCTTCCATCGCTTGGATCTTCTGCTGGCGCGTCGTAGCGTCCTGAGCGGCCAGCTCGGCCCATGTCCGAATCCGGTCCCGGATGGAAGCCACCTCATCATACCCGGCGCGCAGCGACAGCTTCGGCAATTCAACCGCGGCAAAGCGCCCAAGCGCCTCCTCGAATGCCGGAAACCCCGATACGGCGAGGACTTCCTCATCGTTCTGCAGCTTCCCGGTTAAGGCCGATTGACTCGACACCGGATAAAGATGCGGACTGCCGACGCCGTTCGCCGTCAAATTGCTGCGCACGTGCTTGATGACTTCCCCCAGCTCCTCTTCAGACTGGGCAAGATCGGCGGCATTTACGATAAAGAACATTTTATCAAGCGCGAAGCTGTCCTTCACCCGTCCGAGCTGGGACAGGAACTGGCGGTCCGCTTTGGAAAAGGCATGATTATAATACGTCACATAGACAATCGCATCGGCGTTTTTAATATAGCTGAACGTGACGCCCGTATGCCGGGCATGCAGCGAGTCTGCTCCCGGCGTATCGACCAGGACGATCCCCTGCTCGGTGAGCGGGCAGCTGTAATACAGATCAATCCCGTCCACGAAGCAGGATTTCCGCTCATCGGCGACATATCCGCGGTATTCCGGCAGCTGCACAAGCTCCGTCGTCCCGAGCCTGCCCTCCATCTCTTCCCAGCCGGCGGCCGCCGCCTTCAGAAATCCGTAATGCGGCAAAGCTGCCGGATGCAGCCCCGATGGTGTCAGCTGTTCCGCTGCCGCCCGCCAGCGGTCCGGGCTCGGCTCTGGCAATCCCAGCACGCTGAAGGAATACTTCAGATCGTCCCACCACATCTCGCGGGTCTTCATGCGCACGGCTGCGGTCCCATGAGGCTTTCCTTCAGCCGGCGCGAGAATGCGGTTTACCGCTGCCGTCGTCGGGTGCGGTGAAACCGGCAGCACCGCTTCGCCAAGCAAGGCGTTGGCGAAGGAGGATTTGCCGGCGCTGAACGCTCCGAACAGCGCCATCGTGAACGAGCCGCCCGCGAGCGCCTCGGCGCGGGCGGTCAAATCCCGCGCGGCGGAGCCCAGCGCGGGGTACGGCGCCAGCAGCGCGGCGGCCGCTTGCAGCTGCGCTGCCGCAGCGTCAAGCTGCTGGCGCCGCTGGGGCGCCCCCGGCGCAGCGCTGCTGCGGCGCGGCGCGGTGCGCCCCTGCCCCGGCTGCGCAGCCGGGGCGCCGCCTTGGGCAGCCGCCTGGGCGGGCTGCCCTTCCGGCTCCCTCACCTCCGGCAGGAGGCCGGGGGTGAGGGAGGCGCGCGGCGGGAGCAGCTGCGCCAGCTCCGCCGTGCGGGCGGCTTCCGCCTGCTGCAGCGCAGCATAGCGGGCGGAAGCCGCTGATTGCGCCAGCAGCTCCTCCTGCTGGCGCCCCAGCTCCTGCAGACGAACGGCTGAAGCGTCCGTCAGCACCGCCTGCAGCCGGTCGGCCAGCTCCGACACGGCACGGCGATAGCTGGCCTTGATGCGCTCGGCCAGCTCCCGGCAATAGTTCAGCACATACTCCCCGGAAACAATCGCATCCGACTGGATCCCGCCTGTAACCATATCCTCCTGAACCGTCGGCAGCTCATGATCCAGCATGCTTTCCCATTCCGTATTCCACTCCGTATAGCTCTCGGTGATGCTGCGGAACAAATGCCGGACATGCCAATCGACCTGAGCGGAGATCTGTTCCTTCAATCGGGCATGGAACGCTTCCAGACGGCGGCGCTTCTCTTCTTCGGTCTTTCCGCCCGAGAATAGGAATCCGACCTTGAACCCGCTGCGGCGGCTCTCCAAGAACAGGCGGGCGAGCTCGCGCACATCCGCTGGCGTTAAGTTCGCATTGGCAAGAAGAGAATCCGCCTCGCTGCGAAGCGCTTGGCGGGCAGTTCCGGGCAGCGATTCCGCCTCCCGCTTCCGTGACTCCAGCTCTTCAAGGCGCGCCTTAAGGGCCGCTGCCGCCTCCTCACCGCCCATTTCCTCAAGCAGCCGTTCTTTCTCGGGCTGGAGAGAGCGGGCGAAAGCGTCCACATGCTGATCCGCCGCATGATGCATGGAGCAGGATACGCTGTAGCCAAGAAGCGGATCTTTAATCGCGATAAGTTCACGAATCAGCGACTTGAGCCGCTCCCATTGGTTATAAGGATGCTCCTTCACCTTAAGCGACGTGCAGAGAAGTCCTTTATAGGCAATTTTCCACTGCGCAAAGGCCTTTTTCACGTCCTGCAAATAATCCGTTATCGACAGCTCCTGGTCCCGATGCTTATCGACCTGATTCACAATGAGATACAGCGGCTTTCCCCAATCCGACAAGCTTTTCGCAAACAAGAGATTGCTCTCCGACTGCACATGGTTGTAATCCATCACGTAAAAAACGACATCGGCCATATGAAGCGCGGAGTGGGTAGCCAAACGGTGACCGTCATCCGTTGAGTCTACCCCCGGCGTATCCATCAGAACGCCGGATTCCCCGAGCAGCGGAATGTCCTCCCATACCTCAATGGCTGAATAGGCTCTGCCCTCTTTGCAATAATCAGCCAGCTCCTCGATCGTCACCGTCATCGGCTCGCCATGATCATCGGCTGCGCGATGAATGAGGGCTTTCGGTGTGCCGCTGCGGATCGTGACGATATTGGCGCTGGTCGGCACCGGACCGGATGGCAGCACTGGTTTGCCGCAGAGCGCATTGATCATGCTGGACTTGCCGGCCGAGAAGTGGCCGCAAAACGCCAGCGTCAGCTCCCCGCTCGCTCCCTTGCGTATCAAATCCTCGGCTAGAGCCGCTGATGATTCGTCATTCCAATCCAAAAAGCGGTCCTTAACCGTTGTCATCGTCTTGTTAAGCTCATGGGCTCCCAGTTCACGTTCGGCTATCTTCAATGTCCTTTCTCGCTCCAATCCATGAATCTTATATTTCTGACACATTCTATTCACATCTGTTTATTGTATCATCGCTTGGGCATTAAAGGAATCATCGCATTTCGATCCCGCTGCGATTTTGCGACATTTCATGAGCGAAGAACACGTTAAGCTCCTCCCCGAATCCATCCTTTCATGCTTCGTGAAGCGGACATGCCTCGTTATCAACAATTATGCAGCCTGATCCCCCGTGGATGGTGGGTGAACTACTTGCTTGTGACTTTAAAGTACAATGCACTACATGCGGTGGTTGATTTCACTCCCCTATGTTAAGGAGATGCATGAATGGTTCTTCCGATTCCTGTTGTTACGGAGGTGGGGATATCCGCCTGCAAAAGCGAACGAAAGGCCTATGCTTCCGGTCGCTGCCTTCTGTTCGGAATGCGACGGAAAAGCTATTCCCTTCTTCAGATACAGTGCTCGCTTACCGTTCGTTATAATCATTCGTATGGTTCTAACTCATCGTCTTCCGATCTCCTGTTCGATGTGTATGTATCCGGCTTTCTATCCACATGTCCGTTGTTTACGATTCCTTCGGTCCAGAGATCATCTTATTATATTCTTATATTAATGAAAGAAAACGACGCATCCGGAGAGGACTCTAATTAACCGACATGCTCCTCTCGTTCCCCGTGCCCGTTTGCTTCTTCGAGATTACGTCATCGGGTGAACGATACGTCATATCCCCCGCAAGCATTTCCCCCGTTGCTTCCTCAACATACGAAAAGGCTGCCCCGGGTCATAGACCTTACGGGACAGCCTCTTGTCAAACATCGGATCGATTGGATACCTCACTCGTAAACATCGGGAACGGTTAGCAGCAATGCCCTGCCGCCTTTCGCTACCCGAAGTTCTCTCAGGCGCCTTCCTGAGGTCCTGAAGAAGTATCGCTTATGAAAATCCGTGCCGCTGTGCTCAGCTTAAATGAACCAAATTGCGAAGCGCAGTCAAACGAGCTTTACGATACTACGGTTCCGTCTTCCGCCGGAATCAAAATTTCAAACACGCTGCCGTGCTGCAGAATCGTTAAACCGCGGGATTTGTCGCGCATAACCACGACTTCGGGCTTTTGCGACATTCTTTCCAAATAGTGTTCCGGCGCGTCCCCGGAATGGCTGAAGGTCACGCCTTCCACCTCTTGCTCTTCATTCTCGTTCAGTTGGTTTTGGCTCTCCACCACATGCTCGAAAATATCGGAGAACAATTCAAAGTTGTCGGTGTAAACGGAGATGCATTTCATGTGTTATCCCATCCTCTTATCTTGTCTATGTCTTGCTTACTCTCGGCTGTTCCTTATTCTTCCTGACTGCCGATGTTTTCATACGCTTCTTTCCTTCACGGCAGACATCGAGGAGCGGGCAAATCTGGCACTGCGGATTTTGTGCTTTACAGTGGTACCTGCCGAAGAAAATAATCCGATGATGCGTTATCGTCCATTCCTCACGAGGCACCCGCTTCATCAGCTTCTTCTCCACCTCCAGCACCGAGTCCTTCCACGCAGCCAGACCAAGACGCTTGGACACTCGCTCGACATGCGTATCCACAGCGATGGCCGGAACGCCGAAAGCATTCGATACGACGACATTCGCCGTCTTCCGTCCAACGCCCGGCAGCTTGACCAGCTCGTCATGAGCTTCCGGCACCTCGCCGCCGTACTGCTCGATCAGGATCGCGCACAGGTTCTGAATATGCTTCGCCTTATTACGGTATAAGCCGATCCGCCGGATATCCTGCTCCAGCTCCTCGAGCGGCACCGATACGTAATCCAGCGGAGTTTTGTATTTCTGAAACAGATCCTTGGTCACTTTATTCACGGTTTCATCCGTACACTGGGCGGACAGCAGCACAGCGATGGTCAGCTCAAACGCATTGCTGTGATTCAGTTCGCAGTGTGCATCCGGAAACATCGTTGCCATTGTATCCAGAATATGACGTACCGTTGCCGCATTCATAATATGAATTCCCTCCCGCAAAAAAAAATCTTGATGCGAAGAAGCCCCCGCATCAAGACGGTGTGTCTCAAGTAATCCCCGGATGATAAATCCTACTGTTTTACAATCTCCACAACGACACCGTTGTTCAGGTACAGTACAATATTATCATTTTCCTTCAGGGATTGCACGGATAAAGTCGTGTCACCTTGATGAACAAATACTTTATCCGACAGGGCGAAGCGATAGTTATCGTTGATCGATTTGCGCTTCACCTGGATTTCGGAATTGCTGGACTGCCAGAAGGAGCGCTCCAGCTTTTCCATCACATTAATAATCGTCACGCCTTGAATATCCTTACGGATTTCAACGCGATCTGAAGCGGCAAGCGTGCTCAAGTTCGTAGCCGTCGAGCCGTTGCGGACGACCTTCACTCCTGCGCTTACCCCAATGGCTTGACTGTTGCCGGCATAATCCTTCACGGTCACCACATTACCGGATGCGTCCACATTCGTGATCTCGCCAAGCGTCAGCTTCACTTCAGATATGGCCACGGCCGTGTTACCTTGAAGGGATATGTTGACCAGCGTGCCCGGACGGAGGTCGGCAAGCAGGATAGCTTGTCCGCTCTCGCCCGTCAGCGTTGCTTTATCGGTATAAATATCGCTGGTCGTTCCGTTTGCTTTTACACGAATCCGGTTCTTCGAAGGCTCCGTAAAGACAACCTCGAACTGGGCTGCCGTCTTCACTTTTAACGTCTGCAGATAATCCTGGTTAGTCGACAATTGAGCTGACACTTCGTCACCTACTCGGACATCCGCCAGCGATGCGGAAGATTTGCCGAAAATTTCAACGATCAGCGTGGTGTTATACGGAATTTCTTCCACTTTACCGTTCGCGTCCACAATCGAGATGATTTTCTTGGACGTATTGATGCTGCTGACCTTGCCTTCGACCTTGTATACAACTTCCAGCGACAGTGCCCGGGTCCCGATAACCGACACGCTCACTTTGCGTCCTGCGCCCAAGAGCGGCTCCACTTTATCGAGCGTCGTTCCCGTGCTTGCTTCGAGCTTCGTCTTCTCATCCAAAATGATGACCCGCGGCTGGTTATTCGCATCACGAACGGTCAACCAACGCGTCTTTGGATCATAGTTCACGATGGTAGCGGCATCGAGCTGTTCCATCTGCCGGCCGGTTACCTCAATCTTGGTCACTTGCTCTTCCCCATTGATCGTCAGCAAAACCTTGTCTCCGGAAACGGCATCTGCCAGCAGATCCGAGAGAACCGGCTTCGCTACGCCGCTGACGATAATCTCAGGCTTGTCAGCCAAAAACTTCGTTTCGAGCTGCGTGCTGCCATTGCGCTTGTAGGTGATCGTCTTGCCGTTCTCTTCAACCGCATACAGCATGCCTTGAACGGTACGTTCTACGCTTTGCGCAACTTCCACGGACTGAAGAACGCTGTTCTCCACCAAGAATTTCACCGTGTAGCCCGCCTTCAGCTCAGCCGGAGTCAGAATTTGATTCTGGTAACGGATCACGGTCTTCTCGTCCCAGGCAAACGTATCCTCGTATCCTGTGCTGTCCTTCAGAGTGATCGTCTTATTTACGGTGTCGATGCTCGTGATGACGCCCTCAGACGACTTATTCACCAGCCCGCTCTTAACGCGAATCGATACGATTCGTTTTTGCGGGCTGAAGGTTTCGCGTTCAATGGTAAGCAGGCTGCCTGCTGCAAGGGTCTTCGGATCAATTTTATTCCCGTTTTGATCGAGGAACAGCGTATTGGCATCATAGCTCAGCTCCTCAAAGGTGCTGCCTGTATCGAACCAAATGACATGATTTGGCGACAGTCGTGCATATGTACGCTCGAAACGCTCCACTTGCTGTGCAGGATCCGTGGTTTCCACATAAGCCGCAGTTCCGTTATTCGCTACGACCACAACCTTCGTATAAGGTTTCAGATCGGAGAATTGCTGTCTCTTCGCGGAATCCGAAGTAAAGTACGCGGTCGATGCATCCAGCTTGAACGAGTGCAGCTTGCCGTCAACGTACAATTCGAGCTTGCCATTATCCAAGGAAGCGATATAGCCTTCGTATTGGTTGGCATATTTCGTATCGATATACGCTTGCGCACGGCTGAAGAACGTTGCCAGCTGGGCTCTCGTCACAGCTCCTTGCGGATCGAACTTATTGCCGTTGACGCCCTGGGCCAGCCCTAACTCTACCGCTACGTTCACATAGCCAAGGCGATCCGGAGAAATTTTGGCATTATCTGCAAAGCCTGTCGCATTATTCTTGGCGGCATTTGCCTCCGCGGTACGTCCGATGGAACGCACCAGCATTTCGGTAACCCATTCCCGCGATGCCTTCTGCGCACCCCAGATGACCTTTTCGTCCGAATAACCGGACTCCTTTTGCTTGTCGAGCAGGCTTTGCTGAAAAGCCAGTTGAACGTACTGCGTGAAATAATCGTTAACTTTAATATTTGTCGGTAATGTCGCAGCGCCGCTGCCTAGCTGATCCTGCATGCTTAAAAAGCGGATCGCCATCGTCACAGCTTCCTGCTGTGTAACCGGATCATTCGGTCTGAACTTTCCGCTACTCCCCGTAACGATCCCTTGTGCCGCCAACTGATAAATGTACTTTTCTCCCCAATAGCCTGCAGCGACATCACTGAATGCTCTTAGGCTTGATTGCGTTGTGCTTGCTGCCGTGCCTCCCGACGTTTCATTTGCTGATACGGCGGAAGCGCCGCCCCCCAATGCTATAAGTCCGGCCATGACGGCGGAGACCACTTTTTTGGAATGAATATGTTTGCTGTGTCTAAGTACCATTCTCTTTCCCCTCTCCTAACTACTGCTTCATCATATACTACTATTCGACAGCAGATCGTGATCTCCTTCAACCATCATTACCGAGTCATCGGATTTTCCATATCGACGTGACCCATCAAGGACTCCGTCTGCTGTCCGTCGACGAGAAGCTGGATCGATTCCACCTCGTCGAACTGGAAAAATGTCTTCTTGAGCGCATCGACAGCAAACGACTCTCCGCCGGCCCCCAGATTGGCTTCGTCCGGAACGGCTACATCAATCGTCAGCTTGCCGCTTTCGAATTGTACCGAATGAAGCTGGATTTTCTCCCACAGCGGAAGCTTGTCCGCATCGCTGCTCTGCTGGAGCGTCTTGAATGCGGCCTCGTATTTCCCAAGCTCATCCTTATAGGAAATCTCAGCCGTACCTTCGACCAGCTCCATCATCTCGGGGTCGGTATAATACGCTTTGATGCTCTCCGTCTTCATTTCGGGCGCAGTCGCTTCGTTTCCGGCTCCTGACGTCCCGCCCGAGCCGTTCGTCACGCCGCCGCTTCCATGGCCTGTCTGATCTTCGGGTGCAGGAGTTACCTGCTCCGGCGTGTCGTCCGGCGCAGCTCCGGGCTTCTGTCCGCAGCCGGCGCCGATCAGCATGACGGCTGCCAGAAATCCGGCCGACCATATTTTTTTGTTCAAAATCGCCACCTCCTGCAAATTACACTGGACTCGTCTCATCAATTCACATTCAAATAATTTTTAATACCGCGAACAATGGCCGCTGCCACACGATCCTGGGTTGCGGGATCAAACAGCTTGCTCTCATCGGTCTTGTTGCTCATGAAGCCGACTTCCAGCAGCGCTCCCGGCATCTTCGTCTCGCGAATGACATGGAAATTGCCGTATCTTACTCCGCGGTCCTTCAAGCCCATGGCCTTGACGATTTCTTTGTGCAAGGCGGCTGCCAGCGCTTTGTCGGATTGGTCGTAATAATACGTTTCCGTGCCCGTTGCGGCGGAAGGGCCGCTGTTCGCATGTATCGATATGAAAACGTCCGCTTTCAGATCGTTCGCCAATTTTGCGCGATCCTTCAGCTCGAGAAATTTATCCGTGCTTCGGGTCAACACAACATCAATATTCGGTTCATTCGCAAGCAGCTTCTCGACCTTCAGCGCCATGGCAAGGTTGAAATCCTTCTCCCTCTTCTTCGTGACGCCGATTGCCCCCGGATCATGATCCCCATGACCGGCATCAATCACGACGATCTTTTTGCCGCTTGTACCCGGTGATGGATCTGTAGCAGCAGTCAGTGCCACGGTCAAGATCCCGGAGCCGTTCTCAAGCCCGGAAACCGTATAGTTTGCCGGTTGGTTCAGATCAAGCACGATCCTAACCGTGAGAGGGCTGCTGTTATAGAGCGAATAACGAACCGACTTCACGTCGGAGTACCCGGACACCGCCATCTGTCCGAATTTGTTCACTTCGTCATAATCGTTCATGGTGCCGAAGCTGTCAGAAAACTCCGTATTGACCATATCGATGACGATACGGTCCGGATTGCCCAGCTTCGAAATGCTCGGTTTGGCATTGCCTGTGACAGCAACCATCAGTTTATTGTCGCTGAAGCTTATGCCGTCTACCGTGGCCGTGTGGGCCCCATCGGCTCCATCCGGGTTGCTTCCTGCATTGCCGGAAGTCAAATGCACCGATTTTGTCCCGTTGTCCCATCGAACCTGCATCCCCATCTGTTCACTGACAAATCGAATCGGAACGATCGTCGTCCCGCCTCGAAGAACCGGCGCTTTGGTCATTTGGACCCGCTGCCCGTTGATGTCGGCATACTGGCTTCCGATAGTCATCGTTACTTTCTGGGATCCGTCTTGGACAGTTACCGTTTTGGTTGCCTTACTCCAATCAACCTGAAAGCCAAGATTCTCGGATACGATTCGAATCGGCACCATGACCGTCCCATTGATGTTTTCCACCTTGGCACCCGATGACACATTGATTTGTTGACCGTCCAGGTAAATTTTTGCGCTGTACGAACTTGCATCCGCCATCTTAGGAAACGCAATCATCATGACAACCAGAAACAATAAAAAACCGAACTTCTTCATCCTTCACCCCTACCATCCTATTATTTTGCCATAGATTGGCGTTTCTGCAATCGGCCTGTCCGACATTACCTGACAAACTTTAGACGCTGACCCTGGCTGAAAGTTGCGAAATTGTTCCCATATTACCAAAAAAAACTCCTACTTCATCACTGAAATAGGAGTTTCGGCTTTCATATATGAGAAACCAAGTAGTTCAACAGTATTATTTTCGAGTCATAGGATGTTCAATCTCCACATGCCCCATCAAGCTTTCGATCTGCTGTCCGTCGACCAGCAGTTCGATCGATTTGACCTCTTCAAATTGGAAAAAGGTCTTCTGCAAGGCGTCAATGGCGAACATTTCGCCTCCCGCGCCCAGATTCGCCTCAGCCGGCTTGCTGATGTCGAGCGTCAATGCACCTTGATCGAACTTTAACGATTTCAACGTAATTTTATCCGACCATAACGGGTTAAGGGATGCGTCAGAGCTCGTTTGGAGAGCCTCGAATGCTTTTTTATACTTATCCTCGTCACCCGAGTAGGTGATCTCACGGCTTGCCTCTTTAAGCTCCATTACCTCCGGGTCGGTATAGTAGAGCTTGATGCTCGACTTATTCTCAGGGTTGACGGCAGCATCTACCTTCTCAGGTTCAGTCGGAGGCGTATCCTTTCCGCTGGCCGGTGGTGTTGTGCTTTCCCCGCCGGACGCAGTCTGGCCTGTTCCCTCCGGTACTCCAGCGTTAACCGGTTCTACTGCCTCATCCTCGTTATCTTGGCCAGCCGCCTGATCGCCTGGATCCGCCTGATCCGCATCCACGGTCTGTTCCGGAGTATCGGCGGGGGCTGCAGCCGGCTTCTGGCCGCAGCCTGCGCTAAAAACAAGCAGCAGCGCCAGCATTCCTGTCATCCAATATTTCTTGTTCATCGTTGTGTCCCCCTCTAGGTTCATAAAATCTTGTACAGGTAATTGTACGTGAAGGAAGTATTCAGGTCTCATCATTTTTTTATCCGTCCTATGTAAGTAGCTGCGGTTCGATGAGCCTCAAGTAAAAACCTCACTTAAGATATTCTTTTATACCCTCAACAATACCTTGTGCAACACGATTCTGAAAATCTTCGTTAAACAACTGGGCTTCATCACCCTTATTGCTCAGGAAGCCGATTTCGAGGAGGACCGCCGGCATCTTCGTTTCCCGGGTTACATGAAGGCTGCTGTATTTAACGCCCCTGTCGAACAGCCCAGTCGCTTTGGCCAAATGCTTGTGGATCACATTGGCGAGCTGTTTGCTCGCATCTCTCGTATAATATGTTTCCGTGCCGTTCGGACTGCTGGACGTGCTGCTGTTGCCGTGGATCGAGACGAAAATGTCCGCTTTCAAATCGTTGGCGATCTTCACCCGATCCTTGAGTCCTAGCGTGGAATCATTGCTGCGCGTCATCACGACTTCAATGTTCTTCTCATTCTTAAGCAGGGCCTCAACCTTGAGTGCCAGGTCAAGGTTCATGACCTTCTCCGATTTGCCCGTCACGCTGGTCGCCCCCGGCTGACTGCCGCCATGTCCGGCGTCGATGACCACAATCTTCTTGCCGCTTCCGGATACCGGAGGAACAGGCGGTATCACCATATCTCCCTCTGCATTCAGATCCACGATCGTCAGCCCCGATTCATGAGTCACCCCGTAGCTCGCGGGTCCGTTCAAATCAATGACAACCCGTACGGTTGACGGGCTATGGCTGAAAAGCGCAAACCGGATCTTGGCTACGTCGGGATAATCCGTTACGGCCATCTCGCCGCCGCTGCTGGGATTCATTACGTGATCGGCCAGAAAGGCTTCGGAAAATGCCGTATTCGGCAAATCCACCACGATGCGGTCCGGCCCCTTCATCGGAAATACGCTCGGAGCAACCGTTCCCTCTGTGGAGATCATCAAACGATTGTCGCTGAAAGAAATCCCGGTCAAGGTCGATAAATCGGCGTTATTCCCAGGAGCAGACGAGTCCGTCCCCGAACCTCCTCCGCTCCCCGGCGAGGTACCTGCATCCGGAGACGAAGGAACGGGCGATGTCAGGTAGACCGCTTTTGCTGCGTTGTCCCACTTGACGTCCAGGCCCATTTGTTGGCTGACGAAGCGCAGCGGGACCAGCGTCGTGTCCCCGCTTAATACCGGAGGAAGATTTAAATCGACCAGTTCGCCGTCCAGCTCCGCTTGAGCGTTGCCGACAACCATGCGCACGCTCTTGTCGCTACTCGACACCGTCACCGACCGCGAGGACTTGTCCCAGCGCACGTCAAATCCGAGGTTCTCCGATACGACCCGGATCGGTATCATCACATTTCCCTTGATGTTGTCGACTTTGACGCCGGACGACAAATTCAGCTGCTGTCCGTCCAGATAAATGGCTGCGCCGGAAGAAGCCGCGTCCACGGACTTAGGAAACACCAGCAAACATAGAATCAGCGCCAACAAAAAACCTAACTTCTTCATGAATCCACCTCGATCATCCCATGATTGAATTTTCTACATATAGAACCGACATACCGACAAACCGCCACTTACAATCTATCATTTATGTAAATCGGCATTTTCGGAGAAAAAATGTACCGGACAAATACCGACATTCACGCTCTTCTATGAACAATTGCTGCATATTACTTCCATCATACCAAAAAAAACTTCCATTTCCTACATAAGAAATGGAAGTTTAATAATCTTGTAATCTTTTGACGAGCAAACCTTCGCAATTAGGCAAACAGACGGGATGCGTGCTTCTTCTCGTAAGCGTCGATCTCGCTCTCGTGCTGGAGCGTCAAGCCGATATCGTCCAAGCCCTGAAGCAGAAACTGGCGGCGGTGCTCATCAAGGTCGAAGTCGATATGAAGTCCTTGATTATCGGTAATCGTCTTGCTCTCAAGATCGACGTTCAGCTGATAACCGGCATTGGCATCGGTGCGCTGGAACAGCTCTTCCACCTGCTCCTCGGACAGCTTGATCGGCAGAATGCCGTTCTTGAAGCAGTTGTTATAGAAAATATCGGCAAACGACGGTGCAATGACAACGCGGAAGCCGTAGTCCAGGATTGCCCAAGGCGCATGCTCCCGGGAGGAACCGCAGCCGAAGTTTGCCCGCGAAATCAGGATCGAAGCGCCTTGATAACGCGGCTGGTTAAGCGGGAAACTTTCAATTTCCTCCCCCTGCTCGTCAAAGCGCCATTCATAGAACAGGAACTGCCCAAACCCTGTGCGCTCGATCCGTTTCAGAAATTGCTTAGGTATAATTGCGTCGGTATCGACATTCACGCGGTCGACAGGCGCCACGATACCGGTTAATTTCGTAAATGCTTGCATACGTTTCTCCTCCGTCCTCTTAGCTTACAACTTCTTCAGCAACAAAATTCCAGTCGCGAACATCAACGAAATGGCCTTTCACGGCCGCCGCTGCCGCCATGGCAGGAGATACGAGATGCGTTCTGCCGCCGCGGCCTTGACGTCCTTCGAAATTCCGGTTCGACGTCGAAGCGCAGCGCTGTCCTGGCTGAAGCACGTCCGGGTTCATCGCAAGACACATGCTGCAGCCCGCTTCACGCCATTCAAAACCGGCTTCGATGAAAATTTTGTCAAGCCCTTCCTTCTCGGCTTGGAGCTTGACGCGTCCCGAGCCCGGAACGACGATTGCCGTCACGTTATCCGCCACTTTGTGGCCTTTGGCAACCGCCGCCGCTGCACGCAGGTCTTCGATGCGTCCGTTGGTGCAGGAGCCGATGAACACGTAATCGATCGGAATTTCCGACATCGGCGTACCAGGAACGAGCGCCATGTATTCAAGCGCCTTTTCAGCAGCTTTCCGTTCGTTTTCCGTCTTGAAATCGGCCGGATTCGGAACGGTTGACGTAATGTCGGTTCCCATGCCCGGGCTTGTTCCCCAGGTTACTTGCGGAATCAGCGATTCAACGTCGAATTCCACAACCTTGTCGAACTCGGCACCCTCGTCGGTTACGAGCTCTTTCCAAGCTGCTACAGCCTCATCAAAGGCTTCGCCTTGCGGCACGTATTGACGTCCGCGCAAATATTCGAAGGTCGTCTCATCCGGTGCGATCATCCCTGCTCTCGCTCCGCCTTCGATCGACATGTTGCAGACCGTCATCCGCTCTTCCATCGACAGCTCCCGGATCGCCTCGCCCGTGTATTCAATGACGTATCCGGTCGCAAAATCCGTTCCGTATTTTGCGATGACGCCAAGAATCATATCCTTAGCCGTTACGCCTGGATTGCGTTTGCCTACAAAGCGCACTTCCATTGTCTTGGCTTTCGCCTGCTGAAGGCACTGCGTTGCAAGCACATGCTCAACCTCGCTTGTGCCGATCCCGAAAGCTAGCGCTCCGAATGCCCCGTGCGTGGAGGTGTGGCTGTCGCCGCACACGATCGTTTTCCCCGGATGCGTCAGTCCCAGCTCCGGTCCCATGACGTGAACGACGCCCTGATCGATGGTGTCCAGATCAAACAGCGTTACGCCGAAGTCCTGGCAGTTCTTGGTCAACGTATCGATCTGCTGCTTGGAGATCGGATCCGTAATGTTATAGCGGTCCTTAGTCGGCACGTTGTGGTCCATCGTAGCGAATGTCAGCTCCGGACGGCGCACTTTGCGGCCGCTAAGACGCAGTCCCTCGAACGCCTGCGGCGAAGTCACCTCGTGAACGAGATGCAGGTCGATGTACAAAATGCCCGGTTTACCCTCTTCCTGATGAATAACGTGATTATCCCAAATCTTCTCGAACATTGTCTTCTTACCCATCAATATCACCCCATTGTTCTATCGTCCATTGACAGGATGACCGCCCTTGATCGCCTTGTGGTACAAGCTTTGCAGCGCATCATCCTTACGTTGATAGTAATATATCATTTCCATCTTCATTGTTCCAAGATATAATAACTATAGATGTAATAGGATACAGCTATAACGGGGTGATGGTCTTCATGGAACTTAGACAACTGCAATATACGCTGCAAATCGCAGCGGACAAGAACTTTTCCCGGGCCGCGGAGAAGCTCCACATCGCCCAGCCCTCGCTGAGCCAGCAGCTGTCCAAGCTGGAGAAGGAGCTTGGCGTTCTGCTGTTTCAGCGCAACACCAGCTCGGTCGAGCTGACGCACGCAGGCGCAAGCTTTGTGGAGCATGCCCAGAAGATCATGGACGCGGTCGAGCAGCTGAAGCAGGAGATGTCCGACATTTCCCAGCTTCGCAAGGGCAAGGTCGTTGTCGGCAGCATGCCGATCACGGGGTCCCATCTGCTGCCAAGGGTTCTGCCGGCGTTCAAGAAAGGGTATCCGGATATTGAAATCACGCTCCTGGAGGACACCTCCATGAACCTGGAGAAGCTGACGGCGAGCGGCAAGGCTGATCTGAGCCTGTTGGCGCTCCCGCTCACCGAGCCTTCGCTATCCTGGATTCCGATCGGCGAAGAGATGATCGATCTCGCGGTTCCGCCGCAGCATAAGCTGGCACGGCGGGCGGCGCATGACCCGCTCCGGCCGATTTCCCTTGATGAAATCCGGGACGAGGAATTCGTGGTGCTGAAGAAGGGTCAGGGCTTTCGGAAGCTTACATTCGATATTTGCCGCGAAGCAGGCTTCGAGCCGAAGGTGGTGTTCGAGAGCAATAACATCGAAACCTTGCAGTCCCTGGTCGCTACGGGCATGGGGGTTACGCTAGTCCCGCGATTCATTGCCAGAGCGAAGCGAAGCGAGTTTATCCCCGTCTATCTGCCGCTTGCCGAGCCGGTCCCCAGCCGGACGCTAGTCGTTGCCTTCCGCAATGGACGGTATTTGTCGAAGGCGGCGGACGCCTTCATCGATACCTTTAAGCAGGTCATGGATAAACTCGTGGTGGAAAGCGTACGTGAGTAATCGGGAGTCCGTCCTGCTTCATCCGAAATCGGAAACGGGTTCCTTCTATTCGTATAAACCCGCAGCAAAGGGCCCTTGCCAAGGTCAATGACCTATAACAAGGGCCTGCTTTTTTTATTTTTCTCTGTCCTAGCACCGTGCCTGCCATCCTAACCTGCGAAAGAGCGTCAGCTGCCGTGAATTTTGATCGGCGAGCTATTTTCGCAGATTGTGCTGGTCGATCATCCGATTTTGCTCATCGGCCGTGCGCGATTGATCTTGTAAGGACTCGTTCCTGCTGTTGCTTCCGCCGCCCGTTACTTGCTCGACGAAGCTGCGAAACTGCGCCTTCTGATCTTCCTGCTCAATGCCGCGGCTGTCGAATTGGTTGTTCTCTGCCATGCGTTCGAAAACCTCCTCTCAGTCGGATTACCCATAGTATACCCGCCTGACCGCATATGAAACTGAAATTTCAGGTGCGCATCCTTGCTTTCTTTTGCTTTGGATTTTTGCAAAAACCTTACTTAAAATACAAGTGAGGCCTCCGGTCCTCGAACACCGGAATCCGCCCCTTCACTTCACCTGGTAGGGTGCAATCCAGCGTGCCGGTGACGATGGATTCCTCTTCACCGCCTTCGGCAATCACTTCACCCCAAGGATCGATCAGCAAGGAATGCCCGAAAAACTCCGTCTCTCCGCTGCGGCCGACCCGATTGCAGGCAACGACATACATTTGATTCTCGATAGCCCGGGCCGTCAGGAGCGTCCTCCAGTGATGGAGTCTCGGATGCGGCCACTCGGCCGGAACGAACAACACGTTCGCGCCTGCCAGCGCCAGCGTACGGGACAGCTCAGGAAATCGGACGTCATAGCAGATCGATGCCCCGGCTTTCAAGCCCTCCAGATCAAAGGTGACCGCTTCCTCTCCGGCATGAAGAAACTTCTCTTCATCCATCAAACGGAACAGATGCATTTTCGAATACCTTGCGGTAATCTCGCCATCCCTTCCAAATACGTACATCGTGTTGTATATCCGATCGCCGATCTTCTCCGCTACCGATCCGCCTACGATATGAACGCCATGCCGCTTGGCGAAGTCGCTCAGCCGCCGCTTCGTCTCCTCCCCGTTCGGGTCGGCAAGCTCTCCAATCCGGTCCAGCGCATACCCGGTATTCCACATTTCCGGCAGCACGATCACGTCCGGCCTTTCTTCTGCGGATACGGCCTTCTCCATCATCGCCGCCAAATGGTTCGTATTGGCGCCCGGTTCGCCTATCTCGATATAAGCTTGAATGAGCGCGATATTCAATTGAGGCTTAGCTCCTCCAGTCACTTTCGGTTCCCCCTTGTCATGCCTATATTCTTTTGAATTAGGAATCAGGTCAAATACTCATGGTTTAGCGCAAGCGGTCCTTGTCCAAACGAACCCTCGGCTGTTCTTGACATCATCATAGCCCCGAAGGGCCTGCCGCCGCAACCCTGTACGCCATTTCCCTCTATACACCCCGGATAAATCGTGATAAATTAATGCTAATTGTTTTAAGACCGCTGATACAACCATGCATAATGAAGGGGAATCAAGCGCAATTCAATAACCGGAGTGATGAATCCGCCATGAGCAAACCTAATCAACCATTCCATATCGAGCCGGCCGAGATAATGCCGACGCTGCCGACCCAGTTTTTCGCGACGCTGGTCTCGAATGTCAACAGGCAGGTGGCCCAGGGTCACGACGTCATTAATCTCGGCCAGGGGAATCCCGATCAGCCGACGCCTCCTCATATCGTGGCAAGCCTGAAGGAGGCAGCCGACAATCCTCAATATCATAAATACTCGCCGTTTACCGGCTATTCGTTTCTTAAGGAAGCGATTGCCCATCGTTATAAGGAGGATTATAACGTGGATCTGGATCCGGAAACCGAGGTCGCCATTCTGTTCGGCGGAAAGACCGGGCTCGTCCAGCTCCCGCAAGTGCTCCTTAATCCCGGGGACGTCTGTCTCGTGCCCGATCCGGGTTATCCGGATTACTGGTCCGGCGTTGCTCTTGCCCGCGCTGAAATGAAGTTTATGCCGCTTACGGCGGACAACGGCTTTCTTCCCGATTATAGCCGCATCGCCCCGTCCGACCGGGAGCGGGCTAAGCTGATGTTCCTGAACTATCCGAACAACCCGACCTCGGCGGTAGCTCCCCTGTCCTTTTACGAGGAGACCGTGGACTTTGCCGCAAAGCACGGAATCGTTGTGGCCAGCGATTTCGCTTACGGCGCGATCGGCTTCGACGGCAAGCAGCCTGTCAGCTTTCTGCAGGCTGAGGGAGCCAAGGACGTCGGCGTGGAGTTCTATACGCTGTCCAAAACGTATAATATGGCCGGCTGGCGGGTTGGCTTCGCTCTCGGGAACGCGAAGATCATCTCGTTGATCAACCTGCTTCAGGACCATATTTACGTCAGCTTGTTCGGAGGAATTCAGGCAGCAGCGGCTACTGCCCTGACTGCCCCCCAGGATTGCGTCCAAACGCTGGTAAGCCGTTATCAAAGCCGGCGGGACGCATTCTTCGCAGCGTTGTCGGAGATCGGCTGGGATGCGCCGAAGCCGGCAGGCTCGTTCTTTAGCTGGCTGCCTGTTCCCAAGGGCTATACGTCCGTTGCGTTTGCAAACCTGCTCCTTGAGGAAGCCAAGGTTGCCGTTGCCCCGGGAGTCGGTTTCGGCGATCACGGCGAAGGGTATGTCCGCGTCGGTCTGCTGAGCAGTGAGGAGCGGATGCAGGAAGCGGCATATCGAATCGGCAAGCTGGGCCTCTTCTAGAAGCTTCGTTTTTGCTTTGAAAAAACGGCATCAATATGATATTCTTGCAATACATGAACATTGAATCGTCAAACGCGATGACGGGACCAGTACGAAAGCATACGGCGCGCAAACCAGAGAACGAGCTCCACTGGCTGAGAGGGCTCGGCGCGGCCCCTTTCCGAAACCTACCCCCGAGCGGCCTGCTTCAAGCAGGACAGCGCCTTCTGTTACAAGGCCAAAGCCGGATGGGCATGAAATAGCTCATCAATAAAGGTGGTACCGCGGAAGACTAGCTTTCGTCCTTTTTCAAGGACGGAAGTTTTTTTATTTCTATGATCATGCATCCATCAATGCTAGAGACTAAAAATACGTACAAGGAAGTGATTGCGATGAGCTCACGCATCGTCGTCAAGATCGGAAGCAGCTCCCTCACAACCGAGGAAGGCGGCTTGAATCTGGATTCCGTCGCCTTCTTCGCTGCCGAGCTGGCAGCCCTGCGCGGTGCCGGCCATGAGGTTCTCCTCGTGACCTCCGGCGCGGTTGCCGCAGGCTTCCGGGAGATCGGCTATGAGAGCAGGCCGAAGCTGCTTCATGAGAAGCAGGCCGCGGCTGCGCTCGGCCAGGCGCTGCTGATGAGGGCATACCAGAATGCCCTAGCGGAGCACCGGCTGAAGGCGGCGCAGATTTTGCTGACCCGGACTGATTTTGCGAACCGGAAGCGCATGAACAATGCGAATATGACCATTTCGGAGCTGCTGAAGCAGGGCATCATACCGATCATTAACGAGAATGACACCGTCTCGATTGATGAGCTGAAATTCGGAGACAATGATACGCTTTCCGCCCTCGTGGCTAACCTCGTTCGAGCGCAGCAGCTCATCATCCTGACGGATACCGACGGGTTGTATACGGCGGATCCGCGCAAATCTCCCGATGCCACCCGGTATGAGGAGATCGAGGAAATTACCGAAGAGATATACGGCATGGCCGGAGGCGCAGGCACCAGCGTCGGTACCGGCGGGATGCGTTCCAAGATCGACGCAGCCAAAATCGCAACGCGCGGCGGCGTTCCGGTCTTCATCGGAAGAGCGGACGCGGCGGGAGATCTGCTGCTGGCCTACGAGCATCAGGGGAAGGGCACGTATTTCGCAACACAACTCTCCTCTCTGCCGATGAAAAAACAGTGGCTAGGCTTTATGTCATCTCCCTTGGGACGGATCATCGTCGATGAGGGCGCGGAGGAAGCGCTCCTTCACGGCGGGCACAGCCTGCTGCCGGTCGGCATCAAGCGGCTGGAAGGCAGCTTCCATGCCGGAGATGTCGTCGAAGTGCTGAACATGAACCGGGAACGGCTCGGAAGGGGCATCGTCAATTATGACGAGGAGCAGCTGCAGGCCGTCATCGGCTTGCCGAGCAGCCGCGTGTTCGAGCTGATCGGCGACGTGCACCGGCTTGAGGTGATTCACCGGGACGAATGGATTACCCTGAAATAACGATGATTGGATCATAACGATCGCTTGATTATAAGGAGGAATGAACCGTGAGTGAAGTAAGGGAAAAAGCACAGCTTGCCAAACAAACCGCCGCCGTGCTCGGCAAGCTGACCACGAATGAAAAGAATAAGGCTCTGCTTGAAATGGCCGACGCGCTGATCGCGCGCGCCAGTGATATCATGGAGGCGAATGCCGAAGACCTCCGGCGCGGCAAGGAGAACGGAACGTCCTCCTCCCTGCTGGACCGGCTTGCGCTGAATGAAGAACGGATCCGCGGCATTGCCGAGGGGCTGCGGCAGATCGTGGAGCTTCCGGACCCGATCGGCGACACGCTCGAGACGATTGAGCGTCCGAACGGCCTGCATATTGTAAAGAAACGCGTCCCTCTCGGCGTCATCGGCATCATCTATGAAGCCCGCCCGAATGTAACGGTGGACGCGGCGGGACTCTGCCTAAAGACGGGCAACGCCGTCGTGCTCCGCGGGGGCTCCTCCGCTCTCTCGTCCAACCGCAAAATCGTGGAGGTCCTCCACGAAGCGATGGAGCGGACCGCGCTCCCTGCGGCCTCCCTGCAGCTCATCGAGGACGCGAACCGCTCGTCCGTTGACGAGATGCTGAAGCTGAACGGGCTGCTCGATGTCATTATTCCTCGCGGAGGCAGCTCGCTGATTCAAAATGTCGTTATGAATTCCACCGTGCCTGTCATTGAAACAGGTGCCGGCATCTGCCATACGTATATCGACGAGTCGGCTCAGCCCGACATGGCTGCCGCGATCAGCCTCAATGCCAAGGTTCAGCGCCCTTCGGTCTGCAATGCGATGGAGACGCTGCTCGTCCATGAGGCGTTTGCCAAATCCCATCTTCATTCCTTGGCCGAAGCCTTCAAGGAACGGAATGTAGAGCTTCGCGGCTGCGCGCGCACGCTGTCTTATGCACCTTGGGCCCGCGAAGCCTCTTCCGAGGATTATGCGACCGAGTACAACGACTATGTTTTAAATGTTAAAATCGTGGACGATCTCGATCAGGCTCTCGCGCACATTGCAGAATACGGCACCAAGCATTCCGAATGCATTGTGACGCAGAATGGGCAGAATGCCGAGCGCTTCCTTCAGGAAGTCGATGCCGCCGCCGTGTATCATAATGCGTCGACGCGCTTTACCGACGGATTCGAATTCGGCTTCGGGGCCGAAATCGGTATCAGCACCCAGAAGCTGCACGCCCGGGGACCTATGGGCCTTCCTGCGCTTACTTCCTCCAAATATGTTATTATCGGTAGTGGCCAAATAAGAGAATAAAAATACATTCATTCATATCATCCATGAAGGAGGAAACCTACTATGTGCCAAACCCCACAGAACCGCCCGCTGATCGATAAAGCCATTACATTTTACGGGGCGGGCTCGATGGCTGAAGCGATCGTGAAGGGCCTTGTAACCCGCCATGTCGTACAGCCCGAGCGCATTACGATGCTGAACCGCAGCAATGTCCAGCGTCTCGAGGAGCTCAGTCAACGCTACGGCGTCCAGTTTAACAGCGATGCGGACGCGAAGCATCAAATTCTCAAAACCTCCCCAGTCATCGTGCTGGCCATGAAACCAAAGGATGCTGCAAAGGTATTGAAGGAGCTAGGGTCGATGCTGTCCGCCGATCAGCTGATCATTTCGGTCATTGCCGGCCTCTCGATTCATACGACCCAAACGCTGCTCGGCACGAATCAGCCAATAGCACGCACGATGCCGAATACGTCCGCTTCGATCGGACTGGGCTCGACCGGCATCTCCTTCTCCAAGGAAATCAGCGAGGAGCAGCGCCAGCTCGTCCTAACATTATTTGAAGCGGTGGGCCAGGTGACCGTCATTGAAGAGGAGAAAATGGACATTCTTACCGGCATCTCGGGAAGCGGTCCAGCTTACTTCTACTATATGATGGAAGCGATGACGGCTGCCGGCATCCGCGGCGGCTTATCGCCTGAACAAAGCCGCGACCTGACGCTCCAGACGATTCTGGGCGCAGCCCGAATGGTGCAGCAAACCGGCGAGCAGCCGGCAGCCCTACGGGCAAAAATCACATCGCCGAACGGCTCCACGCAAGCAGCCCTTGAAACGCTGGACCGCGGCGATTTCTTTGAGACGGTCATCGCTGCCGTCAACCGCTGCGCAGAGCGCTCCAAAGAAATGGGCGCGATGCTGAAGGAGCAAGCCCTATGAGCCGTTCAATCGCAACCTACAGAATTTATGACGACCAGGCGGATTTTCGTAAAAAGGCGACCTCCATCGCCGTTGGCATGACGGTCGGGAGCTGGACCGAGCTGCCTGCGGCCAAGCAGGAAGCCATGCAGAAGCATCTAGGCGAAGTGGTGGACATCCAGGTCCATGAAGGCTGGGAGCCCGGCAGCCGTTATGCCGATATCAGCATCGCCTATCCGGATATCAACTTCAGCCGGGACATTCCAGCCCTGCTTGTGACGGTATTCGGCAAGATATCCATGGACGGCCGCATCAAGCTGACCAACCTGGATCTTTCGCGGGAATTCCTGTCAGCATTCCCGGGGCCGAAATTTGGGATCGACGGCGTGCGCGACCTGCTCGGAGTTCACGACCGTCCGCTCTTGATGAGCATCTTCAAATCGGTGATCGGGCTAAGCGCAGATGAGCTTAGGGAGCAATTCATTCGCCAGGCCCTCGGCGGCGTTGACCTGATTAAGGATGATGAAATCCTGTTCGAAAATGAGTTGACCCCGATCGAGACACGGGTTCGCTTATGTATCGAAGCTGCCCGCGAGGTCGAGCAGCAGACGGGCAAAAAGCTGCTGTATGCAGCCAATCTGACAGGACATACTTCGAAGCTGCGGGATCAGGCGCTGCGAGCGATCGACGCCGGCGCCAACGCGCTGCTGTTCAACGTCCTGTCCTACGGATATGACGTCCTGCACGAGCTCAGCTCCGATCCGGACATCAACGTGCCGATCGCCGCTCATCCGGCTTTGGCAGGGGCCATCTACCCGTCTCCGCATCACGGAATCGCCGCGCCGGTTCTGCTCGGCCAGCTGATGCGGATCGCCGGCGCCGACCTGGTCCTGTTCCCGTCGCCTTACGGCTCGGTCACGATGCCGCGGGAAGAGAACCTCGGCATTCGGGACGAGCTGCATACCGTCAAGCTCGGCGTCAAGCGGAGCATGCCGGTTCCGTCGGCAGGCATCCATCCTGGACTCGTACCGCGCATTATCCGCGACTTCGGAACAGATGTCGTGGTGAATGCCGGCGGAGGCATCCACGGCCATCCGCTGGGCACTGAAGCCGGCGGAAGAGCCTTCGTTCAGGCGATCGAAGCGACGATGAAATCCGTGCCGCTTGCCCACTATGCGGAGGAGCATGAAGAACTGAAAGCCGCGCTGGACATCTGGGGAGGAGAAGCATGACAGCTCAAGGAAAAACGCCCGTCATTTTTTGCGATTTTGACGGAACGATCACGAACAACGACAATATTGTAGCCATTATGAAGCATTTCAAACCGGAAGGCTATGAGGGAATCATGAAGGATACGATCGAGCGGACGATCTCGATCCGGGAAGGGGTCGGGCGGATGTTCGCCCTCTTCCCTTCCTCCATGAAAGAGGAGATTACATCCTTCGTGCTCGAGCATGCCGGCATCCGCGAAGGCTTCGGCGCTTTTCTTGAGTATCTGAAGCAAGAAAGCATCGAGTTTTTCGTCACGAGCGGCGGTATCGATTTCTTCGTCGATCCGATCCTGAAGCCGTACGGCATTCCGGCAGACCATATATTCTGCAACGGCTCCAATTTTGAGGGGGACACGATCGAGATTACATGGCCGCATCCATGCAAGGATTCGTGCACGAACGATTGCGGCATGTGCAAGGTTACCGTGATGGACCGATTCCCGGCGGATCAATATTACCGGATTCTGATCGGAGACAGCCTCACCGATTTCGAAGGGGCCAAGCAGGCCGATCTGGTGTACTCGCGCTCCACGCTCACGGAGCAGTGCCGGAAGCTGGGCGTGCATCATGTGCCGTTCGAGACCTTTACCGACATCTATGCCGATCTGAACGACAAGCTGAAACAGGGGGTGCTGTGATATGGCATTTGCCGATATCCTGCTGGAACAAAAACAAGCAGCCCTTGACGACCTGCGCGGCGTCAAGGAGCTTTTTGCCTCGCGCAACTGGTTTCCCGGAACAAGCGGAAATCTCTCGGTCCGCGTCGGCGACTTTACGCCCGAGGAGTTTTACTTTGCCATAACCGCGAGCGGAAAGGACAAGTCCGTACATACGCCGGAGGATTATCTGTTTGTTGACCGTAACGGGAAGCCGTGCGAGACGACCGGGCTCAAGCCTAGCGCCGAAACCTTGATCCACTGCGAAATTTATCGCAAGACCGGCTGCGGGGCCATTTTCCATGTGCATACGATCGACAACAACCTGGTCAGCGAATGGTACGGCGATCAGGGCTTCGTTCCTGCGCAGGGCATCGAGCTGATCAAGGCGTTCAATATTTGGGAAGAGGATGCCGCCATCTCCATACCGATTCTGCCCAACTATGCGGACATCCCGAAAATCGCGGCGCTTGTCCCGGATGCTCTTGATCCCTCCGTGCCCGGGATCCTTCTGCGGAATCACGGCATCTATGCCTGGGGGCGGAACGCCTTCGAGGCGAAGAAGCATCTGGAGGCGTTTGAATTTATTTTTGAATACACCTACCGCCGCCTTCTCCTGAACGCTGCAGGCAGTAACCAGGCAAGGTAAACTTTAACCCTAAGTGAGCGAGTCCGGACGCCGGGCAAACCGCTTTACGCAAAGTCCGCTGCGCCCCGATTGTTTCTAGACGCTCGGGGCACAGAGCGGGCATCATTTTCCTGAGGAGTGTGTATTCCGTGATTCAAGGATTAGCCATAGGCATCATCTTTATTTTGTATGGATTGCTCCTATACCTGGTTCCTCCCAAGAGCATCAAGAGCTTTTATGCCTACAAAACAACGTCTTCGCTTAAAAGCGAGCGGCGTTTTAAAGTCGCCAACGCCTACGTCAGCCTGCTGCTCATGATCTTCGGGGTCGTCCTGCTCGCCATCGCGAGGCTGACCGGCAGCTTTACGGCTACGGGTATTGCAACGCTCGTCGTGTTTATCCTGATTTACATCCTGGTTGAACGCAAATTAAAAAACATGTAAAGCGATCCTTCTCCAGGATCGTTTTACATGTTTTTTGCTTCTTGGATATGACTAACGGATGCCTTTATAAATGTCCCTGCTCATACTCTACGTAGGAAATCCTCGCATACGGCTCCGGATCCGATGGCAGGTAATGGTTTACGACGAACAGGCATGTCACCACAAACAATAAAATGTACAGCACATACGCCAAATTTTTAACCACAAATATCTCCTCCTCATCCCTTCCGCCGATTAATCGCGGTCGAAATCATCGTAAGGCCGGTCCTCGAACCGTGCTCCCTGCTTCGGTGCCATCATCAGCTTGATGCCGCCGCCGATCAGCAGCACCGTAACGATCGCCGTCTTCATGAAATCCCGGATCCGGGAATCCAGGTACAGATTCGGGAACAGCGTCTCGAGATACGGCAGGACCACACTGGAAAATACGAAGTAAATGCCCAGCAGCACAAGTCCTAAACCGAGCCAGCGCTGCTGGCCGGATGTGCTGGCGATGATCGGCCGGTCGCGCAGCGGCTCCCGGCCGTAGCGGCTGACCTGCTGCAGGCCGTCGAAAAAGGCATAGCACCAGATCAGCGGAATCATAAACAGAAACAAGGACAGTCTAAGCACATCCAGCACATAGATGCTGCCCAGAAACAGGATCATCAGCTGGAGGCCCCGCTTCTGCAGTCCGAGGTACATTTGCCCCGCTCCAGGGAATGCAGACAGCATCGTAGCAAACACTTTGCTGCGTCGTCCGCTCTCACGACCGCTCTCCAGCTCTTCGAACAGCGTCCGGTCCATCAAGAACTCTCCTGCCTGCTTACGGTTAAGGAGCTGAACGACATCGAACATGCAGTACAGCCAGATCACCGGCAAGATGCCCAGAAAGAGCAGAAATACCGACTCGTGCGTCAATCCGGTCAGAAACACCAGGATGGTGCCAAGCCCGAAGAATGCGATCAGAAAAGACAATCCGCGCTGCATCAAGCCAAGCTGGAAATGTCCCAGCCCGGGTATAAACGACAGCAGGATCGTGAAGAAGCGTTCGGAATCGTCGCTTCGTTCGTTCGGCACTTCCATGGGCCGGCCATATTCATCATAAACATAGGATACCGGCGTGTAACGAAGCAGAGCCATTAGTAAATCGAGCATACTGATGCCCCAGATCAGCAATGCGCCAAGGATGCTCATGACAAACACGGTATTGGAGCCAGCCATAAACGTGAGCACCAATCCTCCCAACAAGCCGCCGAAGAAGAGCAGCGGATAGAGGACTGCCCGTCCGTTTCTCCCCCAGTAATAGTGGCCGAGGCCAGGGACAAAATTCAATATGAATGCAAGCATTTTGCTACGCTGCGGTTGCACAGTTCATCTTCCTTTCCAAAAATCCTTATTTGGGCAGCAGGCTGTCAATCCAGCCCGATGTTTTTTCTACCAGCTGATCGCTGTAGGACGGCGATTGGGAAAGCGGCGCCCCTTGCTCCGGACTGACCGACTGCAGTCTTTCGAACGCACCGGTAAACAGGAACAGCAGTGTGACGGATGCGGCAATCGCATAGTGAACGATCGCCTTCTCATACCATCGCTTCGGCCGGTCCGATGCGTATGCGGCTGCTCTTCGCGGATACGGCTTAATCTTTTCGTGATTCATGACTCGATCCGCGAATAAGGCCGGGTCCGGCAGATCCGGCAGCCCGTCTTGGCGGCTAAGCGCCTCCATATAGAGCTCAAGCAACGAATCGTCCGACAACAGGCGCTCTTCATACAAAGCCCGTTCTTCCGGGGCGGCTTCCCCTTTTATATAACGCTCTGTCATTGCTTTGCGCTCTTGAATCGACCATATCATTTCCACTCTTCCTCCTTCCAGTGCGTCCGGATCCATTGCCGGGCCCGGTACAGCTTTGATTCCACCGTTTTGACCGACACGTTCAGCTCGGAGCTAATCTGCTCATAATTCTTCTCTTCCAAATAAAAAGCCGATATGATCTCCCGGTGATTGGCAGGCAGCTGATCAATCCGCGCTCGAAGCGTCTCCCTACGCTCCTTATGAATGAGCAAAGTAACGGTATCTTCTTCCGCGGAGGGTAGCTTGTCTAATAGTTCTTCACTTCCACCCGCACCATGCTCAGGCGGTTTACGATCCCGCTTACGTTTCATGTCGATCGCTTTATTTAAGGCAATGCGGGTGATCCAGGTCTTAAAGCCTTCGGAACGGTATTGGGGGAGAGCTCTATAGACTTGTATGAAGACTTCCTGCGACGCATCCTCCGCATCCTTGACATCTCGAAGCACCGAGAATGCGGTATGGAACACATGCTGGCTGTACGTATCAACCAGCTCCCGAAAGGCCTCCTGCTCGCCTTGAAGGATGCGTCTTATTAATCGTTCAGCTTCAATAACTCTCCCCTCCTTCCCAATATCAATAGACGCAAGACTGCATGCCCGCCCCTGCAACTTTTGAAAAAAAAATTTCGTTACTCCTAAGAATCGTGCGTCAAGACAGAGCAAATTAGTCTCCCCTTGGCGTGAAGGCAGAAGCTTGCATTGCCGGTAAACGCCTAGTTTGTCTCAGACAGACGGAATCGACCATATTGCAGGATGTGCTTGGACGCAGAGTCCGGACTCCATAAAAAGAGGGCGGCCAAAAGGCGCCCTAGATCTGCCGCTATTTTCGATTTCGGTTAATTCATGTTCAATTGCCGGATGATTCCGCAAGTATTTTGTCCGTGACAATGACAATGGCATGATATGGAGAATCGTTCGATTTGAGATCTCCAGCCGCAGCTGTTAACCGTCTATTCCTTGCATCGGCTGCCGTCAGAGGATCATCCCGCTGAGAACAAACCACATATTCATGACGAAATGCATGGTGATGACCGGAGCCAGACCCTGTGAGCGGATGGCTACGCCGCTCATCATCATGCCAAAGAAGGAAAATAACAAGCAGACGATCCACGGGAAGCCCAAGTGCAGATGGTAGAAGCCGAAAGCAGCTCCGGCAATCACCAGTCCTTGGATTTCGCCGAAGTCTTCCGTTAGGCGGCTTAGAATATAACCGCGCCACAGCAGCTCCTCCAGAACGGCATTGATGGATGCGAAGAGGAGCGCATATCCGATCAGAGCGATGAGTCCAGGCTGCCCCCAATCGATGAGGAAGGCAAATACGGCTCCCGTTACGGCCGTAAATATAAGGATAAATCGCCAGATCGGTTCCTTGTATAACCCTCGCATGATCCATGGGAAATAGATCGGGTTGCTCCATTTCCCTACGGCCATATAACGGGGCTTGCTCTTTTGGAAGCAGCTGAAGATGGCCATGGGCAGAATGAACGCGATTAAACTTAGCCTTGACAACCCCACTGCCAGTCCCATGTCATCGGCGAGCCATTCTTTTATGTAGTCTCCCAGCGCGCTGTACATCCGGTATCCAAACGTAATGCAAGCAGCTATTATCGCAGCTCTGCCTAACTCTTCCGAGGCGTTACGGAGAGCATAACCCACCAGAATGAGGCCCAGCCCCCATAGCCATGCCATTCTAGGTGCAGCCATCTGGGCACCTATGATGGTAATAACCATCAATAACAAACAGGCGGTCCATTCGCCTGATCTTTTCTTATGCAGCAATCTGTTCTCCCCATCCGAAATACTGTCGTCTTTTCATGATACGCTTGAAGCGGCTCATATTCAATACATCAAGCAAATGTTGGCATACGCTATCCCGATCAAGCAGCACCTTGGCGTATTCATAGATTGGATGAAGCAGGTTTAGACAAAACGAAACCTTAATTCGAATCGATGCCAAAAAATCAGAACCACCCGTCAAACGGGTGGTTTGCTCTTGGGGTATAACCCCTTGTTGCCAAACTGCGCCTAAAGACGCTAGCCTGACAATAAAATTGTTCAGGCTCAGTGTAATTTGTCACTTTCACTTACCAGTTAAACTGGTTTACTTCTTCTTGCTACTGTTTTTGCTGAATGGGTCTTCATACTCTTTCACACTCAGTTTATCAATTGCCTGGTCGTGTGCTTCTTGCTCACGGATATATTTTGCCACGGTGGCTTCATTCAAGCCCACTGTGCTGACGTAGTATCCCTCCGCCCAAAATTTTCGATTGCCATATTTATACTTCAAGCTAGCATGCTTCTCGAATATCATGAGTGAGCTTTTCCCCTTCAGGTATCCCATAAATGATGATACTGAGATTTTGGGGGGAATTGCTACCAACATATGTACATGATCGGGCATCATGTGGCCTTCGATTATCTCCACTCCCTTGTATTTGCATAATCGTTTGAAAATTTCGATTAAGTCTTTCCTCACTTGATTATAAATCTCTTTCCGTCTATACTTCGGGGTGAACACAATGTGGTACTTGCACATCCACTTCGTGTGAGCTAAACTATAGCTCTTGTTTGCCATCTAAGACCATTCCTTTCATTATTGAGCCTGAACATCTCAATTTTATCGGAATGGTCTTGTTGGTCAAACCCTCGATCCCTCCACCCGCATAGCGGGTGGTTTTTTGTTTCGCACGCTTCGCGAGCTCAACTGGCTAAAGCCATAATAAAGGCCGAGAAGGATCCCTTCCCGGCCCGCTGCGCGTTGATCTGTCGCCCCACGCTCAACTGTTTTTGTCGTTTTCGGTCATTTGGCTGAAGTCCTTATTGCTAGTTGTTCTTATTGCCGTTGTTGTTTTTGCCGTTGTTCTTATGACCATTGTTGTTCTTACTGTTCTTATTGTTCTTATTGTTCTTATTGTCCGTGTTATTTTTATCATCCTGCTTTTCTGTTTTATCTTTATCCTTGTCTTTGTCTTTATCCTGTTTGCCAGGCTTCGCGTTTCCCTTGGAATCGGACTGGATATCTCCGACCACGATGCCCAAACCGTTGGTCCCGATGTACACCCTTCCGTATACCCGCGGATCGCCGGTTATGGCGCGATTGGCCGATCCGAATTGATGCTCATCGTCATTGATTCGAATCCAGCTGGCTCCCCCGTTGTCCGAACGGTAAACCCCGTACTTGTTGTTTATTTTGGCGTAGCTGTATAGCGCCATCACGTTTTGTCCAGGTGCAGCCTTGCCGAAGCCGATGGTAGCCGCTTCCTGGATACCCTCCAGCTTGACGAAGCTATTGCCGGAATCCGTGGAGTGCCATAAACCATAAGCGCTTTGCGTGTTGCTGTTGTCTTTGGCCGCAGCGATCCATATTTCCCCTTCCGCTCCCGGAACCGCTTTGAATTTGCTGGTCAAGGTCTGCGGCAGCCCCGTCGCCTGAGAGGCTGTAAAGGTTGCGCCGCCATCGTTGCTGATATAGAACTTGCCGTTGGCTATGCCATAGAACTTGCTCGGATTTACCCGGTCGGAAGAAATGATCGCTCCTTCCGGTATCCCTTGCGAAGCATGCCAGGTAACTCCCCGGTCCTTGGTGTAGCTTACAGGGCGTACGCTTTCGGATGAACTGCTCTTCGGACTCCAGACGATCCGGCTTCCGTCCGCGCCGACGGCCACCCATCCGCCTTCGGTTTTGTCGCCCTCGGCCGATGGCCAGGCATTGGCGGCCGGTGTCCAGGTCTTCCCGTTATCCATTGAAACGCCCATTCTTGGGGCCGTTCCTTCCGCATTCCCTACCCGAACGATGATGTTGGGGTTCATTTCCGCATAGTCGATATCGGTGCTCGTACCGAGATATGGATTGGTAATCATCTGCGGCGCTTTCGTCAAATCCTCATGCCGGAAGCCCCCGATATCCCCCATCGCACTCAGCAGCGGGGCTCCCGATGGAGGACTGATCAAGCCGAGAATCGCCGTTTCTTCGATCCCGTTCGCCTGCACGGAAATGTTGACGTTCTGCCCCCGATCAAGTGCGGTCATGTTATCGGTCCCGTATAGCGTCGCCCCCGTACCATACAGGATGCGGTCCGAATCGAACGGATCGATCTCCAGATCGCCGATCATCCAGCCCAGCTTAGGCGAAATTTCGGGCAGCGCTTTCTTCTCTCCCCAGTCCAGCCATGGAGATATCGCGTAATCGATCGTAAACCGGTTTTCTCTTACCGGATCCTTCGAATAGTCAAGCGTCCATAGCGATGTCCATGTTTTGCCGCCGTCCGTGCTGCGGTAGATGAACTCGTCCGGCCACCACTTGTTCATCGTCGCCACCATCAGCGTATCCGGATGTCTGGCATCCACCGAGATGCCTCCATACGGATGCTCGGTGCTGCCTGTCGGGCTGACATCCGTCCACTGGCCCGTCTTCGTATTGTACTTCCATACGGCTCCCGTTCCGCCGTCATATGGACCGATAAACTCATTATACGTAATATACAAATTCCCATTTGAGCTTAATACGCCGTGATGCGGAAAGAAATTTTGCCGCGGCTGCCCGGGAAGCAGCTCCCATGACTGGCCGCCATCAGTGCTCCGGTAAATACTGTTGACCGTATCGGCAACTCCGACGTAAATGGTCTGCGTAGCTTTTCCCCGGCTGCCCGTTGTCGGGTCGAATGTAATCCATACCGGTCCGACGATATCGCCATAATAATCCTTTGCGCTGCCGTCATTCGGGAAGCTGGCCACCTTGCCCCAGGTTTTCCCGTAATCTGTGCTTCTCCACAGCCCGTTTCCGCTGCGCGCCCCCAAATACAGGACCCGATTGTCGTTGGGATCAATCGCGAGTCGCTCACCCATGGACCGGCCCGGCATATTGCCGCCAAGCTTGAATGGAAGCGCTGTACGCTCGAAGCTGTCGCCGCGGTCCTTCGATCGAAGCAGCACACCGTTCATATCCGTCCAGTCGTTCGTGTATGTACCGGCCGCGATATACAATCGGTCCGGATCCACAGGGTCCGTTGCCAAGCTTTCCACACCGAGCATATTCCATTCGTCGAAGCCTACGAAATTCATTAGCTGAATCCAGGAGCCGGTCTCCGGATTCCAGCGATAAGCACCGCCAATATCGGTACGTGCATAGATGAGATCCTTCTCGCTCGGATTGAATACAATGCCCGGAATGAAGCCGCCGCCGACCACTTTTGCGCGGTCCCAGCTGTAAGCTTGTTCCTGGATGCCTTTCCTTCCTGGTGCTTCCTTGGCCTGATCTCCCGGCGAGCTTGCGAAAGCAGCTCCACCGACCGAGAATGACAGCGAAGCGGCTAAGGTGATATTACATAGCTTTTTGAACATGAAATCCCTCCTGTACCGTTGTAGACGACCATAAACTGCGAGCCTTTCGATAACTTTTCGTTGAATCGGTTCGATGCTCCCCCCTCTTATTGCGCCATTCATGACTGGTTGAAATCCAAATGCGCTGTATAAATTGAAAGCGCTTGCCAAAAAGGACGGCTGTGTATTACGCCACCTATTCTATATGGAATGGAGCCGCAATAACACCTGCCATTTTGGATATATTTTCATGTGAAAATTAGTGATCCTGCCTTCTCACCGGTTCTAGCTTGCGGAACAGAAAGGACTCACCCTTTAGAAACGCCTGAATATAGGCCAAGGCGTACGGCTGTTCAGCCCGCATGCCTTCCCACTCCAGCGGATTGGGAGCGTGGTGACTATAGTTCTCCATCATCGTCATGATAAAAAAGCACTCCAATTTCCTCACTTCATCCTGGCGCACTTCGCGGGCTTCATCATATGCCCGGAGCAAATCCCGTCGCTGTTCGGGCCCCAGTGCGAGCAGGATTGCTGCCGTATCGTACAGAAAATATCCAGAGCCGCATCTTCCGAAGTCGATCGGACGAGGGTCATCCTCGTCGAATACGATATTTCCAATGTGCAGATCGGCATGGATCAGTCCATAGCTATGCCTGTCCTTCTTCATCCCTGCCAGCTCTGTTTGGATCTTTGCTGCAGCTTGTCCATACAAACGCCAATCCGGCTTCGTTAAAAAGCTGCTGTAGTATCGCGAGAGTCTGGTCATTGCCATGTCAAAGCTTTGTCTTCCCCAGTGCGGCCGGATAAAACCGGATGGAGGAACGAACTGCTCTCCAGCCTGATGAAGGCTGCGAAGCAATTTACCGATGTTATGCACCTGCCGATCCGTGAGCCTCCCTTCAGCAGGTTGCCCATCAACCCATTTCATCAGCGTTATATATGAAGAGGCATTGCCATCGTCCGTACGAAGCTCTATCACGGTTTCTCCGTTTCGGTCAGGAACACCTGAGGGTGCGTGTATGCTCTCGACTCCTTGTAATGCTTCGAGAAAGAGCAGCTCCGACTGGATCTCCGCTTGGCTTCGCTCATCCAAGTGGATCCGCAATAGATGCTTGTCCTCCCCTGCCGTACGAATACGGTAGGTTGCATGTTCGGAAAATCCGATAAACTCCACATCGGCGCCTTCCAATTCATAATGCTTGCACGCGGACCCTGCCAGCTTCTGAGCCTGGTTCAGTAAAGCTGCCCGTGTTTCTTCCGCCCCCACTTTTATATCATGCTCCATATCTACACCTCTTCGTCCCGGTTCTTCATCATCGATTCTAACCGGCCAACCATGCCCAGGGATATGCAGCAAATGAGTTGAACCAATGTAAACACAAAAAAGCCACATTAGAACGTGGATCTAATGTGACTTGCGCTTACTTGTTGTTTTTGGTATAAACGATTTTCTTGATCGAATCGCACGACAAGCAATATTGTGAGGACAGATCGTCGATGGAAGCACCCTCCGTGAATTTCCGGCGGATTTCCTCGTTCCTATTTTTCAAATAGGCCCTGCTTCCGGAGTTCTCTCCCCATTTCTTCCGCAGCCCCTCGGGCTTCGGGATGTACACCATCTTGCCTTGCACATATTTCTGCACTTCCTTCAGCAACTCCTCAGGAAGTATAATATCCGCGTTTATATATTTCATGGCATCCTTGCTCCTTAAAATGTAAGTTCGAAATTTTAAGGATGCAAAGTCCACGTGATAAACGGCCTCTTTTCACCAAGAGGAAATCAGGCGGTAACCATCTTCTCGCTCCATGCAAACAACCGCCGTTGTTCATCAAATAGACTTTGCATAGAGCACACTGTCAACTTCTTCATATTTGGCCCCTCCCTTCAAGATAATGGAATTCCGACAGGTTACGTTCATTATAGCGAAATCCGTGCCCGAAGTACACATGAGTGATTGAGACGGCTTGCTCGGGATCAACACATGTGCCATGCATGGTTCATGAAACGAATGTGGCGGCTCTTTCAAGAAATTGTACTTCCACCCCCAATAATGCATCGATTGCCCGCACAAAACAAAAACAGCACGCCCGCTAAGGACGTGCTGCTTGTCTATCTTCCGATATTTCTGAATTTCTGCGTATAGGCTTTAGCATCCTGGGCCGTGCGCACGCGATTGCGGCTCCATTCCAGCAGAATCCGGTCGATGTAGCGGAAATGCAGCTTTCCGGCAAACACCGCTTCCTTCAAGGCCAGCAGGATCAGCTCATCCGGATAACGGTCCGCATCCACCCACCCGGAAATCGTCTCGAGTTCCATCGGAGACAGCGGGCGGCCGAACTCCTTCTCGAAAATGGTGAACAGATTGCGCTCTTCCTTCTCCGGAACCGTCCGGGCTCCTGCGGGATCCATCGGCGCGGACCCTCCCCGGCCCGAGAGCGGGGACTGCGGTTTGATACGGTCCGGCTGAGGGGTCATATCCTCTTCGGCCATGCAATCCGCCAGCTTCTTGTACAACCCGTTCAGGTTGTACCGCTCATAATGGATTCCTTGCGCTCCGTCGACGTACTCATCGATACCGAGCAGCCCATCCTTCATGAGCCGCTGCAGGCTGGGCGCGATCGACGCGGCCGGAATGCCGGTTACATCCGACAGCTCCTCCAGGGACGGAAATGCCTTGAATTCGACCTGCTGAAATCCGATCAAATGGATCAGCAGCATCGCCTCCCGGTCCGTCAGGCCCAGCTTCCGGTAGTGGCGAAGGAGTGAATACGGAATAATCGCCATGCCCTGGCTCATTCCCGCTGCCGCGCCATCGGCCCACGATCCCCGGTTGCCTCCGGCGTTGCCGTGATCCATAGACTCACCTCTCACGGCTTATGGATACAACCGATACAATGTTCTTGGGAACGGAATCGTTTCACGCACATGATCCAGACCGCAGATCCAGGCTACCGTCCGCTCCAGTCCAAGCCCGAAGCCGGAATGTGGAACCGTTCCGTATTTACGCAGATCCATATACCACTGATAGGTGTCCATCGACAGGTCATGCTCCTTGAAACGCTCTTCCAGCAGCTGCGGATCGTCGATCCGCTGCGAACCGCCGATGATCTCGCCATAGCCTTCCGGGGCGATCATGTCCGCGCACAGCACGACTTCCGGACGGTTCGGATCCGGCTTCATGTAGAAAGCCTTGATGCCGGCCGGATAATGCGTAATAAAGACCGGCTTATCGTATTTTTCGGCAATGGCCGTCTCATGCGGCGCGCCGAAATCCTCACCCCAAGGAATATCGAAGCCTTGCGTGTGCAGGAATTCGATGGCCTCGTCATACGTAATCCGCGGGAACGGAGCCTGGATCGCTTCCAGCTTGGAAATATCGCGGCCGATCGCCTCCAGCTCCTGGCGGCAGTTTTTAACGACCGATTGCACGACATGAGCGATGAACTGCTCCTGTACCTTCAGACTCTCCTCGTGATCCGTGAAGGCCATTTCCGGCTCGATCATCCAGAACTCGATCAGGTGACGGCGGGTTTTGGATTTCTCTGCCCGGAATGTCGGACCGAAGGAATAGACCTTGCCGAGCGCCATGGCGGCCGCTTCCATGTACAGCTGTCCGCTTTGCGTCAGGTAGGCATCCTCGTCGAAATACTTCGTATGGAACAGGTTCGTCGTTCCTTCCGCGGATGTCGGCGTCAAAATCGGCGGATCCACCAGCGTAAATCCGTTCGTATCAAAGTACTCCTGAATCGCACGGATAATTTCCGAGCGGATGACCATAATCGCGCGCTGCTTCTGCGTACGAAGCCACAAATGGCGATGATCCATCAGGAAATCGACGCCGTGTTCTTTAGGCGTAATCGGATAATTCTCTGTCAGATGGATGATTTCGATGCCCGTTACCGTCATCTCATAACCGGATTGGCTGCGGGGCTCCTCGCGGATCACGCCCGTTACATAGAGCGAGCTCTCCTGCGTCAGGCTTTTTGCATCATTCCATACCTGCTCGGACACTTCATTCTTAACGACTACGCCTTGAATATATCCGGTACCGTCCCGAAGCTGCAGGAATTGAATCTTGCCGCTGGAACGCTTGTTGTTAATCCAGGCGCCGATGGTTACCGTCTCACCGACATGCTGGCTGACGTGACGAATCACACTTTTGGTGGCCATGCTAAAATCTCTCCCTTTATCACTGCGAATTAACGGTATAAAGCTTGTACGATACGATGCGTATCCCGAGCGATAACCAATTCCTCATTGGTAGGAATGACAAGCACCTCGACCTTTGAATTCGCCGTGGAAATGCGGCGAGGCTCGCCGGAACGAATGCTGTTCAGCTCCTCATCCAATTCTACGCCGAGATAGGTAAGCTGCTCAAGCACCTTTTTGCGGAGGACGATCGAGTTTTCCCCTACGCCTGCCGTAAATACGATGACATCCACGCCGTTCATTGCCGCAGCGTAGGACCCGATATATTTACGGAGCCGGTACTCGTACATGTTGAATGCCAGAGTCGTATTCGGCTCGCCTTTTTCCATGCCTTCCGTAATTTCGCGCATATCGCTGCTGATTCCGGAAATCGCGAGCAAACCGCTGTGCTTGTTCAGCATCGAGTTCACTTCATTGACGGTAAGCTCTTCCTTATTCATGACAAAAGGAACGATGGCAGGATCCAGGTCGCCGCTGCGCGTCCCCATCATCAAGCCTTCAAGCGGCGTCATCCCCATCGATGTATCGACCGACTTCCCGCCGTCTACGGCAGTCAGCGAAGCCCCGTTGCCAATGTGGCAGGTAATGATCTTGAGCTCCTCGATCGGACGGTTCAGAAACTCGGCTGCCGCTTGGCTGACATAAGCATGGGACGTACCGTGCGCACCGTAACGACGTACTTTATATTTATTATAAAGAACTCTCGGGATAGCGTACAGGTATGATTTTTCCGGCATCGTCTGATGGAAGGCGGTATCGAACACAACGACCTGCGGTACGCCCGGCATATTCGTTTCCGCTGCGCGGATCCCCATCATGGAAGCGGGATTATGAAGCGGAGCCAGGTCGAAGAGGCGGCGGATTTCCGCCTTGACTTCGCTGTCCACCAGGGCCGATTCCTTGAAGGACTCGCCGCCGTGGACGACCCGATGGCCGACGGCCTGAATGCTGTCGATGGATTCGATGACGCCATGCTCTTCGTTCGTCAGCATGCCGAGCACTTTGCGGATCGCGGTCGTATGCTCCAATATTTCACTGACCTCGGTCACTTCCTGTTTCCCGGTCGGCTTATGGGTCAGAATCGAGGAATCCATCCCGATCCGCTCCACCAGGCCTTTGGCCAGCACGGATTCATCCATCATGTTGTACAGCTGATATTTAAGCGAGGAACTGCCCGCGTTAATTACGAGAATATTCATATCCGGTCACCATCCTTGTCGTACTTGAAAAAGCCCTCGCCGGTCTTCACGCCAAGCTGTCCGGCACGCACCATCTTCTTAAGCACGATGGACGGACGGTATTTCAGCTCGCCGTATTCGCGGAACATGCGTTCCAGCGCGGCAAGAATGGAGTCAAGACCGAAACGGTCCGCCATCTCGAGCGGCCCGTGCTGGAAGTTGTAGCCGATTCGCATCGCGTCGTCGATATCCTCCGCGGACGCAACGCCTTCCTGTAGCAGATGCAGCGCTTCGTTGATCATCAGCGTAATCATGCGCGTCGTTACGAAGCCCGGAGATTCATAGACCATGATGCCCTTCTTGTCAGCCACTTCCTCGACAAAACGCTTCGTTTCGGTAAACGTCTGTTCGGACGTTTTCAAGCCGCGAATAATTTCAACGAGATCCACCTTGGATACGGGATGAATAAAGTGCATGCCAATAACACGCTCCGGATATTTCGTGGAGCTGGCAAGCTCCGTCAAGCTGAGCGTGGATGTATTGCTCGCCAAGATGACATTGCTCGGACATACTTGGTCAAGCTGTTCAAATACTTCTTTTTTTGCATCCAAATCTTCTATAATCGTCTCGATGACCATATCGCAGGTGCCAAGCTCCTTGATATGCGTCACTTTCTGAATCCGGCTAAGTATAAGTTTCTTCTCCGCCTGCGTGATGCCCCATTTCTCCAGCTGTTTATCCAGACTGGTTTCGATCATGCGGTATGAATAGTCCAATCTCTCTGGAGATTTCTCAACGAGCAGCACGTCGAGCCCTTTGGCGGCGAGCATTTCCGCAATGCCCTGCCCCATCGTACCGCCGCCGACAACGCCGATTTTTTTGAAGTACATGGTTTCTACTCCACCCTTTCCTTATCTCTATACAGTATTGTACCCCTATTTGTCGAAAAATGCATTTTTAGAGGTTGTCCAAAAAATCGTCTTTTGATCACGAAGTGATTCAAGAAGAAACTCGGCATCGAATCTTGAATTCAGCCGGGCTTAAGTAGCAGCTTCCGAAGCATGTTTTCTGCGAAAACATTTCAGGTGCTCACGTACCCAGTACGTACGCTCCGCTCCTCAATCCCTAGCTTCTTCCAACCTTCTTGGTGCTGAAAACCCGATTTTTTTGAACATGCATTTTTAGAGCACAAAATATAATAATATCTTAGCATGAGAAAAAAGTAAAAAAAAATAACCAGCATAACAAATTATGCTGGTAAAAGCGCGTTTTCACGAAATTGACAACGAAATTGCTCTCCGGACAAAATTTCCTCTTTCATCAGGATGTCAAGCGAATTGTCGAATATCGCCCGATTCCGTTCCAACAGACTTTTCGTCCGGGACATGAGCTCTTCTAGGATCATATTATTCTCGCGCATCAATTCCTCGGTCGTAACCATATTCATGTTGATGATGCCAAGCGAGGTTAAGCCGGATTTCATCATCGTCTCCACAATGTTAAGCGATTGCTCAAAGTCATTGCTGGAGCCGGTGCTCCGACCGCCGTAATAGATTTCTTCCGCGGCAGCTCCGCCAAGCGCGATCATAATCTGCTCTTCCAGGAACGATTTCGTATAGAGATACTGCTCCTGCTGCGGATTGTGACGCACATAGCCAAGAGCTTTGCCGCGGGGGCTGAGCGCCACCTGCTTCACGCTGCCGGGGCGTACGAGCTCCGCCATAATGGCATGACCCAGCTCATGGATCGCCACCCGCTTCTTCTCTTCGATATTGGATTCGCGGTCTGACCGCTCACCCATCATGACCTTATCGATGGCCATGGACAGATGGCGCTGGTGAATGAATTGCTCATTCTCGCGCATCGTGTAAATCGCCGCTTCGTTCATGACGCTTTCCAGCTGGGCGCCCGAGAAGCCGTACGCTTCCTCGGCGATTTTCTCAAGGTCCACATCCTCATGCAGCGGTTTGTTGGCCGCATGCAGTCTTAGAATATGGGCTCGTCCCTTCTTATCCGGCAGATCCACCTGAATATGGCGGTCAAATCTTCCCGGACGAAGCAGGGCGCTATCCAGCATCTCCTTGCGGTTCGTGGCGGCGATGACGAGAATACGCGGCGCCTCGGTCGAATAGATCCCATCCATTTCGGTAAGCAGCTGGTTCAGCGTCTGATCATATTCGCGCTGCTGACCGCCTTCACGCTTCCCACCGATGACGTCGATCTCATCGATAAAGATAATTGCGCTCTGTTTATTCTCCTTCTCGGCCCGGGTGCGGGCATCCTTAAACAAATCCCGGATGCGTCCGGCTCCGACGCCGACGTACATTTCAACGAATTCGCTGCCCGATGCAGCCACGAATACGGAATTGGTGTAATGGGCGGCCGCTCTGGCCATGAGCGTCTTCCCCGTCCCCGGAGGACCGGTGAGAAGAATGCCCTTGAGCGGACGGATTCCGAATTTCTTGATATCTTCATGACGGATCAGAAAATCAAGCGCCTCCCGAAGCTCCTGCTTGGCATTGTCCTGCCCGCCGATCTCCTCAAAGGTCAGCTTCGAGGGGCCCGCTTTCTTGCGTTTGCGTTCATTTCCTGCTCCGACGGCGATCCCGCCTCTCATCTTCGCGATGAACAGCAATCCGCCTACGAGAGCAACCGCGATGATAACCGGCACGATATTCACCCCGATAAAAGCCAGAAATACCAGCAATACCGGGACAAAGCCGATCGCTACTTCTTTCGTCCATTTAGGCATGGCTCCACACCTCCATTGTTCCGGGCTGACGCGGCAGGATGATGAATTTACCAGATTTTCCATCCGACAGGCTGATGTAGACATTGTTGTCGTCGATCGTCGCTTTTGCGCTCAGATTCGGCGTACCGGCGGCCAGCCGATCCAGGGATTTCTGGATGTTGGTGTATTGCTTGTTATCCATTGCCTCAGCAACAGACAGCATCGCCTTTTCCCACCACTCGTCCAACGCCTCCGAGGAGTGGTCCTCGACTTGAATTTTAAGCTCCCGGCTGCCGATCACGGATTTGCCTTCACGCTTGATGTGTTGAACTAAGCCCTGCAAATTCGTGTCCGGAGCCAAATCGAGTTTCAAAGATACGGCATCCTGTTTAATATCTATATGAGAACTTTTCACGCCTTCATATTGAGAAACAACATCGGCCAGCGGACTCTGGACAGCGAAACGCTGATATAGAAACCATCCGCCGAAGAGCACCAATGCCGAAATGACAACCGTCAGCATGATAGGGACAATTCGTAGTTTCATGAAGTGCCTCCTTCAGTAGTAGTAATTTGTAGATTAGAATAAATCACATTTATATACAGTATCATATGCTATGACTAATAGATCGTTTTCTGTCTAATGAGTACAACAATGAGTATATCACATAATCTATACTTTTTCATGCCTTCCTGTGAAAATATTAAGAACAGTTTTTCCATATTTTTCAGACAGCGCTTACAAACCCAAAACAAAGAGGCTTCCTTGTACAATCGCGTACAAGAAAGCCTCTTTCCTGTATAACTGATTTATTGATTTGGAAGAATAATGTCCTCTCCGATCGCCTGTCCGTCCTGGAAGCGATAGAAGCGATAACCTAATTGGCCCTGATTCTCATATTGGAGCTGCCATGTATACTCGCCTTCATACATCACGGGGAGCAGCCGCTTGATCACAGCACCCGGCATCTCATTGCGAATCTGCTCGCGCATCTGCTCCTCGGACAATCCGCTGCTGAGCAGCACGGCCTGAACCGCATCCTTGCCTTCAACAGGAAGGTTATCATCCGTAAACTTCACCCAGACCATGATCTGATGCTGGTCCTGATTCGTTCCCGTGATGACCCAATAATTGTTGTTCTCGCCCCATACCGATTTGTAGGTCTTATCCTTCGTCACCAGGCCGCCATGCTGGCGAGCGGCTTGCACCGCCAGGCTCTCCTCATTCCACGTGTCCTTCATGACATAGGAATAGTACAGCTGCACGCATAGCAGCGCCAGCAGCAGCCCGGATATACTAAGCAAAATCCACTTTGTTCTCTTTTTCAAACCGTCTGATCCTCCCCCTTAATCTGCCCTAAAGGGTCGAAAGACGCTCGAATGAACGCTGGGCTTCACGGCGGATCCGTTCCTCATCCAGCGTGAGGCAGGAGCCGTGCTTAACCACCTGCTTGCCGTCAACCCATACATGCTCCACATCCTTGGCGGAGGCCGAGTAAATTGAATGCGAAATGTAGTCCGTGCGCGGCAGGAAATGCGCTTGATCGGTATCCAGTGCGATCATGTCCGCCTTCATCCCGACGGCCAATCTGCCTACGTTATCAAGAAATGCCGACCGTGCTCCATACTCGCTTCCCATTCGAAGCGCTTCGGCTGCCGGAATAGCCGTCGGATCGCCGCTGACGCCCTTGTGGATAAGGGCGGCCAGGCGCATTTCTTCGAACATGTCCAGGTTGTTATTGCTCGCTGGTCCATCGGTTCCTAGGGACACTGTCACACCTGCTTTCAACAGCTCGGGAACACGCGCAACACCGCTGGCCAGCTTCAGGTTGCTGCCGGGGTTATGGGATACCGCGACATCATGCTTAGCCAATATTTCAATCTCTTCGTCCGTCAAATGCACCGCATGCGCAACCAGCGTCGGACGCGAGAACACGCCGAGCTTCTCCAGATGGGCCACCGGACGCTGTCCGTAGTCATTCACATTCTGCTGCACTTCGGCTGCCGTTTCGGACATATGGGTATGAATCGGCAGATTCAAATCATGCGCCGCTTGAACGAATTTCTCAATGAAGTCTGGCGGGCAGGTGTAAGGCGCATGCGGCGAAATCATCGTCGTAATCCGGCCCTCCGCCTGACCGTGCCAGTCCTTTGCAAAGGCAATCGCCTCATCCAGCTTCTGCTTCTGTACTTCCGGAGGACACAGCCCGATGACGCCTCTTGTCAGCACTCCCCGCATTCCGGAGTCTTGGACAACCTTGGCGACCTGATCCATATGGTCATACATGTCAACGAAGGTTGTCGTACCGCCCTTCAGCATCTCGAGCACCGAGAGCGAAGTGCCCCAAAATACATCGTCGGCCGTAAACTTCGCTTCCATCGGCCACATTTTCTCCTGCAGCCAAACTTGCAGGGCCAGATCATCGCCAAAACCGCGAAGCAGCGACATGGCTGCATGTCCATGCGTGTTGACCAGCCCTGGAAGGAATAACAGATGCGTTCCGTCCATCACCTGGGTTTCTGCATCGACCTGAGGCTCCTCTTCCCCCAAATACGTGATGCGGTCGTCCTCCACAACCATATACCCGCGGAGAACCGGCTGTCCTTCCTGAAGCACGGCAAATGTTCCGTTCTTAACCATCCACTTCGTTGTCATGCTGCGCATCCTCCTTCCCATTGTCCAAATAGTAAGCCAGACTTTGCAGATCCGTCGTAAAATCCGCGGTGTGAATGCGGATATGAGGCGGCGCCTTCAGAATCGTCGGGGCAAAATTCAAAATCGCCTCGATTCCGGCGTTGATCAGCTGATTGGCTACGTTTTGCGCTTCAAAATCCGGTACCGTAATGATCCCGATTCGAATGCCGTATTCCTGGACCGTCTTGTCCAGCTCTTCCATCGGCTGCACCGTCAAGTTATTGATCTTCAGCCCGATTTTCGGAGGGTACGAATCGAAAATCGCCACAATCTTCATATTATCTTTCAGAAACGCGTTGTAATTGGATAGCGCATGTCCGAGATTGCCCGCACCCACCAGCGCAACGTTGATCTTCTGGTCCAGCTTCAAGATTTGGCGGATTTTCTCAATGAGATAGGAGACATCATACCCGATGCCCTTCCGGCCGAAATCCCCGAAATAGGCCAAATCCTTGCGGATTTGGGCCGGGTTCAGGTCGAGCTTCTGCCCAAGCTCCTGTGAGGAGACGGTGGACACCTCCCGCTTATGAAGCTCATTCAAATAGCGCAAATAGACTGGCAATCTGCGGACTACGGCCTCTGAAATTTTATCCGATTTCATGCATGCTCCCCCTATTAATAGGATGATAGTTCATCGCTTCCAATATAAAGCCTTGCTCCCCTTTAGGTTCACTCTTTTTCATTCTCCCTTTCCTCGAGCCACTGCGCAATACGGGGGACGATCCCCTCGGTCGGCATATGCTCCATTTTCGGTCCGGGCAGGGAATACAAGAAGTATTTTCCATAATACGATTCGATTACCCGGGTATCGTAGACGATCACGATTCCCTTATCGTGGGCGGTCCGAACAAGCCGCCCGAAGCCCTGCTTGAAGCGGATGACCGCTTGCGGCACCGACAGCTTCATGAACGGGTTCTTCTTCTGCTGCTGCAGCAGCTCGCTCTTCGCCTCGACCAGCGGATGGTTGGGCGGCTGGAACGGCAGCCGGACAATCGCCAGGCAGGTCAGCGCTTCTCCGGGAATGTCAACACCCTCCCAGAAGGAGCTGGTCCCGAGCAGAACCGACGCGCTGCTATCCTGGAACCGGCGTATCAGCTTCGTACGGCTCGTACCATCCATTCCCTGACCAAGCACCGTAATATCGCTGGCAGCCAGCGCTTCCTTCAGCGGCTCGTGCACCTGACGAAGCATCCGGTACGACGTAAACAGGACGAGCATACGACCTTGGGTCGCTATTGCCGCTTCAGAGAGCGACTTCACAAGCGTATCCACAAATACCGCATCCCCCACGGAGCCCTTCACGCTTGGAAAATCCCGCGGAATGACAAGAAGCGCCTGCTCCCTGTAATTGAACGGGGACGGCAGCTGAACCGTGTTCAGATTCCCTGCGTCCGCCGCCTCCTGGAGCCCTAGATTATCGATCATGAATTGAAACGATTTATCGACCGACAGCGTCGCCGATGTCAGAATCACGCTCCGCTTCTTGTCAAAAAACAATTCCTTCAAATGCTTGCTCACATCAACGGGCACGGCGTAGAGCTGCAGCGACTTGCTGCGGAAATTGCCGTTGGCCTCCATCCAGTATACGGTTCCTTCGTCATTCAGAGCCATGAAGGACCGCAAATCCTCGCGATGCGCAGCCAGATCCTTAAACAAGCCCGACAGGTCAGTCAGCAGGCTGTCCGCACTGTAATCGTCAAGCTCTTCCTTCATCTCGGCGATCAGCTTGTCTCCCTTGCGAACGACGTCTCCCAGCGTCACGTGAATCTGCTGTTCCAGCTCGGCGAGCGCTCCCCAATCCTTCGGCTTCTTCGCAGGCGAGAGCCGCAGCGTATATTGCCCTGCATCTCCAGGAGAAGCATCGCCGCGTTCCGGAAGCAGCCCGAACAGCTGGTCGCTGAGTCGGTCCCAAGTTTCTTTCACCGTGATCAGATCAGGATAGATCCGGTCGATGACCGCCGACCATTCCCCGGATTTCTCATGGGGAGAAGCCTGGAGCAGCTGCCGCAGCGCAGGGAGCTGCCCGCTTCGGCTGTCCTTGTATAGACGCGTCAATGTATGAACCACCGTAAAATATTTCATCTGCAGCCCGAGATGCTTGCCGGCCACATCCTCCAAATGATGGGCTTCGTCGATGACGAGCCGCTCGTAGCTCGGAAGCATTTGGTGGTTCGCTTTTACATCGGTAAACAGCTTGGAATGATTCGTGATGACAACATCCGCAATGCCGGCCTCATGCTTCGCCCGATGGTAGTAGCACTTGCGGAACCACGGGCAGCCTCGTCCAAGGCATGAATCGGAATCGCTGGCGATCGTTTCCCAGAAATCGCCTCCGCGGCCGCCGAGATTCAGCTCCTCATCATCGCCGCTTTCGGTCTGTGTGAGCCATACCAGCATTTGGGCCGCCGTAATGACGTCCTCCTTCGGCGAATGAAAATCTCTCCTATTTATTTTATGTTCAAATTTTCTCAAACACAAATAATGACCTCTTCCCTTAAAGATGGCTGCTTTAAAAGGGAACGGCACTACCTGGGTAAGCAGAGGAATGTCGCGGTCTCGAAGTTGTTCCTGCAGGTTGATCGTATGCGTGCTGACCATCACCTTCTGCTCCTGCTTGACGCTTTGGTAAATGGACGGGAGCAAATATCCGAGCGATTTTCCAGTACCGGTGCCGGCTTCGATCAACAGATGCTTGTCCTCATCAAGCGCCTGCATCACTTCCTGGAACATGATGTCCTGCGCATCCCGGCTCTCATATTGTGGAAGCACTTCCTTCAAACGTCTCCGAACCTCATCCATATACTCATCAAAGCTCATGTTCGCCAGCGGATTGGGCTCCGCTTCATCGCGGACCGGAGCGATGTCCGTCCAATCCTCAACGCCTAATGCGAATTGGCGGTAGTAGGTATGAATGCTACCATCCTGGACGGCCTGCATCTCGCGCTCCACACGGATGCCGTCAAAGAACCAGGCCAAATCGCTGTCCTCTTCCGCAAACAGATCGCTCAGCCGCTGGATGGTCAGCAGAGGAAGCTCATCGATCTCCTCCAGGCATTTCAGCAGCACATTCGCTGTGGCAAGCGCATCGCTGTCCGCTTGGTGCGGACGGTCATGCTCGAGGCCGAAATGCGAGGAAACCATGCCGAGCTGATAAGATGGCAGCGAGGGGAAGCATATTTTCAAAAAGTGCATCGTATCTAAAATCCGGCCGCTGAACGGTAAATAACCGCAGCGATCCAGCGCGTTTTGCAAAAAGTTAAAATCGAAAGCCACATTGTGCCCGACCAGAACCACATCGTCCAGCATGGGCACGAGCTCCATCATCATTTCCTCCAAAGACGGCGCATCGGCTACATCGCTGTCGGAAATTCCGGTCAGACCGGTAATAAACGGAGGAATCGGAATCCCGGGATTGACGTACGTGCCGTACACGCGGGAGATGCCCCGATCCTCTTCGATGATGGCCAGCCCGACCTGGATAATTTCATCGGCAGACTGGTTGCCCGTGGTTTCAAAATCCAATACGGCAAATTTCATTTCGTTAAAATCCCTTTCTTCCAGACTAATTAACAGCATACCAGAAGTTGCGGCTTTTGAACATTCCGGCATACAGAATACCGGCTCCTCATGACCCGGACTCCTGCATGGAATTCACATTTCTGGCATGTCCCTAGAGGCATTCAGTACTTCTATAACAACGGCAAAAAGCGATGCTGAACAGCTCATTCCCTGAGCCTTAGCATCGCTTCTTGTTCAGACTGCTGCTTACAGCAGCGAGATCAGCTGACTGCCGTACTGCAGATCACCCCGGTTTTTCTTGCAAACCTCTAGATTGATTATCGGGTCGGGTAATGTCGGGTCGCTGTGAATCGCAAGGGTAAAACATTCCTCTGCCTTCGCCTGGCATCCGTTTAAGGCTTGAATGCAGCCGAGCGCGTTATACACCATGGCCCGCAGCTTCCGGTCTTCAGCCATCGGCAGGATGGACATGAGCACGTCGGATGCCTGGGAAGTCTCCCCCAAGTGAAGTTGGGATAATGCAATGTACAGCTTGATCAAGAGACTATCCGGATACACGGCTGCAGCGAGCTTGAACTGCGCGATCGCCGGCTCAAACATCAGCAGCTTATAATACCCTTGTCCCCGGATGAAGGCATCATGCTGCAGCTCAGGCGCCTCGGTCGGCGGAAAAACCGGAGGAGATACGGCATTTTCGCGGAAGACGGCCATCCGTTCCTCGAAACGGAGCCATTCCTCAATAATGCCGTCGCTCATGCTCTTCAGCATATTCCAGTTTTGTACAAGCGCCTGCTTTTTAGGGCCATTTGCGGTAGGGTAATGCTTCACAATTTCATCTAACATGTTGTTCATTTCGGCGAATACATGTTGAAACATAGCGTGCATCCCACCCTTAGCGAAAAAATGAGATCAGTGCGTCGACCTGAACTCATTTTTTGTAGAAGTGGTCCTTTTCATCCCTTTGCGTTCCCGACACATTTTGGTCATTACAGCACAGCTGCGTGTACTTCCCGGTATGAAGTCGTTACAGGCTTATTGTTCTCGTCAACGATTACGACCGTCGGCGTATGGTTCTCATATTCCTCTTTGGACATCATGGCATAAGAAATAATGATGACGTTGTCCCCCGGCTGCACGAGCCGTGCCGCAGCTCCGTTAAGACAAATCACGCCGCTGCCGCGCTCTCCTTTAATGACATAGGTCTCCAGACGGGCGCCATTGTTATTATTCACGATTTGAACCTTTTCATTCTCCAGCAAATCTGCCGCTTCCATAAGATTCTCATCGATGGTAATGCTGCCCACATAGTTCAAATTCGCTTCCGTTACGGTCGCACGGTGGATTTTGGATTTCATCATCGTTCTAAACATGGGAATCCCCCACTTTCGGTTGAATTAACGCATTATCGATCAGGCGCGTACGGCCGAACCGCACAGCGAGCGCCATAATGACTCCACGATCTGTCCCTAAAGCCTGCTCAGAATCCGCAATAGGAGAAAGCTCCGGGAACGTGAGCACTTCGGCGTAATCGATGTCGGCCAGCGGCGACTGCGTAATATGCTCCCGAAGCATCGTACGAATCTCGCCTGCCGTCACCTCGGGGTTCTGCTCAATTATCGCCTGCGCCGCCTTCAGGGAGCCGGACAAGACGAGCGCCTGCCTCCGCTCTTCCGGGCTGAGATAAACGTTGCGGGAGCTTAGGGCGAGACCGTCTTGTTCGCGAATAATCGGGCAAGGAACGATGCTCACGTCCATGTTCAAATCCCGAACCATCTGCTCAATGACGGCTACCTGCTGGGCATCCTTCATCCCGAAGAAGGCATAGGCCGGCTTTATGATATGAAACAGCTTGGATACAACGGTAGTCACCCCGTCAAAATGCCCCGGACGCGAAGCGCCGCAGAGCAGCGAGGTAATCTCCGCAACAGTTATCTTCGTTTTCGTTGGCTGCGGATACATTTCCTCAACGGACGGGATGAATACGGCATCCACCCCTTCTGCTTCCGCCAAGGCAAGGTCCCGCGCTTCATCTCTCGGATAGGTCTCATAATCCTCGCCCGGTCCGAACTGGATCGGGTTGACAAATATGCTGACAACGACCGTTCCGCACATTTCCCGGGCCTTGCGCATCAGACTGGCGTGTCCTTCATGCAGATAGCCCATGGTCGGTACAAGTCCGACGGCTCCGCTTCCTTCGTGTTGTCTTGCTTGGATAAATGCTCTTGCTTCCGCTATGGTGCGAATGACGTTCATGAAGTGCCCACCTTTTCCTTATTGCCGCCGTAGAGCGCCGGTTCGGAGGCTTGCTTATTCTCGGATTTGAATACATGCTCCTCGGCCGGGAACGAGCGGTCCTTGACTTCTCTTACATATTGAGCGATTCCGTCACGGATGACGGATCCGATGTCCGCGTAAGTTTTGACAAACCGTTTGTCACGGTAGGGGGAAGCGTATTTCAATATATCATGGTACACAAGCACCTGACCGTCACAATATCGGCCGGCGCCGATCCCGATAGTCGGAATGCTCAATGCTTTCGTAATTTCGGCTGCGGCCTCTTCTGTGACAAGCTCCAGCACGACCGCAAATGCGCCGGCTGCTTCGAGCGCCTTGGCATCGTTCATCAGCCGCTTGGCATCCTCGGCGTCCTTGCCTTGAATCCGGTAGCCGCCGATCTGGTTGACCGACTGCGGAGTCAGGCCGATGTGACCGAGCACGGGCACGCCCGACTGAACGATCCGTTTGACGGTATCGGCGATTTCAGCGCCGCCTTCGAGCTTGACGGCATGTGCATGTCCCTCCTGCATGAGTCTGCGCACGCCTTTCAGGCTTTCGTCGATTCCCCCGTGATACGTCATAAACGGCATATCGGCAACGATGAACGTATTCTCCGCACCGCGGGCTACAGAACGCGTATGGTACACCATGTCATCCAGCGTAACCGGAATCGTTGAATTGTAGCCCAGAACGACGTTGCCGAGGGAATCCCCGACCAGAATCATATCGATATCCGCCTCTTCCGCCAGCTTTGCGGACGGGTAGTCGTATGCGGTCAGCATGCTGATCGGCTTGCCGTCCCGCTTCATATTCCTCATCTTAACAATGTTCAATGGTTGCTTGCCTGTCATTGTGACACAGCCTCCCTGTCGTAAAAGTATAAGCACAACAAAAAAACCTTTTAGCACAGCTTGCTAAAAAGGTCCGAAAGGCAAAAAAGAGTCACTCGCGATCGTCCCTTCTGTCTCGGTCCTTTCGGCTCAGAGCAGAATCCAACGTAACCGGCATAACAGTTATGAAGGTGTTCTAAAATAATGCATGATTCCTAATGCTACTTGCCAAGAGTGCAGCTCGCAATCGATCGCGATACCGCCTCTGGCTATAGTATAACAAAGTCCGAAAATTTTTTCACCCTGTTTGATTTACCTGGTATTGAAAAGAATTTCGCCGGAGTACACCGGAACCATTTCACCTGCGTCGCTGCGCACCATAAGGGCGCCGTCCTTATTCAAGCCGGTAGCTGTTCCCGTGAAATCGCCTTGCCCCGACTGTACCCGGACTTCGCGCCCGACCGTGCCCGACAGCGCCTCCCATGCGGAGGCGATAGGCTCAAAACCCTGCTCATTATATAATTCGTAGAGAACTTCCATTTCCTGCATGATCGTTTGAATCAGCTCTGTCCGGTTGACGACGTTCCCGCCAGCCATCCTTACCGAAGTCGCCACGCTTCGCAGCTCCTCCGGAAAATCGGTCTCCTTCAGGTTTACGCTGATCCCGATTCCCGCTACGCAATAACGGATCCGCCCGTCCTCCGCGGTGGATTCCAGCAGAATGCCGCAAACCTTCTTGCCTTCATATAAAATATCGTTAGGCCACTTGATTTGTGTCTGCACACCCGCTGATTTTCCGATTGCGCGGCATACCGCCACCCCCGTGAGCAGGGTCAGCTGCTGGGTTAAATGCAGCGGCTGCTTCGGTCTCAGGATCAAGCTCATCCAGATGCCCTTGCCGCGGGGCGAATGGAATTTGCGCCCCATCCGGCCGCGCCCGCCGGTCTGCTCTTCCGAGATGATGAGCGTACCTTCAGGCGCGCCTGCCTCCGCCAACTCCCGGGCATCCTCCTGCGTCGATACGGTTCGGTCCAGCAGCTTGATCTGCTTGCCGAAAGAGCGGCTCTTCATTCCGGCTCCCAGCAGCTGTTCATCCAGCACGTCGGGCTCGTCCACCATACGGTAGCCGAGCCTCGGCAGCGCTTCGAACTCATAGCCGAGGCTTCGCAGCTTGTTGATCTGTTTCCATACCGCCGTCCGGCTGATGGACAGCCTGCGGCTGATTTCTTCTCCCGACAGGAACTGACCGGGGTGCTCCTGAAACATACGGAGCAAGGAATACCCTTGATCATGATCCTTCATGATTCATTACCACCCGCTTTGCTTCATCAATCAACGATTCTTTATCATTGTTAATCTGGCCGGCCGCTGCAAGAAGCAGCAGCTGCCCGAGCAGCTCGCCAAGCCATGGGCCGCCGCGTTTGCCTAGCGCCTGAACCAGCTCATTGCCGGTCACTGCCAAATCCTTCAGGCTCTGGATCTGCATCTCCTCCAGCCATTCGGCAAGCTGCCTGTTTGCAGTCTCCGCCGTCGCTGCGGCACCGGAATGATGTAGCGCCTGCTGCAGTCGCAGCCAGCCTCCAGCCGACGCCTTCCCATGGGTGAGCACAAGGCGAACCCATGGAAGCTTATCCATTCCATCTTTATCGGCTCCGGTGATTTTAAGCCACTCTTCTTGAATGGACATCAGACTCACGATTTCCTGCCGCTGCTTGTTGGAGAACGTCCATCCCCGCAGCAGCTCATCTGCGGCTTGGGATCGGATATCGCAAGCCAGCAGGAGGAGCGACCAACGGATGTACGCATGCTCCGGGTCAATGAGCGGGATCGCCGATAACATGCTGTCATCATGGCCGGTATAAGGGAACGGCGCCTTCATCCTTGAATAAAGCCCGCTGCGGACGAACATGCTCAAGCCCCGCAGCGGCGAAGGACCGGTCATGATTTTTTCAAATTCGCTCCGGATCCGTTCCATGGCGATAAAGCTCAGCGTATCTCTCTCCGCAAGGATCCCCTTCCACGTTCGCGGCGCGATCGAGAAGCCGAATACCGAAGCGAACCGAATGCAACGGACCATGCGGAGCGCGTCTTCCCGAAAGCGCAAGGATGCTTCGCCAACGCAGCGGATCCTGCGCCGGTCGATATCCGCCCGGCCGCCGAACGGATCCACCCATGTACCGTCGAGCCCGATCGCCATCGCATTCATCGTAAAATCCCGCCGTCTTAGATCTTCCTCGACATCTCCGACAAAGGCCACCTCCGTCGGATGACGGTGATCCTCGTATCCGCCTTCGATCCGGAAGGTCGTTACCTCAAAGGCCTCCCCTTCCATCAGAACCTTCACCGTTCCGTGCTGGATGCCGGTCGGAATGACTTTGGGGAACAACGAGGCCGTTATCTCCGGCCGGGCAGAGGTCGTGATGTCCATATCGCTGACCCGGCGGCCCATGTACTCATCGCGAACGCAACCGCCGACCCAATAAGCCTCATAGCCATGCTGAAGCAGCGTCCGGATGACTTCCGCGCTCTGATCCGCCATCGCCTGATCCGCATATTGCCATTGTATTGATTTCTGCCCATTTCTCATGATTTGACGTTCCTTCTTTATCCGAAAAATAGACGAGAGGATCTGAGCTTCAGCCGCATATCGGCTTCAGCTCGTTAACCTCCCGCCCCAATACTCGGTAATAGATTTGCTCATACTTGCCGCGAATCAACTCATTGCAGAACATCGTTGTGGCGCGCTGCAGGCAAGCCTTGCGCATCCGTTCCGCAAGCTCCGCATCTTTGAATATGGTAAGCACATGCTCCGCCATCGCCGCCGTATCGCCGATCGGGGCCAAGAAGCCCGTCTCGCCGTGCGTAACCAGTTCTGGAATCCCTCCGGCCGTAGAGCCTACCGTCGGCACGCCGCAGGCCATCGCCTCCAGTGCAACGAGGCCGAAGCTTTCCTTCTCGGATGGAAGCAGCAGCACATCGGCCATGGAGATGACATGCGCTATTTCGTCTTGCTTGCCGAGGAAATGAACCTTATCTTCCAACCCCATCTCCTTAATGCGGCATTGGATCTTCGGAAGCTCCGGCCCTTCCCCTACCAGCAGCAGCTTCGCAGGCATGTTCTGCTGGACCCGATCGAATATATCCAGCACGTCCCCTACCCGTTTAACCGGGCGGAAGTTGGAGATATGCATCAGAACCTTCTCCGCCGGGTTGGCGTAATCCCTTCGGAGCGATTCCGAATGTCGTGGGTAATACACTCTCGGATCAACGAAATTATAGGTCAGATCGATGTCGCGGGTAATGTCGAGCAGCTCCCTTGTCTCCCGGATCAGATCCTCCGAAACCGCCGTTACGGCATCGCTCTCATTGATCGCCAATCGGATCAAGTCCTTCAGCGATTCGTCTTGGGCCAGCACCGTAATATCGGTCCCGTGAAGCGTTGTTACGACTTTAAGCTGGTCCCCCACCATCTGCTTCGCGAGGAAAGCGCAGACGGCATGCGGAACCGCGTAATGAACATGCAGCACGTCAAGCTGCTGCATGTTCGCCACCTGCGCCATCTTGGTCGCCAGCGACAGATCATAAGGCGGGTACCGGAATACATAATAATCGTTTACTTCTACCTCATGATAAAAAATATTTTTATGAAAGGAGCCTAAACGAAACGGAATGCTGTGTGCTATAAAATGAACCTGATGGCCTTGCTCCGCCAGAAGCTTCCCAAGCTCCGTCGCCACCACGCCAGACCCGCCCAATGAAGGATAGCAGGTAATCCCTATTTTTAATGGTTGCTGTTTCATATAAGGCCTCCTTCAACGTCACCTTCTGTATATTATGCCTGTTTGGAGCCGAATAGATGAACGGTATACGGACTTTTCGAGGCAAAGCCTTCCGCATAAGGAATAAGGCTGCGCGCGCCCAATAACGAATCCCTGGCCCGCACACGTTCGATATAACCCTCGGTTAACGGAGTGGACACCGCATTCTCGTCCGTCTTCTCAAATTGCGAGCGGTAGCAGGAGAGTGCCCGTTCCTTCGTCCCGTATTGCTCGGTCACGTCCACGATCAGATCCGTTCTGCCGATATCATTAATGAAGTAAAAATAGAGCTCGTCCACTTTGACTGGCGGAAGCTCAGGCAAATACCGCCGCAGCTTCGCATTAAACACCGCTTCCTCAACAAGCCGGCTGGCAGCCACGTGATCCGGATGGCGGTCTTCCCAGTACGGAGCAAACACGATGGACGGAGCATGCTTACGAATCTCGGCCGTTATCCTCTCGACATGCTCGGGCGTTGCGAATAAACCGCGATCCGGCAGTCCCAAGTTTGTCCGGACCTTAAGGTTCAGCACCTCGGCTGCTTGCTCCGCTTCCCCTCGGCGGATCTCAACCGTTCCATTGGACGACATCTCCGCCTGCGTCAGATCGCATATGCCGACAGACCGTCCTGCCGCGACATGCTTCGCGATCGTGCCGGCCATGCCGATCTCCGCATCATCCGCATGCGCGCCGAAGATTAAAATATCCAGCTTGTCGCTCATTGTCCGTCCACGCCCGGCTTATACTTGTGAACAAGCTCCCGCCATGCGAAATCTCCACGGTCCAGTGCTTTGACCAAAATTTCAGCCGTCGCCACATTCGTTGCAAGCGGAATTCCCTGGACATCGCACAAGCGAAGAAGCGCGTTAATGTCCGGTTCATGGGGCTGAGCCATTAAGGGATCGCGCAGGAAGATGATAAGATCCATTTCGTTGTCCGCCACGAGCGCCCCGATCTGCTGATCGCCGCCAAGCGGGCCGGAAGCGAAACGGTGAATGCTCAGCTCGGTCTGCTCCATAATGCGCGTACCTGTCGTGCCGGTCGAATATAGGTTATGGTCTTTAAAAACGCCCTCATAGGCGATAACAAAGTTGACCATCTCTTCTTTTTTACGGTCATGTGCGATAAATGCAATATTCATCTGATTTCTCCCCTATGTTAGTCGATAAAATGATCAAATCCATAGATTAATCCGGTATATCCCATTACCTTCTCGATTGCCATCTTCACGCCCGGCATATAGGCTGCACGCTCATAGGAATCGTGACGGATCTTCAAGCTTTGTCCGTAACCGCCGAATATGACCTCCTGCTGCGCAAATACGCCGGGGAGCCGCAAGCTGTGGATGCGGAAGCCTTTGTAATAACCGCCTCTTGCGCCTTCGATAACCTCTTCCTCTTTCGGATTGCCTTGCCGGATTTCCTCGCGGTTAGCGGCTATCATCTCGGCCGTCTTGATCGATGTCCCGGACGGTGCGTCCAGCTTCTGATCGCCATGCGTTTCGATGATTTCAACATGCGGCAGGTACTTGGCCGCTTGGGCGGCAAACTTCATCATCAGAATGGCGCCGATCGAGAAGTTCGGCGCGATCAAACCGCCGATTCCCCGCTCCTCGCACTGCTTGTCCAGCTCTTCGATCTGCTCCGGCGTGAAGCCGGTAGTGCCCATGACCGGACGGACACCGTGCTTAATTGCCAGCGCCGTATTGCTGTATGCGAACTGAGGCGCCGTAAAATCAACCATAACATCAGGCTTCGACTCCACCAGCGCCATTTCCAAATCCGACGTCACTGCAATACCGCAGGCCGGAAGACCTACCAGGGTCCCCGCATCCTTGCCCGCATCCGACCGCCCGACGGCAGCCGCCAGTTCAAGCTCGGGATCCTCCAGCACCAGCTTCACAACCTCTTTACCCATCCGGCCGCCGGCGCCGACAACGATTACCGATATTTTATCTGCCATTTTCATGTCCTCTCTTTCCGTCCGATGCCGGTTCTTGCAAATATGATCTCAGACGCTGCTTAAGCTCTTCCATAATATGCTGCAGACTGCTCTCCTGCGGATATAAAGCAATCACTTCCTTCAAGGTGGCAATGGCCATGGCATGCTCATTCAGCTCGCTATAAACGAGGGCAAGCCATACATAGGCCTGCGAGTGTAAGGGATCCATCGCGACAGCTGACTTTAGGTGCGAAACCGCCTGATACAGCTCCGACTTGGTGACATCCGTACGTCCCTCAACCATTCTTCTCGCCCTCTGAACCAGCTCAGCTGCCTTTATATGCTGCAAATGAAGGGTGTATTCAGGTTTGTCCGGCTGAAGCCGCACCGCTTCCTCCGCGTGGGAGATTGCCATTTCCAGTCGGTTGCTCCGGCCGTACGTGATCGAGCAGCGGTAATGAACCTCAGCATCCCCGGGATTGGCCTGGATCGCTTCCTCGAACCAGCGGAGCGCCTCTTCGAAATCATTTTGAAGTATGCATCGATAAGCTTTTTGTATATAAGTTTCCGATTTCACTGGCTGTCCCTCCCCCGCAGCGGGTTTTGGTACAGCATATGTAACAGCGGCCTAATCGGTGTTTATTTTCGTCCACCGGTCGGCGTCACGCGTCGTGAATTTGTGCATCACTTTATTATGGGCTTCGGTCAAATCAATGCCAAGCGAATTCGCGAAGCATATCGTGATAAACAAAATATCGCCAAGCTCGAGCTCAATGGAATTGTCCGCTTCTTCCGCTTTCTTCGGCTTCTCACCGAATTGGTGGTTAACCTCCCGTGCCAGCTCGCCAACCTCTTCCGACATCCGGGCCATCATGGACAACGGGCTGAAATAGCCTTCTTTGAATTGCGAGATGTAGCGATCGACTTCCTGCTGCATTTCAGCCATTGATTTTCCCAAGATCATTAACTCCCTTCAATGCTCGTTTTCTTCCAGGCTTTGCCCAATCTTCCCGAATCCGCCTCATTCCATGAAGGGATCCCTAGATTGTTTTAAACCTATGTTATCGTAAAGCGGTTTTGAAAACAAATATTTTTTATCCCTTCCCCGATCGGTACATACTAGTCGGGTTAATCTGGAAACCTGATCATATCGGAACATTACAGACCAGAATGCGAGGGGTAATATGAGATCAAGCAAATGGCTCGGGCAGCTTCAGTTGATCATCCCGATTATGTTCGGGACGGCGATCTATGCTTTCGGATTGCTGTACTTTATCATTCCGAACGAACTGATGGAAGGCGGCGTTACCGGCATTACCGTACTTCTTAATTATGCGTTTAATATCGCCCCCTCCATCTCTACGATGGTCATCAACATCCCGCTGTTTTTGCTCGGGATGAAAATTCTCGGCAAGCGCCAATCCATCTATACCGGGCTCGGAATCGCGTCCTTAACGCTGTTTCTCTGGCTGTTCGAGCTTCTGATCGACAAGGGCTGGATTCTCCCCTTCCGGACGGAGCATGATTATATTCTCGCCTCCCTTTACGCCGGAGTCACGCTCGGGGCAGGACTCGGGATCGTTTTTCGTTTTGGCGGAACGACCGGGGGCTCCGATATTATCGCCAGAATCGTTAACCGCAAATTTGGTTTTAGCATGGGGCAGGTGATCCTCAGTCTGGATATCCTTATCATCGGACTGTCCTTGTTTTTTATCCCGCTTGAACGAATTCTGTACACCCTGGTTGCCGTATTCATCGCTTCCAAGGTGATCGATTTTATCCAGGAGGGGGCATATGCCGCGAGGGCCTTTACCATCATCAGCGATCAAGCGGAGAAAATCGCCGATCGCATCACCGTTGACATGGAGCGGGGAGTTACATTGATCCCGGCGATTGGCGTATACTCCAAAAAAGCCAAGCACATCATTTACTGCGTCGTTTCCAGGCAGGAAATCAGGCGGTTGTCCGGGATCGTGAAGTCCATCGACCCGCAAGCATTTATGATCATAAACGATGTCAATGATGTGCATGGGGAAGGATTTAAAGAAGAATAGCCCGGCTTTCGCCGGGCTACTCTTGATTGCTTTCATTCAATCTGCCCCCGGCTCCCAGGCTTTTAAACCTTGGGCGGAAACAGCGGCTTCGTACTGTTCAGTTGTCCCTGGTATTTCCGGTACCCTGCAAAGGCTAATGCAGCCAGGATGATTGCGCCTATGATGACCTGCCAGGTCCACGGCTCCTTTACCTCGCCAAGCGGAGCCAGGGCAGGCTCATCCCTCTTTTTACCGAATAAGGTATTCACAAGTTCCTCCCCTTGCGGAACGATCCGCAAAACCCCCTCGGTATCGCCGGACGACACGAGTCCCCCCGCATAAGATAGCCAGGACTCGACCATATTGACTTCATCCGGCTTGCGCTGAATGATGACCGAAGGACGAATCAGCTCATAATGCCCCTGCAGGCTCTCGAATGCGCTCGCCATTCCCTCCTTATCCTGTTTACCCGCAAGCTCCCTCATCTTATCCAAGTCTTCTCTCACAACCTTAAAATACTGCAGCCACAGCGCGTCATTCGTATGGGTCAGGCTGTCCGCGGCCAACCGAAGCTTCCCCGCGGTCAACATCCAGTGCTGCGGATCCTGGGAGGCATGCGCAGTCGCTTCTTTCATTTCAATGATGCTCTCGGCCAGCACATGAATGCCTTCAACTCCGGCTATGCCCTGAAAGGAAGAGGACTCGAACAAGCCGGAGACTTTCCTGACCTGCTCCAAAACCGCCTGGATATTGCCCTCCTCAACGTAGCGGTACAGCAGCTCCACTTCCTTATTAAATGCCTTCGCTTGAATCGGGGCAGCAGGTGAGGTTTCGTCTGCATCATTAACAGCGGCTGACCCCGCCCATATCGGATTCCCCGTACCGATCGCTAATATGAGCAGAACAAGAACCGCAGGCACGTATCGGCTCAGTTTGGGCATGATTCGTAACATGGGACATCCCTCCTACCGTATATGTTATGGCAGGAGGGATGTCCATAGAACCCGAAAGGTGCCTTGGATTACATGCTCGATTTTTGCAATGCGTATTTCCTGGACAACCAAGCAGCAAGACCGCTAAACAGCGTAAGCAGATAGGTGAACAGCTCAACGGCCGACAAGTTGTCGTACAGCTGACCCGGCAGCCAAGGGAAAACGCCAAAAGAATAATCCACCGTATCGTTCAGGAATGTCCAAGCAATCGCCCCGGTAAGGGCGGTCCAGCGATAATGAAACAGCCTTACGAACAGGAGCGCTTCCACCGCCATCGCCGTATGGGATACGACCAGCATCCAGTCCTGCCACACCAGAACATCCCCTTGGGCTTGTCCCGCGAAGATGATCGCGACCGCCCAGATCCCGTACTTCACCGACGTAACGACCGCCAGCGCTTCGATCCATTGCTGCACCATCGCGCCTAAGGCCGTCCTAGGTGGATAAAGCAGCAGCAAGATCGCAATGCTGAAGAACAAGCTGGCCGTGGGACTGTCGGGCACGAAGATGACCTGCCAAATCTGGCCCCGGCTCAACGTGTCGGAAATTTGATGGCCATACCATATGTATCCATAAATCGTACCGAGCACATTGCATATCAGCAGCAGCCACAGGAACGGCCGTTTTCCGATGAATTCCCTGCTCCAAAAATATGATAGTGACAATCTCCGTCCCCCTCAAAGTGTTAACATACATTCGCAACTCGCGACTAACGGGTATTATAACCTATCTAACTCTCTTTTTCACCTGTCGCAGTTCGTTTCCGGTTCAACCGCACGGGATCATCAATGATAGCCTTTCAAAGAAAAAAACCTGACCGCAAGATGCGATCAGGTTCTGGCTTTGTACTATTCGGCCGCTTCAGCCTTCTGGCTTGCAAGCCATTCGGCCAATTGGTCGAGCTCCTCTTCCGTTACACCGGCATTAAGTGCAGTGTCTTTCATCGGAGGCATCGAGCCTTGACCTTTCTCGATAATGGCAACGATCTCTTCCTTTGTATGGGTATCACCGACACCGCGCAGCGATGGACCGGATGCTCCCTTCAGGTCAGCTGCGTGACATGAGATGCATGTAGCCGTCTTGAACGTCTCCATGGCCGGATTGTCCTTGTCGACAATCGCAACCACGCTGTCCTCAGGCTGCTTCGCATTCGAAGTCGGCAGGCCTGCGGCGTGCTTCTCTTCAGCCTCTTCTTCCCGCTGAATATGCTCAGGCTTCTGACCGGATTCTTTCAGCTCATGCTGATAGTGCGTCCATGCCGAGTTCGTCAGATAGACGATGGAAATCAGCGACAAAATCATGAGCGATGAAGCGATCGGACGCTTATAGAAGCGGCGTTCCTTGCCTGTATCCAGGAATGGCGCGAGCAGCAGTGAGCCGAATGCGATACCGGTCACGCCGATCGTTCCGAGCACCACATAATCGCCGGAAGCGTACGGAAGCTTCAAATACTCATAAAGGAACAAGAAGTACCAGTCAGGCATCGGGATTACAGATGCCCCCGGGTCAGCCGGATAACCGAGCGGCGCCGGCTCCGAGATGGTCAGCACTAAGAAACCGACCAGAACGACAACACCAACCATCCATTCCTTCAACAAGAAGTTAGGAATGAACGCTTCTGATTTGCCAGGGTAAGCGGTGTAATCCGGCGGTACGACCCAGCCGTTGCCCTTGCGTACACGGGAATCACCGACAAAAACAACTTTCTCATCAGATTTATGACCATGTGCCATAAATTTGCGCCTCCCTTCTTCTTATAGTGGTCCGGAAATACCCTGTCTGCGGATCATGATAAAGTGTCCTACCAGTAGGGCCAGGAGCACAGCCGGGAGGAAGAATACATGGATGGCGAAGAAACGTGTGAGCGTTTCGGCGCCTACAATGGTACCGCCCTGCAGCAATTCTTTAATGATCGGACCGAGCCAAGGCACGGAGTTCGCAATTTCGAGTGTAACCTTTGTTGCAAAGTAAGCTTTGTTATCCCATGGCAGCAGATAGCCTGTCAGGCCAAGGCCTAGCATAACAAAGAAAATAAGCATGCCGACTACCCAGTTCATTTCACGAGGCGCTTTGTAAGAGCCTGTGAAGAACACGCGCATCGTATGCAGGAACATCATGACGATAACCAAGCTAGCACCCCAGTGGTGCATACCACGGACGATTTGCCCGAAGGCGACCTGCGTCTGCAGATATTCAACACTGTTGTACGCGTTGATAATATCGGGCACGTAATACATCGTCAGGAACATTCCCGACAAAATCTGGATGACTGTGATGAAAAACGTCAAGCCGCCGAAACAGTACACAAACGCGGAGAAATGGTGTGCAGGGTTTACGTGCTCAGGGACCTCGTGGTCCGCAACATCTCTCCAAATCGGCGTGATATCGAGACGCTCGTCAATCCAGTTGTAGACATTCTTCAACATCCGAATCTACGCCTCCTATGATACTACGGTATTTGGTACAATTTCGCCGAGGTAAATCCAGCCGTTCTCCACTTTCGTCTCGTACTGGTCAAGCGGCTTCGGCGCGACTGCAAGGTTCTTGCCGTCCGGCGTATAACGCGCACCGTGGCAAGGGCAGTGGTACTCATCCGGGAAATTCTTGTTGCTGTTCCATCCGACAAGGCATCCCAGATGCTTACAAATCGGCGAAAGCGCTATAATCTCACCCTGATCATTCTTGCGAATCCACGCCGTCAGCGTAGCTGTACTGTTGTACCAGCCGTCCTGCTGCTGCAGCTCAAAATGGAACTCTTGTGGTTCGTTGGTAATTTTGCTCTCCTCTACGACCTTAACGAAAGCCCCTTCTTCCTTGTTCTGAAGAATTGGATCCACGGCAAAACGGAGCATTGGCAAAACTACCCCAGCAGCCATGTAAGCTGTGGCACCGCCCAACGTGTATGTAAGAAATTGTCTGCGGGACATCTCTTTCCGGCGGGGTGGATTGTGCGATTCTTCATGCTCGTCATTGTGGTTGCTGCTCATTCTGTGTTCAACCCCCTTTGTCAACCGTTCTTAAGTGTCATCAATGATTAAAATCACACGACGTACTAGGACATACTAATAATATATTAGGCACCCAAGACCGTCAAGAATGTGAAGGCCAAAAATGGGTTCGCTTCCAACAGGCCTCTCATAAATTGTTGGTATTTTGTCACAATTTCATGCACCGTTTTTCACTACCCCTGCCACATTTCACTGATGCCTGCTGAAACGGCTGCGGCGGCCTTGCTTCCATCCGCCTCAATCCTGAGCCGGGACAGCACAAGCGTGCTCTCGGGGACATCCTCGGGGCTAAGATCACCGTCCGCCGTCATAACGACGACATATTTGAATCCGGCCTTTTTAACATTGTGACATACTTCATTTAAAAGCGTCGTATCCTCAGTCTTTCCATATTGCACGGCAGGATATGTAACGATTCTGCCCTTAAACGGAATTTCCGCCAAATCCATGAAGTCTCGCAGTCTCTCGAGCGCGCTGGTTGCTTCCCATGGAGGCTCCTGGCCGGTCAAACCGGTGAACGGTATTAAGCAGGTGTCAAAATAAGGCTGCAGCTCCGGCCATGTCTGCTCGTCCACTTCACTAAATTTCATCTAAAAGTTACATCCTTTCTCTCACGCCAAACGCTTTTTACATCATTATACGAGTGAGAGCCCAGGTAAGGCAAAAAAAAGAAGAAATGCATGGAGGCATTTCTTCAGTTCAAAGTCCTCAGTTCATCCGTCAGGTTTTTGAAAGCCACTTCATCTCCGGATGCCAGCGCTGCGTCGATTTCCTTATACAGTTCTTCACTCCGATGCTTACGCAATGCCTCGTCCCATACCATTTCAGCAGCCAGACCTAACATAACTTCGTAAGTAACCTTCATTTTATCCATTAGGATGCACCTCCAAACCAAATTTTAAATAAGTAATTTTCCTCGTATTTCGCTTTCCTAATCTCCTTCGACCACCATATCATGCGTCACCCGGACGGCCATTTCCTGCCTTTACTTCAGCTCTTTTGAATCGTTGATGTGGATGCAAGCCTCCGCTGCCTTTAAGCCGAGCGCTGTCATCTTGTACGCTGTGCCGTGCGCCGCGCTTTCCCCGATCCGCAGCAAGCCCAGATGCATCAGCATCCGAATCAGCCGCTGTTCGAGGATGTTTTGCGGGCTGTCATAATAGAACGGGCGGACGAGCCATCCCAGCGATTCGTAGAGCGATGCGGCACTTACCCAATCCCGCGTGCATTGACTGATCCAGTATACAAGCGAGGTAATATTGGGAATAGCGCCTTTATAAAGTCTTAACCAAAAGCGGAATATCTGCATCACGCTAACTTGATTTCCTTCATCGAGAAGCGAGGCTCCGCTGTCGGTAAGCACCAGCCGGCTGCCGTTCTCCCTGACCCATTGCCTTGCATACGCATAATCGTATAACAAAGCTAGCCGGTCAGGATAGGCAATGCAGGATCGGCCGTATCCGAACCTCCACGCCCCTTTGGCTATGAGCGGTTCATCAATGTGGAGCATGCCCATAAGCTGTTGTTGGTTCCGCCGATACATAAAACCTTCGAGGTTCAGCTCGATATCATGGCCGCCGATATACTTGAGCATCAGCAGCAAATCTTCCACGATCAGCCCCTGCTCGTCCCGGTAGGCCTCCGGATCGCCCGGCAGCCGCTGCAGCGGTTCAAGAAGGCGTTCGCGCAGCACTTCCCTGAAGCGCAGCTTCAGATCGGAAGGAACCTGGAACATATATTTCGTGGAATGGGTGAATCCGTTAAACAGCCAGCCGCTTCTGCGGTAACGCGCTACGGCTTCGCGAGGGCTTTCGGTTTGTCCCCCTGCGCTCTTCCCCTGCGGATTGTCGCTGTTGACCTCCGCAGCTTGGCGGATGGCCGCCGTCAGCTCTTCCAGACTGTAACCGCTCCTGGCGTCAAATACCAGATGGTTCAGAAAGCGAAGATCGCTCAGGGACAAGCTGCCGATCTGCTCCTCTAAAAATTCCCTTCCTCCAAGCTTGCTTAAGATACTTTGGATTAATTCATGCTTCGAGTTTCTCTTGGCGTCGCATTGATAGTGATTCGCGATGCTGCTGAGCTGACCAATATCGGCATAAGTGAGCATATCCGCTAGATTCATCGTTCATCGCCTCGCCGTTTTACATCCATTATGGGAATGTTTCGATCATTTGATACCTGTTCTCTCTCGTTTCATGAAGTTTCATGTCCCTAGTAAGCGTCGGAATCAAACTGATCTGTATGGTGGTTTTATCATTTTTAACGGAATAGCGGCTTCATAAACGTGAGAATGCGTATTTTTTTATACTATTTCTATGCCCTCTTAATCCATGATAGAATCTGGGATATTCTCAATGAAAGGGAATATATGTTAAGCTGGATTACAACGTCTGCCCGTGCATGTAACGGATATTTGACTCAACGAATGGTTAACGATGAGATGCACGAATACGGTTAGCGAACGAAAGAGGTGATCCGTCATGGCGACCAGGGAACACGAAACATAACAACGCGGATTCAGGATTCGAGGACCTCCGGATGATGGCCCCTGCTTTATATCCATCAAGCAGCCAGCCGACATTATCTAGTGATGAACATATGGAGGTTCGAATAAAAATGAAGATCGATGATCGTTTTGAACAATACTTAAATGAAGCCCAACGGGCATTCTCCGGCTGGGATTACTCCTATATAACCGGGTCAGGCCGGATGCAGACGCAGCTGCTTCCTTGGTCGCTGGGAAGCATTTTGATCCCTTATTTCCGCAATGCGCGAAGTCTGCTTGATATGGGAACGGGAGGCGGTGAGTTTTTATATACGCTGCAGCCGTTCCCGAATATCACCTATGCCACGGAAGGGTACCCCCCGAATGTGCCTGTTGCGCGCCGCAAGCTGGAGCCGCTCGGCGTTCAAGTCGTATATGTAGAAGACGATGAGAAGCTTCCGCTGCCTGATCGATTGTTCGATGTGGTCATGAACCAGCACGAATCTTATGCGCCGTCCGAGATTCGGAGAATCCTGGCCGAGCAGGGCGTATTTATTACCCAGCAAGTCGGCGGAACCGATTGCTACCAGATCAATGATCTGTTCGGCGTTCCGCTCAATGCCGAGTTTGCCCATTGGAACCTCGATTACGCAGCCTCAGAGCTTCGGGATCACGGGTTTAACGTCACGTTCGCGCGCGAGGATTACCCCGTCCAGCGGTTTTACGATATCGGCGCGCTCATTTACTACCTTTCAGCCATTCCGTGGCAGGTCCCGGATTTTACGGTGGATCGTTATAGGGATGAGCTGCGCCACATTCACGTGATGATCCAATCGCAGGGTTACTTCGAGGTGAGGCAGCATCGTTTTATTATGATTGCCTCGTTGTAATTTGATTGTGGAAGTTTCCCCCTGCTGAACTCATTTTAAATAAAAATCGCCCCTGATCGATGACCTGCTGAGTCATCGGATCAGGGGCGTATTCTGTATCGAGGATTATTACTTCGTCGGCAGCACATTCGGGCCCTGGCCTTCCGCCGGTTCCGTCAACAGATGCTTGGTGCAGTTATAGAGCAGCGGCGACCAGTCATCATCCTTGCGTTCCACGATCGTCAGCGACAGGTTTCCGATACGCTGGCTCAGTTGACCGCGGCAGACGAGCTTATACAGCTGTGCCAGGAAACCGCCGTGACTTACGACGAGGATATTGCTGTTCCGATGCTTGATCGCCATATCATCCAAAAAGACAAGTCCTCTGGACATCAGCTCCACATCGGTCTCTTGGCCCAAATCCTGCTGATGCCAGTCGGTTCCGAACCGGGCCTCCCGCTCCTCCGCCGTGAGCCCTTCCACCTGGCCGTATCTCCGCTCCCTTACACGGGGATCCGGCTCAGCTACCGGAATGCCGAGCATGGACGCGATGATCTGGGCGGTTTCTTCGGCACGGGAAAGACCGCTGCTGATCGCAAAGTCCCAATGATAGGGCTCCTGACGAAGCCGCTCGCCCAGCAGCCGTGCCTGCCGCCGTCCTTCCTCATTCAGCGGAATATCCGTCTGTCCCTGTATTTTGCCCATCGCATTCCAGTCCGTTAAACCGTGGCGAACCAACCCTATCAGCATGATCTTCCTCCTCTTGTATATTTCGATGCATTCGCTATCGTCTGACCCGATTCAGCCTCATCAGGAAATACATGGCCAGCCCCACACCCAGAAGCGACAGCAGCATCCAATACTGCGGCTCGGTAGGACTCATTCCAACCACAAACGGATCGATAATTCCGCTGTTGGTCTTCGGAATGTTATAATCCTTCGCTGTCAGGCTTTGACCGGTATCGGCGATTCCCGTCGGGATAATTCCGGTAGCGACAGCCTCGGGCTTCGGCTCGGCCGGACTTCCGATGACGGCAAAATAGATGAAGCTGCACACGAACAGTGCCAAAAATCCGGCAATCCATAAGGTCAGCCGCTTGCGAAATACTCGGCTTATTGCGCGGCTCTTTGAGGTCTCCTCGACCAGCCAAGGAAAATCCCGATAAATACGGTCCATGACATTGCGGTTGATTCGTTCGCTGTCGATCCCCGGAATATCCTCCTCCTCCAAAGCATGGACCATGTTCAAGCTCTGAAGCCACAATTCGTGCTCCGCCGCGCACGCGCTGCAGGTTTTTACATGCGCATTCAGCCGCTGTCGCCGCGGATCTTCGTCAGGCAAATCCCAGACACTTTCCATCAGCTCTCGGGCTTCTTCGCAATTCATTTGCTCTTCATCCCTCTCAGCTCTTCCAAGACCGGTTCATAGAAATAAGGCTCGAGCTGAATTTTGACACTGCCTCTGGCTCGAAACAGAAGGGATTTGACGGAGCTGACGCTTTGACCTAATATGTCTGCGATTTCCTGATAGTCCAGCTGATCGTATTCCCGGAGAATCAGCGCTGACCGCTGCTTCTCCGGTAAATTATTTATAGCTTCCCTTACCATATGTACGCGTTCGCTTCGTAAAATCGCCTGCTCGGGCGCGACCTCAATCGGCGCCACGGGAACGACCCCGCTCTCCTCCAGCGGCAGCGTACCGCTGCGATGCTTCCGGAGCTCGCTCAGCACCGTATTTCGCGCAATGGTATACAGCCACGTCGAGAACGATGCATCCACCTCGCGAAACGAATGCAGGCTGCGGAAAGCCTTATAGAATGTCTCGGAGCATAAATCCTCCGCCATCAGCTCCATGTTGGAGCTCTTTAACATATGATAGACAAATGCCAATATTTTTCTCTGGTAACGCCGCATAAGCTCCGAGTACAGCTCGGTATTGCCCTGCTTGATTTCTTGTATTAACTGGGAATCCGTCATATGATTTTTCGTTCCTCCTTCTCCCATCGGTGCCTCAACTTCCTTGAATGTCCAAGGAAACGATCAATTAGGATCTGTAAAAGTACCGTCAAACCATATATAGTTACGCCTCTTGGTGACTGACTATTCTATGTATTTGGCAATTTCCCCAAATCTTCTACACTAGCACTCTAGCATTATAGCACATATTGGAGAAAGAATCAGTTTTATGCCAGATTTCATGGCATGACCAGGAAAATGACAAAAAAAAACCGCCTTCATCCGAAGACGGCCGCACATAGTGCAATATTTTGGATAGGAGTGGAGAGAAACCATACTGTACTTTTATTATATGTATACGTTTTCATTTTGTCAATACTGTAAACGCATTTATTTGCGGTTGTTTGAAAACAACCGCAGCAGCTATTGATAAACGGGATGCCCTTTCGATAACAGCAGCTCTTTCGCCCGCTCTTGGTCCACTTCATTTCGGAAGGACAGCCTCATTACACCCGGCACGTCTTCCCGGCTCTCGATGATTTGAATATTGCTCAGGTTGATGCTGTTGGCCCCGAGCTCGGTCGCAATACGGCCGATTATTCCCGGATGGTCAGGCACATCCAGATACAGGTCATACTGGGATACAATCATGCCTTTGCGTCTTTCCGGCAGCACGCTGCGGAATTCGCCCGCTCTGCGGAAGGCCTCCTCTATGGCAGAGCCGTCGCCATCCTCCAGCATGTCCATAAAGCGCTGAATTCCCTCGTTCCAATCACGCAGCAGCGGCAGCATGACGCTCCGGTTATTCAGCAGAATATCCCGCCAAACGACCGGGTCGCTCGAAGCAATCCGCGTAATATCGCGGAAGCCTCCGGCAGCCAGCGTTCGGTACAGCGCATTATCGTCGTTATAAGCGCTTATCTGATTGACAAGCGCGACGGCAATGATATGAGGCAGATGACTGATGGCCCCCACAATTTCATCATGCAGCCGAGGCTCGACCCGTACGATATGTGCCCGGGTATGTGCCAGAAGACGTGCAAGGGTATCCAGCTTCTCCTCCGGGACGTTATCCGCCGGGGTAAGCACATAATACGCATTCTCGAACAGCAGCGTCGAAGCCGCCCCGACGCCGGAGCGCTCCGAACCGGCCATCGGATGTCCGCCGATAAAGCAGGCATCCTTTAGCTCAAGCTGTGAGGCGCACTCGGCAATGCTTGCTTTCGTGCTTCCCACATCGGTTATGATACAGCCGGGCTTTAATTGAATTTCGTTTAACTGTTTCAGGTAGTATTCTAAGCTGCCCACCGGGACGCATAAGAAAATAACGTCTGCGTCCCGGGCAGCCTCCTCCACCGATAATGTAACATGGTCTACTACGCCTTTGGCCCTCACCTGATCGGCGTAAGCTTCGGTATGCGCGTAGCCCGTAACGGTGATCCCCGGCTTGCCCTTAAAGCATAATGCCAGCGATCCGCCGATTAAGCCGACACCAAATATGGATATATGCATGGTCATGTTCTCTCACTCGTTTCAAACTGCGATGTTTAGCTGATTATGGTTATTTCTAATCTGTTCCTTGAATGCTATACTACTGGGCTAACTTCAGCGATTACCTGCTCAAGCGCTCCGATAAAGGCATCGTTCTGTTCCTTCGACCCGACCGTCACCCGAATCCAATTCGGATACCGCTCGAATCCCGGACGGATAATAATGCCCTTTCTGAGGAGGGACTGGAAGACATCCTTTCCGCATCTTCTCACATCGATCATGATGAAGTTGCCGTGTGCCGGGAAATACGACAGCCCGAGACGGTCCAGTTCTCCTTGAAGGTACTTGATCCCTTCTTCATTCCGCTTGCGGCACTCGGCCACGAACGCCTGGTCCTTCAGCGCTGCCTTGGCTGCTGCCTGCGCTAGACGTCCCGTATTGAACGGTTCCCGAACACGGTTGATGAGGGAGATCACCTCTTCTTGAGCAACCCCGTATCCGATCCGCATCGCCGCCAACCCGTAAATCTTGGAGAAGGTGCGGAGGATGACCAGATTCGGGTAGCGACCCATCAGCGGGATGCTGTTCGGGTACGAAGCATCGGTGACGTATTCGAAGTAAGCTTCATCGAGAACGACCATGATGTGCTCAGGAACGGCGTCAAGGAACTGAACAAGCTCCGCCTCCGAAACGATGGTGCCGGTCGGGTTGTTCGGATTGCATACCCAGATGATTTTGGTTTTATCCGTGATCGCGTCGAGCATGCCTTGGAGGTCGTGTTTTCCATCGACAAGCGGAACCTCGATGCTGACGGCACCTTCAATTTCGGCGTTCGTTTTATATACCGAAAAAGTCTGATCGGCCATGATCGTTTCGTCGCCGGGAACGAGGAACGCCCGGATAATGAGCGCGATGATCTCATCGGAGCCGCAGCCGAAAATAATCTGAGGGTTTGCAACGTTCAAATGCTCCGCCAGCGCAGCTGTCAATTCCGCTGCACTGCCGTCCGGATACAGGCTGAGCGTTTCCAGCTCCGCCGTGATCGCTTCTCTTGCAAGCGGCGAGCAGCCGTATGGATTTTCGTTCGAAGCCAGCTTGATCACGCGATCCAGCCCAAGCTCCTTCTTCACCTCTTCGATCGGTTTTCCCGGCTGGTAGACGGGAAGATCCACGATTTGCGCTTTTGGTTTCATTTGATATTCGCCTCACCTTTCATATCTACTCTAAACTTAACTCTGTTAACACCCTAACGGTCTAGGGCAAGCTTCGCACCTTTTAATTGTGCCACAAATTGTCCGATTTGCGAAAGCCCTTGGCTGCGGGTCTCCTCGCGCTCCAGCAGCGGGATATTCGATTCGATCGTACGCACGATCGCGCTGCCGACAACGACGCCGTCACAGATCTTGGAGAATCTGGCCACCTGCTCCCCCGTAGAAATACCGAAGCCGATCGCGATCGGCACACGGCTGTATTCCTTCACCGTCTCAAGGAATGCCTCAACGCCGGAATAGAAATCCGTACGTTCACCCGTTACGCCGAGCGAGGACACGCAATATACGAAGCCGGTCGCCTCCGAAAGAATGGTAGCGATCCGTTCGTGGGATGTCGGTGCCACTAACGGAATGAGATGAACCCCTGCCGCCGCTGCACGCTTACGGATCTCCGTCGATTCCTCCACGGGCAGATCCGGTATGATCAGGCCGCTGATATCGTGCTTCAGCACCTCCTCGAAGAAGGTGTCCAGGCCCATCTGCAGCACCGGGTTATAATAAGTGAACAGGATGAAAGGCAATTGGCTGCCGCGTTCCCGAGCCTTTAGCGCGATGTCCATGCAGGTGCGGATCGTGACTTTGTTCTTGAGCGCCCGCTCGGAAGCCCGCTGGATCACCGGTCCGTCCGCCAGAGGATCCGAATACGGCACGCCCAGCTCAATGATGTCGGCGCCGGAGCTTTCGAGCTCGGCGATGATGTCCAGGGTCGTTTCCGGGTCGGGATCGCCTACGGTCAGATATGGGATGAGCGCCGTTTTGTTGTGCAATTTCAAAGTTTCAAACGTCTGATCGATCCGGTTCATATCGTCTTCCCTCCCGTGTATGCCATAATGGATTCTACGTCCTTGTCCCCGCGACCCGACAAATTGATGACGATCAGATCCTCCTCGGTCCATTGCGGGGCCATCTTCACGGCTTGAGCCAGCGCATGCGCGGACTCCAGTGCCGGAATGATCCCCTCGGTCCGGCACAGCAGCTGTAGTGCTTCCAGCGCCTCCGCATCGGTGATGGGCTCATATTGAACCCGTTCAATATCTTTCAAATACGAGTGCTCTGGGCCGACACCTGGATAATCCAGGCCGGCCGAGATCGAGTGCGCCTCCTGAACCTGGCCGTACTCATCCTGCAGCAAATAGCTCATCGAGCCTTGGAATACGCCCTGGGTTCCCTTGGTCATTGTGGCGGCATGGAACTCGGTCTCAACGCCTTTGCCGGCCGCCTCGACGCCGACCAGCCGGACCTCGCTATCCTCCAGAAACGGATAGAACATACCGATCGCATTGCTGCCGCCGCCGACCGGTGCCAAAATCATGCTTGGCAGACGACCTTCGCTCTCCAGAATCTGCCTGCGCGTCTCGTCTCCGATGATTCGCTGAAAGTTGCGTACCATCATCGGGTACGGATGCGGCCCCACAGCCGAACCGAGCACGTAGAACGTGTCCTCCACGTTGCTGACCCAGTATCGGAGCGCTTCGTTGCCGGCATCCTTTAGCGTGCGGCTTCCGGACGTGACCGGTATAACCTCGGCCCCAAGCATTTTCATCCGGAATACGTTAAGCTGCTGCCGCTTCGTGTCTTCTTCGCCCATAAATACTTTGCATTCCAGTCCAAGCAGCGCGGCAACGGTGGCCGTAGCCACTCCATGCTGGCCGGCGCCGGTCTCTGCGATTACCTTGGTCTTGCCCATCCGTTTGGCGAGCACGCCTTGGGCAATGGCATTATTAATCTTATGGGCGCCCGTATGGTTCAGGTCCTCCCGCTTCAAATAAATTTTGGCCTTGCCGAGATGACGGCTGAACCGCTCGGCGTAATACAGCGGAGTCTCCCTGCCGGAATACTGCTTCAGCAAATAGGCGATCTCCTCCTTGAATTCGGCATCTTCCGCGTAGCGGTTATACTCCTGCTCCAGCTCGATTAAGGCGTTCATCAGCGTTTCCGGTACAAACCGTCCGCCGAACACCCCGAAACGTCCATTGATGTCAGGAAGCTCTGTTCTCATATGCCCTTCACCCTTTCCACGAATGCTTTCACTTTCTGTATGTCCTTCACGCCCGGCTCTCTCTCGACGCCGCTGGATACATCCACGCCATCGGGAGCGTACCGGCTGATTAATTGCGGTACATTATCCGCATCGAGCCCTCCGGCCACGAAGAGCGGAATTCCATGCTTCTTGGCCCAGTCTTGGTATGGTGGAATGATATCCCAGGCGAATGTCTTGCCCGATCCCCCGCCATATTCCGGATCGAAGGTATCGACGAGCAGGCCGTCAATGCAGCCTGCATACGAGTCCAGCGCAGCCATTCGTGCTTCATCGCTCTTCTCCCCGCCGATCGATACCACTTTAAAAACGGAAACCGGGAAGCGCTCCTTCACTTCCCGGCAAAATTGCGGCGTTTCCTGACCGTGCAGCTGTATGACGTCAAGCGGGGCATGCGAAAGCAGCTCCTCAAGCTCGCTCCAATCAGGATTAACCAACACGCCGACGGCGGCGGGTGCCTGTCCCGGGCTCCACTCCTTTAATATGCCGATCAGCTCCCCGGCCTGCTGAGGCGTCACCTTCCGCCGGCTCTTGGCAAATACAAATCCGATATAATCCACAGGTAAGTTTATCATAGATTTTAGCACTTCAACGCTTTGAAGTCCACATATTTTTACGGCCGTATCTTTCATCCAGCTGCTCCCCTTTACTCCGAGTCAGCGGCCACCGGCAGCGGTCCCATCAAATCATTAACGGCACGGAAAACATCCGGCTGTCTCATGAAATGTTCTCCGACCAGCACGCCATGCGCGCCAACATAATGCAAATACGAGATATCCGCAGGCCGCGATATGCCGCTCTCACTGATAAGCGTCACGCCTTTAGGCACCTCGCCTGCCAGATCGGCCGTCGTTTCCAGCGAGGTTTCGAATGTACGCAAATTCCGATTGTTAATGCCGATCAAAGACGGATTCAGCTTAAGGACCGTCTGGAGCTCCTCGCGGTCATGGACCTCAATCAAGCAGTCAATTCCTAGAGAAGCGGCCAGGTCCATAAAATCCGCCATTCGTTCCTGCGTAAGAATTGCAGCAATGAGCAGGATCGCATCGGCGCCAAGCAAGCGCGCTTCATAAATTTGCGTCTCGTCGATAATGAAATCCTTGCGAAGCAGAGGCAAACGGACGGCCTCGCGAACGGCCTTTAAATATTCTCCGCTCCCCTGAAAGTACTCCCGATCCGTCAGGACGGAAAGGCAATCGGCATCGGCGGCCTCGTAGGCCTTCGCGATCATGACCGGATCAAAATCGGGCCGGATCAACCCCTTGGACGGCGAAGCCTTTTTCACTTCGGCGATCAAGCCCATGCTGCGTTTGCGTCCTTCCGCAAGCGCCCTAGCAAATCCGCGAGTCGGCGGCAGCTCCTGAATCCGGCTTTCCGCTTCCGCAGCGGAAAATGTTTCGCGCAGCTTCGCGACCTCCTGCTTCTTCGTGGCTACGATTCGATCAAGATACATAGCTTAATTCCCCCGTCCGTATAATAAGCTGCTCCAGTTTTGCCTGGGCAAGCCCTGAATCAATAGCGTGCGCAGCCTGCTGCACACCTTCCTTCAGACTGTCGGCGAGCCCGGATACGTAGATGCAGGCTCCCGCATTCGCCAGGACGATATCCCGGTACGCGCTTTTCTCTCCACGGAGCACCGAGCCGATAATCGCGGCATTTTCTTTGGCGTCACCGCCGAGAATCGCGTCCATCGGATGGACCTGCAAACCAAGGTCGGCAGGATGTATATCATAGGTCCGCACTTCTCCGCCCCGAAGCTCGGATACTCGGGTCGGAGCCGAAACGCTGATTTCATCCAAACCGTCATGGCTTGTGACAACCATCGCTCTCTTCAATCCGAGCTCCTTCAGCACATGGGCGATCGTTTCCGTCTTGCTCATGTCATATATCCCGAGCATCTGCCGGTCCGCCCCTGCCGGATTCGTCAGCGGCCCCAGCATATTGAACACCGTCCGGACCCCCAGCTCCTTCCGCGGCGCGGCCGCATGCTTCATCGACGGATGGTAGATCTGGGCGAACAGGAAGCAGATGCCGATATCGTCAAGGCAAGCCTTGGCCTGCTCCGGCGTCAGGTGAATGTTTACCCCCAGCGCTTCCAGCACGTCCGCGCTCCCGGCCCGCCCGGAGGCGGAGCGGTTGCCGTGCTTCGCCACCCGGACCGATACCGAGGAGGATATGATGGCCGATACCGTTGAAATGTTGAATTTATGAATGCCCGATCCCCCGGTTCCGCAAGTGTCCAGCAGCCGGTTGCGCTCCGTGACGACTCGCCCGCCGGCTCCTCTCATCGCCTCGGCAAAGCCGGTGATTTCATCGACAGTCTCCCCTTTGATCCGCAGGGCGGTCAGCAGTCCTCCGATTTGAGAAGGAGTGGCCAGCCCGTCCATAATGGACTGCATCACCCCGCGCGCTTCTTCACGGCTCAGGTCTTGGCCTTCAATCAGCTTGGAAATGCTGGATTGCATCGGTTCCATAACGTTCATCTCATTCTCCTCCTCTGAGTTAAGGTGTGTATTGATACAGATAATCCTGGTTAATGAAATCCTCAGCGCCGCTGTTTGCCGGGAACATCGCTTCCGCCACCCGGATCGCTTTCAGCATCCCTTTGGCTTTATTGACCGTCTCCTCATACTCCTTCTCGGGTATGGAGTCCCATACGATGCCGGCGCCGGCCTGAACATATGCTTTTCCCCCGCGGAATATAATCGTCCGGATGGTAATGCAGGAATCCATGTTGCCGCCAAAGCCGAGATATCCGATCGCTCCGGCATAAACGCCCCTGGCTTCCCGCTCCAGCTCCGCAATGATCTCCATCGCTCTCAGCTTCGGCGCGCCTGACACGGTTCCGGCCGGAAGGCACGAAAGGAACGCATCGAAGAAGTCCTTATTCTCGCCGAGGCGTCCAGAGACCCCGGATACCATGTGCATCACATGCGAGTATTTTTCAATCTCCATAAAGGTGTCGCATTTCACCGAGCCGAATTCCGACACGCGCCCGAGGTCGTTTCGCCCCAGATCCACCAGCATCAGATGTTCCGCCCGCTCCTTCTCGTCCTGCAGCAGCTCCTCCGCCAGCAGCTGATCCTCGGCTTCGTCGATGCCTCTTGGCCGGGTTCCTGCAATCGGTCTCGTCTCTACGCGCCGGCCGTCAACCTTGACCAGAGCTTCCGGGGAGGTTCCCACGATAATGTCATCGTCCAATTTGAGGTAATACATATACGGCGAAGGGTTCAGCGTGCGGAGCACGCGATAGACGTGAAGCGGCGATACGTCCGTCTCAATATGAAACCGCTGGGACAGCACGACCTGAAAAATATCGCCCGCCCGAATATACTCCTTCGCCTTCTCTACGTTGTCCATGTATTTCTCTTTGGTCATGTTCGATTGAATATCTCCCAGCTCGATATCTGCCGGGATGCTTCTGGAATTTACATTCTCCCTCGGCCCGTCTTCCTGCAGCTGCTCCGCTGCCGCCTCGAGCTTGCGCCGTACATGGTCATACTTCTGACGGATGTCCTCGTCCGTATCTCCAGGCTTGATGTGCACGTTGCCGATGAGCATGATCTGCTGCTTCACGTGGTCGAACACGATCACCTGGTCACAGAACATGAACCTGATATCATCCATGCCCAAATCGTCCAGCGCATGGGCCGGCAGCTTCTCGTAGTACTGCAGGAGATCGTATCCGAAGAATCCGATCGCCCCGCCTGTAAACGGAGGCATATCCTTGAGCTGCGGGCTGCGGTACTTTCGCAGAAGCGCCTTGAGCTCCTCTACCGGCTTTCCCTTTAGCACGGAACGCTCGCCGTTCATTTCGATTTCGATGCCGCCTTTTTTGCCCCGAATCATCAAGAAGGGATCTGTTCCGATGAACGAATAGCGCGCCCATTGCACGCCGCCCTCTACGCTTTCAAGTAAAAATGCCCGCTTCCGCTCCGCATACCGCTGAAATAAGCGAATCGGCGTCTCCATGTCGGCCAACAGCCGGATCGCTACCGGAATCAGATTATATTCGCCTGCCATTGCCACCACTTGCTCCATCGATGGATGTGCCATGCCAAACCCTCCTTCATGATTATCAAATACAAAAAAAAACCTCTACCGAAGTAGAGGTTTGGTTCGTCTGCATATGAGAATTGTTTATTAAGAGCACGGTACAGAAATCCCCAAAGGCTTCACCAAATCCAATGCCGTGCTGTTCGTATACCTGACGCGTCATAGAATACGGCATCTGCCGGCATCCCTTCCGCACAAGGTAGAATAGCCCAATCATCATCAATGAACCACGGATTCCTAATCCCGATATGAAATTGCCTAGGATGCTTAACTCTGCTCTTCTCAACTCAACTCATCTGTGAAACCTAAACTCTACTCAGCTATATTCTGATACCACTATACAGGATGATGGCGGTAATCTGCAACCCTTAATTTTGCTTGTCGGCGCCCGCGCCGGACAAATCCGGGCGAAGCCGCTTCGCTTCGTTCAAATACACATGCTTGATCTCGCTCTGGCTCTTGTCGGTATTGACCTGCACCATGAAGCGGATACAGCGCGGAAGACTGCCCTTCACCGGTATTTCGACGGAGCACATCAAAGGCACGAGGTCCCAGCCCTCCAGCTGGCGGATGGCGCGAGCAGGGAACGCCGCGTCCAAATCCTGCGTCATCGTAATCCAGATGTTGCTTATATATTCCGGCTGAAGGTCGTTGCGCCTAACGATCTCTTCCAACAGGCGGAGCGTCTCCTGCAAAATCTCCTGCTCTTCATTGCGGGTCACCGTCGTGGCTCCCCGGATTCCCCGATTCATCATGTATTAACCTCTCCCTTCAGCTGTTCAACGACCGTTCGAACAGCATCGACCGGTACATCCTTGACGATGCTGACTGACCCGATGGCCTCGGGGACGATAAACACCATCCGGCCTTCGGCGAATTTCTTGTCGTGCTGCATCGCGTCCATAATGTCCTCGACCTTGATATCGGCAGGAAGCGTCACCGGGAGATTCAATGCCTGCAGCATGCCGACCGTCTCGGCATACAGGCTCTGGTCTCTTCCCAGCATGCCGGCCAGCTTAGCCGAGCCGGCCATTCCGATCGCAATCGCCTCCCCGTGAAGGAAACGCCCGTAACCGCCGACTGCTTCAATCGCATGGCCGATCGTGTGGCCCAAATTCAGAATGGCGCGAAGGCCGCCTTCCCGCTCGTCCTTGGAGACGACATCGGCTTTAATGGCACAGCCACGCTCCAAGCCGTAGATCAATGTTTCCGGTACAAGGGCGAGCAGCTCCTCGGCATGCTCCCTGCACCAATACGCGAAATCACGGTCCAAAATGAGTCCGTGCTTCACCATTTCGGCGAGCCCGGACGAGACCTCGCGCGGCGGGAGTGACTTCAGCGTATCCACGTCGTAGAGCACCATCGCCGGCTGGTGGAAGGCACCGATCATGTTTTTGGCAAGCGGGTGGTTGACCGCAACCTTGCCGCCCACGCTGCTGTCATGGGCGAGAATGGTCGTCGGGATCTGCACGAACGTGACTCCGCGCATATACGTAGCCGCAACGAAGCCGGCTAGATCGCCGACGACGCCTCCGCCGAGGGCAAACACCGCCGAGCTGCGGTCCAGCTTACCGCGGATCGCGGTCGTCATGACCTCTTCATACACTTGCAGCGATTTGGAGGATTCCCCGGACGGTACGGTATGCGTAACAACCGAATAGCCTTCCGACACCAGCGCTTGTTCTACCTGGGCCAAGTAATGAGGCGCCACCTTGTCATCCGTCACGATCAGCTGGGGGCTCTTGACGCTAATGCCGTGCTTTCTGCTCAGTTCACCGATCGAATCCAAAATCCCGGAGCCGATGTAAATGGGGTATGAGCGCTCTCCCAATTCAACTCGCAGCGTCCTCATCTTAGTAGCTCTCCAGCTGCTTCAGGTAGTTTTGGTAATTCGCATGGATCTCCTCCATCGAATCGCCGCCGAATTTCTCCAGGAACGCTTTTGCTACCTCCCAAGTCACCACATGCTCCATGACGACGCTAGCCGCAGGAACCGCGCATGCATCCGAGCGTTCCACCTGGGCGGTAAAAGGCTCCTTCGTATCGATATCCACGCTTTGAAGCGGCTTGTACAGCGTCGGGATCGGCTTCATGACGCCGCGGACAACGATCGGCATGCCGTTGGTCATCCCGCCTTCGAAGCCGCCCAAGCGGTTGGTTGCGCGGTAGTAGCCGCGCTCCTCGCTGTACATGATCTCATCATGCACTTGGGAACCGCGAAGCTCTCCGGCTTCGAATCCGATGCCGACCTCGACGCCCTTAAAGGCATTAATCGACATCACGCCCTGGGCGATGCGGCCGTCAAGCTTGCGGTCATACTGCACATGACTGCCAAGACCGACCGGCAATCCCTCGATAATGCACTCGACGACGCCGCCGATGGAATCGCCCTCCTGCTTGATCTGGTCAATGTAGGCTTCCATCTTCTTCTCCGTCTCCGCGTCAACGACCCGGACCGAGGAGGCCTCCGTGCGCTCGATCAGCTCGTCAATCGGGAGACTGTGCGGAGGCGCCTCAATCTCGCCGATTCGGATGACCTGTCCCGCTACCTTCACGCCGAACTGCTCCAGAAACTGTCTGGCGATGGCGCCGACGGCTACCCGTACGGTCGTCTCCCGCGCGCTGGAGCGCTCCAGCACGTTGCGCAAATCCTTCAGATTATATTTCAGCCCGCCGTTCAGATCCGCATGGCCGGGTCTTGGGCGGTGCACACGCCGCTTCGCTTCGTCATTGCCTTCGATCGGCTCCACGTTCATGATGTTTCTCCAGTGCGTCCAGTCCTTGTTCTCCACGACAAGCGCAACCGGCGCGCCGGTCGTATATCCGTGGCGCACCCCTCCGAGAATCTGGGCCGTATCCTTCTCGATCTGCATGCGGCGTCCGCGGCCGTACCCCTTCTGGCGCCGGTGCAGCTGAAAATTCAGCGCATCGAAATCGATCTTCATATTGCTCGGAAGCCCTTCGATAATCGTAGTCAGCTGAGGCCCGTGCGTTTCTCCCGCCGTTAGAAAACGTAAACTCATGATGCTTTTCCCCCTTTAAACTTTTAAGCGTTAAAACGCTAAAATCCGTAAATATCTTCTGATCATTATAGTATAGCTAATACGCTTTGACAAGAATCCCTCTATACAGCAAAAGCGCCTCTCATCCCCGGATGGAAAAGCGCTTCGCCTATACGGTCAGCCTGCTCGCAATAGCGATGCGGGCCATGATTGGATGTTATCGATCCTTATGCCGGCTGTTCGCTCCGGCTGCCGCTTCGCACACAGTGAACTAGAGCTTCCGGTAAAAAAACGTTTCGTTGCTCTCCAAGCCGTATTGGCCCGGATTGAAGATTTGCTCGGTGCTGCCCACAAACAGAAATCCGCCGGGCTTCAAACTTGCAGCAAACTTCATATACAGCTTATGCTTGGCATCCTCTGTAAAATAAATCATGACATTTCGGCACACGATCAGATCGAAGCCGGTCTCGAACCGGTCCGTCAACAGGTTCTGCTTCTGGAAAACGATCTCCTTCTTCAAGCTGTCGCTGAACCGGTACAAGGCGCCTTCTTCCGTGAAATACCGTGAGGCTACCTCCGGCGGCACGTCCTTTAACGAGCGCTCAAGATACATTCCTTCCTTCGCCTTCTGCAGCGCCCCCTCATCGATATCGGTTGCCATAATGCGCGCCCGGTTCAGCAGCTTCTTCTCCGCCAAGATCATCGCCAGGGTATACGGCTCCTCGCCCGTGGAGCAGGCAGCGCTCCACAGCTTAAGCGTACCCGGGTTCTGCTCGGTAATCGAAGGCAGGATCTTCTCTTTCAAAATTTCCCACCGGTTCGGGTTCCGCCAAAACTCTGACACGTTGATCGTCATCCTGTCCAGAAATTCATGAAACAGCGGCTTGTCCTTCATCATCGCTTCATAAAATGCCGCAAAGGTCGAGTAGCCCTTCTTGTTGCGCAGCGTCGTCAGCCGCCGTTTCATCTGCGCTTCTTTGTAATCCGCCAGATTAATTCCCGTGCTCCGCTCGATGCTGCGAACAAAGCCGACATAATCCTGGTCCTCCGGCAATAATCCATGTTCCGTCATCTTATCATCCTGTTACTGTAAATTATTATAATTTGCTTAACTTCCGCTTATCGGCTACAGCCAAGGAGCAAGCGTTTTCTCATATTGAACGAGCTCCGACTCATCGAAAAAGTTGGCGATCTCGCGCTTAGCGCTTTCAGGCGAATCCGATCCGTGGATCAGATTATGCGGCGTGTGGGAGGCGAAGTCGCCGCGGATCGTTCCCGGCTGCGCTTCCTTCACATTCGTTTTGCCGATGACCTGACGGGACAGGGCAATAATGTCATCGCCTTCCCATACCATCGCGAATACCGGTCCCGACGTAATAAAGCCGACGAGGTTATCGTAAAAATCCTTACCTTCATGCTCGGCATAATGGCGCTTCGCCTGCTCGTCCGATATCTGCAGAAACTTGCCCGCGACCATTTTGAAGCCTTTATCCTCCAAACGGCCGACAATGCGGCCGATCAGTCCCCGCTGGACACCATCCGGCTTAATCATTAAAAAAGTACGTTCCATAGCCCTCATCACTTTCCTCTCCTGCCAGGATATTGAACAATCTTATCATGCTCATGTGATGTTACATGTGTACCCTTATTTTAACAGAAAGCTTCTCGTGTCGATATGACTAATATGACCGCTTGGTTATAAAATGTGCGATATCCTTCAGCTGTTTTCTCGTCTTGATGTCCGGGAGGTCCGACAAGGCGTCAAGCGCCTTCGTAATATACCGGTCCGCCAGCGCTTCCGATCTGGCGATTCCGCTGCTCGACGTCACAAGCTTAACGGCCTCGGAGACATCGCACTGGCCGTTCATCGCATGAATGCGGTCCAGCTCCTTCAGCAGCGGCTCCCTGCGCTCGGGATCCTCGAGGGCATAGATGACCGGGAGCGTAATATTCCCTTGGCGCATGTCGCTTCCCGGCGGCTTGCCGATCTGCTTCTCGCTGCCGCACAGGTCCAGCAGGTCGTCCTGGATCTGAAAAGCCATCCCGACGTTGTATCCAAAACGGTACAGACTGGCAGCGATTCTCCGGTCCGCATCGGCAGCCAGCGCTCCAAGCTGGCAGCTGATCGCGATCAGAAGAGAGGTTTTGCGCCGGATACGCAGCAGATACCTTCTGACATCCTGCGAGACGTTAAAGAAATCACGGATTTGCTCCATCTCGCCGATAGACATCTCCACCATCGCTTTCGCCAAAATCTGATGAATTTCCGGCTGCTTTAGCCGGGTGGTCAAATCCAACGCTTTGCCATATATGTAATCACCAGTGTACATAGCGATCCGATTGTCCCATTTCGCCTTCACCGTCGGCTTTCCACGGCGCGTGCTGGCATCGTCGATCACATCGTCATGCACCAGAGAAGCGCTGTGAATCAGCTCCAGGGGCACGGCGACATGCTTCAGCTTCTCAATGTCATAGCTGCCGAACTTGCCGCCCATCAGAACAAATACGGGACGAAGCCGCTTGCCGCCCGCCCGGAGCAGATGCAGCGAGGTCTCCGTCAGTTCGGGACTGTCGCCTTCGACACTGCGGTAAAGCTCTTTTTCGATGACATCCATATCTTTTTTAAGAGTTCCGAATATATCAAATCGTTTCATTTCTTCACCCGCACGCTTCGTTTCTCATTCCACAGCTCCGGCACGACGACATGATCCAGCAGGCCGAGCTCATAAGCGAATTTGAAATATAAGCGAAGTCCTTCCTGTTGTCGTTCATCAAAATCGTAGCACAGGTTCGTAAAGTAATGCTTCCAGTATGCCGCGCTTCCCCCGATCCGGCTGACAGCCTCCTCAACGATCGGGGTCAAATCGCTCAAGCTCCGCCGCTTGCTCTCAAGGAACATATCGGCGATTTCCGCCATGCCCTCCGGGTTGCGCTCCACGGCGTCCCGGTTGACCGCCCAGACGGCAAACGTCATGCTGCACCCCGTCCAATCCTTCCACCACTGGCCAAGATCCGTTCTGTAATATTCCGTATTGCTCCATGAAGCCCGGATCGCATGATCGCCGATCAGAAGGGCCGCATCCGCTTGGGCCATCATTTCGGTCAGATCCGGCTCGCAGGTGATGTAGGAGTAAGTACCGCCGAGCGATTTCTCCAATAATATTTTCAATAAGTTGATCGACGTTGCCGACGTATTCGTAAGCGCGACTTTAGCTTCCTTCAGCTGCTGAAGCGGCACCTTCGTAAACAAGAAGATCGAGTTAACCGCCCCGTCCGCGCTCACGGATAAATCCGGCAGAAGCAGCAAGCGATCCGCTACCTCCGCATAGGCGAATGAGGATAATGCGCCGATCTGGATGCTGCCCTCGCGCATTCTCCGGTTGAGCTCGGCCGGAACGGCCGCGACCATATCCGCCGGCGTGCCGAGCGCTGCAGGATCCACGTAATGAAACACGGGCCAAGCGTTGGTATAACTGATCTTGCCGATGATGGTTTTGTTGTCTTCCCCCGGCATATTAGTCACCCCATCTTTTATACAAATGATGTTCGATTCTCAAGCTGTCCAGTACTTTGCCCACCATAAAATTCACGATATCATCGAGCGTTTGCGGCCCGAAGTAAAATGCCGGCATCGCCGGAATGATCTTCACCCCGAGCCGGGCCAGCGTCAGCATGTTCTCCAGGTGGATCGCATGCAGCGGCGTTTCCCTCGGAACGAGCACGAGCGGGCGCCCTTCCTTCATCATGACGTCGGCGGCCCGTCCCATCAAATTATCGGAAGCGCCGTGGGCCACGGAAGATAATGTGCCCATGGAGCATGGCATAATGATCATGCCCTCGACCAGATAGGAGCCGCTGGCGATGGTGGCCCCGATATCAGCGATCGGATGATAAACGATCTGTCCCTCGTACCCCCCGAAACGCTCGAGAACGGCAGCCTCCCGGCTCGCCGCTTCGAAGCCCATCTCCTCCTTCAGCACACGCCATCCGGCATTCGTAATGACGAGGTGAACGTCATATCCAAGCGACAGCAGGCTTTCCGTGAGACGCACGCCGTATATGCTTCCGCTTGCGCCCGTTATTCCGACAACCCAGCTTTTTCTCCGCACGGCCTCCATCACAGGTAACGCACCACCAAATCAATCAGAGTAAAGACGAACAGGACGATGCTCAGCGTGCTGTTCATCGTAAAGAAGGCGGTCTGCAGGCGGCTCATATCGTTCGGCGACAGAATGTAATGCTGATAGAACAGAATGCCAAGAGCGATAATCATCCCGATGAGATACCACCAGCTGAGCGGTGTGATGAAAAATAGAACGATAAAGCCGACGGCAGTAACGAAATGAAAGCCGCGGGCGAACCATAACGCGTGATGCAAGCCGAAACGGGAAGGGATCGAATACAAGCCTTCCTTCTCATCGAACTCCTGGTCCTGGCACGCATAGATCACATCGAATCCGGCCGTCCAGAACGCCAGCGCGACATAGAAGAGCAGTGCCTTCCAATCCACCTGACCTGTAACGGCGACCCAGCCTCCGAGCGGAGCAAGCGCGGTGGTCAAGCCAAGCACGACATGGCACAGCCAGGTAAAGCGCTTCGTAAAGGAATAAATAATAAGCAAAAAGATAGCGATCGGCAGCAGCCGGAAAGCAAACGGGTCCAGCTCATAGGTCGCCCAGAAAAAGACGGCGAACGATAAAATAATAAAAATGATGACTTCAAACGGCTTAAGCAGTCCAGCCGGGATGGCCCGTCCTGCTGTCCGCGGGTTTTTCGCGTCAATATATTGATCGGTTAGCCGGTTGAGTCCGAACGCGGCGCTGCGCGCTCCGAACATGGCCAGAAAAATCCATCCGATGTCTCCCCAGGAAGGCAGGTGATCGAACACCACGGCCGATCCCAGAATCGCCCCCATAAATGCGAAAGGCAGAGCAAACAAGGTATGCTCCACTTTGATCATTTCCAGATAAGTCCCAATTTTCTTAAACATTCCGATTCTCCTTGATCCCAATGTGTAAGGCTGCGATGCCACCAGTCAAGGGATAGGCCTGGACCTCCTTAAGTCCGGTCTGACGGAAAGCTTCGGCTAGCTCCTCTCTGCCGGGAAACAGCTTCAGCGAGTCGGGCAGCCATTTATACTGCTCATAGCGCTTCGCCACCAGTTGTCCCATGCGTGGCAGCAGTTGTTGAAAATAGAAATAATAAAGTCCTTTGAACGGCTGCCAGGTCGGCTTGGATAGTTCCAGACATACAACCATCCCGCCCGGCTTCACCACACGCTGCATTTCGCGAAGAACCTGCATATAATCCGGAACGTTCCGCAGTCCGAAACCGATCGTCGCATAATCGAATTGATTGTCCTCGAACGGCAGTTCCATCGCATTGCCTTGCACAAGCCGGATCTGCGTCTCAAGACCGTTTCGGGCAACCTTCTCCCGGCCGACCTTCAGCATCCCCTCGCTGAAATCCAGCCCGACTATGTGTCCAGTTTCACTTGCCTGGGCCATGCTAATCGTCCAGTCGCAAGTTCCGCAGCACAAGTCAATTGCGGTATCGCCCTGGCGCATATTCATCTTCTTCATCGTAAACCTGCGCCAGGCCTTGTGTCTTCTAAAGCTGAGGATATCATTCATCATATCGTATTTGCCGGCAATGCTCTCAAATACGGAATGAACATGCTCCTCTTTCGGCGTGCTGCCGTTACGCCGGGAACCCGGCGTCATCGTTTGTTTATCCACTGACATCACCTATCCTCCCCTTACAACAGACGAAACGGTGCCAAGTCGGTGCAGGAACGGCTCCAGCAAGCAGGTGTACGGGCAATCCCCAGACCGGCCCGCAAGCAGCTGCTGCAGGGTGCCCACCGTTTCCCGCAGCTTGTCCAGGAGCCGCTCGGCTGCCTTGTACTTCAGAATCAGCTTCTTCCAATCCTTCGGGTCCGCCTTCTTCTCGACCAGCAGCCTGCGTTCCTCTTCGCTTGCCGTTTCGATCAAGTGCCAATAACTGTAGCTCCATCTTCCCGAATCCGGAGAGACGCAGCGCTTCATCTCTTGAACCAGGGTTTCGCACTGCGTGAATTCCTTCAGCAGCGTTCTCCATGTCTCGTGAACCGATTTTTCAAGCAGGGGGGTAAAAGAAAGAAACAGCTGCATATTCAGCTGTACCGTTTGCCGTAGATATTCTTCAGAAGGCACCAGCGTATCTTTCATTTTGCCATACAGGTTCATTTTCATCACATTAACACTGCTTACCGCCCGGCTCAAAAGCGAGATGACCGCAATTTCGCCCTTCTGTGCAAGAAGCTGGTAAAACCGGCTGCTGAAGTAGTCCCCGGCAAGCACCTTTAATTGACGGGAGCGCATCATGGCCTCCCCTTGGTTGCCCTCGGCAACGTCGATGCTCTCATGCGTATCAAGACCCATCTGAACCAGCGAGGCGACCAGCGCGTATAATTCTTCGAGTCCGGCAATATTTCTTCCCGAGTCCTTCAAAAATATGTATAGCAAATGAACACGGGCGTCCGGAAAGTCCGGTAGTTCCGTGTGATTCTGGATCATATCATAATTTATATATTTCTCTGCCAGTTCTGGTACGCGATACGGTTTCATCCTCAGCCTCCGTGCACTTGATGTTCTATGGTCTATTGAGCCAACAATCCAATCTATTATAACACATGTTCCGGGCACGTACATGCCTGTCACTTACTATTTTAACCGTTTCACGGACTGCTGAACTGCTTCTGCCAAAGATTCGTAAAAGTTAAATTGAGCGAGGCAGCCAAGGATGGCGGCACATCGCCGTTTCGAAGCTGGCTCAGCGCTTCTGCGTAGCGCGGCTCCCAGGATTCTCTGTTCATATTCGAAGCAAGAAGCAGATACCGCTTCCCGCCCCAGCGATCGATCGCGATCACTCTCAAGTACAGCTGCCTCACATTATCCGTTCCTTCGAACGCGAAGGACATAATGCCGGCGATATCCTCATACACGTCGCCGACGTCCTCCCCGGGATCACTCAGCTTGATATCCATCGTCAGTGAGCCGTCATCATAATCCGCCCGGCTTATTTTAAGATGAAGCGGAAGATTCATCAGCGAGTCGACCAAGCCGGCATCCGTCAGCTCACGGCTGTGATAAGGGACCGCAGCGGTTACCGTCTCGATTTTTTGGCGCGCATGCGACTTTAACTCCAGCAGGATGACAAGCATCATGAAAGCGATCGCGGCCGGTACAAGCACAGCCCGTACAATTTGCCATTGCCTCATGTCGAATACCCCCTAGCTTTAGTTTCTTCCGCTCCTATTAAGTCCATACCTCATTGTATAAAGAAAAAAAGCAGGCTATGCCTGCTGCAAAAGAAAACAATAGATGAATGTTCGATGATCTTGCCTTTAGCCCTCATCGGTCATAGCGTTCTCGAATAACCTGCCCTAAAAATCAGCTGCCGGATTCGATCTTGCCGTGCTTCGTGATGATTTCAGCTTTGCCGCGGATTTTCACCGCAGATGTATGATCCGTAAATTGGGCGATGATGACTTCGCCTTTGTCCAGCTTCTCGGTATGATGAAACCGTGTGTCCTGTCCGCGCGTAAGGCCGATCACCTGTACGCCGTGATCCAGCGCCTTGACAACGAAATAATCGCCGTTTTGAACGTTCTCCATTCCCCAGACCTCCTCGCCGTAAATCTAAAAGAAAAGGCCGTGAACGAATTCACGACCTGTGCTCTTAGGTAATATGTAGAAATCTTTATTTGATTCCGTCTTTGAGCGCTTTACCAGGTTTAAATGCAGGAATTTTGCTCGCAGGGATTTCGATTTCTTCACCTGTTTGCGGGTTGCGGCCTTTCCGTGCGGAACGCTCGCGAACCTCGAAGTTGCCGAAACCAACCAATTGGACTTTATCCCCGTTTTGCAGTGCTTCGGAAATTGCATCGAAAACGGCATCAACCGCTTTAGTCGCATCTTTCTTGGAAAGCTCAGCAGATTCAGCTACTTGAGTAATCAGATCCGATTTATTCATTCTTTCACCTCCCTAACAAGGAATGTGCTCCACTTGCTATACACTGTTTCCGTTTTACCGCAAATTATACGTGCAATCGGGTATTTTCCCCTATTTCGCGTTTCGAATGCATGACGCGGAACAAATTTATAGTAATACAGCCATCTCATAATTTCAAGCGTTTTGCTTTAGCGGACCGGAGAAAACACGAAAAACAGCCGCTAATCGGGACTTTTGGCCCGTTAGCGACTGCGTTTTCACCACCATATTGGCGCTCACTTACAGAATGATTGCGATCAGACCGCCGGAGCCCTCGTTAATAATCCGCCCCAGCGTTTCCTGAAGCTTGTATCTGGCATTGTCCGGCATCATCGCGATTTTGCCCTGGATGCCTTCCCTTACGATGGAATGGAGGGACCGGCCGAAAATATCGGATTCCCAAATTTTGATCGGATCGTTCTCGAAGTCCTGCATCAGATAGCGGACAAGCTCCTCGCTCTGCTTCTCGGTGCCGATAATCGGCGAGAACTCCGATTCGACATCGACGCGGATCATATGAATGGACGGCGCGGTCGCTTTCAGTCTGACCCCGAAGCGGGTGCCTTGGCGGATCAGCTCAGGCTCATCCAGCGCCATTTCGGCAAGGGAAGGCGCGGCAATGCCGTATCCGGTCGTCTTGACCATCTCAAGCGCCTCTGCGAACCGGTCATACTCGCGCTTCGCATGGGAGAATTCCTGCATCAGCTGCAGCAGATGATCCTTGCCGCGGATTTCTACCCCGACGACCTCCATCAAAATCCGGTCGTACAATTCGTCCGGCGCGAAGAGGTCAATCTCGGCCACACCCTGCCCCATATTCATGCCGCTAAGTCCGGCCCGGTCGATAAAGTCATATTCCATGAACTGGCTTACAACCCGGTCGACATCGCGCAGACGGCGGATATCCTTCACCGTATCCCTTACCGAGTTCTCATAGTTGCTGCGCAGCCAATGGTTCTCGTTCAGCACCATGACCCAGCTCGGCAGGTTGACATTCACTTCATGAACCGGGAATTCATACAATACTTCACGGAGAACCCCAGTGACATCATCCTCGGTCATCGTGGCCGCGCTGAGCGTCATGACCGGAATATCATATTTCTCGGCCAGCTCGTTGCGGAGCTGCAGCGCCTCCTCGCTTCGAGGGCGGGTGGAGTTGATGACGACAACGAACGGCTTGCCAACTTCCTTGAGCTCCTCAATGACCCGCTCTTCCGCCTCGACATAGGAGCTGCGCGGGATTTCCGCGATGCTTCCGTCGGTCGTGACGACGACGCCGAGCGTGGAATGCTCTTGGATGACCTTGCGGGTTCCGATTTCGGCCGCCTCCTGGAACGGAATCGGCTCCTCGAACCATGGCGTGGAAATCATTCGCGGACCGTTCTCATCCTCATACCCTTTGGCCCCTTCCACGGCATACCCGACGCAATCCACCAGTCTTACGTTGACCTCTAATCCTTCCGTTACTTTGATCTGCACCGCATTGTTCGGTACAAATTTCGGTTCGGTGGTCATGATCGTTTTTCCTGCAGCGCTTTGAGGCAGCTCATCGACAGCTCTTACTCGATCCGCCTCGTTCGTAATGTTCGGGAGTACAACCGTCTCCATAAAACGCTTGATGAAGGTTGATTTTCCCGTACGGACGGCCCCGACGACACCTAAATAAATGTCCCCTCCGGTCCGTTCGGCAATGTCCTTAAAAATGTCCACTTTTTCCAAAAGAGATCCCCTCCTCAAATTACTCCGAAGGAAAAATGCTTTAAGAGCATCCGCTTCGTGTTCCACTCATAGCCAAAGCCATTGCAACAGATGAGCAGCTTTCACCTTTGTCGCCAGCAGTCCGCCGCCGTAGATTCCATGGGTTTATGGATGGAAACGGCAAAGCGGCGTAACTCGTACATGCATTTGGACTAGTAACATCTTATGTACCGGGTCTAAAAATATGACGGTTGCCCACGATGTCTCCGTCCATTTTTTTTGCTTTGATAGATACTTCTCTTAACTCGATCATGCTATGGGCAACCGGCATCATGCCCGCACGACTCTTTCAGATTATGTGTATGTCGCGATCTTGATAGATATTCCAATAGATTGGCATTATGGATAAACTTTTTGATCGATAGAAAAAGAGCATTCCCCAGTAGGTTAACCTACGAAGGGAATGCTCTATCGAATTATTCAGGATGCCGGCTGCGCAACCGGCTGTTGATTCATCCAGGCATACGGCACGGATTTCACCGGAACGAAATAGGATTCCTTCTCCAGGAAAACCCTTAAGTCCTCGCCTTCTTTCGGCTCAGAGCCATCCTTCTGGACGGCCTGCATAATATCGAAGGCATAATCGGCATACACCTTGCCTGCCTCATCCATGATGAAGGTCATCTCCTGGCCGGAGAATACGCTCATCAGCTTCAACGATTTGGCATCGGTCTTTGACAGGTCCACCGCCTTATAGCCGGGATACAGCGTCTCACCGGCCGGCAGGGCTCCGTCATTGCCCATTTTGTACAAATTGACGGCACGCTGTACATCGTTGACCGCTTGAACTGTTGTCAAATCCATCACCTTGACGGTCGGATCACTTTCTTCATTAATGATCAGAAAATAGCCGGTTCCTCCTTTTTCAAAGGCGGTCGCCGGGATTTGATCGATATATCCGCGGTTCTTCAGCAATTCAAGGTCTACCCGGTACTTCTCATAACGCGGCACCTCTGGCCCTGCCGTAATGATAGGCAGCACCCCTTGCTCCTTAAAGTAATCATCAACCGCGGATTGAATCCGCTTAACACTCTCTCTATAAGAAACTTTATTCTCGCCAGCTCCCTCGTCAGGATACAAGCATCCGGTCATCAGCAATGAGAACAACACCAGGACCAGGGCTGCAAAAAGGGGCTTTGCGCTTTCTGCAGCAGGAATCATCCGATTGATCCTATTCAAATCAACATCATCCTTCGCTTAAATAAAGTCATCCGCATCCCGGTTTCGTGCGGCCTCCAGCTGTTTGCGGATAGCCGCCTTCAGCGGATCCTCGGGAATGCTTACCTGTAAGTTTCCAGTGATCTTCGTCTGGCAGGACAGCCGGTAGCCCTGCTCCAGCAGGGCGGAGCCCAGCTTCCTCCGCTCCTTGTCCTCAGGGGGCAGGCACGACTCGCGCTGTCCCTCCGGTATGATTACCTTGCACATCAAACAGCCGGCTTTGCCGCCGCAGCGGGTCGGGATGCGCACGCCGGCCCGGCGGGAGGCGTCCAGCACGTTCGTCAATGGACGAACCTTGACCTTCTTGCCATCCGGCTGAAACAGCACCTCGTAATCCAATGGCTAGTGCACTCCTCTCCTGCCTTGTATGTATGGGGACCGTGCAGAGCACCATCGGCACTCAAATCAAATGGTGGAGCAGACCGCCCAAGGTCGAACGGTGCTGCAAGTTGAGCCTGTTCCGGGATAAGATCTTCGAGAGCAGCGGAAGATGCTCATCCGGGTTGAGCAGGATGGCTGCGGCAATCGCTTCATACCGGTCCGGCCTGGCTCGCAGCACATTGAATACCAATTCATGCGACAGCGGCATTAAACGGACAACCGTGCCCTGAATTCGATGCTCCGGCGCCGCATGATGCAGCAGCGGACCGATTTCCACACGATATTCGGATCCCCCCGTCATGACGGTAAAGCCACCCACCAGCTCGATAGATACGCCATGCCGACCATAGTGGCTCAATATGGAGGCATACATACCTTCTTGATCCAGGTGAGGCGCGTCTTCCGCCCAATCGGCAAGCGAGGCATGCAGCTCATGGACGCTTTCCGCATCCGTATAAATATCGATATCTCTCGGCGGCTTGTCCAGCTGTACGCCTTGGAGAAGCAAGCTGCAGCTTCCTCCAAGCACCCACGGCTGACCCGTAAGGTTCAGCTTGCAGACGGTCTCGTACAGCAGGCTCTCAAGCCCTGGCAGATCACTCAGCTTCATTCGGCACCCCTTTTACCATCTCGACGCGATCCTTTCCTGTTGTTAAATAATTGAAGCCAGTCCAATGATGAAGCCCACGATCATCATCATAAAGGCTACGAACGACAAACCTCCGCGTATAAACCCCTTGGTCTTGCTTCGCGCAAGCGTAACGACGATGACGGACAGAGCCATAATCAACAATGCGACAAGGGACAGCCACATCTTTTGCATCGGATCCATGTCACGAAACTCTCCATTCTCTCATGTAATATTCAACCTATTATACCATGAAAACCGCATCCGCTCATCCAAGCGCTGCCCAAAAAGCAAAAGCCGCCACCCGAGAACGGGCGCGGCTTCGGCGCCAAACACGCTTATGCGAACCTATTTGTTCATCATCATTTTCATCAAGGCTTCCATATTGCTCGGATTCATCCCGCTCTTCTTAACAGCTGCAATAATTTCCTGAACCGTATCTTCACTGACAGGTATATTCGCCATGGACGATACCTGCTTGATCAGCTGACGGAGCTGGGCTTCATTTTGCATGGTAGACGGTTTTACCGTACTAGCCAGCTTATTGACAGCCCCTGCAGAAATTTTTTTGCCGCTTTTTTTGTTAATCGCGTTCAAAACATCCTTGTGAAAGCTTTTGCTCATTTCCACCCCTCCTCCGGGCATCCTCAACTTAATATATGAGGAAGTCCTCGGATTGGTGAATAAGCTAGGTATGCCATTGCTCCCAAGTTTCGAGCGGCATCATTTCCATCTCGGTCTTCGGCCCGCGTCCCATCAGCCCTTCCACAGCGCTTCGAGGGTCGCGGTTTTCGAACAGCACGTGATATAACTGGTCCGCAATCGGCATCTGGACGCCGTACTTTTGAGAGATGGTATAGGCTGCCTTGGTCGTCCGAACGCCTTCCACAACCATCCCCATGGAGCTTAACACCTCATCCAGGCTCTTGCCCTGTCCCAGCATGGAGCCTGCACGCCAGTTTCGGCTGTGTCGGCTCGTCGCGGTGACGACGAGATCGCCGATTCCCGCGAGGCCGGCAAAGGTTAACGGGTTCGCCCCCATCTCCATGCCGACGCGCAGCATCTCCGCAATGCCTCTCGTAATCAGCGCCGCTTTCGCATTATCCCCAAAGCCGAGCCCATCGGACATGCCCGCTCCGAGCGCGATAATGTTCTTTAAGGCACCTGCCAGCTCAACGCCCAGCATATCCCGGTTCGTGTACACCCTGAAATAGGTATTCATGAATAAATCTTGAGCGGCTTCGGCCGCGTTCGCATCCGCGGAAGCCACGACTACGGTCGTCGGACACCGTCTTACCACCTCTTCCGCGTGGCTCGGCCCCGATAACACGACGATCCGTCCTTCCTCACAGCCGAGTTCTTCGGCAATTACCGTTGACATCCGCTTTAACGAATCGAGCTCGAAGCCCTTCGTTGCATGGATGACAAGCATCTCGTCATTCCAGTGCTCCTTAAGCTGCCCGGCAACCTCACGCATGGCTGAGGATGGAGCGACGATCACGACGGCAGCTGCCGATTGAACGGCTGCTTTCATATCGGTAGTCGCTTGTATATTGGAGGGGAGTGTGATCCCCGGCAGATACCGATTGTTGGTGTGTGATTCGTTAATCTCCCGAGCCTGCTCCTCCGTTCTGGTCCAAACCCACACTTCCCGGTTGTTGGAAGCGAGAACGCTTGCCAGCGCTGTTCCCCAGCTTCCAGCAACGAGAACGGCCACTTTGTCAGACAACGCGCTTTCCTCCTTTATCCTTGCCTTTACCGCCGGAGCCGAGCTTGTTCTCGCGGCCCTGTACGATCTTCACAATGTTGCTGCGGTGTCGCCAGAAGGCGAATATGCATATTATGAGACTTGTCCAAAATACCGGCCAAGGATACCCGGCAATCAGCAAAAATATCGGTGTAAGCACAACGAAAATAAGAGACCCCAATGAAACGTACCGGGTAAATACAATCGACGAAATGGCGATGATGCCTGCATAGAGCGCAGGCAGGAAGCACAGCGTTGCAAGCACGCCGATCGCCGTCGCGATGCCTTTGCCCCCGCGAAAGCGGAAATAAAGCGGCCAATTATGGCCAATTATGGCTGCAATGCCGCAAAGACCCGGCAGCCATTCATTGTCTCCGCCCAGCCACCGGCCAATCCATACGGCTGCAATGCCTTTGAGAACGTCGAGTGCAAGCACCAGGATTGCAGGTCCCTTTCCAAGGACACGAAGGGTATTGGTCGCCCCTGCGTTGCCGCTGCCGTGCTGCCGTATGTCGATTCCCTTGAGAAACTTGGCAAACAGCACGCTAAAGCTCACCGAACCCAATAAATAACATACAAGTATCGCTACGATCTCCAGAACCAAGCTATTCTCCCCTAACTCTCATCAGACTTTCTTCGTGTAAATATCCTGATGGGTGTACCTTCAAAATCAAATGCGGCCCGGATCTTGTTCTCCAGATATCGCTCATAAGAGAAGTGCATCAATTCCGGGTCATTAACGAATACAACCATCGTCGGCGGTTTGACCGCTACCTGTGTTGAATAGTTAATGCGCAATCTTCTGCCTTTGTCTGTAGGAGGCGGGTTGATCGCAATCGCATCGGAGATAACGTCATTCAGCAGATGCGTCTGGACGCGCAGCGAGTGCTGCTCTGCCACATGCTTGACTACCGGCAGCAGCTTATGCAGCCGCTGTTTGGTCTTGGCCGACAGGAATACGATCGGCGCATAGGTCATGAACAGGAAATGGTCCCGGATCTTGCGCTCGAACTGCTGCATCGTCTTGTCATCCTTCTCGACGACATCCCATTTGTTGACAACGAACAGGGAAGCTTTTCCGGCCTCGTACGCATAGCCGGCGATATGCTTGTCCTGCTCGATAATGCCCTCTTCGCCGTTAATCAGAACCAGAACAACGTCAGCCCGCTCAATGGCGCGCATGGCGCGCATGACGCTGTATTTCTCCGTCGTCTCGTACACCTTGCCGCGTTTTCGCATGCCGGCCGTATCGATCAACACATAACGCTGACCGTCCTTCTCGAATGGGGTATCGATCGCATCGCGGGTAGTGCCGGCAATATCGCTGACGATGACCCGCTCTTCGCCTAGGATGGCGTTGACAAGCGACGATTTCCCAACGTTCGGACGACCGATCAGCGCGACACGGATCACGTCCTCATCATAGTCGTCGTCCGCCAGATCCGGCAGGTTCTCAACGACCACATCCAGCAGATCTCCGATCCCGGTGCCGTGGCTTCCGGATATGCCTACCGGATCGCCGAAGCCAAGGGAATAGAATTCATAAATATCTTCAGCGCGCTTCAAATTATCCACTTTATTAACCGCGAGAATGACCGGTTTGCCCGACCGGAACAGAATCTGTGCCACTTCCTCGTCAGATTGCGTCACACCGGTCTTCGCATCGCACATGAAAATAATGACGTCTGCTTCTTCGATTGCCAGCTCAGCCTGCATCCGGATCGACTTCAAGATCATGTCGTCTCCGTCGATCTCAATTCCCCCGGTATCGATCACGCTGAACGCTTTGCCGTTCCATTCGGCGCTTCCGTATATCCGGTCTCGGGTTATGCCCGGTTTATCTTCAACAATGGCCAGTCTATCGCCGATCAGCCTGTTAAAAATCGTTGATTTGCCAACATTTGGCCTTCCGACAATGGCCACTACGGGTCTTGCCATATTCACTCCTCCTGTCAATTCTTACGATTATCATCATAGCAAAAATCGTTTCAATTGGCTAACCTTTCATATCATTTCTATTATGCTCTTCCCCATGTTACAACATCCGCTTGCTTTCGTCCCTAACAAAAACAAACGGCGAACCCAGAAATGTGGGTTCGCCGACTCGTTATGACAGGTCAATAGACCGTACATGACAATTTTCGGGCTTACTTGAACTTGCTCAGCTTATCGCCAAAGCGCTCTCCAAGCGTTACGCTCATACCCTGATTGTTCAAAGAAACGTTCGGGTTGTCTTTCAGGTCGATTTTAGGACCTTTGGACGGTTTTTCTGCTCTAGGAGCTTGTGCCGGCGCTTCCTCTGTTTCTTTAATGCTCAAGCTTACGCGCTGCTCGGAAGGATTGATGTCAAGAACTTTCACTTGAACTTCCTGTCCTTCTTTCAGCACCTCTTGCGGAGTTCCGATGTGCTTGTGCGAGATTTGAGAAATATGAACCAGGCCTTCTACGCCAGGAGCCAATTCAACGAATGCGCCAAAGCTTACAAGACGCTTAACGACGCCTGTAACGATGTCGCCGGTGTGGAATTGCTCGCCTGCAGTTTCCCAAGGTCCTGGGCCGGCAGCCTTGATGCTGAGGCTGATTTTTCCTTTTTCAGGGTCAACCTTAAGCACCTTCACGCGAACCTGATCTCCTTCGGACAATACGTCGGAAGGCTTATCCACGTGGTTCCAAGCGATTTCGGATACGTGAACCAGTCCGTCAACGCCGCCTACGTCAACGAATGCGCCGAATTGGGTCAGACGCTGCACCGTGCCCTCGAGCACTTGACCTTCTTTAAGCTCGGCCATCACCTTTTGCTTGTTGGCTTCGAATTCCTCTTCCAGAACGTCCTTCTGGGAAAGGATCACCTTGTTGTTCTCACGGTCAAGCTCCTTCACTTTTACGCGAAGCGTGCGGCCTTTGTAGTCGCTGAAATCCTCTACAAAGTGACGCTCTACCATGGAAGCAGGGATAAAGCCGCGTGCGCCAACGTCTGCTACAAGACCGCCCTTAACGACGTCTGCAACAGTCACTTCGAACACGTCTTGTGCTTCGAAATGCTTCTCCAGTTCATCCCAAGCGTTCTCGGCGTCGATTGCGCGCTTGGACAGAACAAGGCTTTCCTTGTCGTCGTTAATGCTGACAACCTTGCACTCAACCTCTTGGCCAACCTGAACCGCATCGGATGCGTTGTCCAGCTGTACAGAAGACAGTTCGCGAACAGGAATTACGCCGTCGTATTTATATCCAATGCTTACATAAGCCTGGTTGTCCTCCAATTTGACGATCGTCCCTTTCACGGTGTCCCCTTTTTTCAAGGATACGATTTGGTCGAGCTGCTCCTGGCTTTGCATTTCAGCAGACTCTTGATTTCTTGTTTCTTCCGACATGTCAAATAACCTCCTCAATTCAAACCCCATTTATTTAAACTCGCATAGGCGAAGTTCAAAACATAATTGCTGTAGTATCTTTCCATGAAAATGGCGCTTTTTATGCATCAAACCGATTCATCCGTTCACGGTCGGCTTACCGGTTGCCCGCATTTCATGGATTTTACTCATAATGATTTCAGTTGCGGCATCGAGCGCTTCCGGCGATTTGTCGCCTTCGAAACGGGATAAGTCTACGGGTGCTCCGTAAATGATCTTAACCTTCCGAAACAGCTTGTAATCTCCGATGATCGCCGCCGGAATGACCGTCGCGCCGCTCCGGAGCGCAAAGCTTGCCGCCCCCCGCTTCGCTGCCGTTGCATCCGAATTCCGGGTGCCCTCCGGGAAAATCCCCATCACTTCACCCTGACGCAGAATGGTCAGTGCGGTCTTGATCGATTCCTTGCTGACGCCGCCGCGCTTTACCGGAAATGCGCCAAGCTTGTCAATCAGCCATCCGAATACCGGAATTTTGAACAGCTCCGCTTTCGCCATAAATTTAACCTGGCGCTTCACGTGAATGCCGACCGAAATCGGGTCGCGCACGCTGAGATGATTGCTGCAGATCAGTACGCCGCCCTCGGAAGGGATATTATGTACGCCGACAGATTCAAACCGGTACAGAATAGCGAACAAACCGCGGACTACCGCTCTGCAAAAAACGTAAATCATGCCTTCCTCTCCCCATCCAATACAGTTTCGCAATATGAAAGAATCGCTTCGACCACCTGGTTGATATCCATATGCGTCGTATCCAGAACGATGGCGTCCTCCGCACATCGAAGCGGCGATACTTCACGCTCTGCATCGAGACGGTCGCGCTCTGCGATATCATGTTCCAGCTGTTCCAGCGTAATGCTCTCGTCGCGAAGCTCATTGAACCGGCGGAGCGCTCGCTCCTTGACGCTGGCCGTCATGAAGATCTTGAGTTCAGCGTCCGGTAGAACCGTAGTGCCGATGTCGCGTCCGTCCATGACGACGCCTTTCTGTGTCGCCATTTGCTGCTGCAGATGGACAAGTTTGGTCCGCAAGCCTTCGATCCGCGCATACTTGGAAACGGATGCACTCACCTGATGCAATCGGATATACGGTGTGACATCTTCCCCATTCAACAACACCATTTGGCCTGTTTCATGCGGTTTTAATTCAATCACCATATTTTGCGCATGTTGAAGCACTTTTTCGTGATTTTCTGCATCAATTCCTTGATTCAGCATAAACCAAGTGACCGCCCGGTACATGGCGCCGGTATCCACATAGATGTATTGAAGCCTGCTGGCCACCATACGTGCTACTGTGCTTTTACCCGCCCCTGCAGGACCGTCGATGGCAATATTGATTCTGTCCTGGTAACCTGTCCCCTGCATAACCAACGGGGCATTCCTCCTCAAACGTACGTCTCCAGCCCATCTGTCGCTTCTAGCATTTTTCATGAAACGGATCAAATGACAGATGATTTTAGAGAAAATAAGATAAGAAAGTGCAAGATTAGACTCATACCTTCTTAACCTTCAAGAAAAAAGCAGGCGCCTGCCTGCGACGTGAAAATTATACCACACTAGCTGGAGTGATGCAAAAGAGAAGGGGTGTTTCCCCCCATCCAATCGTTGACATTTTGCTCGTTTACGGGGACTCCCTCCATCTGCTGAACCGGCGAAATATAGGGCCTGGCAGGCTCATAATGCAGCAGCAGCTGCATGATCACCAAAGCTGCCGCGAGACCGATCAGCACGCGGAAGAGCAGCTTTCCGGCCAGCGCTTCCAGGGCTTGTCCGATCGAATCTTGCGCTTCACCGGGCTCCATTTCCCGCTGCCCCCTGATCGATTTGCTTTGCTCCTCGGTTATGACACAACATTCCTTCCATCATGAAATTTCCGGTAGTGTGCCACAGCCTGAACGAATATATGCATCCAGGCGGTCAGAGATTATCGATTTCGCAAATCAAACTGTCTCTCGAAGCAGTACCGGATCAGTTTTTGACGTTCCATGTCCAGAATCTGGGTGAATTTCATCATAACGATGCTCCGGCCCACGGGAAGCTCTTTCAACCGGACGACTTCACCTTCGAATGGGATATGCTCAACCGATCCGTTCTTATAGGGAACCAGAATCCAGCAATCCAGAAGATCCCCCTCTTTGAGCGACTGGCCCGGCTCCAAATAAAGCGAGATGCCGCCGCCCCCGACATCCTCGGTCTTGGTTAGAAACCGGGCTCCGTCCTTTGCCGTCACGGCTACTTCCAGCTCGGATTGTACCCGTAGGAAGCCTCTTCTCTGCACCTTCGTAATCTGGTCGGACTCCGGCTTCTTGATCCGCACCAGCTTGATGACGTCCTCATGGTGGCTCAGCACATAGGAATTAAAATAATTCTTTACACCGCCTTCGGTCAGAAAGTAAGCGGATATCTCATCGCCGATATAAAGCTTCTTCAGTCTTCCTGTTCCTTCTTGAAGGGGAACCTCCATATAAATCGATTCGCCGTCCATGTCGGAAATGCGGGATTTATACAAGACCTCGGCTTCCTTCTGATCCCCCGTATCGAGCTGGATATAGAGGACCTCATTGATCTTCGGATACAAAGCGCTCACCTACTATTTCTTCATAATCAATAATTCCCATTATATCACGGGCAGGCGGTCTTTATGGGATAATTTGAACGAATTTCGCGCGGTCTGTCGAGCCTTGTCCTTCCATGTTTCTCCATCATACAAAAAGCCGCCCAAGCAATGAAGCTTGAGCGGCCCGCCCTCAAAACGTCCGTTTGTTATCTTATCGAATTCCGGCTTGCGCGTCTTTTACGACTTCAACCGTCTCTTCCAGTCCGGTATCCGCATTGATATAGATCCGATACTGCGACCCGTTGATGCGCCCTCCAAATTCATAGCACAGCACATCCTCGTTGCGGTCGTTTTTGATTAACGCCTTGCGGTTGTACAGAATTTTGTACTCCGGGTTCAGCGTTTTCTTCGCTTGGGCGAGCTTCAGCTTAGGCTGCGGAATCTCGCGCTTGATCTGGTGCTCGTACACAAAATCGCTTGCTTGAAATCCGAGGACCTCCCCGTTGTCCATGGCTGAACGGACCGTGATCTTCTCCGGATAGATGAGAACGCCGTCCTCCTCACGCACGAAGGAGAAGTTCGCCATATTGTCATATTGGTCTGCGGACACCGCCGTCATATCGGTATAGCCTTTTCTAGCAAGAAAATCCTGTGCCTTATCGATGGCATCCTGCACGGAAACTTTCTTCGCGCCTACATTGCGCTCCTTCGTGTACGCGATCAGCTGGCCGCCCTTCTCGGTGAAGTCCATGCTGATCTTGTGGCCCCGGTTTTGATTCACATGAACGGTATAGGATGACCAATCGGTCCCCTTCCCGTTTTGGGTTACCCGTACCCTGGCGTTCCCGTCCGAATCCGAGAATTTCAGCGCTTTGCGTTTGACGTCCTCTGCGGAGACAGGCATGCCGGCCAATTGCTTCACGGACCTGCGGTCGTAAATGCTGCTGACCGAAGGGCCCCAGTCCAGCTCGGGATAAGCTTCGACCTTTTTGTCAACGGTTCTGAAGCCGTCGATAATGGAGTTGTCCTGCGTATTGTTCGACACGAGCGCAGTTTCGACATCCATCCAGCGCAGCCCGCTGGCAATGACCTTGTTCTGCACCGATTGAAGATCCTTCGTAATTTCACCGGAATTGGCGTAGAGTGTTTTGAGCGTCTTGACTTCATTTTCGCTCAGCGGCTCCTTCGTCAAATCACGAACGCCTGTCTTATAGGCGAAATTAGAGATGCGGGACAGGAATTCTTCCGTCTTGTTGAACGGCAGCAGACCCAGTGGCAGCTGGTTGATCTCATTTTGAGCTTCGCTCGTAATGCGCCAAACGTTCATGAGGCCTTTCCGGTGCATTCCCTGAGAAGTGGAGCTGACGGCGAGCGTATTCCCTAACTCGGTATGCAGCCGGTCCATATGATAGGACAAATCATGAAAGGCGCGTTGATACTGGTTTTCTGCATTAATCAATATCGCGTTCTTCTCTTTGTTCTCCTGATATCCCCACACCAAAGCCCCGATCAACAAAACGGTGGCGACAGGGAACAGAATCGCGCTAAGTCGTTTATACATGATGCGTTAGTCTCCTTTCTTCTACTCACTGCCGTTAGTTTGACTAGAAAAAAGAAGTCTTATGCATCGCTGTACGATCACTTCATGTTTTAGAAATCTTCCTCAATCTCGAAATGATCACGATTGTTGCATAAGCATTGCTTAAAGCCGGTCTCGATCCGGCCGTGCTCCTTCTTTCCGCGAAGAATGAAGCGCTCGCCGCAATCCTTGCACAAAATTTTCACCTTGATACGCAAAAAAGACACCTCCAGAGCTATATTGGCGTTTATGCCGTCAGCGTAAGCGCCTATAGCCCCAGTGTGTCCTTTTTGATTACGTGTTAATCTCTTCCTCCCGGTTGATGAAACGAAAAGGCGAGCGATTGTTTGCTCTGGAGATTTTCCCCATGCCTCCGTACCACAACAGTACCATCAGCGGAACGATAAACCAGATCCACGTATGCGTCAAGAGGTTTAAAATCAAATCATACAGTCCATGCCATATCCAAGGGACGATGAACGAAAGAGCCAGATAAAACCTCTTCCGATTCTCCCCTGAAAACCTGGCGTGCCCGATATAGTAGCCCATAATCACGCCAAACATGGCGTGACCGGACACCGGGAGCAGCGCTCGAAGGAACATGGGACCGAATGCAGCCTGGCTGTACCATGCGTACAGCAAATTTTCTACTGTAGCAAAGCCCAACGAAATCGCCGCAGCATATAGAATCCCGTCGTAAGGCTCATCGAATTCCGTATGGTTGAAAATAATGTGATACATGACAAACCATTTCAAAAACTCTTCAATGCCCGCAGATACGAGCAATGATTGGACAACCGGATGATCGCCGAGCCAAAGTATCATTCCCCGCTGCAGAATCATGACAGGAAACACGATCAGAACCCCAAGCAGAAATACCTTGATGACCATATGCAAAGGTTCCTGATCATACCTGTCCTTCAGGTAAAAATACGTGAGCAACGCGAGTCCCGGCGCCAAAGCCGACGCTATGATCGAGAACACCAGCACCAAATTTCCCCTCCGTTAGTTTCGAGCCTCTAGTCCGGCACTCACGCCCACATTGTATTAATGCTGACGCTGGAAGTGACTGCAAATAACCTCAATCGCTTGCTGAGGCATGATCTTCTTCCCGTACTCCTCCAGCATAGCCTCCGTTACCGAGGAGGATTCGCCGAATTCTGCCAGAACTGCAATGATCGCCGGCAACTTGTCGCTCTGAAGCTCCTCTGGCTCCAGATACAAAAACCATCTATCCATATAGTGATAAAGCGTACCTGCTCCGTCCACGAGGTCCTTCAGCATATGCGAAGCTTCAATGAGCACTTCGAAATCCTGGAACACATAGACGATTTTATCACTTTCATCCAGCGTTACTTCCATTTCATAAATCTCGTCCGGCATATCGTCTTCGGACAAGCCGCCGAAATGATGATCGTACTTCCCTCTCGTCACAATTACCACCATGCCCTGGGCAGGCAGTGCAAACACCTCAACGGCAAGCGGTCCGGTGGCATCAAATCCGAGCTCACTGTATGCCTGATCCATCATCTCTGTAAACAGGTCATAAACTTTAGGTATTTCCTGCCACATTTCTTCCTTCTGGATCCCACGCTCACTCAGATCGTCAAACGTGAGGAAAATCCGTATCTTATCTTGACTCAAACGTTCTATTTTCATGACAGGATCCTCCTAACGTATACAAAAGTTTATAACAAATTATGATGTCTGGATTATGACGTGATAAAAATGGTTTTATATAATTGATTTTATCATTTAATACCCGTAAATGCACGTAAATATGTAGTTTAAGAAAAAAGAATCATTCACAGGGATGGAAGGATGGTTTCCCCACGGAATGATTCAAAAAGAATTGCATCGTTTACAATCCCGGTAAGACGGTATGCGTTTCTTTCAAGATTTGCTCAACCTCTTGTTTCACGTCCGGATTGCTGCGGATAAAATCCTTCAGCTGCTTCAGGTTGGCAGCCTTCGAATTAGACGATGACGATACCCCTGCAGCTCCAACGGGATTAGCGGAATCATGTCGGCTTGAACTGGGACGCACGCTTTCTTGGCTTGAGCCATTGTTATTCCCGATTCCGTTTTGAATCTTGCTTAAAGCGGTGTCGGCGAAACGGCCAACATTAACGTCTTTCATCATCGAGGCAAGCGACAAACTGCCTTTGCGGGATATCATACGGCTTGCTACCGCACCGATGATTACACCGTACAGAAATGACGAAGTCTTCACAAATGATACCTCCTTCTATGTTAAACTCAGGGTTAGTGTTCTCGCGCCGGAGGCAACTCATGCTACATAAATACAGGAAAGAGAGATGGAATCATGGTTAAAACGACAACAAAGATCATCCTGCTGGCCTGCTGCATTCTGCTCAGCGCTTGCGGAAACCAAGGAAACGGCCAGAACCATAGCGTGCCCGCTGAATCAGGCAATCCGATTAAGCCAGATACGAAAACGGCTGAGCCGGTGACGCCTCAGGAACAAGAAGCCCCTCCTGCTGCCGCCGATAAGGAGTCGAGCGGAACTGCCGGCGGTACGAAAGTACCCGGCACTGCTGATGAACAAGCCAGCGAGCAGCCGGCAGCTGATGAGAAGCCGGAACTCAAGTATCATATGAATAAGGTGTACCGCATCGTCCCGAATGACGAATCCGTGCCTTCTAAGGTCGTGCTGCTCACCTTCGACGATGGACCGAAGGATGCGGACATGATCAACCGACTGATCGACACGCTGGACAAGCACCAGGCCAAGGCTATTTTCTTCGTTAACGGATACCGTGTAAAAGCAAATCCCGAGCTGCTCAGCATCATCCATGACCGGGGGCAGATCATCGGCAATCACGCTTGGGACCATATCGACTTGAAGCAGGAGAGCCAAGCAAAGGTCCGTCAGCAAATTGAAGATGTACAGCAAATTGTGAAGGATACGATCGGTACGGAGCCTGCGTTCTTCCGACCTCCGTTCGGGTCGGGCGGAGATGCCGTCAAGGATATCGCTTCAGAGAATGACTTGCTGTACATGACATGGTCGAACGGCTCGCTGGACTGGGAGAGCAAAAATAAAAACAAGCCCGAGGCGGTCATCAACAACGTGCTGGAGCAGCTCCATCCGGGCAGCAATATTTTGATGCATGAGCTTCCCTGGACGGTCGAAGCGCTCGACGATTTGCTGACCAAGCTGGAAGCCAAAGGTTATGGTTTCGTGGATCCCCGGACGATTGAGCCTCAGATCCGCTGATTACAACACAAAAAAAGCCTTCTTCTCCTTGCTTTATCTGGAAGGAAGAATGAAGGCTTTTTCACATTTTACGCAAAGTCAGCACATGGTACTCCGCCGGGCATAACAGCCGTAGAGGGATGTGCGAGGTTCCGAAGCCCCGGCTGATCAGCATGCGCGTGTCCGGAAGCTTCTCGCTTGCAGCCCTTGGGATCGAATACCAGCCGGACTTAAAGGATTTGTAGAAACGCTCGAGCCGGACCGCGCCCGCAAGCGGAAGCACGATTTGTCCGCCGTGCGTATGGCCGGCAAGCAGCAGATCACAATTCGCCTCTTCCCTGCCCTTAAGCCAAACCGGATCATGCACGAGCAAAATATGGTATTCGTCGCCGTGCAGGCTGCCTTTGAAATGGGAATAAGGATGCCGCTTGCTCTTAGGCTGGCGAATGCCGCTAAGGGAGACGTAGTCATTCCCGATCGTGATCCGGACCGTTTTATCGCTCAGCAGGGTCACGCCGGTTTCCTTCAGCACCTTCTTCACCGCATCCTTGCCTGCGTACAAATCGTGGTTGCCGAGGACCGCATAGACGGGTGCAACCCGCCGGAGCACCTCCATGTTATGCCTCAGCCTCTCCAGGGGAACGCCTCGCTCCGTAATGTCGCCGCCAAGCAGGACGCAGTCTACAGGCTGCAGCGCAGCCATCAGCTTCCGTTCCGACAACTCCCTCCGATGGATATCGGTCAGGAACAGAATTCTGAATCCGTCAAAGGACGCCGGGATTCGCTCCGTCACCACTTCTTCCTCGCGGACCCGGTAGCCCTTCGCTTCGGCGCTCATCCAGCCTAGAACACCGACTCCCGCTGCCGCAGCACCCGACAGACACAACCATATGCTCATAATAACTCCTTTATCAGCTCGCTTACGGGCGGCGCCCCGATCAGCCCCCACCACAGCAAGCTGGCCATCAATAAAATAAATATGACGATTAATGAGTTCACAAACCATTTGCTCATCCGAACACGGTAGGAAGAATATGTATGCGTTCGCCGCGGAGCTGTGGCTTCCTCCATGTTGTCCTGGGTGGCCGATTGCTTTCTGCGGGACCGTGATAGCCCTTCTTCCGCGCTGGCTGTGTATGTCCGCCGCTCTTCGGCCATCCTCGGCTTAGACCGGCTAAGCCCGGTATATTCGGTATATTCACCAGCATCCTGTCTTGTCGGCTTTGCTGCCGGCGATGGAGGCGAGACAGAAGATGCTTTGTTCTTCCGGCCTTTGTTTCGGCTCCGGTGTCTTTCCATTCTGCTAAGTTCGTTCATTCTCCTCTTTCCTCCGAAATCGAATCAGCATTCCCGAAATGAAATCGATCAGGAAATGGCACAGGATCGGTGCCCATAATGTTCCCGTATAAATATAGACAAGACCAAGACCGTAGCTGCTCAAGAATACCCAGCCGGTCGGAAGCCAATGCTTCAGATACCTGACATGGATCAATGCAAATAAAATGCTGGTCCAATATGGCCCGAATGCATGCTGAATCGCTCCCCGAAACAGAAGCTCCTCGCATACGGAAACGACGATCGCTATAACGATAATATGCCATACTGGCCGATTCCGGAACAGCATCTCGTTGATTCCCCCGTCATCCATACTGTCCTCGGACACAAAGCGGGATAGTATCAAATCCACAACAAGCATGGCCGCTGCAAGCCCCAGCCCCCAATACAGAAACTCCAGCTCCTTCGGCACAGCGAGAAGCGCCAGTGGGTTCCGGCCCTGGAACAAAATCCAGATCAGGCCGACAATGAGCGTGAGCGCTTGGGTCAGGTACAAATTAATAAGAAGAAGTCGGTCGTTTAGCTGGTGAGCTTCGATTCTTTTCACTCTTATTTTAAATTTTTTCATAGAAGTTGTGCCTGTCTTTCATCTTTGTATTTGAACGGTTCGATGCTTCTTCACCCTAAATCCGACAAATCCAGGGCTAACGCGAAATATGGCGGGCATATGCATCATAGCAAATTCTTGGCATGACATTCAAGGCTGCCGTAAGCATAAGACCGTTTATTGCCCTATTATACCGATGATCGCCACCTATTGACACAATGTAAAAGCCATGATACATTATGAAAAAATTAATCTCGTACAAAACCGATGATGGAAATAAGAAGCTGTTACGCCTGCAGAGAGCCGATGGTTGGTGAGAATCGGCGGCGGAAGGTTATTCTTGAGCGTTCCTGAGATATTTCGCTGAAATCAATAGTAGGCGCAAATCGGATGATTCCGTTACCAATCATGGTCTGATAAGACCGCTTGAGGCTGTTCGAGTTTACGGACAGCGAATAAGGGTGGCACCACGAATAACTCTCGTCCCTTACTACGGAGGTAGTATGCGGAGTCGGGAGTTTTTATATTTCCCGGTCCTTTGCTACGACACCGCGTCAATTGCTATAAGAAACCAAGCCTTACCAAACCAACGGTATAACGGATGCGCGTTAACCGGCGCGCTCCTTATTCAATATTTGCAGCACTATTTATAGAGAATTTAAGGAGGAAGTGAAACCATGTTTAAAGTTTTGGTATCGGATCCGATCAGCGATTTGGGGATCCAGCAATTGATGGATGCAGCCGATGTGCAGGTAGACAAAAAGACAGGGCTCAGCGAAGATGAGCTCACTGCCATAATCGGAGAGTACGACGGCCTTCTGGTCCGGAGCCAGACCCGCGTAACCGAGCGTATTATGAGTGCCGGAACGAAGCTGAAAGTGGTTGGCCGCGCCGGAGTCGGAGTGGATAATATCGACCTCGAAGCCGCCACGAAGCGCGGTATTGTTGTTATCAATGCTCCAGACGGAAACACGATCACGACCGCTGAGCATACGTTTGCCATGATGATCGCTCTGGCCCGCCATATTCCGCAGGCCTATGCCAAGACGATCAACGGCGTATGGGACCGCAAATCCTTCCTCGGAGTGGAGCTGCGCAACAAAACCTTGGGCGTTATGGGGATGGGCCGGATCGGCAGCGAAGTCGCAAAGCGTGCGAAGGCATTCGGCATGAATATCATGGCATTCGACCCGTTCCTGACCGAGGAACGCGCCGACAAGCTCGGCGTTGAGCTCGCATCCGTAGACAGCATTATCCGCAGCGCCGATTTCATCACGGTTCATACGCCGCTGACTCCGGAAACCCGTCATATGATCGCCCGCCCGCAATTCGAGGTCATGAAGCGCGGCATGCGCATCGTGAACTGTGCCCGCGGGGGGATTATCGACGAACGCGCATTGGTCGAAGCGATCGACGAAGGCATTGTGGCTGGAGCCGCGTTTGACGTGTTCGAGCATGAGCCGCCTGAAAGCGACCATCCATTCCTTAGCCATCCGAAGGTCATCGTCACTCCGCATCTTGGCGCATCCACCATTGAAGCCCAAGAGAACGTGGCCATTGACGTATCGGAGCAGGTCCTTCATATTTTGCGCAACGAGCCGTTCAAAAATGCCGTCAACTTCCCGCTTGTCGCGGCTAGCGTCATGAACAAGCTGCAGCCATACTTCTCCCTCGGCGAGAAGCTGGGCAGCGTAGCGGCTCAAATTACCGCTCATGCCGTGAAAGAGATTCATGTCGATTATGCAGGCGAGCTGGCGGAAGTCGATACCCAAGCACTCACCCGCTACATTGTGAAAGGCGTGCTGGAGCGTCATCTCGGCAGCGAAGTGAACATCGTCAATTCGATGCACTTAGCAAAGAGCCGCGATCTTCATGTTGTCGTTTCTCAAACTCCGAAAACAAAGGACTTTGCGAACCTCGTTACCGTAACGCTAAAAACGCAAAACGGGCAGGAACGCATCGTTGCAGGCACCCTGCTTCTCGGATACGGCGAACGGATCGTGCGTCTCGACAAATTCCCGGTCGACGTTTCGCCTGAAGGCCATCTGATCTTGATCTCGCACAACGATAAGCCAGGCATTATCGGGCGCGTCGGCACCCTGCTCGGCGAGAACGACGTGAATATCGCCTCGATGCAGGTCGGCCGGAAGGTCATCGGCGGCGAAGCCATCATGTGCCTGACCGTTGACAAAGACGTCCCTAAGGAAGTGCTCGTGAAGCTGACCGGACTTCCAGAACTCAATACAGCTCAACAAATCGTGCTCAGCTAATCCCTATGTTCCACGTTGAACAAGATTAGCCCACGAATTTCAACAAAAAACACGCTCCGATTGGAGCGTGTTTTGTCTTTTAGGCGTTCTTTTCCTAAGATTCTGCCGCATTGATAGGAATCGTCACCGTAAACACGGTGCCTTTCCCTACTTCACTAGCTGCTGTAATCGTGCCGTGATGGGCAGTCACGATGTTTTTGACAATAGCCAGACCGATCCCCGTTCCGACGGTTTCGCCGCGGACGCGGGCTTTATCGGCCTTATAGAAACGTTCAAACACAAATGGCAAATCCCCTGCAGGTATGCCGACGCCTTGGTCGGAGACGATCACCTGCAGCGCATCGCCCTTCGGCGCTTTGACCCGGTGTGCCTGGATCTTCACCTGCTTGCCGGACGGCGTATGCCGGAAAGCGTTGTCCAACAGGTTGGTCAGCACCTGCTCGAGCTTATCCTCGTCAGCCGATTCAAGGATGAGGTCCGAATGCAGGGATAGCTGCAGATCAATCTCCTGTTCCTTGGCTCTTACGGAGAACTTACGGTAGACACGCTCGCACAGTTCGCCTGCATCAACCTGCCGCAGCGACATCTCGGCGTGTCCCGCCTCCATTCGCGTCAGATCCAGCAAGTCCTTCACCAGACGGCCCATGCGCAGCGATTCCTCATGGATGACCTGGATCAGCTCCCGGCCTTCTTCAGGCGAAGCAGCCATCCCGTCGAGCAGCGCTTCGCTGTATCCCTGCATCATCGAGAGCGGGGTGCGAATTTCATGCGATACGTTGGCGATGAAATCGGTCCGCATCTTCTCCAGCTTAACCTGTTCGGTAATATCCCGGAGCACGACGACAGCGCCCCGTATCACGTCATCCGAATAGAGCGGTGCCATGTGGGCCGACCAGATCCCCTGGTTCACATGCAGATCCGCGCTCTGATCCCGGCCTTCGTTCACCGTGCTGTAGAACAGCTCGCTCAGCGGCTTAGGCATCACGTCCGCAGCCCAGCCGCCCCCTTGCAGATCATCATCCCATTCAAGTCCCTTCCAGGTCTTCATAATTTCCTGTCCGGGGGGATTGACGAGAATAACCTGCCCGTGGTTGTCAAACGTAATCACGGCGTCGCTCATGCTTCGAAGCACGCTGGACAAATGCTCCTTCTCGTGATTAAGATTGCGGATATTCGTCTCCAGCTCGGCGGCCATATGATTGAACGTATTCGCAAGCTCGCCGATTTCATCGCTCGTCACCAGATTGAGACGGGTTCCGTACTTGCCTTTGCGGATGTCATTGGCAGCCTCAATCAGCTGCTGCATCGGCTGAGTAATTTTCGTTAACAGGAAAAGCCCGAAAAAGGTCGTCATCGAGAATCCGATGATCGACACATACGTAAACAAACGTTTGATTGCACTGGAATTGGTGAAGGTCGTATCAATGTAGGGGAGCAAAAATAATCCTAGCGTCAACAGCACGCAGGCAACCAAGCACGTAATCGTGATCCACAGCTTGCCGACAAGCGATCTCCAGAAGTTCACGTTACTTCGGAACCTCCAGCTTGTAGCCTACTCCCCATACGGTTGTGATCATCGCGGCAGCTTCCGCCGATACCTTGTTCAGCTTCTCCCGCAGCCGCTTCACATGCGTATCGACGGTGCGCAGATCACCGAAAAACTCATAATTCCAAACATCCTTCAGGAGCTCTTCCCGGGAAAAGACTTTATCCGGCGACGAGGCCAAATAATGCAGCAGCTCATACTCCTTCGGCGTAAGGCTGATTTCCTGTCCCCCCGCCGTTACCCGATGGGCGTCGTGCTCAATGACAAGATGAGGGAAGACAATGCTGTTGCTCGGGTTGGATTCTTTGCTAAGGTAAGCCGTTGCCGAAGAGCGGCGCAGAATCGCCTTGACCCGATAGATGACCTCCCGCGGGCTGAACGGCTTGACGACATAATCGTCCGCGCCGACCTCGAAGCCTTGAACACGGTTGATTTCTTCTCCCTTGGCAGTCAGCATCAGAATCGGCGTCGACTTCACCTGACGAAGACGCGTACATACCTCGACTCCGTCCATACCCGGCAGCATCACATCCAATATGACAAGTCCGTAATCCTCACCCGTTGCCTTGCGAAGGGCAGTCTCCCCGTCTTCAGCCTCTTCAATCTCATATCCTTCCTTCTCCAGGTACATCTTCAACAAACGCCGAATACGCTCTTCATCATCGACTACGAGTATGCGGTTACCATGCTCAGACATTGACAGCAGCTCCTTCATTGTTATAGGGGAAAATCAGAACGGCCCTCGAATCGTAAGGGCCCTCCTGATTTTCTAATCCATTGCTATTAAACTTCATCTTAATCCGTTCCGGCATAGGAATGCAGACCGGCAATGATCAGGTTGACGCCAACCAGCGTGAACATCACGACGATAAATCCGATAACCGACAGCCAGGACGAGTACTTGCCCTGCCATCCGCGGGACAACCGCAAATGCAGGTACACGCTGTAAAAGAGCCACGTTATCAGCGCCCATACTTCCTTCGGATCCCAGCCCCAGAAGCGACCCCATGCAATCTCCGCCCAAATCATGGCGAAGATGAGCCCGCCCAGCGTAAATACCGGGAACCCGATCGCAATCGCACGGTAGCTGATTTCGTCCAGGTCATCCGGATTCAGCTTGTTCAGCGCAGGCTGAATGAACTTCGCGATCGGTCTACGGATGAACAGCCGCAGCAATCCATACAGGATGATGCCGCTCACCAGCGACCAGATCACAGTGTTGAGCTTCCTCCCCGCGTTCACGCCATGCATCCATGACGGAGCTTCGAACAGCGGGGATTTCATGCCCAGGAATGACTGCATGCTTTCCGTCTCGCTCTGATACGGAGCTACAATCGGAGGCATATTGTACTCCACTTTTACTATTTTACTGGTTTCCGTTTTAGGGTCAATCTGCGTCTGATTGAACACGGCTTCGTAACCGGCTGTGCGGAAGCTGTAGACCGACAAAATGAAGCCGAGCAGGACGACGATCGCGAACATGCAGAGCTCGAGCCAGCGCTGCTCCCTCCGCGCGCCTTTATCCGTAGCGGTGAAGTTGACCGTCCGCAGCAGGTGCATCAGACCAGCGATAAAGCCGACGGCGAAGAACGCATCGCCGAGCGCGGCCAGTGTGACGTGAATGCCGAGCCAATACGACTGCAGCGAAGGAATCAACGGCTGCACTTCCTGAGGGAACACGGCCGCATACGCCATAATGAGTATGACGAGCGGCAGCGCGAACAGGCCGAGCAGCGATTTTTTGTAAATAAAATACAGCACCAGAAATGCAATCATGATCGCCATGGACAGGAACGACATAAACTCGTACATGTTGCTCACCGGCACATGCCCGGAGCCTGCCCATCTGGTGAAGAAGTACAGCAGATGGCCGATCAGGCCGATCGATGCTGTCACGAATGCGATCTTGCCCCATTTGGCAAGATGGGCCTCGGGCTCCCGCTTCCGGAAGCGGCGTCCCATCACCGCAATGGCATACATGATAAACGATGCGCAATATAGCAAAAAGGACACAACAAATGCATCACCGCTAAAATCGATTAGATTCATGCTTGACTCCCCCTGTTATTCTCCAGCGACTTTTCGTCGACCTCGATATTCATCTGATTCAGGATGGCGGCGACTTCCCTGCGCAGACCGAACCAGTTCTTGTTCGTGTGGGCACCGAGCGTCAGCGTTCCGTCATCGACCCGCAGCCAAATCCGGCGATGATGGAAATAGAAGCCCATAACCAGTCCGATCATGCCGATAAATGCGCCCACCCAGATGAAAGGCATCGCCTTATCCACGCGGATGTTCAAATACGTCGTTGACTCCGCGAAGTCGACGTCATCCATGCTCAGTACGTCCAGCGTTACGAGATTCTCGCCTCCGGCAAGCTGCGCATTGATCGCATCCTGCTGGAACCGCTCCTTGTCGACCTGTTTCGGGAAATAGAAATATTGAATGCCGTCCGCCGGCAGGTTCGGTCCCTTGATCAGGAACAGGAACGCGGGTGCTTTCGGGTTCGGCGACAGATTGACCGGCTTCCCGTCGTCGCCGAGGCCGAAATCCGTAAACGTCTGCGTAAGCTTCAAGGTGTAATCCCCTGCCTTGTACTCTCTTACGGGATCCTTGATCGACAGATCGATCTTTCCATATTGTTCCCCGGTTTTGCTGCCAATCAACATCGGGGATACGGTTCGGAGAATCGGAGTCAAATCATAATCGAATTGATACGCCTTCAGCCCCTTGTAGTTAAGCGGGTGGTTCACCTCGATGTTATGGCGGGTGACCTCCTTAAGCTGCGGCTCTTGGCCCGGTGTATTGCAATTGGACTCGCACACATACAGGATCGCCTCCGTTTCGAATTTCTTAGGCAGCACCTTGCCCTTGCCTTTGAATTCATTCGGCATATCCTCTTCCGTATAGAACTCTACCTTGAATCCGTCATTCATCAGATAATAACTCGTGTTCTTGATGTGCACGGGCTCGCCTTCGGGAAATGCCATATGCTCGTCCATATGAAGGCCCGGCAAATTCCGTCCAAGGACAGCTAAAAGAAAAATGATCAGGCCGATATGGAGCACATACGGCCCCCATCGGCTGAACCGCTGCTTCTCCGCAAGCAGCGTGCCCCCGTCCGTGCGGACACGGTATCCTTTTTTCTTGATCAGCGGCTTCACCCGCTCAACCCACTCGGCACCGTCTTGTTCAACCGTCCCCTGGTACACCACCCGCTGGCGGGTCAGAAACGACATATGCTTTGGTATGCGCTGTCTGCTTAGCGCCTTGTACAGCGGCAGGACGCGGTCCAGGCTGCAGATGACCAAGGATGCGCCGATCATGACCAGCAGAAGCACGAACCACCAGGATGTATATGTATGGGACAGCCCGAGCAGATAATAAATATGCCCCAGCTGTCCGTACTCCTCTTTGTAGTAGACAGAGGGGTCAATGTTAAGGAATGTGCTCTCCTGCGGCAAGATGGTTCCGAGCGACGAGCCGATCAGCGTCAGCAGGATCAAATAGATCGCAACCTTCACCGAGGAGAAGAAATTCCAGACTTTGTCGATAAAGCCGGGGTTGGCTTTCTGCGAGCGGCGGGCCACCCCGTCATAACGCATTTCCAGGATCGGCTGGGCTTCTGCTTCCTTTGTCAGCGGTTTCCCGCAGGCTTCGCACAGGACGGTTCCGGGCGGATTCTGATGTCCGCATTCACATTTCGTGTTTTGGATCAAAGGCTTGGAACCTTCACTCATTTTGCTTTCACCAACTGTTCAATTTGTTTATCCAGTGTGTCCAGATCCAGCTCGCCGATACGAATATGGTGAATCTTCCCGGAAGCCGTCACGAAGAAGGTCGTGGGCATCGGGCCAACGCCGTAGCTGGCCACCGCATCCCGGTCCGGATCCATCAGGATCGGGAACTTCACGCCGGTTTGGGCCACAAAATTTTCAACCGTCATTTTGTTCTCGCCCACATTGATCCCAACGATTTCGACCCCTTGATCCTTCCACTTCTCCCACTGTGCCTGCAGCGCCGGCATCTCCCGGACGCAAGGCGGGCAGTAGGTCCCCCAGAAATTGATAACTCTGGCTTTGCCTTCGTATTCGCTCATGGTATGTACATTGCCATCCATGCCCAGAAGCTCGAAATTCGCCGCCTTCTCACCGACCTTAGGCACCTCGTCGGAGCCGAATACAACGGTTGCAACGGCGTACACGCCGATTAGAACGATGGCAAGCAGGATAACGATCTGAATGCTTTTCTTCGATTTGCCCATAGTGCAGCAGCTTCCTTTCTATGACTTTCATCATAAATGTGCAGGCGGGTGTGAACATCCTATGAACAATTATAACGAAATTCGTCATAAACGCCGCTCGCCATTTTGAATATTATGTGTCGGGTTACCGTTTTTTCTTCGGTTTACCGCCTGGTTTCGCCGCCTTGGCCATCTGCTGCAGCTCATTGACTTCACTTGGCGTCAAGTGACGGTACAGGCCCCGCTTCAGATTCTGAAGCAGCAGATCGCCGTACGCGATCCGCTTAAGCCGGATGACCGGATGATTGATCGCCTCGAACATCCGCCGCACCTGGCGGTTGCGTCCCTCGTGAATCGTAATGGTGATGACGGACTGCTTGTTGTCCGGGTCCACGTCGCGGTATTCGACTTCGGCCGGAGCGGTCATTCCGTCCTCCAGCATGATGCCCTGACGCAGCTTGTCCAGCTCGGTTCCGTGGGGCACCCCTTTCACCGTAGCCAGGTAGGTTTTCGGCACATGATACTTGGGGTGGCTGAGCAGATTGGCGAATTCGCCGTCATTGGTCAGCAGCAGCAGCCCTTCCGTATCGTAATCCAGACGGCCGATCGGGTAGACGCGCTCCTTTACGCCCTTGAGATAGTCCGATACGATCTTCCGGCCTTCCGGATCCGATGCGCTCGTAATAACTCCCTTTGGCTTATTCAACATTAAATAGACCTTTTTCTCATGCTTGATCGGTTTCCCTGAAACCGTAATGATATCTTGGTCGGGGTCGGCCTTCGTGCCGAGCTCGGTAACGGTCTCCCCGTTCACCTGCACCTTGCCCTCCAGAATCAGTTCCTCGCACTTTCGGCGGGATGCGACTCCGGCCTGTGCCATAATTTTCTGTAATCTCTCCATGTTCGATAGGTCACCTCATCCCTAATGATAACCATCGACAGGATAAATCACAAGCGCGTTCCACGGAAAATCCGCTCCAGGGCAGCTCTCTGCATGTGGAAACAGATATAACGGGGAAATATCATGCAGTCTCGAGAGCTCCATAATGATTTTGCTGGCGGTAAACAGCTGGCTCTTCTGCTCAAGGCTCATGAGCTCGTAGCGACGGTTGAAATTGCCTTCCAGACAGATATGAATCAGTTTATGATGCAGAAGCATCGGGGAAGACGTGACCGATCCGTCCGCATGTATTGTAAAATCGAACCTCACCCGCGGCTCCTGCTCGCATACGGAATGATGGATTACAAAGCCTTCGAATTCCATATCATCATCACCTCTGCCGCACAAATTTGATTCAGCAGTATATGACATTGCGGCCCCGGCGGTATAGGCGCGTGTTCCCTTATCAAAACAAAAAATCCCCGATTATCGCGCAGGCCACACGCACGAGAATTGGGGAAATGAAGCTGGTATAATTGCAATGTCGCTATCCAAATACGAGCAGACATACGGCGATTGCGGCAATAAACCCGACCAGATCCGAAAACAGTCCGACTTTTAGCGCATATCTGCCGTTGCGGATGCCAACCGCGCCGAAATAGACAGTCAGCACGTACAAAGTCGTATCCGTGCTTCCTTGGATCGTGGAAGCGATCCGGCCGATCATCGAATCCGGCCCATAAGCGCGGATCAGCTCGGTTGTATAAGCGAGCGATCCCGTCCCAGTCAGCGGACGAAGCAGGCCGAGCGGCAAAATTTCGCCCGGGACCCCGAGGGACTGCAGAAACGGGCCCGTCCATCCCACAAAGAACTCCAGCGCCCCGGATGATCGGAAGACGCTGATCGCCACCATCATCCCGACCAAATGGGGGATGATGCCGATTGCAGTGGAGAAGCCGTCCTTGGCTCCTTCCACAAACGATTCATATACCGGTACTTTGCGAGTATAGGCATAAAGCGGGATGAACGCGACCATAATGGGAATAGACCAGGCCGAGATGACGCTAATCCATGACAGCAATGTTCATCACCCTTTCATATCCGGATTCCTTCCAGTCCCGATTCCGGACGGCTGCTTCCGCCGAATCGTACGCCTTCTATACCATCTGTCGGCGAGAATGGCTGCCGCTGTCGCGATGGCCGTAGCCAGCAGCGTCGTTCCTACGATTTCGGCCGGATTTGCCGATTCGTAATTCAAGCGGATGGCAATCAACGTTGTCGGAATCAGCGTAATACTGGCTGTGTTAAGTGCCAGCAGCGTGCACATGGCCGGTGTCGCGGTGCCTTTATCCGGATTCAGCTTCTGCAGCTCCTGCATCGCTTTGATTCCCATCGGCGTTGCCGCATTGCCGAGACCGAATAAATTCGCGCTCATATTCGATAAGATATACCCTATCGCCGGATGGTCCTTCGGCACGTCGGGGAACAGAAACCGTACGACCGGTCCAAGCATGACGGCAACCTTCTTCAGAAGCCCCGAATCCTCGGCAATCCGCATCATGCCAAGCCAAAAGACCAGGATGCTGATCAGCCCGAAGGACACGGTAACGCCTGTTTGAGCTCCATCAAACACGGCTTTGGTCACCGCGTCGATATTTCCGTTCACAGCCGCAAAGCCAAACCCGATCAGGATCATCCCCATCCAAATCATATTGATCATAGCTCTTCTACGCCCCCGTTCTTTGACTCGCCGTATCGAGAGGAGTTCCCCTCTTAGCGAAATCTAATGATGATTGGCACGCACCAGATGCTTGAACACTTCGGCGGCCGATTGCCATAACGACAAGGCAGCTCCCTGCGCGGAGGCGCTCCTGGACTTCTGCAAGGCGGACGGCGGCTCAGGAAGTCTGGCGCCTTGCTCGTATACAGGAACTTTGCCGATGCTGACACCGTCCAGCAGCAGCTCGATGTGTCCTCTGAGTCCGAAGGACACATCCGGCGAGCCTTGCTTGTGAAGAACGAGCCTTTTGACTAGCCGGGTTTCCTCGTCATGGGTAAATGCATACTTAAACGTGCTTCCGGTAACGAGCGAGTAGCCTTGTATTTTTTGCCCTTTCTCGATAACCTGCTTCAGCGGAAAATGGTTGAAGCCGTAATCAAGCATGTTCGCATGGTCATTCCAATCATTGCCGTCATTGAGCGTAACCGCAGCAATCTGCTGACCGTTTCGCGTGGCCGAGCTGACCAGGCAGCGGAACGCTTTCTTCGTAAAACCGGTTTTAACGCCGTCAGCTCCTTCGTAGAGGCGCAGCATTTTATTTTTATTATCCCATTTGTAATCCCAGGACTCGTTCGGGTTAGGCGCCCGCTTGGTCGGTGTCTTCACGATTTCTTTGAACGTCGGGTTCTGAAGCGCATAGGCTGTCATCCTGGCAACATCATTGGCGGAGGAATAGTGCTCGTCATGATCCAGCCCGTGCGGATTCATAAAATGCGTGTTGGTTAATCCGAGCTCCTGGGCCTTCTGATTCATCAGCAGGACGAAGCCTTCCTCCGTCCCTCCCACATGCTCCGCAATGGCGGTGGCGGCGTCATTGCCCGAACGGAGCATTAAGCCATAGAGCAGGTTTTCCAAGGTCATCTCCTCGCCAAGCTTCAAGAAGAGGGAGGAGCCTTCCTTGGCAAATGCGTTCTTCGAAACCGTGACCCGGTCGTTCAGCTTGCCGTGCTCGATGGCTACAATCGCCGTCATGATTTTGGTAAGGCTGGCGATCCGCAGCCGCTCGTCCCCATTTTTGCTGTACAACAGCCTGCCCGATGTAACATCGATCAACGCGGCCGCCTGGGCGTGATTCGCCGGCCCCTTCTCATGATCCGCATAGGCAGGGCCGGCCGCGGCCATCAGACAAACCACCAGCAATATGGATAACAAGGACTTGCAATTCGTCCGTTTCATTTTCATTATTTTATCCTCCGGTGTTCAGAAATCTTGTACAAGTATATGTTGTCCCTCCAGAAAGTATGTCCACATGCAAAAATCCCCAGATCGCTTCATGCGAGAGGGGATTTGCTATGCAGCGCTTAGTACGTCGACCCGTTACCGCCACCGTTGGCATTGGCGTTGCTGCCTGATTGGAACATCGCTTGGATCTGCTCCAGCAAATACGGGGTCGCATCAATGATGCGCTCGAACAGATGCGTCTGATTGTCGAGCGGAACGATGTGGACGCCCTCCTTGCCTACGACAAGGAACGCAATCGGTCTGATGGATACGCCGCCGCCGCTTCCGCCGCCAAACGGGTGCGTGTATGAATGGCCATGCGTCCCGTCTGCGGGATGGCGGGTGCCTCCGGCTTCAATGTTGTAGTCGCTTCCGCCGGCCGCAAAGCCAAACGCCACTTTACTGATTGGCAAAATTACGCTGCCGTCAGGTGTGTTTACGGGATCGCCAACGATCGTATTCACGTCCACCATTCCCTTGATGTTCTCCATCGCGGTTTGCATCAAGCCTTGAATAGGGTGTTCTGCCATGATCTAACTCCTCCTTTCACCTTTAACACGCGAACTATGAATACCAGTCCAGCAACCATAGCTTTTCCGAAGGAGATTTTCGCTATGCAGTTCAGCTCTGTGGAAAAATGCGGCGGTCCGTTAAAGCGGGGTACGACATCGACGGCCGGCTTTTCCTCCATAATCAGGCGATAGGACAACCAGCCGAGCAGGGTATGTTTAACGGCGTGCAGCAGCCCGGAAGCGACGGCCGTATCGGCGGCATGCTCAAGGGCCACCTCCGTAGACCACCGGATGTCCCGGAGATGGACGTTTGCCAACGTCTGCCTCAGCCATTTCTTAAATCCTTTGGTGGCCATTATAGCTGTTGAATACTGCCGAAACCGAATGGTACGACTTTTTTGTCTCTGATCCGCCTGTTCATCCTGTCCAAATGTCATCCCCTGCTTGAAGACCGATTCTTGATTGAATTCAATGCCGCCGTTCGCCAGATGAAAGGGCAGATCATAGATCCGCTTGATCATGCCATAGACCATCTTTACCTCGGCATGGAGCTTGTATTCATTTTTTCGCATGACCATATCCAGCCGGACCGTCACGGCCGAGTTCAACACGATGACAGCCAGCACAATGAGCAGTACTACAAGTCCGATCGCAAGATAAATCCAAATGCTCACAACGTAACCCCCAGCAACGAGCTTGATATAATACATCCGCTTGGCTTAGTATGGCAAATCGCCAGGTAAATAATGCGAACCCGCTCACCTTCGTCCTCTCCTGTCACCGGGGATAATGAATGGATTGTGCTTCCCTTAGCCATTAATCTAGGATGGTGGTGGAGCAGATCGAACGGGGTGCTAATTGGAAAGGAACCTATGCAACGCAAAAAAATCCCGAGCCAACCTCCGCTCGGGATTCGAATTTTCGTATAGAACATCCGTTTATCGATCAATTCTCCACATCATCAAATGTCAGCTGATGACCATCCAGCTTATCAAACAGCATTTGCGTCTCTTCCTCGAGCGACTCGGCATCCTCAAATTGGGACGGCTCCGGCAAATCCTTAATGCTGGCGAGCCCGAAGTAATCGAGGAATAATTTCGTCGTGCCATACAAAATCGGTCTGCCGATCGCTTCCGCACGGCCCACCTCTTCAATCAAGCCTTTGGTGGTCAGCGTATGAATCGCCCGCTCGGATTTGACACCCCGGATCTCCTCGATGTCAACCCGCGTGATCGGCTGTCTGTAAGCGACAATGGATAGCGTTTCGAGCGCCGCCTGGGACAGGGAGGAGCGCGAAGGCGAGTATGCCAGACGTTCGAAATATGGCGCATGCTCCGCAAGCGTCGCCATTTTGTAGCTGCCGGCGATTTGGACGATCTGCAATCCCCGCTCCTGGCGCGCCCATTCCTCCTTCATATCCTCAAGCGCTTCTTCCACCAGCCCCGTGGACTGTTCCGTAATTTCAGCGACCTGCTTGACCGACAGGCCTTCCTCGCCCGCCAAGAACAGCAGTCCCTCAATAATCGATTTCAGCTTCGGATAATCCATCAATGCGTTCTTCCCCTCTCCATTCCATCACAATATCCTCGAAGAGCCGCTCCTGATAGCAAACGATCTGCTTCATCTTCATCAATTCCAAAATCGCCAGGAAGGTAACCACGATTTCATGCCGCTCCATCTCCTCATGAAGCAGCTTGGAGAACAACACCCTTCCTCCCGGCCCCGCTTGCTCGAGCGTATCGATCACCTGGCGAATCCGATCCTTAACCGATATTTCATCGCGCTGTATCCGTGCGTATGAAGTTCGTCTTACGGCTTTGCTTAAGGCTTTTTGGAATGCGCGGATCAAATCGGCAACGTGGAGCCCTTCGACCGGGTTTTCCTGGGCTTCCGGCATGTAGGGCGTTAAATCCTCCGCCTCTTTCGAGTAAATCATGCTCCGCTCCCATTCTCTCTCATGGAGATGCTGAGCAATTCCCTTGTATTTACGATATTCGATCAGCCGCTGAACGAGCTCCGCTCTCGGATCCACATCTTCCTCTTCGTAAAAATCAAACTCGTCCATCTCGATAACCGGAGGCTTTGGAAGCAGCAGCTTCGATTTAATAGACAGCAGCGTCGCCGCCATCACCAGAAATTCACTTGTAATTTCAAGCTCCAATTCCTGCATGTTGTGCAGATAGGCCATGTATTGTTCGGTAATCTCGCTGACGGGGATATCCTGGATGTCGATTTCCGCTCTATCAATCAGGTGAAGCAGCAGATCGAGCGGTCCTTCAAACGTCTCCAGCTTATATAATACGCTCACGGTGAATCCTCCCGCCATAAAAATAAAATGCAGTGCTCTGATGAAAAAGAGCACTACATTAAATAAGCACTATTTTAAGCTTTTCGTCAAGTTTGCCATTTCGATCGCCGCCATCGCGGAATCCCAGCCTTTGTTGCCAGCCTTCGTTCCGGCGCGTTCAACGGCCTGCTCGATGTTCTCCGTCGTCACGACGCCGAAGATGGTTGGCACGCCGGTCTTCAGGTTGATCGCCGACACGCCCTTCGCCACTTCATTGCACACGTAATCGTAGTGGGTTGTCGATCCGCGAATGACGGTGCCCAAGGTAATGATGGCGTCGTATTTGCCGCTTTCTGCCATTTTTTGGGCGATCAGCGGAATTTCGAATGCGCCCGGCACCCATGCTACATCCACCTCATCATCCTGCACGCCGTGACGCTTCAACGCGTCGAGCGCACCGCTTAACAGCTTGCTGGTAATAAATTCATTAAACCGGCCTACTACGATTCCGTATTTCAAGCCTTCCGATACTAAATTGCCTTCAAAAATGTTTGCCATGGTTATGGTCATCCTTTCAAATGGGAGTATTGTTATTGTCGATGCATGCTGCACTTTGCGCTCGATGAGCGCTCGTTGATGCGATTCTTGCATTGTCCGCTGCGCACCGGATGCTGCTTCCGATCGCTGTTGCCACCGGATTCCCTGAATGACTCACACACAAGGTAGGAATCCGACGGCAAAGGCGAACGCTTCGCTTCTCCTGCTGCATTCCGCCGCTCCGCTGGGTTCATTCAGGTAGCAAATACGGGCTGACTCTTCGAGCTAGTCGGCGTTTGCGAATGCATCATGGACCATTACGCTTGCGGAGTTGGGGATTCGTGCCCACCCTAAATTGGTGGGCGCGTTTCGAATTGTCCGCTGCGCGTCGGATGCAGCTTCCGATCGCTGTTGTCTCCGGATTCCCCGAATGACTCACACACAAGGTAGGAATCCGACGGCAAAGGCGAACGCTTCGCTTCTCCTGCTGCATTCCGCCGCTCCGCTGGGTCCATTCTTGTAGCAAATGCGGGCTGCTGCTTCGAGGCTCGTCGGCGTTGGCGAATGCATCATGGACCATTACGCTTGCGGAGTTGGAGATTCGTGCCCACCCTAAATTGGTGGGCGCGTTTCGAATTGTCCGCTGCGCACCGGATGCTCTTCCGATCGCTGTTGCCACCGGATTCCCTGGATGACTTACACACACAAGGTAGGAATCCGGAGGCAAAGGCGAACGCTTCGCTTCTCCTGCTGCATCCCGCCGCTCCGCTGGGTCCATTCAACGATGGGGGCGCGGGCAGCTGCTTCGAACTTTTGGCCGATGCGACGGAGGCATCATCGATTGAAGCAGAGAGCGATTATTTGAAAATCGTTTCCGCCGGGGCATTTCCCTTTACGAATTAGCGCTCTCGTTCTGCTCCAAATCGTCGAACTTCAGCATATGCCCAAGCTTAGCCTGCTTTGTATGCAGGTATCCGGTATTGTCCTCGTTCTCCGGCATCTGGATCGGCACCCGCTCCACAACTTCAAGCCCATATCCCTCCAGGCCCTTGATCTTCCGCGGGTTGTTGGTAAGCAGCCGAATCTTCCGAATGCCGAGATCCTTTAGTATCTGCGCTCCAATGCCGTAATCTCTTAAATCCGCCGGGAAGCCCAGCTTCAGGTTGGCATCGACCGTATCGAAGCCCTCCTCTTGCAGCTTATATGCCTTCAGCTTGTTGATCAAGCCGATGCCGCGTCCCTCTTGGCGCATGTACAGCAGCACGCCGTTGCCGGCCTCCTCGATCTGCCGCAGTGCGGCCTCGAACTGCGGGCCGCAGTCGCAGCGGTGGGAGTGGAAGACATCCCCGGTCAGGCATTCCGAATGGACGCGAACCAGCACCGGCTCATCGCCGTTAATCTGGCCTTTGACCAACGCTACATGCTCCTTGTTGTCGACATCGTTCGTGTAAGCCACCGCCTGGAATACCCCGTAATCCGTCGGCATCCGCACCGCCACTTCCCGCTGCACCAGCTTCTCCTTCTCATTGCGGTAATGAATCAGATCCTTGATGCTGATCAGCTTCATCCCGTGCTTCTTCGATATTTCGATCAGATCCGGCAGACGCGCCATGGTTCCGTCTTCCTTGATGACTTCGCAGATGACACCGGCAGGGTAAGAGCCGCACAGCTTCGCAAGATCGACAGCCGCCTCCGTATGACCTGCCCGGCGAAGGACGCCCCCTTCTTTGGCAATCAGCGGGAACATATGGCCCGGTCTGCGGAAATCCGCTGCGGTCGCATTCGGGTCCATAATGCCGCGAACCGTTACGGAGCGCTCATAGGCCGATATGCCGGTTGTCGTATCTTTATGGTCAATGGAAACGGTGAAGGCCGTTCCATGATAGTCCGTATTTTGGCTAACCATCGGTTTCAGATCCAGCTCCTGAGCCCGCGAGGGCGTCATCGGGAGACACACCAATCCACGCCCTTCCGTAATCATGAAATTGATCACCTCGGGGGTTGCCTTTTCGGCTAGAGCGATAAAATCCCCTTCATTCTCGCGGTCTTCATCGTCAACGACGATAACGATCTTCCCTTCCTTCAAATCCTGCAAAGCTTCTTCTATGGTATGAAAAGAAAATCGCTCTTCCATTCCTACTCCTCCTTCTCGTAAGTCTAAACGTTCGGGTCAATCTGATGCTTCGATCAAGCAAATCCGTGCTCGGCTAGATAATCCCGGCTGATCCCCGCTTTGCTTCTTCTGGAGCTGTTTCCTTCACTGCCGTAATTCAGCAGATGCTCGACGTATTTGCCCAAAATATCGCACTCGATGTTAATCGTATCCCCCGGTCCCTTATAAGCCAGCACCGTTTCGGCAAGCGTGTGGGGAATGATGGAGACGGTGAAGGAATGATCCGTCGTTCGAACGACGGTCAGACTGATTCCGTCCAGCGTTACGGACCCTTTCGGAAGGATATATTTGAACACATCGTCGTTCGACGGGGCAATTTCATAGACGACCGCATTCTGATCGGATCTCACGCTTCGAATCACGCCGACCCCATCCACATGTCCCTGTACGATATGACCGCCGAATCGTCCTCCGGCTGCCATGGCCCGTTCCAGATTGACTTTGCTTCCCGGTTGTAGCTGCTTCAGATTGGTGTTTCGATACGTTTCCGGCATGACATCGACGGTAAAGCTGTCTTTATCGATCGTTGTCGCGGTCAAGCAAACCCCGTTGACAGCAACACTATCGCCTAGCTTTAGATCATCCAGGACCTTGCTTGCCGAAATGCTGAGCACCATCGCTTCGCCTTGGCGGCCGATTCGTCTCATCTCGCCGATCTCTTCAATCAGCCCTGTAAACATATCCTATCCCTCCTTTCATTCAATCGTTTACGACTTCCATACCGGCTGGCCGGTCACATAAATATTGTCGCCAAGTCTTTGGGTCTCGAGTCCTGTCAGCTCAATCGCTTCGCTCATCAGCTCATACCCGCTGAACATATAGTTTCCCGGTGCATCGAACCCTCCAATAATCTTCGGGGCAATGAATTGGATGATGCGATCCACCAGTTTGTTCTCCAGCAAGCTTCCGCTTAAGGTTCCTCCTCCTTCAACCAGGATGGAGGCGATGCCCATGCGACCAAGCTCCATAAGCGCAGCCTGCAGGTCGACTCTCGGGCCGGGACCGCAGACCAGAATCTGCACCCCCCGTTCTTCCAGCGCGGTCCGCTTCGCCTTGTCGGCCAGCTCCGTGGCCAGCACGACTGTTTTGGCAGCGCCATCACTGACTACACGACAATTCAAAGGGATGCGAAGCTGCGAATCCACGATGATTCGTACGGGCTGAAGACCTTCAACGCGGAGTCTCGTCGTCAGCGACGGATCGTCCGCAATAACGGTGGCAACCCCTGCCATGATTCCCTGGTGTCGATGCCGGAGAGTGTGCACCAGCTCCCGGGACACCTCATTGGATATCCACTTGCTGTCGCCGGTCTTTGAGGCGATTTTCCCGTCCAGCGTACTGGCTGTCTTCAAGGTGACGAACGGCAGTCCGGTCGTAATAAATTTGTTGAAGGCTTCGTTCAACCGGACGGCCCGCTCTTCGAGGACGCCTGTCGTCACTTCAATGCCCGCTGCCCGCAGCATCTGCAGACCACGGCCGGCAACCAGCGGATTGGGGTCCTGGCAGGCGACAACGACCCGTTTAACACCTTCCGCTATGAGCCTCTCGCTGCATGGAGGAGTCGCTCCGTAATGGCTGCAGGGCTCAAGGGTTACATACACGGTGCTTCCGGCCGCCTTGCTCCCGGCCATATTCAGTGCATGGACCTCAGCATGCGGCGTTCCCCGCTCCAGATGGGCGCCGACGCCCGCAAGAGCACCGTCCTTCACGACGACACAGCCGACGACGGGGTTAATGCCGGTCTGGCCTTGCGCGCGTTCCGCCATATCCAGCGCAAGCGACATATAAAATTCATCGTTGACGACTTCCATGCTACCCAAGCCCCTTTCCAGAATAAAAAAGCCCTGTTTCAGGATAAGCGATTCATCCAAAACAGGGCGTAATAAACCAGTTCACTTTACGACATCATAAATAACCGTTAGTTCCGAGGTTCTCATATAACGTCCAAAGAAGCGGCGCTTTAAAAAGCACCCCCGCTCTAGAATCGTCATATGTGAAAAGCCTCACATAACGCATGACATCAGAAAGCTAAGACAAGAGATAGCTATTGTACATGCTCTCAAGTCCACTTTCGTTCCTTCTCCCATCCAGACTATACTGTCGGTCCCGGAATTTCACCAGGTCCACCGCATACGATAACGTATCCGGGTCACGGACTAAGTCGCAGCCGGAGCTGCAATCATCACCGCCGGTAGGGAATTTCACCCTGCCCCGAAGGATTCAATATGAAATTAGCTGTTGCTTACGATGAATCTTAACACTCCATAGGCAAAAAAGCAAGATAATTAACTCACTTTTATTTAGTCAGTAACTTTTTGGTTGTATAAATTCATATCCGTTGCAGGTTCGGGAGGAAATCGGTGCGCTCAACGAGAACCAAGTAATGCGGAGGATAAACCGTGAATTGTATAGGTTAAAGGAGATCATGTAAATGAAAACCTCGCTTAACATCATCGTAAGACCGACGGAAATCGATGTGAATGGTCATGTGAATAACGCCAAATATCTGGAGTACCTGGAATGGGGAAGAGAAGAATGGTACGAGGCGGGGAATCTGCACTACGATGTACTGAAAGGATTGGGTGTGCAGACTGTCACGGTCAACATTAATATTAATTACAGGAAGGAATGCAGGCAGGGAGAGCGCCTGAACATTTCAACCGAGTCTCACAAGCTTGGACTAAGCAGCTTTGTGCTGCTTCAGCAGATCCATAACACGGACGGGGAGCTTTGCGCCGATGCCGCTGTAACGATCGTGACGATCGATATCCGCACCCGCAAGAGCCGACCGGTTCCGGAAGAACTGCGGGCGTTGTTTCTACCGGCTTCGTCTTGATCTGGAGTAAACTAATTAGCGGCTATGCTTGCGGATAACCCTTCAAGGCCTCTGGGTAACTCAAAATTCCGCATGCGGATCCCTCCTACGATCCCTGTTATTCCCGGATTTCGTTGAATTGACTTCCCAATGCCGAAATCCGGGAATATAGGGGCACGCTTCGCTTCTTCTGAGGAATTCCGCCTGCTCCGTTGATTTCTGCCTTTTAAGGGTGTCTCCGTGTTGCAGTAACCCTAGTACACCGGCTTTGCACCTCTCATGAGCAGTCTATCACCGACGGCTAGGTATTGGACAGCCGCGCACATGCTGTCCGCCAGGAAGTTCCATACATGGCCGAACCCCACGCATAAAAAAACAGGCCCCCACAAGAGTGGCCTGTCCATCCAACACTTACATGTTACGCTTCGAATACTTCGACTTTTTCCATCTTGTCGCGGCCTTTAAAAGCATCGATATGCTCCATGCCTTCAACGACCTTGCCGAATACGGTATGCTGTCCGTCCAAGTGAGGCTGCGGCTCATAGCATACATAGAACTGGCTTCCGCCCGTGTTGCGTCCGGCATGCGCCATAGCCAGGCTTCCACGCTCATGCTTGTTCGGGTTGATCTCGCAATCGATCGTGTAGCCCGGTCCGCCTGTACCTGTTCCGTTCGGGCAGCCGCCTTGAGCGACGAAGCCCGGAATGACGCGGTGGAATACTAGACCGTTATAGAAGCCGGAATTCGCAAGCTTTTCAAAATTAGCAACCGTGTTCGGCGCATCCTTCTCAAACAGATCGAGCAGTACCTCTTTGCCGTTTTCCAGTGTGATTCTCGCTTTTTTTGCCATATCGAATATCTCCTTTCGATGTACATTCCCTAAGATACGCATTTCATAAAACATGCAAGTTCTAGTTTACTATGAAATAACTTGGGACGCAAAATGAACCCGCATCTTTAGTCTTACATACTGGGAAATCTCATCTTGAGGGGGGCTTCACGCTTAGATGCTTTCAGCGTCCATCGTCCGCGAAGGCTCCGTGGTCTGTAAAAAAGCCCAACCAAACCGATCAAGCGGTCTGGCGGGCTTTTAAAGGAATCGTCGAATCCTGGCTCACACCCTGTAAGGTGTTGGTTCTGCCGATCGAAACAACTTAGCTTGTAACGGTTTCTTTGGCAATCCGGGCAGAAACGACGTCATTGCTGATAATATCCTGGAGCGACTCGCGGCGAACGACAAGCCGGCTCTGGCCATCCTTAACAAAAACGACGGCAGGTCTGCGGATGCGGTTGTAGTTGCTTGCCATGGAATAGTTATAAGCGCCTGTGCAGGATACGGCCAGCAGGTCTCCCGTGTTAACCTTAGGCAGATCCAGGTCCCAGATCAGCATGTCACCGCTCTCGCAGCACTTGCCGGCAATCGAAACCGTCTCCTCTGGCTTCTCGTTTGCACGGTTGGCCAGAATGGCCTCATATTTCGATTCGTACAGGGCCGGTCTCGGGTTGTCAGTCATTCCGCCGTCTACGGCCACGTATTTCCGCACGCCCGGAATGTCCTTGCTGGTCCCTACCGTATACAGCGTGGTGCCTGCTTCACCCACGATACTGCGGCCAGGCTCTACCCAAATCTCAGGCAGCTTGCTGTCAATGCCGGCAAAATGGGTCTTCACCGCATCCGTAATCGCTTTAACATAGTCGGAAACATGAAGCGGGGTATCTCCGTCGACATAGCGAATTCCGAATCCGCCGCCAAGATTGACAACCTTGAATGTGATGCCCAGATCTGCTTTGACCTTCGCCGCAAATTCGGCAACGCGCCCAACGGCCATCTGGAATCCTTCGACTTCGAAAATTTGCGAGCCGATATGGGAATGGATGCCGATCAATTGAATGTTATTCTGTGCCGCGGCCAGCTTCACCGCTTCAAACGCCGAGCCGTTTCCGATATCGAATCCGAATTTGGAATCGGTTTGGCCGGTCGAGATATATTCATGGGTATGCGCCTCAACGCCCGGCGTTAAACGAAGGAGAATGTTCACCTTCCGGTTCTTCTCGGCCGCGATCGCCTGCAGCATATGCAGCTCGACTACATTGTCCACGACAAAGCAGCCGATTTCGGCATCAATGGCCATTTCGATTTCTTCAGGCGTCTTGTTGTTGCCGTGAAAATGGATCCGTTGTACCGGAAAGCCGGCTTGCAGCGCCGTGTACAGCTCCCCGTCGGAAACGACGTCCAGCGACATCCCTTCCTCCTCAGCGAGCTGGCACATGGCCATCACGCAGAACGCTTTGCTGGCGTACGCGACTTGAAACTTCAAACCGGAAGCCTTAAAGGCTTCAATATATTCCCGGCAGCGATTCCGGACCGCTTGCTCGTCCACAATATATAGAGGCGTACCGTACTGGGCTTTCAAATCGGATGTGTCGCATCCGCCGATCTCCAAACGTCCCTGTTCGTTAATCTTGCTGGTACCGTGTAGAAACATGCTTACAATTCCTCCGATCGCTTTATCAAAAATAGGATAATCGAATAATTGTTCACAGTATAGCAGACAACGAAACGTAAGCAAAATGGATTTTTCAACACATCATTTGTGTTATTATCAATGCCTTCCTTTGGAATTCATTTCAGTCCCCATTTTGGTGTGATCCCTCGTCTTGTTGAGGGCCGGGCGTCTCGTTGACGTCAGCAGCGGTTTACGGAATAAAATCTCGCCCATGGCCTTTGCACTAAATGGTATAAACGGCCATAAGTACGACGAGTTATAGGAGCGATGCGTCGTCAAGGATAGAATCAGCAGCGTGCTGCCGATCACGAACCCTTTCACACCAAACAGCGCCGTCGCTACGAGCAGGACGAGCCGGACCATCCGGTTGGCGAGCCCGAGCTCGTAGCTCGGCGTGGCGAACATGCCGATAGCTGCAACGGCCATATAAAGCACCACCTCATTGACGAACAGCCCGGTCTTGACGGCAATATCGCCGATCAGAATCGCAGCGATCAAGCCCATGGCCGAGGCGAGCGGCGTCGGCGTATGAACGGCCGCCAAACGCAGCAGATCGACGCCGAATTCGACGATCAGAAATTGCCCGATAATCGGAATTTTGGCATTCTCCTGCGGCCCAAGGATATCCAGCGCCGGCGGCTTCAGCTCCGGATGGACGACAAGCAGCATCCAGAGCGGGAGCAGGAACATCGAGGCGAAGATGCCGCCAAAGCGGATCCATCTTAAATAGGTGCCCATAAACGCGGTTTGCCGGTTCTCTTCGGCATGCTGGCATAAATCGAAGAAGGTCGTCGGCATAATCATTACGCTGGGCGATGTATCGACCATGACGACGATCCGTCCCTCCAGCAAGTGGGAGGCTACCACGTCCGGCCGTTCCGAGTATCGGACGAGCGGGTACGGATGCCAGCCCTTATTCACGATTGCTTCCTCCAGCTGCTTGTCGCCAAGCGGCAGCCCTTCGAGATCAAGCTGCTTTATTTTCCGGCGAATCGCTTCTACCTGCACGCGATCGGCAATATCGTCGATAAAGAGCAGGCTCACATCCGTCTTGGTCCGTCTTCCTACCTTCATCGTCTCCACATGAAGCCCCGGGTCGCGGACCCGCCGCCGCACGAGATTGATATTGGTTACGATCGTCTCCGTGAACCCGTCCCTAGCTCCACGAACGACGCGTTCAACCGCCGGCTCTTCAAGCCCGCGCACGGGATATTTCCGGGTATCCAGCAGGATGGCGGTGCTAGCGCCCTCGATGAACAAGGCGCAGATTCCGCATAACACGTCATTGATCACCTTGCTCAGCTTCGACACCTGTTCAACCTGGACATGAGGAATATACGCCTTCATTATGTCGTTCAGCGCGTGGCCGTCCCTGACATCCTCCGGCGTCAGGTAGGTAAGACGGGTTAAGATTTCGGAAACGATGACGTCATTCGTGAAGCCGTTTAGGAACAAAAGCGCTGCCGGCCTTCCCGCAAAAGTCATCTCGCGGATGATGACGTCAAAGGAAACGCCGTAGCCCATCACTTCCTTCAGCGTCTCTTTCAGGACGCTGATCTTCTCCGGCACCCGATCCTCGCCCTGCCAGTATATGACCGATTCCTCCGTGCTGTCCGAGGTTTCCGCATTTCTCTTTTCCTTAAGCGCCTCCTCCTCCAGCTCCTTGATTTCGGATGGCGGGATTACCGGGATGTCCGGTTCTATGCCTTCGTTATAGGTTGTATTCTCGTCCATTCTATACCTCCTGATCGAGTAACTATCATTGATTGTATATAAGCCAATCGAACAGCGAGCCGGCGACCTTTCCGGCAACCATCGCCATCAGCAGCCCGAATAAATAACCGGTTAAACGAAGCCGCTTCGCCAAAATTGGCAGAACATTCAATACTTCCGTCAGTGCTGCTGCCAGCATGCCGATGAAGATGCCGCACATCAGCCCGATGATCGTGCTCACAACCGGCCCGAGCGGAACCGACCAATGCCAGAAGTCCGCAAGCGTGCCGATAAAGGAGCCGGAAATCAGCGCTCCCTCATACCAATGGACCCGGTGATAGGTCGAGGTTAACTGGGACAGCCGCGGGATGATATCGAGCACGATGATCAGGGCAATGACTCCGCCTCCGACCGCGATCCCCCCTGCCACGCCAAGCACGCACGTAAATATTCCCTGGAGCATCGAGGTCATCATGATTCATTCCCGCGCCCTTCTGCCGCCTTATTCATTTTCCGATACTCTTCGGCCACGACATACTGGTCCAGGTTTTCCTGATACAGATACATTTCGACTTCCAGCGGTGTCGGCTCCTCGTTCCACTTTTTCTTGAACAAATGATTGAAGAATACCGTCATGCCGAACCCAAGACCAAGGGAATAGGCAATTTGGAACAGGTAAGGATGCTCATCCCTTTCTCCCGTTACCATCTCGACTATTCGGATCTGCACCTCGAGCATATTGACGTCCGCATGGAAATTCATAATCGTAAGCGCCGACCCAAAAAACAGCAGCAGCCAAACGAGCGGGAACCACAGCCTGGAGCTTCTGCTCTCCGGTCCGGTGAGCTCGAGTAGCGTATGGTGGTTGCCCATCGGCTCGATATGCACGTCCGGAATGAGCTGCCGGATCCTCGGTATGATCTGGATCAAGTCCATCACCATCCGATTGCCGTCCATGTCCTTCGGCTGCACGAGGGGAAGGGCGGCAAGCCGTTCTTCCCATTCCGGATCGCAGACGATGAAAGCGACATCGCCAAGCTTGACGGTTTGGTCTTTCGGAATACGTATGCGGCTTCGCAGCTGCAGAAACACCGTCGGAGTGGGATTGACCTTCATCCAAAAACACTCCTTTACTGCTAAATTACCGTTAGTATGGGAAATCGCTGTGGATTCTACTCCATTTCTCCAAAAAGACTGCGCCCTCAAATGATCCAATAATGCTGCATTCACAAAGAAAGGAGCATAGCCTATACCTCTTCGCGAGCACGAAAAAGCGCCTCTCCATTTCGAAAGAGGCGCTCGTATCGAGCACACAGCATACCGGAATCGGCAATTGCGCTACTGCGCGATTTCATTCCGAATGCTCTGCAGTATTTTTTTCTCCAGCCTCGACACCTGTACCTGGGAAATCCCGAGCCGGCTGGCCACTTCCGATTGCGTCTGATCCCGGTAATACCGCAAATAAACGATAAGGCGTTCCCGTTCGGTCAAGCTTCCGATCGCTTCATTCAAAGCCAGCTTGTCGAACCAGCGCTCCTGCGAATCATCGGCTATCTGATCCATCAGCGTAATCGGATCCCCGTCATTCTCGAATACCGTTTCATGAATGGAGGTCGGCGGCTTGTTGGCTTCCTGGGCAAACACCACGTCCTCCGGCGTTACCCCCAGCTCCTCGGCAACCTCCTTCACCGTCGGCAGACGGTCGAGCTGCTTGGACAGCTCGTCCCGCTTCTTCCTGACTTTATTGGCCATTTCCTTGAGGGAGCGGCTGACCTTCAAGGTCCCGTCATCCCGCAGGAAGCGCTGAATCTCCCCGATAATCATCGGCACGGCATAGGTAGAGAACTTTACGTCATAACTGAGATCGAACTTGTCCACGGACTTCAGGAGACCGATACAGCCGATTTGAAAAAGATCATCCGGCTCATACCCCCGGTTCATAAACCGCTGAACGACAGACCAGACAAGCCGAATATTACAATTGACAAGCGTATCCCGGGCAACATGATCCCCGTTTTGGCTGAGTGCAATGAGTCGTTTGACCTCCGCGTCGTCCAAATAAGTCTGCGAAGTTTTTTTCACATCGGCATCCATTTGTCCAACCCCTAATTATATAAAGCTTTCTTAGATTCGATCCTCTTTTTCATTTTGATCGAGGTGCCGCTGCCCGGCTGGCTGACCACTTCAAATTCATCCATGAAGTTCTCCATAATCGTGAACCCCATACCGGATCGCTCCAGCTCAGGCTTGGACGTGTACAGCGGCTGCTTGGCCATTTCCAGATCCTCGATGCCTCTGCCGTCATCTTCAATACAGAGGGTGATGATATCTCCGTCAATCGAAGCTTCGATCTTCACGATCCCCTCCGGATTGCTGTCATATCCGTGAATGATGCAGTTGGTCACCGCTTCGGATACGACCGTCTTCAGGTCGCTCAGCTCATCCATCGTCGGATCCAGCTGGGATATGAACGCTGCCACGGCAACACGGGCAAAGGATTCGTTTTCCGACTTGGCGGCAAACTGCAGAGTCATAAAATTATGCTGCGACTTACCTTCACTCATGACACTACCTCCAAACCCGAGAGCGCCGTACCCTCGTTCTCATAGATCGGCATGATCTTGAACAAGCCCGACATTTCAAGCAGACGATAAACCTGCGGTTTGACGTCGCAGACCGCCATCTTGCCGCCTTTTTGCTTGATGAATTTATAGCGTCCCAGAATGACGCCAAGACCCGAGCTGTCCATAAACTCCAGATCCTTCAAGCTTAGCACCAAGTGCTCCGTTTGCCGCCGCTGGATGGCTTCATCCAGCTGAAGACGAACCGAATCGGCCGTATGATGGTCGAGTTCCCCGGACAAACGAACGATCAGCACATGCCTGTGATGCTCCATATCAACATGCAGATTCATGTTTGCTCACTCTCCTCCCTGACATGAACAAAGATTTCTACAATGGAAAAAGACTTTCCTGCTCCCCGACAAAACTAGAAGAAAACTCCTATCAATCTACATGAAACAACTTGCCTGTCGTCCGTTTAAAAAGCTTCCAGAATCCGGCTTTCTTCACCTCGACCGGTGACGTCAGTTCAAATTCCTTCACCAGCGCGTCCCCTTGGTAAACCGACAGCTTTCCGATCACTTGCCCGGCGGCAACCGGAGCCTTCAGACCTTCGGTCCATTGAAGCTCATGCCGGATATCCTCGGTTTTCGCATTCTTTTTGACCAGCACGTTGTACTCTTTGTCGGCCTGAATGGTAATCTCCGGCACGCTGCCCTTCTGCACCTTCAGGACCCCGAGCACTTCACCCGGCTTATAAATGGAATGCATCGCATATTGGGAGAAGGCATAATCGAATAACCGGGACACTTCATTGTTGCGCGTCTTCGTATCCGGAGCTCCCATCACCACCGCGATCGTGCGCAATCCGTCCCGCTTGGCCGTTGCCGACAAGCAAAATTTGGCCTCCGAGGTATAGCCGGTTTTCAAACCGTCCGCCCCCGTGTAAAAACGGACCAGCTTGTTCGTATTGACCAGCCAGAACGGCTTTGGCGTATCCTTTCGCAAATAATCCTGATAGGCGCCGGTATACTTCGTGATTCCCTCGTATTTCAGCAGCTCGCGGCTCATCAGGGCGATGTCATGCGCCGAAGTATAATGGTTGTCTGCCGGCAATCCGTTGCAATTGACGAAATGCGTATCCTTCATCCCGAGCTCCGCCGCTTTCTCGTTCATCAGCTTGACAAAGGCTTCCTCCGTGCCTGCAATCTTCTCTGCCATCGCAACGGAAGCGTCGTTGCCGGATGCCATAGCGATCCCCTTGAGCATTTCTTCGACGGTCATTTCTTCCCCGGGCTCGAGGAAGATTTGGGATCCCCCCATCGAAGCGGCATACTCGCTGGTGCGAACCTTATCGGTTAACTTCAAACGTCCTTCGTCGATCGCCTCCATCGTCAGCAGCATCGTCATAATTTTTGTGATGCTGGCCGGAGGCAGCTTATCATGGCTGTTTTTTTCGTAAATGATGGTTCCGGTATCCGCATCAAGCAAGATGGCGGAACGGGCACTAGGCGCCAGCTCCCCTTGGGATGATCCGCCGGTATTACTGTTTTCCTCGGCATAGCTTGGAACTGCCGCACTGGACCATCCAACAATGAAAGCAAACAGTCCAGCGATTAACGCTTTTTTCAATTCCGTCCCCTCCTGACACTCGTAATGGCATCCCGTACGTATACGGGTCTCTCTAACCATTGTCGTCAGGTTGGAAACAAATTATTCCAGTATTTAGGCTGGATGCAAAAAAAGACCCGTACTAAACGACAGCGTTATTCGCCTCGCAAGTACAGGTCTTCTGTTCTTCCGTAAGATGGATTACATTTTCGGGATAATCGCCATGACCAAACCGAGAAACTTCTCTCGTACCTTCTCCGTGGTCTCCATTACCTCGTCATGGGAAAGCGGCTGATCCAAAATTCCCGCTGCCATGTTACTGATACAGGAAATGCCAAGCACCTCTAGTCCGGCATGTCTTGCTACGATCACTTCGGAAACGGTTGACATGCCAACCGCGTCGGCGCCAAGGGTACGCAGCATCCGGATTTCGGCCGGCGTTTCATAGGTTGGACCCAGCAAGCCGGCGTAAACCCCTTCTCTGAGGACAACGCTCTGGCTCACGGCAATTTCCTTCGCCAGCTGCCGCAGTCTGCGGCTGTATGCCTCGGACATATCCGGGAACCGGACGCCCAGCGCCGGATCATTAGGTCCGATCAGTGGATTTTTTCCCGTCATATTCAGATGATCCGAGATCAGCATGAGATCTCCCGGCTCGAAGGACGTGTTGATGCCGCCGGCCGCATTGGTGACAAGCAGGCTCTGCACCCCAAGTTCCTTCATGACCCGGACAGGAAAGGCAGTCAGCTCGGGGCCGTAGCCCTCATACATGTGAAACCGGCCCTTCATCAGCACGACGCTTCGGCCGTGAATCGTTCCCAGCAGCAGCTCGCCTTCATGACCTTCAACCGTCGATACCGGAAAATGCGGGATGTCTTGATAGTTGATCGATACCGCATTCTCCATCAGATCCGCCAGGACGCCAAGACCCGAACCCAGGATGAGACCTACCTCGGGCTTGACGTCATGCTGCCGGCGGATATATTCCGCCGCTTCTTTAATGCTTGCTTGGTTTACTGAACTCATCTCGTTCTCTCCTAACTGTATGGTTATCGATTATGATTTGCAGTTCATATGCAAAGCTGTCTATATTCAAGCCCTGGGATGAAAGTGGTCGTACACTTCCTTCATGCTCTTCTTGGCCGATTGGTACATGCCCGTCGTGGAAAGTGCCGAATGCCCAAGCATTTCCTGTACCGAGCGCAGGTCAGCTCCGTTCTGCAGCAAATGGACCGCAAAGGAATGCCGGAGCGTGTGAGGCGTGATCTCTTCCTCGATACCGGCCGACTTGCCGTATTTCTTGATAATTTTCCAAAAGCCCTGCCTCGACAGCCGTTTGCCCTGCGTATTCAGGAACAGTCCGTCTTCCCCATCATCCTTGAGCAGCTTGTCCCTCATTTCATGGACATAAAACTCCACATGCCGGGCAGCGGTTCTTGTGATCGGCAGGATCCGTTCCTTACCCTCACCTGCCGCGCAGCGCAAAAATCGCATCCGTAGATCCACGTCGGCCAGGCTCAGCGACACTAGCTCCGAAACCTTAATTCCGGAGGCATAGAGAAGCTCGAGCATCGCCTTGTCCCTTGCCCCTTGCGGAGAATCGCAATCCGGAGCCGCCAGCAGCTTGTCTACCTGCTGCTCCTCAAGAGCCTTAGGAGGCCTGCGCTCCGGCTTGGGCGATTCCAGCAGCAAGGTGGGATCCTGGATGATGACGGCCCGGCGGACCAAATACTGAAAAAAAGACCGGAGCGACGCGATGCAGCGCAGCTGGGTCGAAGCCGCCCTCCCCTGCTGGCGCATTCGGCCAAGGTATATTCCGAGCAGCGCACGATTAACATCCCCTGGTTCCGTGACGTCCCTCTCGGCCGCAAACGCGATAAAGCTGGTGATGTCCGTCCGGTACGACTCAATCGTTCGCGGCGACAATCGTTTTGACTCTTCCAAATATTCTAAGTATTCATCTACATATTGAAGCATCGTTTCCACCTGACCCTGCATGCCCTTTGGAACATCTACTCGCCATACCAGTAATATAAACGGAGACGTTCCATCGGCGAATATCTAGCATCTAACGTGCTCTCCGGCTGAAATGCCTTTACGGCATGACCGGACGGCGTACGGTAAGGGTCGGATGGGGTTAACCAGTCTCCCACCCATCCAAGGATATAATAGAAAAACATCGTTAACAGGGCGAACATGGAAATGAAGCGGATCCATGCGGCGATTTTGCGGATCGATATAATCATGATCATGCGTCCCCCTTGTGTTCTTTGTACGCTTGAGCCCGAAAGCTCGTCACATTAAGACTATGATACCGGGCCGGCATATATACCGGCATCCGATAAGGGGCAAAGCGCAATTCGGCACGATTCCCGCCTGAATCGAGTATGTACTCATGTCCATTTCCTACCCAAATGAAAAGCCCTCCCGGCTGTATGCGTTAAAGAGGGCTTTGCCGTGATGAATCACCACGCCATATGATGTTGGTTATAAGTTAAGATTTATCAGGGTCGTTCTTGCCCTTCTCCTTGCAACGGTAGCATATGCCGTGGAAATCAAGCCGATGGTCGTGCACGGTGAAATTGAATTCGCGCTCCAGTCGTTCCTCTAAGGGACCGAGCCAATCCTCGCGTATTTCATCCATGCTTCCACATTGAGTGCATATTAGATGATGGTGATGATGTTTCGAAGTATCTGTTCGAAGGTCGTATCTTGCGACACCATCGCCGAAATTGATCTTCTCTACGACATGAAGCTCACTCAGCAGCTCCAGGGTACGGTATACGGTTGCCAGACCGATCTCCGGAGCTTTCTCTTTCACGAGCATAAATACATCTTCTGCGCTAAGGTGGTCGTCTTCATTCTCCAACAACACGCTAACCGTGGCTTCCCGCTGGGGCGTTAATTTGTAACCTTGGGATTGCAGCTGCTGCTTAATTTTGTCGATCCGCGCTTCCATCGTTTCCCTCCCCCTTGGAAATCACTGCACGTCATTGTCACTTCCTTCATTATAGGGGGATTTGACAAACAAAGTCAAACGCTTTTACTCTCCGCTAAAACACGCGGCATTACAGCAGCATCGGGGTTACCCACTGCATCATCGCCGGCGTTACCCACGTCTCAAAGGACGAAATGCACAGCGCCAGAACCACCATGCAGAGCGTTATCAGTGCATAGGATGTCAGCGGCCGTACCATGCTGCCTCCGCGATGCATCAAAAATCGATTTCTGATGATATATAGGGAGAACGAGATGGCTGCAACGCTGCACATCATCAGCATCGGGATAATGACCAGGTTTTGCGGCGCGATGGATACCAGTGCGAATAGCAGACCGGTCCACGAGTATTGCCCAACCAAGTATCCGACGGTAAAGCCGATCAGCACTCCCTTCAAAAAATCCAAAATGAGAATGCCCGGCAGGCCGATCACCGACAAGCCTAAAATCCATATTAGTCCGATCCATTTCAGATGAAGACCCGCTATGCTCCAGTAGGAGGACTGCATCATGGTTTCGTTGCTGTCCTGCACGTTAATGAAAAAATGGTTCAAGTGCCTGGCCATGTCCTGCTGCTGCTCCAACGACAGCGCATTGACCATCAGCGCCCCGAAGAGCACGCCGACCAGAAACAAGACAGCAACAAATACATAGAGCGGTGTCTGATCCTTTAACGTCTGGCGGAATGATTGCATAGAATAGAGTCTCCTTTCCTGTCTCTACTCTACTCTATGATCCCCTCTCGAATTCTATGACTGGAAGAAAGGTTCCGGGGACGGACCTCGGCGTGTCCTTACTTCATCACCTTGCCATAGGTGCCTCCACCGCCCGAGGACAGGGCCAGCGTTCCGTTTCTTGCCTTGACAATGCTGGCTGCAAGCATCTCCCCGGCGACCTCCGCAAGCTCCGTTTCGGTGGCTTGATGAAGAATCGCCATTTCGGTCCCGAAGGCGGCCAGCAGCTTCCCCATAGCCGATTTGCCGAGGCCGGGGATGAACTCAAGCGGAACCTGATAATGGTATGGCGGCCGGGTCGGCGGTATGCGCGGATCCTCCCGGTCTGCAATATCAAGGATCCGGTCAAGGACGCCCTGGATGAGCTTGGTGCTGCCGCAGTACGGGCATCTTGGCGGCCCGGATTCGGCAGCTAAGTGCTCCTGATCGAGGATGCTCTCGCATCCGCCGCAATAGGTCCGATGGTATTTCCCCAGCTTCGGGTTCAGGCCGTAGTTCGCCGACACCCTCCGCCCTTCCTTCATCTGAAGCGCCATTTTGAATTCCTCGAACGATGGGCCGGCCAAATCAATCCGGTTGTATTCCCTTCCGATCTTCCCCAGCGAATGCGCGTCCGAATTGGTCAGAAAGGTGTAGCGGTCGAGCTCGCTGATCAATCCCGCCATCGAGGAATCGGCGCTGAGACCAAGCTCGATGCCTGCAATCCCGTCAAGATCAAACACATCGCTCATCCGATCCGCCATGCTGCCGTACAGCCCTTTATGAGGCGTAAATACATGCGCGGGAATGAGCAGGCCGCCGCGGCCGATGATTTCCTGCTGCAGCTCCCGCGGAGACACATAGATTCGCTGCGAGCTAAGCTGGACATTTTTCATATAGCGGGACATCCAGTCCGTGAACTCGCGCATGGTGCCCAAATCCGGAAAATACGCAAGCACATGCGCCGCTCCCAGGCCCGGCTCCCGTATTTCGATCTCGCTGCCGAGAAGAATGACCGTATCCCGGTAGGCGATGCCCCCGCCCTCGATTTCTTCCATGACTCCGCTGTCCAGGCAGCGGGTGATATCGTCCTGCACGGAAGGAGAGTGGCAGTCGATAATGCCGATCATCCGGATGCCTTTCCGTTCGGAGGCTTCCGCCGCAATGTTCTCGAACGTCAGGTTGTTGCTTGCGCTAATTTTGACAGCTTGTCCGCTGTCCGTTCGGCCGATATGAATATGCATATCGCAATAGTAGCTGTGCAGGTCCTGCTGGAAGTCAAGCTTCTTACCCGAACTCATGTCAGATCGTTCCCGTCATCGTATACATTTTCCATGCATACACCGCCAGAATCGTTTTGGCATCGCTGATTCTTTCTTCTCTTATAAGATCATAGGCTTCCTCCAGCGTGACTTCCATCAATTGGAGAAATTCATCCTCATCCGGGTTCATGGCTCCACTCACAAGATCTTCGGCCAGATAGAGATGAATGATTTCGTCGGCAAAGCCCGGGGACGTGTAAAAGGAGTGCAGCTTGCGAATCGAACCGCATGCATAGCCCGTCTCCTCCTGCAGCTCCCGCTTTGCAGCTTCCATCGGCTCCTCGCCGCGCTCCAGCTTGCCGGCGGGAATCTCCACCTCGCAGCGCCCCAGCGGCTGCCTGAACTGGTCGACGACCAGCATTTTATCCCCTTTTAACGCAAGGACCGCTACGGCACCAGGATGCCTTACGACTTCCCGCGTTGCTGTCTGCCCGTCCGGAAGGCGGACGGTATCCACCTGAAGGGAAATGATCTTCCCGTCGAATACAGGCTGCGTCGATATTGTCGTTTCTTCCAGCATTTTATTTGAAGCTTCGCGGTTGCTGCTGCCGGTCACGTTCATAGATTTAGCCTCCTTAAGTTTAAAAACGGCATGACTGCCCATGCTATTGCATAAGGTGTATTATATCAAAATTTCCGAGAAAGAAGGAACGCGTGATGAAGGGCTATCAAGGGGAGCATTCGATTCATATGGTGGGACGAGCCTGGCAGATCCGCATTATGCTCAAGCAATGGCAGAATCAATGGGGGCCAGAGGCAACCATCATGGATATTATTACCGCCAAGAGATTGAATAAACACGCAAGCGCCCGGCATTACTAGGACTTTAGACTCTTTTTTCGACTTTTTTCTCTTTTTTTCGAATTTCGACCATGACTTTCACACCGGAACCTGTGTTATTACATTGGGAGGCTTCGACATGCGACATATACCATTTATTGAAACCGAACCAATTACAAGCCCGCCTTCAACGATCTATGAACGCGGGAAGTGGTACGAAAGACGCGGATATCTTGAGGAAGCGCTTGTGAGCTTCAGGGAAGCGGCGCTATCCTCTCCATTGAATAGAGACCAAGGGGCCCAGACCGAATGGAAAGATTCGGATCTGATCTGGCTTGAGTATGGTCTATTAAGCATGCGTCTTCGTTCTTTCCAAGATGCGGAGAATGCATTTCGGACCGTTCTATCGAAGAAGGGAGCATATGCACAGGAGGCCTTGAACCAGTGGGCTGCCCTCCTCCATACGCAGGGAACGGCAGATCCCGATATTTACGCTTCCCTTGCGCGGGAAGCAGGAGGCTGCACGAATTCGGAAGCAATGCTGGGCAAGGCGCTATATTATATCGGCTCCTATTCGATTGCCGCAGAATGTCTCTCTCGCCTTGACCGTTTAACCCATGAACAATGGCATATGTACATATGCAGCCTGATCCGGAGCGACCGGATCCCCGAAGCGCTGCAGCTTATGAACCAAGGCAACCAGGCGGGTCGCGGGGAAGGGCTGAATGAGCTTACGGACCGGAAGAGCAAGCATCGGATCATTCAGCTTCTCTGTGAACGGAAGCTGAAGCGTACGCAGCTGGAAGCCAGTCTCAGCTTGACCGAGCGAATCGAATGGGCTGACATCGCGGTATCGCTCGGCATGATCGATGCGGCCGAGGAATTGCTGGCTGAATATGGCGACCATGCTTATTATGCACTGATTTGCCTATTATATCAGGAAGGATATAAGTCGCTTGCAGCGGCAAAAATCCATGCGCTCGAAGAACTGCCCCTGCAGGACCCGGGCCTGTACAGCACCGATCTGATTTTTGTAGCTGCCGAGCGTCTGTACGACCAAGGCTCCTATGAAGAGTCCGCGAAGTTATTCGCGCAGCTTCGCAGCCATCGGCCCTCATATACTGCGGCAAGATTCGGCGAAGCGGCCTGTTATTTGCAGTCCACCCTGATCTCGCTCTCCGGAAGGCTGGAAAGAGTGTATGCTTCGGCTGAAGCCAGAACAGAAATCGAGGCATATCTGGGCAAAATTAATGCGGCCCTGCACGTGGTCGAGAGCACGGGGTGGCACACGTCCTGGTCCCCGGCACAGCAACGGAACGACCCCTTTGAGACTGAACGCTCGCTGGTCAATTAGCGCTCATGTAAAGACCATGTAAAGACTTCCTTCGCTCGAAAGAAGCTCTGAAATATAAAAACGCTCCACGCTCCTTGAGTCGAGGCGATGAGAGCATTATAAAAAGTCCGCAGCGGGTGATGCCCGCTGCGGACTTTATTGGTATTAGGATTTTGCTGTTTCTTGCACGATGGCCACAACGATCTGTGCGGCTTTTTCCAAGTCCTCGGCCTTAATCCGTTCCTTGGTTGTATGAATGTCGCGATACCCGATCGCCAGATTTACGGTCGGAATGCCGAGTCCGTTGAAGATGTTGGCATCACTGCCTCCTCCGGACGTAAAGGTATCCGCCTGCATGCCAAGCCCGCGGATCGCCCGCTGCGCAAGCTGCACGACTGCATCATGCTCATTAAAGCTATATGCGGGATACACAATCTCGCTAATAAACTCGCAATTTGCATTGTACTCCCGAACCGTGGTTTCAAGCGCTTCGCGCATATCGCCAACTTGCTTATCCACCTTCTCCTGCACGATGCTTCTCGCTTCGGCGTCGATCTCCACGTAATCGCACACGATGTTGGTAGCTCCGCCGCCTTGGAATTTGCCGATGTTCGCTGTCGTTTCTTTATCGATGCGCCCGAGCTTCATTTTGGATATCGCTTTGGAGGCGACTTGGATGGCACTGATGCCATCCTCCGGATTCACGCCGGCATGCGCCGATTTCCCCTTAATAATCATCTTGATCTTTGCTTGGGTCGGAGCGGCAACGACGATGGAACCCAGCTCTCCGTTTGAATCGAGCGCAAACCCCATCTCTGCTTCCAGGTATTTCGGATCGAGCGCACGAGCGCCGACCAAACCGGATTCCTCGCCGACGGTGATGACGAATTGAATCTGGCCATGCGGAATCTTGTTCTCCTGGATCACCCGGATCCCTTCGAGTAAAGCGGCGATTCCGGCCTTATCGTCCGCGCCGAGAATCGTCGTCCCGTCACTGCGAATCCAGCCGTCTTCCCCGAGCGTCGGCTTAATTCCCCGGCCGGGTGTAACGGTATCCATATGGCAGGTAAACAGTACCTTCGGCGCTTTCTCCGCGCCTTCCGCCTTCCAGGTTATGATGAGGTTGCCTGCTCCGTGCCCGGTCTTATCCTTTGCGTCGTCTTCGACGACCTCGAGGCCAAGGCTTCCGAACTTTTCCTTTAATACGCCGGATATCGCCTCTTCATGCTTCGTTTCGCTGTCCACCTGAACCAGTTCCATAAACTCTTGAATGATTCGTTCTCTTGAGATCACTGGACTTCCCTCTCTTTCGCAGTTACGATACAATGGACTTATAGCCTTCCAAACGGAATAAATGCTGCTATAATGATGTACATCATTAAACTTTTTCAAAGGAGCTGCACCATGCAACGTAAAAAATGGTTTCGAGTTTTTATCTATCTCATGCTGATCGCCATGATCGGATCCACGCTGCTTATTGTCCTGGAGCCCCTTCTTTTACGTTAAGCGACAGCTTATGTCCAGACTTTATCCGGCCAATGCGCCTTATAGGAAAATACCTTGGTGAAGTAGGGCACGATCTCCCGCGCTACTTCCTCGACTTCGAAGGTGCGGCCGGTGCAATCCTCCAGCGATGTCACGCCATATTCCTGAATCCCGCACGGAATGATTCCCGTGAAGCCGGATTCGGCGATGCCCGCTTTAATGTTAAAAGCGAAGCCGTGGCTCGTGACAAATCCCCGGTCATGCCGGCGCTTGTTGAATTTCACGCCGATCGCGCATATTTTGCGGTCGCCGACCCACACGCCCGTATACTCCGGCTTGCGGCCTGCTTCGATTTGGTGCGCGGCCAAATAATCGATAATGACCTGCTCCACGCTGCGGAGGAATCCGTGCAAATCCAGCCCCTTGCCGCCTTCAAGCACTAAGAGCGGATACCCGACCAGCTGTCCGGGTCCATGATATGTAATATCCCCGCCACGATCGATCTCGAACAGGCCAATGCCCTTCTTCTCCAGCTCTTCCTTGCTGAGCAGCAAATGCTCCGGATGACGCTGCGAGCCTATCGTATAGGTAGGCGGATGTTGGAGGAGCATCAGGCTTTCGTGACGCTCCCCTTTGTCGATTTCCGCTACATGGAGCTTTTGCAGCTCCCAGGCCATGCCGTAATCGAGCATCGGCGTGTACGAGACATTTAACGGTTTCGTCATTGTGCTCACCCTTCTCTCCACTGGGGTCCAATATCCGAATGAATGCCATGATCACAACAGCCCGTGAGCATATGCACGGGCGTTTACAGGTGTTGCTTAGTCGATTTACAGATGTTACCACCAAGAATTGTTCCAACTCAGTACAGCTTCGTATCCAGGCTGAAGCTCTCCAGGTTGTCCTTAACCCGCTGCAGGAACCGGCCGCAGATGACGCCGTCCAAAATGCGGTGATCCAATGACAGACACAGGTTCGCCATGGAACGGACTGCGATCATATCATTGATCACGACCGGTTTCTTCACGATCGATTCGAACGTCAGGATCGCTGCCTGCGGATAGTTAATAATCGGGTAAGAAAGGATGGAGCCGAAGGAGCCCGTATTGTTTACCGTAAAGGTACCGCCCTGCATGTCATCGAGAGTCAGCTTGCCTTCGCGGGTCTTGCGCGCAAGCTCGTCGATCTCTCTGGCAAGGCCGGCGATATTCTTCTGGTCAGCGCGTTGGATAACCGGTGTAAGCACCGAATCCTCCGTACCTACGGCCAGCGACAGATTGATATCCCGTTTGACAACGATTTTATCGACAGCCCAGAAGGAATTCATGATCGGGTAATCCTTGATCGCATTGACAACCGCCTTCAGCAGGAATGCCAGATAGGTGAGATTGACCCCTTCCTTCCGTTTGAATTCATCCTTCAGTTTGTTCCGCAGCAGCACGACGTTGGTCACATCCACCTCGATCATGGTCCAGGCATGCGGGATTTCGGTGACGCTTTGGCGCATATTTCTCGCAATCGCATTACGAATCGGCGTAACATCAATAAAATATTCCGAGCGCCCGTTTTCCATGCCTTCCACTTCGATGGTCGGGATCTTCGGCGTTTCGGTCAAGTGAAGCCCGGAATGACGCACATCCGGGATGGGCGTTCCGGGCGGCGGCGTCGGTGCGGCAGGCGTCTGGCGCTGCATGCCTTCGAACGGCGAAGCTGATCGTTGTGCCGCCGTCTCGGCTTCATTCGAGACCATGCCGGAAGCTGCGGTTGCGGCAGCAGCCGGTCGTCCCTGCCCGATATAGGCCAGAACGTCTTTACGTGTAATTCTGCCGCCCATTCCGGTGCCTTGTACCTGGTTTAAATCAATTTGGTGCTCTGCCGCCAGGCTTTGAACCGCAGGAGAGTACCGGTGACGCATGGATTCTCCTTCCGCCGAAACCGTACGGCTTGGGGAAGCCTGTGCGGGATAGCCCGAAGGCTGAGCGGATGGCGTACGCTCCGGAGCAGCCGCGGTAGCGATCCGGCAAATAACTTCACCTACGTTCACCGTTTGGCCTTCCTGTGCCAACCATTCTCCCATCACGCCATCCATCGTCGACGGAATCTCGGCATTCACTTTATCCGTGATGACTTCGCAGATCGGTTCATACTGCTCGATCGGATCCCCCGGCTTCTTTAACCACTTGGCAATCGTTGCGGAAACTAGGGATTCCGCGAGCTGAGGCATCGCAACATCGGTTAATTTCTGATTATCGGACATGCTCACAACTCCCTGTTCTTAGTAAAGCGCCAGCTGACGCATGGATTCTTTGACTTTATCTTTGTTCAGCATAAAAAACTTCTCCATCGGCGGACTGATCGGCATCGCCGGCACATCCGGACCGCATAAACGCATAATCGGCGCATCCAGATCGTACAGACAGTGCTCGGCAATGATCGCCGCTACTTCAGCGCCAACACCGCCGGTTTTGTTGTCCTCATGCACGATCAGCACTTTCCCCGTCTGACGGGCCGCATCCATAATCGCCTGCTGATCCAGCGGCTGCAAGGTGCGCAAATCGAGCACGTGGGCGGTGATGCCCTCTTCCTTCTCCAACTCCTCGGCAGCCTGCATCACGAAGTGCAGCGGCTGACTATAGCCGATCACCGTAATGTCGGCCCCTTCCCGAAGCAGATTCGCCTTCCCGATCGGTACGACGTAATCGTCATCCGGAACCTCGCCCTTGATCAGCTTATAGCACTTTTTATTCTCGAAGAACAGGACCGGATCCGGATCGCGTACCGCTGCCTTCAGCAATCCCTTCGCATCATACGCCGAGAAAGGGGCGACGATCTTAAGGCCCGGTGTCCCGACGAATATCGATTCCGGACACTGGGAATGGTACAGGCCGCCGAAGATTCCTCCTCCGATCGGCGCCCGGATAACCACGGGACAGCTCCAGTCGTTATTCGAGCGGTAACGGATTTTGGCTGCTTCACTGATGATCTGGTTGGTCGCGGGAAGCATGAAATCCGAGTACTGCATCTCCGCGATCGGCTTCATGCCGTACATGGCGGCTCCGATGGCTACGCCGGCGATCGCCGATTCCGAGAGCGGGGTATCCATCACGCGCATTTCTCCGAACTGTTCCATCAGGCCTTTCGTTGTGGTGAAGACGCCGCCCTTAACGCCAACGTCCTCGCCCAGCACGAATACCGATTCATCCCGCTGCATCTCTTCCTTCATTGCAAGTCGAATGGCATCAATATACTCCATTACCGCCATGCTTGAGCCCCTCCTTCATCACTGGCATATACGTGAAGAAGCGTATCTTCCGGCTTAGGGAATGGCGCATTGTCTGCGGATTCGGTCGCTTCTTTAATTTCCAGATTCAATTGTGCAATAAGATCCTGATCCCGCGCTTCATCCCATAATCCGCAATCGATCAGATAATTCTTGAACCGGACCACGCCGTCTTTCTTCCAGTTCTCTTCGACTTCCTCTTTCGTCCGATAAGCCAAATCGTTATCGGAGGTGGAATGCGGAGACAGACGATACATCATCGACTCGATCAGTGTCGGCCCTTCGCCGCGGATCGCCCGCTCACGCGCTTCCTTAACTGCTGCATATACAGCTAGCGCATCATTGCCGTCTACCCGAATGCCCGGGAAACCATATCCCAGCGCACGGTCGCTCACTTTGCCGCTGAGCTGCTTGTGAATCGGAACCGAAATCGCGTACTGATTATTCTCGCACATCAAAATAACAGGTAGCTTATGGACGCCGGCAAAGTTGCAGCCCTCATGGAAATCTCCCTGGTTGCTCGAACCTTCGCCAAACGTAACAAACGTAACAAAATCCTTCTTCTGCATCTTAGCAGCCAGCGCGATGCCTACCGCATGCGGAACCTGCGTTGTGACCGGGCTGGACCCTGTCACGATACGCAGCCGCTTGCTCCCGAAATGCCCGGGCATTTGCCGGCCGCCGCTGTTCGGATCCTCCGCCTTGGCAAATGCCGACAGCATGAGCTCTCGCGGTGTCATGCCTACAGCCATCACAAATCCGTAATCGCGGTAGTATGGCAGGAAATAATCCTTCTCCCGGTCGAGGGCAAAAGCCGCAGCGACCTGACAAGCCTCCTGTCCGATCCCGGATACGTGAAAATTAATTTTGCCGGCACGCTGCAGCAGCAGGTTGCGCTCATCGAACTTGCGCGCCAGCACCATATATTTGTACATGTCCAGAACCTGTCCGTCTGTAAGCCCAAGCTGTTCATGCCGATTGGTCTTCGAAGTCATCGTTTCTTGTTCTTTCATGGAGATCCCTCCTTTATCATGAGCCTCGCCCTCCAGGATCGGTGCAGTCGCACCGTCAACAGTAGCATATCAGAGCAAGTATTAAAACCTGGTACTAAGACTTGGCTTAATGTTATTATAATCCCTTTTTAACCAAAAAGAAATGAGGGATTCCACAAAGAATGCCTTTAGGCCTATAAACCGATCGATTTTCCGTCCACGGCCAGCATCGCTTCGCCTATGATTTCCGACAACGACGGGTGCGCATGAACCGCTGCTCCTACTTCCCAAGGCGTGGCATCCAGCACCTGCGCAAGTGCCGCTTCCCCGATCAGCTCCGTAACGTGCGGACCGATCATATGCACGCCCAAAATATCCTGCGTCTCCTGATCGGCGATCACTTTTACAAAGCCTTCCTGCGTCCCGTTGACCAGCGCTTTGCCGATCGCGGAGAATGGAAACTTGCCGACCTTGACCGCATGCCCGCGATCCCGGGCTTCCTTCTCCGTAAGGCCAACGCTGGCCGCCTCAGGACGGGAATAAATGCAGCGCGGAATCCACTCTTTGCGATAAGTCATATGGGCCTCGCCTGCCAGATGATTCACGGCCGTGATCCCCTCATGGCTGGCGGCATGTGCAAGCTGTAGACCGCCAATGCAGTCGCCGATCGCATAAATATGCGGTTCGGTCGTCTGCATGTTCGCATTCACGGCAATGACTCCGTTCTCCACGCGGACATCGGTATTTTCCAGGCCGATCTGGTCGGTATTGCCAACCCTTCCTACGGACATCAAAAGCTTGTCAGCGGTCAGCGTCCTGCTCTCGCCGTCATGCTCGAGAGTAATCGTAACGCGTCCTTCTTGAACCTCGCAGGTTTCGATCAGCAGCTTTGCGCCTGTCAGGATGTTGACGCCCCTTCCGGCAAGCTGCTTCTTAAGCTCCCGTCCGATCTCTTCATCCTCCGCTGGCACAAGATGCGTCGCCGCCTCGACCACGGTGACGTTCACGCCGAAATCATTCAGCATCGAGGCCCATTCCACGCCGATAACGCCGCCTCCGACAATGATGATGGATTCAGGGAGCTCCTCCATCTGGAGTGCATGGTCGCTGGTCAGGATATGTACGCCGTCCGGCTCAAGCCCGGGCAGATGACGTGGTCTGGAACCGGTAGCAATAATCAGATGGGTTGGAACGACCGTCTCCATCTCGCCGTCCGGAAGCTCCACAGCTACAGCCCCGCTCCGCGGCGAGAAGATGGAAGGCCCGATGACTCTCCCTTTTCCTTGGACCACGGTAATTTTATTTTTCCGCATCAAATATTGAACGCCTTGATACAGTTTATGAACGATGCCTTCTTTACGCTGCTGCACTTTGCCAAACGATAAACGGACGCCGTCTGACTCGATGCCGTAACGCTCGCTGTCCTTCATCTCTGCAAATAGCTCGGCGCTCCGAAGCAAGGCTTTACTCGGAATACATCCGCGATGCAGGCAGGTTCCTCCGAGCTTGTCCTGTTCAATGATGACCACATTTTTTCCAAGCTGGGCCGCCCGGATGGCTGCAACATATCCTCCGGTCCCCCCGCCAAGTATCGCTACATCACATGTAATTGCCACAATCGGCACCTCCAACATAAGTCCAGTTTCTCTCTCATTGTACTCTCTTTTTAGCTGAACACAAAATCGAAAGACACCTAAACCAAATAGACATCTCCTATGGAAAAAGGTATGATAAACGATAGAACTTTACATCAGTCTCAGGAAGGAATCTCCTTATGAAAATGATTATTTCCCGGTTTATCGCCATTCTTATATTGGTCGTTCCCGGCTTTATGGCGATGAAAGGCTTCTTAATGATGAAAGATGCGGTGTTCCTATATATCGCCGTCCATGGAGATGATCGCGTGACCGATCCCTCCTTCGGCTGGCTTCCATTTCTTGGCGGCCTTGCGCTCTTTGTAATCGGCATCGGCTTTCTTGGCGGCTGGATTCTGTTCCGTGACCGTAAGCGGAATTATGTCGGCCCCCGGTTTAAGAAGAAGCGTTCCGCACCGAAGCCGGGAACCTCATCCGGAAGCTGACGGAAGGCATGATCCACTGAGAAAAGGGGATGTCCTTGAGATCTATCAGATCTTTCGGGCATCCCCTTTAGCTAGTTCAACTTCGATTATGAACATTTGAGAATCGAAGTCTTCATTCCTTTTGGACTGACGTTCATATTACAGAATCAGAACCTAACTACTCCATTAGCGCATCCTTCAATTTGCTGGACATTCTCTCCTGCTTCGATACGGCCTTAAGCGCCGTCTTCCTCAGGTTCAGGTTCTGCTTGTAGGCCGTCTCAAGCTCCGCGTACATTTCGTCGATCAGCTTAGCAGCCTCGGGGGAGCATTTTCCGTCAGCCGTCAACTGCTGGATTCGCGCCTTGAAAGCTTCGATTTTGTCATTCATGCTGTTTCTTCCTTTCTGGATAGCCTCACCTGCGCTTATAAGCTACTTTAACCTCACATCGGTTGATAGCTCGGATATTAACCGGGGCATCCAATCCCTTAAATTCCAAAACCGGAAACCGGCTTCAGCCGCCTTCGTGTTGTCCATCGTCCAATTGTCCGGAATTCCGAACGGAGACATATGCTCAGGGGACGCAGACGGGATAAGCGGCGCCGATCTGCCGATCTCTTTCTCGATCATTCCCATAATCTCTCGAATCGTTATCGTTCCGTCAGAGCAGGCATTAATCGGCCCTTCGAACCGGGTTGTCCCTGCCCATTGGAGGAACTCGGCAGCCTCCTCCGCATGAATGAACGATATTTCCGCATCAGGCGCCGGCAATCCGATCGGCTCGCCGGCAGCCGCATGCTCGACATGGAACAGCAGCCGCTTGGTATAGTCGTCAGGGCCAAGCACGATCGGGAGCCGCACCGCCGTAACGTTCAGATTATGCCTCCCGAACAACACCGCTTCAGCTTGCCGCTTTCCTTCCTTATAGCTGTAGTCCTGCTGGTCGTTCATAATAATCGGATACCGGTATGGATCGAAATCCTCCTCGCGGAGCGAATGATCGGCAAAATCATAAACCGACAGCGTCGACGTGAGCACGTAATGGCCCGTTCGATCTGCAAATATATCGGCTGCTTGCCCGGCTTCCTCCGGCGTATAACATATATTATCATACACGATATCCCAATCCGCTTCACCGGCAGCCCGCTTCAGCGCGCCGGGATCTTTCCGATCCGCCGCAATCCGCCGCACATGCCGGCCGAACGGGTCCTGATGGTTGCCCCGCGTAAGAATGGTGACCTCGTCCCCGTTATCGATCAGGCGCTGGACCAGTCGTTTGCCAAAAAAACGGGTTCCGCCCAAGACCAATATATTAGCCATTGCATATTCCTCCCACACGATTTAATGAACCGAAAGTTCGCACTGTACCTTTGTTCTCCATTGCGGGGCGATATTCCTTCTAAGCTATCCGTTCAAGCTGCCGGTTTAGGCTGCTATCCCTTTATTAGCTATGTTTCGACAAGTATCGTCCAACGTCCATCGTCCAGGATAATCCTGCCCTTATCCTCTCGTTAATGCCCATTAAAACCAAAAAGCTGCCAGCATTCCATTGTACGTAGCAACGGATGTCTGGCAGCTCTTATTGTTCATGCAATCGAATCAGTCGGCGTTGACAAGCTTCGTATCCGGCCGCGGCACGCCGAAGTTCGGCGTACCGTCCTCGTTCCACCGGATCAGCTGTACCCGGGTATGGCGGTTCGGGTCATACAGCGGATCGCCTTCGATCTCTTTGTAGCTTCGCGCATGATAGACGAGAATATCCTGCGTGCCGTCTTCCGATACGGTGAAGCTGTTATGCCCGGGTCCATACAGTCCGTTGGCCTCCGAGGTAGCAAATACCGGCTCCGGCGACTTCACCCATGAAGTCGGATTCAGCAAATCACTGCTCTCATCCGCTGTTAACAACCCCATACAATAATTATGGTCAGTTGCACTTGCTGAATACGTCATGAATATCCGGCCGTTCCGCTTCAAGATCGCCGCGCCCTCATTGACCAGATATCCCTGCTTCTCCCAATCATATTCCGGCCTGGAGATAAGGACCTGCTCTCCCTTGAGTGTCCATGGATTCTCCATTTCCGAGATATACAGATTGGAGTTCCCGGGAATGCCGGGATCCTTCTGAGCCCACACATAGTACCGTGTACCGCGATGCTCGAACGTTGTGGCGTCCAAGGCAAAAGACTCCCATTTCGTCACGACCTGCCCTTTCTCGACCCACTCGCCTTCAAGGGGATTCGCAGCTTCATTCTCGAGCACAAACATGCGATGATCGAATAATCCGTCTCTAGTTTCGGATGTATGCGCAGCGGCATAATACACATACCATTTGCCGTCGATGTAATGAATTTCCGGTGCCCAGATGTTGGCGCTCATCCATCCGGTTTCGTGCTTCACCCAGATTGTCTTCCCCTCCGCTTCCGCCAAACCGGCGATGGTACGGGAGCGCCGCAGCTCAATCCGGTCGTACTCGGGAACCGAAGCCGTGAAATAATAATAACCGTCGGTATGCTTATAAATCCAAGGGTCCGCCCTCTGCTCGATGAGGGGATTGTTCAATTTCAATTCTGACATGATGATAACTCCTATCCAAGTATAATGATTTTTTATATTTATTGGCTGGGACCCAAAAGGTCTGTTTCCTTAGCCTTTAATCCCGGCATTCAGATTAATCGACTGCACAAAATACTTCTGGGCAAAAAGAAATAACAGCAAAGTCGGAATGATGGCCAGAATGGCCGACCCCATCAATTGCCCGATCATGCGATAATTTCCGTAAATATCCTGAAGCAGCAGCAGCCCCGCAGTAACCGGCATCTTCTCGACATCGGTATATACGATGACCGGCCAGAGGAAATCATTCCAGGATCCGGTAAAGGAAAACAGCCCGCACACGATCAGCACCGGTTTGATGAGCGGCAATATAACGGAATAATAGATCCGGAAATCACCGGCACCGTCAACCCTGGCGGATTCGTCGAGATCCTTCGGAATGCCTTTCATAAACTGGCGGACGAGAAAGATATTCCCCATTCCCGCAAGACCGGGAATAATCATCGCCCAGGACGTATTCACCCAGCCTAAGGCGTCAATGATTTTATAGGACGGGATGAGGTTAACGACGCCTGGAAAGAAGGAAATGCCAAGCAGCGTGAAGAACAGCGTGTCTCTTCCCTTAAAGTTCATACGGGAGTATCCGTAGCCCGTAATTGAAATCACGACAATGACCAGCAGTGTGTGCAGCGTCGCAATAAAGACCGAATTCATCAGCCAGCGCAGGATCGGCGCGGTTGACGTATTTTCCAGGATCGCAACATAGTTATCGAAGATCCAGTTCTCCGGCAGCAGCCGAAAACCGGTGGTTACGACCTCCGTTTGGGAACGGAAGGATGTCGTTATGCCGAAAATTACGGGAATGACCCATATGACGCATAGAACGATAAGAAACAAATAGGCTAAATATTTCGATATATTCAAGCTGGATGAGGATGACCGGACGCCTTTGCGGTTAGCCGCCCTTGGAGCCGTCTCCGCATCCTTCAACACCGGGTTCGACATGTACAGTACACCTACCTTTTAACGTTTGGCGTTAGATTAGCCGGCCGCAGTTTGCAAAGCGGCTATGAAGCATTCCGATTCATCACGTAATACTGGAATGCCGAGATGACGAGAATGACCAGTCCGAGCAGGACCGCCATGGCGGATGCCATACCGGCAATGGATTCCCCATGGCCGAAGGCAAGCTGACGGATGTACATCATCAACACGGTGGTGCTTTGTCTTGGCCCGCCGTCGGTCATCATTAACGGCTGCCCGAATACGTTGAACGCCCCGGCCGTTGTCATAACGAAGGTATAAATCAGCGGGAAACGGATCGACGGCAGGGTAATGCTTGAGAATCTCCGGATCGGCCCGGCTCCGTCCATTTCGGCCGACTCGTACAGATCCTTGGACACGCCGCTGATCGAAGCACGGTAGATGATCATATTGCCCCCAACTCCACCCCATACCGTGATTACGATGATAATAAGCCAGGCGTAAGGCTGATTGGCCGCCCATACCGTTTCGGAACCGAATAGATTGTTCGTAATGCCGAGCTGCTTGTTAAAGATCAAAGACCAGATCAGCGCTGCGGCTGAAATCGAGATCAAGCCGGGGATATACAGAATGGACTGCATAAGCCCTTTCATTTTCACCTTTTTATGCTCCAGCGCCACCGCGATCAAGAGCGGAATGACAATTAGAATCGGAACGCTTAAGACAACGAAAATCAACGTGTTCTTGATCCCGTTAAAAAACTGCGTGTAAAACGTAGACTCCGTATCGAACAAAATCGTTTTGTAGTTGGCCAGTCCGACCCAGACCGGATCATTGATGAGGTTCCACTGTGTGAATGATGCATAAATACCGTAGATGGTCGGCAAAAAAATAAATACGGCAAACAGAATCAAATGTGGACCTACAAAGAAATAAGGTGTCAGCGACTTCTTTTTCATACCCTTTCATTTCTCCTTTGGGAAAAGCAATGCGCCATGATCGGATGGCACATTGCTTTTTTGCTATCGGTTCATGCGCACGGCCTATTCCGCTGCCTTACTGCCCTCAGCGATTTTATCCTCGACGAACTTTTGCATCGTTTGGAGAGTTTCATCGATATCAACGTTTCCGCGCACGATATCTGCGGCGTACGTATCAACGGCTTCAGCTACGTAAGGGTAGTATTCGTAAGTATAAATGTACAAGGACTCAATTTGTTTATCGCTCGCTGTAAAGAAGGACTGGATGTATTTGTTGTATTCCGGATTTTCAATGACCTGCTTACTTGCGACGATCTGTCCTGCCTTCGCCCACTCCATCGAGTTCTGGCGAATAAACTCCAGGAACTGACCGATTCCTGCTTCCTTCTCATCCGTCCGTTTGTCGTTATTCAGCATCGCGAACAGATGCGAGGAAGCGCGGTTCGTGAACTTGTCCGCATTTGCGGAGTAGATGTTTGTCACGCCGAAATTCAGGTTCTCTACGGCTGCGTGAGCGGTCGAGCTCCAGGTTCCGTCTGTCGAGAACAGCACATTGCCGGATTGGAACATCAAGTAGCCGTCCTCGCCGAACGGTGTCATCAGACCGGCATCGGCAATCTTTTTAATCTCTTGGAACGCCTGCTTCATCACTTCCGTATTTACGGCCGGCTTGCCGTCCTGCTGAATGTCGCCACCGAGGTTCTGGATCTGTGCCAGCACCACCCAGCCTAACAAGGCATCGTTAACGACATAATCCCCTTCGTCCAGCTTACCTTGGAGCGACAGCATTTCTTCAATCGTTACGACATCATCGTCCAGGAAGCTTTCCACATTGTACTTCTTAAGCAAATCCTTGTTGTAGTACATCGCATTGCTGTGAATATCCAGGGGAACCGTGTACTGGGTGCCGTCGATATTGCCTGTGTTCCAAGCCTGCGGCAAATAATTCTCTTCCTTCAACTCTGGTTGCGCTTGCATAACACCGGTCATTGGCTCAAGGACCCCTTGCTTGACAAAGCCGGGAACACGATCCGCATGGATGATGGCCAGGTCGGGAACACCCTTGCCGGAGTTGAGAACCGTAGAGATCTTCGTATACATGTCTGATGTGATGACGTGCTTAACCTTATACTCCGGATTTGTGGCATTGTAGTCCTTCACCAGTTGATCCATGTACGCGCCGTCGTCCCCTGTGAGAGGCGTCCAGAAGGTTATCGTATTTTTGTCCCCGCTGCCGCAACCGGATAATACGGATACGGCCAACAATACAAGTATTAATGAAACCCCCATCTTTTTCTTCAACACGTTCTCCTCCTGTTACAATTCATTTCGTTAACCCTTTCATTCAAACGCTATGGAAACGATTAACTGTTGTCCAGTATACATGCACCTTGAAAACGGTGTCAATAACATTTCTATAAATGTAATTATATTATTTTCTATTTGATTAATGTTTTAGTTAATTAAATCATCATTATTTTGATTGATTATTTTGATTGATTTATGTACAGGTTAACCATAGTTGTGGTATCATTCATATTAGTTAAGAAAGTCAGGAAATGAAATCCAATTGAAAGAAGTGGGATCGATGCAGTTGGAAATAGACAAATCCTCTCTTGTCGTCTATGAAGCGCTGGCGAGCGAGGTTCGAATTCGGATTATCCAGCTTCTCTCCAAAAATAAAATGAACATCAAGGACCTTGCCCACGAGCTTCAGCTCAGCAGCGCGATTGTCACCAAGCATATCAAGAAGCTGGAGGATGCCGGAATCATCAAGACCGAGAAGGTGCCCGGAAAATCGGGTCAGCAGAAAATATCGATTTTGAAGGTCGATCATATCGAAATCAATTTTCCCAAAAAAATCTTTCATTCCTTCGCCTCTTACGAGACCTCGGTGCCGATCGGGCACTACACGGACTATGATCTTAAGCCGACCTGCGGTTTGGCAACCGATAAGGAATTTATCGGAAGAGTCGACGAACCGAAATATTTTATGGATCCGAAGCGCGTGGACGCGGAAATTCTATGGTTTACCGAGGGGTTCGTTCAATACAACATCCCGAACTTCCTCAAGAAGGACGAGAAGCTGCAGCAGTTCGAGATCAGTTTGGAAATCTCCTCTGAATTTCCGTTTTCCAATGACGTCTGGCCTTCGGACATTACGTTTTCGCTAAATGGCATCGAGCTCGGCACCTGGACGAGTCCAGGTGACTTTGCGGATACGAGAGGGAAGTTTACACCGGACTGGTGGCCGCACAATATTAACCAGTATGGGCTCCTGAAGACCATACGGATTACATCGCACGGCACTTATATTGACGGTGACCCGCTGTCCGCGATCTCCGTTCAGGACCTGGATACGACCTGTGACCGTTGGACCTTTCGGATCGAGGTTAAAGAGGATGCCGAGCATGTCGGCGGGGCTACGATCTTTGGCAAAAAATTCGGCAATCATGACCAGGATATCGAGTTTAAGCTCTACTATCTGTAATTATTGCCCGGGAAACGATGAAAAGAGGTTCTTCCTGAAGGTCTTCGGACCAAAGGAAGGACCCCTTTTTTGTTTCAAAGCTGTACTCTCGATGCCATAAGAAAAGCCCACAACACGATGTCCCTAGAACATAGAAAGGGACCCGGTTATGAGCTTCTCATTGGATGGTAAGGAAGGTTTGCAAAGTTCGTTTCGTATTTCAGCTTAAAAACATCCGATCGATAATGGCAATTGCTCAAGGTGAATACGGAAAGCTCAGGAGTTCGAACGAAACCGCATATCGGTTATCGAGACATACGAAGTCATGTCCGATAAAGGACTAACGGACACCGGTTCTAATCCCCGTCAGATTTCCGCGTTACACCATCATTTCAAGAGACCTTATGCTCGATTCTCAGCTTATCTGCAACCATCGCGATGAATTCGCTGTTGGTCGGCTTGGATTTGCTGATGTTGATCGTGTAGCCGAACAGATGCGAGATGCTGTCGATGTTGCCGCGCGTCCATGCAACCTCGATGGCATGACGAATCGCACGCTCCACGCGGGATGGCGTTGTCTTGAATTTCTCGGCGATGGCCGGATACAGCGTCTTCGTGATCGCGCCGAGAATTTCAATATTGTTGTACACCATCGTAATGGCCTCGCGCAGGTATTGATATCCCTTAATATGCGCAGGCACGCCGATTTCATGAATGATCGAGGTAATATTCGCATCCAGATTTTTGCCCTTGCCCATTGGTACGACATTGGATTTGACGTTCGTAAACGGCGTGCTGGACGACAGATTGCTTGGGGAACCGACCAGCTGGCGGATCCGGCTAGCCAGCACCTCCATATCGAACGGCTTCAAAATATAATAGGAAGCTCCCAATTGGACAGCCCGCTGGGTGATGTTCTCCTGACCGAATGCGGTCAGCATGATCACTTTCGGCTGCGGGGACAGATTCATATCACGAAGACGCTCAAGTACGCCGAGACCGTCCAAATGCGGCATAATAATATCAAGGATCAGCACATCCGGTACTTTTCCCGTTTCCTCGATCATGCTCAGTACTTCTTCCCCGTTATAAGCGATTCCGGAAACCACCATATCGGGTTGATCCGAAATGTATTCGCCGAGCAAATTCGTAAATTCACGGTTGTCGTCTGCCAATAATACTTCAATCTTTTGCAATTCGTGCTCCTCCTTTATCCGATCACTTAGGATTTTTTGGTTATTTTTCTTGTGTATATGGTTTTCGACAGACGGATTTAAATTCCTTCTGTCGAAAATTATTTTTTCTTTATTTTTTTTTGAAGTTGATTTATAATTAAATATTTTATTTCAAATTAATATGTATTTCGTCGTATTACGACAAAAAATCTCAAGGCATTAACCTGCCTTAAGATTTTGTGTTGGTTTTGATTCTGCAGAGGGTAGCACGCCGGAGTCCTGAAGCATCCACTCGATAAAGCAGCCGTAGCCGGATTTCGGATCATTCACAAACACATGGGTGACCGCCCCGATCAGCTTGCCGTCTTGAACGATTGGACTGCCGCTCATGCCTTGCACGATTCCGCCGGTCTTTTTGAGAAGCCTAGGATCCGTGATCCGGAGTACAAGCCCTTTTGTTGCGGGTGCATCCTGTTTGGAGACATGAACGATCTCAACGGTGAAACGCTCGACTTCCTGGCCTTCGACCACGGTCAGTATTTCAGCCGGCCCTTCCTTCACCTCGTGGGACATGGCGATTGGAATCGGCTCCGTGTACAGACCATGCTCCGGCAGATCCTTCATTTTGCCGAAAATGCCGAAATGGGTGTTGCGCTCAACATTACCAAGCACCTTGCCGTCTTTGGAAAAGGTCGCCCGTTTCTCGCCTGGTTCCCCTTCTTCGCTTCTTGAAATGGATGTGACATTGGATTGCACGATTTGCCCGCTCCCCACTTCAATGGGTGTCTGGGTATTCATGTCGGTAATGACGTGGCCGAGCGCGCCATACACCTTCTGGTGGGGGGCATAAAAGGTTAAGGTGCCCACCCCTGCAGCAGAATCGCGGATATAAAGCCCTAGACGCCAGGTTTTATCGTCCTCGTCGAAAGCAGGACTCAGCTTGGTCTTCATGACCTTGCCGCTGCGTTTGAACGTGATATCAAGCGGTCGTTTGGCTCTCCCCGCCTTCTCCACGATCTCGGCCACCTTCGTTACATCGGTCAGCGGTTTGCCATCCATGGCGGTGAGCAGATCTCCAAGCTTGAGACCTGCAGCTTCGCCGGGAGATACCTTTGCCCCGTTCGAAGCGCGAACGAGATGATGTCCGACCACCAGGATGCCGGAGGATTTAACCTTAACGCCGATTGTCTGTCCGCCAGGGAACACCTTCAGCTCCGGCATCACATTCACATGGACTGTCTTCAAAGGAATTTTACCGAATAATTTCAGGGTAACTTCTGCTGTGCCGCTTTGCTGGGGATATAGCTGGAGCGGCTGCTTTAATGATACTTGGAGCTTCGACGCCCGGGAGCCGTTTAACTGCACCACATCGGGACGATCGACTGAAGCGAGGGCTTGGACGGGCATCGCCACGTCCAGACGGGCCTGCCGGCCGGCAATCAACCTAAGCTCATCAGGCAATGACGCAAAAGATTGGACAGGCTCAGCAGTTCCAAGGTAACAAAGAAGGAAAGCAAGAACGAAACCGAGCAGTTTTCTCCTGAGGTTGGGCTTCAATGGCTGTCACGCTCCCTTTTTCTTCTTTCGCTTGACGAAAAGGTGGTCGCCAATTGCGTACCTTTAAGTTACCCTGCCCCCTGGCTTTTATAACTGTCAATCATTGACCCGAAGCCGTTCTGGAAGCCTTTTGCGCCGCCGCCAGATTGAGCATTTCCTGGGCATGATGAAGTGTCTTTTCGGTAATTTCGACTCCGCCGAGCATCCGTGCGAGCTCCTTGATCCGCCCCTCTTCGCTTAAATTCTGCACCTGGGTCATCGTTCTTGAAGATACGACCTTCTTCTCGATCAAGTACTGATGATCGGCCATGCATGCCACTTGCGGCAAGTGCGTGATGGAGAATACCTGGCATGTCTTGGCGAGCAGGAACAGCTTCTCCGCGATCGATTGAGCGGCCCTGCCGCTAACGCCCGTATCCACCTCGTCAAAGATCAGGACCGGAATTTGGTCATGCCGAGCGAAGATGCTCTTCATGGCGAGCATGATCCTGGACATTTCGCCGCCGGACGCAATTTTAGCGAGCGGGCGCAGCGGTTCTCCCGGATTCGCCGATATAAGAAACTCTGCTGCATCGATCCCTTGTTTCGTCAATCGGATTCGTTGTCCTTCATATTCGTAACCATCCGGCGCATCCTGAAGCTCCAGACGAACCTCAAACCGGGTTCGTTCCATTTGAAGATCCTTCAACTCACGCTCCACTTGGGTCGCCAAATCCCGCGCACACCGCTTACGGGCATCGCTCAACTTCTTGGCAGCTTCCAGAGCCACAGCGAGCAGCTCGTCCCGCCGTTTCTCCAATCCCTGGATAAATTCGTCCTTGTTCTCCAGCATGTCGGTTTCCTGCTGAATTCTCCCGTAGTATTCCAGAATTTGCTCCACATTATCCCCATATTTCCGCCGCAAACCGGAGATCATATCTAAACGAAGCTCGATTTCATTCAGCCGCTCCGGATTAAATTCAATGCCGTCCCGGTAATCCCGCAGCTGGAACACGGCATCCTCCAGCTGATAATAAGCGGATTGCAGCTGCTCCACGAGCGGCTTCAGCCCTTTCTCGTCATAGGCCGAGACATCTTCTAGCCGACTGAGCGCCCGGCTGACCGCCTCCAAGCCTGATGACCCGTACAGCAGCTCGTAGGCGCCTGCGACGGAGTCCATCATCTTCTCGCTGTGGGACAGCTTGACACGCTCCTCGGACAGCTCCTCGTCCTCTCCCGGCTTTAGCTGGGCCGCCGCAATTTCCTCCAGCTGGAACCGATACATGTCGAGCATCTGATATGCCTTTTGGCTCGTCTCTTGCAGTTCCTTGAGCTCCTGCTCCACCTTGCTGAATTCCGAATACAGCTCCTGGTATTTACGCTTGGCCGGGCCGATGATCTTCTCCCCGTACGTATCGAGCAAGCTCATGTGCTGTTCCGAACGCAGCAGGCTCTGATGCTCATGCTGGCCGTGAATGTTGATGAGCTTCTCCCCTACCTCACGGAGCATACTCAAGTTCACAAGCTGACCGTTAATGCGGGAGGTGCTTTTTCCTTGCGATGTCAGCTCTCTGCGGATCAGCAAATGCTCCTCGGTATCCGCCTCAATGCCTAAATGCGTTAGTGTTTGCCACACGGGATGTGCCGGGGGAAGATCAAACAGCGCCTCAATCTCCGCCTTATCGCAGCCGTACCGGATCAGATCCGCCGATCCGCGCCCGCCGGCAATCAGCCCAAGCGCATCGATGATGATGGATTTTCCCGCGCCTGTCTCCCCTGTAAGAACATGAAAGCCCGGGTAGAATTGTACGTCCACGCTCTCAACAACAGCCAAATTCCGAATGGATAACGTATTTAACATCCCTTTAACCCCCTAAACCCGTAAATCGGATGTATGCCTCGCGAAAACCAATCTTAAGAGATATAGCTTTTGATCTGAGATACAACGTGTTCTCCGTCCTCCTCCGTGCGGCATATCAGCAAAATGGTGTCATCCCCGCATATCGTGCCCATGATCTGGCTCCACTCCATATTGTCAAGGAGCACGGCTACCGAGTTTGCGGTGCCCGGCAAGCATTTCATCACAACCAGATTGCCGGCCCGGTCAATATATACGAAATTATCCACCAGCGCCCGCTTCAGCTTCTGCACCGGATTATAACGCTGATCCGTAGGCATCGAATATTTATACCTTCCGTCATCGGTCGGTACCTTGATCAGCAGCAATTCCTTAATATCTCTGGATATCGTAGCCTGCGTCACCTGAAAACCCTCGGCACGGAGAGCATCAACCAGCTCGTCCTGCGTTTCGATGTCCTGGTGGGTAATGATATCCCTGATTTTAATATGGCGTTGTCCCTTCATATTCGTAAGAGCCTCCCGAAATTTAGGTGTTGTATTCGTCATTTCCATTCCATTCCTCATCGGACCAATCCATGGTGAGTCGGTGCACTTCCTGCTCGTTCATATCTACATACAGGAGCCCGGCACACTCCGGGTACAGCAGCAGGTAAGGCATCAGCCGATCCCGGATACCCGCCCCTGTCCAGTCCACCGGCATCCGTTCACGTGCCAGTTTAACCATATACAGCTCCCCGTTGCTGCCGGATGCGACGTAATCAATGAATAGTCTGCTGCGAATCGGCTTGTGTCCCGTGTCAAACGACAGATTTACCTTTACTTTACCCCCGACAACCTCATATCCTTCCTGTTCAAGCAACCCAATGACTGGGTGATCCGGAATGCGGTCATTGATCGGGATTCCCGGGAGCAGGTCGGGCTGCGGTGACATCAGCCAGCGGTTGACCCTGTAGCCGATCAAGAGCACGATCACGATGCCAAGCAGCACCATCAACAATCCATCATAACGCTCATTCATCCTCTCACCTCGAATTTTGATATTCGCGGATGGGAACATAAATTCCTCTTTTTCAGCAAAAGAAACCCATCATTTCGATGAGTTTCCCGTGAATGTATGAGCTGCTTGCTTAACAATGCTGTCGATCCATTGATCCAGCTCGGAATGATCCATTTGCCGAACCGGTTCTTCCGTTTCAGCCGCGTCCTCCGGCTCAAGCCGCCAGTGGGCCAGGAATTCAATATTGCCTTCGCCGCCCGTGATGGGCGAGAAGGTCAGATTATACAGCTTGAATCCGATATCATCAGCAAAATGAAGCACCTGCGTTAGAACTTCCTTGTGTACTTTCGGGTCGCGGACAACACCGGATTTGCCGACCTTCTCCCGTCCTGCCTCGAATTGCGGCTTGATTAACGCTGCCACATCTCCGGGTCTGTCCAGAAGCGTCTTGAGCGTCGGCAAAATGATACGCAGCGAAATAAAAGATACGTCGATGCTGGCGATATCCGGCCGGGGGCCCTTCAGGTCCTCGGGTGTCATGTAACGGAAATTCGTCCGCTCCATGACACATACGCGTTCATCGTTCCGGAGCGACCAATCGAGCTGATTGTATCCGACATCGATCGCATACACGTAGCTGGCTCCGTGCTGAAGCGCACAATCGGTAAAACCGCCGGTGGATGAGCCGATATCAAGCATCGTCCTGCCCTTCATATCCAGACCGAAATGCGAGATCGCCTTCTCAAGCTTAAGGCCTCCCCGGCTTACATAAGGATGAACAGAGCCTTTTACTTTCAGCTCCGCCGTACGCGGGATTTTCATGCCGGCTTTCTCGATTCGCTCGGTTCCGGCATAGACGAGACCCGCCATAATGGCAGATTTGGCTTTCTCCCTGCTATCGTAAAATCCCTGCTCCACAAGCAGGACATCAACACGTTCCTTGTGAGATGATTCCATAAAACACTCCTGATGGTTTCTAAGACGTAAAACTTCTCTTCCCGAGCGTTGCCGTACGCGCAGATTTGAGGCTGCGGATTTCACTGCATACCGCCTCCAGCGTCAACCCGACCTCTTCCCGCTGCTCTTGGATGCTGCCGTGCTCAATGAACCTGTCCTCAATCCCCATTAACGAGACAACCGCGTCATGAATACCTTGCTCGGCAAAGTACTCCAGCACGCTGCTGCCAAGGCTGCCGGCCTGCGAAACCTCCTCCAGAACGATCATGCTCGTTCCGGACGCCGCCAGCTTCTTCAGCATATCGCCGTCAAGCGGCTTCAAGAAACGCGCATTCACAACCTCAACGGAAATGCCCTCCCGCTTGAGCAGATCGGCCGCTTCTTCGGCCAGCTGCACCATTGGACCGGCCGCCAAAATCGCGTAGCCCTCGCCGCGGCGGACTGTTTCCCATGTACCGATCGGGATCGGCTTGAGCTCCGGATCCAACGGAACGCCGCGGACATTGTTCCGCGGATAACGATAGGCGATCGGCCCGTCGTTATAGTCAAGCGCCGTCTTCATCATATGGCGAAGCTCATTCTCGTCCTTCGGCATCATGATGACGATGTTCGGAATATGGCGCATAAAGGCCACATCGTACACCCCTTGATGGGTCTCGCCGTCAGCGCCGACAAAGCCCGCACGGTCGATGGCGAACATCACGTTGGCATTGTGGCGGCAGATATCGTGGACGATTTGGTCGTATGCCCGCTGCATGAAGGTGGAATATACCGCAAATACCGGCTTCAAGCCTTCCATGGCCAGCGCGGCACAAAGCGTCGCCGCATGCTGCTCGGCAATGCCGACATCGATCATCCGGTCCGGGAACTTCTTGCCGAACGGAATCAAGCCCGAGCCGCCCGGCATTGCCGGCGTGACCGCAACGATGCGCTCATCCTGTTCGCCAAGCTCAACGAGCGTTTGTCCGAACACTTCCGTATACATCGGATTGCCTACCGCTTTCAGCACTTGGCCGGATTCGATCTTGTACGGCGTGATGCCGTGCCACTTATGGGAATCCGATTCGGCAGGGCGGTAGCCTTTGCCCTTAGTGGTTACCGCATGAATCAGCACCGGCCCGTCGACATTGTCGGCCTGCTGCAGCGTATCGATCAGCTTGCTCAAATCATGACCGTCCACAGGTCCCAAATACGTAAATCCAAGCTCCTCGAACAAAACGCCGGGAACCATCATATATTTGAGGCTGTCCTTCATTTTCTCCGCGGTCTTCGCCAGCTTGCCGCCGATTGCCGGAATTTTCTTGAGCAGCATCTCGACCTCGTCCTTCGCCCGCAAATAATAGCGGTCCGAGCGGATTTTGCTCAAATAGTTATGCATCGCCCCGACGTTCGGAGCAATCGACATTTCATTATCGTTCAGGATGACCATCAGCTTCTTCCGCTCATGGCCGATATGATTCAGGGCCTCAAACGCCATCCCGCCCGTAAGGGCGCCATCGCCGATGAGCGCGATTACCCGGTTGTTGTCGCCTTTCAAATCCCGCGCCATCGCCATGCCCATCGCTGCCGAGAGGGAAGTGCTGCTGTGGCCGGCTTCCCAGACGTCATGCTCGCTTTCCGCACGTTTCACAAAACCGCACAAGCCCTTGTATTTACGCAAGGTGTCGAATTTATCCATCCGTCCCGTCAATATCTTATGGACATAGGCTTGATGGCCCACGTCAAAAATCATCTTGTCACGAGGGCTGTCAAAGCAATAGTGCAAGGCCAGCGTGAGTTCAACCACTCCCAGATTCGGTGCAAGATGACCGCCGGTCACGGACAGCTTTTCAATCAGAAACTGACGGATTTGCACCGCCAGGTCCTCAAGTTCGTCCACCGACAGTTTTTTCAGTTGGTTGGGATGTTTGATATTTGGAAGCAGCACGAAGAATCTCCCCGCTTTCCTTGATAAAGTAAAGTTAGCAATTCATAAACCATGAAAGGCTGCGCTATCATCAGCCATTTAAAGACATTATATCACAAATAATCGGTGTGCAAGTAACCCCGCTCTAGTGGTCCCGAGCCAAGAGAAAGTCTGCAATTTCATGCAGTCTGGACGGGTCCGGAAAATTCCCTTCGGAAATGGCGCTCTTCGCTTCGGCGGTCAGACGCTCAACCTCCCGCTTGGAGGCTTCCAAGCCGATAAAAAACGGATAGGTCACCTTCTCCTGCTTCACATCGCTTTGCGTCGGCTTGCCGAGCTTGGCCTCATCGCCGATCAAGTCGAGGATATCGTCCTGGATTTGGAAGGCCAGCCCGATATGCTTGCCGAAGGAGCGAAGCGAATCGATCTGGGCTTCTGAACAGCCTGCTACCCGTCCTCCAGCCATGAGGGAGAACATGATCAGATCGCTTGTCTTATGCAGATGAATATACTCCAGCTGCTCAAGGCTGGTTAATCCCTGCTCTCCTTCCATATCGGCCACTTGGCCGCCAACCATTCCCCGGGGCCCGGCATATTCCGCAAGGTCCTCCACAATCGACAGCACCCGATCGGCAGGAATCCCGTGCTTGCGCGAGGACTGCACAATGCTGTAAAAAGCATGCGTCAGCAGCGCATCGCCCGCCAGAATCGCCGCTGCTTCACCGAACACTTTATGATTCGTAGGCTTCCCCCGCCGGAAATCATCATCGTCCATCGCAGGCAAATCGTCATGGATGAGCGAATATGTATGCACCATCTCAACGGCGCACGCCACCGGCAGAGCCGCTTCTCTGCTTCCGCCGGCTGCTTCGCAAGCCGCGATGACCAGCAGCGGACGCAGACGCTTTCCGCCTGCCATTAAGGAATACGTCATCGATCGATGAAGGGTTTCAGGAACTTTCCATCCCTCCGGAAAAAGGGCGGTAAGCTCGCTGTCCAGCCTGTCACAGATGTCATTCATATATTGCTGAAAAGGAAGTCTATTATTCACTCAATTCACCTGTCTCATCAAGTGCGCCGCCGAAGGGCTTGCGCTTGAGCTCCCCGCCTTCTTCGACGATCATCTCGATTTTCTGTTCAACCTGCTCCAGCTTTTGACTGCACATTTGAGACAGCTTCATCCCTTGCTGGAACAAGTCGATCGCCTTCTCCAAAGGGACGTCCCCGTCCTCCAGCTGCTCGACGATCTGCTCCAGCTGTGCCATCGCCTCTTCAAAGCTGATCTCCATCAAGTCTTTTGCCTCACTAGACACGTTCTTCATCCTCCTTTATTCCCCACACTTGACACTGCAGCCGGCCATCATTGACCCTCACTTGAACCAAATCGCCGAGCTGCACATCTTCCACTGATTTGATCAGCTTCTGTTCCTGCTCATCATAAACCAGGCTGTACCCTCGGGACATGATCTTAAGCGGACTAAGCGCATCCAGATGGCGGATCTCCGTCTGCAGCTGGGACAGCTTGGCTTTGCGGATCGATTGCATGGCAAGCATCAGGCGGCGTTTCGCCTGCTCCTTCCGCAGCGATGCCTGCTCGACCTGGGCGCGCGGATTGGATCTGATCAATCCCTGATGCAGCGACCGCTGGCGCTGACGGTAGAGCGACAGCTGCGATTTGAGCGTTCCTTGCAATCGGTAGGAGAGCATGTCCAAGCGCTCGGCATGCTGCAGCATGTAGCGGCGAGGATGGTTCAGCACCGGCGAGCGCTGAAGTCTCGCAAGGCGCTCCCGGCTTCGCTGAAGCCGCTGCTGAAGCCCTTGATTCAGCTGCCGCTGGCGCTGCACAATCTGTCCCTTCAGCTCCGCGCGGCTCGGAACTGCAAGCTCCGCAGCCGCTGTCGGCGTCGCTGCACGCACATCGGCTACAAAATCGGCGATCGTAAAATCCGTCTCATGGCCGACAGCCGAGATCACCGGAATATTCGATTGATGGATCGCTCTGGCGACGATCTCCTCGTTGAATGCCCATAGCTCCTCCAGCGAGCCTCCGCCCCGGCCGACAATGAGCACATCCGCTTCGCCAAGCTCGTTCATCGCACGGATTCCCTTAACAATGGAGGGTGCTGCCGACTTTCCCTGAACCAGGACCGGGTACAGCTGTACAGTCGCCTGCGGATACCGTCTCTGAATCGTTGTTATAATATCGCGAACAGCTGCCCCGGTCGGTGAGGTTATCACACCGATCGTCTTGGGATAGCTCGGAAGCGGGCGTTTAAGCTCCTGCGAAAACAAGCCCTCTTCCTCCAGCTTTGACTTGAGCTGCTCGTAAGCGAGATACAGGCTGCCGATTCCGTCCGGCTGCATCTGAATGGCGTAGAACTGATATTGACCGTCCCGCTCATAGACGGAGACATTGCCTCTGGCTATCACCCTCGAGCCTTCTCTCGGGATAAACGGCAAGCGCTGATTATGGCTCGCAAACATGATCGCCCGGATTCGGCTGCCTTCATCCTTCAACGTAAAATACATATGTCCGCTGGAATGATGCGTAAAATTCGAAATCTCCCCGCGAATCCAGACGTCGGACAGCCTGGAGTCGCCTTCCATTTTCATTCGAATATATCGGTTCAAATCCTTAACGGACAGGACGCGTCCCGGATCCACGGATTTCATATTATTCAATTCCGCTCAGCCGTTTGGCGGCCAGCAGCGTATTCTTCATCAGCATCGTGATGGTCATCGGACCGACGCCTCCGGGAACTGGCGTAATCGGACCCGAGATCTCCTTCACGCTCGCAAAATCAACGTCTCCCGCCAGCTTGCCGTTCTCCAGACGGTTCATGCCGACGTCGATAATGACGGCGCCCGGCTTGACATAGCTGGCGTCAATCATATTCGCCCGGCCGATGGCAACGACCAAAATATCGGCCTGCTTCGCGATTTCCGGCATGTTGCTCGTTCTCGAATGGCACATCGTCACGGTGGCGTTTTCCCGCTGCAGCAGCAGCGATACCGGCTTGCCCACAATATTGGATCTGCCGATAACGACGGCATGCTTGCCCGAAATTTCGACGCCTGTCCGTTTGATCAGCTCAATGACGCCCGCCGGGGTACATGGCAGCAGACTGTCATCCCCGATGACCAGGTTGCCCACATTGACCGGATGGAACCCGTCCACATCTTTTTCAACGGCAATCGCATCAATTACCGCCTTCTCTTGAATATGACCGGGGAGCGGAAGCTGAACAAGAATCCCGTGAATGGACGACTGCTTATTCAGCTTGTCCACCAGAGCTAGCACCTCTTCCTGGCTGGAATCGGCAGGAAGCCGGTGCACCTCGGAATAAAAGCCTAGATCGTGGCACGCCTTTTCCTTATTTCGGACATAAACATGGGAAGCCGGATCGTCACCCACCAGCACAACCGCCAAGCCCGGGCGCACGCCCTGTTTCGACAGCTGCTGCACCTCCAGCGCGATCCCTTCGCGAATTTCTTCGGATATCTGTTTACCATTAATGATCGTTGCTGCTGTCATCCTAATCTCTCCTCACTATGATTGAATGATCCGCCTGCCATCCTGGGCGTAGAATTATGATTGTTGCAACTTCGCTTTGACTTGATCCAGCTCCTGGATAATCCGGCCCAATACGCCGTTTACGAATTTACCCGATTCCTCGGTACCGAAATGCTTCGATAGCTCGATCGCTTCATTGACGGCCACCTTACCGGGCACGTCATCGCGGTATCCGAGCTCGTACACAGCCAGACGGAGAATCTGGCGATCCACGCGGGAAAGGCGGCTAACCTGCCAGCCTTTTAAGTAATGAGCGAGCAGCTGGTCAATCGTTTCCCTGGAATTCCATGTCCCGTTGACCAGCTGCAGCACATACTCCTTCATCTGAACCTCGTCGCCGATCACACGCTCCGTCTCATTCTCTTCGGCCGCCTCCGAGAGCAGCATCGATACAGCCTCCAGGCTGTCGACTTCGTTCATTTCCATCTGATACAGGCTTTGAACGGCGATCTCCCTAGCTACACGTCTTTTCATTTTGTTCCTCCTGTGGACCCTGCCTGAATCCATTTTTCTGATTAGTATTATCAATTTTCCATAAAGTTTTGACCAGTCTTTTGCAAAACTCGATTTTCAGCAGCTTATGAAAGCAATATATAGACGAGCTAAACCGTTAAACTCTTTATATATTGCTGATTGTACTTTAGATCTTCACCAAAATCCTCACAATAAAAAAACCTGTGAACCGCTGCTTTCTGCAAAAAAGGCATCATTAACCTGTCCTTTAGCTTTTTTGCCGAAAGAAGCATATCACAGGGTTCATTTAAACGGCCGCCAACGCTCGGACAACCAGCGCCCCCATTCCTGAAAGTGGAAGATGGAGCCTTGGTTCAAATCCTTGCGTTTGCCAAACGTATAGCCGATAAATACCACTAATGCAAAGAACAGCATATCCCAAAAACCGGATAATAGATAAATCAGTCCGCACACAAGACCGCCGGCGACACCGAAGATCCGCCCTCTGTGACTCTCCCATATTTCTTTCCAAGGCATTTGGGAAATTCACCTCTATTCCACGCGGCTCTTAAAGCTAGGCGCCTGAACCACGTTAGCGATATATACGGATACGGACGAGACTGGAATTCCCGTCGTCTCTTCAACGAAATCATGCACCTGCTTCTGCACCTCGGTCGTCAGCGCAGGAATGGATTCCTCGCCGTCCACCACGGCACGGATCGCAATCTCAAGCCCCGATTGGGACACCTTGATCCGGGACTTCAGATCCTTTACGCTTCGCACCTTGGAAGCTGCCTTCAGGCACAGATTTTCAATCGTTTCCACCGAAATCTGAATGTCTCCAAACTCCGTTCGCTGATCAATCGAATTCAGCGTGGAACGGTCGCGACGTACCGAAATGTAAAAGAACCGGATGCTGAGGAGAAACAATACGGCAGCAATGATAATCCCCGCCAGAACGAGCTGCTGCTCCTGGGCAAACGTCAAATGGTACGGAACCGCACCGCTTAACAGGAGGATGGCAACTACAGATATAACACCGATACTCAAGCTGTATATAAACAGCAGAAGTCTGTCCATGATTTTGGCCACGACCCGCACAGCCTCCTTAAATTAGATTAAACCCTCGACATTGCTGCCGGGGGCTATGAAATGATCCATTTTATTTCACGCGCTGCACCAGATCCAGATCGTCGTTCTTCTCGCTTGTCTTCATGAAATGAACATCATGAATATGTACATTGACCTCAACGACGGTAAGACCTGTCATATTCTCAATGGACCGCTTCACGTTGCGCTGGATTTCACCCGCTACTTCCGGAAGACGATGTCCGTACTCAACGATAACGGATACATCAACAGCCGCTTCGCGTTGTCCGACTTCTACCTTGACGCCTTTGGACAGATTTTTCCGGCCAAGCAGCTCAGCGATGCCGCCGGCAAAGCCGCCGCTCATTCCTGCAACCCCGCGGACTTCCACCGTTGCAAGCCCTGCGATAACTTCAATGACTTCCGGCGCAATCTGAATCTCACCGATATCCGTACGTTCAAATTCTGTAGTTGGCAATGTCTCAGCCATAGTCTCAACACACCTTTCGGGAATAAGTTTGCGGATGCTCGAGGGACTGCTTGAGGCATGCGCTCTTATTACTCATACTATACCATTCGGCCAAGTTTATGACAAACTTGGCCAAACGATTTATACCTCATTTTCTTCCAAAAACTTAATATCGAAATCGCCTTTGATAAAGGTTGGATGGTTCATCAGTTTTTGGTGGAACGGAATGGTGGAATAAATGCCTTCAATCTCGAATTCGGAAAGCGCGCGCTTCATCTTCGCAATCGCTTCGTTCCGAGTCGGCGCCCATACGATCAGCTTCGCGATCATGGAATCGTAATACGGCGAAATGGTATAGCCCGGATAAGCCGCGCTGTCCACGCGCACGCCAGGTCCTCCCGGCGGAAGGTAGAATTGAATCGTACCCGGTGCCGGCATAAAGCCTTTGTCAGGATTCTCGGCATTGATCCGGCATTCGATCGACCATCCGTTGATGACGATATCCTCTTGGGTGAAGCTGAGCGGATTCCCTTCAGCAACCGAGATCATCTCCTGAATCAAGTCAACTCCGGTTACCATCTCGGTTACCGGATGCTCCACCTGGATCCGCGTATTCATTTCCATGAAATAGAACTGCCCGTCCGGACCGAGCAAGAACTCCAGCGTACCCGCTCCGGAGTATTGGACCGCCTTGGCTGCGCGCACGGCGGCTTCTCCCATCCGGGTACGTACTTCTTCCGTAATCACCGGACAAGGCGCTTCCTCAACGAGCTTCTGTCTCCGGCGCTGAACGGAACAATCGCGCTCTCCGAGATGGACCGCGTTCCCGTGCTTGTCCGCAATAATTTGGATTTCGACGTGCTTCATGCCCGTCAAATATTTCTCCAGATAAACGCCGGCATTGCCGAAGGCTTTCTGCGCTTCCTGCTGGGCCGTCGTAATCTGCTTAATCAGCGCTTCCTCGTCCTCGGCGATCCGGATGCCCTTGCCTCCGCCGCCTGCGGTGGCTTTGATAATAACAGGATAGCCGATATCGCGGGCCAGCATAATCGCTTCGTTCAAATCCTCGATCAGCCCGTCTGAGCCAGGGATAACCGGTACGCCGGCATCCTTCATCGTCTGCTTGGCAACCGCCTTGTCACCCATGCGGTTAATGGCATCGGCAGACGGACCGATAAAGGTGATGTTGCAGGATTCGCAGATTTCGGCGAAGTCGGCATTCTCGGCAAGGAAGCCGTATCCCGGATGGATGGCATCGCATTCGGTCAATGTCGCCACGCTCATAATATTCGTAAAGTTCAGATAGCTGTCCTTCGATAACGTCGGACCGATGCAGTAAGCTTCATCGGCAAGGCGAACATGCAGAGAGTCCCGATCAGGCTCGGAATATACCGCAACCGTCGAGATGCCAAGCTCCCGGCATGCGCGGATGATGCGGACTGCAATTTCGCCGCGGTTCGCGATTAAGACTTTTTGAAATGTCATGAAGTAACCTCCTTCGGACTCATAAGACTCCCGCTCATGGCGAGTACAGCGTGCACTACTCCGGCTTCACCAGGAACAGTGGCTGCCCGAACTCGACCAGCTGGCCGTTCTCGACGAGGACTTCGACGATCTCCCCTTTAACCTCGGCCTCCAGCTCGTTCATCAGCTTCATCGCCTCAATGATGCAGACCGTTGTCTTCTCGGTTACCTTGTCCCCGGGGCTGACGAAAGAAGGCGCTTCAGGGGAAGGGGCGCGATAGAAGGTCCCTACCATCGGTGATACGATCTTATGTAATGAGCTGTTAACCTCCGCTGCTTCCTGTGGCGCTGCCGCGGCAGGAGCCTGGTTGATCGTGGCCTGCTGCTGTACAGCTTGCGGTGCCATGGCTTGAGGCGCAGGAATGTAGGCTTGCGGCGCTACTTGCTGAATAACGGCTTCGGCAGGGTTCGGCTTCTTAATGGACAAACGCGTGCCTTCATTTTCAATTTCCAATTCATGTACGGATGTTTCATCCACCAGCTTAATAAGCTCTTTAATCTCGTTTAATTTAAACATGATCAGTCGTTCACTCCTTCACTTTCTGTAGAAGCCCTGATTCGGACAGTCAGTCGATAGCTTAAAGTATTATATCACAATCGAGCGAAATAGAAAGAGTCCAGGGAAATCCCGGACTCCGCAATGTTTATCGTATAAAGGTGATTTATGTTGAAAAACAGCGGATGCTTTTACGGGGCAACATATTGAACCGTAACCTTATCCTGCGTTACTTTCAGCTCTTTCATGACGAGACCGACGATATCGGCGGCGCCTTTGGCGTCAAGCTTGTCGCTGAGCACGACGACATTGTATTTCTCGCTCTCTTCTTTAACGACGGCATTGCCGAATTGCTGCTGCAGCTGCGCCTCGATGTTGAGAATGATCTCCTCTTTTTCCTCCGCTTCTTTCAATTGCTCGGAAGCCTGTGCCGTCTCCTCCGGCTTGCTCTCATGGTTGTCGATCTTCGAAATCAAATCGTCATATAATTTCATGTTCTTCTGTTCCCGGTCCAGCTTATAGGCATCCAGCTGAGCTCGCGCCGAGGAGGCTTGGGCCGCTACTTCCTCCAGCACCTCCTGTTCGGTTTTGCCCCCTTGCGTGCTGCTTGTTTCCGCAGGCGCCTGTTCACCCTCTTTGGTCTCCGTTACCTTAGGCTCTTCCGCGCTGTCCTTGGTTCCGGCTTGCTCCTGCTCTCCTTGCTTGCCTTGCTCTCCTTCTTTGCCTTGATCTCCCTGTGCCGCTTTAGCCGGATCTTCGCTGCCGGTCTGTGCTCCAGTGTCCGTGCTCTCGGCATTCTGCTCGTTCGCGCCGGAATCTCCGTCGGTTCCTTCCTCGATCACTTCGTTTACAACCAGCTCGTCGCTTGTGCCGTTTGCGCCTTGGCCGGCTGCAGGCTTCTGGCCGTCAACCTGCGTGCTTTCGGCGACAGGCGGCGCTTTCGTGCCGGATTCATCCGTGAACAGATAGTACGCTGACAGGATCACCATTAAACTCAGCATCGAAACCAACCATATGGTTTGTCTTTTGTTATTCATTTGAACGTATCCTCCTTTGGAATAAAAAGCCTTGGTTTTGAGCCTCGTATGAGTTGCTCATTCGGGCGGTAAAACACTGCTACTGCTTTCGCGGGACAACCGATATGCGGTGGGACGGTACATTCAGCCCCCGCTGGATGGCATCCACGATCAAGTTCTTGACGATCTCGTTCTCTGCTCCCTTGGCTACGACGAGCACGCCCCGAACCTGCGGTTTAATCCGCTTAGTGACGATCGGCGTCTCTTTACCGGATGAATCATAAGTCACGATCTGCCCGTCGCGCTGATAGCTCGTGACATGGCGCCTGCCGCCGTTGGCATCGGTCTCCTCGGTCAGCTCCTGGGTGTCCTTGATGTCCTTCTGAACGACAAGCTCCTCCGTGGATTCCACGGTGACCATCACATCCACGGCACCAACCCCAACGATTTGCTCCAGCATCGTCCGCGTCCGCATCTCGAAATCCTGCTCGATGCTCTCAAACTCGCTGCTTCCGCCGGCGGGCTCGCTGCCCTGTCCGGTCGATACGGCCGCGGATTCCGGCGGCTCGCGGCCGATATTTTCATGATCCAGCTTCTTTACATTGACGAAGGAGTTGAACAGCATGATTGCGACGCCGATGAGACCGAGTATAATCAGCCAGCGGAAGGTCTGCATTTTTTTGGCTCCGCCGGCGCCGCCGCCAAGCCACTGTTCAAGCCGCTTCAGCCATTTTCCCATCATCTTCACCTCCGTTATAACTTTTTGTCATCCTGCCCATGCTCCGGCAAATGTATCGTTATCAGATCCGGGCTAAGATCCCATCTCTGGCTGATGTATTTGACGATCTGTTCCTCTCGTGCTTTGTATTCTTTGCTTACAGCCTCGCGCCCTTGAGACGGCGCTTGACTGCCATTGTTATCCGTTGTGCCGGACTCTAAATTTACTTCAATCGATTCGACAGGGGTTATCCCAATCGGCTCTTTCGCCCCGGAGCCCTCTTCGGAAACGGCAGCATCCGATGGTCCGCTTAGCTTCACATCCACGGAGCGGATATCCGCTCCCGTGTACGAGTCGTCCTCCGCCCGGGTTGCTGCCAGCACGACCTCAACCTCTTGTACCGCTTCTCCCGTCTCGGCTGCGATTTCCTCTTTCATGACGCGGGCAAGCTCGCTGCCGGCCCACTCCAGGCTCTGGCTCTGCTGCACATCCTTCAGCTTCTCGGCTTGGGCCAGAATGGATTCCAGCTGCATCTCCTGCGGGAGCCCTTTTTCCTGCCGCTCCAGTTCCTGGGCCAGCCGTTGTTCCGGCGGGTCTGTCAGCAAGCGGATGATCGGGCTGAGCAGCGTAAGTAGGATGATCAGGCTCAGAACCAGTCGCGCGTATCTCTCGAGTGCTTTCCCCGGAAGAATCAGGTCTACGAAAGCGGCGAAGAGCACGACCATGATGACATTTTTGAGCCAATCCGAAAGCCAGTCCATCGATCATCCCCCCTTACCTTGACCGGCAAGCCCGTCGTCACCGCATCATGACCGTTATATTGCCTGCGGTAAGCAGAATCGTAATCGCCAGGAAAAACATCATGCTCACGGCAGCCAGTGCGGCGAATACGTACAGCAGCGTCTTGCCGATCGCCTGCAGGCAGGTTGTGATCGGCGTGTCGCCCAGCGGCTGCATGACGGCTGCCGCCAGATTGTAGATCAGGGCAAGGGTCAAAATCTTGATCGCCGGAAATGCGCAGAGAAACAAGATGATGATGACCCCTGCCAAACCGATTGAATTTTTAACGAGCAGCGATGCCGAGATTACGGTATCTGTCGCATCCGCGAACATTTTTCCCACCACCGGAACGAAGTTGCCGGTTACGTACTTGGCCGTTCGGATCGTGACCCCGTCCGTCACGGAGCTCGTGATGCCCTGCACCGAGATGACGCCGAGGAAGACGGTCAGCATGACGCCCAGGAAGCCCATCGCGATGCCCCGGAGCAGATTGCCAAGCTGGGTCAGCTTGTACTTTACGGACAGCGAGCTGACCAAGTGCAGAAGCGCCGAGAAGAAGAGCAGCGGAAAAACGATCGTTCTAATCAAGGTTCCCACCGTATGTACCATGAAGATCACCAAGGGATGCGCGACCGAGACGGTCACCACATTGCCCATCGATGCCATGAGGGCAAAGAGCAGCGGCAGCATCGCCATCATGAAGTCGATCATGCCGGTGATCGCGTCTTTGGCGTAGCCGATCGCGACGCTGAAGCTGTTGACCGCAATGACCAGCACCACCATGTAGCAGATCGTGTACGCTACCCGGCTCACGGTGCCCTTCTCGAAGGCCGTCTGCAAGTTTTCCAGGATCAAGCTCATGATACTCAGCATGATGATCGTTACTAGCAGCTTTCCGTTATACAGCACCTCGTGCCAAAGATACTTTCCAAGGCCGGACATGATGCCTTTAAAGCTGAAGCCATCGCCGCCCGGAAGAAGCATTTCCATCAGGGACGGCGTCCTGCCCTCGGGAAAGAATCCGCCGTAATCCTTCATCAATTGCTCCCAATATTTCTCCACCTGCTCGGTCGGAAGCTGCTCCGTTTGCTCCGTTACCAAGTCCCCGGCAGGATTTTCGGCAGCGGCTGCAGGGGCGATGCTTATGAACATGCCGGACACCAGCAGCATGAGCTGCATTACGATCAGCCTGTATAAACCGGTTCTCCTCGATGATCCTGCATGTGCCACGCCCCTCCCTCCTTAATCATGCCGGGAGGAGCTTCAGGACCGTCTCGATGATGATCCCGATAATCGGTACAGCGAGTACCAATATGAGCACTTTTCCCGCCAGTTCTATTTTGGAAGCGATCGATTCCTGACCGGCATCCCTTACGATTTGCGCCCCCATTTCAGCGATGTAGGCTATCCCGATAATCTTCAGCACCGTTTTGAGATAGATCATCTGGACGCCGGAGTTCTCGGCCAAATCCTCCAGCATCCGGATCACGTCGCCGATCTTTCCGATCAGGAACAGGAAGATCATGACGGAGGTCGCCACGGCGAGCAGGAAGGCGAATAACGGCTTCTGGTCCTTGACGACCAGAATCAGTACGGTAGCGATAAGACCGAGGCCTACCACCTGGATAATTTCCATAAAGGTCCACCTACTGGAATAGAAAAATACTTTTGATTTCCTTAAGCAGATCATCGAGCAGCCTTACGACCATAAACAGCACCACCACAAAACCGATGAGAGTCACCCAGTGTGCCATATCCTCTTTGCCCATCTGTTTCAGGACCGTATGAATCATGGCGATGATGATGCCGATCCCGGCGATCTGGAAGATGGCGTTGACTTCAATGTTCATTTCCTTGGCACCTCGCTAAAAGATCAAAATGACGATCAATGCTCCAATTAACAGCCCCAGACTTTTGCTCATCTTTTCATATTTCGCCTGGTCATCCCTTGCCGCCTCTTCTTCATGCTTCAGCTGCTGGGCGGCCAGCGCAATATGCTTCATCTGGTCCTGCCTGTCACTGGTGCCAAGTACGCCGCCGAGCTGTTCCATCACTTCCCTCTCGGCGTTTCTCATGGAAGTCCGCTTCCAGTAATCCTCCAGAGCCTTGCGTATGCTGTCCTCTGCCGATAAGCCATAATCCGGCCTCATATACTGCGCGGCTTGGGCGAACAAGGATTTCAGTGGATCCCGGAGAGAGGCGCTGATTCGTTCCAGTGCATCCGGAAGCGGCGTAAAGCCATAGCTGATCTCGGTTTCAAGCCGCTGGAGCGCCAGTATCAGCTCCCGCAGCTGCCTTGGTCTGACCGCAAACTGCTGGGCCTGATAGAAGCCTGCGAGCGTTCCTGCACCAATGACGAGCAAAGCACCTACCAGTTTAAGCATAGGCATCACCGCCAGGCGGACCGCTGGCAGCGGACTGAAGCGTTCGCTGCCCTCCGTCATAAAGCTTGAACGACCTTGCATCCCCGGTGCGGCTGAGAACCGCGTACATTTCAAACATTCGATTCTCGATCAGTCCCGACAGAGCAGGACGTCCCCGCATGTCCTGGACGGAAGAGCCGTGAGCCGTGGCGATGACGCTTATGCCGGCATGGAGCGCCTCAACAACTGCCTCCGCATCCTCGGCCCGGCCGATCTCGTCCACAATGAGAACGTCCGGCGACATGGACCTGATCATCATCATCATGCCCTCTGCTTTGGGGCAACCGTCCAGCACGTCCGTCCTGGGACCGACATCGAACCCGGGAACCCCCCGCTGGCAGCCGGCGATTTCGGAGCGTTCGTCCACAATGCCCACTTTCATGCCAGGCCATCGAACGGTCCCTGCCCCCCACTGGCCATAGCTGATTTGCCGGGCCAGATCCCGAAGCAGCGTCGTCTTTCCATGCTGAGGAGGAGAAAGAATCAGAGTATGCATGACACGCTTGCGTTTGCGGTCCAGCAAATGCGGAAGCATCTCGTCGGCCGCCCCGCGGATCTCTTTGGCAATCCGAACATTAAAGCCGCTGATATCCCGAATATGCTCCACTTTCCCTCCGCTGAGAACCGTCCGCCCCGCCAGCCCGACCCGGTGCCCGCCGGGGATCGTTATGAATCCTTTCCGCAGCTCCTCTTCCATCGTGTAAAGGGAATGATTACTGATCAGATCCAGCAGCCTGTGTGTATCCTCCCGTGTTGGCTTGTACGCCTCCTCCGGCCGCAGCGTCAATCCGCCGTTTCGATCCAGGAAGTGGTATCTGCCCTGCGAATTGATTTCGAGGGGACGCTCTTCCCGGATTCGCACCTCCTCCACATGCTCCAGCAGCTCACTCGGCAAGTTCAGCAGCATTCGTTTGACGGATTCGGGAAACAGCCCCAGCCAATTCAGTGTCATATCAATTTCCCCCAAGTTGTCCTTTTTTGAAAATCTGCCTTCTGTTAAAAAGATTTCTTATCCCATGTGTATGCTTGTACCCTGCATTTATGACGGGAATCTATCATTTTTTTAAGATTCCGTATAAGAGGCAGGCAACCCCGCACAATATCCAGCCGATCTTCCCCCATGACAGCTTATCCGCCATACCTACAAGCCCGATTGTCGTGGTTAGGATCAGAATGAGCGGGCCGGTAAACGCTAGCGCGGAATTGACGGCGAGCGCTTTATCTACTTGATTCAGCCGCAGCATGACAATCGCAGCAACGATCTCGAGGCTGCCCGAGAACAGCCGAAGCGTTGCCATGCTGGCGACGAACTTGTCCAACATGAAGTTCTCCCTCCTTCTTCCATTGCGTGATGATTAAAAATATGCATTCATCCCCGAATTTATCTCTATTTTTTTATTTCATAGACACGAATCTCACAACAAAAAAAGACTGCCCCCGGGCATTTGCCCTTGAGACAGTCTTTGCTCTATGAACCGAACTAGAATGATATGAACTTAGCGGCGAACCTGCGGGCCTCCGACGCTTGCCTGCTGGTCGGTGTCCAGTCCATACGCCGTATGAAGTGCTTGAACGACGCCTTCGAGATTGCTTCCGTCAATCACGCAGGATACTTTGATCTCGGAGGTGCTGACCATCTTAATGCTGACCCCTTGACGGGAGATCACGTCGAACATTTGGGCGGCAACGCCAGGGTGGCTTACCATGCCCGCGCCGACGATCGATACCTTCACCAGATTGTCCTCGGAGGTTACGTCGCGGTACGGAAGCTCGCCACGGATCCGTTCGATGACGGACAAAGCACGCTCCCGGTCATGCAGGGATACGGTGAAGGAAAAGTCTGCTTCCCCGTTTTGGACACCGCTTTGTACGATGATATCCACGTCGATCCCTTCTTTGGCCAGTTCGCCGAACACCTGCGCCAGAATGCCAGGGGTATCGGCAACACCCATAATGCTGATTCTGGCAACGTTCTTGTCGAATGCGATACCGCTGACCACTACACCTTGTTCCATGCTCGTTTCCTCCTTAACAACCGTTCCCTCGTTATGATTAAAGCTTGATCTGACAACAAGCTTCACTTGATTGTGTTTGGCGTATTCAACTGCTCGGGGATGAAGCACCGCTGCCCCAAGGTTCGCCAGCTCCAGCATTTCATCGTATGAAATCTCAGGGAGCTTCCGTGCGCATTTTACTACGCGCGGATCGGTAGAGTATACCCCGTCCACATCCGTATAGATTTCACACACATCGGCCGAAATCGCTGCAGCCAGCGCCACCGCGGTCGTATCCGAGCCTCCGCGGCCGAGGGTCGTGATTTCGCCTTCTTCCGACATCCCCTGGAAGCCGGCAACGATGACAATATTTCCGTCATTCAGCGCCTTGTGCACGCGCTCCGGGGATATATCGGTAATACGGGCTTTGCCGTGGACGGCTTCCGTCCGGAATCCGGCCTGCCATCCCGTAAAGGACACAGCTTTGCGCCCTAGACTATGAATCGCCATCGAGAGAAGCGAGATCGAGATCTGCTCTCCGGTCGTTAACAGCATATCCATTTCCCGTGCGGGCGGGTTCTCGTTTAATAGTTTAGCTTGATCAATCAGATCGTCGGTGGTATCCCCCATCGCGGATACAACAACAACGCACTGATGGCCTTCATCCTGTTTCTCTACAATTCGTCCGGCCACGCGCTTCATGCGTTCTGTATCGCCTACAGAGCTGCCTCCGAATTTCATAACGTACAATGACAATGCCTCTTTCACTCCCCACATGATAATCAGTATGTACCAGTGCATTGGTTCATGGTTTCTCACTTTAAAACAGTATAATACGAAAGTAACACCCTCCGTCAAGGCTTTCGTCTGAAAGAAATGCCGCTCTGAGCGCCCTTCAATCTAGAAAATATAAAAAACTCCCGTACTTGACGTACAGGAGTCGCGTTGCAACAGAAGATATTGGCAGAGGCGGGGCGATTAGATCGTTTCGCCTAATAAGCCAGCCTTATGCGCGGGAGATGTATTTTCCTTCACGGGTATCGATCAGAAGCACATCGCCTTCATTGATGAACAGCGGAACTTGCACATTGAGGCCTGTTTCCACCTTCGCATTTTTTGTAGCGCCTGTCGCTGTGTTGCCTTTAATTCCCGGCTCGGTTTCCACTACCTTCAGCTCGACGCTGTTCGGCAGGTTGATCCCGAGAATTTCTCCCTGATAGCTGATGATGTTAACGTTCATGTTTTCCTTCAGGAAATTCAGTTCCCATTCCAGCTGCTCACTGGTCAAGCTGAACTGGTCATAGGTTTCGTTATCCATGAACACATGCTCCTGTCCGCTTGCATACAGGTACTGCACGCCGCGGTTGTCAATTTGCGCGCGTCCGATCGTTTCACCGGCACGGAATGTTTTCTCCACCGTGTTGCCGTTGCGCAAGTTCTTCAATTTGGAGCGTACGAATGCGGCGCCTTTACCAGGCTTAACATGCTGAAAATCCAAAACGGTAAAAATATCGCCATCCACTTCTACGGTTAATCCTGTTTTAAAATCATTGACTGAAATCACTGAATTTCCCTCCTAAAGGATACGGTTTGAATAATTCTTGTTCGTTGTTGCGGCCTTTCATTAGAGCACGGTGTAATCTTTGGACGAGCTTGTCAATATTTGAATACCCGTTTCCGTGATCACAATATCATCTTCAATACGGACACCGCCAAGACCCGGCAAGTAAATGCCCGGCTCCACGGTTACGACCATGCCCGGCTTCAAGATATCGTCGCTCGCCTTGGACAGTCGCGGCGATTCATGAACCTCCATGCCCAGTCCATGTCCCGTGCTGTGCCCGAAATACTCGCCATATCCGTACCGGGTGATGATGTCGCGTGCCAGCGCATCGGCCTCGCGTCCCGTCATGCCTGGCTTGATATGCGCAAGCGCGTGCAGCTGTGCTTCGAGCACGATGTCATAGATCTCCTTCAGCTTCGGATCCGGGCTGCCGAGGGCTACCGTCCGGGTCAGATCCGAGCAGTATCCATCCAGGAGTGCGCCGAAATCAAAGGTGACGAACTCATTGCCTTGAATCACCCGGTCGCTGGCAACGCCGTGCGGGAGCGCAGAACGTTCCCCGGAAGCGACGATGGTGTCGAAGGAGGAGGAAGTCGCGCCGCGGCTGCGCATGAACATTTCCATCTCCAGATCGATTTCGCGCTCGGTTTTGCCAGCTTGAAGCAATGTGAGCACATGGCTGAACGTTTCATCGGCCAAATCGGCAGCGCGCTGCATGATCTTCAATTCCTCGGCATCCTTGATGATACGGAGCTCCTCGACCAGACCCGATACCGGAACGAGGCTGATCGGTGCAAGCTGCTCCGTATAACCGGAATAAACCCCGTATGTAACATGGTCCTGCTCGAAACCGAGCGAGGCAATGCCTTCGGATTGAAGCAGTTCTTTTACGGTATCCATAACCTTCGCTCCGTGCTCAATGACCTTAAAGCCGGTCGCTTGCTGCGGAGCCTGTGTCATGTAACGGAAATCCGTCAGCAAATACGACTGTTCCTTCGTGATCAGCACATATCCTGCGGATCCCGTAAACCCTGTCAAATATCTGCGGTTGATCGGGCTACCGATCAGCATGGCCGACAAGCCTTTGGCCTCGAGCTTCTCGCGCAGTCCTGCTACTCGTTTGCTGCTCATTGTTCCATCTCCTCTCACCCATGCCGGGATCAAGCGGGTATCCAAACGCCGCTATGCCTCCCTGGTCTCCAGAATTTGTAAAAGGGCTGACAAGCCCAGCGTGTAGCTGGCCGCGCCGAAGCCCGCGATTTGACCGGCAGCAACAGGCGCAATGACGGAAGTATGACGGAATTCTTCCCTAGCATGAATGTTCGAAAGATGAACCTCCACGGTGGGAATCCGCGCCGAGCTGACCGCATCGCGCACAGCATAGCTGTAATGCGTCAGCGCGCCCGGATTCAGCAGTATTCCATCCGCCTGCCCGATCGCCTCATGGATCCGGTCAATGATCGCACCCTCGTGGTTAGACTGAAAGAAGGTAATCCCGATCCCCGCAGCATCCGCTTGCTTGCGCAAATTATCCTCGATCGCCTGCAGGCTGAGCGAACCGTATATCCCCGGTTCCCGGAAGCCGAGCAGGTTTAAATTCGGTCCGTTTATCACCCATATGGTTTTCATAGGGTTTCCCACCTTTTCGTCAAATAACCAAGTGCTATTTTACCATAGGCGGTATCGGATTGAGAAGTTTATTGTTTTTAACCCGTAACCTGCTTCGGCTCGCGCATCCGTTCGTCGGTAAATTCCTGGGCAGCCGTGTAACCGATAAAGAGTCCCCATAATATAAAAATGCAAAACTCGGATATGTTCGTATCCCACGTCAGCTTTTTAACCGGAGGAGTAAACCGGAGCCAAGGGTTGAGGGCGATATAAAGCACGATCCACCAAATGACGCCGTAAATGATGCCGGGCCAGGGACCTTTGAGCTTGCGGAAAAGAAACACGTAAATCAGCGAAGCGATAACGGAGAACGCGATAAACGACAGCCAGCCCGCAATCTGCCCCGCCGCGGTGACGAGAAACTCATGCTTGAAGAAGGGCTCCATCAAGAAGCCGGGCACCACCCTCGTGAATTTCAGCGTATAAAAAATCCATCTTACTGCTCCCCAAATCAGCCCAGCGTAATACCCCAGCTCCAGGGCGTACAAAAACGGATTCGTCACCTTGTTCTCCTGTCGAAATTGACCTTCGGTCATGTTGAATCCTCCTTCGCTTGGTAGTCGATGCTCATCTTCCCTTCTTTAGCAGATAGTATGCTCCGCTTCCCACGGGTCAATCCAACTAGAAATTACTTTCAAAATTCGATACAATAGTTAATAGAACGAAAAACATGTCAGGGAGGGTGAACTGGTTGTCCCAAAAGTCAACCCCGATCAGCTATGGAGGCCAAGCTGTAATCGAAGGCGTTATGTTCGGCGGCAAGCATGTCAACGTAACGGCCGTTCGTCGCAAGAATAATGAGATCAAGTTTCTAGAGGTGCCTCGCGAGGATAAGGAATGGGTACGGAAGCTGCGGAAGGTTCCGCTTCTTCGCGGCATCGTCAGTCTGATAGATTCCACCATCAAGGGCTCGAAGCATCTGAACTACTCCGCAGATGCATTCGCTGACGACAGCCTGGATCCGGAGGAGCGTGAGAAGCAGAAGGAGAAGGAAGAATCCGGCTGGAGCCTAAGCATGATCATCGGCGTTGCCGCGGTCAGCGTGCTGTCCTTTATCGTCGGCAAGCTGCTCTTTACCCTCGTGCCGGTTTTTGTTGAGGATTTCTTATTCGGGAATACATTTGATAACTATATCGTGCATAACCTGATTGAAGGTATCATTAAATTGATCCTGCTTCTTGTCTATCTATGGGCGATCTCCCAAACGCCGGTCATCAAGCGGCTGTTCCAGTATCACGGCGCCGAGCATAAGGTGATCAGCGCATATGAGGCCGGTGAAGAGCTGACCGTCAAGAACGTGCAGAAGTATACAAGGCTGCATTACCGTTGCGGCAGCAGCTTCATGATGCTGACCATCGTGCTCGGTGTCGTTGTATATTCGGTTGTCCCATGGGATACGATGACAGAACGGATCATCCAGCGAATCGCTCTTCTTCCGGTCGTGCTCGGCATTTCCTTTGAGTTCCTGAAGCTTACCAATGCCATGCGAGATATTCCCGTTCTCCGTTTCCTCGGTTACCCGGGGTTGTGGCTGCAGCTGCTCACAACTAAGGAGCCGACGGATGACCAAGTCGAAGTATCCATCGCATCCTTTAACAGAATGCGTGAATTAGATGCCCAATACGAGAATGTTCCCGTGTCGCAAACTGTGACAGGAAGTGTGCTGGATCCCGCGAAAGGGTGATGAATCCATGAGAAGGCATGCGATCATTTTTTGGACGGCTATCGGGTTAGCCGCAGTAGGCGTTTTGGGCCTGCTGATTAGCCCGAGCACAAGGATGATGGTGCTGATTCCGGCCATCATCGTCGCAATCGTCTATGTGCTGTACAAGTTTCCGCCCCGCCGCTTTAACAAGCGTCCGAAGGTGAAGCCGTCCAAGCGAACCGCGGCCAAGCTGGCGCGCAAGAGCCAACCGACGAGAAAAACAAGCCCATCCGCAACACGCAAACAGTATCCGTTCCAGGTCATCGACGGTCAGAAGGGCAAGTCTGACCCTTCCGATGATCTACCGAAATATCACTAGAAGCAAAAGCGCAGATTTCAAGGCTTCAGCAGCCTCGGAATCTGCGCTTTATTGTTTACTTATTCACATCTGTTCGGGTTTCCATCTTGAGAAGAACTGCGTGCCTGCCGTCAAGCCCGAATTGTACAGGTTCATGCTCTCCTCCTTGGTCAGGTGAAAATGGGTCGTGCCGATGCCAAGGGTCGGGATTTTGATGGTGCGGCTGCGGTTTTGCTGCTCGATATACCGCTCATCATGCGCCGACAGCATCGTCTCGAACATCGCCGTCAGCATGCTGAAGGGACCGTCAATTTCATGCGGTGAATTGCTGTTCTTCCCCACCATTTGAAAGCCGAGCACCGGCAGAGGCTTCGGGCCTCCTTTCGATTCACGGTCAAACAGCCACAGCGGAAAATTGCTAAGCAGCCCCCCGTCCACGATATATACAAATTGTTCGGCGAACGATTTCCCTTTAGCTGCTCTGCCTATGAGCCGAAGAATGACCGGGTCGAAAAAATAGGGAATGCTGCAGCTCATCCGCACCGCTTTGGCGACGGGAAACGTTGCCGGATTAATGCCGTATTGGCGCAAATCGTCCGGCAGCACCAGCAGTCTGCCGTTCGTAATATCCGAAGCAACGATGTAGAGCTTACCGGCCGGAATATCGGAGAAGGTGAATATGCCTTTGTCCAGCAAAATTTTTCGGATCCAGTTCTCCAGCGCTTCCCCAGAATACAGCCCCTTCTTGATCAACACCCTCAAAGCCGGTCCGATGATCTTTGCATTGAACACCGGTGCGCGCTGGAGGAAGGTATGAAATGGAGTCTCCTCAATGATCTTCCGGATTTCATCCGCTCGGTACCCTGCTGCAAGCACGGACGCGACGATCGATCCGGAGGACGTTCCGGCAACGCGGCTAAATTCGATCCCCGCCAATTCGGCTGCTTTAACAGCGCCGGCGAGAGAGATGCCCTTGACCCCGCCGCCTTCAAAAACCGCATTGATCTGCATACAGAAAATCCCCCGCCTCACATGGTCTAATGACTATGTATGAGGGCGGGGGATGATTCATACCTGTAGGACGTGCGCCAAATCTTATTTATAATATGATTGCAATTGCTCTTTAAGACCTAACGGATTGCTCAAAATGTTCTCCGCACGGAAGAAGATGCTGCCTTTGATCTCAGAAAATCCTCGATTGTACTTCAGCTGATTGATAATTTCCGATGCGCTCTGCCATCCGACCTCGGACGTCCCGAGCTTGTATGGGGCATGGCCGATCAACAGATCGACGCCCGTGCCTTTTACCTCGTTCACCCACCAGTCCACCAGCTTATCGTAATCAACCGTTGAATTGCTCATGCTCCAATAGATCTGCGGGGCAACGTAATCGATCCAGCCATTCTGGATCCAGGCTCTAACATCGGCATACATGCTGTCGTAGGCGGTTACGCCCGCTTTCGTATCGGACCCTGTCTTGTCCACGGAGGCGTTCCTCCACACACCGAACGGGCTGATGCCGAACTCGACGCCCGGCTTGGACTCGTGTATCGATTGGCCTAAAGAAGCTACAAAATCATTGATGTTCGCCCGCCGCCAATCGCCGATGTTCGTATACGAACCATCATTATACAAGCGGTAAGCTGCGTCGTCTTTAAAGGTCGTATTGGACGGATAGAAGTAATCGTCCAGATGCACCCCATCGATATCATATTGATCTACAACCTCCATGATCGTGTCGATAATATGTTGGCGCGCATCCGGAATTCCCGGATTGATGTACAGCTGCTTGCCGGTGTTTACGATCCAGTCCGGATGCGCAAGGGCGACATGGGACGGATCCAGCGACGCGGTCAGCACGTCGGTGTTGGCCCGGAACGGGTTAAACCACGCGTGGAAGTCCATATTCCGTTTGTGCGTCTCTTCGACCATGAAAGCAACCGGATCATAGCCCGGGTCCGCCCCTTGTATCCCCGTCAGCACCTTTGACCAAGGAACGAGCTCCGATGGATACAGGGCATCCCCGGCCGGACGAACCTGAACGTATACGGTGTTGATGCCGACTTCCTGGAGAGAATCCAGGAGCGCGATGTATTCTGCTTTCTGCTGTTCGCTCGTGCTCTTAGGCGACGGCCAGTCGAGATTAAATACCGTCGAAATCCAAGCTCCTCTTACCTCTTCGACCGTAGAGACGGGCGGGGGGGTAACCTCGGAGCCCGAGAAGAGCGAAATCCGCTGCGCCGATTGGTTCCACTCTACCTTCAAGCCAAGATTTTCGCTGATGAATCGGAGGGGTACCATAACACGGCTCTGCTTGATCTGAACCGAAGCGTCCAGCGCAACCGCTGATCCGTTCACCAATGCGGAGGTTTTGCCCGAGGTCAACTGCAGGGTGTTGCCGTCTTTACGGATCGTTACCGTCCGTTTGGACTGTTCCCAGACGACCGAAGCGCCAAGTCCTTCGCTGATGACCCGGGTCGGAACCATTGTCACGTTCACTTTTGGCAGTATGTATGGGGATACGTCACTTTCCAGCTTCACGCCGTCCAGCTGTATGCTGATACCAGCCGACTTCGCCTGTGCTGTGGAGACTACCGACGGGAGACATAATAGCAGCATGATCAATACAAGTAACCATCGCCGAAGCTTCATTTCTATTAATCCTCCGAAAATATGAAATTTGCAGGTAATGCTAACCTATGAACCCAACATCTTCAATATGCCTACCCGTTTAAAAAGACATCTGTCACAAGCGGACAGATGCCCCATTACGATTCGCTAACCAGTTCGTTATGAATGTCCCGCAGCTCCTGCAGCCGGTTCTCGTCCCGCTTGAAATACTCAACCAGCGTTTCGATACGCGTAATGGAATCCCAGCTTAAATGATGCTCGATTCCTTCAACATCCCTATAGATATTTTCATCCTGAACACCGATCATTTCGAGGAATTCCTCGAGCAGATGGTGGCGCTCCATGAGCCGCTTGCCCATCTTCTTCCCTTTGCTGGTCAGTACCAAGCCGCGATATTTTTCATATATCAAATATTCGTCTTTGTCCAGCTTCTGAATCATTTTCGTGACGGATGAGGGGTGAACCTCCAAGCCTTCGGCAATATCCGAAACGCGCGCATATCCCTTCTCGTCAATCAGTTTGTAGATGCGCTCCAAATAATCCTCCATGCTAGGTGTCGGCATCTTCTTCCCTCTCTCTTCTATAATTACATAACCTGTACCAAAACCTCAATTTACCTGCTCTTGTAATGATACATGTTTTTTAGACCTGTTGGCAAGTCCTGGCCCCCTGAATATCCCATCATTTACCAATATCCAAGAGCCTGGAGCCAAAAGGAGCCAAGCAGCATCAAAATTTCAGCCATTCAGGCGTAATGCCCTGCAGCCAAATTGTGATTTTGTACATTTGGTCCGTAAACAGCAGGATCCCCATCAGGATCATCAATATGCCGCCCACCTTCATCAAGATGCTGGAATACTTCAAAATCCACCGCGTCGATCCGATGAAAAAGGCCAGAATAAAAAACGGTACGGCAAAGCCCAGCGAGTAAGATGTGATCAGCGGAAACCATGTGCCGGGATCCGAAGCGGCAAGCGCGATAATCGCGGTCAGAATCGGTCCGACGCAAGGCGACCAGCCTGCGGCAAATCCGATTCCGAACAGAAAGGTTCCTATGTATCCGGTCGGCTTGGATTTAAAGTTGAATTTCCGGTCTTTCATCAAAAATCGGGGCTGGAAAATGCCGACCAGCATAAGCCCCATAACAATGATTAACAGCGCGGACAGCTGGCGGATCAGGTCCTGGTACTCCATGAAGAACTCCCCGAACAGCCCCGCTCCCCATCCAAGGGTGTAATAAACCGCCGAAAAACCAAGAATGAACGCAAGGGTATGCGTCATCGTCCGGAAGCGGACCTCCTTGCGGTTCTGCTCATTCTTCAAATCATTGACCGACATGCCGGTGATGATGGATAAATAAGACGGATATAACGGCAAGCAGCATGGAGATATAAAGGATGCGAATCCGGCTGCAAATGCGATGCCGACGTTAATATCAGCCATTGAATGTTAGACCTCCTTACGTCGTAAAACCCTTTTTGCCGACCAATGCGACGATGAGCAGGCCGATCAGCAGCAGTACAATCGTTGCTCCAGGCGCCAGGTTAAATACGCCGGCCAGCATCAAACCTCCGATGACGGCGATCTCCGAGATGACCACGGACAGAATGATCGAGCTCCGGAAGCTCCGTGCCAGCAGCAGGCTGATGGCAACCGGTATCGTCAGAAGCGCGGACACGAGCAGTGCGCCGACGATTTTGATCGCCGTGCTGACGACGAGCGCGGTCAATACCGTGATCACCATGTTCATCACTTTGACCGGCAGTCCGCTGACGCTGGCAGCGTCCTCCTCGAAGCTTAACAGGAAAAATTCCTTAAGCAGCAGGAAGACCACGGCAATGACGATAACGGTAACGCCGCCAACCATATATATATCCGTCGTATCCAAAGTGTAGATACTGCCGAACAGATAGCTCATGACATCCGTATTATAGCCCATTCCCAGCGTGAAGAACAGCGACGCGAGCGCTACGCCGCCTGACATGATGATCGCAATGGACAGCTCGGCATAGCTCTTGTACGCCTTTCGCAGCTTCTCAATCGCGAAGGATGCCGCAACCGCGAACACAAGCCCGGCAGCCAGCGGGTATACTTCAATCAGAAATCCGAGCGCAACGCCGGCAATCGTCACATGGGACAGCGTATCCCCGATCATGGACAGCCGGCGCAGCACAAGAAATATTCCGATGAGCGGTGCGGTGATGCCGATCAATATTCCCCCGACAAGCGCCCGCTGAAAAAAATCGCTTTGCAATATATCAAGCAATGACAACGTCTCCTTCTCTTGCATCCAATGAATTAATACCTAATTTAAACGAGAGAATGCTGAAGATCCTCGATCTCGCAGTTTTCGATCTCATGGGAATGCCGAACGAAAAACTGGATTTTTCCGTTATGCGATACCGGCGATTCTCCCAAATAATCCTTCACCATATCGAGATCATGCGTGACCATCAGAAAGGTCATGTGATGATGCGCATGCATATGGGTGATCAAGTCGAAAAAACCGGCCTGCGTCTCGGCGTCGATTCCGATTGTCGGCTCGTCCAATATGAGGAGATCCGGACGGTTGATCAGCGCGCGCGCGAGAAACACGCGCTGCTGCTGGCCGCCGGACAATGCGCCGATCCGCTTATCCGCAATATCCTGAATCCGCATAACCTCCAGGGCATCCTCGCATTTGCGGTGATCCTCGCGGCTGATGCGGCGGAACATCTTCTTACGGTTATATAATCCCGAAAGAACGACTTCCCGGACGGTAGCGGGAAAGAGCGGATTGAACGCATTTTTCTGCGGCACATAGCCGATGCGCTCCCAATCCCGGAATTTGCGGATCGGCTGGCCGAACAGCTCGATCGAGCCCTCCGCAGCCGGCAGAAGCCCGACGATCATCCGCAGCAAGGTGGTCTTGCCCGCTCCGTTCGAGCCGACAATGCCTACAAAGTCCCGCTCTTTAATTGAGAAATTCAAGTCCTTAATCACCTTCTGATCCCGGTAATTAAAGGATACATTATCGATTTGTATAATCGTTTGGTGGCAATCCTGTGCTGCCGGTTCCATAACCTGGCCGCCTTTCTATCTTTAAATTTTGCTATCAAAATTTATGCAGCTTTTATACCCTGTAATGACAGGAAGAAGAGGGGACTTAGCTCCCCCCTTCTCTATTATTGTAAGGCCTTCTTTAGATTTTGCAAATTTTTCTCCATAATCGTGAAGTAGTTCTCTCCGTTCTCCGCCTGCTCCTTCGTCAATCCCTCTACCGGGTTTAGGACAAGCGTCTCTACACCGGCCTCATTTGCAAGGGTCTTGGCCAGCTTATCCGACACAAGCTCCTCGAAGAATACGTAACGGAGTCCCTTTTCATTTACCGTTTTCGTCAAATTCACGATATCCTGCGCGCGCGGCTCGGCATCAGGGGACAATCCCATGATCGCGTGCTGCGTAAGCCCGTAGTCCCGGCATAAATATCCGAATGCTTGATGGGAGACGACGATGTCTTTCTTCGGAAGGCCGGACAATTGTTCGGTAAAATCCTGATCGAGCTTAGCAAGCTTATCCTTCAGCGCTTCATAACGCTGTTCGTACTGCGCTTTATGTTCCGGATCTGCATCGACCAGGCTGTTCTTGATATTCTCGGCCATGATCAAGGCTGACTTCGGGCTCACCCATGTATGAGGATCGGTATGATGGCTGGTTCCTTCGGCTGTGCCCGACCCTGCGGCATGCTCTTCCGCTGCGGCCTCTCCGGCCGCTTCATGGCTGTGTTCATGTCCAGCCTCGTCACTGGCTCCATGATTATGGCCGTCATCTCCCTCGGCATCAATCAGTTGAATGCCTTGGCTTACCTCGACGGCCCTCACCTCGGAATCCTTATTCAGTCCCTTGAGAAATGAAGGAACCCAGCCTTCAAATCCGGCACCGTTATATAGAAACAACTGGGCCTTGGAGGCATTGACCATGTCCTGGCTTTTCGGCGTCCAATCATGCGGCTCGACTCCGGTCGGCAGCAGATTAACGACATTAACCTCTTCACCGCCAATTTCCTTCGTAAATTCATATATGGGATAGAAGGTCGTTATGACATTGATTTTCCCTTCCACAATGCTGCCGCCGGATTTGCTGCCGCAGCCTGACACGATTAGCAGTGCCGACAGCAATGCTGCCATTCCCCATGTCCACTTCGCTTTCTTGTTCCTGCTCATGATTCCCTCACCCGCTCCGTTCTATCTAATCGTAAACATTACTAACAAGATTATAAGAGAAGAAAAACGAGATTGTCAACTACATCGTAACCGTTACTATTAATTTTTTGCTCATATCGTTCCTTCCATAGAAAAAAGGCGTACCCGTTAACAGGGTACACCCTTCTAACCTTCTTCATTCAATTTCAAGCGCTGATTATTTGACGATTGCGCCATTCGGCATACTCTCCGGCACCGTTGCGAGCGTGAGCTGATCGCCTTTCGAGGCAGCCAGGATCATGCCCTGGGACAGCTCGCCTCTGAGCTTCACCGGCTTCAAATTCGTCACACAGATGACCTTCTGCCCCACCAGCTCCTCCGGCTTGTAAAACTTCGCGATTCCGGACACGACTTGACGCTGTTCAAAGCCCAGATCGAGCTGCAGCTTTAGCAGCTTGTCGGCCTTCTTCACCGGCTCGGCTGCTGTAACCTGGGCAACACGAAGCTCGACTTTGGCGAAATCCTCAATGCCGATTTCCTCCTTCAGCTCCGGTGCTTCCTCGGCATCCGCAGCCGAAGCCGCCGGCTGCGGATCGTTCTTGGCTTCCTCAGCAGCCTTTGCACCGCCCGTCATCGCTTCGGCGATATAAGCGACCTCCTGCTCCGGATCGAGGCGAGGGAAGATCGGGTCGCCCTTCTGAAGCTTCGTTCCCGCCGGTATCGCACCGAAGTCGCGGCCGCTATCCCACGTTGTCAGATCTCCTTCCGAGAGACCGAGCTGCTCCCAGATTTTCTTCGGCGTCCGGGTCAGGAACGGCTGCAGCAGGATCGAGGCAACACGCAGCGTCTCCACCAAATGGCTCATGACGGATGCAAGCTCTTCGCGTTTGCTCTCATCCTTGGCCAGTGCCCACGGCTGGGTCTCATCGATATATTTATTGCTGCGGCTGACGAACTGGCTAATTGCCGTCAGAGCTACGGAGAACTCCATATTCTCCATCGCGGTCTCGACCTTATCATAGACCGCCTTAGCAGCTTCCTCGATGGATGAATCGTAAGGGGTCACGCCTGCCTTGAAGGCGGGAACCTCACCTTCGAAATATTTATATACCATCGCCACGGTCCGATTCAGCAGATTGCCGAGGTCATTGGCCAGATCCGAGTTCACCCGCTCGACGAAGCTTTCCGGTGTGAATGTGCCGTCCGCTCCGAAAGGAACCTCCCGCAGCAAATAATAACGGAGCGAATCCAGACCGTAGCGGTCGATCATCGTAACCGGGTCGACCACATTGCCTTTGGATTTGGACATTTTGCCGTCCTTCATCAGCAGCCATCCGTGTGCGAACACTTTTTTCGGAAGCGGCAGATCCAGCGCCATGAGAATGATCGGCCAGTAGATCGTATGGAACCGGACGATCTCTTTGCTCATCAGATGTACATCCGCCGGCCAATACCGGTCAAACAGCGAGCTGTCCTCCGAGCCGTAGCCAAGCGCCGTGATATAATTCAGCAGCGCATCGATCCATACGTAGATCACATGCTTCGGATCGCTCTTGACCTTGACGCCCCATTCATAGGTTGTACGGGAGACGGCGAGGTCCTCAAGACCCGGCTTGATGAAGTTGTTGATCATTTCATTCTTCCGGGATACCGGCTGAATGAAATCCGGGTGCTCCTCATAATACTGCAGGAGACGGTCCACGTATTTGCCCATCCGGAAGAAGTAGCTTTCCTCCTTCACGAGCTCAACCGGCCGGCCGCAATCCGGGCAGTTGCCGTTAACCAGCTGACGCTCCAGGAAGAACGATTCGCAAGGAGTACAATACCAGCCCTCGTACTCGCCTTTGTAAATGTCATCCTGCTTCAGCAGCCGCTCGAATACCTCTTGTACAACCGACGTATGGCGTTTCTCGGTTGTCCGGATGAAATCCTCATTCGAAATGTCAAGCTTCTTCCAGAGATCCTTAATGCCTGCCACGATGTCATCAACGAATTGCTGCGGCGTTTTGCCGGCTTCGGCCGCTTTCCGCTCGATCTTCTGACCATGCTCATCCGTGCCCGTCAAATAACGGACATCATATCCGCGCAGCCGCTTGTAGCGCGCCATCGCGTCGCCGGCCACCGTCGTGTACGCATGTCCGATGTGCAGCTTGTCGCTCGGATAGTAGATCGGGGTTGTAATGTAAAATGTCTTCTTGTCTGTCATTGTAATCCTTCCTTTGCCATGAAATGGAGATGCTCGAAACAACATAAAAAGCTCCCGTCCCAATGGGACGAGAGCTGATCTCACGTGTTACCACCCAATTTCCCCGCAACCTTTACAGGTTACAGGCTCATCTGCCGCTTCATTCGCGGACCGCCATTAACGCTGGCTCACGCCGCTCCTTTACGGCAGCCATCCTTGTTCAGCTGCACGCTCAAAAGCGGTTCCTCCAAGACCATTTTCCGAAATGCGCCAAGACCGGTTTGCAGCTTCCCCGGCTCTCTGGACATGGCGACAGCTCTCGTACTTATCTCTTCATTGGAAATCATTATAAGAAGGTTGATCAATAAGTTGTATCCATTTTAATCAACCATAACAACGAGTGTCAAGGTGTATCTTGCTCTTATGAACACAGCATGGGCAATTTCATAGAATTTATTCGCTCATCATCTGGCAGCTTGCAACCGCCTATTCCATCGGTGCCGGCTCCTCGCCCTTCCGGGGCGGGACAAGATCGATCCCCCCGGGATGAAACGGGTGGCATCTGGCAATCCGTTTAGCAGCCAGCCAGGAGCCCTTCAGAGCACCGTGAACTTCGATCGCTTCAAGGGCATAGGCTGAGCAAGTCGGATAGAAACGGCAGGTCGCCGGCTTTAATGGAGAGATGAATTTCCGATAGAAGTGGATCGGAACCTTCACCACCCGGCGTGCGGTGCTCATACCTGTTGCTCCTGCTTTCCTTGGCCCTTGGCCGCCTGTCCGCCGGCATCCGCCTTGCAGCAATCGCGGCAGTAGCCGAACACCTCGAATTTGTGCTGGACGACTTGAAAATCGTCCGGCGTGTCGGTCAGCTGCATCGGACAGAACGTAATCGGGTACGTTTTCTGGCATTGCAGACAGATCATGTGATGATGGTGATGATCCTCGCTGCAGCGCCCTCTGAATTTGATGCCTTCCTCAAACACAACCTGCTCCAGCAAGCCGAGCTCATACAGGACCCGCAAATTACGATATACCGTATCAAAGCTTAGCCCGCTGTACTTCCGGCCCATATATTCATAAACGTCCTTGGCTGTCAGATAGCCCTCATGCTCTCCAAACAATTTGGCAAGCGTCTTTCGCTGATCGGTAATGCGCAGCCCATGTTCCGACATGGCGTCAATAATCTGTTCCGTCGTAAGCATACGCAAGTGACCTCCTGTTCGTGTCAACTCCCTTAATAATGCCTGAAAAAACAGCCATCGTCAATGAAAGCGGTTATCCCTCCTGCCCGAACGTCGGTTTATGGCACTACGCTTGAGCCCGCAGCTGTATCCGCCATGAAGCCGGAAAGAGGCCGTCTTCGAAACCGTTATTTACGGTTCGAAAACAGCCTCCCCTGCACCAAAGAGCGGTCATGTTAGGATCGCTGTGCCCGGTGCTAACAACATTCATCGTTACAATTTCATCATCTTATCAGGATTCGTTCTTTAACTCGGGCAGCGGCTGCACAAGGAGATTGATCGGAAGGCTGCTTCCCGGCGCTGCCGTGAAGAGAAATTCCACCGTTTCCTCGTAGCTGCCTGTTCGATACAGCACGGCTGCATCGTTCGGAGCGGATACCGCTCCATTGCTCGTATTCGGCGTTTGAATAATCTTGCCGTTGACCATCATGGCACCCATGTATTTGCCGCCGCGCGGATTCAGCGTGATCAGCGTATTCGGCGCTACGCGGTGCAGCTTGATTTTGTACAGGACGCCGAAATTGCCGGCATTGGTTGTATAGGAGCCGTTAATCCCGTCGTATCCTTCCAGGTTCGGGTCATTCGTATTGTCCCCGATCGCAAGACGCCCCGGCTTGTTGCCTACAAGCTCGTAGGATTCGATGATTCTCGTCGAATCCGCATAGGATCCCCGATTATGCACACCGTCCGGCGACTGCAAAATCAGGTGAGGCAGCTTCTGGATCGGGTCTTTCGTTTCATCGATCATGATGACATCATAACGGATCGGCGCATCCGAATACAGGTCAGCGAGCATGGAAACAACCTGCCCGTTCTTCAGCGATTGGGCGCTTAGATCCTTCAGAATTACTCTGCTCTCCCCCGGAGCCATCGTGATGGACTGATAATCGGCCGATGACTGCATGGATTCCAGGTAACGAAGCACAGCCGCCTTGCCTGTTGCGGTCGGAATATTGATCGGTCCGCCCATGCCGGAATATTCGGTTGTCAGCCTTGTCGGTAAGCTGTTGATATTGGTGGCCACGACGTACATCTTCATATTTTTCCCGGTAGCGTTCATATGATGGATCATGAACCGGGTGCTGCCGTTGCCGGTCTCCCGATAAACGATCCCTTCCTGGTACACCGTCTCCGGCGAGTTGCTGCGGATCAGCATCGTCGGCTCGGAGCTTCGGGTAATCGGCAGCAAGTCCCAAGTCGGTACCACGGAGCCGTTGAATGAATAGCTATCGCCGATATCCGTAAACAATTGGTTGAACTGGTCTTGGGTATACAATACCTCGTTCGTCACGGTAATGACCTTCTCGTACGTGCTGGTCGCGCCTTTTTTATCCGTTACGATTAACCGGACTTTGTGCGAACCCGCGGTAAAGAACGCCTTTTCGTTATTTTCCCATTTGTAAGTCAGCTCATCGCCCGGGTCCTGGTCGTAGCTCTGGTCGATATAGGTGATTTTCTCACCCATCTTGTATTGTTCTTTGTCTGTCGTGAACATGGCGACCGGCGGCGTATTCGGTGCGAGGACCTGAATATTCAGCGTGTATGGATCGCTCCACTCGCCGCTTGAATCCTGAACCGAGTAGGTGACAGGGTAGGTGCCCGGCTGGCTAAACATCTCCTCCCGTCCCTCCCAGCGCTCATCCACAATGGGAAGTCCTGTCGGGGAATAGGCATTCGTCCGATACGTAACATAGGTCTCTCCGGCATAAATTTCGGCCGGCGACACGGTGAAGGACGCGATCGGCTTCGTGCTCAGGCTGAGTATAATGCGTTTGTTCGGCTGGTCCACCTTATAGGAAATATCCAGTGCCTGCGTAATGCTTGTCAGCGGTACCATGAACGTATTGTTGCTCTGATACGCAGGTCCCTTCATCGTTCTGCGTTCTCCGTTGACGGTGTACACGCTGCTGTTCGTTTTGAACCGAAGCTCGTCGCCGCCGCGGATAATAATCGTCTCCTTCGTCTTCGCGTCATAGGTAAGCTTAAGCCCTACCCGATTGACCAGCGATCGGATCGCGACGTAGGATACCCCCCGCTTTACGGCCATCGGCTGTCCGGCCTTATACATCTTGCCGCCTTGATACATAACGTCGCTGTTCATCATCAGGATCAGATCGTTAGGACCAAGATTCGGAAGGTTAGGCACCTGGCTGCCCCCGCTGCCGTCTCCCGGCTCAGGCTGCGTGCTTCCGCCGTCGCTGCTGCCTCCGTCTCCGCTGCCGCTACGGGACAGGTCAAGAATCACTTTCTTCTCGGATTGATTAACCGTATATGGAATATCAAGCGCTTGCGTAATCGAAGTTAATGGAACCATAAACACATTGTTGGAAATATAGGCCGGCCCCTTCATCGGGCGGACCTGTCCGTTTACTTTATAATTGCTGCTCCCTGTCTTAAAGCGGAGCTCATTGCCATCCTTGATGATAATGGTTTCCTTTGTCTTATTGTCAAAAGAGAGCTTAAGACCTGCACGCTCGACCATTGCCCGTACCGCTATATAAGATACGCCTTTCTTGACGGCCATCGGCTCCCCGGCCTTATAGCGCTGTCCGTTATGGTACATCACGTCACTGTTCATCAAAAGCACAAGCTCATTCTTGGAAGCCGGCGATGTTTCGGAGGTGCTCGATATGTTCGTATCGTTCCCGGTGTTACCGGAGCTATTCCCGGTCTCTCCCGAACCGTTCCCCTCTTCCTCTGCTTGCTGCTGATTCGCTGACTGTTTACTGTCTTGCTCCGTATCAACGGATGATGAAACTCCCTCGGCTTCATCCGGAATCGAATCCGCACTTTCTTGCTGTGCTGAATCCGTTTCTATTGAATCCGTTTCGACCGACTGTTCTTCTACTGACTGCTGTTCTGGCTGTACGTCTTGCTGATCCGTCTGCTGCTGCAGGCTTTGCTCACCTTGTTCCACCGCAGTGGACTGCAGCGTCGAACCGGCGGATTGGGCCGGAGCCGTCAAATCCGGTGATGCTGCCGCTGCCGGAACGGCTGCAAATACCTGTGCCGCAGCAAGGACGGTGATCAATGAGATTCTTCTGAAGTTCATCCTCTACTCCTTTAAAACTGCTTTATAGTCTCTACTGTCTCTATCAGACATACTATTAGACGCCATAAATCCTGAAAAGTTGCTATAAATGGTCAGGATAATAGTAAAACCGGAGCCCCCTCCAGGAGGATAGCTCCGGTTTTTCACGTGATTTAACGTTAATTATCGTGATTTAACGGTTTGCAACGTTCTGGTTATAGCTCCAGCCCAGCGGATAAGTCTCGCTGATTCCGACCGGGAGCCTGCCGCCCGGCTTTAGCTTACCGAGAAGCACATCCGCAGCGGCTTGCATGTAGTACGGTGTATTTTCATACGTGCACAAATACGCAGGAACCGGCGGGAGATCGATAAGATCGTACGGGTTGCGGGTCGCAACGACGATCAACGTTACGCCTTCGAGCGCGGACAGCCGCTCCACCAGCTTCTTCTGCCCCTCCGGAAGACGACTCTCGGAGGTATACGTAGCGACTACGATCTGCGTATAACCGCTCACCGCTTGAAGCGCCTGCTCTACCTCTTCATCGGTCATATTGGTGCCGACGCGCACATCATCCGCCTGGACCCCTCTACTTCTAAGCGCGTTGCCCAGCGTATAGCTCTTGCTCCATGCCTCATCAACCTGGGTTGCCTTAAGCAGCTCCGGCCAGATCACCGCTACTGGCTCCTCCGCCTGCAGCGGCAGCTGTCCCTCGTCCTTGACAAGCGTAATGCCTCTACCTGCAATATCGAACAGCAGCTGCTTCGTCTCCTCGCTCACCCGGGCTACGGGCTGAACCGGCAGCTCGGCTGCCAGCTTGGCATTACGCTCCTTCAAAGCCAGGATCCGGCCCACGGCAGCATCGATTTGCGCCATCGGAATTCTTCCGCTCCGGACAGCCTCGATGACAGCTGTAATCGCCGCGGTCTGCTCCGAGAGCGTATGGCTGACGAGCACACAGTCCGCCCCGGCCTGGATCGCGCGGATGGCGCCTTCCGGTATGCCGTATTCTTTGGAAATGGCGTGCATTTCCAGGCAATCGGTTACGATCAGTCCTTCGAAGCCCAGCTCCTCCCGGAGCAGTCCGGTCAACACCGCGCGGGACAAGGTGGCTGGCAGATCGCTCGGCTCAATCGCCGGAAAGCTGACATGGGCCGTCATAATCGCGTCTACCCCATGCTTGATCGCTTGGATGAACGGATACAGCTCCACCCGGTTCAAGCGCTCTCTGTCATGCGGAACCGACGCTCTGCCCAGATGGGAATCGACGCTCGTATCGCCGTGCCCGGGAAAATGCTTGGCCGTAGCGGATACGCCTTCTTCCTGATATCCTCTGATACTTGCCGCGCCAAGGGCTGCCACCGCTTCAGGATCCTCGCCGAAGGAACGCACCCCGATGACCGGATTGCGCGGATTATTGTTAACATCAAGGCAAGGGGCGAAGTTCATGTTTACGCCGAGGGAGCGCAGCTCGCGGGCTCCGATCCTTGCCACCTCATAGCAATCCTCCACGCTGCCTGAAGCGCCGAGCGCCATATTTCCAGGAATGCGGCTGATCCCGTCATGGTCAATGCGGGCAACCATGCCGCCCTCCTGGTCGATTGAAATCAACAGCGGGATGCTCTGCTTCTCCGCGGCCATGCGCTGGAGGGCTTCCGACAGCTCCGCAAGCTGCGGCAGGGTCTCCACATTGCGGCGGAAATAACAGATGCCGCCGATCTGATGCTGTTCGATCAATACTCTGGCATGCTCATTCGGTGTCAGCGCATTGAATCCGCAAATGAACATTTGTCCAACTTTTTGCTCCAAGGTTAAATCTGCTGCAGTCCACTTCATCGATTACGTACCTACTTTCTCTCATATTAGGGACTTCGCAGGCTAAGATGAAATCGAGCGCATGATGCATGAGCTGCCTGCAGCGTCCAGAATAAGTTCATACCGTTGCTTTGCCGGACATTTCCCGGAATTCGGACGGGGTCATGCCGGTCGCTTTCTGAAACACCTTCGTGAAATAGCGCCGCTCATGATAACCGACAAAGGAGCCGATCTGGGCAATGTTCTTATCACTGTTCACGAGGAGGAACTTGGCCGCCTCCATCCGCTGCTTCGTCAAATATTCGACAAAGGTCAGCCCCACGTGATTCTTGAACAGCAGGCAAAAGTAACTCGAGCTGATGCCCAAATGCTCCGAGAGCTCTTCAATGCCCAGGTCCTGCCCCATATTGGTATTGATATATTCCAGGGCGGAAGCGACCAGCTGCTCGGGCGTCTTCTTGGCGGTCTCCGGCCCCGGAACATCGTCGATCAGCGAAACGGTGCTGTAATACTTCTCTTTCGCCCTCTTCTTACGGATTTCCTCCCCGATCTCGCGCACCTTATTTTCCAGCTCGCCATAATGGATCGGTTTGCTGATATAATCCTTGACGCCGAGCTTAATCGCTTCCCTGGCATACTCGAATTCCTGATAGCCGGTAAGCAGTATGATTTCCGCGCGGCTCCCCTCTTCCCGAATTTTCGAAATGAATGTCAGGCCGTCCATCACGGGCATCCGAATGTCCGACAAAATCAGATCCGGCGTATACTGTTCGGCGATTTCCAATGCTTCCGTCCCGCTGCGGGCCAAACCGATCACCTTCATGCCCATCTCCTCCCACGGGAGCACCCTGTTCAGATTGTTCAAGATCGGAGCCTCGTCATCGACCAATAATACCTTCAACACGCTGCCCTTCCCCCCTATCATAATTGGGTATGACACATTGTATAACGGTGCCGCCGGGACGGCTCGAGCAGATAAACAGACCGTAATAATCGCCGTACTGAATGCGTATGCGGTCTGCTACGCTTCGCAGTCCAAGCCCGCGGCGTTCCTGATTCACCTTCAAATTCTGCAGCTTCGCCTGCTGCGACATCGAATCGTCATGCACCATATATTCAAACATCGACAGCTGCTCCGGGGTCATTCCAAGCCCGTTGTCCTCCACCCGGATGATAACATTGCCGAGTTCCTTCCATGCCGATATCCGGATGAGTCCCTTGTACGAGATTCCTTCAAATCCGTGCTGGATGCTGTTCTCCACCAGCGGCTGCAGCGTCAGCTTGAGGATGCGGCTGTGCATCAGCTCCTTCGGAATGTCGATTTCATAGTCGAACACATCCTCGAACCTGAACTTCTGGATCTCCAGATAGCTCTGCAGATGCTTGATCTCTTCCTCCAAAGTAATTTCTTCCTTGCCTTGTATGCTGATGCGCAGGATGCTCGCCAGCCGGTATACCATCTCGCTCACTTTGCGGCCTTCGTTTTGGATGGCAAGCACATTGATGGACTCCAGGGTGTTGAACAGGAAATGCGGCTTGATCTGCGCCTGCAGCACCCGCATCTCCGCTTCCGTCTTCTGCCGCTGCTCCTTCTTCACCTGCACGAACAGATCGTTGATCCGGTTCATCAGATTGTTAAAGCCTTTGGAGAGCAGCAGAAGCTCATCCTCGCCCTTCTCCTCGACTCTCGCATTCAGGTCTCCGTCCTCGACCCGGCGCATAAACCGGACAATGACGGCAATTGTCCCTGTAATCCGGTTCATGAACAGCCGGTTAAAGACGATTGCGGTGACAAGGCAAACGCCCATAATCACGAAGAACCACTTGGCAAACGACGTTACTTCCTGGGACAACGAGTTCCAATCGGTGAAGGAGACCAGATTCCAGCCGTAATCATTCAGGTGGTAAATGGAAACGATGTGCTCCTTCCCGTTGAACTTGGCCTTAAAGCTCTGGTAGCCTTGCTTGAACTCGACCTTATGCTTCATGTATTGTTTGATATTTTGTCCGTCCATGCTGTTCTCCGGATCAAACAGAACCAGTCCTTCATTATTCACGAGCATGAACGAGGTGTTTTGCAGATTGTTAGGTATCGTTAAATTGCGAAAGATCTCCTCGAACTCCCACTTCTTGATCTGGACGACCAATATGCCGAGCTTGCGCAGCGTCGTCACATCTTTGATCAGCCGAATCTGGGTAAATACCGGCTCTTCGCCTGTCAGCTCCTGAAATTCATGCGGGGCTAGCCACATGGGTCTTCCATTCAGCGCCACCACTTCATCATATAACGGGCTGCTCTTAAACTGGTCATACGGAAGCGTTCGGAAATTCTCTTTGCTGAAGATCGGAATCGGGGGAGACTCCCGGTTGAAATGATACAAAAAGGCATAGCTGATCGCAGGGTGGTTATATAGTAGATTTCGGAAGCTGCGCTGCCGGTCGTTCAATTTAAGCTGCTCCGCATTGGACTCCTTAATCAGGTTCTGATCGTTCGGATCCTTCGCATTCAGCGCCATTGCGAACACGGAGGTGGCAATCCCGTTGTCCGTGACGTATTCCATCTCCTTGAATACATTCAGAATGCTGTAGCTGATCGCCTTAAGCGAATATTCGGCTTGCTGGCTGTATTTTTCCTCAATCGAGTTATAGGTAATAAAAAAAGTAAATAGGCCCAGCAAAAACAACGGAATGATAATGAGTCCCAAAAAAGCCGTAAACAATTTGTTCCGCAGATTCATACGCATGCTCCCGCTTTCGTATTACCCCTTCACGCTTCCCGCGGTGACCCCTTCAATGATCTTCTCTTGAAGAATCGCATAGATGATCAGAACCGGCAGAACACTGAACACGATCCCCGCCGACATTTGGGCGTAGTTCATATTGTAAGCGTCCCTGAAACCGACCATCCCGACTGGAAGTGTTCGCAACTCGTCATTGGACAAGAAATAGTTAGCAAGCAAAAATTCGTTCCAATTCCCCAAGAAATTAATGATAAACACGGTTACGATAGCCGGAACGGTCAGAGGCAAGATAATTCTAGCAAACAAGCCCCCAGACCTCAATCCATCGATGACGGCGGCTTCCTCGATTTCTCCGGGCAGCGAGCGCATGAAGGCCGCAAGAATGATTACGGAGAAGGGAATCGCATTAGCCACGTAAGGCAGAATGAGCGCCATATGCGTATTCAGAATGTCCAATTGACGCATGATGCCATAGATCGGCAGCATCAAGGAGTTGTTCGGAATAAGCATGCCCAGCAGGATGCACTGAAAGAGGATGGCGCTGATCCGGTTGTAACGCATACGCGTAATGGCAAAGGCCAGCATCGCCGCGAACAGGATCGACAAGCATGCGGACAGCACGCCGATATACAAGCTGTTCCAGAAATACGTGCTGATCTTCGCGTTCACCCAAGCATTGACATAATTGTCGAGCACGAAGGTGTCGGGCAGCCCGAACGGATTGGCCGCAATCGACTGGTTATCCGTCTTTACCGACGAGAACAGAACGAACAGGAACGGATACAAAATGACGAGCAGGTAAGCCATCAGGAAAATATGCGGGATCAGTTTCTTCATCGCTCTCATTTAGTATTCAATCCTTTCGTTGCGGCGTGCGATCAGTACCTGATAGAGCGCGGTAATGATCATCGTAAAGACGAAGATCAGAACGGCAATCGAATTGCCGAAGCCGTGCTTAAAGCTCGTAATGGCATAACGGATCATATAGGTTGCCATGACGTCCGTCGAGCCGGCCGGCCCGCCCTTGGTCATTACCAGGATAATATCGGCTGCTTTCATCGCCCCGGCGATCGACAGCATGATGACAACGGAGATGATCGGCATAACCAAAGGGAGCGTAATTTTCATGGCTCGCTGCCAGCCGGTGGCCCCGTCGATTGCCGCCGCCTCATCCAGCTCCTTGGGAATGGAGATGATTGCGGCCAGCACCATCACAATGTAGAAGCCGGTCCATTGCCAAGCGTTTGTGATCAAGATCGAGAGCATCGCCCAGTTTTTGTCGGACAGCCAGTAGATCGGCTCCACGCCAAACAGCCCGAGGAGTTGATTCATCAAGCCGAAGTCCGGATTATAAATGAAGCCCCACAGAATGCCGATGACGGCCGTCGACATGATCGACGGAGCGAATACGGCGGTTTTGTACAGTCCTTTCAACCGCTTCACATTGGCGATAAGGAGCGAGAAGATGACGATCAGCGGAACCTGGACCAAACATGAGAAAAGAATGAAATAGACATTGTTCTTAACCGATTTCCAGAACGCGACGTCCGACATGGCCGTAGCATAGTTATCGAATCCAATATACTTCACGTCCTTGGAAATGCCGTTCCAGCTCGTAAAGCTGTTGTCAATCGCCGTATAGATCGGGTAAATGAAAAAAGCCAGGAACAGGATGAATGCCGGCAGGACGAACAAGATGTAGATCAGAGGATTTCTCAGCGCTTTATTCATAGTAACCTCCGTATTGATGTCTGTCGTTTAGGCGAAAAGGCACCCCCATGACAGCGGGTAGTGCCTTGACTCGCCTGCACTTGATTATTCCTCCGCAGCGTTGGCTGCTTCTTGCGCCGCTTGAACGTTCTCCAGCATCTTCTGAGCGTCAAGCTCGCCGCCGATTACCTGCTGGATGCCCATGCTCAGCGCGGTGTTCACGTCAGCCTGCACGAGCGCGTCAAAGGCAGGGAAGGATTTGCCGATCTCGCTGACCCCCTTGAAAATATCCTGCATAAGCGGATCGTCGGACGTCGAGTTCATCGTTTCCAGATCCATTTTCATTGCCGGAAGCACACCGTCTTCCTTCAGACCGCGCAGCTGCATTTCATCGGTCCACATGTTCTTGATAAATTCCTTGACGGCCTGCAGCTTACGCGGATCATTGGCCACTTCGGCCGAGAAGCCGTAACCGTTATTCGCATCCTGCATGACGACGACAGGGTCGCCCGCATTTACAGGCGGCAGGTTGAAATAACCGATCTTGCCGACCATATCGCCAGCCTGCTCCGGATCACGGAATACCGAGTTGGCCCATGAGCCGTCCATCATCATGATAGCTTCGCCGGAGAGAATCTGGTTTCTCATGTCCGCATACTCGAATCCGAGCTCGCCCTTCTTGAAATAACCTTTCTCCACCCATTCCTGATGCTTCTTCACGCCTTCGACCACTTTCGGATCGGTCCACTTCGTTTCGCCGGTCTTGAAGCCGTACGTCACTTCCGGTCCTGCGTAGTAGCTCCACAGGTTGTTGGTAGTCATCAGCGGAATCCACGCGTCCTTCGAGGATTGCGCAAACGGAATTTTGCCGTCCGCCTTGATCGCTTCCGCGATTTGCTCCAGCTCGGCCAGCGATTTCGGAACGGAGAGGCCTTTCTGCTCGAAATATTCTTTGTTATAGAAAATACCTTCGATGGAGCCACCGATCGGCAATCCGTAGATTTTGCCATCGTGGGTGAAAGGATCCAGCGTCGTAAATTTGTCTTTAATGCCAAGCTCGTCAAGGATTGGCGTCAGATCGAGCATCAGCCCTTCCTTTGCATATACGCCTGCGTCCGGGCTTCCGAACACATCGAACACTTCCGGCGGCTTGCCGGCGGCCATCTCGCCTCTAAGCTTCTCTTTGCGGTTCACCTCCGAATCGACGGCATCCAGCTTGATCTTCAGGCCAGGCACCGCCGCCTCGGTTTTGCTGACGACGTCGTTCAGCAGCGCAAGACGGAATTTCTTGGATTCGCCCACTTGCGTGTGGCGGATCGTAATCTCAAACGGTTCGTTGCCCGCTGCACCGCCCGTACCGCCTGACGGCTTCTCGGCTCCCTTGCCTCCGCAAGCGGACAACAGCGCAGACGAGACGAATAGAAGCGACATGAGTAATGCCAGACCCTTTTTCTTCATTGTCTTTGACCCTCCAAAAGGTTTGTTTGTTTTTGTTACATCTTCATTATAGAAAGCGATTCCATTCTCCGATAGGTCGACATTATTCTATCTTAGGGATAAAATCTTCCACAAAAAACAGTGACCCTTCCATATTCAGGAAAGGTCACTGTCATTTATCTTAACACATTATGTGGCATTAATTCTGCTATAAAGGGATACCGGACTAAGCAGCACCTCAGATAACTTCTCCAATCAACCGGTATGCGCGCGCCACTTCCTCCTCTGTCGGCGAAGGCACGCCTTCCAGCGGATAGGCCATCCCAAGCTCCTTCCACTTGTACACGCCCATTTGGTGATACGGCAGGATTTCGAATTTATCCACGCCCTTAAGCGTGCGTATAAACTGCCCCAGATCGGCAAGATCTTCCTCTTCGTCGTGGATGCCCGGAACGAATACATGCCTGATCCACATCTTTTTTCCGTGGTCCGACAACCATCTGGCCATCTTCAGCGTGCGCTCATTGGATTTGCCTGTAAGCGCGATATGCTTGTCGTCGCGAATATGCTTAAGGTCCAGCAGCACAAGGTCTGTATAATCCAGCAGCTCCGCAATTTTATCCGGTTCGTTGTACCCGTTACTGTCCAAGGCCGTATGCAAGTTCCAGCGTTTCTTCACTTCCTTGAACAATTCGGCCACGAACGGGTATTGCAGCGTCGGCTCCCCGCCGGAAACCGTCAGCCCTCCGCCTGAACCGCGGTAATAGCTTAAATACGGCTCGATCTCCCGGCATACCTCCTCCACCGTCATCTCCTGACCTTCGTGCAACCCCCACGTGTCCGGGTTATGGCAGTATTGGCATTTTAACAGGCAGCCCTGCATGAAGAGCACGAAGCGGATACCCGGACCGTCCACCGTTCCGAACGTTTCTATGGAGTGTACATGGCCTTTCAGCATGGGGCATCATCCTTTCTGTATCCGCTTTGTCATTCGGGACATTCTCCCGCTGCTCGTGTTCCGGCTCTACCGGCCAAGTTTCGTATTATGCCTTTATCGCCTATCATCACATCGAACCGTGGAAGGTCCGGTTGATGACATCCAGCTGCTGCTCGCGGGTAAGCTTGACGAAGTTGACCGCATATCCGGATACGCGCACCGTCAGCTGCGGGTAGTTCTCCGGATGCTCCATCGCGTCGATCAGCTGCTCTCTGTCGAATACGTTGACGTTCAAGTGGTGGGCGTCATCGCCAAAGTATCCGTCCAGCATCGCTACGAGATTGCGGATGCGGGTATCGGCGTCCTTGCCCAGCGCCTTCGGCACGATCGAGAACGTATTCGAGATACCGTCGAGGCTGTCCTCGTACGGGAGCTTTGCAACCGACGTCAGCGAGGCGAGCGCTCCCTTCTTGTCGCGGCCGTGCATCGGATTCGCCCCTGGCGCGAACGGTTCGCCCGCTTTGCGACCGTCCGGCGTCGTTCCCGTTTTCTTCCCGTAAACGACGTTCGACGTAATGGTCAGCACCGACTGCGTCGGCATGGCATCCCGGTATGCCTTGTGCTTGCGGATCATGCTCATAAACGATTCCACCAGCTCCACCGCGATGCTGTCCACCTGGTCATCGTTGTTGCCGTAGCAAGGGAAGTCCCCCTCGATCTCGAAATCCACGGCAATCCCCTGCTCATTTCGAATCGGCTTAACCTTCGCGTGCTTGATGGCGCTCAGCGAATCCGCCGCTACGGACAGGCCGGCGATCCCGCATGCCATCGTCCGTAAAATATCCCGGTCATGCAGCGCCATCTCGATCCGTTCATAGCTGTATTTGTCATGCATATAGTGGATGACGTTCAGCGTATTCATATAAAGCTTCGCCAGCCATTCCATCATCGGCTTGAACCGCTTCATGACCTCGTCGTAGCTGAGAACCTCGGCCGTGATCGCCGGATATTCCGGGCCGACCTGGGCGCCGCTCTTCTCGTCCTTGCCGCCGTTAATGGCATATAGCAGCGCTTTGGCCAAGTTCGCCCTTGCGCCGAAGAATTGCATTTGCTTGCCGATTCGCATCGCCGAAACGCAGCAGGCGATCCCGTAGTCATCCCCGTAAATCGGGCGCATCAGATCATCGTTCTCGTATTGGATCGAGCTGGTTTCGATCGAAACCTTGGCGCAATATTTCTTGAAGGCTTCCGGCAGCATCTCGGACCATAGGACAGTCAGGTTCGGTTCCGGAGCAGGTCCCAGATTATACAGGGTATGCAGGAAGCGGAAGCTGTTCTTCGTCACGCGGGTAACGCCGTTTACGGACATGCCGCCGATCGATTCCGTCACCCAAGTCGGATCTCCGCTGAACAGTTCATTGTAGTCCGGCGTACGCAGGAATTTTACGATACGCAGCTTCATGACAAAATGGTCCACCAGCTCCTGAGCCGTCTCTTCCGTCAGCTTGCCCTCGGCGAGATCGCGCTCGATGTAAATATCAAGGAAGGAAGATACCCTGCCAAGCGACATCGCGGCCCCGTTCTGCTCCTTGATCGCCGCCAGATAGCCGAAATACAGCCACTGGAACGCTTCCTTCGCCGTATTGGCCGGTTTGGAGATGTCATAACCGTGCATGGCCGCCATTTCCTTCAGCTCTTTCAGCGCCCGGATCTGCTCCGACAGCTCTTCGCGCAGACGGATAACCGGCTCATCCATCGCGTCCACTTCAAGCTCGGCCAGCTCCCTAAGCTTATCCTGCACAAGCGCGTCGACTCCGTACAAGGCCACTCGGCGGTAGTCCCCAATAATGCGTCCGCGTCCGTAAGCATCCGGAAGGCCGGTGATGATTCCGGCTTTGCGCGCTGCCCGCATTTCGGAAGTGTATGCATCGAACACACCCTGGTTATGGGTTTTGCGGATATGGGTAAACATATCCACGATGCCCTGCGGCATTTCAAAGCCGTACGCATTACATGCGTCAATCATCATCCGGATGCCGCCGAACGGCTGAATCGAGCGCTTGAACGGCTCATCGGTCTGAAGTCCGACGATCTTCTCCTTCTCTTTGTCCAAATATCCCGGCTGATGGGAGGTGATCGTCGACGGCGTATTCACATCAACGTCCAGCACCCCTCCGGCCTCACGTTCCCTGCGGGTTAAATCGGATACGATGTCCCAGAGAGCCTTTGTGTTATCCGTCGGCCCGGCAAGAAACTCCTCGTTCCCCTCATAAGGCGTTATGTTTCTGGCAATAAAATCGTTGACGTCGACTCTCCTATTCCATTTCCCTGACTTAAAACCTCTCCAGCCTGCATACTGCTCCATCACCGACATTTCGAATCCCTCCTAGTTTTAAGCTGCGGCCTGCGGCAATACGCCGGGAACCCTCCGCACCGCGGGAAGTCTCTGGCTTTCAGATTCAAGCCCTTAAATGTGATTTATTTCACTAATTGAGGCGCGCCGGTTCCGTCTTTTGCCCGCAAGCTGCATTTGTAAAGATCCGAGATTCATCTCGCTTATTTTGTACACCCTTATTGTAACCCTGGTGGATCTTTACATCTGTGATATAAGTCACAAGGATGCAGCTTTTCGTGACTTTTATCACCCAAATTTGCAGGCCGGGGTTGGAAACAAATATGCAGCCTTCTGCTATCGGCTGACGTGGCCGGCAGAAGGCTGCATCCATCCCTCTAGGGTTTACTTACCCTTCGTCTCGTATGGTTAAAACCGTCCATAGAACGCGTTGCGATATACATCCGCAAGCTCCGATACGAGCGGCAGCTTCGGATTGCTCGTCGTACACTGGTCCTCAAACGCACGGTCGGCTAGCTCGTCGACGCGATTCTCGAAATCCTGTGGATCAATGCCAAGCTGCTGGAACGATTCTTCGATGCCGAGCTTGGCATTCAATTCCCGAATCGCAAGGATCAGACTATTGACGCCCTCCTCCGTCGTCCTAGCCGGCAGACCGAGAATCCGAGCGATCTCGGCATACCGCTGATCAGCCACAAAATGGGTATATTTCGGCCAAGCGGCGAATTTTGTCGGCTTCTTCGCATTGTAGCGGATGACGTGCGGCATAAGGATCGCATTCGTCCGGCCATGTGCGGTATGGTACTGACCGCCCCATTTATGCGCAAGGCTGTGGTTGATGCCCAGGAACGCATTGGCGAAGGCCATGCCGGCCAGCGTCGAGGCATTATGCATTTTTTCCCGGGCCAGCTTGTCGCCGGTAAGCGCCGATTGCTCCAGATACTGGAATACGAGCTGAATGGCCTTGATGGCAAGCCCATCCGTATAATCGTTCGCCATGATCGAGACATAGGCTTCGATGGCATGCGTCAGCACGTCCATGCCGGTGTCGGCGACGGCGGTCTTCGGCAGCGTGTAGACAAATTCCGGATCAATGATCGCCACATCCGGCGTCAGCTCGTAATCGGCTAGCGGGTATTTGGTGTGCCCGGAAACTTTATCCGTGATTACGGCGAAGCTCGTGACCTCCGAGCCTGTGCCCGATGTGGTGGGAATGGCAACGAACTTCGCTTTCTGGCCAAGCTTCGGATACTTATACACCCGTTTGCGGATATCCATAAATTTCTGCTTCAGATCTTTGAAATCGGCATCCGGGTGCTCATAGAACAGCCACATCGCTTTCGCCGCATCCATCGGCGAACCGCCGCCGAGAGCAATGATGCAGTCTGGCTGGAACCTGTTCAGCATTTCGGTTCCCCGTTCAACCGTAGTCGTTGAAGGATCCGGTTCGACCTCCGAGAACACCTCGATCGATACGGGCGCTCTTCGCTGCCGCAAGTAATGCTCAACCCGCTCCACGTACCCGAGCTTCACCATCATCGGGTCGGTGATAATGGCAATGCGCGATATGCCCGGCATTTTGGCAAGATACTGGGTGGAGCCTTTTTCGAAGTATATTTTATCCGGGACTTTAAACCACTGCATATTCACGGTTCTGCGGTTCACCCTTTTCACGTTGATCAGATTAACGGCCGTTACGTTGGAAGAGGTTGCGTTGCGGCCATACGATCCGCACCCCAGCGTCAGGGATGGAAGATTCGTATTGTAGATATCCCCGATTCCGCCCTGCGAGGACGGCTGGTTCACCAGAATGCGGCAGGTTTTCATGCGGCTCGAGAACGCCCGGATCACATCCTCATTATGCGAATGAATGACGGACGTATGTCCCATCCCTCCGAAGGCGACCATTTCCTCCGAACGTTTGATGCCTTCCTGCGCGTTTTTGACACGGTAGCACGCCAGCACAGGGCTCAGCTTCTCCGCGGACAGGGGATAGCCCGGCCCGACGCCGTCCAGCTCGGCTACCAGAATCTTGGTGCCTGCCGGGACATCAAGGCCGCATTGCTCGGCAATCTTAACCGCCGGCTGACCGACGATCGCAGAATTGACCGCGCATTTGTCGGATATCATGGCCTTAGCCGACAGCTTCACGGTTTCTTCCTTGTTCATAAAATAGCAGCCGGCCGCCATCATTTTCTTCTTCACTTGCTCAAACACGGGCTCCTCGATAATGACAGCCTGCTCCGACGCGCAAATCATCCCGTTGTCGAACGTCTTCGATAAAATCAGGTCATTCACGGCCTGGTCGAGATCCGCCGACTTCTCGATAAAGCACGGCACGTTTCCCGGACCGACGCCGAGTGCCGGCTTGCCGCAGCTGTAAGCCGCTTTTACCATGGCGGAACCGCCGGTTGCCAATATGCACGCCACGTCCGGATGATGCATTAAAGCATGGGTCTTCTCCATGGACGGCTCCTCAATCCATTGAATGCAATCCGCCGGGGCTCCATGCTTACGCGCGGCCTCCAGCAAAATGGCAGCAGCCTCCCGGCTGCAAGCCTGTGCCGACGGATGGAATCCGAAAATGATCGGGTTGCGCGTCTTGATCGAAATCAGTGCTTTGAAGATGGTGGTTGAGGTAGGGTTCGTTACGGGGGTGATCCCCATGATGATCCCGATCGGCTCGGCGATCTTTTGGAACTGGTCGTACGGGTTATCCTCTATCACGCCCACCGTTTTGTCGTATTTAATATTGTTATGGATGTACTCTGTTGCAAACAGGTTTTTGATGATCTTGTCTTCGTATACGCCGCGTCCGGTTTCTTCGACCGCCATTTTTGCCAGCTGCATATGCTTCTCGAGCCCGGCCATCGCCATCGCATGCACGATTCGGTCGACCTGTTCTTGGTCCAGCTCCATAAACTGCGCTTGAGCCCGGTTCGCCCGGTCGATTAAGCCCTGTACGTATTGTTCAGCCGTTTGTTCTTTGACTTTGGTTTCTGCGGATGCTTTGGTTTCTCCAGATGCTTTGCTTACAGCCATCTCTCTCATCCTCCCATGATTTTCTGTTTGGTTGCTTTCGCGGTTGTTTATTGGTTTCTGTTGTCTACGGTTCGATCGTAACATAGCGTCTCATAATATTATGTGAATTATTTCACATAATATTGGTTCGGCTATATATTTTTATGATTCATGACATCCTCTTCGGAATTGGCTATCCGATATCTGTCGCGACCGGAGTGGCGCAAGGCCGAGAAAAGGTTAAGAGGATCCTCCCTATACGTGAACTAGATCACAAAGTTTGAAAATTCGCCACTATTTTCCTCCCAAATACCCTTTCAAGTGATTTTTTTCACGTTATAATGGAGGTAACAAATCATTCAAGATTGAACTGATCAAATTTAAAGATGTTAGGAGATACCGACATGAATACTGTAGACAACGTTTTAGAACTAGAAAGCTTAGGGAATATCCAGTGCTTCTCGGAACAAAATCGAAACCGTCTGCTGGTTACCATGAAGGAACGCGCCCTCCCTGAAGGCTCGCATTTGTTCTGGGAAGGCGACTTGGCCGACAAGCTTTACTATGTAAAGCAGGGACGGATCAAATTAACGAAAACGACCGATGAAGGCAAAGAGCTTATTCTATATATGTATCATCCGGGTGATCTGATCGGGCATGCCGATCCGTTCATCAGCAGCAACCACAGCTACTCGGCTGAAGTGCTGGAAAGCAGCGTGGTCGGCGTCATCGAGAACAAGGATCTGGAGCTGCTGGTTTGCCAGCATTGCGACTTCGCGATTGATTTCATGAAGTGGATGGGCGTCCACCACCGGATTACCCAGACCAAATTTCGGGATCTGATGATGTACGGCAAACCAGGGGCGCTGTGCTCGACGCTGATCCGTCTTGGCAATACGTACGGGCAGGAGCAGGCTGACGGAAGCACCTTGATCAACAAAAAAATTACCCATACGGACCTATCGAACATGATCGGAGCCACGCGCGAGAGTGTCAACCGCATGCTAAGCGATCTCCGCAAAAAAGAAGCGATCGAGTATGCAGGCGGGCTGATCGTCATTAAAGACTTGTCGATGCTGCAGGAAATCTGCCACTGCGAGCTGTGTCCGAAGGAAATCTGCCGGATCTAGGGTGACTTGGTCACCCTGCGTGGCATGCGCTGCGCCTCCACAAGTCCCTTTTCGGGACTTGTTTGCGCCTGTGGCGCGCTTTACGCTCCCCCAAGTCCCCTTTCGGGACTTGTTCACTGGCGCGGCTCCCTCTTCGATCCTCCCATCCCCACCGCCGTGCATAATCTGCCTGTCTTTGCCCACAATAATCCCTGTCTTTCCAAAACCATTTCAAAGGGAGTGTAACGCATGCGTGAAGGTTTGATTCCTGCTGTTCTCGGAACTGTAGTTTCTGCTTCAGGCGCCGCTCTGCTTTGCAGCAAGTATAAGCTTGCCGCAACCGGTATTCTTGGCTTCGGACTGGCCCATGTCGTGCTGGGTGCGATTGACCTGGTGGAACACCGGTAAGGATTTGGAGGACATTACGCGCAGCAATCCTGCCTGACATCTTCTGCCGCGAGGGACTTCAAGGCAAGAGACGGGCAGGGCTGCGCACTTTGCACTGCATACAAAAGCGGACTCCGCCCTTTGGCGTAGAGTCCGCTTTTTTACGTTACCGGATGTTTATATGAGACGCAATAGAAAAGATATCAGATTCGGCCTGCTTTAAACCCTTGGTGCACTTTGATTACTTCTACTTTTGTTATACTACAAGTGACTGTTTGAAATACTTGAGGCTACTTTTTAAAAACCCGGTATTTTCGTTTAGCCTGAAGCTTGCTGCTTCTTGCTTCCTTTCGGAGTCGAAATAAACCAATACGCGCTGCCGACAAACAGCCCGCCCCCAACAATATTGCCGAGCGTTACCGGAACCATGTTGCTGATCCAGCCGGCGACGGACACCGTCTCCGGATGTCCCGGCAGAATATTGGCAAGTGTAAGCAGCGTCATGTTTGCAACGCTGTGCTCGTAGCCCGTAGCAATAAAGGCAAACAAGCACCACCAGATCAAGATCAGTCTGGCAACCTCGTTTTTCGCTCTCATGCCCGTCCAGATGGCCAAGCAAACCAGCCAGTTGCACAGGATTCCCCGGAAAAACAGCTCCAAGAACGGGTCGTTCATTTTCTTAGCTGCCGCCGTAAAGATGAGGTGATCGGCCGGAATGCCCTTGAAAAGACCGGTGGCCGCAACCAGATAACTAAGCAGCACTGCCCCTGCTATATTACCGATGAACACGATCCCCCAGTTTTTAAGCGTATCCAGGGTGGTTGTTTTTCCGGATAACGTGCTCATGGTGAATACCATATGATTGCCGGTAAAAAGCTCCGATCCGGCGAATACGACCAGCGTCAGCGCGATGCCGAACGCAGCCCCCATAACGAGAGATTGAAACGGCGAGCCTTCCGCGGCGAGCGGAGCCCCCAGCTTAAATATCAGCACAATGCCGATGCCGACATAGGCGCCGGCAAGCATGGTTGAGACGATATAGCGCAGCAGGCTTTCATTCATCATTTCTTTCTTCTTTACCGCTGTCTGGACGACGGCTTCCACGTCGCTTGCGAACATGGGACAACACCTCTTATTCTGTCGGTTTGATGATGCGATGGAGAATTACCGCTTCGTGAGGCAAAGCTCGACCCTTCCTTCCCGTTCCCGGACAGGATAGGTTCGCACGTTCCCTGAATCGGGCGCCTGAACGTTACCTGTCGCCAGCTCGATTTTCCAATCGTACAGCGGGTCGTAAATATAATGCCCGGACAGTATTGCCTCCGCCAGCGGGCCCCCTTTCGGGTGCGGATTATGGTTGTCCAGCGCGAACCAGCGATGATCCGAGGTCCGGAAGACAGCGATCTCCTGATCTCCGAACTTAACGACTCTGCCGATCTGGGGCAGGAAATCCTCAGCCTGCCCGATAACTACGTATTGACCACTTTCCATATAGGATCAACCTCCATGTACAACGTTTGCCATGTATGCATGAGCACGAATAGCCGGACCAATATTCCGAAGACCCATGCAACTGTGAAACATCTCTATAAAAAACTTATAACATTCTGCTGCGCCGGAACATGCGACGCGTTTCTTACGTCAATCCGGTGCTTCAACTGCGATTAACCCATCCCCCAGGTCTGATCGAGCACGAGGCCATGACGCTGATCCGGCGTTTGGCCGAGTGCAGGCAGCGGTATAGACCTGCTTGCACGGCCCTGCTCACCCGGATACCGAACCAAGGGTTCAACGGGAATGTCTGGGGCGATAAGCGCTAGTGTACTCAAGTTACTCGCCCCATGCCGGACTCGCCCGAATCGCAGCGGCTATGTCGTGACGACCGGCTGCACGTCGCGGTACAATACATCCCGAAGCTTGTCATCTTCCAGCACTTTTTTCCAAGGATCCGACAGCTGCGACAACGCCAGCTCGATTCGCTCCACGAGCTCCTTGCGCTGTTCCGTGTTATGAAGGACCGCCTCGCGAATCGCCTCAAGACCAAGCCGTTCGACCCATTCCGAAGTCCGCTCCAGATAATTTCCCGTCTCTCGGTAATACTGCATGAGGGCTGCGCATATTTCGATCAGCTCTTCATCGGTCTTCACCTTGCAGAACGAATCAGCGAGCCGCGCCTTCGTTCCCCCGTTGCCGCCGACAAAGATTTCCCAGCCGCCGTCATTGCCTACAATGCCGATGTCCTTCGTGCAAGCTTCGGCACAGTTGCGGGGACATCCGTTCACCGCCATTTTGAATTTGGCCGGAAAGTCCAGCCGCTCGAACTTCCGTTCGAGGTAAGCGCCCATTCCCATCGAGTCCTGCGTGCCGAATCGGCAAAATTGCGAGCCGACGCAGGTCTTGACGGTCCGGAGCGATTTGGCATAGGCATAACCGGAAGGCATATCCAGCTCCTCCCACACCTTCGGCAAGTCCTCTTTCTTGACGCCGACCAAGTCCAGACGCTGTCCTCCCGTCACCTTGACGACCTTGACATTATACTTTAAGGATACGTCCGCAATTTTCTTCAGCGCCTCCGGAGTTGTCACGCCGCCGTACATACGAGGGACAACCGTATACGTGCCGTCCTTCTGGATGTTGGCGTTCATCCGCTCATTCACAAACCTCGACTCGCGCTCCTCCCGGTGCGTCAGCGGGTTCAGCATGGTCAGGTAGTAGTTTAGCGCCGGACGGCATTTCGAGCACCCTTCCGGATTGCTCCAATCCAGAACATGCATGACCTCTTTCGTGGTGGTCAAGCCTTTGGCCCGGATCTCCGCAACGATGGTATCCCGGTCGAGCGTCGTGCACGGGCAGATTCCCTGCTTGGCTGCCGTCGTAAAGCCGTCTCCCAATACGCTCTGGAGAATCTGCTCTACCACAGGCTTACAACCGCCGCAAGACCGCGTCGCCCCGGTGCATGCCTTGATCTCATCCACGGTGGTCATTCCCTGAACCGTGATGGCGTCCACGATCGCTTTCTTTGTCACGCCGTTGCAGCCGCACACGATTTCGTCGTCAGGCATTTGCGCGATGCGCGTCGCCGCGTCCGCCCCTTTTCCGGCACAGCCGCCGCCCATAATCGAGTGATAGATGTCGTCGGTCATCTGCGCCTTTTTTCGTATCAAAGACTGCAGATTGGCTGATTCGCTCACATCCCCGAACAAAATGGCACCAACGATCATTCCGTCCCTGAGCAGGATTTTCTTATAGGTTTTCTTCCAATCATCCTTGGCGAGAACAACGTCATGCTCCGGCTGCTCGATAAATTCCCCGGCCGAGAATACGTCTACTCCGCTAACCTTTAATTTGGTCGACACAATCGACCCTTCATAAGGAGGGGTGTCCACGCCGCATAACCGCTTGGCCAGCACTTGTCCTTGCTCGAATAACGGCGCAACAAGCCCGTAGCATACGCCGCGGTGCTCGCAGCATTCGCCGACGGCGTACACATCCTGCATCGAAGTTCGCAGATGGTCGTCCACGACGATGCCCCGCCGGACCTCGATCCCGCTCGCCTGCGCTACCTCCGTATTGGCACGGATGCCGACAGCCATGACGACCAAATCCGCGTCCAGCTCATCGCCGTCCTTGAAACGAAGACCGGTTACCCGCGTATCCCCCAATACCTCAACCGTCTGTTTTCCTAATAAAAAGCGGATGCCCTGCTGCTCAAGCTCATGCTGCAGCATCTGCGCCGCCACGGAATCGAGCTGGCTCTCCATAAGATCGTTCATCAGATGCACAACGGTCACGTCCATGCCGAGACTCACGAGGCCTTTGGCAGCCTCCAATCCCAGTAATCCCCCTCCGATGACCGCAGCTTTCCGGTACGTTTTCGCTGCCTGAAGCATCCGGGTGCAGTCGGCGATATTTCGAAAGCCGATAACGCCTTCTTTGTCGCTGCCGGGTACCGGCAATATGAAGGGCTTGGATCCCGTTGCGATTATGACATGATCATAGGGAACAGCCATCCCGTTGTCCGTCATGACAACCTTGGCGGCTTCATCAATCCGCTGCGCGCTTGTTCCCGTATGCAGCGTAATTCCGTTATCTTCATACCATTTCCAATCATTCAAGACGATGTCATCCAGCGTTTTGCTGCCTTCAAGCACATAAGAGAGCATAATCCGGTTGTAATTCGGGTGCGGCTCCTGGCCGATCACGGTAATATCGAATGCCCCGCTAAGCTTTAAAATTTGCTCGACCGTGCTGATTCCTGCGATCCCGTTGCCGATGACCACTAGCTTTTGTTTTTTTGCTGCTGGCATGGTTATTCCTCCCACACTGTATTGTTGCGTTATCCCCATCCAATCCTTTCAAATTGATTATATCGTCTTATGCCCGAATTATTTGTGATATATTTCACACTCTTAGTTAAAATTTTTAATACTCAGCAAAAATAACCCCGCCTCAACAGGAAGGCAAGGTTTCATCCTTTCGAATGCCTATATCATGCGGGCTTCCATGAACTCCCGTCTTCCGTTCGTTTTCAAATAGGGCATAATCCCCGCATATCCGGCAGCGTTCAGGTTCACTCCGGTCACCCAATTGCCTGCAAGCTCTTCCCCCTGGGCCCCGGCGATGACCACCGGTGCGGGAATCAGCTCCTGATACAGCGGAATCCCCGCCCGGATCGCCTTAAATGCTTTCCCGCTCTGCAAGAAGGGAATTGCACTGCTGTACGTAGGCACGAAATACTTGCCGATCACTTCAAGCTCCTCTCCGTCATAAAAGGGCTCCCCGCCTATAAACGGATGCAGCATGAGGATATTTTCATAATGCGACCAGATGAGCATCTGCAGCAATCGCCTCGCCCCGCTGCCTTCCAGTCTGTCTCCGATCTGCACGCCGTACTTCTCATAATCGATAAATTTCCAGCCGCGCGGACCCTTCACCCATTTCTGAAACATGCCTCCACCCTCTCCGCTCCGTCCGGGTTGATCTGGGCTTGTTCCTTTTAAAACCGTCAACCGCTCCTCAACGGCATGCTGGCCCAGCATATGGCGAGTCTTCTCCACAATATGCCTAACCTTGAGCGAAGCGTTTGCAAGCTCGGCGATGTCTTCTTGTCCATATTGAAAATAGGAAATATAACCGCGTTCCATCATTAAGATCGCCTCCTTCGACTGGCGTCAAGCGGATCTACTGACATCATATAAACGAACGGCGGGGTTGGTGCATGTCCGGTTAGGTTTTCCCGTTTTTTTCTTTCCAATCCCCCATCTAGCCGCATAAGAATAACGTCTACCGACGCACGCTCAAAGGAGACAGACCGCGTTTCGCGGTCGTTTCTCTTGTGATATCAGCCAGCAAATCCTCCGGAACGTTTATAGATCTGATATTAAATAAAAAAAGAACCCTGATATGAGTTGTTCTCATGTCAGGGTTCCGCTAGTGATGGGAACGCCGCCGATGGATCATTTCTCGACCCATTGTTCAGCCCAGGAAGCAATCTGCTCCATGACCGGGCGAAGCGCTTTGCCTTTCTCCGTAAGCTCGTATTCAATACGAACCGGCGTTTCGGGGTACACATGACGAATCAAAATTCCTTCGCATTCCAGATCCTTCATCCGCTCCGACAGCATCTTGTCACTCATGGACGGAATCAGATTGGAGATGTCTTTAAAACGCTTCGGACCGCTCATCAACGTCTGGATAATCAATCCGTTCCACCGTTTACCCAGAAAAGAAAACGCGGATTCAAAGCGGGGACACAGCGAAATGTTTGTAACTTCCATATCCTTTCACCTCTTTACGAAGTCACCTTGTGTTCAAAAAGTTATTCGTTTATCGTGAGATCGAAAAACTTACGATTAGTTAGTATGTTTCATTTTAACACATTTTCGGGAAGCTGAAAACCACCTGGCCCCTTTTTCCCATAAATTCAGCACTTATTCCGTTAATATCCGTGCCAAAATATCCAGATCGGATTCGATGGTCCGGGACAATTTTCGGTTATACAGGACGGCAGCCGGATGGAACAATGGAAAAATGTTATAGGTTTCCAGCGAAAATCGATAGCCGGCAGCGGGATTGTCACGTTCTGCCGCCTGCTGAACGGGCCCTTCGATCATTTTCCCGTGCAGCGAAGTGACGGTTTCATGGCTCCCGATCAACCGGTGCAGCGCAATATTCCCCATCGGGATCAGGAATTGCGGGCGAACCAAACGGATTTCCTCGTCCAGAATCGGCGCATGGGCCAAGATTTCGGCTTTCGTGGGCGTTCGGTTCGAACGGCTGACCACCCTTTCGCCGGAAGCCCGGGTGATGATGCGTTCCTTGAACGGTCGGCTCCTTACCGTGCTTGTAATATAGACCTCGCTGCGGGAGAGACCCAGCCGCTCCAAATAGGCGTCCATCTCCCGGCCGGCTTGGCCGGTAAAAGGCATGCCTTCCTGAATCTCGGTAGCCCCGGGCGCTTCCCCGACGAACATGACTTTGGCCGGCACGGCCCCACTCCCCAGCAAAAATCCTTCGACAGGCTCATGCGCAAGCCTGGATCTGCATAAGGCGATCGTCTCCGGACTTACAGGCGCGCTTCGGGTATCCTTCATCCGTCATCCCCTCCCTTGCACTCTCATCCGCGATGCGTGAAATTTCGATATTCTACCTAGTATTTAAAATACCCCATGCTTCAGTATATTGTATCCTTTACCCATAAAAAAATGAATGGCATCACTTCGGCTATAAAGTAGAAAACGAGCCGTTCAAGGCAGATGCCTTGCTCGGCTCGTTTTGCGATGATCGGGATTTATGCCAGCACCGGCAGCGGACGAACCGGCTGACTGTTGCCGAATGTCTGCTTGCCTGCTGTGGAGTAAGCCCAACGGATCGCGTTCGTAATGACTTTCAGCACTTCAGGGTTGTAGTAGGTCGGATACGTCTCATGCCCTGGACGGAAGTAGAAAATGTTCCCGTGGCCGCGCTTGAACGTGCACCCGCTGCGGAATACCTCGCCGCCTTCGAAGTTGCTGACAAAGACCAGCTCATCCGGTGCCGGAATATCGAAGAATTCCCCGTACATCTCCTCATGCTCAATGATGATCGGACCTGTAAGGCCCGCAGCGATCGGATGCGTCGGATTCACGCTCCAAATGATTTCCTGCTCTCCCGCCTCGCGCCACTTCAAATCGCAGCTTGTTCCCATCAGGGCTTTGAACGGCTTCGAAAAATGTCCCGAATGCAGGACGATCAGACCCATACCGTCCAATACCCGCTTGACGACCTTGCTGACGATTTCGTCGCTGACCTGGTCATGAGCCATATGCCCCCACCATAACAGCACATCGGTTGAGTCCAGTACATCATCCGTCAATCCGTGCTGCGGCTGATCCAGCGTTGCCGTGCGGATGATAAAATCCGGATTTTGCAGACCCTCCGCCAAAGCCGTATGGATCCCGCTTGGGTATACGGTGCGGACCTCATCGTGGATTTTCTCGTGTACGAACTCATTCCAAATGGTTACATTAAGCATGCTGCTGTTCCCCCTAATTGCGTATTCGCTTGCTGCTGTACGATGTTAGACCCACCACATTTCTCCAAGCGGCTCTTCGATCAGCACTTGCTGAAGGTTTTGCACGGCTTTGGAGAAGCCTTCCTCAACGGACATCAGTCCGTCTTCATGCTCAATGCTCACCACGTAGTCATATCCGACAAGGCGAAGGGCGCTCATCATATCGGCCCATTCCTTCACATCATGCCCGAAGCCGACGCTGCGGAACTGCCAAGCGCGGTCCAGCATATTCGCGTAGGACTGCATGTCGGTCAATCCGTGTTTGTTCACGTTGATCGGATCAATGCTGGTATCCTTCGCATGGAAGTGATGGATGGCTCCGGCGCGTCCCAGAATGTGGATCGCTTGAACAGGATCGATGCCCTGCCACCACATATGGCTCGGATCAAGATTCGCCCCGATCACTTCACCTGCCGCCTCGCGAAGGCGGAGCAGCGTTCCCGGCGTATGCACGGAGAATCCGCCATGAAGCTCGAGTCCGATTTTTACGTTGCGGTCAGAAGCGTATTTGCCCCACTCGGTCCAGTATGGAATGACTTTGTTCTCCCACTGCCAAGTCAGAATTTCTTGATAATCATTAGGCCACGGGGCTACCGGCCAGTTCGGATATTTGGCATCCTCGTGGTCCCCCGGACATCCCGAGAAGGTGTTAACGACCGGTACTTCCAGCTTCTCTGCAAGCTCAACGGTTTTAACGAATACGTCATGGAACTCCTTTGCTACCGCTTTCTGTGGGTGAAGCGGGTTGCCGTGGCAGCTGAGCGCGCTTATGATCAAGCCGCGGGATTCTACGGCATTCTTGAAGTTTTTCAGCGCAGTTTCGTTCTCGAGAAGCTCGGCCGGATTGCAGTGAGCATTGCCCGGGTATCCGCCCGTGCCGATCTCAACCGCCTTCAGGCCTTTGGAAGCCACGTAATCCAGTGCATCCTCAAATTTACGTCCGCTCAGCAATACCATAAATACGCCTAGTTTCATTGTATACCTCCTGTTTTTTCAAAAAGTATTAAGTATGTGGTGATCATTTAGAACTTAGTTGTCGAAGTAAACCGCTTTGCCGGTCTTCGCCGACTCATAGATAGCTTCCAAGATTTGCGTGACCACGAAGGCTTGCTCCGGCTTAACGACAGGATCCTTGTCTTCGATGATCGCTTCAAGCCACATTCTCGCTTCACGATCGGCATCGCTTTCGCTGGTGCCGGAATAGAATGCCACTCCGCCGGCGTTCAGGTCGATTTTCGTTTCGTACAGTCTGCTCATTTTCTCGCCGTTAATGCGAAGGCCGTCCTGCATATCAGCGCCGCCTTCCGTGCCGGCAAGAATCGTCTTGGCTTCCCCGAATTCCACCACGTTGAGCGCCCAGCTGGATTCCAATTGGATGGTTGCGCCATTCTCCATGGTGATGAAGCCGAATGCGGAGTCCTCGACCGTGAATTGCTTCGGATCCCAAGGACCGAAGGCGTTGGCTGCATTCTCGCGCTGTCCCAGCTTGTGGAAGGTCGAACCGAGCACGCTCTTCGGCTTGTAGTTGTCCATCAGCCACAGCGTCAAGTCAAGCGCATGGGTGCCGATATCGATCAGCGGCCCTCCGCCTTGCTTCTCTTCATCAAGGAATACGCCCCAGGTCGGAACAGCGCGGCGGCGAAGGGCAAGCGCTTTGCCGTAATAGATATCGCCAAGCTCGCCATTCTCGCAGATTCCCTTAAGATACATGCTGTCGTTGCGGAAGCGGTTGTTATAACCGATCGTCAGCTTCTTGCCCGTACGCTCCGCGGCCTCCAGCATCAGCTTCGCCTCGGCAACGGTCTTCGCCATCGGCTTCTCGCACATCACGTGCTTGCCGGCTTCCAGGGACGCTACCGTGATCTCGGAGTGGGAATCATTCGGCGTGCACACATGAATAACGTCGATGCTTTCGTCTTTCAGAAGCTCCCGGTAGTCGGAATAGACTTTGGCTCCTTCAGCGCCGTACTCGGCAGCCGCTTTCTCGGCACGCTCGACCAGAATGTCGCAGAAGGCAACCATCTCGGCCTGCGCCTGCTTTTTCAAGCTTGGCATATGCTTGCCGTTGGCAATCCCGCCGCAGCCGATAATACCGATTCGTAATGTTTTCGACATGTCCGTTTCCTCCCCTGTGAATTCATCTTAGAAAATAATGATAGCGATGGTGTAACGCTTACATTCGGTGATTGCGCGGGTGAAGCTCTTTCGCGCATGCGCCTTCATAAGCTTATATGCTTGCTTCATGACCAAGTGTACAGGATGATGGGCCGGGATTCCAGTTCACGATGGACTCATTGGACACAAAGGGACCATCGGCCCTCCTGGATGAAGCAAACCATATCATGGTCCTAAGCCTTTCAGGCCGTTATTCGGCGGATTCGGCCTGCTGCGGAGCCGGAAGGCTGCCGTAACGGTACGTGCTCTTCAGAACGATATGTCTTCCTTCGAGCGAGGACTGCTGGAACGACTGCATAATCTCCAGCACATGATAGGCCATACGGCCGCTGGAGCGATGGTCCTTCTGCTCATGAATCGATTGGATCATGTCGTTGATGCCAAGCCCGCGCTCGTTCGTGCCGCATTCAAAGACCGGTTCCAGCACTTCCCATGCGTCAGAGCCGTGTCTCTTCAGCTTCACTTCACCGTTGAAGAAGTTCGGATCGCCAAGGCTGAGCGTGCCCTGGGTTCCATAAATTTCGATCCAAGGCAGATTAGAACCGCCGAAGATATCGAAGCTTGTGATCATCGTGCCGATGGCACCGTTCTCAAAATCAAGCGTTCCCGCCAAATGCGTCGGCGTCTGCACGTGGATAGGCTTGCCTTGAAGCGGGCCCGAGCCAACCGTCCGATCCGGGATTTGGATGCCGGTCGAAGCGCTGACACGGCGTGCAGGACCAAGCAGCTCGACCAATGCCGATACGTAATAAGGTCCCATATCCATCATCGGGCCTCCGCCCGCAGCATAGAAAAATTCCGGGTTCGGGTGCCAGGCTTCCGGCCCGGATCCCATCATGAATGCCGTAGCGGCGATCGGCCGTCCGATCTTTCCGGACTCAATAGCCGCCTTGGCTGTTTGAACCCCGGAGCCAAGGAACGTGTCCGGCGCGCAGCCAACGCGAAGCCCCCGCTCATCGGCAAGGTTCAGCACCCGCCGGCCTTCCTCCAGCGTTATGGCCAGCGGTTTCTCGCTGTACACATGCTTGCCCGCTTCCAAAGCGGCGATATCCACATTCGCGTGGCTGGCCGGTATCGTCAGATTGATAATAAATTCAATGTCGGGCTGTGCGAGCATCTCCTCGACGGTATAAACATTCGGGATGTTGAATTCTTCCGCTTTCGCTTTAGCGTTCTCCATAATCAAATCGGCACATGCCACGATCTCGATCCACGGGCTGTTCTTCAAGTTCGTGAAGTAAATGCCGCTGATGTTGCCGCAGCCGATAATGCCTGCTTTCATTTTGTTCATCGATGTCACTCCTTGAGTGTAAGATGTGCCCCGGACTAGTACCATGGTATTCTTTAATGCTTTCGTTTAAAATGAATAATATGATCGAAACATGAACAATCTGGTCATTATTTTCTTCATTTCTTTGTGTGATTCAGAAGGGGACGTAAGCAATGGATTCCAATTTAACGAACCAAGTCGTAGCAGCCGATTTTTCATTTCATCGCAAGCCCTTTAACATGACGATGCCGGACGGATTTGACACCTACCTGATGCGGTGGCAGACCGACGGCCGCTGCCGGGCCCGCATTGATGACGAGCTTGCGCTCGTCGAAGCCGGCGATTTGCTGATTTTTCCTCCGGGCCAATTCTACGAGCTCCGTATTGACGATGAAGTCAATGCCATGGGAGAGCTGACGATTGAGAGCGGAGATTATCATATTTTTTTCAAGGGGCCTTGGGCGGATGCCTGGTGGAAATCGAAGAAGCGTCCTTCCAAAATCCGCGTCCCGATCGAAGAGCGGTACTTGAGCCTGTTCCGCCAGATCGTTCTGGAGCAGCGCCGGGTCTCGAACCCTTATCCGGAAATATCGGACTACACGGCTAGAATTCTCTGCCTGGAGGTCGACCGTCTGCTCTCCGAGCAGCCGACCACCACGCCGAAGACCTATCTGGCCTACCGCATGAAAAATTATATCGAAGAGAACGCATCCTCCATGTTCAAGCTGGAGGACGTCGCCGCGCATGTGGGCATCAGCGTTTCCCGAGCCGTGCACCTGTTCAAGGAAACCTTCGGAACCACCATCATGCAGTATACGATGGATGTCCGCCTGAACATGGCCAAGGAGAGAATCGTATTCAGCCCGCTGTCGCTGGAGGACGTCGCTGAAACGTCGGGCTTTGCCAACTACACCTATTTTCACCGGGTGTTCCGCTCCCGATTCGGCCAATCGCCGAAGCAGTTCCGGATGAACAGCCGGACGCCGACTTAAAGCAGCGATCGATTGCGAGCGACACAAAAAGGACCGGCCAAGGATTTGCTCCTTGCCGGTCCTTCCATTTTAGTTACATAGACGAGAAACGCGCTATCGTCCCTCAAGGGCTGCGATTTACGGCCGAGCGTCCCGCGCGGCCGCCGCTTCGGCAACGACCACTGCCAAATCGTCATTGCCGTACATCGACAGCACGCCAAGAACCGTCTGGTCCGGGATATCCCCAGCCTCCTCCTTCGGCACCGTCAGCTCCAGGACGCGGCCCAGCCGTTCGTTCTCCGGCTGTCCGGGATACGCCTTCCGGTACAGCTCCGCCGGATCCAGGCCGTGATTGACGCACCACTGCGCAAACACAAGGATCATCATATCCTCGTCCTGCCGGTAGGATTCCACGATCCGGTCTTCCATGGATTTTCCTTCAGCATCCATTCTCTCTCTCCCCCTCACCCGAGAAGCAGCCATGCCCATGGCCGCCTTCTACATCATGAGGACATTATAACGCTTCAAGGCCATGTAAACAAAGCGGGGGTTTAAATCGATTTCGTAATTACCTTATGCTTCCCAGCCGCCACTTTAAGGGATCAGCCGTCCGCGACAGGAAGGTCCCCGAGATGATTTCTTCTTTTACTGGCATTAGCTTTTCGGTCCGTCCATTTGTTTGTTATCATATTCCTATTCCTGTTGTCTGTTAAAGCGAGGTTATACATTTATGAAAACATGGAGCCGATGGATGATTCCCGCGATTTATGCCGGAATCCTCGCAGCCGGTCTTGCGTTCCGCCACGAGCTGCTGGATTGGCTTCAGCAGAACCGTTCCCTCCCGCTCATGACGCTGCTGGCCGCTCTTCTGGCCCTGATTCCCATCGTCCCCTATAAAGCCGTCATTGCCTTGCTCGGATACGCTTATGGTCCTGTATGGGCATCGATCGTTACATGGCTCGGTACGACGGCGGCGGCCTGCATCGTTTATTTTGGCGTTCGGACGCTGTACCGGGAATCCGGCAGGCGCCTGCTCGGCAAGTATAAGATGCTGCACGCCTTTACGGAAGCCGTGGAGCGGCATCCCTTTCGGGCGGTATTCCTGGCACGGCTGCTTCCGATCATCCCACAGATGGGTGTGAACCTATACGCCGGGGTTGCTTCGGTTCCGTTCTGGACCTTTACGGCCGCTTCGGCGCTCGGCAAGATCCCTGCAATAGTTCTGTATGCCTGGCTCGGAAGCGGCCTCGCGGACCGGCCTCTTCTGTTCGCCTTGCTAGCAGCAGCCATTATGCTGGCAGCAGCTTCCGGTCTGGTCCTTTACCGATACATGAAACGGCGCCGTGCGAACGTTTGACGAAATTTTGGTTTCACCGGGTAAAAAAGATTATAATAGAACATAAGGTTTCATCATCTTGTAATGAACGCATGGAGGGATAAAATATGGATAATCGTACAGCCCCAAGTCAACTGGCCACGTTTGCCGGAGGGTGCTTTTGGTGCATGGTCTCTCCGTTTGACGAACTGCCAGGCATCCTGAAGGTGGTGTCCGGCTATACCGGCGGCCACACCGAGAACCCGACCTACGAGGAGGTCTGCTCCGATACGACCGGCCATTACGAGGCCGTCCAAATTACGTATGATCCGGAGGTCTTCCCATATGAGAAGCTGCTGGAGCTGTTCTGGCAGCAGATTGACCCGACCGATGAAGGCGGGCAGTTCTATGATCGCGGAACGTCCTACCGTACCGCTATTTTCTATCATACCGAGGAGCAGCGCGAGCTCGCCGAGCAATCCAAGGCAGCGCTTGCGGCAAGCGGTAGATTCGATAAGCCGATCGTAACGCCGATTATTCCGGCCAGCACGTTTTACGAGGCGGAAGAGTACCATCAGGATTATTACAAAAAAAATCCGGGCCATTACAAGCGGTATCGTAAAGGCTCCGGCAGGGAGGATTTCATCGAGCGCCATTGGTCCGAGCCGATCGATAAAGAGGAGCTTAAGCAGCGCTTGACCCCGATCCAATATGAGGTCACCCAGAATAACGCGACCGAGCCGCCGTTCCGCAACGAGTTCTGGGACCATGACGGCGAAGGCATCTATGTGGATATCGTCTCCGGCGAGCCGCTTTTCAGCTCGACCGACAAATATGATGCCGGCTGCGGCTGGCCGAGCTTCACGCGGCCGATCCGCGAGCACAACATCAAGGAGAAGCTCGACCTTAGCCACATGATGGTGCGCACCGAGGTAAGAAGCAAGAAAGCCGATTCCCATCTGGGGCATGTGTTTGACGACGGTCCAGGGCCGAACGGCCTTCGCTACTGCATCAATTCGGCCGCGCTTCGATTCGTTCCGAAGGAGGATCTGGAGAAGGAAGGCTACGGCGAATACCTGCAGCTGTTTGAGAAGTAAGCGGGTCTTCGGTCTTTGCATCCGATTAATATCGGGCCCGACCGGGTAATATGACAGTAATCGAACATATAAATGGAGGGATTTCACGATGCCTTGGAGCAAGCATGACTATCCGCCGTCCATGAAAAACCTCGAGCCCCGGGTCCGGAACAAAGCCGTGGAAATCGCGAACGCCCTGCTGGAGGAAGATTACGATGAAGGCCGCGCGATTGCCATCGCCACGGCCAAAGCCCAGGAGTGGGACGAGAACCATCCGGATGAGAAGGAGTAGCCTGATGGTTTACGCTACCTATATCATTTATAGAAAAACAAGTCCTGAGAACGGGACTTGTTTTTTTTCATATTGGTTGTGTCTATCGAATCCCGCTAATATTCTAGGAAAAGCTAAACACTCACTACCCAAGCCACTGGTTTCATTCATGAAATGGAAATTAATCTGCTCGTATCGTGATTGTTTGGCCTGTTGGTTTATTCGAGAAGGGTCTGCTGAACTCACTGAAAATGAATTCCATCCCTTGGATTTGATCAGGAAGCGGCGGGGATATGATGTAGTTAAACGAGGAATGACCAGAGGTACTGCGTCCGGTATCCATGCTGCAGTCGTATTCATCCCCCACATATAATTCGAAATGCTTCAGTTCATATGATTGTTCCGATTCGTTTGTTACGTCCCAATCCATATTGAAGGTGACTACGCTTGCATTGTCATATTGCCGTACAGAGGTCACGGTATAGAAGAATTCCCCTTGTTCCACGGATTTCAGCACGGGAATATGCTTTCTGAATCCGGTCGGCTTTACGACGGGTTTAAAATATTGTTCGTTTAACAATGCACCAAACACCAATTTTAAATAATCCGGATAGAAATCATAATCAGCTGCCCATTTCTCTATGTATTCAAATGGCGGATAACCTGGATTTTGGTTTGAGAGCTTCTTACGTTCTTTTAGCAGCTTGCAAATTTGTTCATCAATGTGATAAACCCCCTCATCGTAATGCTCGGTAGGACGCTCAAATGGCATTCGTTTCATATTTGTCCTCCTATTCCATAATGTTTTGCCCCATATCGGATGTTCAGGATGAAGCTCAGGTTTGCCGCAGCTTTAGACCGGTCTTCTTTTTTATCGTAAGCAGACCAAGATCCGATCGGCATGGTTGTGTTTCTTATTCGGTGCAGTATTCGCATTTTCCTTGCCTCTAAGACGCCAATATAACGCCAGTACAAGTTAAACGGCCTTCCCCCCGATCACATTCAGGAAAAAGGCCGTTTTGCTTGTATGATGGATTCGCTTATTGAACAAGTGCATTTCACACTGGGGCTCAAGCATAGACCGCCCCTTCCTCTCGTACACCCAGATCATCACCGGCCGCTTACCGTATGCTGCGCAGGTTTCGGCGCAACGGCGGCTCGCTGGGAGCGCGCTGGCTTCGGGCCTTGCTTCTTGCCGGTTCTCTCCGTACCGAAGGTTACCGTCAACGTGATGATATGCCCCGCAATGGATACGGCTAATATGGTATACAAGGTTTCAACCAGCGGCATATAGAACAGGGAAAGGAGAAGCACGATCGCATCCATTAGGAAAAAGACCGTTCCTACCTTCAGTCCGCTCCATTCGCTGAACAGAACAGAGATCACGTCATCTCCACCCGTAGCTCCGCCGAATCGGAGGACGATGCCGGCACCAAAGCCGGTCAACACCCCGGACAGCAGCGCAGCTGCCAATAGATTATTCCCAAGATCGATGACGAGCGTCGAGTATCGCTCCATCAACGCGTAGAAGAGCGTGAACATGCTCGCTGCCGCAACCGTATGAATGATGAATTTTCTTCCCTTTACAAACCAAGCGATCAGCAATACCGGAATATCCATCAGGATCATGCTGAGCGCAGGCGGAATATCCAGCACATACTTGCCGAGCAGCGCCAGGCCAACAAATCCGCCTTCCGTCAAATGATTATAAAAATTAATGTGGTAATACGCAAATGCCATTAAAAACGTTCCGAACATCATCGCCGACATGGCGATAATCGACTCTTGATTTTTCCTCATACAGGATCCCTCTTGTCGTAGTAGATTGGTCAGACACAGGCCAATCTCTACGCAGAGGCAACCGTGAGGAGTTCATCCTTCGAACCATAGTTCCCATTCCTTTCGTAGAGACCGTCCTGGTCTTCAGACGTCCGACTTCGCTCTACGAAGGAAGCTATGTGTATGAGAGATCATAACGTTTCCAAATCGTCCTTTGGGGATTCGTCCTTCGGGGACTCATGGTATCCTGATCCTTTCTCTTTTAGTTGACTGCTAACAGTATTATAACACAAAAGAGCAGCAAGCTAAACAGACAGCATTCAATTAATGGAAATCACATAAACTTTTGTAAAAATCAAGCGGTTTTGATGCCTTCGATGCCGCCCCTCCCTTCTGGCAAAAATTATGGATTGCAGGAAGCATACGATTGGCATACCATGGGTATAATAGAACATATGTTCCCTGTTGAATCTATTGTTGAGGATGTGTCGCTCATGAAACGGTCGGCTCCCCCCCTTCCCACCCGGGAGGACGAAGCCCTCATTCAAGACTACATGCTGCATGCGGTCCTTGAATCCGTGCTTAAACGCGATATTCGTCTGCTGCCAACCCTCGAGCTCAAGCTGGCTGACCTGTATGCTCTCCTCCTCCGGCATGCCGGCAAAGACAACGCGGACCGGCTCTGGGCGGCCCGACAGCAGATGCGGCGCCGCGGCATACGCATCCTGGGCCGCAGCCGTACCGCCGCCGGATTCGAAATCAAGTATTTGTGCAGAGGATACGAGTGCATGCTGGCATTCGATTCGGCTGCCTTTATTCAGGATCTCGCTTCACGGATCGGGGCGGTATCCCAAAATCGTTTATAAGCCATACTAAGCTCCAAATACGGACAAGGCAGGAGCTTTTATGAAGAATATCTTCCATATCTATGCAGCCGATCTCAGGAGAATAACCCGAAACTGGGCCGCATCCGTCATCATTCTCGGGCTTGCGGTCCTTCCCTCGCTGTACGCATGGTTTAACATCCTTGCCTCATGGGATCCCTACGCCCAGACATCGGGCATTTCGATTGCCGTAGCCAATCTGGATAAAGGCACCACATTGCGCGATCAGCCGATTAATCTCGGTAAAGAAATCGTTGCATCCCTGAAAACCAACGAAAAGCTGGGATGGAGGTTCACGGAGGACAGCGAAAAGGCGGTTCAAGGCGTGCGCCGCGGCGATGACTACGCAGCCATCGTCATACCCGAGAATTTTTCAGCACGCATTGGAACCGTCCTTGGGGATGAACCGATCAAAGCCGAAATTCTGTATTATACGAATGAAAAGATCAATGCCATTTCCCCAAAAGTGACCGCACAGGGCGCATCGGGCGTCGTGGAGGAGATTAGTAAAAACTTCATCAAAACGGCCAACGGAACCATCTTTGAAATTTTCAACCGGCTGGGCATCGAAATCAAGAACGAGCTGCCGACCATTAACAGGGTCCGGGACCTGCTGTTCCGTTTGGAGGACAGTTTCCCTGAGCTGAATCAAGCGGTCAAGACGGCTGAAGAGGATATCAAGCTCGCCAGCCGCCTTGTTAAGGAGGCCGATGCCGCGCTGCCACGCCTCAAGGATATCGCGCAGACAGGAGAGCAGATGGCTGGGGCGCTGGCTGAATTTGCAGATCGCGCAGCCGAGGCCTCCGCTTCGCTTGATCCCGCGATCCGGCAGGATCTGGAGGTGCTCGAGCAAGTATCGGGTACCATATCGCAAGCCGCGGATGCGCTCGGGCAGACCGATATCGATCCCGAAGAGCTCAAACGCCGGATCCGAGCCGCCACAGAGCGGGCCAAGGTCGGATCAGAGGCAGCCAAGCGACTCGGCGCATTGTTCCAGCGGCTCGGCAGCATCTCCCCTGCAGCCGCCTCGGGGGCGGAACGGCTGAATGAAATCGCCGCTCGGCTTGCCTCCGCCGAGTCCGTTCTTACCGTAATCGGAGAGGCGCTTGAGAAAGGAGACACGCCGCCGCAAGAGTCGATCGACAAGCTGAAGAAGCTGGCAGATGACATTCACACAGTGACCGGCACTCTGCTCACGCGGTATGACAGCGAGATCGGCCCGGCGATTCGAGGTGCCTTCAACAAAGGCGAAGACACGGCGAAGCGGGTAAAGAGCGAGCTCAATAAGGCGCTGGCAAGCGTTCCGGATATCCAGAAGCTTCTAAAGGATGCCGGGGCCGGCCTGAAGCTCGGCGGTCAAGAAGTACAGCTCGCGAAAAGCCGGCTCCCGGAGGCGGAGCAGCGCATCACGAATTTGGCCAATAAAATACGCGAGCTGGAGGCAGGCGGGGATATTCAGGAGATTATCGATTTGTTGCAAAACAACTTCGAGCTCGAAAGCCAATTTTTTGCCGAGCCTGTTGTCTTGAAGGAAAATCGGCTGTATCCGATTCCCAATTACGGCTCGGCCATGTCCCCCTTCTTCACCACCTTATCGCTGTGGGTCGGGGCGCTGCTGCTCGTTTCGCTGCTCACGGTCGACGTTCATGATGAGGAAAGGAGTCCTCGCAGTGTGGAGGTGTATTTCGGACGATACCTGACGTTTCTCACCATCGCGCTTTTGCAGGCGCTGTTCGTCACGGTTGGCGATCTGTATCTGCTGAAAACCTACGTTGCCGATCCGAACTGGTTCATCGTATTCGCTCTTCTGGTCAGCACTGTATTCATGCTGATCGTCTATACGCTTGTTTCAGTGTTCGGAAATGTCGGCAAGGCGCTGGCGATCGTGCTGCTCGTTCTGCAGCTGGCCGGCGCGGGGGGCACGTTCCCCATCCAGATGACGCCGCCCTTCTTCCAGGCGCTGCACCCATATCTGCCATTCACCTATGCCATCAGCATGATGCGTGAAGCCGTTGGCGGCATCCTATGGGATGTCGTCATTCAGGATTTGCTGATGCTGCTAATATTCGCCGCCATTGCCCTTGTAATCGGCATCGTCCTTAAGAAGCCGATCAACCGGGCGAGCAGCGGACTGGTCCGCAAGGCTAGGGAATCCAAGCTGATTCATTGATCCTTGATGGCAAAAATGCGCAGTACCAGCTGTGACTCTCCAGATGGAAAAAGCGCGCCTATCGCCTGTGATTGCTCAGATGGAAAAATACGCGCGGCTATCGCCTGTGACTCTCACGTTGGTAAGTATGCGCGTATCTGCGCTTTAACGTGTATTAAGAAGAAAACAGCCCCATAAGTAGGTCAGCTTACGTTTTCTCCCTAATTCAAAACAAAAAATGGCGGCGCACGGGATGTGATCTGTGCGCTGCCACTTTTATTTTTGATCGATTGCCACGTTCTTTTGCAAATTTAAACGGTAGCTACTGAGTTCGCATTTTTGCCAAACCTCTTTGCCCCTTTAACAGAGGAGCTCCGGTTCCTCCACAAGTCCCCTAAAGAGACTTGCTCGAGCTTTTGCCTGCTACGTTAGCTCCTCAAGTCCTCAAAAGGGACTTGATCGGGCTTTTACCTGCTACTTTGGCTCCTCAAGTCCCCCAAAGGGACTTGTTCTGACGTTTACCTGCCACTTTAGCTCCACAAGTCCTCAAAAGGGACTTGCTCAGGCTCTTACTTGCAACTTCGGCTCCACAAGTCCCCCAAAGGGACTTGTTCAGGCTTTTACCTGCCACTTTAGCTCCACAAGTCCTCAAAAGGGACTTGATCGGGCTTTTACCTGCCACTTTAGCTCCACAAGTCCTCAAAAGGGACTTGATCGGGCTTTTACCTGCCACTTTAGCTCCACAAGTCCTCAAAAGGGACTTGATCGGGCTTTTACCTGCTACTTTGGCTCCACAAGTCCTCAAAAGGGACTTGCTCAGGCTCTTACCTGCAACTTCGGCTCCACAAGTCCCCCAAAGGGACTTGCTCAGGCTCTTACCTGCAACTTCGGCTCCACAAGTCCCCCAAAGGGACTTGTTCAGGCTTTTACCTGCAACTTTAGCTCCACAAGTCCCTATTAGGGACTTGCTCCGGTGCTTACCTGCCATCTTGGCTCCCACAAGTCCCTAAAAAGGACTTGTTCTGACGTTTACCTGCCACTTTAGCTCCACAAGTCCTCAAAAAGGACTTGCTCGGGCTTTTACCTGCTACTTTGGCTCCTTCAAGCTGATCAACTGCCCGCCTCCTCCCTCAACCGCTTCAGCGTATCGGGCTCGAGCTCGCCCAGACGCCATATAGCGATGTCCGAAATGCCGGCGCTCATCGCCGTTGCCATCCAGCCTGCAAGCGTGGTCCCGTCCGCATACCACACGGTATGACGGACACCTGCATCGTCCGTATACTCGAAGTGCAAAGCGCCGCTATCGGCATCCCTTTGCGGAGCGGCGGAGCTTGAGGCCGCCAGCTCGGCTGCCCGTTTCTCGGTCAGCGAGACGACCTTGCCGCCATCCGGCCAATCGAATCCTCCCACCGACAGCGCCAAGGAGGTGTTTCCGGGAAACCGGCGCAGCTTGTCGGCTAAATTCCGGATCATCCGGTGGTCGGCCTTCGGTCCCGGCCCGCTGTGGCCGCCGTACAGATTATAGGCCATCATGACATAAGATGGCCCCTCCGGAAAATCCAATCCTTCCGTCTTCATGCCGGGCTCGATCACGATGCGAAGGCTCAATCCTTCTGCCTGAAGGCGCTCGTACAGCTCGCCATAGAACAAAGTCAGCTTGCCAAGATCACGCTTATGAACCTTCTCGTAGTCGATCTCTACCCCGCCGAATCCGGATTCCTTCGCCGTCTCGACGATCTGATTGATATGCGCCTCCCGTGCCGTGTCCGTAGCTACGAGCCTTGACACCAGGTCCGGGTCCTTCTGAATCGCCGTTCCATCCTCGCCAAACCGATCATTGACGATGGTCAGCAGCATGCGCTCCACGCCGGCTGCTGCCGCAGCCTCTCGGACTTCAGGCAGCGCCTCCCCGTACTGTTCCGTAAAATGAAGCTCATCCCGGTGATTAAAATAAGCCGCGAACATGCTAAGCTCCTTGACGCTCCCGCCAAGCTGCTCCAGATCTAGCACCCCGGGCTTCCACTGCCAATCCGCAATCCACGCGGACAGGCGAATCCCGGACGACGGCTGTGGCGGCGGTTCATCCGCTCCGCTTCTCCATTCGCGCCACAGAAAAAACGCAGCAGCGAGAACAGTGACGGCCGCCGCCCAGATCCATTTTTTGTTGAGGCTCATAATTACCGCCACCTTCTGATCATGTTCCATCCATCTGGAGCTCATCTAGGATGTTCTGGGTCATCTAAACTCACCTGAGTGCCTTAACAGACCGGGTCTTACTCAAGAAGCCTCGACCGGTCTCACACAGGATGTCTTGTCCATCTGGATCTCTCATCTAGAGTGTCTCGTCCATCTATGATCTTACCTAGGATGTCCCGACCACCTGGTCTCTCCATCTAGAGTGTGTGACCGCCTAAACTTCACCTGGGGTGTCACTACCTCCTGGATCTCACTTAAGAAGATTTCAACGGCTCGATCCATTTAGAAAGTTTCGATTGCCCAATTCACAGCCGTATCGAATGCCCGGCGAACGCGCCAAACGACGCCTTCCAGGCCTGAAGGCTTGTTCGTATACCGTACGTCCTTGCCGCCATCCGCGTCCATGGCAGTTACCGTTACGTTCTCGAAGATCCCGTCATAAATGTCATCCTTTTTGTTCTGCTCATGATACATCGATCCTAGAGCCACACCTCCTCCACGGATTGCGCTGTCCACCGTCTGATTGTCAAGGATAACCTGGCCGTCAATACTAACCTTTAGCGTATCGCCCAGTGCCGTCATCTCAAGCTTCCTGTTGCCGAGAATATTGATCGGATATTCTTCATCATCGTCCCGATCCCCTGATAAAGTCTGCTCCTTCGTGTATACGGATGCTTTATCGAACCTTAAGTCCTCTTCGCCCCATTTCACGTCTGGCAGCGTCTGCTCGAACAGCTCTTCCGGCTCTTGGCCCGGTGCTTTTTGTTCTATCCGCAGCACGTTATTTTCCAGAACAAGCCGCAGGAACGATTCTTCCTGCTCGTCCAAACGAACATAGATCGATTGCCGCCCGACCACGTTGCCGAGCAGGTTGGCCGTTACGGTCGTATCAGCGCCGGGATCCTGGCTAAGCCGAATGCGTCCCTCCGCGGATGGAGGAGAGGTTACGGTGATGCGGCTGCCGTCAAATTCGGCCGCTCCGCTCTCCAATGCCCAGCGGGCTGCCTCTTTTTCGTCGCCTGTCACGAACGTCATATCCTGCCCCGAATCCTTGCGCAGCTTCATGATCAGATGGTTGGTGGACCAGTAAGGCGCCGGCTGGACACGCGTCAAGTTGTACAGATCGCCCTGCTTGTCGTTCATCGCCGTCCCCTCGCGGCTGAAATTCATGGTGAACGTTTGGCGGATCTGCTCTGTATTCGCCTTGTCCACCAGCGCATTCATCCCTTCGCCAAGGGCATTCGCATGCATGATCATATAGACGCCCGGCACGTAACCGAGCTTGCTGCTGTACACGTCGCGCATCGCCGCATAATCGGCGCCGATCCGCGCTTCCATCTCCACGCGGTTCTCGAGCGGAATCATATTCTCGTCGCGGATAAAATCCATCAAATAATGGTTGTAATACTCCACGTTCGATTTGTCGGTCAAATCCTTTTCGTCCTTGACGCCCATGTAGTGGCCGTCCTCATCGAAAATATTAATATAGCTCAGGCGGTAACCGTTCGTCCCAAGCTCCCAATAGCCGGTCCGGGTCATTTTCAGCATGTCCTTCGGCTGCAGGAATTTTCGTTCGCTGTTGCCCATTTTGTCCGCATAGGACAAGAAGGTTGCTTTGAAATTGTATTTCTCCAAAATCGGCTGCGCGAACAACGCGGAATCGTTCCGTCCGTCTTCAAACGACAGGAACAATGCTTTATCCGGCAGCGGCGCGCCTTTCTCGTAATAATCGATCACGTCTTGCTGCGAGATCGTCTCGTAGCCTTGATCGTGCAGCGCCTTGAGCTGGGCATCCAGCTGGTCTTGCGACACCAGCTTGGACGTTCCGCTGCGGCCGACTCCGAAGTAGGACAAGGCGATGAAGCCTTTGTCCTGGCGCCATTTTGACTTATCCGGCTCCTGGTAGGTTTGAAGGTCGAAGACCGCGTTGACCAAAACGACGGCCGCCACCGCCAGGAGTATGATTTGGCCGATGACCTTTATGACTTTCCTGCGATTTTTCCTCTTAACGTTGAGGGCAGGGTTACGCTTCTTACTCATTTTTGCGCCATCCTCATTTCAACATCGGCAGCTGCCTTTACTGCGGCAGCCCGAATTTTTTGCCTTTGCGCCTGCGCGCTTCCTTCTTCAGCTTCGCCTCGACGTCCTGCGGCGTTTCCCGCGTGCCCCAGGTCGATTTCCAGAACGTGAACCAGGCGACCGGCATTTGCCATAACAGCACGAACTCATAGAACAAGCAGAACACGAAGCCGAACACCCACAGCCTGCTCTTCCGGAGCAGCAGATGCGCAAGGCTCATGAGCAGGGCCATCATCAGGAGTCCCATCAGGAAGGTCCCCGGGAAAATCCCGTGAACGATCGGAACATACATCAGGTTATAAACAACGACGACCGGCGCGGCGATCGGCACGATCAAGCCGATATAAAAGAACAGGGCCATAAACGGCTCTTTGCGCCAAATGAATCCTCCGGCCCGCAGCGATTCCCGCAGCCAGGAGCGCTTCCAGCGCATTTGCTGCTTCAGGAACACCTTTGTCCGGGAAGGCACGATCGTCGAGCAAATCGCCGAATCCTGATAGGTCGTACGATGCGTCTTCAAAATGAAGTTCGTCATGCTCCGGTCATCCCCGAACGTAGCCGGACGCCCCAGAAACTTCTGGTTAAGCCACGCGTCCGCATGCTGGAGGATCAGCTCTTTCCGGTAACAGGACAGCGGTCCGGACAGGCAGGTTACGCTGTCAAACCACGACTCCGCTGCCTTCATGATCCGAAACGCGATATAATAACGAACCGTTTGCAGCTTGGTAATGGCATTCGTATACTTGTTCTCGACGTCGGTCCGGCCGGCAACGCCGCCCATCTTCGGATCCTGAAACGGCTGCACGAGATGGCGAATCGCCGACGGGTCAAGGAAACTGTCCGAATCGACGAACACGACCAGATCATGCTTGGCCATCTCCACGCCCTTCACCAGCGCGACCCGCTTACCGGCATTTTCAGGCAGAACCGTGTACGTGAGCCTGTCCCGGGTCGAGTACCGCTCCGCTTCGTTATGGATGAGCTGAATCATCTCCTCGATTTGCTCCACAGACTGGTCCGTCGACCGGTCGTCAACGACAATGACCTCCAGCTTATCGACCGGATAATCCTGATTCATGCAGCTGAGGATCGTACGCTTGATCCATTCCGCCTCGTTAAAGCATGGGATGATGATCGACACGCCCGGCGTATATTCCGGATTGATCGGCACATCCCGGTAAAGCGCGCCGAACAGATACCGGGTCAGAAGAAACAGCGCGGCGATCAAGCTGTACAAATACAGAACCATATTATATTTGAAATAGATGATGCTCTCCGCCCGCATGAGCATGATGAAGAGCACGGCTCCCAGCAGCAGCGCGCTGGCTGAGTATACGGAGTAGCCCCAGCGCTTGCGCTTCATGTATTCCGTCAGCGGCTTATCGAATTCGATAGCCAGCATGTGGACTTGGCCCCCGCCAGTCGTGTCTACGAAGGTACGGACGACGGTAGCGTCGATATGGACGCCCGATTCAAACCCTTCGGGCATGGCGCCGGGTGGAATTCGGAATTTCGCCCGCACTTTGTCCCCGACTTTAACGGCAGGATTAGCTGCAGGCAGCTTCAACAGCATGCCTGTGGCCGATATGTCTGAAGAGGTCCCTTGAATGGCTGCTTTTCGCCCCTGTCCGCCAGGAAAAATCCGCACATCGAACTCGGCGACATAGCGCAGGCTGAGGGTTCGCAGCTGGTTCAGGTAATCCGGATCGGCTCCCTCGTTCCCGTTCTTCATCGCATGCTTGCCTCTTCGGTCGGCGGTTATCCGGATCTGTTCAGGATCGGGCACGTAGGACAGGGTACGGCGGTCGGCTCGGGGTTCCGTCAGAACCTCCTTGATCCTCTTGTCTTTTTTTCTAAATTTCAACATTGAGCTCTCCCATCCATCGTCACAGGCTCCAGTAATGGAAGCCGTTATTCTCGAATAAACTTCTCGGATATATGCCCTTTACATCAATCATGATGTTTGCTTGGCCGGAGCCGAACATCCCGGTGTACTCCGTAATTCCAAGCTGCTTGAACTCGCTGTGCGCAACCGCTACGATCGCAACCTGAATATCCTGCAGCTCTTCCAGGGCGGTCAACTCGATCCCGTATTCCTTATAGGCCTGCTTGCCATCGGCGCAAGGGTCGACCACCAGCGGCTGCACGCCGTAGTCCTGCAGCTCCCGGATAATATCGATCACCTTGGAGTTGCGGATATCGCGGCAATCCTCTTTAAAGGTAAGCCCCATCACAGCCACCTTGGCGTGGCTAATGTCCAGCCCTTTCTGAACGGCCAGCTTGATAACCTGCTGCGCGATGTATTTGCCCATGCCGTCGTTAATATGCCTTCCGGCCAAAATAATCTTTGAATGATACCCGGTATCCTCTGCTTTGTAAGTCAGGTAGTACGGATCGATTCCGATGCAGTGTCCGCCGACCAGCCCAGGCCGGAACGGCAGGAAATTCCACTTTGTCCCGGCTGCCCGCAGTACGGCGTTCGTATCGATATCCATCTCGTTGAACAGCATCGACAGCTCGTTCATGAGGCGATGTTGATGTCCCGCTGGGCATTCTCGATCACCTTGGCCGCCTCAGCGACTTTGATGCTCTCGGCCCGGTGCACGCCTGCCTCGATAATCAGCTCGTAGAGCCGGGCTACCGTCTCCAGCGCTTCCGGGTCGCTGCCCGACACGATCTTTACGATATTCTCCAGCCGATGCACCCGATCCCCCGGATTGATGCGCTCCGGAGAGTAGCCGACCTTGAAATCCGTTCCGAAGGCAAGCCCCGACTCCTCTTCCAGGATCGGGATGCACACGTCCTCGGTGACCCCCGGATAGACGGTCGATTCATACACAACGATCGATCCCGGTGCCAGCACGCGGCCGATCAAACGGCTCGCATCGCGCACGAATTTCAGATCGGGCACGTTCCCGCTCTTGACCGGTGTCGGGACCGCAACGATGAAACAGCGGGCCTCCTTCAGTTTATCCGGATCGGATGTAAACTCCGCCGTGCATCCAGCCAGCTCAAGCTCCAGTTCCCCGGTCGCGTCGATGCCGTTTCGGTACTGCATGACCTTCTCCGAATTCAGGTCGAAGCCGATAACGTCGACCTTCTTGGCAAAGGCCACGGCCAGCGGCAGCCCGACGTATCCGAGCCCCACCACCGCCAATTTATCAACACGGTCCGCAATCTTCTGATAAATTTCCATTATACTCCATCCCCATTTTGCAAATTGTTATTCCTGGATCATGTCCGCCATCTTCACGAACGTATAGCCCTTCTCCTTGAGCCCTTCGAGCACCCTTGGCAGTGCTTCGATCGTATGGATGTCATCGAGCATATGGAGCAGGATGACGCTTCCCGGCTCCGTCTTCGTCATGACCCCGTGGACGATGTCGTCCGCGCTGTTGCTCACGTCCCAATCCAGCGTCGTGACATCGTACATGGCGATGACCGGGTATCCGGTTGCCGCCAGCGCCTTGGCGCGGATATCGTCAACGACGCCCGTCGGCGGCCGGAACAGCATGACAGGCTGCTCCTGAATGGCTTCCGTGATGACTTGGTGAGCTTTGACGACATCCTCTTGCAGTTCCTCTGGAGTAAGGGTAGTTACAACAGGATGGCTGTAGGAATGGTTGGCTACATCATGTCCGCCCTCCACCATGGCCCGGGCCAGGTTCGGGTTGGACTCGACGCCCTTGGCCCGGAGGAAGAAGGTTGCCTTGACATCATGCTCCTCCAGGATGTCCAGAATCTTGGTCACCGTTTTGTCGCTGCCAAAGTCGTCAAACGTCAGCGCCACCTCTTTGCGATTCGTATCAGCTTTGTAGACCAGCTCGTACTTCGAATTTTTATAATCAGGATCGATCTTGGCCGCGTCGTAGCCCGGAATTTGCTCCAGTGGCTTCCGCACGCCGCCGTTGTTCACCAGCTCGTCCAGTGTTATAAGCGAATACCCGATGTCGCCGGCAGCCTCGGCAATATACTTCACGGAACCGACCACTTCCGGATTGATGTCCGTGTTCAGCGAAATAATTCCGCCCCTGGACATATACCTTGCGATATACTCGCCAAGCTCTTTAGCACTTTGCATGTTGCGATCCTTCGGATTAATGTTGTAGCTTACGACGGCCTTCATCCCCAGATGCGCGGCCGCCAGCGGGACATCCTCAGGGTAGTCGCCGGAACGGGTCCGAATATACTTCGGCTGAACGCCCGTTTCTCGCTGGATCACATCGTTCGCCAGATGAATCTCCTTATACACCCCGTCATAATCGAGCTTGCTCATATCGAGCGCGTTGAGCGTATTGTTCTCGATCTCATGTCCTCTGGCCAAAATCTCCTTCGCGATATCAGGCTCCTCCGCGACTCTCATCCCGGGAAGAAAAAAGGTCGCCTTGATATTGTATGTGTCGAGCTCGTTCAGCAGTGCCTGCATCGTCTGTTTGTCCCCCATGCCGTTAAAGGTCAAGGACAGCTCTTTTCGCGCCGTATACACGAAATCGATCTCCCGGCTTTTCTCGCCGGTGAACCGTTCGACCTTGGCTGCAGGCTCCACCGGGCCGGGCTCCTCCTTGGTTGCAGCAGATCCTCCGAAGAGGCTGCACGCAGGCAGCAGCAACAGAACGACGACGATCAGGATACTGCGTAACACGGCCCGTGATTTTGTAGATATTCCATTCATATTTATACTCCTTCTATTCATTGCGGGACCTTAGTCTCCCTTCTAATTTCCTAATTAGAATATAGATTATTTTTTCTAATTGCGACAGCTTTTCTCAATTTTTTTCATCAATTACTTTCATTTTCAAAGAAACTCGACATGAAAATCCCGCTTCACCTGTTCTTTTGCGAGCGATAGTTGATCGATCCAGCCGCATGCCATTGATCAGTATATAGAGGCACTCTAAATAAAATCTGAATAAGTCGGAATATGCAGAAGGACGCCATAGGTCGAAGGAAAGCCGCTATCGGCCCGTAATCCGCGTCTCCACCCACTTTATCCGTTCAAAAAAATTTTTCCGAAAAATTTTGGCAGCGACTCAAATCCCCCAGGATTTTTTTCGTAGCGCATCGATTTTGACGGCATCCGCAGCTGGTTATAGAGAACAAATAATATAGAAACAAAAAAATTAGAAACAAAAAAACACCTTCGCCCGTCTATATAGACGTCGAAGGTGTCTTAGCGAAACACGAAGTCTCTATCATTAACATACCGCTTCCGGTTCATTGATGCAAATCATTTATCGTCGAGAATCAAAGCCTATTATTCACGGATCGGAGCAAGGGATGAATGTCCGGATAGTTGCCTCTCTACTGCTCATCCTCAGCCATCGCCATGTTCTTGTGCACCCAAGCCTGATAATGATGGACCGCGATGCCGGCAAATGACGGATGCTCGCTTCCGAGCGAGGCGGCCCGTTTCGCTTCGTCCTCCATTTCTCCCCGGCTCTTGGCATAGAAGGTGAGATGCTCTCCTTCATCCGTATTGGCAAGCTCCATCCCGATCCAAACCGATTTGCCAAGCTCATCCGCCTGCTCCAGCTCCTCCTTGGACAGCTCGTACATCTGCTCGCCGCTGTCACGGTAAGCCATGATTGCGATCGAATCCGTACGCTCGATCATCCAGCGACTGAAAGAGCCCACTTGGTTGCCTTCCGGCCCCGGTACGGAATCCAGCCAGAAAGGAACCGCCGCGCTAAGGGGAAGGGCGATGCGCTCGGCCTCCTGCACCCAGGCTTCCAGGTTGGCGCTCCACTCCTTCACCACCTGCGCCTGCTCGCGATCCCAACGCTTCAGCACGTAAGGCTCCACATCCAGCTGCACACCCTGAAACCGCTCCTCCGGCGAGGCTGCTTGGTTGTAGGCCTCAAGCCAAGACAACAGCTTAAGCCCTTCTTCGCGGCCGTTTTCGTAAGCCCACTCCGGGTGGCCGTCCAGCGCGTGAACCTGGATGCCCTGACGCGATGCCGCCGATATAAAGCGGCGATACTCCTCCTCCTGCACATCCTGCTGGATCTGCAGGAAGATCGTCGTTATTCCGTGATTCACGCTGAACGCGACAATTTCCTCCGTCTCGTTCCGAATCAGACTTGCATCCCACAGCCAGGTCGCCTTGTTCTGATTCACCTTCTCGGAATGGGGAAGAAAGAGGATCAGCAGCAAAAGACCGATGAGGACCGCAAGGATGCCGTACTTTGCTTTTGCGTGGTTCAACCTCATTCCTCTCCTTTCGATGTCTTTAGATCAGAACCGCTTCGTCCGGCTCGGTCACATGCTGGACGGAATGGCCGATTTTATAGATATGCGGACGCGCGTAATCCTTAAACGCATTTCGCGTATCCAGAATCGGAACACCAAGGGATGCAATGGTGCCGTAGTCCAGCTTGCTGTGATTCGTGATCAGCACGATGCAATCGTAGCTGCGGAATCTGGCCAGATCGTATTCCACGCTGCGGACCGTCACCCCGTTCTTGTCGACAAAGCTGCTGGCGTACGGATCGTAGTACTCCACCTTGGCCCCGTTTTCCTTGAACAGCTCATATACCTCAAGCCCCGGTGACTCCCGCAGGTCGCTGATATCCGGTTTATAGGCCATTCCCAGCAGCAAAATGTTGGAGCGCTTGACCGATTTCGCATATTCGTTCAGTATCGTTGCCGTCTTGTTGATGACGTAGTAAGGCATATTGTCGTTGGTCGATTGGGCCAGCTCGATGAATTTGCTGTAGAAGCGGAAGCCCTTCGCCTTCCAGGACAGATACATCGGATCTAGCGGAATGCAGTGTCCGCCGATGCCCGGTCCCGGGTAGAACGGCATGAATCCGAACGGCTTCGTAGCGGCGGCATTGATGACTTCCCAGACATCGATCCCCATCCGGTCGCACATCATCGCCATCTCATTCACGAAGGCAATGTTCACGCTGCGGAACGTATTCTCCAGCAGCTTCGACATTTCGGCTACTTTCGGGTTGCTGACCGGAACCACCGTCTCGACATACTGACGGTAAAGCGCAACGCCCAGCTTAAGGCAAGCTTCGGTCGTGCCGCCGATCACCTTCGGGGTATTCCGCGTATTGAACTTGCTGTTGGAGGGATCCACCCGCTCCGGCGAGAAGCACAGGTAAAAGTCCTTGCCGACCTTGAACCCGAGCTTCTCGATCTCATGCTGGATCAGCTCCTCCGTCGTTCCCGGATAGGTTGTGCTCTCCAGCGTAATGAGCAGATTAGGTTTCATGAATCGCTTGATTTGATCGACCACCATCGTAATATAAGACGTATCCGGGTCCTGGTTTTCGCTGAGCGGAGTCGGTACGCAGATGCTGACTGCGTCGATCACCGCGATCATGCTGTAGTCGGTCGTCGGCTTGAAGCGTCCGGTCTCCATGCATGCGGCTAGCTCCTCTGACGAAATGTCGGTAATATACGAATCGCCGCGGTAAATCCGGTCAATCTTGTTCGGATCAAGATCGATCCCGACAACCGTGAAACCCTGCTTGACCATTTCTACAGCCAGCGGCAGTCCCACATAGCCCAGTCCCACAACACCTAATACCGCCTTTTTATTCTCAATGGCGTTCAATAAAGTTTCGTATTCTTCGTTCACAAGCATTCAACCTCCATCGGATGTATAGTCTGTTCGGTCTGCCTGAAATCCTTCATTTTGAAGGATCTCAAAAAAATACAGTAGGTCTCTCTTTCTTATGGGAGGCACGGCAATGATGCAGCTTGCAGCCTAAAAAGCTCGATTTCCCGCTCCCATGAACATTTCGCCTGCGGTGAGTGAACCGTTGAAGTCCACCCGCTTTAGTGAAGGCAGCGCCGGATGCGGGCATCCAGCTCCACCGGCGAGAATGGCTTCGTCACATAATCATCCACCCCGCTCTGGAAGCATTGACTAATCGTTTGCTCGACGCGCTTCTCCGTCAGCACAACGATTTTGGGCGGATGTTTCATATCAAGCTGCTGGATATGATGAATGAACGGAAGGCCGTCAATCCCATACAGGTTCAGCTCGGTCAGCACCAGATCCGGCTCCCATTTCGGGATGAGCTCCAATGCTTCCAGACCGTCCACGGCCTCCAGCGTTTCATAACCCTGCATCGTAAGCCGAATTTGGAGAAATTCCCTAACCGCTTTGTCCTGATCCACGATCAGGATGCGGCTTTGAGCGCCGCCTGTATCCTCTTCCGTGAATATATGAATGTCGGAGGATATGCTGAGACGCGCGGTCTCAGCCATCTGCTTCATCGTCTGCATCGACGGCGCCTCCTGTATGGCCGCCAGCGTAATCCGCGGATCCGCCTGCTGAAGCCGGCTTTGCAAGTGCTGCTTCAGCAGCAGCGCCTGATAGTGGGCCGCATCGAGCGTGAATCCCGGCATAACGACGGCAAGCACGCCCGTGCTCTCGTCCCGAAGCACCTCCGTTTCCACGCCCGGCAGCTGATCCACGAATTGCTGAACGCAGGACTCCGTTCCGGGCTGGCCTTCGCAGTACAGAAACAGCAAGGCTGCGCCGCTTTGGTGTTCTCTCACTTCCTCCTCCAGACGGCCGTAAAAATCAACCGCCTGTCCACGTTGCAATGTTACGGATTGAGACATAACTGCTAGTCCCACCTCTCTTTATTTTTTGATGTGAACTTTGGGCCTGATGTCATGCCGCTTCCTTCTTATCTTTCCAGCTCTGCCGCGTCATGGTCCCCCATGAATTGTTGTTTTGCAGGTATTGGATATGGCCCTGTACTCTCCACAGCACACCCAGTTGATGATAACCGACGAATTTCAGCGCCGAGAACAGAAGCATTTTCACCAGGTCGGACAGCTTCGTGTAGCGGCGGAAGGCGATTTCCTCAAGCAGGAGTGCGCCGATGCTGAGCAGATAACCACTCAGGAAATTCACCAATCCGAATACCAGCAGCACGTGCCAATTGGTCATATCCAGCATGACATATCCAAGCAGAGCCAGAAGGCCCGTAATTCTGAAGTAAGGGTTTAACGCTTCAAAAATAACGTTGTAGGGCATCGTCAGGAGCCCCATGACTTTGTACTTCGGATTGAATACCATATCGCGGTTCTCAATCATGTTCTTCAGGTTACCGCGTCCCCAGCGCTTGCGCTGGTTGGACAGAATGTTGTACGTGTCCGGCGCCTGCGTCCAGCACACCGCTTCCGGACAAAAAGCGACGCGGTATCGGATTTTATTCTCAAGCATATAGCGGTGCAGCTTGATGATGATGTTCATATCCTCGCCGGGATAGCCGCCCCGGTAGCCGCCTACAGCGATTACGTAGTCTTTGCGGAACATGCCGAAGGCGCCGGAGACGATAATCAGGCCATTGATCTGACTCCAACCGATCCGTCCGCCCAGGAAGGCTTTCATATATTCGATCGATTGGAACATCGGCCACATTTTGCGCGGCAGGGATACGTTCTTGACCGCTCCGTTCTCGATCACGCAGCCGTTCGCGATCCGAACGTCGCCGCCGATGGCCACCGTCTCCTCCGGATTCTCCATGAACATCCGAGCCATTCGGATCAATGCATCCTTCTCCAGCAGGGAATCCGCATCAATCGAGGAAATGAGCGGGTAACGCGAAAGATTAATGCCCGCATTCAAGGAATCGGCCTTGCCGCCGTTCTCCTTGTCGATGACGTACAGATGCGGATACTGCGGGTTGTAATAGACCCCTCGCACTGGTTTGGTCTCGAGCCTTCCGCGAACTTCCGGATTAGGCAGCAGCGTCAGCTCGTATTCCTTAATCAGCACATCGAGCGTCCGGTCCGAGGAGCCGTCGTTGATCACGATTACCTCATAGGTCGGATAATTGAGCGTCATGAGACAGCGGACGTTCTCCGTGATGGTCAACTCCTCGTTATATGCAGGAACCAGCAGCGAAACCGACGGGACGAGCTCCGACCCCGAGAGCGTATTATATTTGGAATAGGACGCCCGTCTGTAAATATCCCAGATGTTTCTGAAAGAAAGCATAATTATTACAAAATATAGCGCGCTGACGGCCATGACGTAGTAAATCGCCACCGTGCCGTAAGTGAGCAGGATATCCCTAAGCAGTGTAATCCCCTCCTACTCCTGCAACTGTTCCGATCCGTTTACTTGGTTGAATGCCGAAGTAACGGTCATAAACAAGCTTTTTCTTATTGAATGCCACCATTTGCTCGACCTCTTCATGGTCGCCTTCCTTCGCCATGATCCGTTCAATCCGGTACAGCGCCGTCTCTCTCGCAGGACCTGTGCCCGTAAGAGCGGCCTGGCACAGCGTTTCGAAGCCCTGCTCGCCCAGCATCGCCAAGCTTTCCGCACTATTGTTGCGGACATGCCAGTTCTCGTCCTTCAGCGCCTCAGCCAGTAGCGGAATGCTTCCGGCCGCATGAAGCCTTCCGAGCGCTTTGGCTGCCGCTGCCCGGACCTCCCAAGCATGATCGCGCATGAGCGCAGCGATCGTATCGTCTTTAAGCGCCGGATTGGAGCCCAGATACAGCTTTACCGCCTCGGCCCGCACATCCTTCTCCTCAGAGCCGACCAGCCGGTTCAATGTAGGAACGGCTGCCGGAACAGCCTGTCCCCACATCGCAACGAGCGCCACCTTGACGAGTCCCGGGTCCTGATCATCCAGCAGCTTGCGCATCAAGCTTGGAGCGTCCAGCCGAGTCTCAAGCAAAATGTCGGCGGCCATATGATGAATGGCCTTGCCGTACGACAGCAACCGCGACAGCATTTCACGGATTTGCCGCTGCTCATTCGCGCTCTTGGCAATGGCTCTGGCCAAGATGATGGTCTGCGGTCCGTAACGGGTCCGGTTCATCAGCTGCTGAAGCTGTGGTACCGCCTCTTCGGCACGCATGCCCCCAAGCCGGTACGCCGCTTCAATGCGGCGTCCTTTGCGCGGGTTGGACAACGCCCGCAGATCCTCTTCCACGAAGCCTGCTTCCCTGCACAGGTGAAGGAGCTTCTCCCTCGCTTCTCCCTTGAACTGCTCGATCCATTCGATGAATTTTGCCTGGATGACCCTGCGCTCGGCACGGGTCAGCTTCCCTGGCGGCAGCTCAAGCTTGATATCATCATGCAGATGGGCCTGAACATAAACAAAGTAATCGTGATGCTTGGCAGCATAATGCTCCATTTCCCGCTGCTCGGCATTATGCTTGATCTTCATGTAGAACAGCACAATGATTCCGGCTGCAATCAGGCCAAGGCAAACATAGATAAATCCGTAGGCCAAGGCTAAATTTGAAAACATAATCGAGTGCCTCCTCTTTGTATTTAGCATCTGGCCGCCCTCGAGAACTTAAGGCAGACGAGTGAATATTTCCTGCATATCGTAATAGCTTTGCTTCAAGCGCTCACTGTACACAGGCGTTTCCCACAGCTCCCAGGTGTACGGCTGAATCTTCCCGAGATCGATCTCCCGGGTGTCCGCCGCAGGGTCTGCCGACCCGTCAAGCTCCGACAGCTTCGCGATCCATGGAGCAAGTTTTATTCCTTCGGTTGTCACGGTCGAAAACTCCCGTTTATTTTTGAGCGGACTGTAATCGACCACCTGAAGAGAGCTAGGGTCTCCGAAGCCCAGCAGCATCCAAGGAATGCGCATCTCCACGAATCGGTCCTTGGACTGCCAAGCAGTCAGAGAGTTGAAATCATGGGACTCCGGATCACTGCTGCCCCGCTTGAGCATGCCCACCGTCTCGTCAATGAACGGGTGTGCAAACCGTGTGTCCGGCGGGTTCATCATCAGACTGATCGCCAGCTTCCAGGCATGGAACGTGCCGCCTGGGACGATCGGATCATCCTTGCTCCCGGCTTTCGGTTTATCCGGCAGCATCCAATATCCGTCCTTGCCGTACAAACGGCTGTGGAAATCATAGGACGGCGCGATGCTTACCTGGGATTCGTCATCCTGACCAAGCTGGATGAGCGTCTCCAGTTCGCCCCCTGTAAGCGATCTTCCAGCAAGCTCCTTTTTGGGAATATCCCCGCCGGGAATCGTATCCGCTCCGATGAACAGCTTGGAATCTTCCGGATCGAAGGCTTCCTCAAGCTCCATCCCGATATACAGGTATGCTTCATCATGCGTAAGCTTCATTCCCTTAACGCCCGGGGCCGTCCCTTCCCACTGTTTGACCTCTCCCTCAGGAAGCTTATCCCAATCGGCCAAATCGCCGTCAATGGAAATCTGCCCTTCTTTTCCCGGCTGCATGGCGAGAACGCCGAACATCTTCTCGTTCGTCAGCACATTCAACCAGAATGCCCGCCGGTCTGCCGGTATTTCAAAAGGCATCGTATTCCATGTTTTCTTAAACCATTCGTCCTGCCACATGAACAATATCGCCCCGGAATAGCCTTCATCGAATATCTCCTGGGTCAGTGAGGCATTAATTTCGCCCTGCTCGGCTTCATCATGCCCCCCTTGATCCCGACCGCCGGGGCCGTGGTGCGAGACGCCGATCGATGATGGCACGCCGTACTCGGTAACCATGATCGGCATATCGTCATATTCCGCTTTCAGCTTGCGGAGGTAGGCCTTGTAGGTGTTATATCCTCCATTCCCGTCCGGAATCGTCTGCAAGGTTTTGTCGGTACGGAAGAAATCCGGATAGTAAGGATACACGTGATAGGCCGCAAAGTATCCGGCACTCCAGTTAACCGGTTCAATATGCCGGGCATCGACGGACACCAGATCCTCTTCAAACAGCGGCTCACCCGGATGTTCCAGCACATCGGTCGTGACCCAATTCGTAAAGGTCATCGGATGCTGCCAGCCGTACTTTTGCTCTTGCTGAGCCGTATAATCCAGCAATGAGGCCAGCCAGTTCTCGAAGGGACTCGCATCCTTTGTGCCGGAGAAGAATGCCCCGTCGTATCTTGGAGCATCCTTATGTACCCTGTTCGTGTTGTCGACCATGGACGGATCCCATTCGGTTCCCAAATGCCAGGCCATCAAATATTTGCCCGCATTCGTCTTATACTCGCCGCTTGACTGTCCATGCTTCGGCTCTACGGTAATATCGCCGTATACAGCCGCAACCGCCTTGGAAATCTCGGCTTTAAACGTCTGCACAATCTCTTCGTCGTATGCATCCCGACGCTCGATCAGCTGCTCTTCCGGAGACCATATCCCCTGCATGAAATAGAGGGGATCCTCACCCTTGTCCCGGTTGTACTTCACCAGGGCCGAGTAGAAGACCGGATTGTGTACGGTGTAGACCCTAATGACGTTTGCTCCCATATCATCAATCTGTTTGAACCAACGCAAGTAGTCTTCTTCGGTTGCCGGCAACGCACCCGGAAAATGTCCCGGAACGGTCGCGCCGAGATTGACGCCCTTGGCGAATATCTCACGCCAGCTCTCATCTTCCCCGTACACAAGGAAAGAAGTGCCTTCCGTTTTGAATTTCATCTTCACACCGTCCGCTCCCGCATACGTCGTTATGACCGGACGGAAGTTTCCGAGTATTACAGCGGCACCGCTCAGAAGCACTATAGTGCACAGTGCTGCGGCAACCCACCATTTTCGTCTGCTCATCGTCTTCTTCGTTCACCTGCCCTTTCAATCCATAATGATTGCGTACCGGCTTGTTCGTGAAGACGGAGCTGCTACTCGTCATTCTACGGCCGATACACGCCCGATACCATATTTCTTCTTTACTAACTTTTCCCATTGGAATAGTAGTCATAAAGAAGTAAAACCTTCAATCATTCGTGGTTCTCCCCCGAAGCATGCTTTGCTCTTCTCTCAGCCGTGCTGTTTGACAAGATTGCATCCGAATGTTAGCTCGCTGCGTGTCTAAAAAATTGGACGCTGTTTAACCCGAAGAATCCCTATACAGCAGTACATGAGATGAGTTCAGCGTAATCACGAAGGTTTTCTGAAAATTTTCGTGAATCGTTAATATAAACGCAGAAAAATTGCTAAAGTTCCGGTCGTTTTTACATCTTTATCCATAGTTATTACAAAATTGATACCTTAGTCTTATAAAAAAACGGCTGAGAACCGCATTCCATCAAGGTTTGTAAATATTATCCATATCTACAAAATAAGAATAGAGTCCCGTACCGGGTTGGTTTTTATTCTATAGTTTTACAACTCAGGTTCAAGTGGTAATCCTATCCTATTTTTCCGGGATGCTGTTTCGAAATCCGCTTTTTATGGTATATGTATTAGTTACAAATTCTTAATTATCGCCGCCGCAACAAAGAAAGGATCCATTCCCGGTCGCCGCATGTCCATGGAACTGATCCTCCAATATAAAGATATATATTGCCTGTGCATCCATTAATTTTACAAAGCAAAAAAAGGATGTATCCTCAAAAAGCTGGATATCTCCGCTGCTTTACCGCATGATTGGCCAGAAGGGCAACCGGCACAATGATGATTGCTCCGGCCAGCACCGAGGTCAGCAGAAACGACCAGCCGCTTCCGGCCTTCATGACGACCAGCGGGGCAACGCTTGCCGAAGGATGGGCCGTACGGTCGGGAGCGGGGCGGCGGCCTATGAAGCAGAGGCCCTCTCTCCTAGAAAGCTAAGCGATTTCCTATGAAGCAGGAGAGAAGCAGTGAGCATCTGCTCATGGACCTTTCGGGCCAATGACGTCCTTTTCATCCCGAAAATGGACCTAAAAAAAAAGCCCACGCCGGCAAGATTGTCATCTTGAGCGCGAGGGCTTACGAGCCTTTACCTTTATTCTTTATCTGCGATTCTCCGATATGTCGCCTCATCCGAAACGATATAGAGCCGTGCATCCCCGGGAATCGGCTGTCCCAGCTTGCGGTTGATTCCCAGATCGCTCCGGTCGGCGATCAGCGTTGCGCCCTGACGGAGCAAATCCTGGAAAGCATCGCCATAGGTCTTCCAGACGCTGCTCACCGGAATCTCGTAAATGTCATCGCCAAACGAGCGGCTCAGCAGCTGCATCAGTACATCCGAGTTGCCTTCCTGCAGCGCGGCGCGGACCGCTAACCGGGAAACGGCATCGTGCGACAGCACAAATTCATTCACATCAATATGACGAAAATTCTGAACATTCTGCTCCTGCACGATCTCAACCGTCGTATGCACTTTGGGCGCAAGCCGCTCGATGCTCGAGGCGATGAGAAGCGACTTCCCATCGATCAGCGAAGCCTCGTCAATCCGCGAATCGGCAAAGATGATCGCCGCTTTCGCCTCATGGATATTGGCTCTGGATAACGTATCATCTGCAGCCGGGTCCCCGCTAACAAAATGCACCTGCTCGAGATGCTCAACCGGATGACGTCCGGATTCGTCGATAACGACGATGCCCGGTGCCGAATCATAGGACAATATTTCATCGATGGCGGACTGTGCCTTTTTGCTCCAATTGATAATGATGACATGATCTTTGCCGCGATAATTCAATCTGCCCGCTCCTCTCTGTCGCTGCATGCTGCCGAAAGCTTCTACGATCTTCCCGATCACCAGGCTGAGGAGCCCGATGCCGAAAATATACAAAAATATCGTCAGCACCTTACCCGGTACGGTGACGGCATAATAATCGCCATAACCTACCGTTGCCATCGTGGTCAGCACCCAGTACAGCGCGTTGAACCACGTTTTATAGGTATCCGGCTCCAGCAAATAGGCGGCGGTTGCGCTCAATGCGACAAACAGCACCACGATGCAGGTGATGGTGGTTTTGCGCAGACGCATCATTTTTAAAGACCATTTTAGGATAAAATGCACCCACTACTGCTCCTCTCCCGCATTTGCTGTACGAAGCTTTAGATGATCAGGCTGCTTACAGCAAAAGCCGTGCCGATAAACACCATCGCAAGCAAAATGCCGATGGCCATATTCCCCTTCTGCAAATGCTCGGAAATATTCAGGCCCGGCGTTACGAGCTCAAACACCCAATAGACGACGATCAGGCACACATACCCGACGGCAAACCACAGCATCATGTGCCAGATCGATGAATTCGTATAGGCGGAGACGCCCAAGATGATCGCCGTTCCCATAAACTTGCCGCCGAAGGCCAGCCCTACGGCCGCGTTCCCCTTCTTCAGCTCTTCCATGTCGTTAAACCGGGTCATCCAGCTGAATACTAGCATCCCCAGCAATTGAAGCAGAATCATGCACACCACGCTAACTGCGATATTGATAACAACCGTCACTCCGCCCACCCCCGAAATTTTGCATAGGCCAAGTCGTAATCGGCGAAGTCATGTACTTCCTCCAATACAACATCAACCGTCTTCTCTTTTTCCATTGCTGTATAACGCTTCTCGTCGATCGGCTGCTTGATCCGGTTCCCCGTCGGCAGCTCGATTACGGCAAAGCGTCTTGTTTCGTTTTTATGCGTCGTTGCGTACACGCCCACCAGTTCCACATCCGTTTTGACGATGACTTTGAGGTTGGTCAGATCTGCCTGGGCCGATTTCTCATCCTTGTAGGATTTGATCGTCTGCCAAGAGGATAAGCGGATATTATTCCGCTGGTTCTCGTCGGTCGTCAGCTCGGCGTCCATAAACTGCAGCGTCCAGATCTTGTCCCCGGTCGCATAGTTGCCGTCGTTGGGCAGCAGCTCATTATCCGGCAGCACGGTCATATCCCCGCCGATCAGATCACCCACGGTGCCCTCGACAATCCGGTAATCCCAAGGCACTCTTGCCGTAGAAATGGATTCCTCCCCCGAGCTCCCGGTATGAAACACCGTCTGGCTGCTGGAGCACGCGCTCAGCACGAATAAAAGCATCAGGCTTGCCGCCAGCCATCCGTATGCGGCAAGCGAGAATCTGCGTTTCCTGCGAGGCGCAGCTTGGTGCTCCTTTCCTTCATTCCATTCCATTTACTTCACTCCTATTGCGATAAAATGGCTCGTATTTCCCGTAATCAGACCGCCCGCCCGTCCCAGCAGCCCGCAAGGCGTGCCATTCAGGATGAACAAGCCTGTTAATAGATGAAACTCGCCCTCCGCTGTGCGGATTCGGGCCAGCTCGGCTCGCTGCTGATAGACCGTCGGGAACATTACACTGGTGTCGTAACCGTCCTGATCCTCTACCTCCAGCTCCCCCGAGTTATCGTACAGCTTTACCGAGCCGCCTTCCCTGCCGAACATCGACTTGGAGACGAAATTGCCGGAGAATACCGGTTTGTTATAGGTCGGGAGCATGTATTTCTCAATGGCCTCCCGTTCCTCCGGACCGAACAGCAGTCCCAGCTCGAACATTCCCCAGATCGCGGCCATCAGACCTTTGGACTGCATCAGAATGCTGTGCGGCGGATTAAACAGCGCAAGGTTTCCGGTCTCAATCGCGTAGGCCAGTGCGTCACCGCCCTCATCGACGGACATCCACTCCTTTGGATACAAGGCAAACATCCTGCGGATTTCCCGGTTGTCGCCGTCCCTCAAAACGCCTTCGTCCACCCACAGATCCAGGCAATCCACCAATCGGACGTCCAATCCGCTGTGCCGGACCAAAGCCTCAATCGTACCGGAATCCTCCAGGTGCTCGCCATAGCCGATGCAGGCTGCCGTATCCGGCCGCTCCACGCCCCAAGCCTCTGCAACCAGTCCAGCCATCCGGTCATTCACGGATCGGATGCCTGCTTGACGGCATAGCCAAGGGGTGGCAATGGAGGCCTCCACATAACCGGTAGGCGTGTCGGCATTCAGCTCGAGCAGCTTGATCGCACCGTCATGCGAAACCGCAAAATCGAATCGGGCATAGCGGCTGATCAGCCCTTCTTCCGGTATGGGGCATCGATCGAGCATTTCCCATAGAATTGCCGGGATGCCGATCAGATGGTAAATATGATGATTGCCGTGAATATAGCGAACGGTCTTGTCCACGATCCGCCACAGCATGGAGGCCGCAGCCTCGAGCTCATTGTAAACGTCTTCGTTCATCGTCACGATCTGGTCGATCCAGTACGGCTCCTCTTCCAGATCGGCCCACATGAACCCCAGCTCGGCAAGCTGCTTCACTCGCTCGCTCCGGTTATGGGCCGGCTGTCCTGCGACTTCAAACACGCCCGAATCGGTCATCCGCCGAACCCGCCCGATCTTGAGCTGGATTTCGAGCTGGACGACGAGCTGAAGCCGCTGGACTTGCCTCCGATTCCTCCGGATTTGGAAGAGGTCGAGCGCCGAACGATCGTCCCGGAAGACGAGGTCGAGGTCTTAGGACGTACGTTGGAGTTGACCACCGGCTTGTTCTGAAAGGCGCCGCTTGTGTACGTGCGTGGCTTGTATGGCTTGCCGGTGTTGGCATAATAGCCGCGGTGATTATCGTACCAGCCTCTGGATGAGTAATAGGACCCGTTGTTAAACAGCATATGGTAGAGCAGCAGATCGTCCCAGCCGAAGCCGGCATTGTATCCGCTGTAGTTATTGATGACCGTCGTGCCGCCGGAGCCCGACCCCGTCGAGCCTTCCTCGGCTTTCTGGAAATCCTCCTCTTCCGGGAACGGGATGTTCCAGTCGGTATGCTTATCGAAATATTTCTTCACTTCCTCGGTCGACCATGAGACCAGCTTCGGCTCATCGGCCGAAGATACGCCTTCCGAGGCCAGTTCGTTCGGGTTGCCGGCTGCGGTGGCTCCGGATACCAGAAACGCATTGGCGAGCAGCGCGATGCCGAGCGAGCTCGACAGGACGCGAATCGGCTTGCCTTCCGGCGTCAGCCATTTGGATGCCGGCGATTCCTGTTTGTCTTTTTCATTACTCAACATGATTGCTCCTTTCGGACAAAGATTCACACATTCCGCATCGGAACGAGCAGCAGCTCCAATTTTCCGGAATCTACATTCAGCCTGCCTTCAATCGTCTCATATTCCTGGCCACCCGCTACGATATAATTCACGTGTTCGAGCGCCGTCACCATGTTCATCGTCCATGTCCGCTCCTCAATCTGCCGGAGCTCTCCGTCCGGCTTCTTCTCGAACAGAATGACATTCATGCCGTTATCCAACATAATCTCCCTCCTTCAAAGCTTGGTGAATATTGATACGTGACATATCTCCGATCGTTTCATGATTCCTCTCGATCCATGATCAATCGCCGTTTTCCTAAGAAAGACACAAACCATATAATAACACCCCTACTGATTTTTGACACCTGTGAATTTGGATTAAACTTCGAAAAATTTTCCCGGCGGTAAGCACGAAAGCGACCGCTCCATCTGCTCCGGCGCAACGAAAAAAAGCGCGGCAATCCTTGTAGGATCGCCTGCGCTTCTTCCCCCACCAGCCATGGGTGAAACAGTTTTTTTATGGAATCAGCTTTCGAATCTCGTCCAGGTTGTCGGCAAAGCCGATAAACACCCGGCCGTTGATCACGATCGTCGGTACAATTGATTTTCCGGTCAGCTCCCGTACTTCCTCGGCGTAAGCCGGATTTTCCTCACAATTGTATTCCGTATACGGGACGTTCCGTTCCTTCAAATAACGTTTGGCAAAATTGCAGTCGCTGCACGTTGGTATCGTATATATTTTTACCGCTTCGGACATATCGATCACTCCTTGATTCATTGGATTTCTACCACAAACGCAGTCGTAAAGACCTCGTTCTTATGCTGAAATTGTCCCCAGATTTTGTAGATGCCGCTATTCGGAAAGATTGTGGCGAACTCCGCCTTCGGTCCGGTTCCGTCTTCATCCACCGGATGCACGTGAATGTATTCCTCCGCATCGGCCGACAAAATAACGACATGGCCGATTGCGCCCAGGTACGGCTCCAAATTATCGATGCCTTGCTTGGTTGCCGCATCCTGAAATTCGAAGGCGAGCACAGCCTCTTCATTCGAAAGCGTGTTGCTGAGCGATAGCTCGACCCGCTTGCCGTCCACTTGCTGCACGAGGTTTGTCGGCTTGATCGGTGCATGCGCCTGTTCCTCTCCTGCGACCGTTACCCACTCGCTAAGTGTTGCCCCATGAGCGCCCTGGGGAACGAAATCCGCGAACAGCTTATACTTCCCGCCTGCCGGAAATGTTGTGTTCACGGTAAAGACGCCGTTCTCCAGATAATCGGGATGAATGTGCTCAAAGTACGACAGATCGTGGTTGACGATGATCAGATGCATCAGCTTCTCATGATTAACATCGAATTGCTGCACCGGCTGCCCATCCTTGTTGGTAATCTTGATGGTCAGCTCCGTGTCGCTGCCTGCGTTCAGCGCACCGTTGAATTGGAAGGCCGCCTTGTAGTCGTCCGACGAAACTCCATGCCCTGCCCCATGCTCTGCATGTGCTCCATGTCCTGTATGTGCTCCATGTGATGCGTTTGCCGTATGCGTTCCATGAGCCTCTTGTGTTCCATGATTTCCACGCGCCTCGTGCGGCTCTTGCACATCTTGTATGCCGTGTGCTGAAGCTTCTTCGGCTTCATGCGCTCCATGCTCGCCTTGCCCGTCAAGCTGCGCCTCACGGCCGGCCTTATCCTGCGGGGATCGTTGGTTTCCGGAACTTGAGTCTCCCCCTTTCGGATCATCACATCCCGTGAAGAAACCGAAAGCCAGCAGGGTTGTTAATGTTAGAAAAGCCATTTTCTTACTCATCCGCGATCACTCCAATCCTGTAGGTGTCCACTTGCATGAATGTTTCTTTGCTTGTAATTAGTATACCCCCCTATCCTATATTTAATCAAGGGTAATGTTCATTTGGGGAGCAAAAAATTGAAAATCGACGCAAAATAACACCATGCCGTCGGCATGGTGCCACTCCAACTTTATTATTTATATTCCCGTTTGAAAATCCATTTATTCCTGGATGACCCGCTGCCTTAATCCGCTCATCGCATAGATTTTGTCCATATCCAGATGGCTTCGCACGATGCCCGCTACCCGGTCGAATTCCTCTAGCTTGCGGCTGCGCGCGTTGAAGGTTTCCCCGATCGGGGCCAGCCCTTTCTTCAGCCGGATGCCGTTCAGCCATGCCCTGCGCAGCTCGTCATTGTCAAACAGGCCGTGCAAATAACTGCCCCATACCGAACCGTCCGCAGTGCCCAGTCCCTCCGAGTGACCTTCCATCGGATAAGAATCGGCGTTCCCATCGGGGCCGGGTCCCATGATGAACAGCGGTGCATACGCTCCATCCTCGCTTGACCCGCTCCATTCACTGATCCCCATATGAATCTCGTACGCTTCAATGGGCGTATCGGCAGCGGGAACCGGAGTGCCCAGTGCTAAGGGATGCCCCTGCGCCAGCTTTCCCCGGACCCGAACGGTTCTCTTCTCTTTCCTGAAGATCGTCGTCAGCGGCAGCAGCCCGAGCCCCTCCGCTTCACGTGCGCCTCCTTCCACCGCATCCGGGTCGGAAAGACGCTTGCCCATCATCTGGTAGCCGCCGCAAATGCCGACAATCTGTACATTTCTCTCCCGCGCCCGGTCCATAATGCACTGTGCCAAGCCTTGCTCCCTCAAAAATTCCAGATCGCCGATCGTATCCTTCGAGCCCGGCAGGATGATGACATCCGGCTCGCCCAAATCATCCGCCGAGCTTACAAAGCGGACTTGGACGTCCTGTTCGCCGGCCAATGCATCCGCATCGGTAAAATTCGAGATCCGCGGATACCGGATGACCGCGATATCGAGCTCTTTCCGCGGTCCTGAGCGAAGCGCAAGCTTCTCCAGCACGACGGAATCCTCCGCCTCAATGCGCATGTCCGGAATGTAGGGCAGAACCCCGAGCACCGGAATGCCTGTGCGCTCTTCGAGCCAATCGAGGCCCGGCTTAAGCAAGGCAACATCCCCTCGGAACTTGTTGATGATGAAGCCCTTCACCCGCGCTGCCTCATGGGGCTCCAGCAGCTCGAGCGTACCGACGATAGAGGCAAACACGCCCCCGCGGTCGATGTCCGCAACGAGGATTACCGGGGCGTCGGCCCAGCCCGCTAAATTCATATTGACGATGTCCCGGTCCTTCAGGTTGATCTCTGCCGGACTCCCAGCTCCCTCCATCACGACAATGTCATGCTGCCGGCGCAGTCGTTCAAGTGCCTCGAGCACAATGTCCTTTGCTTTCGGCAGGAACCGATTCCTATAATCCATCGCGCTCATCTGCATTTCAGGCACGCCATGAATGACGATTTGGGACGTCATGTCCTTCACCGGCTTGATCAAAATCGGATTCATATCGGTCGTGGCAGCGATGCCGCAGGCTTCAGCCTGAACGCCCTGTGCCCGCCCAATCTCTTTTCCGTCTGGCGTTACGTACGAATTAAGCGCCATGTTTTGCGATTTGTATGGAGCCGGCCGGTAGCCGTCCTGGAGAAAAATGCGGCACAATGCCGTCGTGACAATGCTTTTCCCGACATCCGAGGCCGTTCCCTGCAGCATAAGCACGGCTCCCCGCTCTTCACGCCCCTTCATGGGCGTACCCGCTGCTTCCGTTATGTATTTGAGATCGCCGCTCTCATGCTGTGTCTCGGGATGATCGTAATCACGGCGAGTCTTGTCCTCGAACGGTCGAGGTCCTCCCACATCGCTTTGCTTCATCTGCGTCACTCTTTTCCTTTATTAAACTTAGGTTAGGACCATTATAACAAAACAGCGTTTAGGATCGCTCCATCTTTCGCGTCTGAAGAAACGATAGGTTCGGCCGTCTGACCGTTCTTTATGGGATAAATTTTTCACAAGGAGGGATACATTCGTCCAGAATATACTTTTTAAGTTAATTTTGTATTATCTTGGATAGGTGATTAGAGTGGTTAAGGGAGGAACATAGTGAATGGTAATGCATTTCTCCAAGATTAGCAACTTCTATGTGCACGTAAAATGGTTTACGGATAGCTTCGAATGGGACCCCCTGCCTTTCTCCCGCATCGTCACCCCGTCCTTCCTGTTCTGGCTAGCGTTTACCGTCCTAATGCTCTGGCTCGCCTGCGCCGTATCCGGGCCGATCAGCCGTGCGCGTCCGATCCTGCGAATTCATACATGGCTGTGCCGAATGAAGCAGCACACCCAGCTCATCCTGCGAACCGGCCTTGGCATCGGGCTTCTGCTGCAGTTATTCAGCGGGTCTTACCTTGCCCCCGAATTCACCATCAAATCGATGTGGATCGTCCTTGGGCTATTCATTGCCGCCGCCTGTCTGGCCAATACGAAAACGTTAAAAGTAAGCGGTGCCATTCTGTTCTTGCTGTATATCCAAGCTTCGCTGGAATACGGAGTTTTTCACGCCTTGGATTATTTGATGTATGTGGGGATCGTTTATTGCCTGTTCGTTTATGACACGCCTTTCATGAGAACCGCTCCCGCCGTCCTCTATATATGTATGGGGTTCTCGCTGTCCTGGCTCGCCATGGAAAAGCTGACCATGCCAGCGCTTGCCTGCTCCGTCATGGGCAGCTACGGACTTCCCACCTTCGGTTTTACCCTCGAGCAATTCGTGTTGATCAGCGCCTTCGTTGAGATCGGCTTGGCATGGGCCTTTATCATGGGAATTATGAACCGCTTTACCGCACTGCTCGTCACCGGAATCTTCTTCATGACAAGCCTTGTATTCGGTCACATCGAGGTGATCGGCCATACGATCATCCACACGCTGCTGATCCTGTTCGTGATCGAGGGCACCGGAGGTTTACGCACACCTGTGGAATTCCACCGTAAGCCCATACTCAGATACCTTTTTGTAACCGTTAACTTTTGCTTGTTCCTGTTTGTTTTAATGCCACTGTATATCTGGATGGGGAAAGCATGGTGAGCGGGCATCAGCGCACGATAAGTCACACACGCTTAAACCGGTCGGGATACGCTCAATCCGCCCTAAGCCGCACGGCAGACTTGGACTCGCTTGCTCTTACGACGGCATCCAGCACCTCCTGGTTCCGGTACCCGTCCATAAAGCCGGGCGCGCCGTCTGCCGGGGTCCCTCTTAAAACGGCGGCAAAATCGGCATACTGCGTGACCTTGCAATGAGCCGGCACCTCGACGAGTGCTCTCGCCAGCTGTCCGCCCTCTTCCTCACGGATCCACACGATGTGGTCCGGGTCAAGCGTTCCCGCATGAACCGTCCCCAAATCGCCGTAGATCGTTACTTCATGCTGGTTGCCCGAGCCGAATGCATTGCGCGACGTTTGGAACACGCCCATAACGTCCCCTGTCATCCGGGCCTGAAAGCTTGCGAAATCATCGACCTCAATCTTCGCCATCGCTCCCGTGACCGGATCGCGGCGTTCCGGAACGATCGTCTGCAGCTGGGCGGTCAGCTCCTCGAACTCTCCGAATAGAAAGCGCGCCATGTCGATCATATGCGAGCCGAGATCGCCCAGAGCCCCCGTCCCGGTGACGGCCTTGTTATACCTCCACATATACGGGACCTGTTGATGCGGGACGCCAAAGCCCTGGAGGTATTGGTGGGAGAAATGCCGGACCGTGCCCAGTTTCCCGGAACGCACGATCTCCCGGGCATAGCGGAATGCCGGCGTATAACGATACGTAAAGCCGATCATGACCGGGACCGGATGTTTCTCGTACAATTCCAGCAAGGGCACAGCCTCCTCGAAGATCCGCGTAAACGGCTTCTCCGCCAAAAAGGGTTTTCCCGCATGAAGGCATGCACTCATGATGTCGGCATGCACGTTATTCGGCGTCACCGAGACGACCGCGTCCACATCCGGGTCTTCGATCAGTCCCTTATAATTCGCGTAGCGCTTGCCGTCTTCGATGCCGAGCTGATCGCCGACTCTCGCCATCGCGTCCCCGTTCACATCGCTGACGGCAACAAACTCATACACATTCTCTGCTTTCATCCAGCGGATATGCTCTTGCGCCATGCCGCCGAGTCCAATCAAACCGATCCGAAACTTGTTCATGCCTAACGCTCTCCTCTTGTTCTTAAAATGTAGATTGCCCCAAGCAAAACGGCGGCGGCCCTGCCTATTCGCATCTGCAGGGCCGCATTCGCCTTATACTGGCATCACTTTGCGCTGGTATACCGTTTATAAGCATCCTTGCGAATCTGGAGCAGCCGCTCCAGTCCCATTTCGTTCAGCTTATTCACATAAGCGTCCCATTCCTGATCAATGTTGCCCTCCGTAATCCATTTTGCCCGGGTTGTGCTGACATAACCGTCGATATCGGTCGTCAGCGTAGGCAGCTCCTGGAATTCCTCCGCACTGTACATGACGTTCGGGAACGGGGTGGTCACATAATCGCTGCCCAGCTTATCGATGACCAGCTTCAAGCCGTCTCCTGTCGTTTCGTCCAGGATGATATTGCGCTCAAAGCTCGGACTGACGTACTTCGGTCCAAAATCGCGAACCGACTGCTCCCAGTACCAAGCATCCGCGCTCGTTCCCTCCGGCGGATTCATCAGCGTGTACGTACCGTCGTCGTTTTTCTTAATGACGGTGCCGATCGCGCCCCAGAAATTCTGGATGCTGGCTTCATTGGTATAGAACTGGTCCGCCCAGCGCGCCGATACCTCCGGATGCTCGTTGGAGGTCGTAATGAGCAGCTGGTTCCGCCGCAGGCTCAAGCCGCCCGGCTCTCCGCCCTGATAGCGTTTTCCGTCAGGACCGGCGATCGGTGGAATGGCGATGTATTGATCCTTCCACTTCCCGAACACGGCATCGGGTACCCACTGATTGGAGAAGCCGATCAGCGGAGCATCGGGATTCTGCTGCTTGGCCGTCAGCATGGTGTTGTCCTGGGTGAACACCTCCTGGTCGATCAGACCTTCGGCGTACAACTGATGCGCCCATTTTATCGCTTCTTTATAATTTTCCGTAATCGGATAGTACACGGGCTCCCCGTCCACCACCATCATGCTGTTGGCATTGATGTCGGTGATGCCGAACGGATTGTATAAATCCACGCTGATATCCCCGGAACCGCTGACCGGGATTTCATCGGCTTTTCCGTTCCCGTTCGGATCCTGTTCCTTGAACGCTTTGAACACCTGGTACAGCTCTTCGGTATTGTCCGGTACGTCCAATCCAAGCTTGTCAAGCCAGGTCTTGTTGATGATCGGCTGGATCGACGATTCCGGTCTGGACGGCAGCCGTGCCGGAAGGGAGTAGATCTTTCCGTCCGGGAAGGTGCTCATCTGTTTCATCTCCGGCGTCTCTTCCATCGCTGCCTTTAAATTGGGCATGTACCGGTCGATGTAGTCGTCGAGCGGCCGGAAGTAGGACAGATTATTGACGATATCGGAATCGCTGAACACAATGTCCCCGAAAATGATGTCCGGGAGCGTCCCGCTTGCCAGCATGATCGATTTCTGTTCGCCCCAGTCGTTCGAGGACATGATCTGCCAGTTGATTTTCACGTTGGTTTGCTTCTCCAGATCTTTCAGCCATTGATTCTGAAGAAACGTATCCCCCATATTCCCCCATCGAACGGTCAACACGTCCAGCGTGATCGGTTCATTCACGATCGGCAGCCCTTCTTCATTAAAAGCCGCATCCGGCTCCGCCGCCGGTTCCTTGCCGCCGCCGCTGCACCCCGCCAGATTAAACACCAGCATCAGAGCCAGCAGCATCGAAACCGCCGTCTTGACCGGAAATGCCTTAAGCTTCAAGCCCTTTACCATTCCATAATCCCCCCAAGCTTTTTGATGACAGGACATGCATTGAATCGAACATTATTGCTTTACGGCTCCGATCATCACCCCCTGGTTGAAATATTTCTGCACAAACGGGTAAATGCACATGATCGGAACCGTAGCGACAATGATGACCGCATACCGCATCAGGTTAGCTAAGCGCAGCGCGACGGCTGCGGCTTCCCCCGTTCCGAGGGCCGATTGCATCTGGTTCGTCACCAGAATGTTTCGGAGGATAAGCTGCAGCGGATACAGATTCGAATCTTTCAAATAAATCAGCGCGTTGAAATATGAATTCCAATGGCCGACGGCCGTCCATAAGGCGATGACCGAGATTACCGCTTTCGAGAGCGGGATGACGATCTGGACAAAATACCTCAGATTCCCGCATCCGTCGATCTGGGCCGCCTCCCATAAATCCTCGGGGATGCTCGTCTTGAAGAACGTCCGCGCTACGATAATGTTGAATACCGCCACCGAGAACGGCAGCACCATGACGAGAAACGTATCGTACAGCTGGAAATCCCGGATCGTCATGAAGGTAGGGATCAGGCCGCCGTTAAAGAACATCGTGAATATAAAAAGCAGGGAAATGTACTTGCCGCCGACCAAATCCCGTCTGGACAGCGCGTAGGCTGCCGAAATGTTGACCGCCAGGCCGATCGCCGTTCCCACGATGGTATACAGGATCGTATTACGGTACCCCACCCATATATTAGAATGCTTCAGCAATTCCTGATAGCCCGCCAGCGTAAAATCTTTCGGAAACAGCCACACCTGCCCGTTCGCAACGGCTGCCGGATCGCTGAATGAGGCAATGACGATAAAATAGATCGGATAGATCAGAACGATCAACAAGAGGACGGCGAAGATGTACATGGCAATCTCCAGGATGCGGTCAGAGGAACGGGTGTAGACGGCGCGCGCCCCTTTTTTCGTTTTTGCTTCCATTCCGCTCATTGAAACCCTCCTCTCTCTACCATAAGCTGTTCTCGCTGTACTTCTTGGAAATGTAGTTCACCATGATCAGGAGCACGAAATTAATGACCGTGTTAAACAGGTTGATGGCCGAGGAAAAGCTGTACTGGCTGCTCAGCATCCCGATTTTGTACACATAGGTCGCGATCACCTCGCTGGACGTGATATTGAGGTTGTTTTGCATCAGATACACCTTCTCGAAGCCGACGCCAAGCAGATTTCCGATTCGAAGGATCAATAGCGTGATCATGGTCGGCATCAGCATCGGGATATCGATGTACCGGATCTTCTGCCAACGGCTCGCGCCATCCATCGTCGCCGCCTCGTACAGGCTGGGATTGACGGCCGACAGGGCCGCGATATAAATGATGCTGTCCCAGCCCATGTGCTGCCACACGTCGGACCACACATAGACGCTGCTGAACCACCCGGCCGAGCCCATCAGATTCGGCGCCTCGGCACCGAAGAGGCGGAACAGGTTGCCGATCAAGCCCGTGCTGGGCGAGAACAGGATGAGCATCAGGCCGACCATGACCACCGTCGATATGAAGTGCGGCATGTAGGTCACCGTCTGGAAAAACCGCTTGAACCGGTTGGGACGCATCTGGTTGACCATCAATGCGAGCATGATCGGAATCGGAAACGTAGCCACGCTGTAGAGGCTGATGACGACCGTGTTTTTGATCGTGCTCTCAAATTGATAGGAGCGGAAAAATTTCTCGAAGTATTTCAGCCCCGCCCACGGGCTGTCCATAATGCCTGCCGCAGGACTGTAATCTTTAAAGGCGATCAGGATGCCGTACATCGGCACGTAGGAAAACAACAGGACCAGCACCACCGCGGGCAGCAGCAGCAGGTACAGCCCCCAATTTTTCTTGATTCTCGAAATAAGCTGCCGGGAGTCGTTCAGTTGGCCTGCTTTCAATGGAATCCCCCTTTCTCTCCCGCCGCTTCCAAAGCGTTAGGTTGAATCGAACAGCTTCAGTATACTCCGGCGGAGCAGCGTTAACCGGACCTTGTGAAACGCTAATCGGACCTTTCTTTTACCCTTACCGAGACTTGGGGCCCCGGTTTCGGCAATGTCCTGCCGTTATCCGGACTTAAACCGGCAATATCCGGACTTTATCGCGGGAGGCCTCCAGGAACGCCATGTTTTTTTGCGTCTTTCGTTTTATAATAGCCTTACTATCCTTAAAACGCTTTCATTTCAAGGCGTTCGCGAAAGGAACTGGAGAATTCCGATGGTCAAGTCGCTTTATAACAAGCCTTATCCGATTCGGCATTATGTCAAAATCATGCTCTTCATCTCGATCTTCGCCCTTGTCGTCGATCTCGTGATCAGCTTCGCTTCGATCTTCATCGTCAAGCAGCAGTCCACGCGGTATTTGCAGGATACGGCGAATTTGTATATCCAGCAGATCAACCATGACTTCGCTTATATCAATCATTACATGGGATGGACGCTGGCTAACGACGAAAGCGTGAAGACGCTGGATGACAAGGATACCGAATACGTCGATTTCATTGAAGCAAGCGAACGCGTTCATAAACGATTTAACGAGCTGCAAAAAAATTACGGCCAGGGCTACAATTTCTTTTTTTATCTGAAGGAGCAGGACTTCTTCCAAAACTACGCCCCGATGTCCGTGACGTATTCGGAGTTTCTTGAGATCAAGGAGCAGATCGTTTCCTTAACCGATAGCAAAAACGTCTATGAGACCTTCTACTCCAATTGGAAGCCGATCCGCGTCCGGGATACCCACTACATCGTGAATATCGTACCCTATCATAACCGCTACTTGATCTGCCTCATTTCCGCCGACGACCTGATCCGGCCCTTGCGCGAGCTGAACCTGGGCGAGGAAGGCTACGTTTCCTTGATCGGATCAAACGGAGAAGCTATATCGGGCCCGGCAGCGGACGATGATCCGCGTACCCGCGTCAGCGGCGCGGCCGCTTCCTTGCTGAGGTTCCCGCCCTCAACAACCACTGTGACCAAAGCGTTCTCCAATGCGTCCTTTCATGTGCAGCTGGTGATCCAATTCGGCATGTTCGAGAAAATCATGATCGCCCAGCTGCTCATCATGCTGCTGTTCGTTGTGCTGACCTGCACGCTCAGCGTCGTCATGCTGTACTTCAAGAAAAAGGTGCTGAAGCCCATTCAGAATTTCTCGGAAAATCTGAGGCGCATTCATGAGGACAGCGAAAGCCTCGATTTTCGAAGCAGCGAGATCACCGAGCTGGAACAGGTCAATTCCCAGTTCAAGCATCTGATTGAACAGATCAAGAAATTCAAGATCGAAATGTACGAGCAAGAGCTGGAGAAGCAGCGGATCCAGCTGAACTATATGAAGCTGCAGATCAACCCTCATTTTTTCCTGAATTGCTTGACGAATATTTACAGTATGGCGCAGATGCAGATGCATAAGGAGATCGAGTACATGTCCTTGTCCACATCGAAATACTTCCGCTATATCTTTCAAAGCGGCGATGACTTGGTCAGGCTGGGCGACGAGATTGAGCATGTCCGCATTTATTTGGAAATCCAAAAGCATCGTTACCAGGACGCGTTCATGTACCGGATTACCGGAATGACCGATGATTTGAGCGGGCTGAAAATCCCGCCGTTGCTGCTTCAAACCTTCATTGAAAATGCCGTCAAATATGCCGTATCCCGCACCCAGACGCTGTTAATAAGCCTTGACGTTTCTCTGCTAACGGAGGGAGAGCATCCCCGGCTCTGCATCGAAATTTCCGATACCGGGCCCGGGTTCCCGCCGGACATCCTCGAGCAGCTTCAGAACGGGCGGCCGCTTAAGCAAGCTGGCGGAAAACGCATTGGCATCATGAACACCCTGCAGCGGCTGGAGCTCCTCTACCAGCGCCGGGCCCGGACGTTTTTCGATAACCGCGAGGACGGCGGCGCCCGGATCATCCTTGAGCTGCCGCTGCTGCTATCCAACGCAACCCTGAAAGGAGCCGAACGATGAACGTATTGCTTGTGGATGATGATGTATTTGTCGTAGCCGCCCTGCAGCAGAAGATCGATTGGAATGCGCTCTCGATTGAGGGGGTGTTTACCGCATATAATGTCGCCCAGGCCCGGGAGATCCTGCAGCAGCATGCCGTGCAGATCCTCATCTGCGATATCGAAATGCCGCAGGGCAGCGGCCTTGAGCTGTTAGGCTGGATCCGGGAGGAGCGGTACGCCGTGCAGACCATCTTCCTGACCAATTACGCGGACTTCAACTACGCGCAGAAAGCGATCGAGCTGCAGAGCTTCGATTATTTCCTGAAGCCGATCGAGTTCGATAAGCTCACCTTGATCATCTCCAAAGCGATATACAAAGCAAAGGAGCAGCAAAGCTATCAGGAGGCGCTGAAGGAAGGACAGCTGTGGAAAAAAAATCAGCGTAAGCTGCAGGAGCAATTCTGGCGCAAATGGATACACGAGAAAAGGCCTTCGGTGGACGCCGCCGCCATCGCGGAATCAGCCGCCGAGCATGATGTGTCTTATCTCACGTCCGATCTGTTTACTCCGGTCCACCTGACCATTTTCCCGTACGATCGGAGCCTCGGGAAGGAAGACAAGGATCTGTTCGACTACGCGCTGCTCAATGTGCTTAGCGAGCTGCTGGATGATCCTCGCTTCTCGGTGGAGACGATCCAGGAGTTTAGGGATTATAACTGGATCCTTGTGCTGAAATGGAGCCAGGCTTCGGATCCTGCGGCGATCGAGTCGGCGTTCCTCTCGTTCATTCAGCAAGCCAACAAATTCCTCAAGAGCGATGCCTGCTGCTGCATCGCCGATACCGCGGAGCTTGGACGCGTTCCAGGCTCCATCCGGGAGCTGCTGCAGATGAACGAGGATCTGATCAAGAAGCGCAATCAAATCATGTTCCTGGCGCATCATCCGCTGGAGGAAACCGCTTATTCTCCGCCCGATTCGGCTTCATGGGAGGCGCTCCTGCACCAGAATGACCCGGCGGCGTTTCTGAATGAGATTCGCGGTTATTTGCGGAATCTTGCCCGCCAAGGCGTCTGCAATGCCTCCGTGCTGAGGCAGTTCCGGATTGACATCGTGCAGCTGGTGTACGCCTATCTGAAGAGCCGGGAAATCCAGGCGCACAAGCTGTACAGCGGCAAGACGCATGACCAGCTGTTCCTGCAATCGCTGAACTCGATCGAGGATATGGAGAAATATATCGCGTATCTGGTGCAAACCGCGGCGGACTATCACTTTTTCGGCGATCCCTCTCCTACGGTCGTTGAGGAAATCCGGCAGTACATCCACCGCCATTACGGGGACGATCTGACACGCGCCAGCCTCGCGGAAATCGTCTATCTGAATCCGGATTACTTGGCCCGCGTATTCAAGAAGGAAACCGGCGTATCGCTCGGCACCTACATCATTCAGGTCCGCATCAAAGCGGCCCGGCAGCTGCTGGAAACGACTTCGCTCTCGGTCTATCAGATCGCGGCCAAAGTCGGGTATTCGAACTATTCTTATTTCTCGAAGCTGTTCAAGCAGGATACCGGCTGGTCGCCGAGCGACTACCGCCGGGCGGTGGCCGAGGGGCAGCGCGTGTTGGGGTGAGGGCGAAGAGCATGCTGCGCGGCAGCTCCATGTCCTATAAAAAGTATGCGGGTCATGCTTCCTTCCGTGTGTCATCACTCCGCATGCGGATCATGCCTCCTTCTGTGAGCCATTACTCCGCATGCGGATCATACCGCCTTCTGTGTGCCATCACTCCGCATGCGGATCATACCGCCTTCTGTGTGCCATTACTCCGCATGCGGATCTTGTCTCCTCTTGTGTGTCATCACTCCGCATGCGGATCATACCGCCTTCTGTGTGCCATCACTCCGCATGCGGATCATGCCTCCTCCTGTATGCCATTACTCCGCACGCGGAACATGCCTTCTCTTGTGTGTCATCACTCCGCATGCGGATCATACCTTCTCTTGTTTGCCATTACTCTGCATGCGGATCTTGTCTCCTCTTGTGTGTCATCACTCCGCATGCGGATCATGCCTCCAATCTCTGTTGTCCTCTAATTTTCTGGAATGATCTTATCTGTAGTTAAAATTAGAGGACAAAGGAGAACGCTCCGCTTTTCCGGCATGATTCCGCCTGCTCCGTTGAAGCCTTTTTGCGGGATTGAAGGATGGATCAGTGACTTTATGGCAGCTCAGATACGCTGCCTGCACGCAGCTCACACGTACCTTTTGGGGACTTGCTCCCCCTTCTCAGGCTCGGTCGCGCTCCACACGTCCCTTTTCGGAACTTGCTCGCCCTTTTTGCGCTCGTTTGCGCTCCACACGTCCCTTTTCGGGACTTGCTCGCCCTTTTTGCGCTCGTTTGCGCTCGACACGTACTTTTTCGGGACTTGCTCGCCCTTCTCAGGCTCGGTCGCGCTCCACAAGTACTTTTTCGGGACTTGCTCGCCCTTCTCAGGCTCGGTCGCGCTCCACAAGTACTTTTCCGGGACTTGTTCGCCCCTCTTACGCTCGTTTGCGCTCCACACGTCCCTTTTCGGGACTTGCTCGCCCTTCTTGCGCTCGTTATCGCTTCACACGTCCCTTTTCGGGACTTGTTCGCCCTTCTCAGGCTCGGTCGCGCTCCACACTTGCTCGCCCTTCTTGCGCTCGTTATCGCTTCACATGTCCCTTTTCGGGACTTGTTCGCCCTTCTTGCGCTCGTTTGCGCTCCACACGTCCCTTTTCGGGACTTGTTCGCCCCTCTTACGCTCGTTTGCGCTCCACACGTCCCTTTTCGGGACTTGTTCGCCCTTCTCAGGCTCGTTTTGCGCTCCACAAGTACTTTTCCGGGACTTGTTCGCTCCTTCCGGACTCACCCTCGCCCTGCAGCGAGCATTCATAGCGACTTTACCGACCGATTCTCCCTAACTGCGGCCAAACGATCCTCTCAGAAGGCCTCTCATTGGAAAAAGCCAATAAAAAAACGCGGCTCCCGGCTTTTCAACCAGGACCGCGTTAAATCTATATTCCTTCTTTGAGCCAGATCTGTGAGCCGCGTTCGTTCTGTCCTAATTTCTTAAAGATCAGTTTCTGCGGCCCTCGCTCCTTATGCCTTCAAACCCACTTGAGCTGGCCATGCTTCTTTCTAATCCTTCAGCACAGCGGCATTATACGCACACCAAGCTTTAGCCAGCCACGCGTATTGCACAACTACTCCTTCACGACCATTTTCAGCGGAGCGGCGATGTTTTTCTCCACCTCTTTGCCTTGCAGCACATCCTTCGCCGCTTGAACCGCAAGCTGACCGATCAGCTCCGGCTGCTGCGCCACCGTTGCCGTCATGTTGCCGGCCTCGATCGATTTCAACGCATCCTCGTTACCGTCAAAGCCGATGACCATAATATCCTTGCCGGAGCTTTGGATCGCTTCGATTGCGCCGAGCGCCATCTCGTCGTTATGGGCGAAAATCGCTTTTGCATCCGGATTGCCCTGCAGCAGGTTTTCGGTTACGGTCAGACCTTTCGTCCGGTCGAAATCAGCTGCCTGCTTCGCAACTACGTTCAGCTGCTCATCCGCGATGACGTGGAAGCCTTTGCCGCGCTCACGCGTTGCCGATGCTCCCGGAACGCCTTCCAGCTCAATGACTTTGGCGTCCTTGCCCAGCTGCTCCACGATAAATTCCGCAGCCATCTGTCCGCCCTTCACGTTATCGGATGCGACCAGCGCCGCTACCTCGCCTTTATCCGCAGAGCGGTCCAGCGTTACGACCGGTATGTCAAGGCTGTTCGCCGTCTGCACCACCGTGGAGATGGCGGAAGAATCCGTCGGATTGATCAGCAGCGCGTCGACCCCTTGCTGAATCAGATCGTCCACGTCGTTGCTCTGCTTGGCGGAGTCGTTCTGCGCATCCACGACAACGACCTCGATTCCCTGCTTGGCCGCTTCTTCCACGACTCCGTCCTTCAACGATACGAAGAACGGATTGTTCAACGTGGAGATCGACAGGCCGATCTTCATATCTTCAATGTTTCCACTCCGCTTCGGCTTCGCCCATTCCGGCGGCTCCAGGGAACAGCCGGTGATGAAGACCAGCATGAGCGACATGAGCAATAGCGTTATTTTTTTCATAGTTCCTCTCTCCCTTAAGCCGATTTCTTCCGGTCGAGCAGAACGGCAATCGCAATGACGACGCCCTTCACGACCATCTGATAGAAGGAATTGACACCGAGCAAGTTGAGTCCGTTATTCAGGATACCGATGATCAGCACACCGATCAGGGTGCCGACGATCCGTCCCCGTCCGCCGGTCAAGCTCGTACCGCCAAGCACGACTGCGGCGATGGCATCAAGCTCGTACGATGTTCCTGCCGTCGGCTGGGCGGAGTTCAGACGGGATGTCAGAATCGCACCCGCCAGGGCGGACAGCATGCCTGCCAGGGAATATATCATAATTTTCACTCGTGAAACCTTAATACCGGATACAAGCGAAGCTTTTTCGTTGCCGCCAATCGCATAGGTTTTGCGTCCGAACGATGTCTTATGCAAAATTACCCACAGTACAGCAAACGTGATGATCATGGTAATGGCCGGCACCGGAATGCCCAGCAAATAACCGCGGCCGAACAGCTGGAACGCCAGGCTGTCGCCTAGACCCGTGATCGGATTCCCATTGGTATAGACGAGCGTCAGCCCCCGGAAAATCGTCATGGTCGCCAATGTTGCAATAAACGGAGCCATTTTTCCTTTCGTGATCATGAGGCCGTTAATCATCCCCATGACACCGCCGAGTGCCACCCCGATAATAATCGACAGAATCGGGTCGAAGCCCGCCACCATCATATTGGCGACAAATGCGCTGGACAGTGCCAGAATGGAGCCGACCGACAAGTCGATGCCTCCCGTCAGAATGACGAACGTCATCCCGAATGCAATCAGGGCGTTAATGGATACCTGGCGCAGCAGGTTCAGAATATTGAGCGGTTCCAAAAAACTCGGATTCAGAACCGAAACGATGACGATGAGAATGATCAGTCCGAGCAGCGGCCCGAGCTTTTGCGTGAAGCCTGAGACATTAAAGCCTTTTCCCGCCTTCGCATCATGAATGGTTGTCATATTATTGTCCTCCTGTAGCTAGAGTCATGATCTGTTCCTGCGTTGCGTTCTCTCCGCTCACTTCTCCGGAAATCCGGCCCTCGTGAACGACAAGGATTCGGTCGCTCATGCCGAGCACCTCCGGCAGCTCTGAAGAAACCATCAGAATGGCTACGCCGCGTTCGGTCAACTCATTCATCAGCTGGTATATTTCCCGCTTGGCTCCGACGTCCACTCCCCGTGTCGGCTCGTCCAGGATGAGCACGCTCGGACCAATGCCGATCCACTTGGCGATGACGACCTTCTGCTGATTGCCCCCCGACAGGTTCCGGGCCGGCGTCTCGGTCGTATGGGTCTTGATCTGTAGGCGCTTGGTCAGCGTGTCCACAAAATCCAGCTCTTTCTTCGCCGATATGAACCCCTTGGACGAGAAGCTGAACAGATTCGTCAGCGCCATATTTTCGCGGACGGAGAAGTCCAGCACTAGGCCCTCATCCTTTCGGTCCTCGGTAATAAAACCGATCCCGTGCTTAACCGCGTCATCCGGTTTTCGGATATTGACTTTCTTGCCGCGCACCCAGATCTCGCCGCTATCAAGCCGATCCAGTCCGAAGATGGCCCGCATCATTTCGGTGCGTCCTGCGCCCATCAGTCCCGACATTCCGACGATTTCGCCGGCTCTTACCGAGAAGCTTACGTTCTCGAATTTACCTTTGCTGCTGATGTTTTTCACTTCCAGCACCACATCGCCTGGAACGGGATGCCGGGCCGGATAGCGCTCGGTCAGCTCCCGTCCGACCATCTTGCGAACAACCTCGTCGAAGTTCGTATCTGGAATCGGCTTCGTATCAACGGATTTGCCATCGCGCATGACCGTAATCCGGTCGCATATCGTAAAGATCTCTTCCATCCGGTGCGAGATATAGACGATGGAGACGCCTTCCTTCTTGAGCGAACGGATGACCTCGAACAGCTTCTCGATTTCCCGTTCCGTCAGCGCCGCCGTCGGTTCGTCCATGATAATGACTTTCGCCTTGGTCATCAGCGCTTTGGCGATCTCGATCATTTGCTGCTGGCCGACGGAGCATTCACCGGCCTCCTGGGTCAGTGGAATCTTCACGGATAATTTGCCGAACTGCTCCTTCGCAAGCGCCTTCATTTGCTTCATGTTCAAAAACCCAAGACCCGACGTCGGCTCCTTGCCGATAAACAGGTTGTCCAGCACCGTCATCTCAGGCCAGATGTTCAGCTCTTGATGAATGAAAGCGATGCCCTTCTCTTCCGCTTCCTTCGGGCTGCTGAAGTACGTCTCCTGGCCATCGATGACGATCGTGCCTTCGTCCCGGCTGTGCAGCCCGGTCAGGATGTTCATTAGTGTCGATTTACCCGCACCATTCTCTCCCATCAGGGCATGGACCTCTCCTTCCCGGAGATCAAAGTCCACGCCTGCCAGCACCCGGTTTGTCCCGAAAGACTTATGAATATTCTTCATCTCAATGTTCATGGTGCAACCTCCTTATTAGCCGAAATGAACCCCCGCCTGTAAAATGCAATTCGCATACGGCTTCGCTTCACCCGTGCGGATGACCGCCTTCGCGTCTCCCATCAGCTGCTTGAACCGCTCATGCGGGCAAGCTTCAATCTCGCAATCCCGGAATGTATCATGTATATATTGCAGTGTTTCCTTATTTTCAGCCTTCATCTCTTCGGCGATCACTACCTTCTCGATGACCATGTCCTCCGCGATGGCATCCACGACCTCCTTGAAGCCCGGGGTGCCTAGACGCAAGGCCAGATCGATCTTCGGAACTCCCGGCGGCACCGGAAGTCCGACATCGCCGATAACGATACGGTCCGTATGTCCCAGATCGGCCAGCACCTTCGCAATATGGCTGTTCAGCATGCCGTTCTTCTTCATCGCAAGCTGCCCCCTTCCACTTCGCGGCGGGTCGGCATGCCGCCCTGTGCCCCGAACTTCGTTACCGACAAGGCAGCCGCCCGATTGGCAAAATCCAGGCTGTCCGAAAGGCTCATGCCTTCGGCAAGGGCCACCGCGAACGCCCCGTTAAACGTGTCGCCCGCGCCCGTCGTGTCGACCGCTTCGACCTTGTAGCCGGGAACAACAACCTCCTGCGAACCGTCGTAATAGCGTACGCCCTTCTTCCCTTCGGTCACAATCAGCTTGTTCGGATAACGCCGCAGCACCTCGCCAAGAGGCTCTTCGCCAAACAGAACCAACGCTTCATGCTCGTTCGGCGTAATATAAGCAGCTTTCTCGATGACCGACTGCGGCACCGGCCGGGCTGGCGCTGGATTAAGGATAAGCGGTACGCCGTATTTCGCACACAAATCGCTTACATGCACGACCGTTTCCTCCGGAATTTCCTGCTGGATCAGCACGATATCCGATCCTTGAATAACCTCGGCGGCCCGGTCAACGTAGTCCGGCGTTACCAAATCATTCGCTGCCTTCACAAAAACGATGCTGTTATCCCCTTCGGCCAAAATAATGTGAGCCGTTCCGCTCTCCATATCTGTAACCGGTTCCACATAGTCGGCAACAATACCATTCGCTTTCAAATTGTTCAAAATGACCTGGCCGAACGAATCGTCGCCTACGCGGCCGATCATGGTCACCTCGGCGCCAAGCCTTGCTGCAGCAACCGCTTGATTCGCTCCCTTTCCGCCGGGGACCGTCTTGAAACTGTCCCCGAGCACGGTTTCGCCTGCTCTCGGACGCTTGGCGGACGTTACCACCAGGTCCATGGATGCGCTTCCGATTACCGTTATTTTAGCCATTATGATTCCACCTTTCTCGTTGTCTGGCGCTCCATAAATGTGACGGAAAACTCGACGCTGCTTCGCTCCATCCGTTCTCCCTCAATCAGTCCGATCAGCAGCTTGGCCGCCTCCCGGCCCATTTCATAAGCAGGCTGATGAATGGTCGACAGCGAAGGGTACAGCAGGCTGCTGAGCAAAATATCGTCAAAGCCGATGATCTGCACGTCCTCCGGCACTCTCTTTCCCAGCCGATGCGCTTCCTTTAATACGGCGGATGCCAGGATATCATTACTTGCAATGACGCCGTCCGTATCGGGATACTGCCGGAACACTTCCTGGGCAAAGCCTTCTGCGCGGGATAACGAAAAGGATGTCGTCTTCAGCACCTGAAACGATGCGCCTTGCTCCGCCAATGCTTCGGCTGCCCCCTCAAAGCGTTCCTGCGCCGGCCGCACGTTCGCCGGACCTTGCATCAAGGTGATTGCCTTGCTGCCGCGGCGCACGATTTCCCTTGCCGCAATCCGTCCGCCCTCACGTCCATCGGCATATACCGACGGCCGGTCATTGGATGTCCGGTCCAAAAATACGACCGGTATGTTCAAATCCTGATACATGTCGGCGTCAGGATCATTGGTTGAGGAAATGACCCCCACCACGTTGTTCTGGATAAAGGTCTGGATGTACTCCATTTCCTTCTTCTTGCTTTCATCGCTGTTCCCGAAAATCAACCGGTAGTCGTTCTCCTGCATCTCATCCTCGACACCGCGGGCGAGCTGCGGGAAATACGGGTTCATAATATCCGGAAGCAGCAATCCGATTAGTTTCGATTTTCGTTTATATAAAGACCTTGCCACCTCATTGGGCGTATAATTCAACTCGCGGATCGCCTGCTCCACCTTGGAGCGGGTATCCTCATGTACGTAACCGTTTCCATTTAAAACCCGTGAAACGGTAGCGACCGAAACACCAGCGTGCTTGGCCACATCTCGAATGGTCGTCATCTGCGTCATCACCTCATCCATGTAAACCGATGTGTAACCGGTTACAGGTATAGATTATCACAAACGCTTTCATGGCGCAAGCATTTTAACTCCGGGATTTTTTTACAGCGATTTCAGTCTATTGGAAATGTACTATTTCCCGCATTGCTTCACTCACCATTGTTTATTTGCAATCATCTCACGTCCTGCTTCCTCTCCATGGATTACCGGCAGTCGCCTTCCGTCTTGTTCCCTCATCATCGCCTATCGGCAATCGCCTTCTGTCTTGCTCCCCACCGTCGCCTATCTGCGATGTCGCCAACTTCGATCGTCCTTTAGGCTGTCGCCATATTTGTCCTTTCGCCTGACTAACCGCCCAAGCCATACAGCTAGGCCAAAGCATATGATGCATGACAGGCAGCATTCCATCCCGCTCTTGCATCCCCGTCCCATTTCCGTGACTGCTCGTCTGCTCGCATGTACCACCTTACTCATTTTTTCGGATTCGCTTCGAGCGAACAGGAGGATGACCGAATCAAACGACGCAGGGGCGCTTAAATTTCTGCTGCGGGATGCGGGCTTGGTGCAGCATCCGTATGCTACCCGACGTTGGGCCGCAGCATGCCGCTGCCAAGGCTGGTCATCGCGGGGTGCAAACAGCGATCAAGGCGTCTTGACCCTCAGAACCAGCCAAAACCAAAAACCGTATCACTCATGACGGGAGGTGAGCATTGAATGACAAATCATCGATTCTCCCAAGTATCCGTCTTTTCCGTTCCGTTCGACCGGGGTGCCGCACGCAGGGGCGCCGCCCAGGGACCGGAGGCCCTGTTCCGGGCAGGCTTGGCGCGCAAGCTCCAGGCGCTTGGCGTCCAATATATCGCCGAACGGCTTGCTCCGCCGCCGCATGCTAAAGGCACGGCACGAGACGCCCGGCTAAAAAATCTACACGAGGTCCTCGCCGTAAACGAAGCGCTGGCCGCTAGAATCCACGCTGCCGCGGAAGCCGGCCACTTCCCCCTTGTGCTCGGCGGCGACCACAGCATCGCAATCGGCACCCTTGCCGGATTAACCCGGCACTATCATCAGCTGGGGGTCATCTGGATGGATGCGCATTCCGATCTGAACACGCCGGACACAACGCCCTCGGGCAATATTCACGGCATGTCGCTGGCTGTCGGCCTTGGGAAAGGCGACGCCCGGCTGACCGGAATCAGCGGCTACGGCTCTTTTATATCGCCTGAGCATGTTGTGCTTATCGGAGCACGGTCTCTTGACCAGGGCGAGCGGGAGCTGATCCGCCGCGAGGGCATCACCTGCTACACGATGCAGGATATCGACCGTCTGGGCATGTTTCGTGTCATGGAGGAATCGATTCGCATCGCATCTTCCGGAACGGATGGCGTCCATCTCTCCTTTGACATTGACAGCGTCGACCCATCAATCGCTCCGGGAACCGGGACGCCGGTGCCGGGCGGCCTCAGCTACCGGGAGGCACATCTTGCGCTGGAAACGCTGCATGAAGCCGGAATCCTCGTCTCCGCCGAGTTCGTGGAGAGTAATCCCCTGCTGGACTCCGGCCAGCGTACGTCCCGGCTCCTGGTTGGACTCATATCCTCCCTGCTGGGGGAACGAATTCTATAAGCTTTACGACGTATTACACGGGAGAAGTAAGTGTATGCAGGCTGGCACTGACCGTCTGCATGCTCTTTATGGCCCGAAGGAGGACGAAAAAGCATGCACCGCAGTATATCCCATATCGAGCGGTCCGAAAGGTTCGGCGCCCGGAACTACCACCCGCTTCCCGTCGTCGTGACGAAAGCGGAAGGCGTTCACGTCACCGATGCCGATGGCAATACCTATATCGATATGCTTAGCGCATACTCCGCCCTTAATGCCGGTCACCGCCATCCCCGGATCATTCAGGCGCTTAAGGACCAAGCGGATCAAGTGACTCTGACCTCGCGCGCATTTTATAATGATCAGCTCGGCTTCTTCTATGAACGTTTGTCTAGCTATACCGGCAAAGACTTGATTCTTCCGATGAATACCGGAGCGGAAGCGGTGGAAACGGCCCTTAAGGCAGCCCGCCGTTACGCGTACCGGAACAAGGGCATCCCCGAGGATCAGGCCGAGGTCATCGTCTGTGAAGGCAATTTCCACGGCCGGACGATCACCATCACCTCCTTCTCCTCGTCGGAGGAATACCGGAAGGAGTTCGGCCCGTTTACGCCGGGCTTTAAGCCGGTACCCTACGGCGACCTGAATGCCTTGGAGCAGGCCATCACGCCGAATACCGCCGCATTTCTGGTGGAACCGATCCAGGGCGAATCCGGCATCATCATCCCGCCGGACGGCTACTTAAGGGAAGCACGGGAGCTATGCAGCCGCCATCGCGTCCTTCTGCTCGCCGATGAGATCCAGACCGGCTTCGGCCGGACGGGCAAGCGGTTTGCCTGCGACTGGGAGCAGGTGGAGCCGGATCTTTACATCCTGGGCAAAGCGTTAGGCGGCGGCGTGTTTCCCGTCTCAGCCGTTGCAGCGGATCAAGACGTGCTTGGCGTCTTTGAGCCCGGCTCCCATGGCTCAACCTTCGGCGGAAATCCGCTGGGCTGCGCCGTGGCGATCGCTGCGCTGGATGTCCTTGAACAGGAAGAGCTCGCGGAAAGGTCACGGGAGCTTGGCGAATATTTTGCCGGCAGGCTGCGCACAATCCAGCATCCCGATTTAAAGGAAGTACGGGGAAGAGGCCTGTTCATCGGCATGGAGCTTAACGTTCCTGCACGGCCGTACTGTGAACGGCTCATGAAGCTTGGCATTCTGTGCAAGGAAACCCATGAGCATACCATCCGCTTCGCTCCGCCGCTCATCATACGAAAGTCCGAGCTGGATCAGGCATTTGAATGTGTCAGACAGGCCTTTCAGGATACGACTCCATAATTTGAAGGCGCACCGCCAAGCTTTGCCGATAGCGCGTCACGCCTTTGCCTTTTGCCTTTGCAAAATGCAGCCCGTTCGCAAGTAACCTCGCCGACCTAACGGGCTGGCGGACGGGCCTGCCGCGGTTGATTGCATCCCCGCCGTCATCTATGATGAAATCAGATCGATAAGGGTCAGATGAAGGAGGCGGAAATTCATGCGTTATGCAATATGCGGAGGCACCGGCTTTATCGGGCAAGCGTTATCCAGACGCTGGTTAAGCCAAGGACATGAGGTTATCATCGTTACGAGATCGCTCCCTGACGCGGGACGCCAGCTACCGATTCAGCACAATCAAGGGCAATTGTCTTATCTCACCTGGGATAATATGAAGGACAGCCCGGAGCGGTTCGAGCATCTGGATGCGCTGATTAATCTGGCCGGAGCATCGCTCAGCCAGCGCTGGACGGAACGCGGGAAGAAACGGATTATGGATTCCCGGCAGCAGACCGTCTTGACCGTGGCTGAACTTTTGCACCGCCTGAAGCATAAGCCGTCCGTCGTTGTCCAAGCCTCGGCCATGGCCATTTACGGCACATCTGAAACGTTGACATTCGATGAAACCAGCGCTGCTGCCGTTCAGGATTTCCCGTCCCGTGTCGTACAGCAATGGGAAGCAGCAGCGGACCGCATGCCTGCCGAGCGCTTGATCAAGCTTCGCATCAGCGTCGTTCTCGGCAATGAAGGCGGCGCTTTTCCGAAGATGCTGCTTCCCTATAAGCTCGGGGCAGGCGGCAAAATCGGAAACGGCAAGCAGTGGTTCTCCTGGATTCATATTGACGACATGGTTGGCTTGATTGATTACTGCATCCGCCATGACGATATATCAGGCCCGGTTAATGCCGCCTCGCCGCATGCCGTCACGAATGACCAGTTCGGGCGAACGGTCGCCAGCGTGTACCGCCGGCCGCATTGGTTTCCCCTCCCTGCTGTTCTGCTTAAGGGGGCCCTCGGCGAAATGTCGCTCATTTTGCTCAAGGGCCAGCGCATCGTACCGGCAAAAGCGCTGAACCACGGCTTCCGATTCCGGTATCCCGAGCTTAAAGCGGCCCTAACGCAGTTAAAGGCGCAGAAATAGCTTCCTCCCTGCTCATCGTCTAACTTACCAAGCGCGTACCTATGAGGCCAGCCAATATGCAGCAACCTATATGGAATTTGTCATCATTATGTTACATATTGAAAAGCGATGAGGCTTGCGAAGGATGGTATGATAACAAAAGCGCCGCAACCATCTTTAACCGAAAGGATGAACAATTTGTGGGAACTTGATCGGACCAGTGCCAAACCTCTCTATAAACAGATCGCCGATGAACTGGAGCAAAAAATCGCTTACGGCGAGTTCCCGGCCGGCAGCGTGCTTCCGTCGGAACGAAAGCTGGCGGATCAGCTCGGTGTCAACCGCAGCACCGTGGTCTTGGCCTATTCGGAGCTTCGCTCGCTGGGAATTCTGGAGAGCCGTCCAGGCAGCGGCACGCGAGTCAGCGTCACGAAGTGGGGCGTCACGCCAAAGCATACGCCGAATTGGCACCGTTATGCCGAAGGCGGCAGCTTTCTTCCAAGCCCGCCCTTTTTGCGCAGAATCCGCGAGGCGCTTGAGCTCGATCCTTCGATGATCGATTTTGCAGGCGGCGAGCTTGCCGCCGAATTGTCGCCGCTCGAGGAGCTTCATGCCATCATGAGCGAGAAATGGCCCGTGATGTATCTTGGATACGACAACCCGCAGGGCTATGAGCCGCTGCGGGATACGCTCGTTTCATTTTTGCGGGAATACCGGGGCATCCATACGGCGGCATCGTCCATTTTAATTACATCAGGGTCCCAGCAATCGCTGTATCTCATTACGCAATGCTTGCTGTCGCCGGGGGATGCGGTTGCTATCGAAGATCCTTCGTACTGCTACTCCCTGCCTATGTTCCAATCGGCCGGGCTGCGCTTGTTCCGGCTTCCCGTCGACGAACAGGGCATCCATCCGGATGACATTTACGAGCTGTATCATAAACACCGCATCAAAATGATTTTTCTCAATCCAAACTTCCAGAATCCGACGGGGGCCCTGCTCTCTCCGGAAAGAAGGGAGCGTCTGCTGCATATTGCAGGCGAGCTCGGACTGCCGATCGTTGAGGATGATCCGTTTAGCATGACAGCTTATGACGGAAAGCCAGCGCCCTCTTTGAAATCTGCCGACCGCGCCGGCTCCGTTCTCTACATCGGCTCCTTCTCGAAAATGGCGGCGTCCGGACTGCGCGTCGGCTGGATGGTGGCCCCCCATTCGATCGTCAAACGGCTCTCCGACGCGAGGCAGCAGATGGATTTCGGATTAAGCGTCGTCCCCCAACAGGTAGCGGCCCAATTTTTGAACTCCCGCTATTTCCTCCCCCACATCGACCGGCTGAGGTCCAGATTGCGCCATAAACGCAATTTAACGATCGCCGCACTGGAGCGTGAGCTCCCCGGTATGATTCGCTGGAGACACCCGGAGGGCGGACTGCATCTGTGGTGCACCATCGCGCCTGAGGTGAATGACGGCAAGCTCCTTGAAGCCTGCATTCAGCGCGGCATGGTTTTCGTTCCGGGCAGTGTCTACGGATCTGCCTCCGGCCACGTGCGCTTCACATACGGCCGGGCGAATACGGAGGATATCCCGGAGGGCATCTCCCGGTTCGCCGCTGCCTTAAGGTCCATCTTAAACTGAGACCCCGCCTACTACGCTGACCACGCATTACTGTAACCGCGCAATGATGTAACCAACGCAACGATGTAACCAACGCAATGATGTAACCACGCAATGATGTAACCACGCAAAAGGCTCCCGGTGCTTGACCGGGAGCCTTGCGCGCCTATCGTCATTTAAAGATCAGCCATATCGCGATGAACGCAATGATGGAAGCCAGATAGATAATAAGCAGCTTCGTTAGATTTTTTCGGGTTTTGCGCATATAGTTCGGATTTTCTTTCTGGTTTTCCTTGGACAATCCCACCAGCAGCGTGGATACGCCCCCGATGATTGCCAGGGCGATCACGATGATGTACATAACCAATCCCCATACAACCCCATTCGATTATTCATTGTGACCTAACACCCCATGGAGCGGCTCCATGAGTTGATCCGGCGATTTACTTTCAAGTTTCATTATAATGAACAAACGGGACCCGCACACCATCCAATTGCCAGGCAGTTGCTCCCATCCAATTGTGCCCGGCCTACCGTGCTCACCGTCCCCATGCATCCAGCGCTCTGCTTCCTTGGGATTTTTCGTTTCGGCCCGGCAGCAGATAAATACCAGCCCCGGAAGAATACATGCTCAACCCCAAGAAATTAAAGAGCCGAGGTCGTCTTTCCATGCCTGGGAGAAGCTGCAAGGGGCTATTTCCGAAAAGACTCAGAGAGCGCCGTAAATATGACGCCGAGCGCATGGGCACCAGCGTCGGGATACCCGATGCTCCGCTCGCCGACCGTGCCGGCCCGTCCCATCCGCGCTGCGAAAGTTTCCGTCCGCTTCGCGCCTTCCACCGCAGCCCGGGCCGCATTCACGCCGGCTTCGATCAAATCCTCGCCGGAGCCTGCGCTCGCCTTCCAGGACTCCGCATAAGGGATCAGGGCATCCATCAGCGTCTTGTCGCCGACGACGGCTCCTCTGCCGAAGGATCGTTCCCCCGTCTCCTGGATGCCCTGAACGACCGCAGCCAGCATATCGGCGATTTCCGATACGGTCAGCTCCGTACGGCTGCCGGCGTATTTGCCCGCTGCGCGGAAGGCGGAGCCCCATATCGGACCGGATGCTCCTCCGCAGTGCTCCATAATGACCAGCGAGCATGCCCCCAAGAAGCTTCCCATATCTTTCGCCTGGGATAGCAGATCGTCCCATTCGGTTTTGAGCTGCTTGAAGCCTTTGGCCACGCTCATGCCGAAGTCGCCGTCACCTGCATGGGCATCCAGCTCGCAGAACGGAACTTCATTCTCAATAATGATTTCGCTCATTTTATCGATTGCATAGATCAGATTGTGAAGCGACAGACGGTCTTCTTGAATCACCGCATATGCCTCGTCGGTTATCGTCCGGAACGATACCGGCTTCGTGCTGTCCTTCTCCGCCGCTTCTCCGATGTAACGGACCGGATAATGATCATGCAGCTCCCGGACGACGAGGGCCGGCGTGCTGCATTCCGCGCTCAGCCAGCGCTTCCGTTCATCATTTAAGTTCATGATGGATAGCGAAGCGCCTGCCATATCAATGCTGGTCATATAGTTCCCGACAAAAACCCGGTATACCGCCACATTCAGGCGATGCAATTCCCGCATAACCGCATGGTTCAGCAAGTAAAGCTCCTGGACCGGGGTTCCCCCGAATCCGTTGACCAGCACGGCAACCTCTTTCACGGAAGCGCCCCCGGCCTGCAGGCTTTCCAGCAGCTCCGCTACCATCCGCTTCGCCAGCTCATCGGCGGACAGCATCTTTTCCCGCCGGATCCCCGGCTCGCCATGGATGCCGACTCCATATTCCATCTCCTCACCGCCAATGGAGAAGGTCGGAGTGCCTTTGGCAGGCACCGTGCATGAGGTGAGCGCGAAGCCGATGCTTTTGACGTTGGCAATCGCGCTTTGCGCCGCGGCCTTGACCTCTTCCAGAGACAGCCCGGCCTCAGCGGCTGCACCGGCGATTTTATGTACCAGCACCGTTCCTGCCACGCCTCGCCGCCCTACGGTATACAGGCTGTCCTCCACGGCGATGTCGTCATCAACCTTGACGTAATCGACCTGAAGACCGTCCTCGCCGGCCAGATGAGCGGCATTCTTGAAATTCATCATGTCTCCGCTGTAATTTTTAATGATCATAAGCGTTCCCTTGCGGCTTGCCGTTGACTTGAGCGCCTGATATACCTGAATCTGGGATGGCGAAGCAAACACGTCGCCGCAGACGGCCGCGTCCAGCATTCCCTTCCCTACAAAGCCGGCATGCGCCGGTTCATGGCCGCTGCCCCCGCCGCTGATCAGGGTGACTTTATCCTGATTAAGCTCCCTTTTCTTAATGAACGTATATTTCGGGTCAAACTCCAGCTCCGGATGAGCCATGACAAAACCGCTGCACATTTCCTTGACGAGGTTCTCCGGTTTGTTCATGATCTTTTTCATTGTATCGCATCCTTTTCTATCGAAATTCAGCTGCTCCAAGCGACATGACCATACTGTCATTATACATAAAGTATACCTGAAGTGCGTGCAGGCCCAGGGAACCCTTCACGACTTTGCGTCATTTTCGGATGACGGATTCGAAAACATGCGGGCATTCAACCTCACACCCGGATATGCGACAGCACGGCTTTCGGCTGGCGGCCTGCAATGAGCTTCCGGCCATCCGTATAGCCCTCTTCGCGCCCTTCCAGCTCCCGAACCAGGACGGATCGCCAATGATTGATGCGCTCCTGATACGGTTCATCCCGGATTGCGTTGTGCAGCTCCTCCGAATCATGCTCCAAATCAAAGAACTGCTCCTCGCCGGTTTGGGAATACCAGATGAACTTCTCCTTCCCGTCCGTGACCCAGTGGCTCGACTGAAGCCCTTGAGCATGCTCGCCATGCAGGTGGCTGCGCCAGGCCACGGCTCCTTCCTTCCCTCCCTGTTCTGCCGATGCGAGCCCCCAGATGCTCTGTCCTTCCACCGTATCCGGGACAGGCGCACCGGCTGCTTCAAGCAGCGATGGCATGATATCCCGCAGCTCCACCAGTTGATCCGCCACCAGGCCGCGTTTTAATCCCAACCGGTTCCCCGGATCGTTTACGATAAACGGCACATGGGCGCTTCCTTCGTACGGCAGAGATTTTCGGAACAAATGGTGGTCCCCGAGCAGCTCGCCATGGTCGGAGGTGAACACAATCACCGTATTGTTCAGCTCCCCATATTCATGCAGCGCCTGAAGGAAACGGCCGATCTGATGATCCAAATGCGTGATCAGGGCGTAATAGGCCGCCATTGCTTTACGCAGACGCCGTTTGGGCACGATTCCCCGCCCCGTGACCGGGGAAAGCCCCGCCTGAGAGACATCCTCCTTCTCTGCCCAATCTCCAACCGGCGGCTCCGGTATTTCGGCTTCCTCATACAGGTCCAGATAGGCCTGCGGGGGATCGAATGGCGGATGCGGGCGCACGAAGGACATCCACAGGAAGAACGGCTTCCCGGGGTCCCGGCGCCGGAGGAAATCAATGGATTGCGTGACCGTCCAATTGGTCGGATGCAGCATTTCGGGCAGATGCCAAGGCCGGGCGACCGTCGATGCGTTGCAGTCAAGGCCGAGATCGATCAGATCCGCACCGGGTACCCGCTCGCGAAGCCACGGAACATAATCGTCGACTTGATCGTAGTGCTCCCGCATCGGAATGCTGTGATTGTTGCGGTTATGGTGCAGATACCCGTCGTGGAGGACTACGTTATGAAATCCCATCAAGCTGCGCGCAGGATACACATGCATTTTACCGACGCACTGCGTATGATAACCCGCTCTCGCCAGTTCTCCAGGCAAGGTTCTCTCATAATTCCAAGGGACACGGTCCTGATATCCGACGCGGCCGTGAGTTCGCTGCGATTGTCCGGTAAAGATGGCTGCACGTGCAGGCACGCAGGTCGGCGTAGCGGAATAGGCGCGGCTGAACCGTACGCCGTTTCGGGCGAGCTCGTCCAGATTGGGCGTCTCGACGATGGGGTGGCCTGCAATGCTAAGACAATCAAAACGCATCTGATCTACCGTAATCAACAAAATATTAGGTCTTTCTTGGCTTTGGCTCGAATGCATTCCATTACCTCCCTCGCGTATGCACTTCTAAAACGCTTTCAATTTCATTCACCTTCATTAAACCTTCGTTTGGATGAAAAGTAAACCTATATTCCTGATCTTGCCGTGACCTAGGGTGCTTCCTGATCTTTTCGTGACGCAGCAGCTGTTTGGTTTGGTTCCATCCTCGTCCGGCGTCTAGCTTCCAACGGCCTCCGGAAATATCGGCTTTAAGGTGACGGACTCGGGAGGTGTCAACGAGCTGGTAAACGAACAAAACGGACACGCCGCAGCGAGCCCGTTCCTAGAGCGTGGGCGTGCAAATGACTGCAATTGACTGCAATGACAACCCATTTGCCACGCCCTTACTATCGATGACTTCCATTCAGGAATACATATTACCTCATCACATGTCGGGACTTCCGCCATGCTTCTGAGCATGCCAAATCATGATTGGACCGGCGATAATTCGCTTTCCGTCACCCATTTATGATTCTTCACTTCCTCGCCGCCTGTCGTTGGCGTGAAGTCAACCATATACACCGTCGTTTGCTCGGCCGAATCGATCCTCGCGGTTGCGCCCTTCATCCCTTCCATGTGGTCTGCATTGACAACGACTTCCGTGCCTGGCTGCAAAGGTGGCGCTCCCGGGTTCTGCAATTCTTCGTGAATGACCCACTTATGATTCTTGACTTCTTCTCCGCCGGTGGTCGGCGTGTACGAAATCGTATAAACCGTTGTGTCGTAAGCACCGACAATCGTTGCCGTTGCTCCCTTCATGCCCGCCATGTGATCGGAGTCTATCACGGCTTGCGTTCCTATGCCATAAGTCGGATTCTTGGCTTCCTTCAAGCCTTCAGGCACCTCGCCGGAACCGGAATGGTTCATTTTGCTGTGGTCCATCTCCCCCGCATGGTCTTGCTTTCCTGCATTGCTCGTTTCGCCGTTCGTATTTGCGTTGCCGCAAGCTCCCAGGGCCAAGAGCAAGAAAGCGGCAATGAGCCCTACAATCATCGGTTTTAATCCTTTTTTGAACATGGTTCCAAAAACTCCTTTCGATCCGTGATGCTTACGATCATATCAACCAGTTGTGAAGAACCTGTGTAGCTCGTTCAATTTCATTTCTGCCCGCTATAATTCTAGTCATACCCAAAACGGCGGAAGGTAATCTGCCGCCGTCCCAAACCAACCTATCTGACGGATACGATCTCATCGATCTTTATCCATTCCCACTCCCCGGGTCCGAGGGCCAGCTTGATCTCCCGTCTTTGAGTCAGCACGGTTGTAACGACTCCGGTGAGCTCAACATCCTCGTATTCATCGTAAAGCTGTAACGTAATGGTCCGGTGCTCATGGAAAGACTCGGCCAGCATGCGCTCGATCAGCTCCATTTCCTGCGGATCCAGGTTTGGCTTATCCTTTCTTCCCTCTTCAAGCTGCTGCCGAATAATCGTCGCTTTGTGCTCGGGCAGCATCATGCGGCTGGATTCCCACAGCCCGTTGCCTTCCAGCTTTTTTCGTGTTGTCATTTAAAGTGTCCTCCTATCTTAGCTGAACGATCCAGCGCTTGGCCCGCCTCCGTTTTGGAGACGGCCCGAATGACGATGCTATCCCCATACTTGCGCTTTAAGGCATCGGTCACCCGCTCAAGCGCCATCGATTTCTCGCGCCCCATATCGAACAGGGACAATTGATATTCCGTATCCGGGGTAAGCTGCGATAAACTGACGCCCACCCTGCGGATCGGCAGGCCGTCCCAATACTTCTCCAGCAGCCTGCACGCCCAGCGGTAAACTTGATTCGTAATGTTGGAGGGATCCTCCATCTTCATTTGCCGCGAAAATCCCGTAGGGCGGTCAAAGTCCGCTCCCATGCAGCCGACGGTTACGACATGGCCCATAAAGCCGAGTCCGCGGCATCGCTGGCATACAAGCTCCGTCAGCTCGAGCAGCACGACCTTAATCTCCTCCAGCCTGCCGTAATCGCGGGGCAGGGTCATCATATGACCAACCGACTTAGGATCAACCTGATGCGTCCCCGGACGTACGGGACTATCATCGATCCCGTTGGCAATTCTCCAGTACAATTCAGCCTGGATATCCGAGTTTTTCCCGAACTTCCGCCGCATCATCTGCTTGAGCTTAGGGAGAGGGGTCTGGGCAACGCTGCCGATCGTCGGCAGCCCCATGACATTGAAATGCCGGGTCATCCTGCTGCCGGCCATAAACATCTGGTTTACGGGAAGCTTCCACAGCGTTTCGGCAAGATTTTCTTTAGGCAGGGTGTAGATTCCGGATGCGGATTTTTTCGCGTAATTGTCGCAGGCGGTCTTGGCGAGGATTTTCGTTTCGGAAATTCCAAAGCGTGTATACACCCCTGTCGCATCCTGGACATGATCCTGAATCATTCGGGCAAGCTCCTCCGGCGTACAGCCGTATAAATGCAAGCTGCCCGTCACGTCAAGGAACTGCTCGTCGATGCTGTACGGCTCGACCAAATCGGTATAGGACTTATAGATCTCCGTGATCTGCATGGAGACATCGATATACCTCTGCATCCGCGGCTTGATAACGACGACGTCCGGACATTTCGCGAGCGCCTCTCCGAGCCTCTCGGCTGTCGTTATGCCTCTCTTCTTAGCAAGCGGGCATGCCGCCAGCACGATGCCGGACCGTCTTTCCGGATCGCCGGCAACGACTAGAGGTCGGTCTTTATATTCCGGATGCTCCGCCTTCTCCACGCTCGCGTAAAACGACTGGCAGTCCGCCAACATGACAACCCGTTTGGCCGGCTTCATGACAGACACCCCTTGTCTGCGATTTTCAAGCCCAGGTAGCTGTACGACCGTTCCTCGATTTCCGCCTCGATCAGCCCCCACAGCATGGACAGCTTATGTCGGTACCCTCTGCACATAAATTCCACTTCAATCCCGAGTCGGGTCTTTCGGTTGTCGTACACCTTTAAGCCGATCTCCCGCATATTCCTTCGAGCTGCCGTTAAATCGGCCAATGCCGCCCTCTCTATGCGCTCGATCATAACCTTGGTCAGCTCTGAGGTCTTTAGATCCGACCGGAACAGAATGTCCCGGTCATGTTCCAGCACATCGAGCAATAACGGCAATAGAGCGTAGTCCTTTACCAGCTTGGTTTCGTCTGACTTTAGCCCAATACTCAACATCACTATCCACCTCGTAACGGGAACGTTTGTTTGTATTATATGCGAACATTCGTTCTTTTATCAATGTAAATTTAACCCTGTTGTCCCCGAAGCGCCCCGGAACTTTAGCGGGATATATTAAACTTTCGCAACGAACGAAGCCCCTCCGGCGCGCAAGGCCGAAGGGGCTTGGTTAAGACAAACGGACCATCAAGCAAGGTGGTCCTGCCGGGCAAGAAGTCAATGCGGAACAAAAACAAGCTGCAGGACAAACAGCACGGCAAAAATATACATAAGCGGGTGAACGGCTTTCCACTTGCCCTTTACGATTTTCATCAGCGGGTACGAAATGAACCCGAACGCAATGCCGGTCGCAATGCTGGACGTGAGCGGCATCGTGAGAATAACGAGGAAGGCCGGGAACGCCTCGTCAAAGTCCTTCCAATCGATATGGCGGACATTGCTCAGCATCAGGCATCCGACCACGATCAGCGAAGGCGCCGTAATCGCGGACAAGCCGGCGACGGCACCGATGAGCGGGCTGAAGAAGGCCGCCACCACGAACAGGAGCGCCACGACCACGGACGTAAGGCCGGTCCGCCCCCCTGCGCCAACGCCTGCAGCCGACTCGATATAGGCGGTTGTCGGACTGGTGCCGACCATCGAGCCGGCAACGGTCGCCACGGAGTCCGAGAACATCGCACGCTCGGCACGGGGCAGCTTGTTATCCTTCATAAAGCCGGCCTGTTCGGCAACGCCGACGACCGTTCCGGTCGTATCGAACAGCGTGACGAGCAGGAAGGAGAATACGACTGCATACAGGCTGTGGGAAATAACATCGGAAGCCGCCGTGATCGGGTTCCATACGAGAATCCCTTCAGGGAGCGAAGGCGCTGACACGACACCGTTCGTAAACGACAGCATTTCCGCAAAATAAGCAATGATTCCCGTAATAATCATCCCGATAAACAAAGCGCCCTTCACATCGCGGGACAACAGCACCAAAGTTACGACCAAACCAACCAGTGCGAGCACCACGCTGGGTTGATGCAGGTCACCGAGCGCCACCAGATTATCCGGATGCGCTGTAATGATACCGCTCATCCGCAAGCCGAGAAAGGCAATGAACAACCCGATTCCGACGGTTATCGCATGCTTCAGATTCGCCGGGATCATCTCGATCAGCCTGCGCCGAAGAGTCGTCATGGACAGCAGCAGGAACAGGATGCCGGCAATGAACACCGCCGAGAACGCTTCGATGTACCCAAGTCCCGCATGCCCCTGAACGACCGAGTATGTAAAATACGCATTCAGCCCCATCCCGGGTGCAACAGCGATCGGATAGCGCGCAACAAGCCCCATCAGCAGGGTACCGATCACGGCAGCAATGATCGTCGCCGTAAAGCTCTGCTCAAACGGCACACCGGCCTCAGACAATATGAGCGGGTTCACCACCGTAATATAAGCCATTGTAAAAAAGGTCGTAATACCGGCAACCACTTCGGTCTTTACCGAGGTGCCGTTAGCTTTTAAATCAAACACAAAATATCCTCCATTTCTAATGCTCGTAACATGAGAGAAGCCGGAGCTTCTTGGGAATGCGATCCCTGCATGGTATACTCAACTCAAACCGATGAATTCGCTAGTTGAGGAGGCCGAAATAACCAATGTGCGGACGTTTTACGCTCACCGTCACCTGGGAAGAGCTGATGATGAGGTATATGCTCGATCCCGAGTCCGTCTCTCCCTTTCACATGCCGCGCTACAATATTGCCCCGACGCAAATGGTAACGGCCATCATCCATGACGGGCGGTCCAACCGGATCGGCCAGCTGCAATGGGGGCTCGTCCCATCGTGGGCGAAGGACCCCTCCGCCGGCAGCAAGATGATCAATGCGCGGAGTGAAACGCTTGAGGAGAAGCCTGCTTATAGGATACCCTTTTATCGGAAAAGATGCCTCATCCCTGCCGACGGATTTTACGAATGGCAGAAAACCGGCGAAGGAAAGCAGCCGCTTCGCATCAGCATGCGCAGCGGCCGCATCTTCAGCATGGCCGGGCTCTACGACACGTGGATCACGCCGGACGGGCAGAAATTAAGCACCTGCACCATCATTACAACAGAGCCCAACACGCTGATGGAGCCCATTCATAACCGGATGCCTGTCATTCTCCGCCAAGAAGACGAAGCGCTATGGCTTGACCGGAGCGCCGCCCCGGAGGGAAGCGATGCAGGCGCATCCTCCGCGCTCCAATCGCTTCGTGCGCTCCTGAGGCCCTATCCCGCTGAGGAGATGGAGGCCCATCCCGTCAGCACCATCGTCAACTCCGTCAAGAATGATACGGAGGAATGCATCCGCTCGATAACAAGCAGCTGACATCCCCGCAGCGTATGGATCCAAACGCGCAAGAAGCCCCCGGCTCAGGAGGAGACCCTCCTGCGGGGGCTTCGTCTTATGCTGAAATCTCCCGATGCACGCTCAGTTTTTAACGGAACATCCCCCACAGCTTGATTAAATGAAATGTATTGTTCGGATCGATGCGCTGTGCAAGCACGAATTGAACGATCTGCTGTTCCTGTACGGAGCTCAGCTTTTCATTTAAGATGCCGCTGGCGGTTCGCACCAATTGATGCACCTTCATGCTGTTCTGCAGATCCGCTTTGGTCAAGCCCTGCGTCAGGCCCTTGATTCTTTCTTTGACGAGCGGGTTTTTCATCTTAAGCTTGATGCGTTCCACCAGCTGCGGACTAATCCCGTACTGCTGATAACTCAATGGTAAGGCACCTCCCGTAATAATTGCTGTCGCCTTTTTTGAGTATATGACGAAGGCCCGTCCATTGTGCCAACGGATTCCCGCATCCTGCTCCTGCTCCCGCTCCCGGCCGGGGCTGCTTCTCTTCTTCGAGCTTGTAAGCTCTTAGGATTAATCCATAATATCGCCTTGAAAAATCTTCTCCTGCTGCAAATAATCTCGCAGCGGCTCGTACTCGGGGGAGGTCCAGAAGGAGCTGTCGCTCACCAGAGCGGCCGCATCATCCCTTGCCTCCTCCACGACTTTGAAATCGGCCACCATGTCGGCCAGACGGAATTCCGGCAGACCGCTCTGCTTCGTTCCGAAGAAATCCCCCGGACCCCGCAGCTCCAAGTCCCGCCGCGACACCTCGAAGCCGTCCTCCGTTTCGGTCATCACCTGCATCCGCTCCTGCCCTACCTCGGACTTCGGATCCGCGACCAGCACGCAGTACGACGCATGCTGACCACGGCCGACCCGGCCCCGCAACTGGTGCAGCTGCGACAAGCCGAAGCGGTCGGCGTCCATGATGACCATCAGGGTGGCGTTCGGCACATCGACGCCGACCTCCACGACCGTGGTCGAAATTAACAGCTGCACTTCATTCTCATAGAACTGGCGCATCACTTCATCCTTCTCGGCGGGCGTCATCCGCCCGTGCAGCAAGCCGACCCGATAGCGCGGGAACGCCTGCTGCATCTGGACATGCAGATCGATCGCATTTTGCACATCCAGCTTATCCGACTCCTCGATCAACGGCGCGATCAGATACGCCTGCCGGCCCTGATCCACTTCCCTGGAGATAAAGCCAAGCACACGGTCCATCAGATCATGCTTGACCCAATACGTGGTGATCGGAATACGCCCTTTCGGACGCTCCGACAGCGTCGACACATCCATATCGCCGAAGGCGGTAATAGCCAGCGTCCGCGGTATCGGCGTTGCGGTCATCGTAAGCACATCGGGATTGTAGCCTTTACGGCGCAGGATGCTCCGCTGATTGACCCCAAACCGGTGCTGCTCATCGGTGACGACAAGACCCAGCTGCCGGAAAAATACATCGTCCTGGATGAGAGCATGCGTGCCGACAACGACATCCGTCAATCCCATCTGGAGCGAGGCCAGCAGATCCTTGCGCTTTTTCCCCGTCACGCTTCCGGTAAGCAGGCCTACCGTAATGCCGAACGGCTCGAACAGCTTCTGCAGGGAGCGCATATGCTGCTCCGCCAAAATTTCGGTCGGCACCATCAAGGCCCCCTGAAAGCCGGATCGCACGGTCGTATACAAGGCGATAGCCGCAACGACCGTCTTTCCCGAGCCGACATCTCCTTGAAGAAGACGGTTCATGCAATAAGGAGAGCGCATGTCATGCAAAATCTCCAGCTCCACCTTCTTCTGCGCATCGGTCAGCTCGAACGGCAGACTGCGCACGAATTCCCGGATGGTGGCATTATCGGCCGTATGAACCACCCCGTCCATCCGGCCGCGGTTCAATGCGCGGAACGCCTGCATCTTCAGCTGGAACAGAAACAGCTCCTCATATACCATCCGGCGCCGGCCTTCCTGTCCTTCCCTGGAATCGACCGGCTGATGGATCGTCATAATCGCACGCTTCCGCGGCATCAGATCGTACTTCTGCAGCAGCGATTTCGGCAAAATTTCAGGGATCATCTCCCCGTACTGCTCCAATGCCTGTCCCATCGTCTTGCGGATCCAGGACTGCGTAATTTTCCCGCCGATGGAATAGACGGGCTGCAGTGTGCCGCTGCGGAATGCCCCTTTATCAGGGAATTCGGACTCGGAGACGGTCAGCTGCATTCTCCGTTGATCCCACTTCCCGGTCAGCACGATTTCCCGCCCGGCGGTCAGCTGGTCCTTCAGAAAATGCCGATTGAACCAGGTCGCCGTAAACATCCAGCTCTCAGCCAGCATTTTGCAGGTCAGACGGGACTTTCGCCCGTAACGCTGCAGAACGGGAACGCTGGCGACTTTCGCCTGGATCGTGATTTTATCCCCGTCCTTCACTTCGCTTAAACTCCGGAGCCGGTAATCCTCATACCGGAACGGATAATATTCGAGCAAATCCTTAACCGTATAGACGCCAAAGGCGTGAAGCTCCCCTTCTTTCAGAGCGCTCACGCCGTTGATCTGTCTGACGGATATGGAATCGAGTTTGAGACTCATATCTATCATCTACCTCACTTAAGCAGGCCAAATATAAGCTGCAATCGTTCCCGGCCCGACATGCGTGCCGATCACGGGGCCGATTTCGGAATATACGACATCCTCCACCGTGAACACCGCTGATAGCTGCTGCAGGAAATCCTCCACCAGAGACCGGTCGGCCGTATGTCCCACAGCCACCTTGATATGACGAACTCCCGGCAGATCCTGCTGAAACAGCTCGATCATGCGGGCGGTCGCTTTCTTGCGTCCGCGAACCTTCTCTACCGGAAAAATAATGCCTTCATCATCAATGGAAAGGATCGGTTTGATGTTAAGCAGCGTACCGAGCACCGCCGAAGCCTTGCCGATCCTTCCGCCCTTCTGTAAGTACTCCAGCGTATCGACCAGGAAATACAGTCTCCGTTTGCTGCGCAGCTCCTCCAAGGAGGCCACGATATCCGCAGCCGCCGCTCCCTCTTCGGCAAGCCTTGCCGCATGTACGACAAACAGGCCGAAGCCGTAGGAGGCGGACTTGGTATCCCATACGGTTATATCCGCATCCCGCTCAATGAGCGAGGTCGCGAGCAAAGCGGACTGGTAGGTGCCGCTCAGTCCCGATGAAATGTGTATTGATATAATCGAGCAGCCCGGATACCGGTCCAGAATGGATTCATACACGGCAACGAAATCCGCCGGCGACGGCTGGGAGGTGGTCGGCAGCTGCGTTGATTGTATCAGCTTCTTGTAGAATTCCCCTGCCGATATTTCAACACCGTCCAAATAGGTCTCTTCCCCGAACATCAGTCTCAGCGGCACGATATGAATGTTGTGCTGCTTCACCAGGTCTGCCGGAATATCCGCTGTGCTGTCTGTCACAATCACGGTCTTATTCACCGGAACCCCTCCTAAAAAATACCTTTAAATTAACACCGGTCCAATTGATCAAGATTCTACGGAGAACAGATAGGCATAGATCGGCTGTCCGCCGTAATGCACCTCAACCTCCGCATCCGGATACTGCTCTTCAAGCCAGCTCGTCAATGCGTTCGTTGATTCCTCCGACGCGTCCGCTCCCGTAAGCAGCGTGACGATCTCGTCTCCGGATTGAAGCATCTTGCCAAGCAGCTCCTGGGACGTCGTAATCAGATCAGGGGTCGCTGCCACAATGCTGGAGTTGCGGATTCCGATGAACTGTCCCGCCTTAATCTCCAAATCGTCGATCGTCGTGTCGCGTACCGCATAAGTCACCTGCCCGGATTGCACACGGGAAATCGCATCCAGCATGTTGTCCGTGTTCACGTCCGTGCTCTCATCCTCTTGGAAAGCAAACGCGGCCGCAATGCCCTGCGGAATCGTCTTGCTTGGAATAACCGTCACTTGACGCTCGCCCTCCAGCAGCTCTCGAGCCTGCTGGGCAGCCAGCACGATATTGGAATTGTTCGGCAAAATATAGATTTGCTGTGCCGAGATCGAGGAGATCGCGTTCACGAAATCCTCCGTGCTCGGATTCATCGTCTGTCCGCCGGACAGCACGACGTCAACGCCCAAGCTCTTGAAGATGTCCGAGATGCCGTCCCCCGAGGATACGGCAATGAATCCGTACGGCGCAATCTCATCCGCCGGCGGCACGGCCGGAGCTTCCGGAGTCTTCGGCTCGGCCGGGATATCGGCAAACAGCTCCGGCATCGGCGCGATATCCATGCCGGTCGTCAGCAGCTCGCGATGCTGCTCACGCATGTTCAAAATATGAATCTGGGTGATCTCGCCATAAAGCAGTGCCAAATTCAGCACATCACCTGGAGCTTTGGAGTGAACATGAACCTTAATCGTTTCGTCATCGGAGATGACGATGATCGAATCCCCATTAACAGCAAGCGCTTTCCGGAACTGATCCTCATCAAATTCGGCACGTGCTCCATCACCAAGCTGACGATTGATGAAAAATTCCATATCATACAAGAACTCGATATCTTCCGTCGACAACTGGGATTGAGCGGATGACGGAGGTGCGGTAACCGTCTGCAGGCTCGGAGCCGGGGTGCTGATAGGCTCAGCCTTGGCTGCGACCGTTGCGGCTTGTCCCCCTGCGGCAGCGAACGTGCCGGGTGCATCCTCTCTACGGAGCGCTTCCAAGAATCCTTCATAAATATACACAAGACCCTGTCCGCCCGAATCTACGACGCCGACCTGCTTCAGCACCGGAAGCATTTCCGGAGTTTGCGACAACGTCTCTTTCGCCTTAGCCAGCACTTGCTCCATCAGCTCGATGATGTCGCTGCTGCGGCGGGAATAATAGACGGCATGCTTGGCCGCTTCCTTGGCAACGGTAAGGATCGTTCCTTCAACGGGTTTGACTACGGCTTTATAGGCAGCTTCGACCCCGGTCTGTAATGCAGCCGCGAACTGATGCGCGTTCAGCTCTGTATAAGGCGCCGCATACCGGCTGAAGCCGCGAAATAACTGGGACAGAATAACCCCCGAATTCCCCCGCGCGCCCATTAGAAGCCCCTTGGACAGTACACCGGCGCTGTGTCCGACGGATTCCGAGTGCTTGCTCTTTAATTCGGCAACCCCAGCGGTCATGGTCAAATTCATGTTCGTTCCCGTGTCGCCGTCCGGCACCGGAAACACGTTCAGCGAGTTGACATGTTCCGCATGCTGCTGCAGCTGCTCCGCTCCGGCTAGGACCATCGCGGTAAATTCTGTTCCATTCAAAGAACGCTTACTCAATGAGAATTCCCCTTCCTGGCTTGATACCCTTTAAACCTTCTTACGAAAACTGTTATCTCTATTTGATAGCTAATAGCCGACGAAATGCCCAAAGCGATAAATAATAGACTTTCTATGATTAAACCGATCGCAACATGCTGATGGGCTGATCTCGTCTCCTCTCGTCTCGGGCAGTCTCCAGATGCTTACGGAGTCATGCCGACCAGCCCACAATACACTGTCTTTCGAATATTATGGACTAATCAACATTGTACTATAAGAAGAAAGAGAAATAAATGTTTTTAGGGCAGTTGACGCGGCAATTTTTACTGTGATATTATATTTAAGTATTGTTTCATGCAGGGTTTAGGAACAAGGAGGTGTAATTGATGGCTCGCAAATGTTATGTAACTGGCAAGAAACCAAGCAGCGGTAACCATGTTTCCCATGCTAATAACCACAACAAGCGTACTTGGGGCGTTAACGTTCAGAAGGTTCGCATCCTCGTGGATGGCAAGCCTAAGCGTGTATACGTCAGCACTCGCGCATTGAAATCCGGTAAAGTGACTCGCGTATAATCATCTCATGTTATATGAAGAAAAACTTCTGTAATCTCCAAGGCGCTCCAAAGATATGGGCGGCATCGGGACAAGGAAGTTTTTCTTGCGTTTACGATACATATATGCTCCTAAACAAAAAGCACCTTCAGCGGATCGCAGGTGCTTTTTTTAGTGGGAGAAAGCAGCTCCTCCCCGTCTGTATCGCGAAATCCCCGTTAGCAAGCCTTCAGCGGCAAAGATAAGCGAATGCCCTTAATGCCGGGTCTTCCGAAAGATATGCATTCTGTTCTGTATGCAAGAAAAACTTCCGGTTTAGGTACGGGCTCCATATGGCGTTCATTATGTCCTGGGCCTCTTTAACCGCGCATAAGAAGCTAAGGCCGGCCCGCTGCCAAGCCTGCACTCCTTTGCGCCGCGCAAGAACAGCCCCTTAAGCTGCAGTATGTCTTGTTCGCTCGGGCACTTCCATCGGTTTGCATCCTGCCTGTTCCCCTACCGGCATGGCGCGGCCGTCCCGGGCGGAGGTTTTGTGTTACGCCGGGACAAGCTGTCAGCTCTTGTGAAACGTGTTGAGAATCGCCTTCACAAAACCTCCCAGAAACTTCGGCAGCTTGAACGTATAGAATTTCATGTCTCACCCTCCCCATCATTCTCATGCCTTCCTAGACTATGTTATGCACCAAGCCCATAGATGTGAACACAGACAAAAAAGGCTACATGAGAACCCAGCTCATGTAACCATATTTATGCGGAAATTCTCCGCCCTATGACATTCGGACTGCCGCTTCCGGATTAAGATGTTGCGCTGTTCCGGATTCGGGCAATCGCCTCGGCCCGGTCGGCCTTGCCGAATACCGCGCTTCCCGCCACCAGCACATCCGCACCCGCGCCCGCTACCAGCGGCGCCGTCTCCGCCGTGATGCCGCCGTCCACTTCGATATGAAGGGAAGACAGGCCGAGTTCATTGGCGCGTGCCCGCAGCTGCGAGATTTTGCCTACCGTCCGTTCGATAAAGGCTTGTCCGCCAAAGCCCGGATTGACGGTCATGACCAGCACGAGGTCGAGATCCGGAAGAATTTCCTCCAGAACATGCGCCGGTGTGGCCGGGTTAATGGCAACCCCAGCTTTTACCCCCTGCTCCTTGATTAGGTGAACGACGCGGTGAAGATGCGGACAGGCTTCGGCATGAACCGTGATCAAATCCGCTCCGGCCTTGGCAAAATCGGCAACGTAGCGCTCCGGCTGCTCAATCATCAAATGCACGTCGAGCGTCAGCGTCGTATGCGGCCGGATCGCCTGAACGATCGGTGGCCCGAGCGTAATATTGGGAACAAAATGGCCGTCCATGACGTCCACATGAATCCAGTCCGCTCCGGCTGCCTCCGCCTCCCTGATTTCGGACCCTAGCTTGGCAAAATCGGCCGACAATATCGATGGCGCTATTTTAATCATATCGCTTAATACCTCCGCTTCTTGTCTTTCATCTCCGTAAAAAACTCCACATAGTGCTCGTAGCGGCCGGCTTGGATGGTTCCATCCTCTACGGCCTGGATCACCCGGCAGCCTGGCTCATGCAGATGGCTGCAGCCTCTGAATTTGCATTCCGCCGCATGCGGAGCGAATTCCCGGAAGCAGCTGGACAGTTCCTCGACGCCAAGCTCCAGAAAGTCCAGCTGGCTAAAGCCCGGCGTATCCGCTACATACCCGCCGTTATCCAGCTCGATCAGTTCGACGTGCCGCGTCGTATGGCGGCCGCGCCCGAGGCGCAGGCTGATTTCGCTCGTTTCCAGCGCCAGCCCCGGCATCAGGGCATTGAGCAAAGTCGACTTGCCGACCCCGGATTGCCCCGAGAACACGCTGATCTCGCCTGCCAGGCGATCCTTCACCTGCTGGACGCCAATGCCTTGGAGCGAGCTGGTGATCATCACCTCGTAGCCGATCTCTTCGTACATCCGCTTCACCTTTTCCGCGGATTCGTCCGAAGCGTCCGTCAGATCCTGCTTGGTCAGAACGATGACGGCGTCAAGCCCCGCATGCTCAATATGCACGAGGAACTTGTCCAGCAGGAGCAGGTTCAGATCCGGCTCCTTAACCGAAAACAAGAGCACCGCCAAGTCGACATTAGCGACAGGCGGGCGAATTAATTCGGAAGACCGTGGAAGAATTTCATCCACGGTCCCCTCTCCATTCTCAGTCAATGAATACATGACGCGGTCTCCAACGAGCGGAGAGATGCCTCTCTTTTTGAAAATGCCGCGGGCTCTGCATTGAACCGCTTGGTCCTCCCCGGATATCAACTGGTTATCTCGCAATGGTTTCACATAGTAATATCCGCTTAGTGCCTTCACGATCAGTCCCTCGAGCATAAAATAGGCCTCACCTTTCTTGTTGAAATTTGGATGTATTTCATTTGGTTTTCACGATGGTATATTCCAGACCGGCTGCTATCGAATAACCGTTTGATCATTCATTGCCCTTGCCCCGGCCATGACCATTTCCATTGCCGTTGCCCGGCTCCCACTCGTAAGCGGAATCGTCTTCCGCGTCCGAGCCTTCCTCACCGCCATCGGTTCCTTCGGTGCCTTCATCCGGATTCGTATCAACCTGCATATCCGGCGGTAAAGGCGGCTGTTCCATCGTCGGCTGCGGCACGGTTCCGTTCTTGACGTCGCTGTAGCTGACGCTGTACGTTTCCACCTGACGGCCATCCCGGAAAATTTGGACGGTTGCGTGCTTATCCGGTGCGAGCAGCAGCTTCACCGATACCCATTCCGAGGTCGTAATCGTTTTGTTTACGGCCTCTTGGTTGTCGCCCAGCGCGTCCGAGAACACGATGCGAATTTTGCTCTCCTGCCCTTCGTAAGCCGGAGAAATCGGAACGCTGTAATTGTATTCCAGCGCCTCGGGCGGATAGCCGGAGCTGACGAAAAATGTAATTTTCTCCCCAGGGGCGACTTCTGCGTTCGCCTCGTAAGGCCACTGCTCCATCACGATGCCCTGTTTGACTTCGAAGCTCGGTTTTTGCTTGACCGCATCAACGACCAGGCCCCGCGATTCGATCGCATCTCTGGCCTGCTCTTCGGTCATGCCGACGAGAGCCGGCATCTTGACAAATTTTTTGCCTTTGCTGACGACCAGACTGACTGCGGCCTTATCAGGATCGAGGTCCGTATCGGGAGATGGATTTTGGCTGATGATCATACCCGCTTCGATCTCGTCATGGTTTTCTTCAGACTTATTTATTGCCTCAGCGGCAATGCCCAACGCGGTCAAAGCCTCGACGGCTTGCTCATACGTTTTCCCGCTAAGGTTCGGCATTTTCTCAAGCGGCTTCGCCGCCCCTACGGACAACTGAATCGGAGAGTCTTTCTTCACCTTCGTGCCCTCCGGCTTACTCTGGTCAAATACTTCGCCTTCCGTAACGTTCGGCTTGTATTCGCGGATCACTTCCGGATCCACCGTCAATCCTTCGCCCTCCAGCGTCCGGATGGCTTCCTCCTCGGTCATGCCAATTACCCCAGGTACAGTAACCTCCGGAACCTCAAGCATGTTGTTCACATACATGACCACACCGGCCATGATTCCCAGGAACAGCAGCACCGAAGCGACGATGACCGTCGGCTTCACCCATTTCTTCTTCGGCTTGCCCGGCGTCCGGTCCTCATCATCATCCTCTTCGTCATCCTCATCCGGCTCATCGTCCGGATGATGGCTGCTGCGCTGCATCGTCTTGAGTGCCGGCATCACCCGCGTGGAATCCTCGTCCTCCTCGAACTCCATCTTCGGCTCGTTCAAGCGGGAAGGCAGAAGGCAAGTCTCCAGGTCAGCCATCATTTCTTGAGCGGACTGGTAGCGCTCCTCCGGATTTTTGCGCATCGATTTCAGAATGACGTTCTCCACGCTTTGCGGAATGAGCGGATTGACCTCCCGCGGCTCGTCGAACTCCTCCTGCAGATGCTTCAGCGCAACGCTGATCGGACTCTCGCCGAGAAACGGCAGACGGGCGGTCAGCATTTGATATAACACGATACCTAAGGAATATAAATCCGATTTTTCACCCGTCACGACGCCTTTGGCGTGCTCGGGCGAAAAATAATGCACGGATCCGACAACCGATCCGGTTTGCGTAATCGTCGTCGACGTCACGGCCCGGGCAATCCCGAAATCGGTCACCTTCACCCGTCCGTTCCGTCCGATCAGAATGTTATGCGGCTTGATGTCCCGATGAATAATCTGGTTATGATGGGCATGATCCAGCGCATCACAGATCTGGGTGGCGATCCGCACTGCTTCGTCCACCTGCAGCGGCGCCCGCTCTTTAATGATCTCGTTCAAATTCTGACCTTCGATATATTCCATGACGATATAGTGCACGTCTTCCTCTTGGCCGACATCGTAAATGCTGACCACATTGGAATGGGACAGCGATGCGGCCGATTGCGCCTCGCGCCGGAATCTGCGAATAAATTCCTCGTCATGGACGAACTGCTGGCGCAGCACCTTGATCGCTACATTCCGGTTCAGCAGGATATCCTGAGCCTTGTAGACGAGCGCCATGCCGCCTCCGCCGATGCGTTCTATAATTTTGTAACGACCAGCCAATTCATGCCCGATCATGAATCCCACCCCTTTTTACGTTGCCCGACAACCTCTTCTTGATGCTCAAACATAGCGACTGTAATGTTGTCCTCGCCGCCGGCGAGAAGCGCCAGTTGAAGCAGGCGATCCGCCCGTTCCTCCAGAGGAAGGTCAAGGGAGCCGGAAATTTGACCAATCAGGTCGCGGCTTACCCGGTTGCTGAGTCCATCGCTGCACAGAAGCAGCACTTCGCCGTCCGAAATGGATACCGGCGTAAGCTCAACCGTCACATCCTCATCCGTTCCGAGCGCACGGCTCAGCACATTTTTTCGGGGATGGGTCTCCAGCTGATCTTCGGTGATCTGTCCGCTTTTATACAGCTCGTTCACCAGTGTGTGATCATCCGTAAGGCGCGTCACTTGCCCGGAAGCAACCTTATAAGCTCTGCTGTCCCCGATGTGCCCGATATAGCCTTCGGAGCCGCTGAGCAGCACCGCTACAATCGTCGTGCCCATATTGTGAAGCCGCTCATCGGACGAAGCCTCTTGATAGATCACTTCGTTGGCATGCAGAATCGCATCCCCGAGGGCGGCACGAATCCCTTCCAAAGGAATCCCCGGCTCGAGGGAGGATAAATCCGCGGCTACCGTATCGACCGCAAGCCGGCTGGCCGTGTCGCCTGCCAAATGGCCTCCCATGCCGTCAGCGACCACACCCAGCGTATAACCGTGCTCCAGCGTGCTCACAAACACAGAATCTTCATTGACAGGACGAACGCGTCCGACATGGCTGACATGAACCGTTCTGATCAAAGCTTCTCACCTCAACTCCATATGCTTGGCCCGGAGCTGTCCGCAAGCGGCAGCGATATCGTGGCCTTGTTCACGACGGATGGTCACATTGACCCCCTTGTCTGCTAACGCACGTTGAAACTTGAAAATGTCATTGCGCGATGTTCGAACGTATTTGCGTTCCGGCACATGGTTGACCGGAATCAGGTTGACGAAGCAGTTCATATCCTTGATGACGTCCGCCAGCTCCTCGGCATGCTCGACCTGGTCGTTCACGCCGCCGATCAGCGCGTACTCAAACGTAATGCGCCGTCCGGTCTTGGCCTGATAGAAGCGCAGCGCTTCAATGACGTCGTCGAACGGGAAGCGGCGGTTAACCGGCATCAGCTTCGAGCGCAGCTTATCGTTCGGCGCATGAATCGAAATCGCCAGATTGATCTGCGTATCCTCTTCGGCGAATTTATAAATGTTCGGCACGATGCCGCTCGTCGACACGGTAATGTGGCGCTGTCCGATGTTCAGTCCTTTCTCGTGAATCATCGTGCGCAAAAACTTCATCGTTGCATCATAGTTCTCGAACGGCTCGCCCGAGCCCATAATCACGATGCTGGAGACGCGCTCGCCCGTCTTGTCCAGAATTTTCTGCGCCTGAACCACCTGGGCGACGATCTCCCCGGACGTCAGGTTCCGCTTCAGGCCGCCCAGCGTCGATGCGCAGAACGTGCAGCCGATCCGGCAGCCCACCTGCGTCGTAACACAAATGCTGTTGCCGTAGTTGTGCTTCATGATGACCGTTTCAATCGCATGATCATCATGAAGGCCGAACAGAAATTTGACCGTGCCGTCCTTCGACTCAAGCTTGGTAATCTCCGTCAAGGTTACAAAGCTGAACGACGCATCCAGCTTCGAGCGAAGCTCCTTGGAGAGATTCGTCATCTCCTCGAAGGAATCGACGCGCTTAACGTACAGCCAATCGTAAATCTGGGAGCCGCGAAACGCGGGCTCGCCTTGCTCCTGGGCCCATGCCTGAAGCTCTTCCAACGAAAAATCGTATATAAAGGGTTTCATTTCACCACACCTGTCTATTTCATTCATATGCAACTCTTTTTTCATTCTTCCTATTTTACCATAAATAAAAGAGACGGTAAAAGAGAAAACCCGCCGGAGAGCACGGCGGGCGGGATACGGCTGCAGGGCCTCTTGCCGGGCTGGCGCGCGGGTTCGTTTTAGCGTCTTCGCAGTCTTGCGATGTAGAAGCCGTCGCTATGATAGTGCTGCGGCAGAATCTGAATGCCGCCGCCGCGGACAAGCGCGTTGTCCTTGAGCCGGGACAGGCTGCCCGTTTCATCGAGCTCGAATTCGGGATGACGGTTCACGAAGGACGTCACCACGCCTTCATTCTCCTGCGGCTCGATCGTGCAGGTGCTGTAGACCAGCACCCCGCCGGGGCGAAGCAATGCCGAGACGGAATCCAGCAGCCTTGACTGCAGCGCCGCGATCTCGCGGATATCCTCCTCCGTCTTCCCCCATTTCAGGTCGGGCTTCCGGCGGATCACGCCCAGCCCCGAGCACGGGGCATCCAGCAGAATCCGGTCAAAGGAAGCCGGCTCGAACCGGGCGGGGAGCTCAATCGCATCGCCCGTTACCGTTCGGATGCAGTCCAGCCCCAGCCGGGCCGCCTGATCTGCGATCAGCTTGCCTTTGTGGGAATGGATGTCGTTCGCTACAATGGAGCCTTCGTCCTTCATCAATTCCCCCATGTGGGCGCTTTTCCCCCCAGGGGCGGCACAGCAGTCCAGCACCCGCATGCCGGGCTCCGGACCGACCGCTTCGGCGACCAGCATCGAGCTTTCATCCTGGATGGAGATCATGCCTTCACGATACCAGTCGGTCAGGGCCATATTGCCGGCGCCCTTCACGACGATGCCGTACGGGCTAAGGGAGGATGGGGCGGCCTGCAAGCCGTGGCCCTCCATCTCCTTCAGCATCTCCTCCCGGCTGATCATCGTCGTATTTACTCTGACGCTGACCGCCGGCGGTTCATTGTTGGCCGAGCAGATCGCCTCCGCCGTCTCCCGGCCATATTGGGAAATCCAGCGCTCGACCAGCCACTCCGGGTGCGAATGCTGAAGCGAGATCCGCTTCGCGGCCGGCAGATCGGCAGGGATCGCCAAGCTTTCCTTCTGGCGCAGTATATTTCTGAGCACGCCGTTGACCATCCCGGAGATGCCCTGGTGCCCCCGGCGCTTCGCCAGATTGACCGCTTCGCTCACCACCGCATGATCCGGGATTCGGTCCAGGTAGATAATCTGGTACAGGCTCAGCCGCAGCAAGGCCCTCACCCAAGGCTGGAGCTTGCGGGTGCCTTTATTCACATACTTGTCCAAAAAATAATCCAGCGTGTTCAGCCGGGAAATCGTCCCGTAGATCAGCTCTGTGGCCAGACCCGCATCGCTCTTGGACAGGGCTGCTTTCTGCAAAGCGGTGTTGAGCAGAAGGTTGCTGTACGCTCCCTCCTGCTCAACCTGTGTCAGCACATGCATCGCCAGCTCCCGCGGCGACGCCGGACGTCCCTTCGGGCTGCCGCTCACGTCAGCACCGTCCCCGGCGCAAGGCTCGTCCCCCGCGCGAATTGGGCTGCGTCCATCGCCTTCTTGCCGCTTGGCTGCACCGTCAATAGGGTCAACACGCCGTCGCCGGTCTTGACCACAATGCCGTTCTCACTAACTTCCAGTACGGTTCCAGGCTCTCCATCGCCCTTGCCTTGGTCGCCTTTATCCGGCTTGGCGCAGGCCCACACCTTGAACACGTCCCCGTTCCACAGCGTGAAGCCGCCCGAATACGGAACCAGGCCGCGGATTTGATCATAGATTTGACGGGAGGTTTTCGACCAATCGATCTTTTCGTCCTCCCGGGTCAGGTTCGGTGCATAGGTCGCCTTGGACTCGTCCTGCGGCTCGGCCGCAACCTTGCCTTGAACCAAAGTCGGCAGCTGCTCCTTCAGCAGTCTCGCGCCGGCTATGCTCAGCTTGTCGAACATCGTCCCGGCCGTATCTTCATCCTCGATCGGAACCTCGACTTTGGCGATCATATCGCCGGTATCCAGCCCTTCAGCCATGTACATCAGCGTGATGCCCGTAACCTTCTCGCCGTTGATTATGCTGCGCTGAATCGGCGCGCCTCCCCGGTAAGCCGGGAGCAGCGAGCCGTGCACGTTAAGGCAGCCGAGCGGCGGCAAATCGAGCACCGATTTCGGCAAAATTTGGCCGTACGCCGCCGTAACGATCAGATCCGGCTTATACTCCGCCAGCTCCGCTACAGCCTCAGGGTTCCGCAAGCGCTGCGGCTGCAGCACCGGGATGCCGTGGCGAAGCGCGGCTTCCTTGACCGGCGTCGGCGTCAGCACCTTTTTGCGGCCTTGGGGACGATCCGGCTGGGTAACGACGGCTGCGACGTTATACCCTTCCTCGATCAGCATCTCAAGGCTCGGTACGGCAAATGCAGGGGTTCCCATAAATACGATATTCATCGGTTTTCCAGCTCTTTTCTCGGCTGCTCCGGCGTATATTCATACACCCGTTCGGCGATATCGGTAAACAACACCCCGTTCAGATGATCAATCTCATGCTGGAACGCGCGAGCCAAAAGCCCGGTTCCGGTCACGACGAGCTCATTGCCTTCCCGGTCCAGTCCTTTGACGGTAACCTTCTCCGCGCGGCGCACATCCCCGTTCCAGCCCGGAATGCTGAGGCAGCCTTCAGGACCGAACTGTTCGCCTTCGCTCTCGATGATTTCCGGGTTGATCATCTTGATCAATCCATGCTCATCGCCTGCGTCCACAACGATCAGCCGTTTCAGAATGCCGACCTGGGGAGCTGCCAAGCCGACGCCGTCCGCGTCATACATCGTATCGGCCATGTCGTCCAGCAGCTTCTGAACGTTCGGCGTAATTTTCGTAATTTCTTTAGCTCTTTTATGAAGAACCTCATCCGGTTCCTTTACGATCAAGCGAATTGCCATCTCAACGACACCATCCTTGTGCTTTTCATCAGTATATGCGGGTTTACATTAACATTTGCGGATCGACATCAATGCTGATCTGAAGCGTACTGTCCCGAGCCGAGTCCTGAAGCTGCTCGGCCACGGACCGCGTCAGCGAGACGGCGTCCATCGTTCCCCGCCATTTTATCATACATTGAAATCGGTATCTATTTTTAAGCCTTGGGATCGGCGAAGCCACCGGTCCGAGAATGTCGAGCGCGCTTGCGTCGAAGCGGTCCAGGCTCCCGAACCACCCGCGCCGGTCGGCTTCGGCCTTGATCCCCGCGGCAAAATTTTCAGCCATGCGCACGAGCAGCGGCAGCTGCTCATGGGACAGCGTCACCAGAATAAGCCTGCAGTAAGGCGGATAATGAAGCGCTTTGCGGTGCTTCAGCTCGTCCTTGACGAAGGATAAATAATCATGACCGCTTGCATGAACGATCGAATAATGCTCCGGTGTGTAGGACTGTATGACCACCTCGCCCGGCAGCTGATGCCGACCCGCGCGTCCGGCAACCTGCGTAAGCAGCTGGAACGTTTTCTCCGCCGCCCGGAAATCGGGCAGATTCAGCGCGGAATCGGCGGTTATGACGCCAACCAGCGTCACATCGGGAAAATCGAGCCCCTTTGCTACCATTTGGGTGCCAAGCAGCACGTCGGCTTTCTTCTCCCTAAACTGCTTCAGCAGCTTCTCGTGCGAGCCTTTCTCGGTCGTTGTGTCCACGTCCATGCGGATAACGCGAATGCCGGGAAAGAGCTTAGCCAGCTCTTCCTCCACGCGCTGCGTGCCCGTTCCGAAGTAGCGGATATGCTCGCTGCCGCAATCCGGGCACACTTCCGGCGTCTTGGCGGCATATCCGCAGTAATGACACCGCAGATTGTTCGATTTCTGGTGATACGTCAGCGAGATGTCGCACTCCGGACAGCCCGCCACATATCCGCAGCTCCGGCACATCACGAAGGTGGAGTATCCCCGCCGGTTCAGGAGCAGCACCGTCTGCTCTCCCCGTTCAAGTCGACCGGCAATCGCCTCGTGCAGCGGCCGGCTGAACATGGAGCGATTGCCTTCGCGAAGCTCTTCGCGCATGTCGATCACGCGGACCGCCGGCAGCTTGTTCCCGAGCGCCCGGGCCCGCATTTCCAGCAGAACCGGGGCAAATTCATCCTGCGCCTGCGATCTCGCCGCATGATAGCTCTCCAGCGAAGGCGTCGCCGAGCCCAGAATGACGGCGGCGCCGGTGCGACGGGCCCTGTGGATCGCCACGTCTCTCGCATGGTATTTCGGCGTTTCCTCCTGTTTATAGGAAGTTTCGTGCTCCTCGTCCATGATGATGAGTCCGAGATTATCGAACGGAGCAAACACCGCGGATCTTGCCCCGACCACGACCGAAGCCCGGCCTTCCCGGATTTTGCGCCACTCGTCGTAGCGCTCCCCGTCCGAGAGGCGGCTATGCATGACGGCTACACGGTCTCCGAAGCGCCCCTTGAAGCGCTCGACCATCTGCGGCGTCAACGAAATTTCAGGCACCAGGACGATCGCCTGGCGCCCCTGATCGAGGCATCTGGCAATCGTCTGAAGGTAGATTTCCGTCTTGCCGCTGCCGGTTACCCCGTGCAGCAGGAACACGCCGTGCGCACGCTCATCCAGCGTACGAACAATTCTGTCGTAAACATGCTGCTGCTCGGACGTCAGCGCCAGCGGCTCGCTCGGCTTGAAATTCCGTCCCCGGTAAGGGTCGCGGAACACCTCCACATCCTCCAGCGTGACCCAGCCCTTATCGGCAAGCGACTTGACCGTCCCCGCCGTAACGCCAAGCGTCTGCAGCAGGTCTTTCAGCGGGAGCGGCAGGAAGGGCTCCATTTCAAGCAAATGCTGCAGAATCTCCTTCTGCCTCCGAGCCTTTGCCGGAAACGAAGCCAGGATCCCTTCCGCCTCCTCTGCCGTAACGGCAAGACCAACCGCCTTCAATGTTTTCTTCTGCAATTTATCTTTAATCTGCTGATGCTCGCTCAGCCTTCCGCGTTCAATCAGCCCCTTGATGGCTTGGGCGGCATCCGGGAACGCGCGGGTGAGCTGCTGCAGGGACACTTCGCCCCGCTGGGATACAAAAGCGATCAGCTGCTGCTCCAGCTCACTCTCCGGCAGCAGCGCAAACAGGCTGTCCGGCTGCTCGGCTTCCAGCCCGCTGCCGTCCCCAAGCGAGATATACCTTTCCGCTTTCCCCTTCAGTGCCGTCGGGAGCATGGATTGCAGCGCCGTAATCAGCCGGCAGGCGTAGCGCTCCTTCATCCATTCGCCAAGCTCGATCAGCTCTGGCGACAGGGGCGGCATAACGTCCAATATTTCCTGGATCGGCTTCATCTTCGACGTCTCCATTTCCGGACGCGGATGAAGGGATACGACGAAGCCCTGCAGCGTCCGGTGGCCGAATGGGACGCCGACCCTGCTGCCGACCTCGATCCATGGACGGAGCCGCTCCGGAATCAAATAGTCGAATGGACGGTCCGTATCCTTGGACGGCACGTCCACAATAACCCGTGCCATTTCCATTAAGAAAACCTCCCGGACAGCCGCTCGGCCGCCAGCGTCAGCAGCCGCCGGCCCACTTCCTCCTTGGACATGAGCGGAAGCCGCTCGACGAGCCCCTCTGCGTCATAAATCTGGACGAGGTTGGTGTCCGTGCCGAATCCCGCGCCCGCTGCCGTGACGTCATTGGCTACGAGCAAATCGCAATTTTTCCGCTTCAGCTTCTCTCTGGCATACTGCTCTACGGAGTCGGTTTCGGCTGCAAAGCCGATCAGGAATTGGGTCGTCTTTCGGCGTCCCAAATTCTCCAAAATATCCGTTGTCTTCACCAGCTCCAGCGTCATCGTATCGCCGCGCTTCTTGATTTTGGACGAAGCCGCCTCCCGTGGACGGTAATCGGCAACGGCCGCCGCCTTTACCACGATATCGCTGTCAGGAAACGCGCGCAGCACCGCCTGGTACATATCCTCCGCGGATTCCACCCTTTCCGTCTCGATCCCTTCGGGCGGCGCCTCGTCGGTATGAGCAGCGATCAAATGGACCTCGGCTCCAAGCTCTTTCGCGGCTTTGGCAATCGCAAATCCCATTTTGCCGGAAGAATCATTCGTAATATATCGGACCGGATCAATCCGCTCGATCGTGCCGCCCGCCGTAACGACGACTTTCTTGCCGCTCAGCAAGCCATGCGATCCGTTCGCTGCATGGTCGGCTGAAGACCCGGGCATTCCGTCAACCCTTAAGGATGGGCCGCCCTGCTTGTCCTGTTCTTGGAAAAAACGCTCCACGACCTCCACGATCGTATCCGGCTCCTCCATCCTTCCCTTGCCGACATAGCCGCAAGCCAGAAGCCCTTCGCCCGGCTCGATCATGCCAACGCCGCGGGAAGCCAGCGTCTCCAAATTTGCCATAACCGCCGGATGCGTATACATATGGACGTTCATCGCCGGCGAGATCATGACAGGCGCCGTCGTGGCGAGCAGCGTCGTTGTCAGCATATCGTCCGCCAGGCCGTGGGCCATCTTGCCGATCACGTTGGCCGTCGCCGGCGCAACGAGGAAGAGGTCCGCCATATCGGCGAGATGGATATGCGAAACGACCGAAGGATCCCTCTCGTCGAAGGTATCGGAATATACCGGGTTTTTGGTCAGGGATTGGAGCGTCAATTCCGTAATGAACTGCTTCGCGGACTCCGTCATTATGACATGCACGTCCGCTCCCCTTTGAACAAGCCGGCTGCACAGCGTGGCCGCTTTATAAGCGGCAATGCCGCCGGTTACGCCAAGGACGATGACTTTCCCGTTCAACATGACAATTCCCCCGCTTTCGATTGGTCTGAAGGTACCCTATCATCGCTCCCGCAAAAAAATAACAACCTTTCGGTTGTCACATTTTTTTGCGCGAACGCATTCCTATTCAGATGTAGGAGAAGCCGTTTAAGCTTCTTCCCGTTCAATCTTCACATAATCGCCGTAGATTTCCTCAAGCGCAACGCCTACGAATTTATGTGATTTCGGATTTTGGAGTTCGCTCGGTTGACCCTCGCGGAGCTGACGTGCACGGCGGGAAGCCGCAACAACGAGCGAGTACTTGCTGTCGACTTTGTTCATCATTTCATCAATGGATGGGTATAACATAGCTCTAACACCTCTTCTTTCTATACTAGAAATCTCGCAGCCGATATGGGCTGGCAAGATTTATTTTCTCACTTTACAATGCTCGGCTATAATAATAGCTTCTATTCTCTCGCATGCGAGATTAATCTCGTCATTTACGACCGCATAGTCATAATGCTGAAGCAAATTGATCTCATCGACGGCAACGGACATGCGATGCTCGATGGTTGCCTGGTTTTCCGTGCCTCGGCCCTGAATTCGGTCCTTCAGCTCCTCAAGCGACGGCGGCATCAGGAACACAAAGATTCCGTCCGGAAATTTCTCCTTCACCTTCAGAGCGCCCTGGACCTCAATCTCCAGGATGATGTCTTTGCCCTGGGCGAGCGTCTCCTCCACGAAATCCCGCGGAGTACCATAGTAGTTCCCGACATATTCCGCATACTCCAGAAGCTGATCGTTCTCAATCATCTCCATGAACTGCTCGCGGGTTTTGAAAAAATAGTTTACGCCGTTTACCTCGCCGAGGCGAGGCGAACGTGTCGTGGCCGACACGGAATAGACCAATTCCGGAACACGGCTCCGAAGAGCGGTGCAGACGGTTCCCTTCCCTACCCCGGATGGACCGGATAATACAATCAATAATCCTCTAGACATAGTACTCCTCATCTTATTCGTCGTTGTCGTCATCTTTGCTGGATAGACGGTGCGCCACGGTTTCTGGCTGCACGGCCGATAAAATCACGTGGTCGCTGTCGGTAATAATAACAGCCCGCGTTCTTCGGCCGTATGTAGCGTCAATCAGCATATGACGGTCCCGTGCTTCTTGGATAATTCTCTTGATCGGCGCCGATTCAGGGCTCACGATCGAAATGATCCGATTGGCCGATACGATGTTTCCGAAGCCAATATTAATAAGTTTGATTGCCATAGTGCGACTGCTCCCCCTATACATTTGACTCTATTTGCCGATTAAGCCGAGTTCATTCCACGTTGGCGGCTTGTTCACGAATCTTCTCCAGTTCCGCTTTCATTTCGACAACACGGTTTACCAGAGTCAGATGATTGGCCTTCGATCCAATCGTATTGACTTCTCGGTTCATTTCCTGAATCAGAAAATCAAGTTTGCGGCCAACAGGGCCTTTCTGATTAAGCAATTCCCTGCATTGCTCCAAATGGCTGCGAAGACGGATCAGCTCCTCCTCGACGTTGCAGCGTTCGGCAAACAAAGCCACTTCCATACCGAATATATGTTCATCAACGGCAAGCGACCCGTCATCGAGCGACTCAATGCGCTGTCTCAGACGCTTCCGGTATTCCTCCGGCACTTCGGGCGCCAGCTCGGCCATTTCGCTGTGAAGCGATTCAAGACGGCCAAGCCGCTCCTCGATGTCCTTCACCAGGAATGCCCCTTCCTTGCTCCGCATCTGCACCAAGCCGTCAAGCGCCTTGTTGAGACCTTGAAGAAGCGCATCATGCCACTCCTGCTGCTGCGCTTCATCCATTGGAAGCCCCCCGGGACTGACGAGGACATCCGGCAGGGACAGCATGTCGCGTACCGTCAATTCTCCTTGAATACCGTAAGGTTTCAATTCCTCTGCAGCCTGCAAGTATGCTTTGACCATGGCATGATTCAGCACCGCATCCGGGGACTCGCCGTTATTTTCCTTGTTAATGTAAACATCAACCCGTCCGCGGCCGATCCGGGTCTGCACGGCCCTCCGAAGCGAATCCTCAAAGCGGGACCATTCACGAGGCATTCTGAACACGACTTCACAATACCTGTGATTGACCGACTTCACTTCTATTGACACATGATACCCTTGAAAATCGACGGCGGACTGTCCATATCCGGTCATACTCAATGACATCGGAATCACATCCATTACACTATTGTAATTGATAATTATTAATGAAACAAGGGGGACAGTCGGCGGCCCGATATCTCCCAGACGTACTCCATTAATTGCACGCTCATTTCGTAGAACATAAACGGCGTCATCAGGTAAATGCCGTTGAAATGCTTGGTTGCGACATCCAGCAGCTCCTTGCCGATTTGGACGCCCATCGCTCGTCCGGCTTCCCCTTCCAGCCCTGCCATGCGGCTGCGTACTTCATCGGACAACTGAATGCCCGGCACCTCATTGTGCAGATACTCTGCGTTCCGTCCGCTGGCCAGCGGCATAATGCCGATAAAAATCGGGATATCCAGATGAGCGGTTGCTTCTCTTAGCCGAACGATCAGCTCCGGATCATATACCGGCTGCGTCATTACATAGTCCGCGCCGGACGCAATCTTCTTCTCCAGGCGCGCAACCGCCTTATCCAAATGGCGCACATTCGGATTAAACGCAGCCCCGACAACGAACTTGGCTTTTTGCTTCAAGGGCTTGCCGGAGAAGGCGATGCCTTCGTTCAGCTGCTTGATCATCCGAATGATCTCGAACGAGGTCATATCGTAAACCGAGCTCGAGCCCGGAAGGTCGCCGAAACGGGCCGGGTCGCCCGTAACTGCAAGCACATGGTCGATGCCAAGCGCGTCAAAGCCCATCATATGGGATTGGGTCCCGATCAGGTTCCGGTCGCGGCAGGCGATATGAATCAACGGCCGAAGGCCGATTCTGGCTTGTACAAGATGCCCCAGCGCCATGTTGCTCATCCGGGTGACCGCGAGGGAGTTGTCGGCTAGCGTCAGCGCATCCGCTCCCGCGTTCTTCAGCGCCTCGGCCCCCTTCATAAACTTCGTGATGTCGAGGTCGCGCGGCGGATCCAGCTCCACAATGACGGTGTGACGTTCCTTCACAAGATCGACGAGGGAAGGCTCGGAAGAGCGCTCCGGCTGATTGCCTTCCGCAGGCTCCTGAATCACGATCCGGTTGATTTCGGCCGGTTCAACCTCCGGCAGAGGCGATGGCACGTAACCGGATAACGTCGAAGCGATCTCCGCGATATGAGCCGGCGTCGTTCCGCAGCATCCGCCGATAATCCGGGCGCCGAGGTCCGCGAACGGCACCGCCATTTGACCGAAATACTCAGGGCTGGCGCCGTAACGGAATTCCCCGTCCACGTAATCGGCGATCCCAGCATTAGGATAGACCGATGCCGGCAGATTCATAACCCCGCTTAGCGTTTCCAATGCGCGCATGATCCCGTTCGGTCCCGTCCGGCAGTTGAAACCGATCACGTCGGCTCCTTCCTGGCTGAGAATCCGGTAAGCGTCCTGCATCGAGAAGCCGTCGAGCGTCCGGGCGATATTCTCGACCGCGAACTGGCAAATGACGGGCAGGTCGGTCAGCTTGCGGACCTGCTGCAGCGCCAGCTGGATTTCTTCGACATCATAGAAGGTTTCCAGCAGGATGCCGTCGACGCCCTCGGATAATAGAACGCTGAGCTGCTCCTCAAAGTACCGCTTCAGCTCGCCAGTCGATATGTTGCTTCTGCGGCCGGCCCGAATGGAGCCAACAGCGCCGACGACATAGCCGTCGCGGCCTGCGGCCTCGCGGGCAATGCGCACGCCTGCCCGGTTGATCTCCCCGACCTTGGACTCCAGGCCGTATTTGGACAGCTTGTCGTAGTTGGCCGAAAATGTATTCGTTTCGATCAACTGCGCGCCGGCGTCAACATACTGCCGGTGAACGTTTCCGATAACCTCCGGAGAGGTCAGGTTCAGCTCCTCATATGATATCCCTACGGGGAACCCTAGTTGATATAGATAGGTACCTATGGCGCCGTCCCCGATCAGTACCTGATTCTCCCACGCCTGCCTTAGATCCGGTTTCACTGTGCCTTCCCTCCACCTGACTAATATTTTCACTAATGTATCACAAAACCTTCCTAAAGATAAAGAGACAAAGAGGAGACCCGTTCAGGTCTCCTTCAGGTCTCCTTCTTGTAATTCCAGGCAATGGACAGATAATGCCGCAAATACCGGTATATCCAGTTCGATCTAACGATTCCGATATCAACGCTTCAGCAGCCTTTCAGGAATCATATTACAGGACAACGGTTCCTGTATACACAACTTCGGCAGGCCCGGTCATATATACGTGATTGTCACGCTCATCCCATTCGATGAACAAGTCTCCCCCTTTAAGGGAAATGGTCGCGCTGCGGTCAGCCGCACCGTTCAGGACGGAGGCTACAAGCGTGGCGCAGGCGCCGGTGCCGCAAGCAAGCGTTGGTCCTGCCCCGCGCTCCCATACCCGCATATCGATCTGATTCCGGGAGTTGACCGTCGCGAATTCGACGTTCGTCTTCCGCGGGAACAGCGGGTGAACCTCCAGCTTCGGCCCCCAGGTGCCGAGATCGAAGCTGACAGCGTCGTCTACGTAGATTACGCAGTGCGGGTTCCCCATCGACACGGCCGTAAAGCGAAATTCCCGCCCGTCAACCTCGATCGGATGGTTCACCACCGGATGCTGATCCACCGTTGTCGGCACGCGAAGTCCATCCAGGATCGGCTCGCCCATATCGACCCGCACGCTGGCGACCCTTTCTGCCTCGACGGTAAGGCGCAGCTTCTGCACGCCCGCGCCCAGCGTCTCAATCGTCATCTCCGTGCGGTCGATCAGGCCATGATCGTAAACGTACTTCGCAACGCAGCGGATCGCGTTGCCGCATTGCTCCGCTTCGGATCCGTCGGAGTTCATGATCCGCATCGTGAAATCCGCCTTGGCTGAAGGCAATATATATACGAGTCCGTCCGCGCCGATGCCGAAGAAGCGGTCACACAGCTTCACAGCCAGCTCGGAGGCGTTCGAAGGCAATTCCTGTTCTCCGTACACGACAACGAAGTCGTTGCCGAGTCCGTGCATTTTTGTAAATTCCATCGTCAAACCCATCTCCTCTGCAATAGCAAAACTTGAGTTTAGCATATACTAGATCGGATGGGCTCACCCATTGACTTTATGCCGAAATATTTGCACTCTTCGGCATCATGCTGCGGCGGCTGCGGTTGCGGTTTCTTCGTCCACCCCATACGCTGCCGGCTCCCATCAGGAAGGTCGGGATTCCGGCGGCGACAAGCACCAGCGCCCATTCCTTCAGTCCGAGCGGAACCGTCTTGAAGATCGGCTGGAATACCTCGATGTACATAACCCCCAGCATCAGAAGGATCGAAGAGAGCACTGCCAGTACCAGCGCTTTGTTTTGCAGCGGATTACGGTGGAAAATGGAGCGTGAGCTGCGGCAGTCGAACACGTGGATCAGCTGCGCCATCACAAGCGTGGCAAAGGCGACCGATTGGGCTTTCACCAAATCGTCTGGCGAGCCGGACAGCGTAATCCAGAAGGCTCCAAGCGTACAAAGGCCGATCAAAACGCCGCGGCTGATAATTTTCCAGCCGAGCCGGCGGGCGAAAATGTTCTCCTTGGCCCCTCTCGGCTTGTGCTCCATCAGGTCCTTCTCCGGCTGGTCCACGCCAAGCGCCATCGCTGGAAGCCCGTCGGTCACGAGGTTTACCCATAGAATCTGAATCGGCACGAGCGGAAGCGGCAGGCCAAGCATCATCGCGAAGAACATCGTCAGAATTTCCCCGACATTCGATGCCAGCAAATAGCGAATGAACTTGCGTATGTTCTCATAGATGCTCCGGCCTTCCTCTATGGCCGACACGATGGTCGAGAAGTTGTCGTCGCTGAGCACGAGCGATGAGGCTTCCTTGGTCACATCCGTGCCAGTGATGCCCATCGCGATGCCGATATCCGACGCCTTGATGGCCGGCGCATCATTGACCCCGTCGCCGGTCATCGCTACCACATGGCCCTTGCGCTGCAGCGATTTGACGATTCGGAGCTTATGCTCCGGGGATACGCGGGCGTAGACGAAGGTCTGGTCCACTTTGGCGTCCAGCTCCTTGTCATCCATCCGAGACAGCTCCTGCCCGGTCAAGGACAAGCCGTTCCTCGGCATGATGCCAAGCTGGCCGGCAATCGCTTCGGCGGTGGTCCTGTGGTCGCCGGTAATCATCACGGTCTTGATGCCCGCCCGGCGGCAGGTTGCAATCGCGTCGCGCACCTCGCGTCGAGGCGGATCGATCATCCCTGCCAATCCGACGAAGATCAGCTGGCCCTCCGCCTCCTTGTCCGTTTCCGGCTTGTCGTAAGGCCGGAGATCGCGGTATGCAAGGCCGAGCACCCGGAGCGCTTCGGAAGCCATGCCTTCGTTCGCGGCCAGCACCTTCTGGCGCAGCGTCGGTGTAAGCGGCACGACGTTTCCGTCCCATAAAATATACGTGCAGGCTTCAAGCAGCACATCCGGCGCGCCCTTCGTGCAGAGCAGGCGTCCCCCCTGATGGCTGACGATGACGGACATCAGCTTCCGTTCCGAATCGAACGGAAATTCCTTATCCCGCTGGTACACGGATGCCAAGCTTGCTTTGGTCAAACCCATCTTGGACGACAGGGTCAGCAGGGCGCCTTCGGTCGGGTCCCCTTTCAATTCCCAAGCGGAAGGGGCCGCAGGCTCCTCCTTGCCTTTGCGCTTGTTACGCGTATCTTGCTGTATAGTCTCGACGATTTCGGCGTTGTTGCACAGTCCCCCGATCTGCAGGAGCCGGCGCAGCGCCTGATCGGACCGCAGCTCGACCGGCTTGCCCTTATGGAGGATTTGTCCAGTCGGATCATAGCCTTGTCCGGTCACCTCCAAGATGCGGCCCCCAAGCCAGATCCGGGTGACGGTCATTTTATTCTGGGTCAGCGTGCCCGTCTTGTCGGAGCAGATGACGGAGGCGCAGCCAAGCGTCTCGACCGAAGGCAGCTTCCGCACAATGGCCTTGCGCTTGATCATCCGCTGGACGCCGAGCGCCAGGGCGATCGTTACGATGGCCGGAAGCCCCTCCGGAATGGCTGCAACCGCAAGGCTGACGCCTGCCAGGAACATGCCTGCCGCCGGCTGCCCGTGGAGGATGCCCGCCACGACGACCAGAACCGTGAGCGCGAGCGAAACGCCGATCAATATTTTCCCTAGCTGCTCCAAACGATGCTGCAGCGGCGTTTCCTGGGATTCGGTGCTCTGGATCAGATCGGCGATCTTGCCCATTTCGGTATCCATTCCAGTCCGGATGACAACGCCCTTGGCGGAACCGCGGGTGACCATCGTGCCCATAAAGCCGATATTTTTGCGGTCGCCAAGCGGCACATCCGCCTCGGGGATCGGCTCGGCATGCTTGTTCACCGGCATCGACTCCCCGGTTAATGCCGACTCCTCAACGCTGCAGCTGCTCGTCTCCAGCCAGCGGACGTCGGCCGGAATGCGGTCGCCGCTCTCCACCAGCACCACGTCTCCAGGCACCAGCTCCCTGGCCGCCAGATGCACCACTTTACCGTCCCGCAGCACTTTGGAGGACGGGGCGGACAGCTGCTTCAGAGCCCGCAGCGACCGCTCCGCTTTAAACTCTTGGACAAAACCGAGTATCCCGTTTATCAGTATAATCGCCACGATGGTTACGGCATCCAGATACTCCCCAAGCAATCCGGAGATCAGGGTCGCCCCAAGGAGCACGAGCACCATGAAATCCTTGAATTGGTTCAAAAACAGAACAAGCGGGGAAATTTTCGCCCCCTCGGAGAGCTCGTTATAACCGCTGGTTTTCCGTCTTTCCCCGGCTTCCTCTTCCGTGAGGCCCTGCTCCGGACGCAAATGCAGCACCTGCTGCAATTCATCCACATCCATCTGGTGCCATTGCTTTTGTTCCATGCTTCCTTTCCCTCCCGGTTGTTTTACGCAAGTTCCGGCGGATTGACAGCTTTTCCACCCCTGCTACGTAAATGTATTCGGACAAAACCTGAATTATCACAGAAGGGGCTATTAAGTTTTTACGGGAAATATGGCATCATAGAGAAGTACGATAGGAAGGGTAAGAGACAGAAGGAGAATGTATTCATGGCACTGGACGGAATCGTTACACGTGCGCTCGTGCATGAGCTTCAATCATGCCGGGGCGCGCGGATCAATAAAATATATCAACCGAATGAGAGGGACATCGTCCTGCATATCCGCACGCAGCAAGGCAATGCGAAGCTGCTGCTGTCCGCGAACCCGACGTATCCCCGGGTGCATCTTACCGGCGAAGCGTTCGTCAATCCGGCGGAAGCGCCCATGTTCTGCATGGTGATGCGGAAGCACTGCGAGAGCGGCATCATTGAGGACATAACGCAGGTCGGCATGGAGCGGATTATCGAGATCACGGTCCGGCAGCGCGACGAGCTGGGCGATGTATCCACCAAAAAAATCATCGTTGAGCTGATGGGCAGGCACAGCAACATCATTCTGCTCGATCCGGCCACGGGCACGATCCTGGACGGCATTCACCATGTCACGCCGGCGATCAGCAGCTACAGAGTTGTCATGCCGGGCTTTGCCTACACGAGCCCGCCCGAGCAGTTCAAGCAGAATCCGCTTGAAACGGGACAAGACGCTTTCCGTGAGGCATGCCTGCTCAGCGAGGAGCCGGCAGTTTCATGGCTTGTGGGCACCTTCAGCGGTTTGAGCCCGCTCGCCGCCCAAGAGATCACGCACCGGGCCGGAGCGGAAGATGCCTCCGGCGGAGAGTCCGAGAAAAATTGCGGCAGCCTGTGGAGCGCATTCAACGAGGTGATGGATATGGTGCGCCATCATCGGTACAGCCCCGTATCCGGACTTAATGCAAAGGGAAAGTCGGTGTTCTCGGTCATTCCGCTCACCCACTTGGCGGAAGAGACCAAGACCTATGGCTCGGTGAGCGAGTGCATGGAGGATTATTACGGCGATAAAGCCCAGCGCGACGCCGTGAAGCAGAAGGTAAGCGATCTTCTGCGTTTTCTGCAGAACGAGCGGACCAAGAATATCAAGAAGCTCGATAAACTGCATGAGGATTTGGAGGAAGCCGGCGATGCGGACCGTTACCGGATCTTCGGCGAGCTTCTGTTCGCCTCGCTGCACCAAATTCAGAAGGGGGACCGGGAAGTCCGGCTCGTCAACTATTACGATGAAGAGCAGGCGCTCGTCACCATTCCGCTGGACCCTCTCCTGACGCCATCGGATAATGCCCAGCGCTATTTTAAAAAATATAACAAATATAAAAACAGCCTGGCCGTCATTAACGAGCAGCTGATCAAAACCCGCGAGGAAATCGGCTATCTCGACAATCTCCTTCAGCAGCTGGACCATGCCACCTTGAACGACATTGACGAAATACGGGAAGAATTGATCCAGCAAGGGTACCTCCGGGACCGAAGCCGCAAGACGAAGAAAAAGAAGAAGAACGACAAGCCTACGCTTCATGTCTACACATCATCGGAGGGCATCGAGCTGTACGTCGGGAAGAACAATCTGCAGAACGAGTACCTGACCAACCGCCTTGCATCCCCTAACGATACTTGGCTTCACACGAAGGATATTCCGGGGTCGCACGTCGTGATCCGCAGCAGCGAATTCGGGGAGGCGACGCTGCAGGAAGCGGCGCAGCTGGCGGCCTACCACAGCCAGGCCAAGGAGTCCAGCAGCGTGCCTGTCGACTACACCTTGATCCGGCATGTCCGCAAGCCAAGCGGGGCGAAGCCGGGATATGTGATCTACGACAATCAGAAGACGTTGTTCGTCACGCCGGATGAACAGCTGATCAAGGGACTGCCGAGCACCGTGAAAAACAACCGATAGCGCCGGTCCTTATCTGGGCTGCCTGGAACAAATAAGAACCAAGAACAAATAAAAACCAAGACAATAAAAAAACGGGTATCCCCCATGAAAACGAAAATCGGGGATGCCCGTTTTTATTTATATGTCTGATCCATGTCCGTTCACTGTACGGATCCCTGCGAATTCCGCAGCTGCTCCAGCACCTCGGCCGCTACGCGCCTTGCACCGATGTCTCCGTGAAACACCTCGCCCTGCCTCACGCCATGATAGTCCGAGCCGCCGGTCACGATGAGGCTGTATTGCTGGGCCATGGCCAGGTAGCGGGTTTCATCGTCCGCTCCGTGGTCGGAGTGGTACACCTCGATTCCCCTCGGCCCGGCCTCCCGAATGATCATTTCCACCAGTTCATCGTCCTCATAAATGCCCGGGTGGGCGAGCACGGGCACGCCTCCGGCATCGCGAATCCAATCGCAAGCCACCGACGGATGAATCCGCTCCTGGGGCACATAGGCTGCCGCTCCTTGCGCAAGATAGCGGTCAAACGCCTCGCGCATGCTGCCGGCATGTCCCTTGCGGACTAGCGCATCGGCGATATGAGGTCGGCCGATGCTCTCATCGGGAGCAAGCTCCCGCCCCAATCCTCGAATGACTTCATCCATCGTGATGCTGATCCCGAGCTCCTTAAGCTTCGCTAAAATCTTCTCATTGCGCAGCTCCCTCGTTCGCCGGAGCTCCGCCAGCCGTCCGAGAAAGACTTCGTCATGGATATCCACATAATACCCCAGGATATGAATGTCCTTGCCGCCGGCCATGGTACTGATTTCCACGCCGGGCACAACCTCAATGCCGTGACGTTGTCCGGCAAGGAGAGCTTCTTCGACGCCGGCGACCGTGTCATGATCCGTAATGGCCAGCGCGTTTAAGCCGCGCTCGAATGCGAGCTGTACATTTTCAGAGGGACGATTCATTCCATCCGAAGCCTGTGTGTGCGTATGCAAATCACAGCCTCCCTTTACGTCATCCGGTAATCGTATGGGCATTTCCATTCTCCTTTCGCGTTTGACCATAACCACAAAGCTTGCAGCCGCTCTCAACAAGCCTCTGGTTACTGCCGCTGCTCTTTCAAATAAGTCAGGAAGGTTGTCGCGGACATCGGCAGCAGGGCGGACCGCAGCTGAATCGCATAGAAATTGCGTTTGAACGATGCATCCGCGATATCAATCATCTTGACCAGCCCAAGCGCGGTTTCGTGCTTGACGGTTGAGGTGGAGAGCATAGTGATCCCCAGCCCCTCCTCCACGGCCGATTTGACCGCGCCGGTGCTGCCGAGCTCCATGACGGTCCGAATCGCCCCGGGGTCAATTCCCCGCTCTATCAACACATCCTCCATCACCTTCCGGGTACCGGAGCCTTTCTCTCGAAGCACAAACGGATAAGTCAGCACTTCACTCAGCTCGATTGGATCCGGTCTCTCCGCAATCGGATGCCCCGATGGGACAATCAGCTTCAGCTCGTCCTCCATGACCGGCTCAAGCACCATATCCGGATGCTCCACCGGTGCTTCGATCAGCCCGAAATTCAATTGATGGCCCGCGATCTCCTCGAGAATCTGCGATGTGTTCATCACCTTCAGCATAATCGATATGTCGGGATACGCCCGCCCGAACGGTCCAAGGAGGCGCGGCAGCACATATTCGCCGATGGTCAGGCTTGCGCCGAGCTGGAGCCTTCCGAGCAGCATATTGGAAAAGGCCGCCATCGCCGCATCCGTTTCCCGCGAGAGCTCGAGGATCTTCCGGGCATAGGGCAGCAGAATCCGACCGGCCTCGCTTAGTTCGATGCGCTTCGTGGAGCGGTTCAGCAGCTTCGTGCCGAAATGCTCCTCCAGAGCCTGGATCTGCATCGTGACCGCAGGCTGGCTCATGTGGAGCGCCTGAGCGGCCGCCGAGAAGCTCCCCCGCTCCGCCACCGTATAAAAAATATGTAGCTGATGAAAATTCATAACGATCGTTACCCCTCTCGCTGCCTGGCTCAACACCATTGTAGCCGATTGCCGGCAAACCCACAAAAAAGACATCCGCGCAGATCGCTCGCATGCCAATGTGGATTTCTATCTATTATTTTTTAAAATTATTTTCGTTTACGACTGTTCTTGATCAAGGTCATGCGCCGCGAATGGCGCAGCCACGAATAATATGACTTCAGGTCGCGAAGCTCAATCGTCTCCGACATGCGCCCCAAAAAAGTCACGATAATCATCCGATGCAGCGGGTTGCCGATAAGATCACGCTCATCCTCCAGCTCCGAAAACTCCGCTACCACGACCAAATCGTCGTCAATTAAATAAACGTCCTGTTCATTGCGATAGTACGGCACGATCCGGTTCTGCTTCAGGCATTCCCACATCCAGGCCCCGATTTCCTCATGGGTCGTGTCGTCGCCCTTTACCCGATCCGTATACCGGCTTCTCGCATGATTGGTAACGACGATGTCAGCCACTTTTTTATCATTCAATGTAATATAAAACGGCTCGTATGTGCTCCAACGCTCAGTCCCTTTGTCGCGCATGGAATATCACTCTCCACCAAATGGGTCTTTATATCTATGTATATATACCCAACATATTACATCATTCCACTAGGATTCACAAGATTGAAACCTTGCTTCTTGTGAACATTTACCGAAAATTTAGTAATTCCTCTAGTTGTATCTATATTATCGCCGGAGATTCCGATTTATTCCAATTGATTTCTAGCTTTTGCCGATAATTTTTATAAAAATGAAAACGCGGGTTCACGTCGGATCATCGTCTTCCCCGCCGGACAATAAAAAAAACGGCCCCGGAGGGCCGCTAATCCGCGCTGTTGCAACCAGTGGTTGCCTTATGTCGTTTCTGTCCTCAAACTGCGCCTGCAAGCTTCGTCTCCGGTCTATGGACCGTAGAACTTCGCCTTGTCAGGACCTTTGCTGTTATATTCCGTCTTTATCTCGTTCCGGTAAGAGCGCTCGATCTTACGTACGTAAGATAATCTCCGGATATTCTTCATCGTTTCCTCGGCACGGTCCGCGTTGACGTACATCACAACGTAATGCATCCGGCGTGAAATATAATGCACGCTGCCGTACTTCTCCAGATTCCTCGCTGCCTTGACATCGCTGACCCATATAATAAAACCGGTACGTTCCGCCAACATCCTAAGGTCCTCGCCTCGCTTTCATTCTCTTATCGGCTCGCAGCGCTTTAGCCGCACTGGCAGGCGCCACCGCTGCCGCAGCCCTTCTTCGGAAGAGGATCGTTGCTAGGGACCTTGATGCTGCTCGAAACCGAGAAGGCAATTCGCTCGGACATTGAGTGCAGAAGATCATCCAGATTCTTCTCCGCCTGTTTGAACCGGGCGACCGGCTCAAAGGCTTCCAGCTCCGCCTCCACCTTGCTGACCTCATCCTTCGCCGAATGGTAGTTCGGATGGAAGTGACCGAACCGCTGCGTCTCCTCGAACAGCTCCTTCTTGGCTTCCAGCTTCTTGATCAGGCTCTGGATGGCCGGGTCTCGCTCAACCGCCTGCTTCCAATATAAGTAATCCGCCACTTCGACGGAAGCATTAATCATATCGCCGATCTCGTAGGCATAGGTGAGCACCTCGGCCATATCGATCGTGTTTATTTCCGATACGCTCATGAACTCATCCCGCTTCTCTATTAGATTCGTCCCTTGCTTGTGCATTCGTGGACTCTTCCATCATAGCATAACGTGCGTCTCTTAAGAAGGGGGAATTCATACGCTTTCAGGGATAAGCAAGCGCATTTCTCTCCATTGTCCTTCGCTAAGCTGCACGATCGACTCCGGGCCGTCAGCGCCAGGGGGAAACAGGGCGCCTGTTATTGTCCAGGGGTTTCGCCCCAGCTCGCGCGGAATGAATTCCATTCGTCTGCCGTTGATCGAAATTTCCAGTTTTACGGATAAAGCGAGTGCCTGCTCCATCATTTGCTTGGCCGTCGAGCTGTGGTAAGCCCGCCAATCCTTCGTCCACATGGCAGGAATCCGCGTCAAATCCGGGAGCAGAGAGCGAATATCCGGCAACCGCTCATCCACCTCGTTAGGCTCGTTCTCCGCTTCGCCAGTGCTGCCAGCCCGCTCCGTGATCACAGCCGCTGCGGAATCAAAGGACCAAGGCAGCGGATATCGACTGCTCCCACCATCGGCACCATCGGCAAGGTCCGCGTTACCCAGCTGAAGCCGGTGGCCCGGGCGGTTTTCCGAATCGTCCGCTCCCATGCCCCACTGGACGATCGCGGTCCGGACATGGTCAGGGAATCCGGCCGCCGCCCCTTTCTCGAGCAGCTGGATGATCTGCTCCGGGCCGATGCCTGCCCTTGCGGCCTCCATGACCGAGTCGCGGGTCAGCCGATAAACGGACATGACGTCATCCGATAACCGTTCCGTAAACAGCGCAGCCTGAAATCTAAGCGTATAAGGAACGTCGGGCGGGATCAGGATGTCGAAATCGGGCTGAATATACAACCGGCCGCTTCCTGCCTCGCTGTTTGCGAAACCTCCGAATAACGCCGGGAGCGGCGTCATGCGCCACCGAAACACGATCCTTCCGTCATCATTCTCTCCGAGGTCGATGTACCCGCAGCCTGCCAGCAAACGAAGCCATGGGAAGGCTTCCCCGGCGTGTAAACGGCTAATGGTGCCGGCACTATCTTCCTTCTGACTGCCGTCATGGCTGTCCGACAGCAGCAGGCCCGGATCGATCCACCGCCCGCAAGTCAAGGACGGATCGCACAGACGCCAGACGAAATGCTGGTAGGCCGGATTCTCCGGAGTGCAGCGCTCCATAAGAATGAAGAGGATCCTGTTATCCATCGCTTCGCGCGAAAGCTCCAGCCATTCTCCAAGAGCCCGGCGATCAATGATCAGCCCGTGCCGCTGGATGGCGGCAAGCCCGAGAGACTGGAGCAGGTCAAGAATAAGCGCTATTTGAGGCGGATACGCTTCATGCTGAGTGAACCGGAGCACTGCTGGATCCAAATCGTTTGGAGAAAGGGCTGCGATCTCCTCCAGCCGCCGGATATGCTTTTTGTGCAGCACGCCACGGGAAGTAACGGCCAAAGAGGTTTTCTCCGCATATACCAGCGTATTGAATACATCAAGCGATATGCCGGCTCTTCCTTCCTGCAGCAGCTTGGAAGGTTCTCCCGCGGACGGAACTGCCTGCAAACCGCCAAACGACGATTGAAGGAATCCGAGCTTATGAAACGGAATGCAGTACTCCCACTCGTTCCATCCTTTGCTTGCCGCCTTAATCCATCCCCGCCTCCGTAAGAGCAGCACCCCAAGCTGCACCTCCGCGCCGCTCAAACGCGGAATGATCAGCGTGCGCAAATGGCCGTCGCTAAATGGCCTCCCGGCGAACCTGCGCCAAATGAAGGAAAGCACTGTGCGCTCCAGGGGACGCAGCTGATCCAGGCTGGCCGTTCCTCCCCTTTCATGATCCCCCATCGCCGTCATGGGCTTGACGCCTCCCTTCTGCCCGCCGGTCTCGGTTCTTTGCGACCCGAAGTCTGCTTCGCATGCACAGGGGCGGGGACCGCCCCCTCCATGACGGTCATCGTCCGATACTCGTAGCCCTGCTCAATCAAGAACATACGGCGGCGCAGCGCAAAAAACTCCTCACGGCTGTCCTCCGTTACGAGCGTATAGAAATGCGCCTTATTCTCACCTTGCTTGGGCCGCAGCAGTCTCCCTAAACGCTGGGCTTCTTCCTGACGCGAGCCGTAGCTGCCGGAAACCTCGATAGCCACCGACGCATCCGGCAGATCCACCGCAAAATTGGCAACCTTGGAGACGACGAGCAGCCGGGTCTCCCCGCTGCGAAAAGCGGCATACCAGGCATGCCGTTCGTTCTGCGCCATCCGCCCGGTAATGAGCGGCGCTTGCAGCCGATCGGCAATGGCTTTCAGCTGATCCAGGTACTGGCCGATGATGAGGATCTGTGCCCCCGGATGGCGCTCGACAAGCCGGATAAGCGTTGACAGCTTGGACGGATTCTCGGCCGCGAGCCGATACTGCTCTCTCTTTCCTGCAGCCAGGTATTTCTCTTTCAGATGCGAAGTCATCGGCACCTTAACCTCCAGGCAGTCCACCTCGGCGATCCACCCCTGATCCTCGAGCTCCTTCCACGGCATCTCATACCGCTTCGGACCGATCAGTGAAAATACATCATGCTCCCGTCCATCCTCCCGAATCAGCGTAGCGGTCAGACCCAGACGGCGTGTGGCCTGGATATCGGCGGTAGCTCGAAATACCGGGGCGGGCAGCAGATGAACCTCATCGTATATGATCAGCCCCCAGCGGCGCTCATTGAACAGCTTCATATGGAGCTGCTCGTCCCCCTTGCCCCGCCGGTGTGTCAATATCTGATACGTGGCGACGGTGACAGGCCGGACTTCTTTCCGATGTCCGGAATATTCGCCGATGTCCTCCGGGGTCAGCGTCGTTTTCCTTAACAGCTCATCGACCCACTGCCTGACCGAGGTTGTATTGGACGTGAGGATCAGCGTCTCGCACTGCAGCTCGCGCATTGCCGCCATGCCGATCACCGTCTTCCCCGCCCCGCAAGGCAGCACGATCACGCCGCTGCCGCCTGAACCCCCGGCATCCCGAATGGATGCGGCCGCCTCACGCTGGTAATCGCGAAGCCGAAAGCCTTGCACCTTCTCCTCCTTCCGGGGATCGGAAGCTTCCGGCAGGCTTTCGTTGCCTGGAGTTGCGGCCAACGGATCGGTTTCTCCCCGCCACCGGATGTCCAAATACTGCCCGTCCTGATACCCCGCATGGTCCAGGACAGGATAGCCGAGACGCGTCAGCTCCTGCTTCAATAAGCCCCGCCGGTCCGCCGGGACCTCCGCCTCCTTGGATGAACGGAAGACGAGCCCGATGTCCGCCAGCGTGCGCAGGCTCCGCAGCTCGTTCAGCAGCGACTCACTGTCACTGCGCAGAAGCAGGTGCTGCTCCTTGTCCGGATGCGGCAGCAGCGACAGCTGCCCGTAACGGCTGACAAGCTGACGAATTTCGGCCAGAACCTGTACCGGAACCTCCCATCTGGCCAGCCCCTGCAGGCTGGAGCAGATCGTTTCGGCGCTCATTCCGCTGGCGGCGGCATTCCAGAGCGATAAGGGGGTAATGCGATATGTATGAAACGACGAAGGACTTTTGACCAGATCGGCATACTGCGACAGCTGCCGGCGGGCCTGCTCGAATTCGGGGTGTGCGGTCTCAAGCAGAATGGTCCGATCCCTTTGGACGATGCATGGCTTTGGGTTCATCGTCTACTCCTCCTTTTGCATGAATTTGCGGCAAGGGTCTTCCGGCTCCTAAAAAAAGGAAGTCCACATCCAAACAAACATTGGATCTGAACTTCCCCTTATAATCTATAGGATTGCCAAAAAACGTCCATTCATGCGCCTGCCGTCAAAGAAGGCAGATTCTCTAGCCTTCCTCCCGGCAGCTTGATACCATCTCCACGAGCAGCCGAACGCCGTACCGCATCGCCTCTTCATCGAAATCAAACATCGGATGGTGATGCGGGTATACCGCTTCCTTCTGCGGGTTCCCTGCGCCCACGAACATGAAGCAGCCCGGAAGCTCTTGTAGGTAGTAAGCAAAATCCTCGGCCGGCATCAGCTTCGGCGACAGCTGCACAAACTCGTCTCCGAACACCTTCGGCGCCGTACGGAAGAATCGGGCCGTCTCCTGCTCATCATTCACCAGGGCCGGATAGCCAATCAGATAACGGACCGACGATTCCGTGCCATAGGTCTCGGATACGGTGCGGGCCATCATTTCGATCCGCTCACGGATCAGCGTCCGCGTAGCCTCGTCGAACGTGCGCACCGTTCCCGTAATCCGGCAGGACGATGCGATCACATTCTGCGCTGTGCCTGCCTGCATCGTACCGATCGTGACGACCGCAGGCTGAAGCGGATCGACCGTTCGGCTCACGATCGTCTGCAGCTGCATGACAAGCGCGGCCCCGGCTACAAGCGCATCAGCTGTTACATGCGGCATCCCGCCGTGACCGCCGCGACCGGTAATATCGATGAAGAATTCATCGGCTGCGGCCATGAGCGGACCCGGAGCACTCGCTGCGGTGCCGACCGGGAGCGGTGTCCACAGGTGAAGCCCGTAGACCACATCGGCGCCTTCGATGGCGCCGTCCTTGATCATCTCGATCGCCCCGCCGGGGCACACCTCCTCCGCAGGCTGGAACATGAACCGGATTTCGCCCGGAAGCTCCTCCCGGTACGTGCTGTAGTAAGCGGCCGCTCCAAGCAGCATGGAGGTATGGCCGTCATGCCCGCAGGCATGCATTACCCCCGGAACTCTGGATTTATATTCACAGCTCTTGCCGTCCTCGATCGGCAGGGCGTCCATGTCCGCCCGCAGCACGATCGTTTTTCCCGGCTTGTCGCCTCTTAAAATGCCAATGACGCCGTGACCGCCGACATCGGTCTTTACCTCGAGGCCGAGCTCCCGCAGCCGGTCCGCAACAAATCTCGAGGTTTCCTTCTCATGAAACGATACTTCCGGATTCATATGTAAATGACGTCGCCACTCTACCATTCGCGGAAACCACTGTTCCCAAAATGCTTCCTTCATCAAGCTTCATCATCCTCCCCGAACTATGAACGATCATTCGATCGAAAAATAACCGTTAAGGCTCCCCAGAAGCAGGCCATGTCCGACCATGGCGTCTACGCCGCCTTGCTGAACCTTTCGGAACACGTCCCGAAGCGGAACCCATGCGGCGGCCACATCGTCATCGTCCGGACGGCGGTCCAAAGCTCCTGCCGGCTTCAACACATCCGTAAAATAATAATGCACCTTCCGGTTCGCAAGCGAAGCCATCGGGTAAGCGCTGCCCATATAGCTAAGATCCTTGCATCGTATGCCCGCTTCCTCTTCCAGTTCGCGCCGGGCGGCCGCAGCAGCCTCTTCCCCGGGACGGACGGTCCCTCCGGGAAGCTCCCAGGTTATCTCGTCCACCGCTTCCCGATACTGGCGAACCAGCAGCAGGCAGCCTTCATGCATCGCTACCACCGAGGCTGACTCCGGCAGCTGGTCGAATACAACGATTTCGTGCTGCTCGTTCACCTCGACTGCATAATATTCCGTCTTGTACACGGTCCGGTTCATTTGGCCCTCCGCCTTTCGCTGTATGATATAAACCATATGAATATATAACCGCGCGGATGGAAAGCGTACATTTCAAAACCGATTTGCTCCTCGTTTTATTCTAACAGAAAAGAGGAATGCCTGTCGTCACCAAAATATCTTCTGGATACATGGTCTCAAATTGAGGCCGGACGGGCGCTACAGGCTTGCAGAAGTTCCTGAAACATACTATCATATTAAAGAACTTTGCTAGGAATATTAAGGGGGTTTATGACCACATGATTTTTGAAAATACAGGCTTAGACGGTTTAAACAGCGATTTGGCTTACCTCGACGAATGTGCGGAAAAGGTAGGGTTCATTCGCTGGCAGTGGGAATACTACCGCGCTACATACGATTTGAAAATCGAAGATAAAAAGAACCAGGCAGAATACTTCCTGCGCATCAACACCCGCGCCGTGGAAGGCAAGCTGGAGAAGCCTGACACCATTCTTAAGATTGAAGCGGTCTACATGGGCAAGGCTACCTTCCCTCACGGTCTGGAGTATGAGAGCATGGCTCCTCAGCCGGTTATGAATGTGGCCACCAAGAAGATTCAGGAGCTGAAAGCTCTGCTGGAAGCGTAGTGGTTACGCCATGAATACGACCAAACCTCAGCCGAAGAGAGGCACTCCTGATTTCCAGCTGCTCATCATGACCTTGCTGCTGGTGGGATTCGGACTGATTATGGTGTTCAGTTCCAGCTCCAGCTTGACCGTCTTCAATGAGAAATTCAACAACGATCCGCTTTACTTCACGAAGCGTCAGGCCGCCTTTGCCGTTCTGGGTACCTTTGTCATGTTCGTGGCAATGAACATCAACTACAAGAAATACAAGAAGCTGTTTCTTCCTGTATTTTTTCTAACACTGATCCTGCTTATCTTGGTCGTAATGCTCGGTAAGACGACCAACGGCGCCGTCAGCTGGTTCCAGCTCGGATCGCTGGGCATTCAGCCTACCGAGCTTGCCAAGATCGCTACGATCGTGTATCTGTCCGCCTTGATCACGAAGAAAGGGGAACGCATCCGTCAATGGAAGGGCGGATTCTTCCCCGTCCTGATCATCGTGGGCATCGTCGCAGGACTCATCATGCTGCAGCCGGATCTCGGCTCCTGCTTCATTCTGGTCGCGACCTGCGGGCTGCTTATCTATGCGGGCGGAGCCAACCTCAAGCATATTCTCGGCTGTATTTCGCTCGTCGCGCTCGGTTTGGTGCTTACGCTCGGCGTCGGCTCGCTCTTTAACTCGGACGATACTCCCGAGCAAGCCTCCAAGAACTATAAGGTCGGACGGATCGAGGCGTTTCTGGATCCCTTCAAGGATGAATCGAGTACGGGCTACAACCTGGTTCAATCCCTGATTGCCATCGGCCAAGGCGGTGTCACCGGAGCAGGTTTCGGCGAGAGCGTGCAGAAGCTGCATTACTTGCCGAACCCCTACAACGACTTTATTTTCTCCGTCATCGGCGAGGAATTCGGCTTTATCGGCACGGCATTATTTTTACTGTTCTACTTGTATTTCATTATCCGAGGCATTATCGTCTCGCTCCGATGCTCCGATCCTTTCGGGACGCTGACGGGCGTGGGCATCATGGGCCTCATCGCCATTCAGGCCTTCATCAATATCGGCGGCGTGACCAACACGATTCCGATTACCGGCGTGACCCTTCCGTTTATCAGTTACGGCGGCTCATCCCTGCTCGTCATGATGCTCAGCATGGGGATTGTCCTCAGCATCTCAAGGGACAGCAACCGGCCGGCGAAGCAGGAACAGGTCAAATCCGTCATTAAAAAAGACTACCGGACAGCCCGGTAGTCTTTTTTATGTACAATCCATTGTGTTCATTGCTGCAGGGAGAGCCGCTTCCCCTCCCAAGCGTATCGACTTATTTCGCGCGCTGCGGAAGATCGTCGATTTCGTCATCCTTGAACGCCACGCCTTCGACCTTGACGTTGACCTCAACGACACGAAGGCCGGTCATGCTCTCGACCGCTTCGCGGACGTTCTGCTGAAGCATGCGGCACACTTCATGTATAGGCGTCTCATAGAGCACGATGATGCGCAAATCGATTGCGGCCTCGAGCTGCCCTACCTCTACCGTAACACCCTTCTGCACATTTTTACCGCTAAGCCGCTTGGCCCAGCCCTCCGACAATCCGCCGGACATCGCTGCAATTCCTGGTGTCTCCAAGGCTGCCAGTCCGGCAATTTTCGATACGACATCATCCGATATCCGAATTAAACCGTTATCCAGTTGAAGTTGTTCCGTCATGCCAAATCCTCCTTCACCTCATTATCCGTTATTGTAAATCCTAACAGGCCCAAAAAGCAAATGCCCGCATCACAAACACCGGATAATTTTTCAAACAAAATGGGTATATTGTAAAAAGAACCCCGAGAATCGTCGTTTCGGCTCGTACGATCGCTTCTTCGAATGACAATACAAAAGGCAGGTGTACATTATGAAAAAATGGTTGAGCCCGGCGCTTCTCATCGTGACCTTTCTGCTCAGCGCAATCGGTCATTATGCAGGGTGGAATTTTACCCTCCAGTTCATCCTTTCTTCCATTTCGGTCATCTTTGTCGCCGGCTTTCTGGGCAAAGCGACCGAAAGCGTCGCCCATTATGCCGGCCAGCGCCTTGGCGGCTTCCTGAACGCCACCTTCGGCAATGCCGCCGAGCTGATCATCGCGATCTTGCTGATTCGTGAAGGCCTGTACGACATGGTTAAGGCGAGCATCACCGGCTCGATCATCGGCAATTTGCTGCTTGTACTCGGTCTGAGCCTGTTTGCGGGAGGGCTCAAGTTTAAAATCCAGAAATTCAACATGACGCTGGCAGGGCTGAACGGCTCCCTTATGACGCTGGCCATCATCGCACTATTCGTTCCCGCTGTCTTCTTGAATACCCATTCGATTACGGAAGACGAAACGAAGCTGCTCAGCCTGATCGTCGCAGGAATTCTGATCGTCTCCTACATAGCATGGCTCGGCTTCTCCATGATCACGCATAAGGAGTACTTGGCGGATGTCAGCGAAGATAAGAGCGATCAGGATGCGCTTGCACATGAACAAGAACCGACCTGGTCGAAGGGACGCTCCGTTCTGTATCTCATCATTGCAACGGTTATGGTCGCCTTCGTCAGTGAATGGCTTGTCGGCGTGCTGGAGCCGATCAGCCACGAATACGGTCTCAGCGAGCTGTTTATCGGTGCATTTCTGGTAGCCATCATCGGTAACGCGGCTGAGCACAGCGCAGCGATCATGCTGGCACTGAAGAACAAGATCAGCGCCGCCGTGGAAATTGCGGTCGGCAGCAGCCTGCAAATCGCCCTATTTGTCGCCCCTGTCCTTGTGTTCGTCAGCTTCTTTATGGGCGACACCATGGATCTCGTATTCACGACGCTCGAGCTTGTGGCCATCGGCGTTGCCGTATTCATAGCCAGATCCATCACCCAGGACGGCGCCTCCAACTGGTACGAGGGCTTGCTGCTATTAGCTGTCTATATCATCCTTGGCGTGTCCTTCTTCCTAGTATAGCCTTTGGGACGCGTCATTTGATTGGCCGCAGGATTCTCCGCCGTTAACTAACGTCCCATAACATACCAAGAGGCTGTCCGGGTCAATAGACCATTCGGACAGCCTCTTCTATGTATGCGCCTGTACAAGTACAGGCTATTCGGATTGATTCATGGCTTCGTACAGGAGCGCCAGATTGCGTTCGAGCTTGCTGATCAGCTGCTTCCCTGTACTTTCCGGAAGAAGTCCGGCCCGTACCGCAAAATCGACCTCTTTCGAAAAACCGTACATTTGGGTATCCAGCACTTCCTCATAGAGAGGGCAATAACGGGTCGCCAGATTCTCCATCTGTACTTCAATAAGCTTTAGGATTTTATCTGCATCTTCATGTAGAAGACTGATCGCTTTAAGATTCAGCTGTTCCTGTAGATCAGATGAAGTCATGATCTTCCCCCCTATGTCCAAAATCACAGCACAGTTACTATCTTTAATATTAGTCGAAATCGCGGAGCAATACAAGGACCTGAAAAAAATAGACCCCCTGCTAACGAAAAAACACCCTTCCATTCGGTGGAAGGGTGTTTTTCGGCTGTTATTCAGCCACGACGGAGACATTCAAGCCATGCTTGTTAAATACGTCGATCATTGCTTGTTTAGCTTCGTCAGCATCAGGTCCGTGTACATGCAGCTCGTAGCTTTGGTTGCTCACCAGCGTGGTGAACAGGCCCAAAATACTCTTCACGTCGATGTACTTGTTCTCCGCCTGCAAGACGATGGAGGACGAGAACTTACTGGCCGTTTGCGAAATTTCTACGATCGCTGTGTTGTTATTGGACATACGAATCCCTCCGTAACTTTTAGGATCTGAAAAAATATCTCACATTGCACCTTCATGATACATTGAATCCGTTTTCTTATGCAACCTATTTTCCAATCTATTTAAGATTTTCCGGATTTAGCGCCTCCAGCTCCGGAATGACGAACAATCCGTCTTTGCGGATCAGCCGATCGTCGAAATAGATTTCACCGCCGCCGTACTCCGGACGCTGTATCAGCACAAGGTCCCAGTGAATGGAGGAACGGTTGCCGTTGTCTGTTACATCATATGCCTGCCCCGGCGTAAAATGCAGGCTGCCGGCGATTTTCTCGTCGAACAGAATATCCTTCATCGGCGTTAAAATATACGGATTGAAGCCGATGGCGAATTCTCCGATGTATCTCGCCCCTTCATCCGAATCCAGAATCTCGTTCAGGCGTTTCGTGTCGCTGCCCGTCGCCTCTACGATTTTACCGTTTTCGAAACGGAATTTGATGTTTTCAAAGGTGACGCCGTTATACAGCGTCGGAGTATTGTATGCGATCGTCCCGTTTACCGAATCCCGTACGGGCGCGGTATATACTTCTCCGTCCGGAATGTTCTTCTGGCCGGAGCACTTTTCGGCACCGATATTTTTGATGGAGAAGGTAAGATCCGTGCCCGGACCAACGATGCGGACCTTATCGGTCTTTCTCATCAGCTCTGCAAGCGGGTCCTGGGCGCGGTCCATTTTGGAATAATCCAGGTTGCAGACGTCGAAATAGAAGTCCTCAAACGCCTCGGTGCTGGTGTTGGCTAGCTGCGCCATGCTGGCGTTCGGATATCGGAGCACCACCCACTTCGTGTGCTTGACGCGCTCTTCGCTATGTACCGGATGTGAATATAGTGCGTTATAGAGCTTCATATTCTCTTCAGGCACATCGGCCAAGTCGTTCACGTTCTCGCCTGCCCGAATCCCGATGTAGCAGTCCATCTTCTTCATACGGGCGACATCGAACTCCGCCCACAGCTCAAGCTGCTCCTTGCTTGCATGTTTCAGCATGGCGCGCTGAACGGTACGGTCGGTCAATTGCACGAACGGACGTCCACCATGCTTGGATACCTCTTCGATGATTGCATTCAGCAAATCCCGTTCCGAGCCGATCATTTCGATCAGCACATTTTCACCCGGCTGCATGTCGACCGAGTAGGTCACGAGATTATGAGCCAGCTTCTGAATTCTGGGGTCACGCATATGTCTAGTCCTCCTTATGTTGAGACCGCTGCCAAAAATTGAACAGCGGTAAATTTATACCTCATTGTAGCACGCACTGCCGCCCTCCGTCAGCTAAAGGATGCAGAATTGCTGCTCTCCCCGCTTATCAATAGCCAATAAATGTAACGTCGGATAAGAGCGCCTCGGTTCTCGCCTTGCCGGACCGGTCCACATAGGACACCGACCTCTCCATCGTCATGCGGATCGGCAGCTGTGACCGCTTATCGATCGTCAGATGACAGATAGAGGCAGCCTCCGCTTGATCAAGCATTCGGGTCAATTCCTCATGGTCCCGCTCCCATACGGCTTTCAGCCGGGCCCGGACTTTGGGGTCCTCACTGTACAGCGGGTCACCCTTCCGCTGCATTCGCTCGAGAAGCAGTTTCATCTGTCCTTGAAGCGATCGCTTCGTCATATTGGCCGCGGCCTCCGGCGACAGCTCAATCCGGAGCACCTTCGTCCCCCTGGCCGCGCCCAGCTCCGCGGATATTTTCTTATCCGATTCTCCAATATATTCAAGCTGCTCCAGCGGATTGAGCCGGGTCATCCACAACTCCTCCGCCTGCCCGGAGGTAAGCGCATTCCATTTGCCCTCCTTGCGCTTCAGTGAGACGGTCATTCCATCCGTCGAATAAACCGAATCGCCTGTCGCCTGCTGTAGACTCCCTTTCGAAGTCTTATCCTGTATCGTACGCCCCGGTGTTCTCGAGGACAACGTTAAATTCGTATGGTTCTGCAGCTTGCCTTCGAAAGCAAGCGTCTGCTGGAACAAGCCGCTCTCCTCCGTCCGGATCGCAGCCTCCCCTTTAAAAGCGAAATTATCAACCCCGGATAACCCAGCCAATGCCCGTTTGAAAGAATCCTCCGGACTTAGACTATCCTGCCATGCGCAGGCAGGCAGGCTTAACAGCAACAGGGCGGTACAGAGCATGCCCCGCACGACCCGCAGTTTTTTCCACATGATCATCAGCCTTTCATTTGTCATGCTCTTAGGCTATCTTGCAGGGCACGACATTATGCAGCCGTGAATCAAAAGCGCAGCCTTGCATCTTATTAACAGACCGGTATACCCATTAGCGGCCGGCTTGTTAAAAGGAGCTTTCGGGACCGTTGGTCTGGGCCTGAACTTCCTGAATGTCAGGAGGATAATAAAACGAGGCTATCCCCTCTTACGGGACAGCCTCGTTCATACCGTTTCGGCTTTCTCGACAACAATGCGATTCCTGCCGTTCTTCTTGGCTTCATACAAAGCCATATCCGCTCTATAAAACAATGATTCCACGCTGATCTTGTTGTTCGTCCAGTTCCATTCCGAAATTCCGCAGGATACCGTCACTCTCGGATCCGTTTCCTCGGCAACCCTGGTGCGTATCCGCTCCGCCACCTGCACGGCTTGTTGAATTTCGATGCCGGGCAGATATACCGCCAGCTCCTCTCCGCCCCAACGGGCCGGAATGTCGCTGTGACGGATCGTGCTCTTGACGATGTTGCTGACCTGCTTCAATATTTTGTCGCCCCGCTGGTGGCCGAATGTATCATTCACCTGTTTGAACTGGTCGATATCAATAACGATGAGGGCTCCGCAAAAATCACGGTTCTGGCATTCATAGATCACTTCATCGAGATAATGCCTTGCATACAGCTCGGTCAGCATGTCCCGGTTCGCCATTCTGCGGACCTCGGCGTGCAGGAAGGCATTCCCGATCGCCAGGCCGATGTGGCTGGTCAGCGCCTGAAGCAGGCGGTAGCTGTCATAGGAAAAATAATGCCGTTTGGCATGGGTCAGCAGCACGACGCCCCGAACCTCGCCGTTCACCGTTAGCGGCGTCGCAATCATCGAGCTCGAGTTCGTGGTCTCCATCAGCTTCGATTCGGCCGGCCGCTCTTCATTGTAATCCGATAGAATCAGCGGCTCCTTCGAATGATATACGAGGCCACCGAGGCCATAATCCTTCTCGAAGACTTCCTTCGCCAGCCATTCCGCATTGCAGGACACCACTTCAAGGCCGCCGAGCTCCGCATTGTATATTAGAATGCAGCAATAGTCCGCCTCAAGGATCTTAAGCAGCTCATGGTTCGCGAATTGGAATATCTCCGCCAAATGCAGGCTTTTGTTCAGCCTCTGCGTCAGCTCATTGATCATCCGCAGCTCATGGATCATCAGGTTGGACTGCTCATACAGCTTAGCATTCTCAAACGCGGTCCCCGCAGCGTCGGCCATCATCCCCAGCAGCTCAAGGTCCATATCCGGCAGCACCGGCTTGTCCACCTCGATATGCAGAACCCCGTAAACCCCCTGCTTGCCGCCCATCGGTATTCCGATCTCGACGGTGTTCTGCGGCTCGGGATGCTCGCGGATCGTTAGGGTGCCCTCCATAAAGGTCCGGACATATACATCCTCCTGCCAATGCTGAAGAAGCAGGGGTCGGACGAGCGGATGGCTGCTCTCATGGTCCTGGGACATGAACAGCTCCACTTTCGCTTCCGGATACAACGCAAGCACGCTTTCGATCGCCTCGCTTAACACGCTGTGAACATCGATCTGGACATGCATGCGCTTCACGTACTGAAACAGCACCGAACGACGGTAAGCTTCAAGCTTGGCATGGTCATGAACCCGCACAAGATCATTAACAAACATGGATTCGAATTTCCGGTAGAAGCATGTCCGAAACAGAAGCGCCTGGGACTCCGTCACCATCAGCGCCAGTTCTTCCCCCGCAGAGCCGGGCGACACGCTGACCATCACAGCAAACAAGTCGCCCTCGCTTCGTGTAAACAGCGGCACCGAGCATACGACACTGCCTTCGTACAGGCCGGGATTCATTCCGGATGCGGGCATCTTGTCGCTCAATGACCGGTGCACGGCTCCGTCTTCCCCGGCAGCAAAATATTGCCTTAGCCCAGAATCCCCTGACAGCCATGCCCCTTGATGAGACAGAACGGCCCACCTGAACTTCTTTAATGCTTCTGCACCTGCGTTCTCCTTCTGCCACTCCGAATAGCTCTTTTCGATTAGCGTTTGAAGATAGGGATAATCATAAGCGGTTATATCCAATCCCTGAAGGGACAGACCGGACTTGCTTCCAGCGTTACGCCCGGCATCATTGAACATGTCCGCATAACCGGGCGGTCTTTCGTACACTTTCGGTTGTTCCTCTGACATATTGGGCGCTCCTTTGTACCATTATAAAGGCCTGTCTAAGACATTGGCGTCCATAAATTGTATTTAATATATGTAAGGATTCCATTCTTGCTGAAAGACATCTAGATATAAACGACTACATAATCCAATCTTATATTACTCTTTTCTACCCATTTTTGCATTAACTTTTCTGCATTCATCGCAATATTTTTAGGTCCATGGTCCTATCGACAAAATTAGACAAACTCCATTCAACCTTTTCGATAGGTTAAGCTTGACTTTAAGTCATTACTTCATATAATATTTATTGTTGAGTAAGAATGCAATGCATTCGATGAATTTGGGCGGAAACGTTGTGTCACCCTCACGTTATTTGTTACTGTCGGGACAGCGGCTGAACTTTCCTGTCAGATCTTCCGGGCTTAACTGGTTAGAGCAAACAAATACGGCGCAAATAGAGCCCTAATGAAATTTATTTAAAAAAGGAGTCTATATAACAATGGCACGTTACACCGGTCCTAAATTTAAATTGAGCCGCCGTCTGGGAATCTCCCTGAGCGGTACAGGTAAAGAATTAGCAAAACGCCCTTTCCCTCCTGGACAACATGGTCCTAACCAACGGAGAAAAGTCAGCAACTACGGCATGCAGCTTCAAGAAAAGCAAAAGCTGCGCCACATGTACGGCTTGGGCGAGAAGCAATTCCGCACCCTGTTCGATAAAGCAACCAGCATGAAAGGGATCGCGGGTGAGAACTTCATGTTCCTGCTTGAAAGCCGTTTGGACAACCTCGTGTATCGTCTTGGCTTCAGCAATTCCCGTGCAGGTGCCCGTCAGCTCGTTGCTCACGGTCATGTAACTGTAAACGGCAAGAAAGTTGATATCGCCTCTTACTCCGTAAGCATCGGCGATGTAATCGGTCTTCGTGAAAGAAGCCGCAACCTTACTTCCGTTAAAGAAGCACTGGCTAACCGCGTACATTTGCCTGCTTACCTTGAGTTCGACGAAACTGCATTGGAAGGGAAATATATCCGTCTTCCAGAGCGTTCCGAGCTTTCCCAAGATATCGACGAGAAGCAAATCGTCGAATTCTACAACCGCTAAGATTCTGCGGAGCCCAAGAAACCTGAAAGCCATAGCGGCCTTCAGGTTTCTTTTTTTGTTGACGGCTTTCCCATCATTACCTCAATATGCAGCGTCGAAGCTGGGAGCGCCCCACAATCCTCTCGAGCCTTCCCCTGCCCTCCCCGTCCCTGCTGGTTTCGATTCCATCCTTGATTCCAATTCATGCTTGTTTCCAATCCACTTGTTTCGCGTCCATGCTTGTTCCCCTCCCCTCTCCGTCCGTATTTTGAGCCAGGAGCTGTTGATTGGCGGTTCATGCCGCCTGACGCGACTGCTCGCGTTAACCGTTTTCCCCGTCTGTTTGCTCCGCGATCGGCCGCTAGCAGCGCCTCCTTGAAGCCTCCTTGGTGTGGTAATAAATGCATCCAGCATTTAAGCATTCCAAAATAAATCATTCTTCTTTAAAAAAGGACATTCTATAAAGGACAAATGATTCAAACCCTTCGATTTATGCTATAATAGGTGCGTTAAAAAGGAGGAGTATCATTCATGGTTGAGGAGAAAAAACAGGGTTCCGGAAAACAGAAAAAACCGCGAAAACGTTCCTTTCTGCGGGTTTTCGGATCTGTCATCGGATGGCTTTTTATTATAGGCCTGACAGGTGTGTTGTTCGCCGGAGGAGCCGTTGCGGGCTATGTCACCTCGATCGTTAAGGATGAGCCTGTAAGGTCGCGGGCACTCATCGAGAAGACGATGAACGATAATGCCATTACCGGGTTTGCCTACTTCCGTGACGGCTCGCCGATCGGGCAGCTCAGGACGGAAGAAGACAGACGACCTGTCGAATTTGAAGAAATTCCCCAAATCGTTAAAGATGCCGTCATATCCATAGAAGACAACCGTTTTTATACACATAAGGGTGTTGACATAAAAGGCACTGCGCGCGCAGTTAAAGAACGTTTGCTGAACGAGCCGGTCCAGACCGGGGGAAGCACGCTGACCCAACAGCTTGCAAGACTGACCTTCCTCAGCCGTGACCGCACGGATAACCGGAAGGTGAAGGAAATGCTGCTGGCGATGCGTATGGAGCGGTTTCTAAGCAAGGATCAGATTTTGACCGCCTATTTGAACAAGGTGCCTTACGGCAACGGTTCAAGCGGTTACCAGGTGTTCGGTATCAAAGCTGCCGCTAAAGGGATATTCAACATCAACAAGCTGGAGGACCTGAATATCGCCCAGGCTGCTTATCTTGCCGGCCTGCCGCAGCTTCCATCCTCCTACTCTGCCTTTAACGGGAAGGGCGAATTTGATGAAAAGGCCTTCAAACGGGCGATAGATCGCCAGCATCGGGTGCTGGACAGCATGCTCAAGGAAGGCAAAATTACGCAGGCGGAATATCGCGAAGCGCTGGACTTCGATATTAAGGGAGCGCTGGCACCGCGGACGCAGAAGGCTTATGTGACTTATCCGTATCTCATGATGGAAGTGGAACGCCAGGCATCCGATATTTTGGCACAGCTGGAACTCGAGGGTTCTGCCAATGACCGCAAAGAGAAAAAAGATGAGGAAACACCGGATTTGCTGACCGGCGGGTATCGAGTATATACAACGATTGACCGCACGGTATACCGCACGATGCGCGCCATTGCGGAAGATGACAGCAACTTCTTCCCGGACAGCGAGAAGGGCGTGGAGCAAACGGGCGCGATGATGATCGACAACAAAACCGGAGCCATCCTCGGCATGATCGAAGGGCGTGATTTCAACATCGAGCAGATGAACCACGCCACCCAGATGAAACGACAGCCGGGCTCGGCCATGAAGCCGATCGCCGCTTATTTGCCGGCGCTTGAATCCGGAGCGATTCAGCCGGCCAGCGTTGTGGATGACTCACCCATCATTTTGAAAGATTACTCGAAAGTGTATCATATACCGAAGAACGCATACACCGGCTACAGAGGCCTGATGACGGCCCGGCAAGCGCTGAACGATTCCACCAACACGGTCGCGTTGAAACTGTTCAACAACACCGTCGGTATCGACAATGCCTGGGCATTCTCCAAAAAGCTCGGCATCACCACGCTGGAGGAGAAGGATTACTCCGCAGCGACGGGCGTACTGGGCGGCCTTAGTCGGGGCGTAACCGTCGAAGAGCTGACGAATGCATACAGCTCCATCGGCAATAAAGGAAGATTCAACGATGCTTTTATGATCGAGAAGATCGTCGATTCCAAAGGGAATATCGTCTACAAGCACGAAGTGAAGCCGGAGCAAGTGTTCTCCGAGCAAACAGCCTATCTCATGACCGACATGATGCGTACCGTCATTACGAACGGTACCGGAAGCAAGGTCCGGGATACGTATAAGAAATTCAATGAAATTCCGATTGTCGGCAAAACCGGCTCTACGCAGAACTACGGTGATGTCTGGTTCATGGGCTATTCGCCTGACATCACGCTGGGCGTCTGGGTCGGCTACAAGGAGCAAAAGCATGTGCTCGTCGGAGATCAGCGGAAGCATGCCCAGAGCATCTGGGCGAAAATTATGAATGAGGTCACCGACGTTAAGCCTGAGCTGTTCCCGACGAAGAGCTTTGAGAAGCCGGAGGGTATCATCTCCAAGACCGTATCCGCGTACAGCGGGAAAGTGCCTACGGCGCTAACCGACCGATTCGTTACGGATATTTTCAACGCCAAATATGTACCGACCGAGCCGGACGATGGCATTGCCAAGGCTAAATACATTACCTATCGCGGCGTGAATTACATTCCGCAGGAAGCAACTCCGCTCGATATGCTCAAAGAGCAGATCGTCGTTAAACGGGAGAAGCCGATCGATGAGCTGATCCAAGAGCTCGAGAATGCGCTGAAGGTCATGAAGGGAGAACGCAGACCGCTGGAATACTATCTTCCGCAAGACGCCAAGAAAGGCATGCCGACCAAGATCGATCCGAGAAAAGATGACGGCAGGGCGCCTACGCCGCCGAAAAACGTTCATTACAACATCGGCAGCGGATCGATCAGCTTCAGCGCGAGCGGCTCGCCGGACGTCGTAGGCTATCGCCTCTATAAATCGGTCAACGGCAGCCCGTTCACCCATCAAGGCCAGGTTGTTCTGGCCGATGGCAATTACGTCTTCTCCGGCCTGGGATCCGACGGCCTGTTTGCCTCGTATTACGTAGTGGCGGTGGATGTGGCCGGTAATGCTTCCGAGCCTAGCACGATCGTAGGTACCGGCGCACCGGGCTTTACCACCTCGGAAGAGGCGGATCCGGAAGAAGACCTCGGCACGGATGAAGGGCTAACCGAAGAGGTTCCGGAGGATGACCTGGGCTCCGAAGGCGTTACTGCTCCTCCGGCAGCTCCCGGGCAGCCAACGATAACCGCTACGCCGGATGGCTTCACGGCCAAATGGAGCGGCAATGCGCCGGAGGAAGAGGTCATCGCCTATAACATTTACTACAGTCCGAACAGTGACGGGAACTATCAAGTTCTCGGCACAAGCAAAAGCACCGACTATTATTACGTAGGCGGGCCGATGAGCGGTACGTTTCGAGTGACTGCCGTGAATTCGGCCGGGGAATCAGCCCCTTCGCCAACCGTCTATTTCGAGAAAACCGAATAAAGACATCAACGAAGCCGCTTCTTTCGAAAGAACCGCATCCTTCCGGGTGCGCTTTCGTTAGAAGCGGTTTTTTTATGCTGTGCAATGTGTCTTGATGACTGCTGCACGATGCTCAGCGTCTCGCTTGGACGACAAGCCTAGACGTTGTTACAGCAGACAGCGAACCACATTTCAATTCATTTGCCTCGGGGCGCCTCCTTTTTTTCATGCAATCACCTCCCCGTTCCTCCGTTCGGGACGCGATAATTCGGCATCCATTTGCCGATTCACGGTGTTCACATTAAAAAAAGCTGACCCCCACTGTTGGATCAGTGGCAAGTCAGCTTGCTTGTGCATAAGGTTAGGTTATTAATCCTCGATGGTGGACAAATCCCCGGTCGGCAGATCCAGCTCCCAGGCTTTCAGTACCCGGCGCATAATTTTGCCTGACCGTGTCTTCGGCAGCTTATCCTTAAACTCAATCTCGCGCGGAGCGGCATGAGCGGACAGTCCCTCTTTTACAAAACGGTAGATTTCATCCTTAAGCTCCTGGGAAGGCGTATATCCTTCGCGCAGGGAGATAAACGCTTTAATGATTTCGCCGCGGGTTACGTCCGGCTTCCCGATGACGCCCGCCTCCGCTACGGCCGGATGCTCAACCAGCTTGCTCTCGACCTCGAACGGCCCGATGCGCTCGCCGGAAGAATTGATGACATCATCGATTCGGCCTTGGAACCAGAAGTAGCCTTCTTCGTCCATATACGCCGTATCGCCGGAGATATACCAGCCCGGAATGCGGAAGTATTCTTCATACTTGGCCGGGTTGTTCCAGACCTTTCTCATCATGGACGGCCAAGGCGTCTTGATGGCCAGATTGCCCATCGTATATGGAGCAACCTCGTTCCCCTGATCATCCAGAATCGCGGCTGTAATGCCTGGAAGCGGACGCCCCATGGATCCCGGCTTGATCGCCATGCTCGGATAGTTGCAGATCAGCTGCCCGCCGGTCTCGGTCATCCACCATGTATCGTGTATCCGCTGCTTGTAAGCTTTATAGCCCCACCGTACCACCTCAGGGTTCAGCGGCTCTCCTACGGACAATACGTGCCGCAGATGGCTCAGGTCGAATTGGTCGATGAGATCCGAACCTGCTCCCATGAGCATCCGAAAGGCGGTCGGGGCGCTGTACCACACCGTCACCTTGTTCTTCTCCAGCGTGCCGTACCAGTCCTGCGGACTGAACCGGCCGCCGCGGATCACATTCGTAACGCCGTGCAGCCACGGTGCAAAAATGCCGTACGAGGTACCTGTTACCCAGCCCGGGTCAGCCGTACACCAGTATATATCGTCTTCTCTCAGATCCAGAACGACCTTGCCGGTATAATAATGCTGAATCATGGCATTCTGCACATGATAGACGCCCTTTGGTTTCCCCGTCGAGCCCGAAGTATAATGCATGATCAATCCGTCTTCCCGCTCCAGCCACTCGAGCTCGAGCTCACTGGACGCGGATTCCATCTCCCGGAAATAAGAGATCAGCTGCGGATCCTCTTCCTCCAGATCCCCAACCACGAAGATATGCTTCAGCTCAGGCAGCTCGTCACGCTTTACGCGCGGCAGAAGGGCAGGCGTCGTGACCAAGGCTACGGCACCGCTGTCCTCCAGCCGGTCCTTCACCGCCGTCTCCATAAAGGCTTCGAACAATGGCCCTACTACGGCGCCGACCTTGAGAATTCCCAGCAGACTCGCGTAGAGCTCCGGGCTCCGCGGCATGAAAATAAAGACTCTGTCGCCTTTTCCGATCCCGTACTTACGAAGTACATTGCCAAATTTGTCGGACTGCTCTTTCATCTCGGAATAGGTAATCGCTTCGTCTCTTGTCGCATCGCTGTACAAAAGCGCGATCTTATCCCCTTTTCCCTCCGCTACATGACGGTCGATGGCTTCATAAGCCATGTTGACTTTCCCCGTCTCGTACCATGTAAAATGTCTCTCGATCGTATCCCATGAAAACTCGGAACGTGCTTCCTCGTAGCTCTTCATATTGGAATGCGAGACTTCACTTGGTAAAATTTCGCTATGCGTCTGATTCATCATAACATCCTCCTCATTCTCAAATCAGTCTCGTCCTGGTGGACAGCGCTTTCAAATTGAATTGAATGAAACATTGGAAGTTGCACATTGCGCTTGCGGCGGGTCGTCACGTTGCCTCCGATTATCGAGCAATTAACCCTAGGGATTCGTTAAGCCAACTCCTGTTGTCAATGTTATAATTGTGAAGGTTTTATGTCGAAGTGATTATATCATATGTTATGTTTTCCTGTCATTGCTTTTCATTTTTTTATTTTTTTGCTATAAGTAGGGTATGGAAATGAAAGGAGCGTAACGGATGGAACACTGCAAGCTTTACCAGTCTCATGTTTTGTTTCCTGAAGACCGCCGCCTGATCATCGAAGGACCTGTACCTCCCGAGCAGTTATCCAAGCTTACGATGCACCCTGATCTAAAGGCGTTTCGCCGTCCTGCGGAGCAGCATGAGGCATTGGTGGAAATTGCAGGCCTCCCCGAGGGCAGAATTATTATCACGCGGGACCGCGATAGGATTGTAGGATATGTAACCTTCCATTACCCCGATGAGCAAGAACGGTGGTCTGAAGGGAAGATGGAAGATTTAATTGAGCTGGGGGCGATCGAAGTCGCTAGTGACTATCGCTCGATGGGCCTCGGCCAGCAGATGATCAAAACCGCATTCGAGGAAGACCAGATGGAGCGGTATATCGTATTTACGACCGAATATTACTGGCATTGGGATCTTAAGGGGAGCGGCTTGAACGTATGGGACTACCGCAAAATGATGGAACGGCTGATGAAGGTAGTGGATATGGAATGGTACGCGACCGACGATCCGGAAATATGCTCCCATCCTGCCAACTGTCTTATGGTAAGGATCGGCCGACAAGTCCCGCTGTCATCGCAGGAGCAGTTCGACCGCATTCGCTTCAGGCAGCGCTTTATGTACTAAGAAACCAATATATCCCCGGGGGCTTACCCTCGGGGATATTGATTCTGCGGGCAGGTCCGCTGCGTTCATCCTAGCCTAAGCTAAGAGACCTCACGCTTCTTAAAGCCTCGACAGCATATGATTTACAATCTCGTGGGATCGCTTGGAAGCTTTCACCGTAAACTCCGGGAAATTGACGTGGGCCGAGCCGTCGGCTTTGTCCGACATCGATCTAATGACAACATACGGCACCGCATTCATGTGGCATACTTGAGCTACCGCAGAGCCCTCCATTTCCGCACACGCCCCGTTAAGCTCGCTGTACAGCATCTGCACGGTATCCCGGCTTGCGATAAACTGGTCGCCGGACAGGACTTTGCCGACGATATAATGCCCGCCCGCCAGCTCCTTGCACGCTTCCTCGGCAAGCGTTATCAGCGCTTGATCCGCCGGGAAATCGGACACCTCCTGGTAAGGGATGACCCCTTTCGAATAACCGAGCGGCGTCACATCCATATCATGCTGCATGCATGAGGACGAAATGACGATATCGCCTATGTTAAGCTCCGGGTGGAGGGCACCGGCAACACCGGTAAACACAATCTTCGACACGCCAAAGGCATCGATTAAGATTTGGGTTGTAACCGCAGCGTTCACCTTGCCGACGCCGCTCTTGCATACGACCACCTGCTTGCCGTGAATGGTCCCGGCGGCATAGGAAACGCCTGCTTTCACCGTTGTATCCTTATTCTCCAGCTGCTGCAGCAGCAATTCGATTTCTTCGTCCATGGCCCCGATCAGGCCGATTACCTGTGTTGACATTCCTGTACCCCTCCGCAAATGATATTCGAAAATGCTTTCAGCAGAAAAAAGCCCCTTGATTTCAGGAGCTTTTTTTCAAATTTATGGATGCTTCGATCCGATGCATCCATTTCAAGCCTACTCGTTTACATGGCTTACCGACAGACGCAGAATCGTCTCGTGCGGCAAAATCACGCGTGGATTCTCCACATTTTCCTTTTTCATCAGTTTGGTCAGCAGCCGCATCGCCACCGCACCAAGATCATACATCGGTTGAGCCACGGTTGTCAGCTGAGGACGAACCATGGAGGCCATACGGATATTGTCCACGCTGATGATCGAGAAATCATCCGGAACCTTGTAGCCTTCATCCTGGATGCTGTGGATGGCGCCGATCGCCATCTCATCGGTAGCCGCAAAAATAGCCGTCGGCTTCTTCTTCAGCCCGAGGAAATATTTCATCGCTTCAACGCCGGATTCATAGCGATAGTTGCCGATACGGACCAAATCCTCTTGATATTCGATACCGGCAGCTTCCAGCGCCTTCTTGTATCCCTGGAAGCGGGCATAGCCGTTCGCTGGATCCTGAAGGGTGCCGCTGATCATCGCGATCTCACGATGTCCGTGCCGGATCAAGGTGTTCACCGCATCAAATGCAGCCTGCTCATGGTCGATATCTACCGACGGATAGGAGCCCTTCTCATCGCTGGTGGCACACAGGACAATCGGAACAGCGGAGGTCTGGAACGCCTGGATATGCTCGTCCGTCACGGTTCCGCCCATGAACAGGAGCCCGTCCACTTGCTTCTCGAGCAAGGTGTTAATGACGCGGATCTCCTTCTCCTTCCGCTTATCGGCATTACACAAGATGATATTATAGTGGTACATATTCGCAATATCCTCGATACCGCGGGCAATTTCCGCAAAGATCGAGTTCGAAATATCAGGGATTACAACGCCTACGGTTGTCGTCTTCTTGCTCGCCAGGCCTCTGGCTACCGCATTCGGACGATATCCCAAACGTTCAATCGCTTCGTAAACTTTCTTCCGGGTCTGAGGCTTTACGTTCGGGTTATTGTTAACAACCCGGGATACCGTCGCCATGGAAACGCCTGCTTCGCGCGCAACATCGTAAATGGTTACCGTCAAATTCCTTCTCTCCATTGCCAATAGATTTTCATTCGTTCAATACCAATTGAATTTATGATACGACAAATTACTGCTTCATGCAATGACACGGCAATTCATGCCGTTTCAATCGGGTGGTCAGCGCTTCAGTCGTAATATGGGAATGGATGTATGCCAGACTGGCGCTCCTTCTACACAAGTATAACTTGAACTTGAGGCGATTCATGTCGGATGCCAAGATCCTCTGCTGCCTGATACGATACCGGACGGATCGCGGGTGGCCTAGTCAAAACATAGCCATGCTGCCCGCTGGGACGCTAAAGCAAGACTGCCTCCGCTTCCCGTAGATTCACGCACACAATTGGGCATCCGGTACTATGCTTGAACAATAGCAAGGGTCTTCTATCCGTAGAATCAAGCGCGGCGCGTAATTGTTTAATAGTAGTCATTTTCGACAACGACGCCGTAGGATATACATTCCCTATCATTGTATTGAAGTTCCTACCCTCTATCCTAACAAAAAGTGCGTGAAAAATCCAACAACCACGAAAATTTTCTGAAAATTATCTGGCGAAATAGCCTGAATTTTCAGGAATCAGCGTTTTCAAAGCGCTAAGTTGCTCCAAACGTCCCTCGATTTGCTTCATCCACTCCTCATCCTTCATTCCTTGCGCACAGCAAAACAGGTCCAGCAGCATATTGATCCTTTCGTCAAAAGCCTCCCTGCAGCGTGCTTGCAGCTCTTGGTCCTCTTCATCCACCGTTGATTCATCCACGTATGTACGGAACACCTCCCGCAGAACGTAAGCCGCTTCATTAACGTCCGCGAACGAAACCCTTAGTCTCTCGGCGCCATGGCCCAGTGATGCAATATATCGAAGCAGATGCGGTTTAATCAGTGGAAGCAGCTCATACTTCTTGCAGGCCTGGCAGGAGTATACTGGTACATGGCATATTCGGATCCTTTTTTCATGAATCAGCTTTCGCAGTTCCAACCTCATCGATTGTCCGCAGTTACAGGTTTTGAACAAATCGCCCACCCCAAATCTAACAACATAATCTTTTTCAAACTCTATTGTCACAAATCTGTCACCTAAATTAGTTCTATTCGACTATCATACCAGAGATTCCTTCAAAAATGTGATAATGCTTTATTTACCAAATATGTATCCGATTTCTTAATCGGTGTGCGGACGTGATGGTTTCCATGAAACCTCAGCCGATCTTTGTTACAATGATGAAGAGATCGCAGCCTGTGCTGAAGTCAAGAGGTGCACACGGGAAAGGAGCTTATAACGATGACAAGACTATCAGGAAAAAAAGTCATTGCGCTTGTGGATGAAGAATTCGAGGATCTGGAATTATGGTACCCGGTATACCGGGTTCGTGAGGAAGGGGCCGAGGTCCATCTTGCCGGTGCCGAAAAAGGAAAAACGTATATCGGCAAATATGGCGTGCCTGCCACAGCCGAATACGGTTTCGATGAGCTGGACAGCAGCGATTACGACGGAATCCTCGTACCGGGCGGATGGGCGCCGGACAAGCTGCGCCGTTATGGAAAAGTGCTCCAGCTGGTTCAGGAAATGCATGCGGCCAAGAAACCGATCGGCCAGATCTGCCATGCGGGCTGGGTCCTCATTTCTGCCAAAATATTAAACGGCGTCACCGTCACGTCCACGCCGGGGATCCGGGATGATATGGAGAACGCCGGCGCGATCTGGAAGGATGAAGCGGTCGTGACTGACGGCCACATCATATCCGCCCGCCGCCCGCCGGATTTGCCGCCATACGGCAAGGCCTTTTGCGATGCGCTCGCCGAACGCGGGTAAGCTTCGTCCATCTATCCCTAAACACTAAAGCCGCCTGTTTCGAATGCGATTCCCTTCTTGAAAATCGCATGAAACAGGCGGCTTTTGATTATTATAGCCGCGATATACTCGTTTTGATCGGATATGCTCTAATGACTCCATTTGCTTCTATATCCTGGACTACGCTCCCTATGCCCTAAGGTTTCCGTATGTCCGTTATAGCTTGTCCTTTGAAAAAAGAGTCGCACGATAGAGCCGGACAACGTGCAGGGAAGCTCCTATGAAGCCGAACTGTCGGTGCCGCTGCCTCCGCTTGCAAAGCTGCATCGCTCGGCAAATGCATTCAGCCGTTCCTCCACAGCCGTGTTGGTCCGCAGCTTGAAGCAGGCAGCCGCCTCCTTCTTCGCCTCCGCCGCATTGGTATTCAGAATACGGTGCTTCACGCGCAGCAGCGATTGCGGCGACATGCTGAGGTCTTTAACGCCCAGCTCCAGCCAGATTGGGATCGCCCGCTCATCTCCGGCAAGCTCCCCGCATACGCTGACCGGAATCCCCGCCTGATGCGCCGCTTCAACCGTCGTCCGGAGCATGCGCAAGACAGCCGGATGAAACGGATGGTACATATGGGCGATCTGCTCGTTCATCCGGTCCACGGCCAACACATATTGAACCAAATCATTCGTGCCGATGCTGAAGAAGTCCGCTTCCTCCGCCAACAGATCCGCAATGGCCACCGCTGCCGGCACTTCGATCATGATGCCTACTTTGATATTCGGATCATAAGCGATGCCACGGCGGTCAAGATCCGCCATCGCTTGATGGAGAATCCCGTTGGCCTGACGGATCTCTTCGACCGACGAAATCATCGGATACATGATTTTGACATTGCCGAAGGCGCTGGCCCGAAGAATCGCAGCCAGCTGGGTTTGAAACAGCTCCGTGCGATCCAGGCAGATCCGGATGGCGCGGTAGCCCAGGAACGGATTATCCTCCTCCGGCAGCGAGAAATAATCAAGCTGCTTGTCACCGCCGATATCAAAGGTGCGAATGACGACGGAGGACTGCCCGGCCTTCTCCACAACATGACGGTAGACCTCGAACTGCTCCTCCTCCGTCGGGAAGCTGTGGCGGTCCATATACAGAAATTCCGTCCGGAACAAGCCCACTCCTTTAGCCCCGTTCTGCAGAGCGATATCAAGCTCCTTCACCGAGCTCATGTTGGCAGCCAGGTTAAAGAACGTCCCGTCTTTGGTGACGGCATCCACCGTGGCCAGCAGCTGGAGCTGCTCTTTACGCTTCCGCTGCTCGTCGCGAATGCCTTCATAACGCTCCAAAGTCAGCGGATCCGGTTCAAGGTAAAGATGCCCTGCATCCCCATCCACAATAAGCAGCTCACCGGTCTGGATCGGCTTCTCCAGCTTGTTCTCGATGCCGGATACCATCGGGATGCCGAGGGCACGGGCCATAATTGCAGAATGGGAGGTTTTGCCCCCGTTCAAGGTGACAATCCCGAGAACATGGGACGGATTGAGATGAACCAGCTGGGACGGCGAGAGCTCCTTGGCAACCAGGATATAAGGCTGCGTGTCGGAAGGCAGCTTAACCTCCGGCGCACCGAGCAGATGCTTCAGCAGCCGGTTGCCTACATCCTTGATATCCAGCGCCCGTTCCTTCATGTATTCGTCGTCAAGCAAATCGAACATGGAGACAAAATGGTCAATCGCCTCTTTAACCGCCACTTCGGCCGCCTTGTACTGACGTTCGATGATCCCTTGGATTTCGTTCATGAACACCGGATCGTCCAGGATGGCCAGATGCGCGTCAAATATTTGCGACTCCTCGTGCCCCACCATTTCTTTGAATTCATTCTTGATGTATTCGATTTCGTTCTTGGAGGTTCGTATGCCTTCATATAGACGCTCGAACTCTTTGGCCAAATCGACGGCGTCCAATTCGGAATCCGGAAGATCCAGCTCCCAATGCGGCAATACGAAAGCCTTTCCGATCGCTACGCCTGTTGCTGCGCCAATGCCTTGTATCATGTTTCTCTACCCCCAGCGTTACTCTCATTTAATACGACGGACATGACGGATGACTGTCCTTTCTTGACCGATTTGAACGGAGCATAGCTCCAGGATCTGACCTTATCCGGATTCGTGATCACCATCGGCGTAGCCAGCGATGCGGCGTGCGCCTTCAGATACGCCAGGTCGAATTTGACCAGCAGCTGGCCGGGCTCGACCGTATCCCCTTCGCTGACGACAGCCGTAAACGGCCCTTTCAGCTGGGAGGTATCGATGCCGATATGGATCAACACCTCAAGACCATCCGGGGTGGATATCCCGATGGCATGCATCGTCGGATACACATGCATCACCGTACCGTATACCGGAGAGACGAGCTCCCCCTTCTCGGGTATAAATGCCACCCCGTTGCCAACCAGCTTGGCAGCGAAAATATCGTCCGGCACTTCGTCAATCGGCAGCATGCGTCCTTGTACCGGAGCGCTGAACAGCACCCGCGGCAGATCCTGCTGCATCAGCTTGTTAATTTCCTCGCGGATCAGCTCGGAGTAGGTCCCGAACACCACTTGCACATTGCCCCCGCCAAGCTTGATAATGCCTGCCGAGCCAAGCAGCTTGAGCGCGTCGGAATCGATCTGGCGGTCATTATACACGGTCAATCTTAACCGGGTCATGCAGGACTGCACCTGAACAATATTGTCCTTGCCCCCCAGCGCTTCCAGAATGAGCGGCGCCTGATACGGAATATCTCCGGCCCGTCCTTCCAGAGCCGAGCCTTCCTCGCGCCCCGGCGTCGGAATTTCGAAGGTGCGAATCGCCCAGCGGAACAGAAAATAATAGACCAGCCCGTATACGATGCCGATCGGTATGATCATCCAGGCATTCTGTGACAGGTGGTAGTTGAGCACATAGTCGATGAAGCCTGCCGAATACGAAAAGCCGTGATGGATATCAAACATGTACGTAAGCACCATGGCGAAGCCCGCCATCAGTGCGTGCAGCACATACAGATAAGGAGAGGCGAATAAAAACGCGAACTCGATCTGCTCCGATACCCCGGTCAAAAAACAGACGAGGGCCGAACGCATAAACGTTTTCTTTACCTTCGGCTTTAAATCCTCGCGCGCCTCCTGGATGATTGCGAATGCGATAGCCGGCAGCGCAAACATCATGATCGGAAACAGTCCGGCCATGAAATCGCCTGCCGTCGGATCGCCGGCGAAGAACCGCGGCAGATCCCCCTGAACAATCGTGCCGTCACTGGTCTCGTACGTTCCAAGCTGGAACCAATATACATTATTCAGCAAATGGTGCAGGCCGAATGCCGTTAGCACCCGGTACAGGATGCCGTACAGGAACAAACCGAAAGCGCCCATATGCACCGTCAGCTCGTAGAAGGAGTCCAGACCGCGCTGCACGATCGGAGCCATCCCCAGCATGAACCATGCGAACACGGCGGAGAACAGCCCCATGAACAACAGCACGAAGCGGGATCCTCCGAAGAATTGGATCGCCTCAGGCAATTTAATATGCTTGAAGCGGTTATAGACATATCCGGATAGCACACCAAAAATGATCCCGATCAAGGTGGAGGGCTGAACGCCTCCATCCCCCAGACGGGAAATCACCTGATCATATATAAACATGCCGGCCAGAGCCGCAAGACCTGCAGGCCCTCCCTGGTTCGAGAGCCCCCAGGCAACCCCGATGGCAAATAAATACGGCATATAATAAAACACGCCGTGTCCCGCCGCTTGGGCAATCTCGCCCAAAGTTCCGAAGCCCCAGGCCGCCCACGGCAGACTGCCCACGCTAAGCAGGAGAGCTGCGGCCGGAAGCGCCATTGTAGGGAGCATAACGGCTCTGCCCAGCTGCTGCAACGATCCCAACCAATTCAAGGCGAGCCCTCCTTTCTATCCTTGATGGTAAGCGTTCCACCTCTTTTTGTCAAAAAGAAAACCTCACCCCCACACGAAAAAGCAAGTCCTGCTTGATTGAACCAAAAACAATCAGGATTCGCGATTGTGCCGCATCCTTGACTGCCGGTTACTCTCTCGCAAGACTTGCCCTTCTTCCATCCACTCGAAATAAAAAAATTATTTGCCGCGCAGGGCGATCGAATCCTCTACCTTAATGCAGCGGTCCATGACCGCGATCATGCCGTTCTCCTCGGCGATCGCTGCCGCCTCCTCGCTGATGATGCCCTGCTGCAGCCAGAGCACTTTGGCGCCGATCTCTGCAGCTTCCCGTGCCACGTCGGCGCAATATTCGCTCCGCCGGAATACATTCACGATCGTTACAGGCTCCGGTATGTCCTTCAAGGAAGGATAGCATTTCTCCCCAAGAATTTCGTCTGCTCCGGGATTTACCGGAATGATCCGGTACCCCCGGCTTTGCATAGCCGCAGCTACCATATGGGAAGTGCGGTCCGGGCGGTCGGACAGGCCGACTACGGCGATGTTGCCTGCATTTTTCAAGATATCCGCAATTTGCTCGCGGCTCGGATTTTCAAATGCCATGGGATGGTTACCACCTTTCGGAGTTTTTCGAATGGCTCTTTGCTACCCTTATTTTACCCATTCCACATCGGCCCCAAGCGCCTTCAGATGATCGAAATACTGCGGGTAGGATTTGGCGACATGATGCGCGTCCCGAATTCGCAGCGGCTGCTTGGAGCGAAGCCCCACCACCGTCAAAGCCATAATTACGCGGTGATCATAGTGGGCATTAATTTCGACACCGCCCTCGACGCCTTCCGGACGGCCGTGAACGATAATCTCAGCTTGACGTTCTTCCACATTAGCGCCTGCCTTTCGCAGCTCCGTCAAATAATCCGTAATTCGGTCACATTCCTTGTACCGAAGATTCTCAACATTGTAAAAACGGGAGGTGCCTTCAGCAAACACGGCGGCCGCCACCATCGCCAGCACCGCGTCCGTCGCCGTGTCCCCGTCAAATTCCAGCGCTTTGAGCCGCCCGTTCCCTTGGACGCGCACATTGCCGTTCTCGTGCGTAAGAGGAACCTGCATCATGCGGAGCACGTCGATGATCGCGCGCTCCCCTTGCTTGCTGTCCTCCGCGAGGTTGCGGATCGTTACGTCCGATTCCGTTACTGCTGCTGCGGCAAGGACTGCGGCGGAACCCGGATAGTCGCCTTGAACCGTGTAGATCTGCGCTTTGTAGGACTGGCCGCCCGGAACCCGGAAGAACATGTAGTCCTCGTCCGCATGGATCATAATCCCGGCCTGCTCCAGCACTTCCAGCGTCTGACCGACAACCACCTTCGACTTCAGATCCCCGGTCACCGTAATCTCGCTGTCCTCGGTAAGCAGCGGCGTCAGGAACAGCAGGGCGCTCAAATACTGCGAGCTGACCTCGCCGGAGACGGTAATGCGTCCGCCCTTCGGGCTGCCTCCGCGAATCGTGATCGGCAGCTTCCCGTCATTATGCTCCACCTGTACGCCCAGTTGCCCGAGCGCATCGATCAAGTCATCATGCGGACGCTTCCCTAGCGATTCCGGATATGTGTTTACAAACGTAACCTCTTCGGACAAAGCCGCTACGCCCATTAAGAAACGCAGCACCGCTCCGGCATTCCCTACATTCAATTCCTTCACGTTTCGCGGCGATTTGCCGAAGCCGGTAATGACCGCCTTCTCATCGTCCTCCTCGAGGACGGCTCCAAGATCTTGGATGCAGCGTCTCATCGCATCGCTGTCCTCGCTGTGAGCCGGATAATAAACCGTGCTCGTTCCTTCGGCCAGCGCGGCTGCAAGCAGGTAGCGCGTCGTGTAGTTTTTGGACGACAACGCCCCGATCTCGCCTTGTAGTTTGGGAGTAGGCCTTACAATGATATCCATAATATGTATCTCTCCTTGTATATAGTATAGCGCTTGTACGCTGTTTTCCAAATGATCCTAAGGCAGTCGATTGACAGAGAAATCGCCGCTTGGTTATCATTGTTCATATCACTTTTAAATTTTCCGGCGGCCCGTTTGCTCGGGACGTTATCATTTTGCAGAAAAGAGGTCAACTGATGAAACCGATTCCCCAGATGGAAACTTCTGAGCTTAGACGCCGTCTTCACAACGGCGAGCAAGTGTACATGATCGATGTCCGGGAAGACGAGGAAGTGGCAGCCGGCATGATCAACGGCGCCAAGCATATCCCGATGGGCGAAATCCCCGCCAGGCTCGATGAGATCCCTCGAAATGAAGAGGTCGTCATTATATGCCGCAGCGGCGGACGCAGCCAGCATGTGTGCGAATTTCTGAGCCATCAAGGAATTCATAATGTGATCAACCTGAAAGGCGGCATGCTTCAGTGGCATGAAGAGGAGTAGCCGCTCATTGTCTGCAGGAAGGCGGGGGAAGCTACAGTTTCCCCCGCCTTGTTGTCTCTCCCGCTAGAACAGTTCACATTTTCCCTGGAACAGGCTCTTTATCATCCGACCAGCACTGATCATCTTAGCCGCGGTAATGCATTAAAATCTCAGCCGCGACTTCATCCGCCGTCAGCCCTGCGGTATCCACCATCAGATCGGCAAAACGATATTTATCGGCTCTTTCCATTAGGATGCTCTGCACTCGCTCCTCTACATTGCCCGCAAGCAGCGGCCGGTTGGCATCGCCCCGGACCCGTTCCACAATCGTATCGGCATCCGCCGTCAATGCGACGACCCAGCCTCCCCGCTTCATCGCCTCGCAATTCTCGGGACGGAGCACCGCTCCCCCTCCGGTCGCGATGATCTGGCTCGTCCGATGCAGCACCTCGCGAAGCGCCGCCGTCTCGATATCCCGGAAACAGCCCTCTCCGTCCGCTGCGAATATATCCGGAATGCTTTTACCGGCCATTCTCTCAATCTCGGCATCAAGATCGACCAGCGAATAGTTCAGATGATCGGCGACGAGACGCCCTACGGTTGACTTCCCCGTTCCCATCATCCCGATCAAGATGATGTTCCCGCTCCTTGTATTCAATGCTACACCCCATTTGCTGCTTCACTATAAAGTTGTTCATATCATACCATAGCCCGAAAACTTTCGACAATGGATCTGACTTACTGGCTTACTGGCTTACTGAACAACACGCCGCTTTAGTAAGGGTAACTGATAAATCTAACAGAAAGTCTAGTTTGGACATCCGGATCATATACTGAAATGGAAGAATACAAGAATGAAAGAAAGGAGGAACCGCGTCCATATGTCCGATCACCGTTCCTCGATCGCCTCGGCGCCCTTGCGTATCCGCCGGATCCTCGATCCCTCCTATCCTCTATGCAGAGAGGATGTGGTTTGGGTGCTGCATTTTGTACAAAAAAAAGTGGCTTCGAAGGATCCAGCCCTGCTGGATCTTTCAAAGCCACGATTGCTGCAAAACTTCTACAGCTATTGCGAAGCCGCACTGCTCCTGTTTGGAAGCGGAAGCCATGTCCACGCCCAAAGCGGCGACATTCGCACTTGCCTGCTGGAGGCCATGCACGGACTTTCGGAGCTGCAGGAGGCGTTAGCCCCCTCTCCGGTCCGCAAACCTCAGCTTCTCCCTCCGGCGGAGGAGGGGAATTGACCTCCTCCTGGTGAGACGACAAGCTCATCTTGCCATGGACAATTACTCCATCCAGTTGTAGTGGAACGTTCCTTCCTTGTCTACACGCTTGAACGTATGCGCCCCGAAGTAATCGCGCTGAGCCTGAAGCAGGTTCGCCGGAAGGTTCGCCGTACGGTAGCTGTCGTAGTAAGCCAGCGCACTGGAGAAGCCAGGAACAGGAATACCGAGCGATACCGCGGATGCCACGACTTTACGCCATGCATCTTGGTACGATTCGATAATTTCTTTGAAGAACGGATCGAGCAGAAGGTTCTTCAGCTCCGGATTGTTCTCATAAGCGTCCGTGATGTTCTGCAGGAAGCGGGAGCGGATAATGCAGCCGCCGCGCCAGATTTTAGCAAGATTGCCGTACTGCAGATTCCAGCCGTACTCATCGGATGCAACGCGGAGCTGAGCGAAGCCTTGCGCGTAAGATACGATTTTGCTTGCGAACAGCGCTTTGCGGACATTTTCGATAAATTCCGCTTTGTCGCCGTCGAATGGAGCGGTTTTCGGACCATTCAAAATTTTGCTTGCCGCAACGCGCTCGTCCTTCATCGCGGAAAGGAAGCGGGAGAATACGGATTCCGTAATCATAGAGAGCGGCACGCCAAGATCCAGGGAGCTTTGGCTTGTCCATTTGCCCGTGCCTTTTTGTCCGGCTGTATCCAGGATGACATCCACCATCGGCTTGCCTGTTTCTTCGTCGTATTTGGAGAAAATGTCGGCGGTAATCTCGATCAGATAGCTGTCGAGCTCGCCTTTATTCCATTCCGTGAAGATTTCATGAAGATCCTTCGCATTCAGACCAAGCACGTCTTTCAGCAATTGGTATGCTTCACAAATCAGCTGCATATCTCCATACTCGATGCCGTTGTGAACCATCTTCACATAATGTCCGGCACCGTCAGGACCGATATATGTACAGCAAGGTTCATCGTTCACTTTAGCGGAAATGGCCGTCAGGATCGGCTCAACCAGCTTGTATGCACTTTCTTGTCCGCCAGGCATGATCGATGGACCTTTCAGGGCGCCTTCTTCGCCGCCGGATACCCCAGCACCGATGAAGTTAAAGCCTTTCTCGGCCAATTCCTTGCTGCGGCGCTGCGTGTCCGGGAAGTAGGCGTTACCGCCGTCGATAATGATATCGCCTTTGTCCAAGTGCGGGATCAGCTGCTCGATGGTAGCATCCGTAGCTTGTCCGGCTTGAACCATAATCAGAATTTTGCGGGGCTTCTCAAGGGAATCCACGAATTCCTCGATCGAATAGGTGCCTTTAACCTGCTTGCCGACGGTTTCCTTCAGCATGTCCTCCGTTTTTTGCGGAGAGCGGTTATATACAGAAACGGTAAAACCTTTGCTTTCGATGTTCAAGGCCAGGTTTTTACCCATGACAGCAAGGCCGATGACACCGATTTGTTGTTTTGACATCTGGTTCTCCATCCTTTACTCCAGTATATTTTATAAGCAACCCAATCCCTATCGGGATGATTACATTATTCTCATTTTAACGTTTTTCTGTGGAGAAGTGAACCCCTGTAACAAAAACGTCGATCGCCGGCTTCAAGGGGATCACCTGCGAACGCGCGCGAAAACACCCCTTTTGACTCGGAGTGTTGTTCGTGCTTTTGGCATGGAACTATGAAAATGGGACTTACCACTCAAGCCTCATCAGCTCTAAGGCAAGCTCCTTCAATCTCTGCTTGCAGCTCATGATCTTCTCCTTGTCGCCCGCTTGCATCGCTTCATACAGCTTCTCCAGCTCATCATCGGTCTCCAGCCTGCACAGCAGCAGTCTTCGTTCCCCTTCGTCCGATTCGAATAATCGCATCATTTCCTGCTCTGTCATCGGCGTCCCCTTCTGGAACAGGACGCGCTGGCGATAGCCCGTAATCTCCACAAGGCGGATAACTTCGCCGAACAGTATATTTTCGATTAAAATTTGCCGGTCCTTGAAGCGTTTGACGACAGCGTGCCCTCGGGTATTCTCGATCAGCTTCTCCATCCATTCCGCCAGCCTCGGATCCCGGATCATGTAATCGCCGACCAGTTTAAACCCGCTGCCTGTGCGCTGAAACCGAAGCTTTACCAGCTTGCGTCCTGTCCGGATTGATATGATAAACTGCGACTCATTCTCGCTCCAATACAGTGAGTATCCTTCTTGGATCAGTTCCTTGATCAGGTCCTGGATATGCCGGCGATCAAACCGGAGCTCCAGGTTGCAATACTCCACTTCCTCGCTCTTATTCACGGCACTCCCTCCTCCGGTTTACTACCGATCACAAAACGACGGTGAAGATTCCCCCTCTTGCACAGCTTTTTGACGTTGTCTTATCTATATCTTATACTCCATCTTATGTAACGGTAACTTGGTTTATTGACTATTTTTCCCCAGATGAAATTACAGTGAAGCTTATGCCCATCATGCGGGAAGTACGGGTCAGCTATGGTATAATAAGGTATTGGAAAGAGCTAGTATAGGTCATATGAAGATACTTAACAGGAGGATTTCACATAGATGACAACAGCGTTCACAGGATTTAACGATCAAGATTTCGACGTATTCTCCGTCCCTGGGCTCGAAGCTCGAATGGAAGCGCTCATCGAGCACGTTCGGCCAAAGCTGGAGTTGATCGGAGCGGAGCTGGCCCCCCTTGTTTCCGCTCTCGCAGGCGAGGACATGTTCGTTCATGTTGCGAAGCATGCCAGACGCAAGGTTAACCCCCCGATCGATACATGGGTCGCCTGGGCTGCCAATAAGCGCGGCTACAAAGCGCTCCCTCATTTTGAAGTGGGTCTCTTCGGCACGCATCTGTTTGTTATTTTTGCGATCATTTACGAAAGCCCGAACAAAGCCGTGTTCGCAGCCAACCTTGAAGCGAAGCTGAAGAAGACGATCAAAGCGCTGCCGGGTCATTTCTATTGGTCTATGGACCATATGAACCCCGAGGGAACGCCCCATCAAGCGATGAGCCAAGGCGACTTCGAGAAGCTTATTCATAAGCTGAAGGAGGTCAAGAAGGCTGAAGTGATGTGCGGACTTCGCATCCCGCGCGAGGAAGCGGTCAAGCTGAGCGGGGACAAGCTGCTGGAGAAGGTCCAGGAGACCTTCGAGACGCTTCTGCCGCTTTACAAAATGTCGTTTTGATCGCAGGATCATCATTTGAAAGGGCTGCTTGAGCAGCTCTTTTTTTCGTGCTTGAAAATTTCTTGCATTCCCCCCCCATTTTGCTATACTCAATTTTGCTTATATAAAAGCAGTAACCGACAAATATTAACCATACACATAAGGAAAGGTTGTGACAGCGTCAATGGACCATAGCCGTACACCGCTCTTCACCGCACTCAAGGAACACGCGGCCAAAAACCCGGTTCAATTTCACATTCCGGGGCATAAGAAGGGCTTAGGCACCGATGCCGAGTTTCGAGAGTTTATAGGGGATAACGCCCTTTCCATAGATCTGATCAACATTGCGCCGCTGGACGATCTGCATCAGCCTACCGGCGTGATCGAAGAGGCCCAGAAGCTGGCCGCCGACGCCTTTGGCGCGGACCATACGTTTTTTAGCGTACAGGGGACAAGCGGGGCGATCATGACCATGATCATGTCCGTATGTGCCCCGGGGGATAAAATTATCGTTCCCCGCAACGTGCATAAATCCGTTTTGTCCGCCATCATTTTCACCGGGGCCAAGCCCGTATTCGTATCCCCGGCTCAGGACCCCAACGTCGGGATCGACCACGGGATTACGATCAGCTCGGTGCGCAAAGCACTGAAGCGCCATCCGGACGCCAAAGCCGTCTTAGTCATCAACCCGACCTATTTCGGCGTCAGCGCCAATCTGAAGGAAATTGTCGATCTTGCCCACAGCTACAACGTGCCGGTTCTGGTGGACGAAGCACATGGCGTGCTGATCCATTTCCATGAAGAGCTTCCGATGTCCGCTATGGAAGCAGGCGCCGACATGGCTGCGACCAGCGTCCATAAGCTCGGCGGCTCCATGACGCAAAGCTCGGTGCTGAACGTCAACACGAAGAACGGCTATATTAATCCGTATCGGGTGCAGACCATCATCAGCATGCTGACGACGACCTCGACCTCCTATATCCTGCTTGCATCGCTGGATACGTCACGCCGCAATTTGGCGCTGCACGGGAAGGAAATGGCTGCGAGAACGATCGAGCTCGCACAGTATGCCCGTCGTCAGATCAACGAGATTGAGGGGCTATATTGCTTCGGGGATGAAATTCTGGGCAGCGAGGCGACTTACTCCTATGACCCGACCAAGCTGACGATCCATGTCCGCCATCTGGGCATTACCGGGTACGAGACCGAGAACTGGCTCCGCGATCATTATAATATCGAAGTAGAGCTCAGCGATATGTACAACATCCTGTGCCTCATTACCCCGGGGGATAACCGGGATACGATCGATACGCTGCTGACCGCTCTGCGCGAGCTGTCCAACGAATATATTCATGTGAATGAAATCAATGAGCTTGTTGTGAAGACACCGGAGATTCCGCAGCTGTCGCTTATCCCGCGCGATGCCTTCTACGGGGACACCGAGATCATTCCATTTAAAGAATCGGCCGGACGGATCATCGCCGAATTTATTTATGTCTATCCGCCGGGAATCCCGATCCTGCTGCCGGGTGAAGTTATTTCCCAGGAAAACATCGACTACATTATCGATCACGTCGAGGTCGGACTCCCGGTGAAAGGCCCTGAGGACCGCAGCATTCAGAATGTTAAGGTTATTGTAGAAGCCGATCCGATCTTCTAATGAAACTTATTTTACGCTAGTCTAACCCGGAGCAGGTTTGCTCCGGGTTTTTGTCCTTTACCATCCATTTAACCAGCGTGATCAGGGACCATAGTCTCTCCTTTTTGCAAATAACACGGGCTAATGACACTGGCCGTTTGAATCACCCGAGGGCTTTGCTTAACGGAAGGCTATGTCCTTCTCCTCAATTTTCCCCTCCCTCTATCCAATTTCATCCGGCATTTACAGTAGCGATGTATAATAAGTTTGGAACCGCTTCATCCATCCATATCATGGTTATTTGTTCTTCCAGCATCTATTCATAGAAGGGAGATTTGTTGATGAAAAAACAAGTAGTTTCGCTCTTCACTGCCCTGCTGCTTATGTCCATGCTTCCATTCGGCGCTCAGGCCGCGGACAACGGATATGGAGGCAAGGTGCCGGCAACCGTTATGTCGTACAACATCCACCATGGCGTCGGCCTGGATAATCAATTAAGTCTCGAACGGATTGCAGGAGTCATCCGGGATGCCGGAGCGGACATCGTCGGTCTGCAGGAAGTGGACCGGTTCTATGGGGAGCGAAGCGGCTTCCAGGATCAAGCCAAAGAATTGGCTGAATTGCTTGGCTATCATTATGCTTACGGGGCAAACCTGGATTTGGCTCCAGCCGAAGGACAGACTGAGAACCGTCAGTACGGAACCGCGATTCTTAGCAAATATCCGATCCTGAAGTCCGAAAACGTATGGCTTAGCAGCTTCGGCAAGGAGCAACGCGGTGTATTGCATGCCGTGATCAATGTACGAGGAGTCCATGTCAATGTATATAACACGCACCTTGGCCTTGATGTAACGAGCCGTTTGGCGCAGGCGCAGGAAATCGTCGATCTCGCTTCGACCTCCGCCTCCGATGGTCCGGCCCTGCTGCTTGGTGATCTGAACGCCGAGCCTGCAAGCGAGGAAGTTGGGCTATTGCTGAACAGCGGCTTATTCGTCGACAGCTTCCAAGGCATCGAGGACGCCTATACTTTTCCGGTTCGCAACCCGTCGGTGACGATTGACTATATTTTAACCTCTCCCGGCGTTTCGCACGCAAACCAGCGTGTCATCCACACAGAGGCATCAGATCATTTGCCGATCGTGACGGAGGTCGTCTTCGCAAGAAAGGGCGGCCATTAACGATACTGTAATCTGGAGGTGTGGCACAAATACTTATCACTAACCTGATGGAGTGAACGCATAGAGCGGCGCATACCAGGATGAAATCCGGTTCCTTTATCGAACGCAAAAACAGGCCGCTTCCGGGAGATCTCCCAGAGGCAGCCTGCTTTCTTGCTCCTATGCGGATATTATTCCTGATTCGCTGCAGCGACCAGCTCGTTATAAGCGGCCTCTACTTCGTTCCATTCCGCTTCGTCCTCGATATTGTAAAGAACCATTTCCTCGTTCTCTTCTTCCATACGCAGGATGACGCCGTCCGCTTCCGGATTGTCGCGCTCAAGCAGCAGTGCATAAAGCTTCTCGCCCACATCAAAGGTTTCTACGAGAACCATTTCCACTTCTTTGCCCTGCTCATCCGTCAATGTAAGCACAAACTCCTCATGATCATGGTCGTGGTCATGATCGTGACCGCAGCCGCAAGCATCTCCGTGTTCGTGTTTGTGTTCGCTCATTGAAAAAACCTCACTTCGGGTTAAATTATCATACTTTCGTATCGTATCACGTAAGGCTTCTTCAGGTCAATTTTTCCTGAGGCGGCCACAACCTGCGTTTAGTTCAGCGCCGTGATCACCTTTTCGGCAACCTTGACGAAGCCGGAATCGGGTTTAACCTGGACATAAAAGCCGACCGAGTATTTGCCTGACGTTTTAAAGTCATACGTAAAATCATAGGTGCGGAACCAAAAATTGTCCTTCCGGTCTTGAACGACCTGGGATTGAATATCCTTGACATGACCGGATGGGTCTTCGATCGCAACCTTCACCGCATGGATATCGTTATTCAGGCTGTCGACCTGGCTGAATACGTTGAATTTCAGCTTGCCCCTGTTGACGTTCCCGAATACAGTGTCCCCTTTGAACAGGAAAATATGCACATTAGGTTTAATCACTTCGACATTACCTGTCTTCGAATTCCAGTCCACGGCACCGTCAAACTCCCGCACCGGCACGTAGGTTTTGCCGTCGATCACATAACCGCCGTCCTTTAATTCGCGTCCGTTGAGCCATACCCGGACACGCTCTTGTACGGAATCCGCAAATAAAAGCGTACTGCCACCCATTAACGAAAGGACCAGAACGCACGCCATCACTTTCTTCCACTTCATCTTATCCGTTCCCCCCAATAGCTCATCATGTTGTTATATGTGTATACTACAACCCAAATAACAAGTTGCGCTCTGTCCAGCAGTTTGTGGAAAAAAATTTGTCTAATTTTGTTGATGAAACTACCGCCTAAGAAGGTATTTAAAGACCGTGTACTTCCGCCCTGGTTTCGGTACAATATAAAGTAGCTTGCCAGGATTTTCACATCATACATCAGGAGGTTACGCACATTGACTTTGAAATTGCAAATGCTTGGCACCGGCGGTGCGTTTGCCAAGCAGTACTACAACAATAACGCGCTGATTGATGACAACGGGTATACGCTGATGGTCGATTGCGGGATTACAGCCCCTATGGCGTTGCACCAGCTCGGGGCTACGTTCAATGACATCGATGCGGTGCTGATCACCCACATTCATGGGGACCATGTCGGCGGTTTGGAGGAGCTTGCTTTTATCACAAAGCTGCAATACAAGCGCAAGCTTCCGCTCTACATCGGCGAAGCGCTTGTCCAGCCGCTGTGGGAGAACACCTTGCGGGGCGGCATGTATCAAGAAGGTCAAATCACCTCGCTGGACGATATCTTTGACGTCCATCCGCTGAAGCCGGGGGTAAAGACGGATATTTCGTCCGGATTGTCCGTGGAGCTGATTCAAACCCGGCATATCCCGGGGAAGAGCAGCTATTCGCTTTATTTGAATGAACGGATTTTTTACAGCGCCGATATGGTATTCGATCCTGCGCTGCTTCGTACACTGGTACAGGACCGGGGGTGCGAGGTAATTCTGCATGAGTGTCAGCTGCAGGGGCCGGGCGAGGTCCACACCACGCTGGAGGAGCTGCTTAGTCTGCCGGAGAATATTCAAGAACGCACTTATCTAATGCACTATGGGGACAATGCCAAAGATTATATCGGCAAGACCGGATTGATGGAATTTCTGGAGCAGCAGCGCATCTACGAGTTATAGGTCGAAACGGGAAAAGAGATTCCAAGCTGTCTGAGGCTTGAATATCCGCAGCAGACCGACGGAAGATTCAGAATACTGCATGGTTTTGGGGTGCATAGATAGGATCGGACCCGGGAACTCTATACCCGGGAGGCGATATATCATGGAAAACAATTCTCAAGAAGTCGTAGGCGTACGGAAAAACGGCGATGGCGATATCGTCGAGCTGAAGCTCGAGGACGGAACGGTCGTCGATTACAAAACAGCCCAGCAAATGGCGAAGAATAAACAAATCAAGAATGTGAATGTATTTCGCGGACGTGACGGTGACGAGCATCTCCGTTCGAATGCCGATGGCGATCCAAGCAACAATTTGGACAATCTGCCGACATTCTAAAAGATCGATAAAGAGGCCCTGCGATCCAACGCTGGGCCTCTTCTTCATGCCAGGGATGAGCAGGATTACAGCTCTTTTTTCATCCGAACATGGGGAATCCCCGCATCGTCGAACGGTTCATCCGATATCGTCTCGTATCCGAGCTTACGGTAAAACGGCTCTGCCTGTACTTGGGCATCCAGCACTGCATAAGGCAGCTTCAGCTCCCGAGCCTGCGTTTCTAATGCCATCATCAGCACCCGGCCGATGCCTTTGGAGCGGAACGGCTTGCGGACGGCGATCCGCTGCATTTTCGCCGAATCCTTATTATAGTAGGTCAAACGGCCGGTTGCGGCATACTGCCCTTCCGATTTGATCAATACATGCCAGGCCTCCGCATCCAACCGGTCATAATCGTCAATCTCCAGATCAATCGGCACCTTCTGCTCCAGCACGAACACATCTTTACGGATGTCCAGTGCTTGCTCCAGCTGCTCCTCGGTCGTCACATTAATAATCTCTGCTGCCACTTGATTCACACCTCTTTATGTAGATTCGTCTATCGGAACCCTCTATCTTTATCAGATCGAAATATTATACAAAAGATTTGATTTCCTGTATAGTAGAAGCTAACGTCTTCTTAGAAAGGAGCTAGGCCGAGCATGGGAATCGGAGGCACGATTTTTGTAGCCGCTATCATTGCCGTCCTCATCATTTTTCCAGTATTCTGGGCAATAAAGAAGGGTTACTCCCGCAAATGGGATGAGGAATAGATAACTTGGTTAAATTGCGGCCGCCAGCCTTGTGGCCGGCGGTTACCGAACATCCGCGCTTGCACGTTATGACAAGGAACCGATCGAGTAGCGGGACTACCGCTCCTCTGATGAACGATTGATGCCAAACGGAATCAATGGGTCAGCTCGGGCAGCGTTGGATCGGATTCAAGCGTTGACATCGGTTCGGGACGAGACAGCTCCCCATCCCTTGAATATACTTCGTTTTGAACCGAACGGCTGTATACATCCAGCAGAACGGGAGCCGAAGGCGAGTTCAAGGGCTCAAGCTGAACCGACGTCCGTTCCGGAACGCTGCATCCGCTGACGACTGCGATGGTGGTTAGGGTTACAGCAGCAACCGCGATTCGATTCATGCTGAAGTAAGCTGCTTGTTTCATGGAATTCACGCTCCTGTTTATGGAAAAATGGCACTTTTCCTAGTCTGAACCGAAACGTCCTATTTTATAACGAAAAAACCGTTGACAGCCAGCTTGTCTGCTGGTAATATATGAATTACCTCAATTTTTTATTTTATTTCTGATCTGTTAGCTCAGCTGGGAGAGCACCATCTTGACAGGGTGGGGGTCAGTGGTTCGAGCCCACTACAGATCATAGGCCTTACAGTGAAAGGGATTGAGCCTACTCAGTCCCTTTTATTTTTATTGTGGTCACTAACGAACACGTTTCCGAATGGTTTAACCACTATCTATTGTTTGAAAATAACATTAGATTGGTGGTTTTTTTCATGCTTTTAAAGTTTAGTTTGAATGAGTTCAAATCAGATCGGGAGTACAGGAACATTTCAAGTCGAACCTTGGAATCTTATATGGCAACATTGAACGAGTTCCACGCATATTGTATTGACCAAGGTATTGTTAATCTAGAGGATTGTACTTCCTCTTTGGTTAAAGGATATCTCATCTATTGCAGTAAAGAGCGAAAGAATAATCCCACTACCGTAAATAGTAAACTTCATGTGCTTAAAATTTTCTTTAACTACTTTGAATCTGAAATGGATATTTTCACAACAAAAACAAACCCAACTAAACGGATTCCATTTGCAAAAGAAGAGATAAAAATAGAAGTGTTTTCAGATGAACAAATAAAACAAATGCTTAATTACTATCAGCGGCTCAAATACCGTGATAAGACTCTGTACAGTTACCGTGATTACTTCCTGATCATCTTTCTTCTTGGTTCGGCTTGTCGGTTAGGTGAAACGGTAAACTTGCGCTGGAGTGATGTAGATTTGCACAATCAAGTCATCACTGTCACAGGTAAAAAACGTATGGCAAGCAGTTTGCCAATGACCGATAAACTCAAAAAGGAGTTTTTGGAGTATAAGTTGTTTGTTGAAAAATACTTTAACGGACTCCCTGAGTTTGTCTTTACAGACCGAAAAGGTGAACAATTAACCGATAATGCTATAAAGTGTATTTTTAAACATTTGAAGGCACATATGAATTTTAAGAACGTTCGCTTATCTGCCCATACATTCCGACATACTGCTGCACATCGTATGTTAATGGCAGGAGCCGATGTAGGAACCATCCAGAAAATTCTGAGACATTCAAATATTGCAATGACTCTCCGTTACTTCTCTTTATGGGGAACTGCACTCAAAGAACAAAATGATAAATTTAACGCATTGAATAAACTGTTATAAGTAAAGTATGCCCCCTTCATCATTGGGGGCATTTTTATTTATAACGCACTTCTAATCCTAATTCTGTACCAAGCGTGAACAGACGGATCAACTACCAAACTAGCCTTCAGTTGTACATATCCTAAATTATCCCCACTTACAATACACGATGTTCCTGTTTGACTTGTAATCTTTGCAAACGTTGTTGTGCTTGTTTGATCGTCTGCATATATCGCCCAGGTAACAGGTTCTATTACTGTTGCTGAACCCTGAGTTACAATGGCTTCGTATGTTTTAGTCCGTCCTTTATAAATTTCGCCCGGGCTACTACTACTTGTGATTGTAACAGTGTAGTCCACTGGAATATCTTCGACGGTAACCATAACTGTGTCTTTAATCCACTCCAATTGAGCATGATAAGCCGTAATTGTCACCGAACCAATATTAAGCCCTGTTACAAGGCCATGAGCGTCAACAGTGGCAATTGAGTCATCTGAGGAACTAAATTTAACTGGTGCGTTATTCGTACTTGTCCATGTAAGTTGATAAGTTGAGCCAATAGAAAGGTTAAAATCACCGCTTGTTATATCTACTTTAATCCCTAAACCACCAGCAATACCGTTCACAAGATCATCCGTTGAATCAATCGTATCCTTAGTACATGTTAAAGCAACTGTCCCAGGCTTGCTATAATCATCAATTCCTGTTACTTTCCATGCCCGACCATTAAGCAAGAACCTAGCATCCAATTTAAGGCCAGAATCTAATGAGTAATTACTACAATTTACTGTTATCTCCCCATCAGCAAGGGTAAGTACCTTACCAGAGGTTAAACCTAAATCTGTTGTATTTATATAGCAATCCAGAGTGTAGAATCGACTTTCGGAATTAACAATGATTCTGTGCGGAAGATGTCTTATGATTGCTTTGTATTTGTTATATCGCTTATCATTTATTTCGCTGACAATTAAATATTTTTTACCGTTGTAAACAACAATATCACCACGGTTAAATGGTGACATGGAAGTGATTTTTCTATCATCATAATTTTCATTCAAACTTTTGTTAGTGACTAGTACCCTGACAGGATTGTTATTTATGGTAACTTCTTTACCCATCTGATCGAGCAGGAAAGCAAAGTCATCAGTACTACTTTCAAATAGATTAATCATAAACTCACTCCTTAGCGGCTAAACAGCATAAACGTATTTGAAGCGTTGTCTGATTGATTAATGGACATGGATCTAATCTTGCGCTCTAATTGGTCAATCCGATTTTGAAGCGATTCCGCAAAATCAGAAACGGTCAGATCATCCTCTTTATAGGATTTCATTAATGTTGGGTTATTTGCTACACTATTTAAGATGGATAATGCTGCAGAATAGATTCTACGTTTATCACTGGCTGAAGAAGCATCATATTCAATTTCTGGATTACTGATTCCCTCTTCAGCAAGGTAAATAGTTAATTCGTTCGGCGTTAAGGTGATGCCTTTTGTTTCAAGTTGAAGTCGTTCTGTATAATTCATTTTCATCGCTCCTTTATTATTCTGGATAAGAAAAGACCCACCAAAAGGTAGGTCGTTTAGGAAAGCATTTAGTAAGTTGAAATTGAATGTAAAACATCATTTACAAAGTACAAATATTTATCACCGCCAATTGATTGTTCATATACCCACATATCAGTAGTCCCCCATGAATAGGTATCCTTACTGTGACGGTCATATAATCCCCAAGACAAGTAAACCATGTCGGAGGTCATTCCAATACTAATACTCATGTTCTCTATCTGATTCCAATGTTTTTGTGAATATTTGTATTGTTTGTATGGACTAACTGTATAAAATACAAATCTGAAATCAGATTCCTTTATATTTGCTTTATAGGTCTTTCCCTTATTAACAAAATAAACATTCAACCAATCCCCGTAATTTGTATCTCTTTCTACTTTTGTTATTTTAACTTGGGCAAGGTTTTTAACTTTATCATATACATATTTATGTTTACGCTGAAGCATAATGCCCGAAAGCTGACGGTGTTGCCTGTCCGGGGATTGACGAATATAATGTCCGTATCACAGAAAAGGAAAAGGATGCCTCCATATAGCGTGAGCCTGTTCGCGCAAGCTCACTGGAGACATCCCCTCACAAAACGTATGATCATTGTATCAAATTACGAGCTGGTTGAGAAGATCCCCGGCGTTTTTTGTTAGGTGTGCAGAAATTGTTCCTAGTCCTTGTTGCATTGCGAGTTTGACGGTGATCGGGAGCCGAAAACGGAAGCTTGTACATGCTACGGGAGAAAAGAGCGTCTTGGTCATCCGAAGACTACGTTGTACGGCTTGCCGGAAGATTCATCATGAGTTACCGGACTGCATTGTGCCTTACAAGCGTTACGAATCAGAATGTGTGGAGAATGTCATTGCGTCTGAACCCACGGAAGTAGATGTTGCCGCAGACAACTCCACACTGTACCGTTGGCGGACTTGGCTTTGCTCAATGGCTACCTACTGGTTAGGGTGCCTAGAGTCCATCGCCATTCGCTTTCATCTAGATGTTGTGAAGGAACCGTCCGCACCTTCACAAACTGCACACCATAGATTCGGACGTTATGTCGGAGATGCCGATGGATGGCTAGCAAGAGTTGTCCGACCTGTTGTGAATTCAAAATTGTGGGTACATACCCGTTCTGCATTCTTGTCCGAAGCCCTCTGAGATAGACTCGTAAACGAATCTACCAAAAGAGGTGTAAACGGATGAAAGATCAGAAGAAAGCGGAACAGATCGCTGCGGATCGTGTGCAGCTCCTTGCCCCGTTGCTTACGGAAGGGCTCGACCCGGCAAAGGCGAGGGAAATCAAGCAAAGAATTTGCGAGCAAATCGGAATATCGGAGAGAACGCTGCGGCGGTATTTAGCAGCCTACCGGCAAGATGGCTTTGGCGGATTAAAGCCGAAGAGCAAAGGAAAACAACCCACAGCCCCCGCCATTCCACCGGAGGTCTTGGAGCAAGCGATCTTGCTGCGGCGGGAAGTGCCAAGTCGCAGTGTTGCCCAGATCATTCAGATCTTGGAATGGGAAGGCCGCGTTAAGCCAGGTCAAATCAAACGGAGCACGCTTCAAGAGAAGCTCACTGAACGTGGTTATAGCACAAGGCATATGCGAATGTATGCAAACTCAGGTGTAGCGGCTCGACGATTCCAACAGCCACACCGCAATCGTCTATGGCACTCGGACATAAAGTACGGTCCGTATCTGCCCATTGGACCGGACGGAGCGATGAAACAAGTGTTTCTCGTTACCTTTATCGACGACGCGACGAGGTTTGTCCTGCACGGTGAGTTTTACCCGGTCATGGACAAGACGATCATTGAAGACAGCTTCCGAAAGGCCATTCAGAAGTACGGTGTTCCGGAAGCCGTGTACTTCGACAACGGGAAGCAGTATCGAACTAAGTGGATGACGCGAACGTGCTCCAAGCTCGGCATTCGCCTTCTGTTTGCTAGGCCATACTCGCCCGAATCAACCGGGAAAGTTGAACGCTTCAACCGGGTGGTAGATTCTTTCCTTAGCGAAGCAGCACTTGAAAAACCAAAGACGCTTGACCGCCTGAATGAATTGTTCGAAGTTTGGCTTTCGGAATGCTACCAGAACAAGCCGCATTCAGCACTTGACAAACGAAGCCCTGAAACCGCCTTTCGAAGTGACAAGAAGGCGCTTCGGTTTGTGGAACTAGAGATACTCGCCAATGCATTCCTTCATTGCGAAACCCGCAAAGTCGACAAAACCGGGTGCATCAGCTTCTTGGAGCGTAAATATGAAGTGGGGCTTCCGTTCATCGGATGTACCGTGGATGTCGTGTATGACCCGGCGGACATCACCGAGCTCGTGATCGAGTACGAAGGTCACGAACCATGGAAGGTAAAGGAACTCGTAATCGGGGAACGTGTCGGGAAACGTCCTCCACTGCCGGATCAACTTCAGCCGCTGCCGGCAGATTCATCGCGGCTGTTAAGCGTTGCTGAAGTACAAAGTCGCGGGCGCCGCGCTGAGCAAGTGCCGGCCATCAGCTTCCGTAAGAAAGGCAAGGTGAATGGCAATGTTTGAGGCATTCTATGAGCTTAGCCGTTCACCGTTCTCCAGGGACATTCTGCCTAGTGAGTTATATGAGTCGGAAATTTTGGAGGAGACGCTGGGGCGGCTAGAATATGCGGCAGAACGGCAATGGTTTGCGGTCGTGACCGGTGACTGCGGAACCGGAAAGACAACAACGATTCGGCGGTTTGCCGAAGAACTGGATCCTGCGAAGTTCAAGGTGCTCTATCTGTCGGATTCAAAACTGACACCGCGGCACTTCTACAAGGGGCTGCTGGAACAACTCGGTTGTGAATCGAAGTTTTATCGCGGGGATGCGAAACGTCAGCTGCATCGAGAGATCGAGCTCATGCGGGGAATTCATGGACTGCAGCCCGTCGTGGTCGTGGATGAAAGTCATCTTTTGGACCGAGAGATGCTGGAGGAAGTTCGCTTTCTACTAAATTTCAAGATGGATGCTCAAAGCCCAATGGCCCTCATCCTCGTCGGGCAAAGTGAATTGTGGGATCGCATTAACCTACAAGCCTACGCTGCGATTCGTCAACGCATCGATCTTCAATGCAAACTTCCGCATTATGACCGGGCCCAAACAGGAGCCTACATCGAGAGACACATGACTTATGCCGGTGCGGAACGAGACATCTTCACTGACGGAGCTATTGACGACATCTATCGTTACTCTGGCGGAGCAGCTAGGCTAATTAACAAAGTATGTACTCATTGCATGCTCTACGGCGCACAGAACAAACACCGCATTATCGACGATCATATGGTTAAGCGCGTCATTCAGGGAGAATTATCATAATTCTCCCTCTCGTATATCCGGATGCGGTCAGATTAACCGTCAATAGCAGGATAACTTACACCATCAATCTCCGGACATTATGCGTTAGCAATAACAATATTTACCAGATAAATCCTTTACTATAACCTGAGGTGTATTTATCCAGGCTGTTTTGCCATAATAACTTTTATAGGATTCATAGAGGTCATTTACTGGAACTGTTAGTTTGGTTGTATCAGATAAAAGTGTAACTGATTCAATATATGTTGAATCGTAGCCATATTCACCTTTATTAACCGTAACGGTCACTTTAAAGAGGTCTTTTAATAATTGCACTGGAACCATTAACTTACCATCAATGATCTGTGGAGCAACTGCATATGAACTTTTAGTATTGTTAATCTGTATGTATTTGGAATTTAGTTTTGATTTGATTGTAATATTGCCAATTTTAAATGTAATGTCTTTAGTGTTATTGTTCAATTGAACACTTCCACCTAAGTTTTTAAAAACTTGCGCTGCTGGAAGCATTGTATTATTTTTTAAAATTACCCCTGTATCCTTGATGCTGATTGATTTAACTTTTGGATTTGAATTGTTAGTTTTATTTTTTTCGTGATCATCTTTTGGTTTATCGTTAGTAGATTTATTTTTCCATGGTGTTAAGTTCGAACTTCCTTGCTCAAAAGTCTGTAGCGATATAGATGAATCATTAGTATTATAGGTCGTTTCGCCAACAGCATACACTTCATTGTTAAATATAACCAAAATATAGCACACACTTACACCTAGATAATCGCCCCAATTAGATTGTGCAAGTTTGTTCATTACCTTCTTTTTTCCGTCAACTGACAAGGCTTTAAACAATTCATATTCTGCTTGTTTTAAAGTAATAATTATCGCACCTTCATCGGATTCCAGACCAGATGAGGAATCAAAAACTCCATCCATTGTTTTTATTGATGCACTTTCAATTATCCTAGTAGTTGTTTCTTGTTCATCAATTGATGAAGCGTTGATACTCAGAGACAAAGTACCACTTACTACAAAGATAAACACTAACAAAATCAATACTCTCTTCAATTCCATATTCCTCCAGTGGTTTTTTAATTTATATTATCATCAACATCCACATAGGTATATAGAATTACAAAAATCATATAGATAGTGGTCTTGTAGTCACAAAGAAAGCACCCTTCGTAAAGGATGCTTTCTTGAATTATAAATCTGATAATTGCTTATACGTTTCATCAAACATTTCCTTATTAACAACCATTACATTTTCTTTTCCATTTTCATAAAACGTCATAGCATATAGTTCTCCGTTATCATTAATAAATTCCAAAACAGTCTCGCGGGGGATATCATCACCTACTACCCAGTTAAGAATACTATATCCATTGAATGGATGTATCATATGGACAGTAACTACTTCTTCTTCGACTTTTGCGATCTTCCCTTCCTTGATCATTTGGTCATACCATTTCTTTGTTACAGTTCTCTTAACAACTTGCCCATCATATGGAATTTCTAATTCAATTTTTTCACCAAATAACCTATCAAATAATCCTACAGAAAAAGACATGATAAATTCTCTCCTTATCGATTCACACAGTTATGATGATGGTAAATTCGACAAACGGAATTATTTTCCTCTATTTTTTTATTTTTTGTTCATGTGTAATTGCATATGCTGCCGGAAAATTTTCCAGATTAGGGGTATCCAATCCACCATGCTAGCCTACAAATTGCAAATTAATATGCAGATTAGTACAAATAATCACCGGATTTACTTCAAATGACTCCAAATCGCCCAAAAATAGACCATAATCTACACAAGTTAGTGGTCTAACTGACACATAATATATCTTATATACCATTTATGAAGTGGAACAGAATAATGGTCAAAATGCTTAAAAAAAAGCAACGAAAATACAAGAAAATCAGCCACATTTACCCGAATAACCATTATTATATGGCACCTGCCACTACAATTTATATAATAACAGGTGCGTGTTGGCGAACATACTCCCACCGCTAATTTATCAGTATTTTAACTATGTTTTTATAATATCATCAATCATCACCCCTGCTTACTTTTAGTTAACATTATAATCATTAACTTAACTATCCACTCTAACCTTTGCTCCTTCACTACTCAATCTAACCATCTCACTGTTCACATCCGTTGTGTACGGACTATGCACTAATATGCTCTCAATACTGATTGCACCCATTTCTTTCAACTTAGTCAAATTATCAATGATATCCTTTTCTGATTGTGGCATAGCATATTGGAATGTAATATCTAATGTATCCCATTCTTGATCTTTAAACCGTTTACCCTGCATTTCTAACAACCGTCTAAACTTGTCATGTCTTTGCTTCATGCCTTCTTTGATAAACTTCTCGCTTATCATTGCTCTAATGTTGGCTAATGAGAACAACAATTTAATGCTTACCTCAGACAGATTACTAATATCAACTTTCCCCATACTTACTGCAGGTGTACAACTCACGTCTAATAAACTAGTCATTAAATGCTTATACAATGTTTCAAATGCTGCATGATCAAACTTGTTTTGTGCATAATAGAAATCCGCATCTGAATCTAAATTAATGCCTGCTCCAACCGTTTCAGTAGGTAGTTCCCCTTTTAATTGTTGTCCTTTAATAATCGGAATACCCGTTATGTATTTGTAAAAAGCATCCACGCTTTTACTAATCAAATCCTCCATGCTATCCAATATTGTTATGTAATCCTCTAGATCACTCCGTCCGAATACATCATCAATAGGATTATCATTCCTATATATCACTGGCAAACCAGTTAAATTATTATACGTTCCCTTTAAATGCAACTCGCCGCCAGCATCACTATATTTTTCAACTCTGTCCTGATAATAAACATTATAGAAACTCACATTATTAATCGTGTAACTCTCTACGAATGCAATGTATTCATTATCACTATCAATCACAGGATAACTGTCTGCTGCATCAATTAATTTGCTTGTAATCTTGCCATCCTTAACATATGTATATTCGTATGAGTTCCCGAACCTATTTACATTATGTACAATGTCAAAATCAATTTTATCGTAACCATTCTTATAGATCGCTGTTACAGCATCCACGACTTTCTCATTGCCTGTTAGTGTAATCTTATTCCCAATTAGATAAGCGGTCGAAAACTCTAACAACCGTTTAGCGTATTGAAGAACTATTTTTCTAGGAATGAACGGTTTATTATTGAACATCTCTGGAGGACGTTTATTTATTGCATGTTCACCAGCAAGGTATGTACCTCTGTCAATAGAGTAGACACAAAGAATCGAGAAAATTATGCGGCAGATCGGTACATACGTTCGCACTCATTGGGCGTAGAATACCCAATCGCGGAATGGATTCGTTTTCCATTGTAGAAGCAGGTAATATATTCAAAAATGCGTTTCTTGGCTTGCTTGCGTGTTTTGAACTTCTCCAAGTAGACAAGTTCTTTCTTAAGCACACTGTGGAACGATTCAATACACGCATTATCGTAGCAGTTCCCTTTGCGGCTCATACTGCCTTTCATCTTGTAGGTGCGCAGCCGCGCCTGGTAGTCATGAGAAGCGTACTGGCTGCCGCGATCCGAATGATGCAGAACCTCTTCGCACGGTCGCTGCTGGCTGTGGGCGCGGTCCAGCGCCGTTAACACGAGTTCTTTCGTCATTCGCTCATCCATGTGAAATCCAACGATTTTACGACTGTACAGGTCCATGATGCTTGCCAGGTATAGCCACCCCTCATCGGTCGGGATATACGTAATATCAGCCACCCAGGCCTTGTTTGGAGCGGACGGATTAAACTCGCGGTTCAACACGTTCTCTTGGACAGGCAGGTTGTGCTTCGAGTTGGTTGTGGCCTTGTATTTCTTCACCGTGCGAGAACGTAAACCCAGCTCCTTCATGATCCGAGCGACTGTTTTCTCGGACACTCGTATGCCCTGCTTGTGCAGTTCTTTTGCTACTTTGGGGCTTCCATATAATCGACGGGATTCTAGAAAGATACGACGGATCCGCCGCTCCAGCTTGCGACGTCGCTTTTCACGTTTGCTGGCTTTTCGCTGGGTCCATTTGTAATAGCCGCTTCGGGATACTTCAAAGGCTTCGCACATCTTCGAGACTCGGCACTTGAAGCGATGATCGTGGATGAAGGCATAGATCAGCGCCGGTCTTTGGCGAAGTAGTGCATCGCCTTTTTTAAGATGTCGTTCTCCTCTTCCAGATCACGAAGGCGTTTCTGAAGATCTCTCATTGCTTTATCGTCGGCTTTCAGTTGCCCACTGCCTGGAAAGGCCTGTGCGCCGTCTTTCTTGTATTCCGCCATCCAACGATACAGGGTGTTGTCGCTGATCCCCAGTTCGCGGGCGACCTGCGCCACCGCTTTCCCTTCTTCCTGGATCATCTGAATCGTTTGCAGTTTAAATTCTTTATCGTATTTTTTCGTCATGGTAGCACCTCGAATTTGGATAGATTCATTTTACCCGATTCTCGGTTCTCCATGTCTACTTTTTAGTCTAGCAGCAGTATTCCTTAATATCTAACACTTTCATAATTCGTTGTTGATTGACAGTATCATTTACAAACTCAACGAACCAATTGTTGTTATATCCATACTCGCTAATAAACTCATTTATAGTTCCCATTTTGACAACTCCTTTTTATACATACCACTTATTATTTTTCCGTGCTTGGACTGCTAAAGCCGCTGCTATAACCATGTCATCATGATTATTGATCCCTTTTTTGTTGCCCATCTTCCCGTTTATCTCAATAAAAAGAATCATTTGCTGTAGGGTTTCCTTATCATTAACAAGGATTAATCCCTTTTCAAATGATTCCTTATAGTCGCTTATCATTATTGCTTTAGTCTTATCGGTAGTAAGCCAACCAAGGGCAAACTTCTTATTCCCCTTCTGATCAAATGTCTTATGTTTATATAGATTCATATATTGATGATCATTTCTAAGGCGCTCAATCACTGGCAAACCGTAGGAGTTTTTCTCGATACAGAGGAACGCATAGTTATAATACCTTCCAATCAGATTCAGCAGTTCTGCAAACTCGTACACACTCACTTTGTTATGGTTAAACGCTAATACCTGGACACCCTCAGCATCCATTAGCGATAGGGTAGAACTATCACCGCCTGAACCACTTGATACGTCACTTCCACCGTAGTATCTAATACCACGTTTAGGCAAACGGTAGACAATCAAACCTTTACCTATATATTTATGTAACGCTTCAGGCAATTCAGTCATTAATTCATCTTTACTTAGAGGGTTAGGGACACATTCTAAACGTTCAAGGATTTTTGATTGATCGAAAACATTTTGTCCACTCGTCTTAAATGCTTCTTCTGGATATGAAGGAAATTCAGTTTGGAAATCTGATAAAGACATAGATGATATCTTCCATTGTCTCCACATCAACATTCTTAAGTTAGCACCCATATCCATAATGCGCTTTTCTTCTTCTGTTAGATCATTCTTGCTTAGGCGTTGTCCCTTATTCTGTGCTTTATACCATTCTTCTGCTATATCATGTTCAAACTTAAACTGGTCTTTATATGCATTACTTGTCCAGCCGTAGAAGAACGCTTTATAGTTTGTTCTGCCTTTCCATGAACGCATAAACAGATCATAATAATAGTTGCCTGTTCCGTTAGCCGTTGTCTCAATAACTAATTTACTTGTTGGATTCTTGGCTAACGCTTGTTCCAAACTTGTTAATACCTTTGATTGGTCGCCTTGATAAAAAGCGAACTCAGATAACAAAACAAATTGATATGTATTACCACGTCCAATCTGTTTACCATCACTGGCTGCTATCTGAACCCGTGAACCATTGCTCAAACACAGTTCACCTCTATTATCTCTATCCGTTTTAGGGAATGGATACTTTGTTCTCGGCAGGTTATCATTCATGAATTTCAACCGCTCAAACAATGCCGTTACTGATTCACCTGATAATGAAACAATCATATAACTTGTGTTTGGATATTTGACCGCATTATACAGACAATAAGCCAAACTCATTGTGCTAAATCCAATTTGGCGTGACTTAGCAATGATATTAAACTTCTGCATCTGATCTATAAAATCAGATTGTTCCTTATTCAGCACAAACGGAACAGCATTCCCCTCATTGTCAACGATCTTCACAAAGTTCTTGGCAAATGCCTTAAAATCATCCATAACCAAATCAAATTTGCTTTTCTTCTTTGCTGTTGCTACTACCATTTAATCTCCTTTCTGAACGCAAAAAAGACGCTCCTGAAAGTTGAAAGAGCGCCATTTACAAATACTTCCTTATGTATTATCATTAATCAAAACCGAAAGCATCGGTGACTCAAACCGCTGGAAAGCATCCAGGGTTTTTGTATGTCTATGTATTTGCGTCCTGCTTTTCTTTATTTTTTAAAACAAGAATAATATCCTTTACCTTGTCTGGTAGAGGGATACCCAATTTTCCGCCATTTTCGGTTAAACTTACAAACTCAATTACACAAAAAGCGCCTGAAACCCCATCTGTTACTATTCCATTGCTTTTTAATATTGCAACCTCAATTAGGTATACGGCTCCAATCAAAAGGATTATATATAACTTCTTGATTAATCCTTTTGTTCCAATCCTGCTATTTACTTTCTTTTCACAAATACCAACCAGAATACCTGTGATAAAGTCTATAGCCATCAGAGCAATAAGAACTGTAAATACTAATCCAAATCCTCCAACCATCCAAGATACTATTCCAGTGAATGCACCAGCAATAAATTTAATGAAAATATCTATACGTTCCAATTTGTCACCTCCTTACATCAGTTTGGAACATTCACAAAATTCGGGATAGTTCATCCAGAACCAGCGGAAATTTTTCGCATATTCAAATAAGCGGTGAGCAATCACCATGAGTCCATTTAAAAAGGAGCAGGAGAACATGAGCCCTACAAAATGTGTTGAATGTGGATCAACTAATCTAACCAATATCCTTCACACAATGGAACACCAGGAGAACGGTAAAACGCTAGTCATCGAAAATATCCCAGCCATTCAATGTAATTCATGTAAAGGGATTTTCCTTAGCCCTCAAGCGAGTAAATACATTGATAAACAAATTGCAATCTTTAGAACCTCATAGAAGCCCTCACCTTCTCGACAATGGATCAGAACTATAAAGGTGAAGTTCACTATGGACTTCACCCCTTGGTAACCGTCATCGTGACGGTCTGTTAAACTACCATTTCCTTCAATATGCAGGTGAGGTTCTACAACTCTAAATCATCATCCTCATCTTCTTCATCATTCTTAGCAAAAAATTTCTCTGCTTCTTTGTTATGCAGATTTATTTCCTTCATCAGTTTTAGCATCATCTCAATATCCTTGGGATTAGGATTTGATTCAACTTTAATTTTCAGTTGCTCATATATCTCTAAAAGATCATTTGCCTGTTTTGTAGCCAGAACAATTGAAGTAATGTGCTTAAATTCAGGAGTCCGCTCCCAACGGTAATACGTCCCCATTGTTTTCAAATCAACTTGCTTTAGAAATTCCTCTTCGGACATCTCCCGTTCTCTGTCCATCCACAAGTTGAATTTATACTTAACATATAACTGCTTTTTGTAAGGAAGTTTTTTCAACACATCATATATTGTCATTTACCTAACCTCCAAAACAAATATGGTATACAGACTTGATAAGTTCACCCATGACTAAATAAAGAATGTATGTCATATACCCAAGCAACACATAAACACCCATCATTGCCAATTTGTTTAACAAGTTACCCATCATTTTTTTCATTTAGATTATCTCCTTTGATTAAATTCCCTGTTCACTTACTTTTATATAGTTGTACATTTTTACCTACAATAGATTATTTATTATTTTAGTATGGGTTTAGGGGGTAAAGCCCTTGACCTATAAGGAACTAGAAGTATTAAACGGCAAAATCAATTAAGCAATGATGCTTTCATATTGTCGTCTAGGTAACATCTTCTTTAATTCTTTATCTGTGAAATAGAACTTCAAACACTGCCTAAAGTCAGTGCCGATGTTCGTAATGAATGTATCTGCAGATGAGTCAACTGGAACATCAATATTAATTCGGTACAAATTCGGCAAATTGTATTTACCGTCACTGACTTTACCTTTTGCTTTTCTGTTTCGCTCCACGGCTTCAATTACACCTAACTCAATCAATTTATTTACTTGCGTTCTAACTGTTTTCTCCGTAAGCCCTGTAGAACTTGCAATACTGTTAAAGGTAAAATAAAAAACGCCTTGCATATTCGCATGACGTTTCGAGTGTAACAACATGGCATATGTAATTAGTTTTTGATTCTTATCAGGACAATTTTCCATAATCCATTTGATTTCGTTAAATGAAACCGTCAAATCTTTATTCGTTGCCGCTAAGTTATAATTACGTTCGAATATATCCTTCACAACTTGGTCAATGTCTTTATGACATTCCTCTAAACTAGATGAATAATTCTCCGTGTTCTGCCGATCCATCCATGAATGTAGTTCCTGCTTGCATTCCTCTTCATCTAGGCCACTATATTTGAGATACATGCCAATCAATAATATTGAATTGTGTCGGCTGCCTTGAATCTTTAAACCGTTCTGTAACAAATCAATAGCCCTACTGATGGAATAATCCTCTGACTGGTTATGATTTTCAGGTGCTACATAACTACTTATTGCCTTTTCTGTTTTAATAATCGTTTCACTATCAAAGTCAATCTCATCTTCCATGTCAAGAATATCTAAAACCTGCTGTCGTTGTATCTTCTTAACGGTGAATAGGTATTCATGGCTCTCTGTTACGTCCATTACCTTTAAACCATCTTCAACCTTACAGAAGCCACAATAGTTACCACTCAGTTGATGCTTGCCTAGAGGTAACTTAACTCCTAACTTATCCGTTACACGAAATTCCACTTTGTTTCCAGCATCAAATACGCTAGGTAAATCTGCATAGTTGATAACAAAGTTAAAGAATTTCTTTGCTTGCTCAATGGAAATTAAGTCCTCAAAGAAAATATCGATGTGATAACCTTTATTGCCGCTGAAACTAATGTAATGTTCGTTAATGCCGAGATTATCCAGAGCATGAGAAACTTTATATGTAACCCACTTGGCTTGATACGCATCATGAAAGTCAACATCAAAGGTCATGAACTTACTAAAGAACCTACTGAATGTTCCAACTGTCATTATTCCTTCTAAATGCTTCTCAAACTGCCAATCCAGCAAAGGTTTAACCTTTCTTCCCTTATCATCTACTTGTCCCTGTGTGTATTGCTTATATCCAAAAGGATATTGAATCAAATAATGTCCTCGCTGGATTATATACAAATCATTTAATTGCTTAATTACATCCTTCATTTAATCCCTCCATTAAAAGCCATTCCATTAAAAATTAATCACTTGCTTTTTCGTTGTTGCATAAAAGCCGTTACTGCTTGATAAAGTGCTTCGGATTTAGTAAATTGCCAAAACTGATCTTTAGACTTGATATTCAAACCCGTACAGTTAAATTCAATTCCTTTGTCATAGCGTAGATGCTTTACTAATCCCTTGTCGTACACATAAAAAAAGTTGTTATCACGTTCCATAGCGTTATCTCCTTTTGTTAGCAGAAGAAAAGACAGCCATTAGACTGTCTTACTTCCTGCTGTATATTTGAATTTGTTTTTATGAGTAAGTGCGATACTGTATAGACCTCTAATATCGTGTTTACTGTATTCTCTTCCTTTGGTTAACTCATATCGTCCTGTTCTCTTGAATGTGTGAGTTATATTAAATTTCTCTGCTGATAAACATAACGGAAACGCAAATAAACCCTGCATGGCTGCAAGGTCGATGTTTGTAGATAATATTCCGTTATCATTCACCTGAATCTGTGAGTCTAAGTTGTATTGCTTTTTCACTCGATAAAACTCTGCTTTGGTTGGTTCAGATTCCAATACATCCAACAGTTCATACAGTTGTAGTTGCTCTAACCAATTGTGATTAATCTGTTTAAAATCATTACTGTAGTAACCAAGAAAGGTGCTATCAATTGCAAGCAGTATTAACTTGGCTTCTCTACTCTTAGGCATTGGAACTTTATAATAACTAAGAATTTGAAGCAATGTGGAGCCGCAAAACTTCTGATAGTAATTATCCCTGCTAATTCCTGTTACTGCGTTTACGTTAGCCGCATTTTGATTTACCTGATCTGACTTATGTAATTTAGTAATGTGATTGTCCCACACCATCCCATGCTCTAATGCCATGTCAACCCCAATTACTTTCTTGCCTGTATCGTTGGCTTTGAAAATACGATTAAAGTCATAAAAGTAATTCACCTTATAACCTTTTAACTGTTCAAGATATAAACAAGACAATAATGAATCTAAATCGTTGGATAAACACAAATCATATTTCCCTTGTTCTGTATCATTTGTCCATGTTGGAAATTTATTTCTTAAAACTTCTTGCATATTAGATGATATAGATTTCATCTAACTCTTACATTTTGATTACTCCCTAATAATAGTGGCTTTAAATCTGCCAATTATCAAAAGGGAGTTAAAATCAATCTATTCATTTTTACACCTGCCTTATTGGTTATAGTTATTGCTTTCAATAAATTGTTTGTATCTTGCTATAAACTCTGGTGACATTTCACCCTTATTATTTTCGTACAAACTTATTAAGGTGCTGCTACATTTGAGATGTGTCGCAACGTCTATTTGTTTAATGTTGCGTTGGATTCTTTTTATCTTCCATTCCATCCGCTCAGACATAAGATTATCTCCCTAAAAAAATTTATTAGAAAAAGAGTGGAGGAAATCCCCCACCCTTTAGAATGTATTAGGCTTTAAGAGTATATTGTGCTACGGCTTTCTTACTTGCTACTTTCAGCGTACCCTCTGCGATTACTTGACCTTTGACGCTATCACCTGTTTTGGCAAGTGCTTCGAATTGTGCTTCACGAAGGAATGCCAGGGACAAAGCATTGACATCAAATACAGTCATCTTATCAGCGGAAGCATGACGAGAAAGAAGAATATTCAGGTTGCCATAGTTTGTGCGAATAACATCAACGATAATGCTGTTATTGCTAACGCATAATGTCCGGAGATTGATGGTGTAAGTTATCCTGCTATTGACGGTTAATCTGACCGCATCCGGATATACGAGAGGGAGAATTATGATAATTCTCCCTGAATGACGCGCTTAACCATATGATCGTCGATAATGCGGTGTTTGTTCTGTGCGCCGTAGAGCATGCAATGAGTACATACTTTGTTAATTAGCCTAGCTGCTCCGCCAGAGTAACGATAGATGTCGTCAATAGCTCCGTCAGTGAAGATGTCTCGTTCCGCACCGGCATAAGTCATGTGTCTCTCGATGTAGGCTCCTGTTTGGGCCCGGTCATAATGCGGAAGTTTGCATTGAAGATCGATGCGTTGACGAATCGCAGCGTAGGCTTGTAGGTTAATGCGATCCCACAATTCACTTTGCCCGACGAGGATGAGGGCCATTGGGCTTTGAGCATCCATCTTGAAATTTAGTAGAAAGCGAACTTCCTCCAGCATCTCTCGGTCCAAAAGATGACTTTCATCCACGACCACGACGGGCTGCAGTCCATGAATTCCCCGCATGAGCTCGATCTCTCGATGCAGCTGACGTTTCGCATCCCCGCGATAAAACTTCGATTCACAACCGAGTTGTTCCAGCAGCCCCTTGTAGAAGTGCCGCGGTGTCAGTTTTGAATCCGACAGATAGAGCACCTTGAACTTCGCAGGATCCAGTTCTTCGGCAAACCGCCGAATCGTTGTTGTCTTTCCGGTTCCGCAGTCACCGGTCACGACCGCAAACCATTGCCGTTCTGCCGCATATTCTAGCCGCCCCAGCGTCTCCTCCAAAATTTCCGACTCATATAACTCACTAGGCAGAATGTCCCTGGAGAACGGTGAACGGCTAAGCTCATAGAATGCCTCAAACATTGCCATTCACCTTGCCTTTCTTACGGAAGCTGATGGCCGGCACTTGCTCAGCGCGGCGCCCGCGACTTTGTACTTCAGCAACGCTTAACAGCCGCGATGAATCTGCCGGCAGCGGCTGAAGTTGATCCGGCAGTGGAGGACGTTTCCCGACACGTTCCCCGATTACGAGTTCCTTTACCTTCCATGGTTCGTGACCTTCGTACTCGATCACGAGCTCGGTGATGTCCGCCGGGTCATACACGACATCCACGGTACATCCGATGAACGGAAGCCCCACTTCATATTTACGCTCCAAGAAGCTGATGCACCCGGTTTTGTCGACTTTGCGGGTTTCGCAATGAAGGAATGCATTGGCGAGTATCTCTAGTTCCACAAACCGAAGCGCCTTCTTGTCACTTCGAAAGGCGGTTTCAGGGCTTCGTTTGTCAAGTGCTGAATGCGGCTTGTTCTGGTAGCATTCCGAAAGCCAAACTTCGAACAATTCATTCAGGCGGTCAAGCGTCTTTGGTTTTTCAAGTGCTGCTTCGCTAAGGAAAGAATCTACCACCCGGTTGAAGCGTTCAACTTTCCCGGTTGATTCGGGCGAGTATGGCCTAGCAAACAGAAGGCGAATGCCGAGCTTGGAGCACGTTCGCGTCATCCACTTAGTTCGATACTGCTTCCCGTTGTCGAAGTACACGGCTTCCGGAACACCGTACTTCTGAATGGCCTTTCGGAAGCTGTCTTCAATGATCGTCTTGTCCATGACCGGGTAAAACTCACCGTGCAGGACAAACCTCGTCGCGTCGTCGATAAAGGTAACGAGAAACACTTGTTTCATCGCTCCGTCCGGTCCAATGGGCAGATACGGACCGTACTTTATGTCCGAGTGCCATAGACGATTGCGGTGTGGCTGTTGGAATCGTCGAGCCGCTACACCTGAGTTTGCATACATTCGCATATGCCTTGTGCTATAACCACGTTCAGTGAGCTTCTCTTGAAGCGTGCTCCGTTTGATTTGACCTGGCTTAACGCGGCCTTCCCATTCCAAGATCTGAATGATCTGGGCAACACTGCGACTTGGCACTTCCCGCCGCAGCAAGATCGCTTGCTCCAAGACCTCCGGTGGAATGGCGGGGGCTGTGGGTTGTTTTCCTTTGCTCTTCGGCTTTAATCCGCCAAAGCCATCTTGCCGGTAGGCTGCTAAATACCGCCGCAGCGTTCTCTCCGATATTCCGATTTGCTCGCAAATTCTTTGCTTGATTTCCCTCGCCTTTGCCGGGTCGAGCCCTTCCGTAAGCAACGGGGCAAGGAGCTGCACACGATCCGCAGCGATCTGTTCCGCTTTCTTCTGATCTTTCATCCGTTTACACCTCTTTTGGTAGATTCGTTTACGAGTCTATCTCAGAGGGCTTCGGACAAGAATGCAGAACGGGTATGTACCCACAATTTTGAATTCACAACAGGTCGGACAACTCTTGCTAGCCATCCATCGGCATCTCCGACATAACGTCCGAATCTATGGTGTGCAGTTTGTGAAGGTGCGGACGGTTCCTTCACAACATCTAGATGAAAGCGAATGGCGATGGACTCTAGGCACCCTAACCAGTAGGTAGCCATTGAGCAAAGCCAAGTCCGCCAACGGTACAGTGTGGAGTTGTCTGCGGCAACATCTACTTCCGTGGGTTCAGACGCAATGACATTCTCCACACATTCTGATTCGTAACGCTTGTAAGGCACAATGCAGTCCGGTAACTCATGATGAATCTTCCGGCAAGCCGTACAACGTAGTCTTCGGATGACCAAGACGCTCTTTTCTCCCGTAGCATGTACAAGCTTCCGTTTTCGGCTCCCGATCACCGTCAAACTCGCAATGCAACAAGGACTAGGAACAATTTCTGCACACCTAACAAAAAACGCCGGGGATCTTCTCAACCAGCTCGTAATTTGATACAATGATCATACGTTTTGTGAGGGGATGTCTCCAGTGAGCTTGCGCGAACAGGCTCACGCTATATGGAGGCATCCTTTTCCTTTTCTGTGATACGGACATTATATTCGTCAATCCCCGGACAGGCAACACCGTCAGCTTTCGGGCATTATGCTTCAGCGTAAACAATAATGCCGAACACGTTAGTTTGAGCAATATAGTTATACTTGTCTTTATACAAAGCATCAATTTGTTCTTTAAGATCAGCATTAACCAATGCAAAGTATTCTCCTGTTGGCAGTCCTTGATCCCAAAGTTTCTTTACAGTTGCTTTTACCTCAGTTTCTGAAATCACTCCACTTGCTGCCCCAGTGACAAGGTTAGATGCATCAGCCCACGTTTCAAGTCCAGCCATACGACGAACAAAAGGAGTTGCAGAACCATCGTTCTTAACACCTTTGGTTACTTGTTTTTCGATGTTCACTTTAAGTTCTGTTAGACGGTCAGCAACCTCACTAGAGAAGATATTACCTTGACCCTGTGCATTGATTGCATTTGCCGTTCCACTCACAGAAACACCTTTCTGGAACAGTTCAAGCACGTTATTCATCTCAGCACGACCGCTTTGATAGAATGTCGGGTTGTCGTTACCTTCAACAACGGACACATCTTCAGTGTTGTCATACGTCTTTTCTCGCCAAGTATGTACTGTGCCATTTGCTTTTTCAGTAAGACCTTTAGCCAAAATCAGAGAAGTTAGAGGAGTATCAGTAATACCAATTTTAATAATTTCTTTTGAAAGTGAAATAGATTCGCTGTTTGTTAGGTTAGTAGATTTAAACATTGTTTTATCATTCTCCTTAGATTTGTTTTAGTTAAATAGTTTAGATAATTTTGCACTAATCATGCCAGTAACATCATTCTTGGATGCTGCTTGATCATATGCTGTTGTTTGCTTGTGGTCATCGGGTATATATGACGAGTTTACTTTCCTTGCTTCTAAGATTTTGTTCAATGACTCAATCTTAGACTTCAGTTCATCGACTTTTTCGACATTAATAAAATCAGCAAAGTCCTCCAAGCCATGTGCCTTCAACTCAATCGACATTTCTTTCTTGAACAATTCCTGTTCACGTTGTTCAAGCGCCTTTTCTGCATCTGATTTCTCCACTGGCTTGAACTGAAGCAGGTCATTACGTTCAGTCATCACTGGTTGAAGAATTTCAGTTTCCCATTTCGCTTTCTCGGCTGTAATAAATTCAGCAACCTGTTCCTGCGTAAATGTTTGGTCTGACATTTAATTCATCCTCTCTTGATTTCTCCAAGTAAAATATTTTACAAAAAAGAGACACCCCATAATGGAGTGCCTCAAGTTGGAGGTATATAAATATTGTAAAAAGTGAAGGGTGATCAGTCCTTCATTCATCCTACAGGTAAGGTGAACTGCAGAATCAATGAAAGATTGATAGTCTTCTATCACTATATAAACTTTTTAGAGAAAGCCGCAAACCCTTGGTACATATTTTCAGTCAGTTCTATTTCTTATTTTTATTTTTATCCCTATATCTTCTTGAAGCCTCTTTAACTTTGGATATTAGGGCAAGACATGCTCTCCCTTAAAGACTATTATGCATTTTGTTTATATTTATTAAACAAATCAAAAAAGCCAATGTTTATAAGGTTTTTTGAGTTATATATATATTTATGATTTGTTTACTTTACATAAAAATAGTCAAAAAGATCAATGTTTATAAGGGAAAATAGATCATCCTATTTTGTCGACACTTTAGAGCGCTTTTTTTGTATCCATATTCTCTGTTGTTCTAAGCGATGGTTTTTAAAGCATGCCTGACAAAACTTTTTTGTTTTATAATGTGTTATTCTTACACCACAAATCTCACATTGCATATATCCAAAGCCTAGTTCCTTATCAATATTTCGTTTAAGGTTATCAACAATAACATCACCAAAACTTGACCATAATGTAGTTTTGAAACTATTTTCAGTTTTGGCAGATGACACTCTCTCCCTAAAAGACCATTTTGCTGTTTGAGGTCGAACATGAAAAAGTCCAATGTTTATAAGGGGAATTTCGACTTTTAAGGAAGACACGAGTAGAACAATTAAGAGTTTTCATTTTAACTGTTGGTGAAAAACACTTACTGCATAAGGAAAATCGTATTAAGACAGACAATTTCTATTTTCCTAACACGTTTTGCTTTACCCCTATCATATGTATTACTTTGGGGTAGTCAAAAACACATTTGTTTATAAGGGTTTTTTTGACCTTTTTTAAAAAAAGTGTGACGTTTTTAGCGATTTTTACACTCCTATCATATGGAGACCTTTCGGGTCCTCAAAAACCACTTATTTTATATAGGTTTTTTGCATGTTTTCATTTTAAAAGTGTGCAAGTTTTGGCTATAATGCTCCATCAACCTATAAAGTTGTAACGAACGATATTATTTTCAGTTTTGGCAGATGACTCGCTCTCCCTTAAAGACCATTTTACATAATATGGAATTTTCTCAAAAGTCCATATAAAATAAGGGGATTTTCTATCTTTACACTAGCGGTGCTAGAAGTTTTTAAATTTTTTCGTTATAAAACTTTAATGTTCATATGGGAAAATGAGTTTAGTGATTTTTATCGCCTATTTTTCATCTTCTCTTTCACTATATAAAACGATCAATCACTCCCTTAAAGACCATCTGGATTTTAGGAAAAGTGTTATTCTATAAGGCATTATTGCATTTGCTCATCTCGTTACCACTTGAAAAAGAGTGAAAAAAGTCAATGTTTAAAAGGGATTATGAAATAGTTCCAAAAGGTTAGACTTTTTCTTCCAATTCAACATTACCCATTCCCTTAAAGACCATCTAGTTTTTGGGAAAAACTCAATGTTTATAAGGAAAGAGAGTATTCCCGTAACTTTGAAACAGTGAAAAACACCAATGTTTATAAGGGTTAATGAAAAATTCTAAGTGTGGACATATTTCTTTCCTCTTTAACCTATCGATAAACAGATTCTGAATTGATGAGATCAAGTTCAGCATTAACCAGTTATTATTGACAAACTAGAATAAGTATGCGATTTTACCATTGAGATGTAATAGTTTGGTATGAGGGGTATCGTAATGAATGATTACCAATTATTTTGGATAATGCTATCCGTTTCATTAGTGTGTTTCATTGCTAGTTATCTTGCCATCTTTACTAATAAACTGAAATTTATCAGATATATATTGCGTTTTTATGCTTTCTTTTCGGCAATTGGAGTTTTCGCTACTTCAATTGAGAATAAGACATTTCGAGAAGTTACATATACTTCATTGTTTTTCTTACTGTGCTATATCTTAGTAATTGGGTATCTCAAGCGGCGTAATTTAAAGAATAACCTATTCACAATCCTTGAGGTTATAGGTGGCGTATTTAAAGTTGTTTTGATAATTGGATCTTTATGCTTTGGAGGATATTTACTCTCTTTAATCCCTAACAGTAATGACGACAGCACTGTTCATAAACAAGAAAATATCTACTTTGAAAATTGTACAGATGCTTTTTACAGAGGATACTCCAACATAACGGTAAATGAGCCAGGATATGAATCTAGACTTGATCGAGATAAAGATGGAGTAGCATGTGAACGATAACTCTTATCGTAAAATTAGAAAATCCATATTATATTTGAATTTTGGTGAAATTAGGTAAAGGCCTGTCACTGAAATCTAAGTGACCACTTTACTTTTTAATGTGACTACTTTATAATTCGAGTTAATCAAATAATTAGATTGTGGTTAAACACAATGAAACGTGAAAAATCCCTTTAATGCTCAATACATTGATTCAATACTCTTGACAGGGTGGGGGTCAGTGGTTCGAGCCCACTACAGATCATCACCGAGAGCCCTTGCGTAGCAAGGGTTCTTTTGTTTTATCTCATTCACTCACCAGTCCAGAAATGTCGAATTGGTGCCGAAAGGGTTTTATTGAGGGTAAAGTAAATCTGTTGTTCATTGGGCTTTACCCCATATCTCAAACAAATTTGTCGATCCGGGTGAATGGCAGGTTCTTTTCCTGATATGTTTGCGCGGTAAGTTGACACATCACTCATCCCGTTAATCAAATCCCATAAAAAAAGCACCCGATTAGGTGCTTTTCGTATATGACACACGATTTCCCGTCAAGGAGTAGAAGGGCACTAGATAAAGCTAAAGTTGTACTTCCTTTGTATTTACAAATTCAGCACTCGTAAGTATAGCGCAGCTCTTTCTGGTGCATACAGACTCTCAATATATAATCTGATAAGTAGGCACGATCACTCCGCTTTCATAAGACTTGATGTCAGTTAATTTCAAATTGATTTTCTTCTTGCTGGCTCCAAACAACGGAATGCCTTCACCAAGAATGATGGGATTGACCTTCAAAATCAACGTGTCAATCAATTGGTGGTCGAGGAGCTTTCCGGCCAGATTTCCTCCTCCGCATAACCATATTTTTTTCTGCTGATCCGTAGTTTCCTGTTTTAGCCTCGTACAAAACGACACCACATCCTCTTTGACAAGCTCCACTTGCTCATTGGATTCAAATTCCATTTGATTCGAGAAAATATAATGCTTCAGTCCAGGATGAGCCGCCTGCGCAATTCCGGAAGGTTCACCCGGCTTCAATCCATATTGAAATCCATATTCATATGTTTTTCTACCCATCAATACAGCATGATACTGCCGGACACTTTCGAAGAAATCACCGCCGTCATCCGCATACAGAAATACGGAATCATCCGCAACGCCATTTTTGTCCGCAATGAACAGATCAGCAGTTACGGCAACATGATACACCAGTTCAATCATAGGATACCACCCTTCTAATGGTCAGTACTTCCACAACATGGAGCCGATTTGATTCTCACTCATTGGTATTTGGTATTTCGACATCGAGAAGTCGATCCCTGCATTTCCCAAATAAATTATAAACCCAACGCTCTTCGGCAACGGAATCATATCATACACCTTCTTCCTGCGTTCTTATGTAAAAGAAAAAGCCGCCTAAGGGCAGCTTTTTATCCTTTCAATCTCCTTCAGTTGTATCTCCGTTATAAGTTATTTCAGGTCAAGTAATCCCTTCTATTTTTCCTTACAGCCATAGGTTTGATAAGAAGAGGGGATTTTCCTTCTGCTATTCAAATGACAAATTCAACAAACGCCGGCGACCGCAGCATGCCTGCCTTGGTCCAGTTCCGGGTTTTCACCTTCGCCCGGATCCGTGGTTTCAGGTGAACGAAATTTTTATCCTCACCCGTTACAAGCTGCTGGCTCACTCCGTAAAAGGCTCGTTTGGCCTTCGGCGGCACGCCCAGCTCGACAATACCAGTCGGCCGCAGACGCCCGTTTTCCGTCATCACAGTCGTTAACCAACCGAATTCTTCTTTCCGGTAGCCGGTGATAAACACTTCGGCATAGGTCCAATTGATGACCTTCTGCCAGGCTGGTGATCGGCGACTCTCGTACCGGCTGCCCTGAAGCTTCCCGACCATCCCCTCGAGCTCCTGGGCCCTCATTTGCCCAAACAGTGCCTCTCCTGCTCCCTCCACAAAGGGTATGATACCGAAGTGTCTGTTCGGCATGCTGATGCCTGCCAGAATCTCTTTACGCCTCAGCAGGGGCAACTCTCGAAGGTCCTGCCCCTTGTATCTCAGGATGTCGAACGCAACATAGGTCACTGGCGATATGTCCATTAGCTGCCGGATACGCTGCTCCTTCTTGGCCTGGAACCGGGTCATGACGTTTTCGAAGTCAACCAGCCCCGTCTGCGGATCGGTACAAGCAACCTCACCATCCAGAAGGATATCATGTTCAAACGGCTTCAGAAGCTCGGGATACTGCCGCGTGCAGCATGTCTCATGCCGGGTATACAACTGGATTCGGCCGTCCTCCTGGGAGAACAGGAGCCGGTGCCCGTCGATTTTGGGCTCAAATATATAATCATTGTGGCTAAATGGGCCACTTGCTGTCTCTAATAACATCGGGCTAATAAACATAGGAACACCTCTCCATCGATTATACCTTTTGGCATGTTCTATGAGAGGCGGTAAGTATTGTAAATCACAACATGAATATCATCCAAAACTCTTTGTTCGGGAACAGCACGAATGGACGACAATCTTTAACCAATCCTTTCAGCGGGGGGGATCAAGTATAAAGAGGCTAGACCGTCATTCTCACACCACACTTGCAGCAGGAAACTGAAGAAGTATTCGGAGTTAAGTTTATACATTAATGATCACAAAGATTTGTTGGCACGTGCTCATATCCCCCATTTCACAGTTGATAGGGATTTAGGGACAAGAGGGTAACAAAAGACGGCTCTGCTCTCCTTTTTGATCCATTTTCTTTGGACTCATCTGCCCTCATTCCTATGCGTCTAGTATCATACCGAATGCCGTATATACCTTCGTAGCTGTTATAATTACCTTATAGTAATTGAATCCGAATCCAAAGATAATTCTGGAGGTTTCTCAAAATGAAACTTATCACTCTGGTTTTTCCATTTATAGCCACGATACTGCTCGTATGGATTGTTATGATCCTCTTAAAGCGCATGAAAAAATAAAAAACTCACAACTGAACCATCCCGACGGGGTACTTATTCGTATGTAGCTATGACCATGAACTATTTCTTTGTCCTGTACAGCTCTCCAAAAGTGACTCCTTTCTATCCCTCCGATGGGTCAATAATTAGAAGAACAATCCCATGCAAAACCGTTTCTTAAACGCTCTAACCCTTATCCCCCTTCTTATAGCTTCCTAATCCTTATTCTTCTTCCTTCACATCGCCCTTCCTCAAGAAATCTGACGGCAAGGCTGCATCCATTATTAATCACCGAAACAACTTCCTCAAAAATGCATAACCAATCCCGCTTAACAGGCGTTCTAAACGATAAAGAGTATGGCGGGAGGAACTCAATCATGGATCTGCTCTTATATGCAGGTATTGCTTGCATCCTGGTAACGGGGCTCTTATCTGGCGCATGGACGACGGGATACCAGCAAAGGGGGAACTTTTATGCGGATTCGAAGGATGATCGGACATCAAAAAAGAAAGCGGCCAATGGGTTCTTTATAGCCGAGCCGGGATCGTATTACTATCAGCGGCCGGGATTGTGTATCTTTTTAAATGATCATAAAAGCACCCCCGCTTCCACATAACCATTTAATGTTCCAACGATCCTGCTCCTCACCTACTTTCCAGCCTATTATGGATCCTTCAAAAAAAGATTGTTAGGTGTATCCATAACAAACAGGAGCCGGATACATGCATCCGGCTCCTTGTCAGGATGTTTCAAGGGGAGACAGCAGGAGTCCCCTGCCGTCACTTCATTTCAGCAATTCTTCCGGTGTCTCGCCGCGGTACACAAATAAAGGGCTTGCGGAATTGACAACAAACACCGAAACCATCGTCAGGGCCGATGCGACACCGCTATAGAAGCGGTGTTTCGCTTTGCCGATCCGGGACATAAGAGCCTCCTCCTCTCCATTGAACTAAACTGACCGCTTGGATGAAAAATACGATCGCTAACGTTGGAGATTGAATCACAATATTCACCGCCACAATCAAACAGCTGATCAGGCGAAGTTTAGGGTAATGCACGCTGGATATACGGGATTGGTCCTTAATTCGGCTCGGGGCAAAGCGGATGACAAGCAGCAAGCTTGCCAAGTTCAGAAGTTGTATGTATAAAAGGCCCGGCTCGAGAAAGGACACCAGGGTGAACAATCCGGTTGTCACGGCAATGCATGCGGCTCCGGATTTCAAATGCATCCCTCCCGAGAACTGCCGCAGGACGGCAAAGCCGATCAGGGATAGAGCCGCCTGCCCCGTATTGCCGGTCAACCATGCGATCAGCATCGTTAGCGATACGATCAGCACCACATTTAACACAATGGCAACAGCATGTGCCAAGACGGGGAGAGTCGATTTATGGTCGGGTACTTGTCGTTTGATCCTCTCTGCGATCCGTTTGGCGGTTTCCTCTAACAACATGGCGATCCCGCTCCTCCGATTGGATGGCATAGTACAAGAAGATTCCAAAAGTACTGGCAAAGAAAACAAAATGAAGCCACAAATGGTTCAGATAAAACAAGATGGCGACCAAGACGAGCACGATCGCGATGAGGACAATCAAGAGAACATGCTCGAATTTCAAACGTGTCCTCTCGATATTAAAATGAAAGCCGATACCGAGTTTATACATGACCCAGGCGGCCAACAGTCCTGTTCCTGCACTCAGCACCTGAAGAATGTATCCGTCAACATGATCGGTTTGCACAGTCTCAACCGAGCCGAATATCAAGGACAAATAGGCAACCTGAATCACGGCATACAGCATGTAACCGATCATCGTGCAAACGGCAGACCAGATGACAGGAATCTTGATAATGGTCGAGTATAAGAACAGGAAGATCAGAAGGGTAATTAACGGAACTAGAAAATCCAAATGATACTCATTGCGCAAGATCAGGCTTTGAACATTCGCCAAGGTCATAACCAGCAGAGCTTGACCCAGGTGCTGGGATATGGGGATCCGCAGCAGGCTCATGATCAGCCAATGAATCGCCAGTGTTTCTAATGTTGAAAAAAACATAAATAAGACAGCTTCCATACAGGACAATTCCTCCTTGCAGCTTAAGAATGGTTAAATGATTCTACGCCACTCCTCAACCCGAACCCTGGAGCCTGCCAACAATCCCACCACCGAATTCGTGATGCCGGCTGAAGAAAAGACATGTGGATATCGAATCGAGACGTCACATATGATGCATGTTCTTGAGGCCTATTCCGGTGGCGACTACCGCTTTCTTAAAAATGCCGGGAATCTCTGATGGAAAGCACAAATCAATAAACATGTATCGATGTTGAAGTTTGGCATAAATGTTAGCTTGTCCAGAACATATTCCATTGAACTGACCCTGACGACCCTCACTTCATTCACTGTGAAAATCTAAGTATGATTATATAAGGCAATGCTGCAGATTTAACAGGTAATTTAATACAAATGTGGCGTCAGAAGAGCAATCTGTAGAAATGTATCCCTCTCGGAAGACGAAGAAGATGATTTCGTGAAGGCTGAAACCATGGAGCGTGAAATGATGTTGGTAAATATAAAAGATGCAAACCGGTTGCAAGAGACTTAGCAGGATATCCTTATACCTATTATACAAGAACATGTGTTCCCATTCAATCCTATTCAATCTTTTTGCACGAACAATTTCACATCTGGAAAATACCGTATCTGCACAATAACTACCGCCGAGATGGGCTTCTCGGCTTGCGTTCAGCCCGGTGGATAGGAGATAGCTTAGTATCGCTTATCCCATTTATCAGTTACGATATAAAGAAAAAGTGCCCTGAAGCACGACTCTGCTTCTAGGACACCCGATTTCATTTGAAAGGCGTGTTCATATATGCGTTTCCGAAAATCCGCCGCCATCCTTTTTCTCTTGGCCATTCTCCTGTCCGGCATCGGAACAAGCTATGCCATGGATTCCCGCCCGATCGACAACGAAACGGAACAGAGGCTCCGTGACGCCTATAACCTGGAGGCACCGACAGAGGACCTGTTGCCCAGCTTCCGGAGCGAGGGTGACTTCGGATTTACTCCGGATGCTCCCCTCTTCCTGCCCGAACTCATGAAATATACCTTCCATCCCATTCTGATCTTCATTCAAGAATGCTTGTTCGGCCGGCCTTGGTGAAAAGCTTCGTCCACAGCCATCCGTTCGCGAACAGCAGCAGAAGGATATAGGCCGGAGCTCCGAACGGAACCGTGCTGCTGGCATAATGCAATCCTCCAAGTCCGCCCAGCACCGGAAATGACAGCAACACGATCCAGCCGTCTTTTTGCTGGGTAACGCTAAAGGCTCTCGCAAACGGCGGCGTCCGCAGCATGGCTTTGGCAGCTACAGGAATGAGCGCAAGCCCGGTCAGCAGGATGATGACCAAATCCCAAACGATCCGCATGCCGAACAGGCTCAGGAAGATCGCAGCATTGACCGCAAACAGCGGCAAAAACATTTTCACGGCATACGCCTTGAGCGTTCCCCTGTAGAGAGGTCCCAGCGATGAGAGCGGTGCTGCGCGAAATAGCCAGAACGCTTTTGGTTTACCGGAGTATTTCAGCATCATCACGGTCGTTATGACCATGACCAGCATAGCGTATAGGACGTAAAAGGATGACCCCGACCGGATTTCCGCCAGTGTCGAGCCCCTGAGCGCCGTAAAGAAAAACAAATAGGGCAAAATCATCGATAAGCCGAGCGAAGGATAAACCTTAAGCTTAAATTCCCGTTCGCTCTTCATCATGCTGGCCGACAATCGGAAGCATGCCTGTTCTTCACGCGTCCTGCAGAACCATCTGGCAAGCGCCCGGTCCGCGCGTCCCCGTTCCTTTCCCGATCCCGCGTCACTGTGCGACAGCTTCTCCAGAAATAATTCAAATGACGGGATATAGCGGAGATAGATAAGCAGCAGCGCGACAGGGCCGGCTACGGCCATAAGCGAGAAAGCGATAATCCAAGGGTCCGTTTCCCCGCCAAGCAGCCACGCAAACGGGGCCGCGAACCAAACCGGTGGAAGCAGCAGCTGCCACCAAGCCGGCGTAAATGAAATATTGAAATCAACCAGCTCGAACGAACGGATCACGAACTGATAACCGATGGCTATGACCGCGGACAGGCCAATCTGAACGTAATTGATCAAATCCTTGAGCTTTTCCCCGTCCCAGTACTTGAGCAGCAGCAGATAAACAAGCGTCGTAACCGCCAAGATGAGGAGATTCATCAGAATAAGCTCGATAAGATAAATCAGGAAGAACATCACGCCGTTGATCAATAAGCCGGTCACGAGCGAAGCGGCCGACAGCGAGGCTGTGAGCAGCAGCATATATATGCCCGCATGGATGGATCTTGCAAGACCGACCGTACGCCCGTCTACCGGCTTCGTCATGAGTATGCTCCGGTCGCGCACATCCAGCAGCACCGACGAAAAGTCCGAAATCATGGAGGTCATAATGAAAAACATGAGGATGGCAGCCACGACACTCATTGCCATCATATAGTTTGGATCGCTAATGTACACGAACGGCGCGAGTACGATCCCCATCAAGCCGTACAGCCACAGGGATCGAATGAACAGGTTCTTATCCGCATCTTCCTCCTTCCGGTTCGTATTCGATAAGATGATGGGCACCCGGCGCGAATCCATCAGCAGCTTCACCTGCAAAATGCGGCGCAGCATCCCGTAATCGGCACCCATTCGGGTCAGGATCCCTTTGAATTTATCCAGCAGCAGCAGCGTCCGAAAGGACGGTTCCTGCGGCAGCATATCAAGAGCCCTCCCGAATGATCGAAACGAACCGGTCCGCAATCGCTCCATGGTTATGGAATCCGGTCAGCTGGTTGAACACCTCTTCCAAGGAACCTTCCTGCGACTGCTGCTGCAGCTCCTTAAACGTTCCGTCCGCTACAACGCGGCTATCGGCAAGCAGCACGATCCGGCTGCTGATCTTCTCCACGACGTCCATAATGTGAGAGGAGTAAAATATCGTTGTGCCCGCGGCCGACAGCTTGGCCAAAATTTCTTTGACCACCATGACGCTGTTCGCATCCAAGCCGCTCAGCGGCTCATCCAGAAACAACAGATCCGGGTCATGAAGAAGGCTGGATATGAGCAGCACCTTCTGGCGCATCCCTTTGGAAAAGGTAGCAATCCGCGAGTGATAGACCTTTCCCAGATCAAAACACTCCATCAACCTTTCTGCCTTCTCATAGGCTTCCTCGTACGAAAGCCCGTACAGCTCGCCGGTAAACGTCAAATACTCCGCCGGCGTCAGCTGATCGTACAGCTCCGCGACCTCGGGCACATATCCGATTCTCCGCTTGTACTCGACGCTGCCATCGGCAATATCCTGCCCAAAGATCCGGACCGTTCCGGTATATCCCTCCACCAAGCCAAGCATAATCTTGACGGTAGTGCTCTTCCCGGCCCCGTTCGGACCGATATACCCGATCATCTCGCCCCGGCGCACATGAAGATCAATTCCGTTAAGCACGTAGCGTCCATCATATTTCATCCTCAGATCCTGAATCGACAGCACTTCTTCCGTAGACATGATTTTTCGTTCTCCTGTTCCCCCATAATTTTTAACGCATGCCTTTACCTTATTATGGAAGATGATCAAAATCAACCTTTCTTGACATATTCGCTTTGCAAAATTCCCATATAGATGATGTCATGCCAGCTCCCGCCCCGGAACAGGCTCTGTCTCGCACTGCCTTCACGCGTGAAGCCAGCCTTCTCGTACAAACGAATCGCCCGTTGATTAAACGAGAATACGCGCAATCCCAGCCGGTGCAGATTCATTTCAAGGAAGGCATAATCCAGCAGGAGCCGCATCGCTTCGGCGCCGTACCCCTGCCCCCAGCAGTCTTTGTCTCCGATGTCGAGGATGCATTCCGCGTTGCGGTTCTTGAGGTCGATCTGGATAAGCGACATGATGCCGATCGGCTTGCCCGACTCCTTCAGCAGGAGCAGATAGCTTTTCGACGAGGCTGAGCCCATGATGACATGCTGCACAAAATCTCTGGTTTCCTCCATCGTGTACGCGTCCAGGAATGGACTCGTCGATTCCATAACCTCCTGGTCGTTTCTCCATGCATGATAGAGCTCGGCATCTTCCATGGTCATTTTTCGGCAAACCAAACGTTCGGATTGGAATAGCATTTTTTCACTCTCCTATGGATAAATCGCGATAACCATCCGTACTCGAGGGCTTCAGCATTAGCTTCAGTGTGTTCCGGAACACATCCAGCTGCTGTTCCGCCCAGGTCGCATCCGGTCCAAGCTGATACGTATCCAGCATCAGGCCGTTGAGAAAAGAGAGGATATACCCCGCAAGGCTCCGCGCATCCTGCAGCGGCTGGAACTCCCCCCGCTCCTCCCCGGCCCGAATCACCCGGCTGATCGCATCGACGGCATTCTCGTAACGCTGCCGGATATACGGATAATGCTTCTTGTCCTTCACATAGGCGGAGGAGAGAAAGAACTCTGCCCGCGCCCGCACCAGCGAATGCTGAAGCTTCATCAGATCCTGCTCGATTTCACCCAGCCACTTCATGAGCATCCCCCACACCGGGGACTGCAGTTCCGGCCCGGTCCACTGAAACAGCTCCTCATCGTCATATCGCAGCACTTCCATGAAGACATGCTCAAGATTGTCAAAATAAGCATACAGCGCACCGCGCGATATGCCGGCCTCATCCATAATGTCCTGCATGACGGCATGGGCGAAGCCTTTCCGGATGAAGACGCGTCTTGCGGCAGCCGCGATCTCCCGCTTCTTCGTTTCTTTGTACTCGTCGCTAACCCTCGGGCACATGGGCATTTCATCTCCATTTTTTAAAATAGACATTATTGTCGTTATTAGCATTCAGTATAAACGACATTGATGTCGTTTTCAATCAAGAACGGACCATTCTTTGAAAACGGCTTGTTCTATGAATGGCTTCCGACAAATCCGTCAACATTCGCGAAATGCTGCATATATATGGGGGAGAGCGAAAAGAGGTGATGCAACATCATAAGGGGGATCTACCGCGTACTCGTGTTTGCGCTTCTGCTGATTTTTCTTCTCCCGTCAGGAGCCCACGCCGCTTCCGGACAGAAGCTGGACAGCAAATACACCCGGTACGCACAGTTCATCGTCATTGACAAATCCAGCAACAAACTGATGTATTACGAAAAAGGCAAGCTGATTAAATCGTTTTCCGTAGCCACAGGAAAAAAGCCCTCCTATACGCCGGAAGGCCTGTTCAAGATTCACGAGAAGGTGAAGAACCGCCCCTATTACAAGGAACGCATCAAGGGCGGCGATCCGCGGAATCCGCTCGGAGCCCGCTGGCTTGGCATTAATGTAAAAATAAACGGAAAAGTCAGCTATGCATACGCGATTCATGGAACGAATAACCCCGGCTCCATAGGCAAGTACGTCTCCGCAGGCTGCATCCGCATGCATAATAAAGACGTCATCTGGCTGTATGACCGGGTTAAGATGAGCACGCCCGTCCTCATTCAAAAATAATACCGTTTTTACCCCAAAGCCGGACGTGACCTGTAATCGCGTACGGCTTTTTAAATATGTTGAATGCTGCTTTGCCCGCTTCGCATTCCAGGCTGGTGCCTAGGAGCCGTATTCGGCTCCGAATTCGATGATATTCCGGTCCGGGTCCAATACGAAGATTTGGGCAAAACCTGCTACGCTGTCGGGGCTAGCCACATATTCAACGCCCATCCGGTCAAGCCACGTCTTCGTTTCGCTGTAGCTCTTCACCCAGATCGAAAAATGACCGTCCGTCGTATCGATTCCCCGTTCCCGCAGCGTGTCGCTGATCGGATGCTCCAGCAAATGCAGCTGCTGATCGCCAACCTCATACCATATTCCCTTCGATTGAAACGGCGGACGCGGGATTTCCCGGAACTTCAGGATATCCGAGTAGAATGCCCTTGCCTTGTCCAAATCCCTGACCGCCAAGCTGACATGATGAATTCGCTCGAATTGAATCATGAATGATATCCCCTCCTTGCAATTGTGCATTTGATTGTATGATTGTTCATTGTACAGGAAAACTTATATAACGTTAATGACCCGCAAAGGAATTACAGAGGAGGAGCGAGTAGATGGATATTCACACGAATGAATATAAAATCGCTGCGTTAAACGGAAACGAAGGCACCTTGAAGGCGATTGAAGATGCGGAAACGAAAATTGCGGAGCTCACCGGCAAGGAGATTACGCTGATCGCCTACGAGAAAAAGCAGGACGGCAGCGAACAGCAGTAGGCTTATTTTGTCCTAAGAGACGAGCTGAACCATAAGAGCTTTTGAAAAATCCGTCCCGTTTAACGAATAAGGAGCTGCCCCTAAGCCAGGTTTTACGAAACCCGGATAGGCACAGCTCCTTTATTCATATGCGGCAAAGCCCGAGCTACTGCATTCGCAGACGGGCCTTGCCCTTGACAACGCATCGCTTCATGCTCAACGGTGAGTTTCTTGCTTAGCGGGCGGTCTTTATGCCCAAAGTGACGATTTCATAAGGTTTGACCGTCATGGAATAGCTTCCGTCTGTGCTGAAGGCTTGAACATCGCCCTCATCCTCCAGAATCGTACTCTTATAGACGCCTTCGCAAGCCAGTTCGGATTGCAGCCCGAGCTCTGCTTGCGTACCGGCCATGTTGAACCAGCGCAGCATCAGGTCGCCCGTCCGTTCGCTGATCTTCATCGAAGAGAAGGCCAGCTCCCGGTCGCTGCGGCTCCAGCCGAGCGGCGCGTACGTCGTCGGAATCGATCCTTCATGAATGCCGGTCTGTGCGGCCGTCCAAGGCACCTGGAACTGGTATGCTTCGGCGTAGGCGCCGGAGCCGATGCCATCGCCCTGATGCGGGATGACCTCCATGCGAACGGTGAATTCGCCGATGCACTGGGCTTCCGGCGTAGGGAAGTAGCCCCAGTCGCCAAGCTCGCCTACGGAACGAAGCAGCGTCACCGCAATCGTGTTGCGCCCGTCGCGCAGCACCTCGTATTCATTCAAGCCCTGATTCGCCACGGTAAGTCCGGCCTCCGAAGTGCTTACATCGACAAATGCCTGCTGGTGGGCCGTATTGCTCGGATTGGTCCACTCCTCTGCCGGCACATTGCTGCGCTCGGCAACCTCGAACATCGAGTCGACCAAATGGGTCTTCGTCTCTAGATCGGTCGGGAACAAGGCGCGCACGCGATGATCCTTCGCCCGGTTATCGAGGGTGGCCTCAATTTCAACCCCGCGGCCGCTCTTGTTCAGAGCAACGACGGTACGAATCTTCACCGGAACCGTCTCGGTGACCCGCTGTGCCTTGCGCTGCGGGTAGTATACAAGCTCGATCTGCTCCGCTTCCAATCTGCTGTCCGCCGATGCCGGGACTTCCCAGTCATGCACAATCTCGATGGCAGCCCGGTACGGCGTATCCTCTACCACCCGGATCTGCGCAGGTAGACCTTTCGTCGTAAGCGCTGCTTCGCCGTTCGGCTGTTTGTACATGTATTCGTTGCCGATGTCCCCGGTATCCTCATAAACGCCGAGGTCGCGGTACACCTGTCCGCCCTTTTTATCGGTCAAGGTAAAGGATCCGTCTGCAGCAATTTCAACCTTCAGCCATGCGTTCTCCAATACGTTCTCTCCGCTGATCAGCGAAGCTCCCTCCGGAGCGGCTGCACCGCTCTTGACCCAAGCGTACGTAGCGAAGCCGACAGCTGGCACTTCACTTGCCTCGAAGGTCAATCTGACCCTGCGCGCCATGTACGGCTGACGGAACCGGTCGTCCGGCAAATCGTAGCCGAACTGCACGCCGAGATCCTCCACCGTGCAAGGCAATGCCTCGCCCTTGTCATTAACGAGTACGCGGCCCGACAGGTCCAGTTCCTTCATCCGGCGGCTCGTTTCTTCCAGCGTAAAGCCTTCGCGGAAATAGAGGCGCCCCGCGTCAAGCTCGATCGTAACCGTTCCGCTGCGGCTCCAGCCGGTCGTATTCCATACGACCAGCGGCAGTGCATCCTCGCCATACTGCGTGAAAGCCGATGTATCCACCGAATCCGCAATCACGCGCACGCTGTCCGCTACGATCGATTCCGCCACGTGACGGCTCTTCTCAAAGCGCGTCACCATTTCGCGGTGAACCTCGTCCACGCTGCAGCCGCAGATGCTGTCATGCGGATGATTCTGCATCAGCGTCTTCCAGGCATACGTGAACAGGTGGTGCGGGTACTCCAGGCCGAGCAGGCTTGCATGGGATGCAAGCGGCTCCGCAACCTTCTCAAGCAAAGTCTGCCCTCGCTGGTTCATCTGCTTCAGGTAGACGCGCGCCGAGGCAGTGTTGACCAGGGTGCCCCAGCCGTCCGTCCGCTGGCTGCGCAGCTCGCCCTTCACGGAGGACAAATCCTCAGGCAGCTTGTCCCGCAATGCCTTCAAATAATCGTCGAAGTTCGAATGGATGAACTCCGTGTCCGGATACAGCTTTCTTGCCGTGCGGATCGCTTCCGCAAGATCGCGCTGGATCGGCTGATGGTCGCACCCGTTCATGTATAGCAGCTCCGGCGTCGATGCATATTTCTCGGCATCTGCCAGCTTGCGGTCCCAGAATTTGCGGGCTTCCTCTTCATCCACGGGAACCTCGTTTCCGTTGCTGTACCAGTTCGCGAACAGAATGCCCAGCACCTTGGAGCCGTCCGGGCTCTCCCACATTAATTCGGAGAACGACGACTCATAGCCGCCGTCGGAGACGGTGTTATTGAAGCCCGTCGGCTTCACGCCGCGTCCGAAAAAGGCATTGTCGATCCCGGATTGACGCATCAGCTGCGGGATTTGTCCCGTCAGCCCGAACGTATCCGGGAAGTAACCGATTTTCGCCACGGAGCCGTAGCGTGCCGCATCCTGGTGCCCGATCTGCATGTTCCGCACGTTGGCTTCGCTGCTTGTCAGGAACGCATCCTGCAGAATATACCACGGGCCGATGATGATGCGGCCGTCCGCGATCAGCTTCAGCAGCTGCTCCTTCTTCTCGGGTCTAACCTGCAGATAGTCCTCGATGATGATGGTCTGGCCGTCAAGGAAGAAGCTGCGGTACTCGGAATCCTTCTCCATCGTCTCCAGCAGGCTGTCCATCAGCTGAATCAGCCGGACGTGATGCTTCTCATACGGCAGATACCACTCTCGATCCCAGTGCGTATGTGAAATGATATGTGCTTTTCTCGATTGTTCCATCTCTCGCGTCCCCCTTGTTACCGCTAGGATACGGTAATTTCAACTTCACGTTCCCGATAGACTGCCAGCAGCGCGCCGGCTGCATCGACCGCGAACAATACCGAACGATCCGCCTCAAGCGTAAACGAATAGCTGCGTCCCGTCGCCGGATCCATCACTTCAACCGGAGCGTCCCACGACTGCTCCGACCCGAATACGAAGAGCGCACCTTTATCAAACGATAGCTTCCGGCCATAAACGCCGGACCACTCGCCGCCCTGCTTCCATACCAGTCCCGTATCCGGACCGGACAGCTCCAGCGCATATCGGTACAGCGCAACGAGCGTATCGGTTCGGTCATTCAGTTCTACCGGCAGCGGACACCAGAGGAGTTGTCCCTGTCCGAGCTTCACTTCCTGCACCGGATATCCGGCAGCCGAACCTGAAGCGCTGCCCGCAATGCCTGCGGCCGGCACTTCCTTCGCCAGCTCGGCAATCTTTCGGTGGCCGTAGGATACGGCCATCAGCCGATCGCCGATGCGGACGCTTTCCTCGCGGCGGACGTTAGCCAGCTCACGTACACCGAGCTCGTCGGCTAGACGGTTCACGGGATGCCAATATGCGTCCAGCCCGATCGGACCGGTTACCAGAAGCGTTGCACCCGTACTTTTAACGATGTCGATCAGCTCGTCGAAAGCCTGGTCCTCCACATTATGGGCGCTTGGCAGAATGATCAGCTTCACCGGCTGATCCCGCAGGGAGCTAAGATCGTATTCGCCGACGGCGCGGAACGGCGCGTTCAGCTCATAAGCCAGTGCCCGCGTCGCCTTGGTCGTTGCCTCGAAGGCCAGCTTGCGGTTCGAGAAATCGTTCGAGTACGGGAATACCACGGCGGTCTCCTCCAGCTTCCGGCCGGTAAACAGATCCCGGATTCCGGCCATGAACGCTCCGAAGTCATAGGAGACGTCCGCCTCCGGCTTCTCCGTGCCGTCAGCGCGCAGCGCCCCGATATGGGATTCATTCGCATTATCCATATAGAAGTTCGTATTCCAGATCCAGTGGATCGCCCCCGCACCTCCCGTGGAGAATGCGTATGCGTATTTACGCTCAAGCAGGTTCCGCAGCTCGGCTTCGCTCCGCTTCGCCCGGCCGTCAGGGGTTTCCACATACATAATGCCCGTTTCCTGAATCAGATTGGGCTTATCCGGCGTTTTGGCAAAAATGCCGTCCCAAATCAAATAATCGTTCAGCCACCAGGAATGCACCGTGGTGTAATCCACCGCTTCCGCATAGAAGAACGGGGACGGCCGCTGCGCGCCGAGGGCCTCGTCCTGCCCCACGGTCACCATATGGTTCGGGCATACATCCTTGATCGTCAAATACAGCTCCTTGGCCCAGCGATTGTGCATCTCCATGGAGAACAGCACATAATCGAGCCAGCGCGTGCCCTTCTTGCCTTGGTGCATATCCTGCACATCGAAGTTGATCTCCTCGGGCTCCGGCACAGCCGCCGCTTCGAATGAAGGAAGCTGCTCAGGCGTCATATTCCAACGCTCCTGAAGCCGATTGATCGAGCCGTGACGCGCCTTCAACCATTCGGCAAAGGCCTGCCGCTCATAGGAATCCCGCGCGGAACGCGGCCCATCCGAGAAGATGCGCGGAGGATCGAACATGGACGGCTCGTTGATCAAGTCCCAATCCACGTTCTTCGTATTCTTGTGTCTTGACACAATCGAGCGGATAAACCGTTTCTGCGCTTCAACGCTGCGCGGATCCAAATAAGGATTCTTGCCTTCCCATGTCTCCGGCGTAAAGGAGAAGAAGGTGAAGGTCACCTGCAAATCATGCTTTTTCGCCGTCATCAAAAATGCGTCGATCGAGCGCAGCACCTCTTCGGATGCATGTCCGTCGACCTGCATCACGTTCCGGTAGGCCGTCCAGATGCCCGTGCGAATCCAGTTAATGCCGGCCTTGCTCATCTGCGCCATATCCCGGTCCCAGACGTCGGTATTCGGTAGGAACAGGAATTTCCGCGCCACATCGGAGGTCATGTAGGTCATGCCCACCACAGGCAGCGGACGTCCGTCCTTGATAAAATAATCCCGGTTGCAGCTGACCGGCGTTCCTGCCTGAAGCAGCTCCGCATCCGCTCCCCAGAAGCCCTGTTTCAGCCTGCGAACCTCACCGTCCGGACCTTGGGCTTCACATACGACGCGATAAGCGCCCGGCTTGATATCAAGCGGAACCGAAATCCGCTCCACATGGAACTGACCGTTAACGCCTGCTTGATGATCCCGGGTCCAGCGCAATGCTTCATCCTGCTCATGGGTCACCGTAATGCGGAATGTCCAATCCTGCGGCTCGGCGATAGGCAGAGCGCGTCCCAGTCTCTGCGTCTGCAGTGTAAGGACGGCGCGCTCGCCGGCTTCATACGAAGCGTAGTTCGGTTTGATCCACAGCTCCGTCACGCCGGCAGCCGTGAATGCAGCCCACCGACGTACCTCCTCTCCCCCGCCCTCTTCCCAGAAGCGAGGGGAGAGGGGCTGGTTCACCAGAAGCCAGCGGCCGCCGGCGTACGGGCCGCCTACATGCTCCCACAGCACCGCAGGAGCGGCGACATCGCGGCCCTCGGCCGTCATTCCCTTAAGCAGCGCATAAATGCGGGTGTCCATCGGGCCTGCCGAACCCATTTGATGCGGAAGGTCGCTGCTCTTGGTTACGTGCGGAACCAGGTTCCATGTATCCGCTACCTGCAGCAGCTCCCGGCTGTTCTCCATCAAGGGAATCTCGTCGCTGGCTTCCAAACGGTCCACGCGCCCGCAATCGACCGGCAGCGCTTCATGGATATGCAGCTGCTGATGATAGGCCGTCTGCTCATGCTCGATTATCCAGCGGCCGTCCTCGAAACGTACCGGGCGCTTGAAAGGCGCGCCCCCGATGCTTACGAGACCGTCTCCGTTCCGAAGGAAATCCAGGATGGAGCGCCATGCGGATTTCGGAAAATACGGAGCGTGCAGGTTGACCAGGCTTGCCCCCGGTCCCGCTGCAGACAACGCTTCCGCAAGCTCATCGGCACGGCACACGAGGCCGAACGATTCCAGAACTGCGGCAGAAGCCGGCAGCCCGGCGGCTTCCGCCGCCGGAAATGCCGGATCATACAATACGATCAGACGCCCGCTCATAGAATCCCCGCCTTCATCGCCTGATAGACCAACTGCGAGAAGAGGCTGTTGGACCAGGCGAACCATGATCTGGTGAATTCGGACGGATTATCGGCATGGAAGCCTTCGTGCATGAAGCCCGTATCGGCATCCGTCGCTTCAAGAAGCGCGATCATCTCCAGCTTCTCTTCGGCGGTCTGTGCCGTCAGCCCCTGCATCGATAATGCCATATGCCAGATGTAGCCCGGCGGCGTATGCGGACTGCCGATGCCTTTGGCCGCGGTGCCCTCGTAATAGAACGGGTTTTCTTTGCTAAGCGCGAACCGGCGGGTGTTCTGATAGATCGGATCATCCGCCGTAACGTATCCAAGATACGGAATCGACATCAAGCCCGGCGTTCCCGCATCGTCCATGAGGCAGTAATTGCCGAATCCGTCGGTTTCGTAGGCGTAGATCGGCCCAAACTCCGGATGACGGTAAATCCCGTACAGCTGAATACCGTGGTCAACGTCGGCTTCAAGGCGCTTCAGCTCGTCCAGGAGCGCCATATCCCGGAACACCCACTCGGCGAACTCCTGCATTTGGCGCAGGGCAACGACCGCGAACATATTGCCCGGAATATTGTAGTGGAAATCGCATGCGTCATCGCTGGAGCGGAAGCCGGACCAGATCATGCCCGTATAATTGACCGGCATGCCGAGGCCATCATTGCGAAGAGAATCCGTCGGGATGCCGTTGTTGCGGGTAAACCGGTACGGCGACTTTTCGAAATGGCGCTGCTCGGTTTTGAACAGCTCCACGATTTTCAGCATTGCGGATTTAAAGTTCGCGTCGAACACGTCCGTAAGTCCCGTTTCTTTCCAATACAGATAGGCCAGGCGGACGGAGAAGCAAAGCGAGTCGATCTCGAATTTCCGTTCCCACACCCATGGCGACATGTCGGTTACGTCCGTCGTGTTCCAATGCCAGTCGTTGGCCGACTCATTAAAAGCATTCGCGTAAGGATCGATATGAATATATTGAAAATGACGTTTGATCAACCCGCTCAATATACGCTGGAGCTGCGGATCTTCCTTCGCAAACGGGATATAGTGGACGACCTGCTCCACCGAATCGCGCAGCCACATCGCAGGGATATCGCCAGTGATGACGAAGGTCGTGCCGTCGTCCATCAGCTTCGTGGTCGTCTCCAGCGTGTTCGGAAAGCAGTTCTTGAAGAGACGCAGCAGCTTCGGACGGTGCGCCAGCTTCTCCTCGGCTTCCTCTAGCACGGCCTGGATTGATGCCGGCAGCTCGAGTGCAGGCATCGGGATTTTGGGGAGTCTGAATTGTTCCATGTTGTTCTGGCTCCTTCTTGTTCAGTAATGTGTCGTTCCTAGTTCATAGTTCTAAATTTGATCGTTCGGATCTCGTACGGCTTAAATTCAAGCTTCAAGCTGCCGGCTTCGCAAACGATCGGTTCAAGCTCCTCTTCAAGCGCATTGGAAAGGTACGCCGCTTCATAAGCGTGAGGCCATTCAAGCCTCACTTCCTCCCGGCCTCCGGCTGATTCGTAGAGACGCAGAATATAACCGCTGCCGTCCTCTGCCGGCTTAACCGTATCCAGCACGACATGCACGCTTTCCAGCTCGATCCATGAATGAACCGGCGCAAGGGTGCCTTTCTTCGGACTCGTCTTCAAGCAAGGGAGCTCGTGATTCAGTTCGGCAGCCTTGCGTACAACTCCTGCTTGTCTCCAGTCTCCTTCATGCGGATAGAGCGAATAAGTGAATACATGCTCGCCCAGATCGGCCGTCTGATCCGGCCATTTCGGTGCTCTTAGGAGCGACAGCCGAATGGTGCTGTCCTGGATGTCATAGCCGTACTTGCAGTCATTGATCAAGCTGACGCCGTATCCATGCTCGGATACGTCCGCAAACCGGTGGCCGCACACCTCATATTGAGCCTGTTCCCAGCTCGTATTCCGGTGGGTCGGGCGTTCGATCGTGCCGAACGGGATTTCATAGGTCGCCTTGTCGGCCACGACGTCGATCGGAAAGCCGACCTTCAGCAGCTTGTGCGATTCGTTCCAGCTGACATGCGTCTGAAAATCGATTCGCTTGTCATGGTGATACAGGATCATGTCCTGCGTGATGACAGATTCATGGATGCGCCAGCTAAAGCGCAGCACGTCCTGAACGTCACCTTGATGTGCCAGCTGCTTTCCGATCAGTTCGGCGTCGCCGGCCGGCTGATCTTCATAGCGGGTATCGATATCCCACGCATCCCACAGCGTCGGACGGTCATGGAAGAAATGGAAGCGGTTCGCCGACTCGCCCGGCTTCACGATTTCACGCTGCGCTTCCTTGTCCCACAGACTCGTAATTTCGCCGCGGTGATTGAACCGGATCCGGTAATATTTCGTCTCCCAAACGTCGCCAAGCTGAATCTGCGCTATTGCAAGCGCCGAACCCGCATCTCCACCATCCGGTCCATCGTTCGGCTTGTCGTTCCGATCATCGTTCCGTCCATTGATCAAGTCATCATTCGAGCCTTCGCCGGATCCGCTAGCGCCGGTAGCCTTGAGCCAAATCGTTGTGTATCCAAAGCCCGGAATGGCGGGAACGTAAACATGCATGCTCTTCGGTTCTGCATCCGACTCCCCGGGGATCATATCGTACAGAAGCGGCGTTCCGTCCGCATCATGCGGCGCAAATCCGGCAAGCCCCTGATCCTCCGTCAAGGATATGACGGCATTCCGGGTCCATCCGAGTCCGTTAAATACAACGTAAGGGATTCCTTCCCCTTCGGTATTGATCTGTTCCGCTACCGCCTTCACAGCTGTATGAAGGCTTGTCTGTCCGAGCTTGAATACCTCTTTGTATTCCTTCTCCGACGTGACATATGATTCCGTTATCGCCGACCCCGGAATAATATCGTGGAACTGGTTAAGCAGAATCAGCTTCCAGCCTTCATGCAGCGCGCGGATCATGCCCTTGCGCTCGCCTGAATTCAGTGCAGGGAATGCCATGGTGCCCCACAGCTCCGCCTCCCGGTACAGGATTTCGGCTTTGCGGTTATGCCGCTTGTTGCGGGCATGCGTCGTGTACGTACCGCGATGGAGCTCAAGATACAGATCTCCCCGCCATTTCGGGAGCTTCGGCTGCCGCTCTTCGATACCATTGAAAAATTCCGCTGCCGTGCTGTACTTGCTGGCAGGCTGCCCGACCATCAGGTCGGCTCGCTGAATGTTCTCCAGCATCTCGCGGGTTACGCCGCCTCCGCCGTCGCCATGCCCGTAGAGCAGCATCTGCTCGGGATGAACGGCCTTCTGCCGGTAGGACTGCCAATGATCGTGCACGTCCTTCGGCAGCGTGTTCTCGTTCACGCCGTGATTCAGATAGGACAGCATCGGCGTTCCGTCAATGCCGACCCAGTGGAACAGGTCATACGGGAAAACGTTCGTATCATTCCAGCCGAGCTTCGTTGTCATGAAGTAACGGATGCCGCCATGCTTCAAAATCTGAGGCAAGGAGGCGCAGTAACCGAACGTGTCCGGGAGCCATTCGATATGCGAGCGTCTGCCGAACTCCTCCTGGTAAAAGAGCTGGCCGTACAGCATCTGCCGCATCAGCGACTCCCCGCTCGGAATGTTGAGATCGGGCTCGACCCACATTCCGCCGACAAGCTCCCAGCGTCCTTCCTTAATTCTGGCCTTCACCCGCTCGTACAGCTCGGGATCATGATCCTTCAGGAACTGATAGAGCAGCGGCTGGCTCTGGGCGTAACGATACTCCGGATATTCGTTCATAAGCGCATCGACCGTCGAGAAGGTCCGGCTCGTCTTACGCACCGTTTCGCGGACCGGCCACAGCCAGGCGATGTCGATGTGCGACTGTCCGACCATATGCTCGGTGCCCTCACTGTTCCCTCCGATGAGCTTGACCCTCCGGACAAGCTCCTGCTCCAGCTCGGTTACCGCGGCACCTTCCCGGATTGAGCCTTCATCCATGCTGACGAAGGCGTCCATGGACGCATGCAGCGCTTCCATAAGCCGGATGCGCCGCATATCGGACTCCGGCAGCAGCCTGAGCGAATCTCTCACGATGGTAACGGTGTACATCAAGCTTTGGACCGGCCGGTTCACCTTCACGAGCTGGCTTGAAACGCGCGTAATCGGCGGCTGAATAACCGCCTGCTGATTCAGCGGGTCAACCGGCTCCGGAATCGGATCGTACAGCTCGATTTCGAGCTCCATCCGGGTGCCCGTCCGCTGGGGATCAAGGGTGACAAAGGTATGGTTGCGATCCAGGCCTTGATAAGACGCTCCATTTACGCGCAGCAGGCCCTCACCGCCGGACTCGAATATAAGCCCTACCGTTCCCGCTTCCTCCAGCCACTCCTTCGGCAGCTCCAGTCTGCGGCGGAAGAAATACGTCGTTCCCTGCTTGCTCGGAAACCGATCGAAGTCCTCACCTTCCGTGTAAGGCGCCGAATTCTCGTACACCCCCGGCACCACGTAGGTGGACCGGGTGATGCTCCATTCTCTCAACGAAACGGATTCCAGCCATTGCCGCTCCGACAATTCGCGAATAAACCGTCTGATTCTTTCCATGGGCATCAGTCCTCCTGCACGGTCAAATCCGCGCTGAGCGTGTCGTTCACATGCTTTCCGACCATGACCCGGAACAAGCCGGGCTCAACGACGGGTTGATAGTTTTGCCCGATATACTGAAGCTGCTCGGGGCCGACAGTGAATTCGATTCGCTGTTTCTCACCGGGTTCAAGGTATATTTTACGGAAGCCCTTGAGCTCCTTGGCCGGTCTTGTAAATCGGCTTGCCGCATCATTAATGTATAGCTGCACGACTTCGGCTCCGGCTACGCTGCCGCTGTTCTCCACATTCACCGTGACGACCGCGGTTTCGCCCGTTCTAATCGTTTGCGGGGTCACCTGAAGATCGGAATACCGGAACTCCGTATAGCTGAGTCCGTAACCGAACGGGTATTGCGGCTGTGAATCCTCCTCAAGGTATCGCTTGCCGCGGGACCGCTTGCCGTTATAGTACACGGGAAGCTGCCCGACATGCTTCGGAATCGAAATCGTGAGCTTTCCGGACGGATTCACGTCCCCGAACAGAATGTCCGCGACCGCGTGGCCGCCTTCCTGTCCCGGATACCAAGCCTCCAGAATGGCATCTGCATGCCGGTCGATCCACGGCTCGGCAATCGGCCGCCCGTTGATGTAAACGACAACCAGACGCTTCCCAAGCTTGTGGATCTCCCGGGCCAGCTCCAGCTGGACGCCGGACAGCTGGAGCGTCATCCGGTCGATGCCTTCCCCGCAGTCCATATCGCTCCAGTCATTGCCGGTAACCTTGGAGGCACCTGTCCGCAGATCGATGGTGCCTTCGCCGAAATCGCGGGCGCTTGAGCCCCCGAGCACCAATACAACCGTATCGGCCTGCCCGGCGCAGGAAAGCGCCAGCTCGAAGCCTTCGCGGGAATCCCCGTTGATCCGGCAGCCGGGCGCATACAGCACGCGCCCTTTGTCCCCTCCAAGCTTCGCGCGGATGCCCTCCAGCACCGTTACGACGCGGGACGGAGGCTGAGGCGAGGTGTAATCCCCGAGCTGATTATAGCCCTGGTCGGCATTCGGTCCGATGACGGCAATAACGCCGTCTTCTTTGGAGAGCGGCAGCGTGCTGCCTTCATTCTTAAGCAGCACGATTCCTTCGGCCGCGAGCTGTCTGGCCATCTCCCGGTGACGGGAGCAGCCGATCACCTGCTCCGCCCGCGCCGGGTCAGCATAAGGATTTTCGAACAAGCCAAGCTTGAACTTCAGCGTCAATACCCGTCGCACAGCCTCATCCAGCACCGAAACGTCCAGCCGCTTCTCTTGGACCGCACGCTCAAGATACATGCCGAACATCTCGCCGGACATCTCCATATCGATGCCGGCCGATATCGCCGAAACGGCCGCGTCCATGCCATCCTCGGCCGTATCATGTCCCGCAGCCAGCATATTGATCGCGCCGCAGTCCGTAATGACCATGCCGTCGAAGCCCCACTCCTTGCGGAGCACGCCATCCAGCAGCTCCTCGTTCACGGTGCAAGGAACGCCGTCAATTTCGTTATAAGCCGGCATGATGGAGGCAGCGCCAGCTTCAACGGCCTTCTTGAACGGATACATGTCCACTTCCATCAGCTCGCGCGTTCCCATATGGACAGGGCCGGCATTTCTGCCGCCTTCCGAGCTTCCGTAGCCGACGAAATGTTTCAGGGTGGCTGCCACGCTGGCCTCTCCGTCAAGAGATTCGCCCTGCAGCCCTTCAACCGATGCGGCAGCGAATTCCCCGATCAGATACGGATCTTCGCCGAAGCACTCCTCCGTACGTCCCCATCTCGGATCACGCACGACGTCAAGCACCGGCGAGTACGTCACCGCCCCACCCTGGCTGCGCGTTTCAAGCGCTACGGCGCGGCACATCTCGCGATACAGCTCGGTGTTCCACGTGCTGCCGAGCGACAGCGGAACAGGGAATACCGTCGCCCCGATCGCCATATGCCCATGCGAGCATTCCTCCCCGATCAGGATCGGAATGCCGAGCCGGGAATGCTCGACCGCATAGCGCTGGATTTCGTTCACAGCCTCTGCTCCTTCACGCGGGGACAGGCCCGTATCCAGCGTGACGCCGGTCCATGGGTCGGCACGCAGCGTGCCGTATAAGGAACCGACGCCCCCTTCCTTCACCTGCTCCTTGAACGACTCGGCCAGCGTGATCTTGCCATCCTTCGACTCATACGTTTTCCAGCCGAAGGGCTGGACCAGCTGACCGACCTTTTCCTTCACCGTCATAAGGCTTAGTAGATGCTCTACCCGCTGGGCAATAGGCTTGCTGGGATCTTTATAACTCATCTTATCTCCTCCGCTCGCGTCCAGTAGTTTACTCTTTCACCGCGCCGATCGTCAGACCTTGAATGAAGTAACGCTGGAAGAAAGGATAGGCGAGAATGATCGGGCCCGTGGCCAGTACGACCATCGCCATCCGCGACGTATCCTGCGGCATGCTCTGAAGTGCAGCCATGCTCAGCGATGAATTTTGGGAATTTTGCAAAATGAACTGCATGCTGGTTTCGATCCGCATCAGCATCGATTGCAGCGGAACCAGATTCGGGTCATCGATATACAGAAGCGCATTGAACCAGTCGTTCCAATAGCCCAGTGTGCTGAACAGGCCGATGGTGGCCAAGCCCGGCAAGGACAACGGCAGCACCAGTTTATAGAATATTTTAAACTCGCTTGCACCGTCAATTTTTCCGGATTCAATGATGGCGTCCGGAACGCTCGTGCTGTAGAACGTACGGAGAATCATAATATAGAAGGCGTTCAGCGCCAGCGGCAGAATCAGCGCCCAGATCGTGTCCTTCAGGTTCAGCAGCTGGGTCGCCACGATATAGGTCGGCACCAGGCCGCCGTTAAACAGCATCGTGAAAAATGCGAAGAACGAGAAGAAATTACGGTATCTGAAGCTCTTGCGGGAAATGGCATAGGCATAGAGCGAAATAATGAACAAGCTGATCAGCGTGCCCACAACGGTTACGAAGATCGTTACGCCGTAGGAACGGAGCAGCGTATCCCCTGTTTGGAATACGTACTTGTAGGCTTCCAGGCTCCATTTTTCCGGCCAAATCTGATAACCGTTCCGCGCCAGCGACGCCTCGTCCGTGAACGAAATGATCATGACGAACAGGAACGGGAACACGCACAGGAACGAGAAGATGCCGGCGATCAAGTTGAACACAACGTTCCATCCGGTGGACAGGTGGTGGAAATCCTTCATCTTGCTTCTTGCTTTAAACACATTACATACCTCCTTCTTTGAAAGCTGCGAGTCTTAGAACAATGCGTTATCCCGGTCATATTTCCGTACGATATAGTTGGATACGAGGACGAGGATGAATCCGACAACCGATTGGTACAGGCCTGCAGCCGTACTCATTCCGATCTCTCCGGTCGTCTTCAGACCGCGGTATACATACGTATCGATTACGTTCGTTACCGAATACAAGGTTCCGGAATCTCTCGGCACCTGGTAGAACAGACCGAAGTCGGCGTAGAATATTTTGCCGATCGCAAGAAGCGTCAGAATGGTCATCAGCGGCTTCAGCATCGGGATCGTGATCGCCTTGATCTGCTGCCACTTGTTCGCGCCGTCAATCATGGCTGCTTCGTACAGAGACTTGTCAATCCCCATGATCGCAGCGAGATACACGACGCTGTTATATCCTACCGATTTCCACAAGCTGATCAGCGTCAGGAAGATCGGCCAATACTTGGCCTCGGAGTACCATTGCACCGGTTCCATGCCGAACCAGCCGAGAATTTGGTTGAGCATCCCTTTGTCCATGCTCAGGAAGCTGAACGCAAAGTATCCTACGATAACCCAGGACAGGAAGTATGGCAGGAACATGCCGGTCTGGTACACCTTCGCCAGACGCTTGTTGACGATTTCGGACAACACGATGGCCAGCGCCACCGAGAAGAGCAGCCCAAGAATGATAAAGACAAAGTTATACAGCACCGTGTTCCGTGTAATAATGTACGCATCGTTTGTGCTGAACAAAAATTTAAAGTTCTGGAATCCGACCCATTCGCTGTTTACGATACTGGCCCAAAAGCCGTCCCGGCTGAAGCGGTATTCCTTAAACGCAATAATCGTCCCGAACATGGGCAAATATGAGAATAAGAGGAACCACAGCGTCCCCGGCAAAACCATGAACAGCATGGCTTTGTTTGTCATAAGATTTTTGAAAAACTGTCCGATTGCTCTCACGCTTACCCCTCCTCGTGAAGTATGAAATGACAAAAGAAGGGCGGTCATATTCCGCCGCCCCGTCCAGTGTTTCGGCCCTTAAGGCCGGCCTGCCGCCCATCAAGGGGCGAACAGCAGGCCGGAAGGCCGAGGGAATTCTATTACTTGTTGTTTGCTTTCCATGCATCGATTTGGCTTTGCGCCTCGGCGATGATTTTATCCAGACCCGCAGCTTTCAGCTTCTCGTTCGCTTTAGGCAGGTACTCTTCAGGGTTAACCGTGCCTGTCATCAGCGGCGCCCAGAACTCTTCTTTTACGTTGTTGACCGCAGCGAGCTCTGTGGACACTTTGGTTGGGTCGAAGTTGAAACCAAGCAGCGGTGCAGGCTTACCGGACTCGTTGAACTTCTTGAACTCTTCCCATTTGTTCTCAGGATCTTCAGGGTTCAGGTACGTCAGCATGACGTTACCGAGGGAGAAGGTCGGCATGTCGTAGTTTTTCGACTCTGGCAGGTTCTCCATTACGTTCTCGCTAAGCTTCTTGTAGTGAACGCCTTCAATACCGGAATCCACCAGGTTGCGAAGATATACGTCGGTGTTGAGCAGGTTCAGGAACTCCATCGCTTTCTCAGGATGCTCGGAGTTGGCCGAGATCGCCTGCATGGAGCCCATAACGGACCAGTTGAAGATCGTGGCATCGCCGGCAGGCGTCGATACGACCGGATAGCCGTAGCTTTGGCTCCACAGGTTGTCCGCGAACGGCTGTGTAGCGGCACGGTCGGCGAACCAGTTGCCCGATGTCATCAGATCCTGCGTAGAAGTCGTTGTTGCTGCTTCAGGGGAGATGTATCCCGCTTTGTAGTACTTGTTCATCAATTTGAGCGTTTCCAACGTTTCCGGCATTTCAAGGAAGTTTACAACCTTCAGCTCTTCCTTGTCATCCAGGTAAACGGCCATCGGCATTTTCTCGATGATGTAGTCGAATGGAAGCAGTGGTCCGAAGTCTTTGCTGATCGCCAGCGGAACGACGTTCGGCTCGTTCTCCTTGATCGTTTTGAGCAGCGGCTCAAGGCTTTCCATCGATCTTACGTTGGAGATATCGAGATTGTATTTATCAAGCAGCGTTTTGTTGAAGCGCCATGCCTCTTGTGCTGGAAGCTCTTTGTTGGCAGGGATCGCGTAGTTGTGGCCATCGACCTTGGAGCCTTCCAGGAACGCAGGGTCAATCGTTTCTTTGATGCCTTTTCCATGGGTTTCCAGAAGCTCGTCGAGCTCAAGGAATGCGCCTTTACGCGCGTTTTGCACGTAATCGAATGCCCAGGAGCTTGTGAACAGGATGTCCATCGGTTCGCCGGATGCTGCCATAACCTGCATCTTCTGGTTGTAGTCACCGAAATCGATCATTTTCATGTCGATCGTAACGCCGATTTTTTCAGCTGTATATTTGTTGATCTCAGCTTCAACCTTGTCGACGTCCTTCTGCGGCGTTCCGATCGTGTACCAGATCAGCTCAACCGGCTTTTCGGCCGTTCCTTCAGTGCTGCCAGCGCTTCCTTCTTTCTTGCCTCCGCATGCCGACAACAGCATTGAAGCGGATAACAAAAGCGTCAGCGGCAAGAGCCATTTTTTCTTCGATTTACTCATGTGAATCCTCCCTTTTGAATCTCAGTATCTCTACACCATTAAGATTATCTGATGAAAGCAGTTTCATATAGGCGAAAAATTAAAGGATTACTGGTGAAAATAAAGAAAAAGCTCTGATTCGATCAATCAGAGCATTCCTCTAAAATCTCTTGGCGATACGCCAACGAATTTTTTGAATTGTTTATAGAAGTAACCGGTTTCCCAATAGCCCACCTGCTTCGCAATATCCTGGACTTTCATCGGGGTTGTCCGCAGCAGCTCCTTCGCTCTGTCGATCCGGTACCGGTTAATATACTCGGTAAAGCTGTCACCCGTCTCCTTATGGAATAGGTGGCCCAAATAAACGGGATGAATGTGGTACTGGGCACCGAGCACCTTGAGGGACAGATCCTCATTGTACCGCAGCTGGATATGATGAAGAATCTGCTGGATGACCGGACTCTTCACATCATTCGTAAGCGAATCGACGAGACCGCCGACTCCGCCCTTGACGGCCGCGATCAGATCATCGATCGAGATGGACTCCATAATTTCATGGACCGTATTCTTCACAAAATCGGGTGCAGCGGTATATTGAATATCGTTCAGCTCCAGCTTGAGCCGAATGACCATCTCGACAGCAATGCTCTTCAAAATTGCCGGATTCATTCCCTGCGTGTGACGGAGCCCTTCAAAATCCGTGTCGATCAGACGGAACAGCGTATCCTTATCCCTTGCCGCGATGCCCTTGGCATACTCCGGCCACTGCACGTTATAAGATTCGGAGGCCTCTCCTTTCTTCAGCTGAACATCCACGTAGTCCACATAAGCCGGCTGCTCCAGCAGCAAATAGTATTCCTGCGCCTCCTTGGCATGGAGATAGCTGTCCGGGTAATTTGCGCCGAGGCTTTGCACGCTCCCGAGCGAGATGCAGATTTCCTCGTCGTAGCATTGCTCCCGCACCTGCTGAAGCAGCCGGACCGCCCTTGCCTTTTCCGTATCCGGGTCTCTCATCATGAAGATCAAGACATGGTCCCCGTCATTGTCGCGGAAGTACATCACGCCCTGTTCCCGTTCCATCAAATCGCGAAGCATCGTCTCCAGCGGAGGGAAATCCGCCCTTAGGATGGATACCATCAGGTAAGGCATATTCAGGTTCAAACCGAGCAGGGTTGCCCGCTCGTTTAGCTCCTCCGGCTCGATGCGATCCGTAATCCAGCGATACAATATATTGCTTCGCAGGATGTTCATATCATATTCGTCAAGCCGCATCTCCCTGCGGGCGTTGTTCATCTTGTCGATCGTGCTGGCAATCGTCTCCTCCAGCTCCTTCAGATTGATCGGCTTCAGCAAGTAGTTTTCGATGCCGAGCCGCATCCCTTCCTTCAAGTAAGCGAAATCGTCAAAGCCGCTTAGGATGATGACTTTCAGATTGCGATTGAGCTTTCTGGCCTCCTCGATGAGCTGAAGTCCGGTCATGACGGGCATGGATATGTCCGTGATCAGGATGTCGACCGGGATAATCATCATTTTGTCCAGCGCTTGGCGCCCGTTCTCCGCATGCCCTACAATCTCAATTCCATACTTCGACCAATCCACGACATCATATAATCCTTCAATAATAAACGGCTCATCATCGACGATAAAAACTTTATACAACTCGGTTCAGCTCCTCTTCTGTAACCGGAATACGGATCGTTACGACCGTACCTTCGTCCGGCTCGCTTTGGATGTCCACTTCGTAGGCTTGTCCATACGTCAGCTTCAAACGATCGTTCACGCTCCGCAGACCGAATGACTCCCCGCTCGATTCGGCCAGCGCAAGCCGGGATCTGATCTCCTCGAGCTGCTCCGGCTCTATTCCTTTACCGTTATCCCGAATCTCGATCCAAATCTCCTGATCCTTCAGCTCCGCGGATATTGAGAGGACATTGTCGTCCCGCTCGCTCCGGAGGCCGTGGACAATATAATTTTCGATCAGCGGCTGCAGCGACATTTTGATCATCGGCACATCCTTGATCTGCTCGTCACAGTACATTTTATAAATGTATTTGTCCTTGTACCGTATGCGGAACAGCTCCAGATAGAGCCGGCATGCCTCCAATTCATCCTTGAGCGTGTATCTGGTTTTATGCTGAACGATATTCTTGAACAGCATAGACAGGCTGTAGATCATGTCCCCGACATCCTGAGCCCCTTGCGACAAGGCCCTCATCCGGATCACTTCAAGCGTATTGTATAGAAAATGCGGATTGATTCTCGCCTGCAGCGCCGACAGCTCGGCGTTCTTCTGGTTGATCTCCGCTTTATAGACCTGGTCGATATACCTCGTCAGCTTGTCTAGCATTTCGTTGAAGCTGCTGGAAATCTGTCCGAGCTGATCCTCCTTCGCATCCTGGATCCGGGCCACAAAATCGCCCTTCTCGACCTTGCGCATGAACCGGATGATGTTATTGGTGCGCTTCGAGTAGTTGACGATCATGAGCGACGGAATGGACACGGCAACCACAATGCACAGCAGCGCCGTCGCAATGATCGTGTTCCGCAGTCCTTCGAAGGCACCGGCAATTTCGCGTTTGGGCGTAATGCCGACGACCGTGTATCCCGCTTGACTGTGCACGGCTGTGGTCACATACGATTCCTCTTCCAGCGCAGCGGTATCTTTCACTTTCCCCAATTGGTCCGTGTAAGGATATTTCTGTCCGTAATATTTTCCCGAAGAGTCGAACATGACCTGGCCGTCCCCCGACAGGATCATGACATAGCCCTTCATCTCGGTTTCATTGCTTCGCAGGACCTTATCCAGCGCCTCTGTCCGATACAGCACAAGCAGCTGGCCCAGATTCTTGTACGTCGTCATGTCATTGATCGGACTGCGAATGGATATCAAAGGCACGCTGGCATCTCCGGTCAGCTTCCGCAGCCACAGATTCGGCAGCGTGACGCTCTGGGTCTCCATCGCCATCACATCAGGAATATAGGATCGCGTAGCGTTGGCTTGATATAGCCGGGTCATGCTACCCTGCTTGTAGACGTATACATACTGCTCCTCGGCACTGTACAGCATGATGTTCTGGATATCCGGATCATCGTCGAGCCTCTGCTTGAAGTATGCCAGCACGCTGTCCGTATTGGACTGGGTGCTGTCGACGATCCGGTCCATCCGCTTCGCCATATACTCGTTAAACGAACTCATGAGGAAATAGGAAGCGTCCAGACCGAGCGAGCTGTTCCGGTACAGCTCATTAACATAGGACTGCACGTTCTCGTACTTTTGATCGACATACCGCTCGACCCGCTCCACAGCTCCACGCTGAACGTCCAGCTCGCTGCGGACAGCAGACTGAAACAAGAAATAGTACATTAAATAAGATAAGGCCACGATCGTAATGACCGCAATCACGGCGATCAGCAGCAATATTTTGGTGAACATATTGTTTTTAATATATTTCCGGTACAATCCTGCAGGAGACATGAGGTGATCCCCTTCCTGTGAAATTAGCGCCTTTGCATGGTCTATCTGTACTTACTATAACATCGGCAGGGAAAGCGCAATAATTGAAATATTCGCCAATTCGGTGAAGTCAGCATTTGCCTATTTTGGGGCTTCGAGGGGCGGATGCACCCTTGCTCTCATAGCATGATCAGAAGAAAGGAGAATGCTGATGCCGAAATATCGCATTATCGTGGATATATCCGATTACCGGCTGCATCTGCTGGACGGAGATATCGTCGTGCATACGTACCCGGTGGCTCTCGGAAAGCTGGCAACCCAGACGCCCCCGGGCAATTATACGATCGTGAACAAGCAGCCCAATCCCGGCGGGCCCTATGGCGCCTACTGGCTCGGACTGTCCAAGCCGCATTACGGCATCCACGGGACGAACGATCCCTCATCCATCGGCAGATCGGTTTCCCACGGCTGTGTGCGTATGTATAACAAGGATGTGCTTGAGCTCGCTTCCCTCGTGCCTGTCCATACCCGTGTCACCATTCGAAAATAGCTTACGAATAACAAGCGGCAATCCTCCGATGATTTCAAATCCCGCCAAATGGGTTAAATACAACTGTTAAACGGTACTTTACCTTAACTATTATTCGCCGTTATGGAGGGATTGCCATGATGCAGAGCAAATATTTTCGTACATGCCTCGGTATAATCGCCCTGCTCTTGATCATTTACTTGGGCTCCAAAGTCAGCTTCCTGTTCCGCCCGATCGTTTCCATGTTCAATATGCTGATCTTTCCGGTGGCAATCGCCGGCTTCTTCTACTACCTGCTTAGGCCGATTGTGGACTACCTGGAACGGCGCAAAATCAAACGATCGATCGGCGTGCTCATGCTGTACTTCGTATTCGCCGGCCTGATGGCCATCTTCGGCATCGTCGTATGGCCGACATTGCGGGAGCAGATCGAGAATTTCATCAGCCATATGCCGTTTCTGGTCGAGGACATGCAGGATCAGCTTGACCAGCTGCAGCAGGCGCCGTACTGGTCCCGCTTTATCCCGACCGAATCGGAGCTCGCGACATCCTTGACCGAATACATGAACCGAATCATTAATTGGGTCAGCAATTCTGTCAATCATCTGGTTACCGTTGTGTCCAGCGTGCTTGTCATCATTGCAACGATCCCGATTATTCTGTATTACATGCTGAAGGAAGGCGGGAAGCTCCCCCCTAAACTGCTCAGCGTGCTGCCAAGACGCTACCGGCGCGACGGGCAGGAGGTTCTCGTCGAGATCGACGGCGCGCTCAGCAGCTTTATTATCGGTAAAGTGATTTTGAATCTTATTCTGAGCCTGCTCATGTATATCGGATTTTTGATCATCGGTCTTCCTTATTCGCTGCTCTTGACGGTCGTTTCGTTCTTCCTGAATTTCATTCCATACATCGGCGCGGTGCTTGCAAGCATCCCCGTCGTCATTATCGGGTTTATCGAATCGCCCTCCATTGCCATCTGGTCCCTTGTCGTCATTATTATTGCTCAACAGATTCAGGATAATATTTTGACGCCGGTGATCTATGGCAAGCAGCTCGATATCCATCCGCTGACAACCATTGTTCTTATACTCGTCGGCGGCGACTTCTTCGGCATCCTCGGCATTCTGCTCGCCATCCCAGCCTATATGATCATCAAGATCATTGTGGTGCGGATTTATGAAATGTTCTTGGCCGAGAAAGTGGATGAATTATAGAGCCCCGCGCACGCAAAAAAAGATGTCCTCAGGTCTTATTCCACTTAGGAAATCAGGGCCTGGGGGACATCTTTTCGTTTCATTTCGTAATCTGCGTACCGCTTACGCGTTGCCCCGGAGAGAGCGGACAACGAAGTGATGCTCGTCCTTGCGGAGCCGCTGTCCGCTTGTGAGCGTCACGGTTTCCTCGTCATGGGATGCGAGAACGGCCTTCGGATGGATCAGCCGGTTCCCTCTCCACACCATGACGCATGATCCGAAGTATACGGCATTATCGAATTGAATGGTATGATGCACCGAATACCCGATGGAATTCAACACCGGATAAGCTGTTTTGGGCATGATACGGTGAATGGCGCGAAACGGAATCGCGAGCTCGTCCGGTCCAAGGATCGCCTTCTCCTGCACCGGATCCCACCCCTTCAGAATGCCTTCCACCGTCGTTCTGCCCCCATCTAAACGCTCAATGACTACATGACGGCCAATCCAATGCTTCATGAAGGTCACCTCTTCATCTCTTACGGATTATTCATCCCCAATGTCCGTGGTGCTAGGAATGACCCAATCGACCGGGGCCATCCCGTGCTGGATTAAATATGCGTTTGAAGCTGAGAATGGACGGCTACCGAAAAAACCTTTACGTGCAGCAAAGGGGCTCGGATGGGCGCTCTCCAGAACGAGGTGCCGGCTTCGGTCGATAAACGCCCCTTTCTTCTGCGCATAGCTTCCCCAAAGAATGAAAACCGTTGGCTGCTCCCGTTCATTCAATTTCGAAATGACCGCGTCCGTGAACTGTTCCCAACCTAGCCCTTTATGGGAGTTGGGCTCTCCTTCCTTGACTGTGAGCACGGCGTTCAACAATAGAACGCCCTGCTTGGCCCAAGCGATCAGGGATCCATGATCCGGAATCGGGGCATCCAGATCGGCTGCCAGCTCTTTGTAAATGTTGCGCAGTGATGGGGGGATTGTAACTCCTGGCCGGACCGAAAAGCTAAGTCCTTGCGCCTGTCCCCGTCCGTGATATGGATCTTGTCCGAGAATGACCACTTTGGTGGACTGATATGGCGTCTCCTGAAGAGCACGAAAAATTTCATCCCTCGGCGGATAGACCGTATGCAGCCGATACTCCTCGTCGATCCGTTCAAGCAGTTCTTTGAAATACGGCTTGTCCGTCTCTTCCTGCAGGATCAGGTCCCAATCATTATTAAACAACCGCATGCTCCTACTCTCCCTACATCCCTGGGCTGGACTTCGAAATATGTGTATGGGTATCTTAAAAAATAAGCCGGCACCCTGCAGGGGGCCGACTTATTCTCATAAATACTCGGGCGTTGAGTCATAATGCCGAGGACGGGGGTCGAACCCGTACGGTAGTCACCTACCGCAGGATTTTAAGTCCTGTGCGTCTGCCAATTCCGCCACCCCGGCAAATATTGCTGCGCTGTCAAGCGATTTAACTTCGCTTAATGCCGAATCACCGCATGGGATTCATGCCGAACAACGGAAGTTTCATACATTATTCGTGCGAGTTTTTCGTCTCAGCGACAAAAATGATAATACCATGCCTAACCATATGATGTCAATATATGAACTCTATTATTTTACGCATCACCTGCTTTTCAACGATGTTTTCCTTATAATATGTCTGTTCCCCGTTTAAGCGACTCGATGCGTCTCTCCTGTGCCTCAATCCGCTGCCGCAGCTCGCGCAGCAGCCGGTTCACCAGAACGGCTGCCTCTTCACGCGTCATCGGGTCACCGGGACGGGCATCGTCGAAAAAGCCGTTCTCCACCGCTTCCCGCCAGCTCGCTTCAGCCCAAGGACTGACTTCACGAATCCCTCCAAACGAGCCTGCCGCGCCATTTCCAGTGTTCCCCTGGGAGGCGTACGCTTTCAGATCTGACAAGGTGCCGGCATAAACATTGAGGTCGACCTTTCCCGTTATGCCGTTAATCCGTCCGGAATCGGTGTATTGCCAGAAGGTCCACTTGTTCCAAGCGGGACGGTCATCCGGGACTCGGGTTTCACTGTACCTTGCAATCCACAGGTCATACCTGCCCAAAGACTCATCGAAATTGGCCGCAAACGCGTTGCCGGTATATAGAATGGGCTGCCTTCCTGTCAATCGTTCCACTTCTTCAAGGAAGGCAGCGGCAGCTTGATTGATGGCTGCGCGGCTGATCCCTGCCGGATTATTCTCATAATCAAGCACCGGCGGGAGATCGAACCAGGCTAGCGGGCCTGCTTTTTTCATCGTTTCCACAAAATGCTTCGCCTCCTGCCTTGCCGCCGCAGCGCTCGCCGCCCCTAGAAAATGATAGGCACCGACCAGCAAGCCCGCGGCCTTAGCTCCCTGCACATTTTCTGCAAATTTCGGGTCCTCCAGCGAGCTCCCTTGAGAGGCCTTGATGAAAACAAATGATATCCCAGCTTCCCGAACCTGCTTCCAATCAATGCTTCCCTGCCACCGGCTTACATCGATTCCTCGCGCATGCGAAACGCTTCTGGATTGCATCGGTCATCACTCCTTCTCTCCTATTACCATATGCTGAAGCACCGGATAGGGCGAGCACCATTCGGGATTTTTTGCCGCCGGGTTATGACGGGTGCCGGAATATTTTGAGCAGATTCTCCAAAGGATAAGGAGGAATTGCAGCCCGCTGCCAGATGCCAAGAATACATGCATAGAAAAGGAAACGGGACATCATGAACAGACAAGCCATTGCTTTACTTCTAACCTTGATCGCAGCATTCGGCGTTATTCACGGTCATGCCGATGCCAATCAAATGCCTTCCTCGGCCAAGAAGAGGGATTACTACGAGGAGCGCGGCGATATTGTATGGGAGGTGCCGACCAGCAATAAAGTAATCGCCCTTACCTTTGACGACGGCCCTGATAAGGAGCATACGGAACAAATTCTCAACCTGCTCAAGCAGTACGATGCCAGAGCGACATTTTTCGTGGTGGGCAGCCGCGTCGAGAAGCATCCCGAAATCGTTGCCCGTGCGCTGGATGAAGGTCATGAGATCGGCAACCATTCCTACTCCCATCCTCCGTTCTATAATATTGGGGCAGATGCCTTGAGGAAGGAATTGACCAAGACACAGGATGCCATTTATCAAGCGACGGGGATCCGCTCTGTCTTGTTTCGCCCGCCCGGAGGACGATATAACGATGCAATCGTCAGCGCGAGCAAGGAGGTCGGAATGCTTACCGTCCTGTGGTCCTGGCATCAGGATACGCTGGATTGGCGCAAACCTGGCGCGAATGCCATCGTGCGGACAGTCTTGAAGAACGCCCGCAACGGCGACATCGTACTCATGCATGATTTCGTACCGGGCAGCGACCAGACGGTCGAAGCGCTCAAAAAGATTCTGCCGGAGCTTAAGGAACGGGGCTTTTCGTTTGTTACTGTAACCGAGCTGTTGTCCTACCACGAAAAATCGCATAAGCATATTGAGGTAAACCATTAAGTCCAAGGACGATATGCCGCAATCCGTGACGCTGCCATCCATGATGGCGGTTTTTTACATTCGGGACGCTGGCCGCACACTTTTCTCTTGAATGTCCCCGTACCTCGTGATAAGATACAGAACGAACGTTCAGTATAATAAAATAATCGTTGAATTCATACAGGGAGGCGCCAATGAACAAAAAGCAGCAGCAAAGCGAAGATACCAAGCGACGGATTGCGGAAGCCGCAAAAGCCCTGTTTATGCAAAAAGGATATAAATCCACGTCCATCGAGGATATTGTTGACGCGACCGGAAGCAGCAAAGGAAATATCTATTATCATTTCAAGAGCAAGGAAGGCCTCTTTCTTCATCTTATAGAGGAATGGGACTTGGAATGGTTTCAGAAATGGATGAGCACGGAAGAGCAGTACACGACCACCATGGATAAACTGTTCCGCATGGCGGAGCAGCTGGTGAAGGATGACCTTAACCATCCCTTCACCAAGGCGCTCGATGAATTTATAACGAATAATGAAGCTGCGACCGAAGACGTTGAACAGAAGATTTCCGATATTTTCAATAAGCGGCTGGAATTCAATCAACAATTGCTGCTGCAGGGAATTGAGTCGGGCGAGTTCGAGAAACATAATGTCGAGCATCTGTCCATCATTTTCGAAAGCCTGCTCGCCGGCTTGTGCCAGTTAACCCGCATCACCAAGCTGTCCGACGCGCTTCCGGTATATCACTCGGCCATGCATGTATTTCTGCACGGAATTGCCAAAAAATAGCTCTGCCGCTGCGGCGATCCGTCAAACAGGCGGGCTGCTTCCCCTGTCTCTTACAAGCACAGTCGGTTTATTTCAGGCACCCGGTTACACATTCATACAAACCGAACAGTCAGTATATAAAAAGGAACCATTTTATGCACACTGGAATTTTCAACTTTTGGAGGAAATGTCATCATGTCATTGTTACTACGTCATAATGGAGCCATTCTGCTCCTCATGTTTAATATCTTTCTTGTTTTTACCGGCATCGGGCTTGTCATCCCGATCATGCCGACCTACATGTCGGAGCTGCATATCAGCGGAGGCACGGTAGGCATGCTCGTTGCCGCCTTCTCACTCACACAGCTGCTGTTCTCTCCGCTCGCCGGAAGGCTGTCCGACAATATGGGCCGCAAAAGAATCATTATTGCCGGAATGCTCGTGTTCGCCCTTTCGGAATGGCTGTTCGGGGTCGCAAATTCGCCTGTATTGCTGTTTGCTTCGAGAATGCTGGGGGGGATTGGCGCAGCGCTGATTATGCCTGCCGTTATGGCTTATACGGCCGATGTTACATCGAAAGAAGAACGGGCTAAAGGCATGGGCTTCATCAACGCTGCCATTACGACCGGATTCATCATCGGTCCCGGCATCGGCGGCTTTATCGCCGAATTCGGCATTCGCGTACCATTCTATGCCGCTGCCGTTGCAGGCGCGGTTGCCGCCTTGATCACGTTGCTGATGCTGCCGGAATCGGCCGCTCAGAAGCAGGTACAAGCCTCGCCTGGGCAAAAGCAGCCTAGCCTTGCGGTCCAGTTGGCGCGTTCCTACCGGGAGCCGTATTTCCTGAGTCTTATCATCGTATTCGTACTGTCTTTTGGTCTTGCCAACTACGAAACGGTATTCGGATTGTTCGTCGACCATAAGTTCGGCTTCACGCCGACGGATATCGCCATGATCATTACATTCGGATCGATCTCAGGGGCTGTTGTCCAGGCGACCATCTTCGGCTGGATTCTGAACCGGTTCGGCGAGAAGAGAGTTATTACGATCAGTCTGATTACAGCCGGCATCTGCATCCTGCTCACGCTGTTTGTGCACAAGTACTGGCTCATTTTCCTGGTGACGTTCCTTGTATTCCTGTCCATCGATATTTTGCGTCCGGCCATCGGAACGCAGATGTCGAAGCTGGCCGGCGACCAGCAAGGCTATGTGGCCGGTCTGAACTCGGCCTACACCAGTCTCGGCAATATTGCAGGGCCTCTGGTCGCAGGTTATTTATTCGACCTTGATATCAATTATCCGTATATTTCGGCATCGATTGTCCTGATCCTATGCTTCATTCTTGCTATGAGAGCCGGAAGAGCCTGGACGGCGACAGAAACCGCAGTTCAGGAACGCGGATGACTCAGGCTAGGCTTCCTGTCGGGAGCTTTGGGGTACCCGAAGCGAAATAACATCAAACCTAAGCAAGCTGCCGAGGACAAATCCTCAGGCAGCTTGCTTTTTTTTGCAACGATATGATCTTGATCGGACAACCGAACAACCTAGAAATAAAATAAAACAAATAAGGCCAAGCCTGCGACTACCGCAAACACTACCGCCATCCCGAGCTCAAATCGTTTCTTCTCCTTAAAGGCCTTGATGGCCTTCCTTATCTCGAACACCAGCACAACCGCCAGGAAAGCCGCCAATACCGGCAGCCCCCACGATTGATTAAGCAGCCATTCTGACACGCTTGATCCCCCGTCCCGTTCATTGAATGATTTTCCATTTTCCCTTTTAAAATGTAACGTAAGCTGTCCACAATTTCAAATTTTTGGGGGTATCGGCGAGCGGATGAAACACCCGTTATTCCTTACCCATGATAACAATAAGAAAAGTTGCGACAGGTCCCAGGAATAAGGATAAAAGAAACCAGTTCAGGCCGCTTCGGTTTTTCCCTTGGGCCAGTCCGGCGTTGATCAAGGCGAGCGTGCCCCAGCCTACATAAAACTCATTGCCCATCAAAGTCTCCTCCCTCAGGCTTCTTTATGGTTTATACGCAGTATTGGGATCAACCGTTGCATCGGGCGGCAGGATTTCGATTCATAGACGACCCGCTTGTCACGAAAGCTCCGCGGGGCTTCCAGATCATGGTATAATTTCAGATAAGAAATGCGCTTGGGTTTTGTATTGCCGTTATGTAGGCTAAAGCTGCATTTTATATAGAGAGGTGAACCATGTCTGTTATCGCGATGATTCTGTTTGCCATCTTTTTTATCGCTCGCGGTTGGTTGGGAATATGGCGCCCCGCCTGGAGCACGAGGTATAAAGCATGGAAGCTGAAGCAGGGGGACACGTCGCCAGACCCGGAATATATCCTAATGATTAGAAGGATCGGCTGGCTGTATCTTATCGTGGGATGCGGTATTTTGGCTTACGGATTACTTAATATTTGTTCAAATACAAACTAACCCATCATATACAGAATAAAATCTTGGCTTCAAAAAGTAGGTCTTCTCGATCCCTTTCGCCCATTGCCTTCCTTGCTTGTATCCTGCAAAGGCCAACACGTCAGTCCATGAATGTTATCTGTGTAAATAGAAAAAAACCCTTGCTGCGCAAGGGTTTTGTGTGAGTGGGCCCTACAGGACTCGAACCTGTGACCAATCGGTTATGAGCCGACCGCTCTAACCAACTGAGCTAAGGGCCCTGAGTAATCATGTACACGTATTCATAAGGACGTCATACATCGAATGAAATAAATTGGTTGCGGGGGCAGGATTTGAACCTGCGGCCTTCGGGTTATGAGCCCGACGAGCTACCGGACTGCTCCACCCCGCGACAATGCTGTCATAAACAGCGACAAGAATAAATATACACTATTTCACTGGTGCTCGTCAAGTATGTTTTGGTGGAATTTTCATTAAGGGAGGAAGCGAACCCCATAGCGGCCTTTTTTGGATCGATACACTTCAACGATACGGGGATCATTATAGCCGAACAGCCATGCATCCTGCTCCAGCCGTTTGGCAAAGCAGCCGGCCTGAAATTTGCTCGTATAGAGCTTTCCATAATATACCCAGTTCATCTCCGCTTGCTCCTTTTCCCAAGATCATCTAGACAAAGTATATTATGTCCAGTATTCCTGTAAAAAACCGCTTTACCGCCAAAAGCGAGTGCATGGACAAAACCATCATCACATCAACCGCTGCACATGCCTTACTGCGCGATTATTGGATGACGGCTGCAATTCAGGACTTTTCCATTAGTTTACGCTATCGCTGACCGTCAGCCTCGGCAAAACCAGGCTTCTATGCTCATCAGCTCCTGTTCCACGGACGCAACATGCTATCAAATTCATCGGCTCCGCCTTCGCCTTCCTTCAAAATGACGATAGAGCCGTTCGGAAGCAGCGATTGCTCCTTCATCTCGATCCCCTCCTTTTTTTGCGTGTACGATGAGCCGGCTGCTGACCGCTCCCGCCGTTCATCTTCGTCAAATGCGCCGCCGTGCGCTGCTCTTTCGGCATTCCCAGAACGGGGTAGTGGGCTTTCAGCTTATCCATATGCTGCCGGATAAAGAGATAGCGGTGAATAAAGACGACCGCCATATAGATGCCAAGGACCAGCAGCACCGTGAAGGCGGCCATCCCCATCACAAAGCTGCCGATATCCCCGATGACAGCGACTGCGATATAGTAAGCCGCATAGCCGATGCCCGCACACAGCAGAGCCACTCTCCCCGCCTTGCCGACTCCGCCCTTTCGTTCCATCGATTGGTAAGCACCTTTCTGTAGAGCCCTGAAGTGCAGCGTATAGAACACGCCGAACAGCAGCACCATACCGCCAAGCGAACTTGCGCCATAACCGATGCCGGTCAATCCGGCCAGATCGTACATCATTTTAAGAACAGCAATTTGACAGGTAAACGCCAGCGCCAGGCTGAATACGCCCATGAAAAGCACAAACGCGACCTCCGATCGGTAAGGATTGCTCCCGATCCCGATTCCCCATATGAGCATCACAGCCCAGATCGCACAAGCCGCATAGAAGTAAGGCGACATTATCGGCGACGCCAGCGTTACGAGAGCCGGAATAAGCAGAATGAACAGAAAGCATACGATGCCTCCACGGATCTGCTCTGCCGGAATGAGCCGAAAATGAAACCGTTCCTCCTCTGAAATGTTCATCTCCTCATCCACTCCCCATAGTTATTTGAACCAGCCGGCCATCGTTGAACCGATCTTCTCCGCCCCCCTCTTCAAGCCTTCGGTCACGGTATCTTCTTCCCGTCTCCGCCCCTTGCCGGCTTAATATTTCAGGCCCTACACGTATTTTCGCCATCTCGGACAATCCTCCAAGGAAACTAGCATTTCACTCGGTCGATTAACGAGCCCAGCGCGAGACGCCGCGAAACAACATCCCGTGAAGAGTACCTACCCGGAATATGTTTGCTCGTTCAATGTTCTTGCGGCCCGTCTCTCTGAATGATTCCGTAATACAGAATCGTCATCAGCTGCTCGCTGATCGCGTTCAAGCTGCCCAGACCGGCGTACCACTCCGTACGGGCGGAGAACTCCTTAATGAAGGCCAGAAAAGCAACAAGCACCTGCGGCGAGATATCCTTCCGAATCTGTCCCAGCTGCTGGCCTTTAAAGATCAGCATTTCAAACTCCGGCACAACATGCTTCTCATTGAATTTCCTCAGCTTCTCCATTTGATCCGGAAACTTGGCCAGGTCGGTCACAAACTTCTGCGAGGCAATCTTCCGGAATGCCTCCTGATCCTGATACAAGCTTGTCAACGCCTCTAGTGGATTCTCCGCCTGGTCCATCACGCCGCGGTATAATGTCATCATCTCCTCAATCAGCCGGTCTACGACTTGATCCAGAAGCCCCTCTTTGCTGTGGTAATAGTTATAGAGGGTCATTTTGGACACCGGAACGGCTTCGGCAATTTGCTCCATGCTCGTCTGCAAGATCCCCTGTTCTAAAAATAACCGCTTCCCCGCTTCAAGCACAGCTTCTTTCTTCGCCTTCATAAAGTGGCTTGTCCTCCTCTTTCGTAATGCGCTTTAAAATACTCCCCGTAGTTAACGCCTTCAGTGACCTCTAGGTACCCAGATATCATCTGGCTGTGCTTATCGCGGATTCGCCCGGATGGAGTCTACATCTGAAGAGACGGCCCCCGTGCCGAGCCAGCCGTCAACGACATGGTTAAACAGCTCGGGATTGGCGAGCGGTATGCCGTGCCCGATGCCGGGAAACACGACGCCGACAGCACGGTCGGAGTGCCCTACCAGATCCTCCGCCGATTTTCTCATGATGCCCCGCTCCTTCTCCCCGACGGTAACCAGCAGCCTCGCATTCGACTCCGCGATCTGCGGCGAGAGCGAATAGGACATATTCTCCGTCAGCACGGAAACGAGCAGCTTCTGGTTCATCTGAAGCGATTCGGCGTAGTAGTGCTCGAAATCATCCTCGCCAACGTAGAGCGTACCGGCCTGCAGCTTGGAAAACCATCTTCTTCTCATCAACGGGAAACTGAGCCGGACGGACGGTACGATCATCCGAAGGGCTGCCGGCATCGGACGCAGCAATGCGCTGTTTACGACGGCATAATGGATAAGCTCAGGGTTCTGGCACATCATATCCACAAGGATCTGCGCACCTAATGAAAAGCCGACAACAACAACCTCTCTGCCGTCCGCCTTTGCCGAAATGAGATCACAGATCTGTTCCGCGGTTTCTTTTATGGAAAAAGAGACATGATCTCCGCTGCTCCGGCCATGGCCGGGCAAATCAGGGACCAAGCACCAGCTGTCCTTAAAAAAAGATACCTGCTTGTTCCACATCCACCCGCTTACGCCGCCCCCATGTAAGAACACCATCATCCGCGAAGCGTCTTGGTTGCCGCTTTCCTTAACGTACAGGTTCAGACTCCCCACCCCCATATCCAACTCCAAAAATGTACTTATAACTCAATTATAGTACAATTATTTCGAATAATCATCGAGTGATTACAATTATTTTATACTTCTTTAAATAGGATAGTCTATTTTTTGCTAGCTATAAAATACTCCAACAAGGGTAGATCAACGTTGAAACAGAGGAGCTCAATATCGTGAAAGCAAAAGAAAGGGCTGCCCCCAAGTCTACTGACCCGGAACAGCCCCTGAAGGCATTAACGATTGCATTTATACTCCGAAGGACGACGGATTCGCTCTCCAAGACTTGAGCAGCTCCACATCTTCCTTTTGAATCCGATTCTCGCTAAGCGCTACATCGATCAGCGCCGTGTAGTTCGATAAGCTCTGCATCGGAATGTCTGCCTCGGCGAAGGCTTGTACCGCTTTATCCAGCTGATAGCTGAAGATAGCCAGTACAGCCAGCGGCTGTGCGCCTGCATCTTTCACCGCTTGCGCAGCTTTCAGCGAGCTGCCGCCGGTGGAGATGAGGTCTTCGATGACAACGATCTTTTGGCCGGGCTTGATCAGGCCTTCGATCAGATTCTCCTTGCCATGGCCTTTCGCTTTGTCGCGAATATAGGACATGGGGAGATTCAGCTTCTGGGACACCCATGCTGCGTGAGGAATGCCTGCCGTTGCGGTTCCCGCGATCGCTTCCGCCTCCGGATACTGCTCCCGGATGACCGCCGCGAATGACTCAGCAATGGTTTCGCGAATCTCTGGATAGGACATCGTCAGCCGGTTGTCGCAGTAGATCGGGGATTTGATGCCCGATGTCCATGTGAACGGCTGATGCGGACGAAGCGATACCGCCTCGATCTTCAGCAAATAGGATGCGATCTGTTGTGGAATATTCGCGAGTGTACTCATGCTTGAATCATCTCCTCTATAATTTGTTCGGCGGCTTGCCGCGGATCTGAAGCAGCCGTAATCGGACGGCCGACAACCAGATAGTGGCTGCCCTTGCGGATCGCCTCTCCCGGTGTCAGCACCCGCTTCTGATCGCCCACATCCGAGCCTGCGGGCCGGATGCCCGGAATCACGGTCTTAAACGCCTTCCCGCAGGCTGCGGCGATGGCCTCTACTTCGAGCGAAGAAGCCACAACGCCGTGAAGTCCGGCTTGGCGGGCAAGCTCTGCGTATCGGACGACGGTGTCTTCCACCGAACCTGCGATACCGATCTCTTCGTTCATCACCTGACGGCTCGTGCTCGTTAATTGCGTAACCGCGATGACCGTAGGCATGGCAAGGCCCGGGGTGTCCGCCACTGCGGCCTCCGCCGCGGCTATTGCCGCCTGCATCATCGCCAGCCCGCCGCCGGCATGGACGTTAAACATATCCACGCCAAGCCGGGTAACGCTGTGCGAGCCGCCTTTTACGGTATTCGGAATATCATGCATCTTGACATCCAGGAACACGGAGTATCCTGCTGCCTTCAGCTCTCTTATGAAGTCCGGACCTGCAGCGTAGAAGAGCTGCATGCCCACCTTCATGTAACATGGAATTCCCTCTAACCGCCGCACCAGTTCCATCGCGCGGGCGGCATCCGGAAAATCCAGGGCCACCATCAGGCGGCCCGCCATTTCTTGATAGCTGGCGTTCATCTAGTTCCTCCTCCCGACTTAAACCGGCATCGCTTCAGAGGAGAAGTTGATCGTCTCCAGCATCGTCAGAAGCTCGCGAACCGTATCAAGCGAGGTCATGCATACTACGCCGTTCTCAACGGCTTCCCGACGGATCCGGAATCCGTCACGTTCCGGTGTCTTACCCTTTGTCAGTGTGTTGAAGACGAAGTTCGCTTCGCCCGTCCGGATCATGTCAAGGATATTCGGATTGCCTTCGGACAGCTTATTGATGGTCGTCACATCAAGTCCGGCTTCCTTCAGTGCGGCTGCCGTGCCTCCGGTAGCCACAATCTTGTAACCTAGCTTATGGAAGCCCTTCAGAAGATCTACCGCTTCGGCTTTGTCCTTGTCTGCAATCGTTGCGATGATCGCGCCGGTGGACGGAATCTTCATTCCGGCTCCGATCAAGCCTTTGTACAGCGCTTTGGCATACTTCACGTCCCGGCCCATCACCTCGCCGGTCGACTTCATCTCCGGACCGAGCGTAGGCTCAACCCGGCGCAGCTTCGCGAAGGAGAAGACCGGTACCTTAACGGATACATGCTCGCTCTCCGGCCACATGCCTTCCTCGTAGCCGAGATCCTTCAGCTTGCCGCCCAAGATAGCCTGGGTTGCAAGGTTAGCCATCGGGATGCCGGTTACCTTGCTCAGGAAAGGCACCGTTCTTGAAGAGCGCGGATTCACTTCGATGACGTACACATCGTTTTTATAGATAACGAACTGGATGTTTACCAATCCGCGGGTATTCAATTCTTTCGCGATCTTGATCGTAATTTCCGCAATCTTATCCTTCAGTTCCTGCGTCAAATATTGCGGCGGGTAAACCGCGATCGAGTCGCCGGAGTGAACGCCTGCGCGCTCCACATGCTCCATGATTCCCGGAATCAGTACCGTGTCGCCGTCGCAGATCGCGTCCACTTCGACTTCCTTGCCGAGCATGTAGCGGTCGATCAGAACCGGATGCTCCGGATTGATCTTCACGGCCTGCTCCATGTAGCTCAGCAGCTCGCTGTCGGAGTAAACGATCTCCATCGCGCGTCCGCCTAGTACATACGATGGTCGAACAAGAACCGGATATCCAAGGGATTGGGCAGTTCCTACAGCTTCATCCACCGACGTTACCGTGCTGCCTTTCGGCTGGGCAATGTTCAGTCTGGACAGCAGCGCCTCGAATTTCTTGCGGTCCTCGGCCTCATCGATGCTCTCGAGGCTTGTGCCGAGAATTTTGACGCCGGCTTTCGCGAGCGGAGCAGCCAGGTTGATCGCCGTTTGTCCGCCGAACTGCACGATAACGCCGACCGGCTTCTCCTGCTCGATGACATTCATGACATCCTCGAAGAAGAGCGGCTCGAAGTAGAGACGGTCGGACGTGTTGAAGTCCGTGGATACCGTTTCCGGGTTGTTGTTGATAATGACGGCTTCGTAACCGGCCTTTTGGATCGCCCATACGGCGTGCACCGTGGAGTAGTCAAACTCGATGCCTTGACCGATACGGATCGGGCCGGAGCCCAGAACGACTACCTTCTCTTTGGAGGATTCGATCACTTCGTTCTCCGTCTCGTACGTCGAGTAATAGTAAGGTGTCGATGCTTCGAACTCGGCTGCGCAGGTGTCAACCATCTTGTATACCGGACGCAGTCCGTGCTCACGGCGCAGGAAGCGGATCGATTCCTCGGTCGTATGCATGCTCGCCTTGCCTTCGGCGCGAAGCTCTGCAATCGCGCGGTCCGTGAAGCCGAGACGCTTCGCTTCAAACAAGGTTTCGTAGGTCAGCGCAGCCTCCTGGCGGATATGGTCTTCGTATTTGATCAAGCGCTCGATTTTGTCCAGGAACCACCAGTCGACATGGGTCAGATCCTGAATTTCCTGCAGCCCGTAGCCGCGGCGGAACGCTTCCGCGATCAGGAATATACGTTCATCATCGGCCTTGACGAGGCGCTGCTTCAGGACATCGTCGCTCAGCTCGTCCGCACCCTTCAGGTAGAGGCGGTGAACGCCGATCTCAAGCGAGCGGACCGCTTTATGAATCGACTCCTCGAAGGTACGGCCGATCGCCATGACCTCACCCGTTGCTTTCATCTGCGTTCCAAGCTTCCGGTTCGCTTGCGTGAATTTATCGAAAGGCCAGCGCGGAATTTTGCTGACGATGTAGTCAAGCGTCGGCTCGAAGCAGGCATAGGTTTGTCCTGTTACCGGATTGACGATCTCATCCAGCGTATAACCCATGGCAATTTTGGCCGCCATCTTCGCGATCGGATAGCCCGTCGCTTTCGAAGCCAGCGCCGAGGAGCGGCTGACCCGCGGGTTAACCTCGATGACATAGTATTGGTAGCTGTTCGGGTCAAGCGCGAACTGTACGTTACATCCGCCTTCAATGTTCAAGGCGCGGATGATTTTAAGCGAAGCGGATCTGAGCATTTGATACTCGCGGTCTGACAATGTCTGGCTCGGCGCAACTACGATGCTGTCTCCCGTATGAACGCCGACCGGGTCGAAGTTCTCCATGTTGCAGACGACGATGCAGTTATCGTTCGCATCGCGCATAACCTCATACTCCACTTCCTTCATGCCGGCGATGCTCTTCTCGATCAGGCACTGGCTGATCGGGCTGTAGCGAAGACCGGAGCTCACCGTTTCCCGCAGCTCCTCCTCATTCGCGCAGATCCCGCCGCCCGTGCCGCCCAGCGTATAAGCCGGACGTACGATGACCGGGTATCCGATCTCGTCGGCAAATGCCAGCGCTTCTTCAAGCGTCGTGACGATCGTGCTTTCCGGCACCGGCTGCTCCAGCTCGCGCATCAGCTCGCGGAACAGGTCGCGGTCCTCCGCTTTCTCGATCGATTCCAGCTGCGTTCCAAGCAGCTTCACGTTCTCCTGTTCCAAAATACCGGCGCGTGCAAGCTCCACTGCCATGTTAAGGCCGGTCTGGCCGCCCAGCGTTGGCAGCAGGCCGTCCGGACGCTCCTGGCGGATGATTTGGGTTACAAAATCCAGCGTGATCGGCTCGATGTATACTTTATCCGCCATGTTGGTATCCGTCATGATCGTGGCCGGGTTGCTGTTAATCAGCACAACCTCGATGCCCTCTTCCTTTAACGCCTGGCAAGCTTGTGTGCCGGCATAGTCGAATTCTGCGGCCTGACCGATTACGATCGGACCGGAGCCGATGACGAGTATTTTTTTCAAGGATTCATTTTTTGGCATATTAGCGAGCTCCTTTCACGGCTGCGGCCAGAACCGCCTGGCGCGGTTTCCGGACTTCGTTCTGCTTGTGCTCTCGAATCATCTCAAGAAACTGATCGAATAAGTAGCTGCTGTCGTGCGGTCCAGGTGCAGCTTCCGGGTGATATTGTACGGAGAAAGCCGGGAATTTCTTATGCTTCAAGCCTTCAATCGTCTTGTCGTTATTGTTGATGTGAGTCACTTCGAGCTCCGTGCTCTTGACGGATTCTTCATTCACCGTGTAGCCATGGTTCTGCGATGTGATGTAGCAGCGGCCGCTGGCGAGATCTTTTACCGGGTGGTTGCCGCCGCGATGCCCGAACTTCAGCTTCTCGGTATCGGCGCCGGCTGCCAGCGCGAACAGCTGATGACCCAGGCAGATGCCGAAGATCGGATATTCGCCGAGCAGCTCCTTCACCATGTTCACGGCATAAGGAACGTCTTTCGGGTCCCCAGGACCGTTGGACAGCTGAATTCCGTCCGGGTGCAGTCTGCGGATCTCCTCGGCGGTCGTGTCATGAGGGACCACGATCACATCGCAGCCGCGGGAGGTCAGCTCGCGCAGGATCCCGCTTTTTGCCCCAAAGTCGACCAGGACGATCCGCTCCTTGGAGCCCGGGCTCGAGAACATTTGCGGCGTGGATGTTCTGGCTACCTGATTCCGCAGTTCATCGATCGTGGTGAGTCCGAGCATTTCCTTCAGCTCTTCCACCGATTTGCTGGACGTGGTCAGAATCCCTTTCATCGTACCGTGGTGGCGGATAATCCGGGTCAGCATCCGGGTGTCGATATCGCTGATCCCTGGGATGCCGTATTCCTTCAGCAGATTATCGACGCTGTACTCTGCACGCCAGTTGCTGGGAACAGGCTCATGTCGGCGAACGACGAATCCGTGCACGAACGGCCGAATGGATTCAAAGTCATCCCGCGTTATGCCGTAGTTTCCGATCAGTGGGTACGTCATCGTAACGATCTGTCCGCAGTACGAAGGATCGCTCAGCACCTCCTGATATCCTGTAATTCCTGTATTGAATACGACCTCTCCGGTCATCTCAGCATCCGCGCCGAAGGACTTCCCGACGAACAGCGTTCCATCCTCCAGTAACAATCTTGCCTGCATCCCGATCACTCCTGTCATCTATGTGTAATATATTTTATAGGTCAATTGCCTAAGTGTTACTAAAACCCGCCTTGTTCGGACCACTTCACTTCGCCGTCGACCCAAGTCATAACCGGCCAGCCCTTCAGCTTCCATCCGGTAAACGGGGTGTTGCGGCCTTTCGTCGCAAACGTTTCAGGGTTCACTTCCTTCTCCGCATTCAGATCAATCATGGTCAGGTCCGCAGCGGCGCCGGCTTTCAGCACGCCGCTGTCCAGTCCGAACACGCGAGCCGGGTCGCTGGTCATCCGGCGTACCAGGAGCGACAGATCCCATTTCCCCGTGGCGACGAACTTCGTGTAGAGCAGCGGGAAGGCTGTTTCGAATCCGACGATGCCGAACGGTGCCAACTCCATCCCCTTCGCTTTCTCCTCGGCGCTGTGCGGCGCATGATCGGTTACGATCATGTCCAGCGTTCCATCCAGAAGCCCTTCGATGCAAGCCTCTACATCGCGCGGCGAGCGCAGCGGGGGATTCATTTTCCAGTTCGCGTCAAGGCCCGGAATATCTTCATCCGACAGCACCAGATGGTGCGGGCAGACCTCGGCCGTTACCGAAATGCCGATCGCTTTCGCCTGGCGGATCAATCTGACCGATTGCTCCGTGCTCACGTGGCACACATGGTAGTGCACGCCCGTAGCTTCCGTCAGCAAAATGTCGCGCCCGACGTGAATCGCCTCCGATTCGTTCGGGATTCCCTTCAACCCGTGGCGCTCAGCGAACTCCCCTTCGGTTACGCAAGCGCCTTTCACCAGCGAGTCATCCTCGCAGTGGGCGATGACCGGCATGCCGAGCACCTTGGCCTTTCTCATCGCATCCTTCATCATTTGCGCATTCTGAACGCCGACGCCGTCATCCGTAAATCCGATGGCCCCGGCTTCCTTCAAGGCTTCGAAATCCGTCAGCTCGCGTCCAAGCTCGTTCTTCGTGATGGCCGCGTATGGCAGCACCTTCGCCAGATTCGCTTCGCGCGCTTTATCGAGGATCAGCTTCACCGTCTCCGGCGTATCGGTTACCGGTCTTGTATTCGGCATGCAGGCGATCGTCGTGAATCCGCCCTTAACCGCCGAGCGGCTGCCGGTTTCGATCGTTTCCTTATGCTCATAGCCCGGCTCTCTTAAGTGCACATGCATATCGATGAATCCCGGCGTGACCAGCTTGCCCTCCGCATCGATGATTTGTGCGCGGGAATCTTGCGGCAGATCCGCCAGTTCACTGACCACCGCTTCAATCAACCCGCCTGCAATTACGATATGTTTAAGTTCCAGCTGCCCCTGCTCATTGATCACATTTGCATTTTTAATGACTTGCATCTGCATCTTAAGATTCCCCTCCGAAAGCGAAGCTTCGATTCGCTTCTTTGTATATTGTATAATAAAAATTCATATTTGTGTATATTTATTAATCCCGATTTCATTTCTTACCGTTTTATGCCGCTTCAATTACCCTTTCATCGCCCGTTCCATAACCGCCATCCGGATCGGAACCCCGTTGGACATCTGCTTGAAAATCATCGATCTCGGGCTTTCCACCACCGCATCGTCGATCTCCACATTCCGGTTGACCGGTGCCGGGTGCATGATAATGGTGTGGCCGGCCAGCTGCGCGGCCCGCTCTTCCGTCAGCCCGTATTGCTCCCGGTATTCGCTGCTCGACTTGAACAGCCCTTCATTGTGGCGCTCCAGCTGAACCCGCAGCATCATGACCACGTCGGCCTTCAGCGCCGTTTCCATCGAAACGTAAGGCGCATATTGCGCAAGCTCCGGAGCCTGCATCGACTCGGGTGCGCAGAACTGTACGCTCGCGCCGAATTTTTGCAGGGCCCATAGGTCGGAGCGGGCCACCCGGCTGTGCTTGATGTCGCCGATGATCGATACGGTCAGCCCTCTCAGCTCGCCGAAGCACTTTCGCATCGTATACAGATCCAGCAGAGCCTGCGTCGGATGCTCATTGTTTCCGTCGCCGGCATTGACGAGCGGGATCGATACCCGCTCGGCCAGCTCCTGCAGAACGCCTGCAGGCTTCAGCCGGATCACCCCCGCGTCGACGCCCATCGACTCCAGCGTGCGTACCGTATCGTAGATGGATTCTCCCTTCTCGACGCTCGAAGCGGCCGCCGCGAAGTTCATCACCTCGGCCCCAAGACGCTTCTCGGCCATTTCGAAGGAAAATCTCGTTCTCGTGCTGTTTTCGAAGAACATGTTCACTGCAAATTTCGATTGGAGAACCGGAATCACTTTGTCCGTTTGCGCTTCCCAGTAAGCTGCACGGTCCAGGATCGATGCGATCTCATCCCGGCTGATATCCTTTAATCCCAGCAGGCTGCGTTCTTTCAAAGAAATGGCCGTTGTCGTCATATTATCGTTCCTCTCTGTGGCTGATGGTCACTTCGTCCTTGCCGTCGATTTCGCTCAGCGACACCGTAATTTCCTCCTGCTTGGAGGTCGGAACATTCTTCCCGATATAATCCGGTCTAATCGGCAGCTCGCGATGACCGCGGTCTGCCAGCACCGCCAGCTGGATCATTCTCGGACGGCCGCAATCCATCAAGGCGTCCATCGCCGCCCGGATCGTCCGTCCGGTGTACAGCACATCGTCAAACAGAATCACTTTCTTGTCGTGAATGTCCAGATGCGCCAAACTTTGCTTGGCCCCTTCGCCTGCGCCGGCAGCCGCTCCTTTGCTGTCACGGTCATCCCGGTAAGAGGTTACGTCGATCTCCCCCCAAGGGATCGGGGTGCCTTCAATGTCGTTCATCCGCTCAGCAATTCGCTGGGCCAGGAAAACGCCGCGCGTACGGATACCGACCAGCACGCAATCCTCAATCCCCTTGTTCTTTTCCAATATTTCATGGGCAATTCTTGTCAGCGCACGGCGGATCGCCGTCTCGTCCATAATGACATGCTGTTCACTGCTCATCCTTGTTTCCTCCTTATTCACTTCTTGGATTAGCCCTTAACCAGTCTGTTGAAATCAACCAGATTCATACACACAAAAAAACTCCTTGCCCGCTGGGCAAGGAGTTGATCTCACAGAGATAGGCAGGCAGCAGCAACCGTCCGCAGACAGAGCTATGCCTCCACAAAAATGAACCTCGGTTCACGTTACCTTGCCAGCCTCACGGGACTGATTTAAAGGTGCTATTCGATTGATCTCATTATGACAGACCCCATAAGAGTTGTCAACTGCGATCATGTCGAATAAAGTCATGAACCAAACCCAAAATTTTACCAATCAGAATTCAAACTCGACGTCGCTGAGCCTTCTGCGGATTTCAGAGATGACGCGCCGTTCCTCCTCTTCCCCGTTCGCGATAAAGGTTACGGAAAACCGTACGAAATGGCCGGCATCATCCCAAGGTACCGTCGAGATCAGCTTTTCGCGGATCAAGTATTGTGAGAAGTCTTCGCCGGATTCAAAGCGGCGTCCGCCTTTAATGCCTTTAGGGGCTTCAACATATAGGAAGAAGGAGCCCTTCGGCTTCTCGGCCGTAAAGCCAAGCTCGTTCAGCATCTCCACCAGCATATCGTGACGGCGGGAATACTTCTCTGCGATCTTCTCCGTAATTTGCGGATTGTCCAGGCCGTAAGCGGCAGCCTTCTGAATCGCGATGAACTGGCCGGAGTCGTTGTTGTCCTTTACATCGCCGAACGCTTTGACGACAAGCGGGTTACCGGCAACAAAGCCGATGCGCCAGCCGGTCATGTTATAGGATTTGGACAAGGAATGCAGCTCCACACCGACATCCTTCGCCCCGGGCACCGACAAGAAGCTGAGCGGCTTCAGGCCATCAAAGGTCAGCGCAGCATATGGAGCGTCATGCACCACGACAACGCCGTATTTGCGGGCCCACTCAACGACCTCGGCGAAAAATTCGTAGGTTGCGCTTGCCCCCGTCGGATTATTCGGGTAATTCAGATAAAGCAGCTTCGCCCGGCGTGCGATATCTTCCGGAATGGAGCTGAGGTCCGGCAAGAAATCATTCTCCTTCTTCAGCTCCACATTATATACTTCGCCGCCCAAATATTTAGTATGCGTACCGAGCACAGGGTATCCCGGAACGGTCATAATCGTGACGTCGCCGGGATTGATAAAGCATGACGGCAGCATGGCAAGCGCCGGCTTGGAGCCGATGGAATGGAGCACCTCCGTGGCCGGATTGATCCCTTCCACACCGAATACGTTTTTCAAATAGCGGACAGCGGCTTCCTTGAACTCGGCAATTCCGTTATCGGCGTAACCGCGGTTTTCCGGCTTAGCCGCTTCTTCGGCCAGCTTCGCTACGATCCCGGCGTCAGCCATCTCGTCCGGTTCGCCGACGCCCATATCGATCAGCTCCGTATCGGGATGCTCCAGCTTCGCGGCAGCTTTGGCTCTTTTGATCTTCTCGAATTTATAAATGGCTGTGTCTTTACCGTAGTTAGCACCGCCGATTCGATCGGCAAAGTTCTGTTGAATATACGTTTCCTGATATTTATCGATGCTCATCGTTTGTACTCATCTCCTGCTTATACAATCCAATTTTTAATTTAAATATGCCGTAAATGGACTGCTGGAGCCATGTATTTTGTATCAGATGATTTGTACTTTTTCTAATTGGGAAAATGCGTCAGCATCACGAGAGCTCAAGCCATTCTGCCAGCAGACGGTCATGCATCGCCGATAAAGACTCCCGCTCCTTCCAGCGTTCCTCCAATGTTGCGAAGTCCTCCTCGCTCTCCGGATTAGCTTCTCCTTCAATCGCTTCATCCAGACGCTGGATTCGCGTTTCGAGCTCCGCGATTTCCTTCTCCAACCGCTTCATTCGGTCCATAGCAGACGGCTCTATAATTGAATCAGCCGTTGAAGCTTTCTTTCTGCGCCGATCCTCGGCGGACAGCTGCTGCGCCAGCTGCTTCACCGGATCGCTTGCCTCTGTCTTTGAGGTTCCTTCCGCTTTTACCAAAGCAAGCTGCTCCTTCTTGGCACGGAAATCATCGTAGCTCCCTAAGTAGGCAGTCAAACGGCCTTTTTCCAGCTCCCATATCTTCTCGCCGATCCGATTGACGAAATACCGGTCGTGGGAGATGACAAGAATGGTGCCCGTGAATTCCTGCAGAGCATCCTCCAGCGCCTCCCGGGATTCGATATCGAGGTGATTGGTCGGCTCATCCAAGAGCAGCAGATTCGGCTTTCGATGGATCAGCACAGCCAGCCTCAGCCTCGTCCATTCCCCGCCGGATAACTGGCCCACCGCCTTGAAAACCGCCGGACCGTAGAACAGGAAACGGGCCAGCTTGCCGCGTGCCTCCCCTTCACCGATCCCGGCATGCTGCCGGAAGAATTCGAGGACGCTTTCCTGCGGATTCTCCGGCTTCTCTTCCTGGGCAAGATAACCTGCGTCCACGCGGGCGCCCAACTCAACGGAGCCCTGAGCAGGCGTGAGTTTGCCGAGCAGCACCTGGAACAGTGTCGTTTTTCCGCTGCCGTTCGCCCCCATGAGCACGATTTTCTCCCCAAATTCCAACAGCCCCGATACGCCATGCAGTACAGGCTCATCACCATAAGCGTGAACAACCTGCTCAAAGCTCACCACCCGGCGTCCCGTCCGTTCCTCAGGATTCAGGTCAAAATCGGCCGATCTGCGCTGCAGTACCGGCCGTTTGACCGGCTCCATCCGCTCCAGTGCCTTGCGCATCGAGGCAGCCCGCTTGAAGAACTTCTCGTTTCCGCCGATCCGTCCCCACTCTTCCAGCTGCCGAATCGATTCCCTCATCTTCTTGACGATCTTTTGCTGCTCTTGGTACTGCTCAAACTGCTGGAGCAGCCTTGCCTCCTTCGCTTCCATATAAGCCGTATAGCCGCCAGCGGCCGTAAAGGCCTCCCCGTCTTCCAGCTCTATGGTTCGCGTCGCCACGCGGTCCAAAAAGTACCGATCATGCGAGATGACGACACAGGTGCCGGAATAATCACGCAAAAATGATTCAAGCCATTCGGTGCGCCGCAAATCCAGGTGATTGGTCGGCTCGTCAAGCAGGAGCAAATCAGGCTTCACGATAAGCTGGGAAGCCAGCATCACCCGGGTCTTCTCCCCGCCCGATAAGGCACTGAATGGAAGATCATAAATCGACTGGGAAATATCGAGCCCCGATGCGATTCTGTCGATGCTCGCCTCCATCTCATAGCCTCCCCCGCGTTCAAACTGCTCCTGGAGCACCGCATACCGCCGGAGCAGCCGCTCCAGCTCTTGGGCATCCCCGGCAGCCGCCGGATCGCTCATCCGAGACTCCAGCTCGGCCATCGCCGACTTGCATTCCTTCAAAGACCGCAAGCCGTAGGACAGGACATCCCACACCGTCCAATCCTTCGTATCCTTTGGAATCTGCTCCAGGTATCCTACCTTTGCATCCTTCTTGATCGCTAAACGCCCTTCACTCGGCTGCTCGATTCCGGCCAGAAGACGCATCAGGGTTGTCTTCCCGCTGCCGTTTCGTCCGATCAGCGCTAATTTCTCGCCTTCGCGGACTTCAAACGATATATGGTCCAGCACCAGATTGGCGCCGTGGTAATAAGTTAACTGTTGTGCATCAATCATATTCATTCTAGGCTTCCTCCTGTACCGGCATGACCTGTAATGATAAAGCCATGCCGAATCCGTATTTTGGAGAAGACCTCGCCCGGAATGCAAAAAGGTCCCGCAGAGCAAGCTCCGCGAGACCTAAGGATACTAAACAGCCCGATTAATCAGGCTTCATCCGTACAGGCAGGCAGGTGACTTCTCGATGGTGAATTCCGTATGCTTAAAAATGGACAGACCTCTCCCGTTGTCGGAAAAAGCATGAACAATGCCAGCCATTGCCATAGGTAGCTGGCTAATACGGTTGTTCACCATCTCGATATTCATCCTGCCTCACCTCCTTCATTCAAGTTATCGACAATATACCATATTGCCAAATGATAGCGCAAGTCTGTGTATGAACGGCTGCCCGAATAGGGTAAAAAGCCTGGACACTGACCCCGGCAGCGTCTGTACTGTCATTGACCTTTTGATCTTTTTTTGGGAGCACCGCAGGAACCAACAAAAAAAGAACCGCTAACGGCTCTTTAAAATCGTCAGCAGTTCTTCCATGTCCTCCGGCATAGGTGCCGAGAACTCCAAATATTGTCCGCTTGCAGGGTGGACGAAGCCGAGCACGGCCGCATGCAGCGCTTGTCCGTTCAGCTTGATTCCCTTGCTCTTGCCATATACCGGATCTCCAACAAGGGGATGGCCGATATATTTCATATGCACCCGGATTTGGTGCGTTCTCCCCGTCTCCAGCTTCAGCTCGAGCAGGCTGTAATCGCCGAATCGCTCAACAACGGTAAAGTGCGTCACCGCATGCTTGCTGTTCCGGTCCGTGACTGTATACATTTTGCGATCCTGCGGATCCCGGCCGATCGGCGCATCGATCGTTCCCTGATCGTGGCTGATGTTGCCATGCACCAGTGCCAGATAGCGCCGGTTCACGCTATGCTCCTTCAGCTGGGCGGCCAGAGACGCGTGCGCCTTATCATTCTTGGCGGCCATGATCAGCCCTGTGGTGTCCTTATCGATCCGATGGACGATCCCCGGACGGAGCTCGCCGTTAATGCCGGATAGATCCTTGCAGTGATGCATCAGTGCGTTCACCAAGGTCCCTGATACATGGCCGGGGGCCGGATGAACCACCATCCCTCTTGGCTTGTTGACCACGATAACGTCACGGTCTTCATATGCAATGTCGAGCGGAATATCCTCCGGAACAATCTCGACGACCGATGGGGCCGGTATGGTCAGCGCAATCCGGTCTCCTTGGCTTACCTTGTAATTGGCTTTCACCGGCGAATCATTGACTAGGACATGCCCATCGGCAATCCACAACTGGACCTGAGATCGCGACACATCTTCAGCCAGTCCATCGGTGATGTATTTATCGATCCGGGTCTTGGCGGACTCGGCGTCGACGATCCATTCCTGAACGTCCTGCTCCTGCTCGTCCGAATCTACCACATGATCTGTACGCTGCCCGTCCTGCAACATTACTCATTCCCTTCCGTGCCAGAAACTTCTCTTGATGTATTGAGCTTATTGAGCTTCTCCCGTCTTCCATCCAGAATGGTATCCAGAATAATCAGGCCAACGCCAATCACGATACAGGAATCGGCAATGTTGAATATCGGGAAGGTGTAGCTGCCGAAATTGAATTGCAGAAAATCGACAACCTCGCCCATCAGCAGACGGTCGATAAAATTCCCCAAGGCACCGCCGAGCACAAGCGCAAGCGCTGTCGGCAGCAATTTGCGGCCTTCCTTCGTCATTTTGCGCAGATACCATACAATACCGGCCACGACAGCTATCGTTACGACGATAAAAAACCACAGCTGGTCCTGTAGAATACCGAATGCGGCTCCACGGTTCCGGCTGGATGTAATCAAGAAGAAATTGCCGATAACCGGGATCTGCTCATACATTTCCAGCCTCGAGGCGATCAGATATTTAGTGCCCTGATCGATAAGAAACATTACCAATGCAATCAAATAATATACCACTCGTTTATGTCACTCCGATCTTTACATCTGCCGGTTCGTCCCCGAGTCAACAAGCTCCCCGCAGGACCGGACAGTAACTCGTCTTATTGTAGCACAGGGGCTCGGACAACGTCCATTCCTCTCCAATGGGGTGAACATTTTCCGTCAGTAAAACGAACCCACACAGCGCACTATATAGGTAAGAACAAGAAGGTCAACTTCGGACCGGAGAGGAGCCTAACATGTCGCATCTTACTCAGGAACAACTAAGGACCCTGCAGCAGAAACTGATGGAACGGAAGGCTGAGCTCGAATCACGGATGGTACACAACGACCAGCATGGGCTCGGCGAATCGGAGCGGGATAATACGGGCGAGTTATCCCATATCGACAACCATCCCGGAGACTTGGGCACCGAGGTCTACGAAAGGGGGAAGGACCTTGCGCTTCAGGACAGGGTGGATCTTGAGCTGCAGCGCGTCATTTTCGCGCTAGAAGCCATCCATCACGGGCGATACGGTACTTGCGAGACCTGCGGTCAGCCGATTCCGTATGAACGGCTTGAAGTGCTTCCCGATACCAAATATTGCGTTGAGCATACACCGAAAACGGAAATTTCCAGAGACCGCCCGGTTGAAGAAGAGGTGCTGGCTCCCGCCTTCGGCAAGTCCAGCATGGACGAGCATGAGTATGCGGCCTTCGACGGCGAGGACGCCTGGCAGATTGTTGAGAGCTGGGGGAACTCAAACTCGCCGGCTTTAGCGGAAGGGAATAATATTGACAGTTATAACGAAATGGATATTGAGCATGAGGATGATTTGGGCGGTTTTGTTGAAGTGTATGAAAACTTTGTGGCCACCAACATCGACGGGTCGGAAGTGTTCATCGTCCGCAGTCCGCAGTACATCGACTACCTGAATCGGGGCGAAGGAAGCTACCTGCTGGATCCTCATGCGGAGTCCGACGACGATTCGCTTATCTAATTGCTCGTGAGCGGGACCGGCAGCAAGCTTACGGAATACCTCTGGCTGCCGGTCTGTACATACGCCCAAGCCTCCTAATGCCCGGCCGCCTTACCGAAGCTCCAGCTGCCGCTGCACAATGCGCACAATATCCGCTATATAGTCCCCGATAATCGGGAGATTTAGCGCGCCAAGGGCTTGAAGCACATAAATGATCGTAGCGGCGAAAAATGTAAACCCAAGCGCAATTCCCACCCCGCGTGCCGTCCCCGCCAGCAAGTTGGTTCCGATCAGCCGCCATGGCCGATTCAGAAGCTGCGTATAATCCGCGATCCTCGACTTTTCAAGTTGCTGTGCGATATCCGTAAGCATCCGGTGGATGGCGTTCAAGCGCTCCTCCTCGTTCATTTCCGCATGCTCCGCTGGATCCTTCGTATCCTTGCGTTCCGCCATGACACCGCTACCTCCTTATACACTGGACAGCCTCGGCTATTGCGGGCTTAGTCGTTTCCCTTGTTCCCAAAATAGTGCATAACATGCTCGTCGTATTCGTCGCATCCCACAAAAAATACATGGATAGTATACGTCCGCTGCAACCGTATCATTCTTCAAAGATTGCCGGCAGCGAACCAAAACAAGAGGTTACTTCTGGAGGGGAAAACCGCCTTCGTTGTTCGAGCAAGTCCCTTTTAGGCTTCTGGTGCAAAAACTGCCCTCTTTAGACCAAACAAGTCCCTTTTAGGTACGTCTGGTGCGAAAACCGCCCTCTCTGGACCGAGCAAGTCCCTTTTAGGTACTTCTGGTGCGCAAACCGCCCTCTCTGACCGGAACAAGTCCCTTTTAGGTACTTCCGGTGCGGAAACCGCCCTCTCTGACCGGAACAAGTCCCTTTTAGGTACTTCTGGTGCGGAAACCGCCCTCTCTGACCGGAACAAGTCCCTTTTAGGTACTTCTGGTGCGAAAACCGCCCTCTTTGGACCGAGCAAGTCCCTTTTAGGTACTTCTGGTGCGAAAACTGCCCTCTCTGGACCGAGCAAGTCCCTTTTAGGTACTTCTGGTGCGAAAACTGCCCTCTCTGACCGGAACAAGTCCCTTTTAGGTACTTCTGGTGCGGAAACCGCCCTCTCTGACCGGTACAAGTCCCTTTTAGGTACTTCTGGTGCGGAAACCGCCCTCTCTGACCGGAGCAAGTCCCTTTTAGGTACTTCTGGTGCGGAAACCGCCCTCTCTGACCGGAACAAGTCCCTTTTAGGTACTTCTGGTACGGAAACCGCCCTCTCTGACCGGAACAAGTCCCTTTTAGGTACTTCTGGTGCGGAAACCGCCCTCTCTGACCGGAACAAGTCCCTTTTAGGTACTTCTGGTGCGGAAACCGCCCTCTCTGACAGGAACAAGTCCCTTTTAGGTACTTCTGGTTCGGAAACCGCCCTCTCTGACCGGAACAAGTCCCTTTTTGCAGCTAGAATAAAAAGTGGACACCCCTTAGTGATAAAACGATAATGAAACAAAGCAGACGAGAGGGTGTCAAAAAAAATGAGTGGCAATAGACAACATTACAACGAGACATTTAAGCGTGAAACCGTAAAGTACGTGCAAGAACAGTCGAAGACGCTGGAGCAGATCGCCGATGAGTTGAACATTAATCCAGGCACATTACGCAACTGGGTCAAAAAGTATCGAACATTCGAGCACGAGCCTGTCAATCATGGGGAAACCTTACGTCAGCAAACCCAACTTATCGAAGATCAGAAACGCGAAATTGATGATTTGAGAGAAGAAATTGCGATCCTAAAAAAGGCCATGCACATCTTCAGCAAAGAAAAGAACTAAGGTTCCAGTTTATCGAAGATCATCGCTCCGAGTTTCGATTGGAGAAGATGTGCGTTCTCTTTCACGTGTCTCGGAGCGGTTATTACAAATGGCGTACCTCTGAAGCTTCTGAACGGGAAAAACGTAAGGCAACGCTGGCTGAACGTGTGAAATGGCACTTCTATGACTCCGATGAAACCTACGGCAGTCCCCGAATACGAAACGAGCTGGTGAAGGAAGGATGGACGGTATCGGAACGTACGGTGGGCCTCATTATGCGCGAACATGGCCTTCGTTCATGCATGGCCCGTAAGTTCCGAGTGGTTACGACCGATTCCAAGCATGATCTCCCGATTGCCCCTAACGTGTTGGAACAAAATTTCAAAGCCACAAAGCCCAACGAAAAGTGGGTCGCTGACATCACGTACATCCCCTGCCGCCAAGGGAAACTCTACCTTGCGAGCATCCTGGATCTGTACACCAAACAAATCGTCGGTTGGAAGCTAAGCGATCGGATGACCACAGACCTTACCCTCGATGTCCTAAAGATGGCGTATGCTGCTAAGAAGCCTCCGAAGGGATTGATTCACCATTCCGACCGCGGTTCGCAATATGCCGCTAAAGAGTACCGTGAACAGTTGAAGCAATTTAACATGAAGCCCAGTATGAGCCGCAAAGGAAACTGCTACGACAACGCCTGTATTGAAGCGTTTCACAGTATCCTAAAGCGAGAATTCATTTACAGCAAACCTAAGTTTAAAACAAAAGAGGAAGCCGGGCAGAAGCTGTACCGGTACCTTGAATTTTTTTACAACCGAAAACGTTCTAACAGTACGATTGGGTATATGTCCCCGGTGCGTTTTGAGCAGTGCTATTACGAGTGCATAGCTTAGCTTAGAGGTGTCTACTTTCTTGACAGAAGAGCATTTAGGTACTTCTGGTGCGGAAACCGCCCTCCCTGGACCGAGCAAGTCCCTTTTAGGTACTTCTGGTGCGAACAATCGCTCACATTTGCCCAGTTCAGCCAATACAAGTTCTTTTAGGCTCCAATATAAAAAAGACCATGGAGGCCGCTTTGCCGCTCCATGGTCTTGTCGTTCTTATAAAGATTCGCGTTCAGGATTATAAGCTCTTGGCGATACTGCCCTGTCTTATTGATCCGAATTTAAGCAATCATCCCGAATTTCGTAATCATCCGGAATCTCGCAATCATCAGGACTTTCGCCTTCATACCGGATTTAAGCAATGGAAATCCCGATTGTCTTTCCACCGAGCTCAACCCGTTCCATATCGCCCGCTTTGCCGAAATGCAGCTCATTGACGAGCACATTCTCGCGCAGCACTTGTTCGAATGCCGTAATCGCCGCCTTCAGTTCCTCATCCGTATCCAGCGTCAGATTGACACGCTTCTCGATCGCGAGGTCCAGCTTCTTCCGGGTGTCTTGCACGGCCCGCACGACCTCGCGCACCCAGCCTTCCTGCTCAAGCTCAGGCGTAATGTCGGTGTTGAGGGCTACCGTCAATCCATAGCCGGACGCGGAAGCGAAGCCTTCCTTCGCTTTTTTCTCGATCAGCAGCTCTTCCGACGTAATCTGCAGCTCTTCCCCATCCGGCGAAGTGACGTTCACGCCGCCGTTCTGAACGACCGCACGCGTTTCATCGCTGCTCATGCCCTTCAGGAAGCCTTGCAGGAAGCCGACATTTTTACCGTACTTTTTGCCCGCCACCTTCAGGTTCATCTTCAAGGTAAAATCAACAAAGCCGCTGTCGCTCGTTTCCACGATGATTGACTTCACATTGATTTCGTCCCTGATGATCGCCTCATACCCGGCAAGATCAAATTGGCGATCCATCGAGATAATCAGCTCGGAGAGCGGTTGACGTGTCTTAATGCCGGTCTCGTTGCGGACATTGCGGGCAAGCTCGACGATCTGTCTTGCCGTCTCCATGTCCTGCTCGAGCGACTTGTCGATCAACGCTTCGTCCGCTTCAGGGAAGTCGGCCAAATGCACACTCTCTCCGCCGCCAAGGTTTACGAAAATATCCTCTGACAGCATCGGCGTAAACGGAGCCATCAGTTTGGCAACCGTCAGCAGCACATGGGTCAGCGTTCCGTAGGCGGCCAGCTTATCTTCACCGAGGCCGCTGCCCCAGAAGCGGTCCCGCGAACGACGGATATACCAGTTGCTCAGCTCATCGACAAACGCTTCGATCGCTTTCGCCGCATTCAAGAAGTCGTTCACCGACAGCCCTTTGTCCACGACTTGAATCAAGCTGTTCAGGCGGGACAGAATCCAGCGGTCGAGCTTGTTGTCCGAGCCCTTGAATGGATGCTCCGCCGGATTGTAGCCATCGATTCCGGCATACAACGTCAGGAAGGCATGGGTGTTCACAAGGGTATCGATGACCTTCGACTTGGCTTCCCCTACGATGCCCTTGGAGAAGCGTTTGCTGTTCCATGGCGCACTGTCGGCAAGCAGTGCCCAGCGGAACGCGTCGGTGCCGTATTCCTCGATGATTTCCCAAGGATCGATGACGTTTCCTTTGGATTTGGACATTTTTTGCCCGTTCTCGTCCAGGATATGCCCCGTAGCCATAACCGCCTTATATGGCGCCTTGCCCGTAAACAGCGTCGATACCGCGAGCAAGCTGTAGAACCAGCCCCGTGTCTGGTCAATCCCTTCGCAGATCATATCGGCAGGGAACTGCTGCGCGAATTTCTCATTATCCTCGAACGGATAATGGTACTGCGCGAACGGCATCGATCCACTGTCAAACCAGACGTCGATCACTTCGGAGGTCCGTTCCATGACGCCGCCGTCGCAATGCGGGCATTTCACCTTGACTTCATCCACGTACGGCTTATGCAGCTCCAGATCCTCGGAGACCTCGCCTACCGCTTGGGCACGAAGCTCCGCGATGCTGTGCGGCGCAAATTGTCCGTCGCATGTTCCGCACACCCACACGTTCAGCGGCGTTCCCCAATACCGGTTCCGGCTGATATTCCAATCCACCAGATCCTCAAGGAACTTGCCAAAGCGGCCTTCGCGCACATGGCCAGGATACCAGGTCACCTCGTTGTTGTTCGCGATGAGCTGATCCTTGACCGCGGTCGTTTCGATAAACCAGCTTTCCATTGCATAGTAGAGCAGCGGCGATTTGCAGCGCCAGCAGAACGGATAGCTGTGCTCGTACTTCTCTTTGCTGTACAGCAGCCCCTTCTCCGAAAGGGTCTTCACGATGTCCAGATCGCAATCCTTCACGAAGCGTCCGGCAAAATCCGTGACCTCGTCCGTATACCGTCCCTGACCGTTTACGACGCTTACGAAGCTGATGCCGTTCTCACGGCATACGCGGTAGTCGTCTTCCCCGTGGGCCGGAGCCATGTGCACGATCCCCGTACCGCTTGCATCCGTAACAAACGATGCTCCGACAACGATATTCGCCTTTTCGGCCTTCACATAGGTGAAAGGAGGTGTATAAGATTGGCCGACCAGCTCGGAGCCTTGGAGCGTAGACAGGACGGTGTACTCGCCCTTCATGACGTCTTCCACCAGGTTTTTCGCCACGATGTAGATGCCGTCCTCCTGCTGGACACGTGCATATTCCATATTCGGGTTCACCGCAAGCGCGACGTGGGATGGCAGGGTCCATGGCGTCGTCGTCCATGCAAGGATGTACTCACCGCTGTCATGCAGCTTGAACTTCGCCGTTGCACTCAAATCCTTCACATCTTCATAGCCCTGGGCCACTTCGTGGGAGCTCAGCGTCGTCTGGCAGCAAGGGCAGTACGGGCTCACGCGGTGGCCGCGGTACAGCAGCCCCTTGTCATGAATCGTCGCCAAAATATTCCATACGCTCTCGATATAGTTGTTCTCCAGCGTAATGTAAGGGTGGTCCAGATCGGTCCAGTAGGCAATCGCTTCAGTCAGCTCGCGCCACTTATGCTCATATTCGAACACGCTGGCTTTACATTTCTTGATGAACGCCTCTACGCCGTAATTCTCGATCTCCTGCTTGCCGGAAATGCCAAGCTGCTTCTCAACGCCCAATTCAACCGGAAGCCCGTGCGTATCCCAGCCCGCTTTGCGGACAACATGGAAGCCCTTCATCGTTTGGTATCGGCCTACGAAATCCTTGATTACCCGGCCTAACACATGGCCGATATGCGGTGCACCGTTAGCTGTCGGCGGCCCTTCATAGAAAACATAGTTCGGCTTGCCCGCCCGGCGCTCGATCGACTTCTTGAACGTGTTCTCCTTATTCCATTTGTCGAGGATGCGAAGCTCTCTGGCCCGCGCCTTCTCTTTCACGTCTACTCTGTTCATTGCAGATCTTCCTTTCACTAATGTGAGTAAAGTTCCTCAAGGGAATAAAAAAAGGCCCTCATCCCGAAAGGGACGAGAACCTGTTCTCGCGCTACCACCCTAATTCCGCCCGCAAACCCAGCCGTGAACGACTGTCCCGGGCGACACCTCAATGTCCATGCCTATAACTACCGGCACGGTCCGATATAACGTTCGGCGGACGGCTCAGCTTACGCACGTTACGATCACGCTTCAGCTTCGCTTCTCCGGGATGATCTTCAGCCCAGGACTGACCGCCGACTCTCAGCAAATGCCGGCTCTCTGAAGGACAATTCCTCTGCCTACTGTTCCCATCAACAAATTTTCATCATAATCAAGAATATGATATTAGTTATAGACGACTTCAGGGGAAAAGTCAAGGCCGCCCCGCCTAGTACACCTCTTTAGGCTCCAGGCTCGGTTCGCGGCTTTCTAAGGTCTCCCATCCGTCCTGCTTCAGCAGCTCCAGCTGAGCCTCCACAAGAGAACGGAACCGGGTGCGGTAGATCGACGCCTGCTTCTTGAGCTCTTCTACTTCCAACGCAATTTTACGGGATTTTCCGAGCGCCTCGTTAATGATCCGGTCCGCGTTCTTCTCCGCTTCCTTCACGATAAGCTGCGCTTCCTTCTTCGCATTATTCTTTACCTCATCGGCAGCCTCTTGGGCTACGATGATTGTCTTGGACAAGGTTTCTTCGATGTTGGCGAAATGATCCAGCTTCTCCTGCATCGCCATCAGCTGATTTCCGAGCTCTTTATTCTCCCGAATGACGCTCTCGTAATCTTTAATGACCTGGTCCAAAAACTCGTTGACCTCGTCCTCATCATAACCGCGAATTCGACGGGCAAATTCTTTGTTATGTATATCAAGCGGTGTCAATGGCATGGTGTGCACCTCCTAAATATATGGGCCTCACAAGACGGTTTATCCGCTGTATAAGCCAGACCACCCGTCCATGAGGACAATAGCGGTCATTCTGATTTATCGGCAATTCATTCCGCATTTTGAATGTACGTCCTAAATGATTTCGACAAAAAAACGGCAATTCCTTCAAAGGTCAGACATATTTACCAACCTTGACACGGTACCGCCCTTTCTTCGTCAGGCCGCCGATCTCCAGTACGGCAAATCTGCCCATTCCCTGTATGGAGACGACATCGCCTTCTTTTAAATTGGTTGACGGATCCTCTTCTACCTTCCAGTTCACCCGGCACCGTCCGGCTTTGATCGGAACGACGATCTTCGTCCGGCTGATCCGGTGTGCATCGCTGGCAATGCCGTCGAGTCTAAGCGAGGATACCGTAATGTCCATCGTTTCAAGCTTCGTCTCGGCTGCCTGCAGCTTGTCCATCGGCAGAAGCTCAGTCATCACATGCACCCTGTGCACCTGGCTCAGGTTCAAGTTCAGGAAAGAGCCGATCTCCTCCGATACGACGGCATGGCATCCGCTTTCGATGACATGAATATCTCCAATTTTCGAACGCTTGATGCCGAGGCCGAGAATCGAGCCCATATAATCCCCGTGCTCGAGCTCCAGGAGCTTCTGATCTCCCGACGTGATGCTGAGCACCTTGATTTTGAAGTCTTCGCCGTCCAGCTCGCGGTAATCGGGCGCAATGATTGCGCGTACCCGCTCGGCATCCGCATAGCCGCCCTCAAAAGCGGCATGGACGTCAGGGTGCCGGTTCACAAGCGTCTCCAGAATGAAGCGTTGGCGAGGGTCGAGAAAGTCCGTCAGCTTCACCTCGTGATACTGTCCTGCGTTGGCGACCCATTCCCAGGCCCGGTCGACGAACTCGCGCTCGTCTTGGTGAAAATGCTCATAGATGCCCGGTTTCATCGTTCGTCACCTGCTAAGAAAGAATTCCAGAATAGCATAAACTCCCCGCTCGGCTAGCTGCAGGACGAATAATGCAATGATCGGGGAGATGTCGATCATGCCCATGATCGGCGGAATAAACCGGCGAAACGGGGACAGATACGGCTCCACGAGCTTGCCCAGGAGCTCCCCGACAAAGCTCTCCCTCACATTCGGAAGCCATGACATTAACACATAGATCAAAATCATATAAAAATAGATTTGGAACAGCGTACGTACAATTTGGAAAATTTCCACTGACAAAGTCTAGGTCACCTCATTCTCGTATAGTCATGCTCGTCTGCCAATATCTCCGAGATGGAGCCCTGGATTTCAACCGTATCCGGGGTGCACAGAAAAATATTGCCGCCTACCTTCGATATGCCTCCGCCCAGCGCGTACACCGTCCCGCTAAGAAAATCAATGATGCGCAGCGCTTGATCGTTGCGGACGCGCTGCAGGTTCACGACGACGGTCCGGAAGGATCGGAGATGGTCTGCAATCTCCTGTGCTTCATCATATGAACGAGGCTCGACTAATACTACCTTAACATTCTTCTGGGAATGGATGCTGACGATATTGCCGCCCTTTTGGCTTTTGCGCTGCTCGAACGGCGTCGGCTCCACCGGCTCGTCCTGTGCGGCAAGCACTTCACGCTCCACAACCTCTTCCTCATCCTGCAATCCCAAGAAATTCATAAACCGGTTCATCACGCCCATCCCTCACTCCTCCTCTTTCCCTACTAAAATCGAGCCGAGACGCACCCAGGTCGCCCCTTCCTCAACAGCCACTTCAAAATCGTTTGACATGCCCATAGACAATTCCGTCAACGGCTCCTTCGTCAGCGCCTGCCGATTCAGCTCATCTCTTAGTTGTCTTAAGCCGCGGAATACGGGACGCGTATGCTCCGCCAATGATTCATAGGGAGCCATTGTCATCAATCCGATGACCTTTACATGGGACAAATCCGCGATCCCCTTCAAGAAATCTGCCGCTTGCTCGGGAGGAAGGCCGTATTTCGATTCCTCGCCCGAGATATTCACCTGCATGAACGCAGATACCTGAAGATCCAGGGCTGCAGCCCTCTTGTTAAGCTCCTTCGCCAGCGATAAGCGGTCCAGTGAATGAATATATTGAAATTTATCGATCACGTCTTTGACCTTGTTCGTCTGGAGATGGCCGATAAAATGCCATGTACCGCGGTCTCCAAGGGCCTGCCATTTGTGCTGGGCATCCTGCCAGCGGTTCTCGCCGATATGCCGGAGCCCCTGATCCAGTACCGAAGCTGTCGTATCCAAGGAGACATACTTCGTTACGGCGATGACATTGACCTCACTCCGGTCCCGGCCGCTGCGCGCGCATGCCTCCGTGATTCGCTGTTCTACCTGATCGATACGTTCCTTCAAACTCAAGGGACGACTCACCTCTTTCTCATCCCGATCCAGCTTGCCATACGACCTGTCGTTCCCCCGTCCTTGCGATACGAGAAGAACAAGTCGTTATTACAGCTTGTACACCATGTTGTACATTCGATATGTTCCGCCAATATTCCTGCCTTAATCATAATGCGTCTGTTTATTTCTTTCAAGTTCAGCATGTATTTCCCGTTTCCCTTGTCGATATACATGGCAGATTGCGGGTTCTCCTCGGAATCCTGCGGCGACAGGAGCAGCTGTCTTACGCGCTCCATGACGCGATCATCGACCTCATAACAGCAGGCTCCAATCGAGGGGCCGATCGCAGCCCGAATCTGGCTCGGATCGCTGCCATATTCGCTTGTCATCGCGCTGACCATGTTCCCGGCAATGCCGGCGACCGTACCCTTCCAACCGGCATGGGCAAGACCGACCGCCTCCGTTGCCGGGTCCCAGAAATACAGCGGTACGCAATCCGCGTAAAAGGATGTCAATAGAATGCCCGGCACGTTCGTGACCAGTCCATCCGTATCCTGAAAGGCGGAATCACGGTCGAGGCTGCCTCTTCCCCGATCCCCTGCCCGCACAATCGCGACATCCCCGCTGTGGACCTGCTCGCCGCACGTCCAGTCTTCCAGGGAGAAGCCAAGCGCTCCGGCTATCCGCCTCCGGTTCTCAATGACATGTTCGGGAACGTCCCCTACATGAAATGCCAAATTCAGGCTGTCATAGGGCTTCGCGCTGACCCCGCCATGCCGCCCGGTAAACCCCGCGGCGAGCCTACCATCCGGCGCACCGCGCTCCCAGCTTTCCAGCACAAACCGTCCGCATTCCTGCTGATGTTGTTTTACGAAAGGTTCCATCGAATCACTCACCTCTATCCCAGTGTAACAGAAAACGCAGCCCGGAGACACCGCTATCCGTTGCTGCATTTGCAAATCGCTGGATAGGATAATCCATTATCCTTTCTGACATGTTCAAAAATTTCTTCTGTCATGCCCGTTCGGCCGGTCCAAATATTCCACCGCGCCCTCTTCCTCCGGCACGCGTCTAAGCTCCTCCATTTTAACCAGGACAACGTCCGACCCGATCTTTACGATATTGCGCCAAGGAATGATCAGATCGCTTCCGCCCCCGAACAACCCCATAAACTTTCCGTAGCTGGGCACCACGATCGCCTCGATCCGTCCTTGACGCAGGTCAAGCTCCAGATCGCTGATCTGGCCGAGCCGCTTCCCGTCGATAATATTAATAACATCCTTCGTTTGAAAATCGGATATTTTCATCTTTTTCCCCACCATCTGATTATCTGGTATCATCCGCATCACACCTTAGATGTATTTAATCGGAGCTCAATCAAAGCCTTCTGGAATCCCTTGGTATACTATATGAGCAAAACGCGTAAAATAGCTTATTTTCATTAAAAAAACGATCCCGTAAATGGGGATCGTTATGTTTTGGGTTTGATAGCGGTACAACTTTAAGTTTTTACATGCTTCTGCATCTGTTTGATCGCTGACTTCTCCAGTCTGGACACCTGCGCCTGCGAGATGCCGATTTCGTCGGCGACCTCCATCTGGGTTTTCCCTTCGTAGAAACGCATGGACAAAATCATTTTCTCGCGCTGTCCGAGCTTATGCATCGCTTCCCGGAGCGCGATTTCCTCGATCCAGGAAATATCCTTGTTCTTGTCGTCGCTAATCTGGTCCATCACATAAATCGGGTCGCCGCCGTCATGGTAGATCGGCTCGAACAAGGAGACAGGATCTTGAATGGCATCAAGTGCAAATACAACATCTTCCTTGGGCACGTTCAGCGCTTCGGAAATTTCAAAAATGGTCGGTTCGCGCGAATTCGCATTCGTCAGCTGGTCTCTGACCTGCAGCGCCTTGTAGGCGATATCACGCAGGGAGCGCGAGACGCGAATCGGATTGTTATCCCTTAAGTAACGGCGTATTTCTCCGATAATCATCGGTACGGCATACGTGGAAAATTTTACGTTTTGCGACAAATCGAAATTGTCGATGGCTTTCATCAGACCGATGCAGCCGACCTGAAACAGATCGTCAACAAATTCCCCCCGATTGTTAAAACGCTGGATGACGCTGAGGACCAGCCTCAAATTTCCATTCACCAATTTTTCTCGAGCTGACCGTTCGTTGTTCTGCTGCAGATCATGGAACAGCTCCCTCATTTCCACATTCGTCAAAACCGGCAGCTTCGACGTATCCACACCACAAATTTCAACTTTGTTTCGCGTCATGATGACTAACCTCCCAAGGAGAAACATTACTGTACATTATCTCCGAGGGGGGTTATTTTATTCCTTGCCTTTTCCAGTTACACCATCTTGTTGAATTCCTTCCGGAGCCGCTTTATAATTCTCTTCTCCAATCGGGAAATGTAGGATTGCGAGATGCCAAGCAGGTCGGCAACGTCCTTTTGCGTCTTTTCCTCCCCGTCCTGGAGGCCAAATCGAAGCTCCATAATCATCCGCTCCCGGTCGCTCAGCTTATCCAGCGCCTTTTGCAGCAGCTTTCGGTCAACCTGCTCCTCGATGTTGCGGTAGATGGTATCATTCTCGGTGCCGAGCACGTCGGAGAGCAGCAGCTCATTGCCGTCCCAGTCAATATTGAGCGGCTCGTCAAAGGATACCTCGCTCCGCGTTTTATTGTTGCGCCTCAAATACATCAAAATCTCGTTTTCGATGCAGCGGGAGGCGTAAGTGGCCAGCTTGATTTTTTTCTCGGGATCGAATGTATTGACCGCTTTAATCAATCCGATGGCGCCGATCGACACCAAATCCTCGATATTGATGCCCGTGTTCTCGAATTTGCGGGCAATATACACGACAAGACGAAGATTGCGTTCGATCAGCATGGCCCGGGTTGCCGCATCGCCTGACGGCAGCTTTTTCAGCAGGTATTCTTCTTCCTCTTTCGTAAGCGGAGGCGGAAGGGCCTCGCTTCCTCCGATATAGTAGATTTCCTGACTTTTCAAGCCTAGCAAAAACAATACGCGATAATATTGAAGCTGCAGCGCTAATCTCCATTTTACGGGCATCTCTTATCCTCCTAAAAGTTTTCCTGATGGGAAACGAACGTTTGATACTATGCCTGCGGGCTTTCCCGAAGGGAAAACGGACATGAATCATAGGTTTCATAGAAAGCGGTATACACCCAAGTTTTCAAAGACTCCTTCATAAGCTCATCCTGCCGGCTTGGCTTGCTCCGGTCCTGCGCCATGGGTGCTCCCTACCGCTGCTGCCGCATCTGCTGCGGCATTCGAAGAAGTATTCGGAGCTCCCTCACCTTCCGTTAGCGCCGGGTGGATAATAGCCCGATAGGCTCTGTCCCCGGACAGGGTGCCTCCGTCTACACCGATCAGTACTTTGGTAGTCGTATATTCGATGCCGCCGAGCTCAATTCGGACTGCATCCGGTTTCAAGGCGAGCATGAAGGCTGCTCCGCGGTTCACGCCGCGATAAGGAACGAGCCGCAGGCGATCCTGCCATTCAAATTCCTCCATCCCCAGATCCATAATCAGCCGGTCAGGCTCTCCTTCTACCAGCCGCTCGCTCCATCCCTCCGGCAGGAACGATTCCCAGAGCGAGGCCTCCATGACCATTACGGGTGTACGAGTCAAAGGATCGCTGAGCTGATTGCCGGTATCCAGTAGGCCTCTGCAGCTTATTTTCACGCTTCCGATCCATACCGTTACCTCTCCCAGGAGCGTTTCCCTGCTCTCCATTTTGCGTTTCGTGGTCTGAACGGCCTTAAACCCGAATACAACTACAAAAAAGGTAATACACGCAGCCCAAAACCCCACTTTCAGCTCGAACGATAATCCCCCGGTTGCCGTATACCATATCCCGCTAAACAGCTCCCCCGAATTCTGAACCAAATAATGAACGCCGATAATTCCCCCGGCCGCAGCGAAATTGACCATGTAAAAGGCGCCTAAATGGTGAATATAGCTTTGCAGGCTGGTAAAGCCGAATGCGATCCACAGCATCAGCAGGGACAGTCCAAATTTGATCAGAAAGGTGTACAGAAAGGAAAGCTCCGGGACAAACATCATGACGACATAGAGAGCCCCTGCCGCGGATGACAAGGCAAGCCTCCACCACTTGAGCTTGGTCCTTCGCATCCAGGCCGTCAGCGCCAGCAGGACCCCGTCAATCAGCAGGTTCACGATAAAAATCAGATCGATATAAACAACCAGGATCTTCACCCGCCTAGTCTGAATTCCTTTTTCGCTCTTTGTTCGCTCGGATGCGTCTGTTCTTTTCAAGGCTTTGGGAGATGCTACTAGTATAAGAAGAATAGGGATCAAAGTCTGTCTAAACCTGTGGGCCGTTCGCAGACTTTTTTTGTCGATGGAGGGCAGTTTTTAGAGACAGGGGAACGGTGCACGGGAAGCCCGCCCCGCCAATGCCGGGTGGACGGCGTTACAAGCTGCTCTGGGACGGCGCTTTGAGCCGGATGATCTCGTATAAGCGATATTCGCGAAAGTCTGACACTGGAGGGCTCTTCCTAAAACTTGCGGCGGATTTCATAACAAAAAAAACCTGCGCTTTAGCCGCAGGGGCAACAAGCGCAGGCTTATTCGTATTAATCATTATTACGCGAACGATTGCGAAGGAATGTAGGAATATCAAGCTGGTCATTGGTGCTCTGATTCCCGAATGGTCTCAGATTCACATTGCCCTTGTCGGAGGCCGGCTGCTGTTCGCTTTGCGGCATCGCTGGGCGCCGTCCCGGCGGTGTCGGCATCGGCTTGCTCTCAAAACCGGTCGCAATCACCGTTACCTTGATTTCTTCCTTCATGCTATCATCGATGATGGCACCGAAGATCATGTTCACTTCCGGATCCGAAGCGGAGGTTACGATCTCGGCCGCTTCATTGACCTCGTACAAGGAGAGATTGTTTCCTCCGGTAATATTCATGATGACGCCGCGTGCGCCCTCGATGGACGTTTCCAGCAGCGGGCTCATGATGGCCTTGCGGGCCGCCTCGGATGCGCGGTTCTCGCCGGTCGCCATTCCGATTCCCATCAGGGCTGATCCGCGTTCTGTCATAATCGTCTTCACGTCGGCAAAGTCGAGGTTGATGAGACCCGGTACCGCGATCAAGTCGGAAATACCTTGAACCGCTTGGCGGAGAACGTTGTCCGCTTCACGGAACGCTTCCAGCATCGGAGTCTTCTTGTCTACAATCTCGAGAAGCCGGTCGTTTGGAATGACAATAAGCGTATCCACCTTCTCCTTCAAAGCCTCGATGCCCAGCTCTGCATGAGAGGAACGCTTGCGTCCTTCAAATGTGAAAGGGCGGGTTACGACGCCGACCGTCAATGCTCCGCATTCCTTAGCGATTTCAGCAATGACAGGAGCAGCTCCGGTACCCGTGCCTCCGCCCATACCGGCGGTCACGAATACCATATCCGCACCTTTTAAGGTGTTCATAATCAAATCGCGGGATTCCTCAGCGGCTTTTTTGCCTACTTCCGGGTTGGCTCCGGCTCCGAGTCCTCGAGTCAGCTTGTCCCCGATTTGCAGCTTGTGTTCGGATTTAGCAAGATGGAGCGCTTGGGCATCCGTATTTACCGTAATAAACTCAACGCCCTGCACGCCGTTTTCAATCATTCGGTTGACGGCATTGCTTCCGCCGCCGCCAACACCGATTACTTTAATTTGAGCTAAGCTCTCCATTTCGAAATCAAATTCCAACATCTATTCCATCTCCCCCTCAATGTGCGTGGATGGCACGTCCACAGTCAAATGAATCCGCTATATAAACTCGCTGAACATTTTTTTCAAGCGTTCAATAAATCCCGGCTTCTGGCTGGTCTCCTGAGTTGCTGCGACAGGATTTTGCGGCTTAGCGCGGTTCACCGGTTTCTTGCTATTTCCGCTGTTGCTGCTTCCTCCTGCACTGCTGCGCACTCGGACATTCCGGATTGCATTATGGAGGATGCCGACTCCGCTGCAGTATCCCGGATCACGCACGCCGATAAAATCGGGAACGGCAATCCGAACGGAAGTCGCCAGCTCGTTCTGTGCCACCTGCAGCACACCAGGCATGGACATCGTGCCCCCGGTAAGTATATAACCACCCGGAAGCTCATTGTAACCCAGGCGTTTGATTTCCTGACGCACCAGCTGGAATATTTCCTGAACCCGAGGCTCGATGATGGCGGCCAGGTCCTCTTGGTTAAACTCCTTGTCCACATTGCTTCCGATCCTCGTTACTTTAAACGTAACTTCAGGCGCAGCGCTCTCCATGAGCGCACAGCCGTATTTCAGCTTGACCTTCTCCGCCTGATCAGTTAACGTCCGCAATCCGTACGCAATGTCATTCGTCACGAAATCTCCGCCTACCGGCAGCGTGGAGGTCGCTGCAATGCTTCCCTCTTCAAACACCGCAAGCGTCGTTGATCCTGCGCCTACGTCCACGAGCACCGAGCCCATCGTCTTCTCGTCCTTCGAGAGAGCCAATTGGCCGGCGCCTAGCGGAATCAGCACAAGATCCTTGACCTTCAAGCCTGATTTCTCCACGCATCGGAGCAGATTATGTATTGCCGTCTTCGCGCCGGTAATGATCGTCGCTTCAACCTCAAGCCTTACACCAATCATGCCTCGAGGGTCGGAGATTCCTTCTAACCCGTCTACTACGAATTGCTTTGCCACTACATCGATTATTTCCCGATCGGGAGGAAGCGCCACAACCTCCGCGGCTTTCAGCACGCGGTCGATGTCTTCTTCCCCAATCTCGCGATCCTCGTTCGATACTGCCACAACGCCGTGGCTGGATTGAAGTCCGATATGATTACCGGATATGCCGACATATACTTCGGATATTTGAATACCGACCATACGCTCCGCATGATCAACAGCGTTGCGAATGGATTGTACGGTCTGGTCGATATCTACGATTGCACCCTTACGAATTCCCTCCGAGTCGGCAGATCCAACTCCAATAATATTAAAGGTTCCATTATTAACTTCCCCAATAATAGCACGAACTTTGGATGTACCGATGTCCAAACTAACAATGATGTCATTGTTGCTCAAGCTCTGGCACCTCCTGTTTAACAAAATAAAGTCGTCATTCAAGATTTACATTTTTACTTATTCAACATGGAAGGGGCTATCCCTCTTTTTTCTACATTATTTTTACTGCCAACATTTACTATTGAGAGCCGTAAAACACATAAAATATAAATGAGAGCCCAATGTTGTCAATACTTTCAATTGTACCATTTATTCCTACGCCTGAGTAGGGGGTTATTCCCCTTCCGGAGCCTCTTCTTCAACTTCTTCCTCGAAAGGCACGTAGGAGTCAGCTTCCAGCATCGTTATGATACCCGGCTGTTCCAATTCCGTCACTTGATTGAGATACTCCACCTTATCCCGAAGCAGCGAAATGGAGGTGATGACTTCGAACTTGGAGCGCGTGTACAGCTTGATCCTGTCCGGGAAGGAAAGCGTGGGCGAAGGCATAATCTCCGAAATGTCGGAGGTCATGCTGCTCGGTATTTCGGCCAGCACCTGGCTGAGCTTCGCCTTGTTCGGATCGGCCGGGTCCCACTTGGTCAGAATCGGCTTCTCTACGGCGATTCCGCTGGCCGCAACGGGAACCGAAGTCCCGCTGGACAGGATAGCTTGAAAATCGCCGTCGGCGGACAGCTCATAGGCGACTGTAGGATACTCGGTGATCACGATGCTGATTTCGCCGGGAAAGCTCTTATTCACCTCAGCGGATTTAATCGTGCCGAGCTCGGCTAATCGCTGCTTGACCTCATCGGGATCGACTCCGAAATACTGCTCTCCGATCCGGAGTCCGCTTTGCTCCATCAGCTGCTCTTTGGTATTCAGTGTATTGCCCTTGATTTGAATCTCAGAAACCTGGCTGATCGGCGAGCGAAAGAATAGAATCGTCAGCAGGGCTATGAACAATAGCAGCAGAATCCATATAATCTTTCTCGCCGCCCTCGGTTTGGGCTTGTCCTGTTTCAGGACAGGTATATGAGTATTAGACATATCCTCTCTCTCCATAAAGACCTGCCACCCCCTCCGCAAGGAGGGGATGACCAGGACCTCAATTGGCTAAATCAAGCGGCTTCGGTACGGAAGTCTGGCGGTAAATACGCGCTCCCAAGCCTTGGAACATGTTTTCAATCCGATCATAACCGCGGTCGATGTGGTGCACTTGCTCAACCACCGTCGTCCCCTGCGCAGCCAATCCGGCGATGACTAGAGCCGCACCTGCCCGCAGGTCGGTTGCCTCTACGGTCGCTCCATAAATTCGCTGAACACCGCGTATAAAGGCATAGTTCATATCCGTGGAGATATCGGCTCCCATCCGGGAAAGCTCCTCCACATGCTTAAATCGTCCTTCAAATACCGTTTCTTTCATCACGCTGAAACCATCCGCTACAGACAGCAGCACCATCACCTGGGACTGCAGGTCGGTAGGAAAGGAAGGGTACGGCGAAGTCACGATTCGTTCCACCGCTTTTGGACGGCTCATGCAGCTTATGTTTATTATATCATTGCATACACTGGTTTGAACACCGGCGCGCTTCAGCACATGCATAAGGGAGGTCAGATGGGACGGATTCGTCTTCGTCAGCGTTACGCTCCCCCGGGTGACGGCAGCGGCGATCATAACGGTTCCCGCCACGATCCGGTCGGGAATAATCTCGTATTCGCAAGGCGTCAGGCGCTCCACGCCGTGGATCGTAATGGTATCGGTTCCCGCCCCGATGATGTTAGCACCCATTTTGTTCAGAAAATGCTGAAGATCCTGAATTTCCGGTTCCCTTGCGGCATTCGAAATGACCGTTGTGCCGTGCGCCGTTGCCGCTGCCATCATGATATTCTCGGTTGCTCCGACGCTGGCAAAATCCAGATGAATATCCGTTCCGACCAGCCGGCTGGCTCTGCAATGGATTTTATCGCTGCTTTCCTCGATTTGCGCACCCAGCGCCTGGAGCCCTTGCAGGTGAAGGTCGATCTTCCGCTCCCCGATCGCGCAGCCGCCTGGCTGATAAATGGTAACTTCACCGAAACGGGCCAGCAGAGGTCCCATCAAGAAGATGGAGGATCGCATCTGCTTCATTAAATCTTCCGGGACATGAAACGAATTGGCAGACGAGGTATCCACGGTAACCGTCTCCAGCTCGTGCTTGCATTTGGAACCGAGACGGCTGAGAATGCTGAGCATCACTTCAATGTCCAGCAGATGCGGGACGTTGCTTAATTTCACGGTCCCCTCTGCAAGCAGACTTGCGGCCAAAATAGGCAAAGCTGCATTTTTCGCACCATGGATACGTATGGTTCCTGATAGGGGCCTTCCACCCTCAATCACCAATTTGTCCAATGTATCACCTCCGAGTTTACCGCTCGCCTAGAACATACACCTCGGGTACCATATGAATTCCGTTCTTCTTCGCAATGGTCTCCTTGATATGCTCAATCAAGGCGAGCACGTCCTCTGCTGTCGCTTGACCGGTGTTTTCGATGAAATTGGCATGCTGCAACGAAATTTCCGCCCCTCCGATCCGCAGCCCCTTAAGACCCGCTTCTTCGATCAACCTCGCGGCATGGTCGCCGGGCGGGTTGCGAAATACACTGCCTGCCGTTGCCGATTGGAGCGGCTGCGTGCGCCGGCGGCGGTCCTTATAGGAAGCCATCCGAGCTGAAATTTCTTTGCGGTCCCCATACTGGAGCTCAAATACCGCTTCCGTCACAATCCCTTTTCGTTCGTGCAGAATGGAGTGCCGGTAATCGAACGCCATATCTTTGGTAGCATACGTAACCAATTCCCCTGTTTCCAGTACAATGTCAGCGGACTTAAATATGCGTGACACATCAGACCCGTGAGCGCCTGCATTCATGTAAACGGCCCCTCCGACCGATCCTGGGATGCCTCCGGCGAATTCAAGACCCGATAATCCTTGTTTCCCGGCCAGAACACTGAGCTTGACGAGCGACAGGCCGCCGCCTGCCGTCACCGTCTCCCCCTCGAAACGAAACTCCTCGAAGCCCTGACCCAGCTTGATCACCGCTCCCCGAATGCCCTTATCGGATACCAGCATGTTCGAGCCGCGTCCCAGTTGTGTCCAAGGAATGCGATGGGCATGGAGAAGGGCGACCAGCTCAGCGAGCTGCTCTTTATTCTCGGGAACAACTAGGCAATCGGCTGGTCCGCCTATTTTCCAAGTTGTGTATTTGGCCAGCGGTTCATTCCATAAGACGGCTCCGACATTGGCTTCAGATAGTAGCGATTTCCACTGCTGCATTGTAAATAAACCTCCCTTGACTTTCAAAACAAAAGGCCATTCCCCCGAAACTGGCGGGAAGATGGCCGCTGTCTGTAATGCCGGCCTCATGGGTGTGTCACGATTATAGAGTATCTTATGTCAGGCTCCATAGGTGTGTGACAATCGCCCAGCCGATTTAGCGTTTGCCGGTAAGCCGGCGGATTTCCTCCACAATGACGGCAGCGGAATCCGGTTTCCCGAGCTTTCGGGAAGCCTCGGACATCGACTTCCGGACATCGGGGCTTGTCATGATTTCCTCAAGCCGCCCAAACAAAGTTTCCGCGGTAAGGTCCTTCTCAAGGATCATCCTCGACGCGCCTGCATCCTCCAATTGTCTGGCATTGGCCTCCTGATGATTGTTGGTCACATTGGGTGACGGTATGAGGACCGAAGGAATGCCGAGCGAAGTGATTTCGGCCAGAAAGGAAGCTCCGGCACGGTTTACAATCAGGGAAGTTGCAGCAAGCACTTCCGGCATGTTATGAACATAAGGCATGATATGAAGATGGTTCGGCATCGTGCCGAGGCGGCTGCGTATCTCCTCGCGCGTGCGCTCAAAATAAGTATCGCCCGTTACGAACACAAAATGAATACCTGGCAGACGGCCGATATGAGAGGCCATGCCGATCATGGCATCATTGATCGCCTTGGCCCCCCGGCTTCCGCCGACGATCAGAACGACCTGACTGTCCATCGGGATGCCAAGCGAAGCAAATCCACGCTCACGATTGGCGGATTGGACCGTCGTCGCGCGTGGATTCCCTGTATACACCGCTCTTTTAGCTTTGGGGAAGGCCTTTTCGGAGCCCTCGAAGCTCACCGCTACCGTATCCGCGTAGCGGCTCAAAAACTGATTCGTCAGCCCGGGAATCGCATTCTGCTCATGGATCATGGTCGGAATCCCTAATTTTGCAGCTGCGTATACGACCGGTCCGCATACGTAGCCGCCGGTGCCGATCACAACATCAGGCTTAAACTGCGATAGCAGCGCTTTCGATCGATGGACGCCTTTGAAAAAGCGCATGATCGTTTTCACATTTTCAAACGACAGCTTGCGCCGAAAGCCCGTAATATCAATGCTTTCAAACGGGAGCTTCTCCTGGGGCACCAGCTTGCTTTCCAGGCCCCGCTCCCCGCCGATATATAAAAATTCCGTCTTCGGATCTTCCAATTCACATTGCCTTGCAATGGCGACAGCCGGGTAGATATGCCCACCCGTCCCGCCGCCTGTTAATACGACACGCATACTGTTCACCTCGCATAACGGGAAATATTTAATAGAATGCCGAGCGCGGTCAGCATCAGTGTCAACGAGCTTCCTCCGTAGCTGATCAGCGGCAGCGTAATGCCGGTTACCGGCATCATTCCGATGACAACGCCGATATTAATGACAACCTGAATCGCGACCATTCCGACAATCCCTACGGAGAGCAGGCTGCCGAAGCCGTCCGGAACCGTCATGGCGACCCTCATGCCTCGCCATACCAAAGCCGCGAACAACAGCAGCACGATCAGCCCGCCAATGAAGCCGAGCTCTTCGGCCAAGATGGAAAAGATAAAGTCGGTTTGCGGTTCAGGCACATAAGCATATTTCTGGCGGCTCATGCCAAGACCGAGGCCGCCAAGGCCGCCGGGGCCGATTGCATACAGCGACTGAATGATCTGGTAGCCGGTCCCGAGCGGATCCGACCATGGATCGAGAAAGCCCGTAATCCGCTTCAACCGGTACGGAGCCGTAAGGATTAGTCCGGCAAAGCCCGCGACACCGCCTAAAGCAAGAAATCCCAGATGCTTCATTCGCGCACCGGCCGTGAACACGATCATCATGGCAGCCCCGAGCATAACCGCGCCGGTGCCGAGATCCGGCTGCAGCATGATCAATCCGAAAGCAAGGCCGATCAAACCTAGCGGCGGGAGCAGTCCCTTGCTGAATGAAGTAATATCATAGTCTTGTTTGCTGAGCCACCGAGATAGAAACAGAATCATCCCTAGTTTCATAAACTCGGAAGGCTGAATGCCGAACGAGCTGATGCCGAGCCAGCTTCTCGCGCCGCCGCGAACGACCCCTATCCCCGGGATCAGAACGATAACGAGCAGAAAGAAGCAGCCGAGCAGCACCAGCTTGCTGTATTTCATCCATACTTTATAGTCGATTTTGGAAGTGAAATACATGGCCGCAAGCCCGAGGCAAGCAAAAAACGCCTGCCGTTTCACAAAATAAAACTTATCGCCGTAATCATGGAAGGCGAGCACGGAGCCTGCGCTGTATACCATTACGATCCCGATGGCCAGCAGGGCCAAAATGCATATAAGCAGCCACAGATCGGGCGCCTGGCGGTTCTTGTTCATGGAAAGGCCACCTCGTACATCCTTAGTAGGGGCTTATCCACCCCCCTACTTAAAGGTTATGCACCGCCTCTTTAAAAATGCGTCCTCTGACTTCAAAGGAAGGGAACATGTCCCAGCTGGCGCATGCCGGCGACAGAAGAACAATATCGCCGGGCTCGGCAAGCCGGGCCGCCTCCTGGACAGCCATAGTCAATGTATCGGCGGCGTCCTTTCCATTATCGACGAGGATAATTTGCTTTAACCCGGCTTTTTCCGCCGCAGCCGCGATTTTCTCCTTCGTCTGGCCTAGGAGGACGACAGCCTTCACCCGCTCTCTAAGAGAAGGCACGAGCTCCTCGTAATCCGAGCCGCGGTCAAGACCGCCTGCAATGAGCACGATGGGCTCCTTGAACGAGGTTAGCGCCATGTTGGTTGCTTTGGAGTTTGTCGCCTTGGAGTTATTGTAATAGGCAATGCCGTCCCGCTCGTCAACGAATTCAAGCCGATGCTCTACGCCGCGGAAGCTGGACAATACCGGCTCGAGTCTATCCGGACTCACGCCGGCCGTAATTGCGATTGCCGAAGCCGCGAGCGCGTTCCCGACATTGAATCTGCCGGGCAATCCGATGTTCTCCACACGGATGATCTCATGCGTAAAGCCTTTGTCGTCCGTATAGACGACAGTCCTCTCCGGCTCCTCGCCGCCCGGCATTTGACCCTCAGCCCCGTATGGCGGCATCACGTAAACACCTTCACGAAGGACTTCGTTCATCGAGAATGGCAAAATGCGGGCCTTGATATACGGGACGAGGCTCCTGCACACGGGATCATCCCAATTGAGCACAGCGGTATCGTCCGCCGTCTGATTCGCGAACAGCTTGGCTTTGGATGCGATATAATCGTCCATCCCGCCATGATAGTCAAGATGCGTTTCAGCTATATTCAGCAGCGCGGCGATGCGCGGCCGGAAATCCTCGATTCCTTTGAGCTGGAAGCTGCTGAGCTCCACGACCATCCAATTGTCCGGATTCGCCTCCTGGGCGGCCTCCGACAGCGGTGTGCCGATATTGCCCGCAACGATCGGGGACAGACCGGCGTCCTCCAGCAGCTGACCGACCCAGGTCGTCGTCGTTGTCTTGCCGTTGGAGCCGGTGATACCGATCATCGGCGCTGCACAAATATGATAGGCGACCTCTACCTCGGTTACGACCGGAACTCCCAGCTCCATTGCCTTCTGAACAGGAGGAACGGAATAAGGAATGCCGGGATTTTTGACGAGGAGCGCCACGCCGGGATGAATCAAGTCATCCGGATGCCCCCCGCAAATAACAGAAATGCCCAAAGCTTCGAGCTCCGACGCTTCGGGACACTGCTCTCTTTCTTTTCGATCATTCACCGTGACCTCCGCCCCGGCTTTATGCAGTACTTTGGCTACTTGGACGCCGCTTCTGGCAAGTCCGAGTACAACGACGGTCTTTCCCCGGTATTCATCTGGATGCTTCATATGCTACAACCCCTTGTTGATATAGAGCCCGAGTCCCGCCAATACCAGTCCCACGGCCCAAAATGTGATGACGACGCGCCACTCCGACCATCCGGACAGCTCAAAGTGATGGTGGATCGGGCTCATCTTGAAGATGCGTTTGCCTCTTGTTTTGAACGAGATGACCTGGAGCACGACGGAAAGCATCTCGATGACGAATACGCCTCCGAGGATAAGGAACAACAGCTCGCTTTTCGTCACGATGGCGATGGCTGCGATCGCGCCCCCGATCCCCAGCGAGCCTGTATCTCCCATGAACACCTTGGCCGGATGCGCGTTAAACACCAGAAACCCGAGCACCGCGCCGATCATCGCCGCCGCGCAGAAGGCCGCCGCGAACGAAGTCGACTGGATCGCCACAATGGCATAGGCTCCGAAAGCAATCGCACTGACGCCGGATAACAGTCCGTCCACACCGTCCGTGAAATTGACCGCGTTGCTGATGGCCATCATCATCAGAACGATGAACGGATAATAGAACCACGGCCCCCAGTCGAATGACCAGTTCATCCCCGGTACCCCGATCGCCGTGCTGTGTCCGTTGGAAATGAGCAGCCAGCACATGATCCCCGAGAACAGAAGCTGTCCGAACAGCTTCTGCCGAGGGGTCAGTCCCAACGATCGGCGGAATACGATTTTAGTATAATCATCCAGAAATCCGATCAGGCCAAAGCCCAATGTTGCCACTAGAAGCACATAAAAGTCGGTATCGACCGGCGAAAACTTGATAAACGTCAGCGTGAACGCAAGCAGAATGACGACGCCGCCCATTGTCGGCGTACCTGCTTTTTTGAGGTGGCTTTGAGGACCGTCGTTTCGCACTTGCTGTCCGAACTTCAACCTGCGAAGCAGCGGAATCAGCAGCGGGGCCGAAATGACAGCCAGTATAAACGCTACACCGATGGTCAATAACAGCAGCTGAAAGTCCATAAGCTCACCCCCTCACTCCGTTGTTGCCGCCAGGCAGGGCTTTAAGCGCATCGACCACATGCTCCAGCTTCATTCCCCGCGAAGCCTTCACCAATACGATGTCCTTCTCGGTCACCCGCTTCAGCAGCTCCGTTATAAGCTGTTCCTTGTCCGTGAACGCAAGAACAGCCCCGTCCGGGTAATTCGCCTTTGCCGCCTCCGCCGTGTGCTGAGACAATGGACCGTAGGTCAATACGAGCTCCACTTGATCCGGCGAAAGGTAGCGTCCGATCTCTTCGTGGAATTCCCGCTCGCGCTGCCCAAGTTCAAGCATGTCCCCAAGAACGGCAATGCGGCACCGGTATCCCTTCATGTCGCCCAGCACATCGATCGCAGCCTTCGCGGCCGTCGGGCTGGAATTGTAGGCATCGTTCAGCACCGTCACCCCATGGTTCGTCTCAATCGCCTCGATCCGCATGCTCGTCAGCTTGAGACCGGCGAAGCCGCGGCGAATCTCCTCGTCGCTGACGCCCAGATGGGTCGCTACCGCCATGGCAGCCAGAGCGTTGATGACATTATGGCGTCCGAGCAGCGGAAGGCTGAAGCCCTCGCCCTCATACCGGTTCGAGGTGAACACAATGCCGCGGGCGTGAAACATCATGCCTGTCGGATAAGCGTCATTGGTGTCCCGGCTGCCGAACGTAAAGGTGTTCATGGACGCCGGCTTGACCGTTCCCGGCTCCTGCAGCACCTGATCGATCAGCGGCTCATCACCATGGTATACCAGCAATCCGCCGGGCTTCATGCCGCTCACGATTTCAAGCTTGGCCCGGGCAATCTCTTCCCGCGAGCCGAGCTGAAGCAAATGCGCTTCGCCGATATTCGTGATAACCGCGATATCCGGGCGCGCAATCGAAGAGAGCAGCTCAATCTCATGCCGGCCGCTCATCCCCATCTCGAGCACCGCGATATCCGTATCTTCCTTCATCGCAAGCACCGTTAACGGAAGACCGATATGATTGTTATAATTGCCCTGCGTCTTATGAACTTTGTAACGGGTTTCGAGGAGCGCGGTCACCATGTCCTTCACGGTTGTCTTGCCGTTGCTGCCAGTGATGCCGACCACCTTGGCGCGGCTCTCTGCCAAATAAGCGGCTGCAAGTTTCTGGAGAGCCGACAGCGTGTCATCCACAAGGATGACAGGACCGTCAGGGACCGGCCCATGATCCCGCTGCCATAGCAGCGCGCCGGCGCCGGCTGCAAGCACAGCCGCCTCGAATTGATGTCCGTCGAATTTTTCGCCGACAATCGGAACAAACAGATTGCCCGGCTGTATCGTGCGGGAGTCGGTTGCGACTCCTTGAATTACAATATCGTCGTCTTGGTTTCGTGAGAGCGTACCGCCGCACATGTCGGCAATGCTCCGCAATGATTTATGGATCACTATTGTCTGCCCCTTATCGCGTCTTTGGCTACGATGCGGTCGTCAAAATCAAGCACTTCGCCCGCAATCAGCTGGTAGGTCTCATGACCTTTCCCCGCAATCAATACTACATCGCCCGGGCTTGCCATTTCAATAGCCTTTTGAATGGCTTCGCGGCGGTCGACAATGAGCTTGTAGCGGTCTTCGGACACGCCGTCCTCAACCAATCCCGCCTCAATATCCTTAAGGATCGCTCCCGGGTCCTCGGTTCGCGGATTATCCGAAGTAACAAGCACGATATCGCTGTATTTGGCAGCGATCTTACCCATGATCGGCCGTTTGGTGCGGTCACGGTCGCCGCCGCAGCCAAACACGGTCAGCACCCGTCCTTCCGCAAATTCATTGACCGTCCGCAGCACGTTTTCGAGCCCGTCGGGCGTATGCGCATAATCGACGATCACCGCATACGGCTGGCCCTCATCGACAACCTCAACCCGGCCGTCGACACCTGGAACGGATTCCAGGCTGCTCTTAATGTCCTCAAGCGGAACGCCTTCAAGCAGCGCTGCAGCAATGGCAGCCATCGCGTTATATACATTGAACTTCCCTACCATCTTGATGGATATATCCGTGCTTCCTCGGAAGGTATCCACATGGAACGACGTGCCCTGCGCCGTAATCGCGATGTTGCTGGCCCGCACATCCGCCTGCTCGCCGAGGCCGTAATAGATGACTTCCGCAGCCGTCTGCTTGGCAAAATATGCGGAAGCCTCGTCATCGGCATTCAGGACCGCATATTTGCGGGACTGTTCGTCCTTGGGAAAAGCGTTGCCAAGGCGGGAGAAAAATAACCCTTTGGCCGCCCGGTATTCTTCCATCGTATGATGATAGTCAAGATGATCCTGCGTCAGGTTCGTAAATATCGCGGTGCGGAAATCCGTGCCCTTGACGCGTCCCTGCTCCAGCGCATGGGAGGAAACCTCCATCACGCAGCACTGCATGCCTGCTTCGGCCATCTCGTTCAGGTTCCGCTGAAGCTCCAGCGCTTCAGGCGTCGTGCGCGGCATTGGGAACGACTTGCCGGCGTATCGCATCTGAATGGTTCCGATCAATCCGGTCTTTAAACCATGATCGTTCATGATTTTCTCGATCAAATAGGTGGTCGTTGTCTTGCCGTTCGTTCCTGTCACGCCGATGATCTTCATCCGCGAGCTAGGCTGATTGAAGAACGCATTAGCAAGCCGGGCCATCGCGAACCGGCTGTCCTTTACGATGATCTGGGGAAGGTGGATGTCAAGCTTCCGCTCCACGACCAGGGCAACTGCGCCCCGCTCGGCAGCCTGGGCGGCAAAGTCATGGCCGTCCACGGTATGACCCGGAAGGCATATAAACAGATCGCCCGGCTTTACTTCCCGAGAATCAACTTGGATTCCGGTAATTTCAACGTCACCGGCACCGTCGATCACGGCGGCTGCCAGCACGGATGATAATTCGTTCAATTTCATGGATATCCCTCTCTCTATATATCCGTATCATCCGGCACGGCGTCTATCCGGATGATACGGCTTAATGTTCGTGTTTCGCTTCGTCCGGAGCCTCGCCCATGTAGATACGGATCGTGGATCCCCGCTCCACTCGGCTTCCCGGCTTCGGCGCCTGGGAAATGACCGTGTTGCCGGTCCCCGACTTGGCCAGGTTAAAGTTCATGTTCAAGTCCTCGTAGAGCTCCTGAACCGTCGCTCCAACCAGATCCGGCACGGTTACGGTCGGCACTTCCCCATATTTGTAATCGCGGGGAAGCTGATCCTTCCGCGGCGGAATATTCATATAGTGCAGCGCATCCTCCAAGATGTTCTGCACGATCGGAGCCGCAACCACGCCCCCGAATTGAATTCCCTTCGGATTGTCGACCGCGGTATACACAACGATCTCAGGATCGTCCGCCGGCGCGAAGCCGATAAAGGATACGATATGCTCGGTGGAGGAATAACGTCCGTTCACGACCTTCTGGGCCGTCCCGGTCTTCCCGCCGACGCGGTAGCCGTCGATGAAGGCAGGCCGTCCGGTTCCTTTGGCCACGACGCTTTCCAGCGCTTCGCGGACCTGCTTGGACGTCTCTTCCGAGATGACCTGCCTCACCATCTGCGGCTTCACTTCCTCCACCACCTCGCCGGTTTCCGGATGGATCCATGCCTTGGCCACATAAGGTTTGTAGAGCTTGCCTCCGTTAATGGCGGCAGATACTGCGGCCACCTGCTGGATCGGAGTCACCGAGACCCCCTGGCCGAAGGCCGTCGTCGCAAGCTCAACGGGCCCGACGTTGTCCAGCTTGAACAGGATGCCGTTCTCCTCCCCGTTCAAATCGATCCCCGTCTTCGAGCCGAAGCCGAAATCGCGGATATATTGGAACAGGCTTTCCTTGCCGAGCTTCTGGCCGAGTGCCACAAAGCCCGGGTTGCAGGAGTTCTGGACGACTTCCAAATAGGTCTGGCTGCCATGTCCGCCCCGCTTCCAGCAGCGGAGGCGAGCGCCCCCAACTTCGACTGCGCCTGAATCAAAGAAATGATCATGTTTCAGATCCACCTTCCCCTCTTCCAGCGCTGCGGCCAGCGTGATGATCTTGAAGGTCGACCCCGGCTCGTACGTCATCCAGATCGGAAGATTCCGATTGTACGTCTCGGGGGAGAATTCCTGATAATTCGCTGGCGAGTAGCTCGGACGGCTGGCCATGGCCAAAATCTCGCCCGTCTTCGGATTCATGGCGATGGACCAAGCCCCATTGGCCTGGTATTTCACCATCGCCTGATCAAGCTCCCGTTCCATAATGGACTGAATCGATTTATCGATCGTCAGCTCCAGATTCAAGCCGTTACGCGGTTCCTTATACGTCTCGGTGGAGCCCGGCATCAGCCTGCCCCCCGCATCCGACAGGTACGAGATATTCCCGTTGAACCCTTTCAGCTTATCGTCATGCTTCGCTTCCAAGCCGGTAAGTCCCTGATTGTCAATTCCCGCAAATCCCAGAATATGTGCGGCAAGATCGCCGTATGGATAATAACGCTTGTTGTCTTCGGCAACAACGATACCCGGCAGCTTCAAATCACGAATTTCCTGCGCCAGCTCCATCGTAATTTTACGCCCTCCGGGTTTGATTTGTTCCACCATGGATTTCCGTTTGGTAATGGCCTTCTTCACATCGGCTTCGCCTACCCCCAACATCCCGGAGAGCGTCTTGGCTGTTTCATCGGGGTTTTGGATCTGCGCCGGAATGGCCCATATGGTCGGCGTCGTGATGTTGGTTACAAGCGCGGTGCCGTTTCTATCGAGAATCTCGCCCCGCTTCGCCGAAAACGGAATGGCCCGGCGCCACAGCTCCTCTGCTTTCGCTGACAGCTCCGCGCCCTTTCCGATTTGGACATACCCCAGCCTGACGATCAATGCCGAGAACAGCAGGAGCAGCAGCAGCAGGCTCCAGAGCAGACGGCGCCGCTGTGATACCTTGGATACTTTCACCTTAAGCTTCCCTCCCCGTTTGAACCCGAAAGCTCATGAAATGCCTTCATCACATGAGTATTCGGGACAAACCGGGGATAGAACAAGCTATTCCTTGTCCTCTTCGCTTCCCGCCGCCTGGTCGGCGGCATCGGTTGCCTTCTCTTCTTGAGTTGCGGTTCCGGATTCAGCTTCGTTTTCGGTTTCGTTTTCGATTTCAGCTCCGGTTTCGCTGTCGCTTGCCTCCGACTTATCCTCGGCAGGCGTCAGTGTCAGATGCACGGTCCGCTGGCCGTTCTCACTCGTTTCCATTTGCTTGGTAACGTAGCCTTCGCCCTGGACCATGACCTTGACCCGCATCAAGGTCAGGACCTCCATCGCATCGCGAAGTGACTCGCCCTGCAAATTCGGAACTGACATCGTCGCTTCATCCTCGGTCAAGAGATAGATGCGCTGCGCGCCGCTGATCGGCGTGCCGGGCTCCGGAAACTGCTTCTTTACGGTGCTTCCGCTGCCGAGCGTCTCGAATACAACGCCCTCCTCAAGCAGCTTCGCCTTCGCTTCGCTTACCTTCATGCCCGTCATTTTCGGAGCTTCATAGGACCCGTCGGGAAGTACGGTCTCTTTCGATTTCCCCTTATCTTCGGCATTCGACTTCGGAACGCCCCAGTAAGTCAGCGTCTTGGATACGATCTCTTTGAAGATCGGTGCCGCGAGCGCGCCTCCGCCTTTCTCCTCATTCGGTTCGTCAATGATGACCAGCACAGCGATCTTCGGATCCTCCACCGGCGCGTAACCGATAAAGGAAACAACCTGTTTGGTCGTATCCTTATAGCCGCCGCTGGATTTGACGGCAGTACCCGTCTTCCCCGCTACCCGGTAACCGTCGATATATGCCGCGTGCCCTGTACCTTTGTCAGCGTCGGCAACGACCTGCTCGAGATATTTGCCGGTTTCCCTGGCTGACTCGGGCGAGATGACCTGGCGGACCATTTTTGGCTCGATTTTCTTGGTCTTGCCGGTGTTCGGATCCTCGATCTCCTTCACCAAATGCGGCTTCATCAGCTTGCCGCCGTTCGCAACGGCCGAGATGGCCGCAATTTGCTGGATCGGCGACACCGAAACGGCATAGCCGTAGGTCATGGAGGCGATATCCGGATCGTAAGTCATGTTCAGGATACTGGACGTTTCGCCCGGAAGGTCGATACCGGTCTTTTCCGCAAAGCCGAATTGCTTGATATAGTTGGTGAGCCGCTCCTTGCCAAGCATTTCGTACCCCAGCTTGACAAAGGCCACGTTACTCGACCGCTTCACGCCTTCGAGATAGGTTATCGTCCCCCAACCCTCAGGACGTATGTCTCTGTGGGTTCGGTTCCCGATCCGGAGGGTGCCCGACTGGTAGGCTGCATTCGGGTTGAACAGCTTCTCCTGGATGGCGCTGGCCAAGGTGACGATCTTGAAGGTCGATCCCGGCTCGTACCGCGATCTTACCGCATGATTGTAAAAGTTCTTGTATTCCGATTCCCAGTATGTATTGGGATTATAGGTCGGCAGGTTCGCCATGCCGAGGATTTCTCCGGTCTTCGGATCCGCCGCGATCACCGTCATGCTGATCGGCTTGTATTTGTCAAACGTTTCTCGCATCGCGTCCTCGATATAATACTGGATTGTATCATCGATCGTCAGCAATAAATTTTTCCCATTTATGGCAGGCTGGTATAAATCATCCTGGCTCGGCAGCTTGACGCCCTTCTTGTCGCTCTTGTAGGAGGCAAACCCGTCCTTTCCCCGCAGGTAGTCGTCGTAAAAGGCCTCAATGCCGCCAATCGCTTCTCCCTGGAGATCCGTATATCCAACGACATGCGCTGCCAGCGAATCTTTCGGATAGTAGCGCTTCTGTTCCAGCCGGAGGTCGATGCCCGAATCGGGGATCTTACCGTCTTTCTTTAGCCTCTGCTCCAGGCTCTTCTTCAGCTCTTCAACCTTGTCCTTGGTCTCCTCGTCGATCTTCCAGCCCTCGCTGCGGACCTCGCGCCCCTGCAGATATTCTCCCTTATCGTTCTTGGCCCGGACCATTTCCCGAAGCTCGTCCTCATCCTTGCCGAGAATGTCATGCAGCCCCTTAACGACATCCTCCTCCAGGCCGTTCGCCTGAATGACCTTCGGATTGACGACCACGGTATAGGCTGGCGCATCCATGGCCAGAATATCGCCGTCCCGGTCCATGATCGTCCCCCGGGATGCAGGGAGATCCTGCGAGCGGGACCAGCGCTTCATCGCTTCAGCCTTCCAGAAATCGTTGTCGATGACCTGCAGCCAGAACACCCGACCAATTAATAAAGCAAAAAAGAGGGTTATACATCCCCCTATTAGCACGGTGCGCAGTTTGATTTTTTTAACCATTGGCGTAACCTCACACTTTAATCATTTTGTCCGGATTTCGAAGCCTCTGTTCCGGATTGTCCGGAAACCGGTGACAAATGAATGGCGTCTGTTTCATCAATGGGCACGTAACCAAGCTCTTTTGCCTTCTCCAAAATTTGCATCTCCAGCGTCTGCTTCTCGACTTGAAGCTGTGTGACCGTCCGTTTCCCTTTTTCAATCTTATTCTCCGTTACATGGATCTGCCGATTCAGGTCATAGGAATGAACATGGCTCATGCCGACCACGCCCATGACGACAACCATGAGCACCACGGACAACAAATACAGAAGCTTTTCTTTCTGGGGTAACTGGGAACGGCGTTTGATGACTTTCGTCTTCTCGAGATAGGCGGACTGCGTTTCCTTCTGTCTCTCCTGTACAGCCAAATTACCGCGTGTGTATGCCATGGCGATTCTCCTTCTTCAGGTATAATGTGTGCTACTGCTTTTCTGCAATTCGCAGCTTCGCCGATCTTGCTCTCGGGTTGCCCTCGATTTCCTCCGCCGACGGTATGATCGGCTTGCGGTTCACCAGCTTCAAATCCCCCTGGCCGCCTCCGCATACGCACATTGGAAAATCCGGAGGGCAAGTGCATTTAGGAATATACGAATTGAAAATCTGCTTACATATCCGGTCTTCCAGCGAATGGAACGTGATCACGGACACTCTCCCCCCCGGGGCAAGGCATCTCACCGCCTGGTGCAGCGCATCCTGGAATGCGCCAAGCTCATCATTGACCGCAATCCGGAACGCCTGAAAGCTGCGCTTCGCCGGATGGCCGCCCGTACGTCTTGCTGCTGCCGGAATTCCTTCCTTAATTAATTCGACAAGCTCCCCGGTTGTCTGAATAGGTCGCTGTGCCCTTCTTTCCGCAATGACCTTGGCGATGCGGCGTGAAAACTTCTCCTCGCCGTATTCGTGTAGAATTCGCGAAATCTCCTGCTCCGGCCACTCGTTGACGATCGTTGCAGCGGTCAGCTCGGCGGATTGATCCATCCGCATATCCAGCGGCGCATCGTGATTGTAGCTGAACCCTCTCTCTCCCTCATCGAATTGGGGAGAAGACACGCCCAAATCAAAGAGTATACCGTCAACTTGCGGCTGTTCGTTCCCGCCTGGCGTCGTTTCGCTCCGGAGCACCTCCTCCAGATCCCGAAAATTCGTCTTGACGAGCGTAATCCGGTCTGCGTAAGGCTTCATTACTTCCCGGGCATTATTCAATGCCCAATCGTCCTGATCCAATGCGATCAACCGGCCTTTCGAACTTAGCTGGGAAGCAATGAGCGAGCTATGCCCCGCGCCTCCAAGCGTACAGTCAACGTATATACCATCTGGTTTGATGCGCAGCCCTTCTGTCGCTTCTTGCTTAAGCACCGTGATGTGATGGAACAAAGCTGCAGCCCTCCATTGTGTCTGAATTCAACATTCTAGTCGTTTACATTTGCTGCTCAATCGTCAAGTACTACTGCAAGCCGTTTAAAGATCGAAATCAAAATCGACCAGCTTCTCGGCGATGTCGTTGAATGTCTCCTCCGACTGCTCGTAGTACTTCTGCCACTGCTCCTTGCTCCAGATCTCCACGCGGTTGGATACGCCGATAACGACGCACTCCTTCTCCAGCTTGGCGAACTCGCGCAAATTGCCCGGCAAATTTACCCTTCCCTGTTTATCCCATTCGCATTCGGTTGCCCCGGAAAAGAAAAACCGGGTGAATGCGCGGGCATCCGACTTCATGAGCGGCAGGGATTTGAGCTTCTGCTCCATAATGGACCATTCTTCTCTGGGGTATACAAATAGGCATTGGTCCAATCCGCGGGTAACAACAAACGAGGCGCCTAAGAGCTCCCGAAATTTAGCGGGGATGATGATTCTTCCCTTGTCATCAATGCTATGCTGAAACTCCCCCATAAACATCAGGCATTCCACCCCTTAACCCCGTTTCCCCACTTTGCACCACTTTCCACCACTTTAGGATAATAGATTCGGCGTCAAGAATCAAATTCCTTCAAGCGGGATTTTGTTTTTTTGGTTATTTCTCTCAAGATGACCGCACCAAAAAACCTCCTTCCAAATCCCTGCCGGGAATGGAAGGAGGTTCTCAAGTGTTAAGGTGCCGTATAGGTTTAATGCTGGGCCCAGCTATCCAAGTAAGCTTTCTGCTCAGCGCTCAAGCTGTCGATTTGAATGCCTAGACTTTCCAGCTTATAAAGTGCCACTTGCTCATCCAACTCATAAGGAACGTTCAGCACCCGCGTACCGATCTGCTGATATTGTTCATTTACATACTTCAGAGACAGCGCCTGAAGCGCAAAGGTCATATCCATAATTTCAGCCGGATGGCCGTCGCCCGCTGCCAGATTGACGAGGCGGCCTTCGGCCAGCAAGTAAATTTTGCGTCCGTCTTTCAGATGATATTCCTCAATATTGCGGCGAACGGTGCGAACCGACTGGGCGCGCTCGGCCAAATCCGGCTTGTTGACCTCCACATCGAAATGTCCCGCATTCGATAGGATGGCTCCGTCCTTCATAACATCGAAGTCCTCGCCGCTGATTACGTCGCGGTTGCCGGTTACGGTAACGAAGAAATCCCCCAGCTTCGCCGCTTCGCGCATCGGCATCACCCGGAAGCCGTCCATATAGGCTTCAACCGCTTTAATCGCATCCACCTCGGTAACAATGACATTGGCACCAAGACCTTTGGCCCGCATCGCAACCCCTTTGCCGCACCAGCCGTAGCCGACGACAACCACTGTTTTTCCAGCCACGACCAGATTCGTCGTCCGATTAATGCCGTCCCATACGGATTGGCCCGTACCGTAGCGGTTATCGAATAAATATTTGCAGTATGCATCATTGACGGCCACCATCGGGAATTTTAGCGCCCCTTCTTTCTCCAGGGACTTTAGTCGCAGAATGCCGGTCGTTGTTTCTTCCGCCCCGCCGCGAACCCCTTCAAGCAGGTCTGTGCGCTCAGCATGCAAAATCGTAACGAGATCGCCGCCGTCATCAATAATGAGATCGGGTCTCGTCTCCAATGTCGAGATGAGATGCTGTTTATATTCTTCCGGATCGGGATTATATTTCGCGAACACGGTAATGCCGTCCTCCACCAAAGCCGCGCATACATCGTCCTGTGTGGACAGCGGGTTGCTGCCGGTGATGGTCACTTCGGCTCCCCCGGCCTGAATGACTTTTGCAAGATAGGCGGTCTTCGCTTCCAGATGCAAGGAGATGGCGACCTTCAAGCCTTTGAACGGAAGCTCCCGTTCGAACTGCTCCCGCACCCGGTTCAGTACCGGCATGTGCGCCTTCACCCAGTCAATCTTCAAATGACCCTCCGGCGCCAACTTGACGTCGGCGATGCTGCTGTTCTGTAATGCAGATGAGCTCATACAACTAACCTCCTATGGTCTGTTTAATGCATACCGGCTTATTATATGAATACGACACGATGGGTGCCCGAACCTTCATACGGGATTTCCATCAGGCGGTCCACCAGATTCAGCCCGTAGCGGTTCATGTATTCTACGATGTTGTACACCCTTTCCTGCGGGCTGCCCTCAGGCAGAAGCGACACTTCGATCCGCTTCCACTGCGCCAAAGCTGCTTCATGCTGCTGGGCCAATGCGCTTTTTGATCTGCTGAGCAGGAAATCCATCTGCTCCAAGATTTTCTCGCGGTTCGTTTCCCCTAATTTTAACAGCCCCGCCTGCATTTTACCAAGATCTTCTATCAAAGGCTGGTACAGCGTCTCAAACGCGGCCTTCGTTTGGGCAAACCGTTCATCCAAATTCAGCTTGTCTTGGCCAGCCAGCCACGCATCCCGCTTCTCCGCTAGATTGAGCAGCACGTCCTGGAAGGTCAGCTCATACTTATCCATGTATTTATGAACGGTCCCGTCCAGAAGCGTAAAGGACATTCTCGGGATGATCAGCGGCATTCGCAATCCCAGATCGGCAAAAGCGTCGCGGGTGATCGCCCAATACGAAATCTCGCCTGGGCCGAGAATGGTTCCGAGTACGGGGAGCAGTGAGTCCTGCATGATCGGACGGGTCAGCACATTGTTGCTGAACCGGGCCGGATGCTTATGCAGCTCGTCGAGAAGCTCCTGCCGTGTAAAGGATACGAGGCCCTTCCGGTCCGTGTAGACATCCCCCTCGCGGAACAGCAGAAGCCGTCTGCCTTCATGCACGTAGAAGAGATTCGCCCCATTCTCCGCGACCTCCGCCTGAACTTCATAGCCCCGTCCGGCGATTTCTTTAGCCGCAGCCTGGTAGGAGCGGCATACATCTTCATTACGCTTGATCATCGCTTCGAACACGGGAACCTCCAGCTCCCGCAGCGCAGGGTCGGCGGAATCGAGTAAAATCAATCCGTATTTGCCGAACATCCCGCCGAGCAGCCTTGCAAAAGCATCGCTTAAACAGGGTGCATCCTGGACCGATTCGCTGACCAGCCTCAACAACTCGCCCTTGTGTTCGCTGTCAAGCAGCTGCTGCTGCAGCTCGTTCAGCAGCCCGTCCCAATCCGCACGGTCTACTTTCGTATAGCTGACAGAGGTTCTCAGTGCATCCTTCGGATCCAGCTTCACCTTGGCAAGGCTCTGATCCGGGGACAAGAAATACGTGTGATTCACCTCGTCCCAATCATGATCTTCCCCAGCGATCCAAAATACAGGCACCACCGGCCGGTTGAGCCGCCGCTGTGCTTCCCGGGCAGACTGGATGATCGTGATGGCCTTGTATACAACGAGCAGCGGACCTGTAAACAACCCGCTTTGCTGCCCGCCGACCATCACCAGCGTACCCTGCTGCTCCAGTGAATCCAGCGACGTATGTACTGCAGGATGATTATTGTGCTTCTTATTATATGCCCGAAGACAACTGACCAGCGCCTTGCGCGGCGTGCGCTTGTCTTCCGAAAGGTCCAGCCATGCTGCCCGCTCGGCAAAACTTCGCTCGCTGCGGTAATCTCCACCGTATAATCCGCTGACTTGATCGAAACGGTGAATATAGTCCTGAGCAAGACGCGAGGCGAGGTGTAATGGTTCCGGAACGATATTCATGAGGTCGCCTCCTATTCTTTCGTCGCCAAAATATCCAATATGTGTACGATCATTTATTCTAACCTAATAAAACCTTTCTTGATTGTACCGAATGTTGGTATTGTGCGTCAAAGGAAAAGAATAGCCGCCGGCATGATTGCCTGCGGCTATTTCTACTTGTCAAGGCCGAATTATGCGTAAGCCTTGGCAACCCAATGGCCCTTGGATACCTCGACCAGTTCGGTATCATCCACATCCAGCTGAACCGTTCCGTCCTCTCCTTTGGCGGCCGAAATCGGTCCCTGCATGTCATTTTCCATTTTAAGACGCGTTTTGTTCGCCTCGATTTCCGGATCCGGAATCGGAATGGCGGACAGCAGCGTTTTGGTGTAAGGATGGATCGGGTTGGCGTACAGCTCTTCACTGTCCGCCAGCTCGACCATTTTCCCAAGATACATCACCGCTACGCGGTCGCTGATATGCTTGACCATCGACAGGTCGTGAGCGATGAAGAGGTACGTCAATCCGAGACGGTTCTGCAAATCCTTCAGCAGGTTGACCACCTGAGCCTGAATGGATACGTCGAGCGCCGAGATCGGCTCGTCGCATATGATGAATTTCGGATTGACCGCAAGCGCGCGCGCAATGCCGATCCGCTGCCGCTGACCGCCCGAGAACTCGTGGGGATAACGCGTTGCATGATCGCTGTTCAGGCCGACCATGTCAAGCAGCTCCTCAATCCGCTTCTTGCGCTCTGCGCGGCTTCCGGCCATGCCGTGAATATCCAGCGCTTCACCGATAATATCGGAAACCGTAAATCTCGGATTCAGCGATGCATACGGATCCTGGAAGATCATCTGCATATCGCGCCGCATCGCCTTCATTTTCTTCGGAGACAGCTTGTAAATGTCCGTACCATTAAAGTTAACGCTGCCTGCCGTCGGCTCGTACAAACGCAGAATCGTCCGACCCGCCGTAGATTTGCCGCAGCCGGATTCCCCGACCATGCCGAGCGTTTCGCCTTCGCGGATATAGAAGTTCAGGTTGTCGACCGCCTTGAGCACATTGCCCCCGCCGACATTAAAGTATTTCTTGAGGCCTTTCACTTCAATCAGATGGTTATCCTTCATGAGCTTTGCGCCTCCTTCGCCATCGGATGCAAATTCCAGCAGCGCGCCATATGCGTGTCGCTGAATTCCGTCGCTCCCGGGTCGATCCGTTCGCAAATCTTCATCGCCTCATCGCAGCGGGCGCAGAAAGGACAGCCGACAGGCGGCTTGATCAGATCCGGCGGCGTTCCGATGATCGGAATGAGCGGCTCGTCCTTCTTCTGATCCAGGCGCGGCATGGAACGAAGCAGACCTTTCGTGTAGGGGTGCTGGGGATTTTTAAAGATCTCCCATTTCGTTCCGGTCTCTACCACTTCGCCCGCATACATAACGATCACGCGATCGCACATGCCGGCCACGACCCCAAGGTCATGGGTGATCAGAATAATCGACGTGCCGAGACGCTGCTGCATTTCTTTCATGACATCCATGATTTGAGCTTGGATCGTCACGTCCAGCGCCGTTGTCGGTTCGTCCGCAATAAGCAGCGTCGGCTTGCAGGCAAGCGCGATCGCGATCATCGCACGTTGACGCATGCCGCCCGAAAATTCATGCGGGTATTGATCAAACCGTTCCTCGGCATTCTTGATGCCGACGAGCTTCAGCATTTCGATCGCCTGCTTCTTCGCTTCGGAGAACGACATGCGCTGATGCTTCACGAGCACCTCGGTTATCTGCTTGCCGATTTTAATGGTCGGATTCAGCGAGGTCATCGGATCCTGGAAGATCATCCCGATATCCTTGCCGCGGATCGCTTCCATCTGTTTATTCGTTTTTTTGAGAAGGTCCTGTCCTTGGAAAATGACCTCTCCTTTTTTGATCTCTGAGGGCGGCGACGGAATCAAACGCATAATGGTCTGGGCGGTAACGCTTTTACCGCTGCCGGACTCACCAACGATGGCAACCGTCTCCCCCTTGCCGACTTCAAAATTCACGCCGCGCACAGCCTTTACCTCGCCGCCTCGGACACGAAACGATACGTTGAGGTCTTTAACCTGCAAGATCGGTTCCATACCTTCCCACCTCCTATTTTTTCAATTTCGGATCCAGCGCATCGCGCAAACCGTCACCGAAAATGTTGAATGCAAGCATTGTCAAGCTGATAAACAGAGCCGGGAACAGCATCCGCCAAGGATAGTACATCCATCCCGACAGAGCGTCGTTAATCATGGAGCCCCACGAAGCGACAGGAGCTTGTACGCCAAGACCCAAGAAGCTCAGGAACGCTTCGGAGAAAATCGCGCTCGGCACCGACAACGTCAATGTAACGATGATCGGTCCCATCGCATTCGGAATCAAGTGCCGGAACAACAGCCGCGGCGCGCTTGCGCCCATCGACCGGGAAGCCAGCACGAATTCCCTGTTTTTCAGCTGCATAATTTCGCCTCGCACGATCCAGGACATGTTGATCCATCCTGTAATCGTCAAGGCAAGTATGATCGTCCCAAGACTCGGCTCAAACACGACCAGAAGCAAAATCGTTACCAGCAAATAAGGAATGGAATACAGAATTTCTGCAAATTTATTCATGAATTCGTCGACGCGCCCGCCGAAGTAACCCATAATGCCGCCGTAAATAACGCCGATCATCAGGTCAATGGCTGCCGCCGCAAGGCCAACCGTCAAAGATATGCGAGCTCCCATCCAGGTGCGGACAAACACGTCGCGGCCCAGATCGTCCGTACCGAACCAATGCTCGGCGGAAGGCGGAGCGTTCGTATTCATCAAATCATTGGTTTCATAGTCATAATTCGAAATCATCGGTCCGATGATCGCCATGATGACAATCAGGATCATGACAACGAGGCCCGTCATCGCAAGCTTATTCTTGCGCAATCGTTCCCAGGAATCCCGCCAGGAAGACAAGCTTTCCCGCTGGATGACTTCGGACTGCTTCTCATCCGGACCGATCTTCCGGAAGTCTTCAGGCGTTAATTGCTGAGCGGCCGGATGAGGCATTCCCTGTTCTGTCGCCATGTTTATCCCTCCTTCCCGCCGGATAGTTTAATGCGCGGATCCACAAATACGTATACGATGTCTGTAACGAAACGCGCCAGCATCAGCAGGATGCCGTAGAAAATCGTAATCCCCATGATCACCGTATAGTCACGGTTCGTAATGCTCTCCACAAACTGCTTGCCGATGCCGCCGATACCAAAAATTTGCTCGATAACGACAGAACCGGTAATGATATTGGCAGTCATTGGACCGACATACGTAACCACCGGCAGGATGCCGTTGCGGATGACATGGCGGAACATGATTGCAAACCAGTTAAGTCCTTTGGCTTTTGCTGTCTTGATATAATCCGAATGAAGCACTTCCAGCATGCTGGAGCGTGTCAAACGGGCGATAAACGCGATCGGCTGTGCGGACAAAGCCATGACAGGCAGGACATAATCGAGCGGACCGTCAAAGCCCATGACATTGAACAGGCCGGCTTTCTCCGCCAATACGAACTGCAGCATGGATGCCAGGACGAAGCTCGGAACCGCGATCCCGAGAACCGAGATAATCATCGCTAGATTGTCAATCAGCTTCCGGTGATAAAGAGCTGCCAGCATCCCCAGCAGTACACCGACGATTACGGAGACGACAATCGCGATCAGACCCAACCGAAGCGAAGGTCCGAACGTATCTACTATAATATCGGTGACCGATTGCCCCTGATGCTTCATAGACAAACCGAAATCACCTTGAATGATATTACCTAAATATTTCGTGTATTGTTGAAAAACCGGTTTATCCAAATCATACTGCTCCATCAGCCTCGCCAAGATTTCAGGCGATGGTTTTTTCTCTCCCATAAACGGATCTCCCGGTATGGCCTTCATAAGAAAAAAAGTGGCTGAGATCAGTATGAACAAGGATACAAGCATGTAAAAAAACTTACTCGCCACATACCTCAGCATTCTTGTCGTCCTCCTGCTCCTGTTGTTCTATACCAAGCCGTCTATTTCATTGTAGTCTTCCCTAATCAAATGAGCATCCAATAAGTTTCACCAAGGGACACAGGATTTGGTAACCGGGCGCTCATACAAAAAATCGGGATATATATGAGGTGTTAGAAGCCCCACATATATATCCCGAACTGCAACCTTTTAGAGGTTGTTCAAAAAGTCGTCTTTTAAACCGACTTTTTGAACATGCACTTTTATAAAGGAATTACAGAAGACTACTCGATATACGCACGTGTGAAATCGATATCGCCTTTATAATCAAGATGGAGGTTCTTCACCCAAGGTTTAACCAGGGAAACGCTAGAGTAGTAGTAGATCGGCATAACAACCTGGTTGTCCTGAACGAGAATCTTCTCCGCTTGAGACATCAATTCCATGCGCTTCGCATTGTCGCTGGTAGCATAAGCTTCCTTGACAAGCTTGTCATACTCTTCGCTCTTGAAGCCGGTATCGTTGTTGCCGCCGGTCGATGTCCACATGTCGATATAGGTCATCGGGTCGTTGTAGTCGGCTCCCCATCCGGAACGTGCAATTTGGTAGTTGAGATCCGTGCGGTTCTTCAAGAATACGCCCCACTCTTGGTTTTGAACCTTAACCGTTACGCCAAGGTTGTTCTTCCACATATCCGCGATGGCCAGCGCAATCTTCTTGTGGTTGTCATCGGAGTTGTGGATCAGCGTAACCTCCGGCAAAGTCGTATAGCCTTTTTCCTTCATGCCTTGTTCGAGCAGCTTCTTCGCTTCTTCCAGATTCTCATTGAAGTAGTTGTCCGGAACTTCTTTACGGTATTCATCCTTCTCGCCTTTAATGCCCGGAGGAACGAAGCCGTAAGCCGGGAGCTGTCCGCCTTGCGTAATTTTCTCTACGATCGCCTTGCGGTCGATTGCCATCGCAAAGGCTTTACGAATGTTTACGTTATCAAACGGTTCTTCCGTTGTATTGAAGATATAGAAGTACGTCGAGGCGATCCCCTTGATCACAAGCTCATCGCCAAGCTCTTTCTTCACCGCATTCAGCTGGTCTGTCGGAATGTTTCCTGTCGGATGTCCGGCATAATCCAGCTCGTCGTTACGGTAGCTTGCAAGCTCGGTCGCAGAGCTGTTAACGATGCTCATTTGTACTTTCTCAAGCTTGATGGAAGCTTTGTCCCAATACTGGTCGTTCTTCACAAGCTCGATCTTTTGGCCCTTCGTCATTTGTGAAACTTTGAACGGACCATTCCCGATCAACGTATCCGGTTTCGTCGCCCAAGAAGCGTTGCCTTCAACGGATTTATGAACCGGGAAATACGTTTGGAAGGACATGAGGCTCAGGAAGTATGGCGTCGGGTTCTCCAGCGTTACTTCCAGCGTGTAGTCATCGGTTGCTTTTACACCGACTTCGTTAGCGTCTTTCATTTCTCCTTTGTTATACGCTTCAGCGTTCTTGATGTAGTACAGCTGGTAAGCGTAAGGGGATGCAGGAGTAAAGTTAGGATCGAGCACGCGCTTCCACGCGAATTCGAAATCCTTGGCCGTTACCGGATCGCCGTTGCTCCATTTGGCGTCCTTGCGAAGGGTGAAAACATATTTGAGGCCATCTTCGGAGATGTCCCATTTTTCCGCTACGCCAGGTTCTTCCGTGCCGTCGGCACCTTTGCGAACCAGACCTTCAAACACAGCGTTGATAACCGTATTCGATGTATTGTCCTGGGACAATCCTGGATCCAATGTCGGAGGGTCGGAGGCAAGGTTCATGCGAAAGACTTGTTCTTTCGGCTTGTTCCCTGTTCCGCTGTTGGCACTTTGATCATTCTTGTCAGCTCCGCATGCGGCCAACACTGAACTGAAGGCAAGAATCAGTGTCATGAGAAGCAGCAGTTTCTTGTGTTTCTTCATCTTGCGTTATCCCCCTCATAAAATAGGTATATGCTTATCGATTATACAACCAGTGGTCAAAAAAATCCATAAATCAGAAAATTGAAAAATCTGCCTGATCCTAGATCTGGCAGATTCCCCAAGTGTTATCTTAACGATTAAGTTGTCCCTATGTAACCTTAATTATGTATGTAAGCAGTCCAAAAAATGTAAAAAGTAAGTATCCAGCGCTTAAGGCGACAAACCCCAGGCGCCACACCGCCCTGACGAGTCTCTTCCCATTGACCCGGCCCTTCCAGCGGTTTTGCGCACTCCCGATCAACCCTGCCGCAATGAGCAGCAGGAGCAAAACCAGATAAAAACCAAATTTTGACTGGAATATAATGTTAAACAAAGCCGAAACCGAGAATATCAAAAAGAAGGTCGTCACATCCATGGCGAGCTCAATCGCCTGCTTACGGCTGTTCCCCTTTCGAATGACGATGAAGTATACCAGGAAAAACGGAATGAATGGAATTACACTCAACCAAAAGAGCAGATTGTTCAAGAAACCCATACTATCGTACCTCCTATATAGTCATTCCCTCAATAAGCTGTAAAATGAGCTCGTGGTGTGGTGTAGCTACTCTATATCTTCTGCCCATGCGGACGATACTTCCGTTAATCCAGGCCGCTTCCGTCGTGCGTCCCTCGAGAACATCCTTCAGCATCGAGGAGGTGTTGTCCGAGGTAGACCGGCAGACTTGCTCGATCTGCTCCCATAAATGGCTCCCGCACGGGATATTACCCGCCTTATATACCGCCATTCCTTCATCGTAAAGCGCCCTCATGATCGCCACCCGCTGCGGCGAGGCCAGCAGCTCTCCGTTTCGAACCCGCCACAAAGCCGTCAGCGGATTGATGACAGCATTCATGAGCAGCTTCCGGTAGATCATCTCTTCCATTTCTTTCGACAAAAACGACTCGAATCCTGCACGGTTAAGCTGTTTCACCAGCTCGATTTCGGCTTCGTCTTCCTGCTCCTGCCCACTGGACCCCTCAGCTTGAGGCAGCCTCCCGATCGTCGTCGTTCCATGTCCTGCATGAAGCACCGAGGCCGGACCCGTACGCTTGGCGCCCTCCGTCGTTATCGCTGCGTAAAGCTCCCAGGCCGGAAGGTAGCGGTTAAGAAGCTCCATATGGCCGGTTCCGTTTTGAAAGCAAATCAACCGGCGTTTCGCATGCCCGAACGGAAGAAGCACTTGCTTTGCCATATCCTCGATGCCCTGCTGTTTTAACATAAGAAAAAGAACATCTGCTCCTTCCGCCCCGCCCCGAGCCGAAAAGGCAGACAGCGGATACGCCTTGATCCGGTCCGGCTGGACCAGCGTCCGTTCGCCGGCCGTATTATCCAATGATATCCCCTCTGTCCCGATTCTCTCCGCCTGCTGAGCGCCGCGGCACCATAATGTGATGTCATTTCCGGCTGCCGCAAGCTTGGCGGCATATAACAGGCCCAAGGAACCGGCCCCCAAAATATGTATGTTCATCCTTACCTCCATCATCGCTAGAAATAACAAAATGCTGTACTAGCTCTAGTATATATCAGAAAGAATTCATATACGCACAAATAACCCGCCAAAGCGCATGAAATGCACTAATGCGGGTTACGGCTGCTAGGCACTGGATGTCTAGCCTGTTTCTATTCGATTCGTTCCAGATTTCCGTTGGCGTCCATTTTGAAGCGAGTTTTCAGCTCCTCGTCCTCTTCATTCAGGAAAGCCAGTCTTCGCGCCCGATCCATGATCTGGATCAGCGCCTTATAGTCATCATTGACGACATGGTAATCGGTTTTCACTTCACTGACTTCCTTCAAGAGACGCTCATTCTCGCTGCGAAGTCTTGCAAGCTCTTCCTCTTTCTCGCGCAGATTTTTCTCCAGCAGCTTATACTGGCGTGAGCTTTCCTGCAACCCGCCCTTCCATTGACGAAGGAAACGGATGACGGCATCAATGGACAGCGTTTCTTCCGTGGCTCCGTCGTTTTTATAGGCATCCTGTTCCAGTTCCTGGGCAGCTACGCCTGCAACCTGCGGGCCGCTAAGCGGCGACTGCTTCTTATAATAACTTCTTTTCTGGCGCTGGGATTTCGCCAAGCTGATTGCTTCCTCGTATTTTTTGCGCACACAGCTGTTCCATCGAAATCCGCAGGCGGCCGAAGTGCGGCCGATCCGCTCCCCTACTTCCTCAAAGGCAGCCAATTGGGTGCTGCCCTCCCGAATATGGCGCAGGGTCACCTCCGCTAAAATCAGATCATCCTCTGCGCTCCAAGCATCCTGTCTTACTGCTGACATACCATAAAACCCTCCTAACGACATCCTAAAATAACCGTCTTCAATACCGTAAATCGGCTGCTGAATAGGGTATAAAAACTGCTTAATTCATTCCTATGCCTCTCATAGAGTTCATAGAATCTATTTGATACTAAAATGTATTTCCATTTTGAATACAGATCATACGCTTAAGCGGGGAAATGGTGCGAAACCTTAGAAAAACTTCCTGATTATTTCGGGACCTTCTCGGCACATAATAAAAATAAAGCAGGTTTTTCTTGAGTTAGGCGTTTACACCATTTTCCCGTAACGCTATAATGGGAATAGCGGCATTATGTGCGTACATACGAGAGGAGGATATATCGTGGCACGGATGTTTCGAGTGCTGGGCTTTTTTACCCTAACGATCGGGTTGATGGCCTTCGCCGGTGATCTTATTGAAATGGCTCTGCTGTTCTTCCTGCAGACGGCATTTTTCGTGATCCTGGGATATTTGAAATTCACGGAGAGAACCTATATTCTTCTCTTCTGGGCTTATATGATCGTGACCTTCACAGGCTTCAGCTACTGGACGGTCTTCGTTATGGGCAAGCCGCTCTAATGAATGCCAACAAACCAAGCAGGCGAATATCCGCTCCCGCTGGCGCTTGAACTTGGACAACCCGGCTAAGCGGACGGGTGCGGATGGTTTCCTTGCGATTCGTGAACAGTGTCTTTAAAAAAAAGCGATCCGGAGCATTTGCTGCGGGTCGTTTTTTTTCAGTTTCCAAAAGGTTGATATTTATAACGTCATCATCATATATTGGTTAACAGCGAAGGGACAGCGGACGGATTCCTTTCGTCTAAACAACCATTCAAGGAGGACTCCTGTTGATTGAACGATTAAAAACGCCGATCCTCCCGTTCATGCTCACGCTGCTTCTGTTGTTCTGTTTCATGTTTACTCCAGCGGTTTACTCCGAGCAGGATGCAAGCCCCGTCATGCCGGACTCGGAAGAGGCGCGCCGCATCTTGCAGGACAGTCTGTCCATTGTCGAGATCGATGAGGAGATTTCCCGGATTTCGAGCCGGATTGTGGAGCTTGAAGCGCTGCAGGACGAGCTTCAAGGGAAGATCGGAGAATTGGAGCTGACGATTCGTGACCGCCAGGAGCGCGCCGGAGCTGTGCTGCGTTCCTATTACATGGGCGAGCGCGAGCAGTTATATTACATGCTGTTATCTGCTAAAAGCTTGGCCGGGTTTTTCCGTGTACTGGATTTTTACGATTTGATCATTCAGAATGACCGGGACGTGTTAACGGCCTATAACAACCAATACCAGGAGCTTGCCTCCTCCAAGGCTGAGGCTGCTCGGAATGCGTCGGCGCTTGTTGAAGTGAAGGATAATCTGGTCAGGCAGCGGGAACGTGTGCTTGCGCTGGAGAAGCAGGTGGACAGCGCCGTATCGACAAGCAGCAATCCTGAAGCCATGAAAAAGCTGATTGAGGAGTTTACTTTATATTGGGAGAACGTCGGCCTCTACGAGGTGAAACGCCATTTCCGGGCCCTGGCAAACGCAATGGAGAATCTTCCGGATTTCGTTCAGGGCAGCAAGAACATATTGAAGACAAACGGGAAAGTGTATACGATAAACATTCATGAAGATGAGCTTAATGCCTTCCTCCGGTCCGAGGACGAGCTCTTCAACTCGTTCGCATTTCATTTCAATGACGGCAAAGTGATTGCATCCGGAGAAAGCGGCAATTTATCCCTTTTGATCGAAGGCCGGTATACGGTTGTCGAAGATCCGCAGAACGCCATTATGTTCCATGTCGACAAGCTTGTATTCAACCGGATCGAGCTGCCGGACACAACGCGCCAGGCGCTCCAGGAAGAATTCGACATGAACTTCTATCCGAAACAGCTGGTGTCCTTTCTGAAAGCAACAGAGGTTTCAAGCGCCAATCAGAGGCTCATGGTTACGATGGAGCTGGATTTATAGCTTGCTATAGCTTGTTTAACTTAAGAAACCACTGCAATTAAGCGCAGTACCGATAGTCCCGCCCCCCGGTCACTATCATCTTTAAGGCTGTATGGATTAACTGCCATTAGATTGACGCCTCTATTATCCACTACATAGGATGAACAAAAAAACAGCTGCCCGGAACATTCGCAATCTAACGTTCCGGGCAGCTGTTTGACGTGCTGATCCTAATTATGCGTTTCACTTCGCCTCAGGAGGATGCAGCTCCAGGTACTTCTCCATGGTTATTTCTCCGCTCAACAGGCTCCGGGCCGATTCGGCATAGGCCTGGAAGTTCACCGGCTCCCCAAAATCGAGCACCGAAGCTTCGTTCTCCGCAAGCAGCAGCTGAACCGGAACGGCGGCCTTTTGCCAGATGCCTTGGTCATGAAGCAAGTGACTGCTGGTCACGTAAAGCTCTGACAAAACAGGCAGCGTTCCTGCCGACTTGCTCCATTCGCGCTGCTGCTCTTTTTCCGTCATGTACGTTATCCATTTCATGGCGAGTGCGGAAGATTCCGTTTGGGCCGCAACGGCAAGACATCGTGTGCGAACGACAGGGGACTTTGGATGATTATTCCCCATCGCGAGAGCAAGAGTCCTACCGTCGGTGTCTTGATCGACAAAGGCTGAATAGGGCCCGATCTGAACGGTTCCCGGCTCGTCACTCGGTTCCGAATTTTCCCCGGGAACCTGCTGCTCGCCGCTCATTGACTCCGAAGCAGGTCTGATGCCCCGCAGCAGCAAGTCCAGAACATCCCGATCCGGACTGGACGGATCTCCTTCCATGAGGTGAACCGCAGCTGCAAAGGCGTAGGGGTCCCTTAAGTCAAAGGACAGCACCGCACCGGATGTATGTACGCCGAAATATTCTTTCCATTCTTTCCGGCTTCGGGGCAGCTTCTTGGAGGGTTCGTCCTTCCCTTGCCCGTTCCAGACCATGACATAGGGATCGATGTCGAAAGGCAAGCCCCATTGGTATCCGTTCCACTGCAGCGGCGTGAGCAGGCCATTCAAGGCCTCGCCGTCCGGCATAACCGCTTGGGAGGCATCGACCGGGAGCAAATAACCGTTCATTGCAAGCGCTTTTATATAATGCGAATCTGTCAAAAGGATATCCGGCCCTTCTCCCAGGCTCAACTGCATCATAAAGGAATCCAGGGATTCCTCCCCGTCTGGATCATTCGATTCCAGAGGAACTATCTTAACCTCGGCGCCGTACTCCTGCATAAACTGTTCGTTCAGCTCATTCAGCTTCCTCAGCTCGGCGCCGCTTAACTGAACCCCGACCTGAATCGGGCCCTGGTCGGCTTCCGGCGTTTCCGGCCGCTGTTCGGGCGGAATCGGCTCATCTCCGGGCGGCTCCCGCTTGGTATAATGAGTGAAGTCGAAGCTGGGAGATAAACTGGATAAAGACAATAATAAGACCGCAAAGAGGAACCAATATTTTTTCCGTTTCATATCCCCACTTCACTCCTTTAGCCACTTGCCCTTATTTTACCAAACCTCTAGTGCTCTTGTCCTATCTCATTTATAGATTATACCACCGGTTTGCAAGAACAGACAGATAGAACTATACGAAACCGTACCCTGCGCAGCTGTATAGTATGTTGTCAAGTGAATGCAGAACGCATTAAGCAAGCTCACTGCCCCGGAGTCTCTATACGGCATGAACCCAATACAAGCAAGAGTGAGGGATCCCTTCTTGCACCGCACTCAAGTGCTGCGGAAGATATTAGAAAAGACGGTCCGGAAATGATAAAGATTTCCGAACCGCCCCTTTTTCAAATATGAGATGTCGTTTGTTCCCTTTTTCTTTATTTCTCGGGAAATATCAGCTACAGCAAATCTGCCGCCAGTTGAGCCAGCTTGGAACGCTCGCCCTTCGTTAATGTGATATGACCGCTCAGGCGCTCCTGCTTAAACCGCTCTACCACATAGGTCAGGCCATTGCTCACCGCATCCAGATACGGATGATCGATCTGCTCCGGATCTCCCATAAGAATGACTTTGCTTCCTTCTCCGGCCCTAGACACAATGGTCTTGACTTCGTGCCGCGATAAGTTTTGCGCTTCATCCACAATAATGAATTGCCCTGGAATGGACCGGCCGCGAATGTAAGTCAACGCTTCGACCTGAATACTGCCGAGCCCCATGAGTATTTTATCGATATCGCCCGATTTCTTGGTATCGAACAAAAATTCCAGATTATCATATATCGGCTGCATCCAAGGTCTCAGCTTATCTTCCTTCTCGCCGGGCAAATAACCGATATCCTTGCCCATCGGAACGACAGGCCGGGCAATCAGCAGCTTTTTATATCGGTGCTCATCCTCGACTTTGGACAGACCGGCTGCAAGCGCCAGCAATGTTTTCCCTGTTCCCGCCTTCCCCGTGATCGTCACGAGCGGGATATCGTCGTTAAGCAGCAGCTCGATCGCCATTCGCTGCTGGGCATTGCGGGCGCTTATTCCCCATACCGGTTCATTGCTCAAGTGCAGCGGCTCAAGCCGTGTAGCATCCTCATTGACGCGAAGCAATGCCGACTTGGCCGAGCCCATTTCATCCTTCAAAATGACGAATTCGTGCGGGTACAACAGATAAGGCAGCTGCAGCGGTTTGATCGGAAGATAACGGTAGCTGTAAAACTCGTCGATGACCGACGGGTGTACCTTGATCGTCGAATATCCGGGAAACAATTCGCTCGGATCGGCCGTCCGGTCGGACAAGTAGTCCTGTGTCGTTAATCCAAGCACATCCGCCTTGATCCGGACCAATACGTCCTTGCTGACGAGCACGACAGCCTTGCCGTCCTCCTTCGGTTCCTCCTCCAATTTATAATTTAACGCGACAGCCAAAATTCGATTGTCGTTGGTAGCCTCACTAAACAGTTCTTGTACCTTGACGAAGCTGCGATGATTCAGCTCGACCTTCAGTGTCCCGCCATTCTCCAGAAGCACCCCGTCATGCAGGTGCCCCCGTTCCCGTAATCCATCCAACAGCCGGGACACGGTGCGGGCATTTCGGCCGATCTCATCGGCATTACGCTTCTTCGAATCGATCTCCTCAAGAACCACCGCAGGAATGATGACCTCATGCTCCTCAAAAGCATAAATGGATTGAGGATCATGCAGCAGTACGTTCGTATCCAGCACAAAAATTTTACTCATCTTATCCCTCCACTGCTTCTTCATCATCAGGTACACATTAAACCATTTCGTCCCGGACATAATAAGCTTAGCCTCTGGAGTAATCGAATGAAATTTACGACGAAAGGACAGATTCATATGAAAGCTGCTCTATCCCTAGTGCTGACGATGGTGCTTCTCGCAGGCTGCGGGACTGCCAATAACAATGCATCACCCTCTCCTCGTAATCAAACGAATGGACAGACGAATAACACGACAGCCCAAAGCTTGAATGGTAACAGAGGCCTTGCCACCAACAATGTAGATGGCTGGGGCCCGGGTATCACGAACAGGGGGGACGCGGCTGACAATACCCAAGGTAATGCGCGTGTGGATACGTCGACCGCCAATCATTTGAAAGCGTTGGCCGAAAGTGTACCAGGCGTCAAGAATGCCAATTGTGTGGTCATGGGCAATACGGCCGTTGTGGGACTAAATGTCGATGGAAATCTCGACCGTGCTGAAGTGGGTACCATCAAATACACGGTCGCCGAAGCTCTACAGAAGGATCCTGCCGGAGCCAACGCGCTCGTTACAGCCGATTTGGACATTACCAACCGCATTGCCGATCTTGGCCGACATATTCAGGAGGGTCACCCGATAGCCGGACTGGCCAGCGAGCTTGCCGATATCGTCGGACGCATCATTCCGCAGCTGCCTAAAGATGTCACGCCTAGAAACGGTAATGCCCAAGATCACGGAGGACGCACGGTACAGCCGAACAGTCCTCAAGGGAATGCACCGCAAAACACCAACCGCAGCAGATAGACATTACATGACGGCAATCGATTCGTGACTAGGACGAAGATCCGTGTTTGTCCGCCAAGACTCCACATTTTTCATACAAAAAAGCCCAGTGAAATCCCACTGGGCTTTTTACATGGCCATAGCTTCCCCGTCTTCAGTAAAACCGCCGATCGAGGAGAACGGCCAGCGTATTCAAGAAACGGCAGCGAAAATCCGCCCGTTTCGATATCCAATTCCGACCCATGCGGCGGAAGGAGCTTCGAAACGGAGCAGATGCCGTCTTCTGCGGAGTGTATACGGATGGAAGTTGACCGCACAAATCCCCAAGCTGCTTCAGCAGCCTGATCAAGCCGGATCGGCGCGCGTGTCGTGTGCATCATTGGGTAGGACATAAATGAGGCCTCCTGTACAATGATCTCCATCTGTTACATTGTATTATATCACACGGTAAAACTTGCCTTCAATTGTCACGGTGAGACAGGAGTTGTACCTTCTTCCCCTGCTGTCCCGGCTTTATGATTGCCGGCCAGCTCCTCCTGCAGCGCTTGCTTCGCCTTCTCGAGCTCAGCCGAACTGATATACACATTCGGGCTTCGCCATTCGCCGGTCACCGGCATAAACCGTACGTCATCCTTCTTAATATCATAATACGTTGCGATCAGGTTGCGGATCTGATCCTGCTCCAGATCGGTGATCATATTGTCCGATACCGCATCCAGCGCGTTGCCGACCTTGGTAACCCCGCCTAAAGACTTCATGCGGTCCAGCAAGGAGTGAAGCACCTCGCTCTGACGGGCATTGCGGTCGAAATCGTTGGATTCCTTGGTTTTCGGGTTGCAGTTCATCGATTTCCGGTAGCGTACATAATCCAGCGCCTTAGCGCCGTCCAGCTTCTGCGGGCCTGCCTTCAGGTTGATATCCGTGCCATCGGCGGAGTCCCTGTGGCACATATTGTATTTTACGTTGACATCAACGCCGCCAAAGGTATCAACAATATCACGGAAGCCCTGGAAATCGATCACAGTGACGTAATCGATGTTCACTCCCATGTATTTGCTCATCATGACCTTCATCTCATCCTCAGGCTTAATTCCGCTGCCCGGCTGCTTCTTCTCGGCCTTGTTGAAGGCAGCTTTGAACTTCGGATAATACGAGTTTAGCTTGTTCGGCACATATCCTTCAAGCTCGATGAGCGTATCCCTTGGGAGCGATACCAGCGTCGCCGTATTCGTATCGGGATGCATCGAAACCACCATGACAACATCCGTCAAATAAGTTCCGGTTTTCGGACGGTAGTCCGTTCCGAGAAGCAGCATCGTGATCGGCTTTTCCTTGGCGGATTGCCCTGGAGGCACCGGCTTGTCGATTCCGCTCTTCTCGATAACTTCATTGCCTTTAAAGAACAAAAATCCTGCATAGCCTGCGGCGGATAGGATTGCGATCAGTAAAATAATCAGAATCGTTTTAAAAAATGTTTTTACACCGCTTTTTTTTCGCTTTGGAGCAGAGGTTTTCTTGCCCTTCCCCCCGCTTTTTGATCTTGGAGGGAGATTGGTATGATTAGAATTCATATCATTGCACCTGATTTCATTCAAATTAGATGAATGTCCGATGAACGCTCAGACCTTAGGACTGAGCATTCATCGGACCATGGGTTACTTCTCTCTCTTATTAAACGACGGGGACTGACAAAAGGTTGCCGAAATCAGCGTAAAATCGCGCGAATGTTCACTCGTTTTTTACGATTTGGATTCCGCCTGCGTCTTTTTCTTCTGGCGTTCCTCCACAAAATAGCGTATCCGAACCATGAACATCAAGGCGACCGCTACAAGCAGACATTGGATGATCGGCAGCTTATCGATTTGGAACACGAGCAGAATAGCCGATCCGAGCAGCATCAGGAAGTACAACAGAATCTCCTTAAGCAAGGGGAGCTTCTGTTTAACCCGAAACACCTTGTTGTACACGTAGGTAATCATCACAAAGATCAAAATATACGAGATGAGCGGATGCGCGGCCAACCATTCCTGCATGACAGGCTCACTCCTTTAAGGACAAGTAATCTTTAGCATATTCTCTATTATAGATTCGCTTGCGCCATTTTACGATGTTTTTCTGCACGCTCGCGTTCGCTCTTGTTCAAGATCTTCTTCCGCAGACGCACAGACTTCGGCGTAATTTCGCAATATTCGTCATCATTCAGATATTCGAGCGCCTGCTCCAAAGAGAAGATGCGAGGCGTCTTCAGCTTCACCGTGTCGTCCTTCGTTGCGGAGCGGACGTTCGTCAGCTGCTTTTCCTTACAGATGTTAACGACGATGTCATTGTCACGGGTATGCTCCCCGACGATCATGCCCTCATAAATTTCAGTACCCGGCTCAAGGAACAGTGTTCCGCGATCTTCTACAGACAGCATGCCATAGAAGGTCGACGTTCCGTTCTCCGTCGATACGAGCACGCCTTGGTGGCGTCCGCCGACCTGGCCGCCCACTAGCGGGCCATAGCTGTCAAATGCGTGGTTCATCACGCCGTAGCCGCGAGTCAGCGTCAAGAAATGGGTGCGGTATCCAATCAATCCGCGGGCCGGGATCAGGAATTCCAATCGAACCTGTCCGTTGCCGCTGTTCACCATATTCACCATTTCTGCCTTGCGTGTTCCAAGGCTTTCCATGACCGCACCCATGCTTTCTTCCGGCACGTCGATCATCAAGCGTTCGATCGGCTCCATTTTGACGCCGTCGATTTCGCGGACGATAACTTCCGGCTTGGATACTTGAAGCTCGTAGCCTTCACGGCGCATGTTCTCGATCAAGATGCCAAGATGGAGCTCACCGCGTCCGGAGACGATATATGCATCCGGGCTGTCGGTTTCTTCCACTCTCAAGCTGACGTCAGTCTCAAGCTCTTTGAACAGCCGGTCGCGCAGCTTGCGGGACGTTACCCATTTGCCTTCACGTCCGGCGAAAGGACTGTTGTTCACGAGGAATGTCATTTGGAGTGTCGGTTCATCGATTTTCAGCACCGGCAGTGCCTCCGGATGCTGAGGATCGGCGATCGTCTCTCCGATGTTGATATCCTTGATACCGGCAATGGCAACGATATCGCCTGCGCCGGCTTCCGAAACCTCGATCCGCTTCAAGCCTTGGAAGCCGAACAGCTTCTCGATCCGGGCATTCTTGCTTGATCCGTCGCGCATGATGACCGTAACGGATTGTCCCTGCTTGATAATGCCGCGGTTCACGCGGCCAATCGCGATGCGGCCCAGGTATTCGTTGTAATCCATCAAGGTAACGAGGAACTGAAGCGGCTCGTCCACTTTCTCCGTTGGGGAAGGAATGTGCTCGATGATCGTTTCGTACATGGCGAGCATATTGTCATCCTGCTTGTCCGGATCCTTGCTTGAGGTTCCGTTCAAGCCCGATGCATAAACGACCGGAAAATCGAGTTGATCGTCGTTTGCGCCGAGCTCGATGAACAGATCAAGCACTTCATCGATAACTTCAGCCGGACGGGCGGCCGGACGGTCGATTTTGTTAACAACGACGATTGGCGTCAAATTATGTGCGAGCGCTTTGCCGAGCACAAATTTGGTTTGAGGCATGCAGCCTTCATAGGCATCGACGACGAGCAGAACGCCGTCAACCATTTTCATGATCCGTTCCACTTCACCGCCGAAATCGGCGTGTCCCGGTGTATCTACAATATTGATCAGATAATCTTTATACGTGATAGCCGTATTTTTGGCCAAGATGGTAATCCCGCGTTCGCGCTCCAGGTCGTTGGAGTCCATCGCGCGCTCCTGCAGCGTCTCATGCTCCCGGAAAATACCGGATTGCTTCAGCAGCTGGTCTACAAGTGTTGTTTTGCCATGGTCAACGTGTGCAATAATGGCAATGTTGCGAATCTGATCTCTTGATTGCATAAATGTATCTCAAATCCCTTCTGTTCGAATGAGCCACAAAGAAAGCGCCGGACGACATGCCGACGCTTCAACATACTCCTAATAATATAGGGAAACGAATGGTGAAATCAAGTCTTTTCAGAAAACTTCCAATAATACTTACCATCCCCGACTCCACTTATTGTTTCGTCCCGAGCTATTCCGCCTGACAATCATCCATACGCCTGAAGCAATCAACAAAAATGCGATAATGTAGAGTGCCGCAGACGACAGCCATGTAAAGAAGAGGATAAGCACAGACAGCGCGGTTAGTCCGAGCGCAATCGGAAGCGCTCCTCCCGGCCGCGGAATTTCAAACAAATAATATTCAAACAAGCCGACCCCTACGCCCAAAATCAAGATCGGCCACAAGGATGACATGAGCCCCCATCCTGCAAAGTTGCAGATCAGGAACAGCAGACCATATACGGTCAAGATCCCGCCTGGAATAAGAATGCCGGCCGTCGCACGGCGGCTGAAATACAGAAAATGCAGAAATATGCCCGGCAGCAGCACGATCAGCGGCCATAACGTTCGGCCTAGAAAGCCGAATACGCCGAGTTTTCCAAGGAATATGACAACTCCGGCCCCGACGATGAACAAGCCCAGCGCCAAATCTTTTCTTGAGGACATCTGATCACCCTCTCTTCAGTATGTATCATTCATTACATCAGCGTGTTTTATTAGTCGTTCGATACGTTAATTTTAGCCCAAACCGACAAAAAAAACTATATCCCGAGCTTGTTCCATTTAAATATTAACCAGATTCGCGGTTTTCAACAAAAAAATGGATGACGGTCCATTACCGGACCCGTCACCCATCGTTATTCGTGCTTTCGCAAGCCGATTCAACCTTTACATCCACCAACGCTAGGCTCTATGCCTCTTGCCCATTGTCTGCATACCGCCGATCAGGATGACGGCGCCCGCAAGAAATATCGGGATCAGGTTGTGGCCGTGCGGCAGCCAGTAGGCGAGCAGCAAGCCGACACGCGCGTCCTGCGTCAGCATTTCCCCTGCGGTAAAAGCCAATATCCCTGCCCCGATATACAGCAGGAGCGGAAACTTATGAAGCATCGAAGAAATCAAGCCGCTCCCCCAAACCACGATTGGAATACTCAGTAATATGCCGATCGCGATCAATGCCAAATCGCCGTTAGCCAAACCGGCAATCGCGAGCACATTGTCCAGGCTCATCACAAAATCAGCTACCAGGATCGTATTGATTGCCGACCAGAGCGTAAGCGAAACGGATATCGAAACGTCATCGTCCGTTTTAGGGGCCATCAGCTTGATAGCGATCCAAACGAGGAGCAGGGCGCCTCCAGCCTGCAGAAAGGGGATCTTCAGCAGCAATACCGCTGCCAGGGTCAGCACGCATCTCATCAGGACAGCCGCAACGGTTCCGATCCATACGGCCCGCTTGCGGTGTTTATCGGGAAGATCCTTGCTGGCCATGGCTATAACCAGTGCGTTGTCGCCGCTTAATACCAGATTGATCATTAGAATTTGTCCAAGCAGAAGCATCGTCTCCATGCATGTCACACCCCCACTCTAACACATATGAGTCAGGTGGCCAGGCTATGCTTGCACAACCGGAAAAATAGGCATATAATGAATCGGCTTTCTGTTATTGTGGAACCGTATACGAAGAGGAGTGACATTCATGGAAACCACCGCCGAATTTTTTCTGGCCCTAATCAACATCGTTTTTCTCGATCTCATTCTAGCCGGAGACAACGCCATCGTCATTGGGCTCGCGGCAAGGAATCTTCCGCCGACCACCCAGAAGAAGGCGATCATATACGGAACGGGCGGAGCCGTCGTGCTCCGGATTATAGCCACCATTCTCGTTGTCTGGCTGCTCAATATTCCTTGGCTCCTGCTGGTCGGGGGCATTCTTTTGATCGGCATTGCGTACAAGCTGCTGACCGATGATAACAGCGACCATAACGATATTAAGGCAGGAAAAAGCCTGGGCTCTGCCATACGCACCATCATCGTGGCGGATGCCGCCATGGGTCTGGACAACGTCATCGCTGTAGCGGGCGCTTCCAAGCACAATATGGTGCTGGTTACGATCGGGCTGTTGATCAGCGTACCGATCGTGGTATGGGGCAGTACCCTTTTTATTAAACTGATCAATCGTTTTCCATGGATTATTTACCTCGGCTCGGCCGTACTCGCCTACACGGCTTCGTCCATGATTACCGACGAGAAGCACTTCCATGCTTATTTTGAAGGCCATCAGATCATCAAATATCTGTTCATTGCCCTCATTATCGTTGGAGTGCTTACGGCAGGCCATCTGAAGAAAAAGTCGCAGCAACGGCAATCGTCAACGATGTCCTAGTTTTCGGTTGCAGAAGAGGCGACCTTACAGAAGTTTAAACCCACGGTGGCCAAAAACCCTCCAAAGTCAAAAAAAGCAAGCAGCCAAGGAAAGCCTTAGCCGCTTGCTTTTTTTCGAAATGTGGCGGGAGCCCGCAGCGGTCCCCATGATAACCATGCTGACGCCAACAGCTGAGCTGCTGAAACACAAAACCACCTGCAGCCCTAGAACCAGTCCTCGTTTACAACCGCCCCGTCATCATTCGAAGAACCGGCGCTGATGTTCGTGTCAGGTTTAATGATCAGCGTCTCGGTTCCGGCCACGGCCGCCTCAATTCTTGCAGCCAGATGCTCTAACGATGCCTCCACTCTCTCCACGACATGCAGGTTCGGATTGGTTGTCGGGGATTTGGGAACAAACAGCGTACAGCAGTCCTCATAAGGAAGAATGGACGTTTCATATGTGCCGATATCAATCGCCGTCCGAATAATCTCGTTCTTATCGGATGTAACAAGCGGACGCAGAATCGGCAGGTCGGTCGCCCGGCCGATGACGTTCATGCTCGCCAGCGTCTGGCTCGCTACCTGGCCCAGGCTGTCCCCGGTAACAATCGCAAGCGCCCCCTCCTTCTCTGCAAGGGTGGTCGCTATTCTCAGCATGGCCCTGCGCATGAGGGTGATGATCAGATTATCCTGCCCGATCCCGACGAAGGACGTCTGCACATCCGTAAACGGAACGAGATGGAGCTTCAGCCTGCCGGCATACCCTGATAAAATCCTGGTCAATTCCATGACTTTCTCCTTGGCGAGTTGGCTTGTGTAAGGGTAGCTGTAAAAATGAACGCACTGAATTTCAAGCCCTCGGCGCATCGCCTCCCAACCGGCCACCGGACTGTCGATTCCGCCGGACAAGAGCAGCATCGCTTTGCCGTTCGTTCCGAGCGGAAATCCGCCGACACCCGGGATCACCTCATAGAACAGATAGGTTCTTTCTTGCCGAATCTCAATCCGTAGCTCGATCTCCGGATTCTTGACCTGAACCTTCAACTGAGGGTAGGCCCGCAGCAGCGGGGAGCCGACCAGATGATTCATCTCCTGGGAGGAGTGGGGGAATGGCTTCCACACCCGTCTGGCGGTCACTTTAAAGGTTGTCTCCTTCGTCAATACCTTCTGCCCTACAAATTCAACAGCGGTCTTGATAATGCTGTCCAGCTCGGAGGGGCATACTCGGACGGGGCTGATCGATACGAGGCCGAATACCTTCTTAAGCGCTCCGGCAAGCGCCTCTGGGGACTCCCCGTTCAGTTCCACGTACAACCTGCCGTATTCCTTTATGATGTTCGCCTTGGGAAACGGCCGCAGCACGCTCTTGATATGGTTATGCACCGATCTCTCGAACCGGCTGCGGTTTTTTCCTTTTAACGTAAATTCGCCGAAGCGAAGCAGCAGCATATCGTATGTCATTCTCGTTGTCCCTCTCTTTCCATAATCGGGCGCAGCTTGCCGCACACCACGCGGAGCGCCTGCGCCAAAGAAGCCGCATCCTCAGGCTGATGCTCCTTGCCGAGGCTGATGCGGATACCCGAGGATGCATGGGCCGCATCCTTGCCCATGGCGAGCAGCACCCGGCTCGGCTCGCTTAATTTGGAGGAGCATGCCGACTTGGTCGACACGAGCATCCCGAGCTCTTCCAAGGCATGCACCATTACTTCCGGCTTCAATCCCGGACAGGAGAAATGAACGATATGCGGCGCGCTCCGTTCGCTGCTGTTCAGCTCCAGTCCCGGGATTTGGCGAATTTCGCGAAGCAGGATATCCCTGATTTCGGTCAAGCGGGCATGCAATTCAGGCTGGCCCTCCTGTGCAAGTCGCATCGCCTTGGACATCGCGACGGCACCGGCAACATTTTCGGTACCGGCCCGGTGGCCGCTTTCTTGCGATCCGCCCGACAGAATCGGAAACAGCTGTACACCCTGTTTTACGTACAGCAGGCCCATTCCTCTTGGACCGTTGAATTTATGTGCGGACAAGCTGTACAGGTCAGCCTGCCATGCGGACAGCTCAACCGGGAGCTTTCCGAAGCCTTGAACGCCGTCCACATGCAGCATTGTTCGCGGATTCCGCTCCTTCACGATCCGGCCGATATCGGCAAGCGGGGAGATGGCTCCCATTTCGTTGTTGACATGCATGATGCTTACAAGCACCGTATCTTTCCGTATGGCTGCCGCCAGCGCAGCCAGATCGACAATGCCCTCCGCATCCACCGGCAGATAGGTAACCTCCCAGCCCAGAGATTCGAGCTGCTTGCAGCATTCGTATACGGAGGGATGCTCGGTTCCGGTCGTAATGATATGCTGTCCTCTGCTGCGATACTTCATCGCTGCACCCTTAATCGCCATATTGTTGCTTTCCGTTGCCCCCGAAGTCAGGACGATCTCACCGGGCTGCACCTGCAGCGCGGCCGCACACACCTCTCTTGCGCGCTTCAGAAGCTTCCCGGCGGCCTCGCCTGAGCGATGAAGGGCTGACGGGTTCGCGTAATGCATCTTCATAATCTCGGACATCGTATCCACCACCTGCTCCAATGGAGGCGTCGTAGCGGCGTGATCCCAATATATCAAGGTCATATCCCCTTTCCATACCCACTAACGGCAATTCATTGTAACCCAGACTTTTATATTTACACAAAAAGATCAAACGGTAAAGCCGCCGTCCATGAATCGGACATCCTTAAGCTTACCGTTTGATCCTCAAGCGAGCGAGCGTGATGATTCCATCTTCGTTACGCCATATACTTCGTGCGTGCATTCATTACTTTGCCGATGTAGGCCTGGGTCTCTTTCGGGAGGACATGAAGCATGGACATGAGCTCCTCGTCGCTCGAAACGCCAAGCCCCGCAATTCGGGTTGGACCCGCATTGTAGGCGGCCAGCACCATCGCCAGCTCCCCGCCGAAACGCTGAAGCAGATTGGCCAAATACTTCGTGCCGCCCTCAATATTTTGCGCCGGGTCGAACGGATTGCTTACACCAAGGCCCCGTGCGGTACCGTCCATAAGCTGCATCAATCCTTTGGCGCCGGCCGATGAAACCGCATCGGGATTGAAGGAGGACTCCGCGTCAATCACGGCTTTGATCAATGAGACCGGTACACCATAGCGTTCCCCTGCCGCGGCGATTAAATCCTCAAAGCTTGTCTTGACGGTAGATCCCGTATCCTCGATTGAATAATCCTGAGTCCCAATATCCGCGTACTTTTCGCTGACAGGCCCGAGCTGCTGCCACAGCAAACCGTCCTCCCAAGTCACGCCGGGCGGCAGCGCGCTTATCGTTCGGCCTTGCGGCACGGTTGTCGGCTCCTCCGTCAACAGCTGGCTCAGCACATCGCTAAACCCTGACACGGCCTCCCCCGAGCCGGTGTGCATCCGCTGCACATTGGTCGCGCTCTGCGACCAGAGAATCGGATCAATTTGCATGGTTCTAACTCACTTTCCTCCGTAAAATTCAATGTTCTGGTCCTATTCTACCATGGCTTTGGAACAATCTGCTAGGCCTATTCGACAAAAAAAGACGAATCCCCTTGTTTCCCGGATGGATTCGCCCAGTGTTGCTCCTGTTTAAGCGGCCTAAGATTTATCTGGCGAACGGAATCAGAATAAAATAACTGATCGTTGCCAGAATGCCAAGACCGATCGACCATGCGCCGGTCGTTCTGCTTCCTTTATTGTAAGCGTAGTAACCGACTACAGCCGCAATCGGCCCCAAAATAACAGACCACATGAACAAGGAAAGGATGCCGATCCCGAGCCCGACATATCCGGCGGTCCGGCCGGCAGTCGCCTCCCTGCCGGCATCATCGGTGCGCTTGACGGTAACGTCGCTTGGAGGGGCAACCTCAGCCGCATATTCCTCCCGGTGATCCTTGCGCGGAAAATCTACGCGGCTTCGTTTTCCATTGACCACTTTCATCTTGTTTCGTCCCTGTTTCTTATCCAAAGCATACACCTCCTGATTGAATAATCTTAAAGAGCGGACAGCTGCCAAATTTTAAGGATGAGACCATAGATCATTCCTGCAGTAGTCCCGAAGCATTATGCCCGAGGCTTGAAGGTCAAGCAGCAGGTTTCGGAGGATTTGTTCGCAACATCCTGGTGGTCATTCGTATACGCCTCTGCCCCGTATTCCTCATTCAGCTTCATGTGAGCATGGCGGTCAATTTCGATCATGATCATTTCGGCTTTGCACACGTTTTGTTCTCCCCAATAATGACAATTGCTTACACTGCATTTCACTAATGGTTTGGCTTCGTTGGCCATTTAGCATCACCTCGTCAACATTTTTTCCTGAGTTCAGCGGCGGTATGCACCGTTACGACTGTCAGTTGGTGTCAGGACGAAGGAGCCTCGGTTTTCGTCAAGGTATTCATTTCATCGCGAATTTACCCGCGGACGAAGTCCAAAATTACGAAGCAAGATCAGCTTCAATGCTTGATCTGAAGGGTCAAAAAAGAGCCGTCCCCCGCTGTAGAAAAACTACATAGGGGCAGCTCTTTGTCAGGTTAAGGATGCTTCATCAACCAAGGAATGGCGTTCAGGCTTGCAGCATCTTATGTTTAGGCGTGGCTCTTCTCGGAATGCATCCGGCGCTCCGTCAAATAATCACTCTCGTAATAAGCCAGATCGTCACGGAGCTCTTCGTAGATCTTCGTAATGTTCATAATAACGTCGCGTGCCGGGCGCACCGGCTTCTTCCGGAAACGAATCGCGTCCTGACCGGTGTAGGCATAACGGCCGTCTTCGGAGTAGCTTTCGTTGACCGGATAAAAAAAGCTGTTTACGCAGCGGTGGTACACATTATACAAAGCCTTCTCGGCAAAATCGGCATCAAAATTAGGGCGACGCTGCACAACGCCAAGCTTCTCATACGAAACTTCTGAAAATACGAGCAGATGACGAACATCGGACAGAAATCCCTTATAAAAATGTACGGTCTCTTCATCGCGTTCCTCGACCAGCTGCGGTAAAGCATACTCGTTCAAAAACGCTTCCATAATCGAAATAGCAGATTTCAACTTGTCTCTGGACTCCGAACATAATTTCTGAAGATTGTCTGCTGGCATTACGATAGATCCCCCTTAATGGTGTGACCGCCAGGCTAATAACCTTGGACGCTAACGGTCGTACTAATATGTACTATCCTAACACAAATTTGGAGAGAGCGAAATCCCTTCTGAATGCACTTACAAGGATATTTATGGTGCGCCCCTTTGCGCAAGTTCTTCCACTTTTCACAAGCCCCTCATCGCGAATAAAATAGGTGCCCATTTCCCACGCTAACCATATCAAATCCGTCTTAGGCGGTGAGGAGGAATACATGTGAAATCACGTCAACTGTGGACTTGGATCGCTGCAGGGTCGGTTCTGGGAGTGCTTCTGGTGCTCCTGTTCATTCCAGGCTCCAAGGAGCCCGGCCAGACCGCACAGCCCCCACAGCCGCTGAAGCCTCAGGTCGAGCATAAAGCGAAGCATATGACCCTGCTCAGCGATATCGAATCAACCGACCGATTGAACCGGGTTGATGCGAAGGGGCATTTGCGGGCGATGCTGAACAACGATAAACTGCGCAACGCCGGGCAAGTGAAATCCTATGCCCTCAAGGAGCAAAAATCCCATCAACATTTCGAGCAGGTTAGATGGTATCAGCTCCGGAACAACCAAAGCACGGAAATTAACGGAAAGCTGCCGCCTATGAGTAAAAAGGATAAAGCTTTGATCGCCCACCATTTCCAGATGGCGCTGCAGAAGCTAAAGCAGGGTAAGCCTTACGATTCCCCGAAATTCTACGCGGCCGGGAAGCCTTACTTCGTTGTGGCCGAGCCCTCCAAGGACGGCAAGCATGGCGCCGCAGCCCTGGTGAATCAAGCGGTGCTGCATGAGGTGTCCAACCACCAAAAGCGAAATCTTCGCATGATTCCCTATCCGAAGGAGGGGAAATTCAAGGTCGAATCGATTCACGCGGATACGTTATCGGACATTACCGTCAAGACTGGGCATGACAACGAAAAGGCCAGCCATTATTACGAGAACGAAATCGTGGTGTCGTTTAAGTCTGAACCGACAAAGGAGGACCTCAGCCTCATCGAGCGTGATATCTCTGCCGAATCCTCCCGCAAACTTGGCTATGCCTATGTATTTCGTTCCAAACAGATGGACTACAACAGACTCCGTAGCTATTTCGAAAGACGGTGGAGCATTAACTACACCGAGCCCCACTATATTTATTTAACCAATGACCGGCAGGCTAAATCCGGCGCAGCCTCGGAGTCCATGCCCGAAGGTCCCGACGGTCAGGTTAACATCCCGAATGATCTGCTCTTCTCTGAGTATCAATGGAATCTGCCGGTCATCGAGACGAACCGCGGCTGGGATATATCCAAAGGGAGCGAGGATGTGATCATCGCGGTGATCGACACCGGCGTAGATCTGGCCCATACCGATCTGGACGGACAGTTGGTCGAAGGCTACAACATCGTGGACAAGGAGGCGAAGCCTCAGGACGATGTCGGTCACGGAACGCATGTAGCCGGTATTATCGCCGCACTTGTCAACAACGGCGAGGGCGTTGCCGGCGTCAGCTGGTACAATAAGATCATGCCGGTCAAAGCACTTGACGGCACAGGTTCAGGTACAACCTATGCCGTCGCCGAAGGCATTATATGGGCAACCGACCACGGGGCCAAGGTCATTAATATGAGCCTCGGCAATTATGCCGATTCGCAATTTCTGCACGATGCTGTAAAATACGCCTATGATCGTGACGTTGTGCTTGTAGCCGCCTCCGGCAACGACAATACCGAGCGTCCAGGCTACCCGGCCGCTTATCCGGAGGTGCTGGCCGTTGCTGCCATCGATGCAGACCAAAAGCGTGCCGAATATTCGAACTACGGCGATTACATCGACGTATCGGCTCCCGGCACGAATATCGCCAGCACCTTTCCGGGCAATCAGTACGCCGCGCTCTCGGGAACTTCGATGGCCAGTCCGCATGCGGCTGCCATGGCGGGCCTAATCCGTTCCCTGAACCCCGAGCTGACCAACCAGGAGGTCATGGACCTCATGATCAACCATGCCGTTGATCTGGGGGATAAAGGAAAGGACAAATATTACGGTCATGGCCAGATCGATATTTTCCAATCGCTAAAGGCAGCCGGCAATTCCGAGGTCCCGCTCCAAATGTGGCCGAGCCAGGCGCTCCGCCATCTCGAAGACGAGCTTCGGAAGCTCGGCGGAACGAAGAAATAAGCTGTCTGCACCTGATATAAAGGACCCGCAGGGGTTGGTCGAAGCGTCTGTTAGCGGCCATTCCTTGCGGGTCAATTTCTTATATACGGCAGGTGAACTGCTCAGTCAGTAGTTAGACAGCTCTCCAAGGCGCGGGATGAGGTTATCTCTTGCGGCGAGAGCGGGCGCGTTCGGAGCGCTTCTTGGACGACTTGCCGGAAACGGCAACGTTTCTGACACCGGCACCGCCGCCGTAAACGCCGTCCTCAACTTCCTGCGAATACGTATAAATATGCTTCTCGACAGGGCAGCAATGAATTTTGTCCACCACTTTAATCGGATGGATGACAGGGACAATTTGCGGAACATAATGATCTCTTACGATGACGATCGGGTCGCATACGATTGGCGAAACTTCAGGACATGGTCCATGGTGATGACATGACATAATTTTTCGCATCTCCTTTCCGTTGATGATTATAGCTTATTAACAGAAGGACATTATGGTATGGACGACTGTCCTTTACAGGCAAATGTTATCGAAAAAAATATCCCGAACATGAAAAAACGCGCATGCTCTCTGCGTCCCGAAGGGAAGCGAAAGATTATGCGCGTTTATACGGTTGGTTTACATATGAAAATAACGGTTGTTCAGTTTGGAAAGTTTTCCGTAAGCCGGGTTCTGTGCTCTTCGTGGTCATCTCGGGAACTACCCTGCCACTATAAGCGACAATCATCTATCTAGGCCGATTATTACTAAACGGCTCAAGCGACCAACCCAGACGCGCCTCGGGCAAAGGCTGTCTCCTCAAGGGAGACTCGCGTCCCATTAGGTCTTGCTCCAGGTGGGGTTTACCAGGAACGAAGTCACCAGCGTTCCTCGGGGTCTCTTACACCTCGGTTCCACCCTTGCCTGTGCTGTGAATCCACAGCCATCGGCGGTCCATTTCTGTGGCACTATCCTTCAGCTCGCGCTGACTGGACGTTATCCAGCACCCTGCCCTATGGAGCCCGGACTTTCCTCTCGCGGCTTTTCGCCGCCAGCGATTGTCTGTCAAACTTTCCGGACAACATTACATATTATATCTTGATTTATGTCCATGCACAACCCTTAAAACATTAGCAGTCGATGATGAAATTACCAGAGCAGCCGTCATGATCATGCCTAAATATCAGCCGCCCGCCTTGTGCCATCTCCTACCTTGATAACGGCCGATAAACCTAAGCTTACATAAATTGAAACGGCTCCGTGTTGACCGACGAAGCGACGACCTTGGTATCATACTTGTTCTCCTGCAGCTTCTGCTGCATCCATTCGGCGACCTTGCCCTTCATGATTTTCTCGGCATTATGTCCTGGATCAATTAGGGTTAGGCCGGCGGCAAGCGCGTCCTGTGCCGTATGGTAATCAATGTCCCCCGTTACGAGCACATCGGCGCCCCGGAACAACGCCTGGGGATAGAAGCGCCCCCCGGAGCCTCCGATGACCGCCGCCTTGCGGAGCGTCCGGTTCAGATCGCCCACGACCCGGACGTTCGGAACGTCCAGCTTCTCCTTGACGACTTCAGCCATCTCCGCCAGCGTCAGCGGCTCCTTCAGCTTGCCGACCCGTCCGAGTCCCAGCGACCGTCCCTTAAGATCCATGGAATACAGATCGTAGGCAACTTCCTCGTACGGATGGGCCTTAAGCATCGCCTGGATGACTTTGTTCCGGATCGTATGCGGCACGATCGTCTCGATCCGCACTTCCTCGGCCCGTTCCATCTTGCCGGCTTTGCCTTGATACGGGTTGCTTCCTTCTCTCGGGATAAACGTACCGAATCCTTCAATGTTAAAGCTACAATGGCTGTAGTTTCCGATCCAGCCCGCACCGGCGTCCAGCACGGCGTTCAGCACTTCCTCGTGATGGCTCTTCGGCACGAATACTACCAGCTTGGACAGCTGCTCATTATGCAGATCATGAATCGGCGAAGTATTCTCGATTCCGAGCGCTTCGGCCATCCAGTCGTTCATCCCACCTTCGGTTACGTCAAGATTCGTATGGCTGACGTAGACGGCAATATCATGCTTGATCAGCTTCTCGTACACCTTGCCCATCGGCGTGTCGGTCTGAAGCTGCTTCAGCGGCCGGTAGATAATGGCGTGATGGGCAATAATCAAATCGGCTCCAAGGCGAATCGCCTCGTCAACCACTTCATCATTGACATCCAGCGCAACCAGCACTGTACGGATTTCCTTCTGAAGGGTACCGAGCTGAAGTCCGATCCGGTCCTCCGGCTCAGCCACATGCTTCGGAGCAAGCTGCTCCATATATTGTATTACGGTTTGTCCTTTGGCAAGCATGCCAGCACCTCCTCGATAAACTCGATATCCGCCCGAATCTCCGCCGCCTTGCCTTTAGCCGTATCCTGATCCGAGCGCGACAGCGACTTCAGAATTTGATTCATCTTCCCGATCTCCGATTTCCATTTATCATGGAACACGGTGCCTGCATCCCGGATTAACCACGGCCCCATGCGCAGCAGCCATTCGGCGGATAGGGATACCTTTCCGGCAATGGCCCGCTGCGAGTATATTTCCTCATTCGTCACGGGGCCCCCTGGTCGCTCGGGCTCGGCCACAAGCACCTCATAAATCTTTCCGTCTTCCTCCAGAATAAACTCGTCGATCAGCACCCACTCATGGGCAAGCAGCCATTTGCGCAAAATATCCTCACCGACGTTCGGCTGCAATACGAGCCGGCGCACCCCTTCAAGCTTGCCGATGCCCCGATCCAGAATCGCAGCGATTAGACTCCCGCCCATGCCTGCAATCGTAATGACATCCGCTTCGCCTGCGGACAGAACTTCAAGACCGTCTCCTCTCCGGACCTGAATGCAGTCCTCCATCCCGGATTCCTTCACCTGCTTTGCGGCAGCCTCGAACGGGCCCTGATTCACTTCGCCTGCAATCGCTTGGACGGCTGCGCCGCATTCTACGGCTGCAACCGGCAGCAGCGCATGGTCAGACCCTATATCGGCCAGCCGGCTGCCTTGGGGGATTTGGTCCAGGATTAGCTGTAACCTTTTTGATAATTTCACGATGACACTCCTACATCCATTATAGTTGCATGCGACACTACATTTTAACGTAACAGACCGCATGATAAACTGCAAATCCACTCTGGATATTGGGACCATCCATTCATTCCATCGCCATTTGGAAGTGATGCTATTCTCAGGTTTAGGGCTCGTCCATCATTTGCATTGATCTTGGAAAAGAGATAAAATAAAGACCGATACAACAAATACAGGCAGAAATTCCAGAACCAAGGAAAACAAGCCTTCCGGCGGCAGACCGCATTGCGATGGAACTCTAATATCCAATTGCCCAGAGCTTGTAAGCAGCGTACCTTCATCTCAGAAAAAAAGACCTTGCTGCCGGAAAATGCAGAAGGTCCCTTGATCACTCTATTCGAGAAAATCCTTCAGCCGCTTGCTGCGGCTCGGATGACGAAGCTTCCGAAGCGCCTTGGCCTCAATCTGCCGGATCCGTTCACGCGTAACGCCGAACACTTTGCCTACTTCTTCAAGCGTTCTTGTGCGCCCGTCGTCAAGGCCGAACCGGAGACGAAGCACGTTCTCTTCCCGCTCCGTCAGCGTATCGAGCACGTCTTCAAGCTGTTCCTTAAGAAGCTCGTATGCTGCGGCATCAGCTGGAGCGAGAGCCTCCTGATCCTCGATAAAATCGCCGAGATGGGAATCGTCCTCTTCGCCGATCGGCGTTTCCAAGGACACCGGTTCCTGGGCGATCTTCATAATTTCCCGAACCTTCTCCACGCTAAGCTCCATCTCTGCCGCGATTTCTTCCGGCGATGGCTCGCGACCCAGCTCCTGCAGCAGCTGTCTGGATACACGGATCAGCTTATTGATCGTCTCAACCATATGCACCGGAATCCGGATCGTACGGGCTTGGTCGGCAATCGCGCGCGTAATGGCCTGCCGGATCCACCATGTGGCATACGTACTGAATTTAAAGCCTTTTTTGTAATCGAACTTCTCCACCGCTTTAATAAGGCCCATATTGCCTTCCTGGATCAGATCCAAGAACAGCATGCCGCGACCGACATACCGCTTCGCGATGCTGACAACCAGCCGCAGATTCGCCTCGGCCAGACGGCGCTTGGCCTCCTCATCCCCTTGCTCGATCCGGTTCGCAAGCTCAATCTCGTCGTCCGCGGACAAGAGCGGTACACGTCCGATTTCTTTCAAATACATTCTCACCGGATCGTTGATTTTGATGCCCGGCGGCAGCGACAAATCGTCATCGAAGCCGAAATCCTCATTGTCATGGGATTCGTGATCTTCCGATGCCCGGTGGCTGACCTCATCGTCGCTTTCGTTCACCACATCGATGCCGAGGTCGGCAAGCTGCTCGTAGAACTCCTCCATCTGCTCCGTATCCTGATCGAATGGCGACAGTTTCTCCATAATATCTTTATAGCTTAATACGGATCTCTTTTTACCCTGCTCAATCAATTGATCTTTGACTTGATCCAGCGTAAATTCCGTTTCTAGTTCAGTATGCTGATCATTCGCCATTTTTCGACTCCCTCCTCCCTAGAAGCAGCAATGTGCGGACATCATTGTCTTTCTAGGGCGATAATCTCACTTGCAATTTGTGCGGCCCGCAAAAAATCTCCCGAGCGCTCTGCTTTCATCATTTCTTCCTTCTTCTGCTCGATCTCTCGCTGCTGCGGATATTTCAGTACCTCCCGGATGCAGTCGTCAAGCACTTGAACATTCCACTCCGCGGGTGCCTCCATCATCATAATGGAGCTGACGGTCTTTTCCAGACGATCATCATGGAGAGATGACATGAAACGGCTAATATCCGGAGATTTGCCTTGTGCATAATAAGCATATAGATAAACAGCTATCGCCGCATGATCTTCGATATTAAACGCTTCTCCCAGCCGTTCGCCTACGTATCGCGCGGCTTCCGCATCCTGCAGCATCAGCGACAGCAGCCGCCGTTCAGCCGCATGATAGGCAGGCAGCAGCGCCGGGGCGGGCTGACGCCCGTTAATATGCCTACCATTATTCCACCTTTTTTCCTTATTATCCCCATCGCCCCTCTTTTTTTGCATGGACTGCCTGAGCAAATTGCAATCCTGCTTAAGGCTCTCGTAGGAAAGGTTCAGCTCCGAGGATAATTCCCTCAAATAAACTTCCCGCTCGGTTGAGGAATGAAGTGCGGCGATAATCGGCAGCGCTTCTTTCGTATACGCGATCTTGCCATCTTCTTCTAGCAGTATATGGTTTTTCTTCAGATATATAAGTTTAAATTTTGTGGTTGAAACAGCTGTTTCCACTACATGCCTGAATCGCTCGGCACCGAATTTGCGGATGTATTCATCCGGATCCAGGCCTTCGCTGACAAGCGCAATCTTCACCCGAAGTCCGGCGCCCTCCAGCATCGGGATGACCTTCATCGCGGCTGCCATACCGGCCCTGTCGCCGTCATAGATGACAACAACCTCTTCGGCCATGGATTTCATAATCGCTACTTGATTTTCCGTAAGGGACGTGCCCATCGTTGCCACGCCGTTCTGAAGTCCAGCCTCCCAAGACGAGATCACATCACCGTAACCTTCGAATAATAGGATCTGACGCAATTTGCGTATGGATGTCTTCGCCTGGTGCAGGTTGTACAACGTACGGCTTTTGTTAAACAAAAGAGTTTCCGGGGAATTCAAGTACTTCGGCTGACCATCCCCGAGGATCCTTCCGGCGAACGCAATCACTTTGCCGCTGCGGTCATGGATCGGAAACATGATACGTCCCCGAAACCGGTCGAGATAGCCTTCCTGTTCATGTCTTGCGGACAACAAACCGCCCTTCTCCATCTCTTTCAGGTCAAATGACCGCTTGGTAAGAAATTGAACCAGCGTATCCCAGCGATCCGGCGCATAGCCGATCTGAAACTGATCGATCATCTTGTCGCTCATGCCGCGGGACCGTAAGTACTTCATCGCCTCGGTGCCATGCTCCGTATTCTTCAGCAGAAAATGATACAGCTTGGCGCTCAGCTCATAAGCTTCAAGTAAACGTTCTTTCTCCGGATTGCGAGGAATTACGGGAACCCCTTGACCTTCCGGTAACGAGATATCGTTCTCTTCGGCCATGGTTCTTACGGCTTCGGGGAAGGAAAATCCTTCGATTTCCATTCTGAATTTAATGGCGTTACCGCCCTTGCCGCAGCCATAGCAGTAGAAGATTTGGCGTTCCGGTGTAACCGTAAAGGATGGGGTCTTTTCCGAATGAAAAGGGCACAGGCCCTTTAAATACTTCCCCTGTTTCGTAAGATGCACGTATTTGCTGACCGTATCCACGATATCGCTTTTGGCCAGCACCGCCTCAATGACATCATCCGGAATATTGCCTTGTCCGGTACTCATCCAAACCACCTTCATCTCATTTGGCACGTAAATAGTATTCGCTACGGGTGGACATTCTCCTGCAATTCAAGCAAAAGTTTTGTCAGTTTATGTTGAAAAAAAACCCGGTCTTCGTCAAGCAGCTTTTTCGGTCCTTTGCCGTACTTCCCCTGCCTTCTTGCTTTGGCTTGATGGTGGCGCGAATCCAGCATGAAATCGATATCGGAATTGCGGAATATCCGGCCGCGGAACGAGATGACATAGCAGGATTTCGCTAACGCCAGCGCAGCCAAACCATAGTCCTGGGTGACCACGATATCCCCTTTCGATATATGGTTCGCAATATAGAGATCAGCGCTTTGGTCGCTCCGGTCCACTTGAATCGTCACGACGCCTTCCTCGGCCTGCTGCATATGATCATAGGAAGAAACGAGCAGCACCGGCACATGGAATGTACGGGCAGTTTCTGCGATTTCCTTCTTGACGGGACAGGCGTCGCCGTCAACCACGATCCGGCAGGAGGAACCTTCAATCATTGATATCACCGGCTTTTCCTGTACTCTTGGAACCATCCTGTGCTGTTTACTATTATATACGTCTTGAACCGATTAAAATCCTGCTTCCCAAAAAACAATGAGCTGCAGTCTGCCTTACTGTACGGCCATTGATTCTTACTCACAGCGAAAGCGCCATCCTGTGCCTTGACACGGGCTGTCGCTTTCGCTGAACAAACCATTATAACATTTGCAAAATCATCATGTCACTACGCTTACCACACTAATTTTGAAAAATCGGCGTACCGCTTCAAATCCCCATCGATGCCGGAGAGCAGTGCAAGGCGGTTAGCCCGCACCGATTCGTCCTCGGCCATGACCATGACGGAGTCAAAGAAGCCGGTAATCGGCGCCTTCAGTCCACTGAGCAAGGACAATGCGCGTTCGCCGTCCGCAGCATCCAGTGCCGCTTCGTAATCGCTCCGGATCGCCTGCCAGGCTTCATAAAGCTCGCCTTCCGCAGACTCCGTGAACAGCTCCCGGTTCACCGCAGCTTTCCCTGCCTTGGCCGCAAGGTTGCTGACGCGGTTCAAGGATTCCACCGTCGTCTTGAAGTCCTCGGCGGACTCAACCGCATGCATCAGCGCCTGTCCCCGGTTCACAACGGATACCACGGAATCGAAGCCGGCCGAAATCACCGCATCGACAACGTCATACCGCTGGTTCTCGGACAGCAGCTTCTTCACGCGAAGTCCGAAGAATTCCTGGAGATCCTTCCGGATTTCACCGGCGGACCGTTTGAGCGCCCGGATGTTCTCATGAACGTCCAGCGCAATGCCGAACACGTCGGACAAGGTAATCGGAAGCTTGTGCTCCAGAATGATCTGCACGATGCCTTGCGCCTGGCGGCGCAGTGCGTATGGATCCTGGGAGCCGGTCGGAATGATGCCGATGGAGAAGCAGCCGGTAATCGTGTCGATTTTGTCCGCTATGCTTATGATGGAGCCGACCTGCGTCGAAGGAACGGCATCGCCGGCAAAGCGCGGCTGGTAATGCTCGAATACCGCTTTGGCCACCTCTTCCTTCTCTCCCGCTTTACGCGCGTAATCCTCGCCCATAACCCCCTGAAGCTCAGGGAATTCATACACCATTTGGGTTACAAGATCGAATTTGCAGATATCGGCGGCGCGGCTGACGGAATCCGCTGCATCAGCGGCGATTCCAAGCTTGACGGCCAGCTGATCGGAAATGCGGCGGATGCGGCGCACCTTGTCCCCGATCGTTCCGAGCTCCTCATGGAAGACGATGCTTTCCAGCTTGGACAGCGCGTCCTTGATCTGGAGCTTCTGATCTTCCTCATAGAAAAACTTCGCATCCGACAAGCGTGCCCGCAGCACCTTTTCATTCCCTTTGGCAATAACATCAAGCGAACGGGAATCGCCGTTGCGCACCGTCACGAAATAAGGAAGCAGCTGCCCCTTGTCGTCCAAAACCGGGAAGTAGCGCTGATGCTCGCGCATCGAGGTGATCAGCACATCCTGCGGGATATGAAGGAACGAGGAATCGAAGGTTCCGTAGAGCACGGTAGGCGTCTCAACAAGGAACAATACCTCTTCCAGCAGATCATCCTTGATTGCGATATTCCAGCCCTTCTCTTTGGCGAGTGCCTGAATTTGCGAAACGATCATTTCTTGACGCTCATTCACGTCCACGATGACATGCTGTTCGCGAAGGATATCCCGATATGCCGACGCTTCCGGAATAACGGCATCAGATCCCAGGAAGCGGTGCCCTCTCGTGACATTGCCCGCCTGCACGCCGGCAACCTCAAGCGTGATCGTCTCGCTGCCCAGCAGCGCAACGATCCATTTGATCGGACGTACGAACTTGAACTCATGCGCACCCCAGCGCATATTTTTCGGGAACGTCATCGCTGTCAGTATGCCGTGAAGCCCCTCGGACAGAATCGACTGGGTATCGACGCCGACGCTGCTCTTGGTGACGTAGATATACTCGACGCCTCCAAGCTCCTTAAAGGTGAAGCTCTCCGGATCGACGCCTTGGCTTCGGGCGAAGCCGAGCGCCGCCTTGCTCCACTGACCGTTCTCGTCCAGCGCGATCTTCCGCGAAGGTCCTTTAACCTCCTCGCTGACATCCTCCTGCTTATCCGCAACATCCTTGACCCATACGGCAAGGCGACGCGGCGTTGCATAGGCGGTTACTTCCCCGTGCCCGATTCTGGATGCTTCCAGCCATTTCACGAGGCGGTCCTCCAGCTGTTCCATCGCTGCACGCAGAAATCTTGCCGGGACTTCCTCCAGCCCGATCTCAAACAATAAATCCTTAGGCATGTTCTGCGCCCCCTTTCTTAATCAACGGGAAGCCAAGCTTCTCGCGTTCCTCCAAATACGTAGCCGCCACCTGGCGCGCGAGATTGCGCACGCGCATGATGTAGCCTGTTCTCTCGGTCACGCTGATCGCTCCTCTGGCGTCAAGAAGGTTAAACGTATGGGAGCACTTCAGCACATAGTCGTACGCCGGGAAGACCAGATGTTGATTCATCGCCTTGTTGGCTTCCTCTTCATACATGTTGAACAGCGTAAACAGCATCTTCACATCCGACACTTCAAACGTGTACTTGGAATGCTCAAATTCCGGCTGATGGAACACGTCGCCATACGTAATGCCGTCCACCCATTCGAGGTCGAATACATTCTCTTTATCTTGAATATACGACGCAAGCCGCTCCATGCCGTAGGTAATCTCAACCGCAACGGGATTGGCATCGATGCCCCCGACCTGCTGGAAATACGTAAACTGCGTAATTTCCATGCCGTCGAGCCACACTTCCCATCCGAGGCCCCAGGCGCCAAGGGTCGGAGCTTCCCAGTTATCTTCGACAAAGCGGATGTCGTGATCGAGCGGGTCAATGCCAAGACGCTTCAGGCTCTCCAGATACAGCTCCTGGATATTGTCCGGGGAAGGCTTCAGAATGACCTGAAACTGATGGTGCTGGTACAACCGGTTCGGGTTTTCCCCGTAACGGCCGTCTGCCGGACGACGGGAAGGCTCAACGTAAGCGACATTCCACGGCTCCGGACCGATCGAGCGCAAGTAGGTCATCGGGTTCATGGTGCCTGCACCCTTTTCCGTGTCATACGGCTGCACGATGATACAATTCTGTTCTGCCCAGAACTGCTGCAGCGTCAAAATCATCTGTTGGAAATTCATGATTTTTAGCTCCTTTGCTTTCATTTTCATAATAAAACATCCGACAATCCAGTCTGTACAACGCAAAAAAGCTCTCGCCCCATGCCTGATGTACAGACATAGGGACGAGAGCTGTCGCTTCCCGCGGTTCCACCCTACTTGGCCAGCCTTCCCGCAGCTGCCGTGCAGCAGCGCTGTAGCTAAACCCACTTTATCGTTTCAAGAATGCTCCCGGGTGCCATGTTCATGAATGCTTCGTACCGGACTCCCACCGCCGCCGGCTCGCTATAACGAATGGCCATTCATTACTTTCCCGTTCAACGCATGTCAATATGCAATAACTCATAAACTGATAAATATAATACCTTAATCCGAACCTTACGTCAAATGTTGTATTTGTCCATCTGGTCCAGGAAGTTTTGGGATTTGAGCCGGAGGCCCAGCTGCATATCCATTAACGCCCTCATTACCTTCTTGAGCTCGTCCTTCGTCTCCGCCTTAACGTCCACATTACCGAGCCGCCTGAGATCCAGCCTGGCGAACAGGCGCAGCAGCTTCAAGGTCCGGACCGACACGGCCATCGCCGGCGGATCCAAATGCTTGCAATAACGGCATAGAACACCTCCGAGACGCGGGCTGACCAGCATATCCTCGTCATTTCTCGGCTGATTGCACGAAATGCATACCTCCAGCTCCGGTCCATACCCTGCCGCCTGCAGGATTTTCATCTCATAGAGATTGATAATAATCTGAGGATCCTTGTCTTCTTGAAGGGAGGTCAGGCATGCCTTCAGCTGATGGAACCAAAAAGCCCCCGTCTCCTCATCCTGCAGCACCCGATCCAAGAGCTCGCAGGCATAGGAAGCATAGGCGGCTTTGATCAAATCTTCCCGCAGTTCATGATGGGATTCTATAATCTCGCCTGCGTTCAGGGTTCCAAGCCCCGTATTGCGAAAAAACACATACTCCCCATACGTAAAAGGCTGGGTCAGAGCAGCATGCCGGCTCTTGACCTTTTTTGCTCCTCTGACCAGCACCCCTACCTTGCCCGATTCTTTGGTGCAAAGCGTAATGATTTTGTTCCCTTCACCGTAGTCCATGCTGCGGATGACAATTCCTTCCGCCCGATATAGCATGCATTATCCCCCAACCATTCTTGGAACAACCAATAATTACTCGTCCTCTTCATGCTGGGCCGCCTCATCTTCTGCGGATGCAGCTGCAAGAACCCGTTCACCGTCGGTTTCTTTATACAGCAAATAAGCATCGACATCTCCAGTCATCGCAAAATACTTCCACGAAAAATTTCGCATTCGTATTCATCCTTTCTTCGGAAATGACGTCTGCATCTACGAAAATAGGATGTGCGTACCGTGCGGATTTATGAATTGCAATTGTTGGCAGGCTGCCTGAGCAGCAACCGGCGGCACCAATCCCCCAGAAAGCTTCTTTCGGTACGGGTCAATTACTCCCCGCGGTGAAATCCAAGGTCACGAAGAACACGCTCCTGGTTGCGCCAATCTTTTTTTACCTTAACCCATAGCTCCAGGAAAATCTTGGAGCCGAGAAGCCGCTGAATGTCCTGGCGGGCCTGCTTGCCGACTTCCTTGAGCAGGGCGCCCTGCTTCCCGATAATAATGCCCTTCTGTGAATCGCGCTCGACAAAAATGACGGCGGATATATAGACGGTTCCGTTCTCCTCCTTGCGCATATCCTCAATCGTGACGGCGATGGAGTGCGGCACCTCCTCCCGGGTCATGTGCAGGATTTTCTCCCGGATGAGCTCGGCGCAGACAAACTGCTCGGGATGATCCGTCACTTGGTCCTCCGGATAATACTGCGGGCCCGGCGGCAAATATTTCTGGATTTGATCCAGCAGCGTGTCGACGTTGCTGCCAAGCTTGGCCGAAATCGGAACGATCTCCGCAAAGTCATGGAGCTTCCGGTATTCTTCAATAAGCGGCAGCAGCGCCGGCGGCTCGATCTTATCGATCTTGTTCATCACCAGCATGACCGGGGTCTTGATTTTGCTCAGCTGCTCGGCAATAAAGCGGTCGCCTCCGCCAATCCCTTCGGATGCGTCCACCAGAAACAATACGGCTTCCACTTCACCCAGCGTGCCGAGCGCCGTCTGATTCATGTAATCGCCGAGCTTGGATTGACGCTTGTGAATCCCCGGCGTATCCAGAAATACAACCTGGGAGTCCGGCGTTGTGTACACCCCGTGGATTTTATTTCTTGTTGTCTGCGGTTTATCCGACATAATGGCAATCTTCTGACCGATGACCTGATTCATCAGCGTAGATTTCCCTACATTGGGTCTGCCGATGATCGCCACAAAACCTGATTTAAACTGTTTTTTCTGCATACCATTCCTCCAGCTAACGTTACTAACACCTTAAGGCGAATGGGACTATGGCTGCTTCTTTTCGTCCCACACCGAGATACCATCATCAAGGGTCTTGGCCGCAATGGCCGTGGGTGACACGTCAGCTTGCCGGTCCTTCATCCGCCTTAACGTCGCTCATGATAACCTAATTTTCAGTCTGAACTTGTGCGAAGATTATTCCTTGTTCAGATCCCAAGGGCCAAACGCGCCGGGAAGCAGCTCGCTTACCGTCGTTTCGCGAATGTCTCCCTTCATATTCCCCAAAATGACCGTCATATCCGGCTTGCACAGCTCTACCAGCACCTGCCGGCATACCCCGCACGGCGTGCAGGGTCCTTCGGTGTCGGCGACGATCGCAATCGCCTTGAAGCTTCCCGGCTCATGTCCGTCGGCAATCGCGCGGAAGAGTGCGGTTCGTTCGGCGCAGTTGGTCGGCCCGTAGGCAGCATTCTCCACGTTGCAGCCATGGTGTACCTTCCCGCCCGTATCCAAGAGAGCAGCGCCTACACCAAATTTCGAGTAAGGTATGTAAGCCCGTGTGCGCGCCTTAATCGCTTCCTGCATCAATAACCCTGTATCCATACCGAATTCCTCCCTTTCGTCAGCCTGTTATGGACCTAACCCACTGCATGAGCGGTTCCCAAAAAATGAGGATGCCGACAGCCGCAGCATATATCGCAGCAACCAGCGATGCACCCGCAGCCGTATCCTTCGCCACCCGGGCAAGCGGATGCTCCGCCGGGGATACGAGATCAATAACGGCTTCGACCGCCGTATTCACCAGCTCCGCAATGAACACCGCCGCAACGGCGGATATTAGAAACAGCCAGCTGATTTTGTCCAACTGCAGCAAAGCTGCTGCGATGAAGCAACTCACGGCAGCAGCAATGTGAATCTTCATATTTCGTTCACGCTGTACGGCGGTCCATATGCCCGTCATCGCGTAACCAAAAGCTCTAAGCAAAGTAGATCTGTACGGCTTCACTATCTCGTCAGACCCACTTCGGCTAGGACGGCCTCCTGCTTGCCCATCATCTCAGCCTCGCTCGCCTCGTCCTGATGATCATAGCCGAGCAAATGCAGGAAACCATGGACGAATAGAAATCCGATCTCGCGCTCAAGCGAGTGGCCGTACTCTTCACTCTGCAGCTTCGCACGCGGGACCGAGATAATGATGTCCCCCAGCACGTCCGGGACGTTCCCAAGCTCTTCGCCTTCCTCCAGCTCATAAATGATCTCCAGCTCATCATTCGTGACTTCATGCATGGCGAAGGACAATACGTCGGTTGGACGGTCGATCCCGCGATATTCCCGGTTTAATTCGTGGATGGCTTCATCATCGACAAAGGTCAGGTCCACCTCTCCGCCCTCGATCCCTTCGGCCTCACCGGCCTTCTGCAGGATCGTTTCAAGCAAAGCGATGAGCTCCTCCGTAATCTCAAATTGCTCTTGTTCATTATTCCATACAAGCTCAAGGCTCATTCCTTAAACGCTCCTTCTCTGATCCGCTTCAGGCGCGGATGAATCTGCATGCTTGGTCGAATCTCCCGAAGACGCGCTCGAATCAGGCTTCGGCCGCTTGACCTCCTCCGGATACTCGATGCGTGAGTGGAATATCCCCATGACCGTTTCCTTCAAGGTTTTCGCAATGGTATCAAGCTCTTTCATCGTCAGGTCGCAGTCGTTAAACTGATGGTCATCCAATCGACCCTTAATGATCTTCTCGATCATCGATTCAACCTGCTCCACGGTCGGCTTGCGGAGGGAGCGGACCGCCGCCTCCACACTGTCGGCGATGCCGACGATCGCTGCCTCCTTGGACTGGGCTTTCGGACCGTGATACCTGAAATCGTCTTCCGTAAAATCAGGCTCGATCCCCTGCTCCTCAGCCTGTCGGATGGCTTTATGGTAAAAATAATGGAGGAAGGTCGTACCATGATGCTGCTCGGCGATATCCCGAATCGGCTTCGGCAGCTTGTACTCCTTCAGCATTTCAACCCCATCCCTAGCGTGAGCCACAATGATGGACTTGCTGAGCTTCGGCTCGATGGAATCATGCGGGTTCTCCATATTGTTCTGGTTCTCGATGAAGTAGATTGGCCGCTTCGTCTTCCCGATATCATGGTAATAGGATCCCACGCGGCACAGCAAGCCGTTGGCGCCGATCGCTTCGGCAGCGGCCTCCGACAGATTGCCGACCATTACGCTGTGGTGATACGTTCCCGGCGTCTCCGTCAGCAGCTTGCGCAGCAGAGGATGGTTCGGGTTCGATAATTCCACGAGCTTCAAAGCCGACAAGATGCCGAACGTAACCTCGAAGAATGGCATCAGCCCGATCACCAGAACGGCTGTAAGCAGGCCTCCGGCAATCGCAAACCCGATCGCATAGAGCGTTTCCGTCGTCGTCCAGGAATCGTCGTCGATCAGCAGCATGATCAATACGATCAATGCGCCGAACAAGGAGGCCATAATCCCGCCCTTCAGCATGGTGGAGCGCTGGCTCGCACGGTGAATCGAGAAGATGGCCACGCATGACGTCACTGCGGCGAACAGCCCGAACTGGAAGTCGAACATTTCACCCTGGACATTCAGGATGACGCTGGCCATGATGCTGAATATAATGACGCTGAAATAGGCAAGCGACATTTCCAGAAGCAGCGTCACCAGAATCGCACCGATGGCTACAGGAGCCAGGTACCCGACATAAATCCGCGAGTCGCTTTGCAAAATGGATGTCAAGTGCATCGTAATAAGCGTGATCACATAGATCAGCACGAGCATAAGCAGCTGGGAGTTATTGTATTTAAACTTCCCGGCATTCGACTGGCGGATGAACATCAGGATCCCGAGCGATAATAAAACGGACAGCAGCAGCACGCCGAGCTCAGGCCAATAGTTTACATCATCCTTGAGCAAACCATTCTTTCCAAGCAGCTCATACATCTCCGGCGTAATGACCTGCCCTTTCTTAACGAGAATATCTCCTTGCTTAATGAACACAGGCGGCGTATTCTCGCGTTCCTCGACGCGTGCTTCCTTGGTCGCTTCCTCATCCCTGAATTTGTTGGCCGTTATCGTTGCCCGGGCCAGTTCCTGAACGACCTCTCTGGCAACGCGATCATCCAGCGAGCTCGTGCTCACCATTTCCGCAACCCGCGCCCGGGCCGTCTGCGCGTCCACGATTTCGTTCATGGTCAGCTTGGAGACGATATCGCGGGCTACCGGCTTCATCGCATTGATGTCCTCGGCGCTTAATCTAGGTATTTTGATATAAGTTTCCTCCGGGATCCGGTAGGTCTGCTGGTCGATGACGCGCAGCATTTCCTCCAGCAGCTCGTTGGAGTAACCTTCATTGTCCCGATTGGCGGATACGAAATTTTGGACGAACTCGTCAATCCTGCGAGGGATTTCCTCGCGATAGATATTGACCTTCTCCTGGGTCGAGATATCCACATCCTGGTTCAGTCGCTCAATCCGGTCCAGGATCTGCGTCACCAGAACGTCGTTCCTCACATTGAGGTTGGTATAAATCGTCTGAACCCGCTCGGCCGCCTGCTCCTGCGCCTTCAGCGTCGCTTTGCTGTCCTCGATTTGGACGGGAGCGACGATATTCTTCTCGCTTTTCGTATTGACCTGAATGTCATAGCGTTCAGGCACCAGCTTCGATGCTAGACTGATATAAAAGAGCAGCGCAAGCAGCAAAAACAGAATATAGCGTGTTGCCACGCTATATTTCCAACCGCTGTGCCTGCCCCATATGGACTTGTCCGTCGATGGTTCTTTGGAGGCCATATCGACAATCCCCTTTAATCTTGGTTTTCTGCAGCTTGATCATAGGCAACGATGATTTTTTGTACTAAAGAGTGCCGTACAACATCCTGCTCAGCAAAATAAACGAATCCGATTTCCTCAATTCCGCTTAAAATGGCTTTCGCTTCGATCAGCCCGGATTTTTTGCCGCGCGGCAGGTCAATCTGCGTCACATCTCCGGTAATGACCATCTTGGATCCGAAGCCAAGCCGCGTCAGGAACATCTTCATCTGCTCCGGCGTGGTATTCTGCGCTTCGTCTAAAATAATAAACGAGTCATCCAGCGTCCGCCCGCGCATGTAGGCGAGAGGCGCGATTTCGATCAGTCCCCGTTCAAGCGCCTTCGCGACTTGCTCGGGACCCATAACATCATATAATGCATCGTACAGCGGTCTGAGATAAGGGTCTACCTTCTCTTGCAGATCTCCGGGCAGAAAGCCCAAGTTCTCTCCGGCTTCAACCGCCGGTCTCGTAAGGACGATCCGTTTCACAGAGCCTTCTTTAAGTGCAGCAACAGCCAGCACAACCGCCAAGTAGGTCTTCCCCGTCCCCGCAGGACCGATACCGAATACGACATCCCGTTTCTTGATCGTTGTCACGTAATGCTTCTGTCCGATCGTCTTGACGCGAATCGGCTTGCCTCTGTATGTTGACGTAATTTCACCCTTGAACAGATCAAGCAGCTGATCCGCTCGCATATCCTTGGCCAGCTCTACGGCGTACAGAATATCCCGTTCGGTCAAAGTATACCCGTTGCGGATGAGCTCTAGCAGCACTTCGAACAGCTGCTGAAGACGCTCGACGCTGCGGTGTTCTCCGCGGATCGTAATGACGGCTTCCCGCGAATCGATGGTGGCAGGGATTTCCGCTTCGATCAATTTCAGGAAGGCATCTTGCGGTCCGAATAAGGCCAAGCCTTCTGACGCACTTTGTAATAAAATTTGAATGCTGGTCGTTTGCTGTGGCAAATAGTCTCATTCTCCTTGATTGTATACTATGGGAAGTTCTTTCGCGATGGTCTCTTCCACCTCGAAAAGCACTTTCATATAAACTTTACCATTCTCTTTCTTCTCATGCAAAATTTTTTGGCTCACAAATCGGGAATCGGTGCCGTATTTCGCTAAAATATCGCGTCTTGCGCCCTCTATTCCTTCTTTTTTGGCCTCCTCCTCCGTGATCGTATGCTGAACCTCGGTGACCTCCATGATCTTCTCGGTCATCCATCCAAACGGGAGCGCACGTGATCGCCAGGTGAGAGGATCATAATAGGTGAGCATTTCCTGCTGCGAGTAAGGCACCTCCCCGTATCCCCACAGCTGGACGGCACGGTCGCCGAGAACGAGATATGACCGTTTCTTGCCTTCGCCCGTATACACCTTCCTTGTTTTAACGAGCGGAACCTCGATATCGTACTCATGCCAGACCAGTCCTTTAACCTCGCCTTTGGCAACGATCATCTCCGAATTTTCCTCATCGCCTAAAATGCCGGAGATCAGCACGTCGCCTTTCTTCACGCGGCTGTTGATCTGGACCTTGGGCAGCCCTTTTTCCGCGTAGATATAAGTAATGACCGCATCCTGCGTACTGATCAGATGCCTCGGGCTTTGCAAAGGCGGCTTCTTAGGAACGGAGGCCTCAACGACCTGGATCCGGATCCGTGTCCCATTCCGCTCCACGCCGACCCAGGACACGCCGTCGAGTCTGGATGCCAGGCTGCCGGACAGCTTGTCCATCGATTGCAGCTTGAAAATCCATTGATACGGGTAGATTCCTTCCTGCTTGGCGGCATCCAGAATGTCTTCCGTAGCAATGCTCTCATTTCCTTCTACCTCAATGTTCCATACCATGGAGGAGAGGGCGGTCAAAATAGCAAAAAACAATACTATCCCGAGAACGAACGCTTTGCGTTTCCACAAGCGCCTCAGTTTGAAAGGATAGCCGCTGCGCTCCTTGATCCGCGTCCGGCAGCCTGTCCGTTTCAAGAAGGGACGAAGGCCCTTAAAGTCTCTAAGCAGCAGCTTAAACTCCGCAGACTGCGTCCCGGTCGGTATCACATCCCACACCGGGATCCCCGCGTCCACTACGGAATTGATGAATGCTTCCACATGCTCACCGCGCACGGTGAGCGTCAAATAGCCTCGAAGCTGGATCATGGTTGGGATGTTCACGCTTTCTCCTCCGTTCCTATGTATTGAATATGATGGATTGTACCAATAATGGTCACTTCTTGACTTTGAATGGCCTGAATCGCGAGATCCGACCCCGATATCTCCAAGGAGCCCTGTGTTAGGGACAGCACAAGCCGCTTCTCGGAGAAATGCCGAACTCCTCGATGGTTTTCAATATGAAGCTCTTTATTGCCGATCAGGGTCAACCGCGGTAAATCAAACAACAGGTCCTGTGGCAAATCAAGCATTTCTTGGGTCCATTTCTGCAGCTTGCGGCTGATGCGGGACATATGGAGACTTTCCCCCTTCCTGTACTGTACACCATATGCCCCGGAATCCTGATTTATGAAATGTACAGCCAGAAACATGCGAAGATTTGTTCAGATAAGGGGCGGAGCGTATAACCCAATAGAAAAAGAGGCTGTACCAAAGTCGATTGACCTGGTACAGCCTCTTGGTATGTGGTGTAGACCCAGCGGGAATGAACCCTTACTTCCATTCGCTGCGGTCACCAAATGCAGGGCCATTGTTCATAGCCTGCAAACTCTCAAATATGGTCTCTTAACGGCGATAATTTAATGGGCGTCTGGAACGGGGCGGCCCCAAAATTTCGGACCACACGATGCCGTTTCGAGCCTGCTCCGCCATATTCGAATGGCTTCGACGTTCCGGTCCATGGTCCTCTTCGGTGAGCTTAACGACCGTTTCCGGAATATCGACCGTCATCCGGTTTAACTGCGCATGGATCCGGTCCAAATCCGACTCCATCATCGCCATCCGGTGATCCATGCTGTCCGGCTTCCGCTCCATCTCCTGGTAGCTGGGCGATCGGTTCAGCTCCTCATGCTCCAGCGAATACCCGTTTCCGGTGTTCAGCTCCTCTTCATCGTTAAAATCCGAACCGGCACTTTGCTGAACGGGGGCAGGGTGCTCAGCCTGCGGAAAGGGCTGTGGCCTTCCCCCTTGCGTTCTGCGGAGCTCCGGCTGTTGCGGCCCCCGGCCTTGACGATGACCGTCGCCGCCGAACGACGGCATGCGGGGCTGCCCCTTCTCCCCCGCATTCTTGCCACGCCTTCCCAGAGCGGAAATGATGAAGAAGCCTATAACAACTACGATATAAAAATTCTCGATTAACCAGCCCACTATAGGCTCACCTCATCATCATTTGTTATTGTTCGGATTGTCTCCCGGGTTGCCTGTATTATCGCCCATCTTGCCGATCGAGCCTCTCATCTGCGTATCGGCCTCAAGGTTCTTCAGGTTCATGTAATCCATCACCCCGAGCTGGCCGCTGCGAAGCGCTTCAGCCATTGCAAGCGGAACCTGGGATTCGGATTCGACAACCCGCGCTCTCATTTCGACGACGCGAGCCTTCATCTCCTGCTCTTGCGCTACCGCCATCGCACGGCGCTCTTCCGCTTTGGCCTGAGCGATGCGCTTGTCGGCTTCCGCCTGCTCGGTCTGCAGGTAGGCCCCGATGTTCTTGCCTACATCGACGTCGGCGATATCGATCGACAGAATTTCAAACGCCGTTCCGGCATCAAGCCCTTTCGCAAGAACGGTTCTGGAGATCAAATCCGGATTCTCCAGGACGTCCTTATGGGAGTTACTGGAACCTACCGTGGTAACAATCCCTTCACCTACACGGGCAATGATCGTTTCTTCACCAGCACCCCCGACGAGGCGGTCAATATTCGCGCGAACGGTTACCCGGGCTTTTACCTTAACCTCGATGCCGTCTCTTGCTACGGCAGCGACAACCGGCGTCTCGATGACACGCGGATTAACGCTCATCTGCACGGCCTGAAGAACGTCCCGGCCGGCAAGGTCAATCGCTGCGGCCCGTTCAAATTCAAGCGGAATATTCGCCCGCTGTGCAGCGATCAGCGCATTGACGACGCGGTCTACGTTACCGCCTGCCAGATAGTGGCTCTCGAGCTGGTTAATATTCAGTCCCAGCCCTGCCTTTGTCGCCTTGATCAGCGGATTGACGATCCGGCTAGGCGTTACGCGCCGCAGCCGCATGGCCACGAGCGTAATGATTCCGATGCGCACGCCGGAAGCGAGCGCCGAAATCCAGAGCATCAGCGGGAAGAAGCTGAAAAACACGCTAAGTGCGATGATCGCAACGACCGCGATCAGCAAAATTGTCACCAAGGAACCATCCAAATCCATTGTTACTTCACCCTCCATCTTTTGAATAACGAATGTAATCAGGTACTGCTGTTAACCAAGCTTAACTTCACTTCTCTATCCCATACTACACATTTCCTGATGAAGCTTCACCCTTTTTCTTCCTCGACGACAATCCGCGTTCCATCGGTCTTCACCACGCGGACCCGGCTGCCGGATTCAATATACCCTCCGAGCGTGACGACATCCAGCCGTCTTCCTTCCAGCTCCATCGTACCGGCCGGACGGAGTGGCGTTATAGCTGTTCCGATAAGACCTATCAGGCTGTCCCGGTCCTCATTCGGAATATAGCCCTGCTCTTTCGTCAAGCTGTCGTTCAGGATGAACTTTCGCCATATTCCCCGCTCCTTGAACACCAAGGCCACAACCACGATGGCGACTAATGCTGACGCCACCGCGATTCCGAGAGACAACGCGACATGCGAGGTGCTGTACGCAGCCCGGACCACACCGGTTATCAGACTGATCGAGCCGATGATCCCAAGTATGCCGAAGCTCGGAACGAACAGCTCCATCGCCAGCATCAGAATTCCGATAATGAATAAGAGCCAGGTCTCCCAGCCTGCAAAGCCGGCCACGTAGTTCCCGAAGAAATACAGCACGAAGGCGGCGATGCCAAGAATGCCCGGAACACCGAAGCCCGGTACAAGCACCTCAATAATGACGCCCGCAATACCGATGAACAAGAGCAGCGTCATGACGCCGGGATGCGTCAGAAACGTCGCCAGCTTCTCAGAAAAGGTTGGCTCCATCCGGAACACATCCTGGGTGGAAAAGTCCATCCAGGTAATCACTTCCTCTGTGCTGCTAGCGATCGTATCTGCATACCCTGTCTTCAACGCTTCCTCGTTGGTTAACGAGATGATTTCCCCCGGTCCCTTCGTCCGGCCGATCTCCGGCATCTCCACCTGGATGTTGACATCCGCCATCCCCATGGCGATCTCCTTGTTCCGGCCGCCGGCTTCAGCCGCACTGGCCATCGTCGTCTTCCACCAGGACACGAGCTTGGCATCTTCAATCGGGTTGCCGCTGCCGTCCACCATCGCTGCGGCTCCGATCATGGTTCCCGGCGCCATGGCAATCTTGTCGGCGTTAAGGGCGATATAGCTTCCGGCCGAAGCCGCCTCGCCCGTAACGAAGGCTACGATCGGCATATTACTCTCTTTCATCAGCTTGGCGATTTCCCCCGCCTGATCAACAAGTCCGCCCGGCGTATCGATCTCAAGGATAATGAGCCCGGCCTTCATCTTCTCGGCTTCCTTGAAACCGCGTTCCATAAAGCTGGTCAAGCCGCGTTCAATCGGCTGTTTGACCGGTATTACGTATACTGAGCCGGTGTTGGCTCCCGAAGCCGGCTGTGACGGGGACACCCACATCAAGGCGGTTATGAACAAAATAGCGGCAGCGGCCGTCATCGCGATCCTTTGGCGCAGCCCATTCATGATTTTCATCGTATTCCTCCTTTCTCTTCGACTTATACGGACATCCTTCTTCTGTCTTCGACATGAAGGAGAGGATGACCTTCCTGCATAAGCATATGTATCAAGTCACTCTCCTATGGTTATATTTACGGATCAGCCGCGATTTCGTTTCAAGAAAGTATACCCTGACCGCAATATTCCATCACGCTTCGCTCAACAAGCCCGAAAACAAGAAAAAACACCCCCTGAAATCAAGGGGTGTTTCACTTATGTTGTTACAGAAATTGTTGAACAACTTGATTGACAAGCTTTCCGTCCGCACGCCCTTTAACCTTCGGCATGAGAGCGCTCATTACTTTACCCATCTCGGCTTTTGAAGAAGCACCGGTTTCCTGGATGGTCTGCTGTACAATGACTTTAATTTCTTCTTCAGTAAGCTGTTCCGGGAGGTAGGCGCTTAGGAGCTCAATTTCTGCTTTCGCATCGGCGGCAAGATCGTCGCGTCCCGCTTTTTCAAATTCTTGGAGGGCATCTTTTCGCTGTTTGATTTCACGACTTAAAATATCAAGCACTTCGTTGTCATCCAAACTTCTTTTCAAATCTATTTCAAGATTTTTTATCGTCGAACGAACCATCCGAATCGTAGAGAGTTTGAACTTGTCCTTACTCTTCATCGCTTGCTTCATATCTTCGTTCAATCGTTCGCTAAGATTCATGCTAGTTCAGATCCTCCTAAAACTTTCTCTTACGAGCAGCCTCGGACTTTTTCTTGCGCTTTACGCTTGGCTTTTCATAATGCTTGCGTTTCTTCACTTCAGCCAATACGCCATCTTTAGCGATGGAACGCTTGAAGCGACGAAGTGCAGCATCAATTGTCTCGTTTTTGCGAACTTTAGTTTCAGACACCAGTTTTCCCTCCCTCCGACCAGACCGTCCAAGAGCAATAACACGGTTCATCAAACTTCATTATAGGGCAAACGGAAATATGGTGTCAACCTTGACGGCAACTAAAAAAAGTCAGGCAAGCAAAAGCAGCCCCGCCGGCTTAAAATGCCGCGAAGCTGCAGTGTATCGGCTGGTCCAGCCGTTATGTATGCGATGGCGAGATTCCTGTCAACGCACCCAGCCGTTTGCCACCCATCAAATGGTAATGCAGGTGAAACACTGTCTGTTCTCCATTTGGGCCGCAATTGTTGATTAGGCGGTATCCGCTCTCGGCGATGCCGAGCTGGGCGGCAGCCTCTTGCGCAGCGCGGTGCATCTCGCCGATCAGGGCCAAATCCTCCTCCTGAACATCGTTCATCGAGGCGATATGCTTCTTCGGAATGATGAGCACATGGACCGGCGCCTCCGGATTGATATTTTGGAATACCAGCACCTTATCGTTCTCAAGCACCTTGGTGGAAGGGAGATCTCCATTTACGATTTTGCAGAAAATACAATCCATCACATCATTACCCCTTTCATAGAGTCTCATGCTCCCATCATATAAGAAAAGGGGGGATTCGTCCATTATGCCGCCTTTTATGATAAAAAAAGAGAAGCACCCGCCAAGGACGAAAAGTCCGGCATGGCAGGCCAAGCCTCGCAGGGGAAGGGAAGAGCGTGCCCGCTGGAAGGCATTAGCACTGTCAGGTGCTTCTATTGCATGTCGGCTTGACTGTATTATAACAGTGCCATATAGCTGTATCTGTGATCCCCGTCACATTGAAAGAATCCTTCTGCAGCCTGAAATTTACATAGATTCGATTAGGATTTGCGAGCCTTCGCCTGCCTGCTCCGCAGGCCGTACCACCAGCTTACGCGGAAGACGGGCCCGGAGCTCCGGCACGTGGCTGATGATTCCGACGGTCAGTTTATCGGTATGCAGACGCTCCAGTGCTGTAATAACGGTCTCCAGCAGCTCCGGATCAAGCGTGCCGAAGCCTTCGTCCAAGAAGAAGAACTGCAGCGGATACTGCCCTCTCAATTGAATCTGAGCCGATAGAGCCAAGGCCAAGGCCAATGAGGTGAGGAACGTTTCGCCGCCGGACAGCGTCGAGACCGGACGCCGGACGCCGCCGTTGGCATCGTCCCGGATCACAAACCCGCCGCCGGAATCCACCTCGAGCGAGTAACGCTGTTTGGTGAGATACCGCAGCCGCTGGGAGGCCGCCTGGCTGACCTGCATCAGCTGCTCCTCGGCAATATACTCCACAAATGCGTTTCCGCGCAGACAGGACTGGAGCTTCGACAGCCGGTCGCTTTCGCTCTGGAGCTCTGCCCGTTTGGCCTCAAGCTCCATATAGCGGATATGGCGCTTACTAAGATCCTCCAGATCCCGCTCTGCCCTCGCTTTCGCCTGAAGGGCCTCCTCGTCGGCCGAACGGGCAGACGCAAGCTCCGAGCTGCACAGCTGCCAGTCCTCCTCATTGTAGGGGCTCGCTCCAAGCTTCTGCATAACATCGCCGAGCCGGACCGTCCATTCCCGCTGTCCCTCGCGATGCGCTTTGACGGCTCCGGAGATCCGTTCGATTTCTTCGCCAGTCAGACAAGCGTCCCGAACGTCGCCCTCCGTGGCGAACGGCGAAGCGCCAAGCTGCTTCTCCCAAGTCAGCTTCGCTGCCTCATGGTGCTCCTCCGCGGAGCGGGCGGCCTGCCCGGCGATGGCTGCCTCTTTAGCGGCTTGCTGCGCCGCTTCCTCGGTCTTCCGGCGCTGCATTATGGCCTGCTCGGCGGCTTCTCTGAGCTGCTTCAGCCTGGAGCGGCACTCCTGGATCAGCTCCTCGGCCGAGCGGTCTCCGATCCATACGGACAGCCGCTCTTCTTTCTCCTTCAGCACTTCCGCCTTGCCTTCCCGCTGGGTGTCCGCCAGAATGAGGTTTTTCTCGAGCTCGCGCAGCTTGCCCTCGAGCTCTTGCACGGCCTGCTGCTTCTGCTCCAGAAACGGAACGCTTCGCTCAAGTCCCTCCTTGATCTTCTCGGCTTCGGCATCGCTGGCCTGCATATGCTTGAAGCGGATTTCAGCCTCCTCAAGCGGCAAATCCGGGCGGGTGCCGGACCACGCCTTGACGATTTCGGCGGCTTCAGCTTCCAGTCCGGCAAGCTTATCCCGAAGCTGCCGGACGGACAGGGCTCTGCTGTCCACGGCCGCCCCCTGCTTCGCCAGCTCTTGCCGGCACTGCAGCAGCTGCTGCTGCAGCTTCGAAGCATCGTTACGGCACTGCGCCATCGCAGCCGCTTGTGAATCGGCGGCCTGCTCAAGCCGCTTGGTCTCTTCTGCAAGCTGCATCAAGTCATACGGCGGGCGGGTATCCGGCACGGCGGCTACAGCCGCTTCGAGCATGCTGCTGCCTGCCTCGTCGTGGACGGCCTCCAAAGCGGCCGCCCCGCCCCCTTGACGGGCTGCCGCTTCGGCACCGATTTGCCGGAGCAGCGCCTCGCTCTCGCTCAGCTGCTGCCTTAATTGCATGCGAGTCTCCTGAATTCGATGCATGACATCATTCAGCTGCTCCATCGCCTCATCATCGGAAGCCTCGCCTTCAGCAGGCCGCGCGGCCGGATGGGGATGGTCCTTGCTGCCGCATACGGGACAAGGTTCGCCCTCCCGCAGCTCGGCAGCCAATGAGAGCGACAGCGCATGAAGCTCCCTCTCGCGCCGGGCTCCCTCCATCGACTTGCCCAGCGCGGATGCGGCCGCCGCGATACGCTCTGCCGCTGCGGAAGCTTCAGCGGCGCTGCTCTTTACATGATCAGCGTGGCCTGCCAATCGAGCATGGTGCTGCAGCAGCTCCTGCTCCTGAGACTCTAATTCTGCCAGCTTCAGGCGCAGCTCCTGCTCGGAGCCCTCCTGCTCCTTCAGTTCCTGTCCGGCCTGGGCCTTCAGCTTCTCCACGGCACGCAGCGATTGAAGCTGCTGCATCGCTTCATGCAGCGCCTGCCGGTCCCCAGAGCGCGTCTCAAGCCCCTTCAGCTGCTCCTGAAGCTCATCCCTGCGGCTCCGTCCGCGAAGAAGCAGCTCCTGCTCCTTCTGGAGCTGGGCATTCACTTCCTCCAGCTCCTTCCGGAGCGCTGCCCGAAGCTCGTCCAGCCTCTTCAGCTCTTCGCGCAGGGAATCCCGCTCCCGCTGCAGCAGAACGGCCTGGCCCAGCTGCTCCTCACGCTGCAGCAGCTTCGGTTCTTCAGCCGCAAGCGCGGCCTGGGCCGCTTCATCAGCCTCGGCGGCCTGGGCGGCTGTCTTTTGCATAACGTCCGCCTGGGCCGCTTGCGCTTCGGCCGTACGCCGACGCTGCTCCCACTGTCTGCCGGTCTCGCGCCAGGCCTCAAGCGCAGGAAGCACCGCCGCTGCCGCTCCGGTCAGCTCCAGCTTGCGCTCAAGCAGCCGAATTTCTTCTTCATGCGCCGCAAGCTCATCCAGCTTGCTCTGAAGCCGCTGTCGCTCCAAGTCCAATTCCCGGAGCTTGGACAGCGACTCGTGACGCTCCTGGATCGACTGAAGCCGCCGTCTCGATGCCTCGGCGTGCTTCTTGGCATGCTCCAGGGCCAGCTCTGCCTCCGCAAGCGCCTCCTTGCCTGCACTTCCAAGTCCCTGCTGCTCGGCCTCCACGGATTTCAAAACACCTTCCGTTTCCTTGACCCTTCGACTCAGCTTGATCGCAAGCTGATCGCCGTACCGTTCAAGGTGAAACAGGCGCTGCAGCATTTGTCTGCGCTCGCTTCCCTTCAGCGACAGAAATTCCGCAAACTTGCCTTGAGGCAGAACGACCGCGCGGGTAAAGTCATCCATTTTCAGGCCGATTTTTTCCTCAACGCAGCGCGTGACTTCCGCCAGTTTGTCCGCCATGACCTGTTCGCCGTCTGCGGTGACGTGTATGAACCGGCTGACCGTATTGCTGATCGACAGCTCATTAACCCGCTTAAACCGCCGTTCTACCCGGTAACGCTCCGACCCGGCCGGCGAGCTGAGCTCAAACGTAAAGGACACAAACAAGCTGTCCTCCGAATGATTCATGATGCCCTGCGTGCCGTTGACCGCACGCTCCACCTTGCCGTACATGGCAAGCGTGATGGCATCGAGCAGCGTCGATTTCCCGCTGCCCGTCGGGCCGAATATGCCGAACAGCCCCATTTCGCACAGCGCTTCAAAATTAATCTCCTGCGGGCTGCGGTAGCTCTGCAGACCCGACAGCTTCAACAAAACCGGCTTCATGCGCCGCTCACCTCCGCCGCATCCTGATCTTCCTCTTCGACCAGCTCCAGAAACAGCTGAACCAGTTGATCCTCCGGTTCTGCCCCGCCGGTCTGCCTCTGGTAGAACTTGCGGAACAGATCGGGCAGCGGAATACGCGAGCGCTCGATCTCAAGCTCCAGCGCCTCCATCTCCGGATAGACCGGCCGGATATGTACGATACCGTCCCTGCTTTTGCGCAGACGCTGAATATCCGCAAGCCCCATCGCCTCCGTCAACGTAATTTCCAGATCGATGAAAGCATTGGCGTCCCGGTCCTCATCCAGCCACCGGTACACTTCCTCCAGCCCGCCCTTCGCTTTCCATCTGACTAAAGGCCTGCCGCTCGTAAGGAACACTTCCTCGATGACAGGGCTGCCTCCGGGCGCAACGTCGATCATCGTGACGGACTTCGCCTGCCCGGCTTCCGAGAAGCTGTAGGCCAGCGGTGAGCCGCTGTAGCGGATCACCCCTTCCCCTTTTACAGCCTGGGCCCTGTGAAGATGTCCGAGCGCGGTATAGGACGCTCCCACGGCCAATGCCGACGGATCGACCGTATATGCGCCGCCGACTTGAATCGGACGCTCCGAATCGCATTCCACACCGCCAAGCACATAGATATGGCTCATCGCAAGGTTTACCGTGCCCGGCGTAAACGCATGGGCCAACCGCTTCATGAGCATGCCGACCCGCTCGCTGTATGCGCGGCGCAGCTGATCCTCATCCCCGTCCAAGGCGAGCAGCTCATTGAGCCTCGCTTCCGACGGATAGGGCAGAGCGGCGATTTTGGCGGTTTCCCCTGTTCGTGCAGACACGGTGGTGACAACATCGGAGACGGGCATGCCGATCAGCGTGATCCCCCGGTTCGATACGAGCGGCGTAATCGAAGATACGCGCTCCGGCTGGTCATGATTGCCGGCGATGACGACCATGGGTCGGCCGCCTTCCGTCAATCTCGCCGCCGCATCGTAGAACAGCTGCTCCGCCGCTGCGGGCGGATTGACCGAATCATACACATCGCCGGCCATCAAAATCAGATCGGCCTGTTGATCATCCGCAAGCTGAACCAGCTCCTCCAGAAACCGCTCCTGCTCCGCGAGCCGGCTCCGGCCCTCCAGCGTCTTGCCCAGATGCCAGTCCCCCGTATGCAAAATGCGCATCGCTGCATCTCTCCTCCCCCGATATAAACATTCTTTTTTGGTACCGTCAAAAGGGTTTAAAGCCCTTAAGCAAACCATAAAATCATTGCTTTATAAAATAATAAATAATTCCTTCACCGTGCAAAGCTCGGCTCGATCATACGCAGACCGATACCGCTAGATAAGTCTCGGCGCAGCCCCAGCACCTTCGACATTTTAAAACAAACAATCAGTAATGGCTCAGTATCGCTTTCGTTCGGTCAACCGGTGCATGGACCATGACCATATCCGAAAGGGCTGACGCCGTGTAGACTGAATTTCAGGAAACCGCATAGCCGCCAAAAAGTTTATATCCTAACCGCATGGCCCCCGTCAAAAAAGTACAGCCACTTCTCATGCACAGGCTCGCCCAAAATATCCTCCAGCGCCTTCGCATACAGCTCCAATTGAAAACGGTACTGTTCCGCAAGCGCCTGAAGGCCTCCCCGGTGCTCCAGCACCCGGTCCGTTTTGTAATCAAGCAGCACCAGCCTGCCTTCGCGGCGGAACATGCAGTCGACGACCCCTTGAACCAGCACCGTCTCATCCTGGAGCAGCCGGACATCCGGCCGGCCCGAAGCGCCCTGCGGGGACAGCTCCTCGAGAAAGGCCATCCCCTGATAAGCATCCGCAGCAGGCAGCGCATAGGAAAACGGCATCTCCCGCCATACCTCCTCGGCCGCCAGCAGCTGCTGCCCCACCTCGCTTTCAAACAAGCGGCTGATATCGGATGGTTCCACGGCTGCAGCCTGCTCAGGAGTAATGATCTCCCGCTGAACCAGATCAGCGATCAGAGCTTCGGATTCGTGAAGCCGTCGGCCGGTCGGTTCTTGCGCTTCCACATCCGCAGCTCCGGCCTCTCTTTCTTGGAAATTGCCAAGAGGCAGATGCTGCATCAATGTATGATAGACCGTCCCGCGTTCGGCAGGGGTCAGCTTTTGCGCCTCCATAAATTTCGGGCGGCGAAGGTTCAAAGTAAAGGCGGCCGATGGATAGCCGTTATGGTCTGAATCCGGCGAATACGCTGAAATGCCCGCAAACAGCCCCTCCTGCGCGCCGCGCCTAACCGCCCGCTCCTCAACCAAGTCGAGCGACGGCTCTTCCTGCATCGCCAGCAGCTTTTTCATCTCCGTGACGGACGTCTTCGCCGAGATACCGCTCACGGCTTCATAAGGGTAGACCCAAGACAGCTTTCGATTAACGGCTTCCCGGCTTTCTGCATCTTTGCCGCCTGAATCTGCATCAGCCTCCTCGATCGGCACCGGCTCAAGCCGCTGCACGGCCTTCATCCGTTCAAAACGCTCCTGTCCGCGATCCCCCTCTTCATCGATCACGATGCCCGGCGGCTCCAGCAATGACTCCGGCGTCTCGACGGCGAAGATCCAATCGGATGGATCCTTCGACAGAGCAGCGCCTTCGCTGTTCACCGGCAAACCTGCAAGCTCGCGAAGCTGGCCTGCGGACGGGTGGCGGATGACCGCCGGACCGATCCAATCCAAGTAGCTCCGGCCTCTAGCCAGCAAGTAGTCGGGCAGCAGGAGCTCCGGATGGCTGTCGGCCTGGGCCCATGCCCCTGCCCGTTTCGACAAATCCTTCACCGTGCCGACCAGAATCATTTTCTCCTTCGGACGGGTAAGGGCCACATACAGCACCCGCATCTCTTCGGCCAGCAGCTCCAGCTGGGATCGGCGTCGGATCGCCAGATTCGGCAGGGTCGGATAGGTGACCCGCATGTCTTCGTCCACGAATTTCGGACCAAAGCCCAGCTCCTTGTGCATCAGAAAAGGCGCGTTCAAATCCTGCTGATTGAAATTTTTGGACACCCCGGCAACGAACACGACCGGGAACTCCAGTCCCTTGCTCTTATGGATCGTCATCAGCCGTACCGCATTGCCATGACTCTCTGCCGAGCTCGCTGCCCCCAGATCGCCGCCTCGCTCCCGCAGACGGGAGATAAAGGTCAGAAAGCGGAACAATCCCCTCGAGGAGGTATCCTGCTCATACCGAACCGCCCGGTCATACAATGCCGTTAAATTCCCCTGGCGCTGCTTGCCTCCGGGAAGACCGGAAATCCAGTCCAAATACCCTGTCTCGCTGTATATACGCCAGATGAGGTCGCTTAGCCCGCCCTGACGAGCCTCCTCCCGCCAGCGCTGCAGCCGTCCCATGAACAGGTCCAGCTTAAGGCCGAGCTCCGGAGAAATGTCAGCCGCGGCTTCTGGATCAGCGGATGCATTTAGGGCGCTTACCCCGGTCACGAGCTCATGTCCGGCAGCCGCCTCGGCCAGCCCCTCCAGCTCCTCTCCCAGGCTCCATGCGCCGTCCACCAGCCCCGATGCTGGGGATGCCGCTGCGGACGGTGTTCTGCGGACCGCGCAGGCAGCCTTCAGCGCGTCATAATAAGTTCCTTTGGCGCAGAGGCGGACCTGGGCCAGCTCCTCCTCGGTCAATCCGACCAGCGGCGAGCGCAGCACGGAAGCGAGCGGGATGTCCTGCCTGGGGTTATCGATGACCGCAAGCAGCGAGAGCATGATCTCGACTTCCGTTGCCTGAAAGTATCCTTTATTCTGCTCTCCGACGGCGGGAATGCCCGCCAGACGGAGCTCTTCCATCATTAAAGGCGCCCAGATCATGGCCGAGCGAAGCAGGATGACCATATCACCATACTCCACCGGACGCATCGATTTGAGCGATTTATCATAAATCATGAGCGGCTTGCCGGTTTCCCCGGTCATCTGGCGGATTCTGCCGATGATCGCCCTTGCTTCAAGCTGGGCCGTCTCCATCTCGGCGGCCTCAAGCTCAAGACCTGCGCTTTCGTCGTCATCAGCCGACTCCCCGCTCTCCGGATCGGCGCTGCTTCCGCTTCGGTCAATCAGCAGCAGCTCCGGTTTATAAGGGCTGCCGCCCTCGCCTTCCTGTTCCGGAAACGAGGCGCCGCAAACAAGCTCGGCCCGCGAATCATAGGCGATCTCAGCCACGGACTCGTTCATGATCTGCCTGAACAGCATGTTCACGGCATCCACGACCTCCATGCGGCTGCGGAAGTTGCGGGCCAGATCGATCCGGATTCCCGCGAGGCTTGTTTCCTCGCCGGTATCGCCTGCGCCGTAGCTTTTGTATTTATCCAGGAACAGTCCCGGCTCCGCGAGGCGGAAACGGTAAATGCTCTGCTTGACGTCGCCGACCATAAACCGGTTCCCTGGCGCTTCGCGGGAAATGAGGCGGACGATGTTCTCCTGCACGCTGTTGGTATCCTGGTATTCGTCCAGGAGCACCTCGTCGAATTGCTGCCTGTATTCCATTGCAGCATCCGAAGGCAGCATGCGGCCCGGTTCGGAATCGGGATGCCGCAAGATATGAAGGCAGTAGTGCTCCAGATCATTAAAATCGACCATGCCTTTGGCCGCTTTCGCTTCGCGGTAGCGTTCGCCGAAGAGAATGACCGTCTCGGCAAGCTCCTTCATCAGCGGCGCGGCCGTTTGGAGCTCCCGCAGAAATTCGCGTGCCGGCCGGCCGAATAAGGCGCCCTTTAGCTCATTGACGGTTTTCTTCGCTTGCTCTCTCAGCTCCTTGACCTGCTCCTGGAGCTCGGGAATGATCTCGGCCTTGCGGATCGATTTCAGCTTGCCGAAGGAGGCGTCACGGAAAATTTCATGCAGCGATTCCCACGGAGAGTGTTGAACCGCCTCAAGCAGGGAGCCGACAAGCGCTGCGTCTTCCTCCAAATTGTCGGCGTACGCCGCCGGTCCGCCCGGCTGAAGCGCAATCGCCCGAGCTTGCTCCAGCAGCCCGGCTGCTCCGCTTAACGCGAGCCGGGCATCGGCCAGGATGCTGTGCACCCACGGCGTCCGGCCCAGCTGTTCCGTATCCTTCGCCTCGAAGCTGGCGGCCGTATCCCGCAGCCAGCGCTCCGGCCACGGATGGCTCCGTGAAAAATCGTAAAGCCGCTGAACAAGCCGGTACAGCGCATCATCCGTCCGTTCGCCGCTGAACCAGTCGGCCAGCCGCATGAAGTTGCTTCCGGGCTCACCTTCCGATTCCCCGTACTTTTCTTCGAACAGCTCCTCCAGCAGCTCCTGACGCATCAGATCGGCTTCATGCTCATTCAAAATCCGGAAGCCGGGGTCGAGTGGAATCAGCTGGTAATATCGGCGGATGACCTCCATACAGAAGGAGTGCAGGGTCGTGATGGACGCCCTGCCGAGCAAAGCCAGCTGGCGCCGAATGTGCTCATTCTCGGGATCCAGGTCCAGCTCCCGTTCCAGCGCCTCTCTGATCCGCTGCCGCATTTCAGCCGCGGCGGCTTTGGTGAAGGTCGCGACAAGCAGGCGATCCACGCTGAATCCCGACGACTCGTCCAGGATTTTGCGAATGATCCGTTCGACGAGCACCGCCGTTTTGCCTGAGCCTGCCGCTGCCGCGACCAGAATATCGTCGCCGTAGCGCGCAATGGCTTTCCATTGATCGTCGCTCCACATGCTGCCCTCTGGCTTAGCCATCATGTTTGCCACCGGCTTCCTCTCCTTTCATTTGTCCGAGCAGATCCCATACTTGATCCCGTCCCGGCTTGCCGAGCAGCTGATATTGACTGCCCTCAATCGTATCGTCGAATTGGCACACCGGCCGATAGGCGCAGTATGTGCATGCTGTTTCCTGCTGGATCCGGTACGGCTCGATCGCCACATCTCCCCCGGTAATTCGCGAACCGATGGTCGTCATGTTGCGGCGAACCGCGGCTAACAGCGTCTCCCACTGTTCTGGGGTTGCGACGGCCGCGCTGCTGTAGAAGCTGCCGTCCGCCTTCACGGCAACCGGAAGAATCGCGGAATGGCCCTTTTCCAAATAAGAGTCCATGAGGGATACCGCTTCGCGGTCTGCAAGCAGCAGCCCCTTCATCTTATACCGCTTCAGCAGCTCCTCCGCTGCCGCCTCCGGCGTCATGCCGTTAGCCGACTGCAGCACCGGATCATGGACGTGGAAATACAGCGTGCCTGCCGGCAGCGCCTGTTCCCCGATCCACAGCTCCGCATAGGTCAACAGCACGTCCAGATAAGTCAGCATCTGCAAGGATAGTCCGTAGTACACCTCGTGCAGACGGAGATCCTTCTGGCTCGATTTGTAGTCAATCACCCGAAGCATGACGCCATGCTCGCCCCGGGCCATGTCGACCCGGTCAATCCGTCCTACGACCTCCATTTTCACCCCGTTATCCAGCTCAAAGGTAAGGGGAGGCAGCGGCTTGCCGGGACCGAAATCAAGCTCAAGGCCGACCGGCTCGAACTTGCCGCGGCGCGCCTGCTCGCCCAGAATGACAGAAGCTCGGCCGACAATATTCTTCAGCTTTCGCGAGATGTAGCCGTAGCGTTTGGAGCTCAGCAAAATTTCGCCCTGAAGCATCGGAGCCAGCCGGTCCACGGTCTGTTCCGCTTCGCGCAAACACTCCTCGGCCGTCAGGTCGCCCCAGCTTCGATGCTCCGATTGAAACTTCACCGCCATCTGGCTTAAAGCTGCATGGAACAGCTGGCCGATGTCCGGAGCTTGCAGACGGTAAAGCTGCCGTTCCCGCAGCTTCAATCCGTGGGACGCAAAATGCGAAAACGGGCACGCAACGAAGCGTTCCATCCGGGATACGCTGGTTGCAAGCCTTACGCCGTACAGGCGCCGGCTTGTCTTCTCCGTCAGATTTCGCCCTTCATTGCGATAGGTTAAAGAGGACAGCATTACGCCGAGCCGCGTCTTCCATTCCGGCTGGCCGGCGAACCAATTATAAGCATGCCACCAGAAGTCTGGGAGCTCCTCGCCGTTTCGCCAATCCCGCAGCCGGCCGGTCAAATAAGCGATCGTCTTCCCGGGCCGGGTCACGTATCCCGCCTGCTCCTCAGGGGATTGCCCGGCATGCGGCCGAGATGCGAGCGGCCCCTCGCCGATCTGAAACATCAGCTTCAAATGGCGGATCACCTCGGATGGGAGCAGCGTCTTGCCTTCATCGTCCGCGGCGGGATAGCTGACCCACAGCTGCATGCTGGCCGTAGTCAAAGCATTATAGATCAGGAAGCGTTCGTCCAGAAGCCTCCTCGATATGGTCGGGGCAAGCTCCAATCCGCGCTCCGCCAGGCCGCTGCGCTCCTGTTCCGTCAATATCCCGTCATCCTCAAACTGCGCCGGGAGCACTCCGTCGTTCACCCCGAGCAAAAACGCATATTTCACGCCACCCGTCCGCGTCCGATCCATGCTGCCGATCAGCACCTGATCCAGCGACGGCGGGACGAGGGCCATCTTCAATTCCGTGAGCCCAGTATCCAATATACCGGCGAACAGCTCGGTGCTGAGCTTTTCATCCCCCATCATCTCCACGATCTGATCCAGCAGTCCCAGCACAGCCCCCCATACCTGGCGGTGCTCCCTTGCCTCTTCGGGACGGCCGGCCTCAAGCGCCGCTCTGCTCAGAAGCTCCAGCTTCTCCGGCACATCCGCTTCCTCCAACAGGCGGAAGACGGCCGTACATTGCTCGCGGGCGGTTGCCGCCTTCTTCAGACGCTTCTCAAATGGATGCAGGACTGACGCAACGGCAGCCCTGGCATATTCAATACGCTGCAGCTCTTCCGTACCGCGGGCTTTCGTTTCCCCTTCCTCCAGCGAGAGGCTGGGCGCACCCTTCCATGGGCGGCCATCCGTCCAGCGGGAGCCCTGAATGCCTGAAGCCAGCACGTGATTCTCGAGGCGGTCCATATCTTCCCGGGACAATGAACCGTCCAGCGGGAGCAAAAGATCGGTCTTGACGCAGCGGAAGACGTCCTCGTACCTCCAGCGGCGCAAGCTGACATCCAAAGCCGAGCGGACAAACTCCACCACCGGATGGTGAAGCTCGCTCCGTTTCTGATCAAGGAAATACGGAATGCCATACTCCCGGAACAACGGGCCGATCAGATGCTCATAATCGCCCAGGTTGCGGACGAATACCGCCATATCCCGGTACCGGGCCCCTTCTTCCTGCGCCAGACGGAGCATCTCCCGGATCGCTCCCTCGATCTCGGCGCGGCGATTGGCGGCTGCATAGAGCCGCAAGCCATCCGCTTGCGTGCCCGCCTCTCCCCGCCAGCGCATTCTCCTGTCATAGCCGCGCTCCAGATGGGCCAGCACCGGTCGTTCACTGAAACGGGGAGGGACTTCCGGCGCAAGCATGCGGTGCTCGGTATCCGCGCCCAGCTCGTCCGCGATCCCTTTTAGCTTTATGTACGTGCTCGCCGTAGGATGGAACAGATCCAGCTCATGGGGAATGCCCCCTGTTGGATAAGGCTTGTCCAAGGTAAGCGCAATCGTCACCTGTCTTGCATGGGCCAGCAGCTCGCGGATGACTCGATATTCCTGGGGAGTGAAGCCGTGGAAGCCGTCGATCCAAATATCCGCATGGCGAATATAGCCCGAATCCGCAATGCTTTCGGCCAGCGTCGCAAGCGTGTCCTCCTCGTCCATATAGAGTCTCGATATTTCCAGCTCATAATCCCGAAAGATAAGGGCGATTTCCTTCAGCTTACGCTGAAGCATCGGAGGCCCCCCTGTATGGGAAGTCAGCAGCTCGAGCTGTTCCTCCACGCAAGCGGCGTCGATGCAATACCGCTTCATTTCGGTATACAGCTCGCTGAGCTTGCCGACAAAACCGAGCTGCTCGCCCGAAGGGCCGAATAGCTCCAGCTCCTCCTTGCGGCGGCGAAGGATTTTGTACAGCAGCATCCGCTTGCCTTCCTCGCTGATCGCCACCTTGGCTGCTCCGCCGGTCTCCTGCATGACCCGGTAAGCCAAGCGGCGCAGGCTGAGCACCTGGGCCCTAAATATGCCCTTGATGCCTCCTGTGTTCACCAGCGCATGCTCCGCCTCGAACGATCCCTGTTCGGGAACGATCAATATCATCGGGTTGCCCTGGGGCGATTCCTCCAGTCTCCGGCTCATCTCTTCACGAATGGCCGTGCTTTTTCCGCTGCCCGACCGGCCGATTATAAATTGCATCCTCATCTTCGCCTCAAGCCTCCTTCGCCTTTTCCGACAGTTTACATGCAGGGGAATTCCTATGGTTCTATGAATCTGCCTTCCATCATGAGGATCCGCGCCTGCTATCTATTGAAATTTCGTATACATTTGTTGGAGTTTCCAGTCTTATTGGGAATGATGTAATCCGGTTTTTACAGACTCTTTTCCCCTTACCTTGCATCCTTTCGTTTTCAGTTCATCGCCTCGCAATTTGCGAATCTATCACCAGGATGCTGATTAATAGTATAGCATAAGCGGCGGCGGAAGGAACATACGTTTGGATTGTATTCCCAGTGGAGACGGCAACGACAAAAGAGCCTGTTCCGGCACAGCTCCTCACTGCGCTAAAACAGGCCCTGGTTCCTCTATGTCAAGATCACCTACAGATTCGTCTTGCTCCGCACTTCAAATACCGCAAATTTCAGATAGTGTCCCTCATCGACGCCCAGAATTTGCGGATGATCCTTGCCCGCGGCGCGCCACTCCACCAGCCGCAGCACCTTGCCGGCATCCCTGGCCGCTTCCTGGATCGTCTCCAGGAACAGATCCGGACGCATATGATACGAGCAGCTTGCCGTCACCAGATAACCGCCCTCGTTAACCAGCTTCATGCCGTGCAGGTTAATGTCCTTATAACCCCGGCAGGCTCCCTTGACCGCTGATTTCGTTTTGGCAAAGGCCGGCGGATCGAGAATAACCACATCAAAGGTCCGTCCCCCACCTGCCGTTAGCGGCTTGGACGTGTCCACCTTCTGGTCCGCCTGGGCGCGCTGCTGCCGCTCCTCGACTCCCTTTACCTGATTGCGCAGGTATTGGAAGGCGTCATCCACCACGAATTCCACCCGGTCCTGGAATCCGTTGAGCTCGACGTTTTCCCTCGCGCTCTCAATCGCATGCTCCGAGATATCCAGGCAGGTCACTTTCTTGGCGCCATACTTACAGGCATGAAGGGTGAAACTCCCGGTATGGGAAAAGCACTCCAGCACCGTCGCGCCGTCCCAATACGGGAAGCTGACCGCCTTCCCGCTCTTGTTCACCGGCACGGTCTTGGTCTCTCCGTTCTCCTCGATCGTTTGAAGCGTAATGCCGCTGCGAATGCCCCAGCCGGTCATCAGCGGCTTGATCGAAGCCCGGTTTTCACGCTGGTCGAAGAAATAGCCGGTCTTCTGCCCTTCCCAGGTATCCACCTTGATCTCCAGCCCGTTCTCCGTAACGACGACGTGACGGGGACAGTCTCCATACAGCGGACCCTTGCGCTGCTCCAGCCCCTCAAGCTCGCGGACGGACACATCGCTGCGCTCATAAATTCCTCTCGGCTGCATGACCCGGACAAGCGCGCCGACGATCTCGTCGCGGCGCTTGTCCATGCCCAAGGTTAACAGCTGCACGACCAGCACGTCCGCAAAGCGGTCAACGATCAGCCCAGGGAGAAAGTCGGCTTCGCCATAAACGAGACGGTAGGCATTCTCGCCCTCGATAAACCGTTCCCTGTGTCTTTTGCATTCCTCAAACCGGGCGGCGAAGAAATCCTCGTCCATCCGTTCGATCGGCTGATGCGACACGATCCGCACCGTAATTTGCGATTGCGGGTTATAATAGCCGGCCGCCAAAAACCGCTCCTGATGATTCAGCACCGAAACCAAATCGCCCGGGGCAGGATCGCCCGTGACGGAGGCAATCTCACTCTTGTATACCCAGGGATGTCCCTGCTCCAATCTTTTCTTTCGACTGCGCTCCAAAATAACCGATGGCACTAGTAGTTCACTCCTTATGTGATATCCCTGGCGGCAATTCATTGGCATGCATGTCCGCCCGGGGTCATATACGTATTAACAAAAACCTCGATCCCCAATTCGAAAAAAAGGAGAATCGCATGCTATCCTCACTCTGGTTTCCCATCTGCTACGGCCTCGTTCTGTTCCTGTTCGGCATGAAGGTGATGGAAGCCGCGCTTTCACGCTGGGCCGGGCCGCTGCTGCACAAGTGGCTTCGCATCGCGACCTCTACGCCCGTTAAAGGCATGGCTGCCAGCACAGCCGTCACGGCTCTCCTTCAGAGCAGCACGGCGGTTACGGTGCTTGCGATCGGATTTGCGAATGCCGGATTATTAAGCTACGCCGGAACCCTCGGGATCATACTCGGCACCAATATCGGGACGACGGTGACAACCGAGCTCATCAGCCTTCAAATCGGACGGGCCGCCATGCCGCTGCTCGTGCTGTCGCTCATGCTATGGGTAGGGGCTGTGCTGTTCAGCCAGCGCGTTCCTTCCGGCCATGATAAATTGCAGATGTCGCTTGTCCGGGGCCAATATTTATGCCTTGCCGTGACCGGCTTTGCGCTGGTGCTGCTCGGTATCCAATTCATGCAATCCATCGGGCCTACCCTGCAGGAGCTGGGCCTGTTTCAATGGTTTCTTGACCATGCCTCGCGCAGCGTTTTTTGGGGTATTCTTGCCGGCGCTATTCTGTCTGCGCTCATGCACAGCAGCGCGGCTGTAATCGCAATGGCGATGGGTCTGGCCGTCGGCGGCTCGCTTCCGCCTGAGATCGGCGTTGCCATCGTGCTCGGCGCCAATGTCGGCACCTGCGTCACCGCTTTAATCGCTGCAATGGGCAGCACGCCCGCCGGCCGTTTTGTCGCATGGTCCCATATGGGGCTGAATATCGGCGGGGCGCTTCTGTTCGCGCCGTTCATCGGCTGGCTGACCGCCGTTTCCGGCTGGCTTGCGGTGGACCCTGCCGGACAAATCGCGCATGCCCAGACCTTATTCAACGTCCTCAGCTCGCTTCTTGCACTGCCTTTATGCTACCTGCCGTTCTGGACCAGGCGGCAATCTAAAACGTGATATCCTCCTCCGGTGGAATAGGAACGTTCAGCAGCTTCAGCGCCTTGCGCAGGATAATATCATTATTGTTATACCCGTTGCTGCGCTGTTTCCTCCACGCGGCAAGCGGTTCATACCAATCGACTCCGTTGATTTCCTCGATTTGCGGCTTGAGGCTGCCGCCTTCCGCCTTAACCAGATAATAATGAACCTCTTTATTGACTTGTCCATATACGGGATGATGATATTTATAAGCGATAATGTCCACTGGGGAGGTAATGGAGCCGACAATTCCCGTCTCCTCTCTGATTTCACGGAGAGCGGTCTCTTCGATCGTTTCGCCGGCTTCCATCTTGCCTTTGGGAAGCGAATGTTTCCCGTAGCGATCCAAAATGAGCTGGATTTGCAGCGCTCCCGCATGATAACGGTACACGACGCCGCCTGCAGAAAATTTCGTTCGTGCCATGTCCCTTTCCTCCTTCATGTACAACAAGGATTCCACTTCCCGATAGCTGGAAATGAAATCCTTGTCTGATATAGCGGCTATTGGAATTATTGGGCGGCAGCCTTAAGCTCGCTCTCCATGACGCTGACAAGCTCGCCCTCGCATTCGTTCACGCCGGCCTTCGTCAGCTTCACGCGGCACATTTTCCCTTCGAGGTCAGGCGTTCCATCAAATACAAGCTGCAAGTAGTTGTCGCTGTATCCCTGCATTTTACCGCCATTTGGCGCGCCTTTGTACTCGCGTTCAGGAATCACTTCAAGCACCTGGCCGACGAAACGCTCGGCATAAGCAAGCTGCAGCTGCTCCGAAAGGTCGATCAGATCGTGTACGCGGGCGTTCTTCACCTCTTCGTCCACCTGATCCTCCATCCGCGCTGCCGGCGTGCCCGTTCGCTTGGAATATGGGAACACATGCATTTCCGAGAACTGGATCGCCTTCATCAGGTCGTATCCGTTACGGAACATCTCATCGGTTTCACCAGGGAATCCGACAATGACGTCGGTCGTAATGCCGACATCCGGCATCGCCTGACGGATCAGTCCCATCTTGTTATAGAATTCTTCTGTCGTGTATTTGCGGCGCATGCGCTTCAGCACCGTATCATCGCCCGCCTGAAGCGGAATATGCAGGTGCCGGCACATTTTGCTGGAACGGTTCAGCACATCCAGCATCTTGTCATCAATCTGGCTCGCTTCAATCGAGCTGATCCGGATGCGTTCCAGGCCGTCCACCCGGTCCAGATCCCAGAGCAGGTCGGACAACCGGTAATTCTCCAGATCGTCGCCGTATCCGCCAGTATGAATTCCTGTCAGGACAATCTCCTTGTAGCCTGCATCCACCAGCTGGTGCGCCTGCTTGATAATGCTCTTCGGATCACGGCTGCGGGAAAGCCCGCGGGACCAAGGGATAATGCAGAATGTGCAGAAGTTGTTGCACCCGTCCTGAATCTTCAGAAATGCACGCGTACGCTCGGCAAAATCCGGCACGTCCATTTCTTCAAATACTCTCGTCTTCATAATATTGCGCACGGCATTGATCGGCTGGCGCGTTTTTTCGATATCATGAATGAAATCCATAATTTTGTCACGGTCCTGGTTGCCGATGACAAGATCCACGCCCGGAATATCCAGAATTTCAGCGGGCGAGGTTTGGGCATAACAGCCCGTTACGGCAACAATCGCCTCGGGATTGCGGCGAACCGCACGCCGGATCATTTGCCGGCTCTTCTTATCCCCGGTATTCGTAACATGGCAGGTGTTAATCAAATAAACGTCAGCGGTTTGTTCGAAATCCACCTGCTCGTAGCCTTCGTTTTTGAAGTATTGCCAAATGGCTTCGGTATCGTAAAAATTGACTTTGCAACCCAACGTATAAAACGCTACGGATGGCATATTCAAACTCCCCCCATTTCTCCAGATTCATATAATGCGCAGACAAGCGCAGCCATGCCGGCCGTCTCGCAGCGAAGAATTCTGCGGCCCAATCCGACGGAAACAGCCCCTGCCGCCTCGGCCGCACGGGATTCCTCCTCGGTAAAGCCGCCCTCCGGTCCAACCACCAAAAGCAGGCTAGCCCGGGAAATCGGCTCCTGCAGGGCCCGTTCTACAAAAGACTTTAAGGCATCCCCGATCTGGGAGCCCTCCTCTTTCTCGTAGCAAAAGTATACCGCATCGTAGGCCGTAAACGTTGCAAGCAATTGTTTCCACGAAAGCGGCTGCTCCACGGAAGGAATCCGGTTGCGATGCGCCTGCTCGGCTGCTTCTTTAGCGATCTTGCGCCAACGCGCAAGCCGCTTCCCTTCCTTCTTGGCATCGTATTGAACGATCGTTCTCTCCGATAGGAAGGGGACGAAGGAAGCGGCGCCGATCTCCGTGCACTTTTGGATGACGGTTTCCATTTTGTCGCCTTTGGGAAGACTCTGGGCAATGGTTACGGCCAGACGCGGCTCGTTCTTCATCTCCAGTTCCTCGATAACGGCGGCATGCACACAGGCCCCGTCCATTTCTTCGATCCCGACCAGGGCCTCTCGCGACTCACCGTCGCTGACGATGAACTTGTCGCCAAGCTTGCCCCTCATAACCTTTGTAATATGGCGGGCGTCATCGCCCGTAATTTCCACCCGGTCTCCCGCAAACTGTGCAGGAGTCACAAAATATCGCTGCATCTTCTATCCTCACCTAACTGCAAAATCGCCAAACATCATGATACAACTTTTCACGGCAACTGACCAGAGCATTGTAAGAGGAATTAACCTCCGAACAATGTAATGAATATATTCAGAACGTCGATGGATAAGGCACGAGCCCCGAGATAAAGGGGCGCAATGGTATACTTCTGCAGCATTGGCAGCACGATAATGAGCAGAAATATGAGGATCGACCACTGCTCGAACCGCTGAATCTTGGCGCTGATCCGAGGCGGCAGCACATTCTCGACGATCCGGTATCCGTCAAGCGGAGGCAGCGGAATCAGATTGAACAGGCATAAGAAGAAATTCAGCTGGATGAACACATTGAAAAAAATATGAATCGCCTGATCCGTCCGCGTGATGCCGATCGGATCGATCACGCCGGATATATAAAGCACCGCGTAAATCAGCGCACCGACAATGCCCAGAAGGAGGTTGCTGAGCGGACCGACGGCGGCCACGACGATGCTCATCCGCCGCGGATGGCTGAAGTTCTCCCGGTTGACCGGAACGGGTCTTGCCCAGCCGAATCCGGCAATCAGCAGGAGGACGATGCCCAGAAAATCAAAGTGCACCGCGGGATTCAGCGTTACCCGGCCCAGCAGCTTAGCGGTAGGGTCACCGAATTTATTCGCGAAATAAGCATGAGAAAATTCATGCACGGTAAAGGCGATCATTAACGCAATCAAATAGAACGGGAGTTGCTCCAACGGGAAATACAGCAGCTGATCCAAGAAATCCATAATCAGTTCTTCCTCGCTACGAAAGCAACCCAGTCGTCTTCGCGGTTGATATCCGCGATCTCAAAGCCGGCTTCAACAAGCGCCTTCCCGACGATCTCTTCCTTGTTCTTGAAGATCCCTGAAGCGATATAGATGCCGCCCGGCTTCAAGGCCTTGTAGACATCATCGATAAACAGCAGGATGACCTCAGCCAGAATGTTGGCGACGACCACCTGGACCGGCAGCTCCACACCGAGCTCGTCCTTCGATGAGCTGTCTGTCAGGACAGAGAGCAGATCGCTTTCCTTGATGGTGATCCGGTCCTCCAAGCCATTCAGGCGGACGTTCTCCGTGGCGCTGGATACAGCCACCGGATCCAAATCCAGCGCAAGAATGCGGGAGGCCCCCAAATAAGCAGCCCCGATCGACAAGATCCCGGAGCCGGTGCCGACGTCAATGACCTCTTCGCCGCCTGTAATCACCTTCTCGAGCGTGCGCAGGCACAAGGTTGTCGTCGGATGCGTGCCGGTCCCAAATGCCATGCCCGGGTCCAGCTCGATAATGCGCTCTTCCGGAGATTCGGGAGAATAGGACTCCCATGTCGGTTTAATCGTCAAGCGCTCCGACACCCGGATCGGCTTGAAATACTGCTTCCAGGCGGTAGCCCACTCTTCCTCGTTGACCGTCTTCATCTCATAACGCACATCGCCTGTATCTATTCCGAATTCCTTCAGTTCTTCTACCCGGGGGGCGATAAGCCCTTGGATCTCTTCCAGCATTACGGTCTCGTCAAAATAGCCTTTAATGACGGCGCCCCCTTCCGGAATATCGTTAAAAGGGACGATCTCATCGAACCATTGTCCAAACGAAGTGTCCCGTTTTCTCTTCGTTGCGGCGGATTCCTCAATAGAAACGCCCCCGGCTCCCGCTTCATGCAGGAAGTTGGAAATCATCTCCACGGCTTCCTCCGTGGTATGTATCGTTAATTCACGCCATAGCATATACAGTTGTTCCTCCTCATTCGTACATAACTATCATTGTACTATATTGAGGACGCTCTATACAAAATTTGTGGATAAAATGTTGCCTCGGGAGATAGCGGTCCCTGATCATTCATAAGTCCTTTTGTTGTGATCATGAAAAAAAAGCCCTTCCTGCCGCTCGCTTTGCTAAGCAACGGGAGAGGGCTTTGGCTTTCTTGGCGAATCGGCATCCTCGGCAGCACTTGAAGAAAATATTGTACCCGAGCTGCAAGTTTGCCGATTATTCTTCTTCTAGGATCTTCTTAAGCTGGCGCTCGTCTGCGGCTTCGCTTCGGCGAAGCGCCTCCACATCGTCAAGATCGGCTGCCATCGCCGAAAACTCCACATCCTCATTTTTGGCGGATTGCAGCGCGATCATTTTTTCCGTCTTACTGGCGATTTTGCCCTTCTTCACACGTCTCATCATACGCGCATCTCTCCTTGTCACGTGTTGTTTCTTTCCATAAGCCTTGGATGCTCCGGCTTACACCATCCCGCCGGACTCCTCAATCAGACGCATCGCCTGGTCAAAGATGCCTTCGTCGAGAACGACGGTTAGCAATATATCCCGTCCTTGCGTTCCGTCCTGCCCCCCATCGCTCATCCCGCTGGCGGAAGGATCAGCCGCGCCAAGGATGCCCGCAGACCTGTTCGACAGCGCCGAATTCTGCGTCATCGAGGTCAAGCTCGTAATATCCCCTGTCAAAGGGTGCATCGGGCCATTCAGCTCCCCGCCCGGATAGGCGCTGAAGCGGTCGATCGACATATCGGCAACGCGGAGCGACTGCAGCTTGCGCTGGGCATGCTGAGCTTCCTCCGGGCTTTTGAAATAAGCCAAAATATTTTTTTCAGCCATATGGTTTCACCTGCATTTCGTTTAGATACTATCCGCTGCTTCCGGAACGAACCTTCCCTAGGTTGCTTCGCGCCCGCCCCTTTTATTCCTTTTGAGGACAGCGCATGGTGATGAAGGGAGGAGAGCACAAAAAAACCGCCCTTTTTCGAGCAGGGGCCTCATGCCTCCACTCCAAAAAGGACGGTTTCTTATTACTTGCTCCGCTGCTAGCGTTTCGATACGGTAGTACCGAAGCGAAGAGGATAGTAGCCCTCTAAGCCGGCTCCCTAATGATCATTAGTCGCCGCGAAAGGCTTTTTTTACACGGTCAAAAAAGGATTGCTCCTGCTCATGGGTCTCTTCGCCTTCAAGCGACGCGAATTGACGCAGCAGCTCCTTCTGCTCCTCGCTCAGTTTGCTTGGGGTAACAACGACCACCTTGACGTGCTGGTCGCCCTGTCCCATGCCGCGCAGGCGAGGGACCCCTTTGCCTTTCAGGCGGAAGAAGGTTCCGGTTTGCGTTCCTGCCGGAATCTTCAGCCGCACTTTCTCCGTCAAGGTCGGGATCTCGATCTCATCGCCAAGGGCTGCTTGGGCAAACGTCAGCGGCACTTCGCAATAGATGTCGTCGCCCTCGCGCTCGAAGAAATCATGCGGCTTCACGCGAATGACGATGTACAAGTCGCCCGCCGGGCCGCCGCGCAGACCGCCTTCGCCCTCGCCGGTCATCCGAAGCTGGGCGCCGTCATCCACACCCGCCGGAATGCGGACATGAATTTTGCGCTGCTTCTTGACCTTGCCGCTTCCGGCGCAGGTGCCGCAGCGATCCTTGATGATTTTCCCGGTTCCGTTACAGTTCGAGCAGGCGCGCCGGTTGACCATGCGGCCGAACGGCGTATTCTGCACGACCTCCTGCTGCCCCGTTCCGTGGCAGACGGAGCAGGTATGCGGCTTAGTCCCCGGCTTCGCTCCTGAACCGTGACAGGTATCGCATGTCTCTGTTCTAGGAATCGTAATATCCGTTTCCTTGCCGAATACCGCTTCCTTGAACTCCACCGTCATCGTGTACTGCAAATCGTTCCCCCGCTGAGGCGCATTCGGATCACGGCGTCCATTGCCGCCGAAGAACATATCGAATATATCTCCAAAACCGCCGAAGTCACCGGAGAAACCGCCTCCGCCCATTCCCTGGTTCGGATCAATATGACCATATTGGTCGTATCTCGCACGCTTTTGACTATCGCTCAATACATCGTAAGCCTCTTTCACTTCCTTGAATTTGGCTTCCGCGTCAGCCGCTTTGTTGACATCGGGATGATATTGGCGCGCGAGCTTCCGGTACGCCTTCTTGATCTCATCCTCCGATGCCTGCTTGCCGACACCTAGTACCTCATAATAATCACGCTTATCAGCCACGGTTTCACCCCCATCTCTTCTTGATTCCTAGGGCAAAAGGAAAGTCAAAGTGCGAAGATGCGCAGCTTTGACCTTCCCATGCAATCTATTCAGATTAACCTTTGTTTTTGTCTTCGTCAACAACCTCGTAGTCAGCGTCTACGACGTTATCCTTGTTCGCAGTGCCGGCATCTCCGCCTTCAGCGCCTTGCTGCGCTTGTGCGGCTTGCTCATACAGCTTCACGGACAGCTGCTGCACCACTTGGGTCAGCTCCTCGGTAGCGGCTTTGATCTCCTCCAGATTGTCGGATTCCAGCGCCTTCTTCACCTTGTCTTTCGCTTCGTTCGCCTTCTCCACTTCCGAAGCGTCGACTTTGTCGCCGAGGTCCTTAATGGTCTTCTCGGTTGTGTATACGAGCTGGTCGGCATTGTTGCGAGCCTCAACAAGCTCTTTGCGCTTCCGATCTTCCTCTGCGTGAAGCTCGGCATCCTTCATCATTTTTTCGACTTCCTCATCGCTCAGGCCGCTGGAAGAAGTGATGGTGATTTTCTGGCTCTTGCCAGTTCCCTTGTCGGTTGCCGAAACGTTAACGATACCGTTCGCATCGATATCGAACGTAACTTCGATTTGCGGCACGCCGCGAGGTGCCGGAGGGATATCTCCCAGCATGAAGCGTCCAAGCGTCTTGTTGCCAGCCGCCATTTCGCGCTCGCCCTGTAGGACGTGAATTTCAACGCTAGGCTGGTTGTCGGCATACGTGGAGAAAATTTGGGATTTGCTTGTCGGGATCGTCGTGTTGCGTTCGATCATTTTCGTAAATACGCCGCCAGCCGTTTCGATACCGAGGGACAGCGGAGTTACGTCAAGCAGAACGACGTCTTTCACGTCGCCGGTCAATACGCCTGCTTGGACAGCAGCGCCGAGCGCTACGACCTCGTCCGGGTTAACGCCTTTGTGCGGCTCTTTGCCGGTCAGTCTCTTGATGGCTTCCTGTACGGCCGGAATCCGTGTGGAGCCGCCGACAAGAACGACCTTGTCGATATCGTTCGCCGTCAGGCCGGCATCGCTCAGTGCTTGGCGAGTCGGTCCAAGCGTACGCTCTACGAGATCCGCGGACAATTCCTCGAATTTAGCGCGGGTCAGGTTGATTTCAAGGTGCTGAGGCACGCCTTCAGCAACCGTGATGAACGGCAGGGAGATCGTTGTTGTCAGTACGCCGGACAGTTCCTTTTTCGCTTTTTCCGCAGCGTCCTTCAGACGTTGAACCGCCGCTTTGTCTTTGCTCAGATCGATGCCCTGCTCTTTCTTGAATTCAGCCACCAGATAGTCGATGATGACTTGGTCAAAGTCATCGCCGCCCAGCTGGTTGTCACCGCTGGTTGCCTTTACTTCGAAGAAGCCGTCGCCGAGTTCCAGGATGGAAACGTCGAACGTACCGCCCCCGAGGTCATACACGAGGATCGTTTGATCTTCCGCTTTTTCCATGCCGTACGCCAAAGCTGCAGCTGTCGGCTCGTTAACGATACGAAGCACTTCAAGACCGGCAATCTTGCCTGCGTCCTTGGTGGCTTGACGCTGGCTGTCATTAAAGTATGCAGGAACCGTGATAACCGCTTGGGTTACGGGTTGGCCCAGGTAAGCTTCCGCGTCGGATTTCAGCTTTTGCAGAATGATCGCGGAAATTTCCTGCGGCGTATACTCTTTGCCGTCAATCGTTTCTTTATGGTTGGTACCCATATGACGCTTGATCGAAATGATCGTGCGGTCCGGGTTCGTGATCGCTTGGCGCTTAGCCGTGTCGCCGACAATGCGCTCCCCGTCCTTTTTAAAGCCTACAACCGAAGGGGTCGTACGTCCGCCTTCCGGGTTAGGAATAACGACAGCCTCCCCGCCCTCCATAACAGCGACGCAGGAGTTTGTGGTTCCAAGGTCAATACCAATAACTTTACTCATGAAAAAAATCCTCCCTTATTTATTCACACGAAATCCGTATGAGATTCACAAGCTTGCTATATATGATAAACGGCCAAGCGAGTGGCCGCTTACATGCTCACTTTAACCATAGCAGGTCTAAGCACTTTATCTTTCAGCATGTAGCCCTTCTGCACTTCCTCGACAACGATGCCTTCCTCATGCTCATCGCTCTCCACCTGCATGATGGCCTGATGATACTCGGGATTGAACGGCTCGCCTACGCTGTTCATCGCCTTCAAGCCTTCATTTTCGAGAACGGATTCCAGCTGACGGAAAATCATGCTGATTCCCTTGGAGAACGATTCGAACTCCGGACTGCCCTCGGCAGCCTGAAAGGCGCGCTCGAAGTTGTCGATAACAGGCAGCAGCTCGACAATGAGCTTCGACGAAGCATACTTCGCCAGCTCCTCCTTCTCCTTCTGCGTACGTCTGCGGAAGTTATCAAAATCGGCTTGTGCACGCAGCGCACGCTGCTGATGCTCGGCAACTTCAGCCTGAAGCTTCGCAATCTCGGCCGCATGGGCATCGCTCTCGCCTTCCTCTGGCTGATCCGCAGGAGCGCCCTCCTGCTCGGCGCCGGCAACGGCCTCCTCGTTAACAACCTCTTCCTCCGTGCTCGGGGTTTCCTCCATATTGTGTTCCATCTCTTCAGTTACTGTATCTTGAACGGCATCCTTCTGCTCTTTATTCAAGACGCGTCCACCTCCTTCATATTGTAAGCCTGCTGTTGTATGCCCGCTGGCTGTGTTCCCATCGTATCTGGTCATCCGGTCCCTGATTCTAAGATGCCTATTCGTTGATTTCTTTCATTTTGATCACATGATGAATCCGGAGGACGGCCGCCGCCACTTCTCCCGCAGCCCACAGGCCGTGAAGCTTCACCGGCGCGGGATCCAGCACCCCCAGCTCCTCATAGTCGACGACGGTGCCGGTGTCACAGTCAAGCCCCATGGAATCGGAGCCCGAACGGATTTGCGCGGCACGCACCTCCTCCATCTTCTCCAGCGGGTTGTAGCCCGCATTCAGCAGGATCTGCGACATCGGCTTGCGCAGCGCCGCAGACACGGCTTCGAATCCGAACGTTTCCATCCCCTTCTGCGCCTCGCGGATCCGCTCGAGCGCATAAGAAACGGCAAGCTCGCTCGTTCCGCCGCCCGGAAGCACGCCGCCGGTAATGGCGGCCTGCAGGGCGGAAGCCGCATCACCTGCTATTCTGGCGGACTCGCCGACCACTTCGGAGGTGCTCGCGCCTACGATCACCGTCACGATCCGTTCCCTGCGGCCGCTGGCCAGCCTGATTTTGCCGATCGTTTCATCATAAGAGACGCGCGGGCTGTCACCGAGAAGAGCAGCAAGCTGCTCCGAATCTTTATGTAACGCCTTTCGGCGTATAGGTGTCGCCCCCGTCATGTCACAGACTCGCTTCAAATCCGCGCGGGATACGCGCGGTACGACCATGATTCCGTGATCGAGGCAGAACTGCTCCGCATCAGGATGAATGCCTTTCTCCAGCAGGATCAACTTCACCGACAATGCGGACAAGCGCTCCAGATCGGCAGCGAACCGATTCCGCAGATCCATATACTGCGCGAAGCCCGCTTCGGTTGTCAGCACTTCTTCATCCAGCTCGTCAGGCTCAAGCGCATCCAGCAGCACGAGCACCTTCGCATCGCTGTACTGAAGGTAGTCGCGGGTAAAGATCGGCTTCTGCCGAAGCAAGACACCTTCGAACACCTCATTGTCGGCATTCTCCAGCGCAATTATACTGTCCGCAAGCGAATAAGAAGGATCATGAAGGCGCTGCATGCCGGCCTTGCGGGCCGCTTCCATAACGAGCGCAACGATATCCTTTCGCTCACGCCCGGCTACATAGACCGTGCGTTCCAGAAGCGGGTCGTCCAACCCTTCAATGACACGGACGCGGCCGGACAGCAGTTCAAGCGCCCGATCGATCCCCTGGCGCATTCCTTCCACAACCTTGGAAGCCGGCACGCCGCGGATAATGCGCGAGACGCCTTCCTGAACCAGTGCCCCTGCAAGAATGGTAGCCGTCGTGGTGCCGTCCCCGATCTTCTCCTGCTGCGCGCGGGCCACCTGGATCAACAGGCGGGCCGCCGGGTGGCTTACGTCCATTTTGTCCAATATCGTCACGCCGTCGTTCGTAATGACCACTTCGCCGCGCGGGCCGACAAGCATTACATCGAGCCCCTTGGGCCCGAGCGTCCCTTCCACAGCGGATGTGACGGCCCGGACGGCATTGCTGTTGTTCAGCAGCGTTGAATAGCGTTCATCGCCGTCCACATGGCTGTGTTGTCCTTGGCTCATAAGGCTCGCTCCTTTATTTATACCAGTGTGACAGCAGCTTCGTCAGGTCATGGGACAACACGTTCAAGATGCCGATCACCCTTGCGTATTCCATTCGCGTTGGCCCCAGTATGCCGATGGAGCCGACGGCCTTGCCATCTATAGAATAAGTAGCCGTAATCAGGCTACAGTTGGATATCGCTTCATGCGTATTCTCCGTGCCGATTCGTACTTGCACACCGTGCTCTCCCGGTGCCGGTGCCATCAGCTTCATCAGTGCCGGCGTCTGCTCGAGAAGCTCGAAGATGTCCCGAACCTTGTCGACATCCTTGAATTCCGGCTGATTCAGCATATTGGTCGTACCGCTGAGATACACGTCGCGGTGGTCGGGCTCGTTCTCGAGCGCAATGTCCAGCACCTTCATAAGCTCTTCGTAATGCGCGATGTGGCGCTGCATCTCTGCCCCGAGCTCCGTGTAGAGCCGGGTCTTGAGCTTATACAAAGGAACGTTGACCAGCTTCTCGTTAAGGAGATTTACCACCTGCTCCAATTCCGAAACGGAAACCCCTTGCGGAATCGACACGATCTTATTCTCCACTTGGCCCGTGCTGGTCACGATGATGGCAACCGCCTGGCCTTCATTTAGAGGCAGAAGCTGGAAGTGGCGTAAGGACGTATGAAAAACTTCCGGTCCCAGCAGGATGGAAGTGTAATTGGTCATCTGCGACAAAATACCTGCAGCATGCTGAATCATCTGCTCCATGACGTTCAGTTTTTCCGCAAAAAACGATTTCATCATATGCAGTTCCTCAGGATTCAAGGAAAACGACGAGGTGAGATGATCGACATAATAACGGTATCCCTTATGAGACGGAATTCGCCCTGCCGACGTATGGGGCTGCTCAAGAAACCCGAGCTCCTCCAAATCAGCCATTTCATTGCGAATGGTTGCCGGGCTGTAGCCAACATCCCCGCGTTTAGAAATGCTTCTTGAACCAACCGGCTCCGCCGAACGGATGTAGTCATCCACAATAGCGTTCAAAATCAAGCGCTGACGATCAGTTAACATGTCGCTCCCCTCCTTATAGACTGCCTATCTTACAATCGTTAGCACTCATCGCCATCGAGTGCTAACCGATATAACAAAAATACCAAACCGACCTGAGGATTGTCAAGTCAGTTCAGTACTTTAAGCACAGCTATTTCGTCACAGGCGTGCTGCTTTTTGCAATGGATGCAATCGGTCCACACCTTCTCGGGAAAAATCTCCTTCTCGACGACGGCAAAGCCGTTTTTCATGAAAAAGGATACTTCGTACGTCAAGGCCATTACTTTCGGGATTTCCCGGCGCTTGGCTTCCTCCAGCAGCGAATCCACCAGCATGGAGCCGATGCCCTGCCCCTTGTAGCCTTCCGAGATCCCCAGCGAACGGATTTCTACGAGATCGTTCCCAAGCTGGCACAGTGAACCGCAGCCGATGACTTTCCCTTCCGCTTCAGCCACGACGAATTCCCCAATCTGCTTCTCGAGCACCGCTCTGGATCTTGGAAGCATAATTCCTTTCTCGGCGTAGCCTTGAATCATCTGATACAGCGGCTCAACATCCTCTAATCTGGCCTTTCTGCATACCGCCGGCATAATCCTCGTCTCCCCTTTGCACGCTCCGTCATATGTCTTGGATAAATATACAACAGAGCGCATAAAAGTTCAATAGATTAATTTGCCGACAGGGTGCCGATAAATTCGGCGAACACTTCATTGCCGAACAGGATGCCTTTAGAGCTCAGCCTGTACCCATCCTCCGTCGTTTCAAGCAAGCCCGCGCTCACCATTTTGCTCAGGGGACGCTTGAATACCTCGTCCAACGAAGCATCGAACTGCTGTTCGAATCGGGTCCGGGAAATACCGTCCAGGACGCGGAGTCCGACCATCAAGAAATCCTCCATCGCTTCCTCTCTTGATACCTCGAAGCTTTCCAGCCGCGGCAGCCCGGTTCTTGCCGCTTCATTATAAGGGTTCACTCCCTTAATATTTACGTGGCGCTGACGGTTGATATAACCGTGAGCTCCGGCGCCAAGCCCGTAGTAATCCTCATTGCGCCAGTACGTCATATTGTGGCGGCTCTCGTAACCAGGCTTCGCAAAGTTACTGATCTCATACTGCTTATAGCCTGCCGCCTTCATGCGCTCCATTAATAGAAGATACATGTTCAGCTCATCCTCTTCATCTGGAAGCGGGAGCTGATTTTTCTGGTACATGGTATGGAACAACGTATTCTCCTCCACCTTCAGGCTGTAGATGGAGTAATGGGGAAGCCTGAGCTCCAGCGCCTTATCCACGCTTTCCGCCAGCATCTCCAAGGTTTGATTCGGCAGGCCGAACATCAGGTCGATGGACATGTTGTCAAAACCTGCGGCTCTCGCGTTATCCAGGCTGCGGTACACATCATCCGTATCATGGATGCGACCGATTCCGGACAACAGGCTGTTCTGGAAGGCCTGAACGCCGAAGCTGATCCGGTTCACTCCGCCTTCGCGCATAACCTTAAGCTTCTCCAGATCCGTTGTCCCGGGATTCGCCTCCATCGAGAACTCGATATCGTCCGACCACACCGGAAAATGCCGCTTGACGCTATGCAGAAAGTACTCCATTTCATCCGGCTTTAGAACCGTCGGTGTTCCCCCGCCGACAAAGATGCTCTTGATTGCTCCCGGAGGATGGGCTTTGACCGTCAATTCCATTTCGTGATCCAGTGCCCGCAGATAGTCCATAACCGGCTGATCCTTCAAAACGTAGGAATTAAAATCGCAGTAAAAGCATTTATTCGTGCAGAACGGAATATGGATATACACCGCTTCCGTTCGTTGATTATTCGTCATTTCGTATTCGCCCCTTCTTTGCTTGCCCGACTGGAGACTTCTTCTACTATATCCCCTGGCACCTGTTCAATGAAAGAAAAGGAAAGCCATAAAACCGGCTTTCCCATCATTTGACTCCCAAAACAGGCATTATGAGGTTGAATGGCAGGCTGCAGCTTGGTCGTTCATGGCCTGCCGCCTCGCTTGTTCAAATCATTACTTGTCGTCGATTTTCAGCACCGCCATGAAGGCTTCCTGTGGCACCTCGACGTTGCCGACCTGCTTCATCCGCTTCTTCCCTTCCTTCTGCTTCTCCAGAAGCTTCCGTTTACGGGAAATATCGCCGCCGTAGCATTTCGCCAGGACGTTCTTGCGCATCGCCTTGACGGTTTCGCGGGCAACAACCTTCGTTCCGACCGATGCCTGGATTGGCACCTCGAACATCTGGCGCGGAATGAGCTCGCGCAGCTTCTCGCAGATCGCACGGCCCCGGTGGTAAGCGCGGTCCTTATGCACGATAAAGGACAAGGCGTCAACCTGCTCGCCGTTCAGCAGAATATCCATCTTAACAAGATTGGATCTGCGGTATCCGGAGATTTCGTAGTCAAACGAAGCATAGCCCTTCGTACTGGACTTCAGTTGATCGAAGAAATCATACACGATCTCGGACAGCGGAATTTCATACGTAATTGTGACGCGCGTCGTATCCAGATACTCCATGTTGATGAATTCCCCGCGTTTCGCCTGGCACAGCTCCATAATCGCTCCGACATAATCATTCGGGACGATAATGCCCGCCTTGACATACGGCTCTTCCACATAATCGATCTTGCCGATCTCCGGATAGTGGGACGGGTTATCGATCTGCATCTGATCGCCGTTGGTCAGCGTCACGCGGTAGATAACGCTCGGCGCCGTCGTAATCAGCGGAATGTTGAATTCCCGCTCGATCCGCTCCTGGATGACATCCATATGAAGCAGGCCTAAAAATCCGCATCGGAAGCCGAAGCCGAGCGCGCTCGAGGTTTCAGGCTCGAAGCTCAAGGACGCATCGTTAAGCTGCAGCTTCTCCAGCGCTTCGCGCAAATCGTTGTAATCCGACGTTTCGATCGGATACAGGCCGCAGAATACCATCGGGTTGATCTTCCGGTAGCCCGGAAGAGGCTCGGCCGTCGGACGCTTTGCATCGGTTACCGTATCGCCGACGCGGGTGTCTCCCACGCTCTTGATGCCGGCCACGATGAAGCCTACGTCGCCGACGTTGAGCTCGTCCACGATGCTCATGCGCGGCTTGAACGCGCCGACCTCGATGACCTCGAAGGTCTTGCCTGTCGCCATCATTTTGATCATCGAACCGGCCTTGATGCTGCCGTCGATGACGCGGACATACACGATGACGCCCCGATAAGGGTCGTAATGCGAGTCAAAGATCAACGCCTTCAGCGGCTCCTCGGGACTGCCCGTAGGTGCAGGAACCTTCTGCACGACCTGCTCCAAAATCTCTTTGATTCCGATGCCGGCCTTGGCGGAAGCATGCACCGCTTCGCTCGCGTCCAGACCGATCACGTCCTCGATCTCCTGCTTGACCCGGTCCGGGTCGGCGCTAGGCAGATCGATTTTGTTGATAACCGGCAAAATTTCAAGATCGTTATCCAGCGCCAAATATACGTTGGCCAGTGTCTGCGCTTCAATTCCTTGAGCAGCGTCGACGACGAGCAGCGCGCCTTCGCAGGCAGCCAGGCTTCGGGAGACCTCATACGTGAAGTCGACGTGTCCTGGAGTATCAATCAGGTTCAAGATGTACTCCTCGCCGTCGTCGGCCTTATAAGTAAGGCGTACAGCCTGCAGCTTGATGGTGATGCCGCGCTCTCTCTCCAGATCCATCTGATCAAGGACCTGCTCCTGCATTTCGCGCGAGGTCAGCGCGCCCGTAAACTCCAGAATGCGGTCCGCAAGCGTCGATTTACCATGGTCTATATGTGCAATAATACAAAAGTTACGAATTTTTTGTTGTCTTACTTGTACGTCCGTCATGCTAACCCCCAACAACCACCAGATGTTTGAATCAATTTATTATACCAGTTGAGGGGATGCACAGCAATGGCTAAGGCGCGGCTGCCCGAGATTCGGCTGCCGAAATGGCGCATCATTCCACGATGGATCCGAACATCGATACGACCCAGCGGATGCTCTGGTCCGACAGCTCTTGGAGCAGACCTGCCGTTTTGTCCGCCAGCACATCGGCCGGCGGGCTTGAGCGTTCAGGAAGGAGGATGTCCCGCGGCAGCGGTTCGAACTCGGGCCGGATCTCCGTCTCCTCGTTCGGGCCGGAAGCCGGAGGCGACTTCCGTACGCCGCCCCAGCCGCTGCCTTCAGCCGCCGTTCCTGCTTCGGACTGCCCGGCAGCAGGCTCCTGCTGCACTTGCTGCACCGTTTGAACGCCGCCAGCCGGGGGCGATGCTTTTTCCCCGCCGAGCTGCATGCCGATCAATATGCCGATGCCTGTCCATATGAGCAGAGCCACGAATCGTTTCCCCGTTCTTGACATCAGAGTCCCCTCCTCCAGTATTTACCCGGCTTTCCGTTCGTCGTTCCGGGAAGCTTCCGTACCGTCCTTCCGGCCTGCCGAGGCCGACAGCTTATCGGCCTTGGCGTCCTTCTTCACGCTGGCTTTCTTCGCTTCCTGCTCTTGCCAGTACACTTCGGCAATAATATCGGCCAGCACCTCGGCCGTTCGCTGCAGCTCTTCCTTCGTATTGTCGATTCCGCCGATCTCGATCAGGATGCTGTTTGGCGACAGGGACTGATTATATTCCCCGTTCCCCTGGTCGGCCGATTTGCCCCACACGCCGCGTGAAATGCCCGGGTACGACGCTTCCAGCTTCGCATTGATTTTGCTGGCGAACGCCTCGTTTTTTCTCCAGTTCTCGTTGGCATGTCCAATAATGAAGTACACCTTGGCGTAATTGACCCCGTTTACGGTAGCGGTCGTTTTGCTGTAGCGCTGGGAATCCCGGTGGATATCGATCAGATAGGTCAAATCATCGTGACGGCCCATCGCTTCGAGCACCGTCTGCCTGGAATATTTATAGGAATAATTATAGTTATAGCCTTCTACGGTCGATTGATAGTCGCTTTTGTCGTGCAGGGTCCCGATCCCGTTGGCCTCGAGGCGTTTTGCCATGAAGCTGCCGACCAGCATGACATTTTTGCTCGGCGACACGGCGCCGGGATTGTCCGAAGGATGGGTGAGGAGCGGATTGTAGGCTTCCTGCGGATGGGAATGATAGATCAGCACCGCCTTCTTGCCGTCGGTCGTTTGTCCGTTCTTGGATGTGCCTCCGGGCTCGTTCTTGCTGTCCGTTCCTTGGCCCTCGCCTTCGCCCGGTCCGTCTTCGCCGTTCTGCTGCTCCTGCCCGTTATCCTCGCCCGCCTCTGGCGGCTGCTCGCCGTTATCCGGATTCTCGCCCGGATTTCCTACGGGGTTCTCTCCCGGGTCCGCCGCCCCCTCGGCGGTGTCCGGCCGATAATCCGCGGGCGCTTCCCCGTCTTCATTGCCGGAGCCGCTATGCAGCTGAACCGGCTGATTGGCTCTCATCCCCGGCAGCTCTCCGGCGAGCAGACTCTTCGGATCTCTCGGATTCACGCTCGTCAACAGCTGAAACACGAAGGTCGACATCTTCTCCCCGGAGAAGCTGGAATCTTCCTTGGAAGCGGCCATATGCGGCATCTCCATCCCGATCATATCAATAAAAAAGTGACTTGATAGGGAAGCGGCCAGCCCCTTCATCGAAGACACAGGCGAGCTGTTCAGCCGCTGCTCGGCCATCCCCCCAAGCCCCAGCAAAATAAAAAAGATGAGAGAGCCCAGCATCAGAACGATCAGCGTTTTGCCCATGCTCAAACCTTCCATCACATTTCGTCTCAGTCTGGCAATATTCCAGATGCGAAACTTACGGTTGTTCATATCGGAGTCCTCCTCGGCTTCAGCGGGGAAGCGGCACACTCGAAGCTCATGTCCCCGCTCTCTGTGATCTCTTATACTCCCAATCTATGAACCGGATGGAATCGATAGAACTAGAAAAGTTGAATCATTGAAAAGATGGTAGGGCAAGTATGTAAAATGTTCCTATAATCGCTGTTGGTTTCAGACTTCATGATTTATAGAACCTGGCACAGTAGAAATCCGAAGCCAAAGGCGGCCTCAAGCGTATGCTTTCGATGCAGCTTTTTCCTTCAGAAAGCTTTCGATTTTTTCGAATCTTTCACTTCCTTGCCAGCATCGTATACTTAATTCAACTTATACAAATAAAAGAATAGGGGAGAAATATAAAAGCTCCGATAGATTCGGAGCTTAGGAGCTTTATTCGGTATAACCCGCTTGCTAGTGGGTGTACGCGCCCGTATTGCCGGGATCCACCGCCTCGTGCAGCGCTGCGTTCAAACCTGACGCTACGATATTAGCGATGTCTTCGATAAATTCATCGATCTCTTTCGGGGTGACAATCAAATCATGCCCCAAAGGCTCGAGCACTTCCTTAACGAGGGCAAGCCGCTCGCCTTCGGACAAATTTTGCAGCATCCCCATGATCTTGCCCGTCTCCGGCGCCTTCTCGCCGAAATGGGATTTCATGAGCTCAATGGCATTGTTGACGATCGTCGACGCATAGCAAACGGTTGGCACTCCAATCGCAATGCAGGGCACCCCGAGCACTTCCTTGGTCAAGCCTTTCCGTTTATTGCCGATGCCCGAGCCGGGATGAATGCCGATATCCGCAATTTGGATCGTCGTATTCACCCGCTCCAGCGATCGGGATGCCAGCGCATCGATCGCGATGATGAAATCCGGACGGGTTCGCTCCACGATCCCTTGAACCGTCTCGCTGGATTCTATTCCCGTAAGGCCGAGGACGCCCGGCGCTATGGCGCTCACTTGGCGGTAGCCGGGGGCTACACGGTCCGGCATCAGTTCAAAGTATTGGCGCGTAACCATGACATTTTCCACCACCAGCGGCCCCAGGGAATCCGGAGTCACATTCCAGTTGCCGAGCCCGACGATGAGCGCGCTCGCTTTCGGACCTATGCCGATCCGCTCCATGAACGCTTCGAACTCACGCGCGAATACGACGGATACCTGTTCCTGAAGCCCGGTATCCCCCTTCCGAAGATCGGGAACCTCGAGCGTGACGTAGTGCCCCTTCACTCTTCCGATTTGCTGGGAGGCCGCGTCGTTCTCCACATCGAGCCTTGTAATTTTAATACCGTCCTCCTGAACGACATCCTCCATCAAGCCCGGAATGGGCGGGCTGCCGGCCCCTCCGGCAAGCTCCCTTGATTCCACGGCAAGGTCGGTTCGGACGGAATATTTCTGAAGATCCAGATCCATCTAAATTCACACTCCTCCTCATATTGCTACTAGTGTGTGAGAGGAGGGAAGAGATTATGCAGAAGTCTTGTTTAGTATTGCTTTTTGTCTACCTCCATGCTAAAATATTTTAAGTTGTGAACCATTTCGCTCTATTGAAATGCCTTACAGGAGGTGAATGTAATGCCAAACATCAAATCCGCGATTAAACGTGTTAAGACTAACGACAAACGCCATGCGCTTAACATTTCTCAAAAATCCGCGCTTCGCACAGCAGTTAAAAATGCTGACGTCGCGTTGAACGGTACAGAAATCGAGGCTGCTAAAGCTGCTTTCCAAGCCGCTTCCAAGAAGCTCGATAAAGCTGTTACAAAGGGCCTGATCCATAAGAATGCAGCTGCCCGCAAGAAATCCCGTCTGGCGAAAAGACTGAACGCTCTTACGTCCCAAGCGTAATCGTTTGTTGAATAAGACATTGGAAAAAGCCCTGACCTTCGGTTTATACCGGGTCAGGGCTTTTTGAATTGTTGCCTGGTCGCCACAGCTATGTGATCAAGCGCCCAGTCTCAGCAAAAACAGCTCGATCCCCAGCACCTTGTCCACCGCTCCGGTCTTCATCTGATAATCCAGATTCGCCAGATGGTTCAAAATGCCTTCAAGCCGGGCCGATTCGAATTTACGCGCCTGCTCTCCCGCGATTTTCACCGCATAGGGATGCAGCCCAAGCTGGGAAGCGATCTGCTGCTGCGAATAGCTCTGCGCCGACAACGTCTTCACCTGCAAAATAATCCGGAACTGCCTGGTGATCAGGGCCGCGATTTTGATCGGCTCCTCCCGCTGCTTCAGCAGCTCATAGTAGATGCCGAGCGCCTTATCCAGCCTCAGGTTGGCAATATCCTCCACCAAGGCAAATACATTCTGCTCCGTACTGCGGGCTACCAGCATATCGACCGTGGAGGTATCGATCGTTCCCCCATCGCCTGCATACAGGCACAGCTTCTCGATCTCGCCGGCCAATGTCTGAAGGCTCGTCCCGGCATTGCGGACGATGGCCTCAGCCGCTCCCTCGCGCAGGGAGCATCCCCTATTACGCACCTGCTTGTCCACCCAGCGAAGCAGATCCTCGCCGCCGAGCGGAGCAAAGGAAAGCGAGACTCCTGCTTTTTTAACCGCTTTGACCACCTTTTTGCGTTCATCGAGCTTCTCCGCTCCCACCATAAACACAATGACGCTGTAATCGGCTGGATTGTTCAAATATTCAAGCAAGGCCTCCGGTTTGTGCTCTACCTTCCCATTGTCCTTGGCCGCAGTAAAAAACGATGTATCTCGTACGAAAACAAGCTTTTTCTGAACCATAAAAGGAACGGTCTCGGCTTCTTCGACCACGGCCTGAATCGGAGTCTCCCCCAAATCCATATGGACGATGGCAAAGTCGCGATCTTCCTTGGGAATCAGCTGGGTCTCCAGAAATTCGGCAAACTCCCTCATCTGAAACTTTTCGCTGCCGTACAGCAAATATACGGAAGACACATCCCCCTGCTTGACCGCCTTGGCCGCCGCTTTGGCATCCATCGGCGTCCCCCCCTTTCTCTCTGTACACTATACCAAAAAAGACGACCCGAAAGCGATAGCGAATGAAGAGCCGCTGCAAAAACAAAGAGACCTCGGCTATGACAGCGGCAAGGTCCCTTCGTCCCAACACATCTATATAAACGCCGGACAGGATGCTCTAGAAACATCCCGCCGCCGGTCATACGACGGTGGTTGGTATAATGCTCTCTCTAATTTATCTTATTCATATCTCCTGGTAATTGTGCGAGCAATACGCTCTTTTCTATAAGTTCACATCGGAAAATATGCGGGTGCCCCGGCTTATGGCTTAGCCGGCGGTTCCTTGGAAGACGGCTGCCCGGACTGCGGCGGGGCCGTTTCTTCCACGGTGTAAACCGATTCGATCAGTTCAGCGTTGACTTTGACTTTGTACTTGAAGGTCAAGCTGTCTGGGGACCATTGTCCGGACACCAAGCTTCCACCCAGTGGAAGCCTTCCGATCTCTTCCATCGACTGCTGCTGTTCAGCTTCGCTGTTTGCAGCCGGAACCCGATAGATCACAAGCTGATCTCCCTCCGAGGAAGCCATGTATCGCGCATTCGGCGATGTCCATTGTTCCGGAGCTCTCATGATGCCCATCATCTGATCCGCCGGCTCTGTCGATTCCAGCGCTGCCGCGCTGCCGCCCTCATCCGCTGCCGGATCCTGGGCCGGCGGCTGCGTATCCGCATTCGGAGTGGCAGGTTCCTGCGGCGGAGACACGGCGTCCGAGCTGCCGCCGTTGGCTGGCTCGCTTTGATCGGATGGCGGTTCTGCCGATCCGGGATTATACGAATTGGCGTTGGCCGAATGGGTTGAGGTTTTATCATTCGATTCGACCGGGGCTCTCATGCCAGCCGCCGGATTCGATTCGCTCGCGTTCGGGTCACCGGAGTCCTTCGGCTGTCCGTTTCCTTCACCCGACGCGTTTGGCGGATCCGATTGTTCCTTGGCCGTCTCATCGCTTCCGGTTTCCTTCGAAGGCTCGTCTTCGGAAGGAGTGGCCTCGTTCATCGGAGCGTAGCCTTCGGCCGAGCCCGAACCGGCATCCTTGTTCATGATTCTCGGCTCCTCGGATGGATGCTCCGCTTCAGGTGCGGCATCCGGCAGCCCTGCACTTGTCGTGCTTGCTTCCTCGTTATAAGGAAGCTCGGCATCCGACAGCATTTTCGGCTGATAGTTGAATATCGCCACTCCCAAGATAACGGCCGCGGCGGCAGCGCCGATTGCGGTTCTGCCTGCGATGGTGCCCCACCAGCTGCCGGCTCGCTTCGTCCGGCCAAGCTCCGGCGTCATCTCGGAAGACTTCTCATTTTTCGCTGCCTGCTCATCCATGAGGCTGCCGCGTTCAAGGTCGATGGCAACCAGTTTGGGCATAATCGCATCCACCAAACTGACAGGCGGAGACACGGCCGGCAGATCCTCAAGCTCACGATTCAATGCTTTCAATATTTGAAAGGTTTCCGCACACTCCTTGCAAACAGCCACATGCTGAAACATCTCAGCCGTCTCCTCCGGAGTCAGATCCCGGTCCAAATACCGGTGCATGCGTTCCACCACCTCTTGGCAATTCATCCTGATACACCACCTTTCTGATGCTCATGCAGCATGTTCTGCAGCTGCTGCCTGGCCCTGAACAAATACGATTTGACCGTGTTCAGCGGCAAATTCAGGCAGTCTGCGATTTCGTTGTAGGATAAGTCCTGCAAATACCTAAGGACGATGACCGTACGGTGATGATCCGGCAGCTGATTGATGGCCTGCTGAATATCCTGGGCAATGTAGCCCGACATGACTTCTCTTTCGACATCCTGGCTGTCCTGAAACACCAGATCATGCTCGTCAATGGACACCGTCGGCTTGTTCCTGCGGAATTTATCGATGCAAATGTTGGTTACGATCCGCTGAACCCAGGTCTTGAACTGCGCTTTCTCTTCATAGGAATTGATCTTGGTGTACACGCGGATCAATGCCTCCTGAGCAGCATCCATCGCATCCTGTTCATTGTTCAGAATATAATAGGCCGTTCGGTAAACATGTTGCTCGATTTCTCGCAATAGGGTGATTAGAGCGTCGCGATCGCCCGATTGAGCGGCTCTGATGAGTCCCTGCTCCACCACAGTGGATCCCCCTCTCCCTGCATACATACAGACGGAAATGATGACAAAAATGTTGCAGTATGTAACCTATGAATTTTTAAGAAACTTCATCTAACTATACCAAATATATAGAGCAACGTCATCCGCCTGTTATTTCATACCACATCGATCATACTACGATTCAGGCTATTCAGGACAGACCCTCTAAGGATTTAGTCTGGATCGCACTTTTATGGCTCCGTCCTTTACGATCATTTGAATTTCGCCATGCCGATTGGTCTGGTATATCACCGATCGGTACTGCTCCAATCGGGCGACCACATCCGGGTGGGGATGCCCGTACCTATTGTTAACGCCGGCGGAGATGACTGCAGCCCTCGGCTGCCAGGCGTCCATCCACCGGACTGACGTGGAGGTTTTGCTCCCGTGGTGGGCAACCTTCATCACATCGATCGGTTCATTTAATAACGGCAGGCCGCCTCCATCCGTACGCTCTTCCATATGAAGCAATATTTTTTGCTCTGCCGCTTCGTCCGTATCGCCGGTGAATAAAAACCGGCATCCGTTCATGTGAAGCACGAATACGAGCGAGGCATGATTTTGCTCCTTGACCAGGGATAATGCCTGGCCGCTCTCGCCGGACGGTGACGTGACCGGGGACAAAAACCGGATTTCCGTGTCCTTGCCAAGCTTCCATTCCATAAGATCCGCTCCGGCGCGATATACGGGAATATTCTTCCGAAGGGCGATCGCCATGCTTTGGCGAAAGGCGTCCGAATCGGTCAAGCTGCCATTAAAGACGATGGAATCCACAGGAATTTCACGGAGCACGGCTTGGAGTCCGCCGATATGATCCTGGTCTCCATGGGACATGATTACAGCGTCCAGCCGGTGCACGCCCCTTTTTTTCAACAAGGGAACGACGACCTTCTCCCCGACTTCGTATGGAGACTTTCGCTCCTTCCATGCATCCGAAGGCTTTCGGAAGCTGAGTGTCCCGCCGCCGTCAATAAGGATATGCTTGCCTTCCGGCGTTGTGACCAGGATCGAATCGCCCTGTCCCACATCCAAAAACTGCACCAAGCCCGCCCCGTGCAGGGACGAGGGGCGATAGCCATCGAACAGAAGCAGGCACAGCGCAAACGCTAATACCGCAGCAGCTGTCCTTCCCCCGAATCGAACGATATAATCGCTCATCCGCCAATAACCTCTCCACCGAAGCGCGCCGGACAACCGGTCCAGCAGGGGAAATATCCCCGCCGCCTCAACATGATTCAGGCGGTCTCTTATCAAGGCTTCCTTCCGTGCGCCATCCAGGGGCACCGTATCATCGGTTGGCTGTTCCCTGAACTGGCGGATCGCCTCGGCTCTCTTGCTTAATATATGCAGCAGGCCGTACAAGAGCGCAAAATATACAATGATCCACAGCAAGTCCGGCGAAGGCCAGATCGTCATCAATGCCGAGCCGTTCATCCAGCCGACCAGCCGGAACGTCAAATCGTTCAACCATTCGGTCAGACCGGCGATCCAGCCTGCTCCCCGCATCCAGACCCAGCTTAACAGCAGAGACGTCATCCCCAAAGGGAGCACGATCAAGCTGATAACTGGCACCAACAACAAGTTCGCGGCGACGGATACGAGCGAGAATTGATTGAAGTAATAGATGGTCAGCGGAAAGGATACCCACTGGGCAACGAGGGTAACGCCGGCCGTCCCCGCCAGCCAGCGGGGCATAAAGGACAACAGCGGCATTATCTTTGGCACAAAGATCATGAGCCCGGCCGTGACGATAAAGGATAACTGAAAGCTGACGTCGACCAGAAAATATGGATTGTACATCAGCATCGCCAAGGCGGCAGCGCTTAATATATGCAAGCCGTCCTTAAGGAGCCCCCGCCTTGCCGCATACAGTCCGATCATTCCCATAATGCCCGCCCGGACAATCGATGGACTGGCCCCTGTCAAGAGGACGTACGCAGGCAGTAGGCACATCACCACCGTAAGCGAGGCTTCGCGCGTCAGCCGGAGCGTAGAGCAAATAAACAGCAGGCATCCTACAATAACGGCTACATGCATGCCGGAGATCGCGAGGATATGCGTCAGACCGAGCCTTGAAAATTCCGAGAATGTATCAGGATCCAAATCATCCCGATTGCCGATGACAAGTCCCTTCATATACCCTGCATGAACACCGCCGTACAATTGTTCCAGCCGATCCCCGAGCGCTCCGCGCAAGGAATCATTCCATCGCAGGATATGGGAGGCGCGCCATCCGTCCGGTGCCGAAGCCTTTACCTGGTCAGCCCCTTTTACCTTCACGATCCAATGAATCTTCTGCGTGCGCAAATAGCGGCGATAATCGAAGCCGTCAAAATTACGCGCGATCCCCGGCTGCTGCAGCTCGCCTGACACATGAACGGAATCTCCGCGCTTCCAGCCTGCCGCGATATTCTGTTCCGCCTGCTCCAGCAGCCGGACCTGAACCATGACGGTGTCTGCCGTCTCCATCGAATTGCCCGGCAGCTTAGCTGGATCCCGATTCACTGCATCCGGCGGCAGTATTCCTTCGATCTCCGCATGGCGCAGCGATACCGTAAAATCCGCGCGATCCCCGTCAATCGCCACCTCCGAAGAGATAACACCGACTCCTGAAATCGGAATCGACTCGGCTTCCCCGCGTTCTAGGGCCGGGACATGCAAATCGGACACGTTCATCGCGTCATGCCACTCCCAGTAAGCAGCGGAACAACACAAGGAGAATATCATGCATATCGTATAGATTTTTCCGACCCGCTCCCATTGACAAACCACAAGCAGCAGAAGCAGAATACCGGCCGCAGCCAGCGCCATCCTCCATCCGGAGGTCAGGCAGGCGATACTGCTTCCGATCACCCATAGCACCGTAAAGACTAGCAGCGGCCTACGCCTCATCATTCCGACCTTCCTTTCCCGAATGCATCATCCCGTTAATTACAATAGAAAAAGAACCCCTGCCTGCAATCCACTGCAAACAAAGGTTCTTCCCCGCATCGCGATTATTCGTTTGTTCAAGAACGTCTCTATTCCTTCACCGCCATCATCGTCTCCCGCGGCGGCTCATACCCCGATAGCTGCCGGAACAGGATCCCCTTCTGCTTCATCATGTTCGATACTTTCTCCGTATCCTTCGGATACGGGCGGTGGAATACCACCTCGACGATTCCGCTGTTGGCCAGCATGTTGGCACAGGTCCAGCAAGGCTCGTCGGTTACGTATACCGTGCTTCCTTCCCTGTCGATCCGGTCGGTAAACAGCAGCAAATTTTGTTCTGCATGAATGGTTCGAATGCACCGCTGCTTCTTCACTACCGTTTCCTTCCCGTCCTGAACAACAAGCTCATAGTCCTCGGCGATCATGCAGCCCGCCTCCGAGCAATCCGGAACCCCCATCGGAGCTCCGTTATAAGCGGTTCCGAGAAGCTTCTTGCCCTGCACGAGCACGGCCCCGACATGGCGCCGCGAGCATTGGGATCGGGTGGATACCATATAAGCAATATCCATGAAGTATGTGTCCCAATCTTTCCGTCGATCCGTATTCATCCGTCATTCACCTGTTCCTTATCAATGTCTCCTTTATTGTAGCACACAGCTAAAGTTCAACGTAAGGCTTCATCTTCTCCAGCATTTTGGGACCGATGCCCTTCACGTTCATTAAATCGGCCACGCTGCGAAACGCCCCGTGCTGGTTCCGGTAATCGATAATGGCCTTTGCTTTAGCCTGCCCGATGCCGGGCAGCTCCATCAGCCCGGCGGCATCCGCCGTATTCACGTTAATGAGGCCGGACCTCGCGCCGGCCGCAGGCAGCGAAGATGAGCTTTCTGTAGGAGTTGCCGCCTCGGTGCCCAAGCCTGCCGGAGGCGCACCGGAGGAAGCTGCAGCGGGGGGCGTCGCCGCGTCCGCATCTGCTTGCGCAGGAGCTTCTCCTTCGGAATGAGCTTCATTCTTGCTGGACTGGGCGGCGACAGGCGCACCCTCCGTTGCCGCCTTCGTCTCAAGGGCTTGCCCGCCGGACCCTGCTTCACCTCGGCTCGCCTCAGTACGGGTTCCAGCACCTCCGGCCGGCGGGGCTTCCCCTTCCGGATGATTCGCGGCAATCGCCTGCTCAAGCTGATCATTTAGAGGCTGCCAGCCCTGAATTCCTTTCTCCGGGCCGCCGGCAAATAGGATCAGTACGCAGCCCAAGGCCGCGGCCGATACACTCCATCCCACTGGAATACGCCTCATCTCTTAAATCCTCCTTTTCATGATAAACATGATTTGCTCATCCAGACTTTGAAGATTTTTCGATCTCAAACCGCAAATTCGTATCCGAACCCGTCATGAATCGCCATCCTTGCCGCATACATTAAACGTAGTAACGGTACATTTCTGCCGTAAAGCGCGAAAGGAGGGGACGTACACATGAAGGTTGGTTTTATCGGTACGGGCAGTATGGGCAGTCTATTGATCGATGCCTTCATTCGATCGGGCGCACTCCTGCCCGAGCAAATTCGGGTCAGCAACCGTACCCCCGAGAAAGCCCAGCAGCTGTCCAAGAGACATCCCGGTCTTACCGTGTGCAGCTGCAATAAGGAAACGGCTTCGGAAAGCGATCTGTTCTTCATCTGTGTCAAGCCGCTCGAATTCAAATCCGTCAGCAGTGAAATCAGGGACCGGCTTTCGGAGCATCAAATTGCGGTATCGATTACAAGCCCTGTCCAGCTGATTCACCTGGAATCGGCGCTGCCGTGCAAGGTGGCAAAAATCATACCCAGCATTACCAATATCACCGGAGGCGGAGCTTCGTTATGTATGTATGGTTCCCGAATAAAAGAAGAAGACAGGCAGCTTATAGAAAGCCTCCTGTCTTATATCAGCAGGCCCGTTGAGATTCTGGAATCGCACACGCGAATCACTTCCGATTTCTCCAGCTGCGGGCCTGCTTTTTTAAGTTTATTCTTGGAAAAATGGATTGACGCTGCCGTCGAAATGACCGGGATCGACCGCGGCACGCTCAATGCCCTGGCCGGCGAAATGCTGGTCGGCACAGGGAAGCTGCTAACGGAGGAGGGCTTCTCCCCCGAACAGCTTCAGGAAAGGGTCGCGGTACCCGGCGGCATCACCGCTCAGGCGCTCATTTTACTGAACTCGCACCTGAACGGCTTGTTCTACCAATTGATCGAAACCACACACGACAAGTATGAGGAGGATCTGGCAAAACTGGACGCCGCATTCGGCTTCTCGGTTAACCGGCCACGATATTGACCAGTTTTCCCGGAACGGCAATGACTTTGCGAATGCTCTTGCCTTCCAGCGCCTGCTTGACATTTGGAAGGGAGAGGCTATGCTGCTGCATGGCTTCTTGATCGAAGTCTTTAGCAATTTTGGTGCGGTCCACGATTTTTCCGTTCACCTGGACGACGATTTCCACCTCGGCTTCTACGGTCCAAGCCTCATCGTATTCCGGCCAAGGAACATACGTGATGCTCTCGGTGTGTCCCAGACGGCTCCACAGCTCTTCAGCCAGATGAGGCGCGAGCGGGGACAGCATTTGAACGAAATTCTCCATCGCCTTCCGCGGGAGCTCATCCGCCTTGTAGCCCTCGTTGATGAAGATCATCAACTGGCTGATTGCGGTGTTGAAGCGCATATGCTCGATATCCTCGGTAACCTTCTTAATCGTTTTGTGCAGGATACGTTTCCATTCGTCGGAACCTTCCCCGTCCACGATTTTTGGATTCAGCTGGCCGTCATCGCCGATGAACAGACGCCATACGCGGGAGAGGAAACGATGCGTGCCTTCAACACCGTTCGTGTTCCATGGCTTGGTCGCTTCCAGCGGCCCCATGAACATCTCGTATACCCGAAGCGTATCGGCTCCGTATTCGTTCACGATATCATCAGGGTTGATGACATTGCCGCGGGATTTGCTCATTTTCTCATTATTGTTGCCGAGAATCATGCCTTGGTTCACGAGCTTCTGGAACGGCTCCTTCGTATCGACGACTCCGAGATCATAGAGCACCTTATGCCAGAATCTTGCGTACAGCAGGTGTAGCACCGCATGCTCGACGCCGCCGATATACAGGTCTACCGGGAGCCATTCCTTCTGCTTCTCCTTCGAGCACAGCTCATCCGGGTTATGCGGATCGATGTAACGGAGATAGTACCAGCAGCTGCCTGCCCATTGCGGCATCGTGTTGGTCTCGCGGCGGGCTTTCATGCCCGTCTCGGGATCAACCGTCTCCACCCATTCCGTCACATTCGCCAGCGGAGATTCGCCGGTGCCGGACGGTCTGATCTGATCCACGTCCGGCAGCAGCAGCGGCAGCTGGTCTTCCGGAACGGTCTTCATCGTTCCGTCCTCCAGGTGGAGAATCGGGATCGGCTCGCCCCAGTAGCGCTGACGGCTGAACAGCCAGTCGCGCAGCCGGTACGTGACCTTCTTCTTACCCTTGCCTTCTTTCTCAAGCCACTCGTTCATGGCCTGAATAGCAGCCTCATTGTCCATTCCGTTGAGGAAGCCGGAATTGACGTGCTCGCCGCTTCCGGTGTAAGCTTCTTCCTCCACGTTGCCGCCCTTCACCACTTCAATGATCGGAAGCCCGAATTGCTTCGCAAACTCCCAGTCGCGGGTATCGTGGCCCGGAACGGCCATGATCGCGCCGGTTCCGTAGCCGGCGAGGACGTAATCGGCGATCCAGATCGGCAGCTTGGCGCCGCTGGCAGGGTTGATGGCATAAGCCCCGGTAAATACCCCGGTCTTGTCTTTTGCCAGATCCGTACGCTCCAGGTCGCTCTTGCGGGCTGCCTGATCCTGATAAGCCTTCACCGCTTCCCGCTGCTCTGGGGTCGTAATTTTGTCCACCAGCTCATGCTCCGGTGCCAGCACGCAGTAGCTTGCGCCGAAGAGGGTGTCCGGACGGGTCGTGAACACTTCCAGCTTGGCGTCATGCCCATCGATATCAAACCGCACCTCGGCGCCGACCGATTTGCCGATCCAGTTGCGCTGCATGTCCTTCAGGCTTTCGCTCCAATCCAGCTCATCCAGATCCTCAAGCAGCCGGTCCGCATACTCGGTAATTTTCAGAATCCACTGCCGCATCGGCTTGCGGACGACCGGGTGGCCGCCGCGCTCGCTCTTGCCGTCAATGACTTCCTCGTTCGCAAGAACCGTACCCAGCGCTTCGCACCAGTTCACCGGCACCTCGGCTACATAAGCAAGGCCCCGTTTGTACAGCTGGATGAAGATCCATTGCGTCCATTTATAATAGTCCGGATCCGTCGTACTGATCTCCCGGTCCCAATCGTAAGAAAATCCGAGCGACTTGATCTGGCGGCGGAAGTTATTGATGTTCTGGATGGTGAATTCGCGTGGATGCTTGCCTGTATCCATCGCATATTGCTCTGCCGGAAGGCCAAACGCGTCCCAGCCCATCGGATGAAGCACGTTGTACCCGCGCATCCGCTTATAGCGAGAAATGATGTCGGTGGCCGTGTAGCCCTCCGGGTGCCCGACGTGAAGACCCGCTCCGGAAGGATACGGGAACATGTCGAGTGCATAAAATTTCGGTTTGGACGAGTTGTCCTCGGTTTTAAAGGTTTTGTTCTCTTCCCAATACTTCTGCCATTTCGGTTCAATGACCTGCGGCTTATAGCCGTGGCCGGCTGATTGTTGATCCGTCATACTACATAGCTCCTCCTTCACTGTCGAACGGACAAGGCAGTTAATGCCGCTGTCCTGAAAACAAAAAAACCTCATCATCCATAGCGCTGACGCTAGGGACGAGAGGTTTGATTCCCGTGGTACCACCCTAGTTAGTGCAAGGCATGCTTTGCCTTTCACTCCCTTTGCATCCTTATCGCGGATGAGACGGCGACGTTTCATCGACCGACGGATAAATAAGCATTCTTAAGATCCGAAAGCCGGGTTCGCGCCGCTGCTCAGAGGCGAGTTCATCCCTTGCGTCAACCGGCTTCCACCAAATGCACCGGCTCTCTGCATGATCGCATGCGGAACTACTAGTCCCCATCATTGCATTACTATGATTTCCATTTTAATGTGGCTATTATACCCAAAAAACCGCGCCAAGTCAACGGAGTTCGCCCTGGGACTTGCGGTAATGCTCCGGCGCCGTTCCGACCATCGTCTTGAACATCCGGCTGAAATGGGCCAAATGCTTGAAGCCGGCCGCCCGGCTGACATCCGTAATGCTCATATGGGGGTGCAGTCTCAGCAGGATTTTGGCCTGGTTAATTCTTCGGTGGTACACATATTTGAATACGGTCGTTCCGGTGACCTCCTTGAACAAAGAGGACAAGTAATGCTTCGTAAGATGCATGTCCCTGGCAATTCGGTCCAGCGTCAAATCCTCCATGTAATGCTCTTCCACAAACGAGACGACGTGCTGTACATGACGCTCCTTATCGGAGATCGAATCCTGCTGCTGCACTTCGCTTTGACACCAGCCCGCAATGACGTACAGCATTTCCTGAAGCCGAAGCTTCAATCGCTCCTGCTTGAAAGCAGCTTCCGCCCCCCGCAGCCGGTTCATATCCTCCAGCAGCCGCTCAAACTCTTCCCTCCTCTGCCCAGTCAGCGTCATCCGGTGATTGCGCAGCGTTTCGAAGGGATCCAGCAGGACCGATCTTGCCGATTCGGGCAGCTCCCTGCACACCCAGGCGGGATCGAAATGGATAATGCTCCGGACATAGCGCGAACCCGGCTCCACATTCGGGCAATGCAGCGTCAACCCGTTCATCAGGAGCAGGTCCCCGGGCTTCAGCGCAAAAACGGAGTCTCCGATCAGATACGTGCAGCGTCCTTCATGAAAATAATAAATTTCGTAAAAAGCGTGGGAGTGGAAAGTCCCGCCGGATAAAGGCCGGTCATTATAGCAGCCGAGTTCAATCGGTTCCCTCAGCAGCATCCGGTCAAAGCCCGGCATCCAGGATGGTGGAGTCGTCAACCGCGAAGACATGTGGGAATCCCCCTTATCGAGGTTATGAATCAATTCCCCGGGAATTTTGGCGGGGTCTCCCTTTATTATAATGGATTTATCCGATCCGCACGGCTAAGTTTTGGGCCTTGACGCACAGCTCTCCCGCTTTGAAGGCATGCTCCTGGGTCATGGCGCGCTCCGTCCGCTCCAGGCAATCGAGAATCAGCTCACCGAAGAACGGATAGCCGACCTTCCCCTTCAGCTCCATATGGAACTCCCCGTCCTTGTTCACCAAGTACAGATGATCGCCATGCGGGTGTCTGGCAATGTCGATATACTTGCGAAGCTCAATATATCCGTCCGTTCCCAGGATGAAGGTTCTGCCGTCGCCCCATGTCCCGAGTCCCTCCGGCGTCAGCCAGTCGACCCTGAAATAATTCGTCGCCCCGTTGTCGCCAAGCAGCGTGGCATCCCCGAAATCCTCGAGCTCCGGATACATCGGATTCGCATAATTGCCGACCTTGCTGCTCAGCACCTGGGCATCCCTGCAGCCTGCATAAAATAAAAACTGCTCGATCTGGTGGGAGCCGATATCGCATAAAATGCCCCCGTACTGCTCATGGCGGAAAAACCAATCGGGACGCGATGCCGCATTCAACCGATGCGGGCCTGTGCCGAGCACCTGAACCACCCTGCCGATCGCTCCATCCTGAATCAAGCGGCCGGCATGAACCGCGCTCTCCACATGAAGTCGTTCGCTGTAGTAAACCATGTATTTTCTGCCGGTTTCCGCCGCTTTCGCCCTGGCGGCCTCTACCTGCTCCAGCGTCGTAAACGGCGTTTTGTCGGTAAAATAATCCTTGCCATGCGACATCACCTTGAGCCCGAGCCCGCAGCGTTCCGAAGGGATCGCCGCAGCCGCGACCAGCTTTACCTCCGGAGCCTCCAATATTTGCGCTTCGGAGGAAGCCGGCCGTACGCCGGGGTATGCCTCGCAGAATGCTTTTACCTTCCCAGGGTCCGGGTCGTACACCCATTTCAGCGTGGCCCCCGCTTCGATAAGACCGTTGCACATGCCGTAAATATGTCCATGCTCCAATGACATGGCCGCGATCGTGAATTCCCCGGGCTTGCAGACCGGCTGGGCTTTGCCTACCGGCGCATATCGCATTCCATCACTCCGGTTCATATTGCTGCCTCCCCTATTTCTTGTATTTAGTAGGTTCCGAATGTTTTGCTCATATCGACGGGGCCGATCTCCCGCACCGTCTTCTCTCCGGTCGAGGCGGCGATCCGCTCCTGCAGAAGGTTATAGTACAGATCCTCATCCAGCGGCAGATCCACCCAGTTGTCCGTCCACGTGGACAGATGCATTGCATTCGACAAGGTAAGTCCATGGATTCCCTCTTCGCCCGGAGCGATTAACGGGGTGCCGTGCAGAATGGCATCCGTAAAATTTTGAATAATGCCGTTATGCTGCGGATTGTCTCCCACAATCGGAACGTCGCACTTCCAGCATTCCGGTTCGCCGAAGCCGCCGGTATACTGACGGTTGAATTCCGGCTCCGGCACCCGAAGTCTCCAAAAAGTAAGATTGCCGTTTTCGATGACGATTTTCCCGCGGTCTCCCGTCACTTCAAACCGGTTCGTGCCCGGCGCTTCGCCGGTGGTCGTGATGAATACGGCGGTTGCGCCGTTTTCGTATTCCGCGTAAGCGGTCACGTCGTCCTCGACCTCGATGTTGCGATACTTGCCGAACGCGCAGAATGCCCGAATTCTCTTCGGCATCATGCCTGTCGTCCATTGCCATAAATCGAGCTGGTGCGGAGATTGATTGATCAACACCCCGCCGCCTTCGCCGGACCAGGTCGCACGCCAGCCTCCCGAATCGTAATAGCTCTGGGAACGGTACCAGTTCGTCACGATCCAGTTCATGCGCCGGATTTCGCCGAGCTCTCCATCCGCAATCAGCTCCCGCAGCTTCTTATAAAGCGGATTGCAGCGCTGATTGTACATGATGGAGAACACTTTGCCGCTTGCAGCCGCTGCGTTATTCATCTCGCGGACCTGCTTGGTATAGACGCCGGCCGGTTTCTCGATCAGCACATGCAGCCCCCGGTTCAGCGCTTGAATCGCTTCCTGCGGATGCCCGTAATGCGGAGTTGCAATAATGACCGCGTCCACCTCTCCTGAAGCCATCATCGCATCCACGTCGCTAAAGATCCGCACATCCGAAGGCAGCGTCTCTTTGGCCATCTCCTGCTTGGCCGGATTAAAATCGCATACGGCGCTAAGACGTGCTCCCGCGATCCGTCCAGCCGCGAGCGACTTGGCATGCGAGAAGCCCATTCCGAGACCGATTACACCTATACGAACTTGTTCCATACTGCAATCCTCCCTCATACATTTCATATCTTCCGTTACGCATCTATAAAAATAAAGCGAATTATTCGTTACGCGAATTGTTTATCTTCGCTCCACTGCTTCATCTGCTCGGCAAAGCGAAGCAGCATCTCGGTCGAACCGTACGTGCCGCTAAAATCCTCGATGCCGAAATAGCCGTCATAACCAACCGACTTCAAATCCTGGATAACCTGACGCCACGGAACGGCGCCTTGAGCAAGCGGCGTCCATTCCCCGGTCCACGTTGCCTCGCTCCCGTCCTCCGACGGATGCTTGCGATAACCGCCATTTTTCACATGAACATGGGCCAAGTAAGGACCGAGCAGCTCCAGTCCCATGCGATAATTTTCGTAGCCTTCATGAACCATATTTCCCGGATCGTACAATACGCCGACATGCTGAGGAGAGCAATGGGATACGAGCCGGTATGTAAGCCCGGCGCTCGGCGCAATGGTGTTATGGTGCGTCTCGACCAATGCCTTCACATCATAAGCGGCTGCCAAATCCTCCACCTCCAGCAGGTATTTTACAGCTTGCTCGTACAGCTCATTGTAGTTGACGCTGCGATTGTAAGCCGGAATGCCGGCGCGGATGAAAGAGGCTCCTACCAGCTTGGCTGCCCTCATCACTTTCTCCGTTTCCTCCAGATCGCCGCAGGTTAGATACGGAACGACCGCAATGCTCTGTCTGCCGTGCAGCTCCGCCGCCTGCTTGAATCGCAGCCAATCCTGCTCCGTCCCGCCGGGATCCATGGAGCATTGATTATGCCTCCAAAAGGAAGGCTGCTCCTCCTCGGCGCCGGGCGGGATTTCCTTAAAACGCCATTCAATCCCTTCGATACCGGCATCGGCTGCGGCCTTGGCCAGCTGTTCAGGCTGCAAGTCGGGGGTTGCAACCGTAAATACAGACATTTTCATGGTACGCTCATCCTCTCATGTCCCCTATCATCACCGGGGGAATTTAACTATCATTAGACTCTCGAAATCCCGCCTTCCAGAGGTTACAATCTTAGATACATCTATGTAGACAGCGCTGTCATTATTGCAATGGCCGGATATGACCCATCGTAGCATAGTCCGATCTGCAAACCTATAGCTCCGTCTGTGTACCTTAACCACAATCAAATAATTAGCCTAAAAAGCGTTTCAGATTATAATAGGTGCGCCGACCGCCTGTCAGTGGTCCCTGCAGCAATTCGACTTGTCGTCCGAGCGTCGCTGATCATCGTGCAGCAGCCATCATTACACCGCGTGCTGGGAGAGGCAAGTCGGATGCCTTTGCAAACGCAAAAAAGTCCTTCATGCATAAAGAGACTGCCCCAAAGTCAAATGACCTTGAGGCAGTCTCAACATGATATAAGGTTTTCCCGTAATCTTATTTTATGGCTACAAAGAACAGACGGGCAGCGTCGTCGCCGGCTTCAACCCATTCGAAATCGGCGTAGCATTTGACATCACGGAAGCCTGCTTTGATAAGCTCTACCTTCATCCATTCCGGATCATATCCTCGCTGGATATGCGTTTCTTCAAAGCGGCGGTAGACGGCAGGGTCCTGATGATCCCGTGCAAAAATGGTCAAATGATGCTCGATTTCACATCGGGGCTCATCCAGATCGCAGGTCCATATGTAGGAGACCTCCCGCTCATCCAACACGAATGGCTGCTCCGCATCATACCGGATCAACGTGTTCGGATGGTGCACGTCAAACAAAAACGTTCCGCCTTCCTTGAGCCCTTGGTACGTGCGGACAAAGGCGGAACGAATATCCTTCTCCTCCAGCAAATAGTTGAAGCAATCGCAAAACGAGATCACGGAATCAACGGGCTCCGGCAACTCCCAGGAACGCATGTCCTGCTGAACCCAGCGGACGCTCCCTTCGCGGAACAGCCGGCTGCCCTGCGGCGATCCTTCCAGCTTCCGCCTGGCAACAGACAGCATATCGGCCGACAAATCAATGCCCGTCACCTCAAAACCGGAGTTGACCAGCGGTATCGTAATGCTTCCGGTTCCGCAGCCGAGCTCCGCGATGCTTCTCGGCATGCCATGCTTGTCCCAAGCCGTTCTCGCAAAGCGGATCCAGTCGGGGTATGGCATATCTTCCATAAGCTGATCATATACGTAAGCAAACTTTCGGTAAGACAACATGCTGACACCACTTTCCCAGAAGCTTCTTCTTCGGTCGCTATTCAGCCGAACCGGAATTCTCCTCTTTTTTCACCAAATACGTCCAGCTTTCCTTCTGTGTGACAAGGCCATCCTTCATCAATTTCCCGAGCGCACGCTTAAATGCAGATTTGCTGATGCCAAAGCGCTGCTTGATAATGTCGGGCGGTGTTTCATCGGAATAGGGCATTGCGCCGCCCGGCCGTTCCTTCAGGAACGCCAGCAGCCGGTCTGCATCATCGTTTCGTCCGATTTCTTTGCGCGGAACCATCGACAGATTCACCCGGCCGTCCTCGCGAATATGGCTCACCCGTACGCGCACCTCTTCACCCAGGCGAAGAAGCCGCGTCCGCTCCGAGGAGTGGATCATGCCGATCGCTCCAAAGCCGACCACGCCTCCGTCGACGATCACGAAGGTTCCCATCTGCAGCGGCTTGTATACCAGCGCCGTAAACCATTCGCCCATCCACGATTTCGGCGCGTGGAAGGCGAGCGGAGCGAGCTCCTGCTCACCCGCCAGCTTGGCGCGCAGCCTGCCTTGCTTATCATGCTCCATCGTTACGAATACATGATCACCCACCTGAGGATGCAGCTCTTTCATTTCGGGCAGCTCCCGGATCGGTAGCAGCAGCTGCCTTCCGAGTCCCATTTCCAGAAAACAGCCGAGCCGAGGATGAACGTCCGCCACCTCCAGCTTTGCCGTTTCACCAAGGGTAAGCAGCGGCTTTTTCATCGTTGCTGCCAAACGGTCTTCGGTATCGAAGAAGATGAATACCTCGACGGTATCCCCAGGAGCAATGCTCCCGGTCACTTCCGAATAGTGCAGCAGGACATCCCGGTCGCCGCCATCAAGAAAGTAGCCGTAAGGCGAAACCTCCCTGGAAACCGTAAGCTGGACGATCGTGCCCGCGATCAAGCTCATACGTTCTCCACCACTTTGGCATCCGACCACAAGCGCTCAATGTTGTAATACTCGCGCTCGTCCCGGTGGAAGATATGGACGACAACATCCCCGATGTCCATCAGCACCCAGCGGGCAGCATCCATGCCTTCCAGTCCCCGAAGAGCTACGCCTTTATCATGGATCCGTTTGCGGATTTCCGTTGCAATTGCCTGAACCTGCGTATCCGAATTCCCGTGGCAAATAACAAAATAATCCGCCACAAGCGAGATGCCTCTCAGGTCCAGAACGACCAAATCGTTCGCTTTCTTATCCTCTGCGGCCTCTACAGCTATATTTAACAATTCTTCCGGTTTTATCGTCATGAATTCGCCTCCAATTGCTTAATGAGATCGTTGCGGGCTAGCACCGTCAACGGAAAAATAATCTGTCTGCGTGACAGCAGATGTCCAATCGTCGAATCAAACCCGGCTGCGAGCGCCTCTTCAAGGCTATGGTTGGCCAGTTCCCGAATATTATTCACACCGGGGAAATCCCTCCCCGGCTCCATATAATCGGCCAGGCACACCACCTTGTCCAGCAGGCTCATCCCGACACGGCCCGACGTGTGATAGCGGATAGCATCCAGCACCTCGGTGTCCGTTACCCCATAATCCCGCTCTGCGACGATCGCGCCCACTTCGGCATGCCACAGCTGCTTGTCATATTGGAGCAGCTCCGAGGACTCTCCCTGCTCCTCGAGCACCTCCCGAAGCTTCTCAACCGGCCAGTATTTGGCTACATCATGTAAAATCGCGGCCAAATCCGCTTTCTGGGGATCGGCCCCGAACCGGTTCGCCAAAATAACGGCCGTCTCCATAACGCCCTTCGTATGCTCCCAGCGCTTGGCCGGCATTTGGGAGGAGACGGCTTCGATCAAATCTTCACGGCTGTACACCATATATACCGCTCCTAACAATATAATCGTACACGCGATCCGGCACCATGTAGCGGATGGATCCGCCGGCGGCCGCCCGCTCCCGGATCATCGTGGATGAAATCTCGATCAACGGCATTTCCGCGATCCTTACCACCCGTCTAAGAAAATCCGGCAGCGACTCTACGTTCAGCTTCGTCCCCGGACGGTTGACCCCGATGAACGTCAGCATTCCCGCTAGCTCCTCGATCCGGTTCCACTTCGGGAGATACTCCACCATATCCGCTCCGATGATAAACGAAAAATCGTGCTCGGGATACATCTCGCGAAGGGCCTTGATCGTATCGACCGTATAGGAAATGCCGCCGCGCTTGATTTCAAGGTCCAGCGTGCGGAAGGACGGGTGGCCGGCAACCGCCTCGGCTGTCATCTCCAGCCGCATCATCCCGGTTACGCCCGCATCCTCCTTATGCGGAGGAATATGGCTCGGCATGAACCACACTTCCTCCAGGCCATAAGCGACGCGCGCCGCCTCAGCCGCCAGCATATGTCCGATATGAACAGGGTCGAAGGTTCCCCCCATGATCCCCACTTTCATTCGGCTCACCTCCCCTAGTCAGAGGACTATGATACTCTGAACACCGATCTTGCTTTAAGGCAGTTCGATCGTCTTATGATCCTTCGATTCCTTATAGAGAACAATCGTCTTTCCGATGACTTGGACCAATTCGGCCCCGGCACCTTCGGCCAGCTCCTCGGCGATGTCGCGAGGATCCTCCAGGCAATTGTTGAGCACCGAGATTTTCAGCAGCTCCCGCTTCTCAATCGCTTCTTCGATGTGGCGGATCAAATGCTCATTGCTGCCGCCTTTGCCTACCTGGAACAGCGGGTCCAAATGATGGGCAAGCGAACGTAAGTGTCGTTTTTGCTTTCCTGTTAACATGCTTGGTCATTACCCCTTAATCATCATCTATACAAGCCTATCGCTTGTTTAAAAACTATATTGTAGCTTTAGCTTACCCATTAATCAATAAACAAAAGAATGAATCCTTATAGCAAGCTTGCGAGTACCGCTTCCTTCATCGCCTCCACCGGCGCCTTGAGGCCGGTCCAATATTCCAGGGCATAAGCCCCCTGATTAATGAACATGCCCAGTCCCCCGTGCACGGTGCAATTCCTCTGCTCGCTCTGCAGCAGCAGCTCGGTCTTCAGCGGATTATAGATCAGGTCGCTGACGACCGCCCCCTCAGGAATCCATTCCGGATGAACCGGCATTTCTGAAATTCGGGGGTGCATGCCGACTGAGGTCGTATTAATGACCACCTCCGCTCGCGAAAGCACTTCCTTCGCATGCTCTTCGCCGCAGCCGTGAAGCTCGGCCATCGTTCCCCATTCCTGCGCAAGCGCCTTGGCCTTGTCTTCGGTCCGGTTAATGATGGAGATCGATTCCGGCTGTTCGCCGATCAAGGCATAAATGATGCCTCGGGCAGCGCCGCCGGCGCCGAGCACCGCGATGCGCTTGCCCTTAAGATCCGGGCAAGCCTCCTCCTTCAGGGAGCGCACATACCCGATTCCGTCTGTATTGTAACCCGTCAGCCTGCCGTTATCGTTCACGATCGTGTTTACGGCACCGATCCGGGCCGCGCCCTCGTCGATGGCATCCAAATACCGCATGACTTCCACCTTATGGGGAATCGTTACGTTCACTCCGCGAAATCCGAGCGTCTTGACCGACTCGATCGCATCCCCCAATCTTTCAGGCCGAATATGGAGAGGAATGTACGCCCCTTGGAGGTTTAATGCGGCAAGCGCCGCATTATGCATGGCCGGCGATTTGGAATGGCCGATGGGATCCCCCATGACGCCGAGCTTCAAATAATCGGTGCCGGCTTGAGTTTCCTTCATTGTATTTCCCCCGTCTCTCCCGTGAGTAAACCGTCTTCAGTCATGAAGACGCGTTGACGACGCAATTAAATCAGCGAAGGACGAGCCAGCACCTTGACTCCCTTCGGCGCATGAACGGCCACCAGCGCTCCCTGGTCGCCATTGACCTTGATCCAGCCAAGGCCGGAAATGAACACATCGGTCCGGGAGCCTTTCGGGATCCGGATTTCATGCCTTGTCCATTCCGGCAGCTCGGCCAGCCTCTCGCGGGTCGGCGGAGAGAGCAGCTCGCCCGCATGCTCTTCGAACAACGTGTCCGCCCGTTCAAGCTTCGTCCGGTGAATGTTGAGCCTTCCGCTGATAAAACACGTGAACGATTGATGGACTCCCTGCACGAAATCAAAGCGGGCAAAGCCGCCGAAGAACAGGGTTTGGCCTTCATTCAGCTGGTAAACGGCCGGCTTCAGCGGATTTTCCGGCATGACCTCGCGCAGATCCTCCCGGCTCACGATTTCACTGTAACGCCAAGGGTACACGATGCCCGGAGTATCGATAATATCTCGTCCGTCATCCAGCGGAATATGGACCATATCCAGCGTGGTCCCCGGGTAGCGGGAGGTTGTCAGCTCCTGCTCCAAGTCGCTGTAGTCGCGTATTAAGCGGTTGATCAGACTGGACTTTCCGACATTGGTGGCACCGACGACATATACGTCCCGGTCTCCTCTGTGATAGGCAACCGTTTCAAGCAGCCGTTCAAAGCCCTGATTTTTCTTTGCGCTGCACAGAACGATGTCCTCCGTCTTTAACCCATGTTCCTTACATTGCTTCTGGACCCAATTCAGAACCTTATTCCAGTTGGTCACCTTCGGTAAAAGATCGGTTTTATTGACAGCCAGTATAACCGGATTATTTCCGACAAAACGCTGCAGTCCCGAAATCAGGCTCCCTTCGAAATCAAAAAGGTCCACAATATGAATGACAAGGGCATTCTTTCCGCCGATCTGCCCCAGCAAACGTAAAAATTCGTCCTGATCGACGGCAACCGAGGACGCTTCATTATAATTTTTGATTCGGAAGCAGCGCTGGCAGATGACCGGATCGCGCTCCCATGCCTTCTCCGGCAAATACCCCGGCTGATCCTGGGCCTCGCTTTGAAGCCGGATTCCGCAGCCGCTGCATTTCTTGATGTCTTCGCCTGTTGGCAAGGTCATGATTTCGGTTCCTCCTCAAGCCATAGTCCTTTTTTGCGCAGCCGGGTTAACGCGATCCGCTCCACCCGGCGGTTCACCATACGCGTAAACCAGCCCTCGTCGTTAATGGCGATGGGCATCACCAGAACCGTATATAGACCGAGCCGGTTTCCGCCGTATACGTCGGTCAGCATTTGATCGCCGACGACAATCGTTTTGTCCGCGGTCAGCTCCATCATCTTCATCGCCTTGCGGAACGGGGCATTGCTCGGCTTCCGGGCTTCATGCACATATTGGATATCGAGCGGTGTTGCGAATTTCGACACCCGTTCGAGCTGGTTGTTTGAAACGATGATCAGCTGGAAGCCGATCTCCTTCACTTTCTTAAACCAGTCCACGAGCTCCGGCGTGGCGAGCGGCGCTTTCGCACCGACGAGCGTATTGTCGAGATCCGTAATGATTCCGCGATATCCTTGCTCGTACAGCTCTTCCAGATCAATATCGAAAACCGTATTGACACGGAGCTTCGGAATTAGCATTTCAAACAATTTCGTCACCTCAATTTCATACGAAAAACTATACCATAATCCGGTTCCGTAGTAAAAATAATCACGAACAAAAGCACTTGAATCGCTGATGCCGAAATGTTCAGCAAAAGACCACCGTCATCCCACTAAAAAGGACTCGGGCGGCCTATGCATTTACCGTTGCCGGTTAAGATCAGAATAAGACCGTCTTCCGGGATCAAGCCCGTTGAAGGCAGGCATCCCTCTTCACATGGATAAGAACTGCCGAGCTCCTCTTTAAGCCAGACGAACCTTCCGAATCATTTTCTTGAGGACTTCCGCATCGGCTTGGACAAGACGCCACTGCTCCTCCGATACCTCTGCCGGACTATAGCGGGCTGTTTCGAACTGCTGCAGCAGCGGCTTCAGCTGCGGCTCCAGCAATGGATTGGCCTCGCTCCAGCGGCGAACCGACTCGCGCAGCGTCTCGCTGTCCTGACGGACCAATCCTTTCCGCTGCACCGACCGCAGCCATCGCTCGGTCTCCGCAATGACCTTGTCCGCAGCGGACAGCGGCTTCCCTGCACGGAGCCGCGCCCCGGCAAAGCGCAGATTAATGCGCATTCTCCACAGAATGTAAAAGATCCACAGCGCAATCACAACAGCTGCCGCAATGCCGATGCCTTTCCACCATCCGGAAGATTGATCATCCGATGCAGCGGCAGGTGGCGTCTCCGCCTCTTCCTGTTCCTCTTCTTCAACCTCTTCTTGAACCACTGGCTCAGCTTCAGGCTGACCTGTAAGGAGCGGCATACTAAAGCCAGGTGTCGCCTCAATCGGAATCCAGCCGTACTCGCCGAAGTAGACCTCGACCCATGAGTGCGCGTCGGCATTCGTTACCGTATAGGTCCCGCTGCTGACCGGACTCTGCCCGTCCATCGGGATGTATTCGCTGACTGAGCTGCTTCCGGGCGCATAGCCTTTTACCCAGCGTGCAGGGATATCCAGCGATCGGGTCATCATCACCATTGCGGTGGAGAAGTAATCGCAATAGCCCTCCCGGACTTCAAACAGGAAGCTGTCCACAAAATCCTCGCTTTGCTTGCGCGACAGATCAGGCGTATTGGTATATGAGTAGTTGCTCTGTAAGTATTGTTGCAGCAAAATGACCTTATCATACGGCGTTTCTGCCGATTCCGTGATTTGCTTGGCCAAATCGGTTACGCGGTCGGGAAAGTTTCTTGGGATCTGGAGATAGGCATCATCCACGGAACCGTTGTACAGTTGACTGTAGGTTTTGCCCCTAAGCTCTTCAAGTGGAATGACGGGAACCTCCGATACCAGCGTATAGCTTTTCGGGTAATCGCCGTTTCGTCCCCCCTGCAGATGCAGCTCAGCCCCTTCAGATACCCAGCTTAGACGCTCCGGATCGATAACCTCATCCAGCATTTGAACCTCATGGATCTTATAAGCTCCGAATAGGACCGGATACTCGGTATCGTTCAGCATCGTGACCGTTTGCTTCACGGTCTTGGTCGGCATGGAGCTTGCCTCCTCATCGGGAAGGCTCTCCCCGATCCCTACATCGGCCCCCGAGCGTCTTCCGCTCCGGTCGGCCCAGCCTGTTCCGGAGTAAACGGCCCTTGTCTCCCCGCGCCAATAACTGCGCTCCTCCGAGCTAACCGACATCACCGGGGAGTAATCAAAGTTGAAGCCGCTGCCCAGATCGTTATCGCCTCTTCCGTATCCGGACGAGCTCTCTACCGGAGTTTCGATCAAGGTACCGGTACCGCTCGTGCTGACGCCGGACAATGGCACTCCGCTCCATTCCCTCCATGCCGTATAAGGGTCGGTCAGCGTCGGATTGATGTGCGGCATATTGACACCGGCAACGATAATGAGCGAGAAGATGACGAGAATGTTGGCAATGATTTTAAACGGAGATCTGGATAAGTTAACCCATCCTTGCGGGAACCGTCTCCGAAAGCGGTTGAAGTGGTTCGTCACGAGCCAGCCCATGCCTGCTCCGGCTACCCATGCCGTCTCATCCCATAGAGTGACCTTCGTGAACGAATCCAGAACCGCAAGGCCGATCACGTTCAGTCCGACAACAAACAGAATGCGCCGTTTGGTCTTCGCCCAGAGAAATATAAAGACGAAAATTGCCCACGCTGCAACAGCGAACCATAAATACGGGAATAAATACATCAATTCATCGGATAATACCGTATCCGGTCCGAATGAAGGCACCGGCATGCCGCCGGCTTCCAGCAGCTTAAACACGCTGTATAGAATCAATAGGAATTGCAATACAAGCCTAAACACCATCTTAAGCGGTATCAGCGCTTCAATCACCGCCGTAATGGTGATGGCGGCGATTACGATCGCCGTCGTCTCCGACAGCCAGATGGATTCCGTGAAGGATACCCATTGCATGCCGATGATCCAAATCCACAGCACCGTCAGCGTATTAAAAAATGTCGTTGACAGCTTATCAAGCCACAGCTTCAAGCGACTCCACCTCCCAACGCAGCAGGCAGCTCCTCAAGCGATGAGACGGAGTAACATGAAATCCCCCGCGACCTCAGGATCGAGATCGATTCATCGCGAAGCGGCTTGCCGCCGGGATTCATGATTTGCAGAAAGCATGGATTCATGCCTCTGGCTTCCACCCAGCGTAGGACTTCGGACGCCTCCCTGCCGCTCATCGGACTGATGAGCAGGAGCACGGCTCCCTGCGGGAAATGGCGGTAGGAGCGTTCTAGCTCTGCAATCAGGCTGCCCTTGCGGTTGTAATCCACATCGACCAAATGCTGAATCATGCGCATACGTTCCCCTGCCTGCTCCGTCGGAGGAAACAGCTTGCCTTCCTCTGTGGCCGTAAACAAGCCCGTTCCCGCATGCTCCTTCGCACCATATTCAATCAGCGAAGCGGCAGCAGATACGGCAACCTCGAATTGCTGAGCGCTCACATAAGCATTCTGGGCGCCATCCAGGACGATCAGCGTCTTGGGAAAGGATTCATGCTCGAACTCCTTGGATTTCCACGAACCGGTCTTCGCCGTCGCGTTCCAGTGAATCCGCGAAATCCGATCGCCATAAACATAATCGCGCACTCCATTAATTTGAGTCGTCTCCCGCCTTGAGGCAGATACTGTTGTATGCGTACCGCCGAGCCGGGATCTATGGATATTCCGGTTCCATTTCGGAATATAAACCGTCCTTGGGAGGACCCTAAATTCCGTGTTCACTTCGATCCGTCCCCGATGCTCCATGATGCCGAAGATATCCTCGCTGATACATTCCGTCCCGGCGAACGCATACCGCCCCCGCTCGAGAGGCGGAGTCTGGAATACGAGCACCCCGGCACCGCGCATGTTCGGGATAATGCTGTCTTCGAATGACCATGAATCGCCGTTATGTCTTTGCAGCACTTCCTTGACGACCAAATACGGCATCGGCAATAACCCGGGGACGTTCACATCGAGCCGAACGCGCACCTGCTCCCCGGCATGAAGCTGATCGCGGCGATCCCGGTCACCGAGAATGTTGCGCTTCGCCTTTACGCGCCTCACCCCGCCAAAGCCCGCTCCGATGACATATACGGATAAGAGGCTGACCATGGAAAAGAGCATGAGAGAGGTTTTCCCTCCTTGAAACAACACGTACAAAAGACATAAGCACCAAACCGTCAATACCGCTGCCAGTCTGGACGGCTGCATGCCATTTAGAAATACGGAAACGGCGCGCCGCATGCTTATCTCCCCATTTGAACAGGCACTTTAACCTGTCGCAAAATAAAGTCCAGCACCGATTCGGGCGTTGCATTATCGAGCCGTGCTTCCGGACGCAGCATAATCCGGTGTGAGAGGACGTAAGGGGCAAGCGTCTTCACATCATCAGGCAGCACGTAGTCACGCTGCTGAAGGAAGGCAAAGGCTTTGGCCGCATTCATGAAGGACAGCGTTGCCCGCGGGCTTGCGCCCAGCATGACGGAAGGGTGCTCCCGCGTTGAGCGGGTGATGTTCAACAAGTAATCGGCAACCGGTTCGCCGATAAATATGTCGCGAATCTCGCGCTGAATTGCGGAGACGGTATCCATATGCGTCACAGGCTTCAGCCTATCCGACAGCTGTCCGTCCTTCGAGGCATACATGAGCTGCTTCTCGGTTGCCGCATCGGGATATCCCAGGCTTAGCTTCAGCATGAAACGGTCAAGCTGCGCCTCCGGAAGCATATAGGTTCCCTCGAAATCAATCGGGTTCTGGGTGGCGCACAGCATGAACGGATGCGGAAGCTCATGCGTCTCCCCGTCCACGGTCACGCTGCGCTCTTCCATGACTTCAAGCAGAGCGGACTGCGTCTTCGTCGTGGCCCGGTTAATCTCATCTGCGAGCAAAATATTGGTCATGACAGGTCCCGGCCGGAAATAAAACATTTCATCTCGGGGGTGAAATACGGATACCCCTGTTATATCACTCGGAAGAATGTCCGGATTGCATTGAATACGCCGGTAATCTCCCTGCATGGATTTAGCCAGTGCTTTGATCAATTGCGTTTTTCCCGTTCCCGGTACGTCCTCGATCAGAACATGTCCACCAGCGAGCAGCGCCGTAAGGAGCAATTGGATCTCGAATTCTTTGCCTAGCAGGCACGACTCCAGATTGGATCGCACCGAGGAAATGATTTTCATGGATTCTTGGCTTACGGGCATGTATGACTAACCTCCTGTAAGGGAATAAATACTTAATTTAGTACTATTGTACATGATCGAGGTCGCAGAGTACATTCGCAGCCATATTTTGTTCCTTAACCAACGCCAGACTTGCTTTAAACAGCAAAAAACCCTGGTTGTTTAACCAGGGCAGCATAGATGTCTGAACAGCTATAACATTAGCCTTTTGGCCTCACCAAAAGCGCAGCAAGAAAAGAGAATATGATCGCCGAGGATATCCCTGCACTCGTTACTTCGAATATCCCCGTCACGACCCCGATCCAGCCGTCCCGCTCCAGCTCTGTCAAAGCTCCGTGAACCAGAGAGTTGCCGAAGCTGGTGATCGGAACCGAGGCTCCGGCCCCGGCAAATTTGACAAGCGGTTCATACAGGCCGAACCCGTCGGCAATTGCGCCGGCCACGACGAGGGTGCTCATCGTATGCGCAGGGGTCAGCTTTATAACGTCCATCATGATTTGTCCGATAACGCAGATCAAACCGCCAATGATAAAAGCCCATAAAAACTGCATCAGTTGCTTCCTCCCGTCTCTATAGCTACTGCATGAGCAATGCACGGGATGCTCTCGCCTTGTTGGTATGACAGCGGCGACAACAGGGCACCCGTAGCAACGACCAGCACCTTGTTCAGTTCTCCTTTACGCATCCGGTTCAAGATATGGCCGTAAGTCACAACGGCTGAGCAGCCGCAGCCGCTGCCGCCGGCATTCACGTACTTCTGTTTTTCCAGATCGTAAATCATCAGACCGCAATCGGCAAAAACCGTGCCGTCCATGATGACATCGTTCTGCTTCAGAAGATCCTTGGCAATCGGCAGGCCGACGGATGCCAGGTCGCCGGTCACGATCAAATCATAATCTTTGGCTTGTCTGCCGGTATCTTTAAAATGCTTCGTAATCGTATCGGCCGCAGCGGGGGCCATGGCGGCTCCCATATTGAAGGGATCCTTGATGCCCAGGTCGACGACCTTCCCGATCGTGGCGTATGTGACGCGCGGTCCGTCCCCCTCGCTGGAGACGACGGAGCAGCCTGCTCCCGTTATGGTGTACTGGGCGTACGGAGGCTTTTGCGAGCCGTATTCCGTCGGATAACGGAACTGCTTCTCCACCGTACAGTTATGGCTCGCCGTGCCTGCCATCACATATTTCGCGGAGCCCGAATCCACGATCATCGAAGCGACCGCAAGGCTCTCCATGGAGGTGGAGCAGGCGCCGAAAACGCCGAGATACGGAACGCCAAGCTGCCTTGCTGCGAAGGAGCTGCTGATAATTTGGTTCATTAGGTCTCCGCCTACAAAGAACTGAAGCTGATCCTCCTTAATCCCGGCCTTCTCCGCAGCTTTCCGTGAAGCGTCCTCCAGCAGCTTACGTTCCGCCTTCTCCCATGTTTTCTCATTGATCTCGATGTTGTCGTATATATAATCGAAGTCTTCCGCCAGCGGCCCCTCTCCCTCTTCAGGTCCGACAATCGTACCGGTGCCGATAATGACCGGTTTGTTCTCGAACTGCCACGTTTGACCGATGATCTTCATCTCGCGTTACCTCCCCCCGATGCCGAGCACGGCGTATATGATGCCGATAATAAACGCCGCAACGGTACCGAACACGATCACGGAGCCGGCAAGCTTAAACATGCTAGCTCCCACTCCAAGGACCAGTCCCTCTGCCCGGTGCTCCAAAGCGGCCGAACACATGGAGTTGGCAAAACCCGTAACCGGCACCGCGCTTCCCGCACCGGCCCATTGGGCAATTTTGTCGTATACGCCAAAGCTGGTCAAAATGACGGAAATGATAATAAGAACGGCCACCGTCGGGTTGCTCGCTTCCTTCGTGCTCATATCGAACACGGTCATGAAAAAGCGCTGAATGCATTGACCGATCAAACAGATGAGGCCTCCGACCAAAAAGGCGCGTATACAGTTTTTAAATACGGCGCGGGGAGGCTCATGCTTCTTCGCAATCGCCTGATATTCGGCCGAGCTCATGGTACTGATATCAGACTTGGGCTTTTGGTTGTTGGAACCGGACATTTGGTTACACCTCCGCTGAATATTTAAGTATGGATTCTTCAACCAGCCTCGGAAAGCCATTATGGATATCACTCGATAATCATTATGCTTTGAACGAACTTCCTTTATGTTTGGAAAATCATCCTTAATGCAAAAGCCGCGCGGTGTCATGCTGTTTTGAACGATTCCGTCATCAGGGCGCAAACGGCCGCCACGGTGGTACGGCTCTCATGGGCAAGCATAAATGCAAAAAGACAGCCTTCCGTAACCGGAAAGCTGCCGATCGTAGTTGCTTGATTGAATTTAGCATAAATGTACCGTAACCATTTCGCCATTAAATCAAAAAGTAATTCAGCAATATGACGAGCAGTATGAAAAGAATGATAATGAGCAGAAACTCGCCGAATTCAGCTTGCCGGCAGTACGATCCCACCCCGTATTCGCCCATATTTCTTCGCCCTTCCCCTGTCCATGACTCATTGACATGTTTTATTCCAGCGTATTCTTCGGGAATCATTTGGTGCTTGGACGATCTATTTTTCCTGAGCAAGCCGCGATTGTTTCATAGCTTGTAATGTAGACTTTTGCGGTATATAGGGGCATACTAAATAGGATGAACTCATACATACCTTTTTTCCAAAGGAGCGAATAGCCTATGAATGAATCTACACGCGAATTGTTTCGGACGCTTACTGAATTTCCGGCTGCGCCGGGCTTTGAAAGAGAGCTGCGCGCTTGGGTAAAAAATGCACTCTCCCCATATACCGAAGAATTTGTACAGGATCGGCTCGGCAGCCTGTTTGCTGTACTGCGCGGGAACGACGAAGGTCCGAGAGTCATGGTCGCCGGGCATATGGATGAGGTCGGCTTCATGGTAACCGGCATTACGGAAGCGGGCATGGTGCGCTTTCAGCCGCTGGGCGGCTGGTGGAGCCAGGCCGTTCTGGCTCAGCGCCTGCAGATTATTACCGACAACGGGCCGATTATCGGGGTCGTCGGCTCCATCCCGACCCACCTGCTGGACGAAGCACAGCGCAGCAAGCCGGTCGATATCAAATCCATGTATATCGACATCGGCGCGGACAACAAAGCGGAGGCGGAATCGTTCGGCATCCGTCCGGGGCAGCAGATCGTGCCGATCTGCGAATTTACTCCGCTGGCCAATCCGAAAAAAATCATGGCTAAGGCATGGGATAACCGATACGGCGTCGGCCTGGCCATCGAGCTCGTTCAAGCTCTTCACGGAGAGAAGCTTCCGAATACGGTTTATGCCGGAGCCACCGTTCAAGAAGAGCTCGGACTTCGCGGGGCGCGGACTGCAGCCAACTTGATCCAGCCCGACATTTTCTTCGGCCTTGATGCAAGCGCGGCAAACGATATGATGGGCGACAAGAGCCAATTCGGCCAGCTCGGACAAGGGGCCTTGCTCCGCATCTTCGATCCGACGATGCTGACGCATCGGGGCATGGTGGAATACGTGCAGGATACGGCAGAGACGAATAAGATCAAATATCAGTACTTCGTATCGCCGGGCGGAACGGATGCCGGGCAAGTTCACTTAAGCGGCATCGGGGTTCCATCTACGATCATCGGCATTTGCTCCCGGTATATCCATACCTCGTCGTCCATCATCCACACGGATGACTACGAAGCAGCCAAGGAGCTTCTGATCAAGCTGGTTAAAGGGCTTGACCGGACGACGCTCCAGACGATTCTGGACCGGGCTTAACGGTAGGCGGCATCCTATATAAAAGGGAGATCAAGCCAGTCTCCATAGACGGGACTGACCCACAGCTTGAGACAAATTTAAAACACCTTCAAGAGAATGAGCCGTGTCGAAAGATATGGAGACAACCTTGGAGGTGTTTTTGCGTTGGCAACAAAAGTCAGCTAATCGGTAGAAGTGAAGAAGAAAGCCATGTCTCATAAATGGGGGTCCGTCCCGTGTCCGGCAGCTGTTTTTTCCGTCCGATTACCGGATGCGGGAAAAGTTCATACGTATCGGCATTTCCAGAGCAAGGTCGGATCAGATGGATGAAGGAGTTCATGTTATAGTGGAGGAAGTAAAGCGGGAGGTCGGAAATCGCTGGTAAATATCATATCGTGGTACGAAGGAGCGAGGCTTATCATGGAGCATAAGGAAAAAGTGTACAACACCGCGGTAGAAGCGACGCTGGAGGTCATCGGCGGAAAGTGGAAACCGGTCATTCTCTTTCATCTTACTTTCGGGAAAAGACGTAATAGCGAGTTGTTAAGCCTGATTCCCCAAATTACCCAGAAAATGCTGACACAGCATCTGCGTGAGCTGGAAGAGGAGGGCGTTATCGTACGCAAAATTTATAATCAGGTTCCGCCCAAGGTGGAGTATGAACTTAGCGAGTATGGCTGGAGCTTAAAGGAAATTCTTCATCTGATGTGCCGATGGGGAGATGCTCATATCGAGCGAAAATACGGCGAGTCCGCAACCGTTCTGGAAAAGCCACTGCTTGAGGAATCGCATTAACAAGCAGAGCAGAGCCGGCTAACAGTATAGCCGGCTCTCTTGTGCTTGTGCTTTCCGGCAACAGATATACCGGTCATGTTTTGGTTTTAACGGGATGAACGAAAGAAGCGCTCCCGGCTGCCTTGTTGCGAAAGCTTCAGTCACTGCCCGGTATTTATGGAATGACTTTGCGCCGCCGGAGCTCGTCAAAGATATTCAGGAACATGGCTTCCGTATCGACATACTCATGAAAACCGAAGCGACGCGCCTTCGAGCCGTCCGCAAAGAAATCATAGTCCCAGGAGAACACGAAATCGCCGAACTTCCAGGATGAGACCTCTTGGTAAGAATGCTTCGCAAGTCCATGCTGCTCAACCATACGATTCCAAACCGGCTCTTTATCTGCCATGACCGTTTCCAGATTCATCTGCAGAGGCGGTGCGGTTTCCATCTCGAAATACTGCGCAATCTTCGGCCATAACTCGTTCCAGCGGAACAGGTCCCCGTTCGCAATATTGAAGGCTTGATTGGCGCAGCGTTCATCGGTTGCCGCCCAAACGGTCGCCTTGGCAAGCAGACCGGCATCGGTCATCTCCAGCAGGCTGTGATAGGCTCCCGGCTTACCTGGAAAACGCAGGGGAATGCCAAGCTCTTTCGAAATCGAGGCATAAACGGCAATGACCATGGCCAGATTCATCGGGTTTCCAAGAGCGAAACCGCTGACAACGGAGGGACGCAGCGCTGACCAGGTCCAAGCCTTGCCTTTCTGCCGTTCCTCGAGGAAGTTCTGCTGATCGATATTGAATTCCGGCGGCATATGGTACGCATCCGTCTCCCGGGCCGGCGTCTTGAATGGACCGAGATGAGCTCCGTACACCTTGTAGCCCTGCATCAGGCTTACATGCTGCAGGTTAGCGGCAACGGGCTCGATCGCTTCCACGACATGGACGAGCATGGCCAAATTCGGCGCGACGAGTTCGGCCCACGTTGGCCGATCCTGGTATGCCGCATAGAAAATATGCGTCACTTCGGTCAAGCCGCTTAATTTGGCGGCCGTATCCTCCCGGTCCAGCAGGTCGGCCGATACATAACGAACGCGGTTCGTGGACTCCCCGCCTCGGCGCGATACGCCGATGATATCCCAGTCGGGAAGCGTCGCAAGGTACTCGATGAGGTTGCGGCCAATCACCCCGTTGGCCCCTACAACCAAAGCCGTTTTTAGCGAATGATGTGAACGTTGATCCTTATTCATATAAGCGCATCTCCTAACGTCATGTTTTGATTAATGTCATTTTGCACGTTAGGGTTTGGCTTGAGAAGTACGCACTTTGAAGTGATGTAATTACTTTTTGGTAACGTTTGAGCAGTACCAGCCCTTTTTGTTCAGGAAATTTGTTGAACTACTTTAATGAACCAAGACCCGTTCCAGAAAGAGCACCGCTTCCCTCTTCTGATACTCATTCACCTCATGTCCTGAGAAAGGATAATCCCGTATTTCCTTGGGTGCCTGTATCCGGTTATAAGCTGCGTATATTGTCTCCGGCATGCATACCGTATCCTTCCAGCCGACAGAAACCATGACCGGCGCTTTGATTCTTGGTGCAAGATTCAGGATGTCGAAATGAGCCAGATGATACAGAATAGGATCCAGCAGTTCCGGATAACGCTTGATATACTGGGCGATTTCCGTCAATGAGCTGGCCGAGTGCAGCACGCCGTAATCCATTCTGCACAGATTCGGAATGTCTGCCACGATTGCAGCCACCTTCGGATGCAATGCCCCGGCAAGGAGCGCAAGGCCGCCTCCCTGGCTTCCCCCGACGACTGCGATTTTGGCAGGATCTACCCCAGGCTGTGCCAAGGCAGCATCGACGGCTCTTACGGTATCGATGGCCATCGCCATATAGTAGGATCGATGAATGTCGGTAATGCCCTGGGACACCCAGCCTTTCACGACGCCTCCATCCAAGGGCAGCAGATTTCCCGTCTCTCCGCTCTGGCCCCGGACATCAGCTGCCAGAACGGAATAGCCGAGCATCAGCCAATGGGCATATCGTTCCGGCAGCCCTCGGTCTCCGGAATATCCAGGAAAGGTAATGACGCAAGGCCGTTTGGACGATTCATTGGAATCCGCAGGCGTTATGTACCAGGCATGGATCGGTGTCTCGTCAAAGCCGCGGTACGTCACCTTGGACACCTTCATATGGGGATACGGTGTTTCTTCCGGCTCACTTTCGACTTGAAGCGGCGAGCCTGCGTATACATGGAGATAATGATCCCAGAATCGATTCAGCTCGTCCTCGTTCATCGTCGGTTCCGGACGGCAGTTGTTCAGTTCCCTCTTGCGAATCTGTATGGTATTCATTGGTTTGGTTGTTCGTCTCCTTTACCGTCGCTTGTTTCACGATTCATCGTTTACTGTACGATCATCCCGATTGATTTGTGCCCCAACGAAATAAGCAAAAAAATAGCACCCTCGGGAGTCTCTATAACAAGAATATTTCGGCGTCTTGGTTTGCATTCCCTCTCTACCCGATATAATATCCTATGTCTTTAACTCAACTTTAAATCTCGTAATAAAAAGGTTTCATAGATTTAAAGGCGAAAACATAACTATAATAGAGATGAACTTTAAGAGATTGGAGACGATAGAAATGCTTCAAGGATTAACAGCTGCAGGAATCGGAAAACTTGAAAGCGATTTACAGCTTATCGAACTTGCTTCCCGCTACGGTTTTGACTGCGTGGATTTAGATGCGAAGAGCTTGGTGGACCGTTTGGGAAAAGAAGAAGCGGCAGCGCTGCTGCAATCGAGCAACATTCAAATTGGCGCCATCGGATTGCCTGTGGAGTGGAGAGGAACGGATGAGCAGTTCCTGGAAGGGCTGGAGAAGCTTCCGTCCGCAGCGGCCGCGGCTGCTGCCTTGGGCTGCACTCGCTGCTGTACATACATTCTTCCTTCCACGGATGCGCCGGCTGCGCATTTCATGGCTGTGGCTACCAAGCGCCTTCGCAGCTGCGCGAACATTCTGGGCGCTTACGGCATTCGGCTGGGGCTGGAATTCGTCGGGCCGCATCATCTGCGCACGCAGTGGAAGCATCCGTTCATCTGGACCGTTCAGGAAACGCTGGATTGGATCGATGCCATCGGCGAACCGAATGTCGGGCTTCTGTATGATGCTTACCACTGGTACACCAATGAAATGAGCGTGTCGGACATCCGCCAGCTGCGTGCGGACCAGATTGTTCATGTTCATATTAATGACGCCAAGGATATTCCGGTGCAGGACGTCCTCGATAATGATCGGCAGTATCCAGGTGAGGGAGTCATCGATTTGGCAGGCTTCCTTCGCGCGCTGAACGATATCGGGTATGCAGGGCCAGTCAGCCAAGAGATATTGACCGCTGCCCAGCCGACGGCTTCGCCTGAAGAGCTTGTCATCAGATCACGCGCTGCGTTTGATCGGGTGTTTCAGGCTGCAGGGTTGATACAGCAATAAAGCACCGGATGCCCGAGCGTCACTATATAAGTGAACAATGAATGGATGTTAGGGCAAGTACGTAAAATGATCCTACAATCGCTGTTGGTTTCAGATTGGCCGCGGTTTTTCCGCATGATTTCCGGGATCACAGGGGACACTGAGGGTATATCAGGTACCCGACAGGAGGGCTTCACGATGAACCGGTTTAAGAAGGAAGAACGGGATGAGTATACGGATTTGTCAACCGTAGAGTCCCAGCGCAACGATCTGACTGCGGAAGAGTTTCCCGAAGGTCCTTTCGGCTCAAGCCTAATGACGGAATCGCTGGGCAAGAGCAGCCCATGGAGAGCCGATCAGCGGCCCCCGAACCGCTTCGACTATGAAAATCGGGAGCTTCATCAGGAGCTGAAACGCGACTATCCGTCCGAGGATCAAATCATCCAGACCGAATTCGATCAGGAAGAATCCTGATCAGCTTCTAAAAAGCCAAACAGCCGGACCCCTTGACGCAACTCTCAAGGGGTCCGGCTGTTTCACGTTCCTATTTCATTTTCCCTACGACTTTCACTCTTAATCTTGTCGCATTCTCCGGATGATAAGCCAGCGGGGTTTCTTCCACTTCAACCAATTCGATCGTAACCGCATCCGCTCCGGCCAATACCGCCTGCTTGACCGCTTTTGCCTCCGCATCCTTCAGACAAGCCTCGCGCGGTTCCCGTGCATAAATATAAATCTGTTCATATTGCCCGCTGATTTGAGCAATGGACGCCCCGATGGCGTTGGCTACACTTCCGTTCTCCACTTTCATCATGCTGGCTACTCCCCGAATCGAATCCGGGATAATAATGCTGCCTCCACCGACAAGAACGAGCTGAACGTCCTCCGAGGAGGTTTTCATTTTATCGATCGCTTGCTCGACGATTGCAGAAATTTCGGCCTGCACCGCTTTCGCAAACGCCTCCTCTATATGGGACACTAATCGCTTGTCGCCTACATCGGCCAGTCCCAGCCGGACGGCGATATCGGTGGTTGTCAGCGTGCTGCCGCCAAAGACAAGCGCTTCTTCGCCGATCCTGTACCCGACACTGTCGGGTCCGACCGAGATCTTGCCGCTTTCGTCCACGCGGACAATACTGCCTCCGCCCAGTCCAACGGAGATAATGTCCGGCATTCGGAAATTGGTACGGATATCGCCGACTTCCACGGCAACCGACGACTCTCTCGGGAATCCATCCTGCAGAACGCCGATATCCGAAGTCGTACCCCCAACGTCCAGCACCATCGTATCTTTGATCTTCGCCAAATAAGAAGCTCCGCGAATGCTGTTCGTCGGGCCGCAGGCGATTGTGAGGATCGGGAACTGTTTGGCGTAATCAATAGACATTAATGTGCCGTCATTTTGACATAAATACACAGCCGCATCCGTAATTCCTTCCTCCTCCAGGGCGTTTACGAACCCTTGGGTGGTCGTCTCGATCACCTTGCACAGCGCCGCATTTAAGATGGTCGCATTCTCACGTTCAATGAGTCCGACGGAGCCGATCAGGGAAGAGCAGGAAACCGGATAATCTTCTCCATATACCTCGTGAATAAGATCGCGGACGCTTAGCTCCTGGTCATTCTTGATGGAGGAAAATACGCCGATGACCGCGATGGACTCGACTTTTCCCCGCCATGCTGCCAATAGCTCGCGAATTTCATTCTCATCGACTTCGCCGAGCACTTGACCATCGTATTCATATCCCCCATGAACTAGAGCGTAGTTTCCCGACAGCTTCTCAACCATATCGTCCGGCCAAGCCGTATACGGAGGAACGGAAGCCGTTGCAGGATAGCCTAGGCGAATGACGCCGACCGTGGCCAGCTTTTTACGTTCCACAATCGCGTTGGTGCATTGCGTCGTGCCAAGCATGGCATGCGTAATTTGGGTTTTATCGATGCTCGATTCCTGCAGCAATTTCCTAAGCGATGCTTCGATCCCTGTCTGGATGTCCAGACTGGTTGGTGATTTTACGGAGTGAACCAACTGATGAAGCTCGTCCAAAATAATGGCGTCCGTATTCGTTCCGCCCACATCGATTCCGATTCTATACATGATCAGCCACCGCCTTTTTCACCAGTTCTTCAATCGGAACATAATCGTAATCATATCCAAAGTACCTTGGTCCGGCCGTTTGGATTCCTTTATCCGTTCTCCATTTTTCATGCGCCGGAAGTCCGATTACCCGCACGCGCTTGCCATACTTCAGACTCTCGGTCGTGACGGGCGTTAACGTTTCATAATCCACCAGACAGAGCAAGTCCGGGGTCATGCCGACAACCTGTCCGTCCCTTTCGGCAACGAGATTCTCATTTTGAAAATGAACCTTCATATTGCCGCCTTTATGGGCTTCGATGCCTTCCAGATTCATTTTGCCGAGATTAAAGCCTCCCTTGGTTTCCCGGATCACATCGACGATTTTTCCTTGGAACAGCTCGAAGCCGGACACCAACGTTAAAAGCTCATGCAGCTTTTCTTTCGCATCTCTATGGTTCGAGGAAATAATCTGCCCGATTTGCTCAGATAACGTAACCACATGATGGACCCCGCTTCTCTTCATTTGAGCCCCGGTCGTCGGGTACAGGCTCACCAAAGCGCTGGCCCCCATTTCGACCGTAGCTGCCCGGGCCAAGCGTTCTGTCCATTTGTTATCGATCGTTTCAAAAATGCCGATATTTCCTTTCTCGTCCGTAATCGCCATGGGCGTTGCCGAGATTCCATCCAGGTTAAATGTCACCATCTGCAGCTCGGGAAAGGCTCTGCCCATTCCGTCGCAATCGATCAGCGGCAGACCGAGCTGCGCCGCAACGACGATCGGGATCATGGAATTGACGCCGCCCGCTTCCATGGGATACGTGCCTGCGATTTTGTCCTCTCCCAAATACCGGGCCAGCTTCTGAAAGACCTTCACAAACTCGCTTCCGTTCGGAAATTTCTCGGATGATACGGAAGGGGCTCCCATCATGGCTGCCGGAATAAAAAAGTCTTCATCGCCGATTTCATCGACCGAATACAATTTGACGGGCCCGTTCTTCTCAACAGCCGAAATCGCCATCAATTTTCCGATATACGGGTCTCCGCCACCGCCTGTTCCCAGGAAAGCAGCGCCAATCGCAATATTTTCAATCGAGGCTTTATCTAAATATCTCATCAGTGTTCCTCCAATATGACAGACTTTGTAACGGTAAAGCGATATCCTACCACATAAATGACAAATGAAATGACAATGCCGATCAACGGCTGATTAGATACCTGCGGTAAACTGGGGAAGAACGACACCACGACGGGTAGGCAGGCAATGACCGAACCGATCAGCCACGATAAAACGCCCAGTCGATTAACGCCCTCCGTTTCCTTCCAGCGGCTTTTATCCCCTTTGTTCATCACCCAATAAGCGGCAATCATGACGCCCGCTACGGGAGGCACCATGGCCGACAACACGGACATGACCGGCGTAAAGTAATCCAGAATGCCCACGACGGCAAGCACCGTCCCGATCAGTCCGGCGGCGCCTACCGCCCATTTTTCTTTTTCCTTGGAAACGTTAAAGACATTGATCAACGCGAACCCGCCCGAGATCGCATTCACCATATTGGTCTTCCAAGCCGCCAGGATCAGCACGATGCCGCCGATCAACGGAGTGGCGATGTTCAAAAAGACGGCCGTAACATCATTCGTTTGGTAAGCCAGCGTCAAGACGGCCCCTACGCTAATCATCAGAACGCCTGCCGGGATAATCCCGAAGAGGGCGGCTTTCCACACATCGGAACGCTTCGCGGAAAATTGCGAATAATCCCCGGCAATAACCGCTCCGAGCGCAAAGGAGCCCATCGTTACCGCCAGCCCGTCCATGAAGCTCATGTCCTGCTCAGGTCTGTAGTTCGAAATAAGCTGCAGCGTCTCTCCATTCAGCGCCTTGACCAAACCATACACGCAGAGCACGACCAGCAATGGTACCGCAATATAACTGAGCACGCGCAGTACTTTGATTCCGTACATTGCAGAAACGACCATCACCAAACCGCTGATCAGCGAGGCTATTGGGACCGGAATCGCAATATCAAACTCGGCCAACAAATTTGCCAGCGCCGCGCCGCACACATTGGCCTGAATCCCAAACCAACCGAGGCAGGCAATCGTCAAAATAATCGAAAGAATCGTGCGGGATCCCTTGCTGCCAAACACCTGGCTCGCAACCTGAACGGTCGACTTGCCCAGCTCCGTGCTTTGAATTCCCTGTAAAATCATGATGGCTACGATAATGGCGTACCCGACCAAAGTAACCACTAAGGTTTGGGATAAGCTCATACCGGTGATGAGCGTATTCCCTACCAGGAGACCCGGTATGCTGATCATCGCGCCGGCCCAAACGATCCCCAGCGTGAACCAAGACTGCGTTTTTTCTGTATTGCTCATCCTATCCCGCTCCCTCCACTTGATCGAGTGACCAAAAACTATTTTTCTTATTGTAAAAGAAGAGGGACAACGCGTCTTTTTCCGAAATAAAAATAAAAATCCGAATTTTTGTCATTTTCGACAAACCCTCGGATTCTTGGACTTAGTTATGGATTAACCGGTAGATCATGCAGGCCAGATACACATCGTAAAATTCGGAATTCATCGTGATATCGTAGCCCAGCAGCTCGCTGATTTTCTTGATGCGGTACTTTACGGTGTTTTTGTGGACAAAGAGGAGCTTGGCACAGACATCAAAATTCCCCTTCGCATCCAGAAGAAATATCGTTAATGTTCTAACCGATTCAGGGTCATCCAGAATAGGAGCGATCACCGCCATCCATTCCTCAATGACTTCTTCTCCTTGCACGCTCAAGTCGATCGCCCGCTTCATGGAGCGAATTTCTGCAGCCGTAAACATTTTCCGTTCTTGATATATAAGATGCACTTTCTTCCCGACTTGGTTCACGAGCTGATACATCCTGCGTACATCCGTCGTATTCCTCATTCTCGGCGCGTACACCATTTCCGATATGGATGGCAGGAAGCTTGTCGTATCGATATATTCTTCAGCCACCTCAATCTCATTGTATTTATAGGAGCAGTTGCCCAGAAGGACGATGATGCAATGATCGATCGTTTGAATGACCGCCGTTTTATAGGATTTGGAGAGATGCTCCGACAGTTCCTCCCTGATGCGTTTTTCCTCCGATAAATCCTGAATGTAGACGAGCCACATCATTTGGATCGACGCGACATCGATATGCAGCAGATGGGCAAGTCTCCGCATCTTTTCGCTTTCATCATTGATAATCGCCTTGACCAAGGCATATTCGCTGACCTCGTTATGCTTGTCTCCCCATAAATTGATAGCCACCTGCACGACCTCGCTGATTTTATCGATGGTCTTCCCCGGCAGCTTCGAATTTTCCTTGATTAAAAAAAGATTCAGCGCCTCCCCGTTCTTTTGGCGGAGAACCTTATGATCAACAAAACAGGAGATGTCGGAGCTGATCGCTCCGGCACTGCCGTTCGCCATTTGAGGCGCGTGCTCCTGAATGATTTTCACCACATCCAACGTAGAGTTGCGCGGCCACATGACTTGATTCACGATCTCAAGCTTCGTATTGGTCAGTACAATGTTGGCTTTCAGCCGGTCGGCTAACAATTTCAGCATTATCTCCACGCTGCGCGAATGCTCCGGAAGGTACGACACCTTCTCCAGCGATTCATTGACAAAATTATCATTGATCGTCTGATTGTCCAGCACGATCGCTTCCATCACTTCATAAATCACTTCATTGTAACGCAAGGAGGAATCGTTCTCGGGCATGCAGATGATAATAAAATTTTGGGACTCGGCTAATTGCAGCACTTCCTCCGGCACCTTCGGAATGACAATTCCGACATAATATAAAATCAGTCCCACTTCACCGAGATTAATCAAGTATTGAATCGCTTCGCACTGCTTGTCCACACTGTCCTTGATGGAGTATAACGAGCTGATCACAATTTCCTCCGCATACCACTCCTCTTGGACGGAACGGACGATTTTAGAAGAAAAATCAGCGTTGGAAACCTCCAATACGGATAATGAGGAGACCGTACGATGAAGGCTGTTCAGTCCGGTCAGCACCTTGGCGCCCCGGAATGAAGGCAATTGCAGTATATCTTTAACGGTTACCCCATATGTTTCACCACTTCTTCTTGTTTTTGTTCCAATGATCAAAGTTATAATCCCGTCATTAAGGGATGCTTATACTTGGCTGCGTGTCTTACATTTTAAAGTGATTTCTGCTGGATTGCTACCAGGAAAAAAAGCGCCGCATGAAACTTAAAGTCAAAAAAAGACCGGGCATGGCCCGATCCTCAAATCACTTTTTCTTATAAAACTCATGATACAGCTTCATTAGCGCCCGCTTCTCAATCCGGGACACATAGCTCCGGGAAATCCCGAGCTCCTTGGCGATTTCGCGCTGGGTACGCTCCTCTCCCCCCGCTTCGAGCCCAAACCGTCCGATCACGACTTCCTTCTCCCGGTCATCCAAAATATCAAGATTGCGGTAAATCTTGCTCTTCTCAATCTTCAGCTGCACCGCATCAACGATATCATCCGCTTCGCTTCCGAGAATATCTATCAATGTGATTTCATTTCCCTCTTTGTCAGTTCCTATCGGGTCATGCAATGATACGTCTTTTCGCGTCTTCTTCAAGGAACGAAGATGCATCAGAATTTCATTTTCTATGCAACGGGCAGCAAATGTCGCCAGCTTCGTGCCTTTATTCGGCCGGAAGCTTTCAATCGCCTTGATGAGTCCAATCGTCCCGATGGAAATCAAGTCTTCCAAATCCTCGCCGGTGTTGTCGAATTTTTTGACGATATGCGCGACCAGCCGGAGGTTATGCTCAATCAGTTTGTTGCGCGATTGAGGGTCGCCTTCGGCCATTCGCTGCAGATGCTTTGCTTCCTCATCCTCTGTTAGGGGCTGGGGAAACGCATTGTTTTTCACGTACGAAACGAGCAGGGTCAACTCTTTAATGAACAAAGCAATTGCGGTAAACAATCCAGGCACTGTAGGACACCTCCTGCGAAAAATACAATGCAACCGGCCCTATACGCGCTCGGTTCTCGGTCTTCTCATTGTATGTAGGCTGAGGCCCAGAAGTGCCTGTACGTTTGGAAATGCGTCCAATAAAATCGATCAAAATGCGGAGGCTTCCCCGCTCATCCAGCCGCTCCCGGCTTGCTCAGCTGATCGAACAGCCAATCGTACGAGTACCTGCCGCTGATTTGGTGCCTTCCCGGGAACAGATCGGCCATCAGTCGATCCTCCGCCCCTTCGCGCCGGTAGATGTCCCGGAGCTGATCAGCAGCGGCACGAAAGCCCTGCTCGGGAAATATCCGATCCTCGCTGCCCGATTCCACAAACAAGGGTCTCGGCGAGATCAGCCCCAGCCACTCCGGAAGCTCGGCATGGGCCAGCATGCCGGGGATGTAATTGCATACGCAGTGCTGCACCGCCAAGATGCTGTCCTTAAACGTATTCGGATACCCGGCAATGACGGCAGCCCGAATCCGCGGGTCCAGCACCGCGGTCAAAAACGAGATCATCCCCCCGCCGGAGAAACCCATGATGCCGATTCGGTCGCTGCGTACCTCTGCCCGGCCAGCGGCATAATCGACCGTCTTTAACGTTTCCGTCACGCGCAGACCTGCCAGCGTCTTGCCATGCATCATCAGCAGGGTGGATAAGCGAAGGCAGGAGTGGTTCACGTCCGGGTTAGCTGCCACATCCGCCTGAAGCCGCCGCTCTCCGAAGCCGGCAACGTCCGGGGCGATGACAATCATCCCCCGCTTCGCCAATTGAATGGCAAAATGCCCGTGGGCTCCAGGCGGCTCCATGTCCGGAGAGCCGTCCGGCTTCAATCCGACAATTTCCCTGCTTCCGTATCCGTGGCCGTGAAGCGCTACGACAGCAGGCAGCGGGTCGCGGCTGTAGCTGTCCGGAACGAGCACGTACGCTGCAAACGACAATCCGGGTATCGCCGACAGCTGAACCCGTTCCCGAATATAACCGTCACAGACCGTTCGTTCAAGCAGTACGGGCTCCTGACCCTTGCTTGCATCAAAATCGCCGAGCAGCTCACGCAGCTTATGCTTCAAGTACTGCTTTCTCTCCTCTGCCGTACGGGACGCCTTCGCCGTCTCTATACGCTTCATGCTGCTGTCGTACAGCTTCTCCAAATATTCGTCCGCATGCCACATCCGCTATTACACCGCCCTTTTAGTAAATTTCAGATTGGATCACATGACTCGTATATGATCCGTGTTTCGATTGCTCTATTTTCTGTAGACAGACGCTAGACATCCGGCATAAGCATGGTCGCTCCCCATACCGGCTTCCCTGGCCAGACGGAATCCTTAAGGGAACCGGTGTGTAACGGTCATTGGTCTTGCTCTCACCAAGACAGCGGATCTTGCCGTTGCGGCACCGGGCGATACGGTTGATTGCTAACGGCAATCCGCTGTTTCGCCGGTCGGCCGTCTCCCGCAGCTGCGGATTTGCGCTCGCGTTATTCCTGCTCGAAATCGACAAGCACAGCCTCGGGGCCGGTCGGGCGCAAGCTTCCTCCTTTAGGTTCCATGCTGACGACGATCCGCTTGGCTTTTTTAGCGCCAAAGCCGTAATAATAGCTTCGGCCCTGCGTCCCTTGAACGAGCATAAAGCCTGCGCTCGACAGCTGATCCTCATCCTGCAGCCATACCTGGTAATCCTTCTCCTTCAAAGAGTACAATCCGTTAACGACAATCAGCATTTCCCCGGATCCCCGCTTTAACCAGACCGATCCGCTGCCATAGAAAGGCTCCACCGGCTGGATGGCATACCGTTCGGTATCGGCGCTCTGCATATGCGCGATCCGCTGATTCACCGCATGATCAAAGGTTTCTTCCTTGCCCGCGGCCCCCTTCGAGGCAAACAGCCCGACGAACAGGGCGAGGAGGGCCGCCCCTGCGATCGCCTGCAGCGCATAACGGCGATTGGCGGCTGCACGTTTGCGCAGGGATCGCGCATAAGCCGCGCGCATAAGTCTCTTTCGCAGCCGCTGGGAAGGCTCGGGCTTGGGCTCGGTCCGATCGGATGCCTTCCCGGTGCTGAATGCAGGCTCCGCATCGAAACCGCCGGGGATCTCCCTCTCGCTGACTTCCTGAACCGAACAGTTGCCGAAGCCGCCGGCTTCGCCTAAAATCACCTGCCACTCGGCGGCCGTCCGGGCGCAGGCTTCGCAATGCCGCAAATGGCGTTCCACTGCAGAGCGGTCCGCTTCAGACAGCCGATTCATCGCGTAATCGGCCAGCTTCTCCTCCGAGTACAACGGACAGCTTACGACAGCATCATCTTCGTGATGACTATGCTTTGTATGCATCATGCTTCGGCTCTCCCCCTTCCTTCGGATCGGCGGCGTCAAGGCGCCGCCTCACGTTGTGAATTCCGTAGCGGATCAGCGATTTGATCGTCCCGACAGGGCGCTTCATCATTTCTGCCATTTCTCTGTGGGACAGCTGTTCGACGTAGCTGCCATATACGGCCATGCGCTGGAGCGGCGGAATGGCCCGCAGCGCCTCCTTCACTTGATCCAGCTCCACGCGGCGCAGAGCGGCCATCTCGACGGATTCCCGTTCGCTGAACAGAATTGGCTCCGGCAGCTCCTCCTCATTCCAATCACACACCGTCATGCGCTGCTTGCGGCGGAGCCGGTCCATCGCCCGGCTGCGCGTTCGTACGGCAAGCCATGCCTCCACGCTCCCCCGGTCGGGATCGTACTGATCCGCCTTATGCAGCACTTCCATAAAGATATCCTGACATAAATCCTCCGCATCGGCCGGATCCTTGGTCATCGTCAGCGCAAGCCGATATACCATCTGGGCGTAGTTGTCATAGAACCGCCCGAATGCCGCAGCCGATCCGTCCGCAATCTCTGCAAGCCATTCCGCAGGATGCTCGCCCACCATCTTCTCCCCCTAACATGACTTTATCGTCTTCGCCCGAACCAGGCGATTGTCCATGAAGGAACCCGAAGCTGACCATAAACGCGCTATGACAGCTATTTTCGATTCATTATTGTAGCAAAGCGGATTTCGGTTTTGAACGGAGCATTCGCTTTTTAAGCTTCCTTTAATGAATTTTTTATGTGTTTTTAAGCTTCCGCGTAAATCCAATCCCCGCCTTTACTTCGTACTAAGGATGAATGAAATCACTAGGAGGGGTTTTGTCATGAGAATCGCTGGAAAGTCAATAAAATCGTTGAGCTTGCTGCTCCTCATTATGCTGGGCGCAAGCTTGCTGACGGGAGGCAGGCCGGTGTTTGCAGCCGGGGAAGTTACGCTGTATACACCCTATACCTCCATATCCGCTCCGCCGGGAGAGACGATAAATTATCCGGTTGAGGTCAAGAACAATACCGGCGGCGTTGTTACGGCGCCGCTTCAATTAAACAACCTTCCCGACGGCTGGACAGCCAAGCTGAGCGGGGGTGGATGGCAGCTGAAGGAGGTATCGGTCAAGCCGGGAGAAGCTGAATCCGTAACGCTTGAGGTGACCGTTCCGCTCAAGGTGAACAAGGGCTCCTACAGCTTCCAGTTATCGGCCGGCTCCATGGGCAGCCTTCCGCTCACCGTCGATATTACAGAGCAGGGAACGTATCAGACGGAGCTGACCACCGACCAGGCGAATTTGGAAGGCCATGCCGATTCCACCTTCACCTACACAGTGAATCTGCAGAACCGTACGGCCAGTAAACAAAATTACGCGCTGCAAGCCGATGCCCAGGCAGGCTGGGACGTTAAATTCACCTCAGGGGGGAACCAGGTGTCTTCCGTAGAGATCGAACCGGGCGCGAACCAATCGATCACGGTTGATGTCAAACCGCCGGCTGAGGTTACGGAAGGAACCTTCAAGATTCCGATCCGGGCCTCCAACCAATCCACCTCGTCCGAGTTGACGCTGGAAGCCGTCATTACCGGTTCCTATGGGCTTGAGCTGACGACGCCGACCGGCCTCCTGAGCACGAGCGTGAGCGCCGGTGGCAGCAAGACGGTCGAGCTGCAGGTAAAGAATACGGGAACCGCCGATCTGTCGGACATCAATTTGAGCTCCGAAGCACCGGTGGATTGGGAGGTGACCTTCAATCCGAAGACGATCGAGAACCTGCCGGCCGGCCAGTCCACGACCGTGGAGGCGAAGCTGACCGCAAGCGATAAAGCGATCGCCGGCGATTATGTAACCAACATGAAGGCTTCCGCGGCTGAGGCCAGCTCGGATGCCCAATTCCGCGTTTCGGTGAAAGGCTCCATGCTGTGGGGCTGGATCGGCGTCCTGATCATCTTGGCCATTATTGGCGGCATCTACTATCTGATTCGCAAATACGGGAGGAGATAACCGTGACGGAAACGGTCATAGACATTCACGAGCTGACGAAGAGCTACGGCAAGGCGAAAGCCGTCGACCGCCTCTCCCTGCGAATATCGCGCGGCGAAATCTTCGGCCTGCTCGGTCCGAACGGGGCAGGGAAGTCGACCACGATCTTGATGCTGCTCGGACTGAGCGAGCCCGATTCCGGAACGATTAACGTGCTCGGCATGAATCCGACCCGAGAGCCGATTCCGGTTAAGCAGCGGGTCGGCTACCTCCCTGATGACGTCGGTTTCTATGAGGACCGCACGGGACTGGAGAACTTGATGCTTACCGCCAGGCTGAACGGCATCCCGGAGGATGCCGCGCGCGAGAGGGCAAAGCTGCTGCTGGAGCAGGTCGGGCTGGATAACGCCGCCCATAAGAAGACTGGCGCTTATTCCCGAGGCATGCGCCAGCGCCTGGGGCTTGCCGATGTGCTCGTCAAGTCCCCGGAAATCATCATTCTTGACGAGCCGACCTTGGGCATCGACCCGACCGGGATGGAGGAGCTGCTCAGCCTGATTCGCAAGCTAAGCCGTGAGCAGAATCTGACGGTGCTCCTGTCCTCGCATCAGCTCCATCAGGTTCAGCAGATTTGCGACAGAGTCGGCCTGTTCGTCCGGGGACGGCTGCTCGCCGAAGGCGATGTCCCCAGCCTGTCGAGGACGCTGTTCGCCGACGATCCGCTGCTGATTACAGCGGACATCGAAGGTCTATCGCCTGCCCTGGAGGAGAGCATCCGCGGGATTGATGGCGTGCATCGCCTGGAAATCGAGACTGTAGGACAAGGGGCTGCGGGTCAACAGGGCGCCCTGTCCGCGGATGGCCGCTGCAGGCTGCAGATCCGGTGCGATTCTGACTGCAGTCCCGACATTGCGGGCGCCATAGTCGGTTCCGGTGCGCGCCTGTTTGCTTTGCACCGCCAGGAATACGGTCTTGATGAAATTTACCATCGTTATTTTGCAGGAGGTGAGCCTCATGGCAAAGGAGACGACGCCAAACGCAGCGGCTAAACTGAACGGCTACGCCAGCAAAGCGAAGGCATGGCTTCATAGCCGCCGAGACATGCTGAGAAAGCCGGTGCGCGCCTCCGGCGAAGGCGCGGCGCACGGCGGACGCAGATCCCGCTCCATACCCGGTGCCTTCGGCGTCCTTGTACGCAAGGAGGTATCCGACCATATCCGAAGCTGGCGCTTTATTCTGCTTCTGGGCATTATTGCTCTTACCTGCGTAGCCTCTCTATATACGGCGTTGAACAGCATCCGGGATGCCCTCGGTTCGGAGGACGGCGTGCAGGAATTCGTCCTGCTGAAGCTGTTTACCATCTCCGACGGAACCCTGCCGACGTTCATCGGCTTTGTCGGGTTTCTTGGGCCGCTGCTCGGAATCGGCATGGGCTTTGATGCGGTAAACAGCGAGCGGAACAAAGGCACGCTCAGCCGGATCATGGCTCAGCCGATTCACCGTGACGACCTGCTGAACGCTAAATTCGTCGCATCCCTGATCGTCATCAGCATCATGTTCCTGACCCTCGGGTTCCTGACCATGGCGCTGGGAACCCTGATCATCGGCATTCCGCCGACCTTCGAGGAATTTCTGCGAATCATCAGCTTTTTGCTTGTGACGATCTTCTATGTCGGCTTCTGGCTGAACCTGTCCATTATGTTCTCGGTCCGCTTCCGCCAGCCGGCGACATCGGCGCTGTCCTGTATTGCGGTATGGCTGTTCTTCAGCTTTTTCTACGATATGATCCTGCAGCTGATCGCAAAGGGAATCGCGCCGAGCGCCCCTACGACCACGGTTCAGGACGTGCTCAACTACCAAAATCTGATGATGTGGCTGAACCGCATCTCGCCTTACACCCTATTCAATGAAGCGACCACCACGCTGCTTGTCCCGTCGGTCCGAAATCTCGGACCGCTGACGAACGAGCAGGTGATCGGAGCCATCGCGAGCCCCTTGCCATTCGGGCAAAGCTTGCTGCTCGTATGGCCGCAAATTACGGGGCTCACGGCGCTTACCTTGATCTGCTTCGCCCTGTCCTACGTCCTCTTCCTCCGTCAAGAGATTCGAGGACGCTCATAATCGGAAGGCCGGCTAGTCCAAGCCGACCGAGCATGGAGGCCGTAGCCGCAGGCAGCAGGCAAATGGCCGCCGTCTCCTTATGATCAAATAGGAGGAGACGGCACCCCCATCCTCACTGCCTATCATGGGGATCCGCATACGTCGGTTGCATAAGGTTAACTAACCTCCAACTAAAGAGAAAGCAAGCTTTTCAGCCCTTTCGCTTCCAAGCAGGAAGTCGGAAGGGCGTTCTTCATGTTTCGGGACATTTCCGATAGTCCCATGAATATCCAATTGACACTTTGCCGCTATGCATTACTTCCCATTGCCAAGCAGCAGATTCGTCTGAATCTCCAATTGCTTCTCCAGCGAGATGAGATCGCCTGCCGAGAACTGATTGATATCCAATGTAAAAATGCGATTGTTTTTGTAAGCCGGAAGTGACTTCCAAATGGCACTCTCCATAATCTCCTTGGCACGTTCTCCTCCTCCGTCCGCATCGTAAACCGTCACGAACATATAATCCGCGGCCATTTCCGGCAGTGCTTCCAGGGAAATGTCCCGGCCGGCTCCTCCGTTGACGATATGCTCTTTCACGGCTTCCGGCGGCTGATAGCCAAGCCCCGAATAGAGGTTGCGGGTACCTCGCCCAAAGCTCTCACCTACGACCCAAAAATTTTTCGCCCAAATCTCATAGACGCCAACCGTTTCTCCTTCCTTCACAACGCCGGTAAGCTTCGCCCTAGCCTCTTCAAGCTTCTCCTCATAACGCCGAATGGCTTCCTCCGCTTCCTCCGATTTCCCGAGGATTTCTCCGAATTCACGCAGCTCGGCATATATATCTTTAGCTCCCCAGGGAATTACAATCGTTGGTGCGATTTTAGCGAACTCCTCATAGTTTTTATCGGAAGGTCTAATGATGAGATCGGGATCAAGGGATACGATTTTCTCAAGTGCCGCTTTATCGTCACCGATATCCTCGATTCCGTCGGTCAGATCCTGCAAAAAATACTGATTCAGGCTGGCCGTACCTGCGCCTACAGGCTTAACTCCCAAGGTTAGCAGATGGCCGAGATATTGCGTCGCGACAATTCGCTTCGGATCCTTCGGAATCTCGATCTCGCCCATGACCGTTTCATATTTACGTGTTTCCGCTGCTTGAGGGTCGCCATTGGCTTCGACAATTTCGCTTTGCTGCTGCGTGCTTCCGCAGGCTCCCAGCACAATGACCATACTTCCGACCAGAGACAACATCAATCCTTTAAGCAACCGCATCTTTAAACCCTCCACCTTATTGATAATGATTATCATTATTATCATGATAAAGGCAAGGATTGCACGAGTCTATTGCGTTCCGTAAGCGGTTCTATGGACATTTGTTAGAAGTTCCGTGAGTATTGTCAATTGCTGCTCCAAAGCAAGCGGATCATTATATTTAAACAGCTCCAAATCGAGAAAGAACACCCTCCCGTTTCGAACGGCAGGCAATCTTCTCCATTCTTTGCTGTTCATGACTCGTTCCGCATAGCCTGTACCGCCTCCACTCTCCCAGATGGTTACGAACATATAATCGGCGGCATACGCTGCCAGCATGTCCGGCGTTAGCTCCAAGCCGACCCCCTCACCTAATACATGTTCTGCGAGCGGCCCCGGTGGCCGAAACGAAAACGTCCGGTATAAATTGCGCAGTCCTCTGCCGTACGCCATATTAACCGCCCATATCCGATCCGCCCAAAACTCAAACACGGCTGCCGTAACATGTGAACCGATCATTTTGGCTACCTGAGCAGCAGCTAGTTCTTCCTTCTCTCTAAATCCATCAATCCAGCTCTTCGCTTCGCGTTCGCGATTGAGTGCTCTGCCTAATCGAAGCAGTTCGTCCAAGGTATCTTCCCGCCCCCAAGGAAGTAAAATAGTTGGAGCCAGCTGTGATAAGGGCTCGCTGTTCGGTCCGGATGTGACGATCAGATCGGGCTGCAACGATGATATCCTCTGGAGCGATCGAGCATCTCCGACGTCAGCTACATCCCCCAGCCTTCCGGCATAGGGGCGGGCACGCAGCAGATTGGTCGAAGTTCCTGCGGGCGTAAGTCCAAGCGCCAGCAAATGGCCCACATATTGCAGGGCCACGATACGTTTCGGACGCTGAATATAATCGCGAGGAGAGTAACCGAAATATTGCTTGAATTTCCGGCTTAAATATAAGCCGTCCTGATAGCCGATTTCCCTCGCGATTCGATCGAGATTACGATCTTCGCCGTTAAGTAATTCCTCCCTGGCTTTCTCCAGGCGGAGCCGTGTCAGGTACTCCGTGAAACCGGATCCTGTTGCTCTTTTGAACGATACGGAGAAGTGTTCCGGCGTTAGTCCTACCCTCTTTGCCATGTCGTTACGCGTAATCATCTCGGCGAAATGTTTCTCCACATAATCCACCGCAAGTTTCATGCGCTCCAGCCAATCCTGCTCGCGCTCCTCATCGTCGGTTGACTGCAGCAGTGTGCCCATCAGTTGTTTAAATACCGCATCTTTGCGAAGGTTGGCAGCTAGTCTCCCGCTGAGTCCGGGACTTTGCTTGAATTGGTATAGTTCTTGAGCAAGGACAAGAGCCTCGTGAGTAGCGGCGACGGGAAGCTTACCGGTGTCCATCAGTGCAGAGATTCGCTTACTGTATATGATACGGCTTGTTGTCTGCTCCTTGGACTCCCATACATCGTATTGCAATTCATAAAGCTCGAGCGGAACCGACGAGTTTGGCGTCCGGCGTATGTCGGCAATCGTCCCCGGCGGACAATAACAGATCGCCTTCGCTTTCAATCGATGCCTGACTCCATTCAAATACAAATCACCGGAACCTTTACTTACCAATAGCATGGTATGTGCTTCCATGAATCCGCCGGCAGCTTCTTCGGTATGACCAAGCTTAATATAGCGTACTCCAAACAGCGAATATTGCGTTTCTTCCATGCTGAGGGCCCCCCTTCTGACGGTAACAATGTTTTATCCTATTATAGTCGGGGTGATAACCATTCTCAATTACAGTCCGGCATCTGAGTTATGAATTGCTCTTCCTTATTGAAGAATCGAGTAAGAGGGTTGGCTCCCCCCCGTCCTCTCACACCATATGTACATACGGGGCCGCACCACCTCGCGATGGACACCCTTGCCCTTGGCTAACGGTAATGGCGGGCGCTCGCCAGCCCCCGCTCGGGACATTCCCCCAAAAGATGACGCCCATGCTGGGCATACATTCAAAAGCTCACCCGAGCCAAGCAATCGGGTGAGCTTTTTGTTGGATAAAAGTCCGGCCTCTGGCTAAGAAGACAAGCCTAGCAAATAAGCCTTTAGCCGCCTTACCTTCCCGTAACAGCCGCTTGCGCCATGAATCCGATGCTGCGCAGCCAACCCTCGCACAGCTCCGTCCAGCGCGAAGCATCCGGCTCCTCCTCGGCTAATCCGAGGCCATGGCGACCGTGAGGGAAAACGTGCAGCTCAAACGGAATTTGATGCTTGCTTAGGGCCCCGGCATACAACAGGCTGTTCTCCACCGGGACCGCACCGTCATCCGACGTATGCCACAGAAATGCAGGGGGTGTTCCCGGCTTCACTGCGTGCTGCATGGACAGGGTTCGTCTCATCGCTTCGGACGGATGCTCGCCCAGCAGGTTATGTACGGAGCCCTCATGGCTAAACTCGTTAAACGAAATAACCGGGTAGCACAGGATGGACGCATTTGGACGGCTGCTCTGCCGCTCAACGGGATCCAGGGCCTCCGGATCTCCGGAATCGTGGTCATTGCTCGCCCAAGCCGCCAGATGCCCTCCGGCAGAAAACCCCAAAATTCCAATCCGTTCCGGGTCGATGCTCCACTCCTGGGCATGGTGCCTCACCAGCCGGATCGCCCGCTGTGCATCGAGCAGCGGATATGGATGCCGGTATGGAGCAACCCGGTATTGAACGACAAAAGCGGATAAGCCGATCGAATTCAGCCACAAAGCGACAGGCTCCCCTTCATGATCGGCCCGTCCCTGATAGCCTCCGCCCGGCAGGACAATCACGGCTCCTCCAGGATTATTCCTTTCCAGCAAGTATGGCTTCATATAAGGTTCAAACCGTTCCTCTGCCGACTCGTAACCCGGTGTTTCCTCTTCCCACAGCTTCATGATGGATGTCCCCTTTCAGCCTTCCATGTTTGTTATGCAAATCGTTTAACTGCATGCATGCAATGCTTGGACCGACTTCACACCCGAGGAGCTGTTGATTTCCCGAGAAGATCGGTTCGCAGCGGGGTGAACGTGTCTAGCAGCGCCGACGGCTCCAGCGCGATAACGCCATGCTCGACGCCGCCTGGAATAACGATGGTCTCTCCCTGACTGATGATGAAAGACTCCCCGCCGATGCGAAATTCCATCCGTCCTTCCAGACAATAGCTCATCTGCTCATGCGGATGGCTGTGCAGGGCTCCTTCGGCTCCCTTCTCAAAATGAACCTCCATCATCATCAGCTCCTTCCCGGGCTGAAACACTTTCCGTTTCACGCCGGGCTCGGCCTGCTCCCAGCTGCCGATGACTGCCATGGATCATTCCTCCTTTCGGGTCGTGATGGATACAATTTCAATGCGCTGAGGAGATGAGCAGCCTTGTCACCATAAACAACACTAGACTGCACAACATTTATCCGCCATCACGTCTTCCTGTTGTCGAACGCTCGCCGTTTCGGACCGCTCATTTCACTGCATGCAGCATCGTACCTACTTCGGCGGGGAAAGCCTGAATTCCTATGAAGAAAACCAATTTTTACGGATCGGATCCCATCTCGAACGTCCGCTCCTAAGGCCTCTCCTCTTGCCAGTCTCCTGCCCTTATATCCCCTCACTGCCCCGCAGCCGCTGCACCCCCAATCCCCCTCTGAAAACCGAACACTTCAACATCCATCGCCTTGCCCGTCACAGATCTCGATTGCGCTGGCCGGATAGGGTGATCCGCATCGCTGGAAATACCGGCGACGCAAGCCAGCCGATGAGAAGCTGCAGCAGCGCGATAGCCATCAGCATCCAGGCAATCGGGCTGTCCGTCAGGGAACCGGGAATCAGCATGTATATGGCGACTCCGGTTCCGCGTCCGGCGTTGGTGAATATTTCACGCAGCACCACCGACTCCACCTTAAAATGCTCCTTCAGCGGGAGCTCTCCGCTTAGCTTGTAATAATGCGAGGTATAGGCGTTGTTTTGCAGCGGCTTTACGAGCGAGAACACCGCCATGAATAAGATGACCGTCCACAGCTGCACGCCCAAGAACAAGGGGATGACGCCTGCGATGAACCCGATCGCAGCTGCGGCCAGGTATAAATCGTTCCACTCGGCCCTGCCCCATCTGGCGAGCACCAGACCGGACAGCATCGTCACCCCCAGAAAAGCCACGTTCAAATAGTTGACGAAGGATTCTCTAGGAACGGCTTGAAACAGCAGAATCGCCGGAATATAGCCAAGAATGCCCTGCGGAAGGCCGAACAGAAACCAGCCCGCCAGTGACCGGCCGAAATCCGGATATTTGCGCATCATCCTGAAGGCGTATTTGAGGTAATAGGCTTTATGATGGGTCGCTTGCTTCTTCATTCTAAGGCTGTTTACCGATGCATAGACAAACATAGCGAATGCAAGCAAATACACGTAGGTGTACCCCTGCATTCCCCCGGACCATTCCACCAGCGCGCCGGCTGCGGCAGGACCAGCGAGCATGGACAGGTTGGTAATGGTCAGGTTGACCCCGAGGTAGCGGTGGCGGTTGTCATGATCGGTTACATCATTGATCAGCGTAAAATGGCCCAGCCAGTAAAACGCAGTCGATATGCCTTTCAGAAGGGCAAACCCGACATAATAATCCGCCATCCGTTCGACGGCGATCAGAATACCAAGATAGAACAAGGCCGTCAAGCCGATTCCGAGCCGGTATGCCAGCAGCCGATCTTTCAGCTTGGCCAGCTTGCCAATAAATACGGAAGCTACCGGGGCGGCAGCGAGCGTAATCAGATTAAACATGCCGTTTACCCATAGATCATTCGTGAGCCGCCACAAATACAGGTTGACGAGAATCGCGGCAAGGGCATTGCCGAATTGATAAATGCCGTGATTGAATAGAGTAACGCCCGCTTCGCTCGAAAGACGTCTTCTTTCGCTGTCTCGCCGAGCGCTCCCCTGCTGCAGAGTCCTATTCATCCGCGGCAATTTGACGGAGTCGGGGACTGAATTTCGCGGCCTGAAGCCCTGAGGCAGGAAGCCCGCTTAGCTCCCGGAGCGTGTAGCGGATCAGGATGGCCTGGGTTCCCGCATTCATGTCTCCTTCGACCTCCCCCCGGCCGAGGGGGACCGGAGGCGGCATGTCCGGATAGCTCTCCCCCGGCTTGACCTGGGCGACGTTCGGCGCCGGCGGCGAGCGATGCAGCTCTCGAGAGAAGCCGCCGTCCGCACGCTTGAGCCTCGCCATATTCCACAGCGTAATTTCCGCGATTTCGACCATTTCATCCTCAGCAATATCCATGTTCATCGATGACAGAAGACTGATCGGATTCCGGATATAGCACATATCCTCCGCCCTCTCGGTTCTCAGGATTTGCAGAAGCGAGCGGTAAATTTCGGGGACGCGCGGCAGCGGGATCCCAAACCGGTTATAAAACGTCAGCAGCTTAAACGTACCGGATATGCGGACATAGGGGGCGCCTTCGCCCCATAAGCCTGTGTCCGGATCCTGAATTTCGGCAAAATAGGATAACGCCACTTGGAGATACGTCTCCCTCTTCTCCATAGGCATTTGCAGCAGGTATGGCGCCGAGTTGCACAGCCTGTCGCATCCGCGCCAGCTGTTCACCAGACTGATTGAGCGCAGCCAATCGTGATATGCCGCAGGGCTGCGGCAATAATCCGGTGCCGCCTCTTCGGAGCCCCCGGCTCCCGGCAGCGGATATAACGGGGCTGCCCCGAGCTTCCGGAGGGAACCGGCGCTGTAGCCGAGTGCACGTCCCACCATAACCTCATCTCGTCTCATATCCGGATTCGCATCATAGAAATAGCCCGTAACGGGATCCTGCTTCGACTGAAAGAAGCGGATCATGCGCCCCTTCACTTCCTCTGTCAGACCCGCTGCAAGGCCGCAGCGCTCGATAATGCCCAGCGCTTGAGCCGTCGATTCGATATCCGGGGTGAGCCGGGGCGAGTTCCGGGAGCTCCGAGCATAATAGAAGCCGCCCGACTCGGGATCATATTGTCCCTCAAGCCATTCGAAGAAGCCTTCGAAGAGCCCGTCCCCGCTCTCTAAAATGTCCTGTAACCGCTGCATGCCGCCACCTCCTCCCCTCATTGTCCGGCTGTCCATGCTTCTGCTTCATACGAAAAGTTTCGAAAGATTGCCTTGCCGGCCCCGGCGACATCCAGCCCGATGCGCAGGCTTTGGAAGCCGCCGAGCGTATTATGATGCATGCCCGACACTTCTACCGTCTTGTCGTATCGGAACCATTCCGCACCATCAGAGCTAAAGTAGAAAGACACGATATGCTCGTCATTGACGATGCGCAGAAATGCACGTCCTCCTCCGGTCGGGATGACCGCATAGCTCTTGAACGACCGGAAATGCCGAACCCCCTTGGCGCTGATCCCGATGCCCAGATAGGCCGATTCGTTGTAATGTAGCAGCAGCCGGCCCTCGGCATCCCCTTCCACGGCAATTTCCACCTGAGCCGTATACCGCTCATGTCCCGGCATGAAGAAGAGCGGCGACCGTTCCGCTCCCTCAGCCGTTCCTTCTGCCGTCAGGCCATTAGGTCCGGTGTGAAATCTGGACGATGGCGCGCAGCCCTCGCACTGCCAGTGCAGTGCGAGCTCCGCCTCGTTCAGCGAATCGAGAAGCACCTCTTGCGGCGGCGAGTTGACGCCTTTGCCCCTGCCAGCCGCCCAAAACCAGCCGTCAGCGGACCATTCGACGCGCTCCAGCAGGGTCTGGCGGCCCAGCGTATGGTAGCCGTTCCTGTACGCATGATAGACCATCCACCATTCACCGTCCGGCGTATCAATCAAAGAGGCGTGCCCCTTGGACCACCACGGCTCTTCCTTCGACCACGTGCGGATAATTGGATTATAAGGGGAATGCTCCCATGGTCCCCATGGCGTTCTCGATCTCGACGAAACGGCCATATGGCTGGTCGGCGGTCCTGCCGTTCCGCCAACCGCCACCGTCAAGTAATAATAGCCGTTATGGCGGGTCACCTTCGGCCCTTCCAGGCTGTACGCCTCCACCACCCAATCCTGCGGATACCTCCAGCCGTCATACACTTGCTTGACCTCGCCGATGACCGACAGCCCGTCGTCCGACAATGCCGCGAACGCTCCGCCGGACATGTGCAAATACCTTTTGCCGTCCGGTGCCACCGTATGTCCGGGATCGATCCCGCGAATCCCGAGGCTTACCGGCTCGCTCCAAGGCCCGGCCGGGTTAGAGGCGGTAACGACCCAATTGGTTCCGCCTGCAGGATAATAGATATAGAATCTATCATTATGCATCACGAAATCCGGCGCCCATACATCCCCCGCATACCGGGTGAGGGCCGCACCGGCGCGGCGCCAATTCCGCAGATCCCGCGAGTGCCAGATGATGAGCCCCGGCGTCAGCTTATATGATGAATGGGTCATGTAGTAATCATCGCCGACCCGGATGATCGACGGGTCGGCATAGTTGCCCGCGATGATCGGAGCATAAAGCCCGGCATCCGAGTCCTGAAGCACGGCATCCTCGTGAACGGGATCTTGAGGTACAGAGTCCTGGAGCACGGCACCCTGACCGGATGCATCGCCCGGCTCCGAACCAGTCGGCCTGTTAAGGCCATACGTCTCACCGCGTGATTCTGCTTCTGCATGCGTCATGCTTCTACACCTCTTCTTATCCCTTGATGGAACCAAGCAGCGCCCCTTTGGCAAAATGCTTCTGCAGGAACGGATATACGCATAAAATCGGCAGCGTTGCCACAACGATGACCGCCATCTTCACCGTTTGCTCCGGCGGACGAACGATGTCCTCCATGCCGGAGGTGTCCGCGGCCAAGCCGCTGGCCAGGATGACGATTTGCCGCAGGATGACCTGCACCGGCCATTTGGCCGCATCGTTTAAATACAAAATCGCCTGCATATACGTATTCCAATACGTAACGGCATAAAACAACGAGATGGTTGCAATGGCCGGCATCGATAATGGAATGACGATCCGGACCAGAATCCCCCAATCGCCCGCCCCGTCAATCTTCGCGGATTCCTCCAGCCCCTCCGGCAAATTTTGAAAGAAATTCCGCATAATGATCAGGTTAAAGGCATTGATGGCGGACGGGACGATCAGCGCGGCATACGAATCGATCAACCCCATCTCCTTAACGACAAGAAACGTCGGAATCATGCCGCCGCTGAACAGCATCGTGAACAGCACCATGAACATGATGAAGTTGCGGCCGTCCAGATCCTTGCGGGATAAACCGTAAGCCATGAGGCAGGTCAGCAGCATGCTGAACAGCGTGCCGAAGAATGTGACGCCCACGGATACGCCAAGCGATTTGAAGACCGTATTGGTTGAAAAAATATATTTGTAGGCATCAAGCGACCATACGGTTGGAAAAAGGACGAACTGCTTCTGCGCCAGCTCCGTCACCGTCGTGAACGAACCGGCGATGACGTGAAGGAAAGGCAAAATCGTAACCAGCCCGATGATCAGCAGCAGCGTATAGTTGACGAAATCGAAGATACGGCTCGAGATCGTTTTATCTTGGACCATAGCGATCAACCTTTCTCGTATTAGTAGATTCCTTCTTCTCCGGCCTTTTTGGCCAGCCAATTCGCCAGCATGACCAGGATCAGGCCGATCAGCGATTTAAAAAATCCGACCGCCGTGCTGAAGCTGAATTGTCCCTGCTTAAGACCGGCCGTATACACATACGTATCGAATATCTCCGCCACATCCCGATTCATCGAGTTCAGGAGGAGATAGATATGTTCGAACCCAAGCTCCAGTACGTCCCCGATTTTCAGGATCAGCAGGACGACGATCACGCTGCGGATCGAAGGGAGCGTAATATGCCACATTTGCCGGAAACGGCTGGCACCGTCTATCCGGGAAGCCTCGTACAATCCGGGATCGATCGCGGCCATGGCAGCCAGATAGATGATCGTCCCCCATCCGGCCTCCCGCCATATCACCTGGACGATATACATCGGCCTGAACCAATCGCTGCTCATCAAGAAGTTAATTTTGTCGAAGCCGGCCATGACCAGCAGCTCGTTAATGATCCCGCGGTCCATGGACAGCATAACGAACGATATGGATACGATAATGACCCAGGACATGAAATGGGGAATGTAGACCAAGGTTTGGATAAACCGTTTAAACACCTCGCGCCGCACTTCATTCAGCATGAGGGCAAGAATGATCGGCACCGGGAAATAGAACAGCAGGTTCATAAAAAACAGCAGTAACGTATTGCGCAAAATCGTAAAGAACATCGGCTCGGTAAACAGCCGCTCGAAATGCTTGAGCCCGACCCACGGGCTGTCCATCACGCCGAGATAGGCCTGATAATCCTGAAATGCGATAATCAATCCCGACATCGGAATATACTTGAAGATCAAAAAGTATAAAAATCCGGGAACAATCATGAGATAGATCGCCCGGTTCTTCCATATCCTTCTCATTCGTCCGGAATCCGGCTTCGTCTTGGCGCCTTTGCCCATTCCGGCCTGCACGGCGGTTTCGCTCATGACTTCGACTTCCTTTCTGTCCCCGGTTTAACGGGAGACTGCATCATCTGCAGTCTCCCTGCTTCCGGGATGGTGGCATGTTTCGTTATTTGGATGCTTCATACGATGCGTTATATTCGTCGATAATTTGCTGTCCGCCGCTCTTTAGCCAATTATCGATAACGGCCTGGAAGCCCGCTTCATCAATATCACCCAGCATGAATTGGTAAGTTCCGTCTTTAATCATCTCCTGCAGCTGCACGCCCTTCTCATTAAACGTTTTGGAATCCAGCGCAGCTGACGGATCCTCGATCAAGTAATCGTTATTCTCAACGATCAATTCCTCCGATTTCGCCTTGACCGGGAGGATGTGCTTCGCTTCCAGGAAGCCTTCAACCGTTAACGGTCCTCCAACCTGCATCGCCTGGTAAGGCTTGACTTCACGGTCGGTCAGCTTCGTGTCCTCCGAAGGAATGACCTTGCCGTCTTCGATCTTATGATGCTCGCCCTCTATGCCCCAATAGATGAGATTTCCGAGCTCCGTGCTCATCAGCTGATCCATGAATGCAAGCACGTCTTTCAGCTCCTCTTCGGATTTAATCGCGGTTTTCGGGAAGAGGATAACGGAGCCGTATCCCGGAACGGACCAGATGCCGAAGCCGTTAGGACCGCCCTCGATCTTGTTCTGCACGTCCAGCTCGGCATTCGGATTAACCTCCACCACTTTCGGATGCAGGCTGGATACATCGCCCATCGCACCGATGTATACCCCGGCCTTGCCGGTAATCAGCAGATTCTGCTGGTCCGTCTTGCTCGTCACCGGGAAGTCCTGATTGATCAATCCTTCCTGATGAAGCTTCTTGAAAAATTTCATCGTTTCCATATACTCCGGAAACATGAATTCAGGTGCGAGCTTGCCGTCCTTCTCTCCCCAGTTGTTCGGCGTGCCGAACCAGGAGCTGATCGTTTTGAAGGCGCCGTAGATGAGGTCGTTCCGATCCGTCAGCGGAATCGTATCGTCCTTGCCGTTGCCGTCCGGATCATTCTCTTTGAACTGCTTCAGCATATTGTAAAATTCGTCGATCGTCGTTGGTGTCCCGAGCCCGAGCTTATCAGCCCAGTCCTTGCGGTAGATAATGCCCTGCCGGGAGAGCGGAACCTCGCGGTACAGCGCGTATATTTTGCCGTCCACGGCCGTATTCTTCAAGACATCCGGTTTCAGCCTGCTGAGATTCGGGTATTGGTCCAACAGTGGTCCGATTTCCCAGAATTGGCCGTTCCGGATTGCATCCCGCATATTGACGAGGGAAGCCGCATTCTTTAGATAGGTAACCTGAGGCAGCGTTCCTGTCGCCAGAGAAGCATTTACTTTTTCGTCATACGTTCCGTCCGGCACCCACTGGATCTCCAGGTTCGTGTTCGTTTTTTCCTCAATGATTTTTTCAATCTTGTCCGAAGGAACTTCCGGCGTGTGGAGGTTTGCCATGATGGAGATGGATACCGGACCCTTCGCTTGTTCGCCGCCTGCAGGCGCTTCGCCGTTCTGACTGCCCGTTGCTGTTGAGCCGCCGCCGCAGCCTGCCAATACCGATAAAGCGGTTACAATTGCCAGTATGGTACTGGCTTGTTTCTTTTTCATCATTCTGACCTCCATTTTTAAAATTTCAATTGGGGCTGGCATGAACAGCTTAACGGAGGGATGGCGGGTACGCATATAATCCCGGGATTGGGTGTGCGGCTCTCACGGCTGGGACGGTGCTTCAGAATCGTCATCAAATCTAATGATTATGCTGTCAACGCCTGCATCGATTGAGACGGAGCGAATGCCCGAAGAGCAAGGCTATGCAAGGGGCTCACAGGTAAGCAGTGATTACTTCCGCATTTGCACATCATGTCTGGACGCTCCTACTAGAAAAACGCAAAAAAAAACGCCAGGGAATCTACTCTCCCTAGCGCTAATTCTCCTGATTATATCGCGGAATCGAGTTATACAGCGAAGTCGAGCTCCGGTACGATTCGTTAAACTCCTTGATGATCTGCGCCCCTCCCTCTTCCAGCCAGCGCTCGACCTGCGCTTCATACCCCGCCTCATCAATCATCCCAAGAATGAATTGATAGGTCGCATCACGCATGTTCTCTTCCAGCCTAACCCCGATCTCATTATATCGGGCGGATTCGAGCGGAACGGTCGGATCGTTGATTAGGAAGTTCTCATTGTCGAGAATGAGGCGCTCCGCCTTGTCTTTAGCCTCGTTCCTGGTTACCGGTTGAAGCATGCCGTCGATGGTGCTTGGTCCCCCGATCATGAGCGCTTGATACGGCTTTACGTCCTTTTCCCTTAGATTGTACGAATCCACGGCCATGGCTTTACCGTCCTTAACCGTATAATGCTCGCCTTCGATTCCCCAATACATGTAATTGGCCAGCTCGGCGCTCATTAATTCATTGTAGAAGGCCAGCACTTCCTTCATTTCCGTCTCGGTCGGAATCGCGGACTTGGGAAACAGGACAACCGTGCCGTATCCCTGCGTAGCCCAAACACCATACCCGTTCGGCCCCCGCACCCGGTTATGGACATCCAGCACCGCGTCCGGGTCATTGGCCTTCAGCTTCGCTTCCAGAGACAGCACGTCGCTCATCGCCCCTACATACACGCCCGCCTTACCGGTAATGAAGAGCTCCTGCTGGTCCTTCTTGCTCGTTATCGGAAAATCGCGATTGATCAGCCCCTCTTTATGCAGCTTACGGAAAAACTTCATCGTCTCCATATATTTCGGGAAACGGAATTCAGGCTGCAGGGAATCCTGATACCAGCCCCAATTGTTCGGCGTTCCAAAATAAGAGCTGATGGTCTTGAATGCACCGTAAATCAGGTCATTGCGGTCCGTGAGCCCGATCGTATCATCGAGCCCGTTGCCGTCCGGGTCGTCAAATGTAAACCTTTTCAACATCTCGTACAGCTCTTCCAGTGAATCCGGCGCGGAGAGCCCCAGTCGGTCCGCCCAGTCCTTCCGATAAATGATCCCCTGCCTTGACAGTGCGCGTTCTTGATAGAGGCTGTATAATTTGCCGTCAATCGATGTGTTCTTGAGCACCTCCGGCTTCAATGCGCTCAAATTCGGATAGCTGTCCAGATAAGGCCCAATCTCCCAAAACAAACCGCTGCGGATCTCATCCTTAAAATAGGACAAAGAGGCCGCATTCTTCAAATACAGCACCTTCGGCAATGTCCCTGTCGCAATCGAGGCATACACTTTTTCATCATAGCTGCCGTCCGGTACCCATTGAATGCTCAGCTGCGTCCCCGTCTTCTCCTCGATGATCTTCTCGATCGTATCCGATGGAACTTCAGCCGTATGCAGATTGGCCATAATCGAAATATGGGGCTGCTGGTTCTCCGAAGCATTGGTCGACCCGCTTGTCCAAACCCTTGATATGCCGACGCAGGCAGCCATCAGTGCCAGCATGATCAGGGGAAGCAAAACATAACGCTTGGTACGGATACTCACAGCACGACAACCTCCGTTTCCCGACTTCCTTATAGACAGATTACCGAATCCGATTCTTTTATGCAGTCGTATTCAGACGTGAAGCTTCCAATATCAAATGCAAGGATTATTCCCTAGGAAATGATTATTGAACGCAATCCATAGAACCCATACAATGATTATACACTTTGTTAAACAGGAGAGTGTACCTATTGCATCCAAAAAATAGTCTTTATTCTAAAATGGTCCTGTTCGGCTGCATCATCAGTATCATTCCGCTCCTGGCCCTTGGGTTCTTCTCGTTTATGAAATCGTCCGGATCGGTACAGAATCATGTCAATACGAGCAATATCCAGCTCATGAATCAGACGAACAGCAATCTGGAACAGGTGCTGAGGACCGTGGACTATACCCTGAATTACGTCATCAACTCCAATATTTTGCAGGGTGCCCTTTACCGTCCCCTGTCCTATTACGACTTTCAGCTGTATAACAAGCTAAAGGAAGAGCTCAGCCTCCTCCAATCCCCGGAGACGAGAGTCACCGATGTCATCCTGGCTAATACGACCACGAACTGGCTGATCAATAACCGGGGAATGTACGAATTTAATGAATACGCTTCCAAAGATACGCTGCTGTCTCTCATGGATATGCAGGGCAGCTCCAACTGGGTCATGCTGGACACCGAATCGCTCGGCTCAAGCGATACCCTCAGCTATGCCTGCCCGTACACGATTGCTCTCGTCAAAAAAATGCCCATGTCTACCTCGTCCGCCCGGGGAATCGCCCTAGCCACAATCCCGAGTTGCAGTCTTGCCGCTATGATGGACAGCCCCTCTCCTTCCAGAGAGGTCATGGTGCTTGATCACAACTACCGAATCGTCGTGCATCCCGATCAGGGAAAGGTCGGCCAATCCTTGACCGAGACCGGATATAACAAGGATGAGCTTGATCGCTTCGACAGCAAAAGCGGGCAATTCGAGACCCGAATTGATAACAAGCCGATCTCCGTTACCTATGTGAAATCGGATTTCAACGGCTGGCTGTACGCTTCTTTTACCGAAATGTCGGCGGTGACCAAGGAATCCCGCTCCATCGGCTGGTTCACGCTGTATATTTGCCTGCTGATGATCGGGCTCAGCATTCTGCTGGTGTGGCTCGGTACCCGCAGAGTATACTCGCCGATCCGCCGCATCCTGCAGGGCATCGCCGAGCGCCTCCCGGATCTCCAGGCTAATAAAAAGAACGAGCTGCAAATTATCGATGAGCATATCCGGGATATTCAATTCGAACACCCAGCTTCGGAACGAGCTGCGCCAGAACAGCCGGCAGGTGCGAACCTTCTTTCTGCACAAGCTGTTTCTCGGCAGAATCAGCCCGCCTGAAGCAGAGGAGCAGATCGCGCTGTTCGGCTTCCAGGAGCAGGTGGCGCAGTGGGAGCATCTCGCGGTCTTCACGCTCCAGATCGATACGCTCGACGATACCCGGTACGAGCGCAAGGATTCGGATTTGCTTCTGTTTGCCATCAATAACATGATGGAAGAGATGATTCCATCGATGTTTCGGTTTCCGCCTGTCATTATTGACCAGACCCAGGTGACGCTGATCGGGCGGGGCGGAATCCCGCTGGAGGAATTCAACGATTATATCTACAAGCTGTCGGAGGAGATTCAGAGGACGACCCGCAGCTTCCTCGATCTGGAGGTCAGCATCGGCATCAGCCTTCCGTATAAGACGTTGACGAAGACGTCCCGCGCTTACCAGGAAGGAATGGAAGCCTTAAAGCACCGGATCAAGCTCGGTACCGGCGTCATCATCCCTTATTTCAGCGTGAATTCAGGCAAGCATACCCGGGTCTATTTCTATCCGATGCAGGTGGAGAACGAGCTGATCGACGCGATCAAGCTGGCGGAGGAAGAGCGTGCGCTTGAGCTCCTCAAGCAGTGGCTCGCCGAGGTATTTCAGAAGGACCGCACGCCGCACGAGTACCAAATCTCATTGATCCGCCTGCTGAATGACCTGATGATCGTGATGCAGGAGAACGGCATCGTGCTGGAGCAGCCCGACTTTGGTAACAGCTCCCTGGTTGAGGAGCTGCTGTCGCTGTATACCGGTCCGGAAATCGAAGGCTGGTTCAAGACCCGCGTCATTCGCCCGATGGTGAAGGTGTTCCGGGACCGTCAAGATTCCCAGTATCAAAATCTGTCCGAGCAGATCATCGAGATCATCCGCAATGAATTCGACCGCAACATTACGCTGGAGGAATGCGCCTCCCGCTTGCATTACAACAATTTTTACTTAAGCAGCGTGTTCAAGAAAGAAACGAATATGTCGTTTAGCGAATATCTGTCGCAGTACCGGTTCAAGATGTCCAAGAAATGGCTGGTGGAGACCGACATGCCGATCAAGGACATCGCTGAAAAGCTCAGCTACAACAATTCGCAGAACTTTATCCGCTCCTTCCGCAAGCTGGAAGGGATGACCCCTGGTCAATACCGGGCCAAATATAAGGGAAGTGAGGGATGAACGGAACAGCCTTCGGGCTGGCTTCATCCCTGCTTCTTTATTCCAGCTTCTTCCCTTCGATCCCGGTCTTACGAGCCTGAAAACGGACTCCAAGGAACCTCCCCTTCGAAGATGCAGCCAAGCGAATATTGATCGGCTTGTTCATCCGTCAGCGTGCCGGACCAGGATACCCGGTGCTGCCGATCTGCTCCGGGACCGGCGCAACGGTATTCCACATAGGTCACGGTTGCTTCGCTCTCCGGCTTGTCCCAGTTGTCCCAGCCTTCGGCTCGAATATGCGCTCCCATCCAGCAATCGATCCATGCCACCTTTGCGTGGTTACGCCATGGCCGGCCTAAATACACGGAGCCCTCGGGCGCATCGCCCGTCAGCCTGCAGCGGACAAACACATAGCCGTACGGGCTGCTTTCCGGCGTGGACGCGGCCGTAATCCAGCCGTTAATCTCCCGATGCCGCTCTACATGAGGAAGGTTTTCCGCGGTCAGACGGTTTCGGGAGAAGATTTCGCAGTCCGTAAAAACGGCTGTCGCCGAACCGAAGATAAAATCGACGTCCCCCTCGATATAACAGCTGTCGTACCACTGGCGTCCGGCTATCTTATGCAGGCCGTCCCGGGGTCCTCCAAAGCTGCCCCGCTTCAGCGGTTTATCCGGCAGCGGACCGGTGAACAGCGTATCCTGATGCCCGATAAAGCGGCAATTTCGGAAGCAGATGCGGTCGCCGTCCACATAGGCGGCCAGCGCCTGTCCGACAAGCTCCCCCCGGCCGGCATCATTTCTTATCGTCAGGTTCTCGACCGTCAAATCGTCCGCACCAAACAAAGCGGTGTAAGAGTTAAAAGTATGGTACGGACTGCCGTCGGGGAACGTTTTTCTGGCGTAGTCGTCATATGCAATGATGGTTCCTTCGGCACTTTCCCCAACGAGATGAAGAAAGGGCTTCTCAATATGGAGCTTCTCGTTATATACGCCATCGCGGATATGGATGACGGTTCGTTGCTCAGCCGTTCCGCCCGGCGCATGGTCCACCGCTTCCTGAATGCTGCGATAATCCCCGCTTCCATCGAGCGCTACCGTAATCAGGCGCTGCTTCTCTTGTTCCGGCAATATCCTCATGCTCTTGCCCTCCCCTGACATATTCACTCACCGTATCCCTCCGTCGCAAACCGTTATTCCCTTCCCTGTATGGTTTCTCGGGGGAAAATCTCGATATCGTTATCATCGATATTCTAATTATTTCGATATCCATATCATAGTAGAGATTCGTGCATTCCGCATACAATCCCTGGATAAGCCCATGTCCTGACACTCAAATGAACCCCTGTGCCGCGGAGCCCAAATCTAATGATTATTCCTAAAAACACATCAGATTACCAAAAAAGGTCACCTCCGTCCGGTACTTTTCAGCCGCCTGTGCTTCTACAATGAAAATAGTATTCTTTAAAAGCTGGACGATGTCCATCCAACCAAAGGAGATCTATGCCATGAACCGAGAAATGCAGGCCGATATCGTTATTCTCGGGGGCGGAACAGGCGGTACAGCCGCCGCCCTCGCCGCTGCCAAATCCGGAAAAACCGTCATCATGACCGAGGAAACCACTTGGATCGGCGGGCAGCTGACTAGCCAGGCCGTCCCCCCGGACGAACATCCGTGGATCGAGTCATTCGGATGCACCCGAAGCTATAGACAGTTTCGTGAGGGTGTCCGGCAGTACTACCGGGATCATTTCCCTATGACCCCCAAGGCAAGGGCAACGGTGAATCTCAATCCGGGCAGCGGCATCGTCAGCCGGCTGTGCCACGAGCCCCGGACCGCCCTGGCCGTGCTGCACCAAATGCTGGCGCCTTACGTTCACAGCGGCAAAATAAAGATTCTGTACAAATCGGTAGTCGAACAGGCGGAGGTTGACGGCGACCAGGTGAAGAGCGTAACGGTCAAGCTGCTTGAGACCGGAGATCGCATCATCCTTCAAGCCCCTTATTTCATCGATGCAACAGAGCTCGGGGACCTGCTTCCGCTAGCCGGAATCGAGTATGTGACCGGAGCCGAATCCGTGGAGCAAACCGGCGAGCCCCATGCGGTGAGCGGAGAACCGCTGCCGCAGGATATGCAAGGCTTCACCTATTGCTTTGCCGTGGATTACTTGGAGGGTGAAGACCACACGATCGATAAACCGCAAATGTATGATTTCTGGCGCCAGTACAAGCCGGATTTCTGGCCGGACCGCCTGCTCAGCCTGACGGCAGTAAAGCCCTCCACGAACGAGCCGTTCGATTATGAAATATTTCCTGGCCACGGCAAGTTCCCGCTGTATCAATACCGTCAGATCCTGGATCCGAGGCACTTTGCGGAAGGAACCTTCGACACCTCGGTATCGCTTGTCAACTGGCCGCAGAATGACTACTGGCTTGGTTCCATTATCGATGTTCCCGAAGAAGAGGCTGCGCGCCATCTGAACGAAGCAAAGCAGCTGAGTCTGTCCCTTCTGTACTGGCTTCAGACGGAGGCACCGCGTCCGGACGGAGGTCAAGGCTATCCCGGGCTGCGTCTACGTCCGGATGTTGTCGGAACGGAGGATGGCATGGCGATGTATCCGTATATCCGGGAATCCAGACGCATTCAGGCTGAATTTACCGTCCTGGAGCAGCATGTGGCCACCGATTCCAGGCCAAGCGGAACGGCGGAAGAGTTCTATGATTCCATTGGCATCGGCTGCTACCGGATTGACCTTCATCCAAGCACGGGCAATCGCCCGTATATCGACATCTCGTCCTTACCGTTTCAAATTCCGCTCGGCAGCCTGATCCCGAAACGGGTAACCAATGTGCTAGCCGCCAGCAAGAACATCGGCGTCACCCACATCACGAACGGGTGCTACCGCCTTCATCCTGTGGAATGGAACATCGGCGAAGCTGCCGGCTACTGCGTCAGCTATTGCCTGGATCACGGCATCCTCCCTACGAACGTACGCAACAACGAGGAAACGCTGGCCGACTTCCAGCAAAGGCTCACGAGTGAAGGAATCGAGCTGAAATGGCCGGCGCTGCGCCCGGTATAAGGTATTCTGTAGTGAAAATACAGGAATCCAAGCTGCACAGATTTGAATAGACAGTTGCCGGTTATGAACCGGCGACTGGTTGTTTAGTCCTTTGAATGCGAATTGAGTTGATGTGGAGTTTTCAGCGTAAACAAAAACGGCAAACTAAGATACGACGTAGAGTCTTAGTCTGCCGCTTTTTTCATGGATTAACGTTTCTCTTTGCTTACGGGCTGCCGACTACCCCCGCCACTTTCCCCTCAATTTTGTCTGTGGGTAATGGCCCGAACAATCTGCTATCATTACTGCGGGACCAATCATCTCCTACAAGATAAACATGGTCTTCGGGGATCTCGATTTCCTCCATGCTCATTTGTTGAAAATATTCCACATTGTTTTCAATGTTTTTTCGTATATGAGTTTCTATGTTATCGCGCTCTAAAGCTTTTTTCAAACTTTCGAGATCATCCCCCAGTCGATGTGCCCTTCCGTAAAAAGCATCCAGCAATTTGTCGTTAATATAGATCTGTCCTTTTTCAATCTTTACTTTTTCGCCGGGCAGCCCGATAACTCTGGAAATGCTGTACTCACCAAGATTCTTTTTAGTCTCAGGATTCCTGAAGTATACGATATCACCACGGCTAATCGAGTGATCATTGTAATACTTCAAATCAATCACAACCTGTCCTTCTAAATCATGATTCCCACGATCCATGTTGTCATAGTTATGATTATAGATGATCTGCCCGGAATCCAACTCATGATTGGTTAATGTAATAATCGTTGGTTTGGTTATGGAATCCGTGATGATTTTACTTGTTTCATCTGGACTGCAGCCTGCAAATATTAGTACAAATACAAAAAGGACAATGACGACTCTCATCATCTTCCCCCCTTCGACTTCTTACCCTTTATAACGAAATCTCAAGGGTAATTGTTCCCGACATATTCAGGATTGGTTGAACTTTTCCACCCGTTAGCTTAATGACCACCATAATGGTTTGTAAAATTTCCGAATAGCGTTTGCCGGATCGGAGGCGGCCGGAGGAGCTTGCTTGCCGGGCCCCGAGTTATTCAAGGCGCACAGAATTCTTATAAGCTTTCATTCCATTGACGGGGGGATATCCCACAAAATAATATACAACTATATACCCGAAGGTGGGATCACGTATGGATATGACAGTCGTATTGGAGCAAGCCGTCGAATTATTTGTCCATGAGCTGGGCGACAATCTGGCCGGGGTTTATTTGCATGGATCCTTGGCCATGGGCTGCTTCAACCCGGCAAAAAGCGATGTGGACCTGCTGCTCGTGGTGCATCAAACATGTTCAAAGGAGCAATGGAAGCGGCTGGCCAAACGAATCATCGCTTTTCAAGACAATCTTCTGAGCGGGCGGGGGCTTGAGCTGAGCGCCGTGCTTGCATCGAGCATCCGGAACTTCGTCTATCCGCCGCCATTTGAATTTCATTACTCGGACTTTCACCGCGAGCAATATATCGCCGACGAGAATTACTTCTGCGGCGGATTCGGCGACCCCGATCTGGCAGCTCATTACACGGTGATATACCATCGGGGACGCACCTTGTACGGCACGCCGGTTCGCGAGATGTTCAGGCCGATCGACCGGACATACGTTGTACAAGCGCTCCTCCATGATGTTCGCGAAGCCGTACAGGAAATTAACAAATCTCCGCTGTACTATACGCTCAATCTGTGCCGGGTGCTGTACTACCTCCAAGAGGGCGTCGTCTCGTCCAAACAGGAAGGCGGTGAATGGGGCTTGCACACGCTTCCCCCGGAGTACCGCCCCATCCTGGAGCATGCGCTCCGCGAATACGCTGGTGCAAACGACGCTTCTGTGATCGAAAGTGCCGGGCTTGTCCGCTTCGCCGAGTACATGCTCGGCGAAATTACCCTCGCCGTCGAAGGCGGATCTCCACAGGGTTAGAGCGCTGAGACTGCAGGTACACCACTGTGACGGCCTGTGACGCTATCGATAGAGAGGGAGAATTTTAACGGTTTGTTCCAGAGATCGCGTTACGGGTACCATGCAGTGAATGTAACTCCGCAGGGTAACACGAAGCAACCACACGATGTACTTGGGATGTTGTGTGTTGGCACACCATTGTGCGTTTGGCTCTTTGTGCGTTGGCACATTGCGCGTTGCCTCGTTGCGCGTTGACACTTGCGAGTTGGCACATTGTGTGTTGACACGTTCTGCGTTGGCACACTCGTTGTGCGTTGGCACGAAAAATACACCCCCAGGTTATCAAAACCTGGGGGTGTATTTTCTTTACCGGATGCATTCGCTTCGATCTCATGAATTGCCGCATCTAAGCCAACGCCTCCGTATTAAATCAGCACTGGGGTTGCCGCAGACTGCCACTTGGACTATTGCACTGTCCTACTGTTCCAGCTTGCCTTTCGTACCCATTACTATGGAGAAGCTGGCGAAGGCAACCTTTTTTTCGTTCACCTTCGCAGACTCCTGAAGAAAATTAGCGGTTCATATAACCTGCCATTTCCAGCATTCTGGCCAAGACGGCAGCGCCCTCTGCACGGGTAGACTGGGCATCCGGTGCAAAGCGTTCGGACCCGCGACCTTTCATAATGCCCGAATGCACGATGGCCGACACCGCCTCCTCGGACCAGCCCGCAATGCTGTCCCGGTCCTTGAAGCCCTCCAGCACCGAGCCCGGATCAACGGCCTCCAGTTCGGTTCCGGCAAGCTTCATTGCCCGGACGAGCAGCACGCTCATCTGCTCCCTCGTAATTCGGTCATTCGGTCTGAACTCGCCGCTGCTGAAGCCTTCAATCAATCCATGCTCTACGGCCGTCGCTACAGCTGAAGCATACCAAGCGTCCGCCCCGACGTCCCGGAAGCTGGCGTCGCCCGCCTGCTCCTTCAGCCCGAGCGCCCGCACGAGCATTGCCGTAAATTGGGCCCGCGTTACCTGCTCATTCGGACCGAACCGGTTCTCGCTTAGCCCTTCAATGACGTGCTTGGAGGCAAGCAGCGATACGTCCTCATTGGACCAATGATCCTTCACATCCGCAAACGTCTTTTCATATGCGGCCGCCGTATAAATGCCGCCTTCCCGGAATCTGAACTCTGCTTGAGCCGCCCGGATGATCGCCGGTACGAAATACAATTTACCGGCAGCCGCATCCCATCTCAGCACCGATGTAGAAGATGCGTTGACACTTCCCGGCAGCGGCTTGGTGAATTTGGCCGGTGCACCCTTCCAAGCGGTGATCGGCTTCAGCGTATCCCCCTGTTTCCAGGCAAAGGATAGCTCAAGGGATGCACCAAGCTTGGAAGCTCCCTGCCGCAAGGCTTTGCTGATCGCGTCTTCTTCCGCTTTCGCGGCGCTGCCGACCCGAATCTGAAGCGTATCGGCATTCCCCTGCTGCAGCATCTCTCGCAGCACCTGAATTGGAAGCTCCAGCTTGCCGAAGGCCGATTCCACTGTGATAGAGCCGCCTTGCAGCTCTGCTGCAGCTGTGCTTATGCCTTTAGCCGGCAAGTTTAGCACGATGGAATCCGCCGCTTCGTCGAATGCATATCCAAGCACACGAGACGGTGCTGGCTGCTTGCGCAGCTGTTCGATATCCGCCAGCATCCGCTTCTCATTCGCATCGGCTGTCACCACGGTCCGTCCATCCGCGCCCGTCTCTTTCTTAATGTTTAGGCGAGGCTCTTCCGGCTTAGGCGGGATCGGAGGCTCACCACCGGATCCGCCTCCCGGATTTCCAGGGTTGCCAGGGTTCGAGCCCCCGTCTCCTGTTGACGTCCGAATCACCTCGAATGTTTTGCTATTGGTTTTATAGTTGTCAACGTACACGTCGACCGTAACCGAGTTGACGCCGGTTGCCAGCGGAACTGCAGCCGTAAATTTTCCGTTCGTGGCCACCGACGCTTCGCCGCCGTTTACGTTTACGGTAGCCTTGCCGGGTCCAAGAACTTCAACCTGCCCCTCGAGCTGAAGCTGGCTGTCCCGCGTCTCTTTCCCCTCATCATCCATCAGTTCGCTTAATACCGCGGAACGCACCTGATCGCCCGTATTGTAGGCGTTCGCCACGAGCTGACGCAGCGTTCTCGTGCCGGACGGGTCCAGCGTGGAAATGACGAAGCCGCCCTGAGGGATGACGCTGTTATTCTCCTCCGGTGATCCCCAGCTCCATTTGATGGCCTGATTGCGGTTTACGACTTTCGTAACCTGACCGGTGTTATCGACAACGACCTCGACGCCAAAGCGGTTGGTGCCCGTGGAGTAGCCGAAGGCCTCCGTCATGACGTTGATGTTCCCTTCGATGCGGTTGACATTATAATAATTGCCTTCCAGGAACGTATCCGGGCTATTCGGCAAGCTCATCCCGAGCTGGTAGTCCTTCACCCATTCCCGGTCCTGAAGCGCTGCCTTGGCGATCGGCCAGTTGACCTGGGAGGCGTCGAACAGCATCAGGCCGTTCGTATTTTTCAATCCGGCTTGGAACACTTCCCGCTGCACCGCCGGGGCCTGCACGTTGTTCATTGCGATCCCTGCATACAGCGGAATCTCCCCGTTCGTCACGATGTTACCGAGCGTAATGTACTTCTGAATCTCCTGACTAGTCGTTTGATAAGCCCCGATCATGAGAAAATCCAAATACTCAATGTATCCCGTCTCATAATAATCCGGCGTATACACCGATTCGTCCGGCATGCCGAGCGCTGGATGGTACCTGAAGTTTTTGCTGCCCCAGTTCACGCCGTTTAAGTAATAGGTCTCATACCAGGAGCCGACGTAAGAGGACACCTGGATCGTCTTGCCCTTGGTAGCCTCATAGGAATCCGCCAGCTCTTTTACCTCCCGGAAAAAGCTTTGAATCGTCCCGGAGCGGAATTCCCACCATTCTTGAATCAGCGGACCATATACCCGCACATTGTTCTCATAGTAAAAAATATCGTTCGGCCAATTGGTCAACTGCTTGTTTTGGGCCTGGAGAAACTGCTCGAATTTCACGCGAGTTTCCTCGCTGAAATCCGCCCCCTCGTTATCGTAACGGCTGCGGTCATGAACGATGCCGTCCACGTCATAGTTTTTGATGATTTCCTCAAACGTCTTCAGCTGATAATCGCGAACCTCGTCATTGGCCGGATTGACAAAAGCGACGAGCCCCTGCTTGTTGCTTTCCCGAAGACGCTTGATCTCCCCGTTGTTCTCCGCGAAGTAGACGCGCTCCTCCCAGTCCAGATGATCGTTGAGCACGGCATATTCGTTATGGGCGATCGAGCCCTCAGCAAATACGTTAATCGCCGCATGGATCTTCAAGCCCAGCGCTTGGCCGTGATCGATGAATTCCTGCAGCAGATCGAGATCCGGGCTTGCTCCGGCCTTCTCCGGCGCCTTGATCTCGCTGACGTAAGGCCTTCCCGTCAGGTCGTTCTTTTTGTACGATACAAAGCCCTCCACGCCCTTCACGTCCAAAGCGATGGAAGTAACGCCCGTATCCTTGGCTCTCTCCAGGAATTCACGGACTTGCTCGCTGCTTTGGAATTTCCGCACATTCGATGCCTGGTCAACCCAGAGAATGACTTCTTTCTCAGACGAAAAGCCCGGTCTTGCGAACACCGCAACCTCCTGCTTATCCTGCTCGATCCCGTTCTTCTGCACCATAACCTCGATATAATTGATGCCGGCGGTGAGCGAATAGTTGTAAGTAAACGTGCCGTCCGCACCAAAAGGAACCTCGGTCCCGTTCACGAGCAGCTTGATCGCGTTGATGTCGTCTATGTTTTCGATCTTGCCCGATATGACCGTACTGCCCTCCGTCACGGTATACATCTGTGCGTTATCGAGCTTAAGCCGGGCAATGGCGCCGTTGCCGCTCATCAGATCCCGCACCTGAACGACCTCGCCGTTCTTGCGCAGCTTGATAACGTCTCCGGCTTTGAAATTTTCGGCCAAATAACGCTTGATGTTGTTGCCGGTGTAGCTGTTGTCCTGTGCCATCAGCACGTAGCCGCCTTCGGGAATTTCAAGCTCCGTCGGCCCCGTCCACACCGGCGGCTTGCCGTTTATGGAAGGGTTGATGACCTGCAGCACCCGGTTGTTGGCATCCACCTGAACCGCGACATTCGTCTGCGGAACCGTGATGGACGTGCCGAAATCTCTCGTAAACAAAGCTACGATGTTCGGGATGCCGGTAACATCTTTATCGATATAGTCCAGTTTCTTGCGCGGACCCTCAATGTCGATCGTGATATCTTTCGGGGCCGCTTCGACCTCGATATAATCTTGATTTTCGACTGGCTCGTAAACCACGTTTATCGTCGTGGAAGCCATTTCATTCCCATTGATGATCAGCTTTACGGTGATCGGGTTGGCCCCAGGCTCCAGATACACGTTCATCCGGAACATCCCTTCCGCCGACAGCTCGGCTTCCTCGCCGTCCACGGTTACGACGGCATCCTGATCTGCCGCCAGGTTAGCCACAAAGCCCGCAACCTCCACGACAGGGATATCGACGAGCTTACCGTCCTCCGTAATCAGATGCAGCTCCGGAGGCAAAGGATCTGGATCCGGTCCTGGCTGATCCGGAAGGAAATCTCCGGCATTGACCTCAGTTTCCCCGCGCATGAGCTTCACCTGCTCGCCTTTCCGGAAATGCTGGAACAGCGTTTTTTGGTACGTGGACGTATCCCAGTCTGCCGTCTTCCCCGTCAAGACCACATATCCGCCTTCGGGTACCGGCAGACGCATATCCGGGTCCCATCCAGTGGGAGGATCGTTATCCGGACCTACGACCTGCTGTACCGTTCCGTTTGCATCCACAGCGACGGCGACATGCAGCGACGGCACCCAGATTTCCTTGTCATATACCGCGTTGGTGACCCCGGAGCCGCTGGTATACAGCGCCAAATAATCGCTTTTACCTTCCAATGAAGCACCGGTGACATTAATATCGGTCAACTCCAATTCGGTTCCGGATCCATCTCCGGCCACAAACGTGACGGGCTCAGGATTCGCCCCGCTCCCTCCCTGATCGGTCGGTACGGTGTCGGCGTATAACGGCATCGCCGCAGGAGCCAGCAAGGAGAAGATCAGCGAAAGGCCGAGCAGCAAAGACAGCCTCCTCCGAAACATACGATTCATTAACAGTTACCACCTTTCATCGCATATTAGGATTTCCAGCTAGTTCAAGCACCACTTTTTTAGCAACACCTCCTTTCTAAAAGTTGTGAAAAAGCAGCCGCGCATGCAACTGCTTTTTCACTCCATCATTTACTTCGTCGATTGAAACCATTCATTGGCTGCGGCCACCATATCGGCTCCGCCTTCCGCTCTCCACTGCGCGAGGAATTGATCGTAGGCATCAATCGGCTTCGCTCCCGAAATGAATTGCAGCACATTGTCATCCAGCAGCGTCGTCAGCTTCAGCAGGTTTTTCGATACCGCCTCGATCGGCGGCGCCGTCGACATCGGATCCACAACGATCAAGCCCTCGGCGTTTTTCTGGAAGGTTTCGAAATGCGCTTGAAGGATCGGATCTTTGCGGACGCGCGCCTGCCAATAGATTGGGTATTTCTCTTCGTCCACCCCGGTCAGGAAGGCGCTGGCATTGTTCAGCTCGTCATTGAATTTAGGCAGGATCGGGAAATATTTGTCGTCCTTCACTTCATGGTGCACGCCTTCCTCGCCGATCGCGATGCCCTTGAACGTCTCCGGCTCCAGCTTGGCATTCAGGAAATCCATCGCAGCTTCTTTATTCTTCGACGATTTCAGAATCGCGATATACCAGGTTGTATTGGCTTTCGCGCCGACAACCGCTTTACCGTCCTTCCCTTTCAAGTAAGGGATGATGGTCGTTTTCGCCTCTGGGAAGTTTTTCTCCAGCGCGGCAATCGTCGTTCCGGCATTCCACCAGGCAAGCTTATACATCGCCGCATTGCCACCGGAAAACTTCTCGATCGATTTCTGAGCTGTATTAATCGGCGTTTCAGTATCCAGCAGACCTTCTTTATACAATTTGTTCATGTAGGTAATGTATTCCTTCATTTCAGGAAGCTCGGCACGGTGCATCAGCTTGCCGTCCACTTCCTTCCAATCGGTCAATATCCCGAAGGTCGTGGCGATATCGCCGTAGATCGAGTCTTTGCTCATCGTGAGCGGAATAACATTTTTCTTCTCTTTAATCGTCTTTAGTACCGTATAGAGCTCATCGGTGTTGGTCGGAACGGACAGTCCCAGCTCATCCAGCCAATCCTGACGCACGACGAGCTCCTCTCCAATGCTTACCCCTGAGCCTGTTTCAGGAATACCAAAGATCTTCCCATCGATGGTTGCGCTTCCAAAAGACTCTGGTTTGATCGATTGCTTAATATAATTGCCGTGGGACTCCAGCAGCTCGTCAATCGGCTCCAATGCTCCGGCAGATGCCAGGTTATAGAACTGGGCAGCGTTCAGCTTCACCAGATCGTAATTGTCTTTGCTCGATACGAGCAGGTTCAGCTTCTCATCCGCGTTCTCGGCCGGAAGCAGCTCATACTCCACCTTGTAGCCGGTTCGCTCCTCGATATATTTCGCTACATACTCGGTCTTCGGGTCAAACAGTCCGTACTGCATGATCATGCGCAGTCCCGGCTTATCGCCCCCTTGAGTTCCTTTATCGCCGCCGTTCTCCGCAGGAGTCGTGGCCGGCGGATCGGACGGTGTCGCCGACGGCGTGTTCGTCCCCGTACCGCCTCCCCCACCGCAGGCGGACAATGCTAGCGTAAAGCCGAGAATCGCGGTAAGCACAGCGGATTTTTTCTTCTTAATCATGGATAACCCTCCTTGTAATTGAGTACTCAACAGGTCCAGCACCAGAGCAAGTTGAAGCATCACCACCTTTACGGTCCTAGGAATCGGCCTCTTCCTGAAGGCGTTCTTTTCCTGACATGGCTTGTCGTCCGAGCGTCGACGCCGATCATCGTGCAGCAATCATCCATTCCCCGGAGTAACTCTTTTTTGATGACATTCTTTTCTGAAATCACCCTTTTACCCTGAAATCACCCTTTTACCGAACCGACCAGCACACCCTTCACGAAGTACTTTTGCAGGAAAGGATATACGAGCAAAATCGGAATCGTCGCGAGCAGAATCGAAGAGGCTTGAATGGACTGCGGGGTCGTATTTATCGCCGCATCCACGTTATCCTTCAGAAAATCCCCGCTGGAGGATACCAGCAGTTCCTTCAAATACAGCTGCATCGGCTTCAGTCCCGGATCGGTGATATAAATCATCGCCGCGAAGTAATCGTTCCAGAAGGCGACCGCGAAGAACAATCCAATCGTTGCCATAACCGGCAGGGACAGCGGCAGGATGACGGAGACCAATATCCGGATATTGCCCGCGCCGTCCAGTTTGGCCGATTCCTCCAGCGAGTCCGGCAGCCCTTCGAAATAGTTTTTGATAATCAACATGTTGTACACATTCACCATCGCTGGCAGGAACAAGACCGGGAACGTATTGACCAGGTTCAAGTTCTGCATCAAGAGGTACGTCGGAATGAGACCGCCGCTGAACAGCATCGTGAAGACGAACATCAAGAGCAGCCATTTCCGTCCGCGCAGCCGGTATTTGGATAGCGGGTAAGCCGTAATCGTCGTCAGCAGCAGGCTGCAGGCCGTTCCGACGATGGTCAGCAGGATCGAATTTTTCAGCGAGTTCAGGAACATCGAATCCTGCAGCACATATTTATACGTTTCAAACTGAACGCCGACCGGCAGCAAGCCCACCTTGCCTGAAATGACGGCCCCTTCGCTGCTCAGCGATTTGGCGATCAGGTTCACGAACGGCAGCAGTGTCGTCAATCCCATCACGATGAAAAAGACGTAGTTGAAGACGTTGAAGCATTTTTCCGACAGAGACATCTTAATGACGCCCCGGGTGGTGTTGGTTCCTTCCAGTGCTTGTTTATGATCCATTTCATGCCACCCTTTCTTTACCAAATCCCGCGCTGCAAGTATTTTCGGCTCATCGTGTTCCCGACGATCACGAGCGTGAAGGAGATCACCGCTTCAAACAGCCCGACCGCTGTGGAGAAGCTGTAATCCTGGTTGCCTAGACCCATCCGGTAAACGTAGGTTCCGATGACATCGGATACCTGATACACGACCGGGTTGTACATGACGAGAATCTGCTCGGTTCCGGCCTCCAGCACGTTGCCAAGGCGGAGGATGAACATCAGGATAATGATCGGCGCGATGCCGGGCAGCGTGATATGCCACAGCTGCTTCCATCTTCCGGCTCCATCGATTTTGGCCGCTTCGTACAGCATCGGATCAATCATGGTGAAGGCAGCCAGATAGACGATCGTGCTCCAGCCCGTTTCCTTCCAGCCCGCCGACGTAATGAGCACGCTCCGAAATACACTGTTGTCCAAGAAAAAGGCGATCGGCTCCATGCCCATGCTGACCAGCAATTTATTTACGATCCCGCCATTCGTCGAGAGCAAATCGATGAACAATCCGCCAACGATAACCCAGGACAAAAAGTGCGGAAGGTAGATCACGGTCTGCACCGTGCGCTTAAACATCATATTCCTCAGCTCATTCAGCATCAGGGCGATGATGATGGGGAGGGGGAACAGGATGACGATTTTCAGGAAGCTGATAATGACCGTATTTTTGAATACCTGGGCAAAATCCGGCGACGTAAACAGCTTCTCGAAGTGCTTCCATCCCACCCACGGGCTGTCGGCAAATCCTGTGAATATGTTGAAATCTTTAAATGCGATCGTAATGCCGTACATCGGCGTGTACTTGAACAGCAGCAGGAACAAAATGCCCGGCACAAGCAGCAAATAAAGATCCCACTCTTTCCAAATATCCGTCCCCAGCTTGCCCCAGTACCCTCTTCTCTGTTTGGACTGGATGCGCGGCGCTGCGGAACCGTCCGGCGTCTTCGTTGGTTCGATTGCGGGTTTCATGTCATCGTCTCCCCCTTTCTGTGTCTTTCAATCTCCTTGGTTATTTCACATTGTAATTCCGGGCGGAGGGACTGAGTAGGCGAGGATCATTACTATTTATGGTAATCTGATGTTGTGTTCAGCAGGGGGGAATGTAATGATCGTGTGAGGTCATTGGATGTGACGAGAGAAAGGCATCACTTTCATGCGGATGATGCTTACTGAGGGGAATCAACACTTCGCATGCGGATGCTGCTTACTGAGGGGAATCAACACTTCGCATGCGGATGCTGCTTCCGATCGCTGTTGTGCCTGGATTTCTTGAACTCATATTTCTAATGGGAGAAATCCAGGCACAAAGGCGAACACTTCGTTTCTACAGCACCATTCCGCCTGCTCCGTTGAAGCTCTCTCCTTGTGGGGATGCCTATGGTTGAACCGCTGGTGCATTCCTCTCCCCCCTGCTGGTTGGGGGAGGGGGAGAGCCGCTCAGGTGTTCACACCCTGAGCAGCTTCTTAGGTGGGGATTCGGGTAGTGCTTCATCACTACGCATGTGGATGGTCCTTCGGATAGTGAGAGTAAATCAGCACTTCGCTTGCGGATGGCCCTTCGGATAGTGAGAGTAAATCAACACTTCGCATGCGGATGGCCCTTCGGATAGTGAGAGTAAATCAACACTTCGCATGCGGATGCTGCTTCCGATCGCTGTTGTGCCTGGATTTCTTGAACTCATATTTCTAGTGGGAGAAATCCAGGCACAAAGGCGAACACTTCGTTTCTACAGCACCATTCCGCCTGCTCCGTTGAAGCTTTCTCCTGGTACGGATGTCTGTCGTTGATTCGCTGGTGGAATCCCCTCCCCCCTGCTGGTTGGGGGGAGGGGGAGAGCCGCTCAGGTTTTACGCCTTGAGCGGCTCTTGGTTGGGAAGCTCATTGTAATCCGCATGCGGATAATCCTTCTAAACATTGGAAGTGAATCAGCACTACGCTTGCGGATGATCCTTCCGATCGCTGTTGTGCCTGGATTTCTTGAACTCATATTTCTAATGGGAGAAATCCAGGCACAAAGGCGAACACTTCGTTTCTACAGCACCATTCCGCCTGCTCCGTTGAAGCTTTGTCCTTGTGGGGATGCCTGCCGTTGATTTGCTGCTGGATTCCCCTCCCCCTGCTGGTTGGGGGGAGGGGGAGAGCCGCTCAGGTTTTACGCCTTGAGCGGCTCTTGGTTGGAGTGGTTAAGCCCTCATAGCAATCGGAGGGGAGCGCTTAACCATTACGGTTAACAATTTGTACAACATTTTCTTCAGTGTTTTTCACAAAAGGATGCTCCCTAATCTTACCTATTCGAACTACTGCGAATGAAAGAGAAAAACTATCATTGGGTGTGATTTATTTGGTATGATATGTAACTGAACGGAGGTGATTTCACTTGGAAACAACAGCACAGGAAGTCGCCGAGTGGATGGTAAAAGAAATTCGATTCACCGGAACGTTGCGTCAGGAGGACGCGATCGCGTACGTAAAGGAGCATTTCGGGGAACAGTTCGTTTTTGTTAATGAAAACGGAAACCCGTCCTTATCGAAAGACGTGAAAAAAGCGTTCCGCAAGCTGCACGGCGGTCGGATCGCTTGGGATCGGGACGGCTTTTTATGGGCTTGGACGTAACATATTGTGTAATGAACCGGTGAAGGATTCCCTCTGCCGGTTTTTTATTTTACCTGCCAACACAATGCACACGTAAAAACCGCTCAAGTAAATCACGCCCTGAGCAGTTTAATTGTTCAGCAGCAGGCCCTGCTGCGCTACGCCTCCCCCCCTTCCCCTATCACCAAAGTGGGGAGGAAGGCCTCCTCGATTGCAACAGCCCATCGGAGCGGACGAATCGATTCCGGAAAAGCGGCAGCGGGCGCCTTTGGGGCTGAATTTCTCCCGCACTCACTAATAATTCCTGGAAATTCAGCCACAACAGCGATTGGAGGAACGATACGTACGCGGAGCAACTAACAAGTTCAGCAGCAGGCCCTGCTGCGCTACGCCTTCTCCCCTCCCCCACCACCAAGGTGGGGAGGAGGGCCACCTCGATTGCAACAGCCCATCGGAGCGGATGAATCGATTCCGGAAAAGCGGCAGCGGGCGCCTTTGGGGCTGAATTTCTCCCGCGCTCACTAATAATTCCTGGAAATTCAGCCACAACAGCGATTGGAGGAACGATACGTACGCGGAGCAACTAACAAGTTCAGCAGCAGGCCCTGCTGCGCTACGCCTTCTCCCCTCCCCCACCACCAAGGTGGGGAGGAGGGCCACCTCGATTGCACCAGTCCAGCGGAGCGGACGAATCGATTCCGGAAAAGCGGCAGCGGGCGCCTTTGGGGCTGAATTTCTCCCGCGCTCACTAATAGTTCCAGGAAATTCAGCCACAACAGCGATTGGAGGAACGATACGTACGCGGAGCAACTAACAAGTTCAGCAGCAGGCCCTGCTGCGCTACGCCTTCCCCCCTTCCCCCACCACCAAGGTGGGGAGGGACGCTGCCTTCATTGCATTAACCCAGCGGAGCGGACGAATCGATTCCGGAAAAGCGGCAGCGGTCGCCTTTGGGGCTGAATTTCTCCCGCGCTCACTAATAGTTCCAGGAAATTCAGCCACAACAGCGATTGGAGGAACGATACGTACGCGGAGCGGACCTTTTTCATCTATGCAACATCCAGCGATTAAGCAGCCATACGTACGCGGAGCGGACCTTATTCATCTATGCAGACACCCGGCGATTAAGCTGCGATACGCACGCGGAGCAGACGCTTTAAGCATTAAAGCAATCCTCCCCGCCTTGCGCCTACCCCTTGAATTCCCCCGGATTAACCCCCCAATACTTACGAAACACCTTGGTAAAATAACTGACATCCCGGTACCCGACCAGGCGCGCGCAGTCGTACACCTTCGCCCCTTCCTGCAGCAGGGATTTGGCCCGCTCCATTTTGCGCTCGAGGACATAGGTCGAGAAGGCCACGCCCATCTCCTGCTTGAACAGGCGGCTCAAATACGAAGAGTTGACATACAGCCGGTCGGCCACCATATGCAGGGTGATATCCTGATCCATCTCGGCCTCCACCAGGTTCAAGATGTCCTTTACGACCTGGTGGCTGGTCGATTTTCGCTGCTCGCTCATGAACGCGGTGATATGCTTGACGGTTCGCTCCAGGAGCGACCAGGTTTGCATTTTGGTACTGAGCAGCTTGACGTTTTGGAAGAAGACGATATCGTCGCCCACCACCTTTTTGACCGTCCAGCCCTGCTTTTGGATGAGCCGGGTAAAGAAGCTGTTCATATAGAGGACTGCTTCATGGAAGTCGTCGGAGGATTCCGGCTTTGTAAATAGGTCGTCCCACAATTCCTTCAGGGCCTCCATCGCCTTCTCCACATCCGCCGTGTCCAGCGCGATTTCAAGCGACTTCTCCAGGTTCGGCTGTACGATGACCCCCTGCCCCTGACCGTCGTCCGGCCGCGGCTCCCGGTACGGGATGGCCAGGTCATGGCCGTACACCACCCGCTCCTGCAGCGCCCGGCAGGCCTGCGCATACAGCAGCCCCATATCATCAAGCTCGCCGGTGGCGGCGCTAATGCCGGCGCTTGCGGTCAGCTTAAGCACCTCCTTCGTCGAGGACAGAAGCCGCGATACCTCAGAGTTGATGCGCAGCATGGCGTCCTTCACGTCCTGCTGCGCGTCCACGACGAACACGAGCAGCAGCATATTGCTCGAATCGGTGGTGATCCAGCAGGAAGGATCCGTAAGCAGCTCCTTGGCCAGGCACAGCATCGTGAACTGCAGCAGCTCCATATCGCCCGGCTTAAAGCGGGTCTCTTCTTCGGAAAGGGGATCGAGATCGACGACGGCAACGGCAATCCGGTCCTGCTCCCGCAGCGGAATGTAGAGCTCCCGGCTCCGTTTCAGGACATCCTCCTTCGTGTATTTCCCGCCGACCCACTGAATGAAGAACAGGTTTTGCAGATGCGGGAGGTTATCCTTCCATTTTTGCTCGAGGGCCGCCTTGCGCTGCCACTGCTCCAGGTCGCTGCGAAGGGAGCGTCTTGCCTCCAGCACCGCCTCCAAGATCTCCTCCTCGCCGGCAGGCTTCAGCAAATATTTGGACACCCCGTACTCCAGCGCAAGCTGAGCAAATTCAAAGTTATCGTGTCCGCTCAAAATAATCAGCTTGGTCAAGCTGCCAATCTCCCGCCGCTCCTTCAGCTCCCGGAGCAGCGTCAGCCCATCCATCTCGGGCATTTGCACATCGATCAGCATGATATCCGGCTTCTTCCTGCCGATCAGCTCAAGCGCCTCCAGCCCGTTCGCGGCCAATCCAACGACTTCAATGTCATGCTTCTCCCAAGGGATATTATGCGCCAGCGCGTTGCGCAGCCTTGGCTCATCCTCTACGATGATCAGATTCATTGCTTATGTCCTCTCCTTTTCGGGCATTGCTCTCCCCAACATGTCATCCCTGCAGCGGTCCAATGGAATGGCGATCGTCGCGCTCGTACCCTCGCCTCGTACGCTCGCAACCGATAATTCCGCCTCCTTCCCGTAATACAGCTTCATCCGGCTCAGCACGTTGCGCAAACCGAATAAATCCTTCACATGCTCCTCATCCTGCGAGGAGGCGGGCACGCTGCGCATGCCCATCTTCTCCAACTCATGCTGGATGTAACGCAGACGATCCGGTTCGATCCCCGGACCATTATCATCCACCCGGATCATCACGGTCTGGCCCTTCTCAATCCAGCTGGAGACGACGACGCTTCCTCCCGATGTTTTGCCTTCCATGCCGTGAATAATCGCATTCTCCACCAGGGGCTGCAGCAGCAGCTTCAGGATCGGCACCTGCTTGCTGTCCTCGGAGATCCGGTATTCGACCGTAAAATTATCCATGAAGCGAAGCTGCTGAATCCGCAAATAGTAATGCAGATGCTCGATGCTTTCCTCCATGGTGAACACCTCGCGGCCCTTGTTGAGGCTCAGGCGGAAGAACTTCGACAGATTCATCACCATTTCGCTGATTTCGTCCGCGTCATAGTTTTTGGCCATCCAATAGATCGAGTCGAGCGTATTGTACAAAAAGTGCGGGTTGATCTGGGACTGCAAAAACTTGAGCTCGGTTGTCGTTAACCGCAGCTGCTGCTCGTAGTGATCCTCGATCAGATGCTTCTGAACCAGCGCCATTTTGTTGAAGGACTGGATCAGAAATCCGAACTCATCCTTCCGTTTCGTATCCACATGAATATTGAGCTCTCCGCTGCTAAGGCGCTTCATCCCCCGCGAAAGCTTCAGCACCGGGGAAGCGATGCCGCTGTAAACAACCCAGGAGATGATGATCGCAAGCAGGATGCTCAGCCCGATGATTGCCACTGTGAACAACCGCAGCTGGTCCGTCTCCTTGTACAGCTCGCTCTTCGGCTGCACCAAGGCGAGGCGCCAGTTGGAATATTCGGAATCGATCGTAACGGTCATGTCCTTCTCGGCGATATCCCGGCTTCGTGCTCTCCCGGTCTCCACCACGACTTCGCCTCGCTCATTCAGCAGAGAAATCCTGCTGTTCTCGGAAGGCAGCAGCGTTTTGATAATGTTGAGCAGCTTGCTTTTATTGAAGGATACGACGAGTAGATTCGACTTGCGCTCGCCGTTGTACAGATCCATCGCCCGGATGAGGGAGACGCTGTCGGAGTTGGTCATTTGGCCGAAGGTGACCCCCTCCGTCACCGGGAACTCGGACATGACGTAGGAAATCCCGGTCCCATTGCGTCTCGCCGCCTCCACGAGCCATTCCTGCTGCCGCTCGCCCGCCAGCTTTTTCCCTCCGTAATGCGTGCTGATAAACATGTTGGAGGCTTGGTGATATACCGCGATATGGGATACATACCGGTTCACGGATACCAAATAAGACAGCTGCTTCAGAATGTCGGAGAAATCGACGATGGACTGGGGCGAAAAGTCCATGCTGTTCTTGTTCAGCATTTCATTCATTGTCGGATCGGCGGCAATCAGTGTCGAAATTTCCTCCACGTTCTGCAGCGCCAGATCGAAATGATTCATCGCGGAGGACAGCGCCATTTCAGTCCGTTCCACCGCCTGCTCATACAGAATGTCCCTTGACCGTTCGATCGCAAAGAGGCTGATGATGACAAGCGGGAGCAATATCAGCAAAAAATAACCGGTCAGCCGGGCTTGAATATTTTGCGAGAACCGGTCCCGGATCCAGCGAATCATCGTGATCATCCGATTCGCCTCCTTTGACCGGGCCTGTTACTTTTGTTTCGCATACCACTCGTTCACTTCCTTCGTAATTTCATCTCCTCCTTGCTCTTTCCACTGCTTCACGTACTCGTCGAATGCGTCGAGCGGCTCCAAGCCCATGATGATCTTCGTGAACACGTCTTCCATCGTGCCCAGCTTCTTGCTGTATTTGCCCATGGCCGGCGTAGGTACCCCGTAGAAGGCACTTGGCATAATATTCGGGGTGATCCGCTGCAAATTGTCATAGAGATTGAAATCGCCGAGCGAATCCAGCCGTTCCTTGAACAGCAGCTCGTCAGGCACATCTACAAGCGATTGATAAATCCCCCTGTACAAATGCTCGTCATGCAGGGCAAAATCGGTCACAATCTTGCCGTCCTGCCACCACCAGATTTCGTTCTCGAAGCCAAGCTTCAGCGTTTTATAGTTTTCAGCAATGAAATCCAGAAGCTGAATAACTTCAGCCGCATGCTTTGATTCCGCCGGGATGACGTTATATCCGCGAATAATATCCTTGCCGTATACCCCTTTCTGACCTCCCGGCCCGATCGGATATTCAAGCGGAATCCATTTCGCGTGCGGATCCTTTTTCATATTGGCTGCGATCGGTCCCCGGGTATCGTACCATGTCGCCGAGAACAGACCGACCTGGCCGTCTTCGATTTTTTCGAACAAATTGTTTTGCAGATTGAGGGGAAACTCCCGGTCCAGAAGGTTCTCCCTGTACAGCTTGGCGAAAAATGCAAGCGCTTCCTTTGTTTCTGGCAGCGTGCTGCCGTACACCAACTGTCCGTCACGTTCGAACCAGGTATCATTCAGCTGCGTCCCAAACGCACCGAAGAAGGGAGAGGACCTGCCCAGATCGGAAGTAAAGATGAGTCCGATGGTATCCTGTATGCCATTGCCGTCGGGATCGTCCTCGGCGAAGGCACGGATCACCTCGTAATATTCGTTCAGCGTCTCGGGCGGCTCCAGGCCGAGGCGGTCGAGCCAATCCTTTCTGGCGTACATCAGCTCTACCCCTGTCACTTCGTTCAGGCTCGGAATCGCATAGATTTTGCCGCCGTATTTTACCCGTTCCCACACCTCAGCCGGAATTTTCTCCTTCAGATGGGGACCGTACTTGTCGATCAGCTCATCCAGCGGCATGAACGCCCCCTGCTTGACATAGTTGTCAAACCATACCGGCTCATAGGTATGGAGCATATCCGGCAGATTGCCGGAGGACATAATGACATCGAGCTTTTCGTTGTACACTTCCGTTGGCGGGGTATTGACTTGGATATCCAGCCCGGTGTTCTGCTCGATGTAATTCAAATAGCGGTTGTCGTTCTCGTCCATCCCGGCCGGAAACGTCATGCCAAGATTGGAAATGACAATGTTGATCGTCTTCGCCTTCGGGTTTCCCGAAGGCTGCTCCTCTTTAGCTCCGCCCGTACCCATGCAGCCGGTGACGAGAAGGATCAGAACGACTAGTACAGGAAGCCACAGAACATTACCAGCAAACAGCCTTGGATCGTTATCCTTGCCGCGTTGAATCCCATTCTTACAAGCCTTGTTAATCGGCATAGGTTCTTGTCACTCCCTTCGTAAACTAATACTACTATATAACGATTTTTTTGTGAGTAAGATCGTTATTTTTTCTGCAGTGGTCTTTTTCGTTTTTTCTTTAGAAGGATGATCGTCGGACAAAAAACAGGCAACCCCAAGCTTATTGGTTAGCCTGATCTATGAAAAAGCCGTCCCTTTCGATACGCAAGTCGTATCGTCAGGAACGGCAATCGAGGGTATCAAATAAAAACGTCCAACCTGAAAGAACCTGAAAACAAGCCAAATAACCAGGACCGCCTGGATATTTGGACCCTGGCTATTTTTACAAGCCGTTCTAGAAGCTGACCGGCCCTTCTCCGACAGAACATCGAAAGTGAGCGGGCTTCCTTATTTTCTTTCGTCCTCGCTCCCGGGCTGCTCCAGCAGCGGGAGATGATCGGCGGACTGATCCTCGCCGACTTGAATCACCTCGAAAGTCTTGCCGCAGTGAGAACAGAACTTGGCGTTAATAGGCGAGTTGTTCCCGCAGCTTCGGCATACTTTTTCATCCGTAAGATTCGCAATCTGCAGCTGATTTTGCTCGATTTCGAATTTCAGCTCTTGGATTTTGGCCACATAGCTTTGGATGCTCTCCCGGTCGGGGGGCCACTGTCCCGCTTCGGCAACCCCATATACGACCTTGCCGATTTCAAGAAGCTGCTCATTGATATCGCTCTTCTTGCCGCTGTTCTGCAGCTTTAATTTATTCACTTCGACTAAAATCTTCGCTTTGTTTCCGGCATCGGACACGCCGGCCTTGAATTTATCGAAAAAACTCAAGCGAACGATCCCCTCCTTTCACCAATATTCCATCCATTGTATTATAGCTTATCTCCGTTATGCCGCATCATGAGCATCAAATTACAGGAACTCAAGTGGAGATGCGGTTAATAGGTGATTTTTACAATCCCGTCGCGGGCACTGTAAGATACATTGGAACCAAGACCTCTGGCAAATACCTGAAGCGGAACATAAGTCACTCCATCGATAACTTTGGGAGCGACCGCTATGGATTCCGACTTGCCGTTATAGAATACGGTCCGGCTTCCGATGGTCAAAGTCACTTTATGGCTTCCCCGTTGGACGCCAATCGCTCCGGCTTCCTTGTTCCAGTTAACCTTGGCTCCCATTCCCTCGGCAATTTCACGAAGCGGCACCAAATTGGTATTATTATAAATCAGCGGATGGCTTCCGAATTTCACGAGACTACCGTTAACGTATACCTTAATATCCGACTTTGCATAGGTTGGAGCCTTTGGTTTCGGTTGCGGTTTCGGTTGCGGTTTGGACGAAGCGCGCGTTGTAGACTTCGAGGAAGAAGACTTGCTGCCGGAGCTGCCTCCTCCGTTATGATAGTGGTATTCGCCATACGACAACCCCCAGCGCTCGCAATTCGTCCAGCAATGATGACCTCCTGGGATAATATTCCTCAACATTCTAGCATAATTCTATATAGAAGATTCATATAAAAGAATTATAATCATGAGTTTCGTTTCACCTTCCGGTTTGCGGTTTATCGTTACATATAACCGATCCCTTTGTGCCAAAATATTGCCGGAAAGGAATGAGGCCGATATGAGCAAAGAGAAACCTGAATACGACGGAAAATTTCCCGGCGTGGACCCGATTCCGGAACCGGACCGTCCGGATCAAGCAGCTACAGACAAACTGGACGATCTCGTCCTGGGCGTGCTCGAAAACGAAAACGAGGAAGATTTGGACTTGGAGCCTGAAACGAATCATTACGATAAACTCCGTGAGAAATAAGGCCGCGTCCTTACTTTCCGCCAGTCTCAAGCCTATATCCTCCAATTATTAAAGATACAGGCAAAACTTCAATTGATCTGTAAAAGTGTTGAAATAAAAATAATCGTTCTCGTTTTGAGAACGATTATTTTTATGTTATGATTACTTATAGAAAGTTTGGGTCGAAAGGAGGGAATCCCCGTGGAACGTTTCTTGAAGTCGGCAAAAATGATTTGGATGCTTATTCTTGTGCTGATTACGGCATTTGCTCTCTACATTCCCGTTCAAGAGTATTACACCGATGAAACTGTGGATGAGAAGTATGTCTACAAGCACAGCATGCATCCTAAAGCCGCTGCTCTGAAACATTCGCAAATTCTCTCCAAGCTTAAGGCCGCTGGCAGCTCCATGCCGGTGTTCTTAATGATATCGGCCGCCCTGATGCAGCGTATTCCCAAAATCCGTCTGCCTTATCGGCCGATTATACCGCGTCGGCTCAGACTTATGGTTCTATTCCCCATTAAGTATACATCGATTTACGTTAGCCAACCTTCCCGATTCGCTGTCTAACACGGACCGCGTTCCTTTTAAACATGCCATAATCCCATAATTATAAAGCAAAATCAGCCTATTGTTTAAAATTCAACAATCCCTAGGTTTATTTCATGCTGCGCATAAAAGCTTGCTATTGTTCATATCTAGTCGTTTTTTATTTCCTACAGCAAAATGAATGTATAAAAATTATCGGAATGTTTTTTTCAGGAGGATGTTAGCCTATGCATGTTCGTGAAACAGATTTACCCGGAATCGGTAAAAAATTCGTCATTGATACGCGTGGAGGAGATAAGCTGGTCATCATTATTCACGATGACGGCCGCCGCGAAATGTACCATTACGAATATGACGATCCGGAGGAAAGCATCTCCATGATTTCATTGGATGATGACGAGGCCCGCCAAATTGCTGCCATCGTAGGCGGTCTTACCTATAAACCGAAGGCGCTGGAGACGATTGACATGGCGCTCGATGAGCTGATTATCGAGTGGTACCGCATCGAGCCCCATTATTATGGTGCAGGCAAATCGATCGGCGATCTTGGCGTCCGTCAACACTCCGGTGCTACGGTCATTGCAGCAGTCGATAAAAACAGCAAACAAATCAATCCCGGCCCTGACGTGATCATTACCCCCGATTCAACCCTTGTTGTCGTGGGTGAGCGTCAGCAGCAGCGGTTATTTAAGCAAATCTTGATGAACGGACGTGGTTGATGAATGGATCATATGGTTTTAGAAGTCGGACTGGCGATCGCCCTGATTGCCCTTGCGGGGCTGTTATCCGCTAAACTCCGGTTTTCCGTCGTCCCCTTCTATATTTTGGTGGGGATGGCGGTAGGACCGCATGCGTTTCACTGGGGCAACTTGGATTTTCGCTTTATCGAGAGCGCCGAGCTCATTGAATTCATGGGCCGAATCGGCGTGCTGTTTCTATTGTTCTACCTCGGCCTGGAATTTTCCGTCGGCCGTCTCATTAAATCCGGCAAATCGATCGTAATCGGCGGCAGCATTTATATTGCCATCAACTTCACGCTCGGGCTCATGATCGGGATATTCTCCGGCTTTCCAGTCGCCGAGACGCTCATCGTTGCAGGGATTACCACGATATCCTCCAGCGCAATCGTCGCCAAGGTACTGGTGGACCTGAGAAGAACCGCAAATCCCGAGACGGAAATGATTCTTGGCATCATTATGTTCGAGGACGTGTTCCTCGCCGTCTATATTTCGATTCTGTCCGGTCTTGTTCTAAGCGGCTCTTCCTCGCTCGGAGGCGTGCTGCTGTCAGCCGTCATTGCACTTGGCTTTATGCTGCTCGTCATCATTGTCGGCAGAAAAGCCGTTCCTCTGCTGAATAAGGTCCTTAATATCAGGTCGAATGAATTGTTTGCCCTGGTTATATTTGCAGCATTATTTCTGCTTGCGGGCTTTGCCGAGACCATTCACGTGGCGGAAGCCATCGGTGCGCTGCTCGTCGGGCTTGTCCTGGCGGAAACGGAGCATCGCGAACGGATTGAGCATTTAATTCTGCCGTTCCGGGATTTCTTCGGTGCGTTATTCTTCTTTAGTTTCGGTTTAACGATTGTACCTTCCGAGCTTGGCGGAGCCGTATGGCTGTCATTGATCGCCGTTGTCATCACCCTGCTCGGCAACTTCATCGCGGGCATGCTTGCAGGCCGCAGCGCAGGATTATCAACCAAAGCATCCTCGAATATCGGCCTGACCATCGTATCCCGCGGAGAATTCTCGATTATTCTCGCCAATATGGGAAAAGCCGGCGGTCTTGCGGCCTTTATACAGCCATTCGCCGCATTATACGTGCTGATCCTGGCGATTCTCGGGCCATTGCTGACGAAAGAATCCAAGCATGTGTATAACTTCCTGAATAAGATTTTTAAATTTAAAGACTACAAGGAGAAGAAACCGGTTAAACCGAAGCTAAAGGATGAAAGTGCCAGCGGATAAAGGAGGGGTTACTTCCTATGGTTCAAGTCCCGAACAGGGCCATGAACAAAGTGCAGGGCGCAATCAAAAAGGAGGGCACGGGAAGGCGGCTGGCCATGGCAATCATCGGCGGGCTGATCGCCGCCTTCGGCCTGGATCTGTTTCTTGTGCCAAGCGGCATCATTGCAGGCGGCGTATCGGGAATATCTGCGCTTGCGGCGCATCTGACGGGGCTTCATACCGGCATGTTCCTGTTTGCGCTGAACTTGCCCCTGCTGCTGCTTGTTTACCGTCAGCCTGACCGGGAGCGGGCACTGATCGCTACGGCCGGCCTGCTGACGTTTTCCATCTGTTCGATGCTGTTCTTTCCCATTCCGTCGCTGGTCGACAGCAAGATCGGCAGCGCCGGCATCGGCGGCATTTTCCTCGGGCTGGGCATCGGCATCGGCCTTCGATACGGTGTCGTGCTGGATACGCTGCAGATGCCCAAACTGCCCCAGCAGCTGTCGTATCTGCTTGCCCATCTGAAGCTGCCCTATATTCAGATCCTGGCTAACCTCCTGGTGTTAACGCTGGCGGGGATGCTTCTAGGCTGGGAGCGGGCGATGTATTCCGCAGTCGCCTGCCTCTTGGCGCTGGAAACCGGGCGGCTAACAACGTCCCGTCTTCCCTTGAAGCGGGAAATTCGTATCCGATGCACCAGCTCGGCGGAGATTGCGCAGGGCATCAAAGCCATGATGGGATATGACCCGAGAACCTCGGTCTTAGGCGAAGATGTGGAGGAGAACCGCTTACCTGTTCCCCGTCAAGCCGAAGAGCTTGTTTATTGGGTTCACGTACTGGAGATGCCCCGATTTAAATCGATCGTATGGGGCCTCGATCCCCGTGCGGAAATTACGATTCGGCATGGATGAGATTCCATCTTTCCAGTCAAAGAGGCTGTCCGAAAGGTCCATAGACCCCGGGGCAGCCTCTTTGGTATGCTGCTGAACGCGAACAGACCTATTTACAACCTTCACCGATACAAATAGGCACTAAAAAAGATGATTCCTGTACGATACAGGGATCATCTTTTATCCATTTCCATCCTTATTCTTGGATATTTTCAATGTGTGTGCCGAAAGTCCGCCTATTTGCGAAATTGCTGGATCAGAAACAGGATCAAGGATCCAACGACGCTGATCACCAGGCATGTAACGATCGGAAAATAAATTTTGACATTCGGCTTATCCACGACGATATCGCCAGGCAGCCGCCCGATAAAGCGGCCGATTACCGGCCACAGCAGCCCGATGACGATCAAGGCGCCGCCAATCCAAAGCAGTGTCCGGGTCACCGGATGCATCTTCCATCACCTCATTCATCATACCTGCAAGCATAAGCTTCGGTTTCCTTGTATCATAAAGGATTTGACGGATCAGATGCAAGGGTGCCCTCTACGTATGCCGAATTGGACAACGGCCATGTGCACTTAACCCCGTCTTTTCTCTCCCTTTAGCCCTTCACCGCCCCCGCCGTCATGCCGTCGATGAAGTATTTTTGGAAAGCAATAAACAGAATAAAAATCGGGATGATGGAAAAAAAGGAGCCTACAATCAGCAGGTCATAATTGTTGCCATATGGGGTCAGCAGCGTCTTCAAGCCGATTGGCAGCGTATATTTATTCGCATCGCTGAGCACCATGAACGGCCACAGGAAGTTATTCCAGCTGTTCATCCCGTTCAGGATCGCCATTGCTGCGAAGGAAGGCTTCATGACGGGGAGAATAAGCCGCATATAGATGCCGTATTCCGAAGCGCCGTCGACTCGGCCTGCGGCAATGATCTCTTTCGGGACGCCGCGCAAGTACTGCCTGAAGAAGAAAATGGTGGCCGCACTGGCGATGCCGGGCAGCACGATAGCCGAATAAGAATTCATGAGGCCGATGTTATACGTCAGCGTGTACAGAGGGAGCAGCAAAATTTCAAACGGCACCATCATGATCAGAAGCACGCAAACGAACAGCAGGTTTTTCCCAACGAAATCATATGCGGCAAATCCATAGGCAACCGTCGCGCTGACAATCAAAGTTAACGCTACCTGAACCACCGTCAACAGCAGCGAGTTGAAAAACCACATAAAATAGGAATGGTCGCCGGTAAAGAGATAGGCAAAATTATCGAAGTTCATTACAGACAGATCGAATTTCAGATTCAGCCCATAACGGATCAAATCCTCGCCAGGCTTGAAGGATGCAATCGTCACCGCATAAAAGGGCACCAGAATCAGGAAGCAAAGAACCGCGAAGAGAAGAAAGAGCAGTACCTTGATCACCGTTTCCCGTCTCATGGTCAATCCTCCTTCTTGAACATGCCCGACAGCTTGAGCTGCGTCAGATTAATGATCATCGTAATGGCAAGAAGCACGATCCCGACGGCGGCGGCATATCCCAGATTGTTCTTCTCGATTCCTTGGCGGTACAAGTAGCCGACGATGGTGAGGCCGATATTTTTAGGGGAATTGTTGCCGTTCCACAGCATCATGCTCTCGATGAACATGGCCAGGCCCGCATAAATGCTGATCGTCAGCACGTAAATCGTTGTCGGCTTCAGCAAGGGCATGGTGATTTTCGTGAATTTCTGAAAGGATGACGCGCCGTCGATCGAGGCCGCCTCGTAATATTCATCCGGAATGTTCTTCAAGCCCGACAAAAAATACAGCATATTGACTCCGGTCCACCGCCAGGTAGCCAAGGCCAGCAATGCGATAAAGCCGGTCACCTGACCTTTCAAAAATTTGACGGGGTCGATGCCGAACCAGCCTAATATGCTGTTGATCAGCGAGCCTTCCATCTCGCCGAACATTAACCGGAAGATCGTGCCGGCTACGACAACGGAGGTCAGCGCAGGGAAAAAGAAGGACGACTTGAAAAACTCCCTTCCCCACATCAGCTTGCTGTTGATCAGCACCGCAAAAAGCATCGGAAACGGAATGAGGATAAGCAGCGTAAGCACCATATAGATCGCACTGTTCGTCACCGCCTTCAGAAACACGCCGTCTCCCGCCAGCTTCTCGTAGTTGTCAAGGCCGATCCATGACGCCTCTTGGCCCAGCTGAATCTTCTGGAAGCTCATGCCGAGCGAGCTCCCGAGGGGGTATACCCAGAACACGAGAAAGACGAGGATAAACGGCAGGACGAAAACATAAGGAGCCACCTTCTGGGAGTATAGAAATTTTTTAATCATCGGACCCTACTCCTTTTGAAGAGAGCCGCCCCTGTCATAGGGGCAGCCCTTTTTCGATTGAATGCATATCCATCAAGGCAAGGCTATTTCAATTCCTGCTCGATTTGCTTCTGCGCGTCGTTCAAAGCTTCGGCGATATCCTTCCCGTCCTCGAATATTTCATTGAAGGTCGTTGTGCAAAGGACGTTGTTGATCGTGGGCGATGCGGAGGTTGACTTAATCAGACGGATTTCATCCTTGAGTTCATTGAGCACGTCAAACGGATTGTTGACGAAATACTTCACGAACTGGTTCTCGGGATTATGGGTCACATCCTTCATCTCCCAGACATCCATATTGACCGGATCGAACCCGAGCGTGTTCCAAATTTCCTTGTTGGCATCCAGCGACAGTTTGGCAAAAGCAAGGAAATCCTTCGCCAGCTTGACGTCCTTGGCGGTCTTCGTGACGACGGTACCGGTTCCTCCGCCTCCGACGGACCTCGGCATGCCCTCCTCCATAACAGGGATGGGAGCGATCGCAATTTTTCCCGACAGGTCAGGCATGTAGTTGGTGTATCTGGACATCTGCCACAGCGGCATAAAGGCCGTCGCATAGTTGCCGGCATTGAATTCGCCGTAGGCCTCCTCCGTATCCGGCTGCCCGCCGGCAATCGTAGCGATGACGTTGTTGTCCTGCAAATCTTTCAGCAGCGTCATCGCCTTCACCATTTCCTCCGAATTTACGATCGGATTGCCCGATTCATCGGTCAGGTCGGCACCCTGCTGCGCAAGTAACATCGAAGCCTGCCAAGCAGCGCTCGTATCGGCGGTTCCCATATATTTTCCGGTTTTTTCATACACTTGGATTCCCGCCTGCTTGAAATCTTCCCAGGTGACGATATCCTCGTAATTCACGCCGGCTTCCTTCAATATTTCGGTGTTGTAAAACGCTACGGAAGCGCCGACATGCGTCGGTGCGCCATAGTTGACGCCATCCTTGCTGTAAAGGTCGATTCGGGACTGGACGAGGGTGTCTCGGTATGGATCAATAACATCGTTCAGCGGTTCAAGCTGCGGCGTGCCTGCCAGAAAGTCCGGAAACTTGCCAAGCTCGATATCGGCAATATCCGGCGCGCCGGTGCCGGACTGAACGGCAATCGATAATTTGTTATGCATATCGTCATACGGCATGACGGTAACGTTCAGCTTGATTTGCCTGTCCGGATTCTCCGCATTCCATTTACCAAGCATCTTCTCGAAATGCTGTCCATGGAGCTCCACGAACGTCCAATAGGACAGCTCCGTCGCGTTCTCGCCGGCTCCTCCGTCCAGAACCGAGGTTTCGCCGCCGGTACCGCCGGACTTACCGCAGCCCCACAGAAACAGCGCCATCGATATGACGAGACTTACAATCGCCCATTTCTTTGTCATCATCAAGACCCTCCCCGAAATATTCATTCACTTCGATACCAACCGTCACTTCTAAACAGAATTACATCTGATCCTTCAGACTCTCGCCTCGGAAGTGAAGCGCTTACACTTTGTGCAGTGGAATAAAAGTTGGGAGTGAGAGCAGCGCGCAGTGGATGCGCAGCTGCTCTATTGGTATTTATGTTGTTAGGCCTTTTTCAAACGGATGACATTCCAGGATGCCTTGGCAAGCCTTGCCGTCACAATTCCGCTATCAAGCTTGGCTTCACCGCGGCTATGAGGCTTCACCTTCTCTTCTGCGGCGGTATTCACCGCTTTCAGATCATCGTGCTCCAGCACGATATGCTCGACAAGACGGTAGCCCTCGAAGCTGCGGACGTCGCAGGACAGCTCCAGCGCTTCTTCAAGATGGCGGTTGACGGCAAAGATCGTGATTTCCTCATCCTCTTCGTTATGCACGACGGCGCTGTCCAAATACGGCACGTCCGTGAAATCCTTGGAGTCGTATACCGGCGAATCCACGATCGGAAGCAGCGATACGCCGCGGCCGTATTTCGAAGCATGAAGATACGGATAGAAGATCGTCTGCTTCCAGGCGCGTCCTCCGTTTTCCGTCATGATCGGCGCAATTACGTTCACGAGCTGTGCCAGACATGCCATCTTGAGCCGGTCCGCATGGCGCAGGAATGTGATCAGCATGCTTCCGACCAGCAGGGCGTCCTCGAAGTTGTAGACGTCCTCCAGCTGGGGCGGAGCTACAGTCCAAGGCTCGATTTTTCGATCCGCATCATTGGAATGATACCAGACGTTCCATTCGTCAAAGCTGAGATACATCGTTTTCTTGCTGCGCTTCTTAGCTTTGATATAGTCGCAGGTGGACTTCACGGTATGGATAAAATGATCCATATCAAGGGTTAGCGCGAGATAGTTGGCGGTGTCGTTATCACGGTTGCCATAGTACTGATGCAGCGATATGTAGTCGACGGCCTCATACGTATGGTCGAGCGTAACGGCTTCCCACTCAGGGAACGTCGGCATCGAGGAACTGGAGCTTCCGCAAGCAACCAGCTCGATATCCGGATCCACAAGACGCATGGCCCTCGCGGTTTCGACAGCCAGCCTGCCGTATTCAGCGGAAGTTTTATGACCAATCTGCCACGGACCATCCATTTCGTTGCCGAGACACCAGGTCTTGATTTTGTGCGGCTGTTCGTAGCCGTGACTGCGGCGCAGATCGCTCCAGTAGGTGCCTCCCGGGTGGTTCGTGTACTCCAGCAGATTTCTGGCGGCATCGATCCCCCGTGTGCCCAGGTTAACGGCCATCATCACATCGGAGCCAGCCTCCTTGGCCCAGGAAATAAACTCGTTCGTGCCGACCTCATTAGGCTCCAGAGTTCTCCAGGCAAGCTCAAGCCGTTTGGGACGCTCAGCTACCGGACCAACGCCATCCTCCCAGTTATAGCCGGATACAAAATTTCCGCCCGGATAACGAATGATCGGAACATTCAGCTCCTGGATCAAGGCTTTCACATCGTTCCGAAACCCGCCTGCATCTGATGTCTCATGCCCGGGTTCGTAAATGCCCCCATACACGGCCCGGCCAAGATGCTCGATAAAGGATCCGTAAATCCGGTTATCGACTTGGGCGATGCGAAATGATTTATCCACGATCATGCGTGCTTTCATCTTCTCAGCTGTCAAATCGTTCACCTTCCATTTAATTAAATTATAAAACAATTCAAATGATCTTGAATGAATCCGTTTTCAGTTATAAAATAGCATATGACAATTTGGATGTAAATAATAAAATATAAAATAATTTATATTTATTTGAATTAAATTCGGATTCATGGCTATTTCGGATATTTCCATGGATTTTCTTCGAAATTTCTGCGATTTTGATTTAGATAAATATTAAGAAATGGGTTGTTTTCGACTTTTTTATTGAATGACCGCAGCCGTTTTGACATGAAAAACTGGCATCTTTATTTCCTCGACATATTGATTTATAATTATTTGAAATAAACAGAAGGGAAGTCTATGTATTGGTCCTATCACCTAACTGGAAAGGTTTTGAATACCATGATCTATATTAAGGATTTAATGAGCGGGCTGGATATTTTCAAAGCGCTCAGCTCCGATATTCGCATCCAGATTCTTGAGCTGCTCGCCAAGAATCAAAGCCTCAATTTGAACGATTTGGCGAACCGGCTGAACTTAAGCAACGGTGCCATCACCATGCACATCAAGAAGCTGGAGGAAAGCGGGCTGATTGAAATCCACACCACCGGAGGCAAGCACGGCATTCAGAAGATCTGCTACCTGAACAAGGATAAGCTGATGGTGGATTTGCGCAGCAAGGATGTCGAGAATTTGTATGAGGTCGAGATTCGGGTCGGGCATTACAGCGATTATCAGGCCATTCCTACCTGCGGTCTGGCTACCAAGGACAGCATCATCGGGGATTTCGACGACCCGCGTTACTTCGCCGATCCGCAGCGGATCGATGCTGAAATCATCTGGTTGACAGAAGGATTTCTCGAGTACCGCATTCCGAACTATTTAAAGCCGAACCAGGCATTTCGCGAAATCCAGTTCTCGTTGGAGCTTGGCTCCGAAGCGCCGGGATATTGCGACAATTATCCGTCGGACATTTTTTTCTACATCAACGGAGTGGAGCTTGGCAGCTGGACCAGCCCCGGCGATTTCGGAGACACCCGCGGTACCTTCAATCCGGAATGGTGGCCTCCTCATCTGAATCAATACGGCATGCTAAAGCTGATCCGGATCAATCAGGATGGCAGCTTCATTGATGGCTGCCGCATTTCGGACGTCAGCCTGGACCAGATCCAGCTCAATTACAAAAGCGACATTACGTTCCGGATTGCGGTAAACGAGCGCTCCGTCAACAAGCGGGGACTTACGATTTACGGCAAGCACTTCGGCAATTACAGCCAGGATCTGCTGGCGCGCGTGCTCTACGATGTGAAGGAAGAATAAAGCGTGGATCAATTTCGAGGATCGGTTACGGCACGATCTAACAGGTATGGGGCTAAAGAGCGTGACATCTTCTCTTGTCCGGCATCTGATTTACTGGGTTTACTAAGCCTGGTCAATGCTACATGTAATCAGAACGGCCATGCTGGGCAGACCCTTTCGCTTGATGGATCTCATTGAATGAACAAAAGAACTGTCCCCGGTAGACCTTCTACATAGGGGACAGTTCTTTTGGTTTTATGGACATTTCAAATTTTCGGCTTTCAGGCGAAACCGCGTGAAATTTTTGTTCATGCGGAATCCTTACTGGGCCCTTGCTTCATTCAATATCCGTAACAGCGTGCAGCGATTTCGCAGTGTGTGGGCTTCCCGAAGACTTGATTCCAGCAGAGCTTGGTCAACGCCGAGCTCGCTGATGGTGGATGGGCCTCCGGCCTGCTTCAACAGACGGGCAATTTCCTCTTTGGCCGGCACCTGATCCAGCCACTCCCGTGCCCGATCCCGCAGCGCGCTCCATTCCTTCGGCTCTGCGCCTGGAAAGATCCCCTTGTCGACCGCATCATGATACAGCTGGGATATCTCGCCGCAGGCGACTCCCACCTTGGCTCCATGCAGCAGCGCACGACGGCCGAGGCGCAAGTATTCCATTTCCCAGTAATGCGACAAGTGATGCTCTGCGCCTGAGGCCGGATGGGACTGTCCGAACAGCAGCATGGCGATGCCGGACTCGATCAGCGCTGTCATTAGGATCCGAATCCCTTCTTCAGACCGCTCGCCGATCGCCCCCACATGTCTGACACAGGCTTCAAGCGCGTGCTCTGTAATCATGGCCACTTGATTATTATACGGCTCGTCTCCGGCCAGCGCCGAAAATTTCCAATCGAACAGCGACGTATACTTGCCGAGCATATCGCCAAAGCCCGCCGCAACGAGCGGCTGCGGCGCGCTCGAAAGGATGTCCAGATCCGCGAAGATGGCGATCGGAGCCGCAGCCGGGAAGGTTTGTTTTACGCCGCGCACAATGACAGGGGCGCCGAGCGAAGTGAATCCGTCCACGGAAGGGGCCGTAGGTACGGAAACGAACGGCTTGCCGGTCCGGTGGCTCACGAATCGGGTAATGTCATGAATCGTGCCTGAACCGGCTGCGATCAGGCTGCCCGTGCGCGCCGGCTCCGCTTCAATGAACAGCTGCATGATCGACTGCTCGTCCGCGACCACATCCCCCTGTTTATCCGGCTTCAGGAGGCATAGCCTGGCCTCCAGTCCCTCTGCCGCAAACTGCTCCTCCAAAATTTTGCCGCAAGCCTCATACGTATTCGCATCAGCGACAATGATGGAGGGTCCGAGGCCGTTTTCCTTAACGTAACGGGACACTTGCAGTACGGCACCCGCCTCAAGCACCATATGCGAAAGTCCGTCAAAGCCGGGATTCCGATTCTTCATTTCGCTGACCAGGCTCTTGGCATAGCTTAAATGATCCGTCATTGCAGCTTCTCCCCTCTCCATTCCGGTATATCTGCAATATCTCTTTTTGTCTATAATCAGTTGAACAAATGAATGGATGTCAGAGCGAGTACGTAAGATGTTTCAGTCACTGTTGGTTCCAGATTTCTTGAGTGTATAGAACCTATCACAGTAGAAATCTGAAACCAAGTGCGACCTCAAGTGTATGCTTCCGATGTAGCCTTCAGAAAGCTTTCGACTTTTTCGAAAATCTTTTACTCCCTTGCCTGCATCATATTCGCAAATTCAACTTATCTACATCCGTTATGTTATAAGGATTGTAAAGTTATGATGGATTAAGACACTACGACTGGATATTCGGCGGATTGCTTGATCCGCTTCAATCTCTTCATCACGTCATTCTCGCCGCGTCCGAAATAGTCATGCAGCTTGCTGTATTCCTGATACAGAGAGTCGTACACTTCTACATGCTCGGGGATCGGCTTGAAAGTCTCTTCCTTCACGCGCGCCATATATTTAGCGGCATCGATGATCGTGTCATAGCCGCCCTGCTCCTTGCCTGCCGCGACGGCCGCAAACATCGCGGCTCCGAGGGCCGGTGTTTGCTTGGAGTCTGCCACGATGATTTCGCGGTTGGTAACATCCGCATAAATCTGCATCAGCAGACGATTTTTCTGCGGCAAACCTCCGCATGCATACAGTACATCGACATTTACGCCGTTATCATGGAACGCATCTACGATTTTACGGGTACCAAACGCCGTTGCTTCAAGCAGAGCCCGGTAGATTTCCTGCGGCTTCGTCAGCAGGGTCATTCCGAGAATCATCCCTGTCAGATCCGTATCCACGAGCACCGAGCGGTTGCCGTTCCACCAATCGAGTGCCAGGAGCCCGGTCTGGCCCGGCTTGTAGGCCGCGGCTTCCCGCTCCAGCCATTGGTGGACACCGATGCCCTCCTGCGCAGCAGCCTCTTTTACGTAAGCAGGCAGTGCTTCTTCCACGTACCATTCGAAAATATCGCCGACCGCTGATTGTCCCGCCTCATAGCCGAACAGTCCCGGAATAATGCCATCCTCCACAACTCCGCACATGCCTTCGACCTGCTTCTCTTCCGTTCCGAGCAGCATATGGCAGATCGAGGTTCCCATCGCCATTACCAGCTTTCCGGGCGTGACCACGCCGACAGCCGGTACGGCCGCATGGGCATCCACGTTGCCTACCGCAACGGCAATACCCGGCTTAAGCCCCATCATTTGAGCCATCGCTTCCGTCAGTCCGCCTGCATTGCTTCCGAGCGGAATAACGTCGCCGCGCAGCTTCGTATCCGTTAAATGCTCGAGCCTTGGATCAAGCGCTTTAAAATATTCCTTGCTCGGATACCCGTCCTGCTTGTGCCAAATCGCTTTATAGCCTGCTGTACAGCTGTTGCGGACGATGTTGCCCGTCATTTGGGAGATGACCCAGTCCGTCGCTTCAAGGAACATATCCGCGCGTTCATAGATGGCTGGTGCTTCATCAAGGATTTGCCATATTTTAGCAATCATCCATTCGGATGAGATTTTGCCCCCATAGCGAGGAAGAAAGGCTTCACCTCGCTCTGCCGCGATCCGATTAATCTTGTCGGCTTCCGGCTGAGCCGCATGATGCTTCCAAAGCTTCACCCAGCTGTGCGGCTCGTCGGCAAGTCCGGGATCGAAGCAAAGCGGCTCGCCCCGTTCATCCACCGGCAGCATCGTGCACGCCGTAAAATCAATCCCGATCCCGATCACGTCCGCCGGATCGATTCCCGACTGACGAATGACGGCCGGCACCGATTCGCGCAGAACCTCGAGATAATCTCCGGGATGCTGAAGCGCCCAGTCATGCTCCAGCTTCTTCCCCGAGCCAGGCAATACCTCGTCTATGACGTGATGCCGGTAAGGCGTAACATGATCGGCGATTTCATGCCCGTTCGCCAGATCGACCAGAACCGCACGGCCCGATTGGGTACCGTAATCGACACCGATGGTATACTTTTTCCCCACTTGATTTCCTCCTCAAAGCAAGATGATATTGATGTGCTGCTTTTGCTTCCCTGGACATTTCCTTTAACCCAAGTTCAAGATGTTAAGATAAGGGCCGGTTTCACGCTATTTTTGTCCGTAATAGGCATTGACGCCATGCTTTCGCAAATAATGGCGATCCAGCAGAGCCTGATCCATCGGAGGCGTATCCGGATTGATCTGCTGCATTCTGGCGGCAATTTTGGCACACTCTTCGAGCACGACCGCATTGTGAACCGCGTTATCCGCATCCTTCCCCCAGACGAACGGCGCATGGGAATGAACCAGCACACCCGGTATGCGGTTCGGGTCCAAATCCGCGAAGCGCTCGACGATCACGTTGCCGGTCTCAAGCTCGTAATCACCCTCAATCTCGCTGCGGGTCATCGGGCGGGTTACGGGAATCTCTCCGTAGAAGTAATCGGCATGGGTCGTTCCATAAGCAGGCAATGCGCGTCCAGCCTGAGCCCAGCTCGTTCCCCACGGGGAATGGGTATGCACGATCCCTCCGATCTCCGTAAAATGCCGATAGAGCACCAAATGGGTCGGTGTATCGGAGGATGGCCGCAAATGGCCTTCGACAATTTGGCCTTGCAGGTCCAGCACGACCATATCCTCCGCCTTTAACTCCTCATAAGGAACACCGCTCGGCTTGATGACAACCAGCCCTTGCTCACGGTCAATACCGCTTACGTTACCCCACGTAAATGTGACGAGCCCGTGCTTGGGCAGCGCCAGATTCGCTTCCAGCACCTGCTGTTTTAAATCCTCTAACATGAACAAACCGCTCCTCTCTATATTTGAAAAATATAGTTGTACGTACAAGTTGGCGAGCAACGGTCCGATTTCTCGGACCTTTGTTCATTTTATGCTCAACTATTCAGTATCTGTCCTGCCGGTTTCATTACGGACTCTCTCTCCACCAGCTGCGGCTGAAAGATCGTATCCTCAATGACGGCGGCATCCTCAATCATGCTGATCAGCTGACTGGCTGCCATCACGCCCATCTCGGTCTTCGGATGCGTCAATGTCGTCAATTTCGCTCCCGCTGCCAAGGCGAGCGCCGAATCGTCAAAGCCGATTACCGATACATCGCTTGGGACATGCTGGCCGCATCGTCCCGCAGCTTCGATCAGGGCAACGGCTAACTCGTCGTTGTAGCATACCAGCCCTGTTGGGCGCTGGTCATGCGGCAGACTCAGTAGCTGCACCGCCTGTTCATATGGGAACACATTCCGCTGTTCGGTCGTATAGGTGATCACCCGATCGGGCGATACCGGAATGCCGAATTCCCGGTGGGCACGCAGAAAGCCCTTCAGCCGGTTTACGCCCTGGAGGTCATCCCTTTTAAAAAAGCCTGCAATCCGGGTATGGCCCTTCTCGATCAGGTGGCGGGCAGCCTTATAGCCCCCGGCCTCATCATCCACTTTCAGGCACGGGCATTCGAGCTCCTGATACTTCTCGTTGATCATCAGAAACGGAATTCCCTTCTCCTGCAGTGACAAAAAATAACTGAGGTTCGGGTTGCCCTCCGCACTCTTGGTCGGCTCAATGATGAGCCCGCTGAGCGGCTGGCTCGTCATCAGCTGCAGGCTCTCCATCTCCTTCTCCTTGTTGTTGTCCGTGCTTGCCAGCAGAAGCCGGTAGCCTTTGCTGCGAAGCTCGGCTTCCGCCCCGCGGACAATATGCGGGAAGATATAATCGGAGATGTAGGTTGTGACGATGCCGATCGTCTTCACCTGCTCGCTTCCGTGCCGCTTGGGATTTTTCGCGAACGTCCCCTTGCCTTGAATTCGCTCAAGCCAGCCTTCCTTCTCCAGCTCGCCGAAGGTTTGGCGGACCGTCTGCCGGCTGACGCCGAACTGATCGGCGATTTCATGCTCCGAGGGCACCTGCTTCCCCGGCTCCAGCCTGCCCGATTCGAACCAGGACAGCAGCTCGTTCTTCAATACCATATATTTGGGTATCCGTCTGTTATTCATCGTTCACCTCTAGCCTTACGCACTCATGATACCGGGATCGATCCATTATCCATCGATCATCCCGGAGCTATCTCGTTATTGTAACACAGGCCAGGGCATTACTGACAGATACCCGAACCCCCGATCAGCGAAGACGATAGGCAGCTTCGCTCCAGCGCAGCTCATTTTTGAACCGGGAAAGGCTTGTGTCTTTGTCAATGATAACCGCTTCAATACCGGCCATCTCCGCCCAGTCGCTCAGCTGCTCGGACGTAATCGCGTAAGAAAGGACCGTATGATGCGCACCGCCGGCCAAAATCCAAGCCTCTGCCGATTCCCGAAGCGACGGCTGCGGCTTCCACAATACGCGGGCTACAGGCAGCTTCGGCATCGGCTTCTCTACTTTGACGCCATCCACCACATTGACCAGAAGACGGAAGCGATGGCCGAGGTCAACGAGCGATGCATTCACGGCAGGACCGTCCTGGCCGTTGAATACGAGACGTGCCGGGTCGGCTTTTCCGCCGATGCCGAGCGGATGAACCTCCACCGATGGCTTATCGAGCGCGATCGTTGGACATACCTCCAGCATGTGCGATCCGAGAATCATATGGTTACCCGGCTCGAAATGATAGGTGTAGTCCTCCATAAAGGAAGTGCTCTTGTTGCCGGCAAGGACCTTCAGAACTCGGGTCAACGCCGCCGTCTTCCAGTCGCCTTCGCCGCCGAATCCGTAGCCTGCTTCCATCAGTCTCTGTACGGCTAAGCCGGGAAGCTGCTCCATGCCGTGCAAATCCTCGAATGTCGTCGTGAATGCGCCAAATCCGCCCTCCTCGAGGAAGCGACGCAAACCGATCTCGATGCGGGCTTGATAAGCGATGGAATCGCGGACCGGACCGTCAGATAGTCCTTCCTTCGTGATGGAGTACTGCTCCGCATATTCGTTCAGCAGCGATTTCACTTCATCGTCGCCGACTTGATTCATCGCATGAACCAGATCGCCGATGCCATAGCCGTTGACGGACCATCCAAGCTTAATTTGCGCTTCGACCTTATCTCCCTCGGTGACGGCAACCTGGCGCATGTTATCGCCAAAGCGAGCAACCTTCAGTCTGCGGCTCTCGGCATAAGCGGCAGCCGTTCGCATCCAGCCCGCGATCGCGCCGCGAACCTCGCCGTCCTCCCAGTGGCCGACAACGACCTTGCGGGCGATGCCGAGACGTGCTCCGATATGGCCGTATTCACGGTCCCCGTGCGCGGATTGGTTCAGATTCATGAAATCCATGTCGATGGTTTCCCAAGGAATATCGCGGTTGAATTGGGTATGGAAATGAAGAAGCGGCTTCTGCAATTGGGACAAGCCGGCGATCCACATTTTCGCAGGGGAGAACGTGTGCATCCAGGTCATGATCCCTGCACAGGTCTCATCATTGTTAGCTTCGAGAATCAATTGGTATATCTCATCCGGTGTCGTTACGATCGGCTTGAACACGATAGGGAACGGGAATACCGGATCCTTGTCAAAATCGGCGGCCACGATGCGGGAATGCTCTGCAACCTGTTCTAGCGTTTCCGGTCCGTATAAATGCTGGCTGCCGGTAACGAACCAAAAAGTATGCGGTTTCAACTTCATGATTAACGCCTCCTGTTATGAGTGCTGTCTAGCTAACTTGTACATACCTATGATCACAAACGATTCATTAACACAAAATTGTACGTACAAGTTGATTTACTCACATTCTACTCGTGCTAATCATAAATAGCAAGCAGAATTTATACAAAAATAGGCTGAAACAGGCATAGATTTCACTCCGATTGCCTGATTCAGCCTCCAAGATATTCGCTCTAATCTATTTTAGCAGCCAAGGCACTACGATTATTCCTAATAATTATGCGGCGTTCTTGCTAGTTTTCGAAGTATAAACCTTAGCTTCTTGCCCGATGATTCAGATAGGATACCGGCACCCTGTCCGGGTAATCCGTTATAATCCCATCCACCCCGCTCTCCATCAGGAAGGGGATTTGCAGCACATCCCGAATCGTCCAGACGAAGGTCTTCATTCCGGCTTCATGAATTTTCCTAATTAATGACCCGGACACAAGCTTTACAGAAACATTAATGTAGTCGGCATAGCTGCTGAATTCCTGCAGCCGCTCCTTCGACAACTCCTTCGAACTCGTGGCGACGATGCCAAGCGGTATATCCGGCATCAGCTCGTGAAAGCGGCGGAGCGAATCCGTGTCTGCCGATTGGACCATAATCATCCGCGAGGCATCCCGCACACGGTTTACTGACGGTGCCTTCCGCTTCAACACACCGGCAACCTTCTCTTCAATTCCTGGATACCGGGAAGGAAGCTTGAGCTCGATCAACAATCCGATTTCCCCGCCGAAACGCTCCATGACTTCCTCCAGCGTCGGAATCGTCTCTCCCGAAAAATCCGAATGATACCAGGCTCCGACATCCAGCGACTTCAGCTCCTGCAGGGTTAATGCTCCCACTTCGCCTTGGCTGTTGCTGGTCCGCTCCACGTTGCTGTCATGGATGACGACTACATGTCCGTCCCGACTAAGCTGCACGTCCAGCTCCAGCATATCCGCCCCCATATCGAATGCCTTCTGAAAGGATGCCATCGTGTTCTCCGGAGCATATCCCGAAGCCCCACGATGCGCAATGTTGACCCAGTCACCGCTTCGCTCTTCTCTCCATTCGCTCCGAACATCCGCCGATGCCAGAGTTGGCGGCGGCTCCTGCAGCGATGCCGCAGCCGGACGCAAGCTGCTAACGGTCAGCATAACCGTCTGCATAACGGCCAGAATTACCATGCTCTTTTTCATATCGATTGAATCACCTCTGCCCCGATCGGTCCGAAGGCCTTGTACTTATATGTTTAATTAAGAATGTCTTCCTGATAATCAGGATTTTGCACATTCCATTCCCGCGCTTCCGGGTGCTATGGACGAACTAAACCTTTTGGCTCTTTGAATTTGCGGATTGAGAGTTGCTCTTTGGATGCTTGCCATATCCTCGATATTAGTAGTTCCCTGCCGTTTCACGTTTCAATCGGACCGACACGGTTATTTTCCAAATAGACTTCTTCTCCTCTTCCCTGTCGTATTTTCGCAGGCCGCTTTTCCGCTAGCTGAATCGCAGATCATGTGCATTTTCTATTTTATGTCTTGTAAAATGAACGTAAATGGAGTAAGTTGAACATATATGAACGTCATACTTTTTTTAAAAAAACTATGATCACGAGGAGAGATGAAGTAATGGAAAGACGATATGCCTCACATCCGAATGAAGTAAAACAGTTCGATACCGAACGGCTGCGGAAGGAGTTTCACATTCCGGTATTATTCAAGCCGGATGAATTGGAGCTTGTTCTTACGCATGAGGATCGCTTGATTATCGGCGGCGCCGCCCCGGTTCACAAGCCGGTAAAGCTTGATACAGACATGAAGGAACTGGGCGTTTCCTTCTTCCTCGAGCGCCGCGAGCTCGGCATTATCAATATCGGAGGAGCCGGAAGCGTTGCCGTTGACGGGACGGAGTATTCCTTGAATAACAAGGAATGCCTGTATGTCGGCATGGGGGCCGAGGAGGTCATTTTTACCAGCGCCGATCCGGGGAACCCTGCTAAGTTCTACTTGAATTCGGCTCCGGCTCATCAGACATTCCCTACTGCCAAAGCGACGCTTGAGGAAGCCGATTCCAGCGCGCTTGGCGATATTAAAAATTCCAACGACCGTGTCATCTACCGTTTTATTCATCAGAAAGGGATTCAAAGCGCCCAGCTCGTCATGGGCATGACTTTGCTGAAGGAAGGCAATATGTGGAACACGATGCCTGCCCATACGCATCCGCGCCGCATGGAGGCTTACTTGTATTTCGATTTGCCGGAGGATGCGGTCGTCATTCATCTCATGGGAGAGCCTTCCGAAACAAGACATATCGTCATGCGCAACGAGCAAGCGGTAATCTCGCCAAGCTGGTCGATTCACAGCGGTGTCGGCACAAGCAACTATACCTTTATTTGGGGAATGGCGGGAGACAATAAGAGATACGATGATATGGACCCTGTGTCCATGAAGGATTTAAAATAGAGAGGATATATTTATATCCATTTTTATGACGGAAGAGTTGAGGCTTTATGAACCCGCTGCGGCGATATGAAAAAATCATGGAATACCTTCTGACCTACAAGGAAGTTACCGTGGCCGACTTGAGCCGCCAGCTTGAGGTCAGCGGAAAAACGATCCGCGATGATCTGACCAGGCTGGAGGAGCAGGGTCTGATCGTGCGCGTGCACGGTGGAGCCGTGCTGGCACAGAGCGATCAATTCGGCATTTTGCCGTCGAGGGAGCCCCTTGCCAAGCATGCCGATGAGAAATCCGAGATTGCGGACAAGGCCCTGGCTCATATCCAGGCTGGCGACATCATCGCACTCGATGGAGGCAGCACGACACTGGAAATCGCCCGCAAGCTGGGCGATAAGGACCTGACGGTCATTACCAATGATGTCTATATTATCAGCGAGCTGGCTTCAAAGAGCAGCGTTCGTCTCGTCGTACCGGGCGGGTATCGCGTGCGCAACATGCTTGCCGGCCCCGAAGGCGTAGCGTATGTGAAGCAGCTGAACATACAGAAGGCGTTCATCTCTGCGACCGGTGTCCATATCGATCACGGGTTATCGATTTATACCGGCGATCTGATCGCCTTCAAACGGGCTCTGATCGACACCTCGCTCGAGGTATACGCGGTTGTTGACCATCACAAATTCGGCCAAACGGCGCTCAGAACATTTTCCACGCTGCATGAGCTTTCCGGGATCATTACTGATCAAGGCTTGCCGGAAGAAACGTACAGCCGCTACATCGCCGCAGGCATTAAATTGGAATAGCACACATCGCATAGCATCGCTTCGCATTCGCTTTCTTGGCAGATGCCAAGCTGTGAGGGCTAGAGTGGAGAATATTAGACCGGGAAAGGGGATTCAACTGCACATGAACAGGTTTGATTTAACAGGCAAAACCGCGCTGGTCACCGGATCGGCGCGCGGCTTGGGTCAGGGAATCGCCATCGCTCTCGCTGAAGCGGGAGCCGATATCGTTGCGGTATCCATGAATACAAGCGCGGAAACGATTGAAGCCGTAAAGTCCTTCGGCAGGAAGGCCTCGGAAATTCGGGTTGACTTAAGCGATCACAGTAAACTGGAGGATACGTTCAATCAGGCGCTGGAGCTGAATGGACGCGTTGACATCCTCGTTAACAACGCCGGCATCATCCGGCGCACCCCAGCCAAAGATCATCCGGTGCAGGACTGGCTTGACGTGATCGATCTGAATCTGAACACCGTCTTTATGCTGTCCCAGCTTGCGGGAAGGCATATGATCGAGCGCGGAAGCGGCAAAATGATCAATATCTGCTCCATGCTGTCCTATCAAGGCGGGATTAATGTGCCGGGATATACGGCCAGCAAGCATGGCGTTGCCGGCTTGACCAAAGCCTTGGCGAATGAGTGGGCAGCCAGCGGCATTCAGGTAAACGGCATCGCGCCGGGTTATATCGAAACCGATAACACCGAAGCGATTCGCCAAGACAAGGAGCGCCGGGCATCCATTACGGAACGGATTCCGGCAGGACGCTGGGGCAAGCCGGAAGATATCGGCGGTCCTGCCGTATTCCTGGCCTCGTCCGCTTCCGATTATATGAACGGTCATATTCTGTGCGTTGACGGCGGCTGGATGGCCCGTTAATGACCGTTAAGGCAATGGACTTTGAAGCCTTCAGGCAGATCCGCAAAGCGCGGTGAGCCTGAAGGCTTTTTATTATTTCGGATTCCTTCGTAAGCAAGGGAACTCATCGAACGCTTTGCCTTTTTAACCTATCCTCTTTATCCTTTCCGCTTCAGCGATCCCGTTTCAGCGGCTTCTAAACTCCCATTATATCAAAAAGCGCGAATAGCCCCGTCAACCTTTGGGAAAAGATAACGTTACGGTATGGCCGTCATAGGGCCTTGAACATAGAAAGGATGATATCAATCATGCGCGGAACACGTGCGAAACGATCTGTCAGCCTGCTCTTGCTGCTCTCCCTTGCAAGCACGTTGCTGCTTCCCGGTTGTACATTCGACAGCCAGGACCGGGTGCCGACGCCGAATATGGGAGTCAATCCGTACCGGGTCAACACAGGAAACCTGCTTGGCAATGCCGTCGAACGCGGCACTTTGCGGATCGGAACCGAGCGGGACTATCCTCCATTCAGCTATCGCGGTACCGGCGGAAGACTTACGGGGTTTGATGTGGAGATTGCCGAAGAGGTCGCACGCCATATGGATCTCCGGGCTGAATTTACTGAAGAGTCCTGGGATCGTCTTCTCCCCGGATTAACCGAAGGTAAATACGATGCCGTATTTAATCAAATCGAAGACCGGCCCGACCGGCGGGAATTGTACGATTTCTCCATCGCCTATCTGTCAACCGTACCTGTGTTACTGGTCCGCACGGGTGAAGAGGGGATTCGGTCTTTTTCAGATATGAAGGGCAAACGGGTCGGCCTGAACCCGATGGGAGCCTATCAAGGCATTGCCCAGAAGCACGGAGCGAAGATCGTGCCTGCCAAGTATATCCGGGAAGCCGCTGACATGCTGGTCAAGGGAAGCATCGATGCGGTGATCACCGATCAGCTGTCCGTCACCAATCTAAAGCAGCAGCTCCCGGACCTGCCGGTGCAAGCGGCCGCTTCATCCAGGGAGGTATTCGAAGTATCCGCCGCATTCGTGAAAGGGAACCCCGATCTGCTCGCTGCGGTTAACAATGCACTGGCTACCATGCAGCAGGATGGAACCTACTTAACGATCTGGAACAAATACTTTGGGGATACCCCGCAAAGCTACAAAGGCATTCATGACCTCAAGGACAAGCCGTAACCGTGCCCGGGGATGAGCTTCCCGGTCACGCCCCTGCAGCCCCTTTCCATGGCCGGCAAGCCTAAAATAAGAGGCGCCTGCATGAGCTGATACCAGTTCATGCAGGCGCCTCTATATAATCCGCTCGTTAGGATTCCTCTGTCTTCTCTTCGGTCGCAGCTTCGTCTGCCTCTGCAGGCTCCTCCGTCTCGGCTGCCTCGACGGCCCGTGGTACGATAACCGTGGCAAGCACTTCCTCGTCCGAGGCATGCAGGGTAATGCCCTTAGGCACTTGAATGTCGGCAACGGTGAGCTTATCGCCGATTTCGAGCGAGGATACATCTGCTTCAAGCGTTGACGGCAGCTCGCCCGGCAGTCCCTCGACTTCAAGCTCTGTTACCTGCGTTTGCAGGATGCCGCCCGTTTTGGTGCCGGGTGCGGTTCCATGGTATTCGACCGGAATGCTGACACGTACAGGCTTATTCATCGATATGCGAAGAAAATCAATATGAGCGACGTTTCCGCGTCTCTTCTGTATATCTTTAATCAATACGGGAATCTGGCCAGAGCCTGGAATGTCCAGATGGAACACTTCCGAGCGTCCGGTATGAAACAGCTTGGCCGTTTCCTTCAAATCAACGGCTACGGGAATGCTTTCGTCGCCCCCGCCGTATACAACACCCGGAACGCCGCCTCTCTCTCGAAGCGCTCGACGTGAACCCCTTGTAAATTCATTTCGTACTTGTGCGGTGAGTTGAACGTTGTTTCCTTTTGCCATGAGTGAAAATCCTCCTTTATCGAAAACAAAGTCTATCTCATTATTACCCTTTTTTTATGCTAGCTAATCATTTTTTCGTAGAATGTTTCACTTCGAATCGCTCAGGGTAATAAGCATTACCCCTTTTGAAATATAAAACAGGAGCCATCCTTTCGTTGATAAGGATGGCTCCTTCTTTGATGCCACATATAACTCGCAGCTTCCCTAACTGGCAACACCGCTGCGCCGGGTCACGGACCATCCCTCGCTGCCGCTTTGCATCGAGAAACGGACCGTCTTCTGTTCGGGCGGAATGTCGATATAATAATCCCGGTCGCCCTCCCGGTTCTCCCACTCGCGGAGCCGTACGATGCAGCCGATCCGCTGAACGCCCGCTGCGGCATATATGACCGCTCTGGCCTTGCTGTCGGCCCCTTGCGATAACGAGACGCTGCCGTCCTGCACGCCTGTTCCCCACACCCAGGCGTTCCAGCCCTCGTACTTGCCGTCCTTCCGTTCGTATTCCAGCTCAATCTTGACCAATCCGTCTTTGAAAGCACTGCGGTCTTCATACAGAACCATCAGGGAAACACCCGGTACCCGGATGGACGCCTGATCCGTCGAACCAATCGGTTCAGTGCCAGCGCGCTCCCCGTTCACCACGATGCTCCAGCGGTATGGCGTCGGCGGCAGCTCGACCGTCAAATCCTGCTCATTTGCATTGGCAATGACGACGATTTGCCTCCATTCCCCGCTGCGGGAGCCGCCTTGAATACGGCAGGCGACCAAGCGGTCGCTTGCCTGCAGCACCTGCATGCGGCGCTCAATTTCCTCGCGCTTCGACATCCGAAAGGCCGGCTGCGAACGGCGAAGCTGGATCAGTCCTTTATAATAATCGAACACCGGTTTGAACAGCTTCTTGTTGGACCAGCGGATGGCGTTTATGGCATCACCGCTCCGGTAGCTGTTGTGGTCGCCAAATTTCGTCCGGAGCAGCTCGTCACCAGCGTGGAGCAGCGGAATCCCTTGGGAGAGCAGCACGATCCCGTTGGCAAGCAGGCTGCGGCGGACGGGATCCGATGACATGACCTGATCCGCTTGGACGCCGGCGTAAGGCCGGGAAGCTGCCGTTGCCTCCCAGAGGCTGCCCCCGTTCTGCAGCTTGCCGTCATGCAGCCGAAGCAGACCCGCCTCCTGGTCCATTCCCAATGTTATCAGGATTTTATCCCACAGATTCAAGTTGTCATGAACCGTGACATAATTTATCGTTTCGCTAGCGTCCTGTGCGAAATCGTGGATGGACCCCATCATTCCTTCTGCTATGGCCCCTTCCGTCCACGGCTCGCCGGTAGCAAAACCTCGTCCTTGCCCGTCATTATCGCCCTTGATGGCATAACGGAAATGATCATTGAATACCGCAAAGCCTTGGCCCCTTTGGGTGCCCTTTACGGTCTGCTCCGCCAGCGGGCTAAGCCCTCCGGTCCACGGCTCGCCGTAAAACAGCAGCGACGAATCAACCTCCTCCCGAAGCTCCCGAACCACTTCCTTCATGGTGGTTGTATCGATGAGCCCCATCAGATCGAACCGAAATCCGTCGATATGATATTCCTCTGCCCAATACCTTAGCGAATCCTTGATGAATTTGCGCACCATCGGCTTCTCCGTTGCCAGCTCGTTCCCGACCCCGGAGCCGTTGGATAAAGCTCCGCCGCAGTCCCTGCGGTAAAAATATCCCGGAGCAAACCGCTCGAATGGCCCGTCATCCACCGTAAACGTATGGTTGTATACGACGTCCATGACGACACGGATTCCGCAGGCATGCAGCGCCTGAATCATTTCCTTCAGCTCCCGGATCCGGACGGCAGGGTCCGCCGGGTCGGTTGCGTACGATCCTTCGGGGACATTGTAATGAAGCGGATCATAGCCCCAGTTGTACTGGCTGCTGATCGAGTCGGAGCCGTACCCGTCAAGCTCATTGACCGTGGCAAAATCGAAGATCGGCAGCAGATGCACATGCGTGACGCCAAGCTCAATCAGATGGTCCAACCCGAGCGTATTGCCGTCCTCGTCCCTGAGTCCCCGCTCGGTGAAAGCCTTGAATTTCCCTCTATATTTCATCCCCGAATCGGTATGAATCGAGAAATCGCGTACATGGAGCTCGTACACCACGGCATCGGTCGGCTGAATCAGCGGCGGCCGTACATCATTCGCCCAGCCCTCCGGATTCGTAACGGTCGGATCGATGATCGCTCCGCGGCAGCCGTTGGCCGAGACAGCTCTTGCATATGGATCCACCCCGTAGCATAACTTACCGTCTTCGGATCGGATCTCATACATATAAAATTTCCCGTGCAAATCCCCATGGACATGCACACTCCATGTTCCATCCGGGCTGCGTTCCATAACATATCGTTCTCCGCCCTCATGGTTTGTCACAAGACCATTATCATTGTAATCGCCGGCACTTTCATACAGCGCCAGCCGAACGCTCTTCGCAGCAGGGGCCCAAACCTGAAAGGCAGTTCCCTGTTTGCTGTAGAACGCTCCCAGTCGATCGCTCGTGCAGCTCTTGATCATGTCCATATTCATCCTCACCGTCGCTTTAAAAGTAGATTCGCATCCAGTATGGGCACCTGAATCATGAGACAGACCTCCAGCATTTGAATGTAAAACGCTTTCATATATCAATATATGTCAAAAGCCTTCATTTGGTTTGGGTTCATGCCAAATCCCCATATTTTTTAGGCTATTATACAAGCAAATTTGCCTGGTGTCTTTCTTTTTTCTGCGAGAATGCAGCCGGAACCAAATGAAAATGAAAATTTCGGTCATCAATCGAAGCTGTTAAACTTATTCGGAGAGATCAGCAATAGCATCTTTTAATTCTGCCACAAGATAAAAAATAGCATCTGTCCGGGTGGACAGATGCCGTCAATTCATCATTTACTTGGAAAAAGATGTTCAAGATTCCCTTGGGAATATCAAGTTATGACCCAGTTAATGGCGCAAAACGAATAGCTTTGATGAATTACGCGTTCGCAGCGTCGATCGCACGAACCAGCTCGACCACTTCCTCCGCGGTTCCCATCTCCAGCGCTTTCGCTGCAAGCGTCTGCATCTCGGCGCGGGACAGCTTGCTGATCTGGCTGCGTGCCGGAAGGATCGAGGTTGCGCTCATGCTGAACTCATCCAGCCCCAGTCCGAGCAAAATCGGAATCGCCGTTGAATCGCCGGCCATTTCGCCGCACATACCGACCCAGCGGCCTTCGCGGTGGGCAGCGTCAATGACCATTTTAATCAGGCGAAGAATCGCCGGATTGTACGGCTGATACAGATAGGATACGCGTTCGTTCATACGATCCGCCGCCATCGTATATTGAATCAGATCATTGGTGCCGATGCTGAAGAAATCCACTTCCTTGGCAAATTGGTCAGCCAGAACAGCCGTTGACGGAATTTCGACCATAATCCCCAGCTGGATATTGCTCGCAACCTGGATTCCTTCCGCCTCCAGCTTCGCCTTCTCTTCTTCAAGAACGGCTTTGGCTTCCCGGAATTCGCCGAGCGTAGCAATCATCGGGAACATGATGCGCAGGTTGCCGTGAACGCTGGCGCGAAGCAGCGCCCGCAGCTGCGTTCTGAATATATCCTGGCGGTCAAGGCACAGGCGAACCGCACGGAAACCGAGGAACGGATTCATTTCCTTCGGCAAATCAAGGTAAGGGAGCTCCTTGTCGCCGCCGATATCCAGCGTACGGACGACAACCGGCTTGCCTTCCATTTTCTCCAGGACCGACTTGTACGCGACATATTGAATTTCTTCGGAAGGCAGCTTGTCTCTGCCCATATACAGAAACTCTGTACGGTACAGGCCGACCGCTTCGCCACCGTTATCCAATACGCCGGCCACGTCGTTAGGCGTACCGATGTTGGCTGCCAGCTCAACATGCACGCCGTCCTTCGATACGGTCGGCTCGGTGCGAAGCTTCTTCCACTCCTCTACCTGCTTCGCATAAGCCTCTTGCTTGGCGCGATATTGGGCAACGATCGCTTCGGTTGGATTGATGATGACATCGCCTTCCAGGCCGTCAACGATCATGAGGTCGCCGCTCTGAACCGAGGACAGCACATTCTTCGTTCCGACAACGGCCGGGATTTCAAGCGACCGGGCCATGATGGCCGAATGCGAGGTCCGGCCGCCGATGTTCGTCGTAAAGCCCTTCACGTACTTGCGGTTCAGCTGCGCCGTATCCGAAGGCGTCAAATCCTCGGCAACGACAATCACTTCCTCGCTGATTTCCGAAGGGCTGACATAATTCAGCCCGAGCAAATGCTTCAGGATGCGTTTCGTAACATCACGCATGTCGGCAGCCCGCTCCTGCAAATAAGCGCTCTTCATGTTCTCGAACATTTGGATGAACTGAGTTGCCGTTTCGTTTAAGGCAAATTCTGCACTAACCGATTCGGACTTGATTTTCTCCTTAACCGGATCGATCAGCTCCGGGTCGTTCAGAATGAGAAGGTGAGATTCGAAAATCTCAGCCTTCTTCTCACCAAGCTCCTGAAGCGTCCGGGCCTTGATCGCTTCCAGCTCAGTCTGGGACTGAGCCAAAGCGGCATCGAGCTTCGCAAGCTCGGCATCTACGTCCGTCACCTGCTTTTGGCTGATCGAATAATCAGGATGCTCGAGGATGAAAGCCCGGGCAATCGCAATACCAGCCGATGCCGCGATTCCTTTCAGATTATTCATGAAGTTCCCCTAGCCCTTCGTTGATCATGACTTCCTGGAGCGCTTGAAGCGCTTCGCTCTCGTTGCCGCCTTCAGTAATCAGCGTCAGCGTATCACCTTGCTCAAGACCGAGGGACAGCACGCCAAGAATGGATTTCAACGTCACTTTCTTGCCGTTGGATTCCGCGAAAGAATTCGTGTCCTGGAATTTGTTGGCTGTGTTAACCAGCGCTGTTGCAGGGCGTGCATGGATTCCGTCTTCGTCGATAATTCTGAAAGTTTGTTGCATGTTCATCATCCTACTTTCTTCGGTTTTTATAATTTAGGTTATTTCTAGCATAGCATAAGCCTGCTCATTCAAAGAAGTTTACCCCTTGGTGATCGTGATGATGGCCTCTTCGCCGCTCTTTACATCACCGGTTTTGTTCAGCTTAACCGCTGCGCCTTCCGGCAGATTCGAGAAGATGATCGGAGAAATGATGGATTTCGCATTCTCCTTCACATACTCCAGATCGACCTGCATGATCGGCTGTCCTGCGGTTACAGCATCGCCTTCCTCGACAAGCACGGTAAATCCTTGTCCCTTCAGCTTCACCGTATTTACGCCGATATGGACGAGAACTTCCTTGCCGCCGTCCGACATGATGCCGACCGCATGCTTGCTCGGGAATACGTTAAACACTTTGCCGTTGACCGGCGAAGCGATGGTTCCGTTATGTGGCACAACGGCGAATCCATCGCCTGTCATGCGCTCCGAAAAGACCGGATCCGGCACATGGGATATATCCATCAGCTCGCCGTCTACCGGAGACACGATCTGCTCCGAGACAAGCGTCCCTTCCGCTGCATCCGTATCACCGGCCTGCTCATTCGAGACGACTGGTTGAACCGGTGCGTCCTCCCCAGGCGAACCCGCCGTGGCAGAGGTTGTTTCAGTTGGAGCTGCTTTCCCGGAAATAATATCCTGGATCTGCGATTTTATCGTATCGGAACGGGTTCCGAAGATCGCCTGGATATTGTTGCCGACCTCAAGCACTCCGGATGCTCCGAGCTGCTTCAATCTGGCTTTATCGACATTGCCCTTGTCTTTGACTTCCACCCGAAGCCGGGTAATGCAAGCATCCAGATGAGCGATATTCGTCTGTCCGCCGAGTGCGGTCAGAATATTGGACGGCAGCTCGTCCTTGCTGCTTCCCGAAGCTTTCGAGCCCGAGTCTGTCGCAGCCGCGGCATCTTCGCGGCCAGGCGTCTTCAGATTAAATTTCCGGATCACGAACCGGAAGCCGAAATAGTAGATGACCGCCAGGATCGCGCCGACGATCAGCACATTCCACCACGGTGTCCGGTTCGGGATGACGCCGAAGATCATGTAATCGATAAGCCCCCCGGAGAAGGTCATGCCGATCTTCGTGCCCAGAATATGCATCGTCATGAAGGACAGTCCGGCGAACAGCGCATGGACTGCGAACAGCAGCGGCGCCACGAACAGGAAGGAGAACTCAAGCGGCTCCGTGATTCCTGTCAGGAACGAGGTCAGGGCAGCCGAGCCCATAATGCCGGCGACATATTTCTTGTGCTCCGGTCTTGCCTCGTGATAGATGGCCAGCGCGGCAGCGGGCAAACCGAACATCATGAACGGGAACTTACCGGTCATGAACGTACCGGCCGTAAATTCCACGCCGTCCCGCAGCTGGGCCATGAATATATTTTGATCACCGCGTACCATTTGACCTGCCTGATTAAAGTATTCCCCGAATTCAAACCAGAATGGGGAGTAGAAGATGTGGTGCAGACCGAACGGAATCAATCCGCGTTCCACGACGCCGAATACGAATGCGGACAGCGTCAAATTTTGTTCCAGCATGAAATGGGATGCGGTGTTAAGCGCAGACTGGATCGGCGGCCAGATCACGACCATCAATAAACCAAGCAATAGCGAAGTCGCAGCCGTCATAATCGGAACAAACCGTTTCCCGGCGAAGAAGCCCAGATAGGACGGAAGCTCCATATTGAAAAATCTTCGGTACATGCTGGCAGCAAGTATGCCGACGATAATTCCGCCGAACACCCCGGTGGCTAATGTCGGGATGCCTAACACACTGGCATACTCGTAATTGGTGCCGATCATGGAAGGGGTTACGCCGATGACGCTTCCCATCGTTACGTTCATGACCAGATACCCGATAATCGCAGCAAGACCCGCTACACCTTCGCCTCCGGCCAAGCCGACGGCTACGCCTACCGCGAACAGCAGCGGCAGATTCGTAAACACGATCTGTCCTGCGTTCATCATGATGGTCGCAGCTGCTTGTACCCAGGCGGCATCAAGCCAAGGCGCATACTTGAGGAAATCCTCATTGACGAGCATATTGCCCAGTCCGAGCAGCAGACCGGCAGCCGGAAGGATGGCTACGGGCAGCATCAGCGCTTTACCGACTCTTTGCAAAACGCCGAAAAGCCGTTTAAACATGACGATTCTCACCCTCTATCTAGTTGTTGTCACAAATGTGTGAAATGGTGTTGCAAGCATAAAACAACAAAAAAAGGCATGAGCAATTACGGGAACCGGTTGGTCTCTAATCCTATGGATTAGATTACCCGAAAATGGGTAATAACAACCAAATTCCTGCAATCCTCATGCCTGATCGAATCAGTTACACGTCGATTTTGCTGTTTTACTTATGAACTGTTCGTATTGTATCACCGTTCGTACACGGTTGCAACTACCAACTGCCAAGGCTTCATAAAATCTTCACTTTTACTCATCCTGCTGCTTTCGCTGTACCAGACGTTGAAGGTGAATCGTCAAATATCCGGCCTCGGCCGGGTAAACCGGCTTCTTCAGACGCCGCTCCATGATCTTTGTCAGCTTCCAGGCCAAGGAATAAATCTCAGGGTACTCCCGTTTGAGCAGACCGTCAAGCGCACTCGCCTCCTGAACCGCTTCCCCTCTGCGGACCCGTTCCAAAGCGAACCGAAGATGCGTTAACAGCCGGGAATAATCAAGCGAATCCTTCGGAATGACATAATCGAGCTGCTGCTCCACGGTATGTACCAGATCGGCGATCAGCTCCGAATGCTTGCGAACCTCCGATATATGCTGATTGGTAAGCGCCCCGTGAATATGCAGCGCAATGAATCCGATCTCTTCCTCCCCTAAATCGACCCCAAGCTTCTCATGGATCGTCCGAACCGCATACGCCGCCATTTTGTATTCTTCCGGATACATTTCACGGGTTTCATATAAAAAGGGATTATGAATATACAGTCCTTGGGCATGGCGTTTGATTGCAAAAGCAATATGGTCGGTCAATGCAATGTGAATATGCTCGTTCAGGGAAGAACCGCTCGTTTTCTCGGCGTGCGTGACAATCTCATTCATCGCCTCGATCAGCTTCTCATCGATATGCGGGACCAGCTGCTTATACTGCTCCTGTTCCTCCGGCTTGGTCAGAATGAACATTTTCTCCACGGCCGATACCGGAATCCGGTCCTTGTTCTTCTGACCGAAGCCGATTCCCTTGCCGATGACGACAACCTCTCCATGCTGGGGATGTATCGCTATGATTACGTTATTATTTAAAACTTTAGCCACTTGTAAGCTGCTCACATTCGCACCTCTTTTGATCAAACGCGTATACTCGGATATCTTATCAGAAATATGAGGTTGCGGCAAAAAAGAATACGATGGCCTCCATAATCACGGCTCTCCGGTCCTGCTCAAGCGGCATTCAATTCAGGGAAAAGAGAACTGGCTTGCCAGCAGGCTGCCGCTGGATGAACCCAGCATCCTTCATATCTCGAACGATTCCAGCGGCAGGCTGCCGGCTCTATGTTCATTCGCTCTAACCGGCAAGCTGACTGTCTATGCTGCATTCGCTTCAACCGACAGCTGACAGCCCTACGGTCTATGCTGCATTCGTTTCAAATGGCAAGCCGTCCGGCTCTACTCTTCCTTCGCTGCACTCGCTTCAACCGGTACAAGCTCTGGTTCAATGGCAGCCGGCTTCTGGACCTCGGCCGGCTTCTTCGTAAGCCCTTGGATCAACGCCTCCACATCGATTCCCGATACGCTCTTGAGCATTTCAGGCGCGGTTGACATCAGCTCCGTTACATAATTGCTCACCCGAGCGGCGCCTTCGCCTTTCCCTGTGTCGACAACCGTCAGCTTATCGATCGAAGAGATCGGCTGGGCAATTTTACCTGCAAGCTCAGGCAGCATCTTCACGATAATATCGAGCACCGCAGCCTCGCCGAACTTCTGGAACGCCTCGGCCAGCTTTTCCTTCGCATCCGCCTCGGCAATACCCCGCAGCCGGATAACCTCCGCTTCGGCAGTACCTTTCGCGCGCTCGGCATCGGCGACAGCAAGACCGTCCAGACGCTTTTGCTCGGCCGAAGCCTTTGCCTGTGTTTCGATCGAGTATTGGATTGCATCCGCTTCCCGCATTTTGCGCGCCTTCTCCGCTTCCGCAGCCTGCTCTACCGCATAGCGGTCCGCGTCCGCCTTCTTCTTCACTTCGGCATCGTACTGCTTCTGACGAACCATGATTTCTTTTTCCTGCAGATCGATTTCCCGCTCTTTGCGGACGAGCTCAACCTTCATCTGCTCCTCAACCATCGTCTGCTTCGCCCGAGCTTCCTGGATATGGTAGGCCTGGTCGGCTTCCGCCTTGGCCGTATCCTGCTCCTTCTTAAAGGAGGCGACCTTCAGTTCCTTCTCCTTCTCGGCTTCGGCGATATTGGTGTCGCGCAGAAGCTCGGCCTTCTGTCCTTCTTCTTCGGCGCGGGCCTTCTGAATCCGGGCATCCCGGACGGCCTCCGCTTCGGCGATCTCCGCATCCCGCTTTACGGTTGCGATCCGCGGTTTACCCAGCGCTTCCAGATAGCCGTGCTTATCCCGCACATCCTTGATCGTGAACGAAACGATCTGCAGCCCCATCTTCTTCAAGTCTCTCGCAGCGACCCCTTGAACCTCCTGGGCGAACTTGTCACGATTCCGGTATACTTCCTCAACCGTCATTGAACCGAGGATCGCGCGCAGATGACCTTCCAGCACCTCTTGCGCTTCGCCCTTCAGCGCCTCAATCGGCTTGCCCATGAATTGCTCGGCAGCTGTAGCCACGTCCTCAATGGAGCTGCCGACCTTGATGATCGCAACCCCGTCAGCCATGACAGGAACGCCCTGCTCTGTGTACACTTCCGGCGTCATCACGTCAAGCTTATGGGATAACAGCGAAACGAACTCGGACCGCTGAAATACCGGCAGAATAAACGCTCCGCCGCCTCGAACGATTTTGATCTTGCGGCCGGATTCGTCCTCCGAAATATTTTTGCTGCCGAGGAAAGATCCTGTCACGATCATCGCCTCATCCGGGCTGACCGTCTTGTAGCGAGCCCAGAATGCAAGGCCCAGCACGATCAGGACACCTACAACAATCGACGGAATAACCAAATACTCTGGCATGTTCTCATTCATCTCCTTTTCGTTCTTCCAGTTCGGACACACGGAGGACACCATCAACGACGTCGATGACCACGACCCGGATCCCGGCGGGCAGGACGCTGCGGTCAAAGCTTGAAGCGATATGCGTCGTATTGCCTGCGCCTACCTTGATCATGACTTCACCAAAGCCTTCGGCCGGGAGCGGTACCGTAACGACACCAATTCGCCCTGCCAGCTCCTTAATGGAGAAGCCCGTGGAATTCTCGCTGTTCTCCATCGGCTTGACATAGCCGAAGTAGACCAAAATCGAGATCCCGATTGCCGCTAATATGGACAGCGTAATATGGGCTCCTGCCGCCAAGTCCGTATATTTCATCAGCATGATCCCGGTTCCGCCGAAGACGGTGATTCCTCCTGCAATCACAACCGGATTAAAAAAATCAACCGACAAAAAGTCCAGGAGACCGTCCAGCGCCGAGCTGAGAATATCTCCGAGCAGCACGGTGACGACGGCGAACAGAATGCCTCCGATCAGACAGCCCCAATATAACGCTTCCATGATGATTGCCCCCTCTCGAATCCCTCACTGTGTATAACAAGTAATACGGCAAAAAGTTTGCTAAAGTTTCAATTATTTGCCGTAATCGTATGGAAATCTCTTCATATCACCCCATTATGCATGAAAAAAAGCCGCCCAGCCGTAGAATATTTCCACGTGAAGGACAGCTTCTTGGAAGGCTGCTTGCAGCCCCAATCTAATGTTCTAGCTTCATTGTTCCTAATCCGCTGAGCTTACAGCGACATTTTATAAATTTCGACAACATCCTCGCGCTGCAGCTTGCGGAAGTTACCGAAAGGACCGAAGCGCATCGCCTTGTCGGCCATGGCCTCAATTTCGGAGTCGTCTATGTTGTAGTCTCCCAGCGTACTAGGAGCCCCAATCGAGCTCCAGAAACGGCGGAGCGCCTCAATGCCTTCGAGTCCGGCCTCTTCGTCGGTCTTGCCGGCAGAATCCACCCCGAACACATTGACCGCAAGCGACTTGAAGCGTGCGGGCTGTGCTGGCAGATTATACTTCATCCAGTTCGGGAACAAAATCGCCAGGCCGCCGCCGTGCGGAATGTCGTACACAGCCGATACCGCATGCTCAATATTATGGGTTGCCCAGTCGCCGGCCATCCCCATGTTAATCATGCCGTTGAGCGCCATCGTGCCGCAGTACATCACCGTCTCGCGCAGCTCGTAGTTTTCCAGGTCTTCGACCAGCTTCGGCGCCGTATCGATCATCGTGCGCAAAATCGTCTCGCAGAAGCCGTCCTGAACCGGGGTATTGGTATCCTGATGGAAATAATGCTCGAGAACATGCGACATAATGTCAACGATGCCGTATACCGTCTGATCGCGAGGAAGCGTGAACGTATGTACGGGATCCAAAATCGAGAACGCGGGATACGCCCACGGGCTTCCCCATCCCATCTTCTCCTTCGTTGCTTCGTTCGTGATGACCGAGCCCCCGTTCATCTCGGAGCCCGTTGCGGCCATGGTCAGTACGGTGCCAAGCGGAAGCGCTCCTTGCGGGGCAGCCTTGCGCTCGACGAAATCCCACATATCCCCGTCGTATTTGGCTCCGACGGCAATCGCCTTGGAGCAGTCAATGACGCTCCCCCCGCCTACGGCCAGGATCAGATCGATGCTGTGCTCACGGCAGAGCGAAACGCCTTTATGGACCGTGGACAGACGCGGATTCGGCTCAACGCCGGCCAGTTCTGTTACGGATGCTCCCGCTTCCTTTAGCAAGGAGAGGACCTGATCATACAGGCCGCTTCGTTTGATGCTCCCGCCGCCGTATACGAGCAGTACGTTCTTGCCGTATTTCGACACTTCCTCCTTCAGGGCGCTCAGCTTGCCTTTCCCGAATATCAGCCGGGTCGGATTATGAAATACAAAAGGTCTCATGTTGCGTACCTCCAATAAGTGTAATGGGATTGTGCTAATGTGTCTTTGCTGCTCTATCATTTTACCCCATTCCCTCAGGACATAACAAACAGACACCTGGCCGAGCGCAAGAGAAGCAATTGCATGCAAGGTTTGGCGCCATCCGTACCGTATCATTTGGCCATGAAAAAAGCCGTCCCTATGCAAAAGGCGGTTCGAAAACCTGCCTGCGATTTGCATAGGAACGGCCGCTATAGGGGCTCACATCCTTCAAGGCTGGTGCCAAAACGGAGATGATTCTCTCTTAAGACGCTGCGCACATGCTTTGCTCCGGATGTTTTGCCTTCGGCTCCGGCATTTATCCCTGGTCCGTCACAAAGCCCATGCTGCTCAAGAAGCGCTTGAAGGCTTGCTGCCCTTCCGCTGTTTGTTTATAAACGCCTGCATGCTCCAGAATCGTGGTGAACTTCTGACCTACCTCCCGGCGTATCCACTCCGCGGCTTCCGCTTTGTCCGACGCGGCCGGCAGACGCTCCCGCAGGCTCTGAATCCATTCGCCGTGAACGGCAAGCGGGTGATCCGGCTGCCGGCTGGCGGCGTAAAGCTCTTCGTTGCCGGCTAATATATCGGCGATCAAGTCAAGCTCCACCTTAAGCCGGCCCGGGAGGATGGCAAGTCCCATCACCTCGATCAAACCGATATTTTCCTTTTTGATATGGTGCATCTCGCGGTGCGGATGAAAAATCCCCTCCGGATGCGCTGCACTCGTCCGGTTGTTGCGCAGCACCAAATCCATTTCATACCCGCCGTCCGCATGTCTTCTCGCGATCGGAGTCACCGTGTTATGTCGGACACGCGCTCCATCCGTCTCGCTAAAAGCCAGAATATCCGCTTCCGGGTCACTGTAGGATTTCCAGGCTTCGTAAATTTGGGACGCGCAATCCAGCAGCCGCTGCCGGTCCTTCGAGGCGAGCCGGATTACGGACATTGGCCATTTCACGATGTCGACCGATACACCCGGGAACTGCGAGTGGACGAACCCGAGCACGCGGGGGGCATTCTGGATCGGGAAGTTGTGCCGTCCCCCCTGGAAATGGTCATGCGTCAGAATGGAGCCGCCGACAATCGGCAAATCCGCATTCGAGCCAAGGAAATAGTGCGGGTATATATCCACGAAGCTCAAGAGGCGGGCCAGCGTCTCCGTCGTCAGCTTCATCGGAACATGCTCCCGATGAAACACGATGCAGTGTTCGTTGTAATAAACGTATGGCGAGTATTGGAAGAACCACGGCTCCCCGTTCAGCTCAAGCGGCAGGATGCGCAAGTTTTGGCGGGCGGGGTGGTTTACCCTGCCTGCATACCCGACATTTTCGCGGCATAGCTGGCATTTGGGATAGACCGGCGGAGGAAGGAGCTTTGCCATCGCGATTTCCTTCGGGCTTTTTTCCGGCTTGGACAGATTGATCGTGATCTCGATATCCCCGTATTCGCTCGGATGCTTCCAATACTCGTTCTTGGCCACACGGTCCATGCGGATGTAATTGGAGTCGATGCTGAGGTTATAAAACCAGCTTGTAGCCGCCTCAATCCCCTGCTCCTCCTTCAAGATTTGAAAGGCCTGCTCCACTTCCGAAGGCCTTGCCATCAGCCGACCCATAATTTTGGCATCCAGCAAATCCCGGTACGTATCCGTATTTTCCGGGATGAGGCCATGAGCGGCCCCGTAATCGATCAGCGTATCGAGCAGGGACTGGGGTCCTTCAGGGACTTCATCCTTGACCTCTTCAAGGTACGGCTCGCTGAACCCGAAATCCTCCAGCAGGAGATTCCGGCTGTAGTCGACATCCGCCTCGCGGATCAGGCCTTTCTGCAGGGCATATTTCACCAGCATTTCGATCGCGTACAGGGCCTGCTTTGCTTCGGGAGTGCTTGCAGTTGTCATATCCATCGTTGATCTCCCCCTTGGATTTATCGATTCCCGTAACCATCCGGATGGCTGCTGTGCCATCTCCAGGCGCTTTCAATGATTTCCTCAAGCGTCGTACGCGCCGGCTTCCATCCGAGCACAGCGCGTGCCTTATCGGAAGAGGCCACCAGCACCGCCGGATCCCCGGCCCGTCTGGCTTCCATCACAACCGGAATGTCGGCTCCGGTCACCTTTCTCGACGTTTCGATCACTTCGTTCACCGAGAAGCCCAGCCCGTTACCAAGGTTGAACACATTGCTGGGCTCCCCACGCCGCAAATATTCAACCGCCCGCAGATGAGCATCCGCCAGGTCGCTGACATGGATATAATCCCGGACGCAGGTGCCGTCCGGCGTAGCATAATCGCTGCCGAACACCGAAATATGCGGGCGCTGCTTCAGCGCCGTCTGCAGCACGAGCGGAATCAGATGGCTCTCCGGCCGGTGATCCTCGCCGATCTTCCCGCTTTCATGCGAGCCGGCGGCATTGAAATAGCGAAGGGAGACATATTTGATGCCGAGCACCGTATCGAACCAGGCCATCATCCGCTCCATCATCAGCTTGGTTTCGCCGTACACATTCGTCGGATGCGTCCGATCCGCTTCCTCAATCGGCACCTTCTCAGGCTCGCCATATGTCGCTGCCGTTGAAGAGAAGACGATCTTCCGGACATTCGCTCCATTCATCGCTTCCAGCAGACACAGCGTTCCATAGACGTTGTTGTCATAGTACTTGACAGGGTCCTTCATACTCTCGCCAACGAGCGAGTTTGCTGCGAAGTGGATGACGGCATCGATTTCATTTTCCGAAAACAGCTGCTTCAGCAGCGCCTTATCGCGCAGATCCCCCTCATACAGCTTTCCGCCAAGCAGCGCCTCGCGGTGTCCCGTCTCCAGGCTGTCGATAACAACCACATCTTCACCCTTCTCAAGCAGCTCTGCCACGGTATGCGAGCCAATATACCCTGCTCCGCCGGTTACCAATATAGCCATTTTAGTTGCCCTCCTTTATTTCATGAACGCCGTGACCAACGCCGCATACGTAGAAATCGGCTTTCAGTCCGGTTCTTGCCTCATACTTTCGGCCAACCTCTTCGATAAAGCGCTCCACCGCATCCTCATGAACAAGCGATACCGTACATCCTCCGAATCCGGCGCCGGTCATTCTGGAACCAAGCGTGCCCGGTATCCGCTGCGCTTCCTCAACCAGGGCATCGAGTTCATCCCCGGTCACTTCATACAGATAGCGAAGCGAGTCATGCGATTGGTTCATGTATTGTCCGAATGCTTCCAGATCGTTATCCTTCAAAGCCTTCACCGAGTCGAGCACGCGCTGGTTCTCTTCAACAACATGCTGGGCCCGTCTGGATACCGTTTCATCCTTGATGGAGTCCTGAACATCCTTGAACTGCTGCGGGTTAAGCTGAGCCAGGTACGACAGCGCCGGAATTTCCTTCTGTAAAATTTCAAGCGCCTTGTCGCATTCGCTGCGGCGTTCATTGTACTTGGAATCTACAAGGCCGCGGCGCTTATTGGTATTGGCAATGACCAGCTTGTAAGCCCCCGTCTGGAAAGGAACGAGCTCATACTCCAGCGTATCGCACATGAGCAGAATCGCATGGTCCTTTCTTCCGTTGGCTACGGCAAATTGGTCCATGATGCCGGAGTTGACGCCGACGAACTGGTTCTCGGCACGCTGGGACAGCTTCGCGATCTCCACCGTATCCGTCTCCTTGCCTTCCATCGACAGGAGGGCATAGGCGGTCACAACCTCCAGCGACGCTGAGGAGGAAAGACCCGCACCATTCGGAATATCGCCATGGTAGAGCAGATCGTAGCCGCTGGAGAGCGTAACGCCAAGCTTGTTCAGCTCCACGATGACACCCGCCGGATAATCCGTCCATTCCTCCGTCTTGGTGCCGATATGCTGCAAGCGGATATCAGCTGTGTGAGCCAGATTCGTTGAAGCCAGCGACAGCTTGTCATCGTCGCGCGGACGGATGATCAAGGTGGTGCCGAATTCCAGCGCCGCCGGAAGAACGTATCCGCCGTTATAATCCAAGTGCTCGCCGATCAGATTGACGCGCCCCGGCGCGTTGAATATCCGGGCCTGATGCTTGCTTTCACCGTGCTTATTCTTAAATGCTTCCATAAGTTGATTTGTGTCCACTGCCAATCACTCCATCCTGTACATATGGTAGATTTACTGATTCAAGTATAGCGAAATTGACGTCTGGCGGTAATGAAGTCTTGTGAGATACATATGGATTTATGTGACCTTGCAGGATACAATAAGGTTGGATTGCGGACAGCATGACAACAGCTCCATCCCTTGTAGCAAGCAAGCTCGACTCTATGTTAAGGAAGGTCATTTTATTGAAACCGACAACCTATTCTGTTGCATCGAACCCGGCCCAGCCGGAAGCCTCCAGGCTGAGAGTGCGGTTTGCCGGCGAAAGCCAGACGCTCCCCAGGCATGCGCTCGGGCCCAAAATATACGATCATTTCCTGCTTCATGTTATTGAATCAGGCCGCGGAACCTTTCGTACCGAGGCTGATACATACCCGCTCGGGCCCGGAGACTGCTTTCTCATTCACCCGGGGCAGCTTGTCAGCTACGTCTCCGACCACAACGATCCGTGGCGGTACCGCTGGGTTGCCTTTGACGGAGACGCCGCCGCCGTAGAGGTGGAAGCCACCGGCCTGCTGCCTGAGCGTCCGGTCCTCCACATGCCTAGCGAGAGCCGTATTCCCGGGTACATCTCGCGCATTCAGGCCGGCTTCCAGACGAAGGAGGAAAGCTCCCACGTGGCCGCCGTCGGCTACCTCTACCTCATTTGGGCCGAAATCATGCGGCTCGGCGGGCGCCCGGCACAGGTTCTGCTGGGCGAACCGCAGGTTCAGCGCACGGTAAAGCAAATGATCAATTATATGACTGCCCAGTATGCGCACCCCGTCTCGATCGAGCAGATGTGTGCGAGTCTCGGTTATAATCGCGCATATCTATCGCGCATCTTCAAGAAAGAAACCGGGATGACCCCCATCACCTATTTGCTCCGCCTGCGAATCGATCAGTCCAAGCGGCTGCTGCGCGAGCGTCCTGATCTGTCCATTGAACAGGTCGCCGCTTCGGTGGGCCTGACGGATCCGCTCTATTTCTCGCGCCAGTTCAAGCGCAGGGTCGGGAAATCCCCGTCCCGCTATCGCAAGGATATCGAGGATACCTCGGCTCAAGATCAACCATAGTCCCTGCCGCTTTAGCAAAAAAGCATCCCGAAAGGTCAACCATCTTGACCCGGGACGCTCTTCTTCCAAAGCAATCGATTATACCGTTGTTCTTAAAAAGCATCTCTATTAAAAGCTGCTGCCTGATGTCTAGGACGACTTATCCTCGGTCTCCGTCTTCAGGATCGCTTCGATCCGGTCGAGCTCCTCCTTGGAGAATTCCAGATGATTCAGGGCAGCTACATTATCCTCGATCTGACTCACCTTGCTCGCACCGATCAAGGCCGAGGTTACTCTTCCGCCCCGCAGCACCCAGGCCAGCGCGAATTGAGCCAGGCTCTGTCCGCGTGCCGCCGCCATCTGGTTCAGCGCCCGGATTTTGCGGAGAACATCCGGCGTGATGTTGCTTTCGTTCAAGAAGACCGACGCGCTGGCGGCGCGCGAATCGACAGGAACGCCATTCAAATATTTGTTGGTCAGAAGCCCCTGAGCGAGCGGCGTAAAGGCAATGCTGCCCACACCGTTCTCCTCGAGCACATCCAGCAGGCCGTTCTCTATCCACCGGTCCAGCATGGAATAGCTCGGCTGATGAATCAGCAGCGGCGTGCCGAGATCCTTGAGAATCGCGATTGCTTCCCTCGTCTTCTCAGGGGAATAGTTGGATATTCCGATATACAAGGCCTTCCCGGACCGGACAATGTGATCGAGCGCCATCATCGTCTCTTCGAGCGGCGTCTCCGGATCCATCCGGTGATGATAGAAAATATCAACATAATCCAATCCCATCCGCTTGAGGCTCTGATCGAGACTGGATACCAGATACTTGCGCGAGCCCCAATCGCCATAAGGTCCCGGCCACATATAATAGCCTGCCTTTGAAGAGATGACGATCTCGTCGCGGTACGCCTTCAGATCCCTGGATAGAATCTTTCCGAACGTTTCTTCCGCTGAGCCTGGAGGCGGTCCGTAATTGTTCGCCAGGTCAAAGTGCGTGATACCAAGGTCAAATGCGCGCGTAATCATATTCCGTCCGTTCTCATACGTATCGATGCCGCCGAAATTATGCCACAAGCCGAGCGAGATAGCCGGAAGCTTCAATCCGGATCGCCCGCAGCGGTTATAGATCATGCCTTCATAGCGGTCTTCGCTAGCCACATAGGTCACTTATATCCCTGCCTCTCGATTAAGGTTACGTCCGTTGCAAGAAATATCTTATCCTGTTTTGCCGCCCGTTGACAAGAAAACGATTACAGCTTGGTATGGATCAGCTTGTCAACCTCCGTCATGACCTCGCCGATGCGATCCGCGATCAGGAGTCCCGCCCGATGATCATACGGCGTAGGATCCGCATTCAGAAGGGCTACTTTGCTTCCCTGAAAGTAGGAAACCAGGCCGGCTGCAGGATGTACGGTCAATGAAGTGCCACCGATGATCAACAGATCCGCCGTCGAGATTTCCTGAATCGAGCGCATGAGGATCTTCTGGTCAAGCTCTTCCTCATATAATACAACGTCCGGTCTGATCACCCCGCCGCAGTCCGGACAGCGCGGAACGGTCTCCTTGATGTCCAGAATGTCCTGAAGGCTGAAAAACCGGGAGCATTCCATGCAATAATTGCGATGCACCGAGCCATGGAGCTCCAGCACGTCGGTGCAGCCGGCGCTCTGATGGAGACCATCGATATTTTGCGTAATAACTGCTTTCAGCTTGCCCTCGCGCGCAAGTCTCGACAGCAGGCGATGACAGCCGTTCGGCTGAGCATGGGGATGCAGCATTTTGCTCCGGTAGAAATCATAAAACACCTCAGGGTGCTTCATGAAAAATGAGTGGCTGAGCATAACCTCCGGCGGATACGGAGACTGATGCTCGCTCTGATACAGACCGGCTGCCGAACGGAAATCAGGTATTCCGCTCTCGGTAGACGTGCCGGCCCCTCCGAAAAAAACAATATAATCGCTTGCCTCAATCCATGTTGCCAACTGCTCGATCTTTTTCCTGTTCTCCACTCTTCACACCTCCACACAGCCATAATCGCTGTCGTTTCAGGATTTTGCTAAATTCGATTAAAGCCGCTCCCGGTACAATTTAGAGACGAACCAAACCCATTCGCTCTATAAATTGCTGATTGAAAGCCGCTCTTTGGATTTTATCAAAATCCTCACGTCTATCTATACACCTCTAGTTCATTATAATCGGAGATGACAACATCGGCATCTATCAAATGAGCCGCATCTTCGATATTGTCGCACAAGCCTACCGCCAGGGCTGCCCCCGCCTGCTTGCCCATCTGCATATCCGCGTTGCTGTCTCCGACGACCACCGCCTCCTCCGGCTTGATGCCGAGCAGCCTGCACGCCATCTCCGCCATGTCCGGATGAGGTTTGCCGTTTCGGACCTGATCCCGGCCGATGATAGCCGTAAAGAATGAGCTAAGGCCGAGCCACTCGATATGCTCCATCGCGGCCGCGGTGTCGTCCGACGTAACGACGGCCAGCTTCACGGATGCCTGCGTGCATTTCGTCAAAAATTGCTCGAGACCCGTCATCGGAAAGGCCGGCTTGCGGCGGCGGATTTCATACATGGCATTCTTCGTCATTTGCTTGACTTGAGTAATCGCCTCGTTCCACGGCATGCCTGCGGCATATAGCTGCCAGGCGAGCATGCCCGTCGTTTCCTCCACGGTCCCCATGGCCAGCGGGCCGGTAACATCATAACCGCAGATCTGCCCTTTCGCATCATGCTTCGTCCCGAGCACCTGCTCCCGGGGGCTAGTAAAACCGGCCCCCATCATCGCAAGCTGCTTCTCCATGGAGTCCAGCACATATTCCGCCCATCCTCCCCATAATGTCAAGAAATGGAGCAGCGTACCGTCTTTGTCAAACAGAATTCCTTCACAAGGCACCGATTGTCCCTTTCCTGATATTTGCAGTTTCGGCAATGGATGACCCTCCCCGGTCGTCAAGTTCTACTATTATTAAACCATGAATCGGACGCGGATATAAGCTAAAATCCATCCGAATTTTCCAGTGTGCCGTTCAAACGAAAAACTTCCAATCTTTAGTCAAATATTGTGATTCATGACAATTGAGGCGTGGTAAGTAACAGATACAGCAAAGCAATGATGTCAAAATAAGGAGGATTGGTGATGGCTCAGAACAATAACCGCAAGATGACTAGAGAAGAAGCCGGCCGTTTAGGCGGCGAAGCTACGGCTAAAAATCACAGCCGGGAATTTTACCAGGAGATCGGTAAAAAAGGCGGGCGGGCGACGTCACGCAACCACAGCCGCGAGTTTTACCAGGAAATCGGGCAAAAGGGCGGCGAAGCTACTTCCCGGAATCATTCCCGAGAGTTTTATCAGGAAATCGGCCGCAAAGGCGGACGAAAATAATATAAGTACGAAACGACCTATTTGAACAACCTCTATAAATAAGCAATCCGGGAGGCCTGTTCCCCAATTTGGGGAGCAGGCTCTTTTTTGCCGCGCAGACCCTCGCTCCCCCCATCGCTTCCTATTAATATCATGTAGAAAAACCTACCTTTTTGTGATAGACTCATTTAAAACCTATTTTCGGTGTTAAGAGGTATCCGGCTGCTTTGCCGGAAGACCGCGCTAAAGCGCAACAATTCATAATAGATCTGGGGGGAAACAAGACATCATGACAACCAAAAAAATGCGTTCAGACATGATCAAAAAAGGCTTTGACCGCGCGCCGCACCGCAGCCTTCTGCGTGCCGCAGGCGTTAAAGAGGAAGACTTCGGCAAACCGTTTATCGCGGTGTGCAACTCTTATATCGACATCGTTCCAGGCCACGTGCATCTCCAGGAATTCGGCAAAATCGTTAAGGAAGCCATCCGCGAAGCCGGCGGTGTTCCATTCGAATTCAACACGATCGGCGTGGATGACGGCATTGCAATGGGCCATATCGGAATGCGCTATTCCCTGCCAAGCCGCGAAATTATTGCGGACTCCCTGGAAACGGTCGTATCCGCACACTGGTTTGACGGTATGGTCTGCATCCCGAACTGCGACAAGATTACGCCTGGAATGCTCATGGGCGCCCTGCGCGTCAATATCCCGACGGTATTCGTCAGCGGCGGTCCGATGAAGGCTGGCGTGGACAGCAAGGGACGCAGATTGTCGCTGACCTCCGTCTTTGAAGGCGTCGGCGCTCACCAGGTCGGCAAAATCGACGATAAAGAGCTGCTCGAGCTCGAACAGTACGGCTGTCCTACCTGCGGCTCCTGCTCCGGCATGTTCACCGCCAACTCGATGAACTGTCTGGCCGAGGCTCTCGGTCTGGCGCTCCCGGGGAACGGTACGATTCTGGCCATTGCCGAGGAACGCAAGGAGTTCGTAAGACAATCGGCGAAGCAGCTGATGGAGCTCGTGAAGATGGATTTGAAGCCGCGCGACATCGTAACGATCGAAGCGATCGACAATGCGTTTGCGCTCGATATGGCTATGGGCGGTTCGACCAATACCGTTCTGCATACACTCGCCCTTGCGCATGAAGCTGGGCTGGATTACCCGCTGGAGCGGATTAACGAGGTGGCTGACCGCGTGCCGCATATCTCCAAGCTGGCTCCGGCTTCGGACTATTTCATCGAGGACGTGCACACGGCCGGCGGCGTCAGCGCCGTGCTGAATGAGCTGCTGAAGAAGCCGGGCGCGCTTCACGGGGACTGCATTACGGTAACCGGCAAGACGCTTGCCGAGAACGTGGCCGGATGCGAAATTCAGGACACCGACGTCATCCATCCGATCGACCGTCCTTATTCCGAACGCGGCGGCCTGGCCGTGCTGTACGGCAACCTTGCTCCGGAAGGCTCGATCATTAAAGTAGGCGCAGTCGACCCGTCGGTTGGCGGCTACCACAAGGGTCCTGCCATCTGCTTTAACTCGCAGGAAGAGGCACTTGAAGGCATTGCGAACGGGAAGGTCAAGGAAGGCCACGTCGTCGTGATTCGCTACGAGGGTCCGAAGGGCGGACCGGGCATGCCGGAAATGCTTGCGCCTACCTCCCAAATCGCCGGTATGGGCCTTGGAGCGAAGGTCGGCCTGATTACGGACGGACGCTTCTCCGGCGCATCCCGCGGCATCAGCATCGGCCATATTTCACCGGAAGCGGCTGAGGGCGGCCCGATCGCATTCGTCGAGGACGGGGATATCATCGAGCTTGATCTGAACAACCGGACGATTCAGCTGCTCGGCGTAAGCGAAGAAGAAATGGCTGAGCGCCGCAGCAAATGGGTCGAGTTCCAGCCTAAAGTGAAAACAGGTTATCTGGCCCGCTACTCCAAGCTGGTTACGAACGCAAGCTCCGGCGGCGTCATGAAAATCTAATACAACAAAAGGGTTACTCCCTCAGATCATAGCGGTCTGTAGGAGTAACCCTTTATTTTTTCGAAAATAATTCTGAAATGAATCTGTCATTATTGCATAGGTTCGTACCCTGATATGAATCTGTTACCATTACATTCTCGATGCAGTGGCACCCGCTATCGTTAAGTCCACAACCTGCTCTTGCGCCAGCTCATGAGGCTCTTCGGTCGGCGGCTTAACCGAAGGCGTCCGCTTTTCCGCGTAGCGCTCAATCAGTACCTCCACAGGCATCATCAGCATTTTCGGCTCCATGACCTGGCTTCCTTCCTTCAGTCTTGCTTGGCCCTTCGGATGAATCACGCTTAGCAGAAGCTTTAGGTACAGACGTGTCGAGCTTGCAAACAGTCCGGACGGAAGATCGAGCACATGGAATCCGAACTGCTCGGGTCCGCGGGATATCATGCTGACCCCGTACAGACCGCGAACTTCCTTAAATTCGGGCCGTTCCAGCACCATATTCGCCAGAGTCGGCAAATCCTTCTGCACCGCACGGATCATCTGAATGGCCAGCTGCATCTCCGAACGGGAGCGGCTGCCGATCTGGTATAGCTTGCGATTGTCAAAATGAAGCTCCAGCACCTGATCTCCTTTATCCAACCGGGTGCCGTCCTCCATCACGACCGGCTTGCCTGTATAGGCACGCTTGCGGAAATGAAGCATCGGATCGTCAGGCGTGACGGTTTCCAGCGAGAACAGGGCGTGAAATCCCTTTTCCCACAAGAGCCAGACAGAGACGAGCATACGCTTCAGGAGGGACACCTTCTTCACCTTCGACTTGCTTTCCTTGGCCATCATTTCGTCCACGCGGATACTTCTCATTCCTTTCTGCTGTGCGACCTCCAGCACCCGCTCCAGCGCGATGAGCATCTGCTCCGGCGCATCCGGATTGGCACCCATGGTTGTGCCGCAATCGTGCAGCAGCATGACCTCCCCGCCGCGAAGCTTGGCCAGGATTCGCTCCGTCAATCGGTCGGCACCGATTTTGCTGCGCCAGTCACTGAACATGGAGGACCACAATATGATCCGACATCCCGTATTCTTGGCAAAATCGAACAGATTCACAATTCCCCAAGGCGGCCGATAATAGGTCGAACGTTCACCGGTTATCTCGTAAATGATATCATCCGTCCGCTTCACCTGCTTGCGGACCGTGACCGGTCTCATCAGCCAGTTGCTCTTATGGACATAATTGTGGATCCCGATCAGATGGCCTTCTCGGTGAATCCGTCTGACAACCTCCGGATGCTTCTCGGCATGGGAACCGACAACAAAGAAGGTTGCCTTCATATCATACCGCTTCAATAAATCAAGCAGTCTTGGCGTATATAACGGATCTGGACCGTCGTCAAAGGTCAAGGCAAATTCATTCGTGCCTGAGCCTCTGCGGAATACGCGGAAACCGAATATCCGGGTCAGGATGCCGGGAATAAATGCATAAAACGATGAAAGATAAAACAACCATAGCAGTAGTGTCTGCATGCTAACTCCCCGCTTTTTATTTCTATTTCTAAGTAACTCCCCTATATTATTTTAGCATAGCACATTGAGAAATAGGCTTTTTTTTCTTAAATCGTGTACAATGGTATCAATTATTATAGTTTAAAGGAGCCGATACTCTACTATGCTTCCCTTGTACAAAAAATATTGGAGAACCGCATTCGATATTGGTTTAATCGTACTCACCGTGTACCTGATTATGTTCATATTCAGTAAGCTTTACCAGATCGCCGCCCCTGTGTTCCTGTCCTTTCTGGTATTTCTGATTATTGAACCGTTCTCCAGATTTCTTCACCGAAGGGGCCTTCCAAAGCCCTTTGCCGCAGCGATATCGGTTCTGCTCTTCCTGCTGATTATCCTCGGGATCTTGTTCGGAGCGGGAGCAATCATTGTATCCCAATTCCTGCACCTTCAAGATAATCTGCCGGACTACACGAGGACCCTTCAGCGCCATTTCTCGGAAACGGTATTGTTCCTGCAGAATAAGCTGGAGGCGCTGCCGCCGGATCTTACGCTTCGTTTGAACGGATATTTTGAGGACATCACCAACATCGCGACCGAGGCGGCCCAATCGTTCCTACATTATATCGTCGGCTTCATGGGTTCGTTCTCCGCTTTTATCGCTAATTTCGGGGTCGCGATTATTCTCGCCTTCTTCTTGAGCACGGAAATCGGGAGCTGGCGCAAAATTGCCAAAGATAAAACCCCGAAAACCTTCAAAACCGCATTCCTGTTCCTGAAGAATAACGTCTTCAAAGCGATCGGTTCCTATTTGAAGGCACAATTGAAGCTGGTGAGCATCACGTTTGTGATCGTATATATCGGGTTGCTCATTCTGGGAACGGGGAATTCCTTGTCCATCGCATTGATTTGCGCCGTGTTTGACGTGTTGCCGCTGCTTGGCGTTCCCGTCATTCTTATTCCATGGATTATCTATTTGTTCATCGTCGGCAACACGGGGCTTGCGGTCGGCTTGATCGTTCTTCTTTCCGTGGTCGTCATCTCCCGCCAGCTGCTGGAGCCGAAGATCACGGGCAATTCCATCGGCGTGTCGTCGGCATTTCTCATGCTGTCCTTCATGATGATCTCCCTGTCGATATTCGGGGTCGCAGGACTGATCCTGGCGCCGATTCTGCTCATTCTTATTAAAGAGCTGATTGCGCAAGGTTATCTGCAGCAATGGATTCATCTGCCAAGCGAAGAATTCGATGTCTCCCCATGGGAATTTACTCCATCGCCGGACAAGCCCGAAACGGATCCCGCTTCCGATTCGGATCCCGATTCAGTTCACGATTCCGATGACGATCCAGATCCCGATTTGGATCCGGACTCCAACGAAGCGAGCAAGTCTGCAACCTGACCGAAGATGTCGGTTGCCTGATTGCGGCTGTTCGGACTCCGATTCTCGACCAGCACAGCGATCGCATAACGAGGTTGCTCCACAGGGCCGTACCCGATAAACCACTGGTTATTTCGGGGACGGCCCTTTATCGTTACCTGGGCGGTTCCCGATTTGCCTGCCAGTTTCCATTTCCGGTCTTTTAAGGAGGAGCCTGTCCCATCCTGAACAACATCCTCCATCCACTCCAGCAAAATGGATGAGGTTCTTCGGGAAATCCCTCCCTTGGCCGGCCGTTCTGCCAGCAGGTTTGCCTCCTTAAGCAGCTGTCCGTTGGCATAATGGATCTGCTTCAGAATGCGGGGCCTCGTCTTCACCCCGCCGTGAAGCAGCGTCACAACCGCATTCGCAGCCTGGAGCGGCGTAACCGCCGCATCCCGCTGTCCGATCCCCGTTTGTACCCGCACACCGGCATCACCCGCATCGGCCTTGTCTGAGAAGACGGTCCCTTTCTGTTCAAGATCCAGCGGCCGCAAGGTGGGGAGCCCCAGAAAATCTCTGGCCTCCCAGCCGACGGTTTGACCAAAGCCAAGGGCCGCTGCCGCCGACTGCATTTGGGACGCCGTCAACCGCTCTGAAAGTGCAGCAAAGACGACATTGCACGATTCCGCGAAGCCTTCGCGCAGTCCGATCGTCCCATGTCCCCCTTCCTTCCAGCAGGACAGCCCGAACTTCCCGTACTCCCCATCACAGTGAAACACCTCGTCCTCTGTGCTCAAGCCGTGCTCGAGAACCGCCGCAGCCGTGACCAGCTTGAAGATGGATCCGGGTGCCTTCGCCTTGATCCCGCGATTTTCCCAGGCCCCGTCTTCAGGCTGAATCGACTCCGGATTGTAAAAAGGCCTCGAAACCATCGCTACGATATCCGCGTTACGGGTGTCCAAAACAACGACGGCCCCCTCCTTCATGCCTGCGGTCTCGGTCAATTGCTCGATCCCTTGCTGGATCTTAGCGTCCACGGTGGTGACGACGCGCAGCGGATAATAGGGATTGCTGGGCGCCTTGACCATCGGTTTCAGATCCTGTATGACTTCATTGCCGCTATTAACGGGATAATACACAATCGTTGAACCATCGCCCCGGATCAGCGCATCCAAGGTTTTTTCCAATCCGCTGGTCCCCGTAATCTCCGGTTCATCTTGATAAAACAGGCTTTCTTTTCGCTGGCCCGACACGAATCCCAGCCACTGCATGCCCGACTGCCGGTTTCCATATCGCTGCTCGTAAGGAAGAATTTTGACCTTGGGCAGATGGAGCTCCTGAATTTGCAGGATCTGATCCTTGGACAAGGTAAGCGGAATGGCAGCATTTTTTCCATGCCACAGCTGGGGCTCCCTCTGTTTCCCCCACACTTGCTTCAAATGCTTCGCATCCGTTCGCAGGATCTTGGCAAGGCGATCGATCTGGGTTTTTGAATCGTTTAGCTCCTTCTCCGTTACAGGGAACAAGACGGCTGCCCATGTGAGTCCGCCTGTCAGGGCTTGTCCATGCCTGTCGGTAAAATGGCCTCGCCCGGAATCGAGCACGATCCCTCGCTCGCGCTGAATAAGCGATGCTTCCACCATCGTATGCCGGCTCCCCGGCACCCGCTGATGCTTCATCACCAACTGGACCCATGCCAGGCGAACCGTCACGATCATCAGGAGCACGGTCAATATGATCCATCCGTATTTTATTCTTCGGTTACGGACCAGCCTCATCAATTCTCTACCTCCACGCGAATCGTTGATGTCCATTATTTCCATTTGCATCGGGAAACAATCCCACCATGCTTACAGACTTAGGATTCGCGTGAGCCCTTAGTATTGACCAAAATGCCTAAATTAATGGCTTTCTTCTTAAAGCCCGTCCTATCGCTTCATAACCTTGGTTGCTGCCGGAAGAAGGGAATAGGTTGCTTTCGGCTCGGAGCGAATCAGAGCGAGATACGGATCGAAAACGCGAGATACCGAGCGGGATACGGAGCGAAAAAACAGGAGCCCCGGTCGCTTCGACCTGCGGGCCCCTGTTTTTTCGGATTACAGCCTAAAACGCGATAGCGTCTCTTTAAGCTCATTGGATACATTTTCAAGCTTGGTGGATAGATTCACCAGCTGATTGCTGACGCTCTGCTGCTCCGTAGAGAGGGAAGCAACCTCCTCCGATGTTGCAGAGGATTCCTCGGCCACGGCGCTCACATTCGTCATCGCTTCCGACAGCACGCTTTGGGATTGATTCAGCTCGTCAATGGAATACGTGACTGAATCCAGCCGTTCGATAAACTCGACCATTTGCTGCTGGACCGATACGAAGATATCGTTCGTTTCCTTGACGGCATCGATCTGGCCCTTGAACAGCGGATTGGCATCAAGCAGCACCTGGACCGTCTCGTTCATTTCAGCCATGATGCGGTCCGTGATCTGACTTACCATGTCGATCGATTGTCTGGACTGGTCCGCAAGCTGCCTGATTTCATCGGCTACGACCATGAATCCGCGTCCGGCGGCACCGGCTCTGGCAGCTTCAATCGTAGCATTCAACGACAGGATATTAGTCTGCTTCGTAATATTCTGCAATACATCCAACACTTTAGCTACCGAAGAAGTCGTCTCCTTGAGCCCATCCACCTTATGCATCATGGAGCGTGTCATATTCTCGGTCTGATGAGTCTTATCAAGCAAGTCGCTTAAATGCTTCGTGCCGAGCTCACTCGCGCTTTCAACATGACGGGCCGACTTGCCCATCTCCTCATTGGCATTCACGACGATTTCCATCTGCTTCGAAATATTGTTCGTCAGATCGCTGCCCCGTTCCGCTTCCACAGCCAAGCTGCTGGCTCCGTTCGCAATTTCTTCCGTGGCGATGGCGATCTCCTTCGCGGAAAGAGCCGTCTTCTTGGAAGCATCGCTAAGCTCCGCAGCGGTCTTCAATACATCCTGAGCCGTGTTGTTCGTCTGCTGTACGAGCGAAGTAATCTGCTCCATCATATCGTTGAAGCTCGCGGACAGCTGACCGATCTCATCCTGGCTCTTATGATCGGTGCGGACGTTCAAGTTGCCCTTCGCCCCTTCCTTCATCAGAAGGTTGAGCTTGCCCAGCGGACGGGCGATCATCCGCACCATCCATAATCCGATCAGGATCGCTACGATCACGTCAACAACAGCGACAATCAGCGTAATCATCAAGATGCTGTTGGCATCCTTCGTCAATTCGCCGGTCTGTACGGCGCCAATCAATCTCCAATCATTGATGCCCAGCGTATTGTAAACCGCAAGAACTTCTCTTCCGTTCGCATCCTGAGTTCTCAGACTGTCCGTCTTCGACTCCTCAGAAAGCTCCTTCGTAAAGGTCCACTCGGTCGGAGCGGCAACCTGATCAGGCTTCGCGGACGATACAACCGTCCCGTCCGGGCTTACGAGCTGAAGCTCCCCGTTGTCTCCGAGATCGATGCCCTCCAATTGCTGATCGAGGATGGACGAATTCAGCTCGAACATCACGACATATTTGGAGTTCAGGTTGTTCATGGAGCTTAATGCCCGTGCCACCGTAAAGTACGGCGCTCCGCTGTCCTCCGCCGACGGCAGCCATACGACCTTCTTGGTCCCCTCGATAAGCTCCTTGTACCATGCCTGCTCAAAGACGGTCTGCGATGCCTTCGAGGATTGTCCTGCCGAGAAAATCCGCTCCCCTTGGGCTGGAATCAAATACATCGCCCGGATTGAAGAATCCGAATTGATCTGATTGGAAAGCTTGTCCCGGATTTCCCGCTCCATCGTAAATCGATCATAATCGCTCAGATTCGTGCCCGATACTTCATCAAGCAGCTTCTGCAGTTCAACATCGTAGAATATCGACCGGCCTGCGCTCTCATACTTCTCCAGGATGATGTCGATCTTCTCCGAGGTCTGAATGATGGTCTGCTGGTTGGCATTCGCCGCATTCTTCTCAATCGTGCTTCTCGCCTTGTCATAGGACAACCAGCCTAATACGATAACGAAGAAGACGATGGCCGCAAAAAAGATCAAAAACAGCCGGATCCCGACGGATTTCGATGGATTGACCGGCATCCGCGCTACGGCTGCCCCCATGGAAGAAAACATGGACTTGGCATTATGTATTCCTTGTGAAACCGAAGGGCTCTTCTTGGTCTTATCCCCGTTCTTCTGCTTCCCTCCGGGTTTCTTATCTTTCTTCGGCTTCTGTTCATGCTGTTCTACTCCTGACATTTTGCTGTTCACCTACCACAATCATAGTATTAAATCTTGGATACGTTATCAAAAGGATCCGCGTAACGTATTCGTTACTTTATATTTCGTCAATTGGGGGTGTTTTCCTTTGGCTTTTCGCAAAAAAATAATCTGTTTTTCCTAATTATTTTTAATAAAAAAGAATCCAAGGTCCGTCTAACGACCTTGGATTCTTTTTTGTGTAGTTCCATAGAACCATAAAATTCTAATTTTTGCGTTTTCGCATCATGTCAAAGAAGCGCACCGGCTGATCCACTTTCATCCGCACCAGCTGCAGCGGATGGCGGGCTGCATCCAGTTCTTGACCGTGCTGGTCTTCGATCCGGCCAACAGCCTGTTTAAAGAACGTTCCGTCCGGACCGAAAAACTCGATTTCGTCGCCCGGCTTGAAATGATTCCGCTGCTGGATCACGGCAATTCCGGTCTCCTCGTCATACTCCATGACCAATCCGGCGAAATCGTAAGGGACGGCCTTTTCTTCCGGCTCGTAGATATGATCCTCATGATCCGGCGTGTCGTAGAAAAATCCGGTATTGAGCGGGCGGTTGGCCGCCTTATTAATCTCCTCGATCCATTCCGGCTTCAATACATAATTCTCCGGATCGGCCATGTAGGAGTCGATTGCCTGCCGATAGACGTTCACGACCGTGGCTACATAGTGAATGGACTTCATCCGGCCCTCGATCTTAAAGCTGTCGATCCCCACTTCAATGAGATCCGGAATATGCTCCAGCATGCACAGATCCTTCGATCCCATCGTAAACGGATTGTCCTGCGGCTGAAACAGCGGAATCTGGGTCACTCCCGGCTTGAACGGGGCAGGCGCAGGAGCGGCCTGCTGCATGAGCTGGTCTTCTTCGGATACCCAGCCTGCCGCATCCTCTCTTCCGTCTTCGAACAGATCGTATTTCCAGCGGCAGGACTGGCAGCAGCCTCCGCGATTCGAATCCCGATCGGTGAAATGGTTCGAGAGCACGCAGCGGCCGGAGAACGAGGAACACATCGCGCCATGGATAAAGGCCTCGATTTCGATATCGACATGCTCCTTGATCGTCGCGATCTCTTCAAGGCTCGTCTCCCGGCCCAGAACGACGCGGGGGAGCCCTTCATCCTTCCAGAATTTCACTGCCTGCCAGTTGAGCGTTGATTGCTGGGTGCTCAGATGAACCTCCAGCTTCGGTGCAGCTCGCTTAGCCACCTCTATGATCGCAGGATCGGCGGCGATAATGGCGGCAATACCCGCATCCTGCAAGCTCCGCAAGTATTCCTCGATTCCTTCAATATCTTCATTATGGGCATAGATGTTCGTTGCAACGAACACTTTTGCACCATACTTGGCCGCAAACTCTACGCCTTCCTTCATTTCCTCAAAGCTGAAATTATCCGCATTGGAACGAAGGCCGTATTTCTGTCCGCCAATATATACAGCGTCTGCACCGTAGTGCACCGCAAATTTCAGTTTCTCCAAATTTCCGGCCGGGGCGAGCAGCTCCGGCTTGTCCAGGCGATAGCGTTTGCCTTTGTATTTTGGCTGTGCCATAGCTTCCATGCTGTCCACTCCTTAATAAACTTGTTCCTTATAGAAGAATCCAAACGACAATTCCCGCTCCGGATCCTGCACCTCACGAATCGCATCAAGCCATTCCTCCTGAAACGCATAGCTTGACGGATCGGCTGCGTACGTATCGATTGCCTTGCGATACGTACGGAGGACAATCTCATTGTAGTGTCGGGGTTTCAGCAAAGTCTCTACCTTGAAGCTGTCCACCCCTGCTGCCATCAGCAGATGCAGGTCCTCAAGAATACATATATCTTCGGAACTCATAATATGCGTGCCGTTCATATCCTCATAGATCGGATACTTCTCGTCCTGCCGCTCCGCTTCAATGAGGAACAGCCCCCGCTCTTTGCCGAGGTTCCCTTCCTCCACCGGTCTTCCCTGATGAGCCATGTAGCTCTTGACCAGACGGCGTTTGGAGTGGTAAATATTCGTCATGCCATGAATCTGCACCTGGGCCTCAAGCTCGAGGCGGGGCTTCATTTCGGTTACCTCATCCATATTCAGTTCACGCGCAAGGATGACGCGTGAAGCGCCTTTGTTTCCCCAATAGTTGGCTGTGGAGTAATTGGTCGCCGTCATTTCGGCGTTCCAATGAAGCTTGACCTTCGGAGCATGCTCCTTGACTGCGGTCAACACCGATGGGTCGTTAAATTCAACAGCATCGATCCCGATCTCTCCCAGCGACCGGATATAATCCGGCAGATCATTCAACAGCTCATTGGTCATTAGATTGTTCACGCACACATAAATGCTGCTGCCGCGGCTGTGCGTCAGCTCGGCAGCCTCACGGATTTCCTCTAAGGTCATGCTCCCCGGCAGCCTCATGCCGAAGCGATCCTCGCCTACGACGACAGCGTTCGCCCCTGCATCCAGGTAAGCTCGCACTTCAGCCGTCGAACCGGCTGCAGCCAGTAATTCGGGTTTGTTACTCATTTTAGGATTCCTCCTATTCCTGTTGTCCCATCTTCTTGCTCGTCTCGATGTTCTTCAAATGCTCCTTATACGTCTTCGCAAACAAATGCTCCTGGGTCCCGTCCTTCTTCGTGACATAGAACAGGTAATCGGACTTCTCCGGGTTCAGCGCCGCCTTGATCGATTCCAGACTCGGGCTTGCGATCGGCCCTGGAGGGAGACCTTTCTGGCGATACGTATTATAAGGGCTCTTGACCTCCAGATCGGCATAAAGCAGCCGCTCCTTCGGTTTATCCAGCAAGTACTGCACCGTAGCGTCAATCTCCAGCTTCATGTCCTGCTCCAGGCGGTTATAGATCACGCCGGCCACAAGCGGACGCTCATGATCGACGACCACCTCGCGCTCGACCAGCGAAGCGATCGTCATCAGTTCATGGAACGTCACGCCGCGAGCCTTCAGCTGCTCCTCCCAATTCGGGATTTCTTCAAGACGCTTTTCGGTCTCCTTCAGCATGGTCTCCACGATTCCTTTGGCCGATAATTCCTTCTTCGGGAGCTCGTACGTTGCCGGGAACAGATAGCCCTCCAAATGATGCTTCAGCTCCGGATCCTCAGGAATTTCGGCCGCCACCGGAATGTCCCATCCGGAGGATTGGTCAGCGAGGTCCAGAATTTCTTTCTCATCGATCCCGCTTTCCTCGGATATCTTCTCCGCCATTTGGGCGACCGTGAAGCCTTCCGGTATTGTAAAGCGGACCATCTCCTCCGGCTTGACTTCGCCGTTATTCATCATCGTCAGCAGCTCCTGAAAGGGAGTGCCGGGCGTTGCCTCGTAGGTGCCGGCCATTAACCGGCTCCCTTCATTCGTAAGCTTCAAATAACCTTTAAGTAGTAGGGCGTTCTTAATTAATCCCTTGTCCTCCAGCAGATCGGCAATGGATGATGTGCTCATGCCCGGCTCCACCGTAAATTCTACCGGGGCATCCGAGCTCTGAACAGGCTGAAGGCCGTTCCACACATAGAATGCAGCCCCGCCGGCAATGAGGATCAACGCCAGTGCTGCTATAGCCAGTTTCTTCAATCTACTCATCCCTTCACACCAAAAGGGGCGGACAGGTCCGCCCCTTCCATAAACTCATTTGAAATCAAATCGAGAGAATCCGCGTAAGTAACGATTCAGCTGCCCTTAATCCTCGTCTTCCTCCGGAAACGTCAGCTCATCATACAGCTCCGACACATTTTCCCACTCTTCATCGTCGTCAATGGTCGCCAGCTGCAAGCTGCCGTCTGCGTCCGTCACGATCCGGAGCACCTCGTACTCCTCGTCCATCCGGTCCGGCTGCACCAGAATGGCATAGCCTTGGCCATCTACTTCAAATTCGGCGGCAATATCATAGACCTCGACTTGACCCTTCTCGTCCTCAAGCTCGATGCTTTCACCGAATGCTTCCTTGAGCACCTGGGTCCACACGATATTCTCAACCGAAAAATCCGCCATTACTCGTCGCTCCCATTCAGCTCATCCACGAGCGTATTGAAGGTTTCTTCGACGATCGCCCATTCCTCGTCATCCTCGATCATGAACAGCTTGAGATCATCTCCGTCTTCCTCATAGCGGAAGGCGTACACTTCATCGGTCTCCTCATCGGCTGCTTCACGCGGCACGACCATCATGTATCTGGCGTCGGAGCCGTCCACCTCGAATTTCATGATGACTTCAAACTCTTCCTCATTGCCCTCGTCATCGGGAATATAAATAATTTCCGGTTCTTCTTCCATGCCAATATGCTCATTCGCCATTCGTAATCACCCTCACCTTTTAGAATCCAAGTAGTTTTGTAATATCAAACTTGCGGCCATTTTGTCCACGACCTGTTTTCGCTTTTTTCGGCTGACATCGGCTTCCAGCAATGTCCTCTCAGCGGATACTGTTGATAGCCGTTCATCCCAAAGGTGAACGGGTAAGTCTAGGGAATCCCGCAGCGTGCCTGCGAATTCCATGCAGATTTCACCCCGGGGACCAATCGTGCCGTTCATATTTTTCGGAAGGCCGACCACGATCTCACCAACCTCATGCTCTTTTACAAGCTCGGCGATTCGGTTCAGCTCGCTCCCGTCCCGGCGGCGTTCGACGACCTCGAGCCCTTGGGCCGTCCATCCGAATACGTCGCTTAGGGCTATCCCGATTCTGCGGTCCCCGTAATCTAATCCCATGATTCTATGCATTCCCTATACTCCTAACGGTGACTGGCTAAGTAGAACCGGACCAGTTCTTCAATCAATTCATCTCGCTCTTTCTTCCGGATCAAACTTCTGGCATTGTTGTGCCGAGGTATATAAGCAGGGTCCCCGGACAAAAGATATCCCACGATCTGGTTAATCGGATTGTACTCCTTCTCGACCAACGAGTCGTATACCGAAAGTAAAATGTCCTGAGCGGAAACCTCCTTCTCATCACCTTTTACATTGAACTTGACTGTCTTATCCATGGAGTCCATGTGTGACACACCTCGCTTCTTCAAAGAACATGTAAACCATGCCTCGTCGAAAATTTACCAGCTTGATCTTGTTATATCATACCATACTCCGTCGTCTCTACGGAAATCCAAAGCGAAATATTTAGAGGGTACTCCAAAAAATTCAGGATAGTGTACAGCGAATGCGTCCCCGCCCGCTGTACACCACCGAAGGACAAAGCATTAAACGCCTTGGGCGACAAGCTCCTCTGCCCGCTGGAGAGCCTGGGCCATCTTGGATGCATCCTTGCCGCCAGCCTGGGCCATATCCGGACGGCCACCGCCTCCGCCTCCGCAAACCGAAGCGACTTCCTTCACCAGCTTGCCTGAATGATAGCCCTTCTTCACCAGATCCTGCGGCACGGCTACGACGAAGTTCACTTTCTCGCCCGCTTTGGAGCCGAGTACGATGATCGCATTCGGCAGCTTGCCCTTCAGCTCATCCGCAATGCTGCGGAGTCCGTCCATGCCGCCTGCCTGAACTTCAGCCGCCAGCAGCTGGACTTCACCCACTTGCTTCACTTTATCCGTCAGCTGACTGGCCTCAATCGCTCCCAGCTTGCCTTGCAGCGATTCATTCTCGCGGGCCAGCTCCTTAAGCTGTTGGTTCAATCCCTCGATTCGCTTCGGCACGTCAGAGATGTTGCTCTTCAAGAGGCTTGATGCCTGCTTGAGAAGATCAAGCTGTCCTTCCAGGTACTCATAGGCATGGCGCCCGGTCACAGCTTCGATCCGCCGCACGCCGGAGCCGATGCCGCTCTCTCCGAGCAGCTTGAAGATGCCGATTCGGGACGTATTGTCCACATGACATCCTCCGCACAGCTCGATGCTGTAATCGCCGACTTGGACGACGCGGACGATATCCCCGTATTTTTCCCCGAACAGCGCCATCGCTCCCATAGCCTTCGCTTCATCAATCGGCTTGAGGTCGATGACCACCGGGATGCTCTTCCACACTTGCTCATTGACGCGGCGCTCGATTTCGGCCAGCTCCTCCTGGGTAATGCTGCCGAAATGTGAGAAGTCAAAGCGCAGCCGCTGCGGCTCGACAAGGGAGCCCGCCTGGTTGACATGCTCGCCAAGCACTTCTTTCAGCGCTTTATGCAGCAAGTGGGTTGCCGTATGGTTCTTCACGATATCATTTCGAAGGCTGGCATCCACCTTGGCGGCTACGACGTCGCCTACCTTCAGTTCGCCTGCCTCCACGGTTACAAAATGCACATGCTGTCCGTGAGGGGCTTTGAACAGGCCTTCTACTTTTGCGCGTACCGTATCGCCCTCAAGCACGCCTTGGTCGCTGACCTGGCCGCCGCTTTCGGCGTAGAACGGCGTTGCATCCAGAATGACCTGGGCGGACTGTCCTTCGCCGATTCCATCGGCAAATTGATCATCCGTAATGATGGCCAGCACCTTCGCATCGCGAACGGTGTCATTATATCCAACAAATTCGCTTTTAACCGTATAATCGGACAGAACCCCGCCTTGAACCTTCATGCTTTCCGTTTCGTGGCGGGCTTTGCGCGCACGCTCGCGCTGCTCCTTCATCGCCTCGTCGAAGCCTTCGCGATCGACGCTCAGGCCGTGCTCAGCCGCATAATCCTCCGTCAAATCGAACGGGAAACCATAGGTATCGTACAGTTTGAACGCATCGGCGCCGCTAATGACCGATTGGCCTTGCTTCTTCGCTTCCGCGCTCATCTCTGCCAGAATCGCCAGCCCGTCGGAGAGCGTCTTGTGGAACTGCTCTTCTTCCGTTGCGATTACCTTCTCGATGAACGCCTGTTTCTCCACAACCTCCGGATAGTAGGCGCCCATAATGTCGCCGACCGTGCCGGTCAACGTGAACATGAACGGCTTGTCAAGACCGAGCACCTTCCCGTATCGAACCGCACGGCGGAGCAAACGGCGGATGACATAGCCCCGTCCTTCATTAGAAGGCAGCACGCCGTCGGCAACGGCAAAGGCGACGGTGCGGATATGATCCGCAATGACCTTGAGCGCCACGTCGTATTCCGCCTTCTCCTTGTATTTCACACCGGCAAGCTCAGCGGTCTTTTGAATGATCGGCTGGAACAGGTCGGTATCGAAGTTGGAATCGACATTTTGCAAAATGGAGGCAAAACGCTCAAGTCCTGCACCCGTATCGATGTTCTTGTTCGGAAGCGGCGTGTAGCTGCCGTCCTTGTTATGGTTGAACTGCGAGAATACGAGGTTCCATACCTCAAGCCAGCGCTCGTTCTCGCCGCCCGGGAACAGCTCTTCTTCCGGCGCTCCGTGCCCATACTCTTCCCCGCGGTCGTAGAAAATCTCGGTACATGGTCCGCATGGCCCTTCCCCGATATCCCAGAAGTTGTCCTGCAGCTTGATAATCCGGCTCTCGGGCAGGCCGATCTTCTCGTTCCACAGCTTGAACGCTTCCTCATCCTCCGGGTATACCGTGACGGACAGGCGCTCCGGATCGAACCCGATCCACTTCTTGTCGGTCAGAAACTCCCATGCCCAGGTAATGACTTCTTCCTTGAAGTAGTCTCCGATAGAAAAGTTTCCGAGCATTTCGAAGAACGTGTGGTGACGGCGAGTCTTGCCGACATTCTCGATATCATTGGTGCGAATGCATTTCTGCGAGTTGGCGATTCTCGGATTGTCCGGGATCACCCGGCCGTCAAAGTACGGCTTCAGCGGCGCCATGCCTGCATTAATCCACAGCAGCGACGGGTCGTTGTGCGGGACAAGCGAAGCGCTTGGCTCAATGTGATGGCCTTTCTCGGCGAAAAACGCCAGCCATTTGGATCGAATTTCACTTGCTTTCATCATTAGCATCCTCCAGTCATAATATAACGCCCGGGCCAAATTAACCCGAACACAAAAACGCCCCTGAAATAGTTCAGGGACGATGTTCTCGCGGTACCACCCTGGTTATCGTGCAAGAATCCGTCCGGTTGGTTAACCGAAAAGACATGCGACGATCGCCTCGTTGCAGCTGGATAACGGCAGCCACCCGGTGAATTTTGTTCACACTCAAAAATTAGCATTTCAGCTTGGACGCTTCCAGGTTCTCGCAGCCATTCGTATTGGATCGCATCGATCCGCCGAAAGGAACCTGTTCTCTGGGCAAGGTGCACGAAGCTTACTGGGATTTTCTCATCGATTTGGACGAATATTCGTTTAATATTTCAAGTATATCCACGGAAACGGCATATTGTCAATCCGTCGCCACCGATCGTCAACGTCTGCTCGGATCTCAGCCCGATTTCCGCCTTACATAATAAGCGAACACATGCTGCAAGAGGACCTTCAGCACTGCAAAGACAGGTACGGCGAGAATAAGGCCGACAGTTCCCGCGATCTGGCCTCCGACAAGCAGGGCGAATATGATAAGAAGCGGATGCATATGCAGCTTCTTCCCAACCACCTGCGGAGAGATCACATTGCTTTCGAGCGTCTGGCACACCATATTGACGAGCGCGACCATCAGCACCATTTTCCATGAAAGGGTCGAAGCCATAACAAGCGCCGGAGCGGCGCCCAGAAAAGGCCCCAAATACGGAATGATGTTGAACACGGCCACGATGCTGGCAAGCAGCAGCGCATACGGCATGCCTACGATCATATAACCGATGTATGCGAGAATACCGATAATGAGGCAAACGAGAAACTGCCCCCGGACATAATTGCCAAGGGCATTATCAATGTCCTTAAGCAGGATAACGATCGACTTGCGGTGGCTTCGGGGCAGATAGGAAACGGTCGTCCGCTGAAACACCTCGAAATCTTTTAATATGTAAAAAATGAGGAACGGCACGATCATGACATTGAACAATATGTTAATCGCATTGCCGATATTGTCCATAAAGTCCGAGATGCCTCCGGCCAGCCTCGATTCGATGGTCAGAAACCAGCTGTTCACCCCGGTTCGTACGCCCGGCGGCAGCAGACGGCTATCCAGACTGGTCATCAGCGACTGCGCGTTCATCGTCAGCTCAGGCAGATGCTCGTTTAATTCCTCCAGCTGCCGTATCAGCATCGGAATCAAATTGATGAGAATGACGGCAAGTGCGGCCAAGAACACCGCATAGATCAGGAGCACCGCAGCGCTTCGCGGGACCTTACGGTCGGACAGCATGCATACAATCGGATTCAGGACATAGGATATGATCATGGCTATCAGAAACGGAGCAAGCACCGCTTTGACAAAACGATAGACATCGAGAAATAAAGGCCTAAGAAGCCATACAAAATAAAGGGTAATCAGTCCAAGCAGCAGCCATATTAAAAAGCGAAACCACTTGCTCTCGGTCAGCTGTTCCACAGGGCACTCTCCTTTACGGCAAAAGCTTACCCTGTAGTATATGTCCAAGCTTCCGGATTTAATCTAACATTCAGTTCCTCTGGTTCATAGAAAAAGGACCTCCCTCGCGGAAGATCTCCATGGATCCGGCGGGAAGGCCCTATTCTCTGAGAATATGTACGCGCTCTTTAGGAAGAGGCGTGCAAATGCGGGAACTCCGGCTGCATCTCATCGCCGAAGAATAAATCATCCAGCGAGCTGAGCGTGCCGTCCTCTTCAACCTGGTATACGGACATCTTCTCCCCGTTCACCGTCAATTCAATAAAGCATCCCCAGCAGTAAAACTGGTGGGAGCCGATTTTTCCGATATCTTTGGAACTACAGTTTGGACATTTCATCCTACTTCACCCTATCCGTTCACAGAATTAATGGCTTTTTCCAGACGCTGTTCGCTCATCGGGGGGACCATTACGGCATGTTCACCGACAGCCATTTCCGCTGTGCAAGGCAGCCATTTGCGGCCTTCGATCAAATCCGATACAAAACCGTCGGATATTTCCAATCCTAATATTGTATTGCCCTGTTCCTGCTCAAAATAAACATCCGAAACACGTCCGAGCAGAACTCCGTCCTCCGTCAGGACCTGCATTTCTTTCAATTTACGCTTGCCTGTAAGGTAAGTTAAGCCAATTTCGCCCGTTCCTACCTTCCGTACGGCCTCTTGGCTCCGGATCATGACGGCATCTTCTCCATAGGCTACGATGTCTTCCCATGCAACGCTTTTCACATGTGTGGAGAACAAAGCTCTGCCTTCAAGTTCCAATCCGGTTATCAGCCAGTTATCATCTAGTATAAAATCGTGGATTTTTCCGATTTCTTTACCGTTTTCCACGTCGAATACAGCCAGTCCGATCATTTCCTGAAGCTTCATTGCTAGATGGATACCTCCTCATCCTCCGCTTGTTTGAAACCGGCAATCCAGCATGGCATGCAGCCAGCCCCTCGGCTTCTAAGGATGAAATGGATGAACGCATACCCCCTTTATTAGCGAAAAGAGAAATCCCTCAACATTTATTTACGCAGCCGTTTAAGGATGGTTTCAATTTTTTGGGCCGTGAACTCCATTTCTTGAGTAGTATTACCCAAACCGAAACTAAATCGAATCGCAGATCGCAAAATCGGGTCCGGAAGCTTCATGGCCTGAAGCACATGAGAGATTTCCAGCGAGCCCGAGGTGCAGGCCGAGCCGCTTGCAGCCGCTATGCCTTCCATATCCAGATTCATCAGCATCGTCTCGGTGCTCACATCAGGAAAGCTGAGATTCAGCACATGCGGGAGGTAGTACTCCTGGTTTCCGTTGATCGCAAAAGCCTCCTCACCGATCAATCGGCGAAGCTCCTCGAGCAGCGTGTTCCGCAGCAGCCGATAATGCGCAAGCCGCTGCTCAATCCCGTTAACGGCGAGCTCCGCTGCCGCCGCAAATCCGGCAATTCCCGCCATATTCTCGGTTCCGGCACGGCGCTTCTTCTCCTGCAGCCCGCCAAATAGACGCGGTGACAAGCTCAATCCCCGTTTGACCACCAAAGCGCCGACACCTTGCGGGCCGTTAATTTTGTGAGCGGAGAAGCTCCACATATCGACGGGGAGGTCACGGCAGGATATTCGAGCAGATCCCAGCGCCTGCACGGCGTCCGTATGAAATACGACGCCACGGCTTGCGCACAGCTCGCCGATCTCGGCTATCGGCTGGATGGTGCCTACTTCGTTATTCCCATACATAATCGTAACAAGCACGGTGTTCTCCTTGATGGCGCCGGCGATGTCCTCTACCGAGACGCGACCGGTATGGTCGACCGGAATGTAGGTAACCTCGCAGCCTCTCTTCTCCAGCTCTTGGCAGGCATGAAGCACCGCATGATGCTCCACCGCGGAGGTAATGACATGCTTGCCGCTTACCCCAGCCGCCTCAACGATGCCGAAGATAGCCAGGTTATCGCTCTCGGTGCCGCCGGAGGTAAATACCAGCTCATCCGATTGGCATCCCAAAAGGGACGCGATTCGATCCCGCGCCCCGTTCACAATCTTCTTCGCTTCCCGTCCATATGCATGGACGCTCGAAGCATTGCCGTGCCAGTTCGTCATGATGTCCATCATTGCTTCCGCGACGGCCGGATGCATCGGTGTCGAGGCCGCATGATCCAAATACACGGTTTTCATGTTTATTCACGCACCTTGATATTAGTCGAGTATTCACATTTCCGGCGATTAAGGAGATTAGGCGGTTAGGCGATTCGTCATTTCATCGTGATCGCGCCCATATGCCGGAATGTGATTTTTATGCTAAAACATTAAGGAAGCTTTACAGCAAAAATGTGGTCTCTTATCCGCAGCTTATCGATGAAAACCTCATTGGCTTCTGTCATGGATTCTAAATAAGCTCAGGAGGGCTGTTCATCCCTTTGGCTCGTGGAAGTTCTTTTTATCACAACCCGATAATAGCATATACGATGAGCCCCAGCTCTGCAACTTCTCATGAAAAATTTCTGAAACAAAACAACAACAAAAAGGTTGTAATTATACCCCCCTTCCAGGCATACAAAAACAGAAGTCAACGGATCAAGAATAACGACCAAGGAGCCTATTCTCTATAAACTGTTTTCTATAAACTTTCTTTCTTAAAACTCGTTTCTCCAAAGCTCCAGCTGCTCATAGTATTCAAGCTTCCCTTATTCAATGGAAGAGACACGACTAATTGCAATTTAATCAACGCTTGCTCAAGAATCTCCAGGGGGTCATCGGACTCCGTCATGCTTTCGCAAATGTCGATGGCTTCTTTTACTGCGTTATTGAGCGTATCCGCCCTTTGTTTCTCTGCTGCTGCTTGCTCAAGCCAGTATTTTAACGCGGCAGATTTACTTTCCTCATCAACCGAATGGCAAAGATTCATATCCTCTTGCCAGCTTCTACTCATAATTTCTCCCCTTTTAGTCTAAGTTCACTTGCCTACATCATTAGACACCGACCAACCCATATTGTTACCCCTTCTATTTCATTTAAAGCCTTTTTGTTCAGCAACGAGCTGTCAAGCTTATGTTCTTGGGATTTCGTTCCGCTTGTCCCGATGTTCCCTTATGCTAACTCATCTTTTTTCTTCACCGAGTTTTGGTGATTTCGATTTCTCCGGCACATCGCATGCCATATAAGAAAGCTACCTGGCATGTCCGGGGAAGGCGGGTTCTAATCATGGAGCGAAAAAGCAATGAAACGGTGAAGATGTCGGATACAGCTACAGATGGAATGAGATTACCCCATTCGGAAGGCATATGGAGCGATCGATCAGATCAGATAACAAAGGAGTTCAAACTTCCAAGTTGACGCGGAGGCGATCTGTAGAAAACGTGGGATCATGTTATAGATCAAGGGATACCACAGAGAGACGCAATACCCCTTGATTATATGTGGCTTAGCCGGTTAATGCTTCAGCCTTCGAATTAAATATAGAACATGTAATTGTCCGCAGCGGACTGTTCCTGGAAATTGATGAGGTTATCAAGCGTCGTGGAATCCAGTACCTCGGCGATGCTGTCGCGGATACGAAGCCACAAATCCCGTTTCGCCGGATCGTCTTCTTCCGTAAAATCCACCGGTGAGATCGGCCCTTCGAGCACGCGGATGACGTCCCCCGCCGTAATCGAAGCCGGCTCGCGGGACAGGATGTAGCCGCCGTATGCGCCGCGAATGCTCTTGACCAGACCTGCGTTCCGAAGCGGCGCGATCAACTGCTCCAGGTAATGCTCCGAGAGCTGATTCTTCTCCGCTATGCTTTTGAGCGAGGTCGGGCCTTCGCCGAATTTGGCGGCCAGCTCCATCATAATCGTCAATCCGTACCTTCCTTTAGTTGATATCTTCAAAGGTGACACCTCTTTCGAATATTTGTATATGATGTCCATACTTGAACATGCTGTTAGGGGAATCGGATAACACGATAAATACGGTACACGTATGCTCGATTCCTGCTAATTCTGAGTTTTCTCCGTATTCCGATCATTACCCTCAGCTTATGGTACCATATCCTGAATGCCAATGGCTAATAATCCGGATCAAATCGTAAAAATTTGTTCACCCTGAGTGGACATATCCAAGCATGGGAACCTTGGCGAAAGTATGTTAAAATACGTCATGGGCACAATTTAAGATGAAAATGGTGATAACGATGTCTACAGATAATAAGAACACTCGGATCGTTGTCGGCATGTCAGGGGGAGTCGATTCCTCCGTAACGGCGCTGCTGCTCAAGCAGCAGGGCTATGAAGTAATCGGCATCTTTATGAAAAACTGGGACGATACCGACGAATTCGGCTACTGCACCGCCGAAGCGGATGCGGAAGACGTGCGCCGGGTATGCGAACAGCTGGACATTCCCTACTACACCGTCAATTTCGAGAAGGAGTACTTCGATAAAGTATTCTCCTATTTTCTTGATGAATATAAAGCCGGAAGAACGCCGAACCCTGATGTCATGTGCAACCGTGAAATCAAATTCGGCGAGTTCCTGAACAAAGCGCTCGATCTCGGAGCCGATTATGTGGCAACCGGCCATTACGCGCGCGTCACCGAGGAGAACGGGCAATTCCATCTTCTCCGTGGTGTCGATGGCAACAAGGACCAAACCTATTTCCTGAATGCACTCAACCAGGAGCAGCTGTCTAAAGCCATGTTCCCGATCGGGCATTTGCCTAAACCGGAAGTGCGCCGCCTCGCGGAGGAAGCCGGTCTGTACACCGCGAAGAAAAAAGACAGCACCGGCGTTTGCTTTATCGGCGAACGGAATTTCAAGGAATTCCTGAGCCAGTACTTGCCGGCCCAATCCGGCGACATGGTGGATATCGTCACCGGAGAGGTGAAAGGCCGTCATGACGGTCTCATGTACTATACGCTCGGCCAGCGCCAAGGTCTCGGCATTGGCGGATCCGGCTCGGGCGAACCTTGGTTCGTGGCTGACAAAGATCTGAACAACAATATTCTGTACGTTGTGCAAGGAGATCATCCAAGCTTGTATTCAACAGGATTGATCGCCTCGGGAGTCAACTGGATTGCAGGCGAGGACGCTATGCCCAAAGCCGCCTTCACCTGCACCGCCAAATTCCGTTACCGTCAGCCAGACCAGGAAGTGACGCTTACGCCGCGTGAAGACGGCACGGTGCATGTGGCGTTTGCAAAGCCGCAAAAAGCCATTACGCCGGGACAAGCCGTCGTGTTCTATCAAGGCGAAGAGTGCCTTGGCGGCGGAACGATCGAATCCGCGGATAAAATCCCGTATTAATCTGGCGGCTAAATTAGGAAGCATTTGATTGTCGGCTAATTCGACCTCAATGCAACATAAAAATGCACCTCTGTCATACCTCACTGGAAAGTGGTGAGGTGACAACGGAGGTGCATTTTTTCTGCCGGAACGAGACTGAAATGCCCAGCTGTCTCTAAGGTGAGTAGGAAGATTCTATGGTAGGCAGGCATTTTTCTATGTGGGCAGGATGATTCTATGGCATGTTCTTTAGTAAGTAATTCTTTGGGCGGCAGCCACGTTTCTTTAGTCGGCAGCTAAATTTCTAAGGGCCTGCGACCATATTTCTATGTGCGGTAGCCATATCAAACATCCCCGGACCCGAACCGTGCACAAGAGAAATGTGCTTACGGGAAGCATGTGCTTACAGAGAGTATGTGCTTTAGAGAGAGTATGTGCTTTATAAAGAGTATGTACTTAGAGGAACCATGTTCGTACGGGAAGCAGTGCATCGAGGGGAGAATGTGCGTACGTTGAAACCTAGCAGGTGAAGGGGATCCGCCGATGGACGTCCGTAAACCCCAAAGGCAATGACGTTGGACATACCACCCCAACCGACTTGGGGGGCGCCGGGGTAAGCAAGTCCCTAAAAGGGTCTTGTGACGACGGTTCGGGCCCCTCAGGAGCGAACAAGTCCCTAAAAAGGGTCTTGTGACGACGGTTCGGGCCCCTCAGGAGCGAACAAGTCCCCGAAAGGGTCTTGTGACGACGGTTCGGGCCCCTTGGGAGCAAACAAGTCCCTAAAAGGGTCTTATGACGACGGTTTGAGCCCCCTGGGAGCGAACAAGTCCCTAAAAGGGTCTTGTGACGACGGTTTGAGCCACTTGGGAGCGAACAAGTCCCTAAAAGGGTCTTGTTCCGCTGGTTCGGGCCCCTTGGGAGCGAACAAGTCCCTAAAAGGGTCTTGTTCCGCTGGTTCGGGCCCCTTGGGAGCGAACAAGTCCCTAAAAGGGTCTTGTGACGACGGTTCGGGCCCCTTGGGAGCGAGCAAGTCCCTAAAAGGGTCTTGTGACGATGGTTTGAGCCCCTTGGGAGCAAACAAGTCCCTAAAAGGGTCTTGTGACGACGGTTCGGGCCCCTTGGGAGCGAACAAGTCCCTAAAAGGGTCTTGTGACGACGGTTCGAGCCCCTTGGAAGCGAACAAGTCCCCAAAAGGGTTTTGTGACGCCGGTTTGAGCCCCTTGGGAGTGAACAAGTCCCTAAGAGGGTCTTGTTCGACGGCCTACAGCAGCGTATCCAAGCTGCAATGAAACCCAAAGGGCATGCTCCAACACCCACGAACAAAGACTTCAACGGAGCAGGCGGAATCATGCCGGAAAAGCGTCAGCGCTCTCCTTTGTCCGCTAATTTTTACGACATTGGAGACAATTCCAAGAAAATTAGTGGACAACAGAGATTGGAGGCATGATCCGCATGCGGAGTGATGATTGCGCACCGGGACTTTGTGAGGCCATTTCATGCCTCATTTGGAGGCATGATCCGCATGCGGAGTGATGATTGCGCACCGGGACTTTGTGAGGCCGATTCATGCCTCATTTGGAGGCATAATCCGCACGCGGAGTGATCCCACACAACCGGACTTGTGAAGATACTCATCCCCATTGTTGCATGATCCACATGCGGAGTGATTGCGCACCGGGACTTGTAAAGCCACTTCAATGAACATGCTCACAACGCATACTCCGTGATTACCCCTCTGCACACGGTCTCCGCCACATCGATGAGCCGCTGGTTAGAGCTGCCGCGAAAAGGCAGCGACACATCCTTCAGCTCAAGCACGAACCGTCCGTCGATAATGACATCGCACAGCAGCGCCAGCTCGCGCCGCTTCGGGTGCCGCATGAGTGCCTCGAATGTAAAGCCTGTATAAGCCCATACGGTTTTGTCCTGACAGTGTGAACGGAAACTCTCGACAAAGGCAGTGCACTCCTCCGGCGAAAAGAACGGGTCGCCTCCGCATAAAGTCAATCCATCGATCAGAGGATTGGAGGCGATATCCCGAAGGATCCGCGCGGACACTTCCTCCGTGAAAGGAACCCCTGCCTCAAAATCCCAAGACGCCGGATTGAAGCAGCCCGGACAGGCATGCCGGCAGCCGCTGATGAAGAGCACTGCCCGGAGTCCCTCGCCTTCGCTAATGCTTTCCGGAACATAGCCGATCAGGTTCACAGATGCTTCACCCGGTCTCTCACTTCCGCCTGCTTCGCGGAGTTGAAACGCTCGGTATAGCTGCCGGTTAAATATCCCGTCACCCTCCGCAGCCGCTGGAAGCGCGCCTCCCCTTCGGAGATCCCGCACTGCGGGCAAATGCTGCCGATTACCCCCTCATGCCCGCAGCTTAGACAGCGGTCGATCGGATGGTTCACGGAGAAATAGCCGATATCGGCCTCCAAGGCAAAGCGGACGATGTCTTGGAAGGCCTTCGTGTTCAGCCTTGCGCTGCCGTCCAGCTCCACGTACGAGATCGCTCCGGCGTTGCACAGCCCATGAAACGGAGCCTCCAAGCGAATTTTTCGATAAGCGGGCATGCTGTAATAGACGGGAATGTGAAAAGAATTCGTGTAATACTCCCGGTCGGTAACACCCTCAATTACGCCGTACTGCTTACGGTCCAGCCTTGTAAATTTCCCGGACAAGCCTTCAGCCGGCGTGGCAAACAAGGTGATGTTCAGGTTATGGGTTTCGCTGGCTTCATCGCATCGCCGCCGCATATGGCGGACAATCTCGAGGCCGAGCTGAAAGGCCGCCTCATCCTCGCCGTGATGGCATCCGGTCAGCGCCTTCAGGCATTCGGCCAGCCCGATGAAGCCCACCGCCAAGGTGCCGTGCTTGATGAGTTCCCTTACGCTATCCTCCGGCGCGAGCTTCTCTCCGCCTTCCCATACGCCCTCCCTCATCATGAAATCGGACGCCTTCGCCGGCTGTTCGGCTTGGATCCCGAAGCGGTGAACCAGACCGGCTACAGCGATCCTTATGCAATCATCGAGCCTGGACAAAAAGCCCTCAAGATCCGGCTTCCCCCGCTGCTGCAGGACGATGCCATGCTCGATCCCCAACTTGACCAAATTGACGGTGTTGAAGGACAGATTGCCTTTGCCGCTCAATCGGTTTCGCCCGAAGCGGTCGGAGATCGTCCGGGTTCGGCATCCCATCGTGGCAATGATGGTATCCGGGTCGTCCGGCTTGTAATACGGCAGGTTGAATGAAGCGTCCACATTGACGAAATTCGGGTACAGCCTGCGGCTGGAGCATTCGACCGCCTTCAGGAACAGGTCGTAGTTGGGCTCGCCCTCCGCCTGGTTCACTCCCCGCTTACACTGGAAAATATGCTGCGGAAAAATCGGCGTCTCCCCCCGCCCGAGTCCGTTCATCGTGGCATCCAGGAGCGCATGGGATACCATGCGGCCTTCCGTCGATGTGCACATGCCGTAATTGAGCGACGTGAACGGGATTTGCCCCCCGGCCCGGCTGCTCATCGTGTTCAAATTGTGGATTAGCGATTCGGCGGCCTGCCTCACCTCATTCAGCGTTTCTTCATAGGCATACCGGTAAATTCGCGGAGCGTTCTCCTTCAGTTGCTGGTTGTCGATGTACAGCTCATCGTCATTCCAATCGGCCGTCCCTGGTGAAGATTCGGCATCTCCGAGATAAGCCGCACCCTTGCGGAAATGCCGCCGGAACGTTTGGCCAACGTACGGTGCGAGGTCCCAATCGATTTTGTTCGCGGAGACGCCGCCGTACTGGCTGTTCTGCTGGGATTGGAAAATGATCGCCACGAGCGCCATCGCCGTCATGATGCTTTTCGGCGGCCGTACCGAACCGTTACCCGTATTAAAGCCTCCGGCGAGCAGACGGTCAAAGGGGATGAAGATGCAGTTGGTCGTGCCGAGCGCGTACTGATCCAGGTCATGGACGTAAATGGATCCTTCCCGTACGGCATTCGCAAGCTCTGGGGGAAGCACAAAGCGGCTTGCCATCCACTTGCTGTATTCCGAGCCAATCCTGCTCATTTTTCCACTGAACGATTCACCGTTCAAATTCGCATTCTCCCTCAGCAGATCGGGATTGGCCGACAAGAGCACGTCGCTGCTGATTTTGTACAGCTCGCCCCGCCTAATCCGCTCCAAGTCCCGGGACTCCCGGTACTTCCGGTAAGCCGCAGCCACTTCCCGAAATCCCTCCTGCTGCAAATGCCGAATGACCAGATCCTGAATCTCCTCGACCGTAATCCGTTCCTTCCCCCGCAGCGCTTCGGCTACGAATCCTGCGATCCGAACGGAGGCCTCCTTCCGCGCGTTGCCTTCAACGGCTGCAAAAGCTTTGTCCACCGCATTCACGATCCTGCCTGCCTCAAAGGGCGCCCCGCTTCCATCACGCTTGATCACCTTCATGTGACGTCTCAGCTCCTTATCCATCTATCACTTTGAATACTATATATGGTGTACGAATAATAATTTATAATCTACATATAGTATTAAGCTGTGACTTCGATCACGGTACGTTGAAAAATCGGTTAACAATGCAGGGTATCCTTCTTTCGAGAAGGACCGTTCCATCAATCCATTAAGGGATCTGTCAAGCTGAACGGGACCCGTAATCATGCAAAAAAAAAAAAGCGCCTCTTCCGATCCTGTATGATCGTGAATAAGCGCTTCAAGGGTTATAGTCGTCAATCAGCCCAGCATCTCCTTATACAAACCATTAGATCACACACAGATCTCAGTTTGCACGGTGCACACCAGACAGCCAATCAGCTCTCCGCTGGCGGCATCGGCGTAGGGGTCGGTTTTGCATAGCCGGTACCATATTTATCGTCGATCGTCTGGCGAATATGCGTTAAGCTCTTGCCCTCACTGCTCATTTTTGCCGATTCCACCGCAATGTCAAGGCATACACCGCAACGGGTGCCGTGATCATCCCATACGACGCTCCCGTCTTCGCGAATTTCATCAATGAAGCAGTTTAGATTGCTTTGATGCCCGGCACTTTCCCCGCACCCGCAATAGCAGGGTATATGCTTCAGCACGTCGCTCACCTGAGCGGACAATGCATAAATGGTCTGAATTTCGCTCGTCTGGCCCTTCAAAAATTCAGGCAGCACATCGGCCGAAGCTGTCATTTCCTGAAGGTCTCCGTTGGCCAACTGCGTCTGGTGTCCATGGGCATGCGCAGACTCCGCAGCCTGTCCGTCAGGCGCCTGCTCCTGGCCGCTCTTGGCTGAACAACCGCCCAGCACAACACCAATCGATAACAGTAATATGACAAAGCTTCTTTTCCCTATTCTCATCTTCATCCTCCCTTAAATCATTAGTGCCCGCCCAGGACGAGCTGCTCATACCTGCATCCCTGCATCCCTGCATCCCTGCATCCCTGCATCCCTGGATTCCTGCTTCCCTGCATTCCTGCTTCCCTGCATCCCGAAAACGCCTATTGTTCACGTCTCAGCCGCTGATTGTGGGCAATCTTCGCCTCGTTCCCCTGTTCCGTCGCCTGATAAAACACCCGATCGGATAGCTCCTTCGGCAAATACTCTTGCTTCACGTAATGCCCTGGATAATCATGCGGGTATTTATATCCGACATGTCCAAGCTTGATTGCCCCTTGATAATGGGCATCCCGCAAGTGCAGTGGAACCTCCGCCGACTTCACCTCGTCCATAGCTGCCATGGCGCGGGAAATGGCCTCGACGACCGCATTGGACTTCGGACTCTCTACCGCGAACACAATCGCTTGGACAACGTTCAGCTTCGCTTCGGGCCAGCCGTTGTTCCTGTAAGCCTCCAAGGCGCTGACAGCCTGAACCATCGCCTGCGGGTTGGCAAGGCCGATATCCTCGCTGCTTGCGGCGATAAGACGCCGGATGAACACCATCGGGTCCATCCCCAGCTTTTCGACGGCGTACAGGAACCAGAACACCGCCGCATCGCTCGAGCCCCGAATGCTCTTATGGAAGGCGGAGAGCACGTCGTACTGCGTGGATTCATCCGCCTTCACGAGCGGCTTGCGGATCGATTCCTCGGCCACATCTAGCGTAATATGAACGGTGCCGTTTTCATCCGGGGGCGTGGTCATGGCCGCCAATTCAAGGGCGTTCAAGGCCCGGCGAATGTCGCCGTTAGCCATCGTTGCAATATGCTCAAGCGCCTCGTCATCCGCGATCAAATCCATATAGCCAAGTCCCTTGTCGGAATCGGTCAGCGCGCGCCGCATCGCAATCAGCGAATGCTCCTTGGTTAAAGGCTGCAATTGAAACAACGTGGACCGGCTCATCAAGGCCCCGTTCACGTAATGAAACGGATTTTCCGTTGTCGCTCCGATGAAGATGATGGTTCCGTTCTCAACCGCCGGCAGCAGCGCATCCTGTCTGGAACTATTGAATCGGTGCACCTCGTCCAGGAACAGAATCGTCTTCGTTCCGTACAAGCTGCGGTTGCTCTGAGCCTGTTCAATGACTTCCCGCACATCCTTAACCGAGGCCTCAACCGCATTAAGCCGGACAAAATGGCCCTTGGTCTGCTGTGAAATAATATGGGCGAGCGTCGTTTTGCCGCATCCGGGAGGACCGTACAGCAAAATAGATGATACCTGGTCCGCTTCGATGGCTCGCCGGAGCAGCTTCCCCGGCCCGATGATATGCTCTTGTCCTATATATTCATCCAGCGAAACCGGCCGCATTCGGTCGGCCAGCAGCCTGGAATCCCGGTCAGCTTCGCGTCCGTAACTGAATAAATCCATTTGCTACACTTCCTTGTCCCTAGATCAGTCGTCGGCCAGACCCTGGCCCCTTAAAATCTATCACACCTTATCATATCATATATGCAGCAGGCGTGCCCGCACTGCCGGCATGATGGACGGCGGCCGTTCGTTCCCTCACTGCCCCGAGTGATGGTCGGCGACGGTTCATTCCCTACACTGCCCCGAGTGATGGTCGGCGGCGGTTCATTCCCTACACTGCCCCGAGAGATGGGCAGCGGCGGTTCATTCCCATCCCCGAGAGATGGGCGGCGGCGGTTCATTCTCTCACTCCCAGAGAGATGGTCGGTCCGGTTCGTTCCCACACGATTCGGGGCTGACGTCGAGCATTTGCTTTTTGATTCATCCTCCCGTTTTAGATTCATTTTAGATCTATCCTAACTTTTTTCTACTTGTGAGCGTTAAATATATATAAAGCCGTTATTAAGGGGAGAGTGGAAGCGGGCATGAAGATCCGGAACGCCAAGCGGAAAATGGTTCATGCGGCCATCGGAATCGGGGCGAGTCTGCTCATAATGTGCATTCATGCCCAGCACAATCAAGTGCTCTTCGAAATCTATGAGCCTGAAGCTTTGACAGAGCATCTTCTCGCCTTTCGAATGATCTATATCATTCTTTCGCTCCAGCTTTTGTACTCCCTGTACGTGTTGATCCGCTCTGCTATTCGGATATGGGAATACAAGCAGGAAATCCGACGGGCGAGGGCCAATCCTTCCGGTAATTCGATAGGCATCGACGGAGGTTGTTATGAAAAGAAATAAAGTGCGAATTGCAATTCTCTCGGGAACGCTGCTGGCAGCTGCTGCCCTCATCGTGTGGACGCTGCTTCGGTATATCGGCCATCTCGGTGATTCGTACCGGATGCTGGGATAGAATACTTATTCCGTGCGTTTATTTGCGTGTATTGGCGTGTATTGCGCTGTATGGAATAGACAAAGGACGAATTCCCCGCCATAGGAAATAGCCCCTGAAGAAACGGTGCATGCAGCAACCGCTAACTTCAAGGGCTATCCCTAGTCTAGCATTTTTATTTCCGCTCGTAGTCAATCCCTATGCAATCGATCCATATCCGGCCATGTATCCTTGTATCACGACGTCACGGCCAGCCAATGGCTGTAATATCCGATGCCTCCGCCGTCACGTAAGAAGGACGCGCTTCCCCATGCAGCAGCCACAACTCGTGCAGTGCCCGGGTACAGCCAACATACATCAGCTTGGCATCCCAAGCTTTCTCCGCGTAATGTCCCGCATCTGCATCCGCAACGATGACCGCATCGAATTCGAGGCCCTTGGACAAATAGACCGGCAGCACCGAATATCCGCCCTGGTACGTACCTTCGCTGCCGTCGATCAGGTTCAGCTCCGGCCATGCCGAACGCAGCTCTTCGTGAAGCGCCTCCGCCTCGCGCAGCGTCCGCGTCAGAATCGCCACCGTACGATAATCCTTCGCGATCAGAGACTCCATCGCCCGCTTCAGATCCTTCGTCCTTGAGCTTCCGGAAGCGTAAGGGATCAAACGCACCGCATCCCCGCTCCGGAACACCGGAACCGCAAGCAGATCGCTGCCGACACCCTTTTCCAAAATACCGTTCGCAAATTCGATGATCTCCATCGTCGACCGATAGCTGCGCGTCAGGGCAAAATAAGCGGTCTCCTCCTCCTTGAATAAGGAGCTCATTTCCTCCCAGGCATGAACGCCGCGATAGGCATGAATGCCCTGCGACAGATCGCCGAGGATGGTGAAGGAATGCCCCCTGACGAACAGATCCAGTACGGCTACCTGAAATGGGGAGAAATCCTGCGCCTCGTCGATGACGATATGGTCGAAGCGCTGCTCGCCCGTAATATCATTGAGCAGGCAGTGGAAATATAACAGCGCCGGCAGATCCTCTTCCCGAACGATATTTTGCTTCAGATCCTTCCGCGTTGCCTTGAGCACATCGGCCGGAATTTCCGCCGACAGCTCCTCGACCCATGCTCCAGCTGCCTTCGATGCCCCAAACAGCTGTTTATACAGGGCAAGCGGCTCAAATTTCGGCCACCGGTTCGCGTACGCTTTTTCCCGCTGGGACGCTTTCTTCTTCCGTTCCTTCATGACGGCCCCGGATGGCGATTTCTTCAGCTCCATTTCGATCCAGCGATGCAGCCGGGCAAGCAGCCGTTCCTTCCGCTTGGCAAGCGGATAAGGCTTATATTCCTGCTCGAACCACTCGGCGATCGCCTCCCGCTTCAGAACGGCCCCGTCCCAAGGCGAGAAGTCCTCGTCCGGGAGCGCATTGCGCTCCATCCGTTCGACAAAGCGGCGGATCAGCCCCATAAGGCGCAACGAGCCTTTGTAACGGCCGCTGACCTCATCGTTAACATCCGGGGTCCCGCGCCCCGGCTCGCTCTCGAACCACCGATGAAGCGTCTGCGCGTGGTCTCCCGAGAACAGCTCGATTCCAAGCAGCTCGGCTGCCCAGTCGCCGAAGGTGCGCTGCTGGATATCTCCAACCCCCAGCTCCGGCAGGACGTCGGATATGTAGTCCAGAAACATCAGGTTCGGTGCAAAAATAATCATTTTTTCCGCATGGACCTGCTCCTTGTACTGATACAGCAAATAAGCAAGCCGATGAAGCGCTACCGTGGTTTTTCCGCTTCCCGCAACCCCCTGGATGATCAGCGCCGTGTTTTTCGCCGCCCGAATAATCTTGTCCTGCTCAGCCTGTATCGTCGAGACGATATCCCGCAGGCGGTTGTCCTTGTTCTCTCCTAGACGGTAGACCAGAAACTCGTCATTTACGGCCGGACCGCCGCTCTCGCGATTGTACGTATCTGATACCCGCTCCAGTATTTGCTTCCGGATGACGACATTGCGTTTGAGATATACCAGCCCTTCAATCAACCCCTCCGGCGCCTCGAAGGATGCAGGCTCCGTTCCGCCCGTAAACGAATAAAACAGGCTTGCGACAGGAGCGCGCCAATCGATCACCATCGGATGATCCCCAGCCTCTTCCTTATCGAAGCCTACCTTCCCGATATACAGCGGTTTCTTCTCTCCGGTCCCGTTCTCCTGAAAATCCAGCCTCCCGAAGTAAGGCTCAGGCAAGCTCTTGGCCAGCGCCTGCCGCTTCTCTTCCCTCCCGGCCTCGAGCACCTGCTCCGTAAAATCATGTCCGGTATACACCGGGATGCTGCGCAGCCGTTCAAGCTGCCGGTCGATCTCGACGATCACCTCGCGAAGCCTTGACTCCTCTTCTTGATAGGCACTTTGAAAAGATTGTGACACTTTCAGTTACCTCCTAAGAATTCTAATTTTTTCGCATCGAAAAGCCTGGCTTTGCGAGCCGTGACACAAAAAGGAGTTCTATTGTAACATACCTCCAGCCGTTATACCAGATCATACCGCTTACACTAGTACCCTGTTACGTGCTGCGTGATCCGGCCGACGAGTTGCGTTTGCCAAAAAAGCAGCATCCCGGCCATGGGATGCTGCTTTTGCCTGATCCATTTTTTCGGTTATACGGTGACGCCGCCCTTTTCCAGCAGCTCTCTTACGGTCACGCTCACCATGATGAGTCCGGCTACCGGCGGCACGAAAGCATTGCTTGCCGGCGGCTGCTTCGCCTTACGGATTTCCGGCGCATTCTCCGGAACGATCTTCTCCGTGACGTCTTTGCGGGGCTTCATCGGCTCTTCGAGCGAGAAGACCACCTTGACGCCTTTCTTGATGCCGTCCTTGCGCAGCTTGGTACGGACAACGCGGGCAATCGGATCCATCGAGGTTTTGGAGATGTCGGCCACCTGGAACTTGGTCGGATCCATTTTGTTGGCAGCTCCCATGCTCGAGATGATCGGAATCCCTCGTTTCAGACATTCCTTGATCAGATGCACCTTGTAAATGATCGTATCGGAGGCGTCGATGACATAATCGAGCTCATACTTGAAGAGCTCTTCATAAGTTTCCTCCGTGTAGAACATGTTCAGTGCGATCGCTTCGCATTCGGGATTGATGAGCTTCACTCGCTCGACCATCAGATCCGCCTTCTTCTGACCGATGGTCGTCGTCAGCGCGTGGATCTGACGATTGATGTTCGTAATATCAACGACATCCTTATCGATCAGAATGATGCGACCGACACCGGTACGGGCCAGAGCCTCTACCGCTATGGAGCCGACGCCCCCGATCCCGAGCACCGCGACCGTGCTGTTCTTCATGATTTCAAGGCCCTCAGGGCCAATGGCTAGTTCCGTCCGGGAAAATTGATGCAGCATGTATGCAAATCCTCCTTTATCGACAGACGGCTTACTTCTCGTCGCCCGGCTTCTTGGCCAGCTTGATATGCAGCTGCTCAAGCTGTCCGCCGTCCACTTGGGAAGGAGCGTCCATGAGCAGATCCGTTGCGCTTGCCGTCTTAGGGAACGCAATCGTCTCCCGCAGGTTGTTGCGGCCGGCCAGCAGCATCACCAGACGGTCGAAGCCAAAGGCGATCCCGCCGTGCGGAGGCGTACCGTACTCGAACGCATCCAGCAGGAAGCCGAATTTCTCATGCGCCTCTTCCGGCGAAAGGCCGAGCGCTGCGAACATTTTTTCTTGAATTTCGCGCTTGTAGATCCGCATCGAACCGCCGCCGACTTCATAGCCGTTCAGCACCAGGTCGTACGCTTGAGCGCGCACGGCAAGCGGATCGGTGTCCATCAGTTCCAGATCCTCGTCCTTCGGACGGGTGAACGGATGGTGCTCGGCAACATAACGCTTCGCCTCTTCGTCATAACTGAGCAGCGGGAAGTCAAGCACCCATGCAAACTTGTATTCATTGTCGTTGATGAGACCGAGCTGACGTCCGATTTTCAGACGGAGCGCCCCAAGCACATCAGCCACAACCTTCTTGTTGTCGGCGGAGAACAGCAGCAGGTCGCCTTCCTCGGCGCCGGTGCGCTCGCGTACCGCTTCGATCTCCTGCTCCGTAAAGAATTTCACGATCGGTCCCTTGAATTCGCCTTCCTTCACTTGAATCCAGGCCAGACCCTTTGCGCCGTAGCGAGCCGCATATGGTCCCAGGTCATCGATCTCTTTACGGGTCCAGGTACCGCAGCCCTTCGCATTCAAGCACTTCACTTCGCCGCCTTTTTCAATAACAGAGGAGAATACTTTGACACCGCTGTTTGCGACGATATCGTTCATCTCGATCAGCTCGAGCCCGAAACGAAGATCAGGCTTGTCGGAGCCGTATTTGCCCATCGCTTCGGCATAGCTGATGCGTTGGAACGGAGTCGCAAGCTCTACGCCGATCGTTTCCTTGAACAATTTGACCATGAGCTGCTCCATCATATTCAGAAGATCATCGCGCTCCATGAACGACGTTTCGATGTCGACCTGAGTGAATTCCGGCTGGCGGTCCGCCCGCAGGTCCTCGTCCCGGAAGCAGCGCGCGATCTGGTAATAGCGCTCGAGACCGCTGACCATCAGCAGCTGCTTGTAGATTTGCGGAGATTGCGGCAGAGCGAAGAATTCGCCCGCATGTACGCGGCTCGGCACGAGGTAATCCCGCGCGCCTTCCGGCGTGCTCTTGGTCAGAATCGGCGTCTCTACATCGACGAAGCCTTCGCCGTCAAGGAAGTCGCGGAATACTTTGGCCGCTTTGGAGCGGAGCATCAGCGTCTTCTGCATTTCCGGACGACGCAGGTCCAAATATCGGTATTTCAGGCGAAGCTGCTCATCAACCTCAACCCCGTCCTCGATGAAGAACGGCGGCGTCTTGGCAGCGTTCAGCACCTCGATTTCAGTCACTTGAACTTCGATTTCGCCGGTCGGCAGATTTGGATTGAACGTCTCCGGCGCGCGTTTAACGACTTTACCGGATACGGCAATAACATATTCGCTGCGCACTTTGTCTGCAACCGCCAAGGCTTCTCCGGAGAAATCCGGATTGAATACAACCTGCATAATGCCGCTGCGGTCGCGCAGGTCGATAAACAATACGCCACCCAAGTCGCGGCGGGTCTGTACCCAGCCGTTCAGCGTTACGGTTTCTCCAATGTTCGCGGTCGTCAGCAGACCGCATTGATGCGTCCTTTTCATCTTGTTATCATTCCCCTTTAGTATAATTAGCCGCTGATCGCGGGTGGTTAAACAAGTTCTTCAAACAGCTGTTCCAGCTTCACCGTGCGCTGCTCGCCGCTTTCCATGGATTTCAGCGAAATTTCCCCGCGGGCAAGCTCGTCATCACCCAATATGGCCGTATAGCGCGCGTTCAGACGATCGGCGGATTTCATTTGAGCTTTCATTTTCCGCCCGAGATAGTCCCGTTCTGCGGAAATGCCTTTGCCGCGCAGCTCGTAAATGATCTTTACGACTTCCCGCTCGGCTGCTTCGCCGAGGGCCACCAAGTACACATCCAGCGGTTTTACGCCCGAGAGGTCTATGCCCTGGTGTTCCAAAATGAGCTGTATGCGCTCGAGGCCGATCCCGAAGCCGATGCCCGGCTGATCCGGTCCGCCGATCTGGTCCACCAATCCGTTAAAGCGTCCGCCCCCGCCGACCGTATCGATAGCGCCGATCCCCTGCGCCTTGAATTCGAAAGCGGTATGCGTGTAATAATCGAGGCCGCGAACAAGACTCGGATTAATCTCATACTCGATGTTCATTGCATCCAGATAGCTCTGCACCTTACCGAAGTGAACGCTGCATTCCTCATCCAAGCTGTCCAGGATGGAAGGCGCATCCGTGAATTTGTCCTGGTCCTTCTTGCAATCCAGCACGCGAAGCGGATTGCGCTCCATACGGGATTGGCAGTCCGAACAAAGATTGTCCTTCATCGGTTCCAGGTAAGCAAGCAATCGGCTCCGGTAAGCCGCCCGTACCTCCGGCGTACCGACAGAGTTAATCTCCGCCTTCACGCCTTGAAGTCCAAGCTCCTTATAAAAGGTATAGCCAAGCGCGATAACCTCCGCATCCACAGCCGGATCCGCCGTGCCGAACACTTCGACGCCGAACTGATGGAACTGCCGGTATCTCCCGGCTTGGGGCCGCTCATAACGGAACATCGGACCGATATAATACAATTTGGTAATATCCGGCTCCCCATAGAGCTTGTTCTGCACGAAGGCCCGAACGACGCCTGCCGTTCCCTCCGGACGAAGGGTCATGCTGCGATCGCCTTTGTCCTTGAAGGTATACATTTCCTTCTCAACGATATCGGTCGTCTCTCCGACTCCGCGCTCGAATAATTCGGTCTGCTCGAAGATCGGCGTCCGGATCTCGCGGTAATTATATCTCCGGCACAAATCCCGGGCCTTCTCCTCGATCAGCTGCCATTTCTCGACCGTTCCGGGCAGAATGTCCTGCGTGCCGGTCGGCTTCTCAAATTTTTCGTTTGCCATCTTCATCCCTCCACATCCTACTGCTTTTTTCTTTTACAAACATCGCTTGAAATTAAAAAATCCCCCGCCCCGGCTGTCCAAAGACAACTGGGACGAGAGATGTTCATAAACGTATATCACCCGTGGTACCACCCACATTCCGGATCGGCCCCGCCCAGGCGTACATCATGTACTCTGTGCAAATCCTGCATCCGCTTCAACCGCGTAACGCCCGGCCGCGCAGATCGGCTACTGTTCCTGCCACCGGGGCTGCCGGTGCGAAGGTTCGCCGTCTGTTCTCGAGGAAGTCATTCGTCCATTCATCAAGAGAATCCTTACAGCCAAAGGGATTCCTCTCTGTTCTTGTGGGGATGGAGTACTTGGTCCCGTCATCAAATCCGATATGATGTTATCAGTATACCCGAAACATTATATTTTTAGATTCTAATGAACCGCCGAGCTAAAGTCAAGCAGCTTTGTAGAAATAACCCGAAAAAAGAAAAAAACCTACTGGCCGAATGCCGTAGGTCCAAAACATATATTATATAAAAAAGGGGGTCATGCTGTTATTATAAGCATCTAATATTAAAGAAAGATTGAACAAACATTACAGTTATATTACAAGCAAGAAAACGCTTTAAAAGGTTGTCGGGTCTCGTCACAATCAGCCGGTCTTGCGCTATCGCAACAGAATAAGCCTGATTGTCTCGTAATTAATCGAATCGTTCCACGTACGCATGGTTCGCCCGAAGCTTATGGACAATCGCGTCGTAATCCTCGTCTCTTACCTTAACGGACAACGCATACTTCAATTCTCCGTAATCTCTGTCCGTCACGTCCGCTTCCCGCCATCCGTCTGAACGGTCGCCGTCCGCGCGGTCCTCCGCGAGGTCCCCGGTCAGCGCCCTGTCCCCTCCGATAACGACGCCGGGTGCCCCAATGACGCCGCCGGGCGCGGCCGCCGTACCGGCTCCCATCGTCGCGCCAGCGGTGCCCGAATTGTTCCAAGGCACTAGCGGCACCAGAATATTTGCCCCGCTGCGGATCGGGTCTTGCAGCTGACCCACCTCAAGCTGCTCGGTGTGGTAGGTCAGCAGCGACGTTCTGGCACCCTCTGCTTCATCTTCGGTCCTGAAATAAGCTTGAATTTGTTTCGACATGTCCATTCCTCCTTTTTTTCAAAAGCTATCGTTTTGAAAAGACTGGTCTTGCATGGACAAACTGCCTCCACTGCCGAATCAGAGAGCCTTCAGCAGCTCGCGTACAAAGGCCGGCTCATCCTTCGGCGTGCGGGATGTAATGAAATTCCGGTCCACTACAACCTCTTCATCCTTGAACTGCGCTCCGGCATTCACCATATCATCCTGAAGCGGCGGATACGATGTGATCGTTCGACCCTTCAGTAAATCGGCGCTTGCCAGAATTTGCGGTCCGTGGCATATGGCGGCAATCGGTTTGCCCGCACGGTCTGCCGCTGTGACAAACTGCAATATATGGGAATCCAGACGTAGATTCTCCGGTGAGGAGCCGCCTGGAATAACCACCGCATCATAATCCTCTATATTTGCATCAGCAATCGCTTTATCGGTCGTATACGAGGCCTTGCCTTGTTTCCCCTTCACTTCCTGACCCTGTTTCAAGCCGATAATCTCCGCCTCATGCCCCGCTTCCTTCACGGCGTCATAAGGGGTCTTCATCTCGGAATCCTCAAACTGATCTGCTAGCAGAAATGCAACCTTGCTCATCTGGCATGTCTCCTTTCACGATTGGTCCTCGATTTGTTATTACCCTGCCGCGCTTCTTTTATAACAACGAACTTCCGCAAGAATGAAGGGGGATGCCGGCTTAGACTCGCATTGAATATAACCCGCTTCAACATAAAAAAGCCCGGAGGACATCCCCCGGACCTTCTATCCATTCATGTATTCTTATTCCATAAAGAAGCTACCATCTCGGCAGCAGCCTTCGGTATTGCCCCTTCATTCTCAACGCCAGCACAGGATCCTCCGGCGAAGCCGAAAGCCGCTCCACTCCCGTACTCTCTCTTATGCCGCTAGACGGCTCACATGCTTTCAACCCGCTGCAAAGGGAAGACTTGGGGGATTGACGCATCGGTCGCATCACTCCTTCATTCGCTTGGTTGTGCAAGCAGAACCATTCCCCCACAGGTTGCCCAAAAATTCCGGGATCATGCATGAAAGGTCAGCACCGATAAGAGCTAGGAGGCACGGCTGTCGATGATAATCGTTACGGGCCCCCAGTTCGTAAGCGACACGTCCATCATCGCTCCAAATTTTCCGGTTTCCACGGTTAACCCTTTTGCCGCCAGCTCCTGGTTGAACGCCTCGTACAGCGCCTTGGCCGCGTCCGGCTTCGCCGCAGCCATGAAGTTCGGACGTTTACCCTTGCGGGTGTCGCCGTAAAGCGTAAACTGGGAGACGGACAGCACGGCTCCGCCGACATCCTGGACGCTGAAGTTCATTTTCCCTTCCTCATCCTCGAATATCCGGAGTCCGGCCACCTTGTCGGCTATATATTTTACATCCTTCTCGTCATCTTCATGGGTCACGCCCACGAGCACCATAAGCCCCTCTCCGATCCGGCCCACAACCTCCCCTTCAACCGTAACCTCCGCATGCTTGCATCGCTGAATGACAACTCTCATAACACTTAGCTCCCTCTGTCAAAAAATAAGTTACCACAATAATAAAAGGCCTGCTCCCTGAAGGGCAGCAGACCGTGAATTGCATCAGGCAACCGGAAGCCCGCACGAAATAAGAATCACTGCATGATCCGGTGAACGGTATATACATCCTTTACCCGTTTAATGCGCTCGACGACCGAATGCAAATGATCGGTATTCCGAATCAGAATCGTCATATGAATCATCGCCATTTTGTTCTTGTCCGAGCGGCCCGTGACGGCGGATATATTCGTCTTGCTCTCCGAAACGGCCTGCAGCACTTCATTCAAGAGCCCGTTTCGATCATGCCCGGTCACCTCGATATCGACACTGTAGTTAGCCTCCACCGAGGATTCCCATTCGACCTCGATCACCCGAGCGGCATCTTCGCCTTCGCCTGTAGCCGGAAGGTTCGGACAGTCCGAGCGATGGACCGAGACGCCGCGGCCCCGTGTAACATAACCGACGATATCGTCTCCCGGAACCGGGTTGCAGCAGCGGGCAAAACGGACCAGCAGATTATCGATCCCTTTGACGCGAACGCCGTTCGTCGGACGGCTGCGCTTCTCGGCCGGTTTGATCTCCTTCATCTCGGAGGTCATCTCCAGCTGATTGGCTGCTTCCTCCTGCTCCCTGCGCATCTTCTCCGTTACCTTGGTACAGATCTGGGCGGCGGTAATGCCCCCGAAGCCGATGGCCGACAGCATATCCTCGATATCATTGAAAGCGAATTTCTTCGCCGCTTCCATCAGCTTATCATCGGTCGTCCATTCGGACACGTCAAGGCCGAGGCGCTTAAACTCCCGCTCCAGCATTTCGCGTCCCTTTTCCACGTTCTCTTCGCGCTTTTCCTTCTTGAACCACTGCTTGATCTTGCTCCGAGCATGGGAAGACTGGGCGATCTTGAGCCAATCCTGACTCGGCCCATAGGAATGCTTGGAGGTTAGGATTTCGACGATATCGCCCGTTTTCAGCTGATGGTCCAGCGGAACAATCCGTCCGTTGACCTTGGCCCCGATCGTCCGGTTGCCGACCTCGGTATGAATCCGATACGCAAAATCCAGGGGCACCGAACCGGATGGCAGCTCGATAACCTCGCCTTTCGGCGTGAATACAAATACCAAATCCGAGAAAAAGTCCATTTTTAACGATTCAACAAACTCTGATGCATCCTTCGTCTCATGCTGAAGCTCCAGGATTTCACGGAAAAATGTCAGCCGATTGTCGAAGCTTCCGCTGGAACCGGAAGAGCCTTCTTTATACGCCCAGTGGGCGGCGATACCGTATTCGGCCGTGCGATGCATCTCCCACGTCCGGATCTGAACCTCGGTAGGCTCTCCGTTAGGCCCGACGACGGTCGTATGCAAGGATTGGTACATATTCGTCTTCGGCATAGCGATATAATCTTTGAATCGACCGGGCATCGGCTTCCACAGAGTGTGGATAATGCCCAGCGTAGCATAACAATCTTTAATATTGTCGACAATAATCCGAATGGCAAGCAAATCGTAAATCTCATTAAATTGCTTGTTCTTCACCGTCATCTTCTTAAAGACGCTGTAAATATGCTTCGGTCTTCCAGACAGATCCGCCTGAATGCCCATTTCATCCAGCTTCTCGCGGATGCAGACGATAACGTTGTCGATGTACTGCTCGCGCTCCGCCCGCTTCTTATGCATCAGATTCGCGATGCGGTAATACTGCTGCGGGTTCAAGTAGCGCAGCGCAATATCCTCCATCTCCCACTTGATCGCGGAAATACCGAGACGGTGGGCGATGGGACAGAAAATCTCCAGTGTCTCATAGGAAATACGACGCTGGCTTTCCTCGGACTGGTACTTCAGAGTCCGCATATTATGAAGTCGATCCGCCAGTTTGATCACGATGACCCGGATATCCCTTGCCATGGCGATAAACATTTTGCGGTAATTTTCGTTCTGCTGCTCTTCCTTGGATCTGAACTGGATCCGCTCGAGCTTGGTAAGCCCATCCACCAGCATGGCGCAGGTATCCCCGAAGCGCTCCCGAATCTCGTCAAGGGATACGGTCGTGTCCTCAACGACATCATGCAGCAGCGCAGCGATGATCGACAGCGTATCCATCTGCATATTCACCACGATGTCGGCAACCGCGAGCGGATGAAGAATATAAGGTTCTCCCGATTTCCGCACTTGTCCGTGGTGGGCTTGTTCCGCAAATTCATACGCTTCCCGGATGCGGAGAAGATCGGGTTCTTTAATATAGGCGCTGGCCTTTTCGAGTAATCGCTCTATGCCCATTTTGGAGTCCTTCTCTTCCCTTTCTATATAAAATGGAACCCGCCCTTGTCAAAACGTGCAGGTTCCCTCTTGATGGTTTTCCTCTCATTATGACGCTTGTGGCGGTTTACGTCAACCGTATGCGGGTTTCTCCAATCACGGACAGCGTTTCGCTAACAGTTACATACATTATGCCCTATTCCTGGCGGATAGACATCTTGGATTCGACAAGGCTTGCATCTTTTTTGACGGACTGCAAAAAATATTGTTGAAAAAACGAACGATTGTATTTAATCTATTAAAGATCGTACGCGAACGGTCCTATATTTAAAGTCCTATAGAGGAGTGGAATAACTTGCAACGCGAAATTCAGGTTGATGAAAAGCTTCCGCTTGGCCCCGGTTTCCTGCTGAGCCTTCAGCATTTGTTCGCCATGTTCGGAAGCACGGTGCTCGTTCCTAACTTGTTCGGTGTGGATCCCGGCATGATCCTGCTGATGAACGGGATCGGCACGCTGCTCTACATTTTTTTCTGTAAAGGGAAAATTCCTGCATATCTCGGCTCAAGCTTCGCCTTCATTGCGCCGGTTCTGATGGTGCTGGATGGCAACCCGGATGCCAACTACGGAAAAGCACTCGGCGCGTTCATCGTAACCGGGGTCATCTTCTGCCTGGTTGCCCTTATTGTCAAGTACGCAGGAACCAAGTGGATCGACTTTGTGTTCCCTCCGGCTGTCATGGGCGCCATCATCGCCATGATCGGTCTGGAGCTCGTTCCGGTCGCCGCAGACATGGCCGGCTTACTCCCTGCAGAAGGAGAGTCCATCAATCCGACAACGGTAACGATCTCGCTCGTAACGCTCGGCGTAACCGTGTTCGGATCGGTGCTGTTCCGGGGCTTTCCCAAAATCATTCATATCCTGATCGGGATCGTGGTAGGTTATGCGCTATCCTTTGCACTTGGCGTTGTAGAGACGGAAAAAATCGCCGAGGCCAGCTTCCTCTCCATGCCTGAAATTACGACGCCGGTATTCGACGCTACAGCCATCTTCAGCATTATTCTGGTCTCGCTCGTCGTGATCGTGGAGCACATCGGGCACCTGCTCGTAACCAGCAATATTGTAGGCAGGGATTTAGCGAAAGACCCGGGGCTTCACCGCTCCCTGCTCGGCAACGGGGTCTCCACCATTTTGTCCGGCTTCGTCGGCTCGACGCCGAACACGACCTATGGGGAGAACATCGGCGTCATGGCGCTGACGAAGGTATACTCGGTATACGTCATTGCCGGAGCGGCCGTCATTGCGATTCTGCTCTCGTTCTCCGGCTCGTTCTCGGCCGTCGTGGCCAATATTCCAACGCCGGTTATGGGCGGCGTATCCTTGCTGCTGTTCGGTGTAATCGCGGCTTCAGGCCTGCGAATTTTCGTTGAGCAGAAGGTCGATTTCTCCAAGGCAAGCAACATGATTATGGCGACGCTGGTATTCGTAACCGGCATCAGCGGCGTTTCCTTGAAGATCTGGACGGTAGAATTGAAAGGTATGGCTTTGGCAACGATCGTGGGCATGTGCCTCGCTATTCTCATCAAACTGTTTGAAATAACGGGCCTCTCTAACGAAAAGAATAACGAACAGCCTATCACCGAGAAAACGCCGGACTAAAGCTGTCTAAGGAGCATCATGAAAAACAGCCGCAAACCTGCGGCTGTTTTTTTATATTCAATTGCGGGATTCTCTGTTGCAATAGCCTTTTAGTGCCCTTGTTATAAAGACATTGATCGGATGGACATGAAGTATATTTCAATCAAGGGCTTGAACCCCTTCTCCGTACCGCCTTCTCAATGGCATCGAAGGTTATTATTCCGGGAGAGCTATATCTCAATGTAGATCAAAGAGAGCTAACGGCTGCATATTCTTCAGCCTCCTGAACCAACACAAAAAGGTCCTGAGCCATCGCTCAGGACCTTTTTATTTCCCGGGAAAATTTGTCGTTTACTCGTATTTCATAAGCGTAAATACGTCGATTCCATCCAGCTTCGAACGCCCGTTCAGATCTGCAAGCTCGATCATAAATGCAGCGCCGACCACATTGCCGCCCAGCTGACGAATCAAGTTAACCGATGTGGAAATGGTGCCGCCGGTTGCGAGAAGATCATCCGCAATCAGTACATTCTGCCCTTTCTCGATGGCGTCGGTATGCATAGCCAGACGATCTTTGCCATACTCGAGGTCATATCCTACCTCAATCGTTTCGTAAGGGAGCTTTCCGCTCTTGCGAATCGGCGTAAAGCCGACGCCAAGCGCATAGGCCAGCGGTGCGCCGACAACGAAGCCGCGCGCTTCCGGGCCCGCGATCACGTCAATTTTGAGGTCGGATACCATCGTTTTCAGCTCTTCGATCGCTTTGCGGTATACCTCACCATTTTTCAGAAGCGTCGTAATGTCTTTAAAACTGATTCCTGGCTGCGGAAAGTCGGGAACGACGCGAATATAATCTTTAAAATCCAACTTAATCTCCTCCTGTATCATTACGGCTAAGAAACATCTTTAGTACGGGACATCATCCACTGGGTTAATTGTTCAGTACCGGCATGCAGCAAATGCTGTTCCATGTCCGCAAGATTGCTTAATTCCCGGAAATGCCGGGAAGCATCAAGCGGTTTCTTCTCCGGTTTCGGAACAAAGGTAATCCATCCCTTGGCCCGCTGGATGAACACCAATTCCTCAAATACATCCAGCGCTTTGGCAAGCATGCGCGAGGACAGCGAAGTTCGCCGCTTCAGCTGCGCCACCGCTTCCTGCTCCGGTACCGGCGAGGATGCCATGCCGGCAAGCAGAACATATAGCTGCTTGAACTGTTCGCGGCTCGGGATCAGCAGTCGTTCACGCTCATTCCGAGTCGGATGCAGCATGAATATATTAGGAACGTTGTGGAAGGCCTCCATCATCGCATCCAGCTGTTCGGCGCTCTCCGGTATGTCCAGCACGAACAAAACGGAAGTGTCTTCTTTAGGTTTGCTCTCAGCAATATCGTTATCCGGCATAATGCCAGCATTCCTATCATATACCCAAAGGCACATATCATACAATTGACTTTTTATTTCAGGATGTGAATCTTTTGCATATACGACGGCGGACCTGTCGGCTGAGCACTGCAGGTATGGCGCAAGCTCCGCTCTCCACCGTTTGATGGCACTTAGAGGCTCAGAAATCCCGCGGAAATCAAACACCTGTCTGGAAGACACCCGAAGGTCTTGAATCAAGAGCTGGAGTCTGCGGCTGCCGTTCCATTCATTCACGGACAGCTCCCCAAGAACATCCAAGACCGTGCCAGCCGGCAGCAGATCGGCCAGATGGCCGCTCCCGAAGAAGAGAGCATCGATCTGCTGACCCTTCTGCGCAATCCGCAGCTTCAGATGCTTGCCTTCCTTGCCGATTTTCCGTACTTCCTGTACGGTAACATCCCGAAAAATGATCTTGGGAACGGCGTTGGCCATCCCGAACGGTCCAAGCAGCTCCAGCTGTTCAATGACGGGAAGCGAGACGTCCGACATGCTGCACTCCATATCCGCTTCGCAAACTGCGGTAAAATGCTCTTCCCTCAGCACTCCATCAGCGAATTGCTGGAGCGCATGTTCAAATTCGTCCAGCCGGTCCCGGTGCAGGCTCATGCCTGCAGCCGAAGGGTGACCGCCGAAATGATCCATGACGTCCCGGCAGGAGCTTAAAGCTTCATAGATGTCCAGCCCCGGTATGGAACGAGCAGAGCCCTTGCAGTTGCCTGTCTCGGGATCGATACCAAGAATGACAACCGGCCGGTAGAACCGCTCCAGCACTTTGGACGCTACAATGCCGACAACCCCCACATTCCAGCCTTCGCCAGCCAGTACAATGACGGATGGCAAGCGCTCGCCCCATTTGACGTTAACCATTTCAATCGCTTCCTGTACGATCGTTTCTACGACCTGCTGCCGGTCCTTGTTCAAGGCGTCCAGCTCAAACGCCAGCCGCTCTGCTTCCTCCCGGCTCTCCGTCGTAAGGAGCGTAACCGCCCTGCCGGCATGATCCAGCCGGCCGCTGGCATTAATCCTCGGGGCCATGGCAAACGCCACGTTGACAGCCGTCACCTGCTCGACCTGGACCCCCGATACCTCAAGCAGGCAACGAATGCCTTCATACCGGGTTGACCGCATCGATTCGATCCCTTGCTTAACGAGCACGCGATTCTCGCCTGTCAACGGCATCAAATCGGCAATCGTCCCGATCGCAACGATTTCGAGCCATTCCTTTGGCGGCTCTCCGACGAGAGCCTGTGCCAGTTTGTAGGCTACGCCGACGCCAGCCAAGCCCTTAAACGGGTAGGGGCATGCCTTGATTTTCGGATTGATCAGCGCATAAGCATCGGGCAGCCGCTCCGGCGGTTCATGGTGATCGGTAACAATCACATCCATGCCGAGCTCATTCGCATATGCAATCTGATCGACCGCGCTGATTCCTGTATCGACCGTGATCACCAGGCTCACGCCTTGCTGGTGCGCCCAATCGAGCGCATGATTATGTAGACCATAACCTTCATTCGCACGGTGAGGAATGTATATATCGTAGGAGGCTCCCAGCTCACGCATTAGCTGAATCATGAGCGAGGTGCTGGAAACCCCGTCGGCATCATAATCGCCGTAGATCAGAATATGCTCCCGATCCTCCAGCGCTTTTCGAATACGCGGAACGGCCTCACGCATTCCCTGCATGAGATAAGGATCATGGGTAAGCTCAAAAGAGCCGTACAGGAATCTGTTCCCGTCTTCCAAGGATAAGACTCCCCGCGTCGCCAGCAATGATGCCACAACAGGCGATAGCGACATTTCCTTTGCGAGCCATTGTGCCGTATGGTGATCCGGGGCTTTTACCCGCCATTCATATTTGGAATACAGCACAGGATAATCACCTTCCTCTCTCCTGCCGCTTTCCTGCTGTCTTAAGTATAGATCACTTGATTACTGCGGCAGTGTTGGCGAATCATTGTCCAACAGGTCAAAATTCGACTTATACGGATAACCGGGATCATACGGAACAACGGAAACCTTGACATCCGAAACGAGCATAAACCGATGGGTCAGAAGCTTGCGAATGCGTTCGGCAATTTCTTGAGCCTCCAGCACCGACGTGCGCGGGTTGACGCTGACCATAACCTCCAGATTGACTTGGCGAACCTGGCCGTACTCCTGAACTTTAAGTTTCTCGACCGTAATGACGCCATGAACGCGCTGGATCGTATCCATAAATTCGGGCTCGAATTCATGCCGCTTCTCTTCCGTCAGCGTACCGTATACGGAATGAATGATGGAGATATACCCTTTGCGAATCACGAGGCACGCCACAATCAGAGCCGCCACGGAATCCATATAAATAAGTCCGTACCCGTCAAAATACACCCCCGATATGAATGACAAGAAAACGCCGATGATGACCGTGATCGAGCAATATAACGCAAAGCGGTGGTTCTCCAATATCGACTGCAGTCGATGGTCTCTGTTCTTTTTCATATGATGATACTGGTACTGAAATACCGCTTCATTGATGGCCAATGAGATGAGCACGGCAAGCAGCGCCGTTTTATCCGGTGCTTCCGGGACTCCGGAAGCAAACGTTTGGATCGCGGAAACTCCGATTTGAAGGCCGCCCATCATAATCAATACAGCGATTAGGATGGAGATCACAGACTCAGACTGCATGGATGGACCTTGCTTATTTCGTTCAGCGCTGCTTCTCCCGAATACCCGGAGATGCGGCAAACGGTCCGCCAGCAGCGACGCAGCGCTTGCTGACGAATACATGGCATCTGCCATCAAAGCCTTACTGTTTAACAGATAGCCGGCAATGCCTTTGAAGACTGCCAAGGCGAAATCTGTCACAATGCCTGTCCAGAGGACAGCTTCCGTTTGGTTCGATCGTCCGTTCCTCACTTGAGGTCCCCCCCAATCATGCACGCTATAAGGCAGCTAACTTTTGAAAGCCGCGTCGCCTGCGACGCGGCTTTCATGTGTATAGGATCGATGTGATTAAATCTCGATTTTATCTTTGTTCGGCTTCACTGCTTTTTGCGGCTTGTTGCTGACATTTTTCCCTTTAAGCACAAGCCACAACGGGCTTGCGATGAAGATCGACGAGTACGCACCGATCAAGAGACCGATACAGATCGCCAAGGAGAACATCCGAATCGATTCACCGCCGAGTATAAGCATGAACAATGCAGCGATAAACACCGACAATGCGGTATAGATCGAACGCCCAATCGTCTGGGACAAGCTTTTGTTGACCAGCTCGACCAAATCGGAACGGCGTTTAATTTTGGCAAAGCGCAGATTTTCCCGGATCCGGTCAAAGATAACAATCGTATCATTGATCGAATAACCGATAATGGTCAGCACCGCGATAATAAAGGTAAGGTCGACCTCCAGCCCCAGAATCGAGAATATGCTGACGACGACAAAGGCGTCATGCAGCAATGCTACGATGGCTGCAAGGGCGAACCGCCACTCGAACCGAATGCTGACATAAATGATAATCCCGATACAGGACAGCAGCACCGCATAGATAGCGTTGCGTCCAAGCTCCTTAGCCATCTCGGGATCTACCGTGTTGACTTCAAAGGTAGCCGAGGGGTCCAGCTTTTGAACCGCCGTCCGCAGCTTGCTGTCCTGATCCTCGCTCAGCACGTCGCTGAACCGGATATTGATGCGGTCTGTCCCTTCCGTGATGCTGGCATCCTCGCCGATCCCGATTTCATTCAGCACCGGCTGAACCTGTTCGCTCGTCAGCTGCTGCTTAAAAGATATGTCTACGTTCGAACCGGAGCGGAAATCAACGCCGTAGTTCAGCCCCCGCATCAGCAGGAATACCAAGCCCAGAACGGTTATGACAATAGAGAAGATAAAGAAGATTTTACTTTTGCCGACATAATTGAAGTTTTTAAAGCTCACGAATGTCACGCTCCTTTACACCGTAATGGCTCGGTTTGCCGGCCCAACCTATTCTCACAAGTAGATTGAGCAAGAAACGGGAGAAATAAACGTTCGTGGCGATACTGATAAGGATCTCCAAAATCAATACGATGGCGAAGCCTTTAACGGCACCCGTACCGAATGCGAACATGACAGCCGCAACGAGAATCGTCGTCACGTTCGAGTCCATGATCGCGCGCAGCGAAGACTTGCCTCCGGCTTTTACCGCAGAAGCGACGCTCTTACCTGTTCTAATCTCTTCCCGGATCCGTTCATAGGTTATGATGTTGGCGTCAACCGCCATACCTACCCCGAGAATGAACGCTGCAATCCCCGGCAGGGTCAAGGTAAAGTCTGCCCATACAAACACGAGAATCAGCAGCCATGTATGCAGAATGAGTGCAAAGCTTGCCAGCAAGCCAGGAATGCGGTATCGGATGATCATAAACAGCAGGATTGCAACCGACGCCAAAAGACCTGCCTGAAGCGTCTTCGTTAGAGACTGCATGCCAAGGGTAGCCCCAACGCTCTGCGAATACTTCTCAACCAGCTTGAGCGGCAATGCGCCAAGGTTGATCGTATCGCGGATTTGCTTCGCCTCATCCAGCGTATAACTACCTGTAATTTGAGCGGAACCATCCGTCAGCACGGCTTGTACCGTCGGAGCGGACAGCAGCTGGTCATCCATAAAGATTGCCAATTCCTGACCGAGCAGGCGTTCCGTAATTTCAGCAAACTTTGCTTTGTCTTTCACCTTAATGTCTATCATAGGCTGATTCAGTTGGTCATAGGCAATGGATGCGCCATTCTCCACAAAATCATTGCCCCGAAGCTCGATTTTACAGAACTCCTCGCCTTCTTTACAGCCGTCATTGCTTCGGAATGTAAGGTTTGCAGGTTCCTTCATCGTCTTCCGAACCTCGGCCTCATCCGTCACGCCGGCCACTTTCAAACGAATGCGGTTGGTTCCTTCCGGTGTAACCTCCGGCTCTGTTGTGCCGAGCGCATCTGCGCGCTTTTGCAAGCTCTTCGCAGTTTCCTGCAATGCTTCTTTCGTGACTTGCTGCCCTTCCATCAACGGCTCCGCTTCATAAAGTATTTCAAAGCCGCCCTTCAGATCTAGACCTAGGCGGACATCTTTCAGCAAGCCTGGAGTTGTAACGGCCATTATAATGGTAAGCCCGAGCACGGTAACGATGAAACTGATGATTCTTTTCATGCCGTCCCTTTTTCCCCCTTTTTACTCAATATTCCTATTATAGCGATGTCATAAAACCCAGTCAATTTATCAAAATTTGTCGGGATGAGGATCAATCATATATACGGCAAGTCAAAAAGGGACCTCTTTCATTAATCGAAAGACGATCCCTTATATGCTGATATTGTCATATAATTCATTAAGCTCATTGCCTTTAAAGATAAGATATCGTTGACCAGTTTATGGAGGGACGGAACGCCTTCCTTCTCATATTTGCTATTGACGCAGTTCCAGATATCATCCGTCGTCACGTGCTCGTAGCCTATGAGGTGCATCTCCTCGACTTTGCTTTGGCATACCATTTCGATGGTGCTCATCAATTCGTCCTCAGTCATAGGTGTCAGTTGTTCCATGACGTATAGCCTCCTCCCTGTCGTCTCCTTTGATAGATTCGACTCCTAAAGCCTGTTTCCTTCTATTCGTACCATGACCGCGTCAAAAAGTAAAGTCATCATATGGGACAGGTAGGGCATATCCATAAGAATAACGTTAATTTGGCGGTTCATACAGGAAAACAAGCCCTTAAATTCAGCCTCAACCAGGGAGTGGGATGGACAGTGAACAAGCAATCGTTTATCAAAGGAACATTAATCTTACTAGCTGCAGGCATACTGAACCGTATCCTCGGTTTCATTCCCCGCATCGCCCTGCCACGAATCATCGGTCCGGAAGGCGTTGGCATTTACCAGCTCGGTTATCCCTTCTTTATCGTTCTTGTTACGATCATTACCGGCGGAATTCCGCTTGCCATTGCCAAAATGGTCGCCGAAGCGGAAGGCGCCGGAAAGCGGGATGCTTCCAAGCAAATTCTCCAAGTCAGCCTGATGCTGACGCTGACAGCCGGAACGCTCTTTATGGCATTGAGCCTGCTGCTGGCTCCTTGGGTCACGGGGGTCCTTCTGCCGGACGAGCGGGTGTTCCAGACCTTCATCAGCATGACGCCCATGCTTATTATCATCGCGGTCTCTTCCGTATACAGGGGCTACTTCCAGGGCAAACAAAACATGATTCCCTCCGCGAGCTCCTCCGTCATCGAGACGATCGTCCGAATCGTATGCATGCTGTGGTTTGCCCATCTCCTCATGCCTAAAGGCATCGAGTACGGAGCGGCTGGAGCAATGCTTGGCACTGCCGTAGGCGAACTGATCGGGATGGTTGCCCTGCTGCTGCAGTATGCCGGCGAAGAGCGCCGAAACGGCAAGCTCCTGCCCAAATCGCCTCCTCCGGACACATCCGGGTTAAAAGAATCAGCGGATACAACCCGAGGGATTCTGAAGCGGCTGGCAGGAATCGCGATTCCGGTCACCGGAGGCCGAATGGTAGGCTCCTTCTCCTACCTGCTTGAAACCATTCTTACGAACCGCAGCCTTGCTCTGGCCGGCATCGCTACAACCGTCGCGACCGCCCAATACGGCGCCCTTCAGGGGATGGTCATACCGCTGCTGCTGCTTCCGGGGGCGCTCACGGTATCACTCGCCATCTCCCTGGTTCCTTCTCTCTCGGAGGCCTCCGCGCGTAATGACCGGGTGACCATACATAAACGGATGAACCAGTCACTTCGACTGGCTCTCGTATCAGGCGCCCCCTTTGCCGTTGTTATGTATGTCCTGGCCGAACCGCTGTGCCTGCTTCTGTACGATAACCGGGAGGTCGGAACCATGCTTAAAATAATGGCTCCCTTCGCGCTGTTTCTTTACGTGCAGTCCCCGCTACAAGCAGCGCTGCAGGCGCTGGATCGGCCAGGAAGAGCCCTTGTCAACACTTTGATCGGAGCCCTGATTAAAATGAGCCTGATCGTCTATCTGGCATCCAATCCGGCCTTCGGCATCAAGGGGGCGGTCATAGCCATTCTCGTGAACAGCGTTGCGGTCACCGTGCTGCACGGCTTCAGTCTGTCCCGGCTGATCGGATTTCGCTTCCGTTGGCTCGATTACATCAAAACGGCGGCCGTCATGCTGATCATGGGGGCTTCGATTCTCTATGGATATAACCATCTGCCGTTTAGTACACAGCCATGGCTTCAATTTCTTACGTCCGTTACCGTAGGCTTCGCCGTCTATTTGGCCGTCATCTTTATGACCAGACTGGTGACGCCGCGCGATCTGGAGCGCGTTCCCGTGGTGGGAGCTTGGCTCAACCGCAGCAGCCGCCGTTAATCCTGCTCTTTCCCGTCGAGGTAGATCCGTCCCTTATGATCAATGGAGCAGAGGAATACATCCTCGAAATCGTTAAAACCATACTTTCGGATTTCGCCTTGGAGCCATGGCCGGTTTTTGTCGATGAGCTTCAGGTTTTCATCTTGCACCTTTCCGTCCATGATCAGCGGGATCGGCATCCCTTCATAGGTAACCTTATGGTAAGGAATATCGATAATTGCCTCTTGTGAAGCACTGCGGGTGGACATGGTTTGCCCGTTGCCGTTACCAGAGGAAGCACCACCGGTGGAGGTGGAAGAGCCGCTGCCGGAACTCGAAGGGTTGCTGTTGGATCCGGAAATGCCCTGCTGACTGCCACCTACGGAAGCCTCCGCATCGGACCTGGAAGCCGTGCTGCTGGATCCAGAGCTGTCCTGCTCGCTGCCGGACACGACAACCCCGCCCTGATCATCCGAGCCTGAGGAGCTGGCCGAGGAGCCTGCTGCATCCTCTTTGTCTTTAGGAATAATGGTTAGCTGACCGGTCGTTTCCAATATTGCAAACTCTACATCGGCCAGGCTGTCTATATCCTTGCCGCGAAGCTGCTGCATCAGATCATCCAGATTGTAGCGGAGCCTCGCCATCTCCTTGCGGTGAAGCTTCCCCTTGGATACTAGGATGCTAGGCTTGCCGTCAGCCAACAGACGGATATTTCGAAATTTTAATCCAAGATAGGCCAGCCCCACTTGAATCCCAACGAGGACGATAATCGGGGCGAGACCTTCCCAAATCGGCTTGTTGACATCCTCCAGAACAAACGCTGCAATCTCTGCAATCATAATCGAGATGGCAAGATCGAATATGGACAGCTTTCCGATCTCTCTTTTTCCCATAATGCGCATCGTCACAAAAATAACCGCATACATCAGAATCGTCCGCAGTATCAGAATCGTAATATGAGACATAATCAATCCCTCCCACTATTATTTAATGTTTTCTCGCGTTTTCTCACTCGTTCTTAGATTTTCAACCATCGACCATCCTGAAAGATGGAGAAGTCATGTAGCTATGACATAATTTTCTGGAGGAGCCGGAGGCGGGAATAGAGGTTGGGACGCTGTTCCCAATCTATGGATGAGTCGTATGACCGCACTCTGGATATCCACTCTATTCCCCCAACGGCTTACCCTCCCATGTCACGCTGGGTCTTAGCCCTTACATTCCTTCGTTCTGCCTCTCGAGGTGTGGACGCCGTTTCCTTGCTCCTTTACTGGGTCGTTGCCCTTATGGAAATAGATCCTACGGCTGCTCCGTGCTTCAATTGTCGTTGGTTTATTTTAAGTTCTGTGTGAGAAACGTGAAAATGGTTTGAATTAAGCTGCCATCTGTAACTGGGCCTGACGTACCGGCCCCAGAACATCGGATGGCTGGTACGGAATGCGTTTGGTGCCTATCGTGTACAATACTCGGATTAATTTACCACAAAGCGCCACAATGGATTGCTTCTTTTTCAGCGGGTTGTGACTTCGCTTCGTGAAGTACTGGTGCAACGCCTTAAACTCGGCGTTCTTCGCCACCATCGGCATCACCGCTCGGAACAACAAAGCCCGAAGCCTGGATCTGCCACGCTTTGTAATCGTCGATTTGCCTTTCTTCTTGCCAGAGCTGTTTTCTTTTAGATTTAAGCCAGCGAGCCGAATAATCTGCTGGCCGTGGTCGTAACCACTAAGGTCCCCGACTTCAGCCAGGAAGCCGGCGAGCGTCACGATGGCAACACCAGGGATGGTCAGCATTTCTTTCGTTCCCGGAATTTGAGCTAACAAACGCTCCACTTCTATCATGATGTCCTCAAGCTGCTTGGCGAACATCTCGTATTGCTCCAGAAGAGTCTTCAGCTCAATTTTCGCTGCTGCCAGTCCTTGTTTAAGGCCGATGGAGGTTCTCGCCGTTTCAAGCAACTGCGACGCTCGTTTGGGACCGACGGCGCGCTTTACGTCTTCTTTCCAACGACGCACGATTGCGCCCACACCTAGCGCCACAATCTCGCTCGGAGTCGGGAATTCACTCAGCGTAATCAGCGAAGCCTTGCCCTCCCAGTCCTTAAACACCTGGCCATACTCCGGAAAGAAGCGGTCTAACCAATTCTGAATGCGGCGCTGGACTTGGCCGAAGTTAACCATGACCTTCTCCCGAAGATTCATCAGGATCCGAAGATCTGCGTAGACGTTCATCGGCAATTTAGGCTCGCTGTATTTCCCATTGCGCACCAGATCGGCGATAACCTTGGCGTCTTTGTAATCGTTCTTGGTCGGTGAGTTGTCCTCAAGCTCTTTGCTCTTGTTTACGTGATGCGGGTTAACAACGACGACTCTTACGCCTTCACGCTGCAGATATTCAGCCAGTGGAAACCCAGTAGTGTCCGGTGGGCTCGATCCCCAAGACGATTTCCGTCTTGTGATGTCGCCGCTGAAGCTCCTTCATCCACGTTACAAGTTTCGTTAAGCCTTGATGGTCATTGCCGAACACGCAGTCTTTACCGAGCTCGATTCCGCGGAAATCGACGGCTCTGGCGACATGTGTTTTCTTGGCAATGTCGGCTCCGACAACAAGAGTTGATTCGGTAATTTGTTGAATTCGTTGATTCTGTTTCCTGGCGTGTTTATACTTCATTGTAGAGTGCCTCCTGCGCTGGGATTTGTTCTTTGGTCGGAACGTTCCCCAGTATACAGAAGGTACTTTTTTCATTCAAACCTCGAATTCATTCATTACAGGAATGGCTCCTAGCTGGTCGAACATTCTCATGTACAGCTATTCTGACCTTCGGCATCCATTCCCATTCGAAGATTGACGATTAATTAATGGCAATCTTACAAATATCGAATTTGGCGGTTTCCGTTGTACTATCTGACCAGGCTTGGCCATACAATATTTACTAATAGAGGTTGTTCAAAAAGTCGTCTTTTGATCACGCAGTGAATCAAGAAGTACCCGGCATCGAATCTTGAATTCGGCCGGGCCTTCCGATGCTCACGTACCCAAAACTAGCAGATGCTTTCGAAGACGTTTTCTGAGAAAACGTGTAGCTCCGCTCCTCAGGCCCTAGCTTTATCTAACCTAAAGCGTTTTGAAAAAACGCACTTCGGAAGCATAAGCTTCGGTGCTGAAAAACCGACTTTTTGAACTCGCACTAATATATTCGTTAAGGGGGAACGATTCATGGAACCGATCCGGCGAGTATTCACCTTTCGCGTTACCAATCCCATTCTTTCAGGTCTTTTGTATTCATTTTTTTGGATGTTTCTTGGCGCGCTGGCGCTCTCCCTCCTGCTGTGGAGCAGCGGCTTGACGGAAGAGGATTTATCGTTCTACACCTTTCTCGTACATGCTCTTTCCGCGTTTATCGGAGGCTGTGTTGGCGGAAAGCGTGCAGGAAACAGAGGCTGGTATTACGGCTGCTTAACCGGGCTTCTGTACGGCGTTACGCTGCTTGCTATCGGATTCCTTGCGTTGGACAGCTCGCTGGCGCTTGGAGACCTGACCCTGCTGGCCACCGTCTTTATCGCCGGTGCGATCGGAGGCATGTTCGGCGTTAACTTGAAAAAATAAAAGCAAGCAAAAAGGCCGGCTCCAGAATAGAGTCGGCCTTTCGCTTGCAAATCAAGTCCCTCGAAGGACATATGTATGCCTTGAGGATTACGTATTGTTTACACTATGGCTGATCGAATTGCGATCGAACGTCAACTTCGTTACATCATTCACTTTCAAAACGACGATATCATCGGTAATTTCCACAATCGTACCGTGAAGGCCACCGATAGTTACCACTTTATCGCCTTTCTGCAAAGCGCTCAGCATTGCAGTTCTCTGCTTCTGCTTCTTCTGTTGCGGACGAATCAGCAAGAAATAGAAGATGACGAACATCAGAACGAACGGCAGAATCAAGCCAAGAAGACCTCCGCCGCCTTGATTCGGTGCTGCTGCGAGTTGATCAAGCATATTTCTTTCCCCCCCTTCAACGACAAACCCCATGGGTCATTAGCTTACTTAGAAACCTTTTTCATTATCATGAAGGCCGTACTTGTCAAAAAACTCATCGCGGAAATCAAGCAGACGGTCTTCCATAATACTTTGACGCACTTTCCGCATCAGATCGAGCAAGAAATGAAGATTGTGATACGTCGTTAAACGAAGCCCGAACGTCTCGTCACTCTTGATCAGATGACGCAGATACGCACGCGAGTAGTTACGGCAAGTGTAGCAGTCACATTCCGGATCCAGCGGTCCAAAATCCCTGGCGTATTGAGCATTTCGAACGACAAGACGGCCTTGACTTGTCATCGTTGTTCCGTTACGGGCAATCCGTGTCGGAAGCACGCAATCGAACATATCCACGCCACGAATCGAGCCCTCGATCAAAGCGTCGGGTGATCCGACTCCCATCAAATAGCGCGGCTTATTGTCCGGCAGCAGGGGCACCGTGTAATCCAGCACTTCATACATCAGCTGCTTCGATTCTCCCACACTAAGTCCACCAATAGCATAACCCGGGAAATCCATGGAAGTCAAATCAGCGGCGCTTTGCCGGCGGAGATCTTCGTACATCCCTCCCTGGACGATTCCGAAGAGCGCCTGATCCTTCGGTCTGGCATGGCTTTGAAGGCACCGCTCGGCCCAGCGTGAGGTCCGTTCAGTGGATTGTTTCACGTATTCGTATTCCGCCGGGTAAGGCGGACATTCATCAAATGCCATCATAATATCGGAGCCGAGCGCATTTTGAATCTCCATCGCTACTTCCGGGGAGATGAACAATTTGTCTCCGTTTAAATGGGATCGAAAATGCACGCCTTCCTCCGAAATTTTTCTCATTTCCGCAAGGCTGAATACCTGGAATCCGCCGCTGTCGGTCAGGATGGGCCGGTCCCAATTCATGAATTTGTGCAGCCCGCCTGCCTCCTTGACGATCTCATGCCCGGGGCGAAGAAAAAGATGGTAGGTATTGCTCAGAATGATATGGGCATCCATCGCCTTCAGCTCTTCCGGGCTCATTGTTTTGACGGTTGCAAGCGTGCCGACCGGCATAAACGTCGGCGTATCGATCACGCCGTGGGGGGTGTGAACCCTTCCCAGCCTCGCTCCCGACTGCTTGCAGGTTTTTATATGTTCGTACGTAACAGCAGCTGCCATGTCCAACCAACCTCCGAAGTTAATAAATAAACATTGCGTCCCCAAAGCTGAAGAAGCGGTATTCCTGCCGGACTGCTTCACGGTAAGCTTCCAGAATATGCTCGCGTCCGGCCAGCGCGCTTACGAGCATGACCAGCGTCGATTTGGGAAGGTGGAAATTCGTAATGAGCGCATCCACCACGGTAAATGAGTATCCTGGATAGATAAAAATGCTAGTCCATCCGCTGCTCTCGCTGAGAGGGCCTCCCTTATGAGCTTGGCCCACGGTTTCGAGCGTTCGGCAAGACGTCGTTCCTACCGCGATTACTCTTCCTCCCCGACGCTTGGTCTCATTGAGGAGCTCAGCCGTTTCCTTGGAGAGGGAATAGTATTCTTCATGCATGACATGATCCTCAACCCGCTCAACGGACATCGGGCGGAAAGTTCCAAGCCCGACATGCAGCGTAATAAAAGCGATATTCACGCCTTTGGCCTTAATCTCGTCGAGAAGAGCCTCCGTAAAATGAAGTCCTGCCGTCGGAGCAGCCGCGGAGCCTTCATTCCGGGCATACACGGTTTGATACCGGTCACGGTCATCGAGCTTCTCCTTAATGTAAGGAGGCAGCGGCATCTGGCCCAGTTCATCCAGGATCTCCTGGAAAATTCCTTTATAGGTGAATCGAAGCGTCCGAGCGCCCATTTCCCCCTCTTCTTCAATAACGGCTTTGAGCTTCCCGTTTCCGAAGGAGATCGTGCTTCCCCGTCTCAGCTTCTTGCCCGGCTTGACAAGCGCTTCCCAGCGGTCTTCCCCAAGGTTCTTCAGAAGCAGCACCTCAGCTTTCGCACCCGTCTCCTCTTTCTCGCCGAACAATCGGGCGGGGATGACCTTGGTATCGTTAAGAACGAGGGTGTCACCCGGATTCAGAAAACCAACGATATCGGCAAAGGTCCCGTGGGACATCGCTCCATCCTCTTTATTCAAGGCAAGAAGCCGGGAAGCGCTGCGTTCCTTTAAGGGAGTCTGCGCAATCAAACGCTCCGGCAATTCAAAATCGTATAAATCCACATTCATGATCGGTCATTCCTTCGTAATAATCGTGTCGCGGTAATAGTGTTGCAGGATCTGCTTATAATCATACCCTTGATCCGCCATTCCTTTGGCGCCCCATTGGGACATGCCCAGGCCGTGGCCGTTCCCTTTGCCCGTAAATTTAAAGCCAGCCTTGCTGTCAACGGCTCTGGCTTGTCCTTCACCGCTCAAAATAACGGTACCGGCGCCCTTTACGCTGGCGCTTCCGTTGCCTGAGACAACCGTAACGCTCTCTCCGGACGAAACCGTTGATTCTGCACCATTCGCGCTCAATACAGTATAACTTCCGGTCGGTTCAATATCAAACAAGGTGCTGGGCAATCCGTTAAATGCCGAACGGTACACATCCGGGTACTTCACATCCAGCTGCTGGCCATTGGCGTTGACGGACAAAACCCGGCCTGAAGGACCGCGCTCGGTCACCGTCAGCGACGTTATGGCTGAAGGGAGGGCGCTAGACGTCTTCCCTTTCAGCGAAGCCAGCAGCTGCTCGGACGTGAACGGGCCCCGAATCCACGCATAGCTGTTCGATTCCGCCACCTTGTCCAGAACGACCGCCGTATCGCCCGGATTCATTTGGGCTACAGGCTTAGCATCGGATTGAATCAGGGGCAGCGGACGCACATTCGTGTCCTTAGACGTAACGGTCATATAAGGGAGGCCTGCAGCAGTCTTGCTGCCTGTCTCCTTCACGTTATCTTCCCGGACATAGCCCGTGAGCCCGCTGGGCAGAAGAACGTGGTACCACGATTTCAACGCGGCTTGTGCCGACGTATCGCCCGGACTCTCGACTGCCGCGAATACATTGTTGGCATTGCCCCATACCTCTGCAGGGTCAGAGGTCATGCCTCCCGCGTTGGAGGAGAACACCGTCTCGACCAGCTTGCCGTCCTTCATGACGACTTCTCCCTCAGTGGCGTCCACCGCCTGCACGACGCTCGGATACTCGTAGGCCGTACCGTAGTAAGCCTGACTCAGCGTTGTATCGACGACATTGGCGACCTCAAACTTGGTTCCTTGGAACAGCGCATAGGTTCTTGCGGCAACGGCTTGTGCCTTCAAAGCCTCGGCCCCCCATGAGGAAGGCACTTCGGCTCCTACCACCGAATATAGATACTGCTGGAACGGCAGCTCATTAACCAAATACAATTGCCCGTTCTTCTTGCCGATCTCCATCGCTCCGCGGTAAGTTCGGTCGGAACGTTCTTTCACATGGATTCCGGTGCCCGCTGTCCCCGACACCTTGAGCGTGGCCAGCTCACCTGACAGCATAAAGTGCTGAACTTCTTGAGCAGCCGCCAGGTTCAGACCGGCGTCCCTGCGGAGGATCAATCCCGGGGTCTTGGTATTCGTCTCAACAAGGGGATTTGGCGCTGCAGCAGCGGCTTGCTGCTGGACAGCGGCCAAAGCCGATGCATTGGCAGCCTCCCCGACCCAGACCTCATAACCTGCCTGGGTCATGACGTTAAATGCGTCAACGCCGGCAGCAGCATAGGCTGCACGCGCTGCTTCCGCCTGCGCTTCCGTTGCGAAGGAGCCTGCGGACAGATGGAGTCCGCCTCGTACCGAAGGGGTCTGACCGTTCAAATGGGCAGCCGCCGTCTTGGCTGTTCTCGCTGCCGCATCGGATGCAGCCTTCTCCGATGCATACATGCCCGTATACAGCTTGTACACCTTGCCGTCCACAAACAGCATTGGTTTATCGCTCGTTGCCTGCAGCTTTTTGGCGGCTTCGGCAGCCGTTTTCCAATCTGTCGTCTCCAGTACCTTCACCCGGTAAGAATCGACGCTCATGCGCGTTTGTTGGTTAGCCGGTATGCTTGTCATCGCGTCCTGGGCTCCGGCATTGTCTAATGCAACCGTCAGGGCCTCCTCGGATTGCAGGGTAACGGCATTCACTGTGGATCTGTACTGGCTTCCAAGATCCAGGAACATCGCTACCCGAATCGTGTCAAGTGACGGGGCGGCAGCGTGCGCGGCAGGTGCGGCCCAAATGCTTGCGGCAAGAGCAGCTGCCGCCATGCCTGCGGCAGTTCTGCGGAGAAATGACTTCTTCCCCTTTATATTCATGTCTACAAACCTCCTGGAGCTGTAAGGATAGAATGATAAGCTATTGTCCAAAAACTTCTAACGGCGATCCTCCGGAACCGGGATGCCTAAATGATGGTATGCGTTCGGTGTCACGACCCGCCCCCGCGGTGTACGCTGCAGGAACCCGATCTGCAGCAGATACGGCTCGTACACGTCCTCGATGGTCTGGCTCTCTTCGCCGATCGTAGCCGCGATCGTATCCAGGCCGACCGGCCCGCCGCGGAAGCTCTTGATCATGGCATGAAGCATTTTATGATCGATCAGATCAAGCCCCATCGGGTCGATCTGCAGCATTCTCAGCGCTTCCTTTGCTATGTCGGTCGTAATCATCCCGTCGCCTCGTACCTGTGCGAAATCGCGGACCCGCTTCAGCAGCCGGTTTGCAATCCGCGGCGTCCCCCGCGAACGAAGGGCAATTTCCTCTGCGGCATCCCCTAATATTTCGATACCTAAAATGTCCGCGCCGCGGGACACGATATAACTTAGCTCATCCACCGTGTAAAATTCCAGCCGGCTGACAACCCCGAAGCGATCGCGCAGCGGGGCGGAGAGCAATCCTGCTCTCGTGGTGGCGCCTATGAGCGTGAAGGGCGGCAAATCCAGCCGGACCGAGCGTGCGCTCGGCCCTTTGCCGATCATGATGTCCAGCGCAAAATCCTCCATTGCCGGATACATGACCTCCTCGACCGTCCGATGCAACCGATGGATTTCGTCGATAAAAAGAACATCGCCCTCCTGCAGATTCGTAAGAAGGGCAGCCAAATCGCCGGGACGCTCGATGGCGGGTCCCGAGGTCGTACGCAGATTTACGCCAAGCTCATTGGCGATAATGTTCGCAAGGGTTGTTTTCCCCAGTCCCGGGGGACCGTACAGCAGCACATGGTCCAGCGCTTCCTTGCGCATCTTCGCTGCCTCGATATAGATTTTCAAATTCTCTTTTACCTGATTTTGTCCGATATATTCGGCCAAATACCGGGGACGCAGGCTGAGCTCTACCGCCTGGTCCTCCATCATTAAATTCGCAGTAATAATTCGATCGTCCATCTTAAGTTAAACTCCTCTCCTGCAGACGACGCTATTAACCGGCATACAGCTGCTGCAGTGCCCGTTTCATCAATACATCGACCGATTCTCCGCTGCCTATGGAATCCTTAATCTTCAGCCATACTTTATCCAGTTCGCTGTCCGTGTACCCGAGCGCCTTCAGCCCCTCGCGGGCTTCTGTCCAAGCCGAACCGCTTTCTTCCGGCTGCTCCTGCTGCAGGGCGAACAGTCCTGTCGCCATGGCGGCATCGCTGAAGCCGTCCAGCTTGTCCTTCAGATCCAAAATCATGCGTTGGGCGGTCTTCTTCCCGATGCCCGGCAGCTTGATCAGAAATGAAATATTCTCTTGGAAGATGGCCGATACCACATGATCCGGCGAGCCGCCGCCCAATATTCCGAGCGCCACCCGCGGGCCGATGCCGGATACTTCGATGAGCTTGCGGAATAACCGCTGCTCTTCCCGTGTCGGGAAGCCGAACAGCAGAATCGCATCCTCGCGTACATGATGGTGGGTATACACCGTGACGACTCCTTCCATTTTGGCGAAGGCATACGGGTTCGGGCAGAAGATGCGATACCCTACATCATGAACATCCAGCACAATATATTCACTCTCGAGATGGACGACTTGTCCACGTAAAAAATCAATCATTTTCGCAATACCTCGTTTAATCTGGAATTTAACGTATAGGAATGGGCGTGACATATAGCGACAGCAAGCGCATCAGCCACGTCGTCGGGCTTCGGTATGCTCGCAAGCTTCAGGTACATCCTTACCATCTCCTGTACCTGTTTCTTCTCCGCCTTCCCATAGCCTACAATCGCCTGCTTAACCTGCATAGGCGTGTACTCGGCAATGGGAAGTCCCCGCTGAACGGCTGCGAGAATGAGCACGCCTCTTGCTTGGGATACCGTCATCGCCGTCGTTACATTCCGGTTAAAAAAAAGCTTCTCGAAAGCCACGGCTTCCGGCTCATATTTATCAATCAACTGCAGCATGCCCTCATAAACCTGATGAAGTCTTTCCTCTTCGGGCGTATGCGCTTCGGTCTGGATACAGCCGTACTGCACCGGCGACACCTTGCTCCCCGTCTTATCAATAAACCCGAAGCCAACGATGGCAATCCCCGGGTCAATGCCTAAAATACGCAATACTAACCTCTCCTCTGATGAAGCGAACATATGTATCGTTCTCCCATTATAACAAAAGATCGACCTTTAGTTGAGGAAAAACTTTGAACCTTTTCTTGTGCCTATTTTCACATTGTTTCCCTAAGCTTATGATTCCTTTTTTAAGGGAGGCTTCTATTAGGCTTGTGGGCGGATAAATTGCACTCCGTTCTTGACCGCATGGCCTGCTGCGCGCAACTGAAAAAGAAAAACTGCCCGGTGCAAATCAGCACCAGACAGTTGCGGTGTTGCAGTGTAACAATAGAGCAGCAAAAATGTGGCATTGTCGAAAAACGGTCGACCCGGTTCGCCCGGATTCGCTCAGGAGCTGGGCTTCATCACATTTTCAGCCATATCCCGCGCATAATCACTAAACGTCGACAAGACGCTGTTGTATTCATCCATATCCTGAATCCGGATCCCCTCCTGAAGCTGCTGGATGACATCCTTTGGCAAGGAGGACTCCATCGAACCGATATCTAATTGGAAAAAGGTGCGGAGAACCTTCTCTTCTTCGGGAGGTCCCTCAAACAAAGTTAAATTTCCGCTTGCATCCACGCTCATGTACGCTTGCTTCTTGCAGTTGGGGGAGAGATCGGATACCGTTTGCTCCAGCCAAACTTCCCCTTTGTCATCCAGGCGGCCCTGCCATAATGGGTTTTTATTCATCAGTTCATAGATGCCGTCTGCATTCAGGCGCCCGATATTCTGCTCTTCAACCCCGCATACATAGGTAGTGCGCAGATGTACTTTCTTCTTCCCCTTTGATGCGTTCAGTTCCTGCATAAACTTTCTCTGCTCGGAAGTCCGCTCTTCTTGCTTCTCTTCTTCCATCTGCAAATAATGCATCGTCTCGAGCGCGAGCGGTTTTTCGCCGCGGCTATCGGTGAGCAGCATATTCATTTGATCCTTCAGCGTCTGGCCAGACCAAATGAAGATCATGGCCGCTGCAAGGATCGAACTGGACCAGATGGCCCGTCTCCAGCGTCTCCGTCGTTTGCGGAACACTTTTCTTAGGAATTGAAAAACACTCAAGGTTATCCCCTTCTATTCAATGTTTTTCATATTGTGACCGCAAGGCTGCCAAATTATTCAGACATCCCTTGTACCGAAAGTGCGCAACGACAAAAGGACCATCTTCAGAAATTCTGAAAATGGTCCTTGCTTGAATCGGGACGACACGATTTGAACATGCGACCCCCTGGTCCCAAACCAGGTGCTCTACCAAGCTGAGCTACGTCCCGTTATTTAAAATGCCGGTGAAGGGACTCGAACCCCCACGGTTTCCCTCACGATTTTGAGTCGCGCGCGTCTGCCAATTCCGCCACACCGGCGTAAGGATAATCATTAAGTAAATTCATGATGAATGCGCACATCAATCAATGGCACGCCCTGAGAGATTCGAACTCCCGACCTTTTGATTCGTAGTCAAACGCTCTATCCAGCTGAGCTAAGGGCGCAAATGGAGCGGACGACGGGAATCGAACCCGCGACCCTCGCCTTGGCAAGGCGATGCTCTACCGCTGAGCCACGTCCGCAATATCAAGATTTATGTAACACTGGTGAGCCATGAAGGACTCGAACCTTCGACACCCTGATTAAAAGTCAGGTGCTCTACCAACTGAGCTAATGGCTCCCATTGTTAAAAATGGCGGAACTGACGGGATTCGAACCCGCGATCTCCTGCGTGACAGGCAGGCATGTTAGGCCTCTACACCACAGTTCCATGAGGCTTGATCGCTAATGCGATATAATTGGTTGCGGGGGCAGGATTTGAACCTGCGACCTTCGGGTTATGAGCCCGACGAGCTACCGAACTGCTCCACCCCGCGTCATTGTGTATAAGCTCCCCTAATAAAACCACCTGTAAAGCCTTTGCTTTATCTTTTGGGGATATTTAATGGTGGAGGCTGAGGGGATCGAACCCCCGACCCTCTGCTTGTAAGGCAGATGCTCTCCCAGCTGAGCTAAGCCTCCATGTTGGTGACCCGTAGGGGATTCGAACCCCTGTTACCTCCGTGAAAGGGAGGTGTCTTAACCCCTTGACCAACGGGCCGTATATAAAGTCCTTGCTGGCGGAGAGAGAGGGATTCGAACCCTCGAGACGCTTTTGACGCCTACACGATTTCCAATCGTGCTCCTTCGGCCAACTCGGACACCTCTCCATAAGTGGCTCCCCGAACAGGACTCGAACCTGTGACAACTCGATTAACAGTCGAGTGCTCTACCAACTGAGCTATCAGGGAATATGTACCGCTTGGCGGCGTCCTACTCTCCCGGGACCCTTCGGTCCAAGTACCATCGGCGCTGGAAGGCTTAACGGTCGTGTTCGGTATGGGAACGCGTGGAACCCTTCCGCCATCGCCACCAAACGTTAAATTCAGGATGCGGCATCGCCAAATGCCGTAATCATCTTCATTGCATGTGCAGCTTGTACACCTGCAAATCGGGTTTG
>NZ_JBBOSR010000001.1:0-1832500 GCF_038050475.1 Paenibacillus sp. FSL K6-1566 | reverse complement strand
TTCGGGTCTACGTCCACATACTAAAGCGCCCTATTCAGACTCGCTTTCGCTGCGGCTACGGCTTCTCGCCTTAACCTTGCATGGGAACGTAACTCGCCGGTTCATTCTACAAAAGGCACGCCATCACCCATCGATCGGGCTCTGACTTCTTGTAAGCACACGGTTTCAGGTTCTATTTCACTCCCCTTCCGGGGTGCTTTTCACCTTTCCCTCACGGTACTGCTTCACTATCGGTCGCTAGGGAGTATTTAGCCTTAGCAGATGGTCCTGCTGGATTCATACGGGGTTTCACGTGCCCCGCACTACTCGGGATCCGTCTCGGAGGGTTCACATTTTCGATTACAGGGCTTTTACCTTCTATGGCCGGCCTTTCCAGACCTGTTCGTCTAATCTAAACCTTTGTAACTCCATGTGAGACGTCCCACAACCCCAGAGAGCAAGCTCTCTGGTTTAGGCTGTTCCGCGTTCGCTCGCCGCTACTGACGGAATCACTCTTGTTTTCTCTTCCTCCAGGTACTTAGATGTTTCAGTTCCCTGGGTATGCCTCTAGCTGCCCTATGTATTCAGGCAGAAGTGACTGGCTATTACACCAGCCGGGTTTCCCCATTCGGACATCCCCGGATCGAAGCTTGCTTACAGCTCCCCGAGGCAGTATCGTTGTTCGCCACGTCCTTCATCGGCTCCTAGCGCCTAGGCATCCTCCGTGTGCTCTTAGTAGCTTAACCATGTCGCTCCAGCTTCGTGCCATGTGCTCTGTTGTTCGCTTGTTTCCTGATTGGATAAAACCACTCAATGGTGAAACAAGCTTCCAAAGGATCACCTGTCACGAATCTTTCGCTCTAACGCTACTCTTTCACTTCTTGGTCAATCACTTGACACAAGTCGTTAGAGAAGGATATTTCTAAAACGCAAATTCGTTTCGTTATCTAGTTTTCAAGGATCAAATGAGAGGTTGAACTCTCAAAACTGACCAACGAGTGAGTGATCGGCGACCTTGCGGTCAGCCTAATTGTTGGCGACTTGAAGTCAGCCATATTCGAATGTCTTCGTTGCAGAAGACGATTCTCCATAGAAAGGAGGTGATCCAGCCGCACCTTCCGATACGGCTACCTTGTTACGACTTCACCCCAATCATCTACCCCACCTTCGGCGGCTGGCTCCCGTAAGGGTTACCCCACCGACTTCGGGTGTTGTAAACTCTCGTGGTGTGACGGGCGGTGTGTACAAGACCCGGGAACGTATTCACCGCGGCATGCTGATCCGCGATTACTAGCAATTCCGACTTCATGCAGGCGAGTTGCAGCCTGCAATCCGAACTGAGACTGGCTTTTTAGGATTGGCTCCACCTCGCGGCTTCGCTTCCCGTTGTACCAGCCATTGTAGTACGTGTGTAGCCCAAGTCATAAGGGGCATGATGATTTGACGTCATCCCCACCTTCCTCCGGTTTGTCACCGGCAGTCACCTTAGAGTGCCCACCCAAAGTGCTGGCAACTAAGATCAAGGGTTGCGCTCGTTGCGGGACTTAACCCAACATCTCACGACACGAGCTGACGACAACCATGCACCACCTGTCTCCTCTGTCCCGAAGGCCGCCTCTATCTCTAGAGGATTCAGAGGGATGTCAAGACTTGGTAAGGTTCTTCGCGTTGCTTCGAATTAAACCACATACTCCACTGCTTGTGCGGGTCCCCGTCAATTCCTTTGAGTTTCAGTCTTGCGACCGTACTCCCCAGGCGGAATGCTTAATGTGTTAACTTCGGCACCAAGGGTATCGAAACCCCTAACACCTAGCATTCATCGTTTACGGCGTGGACTACCAGGGTATCTAATCCTGTTCGCTCCCCACGCTTTCGCGCCTCAGCGTCAGTTACAGCCCAGAGAGTCGCCTTCGCCACTGGTGTTCCTCCACATATCTACGCATTTCACCGCTACACGTGGAATTCCACTCTCCTCTTCTGCACTCAAGTTCCCCAGTTTCCAGTGCGTCCCGAAGTTGAGCCTCGGGTTTAAACACCAGACTTAAAGAACCGCCTGCGCGCGCTTTACGCCCAATAATTCCGGACAACGCTTGCCCCCTACGTATTACCGCGGCTGCTGGCACGTAGTTAGCCGGGGCTTTCTTCTCAGGTACCGTCACTCTCATAGCAGTTACTCTATGAGACGTTCTTCCCTGGCAACAGAGCTTTACGATCCGAAAACCTTCATCACTCACGCGGCGTTGCTCCGTCAGGCTTTCGCCCATTGCGGAAGATTCCCTACTGCTGCCTCCCGTAGGAGTCTGGGCCGTGTCTCAGTCCCAGTGTGGCCGTTCACCCTCTCAGGTCGGCTACGCATCGTCGCCTTGGTGAGCCGTTACCTCACCAACTAGCTAATGCGCCGCAGGCCCATCCTCAAGCGACAGATTGCTCCGCCTTTCATAACTCCGCCATGCAGCGAATTTAATTATCCGGTATTAGCTACCGTTTCCGGTAGTTATCCCAGTCTTGAGGGCAGGTTGCCTACGTGTTACTCACCCGTCCGCCGCTAAGCATCAGGAGTGCAAGCACTCCATCAGCTCCGCTCGACTTGCATGTATTAGGCACGCCGCCAGCGTTCGTCCTGAGCCAGGATCAAACTCTCCAATAAAGATCGTCCGAAGGACGATCGATTGAAAGAGCGATTAAGCTCATTAGAAAAACTGACGAGAATTTGTTCAATTCTCTATTGTAACTCCCCGCCGAAGCGGTTCGTTTTTACTCACTCGTTGTTCAGTTTTCAAAGATCAACCTTTTCGTTACCGGCGAATCTCGTTCGCATCAGCAACTCTTATAATATATCATATTCATTTCGATAATGCAAGAGGTTTTTTAAAGTTTTTTTTATTACTTAAAATCGAAACCAAAAATTATTCATCGACCTCTTCCCTGCCGCAAAGGCGTTCGTTTCGCGACTGGATTTATAATATATCATGAATCAATACTGTTTAACAATGCATAATTTTTTCCAAATCCATTATTGCAGCTTGTACTAATTAAAGAGTGGCTTTCAAAGCACTTAAAGCTCGTTCCGCCCTATATTTTACCACGCTTTGTATCCCTACTATAATGAGACAAGACGGCCGGTGACCGGCCGCCCTTCTACTAAAAATCCTAACATGGCTCTAAACCACTCACAACTTACCTCTAAGCTGTTACCCCTTATTTTTTCGCTAAACCTTTATCCTTTTATCCATGGGTTTTGCTGTTTGTTCTTTGCCGACTGCGGCTTCCGTGTTTTCTTGGCTGCAGTTCTGGAGGCTTTCCCCCCCGTCTGACGATGAACCTTTGCCTTGGCCGTCTTACTATTCTCTTCAATTGCAGCGTCACGAATTTCAGCTTCCTGATCGCTCTCTTCAACTGAATGATTCGTTGGAGATGCATCTTCCGTAAAGCTTGAAGCAATTCCTACTCCTTGTTCTTCATTTTGACGGTCTATCCACATCTGTTCATAAGGGTTCATGAATGATGGATTTGCGCCGAAACCTCCAATCGGTGCCGAAGGAACGCTGTAGGCACCCGACGAATTCATGGCACCATGCTGCCAATTATAAGGCATTGCATTCTCCGATGCGCCCTGGTTAGCATATGGATAACTTTGAGGCATACCGTAAAAAGGACTAACTTCTCCGCCCTGACAGCCGCAAGGTGAAGAGGCGTAGCCAAGCGGCGAAATCCCGTGATGTTCCGAGTACGGCATATAGTTAGAAGTAACTCCTGCCGTATAGGACTCGGAAACGGATACCTGGGAATACTCCATCCCAACCGAGTCCCCGGACAATCCCGGATAACCTCCCGCTGCATTTCCCCAAGCTTCTCCATAGGACGCCGGAACGGCCGGCTGTGGCACGTGGTAGTATGGATGAACGCTCTCTCCTTGCCATTTTACCGGTTCATGGCACCCGCATGGGGATTCCGGATAACCGTATTGCGGCATCGTAAACTGAGGCTCATGATATCCATGATGATGGTGATGTTGGTACGGACCAAGACATGGATGATCCGGAACATGGTGAATCGGAAACTCCGGACATGGATGCATGAAAGGTTGGACATGGAAATCAGCAACCTTCGGGCATGGTTCATCGACCGGAAGAACCGGATGCGGCATTGGCATTGTCTTTAACGGATACATTTGCTCCGGCTCAAAAGGTTTGTATTCCGGTTTGTATTCCGGTTTATACTCCGGTTTAAATTCTGGCTTGAACTCTGGCTTATACTCCGGTTTGTATTCTAGTTTAAATTCGGGTTTAATCTCCGGTTTATACTCGAGTTTAATCTCAGGTTTGTACTCGGGCTTAATCTCGGGCTTAATCTCCGGTTTGTACTCCGGCTCTACCTTTTTAGGCTCCTCCGGCAGAGGCGCAATCTCCGGTAGCTTCGGTAACACAGGCGGCTCTGGCATTGGCTGTGGCGGGGCCACCGGCGGCTGCGGTACGGGCTGGGTAATTTCTTCTTTGACGCCCGTGTAATCCTTGCTGCCCGGCTTCTTTTTGCCTGGAGCCATTTCAGCACTCATCGTTACGCCATCGCTGTCCCCCGTCTCCGTATAAATGCCAGATGACGGGATGTTCACAATCTCTCCCACCAAAAGGGCATTCGGATTTTTAAGCTGCGGGTTGGCATCGATAATTTCTTTCAGGGTCACTCCCCAAGCTTTGGACAGCTTCCATAGAGAATCCCCTTGCTTTACCGTGTGCTTATGGATAATTGGCTGGCTGCCGCCAGGTACCGGAACGGGCTCTGTCGGAATTTTAATTTTAGCCCCGACATCAAGCTTATTCGGATCGACCAGCTGCGGGTTGGCAACGATGATCTTCGTTAACGGTACGTCAAATTTTTTGGACAGCTCATATAGGGTGTCGCCTTCCTTGACGATGTGTATCTTCACGCCGCTAAAACCTCCTACACTCTTCTAGGCGTCATGGTTATTCGCCCGTGTTCGTTACTACATCCTATGCAAGAAATGGGCGATTGACATCCCTCGATACAAAAAAAATCCTTTCATCGACATGAAAGGATTGTTCAATAAGCTTGATTTACTTGTCCGTAATCTTTAGGATTCCCAAACTTTATACCCGTCAATCTCAACGATTTTCCGGAATTCTTCAAGCAATCGGAGCGTAATCGGACCCGCTTGCCCTTTTCCGATGGTGCGCCCGTCAATTTCGCGTGCAGCGATGACCTCGGCGGCCGTACCTGTGAAAAATACCTCGTCGGCGATATACACATCATGCATGCTGAAAGGCTCTTCCTTAAGCGGAATGTCAAGCTTGCCGCACAGCTCGATAATCGCCTGGCGCGTAATGCCTTCAAGTGCGCCCAGGTAACAAGGCGGCGTTGTGACGACACCATTTTTCACGATAAAAATATTGTCTCCCGAACCCTCCGTAACATACCCTTGAGCGTTCATCATAATGGCTTCATCGGCCCCTGCGAAGTTTGACTGGATCTTAACGAGGATGTTGTTCAAATAGTTCAGCGACTTGATCTTCGGATTGAGCGCATCCGGAATGTTTCTGCGCTGGGCCACAGAAACCGCCCGCAAGCCGTTCAAATAAGCTTCCTCAGAATAGATTGCCAACTGTTCGACAATGATCAACACCGTCGGTTTCGGGCAGCGACGTGGATCAAGCCCCAGATTGCCGGCACCGCGCGACACGACGAGGCGGATGTAGCCGTCTCTCATATCGTTGCGGCGAATCGTCTCCGCCATTGCCTCCAGCAGCTCATCGTAGGCCAATGGAATAACTAGATCGATAGACTTGGCCGAATCGTATAAACGGTCCAAATGCTCTTTGCATTTGAAGATGTTGCCGTTATAAATCCGGATGCCTTCGAAAATGCCGTCCCCGTACAGGAAGCCGTGATCAAATACCGAAACTTTCGCATTCTCTTTCGTGACAAATTCTCCGTCTAAATAGATCCATTGCTCAGACATTTACTTTACCCCCAATTTCTCGCTTTCGTAGGCGTAACCCGGATACGATCCAAGCGTGCGGACTTGGCATCCGAGCGCTTCGATTTCTCCCATGGCGGCCGTCAACAGAACGGAATCGGCCGGAGCCATTACATCAATATAGAAATAATAGTTGCCGAGCTTTTTCTTGGTCGGCCTGGATTCGATTCGGGTCAGGTTCAGCCGTCTCCACGCAAATGCCGAAAGCACCTGATGCAGCGCACCCGGCACATCTTCCGGCAGCGTAACCAGAATGCTCGTCTTGACATGCTCCGGTGAACGGTCAATGGCGATCGGCTCATGGCCGATCAGCACGAACCGGGTGTAATTGTTGTCGTGATCCGTAATCCGCTCTGCGAGCAGATCCAATCCATGCTCCGCTGCACCGAGGGATGTTCCGATGGCCGCCCACCCTTTGCCCGGATTTTCTTTTACGATTTTAACGCCTTCGGACGTGCTGCCAACCTGTTCAAGCTCCGCCTGAGGGGCTGCTTTGGCCAGGAATTGGCGGCACTGGGCAGTCGCAACCTGATGGGACCAGATTTTCGTAATCTTGCTGAAATCCATCATTCCATCGGGTCCGCGGAATTCCGAAGCATTGCCGATCAAATTTTGAATCGACGGATACACCCACTCCACCTGCATCGGCATATCCACCTCATTGACAAGCCAATCCATATGGAGGCTTACAGAGCCCTCAATCGTATTCTCAATCGGAATGACGCTATAATCACTCTTGCCTTCGACCGTAGACATGAACACATCAGAGATCAGTTTGTAGTGGACCAGCTCGACAGGCTGATCGCCAAGAAGATATCGTATCGCTTCATGAGATACCGATCCTGAGGGCAACAAGGCTATTTTTTTCATGCGGTAACTTCCCCTCTAATCATATCCAAAAAGGATCTGTTGTTGATGTCGTCCATCGTCCGGACGCCCTCGGCTGCCGGGTCCAGACAGAAGCACGAGGCCGAAATGCCTTCGGCCTCCATCGCTTTCACCAAGTAAGCCTTGAGATCATCCACACGCCGATCGTCACGATCCACGAAAGCGATGATCGTCGGGCCTGCTCCGCTGAGCGCGACCCCCAGTGCGCCTTGATCAGGCGCTTCCGCCAGAATTCTCGGCATCCCGGGCACGAGCGGTGCCCGGTAAGGCTGGTGAATGCGGTCCTGCATCGCTGCACGTACAAGATCCAGGCGGCCTGCCGACAGGGCAGCCGTCATCAAGGACGATCGACTAATATTATATACGGCATCGGCCAAATTGACCTGGGCAGGCAGCGCCTCCCGTGCTTTGGACGTGGCCAGGTGGAAATCCGGAATGACGACCACCGTCCCGAGACGGGCCGGCGGGTCGATCCGGATATAATCCGCATGCTTTCCATCCCATACCGCCGTAATAATGCCGCCAAATAACGAGGCGCCAACGTTGTCCGGATGCTTCTCGAGGGCAGTCGCCATATCGAACAGCTTGGCCTCAGACAACGGAGAGCCGATCAACGCATTGGCCGCGAATAAGGCGCCAACGATGGCGGAAGCACTGCTGCCGAGTCCCCGGGCCAACGGAATGTCGGAATACATCGATATTTCAAGCTCGGGAACCGATTCTCCTGCTTCATCGAACACCATTTGCGCCACTTTATAGATCAAATTGCTTTTGTCGACCGGCACTCCCTTCATCTCGTCCCCGTAGAGATGAAATTCAGTGCGATCAGCCGGCTTCAGCTCGATCCAGGAGTATAGTGACAATGCCATGCCGAGCGTATCAAATCCGGGACCGAGGTTGGCCGTACTGGCCGGAACCTTCACCCTTACGCCTTGGGACAAACTCATACCTGCGCAGCCCCTTCAAGCTTCGCGATGGCTTCCATGACTGCGGACTCCGTATCGGATACGACCAGCGGTTCCGATTTGACGGTTGAAATCGCGATGTTCGGATCCTTCAATCCATGTCCAGTCAGAACGCAGACAACGGATTCCCCGCCTTTAAAATATCCTTCCCGCTTCATTTTATATACGCCTGCAATCGAAGCTGCGGATCCCGGCTCGGCAAAGATTCCTTCACGTGACGCGATTTTGCGGTAGGCTTCCAATATTTCCTCATCGGTTACATAGTTAATCTGGCCGCGGGACTCCTCGGCTGCAGCAACCGCCGTCTTCCAGCTGGCCGGATTGCCGATTCGGATTGCCGTTGCGACCGTTTCCGGATTAGCAATCGGCTCGCCTTTCACGATGGCCATGGCTCCTTCGGCCTCAAAGCCGAGCATTTTAGGAAGCGAAGCCGCTTTGCCGGCTGCATGGTATTCCTTGAAGCCTTTCCAATATGCGGAGATATTGCCCGCATTCCCAACCGGGATCGCCAGCACGTCCGGCGCTTTTCCCAACTGATCAACCACTTCGAATGCAGCCGTCTTCTGCCCTTCAATCCGGTACGGGTTCACGGAGTTGACGAGGGTAATCGGATGCTTAGCCGTGATCTCCCGGACGATTTCCAGTGCGCGGTCAAAATTGCCGTCGATGGCAATCACTTTGGCGCCGTAGATCATCGCCTGTGCGAGTTTGCCCAGGGCAATATTGTTGTTCGGGATAATAACGATGCAGTTCAACCCGCCACGCGCCGCATAAGCAGCCGCTGCAGCGGAGGTATTGCCGGTCGAGGCGCACATAATGGTGCGGCTGCCTTCCTCCATCGCCTTTGCTACCGCCATCACCATTCCCCGGTCTTTAAAGGAGCCTGTAGGATTCAGGCCTTCAAATTTAAAGTGCAGATCGATTCCTAGCTCCTCCGACAGGTTTTCGGCGCGGATCAGGGGCGTATTCCCCTCTTTAAGGGTCAGCAGCGGGGTTTGTTCATTAACGGGTAAATATTCTTTATAAGTTTGAAGCAGTCCTTCGTACGGCATCTCTCATGATCTCCTTTTCTATGAAAAAATATAGTCTCGGCTCTGATGCTCACTTCGCGGTCTTATGGGTTAGCCTTCTACGCGGTAGACGCTCTTGATCCGCCGAATAACCTCCAGGCCCTCGAAATGATTCAGCACCTTATCCATATTTGCCTTGCTCGCATGGTGCGTGACGATGATGATCTCTGCATCCGGATTCTGGTCATTCGGCTGCTGGACGACCGATTCCAGGCTTACGTCATGCTGTGCAAACACTTGGGTGATTTGGGCGAGTACTCCCGCTTTATCATCGACATGCAGCAGAATGAAGTTTTTATACGAAATCTGCTCATCCGTCTTAAGCTTCTTCGGTTTATACGGAACGATCGCTTTCAGACCATTCACGCCAAGCTTCAAGTTTTTGATGATCGCGACCAGATCCGCCACAACGGAGGTCGCCGTCGGCATCTCGCCGGCACCCGCACCGTAGAACATTGTCTCCCCTACAGCTTCCCCATAGACGTAGACGGCGTTGAAAACACCGTTAACGGCTGCGATGGGATGTCCCGTGCGTACCATGGTCGGCTGCACGCTGATGCTGACCTCGTCGTCCTGACGCTCCGCGATGCCGAGCAGCTTCATCTCATAGCCCAGACGTTTGGCGTACGAAATGTCTTCTTTGGTTACTTGAGAGATTCCCTTGACCGATACATCCTGCAGCTCGACATTCGTCCGGAAACCAAGCGTTCCGAGAATCGCCATCTTGCGTGCCGCGTCCAGGCCCTCCACATCAGAGGTCGGGTCTGCCTCCGCATAGCCGAGCGCCTGCGCTTCAGCCAGTACGTCCTCAAAGGATGCGCCCTCCTGGCTCATTTTCGTCAAAATATAATTGGTCGTACCGTTCACGATCCCCATAATCTTCATAATGCGGTCCGATGAGAAGCCTTCAATCAGCGTCCGGATAATCGGAATACCGCCGGCTACGCTTGCCTCATAGAATACATCGCACTGCTTCTCTTGCGCTTTTGCCAAAATCTCGGCGCCGTGCAGAGCCATCAGATCCTTATTCGCCGTCACGATATGCTTGCCGCGGTCCAGCGCTTCCAAAATGTACGTCTTCGTCTGATCGATGCCGCCCATAACTTCCACAATGACATCAATCTCCGGATCCCGGATCACTTCCCACGGATCCTCCGTCAGCTTGCTCTGATCCACACTGACGCTGCGGTATTTCTCCAGATGCTTCACCGCAATCCGCTCGATCACGATCGGTGATCCGACCTGGCTGCTCAGATCCTCCTGATGACCTTCTACAATTCGCACAACCCCAGTTCCTACTGTTCCCAATCCTAAAAGCCCTATCTTCACCGGCTTCATTCCTACAATTACCTCCCGTATCCCATCACAATAAGCGATTTACTTAACCATGAAACGAATTATCCTTGCCCGATCATCTGTACTTTGCGTACGCCGGTGATCCGGCGCAGACCGTCCAACAAATCGTCGAGCTCTTCAATCAAACGGGAGACCTCAACAGAGATCACCACGTTTGCGATCCCCTGTAAAGGAATGCTCTGGTGGATGGTCAGCACATTGCCGCCTTCACCGGCAACCAATCCAAGCACCTCTGACAGCATGCCCGAACGGTGCTCCATATCAATCGATATGGTGACAATTTCATCCCGCTCCAGCTGATTGATCGGATGGATGCCATCCTTATACTTATAAAAGGCGCTGCGGCTAAGCCCTACCTGCTCAACAGCTTCATGGACCGTCTTGACGTCGCCGGAGGCCAGCAGCTTCTTCACCTGCATCGTTTTGACCACAGCTTCGGGAAGGATGTCTTCCCGGACCAAATAATAGCGTTCCTTCACAAAACGTCCTCTCCTCAAAGACTACTGTTTTCGTATAGTGGACATTATACTGGATATATCGGGCAAGGGCAATACATAAATGTCCCTTTTTTCGCGTTGGCAGCATCTTCATGTCCAGGCTATAACCTATACTATATCGCAAATTTTATAGGAACTCATCGTTAACCCTGTAAAAATGTAAATTTAGCGAAGAAAAAACGCCCATACTACGCTTAAAGTTGAGAATGAAGTACTCGGGCCCGCGACAGCAAACATGTCCCTAAAAGGGACTTGTGGGGCCAAATGCAGCGCTGCAGGAGCAAACAAGTCCCTAAAAGGGACTTGTCGCGCCCAATCCGGCGCTGAAGAAGCAAACAAGTCCCTAAAAGGGACTTGTCACGCCCAATCCAGCGCTGAAATAGCAAACAAGTCCCTTAAAGGGACTTGTTGTGCCCAATCCAGCGCTGCAGGAGCAAACAAGTCCCTAAAAGGGACTTGTCGCGCCCAATCCAGCGCCACAGTAGCAAACAAGTCCCTAAAAGGGACTTGTCGCGCCCAATCCAGCGCCGCAGTAGCAAACAAGTCCCTAAAAGGGACTTGTCGCGCAGGCCGGCTTTTATCCTTACACGCTTGGGGCCACTCGATCAAGGCGACCAGTGCTTTAGAAGGGGCTTGGGCAGATCCCCCTTTTTCGAACCCTCCGTCTACCCGATCCTGCTGTGCCTCAGCAGCGTGCCGCAATAGTCGCACTCCTTGTGCTCGCCGCGGGCCACGGACGATTTCGCACCGCATCCGGGGCATTCTATCCAATACGGGCCGTCCTCTTCCGGTGTCTCCGTCCGCTCTGCCGTCAAAATCACGGCTGCTTGATTCAGGACCGAATTCAGCTGCTCATCAAGGCTCTGTGCACCACTGGTTTCGCTGAAGTCTTCTCGGCTCCGCAAGGACGGGATTTTCACGACCCCGTTCTCGATCCGTCCATGGGGGAGCAAATGCATGCGAAACATATCATTCAAATCCCGGATCACTTGCTCCGGTCCCTGCCTAACCGCCTGGGCGATATACGGGATATGGAACAGCCTCCTTCGCACGATGGCATCCGTATAAACCTCGATCAGCATTCCGAAGCTTTGGTCCCGCTTGTGTCCGATCACGAACAAAATGACTGCCGGAAGCAGAAAAACGATTCCCAAGAAGATCGTGACTTCCGAAAGACTCCCGGTCTCCCCGGTGCCGGTGCTGCCGACGATCATCAAAAACTCAAGGACCATAAACGTAATTAGCAATACCCAGCCCAAGAGCCTGTAATTTCTCCCCTTGCAGCTGTTTCGACGCTGGGTGGCAATCAATCGAATGGCGGCCAGCACCATCGCTAGCGGAAAAAATAAAACGGCAGCCACGAGGATAAGGGCATCGGTTGTGGAAAATTTCAATTTATAAGGTTTCAAAGGCATACCCATACGTTATCTCCTTGATCTGCTTTTATGTAGAACCTGCTTTTGCATGTAAAAGCTGCATATTACGGTCCTGCACCGTTCTGAGGATATCCCGGATCATGCGTGCCGTTTCCTCGGCCACCTCCGGGCGGGCTTCGGCGCTGACTTCACCGATCAGTGTCACCTGATCTTCCAATACCGCGATTTTCTCCCGGATCAAATGCTCCATTTCATGGAGGGAGGCATGGGGAATGGGATCGCTGTAGCGAAGCGTCTCCTCCAGTTCAGCCAAATCCCGATCCAGCAAGGGGATATCCTCGCCTGACAGCAGGTTCAGCTTTCCCCGGATCGCTCCAACCCAAGCGACCGTTTCACGCTTCCTTGCTGTGTGCTCCCCCTCCTTCTCCTCATGAGCGAATGCATACCTGCCGATCAGAGAGACTAAAGCCAAAACAACGGCAAATCCCAATAACGTCATCGCATGGATTTTGAGATACGCCGGCCCTGAGAGCTTAAACAGGTTTCCCAGCAAAATCACCTCAAGGATGACGGATACGGCATACACCCCGATAATGAAGCCCATGGCGATCGTAAAAGGGGCCTTGGAGGCAGCAGCTTTGCGTCTGCGTTGATGGATGCAGGATCCGGTAAAAAGAAGCACAGACGCCTCAGCGAAACCAATGGCAATGCCGGACATCCACGCGTTGATATCGGTCAGCCCGCCAATAAAACCGAATAGCAGTATCGTTGCCACCGGCACGATCGCGGCAGCCAACCAGAAACCGTTTCGAGTTGCGACTCTTGACGTCATGATGGATCACCGCTTTCACTTTCCATTAACCGATGCCCGCATTCCATGCAGAACTTCTGCCCCGGCTGTACCTCATGATTGCAGTTAGTGCATTGAAGCCTATGGCTTGCTCCGCAGTTCGGACAGAATTTCGCCCCCGGGTCCAGCAAGTGGCTGCATTCCCGGCAAGGGATCGGCAGCTGGGCGCCGCATTCCGCGCATATCTTGGCATTCGCCGGATAATCATAGCCGCAGGATGGGCAGGCTCTGTACGGATCTCCGCAGTTCAGGCAAAACTTCGCATGACGGGGGATCACATGACCGCAATCGGTGCACAAAATATCGCGAGCCGGCTTGTCCGGCTTCTGCACATGGGCCGGCTGACCACAGCCTGAACAAAACCGGGAATGCTCGTCGATCAACGTTCCGCACTCGGTACAGGCTCTTGGCTTCAGTCCGGGGCCGTCCGCAGTCGGTACCTCAGTGTCCCTTAACACTCGGGTCATCGTCTCATATACCGGACCAGCCATGCCGATCCCTACGCCCAGCCCGCTGCCGATGATTCCCGCCGGGCTCCCGGGATTCTTCGCGGCTCCTTCCAGCGTATCGAAGGTCCGCTCCTGATGATATGTATAGCCGATAATGTCCATTTCCGCTTTCTTCGCCAATGCTTCCTTAATTCGAAGAGCCGCGGGGTCATCTTCCGGTATGTTGATGGAATCGACAAAGAAATTGAGCAGCGTAATCCCCATCTCATCGAACGATGGAGCAATCGCTTCCATAATGTGCTTTGATATTTCCGTCATATAGGCGCTGATTTCGACGACGCTGATTTTTTTGAAAATGATGTACGAGGAGATGATATCCTTAATATTGGACATAAGCACCCCCCGGTAATATTTGACCAAGGTGCTTTGATCAAAGGTTGGCAGCGTGCCGACCATTTTCCCCAAAAATTTTCTCGGATCGCTGATCTGGACCCCGAACTGTCCGAATGCCCGCACGGAGACGATAATATTATATTTGGGATCCTGGAGCTGTATCGGCGCGCTCGTCCCCCACTTCACATCCAGTGAGCGCATTTTGTTGATAAACCATACTTCAGCGGTAAACGGGGATTTGCCGCCGAACGGAAGATTGATGATATTCGATAAAATCGGAATGTTTGCAGTGCTTAGCGTATGCCTGCCTGCAGAGAAGGAATCCAAGGCTTGGCCGCCCTTATATAAAATCGCCTCCTGCGATTCATGAACGATAAGTTGGGTCCAGGTGCCCAGTTCCTGGTTCGGATAACGCCAAGCAAACACATCCGGCGGGCCTTCAAATTTAACAACGTCAATGATTGCCATAGTTCTGCTCTCCTTTTGCACGGTTCGTCCGATCTGATGATCAATAAAAAAAGGTACAAATGTACTACTATTGTATACGATTTGACTGGTAAATGGATGAAAAATTTGGGAATGCGGGCATATTCGCGCTCTTTAGCGTACAAAAAAACCGCCAAGCCTGCTTGCATACAGACTTAGCGGTATCTCTTTATCAAACAAAATCAGCGGCGCTCGAAGGCCCCGATTGGGGGATGTTCCATCCTTCTGTTCTGCTCTTAATAATAGCTGCTTCCTTCAACAAACTCGAATTCAAAATCGCCGATTCGTACAATTGTTCCTTCCGTTGCACCGCGCTTGCGAAGCTCCTCGTCCACACCCATATGGCGCATGGTCCGGGCAAGCTTCAGAATCGCGTCATGCGAATTCATCTGCATCCGCTTCAGCATCCGCTCGATCCGTTCGCTGTGCACGACATACATTTCATTGTCGCGGGTAATCGTGAACGAGTTGTCATTCTGGGCTTTGAACTTGTAGACCTTCCGCTCGGCAACCTCGGTCACCTCTTCCACCGTTGGCTCTTCCGGCATGCTCTCAAGAATATCCATCGTTCGGTACAGAAGCTCCTGGATCCCTTGACGGGTCAGTGAAGAAATGGGCATAACTTCAATGTCCGGGCGGATCGCCTTTACCTTCTCGGTGAAGACGGCCAGATTCTCTTCGGCTTCAGGCATATCCATCTTATTGGCAGCCACAATTTGCGGGCGGTCCATCAGAGCCGCATTGTAGAGCCTGATCTCATCATTGATCTTCTCCCAATCCTCGAACGGGTCCCTGCCCTCCGTACCGGCCATATCTACCACATGAATAATGACGCGCGTCCGCTCTACATGCCGGAGGAACTCATGTCCGAGTCCGACGCCCTCATGGGCGCCCTCGATCAATCCGGGCAGATCGGCCATGACGAAGTTTCGGCCATCGCCCACTTCCACCATACCGAGATTTGGCGTGATGGTCGTAAAATGATAGGCTCCAATCTTTGGCTGCGCAGCGGAAACGACCGATAACAGCGTAGACTTGCCGACGCTCGGGAAGCCGACCAAGCCGACATCGGCCATGACCTTAAGCTCCATTACGACGTATCGCTCTTCGCCCTCTTCACCGTTCTCGGCGAGCTCCGGCGCAGGATTGTTTGGCGTTGCGAAACGGATATTTCCCCGTCCCCCGCGTCCGCCTCTGGCTACAACGACCTGCTGCCCATGCCGGGTCAGATCCCCGATCACTTCGCCCGTGTCGTCATCCATCAGGATCGTGCCGGGCGGTATGCGCACAATCAAATTTTCAGCGTTGGCGCCATGCTGGCTTTTGTTCCGTCCCTTTTCTCCGCGCTTGGCCTTAAAATGCTTCTGGTAACGGAAATCCATCAGCGTACGCAGTCCTTCATCCACTCGAAATATGACATCGCCGCCTTTGCCGCCGTCACCGCCGGCAGGGCCGCCCTCAGGCACATACTTCTCACGGCGGAATGCAATGAGGCCATCTCCTCCGTCTCCGCCTTTTACGTAAACTTTCGCTTTATCTACAAACATGATATCACCTTCCTCAAGTCACTAACGGCAGGTATAAGCGGTACGTGGGTTCCCCCGGCTCCGTCTGTTCCACCCGAACGCCTTCGTCCTGTACGGCTTGTTCGATCTGAAGCCTTAAGCTGTCGGGTTCTCCGAAGTCTCCTTCACCCTGTGCCCATACAATCAGCTCATGCTCCTGCTGCATAAATGTTAACGCTAACTCCCGGGTTTCTCCCCATGACGCCTTCCCGCTCATCTGGAAAGCCTTGACCGTCCGAATAATCGTTTCGGCCACCCGATCGGCCGTTCCTGGCGAGACCTTGCCTTCCAACTGGACTTGATCCACAATGTCAACTTCCAGCTGCAGATTGTTGCCGGAGGTCCGGTATGAATGTAAATAAAAAACCAGAGAAGGGATGCCCAGCTTGGATATTTTGCTCTCCAGCGCCATCCGCTCTTTTATTCTTTCCACACAAGCCACGGATTTATCAAGCTTGCCTAATTGAATATAGCCGTATAAAATTTGAAGTTCATTCATCCAATCATGTCGGTGATGATTCAACATCCGAATCGACGCGTGCTCCATATTCCGAACGATCGCCTGCTGCCTGCGCTTCTCCGACCGCAGCACAAGCCATGCAGCGCCAACCGAAGCAGCCGCAGCCCAGATCGCCGTTACGGCACCCGCTGCGAGACTAGGCTTCCATACCATCCATGCTACCGGCAAGACTGAGGTTAAACCGGCCCCAGCCGTTATCCATATCCAGGATTTCATCGCTTCTCCTCGTCTTTCAACAGCAATTGGTTACATTCACCAGATCTCAGTATATCACAGTCTTTCCGCATGGTTCATCCCCTGGATGATGATCTTGGCAAATTTCAATACGAATTACGGTGGAAGGCCAGCGATCGAAGGCGCTGCAGGCTAACGGTTACTCCACCTTGGCTTCGAAGATGCTAACCAACTCGACGACCGGATACCCCGCCCACGGAGTGAAGCAAGCCCCTTCTTATAATTAAAAAAAGAAGCCCCGGCAACGATGCCGAAAGGCTTCTTCTGTAAGCAGTATAAGAAACGATTAAGCTTCCACTGCAGCCGCTACAGGAGCGACTTCAACCGGGTAGACGCTCACTTTCTTGCGGTCACGGCCCCAACGTTCGAATTTCACAACGCCGTCCACTTTCGCAAACAAAGTATCGTCTTTACCGATACCCACGTTCGTGCCTGGGTGAATTTTCGTACCACGTTGACGAACCAAGATGCTGCCGCCGGTCACAACTTGACCGTCCGCACGCTTCACGCCAAGGCGCTTCGCTTCACTGTCACGACCGTTCTTCGTGGAACCTACACCTTTTTTCGATGCGAATAACTGAAGATCCAATTTCAACATGTTGTCTACCTCCTTCTTTAAGTAGTCAATTCTTGTATTCGTATATATTTGCCGTATGAATCGGCAATTCCCTGCAACATGACAACCATCGACTCGAGAAGCAGCTGAACTTGACCCAATGCAGATTCGTCTGCACTCTTCGGAAGATTCGCGCTGAGAAAGCCGCCCTTCATCCGGGTCTCCATAACGATTCCGGTAAGAGCCTCGACGGAATTGACCGTCCCCACCGTGATGCTGGATACTCCGGCACACACGATATCTTGTCCGGGATCGGCATAGCCCGCATGTCCCTCAACCTTAAAGCTACGGATTCGTCCATCTTCCCCGCGCAGGATCTGTACCGTAATCACTTACCGCACCCTCTTACGCTTGGATCTTCTCGATGGTTACTTTCGTATAAGGCTGACGATGACCTTGCTTCTTGTGGTAGTTCTTCTTCGGCTTGTATTTGTATACAACGACCTTGCGGCCTTTACCGTGCTTCTCCACTTTCGCAGTCACAGTTGCACCGGCTACAACCGGAGTACCTGCTACCAGTCCGTCCTCTTTGGAAACGGCCAGTACACGGTCGAAAGTCACGCTCTCTCCGTCACCTGCATTCAGCTTCTCGATGAACAATACATCGCCCTCTTGAACTTTGTATTGCTTACCGCCTGTTTCGATAATAGCGTACATTTGCTTGCACCTCCCTATGTCTCAGACTCGCCTGGAAAAGGTGACTGTCCATACCTGAACAGCGCTTATAAACCCAACCGGAGCGGTTACAGCATGTGCAGCAATAGATTACTTCACACATACCCAATGATAATATCATAATCCTTATTCAACGTCAACCTCCAGAAGGAAGAACAAAGCCTCTCCCTCCGCAGGCACCGCAAGGCTTGGCAAAGGGCAGCGGCATGCTCTCTCTCGCTTTCTTACGGGTCATTTCCAGCAAATCCAGCTTGGTCCAGCCTACGACAAAGGTCTTGCTCCGATCCTTCCGGATCGCCTCCTCCATTGCCGCCGCTACCTGATGCCGATGCTCCTCGCGCTCCATATCGATGAAGTCGACGATGATGATCCCTCCGATGTCCCACAGCCGCAATATGCGTGCAATCTCGCGAGCGGCCAGCAGGTTGGTCTGGAGAATCGTCTCGCCCAGATTATCCCCGCCGATATATTTCGCGGTATTGACATCGATAATGGTCATCGCTTCCGTCTGGTCAATGACGATCGTAACCCCTTCCGGCAGCGCAATCTTTCTTGCGAAGCCGGTCTTCAGCTGATCATCAATCCCGTAAGCCTGGAAGAGCGGGACGCTCTCCGAATAATGGATAACCTTTGGCTCGATGCCCGGGACGCTGTCCTTCAGGTAGCTAATCGTCTCCTCGGCTTTGGGCAGGCTGTCAATCACGAGCTCATCCTCATAAGGATCAAATGAATCCCTGATCAGGCGCTGCAAAAGGCCAAGATCCCGATGGAGCAAAGCGGGAGCTTGAAGCTTCCGTGCCTTTTCCGTTATTCTCGCCCATTCTTCCCTTAAAAACTCAAGATCACTGCGGATAAAATCGATGGGCTCATCCTCCGAAACCGTCCGGATAATGATGCCCTCTTCCCCGGTCCGCAGCTGCTCTCCAATCCCCTTCAGCCGGCTGCGCTCCGCATCGCGCTCGATCTTCTTCGAGACGGCGACATAATCGGCTGTCGGCATGTATACCATGCATCTGCCCGGAAGGGAGAAATGCGTTGTCACCCTGGCTCCCTTGCCTCCTCTCGGCTCTTTCATCACTTGAACGATCAGCTCTTGGCCGACGGTCAGCAGCTGCGAGATCGAGGGTTTCTGCTTCGGCTGTTTCTCAAGATGCGGATGAAGCACATCATCAACATATAAAAATGCGTTCTTCTTCAGTCCGATATCGACAAAGGCTGCCTGCATCCCGGGCAGCACATTGACAACCTTTCCCTTGTAAATGCTTCCGACTACACTCTGCTCGGAATTTCGCTCAACCGCGAACTCCGCTAATCTCCCATCCTCGATGAGAGCCATCTGAATGTTCTCATGTTCACAATGAACGATCATTTGCCTCATGGCTTCACCTCACAAACGGAAGACGAACTCTATGATTCTATCCTACCACAATTTGGATGAATGAAGCAGACAGAATCGGCCCCACCCTGTGTCTCCCTCATGATGTTTACGATTTTACGCATATCAGGGTGGTCCATTTGATGCGAAGTACGAAGAGATGACATGCTGTTCAGGCACAACGGCGAGCAAACGGCCCGGTCCGCCCATCACATATATCAAATGATACTTCTCTCTTTTAAATAGACGCATGATATCACTCAAAGGTTTCGCAGAATCGGCTACGATCGGCTGTGCAGGTCCGAGCCGCTCCAAATTTCGTTCATAAATCTCGCTGCGCTGCACAAGAAATCGGAGAAAACGGTAAGGTACATTCCGGTGATCCTCAAAGTTGGAGTATGCCAGAAACAGCCCGATCATCAGCAGGTTGAGGCGGATCCCGCCGCCGGAGGATAAGGGAGCAAGTCCGTAAGCGATCATCAGCAGACTGCCGCATATGCCGGCCCGGGAAGTCCATACCAGCGTTGCGTGGTAAGGAGCGATTAAACTGATCAGCGCCTGGAGCACCTTTCCTCCATCAAGAGGCAGAATCGGCAGGAGATTGAATAGAGCGATCATCACATTTCCCTGGATAATATAAGCCAGCATCGCCTCGTCTCCCCAGCCGGCCCAGCGGCAGCAGAGGGCAAGTCCGATCATGATGGCATTTTGGAGCGGACCTGAAAGCGCGATGACGATTTCCTTCCATGCCGTCATCCGCCCATCGTCCTCTATAACAGCAACGCCGCCGAACGGCAGCATCTGAATGGCTCTCACCTTGAACCCCATCGCTGCAGCGGCGGCGGCATGACCTAATTCATGGATAAAGACGATGATGAATAATGTAAGCAGCTCGAGAAAACGTCCCGTTACGACGGAAGCCAGCATGACGATGACAAAAAGCGGATGCAGCGACAGGGCTGTCCCCTTAAAATTAATCAAGCGGCATCACTTCCGCAGGGTCCACGTCCCGGTTGCCCTCTTTGAGAACAAAATAAAGCGTCGGGGGACTGCCCGAATCCGTCGATTGAAGCGTACCGATCGGATCTCCGCCCTGCACCCAATCGTTGACCTTCAGCCCGGTCTCCGCCAGTCTGCTGTAAATCGCCTTCCGGTTTCCCGTATGCTGAATTAAAACCGATATCCCGTTCTCCGGATGCTCTGTCACCTCCAGTACCCGGCCGGTCTCAATGCTTCTGACCGCCCGCTGGGATAACGATCCTCCTGCGGCTTCCAGCACGATTCCCTTCAGATCTACAGCAAAGGATTGCACCAACCTGCCTTCAAGCGGAGGAATGAGCGATGTGGATGCATTCACTTTGGTGGAGTGCTCATCGGTTTGCCCGAAAATCGGAATAAAGGATGGAGCTTCTCCAAAATGCTCTTCGTACCATACCTGGGCCGCGCGGAAATCCATCTCACGGCTCAGCCCTTCGATGATAAAGGCCTGCGTTCGCAGAGCCCATGGCTGCTGCATGGAAAATATCCCCCACACGATGCCGAACAGCAGCGCGCTCACGACGAGGCGTCGAACAAGGCCGGGCAGAAAGGATCCCCTTCGCGGCGGATTCGGAGCGTCGCCGGGATCTATAGTGTCGTACCAGCCGCGATATCCCTGCTGCTTCCAGAGCCGCTCGGGATCCGGCTCCATATCGGCCGAGGACCGATCGGGCAATGCCGGTCTGACTTTCGAATTCTGAGCCCCCTCGGGCTCTTTGGCTTCCGGCTTGACCGTCTCCGCTTGTCCAGGCAGCGCCGGCCACGACTTGTCCGGCGGGAGCGAATGCTGCCCGCCCTCGAGCAGCTCCCGGATTCGGGCTTCCCTACGATGTTTCACTGAGGATTTAACGTCCATAAGCTCTCCCCCTTGGGGCTTGTTTGTCTGTCTGCCTCAAGATCCTTCGGCAGATCTCTTCTTGTCCTATCATATGAGGGAGGGAAAGCCGTTTAGAACAAGCCCTGCTCATCTTGATGAGCCGGATCCGGTAGAAATGCCGTTGCCTTCTTGAGAACCCCTCAGGCTGTCGAGAACCTTTTCTATACGGAGCGGCTTCCAACAGAAAAAAAGGGGTATCCCGCCAGATCCAAGATCTGTTGGGATACCCCTGCTGCTCTATATGAAACTGAAACTTCGCTTAACCCATTCCGAAAAACTTCTTGAACTTGGTGAACATGCCCTTTTTCTGATGAATCTGCATCAGAGGCACGGTATCACCAAGAATTCGGCGTGCGATGTTCCGATAGGCGATCGCCGCTTGGGAATCCGGATTCATTACGGTCGGCTCCCCACTATTGGCCGCCTTGATCACCTTCTCGTCATCGGGCACGATGCCGATCAAATCGATGTTCAGCACCTGCAGCACATCTTCAATCTCGAGCATGTCGCCGGTCTTCACCATGTTCGGACGGATCCGGTTCACGATCAGCTTCGGCGATTCCACATGGGAGCTCTCCAGAAGCCCGATAACCCGGTCTGCGTCCCGAACGGCTGCGTTCTCCGGCGTCGTAACGACGATGGCTTTATCGGCGCCGGCAATTGCATTCTTGAAGCCCTGTTCGATTCCTGCAGGGCAATCGATGATGATGTATTCGAATTCTTTCTTGAGTTCGAGAACGATATCCTTCACTTGATCCGGAGAAATCGCGTTCTTATCCTTCGTCTGGGCTGCAGGCAGCATATACAGATCGTCAAAGCGCTTGTCCTTGATCAACGCTTGATTGAGCCGGCATCGCCCTTCTGCAACGTCGCATATGTCGTAAATAATCCGGTTCTCCAGGCCCATGACGACATCCAAATTGCGCAGACCGATATCCGTATCCACCAAACACACTTTTTTTCCCAAGAGTGCTAAAGCTGTGCCGATGTTCGCCGATGTCGTCGTTTTACCGACTCCGCCCTTACCAGAAGTTACGACGATTGCCTCTCCCATGTACTACACCCCTTTAAACACATTAAAATCCCGACCCAAACGTGAGATGTTGCTGATCTTGTCGATCTCCATGCTTCCGTTCTTCAAATAAGCAAATTCCATGACCGTCTCGCGCGTCTCCCATTCGTCCGGCGGCCGGCTGATCATTTGAGAAATCCGGAGCTGGGTAGGAGCGAAATACGAAGCGGCAATAATCGCTTCTTCGTTGCCGTCCACACCGGCATGCGCGGTTCCGCGCAGCGCGCCCAGTATGTATATATCTCCGGTGCACGTAATGACGCCCCCGGGATTGACGTCTCCTAGGAATAGGAGATCTCCATCATGGTGCAGCACCTGCCCTGATCGCACGATTCCCGTCATCAGCTCCAGCTGGCTGCCGGGAGGGGTCTCCGGCTCGATCGGCGGGGACTCTACATTGCGGATTAGAAGATTTCCTTTTTGCTTCAATATATCGAGAATCATCTGTTTTTCTTCTTCGGATACTTTACGGGATCCCAGCTTTACATCCACATGAATGATCGGTCCGGTCAAAATATTCTGGTGACTGTGCTCCAGCTTATACCTAAGCTCCTGGAGCAGCTCGTCGAGCTCACATTGATCGTCAAGCAGGAATACCAGGCCATCCTTAATGCCCTTAATCGTCACATGATTGGATTTTACAGCCATAAGACCTGTCCCTCCCATCCTAGTACATTTCGCGCTCAAACCTTCAAGTTCCTGCTAGTCTTCGTAAAATGTCTTGGCGTGGGCTTAGGAAGCAGTCTTTCTTCGCTGATATTTCGCGATCAGCTCCAGCTGCTTGCGGACCGGGACATAAATCGCCAAAGCAAAGGCAAAGTGAACGAGGAGATTCGGCAGCATATGATGCAGCAGCGACCAATTGTAAGAGGTCGGATTAAGCCGGAATACCTTGTAGATACCAAACAGCGTGCTATCGAACAGCAGGCTTCCCAAGATGACGATCGTCATCATCATCGGCAGCGGAGCACGCGGCGCCTTGAACACAAGTCCCAGCAAATATGCGGATATGCCCATAGCAAAAGAATAAGTGCCGATCATTTCGCCGTAGTATACGATGTCATGAAGCATACCGAATATAAGTCCGAGCACAAGGCCGGTATGGCGGTGATAATAGATCGAGACGAAAAATATGGCGACCAGAACAAAATTAGGATAGATCTGCAGCTGCAGCGAGCTCGGCGTTAACCAGAAGAACACCGTGCCTTGCAGGATGAACAAAACGAACAACAGGAGAATGAGAATCTGCTTGCGCGCCATCATTTCGGCTCCTCTGGGGTAACCACGATAATGACATATCTCCAGTCCTCGAATTTGGCGGCAGGCGTAATCGTTGCGGTTCTGCTCTGCCCGAATTGGCTGATCTGGACGCTATCTACGGTTCCAATGATCAGGCCCGGCGGAATGACGCCGCCCGCGCCGGACGAAATAATCTTGTCTCCTTCCGCAATCGGATCATCCTCCGCAACCCGTGTCATGAGCAGCGTGTTGGTCTTCTCGTCGTAAGTTTCCACGATGCCGAAGGTTTTGTCCTCCTTGCCGATCGCCGTAACCGAGATCGGCTGCGGATTCGGGTCCTGGGCATCCATCGTTGTCAGCAGCTTCACCGTGGAGGTGAAATTGCTCACGTTGCTTACGATGCCCACCATGCCGTCAACCGTAGTGACCGACATGTTCGGCCGGATGCCGTCGCGCTCGCCCAAATTGACGACAAGCGTCCGGTTGTTCGGATCCGAATTGACAGCGATCACCTCTGCCGTACGGTAATCATATTTATCCCGGTTTTTCTGGTTTTGCGTAAATCGGAGATTATCCCGAAGCCTCTCGTACTTCGCTTTTATCGTATTGTAATTCGCACTCTCTCGCGAATACTGCGCAACCGCCCTACGAAGCTCTTCATTCTCCTCATAGACCGCCTTCATATTCCGCACGTCTTCAAAGAAACCCGCTATATAGGCAGCGGGCTTGTAAAATACGCTTTGCACAAAACCGACCGTATCTTTAACGAATTTCTCAGGCCAAGATAAAGAAGCTCTCGGACCGAGCGTAAATCCCATGATCGCGATAAACGCCACGAGCCCGATGAGCATGATGAACAAGCGCTTGTTGCCTAGCAGCTTAAACAGTTGCAACACCCTCTAACCTTACTGTTTTTCTCTCCCAACATTAGGGGTTTACACGCATCTTGGGTCTACCGTTTGGAACGGACGGCAGAGCTGCTCCGGGATTTGAACAGGTGGATGTTTTCGAGCGCCTTGCCCGTACCGATCGCCACGCAGTCCAGCGGATTCTCGGCAACGATCACCGGCATGCCGGTCTCTTCGGCAAGCAGCTTGTCCAGGTTGCGCAGCAGCGCGCCGCCGCCGGTCAGGACGATACCGCGGTCCATAATATCCGCAGCAAGCTCCGGAGGACATTTCTCCAGCGTAACCTTCACCGCATCCACAATGGCGTTGATCGTGTCAGCCAGCGCTTCGCTAATCTCATCGGACGTAATCGTAATGGTCTTCGGCAGACCGGTTACGAGGTCGCGCCCGCGGATTTCCATCGTTTCCACCGTTTCAAGCGGCATGGCGGAGCCGACTTCCATCTTCAACAGCTCGGCGGTGCGCTCACCGATCATCAGATTATATTGTCGTTTGATATAGGAAATAATAGAATCATCCATCTCATCGCCGGCAACGCGAACCGAACGGCTCGTTACGATGCCGCCGAGCGAGATAACCGCAACCTCGGTGGTGCCGCCTCCGATATCGACTACCATGCTGCCGGTCGGCTCCCATACAGGCAGGTCCGCGCCGATCGCGGCCGCGAACGGCTCCTCAATGATATACGCCTCGCGTGCGCCGGCTTGCTTGGTTGCATCCTCTACCGCACGCTGTTCAACCGCCGTAATGCCCGAAGGAACACAGACCATCACATTCGGATGGCGCGGGAAAACGGAGCGCTGCTTCTGCGCTTGGCGAATAAAATACTTAATCATCGTTGCCGTCGTATCAAAATCTGCAATGACGCCGTCCTTCATCGGACGGATGGCACGGATGTTGCCCGGCGTACGTCCGATCATTTTCTTTGCGGACTCGCCGACCGCCTCAATCGTCTTTGTATCCGTACGCAGTGCAACCACAGACGGCTCCCTCACGACAATTCCTTTACCGCGGACATAGACCAGCGTATTCGCCGTCCCCAAATCGATTCCCAAATCTTTTGTAAAACCACCCAACATGATGTATCTCCCTTTCTTCCTCAATCTGAACTATTATATTACATCAAGCCCCGTTCCTTCAAACTTACGAACGATCCGTCCCCGATAATCAGATGATCCAGCACGTCGATCCCGACAATCTGTCCCGCCTCCACCAGACGGGAGGTAAGGGAGATGTCTTCCGGGCTGGGCGTCGGATCTCCGCTTGGATGGTTGTGCGCGCATACCAGCGACGCACTGCTGCATTTGATAGCCGCTCTGAACACCTCGCGGGGATGAACGATGGAAGCGTTGAGGCTCCCCATCGATAACGTTTCCTGGGCGATGACGTGGTTCTTCGTATTTAAAAACAAGCAGACAAAATGCTCTTTCTGCAAATATCGCATCTGTTCACTGAGCAGCTCCGCTGCATCATGCGGATTGCGTATAATGACAGGCTCCACATGCCTGGATGCCGCCAATCGCCGTCCAAGCTCTATGCCAGCCTTCAGCTGAACGGCCTTGGCGGTTCCAATTCCTTTAATTTGCGTAAGTTCTTCGATGCTGAGGTCCACGAGCTGCCGGATTCCTCCGGCTTCCTTAAGCAGCCGCTGCGCTATATGTACGGCAGATTCCTGGCGGGTTCCTGTTCGAAGCAATATCGCCAGCAATTCCGCATGGCTCAGTGCGCTCGCCCCATAATGCATCATGCGTTCTCTTGGTCGTTCGTCATGGGGGATGTCGCGCAGCAATAATGTTGGCGACTCCATAGATTCCCCTACTTTCTAAGAATAAAATCAATCGGTTTCAGCTTGCCCCGGGTGCTCCCAAGGACAGCGAACCGATCAGCCTTTATATCTACGATTCGGTTAGTACATCCATCCCCATCTCAGACAGCATGTCCGACAGCAGAGAAAGCGGAAGGCCGACGACATTAAAATAGTCGCCCTCAATACCTTCGATAAGCGTTGCTCCAAGGCCCTGAATCGCATACGCACCGGCCTTGTCCATCGGCTCGCCGCTCCTTACATAAGCTTCAACCGCATCCGGACTCAAGCGTTTCATGCTCACTTTGGTTTCGCGGTGAGACACCTTGATCGCGCCCGATGCCAGATCGATGCATGCAACTCCCGTAAATACCCGGTGAGCGCGTCCCTGAAGCATGGTCAGCATTCGCACCGCATCGTCATGATCCACCGGTTTCCCCAGCACGAGATCCTCCAGTACAACAACCGTGTCGCTTCCGACGATAATCCCGCCGCCCTGGTCCGTATTCAGCTTGCGGCGAACCGCCTCCGCCTTACGGAGAGCCAGCGATTCTACAATCCGGTCCGGAGACCATTCTGCAGGCGTATCCTCATCCGCTTCACTCGGCACGATTTCGAATGGAATTCGAAGGGAGGCGATCAGCTCCTGACGCCGAGGAGAGGTCGAAGCCAGTATTATACGGCGATTTCTCTTCTCTTTCAAGGGGGATAGTCTCCTTTGTCATGTCTTAGAGCCTGCGGTATAGCCAGATCGCTGCAATGATGCCCAGCAGACTAAGCAGGCTGAAATGAAGTTCAAGGTTAATGTCGTAAATGATGATGTCAAGGTCGGCTGAAGGGGACCACTTGATGGGCGTAGACGCCGTTAGAAACGACACCGCCTTAACCGGCTCAAGCGCCTTCGCGATCCATGTGCCGGCAAGCCACCCTAACAGCAAAAATAAGATGAGCATTCCTTTATTTTTCTTCATGCATCCTCTTCCCTCGCCATTTTTTGACACCCTAATTATTATACGGTGAATCGATAAGCAATACAAACAGAAATCCGGCAGGGGGAACTATTTCCAATTCCTTGCCGGATTTTACGATGATTTGAAATTATAGGCCGTCCAGGAGCTTCTTCTGGCCCATGATATAGTTCATCATGCCTGTTTGAATCTCCCACAAATGCCCCTTGGATTGATTTTTGATATATTCGGAGAGCGCCATAACCGATCCATTCATGGATTGTTCCATCATTGGGAGCACGGCCAGAGACTCCGGTCCCAGTCCTTCAGACAGCTGCTTGACCGATTGGATCCACTGCTGATGGAGGTTTGTCACGCTCTTCATCGCTTCCGCAGCTGCCGGCCCTCCCCCCTCCTGTTGGCCCAATAGAGAAGCAGACAGCGCACTCAGCTCGGAGACCAGCTGGCCGCTGACCGTAAAATAGTCCGTAAGCGTCTTCGCTTCACCGGAATACACCCGGGGCTCGGCCTGCGGCAAGGAAATTTCCCGCACGTACAGCTCGACCCCTTCGGCCTTGAGCTGATTGCTCAGCAGCTTGGCCTGTTCCCGATCCGGCGATATGCCCGCATAGACCCGATTTTCCTCATTCGGATCCCCTCCGGCCGCGATTCCTGCCGCCAGCAGCTCGCTCTTCGCCTGCTCCACGCGCTCGGGCGTGCTGAAAACACCGTACTGCAGCATATAGAAGGTCGATCCCGGAATTTGCACGGCCGTGGCAGGCTGTTGTCCGGAAGGTGCCGGTGTCTCCGTGCTTTCACCCGTTCCCGTTCCCGCTTCGTTTTCAATCACCGTCTCACTGCCCGTCCCTGGCGCCGATATATCCCCATTGTTATTGCTGCCGGCGCCGCCGTTAAACATCGTCAGAACCATGTACCCGAACATTAACCCGGTGATGACCGCTGCACTGACCGCAGCCGCCATCTTCCAGAAGGACGTCGGCCGCTTCGTCCGGTAATAGCTGTAATCATCTCCCTGTGTTCCCTCATAGAAAACCCCGTCCTGTTGTCCGCTTTCCCATGGATCTTGCTGCGGAGGTACTGCTGAGAATTTTCCCGTACGGGAGTGGGAGTCAATCGCGCCGCCATCCCATACCTCAGGAAGATCCTGATATGGATCCGGGTGCTCCGGATTGCCATTGCCCGCCAACTGCTCATTGGCAGCCTGAAGCCGTCTTCTCTCCTCGGCCAGCCGTCCTCTTCGCGAGGAGTCCCGGCTGCTGCGCAGCCTCCGATCATCCAACGCATCCGGCTGATCCGTCTTTGCCTCGGGATGAACAACGCGCAGATGCTCTGGTTTGGGATCGGCCGATGAAGCCGAATGGTCGATGAAGCCGTTTGAATTCCAGCTTCCGGGTGCTCCATCATCCTCCATCCCCAGCCTCTCGAAATCCCAATCGCTGGGCGTATTCCAGTTTGAAACCCCCAGTTCATTCGTGCCGGGCTCTTCCTGCATGCCCCTGCCGTTCCGATGATTCGGTTTGGGAGGGTCATGGTCAAAACGGATGGTCATCCGCGCTTTGTTCATATTCACACACCTCACTTGTCCTCTCTATACCTAGCTATATGATAGGGCTTGGCAAGTTATGTGCGGCGGAGAAAAGAACAAATAAGGGCCCGTTTCACCGTGTTCGTGTCCGAACAAAGGAAAACGGGCCCTGACGCGTCAGGATCCGGTGAGCTATGCTCTGAAGTGCATAAGCTCGCGCCTGACGGCATGGTGTAATCGTAATCTTACTTGCCTTTTATGGATTCCGCGAGTGCCGCTCCAACCTTCCAGATGTCGCCGGCCCCCATCGTGAGGACAAGGTCTCCGTCCTTGACCCGGTCCTTCAAGTCGCTCAGGACATCTTCCTTCGTCGGCAAATAGCGCGCGCCCGGATTGCTGTTCTGCACGATCAATTCGACCAGCTTTGCCGAGCTGATGCCCTCGATTTGCTTCTCGCCGGCCGGGGAATAAATGTCCGTAATGATCACCTCATCCGCGTCACCGAAGGCTCGGCTGAACGCATCCAGGAGGAAGAAGGTTCTTGAATACCGCTGCGGCTGGAAGACGGCAATAATTCGCTTGCCCGTCGCTTTGGCGGCGCTGATGGTCGCTTCAATCTCCGTCGGATGGTGCGCGTAATCGTCGATCACCAGGATGCCGTTCGATTCCCCGAGCACCTGGAACCGGCGCTTCGCCCCGTTGAACTTCACGATCGCTCTTGCGATCGCTTCGAATGAAATGCCGGCTTTCAGGCAGCTGATAACCGTTGCCATCGCATTATAAACATTATGCTTGCCGGGCACGGACAATTCGACCGTTCCCAGCTCCTGTCCACGGTGAAGCATCTTGAAGCTGACATGACGATCGCCCAGCACAAGCTGGGTCGCCGTATAATCGGCATCCGAATGAATGCCGTACGTCGTCACGTTGCAGCGCAGCTCCGGTAGAATGGCCTGGATATTCGCGTCGTCCGCACATACGACCGCCGTGCCGTCCTCTTTGATCTGGCTGAGGAACTGCACATAGGCCGCTTTCAGACGATTGAAGTCGCCATCGTAGTTTTCAAGATGATCGGCTTCGATGTTGAGCACGACGCCAAGCCATGGATGATATTGCAGGAATGAGCCGTCGCTCTCGTCCGCTTCCGCTACGACATGCTCGCCTTCGCCGGCTTTGGCATTCGTGCCGACGTTCATGATTTCGCCGCCGATGATGAATGTCGGATCCGCTCCGCACTCTTCCATGACGAGGGCGATCATCGATGAAGTGGTCGTTTTGCCGTGCGCCCCCGCAACGGCCACACCCTTGCGTTCATTCAGCAGGCGGGCCAGCATCTGGGCGCGGTGAAGAACAGGAATATTGAGCTTCTCCGCCTCGACTCGCTCCACATTATCCTTGGACAATGCGGTCGAGTAGACGACGAGATCTGCTCCCTTCACCTGCTCCGCCGTATGTCCGATATATATTTTGGCGCCTTTGGCCGCCAGCTTTTCTGTCAATTCCTGAGATGCCACGTCAGAACCCGTGACTTTATAACCCATCTCCAGCATAACTCGTGCAATGGCGCTCATCCCATAGCCGCCAATTCCGATGAAATGAACATGTTCTGATGTATTCAACAGATATCACCAACCTTTTTCAGAATCGGAAAGGCCCAGGAGGCTGGAACGCACGTCGGCAATCAGGTACAACGTGCCCGACACCACCCCAAGATCCTCCGCTTCCGTCCGTGACTTCAACTCTTCAAGTGCGTTTTTCCAATTTGGTTCTATGATGATTTGCAGTGTACGTTTCGCATATTGCTCCCTCACCTGCTCTACGATGTCCCCTAACGCCTTGGCGTCCAATTTCTTCCGGAAATCCGGTTCGGTCAGGATAAGCGTATCCACTATTGGCAGTATATGCTGCAAATACGAATCATGATGCTTATTCGCCAGCATTCCCATCATCAAGTTCAGCTTCCGGTATTTATAGATCTGCGGCAGGCTTTTGGCCAGGGCCTCCGCCCCTTCCGGATTATGCGCCCCGTCGAGAACGATCCGCGGCGAGCTCTGCACAAGCTCCAGTCTTCCCGCCCAGAATGTCTCCTTAAAGCCTTGGCGCAGATCATCATCCTCCACGATAAAAGCCATGTACTGGCGAAGGACTTCCAAAGTCATCATCGACAGCGCGGCATTCGCGCATTGATGCTCTCCCTGCATGGATATATTGATATCCATGCTCCGGAACGGTCCTTGGAAATGGAAAGTCTGGCCTTCTTCATCGCTGCGAAGGGGTTCATAGGTGAATTGCTCACCGGCCAGATACAGCGTCGTCCGGTTCCGCTCCACCGTCTCCTTCAGAATCGCTATGGCCTCCGGCTGCGTGACGGTGCTTACCACCGGCACGCCGGGCTTAATAATGCCGGCCTTTTCCCTTGCGATCTCCTCAATGGTGTCCCCCAGAACGTCGGTGTGATCCATCCCGATATTCGTGATCACCGATACGATCGGATGCACGATGTTGGTCACATCGAGGCGGCCGCCCAGCCCGGTCTCCCATACCACGACGTCGGGATAGCTCACCTCGGCGTAATACAGGATGGCCAGTGCCGTAGACACCTCGAACATGGTCGGTGAACCAAGGCCTGATTGCGCGATTTCCTCAACGAGCGGCTGCAAGCGGTTAGCAAGCGCAAGCAGCGTCTCCTCGGGAATGTCTTCGCCGTTATATTGGAACCGGTTTGTAAACTTCGTGATATAAGGGGACGTATACGTTCCGACGGAGAATCCGCCTTGGAGCAGCGTCTTCGTCAGAAACGCACAGGTCGACCCCTTGCCGTTCGTCCCGGCCACATGGATAAATTTCAAGCGGCGCTCGGGATGACCAAGCCGCTGCATCAGCTGCTGGATCCGTTCCATGCCCGGACGAATCCCGAATGCCACTAACCCGTTGATCCAATCTACCGCTTCCTCATACGTTTGGAATGGAGCTGCAACGGCAGCTCCCGAATGATCCCCCATCGATTTCACCTTCTGGTCCAGATTCATAAGCTGTTTAGCCTCTCAATTCTTCAATACGCGCGATGACCTTGCTGCGTTTATCCGAATAATCTGCCAGCTTCGCGCGTTCTTCTTCAATGACTTTTTCAGGCGCCTTGGATACGAAGCCGGGGTTGTTCAGCTTCTTCTCCACCCGTTCGACCTCGCTGTTCAGATGCTGAATCTCCTTCTCCAGACGGGCGATCTCCTGCGCAATATCGATCAATCCCGCCAGCGGCAGGAATAATTCAACACCGGTAACAACCGCAGTCATGGCCTTCTCCGGCGTTGCCAGCCCGAGCGAGGACTGGTATTCCGACGTATTGCAGAATCGGCGGATATAATCGGCGTTGCGGTCGATAATGCCCGCGATCTGCTCGTTCACCGGCTTGAGCAGGAGCTCGACCTTTTTGCTCATCGGCACATTCACTTCGGCCCGGATGTTGCGGACCGCACGAATGACATCCATCAGCAGGTTCATTTCCGCAACCGACTCCGGATTCTCGAACGCCGGATCATAGACCGGCCAGGAAGCCAGCATCACGGTCTCGCCCTCATGCGGCAGATGCTGCCAGATTTCCTCCGAGATGAACGGCATGAACGGATGAATCAGGCGCATCGTGCGATCCAGCACGTAAGCAAGCACCGATTGCGTCTTTTTCTTGGCTGCCTGATCCTCGCCATAGAGGGACAGCTTCGCAAATTCAATATACCAATCGCACAGATCATCCCAGATGAAATTGTAGAGCAGTCGACCGGTTTCGCCAAATTCGTAGGCATCAATTAGACGCGTAATATCGCGGGAAGTTTCGTTGAGTCGATGCAGAATCCAGCGATCGGCGGTGCCGAGCTCCCCGGAAATATCAATATCGGCGGCGGTGAAGCCCTCCAGATTCATGAGCGCAAAGCGGGATGCGTTCCAAATTTTGTTCGCGAAGTTTCGTGCCTGCTCGACGCGCTCCCAGCGGAACCGCAGATCCTGCCCCGGTGTGCTGCCTGTCGAAATCATGTAACGCATCGCATCTGCGCCGTACTTCTCGATGACCTCAAGCGGATCGATGCCGTTGCCCAGCGATTTCGACATTTTGCGGCCTTCGCTGTCACGAACCAAGCCGTGGATCAACGTATCCTTAAACGGCATTTGCCCCGTAAATTCAAGCCCTTGGAAAATCATCCGCGATACCCAGAACGGAATGATGTCATATCCGGTTACGAGTACGCTGGTCGGATAGTAGCGCTTCAGGTCCTCGCTGTCCTCGTTCGGCCAGCCCATCGTCGAGAACGGCCATAATGCCGAGCTGAACCACGTATCCAGCACGTCCTCATCCTGTCTCAGATCATCCTTGCCGAGCTTCGCGCGCGCTTCTTCCTCGTTCATTGCGACAACGACTTCGCCGGTGGATTCGGAATACCAGGCCGGAATCCGATGCCCCCACCACAATTGCCGGGAAATGCACCAGTCGCGGACGTTCTCCATCCAGTGCAGATAGGTGCGCTCGAACCGTTCAGGAACGAAGTTTACCCCATTGCCGGACTTCTGTGCCTCGATTGCCGCTTCGGCGAGCGGCTGCATTTTAACAAACCATTGCGTTGACAAATAAGGCTCTACCACCGCACCGCTTCGCTCGCTGTGTCCAACCTGGTGAACATGGTCTTCGATCCGGATAAGAACGCCGGACTCCTTGAGATCATTGACGATTTGCTTGCGGCATTCACTGCGGTCCAGACCTTCATACCGACCGGCAAACTCGTTCATCGTTCCCGACTCGTCCATCACCGTAATTTGAGGCAAATTATGCCGCAGTCCCATCTCAAAATCGTTCGGATCATGCGCAGGCGTAATTTTCACGGCGCCGCTGCCGAATTCCTTCTCCACATACTCATCGGCAATGACCGGAATTTCACGCCCCACGATCGGCAGAACCAAAGTTTTGCCAATCATATCCTTATAGCGCTCATCCTCCGGATGAACGGCGACAGCCGTATCGCCAAGCATCGTCTCCGGACGGGTCGTCGCGACCGTGATGGAGCCGCTGCCGTCTTTGAGCGGATATTCCAGATGATACAGATGCCCGTTCACTTCTTTATATTCTACTTCAATATCGGACAGAGCGGTCCGGGCAGCCGGGTCCCAATTGATGATCCGCTTGCCGCGGTAAATCAGCCCTTTTTCATAAAGCTTGACGAACACCTGGCGAACCGCGTCCGACAGCCCTTCGTCCATCGTAAAGCGTTCTCTGGAGTAATCGAGGGACAGACCGATCTTCGACCATTGATCGCGAATGGTGCCAGCGTACAGCTCCTTCCACTCCCATACCTTCTCGAGGAATTTCTCGCGGCCGAGATCGTAGCGGGTAACGCCTTCCTCACGGAGCTTCTGCTCTACCTTCGCCTGCGTAGCAATTCCCGCATGGTCGGAGCCGGGGAGCCACAACGCATCGTAGCCCTGCATGCGTTTGAAGCGGATCAGGATATCTTGCAGCGTGAAATCAAGAGCATGGCCGATATGAAGCATTCCCGTCACGTTCGGAGGCGGGATTACGATCGTATAGGGCTTCGCGTCCGGACGCTTGCCCGCTTCGAAATAGCCGCCTTCCTTCCAATAAGGGTACCATTTTTGCTCCGCAGCCTTCGGGTCATACGTCGTCGGCATTTGCGTCTGAGATTGCGTTTGCTTTTCTTCCATATTTTCGTACCTCCGTCACTGTTAATCAGTTTTGCCATCCCAAAATGTTTTAGCCGCCCAAGCAGGGCGTTAATATCACATCGGCGGCGTGAAAACAAAAAAAGCCCTTCGTCCTCAAAGGACGAAAGACTGTTCTCTCGCGGTACCACCTTTGTTTCGCGCTTAGCAGCCGTCAGGAACTCCGTTCCTTACCGTGCTGTATCATTGAAGAGCTTGAAGCGCGACACTTTACGCAGATAACGGCTGCAGCCGGCGGGCTCTGACCGGCTTAGCATCATGGATGCTCCGGTTCAAGCACGCAACTCCCGGGCGACATTGGGCAAGCTGGTTCCTGCGGAATTTCACAGCGCCTATTACAGCAATTCCGCTCTCTGAAGGCCATATCTTCCTACTCTTCCCGTTCAACGTTGTTCACTTTAGAAATACCTGTACATATTCTATTCAAATATAACGCGGTTGTGCAATATAGTCAATATATCGAGTATTTCCGGCATTTTGCTGCTCCATACCTGCTTGCGCTCGGAAATGGCCGAAATAAAAAAAGAGCGTTCCCTTGCAAATGCCATGCAAGGGAACGCTCTGATGCAGCGCAGGCTTTGTCCTGCGATCGGGTTTTTGCAGATTTACTGAGGAATGTAAAGGACTTGCCCTTCCTCCACATTCTGCTCGGACATCCGATTGTACAGCAAGAGCTCGCGCGGCGAAAGCTGATACCTCTCCGCAATAATATCCAGCGTCTCTTCCCGCTGAACGATGCACATCCGCACCTTCCGGAACGGCGTTTCCTCCCTGCGGTTGCCCAGGAACAAGCTCTTCCATTCGACATCCTCGGTTGAGGCGGGCTCCGCCAATTCCTCGGCCTTCTCTTCCTCATCCAGGGCGGCAATCTCCTGGTCCTGCACAAGCCGGCTGGAATGCAGCAGTGAAGAAAATCCTACGCCTGAAGAAGCTGCAGCATCGCTGCCCTTCGTCGAAAATGCGACCTTCAGCTCCGGCTTGCCCGGATCGGACGGCTCCTCGGCCTTCAGGACAACTTCCGCCTCCTCTGCCGCGCTGTCAGCAGGCTCCGGCGCTTCGTACGTTTCCTGAACCCCTGCATCAACAGCTTGCAGGTCCGGCACAGCCTCCACGCCGTCCCCCTTGCGGTCGACTACGCCCGGAAACGCCGATGCCACTTCCTCTGCTTGCGCTTCAGGAGCAGGCTCTGGCTCCGCCTTGCGTTCAAATTGCCATACACTTGGAACCGAAGGCTCCGCTTCCTGGGCGGCAGGCTCCGGATCATTATGTAAGGCGTATTCTACCGTATCACGCGCATCGGCATCATCAGCTGCTGCCGCCATGCGGGTGTCCGAAACCGGCTCTTCTTCGCGGCGGATTTGATTCTCGTACTGGGCCCATGATGCCAAATACTGCTGCGTCCGCTCCTCCTGCTCCTGGATGCTGGCCCGGAAGTTGACAAAAGGCGCTGTTTCGCTTGGATGCGAGGCAGCAGCATCATTGCTCCCGGAAGGCTCCTCATTGGCTTGGAACGGCTCGTACCCCGCCTCTGCCGCCGGTTCTCCAGCCGTTTGCGTGCCGGACGGCTCGGGAGCATGTACCACCGTGAATTCCTCATTCGCCCAAGCCTGATCCCGGACTCCCGGGGCCGCTGCCTGAATGCCTCTGAGCGACAGAACGCCGGTGATGTTAAGACTACGCCTCGATAACAGATCAATATCGAAGTTTTCGATCTCGACCGCAATGTCATCCAGCGACGATACCCGGTTCATCGGGACGGTGATTTCGACCGGAATCCAGTGCTCCAGCGGCTCCGATTCTCCGGTCTCGGTATCGCCTTTATACACGCCCGCCAGAAGCAGATGCCCCCGGAGCGTAGCCTGATCCTGCTGACTGATGACTTGAATATGCGGGATCAGTTCCGCTTCCTCTAATTCTTCGATTCCCGGCAGCTCTTCCGCCAAATTAATACGCTCATAAATATCAAACCGCAATCCGTAGGACTGGTCAAACACGGGAATGTCCTCCTTTCGGCATATACTATCCGTGATCTGTCGTTCACGGCATGAGCCATTTTTTTGCCACTCAACTTATTTATATGCGGGAAAAAGGAGTGCATGACTTTTTTACGGATTGGGGCTGAATCTTGGTGCTGGATCCGACCGGCAGGCAGCCTTATCGGCAGCGCCCTCAAGGGTTGTCGACAGGTCTGCTTGCCCGCTAGAGCAACAGCTTTGTATACATGCCTTCATGCTCGATTCACTCGTGCGCGAATTGTCTCCGAAGCGCTGTTAAATCCTCCGGCCACGGCGCATGGATCTCCAGCTCTTCGCCGGTGAAGGGATGGGAAAAATGCAGTCTTTCCCCGTGAAGCGCCTGTCTGCCAAGGCGGATGGCGCGGCCCCCGTACATCGTATCCCCGAGCAGCGGATGCCCCATATGGCTCAAGTGAACCCGGATTTGATGCGTCCGCCCGGTTTCAAGGCTTACATGCAGCAAGCTCGTGCCCGGGTAGATCTCCGATGAAATAATATGGGTAATGGCCGGCTGCCCGGTCAGCGAAACCCGGCGGCGGCCCGAATGATGGCGATCCTTCCCGATCGGCAGGTCGATGGTTTTCAAGTCATCCCCTACCCGGCCTTGAACGATGGCGGCATAGATGCGGACGATCTCCTTCTTCCGCATCGCTTCATCCAGCTTGAGCTGGGCGTATTCATTCTTGGCGTACAATACCGGCCCCGTCGTATCCTTATCCAGCCTGTGGATATGCCGGACGGCCGCGCGGATTCCAGCCGTTTCATAATAAGCCGCAACCGCGTGATTGAGCGTGATCTCCCGGCTGGCAGGGTCTGCGGGATGAACGGACATCCCCGCAGGCTTGTTCACGACGAGGCAAAATTCATCCTCGTACAGCACGTCAAGCTCATGCCACCTTGGCTCGATCCCATATTCCCGGTAAGGAAAAAGGACCAGCGACAGCCGGTCCCCTCTCCATCGTATTCCCTGTTCCTGACGGAGCTTGCGATACAGCTTCTCGGGCATCCCCACGGTATCCAGCAGCCACCGGCCGGCGGCTTCCTCCCGGTCCGCTTGTCCGGTCAGTGCTTTGCCCGGCGTCATTTCAAGCCATTCGCCCCGCCGGACCCAGCTTCCCTGATAGCTCATAAGCTCTTGAAGGCGTTATAGTTCGCCTCGATCGTTGCGTCGATATCCTCCGTCGTGTGCGCCGCGGATATGAACATGCCCTCGAACTGGGACGGCGGCACGCTGACGCCCTCCTGCACCATTGCGGCAAAATAACGGTTGAACCGCGCCAAATCGCTTGTTTTGGCGGTGTCGAAGTTAACGACCGGCACATCGGTAAAGAACGGGCAAACCATGGAGCCGATCCGGTTAATCGTGAGCGGAATGCCGAATTCCTTCGCATTGCGTTCAAAGCCGGCCTGCAGGCGCGCACCGCGCTCCTCCAGCTGATCATAGACCGCAGGCGTGAGCAGCTTCAGCGTCGTATAGCCTGCCGCCATCGCCAGCGGATTTCCGCTGAGCGTTCCCGCCTGATAGATCGGACCCGCCGGTGCAATTTGCTCCATCAGCTCCCGCTTGCCGCCATAAGCGCCAACCGGCAGGCCGCCGCCGATCACTTTGCCGAGGCAGGTCAAATCCGGCGTAACGCCATAACGACCCTGCGCACAGTTCAGGCCGACACGGAATCCGGTCATGACTTCGTCAAAAATAAGCAGGCTGCCATAATCGGCCGTCACCTTGCGGAGGCCCGCAAGGAAACCTTCCTGCGGCGGCACGACGCCCATATTGCCGGCAACCGGCTCTACAATGACGGCGGCAATCTCTTCGCCGAACCGTTCAAAGGCAAGCTGAACGGATTCCAAATCATTATACGGCACCGCAATGGTATTGGAAGCTACGCTTTCCGGAACGCCCGGGCTGTCAGGCAGGCCGAGCGTGGCGATACCTGAACCGGCTTTGATAAGAAGGCTGTCCGCATGACCGTGATAGGAGCCTTCGAATTTGATGATCTTACTGCGGCCGGTAACGCCTCTGGCAAGACGGATCGCGCTCATCGTCGCTTCCGTGCCGGAGTTCACCATGCGCACCACCTCGATGGACGGCACGCGCTCACAGACCAGCTTGGCCATCTCCGTCTCCAGAAGCGTCGGAGCACCGAAGCTGGTCCCTTTCTTCGCAGTCTCTTGGAGAGCTTCGACCACTTCCGGATGCGCATGTCCCATAATCAGCGGGCCCCAGGATCCGACATAATCGATAAAGCTGTTGCCATCGATATCATAAACGCGGCTTCCTTCCCCGCGCTCGATATAGATCGGCGTCAGTCCCACCGACTTGAACGCGCGGACAGGGCTGTTAACACCGCCGGGAATATACTTCTTGGCTTCCTCAAAGGCAGAGCGCGACAATTCTTCTTTTCTCAAACCTTGGCTCATATTAGCAACTCCTAACTGTATAATCGTATCGTTACGGGTTAGCGCATCCAGCGTGCCGCATCCTTGGAGAAATACGTAATGATAATATCGGCGCCGGCGCGTTTCATTCCGGTCAGCAGCTCCATAACGATCGCCTTCTCACTGATCCAGCCTTGCTGGGCGGCGGCTTTGATCATCGAATATTCCCCGCTGACATTGTAAGCCACGATCGGCAAGTCGAACTGATCCCTAAGCAATCTTACAACGTCCAGATAGGCCATCGCCGGCTTCACCATCAGCATGTCCGCACCTTCCAGCACGTCGGATTCCGCCTCGCGCAGCGCTTCCCTCACGTTCGCCGGGTCCATCTGGTACGTTTTCCGGTCGCCGAACTGCGGCGCGGAGTCGGCCGCCTCCCGGAACGGGCCGTAGAACGCCGACGCATATTTAACCGAATACGACATGATCGGCACGTTCTGGAAACCGGCATCGTCAAGACCCGAACGGATAGCCTGTACGAAACCGTCCATCATATTGGACGGCGCGATAATATCCGCGCCCGCCTTGGCTTGGGATACGGCGGTACGGACGAGCAGCTCCAGGGATTCGTCGTTCAGGACGTCGCCGCACACATGGCCGTCACGCTCATACGTATGGACCATGCCGCAGTGCCCGTGATCCGTAAATTCGCACAGGCAGGTATCCGCAATGACGAGAAGATCCGGGTACCAGGATTTAATAAGCCGGGTTGCTTCCTGAACGATTCCGTCGTCGGCAAACCCCGAGGTGCCGATACTGTCCTTCGTCTCCGGTATCCCGAACAGCAGCACAGCAGGAATGCCCAGCTGAACGATCTCATCCACTTCGTCCTTCAACGTATCGAGCGAAAAATGAAAGACGCCAGGCATCGACGAAATTTCGGATTTCACGCCGCTGCCGTAGGTAACGAAGATCGGCTGCACCAAATCCTCGGGATGCAGCACGGTCTCGCGGACCATGCTGCGGATGCCGGCATTTTGACGCAGCCGGCGGTGGCGTACGATTGGAAAACTCATAGCTGTGACAACCTTTCTTTTTTAGAGGTTGTTCAAAAAGTCGTCTTTGAAAACCCGACTTTTTGAACTCGCAATTTTAGGAGATTACAAGCGATATATGGAAATTAAACAAATGAATGATAGCCCTATCGCGTGCGAGGATCGTCTTCCTGCTGATTCCAGCTGCAGAGTGCCTCCACCAGACTGTCGATGGTTGCCTCCTCCGCCATCATCGTAACGTCCAGTCCGGCCTCGGCCGCGGTTTGGGCCGTGAGGGGACCGATGCAAGCGATGGCTGAGCCTTTCAGCAGCTCAACAGGGTTCTCGGCCCCCATCCGCTCAAGCACCTTCAGCAGGTTCGTAATGGTTGAGGAGCTCGTAAACGTAACGGCATGAATTCCGCCTTCGGCAAACAGCTTCATCAGCTCCTCGTCATCCTCCCCGCACAATACGTTCTCGTACATGGTTGCTTCCGTAACGGACAGCCCCATTTCGGTCAGCTTCTCTGGCAGCCATGAACGGCCCAGATTCCCTCGGGGAAGCAGCACGTTCTGGCCGGCAGCAAGCTCGGGGCCATAGGCATCGATCAAGCCTTCAGCCTGAAACCGCTCCTTCAGCACCTCGGGCGCTATGCCGTAATCGCGAAGCGCTTCGGCCGTAGCCGGGCCGACTGCAACGATCCGTGCACCGGCTAGCGAGCGGATGTCCCGCCCGTATTCTTTTAAATGACGGAAGAAGAATTCCACCCCATTGGTGCTCGTGAAGAAGACCCAATCATAGGTCGGAAGCTTGTCCAGCGCATACCGCAGGCCGGCAACAGCCTCATCCGATGTCGGCGCGATCGTTTCGATGACGGGAAATTCATAGGGTTCTCCGCCAAGGTCCTCGATTTTCGATACAAGCGAGCTGGCCTGGCTCCGGGTTCTCGTTACGAGAATTCGCTTGCCGAATAAGGGCAGCTTCTCGGCCCACTTCAGCCGCTCCCGCTGCAGGACGACATCCCCAACGACAATAACGGCAGGCGGCTGGAAGTCGGCCGCTTGGACCTTCTCCTCAATGTCGGCCAGCGTGCCGGTCAGCGTATCCTGCTCGGCGCGGGTTCCCCATCTTACCAGAGCTACGGGGGTTGCCGGAGACCGGCCATGCTTGATCAATTGACGGCTGATGTAGCCGATCTTTGCCACTCCCATCATGAAGATCAACGTCCCGGTTGCGTTGGTCACTTTATCCCATTGAATCATTCGATCGAGCTTCTCCGGACTCTCATGACCGGTCACGATGGACAAGGAAGAGGCATGCTCGCGATGGGTGACCGGTATGCCCGCGTAGGCCGGCACGCTGATCGCCGACGTGATTCCCGGCACGATCTCATATGAAATGCCGTTTTGCCTAAGCAGCTCCGCTTCCTCCCCGACCCTCCCGAATATGGTCGGGTCGCCGCCTTTCAAACGAACGACCACCTTGCCTTCCAGCGCCAAATCAACGAGCAGCTGGTTGATCTCCTCCTGCTTCATCGTATGCCGGTCGGGCAGCTTGCCGACGTACACCTTCTCGACGCCCGGCTTTGCCCACTTAAGCAGCCTTGGGCTCGCAAGCCGGTCATATACAATGGCATCGGCTTTCTCTATACATTCCTTGCCTTTAATTGTAATCAGGCGCGCGTCGCCAGGACCCGCTCCTACGAGATAAACCTTACCTGCCATCCCCTCATCCCCTAACTTGTGCCAGAATCTTCTCTGCTCCCTTAGCCTTCAACTTCTCGGCCACTTCGATTCCGAGCGATTCAGGATCGGTTCCCTCGGCGGTTTCTTTAAGGATGATTTCGCCGTCCGGGGAACCTACCATACCTGTTAATTGTATAATGTTTTGAGCTCCGCGGGAATCTCCTGAATCCTCCTTGATGACAGCATACGCTCCGATCGGTACTTGGCAGCCCCCGTTCAGCTCGCTCAGGAACCTGCGTTCTGCCGATACGGTCCGTGCTGTCACCTCATCGTTGTAGAGGGATAGCAGATGCAGAAGCTCCGTATCGTTCTCGCGGCATTCGATTCCGAGCGCGCCTTGTCCCACGGCCGGCAAGCTGATATCGATTGGCAGATAGGACGTAATCCGATCCTCCCAGCCCATCCGCTGAAGACCTGCCGTTGCGAGAATAATAGCCTGGAATTCCCCGCTCTCCAGCTTCCGGATCCGGGAGTCGATATTGCCGCGGATCCAGTCAATCTTCAGATCCGGCCGGTACGCCTTCAGCTGGCTGGAGCGGCGCAGACTGCTTGTCCCCACCTTCGCCCCTTGCGGAAGATCATCCAATGTCGAGCCTTCCATGGAAATGAGGCAGTCGCGGGGATCCTTCCGCTTAGGAACGGCACCGGACACCAGGCCTTCCGGAAGAACGGACGGCATATCCTTCATGCTGTGCACCGCCATATCGATTTCCCCGTCCAGCATGGCTTGCTCGATTTCCTTTACGAACAGTCCTTTCCCGCCAACTTTGGACAGGGTGACATCGACAATGCGATCGCCTTTCGTGACGATTTTCTTGACGGTAAACTCGTACTCTAATCCATGTTCCTTCGCTAACCGCTTCAAATCATCGATAACTTGTCCTGTTTGTGTAAGTGCAAGAGCACTCTGCCTGCTGCCAACCACGATCGTGCGCATATTCATTCCTCCTGATTGTTCTCAATCCATAGCTTGATTTTATCCGTATTCCAGGACGCATAACCTTCGCGGCGAATATCGCCGAGAATATCCAATCGGTATAATCGGTCCAACAGCCGTTTGCGCGCCTCAGCAGATGCCGCTTGTGCCTTAATCGCCGAGCGCATGCTGTATAATATATCGAGATATTCCTCGTATTCCTGGCCGAACTGCTCTTCGAGCTGCTGCCGAATTCGCACGGCCGCAGCGGGCCCTGCCCCGGACGTAGCTACCGCTAAGGTCAATCTTCCCCGGCGCATGACCGCCGGGCTGATGAACGAGCCCGCCTCTCCGTCGCTGGCCACGTTCACCCATATTCCAAGCCGGTCGGCCTCCAGTGCGATCGTTTTATTCAGCGTATCATCGTCCGTTGCGGCGTAAACCAGGAAAGCTCCTTGCAGGTCCCCCGGCTCATAGACCCTGCTGGTCCATTGCACGGCTCCTTCATCTGCCAGCCTGCGAAGCAGGCCGCTCTTTAATTCGGGGCTTACAATATGTACGCTTGCTCCGGCATCCAGAAGCGCCGCGGCCTTCCGTTCAGCCACGGCACCGCCGCCGACCAGCAAGCATAAACGCCCGTCGCATTTCAGCATCACGGGCACATACTTAGAATCATTCATCATCCGTCACACTCCTGACCAGCTGTGAAAACCGGACCACGTATTCAGATAAAAGTTCAATATAATGAATCCGTACCCGATCAGCGCCCAAACCGCGGCCTCCATGCCGGAGCGTTTCAGCAGGCTGCGTTTCAGGAAATAAACAATATACATGCTGAGCGCAAGGAGCGTAGACAGCACCTTAATATCCAGGAGCAGCTGCCATCGCCCTGCCATGGCAACCGACATGATTGCCACGATCAAGGACAGCACCAAAATCGCCGTTCCCGTCATCAACGCTTTATAAGCGTAAATGTCCAGCTTCTCCAAGCTGGGCAATCTTCGTACCGTATCATTCCAGTGTTTATGCTTAAGCTTTCGGTGCAGAAACATATAGATTGCGGCAAAAACAGCCCCTACCGTCAGTGCGGCAAAGCTTATGCTCGCCAGCGCGATGTGAATCAGCAGGAGCCGATGCTCAGTCTCCCAGCTGTATAGGGCGTTATCTCCTCCGGCTTTGAACCAAAGCTGGTTGACCAGCATGACGCAGAAGCCGACAAGGTTGATCAGCAGCACCGCATACTCGGATCGCTTTAAATACGTTAGTGCCATCGATGTTATCGTGATGCAGAACGTAAGGAGGAGCAAGAAATCAAACAACGTAAACACGGGGAGATGAAAATGCCCGCCCTCCATCGCTCTGATCCCGATTCCCCCAAGCTGAAGCAGCGCCGTTATGCCAAGAAGCCCTGTGCCTATCCGCTTCGCCACCGAATTGCGCGATACGCAATCCGAGATAAAAAACAGAAGGCTCAGGGCATAGATACAAATGCCGGTATTATAAATAAGGTTTAGCAGCATGGAATGAATTCACCCGCCTCATAGGGTGGCTGGGGCAAGAGATACCTTTATGGGCTTCTCCTCTGCCTGCCGATCGGCAGCGCTCGATATCGCTTCAGCTTTGGTTGCTGCTTTGTCCTTGGTGTGGCTGCGGGTCCCCTGCTCTTTTTCATGAATCAGGCTTTCCAGCGCGAAAATTTGAGTGAAATAGTCGAGCGCTTCATTGCCGTGCTTACCGCCGGTCATTTCTTTAATCCGATTGATCGGGTCATGCATCATTTGGTTAACGATGCTCTTCGTCAATCGGCGAATAACCTTGCGCTGACGTTCGTCCAATTCCGGAAGCTTATTAAATAAGCTTTCAAGCGTCTCTTCGTGGATGGTATTGGATTTCTCCTGCAGAGCGCGAATCGCCGGTCTGACGCCAAGCGTCTTCAGCCAAGTGTGGAATGCGTCCATCTCCGCCTGAATCATAACCTCGATCTTAGCGGCCTCGACGCGGCGCATTTCCATATTCGTCTCAACAATACCTTCCAAATCATCAATGTCATACAAAAATACATTCGACAGCTCGCCGACAGCCGGATCAATATCCCGCGGAACGGCAATATCAATCATGAACAGCGGCCGCGACTGGCGCTTCTTCATGCTCTCCCTTACCCGGTCGGCATTCAGCACGTATTCATTCGAGCCCGTCGAGCTGATAATGATGTCTACGTCATAAAGAAGCCCCATGCCTTCTTCCATCGTGCAGGGCGTGCCCTCGAACTTGCTCGCAAGCTCCTTGGCGCGGCCCAGCGTCCGGTTAGCCACAATTACCTCTGCGGCGCCGTTGGCATAAAGATGCTTGACGGTAAGCTCGCTCATCTTGCCTGCGCCGAGAATCATAACCTTCTTATCGTTGAATGTGCCGAAAATCCGTTTGCCAAGCTCTACCGCCGCATAGCTGACCGACACGGCGCTCTCGCCGATCGAGGTTTCCGAGTGGGCGCGTTTTCCGAGCGTTACCGCCTGCTTGAACAGCATATTGAACCAGGTTCCGGTAGCATGATGCTGCTGGGATGTTAAAAAGGCATTGCGAACCTGTCCCAGGATCTGCGTCTCTCCGATCACCATGGAATCCAGGCCGCAGGTGACCTTGAACAGATGGGAAATGGCCTGTTCATCTTCATATATATATAGATGCTGTGTAAATTCCTCACGGTTAATGCCGAACCACTGCTCCATAAAACTGCGGATAAAGTAGCCGCACATATGAAGGCGATCTACCACAACATAAATCTCAGTACGGTTGCAGGTAGCGACAATGACGCCCTCCAATACGCTCTTGGTTGATTTCAGCTCCCGCAGCGCCTCCGGCAATTCAGCTTCCGAAAACGTAAAGCGTTCCCTGACCTCCACGGGCGCCGTGCGATAATTCAACCCAACAACGACGATGTGCATTGCATGTTCACCTGCCTATTTCTCCGATAGTATGACCGCGATCAAGCGGTCTGCCCTGACCTTGTTCATTATATCACAGTCAGCCAAATCCCCTTGTCTATTTTATGAAATGTTTATGAAATCCCCATGTTTCGTTATATTCTGTTCATGGGGACTCCCCTCATTTCCTGTTTACCTACACCTTACTATTGTGGATATTGAGCACTGGAGATATACGTATGATTTTCCTTGAAAAGGTCGTCTCAAAATAAATAACCATGGAGGACTCCATGGTTATAGGTATACACAATTTGTAGTTGGCCTGTTAAACGAGTTCGGCCAGTTTCATCTCGGGCGTCTCGACCTTCATTTCTCCAAGTCCGCGCACGAGTTTCTTAGCATAGCATTTTTCAGGTTTCAGTACGGATACCAGGTAGTCAATAGCCAATTGCGGATCTACCGTCTCCCCGCAGGTGTAACAGTCAATCGCAGCAAAACCTCTCTCAGGGTATGTGTGAATCGAGAGATGGCTTTCCGACAGCAATACAAGCACCGTGGCTCCTTGTGGCTCGAACTGCTTGGATTGGACGGACAATACCGTTGCTCCACATGCTTCAGCGGCTTCGACCATCTGAGCTTGTAAAAATTCTGCACTGTTCAATAGTTCAAAATCGACTCCCCAAGTATCAACAGCAACGTGTCTTCCGAAAGTTGAGTATTCCATCTTCCGGTTTCCCCCTTCCTAGGAATAAAATGTTTGAAAATTTCATCCGCTAGGACCTACGTCATTCACTTCCCGAGGGAATAATCTCTCGCAACATTACATGTCCTGAGTGAATCCTGGTTCCTATATTCTTTTCAACGAGATTAAAAATAACATCTATGACAGCGAAATGCAACACCTTTTTCAAAAATAACCTAATAAATAATTTTACAGCTCAATATATGTGCCAAATTCCGAAGCTGTGACTAAGATTACTCCCCTTCCGCAAATAAAAAAGCCGCCCATTTATGGGCAGCCTAACCTAGTCTTATGCTTCGAGAACGAATAGCCGCTGATTGTAGCTCCGGAGCTGTTCATCGATCGATTGGATCTTAGACATGTCATTGCCTGCCGCAATCCGCTGGTCCAGAAGAAGATTAATATTCCGCTGAATGGATTCGATCTCTTTCTCAGCTTCCTTGCTGTTAAACAGGCGCAGCAGCTCTCCGGCCGTATTCTTGTACTCGTATATGACGATACTCTCGTTCCCGGTCATCTGGGTGATTCGGTGAACCGTTCCGACGTGGTAATCATAGCTCATTGTAAAGCCGCGATAGATCCGATTTACCTTCCCCGACCCCTTAAAAGCCGTAAACAGCTTACGTACGGCATCGGCCAGATGGGGAGTTACCAATCGGCACGACAGCTCACAGACGTACAGGCCATTCTTGCGTTCAAAGGGCAAATGAACTTCTTCCCCGCTTTCATCTTCAAGCACGAACTCATGCTCTCCGCCGTCCATCACTTTCACTCGGCTGCTCACCCGGAAAGCGTGGGTCCCTTGCAGAAATCGATCCATTTGAACATCCGTCATTTGCATTGTGGCATTAACATATTCTGTGGCTAACCGCTGAGCCATAAAAATCCCTCAATTCTTTTAACTTACTCCCATTATACTGTACATCCCAGCGGTCTTTCCTGTCGTCCGAACGAGATTATTCATCATATTTCATAAAAAAACGGTTTTAGCCGGAATCAGACTGAGATTTCCCTCAACATGCTCACTTTCCTGTCAAGAATACACCGATTCCCTCTATTACTCAAAAAATCAGGCAAATCCGCTCGATTACGCTTATTCGTCTTCTTCGACGGCTGCATCCCGGAAATCGCCGTTGTCCCCTTCGCCGTTTTCTTGACGGTATCCGATATGTGATTCGATGATTTCCCATAGCTCCTCTTTACCAAGCCCTAACTCCGAAGAGAACATGACGAATGAATGATGAGGCTGAAAGCCAAGCGTTTCCTTTACAATCTTGACGTGTTTCTGTCTGCGCGTCTTCGGGATTTTGTCCGCTTTGGTCGCGACGACGCACACCGGTCGGTCGTAATGCTGCAGCCACTCATACATGCTGACATCGTCCTTTGTAGGCGGGTGGCGCATATCGACCACCAGCAGAACGAGCTTCAGCTCATCCCGGCTGAGCAAATATTTCTCGACCATCTCGCCGAACGCCGCGCGCTGGCTTTTGGATACCTTGGCGTATCCGTACCCCGGAAAGTCGACCAAATACAAATCCTCGTTGACCCGGTAATAATTGAGCTGCTGCGTCTTGCCTGGCGTTGCGCTCGTACGGGCCAAGTTCTTTCTCGATATCATACGGTTGATCAGTGAGGACTTGCCCACATTGGAACGCCCTGCCAGAGCAATTTCCGGCAAGGCGTCTTCAGGATATTGAGCAGGACCGACCGCACTGATGACGAATTCGGCTTTTGTTACTTTCATGATTTTTAAAGGTTCCTCTCTAATGCACTCCCGCCTGCTCTACGAGCGCATGCTCGAGAACTTGGTCCATGTGGGATACCGGAACGAATTCGACGTCATTCTTGACACTGTCCGGAATGTCGCGCAAATCCCTCTCGTTATCTTTCGGGAGCAATATTTTTTTGTAGCCGGCCCTATGAGCGGCCAAGGACTTCTCCTTAAGCCCTCCGATCGGCAGCACGCGTCCGCGGAGTGTTATCTCGCCGGTCATCGCCACGTCACGGGCAACATGGCGCTTCGTTAAGGATGAAATAAGGGCCGTAGCAATCGTGATGCCTGCAGACGGACCATCCTTCGGAATGGCTCCTTCGGGGATATGGATGTGGACATCCAGCTTCTCGTGGAAATCCGGGTCGATGCCGAGCTCTGCGGCCTTCGAACGGGTAAAGCTGAAAGCTGCCTGAGCCGACTCCTTCATTACATCTCCCAGCTTGCCCGTTAGCGTCAGCTTGCCGGTTCCGGGAACGACGGTAACCTCAATGGTCAGCGTCTCGCCGCCAACCTCGGTCCACGCAAGACCGGTTACGGTTCCGACTTGGTCCTCCAGCTCGGCCATACCGTAGCGGAACTTCGGAATGCCGAGATAATCCTTAATATCGTCCGCACCGATCACAATGGAATCGGATTCGTTCGTAACAATCCGCTTCGCGGCCTTCCGGCACAGAGCCGCCACCTGCTGCTCCAGGTTCCGGACGCCGGACTCCCGCGTATATTCACGGATCACCTTCAGGAGCGCCCCTTCGTCTACCTTGAGCTGCTCGGGCTCAAGCCCGTGCTCGCTCTTCTGCTTCGGCAGCAGATAGCGGTTCGCAATCTGGAGCTTCTCGATTTCCGTGTAACCCGGAATATAGAGAACCTCCATCCGATCGAGCAGCGGTCTTGGAATGTTATGAAGAGCGTTGGCTGTCGTCACGAACATGACCTGGGATAAATCAAACGGAATTTCGATAAAGTGATCGCTGAACGTATTGTTCTGTTCCGGATCGAGCACCTCCAGCAGCGCCGAAGACGGGTCGCCGCGGAAATCCGAAGCCATTTTATCGATTTCGTCGAGCAAGAATACCGGATTTAAAGAGCCTGCGGTCTTCATGCCTTGAATGATTCGGCCGGGCATGGCCCCGACATAAGTCCGGCGATGTCCCCTAATTTCGGCTTCATCCCGCACGCCGCCGAGGGAAATGCGGACGAATTTGCGCTCCAGGGAGCGGGCGATGGAACGGGCCAGCGACGTTTTGCCGACGCCCGGCGGTCCGACCAAGCACAGAATCGGCCCCTTCATCTTCTTTACGAGCTTCTGCACGGCCAAATATTCCAGCACGCGCTCTTTCGGCTTCTCCAGCCCGTAGTGATCCTCATCCAGGACCTGCTCGGCTTTTGCGATGTCGAGATCGTCTTCGGTCTTGTTCGTCCACGGCAAGGCAAGCAGCCAATCGACGTAATTCCGGATGACGCCGCCTTCTGCCGAACTGGCCGGCATCTTCTCGAGGCGGTCGATTTCCTTCTCGACTTTCTCGTGGACGCGTTCCGGAAGCTGAAGCTCTTGCAGCTGACTGCGCAGCTCCTCGACTTCCCCAGCACGGCCTTCCTTATCGCCAAGCTCTTTCTGGATGGCCTTCATCTGCTCGCGCAGATAGTATTCCTTCTGGGTCTTCTCCATCTGCTTCTTAACCCGCTGGTTGATCTTTCGCTCCAGCTCCAGCACTTCGCGCTCGTTGTTTAAAATATCCAGCAGCTTTTCCAGCCGTTTGCGGACGTCGATCGTCTCAAGGATCTCCTGTTTATCCTTGATCTTTAACGATAAGTGGCTTGTAATGACATCCGCCAGACGCCCCGGCTCATCGATATCGGAGACGGCCGCAAGCGTCTCGGGCGTAACTTTCTTGGACAAATTGATATAATTCTCAAACTGTGACAGCACCGTCCGCATCAAAGCGGATACTTCAGGGTCATTGTTCTCTTCCTCTGGAAGCTCGCGCGCGATGACCTCGTAGTAATCCGCTTGATCCGTATATTGAATAATTTCCGCCCGTTCCATACCTTCCACAAGCACGCGTATGGTACCGTTTGGAAGCTTAAGCATCTGGCGTACATTCGCAACGGTTCCAATTCGAAAAATATCCTCTTGCGTCGGTTCTTCAATGTTCACTTCCGATTGAGAACACAGGAGAATCAAATTGTCTTCAACCATCGCCTTTTCTAAAGCCTTTACGGATTTCTCCCGGCCTACATCCAAATGAAGCACCATACTGGGGTAGACAAGAAGACCTCTTAAAGGCAATAAAGGAAAACGACGACCTTTGGTTTTACTTGGTCCCATCGCTTTCGCACCTCCAATGGCTCTCAATGTTGACACTATTCCTATTTTATCAAATCTGCGTATAAAAAACCAACAACGGGAAACTTAAACGCCGCCGGCATCGGTCATTTTGCCATTGCGTGGTGGCGTGGCCTGCAGAAGCGATGCCGAGGAGGCCGGATAGATGTCGGTGTTCGGAAGCTCCACGATGTCCGCCGCCAGCGAGCCGCCGAATACTTGGCGGAACACCTCGTCGACCGTTTCGACCGGAATGACCCGCAAGCCGCCGCTCAGATCCTGGAATAACGATTGCCAGTTATCCTTCGGGATGATGACACGGGTTGCTCCGGCCTGGAACGCTGCCTCCACTTTGGCAATCACCCCGCCGATCGGCTTCACTTTGCCGTGAATGCTCATCTCACCGGTCATCGCAATTTTATTATCGACCTCAATTCCCTTAATCGCCGATACGATCGCCGTTGCCATAGCAATACCGGCGGACGGGCCGTCAATCGGGGTTCCCCCCGGGAAATTGATATGGAGATTATAATCCTTCGGCGAGAAGCCCATCGCTTCCAGCACGGTCAGGACATTCTCAATCGATCCCTTGGCCATGCTCTTGCGCCGCAGCTTGCGCGATCCCCCGCCAAGCTCTTCTTCATCCACGACACCGGTAATATTGTAGGTGCCCTGTCCCTTCTCGACCGGCACCGCTGACACTTCAATCTCGAGCAGCGCCCCCATATTCGGACCGTATACGGCCAGCCCGTTGACAACGCCGATCTGCGGCTTCTCCGGCACCTTGCGGTCCGGGCGGGGCTGCAGCTGACTGCTACTCGCTACCCACTCTACATCCGAGGCGCGGATGGAGTCTCTTTTTTCCGTTAATGCAAGCCCTGCGGCGAGTTGAATCATATTGACGGCCTCGCGTCCATTGGAGCAGTACTGCTTCACGACGTCCACCGCTTCCGGCGCTGCGCCAAGGCCTATCTTCTGAATGGCATCCTCCGCGATTTTACCGATCTCCTCGGGGAGCAGCGGACGGAAGAAGATCTCCATGCAGCGTGAACGAAGAGCGGGCGCAACTTCTTCCGGGGAGCGCGTGGTCGCGCCAACCAAGCGGAAATCGGCTGGAAGTCCGTTTTGAAAAATATCGTGAATATAGGCTGGCGTATTGGCATCCTCTGAATTATAATATGCACTTTCAAGCAGGACCTTGCGGTCCTCCAGTACTTTTAGCAGCTTATTCATCTGAATCGGGTGCAATTCGCCGATTTCGTCAATGAACAGAATGCCGCCGTGCGCTTTCGTCACTGCGCCCGGCTTCGGCTGCGGAATGCCGGCTACGCCCATCGCACCGGCCCCCTGATAGATCGGATCGTGCACCGACCCGATGAGCGGATCGGCAATACCACGCTCGTCAAAACGGGCGGTGGTCGCATCGATCTCCGTAAACTTTGCATCGTATTTAAACGGCGATTGCGGATTCTTCTTCGCTTCCTCCATCACCACGCGCGCTGCCGCCGTCTTGCCCACCCCAGGCGGGCCATAGATAATGACGTGCTGCGGATTGGCGCTGCACAGGGCGGCCTTCAAGGCCCGCAGTCCGTCCTTTTGTCCGACGATGTCGTCCATGGTCTGAGGTCTCGTCTTCTCCGCGAGCGGCTTCGTCAACGATACCGACCGGAGCTTGCGCAGCTTATCGAGCTCCTTGCGCGATTCCCGGTCCACTGCGGTCTTGCTGGTCTTCTGCCCACGCAATAAGTTCCAAAAATAAATGCCGATGATGACTGCAAAAAACAGCTGCACCAGCATAATCACGATACTCAGATTCACAAGTCATTCCTCCTGTTTCTCCATTATGTCAAGATCCAACGTTAATACTTGGTAGTATTGCCGATTCGTTTGCAGGTAAAACGCCAATGCGGGAACAATTTGTAAAGGGGCTTTTTCACAACAAGTCCCTTAAAAGACATCTTCACAGCCAGTTGAACCTTTGTGAGCTTAATCAGCACTCCGCATGCGGATTGTTCTTACGATCTCTGTTGTCCTCGGATTTCTTTGAATTCTATGTTCCTATTGATGAAATCCGAGGGCAAGGAGAACGCTTCGCTTCTTCTGAACAATTCCACCTGCTCCGTTGAAGCTTTCCTGGCGGGCAAGGCAAATCCCTTTTGGGGATTTGCTTGCTCCTTTGGAGCCCACTTTCGCTCTGCAGGTTCCCTTTGGGTACATCTTCACTGCCAGTAGGACCGTTGTGAGCTTAATCAGCACTCCGCCTGCGGATTGTTCTTACGATCTCTGTTGCCCTCGGATTTCTTTGAATTCTGAGTTCCTATGATGAAATCCGAGAACAAAGGAGAACGCTTCGCTTCTTCAGAACCATTCCGCCTGCTCCGTTGAAGCTTTCCTGGTGGGCAAGTCCCTTTTGGGGACTTCCTTGCTCCTTTGGAGCCCATTTTCGCTTTACAAGTTCCTTTCGGGGACTTGCTTGCTCTTTTGAAGCCCACTTTCGCTCTACTAGTTCCTTTTGGGGACTTGCTTGCTCCTTTGAAGCCCACTTTCGCTCTACTAGTTCCTTTTGGGGACATCTTCACAGCTAGTAGGACCGTTGTCAGTTTATCAGCACTCCGCATGCGGATTGTTCTTACGATCTCTGTTGCCCTCGGATTTCTTTGAATTTTTGGGTTCCTATGAGGAAATCCGAGGGCAAAGGAGAACGCTTCGCTTCTTCTGAACAATTCCGCCTGCTCCGCTGAAGCTTTCCTGGTGGGCAAGTCCCTTTTGGGGACTTGCTTGCTCCTTTGGAGCCCACTTTGCCTCTTCAAGTCCCTTTTCGGGACCTACTTGCTCCTTTTCTGCAATCGTGTCACTTTGCGACGGCTCTCACGTTCTCCCAGTACTTGCATTGACTCGTGGCTCACCAGAAGTGTCGTTCCCCCAACTTGAGTCCACGGAACGCAATTCGGCTGAATCCGAGGACGATCCCGATGAAGAATAACAAAAAGCGGCAGCCTCCTGAATCAGAGGCTGCCGCTTAAGGCAAACGCTATTGAATTACCAAGCAAAGATGTATGGAGCTCCTGCATGGTGTTTGGAATCACGACACAATGCTTAGCGTACGGTATGTGGCTTCTAGTTACATCGCAACCACCGATGCCAAGGCCATGTGTGACTGACATTGCATACCATCAAGCTCAGACCGTGGACTTATGCTTGCGGCCAGGGATTTCGCCTGTCTCCTCGTACACCTTCACAATGTTATCGATCTCTTTCTTCAGCTCCTCCACCATCGTGGCTTCCGGAACCTTGCGAATCATTTCGCCGTAACGGAACAGCAGTCCCTCTCCGCGAGCGCCGGCAATTCCAATGTCGGCCTCTCTCGCTTCACCCGGTCCGTTCACGGCACAGCCAAGAACGGATACCTTGATCGGCACTCTCAGTTTCGAGATATACTCCTCGACCTCATTGGCAATGGAGAACAAATCGATATCGAGACGTCCGCACGTCGGGCAGGATACGAGCGTTGCCATATCGGAAATCAATCCGAACGTTTTGAGAAGCTCGCGTCCGACTTTAATCTCCTCTACCGGATCGGCGCTGAGCGAAATCCGCATCGTGTTGCCGATGCCCATCGACAGGAGCGCACCGAGTCCGGCCGCGCTTTTCACCGTTCCGGAGAACAGCGTACCGGCTTCCGTAATGCCCAGGTGAAGCGGGTAAGGAATCACCTCGGCAGCCTTCGTATACGCCGCAATAGCCATCGGAACATCCGATGCCTTCAAGGATACGATGATGTCATGAAAATCGAGCTCCTCCAGAATACCGATATGGTACAGGGCGCTCTCCACCATCGCTTCCGGCGTCGGATAGCCGTATTTTTCAAGAAGATGATTCTCCAGCGAGCCGGCGTTTACGCCGATCCGGATCGGAATGCCTTTCTCCTTGCACGCTTTTACGACCGCTTCGACCTTCTCGCGTTTTCCGATGTTGCCGGGATTAATCCGGACTTTATCGATGCCGTTCTCTATGGCGAGAAGGGCAAGCTTATAGTTGAAATGAATATCCGCAACAAGCGGGATATGAATGCGTTTCTTGATTTCCTTAATGGCAGCGGCGGCTTCCTCATTGTTGACCGTTACCCGGACGATTTGGCATCCGGCTTCCTCCAGACGCAAAATTTCCGCGACGGTCGCCTCGACATCCGCTGTTTTGGTGGTGCACATGCTTTGAATAATGACTTGGTTATTTCCCCCTATGGTGAGGTTCCCCACCTTAACGGGCCGTGTGTCTTGTCTCAAAAACATGGTACGATCTCTCCCGTATAACGCCAAAGCTCCACTCCAGCCTAGGCTCATGGCCATAACTGGAAGTGGAGAGGATCAGCGTAAATTTATATCACGTCCGCAGCGTTAGAACGCCTCAGGCGCTTTCTTCCTGTTTCTTGTCATCTTCCGTTCCCTTGCCTTGCATCAGCTCAGGGATCACTCTGTCACGAACGACCTGTTCGGTGATGACGCAATCCTTGATATCGTCTCTGGACGGCACTTCATACATTACATCCAGCATGATGCCTTCAATGATGGAGCGCAGTCCGCGCGCGCCCGTATTGCGCTTGATTGCCTCCTGGGCAATGGCTTCGAGAGCGCCGCGTTCGAACTTGAGATTGACATTATCAAGCTCAAGCAGCTTCTGGTACTGTTTGGTGAGGGCATTCTTCGGCTCGGACAGAATCCGTACCAGCGTCGCCTCATCCAGTGGTTCCAATGTGGAAACAACCGGCAGACGGCCGACAAATTCCGGAATGAGACCGAACTTGAGCAGGTCCTCAGGCAGCACCATCGTCAAATATTCGCCTGGCTTCAGATCTTTCTGGCCTTCAGCGGAAGCGTTGAAGCCGATGACCTTCTTGCCGATCCGGCGTTTGATGTACTGCTCCAACCCGTCAAATGCGCCGCCGCAAATGAACAGAATGTTGGTTGTATCGATCTGAATAAACTCCTGGTGCGGGTGCTTGCGCCCACCTTGCGGCGGAACGGAAGCGACCGTTCCCTCCAGAATTTTCAGAAGCGCCTGCTGAACCCCTTCGCCGGAAACGTCACGAGTGATGGACGGATTCTCGGATTTGCGGGCCACTTTATCAATTTCATCAATATAGATAATGCCGCGTTCCGCTTTCTCCACGTCATAGTCGGCGGCTTGGATCAGCTTGAGCAGGATGTTCTCGACATCCTCGCCCACGTAACCGGCCTCCGTCAACGAGGTGGCATCGGCAATGGCAAACGGAACGTTCAAGATTTTAGCCATCGTTTGCGCAAGCAATGTTTTACCTGAACCTGTAGGTCCCAGCAGCAAAATGTTACTCTTCTGCAATTCAACGTCATCAATCTTGTTTTGCGTATTGATCCGTTTGTAGTGGTTATATACGGCAACCGATAAGGACTTCTTCGCTTGGTCCTGTCCGATGACGTATTGGTCAAGAATATCCCGAATTTCACGCGGCTTCGGAATATCCTTCAAATCCACTTCTTCCTCATGGCCGAGTTCTTCCTCTACGATTTCCGAGCACAAGTCAATGCACTCGTCACATATATAAACACCGGGCCCCGCAACCAGCTTGCGAACCTGCTCCTGCGATTTGCCGCAGAAGGAGCATTTCAGCTGCCCTTTGTCGTCGTTAAATTTAAACATGCAATAACCACCCCTTATGATTTGGTCGGTGAAGACAGAACTTCGTCAATAATACCGTACGCCTTCGCTTCCTCCGCGCTCATAAAAAAGTCACGGTCTGTATCGCGTTCGATTTTTTCAAGGGGCTGACCCGTGCGCTCCACATAGATTTGGTTAAGTTTCTGTCTGGTCTTGATGATCCAATCTGCATGGATTTGGATATCGGATGCCTGACCTTGAATTCCGCCAAGCGGCTGATGGATCATGACTTCGCTGTTCTCAAGCGCATACCGTTTGCCGGGCGCTCCGGCGGTGAGCAGCAGCGAGCCCATGCTGGCGGCCATGCCGACGCAAATAGTGGACACATCAGGCTTAATCAACTGCATCGTATCATATATACCCATCCCGGCCGTCACCGAACCGCCAGGAGAATTGATGTACAGAGAGATGTCTTTCTCCGGATCTTCCGCAGCCAAGAAGAGCAGCTGGGCAATGACGAGATTGGCTACATCGTCATCGATCGCATTGCTGAGGAATATAATGCGATCCTTCAGTAATCTTGAGTAGATATCGTAGGATCTTTCGCCTCGACTGGTTTGCTCCACCACCATAGGTACAAGACTCATGCGACCAACCTCATTTCCTTGAAAATTTACTTATGCGTTACAAAAGTTATTCTAACATGTTCAAAGCGCAATGTCATTTTTTAACCCTGATTACATTCTATGAACTTCGCTAGAAATATATCCAGCCAACTTGTCTCATTATGTATGTCGAAAAAATAACCAATTCATGTCACATTTAGTTGAAAATTGGCTATTCTTAGGTAAAAATAAGGCACGCATAAAGTACGTGCCCTATCTCATGTAACGGCAGCTTCGGCAGCCGCCTGTTCTTATTATTCTTCAGTCGCAGTTTCTGCAGCTTCTTCCTTCTTCTCCACTGGAGCGCCTTCTACGCTGTTTTCCAGCAAGAAATCAATCGTCTTGCGGAGAAGCAGCTCTTCGCTAAGGCTGTCAAGGGAACCGTTGGCAGCCAGGATGCTGCGGATTTCTTCGGCGGAACGCTTGTACGTTTCAGCCATATTGTCCAGTTCCTTGTTGATTTCCTCTTCGGAAACTTCAAGCTTCTCTTCTTTCGCAATCGCTTCAAGCACAAGGTTGTTGCGAACGCGCTTCTCGGCATCGTCCTTCATCTGACCTTCCAAATCCGCATTGGTTTGGCCGGAGAAGCTGAGGAACATCTCGAGGTTCATGCCTTGCTGGCGAAGACGGTTGTCGAAATCGCGCATCATGTTCTGAACTTCGGATTGAATCATCGCTTCCGGAATATCGATTTCGGCGTTAGCTGCCGCTTTTTCAACAACTTCATTCTCGCGGACGCCTTGAGCTTCCTGCTCTTTGCGGGCCAGAAGCTGCTTCTTCAGATCTTCCTTGTACTCATCAAGCGTATCGAACTCGCTTACGTCTTTAGCGAACTCGTCGTCCAGCTCAGGAAGCTGCTTGCGCTTGATTTCATGCACTTTCACTTTGAAGACTGCTTGTTTGCCGGCCAGCTCTTCCGCGTGGTAGGTTTCAGGGAATGTCACTTCCACGTCTTTGAAGTCACCCGTAGCCATGCCGATCACTTGATCTTCAAAGCCTGGGATGAAGGTGTTGCTTCCAAGCTCCAGGGAATAACGCTCGGCTTGTCCGCCTTCGAAAGGAACGCCGTCCACGGAACCGTCGAAATCGATCACGACGATGTCGCCGGATTCAGCCGAACCTTCATCGATGACAGCCAGCTCAGCATGACGCTGTTGCAGGCGCTCAAGCTCTTGGTTCAGCTCCTCATCCGAAACCTCAGCTGTTACAGCAGCAACTTCAAGTCCTTTGTAATCGCCAAGCTTAACTTCTGGCTTCACGGTTACTTTTGCTTTGAATTTGAAGGTTTCGCCTTTAGCGAACTGCTCGATTTCTACTTCTGGACGATCTACCGGGAAAATATCCGCTTGCTCAACAGCTTCGCTGTATACTTCAGGGAGCAGAATGTCGATTGCATCCTGATACAAGCTCTCTACGCCGTAACGAGCTTCAAAGATCGGGCGCGGTACTTTACCTTTACGGAATCCAGGTACATTTACTTGTTTCGCTACTTTATTAAAAGCTTTGTCGAGGGCGGCCGCAACGCGATCCGCATCAACCTCAACGTCAAGAACGCCAAGGTTCTTCTCTATTTTTTCCCAAGTTGCTTTCATTTATGCTTTCCCCTCCAAAATAGTTCACGTGGTCGGCGCAATAATCTATCACGTACCGAATAACCACTATAGTATAAACAACATTACATGCTTTTTCAAGGGCGTACCCTTATGGAGCGATACCGTAAACGTTTTCCATCTCTGCCTATTCCTCCGCCCCGGCAGCTACGAATTGCTTTAACGAACGGTATGCTCCCTCATAGCGAAAACGCATGGTGTCCGTAATTCCGTACAACGGCCGGATTTCGTCCTCATTCCGGAACCCTTTTAAACTCTCCGACACGATGTCGTGCAATGCTGCGGCCCAAATATCGAGCGTAGACTCATCCTCGTCGAGCATGGACTCGTAATCCAAGGTTCCGTAAATGGCCATAATGAACTGCGACCATAATTCCTGAGCGAAATAAAACAGCGTCGGCTCGTGAACCTCTGTCTGATCGGCAACGCGTTCCAATATTTTCGTTATTGCAGGCGGGAATTCCGATGGATCGAGCGGTACCGAGTCAATCTCGATTTCGACGGCCTCCTGTCCTCTCTTAAGCGTTACGCTCCCTTCCATGCCACGTCTGCGCAGCGTCTGCAGCACGCGGAATTGGAGCAGAGGATGAAGCGGGGTCTCGCTAAGCCAATCCGCTAGAGCCGCATCGATTTCCGGACGGTCCAGATAGGCCAGCTGTTCAAGCGCAAGGATCGTCTGCTCGGTCAAAGGTCCGTTCATGACCGAAGCGAGAAGTTTATCCGCATATCCTGCATCCTGTGCTACCTTATCGTTAACCATCTGGCGGGTCATTTCCGCTTCGTCCGGATCGTCGATCTCCTCGGTATCGGCATCATTCTCACGGGGCACGGCTGCTTCGGGGAAGGCTGCCTCCAGCCATTCCAGAAGGGCCCGCCATTCCTCATAGTTCCGCTCATTCTGTCCGCTGCATTGCAGCAGAAACCGCAGCACCTCCATCGCTTCGCCGTACCGTTCATTCTCGAGCATAACCGTTAGCTGAATCTGATAATAATCCAGCGTCTTCGGAAACAGGATGATGTTCTTATCCTCTTGTTCGGGGGAGTAAGAGTCCTTGATAAGGACACCTCCTTTCTAGTCCTGTTTTTAATATTCGTTGATTATAGCATATGTACCGCCAAGATTAAAAAAGCGCGGGTTCCATGGGTTCCTTCTCTTACTTAGAGGGATCGGGATCACCGATCAAGTAAAGAGCAACCGTATTTTATCAATATAACCCCGGATTGCCTAGTCATAATCTAATCGCATCAAAAATCTTCTATTCTCAAAAATATATAGTTGAAATATTCCAGAGCATATGATAATATATTTTTTGCTTGAAAAAAATGTGTCCCAGTAGCTCAGCTGGATAGAGCAACGGCCTTCTAAGCCGTCGGTCAGGGGTTCGAATCCCTTCTGGGACGTAAAAATAACACCGCCTTAGGGCGGTGTTTTTGCGTTCCTTGGGATCCTTTTTGCGTTCCATGGGATACCCAAATTAAAAAATAATGGCTTTTTCCCAATAACCCTATACTATAAAAAAAGAATCCCTGTCGGATTCGAAAGTGATGCCAAGCTACATACATAAAAGAGGAGGATGCGTATGCCTTTGTGGCTTATATACGCGCTGCTGTCTGCCGTAGCCGCTGCGCTCGTGGCCATCTTCGGCAAGATCGGCCTGCAGAACATCGACGCGAATTCCGCAACCGCTATACGATCAGTCATCATGGCTTTGTTCTTGCTCGGGGTCATAGCGGTTCAGGGAAAATTCTCGCAGCTCGGCGACATTCTAACGCAGAAAAAGGCGCTCAGCTTCATCGTGCTCAGCGGAATTGCCGGTGCCTTATCATGGCTGTTCTACTTCCTGGCACTGAAGTACGGCAAAGTATCGCAGGTAGGGCCGATCGATAAATTGAGCGTCGTGATGGCGGTCATTCTTGCTTTTGTTTTTCTGGGTGAAAAAATTTCCTGGATCAACGCAGCCGGCGTTGCTCTGATTGCTGTCGGCGCGCTGCTGGTTGCGGTGAAATAAAAATCGTATTGCTTTTCGAAGCAGATTGGTTATAATATGGAAAACTCGATCATTTTGATGTTCTGTGATTGGGAGAGTAGCTGCACGCGCTTCAGTCCAAGCGAGCCGGGACAGGTGGGAACCGGTACGAAGCCGCCAGTGAAACGGGCCCAGGAGACGGTTATCCGAAACTTTCAGTAGGGTGACCCGGCTTACACCGTTATCGTAGCAAAGGGGTCAGCCTTCCAATTTCGGGGGTTGACAACAAGAGTGGTACCGCGAGCATAAGTCCTCGTCTCTTAGGAGACGCGGACTTTTTTATTTTTTCAGACATGGTTGTCACTGTTAAAAGGGGGATTTCACCATTATGTTAAGTCACTTTATCATTGAAAGCCTGGAACAAGCCGTAAGCAAGGTGTGCCAAAGCTTCGGCACGAAGCTGCCGGATTCCGTGCAGGTCCGTATCGAGCAGCCTGCGAGCATGGAGCATGGAGATTATGCGACCAACATCGCCATGCAGCTTGCCAAAGTTTTGCGCAAGGCACCCATTGAAATCGCCGGGCTGATTCAGCAGGAGCTTCATCAGCATGAGCCATTCCTCGAGCTTATAGCTTCCGTAGAAGTCGCGGCACCGGGCTTTCTGAATCTCCGCATCCGCTGGGAGGCGTGGGCGGGACAGCGTTTCGAGCTGCCTGCTGCCCCGGATGAAAAAATCGTCATTGAACACACATCCATCAACCCGAATAAATCGGCACACATCGGCCATCTGCGAAATTCTTGTATCGGCGACACGCTGGTCAGATTGATGAGAAGGCTCGGTTATGAAGTCGAGGTCCATAACTATATCGACGATCTGGGGAATCAGCTGGCAGATACGGTCGTCGGTCTTCTTCATACTCCGCTCACACAAGAGCATGCCCGGTTCGGGGATTATTGCTGGGATGTATACTCTGCCACCAATCGGGCTTATACGCAGGATCCTTCGCTCGTGCAGCATCGAACCGAAGTGCTTCACGCTCTGGAGGAAGGACACCAGAACTTGGCGTGGATCGGACTCCTCGTGGCGGAGCGGATCGTTAAAGAGCATTTGGAGGAGATGAAGCAGTTCGGCATCGAGTATGATCTGTTGGTGTGGGAGAGCAGCATCGTAAGAGAGGGCTTCTGGGATTATGCATTCGAGCTGCTGAAGAATACGCCGCTGTTCCAGCAGGAAACCGAGGGCAGGCTGGCTGGATGCTGGGTGCTGAAGCAATCCGGCGGCGAAGACGCTGCGGGAAATCCGGAGGCCGAGCACAGCATGGATAAGGTGCTTGTCCGCTCCAACGGCATTTTGACCTACACGGCCAAGGACATCGCGTACCACTTGTGGAAATACGGGGTTTTGGCCAAGGATTTTGCCTACAAAAAATTTACGGAGCATGTGTGGACAACAAGCGCTGACGGCGAGCAGCAGCCGTTCGGCAAAGCCTCTATGGTAATCAATGTTATTGATTACAGGCAGCAATATCCGCAGGCGATGGTCAAGCAGGCGCTCGAAAGCCTGGGGTTCGTCAAGGAAGCGGAGAAGCTCCGTCATGTGAGTTACGGGGTCGTTTCCCTCAGTCCGTCGGCTGCTGCTGACCTAGGGATTGATACGAGTGACGGCAAGGCCTCCTACGCGATGTCCGGGCGTCAAGGGATCGGTATTAAAATTACGGAGCTTATCGATCAGGTGGAGAAGGTCATTGAGGAGACCCGCTCGGATAAAAACGGACTGTCCAGCCGCGAAATCGCGATCGCCTCCATCCGTTACTACCTGCTTCGCTTTGCACTACAGACCGAGGTCGTATTTGATCTCAAGCAGGCTACCGAAATATCCGGCAATACGGGAGTATACCTGCTCTATTCTTATGCACGAGCGCTGAGTGTACTGAATAAAGCGAAGGCATCCGGTGTGGAGCCAGTAAGACCTGTACATTTTCCTGCCATGGAAAAAGCCGAGCACGCCTTGCTGAGACATATCAGCACTTGGCAGGACACCCTCGTCACGGCCGGACGCGAGCTGTCTCCAAGCGCCATTTGCAACTTCACTTACGAGCTGTGCTCATGGTTTAACAATTTTTATTCGGCATGCCCGATCCTGAAGGCGGAGGAGGAGGTCCTCCAATTCCGTGTATGGCTGACCTCGGTGTTTAAAGAGACGCTGGGCGATGCGCTGGACGTCCTCGGGCTGCCTACGCCAAGCCGGATGTAAAATCGTATGCAGAGCATCCGCCCGCTCTCCTTCTTCCTAGAAACTTGCCTGGTAAACGCTTAGGCTTTTAGGTTCTAAAGGACCAGGAATCAGTCCTCAAAAAATAGCCGCCATCCCGATGGATGACGGCTATTTCCCCTTCTATTGCAGCCCTCTAACCGTAAGCTTAACCTGAATCTTCCCGCCTGTCAGAGGTTCTTCTTGAATGGTCCAATTAACAGCGAGCGTATCCTTCAAACGGCCCAGCTGATCCTCCGTCAGCTGCAGCTGATCTATGATCCCTTCGCCTACGCGAAAGTCGGATTCGGAGCTGATGCCAAACGCTTCCTCCAGCCATATTTTCAAGCCATTCCGCGTATTAAATGTAATTCTGTAGCCTTCCTGTACAGCCTTCTCCAGATCCTCCCCATGCTCCTCGGCGTAGGAGAACAATTCATCGTAATGGAAATGGCCGGTTTGAGCCCTCCCGAACCGTTCAACCTCCCGTGAACGAACGGCATCCAAGAGATCGGCGGATGACATTCCTGAATTTTTGGCATGCTCCAATAGAATGGCGGTGTTTTGCGATATTTTCGTAAGCTGCATAGTAAATTAAGGCCTCCTCAAGGATGAAAAAAATCATTTTCTACTATTATAAGACTCGCAATGATGTGAGACGGGGAAGCTTCGCAAGATATAAACTAAACGTTCCATCGCTTATGTACTTGCTAAAGGACTTAATCTCATAATACCCCAGCTTTCTGCAAAAATGAACCGATTCCTACCGCAAAAAGGTTAAGCCATTCTCCCGATTCCCAGTACCGTCTAAACAAAGCGGTTATCGTCTGTCAACCTCATCGAAACGTCTGAACGACCACCCCTTTGCCGTCCTTTACATCCACCTCGGCATATGCCCCATTGATCAATGTCATCTGCGGTGGAACATGTCCGCAGTCCATATCATAAACGATGGGAACGCCAAGCTCCTCGGCAAGGTCTTGGTATACATCCTCCGCCTCGTAATTCTCGATGGCATGATTGGCAGCGCTTCTGCCGAACAGAATGCCGGAACAGTTCGCGAACCAGCCGGCAAGCTTCATCTGAACAAGCGATCTGCGTAAATCGGTCGTGGATAGCTCGCAGTTCTCGAAGTACCAGAGGATGGGTTCATTTCCGATGTACTGCTGCTGGAAGCTCGTCACGTCGCCGTAGGGAGTGCCGATCAGATGGCGGATCACATCGATGCAGCCCCCAAGCAGTCGTCCCTTCATTTGGGCAGGAGCGCCGTTGACGGATTTCCACTCCGTCGGCTCCGTCAAATGGTAGATCCATGGAGTCGGGTTGTCATGCTGCCATTCCTTCTGATAGCTTTCGGAAGATTGCTGGGCGACGGATCCGCCCCTGGACGTTGACAGCACGGTTTGCCATCGTGAAGTCGTCGGGTCAGTTTGCTCCCCGCGCAGGTCAATGAGATTCGTGCCATGCGCAGTGGCGATGCCTCTTACCAACGTGAGTGCCAATAGGAGCACACTCGTGTCCGAGTAGCCAAGAATCCACTTGGGGCTCACTTGATCAAATTCGATATGCTCCAGGATTTCGATCAATAGCTCCCCGCCCCATGGAGGAATGATGAGATCGATCGCTTCATTCTGAAGCATTGCATTCAGCTCTTGGGCCCGAATACGCGCAGGAGCCGACTTAGCCTTTTCCTGTGTCCAGACAGTATCTCCGACAATCGTACGGAATCCCCTCGACTCCATCCGGTTGATCGCTTGCCTCAATAAACCATGCAATTCGGCCTCTACGCCCGATGACGGAGCGGGTATGCCGATGGTCGCCCCTTCCTGCAAGAACGGATAATGGATCATTGGTTATCTTCCCCTCTCATACGTATCGCTTCCTGCCTGCAAGCCTTCACGGTTGTACAGACTTCAGATGCCTTCTACCGAGTATATACTAATCTTAACATCTAAAGCGTCCCAGAAGGGATGCGGCCTTTCAGGCCGCCGCGATGTCATCCTCCCGAAGCGGATGCTTCGACGCCCCCCTAACTGGGGTTCTCATCCTCATGGAACGCAAAAACACCGCCATTAAGGCGGTGTTCAGGCTGTCGAGAAACCCCCTGTTTTTTTGCAGGGGGTTTAAAATTGCCTCGTCGGTCACTGAAGTAGGGTTCTCAGAGCGCTTTAAATCGATTTTTATTTTAAAAGATATGATTCCCCATATAAAAAATAGAGTGTCGAAAAGTCCGTTGGACTTTCTCGACACTCTGAACACCGCCATTAAGGCGGTGTTATCTTTACGTCCCAGAAGGGATGCGGCCTTTCAGGCCGACTGCGAAGTCAGCCTCCCGAAGCGGATGCTCCGACGCCCCCCTAACTGGGGTTCTCATCCTCATGGAACGCAAAAACACCGCCATTAAGGCGGTGTTATTTTACGTCCCAGAAGGGATGCGGCCTTTCAGGCCGACTGCGAAGTCATCCTCCCGAAGCGGATGCTCCGACGCCCCCCTAACTGGGGTTCTCACCTTCTGGAATACGCAAAAAATCGCCGTTTGGCGATTTCTTAGAAAGCGTCCCAGAAGGGATTCGAACCCCTGACCGACGGCTTAGAAGGCCGTTGCTCTATCCAGCTGAGCTACTGGGACATATGTATATTTCTTTTTCAAACAGTAACGAAATATATTATATCGCATCTTCGTCATTTTTCAAAGATTTTTTTTGTAAAGGAATCATTCGGGGAATCAGCCGTTCGCTCGCAGGGTATTGTAATATCAAACAACCTTTCAGGAGGTGGTACCCGTGAGACAGCTGCTATCCTCATTATCGTACTTCAGCATTTTCTTTGCGCCCTTTATTCTCCCGATCCTGGTGTGGATTCTATCCCAAGATGCTTATGTAGCGAAGCATGCGCGCCGCGCCCTTTTCTCTCATCTCTTCCCGCTTCTTGCAGCCATCCCGCTCATCTATATGGCGGTAACCTCAGGCTCCTTCGGTTCCGTGATCGGGTACCTGATTCTGTTCGGCATCATTTATTTCGGCAGCTTCGTGTATAATATCGTCCTGGGCATTCAGGTTCTCCGCGAACCGAGCTACTGATGCTTTTATCTGGGGATTTCGCAAAATCCTGACCTAAAAGAAGAACCATGCCGCAATCGTCCGGCATGGTTCATTTTATTTATTATTTCGTTGTAATGTGCACCATTTTCTCGCTGCTGTCCCACTTGACGTCAGCGCCGAGAGCCGTAGCGACAAATCGAAGCGGTACCATCGTAGTGCCCTTTACCATGCGCGGTGCGGAATCAAGCGTAACGTTCTTTCCGTTCACCACGGCCTGCTTTGATCCCATCTTCAGCTTGATTTGGGAGGAGCCTTTGACGGAGGTTATGGTCTGCGTCTTCTGATCCCATTTCACGGAAGCGTCAAGCGATTCGAAAATCGCGCGCATCGGCACCAGCACGCTGCCGCCGGACATAACAGGTGCCTGTGCATAAGATTGCAGCTGTCCGTTCAGCTTGATGCGGATCGGCATTTGGCCGATTTCTCTTCCGGATTGATCGTAGTATTTCAGCTTCACGCTCTTCACACGGGAATCATAGTCGATCCGCAGCGTTGTGGTCTCATGAGCCGACAAGAACGTAGAGTTGGACTCCGATCCCAAGGAGCGTCCTTTCGCATCGTACGCCGTCGATTTGACGGTAATGCGCTGGGACGTATCCCCGTTCTCGATCCCGATTGTAACGACAAGCTTGTTGTTAACGGTCATCCGGCCTTCGGCGATAATTTTCGGCGTTTGGCTGCTTCCGGTCAGGAACACCTTGATATTGCTGGCCGCTTTGCCTGCTTCCAGCTCAGCCGCAAAATTCGCGATTTCGCTGCCGCTCAGGTAACCTGTGGTCGTGTTCACTTCCAGCACCTTGCCGCTGCCATTGCTGCCGACGACGATTACGCCAACCCGTCCGCCTTCTTTACGGTTTTGGATCGAGCCGGTTACGATCAGCTTCCCGTTCTCGAGACGGCTTCCGGTTTGAAGCAGCTTCACAGCGTCCTCTACCGGATCAATCGCGGAAACTTTAACCGTTTTAATCAATTTGGCTGCTTTCAACTCGACTTCGAAGGTAGAAACCTCGCTGCCGGTGAAGTAGCCGTCTGCCGACGTAACCTCAACCGCTTTACCGGAAGCGTCGTATCCAACAGCCAACATGCCCACATTGCGGCCCTCGGTTCCATTCTGAACGACGCCGGTTACCTTGACCACTCCGTTATCCGTCCTCGATCCGGATGCCAGCAGCTTGGCTTCACTGCCTGCCGGACCGGCTGGAAGCACTTCTACCCGCTTGATGCTGCTCCCGCCGTCTAGATCCACTTCATATGTATTGATTTCATCGCTCATGAAATATTCCGAGTTGCCGGCTACTTCCAGCGCATTGCCGTTCTCGTCATAACCTACGACATAAAAGCCGCCCTCTTTGCCGGAACCGCCATTGCGAACATCGGCAGTAACGCGCATTTTGCCATTAATAAGCTCATGGGATGATTCAAGTATGCTAATTCCTTCAGTGCCTTCTGCCTTCACAGCTCCCTGAACGGGTCCGAAGATGAGCGAAAAAGCGAGCAGTCCCGCGCCCAGCAGCTTCGTCAAATTTCTGTTTGTTTTGCGCAAATCCAATCTCCCCTTGTCAAATATGCTAGAATCATGCTTACACTAATCTAACATTATAGGCAAGATTCCCCTGTTATCAAATAGAGGATAAGTCCTATTTCTTAATTTTGCGTAATCCACAGCCGTCATTGGTCCCTATTCCCCAGAGCGATGGGCTCCTCCACCAGCATCCTATATTCAGACGGCCTTTCGCTTGCAGAACTGCGTAATGAAACGCAAAGGCATCCGAGAAAGGTTGTGCTTACGGCGGCAGCTTCCCCTTTACATGGGCCATGTGACATGAAAAAGCCTGGTCCAAACGGACCAGGCTTTTTACAGGGTTTTGACACAAGCGCTTTATTGTTTTATGTGACTTGCCTAAAAATAAAGCGGACCTTCGCTCAGCCGTTGATTCAGCTGTTCGTACAGCTGTCCGGTGGAGAGCAGCTGCTGCTTGAAGGCATCCCGGTCTTCTTCTGCTGTAGACGCCGCGCTGTTCTCGAACGCCACATCCGTCGCATCCACAAAAGCATCATGCATGCTGTTATCATACCAGTCCACCTCCAAGCTGGCATTGCTGCGTACGATTTTGACCAGATCATAGCCTCCCAAAGGAGACGATGGGGTCAAATAGGCCAGCAAAGCGCTTTCTCCCTCCTCTTGCGGATAAACCTCAACCTCGGCGCAAGGCGCTCCGTTCACTTCCGTAATTCGCCGTATTTTAGCATCTCTAATTGCATACATGGTTCCATTCTCCTTACCCGGATGCGCAGCTTCCATGCTCAGCATCCTTCATATTTTTCAAGTCAGCTCGGATAGCAGCCGCAGCTCCTCCATCTGTTGACGCGTTTCTGGCGTGCCCAGACGGTAGATGGTCCGGTATACTCTGTCCAGCGAGGTCTGAAACAAAGTATTTGTGCTTTGCTCCGGAGTATCCGGCCAAGGGAAGACATATCCCGGAAACGCCTCCTCTTCTTTCTCCTGCAGCATGTCCAGCTCAATCCGGACCTGATCCGCCTCTTCGGGCGTAGCCTCGATCTCCCATTCGTACGGACTCGCCCCTTGTTCGGTTAGAACCGAACGGCTTTGCACGGACACATAGTAGGTTGACTTGTCCATGGACGCTTCTCTCCTTCGCTTTGAATTCGCCGTCGTTCCTTAGTTTTCGTAAAAGGACAGACATTTTATGCCCTGCTTCGGCATATATCTGGTATCACTTTGGCGACTAAGGGAGTAAAAAGATGGGACAGCGTACAACAAAGACAAAGAGAGGATGAACCGTCATGTGCGGAATAACCGGTTTTATACAATGGAACGGCGATTTGACGCAGGATTCGCAGCTGCTGGTAAAAATGACAGAGAGTTTGGCTCACCGCGGACCTGACGGATCCGGCACCTGGATTTCCAACCCGTGCGCATTCGGTCATCGTCGACTCAGCGTGATCGACCCCGAAAATGGAGCACAGCCGATGATCATTCATCAGGAAGATGAAGTCTACGCTATTGTATACAATGGGGAATTATATAATGCAGTCGAGCTTCGAGAGGATCTCATACGACGCGGACACCGTTTCAGCACCAAATGCGATACCGAGGTTCTCCTGGTCTCCTATATCGAATGGGGCCCCGACTGCCTGGAGCGCCTTAACGGTATTTTTGCGTTTGCCATTTGGGACAGCGCGCGTGAACAGGTATTTCTGGCGCGTGACCGGGTCGGGGTTAAACCTTTGTTCTACAGTTATATCGATGGAACGCTAATCTTCGGCTCCGAGCCGAAGGCACTGCTGCAGCACCCCAAGGTCGAGCCGGTGGTCGGGGCGGAAGGGCTTGCCGAAGTGTTCATTATCGGCCCTGCAAGAACGCCTGGGCATGGCGTTTACAAGGATATTTCCGAGCTTCGTCCTGGCATGGCCATGATCTTTAGCCGGGAAGGGCTGCGAAAGTATACGTACTGGAAGCTGGAAAGCAAGCCCCATGAGGATGATGTCCTACGCACGGCAAGCTACCTGCAGGGCCTTCTCCGCGATACGGTAGAACGCCAGCTCGTATCGGATGTTCCGGTCTGCTCGCTGCTCTCCGGAGGGCTGGATTCCAGCGCGCTCTCGTCGCTGGCCGTAGACTATTACCGGCGAACAGGCCAAGGACAAGTGCATACCTACTCCGTCGATTATGTCGACAACAGCAAGCATTTCCAGTCCCACTCCTTCCAGCCTGGCGCCGATGGACCGTGGATCAAGCGCATGCATGAGGAGCTCGGGACCCATCATCATTGGGTCGAGTTTGACACGCCCGAGCTGGTCGAGGCGCTGGATGATTCAACAAGGACGCGTGATCTGCCGGGAATGGCGGATGTCGATGCTTCCTTATTCCTCTTCTGCCGCGAGATCAAAAAAGGCGCAACGGTCGCCATATCCGGCGAGGCTGCCGATGAAATATTCGGCGGCTATCCATGGTTTCACCGGGAAGAAATGCTCAATTCCGGCACCTTTCCTTGGTCGGTTGCACCGGATATGCGGGCAAGTCTCTTGTCCCCCGAAATCCGGGAATGGATCCGGCCGCTGGAATACCTCGGGGATCGTTATTCGGATGCGGTGGCCGAGGTTCCGAAGCTGGACGGCGAAACCGGGGAGCAGGCGAAGATGCGGGTCATGTCATACCTTAATATCACCCGCTTCATGCCGACGCTGCTGGATCGGAAGGACCGGATGAGCATGGGCGTTGGATTGGAAGTCCGGGTTCCTTATACAGACCACCGGCTGATTGAATATGTATGGAATATTCCGTGGAGCATCAAGACGACCGGAAACCGGGAAAAGGGCATTCTCCGAAAAGCGCTCGAAGGCGTTCTTCCAGACGATGTGCTCTATCGGAAAAAAAGTCCGTATCCAAAAACCCATAACCCGAACTATCTCGCGGCGGTCAAGGCTCAGGTGCTCCGCATTTTGGACGATGCCTCCTCACCGCTGCTGCCGCTTATCGACAAGACGCGGATCCGCGAGCTGGCATCCTCACCGGATGCTTCGTCCAACCTTCCTTGGTTCGGGCAGCTGATGTCCGGCCCGCAATTGTTTGCATACCTGTCACAGGTACATTTCTGGCTTAAGGAGTACAATGTCTCGATACGCTGACGATTGCCTTTCAGCATAAAAAAAAGGAACCATGCCCGTCTCGCCAGGGCATGGTTTCCTTACGTTCCCTACATTTCCGATTTCAGCTGGGCCACAAGCTTCGACAGCGCTTCGCCGCGATGGCTGATAGCCTGCTTCTCTTCCATGGTCAATTCCGCCATCGTCTTCTCATGGCTCGGCAGGTAGAAGAGCGGATCATAGCCGAAGCCGCCCCCACCGGCCGGCTCGGATGTAATCCAGCCGTCCACCGTTCCCTCAGCCGTAAGCTTACGTCCCGACTGCGGATCATACAATACCAGAACGCAGACGAACCGGGCCGGACTGAGCAGCGGCTGCTCCGTGTCCTCACCGAGCTTCAGCTTCTCCAGCTCGGCAAGAAGCTTCGCGTTGTTATCCTCGTCGGCGCCGTGCGTTCCGGCGTACCTGGCAGAGTACACGCCGGGCGCTCCCCCGAGCGCATCGACGCACAAACCGGAATCGTCCGCAAGCACGGGCAGCCCCAGCGCTTCGGCGACCTCTTTGGCTTTCTTGAAGGCATTCTCTTCAAACGTTGCTCCGTCCTCGACGACATCCGGCAGGTCGGGAAAGTCATACATGCTTTTTACTTCCGTGCCGAAAGCTGTGAATGCATGGGCGAATTCCTTCACTTTCCCCGCATTGCGCGTCGCTACGATAAGTGTATCTCCTAGTACGAATGCCATCGCCTTACACTCCGCTTCCCGCGTTCACCGATCCAATCTTTGCCGCGATCGGTCCAAGCGCTTCCTGTTGTCTAGCGATCAGCTCGTTGATTCCTTTTTGCCCAAGCTCCAAAATTTGGTCCAGCTCCTGTCGGGAGAACGGGCTCTCTTCCCCGGTTCCCTGAACCTCGACGAATGTTCCGCTGCCCGTCATGACCAGGTTCATATCCACCTTCGCCTTGGAGTCTTCCTCATAGTTCAGGTCAAGCAGCGCCTGTCCGCCCGCAATGCCGACGCTGACGGATGCCAGGTAATCGGTAATCGGGAATACCGCAAGCTTATGCTGCTCGGCAATTTTATTGACCGCGATGGCCAGCGCAACGAATGCACCCGTGATGGAAGTCGTCCGCGTTCCGCCGTCCGCCTGGATAACATCGCAATCCAGGGTAATCGTCCGCTCGCCAAGCGCATTCAGATTTACAACGGACCGGAGCGCACGGCCGATCAGCCGCTGAATTTCCATCGTCCGTCCGCTCAGCTTGCCGCGGTTCGCTTCCCGCTGATTGCGGGACTGCGTTGCGCGCGGCAGCATCGAATATTCGGCCGTAACCCAGCCTTTTCCCTGTCCCTTCAGGAACGGGGGAACCTTCTCGTCCACGGTAGCGGTAATCAATACCTTGGTGTCCCCCATCTCGATGTACACAGAGCCTTCCGCATATTTATTCACATGGGTTGATAAATTCATCGGGCGAAGCTCATCGCTCTTACGTCCGTTAGATCTCATTTGTTTGCCTCCTACTTCATATCGCAATCCTGATTAGCATCCCCTATTCTACCAAAGTGTTGGCATAAAAGCACCTTTTTGGACGAGAGGCAGTCCCCGTATCGTCAGCAAATGCCCGGCTCTTAAATCGATATTTCGTTAATGAATTCCGGCGCGCTTACAGGCTCGCTGTAGTTGCGGCTGTCTTCCCCGATGACCTCGGCCAGATCATTCATATGGATTTTGACCTTCGCGTCGTTCGCGTTTTCGGATACCGTCAATACGACGGCTTGAAGCAGCTCAACCGGAACCGCATCCCCTTCGACAAACATGCCGTCTTCAAGGGATACGGTCACCGAACCGTCCTCCCCTTTCTCGATAGTTTTTACCTTCGTATTGTCCGGAATGACCTCCGCCAGGCCGTCACCGTACTGCGGGCCGCGGATCAGCTCGTTCAGCGCGGCTGTTACCGCATCTTGACCGCTCGGCACGAGTCTTGTAACCGGGACATAGTACTGGATCCCGGACGGAGTAACCGAGGAGAAATATACGGTAACCGGGGAAGAAGCGGAATACACCGCATCGTCGGCCTTCTGCAGATTGATGCCCATCGAGCGGGAGAGCGGGCGGTCCAGCGGCGTTTTATTCACCGGCATTTCGGTCAAGCGTGTCCCCTCTACCCATACCTGCATCTGTTCAACACCCTCATGCCCTGTCAGCGTCCAGGTCAGCGCCTCCAAAATTTTCCGTTCATCCGAAGGCTTGTATTCGGTAAATGCCTTATTGAATTCCACAACGGCCATTTTGTTCTCCGCATCGACGGTCACATTGTTAATTACCGTTCCGGCCGGCAGTACGCCTTGGAAGCCCTGCGGAATATATCCGGTATAGCGTCCGCCGCTGACGAGTACTTCCAAAGACTCCTTTAGCTCACTCCCGGCCTCCGCCTTCGGTATGCCCAGCGTCACAGGCGCAAGCATTCCCCTGGCATCGGCAAGATATACCGTCGTCTGCATGCCGATCTCACCCTGGGCAGCCGAGGAATTCACATTCTCCAACATTTGCTTCTCCACTTGTGCAGGCGGCGGGTCAATCGCTTCGGACTGTTTGCCCGCAAACGGACCGCAGCCGGACATGATAATCGGAACAGCAAGCAGCCCGGCGGCCGAAAGCCTGCGAAGATTACGTTTACTGGTCATGTATTGTTCCTCCCCTAACATTTTTAGTACAGGTTGTACTCCTATGTATACGAGCCCTTTCCAAAAAAATACCGTCCAGTTTCCCCTTTCTGGACAAAGGGGTTCCTAAAAAGTACAATCGTCTTTAAGCGCGAGATCAAAAAGTCAAAAGACGGCTTTTTGAACAACCTCTATAAGCAGCTTTTACCAAACTACGAAAATGAGGTGATATCCATCATGGCTGAAATGGATGCAAACATCCCGTATAGTCTCAACAGCAAAAAGGTAGCGGAAGCAACCCGAAGCCTGCTTAAGGAACGAGGAGTCAAGGTGGAGGAAATCGCCGAGCTGGTGATGATCCTTCAGAAGAAATATTATCCGAATTTGACGATGGAGGAATGCATGCAGAACGTCGACGCGGTTCTAAGCAAGCGCGAGGTCCAGAATGCGGTGCTGACCGGAATCCAGCTGGACAAGCTGGCGGAGGAAGGGAAGCTTATTTCTCCCCTTCAGGAGATGCTGGCCAATGATGAAGGGCTGTATGGCGTAGACGAGGTTCTGGCCTTCTCCATTGTTAACGTGTACGGCAGCATCGGCTTTACGAACTACGGATACATCGACAAGCTGAAGCCCGGCGTCCTTGAACGGCTTAACGACAAAACGGACGGAGACGTCCATACCTTCCTGGACGATATCGTCGGGGCTGTTGCCGCGGCGGCCAGCAGCCGGATCGCCCACCGCAAGCAGGCGGAACGGGAGCTTGAATTGTATGGGACGACCGAAGAACTGCCGAAGGATTAGTGCAATTAAACCTCCTCTGGCGGACGCTACTTTCAACATATGAAGTAAAGCAAGCAGGCCCGCTTCTGAAAGCGAGCCTGCTTGCTGCTTTTAACGCGAAAGACGCTGCAAGAATACAATCTTTACAGAAAAGAACCGTCAAAACGTTCCTCATTTCAAAGAGTTATAGACGAATGGGATAGGTCACAGAAGCTCTGCAACGTCCTCTGCAGCCGGGTTTCTTCTATAATATAGGGTCTCGCACATTCCGAAATAATCGGGCCTTAATTTCGTCCACACCGGTAAATCTATCTAGTCATTCTTCAAACCTCGAACATATCCTATGATGAGAACGATTCAATAGAGCACCTGTTGCTGCCCCCCGTTATCCTGTAACGGGGCTTTTTTTCGTAGGATTATAGATTTATTACTCCGTGCGATCCCGCTCCATTCCGGAAGCCGGACGTCCTATCCCTTCTTCACTGGGAGCACCCGCCATATCTCGGAGGCATACCGGGCAATGGTGCAGTCACTGGAGAAGCGGCCCGAATGTGCGATATTGACAATAGCGCTCTCAGCCCATCTTCTTGGATTGACATAGGCTTTTTCAACAGCTGCCTGTGCCGTGACATAGGCATGAAAATCCTTCAGCACGAAATATTCGTCATTATGATCGAGCAGCGCCTGGAGAATGCGGCCAAATGGCCGGCCGTGACGGCTGAAGGGACTCGGGTAAGCCAGTTGATCCAGCACGCGGGCGATACGGGCATCCTGATCATAACAGGCTCTTGCAAAATACCCGCCGGATCGGGACAGCTCAAGCACCTCCTCGGCTCGCAGCCCGAACAGAAACATATGCTCCTCCCCGATCATCCGGTACATCTCCACATTGGCCCCGTCCAGCGTTCCAATCGTCAACGCCCCGTTCATCATGAATTTCATGTTCCCCGTTCCGGAGGCCTCTTTCCCCGCGGTCGATATTTGTTCACTGACATCGGCAGCCGGAATGACCTTCTCGGCAAGGGAAACGGAATAATTTTCGAGAAAGAGCACCCGCAGCTTCTCATTCACCTCCGGATCCCGATTGATGACATCGGCCACCGCATGGATCAGCTGGATAATGCTTTTCGCCAAATCGTATCCCGGCGCAGCCTTCGCTCCGAATATAACCGTACGCGGAACACGAGGAACCGTCGGCCGCTCCTTCATCTCATTGTAATCATGCATCACCCTCAAAATGTTTAACAGCTGCCTCTTGTAACCGTGAAGCCGCTTGACATGAACATCGAACAAGGAATCCGGATCCACCCGGACGCCTTGCCTGGCTGCAATAAAGTCCGCGAGCCGCCGTTTATTGTCCTGCTTAATCCGCATGAGCCGTTCCTGGAAGGCGGCATCCCGCTTATAGGCTTCCAGCTCCCGCAGGGCTAAGGGATCGTTGATCCACTCCGTGCCGATCGCGGAGCTGATGAGCCGCGTTAGTCCCGGATTGCTGTGAATCAGCCAGCGCCGATGAGTAATGCCGTTCGTCTTATTGCTGAATCGCTCGGGGTACAGCTCGTAGTGATGCTTCATGACATCCGTCTTCAGCAGCTCGGTATGCAGCCCGGCGACGCCGTTAATATGATAGCTGCCCCAAGCCGCTAAATTTGCCATTCGGATCTGATCCCCTTCGATGATCGCCAGCTCCGATATCCGCTCCATCTGCTGGGGATATCGGGCCAGCAGCATACCGCAGAAGCGCTTGTTCATCTCCTCAATGATCATATAAATGCGGGGCAGCAATTCCCGGACCATCCCCGCCGGCCATTTCTCGAGAGCTTCGCTCATCAGCGTATGGTTCGTGTAAGATACCGTCCGATGGGCCACTTCCCAGGCTTCATCCCAGCCAAGTCCCTTGTCGTCGATGAGAATTCGGATCAGCTCGGGGATTACGAGCGTAGGGTGTGTGTCGTTAATGTGAATGGCGGCATGCTCCGGCAGCTCCCTGTACGGAAGTCCAAGCTTATCAAATGTTCGAAGAATGCTCTGAACGCCTGCACTGCATAGAAAATATTGCTGTTTCAAACGCAGCAGCTTGCCCTCGTAGGATTTATCGTCCGGGTACAGAAACTCCGAAATCGACTCCACCTGACGGGCGTATTCCAGATACCGGTAATACCCGCTTTGATGGCTCAGGCGAATGGCTGCGGAATCGACGGTCGCTTCGGCGCTCCACAGCCGCAATGTATTCACTTGCGACTCGCCGTAACCGATCACCGGCATATCGTACGGCACAGCCAATATTCGCTCATCCTCCACGGTATCAAACACCGTTTTGCCATCACGCTCCGAAATCTCCACACGACCCCAGAAGGAAATCTCCACCGCTTTATCCGCTCGCCGCTCCTCCCACACGTTTCCATCCCGAAGCCAATTATCGGGCAGCTCCACCTGCTCGCCGTCCATAATACGCTGCTCGAACAGCCCGTATCGGTACCGGATGCCGCAGCCGTGTCCCGCATAGCTTAACGAGGCGAGCGAGTCCAGGAAGCATGCGGCCAGCCTTCCGAGCCCCCCGTTGCCGAGACCGGCATCCGGCTCCTGTTCCTCAAGCTCCTCAAGCTCCCAGCCGAGCTCCTTCAGCCCGCTGCGGACGATGTCCAGCAGTCCGAGATTGAGCAGATTGGCGCCCAGCAGACGGCCGATCAGAAATTCCATCGAAAAATAATACACCTGCTTCTGCTTCGTATCCCGGTACGTCCGATTTGAAGCTGCCCACTGGCTTCCGACGAATTCGCGAATCATGCCGCCGAGAATTTTGTAGGCATCCTCGGCTGTAGCCTCTTCAAGCCCTTTTCCCAAACGGCTTACCAATAGCTCTGTAAAGACCTGTTTGAACGCTTCCTTGTTGTTAAACAAATGAAATCCTCCTGACGGATCCGTAATCAATACAATGCGGAAGGCTTATGCAATTGCGGCGACCGTACCTATATATATGCGTGTATATGCGGAGTAAGCCTAACTCTGACTGATAAACCCCGCGAGCAAGGGAATTTTCAGAGCAATGGAATATTTGCCGCCAGAACATGAATAACCGCCCTGTCTACGACAGCTTGAGCAACAGTCGTAAACGGGCGGTCTTGGCAAACGGACACGTTAATCGCTCTGGATCAGGGGCGCTTCCGCACAGCGAAATAGCTTGTGCCATCCCCTGCATCCAGCTGCTCCGCGTGGCCGCGGGATACGAGCTCGGCAAGATGGGCAAGCGCTTCGCACATGGCGAAGCGCAGCTGATGGATGCCGAGCTTATCGCCGAAGAGGGCGGTGCATACCTCGAAGGCGGTGAGTCGCCCGGCAGCGCCAAGCATGCCGGCGATGTCACTCAGCCGCTCCTCATGGTGAAGGAGGAGCGCATCAATCCGTTCACGGAAATGCGTGAACGGGTGACGGTGTCCGGGATACGCCGTCCGGACATGCAGTTCCCGCAGGCAGCGCAGCCCTGCAAGGAACGAAGCCAGCGGCCGGGGATCGCTTCCCGGCAGCAGGCTCACGTTAGGCGATATTTGCGGGAGCACGGCATCGCCGCATAACAGGGACCCGCTGTCTTCGTGGAAGAATGAGAGGTGGCCCGGCGCATGACCGGCCGTCTCGATCGGCAGCCATAAGCGGCCTCCCATGCGCAGCGGCACCCCTTTATGAAGAAAAGACACCTTCGGCTGGGGGGTCACCTGGGGAAAGAAGCTGTTCAAATGCCCCGGCAGCTCCGCAAGCCTCGCCTCCGGCATGCCGTGACGGCGGAAATACGCAGGGAGCACCCGATCCATGCTCGAGTTCGTCCCCCACATCAGCCCGGCCTCCTCATGGGCCCGCTGCGACATCCACACGTCAGCCCCGGACCGTTCTTGGAACCAGCCGGCCAATCCGTAATGATCGGGGTGATGATGGGTCAGCACCACGCTAGCGATGTCCCCGAAGCCGATACTCAGACTGGAGAGGGCGTTCAGCCACTCCTGCTCCGAGTCAGCCGTACGCGGGCCCGGGTCCAGGATGGTAACCCCTTCTTCCCCCTGCAGTACGTAGCTGTTCACCCAGCGAAGCGGATTGGCCAGCGTAATTTTGACTTGAATCAGCTCGTGCTCATCCAAACGGCAAATATCCGGATGGTCTCCCTTGCGATTGTTATTCATACAGATAAAAAACCTCCATCGGTCTGTCGCTTCGACTCCTATCCCTACCATCATAAGCCCGTTCCCAACATGGACACAAGCTTGGGCTTACCATCGCATGAACCCAAGCAATTTAAAGGTGCGCTTCCCTTGATCGTCTCGGCCCGCTGAAGGATACGGGCCGATGTGCAGCCACGCAATTTGAATCATCTGATGTACATCTATTTGCTGTCAGGGATTGGAGATCAGCTTTACCTGCTGGAGGCAGCAGTCTCCCTTGCCCGGCGAACGGCCTCATCCGCCTTCAATGGAAGCTTAATCCCGTCCTCGCCCATCCACTCCACCTCGCCGGAGGCGGCCCCGCGGCCAATGATCAACCGCAGCGGCGCGCCTGCCAGATCGGCATCCTTGAACTTGACGCCGGCCCGCTCATCGCGGTCATCCAGCAGCGGTTCAAGACCGGCGTTTGCAAGCTCATGGTACAGCTGTTCGGCGAGACGCATCTGGGCTTCATCCTTGACCGCTATCGGGATAATGTGCACCTTAAACGGAGCGATCGCCATCGGCCAGACGAGCCGTCCGCCGGAAATGCGCTGCTCGGCGACCGCTGCCATGACGCGGGACACGCCGATTCCGTAGCAGCCCATAATCAGCGGCTTCTGTCTCCCGTCCGCGTCCAGGAACATCGCGTTCATGGACGCGCTGTATTTGGTGCCAAGCTTGAAGACATGCCCGAGCTCGATGCCGCGATGAAACTGCAGCCGTCCGCCGCAGCGGGGACACGCATCCCCCTCGGTCGCATTGCGGAAATCGCCAGTATGCGCAAGCGGAAAATCCCGGCCGGGACGGACGCCCGTAAGATGGGCATCGGCTTGATTGGCACCCGTGACTCCCTCGGAAATTGCGGCAACGTCACGGTCGACCAACAGCTTCAGCGATAGCCCGACAGGGCCGGCATATCCGATCGGAGCTCCCGTAGCCTCCGCCACCTCTTCTGCGCCTGCCAGCTCCACGCTCTCGGCCTTTAGGTATCCCTTCACTTTTAGCTCATTCACTTCCCTGTCGCCTCGGACGAGCACCCCGACCAGTTCATCGTCGGCTCGGTAGATCAACGTCTTGATCACCTGTTCAGGGGCGATCCCCATAAAAGCGGTGAGCTCCGCGATCGTCCGAACGTTCGGCGTCCGAACCAGCACCGGTTTCAAAGCGTTCCGGCCCTCAATCTCCGCGTCAGGGGCATTCGCGGGATACTTCATCTCAGCCCGCTCCAGATTGGCGGCATAGCTGCATACGCTGCAGGAGACGATGGTATCCTCCCCGATATCGGCAAGCGCCATAAATTCATGGGTCTCCCCTTGTCCGCCCATCGCCCCCGTATCGGCTTCAACCGCCCGGAACTTCAGGCCGCAGCGCTTGAAGATGCGCTCATACGTTTCGTACATGATCCGGTACGATCGATCGAGGCCTTCCCAGTCCTTGTCGAAGGAATATGCGTCCTTCATCAAGAATTCCCGTCCCCGAAGCAGGCCGAATCGCGGCCGGCGCTCGTCGCGGTATTTCGTCTGAATCTGGTATAAATTCACCGGAAGCGAGCGGTACGAAGCGATTTCCTGGCGCACGATCGAGGTGATGACCTCCTCATGCGTCGGTCCGAGTACAAACTCGCGTTCATGGCGATCATGCAGCCGGATCAGCTCCGGCCCGTACACACCGTATCTTCCCGATTCCCGCCACAGCTCGGCCGGCTGCATCGCGGGCATCAGCAGCTCCTGCGCGCCGAAGGCATCCATCTCCTGGCGCACGATCTCTTCAATGTTGCGCAGCACGCGCCGCCCAAGCGGCAGATAGGAATATATCCCTGCCGCGTTTTGACGGATATAACCTCCGCGCAGCATCCATTGGTGGCTCAGCGCCTCCGCCTCGGACGGCACGTCGCGCTTCGTGTTCATGAGCAGTCGGCTTTGCCGCATGTCCATCATCCTCCTTTATTTCGTAGCGTTCGTGAACGAATACCTGATAGGGCCCGACCAACAGCGGCAGCCAGGGCTGAATCGATCGGGCAAATATAAAAAAGCACATTCATCCCAAAGGGACGAATGTGCTCGTGGTACCACCCTAATTCAACCTTCCGAAATAGCCAAAGAGCGGTCTCGGAAAGATCCTTATCCTCGGCTGTAACGGGCCGTGCCGGCACCGGCTTGCTTGCACAAGGCCAGGGCAACTGCAAGGTAGGAAGCACGCAGCCTTGCGAGCGAAGCCTTTCAGCCGTGGGCCTCTTCTCTGTCTCGCCGGATCCTGCGGACTCATGTCCTTGGTCATCGTTATTTTCGCGAACATTTATTTCCCAATACATTACAGCCAAGTCGCCTGTCATGTCAAGCAGGTTAAGCTTTCAGTTCAAGCTTCCTTAATGAGCAAGGTGGTCCAGCACCTGGCGCAGAATGCCGATGACATGCTCATCCTCATATGTATAGTAATACGTGTTGCCGTCTCTCCGGTATTTGACCAGCCGCAAGCTTCGAAGATAGCTTAGCTGGTGGGATACCGCAGACTGGCTCATGCCGAGCACCTCGGCGATATGACCCACGGGGCATTCCTCTTGGGACAGCAGATGCAGAATCCGGATCCGCGTCGGATCCGATATCGCTTTAAGCAGCCGGGACGCTTCCATCGCCTGCTCCTCATGTAGAAGCTCATGGTGTTCCTTTTCCATTCCTTATCCCCTCTTTCTGAATCATCATCGCTCGCACAACCTCGCGGGCGTCCCGGCCGACACCGGCCAGCAGTGATGAGCCGCGGTGCGTTTGCCAAGGCAATCCGACATAATACAATCCCTCGATCGGACCGACGCCGCGCGTATGGACAACCTTCCGGTTGGCATCCAGCGCCCCATCCACCTGCAGCCAGCCGTATGATGTAACGTAGCCTGTCGCCCAAACGATGTTCCGGACCGTCAGCCGGGAGCCATCGGCGAATTGAATGCCGGCAGCCCCGGCATGGACGGCTCTCGTTTTTAACACCACTTTACCGCACTTCACCGCTTGTTTCAATTCATAGCCGAAGATCGGATCTCTTTGACGTCGTAATCGTTGTCCTGCCCAAGAAGATGAATCGGCTCTCAAAATGCCCGCGAGATCCAGCCACCAGAACAGGCTGCGGCCGAAAAGCGACATAGGCAAGTACCGCGGCTGCTCAGCCAGTGCCAGGTAAGTTTCACGGGTATCGGCCAGCTCCGCCGCAATCTGGGCTCCGCTGTTGCCGCCGCCAACGACGAGCACCGGCCCGTCTTGAAGCTGGGAAGGCTCTTGATAGGCAGAGGAGTGGAGCTGCATAATGTCCCTCGGCAGATGTGAAGCAAAATCGGGAACTCTCGGCTGCTGGAACGGGCCCGTCGCCACAATCAGCGCACGTGATTGGAATACTTCACGCTCGGTATGGATCAGGAAGGTCCCTTCCTCCTTCCGGACAGCGACCACTTCGCTCCCGAACCGAATCGGCAGCTCGAACTTCGCGGCGTATTTTTTCAAATAAGCAGCCATCTCTTGTTTGTTCGGGAAGCCGATGGGATCCCCTTCAAGCTTCAACCCGGGGAGAGCGCTGTGGGTTCGCGGGGTGAACAGCTTCAACGACTTGTAACGCGAACTCCACATTTCTCCCGCCTCCCTCCCCCGGTCCAATATGAGAAAATGCTGCCCTTCCCGCTTCAGCCAATACCCTGCCGCCATTCCAGCCTGTCCTGCCCCTATAACGATCGAATCATAAATCATGTCCGGTTCACCTCATCTTTAAAATGTAATCTTATCCCTGATCGTATGAATATTTATATGAATAATTGCTCATATATAGATATATCATGGATCATCATTCCCCGCAATCCCAATCCACTATTACTAGTCCATAATGACGCCAGGTCTATAATGTCGGGTCCACCATAATACCAGTCCGTCGTAATGCCAGGTCCACCATGATGCCAATCCATCATGATCCCAATTCTGCATTAGAAACGTCATATAATCTAATCGTCAAGCCGTCCTCTTCCGTGGCAACCGACCAACGATCCAGCAAAAGAGGAAGTATGGGTGATCCGGCAATATCCGAATCGGAATCTGAATAGAAAAAATTTCTTCTGCCAGTTGACAATAGAGCGAATCGGTCATACTATAGGCGTAAAGTTGCTTTAAGGAAACAATATATGCTCGGACCAATTTAATAGGGAGAGGTTAAACTTTATGGACGAGACTAATATTTTGCAGCATTTGCATCAGGCGTCTCTCGGGGAACGTTTCCTGATTGAGCGAGTCGATATACAGGGTGAGCTTAAACGCAGGCTTCTGGACCTGGGCTTTGTTCCGGGGGCCGTCATTGAAGTGCTGAAGGCGAGTCCGCTGGGAGATCCCATCTCTTATAGAGTAGCTGGTACGGTCATCGCATTGAGACAAGAGGAGAGTCAGTTAATCTGGGGCAAGGTGATGCCGTCATGAGAACTTATACGATTGCACTGGCCGGGAATCCGAATACGGGAAAAAGCACGCTGTTCAACGCTCTCACCGGCCTCAAGCAGCATACCGGCAACTGGTCGGGCAAGACGGTAAGCTTGGCCAGCGGCTATTACGAATACAAGAATTCCCGTTTCCGGTTCATCGATCTGCCGGGAACGTATTCCCTGTTCTCCAACTCTGCGGACGAAGAGGTAGCCCGCGATTACATCGTCTTTGAGAAACCGGACGTGACGCTGCTGGTGCTGGACTCGACGGCGCTGGAACGCAGCCTGAATTTGGCGCTTCAAGTGCTTGAAATGACGGACCGGGTGATCGTCTGCCTCAATCTGATGGATGAGGCGAAGAAGAAAGGCATTAAGGTTGATGCAGGCAAGCTTGCGCAAAAACTCGGCGTTCCGGTTATCCCGATATCCGCCAGAAACAATGAAGGCCTGGATACGCTGTCCGAGCAGCTGCTTCTCATGTGCACAGGAAGCATTCGAACGACTCCTTACCGCATGAAATATAACGAACGGCTGGAGGAGGAGATCGCCAAGCTTGAGACGGAGCTGAAGCTGATCGTTGGCGATGAATATCCGGCAAGATGGCTGGCAATCCGTCTTCTTGACGGGGACCGGAAACTGATCGACACATTGAAACAGAAACTTGCCGCTTCGGATAGAGGGGGAATGATTTATGGAGCAGCTAAAGCGCTTGGAAGCACTAACCGGTAGCATTCCTGCCGACCAGGTGGATGACGTCCGGGAGTCGATCGTCGGGGAATTGTTCAAAAAATCCAGAGAGCTGTGCGCCGAAGCGGTCACCGTCACGGATCGCGAACGATTGTACCGTTCGGAGCGCCTGGACCGGATATTCACCTCCAAGCTGTGGGGGTTCCCGATCATGCTGGCCATGCTCGGCGTTATATTTTACCTGACGATTGCCGGAGCCAATGTCCCCTCCTCCATGCTGTCAAGCTTCTTCGGCTGGATTGAAGGCTATCTGACGGCGGCATTCGAAGCGGTTCACGCTCCGGATTGGCTGCATGGGATATTGATCCTTGGATTGTTCCGCGGCACCGCCTGGGTCATCAGTGTCATGCTGCCGCCGATGGCGATTTTCTTTCCGGTGTTTGCCCTGCTCGAGAACTACGGATATTTGCCTAGGGTTGCCTTCAATCTCGACCGCCTGTTCAAAAAATCAGGCGCTCACGGCAAGCAATCCCTCACCATGGCCATGGGGTTCGGCTGCAATGCCGCAGCGATTATGTCAACCCGGATTATCGAATCGCCGCGCGAGCGGATGCTGGCCATCCTGACCAATAACTTCGTGCCATGCAACGGACGCTGGCCGACGCTCATTCTGCTGGCTTCCCTGTTTATGGCTGCAGGTTTTTCAGGGGGCTTGCAGACGCTCGTAACCGCATCGGTTGTTATGGGCATGGTTCTCTTGGGGATCGTTGTTACGCTGACGGTGTCTTGGACCTTGTCCAAAACGGCGCTCAAAGGCGTTCCTTCCCACTATACCCTGGAGCTGCCGCCCTACAGGAAGCCGAAAATACTGAATACCATTCTGCGGGCAACGCTCGACAAGACGATCTATGTTCTGCGCCGAGCCGTTATCGTTGCCGCGCCGGCAGGCGTGCTCACCTGGATTCTGGCGAATATTTATATCGGGGATACGAGCATTCTGCTTCACTTCGTCCAATTCCTGGATCCGTTCGCCAAGGCGCTCGGATTGGACGGCTTCATTCTGATGGCGTTTATCATCGGACTGCCCGCGAACGAGATCGTGCTGCCGATCCTCCTAATGGGGTACTTGGCAACCGGGTCGCTGACCGAGGTGGAGAACATGTTTGCTTTGAAGCAGATTTTCGTGGATCAAGGCTGGACCTGGCTGACGGCGCTGAATATGATGCTGTTCTCCCTGCTTCACTATCCGTGCGGCACGACCTTGTTCAATATTTGGAAGGAAACGAAAAGCTTCAAGTGGACCTTCCTGTCCTTTGCCATTCCGACGGCCATTGCGATTCTAGTTACATTTATTGTCGCCCAAGCCGCGCGAGCGCTCGGGTGGGTCTGATACACCAAATCTGTCATGGTCAACGATATCAATGCCGCAGCCCGGTCTCTCATTCTGAGACCGGGCTGCTTAATATGTGACTCTACTTGTCACCCTTTATCAAAACGCATGCAATTATCCCTTCACCGAACCGGCTGCAATGCCTTCCACAATCCGGTCGCTCAGGAAGAGGAACATCAGCAGAATCGGCAAAATGCTGATCATCAGCGTCGCGCCGATGGCTCCCCAATCGGTCGTATACTGCCCGATAAAGTTCTGGACCCCCACGGTCAGCGTCTTGAACATATCCGAGCTGATGAACGTGTTCACGAAAATAAACTCGTTCCAGTTATAGATCATGTTGATGATTGCCGTCGTGGCCAATACCGAGCCTGTCATCGGAAGCACAATCCGGAAGAATACGCGGTGAACCGAGCAGCCATCCATGACTGCGGCCTCCTCCACTTCCCTCGGCAGCGTATAGTAAAATCCGAGCAGAATCATGATCGTGATCGGCATATTGAACGCCACATACGAAAGAATGAGCGACACCGGATGGTCGGTCAGCCCGGCTTTGTTGAACAGGCTGAACAACGGAATCAGCGTGGAGTGAACCGGGATCATCATCGCAACCATGAATAAGCCGAGAACGAAGGAGCTGCCCTTCCACTTCATTCTCGTTATGGCAAACGTCACGAGACTGCCAAGCATAATCGTCAATACGGTGGCGGCGACGGTAATCCAGACGCTGTTCAGAAAATACACGCTGATGTTGCCCGCGCTCCATACCTTTTCATAGTTCTCCCAGCGCGGATTCATCGGCAGCGACAATGGCGGCAGATCGAATACTTCCTGGTTGTTCTTCAGCGAGAACAGCAGCAGCCATACGAGCGGAAACAGCTGGAATACCGCCACTCCGATCAGCACGACATACAGCAGGGTGTACCCCAGCTTACGCGCACCCCCGCCGCCAGATCGGGATGGACGGCTCCGGAGCTGTCCTGCGGCTCCTTGAATCATGAAACATCCCTCCTTATGAATATTGGATCGTATCTTTGGTTGCCGTTAATTTCCGAATGACCCAAGTCACCAGCAGACAGATGACCAGCAGGAAGAAGCCGATGGCACTCCCATAACCGAAATCATAAGCGCGGAAGGCCGTATGGTACATATAGGACGCCATAACCTCGCTCGCGCCGTTCGGTCCTCCGTCGGTCATAACAAAGATTAAGTCGAAATATTTCAAGGAGCCGACGACGGCGAGTACAATCGTTACCTTGATGACTTCCATGATAAGCGGCAGCTTGATCCGGAATGCAATTTGCAGCGAGGTCGCCCCGTCGATCTTCGCCGCTTCCACCAGCGATGCCGGGATGTTCTTGAGGGCGGCGTAATAGATCAGAATGTAAAAGCCCGCATACTGCCACAAAATCGGGATGAACAGGGCGTACAGCACCAGCGAAGGCTCGGCGAGCCAGGCCGGCGGGTTCGTGATCCCGATCGACTCCAGGAAGCTGTTCACGATCCCGTTCGTCGGATGGTACATGCGAAGCCACAGCTGCGCTATGGCTACGGAAGACAGCAGCATCGGAATCAGATAGATTTTGCGGAACAGGCCGGCGCCTTTAATCTTTGAGGACAGCACCATCGCCACAGCCAGGTAAACGATCAGGCTGAGCGCGGAGAATACCGCAAGCAGCAGCGAGTGCCATGCACTGTCCCAGAACTTGCCGTCGGACAACAGCGCCTGGTAATTGTCCAGCCCGATAAACGTCATCGCGCCGATGCCGTTCCACTCGTTCAGGCCGTAAAATGCCGTAAGCACGATTGGAATATACACGATCGCCATGATCACAAGCAAAGCCGGCAGCACGTACAAGGCAATGACTTTTTTATTGGACATTACTTTATCCAAAGTTATCGACTCCTTTCCCGAATCGGTCCTCCAGGAAGCATTTATCCGGCATCGCTGCCGGATAAATGGGATTCCCAGTCTCTTGGTTGCCTGATCGTCTTATTTCCCTTTGGATACGGCCTTGTCGTGCTCGTCCGAGAAGTTCTCCGGCGTGACCGCTTTGCCGAAGAGGGCCTGAATCATATTCAAATGCGTCTCGGCTGCATTCGCTTCCATCTGGACATCCGCAAACAAGGTAATGCTGCTTGCCTGGTTCATTTCGTTGAACAGGTCGATATACAGCTGCGGAAGCTCCAGCGATGCGGTATCCACCTTCGTTGCCGGAATGACGCCCGCGCCGGTCACCGATTGCTCGCCCCATTTCGTGACGAAGTACTCCACGAATTTCTTCGCTTCCTCCTTCACCTTGGAGTCCTCGGAGATGAACAGTCCGACGCCCGGACCGCCAACCCAGCTGTTAATGTCGCCTTTGCCGCCATCCACCGTCGGGAATTTGAAAAATCCGACGCTGTCGCGGAATTCCTGCGGAATCTCTTCATTGGTCGTAAAGTTCGGCAGCTCCCAGGTTCCCATCATATACATGGCAGCTTTGCCGTTCAGGAATTCGGATTTGGCCTCTTCGTTGGACAAGCCGTTGAACCCTTTGACAAAAGCATTGCCGTCGACCAGCGACTGAATTTCTGCGGCAGCCTTCACAAGAGATTCGTCCTTAAACGATACGTCGCCGCTAATCGCGTTCGCCAGCGTGTCCTGTCCGCCGATCCGATCAGCGAGGTACATATACCAAAGGGAGCCGGTCCAGCGATCCTTATTGCCCAACGCAATCGGTGCGATTCCGTTATCGGAGAGCGTTTTCACAATCTGCTTGAATTCCTCGTAGCTCTGCGGCACTTGCAGGTTATACTGTTCAAAAATCGCTTTATTGTAGTACACCGGAGCGATGTTGAACTCCAGCGGCAGCGCATAGGTCTTGCCATCGATCGCATAGGCCTCCGTCGTACCCGAGACGAATTTTCCGTTCAGCTCGCCGCTGAGCAGATCATCGACAGGCGCGAACAGATTGCCTTCCACATAAGGCTTTAAAAATCCGGCAGCCCATGTTACGCCGACATCCGGCAGCTCATTCGATGCAGAAAGCACTTTCAATTTGTTCTTGTACTGCTCGTTATCCAGAACCTCCTGCTTGATCGTCACGTTCGGATTCTCATTCTGATAATCCTCGATGATCTGGTTAACGATCTTGTTCTGGCCCGCGGATACGCCGGCCGGCCACAGATGCATGAAGTTTACGGTTACTTTCTCTCCCTCGCCGCTGCCGCTGCTTTTATCGCCGCCGGCCCCTTCGGTACCGCCGCCCGATCCGCAGCCTGCCGCAAATACAGCCAGGCACAATGTCAGAAGAAGAACTGTCCATTTTTTGTTGAACACGTTTCCAACCCCTTTTTTAGGATGTCTTTTGCGTAATGAAACCGCTTTAGTTCAATTGTAGCAATGAGGGGATGAACGGATAAGGTCATAACGATTGGGTCTAATTCCACTATTATTGGATCTTCTCTCCTGCATCCGTCACGCTCTGCCGGTATTGGCTCGGGCTTACCTGCTCCATGTCCCGGAACACTTTGACAAAATATTTGGATGTCTGGTAGCCGACCTGCTCCGCGATTTCAGCAACGGACAGGGGTGTTGCCGCCAGCAGCTCCTTCGCCCGCTGCACGCGCCGTCTTGTCAAATATTCGCTGAAGGTCAGCCCGGTCTGTTCCTTGAACAATACGCTGAAATAGCTCGCATTCAAGTGAAGCCCTTCAGCCACCTCCTTCAGGGATACCTGCGCCTGGAGATGCTCATCCACATACCGCATCGCCTCCTGCACCTGAACGCTGTACACCTTCTCCTGCCCTGCTGCCTCCAGGAGCTTCGGATCAACGAGCTTCTCCATCCGCGCTACGCGCTCCTTCTGGTCGCCGCGCTGAAGCGCCATCTCCACCGCTTCCACGAGCTTCCGCTTATCGATCGGCTTGAGCAAATAGTCCACCACGCCGAATTGGAGCGCCTTCCTTGCATAGTCGAACTCCGAATAACCGGAAATCACGATAATCACCGGAGGATGCCTCAGATCCTGCAGTCGCTCGATCAGCTCCAGCCCGCCGATTTCCGGCATGCGGATATCGGTCACAATGAGCTGCGCCTCGTGCTCCTGCAGCCATTTCAGCGCCTCAACGCCGCTGGCAGCGGTCTCGATCCGGTTGCGTCCGGAAGACCATGCTTCCAGTGTTTTTCGAATGCCTTCTCTTGTTCTCGGTTCATCATCCACGATCAATATCGTCTTCATGCGTCTCTTCCTCCCCGGGATTTCTACGGTACACGTTCGGGATCTCAAATGAGATGGTTGTTCCTGCGCCTGCCTCGCTCTGAATGCACAAGCCCGCTTGTCCGGCATCATAGTACAACCGCAAGCGCTGCTCGACGTTGGACAGGCCGACGCCGCTGTTTTTGGAAGACGGCACATGCCCTTTTTCCATGGAGGCATACAAGGACGCGAGGGTTTCCCCGTCCATGCCGGGTCCGTCATCCGATACGGACACCACCGTATGCCCCGGCCGTTCGGATGGCTGTGCCCGCACGATGACCGTGCCCGGTCCGAGCCGCTGCTCCACGCCATGGAGAATCGCATTTTCCACAATAGGCTGGATGAGCAGCTTCGGGATCGGAACCGCCCTGCTCGCCTCGTCCGCTTCAATCCTCCAAGAGAGGCGGTCCAGCATCCGCATTTTCATAATGATCAAATAGCGCTCGGCATGATCCAGCTCATCGCCGATCATCACCCACTCATCCTCATCCTTCCGGTTAATCACGTAACGAAACAAGCCCGACATGGCCACTACGATTTGAGCCAGCTCTTCTTCGCCCTGATCATCGAGCGCCCAATAAAACGCTTCCAGGGTGTTGAACAGAAAATGCGGGTTAATCTGCGCCTGCAGAGCCTTCAGCTCGGTCCGGCTCTGGATAAGCTCCTTCTGATACACCACCTCGATCAATTCGTTAAGTGAATCGACCATCTGGTTATACGTATTGGTAAGCTCGTTGATCTCCATCGTCTTCGAGGTGACCGATATCGGCTTCAGCGTGCCGAACCTTGCCCCTCGCATCGACTTGATCATCTTGAGAATCGGGCGGATAATCATCGTCGTCAAGATGAAGCTAAGGATTAGGAACAGCAGCGCGCCGACCGCGCCGGATACGATAACCGCCGTCCGCAGCACCGAAATGCCCTCTGTCGTATAATCCACCGGCGTCAAAATCACGAGCGTCCACCCCGTGGCTTCCGACTGCTTCTGCACCGCGATATAATCCTCGTTACCTATGGTGACCGTCTCGCCCTCGCGATGCAAAATCTCCTTGGAATCCACCGTCACGTCGAAATCGGAGGATATTTCATGGCCGGCTTGATCGAACAGCCCCATCGCTTCCCGGGATTGCCCCGTATCGCCCGCCGAGTCGGCGAGCTCGAAATAGCTCTTCTCCAGCCGGACGAGCAAGTACCCGCCATGTGCGAAGGATTGGTCAACCAGGCGGACCCGCCGCATGGCTACGACCACATCCTGATCCCGGGGATCCTGCCCGAACCATACAAGCTTGCCCATTCCCTCGTCCGCCATCGCGATCCATTCGCCCCTCACCCGGCTCGCCAGGCTCCCCTCATCCAGCGGAAACAATCGCCGATAATCGGTCGTATACAGCTCCAGCGATCGAATACCGGTCGCGTAGGCCTCATATTTGCGAACCTCCTGCTGCAAGGACTGCCGCTCGCCGAACGTAATCGGTTTGCCTTCGGTTTCCTGGGTCAGGAATCGCTGGACCGTGGCATTCGTGGACACTTGGGCGGTCAGCGTATCGACCTGCTTAAGCAGCACATCCAGCTTGCCCGTGGCTTGAACGGCGGTCTGCTGAATATGCTTTTCTGCACTGTTGCGGAGCAGCACGGATACCTGCTCGTATACAAATGCGCCTACCAGCGCAAGCACGATCACCATGACCAGCATAAACCCGAGAAATATTTGATTTCGCAGCGTATTCAGCCTGCCGAATCGGTTCATGTTCCAAGCACACCCCTTCCCGTGGATGAACAGACTGTTATTCGCTGTGCACATCATGAGTGAGCGAAGCGAAAGCTTCGCCTCATGAGAAAGTTATAACAAACGATATCGGCTTAAGTCTATGGCTATGTTTATACTCGTAAGGAAATCCTTTGTAAGTTGAACAAATGAATGTAGTTAGGGCAAGTATGTAGAGTATTCCTTCAATCGCTGTTAGGCAAAAAAGAGGAAGGGCGCAGAATATGACTCTCTCGCCCTTCCTCATTCGCACATGCTCAGCTCTACACGGGATACAGCTCCTGATGCCGCTCCAATTCTCTTCGGCACGCCTTGCACAATCCTCTGACAGCCCCCGAAGCATCGGCATAAAACGTCAGCTTGCGCCGCTGCTTGCATCGGCTGCAGATCTGTCCTCTGCCCGCACCTCCGCTTCTTCGGCTTCTCGATTTCAGATCGATCACGTTACCGCCCTTCGCAGCTTGCCGTGTACGTCTTAATCGAGCGAAAAATACGGGAACGAAAACTGCGATGATTATGACCGCAATTCCGACCGCCACCTCCACGCCGGCCCACCTCCTCGCTCTTTAGGGCGCCAGAACCCGCTTTTTGGCCCTGTCTGGATTCCGGCTTCTATGCCCTCTTCCGGATTCCCTTCTGTCTCTTACAGTCTAACAAATGAGGTGCCCGTTCGGAAAGCAGCCTATTAAACCCTATTCCCATTCCGATGGAGGTGCCCATAAATGACCGCAATACAAGCGAAAGATCGGAATACGCCTTGTGCGCCTTGCTTCTGGCTAAAGCTTAATTTCCTGTTAAAAAACGCCTCTCGACCCAAACTCCCGGTGCCCCCGCAGTAATACACTCCCAACCATCAACAATATATTTGGTTCCTACCGTGCCCAGCTCCGCCCTATTTTCGTTCACAACACGATCACCCTTTTTCCAGCTACCCTGTGTTGGGATGGCCGGGCCTGTAACAGCAACGTTGTCGCCTTCCATTCTAATCTTGGTATACGTTGAATTAAATGAACCCACAGGGCCTGCTGATCGCGTTTTCCATCGTTCGCCCGTCGAGAGGAAATATCCGAGATCATAGACGTGCACGCCATTGCCTACAGGGATATCAACCCAATGCGTATACTGCCCGGCCATTTTGCCTCGGTAGAGTCTGATTTTTGACAATTGCATTTCAGGCCGATTCGACACATTGAGATATGGAACTTGAGCTGCCGGATTGGTCACGTGAGCACTTTGTTCCCCTCCGCCCCATCTTCCAACCTCCCGATCTACAGGGCCGAAGTAGTACACTGCCTGATAGTAATACGTCCCAGCAGCTTCATCAAAGCTCGTATGGTTTGTGACGGGCACCCCGAACAGCACGAAATTCCTTGTGAACTCTGCCTCGTTGATACTCGTGAATATTCGATTATCCGAAATGTAACTGTCTTTCGAGTAGAGCGGGCTGGCGTTCTCCCACTGTTCCGAAATTTTGGTACCGTCAAAGCTTATTTTTGCCGCCGTGGCCATTCCGAATGAAGGATCCAATGCGAACTGCGGACGCCGGAAGAAGTTTGTGATTTTGACATTCGTATTCTTGAAGTAAGCATCAAAATAATCGGGATCCGTGTAATTCTTCGACTGATCGGTTCTGCCCCTTAAGTGTATAACTGCATAGTTTTCGATGATGCACGGCATGGACGGTTTGTCGTTGGCTGCACCGGTTATCGTTAATGGGATCGGCTGATAATCCTTGTGGTACCAGTGATATATGTCCCTCAGCGTTACCTGGCTGGAGATGATATGAATCTTTCCGTGTTCGCAATGGAAATTCTCGATGGAAACGCCCATGGATTTATTGATCCGTATATCCCCGTTTATGCATCCAGCGATTTTTCCGCCATTGCAATATTCCAGGTTCAGCAGATTAAAATTGCTGTCCGCGGCACCTGCTGTATGGCACCGATCGATAAAGAGCCCGTCGCCGTTGTATTTAATGTCAATCAGCGGGTCTGTGCCCATACAGTTCACAAAATAAAGTTTCTCAAGATGCATCATATCGGAGTAATCGCCGTCACTGAACCCCTCTTTCAAAATCCCTTTGTACACACCTCTAAATGTGATGTTACGAAAATTTGTTTTCCCTCTGGTGTAGAACGCCTTAGCGTCCGACAATTGATGAGGGTTTTCGAATTTGAGGTTTTGGATGGTAGGAACCTGTTCCCCACCCCATTTCACGATGGTCGAGTTTTGGAGGGTTGAGTTCACGTAAAACAAAAATCCACCTGTCAACGTCCCGCCGCTCAAAGGGATTATCTTGGCCAGATTCCCTTCAATGCTCACATTATGTGGGATTATGACTGTATTCTTAATGCCGTAAGTTTTAGTCCCATTAAGAATGATAGTCCCAGCTTTGCCCCCCAATTTATCGATCGCGTCCAAGAAAGCTTGAGTATCATCGGAGCCATCACCAGCCGCACCAAACTGAGAAATGCTCACTCCAAAATCGAATTGTTGATCACGGATTTGCTTGTCCATCGGATGCCACCGCCTTCTCTTTGATGGCCATTGCAGCATTGCCATTAGCAGGAGCAAACGCCGTCCCATTCCCCAGCGTATCATCAGCCGATTCTGCTTTGATCTTTACCTTCATACCTCCGTCATCGCTGTCGGCCAGGTTGATCGCTTCGCCGGCGTTGTTGTATTGCTTGTTAAGCAATGGTGCAGCATCATACGCACTGCTCATACATGGTTCGCTCCTTTTTTGACTGGTTTGGACCTCGCCGGTCGTTACTTCATCATATGCTATGTTTTCATGTGTGCCTTCGGTTTGTATTGTTTCGCTAACATAGCAGCAAGGATACTGGGAGAAGTCACCTTCCTCCAACACAAAAAAGCCTTCTTGCTCCCCTTACAGGGGAAGAAGGCTTTCGCTGTGCTCTCGTTCATACAACCGGCATGATGTCAGATCTTTAACTCACCGAGTTTTATCAACTCAACGACAGCTTGCGAACGGCCCTTGACGTTTAGCTTCTGCATGACGTTGGAAATGTGGTTACGCACCGTCTTTTCGCTAATAAACAACTGCCCGGCGATGTCGCGAGTCGTTTTGTCTTGAACGAGCAATTCAAACACTTCGCGTTCACGGTGGGTTAACAAGAACTTGCTGTTATGGTCGGTCCCCTTCAATGGTGTCACCCCTCCTTGCCCGGGTATGTGTGGTCTAACAAGGTTTAGGGATACAGTCAACTCATATTATGTTGAAAATGGGGGGATGGTGCGCGTGCTGCCGCCATTTGGGCGTATTATCGACGATTAGTGATTTTTATCCTTGCTTATCCGCACACGTTGTTCTATGATGATGTTGTTAAAAATTATTTTCTTTTCATTTTCATTTTCAATAAAATTATTTTCATGAATTCGCACCTGATGCCGCACGATAAGCTTACCGGGAATCAGTGAAAAAAGGAGGCTTGCGATGACACCGATCCTGCATATTATCTCTGTCGAAAAGGACCGCCTGCCCCGGCAGGAAAGACGGCTCGCAGAGTTCATTTTGGCGGCCCCGTCCGAGATCGTGCACATGGGCATTAAGGATCTTGCCGATCAGTGCGAAGTCAGCGCCGCGACGGTAACCCGCTTTTGCAAAAATTTTCAATGCAAAGGGTATCCTGATTTTAAGCTCAAGCTTGCCTCTGAGATTGCGCATGCCGAGATGGCAGCGCGGACCGGCAACACCCGCTATCAGGATATCGTGGCCGGGAATCCGCTCGCAGGCATCGTCGAGGCGATCGAATCCAATCATCTGACCTCGATTCGGGACACCACGGAGCTCCTTGATCTCGGGCAGCTGGAACGGGCAGTGGATGCCCTGTGCCGCGCCAAGCGGATCGATCTGTACGGCGTTGCTACTTCATCGATCGTGGCCCAGGACTTCTATCAGAAGCTGATCCGGATCGGCAAGAACTGCACGGCCTTCGCAGACTCCCATATGCAGATCACATCGGCTTCGACCTTGACGTCAAGCGATGTGGCCGTAGCGGTCTCCTACTCGGGCGAAACGCCCGAAACGATTGATGCGCTTGCTTGCGCAAAGGATGCCGGCGCATTTACGATCAGCATCACTTCTTATCGAAGCAGCGCGATATCTGCCTTGGCGGATATCACACTGTATTCTTCCTCGCTGGAGGAAGGCATGCGCCGGGGCGATATGGCTTCCCGGATCGCGCAGCTTCACATTATCGACATCCTGTTCATGGGAATGGCCAGCCGTGACTTTTCCACGTATGTACCGAGGCTGGAACAGTCCTATCTGAATGTTAAAAACTACCGCAAAAGCCGAGGAGGACATTGAAGACATGAATATTTTCATACTGCGTAACGAAGAACAATTTGTACAAACAGGCGCCAGCCTGATCTCGGGACTGCTGCACACGAATCCACGGGCAACCCTGGGTCTGGCTACGGGCAGCACGCCGATCGGTTTGTACGCCAAGCTGATTGAAATGAACAAGCAAGGGCTGGTCAGCTTCGCGCAGGCTACGACTTACAATCTGGACGAGTATGTCGGTCTGCCTGAGAACCATCCGGAAAGCTACCGGACCTTCATGAACGAAAAGTTCTTCAACCATATCGATATTCAGATCGAGCGGACGCATGTGCCAAACGGCAATGCAGCAAATCTCGAAGAAGAGTGCCTGAATTACGACCGGATGCTCGAAGAGCACGGCCCGGTCGACCTTCAGCTTCTCGGCATCGGCCATAACGGTCACATCGGCTTCAACGAGCCTGGCGAATCCCTTACCGGGGGAACCCATTTGGTTGAGCTTCAGGAGAAGACTCGCACGGCGAATGCAAGATTCTTCCCTTCCTTGGACGATGTCCCTACCCATGCCATCACGATGGGAGTGGCCAGCATTCTAAAGGCCCGTCAGATCCTTCTTCTCGTTCGGGGCGAGGATAAAGCCGAAATCGTGCATCGCGCACTGAAGGGGCCAATTACAACGGAATGTCCTGCATCCCTTCTTCAGTGCCACTCCAATGTGGTCGTTCTTCTCGACCAAGGCGCAGGGAGACTGTTCGTATGAAAAACGACACCTTAGCTCAAATGCAACTGCTGTATGGAAACGTGCTGACACCAACAGGTCTGATCCAGGAAGGCGTGCTCGCCATCGCAGGAGAGAAGATTGTTTATGCCGGTGAAGCTGCCGGATTGCCGGCCGAGCTTCAGCAAAATAATGCTCAAGTGCTCAAGCACCCGGATGGTTACATCATTCCCGGCTTCATCGATATTCATGTCCATGGCGGCAACCGCGAAGACTTCATGGATTCGAGCAAGGAAGTTTTGGATAAAATCACATCGTTCCACAGCTCCCAAGGCACGACGGCAATGCTGGCGACGACGATGACCGCGCCGAAGGCAGATATCGACCGGGTTCTGCATGACGTACAGAATTACCGTAATCAAGAGATGCCTTATACCCGGCTTGAAGGCGTACATCTCGAGGGGCCATTCATCAGCCCAAAATGGCCTGGAGCTCAAAACCCCGAGCATATCGTCCTGGCGAACATCGAGTGGCTCGAGGAATGGGTATCGACGTATCCTGGCCTTGTTCGGCAGGTCACCCTTGCCCCTGAGCGCGAAGGCGCACTGGAAGCCGTGAAATGGCTTAGCAGCCATGGTATTGTCGCTGCGCTGGGTCATACCGATGCAACCTATGAAGAAGTCGAGGCGGCCGTTGAGGCCGGTCTGAGCCATGGCGTGCATACATTCAATGCCATGACGGGTCTGCATCACCGCAAACCCGGCGTCGTCGGAGCCATGCTGAGCGATGACCGTCTGAGCTGCGAGATCATTGCCGACGGCATCCATGTTCATCCGGCAGCGATGCGAATTCTGGCTCGCGTGAAGCCTCAAGATAAGCTCATCCTTATTACGGATGCGATGTCCGCAGCAGGGATGCCTGACGGCGAATACACCATAGGCGATTTGCCTGTCGTCGTAGAGGATGGCATCGCTACGCTCAAGAGCAACCGCAACAGTCTGGCAGGCAGTACCTTGACCATGATCAAGGGCTTCCAGCTTCTCGTTCGCGAGGTTGGGTTAAGCCTGGAGCAGGCTTCGCTTGCCGCCAGCACGAACCCGGCCAGGAAGATCGGCATCGACGACCGCACCGGTTCGCTTGAAGCCGGCAAGCTCGCCGATGTGCTGCTGCTTGATCATAAGCTTGAGCTGCAGGGCGTATGGATTCAAGGAACGCGCAAACATTAAGCTGTAACAGCGATCGAAGTATGAAGGAACATGCAAAGGAGCTGCCATGTTAAGGATGTACTCATCCTAACGGGCAGCTCCTTTAGCTACAGCGAATGTTTCGGTTTTACCGGCTGTTCCGGTTCCCGCCGAACCATCCATCGTCCGTATCGTTTCTCATGAGATTGCCGCGGGTATCATTCATGCCGTCACGTCCGCCAAGGTTAAGCGGGAAGATGCGGTTGATCCATGAACCGAAATCACGGGAAAGCGTACCGAACGTGTTGCCGGCATTGCCGTTGGTAGCAAATCCGTTTGCTTGCTGATAAAAATCCTGATCCGAGGAAACATAAACCTGCTGGATATGCGGAGCCGTCTTGCGAATTTTGCTGCTAATTTCCATACGGATATGCTGCGGAACATCATTAGCGTTATTATTTGTGTTCATCATTCCCATATTGTTACCGTTATAAGTTCCATAAGGCACGCCGTTAATGCCTGTTCCGATTCGGGTGTCGTTCATGTTGCCGTCAGTGCCTCTCGTACCTGTCATCGTGTTGGTACGCGGGGTATTCATCGTATTGAAGCCGCCGTCAGCGAAGCCGTTGTTCCGCGTCGTACCGCGAACCCCGAAACCGCGCGTATCCGCATTGCCGCCAAGGCCTGTACCAAATCCGGTATTGTTATCTACGGTACGTCTGGTATTGTCGGTCATATCGCGAAGAAGACCGACACTGCCGGTGCTTGTGTTATACGTGCCGTCCATCGCATTGCTGCGGGTTCTAGTCGTCATCGTTCTGCCGGTACCGGGACTAATTCCCGTCGTACGTCCGTTGATGCTGTTGGTTTGTGCTCCGCCGTTCTGGTTGTCCAGAGCCAGCGAGACATAAGCGTTACGGTTGGTTACAAACACATGCGCAGAGCCTACGCCGCTGATGCGGGACACTTTAGCGGAAAGCTCCCGGCTGTATTTCAGATTTGTAAGGTCGTGCTGCGTGCCTGTTGGAGTTTGGTTGTTCCGAATGGAATTTACCCCGACACGGCCGCCGTCGACATTATTCGTGCGCGTCGTATTGCCGTTGTTCGCTTTGCCGTTGTTCGCATTGCCGCATCCTGCAACTGCGGTCATGCTGAGAAGCAGGGCCGCGGAGACGGTCAGGTTGAGGGCTTTCGATTTAATCATGTTCATCCTCCATCTCTATAATAAGTGTAGTAACACCGTTAGGATGGCTTTGCGGCAGTAGCGGTATGCTGAAAGGTTTTAACATGGAATATAAGTGTATCCTCGGTTCAACGGCACTCCTGTATGCGAAACACCCGCTTTTCGGTCCGCTGCCATATAAAAAATGCCGATGGAATTCCATCGGCATTTGATATGGATCAGCTTACGGACTTAGCGGGCTCGGCTTCGCGCATACTCCATAATATCGGCGACCGATTCCGCCAGCCTATACCTTGGCGTCCAGCCTAGCGACTTCAGAAGAGCGGCTCCTTGCCCATCACCGCTTCCTTTATTAAGTGAATCGGCCGACAAAGGACTCGATTCAGGGCCCCAATCGATAGGCACCGCTTCCTGCGTCAAACCAAGGAGCGCCTGGGTCAGCTCTTCGAGCGTATGATTTTCTCCGGATTCGATCGGGTAGGTTACGCCTGGCGTACCGTGGCTTAATAGATATCCGTATGCACACACCGCATCCCGCACGTCCAGGAAATCCCTGGATTCGTGACGCGAGCTTATTTTAAATACCGGACGCGGTCTTCCGGCTTCGAAGTCGGCGATATAGCGAGCCAGCAGCGTGCAAAAGCCTCTGGATTCTCCCGGGCCGATTAGATTGGATGGCTCCGCTAAAATAATCGGCTGGTTATACAGACTGTGCCAGGCGGCAGCGGCCCATGTGCCAAAGGTTTTGCTGAGACTATATGGATGCGGCACGGCGGCCGGCCCTTTGGCCGGATCGATGCTGAGACGCGAGCCCACCATGAGGATGACGCTATCCGGACGATGGCGGCGCAGCGCCTCAAACAAGTAGACGGGAGCCATCGCATTGCTCTCCATATATTGATCAGGATGCTCCCACGACTCGGAAGCTGAATTTTTTCCGGCCAAATGCAGAACATAATCAGGAAGACTCTCCTTCACCAATCGTTCGGTTTGCTCCCGATCCTCCAAATGGCATTCCCGCGGAAGCACATCCGGGATGGCCTTAAGCCGTGTCAAATCCCGTCCAGCAGCGATAACCGTGCAGCCCTGGCGGATAAAATACGCACAGGCATGAAGGCCGGTAAACCCGGAGGCTCCTGTAATGAGAAGCTTTTTCTTATTTAATGTGCCTGCTGCCATTCATACATCTCCTTTAACATGCGAACATAATCGGGGAACGGATACACGGCATCCAGCCGTGTATTCCGGAGCGTACGGTCCTGAACGAACTCATCGGACGGCACAACATCGACGTCTTGCTTTCCCCATATGTCCTTGAACAACAGCAGCAAATCGTATTTGCTAACCGGATTGGGATGACCGAGATGTATCAATCCTCCGACATCCTTATTCATGAAGAAATCGATGGCTTTCGCCAGTTCCAGGGTCGTGACTCCATTCCATTTGACGGCACGGTATCCCGTAACCTCCCCCCGCTGCTTCATGAACCAGTTGAACAAGCCGATTCCGCTCGGGCGGATCTCCGGACCGATAATAGAAGTCCGTATCGTTAAATGATCGGGCTCACGCACCTCACCCAGCGCCTTCGTAAGCGCGTAGGCGGAGATTCCATCGGGAAGATCATCTTCCCGATAGCCTCCTTTGTTCCCAAGAAACACACAATCCGTGCTGATGTGGATAAGACGTGCCGAGATGGCGTCCGCCAAATAACGCAGACGGTGCGGCAGGAAGCCGTTGATATGATATGCATTTATTTTGTCATCCTCAGCCCGTTGATTCAAGACCCCGACGGCGTTAATGATAATATCCGGCCTTACCGCCCGAACGACATGCTCCACTGCGCTCATATCGGTAACATCCAGCACCAGGCTTTTGGAATCGCAACTGTCTCGGGTGGTATAAAAGACATGGTGCTTGCCTGATTGCTGAAAGTACTGAACAAGGATATGCCCAGCCATTCCGTTTCCCCCGAGAATGAGCATTTTCATGACAAGAAGCCTCCGCGCCGCAGGATCTCGCGAATTTCGTCTTTATTCATTAAATTATGCTCGGAGCTGAAACTGCTGAACGATACCTTCGGCAGGCCTTGATACCGCTCTTTCAGATTCGGAATGTCGAGGGTCGGAAGAATAACCAGGTACTCGTCGTCATAGACGACGGTCGTCAAGCTTTCGAAATCACTCATCAGAATTTCATGGATTTTCTCGCCGGGCCGTGTGCCGGTTTCAACCAGGCTGACCTCGCTTCTTCCGGATGCCTCGATCAGCACGTCCGCCAAATCGACGATCCGGCAGGTCGGCATCATCATCACGAAGATTTCGCCGCCTACGCTTTCAACGGATGCTTTGAACAGCAGGGAGATGGCATCCTTCAGCGTAAGGAAAAAGCGCGTCATATTTTTATCGGTGATACTGATCTGACCCTTCTGCCTAATTTGGCTGTTGAATACATGCACGACGCTTCCGTTGGTTCCCAGCACGTTGCCGCCCCGGACACAGACGAACTTCGTCGTCGGGCTCAGCAGGTTCGCGTAGACGATCAGCTTCTCGCCGATCGCTTTGGTCATGCCGTAGAAATTGGACGGGTTGGCCGCCTTGTCGGTCGATATATAAATGACCTTTTTCACATTGTTCTCAATGGCGGCCTCGATCACATGCTGCGTGCCGACCACATTGGTCTTCAGCGCCTCGTAGGGATGCTCCTCGCACACGGGAACATGCTTCAGCGCCGCCAGATGAAATACGTAATCGACGCCCTGACAAGCCGCGGTAAGCGCCTCCTTATCGCGAATATCTCCGATCCGGAACGTCAACCGCGGATCCTCGAACTCACGGTCCATCGCTACCTGCGTCGCCTCGCTTCTGGAATAAACGATAACCTGCTTCGGATCCATCGGCAGCAGCTGGCTGATCAATTCATGTCCCCAAGAGCCTGTGCCGCCGGTCACCAAAATCCGTTGATTAGTGAACATTCATTTTCCCCCCAAGCACAAATTTTACGACGGTATGCGACACATTGTCCGCCAGATAGCCCTCCGGGCACTTCCAGTCACGGCTCAGCTGCGTCATGAGCTTAACCGCCCCGTGAATTCGCTCGGCATCAAGGCCGGAAACGATATTGCTGCCGCAGTCCACCGTTTCGGGCCGCTCCGTCGTCCGTCGAACCGTTACCGTGGGCACATGCATAATGCAGCATTCTTCTTGTACGGTACCGCTGTCCGTAATAGCGCATAGTGCCTCTTTCTCCAGCCTTACAAAATCAAAAAAGCCGAACGGCTCATGAAATTCGATTAGCGGATGAAGCGGAACGTCCGCCACCTCTTGCAAACGCGAAGCCGTCCGAGGATGCAGGCTGGTGATCAAACGGTGGCCGAAGCTTTCCGCGACGGCATTCAGCCCTCTGAAGATTTCTCTCAAATGCTCAGGCCGATCGACATTTTCCGACCGGTGAATCGTTACCAGAAAGTACTGCCGGCTGGTTAAGGACAGCTTTTCCATAATCATGCTTTTACTGACCTTGGCATCATAATGCTTCAAAACTTCATAGATCGGATTACCGGTTAGGACAATGCGCTGACTGGGAAATCCTTCCCGGAGCAGATGATTTTTGCTGTAGCTTGTATATGGCATATTGATGGTGGAAACCGCGTCGATGATTCGGCGGTTCTTCTCCTCGGGCACCTCCAGGTCAAAACAGCGATTCCCCGCCTCCATATGCACGACGGGATATCCCAACCGCTCGGCCAGTATGGCGCATAACGCACTGTTCGTATCGCCAAGGAGCAGTACAGTGTCCGGCTGCTCCTTCTGCAAAATTTCCTCGATGCGGCTAAACATGACGGATAGCTGTCCACCCAAAGTGGCCTGCCGATCCTGAAGCACATAATCCGGGGCACGGAGACCCATCTCCGAAAAAAATATTCCGCTTAGCGTTTCCGTGAAGTTTTGCCCCGTATGAACAAGCACATGCCGCTTCGCATACCGATCCAGAAGAGGAATGATCAAGCTTAGCCGAATAATTTCAGGCCTTGTACCCAAGATCGTCATGACTTTCATATTGGATTCTCCCTTGCCAACTTAATCACAGATCCGAGGGCGATCATTGACGCAGCACGATCATTCTTCTGCTTTAAGCGGAGACAGCAGCTGTCTGGTCTGGTCCTTTGCTCTGCTAGTTCGTTGTGCTATGCCTTTCTTCGCCTCACGGACGTTCTGCGTATTCTTATTTTTGTCGCCCGGCGTCTTGCTTTTCTAAGCTCAAATCTTCTGCTCTTTCGGGCAGTGCGTAGATGCGGAAACGAGAAGCCTCTCTTCTTCCGGTTCCGTCCCCGGCTTTTATGACGTGATGAAGGCAGCAAATGCCGGAAGTTGATCGCCTTTTTAATTTGGAACCATGAAGGCTGCTCCGTCATCCAGCGAGTAACCATGCCGTTGACGCGTGCTCTGTAGAGTTCAGGACCATAGACGGACACCACCTGTGCCCTGTTTTGCTGCCCCAATGCCTCCCCGTGATCGGATTGCTCCAAAACGGCCGCCACTTTTTCCGCTAAAGAGGCCGGGCTCGAAGGTTCTGCCAGCATCTGCGGGCATCCTACAGCCGTAAGCATTTCCGCAAGCCCGCCGGCAGCATAGGCAACGACCGGTTTCCCATAGAGCAGTCCCTCAAGGGCCGTAAGGCCAAATCCTTCCGGAACCAAACTCGGCACTACCACAATATCCAGTGCAGGGTACACTTGCTCCATATCCTCCTTGGATCCGGAAAATATGAACCGGCTTTGCGCGCCGGCAGCTTCGATGCGTTCCCTGCATTGCTTCTCATAGCCTGGATCCATCACACTGCCTACGATTAGAAACAGCGCTTTAGCGAATGTGTCCTTAAGGGAGAGGGCCATGTCAATAAAATGGTGCACGCCCTTCGTTTCGATGAGAAACGAGGAGATCATGCCGATAACCGGAATGTCCGGGCCGATGCCGAGTCTGCTCCGAAAGGATTCCCTAAGTGCGGGCCATATTTCGGGATGAATGTCGAGATCGTTCCAGGACGGAGGAAGAATCGTCATCTTGGACTGCCTGACATCCACAGGAAAATACTGGGCCACGGATTCGGAGATACTGATGATCCAGCTGCTGTATTGGTGTATCAGACTAGCCGACAGGTGGGCGTACCCGTTATTCGTAATCATCTCGGTCAGCTGCCATAGAACCGGGATACCAAGCTTCTTCCCTGCAACAGCCGGAAGCAAATGCACGCAGGTGTTGGTAACGATGACGCTCGGCGACTCGCCAGCGATCCACTGGACGAAGGAGCGGAATACCGAAGTGGATACCAGCCTGTCAGCCTCGGCAAGCAGACCCGGACCAGGGGTGTATATACTGTGCAGCAGAGGGACCTTGTAGATTCTGACATCATGCCCCGACGCTCTGGCGAGTGTTGTCAGCCTGCCTTCGTTTGGGGCAACCAGAACGCATTCGAAATAAGGGGAGATTTGCTGGCAGAAGAACAGGAGCAGTTTTTCCGCTCCCGTTATGCTTGTCGGATTACAAACGTGCGAGAATATCAACATCTTCGGTTTAAGGACCATCGGCATTGTCCGCATCTCCAGTAACCGTGGTTTGAGCGCAGTACCGGATGCGATCCACCTCCTTTTCACCCAGTTGGTACAATATATTAGAGAGACAAAGATACCGTAACGACACTTGTTCCTCCAGCATTCAACTATTTATGGCTTCATGCCCTTAAGGAAAGATGACCGAGAGCAGCGTATTCAGACGGTGCGCATAGGTATGCTCCCCATACGTTCTCTCCAACGCGCGGTGCGCAATGTCTTTTCGATGCTGATCGTTCGCAAGATAATATTCGATCTTCTCCAGCAGCTCACTTTGCGAACGGTACGTCTCAATCTCGATGCCCGGCGTATAAAAACGCGCCAAGTCCTCTCGCTCGTCGACTAGCTGCAGCGTTCCGCAAGCGTTGATCTCGAACGTGCGCGGATTCGGCGATGCGGCAGGAATTCGGCCACTGTTCTGATTGATATCATCGTCATCGACAGCCCGGTGCAGATTAATGATGATTTTGGCGCTGTTGTAGACGTCTGCGGTCTCCGCAGGGCCCATCCACTTATTGACCTCGATCCGGTTGCTGAATCTGGCGTAACCCGGGAGCCGTTCCCACCAGTTGCCGCTGATGAAGGTACGATGCCGCATCAGCTGATCCATGATCGGCTCGAAAAAACGGATCCGCTTCGGATAAGCCGTGCCGACGAATCCGATGTCCCGGCTCGCTGCCGCCGGCATGGCGATGGGGCGGTAATGGAGCGGGAAGGCGCCGAACGGCAAATAGTGAACCTGTGCACACCCCAAATTCTGATAATGTGCTACGCAGTTCAGCTCCAGCGTAAATATATAATCATAGTGATGAATCCAGCCGACCGATATATCCGTGTAGTACGGATCATCCGTCATCCAAACGGCGGTCCGCAGCCCCATCGACCGGATGGCGTCCATCTGCTCCACAGGCATATACATCCCGTCCAGCACCAGCACGAGGTCCGGTCGGGTCCGGCTAGCCTCGGCCGCCACATCCTGCTTCGCATCCGATACGGTCACTTGCGAAACCATCGTATGCAGAGTTGCAATAATCGCCTCATCGATCGGAGAGTACGGGAAGCCTTTACCCGAGCTGACAAATAATACATGCAGATTCCGCAGCGTAGGGGCGTACAACACCCGATTCACGATTCCTTGCGACTTTCCACGGAAATATCCATCCATATAACCCTGTTGCAAGCCGGAGCTGCGCCCTTGCTCGTAGGCATCGGCAGCAGCCCGTTTCGGGCCTGCGGCAAACATTCTGGGCATCCGCTTCACTCCTAACGTTTTTGTGTTTTCCGACACACGCGACCGTTCATAACGGGATTTTTCCCAGCAGCTCGGGAAGCCTGTGCGCATAGGTATGCTTAGACATCGTAGAGGCAACCGCACGCATGGCTATGCTCCGGCGGTGATCCTCGTTGGCAAGATAATAGGAAATCTTCTGCTTCAGCTCCTCGACAGAACCGAAGGTTTCAATGTCGACGCCGGGTGTATAGTACATGGTTAAATCCTCGCGGATGTCCGTCAGCTGCAGTGTTCCGCAAGCATTGATTTCAAACGTCCGCGGGTTGATCGAACGTCCTTGCAGATTCATAATGTTGCGATTGTCGCTCCCTCTTTCGCTTGGGCGGTGCAGATTGATCACGATCTTCGCCCCGTTGTAGAATTTAACGGTTTCGGCTGCCGGAATGAATCCGCTGTACACAAAAGGCGACAGCTCCTTGTAACGGGCCAGCCTCTCCCAAAAACCGCCGATAATGCGCACACGCTTACCGGCCAAAAACGGAGCCAGCTCATCGAATAAGGCGGCGCGGTTGCGGAAGGCGTTGCCGATAAAGCAAATATCCGACTGATAGGCGGGTCCTGCCATGGTCGGGGCAAACAGCTCCGGGTGAACGGCGAGCGGCATATAATGCACCTCCTGCGCTCCAACGCTTTGATACAGTTGAACGCAGCTGAGCTCATGCGTGAACACGACGTCAAAGTGCCGGGACAGTTCGGGCGTTTCATCCGTGAAGTAGGGGTCATCCACGAACCAGATCGCTGTTCGAAAGCCCTGCTGACGCACTTGGTCCAACGATTCACGGAAATGCTCCGGAAATACATGCAGGCCGTTCATCACCAGAATCAAGTCCGGTTTTACCGACAGCGTCGTTTCCAGCAAGGTTTCGGGGCGCCCGACGATGCATTCACGGACCATGCCGCCAAGCGCCTTCGTGATCCCTTCGTCAATCGATTCAAACCCTTGGGGAATATACAAAATTCTTGCATCGAAAAATGGCGGCGCCGCAGGCGGAATGCGCTCTATAAGCGCGCGATATCCTCCAACGCGGTAGCCTTCGTTATAGCCGGCCTGATAGCCTTCCTTCTGACCTTTACGCATCGCTAAACTCACGGCTTTTCACCCTGTCTTTTGTGAGATTTGCTCAGGTTCATATAACTATATGCCGGGAGGACGGATGCATCATGGACGATTGTCCACTAATGCCAAGAAATTGGCACATGCCCGTAATGCATCAAGCTTGTCCCAACCAAAAAGCGGTTCTCATGGATGGGTATGTTCCATGAGAACCGCTTGGAGCAGCTCCTTCATGAGATTGGAGGAGGAGGGGCTGCCAGACCGTCTTCATAGCCTTTCGCGAATCCGGCTTTGAAGCCTTCATCATAGGCTTGGCTGTAGCCTTGATTATAGGCTTGGGAAGAAGCCGGAAATACACGTCCTACCCTTCTCAAACGGTAGCCTCCACGAGCTCCCCGGCGTCTGGATAGTCCGGATTTGGCCCGGCGACGGCGCCTTGGGCCTTGAACCACCTTCAGACGATGCATGCCGGGAAATGACCTTCTGCTGCCGGCCGGCCGAATTCTCCCTCTCTTTCGCACGGCGGAAATCTTTATTTTCATTTCAATAGCCTCCTGTCCCGCTTCAATTCATTCTTGCGATGTTCTCATTCGGGCTTGCCGAGCATCCGTCCGCAAGCCAGGGCGACGTCGGATTTCCCGTCTTCGTCCGGTTCAGCGATATGCCGGTCAGCATCTCTGTCATCACCGATTGGTAGGCGGTCAGAAGCCTGATATTCTCCGCTAGCGTTCGCGCAGTCAGATCGGAATGGGCAGAAATATCGGCAATGCTCTCCAATATACCGGCAAGGGCCTCCTGGCTTCTCGCAATCGACGAGACAATCGCAACCCTCGCCGCTTGTTCACGGTGAGTGCGCGTAATCATTAATCGGAATCTCCAAATTCAAATTCATCAAACCCTCCGCCGGCACTCCGCTCCTCCGTACCGATGGCGATCCGCAAATTCCGGCATAGTCCGGATCCGATCCTTGTCAGCCCCTCAATCTGCTCCACGATTTGCTCGTGAATGGTCAGGGTTTCCTTCAAGCCATTCATGGCAGAGGGCTCCTGCGAAACGACCCATTCACGGACTTTTTCCGCTTCAACGGCCTTCCCCTCCAGTATCAAAGAGGTCTCCCGCTGAATAGCGACAGCTGCATCCAGCATACGCATCAAAGACTCTTCTTTGCTCACTTTATTTTCCCGCCCTTGTCATCCGGTATAGGACCGGTTATTCTTCCTCTTGCTCACGAAGCTCTTTCAGCACGATCTCCAGGTTATCCGCTGCAGTCTGCTGCAAATCAGCCATCGCGTTCAGGTAGGCTACGATGCTGCGGTTGATTTGCTCCGCCTGACCGCCGGAAGACCGCGCTCCATCAGCCACTCGAAATTCATATTCAGGCAATGCATATATAATTTGAGCCATGCGAACAGCAGAATGGCGCTGCGCCTCCAGAATCCGAGCCAACTGCTGCTGAGAATGCGAGAGATGCGCAAGCATATCATCGATCCGGCTTTCCATGTCAGTACACTCCTTCACTCTCATCTACCCTCCAGCATATGCGGAGAAGAGATTCCCTGTGCCAGACCCCTTCATCCCCCGCATCCTTTTCGGGCACGTGCTACAGCTTGCCGGAACACAAAAAAGCCGCCGGAATCACGTAGCGGCCGTTTTGTTCTCATTGAAAATATCGGGTCGGAAGATGCGCTGCGTCTTTTCTAGCCGATCAAGCCACTTCTGCAGATGCTCCTCCACCGTCATTGTGCCCGCGTCCCACCATCCGATTTCGGCCGGCAGCTTCCTCCGGAACAGCACGCAGCCGATCCTGTCCCTAACCGTCTGTTCCTCTTGAAATGCGGACTGCTCTTGAGCCTGGTCAAACGGGGGACTCAAGGCTCGGGATGCAGCACATACAACCTTCGCTTCCGGATGATGCTCAAGCTCAAAGAGCATTTCACCGATCCAGTTGTCGCAGACGGGGGCAGAATCGGTCAACACGGCAATGTACTCGCCGAGCGATACCTTCATCGCCCGATTGACCACTTGAACCAGGTTCTCCCCCTGACTGCCTTTAATATGCCGGAGCGCTCCGCTTCGGTCGTGAAAATACCGCCTGCTGGAAACCGACGCACCGGCATCTGCAATAAGCACCTCGTAAGGGTGGGGCGTTGCCGCCTCGATTTGCTGGATGATGCGAATCACCGCATCGTCGTGGGGACGGGCGGGAATAATGATGCTCGGTCCCTCGAATACCGTTCCGCTGTCTTCCCGGCCGAGCTGATACCCTAGTGCATATCCCGCTTGATAACCGGCGCGGTAATCGCCGGAAGCCGCCCCTCTCTCCTCCACAGGGTGGAATGCTATGCGTGCAGTTCGGCGTCTGTTCATGGCAGAACATCCTTCATATGAGCCGCCGCCTCCTGTAATGACTCAAAGGTGCCGGCATCACACCACCACTGCTGCAGGATGTCATACATCAGCTTGCCGTCTGCTGCGTACAGGTTGTTGACATCCGTGATCTCCAATTCGCCTCTCTCCGAAGGATGGATCCGGCGAATGATGTCAAACACCGCATCATCATACATATAGATTCCGGTCACCGCTTGGCGGCTGCGGGGATTAATCGGTTTCTCCTCGATGAAGAGCAGCTTTCCGCTCCCGTCCTCGGCAAATACGGGCACGCCATATCTATGCGGGCGATCCGTCGGGCTAAGCAGCACCATCGCCGTGCCCGGCGGCTGCCCCATATATTTCTGGATGAACGGCTTCAACTCATCTTGAAACAGATTATCGCCCAGCAGAACGACAAACTTTTCCCCAGGCAGGATATAACCTCGCGCCAGCTCCAGTGCTTCCGCAATCCCGCCAGCCTGCTCCTGGACTCGGTAGGTCAGGTTCACGCCAAAATCCCGGCCGTTCTCCAAATACTCTGCATATAATCCAACCGATTTGGAGCCGGTAATCAGCATGATATCCTCGATACCGGCTTGATGGAGCTTGTGAATGCCGTATGCGATCATCGGATGCCTGCCTACCGGAAGCAGGTGCTTATTCATATATTTCGTTAGCGGATGAAGACGGGTTCCGTTTCCTCCAGCCAGCAATACCCCCTTCATGATGCGTCACCTCTCTCCTCGATGAACTGTAACGGATCCACTTTCCATTTATCTACAAACCGCTTGCGGTTCCGCTCCACCAACTCTTGGAACCCTCCGGGGTACCGGTTTCGGAAGCTAGCGCTTCCTTCATGATGGACCAGCACATTACCGGCTACCAGCAGCTTGAAGCCAGCCAGGCGGGCACGGTAGCAGTAATCATCATCCTCGTAATGTCCCGGGGAATACATCTCATCCAACAGGCCGATACGATCCATCACCGTACGTTTAAACAAGTAACATAACCCGACGATGCGGTGGACTTCCTTCCACTTTGCGGGGTCCGGCACATTCCAGGACTCGGCCTCACGAATAAAGCCCGCTAAATCGCTGTATCCGACCTTCACCTGCTGGATGCCGCTGGCGTAATTCGTTACTGGTCCCACAATCCCGATGTCCTCCCTGCTGTACAGCGCATCCAGCATATAGGACAGCCAGCGCGGCGAGGCAAAGCAATCGTTATTCAGCAAGAGCAAATTGTCGCCGGAGGCGATCCTCAAACCGCGATTGCAGGCGACGGGAAACCCTGCGTTATCCGGCAGGGATACAAGCAGCAGCTTCTCACGAATACAATATGCAGCTGTGCCGTCACGGGAACCGTTATCCACCACGATTATTTCGTAGGGCACGTTGGTATAAGCGCGGATATGCTCCACACATGTCCGAAGAAGATGAAGCCCGTTATACGTTGGAATAATAATGCTCGTCAGTCCGCTCATATGCCGTTCCTCCGTATTGCGAATTCGTCCCGGGACACCTGTCCCCATTGCAGGCGGGTGCCGGCACTCTTCATGGCTTCCATCAGGGCCTCGATATGATCCCCAATGATCAGCCGGGCTACCGGATTATCCCTGCCTCGGTTCAACGTTCGTCTACGGTTGACGCTGAGCACATCTACCGTTTGAACCGCCTGGATTCGAAGCCCTGCCCGGATGGCAAGCGTCTGCGCTTTCGGCGGTACGGCAAGATTATCGTATCCGATCATCTCGATCGCCCTTCTTGACAGGGCATGGGGGACAGCGGTCATCGAATTCGCCTCCAGATCATCACGTCCCATCATCCGGTTAAGAAAGGTCTTGCAGCGGGTGACCTCATCCTGCCGGTCAAACGCAGGCAAGAGAGGCATAATATCATTGAGTGCCACGTCCACGCCCCGATCTGCCGCCACCAAAAAGGCGGACAGTAAATGAGCGGACACCGGCATATCTCCATCTATAAACAAAACGAAATCTCCCGTACTCAGCTTCGCTCCGATTCCACGCGCCACATCATGCCCAAGCCGCTCGGCGATATGAACGACGATCACACCGTCGAAGGAACGCGCTGCAGCAAAGCTGCCGTCTTGGCTTCCGTTCACTACCACAATGATTTCATGGAAGGGAAGCCGCTTGAGCTCCCTCAATACCGCCGGCAGCGAACCCGCCTCGTTGCAGGCGGATACAACCACCGAAGGACGTCCTGCCAGAGGCGGCATTAGAGGGGAGGGAATCTGGCTGCCGGAGCTTCGGACGAAGCCGCGGCGGAAGGATTCCGCAACGCCGGGCAGCAGGCGAAACAGCTGTCCGGCAGGCAATGCGGCCGATGCCAGCCACTGCCCGAACGCGGCGGCTGCGGCGCCTCCCCTTCTTCCCGCCAAGCGGCCGGCCGTCACTGCCATCCTCCCCCACCTGCCGTTCCGCAGGGAACGTAAGCCTGCGTTCCGTACTAAGCTTCTTCCCGGACGCCTCCGGCCACGCCGGCGGATTAGCGCTGATGCTTTGGGGCCGTGCCTTTTCACACTCGTCACCTCACCATGCTCCGTCTTCGTTCTCCATCATGAAATCCTCCGCGCACACCGCGCTCCACCACCAATGCAGCCAATGCCTCCAGATGATCGCCCAGCACAAGCTTCTCGAGCGGATCTCCTCCGGCAGCCCGACCCGGGTTCAACCTGCCGACCTCTACCCGATGCACTGCCTCGACGCGCAATTCCCTGCACACCGCCGCAGCCTGAGCCTTCGGCGGCACGGACAGGATCTCGGCTCCGATCGTCTGCAGGGCACGTCGGCTTATGGCATGCGGAACAGCGGTCATGGATGCTCCCCGCAGATCGGGCCTGCCCAGCATGGAATTTAATGTATACTTCGCAAGAATGACCCGGTGCACCAGCGATCGGTCAGTAGGACCCGTATAATCGTTTAACGCCACATCGACTCCGGATTGCACCGCATGCACAAATGGCTTCAATTCGCTAGAAGGAATCACCATATCGCTATCCGTAAACAGTAAGATTTGGCCCTTGGCCGCCTGTGCGCCCACGCTTCTTCCCACATCGTTGCCCAGCGGGTCGGCAAAAGCCAAAACCTTCGCTCCCATACGCTCCGCTGCCATTTCCGTATGGTCCCTGCAACCATTCGCGACAACGATAACCTCCGTTGCCGGATGGACGGCCCTCGCTTCGGCGATCACGGCGGCAATCTTGCCGGCTTCATTCATAGCCGGGATAATGACCGATACCAACGGTTCCGGATGGTTCTGCTTGGGGATCAGCGGTTCAAAGAAACGGTAGGTCAGCCTTACCGGCGCCGTCTCCGGGACCTGCGGCGCGGAAGGGCGCCGGACCCTTGATCTTCTTGGTCTTAACCGCTGCACGTGACGCATGATCGTATTCCTCCTCCGCAAAGGGGTCTCTTTTCTCCTCGGCAATCTATGCTATTGTATGTAAGACATCCGGCACCGTAACGGCATATGTACAGTCATCTCTGCTTGACTTACCTCGTGAATCCTGGATGCATACAAAAGGGCTGGAGTCGCCTCCAGCCCTGCTGACCGTTATGCTCTGCCTACTTCAAGCCGATGGCAATCCAGGACAGCCACCCTTCACCTGCGAGGCTGTCTTGGGGTCTTGTAATTCCTACAACCGCCTGCAGTTCATTTTTTGCGCGAACGCCCGCCTGGAATGCCGGGTCATTGCATGAAACGACCATCACATAATTTCCATCCGGGTAAAAGGCCTGCAGTGTTACGGATACATCCATTTCCGTGGCGCCTTCCGGGAATATGAACGGTATTTGACCGAACTGCTGCATCACCGGCCGTTCCGCCGCTCCCTGCACAGGATTAAAATTCAGATGCTCTAATTCCACGGAGTTTAACGCGATCTTGGAGGATGTAATCGATTCAGGAGACAGATGAATGCTGTACACGGAATAATCTTCGATGGCTTCGCTTCGCACACTCCGATGCTTAAGATGGGAAGCGCTGATCGTATCCTCGGCCAAAGCATAATCCGAGTCGCCGTCTGCCCGATCGGCTCCGGCCGTTGTTTTTCCCCTGAAGGCGGATGTCCGGAGACGTCCGGAATATCGCCGGCAAGGGCGTATCCCTCTCCCTCTCGTAATCCTTCTGGCTTTGTTCACTGTCGGCTCTCTCCTCTGCTCTAATCGTTACATTCATCCTATTCGGGAAGGAGGGCTCCTGCCACTGCACCCGGGTTTTGCATGCAGACATGTTATTTCCCGGGCTATAAGCTAGAGCACCCCGGCTTACTTGCAGCCGGTGTACTAGTATCCATTCCGAGCCGGCCCGATTATGAGGATTCCGTAAAAAGGGCAGGCATCCATGATCGATTGTAGATCGTATAAATATAAACCGTTAAGATTGCGGATTTCTTTGTCCCGGTTGCTTCAAATTGTCGGACTCAGATCGTCTGCATCAGCCGCACCCAGCGCTCCGCGGTATGGTCCCATCTAAAGCGCTGGCGGACCGCTTCACGGCCAGCCATCCCGAGCCGAATGCGCAGCTCCTCGTTCTTCAGCAGACGGTCAATCTGTTCAACGAGTCCGGTCTGCAGCTCATCCCCTTTGACCAAATATCCCGTAACGCCGTTTTCAACGATTTCCGGTATACCTCCTGCACTTGCGGCAATGACCGGCACACCGGCTGCCATCGCTTCTACGTTCACGAGTCCGAACGCCTCCCTTGGAGCGGACGGGACGACAACGACATCCGCCAGCGAGTACCAGTCCGCGATAGCCGGATACGGAACAAAGGGGCGAAAATGCACCCACTTCTGATATGGCCTTGCCGCTTGCTTCAGCTCCCGGACATAAGCGGTTTCCCGGTCGGATCCATAAGCCGCGCTTCCGACAATAAGAAGCAGGACATTCGGATGTCTTTCGACCAATTGGGGCAATGCTGCGATGAGATGGTGAACGCCTTTGTCCGGAATGAGCCGTCCGGCAAACATAACAATACGACGTCCGCTCCAGCCAAAGTGCGCCAGCCTCCCTTCTTTCAGCGCTTTGGCCGCCGGACTGAACGGCGGAGTGAAATGCTCGAGGCGGACACCGAGATGATTGATCGTCATTTTCTCATGGAGCCATGGGTATAGCGAGGTTATTTCCTCCAGCAAAAACCGGCTGTTGACGACAATTCCGTCCATCCAGCGGGCGATGCTCCCAAATCGCTGCCGGCTTATATAAGGCGGGGAGATGAAGGTATTCGAATGAAGATTCAGCACGATTTTGATATCCGGAAGATGCATCTTCAGACGCTGGGCCAGAAGCGGACGATTGTGCACTTCAATGATGTCGGGTCTCCACTTCTGAAGTCTTCGCAGCAGGGAGGAATAGTAGCTGGCACCGGCCGGCAGGCGGTAGCACGGCACTCCTCCAATCGTGTCTTTAACAGGCAGTCCTTTGCCCACCACACCATAGATTCGGACGTCCATCGCCTCTTGAGCTAAAGGAATGATCTGTTCGACGACCCGCTCCACGGAACTGCTCCTTCCTGATGGAATGACAAAAGACCCCGGCGTCACGACCGCCACCTTCCGTAAACTCATATCTTCACATCCTTCTCGCAGCATATCTATTAAAAATTTCCATATCCACCCCATTGGATTCCCGAAATTCATAATTTCGCGGCAACCCGTTCGGTGTATAGAATTTGATACGATTCATAAATCAATATTCCGGCCATGCTCTCCTCCGGTGCCTGATTTTCACCGTATCCGATGTGCCGTCTCCCCCGTCCCATAGGGAAGCGAACATGCTCACCTGAAAGAATAGGCCAACCATGCACGACACCCGTCCATCCGGGACAAACTTTCCTATGCATACGATGAGATACGAAAAAACTACAAAGATTTGTGGCAGCAAGGAGGATGACCATGCATCCGGAATTTGTCGGCATTCTGCTTAACAACAGCACGTATCGCAGAATTTCCAGCGGGAGAATCGGTACCGAATCACTGAGCAACTATGAAGAAGCAGCTGCCATATACGGACTGGTTCCTTGTTTTTTTACCATCCGCCATATTTCGCTTGAAACCGGAGAGGTCACCGGATTTATGCCGAAGCGGCCGTACGGATATACACGCGTGCGTATTCCGATTCCACGGGCGATTCATATGCGGGCCATTTATTCCCATCGGCGGGAACGATCCCAGATCGAAGATCTTATCCAGCGCGGATTCTTCGTATACAACGGCCGCACCCGGTACGGCAAGGATGCTATACATCGTATGCTGGAGCAGGACCCAGAGGTCACACCTGCCCTGCCGCATACGGTAAAAGCTACCGCTGCCTCCATTCGAACGATGCTTCACGAGTATGGCGACCTGGTCCTGAAGCCCTGCAGCGGCAGCGTAGGCGTAGGGATCATGCGGTTGCGAAGCAGTCCGCCGGGGGGCAGCTTGCTCACCTACTCCCGCTCCTCTCCTTCAGCGAAGGGCTGGCGAACCGTGAAGCTTGCAGCCGGAAATCTGCATCCGCTGATCTTTCAGCGAATCCGGCGGGCTCCCTTTCTTGCCCAGGAACGCATTCCGCTGGCCGAGTATAAGGGACGCCCTTTCGACATCCGCGTCACCGTTCAGCGGGGAGGCAGCGGAGCCTGGGAGGTAGCGGGCATGTTCGCCAAGACCTCGCCGCCGCGCACATTTGTCTCGAACATCGCCCAGGGCGGATCGGCTTACCAGGTCCCGTATATCCTGCAGAACAGCCTGCCAGACCTGCCGGTTCCGCTCATGATGAAACGAATCACGGAATTTTCCCTTCATATCGCCCGCGTGCTGTCCCTGTTTATACCGTATGCAGCGGACTTCGGTCTCGACATCGGAATTACTGCGGATGGGAAGCTATATTTCATCGAATGCAACGGATGTGATCAGCGCTACGGATTTTTGGAGGCAGGGATGGAGGAAGCGTGGAGAACCGCTTACCGCAATCCGATGGCCTTCGCCCGTTATCTATATGATCACCAGGCATGGCCCGATTACTAGTCGAACACTTTTGAGATCAAGTCTGCTGCGATTAGATGGACCGCAGGCACAAAGGAAAAAACGGGCCAATCAAGCATTTCGAAGCTTGATTGGCCCGTCTTTGAATGACGCTCCAAGCCAGGTTGCAGCAAAACAGCCGTAAAGACATTAATGCGGTACCCTGGAAAGGAAGTCCCCCTTACTGGATTTGTCGCCATGATAGAATACGACATCGCCATCGAGCAGGCTGAATCGGTGCCCGTAGGGATCGGTATAAGAACTTGCGTACCCCTCCAGCCTCCATTGGTTCATCAGCGGAGCATGAATATACTGCAGATGCGGCCTTGCCGTGTTGCCATCCCGGATCGATTCGAGGTTAAACCGAACGATGATATATCCTTTTTTCAGAAAAATATCGGACTTTTCGTCCAATCGCCGGGTTCGACCGTGCTCTGCAATATTCGTTCCTTTCTTGACGACATATACATCAGAGGGAATGCTGTACTCCCCATACCATCGCTGGATTGCTGCGTTGGCTCGCCCGGCATCCACCGTTGCCGGCAGTCCTGCTTTCGGCCCGATCAACGTACGCACCCCTGACGGAAGCATAAGCCAGTCATACCGGCCAACCCAGGTCTTGGATTTGCTAAGCTTCTCGATATACTGCTTGGTGAACGCTTCAGCAGGCATGCCGGCTGAGGCCCCGCCTTGACGGTACAGATAGTCGGCTGTATCCCGAAGCTCTGCTATCGGAACATTTCGAAGCCGCTCGTTCAGAATGACATATCGCTTCTCCGTGTCCTCAGGGGAGCCGATTCGTATAAACTTTCGGTCTCCGCTGTGGTAGTACAGATCCACCTCCTGCCGTCCCGTTCCATCCTTGCCCACAAAATAAAAGCTAGGCGTGATCGCGATCCCGTCTGCGGCACCGAACATATTGCCCTTGGTCTTCAAATCGAATTTGAAATGGTAGCCCGTCTTCACGGCGGCATTGTTATACCCTTTAGCCGGATGCTTCCCTGGCGCGATTGGGAGCATGTATGGAGCGGTATTCCCCCGGACTCCCCCATCGATATCCCGAAGTCCCGTCCAATAGGAGACACCGCTTGGAACGGCGCTCCCCTTCTGTTTGCGAAAGACCCCCTCCCAGTTATAATCCGCGATATCGGTAATATGAAAATCATACATCCGCCCGATCACCTCTACCGGCTCGATATCTGTGGCTGCATGGTGGATCAGATCCACATTTGCGCCCGGCTGCGTCGTATAATCGGGCGGCGCATTCTCAGCAATCGTACGGAAATACACCTGATAATCCCCTTCATCAACCCAGACCGGCAGGAAAAATTCCGTATCGAGCTGGGCTGTCGGGATCGTGATCCACGTATTTTTCGGGTGAAACGTCCGCTTATCACCGCTGTACACATCAAACGGAAAATAGACCTGCTTCGCTTTTACATACTTGGCATAATCCCGATTTCCGTAACCCGGAATATTGCGATGCTGTCCGGACGTCGGGATGCGTACCGTAAACGGTCTGTCCAAAATAAAGGCAGACCGGTCCGGATTCGGCACCGTCTTTTGATTATGAGCCCGATCATCCGTTACGGAGGAATAGTTGACCACGGGAGTATGAACGGTGACCGTATTGATACCGTAAATCGGGAACTCCTTGTCGCTGCCTCCATTTATGCTCCCCGGCAGCAGGCCATACGCGATTGTACCGGCGCTTGTTGTATTCGCCCGATTGGCCTTATCGCTGCTAATCATGTTGCCGGGCTTGTACAGCACGTTCTCGCGGATCTGAGGCGGCTCGGGAATGCTTCCCGGCGTGGGACCGCTCTCCACAGTCCGGCGGCTGTCCATAATCGTTGCTCCGTTAAAAATGAGGGAGTCATTGGCGACCTCCACTTGATCCACGCCGGCCTCTGCGATGCTTTGCAGATTTTCGCTAGGCGGGGATGGCTTGCTCTTGTAAGAGCTGCCTCCGTAGGAGCCGGACGGCGCTATGATCGGATCCGGCGGGGAAGGCGGATAGAAAGCACCCGTTTGGCTGGTTGAATACTGCGGCGGCTGATAGCCTTGCGGATCAAGGCGGATTTCATTGCCGGGGAGCGCATAATTTCGGAGCAGGCCTTGGTTGATTCTGTATACTTCCAGGTTGTCGATCACCCAATAGGAGTAGGGACGCTTAACCGTATATCGCTCCGTCACTTTCTCTTCCGCTTGCTGGGGATCCGGTACCGTGGTCGGCTTACCGTCCGGTCCTTTTGGTCCGGGCTTGCCGGGATCCCAGTGCAGTGTCCAGCTCTTCTCCACATTCACTTCAAATGTGCATACCCCGGTCATTTTGACAAACGTGTTCTGAACAAGATAGCTGCGAGCCAGAATGTTGCCGTATAAGCTCTCGGAGGTCGGAATTCCCTGCAGCACGTCAAAGCGTTCGCTGCCACGCTGATCGGCCAGGATCTTCGCCGTCACCACCGGGTCCATATACCGTCCGTTGATCGTCTGCCCTGGAGCGGGCTCCGTACAGGCTCCGGTTGACGGGTCAGGCGGGGGCGGTGTGTCCCTGGTTGGTTCGTAGTAAAAGTATAGGTAATAGGTAGGGAAAGACCCGTCATAGGTAAACGGATACGGATCCCCCGGCGTAATTGGGCCGCCGCTCGGAGCAGCTATTGTGCTCTTCTTATGCCCCTTGTATGTATAATCCGCATTGCCCGGTGTGTGCGTAAAAGCATAGGGCTTATCCTTCTCCAGCTTCTCCTCCCGGTCTGAAAAACCGGGGACTCCATGTAGCGGTTTCCCTGTAGTGGTGTAGTGTTTAATAATCGCATTTCCTTCCGCCGGTTCAAGCTCGATTTCGAATAAGGTAGGGAAGTAGTAACGCCAGCCTTGTACTAGAGGGGCAAATTGTTGCCCTTTTTGTTCCTCTTCCCTTTTTCTATCTACAGGTAAATCAGATTCTAACATTGCACGAATTACATAAACTGGTACATTAGCAATATTTGTCCCTTTCCCTGACCAAGGTTGATTTGTTAACGAATAGATAGGCGAAGTTGCCCTTACATAATATGATTTTGGGTTCTGTGACATTTCTACGGAACGGGAAGCAAGAAAGATTTCATCCCCATACTCCCGGTTATAATCGAACTTACTAACCCGGATGTCCTTTATTTTTCGAGAGGAATTAAATTCAAATAAATAGTCAAATCCATCTACATCAGTTTGGCTACCTGGTGGCTTTGTAATCCATTGACCAGCAGCATTACTCCAGGTTTCATAGTAGACCATACCCACAAAATAAAATTTATTGGGGTTCTGTGGGTCTTGAAACATTCTATTAACTCCGATGGCCTCTGCTCTACCTGGGTTAATGATGAACACCGTGGTCATGAGAGTGATGAAACAAAGAAATATCTGAATGAATTTCTTTAATCTGTACCTTAGCTGCATAATCCGTCTCCTTATTTAAAAGGATTAACGATAACTACAAGATAGTCTTTCGGTTGGTGGGTACTAAAAGCAATATAATCTGCATTACTCAATGTGAATTTTGTCCAATCATAATATTGATTGTACTTCCCATTTTGAAAGACATCAGAAGTGCTAGTAACCGGATAATAATTCGTTGCTGTCCCGTCTTTATTGTTTACAAATGCACTGTCCAGCCCATATCTAAACTTAACAAAATCATCCTTAACCATGAAAAAAACCGGAGTATTTCGCTCTGAACTACGAGTAACGATATAATCCATACCCTTTACATTTTCTAGTCTAATATCATAAATAATCTCACCATCACCTAGCTTAATCGGTAACTGATTTGCCTGAACGATTTTAATTCCATTGTATGGTTCATCTGAAGCGACCTTATTAAAAAATATGTTGGCCTTCATATACGCCTTAAAATCACTCAACGGCCGCAGCTTAAACTCCGCATCATCGGTATTCCGGAATGTTTTCTCACCAATCCAGACCCACCGGCCAACCTTATCCCACTCCACCTTTTCGCCCAGCCCTTCACTGACAAGCCGCAGCGGCACAAAGGTACGGTTTTGTTTCAAGATCACCTTCGTCCCGTAGTCTTTCGCTTTCCCGTTCACCTGGGCGCTCGTTTGGCCCACGGTCATTTTTACAAGGTCATCGCCCTTTCGAATTTCAACGATCGTCTTGCCTCCAGACTTGCTGTAGCTGATCTTCCCGCCGAGCGCTTCGGAGACGAACCGGATCGGTACCATGACGCTGCCTTGGCTATCTTGGAACGGCTTGGCATCCGGAAAGCTCAGCTTGTTAGCGTTCAATAGGACTTCAACCTGTCTTGGGCTCGAGGCCTCTGCTCCATCAGTTCCCAGTACGGATAATGCCACCATACTCAACAACATCGTCAGAATGATTTTTTTCATCGATCTTCTTGCTCCCCTCTCCATTTCTCAAAAACTAGTTATGCATGTCGTGCATCCCTTGCACGGATCTCCTTTCTACGCCCTTGCTTAGGGACGTTATGCCGCTATATCCCCATCCGGATCAGCAATTGACAGATTCTGATCCCTAGAGATAAATTGTAGTCATTTTATCATATATTCATATAATTTGGTATATTATCCCTATCTTTTATAGTCTTTAAGACACTATTCGCATTGAAGAAGAATGAGTTTATAGTCCTAAACAACAAAAACCCCGAATGACTGTCACATGCCAATTCCATGTGCTTCATTCGGGGCTTCACATTTACGATGTGCGATTTCGTCTGCGAAAATTAGGCTTGGACAGAGGAATCATCACGGTCCCCCGCCTGGATTTCGGCCTTTTCCGCACTCTGTTTATATACGGCAGCCAGCACTTTTTCATAAGCGCTTTCAAATTCTATGGGCAGCAGCGGTTTGATTTTGTCCATTACGGGCATCAGCTTGAATAGTGCCTGCACCTCTTCTTCCGTCAAACCAAGCGGATACATGGCAAAATGGCCGATAAACGTATATCCGCGCCCGCGCCCCTGGTGGGTAATGGGGATATGCATCGCGCTGAGCGCATCCATATCACGATAGATGGTTCTTTCACTCGTTCCGCAGCGTTCCGCAAGCTCTCTCGCCAAAATTCCGGGTCTTGCTTGTACAAGGGTAATGATTCTCATTAGTCGGATCAGTCTGTCTGTCATATGCATTCTCCCTATCTCTCTAGTAAATTAGACGTATATTTTATGACTATAAAATAGTACATTCGACCCTGATATCATTTTTCCTTTTTTGGACAAAGATTCTTAATAACTAGCATCAGAATAAGCCTTAAGTCCTTGTCTTTTCGCAATGCGGGAACGGAACTTACGGTATGTATCCATATACAAAGTGCTTAACCTATACAAAGCCTCCGCTTCTTTTAAATAATCGGCATCCTCTAAACGTGCGGCGTACAGCAGCATTTCATCGGCCCGTCTAAGAATAATCGCTTCCCCTTCGGCCAGTTTTCCACGCTGCATTTCCTGTCTGGCTTGCTCCACGATCATCGGATTCTGCAGCAATTTGAGTGCCTTTTCCACACGATGATCGGCGCCCCGCTTTATTAATGCCGTACTGTTGCTGAACTGGAGGGGGATTGTTCGAGACGGCTGCAGCACCATCTTTTGTTTGATCACATCCAGATAAGTCCACAGCATCGTGACAATGGGGTAAACACCTGACGGCCGGGGGCCGACCGACAGATCGAGCACCAGCCGCCTTACCTTTCCTTCGGACAATGTGCCCAGCGATAATGAGAGATTCCGGTCATTCAGCATTTCGCCTTCGCATCCGTACATACGACCAAGCTGCACGCGCTCACCCAATTGGAGATGCAGCTGAACTTGATCCGCGAGCAGCTGTTTGGAACCTTTTGCCGGCAATTTCGGCCCTAAGACTCCACCCCTCCACTCGATCAGCAGAAAGACTTGATTACAGCCGCTAGCTGATACCTGGTTATGGCTCCATAAAAAATCCGAATACAACCCTGACTGCAATACATCCACCTCTTTCCTCTTCTTCTAATAATGTACCAATAGAGAGGGACATCTTACTGTCACGGAACGTATGTTCGACAAATGTTTTCGACAAAAAAAGACCGCAGCCTCTATCGCTGCAGTCTTTGTCATGGATTCTGTCAGGACCGATTAGATAACCGGCAACCGCCTTGTCGTTCCTCCCAGGGAACCCAAAGCTCCTTCTAAAAAAAAGTAGTCGCTGTATGACCTGCTTAACCAATCACCGTGCTCGCAGCCCTGCTCGCTTCACTGCGGGCCTCCTCTGCACGCCCGACGGGCGCGTAGGTGACTTTATCAATAACCAGGCCGTTTCCAACCGGTTTGCCGTTTACGGTAATCATGATTTTTTTCACGTTATTGTTATTCATATGCATAATCTCCTTATTTCGAAAATTCTATTAATTTGTCATCTTGTTCAAAAGCGTGTCTATTATTCCTTGTCGTATTCTGCCTTTCATGCCTGAGCATGCTTGGCCGCTGCTTGCCAACATCTATTTACCCGATTCAACCGCCTATTAAACATCCTGGCGGCCCGAGATGAAACGCCGCCTCTCCAGTGGGTAAATGATACTATGGAAACTTGTTCCTCTATCATTTCGTATGTACTATTATATATCAAAGGACGGTGATCCCTCATGGACAAGTCTGCACGATCTAAGCTGATCCGACTTTCTTTGATAATACTGGCGACAGGGATCGCGCTTCCCCTCGGAGGCCGCACGGCCAGCGCCGGCTACATCAGTAATTTGTACGACAATATACAGCAATTTCGTGAATTGCCGCAAGAGGTTACCGAGCTGAAGGACAGCTATAATCAAACCTTGCAGGAGCTGGATCGAGCTCGGATGAATACGGAAAAGCTCCAGCAGCAAAATGCGGAGCTAGCGGAGCAAATCGGCAATTGACGCAAATGGTGAACCAGCTGCAGGAAGCGGAAGCCGCCCGAAAGCGGGGAGCGGAACGGCTGAAGAACCTGGCGATTACGGCGGCCGCGCTAGCTGCAGGATATTTTTTGCTGATACGCGCCCTTCGATTCGGCATGCGCCGAACGAACCGCTTTTAAATAAAGCAGCCAGTCAGACTGATAAAGGAGGTGGGCGTGTGATTATCCGAATGGAAGATACGTCCGGCGGCGGGGCCGGGCAAGCGGTTACCTTTTCCTTGGCCGACGGCGACATTGCCCATGTGCTGCATCCCGATCAGATTGTAGCGTACCGGGGTCCCTCGACCGGGCGAAGCGACCGTCTGATGAACGTGAAAGGGATATACCGGAAGAAGAAGCTGATCCGTGCCGACATCAGCGGTCCCAGCCAGTTTACGGCAGCCCTCCCTCCGGGCTTCAACATGCATGAGATCCGGCTGGAAGGCGGGGAGGATATGCTCTACGATTTCAGGCATGTATTCTTCTATACCAGTAATGTAACAATGCAGACCCGTATTTTGAAATTTAAAAATATGCTCGTTACGCGGGACGCCATTAAAATGAAGTTTTCCGGCAGCGGCAGCATCGGCATCCTGACCCAAGGTCCGGTCTGCAAGGTGAAGCTGCACCCTACGGAGCCGCTATACGTCGATGCAGGCAGCATCATTGCCTATCCGGAAGGAGCCAAACTGGATTTGACCGTATACGGTAACCACCTGGCAAGCCAGCATATGAATTACCATTGGAAGCTTACCGGAGAAGGATATGTCCTGTTTCAGGCCGGGCGGCAGAACCAGCGGCTGGTCGACGAATTCAACGATGAAGGGATTATCAAGCGCTTCTTACGGGAAGCAATTCCCTTCGGCGGAGTGTTTATCAAATAATGTCCCCGTGTTATAATGTAGGGCATAAGTACCCGGCTGCAGCGCAAGAGCCGCTAGCGGCCGCTAGTGACAACAGAAGACAAGTCCATACGCTGCAAAGCGTATGGGAGAGGTTCGCGAACTCCCTCTATAAAAAACTACATTGTCTTATTCGGCATCGAATTATCTTTTTTAAGCTGCCGTGAAAATAAGGCTTGTTTTTTTGCGGATTCAGTTCAAGAACTTCTCTATTCTTCTACGGGATCGGCCTCCGGGCTCCCCTAAAACTATGAAGAATGAGAGGTTTTTTTATGCTTAAACATGAGAAAGCGGTCGTCGTGTTCAGCGGCGGCCAAGACAGCACCACCTGTCTGTTCTGGGCGAAGGAACGCTTTGCCGAGGTGGAGACGGTCACCTTTGATTACGGCCAGCGCCACAAGCTTGAGATCGAATGCGCCGCCCAGATCGCCAAAGAACAAGGCGTGAAGCAAACCGTGCTCGATATGAGCCTGTTGAACCAGCTGGCTCCCAATGCGTTGACACGCACCGATATTGAAATCAAGGAAGGCGACCAAGGCTTGCCAACCACGTTCGTGGAGGGCCGGAACCTGCTATTTCTAAGCTTCGCTGCCGTCCTTGCGAAAGGAATCGGAGCCAAGCATCTCGTAACCGGCGTATGCGAGACGGACTTCAGCGGCTATCCCGATTGCCGCGACAGCTTTATCAAATCGCTCAATGTGACGCTGAATCTGGCCATGGACTATCCTTTTGTCATTCACACCCCGCTTATGTGGCTGGACAAAGCGGAAACATGGGAGCTCGCAGACCAGATGAACGCCCTGGAATATATCCGTGATCACACGCTGACCTGCTATAACGGCATTAAAGGCGACGGCTGCGGAGAATGCCCTGCCTGCAAGCTGAGAAAAGCCGGGTTGGATAAATATTTGAGCCGCAGGAACGCGAGCGTTGAAGGGGGGCGCACGGTATGAGCCGAGAGCCTGGAGCATTTCGGATCGTTGAACGGCTGCAGAAGCTCGGCGAGGATATCGATGCCGGCAGCCTGCGCTACCACCGGAAGCGCGTGCTCGTCTCCAAGGAATTTACGTTCGATGCAGCACATCATCTGCATGCTTATGAAGGAAAATGCAAGAACCTCCACGGGCATACCTATAAAGTCGTATTCGGCATCAGCGGCATTCCGGATGAAGTCGGAATTACCGTTGATTTCGGTGAAATTAAGGACATCTGGAAATCGGAGATCGAGCCTTATCTCGACCATCGATATCTGAACGAAACGCTGCCTCCGATGAACACCACGGCGGAGAATATGGTCGTATGGCTGTTTGAGAAAATGGAAGCCGCCCTCAGCGCCAAGCCATCCCATGAGCAGCAGGGAACGCGCACCGAATTCGTGCGTTTGTTCGAAACACCGACCAGCTATGCCGAGGTCAGACGGGAGTGGATGCTAGGTGAATAATCAGCATAGTAAGGCAGAGACCGGCACAAGCGGAGGCGCATTCGCTGCGGCAACCGTCGACCGCCCCATTCCGGTAATGGAAATTTTCGGCCCTACCGTACAAGGCGAAGGGATGGTCGTTGGCCGAAAAACGATGTTCGTCCGCACGGCGGGCTGTGATTACCGCTGCGCCTGGTGCGATTCCGCGTTTACGTGGGACGGATCGGCGGCAGATTCGATCCGCAAGATGAGCACTGATGAAATATGGCAGGAGCTGTATCGTCTTGGGGGAGAACGGTTCGACCACGTCACCCTTTCGGGCGGCAACCCCGCCCTGCTGTCCCAATTAGGCTCCCTTGTGGATGAGCTGCACCGGCACGGCATTACCGTTGCGGTAGAGACGCAAGGCTCCCGCTGGCAGGATTGGCTGAACGACATCGATGAAGTCACCATATCGCCGAAGCCGCCGAGCTCCGGTATGGAGACGGATTGGGAGAAGCTTGACATCATGATCTCCCGCTTGTCCGCGCGCCAGCCCGGCCGCTCCTTCAGCTTGAAGGTGGTCGTATTCGACGATACCGATCTGGCTTACGCCGAAACGGTGCATGAGCGATATCCGAATGTCCCGTTTTACCTGCAAACCGGCAACCCGGATGTCAGCACAAGTGATACGTCCTCCCATGTCAGCTACCTGCTGGAGCGATACGAGTGGCTGGTGAATGCGGTTATGCAATCCGATCGGCTCAACGACGTGCGCGTCCTTCCCCAGCTGCATACGCTCGTATGGGGCAATAAGCGCGGCGTCTAGACAGCTGTCCGGCATGCCGCTTGATGGCCTAATGAACCTGAACAGAAAACGATTATAATATAGAGGAGTTATGCATTCATGGCTGGAAGACAAAGAGAGGAAATGCAAGAGGTTACCCTGCTGGGCAACCAAGGCACGAAATATACCTTCGAGTATGATCCCGGCATCCTGGAAAGCTTCGACAATAAGCATCCATATCGGGATTACTTCGTAAAATTCAACTGCCCCGAGTTTACAAGCCTGTGTCCGATTACGGGCCAACCGGACTTTGCCACTATTTACATCAGCTACATTCCGGATATTAAAATGGTGGAGAGCAAGTCCCTGAAGCTGTATCTGTTCAGCTTCCGCAATCATGGCGATTTCCATGAAGACTGCGTCAACATCATCATGAACGATTTGATCAAGCTGATGGATCCGAGATATATTGAAGTGTGGGGCAAATTCACTCCGCGCGGCGGGATATCCATCGATCCGTACTGCAACTACGGCCGTCCCGGAACCAAATACGAGGAAATGGCTGCACAGCGTCTCATGAATCATGATCTGTATCCGGAAAAAGTGGATAACCGTTAAATACAAGTTACCTGTACTGGTAACAAGTACAGGTACAAGTTAGATTTACAAGCAAGCTAACACTTCTTACACGATGCTTTACCTCTAGGCATTCATACCAATAAGGGCCGCTCCATTTACGGAGCGGCCCTCTTTTTAGTCTCAATCTGCACCCATTCTTCTGGCTTAGCTGAAAACTTACAGCGGATATTCCATATTGCGCAGTCGGTGGTTCAGGCGACGTTTTTTGTAGAGCATCTTTCCGGCTTCCGCCACGTCCCCGATGGTGCCCTTGTTGTTGATCGAGCCGAATACAATCCCGGCAATCGGAATAAGCTGGAACAGCTTCTTCATTCCGAAGCTGTCCGTGTACGACTGGATCACTTCCCTCCATCCCTGCAGCTGGGAGAATACCTGATCCGTCCCCTTCTCGTCATCAAAGCTGGCGAGCTCCTCCAGCACCGCCTTCTTGCCCACTATATCGGCGGAAGCGAACTGCAGGCACTTCACGATAAACACCCGCTCCCTGGTATCGTTCGGATCATAGCCGTAGCATAGCGCCATCTCTTGAAGCACCTTTAGTGACTGTCCGAGCACCATCGGAATATCGACTGCAATCGTAAAGACGCCGCCGATCCCGGTGGCTGCCCCTTGGGCGGCGGCAAATTTGACCCGTTTAGCCGTCAAAATATCCGCCGCGGCATCCATCACCTGCAGCGGCAAACGAGAAGCCTCGGTCAAGGTCAGCTTCTGATCGCCTGAGCCATCCGCCGCGTTGCCACCCGTACGGGAAGGATCGGTTTCTTCTTCGATCTCCCACGCTTCGGCTTCCTTGGAAGCGGTCCCCTCATCTCCCGCCGTTTTGGCCAACAGATTCATTACGGACTGCTCGCGCACCAGATACTGGCCTCCGGTCTGGATAAAGCTGCCGACATCGTTAAGCGCCTCGCCGATTTTATTCCGCACGGCCTTCGGTGTCAGCCGATCCAGAAGCATGAAGGGGATTCTGCCGAGCTTTTCCCAGAACATCACGTCCTTCTGTTCTTTTTCCCACACCAATATCTCTTGAAGCTGTGACTCCAACACTTGCCGTGATTCCATTTCTGCCATGTTCACAATCTCCTCTTCAATTCAGCGTTAACTATGGAGTATATACGCATCAAACGTAAAAACGGCGCAGTATTTTTCAAAACTGATGCCTCAGCACGATATCGCCCAAATCGAGCAGCCCCATTATAGCCAGCTAATCATACGAAAAAGCCATCCCATCTGGGATGGCCATTTTACGATGTTTTTCGAAATGTAATGAACATCAAGCAACCTGTATACGCCGCTTATTTGCCCAAAAATGCGTTCAACATCCAGGCATGCTTCTGAATATCGGTCATCATGCCCGTGAACAAGTCGGCTGTCGCATCGTCACCTGCTGCATCGGCTGCCGCGATCCCCTGCTTAAGCTCGGCTGCGATCGTTTCATAATCGGCGATAAGCTGGCTCACCATCTCTTCAGCGCTGTTCTCACCGTTCGCTTCTTGAAGCGTCGTCAGCTGCAGATACTGGGTCATGCTTGCTGCCGGTTTGCCACCGATGGCCAGCAGCCGCTCAGCCAGCTCGTCCACGTAATCGGCTGCCGCGTTATACAGCTCCTCAAACTTCTCATGCAGCACGTAAAACTGTGGCCCTTTCACATACCAGTGGTAATGGTGCAGCTTTACGCCCAGCAGGCTCCAGTTCGCAACTTGGAGATTAAGGATGCTGTGGAGCTCGTTTTCACCCTGCAGGTTTTGAGTCAAATTTACATTCGCGTTCGTATTTGTATTCATCATCTATATCGTCTCCTTTAGTTGATATTGTATTTAGACTTATTCTAAATCCTTGTCTTTATAATATCAGATTTTCATCTTATTTGCAAAGCAATTCACGATTTCTTAGATGAAGATAGGATGAAGATTTTTCTCTGTTTTTATACCCTATCATAAGTGCTCCTTGCCGAGCCGGCTGTGAATTGAATCATGTTGTTCTTCAGGTGATGGGTGCTGAGAGCGGTTTATCCATAAAAATCTATTAATTTGTAAACGTTTACTGGAAATCCCGCGGTCTGTCACCTTATACTGGTGTTAAGTGACAACCATAGGGAGGCGAAATACCCCAGTGCATATTTCTATCATGAATTCCGATCAACTGACCCAAGCGATTGAATTATCCGATCGTATTTTTCTTAAGCAGCCCGAGCAGCCCTCCATGGGCGTATCCTTCCCGCTTATCTTCTCTCCGGGTATCAGCCATTCATACGGAGCATGGGATCAAGAAAAGCTTGTCTCGTTCATGGGATTTGTCCCGTTTATGATGAAGATCCGTGGAGCACGGCTGAACGTATTCTCGATCGGATCCGTATGTACGGACCCAGACTATCGGGGACAGCGGCTTGCCGGTTCGCTGCTTCAAGCATGCATCAAGCATGGGGAAGCTTCGGGCGCATCCCTGATCTTCATCTCCGGAGGGAGATCCCTGTACACCCGTGCCGGCAGCCGTTTGTTCGGCCGGGCCCAGCGCTTTCAGGTGACCCCTTCCATGGTCGAGCCCCTTCGGTCCTCCACCGCAAAGCAGGTTCAGATCCGGGCCATGAAGCCGGAGGATCTGTTGCAAGTCCACGCGCTTATGGAAGATCGGGAAGCCGGGTATATGTCGACGCCTACCGAGCTTGGCAAGCTGCTTGACGCAAGCGCCTATTCCAACGTGATCCGGCTTGAGCAGCAAGTGCTTGTCGCCGAGCAGAACGGGGAATTGTCGGCATTCGCAATCATTGCCGTGCCCGGAACCGTGATGACGCCTTCCCGCGCATCCACGCTTGTGGAATGGGGCGGCAGCCCGGAAGCCGCCGCGCTGGTCATTGCTGAAGCAATCGCCGGCTTTAACCTGCCGGAGCTGATCATTCCACTGGCCTGGCAGGACCGAGAGCTCGCCGCGCTGCTTCAATCCGCCGGTGCCATGCCGGAATCGATCCAGAATGACGGGACGGTTTACCTGGTGAACGGAATCCGGCTTCTGGATCAGCTGGCTCCGCTGCTGCCGGAAGGCGCCATCCAAGCCGATGGGGAGCATGGACCTTATCGCATTACGCTCTCGGGGGAGACTGTTGTCCTGGATGACGAAGGACTGCTGTCGCTCCTGTTCGACCCTTTGTCTCCGTACCGGATTCAAGGGACAGCAGCGTTCGACCCGATTCCGCTGCCGTATACCTCCGGGCTGCAGTATATTTAAATAAGCCAACGGATACCGAATACTCATCGAACCGAATGTTCACCGAGGTTTGGCCTGATAGTAAATTTTTTATCCTAGAGATGAGCCGCTTTTCCAGATTTAATAGGCATAAAGTGATTGATGGCAAACCGTAACTGCGAAAGGAAATCCATAACGGTTACTGAAGTGGCTTGACAGCAGGAAGAGGGGCTGCCCCAGATCGATGATCTTGTGGGACAGCCCCTCATTTTATAGAGTAATATATAGTATCTTAAAGTCTCTTAGATGACCCTTCGCGGCCCGTGCTTACACCATCAGGTCTCACCGCGCCTCCGTCCCCGTTGCCATAGCCGTGATACAAATTCGGATCCGGAACGGCATCCTCGGTAGCCGCCGCCGCTTCCGTGCGGGAATCGATTGGGGAGCCCGTGCCGTTGTACGTTGTTCCTTGACGGTAATGATGCTCATTAAGCGCGCTGTTGCTGCGGAAGATATCATATACCTTTCCGCCGCGGCTCTCATCCGCATCCACCATGACGAGAATATGCCCTTCATCCACATAGCTTCCGTATTCCTTCGCCTGATCTTCCGGTATGCCGAGTCCGATCAATCCTCCAACCAGCCCGCCTGCGCCTGCTCCGACGGCAGCTCCCGTAAGAGTGGCAGCGATGGGACCTGCAGCGACAATCGGGCCGATGCCCGGTATAGCAAGCGCGCCGAGCCCGGCAAGCAGTCCGGTTACGCCGCCCAGGACGCCGCCTGTTGCTGCCCCGGACGCCAGGCCTTCCGGCGCCTTCGTCCCTGTCTCTTCCTCAATCGCCGACGTTTCACCGCGATCCTTTGCAATGACAGAGATTTCATCTGCTCTGAACCCTTGCGACTTCAGTTCCTCTATAGCGCGGGTTGCTTCCTCTTCCGAACGAAAAGCACCAACAATTTTCTGAGTCATATGAGTTACCTCCTTATGGTCATTTCAGTTATCGGTGTACACTTCATTCTTAAACGTCTGAGGACTTGATCAAACAACAGATCCCGGCCAAAAGGCATCGTTCCATCGATTTCCATACCGAGCGGAAGAATCTCCCCTGAATTTGAATGGTAATATTTAACTATTAAGTTATTCATGCTAGAATTAAAAGTAAGTAATTCCCAATAAAATAGAAATAGGCTGGTGATTCGATGAATTGGTTTAAGTCATTCGAGGACGATCTTGCTGCCGTATTTGCGCAATGCGAAGCTCGATTGTCGGACCTGCCCCCTCCGTTGAATGAACTCGGAATTTCGTATTTGCGCGCTTTCGACGTCTTCGAGCAAGACAGCTCCAAAAACTACATCTGTTATCTACTTCCCTTCTGGATGAAAGAACTTACCACACTCCCAGCAGAAAGTTACCGCCACCTGGCAGCAGCCAACATCATCGGAATGCTCTACTATTTCATTCAAGACGACATCATGGACTCTGTTCGGGAGAGTCCATCCCCGCTCCATGTGAAACAGCATCTTGCACTCGCGACCCTTTTATATTCGGAATTCCTTGCGATGTACCAAGCTTACTTCCCGCCTGACTCCGCATTCTGGCAATTTTTCAAAGTTTATAATCAAGAATGGTCGGATGGCGTCATTCACGAGAGCAGCGCTGATTATTTCGTGAACGTGCCGATTGGAGTCGCCAAGAAGGCCGCTCCGGTTAAACTCGGCAGCACTGCCGTCCTCCTTCTGGCGGAACGCCCTGAGCTGATTCCTGCCGCGAATGACATGATGAACCACGTGCTGCTGACCTTGCAGATGATGGACGATTGGATGGACTGGAAGCAGGATCTTGCAGACGGCAGCTACAACTGCCTGCTCGCCATGATTAAAGCAAGGCTAGGGCGTCCCTGGGATGCAGCGCTAACCGAAGCGGAAGCTCAAGAGGCGATTTATATCCGCAACCTCTTGAAGCCTTATGCAGCGATTGCAGCTGAGACGCATACCCGCCTGACAGAGACCAGGCTTGACGCGCCGAATCTGATATCCTTCCATTATACGATGGTGGACGAGCTCATTTCGGATGCAAATCATATCGAAAATAGCAAGCAAACCCTGGCTTTAGGCGGTTTGAATTATTATTTGTCTATATCAACCAAAAAATAATAGATTTTAAATTTATTCCATGGTATCCTTAAAGAGTAAATTATAACCATTTATTTGAAAGGGTGATTCTAATGACAACAGAAGCCATCTTTCAAACACAACTGATTCAAAAAGCATGGGAGGATCCTAGCTTTAAAGCAAAGCTGGTCAGCGATCCGAAATCAGCGATCAAGGAAGTACTTGGCGTGCGAATCCCCGACCACATTGAAGTAAGAACGCTCGAAGAGCAGCCCAATGAGCTGTACCTGGTCATCCCTCCGAATCCGGCAGGCGTGATCAAGTCCGAAGCCAAAGAAAGAGCCATCTGGTAAAGACTACATAACAGCCCGGGATTTACTCATACATGGAAGAACACGAAGCAAAGAGTGGGGACTGGAAGCCTTCCGCCAAGTCCGCAGCCTACGATTTTATTCGTAAGCTGCGGGCAGCGTGATAACGGCATCCGTCCCCACTCCTTTTTTACTTGTAAATTGAATGCTGCCATCCATGGCCTCGATAATTCGAAACGTGACCATAAGCCCGAGTCCCGTCCCCTTCGTCTTGTTGGAGAAGTACGGCTCGCCTAACCGGGCCAGCACATCCTCCCCCATTCCTTCGCCGTTATCCACGACGTGTATGTATACCCGCCCCTGCTTCTGATAGCAGCGGATCTGGATGACCCCCTCCTCTTGCAAAGCTTCAATGCTGTTCTTGATAATGTTAATGAACGCCTGCTTGAACTTGGAGGAATTGCCGCGTACGGCAAGGTCCTCTGGAATGTCCACGGTGATCTTTCCGCCATGCAGATGCGCTAGCGGTGCAAGAATCCCCTCGATATGCTTGAATTCGTCGGAGATCTGAAGCACGGTGTCCTTGCCGAACTCCGGCTTGGCAAAGGTCAGGAAGTCCGTAATAATGCCCGACGCCCGATCCAGCTCCACCAGCGCCAAATCCAGATACTCGCGTTCAGCCGCCTTGGCCTTGCCCATGAGCAGCTGTAGAAATCCTCGTGTTACTTGAAGCGGGTTGCGGACTTCATGGGCTACCGAGGCTGCAAGCTCGCTGATGATCTCCATCTTCTCGGAGCGCTGCAGCTCATTGTTGAACATCTCCAGCTCCTTGGAGTATTGGAGAATCCGTTCATGATTTTTGGCAAAATGGCGCCCCAGAATGACAATGAGCGATACGATAAAGACGACAACGCCCCATTTCCATAAAAACAGATTATAGCTTCCCCGGCTGAGGAAAAACTGCAGCAGCTCGCCCAATCCGATAACGGCAAACGCGGCAAAGCCTGCATTGAAAATGACGGCATCCCTGTTTCCTTTGATGGCAAAATACATCGAGCTTCCGATCAGCAGCGTGAATTGCAGGATCATAACAACGCCGAGCACCTGCACGGAAAAGAAGTAGTACAGCCCAAACCACTGGTTTGCGGCCAGTTGATTGGCGATCAGGAACAGAATACAAAACAAGGAGTAAAACACTTGGAAATTGCGCAGTTTGTGAAGCATGCCCTTCCAGCCATGACCGAATATTTTTTCGAAAAACAGGCTGAACGAAGGCAGAAGGACGAGTAATGAAATATCATACATGTGTGTAAAGATGTTTCCGTATTCTTCAAAAACGGTGTAAAGGAAAGGGGAGTAAGTAAACACCAGGATGCCGACAGATAGGATGGTAAAGGCCAAAGAATGGACGGCGACCAGATATTTATTGTTCAAAAAGACAGCACATATGAGCATCACGAAGGCAATGAATAAGAAGGCGCTGCCTAAAATGATATCGCCCAGATTCGATCGGACAAACCGGTTCAGAAGCTCGTGGTATGGGCCGATCACGATTTTTCCGTCGACCATAATATGATCTCTTGCCGTTTCCAGCCATACATACAGGTCCTGGCCGGATAAATCCTCATGCAGCGGGAGCAAGATATGGTTCAGCTCATAATTGTAGGTTCTCGCGGATTCATAGATTTTCCGTTCGCCGGCAAACACCGCTACCTGCTGTCCGTGAAGCTTGTCTATTAGTATGCCTTGCGAGGAGGAGGAGATATCCGGAAGTTTCATATGAATCCATGCCGACGTCTTGCTCTGCGGCTTCGAGTGTTCGGAAATCCGGGCGGAGCCTTCCACCCAAATCTCTCCCTCTGGCGGCGCACGATCCGGCACTTCCCCTGCATCCGACCATAGAATTCGCCACTCCTTAATCACAGCTGACGCTGGCGCACTGGCAGCGCCGGAGGATAACCCCGGAATGCCGAGGGTAATACCAATTGTGATGATCAGGGACATACCGATTCTCCATCCAGATCTCATGCACGCACCTCAAACATTATAATGAATACCTCCTAAAAGTATTCGATGCGTTAAAACATTCCCCCTTCTAAAATTCATAATTATGAAAAATTTTTCTATTCTTTTGCTAAAATAACAGGAGATACCGATCCGGTATCTCCTACAAACGCGTTTAAGTTGGGTTTCCTTGATGGTTCGATGCACAGGCAGGGAAGCGGATAATCGCTTCGGTGCCGACCCCTTTCCTGCTGTTGAAGTGTATGGTGCCGTTCATCGACTTGATGATCCGGTAGGTAACCATCAGACCGAGACCCGTTCCCTTGGATTTATTCGAGAAATACGGCTCTCCGAGCCTGGACAGCTCAAGAGCATCCATCCCGACCCCATCGTCTTGGATATGGATAATGACCTCGTTCGATTGAGCATAAGCCCAAATGCGGACAGTGCCTTCCCCGTCGAGAGCTTCAATACCGTTCTTCACGATATTAATCATCGCCTGCTTTAGCTTGGAGGAATTACCGGTAATACATAAATCCTCCGCTTCTTCCAGCTCAATCGTACCGCCTGCAAGGTTGGCTAGCGGAAGCAGAATGCCGGTAACATGCTTTAGCTCCTCGTACACGTTCAGAGGCACAATCTGTTCGACTTGCGGCTTGGCAAACGTCAGAAAATCCGTAATGATCCCCGACGCCCGGTCCATCTCCTTTAAGGCCAAAGCGAAATATTCCTTCTCCTCCGGCTTGGCGCTCTGCGAGAGCAGCTGCATAAAGCCGCGCGTCACCTGCAGCGGATTTCGGACCTCATGCGCAACCGAAGCGGCCAATTCGCTAATAATCTCCATCTTCTCGGAGCGCTGCAGTTCATTATTGAACAGCTCCAGCTCCCGGGAGTACTCGAGCACCTGCTGATGACTCCGAACGAATTTTCGCCCCAGCATGACGATCAGCGATACGACGAGCGCAATAACGCCCCATTTCCATAAATAGAATTCATAGTTGCTGTCTTTCATATAGAAGCTTATCAGGTCACCCAGCGTCAGCAGGGCCATTATGCCGAATCCGAACGAGAAAATATAAGCGTCTTTATTACGTTTGGATGCATACAGGATCGTAATTCCGATAAGCAGCGACAGCTCCAGAATAATCAGAATACCGAGGATCTTCACTGTAAATAAATAGTAGAGCTGAGGAAACGGATGCGTGCCGACCAGCTGAACGATAAGCAAAATCAGGCACAGCCCGGAATAGCCCATCTGGAATCTTCGGCCATAGCGAATGATCCGGTAAGGACCCGGACCGTATATTTTTTCAAAATAAAAAAACATGGCAGGCATGATAGCAAACAAAGCCGTATCAAACAGGGTTACCCATACGCTTCCCAGATCGCCATAGAACGTGTAGAGGAAAGGCGAATAGGCAATCAGCAGCGCACCGAACGCAAAAATAACGACGCACAGGGCAAGCCAGCTGGGTACCGTATGCCGCGGAAGAAACAGGCAGCATACCGTCATGACCGCGGCGATGAACAATAAGGAGCCGCCAAGTATGAAATCCTCCAGATCCTTCTTGATGAATACGCCCCGCATATGTTCATACTCTCCGAGCACGATGTCCCCTTGGATTCCTAGTGCAGTATCCGTTCCCTTCGACCATATATAGACGGTTTTGCCGGCATCCTCCCCGGTAACGGGCAGCAGCAGCGTATGGTTCATATATACAAAATTCCGCTTTACTTCGTATAATGGCAGCTCTTCCAGAAAAGCCGACACATCCTGCCCCTTGACCCGCTCGATCAGTACAGCCGATTGTCCCGGCGGCAGCTTCGGCAGCGTGAACCGGTTCCATGACGAAACAGCCCCGTCCGGCCGAGGGGGGGATGCCATCCCCTTCTTTGCATCGATCCATTGACTGCGGCTCCTGATGCTTGCAGGATTCACGTCCCCTTCCCCATCCTCGAACTCCCACAACACCTGCCAATCGGAGATTACGGCGGGAGCAGCTTGCGCATGAGCGGACGCGCCCCATAATGACGTGAGCGGCAGGATCATCAGCAGCAGGAGTATGTATTTAGGTACATCCTTCATTTTGTGCGCACCTCTAACCGTCCTTCGTTCATAATGTAGGGTTTTACTGCGTTTATGCGTCATGTCGATTCGACAAACTTCGTCTTGATTTACAACCAATATACCATGAAAAGCAACACCCGTTGTCAGAAAAATTTTAGTTGTTAAGAAAATGAAAAGGGACTGCTGGTCTGCCATCACAGTGGCAAGCAGCAATCCCTTAAGGTTAGTGTGAAGAACTGGAAGCAAGCCCCATTCTTTCAACCATCCGCTTGCTTTCCTCATTCAAGCCGACGATGGTCATATGCTTGCCTGCCTCCTTGTACTTATTAAATATTTTGGAAATTGCGTCCGTTCCGGACTGATCCCACACATGCGACTTGGAGAAATCAATCGTGACATGGTCCGGATCGTTATGAGCATCGAACAGTTTGATGAAATACATCGCGGTCCCGAAAAACAACTGTCCCCGAATTTCATATACCTTGACTCCATTGGCCTCGATATGCGGATTGGCATAAATTCTCGCCATCTTCCAACCGAAATTCAGCGCGCTGAGCACGATGCCGATCATGACGCCGATGGCCAGGTTATGAGTTGCAACAACGATGATGACCGTCGTGAGCATAACCACCGTATCTCCGAGCGGAATCCGGTGGAGCGTCCGAAGCGAGTTCCATTCAAAGGTGCCTATGGACACCATGAACATGACGCCGACCAGGGCAGCCATCGGAATCTGCTTGACGACATCACCAAGGACGATGATCAGAAACAGCAGGAACACGCCGGCAACGAGCGTAGAGAGCCGCGTGCGGCCGCCGGATTTAACGTTGATGACCGTCTGTCCGATCATCGCGCAGCCGGCCATCCCCCCGAAAAATCCGGTAATGATATTCGCGATTCCCTGTCCCCGGATCTCCCGGTTCTTGTCACTGTCGGTCTCGGTCAATTCATCCACGAGCGAAGCCGTCAGCAGCGATTCGGTCATCCCCACGACCGCAAGCGCCAAGGAGATTGGAAGTATGGTCATGATCATCTCCAGACTGATATACACATCGGGAACATGGAAGAACGGAAGCGTCTGCGTTATGTTGCCCATATCTCCGACCGTGCGCACGGGAGCCCCTGTCCATACCGCGATGATCGTCATGACAATGATCGCCACAAGCGCTGAAGGAACAGCTTTCGTGAGCAGCGGCAGAACATAGATGATCACGAGCGTCCCGGCCACCATCAGAAACATCGGCCATGACTCCCCGACAAAGTTCGGAAGCTGGGCCAAAAAGATAATGATGGCAAGCGAGTTCACAAAGCCGGTAATGACCGGCTGCGGCACGAAAGAAATAAACCGTCCGAATTTCAATGCCCCCATCAGCCATTGCAGAAGTCCCGTGAGAACCGTCGCTGCGTATAAATACTCAATGCCGTGCTTGGCTACGAGCGGTCCCATCAGGGAAGCCATCGCCCCGGTCGCCGCGGATATCATGCCCGGCCGGCCGCCGAAGAATGAAATGCTGACCGCGATGACAAAGGAAGCATATAAGCCGACCATCGGGTCGACGCCGGCCATGATCGAGAAGGCGATCGCCTCGGGGATAAGTGCAAATGCTACGGTAAGTCCCGACAAAATATCTTTGCGCGTATTGCCAAAGAAGCCTTGTTTAATCCATGCAAACAAAGAGAAAATCACATCCTGTTCGTATCCTATGGTTGGCGCCCCACTCTCAGGTTTGCCCGGGTCCGATAATCACTTTTCCGATTATATATCAAGCCGGTCCCTGTTTTCAGATATTAATAAAGCGCATTCATTGTGGTTTATCTCTCAATTACTCTTAAATTCAAACGATAACGCGTCGATATCCCATTTTCAAGAATTTCATAATGATTCTTGCGGCCGGGAATGCTACCAAAAGACTTACGACTTCCCTCACGGCCTTTGAAAAGCGATTCATTCCTGACCCAGCGGGTAAAGTCGGAATATATAAAACATCCCGAAGCGGGATGGTATGGAAAGGAGTTATCAACCGATGCGCGACGAGAACAATCGGAATACGCTGCCTGAGTTGATATACCTGGAATATGAGACCAAGCGGAAGATCGACGAGACGGATATGATTCCGGAGGATGACATTCGGGATGTAAACACCTACACAACCCAGAGCCTTAGCAGTGAGGAGGCAGACCACAGCGGTTACGACCAGAATGAGTCCGCCCCCGCGGACGCGAAGCCGCCCGCAGCAGTGATAAATCCGGACCATAGCGCTCTTGATGCTTGGGAAGCGGCAGGCGCTGAGCCTGATAACCGGACGATCGCCGGGGAGCCGGCATCCGGGTCCTCGGCAGATGCCGTCGATGGGCAGGAGCTCAAAGCGGAGGGCCGGCTCCCACTGGACCAGGCATCGGCAAATGCCGCCTTCGTCCATGGGGATGAGCGTGAGGCAAGAGAATGGTTGGATATTGAAGGTGAGCCGCCGACGCGGCCAGGAGATGAGGTGATCACGGAATACGCAGGCGATGCTGAACGCCGCGTGACAGCGGATGCTGCCTTTTCCGGAAGCGGCACGGCTTTTCTGGGACAGGGACAGGATCTATTCATCACCGATTCAGCCGGTGATGATGAGGATTACACGCCGCTTCAGGACGTCCCGGATGCCGACGCCATTGCAGCGGACAGCCCGGTTGACCCCGCTGCCCCGCAGACCGATCTAATGCATGGAACGGATCTTTTGAACGGCAGCAACGGTGAAGAGGATTAATCCGGATTCCAGCTGCTCGTTTTGAGCCTATGAATGATCAAGACCCGCTTTCTCTTCGTCACAGTGAAAGCGGGTCCTGTTATATGAATCTATTTTCCGAACAATATGTCCAGCCAGCCAAGCAATGACATCCATAGCAGGATACCGATCAGGGTTCCCCATATGAGTGCTGTTAGTATATTGCCCTTTCGTTCCATACCGAGCCTCCCATATTCTGTCTTTTATAGTAATTCAGTATGGGTCAAGCCACTATTTCTTATACCGGCCAAGCTCTTTATCTTGTAATCTACGATTACCATAACCTAGGAGTAGGAGGATTCGCCATGAAACAGCCTTCCGACCGTGACACCCCTCTTGTCACCGAGCGTGACATCGACGAGAAATTTGGTCTTTTCGTAGAAGGGTCCTATCCGGACAGCGTCCCCATTCCCGACAGCGTCAAGCGAGAGAAGCCGGATGGCAGCGATACCAGCCATCGCGGAAACGAGTCTTCAAACGGCTGAAGCCTTGCATCCACTACAGATATAGGTACAAAAGCTGTGCTGAGTCCTTCTCATCTTTCACCCATAGGATGCCTTCCCACATACACTACACCATATGAATGCGGAAGGATGATGTGAAGATGAGCGGACCTCGATTGACCCGCTTGATGCAAAATATCTCCCTGCAGCAGCGGCTGGCCTCTTTAGTCGGGCATCTCGCAGAAATTAACGGCCCGAATATGGGGCTCGAACCCGGCCGGCTGCAGCGGGTGCTGAAGAACCAATTTATCGTGGTAAAGGGTGAGCTGTTCGTGCCCGCAAGCCTCGAGTCGATCCGGGTATTTGATGTTAAGCCGCCGAAACGGACGATTCATGTCGGCGTGCGTACCACCTTTTCCACGGGCGGCGCCTTTAGCCGGATCCGGCTTGTCCGGATCGGCACGGATTTCATTGAGCTGCTCGCCAAGGATAAGAACCGCTCCCGGATCCTGCTCCCGCTGAACAAAGTGGAGGGCATCTATCAAGTGAAATAAAGACTCGAAGCTTTCTTTGGCCTTATCAACGTACATCCTGCAGCCTGTAGCCTGTAGCCTCCGGACTTGCCGCCAAGCTCCGGGGGCTATTACTTATGTTTACGCTGCGAATGTTGTTTTCAGTACTTGTCCTACCTGTGTTAAAATGGGTTACGGTATACGATCTAACCTGAATAGCTAGTTACAGGAGGAGAATGAAATGCTGAAACAGAGAATGCGCTGGATGCCTGTTCTCGGTATCGTCTTTGCCGTGCTGCTGGTCCTCTCCGCATGCGGCAACAATGACAAAGGAACCGGCAGCGCAAACGGCAGCGCAAACGGCAGCGGAACTGCCAGTGAATCCGCAAGCGGCTCTACAGGCTCGACAGGCGATTCCACGACCGGGTCCTCAAGCGGATCTGAGAACGGGTCCGCACCTGAGGTGAAAACCCCGGAAACAACCGAAACGGAGGCTAATGTACCCGATCCGGATGCAAGCCATCCGATCGTGACGATTGAAATGGAAGACGGAGGCGTGATCAAGGCCGAGCTGTATCCGGAGGTGGCGCCGAATACCGTCAACAATTTTATTTCCCTGATCAAGCAGGGCTTCTATGACGGAACCGGCTTTCATCGCGTTATTCCCGGCTTCATGATCCAGGGCGGTGACCCGGACGGGAACGGTACCGGCGGACCCGGCTACAGCATTCCCGGCGAATTTACCGCCAACGGGTTCCAGAACGACCTGAAGCATACGACGGGCGTCTTATCCATGGCCCGGGGGGATGATCCGAACAGCGCGGGCTCCCAATTCTTCATTATGGTGGCGGATGCGCCTCATCTGGATCAGCTGTATGCGTCGTTCGGCAAGGTGATTGAAGGCATGGACGTGGCAATGGGGATCGTGAATGTAGAAACGAATGGCGAAACGCCGGTCAAAATGCCAATCATGAAAAAAGTGACGGTCGACACCCTCGGCAAGGATTATCCGGAGCCTGAGAAGCAATCATAATTTCCTTGCGATATCAGGGAGCGGATTCCCGGAGATTCTGCTTCCTGATATTTACAACAAAAGGCGGTGCAGCCACGAATGCTGCACCGCCTTTTGTATTTTATTTCACCGGCTCGGCCGGTTTTTCGATAACGAACAGGCATGTACTGTCCGGCAGGGCCGTCACCCGGCCTGCATCATCGGTCAGTTCAATCCGGCCTGCCAGCGCTTCGGCATACCCCTCCTGCAAATAATGCCGCTGTACAAGAATACGGGCCTCGGGGCCCAGCGTCTTCCGTATGCATGCGGCATACCCGGAAGGCGTAAAGACGCCGAACTGCTCCTGGACTTCGTGTACGTACGCTTCCGCCCCCCAGGTATAGGTGTACAAAAATTCCATCGCATCATTGACCGGCATGCGCACCTCATTTGCAGACAAGGGCTCATACCGGATCGCTCTTCCTTGAAAGTCCGCGGCATAACGGGCCAGCCACGCCATCCCGTCCTCCTCGAGAAAACGGATGCGCCGCCATGCGTCCCCTTCGGTCATGATGCCGTCCCGGATAATGATGCGTCCGCCGGGTGAAAGCACCTCGTACGCGCTCCTGAGTGCTGCTTCGACGGTCGCGGTATTGAACCGTCTCCCGTCCGTTTCGATGTAAGAGTACAGCTCATGCAATATGGATGAAAAGATGACGGTATCGACCTTGCCCGGCTCAACATACTGCTTGAGCCGCAGCGCATCCCCCTTCATTACCTCCCATGACCTTTGCTCAAGCCGCTTCCGCTTCTCCAGCGCTTCGATCACGTTCGATGAAATATCGATGCCGATGGGGCGAACCTGCGGCAGCCGCTCCTCCATAAGATCAAGCAGCACGCCGCCGCCGGGCCCGATGTCCAGTACCACCGTTCCCGTTACGTACTCAAGGATGACTTGCTTGTAGTCCCCCGTGCTGTTCATATCCTCCAGATAGCTCTCCTCGTTATGAAACCGGTCGTAGGCGTCCCGGCGGAGGCCGAACAGATCGAACAGCAGCAGTACGGCTTTCTCATATAGCGGAGACTTCTCGGCCTCGATGCAGAATTCGATCAATTTTTCCGCCGCCTTGGAAAATTCGAACGTGAAGAACACGGTGTCCGGAAGACCCGGCTTTCGCACGATACGGTGACGGAGATGCGGGTTTGCGCTGACTGCTCCTTGAAGGCAGGCTTCCCAGTCCGCTTGGCGCAAATACTGCTCGATCATGCGCTTTTTATAGACATTCAGCTTCTTGGCCCCTTTGTAGTCGTAATACATGTCATTCATCAGCGTCTCGAAGCTTAAATGACGGATCGGCTGCGGCATCTCCGGATGTATGGCAAGCCCGCTCGTATCCTCGGTCCCCTTCCTGCCTTCCGCTGAACCTTCGCCCTCGGCCCGAAGAGACAAGAGCATCACCTTCACGAATTCCTCGAGCGAAAAATCCTGCAGCGCGGCTTCCACATACCATAGCGTCATGTTCCGCAAATCGTTTAAGGCAATCGTCAGATCGACCCGCTCCCCGATTCGCTTAAGCTCCGATTCGAAATCTTCGCCGCTTTGGATCGAGCCCGCGCGGAGACGGCGCAGCCGGTCATGCAGGCTCCATTCCTCATCAAAGGCGCCTTCGGCTATGCGGACCACCAGCTGGGCGGTCTCCTCTTTGACGGCATGCCACAATGGCTCGGACACCGCGCCAATGATGCATTGGTTTAGCGGAACCAGCAGCCGGCTCAGCTCCTCTACCGTAAGCTGCCCGCTTTGAACCAGCCCGGACAGCGGGGCGTTCTCCTCAAGGGCGACCTCGCCCCGAATATGCTGGCCGATGAGCCCGTGGGTCCGGATCAGCGTATGTACCATTTGTTCATGCGGCGTCATGCTCCCCCGGCGCTCCAGGACATGCCGTTCGTACAGCTGGGCCGATCCGATATGGTGGAGGAACAGATTGACGCCGGATTGGGTCCAATGGAGCCGCTCCCGTACCGTCCCGCCCTTGGCGGTTTCGGCCCATGCCAGCACCTCCTCCAGCAGCTCCTTGATCCAATAGGACAGCGGCAAGCTGTCGAGGATCGTTAACATCCTTTCTACATAATCCAATACAGGATTGGCATGGGCTAATTCCCCGATGGACGAGATCCGCTCCAGGTTCACGATTCGCTCTTCAGCCGAAACCAGCATGAACAGCCAGGGATGCGTCCTGCATACCGACTCGTCCCCGCCGCGAAAGGCCTTGATCATCTCCAGCGCTTCCAGCATAAATTCATCCTCCGCTTTCCTAGGTTATGGACAGGATAGAGTTATCCCTCCCGTAGTCTGGTTATGATTATATCAGATCCTTCTTTAAGCGATCGCAGCAAGTCCCTAAAAGGGACTTGTGCGAGTGAAATGGAGCTCCGGCAGCCGTGCACGTCCCTAAAAGGGACTTGTGCGGGCGAATTGGAGCTCCAGGGGCCGTGCACGTCCCCAAAAGGGACTTGTGCGGGCGATATGGAGCTCCGGCAGCCGTGCACGTCCCTAAAAGGGACTTGTGCGGGCGATATGGAGCTCCGGCAGCCGTGCACGTCCCTAAAAGGGACTTATGCCGGCGAATTGGAGCTCCGGGCGCCGTGCAAGTCCCCAAAAGGGACTTGTGCGGGTGAAATGGAGCTCCGGGCGCCGTGCAAGTCCCCAAAAGGGACTTGTTCGGGTGAAATGGAGCCCCAGTGCCCGAGCAAGTCCCCAAAAGGGACTTGTGCCGGCGATATGGAGCTCCGGCAGCCGTGCACGTCCCTAAAAGGGACTTGTGCGGACAAATGGACCTGCCGGCATTTGGCGCAGGAGGGCCTGACGAGGTATACTGATCAACGAAACCATATGAAGTTATTCAAAATAAAGGAGTGAATGTTTCATGACCCTGAAAAATAAAACAGCCTTGATTACCGGCGCAGGCAAAGGCATCGGCCGCGCGCTGGCCATCGCCCTCGCGAAGGAAGGCGTACATGTCGGACTTGTAGCCCGAACCGCCTCGGATCTGGAACCGCTGAGCGCGCTGATCGCAGAGCAGTATGGCGTAAAAGCTGTCGCTGCCGTCGCCGACATTTCGGTGCAAGAGGAAGCGGAAGCGGCGTTTGCAGCGGTAAGCATGGAGCTCGGCTCCGTCGACATTCTGATTAACAACGCGGGCATTGCCCAGTTCGGCAATCTGCTGGAGATGGAGCCGGAGGCATGGAAGCGGATCGTGGACGTCAATCTGATGGGAACCTACCATATGCTCCGCGCCACGCTTCCAGGCATGATCGAGCGCAGTCAGGGAGACGTAATCAACATCTCTTCCACGGCCGGAGAGCGGGGCTTTGCGACCGGCTCGGCCTATAACGCCTCCAAATTCGCCGTCATGGGCCTGACGGAGGCCGTACTGCAGGAGGTACGAAAGCATAACATCCGCGTCACCGCCCTGACGCCAAGCACCGTCAACACGGAGCTTGCGGTCAATGCCGGGCTGAAGATCGGCGATGAGGACCGTATGCTGCAGCCGGAGGATGTGGCCGAGCTTGTACTGGCTGCATTGAAGCTGCCGCAGCGCGTGTTTGTCAAAACCGCCGGCATCTGGACAACGAATCCGCAGTAAAAAGCCGCTTCTCTCACGAAGCTCATCCAAACGGGTGCCCGCCTGCAGCGGAGCACCCGTTTTGTTTGTGCTTTAACCGGAGCGCGAATGCACTAACCAGCGGTACCTTTGTTTGCGCTCAAACGCAGCTGCCTGTGATCCACACCGAGGCTTTTTTTATCGGACCATGCCTGGGCATGGCAACGGTACCATCCGTTATGCGTGTTCTACCGCGACACAGCGACGATAGGCAATGAAGCATCCAGCATTATTGCCCTGATCCAAGTTTCCCTCGATACCGATACATACCAGGACGGGCCTTTTCCCGAAGTACGCCCGGTTATGCAGCCATCTTCGCGGTTTCTCTCGTGTCAACCTCGCGATGCCATGATATAATGACAAGGCATTTATCATTTCAATGAGGGCATTCACCTTCAGCTACATTTACGGGGAAAGAAGATGACAACAGCATGATCGCCGACATTTTATTGGAAGTGGTACTCCCGATCTTCGTGCTGATCGGCTTCGGCGTAACGATGCAGTATGCATTTAAGCTGGATTTGTACACACTCGCCAAAATCAATTTTTATTACATCACGCCCGCTGCCGTGTTCATGAGCATGTACGAGTCCGAGATGTCGCCCCAGCTGCTGGGGACGGTCGCCTTGTTCTACGCCCTCTATATCGCCGTCCTATATGGGATCAGCATGCTGGTTGCTCGCCAGCGGAAGTTCAATCGCGGCATGAAGGCCGCGTTCACCAACAGTCTTATTCTCGACAATTCCGGCAACTATGGCCTTCCGATCAACAACTTGGCCTTCAAGGGCGATCCGATGGCGACCTCGGTTCAGGCGCTGATCATGTCCTTTCAGAGTCTGCTGACGTTCACCTACGGCGTCATTTCCATTCAGGGCGCCAAGACCAATGGCCTCTATAAGCAAGCCATTATCGGATTTCTGAAAATGCCCGTCCCTTACGCGCTTGTTCTAGGGATTGCGCTGCATGCGCTGAACCTGCCGCTGCCTGTATTTATCTCGCAGCCGTTGATCTATGCCGACCAATCGATGGTCGCCATCGCCCTGCTGACGCTCGGTGCGCAAATTATCAAATATCCGCTCCGGCTGCGCCGGCTCGACGTCTATTTGAGCGTCCTGCTTCGCCTGCTCGTTGCACCCGCCATCGGGATTGCGCTTGTCCTCCTGCTCGGACTTAAGGGAATTCCGGCCCAGGCGCTCATCATCGCCTCGGGGATGCCGGTCGGCGTCAATTCGTCCATTCTCGCGGAAGAATATCAGAACGAGCCGGACTTTGCTGCACAAACGGTGCTCATCTCGACCATACTAAATGTAATTACCATTACTGGCTTGATATCCCTGGCCAAAACGATAGCCTAATTCCATTTTTGCTTAGGAGGAAATGACATATGAATTTTGATTTGACCATTGACCGAAGCTGCACCGCTTGTCACAAGTGGGATAACGTTCCCGCCGTATTCGGCGTGCCTGACGCTCTTCCGATGTGGGTTGCGGATATGGATTTTGCAGCCCCGCCTGCCGTGCTCGAGGCTCTTCACCGCCGGGTAGAGCATGGGGTGTTCGGTTACACCTTCCCGACGGAGTCGTACCAGGAAGCTATTGCGGAATGGATGCAAAGCCGTCACGGCTGGAGCATTCAAAAGGATTGGATCCAGTTCTGCCCCGGCGTAGTGCCGGCGCTGAGCCTGATCGTGGACGCATATACGGAGCCGGGAGATCAGGTTGTCATTCAGACGCCGGTATATCCTCCGTTTCATAGCGTGGTCAAGGACCAAGAGCGGGAGCTAGTGCTTAACCCGCTTATTCGCGGGGAGGACGGGGACTATGCAATGGATTTCGAGGATCTGGAGAAGAGCCTTGCCGGCGGCCGTGTAAAAATGCTGATTCTGTGCAGTCCGCACAACCCGGTCGGACGGGTGTGGAGACGCGAAGAGCTTGAGCGTCTGGCCGATCTGTGCCGGCAGTACGACGTGCTTGTCGTATCCGACGAAATTCACGCCGACCTCATCTTTGAGCAGGGCAGCCATACGCCGTTCGCCGCCTTGTCCGACGACGCGGCATCTCGCTCGATCATTTGTACTGCGCCGAGCAAAACCTTCAATATCGCAGGGATGAACACAGCCAACATGATCATTCCTAATGAGCAGCTTCGCCGGACCTTCCGGAAAGTGCTGAACCGGTATCACATCGGCTCCATTACGCCGCTCGGAGCAGTGGCCACGGAAGCTGCATACCGCGAAGGAGGGCCATGGCTGGACGAGCTGCTGGTTTATATTCGCGGGAACATGGAGCTCGTTGCGAATTATATCCGCGAGCATCTGCCGGAGCTGAGTGTGACCCTGCCCGAAGCTACATACCTCCTGTGGATCGACTTCCGTTCGCTCGGGATAGAGCATGACAAGCTGAACCGCTTCCTCGTCGAAGAGGCGAAGCTGGGATTAAACAGCGGGGCGACCTTCGGCAAGGATGGCGAGGGCTTCATGCGTATGAATGTAGCCTGCACCCGGGCTACGGTTGAGGAAGCCATGTCACGTTTGCATAATGCGATACGACAATGGCGGGAAATGCGGAAATAGGCGAGAGATCGTCCCTATATAAGAGGAGCCGTGCCCATGTGCACGGCTTCTCTTTTTTATATGCATCGAAGTCGAAGGTTTTATTTTTGTCTAACATTTATATTGACGATCATCTAACCATTATGTTTTATTTATATCTATAAAGGAGGTTAGATCATGGTCTTACAAGAGCAAAGAAGAGCAAAAGCACATCGGTACCGGGATTTACTAACCCAAAGAGAGTACATGAAGCTAATGGCCGCCAATGCCGTCAACCGTTACGGCGACTCCATCGACATGATCGCATTTTCCCTCATGGTCTATCAGCTTACGGGCTCCGCTTCCTGGGTTGCTGTCATCTTCGGAGTCAACGCACTGCCGTCCATTCTGTTCCAGCCCTTTGCCGGTGCGATCGTCGAGGGAATGAACAAGCGGTATGTCATGGCGGCTGCCGACATCGGGCGCGGCCTTGCAGTGGCAGCGACGGCCATCCTGTTCATGCTTGGTCTGCTGCAGCCCTGGCTTCTCCTCCTGCTCACCTTCATGAATTCGACTCTGGAATCCCTGCGCATCCCGGCAGGGCTCGCCATCATCCCCCGGCTGCTTCAGAAATCCATGTACCCGCACGGCATCGCCTTCAATACGACGCTCAAAAAAATGATGGAGCTGATCGGCCTCGGCTCCGCTGCCGCGATCATCGGAATGTTCGGCCTTGGGACCGCCATTCTGATCGACGCTGCCACCTTCATCATTTCGGCTGCTCTCATCCTGGGAATCGACAGTAAAGAAACATCGATTAGCGGCAGGCTCAAGCTGGATATGATAGGTTATATGCATACGCTCAAAGAAGGCTTCGATTACCTGAGCAAGACCCGCACCGTATTTACGATATGCCTGCTGGGAGGCGCCATCGGCATTTTCTTGATCCCGATCAATTCCATGATGGCTCCCTATACGACCGACTCCCTCGGTTTATCCGCGAACGGAATGTCCACAGCCGGCATCTCTTCGACGATCGGCCTTGGTTTGGGCGCGATTCTGTTCCCTTATCTGCGTAAAACATTGTCGTCCCGCATCCTGTTCATCTCGGGTGGAGTCGTAATCGGGGCCTGTTATCTCATTTGGGTCTGGATCGCTGCATATGCGGACCAGCGCGTGTTCGTCTATACCTTACTCATCATTACCATGCTTGTATTCGGCTTTTTCGCTTCCTTCGTCGAAACGGTGATCGGCGTATCCTTTATGGAGCATATCGAAGAGGCGTATTTATCGCGCGTCGGCGCGATTTTCAACGCGATCGCAAGCGTAACGATCCCGCTCGGATCCATGCTGATTGCGGCCGTCATGACGGAATTGAACCTGCTACAGCTCTTCGGGATTACAGGGATTTTTACAATCCTGCTGTTTGTTGGTATGCTCTTCATAAAGACATTACGACAGCTGTAAAGGAGTATTTCCCTATGAAAGTCGCGGTATATTCACAGCCGAATATTCTCTTCGAATGCTTAGAATTGCTCTGCCGATATGCGAATAACGAAGACACGAGAGCGGTCTTGTGCGGGCTTCAGGATAAATACCGCCTGGATACCCCTGAACTGCTGCAAGCCTTCGAACCTATCATTGAGCTTGGCGAATACGTGTATAACGGCGTTAACGCCGATGAGGAACGTCTGGCCTTCTTCTTCAGGAGCCAGGGTCATGAGAAGTGGTGCTGCGCCCGAATGCTCCTGCATTCCTCGCTGCATGCGTATATGCCTCATCCCGAGGCCCCCGACGCGGACTTCAAGCCGCTCGTACCCATGCCGAAGGAACAACGGCTCCAGCAATATACCCAACACCTCAAGCATTGGTTTGCGGGCGAGTTGGACGGCTCCACCGACCTCGTTGTGCAAAACGATGCCGACCTTATCAATTGGATCGATTCATTCGATGTGGACGTGCAGGAGAAATGGCTCCTGAGCCTGCTCTACCAAAATTACGACGCGTACATGCAAGAGCTGCTTCCCATCTTGAATCGGGCGGCTTCGTTATACCGCGAAAAGCTGGACATCGTTTCGCCGCTGCTTGAAGGCTTTGAGGCCCGTTACCGGGAACTGGTCGCCTCGAAGCCCATCGAGCGCTTGAACAGCAAGCTTCAAATCAAACTGCTGGATGATAAACAGGTCCATATCGTTCCGCAAGTCATCGGCTTTAATATGGTTACATACCTCAGCCATACCGGTACAGCAGAGGCCGAAACGCTGTACATCGGCGTCCTGTTTGAAACGCTGGAGGAGATCGTCCGGCAGTCGGTATCCGACGAGGAGATTTGCCGAACGCTGAAAATGCTCAGCGACCCGAGCAAATTCGCCATTCTAAAGTACATTCGGCGTCAGCCGGCTTACGGCTCGGAGCTTGCCGAGCAGTTGGGCCTGTCGACCGCAACGATCTCCCACCATATGAACGCCTTAATCCAGCAAGGCTTCGTGCAAATCGAGAAGCAAGCGAACCGCATCTACTATCGAATGAACCGCGAGGCTGTCGAGAAGTATCTCGACCTGCTGCAAACGAGCCTGCTTCAGAATTAGAAGTATTGGTCCCGCCGGTTCGTCCGCTAAATCCAACGGTGCTTTTTTAAATAAATCATTTCCATTGAACAAAAAAAGGAACCCTTGGAATTTGAAATCCCTCGGGTTCCCCTGTCAGTATCCTTATATGCGCTTACCGCAGCCGTTTAGCCACATAATCGGCGTTTGCTTTCAACAACGGATAGGCTTTGCCGGATACCAGCCCATTCTGCTTATGCTGCTCCAGCAGCTCAAGGAAACGGTCCAAATGGCCGGAGGCCTGTTCCTTGTTCCCTTGCTCCTCAAAACGAACGACCGAATCCCAATGCGCCGTCAGAGAGCGGGCCGCCCCGTGGCTTTTGAATTGTCCGCCCTTTTCCAGCTGATTCACCAGCTCTTTCATATGAACGGTGCCGGTATTATCCAACTGATATGTTCCCTTCACGAATTGATACAACCAATCGTACATAATCCGGATCTCAGGATCCTCGCTGGCCGCGGCTGTGCCCAACACCGGTCCGGAGCCTTTGTAGTAGGCTTTGAACGTATCCGTCATGTACCCGTATTTCACGCCGCCATCCAGATACTCCTTGTAACGCTGGCGGAATACCGGATCCGTGAGCATCCGCCCATCGAATTCGATCTCGACGCCCATTCCGAACCGTTCGGCCGTATAGGCCGCATCGTCCAGACGTTCGCTGCTCATCTCTTCGAAGAAGTAGTTCGGCTGGAATGCCACCGCATCAAACCCGACTTCTTTCCACATATAGCTTTTGTAAGCCAGAAAGTGAGGAATCCAGAACGACTTCAAGCCTTCGGCATGGATTTCGCCGTTAACGTATTTCAGCATATCCGGTCCCGAAGCGCTCGTGCTTACCTGTTCGGACAGCCAATACAACCCGGCAAGCTCCAGGTGGCTATATCCGCTGCTCTCCCAACGCTTAAGCACTTCATCCATCCACCACCGGACAGCCTTCTGCCTGTTGGCCATGGCCTGCTGCTCGCCCACGCTGCCGGCATTGAAATTCTCGGATTTGCCGTCCCCGTCCACATCGCCGAAGTCCGTTACGTATTCGCCCGGGTCGGGAATCATGACGACGACCTTCGTTTTGTGGTCCGGATCGCCGAGCTTGGTGCCCGCTTCCTTGGTAGCCTCATTGAGCTGGAACATATCGCCGTCCGCAGCAAATGTTTTATCAAGATACCAGTTCCAATCCTTCAGATTCGAGCCGCCTCCGAAATCTCTGCCGTCCGGCGACAGCAATCCGAGAACCAGAACGCCGTCGAAGAACCAGTCGACCGGCTCGCCATCCTGATTCACATAACTGATCTGCGGAATGATGTCCTCTTTGCTCCAGTCTCCGTCTCCATTGGCGTAATGCCCGTTATACAGCAGGGACAAATCCCGTATGCCCGCCGTGGCTTCGCCCGGCGCCAGCATCTTGAATTCCTCCGGCGGAACCCGGACCGCGCCTTTCGACTGGCCGTCGGTGCCTGTAATTTCGATCTCGTCGATGAAGGTCCATGCTCTCGTATGCATCGTGAACGTTACCTTAACATAACGTGCGTAGGCGTGACTTGCATCCTCCGCGCCAGGCACGCCGTCCGCGCCTGCATCCCAGGCATAGGTTTCGTCGACCGGAGGTCCGTCGATCCATAGCGTTTGGGTCGCTTTATGGGTCAAGGTTGCCCAATGAACATTATCATCCGATACGTACATCGAAACGGTCAGCGGGAACAGGACGGCAGACCCGGGCCAATCCTGCAGAAAATGCGCTTTAATGCCGGAGATGGATTTCGGCTCGCCGAGATCAAATACGACCTCCCGCGTCTTCTTCCGTAAATGCCCGACCCAGGCCGGATCCAGCACGTTACGCGTCCCGAAGACGCCGTCATTCAGCTTGTTCCCTGGGTCGGGATAAGCGCTCTCCGGCGCTTCCGACCACATGTAGACCGCATCCCTGGCCAAATTCCGCGCCTCCGCTTTCGCTTCATCCGCATAGGCGGCCGGGACGAGCGAAAACATCATCAGGAGTGCCAGAACCAAGGATATCCGTTTTCTAGACGATTTCATATCATCATCCTCCTTATTAGTCATCTTTCTTCCTTCTAAGCTTGCGACCAACTTCATAAGATACTGCAGCTGCTGCCTATCCACCCATTTCTTGGTGGAACCTGCTCTAGGATCGCCAGCTTGCTCAGAACTCGCTGCTCCCGGATCCGAGCCGTTTCATGATCTCACCCCTTCAACATGTATTGTTCTTCCGGAATAAATGCACATCCCCTCTTCGTTGATCACCCCCTTCTAGCTATTCAATACAACCTTGTCCTCAATCGCTTTCCGATAGCGCTCGGTAATATCCTGCGGGCGGGTGATCGCGCTGCCCACCACCACGAATTGAGCTCCTGCGTTCAATGCCTGAATCATCTGCTCCGAGCTCGTGAACCTTCCTTCGGCAACGACCGGCAGCCTGGTTTCCTGTGCGAGACACCGAACAAGATGTCCGGTTTATTCGTTCCGGGGCTGTACGGGGTATAACCCGACAGCGTCGTCGAAATATATTGAACACCAAGCTCTGCCGCATGCAGCCCCTCCTCCAAGGTAGATACATCCGCCATGACGCACACCCCAAGGCGAGTCAGTTCCTCTACGACCTGCCGAATCGTTGTCCCGTCCGGCCGCAGCCTGCGCGTCCCGTCAATGGCCACAATGTCCGCACCCGCGGCATGGACGGCGCATGCATCCTCCAATGTCGGCGTAATATATACGGGGCAGTCTCCCACCCGCCGTTTCAACAAACCGATCACCGGCACATTCACGACAGCCTTGATCGCCGCGATGTCGGCCGTTCCGTTCGCCCGAATGCCGATGGCCCCTCCCAGCACGGCCGCTTTGGCCATCTCCGCCATATGATGGGGACCGAAGAGCGGCTCACCTTCATAAGCCTGACAAGATACGACTAATCCTCTTTCTGTAATCATCCGCCTCATAAGTTAGCTCCTAAATCTGTTTTAGTATGACAGCCCTCCGCAGCCTATTTTTCGGTTATTTCATGCCTGTAATCGTAATCCCCTCGATGAATTTCTTCTGCACGAAGAAGTAGAGGATGATGATCGGGACCGTGAACAGCGTTGCTGCCGCCATCAGAGGCCCCCATGCCACTGAATTTTCCCGGATGAACTGCTTCAGTCCGATGGAGAGCGTCCATGTCTCCTGGTCGTTCAAATAAATCAGCGCGCCTTGAAAATCGCCCCATGCTCCCAAAAACGTAAACAAACCAATCGTGAGCAGCGCCGGCTTCGCCAGCGGCAGAATAATTTGGGAATAGATGCGAAATTCCGATGCGCCATCGATCTTGGCCGATTCCGTCAGCTCGATCGGAATCCCGTTAAAAAACTGCCGAATCAAAAACACGTTAAATGCCATCCCCGTTCCAAACCATGCGCTAAGGACGAGCGGCCAGTTGGAATTCAGCAGGTTCGCCTTGTTAAACACGACATACAGCGGAATCATCGTCACCTGCATCGGAAGCATCAGCGTACTGAGCATAATGATGAACAGTACGTTCCGTCCCTTGAAATCGATTCTCGAGAAGCCGTAAGCGACGAGCGGCGAAAGGATGACCACGCCCGCAACGCTCAACAGGGCAATAACGATAGTGTTCCAGGTGTATTTAATGAACGGGATCATCTGAACCGCATTGCGGTAGTTATCCCAGATCCATTCCGAAGGGAACCATTGCACAGGGATGACAAAGATCTCATCCTCCGTCTTGAACGTTGTCAGCAGCAGCCAGGCGAATGGCGCCAGGAACATCAAGCCGACCAAAATCAGGATCAGATGGGTGAGAAGCCTTCTGCCCAGGATCGACGCATTCATTATTTTTCACCTCCATAGAAGACCCATTTGCTCGATGATTTGAAGATCAGCAGGGTCAGCAGCAGCACGATGATGAACAGAATCCACGCCATTGCGGAGGCATATCCCATCTTCAGGTACATGAACGCATTCTGGAACAAATAAATCGCATAGAACAGAATCGAATTCCCCGGGCCGCCGATGGCTTGGCTGCTGGAATCCGCGAACACATATCCTTGTGAAAAATATTGAAATGAGCCGATAAGTCCCATAATGAGCTGGAAAAAGGTCATCGGAGATATTGCCGGCAGCGTAATGTGCCAAAACTTGTGCCACTTGTTCGCTCCGTCGATCGAAGCGGCTTCATAGTACATTTTCGGCACCTCTTGAAGGGCGGCCAGATACATGATCGTAATCGTCCCCGTTCCCCAGAAGCCCATTAATATCAGGGAAGGCTTCGTCCAATTCTCGTCCATGAGCCAGTTCGGTTCAGGCAGCCCAATGGCGCCGAGCATTTGATTCACCAGACCGTACTGCGCGTTCAGCAGCCATATCCACAGAAGAGAACCTGCGACGGCCGGAACCAGTGTCGGGAGAAAATAAACGGTGCGGTATAAAGACAGCCCTTTTACGCTTTGGTTCAGCAGCAGTGCGATTACAAGCGCGTACACCAGCTGCGGAAAAAAACCGAACAATGCCATGAATACCGTATTGTACAGCGAAGAGAACATTTTATCGTCCCGGAACATCTCGTTGTAATTGTCCAGACCGATCCATTGCGGCGGGTTAAACATGTTATATTCCGTAAAGCTGTAATATAGCGACATGATGATGGGATAGAGCTGGAATACCAGGAAGCCGAAAATCCATGGACTCAGAAACATGAGGCCGATGAACAGCCGCTTTCTCTCCCTGCTCTTGATACCGCTATGGAGCTTTAAACGATCCATGCGGGGGTTCACCTCCTAATAACCCTTGCAAAGCATGCCGGGAATGCCGGGAGCTAAGGTTCCATCTACCATCCTTCTCCCCCGGTATCCTGCAGGCAAATTGCCATGTTATTTTTTGTATTTGTCCGCAATCGGCTGCATCTTGTTCACAACATTATCCATGGCTTCCTGGGCGGTAAGTTGGCCCTTCAGCGCCTTCTCCGTCTCTTCATTCAAGGTTTGCAGGTATTCATTAATGTAAATGCTGTTCGGGAAGCCTTTCAAATTCGGACTTTTAGCGCTTTCATAATATTCCCACAGCACCTTCGTCTCTTCATTCTGCGTCAGCTTCGGATTATCCAGCGCCTTGGTCAAAACCGGGATCGAGCCGAAATCGATGCTGTATTGAATCTGCACGTCCTCGCTGAGCAAATACTGCAGCACCTTCCACGCTTCCTCCTGATGCATCGCTTTGGAAGGAATGAACATCGCAATCGGGCTTACCATTCCGGAGCCTTTAAGCTCAGGGTTGGCCGCCGGATAAGGGAACGGTGCGACACCGACATCCTTGCCTTCACCCCGGTCGTCCACATACCAGCTCTCCCAGCCGATGATCATGGCCAGCTTGCCGGTCAGAATCGGATCCTGCGGGGTTTGGAGTCCGCCCATGCCCGATTTGAATTTATCGATGCTTTCCTGCCCAAATTCCTTGTAGTAACTCATCTGGTAGTCGATCGCTTTAACGTTTGCTTCCTGGTTAGCGGTCAGCTTCCCGCTTTCGTCCACCCAGGAGCCATTAAATATGATGGGCCAGAACACGTTATCGATCCAAGGATAATCCGGAATAAAGCCCATTTGCGTAATATTGCCTTTGTCGTCCTTCTTGGTCAGCCGCTTCGAGTATTCGAACAATTCCTCCAGCGTTTCAGGCGGCGCGGTAAGGCCTGCCTCCTCAAACACTTCTTTGTTATAGAACAATTTATTCGCCATACTCATGGAGATCGGAAGCCCATAAATTTCATCGTCAACCTTCATGCGCTCCAGCGCAGCCGGGATAATCTGGCCGGTGTCGTAACCGTCCCGTTTAATGAATTCCTCCAATGATTTAACGGCTCCGGCTTCCGACCACGGGCCGATGTTGTTCCACTGCGTAATGATGATGTCGGGGGCATTGCCGCCTGAAATCGCGGTCAACTGCTTCTGGTGATCCTGATTGCTGAGTGTCTTTACAACGATGTCGTCATGGCTTTCATTGAATTTGGCTATAGCCGCTTCAATCGGCTTCGCACCGTCTCCGGTTGCCGAGCTCCACAGCTGGATTTCAACCTTTCCGCCCTTGCCCGGACCACCTTCCTTCGAACCGGAACAAGCGCTTAGCACAACCGAAAAGGCCAGTACCAGCAGCAGCGTGGCGTGAAACGACCTCTTTCTATAGTTCTTCTTCAAATGACTCACCCTCCAACATGTTCTGGATTCCATAAAAATAATTTTTGGAGGAAAAATCCTCCTACAAGAAAAATAATGGATATATTTTCTTTAGTCAATCCTTATTTTCTGAGCATTGTATGCGCTTTAACTCATTGACCCAGCAATATTTCGGCGAAAATCCTTGTGTATCCAATGGTTTTTCGTATCTTTTGATGTAATAGAAATAAAATGTATTCCTTAAATTATTTAAATAATGGAGGAATTATTCTCCTAAATTACGTAAATTAATTCCCCTTCATCGTTATGATTCCATACCAGAGCCGCTGCCCCTATCACGCCTGCATCAACTCCCAGACCCGCAGGAATAATCCGGCAGCACTTGCGCATATACGAAGAAGTCCGAACGTCCACTTCCTGTTCCAGCTCCGCGAAAAAGCGCGGTCCCGCTTCCGCAACCCCGCCGCCAATAAGAATTGCCTCAGGATTAAAGGTATGGATATATCCCGCAATCGCTGCGCCAAGGGCGCGCATCACCTTCGTCATGACCAGCGCAGCTCCCTCATCGTTGTGCAGCCAGGCATGAATAATTTCCCTGGAATGAGGCTTCCACAAATATAAAGCGCTTCCATTTTCCTGCATCTCCCGACCTATCCTCGCAATTCCGCTGCCGGAGGCATACAGCTCGATGCATCCGTTATTGCCGCAGCTGCAGCGTGGACCGTTCACATCGACGCAGACATGCCCCAGCTCTCCTGCGCCTCCGAAGACACCTCGAAGAAGACGGCCGGATTCCATAACCGCTCCCCCGATTCCCGTCCCGAGCGCCAAACAAACAAAATTGCTGTAGCCGATGCCGGCACCATACCTCTTCTCGGCAAAAGCGATCACATTCACGTCATTATCAACATACACCTTATGGCCGAACCGGTTCGACACGAGCTGCTTAATCGGAACACCGGTCCATCCTGGCAAGGTATCGCCGGCATACAAAACAACGCCTTCCTGGTAATCGATCTGACCTGCACTGCCAATGCCGATGCCGCAGACTTCCCCATGCTGCTGCGCAGCATTCATCATGCGGTCGATGCCGGACAGCAGTTTATCCATCAGCTGCCCGGCTCCCTTATCCGCTTCGGTAGGCACAAGATACCGGCTGACGATTTCCCCCTGCCGGTTGACTACCGCAAATTGCACCTTAGTTCCTCCGATATCAACGCCAATTGCATACTCCATGATGCAAAGACCTCCCTTTTCATAATCCAAAAATCGATTCGCCTCGTGCCTGCTGTCTAGGAATAAGGGAACGACCGTTAGTACAGTAACGTTAGTACAGATGTTAGTACAGCTTATCGGCTACCGATCTCGCCGTTTTCTCGAGTGATTCGATTGCGTCCTCCTTCTTCATTGACAGCAGTGTCGTAAGGAGGTTGAGCATATACGTCTGCATGAATTTGGTTGCCAGCGCCCCGCCTTCAGTCGGCATCTCCCGCGAAGAGACAAGCAGCACCGTGTCCGCATAGGTTGCGATCGGCGATCTCAGGTGTCCTGTCAGGCAAATGACGTCCGCCCCGTTCTTCTTCGCTTCCTTCACCGGATCCACGAGATCGCGTGTGCTGCCGGAGGTGGAGATGGCAAATACCAGATCCCCCTCCTTCACCAGAGCTGCCGACATCGCGATGATATGAGCATCCCGGTGCGCTTCGACGTTCAGGCCAAGACGCATCAGCTGGTAATGCAGGTCCAGCGCCGTAATGCCCGAAGATCCGACCCCATAAACATACACTTTACTCGCGGCTAGCAGCTTATCGACCGCCATTCTCAGATGATCGGCATTTACGAGATCCAGCGTGTTTTTCAGTAAAATTTCATGCTGCATCGTAAGCTTGCGGGCTACCGTCATGAGGTCATCCTGCTCATCGATGGCCGTATCGACCACAGACTGGGGACGATCCACCAAATCCTGGGCTACGGAAAGCTTGAACTCATGAAACCCGCGAAACCCCAGCTTTCTGCAGAAACGGATGACGGAGGTTTCGCCGACACCCGCCTTTTCCGATAGGTCCGTAACGGTGGCCAGCACCGTCTCCTCCGGATAACTCTTGACGTAATCGGCCACCTTCTTCTCCGTCTTGGTCAGTGACGAATAGATGCTGGATATCATCAGCAGCGTATTGGATTGATTCAGTTTGGGTCCTACTCTCGCCATCGCAACTCCCTCTTTTCCAAATGGTTCTTTTATCTAGTCCATTTCCCAATAGATTTATGGATATTTTCTCCTTGATTATATATTAAAAAAGATATTTCTTTCAATCACAAAAAAGAAGCCTGCAGAACCCTCGCTAAAATGGGTCTGAAGCTTCGGTATAACAGGGATGGATGGTCCGCGCAGCAGCTTACCTCCTGCTACGAAAACAGGGGCCGCCCTCATTGGTTTTTATTCGATGCGTCCAGTCATATGGTCCAGCCGTCATGAGTATCCATGGTCGTCTCTTCAATCGGGACTGCTCCGTTTAAGCTGCCACCGGTCTGCGCCCCCCGCTCCATCTGATAACCCATATCCAGCATGGAGCCGTCCAATTGACGCAGCTGCTGACTGACCTCCGCCATTTGCTGGAATATTTGCCTGTACTGATAGGCTTCCGGGTAACCGCTTTGCTTGGCTGCATCAGCCAGCTGTTCAAATGCGGCCTTGTTCTCGCCAAGAACCTGGCGGTACTGCTCGGCCGCCCGGGCTTGAATGGCCTCCACGGCGTTCATCATGCCATGCAGAAGCATGCGGCAATTGACAAGCTCCTGCCTAGCTGACTCGGAGGCTTCCGACGTAAGCCCCGCTTGTGCGCTTTGAAGCGCAGTCTGAAGCTGCCCCAGCTGGCCCGCTATCGCCCCGACCTCCTCCATACTGCCGCTCTGCTCCGCTGCCGCCAATTGGCCGGACAGCTGACTCAGTGTACCTTGCAACTGTTGAATGCTGCTCATTACGATTCTCCTTTCCCTGCCCCGGCTTTCCCGGCGACGATTTCGCCGCCATCGTTTTGGGACAAGCATTTTCCATCTTGTTGCTTAGCATGCGAAGAACCAGGGATTGCTATTCATTCCTGCTTATGGTCAGGAGTCCGGCGCTGTTGGAACCTGGGCCCGGTTGCCGATATAATAGATTGAGAGAAGATTGATCGTAAGTGATTCTTGTGAAAGTAGGTAGAAACGAAACTCCGATGATTAAACGTAGAAGAAAGACCCTTGTCCTCCTGGCCGCCTTGCTGCTCGCCATATTTTATATGCAGATGCAAACCGCTATTCCCGGCATCATCAACGACATGGATTTTGATCTTGGTAAAAAAGAAACGCCGGCGATCACCGGCCTACACCCTTATGTGTTGAAGCAAAAAAACGAGCTGGTCCGCCTCACCAAGCAGCGGGGCATCACGATCGTCATCACCGACGGATACCGGAGCCATGAAGAACAGACCCGGATCTACAATCAGGGCCGGACAACCGAGGGGGATATCGTTACGAACGCCAAAGCCGGCCAATCTCTCCACAACTACGGGCTCGCTATCGATTTTGCCTTGAAGCTCGAAGATGGAAGCGTCATCTGGGACATGGAATACGACGGTAACGGCAATGGCAAATCCGACTGGATGGAAGTGGTGGCCATCGCCAAAGAGCTCGGGTTCGAATGGGGCGGCGATTGGGACAAATTCCCTGACTATCCGCATTTGCAGATGGATTTCGGGCTGACGATCCGCGAACTTCAGCGCGGCAAGCTGCCGGATGCGGATATCCATGAGTATTCGGAGGGAGCGAAATCGAAATAACGATTTGCCGTGAACGCACGGACCGGCCTGTTTTCTCAAGGTTTTGAACTGCAAAAAGACACATGCGCTTGTGTGCGCATGTGTCTTTTTGCAGTTTAGGAAGTACAGAGTTTTGGGAGATTCATGCAGTTATACGACGACGCTTGACGATTATTTTTTATAAATAGCAAGAAGTTGGGAACGGAATCTATTCTGAGTTGAGACCACATAAATTCTCTCAAAATATTTCGCTAGCTTTATGAGCGTCGTGCTCTCGGCAACGTCCTCTTCATTCCAGCCCAAACATACAAACGTAAAGCATTCGTCGGAAAGCTGCAATTGCTGCTCTAAATAATGAATGGCCTCCATTTCCGTATGATCAAGGACAGCCGCCTGAACGTCGTCTTCCCTGGGCTGAAAGCGATAGACCTCCGTAGCGCCGTCTTCCAATTTGCAGCCCTTTGTATGGTCTATGAAAGAAATGATAAACGGATTTAGACGCGAATCGATGTACAAGCTATGGTATAAACGATAGATTGTTGTTTTTGAATCCAAGCTGGACAGTATGCCCGAAACCTTTGCTTTGTTTTTCTGATAAACCACAATTAACGAGTCGAAAATGGAAAGCAGGTTGGACAACGTCGAATGCTTTAACTTGTCTCCCTTATTTGGATAATGGATCCCACAAGATATCTTCTCATTCGAACGGGTCAGTGTATCTTTATAGTCGCTACTCATTACATAGAATTGATATAACGCAAACTGGATTTCAATGTGGTTTTCAATCACGTTCGCCATTTCTTGCTGGTCGAATACGAATTCCACGACTTCAAGGCCCCCGCTGGAAATTTTCCTGGCAACAATTCTGTTGTTTTTAACGGAATAAAGTACAGTTGTTACAGGTTCCATATGTGCCGGATCATAAGGCTGACTGTATAATTCATTACTGCCGATCTTATGTAATGTATTCATCGTCGACGATCTCCTCTTTATCCTTGTCAAAATCTCTTTGCTCCACAGATCAGCAGCTTGCTAGCCTACAATCAATGACTGGAGCCTTCCCTTTAATACGTCTACTCACTTTAAGATTAATCGGTTAGCAGCCTTTGGCGCAAATTTTTCCAAAATGACCTTGACATGCTCTGCACGTTTTGGTTATATAGTCATATATATAAGCATATAACCTTTACAGAAACATCAACGGCAAGGCGGTGATTCGCATTAGCGGCTCGGTATATCCGGATAACAAGCCCTTGTTCCTCCAGATCAAGGAAAAGATCGAAGACCAGATCGTGAACGACCAGCTGCTCGAAGGGGAGCAGGTGCCTTCCACGACGCAGCTGTCAAGCTTTTACAAAATCAATCACATTACGGTCTTGAAGGGGATCAACCTGCTCGTTGAATCCGGCCTCATTTTTAAAAAGCGGGGTGTCGGCATGTTTGTTGCGGAAGGGGCGAAGGAGCAGCTGCTTCGGACCCGGAAAAATGCATTTGCAGATGATTATGTGGTGCCTATGGTGCAGGAGGCCGACAAGCTCGGCCTGTCCACGGAAGATTTGTTTGAGATCATCACCCAAGTAAAGGAGCGTGACGCCCATGAATCTTGATATCGAATTCGACCGGGTCTCCATTCGCTACGGGGACGTTGAGGCCGTAAAGGATATGTCCTTCCGATTGGACGGCGGGAAGATTTACGGCCTTCTCGGACGGAACGGCGCAGGCAAAACCTCGCTGCTGTCCGCGCTGGCTTCGTTTCGCGAGCCGTCATCAGGCACGGTGAAGGTAGGCGGCGAGCAGCCGTTTGAAAATGCAAAAATCATGCGGGAGGTCTCCTTCCTCTATGACATCGACTACAAGGACGAGTCGGACAAAGTCAAAACGGCGATTGAGACGGTAGCCGGATATCGGCCCCGATTCGATACGGAATATGCCCTTAGGCTTGCCCGTAATTTCAACCTGCCGCTGGATAAACCGCTTAAGGAGCTCTCGAAAGGCATGCAGTCGGCTTTCAACGTTACGATCGGGCTTGCCAGCCGCTCGCCCGTTACGATTCTGGACGAGGTGTACCTGGGCATGGATGCACCCACCCGGGAAATTTTCTACCGGGAGCTCCTCGAGGATCAGGAGCGGCACCCAAGGACGTTCATCCTGTCCACGCATCTCGTGTCGGAGATGGATTATTTGTTCGAGGAGGTCATTATCATCCATAAAGGCCGGTTCATCCTCCAAGACGATTACGAATCGTTAACCTCCCGCGGCGTTTCGATTACGGGACCAGCGCAGAAGGTGGACGAATTCACGCCGGGACTGAAGGTGCTGAATGTTCAACAGCTGGGCTCCACCAAATCGGCCATCGTCTACGGAGAGCTGAGCGAGGAATCCAAGCATGCAGCTAGACGTGCGGGGCTTGAGCTGGGTCCGATCTCGCTGCAGGACTTGTTTATCCATATCACAGGGGAGGAGCAGGTAACATGAAACAACCAACGTCAGCCGCTTCGAGAATAATGATGGAGATGTTTTGGCACCAAGGCTCATGGGCCATAGGATATCTGGTTATCGTGTTCCTCCTTAACCTCGCGCTTGGGATTACCGGCAGCAGCAGCAACATCGGCCAGGACGATTTCTTCTCCATCATCTACCGCTCGACCAAGGGCTTCATGCTGGTCATCGGCATTATATCCTCCTTCGGCTTCCTGAGCTTCTATGTGCGTCATGGCTTTACCAGAAGGGACTTTTTTAAAGGAGCCGCCTTGGCCGCCCTGCTGCTGTCCATTGCCTTTCCGCTCGTCGTCGGCCCCGTCAGCCTGCTGCTCTCGGCGATGAACGTCTCGGACACCGGGAACTCTCCGGTACTGCAGGCATTCGAGCACAACTGGTTCCTTGCCCTGGCGTCCTTTGGCATCCAAATCTTCGTTTACTACCTGATGGGATGGATGATCGGCTCCGGCTTCTACCGTCACGACTGGATTCGAGGTTTAGGCTTCATCGCCATAGCGATCGTTCTTGTCGGCTTCATGGATGCGCTGTGGCAATTCGAACTGGCCTCGCTATGGGATCGCTGGATACCTGCCTTCACCCTTGACGTGCCGCTGTACGCTTCGCTTGCCGGGTCGGCCGTCATCATGGTTCTTGGGCTGGTGTTGATCCGCTTGTTGACACGCAAGGTAACGATTAAGCTGAGATAAGCAGTATTAAACTCAACGCTAAGACGGTGATCCGTTTATCGCAAAAAAAAAAGCACGACCGCTCCGCAGACTTTTAAAAATCTGCCCGAAGCCGGCCGTGCTTTGTTCTATATACACCAAAGGACAATTACGAGGCGCTGCTCTTCTTCTTGTTATAAATATCGAAAGCGACGGCTGCCAGAAGGACAAGGCCCTTGATGCCCTGCTGCCAGTCGATGCCGAGTCCGACGAGGGACATGCCGTTATTCAGGACACCCATGACGAGGCCGCCGATGATTGCGCCGAACACCGTACCGATACCGCCTGTGGCGGATGCACCGCCGATAAAGCTTGCCGCAATGGCGTCCAGCTCGAAGTTCGTACCCGCACGAGGCGTTGCCGCGTTCAGACGGGCGGCAAACATCAGGCCGGAAATGGCCGCCATGACGCCCATGTTGACAAATACCCAGAATGTTACCTTTTTCGTCTTCACGCCGGACAGCGCAGCGGCCTTCTCATTGCCGCCAAGGGCATAAATATGCCGTCCCATCACGGTTTTGTTCATGACAAAGGAATAGATGATGATCAGTACAAGCAGCAAAATCAGAATATTCGGCAGGCCTGCATAGCTTGCCAGCATAAACGTAAAGGCATTTATAACGGCAGCCATCAGAACGAGCTTAAGCAGGAACAGGCCGCCTGGAATCACGTCGAAGTTATACTTCTTCTGGGATTTCCGGTCTCTCAGCTCATTGATGACATAAATCACCGTAAACGCGATGCCGACGAGAATCGCAACCAGATTGGTGCCGGTGTTGCCGAAATCCGGAACGAAGCCCGAGCTGAGCTTCTGAAATCCGCCCGGAAACGGCGAGATCGATTGCCCATCCAGGACGATCATGGTAAGGCCCCGGAACAGCAGCATACCGGCAAGGGTTACGATAAAGGCCGGGATTCTCACATACGCCACCCAGAAGCCCTGCCAGGCGCCGATCAATCCCCCGACGATCAAGGAGGCGATGACGGCGATCACCGGATGCAGCTGCATATCGACCATCATCACGGCTGCGACAGCACCAACGAAAGCCGCCACCGAGCCGACGGACAAGTCAATATGTCCCGTAATGATGACCAGCACCATCCCAATGGCCAGGATGAGAATGTAGCTGTTTTGCAGGATCAGGTTCGTAATATTGATCGGCTCAAGCAGCAGCCCGCCCGTAATGATCTGGAAAAAGATCATAATCAGGACCAAGGCGATGATCATCCCGTACTGCCGAATATTGTTTTTGAATAATTTCATGAGCGTTTCCATGCTTAAGCCCCTCCGTTCTTGGTCATGTATCTCATCAGCGTTTCCTGCGAAGCCTCTTCCTTGCTCACTTCACCGGTGATCCGGCCGGCATTCATGACATAGATCCGGTCGCAAATGCCTAGGATTTCCGGCAGCTCGGAGGAAATGACCAGCACCCCTTTGCCTTCGTCCGCAAGCTGATTGATAATCGAGTAAATCTCGAACTTGGCACCCACATCGATGCCGCGGGTCGGCTCATCGAGGATGAGGATGTCCGGCTCGGAATAGATCCATTTGCTCAAGACTACTTTCTGCTGGTTGCCTCCGCTCAGATTGCCGGTCTTTTGCAAGATGTTCGGCGTCTTGATCTTCAGCTTCCTGCGCATCTCCTCTGCAACAAGGATTTCCTCTCTTTCATCGATCACCATGTTCCTCGCCAGCTTCGGCAGCCCCGTAAGGGAGATATTCCGCTTAATGTCATCGATCAGAATCAGGCCGTAATCCTTCCGGTCCTCCGTCACATAGGCAAAGCCGTTCGCAATCGCTTCGGTCACCGTCCGGTTCTGAATGACCTGCCCGTTCTTATACAGCTCGCCGCTGATATTCCGGCCGTATGCCCTGCCGAACACGCTCATCGCAAGCTCGGTCCGGCCCGATCCCATCAGTCCGGCAATGCCGACGATTTCCCCTCTTCGAATATGGAGGTTCGCGCCATCAATCACCTTGCGGTCCGCCTGCAGCTCGTGATATACCGTCCAATCCTTGATCTCCAGGATGACTTCACCGACCTTCGGAGTACGCTCCGGATAACGGCTCGTCAAATCCCGTCCGACCATCCCGCGGATGATGCGGTCCTCATTGACCTCTTTGCCGTGCATATCCAGCGTTTCGATGGTTTTGCCGTCCCGCAAAATCGTAATGGAATCCGACACCTTGGAAACCTCGTTCAGCTTATGGGAGATCAGGATGCATGAGATGCCCTGCTTCTTGAATTCCAGCATCAGCTGCAGCAGGTTCTCGCTGTCATCCTCGTTCAAGGCTGCCGTCGGTTCATCCAAAATCAACAGCTTTACCTTCTTCGAGAGCGCTTTCGCAATTTCGACCAGCTGCTGCTTGCCGACCCCGATGGTGCCCACCGGCGTGTTCGGATTTTCCGTAAGCCCGACCTTGCCCAGCAGCTCCTTCGCTCCGCGGATCGTCTCGTTCCAGTCCATGATGCCTTTGTGGGCGCGCTCATTGCCGAGATAGATATTCTCCGCAATCGACAAGTAAGGAATCAGCGCCAGCTCCTGGTGGATGATGACGATGCCGAGGTCCTCGCTGTCCTTAATGCTTTTGAATTCGCATACCTTCCCCTTGAACAAAATATCACCATCATAAGTACCGTGCGGATACACGCCGCTCAGCACCTTCATCAGCGTAGATTTGCCGGCGCCGTTCTCCCCGCACAAGGAATGGATTTCGCCTTCGCGAATCTTCAGATTCACGTTATCCAGCGCCTTCACGCCTGGGAACGCTTTCGTTATGTTCCGCATTTCAAGAATATATTCCGACATTCGGGCTGCACCTTCCCTTCTGTTTCGTATCCATAAGGCCGTTATTTACTTCAAACCGATTTCTTCCTTCGTGTAGTAGCCCGTATCAACAAGCTCCTTCTCGACATTGCTGGCGTCCACTGACACCGGTGGAAGGAGGTATGCCGGCACGACCTTGACTCCGTTATCGTAGGACTCGGTATCGTTCACCTCGGCCTCTTCACCTTTTATTACGCTTTCGGCCATCTTTACTGCCTGTTCCGCCAGCTGGCGCGTATCCTTGAACACCGTCTGCGTCTGCTCGCCGGCCACGATCGATTTGATCGAAGCAAGCTCCCCGTCCTGCCCCGTAATGATCGGCAGCGGCTTATCCGGCGTACCGTACCCTACACCCTTAAGCGAGGAGATGATCCCGATGCTGATGCCGTCATAAGGGGAGAGGACCGCATCCAGATGAGCGTTCGAATAATTCGCGCTGATCAGATTATCCATCCGGGACTGGGCCAGCGCGCCGTCCCAACGGAGCGTCGCGATTTGCGCCATGGTCGTCTGCTTGCTGCGCACCACGAGCTTGCCGGAATCGATATACGGCTTCAGCACCGACATCGCCCCGTCATAGAAGAAGTACGCATTGTTATCGTCCGGCGAGCCGCCGAACAGCTCGATATTGAACGGCCCCTTTCCTTCCTTCAAGCCGAGCTTTTCTTCGATATAGGAAGCCTGCAGCACCCCGACCTTGAAGTTGTCGAAGGTCGCGTAGTAGCTCAAATGCTCGGTATTGCGGATCAGACGGTCATACGCGATGACCTTGATCCCTTGATCATGGGCCTTCTTGATGACATCCGTCAGCGTATTGCCGTCGATGGATGCAATCACGATGACATCCACGCCCTTGGTGATCATGTTCTCGATCTGGGCGATCTGGTTCTCAATCACGTCCTCCGCAAACTGAAGATCGGTCTTATAGCCTTTTTCCTGAAACAGCCGCTCCATGTTTTTACCGTCGGCCACCCAGCGCTCCGATGACTTGGTTGGCATCGCAAGCCCGACATAGCCTTTATTCGCATCGCCGGCATCCGTTTCGGCCAGGTTACAGGCCGTCAGGGCAACCAGCATGACCGCAATAAGAACACCCAGCATTCCTCTCTTCATCGGTTGTTCCCCTTTCCGAAAAGTTGGATCGAGAGCGCTTACATCCTTACCATCCGTAAAAGCCTCTCTGTATGAATCAGCATACACCCGCGGATGGAAAGGGTCTTTCGACAGATACAACCTTTTTTATAATTTTCATACTTTTGTGGCCTGATTGGATGGTTAAATGAATGGATGGATGAATGAATGGATGGATGAATCGATGAATGGATGAACGAGTGAGTGGATGAATGGAGGAGTGTGAATGGTAAACCTTCACCGGCTTCCCGGAATCGATCCCAGCGATGAATCCCGAAAAGAAAAAGTCCCTGCTTCGTTGGGAGCTCCAACCAAACAGGGACTGCTTGTTAATATACGTCAACCGCCCTTCTCTTCCTGAAAAGCGAGGCCCTTGCGATAGCCGTTCGGCGATACGCCCATCACCTTCTTGAATGCTGTGCTGAAGTAGTGCTGGCTGTCATAGCCGGTCCGCTCCGCGATTTCAAGAATAGACAGATCGGTGCCATTCAGAAGCTGGATCGCCTTCCGGATGCGGGTCTGGGTGATGAAGACGACAAACGACGTGCCCAGCTCCTTCTTGAGGGTACGGCTGAGGTAAACCGGCGAGACCTGCAGCGCCGCAGCCAAAGACTCCAGCGTCAGCTCCGGATCGGCATACTGCTCCTGAATCAGCTGCCTGGCCCGGCGAACCAGCGGAGACAGCTGGGCGTCACGGAGCACCGCCTCCCGGCAGGCTTCGTACGCGGCCGATATTCCTCCACTGTCGTCCCGTACCGGCTCGACATGCATTTGGATCGAAAGCTTCAAGTATTTCTGAACCGCCTGCTCGGCATCCGCACATGTCTTCGCGGGGATTTCATCCCACAGCAGCATGCCGATATGGCCCGTTCGGTCGCGGAACAGCACATGGGCAGCCGGCTGCAGCAGCTCGCCGATCATGTTCTCCATGGCGAACAGATACAGCTGCCGGTCGCTCTCCTTCATGAGCGGCTGGGGGACGGTCAGCTCGGGCCATCTCGCGATGCCTGCCTGAACGGGCTGCTTTGGCGGCAGGCCGAGGAATTCCAGCTGCTCCACGGCTTCAGACTCTTCCAGCAGCCCGTCGATCCATTCCTGGCAGAAGCGCTCGCGAAGGAGCGGGATATTCTTCTCGATCTGTTCCGATGCCTTCTTCAAATAGTTGCTCTGAATATGGCGCTCATCCAGCTCTTCCCTTACGCTGCGCAGCACCGATACGAGATGCTCCGCATTCACCGGCTTCAAAATATAATCCTTTACGCCAAGCCGGATCGCTTCCTGCGCATATGCGAATTCGTCATGGCCCGTGATGATCACGAAACGGCAATCAGGGCGTTCTTCTCTCAGCCTCTTCATCAGCGCGATGCCGTCCATGAACGGCATGTTCATATCCACAAGCGCGATATCGATAACGCGGCTGAGCGCAAGCTCTAGCGCCTCTTCGCCGTCTTCCGCTTCGGCTGCCACTTCCATGCCGAGCGCAGCCCAATCCACCGCATCCCGAATCCCCTCGCGGATGATCGGCTCATCATCGGCGATCAGCACTTGGTAAAGCACCTGGTTAGCCTTATTCATAGCCTATCTCCCCTATCGTTATCCGGCGGCGGAGGAATCGCAGCGAGCAGCGGGTGACGGATCGTCACCGAAGTTCCTTCGCCTTCCGTACTTTCTATGGTGATTCCGTAAGCCTCGCCGAACGTTAGCTGTATCCGGGCTTGAACATTCAGCATGCCGTAGCTGCGGCTACCCGCAGATGTCCCGCCCGCATCCTCATCCATGGCAGAGATCGGGTCCCGAAGCTTCCGGCGAAGCTCCTCGAGCCTGTCTTGCGGCATGCCCGCGCCATTGTCTTGAACGTTCAGAACCAGGGCATGATTCTCGGTATACGCCCTGATCGATATTCGCCCGGGTCCCCGGCGCGCCTTGATGCCGTGGTAAATTGCATTTTCCACGATCGGCTGCAGAAGCAGCTTAAGGACATACAGCCTTTCGGCCTCGGGCGCAAGCTCCAGCTGCGTCTGCAGCCTGTCCCGGTACCGGGTCTTCTGAATTTGCAAGTAGCTGCTGATATGCGTCCATTCATCCTGCATCGGAATGATGTCATCCCCCTTGCTGAGACCGATCCTGAACAGGGTCGACAAGGATTCCACCAGCTCGGACACCTCATCCGCCCCTTTTTTGCGGGCCATCCAATGAATCGTATCGAGCGTGTTGTACAGAAAATGCGGCTTAATATGCGCCTGAAGGCTGCGCAGCTCCGCTTCCCGCTTCTGCCGCTCGCGCAGCTCGCTCAGCTTCATCAGCTTGCGAATCTGAAGCAGCATGCGGTTAAAGCTCCGGCCAAGCATGCCGACCTCATCCTGCCGGTTCCCCCAGTAGCGGATCGCAAGATCGCCGGACTCCGCCTTTTGCATGAACGACATCAGCTGCCAGATCGGCCGCGAAATCGATTGCGACAATGTATACGAGGCAGTAACGCCGAAGAGGCACACCATAAACAGGAAGCAGATTAAATAGAATCGGATTTCCTTCACTTCGTAAACCGTTTCGTTCGTTGGGAACACGCCGATGGTCCGCCATCCGGTGAAGGAGGACGTACCGTAAATCAGCTGCACCCGCTCGCCGTTCACCTCGCGTATGAACGTGCCGCTGTCCTGCTCCGGAAACCAAGACGGCGGTATGCTTGGAAGCAGGGAGTCGTCCGGCTTATAGATGCTGGATCCCCCAGCCTCCGTCACCATCAGGTACCCGTTCTTGCCCAGCGTCACATCCCGGGCCGCACGTGCTACGGTCCGAAGCTTCAAATCAATAAGGACCGCCCCGGTGACCTCTCGGGTATCCGGATCGACAAAGGAACGGACAACCGAAACCAGCTCCTCATCGGCATAATGCACGTGCGTTGTCACATTGCGGTCCGACGGATGCCCGAGCACGGTAAAGATTCCTTCATTGTTAACGGCTTCCCGGTACCAAGCCTCATCCGTCAGCTTCCCGCTGCCTCGGGCATACATTTCGTTGCTGATATAGGCCCCTTCACGATTGACCACCAGAATAGCGGCAATCTCCGGATACAGCGTCGTAAAGCCTTGAAGATACTGGTGGATCTCGTAATTGTCCGCATCATCCTGATGCATCAGGCGGCGGTCCGAGGCGTATCCGGCATTTGCCTGTACGCTGTTCCCCGCCTGGGCCGGAGGCATATCCCCCTGGATATGTCCTTTCATAAACCGCTCCGTGCGGGGATCGAAGCCGATAAGATAGGTGATGTTCTGAAGGTTCTCCATCTCGTTGTCGAGCGTCTGATTAACCTTCCCGATCAATTGTATGGTATGACTTGTCACCTGCTGATCCACAATCCGATTAACCGTCCAGTTCACCAGCACCCCGAGCCCGATCGAGGGGAGAATGCCGATCATCAGAAACAGAATGACCAGCTTGTAACGAAGCGGCAGATCCCCAAAATGCAGCCACCGCTTCAGCCCCTGCCGCCATGCGCCCAATCCGTTACTTCGCATAGTAATCCTTCACATTCTCTTGGGTCACGATCGTAATGCCGGTATCGACCCGGGGCGGCAGAGGAGCGACATCATTGCCGAGCGTCGGCGCAGGAACGGTAAGGCCATGATGGAGATGGAACAAATATTGCAGCGACCAATACCCCATATTCCAGGTTCCCTGCGCGATCGTGGCCGAAATCGTTCCGTCCGATATCCGGTCGAGCGTCACTTTATTCGTATCGAACCCGATAATTCGGACGTCTTCGGCCCTGCCCGCGGCAATGGCGGCATCGGCGGCGCCGGCTCCCCCGTTTGCCTCCGTCGCAAAGATGCCCTTCAGCTCGGGGAACTTCTCCATCATGCGGGCGGCAGCTTCCTTGGAGGCGATAATATCTCCTTTGCCTTCCCTAATCTCCACCACCGACATGGCCGGATAGCTTTTCTCTAACGTTTCCCGGAAGCCCGCCGTCCGGTCATCGTGGTTCTGCTGGCCGGTTTGGGTAATGATGCCGACCTCCCCTTCCCGTCCAAGAAGCTCAGCCATCTTATCTGCAGCTGCCGCCCCGGCATTGTAATTGTTGGTCGCCAGGAAGGAGTAGGCTTTGCTGTCAGGAGCGTCCGCATCAAACAGGACGACCGGAATTCCCGCATCAACGGCTTTATTGATCGTTGGCGTGAGCGCCTTCGAATCGATGGCCGATAAAGCAATCCCTGCCGGCCGCTTGGCGATAACCTGCTCCAGGACGGTAATCTGCTCCTTGACGTCATATTGCGTAGCGCCGCGGTAATCGACGGTAACGCCAAGCGCGTCTCCGCCGTCCTCGAAGCCCTTCAAAATATTTTTCCAATATTCCATGCCTGATTGAAAGGTGACCATAACGTAGCTCTCGCCGATGCTGCCGTGAAGCCCGCCTTCCTCCCAGCTGGATGTCCGCTTGTCCTCAAGACGGTACATGAATACGTAAAGGAGAAATGCGACAATCAGCGCACCGTAAACCAGCATCATCTTCTTCATTAGCGAATCCTCCGATCATTCTCCTCTGACTCTCCTGATGGAATCGGTTACATACATGTGTATTACGAATATACTCCACTTTCCCGCCATATTTCAAACGATGCTGCAGCGCGAAAGACAGCAAAAACAGACTGCAATCGGCGCATGAAGCGAAGGATGCAGTCGTATTCGTATCCATAATGCAGATTATCGTTGTCATACTCCCTGGAACTTATCGCCTGACACTCGGCCATACGGGTGTTCGCAGATGCCGTGCATGAAGAGATTCACGACATGACGCGCCAAATCCCCGGAAGGCCGCTTGCCGTTAAGTAGCTCCTGCAGCGTCAGCCTTTCGATGACCCCGACCAGACTTTCCGAAATGACCGCCATATCCGCTTCGGCCCGGAAATAACCTTCCTGCTGCTCGGCCCTTAAATTATTCGCGATCATTGCGGCCATTTCCGACTTGATGGCTGCAGATTCCTCGCTTATGTAAAATCCGATCTGGGTTGAATCAGGATCCTTGCCCAAATACTCAAATAAGCTTGTTAAGACAGCCAGCAGCCGATCGGGAACATCATCCTCCCTTATGCCGCCCTCCAGCCTGCTGCCTTCGATCAGCTCCTTCAGCCCGGACCGGAAATTCCCGACCAATTCCCGAAAGATCGCTTCTTTACTCTCAAAATACAGGTAAAACGACGGCTGGGTTAACCCTGCCCGGGATACGATGGTGCTGATCTTCGTATGATGATACCCTGATCTCGCGAATTCATTAGCAGCGATCATCAGCAGTTTCGCCCTGCTCTCTTGTCCGTTCGCACCCTTCTTGCGCAAAGATATCCAACCTCCGAATCTCATCCCGATGTACGTAGTTTTTGTCCATTATACTCTATGCAGGGAAGCTCCTGCTACAAAAACTGAGGCAAGACGAAAGCCCTAAGACTTTACACAAGAGCCGTAACGAGATAACGTTAAAGGGTAGGTCGCTGGAATTCAGCCATGAAGGAGAGCAGAACATGCAAGATCATTCTCAATCAGACCCGGCAAGAGCCGGGAATCATAACACGCAGGATCCGTCCGCCCGTCGCGTGCTGATCGTTACCGCGGTAGAGGCGGAACGGGATGCCGTCATGCGGGGATTAAGGAATGCGGACGGCTTCGATGTCATTGCAGCGGGCGTTGGCCCTGCTGCCGCGGCTGCTGCTGCCGCAACCCGTCTGGTCCGTTCGGCATATCGCCTCGTCATCAGCGCCGGCATCGCCGGCGGTTTCGACGGAAGAGCGGAAGTGGGCGGCGTTGTTATCGCCGATTCGATCGTCGCCGCGGATTTGGGATCGGAAACGGCGGACGGCTTTGCCAGCGTTCGGGAGCTCGGTTTCGGAACCGACCGGATTGAAGCCGAGACTAACGCATCCATTCGGCTTGTCGAAGCGCTGAAGCGCGCCGGCTTGCCCGTAAGTCTTGGTCCGATCCTGACCGTCTCCACGACAACGGGCAGTGCAGAACGCGCGGCAGGGTTAGCCGGGCAGGTGCCCGGCGCTGCCGCTGAAGGAATGGAGGGCTTCGGCGTGGCGACGGCTGCCGCTATGGCCTGCGTACCGGTCATGGAAATCCGCGCAATATCCAATAAGGTCGGTCCGAGGGATCGCAGCGCATGGCGGATTCCCGAAGCGCTGCGCCAGCTTGAGACCGCCAGTTCACTACTTCCGGAGGTGCTGTCATGAAAATTGCGTTTTCCCCTTGTCCGAACGATACCTTTGTATTCCACGCCTGGGTGCACGGACGGATACCGGGTGCCCCAGAGCTTGATGTATCCTATGCCGATATCGATATTACGAACCGCTGGGCTGCGGAGGACCGGACACATGACATTCTGAAAATATCTTATGCAGCCTTGCCGTGGGTACTCGATGAGTATGCCCTGCTTCCGTGCGGCGGCGCACTTGGCCGCGGCTGCGGCCCGCTCGTGCTGACGGCGGACAAGCTCACGGACGGCCAAACCCCGGCCAGCCCTGCATCTCTGTCAGGTCGCCGCGTGGCTGTTCCGAGCGATCGGTCCACAGCCTACCTGCTGTTCCGTTTATGGGCCGCAAAGCATGTACCCGGCGGGCTTGGCGAAATTGTCGTCATGCCGTTTGACCGGATCATGCCTGCCGTACGGGACGGCGAAATCGACGCCGGTCTTGTCATTCATGAAGCGCGGTTCACCTATCCTTCCTACGGCCTCAAGCTAATGACGGATCTCGGAAGCTGGTGGGAAGAGGATACGGGCCTGCCGATCCCGCTCGGCGCCATCGTTGCCCGCCGTTCGCTTGACCTTGGCCGCATTGCCGAATGGACCCGCGCCTCGGTCGAATATGCGTGGAAGCATCCGGAGGAATCCCGATCCTATGTACTGGAGCATGCGCAGGAGATGGATCCGAAGGTAGCGGAGGCTCACATTAACCTGTACGTCAACCCGTTCACGGCCGATCTTGGTTCGGACGGTTACAATGCTATTACGTCCCTGCTGGATCGCGCGGCTGACGAAGGGCTTGTCCCGCGGATCGACCCTTCGCTGCTGCGGCTGTAAGCCGGCACAGCCCATAAAAATTGCAGCACAACAAGAGGAACGCTCAAGAACCGGATATCGGTGTCTTATGAGGCGTTCCTCTTTTTTAGGGAAATCTATCACTCATTTAAAGGACATGTAAAGCGTAAAGCTGGCTTACATCTCCGGGCTTTCGGAAACCAGCCCGTACAGCTCCCGGTATATTGACACAATCTCCCCCATGGGCATGCGGACCAGTCCGCTGGAAGAGGGAGCCACAAAATCGCGGACCCCGTCAACAACGGAATCGGACTGCAAGCCCCATTGCGCCTTCGTCCTGCCGCTGAATTCGGTGTATACGCCTTTGCCGACATAGCAGGCGACTTGAGGTCTGTATTTCTGCAGCTTTTCCCTAAGCGTCTCCCGTCCTGCCCGGTATTCCTCGCGCGTAATATCCTCCGCCCCCCTGGTCGGCCTTGCCACGATATTGGTGAAGCCGTAGCCCAATTTAAGCAGCTCCCCGTCCTCGGAAGCGTCATAAAGCCGGGGCGTCAAGCCCGATTGATGCAAGATCCTCCAAAAATTGTTGCGAGGATTCGCATAATGATGCCCAACCTCCCCGGATCGCAAGCTCGGATTAAATCCGATAAAAATAATCGTCAAGCCATAATCCAAATGATCGCTGACTGTATTCATGCTGCCCTATTCCCTCCTGCCCGTAAGACGGCGTTAATGGGATGCGCTTGCCGCCTCACTGTTATTGCGCTTGCGGATTTCATGGATTCCCATCACGACGGCAATCAGCTCATAATCGCCGAGAACCCCGCTGCTGTTGTGCAGCCGGTAAGCGCCTGGCTGCAGCCATCCGCTGATCCTCGAAAACCGTGGGACAAAGCTTCCCCTGCCATCGCTTATCTCATATTCATTGGAAAAAGCCGGAGATACAATTTCATAAATGCCCCGATCTCCCGCATCATATTCGAATTTCTTGGTTACAAAGCTCATTCGCATACGCAGCACGCCAAGCTCCCTGTCCTCCGCGTCAACGACATTCCATTTGTTCGAGAAGAAACGGAAGGAGCCGCTGCATACCTTGGTCCTTGAGGCATCGTATACATCCAGTGAAGAGCTGAAGGCGCTTTTCAAATCCAGTGTGCCGATGCTTTCCCCATTCACATTCATAATATCTGTCCAGCCCGCGCTAAAAAAGTTATCCTTAAAATACAGATCCATACCCTTTCCTCCCCTCGCGCCTTGTTCGGATGCCGATAATTATATAACGTTTAACCGCCTGATTTCGTTTCGCATAAATGACAACAAGCCGGGAACCGATGATGTCTTCATTTGTCTAATTCATGAGGTGACGAATATTGGAGTACCTAAAGACGATGGTAGCCGCAGACGATGCCGGCTCAGTCCTGAAAGAGCTTATGGAGTCTTTTGGCCAGGATGTATGGAATTATGCCTATTTCCTTACGAAGCGCCGCGATGCTGCCGATGATATCAGCCAGGACGTCTTCCTAAGAGCCTTCCAGCATTTGAAGGATTTCCAAGGCCGCAGCTCCGTCAAGACCTGGCTTCTGACCATCACCCGCAATCTGTCCCTGAATTATCTCAAATCCTCCTTCATATCCAAAGTCTCGCTTGTGGGATGGCTCACAACCAGACAGGCCGGCCCTTCCGCCGAAATGGAGTTTTTGGATACGGAAGCGGTATCGCAGATCTGGAAGCATGTCATGCAGCTGCCCCAGGCATACCGGGAGGTGCTCCTGCTGGAATTTCATTTTCAGATGACCCGCAAGGAAATGGCCGAGCTGCTAGGCATCTCGGAGGGGACGATCAAATCCAGGCTCCACCGCGCCCGCGTAAGAATGGAAAATTTGCTGAGAGGAGAGGATGCCTAATGAATAAGGAATCGAAGCCGGATCGGCCGGAATGGGCCCGGGAGCTTGCAGCTTCCCCGTTCCGGGAGCCAATGTTCACGGAGGAGATGAAGGCCGATATTCTGAATCGCCGGAAATCCGCCGACTTGCAGCATTCGCAAGGCTTGGCGTCTTCTTGGAGGCGCCGCGTCCCTGTCCTGACTGCCGGAATATGTGCGCTCCTTCTGCTAACCGCAGTATGGGGATGGCAAGCGTTTCCCGCCCTTCGACAGCTTGTGCCTCTTAAGGGCCCCGGCTCGGCCTCCGAATGGACACCGCATACGCTGTATACGGAGAACGGGGAGCCAAAGCTTCAAGTGTTTGCCGGTGGAGACTACGCTGCTGGCGCTCCTGCGGGAGCGGCATGGTTCCTTATGTCGCCGATCGAGGAGCTTGAGGGCAAGCATGCCCGCATTACGGCCGTTCATCGGGATTCCGGCACGATCCTGGAGGAGCTGGCCGAGACGGAAATTACGGCGGACATGGCATATTTAGGCGGGCCGGACTCGTCATTCAAGGACGCGACGCGTATTGTTTCCCGCTTTGGACTGCCGCTCGCAGGGCTATGGAAGTTCGATCTGCTGATCGACGGAAAAAAATACGGCGATATCGTCTTCGATGTGCCTGACGGAAGCTGGGAGCCGAGCCCCTCCTTCGTTACCGATCGTTCAGAAGAAGAAGCGAAGATCGCTCCGTCCAGGGGCGCCCCTCCGAGAAGCGTAACGGGCGTGGAGGGTCGGCTTGCTTTCCTCGGCATGGATTTTGCCGCAGGCAAACCCAATAAGTATATGTGGCATTTCTGGGGAAAGGACGAGGAGCTGACCGGCGACTTGACGTTTACCGCCGTTAAACAGCATTCCAATGAGCTGATCGATGTATTTCAAACGGAAATCCGTCCCTCCCCGATGTACGGCGCAGATGCGATGCTCCCGTCTATGATGATGCTGCCTTCACCGGGATTATGGCGGATTATGGCTTCGATTGACGGACAGCTGTTTGGCAGCGTGGTTGTAGAGGTTCGATAGGCCTGCCCGAGCTGATCCATGATGTCGACAATGCCCGCTGATAAACGGCCCGACGAGCACACACATCTAAAAAAACAGCTGTCCCTCATCCGGCGGGACAGCTGTTTCCTTAATTAATATATAATATCCGATTATTCCGCACTCAACGCTTCCTTCGGTACTTCGATCTTGCTTACCTCATTATGCTTGGAATACGTGCTCTTCATCTTCATGTCGAGCGTCACTTTCTGACCTTCGGCTTCCATTTCCATCACCATGTCCAGATCGGTCGCGGTCGGCAAGTAGGTATCCTTCTGTATGCCGTACACGATGTTGATGCTCTTGATGTCCATCTGCTCCATCATTGCAGCCGTTTGCGGGTCACCGCCTGCCTGATTCATCATGGACGTTGCGAGCTCTTTCAAATTATCGCCGGAAACCTCCGCCGTCAAGACGTACTTGTCACCTTCATCGGCTACCTTCATATCCTTGGCGATCGACTTGAACTGCTCGATCTGCTGCTTAGGGCCGGCTGCGGCCATATCCAAGCTGCTGCGGATTTCCTGCTCCGATTCTTGAGGAATTTTCATCCATTGTCCATCCATCAACATATAGATGCCTTCCTCTGTAATATATTGCTTCATCTCGACTTTGCCTTCCGGCGATTCCATCGTCATGTTCTGCATCATTTCCATCGGCTCAAGCGTTACTTCCGAATCCAGCACCATGTCGATGTTCTGCTCGGCATTCTCCGTGCCTTCCACAACGATATTTTGTTTAATATCGGCTTGCATGGCAAAGCTCTTCATGCTTTGGGAAGCTTCCACCGATTTTTCCAGAAGCTCGTCAGCCGTCGGTGCAGCTTCCTCCTTCGGCTCCTCTTTAGCGTCCTCAGCCGGCGGCGTTTCCGGCGTCGTCGCTTCCTGTCCGGCAGCCGGGGTTACCGGCTCTTCTTTAGCCTCTTTGTCATTGCCGCATGCAGCCAATCCCATAACCAAAATTGTTCCAAGTAGTACCGCTGTCCATTTCTTCAAAAGAATGTCCTCCTAAAATATGTATTCTCGCTTACTTACCCAAACCGAAACTTTGTGAAACGATGTTGCTAGATGTTTCTGAAAACTATACACTGATCCTACATCCCATCAAGGAGTGTACGCAGATGGAAAACATTCTGGTCACCGGATATCGGGCCCATGAGCTCGGTATCTATAGCAACAAGCATCAAGGCATCCCCTATATCCGCAAAGCGATAGCGAACCGGCTCATTCCGCTGCTTGAGGAAGGATTGCAATGGGTCATCACCCCCGGACAATACGGAGTCGACTTATGGGCGATCGAGGCCGCCATCGAGCTGAAGACAACGTATCCCCAGCTGAGGTGCTCCATTCTTACCGCCTACTTGAATCCTGAGGAGCAGTGGAACGATGACAAGAAGTCCTATTTCCAGCAGCTCATGAAGGGGGTCGACTTTTATGCCGCTGTCAGCAAGGAGCCCTATCGTGGCCCATGGCAATTCACGGCCAGGGATGATCTCCTTCTTCGCAAAACCGACGGCATCCTCCTCGTTTATGATGGAGACGCAGGCGAAGCGAGCCCGAAATTCATAAAGGAACGCGCATTAAACAAGCAAGCGAAGGACGGATACCAGGTCCTCAGCATCGGATCGGAAGAAATACAATCGGTTGCCGATGAAGAGAGCATGAACCGGGACTTCTGATTCGCCGCTTGTGCCAAGGCGATGACCGTTATAAAAGAGCTCTTTTTTTCGTAATTTCGAAAAAGAGCTTTTTTTTATATGTAAAACACATCTGCTGCAGCCTTAAGACAGCAAGTAATCGTCTATGCTGGTATAAGCATATCCGTGTGCAGCTGCGACCGCTTCATACGTTACTTTGCCGCCGATCACGTTAATGCCCTTGGCCAGCGCCTGATCCTGCCGGGCGGCGGATCGTATGCCTTTGTTCGCGATCTTCAGTCCATACGGAGCCGTGACGTTTGTCAATGCCAGCGTCGAGGTGCGCGCTACGGCACCCGGCATGTTAGCAACGGCGTAATGGATGACGCCGTGCTTCTCGTAGGTCGGATGATCGTGGGTGGTAATCCGGTCAATCGTCTCGATAGAGCCGCCTTGGTCAATCGCCACATCCACGATGACGGATCCGGGGCTCATCTCCTTGACCATCTCCTCGGTAACGAGCCGAGGGGCTCGGGCACCCGGGATAAGGACGGCTCCAACGACGAGGTCTGCCGTTTTCACCGTTTCCGCAATATGATACGGGTCCGACATAATGGTTTTAACTCTCCCCTGGAATAAATCGTCCAGCTGACGAAGTCGGACCGGATTGATATCCAGAATGCTGACATCCGCGCCAAGACCGAGGGCAACCCTGGCGGCATTCGTACCGACGATGCCTCCTCCGATGACTGCCACCTTGCCCGGAGCTACGCCGGGAACGCCGCTGAGCAGCACTCCTTTGCCGCCGTGCGCCTTCTCCAGGAAATGGGCGCCGATCTGAATGGACATTCTGCCGGCCACTTCGCTCATCGGCGTCAAGAGCGGCAAACTGCCATCCGGAAGCTGAATCGTCTCATATGCCACCGCGCATACCTTGCGGTCTACCAATGCTTTTGTCAGCTCCGGCTCGGGAGCCAAATGCAGGTAGGTGTAGAGAATCATATCTTCTTGGAAGTAATCGTATTCCTCCTGCAGGGGTTCCTTTACTTTGACGACCATTTCGGCCTTCCATGCATCTGCGGCAGTTCCTACCACTTTCGCCCCTGCCGCGATGTAATCCTCGTCGGTGAAGCCGACGCCGAGACCGGCACCGGATTGCACCAGCACTTCGTGCCCGGCCTTTGTATAGCTGACGACAGTGCCCGGCGTCATGCCGACACGATGCTCATTATTTTTAATTTCCTTAGGAACCCCAATGATCATCCTATGGCCTCCTTCTTCATTAAAACTTGACTCTCCACTTGCATGCATTGTAAACCATTTCCATTGTGCACGCTTACCTGTTTTAAAGTCAAGTTTATCCATTCATAATTTTGAAAGAGAAGATGTTTGCAACGGGACGCTACGTGTTCGCGTTTGTATGATTTTTCGTATAAATGCATGAGGGTTGACGCTTTCGCAATGGCTTTTGCACGACTTTTTGTACAAAATTTCTGAGGGCATGGATTTAGCAGTCTCATTTTTTAAAATATTCGTCAAATTTGTGAAATGGGGCCTTTGCTCCCCTTTAGTACAACTTTTCGCAAGATACGCGCTTTTGCTTGGGCAAGTGCGGCCAAAAAAGACCTCCGGCCGCATAAAACGGCCGGAGGTCTACCATTGCGGCGATCTCGAGCACCCTTGATCCATGATTCATGATTAATGCTGCTTAGATTCAATGATTCATCGACTTTTATGGCTTTCATTACATCGATCGCTTCCATTGACTCATTGCTTCCAACGATTCCATTAACTCATGGACTCCATTTTCTTCCATTCACTCCAGACCGGGGGATATTTTCTCGCGGTCTTTCCCCTTGTCGGATTCACCCGCATTCCGATTAGCCTGATCCCGGTCCTGACGCATCTCCTCGATCGTCTTCACCTTCAGCCGGGCGGCGCCTTCATAGCTTCGGGTCGGAAGAAGGCTGCCAGCGGCCAGCCGCTGCTTCGCTTCGGCTATGGCGTTCTTGTACTGGGGCAGCCAAGCTTCCCCGGCTACAAGCATCTCGTCAACCAGCTGCCAGATTTCCTTCGGATTGCACACCGCCCCGACGAGCGGATCCATCATGAATGCTTGCCGAAGCAGCTGATCGTCGCCATGGACGGCCGCTTCCACCGCTAACCGCTGTACCGAAATGCTCGCATTGCATACGGCTGCAGGACCAAGCGGCAGCTCGCCTACGAGCGGCATGGAGATCCCGTTCCGGTCGACATATCCCGGCGCTTCGATGACGGCATCGTCCGGCAGATTGGAGATAACTCCCTGGTTGACGACGTTGAAGTGCCCTCGATAAACCCGCCCGGTCTCCAACCCTTCAATGATATAGGAGCCGTGCTCTTCCCCACGGTTCTCTTGGGTGTAGCTGACAGCCGGATCCTTCATCCAGTTCGGGAAATCCGTCTCGAACCAATTCCTTCCCTCCGTGCAGACACGAAGATAGCCGCCGGTTTCTCCGTTGATCCAGCTGCCCAGGTCGATCCAATCCGGGATCTCCTCCGGACGCTTGCGATACCACGGCACGTATTCGCTCAAATGGCCGTTGGACTCCGTGCTGTAATAGCCGAAGCGCCGCAGCATATCGATCCGGACCTTCTCGGTACGGCTGTATTCCGGATGGCGCTCGAACGCCTCCAGCAGCCCCTCGGTCAAATCCCTTCCCTGATGCGATGCTTTTATATACCAAGTCTGATGATTGATGCCCGCGCAGACAATGTCCACGTCCTTCTTGTCCAGCCCGTAGACCTCGGCAATCTGATGATGGCCGTGTTGAACCCCGTGACACAAGCCGATCGTGCGAACGCCGCCGTACTTATTGCAAGCCCATGTCAGCATCGCCATCGGGTTGGAATAGTTGAGAAGCAGCACATCCGGCAGGCAAACCTCCCGAATATCCTTGCATATGCGAAGCATTTCGGGGATTCCGCGCTGACCGTACATAATGCCGCCCGCGCATAGCGTATCGCCTACGCACTGATCAATGCCATATTTAAGCGGTATATCCACATCCGTCTGAAAAGCTTCAAGCCCTCCAACGCGAATCGTGCAAAATACGTACTTGGCACCCGCCAGCGCTTCTCGCCGGTCCGTCGTCGATTGGATGGTGATCGGCAATCCGTTCTCGTTGCTGTCCCTCTGGCAGAGTTCGGTGACCATCGAGAGATTGCGCTCGCTGATATCCGTGAAGGCAATCTGAATATTCCGGAATTCCGGTACAATCAAGAGATCCCGCAGCAGTCCGCGGGTAAACCCTATGCTTCCAGCTCCGATAAACGTTACCTTAAACGACATTCGTTCTTCACTCCCAGCTTCAATATCGGTTGAAGCTATTGTAGCAACGAACCCGCGGTAAGCGTTATCAATATCATGACTTCTTTGCTTTCATCCGAGTCAAATATTCTAACCTCTCTAGGAGTGATTGCTGATCTCGTCCTGTTTCCAGGAATTCCGGTCCTTCGAATGCCGGTATTCCACCGGCGTGCTCCCCGTATATTTCTTAAACAGCAGGTGGAAATACTGCCTGCTGGAAACGCCGACGTAATCGGATATTTCATGGATAGGGATATCAGTCTGCTCCAGCAGCAGCTTGGCTTTTTCCATGCGGATCATCGTCAAATAATCCGTGATTGTTCTCCCGGTCCCCTTCTTGAACACGCGGTGAAGGTACCCCGGGTGCAGATTGACTTCAGCCGCAACATCCTTCACCTGGATGTTCTGGTCATAATTATGATGCAGAAAATCAACGCACCGTTTGATATAGAATTCGCTGGAAGGAACGTCGCTGCTCTCACGCTCCTTATACAGCCGGGCAACACACACAAGCAGCTGGATAAACATCAGATGCGTCATGAGCGTTCCTTCCGTTCCCCGCTGGTCAAGCTCCAGCACCAGGCTCTTCAGCACCGGATATACCTCTTCCCGATCAGCTAACACCACAAAAGGAGAGGTCTGTCCGATCAAGGAGTACACCGCCGCTTCCTCATCTGCGATATGGCGCAAGGAGGGTGAGCTGCTCTCACGCTCCGCAAAACCGAATTCCACGTTAAGCATGCGGCATGAAGCCGCCTTGTCCACGATCAGCCGGTGGGGAACCTTGGCATCCAAAATAATGAACTCCCCTTTTCTCAGCTTGATCCCCTTCTCCTCATTTCCGTCCTTCACTTCGATGCGGCAGGTTCCTGAAATCATGTACATAATTTCCGTTGAATCATGGTGATGAAACGGCATCGTATAATCCGTCCACTGCTTATAGTAATACGCATAAAACCGGGGAATAAAATTGCCGCTCAACAACTGCCGCTGAAACAGGCTGCCAAACATGCCGCTATCCTCCAATCTCTTCCCAAGCAAAAAAGCCTGGCCTTAGGGCCAAGCTTATCACCATTTTCAAGGACTTGCCATCAGATTTTAAACGCCGAAACGGTATGGTTTAGCTCATCGGCCAGCTCGGCGAGAGATTGCGCGGTAGCCGCAGTTTCTTCGCTCGTCGCAGCGGTTTCCTGCGTTGAGGATGAGATATTCTCAATCGCGGATCCCACGGATACGGCCTGAGCCGCCTGCTCCTCACTCGCAGCAGCGATATCCATCACTTTTGCGGCAGACTCATTCACCATGCTGACGATGCGCTCAAAGGCTTCACCAGCCTGCTCGGTGTACCTGACCCCTTCGTGCACCGCCTCCGCGCTGTCGGTTGTATTTTGCTGCATGCCCTTTATAATGTCGGCGATCTGCTTCGTCGCTTCTCCGCTTCGCACGGCCAGCTGGCGCACTTCATGAGCCACAACCGCGAAGCCTCTGCCGTGATCTCCGGCACGTGCGGCTTCAATCGCCGCGTTCAGGGCAAGCAGATTCGTCTGTCTCGCAATGTCATCGATCACCAGCGTAATCTCACCGATCCGCTGCGAATCCTGCTCCAATCTCGCCATATGCTCACGAACGCGATTCATCCCTTCAACCGATTGGTGGACCACCGCTCCGCCTTCGGACGCCACCTCGGCTGTCTGATTGACGAGCTCGGATGCCGACGAAGCGCTGCTTGCCACCGATGTAATGGCCGTCGACCATTCCTGGAACAGCTCGCTCATCGTCTGTACGGACTCGGCTTGCGTGCTGCTGCCAACCGCCAGCTCCTCTGCCCCTGCCGACAGCTGCTGGGAAGCCTCCGCAACCGAGAGGGCATTGCCGTTCACCCGCCCGATCATCGTCCGCATGCTCTCGCCCAGCTGCTTAAATACCCGAGACAGCGTTCCGATCTCATCGGCTTTGGCCAAATAGGCTTCCGGGATTTCTTGCGTAAAGTCTCCGCGCGACATGGATTCGCCGATCGCAACCGCTTGACCAAGCGGCTTCACGATGGATCGGGTCAGAAGCGTAACGACAATCGCCATTTCAAGCAGCGTCACAACGCCAGCGATGATAATCAACTGCAGCAGCCTGTCCGACTGGGCCGTAATCTCATCGGTCGGAACAATGATTGCGACAGACCACGGCGTCTCCGTATGCCCTGTCCGGACCGGGGTGTAGAGCTTGAACAGCTCGTCATCCTGTTCCGAATATGCCTCGCCCTTTGCAATAGCACTCAAAATATCGCCGGCCGTCTCGCCCGGATAGGCATCTTCAAGCCGCTGTCCCATCCTTCCATCCTCCGGAGAGGTCACGATCACCCCGGTATTGGAGTAGATATGGGCATACCCGGTTTCGAACAATTTGAATTGCTCCATCACCGTTTGCAGCGCCTCCAGCGAAACATCCACGCCAACGACCCCGATCGTCTTTCCGTTCTCGATAATCGGCACGACAAGCGACGTCATCATCATCTCTTCACCGCCGACTTTGAAGAGGTAAGGATCCATAATAACCTCTTTGCCGCTGTTCTTCGCAAGCAGGTAAAAATCTCCTTCTCCTTCCGCGGTGTAATCATCCGTAATCGGCGTGTGCTCAAGACCGGATTTCGTTCTGGCCCAATAAGAGATCATCCGTCCGGAAGCATCGCTCCCCAGCTTGTTCCGGAATTCCGCATCCCGGCTGTCGAAGGCATTAGGCTCCCAAATGGTCCAAATTCCTTCCCAGGACGGATTGCCCTCCAAATTCATCCGCAGCATTTCACTTACCACCTCACGGTCAGCCGAGCCGGTCTGTTTCATCCCGATAAAGCTGGCGGACAAGGTTCTTGCGCTGTTCATCACATCATCAAGCTCCCGCTGTACAAGGGCGCCAATCTTCTCGCTTTGCGTAAATGCCAGTGTTCTGGCGGAATCCAGCGCTTCATGTTTCGTCGTAAAGCTGATATATGTAATCATTCCTCCCAGCAAAATCGTAATCGACCCTAGAATGACCCACATCATTCGCGTCCGAAGCTTCATGGCAAATAATGATCTCAACCTCTCCCGTAATCCCATCAATCGTTCCCCCCGCCTCTTCTGGTTGCAGCCTTCATGATTTCCTCTTCTAGCTGAGCTAGGATGACATCAATCTCTTCGGGCGACAAGAGATCGTCCGAAGCAAACTCTAGGTCTTTTGTCATGCCACGAGCCCCTTCCCTTCCTACGTTAAGACTATATTCATCTAGTAACTTAAGCATATACACTCGCTTACGGTTCGTAACCGAAATTTTATTGCGTGATCACGCATTTTTTTTGCGGGGTACCTATTCACAATGCTGCTTTATCGTAAATTGCCTTGGTATGAGCCTTTAAAAGCTCAATCAGAGAGAAACGAAGATCGATAGAATAAAGCCATGCGATTCTTCGCTACATTATTATTGCATTTGCACAAAATCGGTATCAGACAGGATTCCGAGCTGTTTCGCCTTGATGGCAGCCTCGATTCGGGATTTGACACTCAGCTTCTGGAACAGGCTCGTTAGACAGTACTCAAGCGAACGCTGGCTCATCATGATCGTTCCCGCAATTTCTTTATTGCTCTTCCCCCGCGCTATTTCCTTTAGAATGTCGTATTCCTTGTTCGTGATCGACTGGGCTTGGTTGCCCGGGGCGCGTTCCAGCATGGTACCCGTTGTCCGGCGAAGCTGCTTCACCAGCCCGAGCGGAAGAACGACCTCCCCCCGAAGGGCGCACCGGACTGCCGTGACAAGCTGCTCCTTTCCCGCCGTCTTCAGTACAAAGCCTGACAACCCAGCATCCATGATCAGATTGAAGTGATAGCTCACTTCAAAGCCGGTATAGATAAGCATGATCGCATCCGGCATCAGCCCAAGAATCTTCTTCGCCAAATCAATGCCGTTCATGCCCGGCATATGCATATCGATCAGCATCACATCGAAATGCCGCGATGTAACGAGCTGGAGCGCCTGCTCCGGCGTGTATGCAAGCATGACCCTCATATCCTCCTCCTGCTCAAGCAGCATCTTCGTTCCCTCCATTACGGAGGGATGGTCGTCCACCAATAAAATTTCAATCATCCCTTAACCCCCTCGATCTACAGCCTGCATCCCAGGTCCAGGCTTATCTTGCCGTTACCGAAATATATACAGCCAGTCCGCCGCCTGCGGCTGAAGCGAACGCGATGGTCCCGTTCATGCAGCGCACGCGCTCCTTCATCCCGTGTATGCCCATGCTGCTGAATTGATCCCTCTGCTTCTCCAGATCTTCCAGCTCCATGCCGATGCCGTTGTCCTCGTAATTCAGAATGACCTGGCCTGATCGGGTGGACAAGCCCAGCTTTACCTCCGTTGCATTGGAATGCTTGGTCGCGTTTGCAAGAAGCTCCTGCACGATCCGGTAAAGTCCGATAAGTCTGTCGTCGCTGAGATCATCTTCGAATGCCGAGCAATCGAACGAAATGGAATAATTGGTACGCAGCTGCGTGAATTCAAACAGCGCCTCCAGCGACCGTTCAAGTCCCTCTTCCTTCAGAAGCGGCGGCCGGAGCTCATTGCACGTAATCCGGATTTGATAGATGACGTCGAGCAGTCCCTGCTCAATCTCCTCAAGCTGACCCAGAAGCTTTGGAGGCAGCTCCGTATCCGTGACGATCTGGTTCAGCTTTCTGTACCATATAATCTGCTCTTGAAGAGCCGCATCATGGAGATCCTGGGAGAGGCGCTTCCGCTCGTTCTCCGAGAGGTGAAGCATAAGGCGCAGCAGCCATACGGGCTGCCGGGAGGGCCCCAGCTTCTCCAGCTCTGCGGTCAAATCCTCGATCACGCGGAAATTATCATACAGCACGCTCACATAACGCGAGATTGTCTCCAGCCATATTTTTATCGCTTCGTACTGAAGCAACGCCACTTTCTCGCTGATGTAAATCATGCTGTGATCCCCGTTGATCTCGCCGATCTTCACGAAATATCCGCCTGACGTCTCGTGCAGCTTGCAGAGCGGAAGCTGCTCGGGATGGCGATCGCAAATCGCATACAGAGCGTCTTTGGAGAATTCCCCGACACCTCCTGAGACGCAGAACTCTGAGCTGCCGCAGTTCAAGGTGACGAGGCTGACCTTCTCGGTTTTAAGCACTTTTTGGATTTCCTCGACGATCCTTGTATTCAGTTCACTGATCTTCACCATCCCGAACAGGTCCGAGGAGAACCGGTCAAGGCTCATCTGCAGCTGGAAATATCGCTCCTCGCTCTCCCGGATCAGCTTCTCCGCCGCATTCCGCTCCCGCTCCGCCCTCTTCTCCTCCGTAATATCCCGGATAATCGTCAGTGCTGTATTGTCCCCGATATAAGGGATTGGGGCGGTAACGACCTCGATATCGATGACCGTGCCGTCGATTTGGATAATCTGGCTCTCCACCAGCGTTGCAGTGGCCCCTTGCTCATAGACTCCCTTGACCTCCCTTCGAACCAGATCAATCTGATCAGGGGGAACGAATTGCTCATACCCCCTCCCTTCAAGCTGAGCGAGATCCGAGACGCCAAGCAGGCGCATGCCTGCCGGATTCATATAAATACATTCAAAATTCGAATGAAGCACCATCGCGACCGGAGCGATATCCAAAATATGGCGGTTGATCCGTTCGCTGTCGATCAGGGCCCGCTCGGCCGCTTTGCGGGCCGTCACATCCTCGAAGAAAATTCGGACCGCATCCGTTTCGTCGTCGGGCAATGCCGTAACGATGACGTCCACCTTGGCCCCGTCCATTCTCCGGATCGACAGCTCTTCAGGGACGACATTCCCCTTGCGAATGCGCTCGATGACCCTGCCCTGCTTGCTCTGTTCCCAGGGCTCGTACAGCCAGTCCCAAGGATCGGTCCCGAGGAAATCCTCCGGGCCGCCGGCACCCACAATCCGCAGTCCGGCGGGATTGACATAGACCAGCTTGTGCTGCCTGCATACGGCAATGGCCACCGGCGAAGATTCGACGAGCCTGCGGTATCGCTCCATGCTTTCTTTTAGCGCCTGCTCCATCTTTTTGCCCTCCGTAATGTCATGAAGCGCCTCTTCCATCTTATAGCGGGAAGTAACGTCGATCGCGATTCCATCCACCCGGACCATCCGCTTCAGCTGATCCATGGTCGGGATCATCTTCACCTGGACCCAACGCACATCGCCCGCGGCATGGACGATCCGATATTGCGTATGGACAGCTTCTCCCTGCCGCAGCTGTAGAACGCATGATTCAAGCAATGGCAGATCCTCCGGGTGAATCAGGGCTCTCCATGAGATGCCGTTCTCGAAATGCTCCGCCAAATAGCCGCTCATTTCATGAAAGGCCAGGGAGGCGTTAACAATCCGCCCCGCTCCGCAGTCATAAGACCAGATGCCGACATCGAGCGTATGCAGCAGATCGTCCAGCATTCGAAATCTGCTTTCCGCCTCCGCGAGTCTTTTTTTGTCGTCTTTTATCGAATTTCGTTGCTTATGTCTCCTCACCATGATCATCCCGATCATCAACGCGTATATGGCGAGGATAGCAAACGCCGTCCAGAAGTTTTCGTGTCTCAATAAGCGGTTCATCCCTTCTTCGTCATCCATTCTGTCGATGCCATGCCCGATCCAGTCTCACTACCTCCATGGAATGAATCGAAGGGCAGCCAAATGATATATCGGCAAATTTTGCACAAATGCGAATATCGAACGAAAAAAATCTTTGCACACAGACTGCAGTATTGCATCTGCCCCAATAGAATAAGCGGGACGTCCTTGACCGCCTGCTGCTTCTCACCTCCGAAAAAACAAATGCCCGTAAACGGTTCGTTTCCGTTTACGGGCAGCTCTGTGCTGACATGCAACAGCCGGCGTGATAAGCAATCAGGCGAGATCCCACTCCGAATGGATTTTCGGAACATCGGAAATCAGCTGGCGGGTATACGGGTGCTTCGGATTCAGGATGACTTCCTCGGCCGGCCCCTTCTCAACCACTTTCCCCTGCTCCATGATGTAAAGCGTATCGCTCACATAATAGGCCAGGCCGACGTCATGGGTAATGAAAATAATCGTCATATTGTTCTCCTCCCGCAGCTTAAGGAGCATATCCAGGATGGTCGATCTGGAGCAGGCGTCGACCATGGAGGTCGGTTCATCGGCGATAAGCAGCTTCGGATGGAGGATAAAAATTCTCGCGATCATAAGCCGCTGCATCTGTCCGCCGGACAGCTCGAACGGGTACTTATTGTGCAGCTCCTCGTATTTCAGATTGACGAAGGAGCAGGCCTCCTTCATGCGGCGCAGCTGCTCCTCCTTCGTCAGCTTCTCCCCCTGCAGCTTGATGCAATCGAGGAGAAGCTTCTCGACTCTATAGAACTGATTGAAGGAAGAGAACGGGTCCTGAAAGATCGCCTGAATATGCTTCCAATATTTTCTCCGGTCCGAATGCCGCTTCAGTCGCCTCGGCTTGCCCATATATTCGATCGTTCCGGCGCTTTCCTTCAGCAATCCCATAATCAGTTTGGCCAGCGTCGTCTTGCCGCTTCCGCTCTCTCCGACGATCGATATAATCTCGCCTTCATGAAAAGCGAAGCTGACATTGTCAACCGCGGTCGTCTTGTTGCCGCCGAAGCCGAATACCTTCGTCAGATTCTTTCCTTCGATCAGCACGTTATTCCCCTTCATTCGCATACCACTCCCTAAGCGTTTCAGGCTCGACGATGCATCGGTACGTCCGGTCCCCCAAGGTTTTGTTCGCAATCTTTCCCTGGCGGCACGCTTCCTGGGCATACTTGCAGCGATCCGCGAACCGGCAGCCCTCCGGGACGTTCTTCAGGTTCGGCGGCGTTCCCGGAATGGCCGCCAGCTTATGGCCCTTCATGCCTTCCTCCGGCACGATGATGGAGCCCATCAGCTTCTTCGTATATGGATGGATCGGATCAAAGATCATCTGCTCGGCGGTTCCCCGCTCCACGATCTCGCCCGCGTACATGACCATAATGTCATCCGTGACATGGTACAAGAGCGGCAGCTCGTGCGTTATGAAGACGAGCGACCGGATAAAGCCTTTGTCCAGCAAGCTCTTCAGCAGCTTGATCACCGCCTTTTGCGACGTAACGTCCAGGGCGGAGGTCGGTTCGTCCGCGATCAGCACTTTCGGGTTCAAAATGGTGGAGATCGCAATGACGGTCCGCTGCTTCATGCCGCCCGACAGCTCATTCGGATACGCATTCAGCACCCTCGGCGACAGGTTCAGCGTCTCGAACCGCTCGGCGGCCATATCCCATACCTGCTTCTTGGTCAGCTCGGGCCGATGCTCCTTCATGATGTCCTCGATGAAACGAATGATCCGCAGCGTCGGATTCAACGCATTCATTGCCGCCTGCGGAATGTAGGAGATCTCCCTGCCCGACACTTGGGAGCGCAGCTGCTCCTTCCCGAGCTTCATGATATCCCTTCCGCCGACGATAATGGAGCCGCCTCCGAAATGAAGCGGGGGAAAGTAAAATCCCATCAGGCTTAAGGCCAGCGTCGATTTGCCGCAGCCCGATTCGCCGGCGATGCCGAGCGTCTTTCCCTCCTCCAGCGCGAACGTGACGCCATCCACCGCATAGACATGCTCCTTGAGCCGGGTCCGGTAATACGTCTTCAATTCGTTGACTTCCAGAATATGCGTACTCACGTCATCCATCAGCTCCTAATCTTCGGATTGAATATTTCGTCCATGCCCGTATTCATCATGTACAAGGAGAACGTGATCATGGCGATCGAAATCGCCGCCGGAATGAACGCCCACCATGCGCCGGCTACCGGGGCTTCAAACACGAGCGCCCAGTTCATGATGATGCCGAGCGAAATCGTATTGTACGGGCCGAGTCCAAGCATGGAGATGGAAGCCTCAGACAGGATTCCCGACGCGGTCTGCAGCACGAAGGCCATGACGACATAGGAAGCAATATACGGAAGAATTTCAGACACGATGATCCGCGGCGTGCTGTATCCGGATATTTTGGCGATATTCACGTGATCCCGGTTCCGAAGCGAGGAGGTCTGGGCCCGCACGGCCCGCGCCGTCCACGGCCAGCTGGTCACCCCGATGATGACCGCCGTCACGAAGGAGCTCCGTGAATCGATGCTGACCGAGATCAGAATGAGAATGACAAAGGACGGAATGACGATGAAAATATTCGTGACCGCGGTCAGCAGGTTATCGATCATGCCGCCGATATATCCCGAGGTCAGTCCGATCACGAGCCCGATCGCGGTAGCGAACACGCCGGCAATAAGCCCCACCTGGAGCGATGTGCGGATACCGTAGATCAATTCCAGAAACAAATCCCTGCCGAAGTTGTCGGAGCCCAGCAGCAGCTTGGCATCGGGCGGCTGGTACGCAAGCGCGATCATCTCCAGCGGGTCGCTGCGGTTAAACAGCGGATAGATCAGCACAAGACCGATCATGGCCAGCAGCGTGCACGCCCCGAACATGAACTTCGGCGACTTGATCAAGATGCGGAATGAACTGTTCATATCACTGATCCTCCATCTGCGCGGCCTTGATTCTCGGATCGATCCAGCCGTATATGATATCGATCGTGAAGTTGGCGAGCAGCACGGCAATCGCGATGAGCAGCGTGCAGCCCGAAATCAGCGGATAATCCAGCTGCCGGATGGCGGTGAACATCCAGGTGCCGATGCCCGGATAGCTGAATACGATCTCGCAGATCAGGGAGCCGCCGACCATGGTGCCGATGGACAGGGCAAGCCCTGTAATCTGCGGCAGCATGGCGTTGCGGAACACATATCTTGCAATCCGGGAATCCCGGATGCCGAGCAGCTTGCTGTAGAGCACATAATCCGAGTTCAGCTCGTAGATGGACATTTCCCGCATGCCGATCGCTTGGCCCCCGATCGTGACGAGTACGATCGACAGGAAGGGCAGCGTGTGATGGCGGATGACCGAAGCGAAAAATTCCCAGCTTAAGGAAGGCACCAGCTGGTAGTCATAGCCGCCGTGCAGCGGGAACCAATTCAGGGACAGGGCGAACACGTACAGCATAATGATCGCCAGCGTAAAGAACGGGATGGAATTCACGAACAAGGCGACCGGAAAAATCACTTTATCGAACACGCCTTTGCGGTATGCGGCAACGGCGCCGAGGATATTGCCAAGCAGCCATCCGACCAGGATGGCCGGCAGCTGAAGGCCGATCGTCCACGGGACGGCGGAGGCCAGAATTTCCGTGACGGGCTTCGGATACAGCCCGAAGGACGTGCCCAGATTGCCGCTGAGCAGATTTTTCACATAGATCAAAAACTGTTCGCCCAAGGGCTTGTCGATGCCAAACTCAATAAGGAACGTCTCGTACACCCGCTTAATGGTGTCGCTGTCCGTCATGCCCTGCGTCATCTCCGAGACGATCATGCTCACCGGATTGCCTTCGATCATGCGCGGCAGCAGGAAATTAAGCCCGACCGCAATGACCAGCGTAAGGAAATACCAGAAGAACTTCTTGACGATGTATTTTCCGTAAACGCTCAAGCAGCTCACCCCCATGGCCTGTAAGTTGTCGCGACATGTTTCGCTGGAAAAGAGACCTATATCAGGGCCTCATTCGTCCGCTAATATAGGTCTTTCACGCGCGTTTGATTTAACAATCAGTTATGAATCTGATACAGCGCCTTGATGCCTGCTCCATCCATCGAGATTTGAGGCGGGATATTGCTGCCGTCGCCTTCTCTCGGGAAGCCCTTCCAAACCGATTCATTGACGGTATCGAACACCCAAGGGCGGTACATGAGCGGAATGGACGGAATGTCCTTCAGCCAGATTTGGGTGAGCTCGGTATATAGCGCTTTCAATTCCGCCTCGTCCGTCGTCGCCGGAATTTTCTCGATGATGGCATCCGCCTGGTCATTCTTGTAACGGCCCCAGTTCCAGAACGCCATCTCGCCGATCGGAGCAACGCCCTTGGAATACATGATCGTTCTGGCGCGGTCCCAAGGCTGGCTTGGGTTGACGCCGCCGGCCGGCGTGTTCATGATGATGTCGAATTTGCCGGTCTGCAGATCGTTGGTCCATACCGGCGCCTCCGGGAATTTCGTGCGGATCTCGATGCCGATGGCCTTGGCGTTCTGGGCAACGATCTCCAGCGCTGCGTTCCAGTCCGACCATCCGTACGGGCATTCGATTTCAAACGGACCCAGCCGCGTGCCGTTCAAAACGCGGATGCCGTCCTTGCCCTTCTTGGCTCCGATCGAATCCAGCAAGGCGTTTGCGCCCTCCACGTCGGTCGTCCATTGCAGCGGCTTGATGGCCTCCTGATCCACGTATTTCGACTCAGCATCGGTGTTCAGCGTTAAGGAAGGCTCCATTGGCGCAGAGTAGCCGCTGATGGCAAGCTCCGAGATTTTCCCGTAATCAATCGCCATGGCGATCGCCCTCCGGACATCCGGGTTATCAAGCCCCGGCTTCGACATATTGAAGAAGATGGACGGCATGGAGCCCGGCAAATAGTACGGCGCATCCTTCAGGTATGTTCGGACAGGGGCGCCGTCCTCCCACATTTTCCATACCTGCGGAATGAACTGCTGGGATACGTCGACCTGACCGCTCTTGAATGCCAAGTCGCCCGCGGCGTTATCCTTGTAGATGACGTGGGTAATGTATTTCGGTGCCGGCAGCTTGCCGAACAGCACCTGCCCCCAGTAGTTGTCGTCCCGGACGATCGTGATCTTCTGGTCATTGTAAAAATACATCTTATACGGTCCCGTTCCGATCGGGTCGGCGTTCACTTCCTTACGGATCGTCGCAAGATCATTGCCCGCCTTCTTCTCGATTTCTTCCCAGACATGCTTCGGCAGCATCGGAATCAGCTCAATGCTGTCCAGCACGGTCAGCTTGTTGGGATTTTTTTCATTCAACGTAATAATTACGGCATGGGGGCCATCGGCCTTTACGTCCGCAATATACGTCCAGAAGCTGCTCCAATTGATGTCGTATTTTTTGCCGAGCTGATACGTATAAACAACGTCCTCCGAAGTGAACGGCTTTCCGTCGCTCCACTTGGCCTCCGGATGAAGCTCAACCTTCATGTTCAGATCGTCCGTCCATTCGTACTTGGTGCCGAGGAGCGGCTCCAGCTCCCCTGTCAGCTGGTTGACCATGAACAGCGTTTCGTAGACCAATTCCCGGGAGTTCCCATAGTTGATCGGAAACGCGGCGTTCCCGCTGAGCAGGTTGAAATTCGTCGGTGCCCCCCACTGCAGGCCGTTCACATACAGCGTTTCGTTTCTAGGCGTCGCCTTCGGATCTCCTTGCGGTGCCGGCTCATCCTTGCCCCCCGGGGCCGGTGTCTCTCCTCCGGACGGCGGCGTTTCTCCCCCGGACGGCGGAGGCTCGGTTGCCGATGGCGGCGTAACGCCCTGGCATCCGGCAATAAAGAAGGAAATGGCTAACAACAGAATGAAGACGGGTCTCATAACGATTTTCAGCTTCACTCGTGAACCCTCCATTCACAAATAATGTGCTCATCGTGCTCGTTCCTCCGGCAAAAATGCCGGAATTGTGCTGCCGCTTCGCCGGAAGCGTTTTCTCGATGAATTTATATGTCCCTTCATTTCTTCTTTAGTACAGATAAATTTTGAATCCGAAATATGAACCCCAAGGATTTTGAAAGGTAGGCGTCGAATTTTTGGAGGGCGTTGATCATGAGCAAACGTGGAGGAATGGAATCTAATTATCCTAGCGAAGCAAGTAAAGGAGTGTTGTCTGCTGACTGTGATTAAGGATACTCTACTGCAGCTCTTATTTGCGTTAATGCCTTCCGTTGTCTACAACATCTATTACAGGAATCTGACCGTCAACTATTCCCGCAGCTTCATCATCATGATCTGTTCGCTTTGCCTGATCCTGTCCATGACCTTCGCTTCATCGGTGCAGGCTGGGCTGATCTTCGATATCCGCTATGTCATTATGTTCTTCGGCATCCTGTTCGGAGGGCTGACAACGGGCTGGATATTACTCGTCGAATTTATGATCTACCGGCTATACATCGGCGGCACCGGGGTGATCGACGCCATCATTATTCTTGTGATTACGTTTCCGCTATCGGTCATGCTCGCATCGGTGTATCAGAGAACGCGGCATCGGCTATGGATCGTTTTTACGGCCGGAATCAGCTTCTCCTTCATCCCGCTTACCGTACTCTACATCACGAAGCCTGATTACATTATGAACCAATTGGTATTTAACATTCTGGCCATCCCTGTTCAAAATTCCCTTGGCATCTGGCTGCTGATCACACTGTTCAACAAATCGGTAACCGACAAAGAGCTGTCCTTGAAATATATCCAGAACGAGAAAGCGGAGGCCGTCAATCATGTCGCCGCCTCGCTCGCCCATGAAGTCCGCAACCCGTTAACCACCGTCCTGGGCTTCCTGCAATTAATGAAGAGCGGAACCTTCTCTCCCGAAAAAATGAACCGGTTTCTCGAAATCAGCATGGAGGAAATCCGGCGAACCGAGCAGATTTTGTCCGAATATTTGTCCATCAGCAAGCCGGCCGCTTCGCTCCAGCAGCGACTTGAGCTTATTTCCCAAATGCAGGCCGTTGTCGAGGTTATGACCTCTTATGCGAATATGAATAATGTCGCACTTCACGTCCGCTGCCCCCAGACGCCGATCTTCATATCCGGCAGCACAGCGGAGCTGAAGCAGCTGCTGGTCAATTTCATTAAGAATGCCATCGAAGCCAGCAAGGACGTCACCAAAGGTACGGTGGAGATTTCGATTCGGGAGGAGCCGCCTCATGTCGTCATCCAAATCGAGGACAACGGAATCGGCATGACCGAGGAGCAGTTAAACCGGCTGGGCTCCATTTACTATTCCACCAAAATGAACGGAACCGGACTCGGATTAACCTTCTCCTACCAGGCCATCCGCGCGATGAACGGAAGCGTATCCGTCAGCAGCGAGCCGCTGTCCGGTACGACATTTCTAATCCGGCTGCCGATTGCAGAGGGGGTGAAAGGCTGATGGAGGCCGGTGCACCTTTCGGTGCTGCTGTGCTGGTGCTGCTGTGCTGGTGCTGCAATGCTGTTGATCCAATATTTGGTACTACAATGCCGGTGCTATACTCCATCAGTAAAAAAGATACCGCCTTCTATTCCGAGCCCGCCCCGTCAATATAGAATGAGCAGCCAAACTCCCGTCTGCCCACGCAAAAAAGGCGGGAATACCTCCCGCCTCGCTTGCTATTTCTATTCAAGAAGCCTGTGATTTCGTTTAGTGGAATTTCGGCAGCCAATCGCCGTGCGCCTCGATCAGATCGTCGCACAGGCTCTTGATGTCGTCCATGGACAGCTCTGCCGCCGTATGCGGATCCAGCATCGCCGCATGATAGATATGCTCCTTCTTGCCGGTCGCAGCCGCTTCCAGCGTAAGCAGCTGGGTGTTGATATTCGTGCGATTCAGCGCAGCGCACTGCGGTGGAAGATCGCCCACGTAGGTCGGCGTCACGCCGCTCGCATCCACCAGGCACGGCACCTCGACGCACGCTTCCTTCGGCAGATTTGTGATCAAGCCGGTGTTCATCACATTCCCCCCGATTTTGAAAGGAACATTCGTCTCCATCGCTTCCAAAATATAAGACGCATACTCATGGGAGCGCTTGTGCGTCAAATCTTTATTGTTCACCAGCTCTTCGCGCATCTGCTTCCAGCCCTCGATCTGATTCACGCAGCGGCGCGGGTACTCGTCCAGCGGAATGTTGAAGCGCTCGATCAGCTCCGGATAATTCCGCTTAATGAAATACGGATGATACTCGGCGTTATGCTCCGAGGACTCGGTAATATAGTAGCCGAAGTTCAGCATCATCTCCAGGCGTACCATATCGTGATGCTTCTCCTTCTGCTTCTCGGCAGCCCGCCGCTTGATTTCCGGATAGAGGTCAACGCCGTCCTTCGTAACCTCGAGCAGCCAGGCCATATGGTTGATGCCTGCAATCTTGGCCTGCACGCCTTCCTTGTCCATCCCGAGATTATCGAACAGATGCGGAATGCATGCCTGCACGCTGTGGCACAGACCTACCGTCTGAACACCGCCGAGCGTGTTCATCGCATTGGTCAATACCGCCATCGGGTTCGTATAGTTCAGGAACAGGGCATTCGGACATACCTCCCGGATGTCGGCCGCAAAATCCAGCATGACCGGAATCGTGCGCAGGTTGCGGAATATCCCCCCGATCCCGACGGTGTCGGCAATCGTCTGTCTCAGCCCGTATTTCTTCGGAACCTCAAAATCGGTAATCGTGCATGGGTCATAACCGCCGACCTGAATCGCATTGATCACGTACTTCGCGCCCCGGAGCGCTTCCTTGCGGTCGCTGTAGGATTTGATGACGCAGGTGCTGCCGCTCGTCTTCTTTATATTATTCAGCATGTTCTCGGAGTCTTTCAGTCTTACGGGATCAATGTCAAACAAGGCAAGCTCGAACCCCTGCAGCGCCGGAGTCTGCATGCAGTCTCCCAGTACGTTTTTGGCAAAAACACTGCTTCCCGCTCCGATAAATGTAATCTTGGACATAATAACGCCCTCCTTAAACCCAATGTATTCATGCGCTTTCACATGAATAACTATATGTGATTCCTGCATCCTTGAATATGGAGCAAAACAAGGGCGATATGGACATTTGTCGTTTCATCCATTAATCTATGGGTGACTCTTAAAGATGCATTCAGGGCTTAAGATTATTGAACAAGGAATCCTCCAAAGGGGGCTGATACACGATGTCCATCCTGCCTGACCACTCCCTGTACGCGATCGGCATGAACCCTTCCCCGGGCGCCCATGACCTAACCATGCTGTTCAGCGGAGAAGGCATTCCGGTACCAAGGCACAAAATCGGACCGGCCATCCACGACTACTGCTTAATTCATACGGTGACCGACGGCGAAGGCATATTCGAATGCGCCGGCAAGGTATATCCCTGCAAGGCGGGTGATACGTTCATCATTCTTCCGGGCGTTCTGTTCAGTTATCAGGCGGACGACCGGAATCCATGGCACTATCATTGGGTCGCCTTTCAGGAGAAAGGGGCTCCCTTGCTGCTTGCGGATATGGGGATTACCGCCGCAAGACCGGTCATCCGCTGCAAAGACCCGGAGGAGCTGAAGGAGCTTAAATCCATGTACAGCCGCATTCGCCTCGGCTTCAATCAGTCGGATTATCCGCGGCTTGAGGATCTGCAGGGCTCGGCCTGGCTCCGATTGCTGCTATACAAGCTTGCCATGCTGAATCAGCAGCATCTGCCTTCAAGGGAGCGGGATGTAGCTGATATTGAACGCGGTGTAAGGCAGGCGGAGCGCCTCATCTCGACGCAATATCACCAGCAGCTGTCGATCGGGCAGCTGGCGAGCACGCTCGGTTACCACCGCGCCCATCTCTCGAAGGCCTTCAAGCAGCATACCGGGTTATCCCCGATGCAGTATCTGATGAAGGTGCGAATGGAGAAGGCGAAATCCCTGCTGAGGACATCCTTTTCGATTCAAGAGATCGCCTCTTCGGTCGGCTTCAATGATGCCCTCTACTTCTCCAAGCTGTTCCGCAAATGGACGGGCATGACTCCCAGCGAATACCGCAGCGGCCCGGGTAAAGGATTGTCTGGATAAGCGGAGCGGGGGCGGGAGTGGCAGGAGGACCGGCAATGGCCTGTCCAGCCCTGGGTCCCCGGCAAACGCAAAAAAGCCGCCGGGACGTTGCTCCCGGCAGCTTTGGCCTTTGATAGCCTTGTCATGTTCAGCTTTGCCGCTTTGCTGTCATTTGTCAGCACTGAAACTTCCAGCTTGTTGTCATTGGTCAGCACTGAAACTTCCACCTTGTTGTCATTGTCAGCTCTGCAGCTTCCGGCTTTGTTGTCATTGTCAGCCTGTGATTGCAAACCTGGCCTATGCTCTTGCCTCATAGAGCTGGACAATCTCGACGATCGTTTGGACCGCCTGCATCATCGTGTCTGCGGACACGTATTCGTACCGCCCGTGATAGTTCTCCCCGCCCGTAAATATATTCGGCGTCGGCAGTCCCATGTAGGACAGCTGGGAGCCGTCGGTACCGCCGCGAATCGGCTCGATGATCGGCCGAATGCCCAGGTTCTCCATCGCAGCCTTCACAATCTCCACCACTTCGATCACCGGCTCGATTTTCTCGCGCATATTGTAATATTGATCCCGCATTTGCAGCACGATCCGTTCGGCTCCGTACTTCTGCTGAAGCTCCTCCACAATGGAAGCCAGCTTCGCTTTTCTTTCCTCGAAGCGCTCCCGGTCATGATCGCGAATAATATATCGGAGCTCGGTCAGCTCGACATCGCCCTCAATGGAGGTGAGATGAAAGAAGCCCTCGTAGCCCTCCGTGAACTCCGGCGCTTCCTCCGCCGGCAGCATGCCGTGCACTTCCATCGCAATTTTGGCAGCATTCACCATTTTAGCTTTGGCCGTTCCGGGGTGTACATTCTTTCCTTTGCATGTCACCAGCGCCGCTGCCGCATTGAAGCTTTCATATTGAAGCTCTCCGACCGGTCCGCCATCCATCGTATACGCATATTTCGCTCCGAAAGCCTCGACATCGAATTTATGCGGTCCCCGGCCGATCTCCTCATCCGGCGTGAACGCAACCCGGATCTTCCCGTGCTTCAGCTCCGGATGCTGAATCAGATACGACATGGCAGTCATAATTTCGGCAATCCCGGCTTTATCGTCGGCGCCAAGCAGCGTTGTCCCATCCGTCGTAATGAGCGTGTGGCCCTTGTAGTTAGCCAGTTCCGGAAAATCTCGCGGAGAGAGCACCACGTTCTGATTCGCGTTAAGTACGATATCTCCTCCGTCATAGTCTTCAACGATCTGCGGCTTTACGCCTGCGCCCGTGAAATCCGTTGCCGTATCCACATGCGCCAGGAAGCCAATCGTCGGGATATCCTTGTCCGTATTCGCCGGCAGGGTAGCCATGACATAACCGTTCTCATCCATCGTCACGTCCTCCATGCCGATCTCCTTCAGCTCGTCTACAAGCAGACGGCCCAGTGTCAGCTGGCCCGGGGTCGAGGGGCAGGTGTTGCTGGTTTCATCCGACTGGGTATCGATTTGCGCATATCGAATCAGTCTGTCGATCACTTCTTTTTTCATCATTCTCAACTCCCGTCATACGTATTTCGATTTTGTACTGTCATATCGTAGCAATTGGACTTGCTGTGGATTGGATACCCGGCTCTTTGTATCTATATCGATATTCTTCACTATAAAGTGTCAGGCTAGCCAGCCATCCCTTCCTTAATCATCCATCATTATATCCAGTTGCCGCCGCTCAGGTCAATTTCACCAGAGGAGAGGGGATGACCCAAAAGATCTTAGATCTGGTGGGATGCCTTCTTTTTCTGTTAGGAGGCGCTCCGTTTACGAATCGTTCCTTCCATCGCTGCTGCCCCCAAATTTCGGCCTCAAACTTACGAACAGCACCAAGAAAGACTCGGAGACCGGAACAGCTACAGCAAATCGGACCATGGCGCCTCGTTCATGCGGATGAAAGAAGATGCGAAATGGCGGTGCAAGGATCACATCCTTAGCACCGCCATTTCTTCATTTGATACGTTTTTGATCTAAAAAACAATCTGTCGAGTGAATAAACCTACTATTGCATCAGCTCCCTCGAATACAATAGAACTCCTGCCCCCTTATGATTCAGGGAGGATATGAACCGTCAGTCCATCGAAGGCGCACTGGGCGCCGAATTGACCGACCTCTTCCGCCAATTCATGGTGCGGACCGACGGATTGGTGGGAGAAATGAGTCGCAATGAGCTGTGTCTGATCGGTAATGGCCCCGATGCGCTTCAGCCGTTCCACCATCCGGCCAAAGTCCGATCGATTGAGGTGCTCTTTTCCGGGAGGACGGTTCCAGATCGTCCCCTCCAGCACAACGGCGTCAAATCGGCGCCCCTGCAGCGATTCCCATACGTCTTCCTCGTAATACCCGCTATCCGATGCATATAGGAGCGAAGCCTTCCCATCGTCGATCAGGTAATTCATCGCATCGCCGATCCGCAAGTGATGGCAGGCTGCAATGGCCGTAACCGAATATTCCTTCAGCCGAACCGTTTGCCCCGGATGAATGATACGCCTTAGAATCCCGGCCCCCTGGTCATTCCCGCCGGTGTCCTCCCATTTCGTCCAAACCGAAGGTCCCGCAAGCATCGTCAGCTCCGGCAGCTCGGTTGCCAAACGAAACGCTTTGCCCCGGAGCATCAGATTAACGGAATCGAAATGATCGAGGTGGCTATGGGTGATCAATAAGCAGTCCAGGTCGCGCAGGGCAATGCCCAGCCCGGCACAGGAGGCGAAAATATCCGGCCCAAAATCGATGAGCAGATTATCATTGATTAAGACGCTCTGCCGCCGCCGGTTGTTATGTCCGCCGTTTTCTCTGGCATGCTCGCACGTCAGGCAGTCACAGAACGGGGAAGGAATTCCTTCCACAGCCCCCGTTCCCAGAAAAGTCAGCTTCATGCGTTCCCCTCTTTTTATCAAAATGGAGTTGCTAGGTACCCGATTGATAAGCTGCTCCGCCACACCTGCCTCACGGTGTCATCGGATCCTGAGGCGCGGCAGAAGTAAACCGGAAGTTGTCGAAATACAGGGTCTGCGGAGCCGACTGGCGCCACATCCAGATCTCAATGCCCTTGATCCGGCTGAGGTCCAAATTCACCTGCCGAAGCGGAATGCTAACGGTTTCGCCGCTGCCTGCGCGAATATACTGCATGAAGGTATCATCGCTTTTCCCGTCCAGCTGATGGAACTTGACGTAGAATTGTACCGTCTCGCCAGGATTGAACACGTCGAACTCCAGCGTCTCGAATGCCGACCAGTCGCTGCTGCGGAATCCTTTCCCTGCATCAAACAACCGCAAATTCGGAAAATTCACGTTTGCCGAAAACACAGCCTTCATGGAGTAGGTCCCCTCGGTGACATTCACCTTGGCGAGATCGGTATCCACCGTCTGGGATGTGAAGCGGTTGATCGCTTCATCGGTTTCGGCATCGTTTAAAGCGACCGTATACGGAGCATGGGTTTCATAAACGACAAGGGTCCGATTCACGGTTTTGGACGATCCGTCCTTGCTCACGACGATATCCAGCTCTTGGGCTCCGGGATCCAGGCTTAGCACCAGCGAAAATTGATCGTGCTCTGCTCCCTCAGCGGTTATCGGCGCTTGCTGTCCGTTCACCGTTACCTCCGAGCCTTTCTCCGCATAGATCGAAACCTCGCGGCTTCCGTCCGCTGGGCTGCCGACCGTAACCAATACCGGCGCACCCTCCGAAGCGGTAACGATCTCCTGTGCAATCTCGCTTCGTACCTGCATCACCTTCTCGGGGTTCTCTTCGAAAGTTTTGATGTTCTCATACAATCGGTCATAGAATGGGCGCATCGCATCCCGATACGGGAAGGCGTCCGCTATGCCCAGCTTCGAGGCAGCTTCACGCAGCTTCTGCTCATACAGCCACAGATACTCGTAATCCTCCATGCTCTCGCGGAGCACTTCCAGACGGATCGTGCCAATCGGGCCGTCGACGCCTACTTCCGTTCCGGGATAAAACAAATATCCATCGCCGTTCGCCCCGGGGAATGCCAGCGGATCGGTCCATACATCACGGCTGACGTATTTCTTCTGGGCGGCATCATACTTCTGGAACTGGGTCGTCGCCCAATATAACGTGCCCTCCACGCCGTAATCGCGCTGCATCCAGGTTAACAGCCGCGTTCCGACCAAGTCATCATCCAGATGATAGGAAGGGAACGGATGCTTCGGCTTCACATAGGTGTACCACCAGACCGAATCGCCGGCGGCCTGCCGCTCCTTGGCGAAAGCCTCGTCGAACTTTTCAATATCCGCTACCCAAATATCCACATCCCCGACTAATTCATCGACCGGCTGAATCGTAACGAGATGCGGAACATCGGGAGCCGCCTGTTCGAGAGCATCGTTGATCTGCTTCACACGGGCATATTTATCGCGTGTCGGTTCATCGATCTCGGACACATAATAATACGCTTTAGACAGCAGGCCTGCCTCCCTTAAACGATCCACCAGCTGCTTGTTCCGCTGTATATCCGGCTGCCCGTCAGCCGTCCGATAATACGGCAAGCGGTAGGCGGATATTCTCGGATCGTTTACATACTTTGGCGCCCGTTCAACGTAGCTGTCGATGTCGGAGTCCGGAATCGGCAAGTATCCCGGCGTCAGGCGGTGCTCAACGGATGCGTAGTAGTACTTCTCGATGTACTTCCATGCCTCCTCGCCCACGACATTGCCGTGCGCTTCCTGAACCGGTCCGCCCCAGACCCCGAAATTGGTTTTGGCGTGGCTCTCATCGGTAAGCTCGAAATCCCATACGGTGAGTTCGATTGGGATTCGGACCGGATTTCCTGTTTCGTGCAGTGTCATTTCTCCAGTATACGTACCGGGATGCTGCCCTTTGGGCACATAGACTTTGAACCAGATCCCTTGATTATGTCCTTCGGCTACTTCCAATTGCTGATTCAACGGGATCAAGGCATCCGGATACCAGCCTTCCGGATAAGCCGGCGTTGTGGAAGTCTTTACTTCAATGTAATGCTGTTTGAACAATTGAATATGCTCTCGGCCGATTTTGGCGCTTCCGTCCGTAAGCTTCAGATCGCTCATGGATACCTGCAGCTTGCGTAGTGGTTGATTGGCTTTCACGATGACCTGGCCGCTCTCATATTCATTGCGTGCGGCTCCGATCCGAATGCTGGAATTGGGCTCGCCCGGAAAAGCCTGATCCCGCATCACCTTCTCCGTATTGGTCGGCACCCAAACATCGAACAGGTCGCCCTGGCTAGCCGCGGCCGAACCGGGCAGGAAAGACGTCAACAGCAGCATCACCGACAGCAGAGACAAGCAAGCCTTTTTCCACATCCTATCGCCCTCCTACTCGGCCTTGTACCGATTATATGCGGCTGTATAGATTTCGAGATACTGCGACAATCCCATTCTCTCAATGGTGCTTACATATTTATCCCATTCGCTGAACGGTACATCGCCTACAACAAATTTGGCCGTCATTTCATCAACATACTTATTGATGTCCGTATGAAGCGGCGTGAACTGGGTAAGCTCCTCCTGGGTATACGTAAACTGCGGCCATACCTCCTCCGGCCACTGGCCTTCAACTTTCGCCGCGGCTGCGAGGCTTGGCTCTGTCGCTTCACCGGCCTTGAAGGTTTTGTCCGTCAGCATCGCCGGGTAGAACCCGCCTGCCCATGAGACGAATTTTGACTGCTCCTTCAGCGCTTCCTCGGTATATTCAATCGAACCGTCAGGGTTCTCTACATAACTGACATCCTTCACGCCCATGAAGAACAGCTTGCTGCCCTCCTCGCTGTAGAAGTGGTCAATCCAGCGGACCGTCGCTTCCGGATGCTGATTTTTATCGGTGATGACAAAAGCCCCGACATCGATCAGCGGAGAACGCGCTCTTGAGAAAATCTGGTCGCCGTAAGGTCCCTTAAGCGTCGGAGCCCCTACAAAATGCTCGATCGTTACCCCGCCAATCGCATGCGGACTGTTGGTTTCCGCGGAGCCGACAAGCCCTTCATCCATCAGAGCGTTCACCTGTGGACCTTCGATGGTCATGATATCCTGAACCATGAGGCCTTCCTTGTACAGCTTATTCAAGTATTCCAGCACTTCTTTGTATCTCGGATCGGTAGGGATGAACCGAAGTTTACCGGACTGCGGATCCATATCCACCCGTCCATGAATGTTCCCCCGGTTGCCGAGCCCCCACGCTCCCTTCAGTTCATCGAGCAAGGATCCAATGCCGCTTGCGGCATACGGAATTTCGTCCGCTTTGCCGTTCTTGTTCGGGTCCTGGGTCTTGACCGCCTTCAAGTATTCGTAATATTCGTCCGTCGTTTCGGGCTCCTTCATGCCGAGCGCGTCCAGAAACGCTTGGTTGTACCACAGCTTGGTTCCAATAAGCACCGATTTAAAGTTCGGGTCATAAAACGTCGGGAAGGAATAGATGTTGCCGTCAGGCATCGTCATTCCTTTCTTGACCTCCGGATGCTCCTCCAGGAGCTTCTTGAAATTCGGCGCATACTGGTCGATCAAATCATTAAGCGGAATAAAAATGCCCTGGCCTCCATAATTCATCAAATCATTCGCAGACAGCCGCGCCGTGTGGAAGGCATCCGGATAATCGCCGCCGGAGAGCACCAGATTCCGCTTCTCCGCCAGACTCTCTGCAGGCGTCAATTGAAAATCGACTTCGATGTTCGTCTGCTTGGCATATTCCTTCCATACCGGGAGCGAGTTCCAGTCCGCTGGAGCCGAAGCGGCTTTCCCTGCGAAGAACGTAAGCTTGATAGGCTCCTCCACGATCGGAAACCCTGTAGGATTTACAGCCGTTTGCTCCTTAGGCTCCTCCTCCGCCGCCGGCTTTCCTCCGCTGCCGCAGGCGGTTGCCAGACTTGCGGTCAACACGCCTGTGAGCAGGACTTTAGTGAACCGCTTGAAATGATTCCCCATCTTTTCTCAGACCTCCACTTTTCGAAATATATTGCGAAACAAGAGCCGTTTTCTAACCCTTGAGAGCGCCGATCATCATACCCTTGACAAAATACTTCTGAAGGAACGGGTACAGCAGCAGTACAGGTAAATTGGCCACTATGACGATGGCGTATTTAATCGCCTCGGCCTCCATCAGATGCTTCTGCACCGATAAATCCATGCTTCCGGCCATCTGGTCCACTTGGGATTTGATCAGGATTTCCCTTAAGAACAGCTGCAGCGGGTATTTATCCCGATCATTCAGATAGATGAGTGCGTTGAAGTAGGAATTCCAGTGCCCCACGCTGTAAAACAAAATCATAACCGCGATGATCGGCATGGAGAGCGGGAGCACGATTCTCCACAGCGTCTGCATATTGGAGCAGCCGTCGATCGAGGCCGATTCCTGAATCTCATTCGGAATGGAGGTCTGGAAGAAGGTGCGCATGATGATGATGTTCCACACCGATACCGCGCCCGGAATGATCAGCGCCCACATCGTGTTGATCATCCCGAGGTTTTTTACGAGCAAATACGTTGGGATGAGGCCGCCGCTGAAAAACATCGTGAATACGATGTAAGCCGTGATGACATTCCGACCCGCGAAATCTTTGCGCGATAACGGATAGGCTGCAAATATGGTCATAACCAGATTGATTGCGGTGCCCACCAATGTGTACAGCAGCGTGTTCGCATAGCCGGTCCATATTTCCTTATTCGCAAAAACCAGCTCGTAGCCGATAAAGGACAAATCCTTCGGAAACAGCCACATTTCTCCTCTCGATACGGTGAGCGGGTCGCTGATCGAGGCGCTGACGACAAAAATCAGCGGATACAGGACAAGCAGCAGGATAATGGACAGCAAGATATAAATTACGATGAGTGTCATACGATCCTGGATGGATTCTTTCACCCTGATCCCCTCCTTACCATAGGCTGGTTTCATTGACTTTTTTGGCGATTCGGTTCACAAGCACGAGCAGCACCAGATTAACCAAGGAGTTAAACAAGCCGACCGCGGCGGAGAAGCTGTACTGTGCTCCCAGAATCCCCTGTGTATACACATAGGTGGAGATCACTTCGGAGCTCTCGATATTCAGATCGTTCTGCATCAGATAAATTTTTTCAAAGCCGATGCCCATGATCTGCCCGACATTTAAAATAAGCAGAATGACGACGGTTGGCATAATGCCCGGCAGGTTGATCTTCCATATCCGCTGGAGCCTGCTCGCTCCATCCACTTTGGCCGCTTCGTGCAGCGTCGGGTCGATTCCGGCGAGCGCCGCAAGATAAATGATGGAGCTCCATCCCATGCCCTGCCATACACCCGAAAATACATAAATCGATTTGAACCATTCAGGTTCCGTCATGAATGAGATGCGTTCACCGCCAAAAAAGGCGATAAGGTGGTTAATGATGCCGTTCTGAGGTGAGAGAAAAATGATGATGAGTCCTACCATGACGACCGTTGATAGGAAATGGGGAGCGTATGTAACCGTTTGGACAAAACGCTTGAAATGCCGGTTGCCTACTTCGTTGAGCAGGAGTGCCAGGATAAGCGGAATCGGAAATCCGATGGCCAGCTGATACAAGCTGATCCCGAGCGTATTCAGAATCAATCGGTCGAAATAAAAGCTGTTAAAAAAACGCTCGAAATGATCAAACCCGATCCATTCGCTGGCCCATATCCCCTTGGCCGCTACAAAGTTCTTGAACGCGATTTGTATGCCGTACATCGGCAGGTAATCAAAGATAAAGAAATAAAGAACGACGGGAGTGATGAGCAAATATAATTCCCAATTTTTACGGAATGTTCGGCGAAACGCCCTCCACTTCGCGGGCACGGCTTCTCGGGCCTCCGTTCGCCTGGCAGGTGCTGTATTCACTAAGAATCCCCCTCCTTCGCATCGTTGGAGCGTGTGGTTCTATCGGCATGTCGATCAAGTCCCGGATAGGCTGCTCTTCTGTCCAAGCATCCAGGGCTCCGGCTCCTTTACATAAACTAACTGCCCCCCCTTTCTCATCGATTCCGTTGCGGCTACGCCGACCGCTACGCTCATGCGGCCTGCGATCGGTTCGGCGATGGGCTCCTTATTTTGCAGAATCATATCCAGAAAATCCTCGCAAATGATCGGATCGGCTCCGTTATGCGAACCCTCGGCTTTCTTAATCTCGTAAATCCTATCCGATAGATCACGCCAGGTTTGGGACTTGCGCGTTTTGACGTAAACCCGCTGTGCGATCTCATCATTCTCGATGCGGCCCTCGGTGCCGATAATGGTGTAGTTCCGCTGATAGTCAGGCGTGAAATGACACTGCATATACGAGGCTTTGATCCCCCCGTCCAGCTCCATTAACACCATGCTGTTGTCCTCCACGTCGATTTCTTCGCGAAAAGCGCATTGCACAAGCGGGCCTGAACGGTATTCGGGACAAGTCGCTTTTTCGCCGCATTCCGGGCATGTAAGCTCATTCGGCTTCGTTCCGCCAAAATAATCCACCCCGCCGAAAGCGGCTACTTTCTTCGTATATCGCCCGGTCAGCCAGTGAATCAGGTCGATATCGTGGGAAGCCTTCTGCAGCAGAAGCGAGGTTGTATTCCTTGAGCTGCCGTGCCAGCTGTGATAGTAGTAATCGCTGCCCAAGCCTACGAAATGTCGAACCCATACCGACTTCACCTCCCCGATCTCCCCGCTGTCGACAATCTCCTTCATCGTGCGGTACATATTCATATAGCGCATATTAAAACCGATCATGAAATGTTTTCCTGATTGGGCCCAAGCCGTCAATATCCGGTCACAGCCTTCGACCGTAATGGATAACGGCTTCTCGCAGTACACATGCTTTCCGGCCTGCAGAGCTGCAACCGCGATTTCATCATGGCTGTCATCAGGGGTTGTAATTACGATCGCATCAATATCTTCCCGCTGCAGCAGCTCCTTGTAATCCAGAGTAACCACCGCCTTGGGGTTAATATTTTGTTGAAATTTGGTTAGTCTGAGGGGATCCGTATCCGCACCTGCAACGACGAGGGATCTCCCGTTTGGCCGATGCCAATACTTCGTAAACCCCGATCTCCAACCCAGTCCAATGATTCCTAATCGAATTTGATTCATTTCCTTCTTCCTCCGCCAATTATTTTTGGCCCCAAAATCCTATCCAATTTTCCAATAAGGGTATAGAAAGAGAGGAGGTACCGTACCAGCACCTCGATGATTTATGTGTACACTCTTTCTACTCCCGAAAATAATCCGAAGACTGCCGCAGCATTAACTGATAAGGCACAAACAGCTTGAACGGCAAAGGATTCTTGCCTTCGATTTGATCGATCAGCACCTTGGCGGCCATCATGCCGATTTCCTCCTTGGGAATATGAACGGTGGATAGCGGAGGAGAAGTATACTGCGAGACCTCGATATTATCCAGGCCCACGAAGGCGACATCCTGAGGAACCTGAAGCCCATGCTCAGCCGCCGCCCGCATCGCGGATATCGCCATCATATCGCTCGCAGCGAACATGGCGGTCGGCCGTTCATGGTCCGGGAGGCTTAAGAGCTCGTACATAAGGGTATAGCTGTTATTCACATCCCAGCCTGTGTTCAGGACCAGCCGCGGATCCATATCCAGCCCGGCTTCCTCCATCGCATAACGGTAACCGCGATACCGCTTCTCCCGCTCGAGATCCCCGGTCAGTCCCGCCCCGCCGATAAAGCCGATCCGGCGATGCCCCCGTTCGATCAAATGCTGTACGGCCGATTTCGCCGCAGCCACGCGGTCATAAAGAATCACGGGCACAGTCGAATCGGATATATCGATGCCAACAACCGCAGGAACAGATTGTTTGATAAATTCATACACATTCGGGTCAATTCCCTCGATGATAATCATGCCGTCGAGCTGGGCATCCTGTGCTAGCTTGTTCATCGCCCCTTCACCCTTGATTTCATCCATCGTGAGCACATAAGTGAGCACGCCGTTCAGCTCGGACAGCTTTTTCTCAATCCCCTGCAAAATCGGCGAGAAATAAGGATGATTATACTTGTTTTGCGTAACGGATACGATGCAGCCAATCTGGCGATACCCCGTTGTCTGCGGAGGATGATTCTTCTTTAGAGACGGCCGGGCGGATTCGTTGAGGGCATAGCCAAGCTCTTTGGCCGCCTCGACAATTTTGGTGCGGGTGGCCTGGCTGATGTGCCGGCTCGTATCGTTATTGATGACTCGTGATACGGTGGAGATCGATACTCCAACATGGTTTGCTATATCCTTTAAAGTAGCAATAATGGAACTCTCCTTTCTCTCAATCCGCGATCAAAAAAAGCAATTCAAGACAATATATGTACCCAAAACTATGTACCCAAAACAATGAATTATTTTGGCGCTTTGGCCCAAACACGAACTGCTGCTAACGTCATGATAACAGCCGTTTTCGGTTGGTGTCAAAGAGTTTTTTGTAAATTGATCGTAAATTTTTTGCGTATTATTTGGGGCCAAACTTAATACAGAGATAACAATGAGCTCACATTCAGCTCTCCACCTCCCTAAACGAAAATAAGGACAGGCCTATGCGTACCTATCCTTTAAAATATTTATTGCCCTGTTCTTTGGACCCTAAAGATCATATTCAGTCCGAATCCGATTAAAACAACCCCTGTGGCTTTATCGATCAGGCTCTGAATTCTCGGGGACATGAGCCATTGTCGAATATAACTTAACATAAGAACGATGGCCGTAAACCAAACCATGGAAAGCACGACATAACAGAGTCCCATCATTGCAAACTGCATGCTAGAATTGTAGTCCGGCGATACGAATTGCGGTAGAAACGTCAGGAAAAAAATCGCAACTTTCGGATTCAAGGTGTTGGTTATTAGCCCTTGCATAAACGCCGATTGCTTGGATGCGACAGGTTGAGCATGAGTTTGCGCCTGCTTCCGGCTGACCAAGGATGATACCCCTATGTAAATTAAATAGATGGCACCGACATATTTAATGACCTCGAAAGCGAGCGCAGATTTCATTAAGATCAAGGATAGACCGAGTGCGGCTGCTGTTGTGTGAACCAACACGCCGGATGAAATACCCAGCGCAATTTTTAGCCCCTCTTTCCTGCCGTCCGAGAGCGTCCGTTTCGTGATTAATGCGAAATCGACCCCCGGTGACATGATTAGAAAGATAATCAATACGAGAAACGTCAGGATGTCATTCATGATTGCTCCCCCACAATAGCCAAAAAATTTTGATAAGTAATACTAACGCGTGATTCAGCTTTTTTCAACCCTTAAAATGATCCATCAATCTGAACCTTAAATGACTTCCTAATCGTAAAAAACCGCCCCTCTCGGAGCGGCTTCAAAGAACAAGTAAAAATTCAGCTATACCTATAGCTTAATTTAGAATGCAGGCAGTGCAATCTCGGAATAGTTATCCTCGAAAAACTTCTTCACTTCCGGGCTCGTCATCGCCTTCGCCAGCTTCTGGATCGGCTCGGATTCGACATTGTCTTTGCGCGCAATCAGCGTAATCGTGAACTCGGAATCTTTGCCTTCCGTAATCAACGCATCGTTCTTCGGCGTCAGGCCAAGCGGCTTGGCATAAGCCGGAGTCATCGCAACCATGTCCACATCGTCCAGCGTACGCGCCAGCATGAGCAGATCGACTTCCTTGAACTTGTAGTTTTTCGGATTGTCGATAATATCAGCCTGCGTCGCTTTAATGCCGACGCCTTCCTTCAGCTTAATCAAGCCGTTCTTCTCGAACATGACCAAGGAACGTCCGATGTTGGAAGGATCATTCGGAATCGCAATCGTCGCACCTTCGGGAAGGTCCTCGATCTTGTCGTAACGCTTGGAGTACGCCCCGAACACCGCGTTATAGATCGGCACCACCGGTACGAGCTCCGAGCCGTTATTGGCATTGTATTCTTCCATGTACGGCACGTGCTGGAAGAAGTTCGCATCCACTTCCTTATTCGCCAGCGCATTGTTCGGCTGCACATTGTCGGACAGGATGACGATTTCCAGGTTGATGCCTTCCTCTTTCAGCTTGGGCTTCGCCATTTCGAGCACATCCGTCATCGGCGGGATGAGCGCCGCCACCTTTAGGGTTACCTCCTCGCCAGCTCCGGATTGGCCGCTCCCTTGATCTTCTTTACCATTCTGCTTCTGTCCGCAGCCGGCAAGAAGAAGGATCAGAGCCAGCATCATTAACGCCATTTTTTTATTCATCGTCTTTGTTACCCCCATGTAAAATAATTGATTTGTGTAAAATGTGCTGCATGTGTAGTGCAAATGCCCGCGGACGCTCAGTCTTTCCGTTTGTCGAGCAATCTTGCAGCCAGACTGCCCGCAAATTGAATCGATTGCACCAAGATCACCATAATGATGATGGTAAACACCATGATTTCGGTCTCAAAGCGCTGGTACCCGTAACGGATGGCAAAATCGCCGACCCCGCCGCCGCCGACGATCCCCATGACCGTCGAGTAGGAAATGAAGCTGATGGTCGATGTCGTAAGGCCGAGCGTAAGGCCCGATCTGGCTTCGACATACAGAAACTTGAAGATGATCTGCAGCGTCGACGCACCCATCGAAGAGGCCGCCTCCAGCACTTCCTTGGGCACCTCCAGCAGCGACTGCTCAACCAGTCTCGAGTAGGATGCGATGGCGACAACCGACAGTGGAACGGCAGCCGCCAGCGTACCGATGGATGTCCCGACAATAAGGCGGGTGAGCGGGATCATGATGACCACCAGCAGCAGGAAGGGGAAGGAACGGATGATATTGACCAAGCCGTTCATGACGGAGAACAACGGGCGGTTTTCGTACAGCTGCCCCTTCCGGCATAGAAATAACACTGTTCCGACCGGAAGACCCAGAAATACGGCCGCAGCAATCGAAATGCCGACCATGACGAAGGTTTCGCCGATGGCGCGCCATATTTCCGTGTCATACTGCTGCACATATGTGAAGTAATCGTTCAAATATTGAATAATGCTAGGCGCGTCCATGGTCCGGTTCCTCCGCTTCCCTTGATGCTTCTGCCGCCAGCCCGGTTTGAGAGAGCCCGGACGATGATTTTACGTCGTAGGTTCTCGTTAACCGCCCCTTCTCCATGACGGACACCCGATCGCAAATCGCGTGCACCGCATCCATCTCATGAGACACGATGACGATGGTAACGCCAAGCTCCCGGTTAATTTTCCGCAGCACATCCAGGATGCCGGATGTCGTCTTCGGGTCAAGCGATGAGGTCGGCTCATCACAGAGCAGAACGGAAGGGGAATTCGCCAGCGCTCGCGCAATGGCGACACGCTGCTTCTGCCCCCCGCTGAGCTGCGCCGGATACTGCCTCATCTTGTCCTCCAGCCCGACGTATCTCATCACTTCAAGTACGCGCTGCTCCCTGATTGCCCTCGGAGTCTTTGCCAGCTCGAGCGGCAAAGCTACATTTCCATAAGCCGTCCGGTTGCCGACCAGCTGAAAATGCTGAAAGATCATGCCGATCGACCTTCTCGCTTCCCTGAGAGCCCGGCTTCCGAGCGCGGTAAGCTCGAGGCCGTTCACCTGCACGCTGCCCGAATCGGGGCTCTCCAGCACATTCATCAAACGCAGCAGCGTCGACTTTCCGGCTCCGCTTGGACCGATGATTCCATGAATCGTTCCCTCAGCGATGTCGAGGGATACATTGGTTATCACTTGATAATGTTCATTACCATCAACAAAGCTCTTATTCACCTTCTGCAGCGAGATCAGAATACATCCCCCCCTTGCCTGTCTTGCTCCCTCACATGAAGAAAGCCCGCGCGGCTGGATCAGCCTGCGAGCAACGAGCTGCAACAATAACATTAGAATCATACCATAAGTTCGGATAAAGTGTGAGCCATCTTGCGGTGCTTTTAGGCCAAGCATTTTTTACCTGGAAACTAAGACAAGTACAGCTGGTGACCGTACATCCCCGTCAATCGTTCAACCGCCCGCTCCAAGACATCCTCCTCGAAGCCCTCCAAACCTTGGATCGCCTGGATCTTGTCTCCCGGAGACATCTCCTTATCCAGGTGAAGGCTCCAATTGACGATGGCGTTAACAGCCTCCTCCGTCTCAAATTGGCCGTAATAAATATGCGCTTTATACAGATAGCTGTCCGCATGATTCGGGACGGCTTCGAGCACCTGATCAAATGCATACAAGGCGGCATCCTCGTCATGGTCCTTGTAGTGAATCTGACCCAGCCGGAAATAAGCGCCCGGATGCCCCGGCACAAGCTCCAGAAATTTCATCGTATCTTCCTTGGCGCGGCTGTAATCCAGCATGGAATAATAGATTCCGCTTCTCAGACTATACAGATTGCCGTACTCCGGATCGAGCTCCAGACCCTGCGAGCAATCGGCAAGCCCCCGCTCCAGCTGGCCGGTCTCCACGAAGCAGATTGCCCGGAATTCATAGAATCGCGGATTGCCCGGAACCGCCTGTATCGCGTTGGAATAAGCATCGATCGCAAGATCCCACAAGCCCATCTCCTTGTAGATATGCCCGCTGGCCGCCAGATAGGTCGGATGGGTGGAAAAGTCCTCGTCCAGCTTGACCGCCTCCTGCAGCTCCAGCAGCGCTTCCTCATTGCGCCCCTGCAGGTACAACGCATAACTGAGCTTGTTTCTGATCTCGGAGGCATCCTGAATGTCGATCGCGCTCTTCAGCGCCTTCTCGGCAGCCGGCAAATCATGCATCTCCATATGAATATCGGCGCGCTGTACGAAATTCGGCGCATCGTCCGGCTCCAGCCGGAGCAGCTTATCGTTCAGCTTCAGCGCCTCCTCGTTGCGTCCGAGCCGGTAATAGCTGTCCGCCATCCAGTAGCAGACGAGCGGCGACTCGGGCATTCTGGCATACAGCTTCGAGATCAGCTCGAAGGCCGGCTCCTCCAGCCCGTCCTCGCGATAGAGCCGCGCCAGCTCGAAGTAGCCGCGGTAATCATCGGGAGCCGCTTCGATCGCACGCTCCAGATCAGCCTTGGCGGATTGCATGCTGCCGGATTTTTTGTGGATATCCGCCCGCTTCAAGTACAGCTCATAGGCTTCCGGGTAACGCTCGATCGCTTCCGATATATACGCCAGCGCCTGATCGAAGGCCCCAAGCTGCAGGTGCAGATCCGCCATATGTTTCCGGAACGAATACGCTTCCCGCATCTGCCGCTGAAACGACAGAAACGCGCCGTAGCTGTAATTCGTGCTGGAAGCAAACAGGGCATAACCCTGGTCGGCTTCCGCTTCATACCGGTCTGCTAGCTGGATCCCTTCCTGCAGGACGCTCACCGCTTCCTTCAGTTCATCCATCAGGTCCAGGCAAACCGACAGCATGTAATAATACATCGGAATGGCTCGGGAAGGCTCCTTGATGCTGACACGGAAGCAGTTCGCGGCCTCCGCCGGATTCCGGCTCTCATAATACGTCATCCCAAGCTCATAATACGTGGAAATGACCGTGCTCGGATCTTCCCGCTTGATCGATTCCTTAAGATCGCGGATGGCCTCCTCGTACCGGTTAAGGTCTTTATAGGCGATCCCGCGGGTATACCAATTCATATAGTTGTCCGCATTTAATGCAATCGCCTGGTCCAGGTCCGCGATAGCCTCCAGCTCCCGGTCCATCTCACGCAAAATATGAGCCCGCCGTTCATAAGCACGATGGCTGCCGGTGGTCTCGATCACGCGGCCCAAATAGTCGACAGCCTCATCCGAATAGCCACCGTTATGCAGCAGCTCGGCGTAGAGGAGCTTATCATTAAAGCTCGTAATCCCTCCCTCGCCTTTTCTCATATACTTCAATGCCTGTTCAAAATCCTGTTTCTTGCGATAATAGTTTCCGATGCGCAGCCAGATCCGCTTCATTAACTTCATGCCGGTTCACCCTCTATATATGTAAATACAAGTTCAAATCTCTGATCTTACTCCTACTGTATGACGGTTTGCAATAAAATGCAAAGAGGACCCCGGAGGTCCCCCGATATGATATCTATTATATTGTACAATGTTTCCGGAAATGTCCACTCTTTCATCCATTAGAATTTTGCAACCTTCGATTCCGGTCGTATCCGGCCGGTCGACGGGATCCCTCAGCCGGTGACCCGCAACGGCTCGGTCTTCTCCTTGCGGATCTTTGCGGTATACAATGCAGCCGTCCCCAGCGATATTCCCCATACGAGAAAGAGTCCATACCAGAAGTAGCCCCACACCGCCATCGGGCTTGCATCCTGGACCGCAAAGGCGGGAGCCGATTGCACGCGGCCAATCGCAAGCTGAAATTTCAGGACAAAGTATGAGAATCCCCATAACGTTAGACCTGCTGAACCGATCCAGGCCGGGATGAGAAGCAGCAGCTTCGGCAGCCTCTCTCCCCATGGCATGGCAAAGGCAAGCGCGAACAAAGCGCCAAAAACCGCTAAAACTCCCATTCCCCAATATCCGATCAAGACGCTCCAAAATTCACCCGGCGCCCCCTCGAAGTCGCCTGGGAAAGCCAGCCCAATCCCTAATCCCCACCAAAAATGGGGGAGTGCATACATGAGCGCAGCCATACCGGCGATGTACCCGGCCATTCTCGCTCGTGAACGATTCTTCTCCATCATCTCTATCACCTCTATTAGTTGTTTAACAGGCGTAGGTGATCGGCGGTATAATCATACTCTCCATCCCGGCAATCGTAGTCCAGCCTTTTGTTCAACTAACAGTCTACATGCCGTTATGAAAAGTAAAGCGACCTCAAGTTTAAGATTGGGTTAAAATGAAAAGCGATATGAAAAACAGCTAGTAAACCTTGTGAATGACATCCTCGAAATCCGGATCCTGCATCTCGATGTCATCCAGCTCCCCCCATTTCCCCAGCTCCTTGACAATTTCCAGCGTATTCATTTCGCGCCGGTTCGCCTCGATCGTTACGCTCTGGTCCAGAACGCGGGTCACTCGGATTCGGGCCTGGGCCGAGCTATCGCCAGTCGCCATAAATGACTCCGGGATTTGGAACGGTCCCCGGAAGGTGACCGTAATGAGGGTAGGCAATCCGATGGAATCCCGAAGCGAGCGAACCGTTCCGTCATAAGACAGCTTTCCTTCGTTAATCACCATCACCCGGCTGCACAGCTGCTCGATATCATCCATGTCATGGGTCGTAAGCAGAATCGTCTTCCCGAATTTCTCGTTGATCAGCTTCAGAAAATGGCGAATATTGCGCTTGGCATTAACGTCGAGGCCGATGGTCGGTTCGTCTAGGAAAAGCACATCCGGATCGTGCAGCATGGCAGCGGCCAGATCGGCGCGCATGCGCTGTCCGAGCGACAGCTTGCGCACAGGCGTTTCCCAGAACGCCTGCAGATCGAGCAGCTCCGTAAACTGTTCGAGTCTCCGCACTTTGTCCGCCTCATCGACGGCATACATTTTGGCCAAGATATCAAATGAATCCCGAACCGGCAGATCCCACCACAGCTGACTCCGCTGGCCGAACACGACGCCCAGGCGCTTGACGACGGCTCGCCGCTCCCGGTGCGGATTCATCCCCCCGATGACCACCTCTCCGGAAGTGGGGTGCAGAATGCCGGTCAGCATCTTGATGGTCGTTGATTTACCGGCTCCGTTCGGTCCGATGTATCCGACGAACTCACCCCGGTCCACCTTGAAGCTAATCCCCCGAACCGCCTCCTTGGTCCGGTATTCCCTCGAGAACAGGGTCCGGATTCCGGAGAAGCGTCCTTCCTTGACAACGGGGGTTTTGAACGACTTGCGAATTTCTTGAACTTCGATCATGGCGTTTGCCTCCTTCCTTAACTGCCCGTGCTTTGGTATTTGGTCAAACCGAACTGCCAGAATTTCAAGCTGAGCGCGAGACAGAGCAGCGCGGCTCCCGCCAAAGCCGGCAGCACCCACCATCCCAGCTCGCCGCGAAGTATGTATAGGGACGGGACATAATTAACGAGTCCGACCGGAACGAGGATCAGAAGAATGGACGACATCCATTTCGGGTACAGCGTCAGCGGGTATTGGGCTGCGGTCCTTGCGGCGTCCTCCGTCAGATTCTGCAGCTCCGTGATTCGGGTCGTCCAGAAGCCGAAGGTCGCGGTAGCAAGTCCGATCGAGAACAGGATGACAGCCCCGGTCAGGATGATGTATAACGTCTGCGGTACAGCGCTCCATCCCACCTGCCCGCTCCCCATCATGCCGCCCAGCGACCACCAGAGCAGAAAGCCTCCTTGCAGCACTTCACCAAGCATGATGCGGAATTTCTGCGGCATCAGCGCAAGCAGCACCGGCATCGGCCGCGTGAGCAGCTGGTCCAGCTCGCCGTTCACCAAATACTTTTCCAGATGGTGGACCTCGTCAGCGAACGTCCGGTACAGCGTCTTCGATAAGGTCATCACTGCGAACAGATAGCCGATTTCGTGCATCGACCACCCCTGAATGGCGCCGAATTTATAGAGCACGATCGCGACCATCAGAAATTCGGAGATCTGAATCAATGCGGCCAGGATGGAAGCCAGCACAAAATTGAATTTGTATTGCATGCGGCTTTTGATGCTTGTACGTATCAGCAGCGCATACAGCGACAACCAGGATTTTGCGGTCATCCTCCCTGCACCTCCACCTTGCGCCTCAAGAAGCCGGTCGCCAGCAAGCAAGCCAGCGTAAGCAGCACGCACCAAAATAACGTTCCCCACAAATTAGAGACGTTGCCAAAACCTAAATACAGTCGAGTCGGAACATACAGCAGATAAGGGTACGGAGACCACCAAGCTGCCGTTTGCAGCCAGCCAGGCAGCCATTCGATAGGAATAAAGAAGCCTGCGAGGAGGTTGATCATCGCATGGTTGCCCCAATACAACCAAGAGGATTCCGTCGTCCACAACGCGGATGCGCCGATGAGATAATTGATGCAGATCGATAAATAAGCTGCACCAGCCAGCGCAAGGGCTACAAATAGAAGATCCGATGCTTTTCCGGGAAGTTCCAAGGAAAATGTGAAATAGTACACCACGTAGATCGGAATCGATTTGTAAATGAATTGATAAGCGATTTGGCCCCATTCCTTGGCCATCAGGTGGCTGAACAAATGGACGGGACGCATCAAATCCAGGGAAATATGGCCGGTTCTGACGGCTTGGGGAATGCCGAGGCCATTGGTGATGAAGCTGGAGATCCAGAGTGCGGCTTGGGTAAAGGCGATATAGCCGACCATCCCTTGCGTTCCGTACTCTCCAAGCGCATGATCCGCACCGAGACCGATCCAGATGCACGCGTACATGAAGCCGAACATCGCGCTTGCGATATTGTGCACCATGTGGGCCCCGCGGTATTGCAAATTGCGGGCATAGGCTTTGGAAGCCAAAGTGAAATAAAGCATGCAGCACCTCCGATAAGCATATTAGACGGCGGACCCGTCCACTTCAGACAAGGCGAAAATGAGAGAAGGACACCATCATACCAGATCATTCCATAGATGGCAACCGTTAATTTGGGTTAGAAGCGTAAAGGATGCAAGCGCTGCAGAGAAAGTGGATTTAGCCCTACATATCTTGGAACAAGTTGGGAGAGGGTGCGTAAATAAATAAGTAAGCGAAGGGGGCTAATCATATGTTTTTGATGCTGCTCGGTATCATGCAAATCGCATTCGGATGGTATGCGTTCCGCAATCCGGATTCCGATTGGATGAGGATGCTCGCACGCATTCCGGAAGATGTGGAACAAGACGACAGCGATTTATTTAAATCGCAAATCTACAGTGTAATCACTGCCTTTATCGGCGTGATTTTTATCCTAATCGGGCTGTCCTATTATTTTGATGAATTCCCTATTCAGACATTTATAACTTCACTTTTGCTGGGCGGCGCTGGAATTGCAATTGGTGTAGTTGCGCTGCTTCGCCCCGAATCCCGATGGTTCAAACGACGCGGGGAAGATGGCGAAGATATCGAACCCAGAATCTGGCTCATGAAGCTTGCCGGCATCACCATGATCGGAATCAGTATCCTTACCATGCTCCTAAGCGCACAGCATCTCTTTTCTTAACGGCTTCTGCGGCTTTAAGCAGGTCCTATGGCAGCTTCCGGCTGCCGACTCCCTCTATGAATCTTCCATTTCACAAACAACGTAAACACGACAAAAAAGCCCCCGTCCCTCTTACCGGGTTGCAGCCGAACAAGAGATAAGGGGCTCTATCGTTTTGTGCTGCCGCTTCAAATCTTGCGGCTTGCGCAGCAGCCGGGAAATCATCCACATCCGCTCTAGGCCTAATCATCTTTCGCTTTACGTTCCGATTGCGGCTCCGTCTTTTCAGCGCCTGGACCTAATCCTGCCTCTGCCCCGCTGGTTATATTGGGATAAATCAATTATTGCAGCTGCCGGCACGGCTGGGGCTGCTCCATTTATTGCAGCTGCCGGAACGCCTGCGTTTGCTCCATCCGCTCTTGCTCCACCGGCTCCTGCAGCTCATTAAAATAGTCGACGAGAAATTGCCGAAACCGCAGCGCGGCCTTGGACAAATACCGCTGTTCCAGCCAAGCTATGGAGAAGGTTCGGTGGCAGGAGGGAGATTCGATGCGCAGCATGGAATACGGCGGCTTGTCATCCCCTTTGCATCCGGGCACAAATGCGAGCCCCAGCCCGGCTGACACCAGGCTGTTAAGGGCTGCCGGTTCATCCACTTCGCAGACGACCTCTCGGCGGATCCCCGCCGACTCGCAAAACTCATCATTCATTTTACGGAACGGATGTCCCTCCTTGTACTCGATGAAGGCTTCGCCCGAGAGCTCCTGGAGCGAGATGCACTCGCGTCCTTCCAGCCGGTGTCCTGCAGGTACAGCCAGATACACCTCTGCTTGCAGGACAGGCATTTCCCGGATTTTAGCTTCCTCCAGCGATGCTGCTATAAAGCATAAATCCACCTCGCCGTTCTCCAGCATCCCCACCATATCCAACATGGCATTCGGGGGAATTTGGACGACTCGAAAGTTCACCTCCGGATAAGCGGTACGGAACGCGCCCAGCGCCTTCGAAAGCCGGTTTAAGGCCGTTGTCGCCAAGCGAATGCTCCCGCGCTCCATTCCCGCAAGGTCCGTCACTTCGCGCCGCCCCTCCTCCAGCGCCGACAAGGCGGTTTCCACGCTTTTCAGAAACGCTTTACCGAACGAATTAAGCTTAATCTGCCGATTCTGCCGGTCGAAGAGCGGAACGCCCAGATCCTCTTCCAGGCGGGCAATCGTCTTACTCAGGGCAGGCTGGGCGATTCGCAGCTCCTTGGCGGCGTTGGTCATATGCTCCATCCGGGCCACGGTCTGAAAATATTGAAGCTGAAGCAGTTCCATGATGAATCAACCTCTCTTTCCATAACCTTTAGTATATGAATGCATAACTTAACATATATTTTTATTTATTAACTATCGATTGTAAAATAAATCGTAATCAAAGGAAAGGGGGAATCGATATGCACGTCGATCCCGAAAGACCCCATGCTAATCAATTGATACGCATTTTGGCGTTTACGATGGTTCTCTCATCCATGAGCGCAACGATGTTTAACATCGTCCTGCCTGAAATGAGCAAGGACTTTCAGTTATCCTTTGCGCAGGTCAGCTGGGTGTCTTCGATTTATATGCTCATCTATGCCATCGGCTCCGTCATATACGGCAAGCTTGCCGATACGTATAAATTGAAAAATCTGCTTACGTTCGGCTTGCTGCTGTTCTTCGTCGGCTCCATGGTCGGTTTGGCATCGCAGGCTTACTGGATGGTGCTTCTCGGCCGCATCCTGCAAGCCTCCGGCGCTGCGGTCATCCCCGCCACCGCGATGATTATTCCGGTACGTTACTTTCCGGCGGAGACCCGCGGTCGGGCGCTCGGGATTACCGCTACGGGACTCGCCATCGGCAGCGCCATCGGCCCGATCGTATCGGCGCTCATGGTAAGCGTGTTTCATTGGCGTTGGCTGTTCTTCATCCCGCTAGTCATCTTGTTTACGCTCCCGTTGTACCATAAATATTTGGGCGATGAGCAGGGGCAGGGCGGCAAGATTGACTGGCTTGGCGGCGGTCTGCTCGCCGGAACGGTTGCCCTGCTGCTGCTGGCCGTTACCCAAGGCGGCTGGATCTATGCCACAGGCAGCCTCATCCTGTTCATTCTATTCGTGATTCGCATCAAAGCGGCTAAGACGCCATTCGTCCAGCCCCGCCTGTTCCGCAACGCCGGCTACTCCGTCGGCTTAACGCTCGGCGTATTCATTGTGAGCATCGGCTACGCCCTTCCGTTTTTGACGCCTCAGCTGCTCGCCGACGTTCATCGGCTTGAGCCTGGCTGGATCGGATTCATTATGGTACCGGGTGCCGTCCTTACGGCATTTCTTGGGCGGACCGGAGGCAAACTGGCGGATACGAAAGGAACCTCTTACCTGTTCTATGCCGCTTCATCGCTGCTTATCGCCGGATTTGTGCTGCTGTCCTCCTTCGCCTGGGTGTCCCCGATTGGGATCGCGCTGATTCTGATTCTCGGCAATGTCGGCCAAATGTTCATGCAAATTTCGCTGTCGAAGACGATCTCACTGTCCTTGCCGAAAGAGCAGACCGGGGTCGGCATGGGACTGTTCTCCCTGCTGAACTTTCTATCGGGAGCGATCGCCACGGGGATCTACGGGAAGGCTGTTGATGTAGGAGCCACGCATGCCTGGAATCCGCTCAATACAGACCAAGGCGCTTCCACCTACAGTAACATCTATGTCATTCTGGCGGCTGTGCAGCTCGGCATCCTGCTGCTGTACGCCGTACAGTTCGGACGGAACGCCCGGCGTACTCCGGAGCTTCAGGCAACAGGATCCAAGGGATAACGGCGAAGCTCTGGGGCAGCCGGCCACCAAATACGCTGCTGGGATTGTTCCTTCGATTGCAAACGGACAGCGCAGGATAGGACTAGTACTAACCGTCAAAAGGCATTAAAAAAATACCACCGGATGCTTAGAGCGAATATAATACTTCGCCCGTTAACGTCCGGTGGTATTGCTTTGCTTTTGCTTTTGCTGTGTGCTTTTCGAACCTGTATTCGCATCGTTCGCAGACTGCACGCAGAGCCTTTACATTGCCGCCCGCTTCAATTGGCTGTGATACAGCTCGCTGTAGAAGCCGCCCTGCTTCAGCAGCTCGTCATGGGTGCCCTGCTCCAGCAGGCGCCCATCCTTCAGCACGAGAATCCGGTCTGCCGAGCGGATCGTGTTAAGACGGTGCGCGATGACAAAGCTTGTTCTCCCCTTCATCAAGCGCTGCAAGCCCTCCTGGATTTTGATCTCCGTGACGGTATCGATGCTGCTCGTCGCTTCATCCAGCACCAGCATCGAGGGATTGGCCAAGATCGCACGCGCAATCGCAAGCAGCTGCTTCTGTCCCTGGCTGATTCCGCTTCCGTCCGGCTTAAGCATTTTGTCGTAGCCGTCCTTCATCCGCATAATAAAGGAATGCGCATTCGCCAGCTTGGCCGCCTCTTCAACCTCTTCGTCGGTCGCATCCAGCCGTCCGAAGCGGATATTCTCCCGGATGGTTCCCTGGAATAGGAATGAATCCTGGAGCACGAAGGCCATTTGCGAACGCAGACTCTCCCTGCGTATGGTGGACAGGTCCCGGCCGTCCAGCGCAATCCGGCCGCTGTCCGGATCATAGAAGCGGGACAGCAGCTGGATCAGGGTTGTCTTGCCGGCGCCTGTCGGGCCGACAAGCGCGATCATCTCGCCGGGCTTGGCCTCGAAGCTGATGCCTTCCAGCGTGTCCCCTCCTTTTTCATAAGAGAACGAAACATTCTCGAAGGCTACGGCCCCGTCGACATGCGTTAACGTAACGGCTGCCCCTTCATCCTTCGCCTCGACTTCCTCGTCCAGCACTTCGAATACCCGCTCTGCCCCTGCAATCGCCGACAGCAGCGTATTCCACTGGTTCGCCAAATCGTTCAGCGGTCTTGTGAACTGTCTGGCATAGCTTTCGAAGATAATGATCGTGCCGATCGAAATATAGCCCTTGATGGCCATAATGCCGCCGATTCCCGCTACGATCGCAAAGCTGAGGTTGTTCAATCCGTTCATCAGCTTCGGAATGAAGCCGGAAATGCTCTGCGCCCAGAAGCCGGATAACCGAATCCGCTTGTTGCGCTCATTAAATTCCCGGATTACCCGCTCTTCCTGGGAGAATGCCTTGATCACCCGCTGGCCGGACAGCGTTTCCTCGATATAGCCGTTCAGATCGCCGAGATTGCGCTGGCGCTCCTTGAACAGCGGCCCCGTCCGCCGGGTGATCCAGCGCATCCCCAGCACCATGAGCGGAACGACCAGGAATGTCAGCAGCGTCAGCAGCGGACTGAGCCACAGCATGACGGTCAGCGTTCCGGCCAGCGTCAGCACGCTCGAGAAGATTTGAATGGCCGAGCTGTTCAGCGTCGAGCTGACATTCTCGATATCATTGGTCAGACGGCTCATAATTTCGCCCTGCTGCCGTTTGCCGTAGAACGGAATCGGCAGCCGGTGCAGATGCGTGAACAATTCCATGCGCATCCGGTATACGGTCTCCTGGGCGATCCCGATCATCCAGACGTTATGAAGCCAGGTCGTCAGGGCCTGCAGAATGTAGACGGCTGCCAAGCCGATCAGGAAGTAAATCCAGCCCGAATCGTAGGGGGCCTCCTCCGGCCCTTTCAGACTGACCAAGAACTCATCCACGCCGATCCCAAGCAGATAAGGGCCCAGGAGGGACAGTCCCGAGCTTAGCATGACCATCAGCAGCACCAAAGCCAGCTTGCCCTTGCGCCGGGCAAGATAGGACCAGATTCTGGCCAGCGTGCCTGACATGTTTTTGGCCTTTGCCTTCGGTTTGCGGCCTGACGCGCCGTCCGTTCCTTTCCCCAAATCCAGCTGAGGTCTCGGATGGCGGAACGGTTCAATGAATGCCTTGAGCATGCTTCCCGGCCTCCTCTCCATATTGGGATTCATAGATGCGGCGATACAGCGGAGAGCTTTCCATCAAGGTTTCATGGTTCCCTTTTCCGATGAGGCGCCCATCGTCGAGCAGCAGAATGAGATCGGCCGAAGTCGTAGAGCTGATCTTCTGCGTAATGATAAACGTCGTGCAGGATAGATCCTTCAGCGCATCCAGCAGCGCCGCTTCGGTACGCACATCCAGCGCGCTCGTGCTATCGTCCAGGATGAGAATTGCCGGCTTGCGGACAAGCGCCCTGGCAATCGACAGCCGCTGCTTCTGGCCGCCCGACAGATTGACCCCGCGCTGACCGAGCATCGTGTCATATCCGCTCGGCAGCCGTTCGATCGTATCGTGAATTTGCGCGCGCCTCGCAGCCTCCTGAATCTCCTCCAGCGTGGCGTCTTCACGGCCCCAGGCGATATTCTCCCGCACCGTGCCCGAGAACAGCAGAACCTCCTGCGGAACATAACCGATGCTGCCGCGAAGATGATCGGCCAAGATCGAGCCGACATCCATGCCGTCCACCTTAACCGTGCCCTGATCCGGCTCATACAGCCTCGGAATGAGCTGAACGAGAGAGGATTTACCGGAGCCGGTCGCCCCCATGATCGCAATGCGCTCACCTGCCCGGGCCCGGAAGGAAATATCCGTCAGCACATCGATATCGCTCCCGGGATAGCTGAAGCTGACTTGCTCAAACTCGACGGCCCCTTCGATCCGCTTCATTGCGGATCGTTGGCCGTTCTCCTGATCGGCTTCCCGGTCTTCCGTCTGCAGAACCTCCTGCGCCCGCTGCGCGGAGGCGCGTCCGCGGGAGAACGCGACCACGATCCAGGACAGCGCCGACATCGCTCCGATGCAGCGAAGAGAGTAGTTGATGACGGCAACCACTTCGCCGACGCTTGCGCTTCCCGCCGCGATATCGCTGCGTCCGAACCACAGCACGGCCATAATTCCGGCGTTCATCACGAGCAGGATGAAGGGCATCGTGATCTCCGTAAGCCGCAGCGTCGACACGGTCGTGCTCATCAGCTCGCCCGACGTCCGGGCAAAGCGTTGAATCTCGTGCCCCATGCGAACGAACACGCGAATCAGGCGGATGCCGGTCAGATTCTCCTGGATGACGCCGTTGACGGCGTCCAGCTTCTGCTGTACGGTACGGAACGCATCGGCTGCCCGTCTCATCATCCAGGCGATAAAGATGAACAATGCCGGAACCGTCAGCACCAGCAGCACGCCCAGCTTTGCATTGACGACCAGCGCCATGATAATGCTTCCCGTCACCAGCAGCGGCACGCGGCTCATGAACCGCAGCGCCATGAACACGGTCTCCTGGATTTGGGTCACGTCTCCCGTCAGCCTCGTTATAAGCGAGGAGGTGGCGAACCGGTTAAACAACGAATAGGAGAAGGATTGAACCTTGTCATACAGCTTGTCCCGAAGATCATAGCCCAGCCCCTGGCTCGTATGCGCGGCAAAGAAGGAGCTCGCAATGCCGGCAATGAAAGCGATGCCAGCACTGCCCAGCAGGACGCCTCCCCACATCCATACGACCGGGAGATCTCCTTTCTGGATGCCGTCGTCGATAATTTTGGAGATGAGCAGTGGCTGAATCAGCTCCACGGTAAGCTCGATCAGCATCATGACGAGTGCGGCAATCGCGGCAACGCGGTATTTTTTCAAAATCGAGAAGACCATTCCCATAAGCAATTCCTCCGAAGCCGAAGACCGGGATGTTCGATTCATGATGATGTTCCCACCAGGGTCTTCCTGTAGTCGCAAATTTTGTTTCGTATCAGAGCTCGAATATGTACATTATAATATAATTTCACCTGGAACTAGCCGGCTGAACGAAAAAATATAACATTCATTTTCTAAGGCAGCAGGAGCCCGCAGTTAATCATGAGACCAACAACGAAAAAAAGCGCTCCTCCCGATTTAGAAAGAAGCGCTTTAGATGGTAACCGCCACCGATCGGCTTCCCTTCATGGTTCCATGAAAGCCGCTCTATCCTCCGGCGTCAGTTTCGAGACTAATGCCGACGGGGCCCGTTCCGTATAGCTGACCGATTGAACGATCCACCGTCCCTCCACCATCGCGTATGCGGCCGTAGCAGGCCTTCATCCCGGTGACGATGCTCACTGGTCCCCTTATCCGGGTCACCGCCTGACAATACCGTTAAGTAAGGATCCATGAGCTTGACCTCTCTCGCATCGCTTTATTCCTTTTGACCGTCGATACGCCCCGTAAGCTCCCGAGCCTCGATATCTTTACCCTGAACCCATTCCCGGAAGGAAAACTCGAGCGGATGGCCTTGCGCCAGGGAAGTTAATACGACGCCGTCCTCATACGAATACGCGAAGGTGTGAAGCGTTCCGAAGAGCTGGTCGTAATCCGTGAAGAATAGCGGGGATTGCCGGTTCTTAAATATGTCGAAGGCTTCCGCGGCAGTTAACCGCTCCGGATCCAAACTTTCGAGGTAGCGTTTCCGGCGAAGGGAATGCTCAATGGACGGGCGGTTACGGCCCGTTAGCGTTTCATAATGGTTCACGCAAGCCATCGCCTCCTCGCCAGTACGGATGAGCACTTGATCCGGGCTTGCTTCGGCAATCGCCATGCTGCCATGCGCATCCCCGATCGAAAAGTTGTAACACGCCGCATGCGGAATGCTCCGCAGCATGTCGGCGGCCTCCTCTACGGTCGCGCAGGACTCGAGAACCATCCGCACGCTGATCCAAGGGGACACGCCCGTCCGGTATCCTTCGAAGCTGACAAAATGCAAGCCGGCGGCGAGTCCCTTCTCATTGACGCCGTCATGCCTGCCGATCCCTTGCAAATTGTAGCCGGCCGTCGCATAGCCTTGGCCTGTTTGGGACAGCGTAAACAGTCCGTCATAGAACTCAGGGGCAAAATCATAATTTCTGGCGTAAAACCCGCGGGTCATCAGGGCAGAGCAGCCCATCGCAGCAATCTTCGGCACATCGTATCCGCTGAATAAAGCGGCTGCCCTGCCGAACGGAAGCTTCAGCCCCTCCGCCAGCCCCTCAAGCTCTTCCAGCAGCACCGGAGCAAACGTGCGGTAAATGCCGCGCATCCGGTCTGTATCAATCTCCGGCTTGGTCATCGCTTCGAACGCTTGCACAATCGAATGTCCTTGCAGGCTGCGGCCCAAGCTGTATCCGTTGGCACGGGCATCCTCCCGAAGCTGCAAAATGCGGACGTGATACTCCGACATTTCAATCCCCCTTGTCACATTCCATTTGGAAATAAAATCCTGATTCCATTATAGATGAATGGGGTTCATTCTTACTATCAAAAACTCCAGCCCGGCATGTCACCATGCTTGGCTGGAGTTGAAAATTTACGGTCGGATCAGTCCCGGCAGGCTGAGCGCGGTCTTTTCAACCGAGGCGCCCGGATCGCCTTTCACATATTGATCGAAAAAGGCCTCGGACAGCGCGTTGATCGAGCTGTGCATCTGCCTTGGCTCCGCACCCTTGGGCGGAAGCAGCGGGGAGAACAGGTAAAAATCCGTAAAGCTCATATGGTTCGCATGGGCAAATATGATCGTATGCGCTTCACCCGACTCCGCGCGGCTTCGGCGTTCGACCGACTCGGCCCAGAACTGCTCGTAATCCTCCCGGCTGCGGCCGGAAGACGCCATCGCCCGGTCCAGCGATTGTTCAAATACGGCACGGTCGATGCTTAGCTCAGCATTCATCTGCATATACGGCTTGCCAAAGCCGCCTTCCGGCACCGGCTGTCCGTATAGGGTTCCGTCCATATTCAGTGCGGCCTTCACCCGGCTGTCCGCCAGCAGCATTTGCGCCGCGGTCGCCCCGCCGAACGAGTGGCCGAACATGCCGATCTTGTCCATGTCGAGCCGCCCGGACAAGAACCCTGAAGCGGCAGGCCCGCTCATCCGCTCCAGCTCGTCCAGGACAAATTTCGCATCCTCCACCCAGAGCCGGCTCTTCTCCTCGTAGGCATCAAAGCCCGATAAATTGCCAAGCTTGAGCATGGCGGTCCGGTCCGGGAACACGACGGCGGCGGCGTCATAGGCATGGTCGATGCCGACCACGATATATCCCCGGCTGGCAAGCTCCGTTACCTGAAACGTGTTCTGGTTCCGAAAGCCGGAAAGCCCGTGAGAGAAGAGCAGCACGGGATATCGCTCCTGATCCCGGGATACTTCCGCATCCTGCATGGCATAAGGCTGCACATACTTTAGCTGGCTCAGCAGGAACGGAGGCATTGAAATCGACTGGCGCAGGCCTTCCAGAACAATCGGCAGATGCTCGATGTATGGCGCCTTGCCGCTGCCTGTGCCGGCTTCCGCCGGATACCAGATTTGAATCATGAGCCTGCGCCGATCCGCCCGATCCTCCGTAGCCGGCTCTTCCCTTCGTTTATCCTCCAGCATCAATGTCGTTGTTCCGACCTTGTACGTTCCTTGCGGTTCGGCAAACGTGAACACCGGCAGAAGCGACGGCAGGGCAGCCGACAGGATGGCATACAGGCATAATACCAAAGCGATCATCAAACGCTTGAATCCGCGAAGCCGTGGGCGCGGATTATCGCTCATGTCCGAGGCTGCGTTCCTTGTCTTCTTGCGCGAAGTCCCGGCATGATACAACGCCATTCCCCCTGCAGCCAGGCTGGCGGCATAAACCGGCAACATCTGCCAGCGGTATCCTTCCGCGAATATTTGCGCGATGCTTAATGCTGCGCTCAAGGCCGCGGCCCAGGAGCAGAAGCTAACCGGGCGGCGGCGTTTTCGCGATAGCATGACGCATCCGATGACGATAGCGAGATTCGTGATCCATAGTGCCGTTTCGAGTGTACGCATAAACATCCTCCAATCGTTGTCATGTCCTCAGCGTATCATTCCTGCCTGTAGCCTGACTGTCGGGAACCTTACATTATCCTTACATTTCCCCCAAGCCGATGCCTGAACCGATCGTTACGGTGTATAGTTCTATATAGAGCAAGCGGCTAGGCCGTCGATGATTGAAAGGAAGAAACCAAGTGGAACCTTATGCGAAACCAAGCGAAGAACGTACAATCTTAATCGCCGATGACGAAGCGGACATCACCGAGCTGCTGCGGCTGTTCCTTGAGCGCGAGCACTATCGCGTACTGGAAGCATCCAGCGGCCGGGAAGCGTGGAATCTGCTGCAGCGAGAGCGGATCGACCTTGCAGTGATCGACATCATGATGCCGGAGCTGGACGGTTATCAGTTGATCGCGCGCATCCGTGAGAAGCTCAGGCTGCCCGTCATTATTTTGTCGGCCAGGAGCGGAGATGTCGATAAAGTTACCGGGCTTGGGCTCGGGGCGGACGATTTCATCTCCAAGCCGTTCAGTCCGATCGAAGTCGTGGCGAGAATCAAGGCGCAGCTAAGGCGGTTTTACGATCTTAAGGGGGCGGAGCCGCTTCGGGCGGCTGAACCGCTTCGGACCGTAAACGGACCGCTGGTTCTGGACCATGAAGCCTGCGTGTTGTACAAACGGGGCGTGACGATTACGCTCGGGCCGCTGGAGTACAAGCTGCTCAAGCTGTTGATGGAGGCGCCGGGCCGGATATTCACGAAGCGTCAAATATATGAGAGCGTATGGAACGAGCCGTATCTGGAAGACAGCAATACGGTCATGGTCCAGATCAGCAGGCTGAGGGATAAGCTGGAGGACGATCCGCGGGAGCCGCAGTTTTTGATCACGGTTAAAGGGCTCGGCTATAAGCTGAGCGCAGAGGATGCTCTATGATGACGAAGCGCCGAAGCGTACATGCGAGCCTGATGATCAATTATGCGCTGTTCTCCGTCATCCTCGGGATCATCGGATTTCTGGTGTATGACGGCATGTATGATGCCCGCGACGCCTATGTAAACCGAACGCTGCCCATGGTGGAAGCGGACCGTCTGGTCCGGGAGGATTGGGAGAGCATCCCTTACGAGACCGTGGAGTCTTTCGGAGGGTACATCCAGGTGCTGGATCAGCGCTTGAATGTCGTTTTTGCGAGGGGCAAAGGGGCCGGGGAAGCCCAAACCTCCTATTCGGAGGAAGAACTCTACGCCTTGTTCTACGAAGGAAACCGGTCGGACTACCATTCCCTCGCCCCTTTCCAATCATCGGGCGAAGAATATCGGCTGCTTGTAACGATACCGGACGGGGCGGTCAAGAAGGAAAGCCGCCTGGTGAAGACGACCGCGGACATCACCGATGCGTTTACGGGAATATTGCTGCGCGGCCTGCTGTGGTTCGCCGCTGCATTTCTGTTTAGTTTATGGCTGTACGGACGGTTGACCGCGCGGAAGTTTACGAATCCGTTAGCGGACGTATCCCGGGGTCTTGAACGGATCGCCGAAGGAGGGGGCGGGGAGCGGCTCCGTTATAACGCCAGCAAGGAGCTGATGCAGCTTCGGCATCATTTCAACCGGATGGCGGACAGGCTTGAGCAGGCGGAGTCGGATAAGCGAAAGCTGGAACAAGAACGGATGCGGCTGATGATGGACATTTCGCATGACTTGAAAACGCCGATATCCACGATCCAGGGATATGCGGAGGTGCTGCAGCTCGGCATGGAAGAGGATCCGGAGCAGCGCCGGAAATATGCCGGCCGGATTCATGCCAAGTCGAAACTGATCGCTTCCCTCGTGAACGACCTGTTTGAACTGACGAAGCTGGAGAGCGCGGATATGCCTTTTGAGCCTCAGCCAGGGGATTTTGCCGAGCTGTGCCGCACGACGGCCGCCGATCTGTACGATTCGTTCGAGCGGAAGGGAATCGGCTTCGACATCCGCATTGCCGATAAGCCGGTCAAACTGTCCTATCAGGATGATCTCATGCGCCGGGCGCTCACGAATACATTGGCGAATGCTCTGAAATACAATCCGCCAGGCGCGAGCGTCTGGCTGGAGCTCGAGGCGATGCCTGACGGCGCGCTGCTGACCGTAGGCGACAATGGCCCGGGAATTTCCGAGAACGTGAGACACTCGGTGTTCGAGCCGTTCGTTCGCGGAGATCGTGCCCGGAAAAGCGACGGAGGCAGCGGACTCGGATTATCCATCGCGAAGAGCGTGGTTGAGCGGCATGGCGGAAGGATATGGCTGGATCCGGACGCGGAAGGCACGGTCATTCGGATCCGGTTATTCCGGGAGTCCATGAACGGTCTGGACGAGCCGCGGGCGAAAATGATACACCGTGGAGTAAGCAAGTGACGGCCTGCTGAACCATGCTTCAGGAAGGGAGATGCCTTACGATACAAGGGCTTTCCCCCTTTGAGCGCTGCCAGGTGCAAAAAAATATTTACGCTGCCGACGTTAACCATGAAACTTTATTCCGGGCGAATGCGTCATATTGTAGAGGAAAATAATAACAAGATTGAATTCAGGAGGTTGAGTGTGTGAAAAGAATATGGACTGCCTTGCTAGCAGCTATACTCATTGTTCCATTCCTATTCCAGTCACAGGCACAGGCGGCAGTTAATATCAGCGTCGTGATCGACGGCGTCCGCTTGAAAACGCCGCAAGCGCCGGTCATGATTCAAGGGCGGGTCATGCTGCCGATGCGGGTGATCTTCGAAGCGCTGGATGCATCCGTGAAATGGAATCAGAAGACGAAAACGGTCACGGCCGTGAAAGACGGCACCACCATCGTGCTGAAGATCAACTCCAAAACGGCTACGATTAATGGCAAGACCGTATCTTTAGACGTTCCGGCGAAAAACCTGAAGGGCAACACGATGGTTCCGGTCCGCTTCGTCAGTGAATCGCTCGGCGAGAAGATCGGCTGGAACTCCAGAACCAAAACGGTTACCATTACCACGTCTTCGGAACCGGATATCGGATTTACGGGAGTTAACCACGTAACCCTCCGGGATATCGGCAACGCCGGAGACGGACGCGATCTGTCGGTCAGCTTCTCCAAATCCTCTACGGAGTCGCAGGTTTCGCATTATCGCGTGTTTATCGTGAAGCAATCCCAGTCACTCAGCCTTGCCGAAGCACAGCGCCTGCCTTCGACGGCCTACACGTCAGTGCTTCCGACCGGCTCGGATCTCACCCGAACCCTCTCAGCCAGTACGACGGATACGAATGGAGATTTGATCCGAAATAATCAGCCGTATAAGGCGTATGTGCTGACCGTAGGGAATACTAGCGGCAACTATGCGTTGTCCCCTGCTTCCCCGTCACTGACGCTGACGAATTCGAATGCAGTCGCTGCGGCGACAAATGTGAAGGCCAGCGACGTCAGCAATTACGGCGATGGCCGCGATCTGTCGGTTAGCTTTACCCGCGCTCAGAGTGAAAGCAACATTTCGAATTACCAGGTGTTTGTCGTGAAATCCAAAGACGCAGCAAAATTCGACCTGGCAGCAGCGAAGGCGGTAGCTAGCACGAACTACACAACCGTCAATAAGTCCAGTTCAAGCAATACGACCCTGACAACGGGCTTCAGCTCCACGTCAAGAGACACGTCGGGCGAATATATCCGCAGCGGCGTCGCTTATACGGTATTTGTTCTGTCCGTCAGCAGCAACGAGAGCGCAATCGCAAGCAAGCTGTCTTCCGGTTCGTCTTCGATTACGCTCAGCACAGGCACCACGACGGTTCCAAGCATCTCGCAGGTGACCGACGTGAGCGATTACGGCGACGGGCGCGACCTTCGCGTCAGCTTCAACCGGGTATCCAATGAGTCTTCCATCAGCGGCTACCGGATCTTCGTGGTCAAGGAGAGCGACTATCATAACTTCAGCGTGAGCCGGGCGAATGCCATCAATTCGAGCTCCTACTACACGAATGTCAGCAAATCAAGCAACAATACTCTCACGCTCGGCTCGGGAGCTCGGGACGTAGACGGCGCCTTGATTCGTAACGGCGTATATTACCGGGTGTTCGTAATGGCCCTCGATAATCATAGTCAGAGCAACAATGTTCTTTCCTCCGCTTCGAGTTCCATCATCCTGACGAACAACAGCTATCGTGTAGGAACGATCTCCAGCCTGTACGTCAGTGATGTAGGCAATTACGGAAACGGCCGGGATCTGGAAATTTCATTTAATCGGGCTTCGGACGAAAGCAATATTAGCCATTACCGGGTGTTTGTCGTAAAATCCTCGGATTATAACTATTTTGATTTAAGCAGAGCGGAAAACAACTCTTATTACACGCAAGTAAACAAAACCGGCTACAACAATTACAGGCTCAATCTGTCATCCGACAGCCGCGATGCTGACGGCGCATTGATTCGCAACGGCGTAAGCTACCGCGTATATGTTATGTCCTACGCATATTCGGGCAGCAATCACGCCCTGTCCTCTGCTTCATCGGCGATTACGCTCAGCGGTAACAATCAAAATGTCAGCCCGGTTTCGACGCCTGTAGTGGAAGACATCGGCGACAATGGCAACGGCAGCGACTTGAGAATTTCGTTCAATCGTCCTTCCGACGAGTATTACATCGACCACTACAGAGTATTTGTCGTGAAGTCTTCCAAGTCACTGTCATTAAACGATGCTACGTATAATCAATATTTCACAAGAGTGAACAAAAATTCGGGCTATTCCGTCCGTCTGGATTCGAACGCTCGAGATACAGATGGAGAATTGATTAAGAACGGCACGGGCTACCGCGTATACGTGCTGTCGGTCGGCACCTATGGCGTCAACGCCATTTCCCCGAGATCGAACGAGATCAAGCTTCAGGGCAAAACACAGGTCGGCACGGCAACCATCAGATCCGTTGAGGATGTTGGGAATAAAGGCGACGCCAGCGACATCAAGGTCAAATTCGACAAAGCAACCAACGAAACCAATATTTACGGATATCGCATCTTGATCGTTGAGGCTGGGGATGCCCAAAATTTCAAATTAGAGCAAGCTAACGCGGTACAAAATCAAGATCGATACGATTTCGTGCCTGTAGGTAATTCTTTTGATAACACTTTAAGACCAGGGACGAAGGACGTAAACGGCAAAGACATCCGCAACAAGGTGCCTTACCATGTGTTCGTCTTATCCGTTAGTAACGATGGCGGAAGCACCAATGCACTGTCCCAGCCATACGGTCCGATCGTGCTTGAGGGAACCGAAGTCGCCGTTCCTGCCGACGTGTATGCAGGAATTGAGGGCAACAACGGCAACGCCAGCGATATCAAAGTGAGATTTACCCCAGCAAATAATGCGGGCACTATAAGTGAATACCGCATCATGGTCGTACCTGATGCGAAAGCGTTCGGGGAAGCTGAGGCCAGCCTGGTTAAACAAGGAAACTACACACCAGTCGCGCCGCCGCAAGGACAATACGACAGCCTTTTGCCTGCTGAAACGAAGGATGTCGACGGCAACCCAGTCAAAGCCGGCAGCACTTACAGAGTCTTCATCCTTGTTGTCGCTGACGGAACCGTCTCGACCAAGAATAAGCTGTCGTCATCTTCACAGCCCTTTACGATTCCCTCCCCGACTCAGGTGACCGATGTAAAGGCCGAGCTGAACGGCACGGGAGATAAAGTGAAGGTGAGCTTTAAGAAGGCAGCGGATGAGCGCAATATTGGCGAGTACCGCGTCTTCATCGTAGCCAAAAGCGAAGTGAATAAATTCAAAGCTGACGATGCGAAGAATCACGTCTCCGGAAGCATTGCCGTAACCGGCAAAGACATCGCTGAAGAATTGACAACCAAGATCGATGATCTCAAAGATGCCAAGGGAGAAGCCATCAAGCCGGACACCGAATACGTTGTATTCGTTCTGTCAGCAGCAAAGGACACGAAGAAGCCGCTCTCGGCTACGGCTACCCAGGCTCCGGCATTGTCGGCACCGTCCAAAGCCTTTGTTATCAAGAAAACAACTACAACACCTTAAGCCTCCACATGAGGCTTATGCGATTAATATCGCAAGCAAGAAGGAGCTGTCCCCCGCGGTTGAAAAACCGCAGGAGACAGCTCCTTTAATGATCTTATAAGCTCGCCAAAATACCGGACGTTTTATCCTCATGGCCAAAAGGCTCGTTGCATCGGTTAAGCCGTCGAGCCGTCCGTGGAACTGTTCACTCGGATACTACGGAAAATGTCGATAACATCCGATACCGCCTGCATACTGACAGGCTTGCTCACATATTCATCCATGCCCATCGCCAAATACTTCTCGCGATCGCCCTTGATCGCGTGAGCCGTGACGGCGACAACATAAGGGCGCTTATCCGCAGGAGCACTTTGCTTAATGATTCTGGCAGCTTCCATCCCGTCCATGAACGGCATCTGAATATCCATGAATATCAAGTCATACGGATACTTCTTATAAGCCTCAACCGCTTCCAGCCCATTGGGGACAGTCTCCGATGAATAACCGAGCTTCTCGATGATTTTCTTTAGCACCAGCTGATTCACTTCATTGTCTTCCACAATCAAAATTTTGAAGGAATTGCCGTCTGCATCATCGAGCTCCTGAACCGGATTCTCCTCTCCTTCATTCACCGCAACCAAAGGGTACTTCAATTGAACGGTAAACGTAAAGACGGATCCGGTCTGCTTCGGATTCGGTTCATACCAGATTTCGCCGCCCATCAGCTCCACAAGCTTCTTGCAGATCGCCAGACCGAGACCGGTACCTTCCACTTGGCGGGTCATGTAATGATCCACCTGATAGAACGGCTCGAACAATTGGGGGACCTTCTCGCTTGGTACCCCAATCCCCGTATCGGTTACGGAGAATTGGATCAGCCCCGATCCATGGATGCTCTGAATACATGACACCGAGACGGAGACAGAGCCGGTCGGCGTAAATTTCACGGCATTGCTAAGCAGATTCATCAGCACCTGCCGCAGCTTTGTCATGTCACCGTACACTTGATCCTGAACATCGGGAGCTACCGAGGTGGTCACCTCAATATTTTTCTCAAGCGCCTTCGGGAGCATCAGGTTCATGGTTTCCGACAGCGTGTTTCGAAGACTGAAGGTTTCTTCGGACAGCTCGGTTCGGCCGGACTCGATCTTAGAGAAGTCCAGAATATCGTTAATAATATTCAGCAGTGTGGTGCCGCTCTTCTTGATGATCTGGACATATTCCCGCTGCTCCTCATCCAGATCGGTATCCAATATCAAATCCGTCATGCCGATTACGCCATTCATCGGGGTTCTGATTTCATGGCTCATCATGGCCAGGAACTCACTCTTGGCCTTGTTGGTTTTCTCGGCAGCCTCCTTCTCGATGATAAGCTTCTTCTGCTCGGTCATGTCCTTCGCGATAATGTAGAAACCGACATTCTTGTTATGAATAACGATCGGCGCCAAGGTGGCGAGCACCTCGACCATATGCCCGTCCTTGTGCCTGATCCCGTTGATCGATTTCTCGGCGGAGGTATAGTCGGCTGAATCGGAGAGCACCCGTCTCAAGTTGTGTTCTCCCATCAGAAGAGATATACGCTTTCCGGCCAATTCGGGAATCGTATATCCCGTAAGCTGCTCGGCCATCTGATTCCCGTTCATAATTTCCCCTTGGAGATTAAAGGAAATGATGGCGTCGTGATTATATTTTTTTAATGAGGTATATCGTTCGATACTTTCCTGAAGCTTCTGTTCGGCCACCTTGCTGTCGGTAATATCGACCATTTGCGAAATAAAAAACAGCGGGGTCTTGTCCTTCTCATCGCGCACGAGGGATACGTGAACAGAAGTCCAAATCCGTCTGCCGTCTTTATGCATAAATTGTTTTTCCAAGGCGACCGTCGGGACCTTCTCGCTTAAGGACTGAACCAGCTTCTCCGGACTATCGACGTTATCGGAATATATATAATCCGTAGCCGGCTGCTGCATCAATTCTTTCTCGGTAAATCCGAACATTTTGCATGCTGCCGGGTTAACACTGATCCAATTTCCTTCGATCGTAACTAGGGCAATGCCAATCGGAGCACTCTTGTATACATGCTCAAACAACGCTTGATGACCAAAAATGTTAGCTTCACTCATACTCGGCACCTCCTAATACCGAATATTATACATCAGCAGACAAAGAATAAGTCTTTTAATTTGGAGGTTTTTTTCTATGAATCTCATTCAAAAGTTTCTTCATCAATCCACGTTAAGTTCAAAAGGGTACTCTCCCCGTACTGCGGCGCCATCTGTTCACTATATGACTCCACTTCCTCAAAGGGAATGTTGAGCTGAACAGCCTCCTCTTCCAGCCCCATATCGATAAGCTCATTTGTCACCAGTTTCCGTATCTCCGGGTCATCGTACAGCAGCTGAGAGGTTTGAGCGTCACGGATAAACGCCAGTTTCGGCAGCCTCGGTGCTTTCAGAAAAAAAAGGCGAACCGATTCCAAATCCGTAGTTTCATCCGGTAGCAGCCGGACTCCCTCCACGGAATCATCCGGAGACCATCGCACAACTCCCAAGGGGGATTTGGTCGATAAGGCAATCTCCTCCGCCCGCTTTCGACTCAGCTCCGCAATATACCGGGGCATGTCGGGGATCGGCTCTATCGCAAATCGCTCCCGCAGCATCCGCTTAGCCTGCAATCTCTCCTCACTGTCGTATTCGGTCTCCCGCTGCTGCATATGCTCGCGTAAATCATCCGCAGCCCGAAAATGGTTGTACAGGATGATGTTGTCTGTATATACCACACGTAAAAAGTCACGGATGCTTGGGGCAACTAGCCATACTTCATCACCAATATCCATCGGGGATACGCAAACAATATAGGCCTGCTCCAAATCGGATACCGTCCCGAAGTCCGTTAGAAACCCATAGTGAATGCCGTCAACGCCCGCTGAGGCAAATGGAATGACATCCGGCGGCGTTGAGTTATATCTGAAACGACGGCCTTCCATAATCAGCCCCAAATGAAAATCCAGTGACAAGCCGTTGTCTTTCAGTTCCTCTTCAAACTTCAGCAGCTCCTTAATCGTCTCAGGAACGGCATACTTACCGTAATCTCCCCTATCATTCAATGCGATACCCTCCAATTGCTTTATAGTGGTTCACCAGGCAATCCTTCTCCGCTCTCGAAAGTATCCTCCGCTTGGGCCGGCATCATCAAGGGTAGCGAGCCATACGGCCGTATCCGCACCCTCCGCGACGGAGAGCGGGGCATCCGCTCCTCCCATATCAGTCCGAACCCGTCCCGGGCATACCGCATTTACCTTGATTCCGGTACCTGCCACCTCTTGGGAAACAAGACAGGTCATCGCATTCAGCATCGTCTTGGACATCCGGTAGGCGGACGATGCTCCCCCTAGCTTGAAGCCCGGATCCAAGCTGCCATCCATGATTTCGAATGCACCGAGGCCTGAAGATATGTTGACGATTCGACCATAGTCATGCAGCTTCATCAAAGGAATTGCAGCCTGGGTCATCCGCAGCGCGCCGAAGAAGTTCGTTTCGAAAGTAGCCCGTATCAGACGTTCTTCGACATCCAGGATCGAGATTCCTTGATCCAAAATGACCCCCGCATTGTTCACAAGCACATCCAGCCGTCCATATTCCGTCCGAACAAACGCCATCAGCCGTTCTGCCTCATCCGCTTGATCGATATCCAGCACATGCAGTGCCGCCCGGTGCCCCTCTGCATGCAGGTCTTGCACTGCCTGGCGCCCTTTCTCCTCATCCCGCGATGTCATGATAACAACGATTCCTTGGGCCCCCAGCTGGCGGGCGATTTCCTTGCCAATGCCCCGATTCCCTCCGGTAACGACGGCTACCCGATCCCTGGACGGATCAAAGTTTCTACTCACGGCTCCCATCTCCTTTACGTAAAATGCGTTCCCATCTCGCAATGCTCTGCTCCAAATGAGTCTTTGCCTGCTGCAGCTGCTCCATCCGGCGCGTGATTTCATCCAGCTTCTTTCTGCCCACTTCGATAGCGCTCGGCAGGCACTCCTGTTTGGGGCTGTCGTCAAAGGCGCATTCAAAAAAGCTCACAATCTCCTTTACCGTTAAGCCTAAGCCGAAATACATTTGAATCAGGCGGACCCGCTCGATATCGGATTCCGCATATTGACGGTAGCCATTGGCCGATCGATCAGGGTGCAGCAGCTCCTTTTCCTCATAATAACGAAGCGATCGGAGACTCACCCCGGTTTTATCCGATAATTCGCTGATATGCACATGCAGCAGCTCCTTTTTCGTTTCGATGTATTCGCATTGTAAACCATCACATCATGTGAAGGTCAATGCCAAAAAAGCCGGCCAAGAGCAATCTTGACCAGCTGTGTCTTCGGCCTGTCTCTAGACCTGTCTCTATATGATGTCAAACAATATAAATCCAATTGTATTAATAGCGAGATTCGCACACAAATGAACCATCCAGGAAGCGTAAATGTTGCCGTTTCGCTCGTTCAGCCAGTTAAACAGCAGGCCCGCGATGAACAGGCTCGCGATCAGGAGCAGGAACAGCGGCAGCGTAAACCAGCTGGTCATCATCGCAATATGATAGACGGCAAATGCTCCCGCACTGAACAGATAAGCGAATGTGCGGCCGACTTGATCCTTCAAGGTGAAGAAGGCAAAGCCCCGGAAGAAGAATTCCTCCAGCAGCGAGTTCACAAACGATATGTAAATCGCGACGAACACGAAGTTGCCGGCGTTGACGCCGATATGCTGCTGAAGGGCTCCGGTCACCCGTGAAAAATCAAAGAGCGGCCCGATGAGAGCATAACTGGCAAGGATGAATGCAAATACGCCGGCTCCGAGCAGGAGCGAGGCCAGCAGACCTTTTTTCTCGAAGTTGAACAGCTTCCGAAACGGAACCCCTCCGCCCATCAGCGCATAGCCGATCGGCAGCGTAAGGAACAGCAGCATTTTGATGACCGATTTGACCGCATAATTCGGCCTTATGACAGCATCCACATAGGCCATCACGATACAGCTTACGAGAATGATCGCGATTAAGGACCAGGCTTTCGTTCTGGATTTCATAGATATGAAACTCCTTTAGCATCATTTCCAATAAAAGGTTCAAACTTCTTCTATCATAACATACCGGCAGCTGGTGAAGAGGCGGACTACCTATATTAATGAGGAGAACATAAGCAAAAAGCAAAAAAGAGAGGCGTGTCGCCTCTCTTTCGCCTCTCTTGGTTATTTGCCAGCTTGATCGATTCATACGCTTTCTTGGACTACCTCCGCTTTTTCGGTTTACCGAATCCAGGCAGCGGCGTTCTCGGCCACCGCTCCGGCGGAACATGCTTCAGCATCGCGGAGAATAGCTGTCCCCACCCCGCTTCGTCCAACCGGCTGACCGGAAATCCTCGATCGACCCCAAGCTGCCGGATCAACCGAGTCATTTGCGGCGGGGTGAATACCCCGGACAATGCCTCTGGCAGTGGGAGATCCGGATATCGCAAGGTATAAGCTGCCAGCGCCATAAACCTGGCATGATGCTTTGGAGGAACCAGAGGATCTTTCCTTCTGCGAATGGTAAGGATGCCTGAATCCACCTTCGGCGGCGGTGAAAAATTCGAGGGCGCGACCGATCGGACAAGCTGAAATTCATAACTCATTCTCCAGCCTAACATTCGCGGATTCCGGACGAGCCGTCCGGTAAAACGTTTGGCCGCCCCAAGCTCCACCAGCAGCACGGCTCTTTGAAGGGGGACGGCCGGATGATCCAGCAGCTTCCCCAGAATCGGTGTCGTGATCGAGTAGGGAATATTCGCGACCACGACAAACTCCCGGCGCGGAAGCTGAATCTGTAATATATCTGCCGGCACCACGCGGACATTCTGCATATGTCCCGTCTCTGCCCGGCTCTTTAGTTTGTTGACGTACTCCGGATCGGTCTCGACGGCGATGACGTTAGCCGCTCTTTCCGCGAGCTGAAAGGTGATCGCTCCTGTCCCGGCACCGAGATCCAGAACGGTTTCGTGGCGCTGGATGCGCGCGAGGTCAATCATATCAAGCACGAGCCGTTTGTTGATCAACCGATGCTGCGCGGAGAAATTGTTAGGATTGTTCTTCGATTTATGATGACAATGTCGATTGTTTTTAGACACAAATATGCACCTCATTCATTCGTTTAGTAATGAAAAAGGCACAGCTCAAATAAACCTTGCCGTCATTGATCAAAAAACGGCAGGATCTAAATGCTCTGTACCCTCATTACCGAATCCGAATGTATGCGATGCAACACATGCTAAGGACAAGCCTCCTTTAACGAAATCAAAAACACCCATAGTATAGCATAGGCACCCGGGCGACCCCCAGGGGATTTTCAGTGTAAATCATTCTTTACCAAAGGGCTATATCCCTTGAGTTCCCGTCGCTGGATAAAAAAGAGGAGCATTCAGCTCCCCTTAACCACAGTTATACCTCATCGCGCAAAATCCATTTATATGCTCCGGCACACGCGCTTGTTCCCAGTCCGTTTTTATCGCCACCGTTAGGCATAGCGCGCAAGCGCCGCCTCATAGGCCTTCTTCGGTCTCAACCCGACGAGTTTATTGACCGGTTCGCCTTGATGGAACACGATGACGGTCGGCGTGGACATGATTCCATAACGTGCAGCAAGCTCCGGCGACGCGTCACAGTCGACTTGCAGCACCGACAGGCGATTCCCCTTTTCATTCCCCAGCTCTTCAAGGATCGGGCGAAGCACTTTGCATGGCGGGCACCATTTCGTACTAAAACTAACCAAAACTACATCCTTCTGGCGCACCGCGCTGCGAAATGCTGATGTACTGACGGTTTGCAGGCTCATTGCTCATTCTCCTTCCAGCGGTTGATTTGGCGGATCTTCTTCCATAATGGACCGGATGCGTTCCTCCAGGTTGGACTTCACCGCCGACAACAGAGCGATTTGTTCCTCGATCTCGGCTAACTTTTCACGGTACACCGGGACGACCTCCTTACAGAACGCTTCTTTATTCTTCATGACGCAGTGGAGAAAGCCGGCGATCTGCTCTGTCGATAGCCCGAGATTAAGATATAGCTGGATCGTCCGTACCTGCTGTTCCGCAAACGGCGAGTACTCCCGGTAGCCGTTCTCAAGGCGAGTCGGCGTGAGCAAGCCTTGCTTGTCATAGTAACGGAGCGAACGGATGCTCACGCCGGTCCGGGCTGAAAGCTCTCCGATTTTCATACCGTTAACGCCACCTCCTTCATGATCTTGAACCTATCATAAACCCTGACATTAGTGTCAGGGTCAAGAGGCAGATGCATAATTACAGCTATAATATTTGTGAAGTCGTTAAGACCTCTATATTCACCCAGATTCTGCAATCCGCTTATAAGGTCATGCAATCAGCGAAAAAGTCATGCGGGCCAGATCCGAAGCAAGCTTGGACTTCCGCCATCGATCGGAAAGGACAACCGATACACATCCGGGTTGGTTAGCGCCTCCCACTCCTTGAATCCGATCCGGTCATCAAAATATTTCAGCAGCAACGAGATCAGATTGCCGTGCGAAACGAGGACGGCATTGCGGCAGCCTTGGTTTAGAATATCCTCAACCGCTTGAACGGCCCGCTTCATCGCCGTACTGCTGGACTCCCCGCCATCATAACATAAGTCCATATCGTCATAAGTAAGCCGAAGCTTCTCCCGCCAATCAGGTGAAGGCGATCCGGATAATACCCTCTCCGTAAGCCTTTCATCCAGGGTTACCTCCAAGCCTAACCGTTCGGCAAGCGGGGCAATACTTTGCCGCGCCCTCGCATATGGACTTGAAACCATACAATCGATCGCGTGATCCGAGAAAAACTCGGCAAGCCTTGCCGCCTGCAGCATGCCGGTGCCGGTTAACCTGGCTTCCGGTGCCTGCCCTTCGGCTTGGCAATGCCTCACGACATAAATGTTCCTCAGCTTCGTCATCGTCCGTCCTCAATCCTTACGGAACCGGAAGATAACGGCAGGCGGAATCTCGTACCAGTCGAACTTGCCCTGCTCCAGACCGTCTTTATGAAAGCTGGGCTCTTCCAGCCCGTTAAGAACAAAGCCGCACTTAAAGAAAACGTTCATATAATACGACAGCGGCCTGTGAAATACCAGGTGAGGAACCGGCTGGCCTTGAATGCCGATCGATTCCATCGGTTCCGGCTCCAGGTACTTGGAAATTTGAATACGGTGTTCAGAGACGATGTGTCCGTCCTTATCCACCTTTTCGTGAATTTTGTGCAGACCCGGCGGCTGGAAGCATGGATGCATGATCGAGAACACGAAGGTCCCGTGCTTACGCAGCAGCTTATGGAGCGCGTTTGCCAGCACCGTAATGTCCGAGATATCCATGAGCGCCATATTGGAGACAGCGCGGTCAAATCTCTCCTCACCGAGGCTGAGCAGCGCATCGTGATCGGTTGCGTCGACGACCCGGTAATCGATACGGTCCAGAGCGCCGGCCGATCTTGCCTTCGCCCGTTGGATCATCTCGAAGCTGTAGTCCACAGCCGTCACATTGGCGCCCAGTTCAGCTAATCTTCTGGCAAAATTGCCGTTGCCGCAGCCGATGTCCAGCACCTCGTGACCCTCCGATACTTCCAACAAATGCTCCGTGCCCGGGCGGATGATCTCGCGATGGAAACGATTGCTATGCTCCCCCATGTAATCGTCCCAAAAGCCCGCAATCTCATTCCAACGCACCTGCGACTCCTTGGTTAATTCCTTCCAATCACTCATCGCTCACAATCTCCCTTTCATCAATTCGAATGATTGCATACGAAGTCAAAGCTTCTTATTCATTAGCCTCCCGGAAGCCCGATAATCGGACAAATGGAAGGAGACGTTGATCTGAAATTGGACATCGATGCTCTCTCCCTCGAACGTCATCGTGTAGGTAACCACATATGGCGTTTCAATATAATACAGATTCAGCCGCAACATCCGTTTATCCAGCCAAGCAGCATAGGTCACCACCTCTTGCAAAGGCATGGACAAATCTTTATGGAACCTATGCCGCGTTTGCTCCGGTTGCGTAAAGTCGAGCTCCAGGAGCTGCTCGCTGTCCTCCTCACGACCATAGCCCAGCAGAAGCGATAGCTTAGAGTCCCGCAAGCGAAAACCGATTCGGTTCAGCCCTTGCGGATTGTCATTGTCACTCAATCCGTAGGTGCGAAGATGCAGATCCGGTACACCGGCCGGTATCGGCCGTATTTCCGGCTCCTTGGAGCTGATGGAAGCTATGGTCTGCTGCAGCCGGGGATCGTCCTGAAAGTCCTCGGACTGCTGAATATTCTTAGCGTCCAGCAGCTCTTCATAAATCAAATCCAGCAGAACCTGAAGGCGGGCCATACTCTTAAAGCTGGCGTTCACTGCAATGACGATGTTTTCGCGAGGGGCCACAAAGCACATCTGGCCAAAGGAGCCGTCCCCCCGGTAACAGCCCCGGCGGCATAGGTGAAACTGATACCCATACCCTTGTGCCCAGTCGACCCGTTCTACGCCTGGACGGTTATCGCTCTGCTCGGATGCAGCAAGCTCAATATACCGCTCCGATACGATTCGCTTGCCTTCATACATCCCCCGGTTTAACAGCATCTGGCCGAACTTGGCCACGTCTGCGGTGGTAAGACTGAGACCCATTCCTCCAGCCGCGATGCCCATTGGGCACGTCTCCCAGGTTGGCCTTGAAATCCCCAGCGGTTCAAACAAGCGGGGCATCAGAAAATCAACCAGACTTTGGCCGGTCACCTTCTCGATTATGGCGGCCACCATATAGGTAGCGTGCGTGGTGTAGCAATAGCGTTCTCCCGGTTCAAGCTCGACTTCTTGGGCAAGGAACGCCCTGACCCAGTTCTCCTCCCTCGCGATTGCAGGATAGATGTTGCCGAGATGGCCGGTGCTCATGGACAACAGATGATGCACGGTCATTTTCGCAAGATTCGGTGACACCCGGCCCGGGAGTTCATCGGGAAAGAACGAGATGACCGGGTCGTAAAGCTCCAAGTATCCTTGATCCCAGGCGATCCCCGCTGCGATCGAGGTAAAGCTTTTGCTCAAGGAAAACAGCAACTGCGGGCATTCCTTCCGGTAGGGGGCGCGGTACCATTCGGCCACCGTCCTCCCCTCCTTCAGCAGAATAAAATGATTCACTTCCAGGGCCTGCTGCTCAAGCCGCGTAAAGAACGAGTTTATGGCGGCGGCTGACAATCCTTGATGCCCAGATTTCGCGATGTTGATGATACGTTCCAACCGTGCTCCTCCCCTATCCTTTTATATATATCGATGTATTTTTCGTTGGCGTACGTATAATTTCACGGTTCTGCCGCTATTTCCTTTTGCCGATGTACAGCAAATGAGAGGAGATCCCCGCAATGGATGGGTCCCTTGCCATATCATTCAGCGTGTTCAGCAGCTGTTCAGACTCGCCCTTGTCCTCCCATGCCTGCAGCTGTTCCTGCGACAGCAAGCCGCCGATGCTAGAAGAGCCGATCAAATCGATCGTTTCGAATCCATGGCTTTCCATGAAGGGCTTGATCTCATCAATGTTGAAATAATACGCACCCGTAAAGCGCCCCGGATCGGCGTGATTAAGTATCCCTGTCCTGCGGAACTGATCGATCGCATCCATCGTGTTATTCGGCTTCCAGAAATCCGGGAATTGTAACGACGTCAATGTCATCCGCATTCGGCTCTGGAAAGCAACAAACACCATCCCTTCCTGCTTCGTAACACGGAACAGCTCTCGAACGGCACGAATTCGTTCTTCTTCCCGCTGCAAATGATAGAGGGGTCCTAACATGAGCGAGGCATCGAAGGACTCATCGGGAAATCCGTTTAAATTCGTTGCATTCAATACATGAAAGCCGGCGAAGCGTTCCATGAGCCCCCGTTCGGCCGCCTTCTCCCTTGCCGTTTCAACAAGCCGGGGCGTTAAATCGGAAAGGGTGACTTGATAGCCCTGCTCCGCTAATGCCATCGCATATTTTCCGGGCCCTGCGCCGTTATCCAATACCCTCCCGCTTGAAGGCAAATAATGCCTCATATAATGCCAGTTAATGATAAATTCGAGCGGCTCCCGATCCAGCCTTCCCCACTCATCGAACCGGGAATAGTATTCAATCACATGTTCCATGCCGATCCCCTGCCTTTTATTCATGGTTTGTTGTTACAAAAAAAAACCTATGCCTATAAAGAGGCGATAGGTTTTCCCTCGCGGTACCACTCTTTTCAATTCGCTGGAAGCCTAAAGAATCCGCGAATGATCTTGGAACCTTCTGACGGAGGTCATCCGTTAAGACCTACTGAAATTCAGCCTCACCGCTCATGGGTGAGCTTCAGGGCCTGATTGACTGTCTCCCACCGATACCGACAGCTCTCTGAACAATGCAGCTCCTTACTGTTCCCATTCATTGCGTTTTCCCTTGATTAAATTTCACACAGTATACCCCTTCCAAATAATCCCTGTCAACACCCATTTCAATATCCAATATTCCGGGAGCGGATGGTGAAGCAATAGAGGCTTCTACGCTGCTTCTTCCTAATCCCGTTCAATCCTTCAGCTTATATTGCATCGATCGATATGTTAAAATATGGTGCATAATCTTGAGAAGAGAGTTGGTTGGCGCACATGATGACAAACCTCTATTTCGTTCGGCATGCGCACTCGGTATATTCCCCGGATGAACGAAACAGACCCTTATCGGAACGCGGACATCAGGACGCTGCAAGAGTTGCGGAGCTGCTGGAGCCTGAATATATTCATGTCCTCATATCGAGTCCGTATAAGAGAGCCGTTCAAACGATCGAGGGGCTAGCGGAACGAATCGGGGCCGGGATCATCCTCGAAGAAGATTTTCGAGAACGATTATTATCAGAGCACCCCGTCGACGACTTCGAGCATGCAGTCGCCAAGGTGTGGGAGGACTACTCTTTCGCCTGGGAAGGCGGAGAGTCCAATCAGGCTGCCCAATCGAGAGGGGTCCGGGCACTTGAAAGAGTACTGGAACAGTATAAAGGGAACAACATCGCCATCGGGACTCATGGAAACATCATGGTGTTGATCATGAGCCATTTCGATCCGCGGTTTGATTTTAGCTTCTGGAGACAGCTGGATATGCCTGACATTTACAAGCTAAGCTTCAGCGATCAAGACCTTGTGGAGGTACAACGGATATGGAACTGACCCTCGCCATCCACTTGGTGAGGGTCTTAATACGATTCAATCTCACCAGAGCTGATTAAAAAAACAAGAAGAGGGGCATGCCCCTCTTCTCTATTATTTCAGTCCATATTTTCGACACATTGTCATTTCGAGTTCACTATGGTCGACCACTTCTCATGGTTTGCTTTAAGCTTATCAGCTCTTACTCCCGTTCAAGCTCTTTTCCTTCCGCTCGATGGCCATCGATTAACTGTAAAACCCACTCTTCGTCAAAGCGGAGCTTCTCCAGTCGATGCCGGAAAAAGATCTGAATGTAGCGCTGCTCTCCGGCAGGAATCCGCTCGTCCTTGCTAGCATATTCCAACCGTTCTTCTTCATGACGGATTTCATAACGCAGGTAATCCTTGTATTGGTGTAAAATCAAAAACTGCAATTCCTTGCTAATCATTTCAAAGTTTTTCAATTTCGTATAAAAATGCAGCTCGTAATCCGGGGAGTATGGAATCGGTTCTTCCATCAGCCGGAAAAAACGAATTCGGCCTTCATCTGTAAGTTTATAAGTCTTTACCTTTTTACCTCTTCCCTGCCGGGCACCCTCCGGTTGTTCATCGGGAACCTGTTCGATCAGACCGTCTGCAAGCATGCTGTGGATAAGCGGATAAATCGCCCCCCAGCTGACCTTTCGCGTAGGTCCAACAATTCCGTTCAAAATCTGATGCAGCAAATAGCCGTGCATCGGGTTATTCATCAATTCGCCGAGTATGAACAATTCGTACAAGCGAATGGCCTCCCTTATCCGTTCTACTGCTATTAAGTAAACAACAGTATAACATACGGTGGGCTGAAAAAACAGAAAAGCCGCGGTCGCCGCGACTTTTCCGAGTCCTATCTATCCGTTTGGAGGGCCGATTGTCGGCCTATTGTCCACTCCTCTATCCCCCGACCTGCTGCTGCGCCATCATATTACGACGTTTTGGCAGAAGCATCACGGCAAGCATGTTCGCAACCGCTATGCCGAACAGGAGCAGAAAAACGGCATGCAAACCGGCAGCCAGCTCCGATCTGGAGCTGAGGGATGTCACATGTTGGTTATAAATCGTACCGAACACCGCGATGCCGACCGTTTGGCCCAGCGAACGGAACAGCATGCTGGAAGCGTTCGCGACGCCGCGTTGCTCCCAGCCGACGACCGATTGCACGACAACCGTGGACGGTGTCGCCACGAAGCCCATTCCCAGCCCGATTAGAATGAGGATGCCAATCCAGAATACGTAAGGGGAGTTCAACTGAAGCGCAATAAGCCAGACTGAGCCGGCCACTACCAGCGCAGACCCGAATACAATCGAGGTTTTCGCCCCGACCCGGTACATCAGCCTGCCGGCGATGTTGGCGGCAAGCGGCCAGGCCAGGGACATCGGCATGACGATCAGTCCCGAGCTCGTCGCGGAGTTCCCGAGCACCGACTGAATCCAGATCGGCGTGTAAACCGTCAACCCTGTCGTAATGCTGAACGTCAGAAAACCGCTGATATTGGTCACGTTCAATACGCGAATCCGGAAAATCGACAAAGGGATCATGGGTTCATCCGCATGTTTCTCAATCCAGAGGAACAGCATTAAAAATACGGCGGATGCCATGAACAGCCCCACAATCAACGGGTAATTCCACGAATGCTCGGCTCCCCCGCTCAGCAGTGCATAAAGGAGCGTAGAGAAGGATACGGTAAAGGTCAGCGCTCCGAGGTAATCGATCTTTTTCGCCCGGCGTTCGATCGGTTGGTGCAAAAATAGGACGACAAGCAGCAGGGCCGCGGCACCGATCGGCACGTTGATGTAGAATATCCAGCGCCATGACACCTGATCGACGAAATACCCCCCGATCAGTGGGCCTAGAAGGCCAGCCACAGACCAAACGGATGAGAAAATCCCCATCATTTTGCCGCGCTGCTTGCCCGAGAACAAGTCGCCGATAATCGTAAAGCATACGGGCGCGAGCGCCCCGGCACCGAAGCCTTGCAAAGCCCGGAACCAAATGAGCTCAGGCATCGACTGTGCAGCCCCGCACAATATGGAACCGAGGACGAATAAACCGATGCCGACCGCGAACACGGCTTTGCGCCCGAACAAATCGGCCAGCTTGCCGAAAATGGGCGTCGCCACGCAAGTAGTCAGCGTATAAACGGCGAACACCCAACTGAACAGGTTCTGGCCATGCAAATCCGTAATGATATGCGGCGTCGCGGTGGCGACGACTGTCGCGTCCAACGCGCCGATAAACATCGCCGCCAGCAGTCCGGCGACGACCATAATGACGTTGGTTTTCGGCCCCATGGGAAGATGCCTCCTTACTTTGTCTCTATATCCTTGGCTTATCGGTTACAAACCAAATAGAGGGCATTGCCGTCAGGGTCACTGAAATGTACGACTTTGGCGGCTTCGCCTTCTACAGCATGATGGAACTCTACGCCGCGAGACTTAAGTGTCTCGATGGCCGACTTCATTTCTTCTACCTCCAAGCCAATCGACATGCTGCCCGAATTTACCGGGTCACCCCCATGTTCGCCGGCTAGATGCAGGAGTCCGATCGTCAACCCTGGTGCTTCGATCTGCGCAAAATGCCCGTCGCTTTCAGGCAACAGCTTTAATCCAAGGGTTTCGACATAAAATTGCTCCGCCTTCTTCATATCCGACACCATCACCGTTACATTGCCACTCTTAAACATCGTGTTTTCCTCCTTATTCGTTTGATCGATTTTTATTATATCAAAATAATATAATAAGTAAACATATTAAATTGATATAATAATAATTACCAAAGATAGCCCCATTCCCTGCCAGCCAAATAAAAAGAGAGCGCCCAAAAAGACGCTCCCTAAAAACATTTCCTATTCCATTAAAAATTCTCAATCGACGTGCGGATCTATTAGTACAATCCAAAACCATGGAAGCCCCGCAGCAGCGCCGACTCCCTGCTTTTTAGACTCTTAGCGAGCCGCGGAACCCCCTGGCTGCATAGTAGGATTCCGCTCCATTATGGTATACAAAGACCGTGTCGTAACGGCGATCGCAAAAGAGGGCCCCGCCGAGTCTTCGAATCCTTTCAGGTGTGATCACCCAGCTCGATGTCTTCATATCGAAATTGCCAAGCTGCTGCAGCTCCCGGTACTGCTCTTCCGTTAACAGCTCAATGCCCATGGCAGCTGCCATTTCGACGGCACTGCTTTTCGGTTTATGTTCTTTCCTTGACTCCAGCGCTTCGCGGTCATAGCAGACGCTCCTGCGGCCTTTTGGACTTTCAGCCGAACAATCATAGAATATGTACTCGCCTGTCTTGCCGTCGTAACCAACGACATCCGGCTCTCCCCCGGTTTCCTCCATTTCATGGAGCGACCACAGTTTTTCAGGATTTTCTTCAAGCTTTGCTTGTACGTCGGCCCATTCAAGTCCTGGATGGCGGTTCATGTTTTTCTCGAAACGGGCTTTCAATGTTTGGAGTAGTTCTTCACGTTGTTCTGGCGATAACTCCATCTTTGTCATGTTCATTCCTCCTTCGCTTGATCTGCCGCATCTATTATCGGGCATATATGTTGCATTCAATGCTGCCTTCACGGGCATCGAATGCGTCGATCCGGCCTTCCATCCCTTCCGGCGGAAGCCAGGCAACGAGTGCCTTAGGATTCATGAATGCTCCATAGACTGCGTGCGGCGTCGCTTTGACGATTCTTGATGCGATGTCCTTTCTTCTGGATCTTTCCAACATCATCATCAGTCCTTTCCATATTATACACCGATGAAACTCGCAATTTAGCCCTATTTTATATCGAATCAAAAGCGTCCATTTCTTATGGTTTGCTTTTTCTCAGCAATGATAGACTCTGTCGGCTTTAACTTACGCCCTCTCAGGAAGCGGCTCTATGAATTATTCTTGGCTCAACTGGTGGTTGAATAATATAAAAGCTCAAATATGAAGTTATTGTTCATTGCAGGCAGCTCCAATACAATTGGTTTACTAGAAGGAGCGTGAGAGATCATGAAGGAAACATTAGCAAGGAACATAGCCATATACCGCAAAGAGAAGGGACTTACCCAAGAAGAGCTTGCACAAATCCTTGGGCTTTCTTTCCAAGCAGTCTCCAAATGGGAGAATGCTCAGTCGATGCCTGATATTGCATTACTCCCTGAGTTATCGAGAACGTTAGAAGTAAGCATCGATAAACTTCTTGGGTATACAGCGCAGGACAAACGGATTACGATTTATGAGGAAGAATATAAAACACAAGATTATTACTGGGGGACTGAGCCTAATGATGCATGCTATCAGGTCTTGCAACTTATGCCTCCGACCAAACGCCTGAGATTACTGGATATTGGTTGCGGCGAAGGGAAAGACGCCGTATTCTTTGCAAGAAATGGATATGAGGTTAGCGCATTTGACGTTTCTGACGCGGGGATTGAGAAGACAAGAAGCCTCGCTGAAAAAACCGGAGTTCACGTTCATGTCTTTAAGGCAGATATTTTGGATTACCGTTTAGATACTCATTATGACATTATTTTTTCAAGTGGTGTGCTGCACTACATAAAGCCGGAATATCGTAAAGAGATATTTGATAATTATAAGCAGTTTACAAACGAAAACGGCATTCATGTCTTTAATGTGTTTGTAAATAAACCGTTTATTGCTCCGCCACCTGAAAAAGAACCCAATGCCTATAAATGGTACTCTGGGGAGTTACTCACGCATTATCACGACTGGCTCATGAAGGACAGTTCGGAAATCGTTTTCGACTGCAATTCTTCAGGGATTCCTCACAAACATGCCATGACTAACATGATTGCACAAAAGATAACCTCGTTTAGCTAATGTTACCATGCTAAAATACGTCAAAAAAAAGAGGGGCTCTTTCACCCCTCTTGATTTGGCCAATCATCTCCGATTTAATTGTCCTTTCGCACGAGCAGTGTACAGGATTCCACATGACTCGTCTGCGGAAACATATCGACCGGCTGCACCCAATCGATCTCATAGCCTCCGTCCAGCAGCACCTTGCAATCCTTCGCCAACGTCGACGGATTGCAGGAGACGTACACGAACCGCTTCGGTTTGGTGCGGAGGATCGTCTCCAGAAAGCGCGGGTCCAGGCCGGTCCGCGGCGGATCCGCGATTATGACGTCGGGACGCAATCCGTCCTTGACCCAGCGCGGCAGCAGCTCCTCTGCCTGTCCGACATGGAAGCTTGCATTGGTGCGGCCGTTGCGCTGCGCGTTGATACAGGCGTCCTCCACCGCTTCGGGAATCGCCTCGATCCCGCGGATCTCCTTCGCATACGGAGCCAGCCACAGCCCAATCGTGCCTGTCCCGCAGTAGGCATCAATGACCGTCTCTTGGCCGGTCAGTCCGGCCGCAGCACGCACCGATTCATACAGCTTCACCGTCTGCTGCGGATTCAGCTGGAAGAATGCCCGCGGCGACAGCGCAAACTGCAGGTCGCTCAGCGATTCCTGCATGTTCTCGGCTCCCCACAGGGTTATCGTCCGCTCTCCGAATATGAGGGAGGTCTTCTTCGGGTTGATGTTCATGGCAATGCCGCTGACCTCCGGCATCGTCAGGCGCAGCATTCGAACAAAGTCGTCCTGCCGCGGCAGACGGCTGCCTGCCGTTACGAGCGTCACCTGCAGCTCGCCGGACTGGAAGCCGTGGCGGACCACGATGGTTCGCACCCCATCCTTGCTCCCGTTCTCCTTATATAGAGGAATGCGCAATTCCTCCAACACCGACTTCACCTTTTCCACCGCTTCGTTCACCTTCGGATGCTGGATCGGGCAGCCGCTGATATCGACGATGGAATGGCTGTCGGCTTCATACAGTCCCGCGATGACCTCGCGGCCCTGCCGCTTTAGCTGCAGCTGGGCTTTATTCCGATAATTCCACGGATGCTCCATCCCGAGGATCGGCTTGAACCGCAGATTGTCCAACCCGGCGTACCGGTTGAACGCCTCGCGGACGATATCGGTCTTCGCCGCAAGCTGGCCCTCATAGGATATGTGCTGGATCTGGCAGCCTCCGCATATCCCGAACACCGGACACGGCGGCTCGATCCGGTGGGGTGAACGCTTCTCCACTTCCAGCAGCTGGGCCTTGATGAATTTCGGCTGAACCTCTTGGACCTCCGCCTTGACGACTTCATCCGTAATGGCGCCGTCAATAAAGACCGCCTTGCGGCGATAGTAGCCGACGCCTTCGCCGTTGATGCCGAGCCGCTTGATCGTCACGATGATGATATCGCCGGACTTCAGCTCCTCCGCGTTGGTGGTATTGGAAGTTGAACGCCGTTTCTGGTTATATGAATGAGGCGCCTTCCCCACTTTCGGATTCGGCCTTTCCTTGGAAGAAGCAGCCTTTCGGCCTGTTGCCGGCTTCGAATCTTCTCGCGAGTAGGCCGGCTTCCCGGAAGGCTTCGGACGGCTCGACGCCGCTGGTCCGTTCGGTTTGGCTCCTTCTGCCTTGCCATGCTTGCTATTTTTGTTATTATGCGCAGAACGTTGTTGTTTGCTCATGTTACATACTCCATCCTTAAAGGGTATCGACTTCACTATACCATGCGCCCTCCGCGAAAGCTAACTCCTGGCGGCAAGCCGCTGCATCTATGCAGATGAGAGGGACGCAAGCACTGTTGAGGATACATGTCATCGGTTGATCGCATGAATAAGCCCCCCGCGAAGCTGGCGTGTCGGCACGGCAAATCTGCGAGAGCACCACTTTAATTCCCTAAAAAATATTTTTTGAAAAATGCCTTGATGTAAGAAACTTCCGGCCGCTTTTGTCCGTATAAGCCAGTATTATACATCCTAATATAGGATGAACAAATGAATGGGCTGCGGGCACGATTGTAGGAACATTTTACGTGCTTGGCCCACATTCAGTTCAATCGTTCGTCTTATATACTTTAAGGAGGACAACGTTCATGTCGTTTTTTAACAAAATTCTGGCCAGCGTCGGGATCGGCGCAGCGCAGATTGATACCCGCCTGGAGAAATCCTCATATTATCCGGGGGAGGAAGTAAGCGGGATCGTCTATATTCGGGGCGGCAATGTGGAACAGAAGGTGGACCGCATCTACCTAAAGGTAATGACCGAGTATATCCGCGAGCGGGATGACAGCAAATTCACGGAATCCTGCGTGCTGGCTAAGGTTAGCATTACCGACTCCCTGCTTGTAAAGGCGGGCGATGAACTGGAAATCCCGTTCTCCTTCCCGCTTCCGCTGGAAACGCCGCTCACGCTCTCCAGACAGCGGGTATGGGTTCATACCGGACTTGATATCGAAAATGCAATCGATCCGAAGGATTACGACTATATTGAGGTTACGCCAGGGCCGGAGGCAGCTGTTATATTCGACGCGGCTTCCGAGCTCGGGTTCCAGTTTAAAACGGCCTCCTGCGAATATCATTCCCGACTGGGACGCGGGGTTCCGTTCGTGCAGGAAATTGAATTCTATCCGGGACGTGAATACGCAAGCCGGATGCGTGAGCTGGAGCTGATTCTGTATCCCCAGCGCGACGGAATTTCGGTTCTGGTCGAGGTTGACCGGAAGGGAAGCGGTGTTGCAGGCTGGCTTGAACGCTCGCTGGATATGGATGAGCGCCACAGCTGGTTGACGCTGAGCAGCGCGGATCTTCAAGAAGGACCGTCGCGCGTTGCGGATCTTCTCGATCAAGTCATTCAACGATCGATACGATAACCCTGGTCTCCAGAGCTAAAAAAAGATGGCCTCTGCCGATGCAGGGGTCATCTTTTTGTGCGGTTTATATAAAATATTGAGGGTACTTCTGGCGAAGCAGGTCCTGCTCCACAACGACCAGGCGCAAATGGCCTTCCATGGTCTTCACGGCCTGCTCCGTCTCCCCGCTCACGATCAGCCGATAAATCTCCTTATGCTGGGCAATGATCGTCTCCCAGTTGGAGTCCATCGAGAGCCGCAGCAGACGCAGCCGGTTGAAGTGGATATTGAGCTGCTGGAGCATTTTCCATGTCCGTTCCTTCCCCGTGCCTGCGAACAGTATTTGATGGAACTCTTCGTCCAGCTCGAACAGCTTATATCGGTTGCGGTTGTCCGCGCTCACATCCTGCAGCGCAAGATTGGTCTCTAAGCGAAAACGGTGCTCCTCCGGGAAACGCTCGCAAGCCAGCGCAACGATCTCCTTCTCAATCTTCTCCCTGATAAACCGGCCCTCCTCCACATGCGTAAGGTTGATCCTGGATACAAGCGTCCCGCTCTGCGGAATGATATCCAGCAGCTCCTCCTCGGCAAGCTTCATGAAGGCTTCGCGTACCGGCGTTCGGCTGACCTGCAGCTCTTCGGCAATTTCCTTCTCCGATATTTTGGTGCCCGGCTCCAGATCGAGGCGCATAATACGGTCTTTTAATAGATGATATGAATAATCCCGGGTCGATCCTTTGATCCTTGGCCCTGTTGACATACGGTTACCTCTTTCTATCCATACAATTTCTTGATATTCTCTCTCTCGATATCTTTCCAGATACAGTAGTACATCGACCGAACAAGTTTAAGTCTAGATGATATGAATCAACGGACGTGCCGGGAGAAAATGAACGGGAAGCTCCTGAAAATAGTCCCGAAGCCGATCGGCAACCAGCCGCATGCCCGGCTCCTCGCTCGCCCCATGCCCGAGCAGCATCAGCGCTTGGTCCCGTCCTTGCGCAGCCGCATCGGCGACGTATTCGGGCGTCTCCCACTCCGGTCCTTCGCCTGCAATCAGCATATCCATCCGCTCGCGTTCATACAGCGGAATGGCGTGCTGCCCGCCTCCCCGATAGCCAACCGCGATTCCGATCCGTTTGCATACCGTGTCCCGGCTGCCCACAAAGCGAACGTACGGCAGATGCAGCCGATCCTTGATATATTCTGCGATCCCTTGAACGGTCATCCCCTCCGGCAGAGCCACGATGGCCGCTGTTGGCAGATGCTTCTCGAGCTGGTCATTCCAGCCCAAGGTTTTAACCAGCCCTTCGGTTATCACGTCGGGCTCGGTCCGATGCGGAGCATCATGCAGCCGGTATATATTCATCCCCTTGGAGCGGATACGCTCCAGCTTGGCCTGAACGACCGGGCTGTCCCCCAAATGATCCGGCCCAGCTTCATGATGGCTGTAAAAGACGCCCTCATGCGTAATCAACAAATTCGCGCCCAATTCCGCCGCCCGTACGATCACGTCGTGCGAAGCAATGAAGGCAACCGCAATTCCCCGAACAGCCGCGCCCCCGTCCCCCGCCACGATTCCGTCGACCGAGGCATCCGGCGATCCGGATTGTCCCGTTAATCGATCAATGACATCTTGGACCGTTATAGTCATAGGCAACCCATCCACCTTTTCATACTAGTATGGCAGTTGGTTACCACTTTAATCGAGAGTTGCTCCGATTTCAACTGCTTTTTTATCCAGACCTATGAAAAAAGCCTTCTCCCCGCAGGTTAGAAGCGAAGATAGCTCCGTTACCAAGGGAAAAGGGCTGTTAACGACGGTTATGAAATCATGCGTTGGCCTCGATATACCGGCGGACCTCCTCAAGGGTGAATGCCCGCCGGGTCATGGAAGTTATACGCCGTGAAGCTTTAGATTATGAATTATTCATTAAGAAGTCATTCATTAAGAAGTCATTCATTACGATAGCGTCCGCTCAGACGATTCCGACTGCCTCGATATGACAAACAGAACGATCCAGATCAGCAGAAAGCCCAGCAGCTGGGCGCTTGTCACAACCTCCTGGAATACGATCCAGTTAATGAGAACGCCGACCATAGGGAAGCTCAGCTCGGCAAGCGTTGCGACGGAGGCCTTCGTAGTAGTCAGCCCTTTATAATACACCAGCAGGCTCAAGAGTCCCGGCAGCAGCGCCTGGCCGATCAGATTCAAGGATACCGCGGCAAAAGCGCCGGTACCGAATGCCGGCATATTCCATGCGGCTCCTTCGTTCCACGTCATGAAGGTCAGCAGCGGCAGCGCCAGCACGAAGCGCAGCGAGGTCACCGTCTCATACTTCAGCTTGCCGACCATCAGCCGTCCCATCACCGTCGAGCCGCCCCATAATGCGGCTGCGCCCAACGATAAGAGGCTTCCGATCTGCACAAAATCGTTCCAGTGACCAATAGGCAGCGTCATGCCAAAGGTAAGCAGATAAGTGCCCGCCAGAGCAACAATAAGCAAAATGCCAAAGTGGCGAGGCAGCTTCTCCTTCAGAAGCAGGCTGGCGAGCATGATCGCAAACAGCGGCTGAAGCTTCTGCAGCAGCAGGACGGCGTTCAGGTTGCCGTTTGACAGGCCCATCGTGAACAGGATCGTGGCCAGCGCGGAGCCGCCCCAGGAAATAAACAGCAGCGCTCCGACATGGCGCCAGCCGATACCTCGCAATTCAACGCGGTTTCTCCACAAAACCGGAATGGCAATCAAGGAAATGATGATGTGCTCGAGCAAAACAATCTGCGCCGACGTCAGGTTTTTCAGAAGAATGACCCTGAACAAAGGGTCCACGCCCCAGAGGGCCGCTCCCAATACGACAAGCCAAAATCCTCCCCGCATTCGGCCCCTTGCTTGTGCGCCGGAGTCGTAAGGCTTGACCTTGACACCGATATTTACGTTATCCATCTTTACCTCTCCTCATCCTGAATACGGAGGTCTTACCAGCAGAAAGCCCCCGCCTGCCGAGCAATGTCGGCGTAAACGGGGGCTGATCAAATAAGCCTGCTATCATGCGATTTTTCGAAAAAAATCCACAGCAAACCAAGCTTTGATCTTCTCCCATCCGGACTATACCGTCGGCCTTGGAATTGCACCAAGTCAGTCGCGATTGCAGGCCTTGCGAAGGCTGTTTTGTCGCGAGTCGCGGGCTAAGCTTCGAATCGAAGCATCACCGCCGGTCAGGAATTTCACCTTACCCCGAAGATCCATATTCATGTTTTATTTTTTAAATGCTGCAACAAACTCAAACCAGGGTATCCCGGTTGATGTTGTATGGTATGGAAATTATACCATGAATGGTTTCATGAAAATACATTTTTCTTTCAAATTAAAAAGATATATTTTTCTTTACTAACAATTATACAGCAAATATATAATAGTTACCACAACTTTTTTCACTCTGATTCTAGTCCTGTCTTATAATGGACAGCTCTTTGACAATAATACTGCTTAATCAAACACGCCGAAATGCCTCATCGTCGCAACCGTGATCAGGATAAACCAGCGAATCACGATAAAAGCCCAAAAAATGAGTATCGCTTTGAACAGCAATTCCACCATCCGCTCGATTCTCGGAAAGCGCCCGTACCTGCGTCTCGGCCTGAATACCCATTCCGCTACCCCTTTTGGAATCTTCTTCATGGAAACCTTCCGCTCCATCGCTACACAGCCCCCTCTTAAACCATCATCATAACTCCCGCCAATGATGACTTGAGCTCCTGACGCTGCAACGACCTGCGGGTCAACATCTTTTCATAAATATTACCATTCCATATAGAGAAAATCACCAGCAAAAATCACGGCGCCAGTCGGACACGTTCTTTCCACAATGCCCCTGATCGTGCTGCTTGGAGATGCGTAATTGACGTCTATGCCTTTATATCAAACCTCAGCGCATATATACGAGCAATACCTCTCAGGAATAACGGAAACAGCCCGCAATCAAGGGATATTCCCTTGAGCGGGCTGCTCATGCTTGCACAATAATAGCTTATACCCTAAACCAACCGCTTGTTACTCCGCCTGGTAGCGGTCGTATGCCGCCTGATACACTCGCATGTATTCCTCCAGGCCCATCTTGTTCAGCGTGTTCACGTACTCGTCCCACTGGTCGAAGGATGCGGAGCCATTGACGAACTTCGCCTCCATCTCGGTGACATAATCCTGAATATCCTTGCCGATCGAGGACATGATATCCGTCTCTTCCAGCGTAAAGTTGAAGTTATACAGAATTTCCTTCACTGCATAAGGCTCCGCCTTCTCGGCTGCCGCCATCGCGCTCGGAAGCGTCTCGGAGCCCTTGAACCAGCTCTCCCGCACCAATCCCGGATAGCTGCCGCCAAGCCATGTAAAGTACTTCGCCAGCGCCTGGTCCTGTGTCAAGCCGTCCGGATTTTCGGTAATTTCCTTCACATATTCAAGCTGACCGTCGGCGTTCTTCGTGTAGGTCTCGCCTTCTTTACCCATGAAGTAGAACTGCGCTCCCTCATCGCCATAGAAGTAATCCATCCAGCGAATCGTCGCCTCCGGATTCGGGTTCTTGTCCGTGATCGCAAATGCCCCTACGTGGACCATCGGCACCTTTACGTGGGAGTACAGCTGATCGCCGTGAGGTCCCTTGAGCGCACCGAGACCGATATATTCCTTGCGTCCCATGACGGTCTCCGGATTCGGCACGACGGTAGCCCCGAGCAAGCCTTCCTGCCCTTTCGCGTTCAAAGCGCCGCCTTCAATCGTGAAGATCTCTTTATCCAGCAGTCCTTCCTTATATAGCTTGTTCATGAACTCCAGCATTTCCTTGTATTTCGGCTCCGCCTTCGTAAACCGCAGCTTGCCTGTTTCCGGATCGACATCGACGAACTTATGGCCAAGCCCGCTCGTTCCAAGGCCCCAGGAGCCCTTCAAATGGTCAACGAGACCGGTGATGCCCGTTGCAGAGTATGGAATCTCGTCATGCTTGCCGTTGCCGTTCAGGTCGGTTTCCTTAACCGCCTTCAGGTAGGCGTAGAACTCCTCGGTAGTCTTCGGCTCCTCCATACCGAGCTTATCCAGCCATTCCTGATTGATCCACAGCGGCGTACCGATCAGCATCGAGAGCAGCTCCGGATCGTAGAAGGATGGCAAGGAATAAATGTTGCCGTCCGGCATCGTCAAGCCCTTGCGGATATCCGGGTACTGCTCCATCAGCTTCTTGAAATTCGGCGCATATTTATCGATCAGGTCATTCAGCGGAATGAAGACGCCTTGCTCGCCGTAGCGCGTCAGCTCAGCCGACCCTACCCGGGCGGAGTAGAACACGTCCGGATAATCCCCGCCGGCAAGCGCCAGGTTCCGCTTCTCGGTCAGCGTCTCGAACGGAACAAGGTTGAACGTAATGTTCATGTTGGTCATGTCCTTATACGTCTTCCATACGAGCGTATCCTCGAACTTGCTTCCGTTTGTCGGCGATTTGCCCGTGAAGAAGGTCAGGTTGAGCGGTTCATTTACGATCGGCATGCCGGTCTCGTTGAAATTGGACTTGGCCGTCTCCCCCTCCTTCGTTGCGCCATCCCCGCTTTTGCTCCCGCAGCCAGCCAGCAGCCCCGCTGCCAGCACCGCTGTCAATGTGAGCGAAACCCATTTTTTCACCATAATTGTCACTGCCTCCTATAGTCTTATCATTTGAATATGTCAGCCTTTAATGGCTCCAATCATGACTCCCTTGACAAAATACTTCTGCAAGAACGGATACAAGAGCAGCATCGGCAGATTGGTCACAATGACCGCCGCGTATTTGATTGCTTCCGCATCCATCAGACTCCGGGCCAGCGAATCGTCGCTGATATCGACCATTTCCTGCATCTGCCCTTGGACGAGAATTTCCCGCAGGAACAGCTGCAGCGGATAATTCGACCGGTCGGATAGATAGATCAGGGCGGTGAAATAGGAATTCCAGTGGCCGACCGCGTAGAACAGCACCATAACGGCCAGGATCGGACCGGAGAGCGGAAGCACGATGCGAAACAGCACCCGCATATTCGAGCAGCCGTCGATGAAGGCCGCTTCCTGCATCTCCTTCGGAATGGAGTTCTGGAAGAACGTACGCATGATGATGATGTTCCATACCGACACCGCGGACGGAATAATCATAGCCCAGATCGTATCGAGCATGCCAAGCTCCTTAACCAGCAGGTAGCTCGGAATCATGCCGCCGCTGAAGAACATGGTGAAGACGATGATGAGCATGAACCCGTTGCGTCCCTTAAAGTCCGCCCTCGATAACGGATACGCCGCCGCGATCGTCATCACGAGGTTCAGCGCCGTCCCCGTTACCGTATAGAGCACGGTGTTCAGAAATCCTTGAATGATCTCCTTGTTGGCGAACAGCCGCTCATATCCGACAAACGACAATTCCTTGGGCCACAGCCATACTTCTCCGCGCATCACCGTCTCCGGCGCGCTGATCGAAGCGATAAGCACAAAATATAACGGATACAATACAACAAGCGAAATTAATGATAATATAATGTAAATACAGATTCCGGCAATGCGTTCGCTCCGGCTTTGTGGCATAGCTGCTTCCTCCTTACCATAGGCTGGTCTCGCTGACTCTGCGGGCGATCCGGTTGACGGTAATCAGCATGATAAAGTTGACGACGGAGTTGAATAATCCGACCGCCGCCGAGTAACTGTACTGGGCGCCCAGGATCCCGCTTCGGTATACGTTCGTGGCGATAACGTCCGAGGCTTCCATGTTGAGCGAATTTTGCATCAGGAAGACCTTCTCGAAGCCGACCCCCAGAATGGATCCGATGTTCAGAATCAGCAGAATGATCATCGTCGGGGCGATCCCCGGCAGATTGATATGCCAGATTCGCCGGAACCAGCCTGCACCGTCCACCTTGGCGGCCTCATGCAGCTGCGGATCGATGCCCGCGAGCGCCGCCAAATAAATGATGGAGCTCCACCCCATGCTCTGCCAGACGCCGGACCACACATAGATGCTCTTAAACCAGGACGGCTCCGTCATAAAGGCAATCGGTTCCCCGCCAAAGGAGGTGATAATGAAATTGACAAGTCCGCTGACCGGAGACAGAAACATCATGATCATGCCGACGACCACGACCGTTGACAAGAAATGAGGTGCATAAGTTACCGTTTGAATGAACCGGCGAAACCGGCCCGACCGCGCTTCGTTGATCATCAAGGCAAGTATGATCGGAATCGGGAACCCGACAATCAATTCATACAGCCCGATGCCAAGGGTATTTTTAATGATTCTCCAGAAGTAGAAGCTGTTGAAGAAGCGCTCGAAATGCTTGAAGCCTACCCAAGGACTTTCCAGAATGCCTTTATTGGCGATAAAATCCTTGAAGGCGATCTGTACCCCGTACATCGGCACGTAGTGAAACACGATGAAGTAGAGCAGAACCGGCAGGAATAATAGATACAGCTGCCAGTTTTTGCGCACCTGCTTCACCGTACCTCGCCAGACGCTGCTGCCACGTGTGCTGCCGGGTTTTGTTGAATGCGCTTCCATGTTACGAACCTGACGCTCTAAAATCGGACATCCCCTCACTTTCGTTTCTGAACCTTTCTCCTGCTCTTCGGTTCACATCTGCATCATATACGACCGATTGCCGGGATGGGTATTGACCATTTTTTCGATGTCTCGCCTTTCATTGGATTGCCGGGCTGCCGGGCGTTTTTCCTAAATTAAAGCTTAAAATCTAAAATAATGACTATTCCTTTTTTACGGTGGGTTAACACCACGCAGCACGATCCTTAATACTTGTCCTTTATACTGTGGGGAGGACCATAAACGCGAATACATACAAAAGGGGGATCGTTTATGAACTGGATCAAAAGCAAGAGCAGAAGCCTGTTCTTCAAAATTTTCCTCAGCTTTTTGGCCATCATCGTTTTGTTCGGCCTATTCTATGCCGTGATCTTCCATCTATTTAAATCCAGCCTTCAAAAAGAAATTATCGATACGAGCCAGCAGGCGGTCCACGACACGGCGGAACGGTTCTCCTACCAGTTCAGCCGGCTGCAGGTGCTGTTATTTGACATATATAATCATGCCGATTTAATCGGGTTCAATAATCAGCTCCGCCAGCAGACGGGCAACGAGGTCAATTATTTGAAGGCCCGTGATGTCATGCTCCAGATGCGGAGCGATATCTACAACCCGCTCTTCTTCCTGGAGGATACGCTGATTTATCTGAAGGAGCATGATTTTGTGCTCAGCAAATCCGGAAGCGGGAATGCTCCTTATATGCTCGACCGGTCTTATACTAGCAAGCAGTACCCCTACGCCTTCTGGAACAGCTACAAGAGCAGCGGGGAATCCTTCAGCCTGCTTCCGGCTGCTGTCTACCGTATCCATAATGATCTGTCCGAGAAAAAACTGATGCCATTCGTCTATCAGCAGCTGGACAGCCGTTACCAGATTATCGCGCTGATCGATATCGACAAGGCCGCTCAATCCTTCTTCGGGGAGCCGAGCGACCGCTCGCTTGCGATTTTGAACGCGGACGGGGATGTGCTGTACACATGGGGAGACCTTCGCGCCAATGAGCTGCCGACGTTTGCCTCTGGGCAGCAAGCCGTGCTCAAGGACGGAACTTACTATTTTGCGGAAGCCGGAGACGACGGATTGACCTACATCTCGGCCGTCCCATACAGTCATGTGTCTGCTCAGCTGAGCAGGCTGACCGGGGCGCTGCTGCTCATCTTCTCGCTATCGCTCGGGGTAGCTCTGGCGGCCTCCTATTTCTTCAGCCGCAGATTGCACAAGCCGGTGAAGCAGATATTGACGACGGTGCTCAATCGCAAGACTCACGCGCCGCAGCCGTATCAAGGCAGCATCAATGAATACGATCTCATCAAGAGCCGCATCCAGGACCTGCTGCGGGAGAAGGAGGAGATCCGGGACCGCCTGAACAAGCAAAAATCGGTGCTGACCAGCTACTCCTATATCAGCCAGTTGAAAAGCATCAATACGGATATTAGCGAATGGGAGGATTTCCTGTCGGATGACGGCAGCTTTATCGTCGTGCTGTATCATATCCGGTTCCGCCTGAATCCAAGCGGCGAGCCGCCGCTCCAGACGGACCAAGCGGTCCGCCATATGCTGGAGCATATCCATCTGTTTACGGCGGAGCGCTACCCGGATTCGCATACGTTCCAGATCGAGAAGAACGAGATCATCTCGATCTTCAAGCGCGAAGAAGCCAGTCAGCTGGAAAAACTGCTGGAGGAAATGAAAGATATGCTGAACAACGAGACCGAGCTGTTCCTCGTTACCATCGCTGTCAGCTCGCAGGTCCACGATTCCTCCGGCTTCAATGAAGCCTACCGTCAGGTCAAAGCGCTGACCGAGCAAGCCCCTCTTCTGGAGGAATCGCAGCTGGTGACGAAGCCGCGGACGCTTCCGACGACGGTCCATCTCAGCCCGTCCCAGGAGAAGGGATTGCTGGATGCCCTGCAGGAAGGCAGCGACGGCCGAGCGCTTCAGATCATTGAGCAGGCGCTTGCGGCATTGCAGCGCAAAGAGGCCGGCATTGCCCAGTTCCGTTTCTTCGCCGATGCCGCCGCCTCCAAAATTATCGGCTATGCGGAAATGGCCCAGGTCGACAAAGCTCAGCTTCAATCCTTGAAGCAGTGGGGCTCGCGGCTGGCGGAATGCCACTGCCTGCGCGAATACCAAAGCGTCTTCCGCCAGCTGATCGAAGCGTCCTGCGCCCTGATACGGAAGAAGAAGGATAGCGGCGAGGAACCGCTGATCGCCATGTTCCTGAGCATCATTCATAACCAATATGCGGAGGACCTGTCCCTCGACTATCTCTCCGCCAAGCTGAACCTGTCGAGCGCCTATCTCTCGGTGTACATCAAAGAGAAAACCGGCCTCAACTTCAGCGATCATCTGCTTGGGATCCGCATAAATAAAGCGAAGGAGCTGCTGACTTGCACCGACCTGACCGTTAATGAAATCAGCCAGCGCGTCGGCTACCTCAACATCACCTCCTTCAACCGGACCTTCAAAAAAGCGGTCGGCATGACGCCGGGTGCCTATCGCAGGCAGCAAGTGGTGCAGACCCATGCCAGCAGCGGATGATCGGATCGATGGAATGCAACCACAACAAACCTTCTCTTGTGCAAGGCGGGGCTGAATGCCCCGCCGCCGAGAGAAGGTTTGTTTTTTTATATGCGCACCGCCGCCCGGCATGCTGAAATCAGGCCGGGCGCTTCCTCGTGCTGTGGCTCCTGCAGACGGCAATGGCGATGATGTGCCTGGCGGCAATCGCCGATTCCGTGCCTCGCCAGACGGCTACCGCCGGTGCCGGGCCTCGCCAGACAGCAATCGCGGTGCCTTGCCTCGCCTGACGGCAATCACTGTGCCTTGCCTCGCCTGACGGTGATCGCGGTGCCGGGCCTCACGTTCCGTGCCTCGCGGTAATCGTCGATTCCATGCCTCGCCAGACGGCTTTGCGGTTAATCCATCGCTTGTTCGCCGGCTGATACCGGCTTTGTTCCCCCTTTCTTCCCCGCCCGCTTCGCTCCGATGAACATCCGTTTGTTCCACCGGGACAACATATCAAGGATCACGGCGTCAACGAGCCGGTAGAACCCGTGTGCGAATGCCATGATGAACGCCAGCGTTACCGTGAACGTGATCAGAAGATTGATGCCATAAGGCAGAACGGCGCTCAGCTGTAAGAACAGGAAGCAGCCGAAAGTGCATAGGATCGTGAAATGAACGAGATAGAGCGAGAACGAGATTTTCCCCAAATACGCGCACCACTTGCTGCCCAGGAGAGCCTGCAGCCGGCTAGAATTCAGCACAGCCGTCAGCACCAGTCCTGCCCCGATCACGTGATAGAACACAAAGAAGTCAAACTTGCTTGATTCCCATAAGAGCACGGCATAAAGGGTGCCGGCTGGATGAATGTACGGATACGAGCCGAAGAACAGGCCGGCGGCGAGCAGGACGGCATTGATCCAAGGACGCCGGACCCGTGCCAGCCGGTCCCTCCCGCTGTGCTGAAGGTCACTCAGCAGCACGCCGATCACAAACGCAAGGTAATAAGAATCGAGCAGCCAGCAGACAAGGGCGGCGTATAGGACAAAGCGGATACGGCGTCTGCCGCAGAGAAGCAAAAACGCAAAAATGAACAGCGAACCGAACAGCTCGTACGTCATCGTCCACAGCACCGGATTATACTGCGCGCCATAGGTGAAAAACGTATGAAACAGCCCCTCCTTCACCATCGTAAGCAGGCTCGCATCCGCCGCAAACGGATCCGGCATCGACGAGCCGGTCAGTCCCCTGACATCGTCGAACATGCCCCAGCCGGCAATCATGCAGACATAGGCGATCACAACCGACGCAAACGCAGGTCCCGCCAGCCGAAAATACCTTCTTATTGCCGCGGAATACAGAATCGTGCGGTCCCCGGTGCGAAAATAGCGCCAGCTCAGCACATAGCCGCTCAGCGCAAAGAACAGGCATACCGAAAAATTGCCGTTAAACAGCAGGTTCAGCGGCGTTTCCGCCAGCATCTCCTCGAATGCGAAATGCCGGATCTCCTCCCGCCCTTCAATCACGGAAGGCATAAACACCTGAACGAAATGGGCGATCACGACAACAAAGGCCGCAAGCCCTCGCAAGCCATCCAAATACACGATTTTTTTCATGGTCTTTAGCTCCCTTTGAAACCCGGCTTACACGAAACCGGCGACTTATGGTTCCAAAGGGGAGGAAGAAGGACGCTGCAAATTTCTTAGAGATCGTCGGGGGGAAGGAAACAGCTTTGACGAAATATGTTTTGAAAGCGTTTTCTTAAAAATCAGGGATACGATCAGGGAGGGAAAAACAATGCGTATTTATTGGAGCCAAGTTGATCTTGAGAAGCTAACGGGATCAGGTGTCGTTTATTTTAACTCAAAGATGGAGATGTTGGAAGGACTTCCTTGCAAAATGTATCGATTGATCCGTCAGCAGAGCTTGTGGACGCACTGCCACGACTATTTTCAAATATGGTACGTGGCCAAAGGCACGTTGTCGCACACGGTGAACAACCGGGCCTATCAGCTGACCAAAGGCGATATCTTCGTCATCCCGCCGTTCACGCTGCACAGCGTCACGATCCCCAAGGACGGAGATTATGAAATCTACGGCTGCGAATTCATGCCTTCGTTTGTGAATGAGCGGTTCGAGGAGCTTCCGGAGGAGGAGGTCTTCTTCGATGCGGCCTTTCTGGGATCGTTTCTGCGCGAGGATACGGATGCCCAGGCCCGGATTTCTTTGGACGGCGGAACCGAAACCGCAGTGCGTAACGTGATGAAGGAGATGCTGATGGAATATGAGCGGCGCGCCCCCTTCTTTCAGCTGACGCTCAAGGCCCAGCTGCTCGTACTGCTCTCCATTCTGGTACGGCAGGTCAACGGCGAGCTCGTCCGGGAAGGATTCGAGAAATCCGAGAAGTACCGGGAGATCATGACCAAGGTGGTCGATTACATTCACCGCCACTACCAGGAGGATTTGAAGCTTCACGCGCTGTGCGATCTCTCGAATCTGTCCAGGTCCACCTTCTGTCAGGTATTCAAGGATTGGACAGGCAAAACCTTCAACCGCTATTTGACCGACCTCCGGATTCTTCAGGCTATGGTCATGCTCAAGCAGGCCGAGCTCTCCGTCACGGACGTATGCTATTCCACCGGATTCAACGAGCTATCCTATTTCTGCCGCATCTTTAAAAAATACACCGGCATCTCCCCGACGGAGTTCCGCAAACAAGCGATCAAGTAGCTTGGCAAATCATACGATAATCCTATTTTTACGCACGATAGTGAAATGAAATGGCGAAATGAAATGCTACGATATCCTACAAATAACGGGATCAGGGCCGGTTATTGGAGCACCAGGACTTGTTGATGGATTGGGAGGGAAATGATCTATTTTTTAAGCAGACAATCTTTAATCGGACTTCGAAAAAGGGGAGGAAGAAGGATGAAGAAGAAAACATGGTTTGGTTTATGGTGTTTGCTGTTATCGATCATGGTCGCCGGATGCTCGGGAGGAAGCGGGAGCACCGCAGAGCCCGGCAAGACAAGCGGCGAAGAACCGGACCAGCCCGCTGCCGCGGATGCCGTGGAGCTGAGCTTCTGGTACGGCTGGACCGGTCCGGAAGCCGAAGCGCTGGAGAAGCTTATCGCCAAATGGAACGAGGCCCATCCGGAAATTCAGGTCAAGGGCCTTTCGCAGAGTGACTACCAGAAGCAGCTGACCGCCATTACGGGAGGCAATCCGCCGGATGTTGCCTCCCAGTTCGGACAGAACGTCGTCCCATGGGGCCTGCGCGGAGCGATGATGCCGCTGGACGATTATATCGCCAAGGACGGGGTCGATCTAGACGACTTCGTGCCTGCAGCGCTGAGCACGTCGCAGCATGAAGGCGCCACCTATGCGATTCCGACGGCCATGCATGTGTCCATGCTGTTCTACAACAAGGATATCCTTAAGGAAGCAGGTTATGACGGCCCTCCGGAAACGCTTGGCGAGCTGAAGGAATACATTCAGGCGCTCAGCATCGTCGAAGACGGCGGCCGACTGTCGCGGCTCGGCTTATGGCCGGGAATGGACGCCTACACGTTCTCCTATGCCTACGGCGGCTCGTTCTATGACGAAGCGGCCAAGCAGGTGACGCCTGACCATGAAGGCATTCAATCGGCCATCAAGCTGTCGAAGGAGATCTGGGACCAATACGACTCGGATAACCTGGACCGTTTCTCATCGGGACTCGGACAATACATGTCGGCGCAGAACCCGTTCTTCTCGGGCAAGTACGCCATGACGGTCGACGGCGAATGGCTGCCGACCTTCATCAAGCAGTTCGCGCCCGATCTGAATTACGGCATTGCTCCGATTCCATATGACGAGAATCATCCCGAACGCAAAAATCCGGGCAATGTCACGACCAGCGTATTCTACATTCCGAAAGGGGCGAAGCATCCGGACGCCTCATGGGCCTTCATCAAGTGGATGACGGAGCCGGAGCAAATGGCCGAGTTCACGGCGGCCATCGGCAACCTGCCGACCCGGACCTCGGCATTCGCGAGCCCGCTCTACGAGAATGTGCCCGGCTTCAAGGAATTTCTCGATTACTCGGCAAGCGAGAATCTGAAGTCCTTCCCGGCCACTTCCTTCACGAACGAGTACATGGCGGAATTCAGCGCCCAAGTGGACGCGATTCTCCGCGGCACGGTCAGCATCGAGGAAGGACTTGCGAACGTGAAGGAAAAAATCCAGCCGCTCGTCAAATAAACCATCATGCACTGATTACGATCTTCGAAATGGAAGGAGTACGCGAAGATGAATGCCTCCGCACCCGTACATTCACCAAGACCTAAAGCCCGCTGGTCGAGGAAGGAACGCCGGTACTTTTGGCTCGGCCTGGCATTCGCCTCGCCTTGGATCGTCGGCTTTCTGGCTTTTACTGTGTACCCGTTCTTCGGTTCGCTCTATTTGAGCCTGACGGAATACGATCTGTTCAGTACGCCTAGGTGGGTGGGACTGCAAAATTACGAAAATATCTTGCAGGATGACCGCTTCTACACCTCGCTCGGGAACACGTTCTTCATGGCTTTCGTATCCGTGCCGATTACGCTGGCGGCATCGCTGCTGATCGCCGTCGTCTTGAACTTCAAGGCAAGGGGGATCAATTATTACCGGACGATCTTCTACCTTCCCTCCGTCATTCCGATCGTCGCCAGCGCCTTGCTGTGGACCTGGATGCTTAACCCCGATTTCGGCTTGGTCAATATGGCGCTGCGGGCCTTCGGCCTGCCCGATCCTGCCTGGCTGCTGGATCCGCGCTATACGAAGCCTTCGCTGATCTTGATGAGTTTGTGGGGGTCAGGAGCCGGGGCCTTGATCTTCCTGGCCGCCCTGCAGGGCGTTCCGAAGCAGTACTATGAAGCGGCGCAGGTGGATGGGGCGGGCGCCTGGCATCGCTTCTGGAAGATTACGCTCCCTGCCCTGTCGCCGATCATTCTGTTCCAGCTCATCATGGGACTCATCGGTGCATTCCAGATCTTTACCGAATCGTATATTCTGGCTGGCGGCAAAGCGGACGGCGGCTCCTTGGGCGGACCGGAACAGTCGCTTCTGTTCTATGCCGTCAATCTGTACCAGGAAGCCTTTGTTTTTCTGAAGATGGGCTACGCGTCGGCCCTGGCCTGGATTCTGTTTATCATCGTGCTGCTGATGACGCTGCTGCTGCTCAAAACATCGGGCCGCTGGGTCTATTATGGAGGTGAGTAACGTGGCCGTCAGATTAAAAGCCGTATTGCCGTACGTCTTGCTTATCCTGTTATCAATCGTATTTCTGTTCCCGTTCCTATGGCTTGTCATGACCTCGCTCAAGACGCCGGAGGAGATTCTGAAGTTTCCGCCGACGATCTTCCCGGAGAAGGTCCAATGGTCGAACTACCAAGCGGCGGTCGAGGCGATCCCCTTCACGAAATATATGATGAACACGTTCCTGATCTGCATCTTGAACATTATCGGGCAGCTGTTGTCCGCACCGCTCGTAGCCTACTCGATCTCGCGGATCCCGTGGAAAGGGAGAAAGGTCATATTCACCATCGTGGTGGCAACCATGATTTTGCCGGCTCAGGTCCAGATGATCCCGCAGTATATCATCTTTACGAACCTTGGCTGGGTCAATACTATCGTGCCGCTGACGATCGGCGCTTTCTTCGGAGCTCCCTTCTTCATCTTTCTGCTGCGCCAATTTCTGCTCGGCGTGCCGATGGAGCTGTCGGAGGCGGCCAAGATCGACGGCGCCTCGGAGCTGCGGATATACGCCCGGATTATCCTGCCGATTCTGAAGCCGGCTCTAGCCACCGTCGCTTTGTTTTCCTTCGTGTGGTCCTATGTCGATTTCATGGGCCCGCTGATCTATCTGAACGATTCGGCCAAGTGGACGATCACCGTCGGCCTGCAGAGCTTCCAGCAGGATCACGGGGCCCAGTGGGAAAAGCTGATGGCGGCTTCCACCATCATGGCGGTCCCGATGATTCTGATCTATTTCTTCGGCCAGAAGTACTTCATGAAATCCGGATCCGCCTTAACCGGGTTTAAATAATCTTCGGGAACGCCGTTTCCGGCACAGAAAAGCTCCTTCGCGTCATGGCAGACGCTTAGGAGCTTTTCCCGTTGCATAGCTAGTCCAGCATCAGGTTAATACGGCGTATTCCCCGATTGGGTTGTATTCCCGGAAGCAAAGCCTTTAAACAACGTCGGCACATTCGAGTAGCGCGTGTTGACGATTCGCCCCGTGGAGCTGCTGCTGTCCGTTCGCAGGATCGCGTCCTTCACATTCGAAATGTCGCAATTCTCCACGTTCATCACCACTTTATACGACGTGCCGCCGTTCTGCCGAACCAGCTTTCCGATGTCGTCCGCTCTGAAATTTTGAATGTTGATCGTTCCGGCCGCGTTCATTTGGAACACCTTATCGTACGCTTTATACGCCGCTCCCCCCGAAATGTTGACCGTACCGGACGATTTCAGAGTCAGCTCATCCTCGCCGACATCCTGCCAAATGACATTTGTGATTGTGCAATTTCCGTAGCAGTGGACGCCGTCTGCCGCAGGCGCGCCGATCACGACGTTTTTCAGTGTCGCGCCCGCTTCCAGCCGGAAGATTGGCTTCTGGTTCTCGGCCTGGCTGCCGTCACCAAGCGTGTCCGGATTGGCCACGTAGGTCTGGCCTTTGCCGTCGAAGGTCTGACCGGCCTCCACGCGGATCGTCTCATTCACCACCGTGGCAGCCTCAGCCGTTGATGGTTGGACACCATACAACGATATCGCCAAGCCTGCGCATAACATCATGCCTAGAAATTTTTTCATCATCCTCATCCTTTCGCTTCTTTTTTCAACAAATTCATCCTTTTGCCATGCATCTGCCTGAAAAATACCGCCCCCTTCCGTTCCGAAGTCGGATATCGTACTAGTACCGATGTGCACCTCGGGCTGATACCCGCAAGCCAAAGATATCAAATTTATTCCATAACCGGTATAATCATCATATTAGGTCGTCGATTAAACATTTTATGTAAAATATAATGATTATTACAAAATGATCGAATCCTCTCATTTCTATCGTTTCTATCATCAATAGACCGCCCTCTAACACGAGGACGGCCTGGGATTTCACATTCTTCGGCTATTTAATCGCAATATAGATCTCGACGACGGGATGGGCAGGATCAGCCGCCTGGAAACGATAATGTTCAAAGTCTCCCGAATAGGCTCGTACTTCCTCGGCATTCTGGAAATAACTCCAGATTTCCTGCCAGGCCTGCGGCACCGTTTCCTGGAACGGACCCGGCTTCGCCGGGAATACCAAATATCTGGATTCCGGTATAAAGACGCTGCGCTCTACAATAGTTCCTTCTTCTTCGCGCTTAGCGCCGTCTGCGCTCCCTGCACGATTCAAGTTCTTTACACTCTCAGTGCTCTCTATGCTCTCTACGCTCTGGCTTTCCGTACGCTTAACGTGCTCAACCTCTTCGCTGCCTTGCCCATCTCCGAAGATTCCTTCCGTTTCATGGCCAATGACGAGTGTATACGCACCTGAAGCGTCGCTTTCGTAATCCGTATATACCGCATAGACAGCTTGACCGCTGTCGGCAACCTCCTTGATCCCCTTCCGGAAATAATACTCCCATAACCGGGGAATCACGCCGTTTGCCCCCGCCTCCGCTTCGTTTGTCGTCCTTGCACCCGCTCCCCATACGGACATAGCCGGTCTGGATTCGATCCGGCGCTTCTTCTGGCTGCCGATGTTTGTATTCATGATGACGCCCTCCTTTAAGAATTGAATCTATGATCTATTCTAAAGGGGGAACGTGGACAGCTGCCTGTCCGGGTTGCCGTAGCGGTTCAACATATTTTCCGCCCTTCTCCTGACTTCCTGCGCGGCTTCCTCGGGATGCTCGATAATAACCTGGTCGCCAAAGCTGAGAACCATGCCGTAAAACCATTCGTCCACCTTATGAATGACCCGCACGCGGAAGGAGCCGTCTTCCAAGAGCTCCATTTGCTCTGCCGGGAATACGTCCGCTGCCCGCCGGCGAGCCTTCGGCCCAAACCATAATACAACCTCCTGCTCCGGCACCTCCGACCAGGCATCCTCCCAGTCCATCCGTTCCATCAAGGGCATCGGCCTCGGCTCGAAATGATGGTTCGTTAGCTTTACATCCTGCATCCGCGACACCCGGAACACCCGGGCATCCTCACGCTCCAGGCAGTAGGCTTGTACATACCACACATTTCCCTTCAAAATGAGGGACACCGGCTCCATCGTTCGGCACTCGGCCGTGCCGGATGAATCGATGTAACGCATCGATACGGTCCGCTTTTCCTGGATCGCCTTCTTCAGAAGGCTGACGGTTGCTTTCAAACCTTCCCGCTGTCCCCAAGGCTGAAAATCCATAACGACAGAGGGCCTGCTCCGATCACTTCCCGGTCCGTTTTTTACGTCGCCATGTTCATATGCATCCCCTTTCCCGTAGCCCTGCTCTACCTTGTAAAGCAGCGCCTTCACTTTCTCGAGCAGCATATCCAGCTCGCGGTCATCCAGCGCACGGCTCATGCCTTTGACAGCGGTCACTAGCGAACCCATCTCCTCCGCCGTCAACCAATACCGGTCAATGGTATATTGCTCCATCATCTCAAATCCGCCGGATGTGCCCTGATGGGCAGCGATCGGCAGCCCTGCCCGGCAAAGTGCATCCATATCGCGGTATATCGTTTTCGCGGAGACTTCAAAGCGTTCGGCCAGCTCGCTGGCGCTCCATCTTCCCCGGTTCAAGAGCAGTACGGTTATCGCTAATAAACGATCGATTTTCATCATTCATGTCCTTTCCTGTCCGATTCCTTCCATTATACAAAAAAAACCGCTCCCGGCCGCTGTCTAATCTTAATTCGAGCTTAACGGAACCGCTGCCTGTTAATGCAATCGTTAAGTCAGGTTCACAAGCCATTCAAGTCGGGATGCTATAATGACAGACATGAACCATTATAAGACGGACGGACATCACAGTATTCGGTCGGCAGGATGAAACGGACGGCTTCCCACAAGCGTAAACAACTACATAGAAGTTCATATGTCATCAGAACTGCCTGATTCTCAAAACATCGAGGAGGAACCAACAATGGATCATCGAATGGACGCCATGCGCCGGTGTCACCCCGACTCTGTCACCATTTCACGCCTGACAGGCTTTATTACCGACGGGGTCATTTTGTTAGCGGCTATCGCTTATCTCGTCGTTGCGGGCATCTTCGGCTGGACCCTGCTGCCGGGGTGGATCGCTATCGGGTTGTTGCTGGCAGGAGCCTGGTTTACCTGGTCGGTGCCGGCCTTCACCTATAAACAGTTTGGCTTCCGGGTCAGCGAAGAGGAGCTGGAGCTCAGATCCGGCTGGATTTGGCTGAGCGATACGCTCGTTCCGATGACCCGCGTGCAGCACGTTGAATTGGAACGGGGACCCCTGCTCCGCAAATACGGACTTGCCAAAGTCAAGGTAGTTACCGCCGCAACGACGCACGTCATCCAGGCGCTCAAGCTGGAAGAGGCGGAGGCTTTGAAGAAGCAGATCGGCGAGCTGGCCAAAGTGGTGGATCATGATGAATGAAGCAAGCAGGCTCCACCGTCTTTACATTCTGTTTCCGCTCGTGAACAGCGTCAAATCGCTCGTACCGCTCGCTGCTTTTGTATCGATCAAGTTCTTTAACGGAAAATCCCTGGACGATGTCCCATGGTACTGGTTATCCGCCGGCATTGTCGCCCTTGCAGCCCTTCTGCTACTGTACGGATACTTACGCTGGAAACGGTTTGCCTATACGCTGGAAGAGGACAAAATCCTGATACGGCGCGGCGTGTTATTCCGGGAGGAGCTGTCCATATATGCCGGACGAATTCATACGATGAATACCGAGCAGCCGCTGCTGCAGCGCCTGCTCGGGCTGACGCAGATCCGCATCGAGACGCCGGGCAAATCGGAGGATGGCGGTGTGCTTCCAGCCGTAACGGACCACGAAGCGGAACGGCTCCAGCTTTGGCTCCGGGACCGGACACGGGCCTTGCAGCCGGATCGGCCTGCAGCGCAAAAGCACGATGTGGCAGCACTTGCGGACGGCGACATCGTCAATGCGGATGGTACGGAGCAGATGATCGAAGGCACTTCCCCTCAAGAACGCATGGCGTCATGGGAACGGGATGAGGCTGAAGCATCCGGAAATACGCAGGGAGCAGGCAGCGACGGCGGCTACCCTAACGTCCGCGGTAACGTTATTCCGCCTGCATCGGTCTCTCCGGAAGAACGGAGCATTTTGCTTCAGCTGCCGTCTCGCCGTCTGCTTACCGCTGCCCTGTCTTCCCCGAATTTGTCCCTGGCTTTGGCCTTCGTCGGCGGTATCATATCGTTTGCGGATGACCTGCTTCCGGATCAAATATACCAAAGCCTGTTTCAATCGGCAGGGCGGATTCTCCCGGGACACTGGGCAGGCATTGCCATACTTGCCGTCGTGCTGGCCTGGCTGCTGTCCGTCATTCTGTATATGATTAAATACGCCGGGTTTACCGTAGAACGGATCGGCAAGCAAATCTCCGTAAGCTACGGTCTGCTCGAGAAAAAGAGGCTGCTGTTTTCCCCCGAACGGGTGCTGGCTGCCACGGTAAAAGAAGGCATCTTCCGCCGCTGGTTCGGCTATGCCGAAGTGAAGGTGCACGTGCTTACGTCCGAATCGGAGAAGCATTTCATGCTTCACCCGCTGATAAAAACCGCGGACATTCCGGAGCTGCTCGCGCGGGTCACGCCCCAGCTGGGCGTTCAGGCCATTACGGCTTCGCCGCCGCCCCATGCGAAATGGATGTATCTTCGGTGGAAGCTGGCCTTTGCCGCTGCGGTCAGCATCGGATGCATCTGGTACTTCGGCTGGCTCGGCATGCTCTCGTTGCTCCTGTTCCCGTTTGCCATAGGGTGGGGATTGGCGGCCCATCGCGATTCCGGCCTGAACATTACCGGCAAGCAGCTTACGATTCGCAGCAGGTTCCTGGCCCTTTCCACGAAATATATCCGGCGGCCGCAGATCATCGCGATCGAGGTTACCGGCACACGAAGACAGCGAAGACGGGGGCTGCTGTCCCTTCAAGTGAAGATGATATTAAGCGACATTAACGAGAGCCTCGTCGGGATGGACGAACGGGAGATCATGGCCGTCTGGGCTTGGTTCCAAAACAAAAAAGGAGAGAGATCAGCTTCGTGACAAAGCTGATCTCTCTCTTTTCATTCAGGCACTTCTTTCTCAGTTACTCAGGTCGCTCCATGCTTTTAGGTACCGTGTTTCCGGTTACTTCGATTTTCCGGGCGGCTTGCCGGTTCCCCCGGCTTTCACCGTTAGGGCGGCGGTCGCCGCGCTTTCGTTATGAAGACGGTCAATGGCAGTCACCACATACGTATAGGTCTGATGCTTGATCACCGTGTCGTCCGAGAAATGCTGCGTCCCGTTACCGGTTCTTCTGAACGTGCCCAGCAGGTTTGCCGGATCGTCTATGCTGCCGGCATTCCCCCCGTCGAACCGGTAGATCGCATAGTAGGTCTCGTCCCCGGCTGGCTCCCAGCTCAGGTTTACGCCATGAGCCTTATTGGCCTTAAGCTTCCGCGGCGCGGACGGAGCCTCCGTATCGAGCCACGGCATGGCCGGCACCAGTGCCGGATACCGGTACAGATCTGTCTTCAACCGGTCCGTAAAGCCAAGCGCATTCTCGGCGAACCACTTCGAGCTGAAGTACATGCTGCCGCGGACTTCCTCGAAGCTGCGGTTATACTTCACCTGATTCGGCATTTCCTCCGGATTGGACCACTCGGCCGTTGTCCCGATTTTATATACGGCTTGCCCGCTATACAGATGCACGTTATGACCGGCGACCACATCGCTCCACCATTCGATCAGCTTGTCGTAGGCGGCAGCCGAGTAGCCGATATTCCAGTAGATTTGCGGCGTGATATAGTCGATCCATTCCTCTTCAACCCATTTTTTCGAATCGGCGTAAATGGCATTGTAGCTTTCCAGTCCATTCGTTTCCGACCCGCTTGGATCACTGGACTTGTTCTTCCAAATGCCGAACGGACTGATGCCGAACTTCACATAACTCTTCTCCTGCTTAATCGCATGGCTGACCTTCTGAATGAACTGGTTCACATTGTTTCTTCTCCAGTCCGCCTTGTTCGTGAAGGCCCCTTTATACTGGGCATACGTATCCTCGTCCGGGAAATCAACGCCCGTTACGGGATACGGATAGAAATAGTCGTCAAAATGCACCGCATCGATATCGTAGTTTTTCACAACCTCCATAATGCCGTCCAGGATAAACTGCTGGGCCTCCGGTATGCCCGGATTGAAATACAGCTTGCCACCGTATGCTTCCACCCACTCCGGATGCTGTCTTGCCGGATGGTCGGCTACAAGCTTATTAATATCCCCCTGAAGGCTGATCCGGTACGGATTAAACCAGGCATGAAACTCCATATTCCGCTTATGCACTTCCTCCAGCAGGAAAGCGAGCGGATCGTAGCCCGGGTCCTTGCCTTGGACGCCGGTCAGCCACTCGGACCATGGACCGTACTCGGACGGGTAGAACGCATCCGCCGTTGGCTTGATCTGCATGATAACCGCATTCATCCCGGCGGCTTCCAGTTCGTCAAGGAGCTGGATGAACTGCTGCTTCTGCTGCTCGGGATCGGTAACCCCTTTGGCCGGCCAATCGATATTGTCAACGGTGGCAATCCAGGCGGCTCTCATCTCGGCTTTCGGATGCTCAGCCTGCTTGTTCACGATGATATAGAGCGAGCTGGTCTTCCCCTCATAAGTCGCCGTGATGCGTGATGAACCGATGCTCAAGCCCTTTACAACCCCCTTCTCATCGACGGATGCCACTGCCGGATTGCTGCTAGTAAATGCAACGCCTTCCGTAATCGTTATCGGCTCGTCCATCCACGAATAGGTCGCCGAGACGGACGTTTCGAACGAATCCCCAACCGTCACCGAGGTTAATCCTTGCAGTGCAATGCTCTGCAGAACAGGCACCGGATCGGTGACCGTAATCGCGTGCTGCGCGGCTGCTCCTTTATAAGAAACGGTAATCACCGCAGTGCCTTTCCCGACGGCCTGCAGGCCTCCGCCGCTATCCACGGTGACGACGTCCGGACGGTCACTGGCATAAGCAACCCCCTCCGCCAGCAGAACCGGCTCCATGGCCGTACCGTAAACGGAATAAACCACGCTTGTTCTCAAGGCGCCGGTAACCGAGGTTTCCAGATGAACCGGACCGGATACAAGCAATTGGTCAGGGGAAGGAGCATCTGCCGTTACATGCAGCTCCAGCTGAGCCTTCGGCGCATCGGCGTACTCTGCCGTAATCGTAACTACGCCCGGTGAAAGCGCTTCAATCGCATCGTATGTAGCTCCCGTAACCGTAGCGATCGTCTCGTCGCTGCTCGTCAGCTTCACGCCTGAGGTTAATCGCACTGGTTCGGACTCGCCGGCATACGTCGCATAGATCTGTGGCTTGATGGCTTCCCCGACGCCCATCGGCGTCAAACCGCCGATATCGAGCCCGTAGATCTGGGAATCGGTGTAGAATGCGGTCAATCGATCGAAGTACACCGTGCCGCTGTTTTTATTTGTATCTTTTAACTCGGTGATATAAATTTGATTGATTTTGAGAGGAGCCTTGATGGTGGATGGAACGGAAAACTTGACGTATTTCCAGCCTTTCCAGCTGAATCCCGAGGTAGCGGTTAAGTCAACGGCGTGCTTGCCGCCTGCCGCATCCTGAAGCTGCGCCCGAAGCCAGTGATTCCCGCCGTCCCCGTATACCCATAAGCCGAGCACTTTCGGAGTGCCCGGAACGCTTCTGCCGGCCGAGCCGTCGAGGTCTTTAAAATTGAGATACGCTGCCGACGTGCCCGACTCGCTGCCGACAAAATCATAGGTTAAACTCGCAGCATGATACCCGTAATATACCGGATCGGGATGGCTGATCATCCCCAGCTGGGCTTTCCCCCTCACGGCGGAGGCAGATAAATTCCCGGGGGTTTCAAACTCCTCGATAACAAGCGATTTCGGAACATCGTCTGCGTAAGCGGCTCCCGAACTGCCCCACACGGATACCGAACTGATCATGACAGCCAGTGCCAAAGCCAAAGACAAAAAGGATTTGCTTCGTTGAACGCTCCTTGAGGTGTTCATATTCACTAATTCACTCCTTGCCACTAAACATCGTGGAATATTGGTAATGACAACCATCCGATTTCATCGAGAGCTGCCGCCCACCTCCTACGCGTGATATGGAAAACCGAAGGGAAATAAAACCAACGATCATCCTGCCTCTATCATATTGAAATTTTGTTTCAAATTTCAATAGTTTTTATAAAATAAAATTTTAGAGATTCGGCAGGAATTTGGAAGAGTGATGGCGTAGATGGCCGAGCTGCACAAAAGCACCGATGGTCTTGCTCTGATCAAAGACGTCCTTCTTTGTTTCCTTCATCTCTATGAAAAAAACCAATGCGAGACTTCCTCGCATTGGTTCAACGATCCTTTATTCTTCTTTCTCCAAAAGACGAACAATGAACACAACCGCTTCAGCACGGGTAGCCGCCTGCATCGGCGCGAAGCGATTGCCGGATGCGCCGCCGACCAGGCCAGCTTTTACGGCTGCTGCCACGTACGGTGCGGCCCATGCCGGAATGTCCTTCGCGTCCTTGAAGTGGAGCTTCGCCTTGGCATCCGGCTTGATGCCGCCGGCGCGCGCCTGCATCGTTACCATCTCCGCCCGGTTCAGCGGCCGATTCGGGCCGAACGCGCCGCTGTCATAACCGCTGATGATGCCGGCAGATGCCGCTCCCGCGATATATGACTTCGCCCAGCTTGGAATTCGGGCCGCGTCCGTGAATGAAAGCCTGCCGCTCTCGGAATTCAGATTGAGAGCACGGCCCAGCATTGTGATGAACTCGGCGCGGGTTACCTTCTGATTCGGGCGGAAGGTGCCGTCCCCATAGCCGTTTACGAAGCCTGCGGCTAGCGCTTTGTCGATGGCCGGCTTCGCCCAGTGGCCCGCGATGTCTTTCACTGCCGGCGAATTCCCGCCGTTTCCGCCGCCTGAGCCGGTGCCTGGCTCGGAATGGTTTCCGGAACCGCCGCTCGAACCGCTGCCGCTGCCGTTGCTGCTGCCACTGTCCGATCCTGATACGGAACCGTTGCTGCTCCCCGAGTTGGATCCCGATCCGCTGCCGTTACCGGAACTGCTGCCCGAACCCGGGTTAGATGGCCCCGGATCAGGATTTGGCGTGCTCGGACCCGGATTCGGTGTTTCGGTCTTCTTCACGATACCGAACTGTTCAATAATGAACGGGGCTGCTCCGTTCAGATTCTGATCGATTTCATACGTGACGGCGGTCAGCTTGCTGCCGTCGATCGTAATGCCAACGAAGTTTTGCACCTGACTGCGCTTTGGCCGGCGATTGTCTTTCGGATCCGGGCCGTATTTTGCCGCGTGATTCTCCTCTGCGCGCTCGAATAATCCGTAGTAAGCGTCACCAAGGCTAGGGCTCGGATTTTTGTAATACACTTTCGGACCTGCCGTTGCCGGGATCAGGTAGATCGTTCCGTTCGGATTCACGGCGTATTCGATCTTCTCGCCGTTATTCATCTCCGTGATTTTCTCCGGCTCATGGGCTTTCCCCTCGCGATCCACCGGCTTTGTTCGTGCATAGATATGATCATGGCCCTGCAGCACGAAGTCGATGTCGAGTTCTGCCATGATCGGCGCAATCTTGGTCCGCACGCCGTTTGGTCCCATGATATCGGAATCCGTGGCGTGATTCGAGGTGGTATACGGACCTTTATGAATGTTGACGATGATCCAGTCAGCCCCGTTCTTCTTGGCTTCCTGGACGTCTTTCTTCAGCCACTCGACCTGCTCTGGCGAGAAATTGTCGTATTCGTCCGAATCCTCGTTGGAATTCAGCACGACGAAATGGGCGTTGCTGTAATCGTAAGAATAATAAGCCCCCGTCTCCGTCTTTGAACCGGCCGGAGGATCGATGTTGAAATGATCGATGAATGCAAAGTTTTCGTCTTCATGGTTGCCTGCGGAAGGCACCAGCGTGGTGTTCAGCAAGCTTTCCTGAGAATGTCCCAGCAGCCAATTCCACTGCTCCTCTTTCACGCCCTTGTCCACGAGATCTCCATTATGCACAACGAAATGCGCATCCGGCACGGTGGCAAGCGCTTTGGCCAGCGTTTCGGAGGAAAGGATCGCCTCGTCCTCCTCCTTCGCCTGCGTGTCCGCCAGGTCGATGAAGGTGAACGCGCCTTGCTTCGGTGCTGTACGGAACGTTCCTGTCTCGCTCCATACCGAGCGCGATGCATCGCCAACGCGGAAATAGTATGTCGTATCCGCCTTCAGTCCGGTCGCTTCAGCTTTGTGCACCAGCTCTGCCGGGGAATTGACTGGCTGCGCGGATCGTCCTTGGAACGACAATGGGTTCGTAAAGTCAGGCGATGCGGAAGTTTTCTCCACCACTTGAAGGTCGCTTCCCGTTACCTTCCCGGACGTATACCAGGCAAAGCCTTTGCTCTCCGCCGGGTCGCCACGGAACGTTACGGTCACCTTGCTCACCTGTTCAGGAGACGGCGCTGGATTTGATTCCTTGTGGATCCCGAACTGATCCACGATAAACGGCTCCGCGTTATTGCGGTTCTGGTCAATTTCATAGGTGATGGCCGTCAGCTTCCCGCCGTCGATGGTTAACGAGACGAAGTTCTGAACCTGCCCTCTCGCTGCACTCGTCGTATCCCCGTACTTCCGGGCATGATTCTCTTCCGCTCGCTCGAACAAGCTGAAATACGCGTCGCCAAGCGCCGGCTTCTGGTTCTTGAAGTATACTTTCGCGCCTGCGGTAGCCGGAATCAGGTAGATCGTTCCGTCCGGCTTAACCGCGTACTCAATGCTTTCTCCATTCAAGGTCTCGGTGATCTTTACCGCATCCTCGGCCGTACCGTCTTGCTTGATCGGCTTCGTCCGGGCATAGATATGGTCATGCCCCTGAAGGACGAGATCGATGCCCAGCTCATTCATTAGCGGTGCGATTTTGTTCCTTACACCGTTGGCGCCGATAATATCATTGTCCGTAGCATGATTCGATGTCGTGTACGGACCTTTATGAATATTGACAATGATCCACTCTGCTCCGGCGGCTCTCGCCTGCTCGGCGTCCTGTTTCATCCAGGCCACCTGTTCATTGGAGAAGTTGGCGTACTCGGATGAATTCTCGTTGGAGTTCAGCACGATAAAATGAGCATTGCTGTAATCATAGGAGTAATACGCCCCCGTCAAGGTAGCGGCATTCTCCGGTGTTTTAACGTTAAAGTGCTCGTAAAAAGCAAAATTCTTGTTCTCGTGATTGCCTGCGGAAGGCGCAATCGTCGTGTTCATGAGACTGGCCTGCGAATGGCCGAGCAACCAGTTCCATTCCTGCTCCGATGTCCCGTTCTCCACTACGTCGCCGTTATGGACGACGAATGCTGCATCCGGTACCGCGGCCAGCGCCTTGGACAGCGTCGAAGCGGACAGGATCGCCTCATCTTCTTCCTTCGCTTGGGTGTCCGTTAAATCGATAAACGTAAACGCTCCGTCAAGCGGAGCCGTCTTGAATGTGCCGACATCGCTCCAGATCCCCTGGCTCTCGTCGCCTACCAGGAAATAGTACGAGGTATTCGGAGCCAAGCCGGTCGCTTCCGCTTTATGTACCATCTCGCCCGGGGAATTGGAAGAGACCGATGCGCGACCACTGAAGCTTATGGCTTGGCTGAAGTCAGGCGCTCCCCCAAGGTTCTCCACGACTTGCACATCGCTTTGGGCGGATTGGAGAGGCGTATACCAGGTGAAGCCCTTCGCGGTTGACGAATCACCATGGAAGGTAACCGTTACTTTACTGATATTCAGCACTGGCGCATCGGCAAGGGCTTTGAGCTCCATGTCAAAATACAGATCCGAGCTGCCGTCGCTTTGCTGATGCACCTCGACCGCAATTTCGTTGTCGCCGTCCCGCAGATAAGTCTTCAGCGGTTCCGTTAAATCGACATCTTCATACATTACCGGCAAATCTTTGCTCGATACGGCTTTGGTAGAATAGAGGATCTCGCCTTCCGGCAACCCGAATCGGCGGATTTCTTGGCCGTTCACATAAAGGACGGCTCCGTCGTCAATGCCGAACGTGCCGAGGATCTGCCCGTATGTATCGATCTGATCCTTGTTGACGGCCAAATTCGTGCGGAAATAGGTTGTGCGGTGCTTCATTTTTGAGTCCGGACCGTAGCTGACTTCCGTCTGAAGCGGCCCGAAATAGGAAGTGGAAATGCCGCTCCCGTTGTCCTTATACCCAAACGGCGACTTTCCTGATGCCCAAGAGGCATCGTCGTAAGTCGCACGCCATACCGTCGTTAAATCCTGGCCCTGATCGAAATATTTCCACTCGGCGTTACGCGCAAGCAAAATATCCGGCTGGTCCGGGGATGCGGCTTCGACCGTGCGCGTTGCGCCGACACTGGCAAGCCATCCGAACGCCAAGGCGATGGATAACAGGATGGATAACAGCTTTTTATACAGATGATTAACCATGGTTTTCTCCTTTACAATGCGGGATTAAGTATCGCAGCAGAATCTATCCATGCCAGCATAGCAAAAGGAGTTTGTCCCCTTGTTATCCCCATGTAAAACTTATGTAAATAATTACATTTCCTGAATCGCTAACGGGTCAATGGCAAAAAAAGCAGCGCGGGCTGCTCCGCACTGCTTGTTCACTGCTATCCGTCGGCCAATTTGATGCCCTTTCCCTTTAGCTCTATCTATAAGCTGACCTGGCTCAACCTTCCGAAGGATACTTCAAGCCCCATTGGCCCCGGATTTGATCCAGCAGCTTCATAATCGCGACAGATTCATTCAGGGGGATGACATCGCTCTCAAGCTGCCCTTCGGCCAGGCAACGGCCCACTTCATAAGCCTCGAAAGCATATCCGATCTCCTTGCGGTCATCGTTAAAATGCACGGTGTCCTCGCCGTCGACGTGAAGCGTTGCCGATTTGGCGTTCAAGAAGGAGGGAATATGAATATGTCCGTTCGTTCCGAAAATGTGGGCTTCATTGGTCATGCCGAGGCGGATCGCCCCGTTTAACGAAGCGGTTTTGCCGGAATCATAGGATAAGATCACCGAGAACTGCTCGTCTACGCCCGTCTCCCCGATATGTGCCGTGCTCCATATTTGATCGGGCTCGGCCCCGAAAATCATCGATGCGAAGGATACCGGATAAATGCCTGCGTCCAGGAGCGCGCCCCCGCCAAGCTGAAGATTAAGGAGTCGCCCTTCGGGGTTCCAGCCGCTCCGGAATCCAAAATCTGCTTTCAACAGGCGGACTTCGCCGATCCGTCCTTCCTTCAGCCACTCGCGCACCTTCACGATCGGCGGCAGGAACCGCGTCCACATCGCTTCCATCAGGAACAGCTTGCGTTCGCGGGCCGCGGCGACCAGATCCTCCAGCTCGCGGCTGTTGATGGTGAACGGCTTTTCGCATAATACGGCTTTGCCCGTATCAAGACATAAACGGACGTTCTCGTGATGAAGCGGATGCGGGGTGGCTATGTAGACGACATCGATGTCAGGGTCCCGAACCAGCTCCTCATAGCTTCCGTATGACCGCGGAATGTCATATTTGGAAGCAAACTCAGCGGCGCTTCCCGCCGTACGCGACCCGACCGCCAGCGCCTCGCCGTTGCTGACAAGCGCCAGATCGGAGGCAAATTGCTGGGCGATCCAGCCGGTCCCCATGATCCCCCATTTGATTTTCGATTGCTGCATCATAACTCCTCCTCGTGTGTGCTGTGGTCAAAAAAATGATCCCTTTCCACCTTGCATACTCTTAGTGCAAAGCTCTGATACCACTCCTGCTTTCCCCGCTTCTGGGCAACCTGGTGAGCGGCATTTGCCTTCCAGGCGGCGATGGCTTCCGGCGACTCCCAGTAGGAGACCGTGATGCCCAAAGACGTATCCCGCGCCGATTCGATGCCTAAATAGCCCGGCTGCCGGGAGGCCAGCTCCACCATTTTGTCGGCCATCGCTCCATAACCGTTGTCCCCCTCGGTACGCTCCGATACGAAGATGCACGCATAATAAGGCGGGCTCGGCGTTTTGGCGTACGGCATGGTCCTCAAGCTCCTTTCATCGGGCCATCAAGGGCCTTCTTTAAGTAAAGTATCTTTGAAGGCGCCTCTCTTGGCCTTTGATTTTCATTATAAGGGAGTTTGCCGCATGAAAATATCTAAAATTTTCCGCCGCCTCGATTCCGAACGTCCGGGCGGCCGCAGCAGGCCTTGTTTGCGGGAGCGATTTTCCCGGGTACGATTCATTTCACTGCTGCCTGTGCTTTGTCCTCCGCTGCCCAGGCCGGGATCGCATCTCCGGCACTTATAGGAGGTCCGGGACATACATACGAAAGAACCGCCCTCCCACTCCTGCAGTCCTGCAAGGAGATGGGAGGGCGGTTCATCCGTGATTACTGCAGCTTATTCAACAGATTGAACATGACCTGCGCGCTTTCCGCACGTGTCGCGAGTCCTTCCGGTGCGAAGCGGCTTGGCGTATGTCCCTTGATGAAGCCGAGGGCATATGCCGTATTAACGGCCTCCTGTACCCAGTCAGGAGATCCGGCGATATCCGCAAAACCGCTGCGGGTCACGTCCGCTGCATTCGGCTGCTTCACCGCATAAGCGTAGGCACGAACGAGCATGGCCGCCATTTCCTGCCGCTTGATCGGCGCTTCGGGAGCAAAGCGGTCGCCGCTCGTTCCATAGACAATGCCTGCATCGGCTGCAGCAGCAACTGCGTCCGCATACCACTTGCCGGGGGTGACATCGCTATACGGCACCGGCCCCTCAGCCTGGATGCCCAGGAGCCGGACCAGCATCGCCGCGAATTCAGCCCGGGTTACCTTCTGGGCCGGGGCGAAGCGTTCCGCGGAAACGCCTTTGATCAGCTGTTTTGCAGCCAAGTCTCCAATCGCTTCCTCGGCCCAGAACGTTGACGGCACATCGGCAAACATCTTCTCGTACTGCAGGAGGCCATATGCGCTGAAGTGCTTGATCGGTGCCGACATGCGGCCGTCCTTCAAGATCCCCGGAATATACTCCAGTGCTCCAGAGTCGGAAACATAGTAGATGGAGACTCTGCTTCCACCGGTACCAGGTGGCAGCGGTAGTTCTAAAATGATTGCCTTGTCGAATTCCTTCAAGCTGTCGGCCGTACCGTTCGCGGACACCCATTCCAACCCGAGCTCGTACAAAGCTCCAATCTGTCTCAGCTGTGCCCCTTCTCTTCGGGCAGCATCTGCAATCCGCTGATTGGCTGCGGACTCCTTCAGCTTCTCGCTGCTCAGCTTGATGGAGCCCTTGTCCGGTTCATTCCCTTGCTCAAGTCTGCGCAGCTGAGCAAGAACTTCGCCCGGGATCGTGATTGTCATATGATTAGCCACAACCCGGATCGAACCTTCCTTAACCAGCTCAGCCGCGTTGCCCGGCAGGATCAGCTCCTCGAATTCGCCGTTCACCGTCAACACAGCCTGACCATTTACCAGCTTGTCGGCCAATTCCTCAGCCGTTACAGTAATCCTGCCCGGAGGCGGGGTAACCGGCGGTTTTGGCGGTATCACCGGCGGCTTTACCGGTGGGAACACTGGAGGCTTGCCCGGAGGGTCCACCGGCGGCGAAGGATCGGGATTCGGATTCGGATTTCCGCCGGTTCGGATGACCTTCAAGCCGTACTCCGACTTGAAGCCTCCGTAGGTTGCCGAAATCACCGTGCTTCCTTCAGCCAGCGCCCGGACGGTCCCGCGTTCATCAATGGAGGCTACTTCCGGCTTGCTGCTCTCATACGTCACGCCCTCGATGACAGGGATCCGGCTGCCGTCCGAATATACGGCCTCCGTCACGGTCTGGTCGGTGTCGCCAACCCTCAGCACCGGCTTGCCTTTGAAACGGATGGATTCGAGGGAGACATCCGTTTCCTTACCGACCATAATCCGCACATCCGCGAAGACTTCCGGCGATACGGTGCTTGTCGCCCGAACGATGGCCTCGCCAAGCTCGATGGCGGTCACGGTTCCGTCCGCCGATACGCTGACGGCTTGCTGCGGCTCGGCGCTGTACACTGACCACGTAACCGAAGCTTCTGCGCCGTCCGGCTTCACTTCCGCTGCCAGCTGACGGCTGTCGCCAACGGCAAGCTTGAGCTGCTTCGGCGATACGACGATGCTTTCCGGCTTCGGCTTCGGCGTTCCGGATTTGGTGAGCGTAAATTCATCGACGAGGCGGCCGCCGAGCGTTTTCGTAACGAACCGCAATTCATCTCCCTTCACTTCCACGGAGGCGTACATCTGGGTTTTCTCTTCATCCACAACCCGGTGCCAGCCCCGTTCGGTATGGGCATAAAACTTCGGCCCGGTCGAGCCGGCCACAACGTATGTCGTTCCGCTGCCGTCCGGTGCAATGGCAAGATTCTTCATCGGATAGGAGCGGACATAGATATGGTCATGCCCGTTCAATACAAGATCCACTTCATACTTCTCCAGAACCGGCGCCCATTGATTGCGTACCTCGGCGGAATCATAAATGCTTCCGTAAGGGCCGCGGTGGAAGATCGCGATCGTCCACTCCTTGTTGTTGGCCGCAAGGTCCTGCTCAAGCCACTTCTTCTGCTCTTCCAGCTCATATTCACTATTCAGCATGATGAAATGAATGTTTTTGTAATCGAACGAGAAATTCGTGCCCTTCAGACTGTCCAAGCCATTGCCCGGCTGGTTGAAATGGGCCAGAAAATCGCCGTTCTCCTTCGATCCCATCACTTCATGGTTCCCGATCGCCGATACAAGCGTCGTATTCAGGAAATGCGGCTGCGCCTCCCGGAACCAGTCATTCCACTGCGCTTCCAAAAAGCCTTTATCGACCATATCCCCGGCATGCACCATAAATTCCGCATCGGGATGCTCGCCTGCAGCCTTGTCAATCGTCTGGCCCCAGAGCTCGAATTCCTTCGCGGTGGATGCCTGAGAATCCGCAAAGTACAAGAATTTGGTCGATTCTTCCGTCAAGGACGCTGTTTCAAACGAGCCTTGTTCACTGTAATGGCCCTGGCCGTCCCCAACGCGATATACATATGCCGTTCCGGGCTCCAGGCCGCCGGCTTCGGCCTTATGGACACGAACCGTCCCCAGATCGAGCGTGTGGTACAGCTCGTTTGTCCCGCTGACTGTCTGTACGTTCGGCGCATCAAACCCGGTAAATTCGGATTGCTTCACCAGCTCAACCACCGTATGCTCGATCGCCGGGTGCGTATGCCAGTTGAACATCCGCGAGGATGCCGGATCCGCCCCCATGCCAACGCTGATGTTCGTCGGCGTCTCGGTTCCGGACAGCGGAGAGACTTTAAACGCCACAGCCGGGCTGTACTGATTGTCCTTCACCGCTTGAACCGTATAGGTCTTGATCTGCGATGTTAACGCGTTTGTCCTCAGCTCGCCGGCCGTGTCCGTCGTGCCGATCAGCGCGCCGTCCGCCGTAATCTGCACGTCTTGAACAGCGGCACCTTGGGCGTCGGTTACGTGGAATACCGTCTCATAGCCTTCGACGGCTCCCTCTTCATTCCAGTTCAGCGCCAAATGTGCAGCCATCTTGGAAGTGATCGGGAGGCCGAAGAACGTAAACTCCGTATCCCCCGTATCCGTCAAGGTTAGCGCGCCGGATTTCAGCGAGATCACGCTACTACCTTCCGCATCCTTCTTCACGTCATACCCAATCCGTCCGATCACATCATCATCGCTTAAGGATGCGGTATGGATGTCCTTCCAGGTCACCTTAACCGTTCCTTTCGCTTGATCGATATCCGCCCATACCTGGGACGAATCCAGTTTGTCGCCCCGAATGAGCCGCACATTCTCCAGCTTCATCGGATCAAACTGGAACTCGATATGTCCGCTGCGGATCCGGGACGTGTTGACGCCGCCGATATCCAGCGTATAGCTGTTCCCCAAGTATACGGTGTCCGGCGTATCATACACGATCTTTGCTGCGTCTGCGCCTGTATTGATCGTGAAATGCCACTCCTTGGTCGTCTGATTCCCGGAGAGGTCGCGGACGGTCACCTTCGCTTGATGGATGCCGTCTGCAAGCGGAACGCTTGGCGTATAGTGGATTCTTCCTTCCGGCGGATACAGCGTATGCTGCACAAGCACGCCGTCTACATAGAAGCGAATCCGGTCCGGATCGATTAGCGTCGTTCCCGGATGCTTCGAAGGATCATAGCCCGCATCCTCCGCATATACCGTGATCGTTGGCGTATTCTTCGTGATCTCTTCGCCGGCGGCAGGCGAGAAGCCCTTGAGAACCGGCGGTTCAATATCGTCGTTAGCCGGGCCGTACAATGCCCGGATTTCGTCCACGTAGATCGCTCCGGCATCCTTCTTGTCCGCCTTGGTCTCCATATAACGGACAGGCATGTCCATGACGAGCGGAAGCGTTCTTCCCTTCGGCACGTCAGCCTCAAGGTACTTCCAGCCAACAAAATTCACGCCGTCGCTCTCATCGGTAAAATTCAACGGGATATTTCCCTTAGCGTCCCGAAGCTGAGCCCGGAGCCAATGCCCCTTGCCGTCGCCGTACACCCACATGCTGATCTTCTCGGGATAGCCCGGAATTTCGATATTGTCTGCCGCGCTGTTCGTCTGCAGATATGCACCGGAAGTCCCCGTCATGCCGGTAAAATCATACTCCAGCTTCAACGCGCCGCTGCCGGATCGGACATAGGTATCGTCCGTCTCGACCGATACCCGGGTCGACTTAAACTGCGCGCCCGCGCTTTCCTTATACCGGCCAAGGCCATTCTCGAAATCCTCCAGCATAACCGGCGGGAGCCCGACGTTCACATCGATGGAGGTCTCCACGCTGCCGTATTTAACATAGATCTTGCCGCTCACATTCTGTTTATCGGCAGCCGTAAACGTGCCGGTGCCGTCAATGGTTCCGATATCGCCTTCGACGCGCCACTCAAAGCGGCTGTTGTCGGCCTGAATGACCTGACCGTTACGGAGGGCCGTGACGGTTAATGTATTCGTGGAGCCGGACGGGAAGGTCATCACCTCATCCCGGAAGGATAGCTCCGTTATTTGATCAACGACTTCCAGCTTCGCACTGCCCCTCAGCGATCCCGATTGAACGGCTATTTCCGTCTCTCCCGGCTGGCTGCCCGCTGTGAATCTGCCATTGGCGTCGAAACTCCCGAATGCAGAATCGGCCTGCCATACTGGCGTGCCCGGCATCGCCGCGGGATGAAGGTTCGCGTCAACAGCCGCTGCCGTAAATACCGCCGACGATCCCGTCAGCACCCGTGCAAGGTTCGGCGATACGACAAGCTTCTCCGCTTGTCCTTCCGGCGCCTTGTTCACGAGCAGAATGCCGTTCGCGGTTTTGCGTTCTCCGCCGTCCGAAGGGGAGTTCAGCACCTTGCGTCCGGTCTCTCCCGGCAGGCGGGCGACGAAGGTTGCCGAGCCGCCGCCATCCAGATTGAGCGCGTTAACAACGCCAAGTTCCTGCAGCATCTCGCCGAGCTGGATGTAATTGACGCCTTCGCTGAAGCCCGGCTGGCGGCCGTCCACTTCGAACAGAACGACAGAGCCGTCCGCCTTCGTGCCAACCACCGTTCTCGGGTGAATGGCCGGATCCGCATGCTGCTGCACGATGCCATCCTTGACCAGCATCACCGTGCCGCCGATGGCCATCGTCACGTCCTTCCAGGCGTCCTCCAGCTCGAACCGGGCGGTCACTTCATCGCCGGGCTGAAGATTCGCGAGTTTGGCCCGCTGTTGGCCCGAAGCCGACAGAACGGCCTGATTCGGTCCGATTGGCGAATTCCCCCGGTCCTTGTGAACGGATGCGACCTTCATGACCAGGGTTTCACCGCTTGCAGCCCGCCCGCTGACGATATCCAGAACAACCTCATCGCCCAGGCTGTTCGTCATCGTCGTCTTGTTGAATTTTTCGGTATACAGCACAAGTGCGTCCGTCCCTCTCAGACGGTTGATGGACGTTATGCCAGTATCGGTCCCGCCAATCCGGACCGTCTTCGTTAATTTGGGGCTCCCGTACAAGGTTGTCCCGTCCTGCCGGATGCCGAAAGCATTCCTGCCGTTCGGCGGGTCGGTCAGAAGCTCTCCGTCTCCCATGAACAACCCCAGCGGGATGCCCGTCGACATATCGTAGAAATCCCCGTTGACGGCGGCAATCACCCGGTTGCCTTCCTTGTCGGCATCGGCTGCCATTTTGCTCACGCCCTGCATGCCGTATACCTTGCCGTCGGTTAGTCCGGGCTGGAGCTCAAGCTGTCCTTGCGCCGGATCGAATTCCACCATATGAACCTTCTGCTCCCCGCTCCCCTTATGCATGTTCATCCAAGTATATGTAGCGCCCGGTCCAATCTCCATTTGCCGCATATCAATAAGGCCGGATGGGGCAGCTGCTGCCGCCGGCTCCGACGCTTGAAGCGCACCGGCGGGAAACAGCAGGGAAAGGAGCATCACACCGCTCAGCAGTGAAGATATTCTTTTCTTCCTTCGAAACATATCATCAATTCCTCCTTCGTTCTTGTAGGGGTGCTTCCTCATGCTTGAAGGCCGCCCGAATAACGGGCTTGCATACGGAAGTATAACGGCGACTTGTTAAGCCCACCTCCTTTCTCTGTAAATCCGAAGTTAACTCTCTTAAAAACTTGAAAGAGGCGTTTGCGCCAAGCTAGCGGAATCCTCTTTCTCTAATCATATTGAAATTTAATTTCAAAATACAATATATTTTATAAAATAAAATTTTATTATTTGTGCAGGAATTTCTGCCCTCATGCCGTAATCGCGTAAATTGTAGAATCATGGAAAGGAGTTACGTCGGGGCGGGTTGCCGTCATTCGACGCCTTTCGCTCCCCTCTGCCTCTACACGATCCGATCAGACACAAAAAAACAACCGCTGCCACGAAAGGCTGCGGTTGTTCTTAAAGTTGCGCAAGGCTCGTTACTTCTTCGTTACATTGCCGTTGGCATCGATCTTCGCATTATAGGAAAGCTTGTTCAGCTTCGCGATGATCTCCTTGTTGTACTTCTTGTCCATCAGGTTCGGCTGGCCCTGGAGAATCTTCACCGGGGTGATCCGGCTCGTAATCTTGGAGCCCTGAATTTCAAAATGGACCATCATGGACAGGAGCGTCTTGTCTCCGCCGCGCGTGGAGCGGTTGAAGACAAAATTGCCGAGCGAATAGTAAATCGGCTTGTTCTTGTAATACTCAATTCCCATGAGCGTGTGGCTGTGCGAACCGACGATGATGTCCGCTCCCGCGTCAATCATTTTCTTCGCCATGCTCCGGGCGTAATCATCAGGGTAATCGGCGAATTCCTGGTTCCAATGAATATAAACGATCGTAAAGTCATTCGCCTTCGCCGACTTTTTGATCTGGCTGAGCATCGGCTCCATCGTATAAGCGGATGCGGCCCCCGGATGGTTCTTGCCGGCGATCCAGGAGTTGTCCGACAGCACGCGGCTGACGCCTAACACGGCGATCTTCTTCCCTTTGACCGTCTGTACATACGGCTTGAACGCTTCGTCGATGTTGCGGCCTGCGCCGGTATACCCGATCTTCTGGCGTTTCAGATGGGTGATGGTGTCCAGCATCGCCTGCTGGCCATAGTCCAGAATGTGGTTATTGGCCAGCGTTACGCCGTCGATCCCTGCGTATACGAGGCCTTTCAGCGTATCCGGCTTGGAGCGGAAAGCAAAGGTTTTGTTCGCGGCCTTGCCGCGGACGGACACCGGCGTTTCAAGGTTGGCGAAGGCCATGTCCGCTTTTTTCAAAATAGGAGCCACCTTCTTGAACGGATACAGATTCCCGTAACGTTCGATCTGGTTCCCCACATATCCGTCCAGCAAAATATCCCCGACAAAAACGAGATCGATCGGCTCGTTCTTGGAAGCATTCGTCTTGGTTGCTGCACTCGTCTTGCTCGTGGCCGTCCCGGTCCCGCCAGCCGACGCGGCGGATACGATGGAAAAAGGGAGCAGCATTGCGCATACCAGAATGAGGGCGATTAATTTCTTCATCTAAGCTGCCGCCTTTCTATGAAATCCTATGAAGCCATTTCTTCACCGGAGTATTCTATCATAAATTGATAGAAAAGGGTAATTCTATTAATTCATCCAATTAATAGAACGATCTCCCTCCAATGAATGCCATTCTGTATAAGTTGAACAAATGAATGTATATTAGGGCAAGTACGTAAAATGTTCCTACAATCGCTGTTGGTTTCAGATTTCATGATTTAATAGAACTTATTACGGTAGAAATCTGAAACCAAAGGCGACCGTTCCACTTCTTCGGAATCATTTTACTCCCTCGCCTGCATCGTTTTCTTAATTGCAACTTATATCTTTAATATTTCATAGATTTAGACTGAATTCGCGGGCAAAAAGTTTCAATTCGGAAGAGAAATATTGAAAGTGAAATCAATTGCTTATATATTTAAACATATCGTAATCAAAATGATACATTCGATTTCGTTTTGTTGTCATTTAAGCTGTTATGCATTACATATTCATAAAAAAAAGAAGGAGCTGATCGCAATGGATGTTCATTCCGAAGGGGCCTACGCCTCGCTCCCGATCGACGAAACGGACCGCAAAATCATCTCCATCCTCGGCAAGCACGGCCGAATCTCATACACGGATCTGGGCAAGGAGGTCGGGCTGTCCCGCGTAGCGGTGCAGGCAAGGGTCACCGCCCTGATGGACAGCGGCGTGATCGAGCGGTTTGCGGCGGTAATCAATCCGGAGAAGGTCGGAATCGCGGTATCCGCCTTTTTTAACGTGGAGGTTGAGCCGAAGCATCTGCAGCAGGTGGCGGACGCTTTGGAGAACGAGCCACACGTCACAAGCCTGTACCATATGACAGGGCCGAGCAAGCTGCATATGCACGGGCTGTTTACGGACCATAAACAGATGGAAATGTTTTTAAATGAGAAGCTGTATCCGCTGCCGGGCATTACGAGCGTAGATACGCAGATCCTCATCAAGCGTTATAAAAGCCGGATGGGCATCAGACTCTGATGCCGTGTGTTTATCTTTACGAAAGAAAGGACTTATATCGTGAGCTCTAACAACCGCAGCAATCCCTACATCGAATTGACCATCGGCATGTTCCGAACCGGAATCCTTGGTTATGGCGGCGGACCTTCGGTCATCCCCCTCATCCGCCACGAGGCGGTCGTCCGGTATCACTGGATGAACGATGACGAGTTCGGCGAAGTGCTGGCCCTTGCCAATGCGCTCCCCGGTCCCATCGCCACGAAGATGGCAGCCTATCTCGGCTACCGGGAAAAGGGCGTGCTCGGCGCCATCATTGCCGTGATCGCCCACATTTTCCCAACCTGTATTGCCATGGTTGCGCTGCTTTCGGCCGTGACATTTCTCAGCAGCTCCAAAATCGTTGCCGGGATGATTGCCGGCGTAACGCCGGTCATTGCCGTCATGCTGGGCACGATGGCTTACGAATTCGGGGAGAAGGCCGTCAAGGGACTTGGCATTTATGTCGGCATTGGCCTGTTTGTGATCTCGTTTCTGCTGCTGGAGACGGTCCAGCTTCACCCCGCCATCGTGATCGTCCTGTTCCTGGCTTACGGAACCGTGCATTTCAAAGTCGTGGCTAAGCTTAAGAAGCAGCGCGGGGATAAGGAGGGATCGGCCTGATGGAAGACTGGCTTCAGCTATTGATCAGCTTCTTCATCTCCAACGTGCTCGGATACGGCGGCGGCCCCGCCTCCATCCCGCTGATGTATAAGGAAATCGTCACGCATCACGGTTGGCTGAGCGATCCTGATTTCTCGAATATGCTAGCGCTCGGCAACGCGCTGCCGGGGCCGATCGCCACCAAAATCGCCGCTTTCGTCGGCTATGGCGTCTCCGGCTGGGTAGGCATGGTGATCGCCCTCGCAGCTACCGTCATCCCGTCCGCCGCCGCTTTAAACTGGCTGCTGAACCTGCTTCAGAAGTACCGCACGTCCCCGGTCGTCAAAGGCATGACGCTTCTCGTCCAGCCGGTCATCGCGATCATGATGCTGACCTTGACCTGGCAGATGGGCAAAAGCTCGGTCATCTCCATCGGGCTGGTGCAATCCCTCGGCATCGCCGCCGTCGCCTTCTGGGCGATGAATATCCGCAAGGTTCACCCGGCGATCGTCATCGTAGCGGCATTCGCTTACGGCGGACTGGTGCTGTCGCAGGTGGTGTGAGCGAGCAGCTAGAAAGGCATCCCATCTTGGGGATGCCTTTTTTCTTTTTCAAAATCCTCTAATTGGGCTAATTAACATTGAGTTCCGCGCTACACGCAGCAAGAAGTGATTCACCGAGCGAGGTCTCTCTGTACACTCCTTAAGAGCCGCTCGGCAACGCTAAATCAAAGTTAAATAAAATATCCTGAGCTTCTATATTGGATTTCGCCAAGATATGGACCCTCAGTTGTAAAGGCTCGGGTTGGCCCTGCACGCCTCTGGCTTTAGCCGTTAAGTAATAATGATTCTCCCCCAATTTATGCTGCTCTCCGCTTTCTGTATCTGCGAGCAGCTGCCCATTGCTGTAGAATCTATAGCCCAGATCGTTTTCCTCTGGTCCGCCGCCTTGGAGTTCGAACCCAATCGTAACTTCATCATCACGGTAGGCAGCGTTTCGTAACACAATGGTCATGCCGTCAATCGTTTTCGTTTGAACGTCAATATTGGGCTCCGGCATCGTCCAATTCTTTTCTGGATTGAAATAATCATAAGCAAAAAGGATACCCAGGCCGATCAAAATAATAGCTACGGCAGCAATTCCAATTCCTCGCTTGTTTTTGTTCACGTTGCTCATTCCTTTATGCAATCTTGTAAGGCGGGGCTTGTCCCCTCCCTACATGATACATGATTTCATAACTTTATACTAAAAAGGGACGACTCCCGATCATTCCGGAGTCATCCCGAAGCGCTGCTTTATCTTGTCTTTATAACTTTCGTTCTCTCATTCTATTTTTTCCTGCTTAACTTTTACTTCTGTTCTACATCTTCTACTATTGTTCTACTTCTCTTCTACTTCTACTGCTGTCCTACTTCTTCTACCTCCGCATGACGATCCCGATCTTCCCTTCATGCACCTCCACCTTATACTTCTTCACCCTGATCCGTTCGCTGAACAGCGACTCGCCGGTCCGCAGGTCGAACTCCCACCCGTGCCAGGGGCACCGAACGACCTCTCCCTCCCGGCCGTACTCGTAGCTGTACACTTCCGAAGGAAGCGTCGTTCCGGAGACAGGGCCGGCGCAGATCGGGGCTCCCTGATGCGGGCAGTAGTTCAGGATGGCATGATATTCGCCGTTCACGCGGTAGATGCCGATCTCGCGGCCGTCAATTTCGACGACGGCGCGGCCGCCCTCCGGGATCGCATCTTCCGTCAGTACATAATGTACAGCCATAATCGCCCTCCTTTACTCGCAAAGCATAGAGTAGCCAGCGTCCTCTTCCGATTAATCCAGCCGGTACAGCTGCTTCGCGTTTTCGTAGAAAATCTTCCGTCTCGCTTCCGGCTTCAGCCCCCGCAAAATGTGATGGGGCGAATCGAAGTCCCAATGCGGGTAGTCGCTGGAATAGAGCAGGATGTTCTCGGCATCGATCATATTGAAAAGGTCGATCAGATGCTGCGGATGGTCCGGCTCCTCGATCGGCTGTGTCGACAGGTAGCAGTGCTCCCGGATATACTGGCTCGGCATCTTCTTCAGCCAGGGCACGGTGGAGCGGAGCGCCTTGTAGTTTTTGTCCAGGCGCCACATCAATGCCGGAAGCCAGGCCACCCCGCCCTCCACGAGGACGACCTTCAGCTTCGGAAATTTCACGAAGATGCCCTCGCATACCATGCTCACCAGATGTGCCATGAACATCTGGGAGAGGCAGGTATGCCATTCAATGTACCGGGCCGGGTAGCCGGCCGCGGTCGGAGCCGTTGAGCTGCCGCCGCCCTCGGCTCCCGGATGGATCGCCACCGGGAGCCCGTTCCGCTCGGCCGCTTCATAGATCGGATGATAGTGGCGCTGCCCGAGCGGGGAACGCGCCGCGCTCGAGATCATCACCTCGACGATGTCCGGATGCCCGCCGACCCGGTCAATCTCGCGGGCGGCAAGCAGCGGATCCTGGGTCGCCACGACCATCGCGCCCTTAAACGCTTTATGTTTGCCGAGCCATTCGTTGATCAGATAATCGTTGTAGGCGGAGCATATGGCTGCCGCGTAGTCCGGGTCATGCGTGGATGAAATGTTGTAAACGACGCCGGTCAGCACGGCATACTCCACATCGTAGCCTTCGATAAGCTGCTTGATCATGAAATCCGGATCAGACCCGGCTTTCCCTCCGCCAGGGGGAATCGAATCCTTCTTCATCACGCCGATCGGCGAATAGTACCCGGAGCCTGCATAGCCGATGCCGGAAGCCGCTACCCGGGAGCGCCATGGCTCCTCAAGATAAGGGAGCAGGGCGCGGTCATCCTGCTCGTTATGAACATCGACGTCAATGATCTTATAGGTCTCCACTTTCGTCTCCACGTTCGGATTCCTCCTCTCCTCCCTATCTGCTTCCCTTACTTGCCGCCATAGGTGCGCGTATAGGCCGTATTGTACATGGCCAGAAGCTCGTCGGCGCCCAGCTTTTTCGCCTGATCGATAAATTGCTGATACGTCTCGTCGTTAATCGGCGTTTTGCCGGTCACGAATTCCGTCACCTTCTGCTCCAGGAATTTGTTCAGGTTGTTCAGCTTCGACTTCTCCAGCTCCAGCTCTTCCTCCGTCTTGACGATCTGCTTCGGCGCCGGGATGATATACTCGGCATAGCGCGCGTTGATGTCCTTGCTCTTCTCGCTTAGGCCGCGCTCCCAAGCCTCGCGTGACAGCGCGTTGTTCAAGGTGATGAGATCATACCAGACGCCCCAGTCCTTGCGCAGCGTATTGAACGGGGAAGCGCCAAAGTCTTTGTTGTAGACCGGCTTGCCGTCCTCCATCGTATATGTTTTGCCTTCGATGCCGAGCGAGAGATAATTCGTTCCCTCCTCGCTGACCAAATAGTCGAGGAACTGCACGGCCCGCTCCTTATCCTTCACTTTGGCCGAGATCGCCCGGCCGACGGTGCCGACGACGGGACGGGAGAACTGATAGTTCTTGATGCCGTCAGCCGCAAACGACGGGATCGCGTCCAGATCGTATTCCGGAATCCCCGCATCCCGCGCCTTTGCGACAAGCGATTCCAGATCCGCCTTCCAGAAATACGTGACGAGCGATTTACCCGTCAGAATCCGCTCTTCCCACTGCGCCTGCGTCAGGAGCGAAAATTCCGGATCAAGCAGCTTCTCCGTGTACAGCTTATTCAAATACTCCAGCATCGCCTTGTAATTGTCATGATACGGCGCGAAGGCATACTGATCCGTCGTCGGATCCAGGCTGTAGAAGCCGTGAATGCCGGTGAATATGCGGCCGAAGGTCGTGAAGAGACCGGTATCGCCGACGATCGAGTTGGAAATGAGCGGATAGGAGTCCGGATATTTTTCCTTCAGCGTTTTAAGGAATTGGTAGAACTCATCCACGGTCGTCGGCGGCTTAATGCCGTGCTGATCCAGAATATCCTTGCGCGCATACCAGATGAAGTTAAAGCCCTTTCCCTCCGCATCGCCTTCCAGCACAGGGACGGTGTACAGCCCGCCATCCGTGCCGGTTGCCAGCGCTTTGGCTTCCGGGTACTTCTCGTAGAATGCCTTCAGATTCGGCGCCTTGTCGAGATAATCCTGGAGGTTGAGGAATACCTTCTCCGGTCCATGCTCTCTGCCGTCCTGCGTAGGCACCTGGATGAAATCGGTAGCGGTGTTCGTGGCGATCATGATCTGCCGCTTCTCTTCGAGCCCTTCCTGGCTGACTACCTGAAATTCCACCTTGACCCCCGTCTTTGCCTCGATTTCTTTAAAAATCTCCCAGTCGTCCCTGACCTTCCCCTCCACCCGGTCATACACGAGCCATGAGAAGGTAACGGGATTGTCCGGACTCAGCGTCCCGTCATCCTTCCCGCCTCCGCCGCCGCAGCCGGTGACGAGCAGGGCGCACAGCAGCATCAATAGGAGCGCCTTTCTGAAACCCTTCCGCGTCATGCACACAACCTCCCTTTTCTTAAAAATACAGCATGCCTTATAGAAACGGATGAGCCAGCATCCATCGCTACCGTTATCGTTATCGTTATCCCTTGATTCCGCCGATCATCGTCCCTTGGACGAAATATTTCTGAATGAACGGGTAGACGCATAGTATCGGCAGCGTCGCGATGATGATCATCGCGTACTTCAGCGTTTCGAGGTGGGTCAGATCCCCTTCGCCCTGCACATTCGTGCCGGCAATCAAAATGTTGCGCAGCATGATCTGCAGCGGATACATCTCCCGGTCGTTCAAGTAGATCAAAGCGCTGAAGAACGAATTCCATTGATTCACGGCGGTAAAAAGGCCGATTGTCACCATCACGGGAAGCGACAGCGGCAGCACGATCCGCACTAAAATCTGCATGGAGCCGCACCCATCGATGGCTGCTGCGTCCTCCAGCTCTTCCGGCAGTCCCTCGAAGAACGTCCGCATGATGAACAAATACCAGGTGCTGATCAGCGACGGGAGGACGATGGCCCAGATCGTATCGAGCAATCCAAGCCGCTGGACGATCAGGAAGGTCGGAATCATGCCCCCGCTGAAGAGGAGGGTGAAGGCGGCCATCAGCAGGATCACCCTCCGTCCCGGCAGCCAGCGCTTCGCCAGCGGATAAGCCATCGCGGACGTCGCGATGAGGGTCAGCACCGTATGCAGCGCCGTATACCGGATCGTATTCCAATAGCTGACCCACAAATCCGGATTATAGATGAGCTGCTCATATGCGATCAGCGTTATCTTTTTCGGCCATAGCAGCACCGCTCCGCTGGCGACGAGGGCATTATTGCTGATCGATGCCGAGAATACGTATACCATGGGATAAGCCATCACGATGATGAGCACGATCATGAATGTGATGTTGAAGAAGTCAAACAGCCTCGAGCCGAGGCTCACCTTTTGTTTCATGGCGCATCTCCTTTACCACAAGCTGGTCTCCGAATATTTGCGCACGATGCGGTTCGCCGCCACGACCAGAATGAATCCGATCGCCGATTGGAACAGGCCGACCGCGGTGGCGAAGCTGAAGTCGGCGTCGAGAATGCCCCGCCTGTAAACGAAGGTGTTGATAACGTCGGACGTTTCGTAGTTCATCGTGTTGTAGATCAGCAATATTTTCTCGAAGCTGGCTTCCATGAAATTGCCGAGGGTCAGCACGAACAAAATGATCATGACCGGCACCATGCCGACAAAGGTGATATGCCGAATTTGCTGCCACCGGTTCGCGCCATCCATCTTCGCCGCTTCATACAGCATCGGATCGATGCCGGCAATGGCGGCCAGATACAGGATCGTGCCCCAGCCAACCTTCTGCCATATTTCCGAGCCCACATATACCGTCCGGAACCACTCCGGCATCCCCAGAAACATAATCGGCTCGATCCCGAACAGCTTCACCAGCAGGTGGTTGATCACCCCGGTCGTCGGCGACAGGAAGGTGACCAGAATACCGGCAATGACGACGGTGGACAGAAAATGCGGCATATAACTGATGTTTTGCACGAATCGCTTGAACCATTTGCTCTTCAGCTCATGGAACAGCACGGCCAGAATGATGGGCGCCGGAAAGTGAAACAGCAGATCATACACGTTCAGCATGATCGTGTTGCGGATCAGCTTCCACGCATCAGGCGTCACGTAGAAGAACTCAATGAAATGCTTCAAGCCGACAAACTTGCTGCCCCATATCCCCCGGCCGATCGAGTAATCCTGGAAGGCGATGATGATGCCGTACATCGGCGCGTATTTAAAAATCAGGTAATACAGAATGCCCGGCAGCATCAGCAGGTACAATGCTTTGTGCTTTTTTAGCACATATCCGATACGCGATAGCTGCGCCAATCCCCACCACCTCCTTGTTTGGCGTTTGTGTAGTCGACACCTCCGGCTGTTGTCCCCACTATACGAGCCTAAGGCTCAGGGCGTAAAGCGCGCATCTTTTCCTGCGGGCGCCCGGTTTGCAGCCCTTGTGGAGCAAGGGTTTGCGGCTTCGTCCATGCAAAAAAAGAGACTTTTCGAAAAAAATCAGTCTCTCTCTTTGTAACGCTATTGGTGCAGCGTCCGGTATTTCGCCGGCGTAATGCCCTCATATTTGCGGAAGGCCCGGATCAGCGAGTTTCGGCCCCAATATCCGACCCTCTCCGCAATCTCGTCCAGCTTCAGATCCGTTTCGAGCAGCAGCTGCTTCGCTTTCATCAGCCGGTACTTCGCGATATACTCCACATATTTCTCTCCGACCTCTTCCTTGAAGGTACGGCTGAAGTGGCCGATCGACATGTTCATCATGCCGGCAAAAGCCTCGATCGACAGCTCTTGGTCGTAATGCTCGTGAATGTACGCCACAATGCCGGCGATCTGCTGAGCGCGCGTGCCGGGTGCCGGCCGCCGAAAGAGGAACGCGTGAATCTCCTCGAAGCACGCCCTGAGCTCACCCCATGTCATGCAGCGGTTCATGCGTTCAAATAACCGGGAGTAATACGGAACGTTCAGCTCGTTATGCTCGGATTCGGCTGCCCGGATCCACGTGTTCAGCACATCCGCCAGCAGATACTTCATCTGCTCAGCGGCCGCATCTCTGCGCTGCCCTTCCTCCAGCAGATCTAGCACGGACCGGAGCAGCTTGTCGTATTCCCTGGTTTTGCACTGGTTCAGAATCCGGTTGACCTCCTGCACGGACAGGAAGGAATCGCCTCCCTGCAAATCGCGGACGGGTTGACTCCCGCAAATTTCAACGGTGGAGTTGAGCCCCCGATACTGGAGCACGATGACGGCATGCTCGTAGGAAAGGTGAAGCTCCTCCATCGTTTGAACGGTTTTGCCAATGCCGATGGTGGCCTTAAAATAGTCTCCGTATTGCAGCAAAATAAGTTTCGCCATCTCCGCTATATGCTCGGGGCCATCACTCATCGCCTTGTCATGCTGCACGATGCAGGCCAGCAGATTCGGCTTGGTCTGGCACAGCCATATCCGGCCCGGAGCCAGCTTACGGATCTTGTCCTTCATCTCGGCCAGCAGAAAGGTTTTGCCCGTTTCCGTCGGATGCTCCGGCACATCTAGATTGTCGTGAAGCGCAATGGTCAGCACCGTTCTGGCCGCTACGGGGTTGTACGTAAACTCAATCTCCTTGGCGTAGTATTCAATGGACAGGGCGTCGCGGTATTGACCGAGCAGCAGCTTGGTCACGAACTGCTCCTGCACGATCGGCAGCATCCCGTGGACCATGTGGGACAGCTCCCGGTTCTCGGTCATGATGGACTGGGAATAGCGTTTAATGACGTCAAATTCATTTCCTTCATTCGCAGGGCTTTCCCCGGTACGGCGGTGCGACTTCAGTCCATTCCGGATTTCCGCAATCGGCCGGTATAAACGCCGGCTCAAGTAATATGACACCCATCCCCCGACGACCAGAAAAAATGCGAGGAACGCCCAGCTTATGAAACGGGTGACGTATACCGGCTTCATCAATGTGCCCAGCTCGATCATGCTGATATAATGCCATTGCTCGTCGAATGCCGATTTCATAAGCGAGAGTCCGGTCTTGTCCGAAATCGTAAATTGCGGGGATACGCCTTCGGCATGGATCCGCTGCTGCAGCGTCTGCCGGTCCCGCTCGCTTAAACCGTTCTCGGAGATCAAACGGCCCCGATCGTCTATGATCGCCGTTCCGCGGACCCAACTTTCCGGAATATGAATCTGCTCCTGGAGCTTGTTCGTCCTCAGATCGACCAGGAGATACACATCGGGGGCGTTTGTATTGAAGGGATAGCTCATCACCGCCGTCAGGGAGCTGCCGGAGTCGGTGAAATTCATCATTTTTTTGCCGATCAATTCGGCCTCCAGCTGTTTGCGGCTTCGGGGCTCCATCGGATAACGCGTGGTAAAATAGTAGGCTTTGTTCGTATACGTCTCCGCATCGATGATCAGGTCCTCGTGCATGAAAATGTAATACGCCCGCTCGACAAGCTCATCCGACTCCAGCTGCTGCAGCTGCTCCCGCAGCGAATGAAGCAGCTCCGGCTGCAGCTTGCCTCCCGGCGAGTCGGCTGCGCCCATCAGCACGCTTCGCAGCCTGGAGGTGCTCAGCATCTGGATCATGTTCGTCTTTAGCGCCTGGAGCGAAGCGTCCGTCTGCTCGGCGAACCGGCTCATCACGATGTCGTTCAGGCGCTCCGCATCCTGCTCGATGATTCGCACGACCAGCACCTGTGCAAGGACGCTGGCGGCAATGACCGGGATGAGGATGAGCAGAAAATAGTTGGCGAACAGGCGCCAAAACAGGGTGCGCCTCCGCGGCGCTGGGTTCGGGACGGCTCCTTGCTCAGGAGATCGGCTGTGCGCAGCTGGCTTCATGTGAGATCCCCCTTGGTTTTGAAATGGCAGGTGGCGGGGCCTGCGGGGTTTTAGCGGGTGATAAAACGTAGGTCCCTTACGCGGGCTGATCGGTCGAGACAAGGTTGCGGAATCTTGAGACGGGCTAATGCGCCCGGAAAGACAGTACAAGGCCCAAAGGGCTAGGCTGGGCACCTTATGGGTCCAAAGAGAGTGACCCGGAAGTCTGGGGCTGGCCGTAGAACTTAGTTGGGGCACACAAGGCGGGGCAAGGGCACCTCAACACATCCTTTTAGGGACTAGTCAGAGCTGTGCGACCGTGCACAGCCGGAACCCCGGCTGTAGCTCCCTCGTATAAGTCAAGCCTTCTGCTTTCACTATATTTTGATGGAAGTTACAATATGCCCTGTAAGGGGAAGCCTTGAGAAGCACCTCTGACCTTTTCCTCAATCGTCATATATATTGAAAAACCGCATGGAGTAATTATACTCACATGCGGCTTCCCGAACCGACCCTACGCACGTAACCCTTTCTATATGAAGAGTATAAGTCATCAAAACCGACCGATCGCTGTAATGAACTGCGGAGCCAAAACCAAGCACCCACGAAGGGTGCAACGCGGAAGCATGGCAGGCTGGAGGCTGCTGAAAGGACATATTTCAACCCACGCACCCGCGTAGGGTGCGACGCAGGAACTTTGTGTTTCTCCCCGCTGCTATATTATTTCAATCCACGCACCCGCGAAGGGTGCGACGCAGCCAGTTTTAGGAAAGACTAGGATGATGATGACGATGATGATTGACCATTCCGACTAGATCTAGTCGGTTTTTTTTATTGAACGACCCCGGTATGTCTCGTAAAGGAAACTGCTGGGACAATGCCTCCATGGGAAACTTCTTCAGCCATTTTAAAATCCTCTGCAAGCAGGGGAAACATGCTGCTTAGCAATACAACCCTTTTACAACCATGCACGTTTCCAAACGAAACTAAACAACCTGAGTGCGTATGACTCAGGCTGCTTAAATATGCTATTGCAATTTATTTTCTGTTTACTTGACAGGGGTCATATCAGATGAGTTTTGCATTTTTTACTGCGATTGTTACTCGACGGGATTAGATCGCTTAGTGTTTCTTGTACGTACTATTACTATTATTTTAATTACAGCAAAAATAACCAAATAAATAAGGACGGCATTTAGAAAATACAGAGGTGCATTAAACAAAACATGTCGAGTAAAGACATCCCATGTAAACAACTCATATTTATACGCAGGTAAGGTCTCACCATAATAATTCAAAAATCGAAACGGTAATCCTAAAGCATAACGGTCATCGCCAATTGGTTCATAATTAGAAATAAATATAGATAACAAAGGTAGTAACAAACCTACTCCTAGAATTATTAATCTTACTGATAGAGTCATTGTTCCTAGTTTGTTCATTTTCATGTTCACATCACTCTCCCTTTAAGTTATATACAATCAATAGGAAATGTTTGAAATTATTGATTATATATTCCAAATTATCTCAAATTATGTTACTATTATTTTACTATAACAGAAAGGATTGATAAAAACATTGAAAATTAAGAAAAAGAATTTTCTGTCTGTCGTCCTTGCGACTGTGTTACTCTCTGTCTCATTACAACCAGTAGCATCTGCACAGCAAAATGTTATGAGCGATCCTCGACTGAATGAAATTTCTCAGAAATACGACACAGAATTTGTTGTTTTAAGTGACAGCGAATTGGAAGAAGTTAAACAAAATGGACCTCTATTGAGTTTTACAGATCTGGATGAATATGAATCATTTCTTGCAGATACGATAAGCGAATTAGAGAAGTTTGATACCGATCAGAATTCTGTCTTAGAAGTACCAGAGAAAACTGATTCAACTATATCTCCAATGGCTCAGACATCGACAACTTTAAGTTGGTGGGCACCATTTTCCGGAGGACTGAGTGGGATATTTACATGGAAAAATATAGCCCTCGTTTATAATTATGAAAATAACAGCAATGGCCTACCCTATTTTACTGGTGTATCAAAAATCAATTCCTACATCAGTGGTATGCAAGTAGCAGTATCATGGACACAGACAACTGGTACTAAAACATATTCCAATACGTGCTGGGATAAAGATACAGCTAACTTTGTTGTACAAGGCTATTATTTAATCGGAGCTGAAATAAATGGTCTCCCTATTGGAGCAAAAATCAATGATACATGGAATCGCTCACTACAATTAGAAAAACCTGGTCGAGGTTGTTTTTAGTGTAGCGTACACGACGCCAAAAACCAAGGAGTTAAGCGAGGGTAAATCGCTTAATTCCTTGGTTTTTTTCTAATTTCAACCTAATTTATTTCTGAGGGTATTCCAAAGGTTACTTTTAGGAAACCCTCTTTTATTATTTAAAGGCATGGAAACTTTCCTGCCGGAAGGATCCCGATTCTATTGCCTGCCGGCAGTTTTTCGTCGGGGGTTCGAGGGGTGGTGGTCCTTACGCTACAAACTTACCACTTCGCGCCTCGTACAGTGCAAGGACAAGCCCCTGACGGGGTGGGCGAAGCCGATTCAATGATGATGGCCAAAGCCGGACTAGACCGCCCGGCTCCTGGCCTTTTTTTCATGATGCCCATCCTTGCACTGCCGGCGCTGCGTGGTGCGTTTTACGCGTAAGGACCACCACAAATCACAAAGGAGCTGTACCCATGAAGAAAAAACAAGGAAAACATGCGTCAAGCGAGCAAACGGTTCATCTGTTGTATTTGGAGTATTGCGGATTCGATGACGTCCAGCCGCACTTATACGAATTCATGAACATCTTAGAGCGATTGGGACTTGAAGCCGTCACGGTGCAAGAACATCTTGTTCATATCGTCCCAAGTCACCGCATCGAGGCCGTCCGTTCTGTCGTCCACCATATCCTGAAAGACATGGACTTTCCGATTGTTGCGAGGTTTGTAGAAACCGTAGATCAAGAACTGAAGGCGGCATAAATTCCATACATCAAAAATCAGGGCCGTCCGAATGAGGCGGCCAAAGGAGGGATTTACATTGGACATTCGTGGATTGAATACGACAAATTTAACGACACTCATTTCAGTACCGGAACGCGGTCCATACGGAGATCGAACTTATCGGGGGAATTACGCAGGCGAAGTGCTTATCAAGCTAATCTCTTATCTCCAACGTCTGAATATCCGCACGCCCTACATCTATGACCCGATGGAGGGAGGGAAAACAAGCCGCGACGTTTGCAATAGTTTAAAGTTGCCCTACATCGGGGATGACATTCACAACGGGTTTGATGTTGTCGGGGATGACTTTCATGATACAGGGTTTGATTTAACCATGCTGCATTATCCGTACTGGAAGATGATCGATTACGCCCTCGATCTTCCCAAGGAAATGCAATCGAAAGACATGAGCCGCATGCCATGGAAGGAGTTTATACAAGCCGTGAGCCATGTGAATGCCAAAGCAGCTGCCCATAGTCGATACGTTGCTGTGCTGGTCGGGGACATGGTGGTGAAAGGAAAAGGATATATCAAAAGCATTCAAAGGGAAATGGCTTGGGTCGGCATGCCAATTCGTCATTTCACGAAAGTCCAGCACAATGCCTTGAGCTACGGAAGCAAGTATAACGGCCACTTTATTCCGGTCGTAACGGAACATCTTATCTTGTTCAAAACCGATTACCAACCTGGCGGCATGCTGTGGATGTTTGTCCCAGGTACATACGGAAAAAGAGAAGCCGACACCTATATTACCTGGAAGACCGTTATCCGACATGTGACACGAAGCATGGGGGAAGTTACGCCGCGCAACGTTTTTGAAGCCGTTCGGAGTAATTTCCCCGTAAAACTGGAGAAAACGAATACTCCCGACGCTGATCATAATTTCAATCCAAGCACCCGCGAAGGGTGCGACCCGACGAACGTTTGGAATCGCCCAATCTCGCGGATTATTTCAATCCACGCACCCGCGAAGGGTGCGACATCATACCCTCGTCAATCATCCGGACAAATTGATCATTTCAATCCACGCACCCGCGAAGGGTGCGACTATTTTTGGCCATCCAAATGATGTATGGCATTAAATTTCAATCCACGCACCCGCGAAGGGTGCGACTGGTTACAGCGGCCATGGTTGCCACAGATATGCAATTTCAATCCACGCACCCGCGAAGGGTGCGACTCCTAACGTTCGCATATTACGCTGTAATCGCACTCGATTTCAATCCACGCACCCGCGAAGGGTGCGACCATCTGGAACGCGGACCAACACGCAAAGGTAATCGAATTTCAATCCACGCACCCGCGTAGGGTGCGACCGCGAAAAAGCACATGAACAATCTCATCCCGGCATGAATTCATAATTGTGTTAGGTAAATCCATATCAAAAATGAAATATCCCGATCTTTACTTTTCGCATTATATCTATAAACAGACTTCTTTCGACAAATTCTGAGGTGCGAAGGACCCGGGGAAATCATGTGAGCTTTACATTCGCACCAATAATCATTCATTCCCTACATTAAAGAATCAACGGACTTTCCATATCGTAAGACGATTTGGCTCCGATGTGTTCGATCTTCTTTTTATAATTGTCACCCAAATTATAGAACCGTAAGCTATCCTGGTCCTTATCGTTGATTTCTTCAAGCTCATATTTCAAACGACGGAATTGGGTCGCATCCAAAATGCACTCAAAGACGGAGTTTTGAACCCTCTGACCGTAATCTACACATGTTTTGGCTACTCTGGAAAGCCTTCTTCTGCCTTCGCTATCAGTCGTACTCACATCATAAGTAATCAGGATCAACAAAGGGACCACCTACTTCCACAAAAATGGAGGATACTCATCAAGATCTCCACGAATATACCTTGCTAATAGCAACGCCTGTGCATAAGGAACCAGGCCCCATGAGATTTTCTCGTTTAAAAATGGGTGCAGGATCTTATCCTGCTTCCTCTCCTGCCAGAACTTTAGCACTTTTTTTCGAGTATCGTCATCCATTAAAACTGCACCGTTCTCTTTACGATAGAAACCCTTCTCATTGATCAGTTTCTTGTTAATCAGCGAGATAACGAAACGGTCAGCATACACACCTCGAAGCTCTTCCATCATATCCAGAGCCAAAGAAGCTCGTCCGGGACGATCCCTGTGAAGAAAGCCAACATACGCGTCCAGGCCAACTGCTTCAAGTGCGGAGCTCATATCATGGGCTAATAAGGTATAGGCAAAAGACAATAGTGCATTGACGTTATCAAGCGGTGGTCGTTTATTGCGGCCATGAAAGAAGAAGTCCTCCTTCTGCTGCAGAATCAAATCATCAAGTACTGAGTAATATTGAACCGCTGCCGCACCTTCCAAACCTCTCAAGCTGTCCAGGTCCTCTGTACTCCGTACCTGCTTCATCGTTTCCGTTAGCGAAGCGGATACCTTCTTCATCCGCTCCACATCAATGCGAAGCGCATAATCCCGAGTAGAGCGCTCCACAATCCACTTATGGTTATAGATTTTGCCGAGAATCATGTTTTTGGCAACAAAGGCACTTCGATGCTCGTCATCCGATATTCGGTACTGCTCTTTCCTTAGCACCACGTTGCCGCGGCTTTCCCCTATTACTCTAGCTAGGAAACGTCCGCTTCTTGTCATAAAGGTTAGCGCAATATTACGCGTCGCGCAGGCTCCCATTAATCCAGGACTTACTCCAGCGTAACCAAACGTGCAAACCGCCTCCAAATTATGAAGAGGATATCTGGCGAGAACCGCATCTTCCTGCTTGACTACAATATTTTCCCCGTCCAAAGACAAATAGGTGTCCGGCAGTGTTACAAACAACGTATTCAGCAGCTTTTTCACTCATTCAACCTGCTTTCGATATATCGAGATACGGACTTCTTACTGAACATTTCCGGCAGACAGATCTTATTTAAGGAGCAGCTTTGACAGTGCGGCCCTGTTTTGACCTTGGGCGTATGGTTTCTTTCGAAATACATTCGCATCTCCCGAAATATCTCTCTAACCAGCTCTCGATCTTGATCCGTTACGATGACCTCTTCCCGGCGTTTGATCTCCTCGTAAAACAAATATCCTTTTGAGATTTCACAGCACAGCATTTCTTCCAGGCACAGTATTTGCGCAACAAGCTGAGAATGGTCGGAATCGTTACGCTTCGGCCGCCCCCGTTTGTATTCTACCGGAACAGGCAAATAGAGCCCTTCTTCCCCGGCAATTGGGACGCCAGATGGATCGAGCACAAACTCCACTACATCGCAAATTCCGGTTACACCAAGCTCACGAGATTGAATGGGGAGAGCTCGGACGACGAGCCTCTCCCCCCTCTTCTCACGAATCATCGGCTGATCGGCTTTCCTGTGCAGGTAAGCCCCTTCCACCGTCTTCACATTTTCTTCCCACTGCTGCTCAATATGGATCAAAGCCCACTGCCGTTTGCAAAAACGGAAGTGCTGAATGCCCGAAAGCATCAAAAAATCATCTTCACTATATCCCTGCATACTCTTGAACTCTTAAACCCTCAAGCGGCTCAACAATGCACTCATAATCGGCAAAAGACTTGGCATCACTCACGCCTTCCTTCCGCTGCACTTTCAAGGATCGATGCACCTTGGCCGAGGAATATTGTCCGAGTTTGGAGGAATGCTCCCACCAATACAGATGGTGAACTTCCATGCTGCCGTCCGGACGAGCGGAGGACGTGTCATTTTCAAACAACGTCCGCAGTGCTTCGCGGATCTTTTCCGCATCCTCCCTCGTAAAGCCCGTCTTCTCGGCAAGCTGTGTGTTGATGCTTCCGTAGAACACATAGACGCCAAAATCCACCCGATGCTTCATCCCCATCGTATCCGAGCTTTTTTTGTTCGGGTCTTTCGGCGTGACTGCATTCACACTCTTTGTGATTTGCATGCTGGTAATATCGATGGGATCTACACTGACTGCCGTATGAATGGATACCGGACCGCGAATGCCGACCGACACATCCGTTCCGCTAAAAGCGAATACTTGTCCAAAGCTTCGAACATCCATCCAGGCTTTGCATGCCGCCTCAGCGTACATTTCGTTATTCTGCTTCTTGCCCTTGGCGAACTCGGACACTTCAGCATTGGCGTCTACACGTTCTTTGATACTGCGGTAAGCATCGCTGCGCCGCTCATCAGACTGCACCAGAATGGACTCTCCCATGTCCTGCAGGCGGTTGCGGATCTTCCGTTTGATGCAGACATCGGAAATTTCACCATGTCCGTCATAGTTTTGACGGGGGCGATTACCATTTAACGGATCACCGTTGGGGTTAGCATTGTGGACGGACAATACGACGGCAAAATCGATTTTATGGTCAAGTATGCTCATTTAAATCTCTCCCTGATCATTATTTTCGGAGGAATCCTCGGCATTCGCCTCGGCCTCTTTGGCTTTCTTGCTTGTGTAAAGATCATTGCGTTGGCTGTAAAAGCCCAGCAAGTACAACCCGCTCAGCGGTTTATCCGTAAAATCCTCCAGGCTTAATTTCGATCCCACTTCATCCAGCAACCGATTTAAGTATCCGGCTTCGGTTCCCATTTTTGCCTGATAAGGCTGAAGATTTGATTGAATGATGGTCCAGGTACGGCCCGGTCTCTGCGCAAAAGAATTCATATACCGGATAGCATTTGTAGCCCTTTTCTCTTCCTTGCCTAACGCTCTTCTCTCCAGTACATCCGCAATCGCCAGCATTCGTCCGAACACATAGCTGCGGTCTGATGTTTCGGTATTCAAGCTCACAGTAAATTCCTCCTTCTCATAAGTTTTTTTCACCAGAGCACAGGCGATGCTCAGTGTCTTCTCCCATTCCCAGTCCTCCATAGCGACCGGATTGGAAGCCCGGTTAACAACGCTGCGAACAATATCGAATGGAATCTTCCGACCGTCCACGATACAAGGCAGCATTCGTTCCATCAGGCCTTTGGCCAGCTTATCGTTGGCTCTCGGTCCATAAGCTGCAAAGGCGATATCCCTTGTTGCTGGAGCTCCTATGTAAGTGCGAGGCTTGTTATTTTGATCTCTTCCATTCCTGTGCTGCCAATAACAAGTTTCATGCCATGCTTGCAGCCGTTCCAGATATCTTTCCTTGTCCATATCCCGGTAATAAACGATAGACATCCGTCCAGGCGTGGCCGCATCCAGTACCATGATGATGGCATTAGATTTGTAGTCGCCATCGAACCGGTAGCCTCTGATCGCTCGCCGGATTTGTTCCGCATATTCCTTGAGTGTACTGTCTCCGGCGCCGGCTTCCACATCTTCATCCCGGTACAGACTGAATGTACCGCCAAGGGGGTCAGGCAAATCCAATTGCTCTGTACCCCAGATCAGAAACACCCTTCCATCCATCTGAATGCCCTGCCGTTCAATTAGCCATTTGAGGGCGTTATGAGCTTTTTGGGACACATCAAAGCTGACAGTGGCCACATCACGACTGGTGCGAAAGCGCCCCCGATAAGTGAATCCGCTGGAATCGTTCGCCGAGATCAGCTTGGATTTATCGCCAGAATTCCGAATCCGGGAAGCGTGCTTCTCCGCATACGGCCGCATTTCACCGCTTACATAGCATAAATCCAGTTCCTTCAGGCTTGTCTCATAGAACCCGATAAAAGCCTCCTGAACGGATTGATCCCGCCATAACCTGGATTCTGGTTCCCCCGGAATTTCTACGGAGAAACGAACGAACGCCGAGCTCTGATCCGAAGCGATCACTTTAAAAATATCCGGCTTCTCCGCATTTTGTTTATCAAGTAAGGGCCAACTAGCCAACAGCTTTCCGGCCTCATCCACCCAAAGGATCTTGTCCCGAATCAGATCGGTCAGCAAAGTTCCTTTGGCAATGTACCTGTACACACTCTCCACCCTCGGATGCTTGTATGGGGATTCACACCAGGATTTGAGCTGATTAAGATAATCTGCATATGGAGTCCCCTTGGGCTTGTCACAGTAAACTTCATAATCGCCAGCCACGTACACCAGCTTGTCAAAAAGCGGATACGGAACCGGAGCACTCGTCCTACTAGCGGATGCTTCCGTACAAGGGATAATCGTGCTGCTGTCTTCCTTATCCACAACTTTTGCCCGGAGATAGTTTCCGTCTCCATCCAGAACGACTTCGATATGCGCCGTTTGCGTTGTATGCGATACAGGTATCAGTGCGTATTCCCGGCCGTTTTTCTTCTTCTCAAACTGTCCGATTAATTTCTCATGCTGTTCATACGTTTTGTTCAAATTCGCGAGCCAGCTCATTTACATCCCTCCATCCGGAAACATTTCATCATACAGACTGTCCACGGATTGCATATTGCCGGAAGCGAAAGCCTTGACAGGAGGTTTGCCTGTCTTGCGGACCATGGTGCATTCTTCAGGGCGGATAAAACGGATAATCCCGTATTCCATTTTCGCTCTCCATAAACGCGTCTCCCGCTCTGCTCGTCCCGTCTCATCCGGATAACTGATGCCGTGCACCATAGTGCCAAAATCGATTTCAGGAACTTCATCATAGGCTCCTATTCCCTCACCGAACGAGCAAGGTTCAACATATCCCTGACATTCGCGTGATCCCAGAAAAATATCCCGGCGTCCTCCCGCTTTAACAGAGCGTTTCGCTATGTTATGATGCTTGAATTCGTTACGATCATAGGCCAGATCTTCGCGATGTGGATTAAACTCAAAATGGGCTTTCACCTGGTAGCGGACATCTTTAAGGTAAGTATAATAGGCCAGGGTGTTGCCCCCGCTATATTCGATAGGACGCATTCCCTTGGATTCCGTCTGGATTGGGTTCATCACGCGAATCTCATCTATATACCAGATTATGGTGGGTTTCCAGTAAACGCTTTCAACAATCCCCTTTATCGCTTCGTAGGTTGGTAGCTGATAAGAGAATTTTTCTCCTCCCAGCTTGGTAAGCGGGTCCGTAAAGAGCGCATAGTTGCCGAAAACTTCGAATTCGATTTGATTGCGCATTTTAATCCTCCTTTCTTATATAGAATTATTTATACATACATTAAACCAGCATCCAATATAATACAATGGAAATTTTTCCATTTCTCTAAAATCGAATTATACAAAAATGATGCGCTTATGCTAAACTCTATTTGTTATTTGTCGCTGCAAAGCGTGGATTGAAAATTATAAAGAATTATTTGAGAGCCCGCTCATTATTAGCGGGTTTTCATCTTTTTTATAAGATAGCCTCGTCCCATGCTCCCTCCCCCTCGGCATCCACCCCGAATTCATCAGAGTAAGCCGGTTTTAATAACGTCAGAACATGCCCCTGAAGCAAGTGTTGAACATACCCGATATTATCCAGTTTCTTCAGATCTTGATCATAAACATTAACGATATACGGCTGCAGCCGACGAAACAGACTGCCTAGCTCCCCGGCATCCACTTTCCCGTTAAGGGCAGCAATCAGGCTCTCCGCCTCCTCGTTATAAGGAACCACAACGGATGTCGCCGTGTTGCTAATGGCTTCGAAATACAGCTCTGCCGTCGCAAACGAAGCGCGGTTTACCGACTCCAAGTGCTTGCCATGTTTATATTTATAGTTATCTACATAAGCCTTATTGGCGCTGAGCAAATCAAACATGTTCCTCCCAAGCCTTAAAATGGGAAAATCCATTTCGCCCTGAACATGCTTGTAGTAATAACTGAAATAAGTCTTCATCGCGGCAGGAGACAGCAGGTCGGAGCCAAATCGGGCGGGGTTCTGTTCGAAATCACGCAGTACCCGTTCCGTTTTCTCTGCCCCAATGCGGATCTCCGGCAGACTCGTGAGTTTCTCATCGGCAGATTTGATGATGTACACTTTGCGGATGGGGGCTTTCCCGTGACGATTACAACGACCTGCTGCTTGTGCGATTGAATCCAGTCCGGCCAATGATCGAATAACACAATCAAAGCTGATATTAACGCCGGCTTCGATAAGCTGTGTGCTGACACAAATGACGGGTTCCTGAGCTTCAAGAGAATCGATCACCTTCGACAACACTTCCTTACGGTGTGCGGCACACATGTTGGTGCTGAGATGAAACAGCTTCACCCCCCGCTCCTTCATCCACTCCGATTGACTGAGTTGGTCATACAGCTTCCGGACAGCGGTTTTGGTATTCAGAATGACGAGCACGCTCCTGATCTCATCCAATCGTGACCTAACAAAGTCGGTGAGTTCTTCGGCTCCCCATCCTAAAGGCGTTACTGCCGAAACAAGCTCGACGCGTTTAAAATTGTCAGCCACTTGTTCCAGATCCTCTATGATCTCGGCCTCCTTGGAAATATGCAGTTTATGCTTTACGAAATCAAGCGCAGGCTGAGTGGCCGTACAGAGCAGCAGGCTGGATCGGCCCAATATATTCAGAAAATTGAGTGCGGCATTGAAAATCGAGATGCAATTGACTGGTACGGACTGCACCTCATCGAAGATGATCACTGCATTCGAGAGCCGATGCAATCTTCTTACGTTGCGTGTCCCTTTGGCATAAAACGTATTCAAGAACTGCACCATCGTTGTGAATATAATCGGACTGTCCCACGAATCCCGAGCATTCCTGATCTTTTTCCTGTGGACATCATAATCCTCTGTTTCCAGATCGTCCTCGTGCTCAATCACATTCGAGTGATGCTCCAATATCCATTCATCCTCCTGCAAAATCTCCCGAATCTCCGCAGCGTTCTGCTCAATAATGGTTGTGTACGGAACAACATAAATGATGCGGTCCTTGCCATGGATACGGGCATGCTTGAGCGCATAACGCAGGCTTGCCAGCGTTTTCCCACCGCCTGTCGGAATGGAGAGCGTATAGATCCCTGAAGCTCGCTCTGCGAACTCATCACACCGCTGTGACATCTCTCGTCTTAGCCGATTGATCGGATGATCCGAATCCATCCCCTGCTCAAGCACTTGAAGCTTGCATAACAAGGATTTATAGCTTCGAGCAAAAAAAGCCTGCCTGTTCAAGGGTTCTTCCGGCTCCTCATTCTCATCAAATCTGCGCGTATTCGTCCGATCCGCGTCAATTAAGCAGCTGAATATGTACTTCAGCAAGAGCGAGGCGGCAATCGGTAGAAGCTTACGCTCTTTAATTTTAGATAAATATCTGGCCAATTCTTTCTTGGCACCTTCAAAACAAGCATCTATCTCTTCTTCCGCCACAGCCTCGAAAAATCGTTGCTTCGCCTGTTCATACTCATTCAATGCTTTCTTCTCAACTCGCTCCAGAAACGGGGAAGATGCGTTTGGTTCCACAAAATCTCTAAGTCCTTGGTGATGTGATATTACGCAGTTGGCAATCCATTCTGCGGCAAATTTATCGATTGCGGTTGACGCCGTTCTATGATAACGTTCATAGACTAGACGGCCACCGGCCGTGGAATGGTCAACAGAACCTTTTCGAGGGGGAGCCTCCGGGTGGGCTACCGCTTCCTCAATATAATTTTTAAATTCTGTAGTATACTTGCCCATATCATGCAAAAGTCCCGCCAATCCAGCCAGATGGGCAGCACCTATCTTAGCGCCATGCCGTTCACTAAGTTCTTTCACTTCACGTAAATGCTCATCGACCGTTTGAATTTTTCCGTCTGACTGACGAATATGAGCAATATAAGTCATTACACACCCCCAAGACCCAAGACTTAACACCTACAAACGATCCCTACCAGAGATTGAAGACCTATAATACTCATTCGCCACCAACTGACAATTTCCTACCAATAATTCAAAAAAATAAAAAAAGCGATTTTATTACGACAAAATAGAAGAGAGAGGACCGATCGAAATAGTCGCAGTGAAATAAAAGCTTGGCAACTGGAAAGTAATCAAGTAATTTTAAATCAGGCTGCTTGGTTAGAAATTCAAGTGCGAATGTGAAGCTCGCATGAAATCCCCGGGCCCTTCGCACCTCAGAATTTGTCGAATAATCGAGAGTTGTTTCATCCTGACAAAAAGTCAAGTATGAACCTCTGCCTTTTTTCGATAAATGTGGCCGAGAGCACTTTACATTCATACCTAAAATGGATTGATTACTGTTATTTCACGGTCGCACCCTACATGGGTGCGTGGATTGAAATGTCTACGCAATACCATATATGTAATCGGAGGTGCAGTCGCACCCTACATGGGTGCGTGGATTGAAATTAGCGAACCGAATAAAAGGATTGTTCGCGTAAAAAGTCGCACCCTACATGGGTGCGTGGATTGAAATGTCTTTGGAATATTTGTGTGCGTGTTTGGCGTTGGACGTCGCACCCTACATGGGTGCGTGGATTGAAATAAACGCCAATTTGACGAGGACTACCGCATTAAGTGTCGCACCCTACATGGGTGCGTGGATTGAAATAAACGCCAATTTGACGAGGACTACCGCATTAAGTGTCGCACCCTACATGGGTGCGTGGATTGAAATTCGTAGACGTAAGAAAAGCATTAGGCTTGGCCTAGTCGCACCCTACATGGGTGCGTGGATTGAAATTGCAGTAGCTGCAGGGGATAAATTCTAGACTTCGGTCGCACCCTACATGGGTGCGTGGATTGAAATTTAGTATCGGTTATTGCGATGCTCTCCATTTTAAAGTCGCACCCTACATGGGTGCGTGGATTGAAATTCCGCATGATCCACAACATGAAAACCTCTCTTTCCTGTCGCACCCTACATGGGTGCGTGGATTGAAATGATTTCCTCTTCGGCGGCAACCAACGAACGAGCAGTCGCACCCTACATGGGTGCGTGGATTGAAATAGATCAAGACACAATCGACCTTTGGGTTGAAGCAAAGGTCGCACCCTACATGGGTGCGTGGATTGAAATCTTGAGCCGTATCCATAAAGATTGTTTTAGATTCGTCGCACCCTACATGGGTGCGTGGATTGAAATGGAACCTTTGTGATAAAAAAAATCATAAATAAGGTCGCACCCTACATGGGTGCGTGGATTGAAATATTTCGACGGGGGTGTAGTGACAGAAGATTTAGCGGGGGGTCGCACCCTACATGGGTGCGTGGATTGAAATTATTATTGGCGGAAGCATAAAACGGTTCTGCGTCTCCGTCGCACCCTACATGGGTGCGTGGATTGAAATAGAACGGTAGCGCACCATTAACGATGGCAGCGCAGCGTCGCACCCTACATGGGTGCGTGGATTGAAACAACCAACGCTGGAATTGGTGGCTCGGGAGTCTAGTGTCCTACCCTACATGTATCAGCAATATGTCGTTAAAAATCAGATGATTGTTTTATCTAAAAACGTGGATATATAAATCGTCCCCATAGCCTCTACCCGGACTACGGGGACCATTCCTTATCTCTTAAGTTTAACTTACTTGCCGCCACTTACGATAACGGAGGCTCTTCCGGCTTCACTCATTTGGAAGAGCCTACTGATCATTTGCGGGATTTACCGCCGTATTTTAGAGGAGCTTACATCAACCTCATTTGCGGATTCCGCAATTCCCGTTTATCGCTCTCCTATCGAGTATGGTCCAATTGCCCCCCAGCAGCGTCCATCTCCGCCCCCCGCTCATCCAGCCGTTCCTTCAACTCCTCCGCATCATAACGGACGAACGCCCCGTTGACGGTACCGATATAGACTTCGCCATCGGCAATATTCAGTGCGCCGCTTCTTGCCGCCTGCTCGCGCAGATCGACGTTGCCGGTGGGGATGTCGCCTAACCTGCCAAGGATCCTGCCGTTCCCTTTGTCCAGGACGATTAGGTCGCCGCCAAAGCTAATAAGCAAATACCGGTCCAGGATGCCGAAGCTGCTGCCGACAAGCTGCGTAACATCTTCATTGCTCTTTAAAGAGGTCTTCATCTTCCAGATCGTCTCCCCGGTCTCTTTCTCGACGGCCGCCGGGATCCCGTTCAGCGTCAGATAAATGACATCCCCCTCCATAATACCGCGGGCGGCCCTGCCCTTCACCGTCCACAGCTCCCGCTGATTAACCGCATCGTACAGCACGGTCTCATATGATTTAGCCCCTGTGAAATAATTCCCGTCAAGCGCCCGCTGCACCAGAAGATAGCGCTCATCCAGCACCTCGATCCGCTCCATCTCATTCGCGGGATAGCTGCCCTCCCGCTTGCCGCTCTCCGTATTGAGCAGGGTCCATTTGTCTCCGAGCAGCATCCATCGGGAGGTCGTGCCGGGAGGCGACAACGGCTCATATCGGTATCCGCCGGTGAAGTAAGGATCCCATGCCGGATCATCCATCACCTTTTTACCTGATTTGTACGTCCAGGCGATCTTCCCGGTCATCGGCTCGTACGCCGTCAGCTTGCCGCTTTGCTCAATAAGCACATACGGATCTTCCGGGCCCTGATTCAGCAGCCGATACTCGCCGGACAACGTTTTTTTCCAGCGAAGCTTGCCGTTCTGCTGATCCACGACACTGAGCATGCTTTTCTTGGCATTCAAGTCCAGCCCTTCTAACAAAAGGATCGTGCCCGAGGCAGCGGTCATCGTAAGCCCGAACTCCGCTTTATGCTTTCTTTCCCACAAAATGCGCCCGTCCGTTAACCGGATATGCCGCACTCTGGACTCGTACGCCTTTTTCTCTGGATTATAGGCTGAATACATGGTGACATGTTCCCGCTTCCGATCCGGGACAGCCGTATACCAGCCGAAACCGGCATCCTGCTGCCACAGCTTCTTCCCCGTGCTCCGGTCAATCGCGTACAGGGAGGAGTTGTCATGCATCCCGCTGAATCCGCCGTCATCCCCCTTGATGAGCAGGACGTTCCGGCTGGCTTCCAGAAGGAAGGTGAAATTCAGGTTACCCTGATTTCTCCAGACTGGCCCAGCTTCAATGGTCCGCAGCAGCGGCATGGCCGAGAACCGATAGCTGAATGGATCATGGCTGCCCGCATAATAGTTCCCCTCAAATGCTGCGGCGTTCGGGAAGGTCCATTCCCAGGTGGTCAGCTTCCCGGCCGGGGAGAAGGTCGCCGTAAACAACGCCTCCCGTGCCTCATATCTCCAGGTCTCGCCGATCACCGGCGGCCGGCCCGAGCGCTGCTCCTTTACCTTCGGCTCGCCAAGCAGCTGCTTAACATAGGACTTGCTGTCACCTTCATCCACCAGGTAATCCGTCAAATTCCGCACAGCTTCGATCGGCAGCTCCGATGAAGGCTCCAGCAGCCCGGCAGGGAGCTTCTCCTTGGACTTCACATCCTTGGCCTTAACCCACATGACCGCGGGACGATAGATGGTGCGCTCCTTCTTCCATGGATCCGGACTAATCAGCACCCCGTACCAATCCTGCCACTTCGATACGGCAATGAGCGGCATGCTGCCCGCTTGCGAGGCTGGCCAGCGGACCGAGCTGCCCGGAGCCACGTAGATGCTGCTGCTGTCCGGAAGCTTTAGCGAGAGCGGATCGATATTCCGGACCTGCCCGGCTTCCTTGGACAAATACCATGCCGGGAGCCACAAATTACCCAGCTCATCCGATTCAATGAAAGCCATTTCTCCCTTGACATCGCTAACGCGGAACGTCTGGCCCGGTAGGCCGTAATAGGCGGCGTTGTGATTGCGCAGACTTCTGCTTCGGGACGGAGCATTTTCATAAAAGACTGCCTTCTGCCGAAGCGTGACTTTTCCGGGCTTCAAGCTCCCCGGACCATCCGCATATGCCGTGGGAACGGCCTCCTTCACTGGTTGAACCGGCAGCGAGACCAGCGAGAGACAGGTCGCTGCTGCTAGAACAATGCATAGCCGTTTCTTGATCGATAAACGTGAGCGCACAGGAATCACCCTTTCGAATACAAACCTTTACCATGTAAACGCTATTATAAGGCAATGCGTTCCCATTTGGAAACGAAAAAAGCTCCCTTCCTCCGAAGGGAGCTTGCGAAATTCCTATTCTATGCCGCCCGCATCCGCGGCCTGGGATGTGGTCATGACCGCCCGTTTCTTTTTATGGTTCCAATCCACCTTGATCTCATACTTCTTGCAGATCTCTCGCAGCGGAACGAGGATATCCTCCGTCGCCACTCCGGTCAGCATTTTGGAAAACTGGACGGCCTCCCCGTCAATCTTGAGCTTGGCTCCCTCTCCTGTCACCAGCTTGCGCTTGGTCGGATCCTGCCCCTTCAGCTTCGCAATGACCGCCTCCGGACTTTGATCGGATCTTCCTCCATTGATTCGGAATCCGTTACGGTCACCGCTTCCGTTCCGGCCTTCCTTCACCATGAACGAAGCCTCTACGCCGATGGAATCCAGCACGGCCAGCAGCTTGTCGTTGTAAGCCCCATACGGCAGAGCTACCGCGCTCCGGGTATTGCCGAGCTCCTCCTTCAGCCTTGCCTCGGCGCGAATCAGATCGTCCTTCACCCGCTGTTTATACTCATCCTCCGTCTCGATTCGCTTCTCATCCGGCAGGTACAGATTTCGGGTCGTTACCGGCTTCTTTCTGCCCTTCCCATCGGTATCCCCGTATCGATGCATATCATAGGTATGGTTATAGAAGCCAATGTCATGCTGTGCCATCTCCCGCATCTGATCCCAGGTCAGCTTCGGTCTGCCGCTGGCAGCAGGCTTATCGATGCTCGATACGATGATAAAGTTTGCGGCCGGATATTTATATTCTTTGAGAATCGGGTAGGCAAGTTGGTAAAAGCTTTCGTACCCGTCATCAAACGTAATCAGTACCGCATTGTCAGGGACCGGTTTCCCCTTCCCGATAAAATCCAAGTAATCATCCATGCTGATCGGCACAAACCCTTCCTTACGAAGCAGCTCCATCTGCTGCTTGAACTGCTGGGTGGACAAGATGTCGTCCCGGTCCGGCTTTTCCATGATGTCATGATACATCAGGACGCCAACCTTGCCGGAATAGTGTACGGCCTTGGCCTTTTCTTTCTCTTCCTCACCCTTCTTATCGGTCTCTTTCTCCCATTCCACCCGCTTGCCTAACGCTTGCTGTATAAACGATGCGGGAACCATCAGCTGTCCCTCATAAATCTCCGCAGCAGGCTCTTTGAACTCTTTCCCGTCCAGCGATATCGTCACTTCATCCGGTACCGGCGTCCCGCATCCCGTCACAAGGACGGTCGCCGCGAGCACCAATGCTGGCAATATCTTCGTTAGTTTGAATTTGTTCGTGAATGTACCCCATGATTTCTTCATTCCACTGCCTCCTTGTCTGTATCTGAGACACAGTATAAGGAAGACATCTTAACGGAAGTCGCCGGCAGATCTTAAGAAGCGCTTAAAGGTTGCTGAATAAATGGAGCCGCTTGGCAAGATCATGTTAAGGATGGAGGATAAAAGACAACCAACGGGCTATGGGTCCCGCTGTTTCTCCAACAGAGGCCCAAAGTCGATGCCGGGATGCGGAGGCATCAGGGAGCAGGATTGGAAATGAGACCGGGAACGAGAAAGTTCACACCGGCCCAGGAAAGATGGTCAAGGCTCTCTGTCCGACCATCTTACTGCCGAACCGACGAAAAAAAGCCCCCTATCAAGGGGGCGTTCACGAGCTTCATCAATCGTGTTGCTCAGGCAGCGGCATAAACAGCATATGCACCGGCAGGTTGCTGCCCGACGCGGGAATGAAGCCGATTCGAACGGTCTCCTCCTGCGCTCCGGTCCGGTACAGGACGCCGGCTTCGGATGAATTTTTCAAAATGCTGCCGCTTGTCATCTGCACCACTTCGCCGTTCACGAGCAGGGCGCCCGCATAATGCCCGCCACGCGCATTCAGCGCGACCAGGGTATTCGGCGCTACTTTCAGGCTCATCGAATAGAGCACGCCGGTGTTGCCAATATTCTTCTCGGCTTCGCCGGTAACGGCATCCACGCCTTCCAAATACCCGTCGAGCGAAGGATCCCCGAGCACAAGCCGCTGCGGGCTTTCGCCGACGACGCCGTCGACCTGGACCTCCCGGTCTGCGCCGGTAAACGTTCCGCGTACATGCTTGCCGTCCCGCGGAAGCACCGGCAGCTCTTTGAGCGCGGCCACCGGATCGCGCGATGGGTCGACCGCAACGACGGACAGCTTGATGTCGCCCTCGAGCTCCAGATCCGCGTAGATGGTCCGGACCTGGCTCGGCTTCAACGGAAGCTTCGTCCATTCCTGCAGCAGCACGGCCGATTCACCGGCCGGAATGTGTACCGTATCCGATATTCCGCCGGAGCTCAAGGCTTCCAAATAGCGGGTCACCGCCGCCTTTCCGCTCGTGGATACATACTGGGCCGGGCCGCCGATCCCGGCCGCGCCCACCTTGACCGAAGCAGCGGAGTTACCAGGGTTGGTAGCGATCAGGTAGACGTTCAAGTCCTTCTTCGAGCGGTTCTGATTATGAATATTAATCCGCACGTTGCCGGTTAGCGTATCCTCATAAGCAATGCCCTCTTCCGTTAAATGCTCCGGGCTGTTGCTGCGTATAAACTGCTGGCTTTCGTCCGGGGTGACTGAATAAGAAATTTCGTCCATCATCAGTACAGATGCGCCGTCGATATCGAATTTATTACCCATGGGGGTATATAAACGATCATACTGCTCCTTCGTGTACAGCCATTCATCCACCACGTTCACCGTCTTGCGGACCGAGGCCGATACGCCTTCGCTGTTTATCACTTCCAGCGTGACTTCATGCTCGCCGGGTGTGAAGAATGCCGGCTCATTTCCCTTCCACGTTTCCTTCACGATCTTATATTTCGGATCATGACTCGTATTTCGGTAGACCACCGGCTCGCCCAGACGGTATTCTATCTTGTCCGTCGTGAAGTCGGCAACAGGAGGTGAAGCTGCCGTCAATCGCTTGCCCCAGGTTAACGTAACTTTGTTACCTGTCACCGCAAGACTGCTTCCCGTCAGCTTGGCCCAGCTCCGGACGGGCACCATCATGCTCCCCCGGTATGTAGTAGCAGGCGCATCCATTCGAACCGTCGATCCATCCTTACGGACCGCCGAGCTTCCGTTCTTGAACCGCCACTCTCCTTCGCTTCCCTTTACGACAGCCTCTTTGGTCTTCGCGTCATAAGACAAGCCCCAGCCGTACAGCTTGGCCATCGTGCTGACCGGCACATAGCTGTACCCCTTTCGGATCATCATCTTCTGCGCGGCGGCTACCGGCTTCCCATTGAATATATAAGAAGCGGATCCCGTAGATATTACCAGCTTGTTGCCTTGCGTCTCCGTGCCTTGCGTTAAAGCTTCCGCCCCAGCGGAAGAGCCTGCGGGTTGTACTGCGTCGCTCGAGGCATCCGTCCCGGCCGAAGCTGCATCTTGCCCATCTTGAGCTGCCTGCCCGACCGAAGCTGCACTTGGATCCTCTTGATCTGCGGCCCCAGCCGAAGCTGCGTCTTGCCCCTCTTGGGCTGCCTTCTCACCCGAAGCTGCACCTTGCCCCTCTTGGGCTGCCTTCTCACCCGAAGCTGTGCCTTGCCACTCTTGAGCAACAGCCCCTGCAGAAGCTGCGCTCTGCTTCTCCTGGACTGCTGCCCCGCTAACCGGCTCAGCGCCGGCAACCCCGCCCCAAGACGAGGCGGTCAAGAGCGGAACGGCCAGCATGACTGCTGCCAGCCGCTTCCGCCCCGGTTCGTATACGTTCTTCATCATTGTCATCTCCCTTTTGTTTCTTGATTGGCTTTCGCTTTGGGAAACCGCGTCGCGAAGGTTGTGCTCTGGCGATCGCTGCGCACCGAGATTTCGCCGCCCTGGACCTCGACAATGCTTTTCGTGATTGCGAGACCTAGGCCGGTTCCGCCTGTCTGCTTCGAACGCGAGCTCTCCACACGGTAGAAGCGGTCGAAGATGAACGGCAAGTCCCGTTCGGGAATCGGCTCGCCGTAATTCGTGAAGCTGACCAGGACGAAGCCGTCCACCTCCCAAACTGCAATATCAACAGCTCCGCCTGAGGCGCCATACCGGATCGCGTTGGACATCAAATTCTCGTAAGCGCGAACGAGCTGGCTGCCGTCAGCCATAATCGTGAGCCCATCCTCGGCCTCAAGCCGGCATTCCATACCCGATTTTTCCAAAGCCGGAACCGACTCCTCGATCAGCTGCCGGATGAATTGCGCCATATCGATCTCCTGCACCTCGAGCGGCAATCCGTTGTTGATCCGCGTATATTCGAATAAATCATCGATCAGCCTCTTCAGGTTTTGCGCCTTCTCGTAGGCGATATTCACGTAATATCGAAGCTCAACTTCATCCTGGTAGCGATCCTCCTCAATCACTTCCAGAAACCCCAGGATCGACGTCAGCGGCGTCCGCAGGTCATGGGAAACGCCGGTGATCAGATCGTTCTTCGTCTTCTCGGCACGGCGCTCCTCCAGTATCGATTGATACAGCTGCTTGCTCATCTGATTGATGCTGGCCGCCACCTCGCCGAGCTGGCTTCCGGGATGCTCCGGGATTTCGGTATCGAAATTGCCCTTGGCGATTTCCCGGAGACCGCGCGTAATTTCTTCGAGGTAAACATTCAATTCGTCGGCCATTCGGTTGATGCCCTCGGCTACACGGCCCAGCTCGTCCCGGGAAGAGAGGTCGATTTTATAATCGAAGCGGCCGCTGACGACCTCCTGCAGGCCGGTTTCGATCTTCGCCAGATCGCGGACGAACCACTTCGTGCTCATGTAATAGCTGACGAAGAACAGGATCATGCCAACCACAATCATAACCGGCTCCGACCCGATATTGTTGACCACCCAGGCCAAGGGAACGTTCAGCGTTGGAACCGTCAGGATCAGGGAACTTAAAGCATAGAGCGTAACCAGCAGGGCTGCCGTTATGCCGATGCTTGCAAGCAGCATAAGCAGCATTTTGATGCGGATGTTATCCGGCTGTATTCTTCTCAAATTAGTCACCTCTGCTATAGTCTACTCGATTTTGTACCCGATCCCCCAAACCGTTTTAATATATTGCGGATGCTGCGGGTCCTTCTCGATCTTCTCGCGCAGCTTGCGAATATGTACCATGACGGTATTCTTTGATTCCATGAACGGTTCGTTCCATACTTCCGTATAGATCTTGTCCATGCTGAGCACGAGCCCCCGATTGATCGCCAGCATATGCAGCAAATCAAATTCCCTTGGCGTCAGCTTGACCTCTTCGCCCGCCACCGTGACCCGGTGGGAAGCGGCGTTGATGATCAGCTCGTCGATTTGGATTTCGTTCTCATTCCGGGCGGTGCTGCTGTTCAGCTGTTTATACCTCCGAAGCTGGGATTTGATGCGGGCAATCAGCTCCAGCGGGCTGAAGGGCTTAGTGACATAGTCGTCCGCCCCGATGCTGAGCCCTGCGATTTTATCGATCTCCTGGCTTTTCGCCGACAGCATGATGATCGGAGTGTTGTTCTCCTCCCGGATTTTCATGCATGCCTGAATGCCGTCCATCTTCGGCATCATGACGTCCAGAATAATCAAGTCCACCTTATGCGTCTTCAAAATCTCCAGCGCTTCAATTCCGCTGTTGGCGGTAAGCAGCGTATAGCCTTCATTCTTCACATAGATTTCCATCAGTTTAATAATTTCGACTTCATCGTCGACCATCAGTATGGTTACTCCAGACATGGCCCCTCCTATAAAAATGCTGCAGCCTTATGCCCCGTGTCTTTCAGGACAGTCCCGCACAGGCCCTAAGTTGTTGTTTGTATGCCACCATGCTACCACATGCGCGCTGCCGTCGCACTTCCCCAGGGTTCCGCCTTCCTGCGCAGCACCTGTACCGCTGCCGGTAAGCATCGCGCAGCACTATCTGGATAACGGCACTCCCTGCTGCTCTTGCCGTCTCCGGCTTTTCTCTGTTTTTGGCACATTCCCGAATACGAGCCACGAGGCAGGAAGATATCGGACCGTCAACTCCACGACAAGCCACGAGCAGAACAGTGCAGCCAAGAAGCCGCCCGCATACCAAGCATGGGTCAGGACAGAATTACCCGTGGATAGCGGGAATTGCCGATAAACCAGCAGGAAAAACGGATGAATCAGATAGATCCCGAAGGATACCGCGCCCAGCCGCTCCAGCGCTGGGGTCAAGCCCCCCTTGAAGGTTCGGTACACGATCGACGCCAGCTGAAGCAGCACAATCGCCCCCAAATACGTATGCGCATTCCACATCAGCTCGTACAGCGTCGAATTGTACGCCGTCCCGTATAAACGGTTCGTGTAATAAATGTACACATGCCCAAGCCCGCAAGCCGCCCAGCTCAGCCACAGCAGGATCCATGAAACGGTGCGGACCGGCGTGGCGTTCGAGCGGCTAACTACCAGCCAAGCCTTCAGCTTCGGATAATAAATGCCGACGAAGGCCCCCAGCATGAAGTATGCGATATACGTCAGCGCCCAGCTTCCCTTATTCGGCACCTGCCAGTAATATTTGTTCAGAAACACGAAAGCCCACTGGATCGCCAGGCCGATCGGGATGGCCCACTTCGTAAGCTGCGGCACTTTTTTAAACAGCCACCAAGCAAGCGGAAACAGCACATAGAACTGAATGCTGATGAATACGAAATACAGATGCGTGTAGGCTTTGCCCGTCACCAGCTTGGTGAAGAAGCTTTCAACCGTATCCGCCAGCGATCGGTCCGGGTAGTACAGGAAGTGCAGCAGACCGAAATAGAAGATGGAGAACAGCGTGTACGGGATGATGATATACAGCAGTCTTTTCTTATAAAACCCGCCGATCCGCTGCCTGGTCATCGGCTGGCTGTAGTAGTTGTAGAATAGGACCAGGCTGCTCAAAAAGATAAATGTCGGTGTCCCGTATTTCATGAAGATATTCATGAAATTGTAGAGAAAAAAGTACTGGGATTCCTTCATGGCCGATACCGCATACGACGTCGAGTGGACGGACAGCACGCCGATAATCGCGAATGCGCGCACGAGCTGCAGTTCAGGCAGGCGCTCCCTTTGGGTTGCAATGCTTTTGTTCATAACTATACCTCTCATTTTCATCCGGATTTTTCTCTGTGGCCGATTCGGATTCACACAGTATACATGACAGTTCTTAACGCGAGGCTTCCAAGTTCTTAACAATTACTTAAGATTTTGGGTTCGCACCTCTTATGTATTTCGGCTTGTTCCCGGCAAATTCCTTGGCGTACAATGAATATAACCTTTTTTAAAAATCGGGGTGAATGGAATGTCGATCCCAAACGTTCGAAGTAGACGGCATGGGCAGGAGTAGAACCGGGCTTGGCAGCCAAGGGCTGGTCAAGGGTATCTGCCTAATTAAGGCTAAAACAGCTATGCTGGCCTTGCAAGCATATCTTCGCCTATTTCTTATATAGCCGGATGACCCGACTGGTGGATATGCCCTTATTCACTGCTAAAAAAGAAGTCTTCCGCATGCACCCGCCTGCCGGACGATAACAATCCGGGCACGCCATGACCCGGTATCCGCTCCTCCTAAGGCGAATGTGACCAACAGCAAGCGTCCAATATTCTCCTGACGAAAGGTGGAGCTAACCATGAATTCACAATCTTACGAGCATTTTTATGATGCGATCGGGGCCATCAACGGCTGGGACTTCAGCCAAGTCCGATGCATAAGCGAAGGCGCGGCATGGGATTTCTACGATACGGTGCGGCAAGCGTGCCGGAAAACCGATTGTCTGCTGGATATCGGAACCGGGGGCGGGGAGAATGCATTGTCTATCGCGTCCTCCCTCGCCTTCCTGATCGGGATCGATCTTTCCCGCCCCATGATCGAGGCGGCGAGCCGGAACCAGCGCCGGGCTTCGGTGACGAACGCGCGCTTTATCCCGATGAACGCCGATCGGCTGGAATTCCCGGCAGGGCTGTTCAATCTGGTCTCCTGCAGGCATGCACCATTCTCTGCCGCGGAAGCGGCCAGGGTATTAACCGATGACGGCGTACTCATCACCCAGCAAGTGAGAGAATCCGATAAGTCGAACCTGAAGAAGGCCTTCGGCAGAGGGCAAGCCTTAGACCAGGAAGACGGCGCCTTAAGGGATCGCTATATCGCAGAGTTACGGGAAGCAGGCTTTCGCGATGTACAATATGCCGAGTACGATGCTGCCGAATATTATGAACGCGACGAGGATCTGCTCTTTCTGCTGAAGCATACGCCGATCATTCCGGGCTTCGGGGAGGATGAGCAGGATTACCGCATTTTGCAGCAGTTCATCGATGAGTTCCGCGAAGCGCGCGGCATTCGGACGAACGCCGCCCGGTTTATGATCATTGCCAGGAAGTGAGGTGCGGCTCTGGGCAGCATGTCTACTACGGAAGCGCGGTAGATTTGAATTCGAGCATTACGCCAAATTCGCTCCTCGCTTGGTTCACGCCTCTATTTAATAGACGACTTATAACAAAAAAAGTCTGCCTCAAGGTCCATTGCCCTGGGACAGACTTTTTCATAAATAGCAGCACGTATGCTTCTAACTAGCCGTTCACGAGCAGCTCCTTCAGCTGCTTGATCTGCTTCCGCTCGCCGGCCAGAACCAGCGTTGAGCCAGCCGTCAAAATATCGCTCGGCCCCGGATTGATCTTCTGTTCATTCCGCTTCACAATCGCCAGCACGTTGGCGCCGGTTCTCTGGCGAACCTCCAGCTCGGCGATCGTCTTATCGACGCATTTGTAATGCGGCTCGATACGCGCCCACTCGATGATCAGATCCTCAAGCGTAACCTCGATCGTCTCCAGCGCCTTCGGCTTGTAGGTCATGCCGCCGATAATACCGGCAATTTGACGAGCCTCATCGTCCTCCAGCGTGATTTGGGAAATCGTCTCATCGGCGTTGTCATCTTCAAAATGGTACATTTCTCTGCGGCCGTCATCGTGGATAACGACAACCAATTTATCCCCTGATCTCGCCTGGATCACAAACTTCTTCCCGATACCCGGCAGGTCCGATTCGCGAATAATACTCATCTGTAAATCCTCCGTTCTGGGTTCATTCAATCTCTTGATTATATAGACTCCTTGGCAGAAAGTAAATCGGCTTGGTTCATCTTCTTAGACATTCTTCTTCTTCTCTTTCTTTACGGGGTCGGTCCATTTGAATATTTTATTCATTCCATGGTACATAAGCTTCGATTCTTTTGCAAACAGCGGACCCAGAATCGCCAGAATCAGGACATACAGCGCGGAGAAAGGCTTAAGCACCGCCGCCAAGCCTCCAGCCAAACCCAGGTTGGCCACGATAATGGTAAACTCCCCGCGGGCCATAATGGTAAGGCCGATGTTCAGAGACGACTTATGCTGCAATCCGGCCTTCCGTCCGGCAATCATGCCGGCCACGATATTGCTGACGATTGTCAAAATAACCGCTCCAAGCGCCAGCCAGATCGCATCTCCCAGTGTGGTCGGATCAATGCTGAGGCCAAAGCTGAAGAAGAAGATTGCTCCAAAGAAATCACGAAACGGAATCACCAGATGCTCAATGCGTTCACTATGCTCCGTCTCCGATAAGGCAAGCCCGAACAGCAAAGCGCCGATCGCTTCGGCCACATGCAGCGTTTCGGAAAATCCGGCAATAAAGAACATCGCCGAGAACACGACGATAATAAAAATCTCACTCGACGTAATATTAAGCAGCCGATTAAGAATCGGAGGCCCTTTTCTCGCGATAACAAAAAACAACAGCATGTACGCGATGGATATGAGGACCGAAAGGACCGTCCCGCCAACCGTCGTGGATCCGCCAAGCAGCAGCCCGGACATAATCGATAAGAACACCGCCAGGAAAATATCATCAAACAGGATAATCCCGAGAATCAGCTCGGTTTCCGCATTCCCGGTCCGGCGCAAATCCACCAGCACCTTGGCGACGATCGCACTGGAGGACACCGACAGCATCCCTGCAATAATGAGCGTCTCATAGAAAGACATTTGAACCAGAAAGCCGTAAGCCAGGCCCAGAACAAAGTTCAACAGCACATAGATGGAGCCGCCGACGACGATATTGCGGCCGGATTTGATTAGTTTCTGAACGGAAAACTCGAGACCCAAATAAAATAGCAAAAACAATATCCCCATCTGTCCCAGAAAATGAATGATTTCCTGGCTTTCGATAAACCGGAAGTCCAGAATCCCGAGCTTAGGCGCATGCGGTCCGACCAGCATTCCAAGCACAATCAGAAACGGGATGATGGAAAACCTCAGTTTACCTGCAATGATGGAAGCAATCGCTACCAGCAGCAGCGCTGTTCCGACTTCAAATACGATATGGTCCATAGCTGTAGTTCCTTCCTTCTGCCCAATCATAATAACGGATCGAACATCCATTTCAGCTGCTTTCGGCAGATCGTCATTAGCATCTACATTATTTCCAACTAACGAAGCAATATCCAAAATGGTATGGGGAGACAAACCGAGCAACAGGAATCTGTATGGATCGAGCCTGACCAGACAAGCATCTAGGTTTCATATGCAAAAAAAAGATGCCCCCCGGCTGTCCGGAAGCGCATCGCTTGAATATCGTTATGTTGTTTATTTGAACCAGCCTTTTTCTTTGAACCGCGTAATGGCTTCGATCCGGTTGCTCACGCCGAGCTTATCCAGAATGACCGAAATATAATTTCGGACGGTGCCCGTCGTAATAAACAGCTGGCTTGCAATCTCCTTCGTGTTCTTGCCGTCGGCGATCAGGCCTAGCACTTCCTTCTCGCGCTCGGTGAGCGGGTTCTCCTCACCGCTATAGGCTTCATCCACAAGCTCCGAAGCATAAATCCGCCTTCCGGCCATAATGCTTCGAATCGACGTGGCCAGCTCCCCGCTTGGCGTATCCTTCAGCAAGTAGGCATTGGCTCCCGCCTTTAATGCCCGTTCGAAATATCCGGGTCTCGCAAAAGTCGTAAGGATCATGATTTTGCAGCCGCTATCCTTGATCGCCTCCGCCGCTTCAAGGCCGTTCATGAGCGGCATTTCGATATCCATAATGCATATATCCGGCTTATGGATCCGGACAAGCTCTACCGCTTCCTTCCCCGTTCCTGCCGTTCCGACCACCTGCATATCCGGTTCAAGATCAAGCAGCGAGGCTAGCGCGCCAAGCAGCAGCCGTTGATCCTCGGCGATGACGATTCGGATCATCTCCGACATTCTGTGAACGCTCGGGACCCGAATAATGAGCGTTGTCCCTTCGCCCGACACAATCTCCAGGCTTCCATTGACGAATTCCAGACGTTCTCTCATTCCACGAAGCCCGTTGCCGGGATGGACAGCATGCCCCATAATGCCCGTTCCATTATCCTTTACCCTGACGATAAGCTCCGTCTCGGTCTGCTCCATCGAAATGGTGCAGACCGTTGCATTGCTGTGCTTTACAATATTGTTGACCGCCTCTTTCAGGCACATGCTGATGACGTTCTCATTCATTAACGAGATATTGTCCGGCGTGGTTGTACCTTCTAGTGTCAGTTCAATCTGCGCTGCCTTCAATATCTGCTGAATCCGGAACATCTCATCTGCAATTCGGGTGCCTCTCATCCTGGTCACCATCTCGCGGACCTCCGTTAAGGCGGTTCGGGCAGTCTGCTGCACATCGTCGATTTCGGCCTTTGCCCTATCCGGATCCTGTGTGATCAGCCTGCCCGCCAGATCGCTCTTCAAGCCGATTAACGACAGCTTCTGCCCCAGCGTATCATGCAGATCCCTTGCAATCCGCTGCCGTTCCTCCAGCTTCACCAGCTCCGAAATCCGTTTGTTCGCATCTTCCAGCTGCCCCTGCAGACGGTCGTTCTTGTTGCGGTTATAGTTGGTGACCGGAAGCAGGATGACCCCGACAACGCTGACGAGCACGAACGGCAATTGCGTAATGAAGAGCGGGTTTCTTGTCAGCAGGCCGTAGTTGACAGTAATGAGCGTCGTCAGCAGATGAATGGAATACAGCGTAATGAACCCGACTTTATGTTTAATATTCCCGATAAAAAATGCGAGAAACAGCGAGAAATATACGTAACCGAACAGAAGGGACATCGTGATCGATATGAGAATCTGCAAACTTGTCCAGAAATATACGAGCCAGCCCTTCGACAAGAAGGACAGCACGTAGAATAGAAAGAACATGCCGATCATCAAGATGCCCATAACGATCTGGTAGGTGGAGGTCGACCGGAAGATGAAATAGAACGGCAGAATATAAAAGACGACCCATACATAAGGGCTCAGCCCCGTGCTTCTATGAAAAATCTGATACCATTTTTGCATGAAGTCCCACCTTTTAGTAACCGCCGATTAGGTCAATTTCATCTTCCGTATACCTTTCCCTTGCCTGAGCGGGGCGTCGTGCCCCCGTAACATCCTCTATCCTTATTCTTACCCTGAATCCAAGCTAAGATTTACTCTGCACGACCGTTCTACCCTTGATCGCGCTGACCTCCGGAACGGAAGCCGATCCTTGCGGCTTGCGCAGCAGCGCCTTGGCCTCCTTGAAGGTAACAAACACTTTCCGCTCTTCATCCCATAATCGGAAGCTGATCGATTTGAAGCTCGTTTTTAAAGTGATGGTCGTTGCCTTCTGAAGAGGCGGAGAAGCTTCATGCGCTTTTTCCAGATTGTAATTCGGAACCTTGGGACTTAGATGATGGACGTGGTGAAATCCGATATTACCGGTAATCCATTGCAGCGGGCGCGGCAGCTTGTAATACGAGCTTCCCTCCACCGCCGCATTGACGAAGCTCCATTCTTCATCATGCTCATAATAGGTGTCCTCGAATTGATGCTGAACGTAGAACAGCCAAATGCCCAGCATGCCCGAAAGAAGGAAAATCGGTGCCTGGATCAGAAGGAATGCCTGCCATCCGGTCGCCCAGCACAGCAGAGCGTATAGCACGAGAATCGATCCGTTCGTAATGTACGTGTTCAGCTTCTCCTTGCGCCCGGCTGCCTTTCGGTTGAAGCGGTAAGAGACGAGGAATACCCAGATCGGCCCGAGACCGAACATCACAAGCGGATTCCGGTAAATTCTGTAGGACAGCCTTTGCCACAGCGATGCATTGCGGTATTCTTCCACCGTCAGCACCCACATATCCCCGATTCCCCGTTTATCGAGATTGCTGCTCGTTGCATGATGGATCGAGTGGGTACTCTTCCATTGCTCATACGGGCACAGCGTCAGAATGCCGGTAATCGTGCCGAGAATCCGGTTGGCGCGGCGGCTCTTAAAGAACGATTGATGACAGCAGTCATGAAATATAATAAACGTCCGGACCACAAAGCCGGAAGCGATCAGCGTAATCGGAAGCGTCAGCCAATATGATACCGAAAGGCTCAGGTAAGCTGCATACCAGAGCAGTATCAACGGAATCAGTGTATTCAACAGCTGGCGAATGCTCGCTTTGGTATCAATTACTTCGAAAGGAGTCATGTTTTTTTTCAAGCTGGACAATCTGTTATCGGGCTTAGCCATCGTTGTCTTCCCCCTCGTTTTAAGGCGCAAGGACGTTAGAAATGAATCGGTCACGCACTTGTCTTCTTTAATTATAGACAGTGGGAGGTGTGCACCGTAGTCATAAACGTCATTTCGAGGGGATGACAAATATCATATACCGCTTGGTTTTTGACTCGTTAGGCTAAGTTCGAGTCCCGCTCAACTCCGTGTATCCGCCGGGAACACGAGTCCGATCTGCCTTCTGGCCTCCTCCATGATTTCTGCAGTAATCAGAGAATTCGCCAGGGTGTTGACTGCGCTCTCCCTTTCCCCGCATTTTAGGAGATCGATGAATTCCCGCACTTCGTAATACATGGATTCGTGGGTCTGCAATTGGGTCACGTTCTCGATCGTCCCGTCCCGGTAATGAATCTTCACGTCATACGGCTGGTTGATCTTATCGATGATCATCGTCCCGATCTCGCCCTGGATTTCAGCCGGCGCGTAGGAATCACTGATTTTGGAGTGCATAATGACAGCGTCCATCTCAGGGTATGACAGAATCAAGCTTCCTTCCCCGTCCACCCCGGAGGAGAGCATATAGCCCGAAGCCTTCACGGTATCCGGCTTGCCGAACAGGGTAACCATCGGATAGAGACAGTAGATTCCCAGATCCATCAGCGATCCGTTGGAAAACTCGGGATTGAAGGCGTTCAATACAGTCCCCTGCTTAAAAGCATCATATCTCGAAGAATATTGGCAGTAGCTTGCAAAATAGCGCCGGATCGGGCCAAGCTTGTACAGATTGTCCCGCACCGTTTGAAAATTCGGCATCAAAGTGGACTTAAGCGCCTCCATCAGCAGAACGTTATTTCTTTTGGCGGCGTCGATCATGGCTTGAACCTCGCTTGCATTCGAGGCCATCGGCTTCTCGCACAGCACATGCTTGCCGTGATTCATGCACCGGATCGCCTGCTCCGCATGGTATGAATTCGGGCTTGCAATATATACGGCGTCGATTTCCGCTTCTCGCAGCATTTGATCGAGATCGGTGTACACATCGGGGTCTGCATATTTAGCCGCAAACGCCCGTCCCTTCTCCTCCGTGCGCGAATAAACCGCTGCGAGCAGAAACTCCTCCGCCTCCAGGGCTGCTTGAAGAAAACGCTCCGTTATCCAGTTTGTGCCGATGACGGCAAATCGGGTAGTCATCCTTATATCCCTTCCCTTCCTCTAGGTTCTTGTTCCTTCAAAAGCGAGAATCCGTTCCTTGGCCGCATCCGGTATCGGCGTACTCTTGCCGGTAGCCGTATCGATGAGCACGATCGTTCCCCGCCCGGCGGCTTTCAGCTCGCCGCGCACGACTACAGCGTAATGCACATCCATGGAGGAGCGCCCGATCTCAGCCACCTTGACGCGCAGCTTAAGCGGATCCTTCAAATACAGCTGCGCCAGGTACTGGCATTCCAAATCAGCCACAACCGATACATGCTTCTCGCTGAACAAATCCTCGGTTAAGCCCAAATGCTCGAAGTATTCAATCCGTCCCTGTTCAAAATACATGAAGTAGCTGACATTATTGACATGACCCAGCATGTCCGTCTCGCAGTAACGAATTTTGATTGGAATCTCGAAATGGAATGAATCGATCCAGGTTTGCGGATCGGGTTGTACAAAGGTTGGTTTTTTCATGATGAGTCCCCCTTCTATGTAATAAAGAAACCGCGGGTGCATTTGAACCGGATGTGGGCAAGACCATGCCGCTTGAATCGCCGTGCTCCGCGATATCTTGATCTGATGATTCGGGAAGAAATCCGTTTACAAGGGCAATCTCTGCCTTTTCTACGGATCGTTTACTCCCTTGCCTGCATCTCATTCTATTGTTCATCCGATCTGTCAGCCTTCTACAAGGATAATGAATGCGCGCCGGACCCGTCAACTGCCTTGTGGCTGCGAAAGCCGGAAGGTCTGCTAACCTACCGGCTTTTTCTCCAGGTCGCCAAGCTCTCTCCAGAACAAACAAAGAGGCAGCACGGGTTACCCGCGCTGCCTCTATCGCCATTTTCTTGATATATTAACTGTTTGATGCTCTGTTGCCTGTTGCTCTATTGCTCTGGTGCTATTGATCTGGTGCCTTTGCTCTCTGATACTCTGGTGCTCTGCTCACTCTGTTGCTATGGTGCATTTGTTGTTGCCTTGGTGCTCTGTTGCTATGGTGCCGTGTTACGCCGATTGCCATTTTGATTACTCTGAGGTTGTAATCGATGTTCTGTGAACTTTCTTTATAGCTCCGGGCTTCCTTCTCGAACATCGGAATGATCGTCTTGATGATCTCCTCGCCTGCTGCAACGGGCCGGTCAAGGAATGGAGCCGCCGCCTCGGACGTCACTTTCTCTTTCTGTAATAGGTCAGGGCCAGCGCAAGCGCCAACACGGAGCCCTTCACGATGTCCATGGCATAGTACGGCACGGACAGCATGATCAGCCCGTTTTGCAAAATTCCGATCAGCACAGCGCCGACGAATGTTCCAAGCGCATTCGGTTTTCCTGCCCCGAAGACGGAATAGCCGATAAATGCGGCGGCCACCGCGTCCATTAAGTACGGGCCGCCGGAGTTCACCTCAGCGGTCATGACGCGCGCACCCAGAATAATGCCGCCGATGGTCGCGAACAGTGCGGATACGAGGTATGCGATCAACCGATACCGGCTCACCGGGATGCCGGATAACGCCGCCGCTTCGCGATTGCCGCCGATCATGTACATATATCGCCCATGCTTCGTATAAGTCAGGAACAGGTGGACGGCCAGGACCACGAGCACCATGATGACGATGATCCATGGCACCTGCCCGATTTTTTCGAATGCCGCCGGTATTTTTCCTGTTGCAAAGTCGCCGCTCGGCATGATCATGTTTTGCGATATCGTTGCCCCCCGGGTATAGGTCATGGCCACTCCCTGGAAGATAAACATCGTAGCAAGGGTCATCAGCATATCGTCGATCTTGAAATTGATGACCAGGAAGGCATTGATTAAGCCAACCGCCAAGCAGATCAGCAGCGTAAGGCCGATACCGATGCCGATTTGCTGCCCGTGCCAGACGAACATGGAGATGACCAATGCATTGGCTAGGGTGGCCGTCGAGCCGACGGACAGGTCAAAGCCGCCAACCGATAAAGATACCGTTAATCCGACCGCAATGATCGTTACAATCGAAATCGAGCGGAGGATGTTAATGATATTGCTGGTGCTTAGGAAACTGTCGGCAACCGTGCCGAACACGAGAATGAGCACCGCGACCGTGATCAGCGTGCCGTATTTGTATAGAAAATCAAACGCGAAACTCGCCGCTGGCTTCTCCTTCAAAGGTTTTGCTGTATTCATGTCAACCCGCCTCCTGTGCAATAAAGCAAAATTTCCTCTTCCGTGGATGCCCGCGTATCCAGCTCTTTCGTAATCGCGCCGTCATACATGATGTACACCCGATCGGTAATGCCGACGATTTCCGACAGCTCGCTCGAGGCATATAGTACGGATTTGCCGCGTTTTGCCAGCTCCGCCACCAGTTGAAAGATGTCCCGCTTCGCGCCTACGTCAACGCCCTTCGTCGGCTCGTCAAAAATATACACATCCGCATCCGCCAGCAGCCACTTGCCGATCGCAACCTTCTGTTGGTTGCCGCCGGACAGGTTTTTCACCCTTGCCTTTTCATTCGGTGTCTTAATGCCAAGCTGGTCGATCATGTCCCTGGCGGCCTGTTTCTCTTTGCCGAAGCTGAGCCACGAGCCCCATTTGGTAAAGCGCGACAGCACAGAGGCCGTCAAATTGACGGATACCGGCTCCTCCACGAACACGCCTTCCCGGCGCCGTTCCTCGGGGACAAGCGCAATACCCTGACGCACGGCGTCGTGCGGCGAAGAGATGCGCAGCCGCTTACCGTTCAGGGATATCTCTCCCGTGGATGTGCTCGAAGCGCCGAACACTGCTCGGCACAGCTCGGTTTTTCCGGCGCCGACGAGGCCCGCCAGGCCTACGATCTCCCCTTTGCGGATATGGAAATCGACATGCTGGACTTTCCCCGGGTCATGGAAGCTGCGTGCCTCGAACGCTACCTGGCCGATCTCCCGTTCGATATGCGGAAACTGCTGCTCCATTTTGGCGCCAAGCATGTGCTCCACCACCTTCGGCTGAGCGATGTCCGCAATCCGCTGGCTTACGACATGCCGGCCGTCCCGCATGATGGTGATATCATCACAAATTTCATACAGCTCCGGAAGCCGGTGCGATATGAAAATGATGGCTACCCCGTCTTCCTTCAATTTTCGGACCAGCTTGAACAGCTGCTCGGTTTCGCTGTGGCTGAGCGGCGCCGTCGGCTCGTCCAGCACCAGAATCCGGCACTGCTTGGACACGGCTCTGGCGATCAGCACCATTTGCTTCTCCGCCAAGGTCAGCTCCGACACGAGCTTACGGCTCGGAACGCGGATGTTCATGCGTGCCAGCACAGCCTCTGCCTCTTGATGCAGCCCGTTCCAGCGAATAACCTGCCGGCCTCCCATATCATGGACCATCCGGTCGAGCATGATGTTCTCGCCGACCGACAGGTTCGGAATGAGCGCCGTATCCACCTCTTGATAGACGATCTGGATGCCCAGATCCTTCGCTTCCTTCGGGGACCTGATATTCACCTGGCGGCCATCCAGCCATATCTCCCCCTCATAATGGCTGTACGCGCCCGATAGAACCTTCATAAGCGTCGATTTACCGGCGCCGTTCGCACCGATCAGCGCATGCGCCGCTCCGGCGGCCGCCTGAAAATCAACAGCGTCAAGCGCCTTAACGCCCGGAAATGAAATCGATATTCGCTTCATTTGAAGTAAAGACGCCGCCCCAGCCTCCGTAGCCGGGCGTGTTCTAGTTGCCTCCAAACCGCTTCGCACATGTCCTCTTCCCTTCAAATAGGATAGAGCGCCCTTATCGAATGACCGATAAGAGCGCCTGTATGCCGTAGCTTATTTTCCGTTTGCTTCTTTAAGGGCCTTCATCCAATCTTCCTCGAACTCGGTGCTGGTGCCCCACTTAGGAATAATATTGGCCAGGTTCACCATATTGACCGCCTCGGAAGCTCCCTCCAGGCTGGAACGTTCAATCAGCACAGGCTCGAGGTTGTGGGTTTCCGGCGTTTCCTCGCCGGCAATCTTCTTGGCCAGCAGTCTGACGTTAACGGCTCCGATCATTTTCGGATCCACCGCCGCCGTCGCTATCCATGGGCTGTTCTCTTTCTGGATCAGCTCCAGGTCCGCGTTCGAAACGTCAATGCCGTAAATTTTGATCTCCGTGCGTCCCGCTTCCTCAAGCGCTCTCGCCGCGCCGATCGCAAATGCATCCCAGGTCGCGAAGATCGCGTCGATCTCGCCCTTCGGATATTTCGTCAGGATGGCGGATACGGCATTCTGCGTGTCGAGCGAGGTTTGGTTGCTTGCAACACCGAAGCGCTCCACCTCTTTGATGCCCGGATTGTTCTTCAACGTTTCTTGGTAAACCGCATTTCGGCGTACCATCGGCGGAAAACCGTCGACCCATAGGTACACAATGTTAGCGTCCGGCCCCTGCTCTTCCACCAGCTTGTCCAGCGCCAGCTTCGCCAGCTGCTCGTCGTCCTGCGAGGTCTGGGTCACGCCTTCAATTTCGCTAAGTTCCGGAAGGGAGTCAAAGGTAACGACCGGAATGCCCTTCGCGGAAATTTTCTTCACGTCTTCAACGGTTGCCGGATCGTCGCCGTGCGAAATGATGAAGCCGTCGTAATCGCTATCAATCGCCTGAGCGATCGCATCATGAAACTTCGCGGAGTCTCCGTTGGCGGAGAAGGTATCGACCTTGAATCCCAGCGCCTCCCCCTCCTGCTTCGCACCTGCCAAAAATTGCGCCGTGTGGTCATCGCCACCGATTTTGCGGACGACCATCAGCTTGACCGGATCCTTCTCGGCGATGCCTGCCGGCAGATTCTCCACCTTGTCCGAAAGCTTGCCGGCATTGCTGCCTCCGCCGCTGCCCGATTCGGCACAGCCTGTCAAGACGATGACGAATGCGAGCACGAGCGCCGTAAAACTGCGTACATGTTTACTTCCCCTCATGTTCTCTCTCCCCCTGTTTCCCCTAAAAAAGACTTTAATACAAGTAATCCTATAGGATTTAATGAGGAGCGTCAATACTTATTTTTTCGCGTTAAAGCTTTACAAGGGATAGGTGGTAAAAGGATGGCGTGAGAAAGGTGGTAGTCTAGTAAAATGGAGGGACAGAAATGTGGGACAGTAAAATGGTGGTGCCAACATGGTGCAAAAAAAACGGAGGGACAATTTACCTCCTTCTCCCGCCGCAAGTACCTAAAAGGAACTTGCTCCGCCCATCTACCACCATTCTCTCGCCACAGGTACCTAAAAGGGACTTGTTCCGCACAATTCACCTCATTCTCCCGCCACAAGTGCCTAAAAAGGACTTGTTTCGCCCATTTACCGCTGTTTCCCCACCACAGGTACCTAAAAGGGATTTGTTCCGCCTACTTACCACCGTTCTCTCACCACAGGTACCTAAAAGGGACTTGTTCCGCACAATTCACCTCATTCTCCCGCCACAAGTGCCTAAAAAGGACTTGTTTCGCCCATTTACCGCCGTTTCCCCACCACAGGTACCAAAAAGGGACTTGTTCCGCCCATCTACCACCATTCTCTCGCTACAGGTACCTAAAAGGGACTTGTTCCGCACAATTCACCTCATTCTCCCGCCACAAGTGCCTAAAAAGGACTTGTTTCGCCCATTTACCGCCGTTTCCCCACCACAGGTACCTAAAAGGGACTTGTTCCGTCTATTTACCACCGTTCTCTCACCACAGGTACTTAAAAGGGACTTGTTCCGCTAATTTACCGCCTTTCTCCCGCTACAGGTACTTAAAAGGGACTTGTTCCGCCTATTTACCGCCTTTCTCCCGCTACAGGTACTTAAAAGGGACTTGTTCCGCCTACTTACCGCCTTTCTCCCGCTACAGGTACTTAAAAGGGACTTGTTCCGCTAATTTACCGCCTTTCTCCCGCTACAGGTACTTAAAAGGGACTTGTTCCGCTAAAGTTACCTAATAAATAGCCAACCAGAAATTCCGGCTTGCCTAAAATACAAAAGGCTCCGGACGATACACAACCGCCCGCAGCCTTGTCACACCCCGAAAGTAAAAGCCAGCGCCAGCCAAATAAGGCGCCCGCCATACTCCCGCACCTCAAAGTTCTACGCTCATTCTAAATTAGCTAAGACGCACACCCATCGTTTCAAGCCACGCCTTCGCGATCAGGCCATGGCCCGCAGGAGACGGATGCACGCCGTCCGGCGCCCAGAAGGAAGCTTCGCGCCGCACCGCAGCGGCAGCAAACAACCCGTCCAGCGGCACCAGCAGTGCGCCGTATTCAGCAGCCAAGTCCCGCACCGCATGGATCTTCGGATCGAGGTCCTCGCGCCATGCTCTCCGATCCTCCGGATGCGGAAGCACGAACGGCTCGACCATAATGAGCTTCGCGTCCAGGGCCGACTTCGTCCGTTCGATCAGCTTCCGATATCCGTCCTTGAAGTCCTGCGTGCTGGTCGGATCCCCGCTATCATAACGGCGCCAGCAATCATTGATGCCTATGTAAATCGATACCCAATTCGGCTTCAAATCCAGGCAGTCCTCTTCCCAACGCGCATTCAAATCGACCACGCGGTTCCCGCTGATCCCTCTATTCAGAAAAGTCACGTTCATTTCAGGAAAGTTCATGCCAAACCACGAGTCGACGAGCAGCGGATACCCGTTACCCAGACTGTTCGGATTATTGCGGTCACGTCCGCAATCCGTAATGCTGTCTCCTTGGAAAAGTACAATATCTCCTTGCTGCAAACGATTCATTTCATGTTCCTCCTTCATAAGTGCGAAGCTGTTGTACGTACAATGGGAAATCTAGCAGGCTGTCACAGCCGGTGAGAACGCTTTACGTTTTATATATTTGTCATGCGGTCCGCAAACTCCTCTATTTTATGGCCCTCCTCAGGAGTTTTTTTCCACATCCCCAGCAGCTCTAGACCACCTTCATGTGATACCGAGCAACGATCGACGAAGGCCTTCCGCGGTCGCCGTTAAAGATACAATCTCAATACACCAAATCCCAAAGAATGCAATCAGGCATCACAAGAAATCGAGGGAAAGGCCGCGAAAATGCCACACCGGCGCTTCTCCCGATTACCAAATTCCCCACCAGCCCTAGATAGCCGCACAGCAACGCCGAGCCCTCGTAAGCAACTCTAATATAACGCAGGACAGACTGGCCACGCCGGGGCCCTCCTTAACCGCTTATTTAAGAGATTCACTTAACCGTTTATTCAAGAAATTCATCGGAGAAGCCTGCTCAATGAGCAGCTGCAGCACTTCATTATTAGTATTAAAAGATACGTAGCGTATATCAAAAAAGCCTCTCCCAGCAAAACCCGCCGGAAGAGGCTGTTCACGATTTATATGTTCACAAAATGCTGTTCACAAAAGCTGTTCACAAGAGCAATGCGCTCGAATGCCTCAGGAAACCCGCAAACCGTCAAGCCCCGGTCGGCATAGCCACCCAGTGGCCTTCCGAAACCTCCACCAGCTCCGAATGCTCCAGATTGTACTTATCCTCGCCGGTCCGCTCTTCGAGCATTACCCGCTTTTTCTTCGATTCGATCTTCGGATCAGGCACCGGAATCGCCGCCAGCAATGACTTCGTATACTCATGCTGCGGGTTGGAGTACAGCTCCTCGCTCTCCGCAAGCTCCACGATTTTCCCCATATACATCACCGCGACGCGGTCGCTGATATGCTTCACCATGGACAGGTCATGGGCAATGAACAGGTATGTCAGGCCCAATCGATGCTGGAGTTCCTCCAGCAGCTTCACGATCTGGGATTGAATCGACACATCCAGCGCCGACAAGGGCTCGTCGCAGACGATGAATTTCGGCTCTACCGCCAGCGCCCGGGCAATGCCGATCCGCTGACGCTGCCCGCCGGAAAACTCATGCGGATACCGCGTCGCGAACGCAGGATCCAGACCAACCATATCGAGCAGCTCCTCGACCCGCTTCTTGCGTTCCTGCTTGCTGCCGCTCAGCTTGTGGACATCCAGCGCTTCGCCGATAATATCAAGAACCTTAAGCCGTGGGTTCAGCGACGCATACGGATCCTGGAAGATCATCTGCATATGGCGCCGCATCGCCTTCATCTCCGAAGCCGACAGCCGGTTCACCGACATGCCCTGATATAGCACTTCGCCCCCCGTCGGCTGATGAAGACGCAGGATGGCTCGTCCCGTCGTCGATTTGCCGCTGCCGGACTCCCCGACAACGCCGAGCGTTTCACCCGCCTGGATATGGAAGCTGATATCGTTCACGGCCTTTAAAACCTTGCCTTTTCCCATGTCAAAATACTGCTTCAGCGACTTCACCTCAAGCAGCGGTCCCTTGTAATCCGTGCCGGGAACGATCAGAGGGGCCGGTTTCGGCTTCTTCTTCTCGTCCAGTCGAGGCAGCGCGTTGAGCAGCTTCAGGGTGTAGGGATGCTGAGGATTCTCGAAAATCTCCTCCGTCGTTCCCGTCTCGACAATAACGCCGTCCTTCATGACAACCACGCGGTCGCACATCCCGGCAACGACGCCGAGATCATGTGTAATTAAAATAATCGAGGAGCCGAAACGCTCCTGCATATTTTTCATCAAATTCAGGATCTGCGCCTGAATGGTTACATCGAGCGCCGTTGTCGGCTCATCGGCGATCAGCAGCGCCGGATGGCACGCCAGGGCGATGGCGATCATGACCCGCTGGCGCATGCCGCCGGAAAATTCGTGCGGGTACTGATTATACCGGGCTTCGCTGTTCGGGATGCCGACGAGCTTCAGCATCTCCAGCGCTTGCTGCTTCGCTTCCTGCTTGGACAGCTTCAGATGCTTCACCAAGCCTTCGGAGATTTGCTCGCCGATTCGAATGGTCGGATTGAGCGAGGTCATCGGATCCTGAAAAATCATGCCGATATCGCGCCCGCGGATACTCTCCATTTCCTTCTCCGTCTTCTCTGCCAGGTTTTGGCCGAGAAACAGGATTTCCCCATCCTTCATATAAGAAGGCGGGGATGGCAGAAGACGCATGATCGAGCGAGCGGTCACGCTTTTGCCGCTTCCGGACTCCCCAACGATGCCGAGCGTCTCTCCTTTACGCACCTCGAAGCTGACGCCGCGCACCGCATGGAATTCGGTATCCCGGGATTGAAAGGCGACGCTCAAATTTTTAACCTGTAAGATCGGTTCCAACTTCCTCACCTGCCATATGCATTATGTCATCGCGTAAGACGCTAATAATCTATTGACTTTTAATATATCTCAAAATAAAATATACTATATCGCTCGGAATAATGCAATTTAGAAACAAGGAGGAAAGACACCTTATGGGGGGGACGGAAGCAGCTAGAAGAGGCGGACTCATAGGTTCGATAAGCACCACTTATCATAAGATCCTTCTGAATCCTTCTTATAAATACTTACTATTATTATTGGGAGCACCCGTTAATCTCGTGGTCTTCCTCTTTTATTTGGTCCAGCGAAGGAAGGACGACTATACAGCCGCCGAGAACCGCATTCGCAGCGCGATGCTTGCATCCGGGTATTTGGAAGCCCTCCAGGCCGAGATTGCCCAGCAGCAGAAGCGCAAGCACGAGTTCTTCAAGCAGAAGATCAGCGAGCAGCAGCTCCAGCAGGAAGTTGAACGAATCGCACAGGCCCGGTTTAAGGAGGAGCTACGTGACCGGACGACCAAGGAGCTTCTATTAAATAATAAGAAGCGTTTGACCATGGCCGATACGTTCGACCGACTGATCGCCAATCCGTTATTCTTCATTATATCACTGATCCCGGGTCTGCTGATGTATATTCTTATATTTTTATATCGCAGTCCCTATCTGAAATATATTGTGGAACGGCTTGCGATGACGATTCTCGTCATCTTCGGGGTAGCGGTTCTCGTATTTACCATCCTGTACTTGTCGCCGTTCAATCCTGCAGCCAATATTTTAGGAGAGACGGCAACGCCGGAGCAGATCGCGGCCTTCAATAAAATGCACGGTCTCGATCAAGGCTATCTGACGCAGCTGTGGAACAACATCAAGGGCATTGCCTACTTCGATCTTGGCAAATCGTTCTCGGGCAACGAGGATATTACGAACAGCATCGCCCGAAAATTCCCGATCACGCTGACGCTGACCGTCATCTCGCTCATTATTGCGATTGCGATCGCGCTGCCGATCGGCATTATTTCGGCAACCAGACCGAACTCGTTCTTCGATTATACGTTCATGTTCGTTGCGCTGATCGGATTGTCTATCCCGAACTTTTGGCAAGGATTAATCCTTATCCTGAATTTCTCGATTAAGCTGCAGTGGCTGCCGGCAACCTTCAATCCGGAGAATTGGCTGTCCATCGTGATGCCGGTTATTGTGCTCGGTACGGGACTTACCGCTTCCGTTGCCAGAATGACGCGCTCCTCGACGCTTGAGGTCATCCATGAAGATTATATGATCACGGCCAGAGCGAAGGGACTCGGAAAACAGACGATTCTCATGAAGCATGCGGTCCGCAATGCCATTATTCCGATCATCACCGTCATTGGTCTTCAATTCGGGGGTATGATGGGCGGCTCGGCCGTTACGGAAAAAGTGTTCAACATTAGCGGTATCGGGAGCTACATCGTGGACAAGCAATTCATCCCTGATATACCGGCCATCATGGGCGGCGTCGTTTATACCGCCATCACCATATCGCTGGTGAACGTCATTATCGATATCTTGTACGCGTTCTTCGATCCACGGATCCGATCCAAGATGAAACAATACTAAAGCAGGTGTACTCATGATCAAGAAGCTACAATCTAAGCAAGGCACTGCACACCAGCTGAAATCATCACCGGAGTACCGTCAAGCCAGCTTCACATGGGTTATATCATTGACTCTGTCCGTGATCCTGCTGCTGAACAGCTTTGATTTCGCTGGAGGCGCCTTGAAGCCTTGGGTATTTACCGCCTTTGCTGCGTATGCCCTATTTACGATCGTTCAGATGATTATTACGCTCCTGATCCGGCGGGACCTTCTTCGGACCGGGGACATCAGGCGATCAACCCGATTGCTCGGATACATCCAGCTGCTAAGCATCATAACCGGGAATCTGTTTACCGTTACGTTCGGTTTTAACCTCGTCAAACAGCAGAAGCCTCCCGAGTACACCATTGCGGTGTACATGCTGCTAACCCAGCTCTATGTCATCGCTATCTCGGCGCTCAATTTGTTCAAGCCTTATGTATCGAACACTTTTCTACCGGCGATGTTCATCCTCGTCGTGGTTGCAATCCTTCAACTGATCGCACTGCTTTTGGTTGCTAAGTTCGTTACGAGCCACTATGCGCATCCGAAGCTTGTGTGGCTCGCGCTGCCGATTATTGTTACAGCGGCAACCGGCAACATTTTTGCACTGGTGCTCGGGATTAACCTGCTGGCAAAAATCCGCAAGAATGGCAATCCGGCGATGACGCGCTGGAGCGACGTATGGATCAAGCTGACTGCCAACTCGACGGCGATGGCCGGTTTGTTCTTTGTCATCTTTCTGTTCTGCCTGTCGGTATGCAGCGTATTCACCTTTGATTACAGCGTCGCGATCGACAACAATTACAGCGCGATCCTGCTGCCGCCTAGTCTGGAGTATCCGTTCGGCACCGACAATTTCGGGCGGGACTTATTCTCCCGGATCGTGTTCGGCGCACGAATCTCGCTGATCGTCGGATTCGCATCCACCCTCATCCCGGTGATTATCGGCGGGATCCTTGGAGCCATATCCGGCTATTACGGCCGTCAGACGGACAACATCATCATGCGGCTGCTTGACGTGCTGTATGCGATACCGGGCATCCTGCTCGCCATCGCGATCATCGCGGCATTCGGCGCGAATACGGTCAACCTTATTCTTGCGCTTAGCGTAGGGGCCATCCCGACGTATGCCCGAACGATGCGGGCGAATGTCATGCTTGTTTCCACATACGAATACGTGGATGCGGCCAGAGCCTTCGGCTCCAGCAATTTTTCGATTATTTTCAAGCATATCGTTCCGAATTCCCTTGCGCCTATGATCGTCAAATCGACGTTGACCATCGGTGCGGCGGTCATCTCGACAAGCAGTTTGAGTTACCTGGGCCTTGGGGTAGAGCCTCATATTCCGGAATGGGGAAATATCCTCAAAATCGGAAGCACGTATCTGGAGACCAACTCCTACCTGGCGATTTATCCGGGTCTTGCCATCATTGCCCTCGTGCTGTCCTTCAACTTTTTGGGGGACGGACTGCGGGATGCGCTCGATCCGAAGCTGGACTAGCCTGACGGCCTTAGCAGTACCCAATTAACGGTTTCAAACAAATTTATATATACATCACTCAGGAGGGAATCACCATGAAAAAGAGTTCCTTGCTGTTGCTGTTCCTCTCGCTCGTCATCGTACTGGCAGGATGCAACGTAAAAACCAAAGAGGACGCACAGCAGCAAAACCAACAAGAACCAACGGATTCGTCCACGGACGCTTCGGCGGTGACGATTGAGCTGCTCGGTATGAGCTCTAACGAATCCGATGTCAATATCATCCGTGACCAGCTGACCAAAAACGGCTTCAACGTGAAGCTGAATCTTCAGCCTGATTACGGCAGCTTCAAAGCCCAGCAGGATGCCGGCAACTACGATGTCGCGCTGTCCAGCTGGACGACGGTTACCGGTAACCCGGACTATGCCGTTCGTTCCTTGTTCAAAACCGGCGGCGACTACAGCATTATGTCCGATGAAGAAGTGGACAAGCTGATTGACGAAGCCGCTACCCAAACGCCGGAAGAGGCTGTTGCCACTTATAAAAAGCTCGAGGATCGCCTCGTGACGGAAAAAGCCTACATTGCGCCGCTTTACATCTCTCTGAAGAGCCAGGCGTTCAACAAGGACGTTCTTGACGAGAACTCCGTCCGTCTGTCGAAATCCCGCTCCCTGCCATGGGAAGCCGTTGATTTCAAAGACCAGTCGAAGCGCGCAACGCAGCCGCTTATTTTGTCCCAATCGATTTCCGAATTGACTTCCCTTGACCCGATCAAAGGAAACGACGGTTCCATCAACATCATCAACACCAACATGAACGTCCGTCTGATCAACCTGACCGATGACGACAAAATCACGTCCGAAGGCTCTCTGTCTTATAATCATGCCATTGCGGAAGGCAACTCGGAGTACTATTTCATTCTTCGCGACGATATCAACTTCGCCAAAATCACGGATAAAAAAGCCGTTGACTCCGGCGAGCGCGTTGGTGCAGACGATGTCATCTTCTCGATGAATCGTGCGAAGGACAAAAACTCCGTGCCGGATCACCGTACCTACACCCTTCACGAGCACATCAATACCGTTGAAGCGGTCACGGATCTGAGCGTACTGGAGAACACGAAGGTGTCCGGTGGCGGCGAAAGCGTGAAAGAAGCGCTGGAGAAAGGCCTCGACACCAAAATCACTTCCCTGGTCAGCGACAAAAACCAGGCCAGCACCAAGGACGGTAAATACCAGGTCATCAAATTGACGACCACTGAGCCGTTCCCGCAAGTTCTGAACTACCTGGCTCACCAATCCGCAGGGATCGTGTCAAAGAAACAAGTTGAATCCATCAACACCTATGATGTCGAGAAATTCGATGTGAACAAAGACATTCCTTACGGTGACCAAAACACGGTAACGGAAGGCGACAAATACAACAATACGCTGTTTGCAAGCGGTCCTTACATCTTGTCCTACAAGAACGATTACGAGGCCATCTTCTACAAAAACCCTGGTTACATGAAGGGTACGGAGCATGAGCCGAAAATCGAGCAAGTGAAAGTCCGCTTCATCAAGGACGCCGACAGCACGCTCTCCGCGCTGCGCAGCGGCGAGATTCACCTCTACTACGGCGTGCCTGAAACGAAGTACGACGTTGTGAAGGGCGACAGCAAGCTGAAGCTGCAAACCATTGAGAGCAACGCGGTATCTTACCTGCTCTTCAATACGAAGAATCGCGATGTGGCAAGCAGCGAAGATCTGAGAAGAGCGGTGCTCTACTCGATCAACCAGGATGAAATCCTTGCTTACTACAACAATAACAAAATCAAAGCCTACTCCACCGTGAGCCCGATCGTCAAAACCGGCAACGAGCTCGTAGCGGATCCGGCGAAGGTGAAGGAATACTTGGCTGCTTATAAGGCGAGCAAGTAATTTTAAAGTGGGAAGGACGACACTAGCTGTTGCTGGTGTCGTCTTTTTTGTGCTGGGGGTTAGGAGGGGGATTGTTGTTAGCATTGCTTCGTACGCTTATTCCTTGCAGGCATCGCTCCTGTGATGTTTCTGCTAGATTGCATCGCTATCCATGCGGATGTTTCTCAAAGTATGCATCGCTCCGCATGCGGATGTTCCTGCAAATATTGCATCGCTCCGCATGCGGATGTTCCCTCCGATCCCTCTTGTCTCCAGATTTCCTTGAACTAGTTATAGCCATCGTAGAAATCCGGAGACAAAGGGGCACGCTAACGCTTCTCCTGGAACATTCCGCCTGCTCCGCTGAAGCTTCTCCTGCAACTTTCCGTCTGCTGCGCCGAGGCTATTCAGGGATCCCGAGAGAGCACTGCTGCGTTGCTCTGCCCGCAGAAGGTGCTAATCCCTTTCCCCACTTCCAGCAATGGATCGTGAGAACGCAAAGGCTAGTCTCGTCCTTCCCATAGGGGGAGAGGAATAAAATCGTTGAGAAGTTAGTTGTCTCAATAATAAAACCAGCTTGACTCCGCCTGCGGATGTTTCTCCAAGTATTGCATCGCTGCGTATGCGGATGTTGCTCCCAGTACTGCATCGCTCCGCATGCGGATGTTCCCTCCGATCCCTCTTGTCTCCAGATTTCTTTGAACTTGCAATAGCTATTGTAAAAATCCGGAGAAGCCGATGCTTCCGAAGTAGCTTTCTTCCAGAAAGCTTTGAGGGGAACGCTTCCGCTTCTCCTGGAACACTCCGCCTACTCCGCTGAGGCTATTCAAGGATTCCGAGAGCACTGCTGCGTTGCTCTACCCGCAGAAGGTGCAAATCCCTTTCCCCACTTCCAGCAATGGATCGTAAGAACGCAAAGGCTACTCTCCCCCTTCCTATAGGGGAAGAGGAATAAAATCGTTGAGAAGTTAGTCATCTCAATACTAGTAGACCCTTTTTTCAGCAAGGATGTTTGTGGGACCTTCTCCATGTGTAAATACAGGTTAGCCTCGCATATAGCGAGATGACTCTGTCAGAAGATAGCCGGCTCCATGGTAGCTCATTTCCAAGAGGGCTGTTCCATTGGAGTTTGCTCAAATGCTTGTAAATACTGCACTGATTCCTTCCCTAGCTCTCGATAAAAGTGCGAGAGTAGGCAATATTGTGGAGGCATCAGCTCGGCCAGTCTCTTTTTATTAATACCTGCCAAGGAGAATCCCCTATGAAAAAATCAACCCTGATCGTTATCTGCATCATTATTGCATTGTACCTGCTGAGTATAATCAGTTACTTCTTCGTAGAATCATATTGACCCTGAAGCATGGAGCTTCACAAACGTTGGTTGCAGACAAAAATGCAGCACTAGAAGTCTTTTGCCCTTCCCCTAACCCATCACTTTTTCGACATGAACTGGCAGTCCGACTCGGAAATCGTGATCTTCTCCCTCAATTTCCCGGGTAATGGTATAAAAACAGACCGATTCAAATTTGATATCGCTCTGTTTTTGCACAGGAAAGCAAAACGTTTATACCTTCTTAAAAGATTACTCCAATCCATTAGCACTTAGGCTATTACTGAAGACAACTTGAAAGTGGCCACTCGAACATTGATGACCTAACCTATGACGTCCTTAGCGAACAGGTCCAACCCATGACAGAAAGTTAGTCTGCGACTAGGAGATGTCCGTTACCGGATTAAATGAATATACCTGCCCGCTGGCTAATGAGTTCGATCAAAAACTTGGCTGCTTAAAACCATAAAAGCCGCAGTTATGCGGCTCTGCTGTCATATCTTATTGTCGTAGTTTTGTTCTGATATCCCCCCTTCACCAATAGATTTTCTTGGATTTAAAAATCTATTGGTGATACGAAGGGGAAGCCGTCCGTGATATTTACCATCCTTTAAGATAAGCGGCTCTTCGATGGCTGCAGCGCCCACGAGCAGATATTTAATGCAGCATAGGCAAGGGGGAGGATAAAATTAAACCCGTAATCCCCATAGTCGTTGGCAAATGCATGCGATAATGCCACACCCGTCATTAAAAAGAAGATACCGGCATGAGCCCATTCTTTAAGTCGCGGTAAACCTGGCACGACGAGCGCAATCGCTCCAAGCACTTTCCAAATCCCGAGAATGGTCATTACGTATAATGGGTACCCCAGCTTCGTCACTAATTCGACATTTCCTCCTAATTGCATCAGCTGGCCGATACCACTTAACGTAATAGCTGCTGCGAGTAGGATGGTGACCGACCAATAAGCAACCTTCCTTCCACGGGGTTGGGTATTACCTTTCATTGTTGTTTCCGCACTGATCAGCTTACTCATTTCGATTCCTCCTCATAGCTATATTCTCTCTTGATTACAAAAAACGAGCCACGAATCGTACCAGCTAATTTTGATTTTTGCCTTGCAAATTTAAACTTCCCTTCCAGCTCCTCGGGTACCTCCATCCCCTCAGAAAGCTTAAAACCAACGGCACGCTTCTTAGGATCATCAACCGTATACATGACATTGAGCGCAAGCCCATCCTCATAAAAAACATAGGTAAATTGGATATTTTCCACTTGGAACCGCGATGTTTCCAATGGTTTGGCCGCAATCTCTATATCACGTTCCTTTTTCAAAATGCGGTTCACGTAATCCAGGGCCTCTTGGCTCTCGCTGGCGGGTACAACCGTAAATTCATGCTTATATTTGTTCATAAAATAACGGGCTTCATTGGCTCGTAAACCAGCGAGTGCTTCGGCTACGGGTGAAGATTCTAAACCGGCGGTGGATACATTTTTGAAATCAACGATATGGGACATGTTCATCTCTCCTCAAAGTTTTGTGAGTGTTACTACTTCGAACTACTTCGAGCAAAACTCGCATCGAAAGCGTAGACTTAGTTTTGTGTGAGGCACTTCTTTGAACCGACTTCGAGCAAAACTCGCATCCGGAAGCATTACTTCCTAACAACAGGAATCCACATTTCACCAAATACCAATCCGTTTCGCTCCCCCATCTCAACCGTGGCGTTCGGTCCGCCAACATAGGCGATATCCTTTGCCTCCGGCAAGACTTGCCCGAAAGCAATGCCAGTTAGCATATGATTCAACTCATCTGCCGTCTTCCCTTCCCCTTTTACAACGAGATATTCCCCTTTAGGAAATTGAATGACCCGGGTTGCTTCGGGTAGAGCTTCATCGGTCATGACGCCAGCATAATACATCATCTTGTTATTCACCGCTTCGTTCACGGCAAACAAATATTCATTCGCGGCTGCCGCCTTTAATGCATCCAGCCTTCCGTCCTGCTGTACTTCCTCCCAGAAATCTGCCTTTTCCTTGTTAATACCGGCATAATCCGTATAGTCGCTTTGAAGCTCGGTTCCGATCCCTCACACCGTAAAGCTGTCTTTTTGCTCAATACTGTAGTTTGCCATTTTTAATCCCTTCCTTTTCTTTAGCTTCGCTTGAATTGTCTTATCGCTTTTGTTGACTTTATAATAACTTTTAATCATGTCAAAAAGTGATACTGTTTAGGGGGCCGATGGAAAAAGTTTCGGACGGGATGATTCCCCCGCCTGGAACATTGAAAAACGAAAAAGGACATTACATAGTTGTCGCTAAACATGTAATGTCCTTCCATTCTTCGTATTCAACTAGACAGATATCATTTTGGTTGCAACTGATTGTTGAAATGCCTGATCATGCTCCACCATAATCATGGTGGGATTAAATTGTTGAATTAGTTCTTCAAGCTGCATGCGCGAATACAGATCAATAAAATTTAACGGTTCATCCCAAATGTAGACATGAGCCCGTTCACACAAACTTTTGGCTATAAGAAGCTTTTTCTTCTGCCCGCCGGAATAATGGGAGATATCCTTCTCAAATTGGATTCGGTCAAAGTCCATCTTGCGCAAGATGGACTTAAACAAGGATTCATCAATCTCATGTTCTTCTATAAAGTCCGATAACTGACCCTTTAGATGAGAAGTATCCTGTTCGACATAGGAAATGATAAGTCCAGACCCCCGTTTGATTGAGCCTGTATGCTGTATCTCATTCCCCAATATTAGTTTGAGGATACTGCTTTTGCCGCTTCCATTCTTTCCATCAAGTATGATGCGATCACCTTGTTCAACCGTGAAGCTAACGGGTTTATTGACGATTTGATCATCGTACATCACTGACAAGTCAGCCAAAACGATCAATTCTTTTGACTGAAATTCCAATGGTTCTAATTTTAACGGCTCGGTTTTCTCCACATTTTTTAGCAGCATGGACTTTTCCCCAATCGCCTTTTGCTGCCTTGACTCAATGCTCTTTGCCCTCTTCATCATCTTCGCCGCTTTATGGCCTACAAAACCCTTGTCGAGTTTAGAACCCGAATTCGTTGTCCCGTTTTTGGAGGCTTCCACTTGGTTAGACCAATTTGCTGAACGCTTCGAAGACTCCTTTAACCGCCCGATGTCCTTTTGCAGACGCTGATTGATTACCTCTTCGTGTTCCTGCTGCCTATCAAAATTTAACTTCCATGAAGAATAGTTGCCGCTTTGAACCTCGATATTCGCTCGATTGATCGACAAGATGTGGTCAACGCATCCGTCTAAGAAGCTTCGATCGTGCGAGATTAGAATAAACCCTTTTTTCTTCCTTAAATAATCAGAGACAACCTTTCGTCCATCGGTGTCTAAATGATTCGTTGGCTCATCAATCAATAAAAATTGGGCTTCATTCAAAAATAGTCCGGCCAGCAATACCTTGGTTTGTTCTCCATTGGATAAGGTTTTGAACGGTCGGTACATGACCTCGGCATCCACTTTCAGATAGGATATTTCACGAAGAAACTCCCAATCCTCTGCTTGGGGACAAATTTCTTCAAGAACTTCATAAGTTAACTTGTTAGGATCCGAAACGGGATAAGGAAAATAATTAAATTCGACCGAAGAAAGGATGTTCCCGCTATACTCATACTTCCCTAATAACAGCTGAAAGAACGTTGTTTTGCCCCGCCCGTTTCTTCCAATAAAGCCAAGCTTCCAATTGGTATCGATTTGAAAGTTTACCCCTTCGAAAATATGGTCAAAGCTGCCTGGATAAGAAAACGTTAAGTCTTGAACTTTTATCATTGACATGAAAAATTCCTCCTTTGTATATCGCACTTCTTTCTGTATACAAAGTCGGTAAATCCATCTATTTTCATACTCCGCATAAGTTTGATGGATATTAACGACTTATACGGAGTATTACATGCGTAACGATCGTGTCTGAACTACTCATTTCTCTCTCCCCTTTATATTTAGATTTTAAAACATCACAGCTTACCCTATGAGAGAATAAAAAATCCTCCCAAATGGATATGGAAGGATTAGCCGTTAATTTTCATAAATAAGTTTGTAGTTTGCCATTACATTCATGACATGTACACTGATTTATAGAAATGGATAGACTAACCCTATATTTTGTATTTGGAAGTTATTCAACTCAAATAAAAATATAGATTAGTTAACCATTGTCCATCCATCAGTCCTCTCATCATTATGTTCTTATATTAACAATTATTTTTGAGGAATACAATCATCCTTTCCCCTCAATAAATGTATGGTTGTCACCTTACATCTTTTCAACGATTGTATGGTGATGTTTTTAAGTTTCGTTTACCCTCGTTAGGAAAAGGCATCCCTGCATCGATTAAGCAGCTCATCCAACCTTTTGTCTCTTGATTCACGTGCATTTCTGCCTTGTCTTTTTACTGCCGTAATCGCCTCCTCGTTGGACATTCCTCGACAGCTTACGAGCCAGGCAGCAAGAACATGACCTGTCCGGCCTACTCCACCTGAGCAGTGAACGACCGTTTTCAGTTGCAGCTGCTCTGACTCCGCCAAAAATGGTAAAATACGATAAATAAGTTGGTCCTCTTCTACCAGCTGGAAATCTTCAACGGGAACCCAAAGCACGTTATCTTTACCAAACTCCTGGTGGTAACTTCGAAGCAGATCCTCATAAGCGGCTAATTGACGTGGGGGTAATAAACAAATGACGCGTATTATGCCTTGTGTCCGCATAAATGCAATCCACCTTTGCAATAGCACGGAGGAAACACGAGCAAAAGGAAATCCAGGGCGGCGCGCTCCAAAAACGAAATGTTCCCCTTCATAAGCAGCGGTGAACCCATGTTTAGGATTACTTATCCACTCCGCAAGCTTCATCATGAATTTATTCATATGAACGCCATCTCCTTTTTTTGTTCTAGAAGGCGGACAGTCATATATCATATTCGAGCTCTAAGACAAAGACCCCTTTTCGGGGTCTTTGTCATTTTGATGTTCAGAACACATGCATTTACCTGATCCCAATGCTTCTATGAGCATCTCCTGGCTCAGGTCCATTGGTTTTTTCCCATTTTTTAGAGAAATATTACCGTAACCTTTTCCAAAGAAAGCGTTTTGTATTATACAGGGAAATAGCATAACCCAGAAACATTTGGTTCTGCTGTTTTCATTAAGCGGATTCTTCAGTGATACGCTGGGTTAAGAAAGGAGGATAACAAAAGCATCAGCCCTAGAATCCGCAAAAATTAAACAGATGGGAGGAAATCCGGTGAATACTAAATCAAAAGTAATGCACGCCTTAGTTTTCCTAATCGTTCTATCTTTTACGTTAGGTTCTTATGCTTTTGCTTACAACAACAAAGACAACATGTGCGGCAAATGGAGTTCTCCCGGAAGCATTAAATATAAATTTATCGGGGACACGCCAAGTGATTACAGAAACATTTTTGCCACTGCTGTCGTTGGGTGGAATGATACACCAACCAAAGTTGGTCTGTCACATGATTATTCTTTACTTACTGCAAATATTTTCGGCATATATAACGAAGAAGGATCGAATATGGGTAGAGCCCATCTATACTGTAAACCTTTTACCTCAGAAGCTAGCAGCGGCGATGCAGGTCTAAACAACTTGTGGTTCTATAATTACTCCGGACCGCTAAACAAAACGAATTTGCAGATTAATACCGCACTGCATGAAATCGGACACTTTATCGGTCTAGGGCACTCTACGGTTTCCCCAACAGTGATATGGGCAACAGGACTTTATACCGATACTAAACCACTACAAGATGACATTAACGGTGCTAATGCCATGTATCCTTAATCAATGGAAGGGAGGGAATATAATTGGTTAATAGAATAAAGAGTTACGCTCTAACGATTTTGGCGGCTTTTGTAGCTGCTACTCTGGTTTACTTTGTTTATGCACAGGTTAGCGGATCGTCGAATGGAGAAGTAAGAAGAGCCACGGCAAATAACATCGATCTAGCAATTGAAACCTCCCCGGTTGTAGTTATTGGGAAGATTATCGATGATAAGGGAACAACCCGAAACCTTAGACGGGATTCGGTCGATCCGACGAAAGAAGACCAGAACGTCAGTGTTCCAGGAACGGATTATGCTGTTGAGGTAACCAAAGTTTTAAAGGGGGATGTCACACCGAATAGCAAAATTCATGTCGCTGTTCCTGGAGGAAACTACAAAGGAGAATCCACTCCCTTACAGGCTACTTTAACAAAGAATGGTGAGTATATCTTTGCATTAGCTCCTTCACCGTCAGGTCCTTCAAGTTATTACGGTATGATTGAACCATATATTTTTCAATTGAAAAACAATAGGGTTGTCGCAATTACCAATGACGATACTATCAAAGCGGATTTTCAGGAAGTGAACCTGACTGAAGCAGAGCTCACTCAGAAATTCAATAAATAAACTTACACCCACCAATCTCTCCGTCACGGTAATTACCAAAAGAAGTTCTGTATAAAAACAAAACCGCTCCTCTCGCCTATATGAACTGTGACCCGATTTGTGGACAGTTTGAAATAAACCGCCTAGAGCTTAGCTAGCAAGCAGATGACCTCTGAATTCATCGGGGGTCATCTTTTTTAATGTCCACTGGTATCGTTCTGAGTTGTAGTAGCTTATGTACTCCTTCACTCGCACCCTCACTTCATCAATAGTTTGGCAATCGCTAAAATCAACGTCGTCTTTCAAGTGACCGAAGAATGATTCCATCGGGGCGTTGTCCCAGCAATTGCCTTTGCGCGACATCGACTGCTTAAATCCTGCCTTAGCAATGAGAAGACGGGTTTTAGGATGCGTGTAGTGCATCCCTTGGTCGGAGTGCAGAATCGCTTCTGGATGAATGTTTCCATCTAATCGCTCTAAAAGACGCTGTAGCGTCCGCTCGACAATTGGAAGCTCGAGTGTTGCTGCCACGCTGTCGGCAAGGATCTGCCTGGTCGCCCCGTCCTTCACGCAGGAAAGGTATGCCCAGTGTCCGCTTCCATAGCGCAAATAAGTGATGTCAGTGAGAAACACTTTCTCAGGTTCGCCTTGGTCAAACTTTCGCTCCAGCAGGTTCGGACACGTCTTGTGCTCTTGAGTTGCCTTAGCCATCTTGCGGTAGGGGTTCGCCTGACGGATTACGGCTACCAAGCCTGCCTTTTTCATAAGCCGGCGAATCTTCTTGTGGTTCATGACAACGCCGCTTATCTGTTCCAGCCGCATCTTAATCACAAGCGCACCTGCTTTGCCGCGGAGCGCGTCAAAGTGCTGCTTGATGAGAAGGATGTCCTGCTCGTCGGCGGCAGCACGAAGTTGACGATCTTCTTCCGTCCCCAGCCACCTGTAATAGCCGCTTGGACTTACTTCCACGAGCTCGCATAGATAGCGTGTCATTCGTTTCAGGCCATATGCCCGAATGGTGCGATTTATGATCTCATAGCGCTCGGAGGGCGTCAGCGTTTCTTCTTCTGCCGATCGAGCGCTTCGAGCTTTTTTAGCATGTCCACTTGAGCTTCAAGCAGTTTGATCTGGGCCTTAGCCCGTTTCAATTCTTCTTCGGCTGACAACTGACCAGTTGGCTTGCGCCCTGTACTGCCCTTACCGCGCCGCTCTGTAGCCAAACCTTCCTCACCGTACAGTTCGAAGGTTTCACGCCACCGTTTTAAGCTGTCCTTGGGCTTCTTATGACCAATAACGTCCAGGTCGAAGCCGGCACGAATAAAGATTTCTGAAGGTGTCTGCCCCTGCTTGTAGGCTTTCAGCGCCTCCAGCTTGAATGCAGGTGTGTATGTAATGGCCGCCTCGGTCACATGGTGTACGTTTGGATTCTCCTCCAGCTTCCTCATTTGCTCCTCGGTAAAGAGCACCCGTTTCAACTTCCCCATTCTCGTATCACTCCTCGTCACATACCTTGATTAAAACACAAATGACCCACAAGAAGTCACTTTTTTCAAAGTGTCCATCTTATGGGTCACAGTTCAATATGGCTGGAGAAGCGGTTATCCCTCACCCTAACTGTTGATCGCTGTCAACTAATATGCACTACGAACGAGGCTGCTAATGAATCATCCGTATAATCCGTGCGAATGAATTTAATTCTGGTAGCGGTAAGAAGGTAGCTGACTATACCGACACGACCGCCGCCGGATCGATGCAGTCCGCCATTGATCGGACCTCGACCTGCCCCGGGCGGCCCGTGACGAACGGCGTTTCGCCGGCAGCATTTCTGCGGTTAAAGGATACCGTCACCGGAATGCCCGGAATCAGGTCGAAGAAGTTGTCGCTGTAGAAGCCTTCCTCCTCCTGGGACAGCCACACATGACGGGCCAGCACGTCACTCTCCAGCACGAACGCGGTACCCCCGCTGCCATCAACCTCGCTTACGCGAATGTTCGGGCGTTGAAGGCGGAGCGCCTTGTCGTTCACGAAGTAATGGGTTTTGCTGTCGAGCACGTCATCCTCCTGAAGCAGCTGCGCCAGCAGCACTACCCGGGACGGGTCATGGCCTTGCAGAAGCCCGTCTTCTGCCGCCCGGAACGCCACAAAGGATGCCTGCGCCTCCGCATCGACCGGATGTTCGGAAGCGTACAGCTCCTTACCGTCAAAATCGAACAGCTGGACGCGCAGCGTTCCGCGAACCGGTTCGTTCACGTCGGAGACGAGATGAACGCGGACCTCCTGTTCCCTGGAATCAACCGACAGGCTGACGTCCCGGAAGCTGCGCTTAGCCACGTACTGCAGCGCCTTCCATCTTCCGAGGTAGTCCATGCCTGCCCAGGAAGCGACCGGCCAGCAGTCGTTCATCTGCCAATACAGGGTACCCATGCAGTACGGTTTGTTGCGGCGATGGGCCTCGATTGCCATTTTCATTGCTTCGCCCTGTTGAATCTGGCTCATATGCAGGAATGCTTCAAAATCCTTCGGCTCATGATAATACTGCTCCATGTAGCTCTTGATGAGCCTGTTGCCCGCCCCATTCTTCTGGTGCGCCAGCATGACCTTCGATTCCAGCTCCATGTCGCCTTCCTCCGCATAAGTGCGGACCGTCTTCGGCTCCGGGAACGACTGGAAGCCGTACTCGCTCATAAAGCGTCCTACATACACGTTGTAATTATCGAACGGTTCAGTGTTATGCCAAACGCCCCAGTAGTGAATGTCACCGCTTGTGGTGGATGGATTGGCATGCTGATCCTTGTCACCGCTCAGCGATACGAGTGGCGATGACGGCCAATATTCCGCGCCGGGCGCATAGCTTGCGACCGCTTCCGGCAAAATCCGGTGGAAAATGGCCTCATAGTCGGCCCAAATCCGCTCGCGCTGCTCATGCGTATAATCCTTCTTCCATCCCCATCCAGCGTTCTCGTCATAGTGGGCCCAAGCAGAGTCAATCTCATTATTGCCGCACCAGAGCACGATGCTCGGATGATTCCGCAGCCGGACGATATTCTCCTCCGCTTCCAGCCGTACGTTTTCCAAAAACGCCTCATCCCCGGGATACATGCTGCAAGCAAACATGAAATCCTGCCATACCATCAAGCCGTACTCATCGCACAGGTCATAGAATACCTTTTCTTCATAAATGCCCCCGCCCCAAATGCGCAGCATATTCATATTGGACTCCGCAGCGGACGCAATCTCGTGACGATAACGCTCAGCGGTCACTTCCGTAATGAAGCTGTCGTTCGGGATATGGTTTGCACCCTTGGCGAAAACCGGCGTGCCGTTCAGCTCAATATAGAACGATGTGCCTCTCTCGTCCTTGTCCCGTACGAGCCGGACGCTGCGCAGTCCGGTTCTCACCCGGTACGACGCTGCAGTGTGCTGATCCCGGACGAGCTCCACTTGAAAATCATACAGATGCGCTTCGCCCAATCCCCGGCACCACCACAGCTTTGGCTCGGCAATGGCCAATTCCAGCTCGACGGTGTTGCTGCCCTCCGCCAATTGGACCTCCTTCTCCCATACCTGTCCGGCTGCCGACACGCGCAGCTTGCCCTGCCACGCCTGCTCGGCCTCAATGGATGCCACAGCCGTCAATTGTGCCGATACGGCCGTAATTTCATCCTGGCGGATGAACACATCATCCAGACGCACCTCCGACCAGGCTTCGATGCGGGCCTCCCGCCAGATTCCGCTCGTGACGAACCGCGGACCCCAATCCCAGCCGTAATGGTACGGCGCCTTCCGCGCAAAGATGCTGACCTTCCGGTCGCCCAGTCCCCCAAGCTCGGACTGATCATTGCTCGCCGGCAGCGGGTATCCCAGCTTCTCCAGCTTCGGCAAATCCTCCTGGATCGGCGAGCGGAACCGGATGCGGATGGCGTTGCCGTCCGCCTTGACGAGTGATTTTACGTCGACGCGCCATGAGCGGAACATATTATCCGCTTCCAGCACCTTCACCCCGTTGAAGTACACATCCGCATATGTATCCAAGCCCTCGAATACCAGCTCAACCTTGGCTTGAGACTGTAGCTGCGGATCGATTTCAACCACCGTTTCGTACTCCCAATCCTTCTTGTCAATCCACTGCAGATCATGCTCATTCGTTCCGTAGAACGGATCCGGGATCTTGCCGTTTCTCAGCAGATCTGTGTGAACGCAGCCCGGCACTTGGGCTGGAAGCCACTCCGTCTCGTCGCTAGCCTTAAAATTCCACTTCGTTAATGTCAGAATGTTTTTATTCATGGTAGTCACCTTGCCCTATTTTTATATTTTGTATGGAACTCATCGTTTAGCATGCGGCATGGCTTCGATCCAGCATCGTTTTCTCCACTCCGAAAAGACATTGCTGCACCATAACACACATAGATTCAAAATCCTTTTTTAGCATTCGATGGGCAGCGCCAAAATCGCCTCCGCCCAATCTTTCCCTAGTCCTTCAAATTCGGAAGCTCATCCAGCGTAACCGTAAAGGGATGCGCATAGGTCTTCACGAGCTGCTCCGCATCCGTATATTCTTCGGAATAGACACGCTCGTCTCCTTCCCCGGTGAAAACAAAACTTCCGTACCAGGTGCAGTTCCATGCCCAAGGGCAGTCATCCGCAAGCATCCGGTCTGGATCGGGGACGACCCCGTTCTCGGTCAACGCGATAATCTTCCTCGCAGCTGTATACGACTCCGCCATGCGGAATCGCTCCGCTTGGGAGCCGTAATCCTGAGCGGGCGGATAAATATCTTCGCCGATGATATCGACGTACGCATCCCCGGGATACCAGTCCTTATGCTGGCCGTTCCATACCCAGATCAGGTTGTTCAGCCCGTGAACATGGGTCATCCGCTCGTACATCAGCTTCCATAAAGCGATGCAGGGCTCCGGCCCTTTCGCTCCCCACCAGAACCATCCGCCCGACGCCTCATGCAGCGGCCTCCACAGCACCGGCACCCCTTCGTCCTGCAGCCGTTTCAGCTGATCGGAGATTGCATCGATATCGCGGATAAGCAGGCGGTATTCCTCCGAGTCCTGATCCGACATCGCCCGCTGAACGTCGAAGGTTGTGGCTTTCGTATAAAACCCGCTCCCCCATGTGCGGTCCGGCGGCAGATCAATCAGATCCTTCGGGGCATTCCAATGCCAGCAGAAGGTGACGATCCCGCCGCGGTTCCACCAATCGATTGCAAGATCGGTGTCGCGGCATTCAGCACCGCGTTCCACCCTGGACGGCGAGTAATTCATGAAGTCGAAGCCGCCAACCGCAGGGTACTTTCCCGTTACCCTGTGAATCATCTCGAATTCAGGCGTCGATACGACGCCGATCTGCTGTCCGGTCAGCATCCGCTTTCCGTAAATGCTGCACAAATAACGCATCAATCGCTTCGCGCCCTCGGAGGCCCTTGGATTAATCAACTCGGGCGCAACCTCGAATCGGGAAGTATTAGCTTTCGCCATTGTCTTCTCTCCTGACCTGTCGTTATGGGACAATTCTTGGCAGTAGCTACCGGCCCTCAATTATCCGCTTTCCGCGCACACCCTTAATTTCATGCCACTCTTTGCACAACATCACGCTTAGTCCACAAAGCCCATACCCCATGCTTTTCATGGGCAGCCTACTACTCCGGACGCTCCATCTTGCCGCGCTTAGCCTACGACTCTGATATGCTCCATCTTTTCACGCTTAGCCTACAACCCCCGTACGCTCTACGCTTTCCACGAAATGGCGCTGCACGAACAGATACAGGGCGATGAGCGGCAAAATCGCCAGCAAAATGCCGGTGTCCACCACCAAGGCCACATAGTTCGGATCCGCCTTGGCCGACGAGCCGAGCCCCATGATGGACGGCAGGAACTGATTCGCATCAGCGGGCAGCGAGGCGATCTTCAGCGGCATGAGCGCCCCTTCGCTCATGAAGAGCGAGGTATAGAACGTGTCGTTATACTGCCATACGAACGAAAACAGCGTGACTGTAATGAGCGGCGGAATCGCATTCGGCAGCATAATCGCGAAAAAGGTCTTGAGCCCGCCCGCTCCGTCGATCAGCGCCGCCTCCTCAATCTCCTTCGGCAAGCCGCGGAAGAACTGGCGGAAAATATATACGAACAGCCCGGCTTTCAGCCCGGTCGCCGTAGCCGACGTAATGATGGACGGCCAGTAGCTGTTGAGCAGATTGATTCCTTCCTGGCCGCTGAACAGCCGGACCAGCCCGAGCACGTCAAAGCTTCGGAAGTGCAAATACATCGGCACCATCAGCGTGCTCATCGGTATCAGGATCGTCAGAACGACCAGCGCGAACAACAGATTGCTCCCCGGAAAGGTGAACCGTGCAAATCCATAGCCCGCAAGCGCCGTCGACATTGTCGTAAGCAGCATCGTAATAAACACATAGATCATCGTATTGAGCAGCAGCGGCCAATAATCAAGCAGGTCCAGCACGATTTTGAAATTATCCAGCGTGAAATGTACCGGAATCATGTAAATCGTCGGATTATAAATGTCCTGCTTATCCTTGAACGCAACCGAGAATTTGGAGATGATCGGATAAATAATGATAAAGGTGATGCCGATGATCAGCAGATAACGGAATACCGACCATAGGATCGGCAGCGTCTTGTTCCTGATCCGGTTCATGCGTGCCTGAGCCGATTGGTTCACGCGCGCCTTAACCGATTGGTTCATGCGTGCCTGAACCGATTCTTTCGACGGATCCCGAATAATTGCCATGCGTTGCTCCTCCCTTCCTCCCGTTCCTTGTTCCGATCGTAAATGTGACAGCCTTAGTTTTGGTAAAAGGTTCTTCTGGACACGATGATGCCCATGATGACCAGAAGCAGGCTCACCACGATCGTGTACAGCCAGGCCATCGCCGCGCTGAGTCCGAAATTTTGCGTCTTGAAGGCCGTCTCATAGATCGTTCGGGTTACCGTGCTGTCCGTAAACGAGTCGATGATGGTGTAGATCATGTTGGTCAGGATAAGCGGGCTCACCATCGGGAACGTAATTTTCCAGAATGATTCATAAGCGGTTGCGCCTTCGATCTTGGCCACTTCGTACATCGAGCTCGGCACGGCCTGCAGCGCCGCCAGAAAGATCAGAATCTGAACGCCGGAGCTGCTGATGATGTCATAGATCCGCATGACGGCCTCGACGATGTAATCGGTGATCGTGATCGGGAATCCGGCTTCCGTCAAGATCCGCACCATGGAGAGCACGTTAAACTGTCCGGATGCCGTGCCGAGCTCCTCCGCCACGGACGCGTTTCCGACCAGGTTGATGAGCCCTGATGTTTCGGCAGCAGAAATCGCTCCGGAGGCCAGAATGACCGGCAGGAAGAAGATCGCCCTTGCCAGCGCCCGGCCCCTGAATTTCTGATTGAGCAGGACTGCGGAGAACAGGCTGAAGAACAGGATTAAAGGCACATCCACGACCGTCCCCAGAATGGATTCCGTCAAAATCCGGTTGAAGTTAGCGTCCACGAACAGCGCATCCTTGAAGTTCTGCCAGCCGACAGCCTCCAGCTCATACCCTCCCGGGGAAATGACCAGCTTGCTGAAGCTGAACAGAATGGACTGAAGCAGCGGCCCGGCGAACAGAAAGACAAAGCCGATGAGCCATGGTGCAATGAACAGCAGGCCGAGCATGGATCTTTTTTGCGTTAAGGACAGTCTTAATTTCATGCCCGGTCACCACCTACTGCATAGGATTGCGGCTCCACCGTAATGCTGCGAACCGAGGCCGGCTTGTCGGTATAATTGATCAGAATCGACATGCCGCTCTCATACTTCACTTCGACCACGCCATCCGCATGCTGCGTGTGCTCGACCATCCGCTCGGTTCGGACCGGAGCGAGCACCTCGTTCAGCTCGTTGTACAGGGCAACGGCCTCCTCGTACCAATCCCGGTAATCGGCTGCATACATCTCGTCGAACCGCGTGTATTTCAGCTCCGAGCTCTTCTCGTAGGACCACAGATAGCGAGGAGCCGAGCCCATCTCCAGCGACTGGAGCAGCTGCTTGCGGGGATTCTGCTCGTTGCCGATATTGAACGCGCCCGCCGCATAATCGATGTAGCCGTGAATGACCATCTGGTAAAAGGGCACCTCGGCATCGGTAAGGCCAAATTTGCTGCTTGCCGCCGGAACATCGATCAGATGCTTCGCGTACGGCCAGCTGTATGCATTGCCGCCCGATACCATCAGATCCGGGCTCGCCTCCCGCAGCCGCTCCAGCTGATCTTGGGCGATCAGCTTGGCCGTCTCCCGGAATACGACCCGCTGTACCCGGTAGTCGGAGCTCAGAACATCGCCCAGATCCCGCAAGGATAATGAAGCGATGCCGTAACGGCCGTAGGAATCCGCAAACCGGCTCACGTAATGCGGAAGCTTCGCCGGGGACATAAGATAGTAGGTGCCGTAATACGAATCCATCCGGTTCATGTTGCGGTCGTAAGGATGCAGCTCCGCCGTTTCCCTGGTGACGAACCTGGCGGCATCCGATGCCGGCGTAAAGGAACCATCGTCCCGGTAAACATGCTGGAACGCAACATCCGGGTACAATCCGCCGCCTGCGGCCTGCAGCTCCGCCGCCAGCTCCTTCAGCTCCGAGACGCTGCCGACGGCCCCGTCCGTCTTGGCGTTGACCGGCGGCTTATGATGAACGCCTTTGCCGAACCAGCCGAGATAGCGCATGCGCAAATTCGATACCCCATCCTTCATAAGCTTACCGGCAATTTCCCCTGCCTGGTCAAATGTCGTCATGGAGACGACGGCATGATACGGCACGCCGAGGAAGGATCGCTGCTTATCCACGCTGCCGAGCATGTCGAGATAGAACGGAAGCGAATCGCTTTCCGCCAGCGGCGTCAGTTTGTTTTCCTTAACCAGCCGCTGCTGGTATAAGCGAGCCATTCCCGAGTAAGTCGCATCCCCGCCGGATAAGAAGCTGTACCTGACGGAGAGATGGCCGTCGTACATTTTGTCGCTCAGCAGCTGGATTTCCTGAACCGTGCTTCCGGTGTACAGCTCCAGCATATCCTCGCCCCGGACGGCAAAGCTGCTGAACACATGATTGTACGAGTTCTGCTTGCCGCTGATATCGGCCGACACGCTCGCGACGGCATCCCCTTCCTCAATGATGGCAAGCCATGCGCCGTCTCCGCTCTTCATTCCGAATACGGGCATGCGGGCCGGATCGGCAACCTGTCCCCGGCTTTCGCTGTTATGGTTCGGATCGGTGCCGTATATCCGCTGCACGTATTGCTCTTCCTTCACCTTGCCGTTATTCAGCATAATCAGGCTGCCGCTGCCGTCCGGAACGAGCATATACCCCTGCTCCTTCGTACCAGCCGCCCCGAAATAGCGGAGGAGCTCCAGGCTGCGCAGCCGGTAGGTCTCGCTTTCGGTTACCTGGCCAAGCGGCACCGACACCATCAGGGAATCCTCGTCGAGGCGATATTCGATCGGAATGGTGAACCGCGGCTTTGAATCTGCGCTTGCCGCCTCCCCACCCCCGGACGCATTGTCGATGGCCAGATCATCTGCGGTGTATCCGGCCTGCTCGAACGCCCCCAGCATTTTTTTCAGGACCAGCTCTTTCTTGATCTGTTCGTCCAGGCGCTCCAGCACGGCGGGGTTATCCTTCATCGGGTAGTAGCGGGCCTGCACGTATTTAGCCAACGTGGCATCCAGCTTGCTGAGCACTTTCTCCTGCAGCCGATCGGGCGTAATATATTTCGGCAGGGCATCGATGCCCAGCGACACATCGCCCAGAGTGTATGTAACCCTGATGCCGTTCTCAATGCTTTCGGCTTGGAAATTCCCGTTCGTTACGCTCCATGTGTAGTTCGGATACGTTTCGAGCGTGCCGATCGAATCGCGGAACGTCACCGTCAGCTGCGAGGACAGAGCCTCCTTCTCGAACGGCGATGCGATCGGATCCTCCGCCCGGTCCGCCGGGTTGCTGTACCATATGCGGCCGCTTCGTTTGTCCCGAATCGCGATTTCGGTCGTCTCCGGATGGTAGTACAGGCCAAGCCCGGCCGTCTCTGCGACCAGGCTCATGCCTGGTACGCCCTCGGTCCGGTCCGGCAGAACGGTAAGCTCCTTCCCCGGCGCCGGCTCCGAGGCTCCTGCAGCATAAGCAGCAACGTCCACCGCCGGCGCGCCCCGGTTCGCGCCGATCAGAAAGCCCGTTGCAATGCCGGCGATGACGACACATGCAAGCACCGTGTAGAGCCATTTTCTTGATTTCACGGCTTAAGGCCTCCTTTACTGTCTAAATATGATCTCGCGGTAGACGTTCACGAGGAACGTGTAGATCTGCTGCATCATGCTGAAGACAAGCGTTCCAAGAAACACGATGATAAGCATCACGATGACGCTGAGGAACATCGTCAGAACGGTCTTGCCCGCCGAGTATTGATGGATCGTCATGGATCCGACGAAGAGCAGCCCGATGAACCAGATCGTCGCGACCATGGTGAGGAGATAATAGAACACGGTCTCCTCCTGAACCATGAACCGGCTTGCAAGCGTCATCGGCGGGTTAATCAGCACCATCGGAATGAGCGCATAGGCGCTGGCGAGCACGATTTCCTTGAACTTTCCCTCCCCGCCCATCAGCGTGGTCACCGACCAATTCGACACGCACCATAGAAAGAACGGGAGCACGATATACAGCAGCTCATCGAAGCTGTTGAGCCTCCGGGGATCGTTGAAGTTTACGAGGAACCCGGCATACTCCCGCTGCACGATGCTCGCGATGACGACAAGGGCCAGCACGGAGAACGCCACGCCGAGTCGTCCGCGGTTCTCATACTTCAGATCCCAGTATCCGTCAAAGGGATGAACGATCAAATGCAGAGGGAATTTAAAATACTCCTGCCTCATGCCTCCTTCACCCTCCTCTTGTTTCGATGTCGAACCGTCCGATATACGGCATACAGCAGCACGGCGCCTGTCGCTGCCGACAAGAAGGTGCCGAAATGCTCCTTCATTACTTCACGGCGGTATCGTTTGAAGGCGACGGAGTAATTTTTGCGGTCCATCCCCATCTCGAAGTAATGCAGGGCTTCCTTGTTCTCCCCCTTCATAAGCTTCGCTTTCCCGATCCCGATGTACGCGATGTCGTAATTGGCGTTAAGCTGGAGCACCCGCTCCCAATAAGCCTGCGCTTCCACATCGTCCCCGCGGTAATGATGGCGAACCGCTTGATTGACGTTCTGTCCGAATGCCGTCGGCTCAAACACCACGATGCTTCCCTTGCCTCGATCGAGCACCAGCTGATGCTCCCCGAGCATTTCGACTGCCGCGGGCGTCTTGAATACTCCTAACTGGTTGCCGATTCCGCCATACACATAGAGCAAATTGCCCGTATCATCGTATGTGAAAATACGTCCCTGCGTGGAATCCAGCGCGCTGTACATCCCGTCGCCCAGCACCTTGATATCCACGAATTTCGACGGGCCGACGGCTCGCCGGTAGTAAATATCGCCGGCCACCGGGAAATAACCGAACCGCTTAAGCACATCTTCCCCTGAAGGATTCAGGCGCTTGATCGGCTCCTTCGATCCGACGTCGATGTTCGTGGCGTAGACGAATCCTTTACGGTCAATATCCAGATTGGAGAATTCCGTCGGTATAAACAGCCGCATCTGCGCTTTCTGCGCATCGGTCGAAATGAGCCTCCAGAAATAATCCCCGTAATCGCGCTTCACTTTGATCGTGCCGACATAGCCGAGGAACGTCCCATCCTCCTCGAATTGCATGATGCCTTCGTAAACCCCGCGGGCAACAACGAACACTCGGTTCGCCTGGTCCACGGTCACCTTCAGCGGAATAAATTGAAAGCCTTGCGGCAGAACGTCGGACTGCGGCTGCTCAATGACCCGGATCAGCTTGCCTTCAGCGCTTAGCACCACGATCCGCTGGTTATCCGTATCCGCAACATAAATCTGTTCCTTATCGTCCGTAAAAATGCCGGATGGATTCGCGAAGGTCTCCTCCTTCCCTTCCCGGATGAAGGAATCGATCACGCGGACCACCTTCCAGCTGTCGTCCAGGCAGACGATCCGCCCGTTGCCGCTGTCCAGCACATAAACATGGCCGGAGCCGGACACGTGCATATCGCCGGGATCCGCGAATTCGCCGATCCCAAGCTCCGTTCCCGTAACCGAGCGAACCGGAAGATACGGTGCCGGAGCCGGCGTTGCTTCCTCCCAATAATTGTAGTTATAGCTCTCGTATGGAGCGCTGGCGGCGGCTGTTCCCGGAATCAGGACGGTCAGCAGGGAGACCGCCGCAAGCGAAATGAGCCATCGTTTCGCTGACATGTTATCCCCCCTAATCCTTCATCCCGGAGGTAGCCATCGTCTCGATAATCCGGCTCTGCGAGAACAGGAAGAGCACGATCGGCACGCTCATCAGGATGACCGCCACGGCGGCGCCTGCGCCGGCCCGGGAAATGCCGCCGAGAATAATCTGATTGGACGCGTAATGCAGCGTCTTCAGCTGCTCGCTGTAAATGAAGCCGTTGCCGTCGGTCCCCCACAAAATTTGAAAAAGCAGGATAATGAGCGTCAGCCAGGCAGGCTTCACGTTCGGCATGACGATCGACCAGAATATCCGGTACTCGCTGGCCCCGTCGATCTTCGCGGCTTCCAGCAGGGCATCGGGAATCTGCTCCATAAACTGCTTCATTAGATACAGGCCGAGCGAATAAGCGAATGCCGGAATAATGACCGCCCAATACGTATCGATCATGCCAAGCCACGACAGAATCATGTAGTTCGGCGTCGCCGTCACCACCGGCGTGAACATGAGGGACAGTACGACGACCTGAAACAGAAACGTCTTCCCGGGGAATCGATGCTTCGCGAGCGGATAAGCCGCAGCCGAGGCCAGAATGACATGCCCGACGATGCCGATCCCGGTGATGAACACGGTATTGAAGATATATCGGGAGAAAGGCACCCACGATTGTCCGAGCAGATTGATCAGATCGGAGAAGTTGTTCCATGTCGGGTTGCGGACAAACAGCGTGGGCGGGAACATGAAGATCTCGTCCAGCGGCTTGAACGCATTGTTGATCGCGTACACGAGCGGCAGCGCCATGAAGGCGCCGAACACCGCCAAGAGCGCAAACAGGGAGAAGGTGCCCATGAAAGAACGGTTTACCCGCTTCCTGCGCCGCTTGAGCGATAGGCTTAGAAGGCGGCCGCTTCGTTTCTTCGGCAGTTCATATACAGCTTTCACGAGTGCTACTCACCTACCTTGCGCAGCAGTTTTTGAACGATCAGATTGGTGCCGACCATCAGGATGAACAGCACCGTGGCAATCGCGGAAGCAAACCCCATCTCGAACCGGGTCGTGCCGAAATCGATCAGATGCGTGACGATCGTCTCCGCCGCATAGTTCACGCTCGGGAATCCGGCAAGCGCAATGGAGACGTCGGCGACGGCAAAAGAGGTCGTAAGCTGAATCACCGCGCCGAACATTAGCTGCGGCCGCATCGACGGCAGCGTAATATACCACAGCTCCTGCCACCGGTTGCGGACCCCGTCAACCGCGCCGGCCTCGTACAAGGTCTTGTCAACGGTTTGCAGGCCGGCAATGAAGGCCAGGAATCCGGTTCCCAGGCTTAGCCACAGCTGCACGAGAATGATGATCGGCATGATGAAGGCTTCCGTCTTCAGCCATTGAATCGGCTCCAGGATGATCCCGAGCTTGATCAGCATCCCGTTCATGATGCCGTAGCGGTCTCCCGAGAAAATCATAAGCCAGATGAAGTAGACGTTCCCCGAGATGGAAGGCGCATAGAAGATCAGCGTCATGAAGGCCCGCATCCTCGGTCCGAGCTCATTGATGACCCAAGCGAACAGGAAGCATGCCAAATAGCTGATCGGCCCGGTGATCGCAGCGAATAGAAGCGTATTTTTAAGTGCGATCAGAAAAATATCGTCTTCGAGAAACAGCCGTGTGTAATTATCCCATCCGACGAACCGCGGAAACTCCAGCATGTTAAAGTACGTGAAGCTGAGGATCATGGAAATGACGACCGGAAGCACGGTAAACAACGTAAACAGGATCATGTATGGTGCAAGCAAAATATACGAATGCTTGCTGGCCTTGATTTCCGCCAGCTTCCGGCTCCGCCAGGTTTGCGGCTTGACGGGGCGAACCGCGGCGGGCATCGCCGTCTCAGGGTCTTGAAGCCCGGCATTATGCATTTTGGATTCCCCCCTATCCCTCCGGCACGCCGAATTCTTCTTGCTTGGTTCGAATTTCATCATGAATATACTGAACAGAATCCATCAGAGCCTCCCGCGGCTCGACACCGCTGATCACCGCACGGTAGAACGCGTTGAACAGATGTCTTCCCGTGGAGTAGCCTCCCGGCACCTCCGGAATTCCCCGAACCCATTCAAACTGGGCTTTTAAATTTTCATAATCGGCCACGGGCCAAGGCAGGCTGTCCAGCGCCTTGATATTTGCTGTCGGATAACGCGCGGCGGCCCCCATCAATCCTTCCATCTCCCGCCCGAAGTTCGTCTGCGTCATGTCGCTGGTCCACCATTTGAGGAATTCCCAGGCGGCCTCCTTATCCTTCGCATCTTCGAGCATCAGGACTGCGCTGCCTCCGCTCGGTACGGTCCGGTCAATCGTTCCATCCTCTCGTACGGTTCCGGGAATCGGGGCAAATCCCCATACGCCGCGAATCTCCGGTGCAAAGACGGACAGCTGATTATACGTCGTGTAATCGGAAATGCCGATCGGCATCTGACCGGTACGGAAGCGGTTCGCAAAATCATACTCCCGCTCAAGCTTGTAGTCGGTGTAGTACTCGGTCCATCGCTTAAAGGCTTCGAGCGCGGGTTTCGAATCCAGATCCGACTCCCGGTCATGGTTGCGGTAGAACTGTCCCCCCGATTGCATGAGCAGGGCCGCAAACATGGAGTTTGGCGGCAGCGTGGTCCACTGGTCGGGCGCCTGCGCAACGACGGGAAGCCCGAACTGCATATGGTTCTTGTTCAGCACGGCCAGCATGCTTGCCACTTCGTCCCACGTTTCCGGCACCTCCAGCCCAAGCTCCTCGAGCACATCCTTCCGGTAGAACATCATGTTGAACGTCTGCGTCTCCGGCAGGGCGTATACGCCCCCGCGGTATTGATACGGTACCAGCGCGCTGTCCCGGAACCGGCCCGCAACGGCATCGAAATCTGCAAACTGCGTCAGATCCGCCGCCGAATTGCGCATCGCGAAGTTCACCGGCAGGTCGTTGCCGATTTGCATGGCAACATCCGGTCCTTGACCGGACAGCGTTGCGGGCAGGAGCGTACCCATGTTGACCAGCTTCAGATTGACGCTGATCCCTGTCTCGGGCGTAAAGGTCTCGTCAATCATGGCCTTTACCGTATTCGCCTGATCCCGGCCGCTGCCGATCCATACGGTAATCGAATGCTGATTCTTCCCATCCGTCACATTGCCGATGTTGTTGTAATCGATGAAGAAGGAGCTGGCAAAGGTATTCAGCTCGTGCTTTACTTTATCTCCTGCCCCCATTCCGCTCTTCGGCAGCTTGACGTCAGGAGAAGCGACATATAAGGCATCGAGCTCAAGCGGCTGCTCCCTGGCCTGCTGCAGCCATGTACCGAGGCCTCCGGTGTTGGTCTTGTATGCCTCCAGCCGGCGCGGAATCGTGTCGGGCTTGGCAATCATCTCATCGAGCTGCAGCACCATGGTCTTCAGCAGCGCCTCCTGATCGCCGGACTGTCCCGACAGCTCTACCAAACGGGCGGCGATCGCTTTCAATCTGTCGCTTTCAAACTGCAAAGTCTCAATCAGCTCAGGAATGCGCTGCTCCACCCGATAATCCCGGAACTCATCCGGATTGGTGCCGGTGATCATTAAAATTTTGCGGTACATCGCATTCAGATTCAGCAAGCTGTCCTCCACTTCGTGAATCAGCGGAGCGAATTCGCCGAGGCTCACTTCAAGGCGCAGCACATGCTTCCCGCGCGTCAAGTGGAACAGGTACGGCTCCTCGCCGCCAAGCACATCCATTCGGTACCCGTTCTTGAAGCGGAACGGAATACGATTCATCTCGTCAAATGGCACTTTCCCGTCAATCGTCAGCTTCCGCGTGGAATATATCCCTCTTACGAAATTTTGCTGGGATTTGAAGGCGATTTTGTACAGCCCCGTTTCCGGCACGTCCAGCTCCCACTCGATCCACTGACCCGGCAGTCGCCAGTTAAAGCCGCCGATCGTATTGATCCGTACCTCGGATGCGCTGTACGGGCGCACGCTCGGACTTGCACGCTCGCTCAGCGGATACAGCGTCGGGGAGGATTTGGCCGTTGACGCTTCCGCTTGGATCTCAAGCAGGATTCCCTCGGTTTGCGGTGTTCCCTCGGCTTCGTATTTGGCTCTCGCTTCGGAGTAAGGAAGCGGTTCCGGCTGCTGAAGCAGCCTCAGCTCCCGGATCACCATCGGCTCCCTGGCGGCGGTAAGCGAGATCGTATGCTCGCCCTCCGTGAAGTAGAATAGAAACGGCTCGGTTTCATAGCCGTCCGCATCTTTCAATACCGCCTCGATCCACGCGGGGTGCTCTATTTGCCTTGGCCTAAGGTCATTGCCCTGATTGTCCCGGTCCACACTGTCTTTCGCATTGCCCCAAATCCGGTCGAACTGTAAATAAGCGGCTTCCTGAAAAGGAATGCTGCCATCGATCCGAAGCGAGCGCTCGATCGAGGAGCTTTTTCCCTCTACTGGGTAATACAGCACGGACAGATTGTATAGTCCCTCTTCCTGCACTCGGAGCTTCCACTCCACCTCGCCCTTCTCGCCGGTGTAGAGCGATGTGCCGGGCCTGCCTTCATAATGGTCGAGCTTCCGGAATTCTCCGCCTTCTGCACGGCTGTACTCGGAAGCGGGGATGATGATTTCTTGTCCCGGTCGACCGCTACCTTCATATTTCGACAAATACTGAACGTAGGGCATCGCTTTGCCGGCCTGAGCACCGGTCTGTATCAAAGAGGCCGGACGTTCAAGCTTCCATTCCGCCGGAGCACCGATCAGCATTTCGCCGGGATCATCCTTGCCCCGGTTGAAGAACAGCATCAGGGCCGCGACGATCAACAAAAGGATCAGGAGTCTGCCCATCCATTTTTTCAGCTGAAATTGGCGTGTCAATGTTCATCCCCCTTATCAGGAGAAGGGAGGCTTAGGCTGCCGCTCTTCGCCCCCCGTCCATCCGTCTTATTTGCCCATTTTGTCGACGGCGGCCTGCGCCTGCTGCTTGTATTTTTCAGCCGTCGCCGTCACGGATTGGTTGTTTACGATAATGTCCTCGATGAATGCACCCGTCGGATAATCCGTATACGCTTCGTCAACCGTAATTACGCCGGTTCCCGCAATATGCTCGCGGATCATGTCGATATCTTCCTGATTGGTGTAAATGCCCTCCAGGTAGTCCTGTCCCGGATATTCCTCCGTCGATTGGATGTCGAACGTTTCTTCATAGATTTGATAGACGATGGCCGGATCTTCGACGCCCTTCGGAATGAACTTCGCGGAAGCGGCCGTATTCGCGTAGGTCGCCTCCGGCGAGCCTTGCGGTCCGTTCGGAATCGGTACGATGCCGACTTCGAAGGTCACGTCGCCCAGCATCCATTCCGCAGCCGGGAACATGGCGACATCTCCGTCCTTGAACGTGTTCGTTTCTTCCCAGTTCGTCTTGTTGCCGCTCTTCACCTTGACCACCTTCTCGACGTTATAGAGACGGTTAACGAATTCGGCGGCCTCCAGCGTTTTCGGATCGGACAAGCCTTCTTTGCCGTTCGCATCGTCGACGATTTTCCCGCCGTTGGCTGCGGTGAAATGCTTCACGGCGTCGATTGCCCAGCCCGAGAAGCCCCACACGTCCGTCTTGCCGTCATTGTTCGTATCCTTCGTTGCCTGTTTGGCAATCTCCATGAACTTATCCCAGTTCCATTCGCCCTTGGCATGCAGCTCCTGAAGATCCGGAAGACCGTGCTTCTTGAACAGCTCGCGGTTATAATGCAGCCCAAGCCCGAGGGAGATCGGGTTGTCGAACCCGTATTCGCCGCCGCCGATGGCAGGGTATTTCATCTGCAGATTCGCCTCATTGTTTATGTTGTTCTGATCGGTCGTAAACTCGCTGATCGGCAGGAGCTGACCTTTCATGATCGCAGGCAAAGCCGACTTGTACTCCAGCTGCACGATATCGGCAAACGGCTCGCCGGCCAGCACGCTCGTCGTAAACTTGTTCATATATTCCTCGAAGGGCACGTTAACGAACTCGATTTTGACATTGTACTTCTTCTCGACCTCGGCGATCTTCTCTAGGCGCGCCTTCTCGTCGGCCGTATTGCCCGCCGGCGTCAGGTCCCACCAGGCGGCAACCTTGATCACTCGGCCGCCCAGGTCAACCGGCTCGGCCGCCGGCTGTGCCGGCTCTTCTTCCTTCGGCGTTTCGCTTCCCGCCTGTTCCGCAGCCGGTGCGGGCTCGGTCTTGGGAGCTTCCGTCTGGGCGCCGCCTCCGCCGCTGCAGGCAGTGATGACAAACATCAAGCAGATAAGCAATAAAGAAAGCCCTTTCATTTTTCTCACTTTAAAAACCTCCCTTATTTGTAAAAGCACGATTTAACTTGATGTCGTTCCCGGATGCGATGGTTTTGGATAAACGGAACATCTTGAACCTCGGTATGCCCCCTCCATTCCGTTATCTATGTTTGCCAAAAAATATAACATCAGTTTTTCTAGTCGTCAATATTTATTATTTTATAAATAACAACAAACCTAATATTTTTCGATGATAATCTATTCTAGTTATTAATAATCAACTCATTTTGTATGTTGAAAAATGTCGTCATCGCCTTAAAACCCCTTTAAACACAAGGAATCGACATCTTTTCCGCCTACTTGATTTCCCACCATCCATTCCCCTAAAATGTTATTTGTTTGTTATGAATATAAAAAGGCCCCGATGCTTCAATCCGCATCGGAGCCATGCGTATACACCCCATGGAGCTATAATCTAATCGGTCTCTCCCCGGGAAGGCTGCTGAAGATCCCTGACGATGACGTCAGCCTGGATCAGGATCCTCTCGTAACCGGAATCCGGGTTCGTAATCCGCCACAACAATTGATCTACAGCCCTCATTCCGAGCAATTCCTTGTCGATATTGACCGTAGCCAGAATGGGCAGCTGATCATAAGTATTGTCGAATCCGGTGAATTGTACATCCCCCGGAACCTCGATTCCTCGCTGCTTCAAAATATCCATCGCAAACATTGCCGTGATGTCGTTATTGCATACGAACACCTCCGGCAGCTCTTGACCTGCTAAAGCCTTGCTCAACGTTGCTGCCAGATCCTGGTCAATCTCGTGACTGATCAGCTCGGGGATTTGACGATGCTCGATTTTGTAATCGGCCAGCACGGATGTGAACCCAAGATACCGCTCGTAAAAACTCGGCGCATCGCTTATGTTGCCAATGAACTGGTACTTCTTGTACCCCCGGCTCACCAGCTTGGTCATCATTTGCCGCATGCCGTACAAATTGTCGGTGAACACCGTATCCGACTGAAATGCCGGGTCCATATGATCCACCATGACGACGGGAATGTTCAATTTTTTGATATCCATCAAATTTTGCGTCGACACGGAGCCTACGGTGACAATCCCGAGCAGGCCCTGCGGGTTCAACAGCGAGAACATATGGTCATTAGACGGCTCGGTCAGTGTCAGAATGTCAAGGCCCCGTTGATTTAAACGGGTAGAGATCCCGTCGAAGACAGGCCCCCAGTACAGAGACTCCCGATTTTGGTACCGCACGTTAGGGAAGAGGACGAGAACAGCCCCTGCCCATTTACGGTTTTCCGGATCCTGAAGCTCGGAACGACCGGCCGTATGTCCGGGCTGATCCTTGAAATACCCCAGCTGCCCGGCAGCCTTCAGTATCATTTCCCTTGTCTGCGGGCTGACGCCCGACTTGCCGGATAGCGCACGGGACACCGCAAATTTGGACACGCCCGTAAAATCCGCAATTTCTTGAATGGTTACTTTTGATTTCATCGTATCAACCTACTTAAGCATATTTGTAGAACCGTACCAACCCATGTGTGTTATGCGTGTTATTTGTGTTAGTTTTTGTTAGGTTACATTCATAATACTATTCGAGAAATGCTTGCAAGTCAAAGTATATCCTGCATTTTCTTGTTTTCATTTTCATAAAAAATATGACTGGGGACGTATGAGGGGGGAGGACTAAAGGCCATCACCAGCATTCATCCGGCCCCATGAATGAACGTGTGGTTTCGCCTATAAGCGGCCCTTTTGATAAATCGATAAAAAATAAAATAAAGCCGCTCCGGAAGGACTGTCTAACAGTCTCGCCGGAAGCGGCTATACGTTTACTATAGGATGATCATGTTTCGACGCTTGTTATTCTTTAATCAGCAGCGGCTCCCAAGTAAAGCCCTCACCCGTAATTTCGGCACGGAGCTTCGAAATTCGGCTCAGCGTCTCTTCCCGCTGAGCTTCCAAGGATTTCACCGAATCCGCATACAGCTCGCCGAGCTTCTTCTCCGTGCCGCTTGCCATAGCCGTAATCTGCTGCTTCAGAGCTGCGTTGCTCTTGGACAGGGCAGCAGTCTGTGTCTTAAACAGCTTGCTGTACTGGCTCTTTGCGGCTGACTTGCTGATCTGTCCTTTTTTATACTTCCATATCGGGCTATTCAGATAATGCGCGTTGGAGCCGTTTTTCAGCTTCCACATCGGACTATTCAAATAATTTTCATTGACATTTTTCGACATTTTCCATGCCGCGCTGTTCAAATAGGTCGGAGTAATCGTTTTTTTGTAGGTCCACATCATGCTGTTCAGATAAGTATCGCTCATTTCCTTATCCAGCTTCCACAATGTGCTGCTCATATAATGTCGTTTCGCCTCCGAGACATACTTCCACATCGAACTTCTCATCGAGGTGGGATTGATCTCCCGGGCATACTCACGAAGCTTATCCTGGATATCCCGATTTCCCTCATACTTCGCCTTCAACTGCTCGAGATCCGCCTCCAGCTTCTCGTTCCATAGCTTCTGATCGTCCAGCAGCGTCTTCTCCAATTGGTCCAAGGACGCATGGGAAGCATCATAGAACTGCTTATATTGCTTATCAATTTGCTTCTGGAAATTGTTATAAGCATTTACGGTTTTCTTATTGTACGCTTTGTAATCATTCCATACCTGATTAATCCATTTCTGGTCCGCCGCATGCGCCGTCAGCGGCATCATGCTGGAGACTGCAAGCAAAAGGCCGCAGACCATGAGCAGCCATTTCCGCATGAATCTCATCACAATCGCCTCTTTTCCTAATATATACCAAAGGCTATTGTACCTTAATCGAAAGTTGCCTTCCAATAGGCATGACGACCCACTGACTTTCAGACTAGGATGCATGGAAACCGCTTTCTCGGACAAGGACATATCGAGCTGTCTATTTTCCTCATCAGGACACAGCTTCTCCCTTTCGTTCGGCACGGTCTTCCCTTCATTTAAGATCCCATCATCCCGATCCTTCGTCCTATGGTCCTTTAGTAATGAATCGGAAGCAAGCTAGTTACAACTAACCATCTTTGATTAGCAGCAGCCTGAATCGCTTGACCGGTCGAAAAATAGGTGGGACGGGTCGCGTGCGTAAAGCACCTTCCTTCTAACTTGATTCCCAATTGATATGAAAAACGAACGAAGACCCCTTGGCTTACCGCCAAGGGGTCTTCGTCATGCTTGTTGCGGAAATCAGGATTCCGTGGAAATATTCCATGTCACCCCGTACTTGTCCGTCAATATGCCATATGCCGGGCTCCAGAACGTTTCCTGCAGCGGCATGCCAACCTTCCCGCCTTCCTGCAAAGCTTCAAAAATTCGCTTCGAATGATCTGCCGATTGCGAGATGATGCAAATCTGAACCTGATTGCTCGATTGTACGGGCTGGCCCGGGAACGTGTCCGAGAACATGAGCTCGCTGCCGCCCACCTTCAGCAGTGCATGGGATATGCGGTCCTTGGCGCTTTCAGGCAGCGGAAAATCAGGGTTTGCCGGCATTTCGCCAAATGTCTGAATCATCACGGTCTCGGCTCCCAGTACCTGCTCATAAAAACGGATCGCTTCCTTCGCATTTCCATCCAGGATAATGTATGGATTCAAACGCAGTGTCATGGTGGACCCACCTACCTTTTTTCAATGTACGTATCGACTTTCATTATCGCCAAATCCTTGCCGTTTTAGCAACGGGGGCAAAACTGGTTTATATTCCCTACAATGTGCTTGTTCACACGCTCTCTTCAGCAGCGGGAACAGGCTTTGGTTTGCCGTAGAGCACGGTGAAATCCACCGTGACTTCCAGTTCCCTCGGAAGGTTATCCGACATTTTCAACTCCGGGGAAGCACCCCATGCCAATGGCGTCATCTGTACCAGAAGAGAGCTCTCCTCGGGGCTCAGTCTCTTGCGGTACCGAATTTCTTTGGTTTCGATGAGCTCAAAGTAACGGCTGAACAGCTCGATCGTATGGCCGCTCGAATCGCGCTCCCTGCTCTTCCTGCCATATAACAGCTCACGAAGCTCCTGCAAATACGACTTCCCTGGAATGACCTTAATCAGCACGCCATCTTCCTTCAGCAATCTTCCGAACTCAGCATAGTTGGAAGGCGACAATATATTCACGATAGCATCAAACTGACGGTCAGCAAACGGGCTGTGCGCCAGATCGGCTACGCACCATACCAGGTCCGGCGAAGCCTTGGAAGCCAGCAGGATCCCTTCTTTGGCAATATCGATACCGGTTCCTAAATAGCGCTTGCGGCCAGGCCTTTCCTCCAAATTGCTAATAATTGACCGAAGGTGGGAGCCTTCGCCGCACCCGGCATCCAGTAAAGTCTGAATCTCGGAATGCGATTCCCGCCTGCGGATCAATAGATCACATACATATTCGATCAGCGGATCGAAGAAACCGCTGTTACTGATCATGCTGCGCGAAACAAACAATGATTTATCATACTTGCTCTTCGAAGGACGCGGCAGCAAATTGACATATCCATGCTTCGAAATATCGAAGCAATGGCCGTTGCTGCAGTCCAGGCTGGACAGCCGGTTGACGCGCATCGAACTTTTGCAGATCGGACAGCGAAACAGCTGCTCTTGGGAAGCAACCAAACTTGCTTTGGTTAATACCTCCTCTGAATTATAACGGGACATTTCGTTTCCACCCTTTCCATTCGATTAGTCGATGAATAAAGGTGCAGCAAAATAAACCCTTGTCCCATAATTTTCAAAAAATTGGACCGGGCCTATCTCTAAATCTGCACCTCTGATTATCGCAACCGAATGTAATAGATCATAACGAAGCCTCCCTTAATTTAAATAGGACAAAATTGCCCTATTGCCAATTCTATCACAATTGGAGAGCGGATAGAATCTAAACAACAAATTAGCAAAACGGATCAAAAAATGAGGGCTCCGCTTCTGCTATCATGATGAAATCGTTATACAAGCTCATGCATGATTATTATTTTTAACAAAATGACATATATATATTGCATAATGACATCCATAGCTGTAGAATACGGATAAGTAATAAACGCACGAACTTGTCTTTTACTAGAAAGGAGCCGTACACAAATGAATTGGTTTAAAAAGAAAGCAGTCGATGACGAACGTATCGTCAACCTGAAAAACAGCATTTATAAAGAGGCCTATATTCTGATCATGCTGATCTGCAGCGTTTCGGCCGTAATCAAAACCTGGTTTTTACCGGACCGCGGATCCGTTCTGACCGAAATGCTGGTCATCCTGGGAGGCAGCTTGTACTTTAGCATCCGAAGCGTGGCGATGGGGATATACTCCGATGAGGTGGAGGTACATGACCAGCGCAACAAAATGTCGTTTAGCCGGCGCACGGCGATTTCCGGACTGGCCATCGGCTTGATCCTTGCCCTCATCTTAGGGATACGAAGCGCCGTCGTATATGGGGATGGCAGCAGTCAGACCGCTTGGAAGTATTTCCTTTCCGTATTCCTGTTTTCGCTAATCTTCTACATCCCGCTGTTTGCCGGAACGATGACGGCCATTCACCATTTCGCGAATCGAGTGAGCCGAAAAATATCGCAAAATGACCAACTGGACTCATAAGAAGGGAGACAAGGTGATTTTGCATGAAAAATATCAAGCTGAAAATGGCCCGGGTGGAAAAGGATCTCTCGCAGGAAGAATTGGCCCGGATCGTCGGGGTATCGAGACAAACGATCGGATTGATCGAGCTCGGCAAATACAACCCTTCACTCAGCCTCTGCATTGCCATATGCAAGGCGCTGTCCCGTACGCTGGACGACCTGTTCTGGGATGAATGAGTTATGGGGAAACCCGTACATTCGTCAAGACATTCATGACTTTTGAAAGGAGGGGATGCCGCGTCTATTAAAGCCGTAAACTGCCGTGCTTCTGCCCTTTGAACCGTCGACCGAATGAACGACTTGAATAAACCAAAGACCAAGGAGTGAACTCTTTCGAAATGACACTACATAAGACAAGAAAAGCTTTTACCGCGCTAATGCTGGCGACTGTCCTGCTTGGAGGCACAGCGTCTTATGCGGGGAGCGCTCAAGCAGCCGCCCCTGACACCATTCAGGGGAAGGTGACGGAAATCCGGCCAGCCCGAACCCATGAAGAGAAAATTGCCGAATGGGAGGCCTGGGCTGCGGATCATGCTTATAAGCTTGATACGATTCAGCCGGTTGGCTCGGACGGCAAGCCGGACTCGTTTCAAGATCTGGAAATGCTGAAGCCGCTCCTGCATGACAAACGTTTCGTGTTCCTTGGTGAGAGCTCCCACGGCGTAGCCGAATTCAATCTCGCCAAGACGCGCTTGATCCAATTCCTCCATCAGGAGATGGGATACAACGTATTGGCATTCGAGAGCGGGCTGGCTCCTGCCTCCATCGCATACGGAAAAGTCAGCGGCCGCAGCGCCGAGCAGACGATGAAAGATTCGATTTTCGGCGTCTGGTGGTCCAAAGAAACGCTGCCGTTGTTCGATTACATCAAAGCGTCGCATAACAGCGAACAACCGCTTGTTCTGACCGGGTTCGACATGCAGCTCCATTTCCCCCTCCTTGACGGAGGATGGCTGAAGGATAAAGCTCTCGCGAAGCGGCTTGCGGAAGCCGACAAAAAGCTGTCCGACTATTCGGTAGCTTCGGACGCAGCCGCATACCGCAAAGAGAAAAAACATCTGATCAGCGTGTACAAGGAAGCTCAGGAAGCATTGAAAACCGAGGCGAATCAGGCCCATATCAAGCAGCTCTACCCGGACAATCCGAAGCTTTCCCTCCTTCTGGAGAGAGCTTTAGGCGACCGAATCCGGGTAGCGGAGGAATATGTGGAGCTGTCCATTGAATCCACCGCCGCCTTGGAAAAAGGGGACTATATGCCTTTCCTGAAAACGATGGAATGGCGGGATCAGGCAATGCACGATAATCTCATGTGGCTTGCCACCGAGGCATATCCTACGGAAAAATTCATCGTCTGGGGACATAACGATCACATCCGCAAGGCCCAGACCGAAGTGATGGGCTCCCCGTACCCGGTTAAACTGATGGGCGAGATGCTGTCGGACGAGGTGAAAAAATACAGCTATGTAATCGGTCTTTATCCGGCCAGCGGCAAAACCGCCGACAATACGGGTGCCGTCCATGGCGTGCTGCCGCCGGAGCCTGGATCGGTCGAATCGATTCTAGCGGCATCGGGAGCTCCATATACCTTCATGGATCTTCGCTATCGCAGCCATGAATCCGGAAACTCCTGGATGTTTGAACCCCGCTTCGCGTACAGCTGGGGCATGATTCCCGAGAGCCTGATCGCCCGGGATCAATACGACGGCATATTGTTGATCGATGACGTGAATCCGCCCCAATATCTGAGATCGAGCGCTTCATCCAAAGCTTCGTCGCAGGACGAGTAAAAGAAATCGGCATTTTTGTATATCCTTATTCCAACACGAAATCCCTTAGAGTCCGGTTAAGAGCGTGACGCATGCCGGATTCTGAGGGATTTTTGTTACCTCCCCGGTCTGAACCAATGCAAAAGAACACCGCCCGAACCTATGGACGGTGTCCCAAGATCATCTTCACAGCTGCTGTGTAATTAATACAAATCAAACATGCTCACTTCATAGCCTTGGGCTTTGAGGTAATTGAACATTTGAGCCCGGTGATGCTGGACATGCGTCACGACCTCGATCAGCCATTTGGCTTGTGCCGAGCCGTGCTCCAAGTAGAATGGCGTCGTCTTTTTATGCAAAAAGTCATCATCCGACAGGCCGTCCATATACGATTTCAAGTCGGCCAGCCCCTTGTTCATCCATGCGATCAGCTTGTCCTTGTCGCCGCCGTCTGCAGCGATGGCCCCTTCAAGCTGGCGCACCTCTTCTTCAGGCTTCTCCCGCATGATCAACAGATCGGCTCCGGGAACCGACACCAGATGATGGACGAGCTCCAGGAGCGATCGCATATTGGAGGCAGGACGGTAATCCCAATCCTTGTCCGAAATTTTCATGATGAGATTGGAGGAGGTTTTCACGATATGCTCCAGCTCCTCAAACAGCAATTGCTTCATTTCAACCAGTTGACTCATGGGCGTTCACTCCTGCTTTTTAGTTTGAATGATAATGGAAAGAGATTCAGCGACAGGAAGGCGCAACCGTGGCATCGCTTTTCCGGAAACCGCTGGTCGTTATGGTTATCATTACTCAGTAGCGTCCTGCGCGCTATGTTGTATCATTTTCCATTCTGCTCTCTCTAGGGTTATGATACAAGTATAGGCTATAATAGTGACAACTATTGTCATAGTCATTCAAAAAAACGGAGCTGATCCCATGTCGAAATCCAAGCGGCTGATCGAACTGATGATGACCGTCAATCGGATGCGAAAGTTTACGGTGAAGGAGCTTGCCGACCAATTCGGTGTTTCGGCCCGTACGATCCTGCGGGACCTGCAAGAGCTTAGCGAGCTTGGCGTCCCGCTATACTCGGAGGTAGGTCCGCATGGCGGCTACCAAGTGCTAAGAGAACGCATCCTTCCGCCGATCGCGTTTAGCGAGGAAGAAGCGGTCGCGATGTTTTTTGCCAGCCACGCCCTTCGCCATTATTTGTTCCTTCCCTTCGAAGCCGAGTCGTCCGCAGCGCTCCAGAAATTTTATTATTACATGCCGGGCGATGTGCGTGACCGGATTGACGAGATGAAGAACCGGGTCGATTTTCTAACCCATACCCGGAAGCAGAAGGCGGCATTCCTGGGGGTATTGCTGGATGCAGCCGTGGAGCAGCGGGTCGTCAGCATCCAATATGAGACCAAGCACGGCCTGTCGGCACGAAGCATCCAGCCTGTCGGCATTTATGCCAGCAACGGCTTCTGGTACTGTCCCGCTTACTGCTTTATGCGCAGGGACTTTCGCTTGTTCCGCTGCGACCGCATGCATTCCGCCGCCTTTGACGAGAGCGGGGTAGAACCGCTGGATCACCGCCATATTCATCTGGGAAACTGGAGAGAATTCGCGGCGGAAAAAGCCGTCTATGTCCGAATGATTGCCGAACTGACGAGAGAGGGCGTTCAGCGCTGTGAGGCCGAATTATGCCCCGTTCCCCGGATCGACGTGAATCCCGATGGAAGCGGCCGGCTCGAGCAGGAAGTGCCTATAAGCGAAATGCGCTATTTCGCAAAGTTTTTCCTCGGGCTGGGTAACGAGGCTGTCGTGCTGGAGCCCAAGGAGCTCGTGGACAGCATAAGAGATATTCTGAGAGAGCTTACGGAGAAGTATGGGCAGGGTGTATAAGTGTAAAAGTTCGTTTATTTATGATATTTTCCGTTGATTGCTGTAATTGTTTTTCATTAAGGATGCTTATATATTTAAGCTTAGCAAAGGAAATATCCAGTAACCGCGCTGAACCCTAAGGAGCGAATTGCCTTTGAGCAGATCCAGTCGAAGGAAGACGATGTTTGCACTTCTTATCGCTGCCATTTCCGTTTCTCTGCTAGTAACCTTGGTTTTTGTCAGCCAGCCCGCCTATGAACCGCAAACCTTTGAGGTTAATGTAGAAAGTGACTATGCGGTCAATGGGAATATTCCCGGCATCGTTGAGCGTTCCGAGTACATTGTACGGGGGCGATATATAAAGCCGGTCGAGACCTGGGAAATGGCACCCGGTTACGTTAGCGAGATTTATACTTTTGACGTAGAGCAGCAGCTGCTAGGCGATTTGGACGGACAGATTCAAATTGCGATTCCAAAGTATGAGGTGGTTCAATATCCGCTGGAGGAGCAGGTAATTGAAGCTAAAATTCAGCTGCCTTATTTCGATGAAATCCGATTAGAGGAAGATTATGTGCTGTTCCTGACAAAGTCGCAGCTTAGGGACGTGCTGTTCCCTGCAAGCGTTCCGTTCCAAGTACGCCTGGATACCGAGGGGGAAAGCCATCTCGACTATAATGCCCTAGCCGTGGAGGAAACGATGAGCGCCAAGGGGGACCGGATTACATTCCGGCGTGATTTCACAGATATACAAACCATTGATGAAATCTCGGGACTGCACGTCGAAGATTTATATGAACAAATCAACACGGCAGTTGAGCAGGCTGCAAGTCAATCCCAGCGTTAATCACGGCAAGGAGCCCTTCCATCCCGGAAGGGCTCCCTGTATTAGAATATCGGCCATTCATGCTTGGAACGGCGGCTTTCGCCAGCGGGCTTTCAGGAGCTCGCCTGATATACCGGCACGCCCCCAAGTACGGTCTCGACAATACGGATCTTTCCTTCATGCCGCTCCAACATGACAAAATCCGCCCGCGCTCCTTCATTAAGCCCGTGCAGGTTCTTCCGTCCGACGGCTTGGGCCGGCGCGTTGGAAGCCATGTCCCAGGCTTCAGCAAAAGAGCATAGCCCCGATGCAGCAAGCCGCTCGACGGCATCGGCCAGCATCATCGCCGAGCCTGCGAGCAGCTCGGGCTTTCGTGCCAGATGGAGCCTTCCTTCGGGGGTCAGCACCACCTCGCCGCCGATATGCGTTCGGTAGCTTCCGGGTGCCATGCCGCTTAAATAGACGGCATCGCTGACCAGCAGCGCTTTGCCCGCTTTGGCCCGGAGAAGCACCTTAATGACCGAATCCGGCACATGATAACCGTCGGCTATGAAGCCGCACCACAGCTCATCCAATGCCAGCTGCTCCCACAGATAATTCGGGTGCCGCGGCAGCGTCAGATGCGCGCCGTTGCCAAAGTGGGTGGACATGCTTGCTCCGGCCAGTGCCGCCTGGCGAATCTGCTCCGGCGTAGCCGCCGTATGCCCGATGGAAACGATGATGCCGCTCTGCACGCAGCGGCGGATCATCTCCGGTGCTTCCGGCCACTCCGGCGACAGGGTCAGGATGCGAATCCGGGAGCCGGAGGCATCCTGCCACCGCTGCAGCAGTTCCCAATCGGGCGGCCTGATATACCGTTCATCATGGGCTCCGCGCGGCCCTTCCTCCGGCGAAAGGAAAGGGCCCTCCAGATGAATTCCGCCGATGCTCTTCCCTGTCAGCGCATCCTCCCGGCAGGCTTGATCGATGGCGCTTACAAGCTCTTCGATCTCCCGGTCGCCGTTCGTAATGACGGTCGGGTAATACGTCGTTACCCCCGTCTCCCACAAACGGCACGTCAGCCGAATGACGGATTCGCTTGTCAGCGGGAGCGAGTTAAGGTCAATCCCGTACCCGCCGTTCAACTGAAGGTCGATCAGTCCCGGCGCGATCCAAACCTCTCCGTCGCCGCCGCGAACCGAATGCTCGCCGTAGGTGGCCAAAGCCTCGCCGCCATCGCTGCCAGCTTCAGCTGACGCCGCCCCTGAAATTTTGCTGTCTATGCCGTCTGCAGACATCTCTTCTATTCGGCCAACGCCATCTTCTGTAAATATCTCTGTAATGCGACCTTCGCTACTTATGGTAATTCGAATCCGTTCGCCGGTTGCGTAATGAAGGCCTTCGCGGACAAGCGCCTTACTAGTCATGGAGACCTTCCCCATAGGCGTCCCGGTCAAGATACAGCGTGCAGTCCGGATGACGCCTTAGAATACTGGCCGGGCAAGCCTCGCTAATATCACCGGTTAACGTTCTCCCCACGGCGTGCCGCTTTCTTGCTCCAGGAACGATGCAAAACAGCTGCGTCCCCGACATAAGCGCCGGTATCGTCAGCGTAAGCGCCCGCTTGGGGACATCATCCAGGCTGGCAAAGCAGCCGTCATTCACCTGCTGCAGGCGGCATGCTTCGTCCAGCTCGACAGGCTTCACGAGCGCCGGATCGTCAAAATCGGCAACCGGCGGATCATTAAAGGCAATATGCCCATTCTCGCCGATGCCGAGAACCACGATATCGATCGGCGCTTCAGCCAGGAGGCGGCCATACCGCTGACACTCCGTATCCGGATCATTCAAGCCGTCGAGCAGATGCACGGCTCCGGGGGAAACCCGGTCAAACAGCTTCTCGGACAAAAAGGTGCCGAACCGCTGCGGTGCAGCTTGCGGAAGCCCGATATATTCATCCATATGAAAGGCCGTCACCCGGCTCCAGTCCAGCCCCTCGGAACGGACCAGCTCCTCCAGGCATTCATTCTGGGAAGGAGCCGCGGCGAACACCATCCGGATACGTTCCTTTGCGGCCAGCAATTCCTGCATCGCAGCGCGGATATCGGCCGCCGCCGCCATTCCCATCGCTTCGCGGCTGTCATAGATGCGGACCTTGAGCCGGTCCTTCACCTGCGTATTCACGAGCCCGAAAGATTGATCGTGCATATCCCCACCTCCTTCATCTGTGCACTTCCCTAGCTTGGAAGACTTCTCCCATTATGGCTAATTCCCCTGCATGCAAGAACCTGCTCAGAACATGCATTTCCCGGCATGCTGAGTCTTCCCCTATACTCCAGCTGATCCGGTTCGTTCCTTCTATATTGCAGGTGCCTTCTCTCCGATGCTGATGTCTTTACGCTGTCGCGATGCCTCATAGGTGCCAAGGATGATCTCCAGCGAATGGATGCCCTCCGTTCCCGGCACGATCGGCTGCCGCCCTTCGCGGATCGCTCTCGCCAGATCTTCGATCTGCATGCGGTGCCCGTCCGGGATGATGCGGAAAGCCTCAAATTCAGGCAGCGTCACGTCCTCGCCATCGATTTGCAGAGACACGATATCGTCTTCTTCAATCACCAGTTCACCCCGCTCGCCGCGAATCGCCAGCCGCTGTCCCTTGGCGTTCCTGGCCGTCGTCGTAATCTCAAGAATGCCCAGGGCTCCGCTGGCAAATTCCAGCGCCGCCGTCACCGTATCCTCCACCTCGATGCTGCGCAGCACCGCCTTGGCTTTGGCCGATAGGGAAGTCACCGGGCCGGCAAGCCACTGCAGCAGATCCACCGTGTGAATGCCCTGATTCATCATCGCACCGCCGCCGTCCATCGCCCAGGTTCCGCGCCAACCAGCGCTGTCATAATAAGCCTGGTCCCGATACAGCATCACATAGGCCGAGCACAGGCTGAGCTTGCCAAGACGTCCCTCCTGGATCAGCTGCCGGGCGTAATTCGCCTGCGGGGACATCCTTCTTGGAAAAACCGTCGCAAGCCGCACCCCGGCCTCATTGCAAGCCTCAATCATACGCTCGGCATCCTCCAGCCGGATTGCCATCGGCTTCTCCACCAGCACGTGCTTGCCCGCCTTCGCGGCGAGCACCGTCTGGTCCGCATGCAGTCCGCTCGGCGTGCAGATACATACCGCTTCCACGTCGGGGCGGGCCAGCAGCTCCTCTAAGCTCCCACAGACGTCCCCTCCGTATTTCTCCACGAATGCTGCAGCCGACTCAGGCTTCGTATCGAACACGGCTGCCAGCTCCGCTTCATCCGTGCTTTCGATGCACTGTGCATGAATATCCGCAATAATTCCACAGCCAATGATGCCGAATCGTATCGGTCTTTGTTCCATTCGAATACACCCCGCTCTATCGATATTGGTTGTGCCCGGTTTCCAGCGTGCTTCGGACGATGACACGGGCGGCTTCGTCTGCTTCAATCGTGCCCTCCGACGCTTTGTAAATATCACGGTGGGAGATCTGTCCCGATCCTCCCCGTATGCGGTCTAGGAAATCCTGTGCCAGCAGCTTCGGCGGAGCCTCCAGCTCGAGTGGCCGAAGCTGTTCCGCATCCGTTAGGAGCACCGTTTCCCGGCTCTGCAGCAGCGGATCGCCCTCCAGCCGGATCTCTGCCGTGCCGATCGTGCCGGTGATGAAGATCCGGCCGTCCCCCCAGGTCCAGCTGCCCGCCGGCGTGTGCCAATCGGCATACAGCTCTGCGGTGACCCCGCCCTCCATGACCGCATGCACGGCTGCTGTGTCGTAAAAGCTCGGATGCTCCGGCAGGATGTTTTTGGCCATATGACCGGATACCGCCTCCACTTCCCTGCCGGTCAGCCAGCGCAGCAGATCAAAATCGTGAACGAGGAGGTCGTTGATGATGCCGCCCGATTTCTCCTTGTCAAAATGCCATGCCGGACGGTTAGCGGGGTTCAGCCGGTGCGGCTTCCGCATCGCGATGTGGACAATCTCCCCCAGCTCCCCGGCCATAACCAGCCTGCGTGCCGTATACAGCGAAGCGCGAAAGCGTTCGGTGAGCATCATGCCGATCTCAATCCTTCCCCGCTCCATCACCCCCTGCAGACGGCGGAGACCCTCGCGACTCGTTACCGCCGGCTTGTCGATCATCACATGCTTCCCGTAGCTCTCGCACAGCTCGATCACATCGATCTTCTCGTTATTGACCGCCGCACAGCCGATGATGCCGACATCGTCATCCTCCAGCAAAGACTCGCGATCCGACGTGATCGCAAGGCCGAACCTTTCTGCCACCTCGCGGGCCAGTTTCGTGTTATCCGGTTCGTAAACACCGGCACATGGATACCCGAGCCGCTGCATCTCTTCGATAAACATGCCGATGTGGGCGTGCTGACATCCGATAATGCCATATTTGATTCGATCCGTCATTCCTTACACCTCCACAGCCCGAAGCCATGTTCGCAGCATCTTCATATCCCAGGCCAGCCGCTCGATCGGCGGGTACGGAGCCGCGCATTCCAGCGTAAGCCAGCCATCATAGCCGCTTTCCTTAAGCCCGCGGAGCAAACCGCCGTGGTCGACCTCGCCTTCGCCGAGACGGCACTGCAGAAAGCTTTCCTCTCCGTGCCGGGTCAAATTTTTAAACGTTCCCGGAGCCCCGGCGCTCGCGATCCGCTTCTCATCCTTGATATGGACGTGGAACAGCCGGCTTCCGAGCCGCCTGACCGATTCCTCGCCGTACCCGGTATCCGTAATGTACATATTGCCTGCATCGTGAATGAATCCGACATTGTCCCGGCCGACCAGATCCGACAGGTGAAGCGCACCGTCTACTGTCTCCACCAGCGAGAGATTGTGGATTTCCAGCGCGATCCGCTTCCCCGCCTTCCTCGCTTCGTCCGCGCAGCGCCGGATCCAATAGGCCGCCTTCTCATAGTGCTCCGGCTCGGCCAGAAAAGCGTTCGGCCCCCCGGGGAACACCCGGATCATATCCGACTCCAGCAGCACGGAGCGCTCCAGCAGCTCCATGAAGCGGTCGTATTCCGCTGCGCAAGCCTCAGCTTGAGCTGTTGAGAAATGACCCATGTAGCCTGCCAAGGCGGGGATCGCAAGGCCGTGATCCTCGGCGGCGCTCTTGATTTCCCGGACCTGCATAAGCGGCATGTCCGGATGCAGATGCGGCTCCCGGCAGGCAATTTCGATGCCGTCAAAACCAAGCGAAGCACTGACCGCCATCGCTTCCTTCAAATCGTAATCGATCAGCGAACCGCTGAACGCGGCTATCCTCATTGTAGATCCTTCCCTTCCGGCGGCCGCCGCCAAAGGCAATGCCTCTGGCGGGACCGTTATTTGATTCCGGCCATATTGTGATTCTGCACGAAATATTTTTCCGCGAACAGGAACACCAGCAGAATCGGCACCAGACTGACCAGCGCCGCGGCAATCATCAGCTGCTCATTTCCCGTCCATTGTCCGGACAGCGACAGAATCCCGATCGGCAGCGTGTATTTCTCATTGGATGTCAAGTAAATGACCGGCGTCAAAATTTCATTCCACTTGCCCATGAAGGTGAAGATCGCCAGCGTCGCCAGCGTAGGCCTGGCCATCGGGATAAAGATCCGCCAGTAAATCTGAAACGGATTGCAGCCCTCCATCTTCGCCGCTTCCTCGTACTCTTTAGGTATATTCATGAAAGCCTGCCGCATGAGAAATATTCCGAACGGCTGGGCCAGCCACTCAATCACCCACAAGGGAGTCAGCGTATCCAGCATGTTCAGCTCATTAAAAATCATAAAGTGCGGAATGATGATCACGACCGCGGGAATCATCATCGTGCCGAGCACCATGACGAACAGCGCGCTTTTCAGCGGAAAACGGAGACGGGCGAACGCATACCCAACCATCGAGCACGACAGCAGCGCCCCCGCAACCGACAAGCCCGCCACGATCACGCTGTTCATCGTATAGCCGCCGATATTTCCGAGCTTAAATACAGCCGCATAGTTCGACCATTGGAATACTTCGGGGATCCATCGGGGCGGAACGGTCGTGTATTCCCGATAGGTCTTGAGCGAGTTCATCAATGCCGTCGCGAACGGCACCAGCATCACAAGCGAGCTTATCCCGATCAACAGGTAAGCAATGCTTCGTCCTAGCAGCTTATACTTCATGCGAGTCCCTCCTTCCTGCACCAGCTGACTGCCTGACGATCCTCGCCGAGGAGGCCGAACCAAGGAACTCCACGGCTCGAAGCCCCATAACCCTTTTCTTTCCCTCCGTAAAATATACCCTTCCACCGCAAACCAATCGCCGAAGCATCTTCCGTATTGACACACAAGATTTCCTTTGTCATTCGTAATGCACCCACTTCTTCTGGCCCCGCAGCTGGATCAGCGTCAGCAGGAACAGGATCATGAACAGCACCCACGCAATCGCGGAAGCATAGCCCATCCGCATAAACGTGAAGCCTTCGCGGTACAGATACAGCATGAGCACCAGACTGGAATGGTTCGGTCCTCCGGCCGCGCTGATATCCCCTCTTCCCGTCAGGACGTAGATCTGCTCAAATGCCTGGAAGGTAGAGATCGTGCTCATGATCAAGACAAGGAAGGTGGTTGGCGAGATCAAAGGAATCGTAATGTACCGGAATTTGCGGAGCGCCCCCGCCCCGTCGATCTCGGACGCCTCATACAAGTCGCCTGGAACGCTCTGTAAGCCGGCCAAATAAATGACCATGATGTAGCCGATCCCCTTCCACACCGCGATCATCACGAGGAGCGGGATTGTCAGCTTCGGGTCCTGCAGCCAGCCTTGACCGGCGAGGCCCAGCTTCTGCAGCAGCATGTTCGCCAGACCGAAGCGCGGATTGAAAACCGCGTCCGCGACATACAGAATGACGGTCCAGGAAGAGATGACCGGTATAAAATGCGCCATGCGGAACCACTTCAGCCCCTTCAAGCGCTGATTCAGAGCAACCGCCAGCACCAGGGCCAGGAAGGTCTGGAGCGGCACGAACAGCACGGTGAAATAGAGCGTGTTCCACAGCGAACGCCAGAACATCGGATCGTCCGCCATCCGGCGGAAATTATCGAGCCCCGTCCACTCAGGCGGGTTCAGCATGTCGTAATCGGAGAAGCTGAAGTACAGCGATGCCGCGAGCGGCCCCGCCACAAACACGATGAAGTGGAGAATATAGGGGGATGCCATCAGCAGCCCCCATCGTCCTTCATGATCCCAGGTCCGTTTTCGGGCGGGTTTGCCGTGCGGTAGAAGCTCGGCTTTTGGCTTTGTCTTATCGATCAGCGTGTTGTCCATAATCGCTCCCGCCTTTCTTGAGCAGATCTTGCATTATTTTTTATAAAAATCGTCCAGCACCGCTTGAACCGCCGCATCAGCATCGCTCAATGCCTGATCAATCGTCGCGTCTCCCAGGAATGCCCGCTCCGCGTTCTCGTTGAATTTGCCGACCCATTCCTCCCATACGGCGTTATTGTCCAGCGTCTGCGCGAATTCAAGGCTGTCGAGGAACGCCTTGCGGTTCGCCGGCTGCTCGCCCGCTTTCAGGAACACATCCGACTGCGCAACGGATTTCTTGACCGGCACCGCTTCGCCAAGCTCCGTCCACTGCTTCTGCACCTCGTCCTCGGTCGCCCAGTATTTGATCCATTCCCAGGCGGCTTCCGCTTTCTCGTCACTCGACTTCTGGTTGATGACCCAGGAGTTCGCGATCACCGGAGATACTCGTTTGCCGTCGGGACCCTTCGGCAGCAGGGTCACGTCATAGTTCAGCCCTGCCTCGTTCGCCGCCTGCACCCTTGCGTAAATGCCGATCCGCATCGCTGCCGATCCGCTCGGAAATACGGCCGTATTGCTCTGGAAGCTCTTCAAATCCACCGGGTCCGTAATAATCCCGCGCTGCATGCCGTCTACCATCCATTCAAAAGCCTGTTTGTTCTCCGGCGTGTTGACGATCGAATTCTCGGCCTTCTCGTCGAGAACTCCGCCGCCATACGACTTCATTACCGAGAACCAGCCCTCGGTAATACTGAAGAACGTCAGGCCGAATTGATTGACGCTTGCCGGATCGAAGCCGGCATCCTCGGCCGTTTTCCCTGCAGCATCGACCGTCAGCTTGGCTGCCGTCGCCTTCAGATCCTCCCAGGTCCAATCCTCGGAAGGATAATCGACGCCTGCCTTATCGAACAGATCCTTGTTGTAGAACAGCACGCCGACCTGGATGCCCTGGGGCACGCCCCAATAACGGCCCTCGGCGTCCTTGTTGAAATCCAGACCGTAATATTCCTCGGCCTTCAGATCGCGGACGATCCAGTCCGTCAGATCTTTAGCCGCGCCGCGCTGCGCGTATTTCATCACATAGACGCCGTCCGAGAGCCATACGTCCGGTGCCTGACCGGCCGCAATCTGGGTGTCGAGCTTCTGATAGAACTGGCCGTACGGCGCGCTCTGCGTCTTCACCTTAATATTCGGATGCTGCTCCTCGAACCGGTCGATCAGCTCCTTCATCTTGGTGTCGGAGCTGTCGCTGGAGTAGTAGCCCAGCAAAATCTCTACCTGCTTCCCGCCGTCTTCTTCCTTGGGAGGAGAGGCTGCTCCGCCATCCTGTTTACCGCCTCCGCTGCAACCGCTTGCAAACACGGTTACAATCAGCAAAGCGGCAAGCCAGCTGTACAAGCCTTTTCTTTTTTTCACGATCGATTAACCCCCTGTCTTCATATTCGTATGGATTACTAGCATTGTAATGAATATCCCGGCGGCGGCCCATGTGCTTTCTTGACTGACTTGTGTATTCTTGCTCCCGACTGCTGTTCTTTTATTTACAACTTGTGTTTTTTTGCTACAATGTTCCTTACAATCCACACTCCATAACTGAAGGAAGGCGGATCCATAGATGAACAAGCAGCGGATGTCCTTTGGCAATCTGACCATCAACCAGCGACTGTTCGTATTGATTATTGTATTCATCGGTCTTCCATTCTTTCTGCTTGGCAGCTTCTGGTACCAGTCCTCCACCGAAGCCATCGAGAAGTTTGCCGTCGACACGAATAAACGCATCATCGAGCAGACCAACGTGTCGCTAGATTCTTATATCAACAATCTGGAGAATTCTACGTATCCTTTCATCCATAATCCGCAGATTCAACAATTTCTGTCGGCCCAGCCCTTAACTCCCTACCAGTACTTCCAGCTCGCCAAGAAGGTCGAAGACGATCTGTTCGCCCAGATGATCTACGGCCGATCCGATATCATCGGCATCTCGCTGGTTGCCAGCAACAAACGGCAGATCACCGATTACGAACAGGCTCCCGGACTGCTCAATATGACGGATATCCGCAAACGCAACCTGTCCTATCTCTCCCGGATGGATCAGCTGAGCGACTTTCAGATCCTGGGGCTAAGCAAGGTTGGACCCACACCGTCCCTGACGATTGCCCGGAAGCTCTATGACAACTCGTCCTTTCTGTACAAGGGCCTGCTGGTCGTTGATCTCAATCTGCAGCAGATCGGAGCGATCTGCACCAATGATTCCCTGGGCAGCTTCAACGTCTGGATTATGGGAAGCGAAGGGCAAATCATCTATCATCCCGATTCCAGCCTCATCGGAACCGAGGTCGAAGAAAGTCTGCTGCAACGCTTGGAGAGCCGCAGCAGCTCCTCCTTCTTTCGCCACCAGGATCCGGCCTCTCCGGCAGAAAAGATGGTGATCCATGAGCAATCGCGGATTGCCGGCTGGACCGTCGTTGCCGATCTTCCGCTGAGCAGCCTGATCGGCAATCTGATCACGCAGCGGAATTATTCTTTGGCGGCGGCGGCCGTACTCATCGGCATCTCGCTGGCTCTTGTTGGGGGCTTCTCCTTGTCGTTGACACGGCCGCTTGTGATGCTGCAGAAGCTGATGGCCCGAGTGGAGAAGGGTGACTTTGTTCTGCCTGCCAAGACGCATTCATTCCGGAACAATGAAATGCGCGCTGTTTTCCATAGCTTTTACCGAATGACGGATGAGCTCAAGCGTCTGATCCGGGAGGTTCATACCTCGCAGCTCAAAGAGCGCGAGCTGATTATCAAACAGAAGGAGTCCGCGCTGCGGTCGATGCAATCCCACATCAATCCGCATTTTCTATACAATTCCTTGGAAATCATTAACTCTTACGCTATCGCAGACAACCATATGGAGATCAGCCGCATGACGCGCGCGCTTGCCCATATGTTCCGTTACAATATTAGCCACGCCGGATCCATCGTCCTGCTCCGAGAGGAAATTGCGCATATCCAGGCCTATCTGGAGCTTCAGCAAGCCCGCTTCCGCAAGCTTGAAGTCGAGCTCGATGTCGATGAACGCTTTGTCACCCGGGTCCAGGCCGTCAGGCTGACGCTGCAGCCGATCGTCGAGAATGTGTTCATTCACGGATATCGCGGCAGGAAGCCACGGTATATCGGAATCAGCGCACGGGCCGAGAGCAGCTGCTTCGTCATCGTCATCCGCGATGAAGGTAACGGCATGCCGCCGGAGAAGCTGACCCGGATTCGGCGGGCTCTGCAATCCGCGGTGTACCCGGGAGGAGACCCCCATGCGGAAGAAACGCAAGGGGAAGCCACGAGCGGCATCGGCATTATGAACGTTCATGAACGGCTCGCGCTTACCTTCGGCTCCGGATATGGGCTGCAGCTGATCCATTCGGCGCCGGACGAAGGAACCATCTTCGAAATCCGTCTTCCCTATACTGCTGACGAGGAGGCTTCGGCATGTACAAATTGATGATCATCGATGACGAATATGCGATTCATTTGAGTTTAAGAAAACTGACGGAGATGTCGGGTCTTGGGATTGAAGTGGTGGCTGAAGCGGAGGATGGCGCCGAAGCGCTGGAATTGATGGAGGAGACCTCGCCCGATATTATCGTGACGGATATTTGCATGCCCGAAATGGATGGACTGGAGTTCATCCGCAGAGTTAGAGAGAGCCGCAAGCATACGTTTATCCTGATTCTGTCGGGTCACGACAATTTCGAGTATGCCCGGCAGGCGATGCGCAGCGGGGTATCCGATTTTCTGCTGAAGCCGGTCGATCCTGCCCAGTTCCATGCGGCGCTGGTGAAGGCCTGCGAAGAGCTGGATCGCCGGGTGGAGCGCTTCTCCCGTCAGACCGCTTGGACGCTTGCCCAGCAGCGGTCGAAGGCACAGCTCGTCGACCTGCTCTGGTCGGCGCAGGAGCGCGAAGCCTTGGCGCTCGCCGGCGACATGATCGCCCATTTCGAAACAGGCGGACCGGCAGATGTCAGTTTGCCGCGCTATGTTCGAATGCTTATGCAGGAATTGCTGCTAATGCTGGAGGAGCGTGGATTAAAGCTGCCGGACGGGGAGCTTAGGAACGGCTTGCACACCCCGGACATCGCTCAGGACGATGACAAGGAAGCCTGTAGACAGCGTCTTCTTAAGAGCATAAGCGAGACCATCTGTTGGATAAAAGGCATGCGGAATCTCGGCGCGCATCACAATATCGTGAAAGCCAAGCGTTATATCGAGGAGAATTATGCGGCGGAGGATCTGTCCTTGCAGGAGGTGGCCGACTCGCTCGGGATGTCGGTGACCTACTTAAGCCGGACCTTCAAGAACGAGACCAGTATGAATTTCGTCAAGTATGTAACGCAGGTACGGATGGAGAAAGCGAAGGAGCTGCTCGCACAAGGCGGCTTGTCCGCGCAGGAGGCCGCATATCGCGTCGGGTACTCGGACTATGTCCACTTCAGCAAAACGTTTAAAAAGGTGCATGGCCTTACCCCGTCGGAATTCCGAAAGCAGAGCAAGACCATGACGCAGGGCCCGGCCCGATAAAGCAGGGATAAAGATTTTCGCTAAGCTCCGGCCCATGCTGCTGCCCGCTCCAGCAGTCCGCTCACAAATGCATGCTTCTGATCCGAGTAGGATAACAAGGTCTGCGCACCACGTTCAAGGATGTACTTCTTCATGTCGCTGTAGCGCTGCGCTTCCTCGGGATGCTCCCTCAAATAATCGCGGAGCAGCAGGTTGTTGTTCCAAAGCTCCTCTCGATATTGAACGATGTGCACATTGTAATCATGGAGGCCTCTTTGGCGAAAATATCGCCTTCCGGGAATACCGGCTTCGCCCAGATGCTCGTATCCGATGCCGTTCAGACGCCGGATGATCTCATCCGCTGCAGCGGACGGGGCCTCTACACCCACCAATATATCGATGATCGGCTTGGCGGTCATTCCCGGCACGGATGTGCTTCCGAAATGCTCGATGGCCTTCGTTAACTCGCCGACGGAACGCAGCAGGCGCTTACGCTCCGAAAGGTATAATTCCCTCCAGCTCTCGACATAAGGTTCAAGGTGGACCGGTTCATCGATCTGCATCGTCATTCCCCCAATCAGACGCTTCGTCCCCTTTCGCTCGTGCGGCGCGGGCACGAAGCGGGAAATGTCGGCGGGTAAGCAGTCCAAGAAGCTGCCCGCCGACCCATTACCATATCATCCCTCATTGGCGTTGCGGCAGGCAAGTGAATGTTTAGCGCGCCAGCTGCTTGACCCCGGCCTGGATATGCTCCGCATAACGTTCTGCCTGCTCCCGGAACTGATGAGGCGTTAGCCGGTCCGCATCATACATGGCATAGGGCGGAAGGAACTCCCCCTTGCAGTGCGTCAACGTGGCCTGAATCGGCCGCAGCAGCTCACTAATCGTAAACCGATTGTCACCGCCTGCACGGAACCCGTTCTCTGAGCCGCCTGCCGTTATTGCAACCATAAACTCCTTATCCTTCAGATGATTGCCGTCCGGCCCGTATGCCCAGCCGCGTACCAATACATCATCGAACCATTTTTTCAAAAGCGGCGGGCAGCTGTACCAATAGAACGGAAACTGGAATACGATCCGCTCGTATCCGAGCAGGAGCTCCTGCTCCCGCTTTACATCAATATGCCAATTCGGATATTCCTTATACAGATCGTGGACATGCACATTTTCGATTCCTTGGATTGCATCAAGCAGTGCCCGGTTCGCGCGGGAATTCTCCAAATTCGGGTGAGCAGCAACAACCAATATATTCATGCGTTCTCTCTCCATTCGGTTTGATGTTGTAGACACCCTCATTATCGTTCCGATCGGGATGTTTGAAAAGTACGCTCTTTTTTCGTACATGGTCAGGTTTTTCGTACCTTGCGGGGTGCTCCGCATGATCGATAAACAAAAGATGGCGGCTCACGGATAACATCCGAAGCAGCACCATCCCTTGTTTTGATATGCTTTTTGATTGTGGGGCTGTCATCAAGCAGCGGATTTACTTATGGGCCAGCCCCTTTACAATGCAAAATTTAAAGTTTTAGCCGTTAGCCCCTTCAAAATACATTTAGGCATCCCCTCTATTACTCGCTCAGCATAGCAACGATCAAGTGAACGGATTCAGCCCGGGTCGCAGGCTGGTGCGGGGCAAACATGCCGCCTCCTCTTCCTTGAATCAGCTTCGCGTCGTAAGCTGCAGCCAAATACGGCTTAGCCCAAGCAGGGATTAGCTCTGCATCGGCAAATGGAACGCTCGCCGTGGAATCCAATGGCACCCCCTTCGCTCTTGCGATCATGACAGCCATCTCGAGTCGGGTAATTTCCTGCGACGGCCGGAAGGTATGATCCCTATACCCTTGAATGATTCCGGCCTTGACGGCCCCAGCCACATACGGTCTAGCCCAGACAGGAATCCGGTTCATATCCTTGAGGTCTGCCGAAGCCTCCTGCTGATCCAAATCCAAGGCCCTTCCCAACAACACGGCAAACTCCGCACGAGTAATGTTGGCGTTCGGCCGGAAGGTCTTATCCGCATATCCCCGAGCCCACCCTAGCTCAACAGCTTTCCGGATCGCAGACTCAGCCCAGTGTCCATAAAGATCGGTAAGGCTTATCCCTGGCTTCGGAGGTGTTGGTTTCACGACCTCTTCCCCGTCATCTCCCTCCGCATCCCTGCCGTCTTCCTGTCCGCCCGTATTCGGCACAGAAGGGGCTGGCATAGGCGTTGATGGCCCGCCATCCGAAGAGCCGCCTCCAGCGCCCGGATCGACGACGGCCGCTGCTGTCGTTACGGATATTTCAGGACCGTCGGTGCTCCATCGTCCATTCGAATCGCCGGCTTCAATCTTGAATGTGTATGGCGTATTCGGACTTAATCCGGCAGCCTCGTACCGGTATACGGATCCGGTCACGGTCACTCGTTCTGCACCATTTTGATAGATTATAAACTTATCCACCTGATCGGCTTTAATGGTACCGGACCAATGCAGGGTGACGCTCGATGGCGATACTTTCTCCGCTACGAGTCTCCCTTCCGTCCAGCTAGGCGGCGCTTCACTGCCTGGATTAACGCTTGCCTTGAATTCGGCGACAGCCGCAATTAAAGCCGTAACGGCTGCTTGAATTTCTCCTTGCGTGACATCCTGGCGTTCCATGACGGCTTCAGCAGCCTCAATGGCTAAATGGAGCTTCTGCTTTGCTCCCAGCGGATATTCCCCCGGCGCACTTCCTTCTACGGCCTCGGCGTAGACCGCTTTCGCAACCGTAATGGCTTCATTCAATTCACGCTTATCCGCCGGTATGGACGGATCGACGATCACCGAGGATTGGAATGCCTTTACCGCCTCCTGAAGTGCGATCACAGCCGCATCGATCTCCGCTTGCGTTAAATCCGCTTTACTCAGCGCCTGTTCGGCAGCTTCGATCGCCTCATACAAGCGAAGCTTCGAGCCTTCAGGATACTGGCCCGGTTCATCTCCTTCTACTGCAGAATCATAGACGCTCTGCGCAACGGTTATGGCCTGCTCTAATGCCGCCTTATCCGCTTTAGGCTTGACGGACAAAGTAAGCGGAGCCGCAGACTTCGTAATCTTCTCATCGGTTAAAGCGTACTTGATGTTATCGAAAGCGAAGGTACGGCCATTCGCCGAATCCCATAAGAAGCCGAGTACGATCCGGTCAAAATCTTTTATGGCACTCGTCGTTTTTACCAATTGCCCGTCAATGTACATCTTTAAATCTGTGCCTGAAGTGTAGTCCCATTTCAACTCATGCCAGCCCTTGCTGCGTTTCACTTGGGTTGCCTCCCAAGCGGTTGAGGAGCTGCTTGCCCGTACGGAATAATAATCCTGCAACCCATAGCTACTGCCATCGTAAAGCACGCCCATTCCTGCGAGCAAAGTGGTTCTCGCGTTGCCGACATGGGCTACAACCCGCGTGTTTCCGGATTTGGAGCCGTCATCGTACATCATGATCGTTACAATTCCTTGCTGCTTGGTCCCGAACAGCTTCTGGATCGCATTGCTGCCGTTCCCGGTAACAAACAACGCACTGCGCTCGCCTTGATAGGCGACTTTATCGGAGATCGCTCCTGTCGTAATCTCGGTTCCGGTCTCCGGTATGAAGTCCCCCCACCCGGCTTCAAAGCTCTGGGAGTATTGAAGATCCTGATATTCCTGTACCTCGGCCTTAACCTCGACGGAATCCATGCCGGAAAGGTCGCCGATTGCAGTCAAAATGCCGGTGTCCGGATCAATGTTGAACGATTTCGGATCCGCCTCATATCGAACGCGATAATAAGGCGCATGCTCCATCACAACTCCGTCCTCGGTTATGCCGTCCATTCGCAGCTGAACGGATGGATTGGATTCGGATAACTCGAGTGAATCCGCAGCGACCTGATATGATTCAATGCTTGATGCAGCATGCACGGTTACATGGGCCTCAGCATAGATAGCCGGATGAACCGTGCTTTCAGCCCGGATGATGGCTTCACCGGGACGAACGGGTGTAATGAACCCATTCGGACTTACCGCTGCGACCTGGCTGTCGCTGCTTGACCACTTGACTCCTTTGAACCAGGTGTCCTTCGGTTCGAACTGGGCGGTTAACGTTTTGCCTGCCTGCTGCGCGTACAGGTCCAGTTTCTCATAATTTAAACTCATCGATACCGGCAAGACCTCGGGAACCTGATGATCCGGTTCGTCGTTCGATTCGTGAGCGCCGATATCAATGGAGCCATCCGTTATCGGGTTGTTGAAGAAATCCTTATCTGCCGGAGCCCACACAGAGGGAGTGAGATTCCGAATATCCGTCCCTGCATTAATAGCCGGCGATCCCGGTAACAGCTTATATCCATTCAATTGCTCAACATCGAAAAAACCGGCTCCTGCATCAATAATATCCTTCGGCTCTTCGCCGGGTCTGGCCAATTTCGGGCTTTCGAAGATATTATCTTCTACAGCTGCACCAGGAAAGTCGGTATCTTTGATATTCGTCCCGGGATAGAACACATTATGCTTGATCTCACCGCCGGAAAACGTGCTTGCCCCCATCGGCGTATCCGCTTTCGTATAGAAAATATTATTATACAATTTGGCGTATTTACCGGAGGCATTAAAGATTTTGGTCGAAATATTCGCATCCGTGAAGAACGTATTGTTATGAATAAGCGGCGCGTACGCTTCCCTTGTCGGCAAATAATGCAGCAAATATCTGCCGTCGCCATCGTTTACGCTGATATTATACCGGGCGACGGAATTGGTGGAGCCGTCCATAAAAAGAATAAAGCCGCCTCGATTACTGTGACTGTAGTTGTATTGATACAACGTCCCCTCACAGAACATATCGACGTCAAAGGCTTGACCGTCATTGTACCCGTAGATGCCGCCATATACTTCGTTGAATTGCATCACCATATCCTTGACGCCGATGACCCAAAGACCGGCATAATTGACATTCCCCACGTTTTTTGCGGAATGCTTGACTACGGTGTTGTACTCCATTCTTCCATTCGTGCCGACATTGCTCATGACAAAGCCATCGCCTTGAACCTCTTCCACGTAGTTATTTCTGAAAATAATATTTTCAAAAACCCTTGGGAAGTTGGCTTTGACATCGCCTTCCTTATACAGCCCGGCGTTACGGATGCCTTCGATATCCACCCGCTTTACAATATTGCCTTCAACCAGAACATCCGAAATATTGCCAAGGATCAGGATGCCTCCGCTGCCGATCTTCCACCCCTTCGGATTCCCGTCCACATCATGGATATAGTTATTCTTGATGACGATTCCCTTATGGGGGTTCGCCTCCCATTCCGTTACCGTGGTGGAAGCCGTACGAATATTGATGCCTGCGCGCTGGGAAACGACGTTCGGGTTGTAGTTGGTCAGCTCAAAGTTGGAAAACTCGAGATAGCTTCCGTCCACGACATCGATGGTGGCTGACATCGTCTTGTCGGCTACCCCTTTATAATTAAGTATGATCTTTGAAATTTCCGTTGTGGTTGTTCCATTTCCGTTAATTACAGGACGGCCGAGTTGCTCGATATCACCATAGCTGCTGAATACGATTGGAGCATCTTCGGTACCCGAGATGCCCCGAAGCTTAAGCGAGCCATTCCATACGTCCCCTGCTTTGAATAAGACACGGTCACCCGGAGCAAATTTCATGCTGTTTACTTTCTCAAGGCTTGCCCACGCATGATCTTCCGACCTTCCGTCATCCGCATCATTCCCGTCTACACTGACATAATAGGTTGTTCCGACAGCTGCTTGAGGTACCGCACCATCTGTTAGGGAATGAACCGCTTCATCACTAGGGTTAGCGGCAGCATTGGCCTGCCCGCCTGTTAGACCGGTTGTTGCCAGGGAGAACCCTAACAGCATGCTGAGACAAACGGCAAACAGCCTTCTAATCGGCTTTATTTTACCAAGGTTCATTTTTTAATACCCTCCTGTTCCTGTTCTAATGATCTAGTTCGAGAACGAAATCGTCTTAAGCACCTCCTCGTCGATCTCCATCGTTGCTTGACGCAGTTGGTCTTCAACGAGCTGCTCCAGCTGCCTCTCCATATATAGCTGAACCAAGGAAGTTCTCGCTTGCTCATAAGGCACGTAGCCCTTGTCCTCGGTTTCGAGAAGCCTCAGCATCATCGGGCCGTTATGATCACGTAGAATGTCGGTAAACTCCCCGGGCTGCATGGTCATGAACATCTCCTGCAGCTCTTGTGCCCCATCATCGTCTTTGGACTTTGTATCCATGTCCAGCGTGTCCTGCCGAACGACGATATCCTTCGAAGGCCCTAATGGAACGATAGATTCCTGGACACTGCCAGGCCGCGTTAAGAGTTGATCCCACAGCTGTTCCAACGGTTGCGGGCTTTCCGCCGAGATGATTTCGTAATCAAAAGAATAGCCTAGATGAAAATCGTCCGATTTAATCTCGTCATACAATGGCTTCAGCTCTGCATCCGTAAGCGCAGCCTTATTCTTCTTGACCAGGTCATCGATTAGAGCTTGATAGTTCATGCTGTGGAGATACGAATAAAATGGCTCGGCCCCATACTTCTGAAGACCGTAAATCGGCTGCTTATTGCGAATATTCTGCTGCCGGTCCTTATTCTCCGCTTCTAGCTGCTTCAAAAAGGAAGCAAAGGACGAATCTTCGATGATCCCGTACCGTTTCATCAGCATTTGCTCGATCTTTATTTTTTTCAAATCCTCGATCGTTTTCTGTTTGGCGTAGTCCAGTGGATTCTGTCCTTGGTAGGAGGAGGTCCAGAAATCCGCATGGTAATCCGCATGATATTTGCGTTTGAAATCACTGACGGTTAAAGCTTTGTTCTGCTGCAAAAAAAATCGAAACTCTTCAGCCGTCACGGGTTCATCATTAATCGTAAATACAACGGGATCCTCTGATGACTGAGCCGCATGGCTCCAGATCACGGTGACGGAAAGTCCGGTGACCACAACCAGCAGGAAGACGAGCAGCATTCCCGTCCTGGCAGGCCTCTTTATTACCAACAGAATCTCCTCCTTAAATTGAAATCGCTTTCATTTTATTGCCACCCTTATTATAGTCGGGCTTCAAGCGTGGATATAATGAACATATTTGACGGATACCGTACGATTTTTACTTGTTGGTTCATCCCTTTGCCTTGCCCTCGCATATCGTAAAAAAACCTCTGCAGCTAAAAGCTGTCAGAGGTTTAGAACCTTATAACGCCATCTTATGTTTCATACCAATAGCCTTTGATTCCACGCTCAAGCCGGACAAGGGCTTCCAGATAATAATAATCGCCCCAAATCATATAATCGTCCGGGGCCCGGTCCCCCCTTACGTGATAGGAGCCATGCTTCAGCAGCCCTTCCGCGTCCGGCAAATCGGTCGTGGCATAGCGCTCAACGAGTGATTTCATGCTGCGATTCAGCGCATCTTCAAACAGAGCCCGATCCGGATCGCTGTCGCCTATCAGCTCCAGCAGCTCAAGCAGTCCGGACGCCGTAATCGCCGAGGCCGAGCTGTCGCGCGGTGTGCCATCCTCGACCGGAACATCGAAATCCCAGTAAACGACCGCATCCTCCGGCAGACGATCGATAAAATAACGGGCCATGCGCTTTGACGTTGACAAGAAATCGGCATGCTTCGTATATCTGTATGCAAGGGCAAAACCGTAAATCCCCCATGCCTGGCCCCGGGTCCACGTCGATCCGTCCCGGTAGCCCTGGTGGGTGCCTCCACGGAGCGCATTTCCATTGTCGGTGTCGAAGTAGAAGGTATGATAGGAAGAACCGTCCCCCCGTACCAGAAACTTCTGGCTCTTAAGAGCATGCTTCATTGCTACATCATAATACTTAGCATCACCTGTCTGCTCATGCGCCCAGAACAGAAGCGGGAGATTCAGCAGACAGTCGATAATGATCCGCCCCCCATTTTCGGGATCGTCCTCTTTCCCCCATGCCTGAATAACCCCGATCTTAGGCCTCCACCGCGCTAATAAGGCATCGGCTGCTTGGAGCGCAAGCTCGCGCGCAGCTGTATTCCCGGTTACACGCCACTGTGCAACCGCGGACAGTGAGTATAAAAATCCGATATCATGGTGGTCCAGCTCGATATGGTGATCCAGACGATGCTTGAAGTTGGCTAAATAGGACTCGGCTGCTTCTTTATAGAACGGATCCTGACCAAATTCATAGGCGAGCCACATCATGCCGGTATAGAAGCCCTCGATCCAGTCGTTGTTCTCACCCCAATCATAGCGCTGTCCTTCGATGATGTGTGGTAATTTTCCAGGGTGTTTTTGAATATTCTGTTTGATTTTGACGAGGGCGTCCTCAATCGCAAACTTCCACATTTTACTCTCCCCTTTGCCGATTATTCTGTCTTGATTTCAACAATAAAGCTCCTGGAGAGAGCTTCGGTGATCTTAATCGTTCCTCCAGGGGTCAACTCTGCCATTGGCGGATGGTTGAAACCGCTTTCGTTCCTTTCAGAGCTCGAAGCTCCGAATACCGCAGAAATCAGGAAGCTCTCCCCCGGTTCAAGCTCCGCGCTAAGCGTAGGTATCATCGTTCGCGGCTTCAGCAAATTCGTATTGGCTTCCGGATAGACCATCATGGCGCCGGCATATCCTTGCAAATTGACAATGCCGCTAATGCCTCCAGGCATAATCGCTGCAATTCGATCCGCTGCCGTCCGGATGGCATCCGGTTCGCTTCCGGTCAAGCCGGTCATCCTCCCCACTGCGAATCCGCCTTCGGCCGCCGTCAGTCTGCGGCCCGTATGAATGCGGTGAATCCGCACATGCCACAGCCCTGCAGGAATAAGCCATGTCCGTACCTCGACGTCGTGCCAAGGCAGCCATCTCGAATACACAAACTGTTGTTCAACCCGAAACTCCTCGCAGTAACGCCGCACACGGTAATGCTCATCCCGCTCACTCAGGGCAAGCATGGAATCGTAGGCCCCTTCCGTCAAGCCGTAATAGCCTTTGGGAACGCTGAAGCCAAAGCGCGTGGAGTAAGCAAATTTTGAGTATTTGGCTGCGCTGTGTGCCATAGTGAAATTCGCCATTTGCCCGGATGTCAGAGCAACAGCATGTCCATCATCCTCCGGACGGCAAATCATCATGCGAGCGTGTGGCTGAACGGAGATCGGCTCCAAGCTGGGGAGGGGTTCCTCCTCCACCGACCAGAATGGATGGTCATCCGGCAAATCCAGAATGAGAAAGGTTTTAAACGCCCAGTAAGGAGATCCGGGAGCATTATAGCTCTCCGCCATGATCAGATTGGGGTAGGCGTAGCCTATGCTAAGCAAACCGTCCGTCGTAAAGATCGGCTGGGCGAGCCACCACCGCAGATGACGCATAATGATCCCTTTCATGGCCCCCAGCGAAAACGGCTCGACGCCGGCATATACGAGCGCGCACCAGAAGGAGACTTGAGCGAAGCGATAGGTCTGACTGCGTCCAAAAGGAATGCTGCTTCCATTCTCAGCAAACCAATAGATGAACTGCTCGGCAAATATCTTCGCCCGCTCCCGGTAAACCTTGGCGCGCACCGGATCATCATCTTCCATCAGTTTGGCGTAGATCAGCGTGTAGAAATGCATGGCAAAAGGAATGTAATAATCCCGCTGATCCGTCTTGCCGTCGGAATACCAGCCATCCCCCAGATAATAGGAATCTATCGTATCCAGGTACTCATCCATGATGGCCTGGTTATATGGCATTCCTACCTTCTTGAACCCGATATTCACAAGAACCGTGAACATCAGCCAATTATTCGGATTCGAACGATCCACCAAGTTAATTTGATTCAACCACCCATACAGGTTTTCCTGCTCGCGCTCGTTCAGCGGGTGCCAAAGTTTATGCGGCGCAAGCGCCAGCCCAAGCCCCAGCACGGCCTGCTCGACCATTCGCTGGTCCTTGGTTGCAAAGGCCCCCCAGTATTCCTCGTGTTCCGGGTCGGTTCCGTTAACGATCCCCTTCAGGTAGAGAGGCCATAGATCTGATTCGCCTCCCCCGCCGGCATGGGGAACCAGCCCCCATAACGGCCTTGCGAAAGCCTCCATGAGAGCAATCGCCTCATTGTATTCGGCAGCCGTATCTCCAAGCTGAAGACCGGCGCATCCCGGCGTAAATCGCCGTTTCAACGGCTCCAGCATATCCGTAACCGCCTGCCTCACATCGGCTTTCGTACGAAATGCGTTATATGCTGCACTACCATTCTGCCGCAAGCTATCGCTTCCTCTCTGACTCATGGACCAGGATTAGTTCCATGACATATATTCGCTGGGTGTCTTTCCGTATTCCCGTTTGAACAATTTGATAAAATAGCTCTTATTCGCATAGCCCAAATAATCCGATATTTCTTCAATTGATTTATTGGATTTCTGTAATAATTGTTTGGCCTTCTCCAGCTTGACCATATTGACATATTCGATGAAATTCTGGTTGGTTTCACGCTTGAACAGGCGGCTGAAATAGCTGGCATTCAGATTCAAATATCCCGCGATTTCCTCAAGGGTCACTTTCTCGGTCACATGCTGTATGACGTACTGCTGGGCCCGGATCACTTCGGGCCGTTTCGATTGGATTGACAATACGCTTAATTTGCGGGAGAGCTCCTTTAAATAATGCCTGATCCAGCTGAGCAAATGCTCCATCGTATGAATGCCGTTCACGGCGTCATACAGCTTCTCTTCGGAAATGCTCTGCTGGACCTGCAGCGTGACCTTCGTCTTCATTTGCAAATCCATGAGAAGCTGAAGCACCCATTCTTTGACGTCTGCGGGATGAAACCGGCTCTTCTTCACCCATTTCGCCCATTCGTTAAGCATTCCTTCCAAGCTTTCCGAGCGGTTCAGCGCCAGAGCGTCATTCATTCTCGAGAAAAATGCAGCATACTCCGCGTACATATCTCCATCCGCAAAGGAGGATTTCTCGAAACGATGGACTCTCGCTTCCTCTAAATAAAACCGATGGTTCAGCTCCTTCATCATAGGCATCAGCACTGCCCGCAGCTCGGTAGGCCCGGACGCTTCCCTCCCCAGCAGACAGGTGATCGATATTTTCAGATATTGTTGGACGGCGCTTATGGCATTCTGCAAAGAGTAATGCAGCAGCTGCTGTTCCTTGACAGGGTCCTCGCAGCAGATCCACACCACCAGTTCGCAATTATTGTGATGAAAAATAACGCTCCGGTGCATGGTGTCCAGCACTTCCTGCAGGATATTTTCGACGGCAAAAGCGATGGTGTAATCATACATATTGCGAGCCCGGGACACTTCCGATATCCGGTCGATAGATACGATCACAGGCAAGTAATATCTGGCATCCAGGACAATTCCGTTCAACCGGGCGTGCTTGAGCCATGCCTCCTTCGTCCAAGACGGCTGGTACAGCGTATCCTTCAGCAGCTTTTCTTTGAGCGCCGACCGGTTCAGCGCATCCTTCTGCATATACTTTATGACTTCCGACGCCTGTTTCTTCTCCTCGTTCAGATCAACGGACAGGTTGTGAAGCACATCCTGCAGCTGCTCAACCTTCAAGCTTTCTTTAAGAATATAATCGCTTACCTTTAATTTCATGGCTTGCTGTGCGTAATGAAACTCATTGTGGCAGGATAGGATAACGGCTCTAAACCGGGGATTGATCTTGCTGAATTTCTCCAGCATCTCCAAGCCATTCATTTTGGGCATTCCGATATCCGTTATGACGATGTCGGGCAGGCGCTGCTGCGCATCCTCCCATGCCTCCAAGCCATTCGAATAACAGCCGATCAATTCGATACCAAGATCCTTCCATGAAATACTTTGAGACAAGTAACGTACTACCGGATAATCATCATCCACCAGTATTGCTGTCAGCACCCTGTTCACCTCGCTCCATCTCGAATGGAAATATTAACGTGATGGTTGTTCCTAAGTCCTGCTCGCTGTCGATCTCCAGCTGAATGTCCGCTCCGTAGATTAGGCGCAGCCGCTGAAACACATTGTGCACGCCGATTCCGGAAAACCCTTTCCTGGCAGATGCTGCAGGCTCCTGTGTGCTCATCACCTTGGCGCGCAGCTCATGCAGCTTGGATTCATTCATGCCTACCCCGTTGTCCCGTACAGATATGCGCAATTGATTCGAAGCATTGTCACGGACCTGTGCCGCCGTAATAAAGATGTCTCCGGCATACTGCTCAAATCCATGAATAATCGCGTTTTCAATGAACGGCTGAATCATGAACCGGGGAACAAGGGCCCCCTCACAGCCCGGCTCGTAATCAATACGCAGCCGAACCTGATTCGCATGGCGAAAATTCATGAGCCGGATATAATGCTGGACGGTCTCCACCTCTTCGCGAAGCGGAATGAACTCATTATCGCGGTTAATGGTCATCCTGAGCAGTGAAGACAGCGAAGCGATTAGTTCGGCATTTTCCTGATCGCCCCGAATCAGAATGTTAAGCCTGATCGAATTCAGGAGGTTAAACATAAAGTGCGGATTAATTTGTGCCTGCAGCATTTCCAGCTCCGCCTTGCGCTTCTTGGATTGTTCAATCGTAATCTGCTCGATCATGGATTCGATCCGATCCAGCATATGATCAATCGTCCGTGCCAGGAGGGACACCTCATGATTGCCTCTAATACCCGAGCGCATATCCAGCCTTCCCCGGCCGATATGGGTAATAAAGCGGCTTAAATCCCGGATTGGCTTCGTGAATGTCGCAATCAGCACCGTTAGCAGCACACAAAATAATGTAAAGAAAAACACCTGTAATCCAAAACTGATTAATAGAATCTGTTTGTGCTTCGATACGGCCGAGGATAACGGGATTAAACTAACCAGACGCCAGGAATTCGCGCGGATCGGCTGCTCGGCATACACATATTCCTGACCGTTCATTTCGACTGTCGATGACTGTTCGTCCCTGTTCCACCATGCTACTTGACTTCCGATCAAGGAAGGGTCTGAATGGGAAATGACCACCCCCTCCTCGCTTAGCAGCATCATCTCCTGATCCGAATTTGCCCGCTGGATTAGGTGGCTTCGAATTTTGCGCTCATTCACGCTGATAATGACATAACCAATGACACTGCCGGCCGACGTCCGAATCGGGCGCCCTATGGTTATGATGTGGGAGCTTTGTTTTTGCAGGGGATTGAAGCTGTTCTCCTGCAGCCCGACCCAATAGGTTGAGAAGGACGGAAGTTGATTCAGCTGTTCAAACCACGGCTGCTTATACAGCTGCTTGGGATCGAAATCGCTGTGAGAGTAATTGGTATATGTAACATCGTTTTTTCCTAATATGGTGACATAGTATTCGTCATGCTGCCGGAACAGCTCATCAAGCAGCCGAACGAGCCTGCTGTAATTCACCAGGTTCTCTTCCTTAAGCTTGCGATTCTGCCTGGCTGTGATCTGCTGCCTGATTTCGGTATTCGTGAGGACGATGTTCGACAGCTCCAGCGTCTGATCGAGCACGCCGTTCACATCCGACTGGACTGCTCGCAGCGCATCCTCAGAGCTGACAACCGCCCGTTCGAGCAGCAGATCCTTAGTTAAATAGTTTGTCAGTAAGTAGATTCCGCCAAGCGGAAGGAGAAAGCATACCAATGCCGACCAAATCAGCTTTTTGCGTAACGAGAACCTTGGTATCATCACAAAAACGACGCCTCAAATCGGATTGAATTGGAATAGGGAAAAACCTGAAGTTTTCCCCTGCCCATGATCTATATTTCTAGTAAATGAAGCATCCATCTTCCGTACGTTTATAACGGATTAGTTTTGATTATTGTTTACGACCTCGGTAATTTTCTGATCGATGCTGTCAATCGTCTGATCGAGGTCCTGATTATTGAGAATGTACAGCTCCGCCTCCGGAATCACGACGTTCTTCGCCTCATCGGCATATTTAACAGGTACCGGGGCGGATCCCGGTATAGTGTTGTTGATGGTGTATTTCAACGATTCTATATCGATCTTCGAAGGATCGATCGAGGAGTTGACAATGGTGTCCACAAGCTTATCCGTATCGGATTTAGCCCAGCCGGAGAATACTCTGCCTCCGATTTCGAGCCCTTCGGATGTATACCATCTGACGAACTGGTAAGCTGCTTCCTTATTCTTGGACTTTGCAGCCACTGCCATATATGTCGGCTGCACCGGGGAGTAATGCTTGCTTTCCCCTTCGAGTTTAGGAAGCGGAGCAAAGGCTGTCACGAATGTCGCCGGAATCGCTTCGGTTCCGCCGGATTCCGCAACCATCCAGTCTCCCATAGGAAGCATTGCCGCAAGTCCGTTGAAGTATTGATTACGATAGGCAAGCTTTTGGGAAATGATATCTTCGTACGGGTTGACGCTCTTATCCTCATACATCATCCGTTTCATCATTTCCAGATTCGCCTTCAGCAGGGGATCCTTCGCATTGGATGTGCCGTCGCTCTTGAGGAAGGTATTATCGGAAGGCTTGCTCATGAGCTGCAGCTGGAAGTAATCCGGCCAATTATGCAGATAAGCGCCATAGCGTTTCTCCGCGCCGTCCCCCTTGGTCAGCTTCTTCGCATATTCCTCGAATTCCGCCCAAGTCCAATCGGTAGGGACCGGTAATCCGGCTTCCTCCAGCATGGCCTTGTTCATAATCACGAACCACCGCTGCATGGAAGAAGGAAGCGCGTAAATTTTGCCGTTTACCTTGGTATCTACCAGATATTCATCCTCGTATTTATAGCCGTCCTTCTCAATGTAGCTATCTAGCGGCTCGAACAGTCCGATATCCGCCCTTTGCGAATAATTCGTATATGGAAGCTCCACGATGTCCAGCTGGTCGTTTGAGGCCGCCATCAGATCAAGCTTCTGCATGGCAGCAACCGAGTCTCCTTTCTCGTTCAGAAGATCCAGCTCCACCTTAATGTTCGGATGCTTCTTCTCGAATTCCGGTATGATCTTGCTCCACTGCGCTTTTGCGTCTGTCTGCCACGTGCTTAATTTGAGTACGATCTGTTCGGGCGCAGCCTCCTTGCCCGATTCGTTCTTGGCTTGGCCAGACTCTGAAGTGCTGCCCCCGCCTCCGCCTCCGCAAGCTGTAACCGCCAAGGCAAGAGACAGACTTAGCAATAGCGATGGTATTTTTTTGATTTTCATATAGACCCTCCTCTAATAGTAACAGGTTTTTTCAGGTTGTCATCAACATTTGTAAGTGCTTACAGGATCCATCCTATCATGCGTAAGCTTCTGGCGTAGGCGCCATTTTTTACGGAAGCCAAACGATTTTGACTTTATCATCCTTTCACTCCCCCAAGGGAGATGCCCTCAATAACCTGCTTCTGGCCAATGGCGAAAATGATCAGCAGCGGGAGTATGGCGGATACGGCACCGGCCATCATCAAGGAATAGACATCGCCGTATTGATCCCCGAACAGCCGAATGCCGAGCTGAATCGTAAACAGCTCTTTGGACTTTAGGAAGATCAGCGGATACTGGTAATCGTTCCACGTCCAGATAAACCGGAGAATGGCGTACGTCGCGACGCCGGGACGGATCAGCGGGAGGGCAATTTGCCAAAAAGTTCGAAAGTACCCCGCCCCGTCCATTTTTCCGGATTCGATGTATTCATCATGCACGCCCATGAAAAATTGCTTTAACATGAAGGCCCCGATAATGCTGAAGCTGTTCAGCAGGATGAGGCCGGCATGGGTATCAATCAGCTGCATCCAGTTGAACAACAAAAACTGCGGTACCAGGGAGGCCTGCGGCGGCACCATGTACAAGGCCAGGACCAGAACGAACATCGCGTCCCTGCCCCAGAATCGGAGCTTCGAGAAGCCATAGGCTGCCAGCGCGCATACGAAGACATTAATGACCGTCGTTGCGATCGTGATATAGATGGAGTTCCAATAGTAACGGACAAATTGGCCGCTCCATACGGTCCGGAAATTCTCGATTGCATTCCAGTGCTTCGGAATCCATTCGATCGGAAATTTGAATACGTCCGCCTCCGACTTGAAGGAAGTGGACAGCATCCACACAAACGGAAGAATGAACAGAATGCCGATTAAGGCCATGATGACGGTCCAGAAGGCTTTTGAAATACTGATTCTCATGTCAATCTCCTTTCTTGCCAAGTCGTCTTAATAGTTGACCCATTTCTTCTGAGCCAGCATCTGCGCGCCGGTAATAAGCAGACAGATCAGGAATAAAATCATCGCCATGCTTGAAGCGTAGCCTGTCTTCAGCTGGTTGAAGGCCGTGTCATACAATTCATACACAATGACGGTTGTGGAATTAGCCGGACCTCCCTGGGTAAGCACCTGAATCAGGTCGAAAATTTTGAAGGTTCCGATGATCCCGGTCACCAGCAGGAAAAAGGTGGTTGGCGATATGCACGGCAGCGTGATGCTGCGGAATTTCACCCATGCATTTGCCCCATCGATCTCAGCCGCTTCGTATAGGTCCTTCGGAATCGATTGCAAGCCAGCGATGTAAATAATGATGTTGTATCCGAGAAGAATCCACACCTGAATCATCATCAAGGACGGCAGTGCAAAGTCGATGTCCGCAAGCCATTTCGGGGGATTGTCGATCCCTAGTGACATGAGCGTCTTGTTTACCGGCCCGAGCGAAGGGTGGAATAAGACCTGCCAGACCATAGCCACAGCAACGATACTCGAAATATAAGGAAGAAAATAAATGACCTTGAAGGCATCCTTCATGTATACATGCTTATCAATGAGTACAGCAAGCACTAATGCAATGATCATGGTAATCGGTACCGTAATGATAAAAATAAGATTGTTGACCAAGCTCTTCACGAATGCGCTGTCATGAACCAATCTGACAAAATTATCAAAGCCGGCGAATTTCATGGCACCCATGCCGGCAACAAAGTTCCAATTCGTAAAGCTGAGCAGCAAAGACCCGATTACGGGAATGAGCGTCAGAACCAGCAGTCCCAACATTAAAGGAGCCACAAATAAATAACCGGCGATTCGCTCCCTCGCAACCATGCTGAGCCTCACGGAATTCTTTGTTCGTTTCATATTTCTCTCCTCCTGGCGTTAATGCTTGGCAAAGCGTAATTCGAAAAAGCCCTTTTCGAATATGGCGATAGAAATGTCGTATCTTCATTGTAAAAAAGCCGTCTGCAGCATATAAGAAATAGAAATGAGTATTTTGGAACGAATTTTACTTTTTTGCGCACAACAAAAAGACGAGCCCTCGGCGGGCCGTCCTTTCTCTTGTCCTATCCATATGATTCGCGGCTTCCCTTCCCACCTCATGGTACGATAAACCGTACTAAGTACATTTTAGAATCGTACTGGGTCTAAAACGGATATTGTGCTACATTACAATCATCGAGATTTCTAAAACGAACGGCGATGCCGGGAGGGATCTAAACAGTCAGCATGCGTTGCCACTCAGCTGGCTTAACCGGTATTCCATCGTTCAACCTATAGATCGCGGAATGATTCAATGGGGTTAACAAATGGGGGGAGTGAAGGGATATGAACAGATTTGAGCATCAACCGCATGAAACGGCCGGGATATTGACAACCCTGCAGTTGATCGGCGGAAAGTGGAAGCCGCTGATCCTGTTTATTCTGCTTCAAGACGGAACCAAGCGCTTCGGAGAGCTGCGGCGGCTGCTTCCGGGTGTCACCCAGGGCATGCTGACCAACCAGCTGCGGGAGTTGGAGCAGGATGGGCTCGTTGTGCGAACGGTCTATCCCGAGATTCCGCCTAAAGTGGAATACTCGATCTCGGAGCATGGAAAGACGCTGGGAACGGTGCTTACCGATATGTGCAGTTGGGGATTTCAGCATCTGGAGTATACCGGGCGCATGAACAGCCGCGAAGAGGAGCCGGTGAGGAAGAACACGGGCAGCTCGTAACGCAATTCAAGCGGCTCTAGTCAGCGCTTTGAAATGGAGAGGCATCCAGAGCTTAATGCCTCTAGTTAAGCGCTGCGAAATGAAGAGGCATGCAGCTAAATGGCTGGAACATGGCGGTCCAGGGGTTCCCTGTGCCGCCATGTTCCGTTTCGTTATAGGAGCCTTGTCTTGTCTATAATTTAGAAACGTGAGCCGCTTTTCGGCTTGATTAATATGTCGTATCGATATATATTTATATCGATACGACATATTTAGGAGGTGCTCATGTACGAACTATTTGTGTTAGGCGAATTGATGACGGGTGAGAAGCATGGCTACATGCTTCAGGAAATCCTTAAAAATGCCGGCGGCCCCTATCGGCAGATCAGTTCCGGTACGCTGTACCCGCTGCTATCCCGAATGGTGGAGAACGGCTGGATCCACCTTACCATGGATGAAGTCCCAACAGGTAAACGGCCTCGCAAAATATATCAAATCACCGACGCGGGAAGAAGTCGGTTTTTAGAGCTGATGGAGAAGCCGCTGGAATACGGAGCGGATACAACAGAGCTGCTCCATTACAAGATGGTGTACTTCCGTTATGTCCCGAAATCGGTCCGGCTCGACTGCCTGAACCAGTATTTGAAGTACCTTGAAACAAATCTCAAGCATGTCAGCGATTTCGAGGCAGAGCTGATGTTCTATAAACCGGAGCCCGAGAAACAGCGGACGCAGCTCCTGCGCGTGCTGGATCACCGGAAACGGATCGGATCAGCCGATATCGAATGGGTAAGAGCTGAAATCGAGCGTCTCGCGTCGGAACCGGAATAAGCTTACCTAATCAAGGATGATAAAGGAGGAATTGAGAGTGGAGCGTTTATGGACCAAGCCGTTTATTCAAATGACGGTTGGCATGCTGTTTCTGTTTACGGGCTTTTACCTGCTGCTTCCCACGATGCCGCTGTATATCAAGCATTTGGGGGGCAGCGAATCCCAGGTAGGCCTTGCTGCAGGGCTGTTCACCTTGTCGGCGGTCGTCTTCCGCCCGTTCGTGGGAGCTCTCGTCGACCGTCACGGTAGAAGGCCCTTTTATGTGTGGGGACTGTTATTGTTCGTCATTTCCATGGTCTCGTATGACTGGGTCGGCGGCATTCTGCTGCTGCTCGCCCTCCGGATGGTGCATGGTGTAAGCTGGGCATTTGCCACGACGTCCGTGGGGACCGCCATCACGGATTTGATTCCTGCCTCGCGACGGGGCGAGGGAATGGGCTGGTACGGCATGGCCATGACGGTTGCGATGGCGATCGGTCCGATGCTCGGCACCGCGCTTGCCTCCGGCGACTCTTTCCACACCCTGTTCCTTGTTGCCGCCGGACTTTCCTTAGCTGCATGGGTGCTCGCGTTTATGACCAAGGTCCCCTTTCAACCGAAGCCCTCGGCCGGGCGGATTCGGCTGATCGAACCGTCGGTTCTGCCGGTAACGGCCGCTATCTTTTTTCTCGCCGTGGCTTATGGAGGAATTACGACCTTCCTTCCACTATTCGCTGCATCCATCAGCGTCAATCCGGGAACCTTCTTTCTGGTTTATGCCATTGCGCTGACCTTGATCCGTCCACTGGCCGGAAAGCTGTCGGACCGCTTCGGCGAAGCCGCCGTCATCATACCATCCCTCATTATAACGGCGCTGTCGCTGCTTCTCCTCAGCCTTTCCGATAGCCTCGTCGGTCTGATCGCCGCCGCCATCCTCTACGGGATCGGATTCGGCTCGGCGCAGCCTGCACTGCAAGCGGCAACCCTGCGAATCGCTCCCGAGGACCGGCGGGGCGCTGCCAACGCTTCCTTTATGACTGCGTTTGATCTCGGCATCGGCCTTGGGGCCATTATCCTCGGCTGGATATCGGAGCAAACCGGGTATCCGCTGCTATTCGCGATCGCCTCTGTCTCCGTCGTGGTGTCGCTTGTCATATTTGCGCTGTTTGTGAAAAGATTGCTCAGAACCGATGCTGTCTTAGTAAGCTCAGCCGGAACACCGGTAGAGCGCGCGGAATAAGCAGGAGAGGCGAATATGGACCCCCGATCAGCGAAGCTGCACTTGCGCTAGCATCTCGCCTAAGGAAAATTATCCGTAACGAAAAAGACCCGGCCAGCCCGGCGGTTATCGCCAGCCGATCGGGTCTTTCGTTTTTATTTTGTTAGCTTCCCCCATGAACGGAGATCGCCGCTGTTACACCATAATTTTGCAGATGTCGTTCGTAAACTTTACCGGATCGGCAATCGGCAGCCCTTCGATGAGCAGCGCCTGGTTGTACAGCAGATTGGTGTAGAGCGCCAGCTTATCCTGATCATCCTTATGCGCCTTCAAGGCTTGGAACACCTCGTGGCCCGTGTTGATCTCAAGGACCTTATCGGCTTTCACGTCCTGCCCGTTCGGCATCGCCTTGAGGATTTTCTCCATCTCGATGGACACTTCGCCCTCCGCCGACAAGCAGACCGGATGGGATTTCAGGCGCTTGGAAGCCTTGACGGATTTCACTTTACCCGCCAGGATGCCTTCCATCGCGGTGAACAGCTCCTTGTTGTCGTTCTCCTCCGCTTCGGTCTCCTTCTTGTCCGCATCGGATTCAATTCCGAGATCACCGCTCGACACGGATTTGAATTCCTTCTCCTTATACTTCATCAGCATCTTGATGGCGAACTCATCCACATCGTCGGTGAAGTACAGAATTTCATAGCCCTTATCCAGCACCATCTCCGTCTGCGGCAGCTTCTCGAGGCGGTCAATCGAATCGCCTGCGGCATAATAAATATACTTCTGATCCTCCGGCATTCTGGATACATACTCATCGAGGGTAACCAGCTTCTTCTCCTTCGAGGAGGTGAACAGCAGCAGGTCCTGCAGATCGTCCTTGTGCATGCCGTACTCGTTATAGACGCCAAATTTCAGACCGCGCCCGAATGACTGATAGAATTTCTCGTATTTCTCGCGCTCATCCTTGAGCATGCTCTGCAGCGCGCTCTTGATCTTATTCTTGATGTTCTTCGCAATGAGCGTCAGCTGACGGTCATGCTGCAGCATTTCGCGGGAGATGTTGAGCGAGAGGTCCTCCGAATCGACCATCCCCTTCACGAAGCTGAAGTAATCCGGCAGCAGATCGCCGCATTTTTCCATAATAAGCACGCCGTTCGAGTACAGCTCCAGCCCTTTCTCATATTCCTTCGTGTAATAATCAAACGGCGTATGCTCAGGGATGAACAGAATCGCGTTGTACACGACCGCGCCGTCCGCCTTCACATGGATATGCTTCAGCGGCTTGTCGAAGCCGTAGCGCTTCTCGTTATAGAAGTTCTCGTAGTCCGCGTCGGTCAGCTCGCCCTTGTTCTTGCGCCAGATCGGCACCATGCTGTTGAGGGTCTGCTCCTCCTGAACCTCCTCGAATTCGTTGTCCGCGCCTTCCTTTGGCCGCTGCGTCTTGACGTCCATCTTGATCGGATAACGGATGAAGTCGGAGTATTTCTTGATGATCGCCCGCAGGCGGTACTCTTCCAGAAACTCGTCATATTGATTTTCTTCGGTGTTCGGTTTAATCTTGAGCACAATCTCCGTACCAACTGTATCTTTCTCGGCCGGAGTAATCGTATAGCCGTCCGCGCCTTTGGATTCCCACTGATAGGCCTCGTCGCTGCCAAGCGCCCGGCTGGTTACCGTTACGACGTCGGCGACCATGAATGCCGAATAGAAACCGACACCGAACTGGCCGATGATGTTATGCCCGTCCTTCGCTTCAATTTCGTTCTTGAACGCGAGCGATCCGCTCTTCGCGATGACGCCGAGGTTGTTCTCCAGCTCTTCCTTCGTCATGCCGATCCCCGTATCGGTAATGGTCAGCGTACGGTCCGCTTTGTTCGGCGTAATCTTAATGAAATAATCGTCCTTATTGAACACCAGCTGATCGTCCGTCAGCGCCTTGTAGTAGATTTTATCGATAGCGTCGCTTGCATTCGAGATCAGCTCGCGCAGGAATATTTCGCGCTGCGTATAGATGGAATTGATCATCATCTCAAGCAGACGCTTGGATTCCGCTTTAAACTGTTTTTTCGCCATGAGAAGAGGTCCCCTTTCCGTTATGAATCAGGATTTTAGCACTCCATCGCATAGAGTGCTAACACTTCTTCTATTTAAACATGTTCCAATTTTTCATGTCAACCTATTTGAGGACTTTTCGGTACGAAAATAAAAGCGCTGTCTTTATCCTTGTATTCTGGTGTAATTCTGATGTTATTCTGCCGTTATACTGCGGATTCCCTGCGGATACTCTGTGGATGCACCGCGGATGCTCTGCTGATAACTCTGCTGATACTCTGCTGATACTCTGCTGATCCTCTGTCTAGTCTCCGCGGACACTCTCCGGATCCTCCACCGGAAATCTCCGCATAAAACTTCACCCCGGTCGCGCTGAAATCCAGCCAGCAACCGGGGTTACATTTTACGTTTCTATGCTGCCGCCCAATCGCCTCGACAAGACCGGACGTATCCACAACACATAATACAGACCGCATATCAGCAGCGCCCCGGCCGTGGCAAGGAAGGGAAGCTGATAATCCTGCCTGGCCAGAATCAATCCCGAGACAAAGGTTGCCCCGGAAGATCCCAAGCTCCGAAATACCGACCGCATGCCGGCATATAGATTCCGTTCCTGTTCGTTAAACGCGGACATCAGCAGGCTGTCAAGCAGATTGGACAGCATCGTTACTCCGCCGCCCCGCAGCAGGAACAGGACGACAAACAGCCATACGGGAAGTACCGTATACAAAGCCGCGAACAGCAGAATATTGACGATAAATACGGAAACGATCGCCGTATGATAACCGAACCGCTCCATGACGTAAGGCGTCATTAGAGAGCAGATAAAGAGCAGAATGGCACCGACGGCCAAGATGAGCGATACTTGATCATCCATCCAGTCCAGCCGGAATTTCACGATCACATTCAGGAAGGAGCCCGTCATCGCGATACACCCTCCCAAGAGGGCCATGAACACGGCAAACAGCCATAAGGTCCCGGAAAGAATGGGCGCCGTTAGCTTGGATGCCCCTTCGGAAAGCGGACGGCCCGGCGCTTCCTCCTCCCTGCCCACACGCTCGGCCGGCAGCCAGAACGCCCGAACGGCTCCATGAATCACGAGAACCAGCCCGGTGAGGAGAAGGGAGGCTTCATAGCCTCGACTTCCTTCTGCCCCCTCCGCGATATATCCGGCCACCAGCGTGCCGAGACCCGTAAAGGCCGTAAACACGGCAAACATCAGGGAGAAGGCGCGGGCTTCCTCCTTGCGGGAACGGCAATAATGGAAGAGAAGCTGAATCTCCGTGGTTTCGACGAGCGTCAGCCCGGTCGACACGAGAATCTGGGCGGCATAGAACCAGAGCAATTGATCGCTGACGGCAAACAGCACATTTCCTGCGGCGATAAAGAACACGCCGGTAACCAGCAGTTTTTTTCTTCCCGTCCGATTCGCGAGCAGAGAGACCGGAATGGCGAGGATCCCCATGATCAGAATGCCCATCGATACCAGCGCGCCGATCTGATCCTCCCTCAGCCCCCGGAAGAGCAAATGCAAATTCAGAACCAGCGTGTAAAGACCGATGCCTATGCCGTACAAGGCTTCGCTTATAAGGAACCGGCGTACGCCGGTAGACAGCTGCAGCAGGTCTTTGATGTAAAAGGACATGTGATTCCCCTTCTGTCGGAATATCCGAAACGATAAGAATATGAGCAAAAACCAGGATCAGCTGTAAAGCTTTGCTTCCGAACGCATCCGCCGGGAGAGCGTCCCCGGATCGGTATCCTCCGAGGCGTATGCCTGCAGCAGAATTCGGAACTCGAACGGTTCCGGCTTAACCGTATGCTCCGGAGCCTGCGCCGGACCGCAGCTGTTGCTTCCGAGCCCGTTCTGGCGGTAATCCAGGTTGAACGTAATATATTCGCTCGGCATCAGGTCGCTGGCATGTTTGGCATATTCCACATCAGAGTCGGAATACCGGCTCGCGCTGAAATTCAGGGCAGACTCGGAAGCGGCAAGCAGGCCAAGGCCTGCGCCATCCGCGATGGAAATCCAGCGGACATCCGTGCGGTTCCCGTTCTCTTGCGGATAAATGTACGGCGTAAACAAGCCTTCCACCGTGCTGCGGTACGTACCGAAACGCCCTGCCTCCTTGCTGTCCGGATAGCTTTCGCCCGGACCCCGTCCATACCAGCGGACATGCTCCATATCTGCCGCAAGCTTCATTTGCAGCCCGATCTTCGGCAGCATGGATGGCGGCGTACCGATCGGCTCGCCCTTGATATTCATGATGATCAAGCCGCCTGAGGTGATCGTATAGACGGTTTCGCAACGGAACCCCCAATCGTACACCGGCGGCGCGATTCGGGAGACCCAGCGGGCTTGAATCGAAGCAGAATCCGGTCGCTTCCATTCGAAATGGTCGACCCGCTCGGTGAGCCGGTCCAGATGGGCCTTCCGCCAATCCTCCAGCACGTACATGTCGTTGTCGATCGGCGGCCGCCAGAAATTCAGCCGCGGACCGTCAAGCGTAAGCAGCTTGCCGCTCACGGACAAGCTTTCAAACCCCGGCCGGGAGGAATTCAGCGACAGCTCGATGCCGTCCATCGCCGCCTTGAGCTTGCGCTTCTCTTCAATGATCCGCAGCTCCCCCCGTCCAGCCGTATCCGTAGGCCGGAATTCGGGTACCGTTGCTGCCCGCAGCTGGAATTGGGACCAAGCCACCTCGTGCCCGCGCTCCGCCCAGCGGCAGTCCGCAGCCAGATGGAAGGATACCTCAAGCCACAGCTCCGCATAAGGATTCACCACGGCCGCCGCTTCCTCGAGGCTCACGGGAAGACGCAGCTCCGCGCTCTCGCCCGCTTCGATAAGCGGCAGCTCCAGCACCCCGCTGCGGACAAGCTCGCCATCGGCCAAGATCCGGTAATGGGCCTGCAGATGCTCCAGCGTAATGAAATCGTACCGGTTCATGACGAGCAGCGTACCGGCTTGCGGCATGGTAACGCGAACCGGTTCAATCACCTTCTTATACTCGAGAAGTCCCGGCGAAGGCGTTCGGTCCGGACGCACCAATCCGTCGATGACAAAGTTGCCGTTATTCGGCACGTCGCCGTAATCTCCGCCGTACGCATAATCCTTCCTGCCGTCTTCCGTCGTTCTCGTCAACCCATGGTCGATCCACTCCCACACGAACCCTCCCGCAAGACGGGGATACCTTTCAAAGGTGTCAAAATAAGGGCGCAGTCCGCCGGGTCCGTTGCCCATGGCGTGGGCATATTCGCACAGAATATGCGGCTTGGGATGCCCCTCCAGTTGACCGAACCCCTCCATCTTCTCAACGGAGGAATACATCGTGCTCACCACATCGCACACCTCGGCTTCCCGGTCCTCCTCATAATGGATCAGCCTCGTGGTGTCATGCTCCCGGCACCAGTCCGCCATCGCGCGGAAATTGCAGCCGAAGCCGGATTCGTTGCCGAGGGACCAGAACAGCACGCAAGGATGGTTCTTATCCCGCTCCACCATCCGGCGGACACGGTCCACATAAGCCTCCTTCCACGCCGGATCATCGCTTAGACGCGAAATATTGCCGAGCAGCTCGAAGCCGTGGGTCTCCAGATCAGCCTCTTCCATGACGTACAGCCCGTACTCGTCGCACAGATCGTAGAACCGCGGGTCATTCGGGTAATGCGCCGTCCGCACGGCATTGATGTTGTGCTGCTTCATCATCTGAATGTCCTCGAGCATCGTTGACATCGTCACGGTCCGGCCGGTATCCGGGTGATGATCATGGCGGTTGACTCCTTTGAGCAGGATCGGCCGGCCATTCACCATGAGCTGGCCTTCCTTGACTTCAACGCTCCTGAAGCCGACGCGCTGCGCAATGGTCTCCAGAGACTGCCCTTTCGAATCCTTCAAGGTCATGACCAGATGATATAAAGCCGGGGACTCCGCACTCCACAGGGCCGGGTTGATCACCTCGATTTCAAGCTCCGCCGAGGAGGAGCGGGCGACTTCCTTCCCGATTGCGCCAACCTCGGCGCCGTTCCCGTTCAACAGCTGCAGCTGGACCGAGCCGTCCTCCGTCCCCTCCAGCTCCAGGCGGACGTTCAGCTTGGCTTGCCGGTACTCCGCATCAAGCTCGGTGATCACGCGGAAATCGGCGATGCGAAGAGCTGCAGGCTCCGCGACCAGGTACACATCCCTGAAAATGCCGCTCATCCACCACATATCCTGATCCTCCAGATAGCTTCCATCGGACCACTGATATACGCGGACGGCCATCCGGTTCACCCCGGTCGTCACATAGGGCGTCAGATCGAACTCGGAGGTCAGCCGGCTTCCTTGGCTGTAGCCGATAAACGACCCGTTGAGCCATACATGAAACGCACTGTCCACGCCGTCGAACTTGACGCTGATCCTCCTGCCGTCCCAATCGCCGGGGATCTCAAATTCCCGGACATAACTGCCGGTCGGGTTCGCATCCGGCACATGCGGCGGATCCACCGGGAACGGATAATACAGATCCGTGTAATGCGGATGGCCGTAGCCCTGCAGCTGCCAATGTCCCGGTACGGGAATATCGTCCCAATCCGAAACGTTATACTCGGTTAAATAAAAATCTTCAGGAGCCGCCTCCGGCTCCTCCGCATAATGAAATTTCCACATGCCGTTCAGCGACTTGTACCATGCCGAGCTGCCCCTGTCATAGCGGAGCGCTTCCTCGGCATCCGTAAACGGGATGAAATAGGCCCGGCTCTTGGAGCGGTTTCGCTCCAGCACGCCAAGATTATCCCAATCCCGGTCAATCGGTCTGACTTTCATGCTATTCTCTCCATCCTTTCCATATTGCTTTATCGTTGCTGTCATCTGATCTAGCCTTTGATCCCCGTCGTCGCGATTCCGCCGACGATATACCGCTGGGCGAAGAAAAATACGGCAAGCGGCGGAATGGAGATCAGGCATGTAATGGCCATGATGGACTGCATGTCGACGCCATGCATGCCCCTGAACTGGGACAGGCCCAGCGTCAACGTATATTTGGTCTGATCATTCAAGAAGATGAGCGGGCCCAGGTAATCATTCCAGCAGCTCATCATATGAAACACCGCAACTAAGATCAGCGACGGTCCCATGAGCGGCACGATGATCCTCGCCAGAACCGTCATTTTTCCCGCACCGTCAATCGTGGCCGCCTCGTCAAGCTCTCTTGGCAAGGTCATGATGAACTGCCGCAGCAGGAAGATGAAATACGCGGAGCCGAACCAGGACGGGACGATCAGCGGCTTAAGCGTATTGATCCACCCCAGGTAGTTGAACTCCATATACTGCGGGATCATGGTCACTTCCCAGGGGATCATCATGGTTGCAAGCACGATCAGGAACAGCGCATCGCGTCCCTTGAATTGGAACCGGGCGAACCCGTACGCCACCAGCGTGCAGGAGATGAGCTGCCCGAGCGTGGACAGCAGCGTCACGATCACCGTATTTTTCAAAAACAGGTTAAACGGCTGGATGCTCCAGGCCTCCGCGAAATTGCTGAACCGCCAAACGGACGGCAGCCATTTCGGTGGAAACAGATACAGCTCCTGTGGGGACTTTAGCGCGGTCGTTACGGCCCAGAACAGGGGCGCAATGAACAGCAGGGAGCAAAATACAAGCAGCGTGTACGTGATTACTTTTCTCATGCGTCAATGCCCCTCTCTGCCGGCAGCCCGGCGTTTGACATGCTTCGGTTTTGCCTTCTTCATCTCGCCCTCATAGAACACCCAAGCCTCCGAGGACTTGAACACAAGGAACGTAAGCGTCAGGACGATCAGGAACATGAACCACGCATTCGCTGCGGAGTAGCCCATCTTGAAGTATTTGAACGCATTCTCGTACATGTACATCGCATAGAAAAAGGTGGATTTCAGCGGCCCCCCGCCCGTTAACAGGAGCGCCAGCGTCAGCTGCTGGAAGGCGGCGATGATGGACGTGATCAGGTTGAACAGCAGCGTCGGCGTAATCATCGGAACGGTCACATTGAAAAACTGTCTGATCTTGCCGGCTCCATCAATGGAAGCCGACTCGTACAAGTCCTTCGGGATGCCTTTGAGCCCCGCGAGAAAAATAAGCATCATCGAGCCCTGGCCCCACAGGCTTGCGATCACCATCGCGACCAGGGACCATTTCGTATCGTTCAGCCAGTCCGGGCCCTCAATGCCGAATACCGACAAGAAGTAATTCAGGATCCCGTAATCCCCGCTGTAAACCCATGACCAGATCATGGCGAGGGCCACGCCGGAAATGACCGACGGCAGGTAGAAGGCGGTTCGGAAGAAGGCGCTGCCTTTTACCTTCTGGTTCAGCAGCATCGCCAGTCCCAAGGCGACGATAATGTTCAGCGGCACGAATAAAGCCGCAAATTTCAACGTAATCATCAGGGATTTCCAGAACAGCGGATCATCCGAGAACATCTCCACGTAATTGTCGAAGCCGACGAAGGTGACTTGACCGACGATCGGCCAGTCAAAAAAGGAAATAACAAGAGAGAACAACAGCGGGCCCAGCGTGAAGACCAAGAAGCCGAATATCCATGGAAAAATGAAGAGGTAGGGCGCTGCCCCACCCCATCGTTTTCGTCCAAGCCGCTTCGGGGCCGCTGTCTGTCGTTGCGGGTTAAGCACATTGATCCGGGCCATAGTAGCGAGCCTTCTTTCTATCGTTTATTTCAAATAGCGTTCGCTGTCCTTCACCGCTTGGTTCAGAGCCTCTTGTGCATCGCTGCCGAACATGACGGACTCCACGGCTGCCGACAGCTGGCGGTTGACTTCGTTCCATTTCGGGTTGAGCAGGAAGGCCGGCGTATTGTCCGAACGCTCCAGCATCGTGTAATACGGCTTGTAGAGCGGATCCTGATCCTTCTTCAGCTCATTGACGACGCTTGCCCGGACCGGAAGGTCAGCCACGCGCATTTTGATCGCCTCATCGGATACATAGAACTTGATGAACTCCCAGGCCAGATCCTTATGCTTGGAGTCCTTCGCAATCGACAGCGCCGATTCGGCAAGAACCCCCTTGACCGGCTTGCCCGGGAAGGCCGGCATCTCGACGGTGCCCACATCGATTCCGGCTTCCCTGAACGATTCGAGCGGCCATATTCCGCTCTCCCACATCGCGATCTTTCCGGCCTTGAAGATGTCCTCCCCGCTCTGCTGTCCCTTGCCACCGGCAAGCACGGCGGTACCGTTCTTCAGCATATCACCCAGCATCTGAATGGCTTCAGCCGTCTCTTTGCTGTTCATATAGCCTTCAATCGTCGTGCCGTCCTCCGATATGAATGAACCTCCGTTGCTCCATACCAGGCCTTGCAGGTCATACGTGTCGTTCTCCGCGCGTACGCCGAAGCCGTACTGCTTCTTGGACGGGTCCGTCAGCCTCTTGGCAATGTCCTGAAAGTCAGTCCAGGTCCATCCGTCGTTCGGATATGCGATTCCCGCCTCATCGAACAGCTTCTTGTTGTAATACACGACCCGCGTCGTGAAGCCGGCCGGGATTCCGTACAGCTTATCCCCGATCTTGCCGTAGTTGAACAAGCCCTGGTAAAAATCATCAATGTTCAAATCCTTGTCCTTGGACGCGTAATCGTCCAGCGGCTCCAGCGACTGATGATACGTCGGGAAATCCCACATATACATCACGTCCGGCGGGTTTGCAGCGCCGAAGCCGGCTGCCAGCTTTTGATCGAACCCGTCTGCATAGGCCTCTACCTGGACCTTCGTGCCGGGATGCGATTCCTCGAATTTTTTGGCGATATCCTGTTCAATCTTCAGCGCATCGCCGGTATCCCAAGTTGCGAACCGAAGCGTTGTAGTCCCGGCTTGCGAGCCATTGTCCGGCTCCTGCGCCGTACCGGTGCCTCCGCCGCCGCATCCGGCCAGCATGGATGCCGTTAACGCCATCACGGATACGATAACCATCCATGACCTTCTTTTCATCATGTCGATTCCCCCTAAAGAGTTGAGGTAATATGAATTAAACCGCTTTCATCATAACCCGATGAAGAGCGGTCCAAAACGTGCGCTGATTCGCAGTTTATCGTGTTTTTGTTCGAAATGGTCATTCTCGGTGTTCGTTTGTTTACGATGATTCCCCTTTTTGTTCGGTACGGTATTGGCTTGGCGTCTTCCCGGTGCAGCGCTTGAACCATTTGCTGAAATATTTGCTGTCCCCAAGACCTGTCCGCTCGGCGATTTCCTGCATGGTTAAGGAGGTTTCGCGCAGCAATCCGTAAGCGAGACGAAGCTTGCGCTTATATTGGAAAGCGATGAAGCTGTCGCCAACCGTTTTTTTGAACAAAATCGAAAAATGGCTGCGGCTTAATCCCACCTTCTGGGCCAGCTCCGCCGCCGACCATTCGGCCGACGGAAACGCATGCAGCAGATGAACGGCTTGCAGAATCGGTTCGGGCCAATGCTCCGCGCTAAGTCCGTACACCCGCTCCAATTCGGCTTCCTTATGCAGCGATTGAAAGGCATCCTGTACATCCTCCAGGTCCTCAAGGCCTCGCCGCGAATCCCACGTCAGCTTGCCGCACCGGCTCTTCATCTCGATCAGCAGGCTCTCTATACCGTCCTTTAGCCCATCCGGAACGACCCAATAACAGCTGTCCGACCCGTAGCGAATCCGTTTGCCGCTGTGCAGTCTCGGCTCATCGGCTTCATGCTCCTGAAGAAGGCTCTCCCATGAGCTGCCACAGCCGGCGGACTTAACCAGGTAAAGCGCGGCAGGCTGTCCTTTCATGCGCCAACTGCCGCTCCAAAGCTTCCGCAGCACCTCCAGGAATTTGTCGTTATGCCCATTAAGCCAAGCATACAGATGCGTGGACAGCTGATCGTCCTGATCCTGCAAGGATACTGCCGTCTCAGACAGCTCCCGCTGAAATTTGCCCAGCAGGGCCTCGAGCTCTTCATCCTCGAAGGCGGTCTTCAACAAATAGGCCGAGGCTCCGAGCCGCATCCCCTCTTGGGCATATTCGAAGTCCCGATGGCAGCTGAGCAGAATGATTCTGGTCTCCGGCGCTGCTTCCTTGACCCTGCGGGACAACTCGATCCCGTCCATCTCCGGCATGACGATATCCGTGATGACGACCTGGGGACGATGCTCCAGGAAAGCTTCCCAGGCTGCCTGGCCGTTAGGGCTGTCCGCCACAACCTCCATCCCGAAGCGGTCCCAAGCCACCGTTGTGCGGAGTCCCTTGCGCACGATACTCTCGTCATCGGCAATCAGCACCTTGATTTTCTCTGTTTCCAACATCGTCAGACTCCTCCTTTTTCGGCCAGCGTATGGTGATTGTCGTTCCTTCTCCCTTCACGGAATACACCGTGAGCCCGTACAGCGGGCCAAAATGCAGCTTGAATTTTTGATCGGCGTTGCGTACGCCAAGCCCGCCCCGTCCCTTGCGTTTTACTTCAGGCGAGAATAGCCTCGCCAGCTGCTCCTCCTTCATGCCTGCCCCGTTATCCCGGAGCATTAGCACCAGATCGTCGCCGTCCATCCTGATCGACATATCGATCTCTCCTTCGCCGTCCGTGAAGGCGTGGAAGAATATATTTTCAAATAACGGCTGAAGCGTCATCCGCGGAATCAAATACGGAAGCAGTGAATCGTCACATTTCAGGCGATAACGAAATACTTCCCCGTACCGGATTTCCTGGACCTTAAGAAAATGCTCGATCATGCGCAGCTCCCTGCGAAGCGTGACCAGCTCCTGGGAGATATCAAGATTTCCCTCGAGCACCATCGTCAGATGATACAGCATCAGGCGGATGTCCTCGGCGCCCTCGAGCCTGGCTTTCCACTGAATGGAGTTGAGCGTGTTGAACAGCAGATGGGGATTGATCTGATAGTGAAATGCCCGCAGCTCCGCCTCCTTCTTCAGCCGCTCGCTTCTTTCCACTTCGCCGATCAATTCCTGAATCCCCGTAACCATCCGGTTGAAGCTCATATCCAGGCTGCCCAGCTCGTCTCGGCCATCGATCGGCGTGCGGGTGTCCAGCTTGCCGAAGCTGACTTTCTGCATCGAATCCTTCAATGTCCTGATCCTTGAGGTGAAGCGCGAAGAGAACAGGTAGGCGATGCCGAAAGCGAGCAGGCAGGACAAGATGGCAACCGTCATCGTGTTCGCCCGGATGATGCCTGAGGATCGATAGAAGGCTTTCGCCGGAATCCGGGCCTCGAGCGTCCATTGATTGACGGCGAGCGTCCGTGACCAGGTTACATCGCTGTCTTTGGGCGAGTAGGCGGCATCCGTCTCGTAGATGACCGTACCGTCCGGCGAGCTGATCTGCAGATGGGCATGGGTATCCTCCTCGAATTGCCGGAACATCTGCAGCAGCTCTTCCGCATACTCTTCGATGAGAATGATGCTGCCGTCCTGGGACTTGTCCGGATGGTGAATCGGAACCGCCAGGCCGATGACGCTTCGGTTGCCGCTGTCGCTGCTCTTGATGAAATGATCCTGCGGATAAAAGCCGAGCCAATAGGTTCCGGCATACGCCTTCGGCTTCGACCGCCATAAGGGGATACGGTCAAGCTTGGCGACATCCAGGTTGTTCTCCCCGTAGTAATAACCCGAGGTCGTAATAATGTAGATGCCGGCCGTCAGCTGCGTCCGAAGGGATTTCAGCAAGGATTCAAAATCATTCTTCTCCAAAATGTCGCGGTAGGTGGTGGGTGCCTGGTTTCCAATCCCCATGCGGCTCGGATCCAGCAGATAGGAATAAATCGTTTCGGCCGTCTGCTTCATCCGGCTCAGGGTTGAGCTGGTTTGCTGCTCCAGCTGGGCGACGGCATTATCTCCGTATTTCCCGAATTGGGAGTTGATGATCCGGGCCGACTGGTAGTAGGACAGCGCGCCAAGCGAAAACAGAGGGATCAGGGTTACGATTAAAAACCAGGAGAGCAGCTTGGTTCGGATGCTACGATAGGCGCCGGCGAACATGCGGCCGGCTACCTTTTTGGTCCGCTGAAAGCTCATGATAATCTCCCCGCTGTCTTTTCGTCTTTTTTTCAAAAACAAGCTTTAAGCCTGAAGGCATTCACAGCCCCGGCGGCATTGATACCGCTTTCATTATAAACCTCAACCTATGGCTTGTAATTAGGCGCCAACTGGAAAACACAGGGGAAACGGAAAAAGCACCTCCCCCCAAGGCAAAAAAATGCCCGGGAAGAAGTGTTTCTCTAAGGTCGGTTAATGCGTGTATTCATGTCCGAGTATCAAAAATACGCTGGAGGTCCAGGTAAAAGCCCGGTCTCTAAGCCCCGCTCCGGTCAGGGCGTCAAAGTTCTCAGCCATGCCGCTGCTGCTAAGCATCCGGCAGAACCGCTGCGCCACCTCCATGGCCAGCTCTCGGTCACCGGCTGCCGCAACGCCTTCGACGAGCAGCATCGTCGAGGGAGCCCAGATCGGCCCGCGCCAGTATCCGTCCGGCTTATAATAGCGGCTGCTGACGCTCTCTGTGGCCCAGCCGTTCCAGGTCAGGAATCGGGTCTCATCCCGAAGTCCCGCAAGCAGCGCGGCACGGATATGCTCCGGCAGCCGCTTGCCCAGCAGGATCGGGACGAACAGCAGCAGGCTGTCGCCTTCCGACACCTCATGCGTGCCTGAACGGCAGGCCGTGAACCTTCCATCCCTCCAAAAATGACAGAGCATGCGCTCAAGCGTATCGTCCGCTTTCTGCTTCCATGCGGCAGCTTCCTCCGGCAACCCGAGAAGGCCGGCGATTTCGGCCAGCACCTCCATCTGAATAATCAGATAGGACGAGAGGTCGGGGCTTTCCACAGGGATCCCGTTATTGAACGCCGTGCTGTTATCCCAGCCCGAATCGTTGCCGTGGTTGTACTGGGGAATGCCGTCGCCGTCATGATCCCGGTACGTGAACCACCACTGCGTCCATTTGGAGAGCGGTCCGTACACCTCGCGCAGCTGCTCCTCTTGTATGAAATCGGTGCGCCGCATCATCCAAGACAGCGTCCAGCCGTGAATCGGCGGCTTGTTGCAGTTCCAGAGCTCGTATTTATCATTCACGAAGTCCGGAATCAGCCCGCTCTCATCCTGCCGGTCGAAAAAGATCATAAACTGGTCCCACGCCAGCTTCGGGTTATGCCGCACCAAGGCCATTGCATTAAAGCAGTTGTCCCAGCTCCAAATGTTGGTCATCCAGTTCTTTGACATATACATCGCCGGGCGGGTCAGGCAGCCTTCGGCGGGAACCAGGCAGGACCAAGTGATATAGGCGGCGAGCTCTCTGGCCTCCTGCCAATGCTCCTGAACGGTTAAGGTGCGGTTTAACCAGCTGCCGTAATCCTCCTGAACGAGCCGCACCGCCTCGTCGAAGCTCTCCCATTCGGAGCGCGGCGTCATTACCGTCATGAACTCTTCCACGGCAAATTCCGCCGTGTCGGTCTCCTCATCCGCTGAAAATACGGCGGTTACCCGCGAGCTCTTGATCTCATCCCATGCAACCTCCATGCTCATGCGTCCCGCAAGCCTTGTCAGCATAAAGCGGCAGCCATGGGTAAAGCTGTTCACTTCCCAGCGGTCCGGATCCGTCTCATAAGCATAATCATATGCGGCGGGAAAAAAGGTGAGGCGTATGCCGCATCCTTTCGACCGGAACCTGACGGTCCGGGAGTCGGATATGCAAATATCTGCGTGGCCAGCCCAATGCGTGGTCTCCAGCCTGAGTTTTTCGGGTGATGCAATAGGGTCAAAAGAAACCGGCTCGTTGTTCCGGTCCAGCAGCTCAATCAGAAAGGCCTCGCCAAACTTGTCGTCTCCTCCGCGGACTGTACGCAGGTAAAGCCCCTTTCTCCGCTCCTTAGCCTCGGGCAGGAGGGAGATCGCCAAGAAGGACTCTCTTCGGCTGAAAGGCACGATATTCAGATCAAAATTCATAAGACATCTCCTTCGAGTGAGGTATCGCTTTCGAGGTATCGCTTTCATTGTAAAGCTTCTCTTTGAAGGAAAGGACCGCCGGATGTCTTATCTCAAGAGGGAAAATTGTTTGCGAGAGCGGTGTAGGGTGTCTTTTTGTCAGATGGAAGGGGTTCATTTGTTTGAGAGTGGAGGAGCAGGTTGCTGCCATTACGGTCGCTACAGTCGTTAAAGCCGCGATCCATGCAGACGCCAGTACTGCCGCTTTCCTTCGTCACGGACCGTTACCCCGAGCTTTGAGAGCTCCCGACGCAGATCGTCTGCATCATCCTTGTCATCGTCCCGCAGTGCCTTCTCCCTCGCCTCGAACAGGGCGTTCATGGCTGCGGTCAATTCCGGGGAATTTGCGACCCACCTGCGGTATTCATCCGCATACGGATCTCCTTCCCGCCACGGGTAGCCGTGCCTTAGAAACTCCTCCGTGAACAGCCGTGCTTTCCCTTCAATCTTCTGTCTATACAGCTCCTGACCCTGCTGACCGACAAGGACGAGCTCCTTGCCATCCAGGAAGGCGGCGAATATGTCTTCTCTTGCGTAACTAGCCTCTGCACCATTCACGGATAGCTGCAGTTCCCGGTCGGATATTCGTACATGGAGGCTCTCACGTATGGCCGCATGGGAAAGCCACATGCCCGCAAGGAGCCCGAGCAGTGCCGTAATCAGCGCAACCCACGGTCCATGCAGCGAAGCAACCAGCTCCAGCGGCCCCTGGAATGGCACCCATGGCAGGCTGGACGCCCATTCCGCGATGACAGGAAGGAACCAGCCGACCACGCCCCCAAGCACCGGCGGAATCGCCCATATCAGCATTTTATCCACTGTCGATAATCCAAGCTCCGTCCATTCCGTTCGTTTATCCAATACGATCCTCCCCTTTCCGGAAGACGCTGTTGACGGCTTCCTTCCATAACTCCTGATACGGCAGCTTCATGCCCATCATCATGTAGCTGGTGATATTGTCAATGAGAAGTGCCAGCAAATGGGCCTTAACCGTCACGTTCTCGGGTTCGATTACGCCTAACTCGGCTCCCCGCTGCATGACCTTCTCGAATCCGTCCAGAAATTCCCGCTGCATGGCGATGACTCGCTCGCCATAGTGTCCGTTTCGGCCGGCAGTCAGCATGAATTCGTTCAACAATCGGAAGACCGGGGCAAAATGCTCCTCATCCTCTGGAAACATACGCAGCCCGCCCTCGTACAGCTTCAAGGCGAAATTCTCCGCAGTCAACTCTGAAACCGAGAAGTAATGGTCGAAATGGTAGTCACTGAACATGTATTCGAAGACCCGCTCGATGAGTTCATCCTTTGAAGCAAAATGATAATAAATCGAAGGCTTCGTCATGCCTACCGCCGCTGCGATCATTGCAAGGCTGGTCTTCTCGATACCGTGCTGCGCAAATAAGTGCAGGGCCGCTTCAATCAACTGCTGTGAAGTCATATCACGTTTCTTCATTGGTTGCTCACCTCTTTTTTAACTATCGTTAGGTAAAATAATAGCGTGCAACTCTCCGTTAAGTCAATATTTTTTAACGATAGGTAGAAAAACAGAATGCAATAAACCGGACCGCACAATAAAATGAAATAAGCCAGTGCCAAGCGGCACTGACCCGAAGTAAAGTGTAAGGCTCATCCTTAAGTCGATTGCAGGTTACCTTGGGTACAAGGGCAGCAAAAAAATCGAGTTCTTCCCCCTCCCTCAGCCATGTACGCGTTAATCCGGCAGTCTGCCGCTTTCCGACTCCAGCCCTGATCGAAGCACCTGCTCCACCTTGGTCAGATGTGCTGCGATTCTCGCACCGGCCTGCTCCTGATCCTGCCGCTCAATCGCATCAAATATTATTTGATGCTCCGTCAATAACCGGGCGGCGGTTGATTGTTCCTTGTAGAACCACAGCTCCCTGGACTTCTGAATGGTGTCCGTTAAACGGTCAGATAGCGACTCCATCAGCTGAATCAGCAGCGAGTTGCCGGACGCTGCCGCAATCGCCATATGAAAGGCGACATCCGCGCGCTCGCCTTCCCCCGTATCGTTCACCTTCAGCCCATGCTCCATCTGCGAAAGGGCCTCGCGCATTCGGTCAAGATCCTGCTCCGTCCTTCGTTCCGCAGCCAAAGAGGCGGTACCGGACTCCAGCACCTTGCGGACTTCAAGCAGTTCAATAAGGGACTCGGCCCCTTGGAACAATAAGTCGGCGCCGCTTCGGGGCTCGCTCGGAAGAACCGTCTTCACATACGTTCCGCCTCCCTGACGCACATCGACCCATCCCATGGCCTTGAGGGCGCTGACCGCCTCACGGATCGTGGATCTTCCTACGCCATATGCGGCCGCTAATTCAACGACGGAGGGGAGCTTCTGGCCCGGCTTGAGATGCCCCTCCCGGATCTGCTGAAGCAGATGCTCCCCCACAATTTCATGCCCCTTCTGGTTCTCCACTTTGATCGTTCGCATGGTCCGTTTGCCTCCTGCTCATTTTTTGTACTATTCATTACTATAATCATGTCATATAATAAAACAAAAGTCATCAGATGACCTGATCGATTAGGAGGGAACTCGTTTATGTTAGACCCGTCTCTCGCCGCACAGCTTCGCTCCATCGTTGGCGATGCCCACTTCCGGGATGATCAAGAGGCGCTTATCGCGCATTCCTATGACGGCACTCCGATGCTGCAGGCTTTGCCTGACGCTGTAATCTATCCTGCCAACACGGAGCAGGTTTCCGCCATTATGAAGGCGTTATCAGCCTATAAAGTCCCGCTCGTGTCCAGAGGCTCAGGCTCCAATCTCTGCGGAGGAACCGTTCCGATTCAAGGCGGCGTCGTCATGGTGATGCACCGGATGAACCGAATTCTGGAGCTGGATCTGGAAAATTTGACGGCCACCGTTCAGCCCGGGATCATTACGGCCGACTTCATTCAACATATTGAATCCTTGGGCTTGTTCTATCCCCCGGACCCAAGCAGCATGCGCATCTCGACGATCGGCGGCAATATCGCCGAATGCTCGGGCGGTCTGCGCGGTTTGAAATACGGCACGACGAAGGATTATGTGATCGGGCTCGAGGCCGTGCTCGCCAGCGGCGAAATCATTCGTACCGGCGGAAAGCTGATGAAGGATGTAGCGGGATATGATTTGACCAAGCTGCTGGTCGGCTCGGAAGGCACGCTTGCGATTATTACCGAAGCGACCTTGAAGCTGATTCCCCCGCCGAAGAGCAAAATGACGATGCTCGCCATGTACCGCGATCTATACGGAGCGGCCCGGACGGTTTCCGCCATTATCGAATCCAAGATTATTCCGGCGACGCTGGAATTCATGGATAATCCGACGATCCGCGTCGTCGATGATTTTGCCAAGCTTGGCCTTCCGCTGGACATGGAGGCGATCCTGTTGATCGAGCAGGACGGTGACCCCGAGACTGTAACCAGGGACATTGAGCAGATCCGCCAAATTTGCATGCGCGAGCAAGCCGACAGCATTCTGGTGGCTGCCACCCGGGAAGAGGCGGAGCGGCTGTTGACAGCGCGAAGAAGCGCCTTTACGGCGCTGGCGCGGCTTCGTCCGACCACGATTCTGGAGGACGCGACTGTTCCCCGGTCCAAAATCGCCGATATGGTCCGCCGGATCAATGACATTTCAGCCAAGTATAATGTGACGATTGCCACCTTCGGCCATGCCGGCGACGGCAACCTGCATCCTACGGCAACGACCGATGCCCGGGATGCGGAGGAAATTCACCGGGTGGAGCAAGCCTTTGAAGAGATTTTCGCGGCGGCCCTTGAGCTTGGCGGCACCATTACCGGCGAGCACGGCGTGGGCATGGTGAAGGCACCATTCCTTGAGTGGAAGATCGGCGCTTCCGGCGTCTCGCTCATGAAAGGGATCAAGCAGGTATTCGATCCCGATAATTTGTTGAATCCAGGCAAGGTGTTTGCCAAAGAATCACGAAAAAGGGTGGTAATTCATCATGACTAGCCAAGCGAATATCGGGAAAAAGCCCCAGATCAACCATACCAATCCCCTGGCCCGTACCTTGCTCGAAAAGCTCGATTACGATCAATTGACCAACTGCATGCGCTGCGGGTTTTGCCTCCCGGCCTGCCCTACATTCAGGGAAACGGGCGTAGAGCCCGAATCTCCCCGCGGGCGCATTGCCTTAATGAAGGCCGTGGCCGACGGGCTGATGGAGCCGGATGATCGCTTCCGCGATCAGATGAACCATTGCCTGGGCTGCCGAGCCTGCGAGCCGGTATGTCCGGCAGATGTGAAATACGGTCAGCTCATTGAGCAGGCCCGAGACGCCATTGAGGATCATCCGGTGCATTCCATTCCTGTGAAGGGAATGCGCAAGCTGTTCTTCAAGGGCGTCTTCCCGCACCGCAAACGTCTGAAGACGCTGGGAAGAACGCTGAAATTTTACCAAAAATCCGGCTTGCAGCGCGTGGCGAGAGGAACCGGCGTCATGCGTTTCTTCCCCAAGCATCTGCGGGACATGGAGCGGATTCTGCCGGACGCCACCGCCGATGGCGTCGTCGAACAGCTGGGAACGGTGTATCCGGCTAAAGGCACTCCGATCGCTCGCGTCGCTTTATTCAGAGGCTGCATCATGGATGTCATGTTCGCCGGCACCAACGTCAATACCGTGAAGCTGCTGTCGGAGGCAGGCTTCGAGGTGGTTATACCGCCGGAGCAGGTTTGCTGCGGCGCACTCCATGCCCACAGCGGCGAGCTGGAGCTGGCAAGAGATATGGCGAGGATCAACGTGAGGGTGTTCAAGGAGCTGGATGTGGATTATATCGTATCCAATGCCGGCGGCTGCGGTGCCCTGTTGGTGGAGTATGACCATCTGCTTCATGAGGATGAGACTTGGAAGGAACAAGCCGCCTGGTTCGCCAGCCGGGTCGTGGACATCAGCAAGCTGCTCGTGGAGCATGGCAGACTGCCTGCATTCAGCGAATCCGCGACGTCCACCGAGCCTGTCGTTGTGACCTATCAGGACTCCTGCCATTTGCGGAATGTGATGCGCAGCGGGGCGGCACCAAGGCAGCTCATAAGCCAGGTGCCCAACGTCAGCTTCCAAGAGATGAGGGAAGCGGACCGCTGCTGCGGCTCGGCAGGCATATACAATGTGACGCAGCCGGAAATGGCGGGTCAAATCCTGGAGCATAAGATGGAGAACGTCAACGCCACCGGAGCCAGATACCTGCTGACCAGCAATCCGGGTTGTCTGCTGCAGATGAAGCTGGGCGTGGAACAGCACGGCTGCAGCGAAACGATGGAAGTCAAGCATGTGGTTGATTTTCTGTATGAGCGAATGAATGAACGCAACGCTTGATTCTGCATGACTGAGGTTCCGCATGACTGGCCTGAATTCCGCATGATTTGGCTTGATTGGGCTTGTCTCGGGTTGATTCGGGCTGAGCAGGTTGCGCGGGTTGAGCGAGTTGACTTGCCCCATTAAAAATCGCCGGGCCACTTTCTTGGCACCGGCGATCTATACAATGGATCACATATTGAAATTACAGCAATCGTCTTCCCATCATCATGATGGTATCCAGCAAAGCCTTCCATTTGCCTGCAGTCTTCGCGCCGCCTGCGACAGCACCTGCAGCTTCATTACGGGTGGCTTTCGTTTGTTGAGCCAACCTGCATCGTTCGAGTTCCTGGCGGAGATCGTTCACATGCTGGTTGGCAATATCTTCATTATTGATATTCATTTTACCTTCCTCTTTTCTTTTATAGCGACAACATTCCGACATTACCGATACCTGCAAACTTCTCCTCCGTCCCCTTCACTATAATACTGCCGCTCATGCTCCGAAGGTAAGGGTATAAAACACCTTTAATTCTTTTTTCCGCGATCATCACTTTCCCGAACAGATCCAAGGAACGCAGTTTGGCCTCCAATACATCCTCCGTAACGTCTTCTTCGAGGATCAATGTTCCGTCTACAATGAAGCTGGCCGGTTCCTTTAAAGCAAGCAACTGGTCCTTCGACCATGCTTCCTCGCCTTCCACGAATACGAATGCCTGCTCATAGCTGACGATTTCCGTATTCACGTCCGGACAGCGTTCCCAGACCAGATCCTCGATATCTTCGCTGCAGATCACGATCGAGGACGATTGAATTCCGGCGATGGCGCGGCTGAACGCCTCCCTTGTCACGTCAGCATCAAGCACAATGGGGTGCTTGGTATATAATTTACGGTCGGCGAATCGGCGAATCGTTCGGGCGTTCAGTCTCAGCGTTTTCGTTACATGCTCGAACCCTGCAGGAATTACTTTTACCTGACCGTTGATCGACTGCATTTTGTCATAAAAATAGGGGCTCTGCTCCTCATGGATCATCGCGATGCCGTTCACATGGATCTTTTCAAGCCGGTCGGCGAATTGTTCCATGTCCAGGTCCTTCTCCACTTCAAGGACCCCATTCACGACCAAGTACCGGGGCTCCTTGAGCGAAGACAAATACGCGTTGGTCAGACGGAATTTCCCGGACTCAAACCGAAGCTCGGATTGATAGGCTTGGATGCTCGCTTCCGCTCCCTCCATTTTAAGCAGCGATGCGGTGACGGCTCCCTCCAAATGCTTCGGAACATACACCTCGCCCCTCACTGCCATGTGCGGCCCGCTATGCTCAAAAGCTTCAAGGCTGACATCCCGATCGATGACCACCGTGCCATACGTAAATACATTCTCCGGCTGCTTGTGCTTAAAATACTCGGCGTTCAATCTCAAAGTGCCTTTAAAAAAGCGGTAGCCTCTGGGGATTTCCAGCGTTTTGCCGATGTTGCCGGCGTTCGTGAGCAGCGCCAGCAGATGGGCGGTCTCCGCCCGGTACAGCACCATGCCCACATTGTCGATCCGTTCAATGTTTTTCACGCTTTCCTCCGTTGCCTCCGTAAGATCCAGCATCCCCACATTGCCAATGATTCTGCTCATTTCATATCTTCCTCCCAATAGGTTCTTAATTTCTTGATGGCGGCCTGCAGCTTGTAACGGATCGTCGCGGCTGGCAATCCAAGCTGGTCCCCGATCTCCTGACTGGACATGCCAAGCCAGTAGCGCTTAAACACAATATCGCTTTGGGACTGCGGCAGGCGGCCCAGCCATTCCGTGGTCTCCATATCGAGGTTTGGCACGGACAGCAATGTGGCATCCAGATCATCATCCCAGGGAAGCAGCCGTTTTTCCCGGCGGGTAATGTCGATCAGACGATTCTTGATGACCCTGAAAAACCAAGCCTTTTGCTTGTGGAGCGGCCACTGTGCCAGCTGCGGCTCCTTCATCGCCTTGATGAAGGCATCCTGCACCAGATCGTCGGCTTCGTACGCGTGCTTTGCGACCGACCGGGCGTAGCGCTGGACATCCACCTTCAAATTTTCGTACAGCTCATTTACGTCCATAGCCGACCTCGTATCTTCCGTTTTCGTCTTTCTTGTTAATATAACGTTTGAACGACTGCAACTGATGGATGGAATATAAATATTTTTGAAAAAAAAAAAACGCCAGCCCTTTCGGCCAGCGTGCAAGCATTTTTCGCTAATCCCATATGGAGAACAGTACCAACAAGACCGCGGCAATTCCGAGCCAAAGCGTATGCTTCGATGCCCAGGCCGAACGTAAACCTTCATTCATAGATCCAAACCTCCCTAACAATGATTTGTTGCACACTGCGACCTTTAAAGCTTGTTTGCTAATCCCACCAGCTAAGCATTGATACCAGAATGATGGCGGCTAGTACGCCGTCCACAAACTTCAATTGAAGTTTTGCCATTGAAATCACCTCCTTTTTAGATTGGTAGTAAGTGAATAGGTGAATAAGTGAATAAGTGAATAAGTGAATAAGTGAATAGGTAAACAGGCGAATAAGCGCATAAAGTTTATAAGTCCATAAGTACATTAATGCATTATTCTCAATATTATTGATTGACCAATTACTATTAGTGGAAAATAATGGGCAAACGTTGCGTGTATCTTATACGAGTGCTATTCGTACAATCCGTTCACACGCCCTGCTTCTCCATCAGCCGCTCAATGGTCTCCTTTATCGCTTCTTCATGCGGCGTCCAAGATAACGGTCCGATGAGGCGCTCGTATTTTTCCCCGCTCAGCACGAGAGGCTCTTCGGTAAGATACAGCATCTCCACGACCTCCTTCATCACGGGATTGAACAGGCCGATCAGGGATAAACCGATGCGTCCCAGCGGTATGACGGCTTTGCGGCTCCCGCTCGCCTCCTGAGCGATGCGTACCAAGTCACGACCTGAGATGACGCCAGGACCGGGAATGTGCCAGTTTTGCCCGTAAGCTTCCTCCTGAACGGCGATATCCAAAATCATCCGCGCTGCATCCGGTAAGTAGACATATTCGCGGGGAACCGTCATATTTCCGATGAAGGCCGTAGGCTTACCTGCAGCTATAGCCTCCATCGTCACAGATAGATAAGATGCTTGAGCCGAGGGGCCGTAATAATCAGGTAACCGGGCGATCAAAGGGCGGGTGCGGGGTTTCCAGCGTGCCGAAAACAGAAGCTCCTCATAGGCAAGCCTGGTCTTGCCTTTTCGGGTATGAGGCCGCTTCGGGTGCTCCTCCGTCGCTTTCTCCATTCTGCGTCGCCCATAGGGATATATGCCGTCCACGACAACTACTCTTGCGTTCATCCGCTGGGCGGCCTGCATCACGGATTCCCCGAGTGGAAGCAGCCGTGATTCCATCTCGTGATACGGAATATTCGCGCTGTGAAAAATGACATCCGCCCCTTCGGCCGCCTGAATGATGTCCTCCGGTTTAAAGGCATCCCCGGTCCGGAGCTTCAACAATGGGGAGCTGCCAATCTCCTCGGCCAGCGCATTTAACTTGGTCATCGATCTGCCGAAGGCAATCGTTTCGATCCCTCTTTTGACCAATTCGGCAGTCAGCGGATTTCCTACTCCGCCCGTTGCACCCAGAACAATCGCCTTTTTCATAATCAAACATCTCCTTTGTTTTTTTGTTATTGATTGACCAATTACTAATGTTCAAAAAAATAATGCCTAACTCCAAATGACTGGAAAATCAGAGCTCTTACACTACAGTGGGGCAGACGTGACCTGCCGTTAGCTGTGCTCTCCGATAAGCTGTTGCGGCAATCCGGGGGCGCCCTCCCGGTAAGGGGCAGGCAGTCGCGGCGAGGCAAGATTGGTGCTCTCACTGTATAGGGTGTGCATTCCCGGTGGACGTAGCTTGGTGCTCTCACTGTTCGGGGCGCGCATCCCCGTGAATGTAGCTTGGTGCTCCCACTGTACAGGGTGTGCATTCCCGGCGAATGTAGCTTGGTGCTCCCACTCTACAGGGTGTGCATTCCCGGCGAACGTAGCTTGGTGCTCTCACTGTACGGGGCGCGCATTCACGGTGAATGTAGCTTGCTCTCAAGCAACTATGGCAGACCTTGCGGCTCGATGCTTTGATGCCTCCATGGTGTAAAGTGCTGGGCTGCACTCACCTTTACCATCTCCCGCTGCCATCGGCAACCCCTAACGCTTCGGCATGATGCTCGGCATGTCCATGGCCATTGCAGCATTACAGAGCATTCCCCTTGCAAGGAAATTGGAGACTCTTACATCCGCATCCTGAAATCCGGCATGGATGAAGGCATTCTCCACCAGCTCCTTTACCTCTCCCATTCCCTGCTGCATCGCTGCTCGAACAGGTGCATCCGAGATCGTCTGTGCCTGCATCTGCAGTAAGATTTCACTACGATGAGCAAGCATGATCTCCTCGTAAGCACGGATCAATCCCTCTTCGAGCTCCTGGGACGGTGCCGAATCAATCACCTGACGGAAGGCTTGAACAATCCGCTTCCAAGATACGGCCAGCGCTTCAACCAGCAGCGATTCCTTGGTGAAAAAACGGTACACGTAAGGCTGCGATATGGCTGCACGTTCGGCAACCTGTGCGGTTGTCGCACGATAATAGCCGATCTCTGCAAACACCTCGATTGCTGCTGCAACAATATCCTGACGCCGGTTCGCGGAGGCTTCGCGCGGCATACGGAATCACTCCTTTCAGAAGTTAATTTTTAATTTTTATTATTGATTGACCAATTACTAACTGAAATCAGTATATGCGAAAGAATGTCCGATTGCAACAGTTATTTTTCATGATTTTCCATTGGGCTAAGTTGAACTAGAAAACGAGGTCCAGGCAAGGATGGGGAATCATCCTTTTCGACATTTCACTTTTATATGCTTATTAAGCATGCCTAGATAAAGGATATTCATGCATACTATCGAATTTACTTACTATTGCTCCACTACACCCATGCGCCATAGTCAGGCCATATGACAAACAAGGTTAATACCAGAAGCAGTTCGAATCTACTGTGACGATTATGAGGAGGGACTTTTTATGTACATGGAAACTGAACAACAGTTAAAGCGATGGCTCCGCCATCGGGGTGTGCTGCAGCAGCTGCTTGAAGAAATACGGGACGAGCATCTGGAATATAAGCCTTGGCCGAATGCTATGACATTAGGGAAATTGATAGTCCACATGGCTGCATCTTCCGATATGTTTTTGCAATCGATCAAGCATGGGGCCTTCTCCCCGCCAACGTTCCCGACAAGCTTCGAATCGATCAGCGATATCCGGGAGATCGTTCAAGCCTCAACCAATGCTACGGAAAAAGGCTTTGCTGAACTGACGGAAGCCCAATTGGAGCAACCGCTGGATTTTAACGGCTTTGTGGCCCCGGGCTCCGTCTGGCTAGGCAACATGGTCGACCATGAGATCCACCACAAGGGACAATTGTTTACATACGCGAGATCGGTCGGCATTGAAAAGTTACCGTTTTTCATTGTTCAACCGCCTAAAGCATAAGGGGCGAATCTAGACAAGCGGGCCAGGGCTGGCAAGGTGTGTCCCGGGTTGATGTGCAAGTCCCTTTTCGGGACTTGTTGGCCTCGCGGGCGCGCTTTCCATCGCTGCAAGTTCCTTTTCGGGACTTGTTGGCCTCGCGGGCGCGCTTTCCATCGCTGCAAGTCCCTTTTCGGGACTTGTTGGCCTCGCGGGCGCGCTTTCCATCGCTGCAAGTCCCTTTTTGGGACTTGTTGGCCTCGCGGGCGCGCTTTCCATCGCTGCAAGTCCCTTTTCGGGACTTGTTGGCCTCGCGGGCGCGCTTTCCATCGCTGCAAGTCCCTTTTCGGGACTTGTCAGGCCCCGCGGGGGCGCCGCAAAGCGCCGCCCGCGCCCCCATCAAAAAGCCGGTTATTCCCACGCCTCGGGAATAACCGGCTTTTATCCATCACCCTTGCTTCGCCAGCTTCGCAACGGCCATCAAGGCCGCATGAATCTCGCGCTCCACGGCATCCGACACGACATTCGTGTTCGGATCATACTCCGCCGCGAGATCCGCGTCCGCGAAGCCGTCGATCGCCACGATCGCACCAGCGCGGACGCCGCGGAGGGCGGCCACTACATAAAGCGCCGAGATTTCCATCTCCACGCCGAGCGCGCCGGCCGCCTTATATTTCGGATGGGGGAATTCCTCCACCCCGTTAAAGAATACATCCAGCGTCACCGTCATCCCTTTGCGGACGACGCCCTCGCCTAACGAGAGCGCGGATTCGTACAGCGCCTCAGCGACCGCGCTGTCCGCCACAGCCGGGAAGCCTTCCGGCACAAGCTGCTTCGTCAGCCCGTCCGTACGGATGGCCGCGGTGCTGACGACCAGGCTTCCCGCCGGCGTATCCGCCCGGTAGGAGCCGGCGGTGCCAACGCGGATCAGCGTCTTCGCACCGGCGCGAATCAGCTCCTCGAAGCAGACGGCCGCCCCCGGGCACCCGACGCCGTGGCTCGTCACGGCCAGCTCCACGCCTTCGTACGTCCCCACGAAGGTCCGGTATTCGCGGCTGAACGCCAGCTCGCGCGCGCCTTCCAGCTTGCGGGAGATGACTTCCGCGCGCTTCGGATCGCCGCAGACCACGACGAATTCGGGAATATCCTCAGAGTTCACTTGCAATATCGGCATCAACATATCAATCAAACTCCTTACGTGTCCATTCGTCTTCCGGTATATCCAGCGCTTCGCCGCTAAACCGCTGCTCCTTGAACGGATCGGCTTCATTATGGAAGCCGTTGCGTTCCCAGAAGCCCGGCCGGTCCTCCGCCATAAACTCAATGCCGCGCAGCCACTTCGCGCTTTTCCAGAAATACCGATGCGGCACAACCGTGCGCAGCGGCCAGCCATGCTTGTCCGTCAGCGGCTCTCCGTTGAAGCGGTAAGCAAGCAGCACATCGTCCCGCAGCAGGTCCTCGATCGGCACGTTCGTGTCATAGTCCGGATCCGCATGGAACATGACGTACTTGGCTTCCGGCTTGACCTTCAGCTCCTTCAGGAAATCCCGAAACAGAACCCCTTCCCACACCGTATCGAATTTGGACCAGCGTGTGACGCAGTGAATATCGGTTTGGAGCGTTACCGACTTCATCGACAAAATATCCTCATACGAAAATATCCGCTCCTCCTCAACTTCGCCGAATACCCGCAGCGTCCACTCAGACATGTCATAAACCGGTACCTCCCCTTCATGCAAAATGGGGAACTTCTCGGTCAGCGTCTGTCCGGGAGGCAGCTTGACGCGCTGCTCCTCGGTCAGGTTGCCGGCCGCGACCGGCTTCATTTTTTTCAAACGTTCCGCTTTCTTATGCACCTTCCGCTCATCTCCTTATGCAAAGTCTCGGGTCCATTTCCGAAAGATCACCGGGGCATCAAGCTTTATCGCGAGCTTGAGCCCTGCTTCAGCGCATCCTTCTGGAAGCTCTTATCCTTGAAGAAGAACATCGCCAGGATTGTAACGACATACGGCAGCATTTGGGTGAAATGTGTCGGCAGCGCCAGTCCCTGGAACCGGATGCTCAGCGCATCCATGAACCCGAACAGCAGACTTGCCGCCGTTACGCCAAGCGGGCCGGATTGGCCCAGCATTGTGGCAACCAGCGCGATGAAGCCGCGACCGGCGGTCATGCCCTCCGTAAACATCGTCACTTGTCCAAGCGACAGCTGCGCACCCGCAAGCGCGCACAGCACGCCGCTAGCCAGTACGGCGCCGTATTGATAACGGGCTACCCGAATCCCGACGCTCTTGGCCGCCAGCGGATTTTCACCCGCAGCCAGGAAGCGGAATCCGCTCTTCGTGCGATAAAAATAGTACCACATCAAACCCGCAATCAAAAATGACAAGTACACAAGCGGCGTCAATCCCGCCAAAATCGGCCCGATCACGGGAATATCCTCAATGACGGGGATATTCCATTTCGGCAGCCCCACCATCGTGTTGTCGTAAAAGGCGCCCTTTACATCGAAGATCGCCCGCAGGCTGAACGTGGTAAGCCCGGCCGCCAGCGCATTCATGGCGATCCCGACGACGATGACGTTCGCCCGCAGGTTTATGCTCAAATAGGCAAATATCAACGAAAAGATCGATACAATCGCAATCGCAAACAATATCGCATAAAACACGTTGCCGAAGTAGTAATTCCCAACCACTGCGGAGAACGCACCCAGCAGCATAAAGCCTTCCAGGCCGACATTGAACAATCCGACGCGCGAGCAGAGGGCTCCGCCGAGGGCTGCGAGCAGAATCGGCGTCAGCACCCGGAGCGCCGAGTTAATCAGGGCAAGGTCAAACAGCTGTTCCATCGGATTTGTTCTCCTTTCTGCGCTTCAGGAAGCTATATGTGAATCGGGCGGAAATAAACAGGATCAGAACGGCTTGGATGATATCTCCCACCTCAAGCGGCACTTCCGTATTCCGCTCGACGCCCATGCCGCCGGTCTGCAGCGCCGCCAGAAAGATCGCCGCAATCAGCGTGCCGATCGGATTCGATCCGGCCAGCAGGGCTGCCATAATGCCTGTCCAGGCATAATCCGCCGTGGATAATGCGCCGTCGATATAACGATACTGGGAGCCCAAGATCTCGACAGCACCGCCGAGACCCGCAAGACCGCCGCTTGCGAACATAGCGCCGATCATCATCGGCCCCCGCTTCACCCCGCCGAACAAGGCGAACAGCGGGTTCCCGCCGAGCATCCGGATTTCATAACCGACCACCGTACGCTTCAGCACCACAAAAATGATCAAAGCGGCGAGAACGGCCAGCACAAACCCGACGTGGAGGGGCATGCCCGAGATCAGCTTCGGCAGCCAAACGCTGTTGTCAAGCATCTCCGACTGGGCCATCGCCGCTGAGCCTGAGCGGTCCTTCAGCGGGTAGGCAACCAAATAGCCGGCAAACAGTACTGCCACATAGTTGAGCAGCAGCGTCGAGATCAGCAGGTTCACGCCGAATCTCGAATCGAAGTATCCGGCCATGACCGACCATAATCCGCCTGCGATAACGCCGGCGAGCAGAGCGGCAATGCACACGAGCCAGCCCGGTCCAGGCATATACAATCCGACCAATGCGGCGCAGAGCGCCCCGAACACCATCTGGCCTTCCGCTCCAAGGTTAAAGAAGCCCGCACGGAAGGCAAGCGCCGCGCCTAATCCGATCAGAATGATCGGCGTCGCCCGCGAGAGGGTGTTCGTGAAGAAATACATTCCTCCGAACGCGCCTTTCCACATTTCCGCATACGTCTCTAAAATGTCGCCTCCGGCAATAATAATTGCAATCGCTCCAGCCAATAGACCCACGATGATGGCTGCGACCGGCTGAAGCAGCGGAAGCGTTAATTTTGTCCATTTGTTCATTGCAATGTTCCTCCCGCCATCAGCAGTCCCAGTTTTTCCTCCGTCGCTTCCTTCGCGGACAGCTCGCCTGCGATCCGGCCTTCATACATAACCAAAACCCGGTCAGAGAGCTTCAAAATCTCGGTCAGCTCAGAGGACACGAGCAAAATTCCCGTTCCTTCTTCGCGCCGTTTCAACAGCTCGCCGTGAATCGTCTCCATGGCGCCAATGTCGACGCCGCGCGTAGGCTCCGCCGCGATCAGGAACGGCGTGCCCTGCTCCAGCTCGCGGGCGACAATCAGCTTCTGCAGATTGCCCCCGGACAAATACTGCGTGCTCGTCTCCAGCGAGCCCGTCTTAATCGAGAATTTCTGCACCCATCCCGAAACGAGGGCACGGATGTCCTTCAGCTTGAGGAGGCCGCTCTTCTGCAGCCGACGATGGTGACCCATCAGTCCGGTATCCATCACCGTGGCCGTCCGGTTGGCCCCCCACACGTAACGGTCCTCCGGGATGTGCGCAAGACCGCTCTCCCGAATATCTCTTGGTGCCTTGCCCGTAACGTCCTTGCCAGCGACGGCGATCCGGCCGCCGTCCGGCTGGGCCAGACCCGAGATGAGCTGAAGCAGCTCGGATTGTCCGTTGCCGGATATGCCCGCTACTCCTACGATCTCGCCTGCGCGGACGCTCAGGCTAACCGCATCCAGCACCGGCTTGCCCTTTGTGCCGCGCAGCGAAAGGTCCGTTACCTCCAGCACCTTATCTCCAGGCGTAATCGGCTTGCGATCCAGCTCCAGCAGCTCACGTCCGACCATCAGCCGGGAGATTTCATGCGCATCGGTAGCATGCTTATCCACCACGCCCGTCACCGCTCCGTCCCGAAGGACGGTAATGCGGTCGGCCACATCAAGCACTTCATTCAGCTTGTGACTGATCAGAATAAAGCTTTTGCCCTGCTTCGACAGCTGTTTTATAGCCTCCAAAAGCTCCTGGACCTCCAGCGGTGTGAGAACCCCCGTCGGCTCGTCCAGGATAATGATGTCCGCCCCTTGATAAAGCACCTTTAATATTTCGACCCGCTGCTGCACGCCGGGAGCGGTGCTGCTTACGATCGCCTGCGGATCCACCTTCATCCCGAATTTTTCGCATAGCTCTTCCACCGTCTTCACGGCCTGCTTCCGGTCAAAGACGGCCCCTGCGCCCGGTTCGTTGCCGATAACAATGTTCTCCGCGATCGTAAAGGAAGGAAACAGCATGAAATGCTGATGCACCATGCCGATTCCGCTCTGTATGGCATCCAAGGGACTGGCAAAGGACACTTCCTTGCCGTTCAGACGAATCGTACCCGAGGTCGGCTGCTCCATCCCGTACAAAATCCGCATCAGCGTCGTTTTACCTGCACCATTCTCTCCGACAATCGCATGAACTTCACCTGCGCGCAGCGAAAAATCAATGCCGCGGTTTGCGCTAAACTCGCCATACTTTTTCGTAATACTGTCCATCTGGAGTAGCATGTCGGTTATGCCTTCCTTTCGCTTCTGAATAAAAGACCGACTGCCCTATGCGCAGCCGGTCCAGGTGAGAACTAGTTTTGTTCCAATGCGTTCGTTACTTTAATTTTTCCAGCGATTATATCGTCAGAAATCACCTTGAGCTGGTCTACAATGTCTTGTCCAATGAACGGGTTCAGCGGAGTTTTGCTCTCATGCGTGACATAAGTGAGGCCTACGCCGCCTTCCTTCAAGCCATACTCGCGAACATCAAAGGAAAATTTGCCTTCCACAAAGTCTTTGACCGTCTCGTACGCAACGGCGTCCGTTCCCTTCAGCTGAGCCAAGACAACATGCTCGGGATCGGTGCCGGTGTTGTCCGTATCTTGGCCGGACGTGTAGAAGCCCTTCTCCTTCGCAGCTTCGAATACGCCTAGGTCGCCTACGGCGGACATGCCTGCTACGAAATCCGCGCCTTTGGAATTTTGCAGGAGCGCAAGCTCTTTCGCTTTCGCCGGATCGTCAAATCCGCCGACGAAGTTAACGAAGATTTCGACATTCGGGTTGACGGATTTCGCGCCTTCCTCAAAGCCCTTGATATACTTGTGCATAATCGGAATATCGTCTGCCACGACATTGCCGACCTTGTTCGTTTTCGTTGCCAATCCGGCAGCCGCTCCAAGGAGGTAAGCCGCCTCATGCTCGCGGAATCCGACGCTGCGAACGTTCGGCAAGTCGACAACGGTATCAATGATCGCGAACGGTACGTCCGGATTCTCCGGCGCAACCTTCTTAAGCGCATCTTCCATCTGGAATGTGGTTGTGATGATCAAGTCATATTTCTCTGCCACGGCGGTGCGCAGATTTTGCTCGATCGAGGCCGGATCCGTCGATTCGATCGTCTTCACTTCCACGTCGAAATCGGCAGCCGCTTTCTGCAAGCCTTCGTCCATCAAGGCAAAGAATGGATTCACGCCGATCTTCTCAGGAAGAACGAGCGCAATGCGTTTCTTATCTTTAGACCCTTCAGCACCGCCAGCTTCGGCACCTTTGTCGGTCGACTTATCATTGCTGCCGCAGCCTGCCAGCAGTCCGACGGAGAGTACGAGTGTTAATAGAATTGACCATGTCTTCTTCATGTCCTGAGCTTATCCTCCTAAGTGAGCACGTTTTATACTATTATCCTAGGGTATAGACAAGCAGATGTCAAAACAAAAATTTTAGCGTTTTATGTAGTTTAATGTGTTTTTTAGCAAAAATTTGGTCGAAAACTGCATATATCACAGAACATTCCTTAATAAAAATGTCATTAATGTTCGGAAAATGCCAACATTTGATCAGTCGTTTTTACCATAGAACCAGGGTGAAAGCGCATTATTTTTCAAAACAGCCGGCATTCAACCGCTCCTTATTATTTCTATATCGTACAAAGCAGAGATACATCCAGACCTTCGGCCGTACTAGAGGAAGGCAATTTATTGGAGAATAGACCACGACTTGGACTTCTTCCTTTACCATAGGACCATGGATTTTGTTTAGAGGACCACCACAATTATTGCATCTAGTCCCAGCTAAAACCTTTCTTAATTAAATACGAGAATTAAATACAAGTTAAAAAATGGTTTTTATTTGCAACATTTATGAGTTGTTATGCATTAAGAATATGAACGATCATTATTTAGTAGTGATTTTTATAATTCATGAAAAGAGGGAGAAAACTCTCCAACTCCCCCATCATTTAGGAGGAAGAATTTCAATGAAAAATAAATGGTTGGCTATAATTTTGGCATTTTTCGTATTGATTGGCGGGGTGATCTATTCAACGGGTACAGTTAATAGTAAACAAGGTTCAACAAATATCGCTACACAGACGGACCATACATCTGCAGACAAGAGGATCGATAAATCAACATCAAAACCGAAATCTGTGCATGGTCAAATTCAGATTTTTCCTTTTGAAGAGGCAGTTAACCGATCTGATTTAATTGCCAAAGTTAGAATAGGAAAAAAGTCAGGAGAATTGAATGAGCCTGTACCAAAAACGGTATTTAATGCTCAGATATTAGAAACTCAGAAATCCGATGTGAAGGTTGAGCTGGAATCTATCCAGATTATGCAGCAGGGTACCGATGAAATATTGTTTAATGATAACCCTATATTTAATGAGAATGAGGAATACATTTTATTCCTGAAAAAAGCCGTGGGACCAATAACACAAGAGTATCCTGACTTATATTGGATCACTGGAGAAGAATCAAACATGTATAAAGTAATCGGGGATCAACTAGTTGAAAGACAGGCATTCATTAAAAATGAGCTTCTAGATATTCAAGATAAAAGCTTTGCTTCTAAACAATCCTCCGGAAAACCTACCCAAATTCTTGATGAAGCTGAACTGAGCAAAAAGATAAAGTCTTTCGTGAAGAATTAGATATTGGCCTCATGCTAAAGGGGATGCCTGACACGGCATCCCCTTTCCATTAAAATGAAGCAGCCTATGAAACAACAACTGATCCCGAATCCAAGCTTACTTCAAAGGCATCTCAATCGATGAGCTGCGCCGCCCTCAATAACCGCTGCAGCATCGCCGCCGCTTCGCCGCGGGTCAGCTTCGAAAGCGGCTTAAGCGCATCGTCGGCTCCGTAGACGATCCCTTCGTTCACAAGGACGGCCGCTGCCGGTTTGGCCCAATCGGACAGGTCTTGAAGGTCTCTGTAACCGTCAAGAACAATATCTGCTTCCTTCTTATTCATTACAGTCGTTAATCCTGCCAGCTTCATCGCTCTGGCCATAACGGCCATAGCCTCTTGACGCGTAATGCCTTGATCTGGCCGGAAACGGCCGACCGCATCCCCTTGGATCAGCTCATACTGCACAGCTTGTGCAATGACGCCGCTGTACCAGTCGCCTGCATGGACATCCTGGAACGCGGAGCCTTCACCCTTCACCTCAGGCAAGCCGAGAGCCCTCACGATCATGGCGGCAAATTCGGCACGGTTCACTTGAGCGTTCGGCGCAAAATGGAGCGTCGCATGATCTGCACCTGAGCCCGCTCCAGCTCCATCCTCGCTGCTCCCCTTTCCGCTTAGGATCATGCGTGAGGCAAGATCATTCACCGCATCGTTGGACCAATGAAACGTAACATCGGCAAGATTCGCTTGATGAGCAACGAAAGCAACGGTTCCTGCATCCAAACGGTGCATGATGGCCTCAACGCTGCCATCCTTCCTCGGTTCAACGCGTGTCGGGATGTGGTATAATTCCCCGTTGTCATCCACTCCGACAGCTGTCGTGATGCGGCCCGGCATTCCCTGCGGCCAAGTGATTCGGTGCTCCATATATTGCGGGAATCGCTTCAGCTCAAGCGGCTTATCATGGGCCTTCGCTTTCGCTGTTATATCGAAATCGACTGGGGAACCGACCAGAGCAGCCCCTGATTCCGATAGAGCCTTCTTAACGGCTTCTGCCTTAGCTGCATCGGTAGCAGCCATCTTCAAGGTCACCGACATTTGATCTGCCGCTAACGGCAGCTTCGGATTGTCCGGCTCGTGCCAGCGAGACGATGCCATCACGGCTGCAGGAACATGGAAATGGCCCAGCGTTGATCGGATTTCAACGGCTCCCTGCTTGGCGCTAAGCAGATCTATCGCTTCTCCGCTTGCCTCCAGGGAGACCTGATCCGCAGGCTGATCCAGCGCGATAATGATTACCGGCTTGTAGTCCACTGTCTTTAAACGGGCTTCCAGCTTAGCCGTATCCAATTTCATCGATACGACGGTATGTCCATTTATCTCATGGGACAAACCAGCAACCATCCCTTCCTGTGACTCATCGTTTAGGGTAACTCTGATCTTCACGCGATTCTCCGAAGGTGCGGCATGGTTCGATTGGCTCGGCAAAGCCGGCCCTTGGCCCGAATCTGGCGCCGAGCCTCCAGGAGCTTCAGGAGTTCCGCCGCCCCCGGTTGACGCTGCTTCCGTCACCGCCGCTCTATATTTCTGCTGCTGACCATCGGGCGCCGTAACAACCACCTCGATGACATGGTTCCCAGCAGCAATGGGAAGGTCCGGGCTTTTTTGCCCGGAGACGAGATCGATCGGTCCGAACACCAAATCTCCGGCTACGCCGTACACGCTGGCCGCAACCGTCGCCCTCGCATCATACACCTGCGCCGTCACTGTGATCCGATTCGTTTCCTTTGGAACAGCTGCCTTGTAATCATAGTGATATCGATCGAATGCAGGGCTAAGACCGACTTCGCCTTCGGATGACTCAAAGCGCAAACCTTGCAGGCTTGCGTCGTACGCCGGAACCGCAGCTTCCTTCACCGTAAAGCTCCATGTATCGGCCCCTTGAATCCCGGCAAAGGAGGCACCTGAAAGATTACCGGTAAAAGCCCCCGGATCGATCTCGACATAATAAGCCATCCCCTCATCGAAATCGTTCAGCGGATCAATAATCGCCGTGTTGCCGAGAATCGTTACTCTCCCTGCATCGGCCGCGTCGATGGTCTCCACAACATGCGAATCCGGGCTCTGCCTGATCGTAATCAATCGGCCCGAGACAGCTGTCACTTCTTCTTGAAATACCACTCGCAGGGGCACGTCTTTTTCCACTCCGACAGAATGATGAGACGGCGTATACGACAATGCCCTAAGCTCGGTCGGGGACGGGAGCGGCTTCCATTTGGCGTACAGCGTGACATCCTGTGTACCGAATGTCAGCTTGCTGCCGGCCGGATAATCGCTCCCGCTGCCGTCCGGCTCCGTGTTCCAGCCTTCGAAGACAAATTCATCCTTGCGCAGCTGTCCCGTATTATCCGCCACCAACGTCTCGTCTCCTCTGGCAAACAAACCGCTGCTTACCGGAACATTCCCTGCGGTGTGTCCGTTGCCGTCATAGGTTAACGAGTAAAGGTTCGGCCATTTCGTTGTCACCTTTACCATACGGTAGCTGCTTTTTCTGCCGGCAGCATCTTTGGCAATGACATTAAAATAATAGTCCGTGCCTTCAGAAAGACCGTTCACCACAAGGGCGGTTTGATCCGCCGCATAGCTTCCGACCGGCTTACCGTTCTTCTCCATCTGACTGACGTCCCCGATATTCGGGCTGCCTGATGAATATAAAAGATACTGCAGCTCGTGCTGCTCCGTCATATTGTCCACAGCCTTGGGCCATTGCAAAGCAACCGAGTCCGTCGTGATACTGTCCGGATTCAGAGTCCCGCTGCCTGGATCCGGCGGCGTTGTATCCAGTACGGCCTTCGTCAGCGTCGGCGTATCCCTGGTGCTGGATGTCCCGTCCCCGAGTTGTCCTCCGCCGTTAAAGCCCCATCCCCAGACGGTTCCATCCTTCTTCATTGCCACGCTGTGAAAACCGCCTGCCGCAATTTCCCGAACATGCTCGATGCCTGACACCGGGACCGGAATGAGGCTGGATGCATTCGAGCCCACGCCAAGCTGCCTCTGACTGTTATCCCCCCAGCTCCATACGTTTCCCGTCCGGTCCAGGGCAAGGCTGTGGTAGCCTCCGCCCGCAACGGCAACGATATGCTGCAAGTTTTTAATTTGCACGGGTCTTGTTCGGTTGGTTCGTGTGCCATCCCCAAGCGTGCCGTATGTGTTTTTTCCCCATGCCCATACGGTGCCGTCTTGCGTAACGGCCAAACTATGGGAGCCTCCGGCGGCGATCGCCATGACGTCAGTCAGCCCGGCAACCTGCACCGGAACGTACCGATCCGTCGTCGTCCCATCGCCAAGCTCCCCGTCCCCGTTTACTCCCCAAGCCCATACGGTGCCGTCGGATTTCAAGGCAAGGCTGAAGTAACCGCCTGCCGCAATCGCCGTCACATCGTTCAGACCGGCGACCTGAACCGGAGTATTTTGTTGTAACGTCGTTCCATTGCCCAACTCGCCGTTGTCATTCTTCCCCCAAGTCCATACGCTCCCGTCCTCGGAAAGCGCCATGCTGTGATAGCCAAGCCCTCCGGAAACGGCCTTTATTCCGCTCAGCCCGCTCACCTGGCCAGGCACGTTCATATCCGTTACCGTCCCGATTCCTAATTGCCCATTCTCATTGGATCCCCAGGTCCATACGGTACCGTCGCTCCGAAGCGCCATAGTGCTGCGAACGCCGGTGTGAACGTCGATGACATGGTTCAACCCCTTCGCCATCACCGGCGTCGTGCGGGCACTCCAGGTGCCGTTACCCAGCTGTCCCCTGTCTCCATACCCCCACGAATAAACTTCACCGCTGCTTACGAGCGAAGCGGTATGATAGTACCCGGCCACAAGCTTCGGTGCAGCGGCCGGTGCCGCAAACGCATGACGATATCCCGCGACCCAATCCAGCTGCAGCAGAAGCATCGCCATGCACAGCAGGATTTTCACTGAACGCCTTAGCATATTCTCCTCCTTCGTTTCATTAAGCGTTTATAGCCACAGCCCGATTGGGACCGCGGCACCAAGGATGGTATCAAACTTATCGCAGGAAAACGATTGACAAACGTTAACTTTTCATCTTTTTTTTCATATAATCTAGTTATCTCGACTCAATTCCCGTAAAAATAACGTTCGTATATTGTGAGGGTATCCTATGAAACTACTGACCGACCCACCTATTCTGAAAATGAAAATAAGCCCTCCCGGGCTGAAAAAGCATCTGATCCATCGGGATCGGCTGCTGCGAATGTTGACGGCAGGGCAAGGAGGACAGCTGACCACCATTATCGCCCCTGCCGGATACGGCAAATCGACGCTGCTTGCCCAGTGGGCTTATGAAGCCGGCAAACGATGCGCCTGGGTGTCCCTGGATGAACGGGATAACGACCCCGTCCGCTTTTGGCGATACGTCACCGCAGCTCTCGGCTCGGCGCTTCCCAAGCAGCTGGGAGATCGCCTTCTGGACCATACGCATCTGCTGCCGGGCTCCTCGGTCGAAAGCTTTCTGGATACGCTGATCAGTGAATTATACGAGCATCATGAACCGCTCCATCTCATTCTCGAGGACCTGCACAGCATTCACAATGCGGCCATCCATGAGGGGATTTCCTACTTGATCGACTACCTCCCAGAGCATCTCCATCTCCTCATCTCCTCCCGAACCGAGCTTCCGTTCCCTACGATCAAGGGCGTGATTAACCATGAGATCCGTCATATCGGAATAAAGCAGCTGGAGTTTACATTGGATGAGACGGAGCGTTTTTTTCATCACGCAGATGACACTGGGCAGCAGCCTCTCCTGACTCCAATGCAGCTGGATACCGTCTGGAGCCAATCGGAAGGCTGGATTGCCGGTCTCCAGCTGGCTGCCGTTTCCCTTCAGAACGGCATGGGACCGGAACCCTTTATGGATGATATGAGGGGGAATCCGTCTCTGCTATCAAAATACTTGTTTCAGGAGGTCGTGAGTAAGCAATCCTCCAAGGTGTTTTCCTTTCTGCTCCAGACGGCCGTCCTTTCAGAGCTCCATCCGCAGATTTGCAATGCCGTAACGGATTTCAGGGACAGCCGCCCGATGCTGGAGGAGCTGCAGAAGCTGAACCTGTTCCTGGTTCCGCTGGATGAACAGCATGCCTGGTTCCGCTACCATCATCTGTTTTCGCAATTTCTGCTGGACCTCCTGCAGCGTGAGTATGACGGTGAGCATGCGAAGCGTCACCGGCTTGCCGGGCAATATTACGCCGCCATCGGCTCCATGGATGAAGCCATCGACCATCTGTTAGCAGCGCAGGACTTCGAGGCTGCCGTGAATTTGCTGGAGCCGCATATGCAAAGCGTGCTTGAACGGGGCGAAATCGCCACGCTCCTAAAATGGTTTGACCGAATCCCCCCTCAATACCCGATGACACCCGAATTATCATTGGCGCATGCCTTTATCGTGGTTCTTACAGGGGATCTGATTCGCTCCGAGCGCATGCTGTCGCGGATTGAAGAAGCGTGCGCTGCACTCGCGCCTTCGGATCGACGAGAGAAGCTCCAGAGCAGCATATTGTTCGTGCGCTCCAATCTCGTGTTTTTGAACGGGGATTTCGCCAAATGGCTCGCCTTCAGCGAAGGCTTCCTCAATAACCTGATGCCCGACAATCCCATATACTATCAGTTCGATTACAATCGGCGGGAGCCATACGTAAGACGAACTCCGCTAGGCATGAAGGGTGCACTATCGGCCGATACGGAGAAAATTGCCCATCTGTTTACCGGCGTGCTCGAATCCCATGGCTGGGATCATTCGCTTATGAATTTATACGTGAAGCAATCTTTGTGCGAGGGGTATTATGAATGGAATCGCCTTACCGAATGCCGTGAGCTGCTGGTTCACATTCGAAACGCCCCGCCAGCCGAAGACACAATGGGTTTGCTTGTGCCGCTGCATATTACCGAAGCCAAGCTGTACGCAGCGGAGGACAAATTCCATCTTGCCCATTATGCGCTCGATGAAGCGCAGGCCGCTGTCCTCTCCGGAAGATCAAACCTATGGCTCCCTCCGTTAAAGGCCGTACGGGGCTTGCTTTATCTCCGGGAAGGGCGGATATCCGAAGCCCGGAAGGAAATTTCCGCCCTTCACGTTTCGGTCAAGGACAGGCCTGCCTATAGCCGGGAAACCGAATACCTGGCTTTCATCCGCCTGTTAGGCAGACAGGGCAGGGAAGCCGAAGCGCTTCATCTGCTGGACCTGTTAAAGCCCCAGGCGGAGCGCGAGCAGCAGCGGTCCAGCATCATCGAGATCACGAGCCTTCAAGCGCTGCTGGAGCATCAGCGTGGTCAGCGACGGAAGTCGCTTCAGCTTCTTGGGCATGCTTTGCATGTGGGAGCGCAAAACGGTTATGTCCGTACCTTCCTGGACGAAGGTGCGGATATGTACCGGCTTCTGAAGCTGTATTCCAACCAGGCTGGGCAGGAAGATAGCTTGAACTCGGAAGCCCTGCAGAACCTTGACTATGCGCGCACGCTGATGGAGCATTTTTCCTTAACGGATCCTTCTACCGCCAAGCCGGCCATGCCGGTTCTTCCGGAAGGGCTGAATCGGAACGAAATGAATCTGCTGCGCTTGATCCGGCAGGGTGCCGCCAATAAACAAATGGCCGCTGCCCTGGGCCTGTCCGAAGGAACGATCCGGGTGTATTTATCCAGGCTGTACGGCAAGCTCGGGGTGACCACCCGAACGCAGGCTTTGGTTAAAGCCCAGTCGTTAAATCTGCTGGAAGAGTGAATGTAACATATATAAAAAAAGGAACCTTTCGCGGTCTGTGGACCCGAGGTTCCTTTTACTTTTCGATTTCCTTTAGGCATCCTTCCATCGCTTATGAGCTGAAGGATCGTATCCATTTAAACCGGTTGACCTTCACGATCGCCACAAAACACTTCAAAATCTGATCCGATTTCAAGCAAATGAATACAATCAGCGGCGACAGGCTGAACGCGAAAGCGCAGAGCGCCGAGGACGGCAGCACGATGAGCCACATAAAGATGAAGTCGTTGTACAGCACGAAGCGCGTATCTCCGCCGCTGCGGACGATCCCTGTCAGGGCCGGCATCTGATAGGCGGTGCCGACGACCGTAATCGATAGCACCGTCATGAAGTGTCCGGCAAGCGTCTTCGCCTCTTCGGAGATGGAGTAGAAGCCGAGGACGGGGCCTTTCAGCAGGAACAGGACCGCGCCGGTCGCGAGGCCAAGGAATACATACAAAATCTGCAGCGTTTTGGCGTAAGCTATGATTTTATCCATCATGCCTTCGCCGATCGTCTTCCCAATGAGCACCGCGGTCGCGCTGGCTGAAGCGTAGATGATGACCGTGACCATCTGGAAGATCGTGTTCGCAATGGAGTTGGCCGCGATCGCGGATTCCCCCATATGGCCCAGAATAGCGGTTTGTACGGCCATGGCCAGTCCCCAGATCGCATTGGACATCAGAATCGGGGAGCCGACCCGGATATACTGCTTGAACAGCTCCCGGTCGATATGCAGGAAATCCCGAAGCGCGAGCCCGATTTTGCGGTCGAATCGTTTGATATAGAAGCAGACGATGATACATTCCAGGATGCGCGCCGTCAGCGTAGCGATCGCCGACCCTTGAACGCCCAATTCGGGAAACCCCAGGTGACCGTAAATCAAAATATAATTCAGTACAATATTAATCACCAGCGTGGATAACGACACGATAAAGCCGATTTTCACCGTCTCCACGCTCCGCAGCGTGGCAAGCAGCGAGCTGGTCACGGCAAAGAAGATGTAGGAGAAGCACATGATCCGCAAATACTCGACACCGGCGGCGATCACGTTCGCGTCCTTCGTGAACAGGGACAGTACCTCTTGCGGGAAGAAGAATACCACCAGCCACATGATGACGCCGAGCGCTATCGACATCCGCATGCCGATGCTTGCCGCTTGTTTTATCGAATCGATCCGCTTTGCCCCCCAGAACCTGGAGGACATGATGACAAGCCCCTCACAGGCTCCCATCACGAGCATATGCAGCAGGAATTGAATCTGGTTCGCAAGCGCGACGCCGGACAAAGCCGTCTCGCTGTAACCGCCAAGCATCATATTATCCGATAAATTCACTCCTACCGATATCAGGTTCTGCATCCCGATCACAAGCGTCAGCCAGAAAAATCGCCGGTAAAACCCGCTCTCGCGCACAAATAAACTCATGTCGTCTACCCTTCTTCGTCTATAAGATGTCTATTTATTTTATTTAAATATATATGAATTGCAGAAAATGAAAAGAACAATCGGAATCGAAACACACTCATGACGCAAACGATGCGATAGATTCATAGATTTGGAGCGGACATAATAACATTATAATGTTTTTGGGGTAAAAAACTAGTCGTGAAGACGGAGGGGACTGCGAACGGCAGCTGCCCGTCTTCGACGGCATCCCTCCCGATTCCGCAGCATGTTCCCTGCCATACGTCATAGCAATCGCCAAGGATATGAATCTACCTATGGATGAGGCGGCGCTCCGGCTGGCTTTCGTAGTCGCAACAGACTATGTACAAACCAACATACCGTAGATATGATGGCAATGGATTCCCAATCCAAATTATGGAATGAAGGAGAATGTGTATGACCGTGTGGAAATATCCGTTATCCACCAAGATGATTCAACGCAGTATGATTGCCGTGCTGGGAACGGCACTTCTCATCTCTCCGCTTGAAGCTTTTGCTGCCAATTCCGCACATAGTCCCGAAGCTTCCCCGTCCAGCCAATCCGCGAAAGCCGAGCCGGTTGCTCCTTCCGGACACGAACCGGTGATTGAGGGCAGCCTGCTGGATGTTGGCGAACACCGTTTTCTAAACCGTAAGGAGCTGATGCAGGAATGGGATGATCTGGATCCGGATTATGCACCGGAGAAGGCCATCGATGCTGTTCAATCATTGCTCTCGGAGGAAGACTTTGAGCAGCTGTTCCCTTATCGGCTCGGCTCGGAAGCATGGTTCCAGGTCGCCAAGGGGAAAGAATATTATAAAGCCGACCAGACGGATTATTTCTCATATGACAATCTCATTTCCGCGGTAGCGGACGTATCGAATCTGAAGATTAAAATCAGCACGAGACAAGGATCCCCTTCAGCTCAAGAGATCCAACGGCTGGACAAGGAGGCCCGGATCGAGACGCTTGTGCTGCGGTCGCCAGACTTTAACGCTCCGGAAAATCGCAGCAAGCCGATTGAAACCGTTATTATTGACGGCGGTACGTTTCTGAAGGAAGGCTTCAAGAAGGACCGCAAACGCGAGCTGGCCGCCTTCCTCGCCAACCTGTCGCATGAGACCGGCGGCGGATGGGCGACGGCGCCTGGAGGCCCGCTGCGCTGGGGACTGTTCTGGAATGAGAACATCGCGGGCCGGACGGGAGCCAATCCGGACGCCTTCGTCGATCCTGCGTCAGCCGAGCTGTACCCGGGAACGCCCGGCAAGCGTTATTACGGCCGCGGACCGATCATTGCTCAGCTGGAATTTCAACTACGGTTTGTTCAGCTCCATCATTTACGGGGACAAAAGCGTGCTCCTTAACCAGCCGGAGATTGTCGCAGCCGACGGCAAGATCGGTTATATGACCGCGATTCTATTCTGGATGACGCCGCAGAATCCGAAGCCTTCGGCCCATGACGTCATGGTCGGCAAATGGAAGCCTTCCGCACTCGATAAATTTAGAGGCCTCGGCGACCCGGGCTTCGGCACAACGATTATCGTCTTGAACGGTCTGGAAGCAAACTTAGGTGAAACCGAAGGAAGTCCGGTCCAGCGGCGGGCAGGGCACTACCGCGATATTACCGCCCGGATAGGCGTCGATATTACGGGAGAAAAGGTAGATACGCTCGGCATGAGACCTTTCTAACCGTCGCCTCCATTGGCGGGATAACCCGACACAAGCACCGCCGGTCGGAAGATTGGTGGTGCTCCTTGCAGCTTACCATCGTGCGCAGGCTTGAATCCCATAATGCCAACCCTTGCAATCGACGGGCAGGGCTCCTGATGCAGCCTACCGTCGTAAACTGCCTTGCTGTCCGATAATCCAATCGCTGCGCGATCGACAGGCGCGACGCCTATGCAGATTACCGCTTACGTAGCCTCTCCATCCAATGACACCAGTCGCTGCGTAATCGCCAGACGCTTTGCCTTCGGCAGCGTATTCAGCACCAGGTCGTAAGAATGATCAATCATGTCTTGCAGATCGGCTTCACTCAAGGAACCGTCGATCGTGACCGTATTCCAATGCTTCTTGTTCAGATGGTATCCAGGCTGGACGGCTTCATGCTGTTCCCGTAAGTTCGCTGCAATCACCGGATCGCATTTCAAGGAAATATGACTGACCTTCTGGTCCGCTATCGTTAACAGAGCGAACATTTTGCCGCCGACCTTCATGACGACCGGGAGCGGACCGAACGGATAATCCTCCAGGGCTCCCTTTTTTGAAAGGCAGTACGCCATAATCGGGTCTCGCAAGCGACCACTCTCCTCTTCTAAAAATAGACTCATCATAGAATCATTCGAACCGATAGATTCGGGACTACCTTACATCATAATTTTCCTTACCATCCTTGTCCATGATTTGTTCCTGCTTTCGTGTTCGATTATGTTCGGTCACTCCCGCACGGTTAGTTCATCATTTCCGCAGGATTCCTGCTCATTGCCATGACATTAGTTATCATCTTGCGCTTATCCGATAAAAAATTATTTTCAATCTCACAGCTTGGCTCAAGGCCAACGTGGAGGCTTGCTCATCTTTCCCGGCATATGCTGAACAAAAAAAGAGAGGTGAGCCTCTAAGAATATGCCCTATAAAAGCAGCACCATCAAAAGCAAATGGAAGAAAACGAAGTGGCTGTTAGAGGACGCCTATTTTCGGCGTTATGTCCCGCACACCCTGCTCTTTAGCAAAAAAAACCTGACCTCCATGCTGAACGACTATAATACCGTCTTCTTTAAGCCGACCGACGGGTCCGGCGGCAAGAACATTATTCGGATCCGCAAAACCGACGGGGGCTATCAAAAGCAGCTCAAAACGAAAAAAACGTATTATTCCGGCATCGATCAGCTGTATCAGGAGCTGAAGCGTTTTGCCGGCAACCGTTCCTACTTGCTTCAGAAAGGCATCCGACTCGCGAAGAGCAACGGCAAGCCGTTCGATATCCGGGTGATGGTCCAGAAGACCAAGAAGGGAAGCTGGGTCGGCACTGCCTTGTTTACAAAGGTCGGCAGTCCCGGCAAAGTCGCCACCAACTACAATCAGGGAGGCAAAATCGGCACGTTCCGGCATACGATGGAGGGCGCCGGCTTCAACCCCGCCTTCATCTCCCAGATGGAGACCGAGCTGAAACGGGTCGGCGTAGCGACTGGCCATAATTTTGACCGTCACTACAAAGGCTTTAAGGAGCTTGGACTCGACGTTGCGCTGGATTTCAGCGGGCGGCCATGGATTCTCGAGGTGAACACGAGACCGCAGGTCTACCCGCTCCTGACGCTGAAGGACAAGAGCCTGTATAACCGCGTTATTTCTTTTGGCAAGCAGTACGGCAGATATAAATAGCCGGGTCCCCTTATCATGGTGGATCATACGAACAACGGCCGGGCATTATGCCCGGCCGTTTGTCCGCTTATATAGAGGTCAATATAAAGAGAAATCCGATTATGACTTGATCGCCACCACTTCAATCTCGACCAATCCATCCTTAGGTAAACGCGCTACCTGCACAGCGCTGCGTGCCGGATAAGGCTCCACGAAGAACGAAGCATAGACTTCATTGACTGCTTGGAAATCGTTCATATCCTTTAAAAATACGGTAGTCTTGATGATATGCTCCATCCCGAAGCCGGCAGCTTCCAGAATCGCCTTGACGTTCAGCAAAGAACGTTCCGCTTGTTCTGAGGCCGTCTGCGCAAATTGTCCGTCTGCATCCATTCCCAGCTGACCGGAGGTAAACAGCATGTTTCCGTATTGGACGGCTTGCGAATAAGGGCCGATGGCACCTGGAGCTTGGTTTGTGGAAATGGTTGTTCTCTGTTGTTCTGTCATGTTGTCTCTCTCCTCATTAGCGTGTCTAAGCACGCATTTATATTTTTTGATGGTACTTGGTGCATTTCCTTCAGGGTAATTCTTAATTGGCAGATGCGGTGGTTGCGTTAGGCTTGCTGAGGCTTCGCTCTTGATCGCCCCCATACTCCTTTAGCATTTCCTCCTGCTGCTCAGGCGTCAGCTTCGCGATCCCGAACCCGGTAAAGCCCCAAATCGTTGCAAAAATGATGCCTGTCCAGCACAGCACGGCCCAAGGCAGATAGGACAGCGTCGCCACGCCCAGCGTTCCTGCCATATAGGCACCGGCCGCCGTCCATGGCAGGATCGGCTCGGTAATGGCGGCAGAATCTTCAACCGTCCGCCCCAGATTTTTCGGATGCAGCCCACGCCGAATATACGCCTCGCGCAGCATCTCGCCCGGCATTAGGATCGATACCTGGCCGTTGCTGGTTACCCCGATCATAGTCAGACCCGTTGCAATGGTAGCCAGAATCAGCGATCCGGTGGAATGGACGAGTTTCAGAAGCTTATCGACAATCAGCTCCAGCGACTTGGTTAGCGAGATCGTGCCGGCAAATGTAATGGCGCTGAAACAGATAAGCAGCGTTCCCATCATGGAGCTCATGCCTCCCCGGTTAATGAGCCGTGGAATGTCCGCAATGACCGCCTGAGGATCAAAGCCGCTCACGTGTACCATTGCGATATCGAATCCGCTTACCACAGAGGTTACTACATCATGCAGTGTGAATCCGTGGAAGATCATGCCGTTCGCCATCGCGACAAAAGAGGATATCAGCATAACCGGAATCGTCGGTTTTTTGGTAATGGAGCCGTATAGTACGATCAGAACAGGCAGAATCAGCAGCAAATTCCAGTCGTAGATCGTGGTGAGCGTATTCATGATCTCGGTGACCTTCTCCGGAACTCCGCTGCTCGATGTATGCGTGTTCAATCCTGTCACTACATATACAATCCCCGCCACGAAAAAGGACGGCAGCGTCGTGTACAGCAAGTGGCCGATGTGCTCATACAGGTTAACGCCGGTGGACAGTGCCGCGATATTGGTCGTATCCGAGAGCGGCGACAGCTTGTCCCCGAAATAAGCGCCTGCCACTACAGCACCTGCTACGGCTGCAAGATTGGCATCCATACCGGCGCCAACGCCCATGAAGGCAACTCCGATCGTACCGGCCGATCCCCAGGATGTACCGGTACACACCGATACGACGGATGTGACCAGAAAGGCGGTAATTAACAAGAACTGCGGATCAATGATTTTGAGCCCGTAGAATATCATCATCGGAATGGTACCGCCGACCATCCATGCGCCGATCATGAATCCAACGACGATCAGAATAAGAATGGCCGGCATCGTCTTCGCTATTTTTTGCGAGATGGACTCCAATATGTCGTTATAGCTGTAACCCAGCCTGATCGCGATGATGCCTGCGACAATGGCCGATGTGATAATCAACGGCTCCGGAGGCAGCTCAAATAAAACGTAACCAAGACACAGCAGAATCACCATCGTAAATATCGGAAGCAGCGCAAGAAACATGGTAGGCTGCTTAATTACTCGTTCCTTTTTCGGCTTAGCCATATCAATTCCCCCTGGATGTAAATAAACGTTTGTTTTTTAACGGTTTAACGGATATGCCGAAGCCATCCGCGCTAAGCCTTCTTGAACAATCCCTCGCGGAGCGGCGATATTGACCCTGATGAAGCCTTCACCGCCTGAGCCGAAGGATGTGCCATAACTGACGCTTACTCGGGCCTTCTCCTGGATCCAATCCACCAGATCGCTCTCCCGTCGGCTGACGGCCGAACAATCGATCCACAGCAAATAAGTTCCTTCCGGCTCAATAATCTTTAGTTCGGGCATATGCTCGGCGATATATTGTTTCGTAAAAGCAATATTGTCCTTAATGTATCCTTGAAGTGCCGTTAACCACTCCTCACACGAGGTATAAGCTGCTTCGAGCGCAGGTACGGAAAAAAAGGTCGGATTGTGGATGCCCGCCTGCAGCAATCCCTGCTTAAACCGCTCCCTCAGATCGCGATTCGGAATTATAATGTTAGCGATTTCGAGACTGGCTAAATTAAAGGTTTTGCCCGGCGACGTACAGATGACGGTCCGCTCTGCGATCTCTTCCGACAGCTTGGCGATGACCGTGTGCTCATGTCCCTCATGAATGAAATCCGCATGGATATCATCGGAGACTATCAATGCATCATACTCGATACAGAGCCTGCCGATGCGCTCCAGCTCCTCCCTTGTCCATACCCGTCCTACCGGATTATGCGGGGAAATGAGCAGAACCATTTTGACACCTTCCCGCATGCGCTGCTCCATGTCCGCAAAATCGATCTCATACCGGCCGTTCACCAGATGCAGCGGACTCTCGGTCAGGACACGGTCATTAAGCGTAACCGCTTTCGCAACAGGCTGATAAACCGGCGAGTGGATCAGCACCCTGTCACCGACTTCCGTACATTTCTGGATCAATACCGAAACTGCTTGAATAATTCTCGGGCAATAGACGATCCAATCCCTCTCTACTTTCCATTGATAAGCTTGATCCATCCATTGACGGACAGCCTCATAATAAGTCGGGAACGGATCTGTGTATCCGTAAATACCGTGGCGGGCCATCTCGCATACCTTGTCCACAACGGCTGGCGGCGCCGGCACATCCATGTCGGCTACGGAGAGGGCGATCATGTCGCTGCCCAAGCTTTGCGCCATTCCGTCCCACTTCGCACTGTTCGTACCAAACCTGCTGACAATATGGTCGAAGTTGAATGTCATGATGTCACCTTCCTTGGTTGTTATTCTTTCATTCATGATGATTGATGGACTAAAGCCGGTTATTTCAGCTTCTGCAGATATCGGTACACGGTAGGCTCGGATATGGATAAGGCTGCGGCGACTTTGGATACTCCGCCTTTTAGCAAAAATACGCCCTGTTCATTCAATTCTTTCACGATATCGATCTTCTCTTGGGATGATAGCCGATCAGCCGGCATGCTGATTTTGCTAAGAACAGACTGGATGATGTGCTGAAGCAAATCGTCGACGTTTCCTTGCAGGTATTCCGTTGACGGCTTCTCTTCTTTCGGAGCATCGATCGATGTCGGCGGCGTCAGTGAAGCGCCTTGCAGTATACTGTTGATCCATTCGGCCGCAACATCCATATGCGTAACATCAATATTTAGACACATGAGGCCCACCAGCCCGCCGTTTCGGTCTTTAATAAAATACGTTGCCGACCTGAAAGTCTGCCCTCTCGGACCGGAGGCTTTATAGTTTGCAATGAATTGCTCTTCGCGGTATGCCTCCGCCTTCAGAATCTTCAATACGAGGTCGGTTGAAGCATCACCGACCTTGCGTCCGCTAATATGCCCGTTCTCGATAAAAATGATGGAGCGTTCCGGATCACTGATGTCGTGCACGACCACCTCGCATTTCGGCCCGATAATTGCCGCGATGAACGAAGCAATCGGAAAATAGCTTTCGAGCAGCTGCCGGGTCTCATTCATGGAACGTTCTCCTTTCTGTTGAGTGTAATTGTATAATGTCATAACTGCATAAATAATAATTATTTATCATGATAATATTATATTATACAAATGAAACGTTTACAACTTTTATTTTAAAATCAATTCTCGCTCTGGACATTAACGTTACGTCATCGTTTATCCTATTCATACATATTCATGAAAACAGTTATGGGAGGGGAACGTCATGGTTGACCATTCAACCATCATGAAGAACGGACGGTGTATGGAATGCGGGGCAATGGAGCTTGATCGGTACTCTTGTTATGAACAATTCGGCTTTCCTCTCGCTTGGGAGCATCAGGATCCGGAATTATACGCCCTTCATTTCTGGCTTGTCTCCTGTTATATGATCCAGCACCCTTCCAATTATACCGATGCAGGGTACGACCAGTTAGTCGACTTATTTCGAGATGCTTATGACAACAATTGGGATGCGGCAACGATATTACGGGAAAACCGCGAACGGATTCAAACCGTAGGCAAAATAGCGAATCCCCTCCCAAGTAATGAGAGATCCCGCAGCCAGAGAAGCTGGACGCGTACGATCAATGATGTTTACATCGGCGGGGAAGCGATGGCGATCGACAACATCAAGAAGTGGCGTGACGCCATACGAAGTGAACTCTAATCGATTGCACGAATTCCCCCTGAACGAAACGACACTCCTTTGCATCAGCCAAACGCAAAAAAAGGCCCTTTCACACCGGTCATAGCTGACCTGTTGAAAGAGCCTCGTCGGGCGCCGACTGAAAAATGCCAAGCGAGAAGCGCAGCGGTCCTCCGCTTCAACGGCCCGCATCGACTGTGCCGGTATCAAGCTTCAGAGCGTGCCTGCAGATCCCGCCACACCTTTTTATTGCTATACTGCTTCTCCATGCTGATATCCCTGCCAAACCATGCCGGCGGCACGAACGCTTCAGCGTCTTCGAGCGAAGGAAACTCCACTTCCAGCACCAGCAGCTCGATTTGGCTGTAGTCATCGATTTCAATGATGCGCTCTCCCCAGCGGGCAGTGACTCTCCTCTTGGTAAGCGGAATCGCCCCGTGCGCCGTCACCACCTGTTCATACAGCCCTTCCGAAATGGAATACTCAACCTCTTCCCTGGCCAGCCCCCAACCCTTCTTAAAGGTATGGGTGAACTCCACCGCCCCGGTCCTCATGTCGATGATTTTGCGCACGCGCAGCTCTTGATCGCCGTCCAACGCCAAATACGTCTGCTCGATTTGCTGCTCCTTCTCGACGATAAGCGCCCCATTCTCGATAAGAGCTGCAGGGTATTCGCCCAGCAGGTATTTCCGTTCGATTTCAACCGCCATAACTCCTATTCGCCTCCACTCGTTAAACCATTGCTATCGTTTCTCAATTATAAAGACGAAAGGGGCAAGCTACAAATAAAAAAACGATAGTTGGCAACTGCGGTCAGGCAGCCCTACTATCGCTCTCGGTATAACTTATTTTCGAATCAGCTTCTTATAGGCTTTAATGGTCTGGGTGTGCATCCCTTCATGAAACAAGCTGAACGAAAGAAACTCGCCAACCGTTTGAAGCGTGAGCGGTCCAATGGTGACCGGATGCGCCGAGGATTGGTCCATGCGGCCTTGGAAGGTATCCCGAATCCGCTTGATTTGGCCTTCCAGAAGCTCAATCAGTTCAGAGAGTGCAGGGGCCTTGGAGGTCCAATCGGCCGGTTTGGTCCCCGTTGCAAACCAAGCCTCGAATCCCTCCGGCAAATGCGGCTTCTCGCCTGCCGTCGCAAAGGCAAACTGTTCATGAACGGTGTAGATATGCCCCAGATTCCAGCGAATGCTGTTCGCGAATCCTTCCGGCACGATGTCGGCCTCCTGCTCCGTTACATCCTTCGCCGCTGCAAGGGTCGATGCTCTGGCAAAATCCAGTTGATTCAGCAATGCTTCATTCATCATCTGATATCTCCTTTCTAATCGTATGTAACTATCCTATCGAAATTCCATAGAGTTCGCAAGAATAGGCGTGTTCCCGTGAGGGGAGATACATTTCAGTCGGTCGATATCGAAAATAAAAAGCTTGTATCCCTTCTTTCTTGAGGGGAAATACAAGCTTTATTGCTCTACTGTAACTACGCCGCCGTTCTTGCGATGATTTGGGTGCGTTCCAAAGCGGTACGGGCTGAATCATCAGCAGGGCGGTAACCTTTTTCCAACAGCTCCTTGATATAAATCTTGTTGTAGACGAAGGAAAATACGATTCCGCTAATCCATGCCCCGAGCCCGAGCGTAAATGAACCAAAAACTGCAGAAATAATAAACATAATAACTGCCCATTTCAAATCCCCGCGGAATAAAGCCGGAAGAAACGCGAAGAAAAGGGTTGTCCAGCTAAACCCCAGCTTCACTCGTTTGGTGACCCCCGCATCATTCTTTAAATAAATCTTCACCATTTCACGTCCCATGATTCATAGTGAAAAAAGCAGCAGTCTCTCATATTCTCGTGCAGTTCTTAGGTAGGAATCCGATAGACAAAACCACTTCTTTTATCCTATGACTATATTACCATTTCATGACATGGAAGTTAATCTATATTTTTTCCTATGCCGCTAAAAAAGAATGTTTTTTGGGTAACCCCTCAGTCCCATGGCCCTCCCGATGATTTGAACCCGTTCGGCCAAACTGTTTATACTAAAGAAAAACTATACAATTTACGTACATAAAAGGAGTCGATCATGATGAACTACCGTCGTCTTGGCAGCAGCGGGCTTAAGGTGTCGGAGCTTGGCCTCGGCACCAATGCGTTCGGCAAACGAGCCGATGAGAAGACCTCGATCCGCATTATCGAACATGCTCTCGATCACGGCATTAACTTTATCGATACAGCCAACATCTACGCGGGTACCGAATCGGAGCGAATTATCGGACAAGCGCTCGCCGGGAAGCGGCAACATGTCGTGCTGGCCACCAAAGCGGGGTTGATAAAGGGGACGGGCCCGAACGAACGCGGCTCCTCCCGCTATCATCTCCAGCAGGAGCTGGACAACAGCTTAAAGCGGCTCCAGACCGATTATGTCGATCTTTATCAGATCCACACCTTCGATCCGCACACGCCGCTGGACGAAACGCTGCGCGCCCTGGACGACATGGTCTCTGCGGGCAAGGTCCGCTACATCGGCGCCTCCAATTACGCGGCATGGGAGATCATGAAGGCCCTCGGCATCAGCGAGCTCAAGGGGTATGCCCGGTATGTATCCACGCAAGTAAGCTATTCGCTGGCCGACCGCACGCCTGAACGGGAGCTTGTGCCGCTGTGCTTGGATCAAGGCGTCGGCATTATCCCGTATTTTCCGCTGGCAGGGGGGATTCTTACGGGGAAATATAATCAGGACAACCGGGTGCCGTCCGGTTCCCGGGCGGATACGGACCCGAACTTCCAGCGTTTCCTTGAGGATCACAATCTCAAGCTCGGCACTCAGGTCTCCCAGCTGGCTGCCGAGCATGGGCACTCTCCAAGCGCTTTGTCCCTGGCATGGCTGATCCATCGTCCTGCGGTTTCCACCGTCATTGTCGGCGCAACGAAGACCGAGCAGCTTGATGATAATTTGAAGAGCCTGGACATTAAGATGGACGATTCGCTTGCGCGCAGCCTGGATGAAATCAGCGAACCGTTTGTTCATGGCAAGCCGTTTGCGACATATCGCCTCGATTGAGCAAAGGCTCTTAGAAGCCATGAATTCATCGTGGCTCGCTTGCGACCAAAAGCACACCCGGTGCAAAATATGCAAGAAACGTAGAACAGCGACCGTCCCCGTATCGGGAACGGCCGCTGTTTATTTATGCTGTATTGGTTTCATCTGCTGCTTGTGGCTTCAACATTTCCTGATTCCACGCTTCTTTAGCGCAGCAGGAAATCCTCAGTCGTTATTATTGCCGCGGGACTCTCCGCCCTTACGGCCGATTTCCTCATAGAATTCCTTATCATGCGATTTAGACGTGGCCTCGCCGCCCTTGCGGCCGATCTCCTGATAAAACTCCTTGTCGTGATTTCTGGCCGTTGCTTCTCCGCCTTTGCGTCCTGCTTCTTCTCTGCTCATTTTGTTATCGTTGTTAGCCATGTTTCATCACTCCTAGTCGTTTTATTGATTACTGCTATGTCTCATATTTAACCATTCCCACTGGGGTGAAACATCCGATATCCTTCGTACGATTATTTAATTCTTCACGGTTTCGTTCACGACGTATGGCCCGGTTCCGGGCGTCGAATGCTGGTGCTTGGCAGCCGGCTTCAGAACGGGCGCTTCCCCGTAAGCCGTAGGGTTGGCCACATACTCGAAGTTGCCCGTACCGTCCGGCATCGGCCCGTTCGCCCAGCGTCCCATGCTGCTCTCCTCGCCTACGGAGAAGTTCATGAATTGCCGGGTTGCCTCCGTAACCGCACGCTCCCGAGGGAACGACGCCGGTGCGATCGGACCGTCAATCGCTTCGATCTCCTCGATGGCTGCCAGCCATTGATTCTGGTGCATAATATCACGCGCAATCATGAACGACAGCATATCCCGGACGCCAGGATCCGTCGTCTGTTCGTACAGTCGCACGACCTGAAGCAGCCCTTGGGATTCCGCATTCAGGTTCGCCCGGAAATCGGCCAGCAGATTGCCGCTCGCGATAATATACTTGCTGTTCCACGGATAGCCGTTGCTGTCCGTCGGCATTGCGCCAAGCCCTGACACGATCGCATGCTGCGGATTCATACCGCCGAGCGCGGCGGCAATAGCCGGATCCTTGGCCGCTTCGTCGACTTGATCCGCCGGTGCACCGTCCAGCAGCTGAGCGATCATCGTGCTCAGCATTTCGACATGCGCGATCTCCTCTGTCCCGATATCAAGCAGCATGTCCCGATATTTTTGCTCCGCACGACAGTTGAAGCCTTGGAACAGATACTGCATCATGACGGACATCTCGCCATACTGTCCACCCAGCACTTCCTGAAGCTTCCGGGCAAATACCGGATCCGGTCTTTCCGGTTTTGCGCGGTATTGAAGTTCTTTCATGTGAATAAACATCAAGTCGTCCTCCTTCAGGGTTGGATTGATATGGATCGAACGATTATTTCTTACCCGGACCCATCGATATTAAACAGTTGTGCATCATGAAGTCCGCGTAAGCTTCAATGTTCCGTTCATAATAATTAAAGCCGCGACCCGCGCGGCTAAAAGCGTAAACCAATATTTTCGTCAATTTATACGGTCCCCCTCCAACCGGACTGCTAATCCGCCAAGATTCGTCCTTCCCCAAGAATGCCTATATCGTCCGTGGACGCTCATGCAATAAATCCGACGGAGCGGTGCCCATGACACGCTTATAGGTTCGATAGAAATAAGAGAGGTCCTGATATCCTAAAAATACGGCAATCTCCTGTACCGTCAGCTGCGATTCGGTTAACAAATAGGCTGCCCGTTTCATCCGCTGAGCGTGAACGTACTGGCTGATCGTCTGCCCCGTTACGCTCTTAAAGATCGCCGCCGCGTAATTGGGGGTTTTGCCAATGGCATCACCCAGCTCCTCTTTCGTTATTTTCTCACGGTAATGCCGCTCGATATATGACTTCATCCGTTCCGCATGCAAGTGCTTTTCGGACGGAATGGCCCCCCTGTCCAGCTCGCGGCTGACATAAATCAATACTTCTGTCAATAATGCTTCTATCATCATGGCATAATACGATGGGCGCTCCTGCCACTGCTGATGGATCCCTTTCATACGTTCCAGGAGCAATTCATAACAGCCCGGTTTATGCTTCAAAACGTCTTCCCGTCCGAGCACGGGTAAAGCCCGGGAGACGTCTTCCGTCCATTCAACGACGATTTGCGTATGCGTTACGGTCGGGATGCTTTTGGCATAAAACGGAACGCCCGCCGGAATAACCAGAAGCTCGCCCTTCTTCATGATCTGCTTATCCCCATTCAGCCAATACACGCATGTTCCATATGTCACAAGGCTTAACCGCCATGCTCTCTTCGCCGGGTCTGCTTCTTCATACCAATCGACGCCGTTAATTTGCCTTACATCTATCGGAGTGACCATAACCCACCTCTTTCACGATACTATAGTCTAATCATTGTACTATAGTTCCTATCATGATTCGACAAGACAGGCTACAATGTCATCATTAGGAAAGTTTGAATTGAACTTGTATAACGGAAACAGACTGAAGGGTACAAAATAGTACGAATACAAAGGAGGATCCAATAATCATGCTCAAAACAAAAATCATTTGTACGATGGGACCTGCGTGCGATTCCATTGAGGTGTTGAAGAATATGATTCAAGAGGGAATGACCGTTGCCCGTTTGAATATGGCCCACGGGGAGCCGGAAGATCACGTGACCCGGATCCGGAATGTTCGTCAGGCCGCGTCCGAGTTAAACAAGTATGTGCCTATCATGATGGACATTAAAGGACCGGAAGTGCGGATCGGCAAGCTGAAAGAGCCTTCCTGCCTGCTGGAGCCGGGTCAGGAGCTCATCCTGACGACGGAGGAAATTCTAGGCGACGCCCGCCGCATCTCGGTCAACTATCCAGAGCTTCATCAAGTGGTCAAGCCGGGAGACCGCATACTCATCGATGATGGCCTCGTGGACCTGAACGTTCTGCATATCGACGGGCACGACATCCATTGCAAAATCATTAGCGGCGGCGTGCTCAAACCGCGTAAAGGCGTCAATCTGCCGGGAATAAAAACGACGCTTCCCGGGGTCACCGAGCGGGACGTGAAGCATATCGGCTTCGGACTGGAGAACGGGATTGAGATCATTGCCGCCTCTTTCGTGCGCCAGGGCGATAACATTCGCGAGATTCGCCGCATCCTCAAAGAACGCGGCGCGGACCATGTGCAGATCATCGCCAAGATCGAGAACGAAGAGGGCATGCAGAACCTGGATGACATCATTGAAGCATCGGACGGCATCATGGTTGCCCGGGGAGATCTTGGCGTCGAAGTGCCAGTCGAAGAAGTGCCTATGATGCAAAAAGAAATGATCGATAAATGCAACCTCGCCGGCAAACCGGTTATCGTGGCCACGCACATGCTCGAATCCATGCAGGTCAATCCCCGCCCAACCCGCTCCGAGGTAAGTGACGTGGCTAACGCGGTCATTCAAGGCGCGGACGTTGTCATGCTGTCCGGGGAATCCGCCGCGGGCAAATACCCGGTGGAATCCGTGCGCACCATGGCGGCCGTCGCCCGCCGCGCCGAGACGATGATCGATTACAAAGATCAATTCGCCTTCAAATCCAGACAACAAGTGGCTAACATTACGGAAGTCATCAGCCAGGGAGCGGTCAGCTCTTCCCTTGTCTTGAATGCGAAAGCCATTATTACGGCGACGGAGAGCGGATTTACCGCGCGGATGATTTCGAAGTACCGGCCGAAGGCGCCGATTATCGCCGTCACGCAGCATGAGGAAGTGCTGGCGAAAATCTGCCTGCTCTCCGGCGTCATTCCGGTAAAAGGCGACAAGGTTACGACAACGGACGAAATGTTTGAATCCGCAACCCGGAATGCCATTAAGACAGGCTACATTGAAAAAGGCGATATTATTGTATTATCCGCCGGCGTGCCGATCGGCCAATCCGGCAACACGAATCTGATTAAGGTACTGCAAGTTTAATATTTTTTAAGACCTCCCCATGTTTCAGCCGTGCCAATTGCTACTCAGAGCAATAACGACCTAGAGCAATAACGACCTAGAGCAATAAAGCGCAAATGATATAACGCTCTATATGGGGGCAGGATAAACGTCGGATTAGGACCGATTACGATAAAAAGGGTTAGGCAGATCGGGCTTCGAGCCCTCTGCCTAACCCTTTCATATTAAAGATGCACCGATTGTCTAGCAGCCGCCCCCGAACAAAATGAAATCGAACCGCTGGCTGTCCGCAGACAGCTCGGGAACGAGCTAAGCTATCGTTATATAACCGCCCCGGGATCTTCTCTGCTAGACAACTACGGCCGTTCCGCTGACGGCGACCATCAGCATGCCTTCGCGAATGACCTCATAATCAATGTCGACGGCTAAAATCGCATTGGCTCCCATATGATCGGCTTGCTGTTTCATTTCGGCGATGGCTGCGTCCCTTGCTTCCTGCAGCTTGTTCTCATATGCGCCCGAACGCCCTCCGACAATGTCGGTGATCGAGGCCAGAAAATCCCTCACCACATTAGCGCCCATAATCACTTCGCCTGTCACGACGCCGATATAACGTTGAACCGGATAACCTTCAAGGGTGGATGTTGTTGAGATTAACATTGAATATTCCTTCTTTCGTATTGGTTTCCTCTTATTACGCTGGAAAAAGGGATCGGTTGCGGACCTCGAAACTGTTAATTGGACGAAGACCACCTTATTTTGGGTATTGCCGCTTATTTCTATGTATTTTGGGGCGAAATATGTTGCTCCGGTGAAGTAAGCTTGTGAGTAACCTATACCGCGGCTCATCGATGATCCCCCCTTCCCGCATCTGCCTAACCATCCTGGAATAAATAAACAAACAAACGGCATTCCTGCCGCTTGTTTGTTTCGCTTTTCGTCTATTCTGCTATCTCTGCCGCTTCGATTAGGCAAGGGCTGCGTATTGCTCCCCGGCTGCATGAAGATAATACGCAAGACCGGTCTGCTGCTCCTCCAGCATCCGGAGATGGAAGTCATCCTGCAGGAAAAACTTCGTCTGCGCCGCAAAATCCGCCGGCGTTATCGAATGGCCATGGGCGTTCAAGAATGCCAAATGCTTGCCGATCAGGCGCTGTACGCGTTCATCGTTATGCTTGACCCCGGACGTTAACGACTCGGCCATCGCCGCCATGAATGCGGAGGCCTCAGCCGCTTGCTCGTTCAGATCCGCTGCATGGATCTGCCCATCCTGAAGCAAATCAACGTCATAGGCGTCCTTCAAGTAATCATTCTGTTCCTTTAACGCTTCCTTCCAGGCTTCATCGCTATCAAAGCCTTTAAACATTTCCTCTGGTTTCATCGGTTGTCCTCCCTCCAGTTCTTTCATTGATTTTCTGAGCGTGTCCAGTATCGTGTCCAGGCGGTCCAGGCGAGCTGCAAGCAGCTCTTCCTGCTCCGACAGGATGGTCCGACGGTTCTGCGAGCCGTCCAGCAGCTCTTTGATTTTATCCAGCGGAATGTCGAGCTCCCGGTAGAATAAAATTTCCTGCAGTCGTTCCAGCTCGCGCTTCCCGTACAATCGGTAGCCAGCGTCGCTGATTTCGGCGGGCATAAGAAGGCATATCTTATGGTAATGATGCAGTGCCTTGACGGTCACGCCCGACAATGTCGACACTTCCTTTACCGTGTACAGCATGCGGTTAACCTCCTTTCAGCTATCAGTCTAAAGCCTCCTCCAAGAGGAGAGTCAAACGTTATTTGGATTCCAGCAATATGAAACGAGACGGTTAATATGTATGATTCCTTATTAACGAACAAAGCCAAGACCTGTCTGTAACAAGTCTCGGCCATCCTCTTGCTAATAATCGCTGCGTTGCGCCCTTCACTTCCCCATGATTGTAATCCGAAGTTGACGCTGATCATCGTGCTACAGTCAGCATTACACCGCACTCCGGGAGAAGCACAGCGAAACAGAGCTGCAATTTACCATGGTTCACTGAAGCTTCCGCGATCGTCGTCGCAATAGGCAATCAGTTTATCCCGAAGCCCCTTATACCAAGGGGGCGCGTCGTCAAGAACGAGATCGCTATGCTCCAAGGAGCGGAGGATTCTGGCGAAGCTATACAAGCGTCCAAAGCGCCGGAACCTCGGAAGCTCCTCTTCGGTCTCCGGCTCCAAGCTCCGGATGGAGCGATAGCCTTCAAGAAATGCCTCCCGCTGGATCCGGCACTCCGTATCCGCCAGCGTTGATGCGATATCCATCGCAAACCAATGATACATCGAGTCGTCAAAATCGATAACTTGAAACGAGCGCTGATCCGCTTGATAGAATACGTTATCCAGTTGGAAATCATAGTGGATCAAACCGAAGCTCTGTCTGGACGCAGGCATGAACTGCAGCCATAGACAGATGCGGTACAGCTCTTCCCTCGCCTCCCGTTCTTCGGGATGCCGCTTCAGCACCCCGTCGATCCACTGCAGGATCTGCTCCGGACCTCTCCGCCGGTATAGCCCCGGCTCGTATTCACAAGATAACCTGTGAAGCCGTGCAAGCGCCCTCCCCCAATCCCGGCACTGCCGCTTCGACACAGTCTCGTTGTTCAGCACGGCACCGATGGCCGCGCTAAATACGACACCGTAGTATGTGCCTTCCGAGGTCCGTACCGTTTCGACGATATTTCCGCCGGATGATGGCACAGGAAGTACGCACGGGTACCCCCGCTCAGCCAAAAACCGCATATAATCCAGCTCGGCGGTCAGCTGTTCCATGCTACGATCCTCATCCGAACTAAAACGCAGAAAATACCGGACGCCCTGACGGTCAAGCACATACACGAAATTGGTGCTTGCTCTCCAGAACTTCATCGTCCCTTCGTCATGCTCCCATCGGTTCGCCATTTCGCGGGCCACCATATCGCCCGTCAGACCTCGAACCATTGTCGTTAACCTCATCATCTTCTCAAGCGTTCCTCCCATGACAGCGCGAGAGGACCGAGCGTATATCCCTAAATCTCGAGCCCTCTCTCCTGTATCCGATTGTGAATGAAATGCGTATTCAACAACGTCACCCCTTTCCATGGCTCCTTCAAGGCCCGGACGTTCATCCGTCCCTTCCTTGATGTCATTGTACAGGAGCGGCAGCCGCCGCGGATGGGGGAGAATGGGTATAGGCGATTTTTACACGAAGCTTGCCCAGAATTGCAATAACCCCGCGACATCGCGGGGCTCGTGCATGCGTATTGTTTCTCACTTTTTTTCCACTTGCAGTATCGTAATGCGCTTTGCCGCATAGGTATCCTTGATGGCGTCTTCGGAAATCACGTTCAATTTGATAAGCCCGGCAATCTTGGACGCATCCGGCTTGGAGAGCAGCCGCCATACATCCGGATCCGGCAGCGCTTCGTACAGCTTCTGCTCATCGAACTCCTTCCGGTCTTGAAGGACCAGCTTAGCCCGATACGTCCCCGCCTCCAGCTCCTGGACCCCCTGCTGCTGGCAATGCTCAATGATTTGCCCGCGCAGCTCCGATAATTCCTGCTCCAGCTCTTTTTGCTTTTGCTTGAGTTGATAGTATCTTCGCAACTTCACATCCATCGCATCTCACGCTCCTCTACACAACATATGTATGCAGATGGGCGGCACAATTAGGATAAAATCAAGCAAAAACGCGTAAATCCCACCGCTTGGCGAGTCTTGTCCTGTGAGTTTTTTAATAGGCCGTTTCTAATAGAGAGGACGTCGAGCAGTAGACAAGCTGAGAAGCTTGGCCTCTCTGCCCTGCCCGGATTCATAGTTGCTGGTTGCTGGTTGCTGCTTGCGCTGGCGCCATCCCTTCATATCGGGAAGGTTTGCATGGATGGATCACCGCCGGGCTTTCCGAAGTCCCTCCTCAGAATATACGACTCCCCTTCCTTCATAAGAAACGACAGACGATGGCCGCCAGAAGAGTTTTCGTGGCGATCCTCCTCGTTCGTGCTCGACGCTTCCACGGGAACGGGAACAAGGGGCGTGGAGGACCACACCGTGCACCGGCCTGCTCTCGATGCATACACCTTCGCTTCGGATAACTCCCCATCCTCCCATCGTATATCCACGACCCAGCCTCCCCGGGCGCGCAGCCCTTTCACATCGCCGCTGCTCCATCCAGACGGGAGCGCCGGCAGCAGCCTCAGCTCGCCTGCATGCGACTGCAGCAGCATCTCGCCAACGCCTGCAATTCCCCCAAAATTTCCGTCGATTTGAAAAGGCGGATGGCAATCGAGCATATTCGGGAATGTCGAAGAGGCAAGCAATTGAAGCAAATGCCCGTACGCTTCCGTTCCGTTCAATAGCCGCGCATAATAATTAATGATCCAAGCCCGGCTCCAGCCGGTATGTCCTCCTCCATGCGCAAGCCGCCGCTCAAGCGTCCTCTTGGCGGCTTCGGCCAGCTCCGGCGTATGAAACGGGTCGATCTGCTCCCCCGGATATAAGGCGAACAATTGAGAGATATGGCGATGGCCCGGGTCCGCCTCTTCATAATCCTCGAGCCACTCCATAATGCCTCCGTGCCTTCCGATTTGCGGAGCCGGAATGTCACGGATCGCTGCTTCAAGCTCGTCAAGGATGCGGGAATCCTCTCCAAGCAGCCGCCCGGCCTCCAGACAGGCTTGCAATAAAGCATGGGCAATCTGCGAGTCCATGGATGGGCCCATGCAGAGACTGCCCACGGCACCATCCGGAAGCACGAAGCGGTTCTCCGGAGATACGGAGGGCCCGGTAATCCGCCTGCCCTCCCCGTCTATCGTCATATAGTCCAGCAGAAAGATGGCCGCTTCCTTCATGACGGGGTATGCCCGGTCGCGGAGAAAATCGGCATCTCCTCCGAAGCGGACATGCTCCCACAGGTGCAAGCACAGCCATGCGGCTCCCATCGGCCACACGGTGCAGGTCATCAAGATCCCCTCGGGTCTGGTCTCCCCCCATACATTCGTATTATGATGGGCCGCAAAGCCGCGGCAGCCGTACATCTCCCGGGCCGTCTTCCGGCCGTTCGGCAGCATTCGGTCAATCAGATCGAACAGCGGCTCATGGCACTCCGGCAATCCAAGAAGCTCCGCGGGCCAGTAGTTCATCTGGATGTTCGCGTTAATCGTGTACTTGGACTCCCACGGCGGCGTAAAGCTGTCGTTCCATATCCCTTGGAGATTGGCTGCCAGGGACCCCGGCCGGGAACTGGACAGCAGTAAATACCGGCCGTACTGCACATATAATTCAATTAGTCCAGGGTCATCATCCGGATACGCCCCAGAGTTACCCTCCGGATCTGCGCCTGAGTTTCCTTCCGGATTCGCCCCCGAGTTTCCTTCCGGATATGCCCCTGAGTTTCCTTCCGGATTCGTCCCCGAGTTACTGACCCTGACCCGCTCCTTCAAAAGGTTCAGCCGCTGATCGGTAGGGAGGGAAGCATAATCCCGCGCGCCGGCGTCCACCTCCAGCTTCAGCGAAAACCTGCCGAACTTCTCCCTGTATTCCTCCACGTGGCGGCTGAACAACCGCTCATAGGGGATCGAAGACGCATGGTCCAGCTGCTGCAGGCACATCTCTTCCGGTTTCCGGCACCGGAACGTCGTCTGAGCGGATAACAGCAGCGTTACGGCATCCGCACCTTCAACGGACATGAAATCGCCGATGATGCGGATACTCCCCCCTTCAGCGGCTCCGCGCAAAGCGGCGCAGAAGGAGACGCCGTCCGCCCCGGCCTCCCCTTTCATAGTCAGGGTGTCATTCCCGATCGATCGGGTGCCGCAGTCGAAAGGACGGCGCATCAGGTTTGCGGCAAAGGTCAAACTGCCGGGGCGTTCTGCCGTCAGACGGATGACCAGCACACCGTTCGGCGCGCTTGCAAAGTAATGCCTGCGGTACGTGATTCCCCCCGATGTGTAGGTCACGGCCGCCATGGAACGCTGCAAGTCCAATTCCCGCTCATAGTGCGTCGCCGGTGCTTCGGCGTTCAGGAATTTCAGCAGCAGATCGCCCAGCGGCTGATAGGGCTGCTCATATTTCGGCGAAGAGGTCATTGCCATCCGGGCCAGATGCTCGGCCTCCGCTTGACGGCCATCCTGAAGCAATTGCCGGATGTCGCCCAAATATGGGATAGCATTCGGGTTGCCCCCCCCTTCCCGGTCCGCCGTACCATAGCGAATCCTCGTTCAATTGCACCCGCTCAAGGCCGGTTCTGCCAAACACCATCCCTCCGAGCCGACCATTGCCGATCGGCAGCGCCTCATTCCATTCCGCCGCAGGCGAGGTATACCATAACCGCAGAGGCCGCTCAACGCCTCCTGATAATGACGCCTCGTCAGTCCCCATGATCCTTGCTTTAACCTCCGCATCGAATCGCTGCCTCCCGTCCATGTTCAAGCCCTGGTTGCCCATACCTATTCATGCCTCCCATTCCTATGGAAAAGGGGACTCCAGACATCGCTGAACATCCCCTCTTCCCCTATATCAGATCAAGGTAATTCCGGTACATCCAAAGCACCGCCTCCCACCGGCGTACGGGCGAGATGATCCACCGCTTCCTGGCCGAGACGATCCTTCAGCTGCTGGATAAACAAGCTTTGCGGCGCAACATGCCGACCCGTCGACTCCCAATAACCGTCCTCCCGCGGACGCGGGTCGTAGTCGTTCGGCACGAGCGGCCTGACGTTCAAGCCGTCCTCCGTCGGAACATGCCCGATTGCGTAATTCTGCGCAGTCGGCGGCTTCTGAGCGACGAGCCCGCCCTCGGTATTCCACATGACGTAATTGGCGCCTGCCCACCCGTGTCCGCTGCCGAGCCAAGCCCGGTCGCGAACGCTGATCCGTGCGCTGACATTGTCGTACAGACCGCCCGTCGACCAGCGGTGATGAGGCTCGCTCGTATTGTACTCCCGGGTCGCCCTGTTATCGTACATTACATTGGGTCCCTGTACGCGGCTCTCAATGACGTAAGCATGCCGGGAGGTTTCGGTATAGTTTCGCTGGACTAGGTTTAACTGCCCCTGAATGAAGAGGCTGTAGCGTCTTCCCCCGGTGATGATGCTCACCATGTCGTACATTTCGCTGTCCTGCACCGTTACCCATTTGGCCTGCCGGCCGACCTGCACCAAGGCATAAGAGAAGTGGTATCCTTCCACCTCGCGAACCCAGGCATTCTTCACGCTGTTCATCATGATAAAGCGCTCGGCGTGGTCTTCATCCGAATAATACGGCGTATCCAGAACGTCATTATCCATCTTCGTGTCCGTCTTACTCGGGTCAAAATCGGAGACGGCCCGCATGTTCTCGATGCCGACCTGTTCGATCCGCTCCTCGTCCGTCGCTTTGAAGAGCTTGCCGCCGCCCCACTGACGCTCGATGGCGTTGGCCAGCGGTGCGTCAACCGTAATCCGGTTGCCGTCAATTGCGGTGATCACCCGGTCAAAATCAAGGTTAAAGGGCGTCCATTGCTTCGTTCCGCCGGTGAGCGGCCTCATAAAGATATGATCCATGCCGATTTCATGAATCCAGCGCTCGCTGCCGATCCGTCTGACGATAACGGAATCCCCCGCCTTATAGCCCGAAGCATCCTGAACATGAAACGTTCGGGAGCCCGCCGGAACATACAAGTCCTGGATGTCCGTCTCCGTCCCCTCCACGATCGACGGACCGGCCGTACCGCCGACCTCGATCAGGTTTCGAGCAGCTGTCCCCGTGCCGCGGATGATCGTCCCATTGTCGTCCTTGCCTTCGCCCCGGAGCACGACGCCGCTTGCCTGAATGCGCAGGGTTCCGCCGACGAAATACGTTCCGCTTCTTAGCAGCACGGCGCCCCGGAACCCGTCCGCATCCCGCGGGAGCCGGGACACTTCATCAATCGCCGCTTGCAGCATCGCCGTATCGTCCCCGCCGGTCGGCTCCACGGCAACCTCCGCCTGAACATCCGGCAGCCTTACGCCGCCCCCTTGGTATCCGACATGAGAGAAGTCGATGATCCGATTGCCTTTATAGTCGGGAACGTAAACCATCCGTCCGTTTTTGCCGACGTAGGCGATCCGGCTCTGCCCGTCAGGCACCCCGTTCTTGGGCATGACGGTATAATACAGGCTGTCGTAGTACGTCCCGCCGTCCGACATATGGAACGTCATTTGAATCTCATAGGTTCCCGGCACTTTCATACCGCCTGGAAGCTGTATGGAGGCATCCTCGCCAGCGATTAGCGTTTTCGTCCCGAGATTTCCTCTCGATTGGCCGTCCCTCAGCCATCTCGCGGAGACGCTTCCGCTTAGATTCGGTGCAATCATGACGACCGGCAAGGTCTTGGTCTCCTCCAGAATCGCCGCCTCGCCGATTCTCTGCGTCAATGCCGGATGACGAAAGGAAGTGAAGGCAACATATTTCGCATCTTCGAATTCGTGCTCATCCTTCACGACAAACCATAAATCCGGCGAACGGACCGTCTTGCCGCCCACGCTGGCTTCGGCGTAGATGCGGGTCGCGCCGACTTTGTGGCCGGTCACAGTCCCGTCTGACGTAACCGTCGAGCTGGCTCCATCCGCTAGATACCGGATTTGGTGAGGAGGCAGCGCCGCCCACTCCCCGTTCGCCCCTCTTCCTCGGACCTCGAGAGGAGCGGTACCGCCAATCTCCAAGCTTAGCTCGTCATTGTTGCCAAATGGAGTTCCGTCCTCCTTCACGAAGGCAAGCTCCGTTACATCGACCGGAATCTCCGAGCTGCCGTCCTGCATATAAATCTCCATCTCCTTCAGCTGCACGTTCAGGTTCCGCGACAGCTGCAGCGTGATACGGACTTGAGAGGCCGTTACGGCATCAAATGAAATACGCTCCTGACCGTCCGCCCGAATGCCCTCGGTCTTTGTGAACGCCCGGCTCCATGACTCCCCTTCCAGCGAGTAATCGATTTCCACAGCCTTCAGGTTATCCCCCCGGTTCAAATCAAGTATGACCTGGTTCAACGGCTGTCCGCTTCCAAGCTCGACCTGGATATGCACGCTCATATCTTCGCGATCCGTGCTTGCCGGCTGCCAATAGGTATCCCTGCTGCCGTCAACGGCTTTTCCGGCTTCCCGCCCGCTTACGGCAGAGCTGGCCATGGCCGGCTTGTCGAGCGCAAGATTCACGGGAGCGCCGCCGGTATTCAAAGCCGCGTCCCCTTTTACCGGCAAATTTCCCAAGGAGAGCAGCAGAACGCCCAGCAGCAGGACGGCAATCCTGCGGTTTTCCCATCCATCGCGCTTTCGTGCCTTTTTCATCATTCATCCCCCATCCTTCGTCTAATGTCGTGATTGACGATCGATCCGTAATTGACGCGCTCCTCCTTCCTCCACTTAGCGGATTATGATTCCATCGTAGGGCTGCCCGGCCGGTTACGCCATGCCGTAACTTGCGGAGACAGGGTGTTTTTTTAAGAAATATGCTCTCCTAAGAAAACACAATCGCAAACGAACGGAGCCGCATGTGCCGTTGGCGTTACGTCCGTTACAATGAGGCTGCATGAGGCTGCAGGAAGCTACACGAAGCTGCACGAAGCTGTGCGACCATGATTAAGCGGCTTGAAACCGAGGGAAGCCTTAAGGCAAAACAAGCTGAGGTATGGGTGATCGCACCGGTTTTCGATTCCTAGGAGAAGCCGGCTTTAAGCAGACTGCGGACTTGGCATCATCATCTTGACGGTGGTGCCCATCCCCCCGCCTTCCGAGCTCAGCCTAAGACCATAGCGTTCACCGAACACAAGCTGGATCCGGCGGTGCACATTGAGCAGCCCGATGCCTCCAATCCCTCCGATGCCCCACGCGTCTCCGCTTGCAGCTGACGAGGATTCTGCCGTCGCAGCGTCCCACTCATGAGCATGGGAGAACCGGTCTAATATTTCGCGCTGCCTCTCAGCGGACAGACCTGCGCCGTTATCCGTCACGCTGACCCAGAAGATGTCATCGCTCAGGCCTGCTGAAATCGTGATCCAGCTCGACTCGTCGATGCCGTCCGGAAACGCGTGCTGAAACGCATTTTCGATCAGCGGCTGCAGCGTCAAGCGAACCATGCTGAATAGCAGCAGCTCAGGCGGCACCTCCACCCGCAGGTCAAATTCCAGTTCATGCCGATGCTTCATGATGGTCATGTAGCTCAGCACATGGTTCAGCTCATTAGCCACCGTAATCTCCTCCAGAGACGTAAGGAGGGAGTAACGCATCATATAAGCAAGAGAGGATACCATTTCCGTAATTTCGGATGAGCCTCTGACCTCTGCGTAACAGACGATCGTCTCCAGCGTGTTATACATAAAATGCGGATTGATCTGCAGCTGAAGAGCCTGGAATTCCGCGCGCTGCCTGGCGATAATGATCTTCTGCTGCTGCAGCTCGCTTTCGTACACCCGCTCGATGAGCTCCGACAGACGGGTTACCATCAAATTGTAACGCTGCATCATCTCGGTCAATTCATCGTCCCGCTCGGGAAGCTCAAGCGGCGTCCAGCGGCCCTGCTCCGTCTGCCGCATCCCCCGGATGATGGTCTGGATCGGCTGGGTGATGGAACGCACGAACCGGTAAGCGAGCAAGCACGCTGCAAGCAGGCTGACAAGGCCGATGCCCCAGACGGTGGTGCGGATATTGGCGATGGGCTTGCGCCACTCTTCGAGCGGTATGGAGGTGACCAGACGCCAGCCCGAATAAGGCGACATTCTTGCCATGAATACCCGCTCCTCGCCATCCGCCGTCGTGTACCGGAAGGAATCCTCGCCCGCATCCATAATCCGGTCCCTCAGCTTCGGATCCTGTGCAGGTGATGAAGCGTCGCCCACCAGGCTCTCCGGCTGGTACACCACGTGGCCGTCGGCATCGGCGATGAAGAAGTATCCTTGCTCCCCAAGATCGATTCCTTGCCAAAGCGTCGAGAGCTCTTGAGACCGTACCTCCATGGCCAGCACGCCCTTTTCCGCGATGGAGGACAGGCCCTTGATCTGTCTTGTCATCCGAACCACGCTGCCGCCTCTTCCCGGAATGATGCTTGCGGTATCGATCATCAGCCCGCTCTCATCCTTTGTCAGCCTGCGCAGATCCGCAAGCTGTGCCGACTTCTCCTCCGCGCTGAACACCGGCTCCGCAACGTCGGAGCTGAAGCTGTAGACGGCATTGCCGTCGTTGGAGAGAATATACATGGTCAGCAAATCCGGCCCCCGGTCCATCTGCGGGCGAAAGACCATTTCCTTAATCGTCGAGCTGATATGATAGTACTCGTAGTTGTCGGCGGGATTCGGCAGATCCACGAATTTTTTCAATTCCCGGTTCGTCAGCAGCGTAATCATCGTCCGGTCATACGACTTAATGTACATATCCGTATGAATCAGCGCATTCTGTACCGTTTGTGACATATGCCGGTCCAGCTGCTGGTCCAGTTCTGCCGATGAACGGGAATAAGTGACAATGCCGATTAGAAGTGAGGACAGTACGATGATGGACACGCAGTACAGAAACAGCTTGCGGTACAGCTTGCTGCTCATCCGTTAAACCCCAGCATGGACCGGTATTCCGTCGGGGTGTGCCCCGTCACTTTCTTAAACATCTTCGTAAAATGGGGGTAATCCTCATAGCCTACATTCGCGGCGACATCGATGATCCGCATATGCGGCAGCGCCAGGAGCTCCTTCGCCCGCTCCATCCGTCTGTGGATACGGTACCGGACAAAGGTTTCGTTCGTCATCTTCTTGAACATCGCGCTAAAATACGTGGGCGTGTAGCCCGCCATTTCAGCCACTTCCTCCAAGGTGATTTCCTCGGACAGATGCGAATCGATGTAGGACTTCACCTCCTCCAGCGGATTTTTGAAGTTGCCCCAGCGCTGGGTGATCAAATCCGCGGTCATTTGCTTGACCCTTAGTTCAAACGCTTGGAGCAGCGGCTCCGGAGCAGCCCCATGACCCAGCGGCTTGATGGCCGTCAGCTCCATGTATCCCTTGGACACCAAGCGCCGGTAGATCATGCCCACCGCGTCATCCAGCAGCTGCTGCAGCTGCTGGACGCTGAGCCCGGCTGCCAGCAGCTGCTCTCTCCATTCCTTTAACAGCTGATCCAGCCGTTCCGTCTGCAGCATCCAAATTTCCTGTCCAATATTTTCGATCCAGTCGACATAGGAAGCAAGGGACACAATCCCTTTGTGACGATGCTTCATGATCGCATCGAACGCCTGATGAAGCATCGCCCCCGTCACCGGTTTCAGCAGATAATGCTTTACGCCGTAAGCCAAGCACTGCTGGGCATACTGAAATTCGCCATACCCGGAGATGACGACGATCTGAATGTGCCCGTACTGCTCATGAAGCTCCCGGCACAGCTCCAGCCCGTTCATTCTGGGCATCCGAATATCGGTCAAGAGCACGTCCGGCTCGGCCTCCTTGATCCGCGACAAAGCATGCTCGCCGTTTACGGCCGTATCAATCGCGTCAAACCGCAGGCGGTAGGATTCCGCCATTTTAACCAGCCCTCTCCGAATGACGGGTTCATCATCAGCAATAAGCAACCGCATTATTATCAGCCTCCTGTATGTAGAAGAATCCGAATGATTCCGATGAACAATCTCGCCGGCGGAACGAGAAGGTACCCTCCTGGGTCAGCCGACAAGCGGCTTGACCGGCGGATACCTATTTTTTTCGCAGCCCACATCAGGTGAAACGCTTACATATCGGCTTTATTGTATAGAAAAATTCGCCTTTGCTTGATAAGTTCTGCCGGCTATTTTGCAGGGTACCGAGGCTGCGCGCCAGTAGAGTCATCTTGTGCGATCCACGACATTCTCCTTGTTCTTCCAGCGCTCCGTCGCTTCCTTAATGATCTCGTTCCCGCCTTTGGCCCGATATTCCTCCAGCACCTTCGGCCAATCGGAGATCGGCTGCTTGCCGTAGATCATTTTGACCATGCTGTCCAGAATGAATTTCGGTCCCGTATCTCCCGTCGAGGCAAGGTCCGGGAACTTGGAGAAGCTGTTCAGGTTCGCCGTAAAGGTAATGCCGCCGCGCCCTTCGTTGCTGAGCACATCGCGGAATGCGGCCACTACGTCCTGGCCGTCTTCCGTAAGGGCTGTCTGCTTCTTGTTGTAGGTCAGCTCATGCACAAACCACAATTGGTTGGCCCGGAACCCGGCTTCATCCACTTCCTCCTTCTTTACCGGCCATGTGTAGTTGACTTTACCGTTCTCAATCGTGTAGTTCTCGCCTTCGATCCCGAACGAGAAGAACATATCCGCTTCCTCTGTCAGCATCCAGTCCAGAAACTTAATGATCTCGATCGCTTTTTCCTTGCCGACCTTGTTGTTGATGTAAAACGTCGTTGAGATCGAGCTGTATAAGCCCAGGCCCCCTTTGCCGTCCGGCCCGGTTGGAGACGGATAAATATCTACTTTCATCGAAGGGTCCACTTCCTTCAGCTTCGTGCGAAAGCCGATGAGCCCTTCGCCGTTGGAAGCCCACATGCCGGACTTGCCTGAATTGATATTGCGCCTGTAATCAACCTGCGAGAGCGAGGCAAAGTCCTTCGGGATCAGCCCTTCGTCATACATGGTCTTGTACGTTTGAAGCGCCTTGGTCATATTCTCTACATCGAAAAACTTCGGCACCACCTCGCCGTTCAGCTCCATGAATTGAAACGGCAGCACATCGTAAGCGCCAAGGAAGGTATCCGCATATTTGAAATTCTCGCGATACTGATACGGATGCTCAATGCCCAGCTTCTTGAACGCGCGCAGCATATCCAGGTACTCCTCGACCGTCTTCGGCGCTTCCTTGATGCCGGCCTTCTCCATCAGATCCGTACGGATAAATGTAGCGCGGCGCGACAGGTTCTCCAGCCAGGAGGGAATGCCGTAAATGCTGCCGTTATACGACACCTCCTCCCATGCCTCCGGTGTCACCATTTTCATCAGATTCGGCGCATGCTCCTTGAGCAAATCATCAAGCGGCATGAATATGCCGGCTTCCACCGAGCCCGACATGGAGGCCGTCGTAGGCCCGCCTCGCATATTTCCCACAACATCCGGGATATCGTTGCCGGCAAACATCAGGCTCATCTTCTGGTCGAATTCCTTGTGCGACATCAAACGGATATCCAGATCGGTGTTCGTCATTTCCTCCAGCTTCAGCACCCATTTGTCGTTATTGATATCCGGCGAGGATTCAATATAGATATTGCCGCCCGTAGAGAATGAAATCGAGAAGGACAGTTTCTCGGATGCGGCCGCCCCATCCTTAGCTCCCGGCTGAGCTCCCGCTTGTCCGCCCTCACCCGCTTTTCCTCCGCAGCCTGCCAGCAGCGTTAGGATCAGGCAGCTCACGAGCAAAACCGAAAAGCCTCTCTTCATCAACCTCTCCCCTTTCCACGAAATCATCAACCGTTCATTTCATCTGGAGATCAAACAAGCTCCAACATGCCATCGATCCATATCGATCCTTATGATTCATATCTGTCCATGCCTATCCGTCGCTTATCCATGCCGAGCCATGCCCAATCAGTCACCCTGCCACTCAAAGGTAAGCGCTTACGTAAAATCAATTTCATGGTAGCCTATATCGCCTCATTTCCGTATTGGCGTTTTTTATGATCCTGTGTGTTCTTTTACGATCCGGCTTGATCGAGCCGATTATTGTGTCCATCCCCCCTATCTGGTTGGTCATGGCGATCTCCCGCAGGCGAACCTGCAGCGAAAAACAGCCTCAGGTTATTGATATAGTATAGTGCGAACGAGTACGAATTCCAATGCGCGACCGCGCAGAACAACCCTTAACGCCGACGCCCCAGTCGTGACCAAAAGCTGTGCGGATCATCAAACCCATAATACGCTTAATGGCGTTGTAGGTACGAAGCGGTTGTTATCAGTGTTATCAGATTGCACGCGGTTTTCTCTGCCATTACGTACAAGCTCTCACCAGGAACAACCGTCAAACGGAGGCGACGTTCCATCCGATTACATCATAGAGTCTCGCTATTATCGCTATATGTGAAAAAGCGTCCAATCCCAAACCACGGTGAAGAACCGCGGATTACGGAAAAGGACGCTTAAAAAGCGATTGATATAAACATCTCTACATCAGTCTGTCGACTTTTTGCCGGCCATGCTTGAATCCCGCGAAAAATGAGAGCACGCCTGAGAGACAAGGCGCGATGCAATACCGGCTTGCTCGTTCCATCAGCCGGGATCGACGCGTAATCAGCATCGCTGGTGCATCCTTCTTGCGAGACTCGTCTGCCTAACGGCGCGTAATGCTGCCGCTATTCATCCGGATGAAGGATTTCCCGGATCGGAATCGCCATATTCCAGGTCTCCGTGCAGTCATGAAATCCGCGGCTTCCATCCGACGTCGCCGCGAACATCCAGGCAGGGCGCCCTCCCTCCATAAGCAGAAACGGGCGCTCCAGATTGCCCATCAGCCGCTCGGTGCCGTCATCCCAGCGTACCCTGCGGGAGTACGCCGGCTCCCCGGGCGTCGTCGTCAACTGCCATCGGCCGCCGGAAGCGGACCATGCGTGGATGCCGCCATATCGCTCCCCGGACAGCGAGCCGTCCATATCCTTGGCAATCATCTCGTATCCGCGTGGTGTACGCCATATAAACGGATCCTCAACATGAACCGACGGGGGAAATAGCGGCTCATCGCCGCGAACGTAAGGACCGTGCACCGATCCTGCACAGGCCACCCCAAGCTGCATGTTTCCGTAAGAATGCCCGGCATAAGGTCGGGATTTATAGATGAGCAGCACCCGGCCGTCCGGATGGATGCATGGAGCCGGATTGGACACCAGGTAGCTGTCGAAGCGGTCCGGGCGCGGCGTCAAAACGGGTCGGTCCGGCCGGGTCCACGGCCCCCCAACGGATGGCGCCGTCGCGATGCCGATTCGTTTATTCGCTCTTGCCGCCACGGCAAGCGGATCATCCGGCCGCAGCTGCCTTCCGTCCTCCGGCAGAGGGAACGGGAACGTGGTGCCCATATAATAGAGCACATATATCCCGTCCACCTTCACGATGTGCGGATTATGCACGCTGCATCCGTCCCAATGGGCCGGGGATCTGGCGCCAAGCACCGTTTCCTCGTATCGGTACGGGCCGGCCGGATGATCCGCAGCCGCCCGGACGATCTCCGAGGCCGCAAGCCACCCGGGATGCATGGGCAGCGATTTCGGCCAGCGCGAAGCGAACATATGATATCGGCCGTCCTCCCCCTCGATTACGCTTCCGCACCAGACCCAATAGCCCGGCATGCGGAAGCCTCCGGCTGCCGGTGCAGGATCAAACACCAGCCTCATGGCTTTTCCCTCCTTCTTCTATAGGCAGCAAGGTTATTTTTCGCAACTTCATTAAAGAGTTTCCGGCTAGTGATAAGCCCCGGATTTCAAGATGGTGGAGTCCCCGCGAGCTTACCGTAAGCGGGCCCGTCTCGAGCTCTCCCCAGCTCCCGTCGCCGCCCGTCTCCTCTATCGTTGCCTCCACCTTCTGCTCATCAAGCGACACCTCGAACCGGCCGCCCGCCTGCTCGGCATCGGCGGATAATGTGACCACAAGACGACATCGGACAGGTCTTTCTTCTTCCGAACGAAATGTCCAGTGAACAGCTCCACCGGGATCAGTCCAGCCAGTTACGCCGTCATGCCCGCGTTTGCCGTTATCGTAATGAACGCCTCCCTCAATCCGTCCATCGTATGCCCAGAACGTGTTCGGCATTCCGGCAATGAATCTGGGGGTCGGATCCGCCTTCAGCTCCCCCAGGATCTTGACCTTGATCACCGTTGCATACGGATGCTTCCGGACCGAACGAACGTCAATCTCCACGTCCCAAGGCCCAAGCTGCCGGAAGGCAAGGCTGCGGGGATGCTCATGCTCTCCGATGCCCCCTACCGGCTGCGCATACTGGACCCGGCTCGCGAGACCGGGCAGGATCAATCGCCCGTCCGAAGGCCAATCTCTTACAAACAGATATAACGCGGACTCGTCCGGCTTCCATGTACACCAGCCCCACTGCGGCACGCCGATCGGACTTTCCTCTGTCCCGTAAATCGCTTCGCCGCTGTACTCCAGGAAACGCCCTACCGTCTCCAGCAAGCATCTGGACGTATCATCAATCGACCCGCTTCCCATCGGCCCAATGTTCAGAACGAGATTGCCGCCCGCGCTTACGACCCGGAGCAGCTGCTCGATCAGCTCATCCGGGCTCTTCCAATTATCATCGTCATAGCGGAAGCCCCAGGAGTCGTTCAAGGTATGGATCGACTCCCAGTCCGGCTGCACCGGACGGAATCGAAGCTGGTTATCGTGCGGATTGCCGTAATCCGCAAACCGCTCGTCCCGAAGGCGCTTATTAATGAGGCAATCCGGCTGAAGCCTGCGCACCCGGTCACGGAACCATTCGGCGTGCTCATCGCTGATCTTATGGCCGCAGTCGAACCACATCACGCCGATCGGGCCGTAACCGGTCAACAGCTCCTCGACCTGGGGCAATGCCTTCTCCTGAAGATAGCGCTCGAAGCGGGTTCTTTTGCCGTCGTCATCCACCCAATCCTCCAGCAGGTCCCACGCGCCGACATTGTCCGGGTAGTCCAGCGTATTGCCTTGCGAATCCGGATGATGCCAATCCATCGCGTGGGAGTAGTAGATTCCAAGGCGAATCCCCTCTGCTTCGCAGGCCGCCGCCAGCGCTTTGAGGGGGTCGCTCGGAAAATGAGCGTGGCGAGTGATGGAATAATCGCTGACCTTGGAGTCGTACATCGCGAATCCGTCATGGTGCTTTGCCGTTACAATCATATATTTGGCACCGGCCCGCTTCGCCAGTGACACCCATTCATATGCGTCAAAGGCATCCGGCTTCATCCCTGCGGCAGCCTCGGCGTACTCGGCAACGGGAATCTTCCCGCGCAGCTGGATATGCTCTGCATAATTCGCTTCTACGCGCTTCCCCTTCCACATGCCGCCCAGCATCGAATAAGGCCCCCAGTGCACGAAAATGCCAAACCGGGCCGCTCTCCACCAGGCTATGCGCCGGTCGAATTCGGACGCAAACTCATCCCTCTTCCATCCCTGCGCCTCCATCGGCCCTGTCTTTAGTCCAGCACCGTCCATGTATTCATCCCGTTTCATGCTCGCCCTCCTTGCCCTGATTCATCAGCAGCTCTTGGTCCGTTCATGGCTTCATTATAGGATGTCGGCAGGTGCCGATTGATTGTTTTTTTGCGTTGGGGTTGTGTTTTGTTTGGGAGCATGGCCGAAATAGGTATTTTGATATTCAAATGGATCTGAATCGTCCCAAGGCAACGAACGTCAAAACAACAGGCCGGTCACGACCGGCCTGTTGCTGCTTTATCATGGATCAAGTTTTACCGTAGATGAGCGTGCCAAAATGACGGATTCATCTTCTTCCACGATTAACCAGAACATTACATAGGCTCTGCCCAATAGCTGGCTTAAACGCTGACACGGTGGTCCTGCAGCAAGGCGCAATTCCGATAGAAATCATCAATCTGCCGCCGTTCGCCATCCGTCAGCTGCTTTAAGGGCTGGCGTACCTTCGGGGAGCGCAGTACCCCTTGGAGATATAAAATATACTTTTCATACGCGATAACATCGTATTGGATCATGTGCGAGATCACCGCATTGACCTCCGTCTGCAAAGACTGTAGGAGCCTCATATCAGGCCTTTGGGCAGTGCTGATATGATCGTGCATTTGAATGAATGGTCCGGGCATCATATTGAAGGTGCTCCCGATCGCGCCGTCGGCTCCGGCACAAGCCCCGCTTAAATATACCTCGTCATGCCCGTTAAAAATCATGAACCGCTCATGGCATAAGGCGCGGATTTGCTGCATCTCAAACAGGTTCAAGGACGTAAATTTCACGCCGATACATTGGGAATGACTGCTCATTCCCGTGTAAAAATCCATCGTCAGACTCACGCTGGTAGCACCCGGGTAATGATAGACCAGCATGGGCAACGGCACGGCGGACATGATCGTTTCATAATGCTCCCGGATCTCTTTCATCGTTACTTTATAATAGAACGGAACGACGGCCGAAACGGCATCTACGCCAAGCTCTTCCGCGTGGCGGGCAAGCTTAACCGACTCCATGGTGCTGATGCAGCCGATATGCGCGATCACGATCACCCGGCCGTTCACCGTCTTGACGACGGACTCAAGCACCTGCTTCCGTTCTTCCGTCGTCAAAATAAACGCTTCCCCGGTGCTTCCTCCAACGTAGAAGCCCGTAATTCCCAGCGAGATCTGATGCTCCACCAAACGCGATAACGACTCGTAATCGATCGATCCGTCCTCGTGCATAGGCGTCAACAATGCGGTAAATATGCCTTTAAACTTGCTTCGTTCTCCAGTTACCAGGTTCAAGGGGAGTCCCCTCCTTATGGATTAGGTCTTAACAGAAAATCATCCTCATAAAAGCTGTACCCGCGAATTTGCGCTTTCAGCGCATCGTCGGCAATATATTGGACAACATAGATTTCCCCATCTTCAAATTGCACCCATCCCGAATAACCGAGATCGGCTGCCGGGCTGCGGTCATAATCGATGGGCATGATTCTCGTCCACTGCTCCCGCCGCTCGGTCGCCTTTGCCGATTCCTGATCCGTCAGTGCGACAAAGAAGTTCTGCGTCCAGGTGCCGAGCCAGCCTTTGCCGCCTTGCATGAAACGGTACGCGATCATAATGTTTCCGCTCTGCAGCATCCCTGCAACCGGACGATGACACCCGGGGATGGGGACGCGGTAGGGTCCGCTCCAAGTCTCGCCCTGGTCATAGGAAATCGATTTGTAACAATCGAGCCCCAGCCCGGAGTTCTCCCGCAGGAAGGCAACCAGGGTTCCATCCGGGAGCGGAAGTATGCTCCCCTCGCACAGCTTCAGATCCGGATGCGAAGCCACAGTAACCGGTCCGTACCAATCTTCGCCTTGGCTATCCGAGTACCATAGACGCTGCTCGCTGACGCCTGTCTCCGCATTTCGCTCATGGGCGGACAGCAGCCACCGTCCGGTTGCAAGCTCGCACAGCTTATCCGGCACGATACCGGTAACCGGCGTCTCGATGGGCTCGGACCAGCGGTTCCCTTCGGCATCCCCAATCCATATATAATTCCGTCCCCCGTTCTCCTTCTTCTCTCTAATCAGATCTGCGACGATAACAAGCCGGTCATCCCGCAGTCTCGAAATCCGAGCGCAGTTCCAGTAGGGAAATCCTTTCGTCCATGAGGTAAACGGCTTCTTGTCACTCCAGGTTCTTCCTCTATCCGTACTTTCAGTCAGCATCAGGCGCGTAGCCGACCTGTCGCCGTGATGCGTGCATTGGGAAAATACGCATACCAGCTTGCCCGCTGCAGTTAGCGTTACATCGGGCCATGCTTCATACCATTCCTCGTCTCTGCTGATCGCAAACTTTTCAATCGCCATTAACGTTCATCCTCCTTAACCGTTCTCGCCACTTCCACGGTTATTGTCTTCGTCGTTGAATGCCCGGCCTTATCCCTTGCTTCATAGGTAATGATATACGCCCGCTTCTCTCCGCGCCGATGGTTTGCGGCCAACAGCTGAAAGGACGTATCCGCTGTTCCGATGTCCGCATCCCGAATTCCCTCAAGAGGGTCCGGCGTGCCTTCGGTTGTGACAGACACCAATACAATTGAATCGATTCCGGATGATTCATCCTTGGGGTCAAGCCTTATCTCCATCGGCACCCACTTGCGGTTAGGCGGCCAGAGAACCTCAAGATTCGGAGTGACCGTGAGCTCTGGCTCCGTCTTGTCAATGGGAAGCGCCAGGGTCCGGGTCTCTTCCACATTGCCTGCTCCGTCCCGGCTCCGGTACTCCATCGTGGTGATTCCTTCCGCAGAAACGGAGACTGCTCCTGAATAATTCGTCCATTCCCCGCCATTCAGCCGATATTCCGTGTAAGTCACCTTGGAGCCTTGATCCGCTGCCGTGAGCTCCACCGTCACATCGGACGTATACCATCCATTCATTCCGTCCGGCTCGTTCGGCGTAACGACAGCTTCCGTGACCGGGGCGGCTGCGTCGGACGGAAGCTGATACAGCTTCCTGATGTCGGATGGATCCAGCGCATGGCGATATATCCTTACATCGTCCAGACTGCCGCTCCAATCCCGATTGGCAACTGTGCCTTTATCAAAGCCGACCAGCGGCGGAGCGTCTTCGTTCGTCACATTCATAGCGGCACCGTCAAATTGGGCCGATGTCGCAGCCAATTCCCCGTTGACGTACACCAGAAGATTGCCGCCCTGCCGGACACCGGCAACATGCGCCCATTCCCCGGTCTTGACCAGACCGGACGGCGTTGCTATGCCAATCTCCCTGTTCAGCGGCAGCCCGTTCAGATTCATCCGGACTGCACCGTTCTGTTCAACCGACATCCACCACTGCGGGACGCCCCGGCCGGCCGTTCCGTACCATATCAACAGATGCCGCTGCCGGGAAAGCGTCTCGGGGTTGACCCATGTCGCGAAGGTAAAATCGCCGGTTCCAAAATGAAGATCATCGGCCTTCGTGATCTCGACGTGCGAACGCTGCATGGCATCCAAATGCAGAACATGGCCCTGTCCATCGGAACGCACCGCCCCAGGCAGGATCGCCGCGCCGTTCTTCAGCAAGCCGGTATGCCCTCTGCCTGTCACATCCGTCACGCCCTCAACGCTAACCTGCTCGAAATCCCAGTGCAGCAGCAGCTCCGGACGCGGTCTGGACCTATCCAATTCAATCGTATAGGTGCGCGTGCGATGCCCAAGCCGGGCCGTAACGAGAAGCTTATCAAGTTCGCCCAGCCGGATCGTCCTTGGTATTCCTGGTGCTGCCGGCTCGCCCGCTATTTCGATTTCGACGCCAGCTTTCGATGCGATCGGCGTAACCGTCACTGCTTCGCTTCCTTCATACAATGTAAGGCGGTAATGCTCGATATCGCTCCTAAACACGGGGGACAGCGAGCCTTCCGAGAACACCAGGCCGTCCAGCTGCACATCCTCCGTTTCGAACCAAGCCAAATTGAAGGTTGCAAACATGATTTTGTCATAAGGTGTATAACCCCCGCCTTCAAACAACAGACCTATCGTTCCGTCCGGCAGTACGGTGAGCGAGGAGTAGGCGGAATGCCCGCTGTATACCGTTTTCGCTACCGGCCAGGTGGCTCCGTCGTCATGGCTTAGGCGGACCGTCATATTTTCCCTGACGTTCTCGCTGGCCGGATTGGCGAATACCAGCAGCCTGCTGCCAAGATCATTATCGGCCGGCAAATAACGCACAATGCTCGCTTGCACGACCGGATCAATCAGCTCAGGCGCATAGTGCACAGGTGACCAAGTCGCTCCTTGATCTCTGCTTGTCGAGATCGCCCTCCGTTTACGTTCTTTGTTGGCGGACAAGCGGTCGTTCCGCATCAAGGTGCCGTCCGTCAATTCCACCACGGTGGCCTCGTTCGTATCCCCTTGAATATAGCCGCTCTGATACCAGGTTAAGCCATGATCGTCGCTCTGGATGTTCCGGCCAATCGCGGGAATCACCAGCCGCCCTTGGTTAGGTCCATGCCGAAGCTGAATGCCGATGGCAGGCCCTGTTGCATCCCACCTTATATCAGGCGGCTGCACATCTTCAAACCGATTAACCGGCTCCGACCAGGAAGCTCCGTCATCGTCGCTGTATGCGCTCCAAATCGTCCGTACGCCCCTGCTCGTTCCATTGTTGATCTCCTCGATCGTGTCGTCGCCATAATTATGGTTCATAAATAACCATATGCGGCCATTGCTCTCATCTTGTACCGCTGTTGGATTGCCGCAGGTATCCGCGCCCATATCGCAGACCGTTTGGAGCGGCCCCCATGTCGTGCCGCCGTCCATACTGCGCTTTAGCACAAGGTCGATGTCTCCCGTATCGGAAGCGCTGTTTTTCCGCCCCTCGGCGAACGCCAGCAGGGTTCCGTCCATGGTCGTCAACACGGTCGGAATGCGAAACGTATGATACCCTTCCGTTCCTGCCACGAACAAATCGATATTGCGAAACTGCGCTTCCCCGTCGGCCGCTGCCTCAGCTTTGGCAGCATTACTTAAGCTAACGGGGCCATGAGGGAAGCAGGCAGCCATAACAATAAACACCATCCAGCCAATAAACGCCTTGCGAAGCGGCCTCATCATAAACGAACCCTCCTAACCTTTAATGGAGCCGACCATAACCCCTTTAACGAAGTACTTCTGCAGAAACGGATACACAAACAAGATGGGAAGCGTGCTGATGATTATAACCGCCGACTTCAAAGTGGCGGCCGGCGGGGGATTCTGCACGTATTCCAGCTGTGCCTCGTTTTGCGTTATCCCCGTTAGCAAAATATTGCGCATGATGACCTGGATCGGCATCTTGTTAATGTCATTGATATAGATTGATGCCCCAAACCAATCATTCCAATGATGAACCGCATAGAACAAGCCGATCGTTGCCATAGCCGGCATGGAGAGAGGAATGACGATTTTGAACAGAATCAGCTGAGGCGTAGCCCCGTCAATGACGGCGGACTCCTCCAGCTCCTCCGGCAGTCCCATGAAGAAATTCCGAAGAATAAACAAATTCCAGGCGCTGACCAAGCTTGGAAAAATAAGCACCCAAAGCGTATCCTTAAGCCCCAGCGTATCCATCAGCATATAATTAGGGATCAAGCCGCCTTGAAAGATCATGGTCAGAAAGATGAACAGCACCAGCCCGTTTCGGCCCGGCAAGCTCCGGCGCGCCAAACCGTATGCCAGCATGGACGTGAACAGCAAATTGAGGAACGTGCCCACGATGACCCTGAAAAGCGTAACCTGATAAGCATTCAAAATGATCTTCCCCCGGTTAAGAAGCACGTCATAGGCCGTAAAGTCGAGCCTTTCCGGGATCAGCACGAATGCCCCCCGGCGCATGGATTCCTCTGCGCTGATGAACGACGTCGACAGCACCGCCAGAAACGGGATGACGAACATGAGGGACAAAAAGATCAGGAAAACAATGTTGGCAGCATCAAAAATACGTTCGCTTCTCGTCGGCTTTATTCCACCCACCGTATCCCTCCTTACCAGATTCCCGTTTGGTTCATTCGCTTCGCGAAATAATTCGCGCCCAAGATGAGCGTCATGGCCAGAAGATTTTTGAATAAACCGACCGCCGTGGCGAATGAATAGTTAAGCGATGTCAGGCCCTCTCTATACACATACGTATCGATGATGTCAGCCACCTCGTATACCGCAGGCGAATACAGCAGCAGCACCTTTTCGAACCCCGCATTCAGCAATCCCCCGATCGACAGGATAAGCATAATGACAATGACATGCGAGATGCCTGGCAGCGTGATATGCCATGCTTGACGAAGCCGGTTGGCACCATCGATTTTTGCGGCTTCATACAGTCCCGGATCAATCCCGGCCATGGCTGCCAAGTACAAGATCGTGCCCCATCCGACGGTCTGCCACACATGGGATACAACGAGGATGGACCGGAAATACTTGGGCTCCCCTAGGAACAGAATCGGCTCTCCGCCGAAAAACACGATGATCGCATTAAGCAATCCATTGTCCGTGGACAGCATCATCATGATGAGTCCTGCAACCACGACGGTCGAGATGAAGTGCGGCAAGTACGAGACGGTTTGAACGAACCGCTTGAACAGCCCGTTCTTCAGTTCATTCATCAAGAGTGCCAATACGATTGCAGCCGGAAACCCGAACAACAGATTGTAGAAGCTGATCAGGAACGTATTGCGGAGAACATTCCAGAAATAATAGGATTGAAAGAAACGGACAAAATGATCGAAGCCTACCCATTCGCCCGATAATATCCCGCGTACTCCTTCGAACGGCGAGATGTCTTTGAACGAAATGATGACGCCAAACATGGGCACGTAATCAAAAATAAGAAAATATAATAGACCGGGCAGGATTAAGTAATAGTAGAACCGATGCTTTTTCACTGCAGGCCATCGGCTTTTTTTCTTGGACTCCGGCGGGGGAACCGTCGCTGCTTTAAGCTCCATGATAGGCGTGCCCTCCCGCTTTTATTTTTTCAGCTCGTGGTATTGCTTCGTGTATTCATCAATCCACATCTGCAGCCCCGCCTTGTTCAATTGTTCAATGTATTGATCAAATTCACCCAGAGGTCTTACACCGGTCACAAACTTTACGAGCTCCTCGCTCCGCAAACGATCCAGGTCCTCCAGCATGGGAACATTCTGCTTCAGCCGCTCCTTGTCGTAGACGACGGTCGCATCCAGCGGCATTTTGGCAGCGCTCACATTCGTAATTTCATGATTTAAATAATCGGCGTGCATCTTCTTCACCGGATCGCGGAAGGCGTATTTGTTCTCCGTCGCAAGGCCCAAAGAGAGCATATATTCGCCGGCATACCGAAGCTCCGGACTAAGCAGCTCGATCTCGAACTTTTGGTCATCTAAATATTTCCAATTCCTGCCGAAGGCTGCATTCAGGGTATTGGTCGGCAAGTCCTTGTATTGATAATTGATAAACTTGATTACGGCCTCCGGATTTTTGGCCTTTTTCGTGACCAGCATGCCCGTTGTGTTTCCGCGCGACGCCGTCATCAGCTTGCCGGCAGGACCCGTAAGATCTCTCGCAATCGCATAGTCCGCGCCTTCCGGAAGGTTTGGCTTGATCTGCGGGAACAGCAGCGTAATTCTTGAATACCACATGGAAGACATGCCCACCCGGTTGGTCTTCAGCAGCTCGAGCGGGTCAAATTTGGCAAAAGCCTCCTTGTAGATGTAGCCCTTCTGATACCAGTCCGCCATCTTGGCCAAGAAATCCCGGTAGCCCGGCGCCAGCTCGACCGGCTTGATTTTGTTATCGGCAGGGTCGAGCCAGTTGCTGTTGCCGCCTTCAACGAAGCCGCCCATGAGCGCATTATTGATTCCATTGATATCGGTCATCATGGGAATGGTATCCGCTTTGCCGTTGCCGTCAGGATCGCCCTCCTGGAACGCCTTCATCACCGCCTCGAGCTCATCGATCGTTTTCGGCATTTCCAAGCCCAGCTTCTCCAGCCAGTCTGTGCGAATCCATACCGGATAATGAACGGAAGGCAAGCCGCGGGGAATCCCCCAGATCGTCCCGTCTTTATCGGTCATATAATCCCAGGCTTCCTGCGGCCATGCCTTCAAAATATCCTGGCCGTGCTCCTCCAGCAAATCGTTCAGCGGAATGATGGCCCCCTTCGAAGCATACTGATCCCAATCCCCCTGAAATACATCCACTTGATCCTTGGACCCGAGCAGCAGGTTCAGCTTTTCGCCCTCGGAGCCTTTCGGAGGCACAATGGCGATCGGCTCAATCCCGAGCTCTTCCATATACATCTGTTTCATTTCCTCCAACGCGTCCGGTACGCTGCCTTCCGGCTTCTGATTCAAAGCCCCGGTATTCTGGTAAATATAAATTTTGGGCATTTCCCCGGAGCCCTTGCTGGAACCTCCATCAGCTTCCTTGGATCCGGTTGGTGTTCCATTGCCCCCGCTCCCTCCGCCGCCACATGCCGCGATCGCCAGGACGAGCATGGCCGTCAGCGTGGTCTGTGCGAATTTTTTCATCATAATCCCTCCTTCTACTTTGCGGGTCCACGATTCCAACATGGCCGGGACCTTCTGTCAGGTGACACCTTATCACGGATTGTAAACGCTTTAAATGAAAAACGCCGTACATTTATAACAACATTTCTACTTATCAATTATTTGTTATGGAAGCTAAAAATCCCGGTACTCCTTTGGCGGGAGCAAGGAGCCGGGATCATGGTTAAGAGTATATTTTTTTGTATTCGCCGGGGGTGAGTCCGGTTATTTCCTTAAACACTTTAATAAAATAGTGGGCGCTGCCGAATCCGACCTGTCTGCCGATCTCATTGATTTTAAGCCTGCCTTCCGCAAGCAGACGCTTGCTGTTATCGACCCGAACCTGCTTCAAATAATCAATGAAGGGCTGACCGGTGCTTTGCTTAAACAATCTGCTGATATAAGCCGGATTGAGGTTCAACCGCTCGGCTACCCACGAGAGCGAAATATCTTTATCGTACTCGTTCTCCAGGATCTCGATGATTTTGGCGATATGCTGATTGCCCCTGGCATGAATTTCTTGACGGATGCATTCAATTCCACGAGTTATAAGCGATTGAAACCAGAGGACAATGTGATCCAGCGATTCCAGATCAAGCAGCTCCCGATAGGGATCTGTTCCGTCCCCGAACAAAATCTCGATGTCCGTTCCGAACGAGCTGAAAGAATGCCGGATTGATGTAAGCAATTGAATGAAGATCGGCTGGATCTGGTTGTAATGCAGCTTATTCTTGCAGGCTTCGATCTCGGCCACAAAAGCCCCGAACGTCGAGAGTGCTTCCTCCAAGCAGGCGGTCCGGATGTAATTATTGAGCTTCTCCTCAAGCTGGCTTGGATAAATAAAGGTCTGCCCGTTGTCGGCACGGATATCGTCCATGGATATAACATAGCCTTTGCCATACAGAATGCGATATTTCAGCGCCTCCGCCGCTTCTTCATACGCAAGCGGCAGCTCGCCGATCCCCTTGCAGATGCTTCCAACGCCGAGGGAGCATTGGGCTCCCAATCGGGCATTGACTTCATCGAGCAGCTGCTGCGCCAGGTGGAATAATGGCTGGCGTCCCTTGCCGGGAAAATGAAAAACAAGAGCGACCTTGTCCTTTTCCACATTGACCACGAAAAATGCGGTCTCCTGCCCCAAAACCTTGCTGTCCCGCAGGGCATCCATGATTTTGATCTTGCACAGATCCTGAGCCAGCATATCCTCGCCATTCGAGGCCAGCTCCTCATCAATAGACAGCAAGAATACGGACAGATCATGAAGGCTGATGTCGAGCCCAAGATAATCCTTCTTCGCTTCAATCTCTTCAAGACTCATGGCATGCCGCTGCAGCAATGATTGTTTAAACCGTTCCAATTGGAAAGGCAGGCTTTCCTCCAGCCGTTCTTTATAATAATTGCGCTCATCGATGGTCGAACTGACAAAGCTGCCGATGACGCTGAGTTCATCATTCGCCCCCTTAAGCGTATGATCCGGAACGTGAACGCTCCTTTTACGGTGCCTGAAATCCTGATGATCGTTACCCTTTCCACGATCCGGCCGGATATCATCCTCCCTGCCTTTCGCCAGCGCATTCAAGCGGGAAATGGGCTTATACAAGCTTCTGGACGAAAAATAGGACAGCAGCAGCGAAAAGAGGATTAAGGCGCCGGCTGTGTAGGTTATCGTCTGTTTGATGTCAATCGTGCCCTGGGTATATACCCCCATATCGGAGACGTTGACAAACGTCCAATCCAGCAGTTTCGAGGAGGAGTAGCTGACCAGCTTTTTGCCGCCGTCCAGCTCAATGGAGTAAGATCCCGCCCCGCCTGCATGTTGGAGCGCTTCGGATAATCCGATTCGCGGAAAGTCATCCTTACCGGAAGCTTGGCTGCGGAACACGATATTTCCGCTGGAGGACACGACATACATGTCGTCATTCGCGTTCAGTTTGCTGATAATATCCGCATAAATCATGGATGCATCGAGGTTAACGATAATCGCGTTGCTGGCTTTCTTGGACTTGTAGATCACGGACAGGAGCTCTTTCTCGCCTTGAGGGTATTGCTTGGCGACCCGGGTGTCCAGGAAAACGGGGTTCATCTGCATGTTTTGCACGGCTTCATACCAGCCTTGATCATAAAAGTCCTCTCGGCGGAACTGGCGGTTCGAGCGGTCATTGTCCGAGGTAATCACCAGGTTCTTGCTGCTGTCGTAAAAATATACGGAATCCACGAATTGATCCGAAAGTTTAAATGAGTTCATCGTGAGGAAGGTGTTCTTCTTAGCCTCCAAATAAGCATACAGCGCAGGCAAATCCTCCTTCGGGATCGCCCCTTGGAGGCTCTCGTAATAAGCCCCGTTCGGGAAATTCTCGAAGCTGATAAAAGAACGATTAAGCGCAAGCAAATTCGAATTTTCCTTAATCCGGTTCAATAGAATCTCAAGCGTGTTGATCGTTTGGTTCAAATACTGCAGCTTGTTGTTTCCCGTCTCTTCCTCGACAATGTCAGATACTCTGTAATAAGCGAAGATATTGGACATCAGGCTCGGAAGCACGGTAATCAACACGGTCGTGACGATTAACTTTAAAAAGAACTTACGCCTTTTTATTCTTCCAATCGAGTCGATCCAGATTCTCAGCTGAGGCATCATCCCTATCCCCCTTGGTCCGAAATATTGTATATTGCATGCCGGAACCTGTAGAGAATCGTGCTGTTCAAGCCGCCGTTCCAGGGATTAAATAAAGCGCTTTCAATTACTTTTAAAATGATTATACCTTATAGGCTTGTTGTTGGGGTATAGGGAGGGATCGTTTGAGGCAAGTATGGATCCTTTCCTTTTCTCAGCGATCCCGCATGTTTGGTTGCGTTAGTATTCATCATTTTCGCAGCAGGTTGAAAATCGCCTCCAGTCGGATCGTATGGCTGCATGACTCGCAGGTATACTTCCCGCGTTGGTTGTTTTCCTTAAAATTAGCGTAACCCGCGCTTCCTTCGTAAATCCGGAATTTCTTCTTGCAGCAGAAGCATTCCACCTCGTAGAACAGCATGCCCCGCCCCCTCCTCATTCGTAATCTACGTTACTTACGGCCCGCTCAAAGATGCCGATCAGCTCCTCCGTGTACTCCTTCACGCTAAGATCCGGAGTACGCATCAGCTCAAGGCTGAATCCATCAATGGCATGGCGAATGGCTAACGCCGTGACCCGTGCCGACAACGGGGTAAATGTCCGGAAGCATCCAGCCTCCGCACCCGCATATAGAATCTCCTCAATAGGCTGATAGATGCCCTCGTCCGCATCCGCTGAGAACCGAAGCTTTCCATCCTTCGTTCGCATGCCTGCCGCGATTTCCACGACGGCAAATACCATTTCCCGGTGCTCCGCAATAAACGCCAGATTCGCCTCCATATACTTCCTAAGCCGTTCTTTCGGTGTGGCTGCGTTAGCCACAACTGGACGGATAAAAGCCTCCGCCGAGATCGCGTAAGCCGCCACCACTTCTTCCAGCAGATCATCCTTACTGGCAAAATGATAGGTAATCACCCCTTTGCTAACATTGGCGCGCTTGGCGATTTGCCCGATGGAAGCTTGGGCATAGCCGACTTCGGCAATCGTCCCGATCGCGCATTGGACGATTTGAGCACGGCGGGCTTTTTCGATAAACGACAAGTCATTGGGGTCATTTGCTTTATTTTTAGTACTCATGTTTATATTTTAGTACGATCGTACTAATTAATCAATAAAGAACCGGCCCATCTTTTACCGATGGCCGGCCCTTTCATCGCTGTCTAACGACAGCCATTATCTTTTTGCTTAAACCAAGCTCCTTGGGCTGCTGCTGCCCACCCAACCAATGGCCAGGTAAAGTCATTTTAGCATCTTGAATTATTGCACCTGATCGAGCAATCGATAGGCCTCTTCCTTCGATGTCACCGCCAAGAGCGCTTCTCTGAAATCATCGTCCATCAGCTTACGGGACAGCATCTGCAGCACTTTCAAATGCGCATTTTGTTTACTATTGCGCGGCACGGCAATCATAAAGATCAATTTGGCTTCGCTGCCGTCGAGACTCTTCCAGTCGACACCATCCCGCTGAATACCAAAGACCACGCTTGGTTTCAGGACAGCATCCGATTTACCGTGAGGAATCGCAATATTCATGCCGATGCCGGTGGAGCTTTCTTGTTCCCGGGCTAATATGGCCTGTTTAAAATCACCGTCAGCTCTGACCGCCCCATTCCGCTCCAATACAGCGATCATTTCGTCGATAACAGCATCCTGTGTCGTACCGGCCAGATTCAGGTTAATGAGATCCGGTGTTACGATATCCGTCAATTTCTCAACGCGGATAGGAGACGCTTCCATCGTTGTACCGTTACTGTTCTCGGCTGAAGCCGCTTCGGTTGCATCCGCAGCCACGGCTGCAGCTGGGGCCGCTTCGGCTCCGGCTGGCTTTTCTACTGCTTCTGCTCTTCCTTCTCCAACAACTGCTGGAGTCACAGCTGCAACATCTTTCTTGAGCAGGCTCACCATGATAACCGACACGGCTGCACCGACCATGACCGCTATGAAGAACATCAACACATGATCCACGGCACCGAGCACGGCTACAATCGGACCGCCATGGGCTACGCTGTCACCGACACTGCCCAGCATGGCAATCACCGAACCTGTCATGGAACCGACCATAATACTCGGAATGACGCGTAGAGGATCTTGCGCCGCGAATGGAATCGCTCCTTCGGTAATACCGAACAATCCCATCGTAAATGTTGCTTTTCCAGCTTCACGTTCCGCAGGCGTAAACTTCCTTTTGTTCATCATGGCCACCAGTCCCATGGCAATCGGAGGAACACAGATGGCAACGGCAATTTGGCCCATAATTTCATAGTTTCCTTCACCGATCATGGCCGAGCCGAACAGGAACGCAACCTTATTCACGGGACCACCCATGTCAAAAGAAATCATCGCTCCCAGAATAAGCGCGAGCAGAATCGAACTAGTACCCTGCATTCCCGCAAGCCAGACGGTTAACGCTTCAAACAGATCCGCAACCGGAGCGCCAATCACAAAGACGAAGATTAACCCTACAACTAGCGAAGCCAGTACCGGGATAACGATAATGGGCATAATCGGCTGCAGCGACCGAGGAACCTTGATCCTTTTAATAGCAAGTGCAACATAACCCGCCAGGAAACCGGCAATAATCCCCCCGATGAATCCAGCTCCTGCTTCACTTCCATAAAAGCTGCCGTTCGCAGCAATGAACCCGCCGACCATACCTGGTGCAAGACCGGGCCTGTCCGCAATACTCATGGCGATAAATCCGGCAAGGATCGGAACCATGAAGGTAAACGCAGCCGCGCCGATACTTTCAATCGTTTTCCAGATCGAATCTTCCGGTATCACCAGGCCACCCGGCGTTTTCACGCCGCCCATCGTCAGGGCGATTGCGATGAGCAGCCCGCCGATCACGATAAACGGCACCATATAGGATACACCGTTCATCAAGTGGCGATAGATCGGATTTTGTTTGGGTTTGTTCTCTCCCGTCAGAGCTTCAGCCGACTTGGACTGTGCCTGGTAGACGGGCACATCCCCTTTCATCACCCGTTGAATCAGTTCTTCCGGACGACGGATGCCATCCTGCACCCCAACGACAAGCAGTTTTTTACCCACAAACCGGTCCTTCACCACCGTCTTATCCGCTGCGATAATAATGCCATCCGCTTCGCGGATATCCTGCTCCGTGAATTGATTCTCCACGCCAATGGAGCCTTGGGTCTCCACTTTCATCTCAACGCCAAGCTTCGCGCCTGCCTTCTGCAGATTCTCAGCGGCCATATACGTATGTGCAATTCCGTTAGGACATGAAGTAATCGCTAGTATTTTCATGTTCGTCATTCTCCTTCGCTGTCATGTTCCCGCTTACATTTATAGTGTACACGCTGAAAGCGCTGTTATCGGATGAACTTATTACCGGAACTTTCGGAAAAAACGGATTTATTTCGTAAGCAAAATATCCCTCTAAGCGGGCTATGCCACGATGCTTATTCCAAACGCTTTGCAGCATCCTGAAAAATATAAAAAGCAGGACGTATACCGTCCTGCTTGATCATCACCGTTTCTACCATTCATGTTACCCTTTTAACCTATTCAGCAATCGTATCGCATCCGTTTCCTTAGACAACGCACTGACCAGTGCCGGCTGCTCACTGATGCGCGACAATTCCTTGAACAGCTGCCGCATCTCTTTTCGCTCATCATGCTGGATCGCAAGCAAGAACACAAGCTCTACCTTCTCGGTCCCCCAGGTAATCGGCTGCTTCAACGTAACGACAACGATGCAGGACTGTGTAACCCACTCCGAGCCGCCATGAGGGATGGCAATGCCTCCTCCTATCGTCGTAGCAGACAGTTTCTCACGTTCCAGCACACTTTCCGTATACCCGGCCTGGACATACCCTTTGTCCACCAGCATCTGCGCAAACTTGGAGATTAACTGTTCCGGACGCTCTAGCTCCTGCTGAGGAAAGATGAGAAAAGGTGTCGTATATTTCAAAAAAACCGATTCCTCAGCCGCCCTGCCGTCCGGCTCATCAAGCCGACGGATCGCTTGCTCCAGCTTTCGCTCGTCACTGTCCTCGAGCAGAGGGGAAACGAGGATATGAGGTATTTTTAGCTTGGGCAGATCAACGGTCGTAATGACAAGATCCACCTCATGAGCTGCCAGATAATCCTCAACTTCCGCTTTGGACATCGTTGTCTCTACATGCACGGACGGGAATCTCCGCTCCACCTTCGCGAGAAGGAGTTGGGACATCCCTACCCCCATATGACACACGATAATGACCTTTTGAGGGTGACTTTCATTCTGGTGAAGCCGCTCCACGGACGCCTGAAAATGCAGCGTCAAGTACGCGGCCTCCTCTTCGGGAAAATACAGCTGGAACGCTTCCCCTACCTCTTCCAGTGCCATAATGACCCGATCGAACATATACGGGTACATCTTTTTGATCTCAGCCAGCATCGGGTTGGACACAGGCAGACCATAATGAAGACGGTTCATGGTCGTGTACAAATGCAATTTTAACCCGTTCAGCAATACGGGGTCCCTGGAGAAAGGAAGCATATTCAGCTCCGACATCCGCTGGGTCAGCTGCTCAACCAGGCGGGGCAAGAGGGGGTGGCTGTCTGCCAGATCGCTTCGTCCAACGCCCTCATTCTCCTGCGTGTATCGGATCTTCCCGCCAAGCAGGTGCAGGGTTAGATAAGCGGTTTCCTCCTTGGAGAAAGGGACGGCAAACAGTTTTTGCAGCTGCTTCAAAAAGTCCGTCGCCCATGCAAATTCCGTTTTGTTTCCCAAAAAGGCCATGTCCTGATCAGAGAGCGAAATCGGCTGACCCAGCTTGGTCCGTTTGACCATGAGCAGAATATGCAGCATCAGGCTTTCAAAGGTTTCATCGGTGAAGCGGAGCTGATGCTGCTTTTGCAGCTCCTTCAACTCATGGGACACGGCTGCAATCTCGTGCGGTTCAAACTGGTTACGCATCATCTGTCCCGTCAACTCCGGACGGTTGATCAATTGGTTCAGCCGCGCCAGCGCCATCCGTTTGTTCTTCTCCGTACCCTCAATCATGAAGCCTACGCGCTGCTTCGTCACTAAACTCAGATCAAAGCTTCGCAGCCAGTCCGCAATCTTGTCCATATCCCGTCGGATAATCGCCTTGTTCACGTAAAACGGCGAAGCCAGGCTCTGCAGGGTTACGGGCTTCGCGTTCATCAAGAGCCGATATGCCAGGTGCAGCACCCTTCCCTCATCGGATTCATCCTCGCCGGTACGCTCGTTGGAATACAAACGGTGGAACAAATCAGCCCGATCCGCTTCTCCAATCTCCAGATAGACGCCAAGTCCCGGCCTTTTCACCAGACGGCCACTGGAGTGCTTAACGATATATTCTTCAATCACCTTCAGATCGTTACGGATCGTCTTCTCCGAGCACTCGGTCTGATCCGCGAGATCCTGAACGAGCCATTGGCGGTTCGTTTCCATTAACAAGTTGCGAAAAATCTCTTTTTGCCTGTTATTCATTCCGGTCTCCTATTCAGCTTATTGGGAGAGCTCACGCTTCGTAGAGCAGGTACATCGTCCTACGTATATCATATCCGGGTCGCTATGGCAATCTGAACGGGGACGTTACACGGGAAGGGAGCTATAAAAGGGCTTGTTGACAGGAAAACGGAGCGAGCGGTAAACCAAACAAGGATGCCTCAAAAGTCGGCACCCTTGTTCTTGATCCGCTTATAATCCTCGTACAACTTAAGAAATCCCTTCGGCTCCTCGGCGTATCTTTCCCATAAAAGCCTCCACAGCCTCCTGCGCCGACGCCGCTCCCGTCACGGCGGATATCACCGCGACGCCATCCGCACCCGCTCCAATCACTTCCTCCACGCGCTCCACGGTAATCCCGCCAATGCCAACGATCGGCAATCGGATTCCAGCTTCGCGCAGCTCACGGAGAATTGCCGGGCCTTGCGCAGCCTTGGCATCATCCTTTGAGCGGGTCGGATAGATCGGTCCGATGCCAAGATAATCGGCACCATGGAGGATCGCGCGCCGGGCTTCCTCCACCGTATGCGCCGAGACGCCCAGCATCCGGTTGCCGATCCGTTCACGTACCGAAGCCGCAGATTCGTCGTCCTGGCCGATATGCACGCCGTCGGCGTCCAGCTTCAGTGCCAGCTCTACATCGTCATTGACGATGAAGGGTACGCGTGCTTGCCGGCACTGCTCCTGGATCCGGCGAGCCAGCCGGAGCATCGGCTCCCCGTTGAGTGCTCCATGTCCCTTCTCACGAAATTGGACCATGGTTGCGCCTCCAGCCAACGCCTCCTGCACGACCAAGCTAGGCTCGACGATGCAGTTCACGCTGCCGAGCACGAGGTACATCCGCAGATGCCGCCTCATCATCTCAGGTGCCACTCTGCCTGTCATTGCAGCACCTCCTGACGGCGGCGATTGTATGCCCAATGATTGGTCGGGCCCTGTCCCTGCCCCAAGTTTAATCCGTCCTCAATGGCCGCTTGAATGAATAAACGCCCGCTCTGAATCGCATCGAAGGCGCTCAAGCCCTGGGCCAGACCTGCCGTAATGGCTGCAGAGAACGTACAGCCGGTCCCATGCGTATGAACGGTGTTCACGCGCTTGGCGCTGAGTTCCGTAAAGCCGGTGCCGTCATATACCAGATCCACCACCTGATCTCCATCCTCCTCGAAGCTGCCATGACCGCCCTTGATGATGACGATCCGCGGACCGAGCCCGCCGATGCGGCGAGCCGCTTCCCGGCAGTCATGCCTCGTGCGGATTCCCATTCCCGCCAGCACCTCCGCCTCCGGAATATTAGGCGTCACCACCATCGCCAAGGGAAGCAGCTCCCGCTTTAGTGCATCAACCGCTTCAGTACGCAGCAGCTCCGCACCGCCCTTGGCGATCATCACGGGATCGACAACGACGTTCTCCCAGCCAAACGACCGGATCTTAGCGCTGACCAGGCGGATAACATCCGCATGAAACAGCATCCCGGTCTTTAAGGCGTCCACGCCGATATCGCCGCCCACCGCCTCGATCTGCTCCGCCGCCGCTTCCGGCGGGAGCGGATAGACGCCATGGACGCCCAATGTATTCTGCACCGTTACTGCAGTCAATGCCGACATGCCGAATACGCCCAGCTCCTGGAACGTCTTCAGATCCGCTTGAATACCTGCGCCGCCCCCGCTGTCGGACCCGGCAATCGTCAGCGCTCTCGGAATCCGCGCGTCTGTCATCGGGACACGCTCCCTTCCGTCAGGATGTCCGCTTCGCGGACCGACGCGTGCCCTTCGAGCGAACCGGAGTGGAGCTTTGCAAGCTCATCCAAGAAGGCGATCTGGAAGCTGCCCGGCCCGAGTCCGGCCGTTTGCTCGGCCGCGCGGGCGGCTGCTGCCCCATAGAAGGCAAGGCCAGCCGTCCCCGCCAGCAGCAAATCCGGCTCCACAGCGGCGAAGGCCCCGAGCACGGACGTGAGCAGGCAGCCCGCTCCGGTTACTTTCGTCAGCATCGCATGCCCGCCGCGTATGATTCGCGCCGAAACACCATCGCTGATCACGTCCTCCTCTCCCGTAATGGCCACCACCGTATTTAGCCGCTGTGCAGCCCGCAGCGCCAGCTCCAAGTTCCCGCCGGACGCAGAGTCGTCTGCATCGACCCCCTTGATCACCCGGACTTCGCCGATCAGATTGGCAACCTCGGCCGCATTGCCCCGCACCAGGGAAACCTTCACTTCACGCATGATCCGCAGGGCCGAATCGGTCCGAAACGGCGTGGCCCCCGCTCCTACCGGATCGAGGAGAACCGGGACGCGATGCGTATTGGCAGATTGCCCGGCAATGATCATCGCATCCACTTGTTCGCGGGACAACGTGCCGATGTTGAGCACGAGCGCTCCGGCAATTTGGGCCATATCCGCCACCTCGTCGGGGGAAAATGCCATTACCGGCGACGCGCCCAGCGCGTATAAGCCGTTGGCCGTAAAATTCGTAACCACCACATTGGTCATGTTATGGACAAGAGGCTTCTGCTGCTGCACCTTCGTTAAAAGCCCCGCAAGCTCCGAATCCCATGTATTTCCGCTCATTGCCATCATCCTTTCCCATTCTTTTCTTGGTTTTTGGCATATGACATACGACATATGAAACCCATAATCTCATCTCAACCCGAATTCTGATTCATTCTCAAAATGCATGACCTTTCGTAACCCCTGTCTGTCCCATAACTCAAATGCTCAGCGCCCATACCCCTTGGCATCGACCAACGGCTGGAACGGCACGGGCCATTCCTCCTGCTTGTAAGCCATGTCCCAGAACATATACTCCAGCTGGCAGCTCAGCATGAAATGCTCGCGCATCCGCTCGCGCTCCTTCATCGTCGCTCCTTCCGCCCACGCATCCACACGGCCAAGGAACTTCCCTGCCGCATCCTCCCCTCGATTCCCGTAAAAATGAATCCATTCATGGAACGGATGGGTGCGATCCGGCTTAACTTCATCCAGCAGTCTGCGGCCGATCTCATAATACGTCCACGGACAAGGAAGCAGGACCGCCATAATTTCGCCGAGGGTTCCCTCGTGCGCAACGGTCAGCATGTGACGGATGTAATGGTGCGCAGACGGGGCAAGAGGGTAGCCCTGGAGCTGCTCATAGTTCACTCCCGCGACCGAGCAGAAATTTTGATGCGGATGCACCTCGCTGTTGAGGATAAACGCAATCTGTTCGTTGAACGCCGCCATATCCTCCCGCCTCGTGCACTTGGATATGGCGACGCCATAAATGCGAATGTAGGCATTCAAATACTCGAAGTCCTGCTTCACATAGTGAATCAGCTGTTCGCTGTCCAGCTTCCCGGCGGCAATTCCCCGCACGAAGGGATGGTTTATGATCGCCTCGAAAATTCCGTCCGCCTGCTGGCGAAGCTCTTGAGTAAACGTCATGGTTTTCCCCACCTCCATCTTGAAATGAAGAGCAGGAAGTCCTCCTAGCGACCCGGCAATCCCGGTAATCCGGGCAATCCTGGCATTGGCAGCCAAGCATCCATTGCATGTCCCGCAAACCTACGCATACCGTGCATCCTTTTCATATCAGCAACGGTTGCATCCGGGAAACTTTGCAGATCCGGCAGCCGTTGTACCCGGCTACATGTGTATATCCGGCAACCCTTTATGTACACGGCCAACCCTTTATGCACGGCATATGGCAACCTTGCATGCTGCTAGCTCGTACTCGTGCGCTATCGTGCTGGGCAACGAAGATGCAGAAAATTTACGTTCTTCGGAGCATGACAAACAAAGCCGCCCCGAAAAACGGAGCGGCTTCAGCAATAGTCCTCTTGCCCGGAAGAAGCAGGCGCAAAAAGGACTCTATCCGTGAAGGCTCCACTTTCCTACGCTAGTACGAACTAGATCAGGTTCAAAGGGTCCAAGATACGCTCTTGTCTCAGCCGCTGACGGCTCCCCTAGTGGACTTCCTATTCTATTGACTATTACTGTACATAGGTTTGGCGGTGGTGTCAAACGTTTCCGTGTTTGCTGCAATACTCGGTAGATATAACCCCCTAACCCCCTTATTCCAGAAAAAAAGGTGACCGTTCATGCTTTCATTCGCAAGACTAACGAAGTGCAAACCCCCGATCCCGTAATTTCTTTGCCAGCGAACTTGAGATTTTTGAATGATAAGGGGGATATTAGCTGTGCAAAGAAAAATCTCAACTCCTTCCATATGGTTGTTCATGATCCTGGTGGGTTTTCCACAGATCAGTGAAACGATATATACACCTTCATTACCGGACATTGCCCATCAATTGGGCGCTAGCAATAATGCGGTCCAGCTAACGCTCAGCATTTACTTTCTGGGTTTTGCGCTCGGCGTTTTTTGCTGGGGAAGGCTTTCCGACTCCATCGGACGGCGGCCGGCCATGCTGTGGGGCATCCTGGTTTATGGGATCGGCAGCTTGGGCTGTTATCTGTCAGGCTCAGTCGAATGGCTATTCGCGAGTCGATTCGTTCAGGCATTCGGTGCCAGCACCGGTTCTGTCGTCACGCAGACCATTTTGCGCGAGAGTATCGATGGAGCCAAGCGTCATGCGGTATTTGCCCAAATATCAGCAGTGCTTGCGTTTACGCCTGCCCTAGGGCCTCTTATTGGCGGATGGGTAGATCAATTGTTAGGTTTCAGAGGGGTATTCTTGACGCTCGTTCTGATGAGCGCAGCCATTTGGGCCTATACATGGACTTCTCTGCCTGAGACCAGAGTGACGGCTGCTTCCAAGATAAACACCCTATCCGTTGCCAAGCGTCTGCTCTTCGACCGTAACGTATGGGGATTCGGGTTTCTCATTGGAGCAACGAACGGCATATTATTCAGTTATTATGCGGAGGCCCCGTTTATTTTTATTGAGTTTTTTCAGATGAGTCCCGGCAGGTTTGGTTTCTTCGGCATCTTTGTTGCGCTCTCATCTATAATGGGTGCCATGCTGTCGAAAAGACTGCTGAAAAGGCTCCAGGCTGAGCAAATTATCGTGATTGGCACGCTCTTTACGATGGTGGGAGCTCTTGGTCTTACAGCACTTGCGGCTACCGGCATCAAGGTCTCCTTCTTTGATCTTGTGCTTATGGTAGCATGTATTTTCGTTCTTCTGCTCGGGATCGGAATGGCGATACCCAATTGCCTAAGTCTGGCGCTTACGTCTTATCCAGATGTGCTCGGCACTGCAGGAGCGATCTTCGGATTGGGTTATTACGTTGTCGTCAGCCTGATCACCACGGGCATGAGCGTTCTTCACAATGGTTCGTTAATGATGATGCCTTTGTATTTTCTAGGCCTGTCCATTGCCATGATCTTTGTGAGCAAAAGGCTTGCCGGAAATGAGCCGAGGTAGTAATCGGCATATACTGTAGTAATCTTTAAGAAAGTTATTAATAGAAGCTGTCCCTTTCGTTATCTAAGATGGGGCAGCTTCTTCTTTTTATTGAAATTGTACAGGCACAGAAATAAAATGTTATGCTGGATTCTGTCAAACACAGATAAACGGACATATGGACAAACGAAAGCAGCCTGTTGAGCGGACTCAACAGGCTGCTTTTACTAGTATCCCATCATACTCTCTATATAAAATGGGGGCAGGACACGATTTATTTCTCCAAGCCGTAAAATTCATACAGCTGATCAATCATCAGGTTTGCCGCCAGAATGCCACCTGCGGTGTTCCAAATCGCGTCATCGACCTTATGGGCTTGACCGTTCTTAACGACGTTCAGGTTTTTCCACAACGGATCGTTGACCCATTCCTGCTCGGTCTGGTTGGCGCCGCCGTCGCCGGTTTCGTACGTGAAGTAGAACAGTCTGTCGGCATCCACCTCAGGAAGCCGTTCCTTCGTAATCTCGTCCACGAAATTGTCCTTCGCGTTCTTCGTCATCTCATTACGTGCGATGCCGATCTGATCGAAAATAACCCCCGAGAAGGTGTTCGTATGGTAAACGCGCGTCTTTCCGGCCATGAAGCGCACCACAGAAACGGTCTCATCCAGCTTGCTTCCGGCTTTCTCCTTGAAATCCTGAATACGCTGGTCGTACGCCGCGAGAAGCTCTTCCCCTTCGCTTACCTTATTCACTGCCTGTGCGTAGAGCTTGAAGTTGTTCTGCCATTCTCCGCGAAGATCCTCCGCAAATACCGTCGGCGCGATCGCCTTCAGCTGCTCATACACTTTCTCCTGACGCATTTTGTTGCCGATGATCAGGTCAGGCTGCAGTCCGGCAATCAGTTCAATGTTAGGCTGGCTCTCCTCGCCGACCACGGTAACGCCTTCCATCTGGTCTTTAATATGCGGGTACCACGGATCGCCTGTCCAGGATTTAACGGCGCCCACCGGCTTCACGCCCAGTGCGAGCAAGGCTTCCGTTCCTTCGTTCGTAAGGACGACCACTTTTTGCGGCGTGCCCTTGATCGTTTCGGTTCCCATCGCATGCACCACTTCGTACGAATCGCCGGATGCACCGGAGCCGTTATTCGCAGGAGCCGTTCCGCTTTCTCCGTTCGATGGCTGGCTTGCATTATTCTGCGTCCCATTCGATCCGCAGCCTGCGAGTATGACAACCATAATAAGCGCCAGCAAGCTCCATTTCAGGCTTCGGCCCGGTTTCTTAGCTGTTCCTTGTCCCATTCCTATCGTAATCCCCCTCATATCATTTCCGCTTTATTGAAAATCATTATCACTTACCGATTCAAAACTATAACGGTTTCCAGCAAAAATATCAATATATTTTTTGAGAATGATTATCAAGTTCATTGACAGATCGGCTCCCTTTCACCTAAAATTCATATGAACTTAATAATCCATGAACTTAAGAAAGTGAGTATATATGCGCTTACTCGGACTATTGATATCGCTGCTGGCGCTTGCCGCCGCGATGATGGGCAGCATCGCGTTCGGCGTAACGAACATTCCGCTAACGGAAGTATGGAACTCGTTCGCTCACTATAATGGCGGCAACGAGCATCTCATCATCCTGACCGCAAGGGTTCCCCGGGCACTCATCGCAGCAGCCGTAGGGGCGAGCCTCGCAATCGCAGGCGCGTTGATGCAGGTCATCACCCGCAACCCTATTGCATCGCCCAGCACGCTAGGCGTGAATGCCGGTGCAGCCTTCTTCATTATTATGGCCGCAGGCTGGCTCGGGGTTGACGGGCTGCAAGCATTTACCTTGGTGGCCCTGATCGGCGCCGCTGTCAGCGGAGGCATCGTATTTATGCTCGGCAGCATCGGCCGTGACGGCATGACCCCGGTCAAGATTACGCTGGCAGGCGCCTCCATGGCCGCATTCTTCCACTCCTTGACCCAAGGACTGATGCTCTCCGACGGTAAAATGTTCGACCAGGTGCTGATCTGGCTCGTTGGATCAGTTGCCGGTCGGGACTTGAACCAATTGAACGCCGTCTGGCCTTACATGGCGGCAGGTATGCTGATCGCCCTCCTGCTCGGGCGGCATCTAAACGCGCTCTCCATGGGCGATGACATCGCGCAAAGCCTTGGACAGAAGACCGCGCTTATCAAGCTGCTTGCTGCGGCCGCCGTCATTCTGCTGGCTGGCGGATCCGTTGCCGCCGCCGGACCGATTGCATTCATTGGCATTATTATTCCGCATATCGTGCGCTATTTTATAGGAAATGATTACAGATGGATATTGCCCTACAGCGCGGTGCTCGGCGCCATCCTGCTGGTAACGGCCGATCTGGGCTCCAGGTACATCGCGATGCCGAAGGAAGTTCCTGTCGGCGTTATGACGGCAATCATCGGTGTGCCGTTCTTCGTGTACATTGCCAGGAAAGGAAGGCGAACATCATGAGCAAGCACCGCATCCTCCGTGGAGGAAAGGCCGGCATCTCATTCATGCTGGAGCGAAGAACCGTCTGGGTATCCCTCATCCTGCTTGCCGTATGCTTCATCGTCATTGTGGTTAGCACGGGCATGGGAAGCCAGCCCATATCGCCGCTGAACGTCATCAAAGCGCTGGCGGGCAAAGCCCCGCCGATGGAGCAGGTCATCGTCATGAAGCTCCGGCTGCCGCGGGTGATCATCGCCGTGCTGATCGGGGCGGCGCTGGCTGTAGCCGGCGCCATCCTGCAGGGCGTAATCCGCAATCCGCTCGCCTCTCCTGACGTGATCGGCATGACGGAAGGCGCATCGCTCGGCGCGGTGCTGTTCATCTTCCTGTTCACCGGAACCGTATCGATTCACTGGTTGCCGCTGTTCGCAATCCTCGGCGCCTTCCTCATTACCGGGCTGCTGTACGTGCTGGCCTGGAAAGGGGGCGTATCGCCGCTTCGTCTCGTGCTGATCGGCATCGGGGTGTCTGCGGCGGTCAAATCGATCTCGTATATGCTGATCATCTCCGGCCCGCTCCAGCTGGCCGATCGCTCTCTTACTTTTATGGCAGGCAGCATATATGGAATGTCCTGGGATAAGGACGTTATGACGCTGCTGCCATGGGTAGCGGTCCTTCTGCCGGTGACCTGGCTGCAGGCCCGCAATGTGAACATCCAGGCACTCGGGGACGATGTTGCCAGCAGCGCGGGCGCCCATGTGCAGAAGCAGCGCCTGCTGCTGATCGGCTTAAGCGTGGCGCTTGCCGGGGCGGCTGTCTCCATCGGAGGCGCGATCGCCTTCATCGGCTTGATGGCCCCGCATATGGCCCGCAGGCTGGTCGGACCTTCCTTCGGCAGCCTGCTGCCGGTAAGCGCCCTGATCGGCGCGATCGTGCTGCTTGCCGCCGATCTGGTGGCGCGGACGGCGTTTCTGCCGCGCGACGTTCCGGCCGGCGTATTCACCGCCGCCATCGGGGCGCCGTTCTTCCTCTATTTGCTGTACCGCAATCGGAATCGGTTTTAATATGAAAAAAAGGAGCTGACATGATGAGTGCACTCGAAGCGAAAGGATTGAGCCTCTCCTATGGGGGAGACTACATCTTTGAAAATTTGGATTTGACCGTGCCCGTAGGTAAAATCACCGTGTTCATCGGCAGCAACGGATGCGGCAAATCGACGCTGCTGCGCTCCATGGCCCGGCTGCTGAAGCCGCAGCGCGGCGCGGTCGTGCTCGACGGCGCCGACATTGCCGGCATGTCGACCAAGGATGTGGCCCGCAAGCTGGCCATCTTGCCCCAGGGTCCGACGGCACCGGAAGGGCTGACCGTCCTGCAGCTCGTCAAGCAGGGACGCTACCCTTACCAGAGCTGGCTTCGCCAATGGTCGCCTGAAGACGAGAAGGCCGTCATGGCAGCTCTTGAGTCGACCGGACTTACGGGCCTTGCCGATCGAACGGTGGATTCGCTATCCGGCGGGCAGCGTCAGCGGGCCTGGATCGCGATGACGCTTGCGCAGGAGACGCCGCTGATTCTGCTGGATGAGCCTACGACGTATTTGGACCTGACGCACCAGATCGAGGTGCTTGATCTGTTGTACGAACTGAACGTGCAGGAACAACGAACCATTGTCATGGTGCTGCATGACATCAATCTGGCCTGCCGTTACGCCGATCATATTGTCGCCATCCGGGACGGCAGCATCAAGGCGATGGGAAGACCGGAGGATATTATCTGCTCCGAGCTGATGCAGACGGTGTTCCAGCTGCCGTGCGAGATTATTCCCGACCCGCTGTACGGGACGCCGATGTGCGTTCCGCATGGAAAGGGCCTTCGCCGGACGCAAACCGCCTCGTCTGCTCCAGAGGAGACGGAACGGCTCCGAGAGCTGACAACCGCATAGCAACCGAAATGCACGGGGCTGTATTCCTCACCGAAGTCGTGAAGGTGAAGGGAAACAGCCCTTCTGTATGGAATTATCTGTATGGAATATCCGACACAAACCAGTTCAACAAACAGCAAGGTGGCGTATATGTTGAAAGAACCTATAATTACGCCGGCTCGAATGCTCGGCTCTGGCTTAGCTGCAGGCAGCCTTCTGGGGATATACCTTAAATTTATCGAGCATTTCACTTCATTCAACGTGTATACGCTGCTTCTGAACGTCGATTATATCCCCGGCCTAAATCGTCTGGAGCTGCCGGAATGGGTGGAGTTTCTGCTCCATCTTGCGATTTCCGTCCTGCTTAGCGCTGTGCTGGCTCAGATTCTGCGCATGCAGCTTTTGCCGCCTGCACGAGCCTTCACCTTTGTCGCAGCCGCCTGCACCGGTGTGGGCGTTCTGCTCTACCCGACAACGGCATTATCCGATCGGACGCCGGAGCTTACCGATCCGGTCTCTTTCCTGCTGTGGCTGTCCGGCCACTTGCTGTATGGGGTTGTATTGGGGAGGCTATTGGCGGGTGCACGGGCACGCACGCGCTTGGAGTAAACAACGCGAATAAGCCGCCCCGAAACGGGACGGCTTCTCTATATTTCCGTAAGACTGCTTAACGCCCTACAGACAAATCCTGATCCTCATGGCTTTCTTCTGCATCCTCGGAATCCAACTGGTCACCGGAGGCCGCTATGCCATCCATAAAATCTTGAATCTGTCCGCTATTGCGGGTCAGGGTTGCTACGGCAACCTCATGCTTCTTCGCAATGTCGGACTTCGTCACGGAGATGTTAAGCAGTGAAGTCGCAATATATTCTAATGCACTGGCGTATCCGCCTGGCTTGCGGTACTTCGGATTGGCTTCCCTGGAGAAGTTATTCCAGACGATCAGCAGGCTGAACACTTGAAACAGCTGCTCCTCGCTCTTAAGCTCGTAATCCCGGCAAATCTGCGGAAATAACGACTCGGCGAGCTCACGGTGCTCGTCCGCATTCCAGTCCATCCAATCCAGCTTATCGTGAATCATCTGGCGCAGCTGGTCAGCCTTTTGCTGTGGTACGGATGCAGCTCTGGTACCAGGGAACGGAATGACCTTACCTTGGATCGTGCGTTGATCCTTCTCAAGACAACATCTTTTGTACTTATTCCCGCTTCCGCAGTGACATAGATCGTTTCTTCCTAGCTTTTTCATTTCCTAGCTCCTATTTAGATGATTTCTTCTATTATACATGGAAAAGCTCGAAAAGCGCACCTCTACCTGTAAAATGCTCATGCATGCTTCCCGTTCCTCCCCTGATTCATCTCCTAAAGGGATAGTCCTTTACGCTCAGAGACGAATGGCCGGGGCGAATAGCAAAAAAAACGCGGGTTGCTTCGTGGAAAGCCGCGCTCTATTTTATTATTCTATAATATTTCATTTTATGCAAGTAAGAAGTAACAAATTTGTAAAAACTTATCCCTTCCCATGATTTACATACTTCATTTCGGAGCAAGCAGCCTTGGTTATGTAAGAAAACCGAAGCCAGCCCCCGTGATGGAGACAGCTTCGGCTTGATCTAATTAATAACCGAGCGCGGTTTTCGCTTCCTTCCACTTCGCGTTCAGCTTGTCGAACGCTGCCTGCAGATCCTCGGCCACGACATATTCCTGTACATAGTCGCCGGTTCCGATGCCGATCTGGGCTTTATTCGCAATCTCGTTAAACTTCGGATCGGTCGCCTCACTCTCGATGAGGGTCGGATTGAACGACTGGAATTCAGCCAGCTGCGGAATGGTGGACTCGGCCGTCTTGATAATCGGCATAAAGCCCGAATCTTCCACGTAGCCGGATTCTTTCACGAAAAATTCCACCCACGCGGTTGCCAGCTCCTTGTTCTCGCTGTCCTTGCTGACTGCAACGAAGTAGTCCGAGCCAAGCGGTGCGTTATACTTGCCGCTGTTGTCGTAAGGGAGCGGGAAGAACCCGATGTCCTCTGAAGCGGCGCCTGCGCCGATCACCTGGGGAATGACCCAGTTGCCAAGGAAATACATCCCGGCTTTGCCGGCAGCCATTTCCCCTTTCGAAATCTCCCAGTTATTCGTGTACAGATCCTTCTCTACCCACTCCTTCTGCACGAAGGTACGTGCAATCTGGGCCAGCGTGCCCCATGCATTATCAACCTGGAACGGAGCCTCTTCCGATACCAGCTTCGAGTGATATTGCGGATCGCCTGCCACATACCATGCCGAGTTATCGGCCCAGTTGCCCATCGTCCACTGAGCGCCGAAGTTCATGTAGAGCGGAATGATATCGGCTGCCTTCAGCTTCTCGGCCGCGGCATAGAGCTCATCCAGCGTCCCCGGAACCTTGTCGATCCCGGCAGCCTCGAACGCTTTTTTGTTATACACGATCCCTTGCGTATTCACGCCGGTCGAAATCCCGTAACGCTTGCCTTCGAACAGCGTGTTGTCCGCGAAATACACGTTCTCGAACATCGCATCCGGCAGCGGCTCAAAATATTTCGGATACTCCGAGGTTGCAAGGCCGGTCGGAATCATGAGCACGTCACCGGCTTCTCCGGTCGTCAAACGTACCTGGATATCCTGGGCGTAGTTCGTCAAGCCTTCGAATTCGATTTCGGCCTTCGGATACTTGGCTTTAAAAGCCTCCTCATACTTATCGAGCGTTCCGTCATTCACAAGATCCGTACGGTGCGTCAGCACCTTTAGCTTGCCGCCAAGCTCGGTCGCTCCCTCCGTGCCGGCCGTTTCGCTGCCCGTGCTCGCACCAGGCGTCGTGCCCGCATCATTCGCTTTGTTGCCTCCGCAGGCGGCCAATATGGATGATACGGTAAATAACAGAAGCAGCAGCATTGTCAGTCTGTTCTTCATTTGTCTCTTCCCCCTGTACTTTGTAATGATCCGGCGTCTCCCAAAAAGGGAATGCCGATATTGTTATCGCTTACAACTCAAATATTAATAGCTAACAAGAACAAAACAAATGAAGTACATTTGTTTTTATTGTCATAAATTATGCTAACCTATGATTATTTTGTTAGGCGGGGATTCTATCGATCATACCGACTCCCGACAGCGTGCCTCTTCCCAAGCAAATACCGCACCGCATGCGCCAGAAGCTGCATGCGATGCGGTTCACTTCACAAAGCAATAAACCTATTTAAACTTGCGTGTTATCGAGCATCGGAACTCTCACCGGCTTCCAATGCCAGGGAGCCGCTTGCGTAGAAGCGCCGCACCGTTCCGGCCGCGCGTTTGCCGTACATGCAATAATCGTCGTTCTCCGAAGCCTCCTGCGCGTCGTACAGCCGGGCCGGCCAGTCCCACAGCATATATCCCTGCATCCAGTCCCGCTGTGCGCATGCAGCGAACATCGCTTCATAGTACCGCTCCTGCTCCGCTTCGGACGGCCCGCCCGGCAGCGACCAGTCATTCGGCCGGGCCGCGGAGCCTTCGCGGCTCGGGCATCCGGCTTCCATGAAGAAGAAAGGCTTGTTCCACTTTTTGACCGTGTCTTCGATTCGGTCCAGCTGCGCTTCCCATTGATCGATCGGATAATAGCCGCTCGACGAGATGATATCGACCGCGTCCCACCAGGTCAGGCGATCCTCCTGGTACTTATCGCAATTATAGGTAATCAAGCCTCCATATACCGACCGGACATCCGCAATCAGGCACCGCCATTCGGCCTCGCGCTTATCGGCCTGTACCATCTCGCAGCCGATGCACAGCATTTCGCAGCCCTCTTCTTCGGCGATCACAGCATAGCGGCGGATGAACTCCCCGTAGGAACGGAACCATTCCGCCCAGCTTGGCTCGCCAGGCACCTCTTCATCGAAGAAGCTGATATGCGCCCGCCATGTGCCGTTGCCAACGTTGACGACCGGCTTCAGGCACACCTTCAGGCCAAGCTGCTTCGCCTTGCGGATCGCCCATCGGACCTCGTCATCCGTTACCGTCGGCTCCTCGCGAAACGGAATCTCCGTCGATTGCGGCGTTGCTTGCACGGCGGAAAGCGCGAGTGCTGTCCAGTTCACGTTCATCTCCGCCATTCGCTCCATGGAGAACTCCGCTTCAGGCCCGCTCCAGGTGCCCCGGATGCCGGTCCACCCCCATGTCATGCCGTTGACATACTCCGGCCATATCTTGTTTGTATTCATATTGGCACTCTCCCTCTCCGTTATGTCGTTTTTATCTCTTTTTTAGGCTCCGGCAAACCGGGTCTACGCTGTTCACAGCGGTATACAATTCATCATTTGGTTGGGTCCGGGAGGTTGGGGACTCGGCGTTAGCCTACGTCGAACTCTAGTGCGTCCATCCGTCACATCGAGCCCGTCGAACCCTAGTGCGTCCATATGTCACATCGCCCCGCCGAGCCCTATGCACCTATCCGCACCCCGGCTCGTCGAACCCTATGCAATCCATCCGTCACATTGGCTCGTCGAACCCTATGCACCTATCCGTCACATCGCTCCCACCGAGCCCTTTTTGATCCGTCACCGTCAGCCTTCCCCTAATTACTTGACCGCTCCGTTCGTCACGCCTGCAAAAATATACCGCTGCATGAACAAGAAAAGCACCACCGTCGGAATAAAGATAATCAGAATACCCGCTGAAATGACGTTCAGCTGCGCCGCGTTCGGACCGATGAAGGAATAAATCGCGGTGGATACCACCTTCAGATCCTGCTTCGGCATGTACAGATACGGCGTGTAGAAATCGTTATATATCGAAATGCTCTTCAGAATGATCAGCGTTGCCGTAGCCGGCGCAAGCAGCGGGAAGATGATGGAGCGATAGATTTTGAACAGGGATGCTCCCTCGATCATGGCACTCTCGTCAAGATCTTTAGGAATGCTGTTGACGAATTGGAGATAAATGACGATCTGGAGCACGTCCGCGCCCAAATAGAGCAGAATCGGCGCAAGCATCGTATTGTAGGCGCCCAGGCTTTGGATCACGCTGAACGTTGCGACCTGAGTCGTGACCATCGGGATAACCTGGGCTACAAGGTACATGCCCATGATCGCCTTTTTCAGCTTGAAATCAAAGCGTCCTACCGCATAGGCAACCATTGTTCCGAGCACGATGTTTCCCGCCACGGAAATGGCCAGAATGATCAGGATATTGCGGAAGCCGAGGCCCAGATCGCCAATGTCGATCACCCGCTTGAAGTTTTCCAGGTTGAAGAAATTGTCCGGCAGCGCAAGACCCGATTGATAATACTCCACCTGGGTCTTGAAGGCTCCCACCGCGATCGAGTAGATCGGGAAGAAGACAACGAACAGCGCAACCGCCAGCGTAAAATAATTAAAAATCGTCATTGCGATGGATCGTTCCCGCTTCATTCGCTTCTCCCCTCCCTAAACAACAGCTTCCGCTGAATGACGATAAACAGCAGCACCATGATGAGCAGCACGACCGCCATGGCCGAAGCCAGACCAAAGTTTTGATACTTAAACGCCGTATTCACCGTATGGATGACAAAGGTTGACGTATCGTTTGCGCCCAGCATCATGACAAACGGAATATCGAATGCCTCAAGCGCGCCCGTCAGGGTCAGGATGAGCATCAGCTCCAGTACGCCGCGGATGCTTGGCAGCGTAATATAGCGGAACTTCTGCCAGCCCGACGCGCCATCGATGGAAGCGGCCTCATAAAGATCGCCGGGGATGGACTGGAGCGCACCGATGAAGATCACCATGTTCAGCCCCATGTATTTCCACATGGAGATGAATGCCAGCGCGAAATTCACGATCCGCTTGTCGCCGAGCCAGCTCTGCTGCCAAGAATCCAGCCCGAGCGCGCCAAGGAGCGTGTTCAGCGAGCCGTATTCCATGTGGTACACGTTCTTGAACATGATCACCGTCGCGACGCTGTGCAGAACATACGGCAGAAACAGAGCTACGCGAAAGCCGTTTCTCCCCTTCAGCTTCCCGGTCAGAATGACCGCGAAATACAGGGCAAAGACGACCTGCACCAGACCGCCGCCCAAATAGTACAGATTGTTCTTCAATGTGCTGAACACTTCAGGCTTCGTAAATATTTCCACATAATTATCCAGTCCGATGAAATTCATATCCCAGCCGAGGCCGGTCCAATCCGTCAAGCTGTAATACAGCAGGGAAATCGCCGGATAATACGAGAAGGTCAGAGACAGGACAACAGGAATGGTGAGGAACCCGAACAGAATAAGATAGCGCTGTGTTTTATAACTGAAATTGAACAAGCTCCCTTCCTCGCTTTCTGCTTGAAGTGGTACCGATTTCATAATTATAAAAGACAGCATGCTGAAAAATAATAGATTCGGTTTCGTTTTATTGTCCTCATTTTAGATAACAATCACCTAACAAAGTCCCGGTATTCCTTCGGCGTTTTTCCCGTCATCTTCTTGAACACCTTCGTAAAATAAGCCGGGTCGGGGTACCCTACCCGTTCGCCGACCTTATACGTCTTCAGGCCGCGATCCTCTTTCAGCAGCCGCTTCGCCAGCGCGATCCGCTCGCTGATGATATAGTCCGTAATCGTCTCTCCCGTCTCGGTCTTGAACAGCTTGCTTAAATAGCTCGGCGTTAAGTAAACGAGATCGGCCAAATGCTGAAGCTCGAGCTCCTCGGTAAAATGCTGCTGGATATAAGCTTTGACCGTTTCAACGGCCCGGTGCTCAGTCTTTACCTGCTCCAGCAGACCTGCAAGCTTCTCTACCGCGCCCTTCAGCGCTGCGGCAAATGCACGCCAATCCTCGAACCGCCCCGGATCATGGGGCCATTCAACCTCATCCTTGGGAATCCCGCGGTGCACCAGCTCCTCCGAGCCATGGGCCGCAATCGCTGCGCACGCTTCTTTAAGCTCCGCCCACCCGGGTGCCAACGGTGCAACCTCATCCAGCCAGGCGCCGGCCAAATCCGGCAGTCGGGCATAATCGCCCCCGTGCAGAGCCGGAAACAGCTGCTTGTCCAGCAGCCGCACCAGGCGGTAGCGCTCCTCCGGCTGCCTCCGCGCCCCTTGCCCGTCCCCCTGGGCTCCGCATACCCGCCGTTCTCGGCTGTACCACGCCTGCTCCAACGAGCGCAGCGCTTCCTCGTAGGCCTGCGGTAGCCACTGGCTGCCGGAGAACACGCCGCTGATGCCCGCTTTGACTGCGGTTCCGGCAGGCAGCTGCTGCAGCAGCATCACCGAGCGTTCCCTGGCTATGCCGGCATGCTCGATGGGCCTCACCGGCAGGATCACGGCCCTTCGGCCGTCGATGCAGCCCACGATTCTGCGCTCCTCCCCCCACTCGGCGGTGAGATGCTCCAGTCCGGCCGGCGTCACCTCTGAGGAAGTCTGAAGCAGCAGGATGGCATAATAGCCCCGGAACAAGGGCTGGCGGTCCAGTCTTGCGCACACCTCTTCGAAGAGATGCTCCGGCACCCTGTTCTCACCCGGACCCAGCAGGAAGCTCACCAGATCATCCGATTCGAGTCTTCGTTCGCTTCGCTCCTTCTGCACCATCTCAAGCACGTTTGCAAGCAGCTGATGCAGCTCCTTGATGTTGACCGGCTTCAACAAATATTCCACGGCGCCCTGGCGCATGGCCGTCCGGGCGTACTCAAAATCGTTGTAGCCGCTCAGCACGGCGATTTTCGCGCCGCTCGCGAGCTCCCGCACGCGGGCCATCAGCTGTAGGCCGTCCATCTGCGGCATTTTGACATCGGTAATGACAAGGTCCGGCTGCAGCTCATGCATTCGGTCGAGCAGCTCCTGGCCGCTTGCGAACGTCCCGACGACACGGTAAGGCTCGCCCGCGTCCCGAATCAGCTTGCCCAGCCCCAGCCGAATTCGCTCCTCGTCATCCACCACAGCAATCGTAAGCATCCTCAACCAACTCCTGTTCTTAAATGCTGCTCTGTATCGTCACTTGGAATCGTAATCCGGACCGTCGTTCCGAGCCCCTCCTCGCTCTGAACGGCAAGCCCGTAAGCTCTGCCATATCGCAGCTGTAAGCGTTCATGAACGTTGCGCAGACCGATTCCCCGCCCTTCCGCTGCCTGCGGCTGCTCCTCCTCCAACGCTCGGCGCAGCCGCACTAGCGCTGCCGGCGGCATGCCCAGGCCGTCATCCGCTACGGTGAAGATATGATGATCCCCCTCGCGTTCATGGGTAATCGTCAGATGCAGGACGGCTTTCGTTTCATCGAAGCCATGATTCACGGCATTCTCAATGATGGGCTGGAACAGCAGCTTCATGACCCGGATGGAATGAACGGCTTCCTCTTCCGGCAGCGAGAGCACGAAACGATCTCCATATCGGTAATTCAGCAGCTCAATATAGGCTTTAATATGTGCCCACTCCTGCCTCGCTTCGACGATTTCGCTGCCGGCGTGAATGCTGTACCGCAGCTGCTGTCCCAGCAGCTGAACCATTTCTCCTACCTCGGCATCATCATGAAGCACGGCCGTCATCCGGATCGTCTCGAGCGTATTGTAAATAAAATGCGGGTTGATCTGGTGCTGCAGGCTCTCCAGCTGAGCTTCCTTCTTCCTCGCTTCCATCGCGTAGATATCGTCGATCAGCTGCTTGATCCGGGCCATCATGCGGTTGAAGGAAATCCCGATCAAACCCGCTTCATCCCGCCTGCGGACCGGAAATACGACATCCAGGTTGCCGGTCTGCACCTGCTTCATATGCTGGACAATGGATCTCAGCGGCCGCATCAGCGCATAGATAAGGACGAGCGAGATCATGAGCGCAAATCCGGTGACGCCTACGGCGGCGGCAATGGTGATCCGGCGGGTATCGAAGGCCTCCTTCATCAGCGGCTGCTCCGGTACCGTTATCAGGATCAGCCATCCCGTCTTCTCGGATTTCTTGTACACGACGAGCTGAGGCTCGCCCTCAATCGTCATGCGGAAGCTCCCCTCCCTTCCGGTAACCTGGGCCAGGGCCGCATGCTCGTTCATGCTGCGCGCCAAGTATTTTTTCTCGCTGTCGTAAATGACGGTTCCGTTATCATCCAAAATAAAGGTCTTTCCGCGGGTCGTATCCTCGAGGTCGGTCACGATATTCTCGATCACGCCGATGTTTGCATCGACCGCAATCGTCCCGATGGAGTGATATGACTTGTCGATGATGTCGCGGACGACCGTGAACATATACTGCTTGCTTCCGGCAGGAACCGCAATCTCCTGCGTGCTGACCAGCACGGGCCGGCCGTTCGCCGCGGTGGCGAGCTTTCTCCAGCCCTCGTAATACTGCTGCAGATTCGAGCGGCTGCCGCCGCTTTTGACCACGAAATACGGGTTGCCGTAAAGATCGAACAGATATACGTTGCTGGTACCTTCCTTGATATTGTTCATAAAATAAATGCTGCGCTCGACCTTCCGCGTAATCTGCAGCTTGACCTCGCTCTCGTTCGGGCGGTCCGCTGCCTTAGACGGGCCTCCCTCTTCGTAATACCGGTTCGACATGTCCAGCCCTGATTGAATTTCATTCAAATACGAAGGGATAATGGAAATCTTCATCATGTCATTCACGTAATCGTCCAGCTTGCCCATCATCTTGCTCGACAGCTGGGAGACATAGGCCACGGTATTCTTTTCGATCGAAGCCGTATAACGCTCCGCCGCAAAATACGTGATGAGCCCCATCGGCAGCATGATCAGAAATAAAAATACGACAGACAGCTTGCGGTCCAGCCGGCCGGCCGGCCGCTCTCTCCATAGCTGCGCAATACGGCGGAAGCCTGTCACATCAGTCAACCTTCCTTGCATAAGCTGTTGAATTCCGGATGACGAAGTCCCCGGCCAGCAGTATTTTCTCCAGCGGGCTGTCCGGCTGCTCCACGCGTCTTAGCAAGCTCTCCACCGCCCGCTGGCCGAGCGCCTCCTTATGCACATGGATCGTGCTTAACGACGGGGACGAGCTCGCCGCATCCTCGATGTTATCGAAGCCGGTAACCGAGCATTGCTCCGGTACCGCTACATCCATTCTTCCGAGTACGGTCATGACGCAAATGGCAATGGAGTCGTTCGCGCATACGAAGGCCGTCGGCAGCTCATCCATCCTCCCCAAAATTCCTTCCAGCGCCTCGGTCAACTCGGATCGGTTCTCGCCCTCAAGACGAAGCAGCTCCTCGTTCTGGCCGAGCGGTATCCCCTGCTCTTCCAGAATGGCCCGATATCCCTGATAGCGGTCCGCGAAGCTCCTCGAGAAGTGGATGTTGCCGACGAACTGCAGCTTCCGGTGGCCGCAGCCGATCAGGTAGCTGGCTGTCCTGCGGATACATTCCACATTATTCATGAACAGCGCATCCGACGGGATCAGCGGGTCTTCATGGTCAATGAGCACGAACGGAATGCCGAGGCTGCGGATCTCAAGCAGCAGCTGCGACGAGATGAAGCCCACGCCGATGATGCCCTTGACGCCGGCGGGATTGATGAGATTGGCGAAGCTGTCCTTGAACTGGTCGGTCACGATCACCATCCCCATATCTCTGCGCTCAAGCTCGCTCGTTATTCCGTCGATGATGCGCCCCCAATACATCGAGTCGCGGGTCTGATAGCGGACGTTCGGGACGAGCACGATGACGGTTTCGCGCGCAGCCGTCTGCCCGCCCGCCGCCTCGCTCTTCCGGCTTCCGTTTTTTGGCGCTTTATTCGCGAAATACCCGAGCTGCGTCGCCACGCTCACAATTCGCTCCCGCGTTTCCAGACTAACGCCGGGCTTTCCTGAAAGCGCTTTAGAAACCGCGAACTTCGAAAGGCCGAGATGATCGGCAATTTGCTGCATCGTTACTTTGCCTGCCATGTGAACAGCACATCCTTTTTCTATCATCATTATGTTAGTTTGTTGTTATCATAACATCATAATAATTAGGAAAACAATCGTGATTTTTATCTTTTGCCTTGCGGTAGAGAACTTGCGGTAGTGAATGTGAGGTCGAGCTTGACGCCAGTGGACATGCGGTGGGGCTACGGTGGAAGGACCTGTGGTTAAGCTGTGGAGGAGATGTGTAGGACTCGAGGCTGAGCCTATAGTTGAGGAGTTTCAATGGTGCTCACAGTGAAGGACTTGCGATGAAGCTTAAAGCGGAGAATCTGCGGTGGGGCTTACAATGGAGGGTCTGCAGTGAACATGAGTGTGGAGCTCACAATGGAGGTATTGCGATCGAGCTTACTGCTGAGGACTTGCGATTGAGCCTACAGTGAAGTTTTTGTAGCGGAGCTAAGCAAAATAAAAACGGCGCAGGAATGACTCCCGTGCCGTCTTGTTTCCCGCCGCTATTCGGCGGTAAATGATTGAACGAATCGGCCATTACCAGCCGGATGCTTGGTATTACCGGCTCGTCGCTTGCCGAATAACCGGCAGCAGACCGTCTGCGATCCGCTGAAAGCCCAGATCCGTCGGATGAACGCCGTCCACCATCGCCTCGCCCGGATCGTCGCCGAGCAGATCCGACCCGTCCACGAACACAATATGCCGGTCCCCGGCCTTATTCCGCTCCGCGACAAGCTCCGACTGGAACTTCAGCCTGGCGAGCCGCCCTTCCCGGATCTCCGGCTTGAAGGACTCCGCTCCATGCGGAATCCGCGATACGAGAATGATCGGCACATCCGGATGGGCTTCCCGGTACGTCTTGATGAAGCCCGGCAAGGTATGCCGGTATTCCTCGGTTCCTCCACAGTTCGCTTCATAATCGATAACGAAGCATGCCGGATCCGAAATCTGCGAGGCGAGCATTGCCAGCTCCGGCTCGCCTTTTCCGTTGCCGGAAAAGCCGAGGTTTATAAACTCCAGATGGATATGCCTGCTAAGGATATTCGGATAGGACATGCCGGGCCGTGACGCACACCCGCCCTGGGTGATGGAAGTGCCGTACAGGATCACCTTTTTGCTTGAATCATACGGTTCTGGTGCCCACACCTTCGCACCTGGTTCCAATCCGATCCATAGCTCTCGTACGCCCTGATATAGCGGCATGTTCAACATGAAGGAGCGCTCCTCGGCGTCCTCGCAGGTGAACAGGCTGCTCTCGTATTCTTCCTGACCGGGCTTGAAGCTTGCCGTTCCCGCGTGAATCCAATGCCCGGGGCCTCCGATATAGGCATCCATGCCGCACTCCCCGGTCGGCGGCATATGGTACATGCCGGAGCCTGACGTTAAGCGGACGCGAACCGATACGGTGCGCGAATCGGTTCGGAACCGGATCTGGCCTCCCGAGGTGCAGTTCGACAAAGCATCCACTTCCGGGCGGACCGGTACATCCGGCACCGCCGGCAATCTCCGGTACAGGCGCTCGGCCTGAAACCAGCCGAATCCGGCTACGAGAAACGGGGCCTCCAGCGGGGAATGCCACTGCAGGCGGTCCGAGAGCGGGCTGCCGATGCTCATATTGCGGTCCAATTGATACAGAGGGCTGGATGTTAGCTTCTCGCTATCACTTCCCATGTTGTTTACCCCCTGTCCCAGGCGGTGACCAGCTCTTCTTTGCGTTCCTTCAGCAGCTCTTCCTTATCGTCCCGATAGAACAGATTATAGGTATCGAACGGGATCATCCGCCCGTCAGGATGGACGATGTGAACGCATGATTTTTTGACCGAGCGGACATCGAAGTTATGGGCATCGAGGAACTGCATGATAATGACGCGGAACACATTATCATAGGTAATTTGCTCCGGCACAGCCGCCAAAGGAAGGCAGCAAAGCAGGCTCTTCAAGGACAGCGCCGAGGACTGCGGGGAATGTCCGGTAGAGAGCAGCTCGAACATTTTGCCGCGAATGACCGGATCCTGCTCAAATACGATCGTATTGCTGTCGCCCTCAAGCAGAATGTTCGGATCGATCATGCCTGTCAGAGGCAGCACCTCCCCGCCCAGCTTGAGCGCATAGCCCATCGCCAGGCAATCCGGGTGGCAAGGCACCGGCAGAATGTCGGCCTCCTGGAACACTCCGGACTGATCGATGATCATCCTGCGCACTTCGCTAACCGTAAGCCGATCCGTCGACGGGTCATAGCCTTCCAGACGACCTGCCGCCTGAATCGGCTGAATCGTCACGCCTCGCACCGCCCGCTGCTTCATCCCATACTGGATAATGTCGCCGATCTCGCCGTCATTGAGCCCTTTCTTCAGCGTAACCACGAGCGTAGTGGAGATATTAAATTCATTTAAGCGATCGATGGCCTGCTGGCGGATACGTCTCAGATCGGCCCCTCTCAGCTCCTTCAATACATGGGCTTCAAAGCTGTCGAACTGCAAATAGATCTCGAATCCGGGCATATATTCCGACAACCGCCGGGCAAAATCGGCATCTTGAGCAATACGGATGCCGTTGGTGTTCACCATGATGTGTTTGATAGGACGGCTCTTGCACATATCCAGGATTTCGAAGAAATTCGGGTGCGTCGTCGGTTCCCCGCCGCTGATCTGCACGATATCCGGCTCGCCTTCGTTCTCGACGATCCGGTCGAGCATGAACTCGATCTGTTCAAGCGACCGGTAAGAGGTACGGTGCGGCGATGATTCCGCGAAGCAGATCGGACACTGCAGATTGCAGTGGTCCGTAATCTCGAGGAGGGTCAAGCAGCTGTGCTGCTCATGATCGGGGCATAGACCGCAGTCGTAGGGACAGCCGTAACGTATCGGCGTGTTCCACTTAAGCGGCATTTCGGAGGGCTTAATAAACTTCCGGGTCTGGTGATAGTAATCGACCTCCGTTGAGATCAGCACTTTCTCCGGGCCGTGAACAAGGCAGCGCTTGACCATATAGATCTTGCCGTTCTCCTCAATGATTTTGGCTTCGACTTTACGGTAACAGGTCGTGCAAATGCTATTCGTCAGTTCATGATACAGATAAGGCCGGTTCGGCATAATGTAACGCTCCTTTATCTTGATCAGCTTGGAAGATGGGACTCCGGGATCGATCGGCGAAGCTTGCTCTTGCCGCCGATGAGCCAGGCGTAGTAGATCAGGCCGGCAATGCAGGCCAGCTGGATATTGTTCAGCCCCAGGTAGGGGTGAGGCGTCGGCTTGATCCATTCGACCCCTAAACGGAACAGCAGGTACCCGGCCATGAACCATTGGAACATCCGGCCCGATACATAACCTTCACCGGGGGATTGGCTGCGGCTCTGACGGTACAGCGGGATAAGCAGCAGTGCCAGGACGATCAGAAAAACAATCTCATACAGCTGAGTCGGATGGCGAAGGACTCCATCGCCGAAATCCACGCCCGTCACCCAGGACGTCGCCGTGCCGTACGTATGGTCGTCCAGACCGGTCAGAAAGCAGCCGATCCGTCCCAGCCCCATGCCCAGGATAAGCGGGTATACGAAATCATCGCCGGTAGAATGCTTCCAGCCCACCCAGCGTTTCGTCAGCTCCACCCCGATTAGGCCCCCTAGGAGACCCCCAACAATCGTTTTCCCGCCCCACAGCAAATGGAGCTGGCTCAGCTGCTCCCACGTGGCGGCCGGATCCTCCAGCCAAAACAGCAGCTTGGACCCTATGGCCGCGCCCGCGATCGTCCCTGCCAAAATTTGCAGGCTCATCAGCTTGGACATGCCGCTGGGCCGCCGGGTCCACAAATAGACGCGAAAGCCGATAAAGTAGGCCAGTGCTTCAAACAGCACATGCGGATGAATCCGCCAGGAACCTAGGTATATATAAACGGGAAATTCCATCTGCCCACTCCTTGATTTACAAACTTAACGCATAAGATTCATTGCCTAATAGGAAAACAGCATGGCGCCGCAAATCGCAAGCAGCAGCACCGCCAATCCGCCGAGAATGGCAAGCAGGGACACAATGACGCTCCAAAACGCGCTCTTGGGCCGGGGCGGCGTATGCGGAGCATAGCCGATCTCGCCGCAGCGGTAGCGGCAGCAGCCGGTGTCCAGGTTATAGCAGTCCTTGCAGATCGGTTTCCCGCAGCGCCTGCATTGACCGATGGCCGGCGCTTCAGGATGGTTCATGCAGCGGTAAACGTCCATCCTTTCACCTCACTTGGAATTTCTATCCTTGTATTTTCTTATTGTAACCGCTGCCGGGTCGGTTGGCTACGGTTCGGTATCGGGAGCGTCTGCGAATGCGGACCGGACATAAGGAAAGCAAGCCCTTGGACCAGCATTCTAAAAAGGTCCGAGGGCTTGCCATCCGCTCTTTTCATTGTTATATATCAAAACGGATTCCATGCATGGAATGGAGTGCTAAGGTGCAAGCTGCGCGCTGTTTTTACTTTAAATCCTCCCACCGGGCCCACATCTCCTGCGGGTTCAGCTCGTACACGCCATTGTCCCGGTACATGAAGTGGTGCATGATGAATTCCCGGCGAATCGTCGCAAAGTCCTCATGGAATCCGGCGATGAACTCGTTGATCTCCTTCTCGCTGTACTTTCGTCCATTTTCCAGCATGGATACGATATGCGTCAGCACGATGAGCTTCTTCTTCAGCTGTGCCGGAATGCTCTTCAGCTTCCCGTCTTGTGTGAAGAAGTTCTTGATCACCGATTCCCGCAGCTGCTGATCCGCATCCGGAATGCGCTCGGCTGTATGCTCCGGGTTCACGCGCTGGTAGATTAAATTCTCCGTTGCCGACGCGCTGTTCTTAATGAAATAATGATTGAGCGAAAAATAAATCGTGTTCTTGTCCCGGCGCTCTTTAATGAGGCTCGCTTCCCGCAGCTTGGCGGCATGATGCGTAATCGTTGCCGGCGTAACGCCGAGCTTCTCCGCAAGGACCTGCCCGTTCAATTCCCCTTCGGCGAGCAGGATGAGGATTTTAATCCGCGTTGGATCCGCAAGTGCTTTGTGATAGTTGACCACTTTATCCAGTTGCATTGTCCGGGTCCCTCCAATCCGTTAGTTTAATCATCGTCTAATTTAATATTCATCTAATTAAATATTAAACCAACGGCAGGGAAAAGTAAACCAGCATGGGCACGACGTACGTACACCTCAGCTCGCTTACCATTGGTCTGCTGGAGGTCTACACCATCGGCAGCGTTATCCTGTCAAAATGAAAAGACCATCCCCTTGAATAAGGAATGGACTTTTTGATGGATGCCTCTTATTAGAAAGGCGGCTCACTCCCGCCATCCGGCGCCTTGCACCGACCCCCTCTAGATTACGGGAGCGTCCACCCTGGCCGGGTCGGCGTTCTGGCATCGCTTGCATACCTTCAGCGCCGTGCCGTCCGATTTGTTCGCGGTATAGAGCAGCTTGATGCGCTTCGTGCTGCATACCGGACATGTGCCGCGGCCCCGGGAAGGCGTGTTCCACAGGGCTCGGCCCCGTTTCGTTTTAGCCATGTTTCATATCTCCTTTAGTTTGATATCTCTCTCTTGTTTCAGCGAACCTGTACACGAGCAGCTCCCTTGATGCGTTTATCCCATGTTATGAGAATCCACATCCTTAGGGACACAAGCCGCTATGCATGTTCAACTCCATTATAGAGGCCAGCTTGATGCAAAATATAGGGAATAAACGCCTCTAAACCTTTTTTACATATATCGCTTCGAGGTTCGAGCTTCACCTAATCTTGATATCGAATGTATGCGGCAAGCTTCGGGGATATGGATATCCGGAATTTTGCTGTCCCGCTGTAAATCATGAACATGACAGGCGGGGATGCCTTTGCATCTCCATGATAAAAAACCGAGCGAAACGATGGTTTTCCCACGTCTCACTCGGTTCGTTGTTTCTATAAACCCGACCCGCCTTAATCTTCGTCGTCTTCTTCCTCGATCTTCAAGATTCTTCCTGACTTCGCGAGTACCTCGACTTCGAATAGCCTGTTCTCGGATGTCAGGATAAATACTTCGTATACCAACACGCCGTGCTCCAGCTCCATATCGACATGCACAATTCGCCCCGGAACGCGGGCCAGTGCTATTTCTTGGGCTTGCTGCATTGAAACTCTCTGCCTAGTCATGGGTCCCGGGACATGATAGTAATTTCCGTACATCGATCAATAACTCCCCTCATCATAAGATCCGCTCCTGTACCATATGAAAAAGGCCGGTTGTTGGTGCGTCTTCATCTACCGGATGTCATTTCATTTTCCCTCTACCTTGAGGACTCCTTGCAGCACGGCACGGTGAATTAGCGCCATGATCATGCCTTTCTCTGTACCCATAGCTTCCAGCTCCGCTTATGTGGTAAAGTACACGATGGTAGGATTTAGGACATTATCCGAGGGAGGGACCTAATGCGCAATCACGGAACTGATTTTTATGACAACGACGCTAACTTTGAGAAGTATATGCAGCGCCGGCAATGGCAGGAGAACGCTAACGATACCTTAGAGAAGCCCGTCATTATGGAGCTGCTCGGGGATATTTCGGATCGTCATATACTGGATCTGGGGTGCGGGGATGCGGGATTTGGCGTGGAATTGTTGAAAAAAGGTTGTGCAGCCTACGTGGGAATCGAGGGTTCCCGCAAAATGACGGATGCCTCTACGAGCAACCTAACGGCATACAACAACGGGACCGTTCTGCACATGAGGATGGAGGAATATACGTATCCGCGGGATACCTATAATGTGGTAATCTCCAGACTCGCCATTCATTATCTGCAACATATCGAGAGCGTCTTTCGAGGCATTCATCAGACCCTTAAGCCCGGCGGAAAATTCATCTTCTCCATTGAGCATCCGGTCATTACCTCTACCCTTCAGCCGTCCGGGATCAGAACGAATTGGGTCGTGGACAACTACTTCATCGAGGGGTACCGGGAGCAGCAGTGGCTTGGGGGAACGGTCCATAAATATCATCGCACGGTGGAGGATTATTTTATGGCACTTACGGGAGCAGGCTTTCGCGTAGCGTCTCTTCGCGAGTCGAGGCCGGTTCGGGAGCATTTCCTAACCGAGGAGACGTATGAACGCCGGCGGCGGATTCCGCTGTTTTTGTTCTTGGAGGGGGTTAAGAACGGGTAGGGCTTCATTGCGTTGATGACCACGAAAAGTCTGGCATTAGATGTTCAATCATGTGTTCCAATGAACGACTCAGGACTTCATTCGTCCTATGATAATCCGTGAAATAATAACGGCCGTTTCCTTGGTGATATTCCAGGAAACGGCCGCAATTCAATGCTGTTCAATTCATTCATTTCATATTTATTCATTTCAATGCAATACAATAAAATAAAATGCAATGCGATATAATACATTGCGATACATGTAGTACGATACATGCAATACGATACATAATACGGATACATGCAGCACGGTACATGCAATACGGCACAATGCAATGCAATGCAAAGCAACGTAATCCAATGTAATCCAATGTAATCCATGTAAGTCCGATGATACCAGTATACGCGTTAATCCTTGTACGGATCGAATTCATCTGCACCCGCCATGCAGACGCCGATCGGCTTCAGCACATGCAGTACCTCAATCGTCCCGGCGTGCGCATCCAGAACGTCCTGGAGCTTGCGGTACACAAACGGGCTTTCGTCCGTACCGGCGCCGCGCAGCTCCACGCCAAATTCCTTAACTGCCGACAGCATCTGTGCTGTCGAGATTTGTCCGCCGCTGCGGGTCCGGGTCTTCCAGTTCATTCGGCCGGCCGCCTGCGTCCGGCTCATGATGCGTCCTGCCCCATGTACGGTGCTGTAGCAAGCGTCCCGGTTTTCCTCCGAATCCTTGCCCCGAACGATCACGGATATATCACCCATGCTGCCGCCGATAAACCCGGTCTGCCCCGGTGCCGACGGCGTGGCTCCCTTCCGCACGACAATGGCTTCTCTCCCGTCATGCGTCTCCTTCCAAGCATAATTGTGATGATTATGCACCTCGAAGTCGGCTTCGGCCCCGAGCATCGACAGCACCTGCCCGATGACGTAATCCCGTCCGGCATAGGCGTAACGGCCCACAAGCTTCATCGCCCGATAATACATATCGCCAAGCTCGCTGTCCAGGTCGAACAGCACCGGCGGTTGGTCCATCGATTCCCCCGGGGCATTTGCCAGAAAATCGCGTCCGGCACTCAGATTGAGGAAGCCGCTCGCCGTTTTATGTCCAAAGCCCCGGCTGCCGAAGTGATTGGCGACCCACAGCCGTCCCGTCTCCTGCTCCTCAAACAGATCGACGAAATGGTTGCCGCTGCCGACCGTGCCAAGCTGGCTCCGGGCCAGCGCCAGCAGCTTGTCGTGCTCCTTCTTCCCGATCGAGCGGTACACGTCCCAGTCCGGATCATCAAACAGCTCATGATCGACCCGTGTGTTGTTGACGCGCCCGATCCCGAAGGAAATGCTGCGCGCGATGTCGTCCATTATGCGTCCCAGCACTGGCTTGATGTCCTTCGCATGCAGGTTCGTCCGTACCGCCTTGTTCCCGCAGGCAATATCGTAGCCTACGCCGGAGGGTGAGATCTGGCCGTCGTATACAACGACGCCTCCGATCGGCTGACTGTACCCTTTATGATGGTCGGCCATGAGCAAGGTCCGGATGACATTGCCGGTTTCGGCGCATCTGCGCGCTTGGGCCACCGCGCTTTCATCCGGCTTTCCCCACACCCGTACACCGTCGATGTTTTGATATCCCATTTTCCGTTCACTCCAGTTTCTTAAAAAATGAAAGCCTTCTGTACTAATGCTTCTCCCCAAGGTTACACGTATGATTGCTCGTTAAGCGTATTTTTCTAAGCGTTTTTTAGGGGCCGTCTCCTAAGAGTGACCTGAGGAGTTCTCTTCAAAAGTTCTCCTCATTCTCAAGAGTCCTCCTTAGGAGTTTTTTCCTTGGGAGTTCCTTGGGAGTTCCTTGGGAGGTTCCTTAGGAGTTCTTCCAAGGCGTTTTTCTTGGAGCCAGCCTCAAGCGTTCTTTTCATGACCCCACCTTAAGAGCTCCCATAAACAACTTACTTATGCTTCTCCCTGCGTTGCCTGTTTGTTTGAAATTCCAATCTCCTCCAAAAGGGAGCGAATGCGTTCCCGGACCGATTCATCCGGGTCAACCGCCAACACCTGAACCAGCACTTCGGACAGCCGTGCTTTCCAAGAAGCTACCGTCCATGCCTCCAGCGCGGTAAGCGCCATATGCCGGTTATTCACCACCGGGCTGTTTAGGCCGGCTGCGATCAGCTCAAGGCCGATCCCTTCATGACGGTCCAGGTTCTGAAGGATGCTGCTAAGGCACCGGTGTGCCGCAAATTCCTCGCCGAACCCCATCTCCTCGCCCGGGCCCGAGGCAATCTCCGCGAGCGGCAGCCGCTGCCCGGCGAAGTCGACAAGCTCCCGGATTCGCATGGAATCGTTGGATTTCATCAGCTCCAAATAGTGCGAATCTAGCAGCGGGTTCACCGTAAGCTGAGCAAATAGCTCCTGCCAGATATCAACGCCCAGCCTGCGGGCAGCGGACACCCCGTACCATTGCTCCGTGGGACTTCCGCTCTTGACCGCTCCCATGACGACTTCTTGCCACATCGGCTTCGATAGGATGCGTTCGCAAGTGCCGGCAGCGGCTTGTCTCCGCTCCTCGGTCCATCCCGCGGTTAACCGTTGCACCCAGCCTTCATCCGAAGCGTCCAGATATTCACGGAGCTTCAGAATGACCGTCAGATGCTTCGCCGTCCGCCCCTGCTCCTCCGCGAGCCGCACGTAGTCCGTTACAACCTGCGGGGCGAACTCGTAATCGTCGATATCCTCGGCGGGTCCGCCATGGAGCAGCGCCTGAATGATATCAGTCGCGCCTTCAAACAGCTCGTCATCGACGCGGCTTGCCGAGAGCGCTTCATGAAGCTCGCCGTTCCGTGCGCAAATGCAAGCCAGGTATTCATCCATGATGCTGTTTGGGCAGCCGTAACGAAGCAGCCACGCCCGAATTTCCGGTGTATCGGGCTGCAGCCGTTCGACTGTATGGATTTTTCCCCAGCCATGGACCGTCTGGGCCAATTCAAACAACACGTCATTGCTGTTTTCCATCCCGTTCGTGATCGCTACGGCGGCATACAGTGTAAATTCTTCATGCCTTCCCAGCGTCAGGAGCAGGTCCTTCGCCGCTTCGTTTCGGAACAACCCGAGCACGGCCATGCCGAATTTGACGACATTGCGGTGTGCCCCGCATTCCGCAAACCATTTAGCTTCGTAAAACAGCGGCTCCGGCTCGATGCCGGGAGCTTGCCGAATCTCCTCCAGCACGGCATCGATGCTGCCGCCGATATCCAGCTTCATCAGCTGTTCGTATACGGCCTTACGCTTCAACGCCCCAGGCTTTCTCGTCAGCTTTACCAGCAGGCGGATCAGCTCCCGGACATCCTCCGAAGCGCCGGCTGGTGCCGCATGGTGCCCAAGCGCGCCATCCAATCCTCCGGCCACCCAACGCATTCGGCTTCCCGCCCAGAATTCCTCATCATCCGGCAGGGAGCCGTCCACCGTGCCGCCCTGCTGCCGAATATGATCGTATATAGAGGTCCTCCCCTCCCAAGGCATCCGTTTCGCTTGATTAAACAAAATGACCATCGCACTCATCCTTCTCCCATCCTTCATATACTACCGACCGGAACAGATCGTCAAGCTTCGCATCGATGCCGACTTCGTCCCTTTCGGCCGTCCGCATGTCCTTCGCGATCCGCTCGTATTCGGCTAATTTGGTCTCAATATATTCATTGATCACGGCGATTTTAGGCTCATCTTTCATTTCATCCCCGGCGATTTTGCGGGCGAGCAGCTCCTGAACGGCCGTCTTCAGCCCGCTCCCTTCGGGAATCAATGCATCCGCCAACCGCTGGAACTCCATAGGCGGCATCGCGCCATGCTTCTCGATCCACTCGCAAGCCAGGATCGGACGAAGCACGTAGAAATATTTTTTGATCTTGACGGTATCGCCTTGGAGGTAGGTCCGGTAGTTCCCTCTGGCCATATGCAAGTAATGATGCATGCACGCTCTAGGCGAAAACATCTGCGACGCGTGCTCCCGGATTCGCGAAGCGGCCGAGTAGCATTCCAAATACCGGATTGGCGACTGCAGCCATTCGAGCAGCGGCGGGTTTGATTTGCGGAAGAGACGGAGCGCTTTTTTCAAATCCCACCCGTTGATGTCCAGCCTATCGCTGATCGGTCGTTCAATCACGTCCCGCTTGTCGAATATGGATAAGTACCACTCAACCGGCCGGATATATAGAAAACGCACGTCATAATCGCTGTCCCGGGAAGGAAAGCCCCACGCCCGGCTGCCCGACTCGCACGCATATAGAATCCGGACGCCCTCCTCCCGTTCAATGCGCTTCAGTTCTTCGAGGATCGTTTGCTTGATCTGCGACATGTTGAATTCCTCCTTTGGGGGTCTATTGGTGCGGTCACATCACTTCGGATGCCGGACCGTCGTCGTTGGGACTCTCTGTTCAAGCACGCCTGGCAATAACTTCGTGTGCGAATCGTACCTTTGTTCATCTATCAGCACTCCGCATACGGATCAGTACCTTTGTTCGTCGCCTATCAGCACTCCGCATGCGGATCATGTCTCCAATCTCTGTTGTCCTCTAATTTTTGGAATGATCTTCACAGTTGTTAAAATTAGAGGACAAAGGAGAACGCTGACGCTTTTCCGACCTGATTCCGCCTGCTCCGTTGAAGCAGGTTTTGAGAGCTAACTCACGTAGTACAACTCACTCGTGCGCTGGCAGCGCTCGCTCGCGCTCCGAAGGCCCCTTTTAGGGACTTGCTCGCCCCGGCAGGGCTCGTTTGCGCTCCACATGTCCCTTTTGGGGACTTGCTCGCCCCGGCAGGGCTCGTTCACGCTCCACAAGTCCCTTTTGGGGACTTGCTCGCCACTGCCCGGCTCGTTTGCGCTCCACAAGTCCCTTTTGAGGACTTGCTCGCCCCGGCAGGGCTCGTTCACGCTCCACAAGTCCCTTTTGAGGACTTGCTCGCCACTGCCCGGCTCGTTTGCGCTCCACAAGTCCCTTTTGAGGACTTGCTCGCCACTGCCCGGCTCGTTTGCGCTCCACATGTCCCTTTTGGGGACTTGCTCGCCACTTCCGGGCTCGTTTGCGCTCCACATGTCCCTTTTGAGGACTTGCTCGCCACTGCCCGGCTCGTTTGGGCTCCACAAGTCCCTTTTGAGGACTTGCTCGCCACTGCCAGGCTCGTTTGCGCTCCACATGTCCCTTTTAGGGACTTGCTCGCCACTGCCCGGCTCGTTTGGGCTCAACATGTCCCTTTTGGGGACTTGCTCGCCCCGGCAGGGCTCGTTTGCGCTCCACATGTCCCTTTTGGGGACTTGCTCGCCACTGCCCGGCTCGTTTGGGCTCCACAAGTCCCTTTTGAGGACTTGCTCGCCACTGTCCTGCTCGTTTGCGCTCCACAAGTCCCTTTTGGGGACTTGCTCGCCACTGCCCGGCTCTTTCACGCTCCACAGGTCCTTTTTAGGGACTCGGTTCTTTGTTGCCTCTATCTTCGCGCATTCCGGGGGTATTGAACATGGCAAAAGTATTACGAAGCGGCAAATCCGGGTTAAAGTTTTCCGTTTCACCGCTTTTCAACCCCTGATACAATAGAGAGATAGCCTGCTTAACGAACGGAGGTTGACCATGGCCAAGGAAAGCTTTGACAAGGAGATCCAGTTTCTGCGCATGCTTGCACTGACGAGCGGCGCCTACAGCCGGCAGCAGTTCGCCGACCGGCTCGGCATTTCCGTACATACCTTTGATAAAACCATCCGGAAGCTGAAGGACATCGTCAGCACCGTGCACCAGCAGCTGCCCATGGAGCAGGGCGCCGAGCTGGCTGATGCCCTCCGGTTCAGCTACTATGAGTCGGCCGATCCGGTACTGCTGTTCCTGTTCCGCGCCAAGTCGGTCAAGGAATCCGAGGGACTCCGGATTTCTTTGCTCCTCAGCGCCATGCGTGATGAGACCTTAACGGTCTCGGAGCTGCTGGACGCCTGCTGCGGCGGAACCCCGGACGGCGTTCCCTACCCGGATGAAAAAACCGTCCGCTCCGATCTGAAATATCTCGAGGAGGTCGGCGTCATTTGCAGGGAGCCCGGTCCCCGGCCTTACCGGTACCGGATCCGCGGCGAGCTGGTCCATGAGCTGTCCGAAGAGGAGCTCCTGGACCTCTATGACTTCGTTGATATCATGGCAAATACGCAGGTGCCATCCGTGCCGGGATACCTGCTCCGCGACGGGCTTAAAAAGCAGCTTCAGCGAAGCGAAGCCATGCCGTTTACCGAAACCTTTTTATACAAGTATCACTATCATTCCCGCATCTTAGACGAAGCGCATCTGTTCACCCTCCTTAAGGCCATCCGTAATCGGCACAAGGTACGCTTTCTGTACTTTTCGCCGAAAACGGAGCTCAGCTATGCGTCTAAAAATACAAACCCGCTGTTCGAGCGGGAATCCAAGGGCAGATGGGAAAAGGTGCTTCCGTTGAAGGTCGTCTACGACCACCAGTACGGCAGATGGTATCTGCTCGCTAATGGCCGGGAAGGCATTCGCAAATATCGAATGGAGGGCATGACTCAAATTGAGGAAGACGCGGCGGTTGACGAGGCATGGTTCGAGGCGAAAATGCAGGAGCTGGAGGAGCGTATCCGGCACAGCTGGCTGATCGATACCGGCCGTCCGGTGACGGTTCGGGCCCGATTTTTCCACCCCGGGGTCTCCGGGCCGAGCTTCGTGAAGGAACGCGTACTGCTGCAAGGACAATGGGGAGAGATCATCGAAGAAGACGAGGTCTCCTTCATATACGAAATTACCGTGAACGGCACAACCGAGATCAAGCCTTGGCTGCGGAGCTTCGGCTCTGCCTGCGAAATTCTGGAGCCGCTGACGCTCCGCCAGGAAATGATCGACGAATGGAAGGAGATCCAGGCTGCCTATGAATCCGTTTGAAAAAATTTTTAACTACCAGATCCTATCCCGTCTCGAGGACTCGGGCACGTTCATGGTGACCTCGCAGGAGCGCAGCTGGCTGAAAACGATGCTGGACCATCCGGCTGCAGCGGATGCCTTCTCCCCTGCCACGCTGGAGAAGCTGCGGGCGATCCTGGAACCCGATGCGGGAATGGAAACCCCGGAGCATCTGCTGGAAAAAGCGAAGGCCGCTGGCAAACCGGTCGTCCACCCGCTGCTGCGGCCATTGCGCCGAGCGATCATGCGCAAGCGCGCGATCAACATCTCCTACGCGATCAAGGGCGGGCGTACCCATAAGGACCAGCCTGGGCTGCCTTATAAGCTGGAGTTCTCCATGGTCAAGCAGGAGTGGTACCTGCTCTGGTATCACCGGAAGAACCGCTCGCTGCTCCGCACCCGGCTGTACAGCATCCTGTCGGTGTCCGAGGAACCGATCGCCGAATCCGATGCGGACCGCATCCTGGAGAGGATTCCGCAACTGCTCGATGCAAGGCGGACGGAAGCCGTCATTGACGTCGTCCCCCGGTATAACGGGGAGCTGTCCCGAATTCTGTACGCTCTCTCCTGCTTCGATAAGGAAGTAACGTATGACGAAGGGCAGGATACCTACAGTGTCCGGCTCTTGGTGCCCGGTGACGAGCAGGAGTATCTGCTATCCAAGCTCCGCTTTCTCGGCCGGCGGGTGCGCATCCGGGAGGGTGCCTATTTACGGCGGCGGATGCTGGAGTCATCCACGAAGGCGCTGGAACGGTACGGCATCGTCTCGGCCTGTAAGGAAGAAGTGCCAAAGGGATAGGAAATTATGTTAGTGAGGTGAATACATGAGGAGCAAACGGTATTTCGTTAATGTATTTGGTAAGATTTTCGCGATGCTGTTGTTGGTTATGGCCCTTGGCTGCTCGGGAACCAGCAAGCAGGATGTGCTAGATTTTCTATCATCCGATTCGAAAGATCAATATAAAATCCATTTATTCTATGAAACTTACTCGGGTCTCGACATGCAGCTTCTTGAATTCATGAACTCCAGCGATGTTCTCTTGAAAGTGATTCAAGGCATTCAGGTATATGATCTCGAGACCCCGACAAACCGAGACATCGCCGACAAAATCGGCCTCGATCGATTTCCTGCGATCATGGTAACGAACGATAAGGAAGTGGTGCTGAAAACTCAGGAGCTGGAGGACATACGAAGCTTTTATTGTTCAGTAACACCAATCCATTGCTCCTATTTAAAGCTTGGATCTTCTTTTCCTAAACAGCATGACTGCGGCTCCGATGATGGCGAATCCGGCAAAAATAACAGCTCCCACAGTATAATATTTCCCATGTGCATGTGTAGAATCAGACGGAAACAGCCTTCCCCCCGCTGAACCAGGAGGGAGCTTCCGGCTTGCTTGATATTGCTGAATCAGTTGATTTCCAAGCGAACGGATATCGATTTCCTGTGCAGTACTCAGTTGGTGTTCACCTGCTTTTTGTATATATTTCTCATTTTGACTAATCCCCAACAGACCAAAGGCTTGATCGTAGATCAGCTTGGTATCCGGAACGGCTGCTGATTGTTGACGGGTATCGACTATCGCCTGAACCGGGCTGATTCCACTCGAAAGCTTGAAGATGCTCCAAGCCCCATTTTCTTTGGTAACGTCTACGTTCCCAACAGGTTTTCCGTTCTCCTCCATAACAAATAAATACCCGCCGTGTTCAAAAATATCATCGTCTGTGTGCTCCCCGTCTGCACTCGAAGACTTCAGAAATTCGGATGAGACGATGTAGTAAGGCTGCCCTTCACCAAGCTGTACATCCTCCGTGTCGGTGATCCCATAATCATCCTTAACCGGACGTAAAGAGCCTGATGTGTAAGTCATAAACTCAGGGTTTACCAGTTCCCGGATTTGCTCAACGGGAGCTACGGATGCCTCAGCCGGACTGATCATAAACAGCGAAAAGATCATCAATAGGACGAAACCAAGCTTCTTTTTCACAGGCAACATCATCCCTCCCCACTTATTCACCGAGAAGCGTCAACATAGAGGCAAATCTGATCGGCTGCTGATTCTATATTAGTACCTCAAGTATATAAAAAGAAACGATATCGCCAATAATATCGCTTCTTTATTTCATCCAGGAGATCCGTCGAAAGCGAAATGTTCCTTATACAATGCGAGGCAGCGACATCTTTTTAAATGTGAATTTCTTTAATCACCTTCGCAGGATTGCCGCCGACAATCATGTTGTCCGGAACATCTTTGGTCACCACGGCTCCTGATGCGATAACCACATTATTGCCAATCGTAACACCCGGATTAATGACGGCGCGTCCGCCAACCCATACATTGTTGCCGATCATAACCGGCTTCCCGTATTCCGGTCCCTTTATCCGTTCATACGGATCCACCGGATGCGTAGCCGTGTAGATGTGAACGCCAGGTCCGAACATACAGTTATCGCCAATCCGTACCTCGCATACATCCAGAATAGTGCAGTCAAAGTTGGCGAAGAAATTTTCACCGACATGAATGTTGTAGCCATAATCGAATCGGATGTTCGGCTCCATCTTCAGGTTATTCCCGGTCGATCCCAGCAGCTCTTTAAGAATCCGCACCCGCAGATTCTCGTCGGCTTCAGTGGTTTGGTTATACATGCGCGTCATCCGTCTGGCATAGGCCTGCTCACGCACCAATTCAGGGTCCCAAGCCTTGTATAGCTCTCCATCGAGCATTTTTTGCTTTTCTGTTTTCATGTGGTACTCCCAATCCTCTCTCATATCAGGTATTTGTTCCGAAATGGTTAGCGTCCGGCGAATATGGCCGAAGAACCCGGGATATCAGCGGTTAATTGCCTACAATCGTTTCTCCACCAGCTGAAGCGAATAGGCCAGGCTTTCGAGGGTCATTGTGATCAGTCCGTACATATAATCCTCCTCCGGATGCTCGAGCAGGGTCAGCTGCGGCATATGCATCTCCGGAATCGATTTCAGGCATTCCTGTTCGTGAAAACAAAAGCCGCCCCATCACCGGCGACTTTCTTATGTATCCATTACCCGGCAGATCTCCAAGGACTTTCCTGCGGAACAGCTAGGAGATGGCAAAATAGCATTTTCAATAGTCTATCTGTCTTTCTACATTCATCATTTCATTCATACAAACGGTACATGGACAGCTCGCTGCTCATAGGTACGGTCATCGCGAAAGCTTCCTTCACATCCCGGCCCTGCTGAATGATCTCATAGAACAGCCGGAGCACGAACATTAGCGCATCGTTGCCGTCCGGATAGTCATCCGGTCCGATGAACATGTTACAGCCACTGGCAAGAAAGGCTTCGGCCAGCGCCGGATCTCCCAGCGTGCAGCCATTCGCGATCACCGTCTTTCCGTCCAGCCTCGCAAATCGCCGGATCTCGTCCGGCCCGAAATCTCCTCTCGGTTCGTTCGGCTCATATACGTCATCGCCGAGCTCCGGCATGATTAGACGGCCTTCATCCCCGTGAAAGCTCAGCAGAATCATATCGGTGCCTTCATATAAATCATCGCCGGACAAGACGTCGATCAGGTCATTCGGCCTGCCGATCCAGTAGGTAAAGACGCGTACCCCAAAATACTCCAATGCCGCTCGCACGGCCTGGGCCTCCATATCACTATCCGGTCCGCATACCAGCGCGACCTGCATGACAGGCTTACTCATTTTCTACATTCCCCCTGTTAACCTAACGATATTTTTGAGCGCAGTGCCCTTATATATTTGGAATCTGCCAATCGATCTCCGGCAGACCCGCCTCACGCAAGAAGCGGTTGGTCCGGGAGAACGGACGGCTTCCGAAAAAACCGCGCATTGCCGAATACGGACTCGGATGCGGTGACCGGATCAGATGATGTTTCGGGTTCGTAATCAGCTCCGCCTTCCGTTGGGCATGGCTCCCCCACAGCAGGAAGACGACCGGCTCCTCCTTCCGATTCAGCGTCTGGATCACCTGATCCGTGAAGGTTTCCCATCCCATCTCCTTGTGCGAATTGGGCGTGCGCGCTCGAACCGTCAGCACCGTGTTCAGCAGGAGCACTCCCTGCTTGGCCCAAGGAACAAGATAACCGTTGTTCGGAATTTCGCAGTTCAGATCATCGTGCAGCTCCTGAAAAATGTTCTGCAGCGACGGCGGCGGCGTCACCCCCGGTTTGACCGAGAAGCTAAGCCCATGGGCCTGCCCGGGTCCGTGATATGGGTCCTGCCCCAGAATGACCACCTTCGTATCGGCAAACGACGTATAATGCAACGCGTTAAAAATATCGTACATATCCGGATAAATCCGTCTCGTCTTATACTCTTCCGCAAGAAATTTGCGCAGCTTCAAATAATAGGGCTTCTCAAACTCCGGCGCCAAATAGTCGGCCCAGTCATTTTTCAATATCGCCACTGTGTATCACCTCGGTTAAACAATGGATGTTGAGTAAGGGGCTTGTCCTAAATTATCCATTTCATGAATATGTCGTATGCGCTTTATAGAACAGTTGAAGGTGCATGCTCCCATTCCTTACTGAATTCCATGCCAAAGTTTCTTACGGACTCCTCATGGACGGTCAGCGTAAAATCCTGATCCGATCCAAAAAATCTTAACCTGTAGCAACCTTCTGGTCCTGTCTCCTCCCAGTCCAGCTGATATAGATGTTTTTCGAACGACATGAACAATCCTTTCGAAGGCATGCTGTGCGGGGGTTCAACGGGAAAGCGTGAAGTGACCTTGATATAGTTCCTGATCGTAATATTGGTCCAGCCAAACTCCAGGTCATATACAAGCTGCCCCGCCTTGCAAAACTTGAACTGAAGCCTACATCCCTCATCCTCACCAGGTATCCGGGATATGAACCTAAATTCAACCCATGTCCCCGGCTCGCGCATATCCTGAAGCACCGCCAAAGGATGACCCCCTTTTGCCAGGCATACTCTATCATTCGTTAACGATCTATCACGATGAGCAGCTGTTCTCCTTCATCAACGCCGCCCTTCTAATGCTCTCTTTCGTCCAAGGCGGCGCCTGCGGGTGATTCATAATAGCCTCGTAATCCAGCCAATGCACCGCTTCGACCTCGTCCGGACTTTTGCAATAGGCCGTTCCCTCTTCGTATTCACACAGGAAAACCACGTTAATGACATGACTTCCATCGTCGGTTACAAAGGAAGAGCTGTATACGAATGCAGCCTCATCTTTAACCCGGATTCCGACCTCTTCGAACAATTCGCGCCTTACCGTTCGCTCAAGAATCTCCTGCGAATGCCCTTCCGCATCGACTTTGCCTCCTACAAGCGAGAGAGTCCCCCCGGCATGCTCCTCCTTCATGCTGCGAGTAATCAGGAGCCATTGCTTGTCCCTATATACAGCGCCTTCCACGTTGACGATGAACATCGAATCGCCCTCCTCTTCTCCATAACTTTAACATGATTTTCCTGTTGGTGGAACGGAAGCAGACATTGGAGAATTCACGTCTGCACGGCAGCTATAAATTTGCGTTTAGACTTGCTGGTCCATGTTCCAAATCGGTTTGCAGGGGGCCAGCCCAGGCCGACTTTTATTATTCGCAATATGCAAAAAGCTTTCGAGGCATTTTTTCAAGCAAGCTTCCCGGTCAAGGACCTTATGTAAGTTCGTCAGCTAATCAAAAGATTACTAATCTTTCATAAAAGAAATACATTGTATCAACTTTCCAGTCCAGAGAATCTACTATAATAAGTCCGGAATTGGATTTCTACTTATTCCAAATATAACAAATCGGAGCAGAAGGGATGAAATAATGAAGAAACTAAGATTTACAATCTTAACCGCACTATGTCTTCTCGCAGGTTGCAATCAAGCATCTGACGTCCCCGCAATGAATTCAACACTTTATGAATCCGATATCCATGGGTTGAACACAGACACCAATGAAGCTCAGCAATATACCTTAAGTTTTGAAATTGCTGACATAGAGAAGCCGCTAATGGAACTAACTGCAAAGCAACTAACCAATAGCATACTTACACAAAAGATCGGTGACTACACCGTGTATTTTTATCATAAAAATCGAGATCATGGAGAGGTTAACGCAGCTATACAGCTGGGAACAAATCGATTCGAGATCGGTCAGGTTGGCTACTCTGCACAAAATACTGAACTGTTTACAGTTAGACAAGTAGATGCGTTCGGCAAAAACTATATAAAAGTCAATGGCGTATGCGGAGCAAACTGTCCGATTAGCGACTACATTGATGTAAATACGAATTCTCCAAAAGTCATGCGAATTGAAGCACATACCGTGGAAGCTGACGTTGACAAGGATGGCATCAAGGAAATTGTCGCTACCGTTGGTACGATTGCTCAAACTTCAATTTACAAACTAGAGCCTTCTCATACTGTTGTAACAAACCTAAATGAAACGCTGGGAGTTCAGGAAGTAACTTATGACAATGAAGCCAATACATTTGTAGTGGGTACTACGAATTGGATTGTAAAAGGTGGGAAACTACATGAAATTGTTCGATAATGATATCCGAACACGATCCCAATCGAAATGCCAGAAATAAAATTATCCATAATCCAACCCAAGATGACGCCTATGAAAAGCCCATAGCTAGTCCCCAGTACGACCGTTTGTCCTTGCTCATTGCCTTTCCCACTACATCCCGCATCATTTCCTGTATATACGCTGGAATATTGCTATTGTTCCAAAATTGTTAGGATGCATCATCGTTAGTCTCCCATTCAAACGAAACTAAATAACCAGTCACCGAATAATTTACGGCGACTGGCTGCTTAAACTTGCAAGGCGTTTTGATCCCTGTCTCACAAACGGGGGTCATTCTCAACAAAGTGAGACAGGGTGCTTTCTATTAGGGGGATTGTCAGAAATGCCGGGAATGCCCGTATACATCGTTCGCACGATGCGTGGTTTGGAGTATGCCCGGATGGCTGTCGCCTATGAAATCATCCCCCATACGTTATTTCTGCTTACGAGGATCTGCCCGTCTTGCTTCCCTTTTTGAATCCATCGGACTTGCGCTTACGGGCTTGGCCATCCTTAGGGTTCAGAGCAGCTTCCGACTTCAGCTTACGTGCCATCTCTAAATACGGATTATTAACTGCCTCCGCTTTCGGCTTACGTGGCGAATTCGTGCTCGAATCGCGAGCCGCGTCTGATTTCGGTTTACGAGCCTTGTCGGTCTTTGGCTTGCGAGTGGTATCAGCTTTCGGTTTAGCAGGTCTGACTGCTGCCGACTTAGCTTGGCCGGGCTTGGCCGAGCCCGATTTCGGGGATTGGTCTACCTTGGCGGCTCTTAATGAGCCGGACATCGGATAGGCATGATCCTTCACTTCCGGAATGGACTTTCCGATTAACTTCTCTATATCCCGGAGCAAAGGCACCTCGTCCACTTCACAGAACGAAATTGCCGTTCCACTCAGCCCCGCGCGCCCTGTTCGGCCAATCCGGTGAACATACGTTTCGGGGATATTCGGGAGGTTGAAGTTAATGACATGTGACAGCTCGTCGATATCAATGCCTCGCGCGGCGATATCCGTTGCCACCAATACCCGCGTCTCGCCGCTTTTGAAATTATTAAGTGCGTTCTGACGGCTGGTTTGCGATTTGTCGCCGTGAATGGCCTGAGCCGTAATATTCACCTTGTTCAGACCGCGCGCAACCCGGTCAGCTCCGCGTTTCGTACGGGTAAAGACCAATGCGGATGCAATCGATGGATCCTTCAGCAGCTCGTTCAATTGCTTCTGCTTACTCCCCGTTTCCAGCAGGTACACGGATTGCACGATACGCTCGGCCGTAGAGGAAACCGGGGTAATCTCTACTTTCACGGGATTATGCAGTAGTGTTTTGACCAGCTGGGTGATTTCTGAAGGCATCGTTGCCGAGAAGAAGAGCGTTTGTTTTTTGCTCGGCATTTTGGCGATGATCCGCTTCACGTCATGAATAAAGCCCATATCCAGCATACGGTCAGCTTCATCCAGCACCAAAATCTCCACATGCTGCAGATCGACGTGCTTCTGATTTATGAGATCGATAAGTCTGCCCGGGGTGGCGATGAGAATGTCCGCTCCTTGCTGAAGGGCCCGCTCCTGCGTTTTTTGCGAAACGCCACCGACAATTGCGGTCGAACGCAGCTTCGTAAACTGGCTATAAGCTTTGACGTTATCCGAAATTTGCAGGGCAAGCTCGCGAGTCGGCGACAACACCAGCGCGCGAATGCGGCGTCCCATACCTGGTTTAGGAGGCTGTTCGTTTAACAGCTGGATCATCGGTACCGAAAAAGCAGCGGTCTTCCCTGTCCCGGTTTGGGCACAGCCAAGCAAATCTCTGCCGGCTAACACAGCCGGGATGGCCTGAGCCTGAATAGGCGTCGGCGTCTTGTAATTCTCCTTGGCCAGCGCCTTGAGAATGATCGGGGATATATTTAAATCTTGAAATGTCATGGGGTCTCCTTTATGGTGAATACCTGAAATTTAAGTCATAACACATAACGATACCACAGATCGGCATGAAAAAAGAAGCGGAATTTATCTCCGCCTCTTGAAGTCCGGCTATGCTGTTGGCGATCCCCGAACTGTTGATATAGCTTTTACCTAACCTTAATGATCCTCCAGCATTGCTTTCACATGATCAAGCGAAATCTTGACACTCTCATAGCCATCGATCTTGATGCGATCCTGCTCAACAACGACCCACTTGTAACCCAAGGACTTGGCCTTTTCGATAATGCCTTTCAGATCAAGGATGCCCGTTCCTACCTCGGTCATCTCTTTACCTTCTTTATTTACCATGTCCTTCACGTGAACGGTCTTGCAGCGGGAACCGAAGTGTTCCATAACCCCCACCGGCTCACGGTCAGCATGCGTCGTCCAGAACATATCGATTTCAAAGCCCAGCTCTGCTTCCGTTGTTGCTTCTCGCAGCATCTCCAATATCGGCTTGTCTCCGAACTCATTCGTAAACTCATGGTAATGGTTATGATATAGAAGATCCATGCCGGCAGCCTTGATTTTCGGACCCATCTCTTTCACAATATCGACCAGGCTATGTACGTCTTCCATCGATTCAATCTTATAGTACGGGATCACGATATAGGACGAGCCGATCACTTGATTGTAAGCAATAACCTCGTCCAGATGATCCATCAGCTCCTCCACTCGGGTATGGCTGCCCATGGCTTCCAGTCCTGACTTCTCGAGCATCGCCTTCATCGCTTCTGCCGAAATATCGGCAAATCCTACGAATTCAACGCCGTCATAGCCGGCCTCCCTTACCTTTCCAAGCTTCGCAGCGAAATCCTCCTGATCGTAATCCCTCAAAGTATACAACTGTAACGCAACCTTCAGATTTGTCATGCGGGCTCGTCATCATGTTAGCGCTTTCGATGATCCTTGCCGCTTGCGGAGGCAAAGATTCCGGTTCCGGCGCCAAGAACGATTCTGGACCTGTCGCTGAAGGAGATTTGAAAGAAAAGGAGCTCGTAAAGCTTAACGTTGTCATAATGGGCAATAACAAGAAAGATACCGCCGAGGTCGTGGAGGCAGTTAACCAAATCACAAGAGAAAAGCTAAACGTCGAGATGGACCTCACGTATATACAAAACGATCCTGTTATGGATCGTTTTTTTAATTACAATATGCTGATGCCTTAGCGCGCAGCCCCGATCAATCGCTTTTATATGCAGTCAGATTACGCCCCAAATCTCTGCCGATACCCGCATTTTCGGCATAGCTCCTCGACGGCTTCCCGGCGCGAAAATCCATCCACAAGGTTGTTGGCCCGCTCCCCGTCAACGATATCCGAGAACGACGTTCGGTGGATATTACCCAAATTAATGACGCCTTCCCCGTCCAGACAGCACGGCACGACCGTCCCGTCCACGAGAATGGCGGCCTGGCTGCGAAGCGCATGACAGAAGCCTTTGCCGTCATCCTCAGGTGCCGACAGGCTTGGCCATTGGAATTCGTAGTCCTGGTTCAGGTAGACGTTCTCGGCCACCTTCACGCCACCGCCGGGCTCCACCTTTTCCTCGATGCGGTAGTCGAGATTAAATTCCTTCTCCAAAATTTCAAGCGTCTGGCGGTTTCGCTGCTTCTCCAGGTTCGTTTGGTTGTCCTGCGTCAAATTCCACAAGCGGAAGGAGAAGATCACATTATGCTCCTTGGCATCCCGTACGAAAGAGAGAATGTCCCGCAAATATCCCTCACGGTCCGTGGAGCCGACATGGCCGTCAAAGCTGTGGAGCGAGAAGTTCATCTGCCTTAAGGCCGGCTTGCCCAGCAGCTTATGCCGGTTCTTGGCGATCAGCGTGCCGTTGGTCGTGATGTTGACCTTGAACCCTTTTTCATGGCTAACATCCAGCAGCTGATCGATCTTCGGATGAAGCAGGGGCTCCCCCTTCACATGCAGATAAATGTAACTCGTATGCGGCTTGATCTCGTCCAATCTTCTCGCGAAGTCCTCCACCTTAATAAAGTTGGCCTTACGCTCCGTAGGCGGGCAGAACGTGCAGGCCAGATTGCAAATACTCGTAATTTCTATGTAAACCTTCTTAAATTTCTTCAAGATCTTATCCCCTATCCAGATGTTTATGATCGCATGATGATGATCTGCTAGTTTGCTAGCTATCAATCATCCACATCGTACCATAGGCTGGCATTTACAGCTACAACTACAGCTACAGCTGTAAATATTAATCTGATGCCATTCTGTATAAAGTAAAAAGAAGAGGGGGCCCCCTCTTCTCTCATTTTGCTCGAATTAACGTTCACCGTATATATTGGAATGCGCCACTTATCAGTATCAAACATACTCAGCAAGCTCTTCAAGTGTCATGAATCTTAGCGTGACGGAATTTCCCGTGGGGCCTCGTTTGGCTGCAGCTTATAACCCTCCTTGGCAGGTCGAGCTTCTGTTGAAGGAGCAACAACTTGGTTCCCTTCACTTACGACCGCCTCCGAAGGAGCTGCTTCTTTAGGAGGAGCTACAACCTGGCTTCCTTCATTCTGAACGCCGGCTTCCGCCGGGGCAGCTTCTGTTGGATAGGTTACAACCTGGTTCCCTGTTTTCTCAACGACAGCTCCCCTAGGAGCAGCTTCTATTGGAGCAGCTACAACATCGCTTCCTCTATTTTCGACAATGACCGCCATAGGGGCAGCTTCTTTGGGAAGAGTTACAACATGATTTCCTTCATTCTCAACGACGACTTCTCTAGGGGCAGGGGCAGCTTCTTTGGGATAAGTTACAACTTGGTTCCCTTCATTGCCAGCTACGGCTTCAGAAGGCGCCGCTTTAGGGGCCGCTTCGCTTGGTTTAGCTTCCGGCCGGCTTTCCTCATTGCCAACGACTTTGGGCGAATTGCCAGACGCCCATGCCGCTGCGGATGTGCTAATTGCACCCACTAAAAACAACGCTGTTATGGTGAGATACACTGTTTTCTTTTTAGGCTTCTTTACATTAAGCATCATCATCAATCTCCTTTTCAATTGTTTGCCGTCACCGGATAAGGAGGCACAAAATTGCACGGGCAAATTCCTTGATCCTGCCATGACGCTTAAGATCGTCTCCCCATAGCGTTTTCGCTGGGCATGAGACATCTCTTTTACGACTTCTTCATCACAGGACAGCTCGCTCCAAAGATGAATATCCTTGCGAAGGATGTGCACCAAGGGATTAAACCAGTGCAAGGCGCTTGCTCCGAGCGTGAACGCTTTGATCCATAGATCCTTCCGTTTCAGATGGACCAACTCATGACGAATCACCATGTCCAGGTTAACGGTATTCTCTATAGGGAGATAAATGGTTGGTCTCCATAGGCCGACGAGAACGGGACTCCGAACGATGGGGCTGTAGGCAAGCCTGACGCTGCTTTTCACGCCAAGGGCTTCCCTGACGAAAGCGAGCTGTTTGGCTGCTTCGCTGCTTTCCGGAGCGATCGTACGGGTTGGTTCTAGTTTCATTAAAAATCTGCGATAACAATACATCTGCCATGCAGCAAAAGCTATAGCGCCGAATGCCCATAAGACAATAAGTACAACGGCCGCGGTTGCTGACAGGGTCAGTTCCGGGACAAGCAGCTTCGGATGAACTGCCGAATATGGACCAGGCAGCGCATGCTGCACAGTTGAAGACAGCTCGTTCGCGGTGGGAGCGGTTGCTGTTGCATTGAATGTAAACAACGGCGAGATCCACTGAATGCCAAGGGCTACGGGTACAAGATAAAAGCCTACCGCCATTTTGCTCATTCCATAGCGCCACTTTGCAGGAAAGGCATTGGCGGATACGGTCCGCAGCAATAGTATGCAGGCTACGACGGCACTTCCAGCAACGGTAAGGGTAAACAGCATTTGGAGAATCGTATTCATCATGCCCCCTACTTTTCCGAGAACCATTGCTTCAGCTCTGCGATATCTTCATCTGAAAGCTTATCGCCGTCATACAAAGCTGAAATTAGATTTTTAACCGAGCCTTGATATAATCCGTCCAGAACATGCTGCGTTTCCATGAGCTTATAATCTTCAGGCGAAATGCGAGGCGTATATTTATTCGTCCGTCCATGCCTCGTAGCCGTTAGTGCCCCTTTGTCCACCAAGCGCGATAAGAAGGTGGAAATGGTCTGCGCCTTCCATTCCTTCCCTCTCTCGGCGAACAGTGCAAGTAGTTCGGTGGATGTGACAGGCGGAGTACACTCCCAAATCACCTCCATGAGCTCCATCTCAGTATCCGATAATTTTTGAACCTGGTTCACGGTGAACACCTCTTTACGTCGTTATGCGTCCATAACGAGTTTAATCACTACACTGTGTAGTGATTATAACCTACTACATCATGTAGTGATATGTCAAGCGAAGGGAGTGAATGTACGACTTCATCGAACTTATGCGTACATCGAGCTTATACGTACATCGAGCTTATACGTACATCGAGCTTATATGTAAAATTAAAGAACCGCGCGGGAGCGCGGTTCTTTCTACAATACAGCTTAAATGATCAAGAGCGCCGACATTCCTCGGTCTCTTCTTATTTTTTCACTCGTACAGATGGCTGGTTTAACGCCGCTCTGTATCTTGATTCTTGCCGTTATCGTCTGCTGCCTCGCCTGCTTTGTTCCCCAATGCTGCACCAGCGATACCACCCGCAATGGTGCCGATTGGACCTAGAACGGAGCCTACAACAGCACCTGCAACGCCACCGCCAGCGGTGCCCAAAGCTTCTCCAGCGTTAACATCCATCTTGGTTGTGTCGCGGTTAGAATCAACCTTTGAATTACGATCGTTTTTGTTAGCCATCATAGCTCACTCCCTCGAAAAATGGTGACAGGAACAGCTTTCTTGCCAGACCCGTTCCAAAGCCTATCTTGCCCTAACCGTGGAGAAAGAATTCTTACAATTGTTCCTGCCCGGATTCCTCTCCACTCCAAAATAGGTTGCGTATTTTAGACGATGTTTGCGGATTATGGGATTATGTAAACGCTATCACCCCTGCTACAATGAACATGTAATTACGAAATGAACTATGTTCAAGGGGGATCAATCATGAAAAAGCTGTCGATTTTACTATTAACCTGCGTGCTCATTATAGGAGCGCTAAGCGGTTGCGCCAGCGGCGAGTCCGACTCCGGTTCGTCGAATAAGCTCGTCATCTACAGCCCGAATAGCGAGGAGATCATCAAAACGATCATTCCGATGTTCGAGAAGGAAACCGGGATTACGGTTGAGCTTGTCACGGCCGGTACGGGCGAAATTATTAAACGCTTACAGTCGGAAAAACAAAACCCTTACGCTGATGTGATGTTCGGCGGTTCGATGGCCGGCTTCCGTGAAAATGCCGCGCTGTGGGAGCCTTACGTCTCTCCCGAAGACAAAAATTTGATCGAAGGCCACCGCAATAAAACAGGCTTCGCCACTCCTTATATCTCGGATGGCAGCGTGCTGCTCGTCAACAAAAACCTCATCGGCGACATCAAAATCGAAGGCTATGCGGATTTGCTGAACCCGCAGCTCAAAGGGAAGATCGCTTCCGCCGACCCGGCAAGCTCCAGCTCCGCTTTCGCCCAGCTAACCAATATGCTGAAGGCGATGGGCGGCGATTATGAGAGCGAGCAAGGCTGGAGCTATGTAGCCCAGCTGATCGAGAACCTCGACGGCAAAATCGCCAGCGGCTCCGGCGCGGTGCACAAAAGCGTGGCAGACGGTGAATATGTCGTCGGCCTGACTTACGAAGACCCTTCCAGCACCTATGTGAAGAACGGGGCTCCGGTCGAAATCGTGTATCCGAAAGAAGGCGCGGTGTTCCTCGACGCGGGCTCGGCGATTGTCAAAGACGCTCCGCATATGGACAATGCCAAGAAGTTCATCGACTTCATTCTCTCTAAAGAAGCACAAGATGCATTCGGCACCCAATTAACGAACCGTCCGCTTCGCCAAGATACGAAGCTCGGCGACCATATGAAGCCTTATGAGGAGATCTACATGATTGAGGAAGACACAGACTATGTAAGTGAGCATAAATCCGAAATCGTTGAGCGCTATGTCGATTTGTTCACTAGCGTTAAATAAATTATAGAATCAGGTGACAACCATGAGCGTGACCATAACCATTCAAGATTTAGTTAAAAAATACGGCGACACGACCGTCATTCCCGAGCTGTCCCTGGAGATCAAGCAGGGTGAATTCTTCACCCTGCTCGGGCCTTCGGGATGCGGCAAGACGACGCTGCTGCGCATGATCGCCGGCTTTAACAGCATTGAAGGCGGAACCATTCACTTTAACGAGCGCGTTATTAACCAGGTGGAGCCGGGCAAGCGGAATATCGGGATGGTTTTCCAAAGCTATGCGATCTTCCCCCACCTGACCGTCAAAGGTAACATTGCGTTCGGACTGGAGAATCGGAAATTATCCAAGGCGGAGATTAACGCCAAGGTCGACGACATCTTGAAGGTCGTTCAGATCGAGCCCTATAAGGACCGCATGCCGAAGAACCTGTCGGGCGGTCAGCAGCAGCGCGTAGCGCTAGCAAGAGCGATTGTGATCCGGCCGGATGTCCTGCTGATGGACGAACCTCTCTCCAACCTCGACGCCAAGCTTCGCGTCGACATGCGTAACGCAATTAAAGACATTCAAAGAGAAGTCGGAATCACCACCGTCTACGTTACGCATGATCAGGAGGAAGCCATGGCGGTATCCGACCGCATTGCGGTCATGAAATCCGGCGTCATTCAGCATCTCGGAACGCCTCAGGAGATTTATCAGCGTCCAGCGAACGTATTCGTTGCGACCTTTATCGGCCGCACCAACATTCTGGCGGGAAGTATAACGAAAGCGGCAGGCGGCAGCTATGCCTTGCAGCTCGGCTCCGGCTATGCGGAAGAGCTGTCTAACATCGAGGTTCCGAGGGCCGATGCCGCAGCTAATACGCTAAATGTTCAAATCTCGGTTCGGCCGGAAGAGTTCATTCTGACCGAGGATCAGACCGGCATGAAAGCAACGATCGTACACAGCGTATTTCTGGGGCAGAACACCCATTATTTTGTGGACTTGGCGTCCGGTCAACGCGTGGAAATCACCCAGGAATCGAAAGCGTCACAGATCCTCGAGCCTGGTCAAGTCATCTATCTCAAGGTAAAGAAAGAGAAGATTAATGTCTATGATGCGGCAGGAGACCTGAACTATACAAGGGGCGCCCGGCTATGAGAGACACGCGCAAACGATTTGATGTCTGGACCAACATTTCGTTACTGATCTTTGTGTTCTACATCCTGTTTCTGGCCCTGCCTTTGTTTACGATGCTGTTTAAAAGTGTGTACAACGGTACGACCGGTGATTTCTCGCTGGCTTATTTCACGAAATTTTTCAGCAAGCCCTACTATTTAAATGCCCTGTTCAACAGCGTCAAAGTCACCGTCAGCGTAACCCTGCTTGCCGCGATTATCGCAACGCCGCTGGCCTACATCATGGCAACGGTGAAGATTAAAGGCAGCTCGGCCATTCGGGTGTTAATTCTGATCTCGTCAATGTCGGCCCCCTTCATCGGAGCCTACTCCTGGATCCTGCTGCTGGGAAGAAGCGGCGTCATTACCAAATTCGTGAGCAGCACATTCGGAATCCAAATGCCGGATATCTACGGGTTTACGGGAATTTTGGTGGTCTTGACCTTGCAGATGGTCCCGCTGATCTTCATGTATGTATCGGGCGCCCTGAAGAATATGGACCAATCGCTGATGGAAGCTGCGGAAAGCATGGGCTATAAGGGCTTAAGCAAAATGCGCAAAGTGCTCCTCCCGCTCATTACCCCAACCTTGCTGGCCGGGGGTCTGCTCGTCTTCATGCGCGCGCTTGCCGACTTCGGTACGCCGATGCTGATCGGCGAGGGCTACAAGACCGTGCCCGTGCTGATCTTTAACGAGTTCATCAGCGAGGTCGGCGGCGACGACGGCTTTGCGGCAGCGATCAGCGTCATCGTCGTTCTGTTCGCCACTACGATCTTCCTGCTGCAAAAATTCGTAGCCAATCGCAAGTCCTTTACGATGAGCGCACTGCATCCGATCGAAGCCAAGAAGAAGAAGGGATTCGGCAATATCGCGGCCCATGCCGTTATCTATCTGTACACGTTAATCGCACTGCTGCCGCAGCTCTATGTCATCTATACTTCGTTCCTGAAATCCAACGGCAGAGTGTTCGTTAAAGGGTTCTCGCTCCGAAGCTACCAGGATGCCTTCAGTAATATTGGCGGCGTCATTCTGAACACGTTCTTCCTGGCCATCGTGTCGCTGATCGTCATCATCCTGCTGGCGATTCTGATCGCCTACGTAACCGTTCGTAGAAAGAATGCGCTAACCAACACGCTGGACATCTTCACGATGTTCCCGTATATCGTTCCCGGCTCCATTCTCGGGATCGCGCTGCTGATCACGTTCAACAATAAGCCGCTCGCTTTGAGCGGAACGGCCGTCATTATGATCATCTCCTTTGTCATCCGGCGCCTGCCGTATACGATCCGATCCAGCGCTGCGATCCTGCATCAGATTAACGACGGGATCGAGGAAGCAGCCATCAGTCTGGGAGCTTCCCAGATGAAGACGTTCTTCAAGATTACGCTACCGATGATGCTGGCCGGCGTTGTGTCCGGCGCGATCCTGAGCTGGATTACCATCATTACGGAGTTAAGCACGTCCATCATTCTGTATACAGGCAAGACCAAGACCGTAACGGTGGCCATCTATACCGAGGTCGTCCGCGGGAACTACGGGGTGGCGGCAGCGCTGTCCACGATTCTGACCGTCATTACGGTGGTATCCCTGCTCGTCTTCCTGAAGCTCTCCGGACAGAAGGAAGTTTCCATGTAAAACCATTAGAACACAGAATACATCCAAGTCGGCACCTGCAGTCTGAAGGGAGCGGCTTGGATGTATTTGGATTATCTGCGGTTGCTCCGAGTCAGTATAATAGGTTTGACAGCTAACCGCAGGTGGAGGGCAGCATGAAGCATATCCGTTATCGTAACTTCAAGGAATCAACCCGTCATTTATTTCGCATCTATGCGATGATCCCGTTCTCCATCTTAATCGTATTGTTCCTGGCGTTTACGATCGTGAATGGCAGAATGAACCTGACCCAAAAAACGACCGAAGCCGCCCAGTCCATCAGCCAGACCATATCGGACGTATACCGGCAGTACGAGGAGGAGATTCAGCGGATGGCCGCCTCTCCTACCGTGATCAATTATGTAAGCTCCCATCTGGGCAGCGAGCAGGTATATTCCGAGTTCTATGATTTCAACAATCGGCAGAAGGTCAAGAGCATTTTTCATATCGTCAATACCAACGGGGTCTTTCTGGCAAGCTCCGCCCCGCCCGACGTGCTGTATTCCAATTTCGCCTTCGGCAACCTGATTCACCGGATCGATCAGCGCCCCGGCGACACGCTATCGGAAATGAACAGCTTCCGTTATTCGCATGACCGCGATACGAGCTATACGTTTGGCCAAGCCATCGTGAAGGACAACGAGACGATCGGCTATATCATTTATCAGCTGTACGAAGCCGATATGCAGAAGGTGATTTTCAAGCAAAATAATGAGATTGCCATGATCACCGATGAGCATAACACCATCATAGCCACGACGAGCAATGTGACCAAAGGCGGCTTGAATAAATTCAGCCCCAAGCTCGATAACAAGGGACGCGTACTGCTGAACGAAGGCAAATACTACATGTATGCCAAGCGAATCCCCGGTACGCCGATTCAAGTCGTTACGCTGAATTCCTACAAATCGGAGCAATATACCTACTTTACGGTATCGTTTTTTGTCCTTGCTGCCGGCCTGCTGTTGTGGGTGTTGATCGAGTTTCTGGCGAATAAAATGTCGGCGCGCAACTCCGAATCGATCGATAAATTAATCCATGCCTTGGAACAGCTGCGCGAAGGTAATTTCAATGGCTATGTCGACATTCAGACGAACGACGAGTTTCAAATTCTCGGTAATGAGTACAATGTAATGCTGGATCGGTTGAAAGAGTTGATCGAGAAAAATAAAGAGCTGTCGGAGCTCCGCACGATTATCGAGGTGAAGCAGCTGCAATCGCAGTTCCATCCGCATTTTATTTTCAATGTTCTGGAAACTCTGCGCTATGCCATTAAGATCGACGCGAATCAAGCCCAGGAAATCGTGCTGATTCTATCCCGGCTGCTAAGGTACAGCATCGGGCCTGACCGCAGCGTCCAGCTGAAGAATGACATGAGCTATGTGCGCGATTACCTGAAGCTGCAGCAAATCCGGTTCAACGACCGGCTGGAATATCGGGTTAACGTCGCGGAGGAAACCCTGGATGTATACGTCCCCAAGCTGCTGCTGCAGCCGATAATCGAAAACGCTATCAAATATGGCTATGAGAATCAGAGCGAGGTGCTGATCGAAATTAACATTTACACCTCCACCGGCAAGCTCATATTGGAGGTGCGCGACAACGGACAAGGCATGAGTGCGCAGAGGCTGCAGGAAGTGAACCACATTCTGCAGAGTCAGACGAATACGACGCAGCATATCGGGCTGTACAACGTTCATCGCCGTTTAGTGCTTCTTTATGGCGAGGAATCCGGCATCCATATTGACAGCGCGGAAGGAACAGGCACCTGTGTCGCACTTACGATTCCTTACGAATGGAGTGGATATCATGTTTAAAGTTCTGCTGGTCGAAGATGAGGATATGATTCGCAGGGGGATACGGTTCAGCATCGACTGGGTTCAATACGATTGCATCGTCATGGAAGAAGGATTGAACGGACAGGATGGCTACGAGAAGATCTGTGAGCTGAAGCCGGATATCGTCATCACCGACATTACCATGCCGATCATGGACGGGATCTCGATGATTCGCGAAGGCCTCAAGCGGCATACCTTCAGCAGCGTCATTATCTCCGGCTATAATGAATTCCATCTTGCGAAGCAGGCACTCCAATTAGGCGTGACCGAGTTTCTCGTGAAGCCGCTCGAGGACGAGCAGCTGGTTGAAGCCCTGGAATCGGCCAAGTCTAAAGTGGACCTGCTCCGCAAATATGAAGTGATCTCGAAGCATCCGCAGGAAAAGGAAGAGATTCTTAGCAGCAAATTTCTGGAGAAGGAAACCAAAACCTCGAAGTATGTGTCCAAGATGATCGCCTATGTCCAAGAGAACTATGCCAAGAAAATCAGCATTCACGATCTCGTGGAAGAGCTCGACTTAAGCGCCTACTACCTGAACCAGAAATTCAAGGCCGAGACAAGCTATACCTTCAATGATTTTCTCAATCGCTATCGCATTCAGAAATCGATCGATTTACTGAAGTCGGGCGATAACAAAGTATACACCATCGCGCAGGATATCGGATTTAGCGACTACAAATATTTTATCAGCATCTTCAAAAAGTACGCCCACGTCACGCCGAGCCAGTACCAGGAGTATTTCGAGAAGAAGCAATCGTAGGATGAGAGAATGCCTTGTGGCGCGGCGAGTGGTTCCCCCTGGATAATCGAATCACACTTTTCTCAATACCATCCACCATTGGTTATCATACGAATCGATTTCGATCTCTTCCAGACCTAGGTTTGCTTCGCTAATCCAGCTTCTTGCGAGCTCTATATAGCTGCTGTGAAATTCGGAGGAATAACCTACCTCATCATATCCGGCATACGTAATGTTATCGAAGATCATGTATCCTCCGCTTTTTAACTGCTTGCGGCTTGTGTCCATGATTTGGATAAACGCATCGTATGCTGCATCCTTCAACATGCCTTTTCGGTGATAATCCATGACAGCTTGCAGCATTAGAGGTTCGATGGTCCACCAATCATGATTTACCGTATCAATGCCCTCACGGTCGGCGATAATGGTCTGGATGATATCGTTAATTGCGTGATGGAAAGCGACAACGTCAAAAGAAGACGCTGGATAATATAAACCGATATTTGCGGCATCGTCCTCAATCACCTGTACGTTGATTGCCATCCCTTTCGTTTTGTCCTGAAAGCTTCGGGTCAGCTCCCTGTTGAGATTGGCAGTCACATAGGTGCCCATGTTGTTGGAATAAGCGTCTAAAGCTTTTGGAATGTAAACAATATCACCAGAACCAACCTCCAAAAGACTTAATGTACGGGGCATATTCAGCTCCATGAAGAGATTGTGCCAAGATGCTGAATAATACAATTGAAGGTATTCAAATACCCTCGGCTTGGATATGTCGATCGGTACTGCTAATGTGTCCTTCAATTTATTTTCCAATTGGACCGCGTTCATCTGTTCTAATTCAGAAATCATGTCCCGCGAAAAGTCACGTTTTAGAATATCATCAAACGCGCCGGCACTCAGTTTCTCTGCTAGTGTCTGCATGTTCATCAGAGTATCCCTCTCTTCGTTTTAGTTTCTAGAGTTATTCGATTATATGGGGGTTATTCCTCTATAAATGATTAAAGAATCTTCTTATGCGTCGCAGGATGATGGCTGTTTATATGATGGAAAGAAAAGACGCCGTCCGACGATGGCGTCTTCTATGCTTACACTACGCTAAGCAGCATAATCGAGATTTGGAATCTACCGCTTTCGGGAACGATGCAGAGCACCTGCTCTCCTTCAGTGAGATGTCCTTCATTCATCAGCTCCTCCAGCATAATATAGATCGATGCTGCGCCTGTGTTCCCTTTTGTATATAAATTCGTAAACCATTTCTCTTCCGGAATCCTCACCCCGCCAAGGTCCAGCAGCCGGAAGACTTCGTCCCTGAAAAAATGCGATGAATAGTGGCACACCATCCAGTCTATTCTCTCGGGATGAATCCTTCCTTCCTCCACGAGCTCTAGTATTCGATTGGTGCCTACCTTTGTTATTTCATTGACAAGCCTTACATCCTGCTTCAAATTCAGAGCTCCTTGATCGGCTGCTTCATGAATGGATGGATAATCCAGCCAGGAACGGATTCCACTCTCCTTACTCATGCCTGAATACATACACACCTCATACTGGTTCGCATAGGATTGGTTATCGATCCATTCAATACGCAGCGACGGCCCATTGGGGGAGGGCTCATTTTGCAATACAGCTGCTCCTGCCCCATCTGAAAGCATAAAACGTAAGAAATCCGTGTCAAAAGGCACCCGGCTATTGCTATAAATCCCCTGCGCTTCAAATTTCGTATGTTTGAATTCGCGGCTCAAAAACTCGCTGGAACAGGCGATGGCCGCCCGGTGCTCCCCAGCTTTGATATGTACATACGCATTCTTGAGTGCATGCATTCCGCTGGCGCATAATCCGGAATGAGACGCAATTTCCATAGGGGGCAAGCCCGTCTCTGCATGCACCATGCTCGCAAATCCTGGCAGGAGCAAATCTGCTCTTGTCGTGCCCGTCGCTAGAAAATCGATATCTTGGTCGGTTACGCTGCCGTTTCGCTCCAAGGCATCCCGAATAGCTAAAGAAGCCATCTCAGCGTTCGTGTATAAGCTCTTCTGCTCTTTATCTATGGCGTAATAGCGGGACCGAATTTGATTCTTCTCCAGAATGAGCCTTTTGGTTTTGGAAGATTTCCCTCCAATCTTGCCAAGATAATCTTCCATCTCTTCGTTACTAACCGGAGAACCAGGGAGAAATTTTCCCACACTTGTGATATAAACGGAATTCATAGCACACCTCGCAAATATAGAATTTGGTTAATATTGGTATATTATATTTCTATGAATGCAAGATATGACTAAATTAAAAGAATAATCTAGCGGCCTTTGGCAACCTGTGATGACCATCAATATCCATAGATAGATTCAGGTATCATCGCAAAGAGCCCGAGAGAGGCACTTTCAAAGAATCGGCTCGGTAAAGGGCAGAGGACTTTAACGTGCAAAAGGCTCATTTCTAACTCATGGTCAAGTTAGAATGAGCCCTTTTATGTTAGTTTTCCAGTCCAGCTGCCCCGTAGAAAAACAATTCCATCCATTGATCCATGCGCCAGGTCATCCGCTCTTGATTCGCTGACTCCCAGTGCCGACGCAGTTCATTCTGGAACATCGTGAAGTAACGCACCAGCATCTCTTCTGATCGATCCTCCCGAATATATCCCTCCTGCTTGCCTAGCGCGATAAACCTTTTGAAAAAGCCGACGATTTTCTCCTCGCTGTAGCGGTCCATCATGTCCATCAGCCCACTTAATTCGGAGGATGGGACTTTCGGAAATTCCTCGCCTAAAATGTTCAGATTACGCGCCTCCAGCAGCATGATTTCCTTCGTCTTCTCCGGAAAAGTCCGCGCGGAATCCAGAATAGCCTCATACTGCTCGAGCTGCTTGTCCATCCAATGGACCAGAGAATCGGCATAAAGCTGCTCTTTCGTACCGAAGTAATTATATATCGTTGCAGGAGAGACCTTTGCTTTCTGCGCGATTTCATTAACGTTGACCTTCTGAAAGCCGTGTTTGAAAAATAATTCAATCGCTGATTCGAAAATTTGCTCCATCTTCTTCTGCTTCCGTCGTTCGTAGCCGTTCATCAGCCTTCACCTCATATGTAGTTTAATCAAAGTTTTAGACTGATTCAATAAAGACACTACAAAACATATTGAACCATCGGATTCAAGTCGATATAATTGTTTTAGAGTGGAACACCAAATTTACTACATAACTTTTAAAATAAGTGTATGGGATGTTCCAATCATGATGGGAGTGAAGCGAAATGAAACAGCTGCGAATGCCTTCTTATTTGCACGATGTATTTGGAGAAAAGCAGTCCGTAGGAGCCATTCTGACAATCCTGCTGTTTGGGGGCATCCTGACGGCTGCGTTATATTACCGATTCCCGGAAATGACCGGGCATTTGCCGGCATGGCGCAGCACCCTGGCCTTATTGTTGATCTTCGACGTGTTTGCCGGCTGCATTGCGAATTTTACGGCTTCCACCAGTAACTTCTATGCAGCGCGGCCTGCCAATCGAATCGTATTTATTGCGATCCATGTCCATATCGTCCTGATCGCTTTTCTATTGAATACCGACACGGGCTATGCCCTGGGAATATGGGCTTATACGGTGATCGGAGCATTGATCGTGAATGCCTTAATCGGGAAGCACACGCAATTATTCGCAGCGAGCTTGATGATGGCCGCCGGCCTGGGCTGCATGCCCATGCTGCCGGGAATCACGCCTTATATGCTGATCATTGGTATGTTGTTCGTGATAAAGGTATTGTTCGGCTTCGCTGTCGATCATTATGGGAGGGGGAAACCCTGCCGGTGAAGGGTGGAGGATGGAATTGGAGTACTTGAGAAGGGGCAAAAAAAACGGTAGCCCCACACATCCTGCTTTATCTTGATGAAGTTTTTCAACTTAAGAAGGTGTATAACTCGGGAAATGCTATGATAAATTAGAATAAGGAGCAGTCAGCCAGGACTGCTCCCCTATACAGCATTTGCAGTGGGATTGCCCCACTCCGTGTTTCACAAGACAGTAACCCGTCTCATTCAGGCCGATCAACCTGTAGCGGGTTACTTCTTTTTTCGTTCATAACGAATCCCCTTCCGCCTGCCTCAGCCTATCGCCAAGCACATAAGCCAGATGCTGTTCGGCCAAACGCATATGTCGGTAAAAGGTCGCCCTGCTCATATGAAAGGATGCTGCGAGCTCGCTTTTATTCCGGTCCTTGCGCAGATAACCCGCGATTAAGATTTCCTTCTCCATTGCCGTCAGCGGCCCCGCCTGATGAGTGTCGGCCAGAATCTCCTGAATGGTTGCCCTCACCTGCATCCCGCTCCAACAGAAACGCCGCATGACAGGGAGTTCTTCCAGCTTGTCTAGCTCAAACAGCCGTTCCAGCATTTGCTTCATTTCATTTCTTTCAATGGATAGACGATGATCGTTCTCCCTTGGAAGCGCTGGTTGAGCTGCTGCTGTCTCTGTTTGCCGAATGATCCGCTGAATCCACTGATCAAAGGCCGATTGCCGAAAATCAAGCTCCCATGTCGTCAACTCGATGCCCGCGAATCCCGTCACTTTCCCGCACGCTTGAAAGCCTAGTACCGATAATAAGGCATTCAACTGCGGATCCGCTGCCGCCAGGATCCCCCGCAGCCCCCTAGTCATATGGACCAGCCACTGCTGCATCAGCAAGGCCCCCAGCTCTTCGGGGCGATATAAGGAATGCTCGGAATTGACTGCGGACAACAGGACGAATATCGTATCGGCCGCCTCCAGAGGAAGCTCATGCAGCGAAAAAGCTTCTTCGCCCAGCATCTGTCTGCATCCAGGCGCGTATCGTTCCAGCAAGGGCATGCTCAAGGCGTGCAGCCACAGACCTGCGCAGAACGCCAGCGGTCTCCCCTTCTCGTCCCGCACAACAAAGATCCCCTCGGGAAATCGAGCGGCAATCCCGTCCAGCAAAGCCGGGTAATCGGCGGGTTCGACCAGCTCGGACTGCCAGTCGGAACCGAGAATCGACGCCTTCATAAAGCGTTGCAAATCCGGCAGATCCTCCAGCTGGAACGGCTTCTGCTCGCCGGGCTTCAGGCTTGAAGAGAAATTGGCATAAGCATGGGCAGAGGGCAAAAATTCGCGGTACAGCTCCAAGATATGGGCGCTCAGGCGCATCTGCATCCGGTGATCGACCGAATGGAACCGCTCCGCCAGCAGGACGAACGCTCGATGGCGAACCGCTTCGAATTGCTCGGGGGTTCTGCGCGCGAAATCCTCCCGTAGGATTCGAGCGACGACCTGGTGCAGCGATATTCCATCCATCGTATCCCGAACAAATGAAAGGGCCGTCAGCTGGTAGTAGTCCGCCCCTTCCAAGGGCTTGTCCAACAAACGGTTCAGCAGCGCCTCATCGGCTGCCGGCAGGAGCGACAAGGCCGTCAGCGCGCGGTAGAGGTTGGGGGAGGCTGCTTCCCGCAAAAATTCGGCGCTCAAAACTGCCGGAACTTCCCGCCATACATCCCGCTCTTCCGCAGATTCGGAAAACAGCATATCCACGGTCAAGGCGAGCGACAACGGGTGGCCGTCCGTCTTCTGGGCAATCTCCCTTTGCAATTCCACAGGCAAGCCGCTGCTACCTAAATAATCGTAGACCTCTTCTCGCGTAAACAGCCGCAAAGGGAATCTTCGTAGTCGGGACTTCCATTCCGGATTCGTCTGCCACTGGAGCGGCAGTCCATTGCGCGAGGCACATACGAACAACACGCGGGCAGACTTCAATTCCGGAAGGAAGCTCGAAAACAGCCAGCCTTCCAGCCTTTCAATCTCCTCACAGTTGTCTATGAGCAAGACGGTAGGCACCAGCGACAACTCCGAAGCGATGTAAGACAGCAGCGCCGCATCCCGATCCCGGGTTCTACCGTATTCGGTTGCCAGACTCATCTCCAGGCTCGCCAAAAAAGAACCCAATGTCGTTAAGCCGCCTCGTCCGTCCAGCCAAAGAGAACGTACGGAAAACTGCCTTGCCGTGCGAGCCATTTGAAGCAGCAGCGTTGTTTTGCCAATGCCCCCGATCCCTGATATCGAAAAGATGGATGTCTTCGCCTGGGCGTCCGTCAGCCAATCCGTGAAGCTCATCATTTCCCGATCAAAACCGATGATGCGATGCCTTGCCATGTTCTCCATTCGTTATATCCTCACCCCATCCGCTTCCCGCAAGCCGAAATCCGCTAACCAACCAACCTTCTATTTGTATACTATACTATGTTTCGAGACTGCGGACAGGCATGATCAAGGAAGAAACGCAAAAAAACGCGCACATTCCTGGCGGAATGTACGCGTGCCATGCGGCTGCGATTAGTTGATGAAATTCAAGTAGTGGAGCATCCGGTGTAAGAGAGCGGCGCTTTGGGCCCGCGTTGCAAATGCCTGCGGAGCGAACGCTGCATTCCCGATGCCTTCGATCAAGCCCGCGGCCAGCAGCTCGGCAGCCGGTCCCTTGGCCCAGCCGGATACCTCGGCATGATCCGAGAAACGTTCTAACACGGAGGCGTCCTGCTGCGGAAGCTCTCCTGCGTACCGGACAGCTCTGCCCAGCATAACCGCCGCCTGCTCTCGCGTGACCCCAGCGTCCGGACGGAACGAACCGTCGGCATAGCCTTCAATCAGGCCGGCCGCGGAAGCCGCTCCAACCGCACCCGCGTACCACGCTTCGTTCGGTGCAACATCAGAGTAAGAAGCTCGCTGCGGCTTATCGGCCAGTTCGAGCGCACGAGCGAGCATCGCTACGAACTCGGCACGGGTCACCGTACGGTTGGGGTCAAACCTGCCGTCAGCCGATCCGTTCACGATCAGCTTGTTCTCCATCCGCTCGATATCGTCTTGCGCCCAATGTCCCCGCATATCCTCGAAGGTTCGGTTAGAGCGTACCGCAGTGTATACGCCGTTATGCGCGCTGTACAAAGTCGCCGTCTCCCTTTCGAAAACGGACGGGACATAGTGCAGCTTCCCAGCATCATCCACCCGGATGACCGTGGAACGATCAGGATCAGCCACAGCGTTCATTGAGAATGTCCGCTCCATGTACGTGCCCTCGGCTTCAAGTCTCTCATCACCATCGCCGTACAAGTCAAAGCTCGTCGGTTCCGCCAGCATGACGTACCCTTGGCGGGCCAGCTCTTCCTCCAGCGCGCGGTTTGCAGACTTCGTCATTTTCGCAATGGCGATCGTTACAGCCGCTCGATTCCGAAGGTCGCTTAGAACGTGCAGCGGAACGCTGTAGCTTGCGCCGTTCACCCCAATCCGAATGGCGGCGTTCGGCCTCGCCGCAAGGAGTTCCTGCAGCGCTTCCGCCGGAAGATCCACCTTCACCACCGGCTCTTCATTGTCGATGTCGATGACGATTTCATCCCCGCCGGCAGCCCACGACCGTACCAGCTCGGCGCCCGGGATAAGCCGTAGAACGGTGCGTCCGTCCTGCTCCTGCTCTTTCTTGATGGTCACCCGAACGTGTTGACCGTTGATCGTCACGGTCATCCTTGGATCCGCCGTAGGGGCAGGAGCGGGAACAGAAACCCAGCCATAGGATGGGGATTCAACGGGTTCAGGGGTCTCCAGTACAGGGGGATTGGCAGCGCTCAGATCGATGCGTCCTACATCCGCCGTCTCTCCCGCTAAGACATTCACGGTTGTCGTATGGCTGCCATAACCCTCTGCCGTCACCGTAAGCGTATGGATGCCTGCGGTCACGTTCGTTAGCGCAAAATCCCCATTAGCGTAGGTGACGTCCGTTACGCCGCCGGCCGATACCGATGCACCAGTCAGCGGCGTATTACCAATGCCATATACCGAGCCGATGACCGTCCCTGTTGCCACAGGCGCTGACTGCACCATAACCTTAGCGGAAGCCGTGTACCCGCCATCGGCCGTTGTCACCGTAATGACCGCCGTACCTTCAGCCATCGGCGTCACCTCGCCGCTCTGGCTCACCGCCGCAACGGCTGGGTCGCTGGAGGCCCAGGCGACCGCCGGGTTCGTCGCATTCACCGGCGTAAGGACGGCTGTCAGCTTCTGCGAAGCCCCTCCTACCGCAAGGGTTAGCTCCGTCTGATCCAGCGTCACTCCCGTAACGCGGACCTGGTCTTGAATGTGAGCTGCTTCTACCTGGACGCTGCTCCATGCCTCGATGGACTTCTGTTCATCCACCTCAAATACCTGAAGATATTGACCCGGAATCGGATGCAAAATATCCGTGCCTAGCGAGTATAGGACCGCTTCGCCATGCAGCGCAGCCCCCCTTAGGGGACGCACACCGGCATCTGGCCCGAGCAGATATGCAAACATGTGGCCGGGATCGCTCGGGACCGCCGTCACGCTTGTCGACCCGTTCGCGCTGCCTGGACTAACGACAAATCCGTCGATGTCCGGAGCAGATTCATCCACGTGCAGGGTCAACACCGTGCTGACGGTGCTTCGGCCCGCATCGGTTGCCGAAACCGCAACCGTGAATGTGCCGCTCTCCTTAGGACTGCCTTCGATCATGCCATAGGCTGTCATCGATAGGCCATCCGGAAGTCCGTAGGCATTCCATGTCAGCCCGCCCCTTGAACCATCGAAAGCGTCCATCGCAATCGAATAGGGGGCGTCCTTGATTGCCCGCGGAAGATCGGTCGTCAAGATGCCGGGGCGTAAATAAGGATAGCCGCCATTGACGCCAGCATCAATGGCCCAAAGATCGGTGAAATCCCAGCCATGATAGTTGGAGGCTGCCTTCATGTCATTGGTCGTAAGGCCCGTGAGATGAGGCGAGCCTATGATATCCCCACTCCCCACGCCAGTGGTTAAGGACGATGCCTCGATATCATAATACGAGGCATTGATCGTGGCAACCGCCATGGTTCCGATAAAACCGCCCACGGCGTAATAGATAGCGCTTCCGGATTGCATGACGGCAGCCGAAGAATAGCTGTTGGCAATGGTTCCGTATATCAGTTGTCCGGCTAAACCGCCCCCAAAATAATAGTAACCTCCCCCCGAATTCGTTACCGTTCCGGTGGCATACGAGTCGTTGATCGCGCCCGCTCCCTGAGATCCGACCAACCCTCCGGCATACTGATTGGGGGTATCTCCGCTCTTCACGGCAGCGGATGAAGATGAGCGGAGAATGCTCGAATCGCCATTGGCCGCCCCGGCCAACCCGCCTGCTGCGCTCACGTAACCCGTATCTCCGGCCGTAACCGTGCCCTGCGAATGCGAGTTGATGATGCTGCCGCCGATCAGATGACCCACCAATCCGCCGGCATAGCTGCCACCGTTCACTTGAACCGTAACGTCCAGATTACGGATCGTACCCGAAACACGGCCAAAGAAGCCGGTAAACTGCAGAGCTCCTCCAGCAATGGTGAGGCCTTTGATCCGGTGTCCCCTTCCGTCGAAAATGCCGCTGAAGACGGTCGCTTCATCGGCTAAGGGCACCCAATCGTATCCGGTCATATCGATGTCGCCGGTCAATCGGATATTCCGATCCAGATAGGACGCTTGATTCCGATCGATATAGGCCAGTTCCTCTGCGGTCCCGACCCACACCCAACCGTCCGCTTCGGACGGAATCGAGGCGTTTCCGGCCCGAACCCCAGACGCAGCGGAAGCCAAGGGAGCAAGCACCGCCGAAAAAATGAGCAGTACCGCCAGCATGATGGACATTTTTTTCATAAACCCGTTTCTCCTTTTACATCAGCGAAGTCAAGCGATGAGTCGTAGATATACTCCGTGATCTGATAGATTCAACATCTTCAATCAGTGTAAACCAATTGTCGATCAAGAACTGTCTCATTTTTGTTTCAAGTTCAAGGAGGGCTGTTATAAACGAAAACCGAGCCAATCCCAGAGGCCGACCCTGCGTTCCGCTTCCATTTTCTGAAATATATATGTCATTTTCTGAAATTCATCAGTCCTATTTTTCTAAGACAAGAGGCTGATATTCGGTTTGCAAAAATAAAGCGCATGAGGCGAAATCAAGAGGAACGGGGCCTAATTAATGACGTTTTTGTAATCTTTAGACCTAATTTTGTGACACTCTTGTCATTTTCAAAACAGCGGCATCCAGGAAATGGGTGATGCACTTTCTCTAAAAGTGCGTTAGTCTAATTGCCGGGAGATCAACCGATTTACCAAGGAGGGATGCCGCGGCACATCGGATGGACACCCAGTCTTGCCAGTTCTTCTATCCTGCAAACCCCAACAAGTTGACGGGGCGAAGTACCAGCACCTTAGATTATGCAGCATGCTGCGGCCACCATCATTAACAGGGAGGAAGGCTGCAGGCTATTCCCTATTTTCCAACTATTCCTATGGGAAAATATATTTTCAGGTGACTGGGCGGATAAGGGGAACACCCATTTAGACCCCTATGATCGCTTGAAATCAAAACGATCACGAGATGTACCGGTACATAGTACGGCGCATGCCATAGAAATGCGTGAAGGGGCAAAAGCCAAAAATAAGGAGGAGCTTATACCATTGAAGTTAAGATCACGATTATTCTCTAAACTTGTTGCACTTACCGTTATTGGAGCCATCGCTGCCGCTCCGCTGCAGATTGCAAACGCAGAATCGAATGATGGAGGAGCGCGTCCGTGGATGAACACATCTCAATCCGCCGAGAAACGCACGGAGCTATTGCTTGACGCCATGACGCTATCCGAGAAAATTGATTTTGTTACCGGGAACGTCAATAACAATTACGGGTTTTATAACGCTCCTATTGAGCGGCTTGGCATTCCCGCGTTAACGATGGCCGACGGGCCGACCGGCGTGCGGGTCGCCAATCCGGAAATTCAGGATAAACAATCGACGGCTCTCCCTACTCCGATTGCGCTGGCCGCAACCTGGAACACGACAACCGCTTCGGAGTACGGAGACCTGGTGGGCAATGAATCCTTTAACACCACCCATAACGTCCTGCTCGGTCCTGGATTCGATATTGCCCGTCTGCCTTGGGGCTCCCGGAATTTCGAATCCATGGGGGAAGATCCTTTGCTGCAGTCGAAGATGGGCGTTGCTTATGTCAATGCGGTGCAAAAATATCCGGTTATCGCGACAGCCAAGCATTTTCTGTTGAACAACCAGGAAACCGACCGTTTCACGGTGAACTCGATCGCTAGTGAACGCGCGATGCAGGAAGTATACCTGCGTCCATTCGCCGCAGCCATCGAGAAAGCCAGCCTGGGCTCGGCCATGTGCTCCTTCAATGAGATCAACGGCACGCCGGCCTGCGAAAATAAAGAGGTCTTGACTACGATGCTCCGAGACCAGTTGAACTTCAATGGTTTCGTCATGAGCGACTACGGCGCCAACCTGAGCACGGCTCCTTCGGCCAACGCGGGTCTTGACTTGGAAACCCCCGGGGACCCTTACGGATTTTGGGGCTCTAAGCTCATGAACGCCGTCCAAAACGGCGAAGTCTCTGAGGACGTCATTGACGAGATGGTAAGCAATATTCTGTATCAGATGTTTGACAAGGGGCTGTTTGATCATCCGGCGGTAAATAAACAGATTCCGGCAGCCGAGCATGGAGCGAAAGCACAGCAGATTGCCGAAGAGAGCATGGTGCTTCTGCAAAACAAAGATAATGCTCTGCCGCTGAAAGCAGACAGCCTGAAATCGATCGCCGTTATCGGTCCGGATGCGGACAACTATGCAACGGTTGGCGGCAGCTCGCTTGTGAAGCCGACTTATACGGTAAGCCCGCTGGAGGCCATCCGCAAACGTGCCGGAAAGGGCGTTGAAGTGAAATATGCAGCCGGTACCGATCCGATTTCCACCGCGGATATTATGAATGGACCATCGGCCATTCCATCTTCGATGCTAAGCCCCGTTGATGAGAACGGTAATGTAATTCAAGGCGAGCATGGACTTCGCGCGGAATATTTCAATAACACGAATCTCGAAGGTCAACCTTCCGTGGTACGCACGGATGGCCAAGTGAATATGAACCTTGGTTTTTATAATTATGACGGATTAAACGGACAGTCCTCCAAGCTGACTCCCGTCCCTGGCGATTTGAACGGCAGAATGTCGGCACGCTGGACCGGCGCGATTGCAGCCCCACAGGACGGCGAATACACCCTGTCGCTCTCGAGCTTCGGCTCCAGCAAGCTGTATTTCGACGGCAAGCTTCTGATCGATAATAAAGGTGAGAAGGTGGCTACCGAGAAAGCGACGCTGCAGCTAAAAGCCGGCGAAAGCCACGACGTGCGCATTGAATACCGCACGGATTGGACGGACGGCGACAGCGATTTTGGCGGACTGGTCCGCTTCGGCTGGGAAGCACCGGAAGAGGTAACCGATTCGAAGATGCAGAAGGCTGTTGATCTTGCGGGTAAATCCGACGTTGCCGTCGTGGTGACGCGTACCTATGAAAGCGAAGGGTACATCGACCGTTCCGACCTGGATCTTCCGAATAACCAGGAGCAATTGATCAAGAAGGTGGCTGCAGCTAATCCGAATACGATCGTGGTTCAAATGAGCGGCAGAGCCGTGCAAATGAACGGCTGGCAAGATGACGTTAAATCCATCGTGCAAGCCTGGTATGCCGGGCAGGAGCAGGGTGACGCCATCGCCAGCGTGCTGTTTGGCGACGTGAATCCATCCGGTAAACTGCCGATTACGATTCCTGTCGACGAGCATTCCACCCCGGTTTCGGATGAAAAGCAATTCCCTGGAGTAAACGGAGACGCGGAATACTCTGAGGACATTTTCGTGGGATATAAGGGGTATGAGAAAGAAGGCATCCAACCAGCGTTCGCGTTTGGTCACGGCCTGTCCTACACGACCTTTGACTATAGAAATCTGAAGACGAAAGCTAAAGGGAATGGGCAGGACTCCACGATTGAAGTCTCGCTGAACCTCCGGAATACGGGAGCTGTAACGGGCGCGGAGGTTGTACAAGTCTATGCAGGCAAGCTTCCGACCAGCGTAGCAACACCGTCCAAACAGCTGGCCGGCTTTGCCAAAGTCGAGCTTAAACCGGGCAAACAGCAGCGCGTAACGGTTAAGCTTGATCCTAAGGCCTTCTCATATTGGGATGAAAATAAAAAGACCTGGGTTATGCCTTCCGGACAAGTGCCGATCTATGTAGGCGGCGCCTCCGACGACATTCGCCTTACAGGCAGCGTCGCTGTTAAAGGCTCCGGCAAATAACCATACGATTCATTCATTCTATTCATCAATTCTTAGCCTGGGGCGTTTTCGCCCCAGGACTTTTTGTTAGGAGATAAGGAGGAGCGGAATTTGAAACTAACGGAGAAGAGGACGGTATTGGAAGTCAAGACCGCGGCCAAAGCCGTAACAGAGACCAAGCTCCTATCCGGCCGGGCGAATAAACCGGGAAGCACACAGCGGCGCAGACGGTTCCTGCTCAGTCTGCTGCTGCTCGTTCTCCTGCTGCTGATCTGTTCTATAGCCATCCCACCCGGTACAGAAGGCGAAATCTCTTCCGAGGTATGGCTAACGACCGGCGATCAGACCAACCTGCTCACCCAAAAGGAGCCCGTCGCATTCACGAATCAAGCTTCAAGCCAGGAAACCCTCAACATCAAGGTGAATCCGGAAATCCGTTATCAAACCATGGACGGTTTTGGCGCAGCGATTACCGGCTCTTCGGCGTATCTGATCAACCATACCATGACCGAAGCTCAGCGAAGTTCCCTTCTGGGCGATTTGTTTACGGAAGAAGGCATCCGCCTCAGCTTTGTCCGACATACGATCGGCGCTTCCGATTTTTCCGTGGATGAACAAGGCCGCCCGAGCAGCTATACGTATGACGATATCGAATCGGGAATGGATTACGGCATGGAGCACTTTTCAATAGCTAAGGATGCGGATGTGGTCTCCCTGCTGCAAAAAATCCTGAAGAAAAACCATGCGGTCAAAATACTGGGCACCCCCTGGACCGCCCCGCCGTGGATGAAATATGGGGAGAAGACATACAACGGCTGGTATTTGGATTATACCAATCCCAAGGTTTATGCCGCTTATGCGGATTATTTCGTGAAATACATTCAGGCGTATGAGGCATCGGGAATTCCGATTTACGGCCTGACGGTTCAGAACGAACCGGCATTCACGTCGCCGGACTATCCAAGCATGAGCATGGGTGCCGAGGAGCAGGCACGGTTCATCCGGGATTACCTCGGCCCCGCCTTTACCAAGCAAGGGATCGGGACTAAAATTATCGCTTTCGACCATAATTGGGGACTTGGGGAAGCGTACGCCCGACAAGTTCTTGGAGACGCAGGAGCCGCTTCGTATATCGACGGAACCGCGTACCATTGTTATGAAGGCTCCGCGGAGGCCATGTCGGCCGTTCACCATGATTTTCCGGACAAAAATATATACCTTACAGAATGCAGCGGCGGACAATGGAGCCCGGACTTTGGCGACAACCTTAGCTGGCAAATGGACCACCTGATCGTCGGTGCACCGCGAAATGCCGCCAAAACGGTTCTTTTCTGGAACCTGGCGCTGGACCCCAGCGGGGGGCCGACCAACGGAGGCTGCAAGGACTGCCGAGGTGTGATTACGGTGAATCCTGCAACGGGAGACGTGGAGAAAAACGTGGAATATTATGCTCTCGGGCATGCCAGCAAATTTGTGGATCCCGGGGCTGTCCGGATCGCATCTACTCGTTACAAAGGTTTATTAGAAACCGTGGCATATGAGAATCCCGACGGCTCCCTTGTCCTGATCGGCGCCAATCCAGGAGCCGAGGAGCTGCCCTTTAGCGTGGAATGGAACGGTAAAGCTTTCTCTTACAGCCTGCCTCCCCAAAGCGCCGTCACTTTTAAATGGCTGCCGGGTTTTGACAGCCGCTCCTAAACGGAAACGCTTAGCCTTCTTGGCTTTCTTTTATTACTTCAAGGAGGCCTGTTATAAACAAAAAAAACCGAGTGAACCCCAGGGACCGGCCCTGCTCTTCGCTCGGTTATTTCTGCTTCAAGTTCCTGCGCTTTGGATGCGGAATCCTTCCAAACATATGCTGCATTAAAAGCGGAAATCATCCTAGAGATAGATGTCTTAACTTATCCGGATTCGCGACCGTATAGATTGTCTGAATTTTATGATCGCGGTAAGCGAAGGAATACACGTATTGGACGGTTTCATCCAGCAGGAATCGGATCCCCGGGAGTCCGTTCACCATGAGGAAAGAGTACGTAAATCGGCCTGCATACGTTTTGATCAGGAACTGATGGAATTTCAGCACGAGCTCAAATCCAACCACAGGCACTTGCGCCGCTTTGACTTTGCCTCCGCCATCCGAGTAGAAAACCACATCTTCGCTAACCAGCTCTAGCAGTCTAGTCGTATCTCCCTGCAATAGCGATGCCACGAAATCCTTGATATGCTTCTCCGCCGTCGATACCGACGGATGCTGGTCCGGATCGAAATGGATGCTCTTCTTGGCGCGATGGAAAATTTGCCGGCAGTTCGCGTTGCTCTTCCCGACCATATCGGCAATTTCTTCAAACGAATACTGGAAAATCTCCCGCAGGAGAAAAACCGCCCGTTCCATCGCATTCAGCTGCTGCAACAGCAATAGGTAGGCCGTGGAAATCGACTCTGAGCGCAAATACGTGTCGGAGGGATCGCCAACCGAAGCGCCATCCGAAGCCCCCCTCTCAATGAGAGGCTCCGGGAGCCAGGGGCCGACGTACAACTCCCTTTTTTTGACGGATGAGCGTAAAAGGTCCAGACACCGATTCGTCACGATTTTGTATAAATACGCCCGTTCATTTCGAATGGCATCCGCATCCTGAAGCCTTTCATAACTCAGGAAGGCCTCTTGTACGATATCCTCCGCATCCATGACGCTTCCGAGCATTCGATAGGCTAAAGAAAAAAGCGGAGCTTTATAAAGCTTATACAATTCCTCGATGCTCATAAAGGTCAGTCCTTTCCTTCCGTTCAAGGGAGAGGATGTGTTGCACCGCTCTTTTGGCACTTGCCGTCGCGGCATCCACCAATAGTTCACCATGTGACGCCCAATCTCCTGCTACATATAAACCGCTAATTTCGGGAACGGCCGGTCCGGGATTAACACGTCCGTTCACATGCATAAAATCATGAGAAACCGTCATTTTCGGCAGGTATTGTTTGACAATCAGCTCTTCCCGCCACCCCGGCTGCACCAAATCCAGCATCCCCTCAAGCTCGCGCAAATCCTTATTCGGGTCGGTCTCTTTCCCTTGGTATTTCAGAACGGATATGACTTGCGCACCGTCGTCGCTTAGATAAGCGGCACGGGATTGATTGGAAAGAAAGACGGTTTGATCGATGCCGTATACAAATTGTTGTTTGGGTTTCGGTAGACGTCTCAATGCAACATCCAGGCAGGCTGCCGTGATTTCGATCGCTTGTTCTTTCCAGGTATGAAGGGCGGTTTTTTCTGAAAAAGGCACCAGCTGATGGGCAATCGAAGGCGGTGTGGCGAGAACGACATGGTGTGCGCCGATCTTCGCTCCATCCTTGCACAGCACGTGACGCACGCTGCCATCCTGGACATCGATGGACGTAACCAGGCTGTTCGTTACAAACCGCACGCCGAGATCGGATGCCTTTCTTCTTAACGCTTCGACCAATTCGCCCCAGCCTCGGTCCAGATACAACACACCTTTAAGGGCACTTTGAAGCTGCTTCAATGCAGGACCCGCTGCAGGCAAATCCGGCCCCACCACATAACTTGCGGTTCGCAGCAAGGAATAGAAAATATTACGCACCATCGGATCCCGCAAATTCGATTCGACCCATTCGCGAATACTGATGCGATCATAGGGATGGGTATCCATTTTGCCGAGTTTCCCCAGCCAGGCAGCAAGCTCCAGCTTCCCTTTCCAAGACAAGAGCGGGGTCGTGAATAAAGATTTCATATCCGTGGGCAAAATGCTCAATTTCCCCTTCCACACCCCATAACCTTCAATCGAGGGCTCCGCTCCCTGAACGTGAATTCCCAAATCCATGAAAGTTGCGTAAGCATCTCCCTTATACAAGGCATGCCCGCCCAGATTGAAGTAAGCCCCTTTTTTCTTCATGGACATGGCCCGGCCGCCTAATCGTTCCTGTTTCTCAATGATGAGCGTTTGCTTCCCTGCTTTCGCTGCATAAATTGCAGCGGTCAACCCGGCAATCCCTCCGCCAACAACGACCACATCATACTGTTGCATCGTTCATCATTCCCTTCGATTTTTACCTGTATGACGGGCAAGGGGTGCGGAGTGTGACAGGAATCGAAAAAAAATTATGAGGCTTATCCTTGCGTGAAAATGAGAGCCCTCCCGAGAAGGGAGGCGCTCGGAACAAAAATATCTCCCCGGGCCGTCTCAACCACCGGGAATCCATTCGATTCAAGATGCCGCCGGGTAATGGCAAGGTCTCGCACCTTTACTACATATCCGGAAAATCCCGGTGAGGACGTGAAGGCTTCTCCCGGGATCGTTTTCATATCATGGACCACATGCCCCATATGATGGATTTTGTTAATTTCGGTCTTCATGGACAAGCGAGTGCCCTCCAATGAATAAAATCCTTGTAACTTTCCAGCTTTTTTTACGTCATAAAGTATGACACCATATTTTGGAGGGAAATTCATGAAAAAAATATCGCAAATTTCAATCGCGCTGCTATGCAGTGCGGCTCTAATTGCTCCAAGCTACAACATATCTTCAGCAGCTTCAAAACAGGAACCACATGTAATCATCAACAACACAAGTCTATCCTCTGAAGATATACTTCTAAAAAACAACCAAGTATTTATTACCTTAACGGGAGCCAAGACTTTAGACGATTTAACGTTTAAGTGGAACAATAAGACAAAGCAAGTGACTGTCCAAGGAAAAGAGACTCATTTAATACTCACGATCAATAAAACAACTGCACAAAAGAATAGTGAACCCGTAAAACTTAGCTCCGCGCCGTTCATCCATAAAGGCAAGACCATGATTCCTTTGCGCTTTGTTACAGAAGCAATGAGCAGCTCCGTAACCTGGAATCAGGCGACCCAAACCGCATATATCACAAAAGCAAGTTCAAAACTGACCAAGGATTATAAAAGCGACGAGCTTAGTACTGCAAGAAATGCAGCCATAAATTTGCCAAGGGTTTCCCAACTACCGAAAGAATTTGAGCCAACATTGGATACGTTTAGTCTTCAATATTATTTTCCTGAACGGGAATCAGGCCAGTTCATAGAAGTAAATAATAACGTAGTTAGTTACTATAAAATTTCTAACCATACGGCTTACCTGAAATGGCAGGGCCTCCCGGGTGATAAACCAGGCACAGCAAACGACCTGTATTTTATTAATCGCATGTTAATAGATGAAGCTGGAACACTTCCGTCATTTAAGGGTACAACCTTTGCAAGCTTCCGTTGGATGCCTCATATTGGAGCTACGGGTTACAGCCTTATTAACAAACAAAACTGTAATAAGGTCACATATAAAGATCAGGAACTCGAGCAAAATCAAATGAAGGAAAATTATATTATCGTGGAAATTCCCGAAGAATAAATAATCTATTGTTTTACGTAAAAAAATGACTTATTCGGGTCCAAATGTTGAGGAAGATGATGTTTCAACGACATTTTATCGAGGAGGATTTATACGATGGGTCTTTACTACGAAGTTCATGGGAGTGGCAGACCAGTTGTATTAATCCATAGCGGCGCTATGGATTCTCGTGATTGGAACTTTATTACGCCAAAGCTAGCTAAGATATTCAAAGTCATCATATACGATGTACGTGGAGCCGGAAGGTCCCCAGTTCCAGAAGCACCAATTGACCATGTTGGGGACTTAAGGCAGCTATTAGCCGAACTTAACATTGACGAAGCTGTACTCATTGGTCATTCCCTAGGAGGTCAAATTGCTGTTGATTTCTCTCTGACCTATCCGAGCATCGTGTCTAAACTCGTATTAATTGCTCCTGGCCTATCCGGGTATCAATTTTCTCCTGAGTATGCTGAACTAGAGAAACAAGCTGCCAAAGCGTTGCCGGACGTCAATAAAATGATTGATCTAACATTGAGCGAACCTTCCTGGAGCATTCCACCAGGAGAAGCCCATGATTTACTACGTGAAATGATGAGACACAACATTCAAAAGACATTTGAATGGAAAACTTACGAAACGGTTTCCTTACCTCCCGCATTAGGAAGGTTGGACGAAATTCAGGCAGAGGCTTTATTATTGATCGGCGAGAATGAATCCAAAGATCTTTTTCGCATAGCTGAGTTATATAATCAAATTCCTAAAATTAAAGTCGTTCGAATACCTGGCGCGAATCATATCATTACCCTGACCCATCCTGACGACATTTGCGAACATATTCTCCATGATTTGAGTCTTCATAAACAGGAAGGTCAATAAATGTAGAAACGAAACTCTTCATTAACAGAAGGCATCCCGCTTTGTCTCCAAACGAAATGTAATCATAAAAAACTGCACCTCCGTTGTTAGTTCTGTCTAACAATTGGGGTGCGGTTTCATTATCACTATCATATGTTTCTGATGCTCACTCTATGGGGTGCTCTCCCCAAGTTGGGGAGAGCCATTGCTCCGCATTTATTTGAACTCTTGCCCGGTTTGCCCGATTTTTCTTTTCATAAATATGGCCACTTCCCCATCTACAACATCATCATTGGTGTAATGAGATAAATCAATGCCTTCGATTTCAAATCCACATTTTCTGTAGAACCTTATAGCATTTACGTTCGTGTTTTGCGTCTCCAGGTTTATTGCTCTTATTCCGTTTCCTTCTGCAAGACGTACTAATTCATCCATCAATTGTTTGCCAACATGCATTCTTCTACAGTCTTCCGAGACTTGGAAATGCCAAATCAAAACGGTATTATTCCACTTTATTTCCTCAGCGATTACGACCCCGATTAATCGAGTACCTATGTATGCTCCTAGTGAATATCCCATGGGGACGATCTTGCTGTAAAGCTCCAAATCATCTTCACTGTCTGTATATTCTTTGTGATACGGTGCTTCAAGCTCTACTAATTGAATGTCGATCGTGGTTCTCTCTTCATTTTCAATTTTGGTCACCTTGTACTTTGCGTTTGAGGAATATCCACACTCCCCAAGTTCAGTTTGTTCTTCGTCCGTGAACCGATGAATCGGTTTAATGCATATAGCTTCTATAGGAATCACCCTTTATAAAAATAATTCGACGGTCCCGCTGCCTAAAGACATGTGCACGTCATGTACAGACTACGATGCATTAGTCGTTGCGGTTGTATCCTAGCTTTTAATAAAAACAATCTTCACGCCTACCACCTGATCCTGCCCATTCACCGCCTTGTACACGCCGTACGCCCCGTCGCCAATGCCGGTACGCGAGACAACGCCTCCCTCGAGAACACCCGCCTCTTCCCCGCTTTCGGTGATATCACAGCAGGCATAATACCATTCCGTATCCGTGCCGTCCGATGATCCTTCCGCATCCGGAATCCGGTATTTGTGAATATCAAAAATCCCAGCCTGTCCGCTGTCCACCCCCGCCACGAAAGGACACTTGATCCACTCCAAGGATGCCCCTTGTTCCGCAACGGACTGATGGTATGCCGTCAGCTTGGCGTTGGCTTCACCCCAGTCCGGGATCTCCGCCTTCTCCACTTCCGAGACCCACGTTCCATTCAATGCAGGCTCCACTACACCCATAATAACGATGCTCGTATCTAGTTCGTAACACGGATCCGCAACAACCAATTGTCCGGAAGTTACTTCAAAATTACCCAGTTGAATGATCAATGAGGATACCTCCCATAACCGCTTGGATTTACATCTATTCTATCATGGGTGCAAAGGAAAGTTTAATGACGCACCAGGATGGTTATCCATCAGGATAGGGTATTACAATCGCTCCTATTCGACATGTATCTACATCTATTCGCCTTTAGGGTATGGACGAATCCTTTTTGAAGGTCTATAATAACAACCACATTCCAAAAAACGAACATTAAGGCGGTAACCATGAGTAAATATATGCAATTATTTCAAGGCACGTCTTTTTCAAGCAAATCGCCCACAGAAATTCAAGTATTACGGGACCATCTGTATTGCATCAATGACGACGGTATGATTGAGCGAATCGTCGCCCCGGAGGACGCCGAGTACGCGTCCTTGCTGGATGCGTATCAAGGCACTGACAAATTTCAACGGTTAGAGGCGGGTCAATATTTCTTGCCTGGTTTTGTCGACTTGCATGTGCATGCGCCGCAGTGGGCCCAATCTGGAACCGCATTAGACATCCCGCTCTACGACTGGTTAAATACGTACACCTTCCCGCTGGAATCGAAATTTTCCGATCTCGAGTTTGCGCGCACGGTTTACGACGATGTGGTCAGCACCTTACTGGCCAACGGAACGACAACGGCTCTTTATTTTGCAACGGTGCATAAGGAAGCCAGCTTGCTGTTAGCCCAAATCTGTGCGAGCAAAGGCCAGCGCGGACTTGTTGGCAAAGTCGTCATGGACGATCCCGAGCAGAATCCGGAATACTATCGCGATGCGGACACATCCACCGCACTTGCGGATACGGAAGAATTTATTATCGCTGTACAGGAATTAGCCAAGACTACAAAACAAGGCGTCTATCCCGTCGTCACCCCACGATTCATTCCAAGCTGCACCGATGAGGGGCTTAGAGGCTTAGGCGAGCTGGCTGCCAAATATGACACCTATGTTCAATCCCACTGCAGCGAAAGCGATTGGGCGCACGGATATGTCAAGAATCGATTCCACAAGAACGATGCCTTTGCGTTACATGATTTTGGCCTGCTGCGGGATAAATCCGTTATGGCGCATTGCAATTTTCTGGAGGATCAGGATGCGGAGTTATTTGCGGACACCGGCACCGCGATTGCCCATTGTCCGATATCCAACGCGTATTTCGCCAACAGCGTCATCCCGGTCGCCCGTTTCCATGCCAAAAATGTCGAGATCGGCCTGGGCTCGGATATCTCCGGCGGCTTCTCGCCAAGCCTCTTCGATAATATTCGACAAGCGGTAATATCCTCGCGGATGCTGGAGGATGGCGTTAACCCTTCCCTTCCTGCCGAAGATCGCGGCGTACCCGATTCGCGCATTACGATCCATCAGGCATTCTATCTGGCAACGGCCGGCGGCGGGGATAGTCTGAGCTTGCCGATCGGTCGTATCCAGGAAGGCTATGCATGGGATGTGCAGGTGATCGATACGAGCATTCCATCCGCCAAGCTGCCGATTTTCGATGAGCATGAGGATGTGCACGATATTTTTCAGAAAATCATGTATTTGGCAAGACCTGAGCATATCCGCGAGGTATGGGTGCAAGGGGACAAGGTCCATTCGCGTTAAGCATGATAGATCAATTAATCTAAACATTCGAGGTGTCCATCGGAGTGAAAACACAAGCAGACAAGCAAAATGACGCACAAACGAATTCACAGCAATTAACGGTTCCGCCCGACGGCAAAATTTCCTTCGGAAAATCCGCCATTCTCGGTTTGCAGCATGTCGTCGCGATGGACGTCTACGTCGTTCCGTTCCTGATTGCCATGTTAATCGGCTTAGCGCCCAATCAGTCCAGCGCCTTAATTCAATCCACGTTTATCGCGGCCGGGCTTGCCACGATCGTGCAGACGTACTTCTGTATGAAGCTGCCGATGGCGCAGGGTCCTTCCTATGTTCCGCTCGGCGCGATTGTCGCCATTTATGCCGCCAGCGGCGGCGGGGAGACGGGCTGGGGCTCGGTGCTGGGTGCCAGCTTGGTTGGTGCTGTTCTCGTGGTGATTTTGGGATATACGGGAATCTTCAATAAAATCGTGAAATCCTTCATCCCGCCGATTGTAGGGGGCACGATTATTTTCATTGTCGGTCTCTCGTTACTGCCGGTTGCCATCCGCGACAATATCTATGGCGCCACGGACGCTGCCATCAATCAGAACGTGCTGCTGGCGCTGATCTCAGCAGGTGCACTCCTTCTATTCGTAGCCCTCGGTTCATTGATGCGAGCGAAAGGCGCGATCTTCCGAGTTACCTCCGTCATGATCGCGTTAATCATCGGATGCATATCGGCTAACTTCATGGGTGTCCTTAATTTCAGCGCTGTCGCAAGCGCCAAGTGGTTCAGCATGCCGCAGCTGCCGTTTAAGGATTTTGGCTTCTCATTTGATCTCTCGGCGATCATCACCATGGTCATCATTTACCTCGTACTCTTGGCGGAAACGACAGGGACATGGTTTGCAATCAGCAACGTCATTGATAAACCGTTAACGGATAAGAACATTAACCGCGGGGTTATTGGCGAAGGGATTAGCTGTCTGATCGCTTCGGTACTCGGTTCAACGCCGGTTACCGGCTATTCCACCAATGCAGGCATTATTTCCATCACGGGCGTAGCCAGTCGCCGGGTCTTCCTTGCGGTAGGCGGATGGTTCGTCCTGTTCGGCTGTTCCGGTAAATTGGCTGCGCTGATCTCCTCGATCCCAACGGCTGTCATCGGCGGCGTATTCGCGATCGTCTGCGGCATCATCTCGATTAACGGAATCCAGGTCATGAAGAACGTAACCATTCGCGAGAAGGAAATGTACATTATCGCCATCCCGATGATTCTGACGTTGGCGCTAGTGCTCATTCCTAAAGATTTCTTATATACGCTTCCTACGTTCGTGCAATATCTATTGGGCTCCCCAATTCTGGCTGCTTCCCTTGCAGCGATTGTGTTGAATAAGTTACTGCCGAGCGCGAAGTAGGTTGTAAAGCGAGGCAAAAACGAGCGGATTATATGTAAGCTAAGCACGTCTGCCCCCAAAGAGGCTGCGTTCATCGCAGACTTTGGGGGTGTTTTTTATAGTTAGGGGATAAACACTTCGTTACACACAAAGTCTAGGAGCTTAGAAGATGCTTGCTGTTTATTAGGTGATGGCAGGTGTTTTATATTTCTGCATGTTGGGCTGGGCAATTCACAAAAGAAAATAAGACCCTGCAACATATAAGCGCAGAGTCTCACCTGTTTATTTCATTTCAATTAGTCTTTTTAGCCATTTAATCGTAATTTCGTCTTTTACCTCTGGATTCATATCTGCAGGAAACTGTAAATATTGTTCTTCCTCTGGCAACTTATGCAGTTGACTCTGAATCGTAGCGTCAGCCGTGCTGTCATTGTAATATTCCGGGAAGCGAAATTCTTGTCCTTGAAGTGACCGATAAACGTGAAAACTGTACTTAATCCCATTCACTTCGCAAAAAGCATGTCCTTGAACTTTCGGATCACACCAGACATGCGTACCCTTCAATTTTTGCAAGGAAAGCATAAACCCATTCTTCTGCGCTTCCGTTAAATGAAAATCTTCCAAATAATACTTCATTGACACTCGATTAAAATTCGTATCGATAATCTGGTAGTTCAGAATTAACTCAGCGCCGCTTTTAAGAACAGGATTGAAATAATCCTCCTGAATCCTCCCCCTATACTTAAACAGTCGGCTCTGGACCAAGTAGTCGATATTGCTATGGTCTAAATTCCGACCAAATGTTAATAAAAATCTTCTCTTTTCCACTTTTATTCCGAACCCCATTTTGGAAGTGAATTTTGATACCGGTCAACATTTCCCTTATGATCTTTCCAATTATCTTTAGTATGATAATGCCACCGAGTGTGATTCTAGATTGAGAAGTATAAGTTATATTAAAACACAATTTAAGGCGCTGGCTAAACGCTTTTGCATTTACACGCAGCACTAAGATTCCGATTCGAAACTCCAACTAGGGCTGTACCCATCCAGAAGCTTCTTTGGTGCACAGGATCTCCACGCTCGTTCGAGATGCTCCAGCAGTTCCTTCGGGTCGACGGCCGAAAGGCGCACAAGCACATACGGAGCGTTGCGGTAATGATCTGTGATGTAATAGACATCGGGATCGAACTGCATCAAGAAGTCCCGCGTTTCGTAGTCCATTCTTAGTACGAGGGTAACCCCATCTTCGTGCAGACGCGCCAATAACTTTCCTTTGATGCGATATGCGGGGGTTCCGTAAGAGGTCCCCTCTTCTACGGCCGGCAAGGATAGAGCAAGATTTCGAACCATATGAAGATGGTCGGACGGTTGAATCGCTCTCCCCCCTATCGTATAGGTATGAAATACCATGATCACCACTTCCTCAACTCATAATTCCCTTATATATTTTATCAATTCTGCGATTCCTTTCATTTGAAGCATTAGTTGATTATTTAAATTTTCCAAAGCCAATTGAAAGGAACGTTCGACTTTATCATAATTTTGGTTGTCCAAATTATTCAATAAACTCTTCATATTTTCAATATAATAAACGGTTTTCCTCAAGCTGCTTATGACCAGGATTTTGCGAAGCTGAGATATCGAGAACAGTCTATAACCGTTTTCATTATTTCTTTCCGAATGGATTAATCCCTCATGTTCCCAATGCCGGATAGCTGAAGTATTTACGCCCGCTATTTGGGCAGCCTCTCCAATACTCATATATTCTTTTAGTTTTACATTTTTATATTTGGTAAAATCGGCATTCTGTATCATCGTAAGTATTTCTTCGACTCGCTGCTTCTCCACTTGAATATGATATTGCTGTTCATTAACTAACCAAAGGGCTTCTTCATATCGTGCATTTTTACTCAGTCTCATGACTTCGTAAACAATAGGGATGTCATATCCTTTCAACAAGGCCCTAATCGTAATAAAAGCTTGGAAGTGTTGCGCTGTATAGAAACGGTGATTACTTTTTGTTCTCGGTACGGCAGGAATGAGATCTAGTTCTTCATACCTTCGCAAAGTTGTGGTGCTGACATTTAAGGTCTTTGCAATTTGTTTAGGGGTATATGTCTCCATCTATTACCTCCTTTTTAAAGTAAGACCTTCAAGTGCTACAATAACATATTTTCCAATAAAGCCCCAATATATAAAGGGCGGGAAATAGAAAACCGAAAGATTGCATGAATGTTATATGATGGTCGTATGAACCGTTTAGGAGTGATAAAAATGGAAAAGAACATAAAACTTACGGATGGAACAGAGCTAAAAGTTGGTCTAGTAGGAAATGCAAACTCTCCCACCATCATGCTTCCGGTTGCTAAAGAATCCGTTTATGGACAGGATGCCGAACACTTAAAGCTGTGGGGAGTAGACCCCGAATTAGGAAAGCATTTTGTTGAGGGACTTATGGACAAGTTCCGGATTCTACACTTCGACTACGAAGGGCACCGTTTACAACATCCGAATCCAGAAAATCTCACCCCTGAAAGCATTGTAAAAGATATACTAACCATTGCTAATGAAATGAACGTTAAGAAGTTTAGCTATTATGGTTACTCTTGGTTGGCTTTGGTTGGATTACAATTAGCTATTCGGACAGACAGACTAGAAAGCTTAATCATGGGTGGCTTTCCGCCAATAGATGGTCCGTATAAAGAAATGATGGTTGTGACAAATAAAACATATAAACAAGCTTTAAGCAATCAAAATGCTTCCGTTGTTGATGAACAAAGCCAAATCAGTCCAGAAAAGGTCGATTGGGATAACATTCAAGTAAAGATCGACACGAATCAAACTAAACAGTTTGTTACAATGTACGAACATTTAATGGAATTTGATGATCGGGAAATTCAACATAAATTAGCTATTCCGAGATTGGCGTTTGCCGGGGAAAAAGACACTATCGTTTATGGAGAAAACTTCGGCAATGTCACAGTTGATATTATCGGTATACTTCAAAACAATAAAGAAGAATTAGAACAGCTTGGATGGGATATAGAAATCCTAAAAGGAAAGGATATGGATCACACCAAAGCCATGCAACCTGCAACGGTTCTGCCATTGATAAAGGCTTGGTTCATTAAACATTTGAAGTAGTTAAAAAATTGTTGGTGATTTTAAAAAACAAGAGGGCAGCCGATCGAGTTCCATCGGCTGCCCTTTTATATGTATAGTTCCATTTTCCAAGATGTTGACCGCTTTGGAAGCCCGTCTGGTTGAGGAATTCTGGTTTCATGGCTTTATAGGCAGCTTCAGCCACGGCCTTATCATCAAATCCAGACCAATAGAAGTCACCTAGACATCGTCGTGGCCGCTGTACCGAATCACTTCTTCTTGTTCCTCATGGCGGCGAGCAGCTTCACCTTTCCGTTCGCCCCTTCCACGAAGCGATGGTAGTCCGGAGATTCTACCGGAACGATCGCGATTTGCCCCTTCGCATTGAAATGGAGACCCCATCCGTATTTTTTCGGGAGCATGGATGCTCTCAAGCATGGTTGCGGCTTCCTAAAAAACGCTTCTCGAATCTGCTCCCTTCTCTCGGCCAGCTCCGCTTCCGGAATGTTCTTGTGCCGGATATGTACTTCGAACAGGAGCTCCTCCTGGGTATAGACGTACGGATGATTCTCAAGCAACTCAAACTCGATGCCCGGCTTGGTTTTTCCGCTTTTCTTGTCCGGAGGCTTCGTTCCGTTCTCTGCGGGGCAATCCGGGGCAACGGTAATAAACGTATCATAGTAATTCCATTCCATCTTCGTTCCTCCTGAACCGATGTATAGCTTCGCTCATCACACATCGAATTTTCTAACATCTATTATAACCCTTTATTCCTGACAGAATCGGTCAGTTATTACGGCAAAGATAGAGCAAGATTTCGAACGAGATCAAGATGGTCGAATGTTGAATCGCTTTCGTCCCGTTATCCTCTATACCGGGTATTACATGGGTTAGAAGTGTTATTGGTTAGAAGATGAAGAACTTTTGATAAACTTCTTCTACATCACATTTATTTTTAGAATTTTGCAGAAGATTATCTAAGAAATCCTTAATGAAACTTTTGACGGTAGATTCAAATATCCCAAGTGATACGTACTCAATTCCAGTTGGATTAATAAATGATATTCCTTCCGAAGAGTAAATTGATTCATTATTCCAAGCAATCTCTATTTTATCGTTAACCCTTCTGAAAAGTACATCAGGCAAAAATGAACCTGCTCTATTTGAAAACCAAGAGTGCTTATACTCCCATTCTTGTTTTGTATCGAACCATGCATCAAACTCATCATCGTTGTCTGATTCAAACAACAGACTATTATTCAAAAGTTCAAGTGAGTTCTGTCCTTCAACAGGGAAGGGGAATGGTTCTTCACTCAAAATATACTTTAAATTTTCGCTAAACCATTCGACAATGTATATCAAATTCCATTGATAGGTAGCTTCGCTATTCAGTCTTTTATATCGACAGACGTCCATGCCACGAACAATTAATTCAAACTTCCCCCATGTTTCACCAGTCAAACTGGTTTCATTAAAAGGATTAACTTCAAACTCATACTGAATAGCAAATGTGTTCTTATCTCCAAAAGTCCTCAGAATTAAGCACCTCACTTGTTTTTAATAGCTTATTGTATTCAAACAAAATAATGGTTGATTAAAGTTACCATCATGCGTTAAATTACTTATATAAGTCATTTCCTAAATTCTGGAATAACGAGGTCGGAGGATGATATTCTTGTTACCTACAGAGGCTACGATCAGTAGGGAGCTATTACGATACCTAGAGAAGGAGCAATTAAGCATCACTTCTTTTGCCAATCGAGCAGGCATTAATTCGGGAACGCTCAGCCGGTTTATCAAGGGACAACAAGCCTTGTCCGTTTCAAGCCTTGATTCCATTACAAGAGCTATGGATGTAGAAGAAGGATTTTTTTATGATCTATATTTAAACGAATTATCCTTGAACTGGCGGCGGCTTGGACCCTTTATCATGCGCTGTGCCGAGCTAGGAAAACTAGACTGCGTCGCACAGGCAGTCGATATGATGATGGATTATCCATCTTACGCTGCACCGCTCTTTGATTGTGCGGAAGAACTATTCCAGCAAGGGAAACGGGAAGCCGCCCTAATCATATACAAAAAAGTGGCTGACGGTGAGAAGTACCAGCACGCCGAGCGGCTTGGCTTGTGCCAATACCGGATTTTTACCTGCTCCTTAAATGAGAACCAGGAGAATAACCTGCACTGCGCCATTCAGTTTGAAGCTTATATCCGGCGAGTCCCCGAAGGCGTGCAATTAGATGCTTTAAAAGACCTGACCAACACGTTATTATCCTTACGCAAATGGAACAAAGCCAAGACGCATGCCCAGGAAATGGGGCGGATCGCAAGAATGTTGTACGCTCAGAAGCATAGCCAAATCAAGACAAACCGGAGACAACTTGAGCCAGTAAAACCATTGTTCGGCTATATTTTGTACTCCGATTTGTTATTAGGTTCGATAGCAGCAGAAAACGCTGATTATGATCTAGCCCTTTACTATTTATCCCGCTACGAGGACCAGAGCTGGATTATCGAAACCGACGAACAGGCTGAACAGACCAAGGAACAGTTTCGGGAATGGGCCAGAGGCAACCGTTATTTGTACCGCCTCATGAAGGGGAATATCGATGTTCTTGAACCGTACATTGAATATATTGCTGCTCACGAGGACGAAATTTTAAAAGCGTTGTTTAAAATCATTCAAGCGGCTAACATGTATCATTTCGAGGTGGATCCCTATCTCGAAAGATTTGAGGAGCTCATTGAAGAGCATCTCCGCCCTGGGGGAATCATCGGCAATTACACCGGACAGATCATCGATGACCGCTTTGCCAATTTCCTGATCGATGTCGGCGACTATTATTTACGGAAGAACAACCTCCTCAAAGGTACGAAGTATCTCTTGGACGGTCTTGAAGTTTCCTATCGCATCAATAATCCGGTCAACATCGTAAGATGCAATACCACGATGGAGCATCTAAGACCCAAATTAAGTCCATCCATTCTTCAACGGTATGGAGCAATTCGGAAGAAAGGGGATTCTTGGTCCAGGAAAAGAAATATTTCTTGAATCACTACCTACGCGGCCTCAAGGTATACTTGAGAAATATGTAACTTCATTTGGATGCTTGAGTGAATAAAACCAGCCGATTCTAATAGAGATTTCAACTGCCCCCCTAATGTTAGACATCATCTAACATTGGGGGGGGCAGTTCACTCGAGGGCCGTGGTTTCTAGCTGAGCCACAGCATCGCCTGCTTAGAGGAAGAGTCTGTGCAAGGGCTGGTAGTATCATTAGGGCTTACGAGTTTTTTGCAGATCGGAATTTGAAAATATACGGCTCTTTCTGCTTTATTTCATGGTCCCCTTAATTTATTACATTTCAAGATTTGGGTTTACTGTTTAGCCTTTAACTTGGAACTAGCGTTTTCCTGAGGTTTTGTGACTAGATCTTGCAATTCATCTTTTGATATTCGTTTCGCGAATAAATAATAATCGTCCCAGCGTTTGTTATCATTTTTATTGATGACATCTGATAATTTCGATATAACGACACCCCCCATTTTACATGAGTGTATCATTTTGTCGTTTCCAATAAAAATAGCGACGTGGGCTATCCTTTCAATGCCTTTTTTTGAATATGGATCGTCTACACTTAGTTGGACAATAAAAATGAGGGCTTGTAGAATAAACCTATCATCCTAAGGAGCGGATCTCTACAATGCCAAAACAACAACGACGTACCTTTACAGCAGAATTCAAAAAACAAATGGTAGAACTCTATGAAAACGGAAAATCCAGAGCAGCGATCGTGGAGGAATATGACCTCACAGCCTCCGCTTTAGACCGCTGGATCAAACAAGCCCAAACAACGGGTTCCTTCAAGGAGAAGGACAATCGCTCCTCCGAAGACAATGAGCTGATTGCCTTGCGAAAGGAGAACCAGCGTCTGAAAATGGAGGTGGATATTTTAAAGCAAGCCGCGCTGATCATGGGACGAAAGTAGCTATCATCCAGAACAACCGTGATAAATACTCGGTATCAGCAATGTGCGACGTCCTGCAAATCGCAAGAAGTACGTTTTACTATGAAGCGAAAGAACAAACGAGCGAAGACGATGTCGCCGAAGCGATTGCGGACATTTTCCATAAGAATCGAAAAGCTTACGGTACACGCAAGATTAAAGTCAAGCTCCAGGAACGTGGTTTCGTCGTCTCCAGACGTCGAATTGGCCGGATCATGAAAGAGCAGGGACTTGTTTCTACGTACACCGTGTCGCAATATAAACCCCTTAAGTCCGCGTGTAATGAAGCGTCTACAGCCAATACGCTGAATCGCGAATTCGATCAAACGGAGGCTAAACGAGTCGTTGTCAGCGATCTGACGTATGTGAAAGTTCAGAACCGGTGGCATTACATTTGTGTACTTATCGACCTGTTCAATCGAGAGATCATCGGCCATAGTGTAGGCCCTCATAAGGATGCCGTGTTGGTTTCTCGTGCCTTTGCAACGGTTCAGGGTGATTTATCTCAGATTCAATGGTTCCATACCGACCGTGGCAGTGAGTTTAAAAATCAAAAGATGGATGCACTTTTGGAGACATTTGAAATTGGCCGATCCCTGAGCATGAAAGGCTGCCCCTACGACAACGCTGTGGCGGAAGCGACCTACAAGATTATGAAAACAGAGTTCGTGAACCAGATGAACTTCCAGAGTCTTCGTCATCTGGAACTGGAATTATACGATTATGTTAACTGGTTTAACAAGCATCGGATTCATGGAACACTAGGATACATGACACCGGTTCAGTATCGCCATGCAGCCCTTAAAAATGCTGTCTGATTTACTGTTGACAATCCAATATCGGGCCCGACTGGTAAAAAACAATAAATCCCCTCTTCGAATATTTTCTTTCTTTATTTTTTTGCCGATCAGGCTCTGCTGCCTGGAAGTACGAGGAAGAATCCCGTCAACTTGACTATAAAGATATTGTACAAATGAGCTGCAATCAAACTCTTTGGTCTGAAACGGCTCAGCCCCCAACCTGTATGGTTTACTCATATGTTTCATTCCAGCAATAATAATTTTTTCATGCGTATTTATTTTTTTTGGCTGTGCCATAAGTTCCTCCCCTCCAGATTCAAAAATAGATCAGCAAATGGTGACATGTACCTTTTTTGCAATGCTACAGATTATTCAAAACCAAACAAAAGGTTTGGTTATTCGTTTATATGCAAATATGCTCTCTAAAAAATGTATTCATTCACCAATAAATTGGCCTATTCGAAAGATAGGAGTCACTAATTTAAACTCCTCGGGAAAATTCTTTACGATCTGATAAAACATCCGGGTCATATGGAATGGACTTCGTGACCGCATATCTAAACAGCGGTTGACAAGATCCTGTATCTTTAAAATAAAAAAGCCGCTATCATGCGGCTATAAAACGCTCAAATCATCCTGAGCAAGAGATAATTCCTTACCATTTTTATTGATAATATAAATTTTCTCCGGAAGACTCTTTAGGCTTTTACCTGTAATAAATAACTCGTGTCCTCCTTCGATTTGATACTTTCTTATATATACTCCTGAACCGATGTCCTCAAAAGAGTATTTGTTGAAATCATCCCAATTCAGTGATACACCCTTTTCAGACAAGCTTTTTAATTCATCTAATAAAATAGCTCCACTTGGCCCTTCTTCCTTAGTGCTCAGGCATGCCGAACAAATAATAAGAATAAGAAAAAATGTTATTGAAAACTTAATGGATTTTACTTTTTTCATTTTCTACCCCATTTCCATTATTTCTGTAAATCATAGGAAGTAAATTATACCGTATTTATGAAAGGGATGATCTGACATTAATGATCCAGTTCGGTTCGCTACTTGTCACGCTTATCGGGCTGGTCGTAACAATTGTCTTAGCATTGAACCAAAACAAAAGAAATAGGCCGCCCGTGGATGGGATAACGACCTATTTCTAGTCCCTCTAACTGCCTACTGCCCTTAGAAGCGGCTGTTGTTAAAGAGTGAGGATGCTAGCTGCATCCTCACTCCACATTATTAATTACATATTGTACCATAATATTACCTGGTATTGTTACTACAGAATAGTCCAAGATTTCCATAAGAACAAAGAGGGCTGTCTATGATAGGCACCCTCCAGCAAAACCATTACCCCCCTCAAGACCTCTTCTAAAGGGGGACGAGCATTTGCATTATCTCCCGCAGTGTGTGATGCGAGACGGGCATCGGTCATTATACCATATGGGTTATGCGTTATAGTTAAATGTAAGGCTCATTCGGCACTGGGTAGCCCCTGCCAAAAATCATATCCTTACATTAATGAATTTTTCTTTCTATCGTTTCAACATAACCTTGGTACGTTTCCTTCTGTTCATCAAACATCCAAACATCTGCTAAATCTATTAAATTCTTTTTTTTAATATTTTCAATCATTCTATTTAATTTATCCTTATGTGTCGAGAGAATTTCCCCACTAACGGACGATAGTTTTTCCATTAGCTCCAGCGAATCAATATCAGCATAGAAAGGAGTATTATTTTCATCAATCCTTTCAATAATTTCATACGTTGCTAAGTTTGTAAAAACATCTTGGCGAATACAGCGAATTAGATCAAAATTTGACAACTCACTTAGACTTTTTTTCGCAATTTCCAGGTGCCATACGGGCAGTGGCATATCGGAAAAATTCGTTGCATTTTGTACTATAACCTCATATTCGTCATCAGATAAAAACTCTTTTAACTTCTTCTTTCTATCGTACATATTTACATAGCCCCAATCATTATTTTGGTGGAAACACTCCCCCGCGGGGAGCAAACATATCTTCTATCTTTTTCATTGTATTATTTACTTCATTCAACTTTGACGTGTAAAGTTGGCGAAGTTCAGTATCTAAATTGGGATTTTTAAGCATTCCTTCCCAACTTTTTTTCAAATCTACTAAACCACGATATGCATCGGAAACTTCTTGAGCATGATCATAATAACCTCCACCTGGTTTTGGAACTGGGTTACCATCTAAGTCCCTCTGAGCTCCTTTTAAATCCATTGCGGTTAAATGCGAATATGTTCTTTCCTGTTGATTCAAAGTTGCCCTCTGACTAGTGGTAATCATTGATTTGGAAGAATCCGATAAATCATCAATACTTGAGATTACCCTATTAAGATCACCAGTCCCCGCTCCACCCTTACCCCCATCGCCACCAGAATCTTTCTTGAGGTTAGGCGTATCCTTGACACCAAGTCGTTTCAAGGCAAAGCCGCCGAAAATCATGGCAGCCTGCTGACCCAGGTAGGTCGATGTGCCCATCTCATTGATTAGTTCTTGCTCCGCCTGGACCTCCTCACCGAATTTCTCGCGGGTGTCACCGATATCAAGTGCCATTTTGGCACCCCAAATCGTTGTCTTTACAATCTCCTCCGCGGTCCCGATCGTAGCATTGTATGCCATCTGCTTCCCAGTCTCGACCGGTTCCTCGATCAAGGCGTTCGCCGTATCTTTAGCTGAGTCCCACATCTCGGCGGCAGCTGCCTGAACTCCCACGCCGAATGCTTTAAATTCCATTCCCAGTTCATTGACATGGTCTCCAAACGATTTTTCCTTGATGGCCTTTTCATAGTGGACATTGCTCATCCCCAAAGAGTTCAGGGTCTGTGGAGATGCGCACCTAGGGTCTAAGTTTCCCTGCTCATTGTCGACCTGCATGAATTTATAAGCAATTTTTTTTAATTCCTGAGAAGTCACCTGCATATGCTCAATCGTCAATTTCATGTCGCGATACGCCTGCTGGAAATCATAATAAAAACGCGAGCACGTGGTCCCGTCCCAACATGACGCCAGCATCTGAATGTGTTGGTTCAGCGTGTTTGAATTCGCCTCCAACTGATTGGAGGCTCGATTGAACTGCTCTGACACCGACAGCAGCACCTCAGGAGGCACAAGGATTTTGGACATAATTCAACCTCTTCATCATTTGCTAGATAGTCATTCTACCCTACTTCAAATAACTGGAAAAGGTTCCAAGGTCCTCTCTTATACGCAGCTTCGCTCAGCCGAAAGTGCCTATCAGAATCGCCAAATCTGCAACGTACTACACAAGAATCGTCACGATTCTGATTGATTCGATCGAAACGCAGGCAAGTTGGCCACTCGCCCCATCCCGCTCAACAGCTTCCCCAAATTGGCTCGCTCGAAAGACGCCAGGTACACAGCCAACACGTCATCCGTTTCCTCTTCGGATACGTAGAGCTCGAACACAATCAGCACATCATCCTTTACGTAGATTTTCCATGCATTCAGTTCTGACCCCTCATCAATCTCATGCTCCCGCTCCAAATGCATGCTGCGGCAATAGTCGGACAAGCCCCACATGCTCTCATCGAAAATGGCCCAATACGGCAGCCGATCCTCGACGCCCAACTGCACAAATGCCTTACCAGCTAGAAAATGCTGAAGTGACCGGTTTTCCAGCTGCCAGTCGGGTGAGTTCCACGCGCAGAGATAGACTGGTGGATCCTCCTTCTCCAAATCCTGAATGCGGATCCCGCAATAGATCACGGATTCCTCCACTTGATAGAAGACCAGGAATGCCTTGTCTGTCGTGAAAAACGTTTTATCCGGAATGAACACATCCTGCAGCGGGAGCGGTTCATATTGGTTATTGCACCCTTGGGTGATATATGGGGAACGTCCCAAATTCTTATAATAATCCCGCAAGACCACCGGCAACCGAAAGCCAAGGCTCTGTTCCTTGGCCTGGATGTCCGCTTCCGGAATGCCGTGGGCCTCCTTATGATGCTCCCCTAATACACGGAGAAGTCCTTCGATTGTCGCTTTCATTAATTGAGTCAACCTCCTCGACGTCTACATCCTTAAACAAGCTTCCGGAACTCCCTGCCAGAGAGCCTTCTTCCACCCATCACAACGAATCCAATCTAGTTTATTCGGTTTCTTTAGTTTTGATTTTGCTGAAGATTGCGGTGGTAGCGTACACCTAATGAATGCCCCTATCTTTGGATAATTTGTTTTCGTCAAAAACCATTCTATCAAAGATCCAGCACCCTTGTTACGTTTTCATAGAGTGATGCTTTCGAACTTCCGGGTGAACAAATATTAGGAAATCCGGCGGATCCGCCGGCTTCTTTTTTTCATAGCAAGGAAAGAGTCATGAAGGTATTCCCTTTAGTCCCATGAGCACGATGTATTATTAGATTCAAAATATGGAAGATGGTTCCAATGCAGTAGGGAATTATGAAGTTTGTGGGATACCAACACCTTAGAATCAAATGAATAATGAATTTGACAGAGGATATCAACAAATTCTCAAGTCAAATACATCATTTGTATCGAAAGGGGTTTGATTATGACAAGAATCTTTTCGCGGTTTATTACGGTATGCATTGCCGGGGTGCTGCTGACGTTTGGGTTTCTGTCCGGATTGGGACATGCGGCTGCCGAAGAGGTGCAATCAGCTGTCGAATGGTCCAGGGATTACGGAAGCAACTCCACCGGGAAAGGAGTGATCTCGACTTCTGACGGCGGCTACTTAGCCTTGGGAAGCATATACGAGAAGGAAAAGGTTGGACCGGAGGATTGGCAGTGGTCTTTGTTTCAAAAGTCCTATATTCTGAAGCTTGATGCGGAAGGACAGGTGGAATGGGAACAGAAACTGAAAAATAATTCGGACAACAGCACGGCATATCTGGCCATTGAACCAAAAGACGGAGGATACCTTGTTGTAGGTTCAGCGAGAGGAGACGGTGAACCCATCCACCAGTTGTTCATAGTCCGATTGGATTCATCGGGGAATGTGCTGTGGGAGAAGGCTCTGGTCAATGACGGATTCTCTAATACCCCCGAAGCTATTGTCGAAACGGACGACGGCAGCTTTTTAATTGCCGGCACAGGGATTTCAAGAGGTGTCGCCTATGAAACACCGAATATTACAAAAATCGATAAAAACGGAGAGACGCTGTGGTACAAAAGGTACCGTTTCTCGGGTACTGCCGACTCTATATACGATCTGATCCCCGCGACTGACGGCGGTTATATCGCTGTTGGCTTTGGAGGCAATGTCGAATATGAATCGAAAGAACTTGATGCGCTGCTGATGGTGAAGATTGATGATCAAGGCCAACAGGTCTGGTTGAAACAATTCGCTGACCCAGGCAGCCGCTGGACTGGCCAATCGATTATTGCTTCGGAGGATGGAGGTTATGTGATCTTAAGCTCCAAATATATGGATCGTAAACGTGTAACTGTTCTTACCAAAACCGATTCGAACGGACAGGTACAATGGGAGAAAACATATCGCGATGGTACAAATTCCGAATCCTTTAATCGCCTGCTCCAGACAAAAGACGGCTACGTCATGTTGGGAGGACATACTACTAAGGGCGCTTTGGATTGGAGACAGCAATACAATCTGGTAAACGTGGACGCGTACGGCGGGTTTATCAGCAGGGAATTGTTTAAGGGGGCTCCAATTTACAACATTGGGACCGCAGCAGCAACCCCTGACGGCGGCTTTATTTTCTCTGGAACCGTTTTGCGGGGGGACGACAATAAATTTCAGCTGATGAAGGTATCTCCTTCCGAGGCCCGGCCGCCAGCGGAACGTACGCTAACGGGTATCTCGTTTACGGATAAGGAGAAGAAATTGAAAGCAGGCGCAAGCGTCACAACCGTGCTTCAAGCAGTTTATTCCGACGGGGTCAAGGATGATTTGTCCAGCGCAGCAGTATACATCGCGGGGGACAGCGCCATCGCAGATGTCGATGCATTGGGCCGGATCACGGGGCATATGCCGGGACAAACCTATGTCGAAGCAACGTATGAGGGTTTCACTGCCAGAATAAACGTCACGGTATTCCCTGAAGATACGGACGAATTCGATCCCGTCTTCGGGTCTATCAAACTGGATTCGGGCGAGTATTCAGTTATGGAAGGCTCGAGTCTTGATCTGAAGGTCACATTCTATGACTATAACACAAATACGGAAACCGACATCACCAAGCAAACAACGTTTATCAGCGATAATCCGGACATTGCCGAAGTAGATGAGGAAGGAAATCTGATCGGCCATAAACCGGGAGAAACCATAATCTATGCGAAGTATAAGGGAAGCATGACATATGCCAGCGTGATGGTCGTTCATGCACCTGTGTCAGAATAATTCCGGTTGACGAAAATTAAATGAAGGTCACAGCCTCAGCAGATAATTGTGCTGGAGTTGTGACCTTTGAATGAACACATCCTCCAGCGGGAGCGGTTCATATTAGTTATTGCACCCTTGGGTGATATACGGGGAACGTCCCAAAACCATATAATATATTAGACACTCTTGTCCCCACACATTTCATGTCTATATAAGATTCGCCCTGATTACCACGTAACGATCACGAATTTAATAAGTCTGATGCTGAAACCTTTTTCCAGCTCTCAAGTCCAATTAAATTTAGTATCCGTTCTTTTTCCAAATCGTCAAATTTGTCGGTATCCTTTTTAAGACTCCCTTCAAATTCCTTCATGTACTGCTTATTACTCGTGTCCGTAACGTACATATAATACACATCTTGGATGGTATCTCCGTTCCGAAATTGAAACTGAAAGACATACATTTGCTCTATTTCTTGGGTTTCAGGCAACGGTTCAAACTCTCCACGATGTGCCCATTGTGCAGCAGTCTTTAGCAAATCAGGATCACTTTGTACATTGATCAACTCAGGCTGAACGCGATGGGAATCGTTACGGTACAAATAAATATTTACCATCTCCAACGAGCCGGATTCTTCTTCTATTCGATCCTGGTTTTTCGGCGAACAGGAGGTTATGAGCAACGTAACAAGAAGAAGATACAACAAGACTATTTTTTTGTTCATATAAAACACTCCTACACATCATCTTCACTCAAGTACGTATTTTCCGTAAGAGAGAATTTGCATTACACCATATTTTAACATAACTTCTTCCATGGACTCGCACATTTCCGGTTGACGAAACCAAAATCCGGAAGTATAATCAAATCCATATTAAACTTATAGGAATTATTAAATATTAAAAAGATACCGACCATTCAAATGGAGGTCACAGCCTCAGCAGGATATTCTGCTGGAGCTGTGGCCTTTTATTTTTGATCCTATTTTTGAAGGCTAGGTGAGTTGAAGCGATGAGAAAGCTCATGTCCAATCCATTGATCGGAAAATGTTTGCCTTGGGTTCTCCCCATCTTACTAATCGTTGTGTGGGCCATATTATCCAATCTTGATGTGATATCGAGGAAAATCCTCCCCCTGCCTCAAGACGTTTTATTTTCTTTCAAAGATTTGCTGTTATCAGGAAAGTTAATCGAACACGTCTCCATCAGCTTTCAAAGAGCGTTCATAGGTTTCTTAATCGGCGGGGGAATCGGCCTTGTACTGGGCTTCATCAACGGCTTATCGCCCATCGCTGAAAAATTGTTGGATACCACGATTCAAATGGTACGCAATGTTCCTCATCTGGCGATGATTCCTCTAGTCGTCCTATGGTTTGGCATTGGCGAGGAGTCGAAAATATTTTTGGTCGCGATCGGCGTGTTATTCCCGGTCTACATCAATACCTTGCACGGCATCCGATCCGTGGATAACGGATTGATCGAAATGGGCAGCGTATACGGGCTGCGCACCGCTTCGCTCTTCTGGAAAGTCGTTCTGCCCGGCGCCCTGCCTTCCATTCTGGTCGGACTCCGCTACGCTTTAGGCATCATGTGGCTCACCCTGATCGTATCCGAGACGATTGCTACGAATTCGGGCATCGGCTTTCTGGCCATGAATGCAAGAGAATACATGCAAACCGATATCATTCTGCTGACCATTGTGCTGTATGCCTTATTTGGAAAGCTGGCCGATTCCATCGCCAAACTCTTAGAGAGGCGGTTCTTACGCTGGAACCCGAATTATCACAACTAAGCCCTGAAAGGATGTGTCGACCCTGAAATCCTCTACCCATGGTGTGCATCTTCGTATAACCCAATTACAGAAAAGCTTTGGCGAACAGCCTGTACTTCGAGGCGTTGAGTTAGACGTGAAGCCTGGAGAGTTCATAGCCATCATCGGGCGAAGCGGCTGCGGGAAAAGCACGCTATTGCGCGTCATCGCCGGATTGGAGCCCGCCACGTCGGGAGGCGTATGGATCAATGACCATCCGGTCCACCATGTGCATGCCGAGACCCGGATGATGTTTCAAGATGCCAGGCTGCTGCCCTGGAATAAGGTCATCGATAATGTAGCGATCGGACTTCGAAAAGAAGATCGTCATAAAGCCGAAGCCGCTTTAGAACAGGTTGGGCTCGGTGCCCGGGCCAATGATTGGCCGTCCTTGCTCTCCGGCGGTCAGAAGCAGCGCGTCGCCTTAGCCAGAGCGCTCGCCAGCCAGCCCAAACTATTGCTGCTCGATGAGCCTTTAGGCGCGCTGGATGCATTGACCCGCATTGAAATGCAGCAATTGATCGAATCACTCTGGCAGCAGCAGCCATTTACGACCGTCCTGATTACGCACGATGTCGAAGAGGCTGTCGTCTTGGCCGATCGCGTGGTCCTCATTGAGGAAGGCCGGGTCGCGATGGATCGAGCCGTCCCTTTCCCCCGCCCCCGTCAACGGGGAAATGCCGAAGTGGCCGCATTTATCGATCACATCCTGAAACGGGTCTTGGGCATAACCGAAGTGGCATGCCGGCATGAAGCAGAAAGCCTCCCCTATCCCTTAAAGAAAGGTTCATAGGTTTCGAATACCCTCCCGCTTGGGAGGAGAATTCCATAACTATTTCTAGAAGGAGGTGGATCACAAGCGAGCGGTATGACCGGATGTGAAACCGTAAGAAAAACGTCTATCAACGTACTTTCAAAGAAGACAGACCGCGTTTAGCGGTAGTTTCTCTTGCGATATCAGGCAGCAGATTCTCCGAAGTTTATACGTTCTGATATCTAGAAAAAGAAAGGAGCCATAGAAACCATGCCCAACATCGATAGTCCGCAAGAAATCGTAAAAGAAATAAGGATTACCCGCTGCCCGGTTCCGACAGCAGCCAGTTTGGCCCTTGACCTCGGGCTGCTTGATCAGGAGCTTGAAAAGTCCGGATGTACGGCAGCGGAGCTGACGCGAGACACCCGTCAAGCTTTGCCTGATGCGCATTTTAATCACACCTTGCCTTTCCTGGTGCGGGAAGGAGGCAACATTCCGGCTTTATGGGCACGCTCAACCGGAAGCGATACGCGGCTGATCGGACTAAGCTGGGTCGATGAATATCAAGCCATCCTCACCCTTCCCGACTCGGATATTCAGGGGCCTGGCGATTTGCGCGGAAAACGAATAGGGATTCCTCGTCATCGATATTTGGAGATCGATTTTCGAGCGGCCCAAGCGCTTCGCGGGTTTCATAATGCGCTCTCGCTGGCGAATCTTACGCTGGATGACGTCAACATCACACATCTTGAAGCGGCTCGTGAAGGAAGAAGGGATTCCTGGAATACCGAAATTGAGGCGCTGCAGCGGCGTGAGATCGATGCTGTTTTTGTCAAAGGAGCTACCGGACTGGAGGTCGCCCGTACGGTCGGGCTAAAGGAAGTGATCGAGCTCGGGTTCCATCCGGATCCGCTGGTGCGAGTCAACAATGGCGTGCCCCGAACCGTGACGGTCGATACGGCCTTAACGGAGCAGGAGCATGTCGTGGAGCAGATTCTCACTTCTCTGCTTCGCGCCGCCGATTGGTCCAAAGATCATCCCGAGGATTTCATTCGGGTCGTTACGAAGGAAACCGGCGCTTCCTCCGAATATGTTGCCTCAGCTTATCGCAATATTTCCCTTCGACCGTCACTGCGTGAAGACTATTTAAAAGCGCTTGAAGCCCAGAGCAGATTCCTGTTCGAGCATGGTTTCCTCCCGAATCCCGTAAACGTATGGGACTGGATTCTTCAAGAACCGTTAGCCGCGGCTGAACAAAACATTGCCAAAGGAGTGTCCCTCACATGACTCAAACGAAAGCAGACGTAACCATCGGCGTTCATCCTAATAATCATTCGTTATTCGTATTGCGCCGCTTGGGCTTTTTGGAAGAGATTCTTAAAGACCTTAACGCAACCGTTGCCTGGGTTGATTACACCGACGGAGCGAGGACGCCGCTGCGGATCGCATCCGGCGAAATCGACTTCGGCGGTACAGGGTCTACCCCGCCTTTAACCGCGCAGGCGTCGGGTATCGATATTGTGTACGTTGCGGTATCGAATCCTCGTACAGCCAGCGGCGCCTTAGTCGTGCGCAAGGAATCGCCGGTGCAATCCGTTGCGGATTTGAAAGGCTTGCGCATTGCGCTGTCCGAAGGTTCCTGGCATACGAGTTTTCTGGCAACCGCGCTCGATAAGGCAGGCCTTCTATATGATGATGTCGCTCGTGCGGATATAGGCAATAAGGGGGCAAAAGCACTGCTGGCCGGCGAAGTGGAGGCTTGGGTCGGCAACGATCCGCAGCTGACGGAGCTGCATTACAAAGGTCTCGTTCGCACGCTGGTGCCGCTTGAGTCCCATATCTCCCACCGTTCCGTATGGTTTGCCAGCCGGGATTTTGCGACGAATCAGCCGCAGCTGCTTAAGGCTGTCGTTGAAGCGCTGCAGCAAGCAGATCAATGGATTCAAGACAACACGCGCGAAGCGGCAGAGCTGTTTGCCCGGGACCTGCCCGATTGGCCATCCGCGGATTCATGGGAAGCCGCGCTTCGGCGGAGACCTTGGGGGCTGCAGCCGATTACCGAGGAGTTCATAACCGAACAGCAGCGGGTTGCCGATCTGTTAGCAAGGCAGCATATTTTGCCGAAAAGCATTGTCGTTTCCGATGCCGTTCTGCCCGTACCCGTAGAAATTGGAGGAGAATAGCATGGCTGCTCACAAAGAGAACGTTGAAGTGTATTGGTATTTAACAGCGCCGGATGGCCGCAGTCCTTGGTCAACGGATGGCGCGCGCAAAATCGATTTGCCTTACCTGAGGCAGATTGCCTCGGCTGTCGATCAATTAGGGTTTACCGGCGCCTTGCTGGCAACGGGCCCGCATGATACGTGGGTGCTGGGCTCCTCCCTGATCTCCAGCACGAACAATATGCGTTTTCTCATCGCTGTGCATCCGCCTCTGATCTCCCCCGTGCTCGCCGCGAAAATGGCGCAAACCTTCGATGATTTCTCTGGAGGACGCGTCCTATTAAATATCGTGAACGGGAACACGGCGCAAATGCGCGCCTATGGATCAACGCTTGGGCATGATGAACGTTATGCCTACACGGATGAATGGATTCAGGTATGGAAGCAAGCCGTGGCCGGAGAACACCTGGATTTCCATGGCAAGTACATTACCGTCGAAGGCAAAGCCTTGCAGCTCACCTCCACGCAAAAGCCAACGCCGCCCCTGTGGTTCGGCGGATCATCGCAAGCGGCTCACCTCACGGCCGCCAAGCACATCGATACGTACCTGAGCTGGGGCGAAACGCCTCCGCAGGTCGCCGAGAAGATTCAAGATCTTCAGGCTTTAGCGGCAGAGCAAGGCCGTACGATGCGGTATGGCATCCGGCTGTATCTGATCGTGCGCGATACGGATGAGGAAGCTTGGCAAGAAGCGGACCGGCTGCTCAAGACGATGGATCCGCAGACCGTGGAGCATATGCAAACCATTCTTCGAAACAGCGATTCGGTGGGGCAGCAGCGCATGCTGCGCAACCACAACGGCCAAATTCCTAAATACGCGCGGGAGCTCGAAATTTATCCGGATTTATGGGCCGGGATGAGTCTGGTACGACCAGGTCCGGGCACCACGATCGTTGGCAGTCCGGCAACCGTTCTGGCGCGTTTAAGAGAGTATCAGGATGCGGGCATTTCAACGTTTATTTTCTCCGGTGTTCCGCTGCTTGAAGAAGCTTACCGTGTAGGAGAATACATCCTGCCCCATCTACGCGTGAACCGTCAGGCCGTGACGACGCCGAAGCAAGAAGAACAGGAGAAGGTCTTCACGTGGGCTCATAACATCCACTAAATGATCCGGCAAAAAGGGAAGTGTCCTATGCGAAAAATAAGCTTACATCTACTATTAGTAATTCTGTTAGTTACGTTATCGGCTTGCGGCAAAGCCGGCCAAGCGAATCAAGCCAGTGCCGAGAATGAGGCCGTCCCCGTTCGTCTTGGCATCCTGCGCAGTGCCCAGCCATTAAGTTTATCCGAGGAAGTCGGGCCTCTGTATAAAAGGCTGGAAGCAGCCGGAGCGAGCATTGAAAAAACCGGCGGTTTCGCCGCCATGTCGCCGGCGATCGAAGCGTTAAACGCCGGTTCGATCGACATCACGATCGGCTCGATTACGGCAGCCATCAGCGCCCTTGTCGGAGGCTCCTCGGAATTTACGATTTTTACGAAGCAGCCTGGCGATCAAGATAATCAAGGCATTGTAGCCAAGCCGGAAGCCGGCATTAAGGGCCCTTCCGACCTCCGAGGTAAAAAAATCGCCGTCAACCGCGGCGGCACGGGCGAATACTTACTATATAAAGCGCTGGAGAAAGGCGGACTTGATGCAAGCGAAGTCGAGATCGTCTATCTTCCGCCAACGGAAGCGGGGCCTGCCTTTGAAAGCGGGCAAGTTGACGCTTGGGCGACATGGGGTTCTTTTACGGCCGTGGCGCTCGTCGACTTCGGTGCAGAGCTGGTCATTTCCGCAGGCGATATCGAATCCGAGAACGATACGGTGTATATTGTGCGAAACGGCTTCCTGAAGGAGCATCCTGAGCTCGTCCATGAAGTGTTCGAAGGCTTGAATGAAGAGTCCGCGCTTCTATCGGGCGACGTCGATCACACCGTCCAATTAATTCAGGACATCCAAGGCGTCTCCGAGCCTGTGGCTCGTCAGCAGCTGGAAGGCTCTTTATACCCGTTTGACCCGATTGATGACACCGTCCGCCAACGTTGGCAAGCGGTCGCCGATTATATGTTTGAGAAAGGGATTATTCCGAATGAAGTGGATGTCCTGTCCAATACGGTGGATGTGAGGACGTTGAAGTGAAGCCGCTTGAGGAAGGTTAGAGGAGCGGTGAGCGTCGAGCACTGCTCGGTAAACTAAAACAAGAGGAACTTCATTTGGCGGTAGGGCAGTCATGACCCTGGTCACGTTTAATATTGAAAAAGGCAAGGAGACTAAGCTCCTTGCCTTCCCGTTTAAAGCCCCTTCCTTATCATTGCGGGACAGGAAAATTTACGGCTTGTACTCAAAATCGGGAATCGAATGCCACCGCTTTCTCAGCTCGTGTGCAGCGGCTTTTGGTTTGCGGTCGCGGGTAAATACGCCTTTTTTGTTTCCTTGAACCCGAATGATATTTTGACTTGTATGGAAGTCGGCGAAATTCCATACGTGTTCCCCGGCGAAATTTCTGCATTCGTCAAAGACTTCGTGATTCGCCTGCAAAAATTTGACCTGAAACTCCTCGGTGAACATGACGGGATCGACATCGTGAAACCCGGCGATCGTATCCGCGCCGTATTCCGTCATGATGATCGGTTTGTCCGGGCAGCGTTTGTTCCAGCCTTCGAGTTCGCGGCGGAGCTTGGCCTGAGCCAACTCCCACTCCCCGCCTTCCACATACCAACCGTAGTAGCGGTTTAAGCACAGGACATCCGCCAGATCCGATACCTTGCAATCTTCGGGGCTGCCTTCCTGCAAGGTCACTACCGTGACGGGACGCTGCTGCGGATCGCATTCCTTCGCCAGCCGGAACAGCGGTTCAAAGTACTCATACGCCCCGTCCTCCGCCGTTGCCGGCTCGTTGGCGATTGACCACATCACGACACAGGCGTGGTTTTTGTCCCTCGCAATCAATTCACGAATGGCCTCCCGATGCGCCTCGCCGGTTTTGATTTCCTTCCACGTATTCCGTTTCGGGCCCTTTGCATGAATCGCCATGAAATTCAAATGCAAGCCGACAGCTGCCACCTCGTCGATCACGACAAAGCCTTCCCGGTCGGCTAGCCGCATGAGCTCTTCCGAGTACGGATAATGGGACGTCCGGAACGAATTGGCGCCGATCCATTTCATCAAGCGAAAATCCATCACGTTGGCTGCCTCGTTGAATCCCCTGCCGTGAATCGGGGAATCCTCGTGCTTGCCGAATCCTTTAAAGTAGAACGCTTTACCGTTGATGAGGAACTTTCCTTCTTTCACTTCCACCGTTCGAATCCCGAAGGGCTGCTCGTATTCGTCGATCTTCTCACCATGTTGCAGCAGCTCGATTTTCAGCCTGTACAAGTAAGCGTTCAGCGGCTCCCAGAGCTTCGCTCCCGTGATCATTAATTCGCCTTCCGCCCCCTCTCCACTCGCGACAACGACGCCGTCCTCATCCAGGATTCTGACCTTTGTCTCCACCGTGCCGCTTGCAGCCACCGAATAATTCACCAAGGCGGATCCATCAGACTGCACGCCGGATACGATCTCGACATCCCGAATGTAGACCCAAGGCGTCGTATAGATTTTGACCGGCCGGTGAAGTCCCGCATAATTAAAGAAATCAAAATTCGGACGATTGCGAACGATTTTGCCGAGTCCTTCAACCTCCTGCTCTGAATAGTTGCCGACGGGCAGCGTTGATTCATCAAGCACGTTACAGACCGCAACGGTAAGCCGGTTTTTCCCTTCGGTTAACCATTCGTTGATTTCGGTCTCGAACGGCGTAAACCCGCCCGCGTGCCCGGCCGCCAAGCGGCCGTTGACGTACACCTTCGCCTCATGCGTGGCCGATCCGAATCGGAGAACGATTCGCTCTGTGGAAAGCATGCTTGGAACGATGAATTCCCGCTCATACCACACCCAGCCGACATGATCTCGAATTTCGGCGCTCACGCCCACATCATTGTATGAGGAAGGTACCGCCATCGGGATCGTATCCGAAAGCGGACGTTCCTGCCATTTCTCGGCGAATCCGTTGCCGGAATCAAGTTTAAAATTCCATATTCCGTTTAAATCGAAGACCGTCCGGGATGCGGTCATAATGGGATAAAGCATGAGCTTCCCTCCTACTTGGAATCGATGATTTTTTGAATGCGTTGCTGTGCGTTTTTTACGGTTGTATCAAGATCCTGGCCCGACAGCATCATCGCGTCGAATTCTTCGACGAACACTTTCTCCAGCTCCGCATGGAACGGCACCGCGACCGCCGCCGTCGTTTGTTTTGTATGTTCAAGCACGTAGAGCAAAGATTCCTTGTCGATCATTTCCGGGGTTTTCGTGCCGGCGATGATGTTATCGACGACTTCGTCCATGTTCACCTTTTTCCAGGAAGGAAAGTACTTCCCTTGAAGGGCGATTCCCTCTGTCGTATACCAACGGATAAACGTGTACGCTTCTTCTTTATGCTTCGATTTGCTATAGATCCCCAGCACATCACCGCTGACATTGCCCGAAATTGGATCTTCCTTATTCACCTTCGGAAGGGGAGCGAAAACCGTTTTGAATGTCGCCGGCACTTGATCCGTTCCTCCGGTTTCCGGAACCAGGAATGATCCCATTGAAATCATGCTCGTTTCCTGATTGAAATATTGGGGGCGATAGTTCAATTTTTGGCTGATGACTTCCGAATACGGCGTCACGAAGCCCTCCTCTTCCCCTTGCAGCCGCAGCTCCAACGACTTGCGAACGCTCGGCGTATCCGCGTTGGCTTTCGTTCCGTCGTCCGTGGTCAAGTTCGCTCCGACCGCTTGATTCATGCTCTGAACAAAGTATGCTTGCGTGGACCAACTATGGAAATAAGTTCCGTATCTTGTCTTGCCGGCATCGGTTTTTGTCATCGCCTTGGCATACTGCATATATTCGTCCCACGTCCAATCCTTCGGAAGTTCAAGCCCCGCCTCTTTGAGATGGTTTTCATTGATGAACACCAAGGGGAGAACCGATTTGCCCGGCAACCCGTACGTTTTCCCCCCAATCCTGGTATCTACCGTATACTCGTCAGCAAGGACTGCACCTTCTTGCTCCAGATAGCCGTCGATCGGTTCCAGCATGCCGAGTTCCATACGCTGGCTGAGGTAATTCATGTTGCTGAACATTACGACGTCCAGCGCTTCGCCGGAGGCCGCTGCGAGATCGAGCTTCTTGTAATATTCGTTGGAATTGTTGTCTTCCGCGGATACGAATTCCACTTTGATATTGGGATGTTTTTTTTCGAATTCCGCGATGGCAACATCCCAGTTGTCGGTCTTCTTCGGATACCAGGTATGCAGTTTGATGGTCACTGTACCGTCCGCTGCGCTGCCGTTCGAACCGGCCCCCTGGCTTTCTCCCGAACCTGAAGCACATCCGGATACGATGAGCGAAAGGATGGCCGCAGCAGCGAAAAAGCGCTTCCAATTTCTTTTGAACATGTGAATTCCCCCTTGGTATATGATAATAAGCGTTCCAAAAAAACCAGCGATGACGGTTTGAACTACTGTTAGATCGTTTATCCTTTGACGCTTCCTGATGCCACCCCTTCTATGACTTGTTTTTGACCTATAATGAAAATAATCAGCAGCGGCAGGATTGCGGATACGGCTCCCGCCATCATGAGCGAATAAAATTCGCCGTTAAAATCGGCAAATTTACGAATGCCGAGCTGCAGCGTGAACAGTGAATCTGTGCGCAGGAAGATCAGCGGGTTCTGGTAGTCGTTCCAGGTCCAAATGAAACGGAGTATCATGTAGGTCGAAAGCGCGGGTTTGACCAGCGGCAGCCCGATCCGGAAAAAGATCCTCCAGTGATTCGCGCCGTCGATTCTTGCGGATTCGATAATCTCGTTATGAACCCCCATGAAAAACTGGCGCAGCAAAAACGTGCCCAACACCCCCGAAGCGCCCAGCAACACGAGGCTCATGTGATTGTCAAACAATCCGAGCCAGCGAAACATAATGAATTGCGGAACAAGGATGGCTTGATGCGGAATCATGTACGTAGCTAATACCAGTATAAAGACCGCATCCCGTCCTTTGAAATGAACCTTGGAAAAGCCGTAAGCCGCCATGGCGGAGATGACCAAGGATAATGCAGTCGTCAGTAAAGTCACCTTGATGCTGTTCAGATAATAAAGCCCGAACGGGATGCTCCCCAGCCATACCTGGCTGTAATTTTCAATGATTTTCCACGTACTCGGGATCCATTGAATCGGATAAGTCATCACCTCAAGCTCTGGCTTGAACGATGCCGACAACATCCACAGAAACGGCAGGATAAAGAAGATCCCTGCGATGCCCATCAGGGCCGTAATGATGACCCGGTTCAGTCGAATGGATTTCATGTTTAACGGCCTCCTAGTAATTTACCCACTTCTTCTGTCCTACCCATTGGATCAAGGTGATGAACAGTATCAGAATCAACAGAACAATCCCCATGGCGGATGCATACCCGGATTCCAGATTCACGAAAGCCTCTTCATACAGATAGAAAACAATAACGGATGTCGAACCAGCCGGCCCTCCGTTCGTTAGCACCATAATCAGATCAAAAACCTTGAAAGATCCTACAACCCCCGTAATCAACAGGAAAAAGGTTGTCGGCGACAGCATAGGCAGCGTAATTTTGAAAAACTGGCGTATCGGCGAAGCTCCGTCCACTTCGGCCGCCTCATAAAGATCCTTCGGAATGCCTTGCAGTCCGGCCAAATAAATGATCATGTTAAACCCTAGCGAAGTCCAGATCATGATGATCATGACGGCCATCAGCGCGTAGTTCGGATCCGCCAGCCACATCGGTGGGTGATCGATACCGATCGACCGTAAAAAGCCGTTAATCGGTCCGCTGTTCGGATGGAACAGCACCCTCCAAAGCAAAGCGATTGCGACAATACTAGAAATAAACGGCATAAAATAGATGACTTTGAAAAAGCTCTTGAAGTACGTCCCCTTGTTAATCAGTGCCGCGAGCACCATCGCAATGAACATGGACACCGGAACGACTGCGATCAACACGGTGTTATTTCGCAAGGAGCGGTGAAACGCTTCGTCCCGAAACAACTCCATGTAGTTGTCCCATCCGATTATGTTCAGCCCCCCCATGCCCGCAATGAAATTCCAGTCCGTAAAGCTGATCACCCCCGACAGCACAATCGGGATGACGACCAAGGTCATCGTCAAGACCAGCATCGGCAAAATAAACAAATAGCCGGTAACAGTCTCGTAGAACGTTCGTCTTCGGATCACCTCATCACCTCTTTGTTAATCTCTATTTTTTCTCATTATAGACACCGGTGTATCCGGCGCACATGAAACGATTTTTTCTAATCGAAAAAGATTTTTGCGATATTTTTTCCCGCATAGAAAAAAATGTTGAATGAATCCGTCCACAGAATGCATTAATATTTGCTTATAACGCAAAAGCAATCGATTCATTGTGGCTGAGGTGATGGACAACGAATGCGCATCCGACTGAACTTCAAGCATGTGTCCCTGCGAAAAAAACTGATTGTTACTTCCATTGCTTGCCTCGTACTGCCTGCCATCGGCATGCTTTACACCACCGGCGTATACTCCAAAATCATCATTCGCGAGCACACGCTCGGAAAAGCGGAGCAATCGCTCATGATTGTGCAATCCCAAGTGGAAGCGATACTGGAAGAAATGGTGTCCATATCGAACTTCGTCCAATTGGATCCGGAAATTAAAACATTATTGGAAGAGGCGAAAGAAAGTCCTGTCGCCGCGAGGCAGCTAACGACCCGATTGGAGCAGGTCGCCGGCGAGAAGCAGGACCTGCGCCTGACCTTACTGACAGAAGACGGCCGGGCATACTCCGACTACTCGTTCTACGACTTTCAGCCGCAGCGCTTTTTCCGGCAGGACTGGTTTTCGAGGGCGGAACGCTTGACACCTTACGAGACGTTATTTTTAGGCGGACTGGAAAACTACCTGCCACCGCTGTACCCTGAACAGAAATATGTTTATATGACCGCGCGGGCATTGACCGAGACCGTGAATAAACCGCCCTTTGCCTATCTCGTGGTCAGCCGCACGGAAAACAGCATTCGGGAGCTCTTTGCCGATATGGAAGAGGACGTGTATTTGCTAGACGAAAACAATCGCATCCTATCGAATCGCCATGCCGATTGGATCGGAGACCGGTTCGAGAACATACTGCCGCATCCTATTTCAGCTTCGCCGGAGATTATTCAGGTAGGCGAGGAAAATCAATTGCTTCTTACGCTCCCGCTTCGTTTTTCGGGATGGAAGCTTGTAAGCGTGGCTCCTTACGAACAGCTTACGGGAAAAATGAACGGGATTTCTAAAACGATGCTATTTCTGCAAGCGATGTTCGCGATCGGTTTTTTGCTCGCCCTTACCTATTTGTTAAGGCGCTTCACCAGGCCGGTTCTGGCGCTCGGGGAAGCGGCGAAGAAAGTGGAATCCGGGGATTTAAGCGTGCGTTCCAACATTCGCGGACCTGATGAAATCGGCCGGCTCGGCCGTTCGTTCGACTTTATGCTCGATCGCATCCAGCAAATCTTGACGCAGGTGAAGATGGAGCAGGAGTTGAAACGTCAGGCTGAAATGGCGATGCTGCAGGCGCAAGTTCATCCGCATTTCCTATTTAACGTATTGAACTCGATCCGTTTAAAATTGTTGATGAAAGGCGATGATGAAAACGCTGCCACCGTCGAGTCGCTATCCTCGTTGCTTCGGACAAGCCTTAGGCAGGATGAATTCGTTACGTTTTATGCCGAAATGGAAACAGCCAAACAATATACGGACTTAATGAAATTAACTACGCGATTTCCGATCGAGATTCATTGGCATATCCAAGCGGACCCGTTTGCCGCTACCGTTCCCCGCTTTATCTTGCAGCCGATTATCGAGAATGCGTATAAACACGGCTTTTCGAAGAATGGCGGGATGATTTGGATCCGGGCGCAAACCGCCGGCGCTTCATTTATCATCACCGTTGAGGATAACGGCCTGGGCATGAATCCGGAGACGCTTGAGGAATTGAAGAAGCGGCTTAGTTATCAAAAGGAGGATATCATCGAGCAGAAGAACCTGGGCGAACGGATCTCTCCTGCCGGTATCGGCCTGTTCAATGTCTTCAGCCGTTTGAAATTGTTGTACGGGGAGCGGTTTGAAATGAATATTCAAAGCGAGTACGGGCGGCGCACGACCGTGGAGCTGCTGTTGCCGATCGAGAATACAGGGGAGGATGATCATCATGTTTAAAGTTCTTGTCGCCGACGATCATTATACGGTATTGGATTATTTGAGTGCCGGCATTCCCTGGACGACGCTGGGTCTGGATTTGGCGGCCGTTTGTTCCGACGGCGGCGAAGCATGGGAAGCTTGCCAAATTCACCGTCCGGACATTCTCGTCACGGATATCGGAATGCCCGTTATGGACGGACTGGAATTAATCGAAAAAGCGCGCGCTACCAACCCTCGGCTGAAGACGGTCATCTTGTCTTGTCACGAAGATTTTCACTACGCGCAGATGGCCGTAAAACTTAACGTGAGCGAATATATTTTAAAGGAGAGTCTTCGGATTGACCAGGTCGTTTCCGTGCTGGGCCGGTTGACGAACCAATTGACCAAGGAAAATGACTTGGAACATGACCGGAATCAGCTCCAAAAGAAAGTCCAACAACATCTATCCGCCATTCGATCCGGATTGATCCGCAAGTTTCTTGAACAACCGGTCTGGAGCGAAGCTGAATGGGCGAACGAATTTCGAAATTCCGGCATCCTTCTCCAGGACGGCGTCCCTTATCTGCCAGTCCTGGCCCTGCCGGATAGAGCCGCCGAATTGGAAGTCCGGTTTGGCGGAGCCGTCAACATGCAGTTTGTGATCCATAACGCCTTGCAGGAACTAGTCCGTGTTAACGGAAGCTTCCTGTTTGTCCTGAACGAACGCCAATACCTGTTGCTGTTCCCCTTCCCGCATATGTTGACACGGAATCTTCATGAGGACGTTCAGGGCGAACTGCAACGCGTCCAACAACAGATGTTTCAACATCTGCGCATCGGCATCTCGTTTATCCGCGGGGAAGTGAGCCGCGAATTGCTCCAATTGAAAAAAGAGATTCAGAAATTGCTTGATGCCGCAACGTTTCGTTTCTATACGGGCGAGCGCGTTTATACGAAAATGCTGCCTCTGAAGACCTCGGAAGAGGATATTTTCCTGCATTATTCCAAAGCCCTGCAGGATTTGAAAGATTGCATTCTTGCCGGGGACAAGACCCGGATCTCGCTTGCCGTCAGAGAATGGAAAGATTTGATAGAAAGCAGGGTCTATCCGGTGGAGGCGGTAAAATGCTGGGTGCTCAAAATGACAATGGAACTCCAGCTCAAGTACACCGTCATGCAAAACTTCGTCACCAACTTCAACACCGAAAGGCTGCAGCGGAAAATCGCCTCGATCGAAACGCTGGACCATTTGCTGGAATGGCTCCAGGGATTTCTCGAACAAAAATCCGTCGAAATCGAGTCGCTTCGGGAACAAACCGTTGTACGCCGAGAAATTGCCGAGGCGCAGCGATACGTCCGCCTCCATATGGGCGAGAAAATCGCGATGGAGGAAATGGCGCATCGCTTGAATCTGAACCCGTCTCATTTCAGCCGTATTTTCAAGCAGGAAACAGGAGAAACCTTCGTCGAATTCGTCACCCGCACGAAAATGGAAAGAGCCCAGGAGTTGCTGAACCAGTCCGATTTAAACGTTGCGGAAATTTCCGAGCAGCTCGGATATGAGCATACGAGCTATTTTATTAAGCTATTCCGGAATTACGCCGGGATGTCGCCGAGCGAATACCGGCGATCAATATAAGGCATCAGCTTACTGAAAGTTGTCATGAAGAAAAACAGGAGACCTGCCTCTGTTTGCGAGAGATGATCTCCTGTTTTTCTTATGAAGTTCAACCGATCCACTATCAAGGGTCATGTTGCGAGCATCAATAACCAATTTATCTGGGAGCACGAGGTCTGCTTAGGACTTGGTGTCCTTTTTTTCATGTTCAACAATACATCGGACCGTCAATGCAGAAAGTGGTGATGGATCTTCAAGTTCTGGATTCGGCTTTCGGTTAAAGGTAACTTTTCACGCAGCCATTAAGGATCTTTGATCCGTCTTCACCTTCACCCCTCCCTATGTACTGCCCTGGCTTGCATTATGCCCTGAATTCTATTAACTTAGTTTTGATAGCTTCATATATTAACCATGATCGTACATGCCGTTGTAAGGAGGATTGGAAAAGGCGTGATTCGCAAAAAGAACCGATATATCCTAGCCATCTTCATGGCCTTCGCTGCCGTTTTTACCGGCTGCAGCACGTCCGTCAAACAAACTGTCCCGCTGAACACGGACCCCGAATCAATATTAAGCGCAATCTATGAGTTGGAAGGGATCAAATCCGCCGGATCCGTGAACACGGAGCCTTTGACCGAAATCTCGGAGATCGAAGACAATATCAGCATCCGGTACCAGTACGTTTTCTTGGTGAAGGATGCCGTCAACCAGAATAACCAAGCCGTTCCGGATCGGCTGTATGTCGTTTCTGCGGTCGAGAATACGAGAAAGGATCGGGAAATCAGCATCCAGTACATCGACGGCTCCATCAATGGGGAAACAGCCAAGCACAATCCGCGGCACCGCCCCATTACCGTAAACCTATGCCCGGATGATTCCAAATCTCCTTGCGGGACTGAGGATTCGAAGACTTATCAAGCGGATGCGGTTGTTTTTTCGTTGGACCAATTCCCCGCATTTCGTTCGCATGACAATGTCGTTGATATTAGCGTTAAGTATGCATTAGGTAAGAGTAAAAAAGAGCTCCGCGAGCAATTTCTAAGTGATTCAGGGCTGCAGGAGACTGACGATGCTGTCGTCTCCCTGAAGCTGCCGGACTCATTCGTGAAATAACAAGAAGCACAACGAACAATGTGAATCCGTTGATTTGAGGGCACGAGGTCTATTTAGGACTTGGTGTCCTTTTTTCTGGTTTCCGTACTGAAGGTCCCCGTCGACTTATATTCCTTTTATGATATAATATGTTTGATAATGGAATTTGAAAGGAGTATGCCATGAAGGCGAAAATCACAGCTGCCCTGATATTGAATGTTTGCATTGGATTCATATGGTATTACTTTTCTGGATTCATTGTTCATTTAATTAATCGAGGGAATAACGGATTATTCAACATCCTCTTATGGGTCGTTAGCTTAATGCTCTTTTTTGGCATTCATCGATTAACCATTTCAAAAATGAATACGAATCATACTCCGAAGCAGTCCAACCTCTTAAGTGCCGTTTCCTCGATTTCCTTTTTATCCACCGTTCTTCTGATCTATATCTTCTTGTGATTCTACCTGTGGAACAACGGTTCCGTTGCACTCTGTTTAACAGACACAGGCAAAACGAACTGCTGCTCCGTCCATGTTTTGTATGGAGACAGAACGACAAGCAATTCGCCCGCGATCGGATAAAGTCCTATTTCTTCTTGTGTGAATTTAAATTATTTAAATTTCGTCAACTCTTCATAGTTCGTAATGTTAAGTTTGATTTTCCCTTCTTGATGAATATTATTTTGATAATAAACTTCTGTAATCAGCTCAGAGATCTTTCTTGCATCTTGGGACAATTGATTGAATATTTCCTGATCAGCTTCAGTTATTTCCCCTGTTTCATTATAGTTTGAGGATATTGCGCTAATTTGAGTATTCATTTTATTGGCAATAGGAACTAATAACTCTGTCGATACTCCCGAATCTATAACTTTAGAATAGCTCTCTACACGATATAGCCGATTATTGATTTCCTGAATGCTATTACCATCCACATCTTGAAGGTTTCCGAGATCGTGATAAAAATTCCACACTTCAAATACGGAATTACCAATTATAGATTCCAGTTTCATTTTTGAATCCCTATCGTTCGTGATGTTTTGACTAATCAAAAATATAGAAAAGATAATCAGCGTTATTACAGAGAAAGAAATCAGTACAGTCCTGGTTTTTTTCCTCAATTCACTTCCCTCCTTCCGCCTTCCTGATTATTTATAAATTTCTCCCTTTCCCATACTCTTTTTCCGTCGGTTAAACATACTGAACTGGGTGGATCTTCATAGAGGGAAATTTCAACCAATGAACTTTTTCCTTCTTGCAACCAATTATATACCCTGCCTTCGTTAATAGAAGGAGATAGGATAAAATTGAAATGCAGTTGCATAATATTCCGTGTAGTCGGGGTGATCATCATCTAATCCATTGTCTATCTCAAAAAATGTGTCTGTTTGTCCTACAATTCTTAATCCACTGAAACACTCTAAAATGATCTCTACACCTTCATACTCCCTTAATGTTTTAAATAAAGAATCTACTTCCATAGATATCCTCTTTCTTATTTTATTCTGATGGTTTTGGCTGGAAAATATATAAGCACCATCTTTTCCATATTGTATCATCCCTCTATGAGTCCCTATATAAAAAGGCCCCAGAATTTACTTATTGATTCACCAAAGTCCACTCTTATCTTATCATTTTTATAAACAAGCTCTATTTCCATTCCGTGACTCATTCGCCTCTATAAACATTATGATGCAGCCTTATTTATAGTTGATGAAGAATTAATTAAAACAAACCCCCACCATTTCAATATCAATGATGAGGGTGTTTGCCATAGCTGCTTACTAGTCCGCTATATTGATGACGTTATCTTTAACCTGATAAATGATATATTTATGATTCCATTGCTGCATGGTAACGATCGTTTCTTTATTTCCCTTTTCAAAAAAATAATTAGAGCCTTCTTGCTCGACATAACTCCATCCTTTACTGCTCATTCGCTCTTTTAAAAGTTCAACGGAACGATCCTCTCTTGCCAGATAATGCCCCACTTTATCCATTGGAACTATTAATTTCTCCGTAGTACTCAACATGTACATGAGCTTTAAGTTATGGAATCCGATATTATTGATATAGGCACCTGCGAACATAACGACAAGAAAAACAATGCCAATAATACCGAATGCTATGATCTTCCAAGGTCTCTTCAAAGTCATTCGCCACCTCTGCGTATAGCTGCTTATTGTATTATATCAGAATCAAAACTGGCGTATGCCCTGGTAATGCAATATCCGGAAAAGGCTCGCGACGAAAGATCTACACGCAAATGCATTGACTGGCAATTCTAATATTTAGGATTTTTATAACACCAATCAGAATCATAAGGTAACGATTTTAATCTTTGCATGTCTTCCCAACTGTAGACCCAATCATAATCTGCTACCCAAAAGTAATCATCCGGGTTAATCTTCAGATATTCATAGATAAAACGAAAAATAACCTTCTCTGCTCCATAAACCTCTTCAATAGTCCCTATCCGAAATAATTCGCGGTCTGAATTCAACCCAAGATCATCATAGTCACTGAAAAGGATACTAGAATTCTCTCTAGCCTTTACATACAAAATAAATTGGTAGTTATTCTCTTCGCTATTATAGGAATGGTCAAGTATATTCAATGTTGTTGATGAGAATCGTCCCTCTTTGTAATTTTTATAATTCTCAAAGATAAGTTTAGCATCCGAATGAAAGGTTGCTACAATTGTATCCGCCAAGAACTTTTCCGGCGTATATTTTTCACGATCTGTCAAAATAAAAGCAGTGGTTCCCATTCTATCTCAGTGCCTCCTTTAAATCTTCCAATGAATTGACAATGGTTACACCTTGTGACTTTATATCTTCCAGCATCTTAGAATGCTCAGGTCTTAAGTTAGCTAGCGGCTTATCAATATAGAGAATTATATCTTTGTTCTCAGGATTGAAAAAATCCGGATGGTTTTGCTTAGTCATCTTCAAAAATTGCTCTGCATCAACACCTTTAATCGATGCCTTAACTTCAATTATTGCATTCTTGGTAACAACATCTAAATCACCGGCAGGTTGACCATCTTTTTTTATTATTCTTTGTCCAAATCCGACAACTTCAGTTTCATTTCTCAAAAAATTAGCAACCTTTGCTTCAGTAGCTTTACCAACGTTAGAACTATTCAAAAAATCATCAATATCACGATTAATATTTTTCGGATGTTGATCTACCCAAGTTAATTCATTTCCTGCTTGGTTCGTGTATTTCGTTTTATTTCCGTCCTTAACTATACTATCAACATTCGAAGCTTTAGGTGTCCCATCCCCGTTATCGCTTCCATTACCGCCACCATTACCGCCACTATTTCCGCCACCAAGATCATTATGCTTATTATTCAGCGGGCCTCTCCCCCTAATTCCAGCACGGTTGAGAATAACCTCCCCAACGATCAATGCTGCCGCCTGCCCCAAATAATTGGACCAACCACCTGCTGAATCGACTTCTACCTTTACGTCTTCTGCAACTTTTTCGCGGTACTCATTGCTAAAAAGCATTCGGCCGGCCCACATCCCCGTGTTCCAAATTTCTTCGACCGTCCCGATGGTTGCATTATAGAGCATCTCTTTCCCGGTTCCAAGTGGATCTTCGTACAAGGATATCCCCGTATCCTTTAACGAGTTCCCTAACTGGGCGGCCCCGATCTTTACGCCCTCCCATACTTCCCCTGCTTCTTGCTTCACGGTGTCCCATGCCTTCCCGGCTTCCTGCTGCACCGAATTCCAGGTTTCCTCCGCTTTTCTCCCCATATCCTCTACGGCCCTATAGACTGCGGGTCCCCTCATCAAAGGGGATGTTCCCAGCACATGCCCAGCAACTTGGATCGGTTGTCCCCGCTCATCTGCTGACTTAAACCGTTGGGCAATCCCTCTCAGCTCCAGGCTTGTCCGATGGATATGCTCCGTAGTCTGCGTCATCTCCCGATGCGCCTGCTGAAAATCCGCGTAAAAACGAGATCTCGTCGTACCTTCCCAGGCAGACTCCAGCATATGAATGTTCTGATTCAGCATGTGTATCATTGCTTCCAGCTGTTCATGTGCCCTGGAGCATTGCTCTGCAACGCGCAGCAACATCTCCGGCGTGACCAAAATTCTACTCATAACAACCTCTCCATCTTGCTTTCGGGATTGAACCCGATCTCCGATCATAGCTAACTTAAATATTTTACTCCACTTGAATTATATGGAAAAGGTTCTCAAGGCCTTGCTATGTCACTTAAAACTAGGATCTTTTTCTCAGTTAGATACGGGACTTTATTACGAGCGAGGTTTTCAATAATATGACCATTATTATAGGTGGGAGGATGAAGGGAGTTACGGACATGACATACCGTAAAAAAGGGGCGAATAGATGGGTTAATTTATCCTTCATTATTCTCGCCCTTGGTGGCACTGAACATGTTCGGATCGGCTGTATGTCGTTTCTGCGGTCGAGAATACGAGAGAAAGGATCGGGAAATCAGCGTCCAGTATATCGACGGCTCCATCAATGAGGAAATAGCCAAGAACAATCCGCAGCATCTTCCCAATACCGTAAACCTATGCCCGGATGATTCCAATCCCCTTGCGGAGCTGATGATTCGAAGACTTATAAAGCAGATCCGGTTGTTTTTTCGTTGGACCGACCAATTCCCCGCACTTCGTTCGCATGGCAATGTCGTTGATATTAGCGTTAAGTATGCTTTAGGTAAAAATAAAAGAGAGCTTCGCGAGCAATTTCTAAGTGATTCAGGATTGCAGGAGACTAACGATAATTAGAGCCTTCTTGCTGGACATAGCTCCATCCTGTACTGCTCATTCGCTCTTTTAAAAGCTCAACGGAACGATCCCTAATGTACCTAAAGAATTGGTACTCAGGTTCACCGGACTCTAACAAGAACCAATGATGGTTATCATTCCGTAGAAAAGTTAAGGGTGGAACCGAATACATCTCAAAAGAGATGCTACCTGATGATTGTCGGGTTGGTGATGCACTTTCCATTAGAGTAGTAAAATTACAGTTGATAAGGCTGAAACCTTGAAACTCAGAGAAGAAATTAATGATCTAAAGAAAATATTAGAAGATTAGCACGATAAAAAAACAAGCCGCTATAAATATAGGGCTTGTTATTTATGAAATTATTCTTGTTTAACATTCTTATTTCTTAATTGGCTTCTTCTTAAATAACAAGTAAACGATGAAAGTAAATACAGCTGCAACTAATAAACTAGTGACTGCGGTTAAGAAGTAGTTGTTTACACCGTTCGAAGCGTTAGATTCTAAAATCGGATAACCTCCAGTTCCATCTGCATCAGGATTTCCACCATGTGACTGGACTTGTTTTAGAAAGCTGATTGTTTTTTCGGAATCCCATAACTGATTATTGTCCATCCCACCCATCAATGCATTTTTTTCTGCCGGAACGTCTGGGATATTTACTTCTTTACCATTCAAGTTTGCTACTAGATACCTAATATTTCCGTCTTTAATTAAAACCGGATCAGTGTAATCACTGTTTGTAGAAAGTGTATTTGTCATTATGTCTAATGACTTAGCCAATCTAGATGCATCTCCTCCTGCAACCACTACTCTGAAACTATCTTCATACCTTTCGATGGTGAGAAAAGATTTGCCTAATCCATTTGACATGACAATAAATTCATATTGTCCAGTTGGTTTTGAAACATCGATTAAACTTGTAGAAACATTATTGAACTTACTAGCGTCAAACAAATGAACTTCAAAACCTGGTCCAAGCGTAACATTATTCACCTCATCTTTATCGGCATAGCCATATCCAACTGGATCTTCGAGAATTAATTTCTTAAATTCCTCAAGCCCAGTTCCTTCTGCATACTTTTGAATATCTTCTGGAATATTTGTACTAGCATAAATGTTTTGTACTGAAATAAAACAGATAAATATACTAATCAAGAACACAGAAAAATATTTTACTTGTCTCATTTATTAGCTTCCTCCTTTTTTTGTAATGTAGTTAATTGTAATGCCAGAAATCCTTTAATCCCCATCTCCAGGTTCTGTCTGCACCTGATCCTCCATTAAATTTTGAGTATTCCATCGATGTTTTTACTCCATCCCAAGGGTCCAGATAGTTCATGTACCAAGTATAGGTAGGTGTATTGCTATAGCCGTAGATAGCAACGGCATGGCCATCTATCGCTGTCGGACTATTCCATTTCCAACTAACGTACACAGGACGTCCCCCATCGATTTGACTTTGAACTTGAGATACATTTAAATTCCCTGAATAATAGTTTGATGATACTCCATAGCTATGCATACCGCTCTGAGCTTCCGTCGTTGTAGCCGAAACATTAGCACAGGTACTAGTGGACTTCACTTTCTTTACGAAATCACACTGATAAACGTTTTTACTCGCCATAAACTTAAGGACACTAGAACTTACTGCCGCCCAGCACCAACTATCCTTTTCTTGTTTAGCAATTGGATATGAGGGGAGATCTCTGGAAGCAGCAAAAGTTTGTGTTATGAAACTTACAGTAAATATTAAGGAAAATATAGCGGTAAGAATAAATTTGCGGTGTCTCATTTTGATAAGCCTCCTTTAGTTTTTAATGATCGTTTTTTGCATTATATTCTTCAAGACCATGGACCCTATTTACATGATAAAGTTTATCCCCCCTCTATATGTCATAACATCAAGCCACGCATTACCCCTAACTAAGATCTAAGATGTTAAAAAATAACTTACTGAAGAAATTATCCGTATATTTTAATTAACGCCTTAAGATCAATAAATGTTTCCTTTTTTTCTTATTTTTTTATTCCTTCCCATAATTAAACAAACATTTAAAGGGAGGGCATATCTTTTTCTCAGTAGATACGGGACTTTATTACGAGCGAGGTTTTCAGTAATATGACCATTATTATAGGTGGGAGGATGTAGGGAGTCACGGTTCTACGAAGCCCTCGGAAAGGTACGAAGTTTACCAGGACGAGCCCAGCCTAATCCCGTGTAGATCAGTCCTTCCTATATCAGTGAGCTGGAGAACAGTGAAAAGCGCCCTCTCTGCTAATGATTATGGCATTAGCAAGGGCGCTAAAGTTAAGCCTTTGGCTCTACTTGAGGATTATGAGAGGTAAAACTAGATACTTAGATGTTCGCCTCCAGTAGTCGGAGACTTCAACATTCCAACAAAATAGTGGTGAAAGTTCAGTTGATCTCCAAGTCTCTTAGCCGACTTTAGATCTCTGCTTGCTAGTATGGTGTATTTATATAGTATCGTCAGGGGTACCAAGCTGAAAGTTCTGTAGAAACGAAACTAGATAGGTGTTAACTTCATTATACTTAAATACTTTCTCCAATAAATGTTTCATGCGATCCACAACATGATCAACATCTGACCAATCATTCACGTCAACGCTTTTGGAGCGAAGTCGTGTAAAAGTCCCATCCTTTTTTTTCAAGGCAGTAGACTTAATAGAGAATAGGTTATCTGGATCGTTATCATTTAAGTAATTTAGCAAAGCATGTCTTTTATTACCGTCTGCAATGGGTCCTACTTCCAGGATAAGGCGTAGTCTTGTTTCTTCAGCTGCAAAGAAATAAGTAATCGGCCTTGGCGACCTCCATTTATTCACTAGCCGAGGAAGTAACTGATCTAAAGATGAAGGGATAAACCAATACTGTGTATCACTAAGATATGAATCTGGATCTTCATGGTGGCCTATACAATCAAGTTCAGATCTCAATATTTCCGTCGCTTGATTAAGTGTTGATATGGAAGTGACTCCATACTTAATGATCGTTTCTATTGCTTCTCTATGGTGCTTATAAATCTCACGACAAAGTTTAATGAGTTGTTCATCTTGCATGGTTAGCACCTCCAAAGTTCTAGTATAGTAGCGAATAAAATCGTATACTTTTGTGTTCATATGATCTTTATTCAAAGTGAGAATTGAATTTAATATAGACAAAATATCACCATGACCTAAATGATAATATTCCGGATGTGGAGCCTCATCTCCATTTAGAGTTAAAAATAGCGGAATGATATTCTTGATCCCCGGGTAATTGTCCTTAATTAGATTTATGTACTTCTCCAGCTGGTGATGTGCTAAACCTGCATGTACTTTATTCTCAATAAACAGGATGAAATCGTTGCTTTTTGAAATGACAAGGATATCGATGTTTCTCCATTCACGCAAAACCTCTGCATCGAAAAAGCTGCTTAACAGTACATCCGATATCTGCAACTGGTGATTTTTGACTTCAATATCCCTGCATAGTACCTCAGCAATTAATTTTTTCAATACCATATCACTTAAAAAGTGGTTCTCTTGCGGACTTAAGAGCCATGCCAACATATTAGAATGTCTTATTTCAAATTGATCCACTTTCAGTACCTTAAAAGGATTAAACTCATTGATCTTGGCAGTTAGAAGCTCCAGTAAATGGTTGTTCGTAACAAAACGGTTGATCTTATAGTAGAGTTCATCAGTCTCATTCATAGTTCTACCTCCTTAATTTATATCGCTAAAATGAAAATGATCCCCCTATCTCTCCTTGAAGTAGCTTCGTGACAAGTTATAACTTAAGCTTAGTCAATTACAGATTGCCACTCTATTATAGAATATCTATGTAACAAACCTTGTCATCGAATATGTGTTCTTGTTAAAATAAAAACAATGTCCCTCATAGGGAACATTGCAAAATAACACATAAGAAACTAAACCGCCTTGCTTTTTCACATTCGTCAACACTTTGTTGTTGAGAACATCACCTCTTAATCATTTTCACAACATCAATCGACGATCCTCGTCAACACATACATCCATTCGCCAGAAATCGATGAAACCCTTCTATAGAACCATTGCAGATTATTCTCTAACTTCAATACTATTACTAATGACCTACTACTAATCCGAATGACAACCAAATCGTTATTGGTTTAATCCTCTTTATGTGGATCGGGATCGCAGCTTTCATCAGATTTTTGCTCCTCTTCCCTATACTTTTCCTTCATTTCATTATAAAACTCTGTTACTTTATCACTCGTTAAACCTAACTTCTCAATGACTTGTTTAATCTCCAAATGCATTGCACGGTTTCTTGGTTTCATGGGATTCCTCCATCACTAATTCCTCATTTATCCATAGTTTAAAGAATAGTGGTGACATGGGAATGCCAGCAAACGTAAGTTCGGAACCCAAAATCGGCATAAAAAAAAGACTGCTCATTGAGCAGCCATTGATTAGCCTTATGGTAACATAGAGAGTAACTTGGTTTAATTACTTCACAACCACCCGCTGATTTTCATCTTCATAAGCGAAGCCCAGCTCTATAGCTCTTTGAATCCCCGATTTAATCGACTTCTCCAGAGAACTGCCGGATCTAGCGTATCCGAGCGCCTTAACGACTTGTTTCGTTAGCTCATCATAGGGAAGACTAATTTGAGAAGACAGAATGGATTTCACGGCAACCGCTACTTCTTCCGGAGGTAAATCCTCGGCCATTCGCCGCTGAGCGTCATCTGTGGCTACCCTGTAAATGCCATACTCGGATGGTTTTATTTCCTCTGGCCACAAGAAGGTCATTTCGTTCACTTCCGTATGCGCAGGTTGTATCTTCATCAACAACTCTGTAAACCTCTGATCCAATCGTGCTCCAAGTCTGGTAATGCCCCATGCCTGTAAAATACGTTTTGTAAGTAAACTCCGGCTAATAGGTCCCTCTTCTTGAATGACCTTTCGGATTTGACCCAAAAGGAGCTCCGTCGATTCTGGGGAATGAAACCAATCCGACCCTAAAGAAACAGCATCCAGAACGCAGACATGGTAAGGGTGCATCTCTTTCGGTTTCTGGGGCTGTGCAGGTTGAACAAGATGATCCTTATCCTTTCTTACCGGAGGATTCTGTGAACGTTCAAATGTCACTTGTTCATGAGTCACTGCTGCTTCAGCTTGGGACTGAACCCGTAGCTTCTTGACCTCTCTTCCTCGCTTAACAGCTTCCACAATACGGTCCATTACGCCTTCTCTATTGTCCCACCAATCCGGACTCCACACCCTCAACAAATTCCAGCCAAGCTGCTTAAGGACTTCTTCCCGCAAAATATTACGATCCCGTGCAGAATCCGCATTTTGATACATCGGTCCGTCAAGGAGAATCCCTAATGCATAATGATCGGACTCAGGGTCCAATACCGCTAAATCAATGCGATATCCCGATGCCCCGACATATAGATCTGCTTGGTATCCGCGCTTCTTCAATTCAGCGGCCAGACTTCGGTGAACATGCGAAACCTGAAGCGCTTGAGACGACGCCTCGCTTGCAGGCAGGATCCGTTTTCCTTTTTCCGCATACTCAAGGAACGCTTTTAAGCCTAGTACACCTTCGCTGCTGATCCTGCTCGCATTCAGGTGATGGGCGTGCAGTGTTGAGAATACCAGCATTTCATACCTAGCTCTTGATACGGCAACATTTAACCGTCTCCAACCTCCCTGCCGGTTTAATGGGCCAAAATTCAGGCTTACCTTACCGTTTGCATCAGGCCCATATCCTACTGAGAACAAAATAACGTCCCGTTCATCCCCTTGAACATTCTCAAGGTTTTTGATGAATAGGGGTTCCGGCATTTGCATCATGAGCATTTCCACTTCCGGTTCTTGCTTCAGTACTTCTTCAAGCATATCCTCAATCAAGGTTTGCTGAATGGAGCTAAACGTGACGACCCCTAAGCTCTGTTGACGCAAGACCGGATCCTTAATGCGGCGAACAATCTCAGCAACGACAGCCTCACCCTCCGCTCGATTCTGTTTCGTACGTCCCCGATCATAATATCCTTCGACAGGGCACCATTTCACACTTGAAACGGGTTCATCCGGAGATGGGAAGGTCATTAACTTATTTTCGTAGTAATGAGCGTTACTGAAAGCGATCAGGCTTTCATGCCGACTACGATAATGCCAGGTCAGATGTCGCTCCGGCATTCCAAGCGCCAAACAATCATCCAATATGCTCTCCATGTCTTGCAGCGCCGGTTCCTCTTCCTCCGTTTCCTGACGGCTCTTCGAAAAGAAGCTCGTTGGTGGCAGCTGTTTCGGATCACCTACGATGACAGACTGTTGTCCCCTTGCCAGTGCCCCAACCGCTTGTGCCGTTGGCACCTGAGAGGCTTCGTCAAATATCACCATATCGAATGGGGACCGTTCAGGATCGAGGTACTGTGCTACAGAAATCGGACTCATCAACATGCAGGGCACTAATCGCGGCAGCAAATTCGGAATCTGTTCAAACAGTTTGCGAATTGACATATTTCTCCCGCCGCTGCGAATCGCCCGCTGAAGAATGCCGGCTTCCGAGCTTTGCGATGCTTCCTGCGACATTTGAGGGACTCTCGAAGAAAGCCTGGCCACAATTTCTTGTTGGGTTAGTCTCGTATATTCCTCGTCGGCTTCTTTGAAGCGAAGTAGGGTCTCTTCAAATACATTGCCGGAGAATGACACGAATTGCTCATCACGCGCAATGATGTAATTCGCTATTTTTTTATAGAGTCCACGTTCAAAAGCATCCTTCAACTGGTCATTAGATAGACGCCCTTCTTCGTATGGAATGACAAGAGGGAGAAGTCCTTGCTCCTCCGCCTGCGATCGCACTCTTTGCCACGTACACCAATCTCTCAATACATCTAGATGAGATATCCATCCATTTGCTTTTTCCAGGAGATCATCGTGCCAGTCCAAATCCTGAGACTGATGCGCCATACGCTCAAAGTCAATCTGCAATAGATCGCGGAGCTCCTTTTCCTGATGCTTCACTTGTTCATGACTGCGGAGTACAGACTGTATCGATTGATTCAGCGCAGCATTCCCACGAAGCTCAACCATAAATTCTGCAATCTGTGTTCTTGCGTGATGGGCATCGGTCGTATTTTCAAACCAAGCCGTTAACGCTGCATGCAATCGATTCAGCCACTCGCAAGTCTCCATGAGGTCGTCCCACTTGCCTTCGTCATCCCAGATCAGCGAGGAACCAAGGAATGGAGCGGATTCGTCCCTTGCTCGACTTAACTTCTGTTCCTCTTCCTGCAGGGAAATGATATCCAGCAAGTGAGATCTGACATCCTGCTTGGCTATCCCTTGACCGGGAACCGTCATTTTCTTCAGCATATTTAAAATGCGATTTTGCCCGGCCCATTTCGGAAGGAACCATTTTAGCTCCAAGCTATCCCAAGTAGATAACATCATTTGGGCATCTAGACGCTGAGTCTCTGCAGTGAATAGTTTGGCAACCCGATCTCTAATCTGGTCTCGGCGTTTGCCCTGAAGTGCTGCGGCCTTTAGCCTTTCAACCGATTCTTCGAGATTGATCTCTTGCATGAGGGCAGGTTTAATATCCGGTACACGGCTAGCCAGCTCACACAACTGTGCAAGTATGGAGATTTTGTCTTGAGTCATCGGAAGAGCTCCAAGCTTGAAATGCGTCAGCGCTTCATTCATCGCTTTCTGACGTCCCTCAAGCTCTACAATGTAGCTCTTTATTAATACTTCTGCGTTTGCCTTCAGCTCCTGTGTATAGGATGTAACCTTAGAGTCAGCCCAAGGGTGCGTGCCCGGATTGCCAAGGGCAGCCCCGGCTGCGATTAATTGAGCAACCGTGTCATTCCATGCAACCAAGGTATCCGGGACCAGTCCTTCAATCGCTGCGTCATTGAACGTAACGACATCCGGTGCTTCACCCGCTCTCTCATACTCCGATATCGCTTCAAATAAAGATAAGCCAAAAGCATGTTTTCGATGAAGGGCTTTTACATAACCGTTTAACGTCTCTCTCAACTGGAACAAGCGATCTGCTTGTCTTTTCCATGACTCGCTAGACTGTATCCGCTGCACATCAATCGCATTGCTTAATTGGTCAAGGACTGCTCGCTTAGTGCTTTTGTTGGAGTGAAGTTCCAGGCAAAAAGGGCCCAAACCGATCTGTTCTAATCTTCGCTGAACAACGGACAATGCTGCCATCTTCTCCGCTACGAACAGCACTTTCTTCCCATTGGCCAGAGCACTAGCAATCATATTCGTAATGGTCTGGGACTTCCCGGTTCCTGGAGGGCCGTGCAGCACAAAGCTTTGCCCCTTAAGCGCCGCGCGAATGGCCGACAATTGTGAAGAATCTGCACTGACCGGAATCAACGAGTGAGCCGGATGCTCTTCATCATCGAGCGGCTCGGGCTTCACTTCCACAGATTCCTGTAGCTGTAATTGCCCCTGAATAAGGCTCGCCACCACTTGATTCTCCGCCAAATGATCCGCTCTCGTGCGAATGTCATTCCACATTACAAATTGCCCGAAAGAAAACAATCCGAGATTAGCCGTTTCCTCGATGTCAAAGCGGGATACTTGAATTAATGCATGTCGAATAACGTTAAAGATCTGTTTCAAGGCAATGCCTTTCTCATCCCTCGGAAGCGGATCCAGGCCATCGATGCCGATACCGAAATCCTGCCTGAGCATCTCCAGCAGTGTAATATTAATTTGCGGTTCTTCATCCCTCGCCCGAATGACATAGCCTTGTCGTGAAGATTTTCGCAAAATATCTACAGGAATCAGCACAATCGGCGCATATCGAGGAAGTTCGCTAACCGGTGACTCATACCATTTCAAGAGACCCAACGCAAGAAAAAGCGTGTTAGCCCCATTCTCTTCCAATGAAGTTCGGGCAGACCGATAAATATGTACAATTCTTTTCTCTAGCTCTTGAGCATTCAAATCGGCTCTCAGTCGTCTCCGGACGAATTCTTCTTGCAACAATTTAACGAGTGGGTGATTGGCATTCACACTTTGATACAAGCTGGCGTTTCGCCCGTTGTCCTCCCAGTCACTGGGCCTAGCCAACAGTTGAAATTCATCGCCGTCAGCCAGAGCATCTTCTAAATCTCCCAACTGGGCAGAAATGACCGGAATGCTCGATTTGGTTAAGCGAAAATTGAGCAGTGAATTACGAAGCGTCAAATCCAGCAGCTTACGCTCCCATTGCTTTTGCCGCGTTGTAGGCTGCAACGATTCAACTTCCAATGGTTTTTCCAGCACTTCCAGAAGTTCCGGAGCAGCACTTTCATGGATCTTCGTCTCACGAGTCTCCTCAATGACCCATCCATTTGTCGCCTTCGTACGCAGTGGTAACGGTCGTATGGCTGCTGCGCGTGCTCTTCGAATATCGACCAAGCCATCGAATGAATCGGGATCTCTCAGATGCTCCTCGGCTAGCATAGCCGCTTGATCAAATGGAATACGATCCCCCTTTACCATAGCCGTAGACTCCACCACGCAGATTTCATTTATTCCCGCTGCGAGCCTTTTCGTTAATAACGATATATCATCTTGAACCGTCTCCGAGAACGTCTCCTCTACAAGCCAGACTCCGGCAAACGCATGCCCTTTCGTGAAAATGATCAGGGGATGTAGACCCACCGCCTCCATACAAGCAGCATATAGCATGGAAAGATCCAGACAATTCCCCAGGCCATGCGTGAAGATGGTCTCAGGAAGACGAATACGCTGACCGATCAACTCAAAACTAGGAGGAGCTACACAGTAGGAAATCTCGCGATTCTGCAAAGCCGAGTAGATTGCAGCGGCCTGCATACGTACCCGGTTGGGATCCTTACTCTGATAAGCTGTAAACGAAGGGCTTCCCGACCATTGCTCCAGAATGGTGCCCGCCTCCCGTACGATCTCGGCCACTTGATGATGATTTGGCGTGACAAAAGCAGCGGTCATCTCAGGCAATACGGCAAGCCCACTCCATTCATCAAAGGCAAGGACGGAAATCGAGCCGCGTTGCTTGAACAATTCGGTGTCATTCTGCCATACCGTCAATGTCAATGTACCTGATATGCGTTCCGACAAATCCCCCAAAAATGAGGTCGACATATGTAAATCAATCGTACCTATATCCAAGGATTGCCCTGCTGGAAGCATGTCAAAATCCTTCTTCCATTCATATGCAAATTGCGGCTCAGATTCTAGCTTCACCGTGATTCCCTTGATATCTTCACCCGTTGTATTCGTTAAGATGATGCTCTTCATAACAGGAACATGGTTCTGCTGCATAGCGTAGTTCACGGTTTCGCTATACAACCATTCGCATGATATTCTGCTCTCCACTTCCATATCCTCCTATAATTCTTGTTTCTCAGTCCTGTAGACCTACAGCGATTGCCAATTAGTTCTATAATAACACTAAATAATGGGTGTATCTGCTTTATTCGACATGAAAATACGAGAAAATAAAAGATGATTCGTAAAAGAACGAATCATCTTGGGGGATGTTTAATTTAATGCCTTCTCAATCCTAAGAGCATTGACTGGTTTAACTTTAATTTACAACAACAGGAACTTCATCAAACTCCTCTACTACTTCAACCTCATCATCAAATTCATCATCAAAAAACTCTTGTTTCCCTGTAAGATACTTGGATAAAATATTCATTACCTTAATTGGGTACGGATCAACGGTATGGGTATCAAACGTCAAACCTACTCTTCGTAATTGATCAACCAAATAAGCCAGTTCATCACGTTCGTTTTCGTCCAGCGGTCCTAATGGAATACACTCAACTGCTCGTTGTTGTAGCAGAAGCTTAGATGGACTAGTAAACTTTATATCCGTAACACGGGAACCTTGCCAAGCACTAGGTCTTCCACCTACTCCATAATAGATTCCTAAAGGATCTCTAAAAATACCACTTGCCTTCATTGGTTGTTCTTCATTATCCGGGCTAAAGATTCGATACTGGGGCACATCCTGGGTGGTATTAATCCGGATAAACTGAATTCGAGATTCATTCGCCAAACGCTCATTTAAATAAGGAACAACCTCATATTGTATACGAGGATTTTGAAGAACATCCAACCATCCATTTCTTAACTTGGCATTCATCATGACAACGATCGGCCTATCATCACGGTCCAACTCATTTTCAATAATTTGCGAGACAAATCTCTTAAAAACTGCGCTGCTATTGTTCTTATTTTTCTGCGGCTTTTTAAGCATCTTTGCAATTTCCAAATGGAAAGGCGCCTCTCCTAGAGGGACCCAAGTGTCGACACCAAGCATTCTGATCATAACCTCCGCTCCATCCATTTTAGAAACGACAGGCAAGTAATCCTTATCAGCTTTAAGCACGTTGAAAGACAGGATTGATTTGAATTCGTTGAGCTTGGTTACATTATGACTTAGAAAACCAGCATCATTCAACAAATCAAGCAATGCGTTGACCATGCGTCCCGTATCCGCTTTACTCCCATTGTCTTCGTTATTTTCAACGGTGATATGTTCAGAATGATCCTTTTTAACGGTAAGTGGTTCGATAAATTGCGATAAACGCCCAGACTGCTTCATCGCATCTCTGATCGCTGCTTTCGGATCGGCCCCATCACGCCATGAATCTTTACCGTTTATTTCAATGAGAGCTAGCGTCTTTTTAACAGAATGTTTTGTATTTGAACCCAGCTTCTTTTTAATTCGATCAACCAGCTTTGAGTAAGCAATATCAGCCGTATAAGTGCCTATCTCCAGCTCACTTACAATGCCCTCCGGGTCCCGATGTACAAATTCGATGGTAACTACTTTGTCGCTGTTAAGTTCGTAGACATCATCCGAAATTTGACGCTTGAAAATTACAACTCCTTCTTCTCCCTTTGGGATTATATTTATAAATTTATGGGGTGTGGTATATGCCTGCTTCATCGCTACAAACATTTCTTTACTGCTGTATACTTCAATAATAATATCTTGATCCTTATGAGAGACGATCGGAAGGCGTTGGTTATTCATTTTATTTCTGGGGATTTCCATAATAGCTGGCAGTGACTTCATATCGTATTCAGCAAGCACTTCTTCAAAAGCATTGAATAAGCCTCTTTTTTCCGATATACCTAATCCTGCTTTGACCCAGTTACCTGCATTTTTAAATGAATTATGGTTAACAACCCAGGCCGTGATTTCCCCTTTTCCCTCAAGATAAGCAGTTGGTTGGGCCAGTAACATATCAGCTTCAAACTCTGCGCCATACAATATATCCCAGTAGAGATTATCCAACGCAGTCCTCCATCGTGTAAAGGTCCCTTTGTCTTTATGCACGAATCGTTCAAATTGAAGTTGTGAAAAAGACTTAGTATTTTGATCAAGCTCTGGGTTGCGGACGGATACAAGGACGGAGCATGTGTGATTGTCTTTTAAATAACATGCAAGTTCCTTAGTTTTCTTATCAATTTTTATCTTGGGATCCTTTAAATATCGCCGTCTTCCCACAGAAACGGATAATAACATTCTGTTCGCATCTCCACCTCGATTTTGTAGGCTCACTCTAAGAACATAAGAAAAAGGATCGTATTTATTAGACTTCATGTAGGGCTCTGTGACACACTCATGTTTGCCATTAAAAATAGTATGATAAAACTGAAATTCCTTAATAATTCCCTGACCTAGATCAACTTTTCGAGGTTTAGCGCAAAATTTAATGGCCGCAAGTGCTGGTAACCATTGATATTTATCAATATACTTTTGAGTTGAATCTGTAGTTATCTCCCCAAAACGGGTCGTAATCCAGGATAATTGGGCCTTCTTCAGATCTTCAGGCAACTCAGAAACCGTACATCTCTTGGTAGAAGCCAACCAGCCCAAAGTTAATCTTTTGATTAGAGATTCCGATATTTTCTCTGTTGCTACAATCCATGGCAGATCCGTTTCTACAAATCTATAGTCTACTGCCACGTTAATAATTTCCGGAAAAATGCTTTGCAATTTTAGGCCTAATGGCTTCACTTTAAATGCAAGCTTATACTCATTCGAACTTTTCCCTTTGTGTGATGAACTCTCTTCTGAATAAGTCTGATCCTTCAGATAGTTTCGCCAGCTTTCCGGCATATACATCAAATGAACAACTTCATCGTAGAAGACTTCCTCTTTGACTTCCAATTCAAATAACTGCATCATTTTAATACTCTTCAATATCCTCATCCTCCATTTCCATCTGTTGAATAGCTTCCATAAACGGCCCATATAAGCTTTGAAATAGTACATCGTTTCTGTTCTTAACCATTATGTTTTTCCATACTTCCAGCATAGAAAGCCCATCCGACTCATCTGCCTGCTTAGCGCTAAACTTGGCATCACAGAAAAAGACCCTGGCATCCCTACCACCTCGCAGCAAACGGCCAATCATCTGCCAAACAGGGACAAAGGTGTACCAGCCCATCATCTCCCGCTCATCGTTAGTAAGCAAAGACCAATAATCGGGCTTTTGGTACATGCTCTCCAGTTTGCCACTACTCATCTGGCGCAATTTATTGATGGCGCTATCGTAATGAAGGCTTTGCTTTCGAATCCTCTTCATGTACTTAGGCAGATATGCATGCAATATCTGGACCAAGTAATTTAAATCATTCGGCACCGGATAAGGCCGTACCAAAAAGTAGACACTGCCAAACAAGGCTCCACCTTCCTCATCAAGGATGTTATATCCCCTCCCTACAGACAACAAGGGGACTATCAATACTTCTGCCGATTGTAGATGGAAAGTTTCAATCAGGCTTCTCGAAAGTTCATCCTCCTTAAGTTGTGAACCTCTGCCAAGTGCTTTGTATCGACCTGCCCAAGCGGAATCATCTGAGAATACTTGTCGCACAGTTTCAACATCGTCATAAGAATTGACGACCAGCAAGACCCGACGCCGCTTTCCTAACCGTTGCCAATAACCCAGTTCATAATTCACATCCGATTTTAATTGTCTGACCATGCCCGATAGATTGTTACTCTTATGTTCTGGATCACGAACGCCGGAAACTACATAAAATTCTCCACGGGTCATATCAAGAACAGGTTTATAATAAAGCTGAATTTTGGAACTTTGCCGCCCTGCTCTCAGCAACCAGTCTGAAGAAGTTTCCAAATCATAATGCGCCGAATTAGGCGCATGGCTCGTCCCGGATAGAAAGACAACTGCAGGTCCTTCTTTCCCGTCACTAACTTGATATAATTGGTGCCAATCTTTCAAAAGCAATCTTCCAATCGCCGTATACTCGATCAATTTGAATTTTCCTGACTTCTCAGCATCAGGCAGATCATACTTGTAACCAAGCGTGATTCCCGTCATAGCTTCTTTCATAAACGCTTCGTAATCTTTCTGCATTGTAAAAAGTGGAGAAAAATCAATCGACAGACCTAATTTGACCTGAATCATCGGAAATGCCGTCAATATATATTTGATATTCTCTTCCGCACGGCATAGGTAAATGAAGAACTCCAACTGAGCGTATAAAAGCTGCCTTTTCACCCGTGGTTTTACTTCTCCCTTTACCTTGGCGATAAACTCCTCAATCCATTCCTGTTTTCGTTCTGGGCTGTCTGTATCTATAAGATCATTTGCAATTCCCGACAATCGCTTGTCCTTATATGGTTCAGAGGCATACTCCATCAACCATTTAAAGATCCGTGTCTGCTCCTTCGGATCTGTGGATAATTTCTCACTTAGCGTTCCGGCTAGACCCGCTACCCGAATGAGATTACTCCGTATGTCATTTCTTAAAGTAGCCGAATCATTCAACTTCGCATAAATCCGCCAGACCATATGTTCCAACATTCGCAAGCGGTCGTTCCACTCTATGATTGCTGAATCTCCGGCATATTGACCATATTCGCCATTGGTGAGTTGGCTTGATTCAAATCTGAGCTTTTCAAAAATATCCTCAGTCGAACCGAACACATTGTACTCCGTTAAAAATGCTTCATCGAATTGCTTCTGTACCTGATCCGCCTCATCTACAAATATGACATCTAACAAGTCATACATGGCTTCAAAAATTGTTCTGGAATACGGATCAATGATTTCAGGAATGCGTGTTTTTAACACACTAGAGGCCGTGGTCACCCATACTTCTGCATTTTGCAAATCCACAAAATCGCGATAGACCCCGCATTTATGGGCTAGTGGACAGACAACTTTACCGTTTTCCTGTTGTAACTGCAAACATGGGGACGGTTTATTTCGTTCGTAATCCTTGGCTAGTGCTTTGATCAAGCACACATCGGATACATGCTTAAGTGATTCGTACTGCTCGTTTTGCCACTCACTAATGTTCTGAATTTGATTCATATTGGCGACAAGATAATTTTGCTGATGCTTGCTTCGTCCCATTCTACCGATGACGGGGACTGCATGGACGCCAAGACGCCGTAGCTCTTTAACCCGTTCCAGTACCTGAGCCACACTGCCTTCGATAAAACCAATCTTGGCACCCGTCTTCTTTACCAGTCGGAAAGTTTCCAAAATCATAAAGGTCGATTTCCCTGCACCTAATCCGCCACCAATATGAATGTTCCCTTTATAGATCAGCTCCTGTTCCTTACCTTTTACGGATTCCAGAATGACCGTTTTGGCTCGATCATGCCACATCGTACTCTCATTCTTACATCCATCCAATTCCATAGCTATTTCAGTCCCATTGTAAGGCAACGGCAGTGAACGTATTGTTTTAGAGCGATATGCTGGAAAGGGACTTGTAGGGTCTTTCAATAAACTATCGGGAATACTGCCATGAAAAGTACTGGGATCACAGCCACGAGTTCTGCGCTTGTAACTAAATTGGCCAGCACCGGCAAATGTTTTTGTGCTTGGCTTTCTAGGGATATATTGCTTTAGAATCCGATTATAGACGGTCAAACGATCCGTTCTGTATTTTGGCGATATTTGTATAGCTATTCCTTCCTCCGTGATGTCATATAACCGGTAGTCACGGTGTAATTCAGAGTATCTGCCTAACCGTCTAGATAGCACCTTCTTATGACGAAGTTCAGCAAAAAGAATGCGCATACGAGTAATGATCTCAATCTGTGTCAGATCAGGTAGAACGGGATCGTTGTAACCTACCAAAAGCGACCATGCTTGCTCGATTTTTAATTTTGGATCAATCATATGGCAGCCCGTGATGAATAGTTCTATATTGATTAATGTTGAGATATCATGTTTACCGAGATTTAACGAATCAAACTCTCTGACAATTTCCTCAGACAACTCCCAGTACGTCTTCCTCACCAAAATATATCCTCCAACACTTGTTCTACTTCATTTTCCATCACAATTCGGATGTAGTTCCTAGCTGTCTCATTCAAATACATTTCCGCTCTTTTCTTATACTCTTGGAACAACAAACTTCGATATCGCGGAACGACAATAAGGCACTGATCCTGATATTTTTCAAGATAAGACGCGGGTTGCTCATTAAAAAAATTAGCTAGTGTCCGCGGATCCTTAAAATCTTTAACATCTAGGAAAAATTCCCGACCTGCCTGCCTAACAGAAAGATCAAATGTATCAATGTTCGGATAGAGATCAACCTCGTAACCTTTTTTCCTCAAACGCTTAGCCAGACGAAGCTCAGAGATCCCGGGCAGAAGGACAAAACGCTGAATGCCTGGATTTAGACGGAAAACCCGTTGTTTTCCGAACTCAAACGGCGCTAGAATCTCCATATCAGCAAGCGAGTGGCAAATATCCTCCTTATTACATCGCCAACGATCATGTTTATATTTCATCGTCCAGCCGCAATGCGGGCATTTTCGGAAATTTGACAGTTCTTGCGTAATCTCCGGATAACAATTCCTGATCAAATTAATGAGTTCAGAATCCTGAAAATTTTCAAGAAATTCATTGAGTTCACGGGCAGTAATTACTGCATGTTGAGGTTCGGACAGAAATGTACGGATAGCAGTATATTCATCCTGCAGCTGTCTACCATCCTCTCTGCAGTATTTCAAGATATCATACATGTTCTGCTGCTCCGCATCCTGCGGAGAAATATAGCGATTCATAAACTCGTCCGTATCGGCAACTAAACCGACAGCTTCATCAAGTAGAGGGGAATGTTCTGGGTAGTCGTTCTGGAGGCCTTGGATCCCCCATTCATGTGAGGGTCTATGAAGAATTCGTATCAACTGATAAATATCTACCGGAGGATCGGAATTACCTTCCGCAGACAAATGGGCAAACATTAGCATCCCCGTATACAGTTCGTCTGGAATTACACCGAAATTTTCCTGCCATTTCTGGATGCCTGTAATTAAGTTAAAGAGCATATCCGGTCTCTTGACCGTTTCCACTTGGGCCATATGATCACCATTCCTTAAAACAGTAGATAATAAATATAGGATAGACTATTGAGGTGTTCAGAGGGTGTCAGCGAATGTATGTTCTGTTCGTAAAAACCAAAATAAGAGGCCGACAATAAATAAACGACCAAGGTAATAGACCATGGCCGTTAAAATACAGAACCTCAATAATTATATACTCTTATCAAATGAGGTTGTCTCCTATCATGCAACCACACCTTACTATTGATTTACTTCGTCATAAACCTCATTCATCATATCATCCATAATGAAATTTCTAAAATCATCATTTTCCAGGATCTTCATAAAGAATTTTTCATTACTATTCATACGATCAATAACAAAGTTCATAAATGTTTTTTCAAATGCGAATTTAAAGTTATCTCTCGTATTATTTTTTGCTTTTTGTTGGATATCCTCGCTATTGAGCATATCTTCTTTTACTTGTTCCCTCGAAAGAAAATCTGTTTCTGTAAAATCGGTACCAAACCGCTCATTTAATTTATCCAGAACAGACGATAATCGCACCTTCTCATCCTCTACTGCTCCACTAGTACCATGGGAGGTCGGCTTTAAATCCACACCGCCTGTTATTTCTAGTTCGATGCCTCCCTCTGCTATCATTTGATTGCGGTAGTACTGAAGTGCCACGTCATCCGCCAAATACACATCCTTATCTGTATTGCTGCGAGGGAGCTTCCGCATGAGATAACTCAGATAGATATATTGTTTATGCAGACCAACATCAATAAACGTAGCAATTTGCAATATAAACGAATATGTTCTTACATATTTGGTGGCTGCTGCTTTAAACGCTTCTTTCTCTTCCTTGGTTAATTGTTTAAAACGCTCAACGCCTTTATCCACCCAAGCGTTCAACTGCATTTGAGCTTTGGTGGATTTCTTGAATCCCCCTTTAATCTCAAGTTCGTTAACCGCTTGTACTTCTTCTTCAGTAAAGATTTGATAGGGTTCAATTTCTGCCTGAAGATCATATAAGATATTGGGGTCCGTTACTTCTTCCAAGCCAGTGGTTTCGTAATACGGTTGGAAAGAAGCTTTAATCTCTTCATGGTTATTGACAAAATCAAGAACGAACGTATCGTCTTTCCCAGGGCAAGTACGATTTAAGCGTGATAGGGTTTGAACCGCTTTAATCCCGCTCAACGGCTTGTCTACGTACATCGTATGCAGCAGTGGCTCATCAAAGCCCGTTTGATATTTCTCTGCAACCAGTAACACCTTGTACTCATCCGAATTAAATTTATCAGGTAATTCCTTTTCACTAAATCCATTCATATCTGGCTCTGAGTATGGAACTTCGCCATCTTTAACTATACCGGAGAAGGCAACGACCGTTTTCAGGTCATCGTATCCCATTTTATTGATATATTGGTCAAAAGCTATTTTATAACGTACTGCATGCAATCGACTGGCTGTGACAACCATCGCTTTAGCTCGACCACCAATTTTTTTACGAATAAAATTACGGTAATGCTCTACTATAATTTCTGTCTTCTGTGCAATATTATGAGGGTGCAGGGAGACGTATTGGGCTAACTTCTTCGTAGCTTGCTTCTTAGAAACCAACGGATCATCATCGACTTTTTTAGCTATTTGATAGAAGGTCTTATATGTAGTGTAATTGCTCAGCACGTCTAGAATAAATCCTTCCTCAATAGCTTGACGCATCGTATACTCATGAAAGGCATGCGGTTTACCATCCGTCCCCAACGTCCCGAACTTTTCGATTGTTTTAGGCTTGGGTGTTGCGGTAAATGCAAAGAAGGAAATATTATCTTGTTTCCCACTTTTCATGATCGTCTCTACGATTTGCTCATCCAAGTTGTCCATGTTTTCTTCCGCAATGCGATCTTCTTCATAAGCATCCTCTAAGGTTTTGTCGGACAAAATATTCGTTAAAGCGGTTGAGGCTTTACCACCTTGAGAAGAGTGAGCTTCATCGATAATGACTGCGTATTTTTTGCGATCAAGATCGGCTACTTTTTCCATAATAAACGGAAACTTCTGAAGGGTTGTAATTATAATACGTGTCTCACCATTAATAGCTTGGGCAAGTTGATTCGAATCTTTATTAATTCGTTCCACCATTCCAGCCTTATGCTCCAGTTGATAAACCGCATCCTGTAGCTGTTTATCTAGAACTCGACGGTCTGTAATGACGATTACACTGCTAAAGACAGCCTGATTATCTTCATCATGGAGTTTTGCAAGCCGGTGCGCCAACCAAGAAATTGAATTCGTCTTCCCACTGCCTGCACTATGCTGAATTAGATAGTTGTGGCCAACGGATTTCATACGCACGTCTTCCTCAAGTTTGCGAACGACATCCAGTTGATGAAACCGTGGGAAAATAAGCATCTTGCGTTCCCCAATAGTCTCGCCGTTGGAGTCTACAATTTCATCTTTCTTAATAAATGCAAAACGGAACAAAATATCGAGCAGACTGTCAGGCTGCAAAATCTCTTCCCATAAGTAGTACGTTCGGTAATTATTATAGACAACAGCGTTGCCTTTGCCTCCATTATTTCCTCGGTTAAAAGGTAGAAACTTTGTTTTTTCCTTTTTCAGTTCGGTGGTCATATAAACTTCATCTGGATCTACCGCAAAATACACAACGACTCGTTCATTGAATTTAAACAACGTTTCGCGAGGATCCCGATCATTACTTAACTGCTTCATCGCATGCTCTACAGTTTGGCCTGTAAACTGATTCTTAAGTTCCATAACAACGATCGGTAAACCATTCACGAACAGTACCATATCCAGACTATTATTATGTTTATCGCTATAGTAAACCTGGCGACTCACAGCAAATCTATTTTTGCGATATAACTCATTCATGAGCTGGTTCATCGTAGTAGAAGGCTTATTGTAAATCAGCTTTAGTGTTACACCACGGTCTTTAATCCCGTGGCGTAAACAATGAATTAAGCCCTGACTCTTCAGCTGATCGCAAATTCGGTTCAGTACTTTCTGTCTGTAATCTGCCCCATATGATTTTTCTAGAGCTTGAAGTGACTTACTCTGGGTGTCTTCCAAAAACATAAAGAGTTGTTCTACATCAATGGCATACTGCTTAAATAGACGGCTCACCTCACCTTCCAGTGTGCGCTTCCGGTAACCGCTTGTTATGAAGGACTCTTCGATATTGGTTTCTAGCCCTTTTTCAGTGGCATCTATAGCCATATGTTGTCACCTCCCATTATGAAACGACTTCAAAGTCACGCACATCGATCTTGCCTGTAACTGCTTCGTAGATGAGGGATTGGCGGTATTCCTTTAGTTTTTCGATTTGTTGTTTGATATCTTGCACTAAATCATTTATCTCTTTTACTTTCTTTGTGATGTATCGAGTGATTTCTTTTTGTTCTTCAATAGCCTTTGGTAATGGAAATTCTAAATTCTTAACTTGTGTGAAATTCAACCCTTCCCTGGAACTACCGTTTTGGTTCATCAAAATTTGCTGGATAATGAAACTTGCTGACATTATATTACTTAATAATTCTGGGAGTATGATACTAGGAATAGTTCTAATAATACATACATGTTGGTTTACATTAGCAGGTCCAAAGTCTTGCGGTACGATGCAAGACCGGCCAATGGATGCACCAGTAATATTTAATAGAATGTCTAATGGTTGTACTCTGGTTGATTTCATCTCTTCATCAATTTCTGAACTGATGTAAACCATATCTTTTAGTCGGAGGCCATTAAAGTGGACATTTAAACTTCTTAAAAAAGGAATACCCTCTTCTGAATAAATTTCCGATCCGCCTTTTGGTGTTTTACCACTACCTACAAATTTAGCTATGTGTTTAATTTTTTTTATTTCCCAATGCTCAGGTATCTCCCCAATGCATTCCTCACCTGAATCTTTCATTTTTACATCTGGGTTTAGGCCTTTTGTAACTGCTTCTGTAATAATGGTCTGAAGTTGTTCCTTTAACAGAAATATCATTTTTTCCTTTGCCCTAATTAATGCCTTAATTTCATTACATTTAATATCTAAAAAGGTTGCAATTTCAACCTGCTCAGAATACACAGGAACTGAACACTCAAAGTTCTCTACTTCTGTCCCTACTATACTAGGTAGGGCAGTTTGAGTAGTAATAACGTCCCAGGGAAATACCTTCATTAAATAGAAGAAATATTTAGGATATGCTTTATTTCCAAACACCGTGTAGTACATGGTATCTACTGTCCAAAACTCACCATTGACAAATATCGGTTTTCCGATAGTACCCTTCCTGCCAAAAAGTACTGATTCCCCGCTATATAGTACTTTATCGGTCCATTTAAATACTCCACCAGAGCCATAAACATCAATTGAACTTTCGCTGTTTGGTAATTCCCGAGTAATTTCTTTACCGTTTTTAACAGAAAGAAAATATTTCAGTTTTTTATTTTCCCAGTATAATGGAGTGTTACCATACCAATCTTTTTTATAATTACTCATCCCAACACCTTCTTCAGCTGCTCTGCAATACTTGCTTCAAGTTCTTTAATTTCATTCATAAGCTCTTTAGAACTACGCAGAGCCGTATATTTATAAAAGTGCCGAGTAAATGGAATTTCATAGCCAACTTTTGTCTTCGATTCATCAATCCATGCATCAGGTACATGCTGAAGAACTTCTCTCTCGAAATACTTACTGATATCTTCTTTAAGCGGCACATTTTCAGTATCTCGTAAATCAGCATCTGGCTCGGCTTCAGTTTTATTTTTCATACAAATATCCGCCGTTTCATCCTTCTCAGAGAGAGCATTCAAAACAGATTTTAATAGAGGTGCTGCTACAGTTAAATCAGCTTGTTTAAAAGCCTCTTTCAGGATCTTGGTAAACTCATCCCGATTTTTATACACTTGTTCACTGGTCATACTACGTAATGTCTCTATTATTTTGTCTTGCTGCGACTTGCCCGCTTCGATCTCAGCTAATCCACTCTCTCCTTTTTTCCTCGATGTAGCAAGGCTCTGGAACGCTTTTTCTTCTTGGATTCGTTGAATACGCTCTTCTGAAATTACGAAATTCAGACGAAGCGGGCGTTCGACTGTAATCTTGTGATAACCAAAGTCTTCATTATCGAAGATTTTGACATACTCACTTTCTTTAAAGTCACCATACATACGGACAATCTCATCAATTTGCTCTTGAGAAATCTCGTTCCGCTTACTTCCCAAGCTTTTTTTCATTTTTCTGGAGAAATCAACTGCGTTTACCAGTTGTACTTTTCCTTTACGATTAGCAGACTTATTGTTTGTCAAAATCCAAATATAAGTTGCAATACCGGTGTTGTAGAATAGGTCATTTGGCATTGCTACAATTCCTTCTACCAAGTCGTTCTCAAGCACATAACGGCGGATCTCACTTTCGCCTGAACCTGCATCCCCTGTAAATAAAGGAGAACCGTTCATGATAATGGCAAGCCGTGAACCCTGCGGATTTTCCGGTGTTACTGGCTTCATTTTCGAAATCAAGTGAAGCAAAAACAGGAGTTGCCCATCGCTTGTACGCGGAGTTCCAGGGCCGAATCGTCCGTTATAACCAAGCTCTTCATGCTCTGCTTTAATCGTTTTCTCGTACGATTTCCAGTCTACACCGTATGGAGGGTTCGTAATAAGATAGTCGAACTTCTCTCCCTTAAACTGATCGTTTGATAGGGTATTACCTAGGCGAATATTTTTCGCATCGGCGCCTTTAATCAGAATATCTGCTTTACAGATCGCATAGGACTCACCATTAATTTCTTGGGCAAAAAATTCAAGATCAGCTGTAGGGTTTAGCTCATGTAAGTATTCTTGTGCAACAGACCCCATGCCGCCTGTACCCGCAGCACAGTCGTATAATGTCTGAGTTATTCCATGTTTGGTTAGAATGTCGTCATCATGAAGGAAAAGTAAGCTAACCATAAGCCGTACCACTTCACGAGGGGTGTAGTGATCCCCTGCTTCCGCATGCTCCGAGAAGCGGCGGATTAACTCCTCAAAGATGTACCCCATCTCAACATTAGTAACCACTTCAGGATGCAAATCCAATTCGCTGAACCGTTTAATGGTTAGGTACAACAAGTCGTTCTGATCCATCTTGTCGATCTGACGGTCGAAATCAAAATGATCCATGATATCTCGGGCTGTTTTGGAAAAGCCATTAATATAATCACGCAAGTTATCTGCAATGTTATCCGCGTCAGTTAGCAAGTTGGCAAAGTTATATTTACTTGTATTATGGAAGTTCTGCTTGGCAATACGGTTCAAGATCGGTTCGCGCGCGTCTTCATTCATTGCTTTAAATTTTTCGAAATTCTCTAGTACTTCCTCTTTCGTGCTTTCCAGTACGCAATCAAACCGACGCAATACGGCTAGGGGTAAAATGACCTTTCCATAATCCTCAGGTTTGTATGGGCCACGTAAGACCTCAGCTATAGACCAAATAAAACTGACTTTATCCTGAAAGTTAATCATCATGCATCTCCTCTTATGGCAAAACAATTCTAGTATACCTTCTAAGTTTACCGGTATCTCTTCTTTTGTGGAAGTCTTCCCTTGTAGAAATATTTAATTTAAATGATGTAAAAATCTCTATTTAAACACGCTCTCCAAAACCTCGTTCTCAATCTCCAGTTTCCGGCTAGACACAATAATGGACGAAGCAAGCTCCTGTTTCTCAGTTAATATGCGGTGGACAATTTCTTCAACTGTGCCAGAGGTCAGGAATGACTTTTCAGCTGTTACGATCGGATAATATACTTGAACAGGTTTGTTCTGTCCAATTCGGTACACACGATCCGTTGCCTGATTCTCCACCGCTGGGTTCCACCAACGCGTGTAATGAATGACATGGTTAGCCGATGTTATCGTCAGTCCAGTACCAGCTGCTTTAGGAGAGAGAATCATCACATCAAAGCCGGGACGATTGTTAAATTGGTCAACATAACTCTGTCTTCTTTCCGTCATGCCATTAATAATCTGCGGATTTATATTGAATTGATCACGAATAGCATCCCGTAGAATCTCTTGCATTTGTCTAAGCTCTGTAAATATCAGGACTTTCTCGCCTTTGGCCTGAATTTCTCTAATTAGATCTAGTGTTTTGGCCAGCTTTGGAACAGACTGGATATGCAGGTTCCGATATGTCTCATTCACCAAGGCTGGGTGAGAGCATAGCTCTCTAAGCTGCTGTATGGCTTGCAAACCAGACAATGTTTTCATTTTAACTTGTGAAATAACGGCAGCATATGCTTGCTGTTGTTCAGATCCTAAAGGAACAGGAATCTCTACGGACAGCTTGGCAGGCAATTGACCCGCCAGTTCCTCCGACTTTGTTCTGCGTTTGTAAACCATTGATATACGAGCAAGCAGTTTTTGCTCTGTTTCATGATCCCGTTCTTCAGCTTCGAGCTTATCCATAAATTCTCTTTTAAATTCATGCAAGCTCCCCAGCAAACCAGGTTGAACATAATCCATAATAGACCAGAGCTCGCTTAGCCCGTTCTCCACCGGAGTTCCCGTCATCGCAACTCTAAATTTTGCATTCATGGCCTTAATAACCTTGCTGGCAGCAGTAGTTGGGTTCTTAATCGCTTGAGCTTCATCGCAAATAATGGTCTGCCATTCAACTTGCCCAAATGCCAGTTGATCTCGCACCAATGTTTGATAAGTTGTAAGTGTTATGGCATATTTCTGAAGAATTTCTGGATCTTTAACACGATTCCCGCCACTATGGACATGAATCAAATGAGCAATCGGTGATGCAAATTTATGAATTTCAGCAACCCAGTTTTCGATTAGAGATTTCGGCACAACGATTAATGTTGGAGTTAACTTTCCCATTTCATGCAAGTATGTAAGAAAGGAGACAACCTGAATGGTTTTCCCCAATCCCATATCGTCTGCCAATAACCCACCCAGTTTACGATAATGAAGGGACTTCTTCCATACGTAACCTTCCTCCTGAAAAGGCTTGAGGCTGGCGCCAAAACTTGCCGGTGGCTTGCGATCCAAAATACCGTTATCCAACATCTCCTGATGCACGGTTAGAATAGGCTGGTTATACTCCAGTTGGTTAATATTCTCGAATATTTCAAGTACATATGGAAGTTTGGTAACATCTACTCGCGCGTTATCCCCCCATGTCTGTTCCAACTGAGTTACGGCTTCTTGGAAAGCGCTGATATCATGGGGGACTCTAATCCATTCCCCATTATGCTCGACATATTCTTCCCCGTTTGTAGTTGCATCCCTGAATACTTCCTCTAGCCCACTTGCATCGAATGTCTGATTAACTTCGCCCTCAGAATCCATGATATGAACCCCTGCATGGAGCTCAAACCAACCACGTCCGCTATCATTCGCATGGACATAGGGCTGGGCTTTATATACTCGTATCCCTAATGATTTGACTCTTTCCCCAAACATAGATAAATCCAAACCCTCAATTTCGGGTAGAAAGGCTTCCGGATTCTCAGCGAAACGAGGAATGTCTTGGCCACGGATGGGATCCTGTTTTCGAATTTCATCGGACTTGGTCACGACATCAGTTGAAACAAAAATTTTACCATGTACAGGGTGGGAGTAATATCGGCTCCCAGTGCCCCCCATTTCATCAAGAATTTCTTGGGGGATAGGATCACTCGATCGATATTTAGGTATCAGTTCAATTTGGCCCGAATCATATTTCAGATCAATATCCACATCATTTGCGAACTTGAAATCTTGCTTCAAAAGATAATCATCCATGGGTATATTTAGTTTTCTAGCTTGGGAACGAATCTTGGCTACATACGCAAAAATCTGGTCCTTATCAAGGACATTCGGCTGTTGGTTAACTAATTGTTCAAATTGATACTGCTCCGGTTCCATTAGGAGCCACGTACGATCAGGGAGTCGGATCCAAGGACCAATTTGTCTCGCTGTTCTCTCTATATGTTTCCGGTTACCCCAGTGCTTTTCGAGAATAAATTTGAAATTAGACCCACCAATGATCCCCACATGTCCGAGCTTCAACTCAAGACTCGTTGTCTCGGGTAGTTCAAATTGCTCTCGGACTTCCGGAGGAGCTTCAATAACTAAGTCATAGGGAAGTAAATATCCGTCATCTGTCTCCTTCAGCAATTCTTCATACCACATCGACTCTAAGAGCTCTAATGTTTCTACATTGGGCTGATGCCGAATTTCTGCTACAGTCATATTTAACGGGAGGCTGATAGGGATGTTATCCTGGCCTTGAAATAGATGAACGAGTAATCCTCTTTGATCTTTTATAAACTCCCATTGTATAGGTTTATATTCAGGTTCTTTTGTTCGTTTAGATAATCTGTTCCACCAACTCATTCTATTTGTCACTCCGAGTAATCATAATATCCATTCATGAATTCGCTTATATGTTTTCTGAATTTATCTGTCCAAGTCTCAAAAGCCCCGTAATGTCCCAAAGAAGTTATATACAGAGGTTCTCCTCTTTTGATTTTCTCTGTATCTTTCAATGCCTTTTCTTTGGCTGCTTTTCCTTTTCTTCTAAACTCTGTTCCCGTAATTCGACTCAATATGAACTTATTAAAACCTTTTTTATGATAGAAATATGCAGCCCCTATTTCTCCAAACTCAACGACCACAAATTCTTTGAAATAAATAAACAACACGGCAGGGTCGTTTTCCCCATCTAATTGACTGACATCCTGAATGTCCAATAGATACCTTTTCCAGAATTCAAATCTTCTATATTCATCATTAATCGTTTTCAGCCTGGCTACAATAAGCCAACGATTGACCTCCTCACGCCCTTCCTCAGATAAGAAAGTCCAGTCCTCATCACGTTCTCTAGGGTCATGAAGTCTCCTGATCGCTTGTTCCATAATCCGAGCGTGAAATTGTTCATGATTTCTGGCCTCCAGATAAATTTTCATAAGCTCTTGATAGGATTGCATGGGATATTTTTCAAGCATTTGAACAACGAAAGTTTCTCCATCACGACTAATTATTCCATCTTGGTGTAGGCTTCGTTGCAATGTCTGGAACACAAGATAATCTTCAAGTTCAGATTCGGGCTTGATTTTCACCATTCTCATAAACTCGATGGATTTCATCTTTTCATTAGCCATGAGTTCGGCCAAGCCTTGTGCGATACCATTTTTGTTCATAAACACCGGCATTAGCTGTTTCGTAAGTTTTTCCTCTTCATACTCAGAATACAAGAAACTAGTTCCGTCCTTGGAATAAAATCGCCGCAATAAATCCTGGATATATACGTTGTTATATTCCCCTTGAAATCCCCCCCATATCATGGAACCGATAGAAGGAGAATAGTGATGATATAAAACTAAATTGATTTTCTTCTGAACGTTATAGGATTCCTTATTGAAGGGATACTCATAAACCAAAACCATTACATCTCTTTTCTTAAGAGTGTGTGCTAGTTGTTCTATTTCATCCTCGGGCGTTTGACGTATGAGTTCCAACAATTTGGGTAATCGTACCGCGCTCAATTGCGAGGCTGTAAGCTTATCTATATCCCCATACTTTTTCTCTATATCCTGTCTGGCTTGGGATAACTTCTGTGGTCGAAACGAAAAAGTAAATATATATGTCTTATCGTCCATCATCCACCATCATTCCCTGAAGCTTCTCTAGTAACTGCTCGTCTTTCAATCGAAATTTAAATTCCACACGCCTTGATTTGTCCGGGTCCATCTCCCCATTTTTATCAAGGATCGGAACACTAAATGATCGACCGTTGGCTGTAATAACCGTCTTAAGCTCCTCCTGGTATTTAAACTTAGGGAAATTAGGTGCAAAGACTTGCTGAGCCACGGCTAGCGCACGATCCTGCGATAATTGAAGATTATATAGATATCCGCCATCACTATCCGTATGACCTTCTACGATAATCTGAGCTATCTCATCTCGAAATTGATCTGACATTAAGATCTCGATATATTTCGGAATAAAATCCTCAAGATAATCAACGCCCTTTGCAGATACTTTACTACTATTTTTATCAAAGAACACGCCGCCCGAAAAACGGATCGCCCCTGTTTGCTTATCGATTTGGAGGTCCAGATTCGAATCTTTGAATGCAATCATGAGTTCCTCAATAATTTTAGATTTGACTCCAATAACATCCTCGATGAGCTTATTATTTTGGGCGATGGCCTCCTCTTTTTGCTTAATAGCCTCAGTAGCCTCATCCATTGCTTTCTTTTGCTGTTCATAAGCATTTTGTGTATCATACATGGTCACCATGATTACCAGAGCAAAAATAATTAACAAAGCAGACATTAGGTCTGTATAAGATATCCATGAACTTTCTTTTTCCTCACCTATTAGGCCCTTTGACCGTCCTAAATTACGACTTCCACGTGCCACATTTTAACCCTCCTTACCTTATGTATTTAATGTGGCACGCTTGGCCAGTCTATTGATTTCATTAACTGACTGTTTTAACTCTTGAATGACTTCCGGCATTTCTACGAGACCATCCCTCATGGAGTCAACGCCTCTGGTTAATAGGTTCACAGACTTTGTTAACTCCTCATCAAATTGTTCAAAGGTACGCATGATCCCACGATGCATATCATCTGCAAACTGATTGATGGAGGTACTCAATTGTCTGTTTAAGTCCTTCATTAACTGGCTGTTCTCTTCCCATACCGAGATCATCTTTTCCGTTCGTTCATCCATAGCTTCGACTTGATCCACCAACTCAAAGTTCACTTTCTCAATGAGCTTATCTAAGCGACTCTGCTCTTCCAATGACTGTTCTAGCATACCTCCCACTCGGCCTTGAAGTTCCGTAAATAGAGTGGCGTTATTCTCAAATCGTTCTACTAAATGGCCAAGCTCTTCACTGGACTTTTTAGAGAGAACGGCCTGATCTGATAACGATGTGGCCAGAACTTGTTGGCTATCAGCCATGTCCGTAATTCGTTCTAGATTCTGTTCCAGTAAGGTCTGTACCTTCACCTGATATTCGGTCTGTATGATGATGGACTCCACATTACTTTGTAATTTAGCAAGATGCTCGTCGAAATATTGGTTAAAGACATTACGTTCCTCAACCATTCGGTCCAGTAGACCGCTCACGACAGACTGAAGCTCGCTGTTCTTAGATGTAGTATCATTTAACTGAGATACGGTACCTTCAAGAACCTTCTGATAATCCGTAATGTTATCAGTATACTGATGAATTTCTTGTGTCAAAACTGTCGTTTTTTCAACCATTTCGGATTGATTCCTCGCAGATTGCTGCATAGATTCGACCAAGTTACTCATTTCTTCATGAACTCGCTCTTGCCATTCTACGGTTTTATTTATTGATTCGCTTAGATTCTTCATTTGCTCACCCGTGAGCTCATTCAAAGAATTCATAACCTCAGCGGTCAGTTGCTTCACTCCATCCATCTGGTTTACACTGGCACTTGTAATCAATTCATTCATCAACACTTGAGTCTGTTCCATTGGTGGTAATAATGACTGCTTTAATGTATCGTTAAAGCCTGTTATCATCTGCGGAATTAATTGCTCAGACATAAAAATTTGAAAGTCGTTCATTTGGCTTCTTTGATTTTCTAGCATTTGTTGAAGAAGGGTATTTTGGTCTTGAGTAGGAAATGCCTCGTCAAATGATTCACGAATATCGAGAAAAGCGGATTGCAATTTGGGTAGAACGATATTTTTATCAATGGCTTGCCATATTAAAGAAGCAAAAATACCAACCATTGAAGAAATAAATTTAGTCTGCATTCCATGAAGTAAAATGCCAATCCCTGACTTCATTGCCTCTGAATCGCCATTTGGATCAAGGCCCTGAACACCTGAAGCAATTCCCCAAAAGGTTCCAAGTATACCTATCGAAAGAAACATTCCCGGAACTAGTTCAACAAATCTCCTCTTACCGAAGTCGTTCACTAACTTTTCTTCTTGAATATAATCGTAAACATCAGGGATCCTCATTCCATTTTCCTGATGTATATATTTCCTATAAAAGGCATCCCATCCTGGTCGCACAAATTTCTTGAGATACTCGCCTTCTCGTTGAAGTATCCAATCATTCATTTTGTTAAAACGCTCAGGTATATCCATCTCATTCTGCAGCTCTTTCAGTATGTTCCTTATATTAGCAGCATCTCTATTTGATTCCCTAGTCTTTTGGATTTGGCGAAATAACAGCCCAATGAATAATAAAACAATAAGTGCAGCAAAAATAGGGCCTGTTAATGAGGCATTCATTCCTCTTCCTCCTCAGGTATACTTACTTGTTTATTCACAAAACACAAAGCGAGCATTCTCTTATAAAAAATGAACCCCAAGAAGGGCTCAAAAATGTGTTGAGATTTACTTCGCTCCCCTTATTATCCATATTTTGAGATTGATCACATGGTGTTTGCATCAATAGAATCTAATGTTGAAGAAATTTCATCGAGCTTATTATAAACATCGGACAGAGAGTTAAATAGCCCGTTCCCCACGATGTCCTCTGACATTGAATCCAACTTGTCACAAACATCAGTAATAGAATTATATAATCCATTTCCTTTAAGTTCTTCGACAGAGCTCTTTAGTTCTTCAATATTAGCGTTCATAGCATAGATTCCATTTCGGATCTCCAGTAATACCTCAATTAAACTTTCCAAAAAGATTCACCCATTTCATTTTTTCTATTGCAACATGATCTATCGAGAATTCTTATGCTTTCCTTTCAAAATACTCCATCAACCGATACTCACAAATCTCTCGAGTCCATTCATATAACGTTAGATTGTCGGACTCCCTGATTTGAAATCCAATGCTAAAGCCCTCTTCTGTATATCTAACGAGTCTTTTAGCGCTTTTTGCAAGATGTGTCATAGGCATTCTTGCGATAAGCTGCGCGGTCCGTTCTAACGGAGCATCCCAGAGCTTTCGAGTTTCATTATCTGAGAAGTCAATCTCCTTTCTTTTAGGAATACTCATATAATATTCATAGAAAAATGGAGCTGCTTCTTCAGGAGTAATAGGACGCTTCCAATCATGAATACCCCGGTCAAGCATTGCAAGCAGCAGTACCATCTTATAGCTTTTACGGATAATTGTGTTTTCGATTTCAACTAGCCAGCCAGAATAACGTTTGGCGACTGCCGATTCTGTTTTGTCCAGTTCTTTGGCTTCAAGTAAAAAATTATAATAAGAATCGAACAAGAGACGATACTCTTGACTATCTATCCCCCCCTGTTGATAAATCTCCAAATATGAAGGACGTCGACCAAGTCGTTTCTTAAGGCGTCGATAAGCCATCACAGCCTGCTCTTTACGTTTTCCTGAACCAATTAGTCTCTTTTCTGCAGTAATTGCTTCTTCTAGTTGTTTGACAAAGCGTTCAATGCCTTTAGGACCAACACCATTGATCTGGTTCGCTAAATTCGGTAAATCTTCAGGAATCTCTTGAATTGTAGTAGCCCTGCATTTTTCTTTAAGATACGCTAACAAAGCTCCACAGCCATTGATATTAATATCATCAAGTTTCATGTCAGCCATAGATTGCGGAAATACCAATTCCTTATTCAAAAACGACTTGCGTATTTCTGTTCCGAGTCTAGACTCTTCAGTGGTTACAATAGGCTCCACCGTAGGTTCTATAATTTGATCATCTGTTGATCCTAATAAATCCGACTTGCTCATCACTGTTTCTGAGTTCCCTAAATTTGTAAAAGCATTAACGGCCGTAGGAAGATTAGTCGGAACCCCATGTTGAGCTGGTTCAATCAGAGGTAAGCTTTCATTCTCCAGTGTAATCCAACGTAACTCAGTGGGATCCTTGCCCATCATAAACCAGGCAGGTTTTCTTTTTGTGGATTGGCTTCCGTTCTTGGCAAACTTGAAATAGATTTTTTGTTCTTTAAGTGCTAACAACTCTTCTTTTAGTTCCCAACCGCCAACAATCCACATGGCCCCACCATGTTTTCGCTTGTCAACAATTGTCATTCCCTTCTCCTCCAGATACTCCCTCACTTCAATTGAACTGCGATCCGCACGGTAATCGGTTACTTTATTCGACCCTGATAAGGAGATGTCTATTTCGCTGTTGCCTTCCTTTGAACCCATGCTTGGATCATGAGTATTCCTCTGTGAATCAATTGCATTAGCGACAGTTACCTGGGTAATTGTATCCTGCAACTGTTTGAATTTCTCCGTTAAGGCGGGTAGTATCTTGGCTTCCAATTGAGCGCTCAACAACTGCTCCAGTTGGTCACTTACACTGGGGTTCAGCTCACTGCCTTCTGACTCGCGTTCTGACGGTATCACTGGCATCGAGTAAACTGGCGTACTAATATCTAGTGGACCGTAAGATTCTACAAACCATTGAGCAAGAGTAAATAAATGACGATGTGCGGTTAGTGCCAGATCCATGGGGATCGGTTTTACATCATGAGCCGCTATATTTCCATTTCGGCGAAGCCACTCAAAACTTTCTTTAATTTCTTCTGAAACAATACCTCTACGAACAAGTAGTTGCATTCGTTCATTTGGTTTTATTGCATAAACTGGTTCTACTTTCTCCATCTTTGAAACTGTAGCGGCTAGTTCTTCACTAAATAATCTGCCTTGAATGAGTGTTGCACGCGGGTTTGACCATATATCTGCTTCAGCTTGGATAACCAACGCTGCTAATGGTTCATTAACCTCACCTAAAAAGGTAAAAATTGATGACATTGATATTGCACTTCCTTTAATTCCCATCCTGAATAACAGATTGATTTTTACTTCCGTTATCCGCATTGTTTTTATTTTTCATCAGAAAAGTAACCACCGATTCGGTCCCTGCTAACTCCTAGATGATAACCCAATCTTCCGTACCATTTCTGTCACTAAACATATGTTCCTATTAAATTTATTTTGCTTTTTTCCCATCCCCGAACACCCATTCCCTGACAATCCCAGCCACTCCTCCCTGCTAAACTAATAACAACCAATGCAGAGAGGAGCATTCCAATGCCAACTTATATCATCTTCGATCTTGAATTCATGGTGGTTCGTAAACATCAGCATCTTGCCGACATTATCGAAATCGGTGCGATTAAAATGACCGAGCAAGAAGGAACACTGGTCATGACCGATGTGTTTCATTCCTATGTAAAGCCTTCGAGACAGTATAAATTAACACCGGAAACGACACCGTTTACGGGGATTACGCAGGATCAAGTCGATCAAGCACCGTCTTTTCCCGAAATGCTAAAGGCTTTTCAAGATTGGATCGGCGAAGCGCCCTATTATTTATGCGCGTGGGGTATGGACGATAAATATCAGTTCATCCAGCATTGCCGGTATCATCAGATCTCCTTGGAATGGCTGCAAAATTATAACGACCTTCAGCTGGCGTTTACTCGACTTCACCAATCGGATCATCGACAGAGGATTGGATTGAAACGGGCGCTTGACCTGCTGCAGCTCCCATTCATCGGAGAGCCGCATCGAGCCACCGATGACGCCTATAACACGGCGAAAATCTTTCTTTCGATCTTCCCTAACATCCAGTTGGTTACGAATAATGCCGCAGAAGATCAGCTGTACGTCTCGGAAATGGTATATTCCACAGGCTCGGAAGAGAATCACCCATTCAGTAAATTGGCGGAAATGCTGGGAATGGCGCAATAGTGCCGTTCCTTATTTCCCCTCATACAGCTTGCGCCATCGTTCAAGACGTTCCTTCATTCGTTCCCGGTAAGATACCGGGGCCAGAATTTCAGCATCCGGCCCGTACTGACTTACCCAGTTCATAAACTCCCGATCGTGATTCAAGGTAACCTCGAACAACAAACTGCCGTCCGGCAGGTCCTTCATCCTTGGTCTCACGAACATCTCTTCTTCTTTGATGTAACGGGCGACATCCGGCGAGAATTTCACTTTGAAATGGATTTGTTCCTCGCCGCGTTCAATCGACCAGGTGTTCTTCATATAATTCTTCAGGTTAAAGTCCCCGCGCTCGAAAGTGCGGCTGGTCATCTCCATAGAGCGGAAACGGCTCAGACGGAAGGTCCGAATATCCTTCGCCTGATGGCAATATCCGATCAGATAGAATCGTTGATCCCTCGGGACGAGGTAATACGGATCGATCTCCCGTTCCGTTTGCTGATTCCGGCTCTGCGTATGATATACAACGGTGATCGTCTTTTCTTCCACGATGGCCTGAATGACTTGATATAGATAGTTGGGGGCATCCTCCCGATATGCGGGAGACCCCATCTGGATAATATCCGTGACATGTTTCAGGATTTCCCGATCCCGCTTCTTCTGCCGAAAATGAGCGGCCATAACCTTGTCATACGCTGTGTCGAATCCCGGCGGCATATTGCTCTGATCGACAAAGGAAGGGAGCATGGAGAAGACCAACGCCTCCTGCTGCGTCCAATTGAATGGAAACATGGCAAAATCCCCGGCGAACGTGTAGCCTTTGCCATACCCTTCGTTGGTAATCGGTGCTAGGACGTCTAATGAACGTAAATCCCGGTATATCGTTCTTTCCTCGGCTTCACATCGTTCCGCCAATTCCTTGGCGCTGATCCCCGGCCTTGCTTGGATGGCATAAATAATTTTGAACCATCTAAACAGCTTATCGGACATAGTTCAATTCTCCTACTTGTATTTTCATTATGATTTATACACATTTCGACAACAAGCAACCATATCCTCCCAGAGAACTAAAAAAATTTCCGGTTACTTCTTCCTATAGAAAGGAGAACTCCACTCAATGTTTAAGCTCCCCTGTTACCATTAGTTGGATGGAAACCTTGACCGTTATGCTTTTAGAACACTAGATACATAGATACAGAGCTAGTGTCACAGCACTACATACCGCCCGATCCCTGCGAAATAAAGCCCTGCTTCTTTCACTTTGAAGCCAAAGGTGCGTTCCCATTCCGAAGCGTAGACAAGGACCTGAGGACGATAGAAATTAACGAACGTCTGCAGGGCCCCCTCCTCGACGTGATCGGTCTTGAAGTCAACAATGACCCAGCCGTCTTCTTCCTCGAACAGAAAATCGATGACGCCTCGCAAATAAGCATGCTTCACAGCATCATCCCCGGTTGCCGAAGCCGGGGCCGCTTCGAGCTTTATGTCTTCCATTGCCATGTTGTTGAATGACTTAAGCTCCGCGGCGTTCTTCCTAAGTAACAGGGGCAGCTCGAATAACCGGCGGCGTGCACGCAAGCTTCGCTGCCACAGTTCGCTGACCAGGATGCTTTGCGCAATTCGTACGGCTTCGGGGATGTACTCTGCTGCCAATCCTTCTTCGCTCGCAAGCCATTGTACGGCCTCATCCAGATCCGACTCCGCCAATCCATTGCCGAGCATTTCCAGCGTGCGGTGGACAACGCTGCCGAATGCCATCCCTTTCCCCTCCGAGGACCATTCCGGACGGTCATGGAGCGTCTTGGTCTGTTCCGTTACCGACAGCAGGGAATAGGTAGGCAGGCTTATATCATCCAATTGGCGCTGACGAGCAGCCCGAATGACGAGGATATCCGGTCCTTCGGTTAACTCCGTTTTTGACGTTTGTATGCGTTCAGGAACCTGAAGCTCCGGAAGCTCTGGCATTCCTTCAACGAGCGGGGTCCAAGGGCACTTGGCCGGCTGCTCGGGATATAAACTGATGACCAGCATTTGCTTGGGCCGCGTCGCTGCTACATACAGCAGCCGATCTTTCTCAGCCTGTGCGAATGTCCGCTCCCGCTCGCTCATTACGTCCCAACCGGGAGGCTGCGCAGCTATTTTCGGATGATATCCCCCTGTTTTCTTATGGATCGTAAAATACCCGGCTGCCGGGTCGGAAGACCGATCGATATATTGCGAGGGCTCGTGTTCGGACTCTTCGCATGGACCCGCAAGAATAACGACAGCCGCCTCCAGCCCTTTGGCTTTATGCAGATTCATCACACGGACGGCTTGATCGCCTCCGACATACAGACTCGAGGTTTCCATCCCTTGACATGCTCTTTCCATCAATCGGCATAGTTCACTCCAGCTTGAAGCAGCCCTTGCGTCGCTGTGCACAAGCTGCATCAATCCGACCAAGGTTCCCGCGCGTACCGAACCAGCGGGCAATGCCGATACATACGGTATGATCCCTAAATCTTCGACGATAAGACTGAAGGCTGCCGCTGCATGTAATGTACGGACCCATTCCGAATACATGCGCAATCTGGCCAGCGCTGCGCCAACCGGCTGCGCATTTTCGCTCAGTTCTGCCTGCGATATCGATTCGTGTATGGATATCCGGCTGCCCTCCTGCTTATAGGCCCACAACTGCTGGTCGCTTAATCCAAATAACATGCCGCGCAGAACCGCGAGCAATGCAGGCTGATCGGAGGCGTCTTCAAGACAGCGGACCAGCTGCCATAGCATCAGCATTTCTTCATAAGCGGCCGTACTTCCGGAAGTATCGGCAGGAATACCGCTTAGGTCCAGCTGTTCCGCATAGACATGAATGAATGTTTTCGTCTTAGTGAGAATCAGGAAGTCCCCCGGAACTGCATTCCGGCTTGTGCCGTCCCTCTGGATTATCTGCAGGTTGCCGTCGGTGCAAGCCCATGAAATATAACTTGCGATACGCTTGGCATCTTCCAGGGCAGCCGCTGCTTTTCCCCCGGTAATCTTGGGATAGTTCAACACGTACACACCATGCGCTGCTGCTTGGGACGAAATATCCCAGTCCGTCTCCATCTTCGCGAACGCCGCTTGATATTCCGTTTCGACTGAAGGAAATTTGCCTGCAAACCGACTGTTAATATAATCACCGATCGATGGAACGGAACGGAAATTAGACGTTAATTTAAGCACACCCCCGCACTCACGGATTCGCGCTTTGACCTCGTTATAAATCGAGATATCTGCCCTGCGAAAACGATAGATCGACTGCGTCGGGTCTCCCACCAGAAATAACGAGCCGGGCCGCGGTTTCAGCCGCCTCCAGTCCTGATTCTCCATTCCCAACTCGGTAACGTCCGTGAGCAGAAAAATAAGCTCAGCTTGCACCGGATCCGTGTCCTGAAATTCATCAACGAGGATCCGTTGGTATTTTTGTCCAAAGTAAGCCCGAACTTCAATATGGTCGCGAAGCAGCCTGGTAGTTTCTACGAGCAGGTCCTGAAAATTCAACCGTCCTGCAGATAAGCGGCGTTCCTGGCAATAGAGAATAGCCGGGCGAACGAACGCAATCAGCTTCGGGTATAAATACTCGCGCCATTCCTGCAGAAAGGGAAATAACACGGTTTCCTGCCAATCGATAAATCTGGTCTTCAGCTGGGCTGCCTGCTCTTTGGATGTCCATCGCTTCTGCGTTACATGGATCTTGCTCTCGAACTGCTCCGCAATCTCAAGAATGCGCGTATCATCCTTCACGTCGATCAGCCGCAGCTTTTGGCGATTTGTACGTACAAGCGTTTGAAGCTTGTCCCATCCTTGGTCAGGCTCAGTCGATGGTATATACGGCGCCGCCGCCTCAAGCAGTGGGAAGAGCGTATCCCGAATGCGGTCGAAGTTTGGATACAGTCGTTCTTGACAAGGCAGCTCGACATCGGAGAATGTGGTTACCCGATCATAAACATCCCGCAGTGTATTCACATCAACGCCGAGCAGCGATAGTTCGTCCAAGAGCCGCAGCTGCGCTTCATTCAATTCCGTAATATACTCATCCCAACAGGCATCCCGAAAGAGCTTGTCCTCCTCTTCAGCCATCTCCTCAAAATACGGATCCAGCCCTGCTTCAATCGGACGCTCTCGCAGCAGCAATGCGCAGAAGGAATGGATCGTTCCAATAAACATGAGATCCAGCTTGCTTAGAGCATCCGAATATCGACGGCGGCTCGTTGAACCGGGTTCAGCTGTTCGATTAGCGTTTTCCAACGCGACCCGGAATCGTTCCTTGAGCTCCCCGGCAGCTTTATTCGTAAATGTAATCGCTGCGATTTGTTCTGCCTGCACGCCATGATCAATTAAGGCAAGAAGCCTGCCTACCAAGCTGGTCGTTTTACCCGATCCGGCCCCTGCCTCCACAAGTAGCGTTGTATCTAAATCATGAAGGATTCGATGACGGTCTGCTTGATCCACCGGCAAGTTTAATAAACTGGATTCAATCAATCTCTTCCACCTCCCGCAGTGAACCTAATACAGCTGCATTGACAGCAGCTCCCCGTTTATTCCCCATCCACTCGGCGTGCGAGCCGCACACGGATTGGTATTTGCACCACGTACACGTATTAACATCTTTAGCTGGAATAAACAGACCTTGATTCATGGAATCCAGAAGTTTAGAGATGATGTCGCCTAATTCCTCCCTGCGGTCTTGCTTCCTCCTGACATACTCTCCTCTTCCCCGTACGGTTGGAAAAGCATATTCCGCTTCCGTTACCCTGGCCTCAATATCTTTGCCTGTTACGTGAAGCCACTGTTCAACCGCGATGGAGTACAGAGCATGCTGAAGCTGTGTTCCTCCGCGGAAATATTCGGCTGAGGCGTATTTCTTCATATTGCCTGTTTTATAATCAATGATTCGATATTCATGAGGGCCGATACGATCCACCCGATCGACGAACCCTTTCAATTTCACTTGCATGCCGTCCGGCAATGTCAGCTCCATCGGCTCACCCTCAGGTGTACCTAGTTCCAATTCGAAATAGCAGGGCTGTTTGGTCTTCCCTTCTTCGTTCCTGTAAAAAACCTCTGCATCGCGCCGGATCTCCTCGCATTCCTTCTTCTGTACATGCGGGCTGGGAGCCGGTATAGACTTCGCGGCATCATCAAGTGCTTGGTCTACAATCCTATGCAGCTTGCGTCTGTCATGCTGCGGCGGCTTCGTACCGAACTCCGTAACCTCCTCCAAATACAGCCTGTAAATATGATGCAGGAGCGTTCCCCGTTCATCGGCCTGCAGCCAACGGGCACGGTCAAAGACAGGAATTTCTTTAGGACGCAGTCTTAACACGGAATAAAAGTAGTATTGCAGTCCGCATGCCGCATATTTCTCCAGTTGACTCACACTGATGGCTTGTTGCCCCAGTATGCCATCCGAACCCGCTTTATTCGTGCTAAGCCACCCGTCATAAACCGACAGTCTTTCGTCTTGGCGATTCACCTGTGCCAGATATCCCTGCGCCAAAGCCGGATAAGCATGTGATACGGCCTTCCTTCCATCTCTTGTTCCGCTTGAATCCCGAAGATATTGCGCCCATACATCGATCTCATCATATGTACTTCTTCGTTCTTCCGGATGCAGCACATCCATTACGCTATACGGCTGCCCTAATACTCTCTCTAAAGCGCTGAAATCCTGCGTGTCATCCCCAGATTGCAGCCTCATTATTTGCAGCATCTCGAATGCAGGGGTTCGGCTTTCCCGCTCCCCCGGATCGTACGAAGCATAACTAAGCCACAATTCCCCGCATATGAGTGATAACCGGGCATCACGAACGTTTCTGAATTGTTTGGCTTGTTCACGGACCAATTGTAAATGTTTAGATACCGCTGCCCGCTCTTCATCCAGCAACAGAGGATCCTGCATGATCGGCATGCTCCAGGCTCGCTCATCCATGCCGACGATCCATGTTCGGTATCTTCCGCTGAAGCCGCCGTTGTGAATGGAAGTAACGTGAACTGCCCCCGGCCTCGGTGTTGCATCGACCCGGATCCGTATACCGTTCAATATTTCAGTTACATATCGTACCGCCCACTCGGGCGTCATGGACCCAACTCGGATTCCCGATAGACGTGTGCTCCAAGCTTGAATGGCGGTTTTTACGTTCTGGTCGTCGCTCGAATGAAGAGGTACATGCTTCTCAACAAAATCCCCCAACCATTCGAGCAACAGATCGGGCCTCCACTCGCTTCCTTCCGGAAGCTTGTCGAACCAGCCTTGAAGCACCTCATGCAGCTTCATTCCAAGCTCCTGCTGCCCGTCCCCCATGCGTCGTTGTCGGGAATCAAGGATTCCGGCATAGCGATGTCTGCCCCAGCCGATTCCGCTCTGCTCCAGCAGGCGTATCCAATCCCCGGCGGATGCTTGCTGGTCAGCGATTTGCAGGCATCCGCTGCGAAGCATCTCCGTAAGGCGAGCCACTGGGAACCCTTCCTTAATCCAAGCAAGAATAGCTAAAGCAGCCTTGCCTGCCGTACAGTAGGAGATCGGAAGCCCATTGGAGAACGTACACGGGACCCCCGATGCCTCGGCCTGCGAGTAAAGTACAGGCGCATATCGTTCATAATCCGACAACATGATTTCCATCTGATCCAGCGGCTCGGGCTCTGCAATCATTCTGCGAAACCCTTCGCGAACTTCAGCTAAACTTCCAGCGGCGCGAAACATCATCAGTCGATTGTTAGAGAATCTTGCATGGGTATAAAAAAGCTCATCAAAATTGATGATGTCCAGTTGGCTCCCGGCTATTTTCTCGATCAGATCCCATTCCATTCTCGACCATCCGGCGGGCTGCAGAAGTAAAAATCTTGTGTTATCCGCAGTTGGAGTACAATACTCGGCCAAACCCGCAAAGTCCGTCAGCGCCTGCTCCTTGAGGTAAGCCTCATAACGATCAAGCAATTGTTGGAGATACAAGCCCTTGCTCTCGTTCGAAAAGTCATTCGGATGTATGTCGCCGGAACGAACCCCAGCCATCCGCAATTCAACGAGGGACTGATGAACTTTACGGACCACCCCTGGGTTTAGCATTGATTGGTGCTTAATATAACTATGCGGATCTGCTTCGGCCTGATGCAGCATTAGCTGTCGAATCACCCAGAACGCTTGCTCGTCCTCAAGCAAACGTATCTTTCGACGCGACAGCTCGAATGCCGTATTGGCATGCACCATGCCCTGAAGTGTCTCAACTTCCACATTAAAAACCGAACCGAAACGTTCGCAAATTCGCTCTAGCAATTGGTGTCCTTGCGAATAGGACGGGACAATCAGTATCTTAGGGGATAGCGGATCTTCTTTTATTTTCTGATACAATCGATCTATTAGGTCCATGCCAATCCTCCTCCCTTGTAATTCTATATACCTACATTCGCCAAATTTCTCGTTGTCCCCTTCCTAAATCCGCAATAAAAAACAGAATACGCCAATTTTCCTCATTTCCAGGGAAAAGATTGATGTTCTGTTTGGAGGAATATATCGAGTGATGCTATTCCTTCCATAAGCTCAACAATGGCCAAATCCTTCACAATAAACCGGATCACACCGTAAACTTGTTGTTCAAATGAATCATAGATCCGACCAGCGCTCCGACGTCCTTTAGGCACCGTATGCGTGCTGTTCGCAACGTAGCCGATCTTTCCAAGCGGAGGAATCACCGCCTGGATCGCCTCCTCGTCATACGGATTGTCCGGATCTTTCATAAGCTGCACAACCATCCCCGGCTTCAAAAAACTTGCGCCGAAATAATGCGATGTCCCGGTAATTGCGATATAAATTTGTCCCATGCACGCCTACTCTCCGTTTCTAACCAGAAACTGTATTTATGTATTCTGGATATTCAGCCTCAATCTTGATAAGCTTATTTTAAAGCTCAGGATGAACAGCTGTTTGTCAGCGAATGCATGTTCTAACTAAAAGACCTTCACACGACTGTCGTGCGAAGGTTTGAGCAGGATACTGCTGTATAAGAGGATTCAATACTTGTTGTCTAGAAGTATTTCATTATTCAACAATTTACTATTGCCGATAGGAGTGATTAAATTGGACGCACGAAAATTAGGAGAAATATTAAGCGATATGTATAATCGCGCCCCGCATGGAAGACAGGTGACCATGATTCATCTTTTTGGAATTAAATATGCAGATGTAATTCTTGCCAACCATCTGAGTATTAAGGAAATTGTTGGTTTCTCAGGTATAAATCCCTCTTATGCTACGGAAGTAAATAAAGGAATAAACTTATCGGAGTTTGTTATACCGAAAGAATAGTAATTCTACATAAAGACCCCATCATTCCTGATGGGGTCTTGGGTCGACAAGATGTTACACCGTTATTCTATTTCTATAACATAGAATTTACTTTGAGCATTTAAGTCATTCCATTCAACCTTATAGTTGCCTTCTAAAGTAATATATTCTTCATTTTTACCGGAGCCTGTCGGTTTATAAATTTCACCGTAAACGGCATATTCCTCTCTGAAAAATTTGTAAATGCCATTATTATTTTTCCCCTGGTAAAACGGTTTGCCAGATACAAGAGCAACACAAGCCGTTTTAGCGAAACCTAGCCTCCTCAATTCTTCCATGAATCTGATATCTTTCGTGAAGGAGTATAGTTGTTCCGGATACTGTCCATTTAGAGGACATTTCAATTCAATCGCGTATTTCTCCAGCTTATCCTCTGAGAAAATTGAAATGTCGATTTCCTTTTTGATGGTGTTACGATTGCTTGAAAAATACGAAACATTTCGCTCAAATTGAACTTTGTATTGAGGGAGTCTTTCTCTTAAAAAAATCCCCAACTCATGTTGCAGGCTGAATTCATTATAAATTTCAATATGGTTTTCTTGAATGTGCCTAAAGAATTCTAATACGCTCTTTTTTAGTTCTAGCATCTGTGTCACCTCAATCACTATTCAACGGCATCAAGAGCACTTTTAAGCTTATCAAAGTGGCTGACAAGCCATTCAAAATGCTGCTGATACTTTTCTGGGTTATGAATATCGGCTTCAAGAGAATAGAGAATTCTTTTGGCTACACTTTTTTCTCTGCTCGTATACCACTCAAGTGGATCCCCAAATATATTTTCAATCTCCGTCTTTTTCGATTCGAGTAATGCAAAATACTCCGGGCGATGAACATAAATCCCAATCCGCAGTATTTTCCTTCTGACAAGCTGAAAGAAGAGATGATACTCCGGATGATTAACTGCTACATCGTACCAATCGTCATATGATGGTTTTCGGGATGCGATATCATCCCCACGTCCATGATCGCGACAGTACTGTACAAAATTTGTCCAGAAATCCATCCTTAAAAAATGTCGATCAGAAAGTACCCTTGTTGTTTCAGAAACAAGGGCGGCTGACTCTTCAGAATCAGGCTTCGGCAGTTCAGGGACATCCGCACGGCCATCATTGACAAAGGATAGGTGTAACAGATCAATCATTTGCGCTTCGTCTTTAAATTGAATGTTCCAACGAGTCTCAACAAATTTCAGAAGCTTAATGCCACGTTTTAATATACGCTGAGCATCCCAATCTACTTCCCGAGACACTTCGATTTCGGAGTGAGATCCATCCTCATAACCACGTCGTCCGCTGCTCTTTGAAGATTTCTTATCTACAAAACTATCATTCTGTAAAGCAGAGTTTACGCTCTGCGACAACGGCAATAAATTGCCAAGTGTACCCGATAATATTTTTATCTCGTCATCTGTATACTGACGGAACTGATTTTTCCAGTACCATTTTGTTGGAGTCTGAGGAAGAATATGCTCAATTGACACCTTGTCTTTTTCAACCTTTGTAAATGGCATCCATCCAAGTTTTTCAATCCCTGTTTCTTCTGCCTTCTTAAATTCATATTCAAAAAGCAAATATCGAAGATCGCGCCAGCCATAAAATCCATCGCCATTTGAAAAACGTTTATCGATCCGGGTCATGAAGTTCTTGATCGCAAAATCCATATCATTCGTGGACGTTTCCATCAGGGACGCTGTAACCTCACTTAAGGCAAGTTCACCGATATAAACATCGCGGGTCTTTCGGTAATAATCACTGCTCTTATAACTCGACTGGAATGCCGCCATTCTGAATGATAAGAAGATAAAGCGTTCTACAGCACGGAAGAAATCGACACGTTCTTCTGGCGTGGTATTGGCATCCGGGGTTAATGATACTGCAACAAGTGGTCTGAAGTAACCAATCCCAATTCGATTGAGACGTTCAATCCAAACCTTCTCTTCATGTGTTAACTCACTAAGTTCCGGGAAAAATGTATAAAACCAATATTTCGCAACGCTCTTCAAGCTATTAACATAGGCTGCTATTTCACTAGGCTCAAGTTTGCTAATTGTTGTAACTGTTTCTACTTCAGACTCCGTAGGTTGTGGAACATCATCGTCTTCCTCAAGATCCGAATCAACAATTCCTGGAACATCCTCTCCAATGGCCACGATCTGCTTATCAAAAATATTCTTAGAAGAAAACTTATTAAGTAGAAATTTTATGTAATCGTCGCCCTTCTTACGAGAGTACTGAAAATACATAATCCAATGAGCTCTTAAGAACTCATCATCCGATAATGGTGAATTCTGATTGCGGCCGAGCTGGTAATAGATTTCCTTCCACGCCTCATTTATTTGTTTGCGCAATTCTGCTTTATCCATCGCATCCAATTTATCGGTATCATATAGAGTAGTCAGATAAATCAGACGATTTTTCAACAGTTCAAGATTGGTCAGCTTTTTACCGCGATTGTTCATCGTTTCAAAGGCTACAAAAACATCATAGTCATCCTCAATTTCATGAATATTAAACATCAATTGTAATGTGATTTTACGAAACACGACTTCTATGCCATCCATACCCTCGTCTTCATACAACTTTTGCAAACAATCAAAAAAGAACTCTTTTGCATATTTTAAGTTTTGAGTATAGTAGGTTTCATTTACGGCACCGCTATAAGGCTCCTCAAATACTTGATAGATAAGATAATCAGCGCTTGGATTGTCAGCCTCATACCCAAAAAGGTAGGTCGTAATAAGGTTTTGAGGCGGCCGTTTCTGCGAGATGTATTTATTACGGATCGCTTTCAGCGTTTGGTAGCAAAGAACGATCTCCTCATCATTTTTTTCCGCATTAAACTCTAAATTCTTAACGAATAAGACGATCTCATTCACGAGAATCGAGAAGGTAGTAAGACGCTGCTGGCCATCAACAATGTGGTATCCTTTATATCCGGAGTCCAGCAGCCACGTATCATTGCTCCATCCTTTTGATTCAGATTTTGGAACTGCCTTCAATGACAACAGGCCGGTATAGTGATACCTGTCTTCCTGCAAATTTACGATATCATCCCAGAAATCTACGAGTTGATCCTGCTTCCAGGCATAACCTCTTTGATAGTCTGGAATACGAAACAATTTATTTTGAAACAATTCAGATAATGACTGTAGGTCGCTCATGCTTGATCTCCTTTTTAGTTCCTCTTAAGAGTAAAAATATCAATTATCTAATATCACCACTCCAACGTATCATCTTCTTGATAGAGTGAAGCTGCATAGTCTATGAATTTCATTAATTTGTTCCTGCTAATTGCTTTAATGCTGATTTGATACTTAGCACCGTATCGCATATTAAGTTCTAATGCCGATAGATCGGCACCGAGGAATCTTTCCTCTTTAATGTACGTGGATTCTATATCTTCATATTTCGCGATAAACTTGGACGTGAAGTTGCCCGAATCTTTCACGCAAACCGAATCGACGGTCAGAACTAAACCCGACTTCCCGTTGCTAAAGATACTCGTATCGGTGATATCAATCATTTCATCCTTGCTATATCGACCTTGGCAAATAATTTCGCGAGCATTTTTAACTCTTGGAGCATATTCATCGCCGGGTGTATAACCGAAAATTTCTTCAAACTTTGCAACCAGTGCAGACTTCAAATCACTCATTGTATGACTCTCCAATCCCTTTAACATTTCGCATGACTTATAGTTAATTTCATAGAATTCCTCTATAGTCATCTGATCTTGAAAAAACAACTCGAATGATGCATCTACCCTGCATATGACGGGACGATCTTTGTAGATGCTGCACAGATTCGTCCCAGTGTCAAAATGAAGGCATACGCCGTCCCCCCGATCCAGATGTTTGTATTGATCGGTTATGCCTACCCGCTTACAACACAATCCGCATTGGTCGCAATGAAACATGCTATCCTTGCATTAGCATATCGAGATATTTATTACCGTTCTCAAGCACGTAATCTGTCGCTTCATCCAATTGCCCCTCTTGCTTAAGAAGAGACGAGTCAAGGATGATCTTAATGGCTTGAGCCATTTGAACACATTTGTAGATTTCTTCTTGTTCAGCCTTGGAATAGTCCTGCCAATTGACCCCTTTTGAATAGATGATGTCACGTAACACACCTACTTGATAGGCAAAGAAAACGTCTAGCTTTTTCAATAATTCTGTAAGTTGGTTCGCCCGAGTAAAAATTGCTTTCAACGCGATGCCGATATTCCTTGCCTGTTTCTTAAAGGCTTTGGCTTTATCGTAATTGCCGTATGCATCGTTTAAAGCAGTTTTCGCTTGGCTTGCAAAAATAGCTCCGCCAATGGCAAGTGCGGGTCCAGCCACGAGCCCCCCTAGAACAACCATGCCTCCGGTTACTCCTAACCCTCCTGCAGTCAACGCCCCTCCGCCAAGCCAAGCCAATGTCGCATTCGTCGCTGCTACGCCTGAAAGGGTGCCTATTGCAGTGCCAGTCGTAGCGGTGACTATAAGTCCACCTAATCCGCTCATAACCACGCTGTATGTACCATAAGCGAGCAAAGCCCCTGAACCAATTGCCGCTAACCCATTCATTGCAATTTTTTTAGCTTCAAACGATGCTTCCTTCAACTGTTTAAAGCTCTCACTAGTTGGATTGAAGTTTTTAAGCTCATCAATACCTTGACTGTTCTTAAGGTTGATATTTTTAATTTTCTCAAAATTACTTATAAACTCATTGATCGACGTTGTCAGGATTCGAATCTTCTCTTGCCCAAGCTCAGTAATAGCCTCATTTGTTCTTTCTCTCGCCATTGCAATAAATTCTTCCGCTTCTTGTGCAATCTCCTGCGATGTCTGATTAATGGATTTTGCTTTATTCATGTCCCGTTTTGCTTCAAATCCTTTTTTGGCTCCTGCCGCCGCTGTTATAACTGCTAGTCCGGCAGCAATTGCAGGGATTAATGGTAGTGGCATGTATTGCCCTCCTCAATAAAGTTAAAATTCTAAAACTGCATCCTTCTCAGACATAAAACGATCAAACTCTGTGAAATTCTTAAACTTTAGGGCCCCACCCATTTCAACCGCAATGTTGTTCAGCCCCTGAGTGAATAACTCCATATCTTCAATCCGACTTGCAGTTTCTAACATGGAAAGGGATTCCGCGAAGACTCTTTGCCTATCAGCGTAGAACTTTCCTACCATTTCAAGCAGCTCGTTCCCCTGCTTACCCATCGCCTCCTTAGCGGCTGTTGCGATGGTATGAATTTTGTTTCTTCGTTCAATAGAAAGCCGTTTTTCCTGAAGGGTCTGCATGCATGCCATATATATGGACGAGCTTGCTAGATAGCCGACCATCCCCCCAATGGCAGTTCCTACACCTGGGAATATCGCTGTCCCTACGGCTGCACCAAAGCTCGCTGCCATCATGCCGGTACCTTTTTCACCTAACTCCTCAACAAGCTGAAGACTATCGATTTCACCTTTGGCATATCGAAATAGTGATTTTCCTGCTTGGACTGTCGCAGTTGCAATCATTGCAGGCATGTTGGTTTTTGACAGATTAACAAAGACGCTGTTCTTGCTTGCTCCCATGAACCCCCTGATTGCAGTATCGGTCGCACCAATGAAATACGCGGAAGCTGCTCCAGCTGCGGTATCTTTGGCCACATCCCTTATCACTTCCACTGCCTGTTTCTCGCCTCGGATAAAACTTGTGACGTTCTGTACTGTTGAAATGACTGCAGATACGACGGCTGCACCTTTTGCATTCTCAAGCCCTGATCGATGGGCAGTTTCCAGTACATACTTCGCTGTCGCCAGTTGGGGATGCTCACGAAGGAATATCGCTTCTTTGGATGTTATCCCACTGTCCTTCAAATCACTCGATACTTGGCGGTATTTTTCTGCCTTCTGCTCTAATAGCTCAGCTTTATCGAATTGACCCTGGCTTCTAAATTTCTCGGCTTGTTCAGATAAGCTGCTGGCTTGATCTTCGGCATACTTTTTGGCGATCACAAATTGCTCTTTCGGAACTAGAACGTCATTGCCCCTATACCTCTCCCATTTATCGCCGCTCATTTTATCTACTAAGTTTTCAGAGCTAATTCTTATTTCCTCAGGAGTTCCAAACTTGCCGCAAAACTTCATCTGAGCTCCCCACGAAGGGTTCCCGGAGTCATCGACTGACAATATGTCGAATTGTGGGTCGTTTCCTCTTCCTATGTCATTTGATCGATGAACGCGAGTATTACTTTTGTTGATGATATTCTCGGCGTTCGTTTTATCAACATAATGGATTTCGGCTGAAAAACCAGCTTGCTGCTTTATATTCTGGTACTCAAAATCCGGATTAACTTTGGACTCAGCTACCTGCTTGAGCCCTTTCCTTACAATATCGCCATTAGCATCAACTGACCCTTTATAGCCTTTAATAAATTCCGATGCCGCTTGACCATAGCGTTCAATATTTTCTGTTGTTGCAGCCCCTATAGTTGCATCAATAAAACCGCTATGACCTTTGTCCTTCTCTGTATTCCCCATAAAATAACCTTTCACAGCACTGTTATAGGTACATCGAACTAATTCGACAAAATCCAGTAAATCCCTCCTATACAAAGTATCAAGGATAAAAAACTAAATTATTGTTAAGTAGGGTTTGCTAACATTTCTCATTCTACAGTCGGTGTTTGACATGACTTTGTCAGCGAATATTCGTTCCCATTCAAATTTTGATCACTAGCAAACCACATTGGACAATATAAATAAAGCACGAATGACCTTTACTCCGGTCGTTCGTGCCCTTGCGAGTTATTATTTCACATGTTTCATATTGCCGCCCAATACTAATAGTTCCTTCATGATCCGCCCCAATGACATTAAGCCTCGTCCTCAACATCAATTAAATACACCCGTTCCTGGAAACCGCCTCGAGCTTCCGCCTTCTTCTCTCTCAAGGCCTCAAGCTCTTCCCATGTTGCCCCGTGAACAACTGTCAACGCCCGGATAACCTCAAGCATATCTGCAAGTTCTTCCAGCGACTCTTTTGAAATTTGAGCAGTAAAGTATTCCTCCGACTCTTGTTTGAGCTTTATGATCAGTTCTTTCTTATACTCTTCCTCATCCAAGATCCGTGTGCGAAATTCTTTGCCTGTAGCTTCAATGACTTGGGGAATCAGATCCCGAACTAGCTTATTGTAAACCGGCATAGATTCTCATCCTTTACATGGTTAATTATGTAATCCCATTGTATCAAATCCATGAACCAAGGAAGCTTAATTGTCGGTTGCATCCCTTGATTAGGCTCAACCCAAATCAATTCACTGAGTAGCTCCCCACCAACCCAACCTCTTGATCTACTCACTACTTACACCTTATTCGCAATCCATTCACTACAAATCATGGTAAATCTTATGTCATATTTGCTTGACACTCACTACACTACGTAGTAATTTATAATCACTACGTAGTGTAGTAATACGATTCGTTATGGACGCATAACGATTTGAAGAGGTGTTCACCGTGAACCAAATTCAAAAGCTATCGGATACTGAAATGGAACTCATGGAGGTAATTTGGGAATGCGACCCTCCTGTCACATCGACCGAATTACTGCATATTTTCGCTGGGCGTGGCAAGGAGTGGAAAGGGCAAACGATCTCCACCTTCCTTTCGCGGTTGGTTGACAAAGGGGCGCTTAAAGCAACAAAGCATGGCCGAACGAACAAGTATACGCCCCTAATCACACCGAAAGATTACAAACTGGCCGAGACGCAGCATGTTCTGGACGAAATATATCAAGGATCGGTGAAAAATTTAATCGCAGCCTTGTACGACGGTGACAAGCTTTCGGATGAAGATATTGCGGAACTGAAGCAATGGTTTTCGGGAAAGTAGGTGCCATTCATGAATAACATTCTTGAACTGCTGTTTACGTTGAATGTAGCTGGTAGTGTAGTTGTAGCTTGTATTCTGTTATTGCGTCTATTACCCACCGATGCCTTCCCTACAAAGTGGCGTTACGGACTTAGCAAAATGGCCGTAGTTTTCTATCTTTTCCCCCTAGCTCTTGTTCTGCAATGTCTTGGGTCACTCTTTACTCCGAATCAAGCACCTTCTTTATCCGGTTTACCTATGAGTGTGCAGCAAATACAGCCTGATCTATCCAAAGTGGCTATTCCGGAACTGAATTTTACGGCTGATATTGCCCTCGCCTTTTTGAGTATGTGGGGGATCGGAGCTTTAGTTTTTGCAATATGGCAGGTTTATTGCTATCGGACGTTTGTAGGGAAGTTACAGCAAACTCGCATACCCGTTTTGGAGAACAGTGAAGCTGCGAGACAACTTACCTTGATGAAGAAAGCTCTGGGCATACACAGCAACGTCCAGCTTGCATACAGTTCTGCTGTTCGGAGTCCTCTCCTTGTCGGGCTATGGAAACCGACTATTTACCTCCCTACGGAAAATATCGCGGATATGGACAAGGGCATGGTGATCCGCCATGAGCTGATCCACCTGAAACGGAGAGATTTATGGGTCAAAGCATTTGCGTTAGGAGCGTCCGCCATAAATTGGTTTAATCCCTTAGTACACATTCTTCGTATGGACATTCAGACATGGAGTGAATTTTCTTGCGATGAAGATGTCGTAAAAGAGATGTCTTATGCCGAGCGCAAACGCTATGGGGAGACAATCTTGAACGTCATGGAAGGGGCACGAAATTTACCCGTGCAATTCTGTGCCTTCTTATCCAGTGACGGCAAACAATTGAAGAGGAGATTGATCATGATGCTTAGTGTGAAGAAGTTGAAAAGACAAACCGTAATTATTGCGGCAACGGCTGTCATTGCTGTTGGAGCAATCGGGACATCTACAGCCGTTTGGGCTTCGAAAAATTCACCTGAGATCAAAACTGAAGCAACGATAAACGATGCTGCGAACCAAACCATTGAAGAGATCGGTGGTTCTGCATCAAATACAATCTCTCAAAGCACACACTATTTTAAGTATGATGCTCTATTACCCGATGAGAAAGAATTAGTAACTAAAGAACTGGGGCTTTATGATCCTAAAGGTTACGACACCTTGGTTCCTTATGAAAAACTCACACCAGAGGAACAGACTCAAGTTACTAAAGAAGATGGAATTTACACTTCTGAAGTAATTGATAAGCTCAAATAAATCTAGTGAAAAATAAAGCCCACGAAAATAGTCGTGGGCTTTTTCTTGTAGTGCTATTGCTAAGAAGATTAATAAATAAAATAACCAGTTGCATTAATTCGCTGATCAGAGAGATTACCGACTGCCAGGCTCCAGACACTCGTATAAGGTACTGTAATTTTGCCACTGAGAGGCGGTCTAGAATCCGTTTCTTCCCAATAGAAATTACCAGAATTTCTATCGTATAATCCAACACGTACTAAACCTGCACGTGGACTCCAACTAATACTGTATTCAACGGTATTACCCTTGCTCATACTGAATTGGCTAACACCATACTCATCATATCCAGCAGGAATATTCCAGTCAATATTGTATCGAGCAAATACTTCTACTTCATCATTAACGATGTTAACATGTGTCTCGCTACTGTTTACGCTGCTATTCGACTTTTCCTCAATTTCTAACCCAGGAGAAGAAGCAAACGCAGAAATGGAGAGCGTCATCATCATTACCATTGTCAGAGCAACAGTAAGTAGCTTTTTCATACGGAAAATCCTCCTTAGAATTTAATAGGAAACAATAGACTAGCCCTAAAAGAACTCACCTCCCATTTATTACTTGTGTGCCACCTCATTTCTAATAGCAAATGTCTTTACTATGTTGGTGCACAGTCTCCTGGTTGTTATTTTGCCCTAAGAAAGGTAAGGCAGCTTCTAAGACGCCTGTTTAACCAAAAAGAGCTAATCTACTACTATAACGACTTATACTAGGAAAATATGACTTTTTTTCTAAAAAATATTTCAATGACTTAATCTAGGAAATTAATGTTATTTTATGTTAGTATTTTACTAAAGATGGAATGATTATTAGGTACTTATAACTAGTAGTAAAAGAGTTAAACGGGGGAGGGTATAAGTGGAGCAGGAACAATGGTTGTATTTCTTACGCAGCAATTTCTATGATTTAGACCACGAGGTCCAAAGATTAGCCTATGAAGCTTATCGGAATTTAGTCTACCGGGACATTTTCTTTCTGACACGAAGCCATGAACTGACTGAGGATGTTGTGCAGGAATCATTCTACAAAGTGGTAGCTAAGGCCCCGCAACTGAAAGGCACTATGCATTTGAAGGCCTGGATCGTTAAAGTCGCTAGAAATCACGCCTATGATTTGTTCAAAAAGAATAAAAAGTATCGTCATCTAAGGGAGCCTCAAGTCGTTATTGATTTAGAGGCTCCTTTCCTTCACCCTACGGTAGCCGAACAAGTGGAGGATCGGATTCGAAATGAAATCCTCCACGAAGCGCTAAATGAGTTAAGCCCCGAGTATCGGCAGGCATTGTTCATGTATTACATCGAGGAAAAACCGTATAAGGAAATTGCACGGGAGTTAGGCAAAACGGAGCAAGCTTTAGCCCAAACGATGGTGAGAGCCAGAAAGAAATTGTACCGCTATTTTTCAAAAAGATGGGTTGATGCCGATGAATAACGAATTCAAACACAACGATGAGGTTTTGCAAAAGTGGTTAAAGGACGTCCATCAAGACGTGGACATTCCAGACGGTACCCAATCATGGCTGGTAGTGAAAGCTCGGCTGGATAAAAATAAAACACGCAGACGTTGGATCAAGCGATTCCAAATAGGCGCGTTAGTTGCTTGTGCGTCTTTGCTGATTAGTTGTTTCATGACAACAGACTTGCCTGCCGCTTATTCCCAGTTCCAAGGTCTTGTAAAAAAAGTACAAGAGGACCTGATCGATATTTTCTTTGAAGAACCTGAACCTTATTCTGATGAAAATCCGGAAGCTAGAACATCTCCTCCGCCCCCAGACAATATGGTTTCGATTTCTCGAGGTGGAGAAGGCCGTGTAGAGGATACAAGTTTGGAAGAGGCAAGAGGGAAAGTCATATTCCCTATGGTTTCCCCAACCTATCTACCAGCCGGTTATGATTTAGAGACCGTTCGTATTTTTCAGGATTCTGATGGAGAGTACCGGACGGTTTTTATGGAATACGTCGATGGAGAAGGACAGATCCTGCAATTCAATCAGCACATGATTCGAGAGAATTCTTCACCAGAGAAAACAACGATTAACCATGACTCAGCCATCATTAAGGATACGGTCATTAACGGTTATAAAGCAGTTCTGATTATTCAAAGTCCCGATTTAATTCATCTGGAATGGATCACAGCCGATCATATTAAACGATCTATCTTTGGGGTCTTGACTGAAAAGGACATCATTTCAATTGCGGAATCTTTACAGTAATCAAAAAGCAGCAGGAGCCCTGCTGCTTTTTGATTTTACCTGTCTGGAATTAGAATCGATCCCGAATATAACGTCCCTTCTTCTTTTACGGTTCCGTGTTGCGTCCAATGAGACGATTTAGAACGATAATAATAGCCTGGGGCTACCGTAACCTCATGTTCCGTGTATGTATTTGAGGAAGTTGCTAACTCTGCCTTGGGACTGCGATAAATGTCTACCCAATTCGAGCCTGTCCATCGTTGCAGCGTCAATTGTACACCGATGGCATCTACCCGCTGTTTGGCTGTGCTATATCCTGAAATGCTAATTTTTGAATTTCCAATATTACTAACACTTGTCCCTCCGTTGTTCAAATACTTGTAGCTCGGATCGAATAAGGAATAAATCGTTGGCGGCAGCTCGTCATCAGACTGGGCTTGCGTATCATCAATCGGTTGGGCTGAGACAAACTGGACCGAGAACAACAGTAGCATGGCGAAACTTAAAAAAGACAGAAATACTTTCTTCATTCGTTTTCATCCTTTCTAATTTTCTCTACTACTAAAACGACTTATCACAATCAAATATGACGCAACTTTTTATTTCAAATAAGCCCAGGAATAATAAAAGACCCCGAATCCCAACCAAGTTGAAATTCAAGGCCCTTCCCTCTACGAATAAACTACTCGACTATACCCTTACTTGATCCCCGATTTACGATAAAAATACGCATTGATGACATTGCGCCACCACTCCTTTGCGGCTCCCCTGCTCCCCATCACGCCATTCCTTTGCTCTCTCCAGTCTTCCAGCAGTTCTTAACGCCTCCCCAGAATCATTTCACAAGCTCCGTCGGGTTCATGCCCGTGAATTTCTTGAATACCGTGCTGAAATACGGAACGTTTTTATATCCAACCTTTTCGGCCACTTCGTAAACCAATGCATTCTTCTCCATCAGCAGCTCCCGGGCCTTCTCGACCCGTACTCGGGTCAGGTAATTGTTGAACGTCTCTCCGGTCATATTCTTAAAAATCATCGACAAGTAGTTTCTCGAAATATATACCTTATCCGCCAGTCCCCCGAGCGTGAGGTCCTCGGCATAATGCTCGTGAATGTACTCGATCATAAAGTCGACCGCCTGGCGATGCTTTCCGTTCCCGCCCCATTCGCGGCTGCCGAACACGAGTCCGATCTTGGTGATCAGCCATTCGGCAAGCTCGGACGGACGCTGCAGCTTCGCCATTTCGCGCGTTATGCCGTCATACGGGAAGATATCGTCAACGACGGTCCCCGTCTCATAGAAAGCAAAGGCGATAATGCCCCACAGCTCCCCGGCCAGCATGCCGACGTAGGGTTTGGTGATGCCCCCTTCCTGCTCCAGCCGCTTCATATAATCCCTTATAATCGTCTGCGCCTGATTCTCCTGCGAGGTACGAATCGCGCCGGCCAGCTCCAGGTATAGCTTAACGGGACGCACCGGAGACTTGGCCTCCGCATTGCCCGGCTCCTGTGCACTGTAGAAATACAGCTCATGCTCCGGAACCGCCGGCCGGGAAGTCACATCGATCGCGCGGAAGGCTTCTTCCGTCGAGATGCCGATATCCCCTATGCAGCTCTTCCGCTCACCGATGCCGATCCGGATCTTCAGCTTCAGATAGTTCCGCACACAGTCGATTAATCGGACACCCAGCTGCTCCAGCCGCTGCCGCACTCGCTCGGCAGGCTCTGTTCGATCATGATGAATAATGATCACCGAACGATTGGTGTGGAGATCCGTATGGTCGAAGCGTGAAAATGCCGCCTGCGTAATTTCGCACGCCATATTGCTGATTGCAAACCGAAGGAGGCTCCAGTCCGGCAAGCTTAATTTGGCTGCCCGTTGGTCGTAGACCAGCTCGATGCCGATGACCGTATGATCGAAATCGGTCCAATACCGATAAGGCTCCGGGATTTCCGATTGGAGTCCTGATTGCAGCAGGGTGCCGGCTGCGGCCGATTTGACCCACTCCTTCTCGACGAAGGGCTCGTACAGATGCAGCTTCTGGAGCAGCTCATCCTGCTTGATGCGCAGCTCTTCACGCTCCTCCAAATCGGATATCGCCTGGTTTAACACGGATTTCAGCGTCGGAAGGCTGACCGGCTTGGATAAATAATCGCTCACGTCCAGACGCAAGGCTTGGCGGGCATATTCGAAGTCCGAGTATCCGCTCAGAATGATCACTTTTCCCGTATAGCCGGCGTTCTTCCGCAGGTGCTCGATCATATCCAGACCGTTCATGACAGGCATGTATAAATCGGTAATCACGATGTCGGGGCTGGCCGATGCAATCATTTCAAGCCCTTCTTCCCCGTTCAACGCTTCCCCTGCCCACTCTGCATTCAGTTCATCCCAAGGGATGGCTTTGCGGATTCCCTGTAGCACGGCGCGGTCGTCATCCACGATTCCTATCTTCCACATCTGAAGAGCCCCCTTCTTATTTGCAAAAAGGAAAATAGCCTCACTCTAACGGTAATACGCCATGCCCGATCGGCGTGAAACCGCTCAGGCATGACGTAAACCGGAAAATAACTGGAACGATGTTAACAGAATGATTGATTTGGATGCGGGCGGCAAGTAAGTAAAATGTTCCTATGATTGGGGTTGCTCCCGGATTTCTTGGATTTTATATGATGCGGGTAAATATCCGGTCACAGAGGCGGTCATTGGTTCAGGCTTCCGCTGCAGCTTTCTCTCAGACAGCTTTCACCGAATAAACGAATCATTTTACCCTTGCCGGCATCTCGTTCTCACTCATCCCATTGTATAGGAGTTATTCATATTCTTGCGCGGCCTTCTTTAAGGATTCATAGGCCTTCTCCGGCGTCGTTCTGCCGAAGCTCAGCTCATCCCGGACGAGCGGGAAGTCTTTGTCGATGAAGTTCACCCAGCCTTCCGGCCCTGTCGTAAAAATCTGTCCATCCGGCGTCGTGGCGTCGATCAGCTTCATCCCAACCTTTTCGCCCTCCGGAAGATTCGGAATCAGCGACTCGGCAATCTTGGCATTGGCAGGCACGCCCCGAGCGGTACCAAGGATGGCCCCTGCCTCCGGATCGTTGATGAACCAGTCGATGAACTTGGCCGCTTCTTCCTTATGCTTGGAATTCGGCGACAGGCTGAAGTACATGGACGGCTTGAGCCAGCCCCCTGCTTCCTCGGCCCGCGGCATCGTAACCAGGTCGTACGCCCCTTCCTTCATGCTGTCCCATGTGGTGTAGTTATTGGAGAAGGAGTAGCGGAACAGGATTTTGCCGTTGACCAGCAGGTCTGCCGTCGGATCCATTTCCTTGTCGGATGCGTTTAGATCCGCCGGAGGTACAAGGCCGTCCTTGCGCAGCTGTTCAAACTTCTTCGTCCATTCCAGGAACGTCGCTTCATCGATATTGAATTTGCCGTCTTCCGTGATCAAGGTACCCTTACCCTTGGCATAGTGATACGCACTGAACATGAAGTAGTTGCCGGCGTAATCCAGCGTGAAATATTGGCCTTCCGCCAGCTTAGGCTTTACCTCTTCCGCCAATGCGAAGAAATCATCCCATGTCCAGCCGTCCTTCGGCATCGTTGCGCCCAGCTTCTCCAGAGCCGCCTTGTCGTAGATCATCCCGAAAGCAACCGATCCGAGCGGCACGCCGTATTGCTTGCCGTCTCTCTGCCCGATCGGCAGCAGGCTCGGCGTCAATTCATCCAGCTTAACCTTGGAATCGAGCTCTTCGAGCTGGTTGCGGGAGGTCCAGTCCGAAATCCAGCCCGGGTCCATTTGGAAAATATCCGGCTCATTATGCGCTGCTGCCTGCGTAGAGAGCTTATCCAGATAACCGTCCATCCCGGAATATTCGGGCTCGAAGGTCACATGCGGATTTTTCGCCGTATAGGCCTCCAATGCCTTCAGTGTCGCTTCGTGACGCGGCTGTGAGCCCCACCACATAATCCGGAGCTTGACATTTTCCGCCGCCGAACCGCCTTCGTCCTGTGTATTGTTCGTGGTTGAGCTTGTGCTGCCTGTGTTTGTGTCGGTGCCTCCGTTGCCGCCGCATGCCGCAACCAGCAAGGAGAACACCATCCATAACGCGAGAATCTGCAATCGCTTCCATTTGTTCATGCCGACTTCCCCCTAGAAACAATATATTGTGGTCAATATGATCCTATCAATTCCGGGATGACGGGAGTATAAGAGAGATGCACAATTTATTATAAAATCGTCTGATTATGCTTTACGTCTGTACTTCCTCAAGCCTTGGGAAAATGATCGTTACAACCACCCCTTCAAACTCGCCGTCCTTCACGTGGATCTCATAATTTTCATTAAAATACGCCGAGAACCGCTCTCTCACATTCCGGATCCCGTAACCGCCCTTGCGGCGATGGTTCCCTTTGCTCTCGGGAGCAAGCCCGCTTCCGTCGTCGGTAATCGTCATGCGGACCCGGCCGCCCTCTTCCTCTGCCTTAATCTGAATTCGGCCGTGTTGCCTTGCATTGAATCCGTGAATGATGGAATTTTCGACGAAAGGCTGGAGCGTCATTTTGGGAATGAATAAATTCCGGACCTCCTGGGAGGCCTGCACCTCATATTCCAGACCGTCTTCCCACCGGATCTGCTGGATTTCCAAATAGCACGCAACATGAGTCAGCTCTTCATCAATCGTAATAAAGCTCTCTCCATGCGATAGTCCGATGCGGAACATGCGGCCCATCAGCTCCAGAATGCGGCTCATCTTCTCCTGTCCCTCCGCAATCGCCATCCAGTTCAGCTGGTCCAGAGTGTTATATAGAAAATGCGGATTAATATTGGCTTGGAGCGCTTCGATTTCGGCCTTCCGCTGCTGCTCGTAACGCTGCGCCAGGGAGGCGTACAATGCCTGGATTCGCTCATTTAGTCTGCGAAACCCTGCAAACAGAATGCCGAATTCATTCGTGTAGTCGCCGGCCAGCTCCGCTTGCTTCCCTCCAACATCGTAATTCTTCATCGCTCTCACTAACTGCGCGATCGGCTTCAACAATTGCCGGCTTAACCATAGCGTTAACAAGAATGCCAGCAATAGGGCGCCGACGCCGATGGTAATGATGGCTCCGGCCAGCTTGACGCTGCCTGACGTAATTCGCTCCCACGGGGTAATCTCCACCAGCATCCAGTTGGAATCGGCGACTTTGGAATAGACGACCAGAGGCTCAACTCCATGCGGCTGCGTATGCAGCCGAAGCACCCCGGATTGGTCCTTGAACCGCAAATCCTGCTCCTGTAACCCGGCATCCTTCATCGATGTCCCGACGCTGAGCAGCTCCCTGCCGTTCAGATCCAGCAGCATCCGGTTGGAATCCTTGGAATATCCCTCGAGAATCCCGCGGATCCAGTCGGCTTTCACATGCACGACAAGAATGCCCAAGTACCGGGAGTTGTTGTACACCTTGCGGGAGAAGCTGAGCACAGGCACGTTCCCATTATAGGTCGCTAAGTCATGCTCCTCTGACCAGGAGAAGTCATTGTTCTGCAGCAAAGGATACCATGGCTGTGCCGCAGCTTCCTTTAAGGCGTGGAATTGAATATAGCTCTGCCGGTCCCCCCACTCCGGCTGCTCCATATATAAATCAATGGCTTGAATTTGCGGAATCGAGTAGGTGAGATGAGCCAGCGCTTCCTGTATGCCTTTGGAGCGTCTGTAGTGGCTGAACTCATCTTCTTTTCCCGACAGAAACGTAAGCAAATCATTGTCCCTGGACGTGGTCAGCGAGATCTGCTCGATCGACGTCAAGCGTCCCGTAATTTCATTGTTCAGCTCCTCGAGCAGCCTTTTCTGGTAATACGACGTGTTGTCGGCCAGCTCCCGCGAGGTCATGGCATAACTGGTCCATACCGTGATCGCCAGTACAATCGTGATCAACCCTGCAAAGCAAATAATAAACAGGGAATCGATCCGGTATGTCTTGAAGGGATTGATCATAAGCGCTCATCCTCCGTGCTCCATGCTTATCCATTCCGATCCGAAAAAAACATTGAAGCCGTGCGGCGAACCGCTGCCTCAATGTTTTCTCATTTTATAATATATCGGCAGGCCTAGCTACTACCCTTTCAATCCTGTGGTAGCCACACCCTCCACAAAATATTTCTGGGCAAAGACAAACAGCAGCGTAGCCGGCAGAATGGATACGAGCGACATCGCCAGCAGTTGTCCCCACTCCGCGCCGCCTTGCGAATCGTTAATCATCCGCAAAGCCAAGCCTACCGTGTATTTGTCGACGGAATTAATGTACAGGAGATGGCCAAGGAAATCATCCCAGTTCCATAGGAAGCAGAAGATGATGACGGTCACGATGGAAGGCTTCATCAAGGGCATCACAATTCTCCAGTAAATCCCGAACCAGCTGCATCCGTCGATCTTGGCCGATTCATCCAGTTCCCGCGGGATCCCGCGTATGAATTGAACGAGCAGGAAGACGAAGAAGGTTCCTCCCGCCCCTCCCGCTAACGCATGGGGCACGATGAACGGCAGGTAGGTGTTGACCCAACCGAACTGGTGGAACATCGCATACTGCGGAATGATGAGCACTTGGCCCGGCAGCATCAGCGTGAGCATGAGCAGCGAGAACCAGAAGCCGCGAAGCGGAAAGTCCAGCCTTGCAAATCCGAAGGCGACCAGCGTACAGGAAATGACCGTTACGATGATGACCGCCGTAATTAAATAAAAGGTATTCAGATAGAAGTCGGTAAAGGTGAAGCCCGGAACGGAATTCCATCCGTTAACGTAATTGGACCACTGCGGCACGGACGGGAAGATGGACGGGGAGCTGAGCTCCTGGTTCGTTTTCAGGGAGGCGCCAATCCACCAAATGACCGGATACACCATAACCAAGCTGAATAGGATGAGGACCGCATGGCGAATCACGGGGCTCCATTTGTGTCTGGTCATTTTCTTTTCCCTCCTTGGCTCTCGGACTCGTAGAATACCCAGTATTTCGAAGTCAGGTTAATGATCACGGCGGCAGCCACAATCAAGATCAGCATGATCCAGGCCAAGGAAGAGGAATAGCCCAGCTGATAGCGGCTGAATGCCCGTTCGTACAGGTATAACGCATACACATAGGTAGAGTTCATCGGCCCGCCGCCGGTGATGACGTATGCAGGCGTGAACATCTGGAAGGAGTTAATGACCCCCATAATGAGATTGAAGAATAACGTGGGCGACAGCATCGGAAGCGTGATTTTGAAAAATTGCTTCAGCTTGCCCGCCCCATCCACCGCGGAGGCTTCATACAGATCATTCGGGATCTGCTTCAGGCCCGCGAGGAAAATCACCATCGAGGAGCCGAATTGCCATACCGACAACCCAATCAGGGACCATAATGCGGTATCGGGGTTCGTGACCCAGCCCGTGCCGGGAATCCCGAAAAATCCAAGCACTTTGTTGAAGAAGCCGTCCACGCCGAAAATATTTTTCCACAGCAGGGACACCGCGATGCTCGCCCCGATTAAGGAAGGGAAATAGATAGCCGTCCGATAGACGGATATCCCGCGCACAGCCCTTTTCAGCAGGAGCGCAACCATCAGCGCGGCAATCAGCTTTAGCGGCACCGAGGCGAGTACATAATAAAATGTGAGCTTGAGCGATTGGGCAAATTTGTCGTCCGCCATAAGGATGCGCTCGTAATTGTCCAGGCCGACCCACTCGATCGGCTTCATGAGCGTGTAATCCGTGAAGGAATAGTAGAGGGACAACAGCATCGGATAGGCCGTCAACGCCAGAAATCCAATCAGCCAAGGGGAAATAAACAGATAACCTGCAAGGGGAGAGTCCCAGCGCTTGCGTAATGGCTTTTTGCGAACAGGTATTCCGGATGCTGCAGATGTTGCTCGTTCCATGAACTCACTCTCCTTTATTCGTACCTTCAGTATAGAAGGAGAGCCGCCTGGAACTACATAAGACAATTGCTCAAAATCATTCAATATTTTCAGAATGTGTCGTCAGAAACGGAAAACCGGAATCCAGGTGTGCCGGATAATCCACAAAAAGATAAGTATAGTTGATGATGAAAAATACAATAACAAATAGGATCTGGATGATTAGAGCGTAGAATTGATATGCCTTTGCGTTTTGTCGACCTTTGGTAAGCAGGTAGAACAGAAGAAGTAGGATGCCTATTACGACCAAGAACCCAACGATGTGCATAGCGAGTAATTCAATTTTATCTTGCTGGGTTAACTCACCAGGTGCACTTGAACTCGCAATGGATCTGGAGGCTTGAATACTCATGTAAGACAGCTTCGATCCCAACCATGTGAGGAAAGCGCCGGCTACAAACAAAAGGAATATTAGTAATATCGACAATGGAAGTTCCCCTTTATTGGTTTTATCTTCATCACGATCCGCCGCCCCATCAATCCCAATCCATAAAAGACGTCACCATCAGCTCGCTTTCCCTGCAATCTGGACAGGTTAGACGGATCGGGACGCTGTGCTCGATCGGTGTTTGTTTCATTTCAGTTCCGCATCTCTTGCAATGGCAAACGTGCTGATAATGTGACCGGTCCGACTGCATCTCGATGTACAATTCATTTTGAATGCCGTCACATTGCGGGCACACGTACAGCGCCTGATGAGCGTCGTACGAGACGGAGCCATCCTCCATAAATTCTCCGATCACCTGCTTAAGCGCCGGATCTGTGACAAACGAAGCGATCGACTTCAAGGAGATGTACATAAAGCCGATTCCTTCATAAATAATGCTGTTGTAATGGCACGTACCGCACTCCAATTTGAATGCTACTCCCATGATCATCCCCCGCGGGTGGGCTCCAATAAGCCCGGTAGTTTTGTATGAAAAAAATAAAGTTAAAGTCCACGTTCTTCGAATCCTTGCCGTTCATGTCCTGCGCTTGTGGAAAGGGTCTAGCTGCTCTGGCTCCCCCGTTCCCCAGCTCCGTTACAAAAGCCGCATAAGGCTCCGGCAGAACAATTCCGTGACTTTGCTCGAATTGCTGCAGCTCGGCAAGGCTGAGCGGCTCGACCAGCTTGTACCGATGCACCCTGGCTCCGAATGCGCGGCATGCCGGATCGGGCGGGGCGGCTTGCCCGAGCTTGGCCCGAATCCGGTTCAATTGTGTTGTGAACATATGTTTTCTCCTTTAATCCGAAACTCCTGAAACAAAAAAAGGATACGAGCAACTCCTTAATGCCCCCTCATAAAATGAGTTCCCTCATCCGATCCGTATGTTTGGACGAAACCACAAAATTTTTAAATTCCAGATGATTGCAGTTTCAGTTATTCTGTAGGAAGCATCGAATATCCTCTTCTCTAAACAAAGTGGCTGCGCCCGTTTTGTGTCTGCATTTTATGAATGGTAAGCACATTCGCCATTATAGACATGATGGCACAAGAATAAAATAAAAGACCGTAGACGCTATAATCTACGGCCTTTCCCGCATTAAAAACAACTACCACTCCAAAAGATTAAACTCCTTCATACATGCAAGTTTTACAAGATCACGCTTAGGCCATCCGATTTCTCTCGATTTTGTCCTGCAATAATAACAAGAACAATGAATCTTCCCCTTAGCAAGCTTACCTCTAAACTTTACATGCCATCCGAGTTGTTTAGCAATTCGGCTCTTACGCTGAATCACTCTTCTCCGATGATGACGGTAGTACGAACGAGTACGATTTTTACTTTTGCTTTTCATTTCATCACGCCCCTTGGGTAAAGGCCCAGCCTGCAAAGGAGCCAAGAGGGTTACATCATCCTTTACAGGCCGAGCGTGATGAAGCTGCTAAGCTGCACAAACACCATATATCACCTCAACTTGATGGGCTCGAGCATTCGCCATCAGGGCGTTAAAGAATAACTTCTGCCGATTGGTCCCCTAACAACTGGGCCCTTACATCCGTAAAACCCTCACCCGGATTACGCAGGGCTTCCAAAACAACCTGCGCGTTATACCCATCATAGAAATCGTAAATCTTCCCGGGCTCTCCATTCAGTATCTGAATAATCTGCTTCAGGATCGGCAGCATGCTGTCCTCGCCGTCCACAGGTACAGGCTGCAACTCGGTTTCCCTACTGCTTCGGTACAGGTTGTCCCAGTTCTCTAACGCCAAGATTCCCTCATCACCGTAGACCACAAGGGAGACACGCTCCTCCCCTTCACGTCTGTCGGTTCCCGAAAGGTGAATTTCGATTTCATTATGTAATCTGAGAACAGCCTTAGCACGGCTTTCGGACTGATTCGCATCCGGCGGAAACTCGATCTCGCTCTTCACATGCGTAATGGGACCGAACATCTGCTGGATCATCTGGATCCAGTGAATGCCGACCTCCAGCAGATACCCGCCTTGATGCCTTGACGAGATCCATGGATTCTGCTGCCAGGCCCGCGGCCACTGCGGGAATTCCAGAAACAGCTCCATTCTTTGGATCGAGCCGATCGCCTGTTCCTCAAGCAATCCCTGCAGCTTCTGAACGGCCGGCTCGAGCGGAAACGAGAAATGAACCGCATGAAGCCTATTGGCCTTCTCGGCCAGCTCTACCAGACTCCGAGCTTCGGACAGGCTGTTGGCCAGCGGCTTCTCGCAGAAGACGTGGATGCCTTTCTCGAATGCGTTCCGGGCTACATCATAATGCAAGGATGGCGGGACCGCGATATACACCAGATCAAGCGGTACCTCGTCCAGCAGCTGACGATAGTCGGTGTACAGCTGTGGACGAGCCGCTGCTTCTGCAATTTCCCGGTACAGACTGGATTCATCACTGTCGCAAATAGCGACCAATTCGATCTTCTCATCATATTGGGGCAATAATCGGTGCATCATATTCCGGCCCATGACCCCTAAGCCGATAATGGCCATTTTTAGTTTATTCATCCTGTTCTCCTATTCCATTACGCGATGATATGACTTCCATTGAATTCCACGACCTTATTATAGTTCAAGGGTTACTCGACGGTCTATCGTTCAGCGAAGCTGTACACACCAAAAAACGCATCTCCATATAGAGACGCGTCTTCACTGGCATTTATATGCTGTAATCCATGTATGTCGCAGCTTGCCTCATGACTCAGGTATGTTTCCGCCCGCCACACGTTCGCCCGAATTGCCCGCCGGATCGGTAACGTTGTCATCCTCGCCGGCATGAATGATCAGCGAGCGCCCAAGTACCGAGTTGGGCTGGCCTTTCTCTAGCGTTCCATGCTGAATGATCGTCTCAGCTTCCACGGTGCCGGCAGCGCCTACGACCAGGTTCGGCATGTCGCCGACATGGCTTCCTTGCGGATTCTCAAGGCCATGATGCTTATGGGTCGGGTTAAAATGAGCGCCGGCAGATTTAAAATCCCCATCTTGAATCGGGTTCTCATGCACATGGAACCCATGCTTGCCTGGAGTGAGCCCCGATGCGGTGATCTTTACCTTCACCCCGTCATTGACCTGCTCCAAGGTAGCGGAACCAATAGGCTCTCCCGCCGCATTGTACAGCTTGACTACAGGATGACCCATGGATTCCTTCCTGGAAGCCTCGCTCCAGTAGACGGGTTGGTTAACTGGTTCCGAATCCATGCGAGCTGACACATCGCTGCTGCCGGCAGGCATATTAGGATCCGAGGTTGCCGTCCCTTGTTTCGCTAATGGGCCGTCAGCGGTGAAGTTGTCCTTCCCGTTAACGTAATCGCTTATTTTAGACGTTGTGTGTTTAATCGCGCTTAGGGTTCCTTCGGGATTCGCAGCAGTCAAGATCCCTATAATCAATAGGGCTCCGGCAAGAAAAGCTCCAGCCATATATTTTAACTTGTTGATCTTCTTCCTCACTTCATCGCCTCCTGAATGATGGTATCATTCATCTCCCAATCCTCTGATTTTATACGTCTGGGCCGTCAATTTATGAGAGTTGGGGCTTTCGGCGTTAGCGATTGATTCCGAAAGACAGGTTCAAGCGATAACAGATAAATTTTAGCACTTGATAACTCCGTACAGCTTCAGCTTGAACAGCATTTTTACGATTCCACGCCTGGTTATCGCAACCCGAGGAGATCGCTGCATCACTCCCATAGACATCGAGATCTGGGGGAGATTGAGTCAAAAGAAAAAGCCCCGAATATCGGAGCTTTAAACTGACTTTAGCAAGCTTGCCCAGTTCTCTTTGAAACCCATCCTTTTAATATCGACATCATCATATTGTTCAATTAACGCTTCTAGACGAGTAATCCAAGAATTCCAAAGAGTACGATCTTTAATAAAATATTTTAATTATAAATTTGCGTGTATAAATGGTGTTCTTGAAGATCTAGATGTTTATCTTTATGCAAAATTTTTGGTTTTGTGATAATCAGACTATTAAATAATCTACTATGATGTGCGCAGCGATTTCTTAGTATTTTTAAGGTGATGAGCCAATTCTTGAACACTTTATAATTTATTGAATATTGCATAGATATTTCAACTCTATCTTCCGTTTTTAAATTGCTATATAGTTCGACGAGATTTGAGAACGTTGCCATTTCTAGCGCTACCTATACTGGAAAAATTCCATTGCGATTCTCGCGATGGTGTTTAACAAACAACTCGTTAGATTTACTGAGCTCCTGGTCCAGTATTTCCAACAACCATTCGTGTTTCTCGGCGTTCAAAAAGTTGCTTGAATCCCTATATCCAAGATCTGGGTATTTATGGGCAATCATATAAGACAACTGAGTTCTTATTGAGATTTCGATGTATTCAATAAGCTCCATCAACATTAATCTTAGAGATTTGTCAACTCGTAGTGACGATAGATAGTTTCAAAAGTGGTGCCTTCTATGTATATGTTATCTTTTTTGAAGGTTAAATCGTATCCGGTAAAACGATAATAGCTAACTCTTTTTAATACCTCGATCGCTCTTTCTTCATCTTCAATGATCATACCTCGATCTTAAAAAGAGAAATCATTTCTAGATGTGTAAGAGCTGGCTTAATTTCAACTGGTGTGTAGTCATAAAAAAGCCCCTAATAAAAAATTGGCTCGCCCTATGCGCCAATTAGTTAGTACTGACTGGCGGGGCGAGAACTGTTAACCTGATTTTACCATATAAAATCAATTTTAGTCTATTAAATGTTCAAAGAATGGACTTTTCGTAGAAAAATTATAAAAACACAAAAAATAGACCGCCCGTCGCCTGGTCAAGACCCCATTTAATAGACATTGAAAAAAGACCCTAGGCTACAAACTGCTTCCGGAACTCTGCCGGAGGCAGTTTATTGAGTTTTCGTTGTGGTCGATGTTGGTTGTAAAAATGGATATAGGCTTCAATTCGCCTTTGTGCCTCGTCCATATTTCGGATATCATAAGGATAGAGCCCTTCCGTTTTGAGATGCGAGAAGAAGCTCTCCATCGAGGCATTGTCATAACAATTTCCTCGGCGAGACATGCTGATTTGGGCGCCAACCTTTGGCAGCATGTCGTGGTAGGCATAGGACGTGTACTGGAATCCCTGATCGCTGTGAACGATCAGTCCAGTCACGTTTTTTGTCTTGTTAAAGGCATTCTCAAAGGTCTGCAGCACCAGCAGATTGTCGTTTCTCTGACTCAGGTGATAGGCTACAATCTCATTATTAAATAGGTCTTTTACGGCAGAGAGGTAGATCCACGACTCACCTACACGGAATTGAGTGACGTCCGTAACCCATTTTTGGTTCGCTCTATCTGCTTTAAAGTCGCGCTTTAGCAGGTTTTTGGCAACACGTCCTTCGGTTGAAGAAACGTAATTACATCGATGTTTACGCCGAATTCGTGAACGGATTCCAAGTGCTTGCATCAGCCGTAGCACTTTCTTATGATTCATCCAGACCCCGTGCTCCTGCAGCAAGAACAACTGGATCTGACGGTAGCCATACACTCCGTTGTATTGGTCGTAAACCTTCTGTACAAGTGCCTTGTCCATTTGATCCCGATCTTGACCTTTGCGTTTGAGATAAGCATAGTAGCCACTTCTAGAGACGCCAAAAATCTTACAAAGAGCGCTCACTGAATACTCTTTCGCGGCTTTCTCGACGCTAATATATCTTTCCGTTTCATCTCCTGCATCCAGATTTCCAAGCACTTTTTTAGCATTTCATTTTCTCGTTTCAGCCGGCTCATTTGTCTGTCTTGGTCAACATATTCGTCTCGTCTTCCACGATGATCGATGAGTCCAAACTCGCCGAATTCCTTGTACTTCTTCATCCAGTCTTTGAGACGATGTCTGTCTGTCATCCCAAACTTCTCCATGATTCTGCGATAAGTCCAGCCTTCCACCAAGTGAAGATGTATCGCCTCCATCTTTGTCTCGTAGGAATACTTCTTAAACTTCTGACCTTTAATTGCTGGCATAAAAAATGCACCCCCTAGAATTTTATCGGATCAACCAGGGGGTTAATCCAATGTCTATTCTAAGGGGTGCACTTCAGCAAGGTAATCGGTCTATTTCCGTGTTGGCTTGCTGCCGAACGCTCTTTTAGCGGTTGTTGTGCAGGGGATCGTGTTACAGCACGGTCCCTTATTTATTCTTATCTTATCCTACCCGGTTTTAGCCCCCAATGATCAGAGCTGATTTTCAGATGAGAGCTCGATCCGGTATTCTGCAGCTTCAATAACCAGCGATATCTGGCAGCCACTGGTACAGAGCAAGCCCTCATTTCGTATCCATTCTGCATCGAAAGAGGGTATCGTTGGTGAATATTGAATACATATATATAGGCTACAAAATGCTTGTAAGGAGGTTGGCATGAGGCAGGAGGATGAAATCCAAGAGCTTAAAGAACGATTGAATTCTGTTGAAGAGCAGCTGGCGAAGAAGTCAAATGGCTTCAAGACACTTAAAATAGGAATCATCATAGTACTCGTTATCTTTCTCTTATTAGTTCTTATTGGGGTACTCCAATTTGTGAGCGCAGGATAAAGACCGTCAAGGGGCGGTCTTTTCTTTGTCCAATGGAAGACGCAGCAACGTCCCTTATCGACCGGGGGAGTCCCCGGCTAATAAAGCGGGCCGCCATGCGGGGCATTTAGCTGATACCCGCTCAGCTTCCCGATTTTAACAGCGACCGAAGCCGATATACGCACCGCCCCACGGCTCGCTAACGGATGCAGCCACAGCCCTCGCATTCAAAAGACAATAAGAAAACCACTCCTTTTAATGTAAGGAATGGTTTTGATATGAACCTATACGGTTCCGAGCTTATACTACTCCTCCACCCTCAAATTCATCAAGCAGCGCACGTGCTTCATCGGTTGACTTTGCGTTCATTAAGCGATTTCTCAATTCGCTTGCCCCCCGGAATCCGCGGACATAGATTTTGAAAAAGCGGACAAGGGCGCTGAAGGAACGCCGCATCTGTTCGGAATATTGATCATGCAGATCCAGATGGAGCCGCAGCAGACCCAGCAATTCCTCACTGCTATGTTCAATCGGCTCCTTCTCAAAAGCGAATGGATTATGGAAAATCCCGCGCCCGATCATAATTCCGTCCACGCCGTATTGTTCAGCGAGCTTCAGGCCGGTCTGACGGTCAGGGATGTCCCCGTTAATGGTTAGAAGTGTATCTGGTGCTACCTCATCACGAAGCTGTTTAATCTCCGGAATCAGTTCCCAATGAGCGTCTACTTTGCTCATTTCATCTCTTGTCCGCAGATGGATGGACAGATTCACAATGTCTTGCTTCAAAATATGGGTTAACCAGCCGCGCCATTCGTCTACCCTGCTAAACCCGAGCCTTGTTTTTACGCTAACGGGCAGTCCTCCGGCCTTAGCAGCCTGGATAATATCCGCTGCAACGTAGGGACGGCAGATCAGGCCGCTTCCCTTCCCATTCTCTGCTACATTCGGCACAGGACAACCCATATTAATATCGATGCCTTTAAACCCTTCTTTCGCCATGCCGATACTCATCTGACGAAAGTATTCCGGCTTATCTCCCCAGATATGCGCTACCATGGGCTGTTCATCCTCTGTAAACGTCAAACGTCCGCGCACGCTATGATGCCCCTCCGGGTGACAATAGCTCTCTGTATTCGCAAACTCCGTAAAAAACACATCCGGTCTGGCTGCTGCGCTTACGACATGGCGAAACACAACATCCGTCACGTCTTCCATGGGCGCCAGCACAAAAAAAGGCCGCGGCAAATCCCGCCAAAAATTTTCTGTCATATCCAATACTCCTCTATAAATACAGGGAAATCTTTATCCCGAAATAGTAAATGTAAGCTCGTTCATGCCCTTGCTTTTTCTTCACTTATAGCATATTTAAACCATGCATATCAAACGGCAGTATATGTTAACCGTAGACACAACAATGAATATACCATAATCCGAAGTGAGGAGCATACTCCCATAGATTTGTAAACAAAGAAGGGGCATCGCCCCTTATCAGAGTGCCCCGTAGAGTCCAAGGCCCCTGCGCCTAGTTTGATCGCTATTCACATGTCCAGAATCCCATGGGAATTAATAGTCTCTACCCCAAACAAGATTGCCGGGAAATGTATAGGCCGCGAAATAAAAAAATGGCGGTACCGGAATGGAATCCGCACCGCCACTTTACATGTTACTTTGGTCCCTAGCTGTTCGTTGTTCGCCGATCGCCGCGAGCCCCGATATGCGAAATGCTCACTGGCTATGCGCAAACTTCTCATGCGGCAGCGAATAGTGGCCGAGCGAGGCTAATGCCTTGAGCGCGTTACAGCTTACCCGCAGCTTTCACCTTCACAAGCAGCGCATTGCCCGGCAAATACGCAATCGGAATGTCCTCGACGGACACGATCTCCAGCGTCTCCGGGTTCGCGCCGGCAGCAGCTGCCTCGTTCATGGCGCTCTCCTTCGCATCGCGGATGACGTCGTCATAGCTCCAGTCGTCCAGCGAATAGATCCGCTCCGACTCCCCGCTGACCAATCCCAATGCTGCGCCGATTGCGTTCGCCGCATCATAGTTGTCCGGCCGGATGATTCGGCTTGCCCCGGCCAGCGTCTCCGGCACCAACAAGCTGCCGCCGCCGACCAGAATGACATCGACCGGGTCTGCACTCGTCTTCATCCGGTCAATGGCATCCTCCAGGCTCTGCTGCATGACTGCATCCGCTTTGCTGCAGACGACTTCGTCCACGGCATCCGCGTTGGTGCCCGGCCATGCGGCCCGGCCCAGCTTCACCGCTACGTCCGTCGCCGTCAGCGTATCCCCGCCAAAGATGCGGGCCCGTTTCGTCAGCTCGTAGCCCACGCTGTCCGGGCCAACCGTTACGCCGCCCGCGTCATCAAGCCGGACGATCGTGCCGCCGCCAAGGCCGATGGACAAAATATCCGGCATCCGAAAATTCGTGCGAATGCCGCCGATATCCACCGCTGCCGAAGATTGGCGCGGAAAGCCCTGCACGAGCACACCGATATCCGTCGTTGTGCCGCCGATGTCGACGACCAGCGCGTCGCTCAGCCCGGACAAATGCGCCGCGCCCCGAATCGAATTCGTCGGACCGCACGCAATCGTCAGAATCGGGTAGCGGAGCGCATACTCGCTCTTCATCAACGTCCCGTCGTTTTGGCAAATATACAGCTGCGCATCAATGCCGAAGCCATTCAACGCTTTCTCGAAGCCGCGCACCACGCCTGCAATGACTTGCAGCAGCGCCGCGTTCAGCACGGAGGCATTCTCCCGCTCGAGCAGCCCGATGCTACCAATCTCACTGGAATACGTGACCGGCATGTCCGCACCCAACACTTCGCGCACGATCTCTCCGGCCCGCTTCTCCTGCTCACGGTTCACAGGAGCAAACACCCCGCACACCGCCACCGCGTCGACTTCTCCGCTCATCCGGCGGCACAGCTCGGCTATCTCCTCTTCGTCCAGGCTGGCGATCTTGCGGCCGTCATACTCATAACCGCCGGAGGCGATATAACTATGCGGCCCTACCGCAGCGCGCAGCGATTCGTCCCAGCCGGCAAGCGGCGGAACGGCCGTCGTTGCCGGAGCGCCGATACGTATCAGCCCTACCCGGCCGAGATGCTTGCGCTCCACGATGGCATTGGTGCAATGCGTGGTGCCGAGCATCGCATAGCGAATATCCGAGCCATTTACGCCGCTTTCCTGCAGCAGCAGGCGAACGGCCTCCAGAATGCCCTCGTTCACGTCGGCCGTCGTGTGGACCTTTACCTTGTGCACGCAGCGCAAGTCGGAATCCAGCAGGGCGGCGTCCGTATTCGTTCCACCCACATCAATGCCGATGCGGTAAATCCGGTTTGCATTAGCAGTTGTAGTCTCGGTCATTTCGCCGCACCTCCTTTCGAAGCCAACGTCTCGATCGGCACATAATCAAAGTCATAACCGAAATATCTCGGTCCGGCCGTCTCGATGCCCTTCGGCGTGCGCCATTTGTCATCGCACGGCAAACCTGCTGCCGTCACCCGGGCGCCATACTTCAAGTTCTCCGTCGTCACCGGCATGCCCGTATCCTGATCCAGCAGCGTAATTAGATCAGGCGTAATGGCGAGCGGTTGATCGTCAACGGTGGCGAGCAGGAATTCATTCTGGAAAAACAGCCGCATCGTTTCTCCCTTGTTCTCGCCGGTACCTTCAAATACCGCTTCGCCGCGCGTAAATCCGCCGTCCATGCGGCGACGGATATCCACGGCCTTGCCGTGGAACAGCGCATGGCCGTTCAGCCTCGTGAGCAGCTCGCGCACAGGATTCAGCTTCTGCTGCTTCGCTTCGAACAGCGTCCGCCCGATCTCATAGGCGAGCGTCAACGTGCCGCCGATCGCGCTTCGCTTCGCCTGCGCGCCGGATACCGGATAATCGCAGATGGAGGCAGAGCCCCCCATCTCCACCGTCAGCGCACGCGCCAGCCGTTCTTCCCACACGCCGTCAATCGTATGCATCAGCGCGCTGTTGCCGCGCTCGTCCGCCATCGCCACCGGGCTGCAGGGGATGCCTTCCAGATGGAACGTCACCATCTGCGATTCGGGAAACGCACGCCCCATCGCATCGGCATCGACGAGCGGAATTCCGCGCTGTGCCGCCGCAATGACCGGAACGAGCGAGTTGCCGCCGCCGACCTCGATCGGCATAACGGCGTCCACCTTGCGGCCGAGCTCTCTCTCCATCAGATCCAGCGGCTTGGTCAGCTGGTCTGCCGAAGGGATTTTCTCCAGCATCACCGTCGGTGCTCCGATCATCGATACCGGCACGATAAGCCCTTCATCGTCCAGCTCTTCGAGCTGGACGATTCGTACCGGGCCAAGCTCGCGGATCGCCTCCATGGCCATCAATTTTCCGACATGAGGATCTCCGCCGCCGCCCGTGCCAAGCACCGCAGCTCCGATCGCGATATATTCGATTGACTGTTCATCCAATGAGGTTAATCTGGTTGCTTGATTCATGCTTTCATCCCTTCTTTACGACCCATTTGCCTATGATTGCTTGCAAGATAAATGCCATCAGGAAGCTGTCCAGCGCCGGAACCTGCGTTACCTGGAACCATCCGAGCCCATCCGGGGCCATCGTTGTCATGAACCCGAAGAACGTGGCGATGACCCATACGACGATGGAGCGGGGGATCCAGCTCCGGTTGCTGTCCAGCCCGTCAAACGAGAATCGCTTTTTGTTCACCAACAAATACTCAGCCGTATAAATGCCGCCCAGCGGTGCGACAAGCATCGTAATGTACGTCAGGAACGTCATGAAACGGTCATAAATACCAAAGCAAGCAAGTGCCGTCGCAATGAGACCTGCAATAATCGTAATCACGGATTTAGGCACCCGTTTGAATACGACGGAGAAGCCCAGCCCCGCGGAATATAAATTGTTCGTATTGGTCGTCCATTGTGCCAGCGTCAGCACGATGATCGCCGGAATACCGAGACCAAGCGTCAGCAGAATGCCCGTCAGATCGTCGGAATCCATCGTACGCGACAGGAATATCGCAATGATGGTCATGAAGCTGTTGCCGACAAAGAAACCGATAAATGCTGCGGTAACGGCATGCTTTGGCGTTTTGGCCCAGCGCGCGATGTCAGGGGACAGCGCCGTTCCAAGGATAAAGATACCGATAACCAGCGAAATCGCCGTCCCCATCGGCACAGCCTCACCCTCGAACGGTGCCCAGACGGTGCTTCCGCCGTCCCCGTTAAGCGCCATGACCAGCGCGATAATGATAAACACGACGAGCAGCGGTACCGACCAGACGCTTAGTTTCTCAATCGCCCTGTAGCCCCAGATCGCCGTGGACATCATGAGAAGTCCGCCAATGATCGACAGCACCCAGAGCGACCAATGCCATCCCCATAATTCGTTTAACGCGGTCTGGAAGTTGGAAGCGAAGAAGCCCACCTGAACGCCGAACCAGCCCAGCGATGAAATGCCGAGAATGACCGAGACGATTAGCGCCCCTTGATTCCCAAACAGAAACCTGCTGATCATGGCCGTCGACAGGCCCGTTTTCGCTCCTACATAAGCGCAGACAGCCCCGATCAAGCCCAAAATGGCCGAACCGACGATGACCGCCGTAAACGAGTCGCCGATGCTCATGCCCGCGCCGAGCTGCGCCCCCAAGAACATCGCGGACAGGTCAATGCCGATCGCAATCCAGACGAATGCCATCGAGAGCCATGATTTCCTCAAATGCTGGGGTACGGGCTCCCGTTCGTAATCTTCTATTTTCGTATCGTTGCTCATGCTCCCACCCTCTGCTTTCTGTACCATCTTGTTGATTGCCTAAGCTTTGACGGATCTCCAGAACATCTCAAAGGCATGTTTCAGCTTCCGTTCAAACAGCTCCGGCGATTTATAGTAGTAATATTGCATGCCCAGCCCGTCCATCAAGGTAAGGTACGAATCCACCAGCGTCTCCATCGGGATGACGGCCAGTTCGCCGCGATCCAGACCTTCCTGCATAATCTCGCCGATAATGCTGCTCAGAAGCGTATCGAACCGCCCAAACGCCTCGTGCATCCGATCTTGCAAGAAATCCGGCGGGAAAATTAAGTACCGGAAGGCAAATACGGCAAGCTCCCGCTTGTCCCGGTGAAAATCGTATTGACGAAGCAGCAGCGCATGCAATTTTTTCTCCGTGCTCATTCCTTTGCTGGTTTCCGCCATCGCTTGGATATATTCGTTGTAGGCGCTCATCGATTCTTCGAAGACCGTCATGAACAGATCTTCCTTGCTCTCGAAAAAAGCGTAGATTGCCGGGGTTTTGACACCAACCTCCTTCGCGATTTCCGATAATGCCGTTCCGTCGTAGCCCTTCTGTCCGAATAACCTCAGCGCAGCTTCTTTCAGCTTCGTTCTGGTCATGTTCATCCCCTTTTTCCCAGTTTAATTAACGTTAATTAAGTAGATTATACAACTTTCTGCATAAAAATCAATTGATTTAATTGCCCAGCCGAATTGTCTTCGAATCTTTATACGTTCAATGATTTAAGCAGGACAATGCACCAAGGTAGATAAAAATTCCCATACCAAAAAGAGATATCCCAACTCGAAGGATACCTCTTCTGGAAACTCAAACCTATTCATTCAAACAATCTTTGATGCTTATGAAAAAATCGGTAAAAGAATTGTACATTGTCCAGTTCAAACCATTCTGCCGTGTGCAAAATCTGGGCATCGAGATTGTAGATCTTCGCATGAAGCGTACCCAGAACAAAGGGAGAGTGTGTAGCGATAATAAATTGACTGTCAAAATAACGCGCCAGATCATTCATCTGCTCGGCCAGCTTGATTTGATTCGCCGGAGAGAGCGATGTTTCCGGTTCATCCAGTAAATACAGTTTACCGGGTAGCAAATGCTCCTCAAAAAACTGCATCGACGTCTCCCCGTTCGAGTATTTCTCCTGAGCGAATTGAATGATATCCACCTTCTTTTTGAACTCATACGACTGCTCCAGCTCCTCTACCTCTTGCTTGCTCTTTCCCTTTACGAGCTGCTCATGCAGCAGCCCTTCGCGGAGCACGTTTTCCTGCTGTATTTTCTTGACTTCGTACAATATATCCTCTGACTTAATGTACCGGCTCCCTTCGGGAAGCTTATATACGGGATGCTCCTGATCATCATGCCCGAGCTCATAGCTGCTTTCCTCGATAAACCGCTGTGCGTACGCGTTGTGACCATAACTCGTCATTCGCTCAGCGCCCGCGATGTTCAATTTGTTAGCGATTAAATTCAGCAAGGTGGATTTGCCTGAGCCATTACTGCCATATAACACTGTGATTCGATCAAACAGCAGAACTTCCCCTGCGATGTGCCTGAACACATGATCGGGATATATATTGGGATTGCTGGAAATGGTGGAAGAGAGTTTGAAGTTCCTTAAATATAGCATCGCTTTCGCTCACCTCTATTCACGCACGGTCCAAATATCCAACGCAGCCAGACGGATCGCCTCATGTTCATGCTTCCGGTACGCTCTCAAACGGTCGGTACACGCCTGGTTCCACAATAAGGCTGCCCCCGCAACCTGCATCAAAGAAAGACCGAAATATTGGGCCGCAAACGACTGCCGATCTCTCAAATGATCCACCAGATCCAGCATCGCCTCCGGGCTCCAATACGCCTTGCTGGCATTGGCTGCCTGAGCGATCTGTCTGTAAACGTGATCCAGCAGATACGGATGCGTGTCAACGACCTGAATCACAGGGTCCAAATGCAGGGCCGCCTGATCCGCCTCGCTCCATTCCACCATCGCCAAATATAACTTGATCACGGCGGGTTTCAGGGTTTCTTGGGATTTAAGAGCATCGATCAGGCCCGTATATAAAGGAATGAGCACCCGCCTTGCATTGAGAGGCAACGAGGTCAGCTTGTCGATCAACGCCGCCAGACGCTGCCGCTGAGGAAGGTCTCTCTCCGGCGCAGCATTCCATTCCGCCCTCGTCTCCATGCCGGCAAGCTGTGTGCAAACGCTGATGACCCGATCGTTTACCTTGCCGTCACGGCATGCCACCACGAGCGTATCCATCGCCGCCTTCCATCTGGCGTTGTCCTCCATATCAAGAATCGCTCTGCCGGTGCTAGCCGCCACCTTCTCCTCGCTTCCATTCACCCAATAGCTCATCGCCTGGAAAGCCTCTCTTGCCACCACAGCATCGGGATGTCCTGCGATCTCCGTAATCAATTGCAAATACCTTGGCCGAGCCTCCACCGGAAGTCCGCCAGGGTACTGGTTAAGCAGGCTTCTTGCGATATCACGCTGCGGCGAAGCAGCCATGGCACGCATCATGGACCAGCTGCGTTCATTATCAAGCCATTGTCTGGCAGCATGCCCGATGGCGATCATCACGTCTTTGTGCACATTCGGTTTTTCGTATTCACGGATGAGAAGCGCCATGCTCTCACTGCTTTTATGAGCCCCAAGGAGCCGGATGACCTCTTTTCTGACCGTGATCTTCAACTTCTCCCGGCTCAGCAGGTCCGACAGCGTCGACGTTAACATCATCGGGCTCACCCTGCGCATGCATCTGGGGATCGAGTACATGGCGACCCGGGCACGGTCTCCATCCAGGTTGCCCAGCAATACAGGAAGTGCCTTCTCCGGCTCTTCCTCTAACGAATAGGCGTGAAGCGCTGCCTCGACGACATGCACTTCTTGGTCCTGCAGCAGAACCTCGAATTGATTAGAGCGATAATCCGGCATAACGGCCAAGCTTCGCATCGCCGCTGCACGTTCATGGAAGCTTCGTTTGGCATCCAATGCCACCCGCTCCAAGAGGGAGGCTAATGCCTTTTGCTGACGCGGCAGCCACCGGTGAAACCCATTGTGGGCGGGCACGACATAAATCGTTTTTCCCGATAAATGCTTGCCTTGGATGATTTGCCCCGAGATGAACGGGTCCAGCCACTCCTGACGCTTCAGATGCAGATGCATGAATACGTCGTGGAATGAGATGAAGGATGGGTCTCTGTCCAGCAGTTCTCTAACTCTCTCATCCCGCGTTCTGTACGGTGCCAGCCAATAATGGACCGCCTGCGGCGATACCGTTTTGGAATCCAGCAGCTCTTCCAGCAGAAGCTGCAGCTTCGGCAATCGATCCACGGCTTTCCCGAACAAATTAGCCATTCGCAGGACCACACTCACGTTTTCGCGCTTGTTCGCTTCTACGCCAAAGGCGTAAATCTCATCGAACAACGCTTCCAGCGCAGAGCTTGGTATGCTCTCCCAATCCATCGAGAAGAGCGCCAACTGACCGTCACGCATCGTCAATCTTCCGAACGTTCTCAAAGCGAATTTGAACAGCTCGCTCTTCGGCTCCAGTGCATGTTCACGCAGCAGGGCAAAAGCCAGCTTCTCCGTGGCCGACCTTGTCCCGTACGAAGTGTCTCTCGCTTCCACCACGCTATCCACCAGCACAGTCAGATCATTCACATGCTCTTCCTTAAACATGGGAGCAGGACAGTTCGAGAGCTCGACCATCACTTGCCAGCGCACCGGATCCTGGTCGTTCTTGATCCGGGTCAGGAAGCGCAGCGTCTCATCCATTCCGCTTCGGGATAACGCCGTACTCCGAACGAGGTGGGCATAGGCCGCAGCACGCTCATCGCTATTTGACACCTGGACGGCCTGCACCAGCTTCTCCCTGGCATTCGCAATGAAACGACGCGCCGCCGTTTCGAGCATGCTATCCCGATGATCGCGAACATCGCGAAGCCCCAGCATGCGGGCAGCTTCCTTGTCGCGCAGCCGATGCGGCAGTACATCCAGCAGCGGCATAGGGAACATACGCGTCTTCCGCTCATCCTCCTTATAAGCGGCATCAAACATCGCTACACGGCAAGACGGGGCAAGGGTATCCAGCACCTTGGCAACATGCTCAGGCCGATCTGCAAGCAAAGTCGTCAGCGTGGTCCACTGCGCTGTGGTGAACCATCTTCTCTTCTTCAAAACTCCTGCCGGAATGCCTTGATTCAAAAGCTGTTCACGCGCATCCTCACGTGTCAGCAGCTCGAATACGTCCGCAGGGCTGGCCTGAATCAGTATGCCCAATTGCAACTTGAGTACAGGATGAATCATATCCGTCGGTCCAAGCTTCAAGGCACATTCCAACACGACTGCCGGCCTTGAAACACTCAGTACCTCAATCGCGGAAGAGAGCGTCCACCATACGCTGACCTTTTCCCGATGCGTTGCGTTCTGCAAAGCATTCTTGAAATACGCTGCAGCCAGATCGGGATAGCGCTTCGTTACAAGCCGCCAATGGCGTAGCGCATACCCCAGCTCAGGAAGCCTGCTGCGAACCGTCTCTCCGCTGCACGCGGCTAATAATAAAGAGGCTTCTTGCGCCCCCCAACGGTCAAGCACGAGCGGCAGCAGCCGTTCCGCCCAATCCTGGCGACGGGTATTTACGATGCTCCGCAGCAGTTGACGACGGCAATGATAGGACATCTGCACGATTTCGGATTCAACCGAAAAGTCCGGAGCTGTCACCACCTCCGGCAGTAATCTGGCCGCCCGTCCTCTGACCCCTGCCTTCGGATGCTTCAGGGCAAACAAAACCGCACGTGCATCATTTACTACACCCGCACCGGTCAATGCCAAATGCGCCTCATAGGCGGTGCCGCTTTCGAGCAAGGATATGAGCAGCGCGGAAAAATCCGCATCTCCTTTATACTGGCGCCCCAGAAGCGCCATCCGCTTCATCCTGTCCGAGTAACCCAGCAAATCCAGCTCCTTGAGCAGCTGCTCTTTGTTCAACAGATCATGGTTATATGTCAATATTTCCTCTCCCCTCATGCTCTTATGACCGATCCCCATTTATTCGTAACCGGTTTGCGCAAGCTCTCCTGGAAACATATAACTTCTCCATAAGCGAGGGCTTCTCCTGTTCGATGCGACAGTTCGGGCCTGCATAGCCTACGGAATCGGCCATTGCAGCCTAGTTAATGTATGGGGAAGCAGGTGCACAATCCATATTCATGATCTATATTTTCGGGACTTCTGCCCGTGAACGGGGAAACAGTAACTCGCTGCGTACAACAAGCCGCAAACAAAAAGAGATGCCTCCCGGCCCATTAAAGGTCCTTCGAGTCATCCCTTTTTAGCTCCATGATATTTATCCGAATTTAGTTATTCCAATACTGCTCGGCAATCTTTTGACCTTGATCGATTTTTGCCCATTGCTCGGCTTCGCTTAGCTCGTTACCGCCATCGCAGGATGCAAAGCCGCATTGATGCGAGAGCAGCAGACGATCCTTATCAATGATTTTGGATGCTTCGTCAAGCAGGCGGATGACGCGGGCTTCATCATCAAGCGTATTTGTCTTGGAAGACAGCAGGCCCAGAACGATCTCCGTTTCCGGCCGGTCCTTGAAAACCTCCAACGCTTCAATCGAACCCGCACGCTCATCATCCCACTCCAGGAAGAAGCGGTCATATTTCAATTGCTTCAGGAACAGGTTGGCGATTTTTGCGTAAGATCCCCCGCCCATGTTCCGGGAATCATAGTTCCCGCGGCAGTTGTGTGTCCACATTTTTAAGCCGAGGCTATGACCGTAGTCAATCAATGTATTGTTTAGTTCAATAAATTCGGTGGCCAGCCCCTGTACTTCCGCTTGGTTAATATGCTCCCCGGTAAACGGAGAGTTCGGGTTGTCGTCCGCAAACAGCTCCCATAAGCAATCATCGAATTGCAGGATTGTGCCGCCCGCCGCAGCGAATTCCGCCACGAATTCCTTATACGCGCTAACAAGGCCCTCTTTGAGCTCCTGTCTGTTCTGATAAACGGCATCCGTTCCGCCAATGTTATCCGACCAGGAGAGCTCGCCGAAAATATGGGAAGGAGACGGTACGCAAAGCTTCGTTTGGTGATCGCCTGCGAAATCCTGAAGCTGTTTGAACAGCTTGATGAAATGATGATTCGTTCCGCTCAGTTTGCCAGTAATACGCAATCCAATATCTTTGCGCGTTTCATATTTCGAGGTTCCGTCCACATCCCGGAAGAAGTAGCCATGGTCCGCGATATAACGCTGGACTCCGCCAAAGCCCCATACAAAATCCAGATGCCACATCGATTTGGAAAATTCGCCGTCCGTAATAACCGACAGGTTATGCTCGATTTCCTTCTTCACGACCTCTTTGATGGCCTCGGTCTCGCACTCGGCATACCCTTCAAAATTTTCATAAAACGGATACTGGATATCATCACGATGTTCAATTTGCTTTTTATATTTCAGCAGCTCTTCAGGACGCAACAAACTTCCTACGATCTGAAACTTATCAGTCATGTAAATAACCCCCCTCGTTGTATACGATGATCATATCACGACGAGCGGGGTTAGAAGGCATACCAAAAAATCATAACTAGCTATAGCTAGAAGCTATAGCAAAAAAGGTACGGAAAATGCATAGGAAGCCAACTTAAACAGTGAAGTTGCAGAATTAGATAAGGATATCCAAAATGATATGCTGTGTTTATTAAACTGTTTGTTTACAACGTACTGCGCCGCAGCTCATAAAAATACTGCACAGCGGGATGCTTTAGCTTCATCTTCTCGGCCATGTTCAATATGCGCTTTTTGCCGACTCGTCTGTCCACCAAAGCTAGAATATTCAATAAAATATCATTACTCTCCAAGCTTTCATCTATAGAAATCGATAAAAACGTAGTGGCTGCTGTGACAAAATTGGATTTGCTTAATGCGGCCTGTACCGACAAAAGCTCTTTTGCAAGCTCTGTTATTTTTCGGTTTCTTGCGATGACTTGCAGACGCTCCTCGGGAACGGTCCCCTTGGTTTCCTTGCGGATCGCTTCAATTTCCTCCTGGCTGATAGGGATTTGGAGATCCGGATCATTCTTTATTTCCTGCTCTGTCTGGTACCAGCGGATGGAACCCGTGGTCTCACTCATATTGAGCACGTTCTTCTTATCTACGGCAAGATAACAGATTCCGGGTTTGCCTGGCAGGTAACGATAACTGGTTGCCCGGTATTCGACCCTTCCATGTAACGCAGGAGAGAGAAAGCTCTCCAGTTGTTGCTTCAATTTGCTCCAGGACATGGTTCCTCCTAATTGAAAAGATTACCCTTGGGTGAAGGTCAATCATACCATGATTATGGTCATATTTAATCTTAGCACTGAACCAAAATAAAAAGAAATAGGACTCCCCAGGCAAGGGTAACGACCTATTTCTGAACCTTGTACAGCCTGCCGCCCTTAAAAGCGGCTGTTGTCAGGAGTGAGGATATTACCAGCATCCTCACTCCACTTTATTATATACTAGCGTACGATGAACGAGTCTATAAATCTATAATAGCGTTTCCGTACTAAGCGTAAAGCCTTCAATGACGGCATCTTCATCGACCTCAATCAGGATGCAGCGTCTCCCTTGGTAATTCACCTGCTTCACATATCGTAAATCCTGCGGGCTGATCGAAATCGTGGCTACCTTGGTATCGATCTTAATCGATTTCGACGAAAATTTCGGCATCACGCTGCTGGCCTTCAGTTCATAATTCGTATCGTCGACAACCGTTTGAAACGCTTGTTCTACTTTTTCCGGCGTCACGTTCTCTACGCCGCTTACGGTCAGCACGCGTTCCACATCTTTATAATCCAGCTTCGGAGGCTCTTCCTCCTCCTGGTGGCTTTCAATGACATGGTTGATCTCCTCATACACCTGCGCGAGGGTAGCCGAGTCCAGCTGTTCGCCAGCCACTTCCTTCACGATTTCTTCGAAGATGCCCCTCTCCTCCATTGCGGTCATGGACCTCTCAGCATTCAGGACTTGTTCGATGAAATCCTGATCCGGAAAATTGGATTTTCCCGTACAATACAGAACGCGGTTCACATCCGAGTAATTGTCCGTCACGCTGGGGTAGAAGAACCCTTGCTCCGGCGAACTCAATTTGATAACCGGGTCCACCATGACATTGTACTTGAATTCCTTCTCCACATAATCGAACAAGAGCGTCTTCCGCTGCTTCTCCGTGGAATTCACGCTGCATAGAATGAACGGGTGCCCGAACACCTCATCCTTCTCGCTCTCCTCAGCCTCCTCATTCCGGGCCTTGGTCGGCCGGTAATATTGCCCGCGAACGAAGGTGATCACCGTATCTCGCTCATACTTGGTATCCGCCATCATTTTATCCACCAGCATCAGCATCAGGTCCTGCCATTCTTCCGGATCTCCTGTCGACAAGCCTTGATGAAGCATCACCCGCGTAGGTTCCCCTGCCTCCTCCTGAAACTTCAATTCAAACAGCTTATGATCCAGCTCACCGGTCAGCAGCTTCTTGAAATTGCCCATATGCAGTTCCTGCTTCTCTCGATCCAGCAGACCAAACGGCAGCCGCTCCCAGTGATAGATTTCGTTCGTTTCCTTCATAATGTACACGTTGAGAATGTCCTCAATATTCAGCAAATCATTATCCATCTTAAACTGCTTGCGTATATGTGCGACTTCTTTCTTATTCATAGCTCGGCAGACAACTCCTAGAAAGTAAATTGGCTCTACCAGTATAAACGAATTAAAAACCCTTCGCCAGAAGGGAAGGGTTTTATAACCATGACGCCTGTTCAGTCAGAGCCAACCATCTGTGAAGCTATCGCCCAACGACAACTTAATTCTACTTGCCAAAATCCTGCTCTCGAACGGTCCACTTTTCCCTATTTCGTCACAAACTTCTCCATTTGAACCCGGTCGATCATTCGAACGCCGTATACCCCTCCGGCCAATTTCCCATTTGCCGATGCGAACTTGACTTCGACACTCCGTTTTCCTTCCGTCAGGCGGATGGGGATTTCATAAGTCACATTAAAGAGATGTTCCCCCTGCGTCCCCTCCAGCCTCTGCCGTGCAATCACATGGTCATCTATCCAAATTTCAAAATCCCGCTCCATCAGCCTTCCGTCAACATGAGCTGCTCCTTCGCGGCTGAAGTAGGTCACCTGCAACAACATCGGTTGATCAGGCAGAACCGACATTTGATAGCTAAAATATCCGCTGCCTATCGCATCTCGGTAGCCGCATTGAGCGTAAACGGAATAGCCTGACCTCGATTGCTCGGACTTCATATGGTGATCAACCTCGGATTGCTGTTGATAAGGATGGACGACATCCACCGTAATGGCCTTCAGCCGTTCCCTCTCAGCCCGCTCGCTATTCTCATAGTTCTTGAATTCCTCTTCAGTCAGTAGATTCCAATAAATCGTATATCGCTGATGGTGCAGGGCGTAGAAAGGGATCAGTCTCACCCGCGAATTGCCGGGTTGCCCGACAGGCTCCGTGACGAACGTCAATGCCTCCCCGTCAACAGGCTTAATCCATTGCCGGATATCCGGCTCATCTGAGACCCATATCGGAACCTCAATTAATGGATGCTGATGCAGCTTCGTATGATTGTCCACGATATCACTGTCAGGAAACGCCTCCGTGCCCAGCGCACCCGCAAGTACGATTGGGCCATACAGGATGCCTACCTTTTTCGCATCATCTTTGGCATGGTACAAGCGAAGCTCCATTGGTAAGGTTACTTCAATCGTATCCCCAGCATTCCACTCCCGCTCGATATTGAGATATCCGGGCTCCGCATCAGCATAGATCTCACTCCCGTTCACCACGGCCGTTACCGCTCCGGCGGTCCATTGCGGAATACGGATACAAAGTTTGAAATGAGCAGCCTTCGCCTCTTCTATAATGAGTCTAGTTCGCGATTGTTTCGGAAACTCTGTTTCCTGTCGGATGACGACCTGGTGATCGTCGAAGGTTGCTTTGGAGGCGATGAACAGATTCACGTAAATCGCATTCGACGTGGCATGATAGATTTCATGCGTATAACGAGCCGGATTCTCCATACCGGTGCCTGTACAGCACCAGAACGAATGTTCAGCAGTTCCATATACTTTGAAATGGCCCGGCTCCGTGGATACGAAATACATTTTCATGCCGGTATCCGGATCCTGTGATGCAAGAATATGATTATATAAGGCCCGTTCGTAGAAATCCATGTATTCCGCATCTTGCGACCAGCTGAACAAGTGGCCTGTAAGCTTCAACATATTGTAGGTATTACAGGTTTCAGCGGTCTCAACACCAAGCTTCTCCTGGTTCGCAGCCCTGAAGTGCTCGAAGATGCTGTTGCCTCCGATGATGTAGGAGCGGTTGCGCGTAACCTCTTTCCAGAAAAATTCTGCGGCCTTCCGATAGAAATCGTCGCCTGTGATCTCATATAGCTTGGCAGCGCCGATGACTTTCGGAATTTGCGTATTGGCGTGCTTTCCTTCAAGTTCATCCACACCGCGGGCCAGTGGTTCAAGGATTGCCCGGTGACAGAACCGGATCGCAAGCTCTAGGTATGCGTGGTTATTCGTCAGGCGATACAGATCAGCCATAGCGTCATTCATTCCGCCATGCTCGCAGATTAACATGCGTTGGAATTGCTCGTCCGTCAGTCGATCCGTTCCCTTTTTGGCCCAGTCCGCAAGTCGGATCACGACCTCAAGCGCCTGCTCGATTCCAGTCAATCGGTAAGCATCGATCAGCCCTGCAAAAATTTTGTGCAGACTGTACCAAGGCACCCATGATCCGGCAAGGCTGAAGTTATGAACTTCAAAGTCGCCGGTAAATACGATATCGAAGCAATCGCGGGGAAATCCGCTCACATAACCATCCTGATCATGCGACTGCACATAAGCTAATTCGTTAACTGCATAGACCAGCTTCTTAAGCAAATCCTCGTCGCTCGTTGCATCAATCATGGCTGCGGCTGCGGACAGCCAGTGCCCGATGGAATGTCCTGCAATCGGTGTCTCTTCCCATCCGCCGTATCGCGGTTTTTTCGGCTCTAATGAGGCCGCCTCGTAACAAGGGGCCATTAATCGATCGACATCCAGATGAAGTAAATATCCTTTTCCCGTTTCTTGCGATTCTTTAAAAATACCTTCCAACAGTTCGGTCTTTGGCATTGTATCATCTCCCCACAAGTCCACCAATTTAACACTCATACATTCCAGTTTACCTTCTGCATGCGAGATGAACGATGAAAGAACCCAACCATTTTTTTATAAAATTTCACACAAAGCCATGGATCGTTAGCCGTAACATTAACACCCATTACAGAAAACTCAACTTCAGTGCTGGTATTCCATTTATAAAAAAACAGTCCCTTCTACGTCATATAGAAGGAACTGCTGAGCTTAATGATCTTTGCCATAATTCAAACCTAAACGATAAGCTTGGTCCAACAGCATGTCGTAATGAGCAGGCCCGGATTCCAGAGTCTCATATAAGAATTCAACCTTGGAATTGGAAATACCGCAATAACCTGCGATTCCCACATTCAGCAGATGCGTAATCATCTCACCGTAGCTGCGCTTGTTCATCTGTTCTTCCGAAGCGCCTGCCAAGCCAATCCACAAGGCATGCTGGTGATGAAGGTTGTTCGCACCGTATGCAAACCCATTGTTCCATACACGGTCAATATACCCCTTTAGCATTGCCGGCAGATGCCACCACCAAACGGGGAAAATCAATGCCAACGCATCATGCTCCTTCAGCCGCCTTATTTCCTTTTCCACTTCAGGGGAAAAGGTCTGTACCGAAGCGGACCAATCGGGTTCATCTGCGCCTGTCAGGACAGGATCAAAACCAATCCCGTGCAAATCCAATATCTCATAGTCATGGCCAGCCTCGGCAAGACCTTGTACGAAACGATCGGCAACCTTAAAGGTCAAGGAATCTTTTCTCGGGTGGGAAACAACGGTTAGTACTCTCATGCTTATATCTTCACTACCTTTCTTCAGCAGCTGATTTGTAGCCATGACCCATGGCTGCTGTTATTATAAACAGTAGGAAAATGATCCGGAAGTACGCACTTTGATGTGCTATAGGAAGATACATGTGCCATAGGAACACGGAAGTTCCCTAGGGGAATCCCTTGAATCTTGGCCTGAGCAATGGATAAACGGGATTGGAGGACCAGAGATGACGGAACCGGTAAACAACAGCGCTCGAAAAAAATATCAAGTCGGTGTGGAAGCGGCTTTAGAGGTCATGGGAGGAAAATGGAAGCCTTTAATCATCTACCATCTAATGACAGGGCGGAAACGTACGTCTGAGCTTCGCCGGTTAATGCCCGGCATTACCCAAAAAATGCTGACCACCCAGCTCAGAGGCCTGGAAAAGGATGAGATCGTGACACGGAAGGTATATAACGAGGTTCCGCCTAAAGTGGAGTATGAGCTAACGCCTTACGGCTGGGGATTAAAGCCCGCGCTGGACCTGTTATGCTATTGGGGAGAGGATCACCTGGATAAGATGTACGGAGACAAATCCAAGGTTTTGGAGGAATTCCAAGGCTGCCGTACGGAGGAGAAATAAGCCTTTAAGTGTACTCTCCGAGCCATGAAAAACTGGGACTGCTTGATACTTGATACGTAACGAAAACATAACCTGCCGGTTTAAGAGCAGGTTTTTTTCACAACAACCTTTGTAGACGATTCTCTTGACCTATACCCGGTTGCAACTTTTATTGAAATGGATCCGTCTACTCTATGTGCTGTGCTTTCCTCAAGGCATCATCATGTAACGGCCTCTGATAGGAAATTGGCAAGACGGCTGCCGCACTTCGTATTAACTGCCCCCGTAAATACCCGGGTGGCGGTTAGCTCACGAAGCCTTCATAGCCTGAGTCTTTCACTTTGATGTATCATTCGTCAATATATGAAGCTTGTTCATAAAATTTCCATAGGCTTCGACTTGTGGATCGTGTAACATGAACAAGGGTATAAAATTACGTATTTTTGACGGCTTGGATGGTGGATACGGAAAAATTATGATGTATACGGATTGGTTTTACTGGCTGTTCGTGCTCGTGGCTGTCGTCACGTACCACCTCGTGCCGCAACGTGTCAGACCTTGGGTGCTGTTTGCCTCAGGTGTCGCTTTTTACTACAATTTTGCAGGTGCTTACCTGTTCCTGTTGCTTGCGGAAGTTGTCATCGCGATTATTGTCGTGAAATCTGCAGCGAAATGGGGCAGGCGATGGATTTATCCCGTAGGAATCCTTACCGCCATTCTGGTCCTTGGCTATTTCAAGTACACGAATATGATGCTGGATACGTTACATAATCTATTCGGTTTTATTCATCAGCCCTTCTTGCCTAAGGCAGAGCAGATTGTGCTCCCGCTCGGCATTTCCTACTTTACGTTCGAGCTGATTCATTACTTGGTTGAACGCAAACGAGGAACGCTGCCGGGGCATCGGCCGGAGGGTCTGTTGTCGTTCATTTTCTTCTTCCCGACGATGGTGGCTGGCCCCATAAAGCAATTTCAGACGTTTCATTCACAGCTAACAGCGAGATTTCACGTGGACCACTTGCTGACCGGCGTCATACGGATCGGGATCGGCCTTTTCAAAAAGCTCGTCCTCGCCGGATCGATTGATATCCTGGCGCAGCCTGTCTATTCGGCGTCCGGCATCGCCGGGACAGATACCGGAGGACTCTGGATTTCGCTGATCGCCTATACGTTCGTCATCTATTTTGACTTTTCCGGCTATTCGGACATTGCCATCGGGACCGCACGCTTGTTCGGCATCGTCCTCCCGGAGAACTTCCGCTTCCCTTATCTGGCCCGCAGCATCGCCGAGTTCTGGAACCGCTGGCATATCTCGCTCGGTTCATGGCTGACCCGCTATGTATACTTTCCCCTCGGGGGAAGCCGCGTCTCTGCTCCCCGGGTTTACTTCAACCTGATGGCTACGATGACCGTCTCGGGTCTATGGCACGGAGCCGCCTGGAATTTCGTGGTCTGGGGCATGTTCCACGGCGTGATGCTGTGCATGCACCGCTTTTATGTAAAGAAGCTGAAGCCTGCTTTAAAGCCCGTTCCGAAATGGCTGAAGCCGGCAACCGTCACGGTCGCGATATTGTTTACATTCTTCGGGGTGACGATCAGCCGCGTATTTTTCATATTGCCGATCGCAGACGGATGGGATTTAATGCTCCGGCTGCTTGGCATGCGATAAGTTGTCGATACTCGAATATGAATATGGATGGAAATGGAAGTGTAAGCTGTCTTGCCTAAATTCATTCTGAATAAAACCGTATTTGTCATGATGATCTCCTTTGCCTTGATCGGATTGCTCGGATTGAGCATTCGGGCGAATCAAGCGGTCGAAGAAATGAGACAAGAAGTCGTGACATACGCGGAGAAAGAGCTGCGCGTTCCGACCTATGATGCCATTGTCTATACGCCGTTATGGGTCGAATATTTGAAGAAGCATCTGGATGACGGCACCAGGGTGATCGGTATGTTCGGACCCTCCACGCTCTTCGGCACGACCGTAAGAAAAGGGGAGAACACCTCGGCCGGCGTCCTTCAGGCTCATTTGAAGGACAGCCGTGTGATCAACCTCGGAATTTCCGGAGGAAGATTTACGGAGACCTATGCCCTGCTCGCCTCCATGATCGATAAGGTTGATTATGTTGTGTTTGAGATCAACTATGGGATCGTCGTCGTGTCGGATAACGAGCCGTACGTTGTTGTCTACCCGACGCTGGTGGAGAAGCTGGGACAGCCCATCCCGCGCAGCTGGCTGGCTGATTTCCCGGACAAAAACCGCGAGTCGCTTCCGAGCAATGCCCACAATTGGGTGACGTCCCGCCTCCTGAATCAATGGACCCTCTATCATGACCGCGACGCGATCAGCTACCGTCTGTTCAAGACCCGTACGCCGATGGAGAAAATCCGCCAGGAGGTTCAAAAGAACGAAAATGAAAGAAAAGGGATCGAAGAAAGCTATACGCCGATGTATACCGCTTATGACAACATGAATGACGCTCAGCAGGAAGGCATCGACCAGCACTACGAAGAGCTCTATCGCTGGAATAAGCCTTTCGATCCAGATCACAGCTTCGGGTTATTCATGATCGAACAAACGCTTGATCTGCTGGAGGAGCATCAGAAGCAAGCCGTATTCTATTCCGCTCCGCTCGATAAAGAGCATATCGCTGACAAGAAGCTGTTCCATTGGAGCGAGTATACGGAAGCGATGGGCGCCTATCAGAAGCTGGTAGAATCAAGAGGCTACCCCTTTATCGAATTTAATCAAGAACCGATCAACACCATTCCGCATGAATATTATCGCGACCCGGCTCATCTGATCGACCAAGGGAGTCACCGGTTTGGCGAAATCTTGTATACGAGGATGAACAATTATGGAATTGCAGCCCCATAACGCATCGGCGGAAGCGAAAGCCCGCAGCCTTACGGATCGTGTCGTACGGGCGCTGATCATGGTCGGCCTGGCGCTCGGCGGAGCCGTCGTCCTGATCGCCGTCGTGCTTGGTATTATCTTCTTTTCCGGAGAAACGCAGGAATTTATTTATATGAACTTCTAATATCTGATGCGTAACAGGATGTTGCAAAATCCTCGCATAAAAAACGGCGTGCAAATGACTGACTTTCAGTCCTGCATGCCGTTTTGCAATTTCGCCCGCCGCGGTGTCCGAACGGACTTTTCGCTCTGAGGCTCGTCCACCCCGGACGGTTTAACATCTTACATATTTGCGTTTGAAACCAAGCTGATTTTTGTCAATCGCCTTCTGAATGCTTTCGGAGGCGTTAACGATGCTGCTCTTTTTGTTATCCCGTTTAATTTCAACCGGGCCTACGGCCTTAGCAGTCTCGACTGCCTTATCGTGGAGCGGCAGATAGGATACCCCAACGGTGTACATAAAGTTATTCATCGAGGCTTTCGTGCGTTCGGGAGATTCGTGAATCGTCTGTTCCACCCTCTCCAGCATGCTCGCGAGTTTGCTTTCGTCAAACTGGGCGTCCGGCCGGCTGCCCAAAAGCCAGCAATAACAGCTCCATCCTGCTGACATTCGCAGCTCATCGCCGCTTGCGATCCATTGATCGGCAACCTCTTGCGCAATATCGGCTTCCGCCAGGGTGACCGCAACCACGTAATCGGACAGCATATAGAAATACGCCCCCTCGATCCAGCGCTCAAAATCCGCCGCGGTCATCGCTTTCGGATCGGCAATGATGCCGGCAAAGTACATGGCGTCGTAATTTCCTGTAGCGTAAAGCTCCTCGGCCAAAGGCTGATTGATCTTGATTTGCTTGGCCATGGGCTTCATCGCGCCTGTCGCCACGCCGAACAGCGGTTCGCGCGCTCCATTGGACATGTACATTTTCTTGAGCCGTTCCTTGCCGAGCGCTTCAAGCTCCTGCATCACCGTTTCAAAATTCATCGTGGGACCTCCCGTCTTTATTTTAGTTGTATTTAATTACCATTATTTTCGCAAAATTCGATTGCCTTACACATTCATTCCCCGCTTGACTTCCTCAATCACGGCTTGCACGCCTTCATGAATCTGCTCCGGGCGGGCGCGGGAGATGCTGATTCGCAAAAACTTCTCCCTCTGCCGATAGTCCGTCAGGTAAAACAGCTTCCCGCTCAACACGAGCACGCCCCGTTTCTGCAGTCGTTCCACCACCCGCTCCAGATTGACCGTCTGCGGCATTTTGAACTGCGTATATATGCCTGATCGGACTTCCGCCACTTCGAGCAGTCCCGGTTCGTTATACCTGTTCACCGCATCGTGTAAGGTCCTCATCCTCGATTCATACTGCCGATGGATCTTATCCCGGTGCCTATCATACATACCGTTCTTCATGTAGATATCAAGCGCAGCCTGAGAGAGCAGTGCAGCACCGTTTAGCTGGTTAGCCTTGTGAAAGCTGGCTGCAAGCGACTCAGGCAGCACCACGGCGCCGATCCGCAGTCCCGGAAAAATGATTTTCGAGAAGCTTTTCAAATACACCACATACCCGCTCCGGTCATACGCAAAAATCGGGTCAAACCCGCGCCGATCACCCAAATCCGCCATGTAGTCGTCTTCGATCACATACACGTCGTGCTTGCCGGCCAGACGGGCAATCGCCTGCTTCTCCCGAGCGTTATATGAGGTGCCAAGCGGGTTATGATGCCTTGACATCGTGTAGAAGCATTTAATATCGCCGCTGCGGAATATCTCCTCCAGCTGCTGCAGATCGATGCCGTCCGCGGTGCGGGCGATGGTCTTCACCGGCAACCCTTCCGCCTCAAGAAAATCCAAATACTTATTATAACTCGGCTGCTCCACCAGGATGGCCGGCTTGCCGCTCGGGAACGGCATCTCCGCTAACGTGTGAAGCGCCTGCTGGATGCCTGAGGTTACCACAATCTGCCCGGCCTTGGCAAACACCTGGTCCGCAGCCAGGTGCTTCACGAGCGTTTCGCGCAAAGCCCCCAGACCTTCCGGATCCCCATAGGTAAACAAATGGTATTTGTACGTGTCGATTGCCTTGTTCAAGCAATGTTGGAAATCCCGGTAAGGAAACACATTCAAATCGGGCGAAGAAGAGGCAAAATCAATGATCCCGTGATTCATATCAGTTTCTCTCTCTTCATCCTGCACCACATAATAACCGCTCTGCGGAATCGAGTAGATGAAGTGGCGTTTCTCCAGCTCCGCATAGGCCCGGATTACCGTGCTGACGCTGCAGCCGTATGCTTCGGCCGCTTGACGTACGGATGGCAGCTTCTGTCCCGGTCGCAGCTCGCCAGCAGCATGCTTTTGTTCGATATCCGCCAGGATCACCGAATATTTGTTCATGATTTGCCTCGCCCCCTAAGCCCTCGAATCGGCCCGAAGTTCCTCTCATACCCTACTATACCGAAAAAAGAACTCCCACACCACAACAGCCGGGCGTAACTGTACCGATACAGTTATGGATTTTTCGCATTGTGGCATGATCCGGAATCCCGTACGATTTCAATTGCAAGCTTCATCAACCAGTAGCTAATAGGAGGTTTTATCCATGTCATCCATGCGATCCAACAAGTCGCGACGAGATCGCGCCTTTGCGTATTTAGCAGTTCTCATCTACGCATCCATCATCGGGTTATCTTTTATGTATACGAAAGTCGCTCTGGCGTACGCAAGCGCCATCGACACCTTGGCGCTTCGCTTCACCTTGTCCTTCGCGGCAATTGTGATTCTGGTTGCTACAGGCGTATTTCGCCTTTCGCTCAAGGGCAAGCCATGGCCGAGGCTGCTTCTGTTGGCTTTGATGTATCCGCTGGGGTTCTTCACCTTGCAGGCGTTCGGTCTGAAGCATGCATCCTCTGCCGAAGGCGGCATCATTTTTGCCGTCACGCCGATCCTAACCGCCATGCTCGCGGGATTTTTTCTGAAGGAGTCCACGACGCTGCGGCAAAAGCTCTCCATTCTGCTGTCCGTATTCGGGGTGGTGCTGATCTTTGTCATGCAAGGCGGCTCAAGCATGGATCTTACGAATGCGGCCGGAATGCTGCTGCTGTTCCTCTCTTGTCTCGTATCCGCAGGGTATACCGTACTATCGCGCTTCCTGCTGCGTACGTTCACGCCGCCCGAAGTGACCAGCTTTATGATGACGATCGGGTGCGTGACCTTTTGGCTGGCGTCGCTGTTGGATCATGCGGCCAACGGAACGATGAATCAAATCTTCACACCGCTGGCCAATCCGGATTTTATCTGGGCTATCTTGTATCTCGGCATTCTGGCATCGCTGGTAACGGCCTTCTCGTCCAGCTATGCGCTCTCCAAGCTCGAGGCTTCGAAGATCAGCGTATTTTCCAATCTGTCCACCGTCATCTCCATCGCAGCCGGAGCGTTTTTACTCGGAGAGGCCGTGACCGTCTATCATCTTATCGGTTCGGTACTCATTGTCGCGGGCGTCATTGGAACGAATGTGAGACCAAAGCCCAAAGCGGCAGCAGTGCTCCGGGATACGGAACGAAGCATGCCGAAGGATAATGTTGTTTGACCCATACTTAAATAAAGGGAGTGTATCGAAAATGAACGTAAACCTCGATAGCAAGCAGGATTTTTTGACCGTAGCAAAAGAAAGGCATGCCGTAAAGCGTTATGACCGCACTTATCGGATGAGCGAAGACGAAATCAAAGAACTGCTCCGAATCGCTTCGCAAGCACCTTCCGCCTGGAATCTGCAGCATTGGCATTTCCTCGTCGTGACGGATCAAGCGAGCAAGGACATCCTCCTTGGTATTGCGAACGGACAACAGCAGGTCGCCGAAGCATCGGCGACCGTGGCGATCCTCGGAGATTTGCAAGCCGACCGGAATGCGGAGAGCATATTCGAAGCGGATGTGCAGGCAGGTCGGTTATCTCCGGAGATAAAGGCAAATCTGATCCTGCAAATCCAGGGAGCCTATACGAACAAACCTACCTGGGCGCGGGATCAGGCCTTCTCCAATGCCTCGCTTGCCGCCATGCAGCTGATGCTTGCCGCAAAAGCGATGGGACTGGACTCTTGTCCGATGAGCGGCTTTAATCCGGACAAACTGATCGAGGCCTTCGCGATTCCTGACCGGTACGTGCCGGTCATGCTCGTTGCCATCGGCAAGGCAGCAGAGCCGGCTCGGCCTTCCGTAAGACTGCCGGTCGAAGAGAAGATTCATTGGAATGGGTTCGGATTCCAGGTGTAGTATGCCAGAGCAGAAAAGCCAAGCTTCTCAGTACAGCTGGGAGGTTGGCTTTTTCTTATGGAATGTATTTTTATAACATTGACTCGATCTCATCTTATCGTTTATAGTACCTACGTGCTTCAATGCAAAAAAGCCAAAAAGCACAAAAGTGAAAAAGCAAAAAAAGAGCGGATGGGGATCCATGTCTTCAAGCCGCTAACCTCATGTATAAGGAGCTCCAGCATCATGGAACGACAGCTTGGTTTTGTACAAAGCATCATTCTTATCGCTTTCATTCTAGCATTTCTGTTTGTTTCGATCTTTATATTCAAGGCGGAGCCTCATATCCCGCTTCTGGGCGCAACGATCGGCACTGCCGCCATATTACGCTTATACGGATTCTCCTGGAAGAAGCTTGAATCCTCTATCATACAAGGCATACAATCCGCGATTATGCCGATCTTGATCCTTTCGCTTATTGGCATATTAATTGCCGTGTGGATGATGAGCGGAACCGTGCCGACCATACTGTATTACGGCTTGGATTATATCGAACCGCATTATTTTGCAGTTAGCGCCTTATATGTCACCATCATGGTATCGATGTTCACCGGCAGCTCGTTCACCACGGTCAGCACGGTCGGCGTCGCCTTGATGGGGATCGCCATGACGACGGGAATTTCGCTTCCTCTGGCAGCGGGGGCCATCGTCTCGGGTGCCTGTTTCGGGGATAAAATGTCTCCGCTGTCCGATACGACGAATTTTGCGCCTGCCGTGGCCGGCATCTCTTTGTTCACCCATATTCGTAATATGATGTATACCACGGTACCTGCGTTAATCATCACAACGATATTATTTCTTCTGATCCCGACGACCGGGTCTATGGATTTGAGCTCTATTCAGCCCATCAAGGAGTCGCTGCAAGACGGGTTTCATCTTCACTGGTTAACGCTGCTGTCACCCCTTGCGGTCATTGTATGCTCGGCAAAGCGTATACCGATCCTTCCCACATTAATAGCAGGCATCGTTACCGGACTGTTGATAACGGCATTCGTTCAACAGCAAACCACGATAAGCAGCTGGTTTAGCGTGATGCAGGGCGGTTACAAGAGTAGCATCGTGAATGAGACTGTAGCTCAGATCGTGAATCGTGGCGGCCTGCAATCGATGATGGGGTCGGTGTCCCTGATCCTGATCGCCTTATCATTAGGCGGCTTGCTGCAGCACTGCGGAGTCATCGAAGCCTTGTTCCGTAAATGGATTGAGCCGCTGAAACGGCGCAGCAGCATTGTTCTTATGACGGGCGCATCATCGATCGCCGTTAACGGCATGACAGGGGAGCAGTATTTATCCATCCTGCTGCCGGGCCAAATGTTTAAGGATGAGTATACCCGCAGACAAATACCGGCCAAAACCCTGTCACGAACCTTGGAGGATTGCGGAACCCTCGTCAACCCTCTGATTCCATGGGGCGTCAGCGGAGCTTTCTTCGCTGCCACCCTTGGCGTTCCGGTACTAGAATATACCCCGTTCGCTGCATTCTTATGGTTAAGTCCGATATTCACGTTCGCCTTTGCCTTGATTCCGCAATTACAACGAAACTCGCTGGGAGAAAGTAAGTGATATCAAGCTTCAACTCTGGTCTTGTACCCTATCAATTAGGATACAAGGCCTTTTTTATTATGAGCTATGCGGGTATAGTTCCCTTCCATATTCGCAGGATTCCGAGTATGGCTCACTGGATAAGCGCTGCGTGCTCAAACGGCTTTGATTCATTTCCGATGGGAGTGAAGATTAATTTGTTGACATTGTCTGAGCAGTACTGTCACATCTCCTTTCGTGTCATCGCGATGGCGTCGGCGAGGGTGCCCTGCTCTTTCCAACGTGCAATGTCTTCGGAAGCCCCGACCCGCACTCGACGTGCGACATAAATAAAAGCCGTATCGAGATTACTTGAAAGAATGCGCCAATCATTTGGAAGACCCTAGAATCGAACAAGCCTCCTCTACGCCAATTGACTTAGCCCTTTATTTCTGTAGAAATAAAGGGCTAAGTCACATCAATCTAAAGTTAAAAAGTCATAAAGCTCAGGTTGTGCGGCTAAAAACGACCCAAAGTGATCATAGTCTTGCATCCGCCTCAGTTTCGCGTTCGGGATGATAGATGCTAGGTAATCCGCATAGCGAATCGGGACAACATGATCGTCTTCGCTATGCCAGAACGCAACGGGCACGCGTATTTTTTGCAGTGGGATGTTCCATGGTTGACCAAAAATCACATAATCATCTACCATTCCTTCCACCTGCCGAGTTGCTTCGATACCGGATTGCTTAAGAACGGGAACCAGGTCGTCCGAAATTAATTTTCGATCCAATTCTGGAAGGTTATCGATATAATATTCCGTGAAGCGGTCTGGGTTAGCATTGACCATATTTGCTAACTTAGTTATATATGCTCGGGTGAATTCAGGACCCTGAAGGCAAACCTTTTCTTCCGTAAAGAGACAGAGCCCCTCTTGACCAAGGATATCGATAGGACCCATTCCACAAATAACGGCAGTTTTCCGAACGCGTGTTGGCATTCTATACGTACAGGCAAGAGCAAAAGGCGCCCCCCCGGAAATCCCGACAATAGAAAACCGCTTAACACCAATTTCGTCAGCCAAAGCTTCAAAATCCCGGCACCAATCATCCAGTGTTCTTCCCGCTTTTGCATCCGATAACCCGTACCCAGGTCGTTCTGGCACGAAAATTCGCAACGGAACTGGGCCTTCTTGTGCGATAGATTCCAGCCGGGCAGCGTAGATTTGGTAGCGTGCTCCGGGCGTTCCATGGAATACAAAGACCGCTTCACCATCAATTTGACCATACTCTGCACATCCAAGTTTTCTGCCATCATTCAACATCACGGTATAATCCCTCATATGCTCAGCCTCCATGCTCATTCATAAATTTAGAAACCGCGTGCTTCCTCACCATCACTGCCCGTTAGCTTAAGGACAGTGGTCAGGGAATATATCTGGTTGCTGGGGCGAATGCTGCCGACTCCATAACCGGGCATACAGGCCATTCGACGAAAGCAATTCATCATGGCGGCCCTGCTCCACGATCTGCCCATGATCCATTACAACAATCCGGTCGGCATGCAGCACGGTCTTTAGCCGGTGAGCAACGACGATGACGGTTCGGCCTCGAACAAGACGATCGATTGCTTTTTGAATCTCGGCTTCGTTCTCGGGATCGAGAGAAGCCGTTGCTTCATCGAGGAGAATGATCGGCGCATTTTTCAGCATCGCCCTGGCAATGGAAATCCGCTGTTTTTCACCTCCCGACAATGTGCTTCCTCCCTCACCTACCATCGTGTCGTAACCTTGTGGCAGCTTCAGGATAAAATCGTGACAACAAGCAAGCCGCGCTGCTTCCTCGATTTCCTCACGCGTTGCGTCCTTTCGGCCGAACCGGATATTGCCTGCGATCGTATCCTGAAATAGGTATACATCTTGAAACACCATCGATACTTTGTGAAGCAATGCTTCCGGGTCCATAGCACGAATGTCCTCCCCGCCCATCATCACCGTTCCCTTATCCGGGTCGTAAAAACGGGCAATGAGCCGAAGAATCGTACTTTTGCCGCTGCCCGAAGGGCCGACCAATGCGGTAAAGGAACCAGCCGGCATGCTTAGGCTCACGTCCCGGAGAACCTGCTGATCCATGTAGCCAAACGTAACTTGCTTCAATTCGACATCATGATTTGCAGGGGGCTGCCGCTCTCCTTGCATGACGGGCTCCCGCAAAAGCTGCACGATGCGTCCGCCCGCCTGCTCGAGATAGCGAAGCTCCGCATAACCGGCGAGCGCTGTCATCAACGGATCGAAGATTCGGGTTCCGATGATCAGGAACGCTACGAATGTGATGACATCCAGGCTTCCGCCGAGCAGCAGATGAACACCAGCCATGACCATCAGGGTTAGACCGCCACGAATACAGGCAATCGCGCTCAGTACAATGGGCCCCACGATCCCTTCGAGGCGGATGCTCTGCCGCATCAATTCCCTGAATGAGCTTTCAAGCCGGACAAAACGTTCTCCTGTCAAGTTATAGGCTTTGATCACCCGGATACCGTTCAAGTATTCTTGCAGCCGGCCTCCGGCATCGATCTTGGCCCGCATATGCTGCGAGCCGAGTTTGCGCTGGATGCCGGACGTCAAGAACACCAGCAGGATGGCCAAAGGCATCGCCGCGAACAGGGAAAGCGCGAGGCGCCAGTCGAGGAAAGACAGGCCGATCAAGGCCAGAACCGGCATGACGGCGGCCCCGATCATCTGCGGAACCAAATGGGAGATGCCGTGCTCCAACATCGCAAAATCGCCCGTTATCATATTGGCCAGATCACCCGGATCCCGCTTGTTCAGGTATCCCAGAGACAGCTTGCGCAAATGCTCGGCCAGCCGAGACCGTCCGTCCGCCGCCGCACCATATGCGTCGCGGTATTGGGCACGATAAGCAGGAATTTCGCAGACAAACAAGAGAACGAGCGAAGCCGCCAGCCCACCGCACACCCACCAGAGTCGTGCCGTATCCAGCGGGATATCGGGATGGACAAACGGGTTAAAGATCAATCTCGCCGCTTCCACCAACAGCGCAAAAGGAATGATCCCCGCCAGGTTGGCAATCGTCGTGTAAAAAACAGGTTTGACGAGCGAGCGCGGATTATCCGCCGTAATGTTGCGCAGCATGTTCATGTTCAGCGTCCACCTCCCCTTTGCCCATATGCCAAGCTGCCGCTTGACGATAGGAATTCCACATGCGTCCGTACAGGCCGCCCGCCGAGAGGAGCGCTTCATGCCTTCCCCGCTCGACGATTCTCCCGCTGTCCATGACGAGAATTTGTTCTGCATCCCGAATGGTGGACAGGCGATGCGCGATGACGATGACCGTCTTGTTTTTCATCAACGTTTTCAACGCCAGCTGCATCTCATGCTCGTTCTCCGGGTCGGCAAACGCCGTCGCTTCATCAAGCACAAGGATGGGGGCGTTTTTCAGGATCGCTCTAGCCACGGCGATCCGCTGTTCCTCCCCGCCGGACAAATAAACGCCTCCTTCTCCAATCAGCGTGTCATACCCAAGCGGAAGGTCCTCGATGAATGCATGGCACTGCGCCGCCTTCGCTGCGGCGTACACATCTTCCGGCGGCGCGTCCGGCCGTCCGATCGCGATATTATTGTACACGGTATCGTAAAACAAAAAGGATTCCTGAAACACGAATGCAACGGTGTTCATCAGATCAGGGGTCGCTATTTCGCGGATATCCACATCGCCGATGCGAATCGATCCCGTGTTCACATTCCAGAAACGAGGCACCAGGTTGGCGATGGTTGATTTGCCCGCTCCTGACGGACCGACGAGCGCCGTCACTTCCCCTTGGCGGGCGGTAAAGGAAATGTCCGCAAGCGCATCGGTATCCGCATGCTCCGATCCATACGAAAAAAAGACGCGATCGAATGTAACATCGAATGAAGTCGGCCGTCTCGGATGCTCGGGCTCCGGCACATGCGGCTCCGCCAATATGCGATCGATGCGCTCCACGCCCTCGTTAATATCCCTGATCGTTTCGGCCAGGAACATGATTTTAAACATCGGGGCGGATATGCCCGGTGCCATGACCAGGAAAAACAACAGAACAGAGGCGAAAGCGACGCTGCCCGGATCGCGGCTTAACAAAAACACGCCGACAGGCAGAATCAACGCGGCTAACGAGCCAAGAATCACCTTGAAAATTAAAGATCCGTATTGAAACTGATCCGTTAATTTCACGCCATAGTCGCGGTAACGAATCATGTCCTGGTGAAACTGGCGAAAAGATTGTACGGTTTGTCCGAACACCTTGACGGCAGGCATCCCCCGCACATATTGGACGGCAGAAGCATTCATCCGTTCCAGTGAATCATAGCACCGCTTGAGGTTTTCTTTCGTCTCCGACCCGCTTATGAGCGCGATCTGAACCGCGAAACCGAGAACAATCGGCACGATGCAAGCAATCGCCAGCCAAACATTCAGCGTGAACATCACGGCAATCATCAGAAGCGTGGTCACGGCAACATGTACGAGATCAGGTAACTGGTGAGCAATGAACGTCTCCACTTTCTCTACGCTTTGTTCCAGCGTTTTCTTGACGGCTCCCGTCGATTTGCCGGTCAGCCATCCGAGCGGAAGCTTGCCGATATGGCCGGAAAGCTTGATCCTGAGACCGTAAAGAATACGGAAAGCGGCGATATGCGAAGCCATTCCCCCTGCGTACATCGTAATCAAGCCGACTGCGAAGCCGAGCAAAGCGATAACGCCAAAGCGGATCATCTTCGCTCCGTCAGCCAAAGCCGGGGACGCCGCGTGCTCCAACAACTCTTTCAAAATGAAATAGACGGAAGCGTAAGGCACCAGCATACAAATGGCACTAAGCGAAGATAACAGGCCGGAGACGATCATCAGTCCGCGCTTCTCTCCGGCGATTTCCAGCAGTCTGGCTATCCCCTTTTTATTTGTCATAGCTCTCCCTCGACCTTTCGAGTTTTATTGTATTTAAACAAACTCCATAATCCTTAGCGTACAGTCGAATCGATTCCTTCTCTACCAGTAGACGGAGTATTTTCGCGGTCACAGGGAGCCATCGGTCCAAAACAAAAAGACCGCTCCGAAGAACAGCCTTTCCATAAAACAATTGTTCATGATTTCCAATGCTACAAATCAAAATGAACGTCTAAGCAGGTTTCCGGGATTTACGCCGTACTTTTCCCGAAATGCCTCAGTAAAGTAACTGGGGTTGGAGTAGCCTACCGAAAGCGACGTTTCAGTCACATTCAAGTCTCCTTGCTGCAAAAGGAGAAAGGCTTTTTCCAGTCGTTTTTCCCTCAAATAACCAAATACGGTCGTTCCGTATAGTTCTTTAAAGCCAACTTTTAATTTGTTATCGTTCAGGCCAATCATACGGGACAGTTCGACCAGCGAGGGGGGATTCGCCATTCGTTCCAACATAATATCGCGCGCCCGCTGTATTTTTTGCCTTTCAATGCTAGATAGTCTCGGAGTCTTCGGCTCGGTAAGAAATGACTGAAAGGCCGATGACAGGAGCTCCAGCACATTGCACTCCAGCTCCAGGTTCTTCATGCTGCCTGTTTGCACAGACTGAGACAAGCGTTTAATAATTACGGCAGACGCGGGATCGATGGGCTCATCAAAAAGGCGGAAAGGCTTTCTCCCGAGAAGGCTGGAAAAATGAAGATGCCTGGCACCCGAGATATCCTCCATGTAATGATGGAAGGTCGAAACGGGAATCCCGACTGATAGTGCCTGATAAGGCTGATTTCCGGTAAATTCAAACAGCGCTTTCCCTTCGTCGATGAGTTGAAGCGCACACGTCCCGGGAACAAATTCGTACTGATTTCGTTCGACATGAATAACCCTCGTTCCTTGCAAACAATAGTGAAGCTCAACCATTGGCGTTGTTGTGGCTAGCGGCATGAGAAAATCGCCATGGAACATCAGCTCTTCAAACACGATCTCGAGATCGGGGCGAGGAACGAGTCGACGAATGCTTCCATCTCCGATCGGCGTATTCATCGTCATTTCCGACCCCTTTGTACTTTGCTGCCGCAGCCCGAATTCGTCGAAAAACAAATGAAAGTTATGATGGAAATCTGCCATTTTGTTCCTACCCCGTTTCGCAAAAAATTGTTAATTCAGGATTTTGCAAAATTTATAAATATACTTTTGTAGCATCATTAGCACCTCGATGATGATGTCTAAATTATAAAATAATGTTTCCCAGAAATATCGCCTTTTCTAAAAAAAGACCAATAACTCTTCCCACATGAGATCGGTACAAGTCTACAAGATGAGTGCCTCCCCTTTCGAATGTGCTGTTGGTCAACTCTGACCAGCCGTACGCGCCTCCATAGAACCCGTTATTGAACTTATATTTCACTAGTGTTATATTACATATGTGAAATAATAAATTTAAGGGGGTTCTTCATGCACCCTATTTCCAATGTCGAATTCATGCTGCTGCAAATGATCGCGGAATGCCGTCAAGCTTCGGGCTACGATATTAAGAAATTAGTCGATCAACGAGGGTATCGGGAATGGGCGAACATCGGCACGACCTCAATCTACGTCGGACTGAAGAAACTGAGTGAGAAAGGATGGATTGCATCCGAGGAATCCGATGGAAAATCCGGCAAGGGACCAGCGCCGACCCGGTATGTCCTCACCGAAGCCGGCATGGCCCAGCTGAAAGATGAGATCCTTGACAGTCTATCGTCAGCACGTGAGCGCGACAATCGCTTCGATCTTGGCTTGGCCGCTATGCCTTTTATCGGGAACGACATGGCCATAGCTGCATTACGGAAAAGGTTGGCTTTTCTTCGGGAGGCTTCAGAAGGCATACGGCAAAAATTCGAATCCCAAGGCGGCGTTCGATTGCCGCTGCACGTAAGGGCGCTGTTCTTGCATCCGCTCAGGCTGATAGAGAGTGAGCAAGCGTTCGTTGCCAGTTTAATTAACGAATTGTCGAAGGAGACCAGGGAAGATGAGCACAATCATTGAAGGCTTCGTTCCTTACCAAGGTGAGCATTGCGAAACGACTGCCATGGGCAATTTAATGCAGTTTGCGGGAATCCAGCTGTCGGAGCCGATGCTGTTCGGACTCGGACAAGGGCTCGGTTTCATTTATTGGGACTCGAAGGGAATGGATTTTCCGTTCATCGGCGGAAGAGTGAAGGTGGATCAGTTGACGGCCAACCTCGCCGACATGCTGCGTTTGACCGTTAACGTTCAAGAAACGTCCTCCGTCGATAAAGCGTGGCGGAACGTACGGGGCTGTATCGAACGCGGGATTCCGGTCGGGCTGAAATTGGATTCCTATTACTTGGACTATTTCACGAGCAAAGTGCACTTTGCCGGTCACTATGCGGTCCTATACGGTATGGATGACGAATACGCCTATATGGCGGATACCGGACAACAGGGCAGTCTGGTGAAGACGCGTTTGACAAGCTTGGCTGAAGCCAGAAATGCAAAAGGACCCATGAGTTCCCGGAATCGTTCCTTTACGCTCGAGCCGATTGACGCCTTACCTCCGCTCGCTCCCGCATTACGCCAATCCTTGACCAAGAATGCGCAGGACTATCTGAACCCGCCTATCCGCAATATCGGAAATAAAGGCATCGTGAAAATGAGCAAAGAAATCCTGAAGTGGCCTTCCCGCAGCAGCCATTTCGAGCATGATTTATGCCTGACGGCTTTGCTGATGGAACGCGCGGGAACCGGCGGCGCTTTGTTTCGGAATCTGTATCGGGATTACTTGAAGGAATGCGCCGATCAATTAGCAGACCCGCGAATCGAGCAAGCCTACCAATTGTTCACGGAGATCGCCCCAATGTGGGTCAGCGTCTCAGCATTAATCGACCGTGCGGGAAGAACGGGCAGCCACCAGGAGCTGCAGCAGGCTTCCAAGCTCTTGCTCGAGATCGCGGATAAAGAACGCACAGCCATGGAGTTATTGTTGTGAGAAAATAAATCGTTCCTTTGTAAAAAAGGATAGAGTTTCAGAAGGTATTCTGATGACTCTATCCCTTTTTCTTTATAATCTGGGCGTAACCTATGAGCGTTGTTAACGGAGGATTCATCTCGTGCGCAGCATTAGCGAAAAACACTTTGTTTTGTGCCTGAGCTTTCTTTAATGCACCTCGTTTCTGTTCAATGATACGGATTTGCTCCCTGATCCTCTGCATCATCTTCTTAAACATGCCTGCCAATTCACTGATCTCATCGCGGGAGGATACTCGCATATCCATGTTGTAATCCCCGGCATACACCTGCTGAGAGTTTTTGGATAACCGGGGGACAGACTTCGTAAAATAAGCGATCTCTCCACGTTGTGCTGCGGCCAGCTCCTTTCCTTCGTTATCGGTCGCGCCTCCCGCCCTCCCTTTTTCAAATTCTCATGAGGATACCCTCACGGCTCAAACGGTATCGGGCAGATGTATCATCCCAGCCTTACATGTATCGGATATGTAAATTTTTTTCGCGTTACTTCGCTTTTCGCAACATGTCAAAAAAAGGCTTGCGTCAGTCGGAAAATGAGTGTATGATCATCTCACAAGAATATATGAGCAATTGTTCATATACGAGGAGGTAAACGTTATGAGCCATTCCAGCCATCCGCATTCTACCCATGATCATCATGATCATCATGATCACGGGCATGATCACAGCCATGGACATGCTCACGGACATCACGGTCACGCGCATGCCCACATGCCCAATAACAAAAAGGGCCTGACCATCGCCCTGATCATCACAACCGGTATCATGTTTTTGGAATTTTTCGGCGGATTGATTACGAACAGCCTTGCCCTGCTATCAGACTCAGGCCATATGCTTAGCGATGCCGGCGCACTTGCATTAAGCCTTGCAGCCATGTTTCTGTCGGCCAAAGCCCCATCGGCGCGGAAATCCTACGGTTTTCACCGGTTCGAAATATTGGCTGCCTTACTGAACGGTGCTGCATTGTTTGTCGTTGCCGGTTCTATCATTTGGGAAGCCTATGGACGATTCTTTGAACCTCCGACCGTAGCCAGCGGCCCCATGATGGCGATCTCCTTTATCGGACTGTTTGCCAATTTGCTCAGTGCCTGGTTCCTGATGAGAAAAAGCGATGTCAAAGAAAATATCAATATCCGCAGCGCCTATCTTCATGTTCTTGGTGACGCGCTCGGTTCTGTAGGCGCCATCGCGGCCGGACTGATTATGAGCCTGACCTCCTGGTACGTCGCTGATCCTATTATCAGCGTGCTTGTCTCCCTGCTCATTTTGAAAAGCGCCTGGGGGGTCATCGCCAATGCGGTCCATATCCTGATGGAGGGAACACCGGCAGGCATCGATTCGGCAAAAGTACGCGAGGCGTTGATGGAGGTCGATGAGGTTGTGGATGTGCATGATCTCCATATTTGGACGATCACTTCAGGACTGAATTCCTTAAGCTGCCACCTTGTGATCGAAGACAACACAGACCATCAGACCGTGCTACAGCAGGCCGTCCGAGTAATTGAAGAAAAATTCAACATTACCCATACCACCATCCAGGTGGAAAATGGACAGCTCCAGCATGGTGAGCTAAAAGTTTAATGGACCGGCCGAACTGAGCAACTTTATAACAACTGTGCTAGGGGCGGCTGACTAAATCCGCCCTCAGCCTTTTACTGGTTAATACGAGGGGATGGAGATGGTGTGCCTAGCAGGATTCATTGTCGGCTATAGTGGAAGTTTAGGCCAGTAATTATACGCGAGAAATTTTCTCTAGATGTTGTCCCACAGCAATAATCTTTAGACCGTCACACGAACGATGTAGCGTTCAAAGGTTGTGGGTAAGCCTTTGTCCGTTGCGTTCTTTTCAAATATCCTTGTTATCTCCGACATAGACTGCTGAATTACCGATTCAAATACGGAAGGTTTTTGACCGAAAAGACTCATTCTAATTACGTCAATTGGTTCATGCAGGTATTCAAGGCTTCTTACCGTTTCAATCTTAGCATTCTCTAGTCCTCCCTCTTGTAATCTTTGCTTTATATTATCGAGTATAGGAGTACCTGAGGGAGAAGGTTCAAAAAAATCAGGAAATAACTCTGACAACTCCGATGTAATATGATCACCGGGGTGAAGAGCGATGAGTTTCCCACCCTGTTTAATGACTCTCTTTACGTCAAGGTAAGCTGAGGTAGGTCCTCTACGGTTATATGCACAGTCAAATTCCTCGTCTTCAAAAGGCAGCTTGTCTTTCGTGTTTGCCGTTATAAAGGTTACATTGTGCCGACCTGCATCATTTCCCTGCTTGATGAAGTCACTCGTTATATCTATACCAACAATATGCTTTACGACCGGGCTCCATTGTAAGGCAAACTCACCGTGCCCACAGCCAATATCCAGTACCTTCTTGCCCGGAACCATCTGAGACACTTCATTAGTGAAAATCAATTCACCATTGGGCTCAGTAATGGTCGATTTCCAAGAATACGAATACTGTCCTGTTAATCTTCCTAATTGAGCATACCACTCGATTGAATGGGGACGCACCCAATCCGTATGTGTTTTCGGATTAAACCATTTAATACTCATAAAACACCTCCAAAAATAATAGGGAAGAACTCATATAATAAAATTTACCAGTCAAACTTGCAATACAATTTCGGAAGAAAAAAAAGAGGGGCTTGGTCGCCCCTCTTTACTATTCCCGCCAATACATCTCCGAATTAATTGTCCTTTCGCACCAACAACGCCACACACTCCACATGTGTTGTTCTCGGAATAGGAAGGCACTCTCCCCCTTTCACTTCGCAAGGACTTTTTTTGCTTATGCATCTTGCTTTGGATGCTGTTATGAAAGCCGGTCTTATAGACGAAGGTCAGTCTGTACGGCTCGGGACTTTCCTGATTGGAGTTCTCCCCAATAATCACTTTATCAACGATGCTTTCGAATACGTTTCGGTCGAATGCGGTCAGAACCTCATTTGTTTGAAGCACTTTGCGGAAATGCTCAAGCCGCTTTCCCAAATCAATTTCATCTTGTGCGGATTGCTCCAGTTGTTCCTTTTCTTCGAGCAGTTTAGTGAGCGAAGTATCGAGTTCCACATACTTCTGTTCGTAGGTAGCCCTGTCTATTTTCTCATCCAGGCACAAATCAATCAGTCTGCAACGTTTTTGCTCCGTGGCCTGAATATCGCTGTTAATTTTGTTCAGTCTCATTTGATTATTCTGGTCGCTAAACACCGATTCCATTCTTTTCATAAGCTCGTCCAGCACGTCCGAATTTTTGCGGCACACCAATTTGTATGATTCGACAAAAGCACCCTCAATCAGCTTTTCCTCCAAGGCTTTACTGTGAGGGCAGTATTTCTTCCCCTTTTTCGTGGCTGTCACGCACTGCCAAATCACCTTCTCGTGCGGAGTTCCGCTGTGCCAGTTCCGCCGCGAGAGATTGCTTCCGCAGAAAGCACATTCCAACTTGCTGCTGAAAGCAAATTTTCTGCTGTACTTGTCCCGCTTGCCTATTGCGCCGCGGCGGCGATTTTCGCCTCTTCGATGCAATATATCCTGCGCCTTCTCAAATACTTCCTCGCTGACAATCGGCTCATGATGATTTTTGACATAAAACTGATCTTCCTCGCCGTAATTGTCCAATCTTCTCTTGGAAATGGGATCGACGGTAAATGTCTTTCCTTGCAGCAAATCGCCTTTGTACTTCTCATTCTTTATGATACCAAGAACGGTTGTGTCCTGCCATTCGACTCTTCCGTACTTGGTCTTATGTCCCGCCTCAGTCAGTTCCTTGGCAATAACGTAAGCGCCGATCCCCGATGTATATCGTTCAAAAATATAGCGGACGATTTCGGCTTCTTCTTGATTAACGGTGATCTGTTTCGTATTCACATCGTAATCATAGCCCAAACAACTTTGGAAGCCCACCAGTTCGCCGCGCTTCATTTTCATCTTCAACCCTTTTTTTACGTTGGCGGAGATGTTCTCCACTTCCTGCTGCGCTACTGAGCTTAGAATGACGAGCAGCAATTCGCCGTCCATCGTCAGCGTATTGATATTCTCATCTTCAAAATGTACGGCGATGTTCTTTTCCTTCAACATTCGGACGTATTTCAACGTGTCCAGCGTATTTCTTGCAAACCTGGAGATAGACTTCGTGATGATCATATCAATTTTCCCGTCCATACAATCGTTAATCATGCGCTGAAAATCCTCGCGCTTCGTTACCTGAGTACCGGTTATGGCTTCATCTGCATAAATATCAACCAGCACCCAGTCGCTTCGTTTGCTAACGAGATCGGTGTAATAGGCGACTTGCGACTTGTAGCTGCTCAATTGCTCCTCGGTGTCGGTACTTACGCGGGCATAAGGGGCGACGCGAAGGACATCCGATAACTTTCCGGCGTTGCGATCGGATATTTTCCTACTTGCTTTAATTACTTCTACTTCGAGAGCCATGATGTTGTCCTCCATTCTTATTTACTTGCCATCAGTTTAATAAGAGATGGGCGGACCGACAAATGTGCGAATCAAGAAGTAAGGTCCGAAATGATGCCGTAATCCCGCATCGTTTTGTTCTTTATCAAATGAAATTCGTTTTCGGTAATCAAAGATAATGCCAGTAATTGTTTTATCATAGCGATTTGCATGCTGTACCGGATGAGTTTATGGTTCATAAAAACCTCCCAATAATCCAGCAAAGCTGAAAAACAGAGATGCGCGACAAACATTACCGCTTGTGCGCATCTCTGTTTCCGCCTCTGTTTTGGTTGCTTCTCTTCCATTAACCCTATCCGGCGGACAGTGGTTAGCCGTCCTCATAGGCTTCAAACCTCTTCCAGGATCGCTGCAAGCCGCCCCCATTGCGATGAGCTATGGCTGGACGAAAGTATCATTATCCCTCCGCATGGATCTTCGCCTTAAATGGAACCACCATTTATGGATTGCATGGGCAAAATCGCTCGCTTTCTGACGGTTCCGCTACAAGACATGCAAAAACAAGAACCGGCAAAATGGTCGTGGCGCGCCTGCAATTTGGCTATCCTTCTAGGCCATGCGGGGAACGTACCGGATAAGATTGTATTCGGTTGTCAAAGTTCATTGAGAGGAACGGAACATGTCCCTCTATTATTCATTTCATTTTTAATGCAAAATCGGACCAAACTTTTCGAATATCTCTTTTCATTTAGCTTACAACAAACGTCCTATAGGGACTTATCTCCCATTTATATGGTATTATTATGAGAAAGACTTCTCGTTTGTTCGTAGGTCGATTTGGTTGAAACCGTGAGAATTTCGTTCCAACAAAAAAATTTCAACTTAAGTTCACATCGTACCGAATCAAAACTCCCAGCAGAATTGCTTTACATTTATAACTTCGAATAGTCATAATTTTTTCTTATATAAGATTCCTTGAGATTTGATTCTAATTGAAAGCGAGGACATCTAACATGTCGTATATTTCAAAGATTAAACGTTCTAAAGAAAAAGTTTACAGTCATGCAATTGCTACGAAAATCCTCGACTTGATGGATAAATTGAGATTTGATGAAAATGGAGACTCTGCACGGCGTTGGGTATGGGAGCTATTGCAAAATGCTAAAGATGTTGCACACGAAAATTGCGATCTAACAATCGAAATTGATTTTAAAGTAGATGATGAAAATAAAATTATTGAATTCAAGCATAACGGGAAACCTTTCACGACGGATAATGTAACCTTTTTGATTGAGCAAGTTTCGACAAAAGAAAGGACAACGCAGGAAACTGTCAAGAAAAAAACAGGGAAATTCGGAACAGGCTTTCTCACAACACATCTACTGTCAGAAGAAGTTGAAATTGAGGGTGTACTTAAGGAATTGGATGAACCATATAAAAAATTCAAGATCAGACTTGATCGAAGCGGTACTGATATTCATGAGATTATCGCTTCAGTGAACAATTCACATGCATCACTTGAAGATATTGATTTGCAAGGTCCGTACAATGATTATTCACCTGAAGGTCTCAATACCGTTTTCAGATATGTTTTGGACGAAAGTGGCGTAAAGGTAGCCCAAACTGGATTAAATGACCTACACATTGCATTGGCTTATACGTTAGTCTTCTTGCCTGAGATAAAATCCGTCAATATAGCCAATGAGAACGTTCAGTACGAGTTGTCCAGAAGCCATCGTGAATTAGGAGATAATATTAAGCTTTACAAAGTGACAAAAAGCGAATTGTGGGACGAAGACGAGACTCAAATTGCGGTTTTAACTGAAAATGATGTTTCTATAGCTGTAGAGATTGAATTTGCTGAGGATAGAATCTTTCTAAAAGAGTATAATCCGCAATTGCCTAGATTGTTTTGTGATTTTCCATTAATCGGGACAGAGGATTTTTCATTTCCTGTTGTTATAAATAGTTCTAATTTTAATCCGAATGAACCGAGAAACGGTGTATACCTCACAGATCGCCCAGGGCAAAAAATTGAGGAGAATAAATCAATAATTCTTAAAGCGTTAAAGCTCTATAACACTTTGTTAGACCATGCCTCAAAGGAAAACTGGGGGAATATCCATTTACTTGCAAAAATACCGAAACAGAAAGAACAAGCATGGATTTCAAAAGAATGGTTTAATAGTGAAGTACTCCTCCCTATTAAATCTAAAATACTTAATACTCCAATCGTAGATACCGAAGACGGCAGGAGAATTACAATTCTTCGCGAGGATGGTAAGGCAAATGTCTGGTTTCCTTCAGCATCCTCTAAAGATCTAAGAAATAAGATTTGGGATTTAGGGTCTCAGTGGATACCATCAATGTTACCACGGAAGGCTCATATTGATGTTTGGTATGAGCTTATATGGCCTGAAATGGGCCAGCTTACATCGAAAGTGATTACTAATTCAATCCATCAGAGAAATGACATAGATAATTTGGCCAAATCGCTTGTTAGAGGTATTGATCCCATCTCATGGCTAAATTCTTATTATCAGATATTAAATTTAGACCAAGATTGTTTGAATGATGTGAACAACGACCAATATTCAGTTATTCCCAACCAAAAGGGCATTTTTAAGAAAAAATCAGAGTTGAAAATTGATAAGAATATCGACGAAGAATTAAAGAACGTAATGGAACTACTAGGAATAGATATTCGGGATTACTTAGTGCATAATAAAGTAGCAACTGGTCAAATCAAATATGCAGTTAAACGACAAGAAGAAATCGTAGATGAAATGAACAAATTAATAAGGGAAGGAAAACGCGAAAAAATATTGCACGCTTGCAATTATTTAATAACGCTATATTCCAAAACACCTGATTTTCCAAGCAAGAGAAAATTAATTTACCAATTTTGTAAGGCGATTTATCCCAATGAGATACACGAAGAAAGAATAATATATAACTGGTCCGAAAACATTTGGGACGAGGTTGATAAAAGGCAGATTAGGTGGATTGCTCAAACCATAGCTAAAACAGGAAGTGTTTCTGCATTTACAGAATACCTGCAGTGGACAAGCACATCACAAACTCTTGGCTGGTTAAACAATTTTATTTCATTCCTGATAGATAATGATTACGATAATATATTAAACAACAGTGTCAATCCGATTCTGCCCAACCAGTATGGTGAATTTGTCATAAAAGATGATCTATATTTGGATGACGGCGAGATTGACGGAGCTTTAAAAGACATTTCTGCTGAACTGGGATACGATTTCAGAAAAGAATTGCTTGACCTAAATATATTTTTAGATTTGCCAGAAACTCGAGTGAAGAAGGAACAGGATGTAGCGGACCAAATATCTGTTCTGTTAACAAAACGACTTAATGAATATCCTAGGAGCGAGGAATCTAAAGTAATATTCAGAAAAATTTTCGTTTGGTTTAATGAGAACAAAGAAAAAGCCAAAAAGTTATTTCATGAAATATATAAAAATAAACATAAGCTTATTGATGATGAAGAGATTGCGATTAACATGGAAAAAGCAGAAAAATTTGATCGAATACTTAATAAGTATGGACTTACCGATGAATCGGCTTTGGAAAATCTATTATCAATTCAATCGACATTAGAAGCCGAAATCTTAGGGGCTAAGCAAAAAATTACAGAAGAATTTTTGATTCAGTCGGGGATCTTTTCGGATAGGGGGTTAGAGAGAGCGTTAGAGAACAGCTTCTTTGCTGAAAACTTTATTCATATATCTGACAGTAACCCTATTAAATTTGACTATGTGCAAAATATATTGAACAGATCTAGAGAGAGAATATTGAATTACTTAAAAAAGAAACCAGATTATAATTTAGATAATATGATTGAAATTGACAAGACTATTTTTTTAATATCGAAAAATAACGAGGAAATTTACCTTATTACTAGACCTTCTGACTTTGGCCAAATAATAATTTATTATGACACGGAAAAAGACGTACTTGATTACGAGAAGGATTGGGAAATATGGGTTGAAAACGGTCGGGATGAGCCAGAGAAAGTAACATTCGGGAAAATACTAAAAACTACGGGAATAAACAAAATTCCATTGAGAAAAATACGATAGGTGTATTAAATGTCTTTAGATACCGATATCACTAAGTTACTCGCGAAGGAAATTACGGCCAATATAATATGTCGAGAATTTCAATTAAAGCCTAGTGCTATTGCAACATATATATGTGCATTAGCGAACACTGGTCTCGGTTATATTATCATTGGGGCTACGTATGATGGTGAAAGTTTTTATTTAAATGGAATCAGTCAGAAATTTAATTTTCAAAATGTAATTGATAATGCGCTAAAACTATTTTCTTTGCAACCTGAAATTGAATATGCCATTGTGGAAAAGGAAAAGAAATATTTGTTTGTAATTAAGGTGTTAAAATCCAAACATGATGTCTTTGTACTTAATAGCAAATATGTCTTAGAGGGCTCTGACATAATAAAATGCGAAGGAGCGATTGAATTGGATACTTCAAAAGTTTTCATTGTTCATGGTCATGACAATGAAGCTAAATATACAACAGCACGATTCGTTGAAAAGTTGGGTTTGGAAGCAATTATTTTACACGAACAAGCAAGCAAGGGAAAGACAATTATAGAAAAAATCGAAGAACATTCCAATGTTGGATTCGCAATCGTATTATATACTTCTTGTGATGTCGGGAAGTCGAAAGATGAGCAAGAATTAAAACCTCGTGCAAGACAAAATGTGGTCTTTGAGCATGGGTATCTTATTGGAAAAATAGGACGAGAAAATGTATGTGCGCTTGTAAAGGGGGATGTTGAAAAACCTAACGATATCTCTGGTGTTGTTTATGTTGATATGGATAGTCATGGCGCTTGGAAAATAGCATTAGCTAGAGAGATGAAAAGTTCCGGCTACGACATTGATATGAATAAAATTTACTAAAAACTAACTATCGCCCAGAATTTCAAAGATTCTGGTATGGCGCGTCGCTCGTCACTGCGGTTTGAACAATACACACCAGGAGAGAAGGGAAAAGACGATATATTGGCCGGAATAGCCGCGCTGCTTGGGCTATTCTGGCCAATTAGCCGCACCGAATTCGGCATCACTTCACGTCCAAGTAATTTTTTGAATATTTGGTCATGATTCGGCTCAGCATTCTAGCTCTCCGTCTGCTCAAGCGTCACAGCTTCGCCAACACACATAACCTACAGTGACGAGTGTTTTAGCTTCAACAGTACAATGGTCAAAACCATTTACGTATCATGCGCTAGCAATTTGTATGCTTTGTATCGCCTCACTTTTCCAGCCCAACTTAGGTAAGTAGCTTTCTTTGTGGTTATGCACCAATTCTCCCAAAACTTTTTTAGATTGGATCAAAATCAACTTTAACTTCGCGGAAAATTGCTAAAAATTTTTCACTCATAACGAGTTCTCTGTTATACTCCAATTAGTTTCTTTTCCCATGCTCTCTTTTCAATTTCGTCAGGAACAGCAAGCACAAGCAGTTTACGCGGCCTCGTAATGCCCACATAGACAATTCTTAACTCTTCACAAGTTGTAATACTAGTGTTATTTTTTATATACGTACTGTAATTACTTCTCTGGCCGGCCTTTTTCTTTAAAAAAAGTAGCACAGCATCAAAGGTCTCGCCTTTCGCGGTATGCACTGTTCCCAATCTATACTCACGATGTTCCGCATATAATTCGGCAGTTTCAAACAATTGATTGAACGTCAGACCTCCAAAACAAGAGTCAACTTCCAGTTTTATTCTGATGCCATTTATTTTGAAATTCTGATTTGCTTGATTAATCCAGCTCATAAGATCGACGTTAGTCTTTGGCAGTAACTGAAGAATCTTTAGAACACGTTTTCGATATTTCAAAAAACCTTCCACTGATATCCTTTCGGCAATGTCATTTTCCGAGCAGTAATTATTGCCTGTAAGTGCTTTATAAATTGCACGCTCAATCATTTTATAACCATCTTTAAATTGCTTACGATCGTATAAGTATTTGCCTTTGGCGAACTCTCTTGTAAACATTTTTCCGGGGAGCCAAGGGACTTCCTGCTTCATTGCACCGTCGATACCTATAATTTGATTGTAAAAGCCCTTACTTCTGTACAATACAGCAATTTTTTCACGGTTTATATCGATTTGGTGCTGAATGCATAAGCGAAGAAAATCATCGATTGTATGCTGTAAATTGTCTGCATTATAGGTAACAATAGTTGGCTGTAGTTCGCATTCTTTCACATTTTCGTTTACTGCTACTGATGGATTATCTAAAGAAGATAACCGATAAGTAAAATTGCAGATATTACGGGAACTTCTTCTATTTTCGTTTAAAACGATTGAGTTTTCTTTCCAAAGAGCATACTTTTCTATAAATAATTCCGGTTTGGCATCATTCCATTCATATATTGCCTGATCCGGATCTCCAATCATCAAAATGTGCTCAAGCCCGTGATTCAGGAGACAGTCGATGATTTTCATTTGAACATCCGATGTATCCTGTGCTTCGTCAATCATAAGTTCGGGGAATCTCTGCACAATTGATTTGGCCACTGCAGGATAACTCTCCAATATTTTAGTTGAAATGTAGTTGGCATCTGATTGTGTGGCAAATCCTTGTTTCCAGAAAGCATACTTCATGTGTTTCAGGTGCTTGACATGACCACTTTCGGAGCCATCTTTATTAAACCATTTGAAATGATATTGTGTCGGGCTCTTGGTACGTATCGCAATATCCTCAGCGTTGAAACTTACTGCATCAAAGTATCGGTTATAATCTCTCTCATATTTTCCACCCGTCCAAGTACCATGTGGTTCACCAACAAGGATGGGACGCCTACTGCACCCCATAATGAGATGACCATAAGGCAAAAAAATGAATTTATTAACGAAGCTGTCGATTGTGCCTAAAAAGTGAGGATATTGCACGGGTATTCTAATCTCAAACTTTTCATTAAGTTGTTTTTCAATCTCCTTCCATGCAACATTTGTAAAGGAAATAGCAGCAATACCTTGGCATTTTCGATCCCAATTACTTATTCTATAGGCTAATCTCGCGGCAAGCGAGTATGTTTTCCCGCTGCCGGGACATGCTCTGACGACAGATCTTCCGGTTTTTTCAAAAACAATCTCGCGTTGTCCTGAGGACAGAGAACTAAACATCGGCATCATCCTGAACAACCCATTTGATTGCTTGTGCGATGTACTCAGGGACTTTAAAGTTAATTTTTGTTGCCCCTTGATTTGCATCGTTTGGGTGTGCTTTATTAGCCAATTCCTTTTCGGATTGACGATAGTCAAACAGTTCGGCTTCAAGTTTCACTGCCAGCCGATAAGCCAGTTCCGACTTATCCTTGTTAGTCCCAAGCTTATTCATAAACTCGCGAGCATGCTGAATATCGGAACTACCTTTCTCAATAATAGTACGCTGATGCATCTCCTGATAGATATTCAGCAACAAATCCCTGTTCGCTTTGTCCTCTAGAAACAAATCATGTTCAAATGTGACTTTTGCTAACTGCACTTTTAAAAGCCCTTGCTGCATAGCCACAGCTTTTACAGCCCTCTCTGAAATTTCTCCAGTTGATTTAGGATCACTATCCGTTATAATAGCTGCTCTTGCATGCAGTCTCTTTTCTTCATCCGTAGAGTTAAACAACTTTCCAAAATGCTCAAAGGCCACGCCGTTCACATTCACAATTTCAATCCCGTTTTTATCCAGATCATACTTCCCGTCTTTATCCATTAATTTTGCAAAAACAGGCAAAAGCAATGCCTCGGAAATACCCTCGACAAAGATGACTCCATTAGCGAAAAATAATTGCGACTTTGTTACATCCAGAAACTTGGCTAAAAACGCTTTGTTCTCATCCTTTAAGTCAGAATTTTTAATTGACAACGCCGAAATATTGTTCTTTTGATTTTGCACAACGATAAGCGCATTTAAATCGGCTTTGGCAGTAATAGTCGGAGAATGCGATGTAACAAAAAGCTGGAATCCGATCTTGTCTAATTCATTCAGATATTTGAAGAATAAGTTTTGCAACTGTGGGTGCAGATGAGCTTCCGGTTCTTCGATTAACAGGGCAATATAGGTCTCAGGTTCGACTTGCTGTCTGTTCTTTAAATCGCCGAGAACAGTTGCAGTATATATCAGGTTATTATACCCTAGTCCATTCTGATAGAGTTCAAAATACTCTTGCTTTGAAGAATCGGTTTGCAGATTTTCTTGGTTGAAAACAGGAATTTGCATGCGAAGATTATCGACTATGCCTTTAAACTCGTAAGGAAGAAAGTCGATCTCTACTTCTTGTCCTTTTCCATGAAAGGTTGTTTGCTTTAAATGTTCGTTAACTTTTTCTTTTCCGGTGGTAATTAAATCTGTCCATTCTTGATTGTTTTTCAAAGCATCCGTTACTTTTCTGGCCAGTTCCTTACGCTTATCTTCATCAATTCGATTTTTATTGCTGTCCTCGTTCAGATTCATGTAGAGCTGTCCGATACGATTTCCTCTGGAGGGTCTCAAATACTGTTCGGCATCTCTTAATGCCCCGAGATATACAAACAACAGTAGATCCCATACATCGGGTTCAATTTGCTGGCCTTCATTATGCCCGCCCCAAACCCTGTACTTTATTTTTTCTATATATTTTTGTCGATCTATGTAATATCGAAAATGTATTTGCAACTCACTCTGACCATTATCGTTGAGTGCATGCAAATCGTTAAACCAGCCCGTCTCTTCATCTTTCTCTACTTCAAAATTCAAATGAAACTCGATGTCAGGAAGCAGGAGATCAGGGTTCGACCTATCGATGTAAAAGTCACTTCTCCGAACGTAAATGTCACGGGCTTGTTTTCCGTAACTTAAACATATTCTCAAAGCATCGATGATCGCGGATTTGCCGGCGTTATTCTCCCCGACAAGAATATTTAACCCCTTATTAAATTCAAGCTTTAGCTCTTTTATAGCTCTAAAGTTCTTGATATGGAGATATTTTAAATACATAGGACCATCTCCTCTGCGTTTATGTTAATACCAAAACTTAGAAGTCCGTAAGCCCAAAGTAATAAATACGACAATACCGGACAACATTCCTGCTTTATCATCTTTTGTTGATGTCGGTTGTAGCTGGGGAAGAAGAGCTTGTGACGGTTTCTAAAATCATCATCGTATCGTTCTGAGGAAGATTACCTCACCGGTTAATACCACTCGCCAGATACGGCCTGCCAAACAACACTTGTTTGTCCGAATCGAACAGATTGCGATACACCACCTGCCCCCGACTTGAGGAAGCGTCCACTACTTTGCCGTCTCCCGCATAAATCCCAACATGGGTAATATCCATAAATCTACCGTTCCGTTCGTAACTCCAAAACACGAGATCGCCCGGAACCAAATCCGCCGCGCTTACGGTCAGGCCATTCTCCACGCAAAATCTGGCCTGCTCCGCGGCGGTTCGCGGCAAGCTAATGCCTAACTGACGATACACCCATTGGACGAGATAGCTGCAATCCGTATAGTTGTCCTGACCGGCCTTCGGTTGGCTGTACGGATCGCCTAGACGAGTCAGCGCCAATTTGACGGCTTCACTGCCCAGTTCACCATCGGGCAAATGCTGTTGAACCAAATCAAGTTGCTCCGGCGTCAAACCAATATCCGCATCTTTTCCAAGTATTGCATACATGAGCGGGCGAAACTCCTCGGACAGCATTTCCTTCATTAATTCCATCTGTTCATTTGTAAAGCGGTATATATCTGCCTGTTGCTCCGCAGTTTGGCTAATGACCGTAATATGCAAAATGCGCTCATATCGGGTAACCGTCTCTTCGCTGGTGCTCCCGTCCTCCTGTTCGACCGTAACCGTTTCCTTATGTTCTATCGTTTCAACACGAGATTCCAGCGAATTCATATCCCAAAATACCGATCGAATGATACCGATTCTTGTTGCATCAAGCGTGGCCACATCCATTCCGTTTTCAGCATCCGTGACGGTCTTCACGGCAAAGACGGCGATAATGTCCATCCAGTTATCGATTCGTGTATTGTCCGCGCTGCCGGGATAATGATATTCCACCCGGTCTACATTGCCAGCGGATTGCTGTATATCTACCAGTCGGGCGGCAAATTCATCCTCTATTTCCTGAACGATTCGGGTAAGCGGCTTTACATCGGCATCCGTATTTTCACCAGACACAAAGATACCGAAAGGAGAGGAAATGACAGCGGCTATCGCCATGACAATGCACAACAATACAATCACCGAACCGCTGATCCCCAAAAGCCCCGTCAATCCCTTGACAAGCAGGGCGGTAGCTCTTACAACCATTTTAATGATAAGGCGATTCAATCTCGCGATAGCTCGCGCGGTTTGAATGGACCGGCGGGCAGACATCGCCATCTGCGCATCCCGTTGTGCTTCCTTGACGGCATTCATTTTCCCTTCAGTTTGAGCATCCGAATGATTGTTAGCGTGCTCTAGCCGATGCCCATTTTTTATAAATGGCGATAACGTCTTGAAATTTCGTACTTTCCGTTTGATCGTATGACCTGATTGTTTCATTATAGTAGACGGGACTCGGTTTAAAGGTTGCACGTATCCATTTGCTGAACGAGATACCGCGGCGGAGAATGTTTCCTTCTTCCCGACCGGTTTTGGATGTCCGATATCCCGTTTCTGCATCCGGTCAGGATAGCTGCCTGTTCGTGAACGATGCAGAAGCCGGGCATTGACACGGCTTCGTATAAAACGTTGTTTCCCTGAATGCGAGCCAGATGACAAAACGTATTTTCCATTAACCGGCTTACGGAGACGTATGCTACGGGCAAGTCGCGGTGTACGCGTAATCGAAGACTCCGTATTAACATCAATCGGGTTCTGACTTGTGACAGAATCACCATCTGGCAACGACCGCCTTTTTAGAATGTGCCGAATCAATCTCTTGTTGATACGCAGACTCATCCCCATTTGGGCACGTATCGTTTTTTTCGTAGCCGCTGCGGAATGGCGCTGCGCATATTCAACTGGAGACGAGGAAGTCGTCTTGTCATTCTCAACTTGCCGCTTGGCACGATCGCTTGAACGATTTACACGATCCAACACGTTTGGGAATCTGTCCAAACGTTTGATGTCTTTCACAACATTCCTCGTTTTAATTTCCTTCATCGTCCCATTCCACTCCCGTCGCTGGCAGCCATTCAGCGAATTTGTTCGGCCAGCCGTTTGATCGTTCTCTCGTGACTTCGGCAATAATCGGGATAACGAAGACGAATCGCTTCAAAAAAGTAGGGGGCATAGCTGCAATCGAATATTTCGTGGGGAGTGGAGTAACGTTCGCCTCCTGCTTCGGTCCAGCCGTTCCATAAATTAAAGGCGAGCCGACACACTCGAATGGTACTGCCGGTTTGCCAAGGGGCCGAAAGACCTTCGGGCTTAATGCCGCCATTAGACAAATCATACAAATCGCGGATATGACTCCTGGTTTCTCGGGAAATGCCCAATGTATAGAATAGCGCCCGGTGGTAGCCATCGCTGCATTTCCCTTCAACCAGCATCTGAACGTAAAACCTCTCGTGTTCCTCATCTCGAAATCGAATCGGATGCATCGTCACATACCCCTTTCATGGAGAATGCAGCGGCTGGTTGCAACCAGCCGCTGTCTGAACATGGTCCTCTATATAACCGTTCATTTTGGCAGGAAAATCGGACCCTCCAACGAAACGATTACATGTTTTTGAGCAAGTATTCCATTTGTTTCAAGCCTCTTTGGATAGATTTACGAACCGCCCGCTCATCGACATGCTCGGCTCTGGCAATAGCGACTTTGCCCATACCCAAGAAATAATGGGCGTAAATCCGTCTGGCGGATTTCACCGGCAACTGGCACATAGCTTCATAAAGTTGCTGCCGTGAAAGTTTGCGCTCGTAATACTCCTCCGGTGAAATCGAAAGAAATAAAACATGCTGCTCAATCCCATCGTTGCGATCGAGCGAATAATAGGCCCGATGGCGATACGTTCGCAGCCTGTAGGCGCTTTCTTCCAAGTCGAAGCGGCGGATTTCATGGACAACTTCTTCATCTACATCAACCCATACATCCGTCTTAAAAAAAGGATACATATCCCGCAAATTCATCTTTTTCATTCATGTCCCTCCATTTTGGTTTGTTGGCAAACCAAAACAGAGGGGGGGGGGAGAACGACAGCCAGCGCTACCTTTTATGCATACGTGCAATAGCTGAAAAAAACAAAAAAGACCTTGCCGCAGAGCATGCCAACTCTCCATTGCGGCAAAGTCCGAATGTGTTCGTATTAAAAGCCGTAGAACAAATTCATAAAATGATTGCGGCCTAACAATATAGGCAAATGGGGATACATAAATATCAGCTCCATCCTCACATGGCAACACCGCTGCGAGAAGAAAGCCAATCTGTTATTATGATGGTGCTGTCATACAAAAGTAATGAAGAATATTTATTAAGATGAAAAAGGGCCATCCCTTCGAAAGCGATGACCACATTCGTTGGAACAGTCTCATAAATGGATTGCTCTGCGACTTCAAAAGAAAGGGCAGACCCAACCGAGTAAAATCATGTTAGGTCTGCCCTTGATGTTTATTGATTTATTCTTGCTCCCGAACTTCCAGCATTCTGAGTAGCATGACTACCGCTTCCGACCGCGCATTTCGCCCAGTTCGGAATGTCTTCGTCATCGGCAAAGCCGGTTTGTGCATTCGCGTCAAAAGGCACCTTCAGCGCATTGGCAATCATCGACGCCATCTCCGCGCGGGTGATCTGCGCATCAGGCCGGAAGCTGCCGTCCTCGCACTCGCTGACGATCCCCGTTTGCACGGCGAGAGCAACCGCTCGTTTCGCCCAAGCCCCGATCTTGGCCTGATCCGTAAAATCAAGCGCCACGCCTGTGCCGTCCAGTTTAAGCGCCCCAACCAGCATAGCCGTAAATTCGGCACGTGTGACCGAGTTGTTTGGCCTGAACGTTCCATCCGGGTAGCCGCTCACCAACTTTTGCGTCGCTGCGCGAATGATTGAGCACTCGCCCCAATGACCGGCGATGCCGGTGAACGATGGAATTAGGTAACATATTCATATTCCGAACGTTTATTGATAAATGAACCCGATTCCAACTTAAATCAGACCAGATTTTTGTAATAGTCTCTGAATAATTGTTGCAACCTCAGCCCTGGTCATGTAATCCTTCGGGTCAAGCGCAGTACCGCTTCTTCCAGATACTATGCCAGCCTGAACACTGTCCGCAACGCTGCTTTGCGCCCATGCGGATACTTCAGCTGCATCACCAAACGTATGAAGTGTTACGTCTGCGGTTTGGACAGGAAGTCTGGCTTTCAAGTTCGTAATCGTCATCGCTTTGGAAAGGATGACCATCGCTTGTTCGCGAGTGATCATGTCATTCGGCCGGAAGGTGCCGTCTTCAAACCCGCCCACCAAATGATACGCATAAGCGGTGCGAACCGCACTGCTGTACCAATCCGATTCTTTCACGTCCGAGAAGAAGCTCGTTCCGCTCTGCAGCTTGAGTCCCAAAGCACGGACGATGATCGCTGCAAATTCCGCGCGGGTAATGTCCCGGCCGGGATCGAACAGGCCGTTTCCGATGCCTTCGATGACCATGCGCGATCCCATGTCGTTGACCGCATCTTTCGCCCAATGGTTTGCCACATCGTCAAATTCGAGCGGATGCCATACGACCGAGTACGTGCTATTCGTCAGGCTGTTGATTTTGGCGTAATATTTGCCGTCGATCTGAATCACCTTGGTCGGTACGTGCCGCGTCGAACCATCCGGTTCGATGACCACACCCGTAGTAATTCGCTGTGGATCGATACCTTCCGGAATCGCAATCGTGCGCTCAACATAGGCGCTGAATCTCGCCACTTCTTCCGTTTGATCGCCATAGACGGCGGTCACTTTGAAGTCCAGCGGCGGCACGACAAGCGCAAATCCTTCACGATTGGCCGCATTCTCGACGATGCGAACGATATCTGTGTCAGGCTGCGCAATTTCAATCTTCACCTTGATGTCTTGCAGAGCGAGATTTTGGCCGAATCGCTCGGCAATCGCATCGATATTGATTCGCTCCGCAGGCAATGTATAAGTCGCTTTCTCGGTGCGAAGCTCCACTACCGCTTGCAGGTTCTCCATATTTTTAATCATTCGGCCGTTTAATTCGCCCACGACAACATCGCTGTCCAACGTAACGGGAATCGTGACTACAGCTCCTGCTCCTTCGGCCGCAAGGCGTTGTTGCAGTTTTTCTTCATCGACTGCAACGGTTGTCACACGTTGGCCATTCACTTCAGCGGTCGCTAAAGTCCCCGTGTTCTCGGTCTTTCCGTTCACAAGTACATCTACTCCCACATTCGCAGGTTGCGGTACTGGCGATGCCGGTTGAGACGGCGATCCAGTCTCCTCATCGTCATCATGATGATTGTTCGATGGTGCTCGCGGTGTGACTGCGTTTGAAGGTGTCGATGGATCACTGGAGCCTGTTGCATTTTTGGCTTTCACCGTGAATGTGTACGTGGTGCCGTTGGTTAATCCGGTAATCGTAATCGAAGTTGCGTCCGCACTTCCTGTCGCGACTTTGTTTCCATTAGAATCGAACACTTCATATCCGGTGATCGCGCTTCCGCCGTTGTCATCTGGAGCGGTAAAGGTAACCGTTGCACTGCCGTTTCCCGCTGTAGCCACAACATTTGTAGGAGCCGCAGGTACGGTGGCCGGCGTTGCATGGACTTCGTTGGATTCCGCACTCAACCCTCCCGGGTTGCCTGCTTTTACCACAAAATAATACGTCATGCCATTCGTCAGATTTTGCACCTGGTAGGTCGCCCCGGTTACGGTCGCAAGCGCAGTTTCGCCGTATGCATTTGGTTTTTCAGACATATACACGTTATAGTAAGTTGCGCCCGTCACTGTATTCCAGTTCAAGTTAACCAAACGATTGCCCGCAGTCGCAGTCAGATTCTGCGGGTTGGCAGGCCGATCCTGCAGATTCACGTTCTGCGTCACGACGGCATCCGCATAACCGGTTGCCACGACCGTGACGGTGTGGAAACCCGCGCTGAGTACGCCCGCGTTAATGGTGATCTTGCCTGCTGTTATGCTATAGTCCGTTGTATTCAGAGTCTTGCTGCCGTCTTTCACTGCCGTGATCGCGCTTCGCCATGCCGCATCGTCGATGAAAGTGATCTCGATGGCAAACGTCGTGTAATTGTTGGTGCTGTCTGCTGTTAAGGTCGGTGGCGAAGCAGGATTTGCTTCCACCACCGCCGTCGTCTGGCCAAACTTCACGACCTTGCCGCTGCCGTCCACTTCCGCCACGGCAATCTTGTCGTCGTTCGCCGCCGCGATGATGCCGTCCGCAGGCAGATCGGTATAACCGCTCAAGGTGTCGCCGACGTTCGGTACGCTCACTGCCGCTCCTTCAAAGTTTTTATAGACGAATTTATGGCCTGTTCCCACCGTCTCCGCGACGCTGATTTTCGTCTCGCCGTCTGTTCCCTCTCCCGTCACGTCGCTGGACGTGACCGTCAGCCCACTGGCGGGCACCGGCTCGGCCACCACCACCGCCGTCGTCTGGCCAAACTTCACGACCTTGCCGCTGCCGTCCACTTCCGCCACGGCAATCTTGTCGTCGTTCGCCGCCGCGATGATGCCGTCCGCAGGCAGATCGGTATAACCGCTCAAGGTGTCGCCGACGTTCGGTACGCTCACTGCCGCTCCTTCAAAGTTTTTATAGACGAATTTATGGCCTGTTCCCACCGTCTCCGCGACGCTGATTTTCGTCTTGCCGTCCGTTCCGGCTCCCGTCACGTCGCTGGACGTGACCGTCAGCCCACTGGCGGGCACCGGCTCGGCCACCACCACCGCCGTCGTCTGGCCAAACTTCACGACCTTGCCGCTGCCGTCCACTTCCGCCACGGCAATCTTGTCGTCGTTCGCCGCCGCGATGATGCCGTCCGCAGGCAGATCGGTATAACCGCTCAAGGTGTCGCCGACGTTCGGTACGCTCACTGCCGCTCCTTCAAAGTTTTTATAGACGAATTTATGGCCTGTTCCCACCGTCTCCGCGACGCTGATTTTCGTCTCGCCGTCTGTTCCCTCTCCCGTCACGTCGCTGGCCGTGACCGTCAGTCCGCTGGCAGGCACCGGTTCGGCAGCGACTTTCCGAACCCGGTTGTTGTTGGTATCCGCGATATAGAGAATTCCGCCGCTGTCCACCGCCACTCCAAACGGGAAATTTAACTGAGCCAACGCCGCCGCTCCTCCGTCTCCGGAAGAGCCAGCCGTTCCGTTCCCCGCCACCGTGCTGATGTTCCCGGACGCATCCACTTTCCGAACCCGTTGGTTATAAGTATCCGCGATATAGAGATTTCCGCCGCTATCCACCGCCACTCCATACGGGAGATATAACTGAGCCAACGCCGCCGCTCCTCCGTCTCCGGAAGAGCCAGCCGTTCCGTTCCCTGCCACCGTGCTGATTTTCCCGGACGCATCCACTTTCCGAACCCGGCTGCTACCATCATCCGCGACATAAAAAAGATTCCCGCCGCTGTCCACCGCCACTCCATACGGATACTTTATATTAGCCGATGTTGCGAACTCGCCTTCTCCGGGATTGCCTGCCGTTCCGGTCCCTGCCACCGTGCTGATGTTCCCGGACGCATCCACTTTCCGAATCCGATGGTTAAAGGTATCCGCGATATAGAGGTTTCCGCCGCTGTCCACCGCCACTCCATACGGTTTATTTAGCTGAGCCGATGCCGCCGCTCCTCCGTCTCCGGAAGAGCCAGCCGTTCCGTTCCCCGCCACCGTGCTGATGTTCCCGGACGTATCCACTTTCCGAACCCGGTGGTTCAAAGTATCCGCGATATAGAGATTTCCGCCGCTGTCCACCGCCACTCCAAACGGTTTATTTAACTGAGCCGATGCCGCCGCTCCTCCGTCTCCGGAAGAGCCAGCCGTTCCGTTCCCCGCCACCGTGTTGATGTTCCCGGACGCATCCACTTTCCGAACCCGGTGGTTCAAAGTATCCGCGATATAGAGATTTCCGCCGCTGTCCACCGCCACTCCATACGGATAATTTAACTGAGCCATCCACGCCGCTCCTCCGTCTCCGGAAGAGCCAGCCGTTCCGTTCCCCGCCACCGTGCTGATCGTACCGCCGCTTGTTGCAATCACCTCACCAGGAACCAAAAGCGTCATCAAATACGCTATCATCATGAACAGGCAAAATCTCTTGCCAAAAATCTTATTCTCTTTCATATGTAACACCTCCCATTAATTTAAAAGTGGCTATATTCTCGCTGACCGTTACGTCCGTCATGGATAAATTGTCGCCCAGACTGAATATCCCGCCACCGCCGAAAGAAGCTGCCGTATTTCCGCTGATCGTCACATTTGCCAGGGTTAATCCGGACTGCTGACTCGCGATTCCGCCACCCATATAGAGAAAAGCGGTATTTTCTTTGATGATCACATTATCTAAATTCATGCTGCTTCCGGTGGCATTACAATCCCGCCGCCGGTAGCGGATCGATTCCCTTTAATCGTCACATGCGTCAGCATCGGGCTGCCGCCCTTGTTATAGATCCCGCCGCCGACAGAAAGATTATCTGTTGAGGAGTTATTTTGAACGACTACATCCGTCAGTATCGGACTTCCGCCTTCGTCGCCTTCGTTATAAATCCCACCCCCAAAGATTAATGCCGTATTTCCGCCGATCGTTACATGGGTCAGTGTCAGGCTGGCATTCTTGTTGTACATCCCGCCGCCGGAATCAGTATCATTGGGGATTGAACCATTCGCATTCCCGCCCGTGATCGTGACACCATCCAATACCGCGGTAGAGTCGAGCACCGAATGATAGAACACATGATACGCGTTGTCCGCATCCGAATCCGGGTCCCCCAAGTTTCCGCTAAGTATCGTCGCATTCTCTTCGTTGGTCAAATCGCGCTGCGCGAGGCTGTCCTCCGTCCCCGCAAAACCGCCGTACACGGCGATGCCGTTCCGCAAATGGAACGTCTTCGTTCGGGGGTCGCTTGGATTTTCTTCATAATCAATGTCTTCCGTAGAATAATACGTCCCTTTTGCGACCCATATTTGCGAATTATCCGGTACATTGTTGATCACAGGTTGCAGCATCGTACCCGGATACGCCGTTTCCCAGCTTAGCCCGTCCTGCGAGTAAACGCCGCCGGTTACCGACACATAGAAGACAACCGGATCTGACGAAGCCTGCACCCGCATCGTCTGCAGCACCGGGAACATTCCGCTGATCGCAATCAATGTCGCCAGGGATAGACGCACCCATGCCGACAATACTATTCGCTGTACAAAGTTTTTGCTCATTTCGTTTCGCACCTCCAAAATTCGACAGAGACTGTGTCATTTTGGATTATACGAAACGACACCTTAAAAAAACCTTAAAAACATCCGTTCACGCCGACTCCGCCGGAATCCGCACCGTCACTTTCGTTCCCCGGCCCGGCTCGCTTTCCATCTGCAGCCCCGTGCCGTATTCGTATTTCAACCGCTTGTTGATATTCAGCAGACCGACGCCCTGACGCCTGTCCGAACCGGAAACCGGCAGTTGACTGAGCAACCCGTTCTCGATGCCGACGCCGTTATCTTCAATCACAAACCGGTATTCGCCCTCCGCCTCATAAGCCGTTAATTTTACCGTTCCGCCTTCGATCCGATGGCCGATCCCGTGCCGAATCGCGTTTTCGACGAGCGGTTGAAGCAGCAGGGGAGGGAGGCTCACCCGGAACATCCCTTCCGCAATGTCATATTCGAATTGCAAGCGATCCTTAAAGCGCGCTTTTTCAATTTCGACGTAAGTCCGGATCAGGCTGAACTCTTCTTCGAAGGTGATCCGATGCTCCGCATTGCTGAAGCGGAAGCTGCCGCGTAAATAATCGGCCAGATCCGTCGTCAATTTTCGCGAACGTTCCGCATCCGTATAACTGGAAGCGACAATACTGTTCAAGACGTTGTACAAAAAATGCGGCTTGATCTGCGATTGCAGAAACGCCACCTCCAGATCGACCGCCTTGGCGAGCGACTCCTTCATCGCCAGCAAGCTGCCGATTCTCGCCTTCAGCTCTGCCAGATCGAACGGCTTCGGCAAGAAGTCGTTCGCACCCGCCTCGAACGCCGCCACCTTGTCCTGAGGCCCAATGGCCGCCGTCACCATCAGCACGGGAAGCTCCGGCAGCGTCCAGCTTTTGCGGATCTCCTGGCACACTTCGTACCCCGACAGGCCCGGCATCATCAGGTCGAGAACGACGAGATCGATCTTGTTCGGTTTGCCGATTTGCTCGAGCGCCTCGTAGCCGTTTTTGACGGCAATGACGTTATAGCCAAGGGGCTCCAGCGCATCCATCAATACTTTCAGATTCAGGAATTGGTCATCCACGATCAGAACCGTGTGCTTCCCTTTTTGATTCAAATAATAAGGCGTCGCGAGCGCGTACTCCGGCGCTTTGACCGGATGTCCGCTTGCCCGGGAAGCCGTTTCCGGTTTCCCGCCGCTGCCTGCGATCGGCAGGGTGAACGTGAACGTCGTGCCGGCGCCTTTCGTCGAAGATACCGATATCGTTCCGTGTTGCAGTTCAACCAGTTGTTTGACGATGGACAGCCCGAGCCCGAAGCCGCGGCGCTCCATCGGCGCGTCAAACGATTGGAACGCTTCGAACAGGTGCGGAATGTTCTGCGCTTCGATGCCTTCCCCTGTATCCTGGACCGAAACTTCAATCATGCCGCGATTCTCCGCCGCTGTGACGACGATGCTTCCGTTCTCCGTATGCTTGACCGCGTTGTCGAGCAGATTGCCGACGATCTGGCTGAACCGGCTTTCATCGGCAAGCGCATAGGGCAAATGTTCGGGGACGCGGTTCTCGAGCCGATTGTTGCGGTCCGCGCACAGAAACGAATAGATGCGCACCTGCATCTCGACGGCCGAACGGACATCGATCGGCGTCGGATCAACGGACAATTCGCCTTGCTTCAGCTTGGAAAAATCCAGAATATCGTACACCAGCTGCGAAAGCCTGCCGGCGATGCTCGCAATCAATTGCAGCTTCTCGCGCTGCTCCGCCGTCGGCGGATGACGGGAATCGTCGAGCATCGACCTGGAGATATGCATGACGCCGTGCAGCGGCGACTTGAACTCATGCGACGTTCTCGCCAGAAACTCGTCTTTCAGCTTGTCCGCTTTCAACAATTGAACGGACAGCTCTTCGATTTTCCGGAACGCGTTGGAGAACCGAAGCGACATGAGCAAAGCCAGCATCAGCAGGAACACGAACGGTTCGAACGGCGGCACCGAATCAACCGGTACGGCGAAATAAACGTTCAGATTTTGCACCAGCGCATAGACGTTCAGGGCGATCGCGGCGACGGCCAGGTACAGGCTTCCCTCCACTTTGCGGAAAGCCGCCAGGACGAATACATAAATCGCATACAGCAGCGGGAAAGTGGCGTAGATCGTGACCAGTCGCCGGAACAGATCCGTCGCGAACCGGGGAATGAAGCCGATCGCCCAGACCGCCAGAACCATCCCGACGACCACCCCGATCCGGATCAACCATCGGGAGCAAAACGGACGGAACGCCGTATACACGTACAGGAGAAATCCCATGCCTGCGCCAAGCGCCGAAACCATCTGAATGCGAAGATACAGCCAGAACGGAACGGAGCCGAACAGGCTGAACAACACTCTTTCGCCGCGCGTGCTGGTGAACAGGGCGAAAAACACGCACACCATCCCGAATACGATCAGGGAATAATCGTTTTTCCGTTGGGAGTACAAGCCGACAAAATACAATCCCATCATCAGAAAGGCTGTAAACGTAATCCAGTCGTGCGTGAGCGCCTTGTCGCGAAGCCCGGAAATTTGCGCGGCATATCCCAGATCGATCGATTCGTTGATGCCGCTGCTGGCGGGAAAATCATAGTTGGCCGCCTGCACGATGATTTCGTTCCATCCGGGCTTTAACGTAAAATAGCCGGCATAAGGCCGGTTCACCGCTTCATAGTTCCGCCTTTCCGCCGGATTCCCGCTTTGGCCCGCGACCTGGCCATTGACGATGATGCGGTTGGACATTTGGATCGACGATGTTTTCAGCCCGTAAACGGACGCAGAATCGCCGACTTTGACCTGCAAACGGTACGTCGCCACGCCGAGCGTCTGCATTCGATTCGACCACGATCCCGGCACTTCGATCCGCTCCGGCGAAAGGCCGCTTTCATTCGTTGGGGAGGATGCGAAATCTTTATGAGAGAGGAGCTTGTCCGGGTAAAACTCCCATTCGCCGTCCAATGGAACGACGCCATCGTCCGCGAACCGCCACGCGGTCAAATCGAGAAATCCGTTTTCCGCTCTTGGCGTCTGCTTCCCGCCCAGCGAGAAATAAACGAGAAACATGCCGTATGTTGCGGCCAATATGGCCAGCGTTACGATCGCCGCTGCAATCTTTTTTCTCATCGTCCGCTCACCCAGACCATCCCATTTGCCCATGCAACCTTACCGTCTCCTCTTCCAGCGCGACCCCGAGCTGATCGCGAATGACCTGCTCCAGCTGCCGATAGACGCGCAGCGCCTCATTCCGGTTTCCCGCTTCCAGATGCAGCCGGATGAGCTCACGTCCGTCCGCCTCGGCATCCGGCGCAATCGCAAGCACGCGCTGCAAACTGTCCGCCGCGAGCGCCGCGCGGCCCCGCTTGCGAAAAAGACGGTGCATGCAGCGCAGCGAACGGATATACTTCGCTTTGATTGCCTCCTGCCTGGATACAGCCCAGCTATAATCGCAGCCCTCCATATATTCGCCTTTGTACAACCCGTTGATCTTGTCGTACAACCGTTCATCCGGTTCCTCCGCCGACAAAATGTCGTCCAGCATCCCCTCGAAAGCCGTCACATCGGCAGCCGCCCCGTCCAGCCGGATGGCGAACCCGTTTCCGGCTTTTTCTACGCTTATGGGCACGTCATGCTCCTGCAAGCTTCTCCGCAAGTAGGACAGGCAAGTATACAAATAGGTTTTCGCCTTTTTCACATCGTACCCCGGCCAAATCGACTCAATGATGAGCGCGGTATCCGCGGGCGTCCCTTCGTGATGGATCAAAAAAGCGCAGACCTCTTTTTCCTTGTTCGTTTTCCAGGGGAGCAGCCGATTATCGGCATGAGGAAGCCCAATGGAAAAGCCCCCCATGCATCGGATCAAAGGACGGACGCTGGCGTCCGGGCGGGCCCGAAACGCGGATACAGCTTGCTTGATGCGCGACACCGCATGTTGCAGCCTGTTCATCGCAATCGGCTTCAGCAGATAGTCGGTCGATTGAATTTCAAACGCTTCCACCGCATACTCCGCGTACGCCGTCGTAAACACAATCGGCATTTGAGGCTGGATGTCCCTCATTTTCCTCGCCGCCTCCATGCCCGTCATGCCCGGCATCTGATTATCCAGGAAAACGGCGTCCACAGGCGTCGTGTCCAAAGCTTCGATCGCCCGAACCGGATTCACAAACCTTCCGACGACCTTGACATCCCCGATTTGTCCGAGCAAAATCTCCAACAGATTGAGCGCATCTTCTTCATCATCCACGAGCAACACACGAATCATTGGGCTTGCCTCCTTCGCACGCCTATTGAAAGACACCCGTAACATGCAGTAAAAAAATCGTCCATTCATTTGCAATTTTCGCCAATCATGGCCACACATTACGGACATATTCGACAGAAATGGTCCAATTCCTTGCCTTTCGTCGGATTCGCCTTCGTTCACTTCATTCATTACTCCCCGGGCTTCGTCGTCAGCCTGCGTTGCTAATCGGCTGAATCAAGAGGCTCTAGTCCTATCCAGGCACGTTGTTTTAGCAAGGGGAAATTTGGAAAGCATAAGAAGAGGTTCATTCGGAAAGTGGTGATGGATATCGCACCGGTCAATCATAAAATATCGTTGCTCCAGGGATACATGTTGATCCTGATGGCTATCGGCATTCTGAATCACGTGATTATTATCCCTCTTCTGCTGACTGCTTCCAAAAGAGATGCCTGGGTATCCGTGTTAACCGTTTTGGCAGCATCGCCAGTCTGGATCGTATGTTTATCCTATATTCTCAAAAACATGAACGGGACGCCGATTAAAATCTGGTTGTATCGTCATTTTGGAAAACTGCCGGCAAACGGTATGCTCGTTTTTTTCACTTTCTTTATGTTCGTTATGGGCACCATTTCGCTAAGAGACACTATAACATGGACGATTGCTTCCTATTTGCCGCAGACGCCGGCTTGGGCGTTGGTGCTTGCGGGAGTCGCTTGCAATCTTTTGGCAGCGTATGCCGGGTTGCGAGTAATTGCAATCGTCACCGGCATTTTGCTCCCGGTTGTAATCGTGCTCGGCGATTTTGTGATGACAGCCAACTACAAGTACAAGGATTACAGCCTGCTGTTTCCAGTCATCGAATTTGGGTGGGAGCCTGTATGGAAAGGCGTTATATATGCCGCGGGAGGGCTACTGGAGTTAATCTGCATTCTCTTTTATCAGGAGCATTTAACCAAACGACCTCGATTCGGCACTCTCATGTTCGTGAATGTGCTGCTGGCCGGTTTGATTCTGGGACCGCTGATGGGTTCCATCGCCGTGTTTGGACCTGCTGAGGCGGCAAATCAGCGTTACCCTGCTTATGAGCAATGGCGTTTGGTTCAACTCGGGCAATATATCTCGCACCTTGATTTCTTCTCCATCTACCAGTGGCTTTCCGGCACGTTTGTTCGCGTCTCGCTGGCCCTGTTTATTATGGTTGACATTTGGAAACCGGGCAAGCGATTGCCGTGGTTCATCCTATACGGCGCGCTGATGATCGTTGTCGTTGTGCTGCCCTTGAGTGATGCACTGTTCCTCGATTTTCTTGGAAGCGTGTTTTTCCCGGCGTCCGTTTACGCTGCTTTGGGCTTGATGGCATTGCTTGTAACGAAAATCTGGATTTCCAACAAAATGAGAAGGTGAGTTCCTATGTTAAAAAGGTGGTTGAAGAAGTTTATTTTTAGACCATCGTCCGGGTCGGTTGACAGCTCTTTTCAACCATACACTTCAACTTCCGAACGTCCATCCGTTGAACTGGCCGATGCTTCCGCTATTTTAAATTTGTTCAGCCGTTGCGCCGATGTCAAGCATCATACATACACCTTGAACGCACTGGAGGAACGTTCAAGCGTACTGTTCGTCTTCTGCGAAGGGATGAGCGACAGCCAGCATATGATTCATGAGGTGGTACTCCCTCGGTTGCAACGTTTTTATGAAACATACGGGTTTACGGACGCGGGCATGCTTCAAACGGCGAGTCAGCTTCAACTGGAACGTCTGCCGGATGATGATTGGCAACGGAAAGCGACGCAACATGTTTTTGAAGGCAAATTGCTTATGTATATTCCCGCGCTTCGGGTCATCTGTTCCGTTGATATTGCCAAGCTGCCGGCGAGAAAACCGGAAGAATCCAATGTCGAAGTCTCCGTCCGGGGAGCCAAGGATTGTTTTGTGGAAGAGTTGGCCACCAATGCCGCGCTCATCCGCAAACGACTTAAATCGCCTTCGTTAGCCTATGAGCAAATGGTGCTTGGCGAACGTACGCAAACCCGGATCGGATTGATGTATATGTACGATATAGCTGATCCAAAGGTCATACAGGAGGTGAAACAACGCCTTCAAAAAATAACCATTGACGGGGTATTCAGCGCTACGGAACTTGAAGAAATGATCGAACCGACATGGGCGCTATTTCCGCTTATGGCGTATACCGGAAGACCGGACTTTACCGTCAACTGTTTGATGAACGGGCGATTTGTTTTATTGGTGGACGGAACGCCGGCGGCATTAATTGGCCCCGCCAACTTACTGCTCCTGATCAAAACGCCGGAAGACATCCACTTTACAGCGTTGTCATCAACGTTCGGGCAAATGTTGCGGTTGTTAGGTTTATTCGTGTCGCTCATGCTTCCCGCATTTTGGCTCTGCCTGCTTTCTTATCATCAAGACCAGCTTCCATTTTACTTGCTGGCGACGCTGACCGTGAATCGTCTCGGGATCCCCTTATCCACCGGCCTGGAGATGTTTCTTGCGCTCATTTTTCTTGAAATGTTGCGCGAGGCCGGCGTTCACCTTCCTTCCTCTATCGGTTCGACACTTACCGTTGTAGGAGGCTTAATCTTGGGCGATGCAGCCATTCGAGCCGGAATTTTGTCGCCCGGAATCGTGATCATCGGCGCGATCACGCATGTATTCGGCGCAACACTTACCAATCAGGCGTTAGGAGGTGCGGTGAGCATACTGAGAATCATACTGTTTATATTTTCTTGCATATTCGGTTTATACGGTTTTTTTCTCGGCGTATTTTTGTTGCTGGTTTTGCTGGCGTCTCTTCAGTCTTTCGGGGTTCCGTATCTGGCCCCGATGTCTCCTCCGTTTTTTAAAGATTTACCGCATGCTTTGTTTCGGTTGCCATTAGCGTGGAAGAGAAAGCGTCCGGAGATGCTTCATACGATTGACGATACAAACCGGGGAGAACAATCAAAATGAAAGGCATGAAAATAACAGGAATCTTGATTGCTTTACTCGTCATCACGACCGGTTGCTGGAATATTAAGGAATTTCAAAATATTAGTTATGCAACCGCCATCGGGTTCGATTATCGTGACGGAAAGTACATTGTGTATTTGCAACTTATTGATTTTTCCAGCGTCGCCAAGTTGGAAGGACAACAAAAATCGAGGGAAGCGCCTGTATGGGTTGGTAAAGGCACAGGCGCATCGTTTACGGAAGCGGCAAACAATTTATATGAAACGTCGCAACAAAGGGTGTTTTGGGGGCATGTTTCCACGCTCGTGTTCAGCGAACACATTCTGAAACAGAATAAATTTCAAGATGTATTGGATTTGCTGAACCGTTACAGGGAAATCCGCTATTTGGTTTGGGTTTTCAGTACCAAAGAATCGATTGAAGATATTTTCAACTCGACTCCGTTCTTTAATGAGTCTCCGATGATGTCCATTTTGCACAATCCGGAGGACCAGTATCGGCAACGATCGATCATTTCACCGATCAGGTTGTATCAATTTGTCATGACGCTGAAAGAAGATTCGCGGATGAGTTACCTGCCTGCTCTACGGATTGAGAAAAATCAGTGGGAAGTAAGTAGAAAAACGCATCCGTTGTTAGAATATGCAGGTATAACCGTGTTTTGGAACAATCGGTACCATGGAGAATTGGATCCGGACGATTTGCAGGGATTGCCCTGGATGCATAAAAAGACGGTTCGCGTGCCGCTTTCTCTCGAACGTGGAAAATCGTTAGCGGCTGTATTGGTCATGGAGAAGCCAAAAGTGCGCATCAAGCCGTCGGCTCAAGATCTTCGCGTTTATTTTGACGTCGAGGTAACGGTAAAGGCAGGTATTAACGAATTGCATCAGGAAATGTCCGAGAAAGAATTGATCGATCTGACCGAACGAAAGATTGAAGAACAAATCCGTCATACTTACCGGAAAGGCTTTGAGCGGAAGGTCGATGTTTATAATCTGGGCGAGTCGTTGTTTCGACGCTATCCCTCGGTATGGCACCGGATTGAAGACGAAAATCATTTTGTGCTGCATGAGGATTCTTTACGAAACATACGAATCCGTGTTCAACTGACCAATACGGGGAGGTACAAGTTAAAGCCTAGCAAAACTTAAATGTTAAATGTAAAGGAATCCCGCGTGTGGTGTGGATTTCGCCCCAAAATACATGCGAGACCGGCTGAACGATTCCTGGTGAAAAGTGACCATTGGCTCCAACTAATTCTTTTTTTTCAAATCATGGATTCGCGGCGCGATTGATGCAACCAATCAATCGCGCTTCCACGTCGGCAGCAATGCCCGCCAGAACATCATCCTCCAGCATATTTATGAATGCGCTCGGTTTCGGCATGCCGATTTTGGTCTTTCCATCCACTTCATAAACCACAATTTTACATGGAAGGAAGTACCCGGCCAATACATTTTCACTATGACTCTGTTCGCTTCCGCAGGATTGCACACCTCCAAGACCATGTACTCCCGCTCAAAATCAAATCCTTTTTCCTTCAGTTTATCGCGAAGATTAAACCGCCACAGCACGCCAAACTGTTCTTCCTTTAAAAGTCCGGCGATAAAGTCCGCCTAAGCAGGTTTTTACCACGGTTTTGCCGAATTTATACTGTAACAAACAATCGAAAGAGTGATTGAACATGAAAGCTCGTAAGTTATCGGCCATCCAGCCTCAGATGTTCCAATTCGTGGATATGGATGAACTCGTGCCGAAAAAGCACATCCTGCGCCAACTGAACGAAGCGCTTGATTTTTCCATCGTTCATGATTGGGTGGCGCCGCTGTATACGGAACGTACCGGCCGCCCGGCGGCTGACCCGGAGCGGATGATTCGACTGATGCTGCTTTCGTATTTGTTCAATCACTCTGAACGGGAATTGTACCAGCTGCTGCCCATGCATGCAGGCTATTTATGGTTTTGCGGACTGGATTTCAAATCCGTCTTGCGCCCGGATCCATCGCGGCCGTCCCTGCCGGATCGAACGACCTTGGTGAAGACTCGGAAATTATGGCGAAAACACGGCATTTTCGAAACGCTGATGAAACATGTCGTCGATCAGTGCATCGCTGCCGGATTGGTCCAATCCGATGTGCATGCAGGCGTCGACGGCACCCAAGTACGCGCCAACGCGTCTATCCACAGCTTGAAAGAAATCGTCGTGGCCCCGGTGGAGTCGATCGAGGACTATTTGGCTCGCATGGCCCGGCAAGATGAACAGACCGATTGCGCCACCCATGATTCCGATGACGATAGCCCGCCGACGCCGCCGCCCGCGGAGCAAGAGCGGCGGCTGGAAGATGCAGCAACTCATGAAGATTTTCATGGCAAAACCTTCTCGAACAAGACCCACCGCAGCGTGACGGACCTGGATGCCCGTTTGTACAAAAAGAGCAACGGTCAGGAAGCGCATTTGCGGTATTTGGTGCACCATGTGACGGATGTCCAGTCCGGCGTCATTCTGTCTGCACAAGCGAGCATCGCGTCGGGATCGGCCGAGCGTGAGACGAGTTTGCGGCAGCTCTCCGCGATCCGTTTTGCCCATCCACAAATCCGGATTCGAACGCTTTCTGCTGACAAAGCCTACGGTACGAGTGATTATCTGCAAACCCTATTCATGCAAGGGATCGTCCCACTGGTTTCTCTGCGTAACCTGACACTTGAGGATGTACCGATTTACAAGCGTCAAACGAACGATCCGGAACGACAACGCAAGCGGCTGGCGAAAATCCAGGAAGTCCAAATCCGAAACAGAGCCAAACAGATTCACTCACTGGTTCTTACCGTCATCTGCAAAAGTTGCGAACCCGCTGTGAACATGTGTTTGCTGAAAGCAAAGTTGTGCATGGCATGGTTCGCGCACGGAGCCGCGGACTCGACTGCATGCAGGAACAGGCGCTATTGACGGCAACCGTTCAAAATTTGAAAAGGTTGTGCCGGTTTAGGAAAAAGCGCCCTCAAACCGGTATGTCGGCATGCCAAAAAACGAAATCCGTGATGACGGAGGCGGTGTCAGGCCTGCTCATTTCGGCGCTGGCTTGGTGGCTTTGCTCATTTTGCATTCCAGTTAGACGGCTGGAACTGACTTAAATCACCGGACATTTAGACGAACCGCCGTATACCGAACGGTACGTACGGTGGTGTAAGAGGGACGGAGGTTAGTCACCTCCCCCTATCTTCATTGAGGAAAATTTCAGCATACATATGAAAATCTACAACATCTACGGTGATATGTTAGAAAAAATCATTGCGGATCTCCATTAAAACAAAGCCCACTTGCCTTTTGGAGGCAATGGACTTTGGTAACCAGCGTAAAGCTATAGGGAACAAGGTACTGCGGGACAACAAACTACCGCTCTTATTCATCATTCCATCCCATTTCATCCCTCACCTTTTCATTTCCACCTTCTTACTTCAAGGCCCCCCTTGATTGAACTCCACTTCAAGTCCGCTCAGATTGTCCGTAAAGAGCCACTTTCCGAAGGGCTTTCTCAAGCTTGGGGACGATTTGAGCCCAATCATATTTCAACGCCAGGTTTCGGCCCCTCTCCCCCATTTGCCGCCGCGCGTCCTGATTCTGTAAAAGGTAAATGATATGCCCGGCGAATTGTTCCATATCGCCGGGTTCCGAAAGAAGGGCGTTTCCCCCGTGTTCCGCGTATACATTGATGCCGCCACAGTTCGTTGATACGACAGGAATCCCCGATGCCATAGCTTCCAGTGGAGGAAGGCCAAACCCTTCGTATTCGGAGCTGAAGAGCAAAAAGTCCGCCTGCCGATACCAAAGAGGAAGCTCCGTCTGCGGGGGATTCATGATAAATTTGATGGGAAACGAAAATCCATTTAGTTTCGGCGGTGACTGACAAACCCAGAGCACGTTAAAGCGCGCTCCCCTATTCCAGACAAGTTGCAAGGTCCGAAGAGCAAACACAAACCCCTTGAAACGTTCATTTGACGCACCGACCAGCAGAATCGTCCCGTTCCCCGGAGGCTCGCCGGGATGGAAGCGGTTTGTATCGATGCCGTTTGGAATCACATGGCTTGTTCTTGCAAAACGGGATTTCAAGGTGTCCGCCAATACCGGAGATACGGAGGCAATCGCAACAGGTTCGGCGTACAAAGCGCGAAGAGAGTTGCGAACAGTGGCAAAGTGTTCCGGTGCGATATCATTAAACAGCCAGGGATAACCCTGTTCCAAATAGAGAAGCGGAACGCGGCTGCTTTGGCTGCCCTCCAATTGACTTATCCATCCGAGAACCACGGCATCGCAATGTTCAAAATAAGGGAAAACGCTTTGGCCTTTTGGGATCAGGGTGGCTTCATCCGTTTCGACGTGGGACCATGCCGGCAAAACGGAATCTCCCGGTTCTCCGACAGAAAAAGCGTGTATGCGGTGACCGCGCCGTTTCAGGTGGTACATCTGCTCAAGCAAAATTTTCATTCCACCGGTCAGATGCGGATGCGGTAACAGGTAACCTAAAGTAAGCCGCTTGGCATGTCGAACGGAAGGCTTCTCCCAAATGAAATCGATTGTCGGTGTCGATGCGGCACATGGTGGTGTGAACGTGAAGATTTGGGCCCCGCCATCGCTGGTTTCGATCAAACGATAACTGCACTCCAAATGACGGAAGTCTAATAAATGCCACCGGCTTCGATGGGTTTCGTGGATGTTTCCCAAATACTCCCCCTGGTTGGACGGATAAAGGGGGGTGGACACGATGAGTACCTTTTCCGTGTGGCGTAAAAGATGATGAAGAAGAGCAATCCCCTCCTCTTTCGGAAAATGTTCCAAAACATCGATGAGTAAAATCACATCGTAGTTGGGGAGCCTCTCCAACAAATCGCGGACATTCCCATAATAAACTTGATTATACACATGTTCATGGATCGGATTCCGATATCCCTCGTAGACTTCAATACCATCCATGATTACATGCCATTGTTCCTTATGATACCGCCCGAAGGGAACCTCCAGTACTTCACGGCAAAGCAGTCCATATTTTCCGAAGCCGACCCCAACATCCAAAATGGAACGCGGCTGTTCCGCCATGATCTGTTCCAGCAACTGCGGGATCGCCTGATAATAACTGGTGGGCATGAATGAAAACCTCCTCTGTTATCGGTCAAAAACCAATCAAGCACAATGGCGGGGTGATTTGTAATGGAAGAACAAAGTTACCGTACCTGCGCTTTGCCATATCCACATAACTGGCCGCTAAACCCGCCAACGGTTCCAGACGACCGGCATCCAACCTGCGGGCAGCTTGAAACCATGTAACGGCTTTAGCGAAATCACCCACCGAATGCGCAATCACACCAGCCAGGATCGTTTCCTCGAAAGAAATCGTGTTTTGGCGTTCGATGCACAGTTCAACGAGGCTCTGTCGGCATTCTGGTGGTGCGGTCAGAAATGCGGTCATCATTCGGACGGGGAGCCAAGGAACCGCCAAACCGGGCCGCAGCTGACGCAGGAAATGAAGAAGCGCCCGCCATGCGCCGCTTCGCAATAGTGCCTGCTGGCATCTGCGGCAGGCGGATAACGGAAGGGTGTAAACAGGATCCCCCTTCAGCAAAGCCTCGACCGCCGAGAACGAAGGATCAGCAATGGAAAGCCGCTCGATCTGCTTCATTCCAGCCGACCAATCGTCTTCTTTCATCGAAAGTGCCCACAGATAAAGATGGCTTTCCGTACGGTATTCAGGGTGTTCCGCCAACTGTTGCAGGAACAAGCGGGCTTGTTCCTCCTCGTTGTTCTGAATGAGGGAACAGGCGTAGAGGATGGGGTTCACTGGCCAGGTACCCGGCTGCCCCAGTAATCTCGCGGAAGTTTCCCTTCTTCTGGCTTCAACGGCCGCTTCCAGCAAAACATTCCGGACGTGTTCTGGAATACGCCCCTCATGCTCGGTTAAGAAATCAAACATCTCCTCCTCTGTCCCAAGTCCAAAGGAGACCCATGCGAAGCGGTGCCAAGCGGGACTATAACCGGGGGAATACTCCAAAGCCTTTCGATAATGGCTGATCGCATCCTGCATGCGAAACAACCGCTCGCAGATCATTCCGGCCAAATAACGACTGCGATAGGTCCCCGAACCGGATGAGGTCGTATATTGCAAGGGGTTTTGCCCGGCTTGCAACGCTTGCATGACGGCTTCCAGCGACTGTTCCAGATACCCGCTTTCCATGTGAATCGTTGCTTTGAGCTCCCATAAATCCGTAAAATCGGGATAGAACAACAAGGCCTCGTCAGTCAGGTTCAACGCTTCTTGCACTTGTCCGGTTTCCCGCAGGCAATACACCGTTTTTAACACCAGGTCCGACGTGAATCCGGCGAATACCGGTGTTTGGGGGATTAGGGGCTGAAAAATGTGGAGTGCACGCGCATAATCGCCCGTCTGAAAATATTCCGTTCCGAGTGCGTACCGCATGCGTGGATCGTCAGGGCTTTGTTCCACTACTTTCTGCAGGATGGCCAGGTTGCGCTCATTCTTCTTTTTCCGTTCCAACACCTCGTCTAAATACCCGTAATGGCGAACCGTAAGGGAGGCATAAGCGATCTGGGAGCCGGGGATGGCGACGATCGACGGGACGATATCCTCATGAATCCGTCCGGTGTAAGCGATACGGGGATCGTTACGAAACAAACGGCACACCGAATCCGTCACATATTCATCTCCGGGCTGGGCGCCGATGAAGTTAATCATTTGAACATGGCAGCCGTACACATCCGGCTGTTCTATCAGGTGTTGGAGGGACTTGGCGTCCATCTCACCCAGCTCCTCATCCGCGTCTAAAACAAGAATCCATCGGCCGGTCGCATGCTTTAGCCCGGCATTGCGGGCTTCAGCAAAGTCCTCGTTCCACGGAAAGTCGATGATGGTGGCACCATGCCGGCGGGCGATGTCACGGGTTCCATCGGTTGATCCTGTATCCACAACAATCATTTCCCGCACCAACGATTTTACGGATTGAAGGCAGCGGTCGAGATGCCTCTCTTCGTCACGGACGATCATGCACAAAGTTAATTCTAACGTGTCCAAGATCCTCTCCCCTTATGAAAATCCGTCTTCAAACGGAGCCGCCAGTCGCGAAGCCCGGATCAACCCGGCCTGTTCGGGTGCTCCTTTCCAGTAATCCAGCCGAGTATCCGCAAGATGAATGGCCGTTCGAATCAAACGTTTGGCCTCCAGCGCGTTCCAAGGCTCCCGCACGTCCAGCAGCCGTTTCCAGGTTTCCAGGATGGGTAAAGGATTTTTACCTGCCGCCGATGCGATACGAACGGCAAACGGAAGCTCCTCCGAGGGGACGCGTTCCGGAAACGATTGCACCTCTTCTTTGCTGCGAAGCCAGTCTACCCAACCTTTCATTTGTTCCACGGTCCGTTTGTTTTGTGGCGTACTGCGCAGACGTCTCAGAAGCCGCTGTGCCCCTTTTACATCGCCTCCGAGCAACTTGCGGGTAATCGTAACCTGAGCAGGCAATTCTTCTGGCAGACGTGGTTTCCATTTCTGTATGAGCAGGGAGACGGTATGATAACAACCGGTTTCAAGCAGCAATGTGAGGATTTTTCTGATCGGTTCCGGCGAGCGGATGTTCAATCGATGCAAAATGATGGTGTAGAGCTCATGTTCAAGCCCTCTACATTTCATATACCGAAATAATCGGCAAAGCGGAGGATTCAAACTCGGCTTTGCCCGCAGTGCAGCCAAATACCAGTCTGCTGCGACGCTATAGTCGCATAACGTTTCATGTAACAATCCGAGCGTATAACAGGTTTGATACGTTCCGACACCTTCTTCCGTGTGAAAGCCTTCTGGCGCCGGGCCAAGCTGATACGCTTTGAAAAGCGATGCTTTCGCAGCTTCCATTCTCCCAAGCGCCATTTCGCAGCTTCCTTTTATATGCAGTAGATCCGTGTAGGCTGGATACTGTACCAAGCCTTCCGCGCAAAGCTCGATCGCCTCGTCAGTCCTTCCAAGCGCCTGTAAGCATCGTGCTTCGCATTTCACCAACAAATGGGCGTAGCTTACCTCCGGAGAAATTCCGGCACGTGCTTTGTGAAAAGCCTGAAGAGCCTGTTCGGTTTGCCCGATTCGCAGGTATTCGACGCCAAGATTATACAGAAGAAACGGGTCGTCCGGGGTCTCTTCCTGCGTTTTCAGCAAAAGCTGCAGATTCCGGTTCACCTTGTTCTTCTTCGTGATCACGCTGTCCCGGTATCCATCGTGATGAATTTTTACCTGGCTCATATGAAAAGCCGCGTCCGGTTTATGGCGGCAAATGCTCGCGGCGATTTGCTCGTGAATCCGCCCTTCAAACCGGTGCTCCTTCGCCCGGCGAAACATCCTGAGTACCGGGTTGATCGACGTTCCCTGGTTTCCATCGCCAACAACATTGTGGATATTCATAAAAAAACCATCGTATTCCGTATGCTGTGCACAAAGAAGAAGCTTTTCCTGATCCTCCTCATCAAGCGTTTCGTCGGCATCCAAAAACAAGATCCATTGGCCCGTTGCAGCATCCAATCCCACATTGCGGGCCATGGCAAAATCATTTTTCCAGGGGAAATCGATCACATGGGCACCAAACGCGCGAGCGATATCCGGTGTTTCGTCAGAGGAACCGGTATCGACCACAATCATTTCATCCACAACCGCCTTCACACTTTGAAGACAACGCTGCAGATGGTCCGCTTCGTCTTTAACGATCATGCACAGCGAAATCCGGGGGTGAGGCATGTTCGTTCCTCCTTTCCGCGGCATGCCAACTCGTATGCCATCCGGTCGCCTCAAGCAACCGGATGCTCGTATCCACCCGTTGCAAATCTTGATGAAAGACATGGTGATGTGGCGCCTTTTCCAGACTTTCCACGAGCAGATTTCTTGCCATCTGCAGGTAGCTTAACGAGACGCCAATTCGCGCGCTTGCGTGATCGGGGGCCTGGTTCAGCACTTCCTCGAAGAGCGCGATCGCATGATTGTAATGCCCTTTGTCGTAGACAATTTCCCCGAGGAAATACATGCCTTCCCCATCTAACGTTCCGTCTTTCATGAATGTGAGCAAATAGTCGGCTGCCGGGAGAACAAAACCATGGCGATATAGGGATTTTGCTAACAGAAGCGGAAAGGAAACATCCAACCGGGATAGTTTGTGGGCGATGCGTGTCAGTTTACGTTTAACGGCACGCTCCATTAACTCAGGTACCACCTCGCGGATGGAGGAGTCGCAGACAAACGTTTCCTTCATTTCCCCTTGTTGAACGTAGCGGTCGAGCCATTCAAAAATCCGCTGCTCATCGGGCGACAAATGCTTATAAAACCGGTAAGGCAAATCGAGCTCTTCGCTCCAGCGGCAGAGAGCGGAATCCAGCACCCGGGCCCTGGATCCTTCCGAATAACCCGATTCCGGTTCGTGCAAACGTTCGAACGCTTCGCAAAACTGGCCGGTTTGCATCAAACATTCGGCGAAGAGCCCCTTTTGCTCCTGGCTCGGGGATTCCATCGTCTTCAGCAGGCCTAAAGCTTCAGCGTAGGCGCCAACATGCGTCAGCAAACGGGCAAGCAGCGCCCGATTGTCTTCACAAGCCGATGCGGTGACCGCATGCAGCCGTTCCTGAATGGTTTCGTCCGATACGCCAAGTTCATGAAGGAGATCGGTCCACTCTGCCAATCCGGATTCGTATAAGGGCTGGTCGGTCACACATGCCTCGTACCATTCGCTTGCCTGCTGCAGCGAACCTAATTTTCGAGCGATCCGCGCTAAAGCATGGAGCGTACGAAACCCGCCAATGCCTGTTTCTGTAACATACTTTTGAGCCAGTTCCTTGCATTGTGTTGCCTTACGGTAGGCCTCATAGGCTTCCTGCAAACGCCCCGTATTGGCTAATACGTCTCCTAAGAGGTGATGCAGGTCCGGGTAATCGGGATATCTGCGGATTTCCGCCTGAAGCAGCTGAATCGTCTCTTCAAAGCGGCCAAGCTCGATCTCAATTTTTGCGCTATCGCGAATCAGCGTGGGTCGGTAGGCCGCCTCCAAAGGCGTATGTTCACGTGCTAATGCTAACATTTCGGAAGCTTTCTCCGGGTTTCGCATCTGGCAGTAGGTGATCCCGAGGTTGTAGAGGTGAAAGGGATCCTGCGGCTGCTGTGCCAGTATGCGGTTCAGAATATGAAAATTGCGTTCGATTTTTTGTTTCTCCTTCAACTTTTCGGGCAAATATCCGTCGTGGAGCAGCATCAAAGGAGAGGCTGCGATCTCCTTCCCCGGGATGCACTGTCCATCTGACGAGACGATCTGCTCATGGATGCGACCGACAAAATGGTAACCCTGATCTTCCCTCCGTCGAAACAAACGTACGGGATGGAAGGTCACGCACTCCCAAGGTTTCTTGCCCACACGATTGACCATTTCCACCGTCAAGGCATTCGCATCCGTTTGCATAAGATATTCCCGTAAACGGTCCGTGCCCTTAATGACCTCTTCGTCAGCATCGATCACGAGGACCCATTCAGCCATCGAGTGGGATAAGGCTACATTTCGTGCTTGGGCGAAATCGTCTTCCCAAACGGCCGAGAGCAGGGTTGCCCCGAAGGTGCGGGCAATGTCTACCGTACGATCCGAAGATCCTGTATCGACGACGATGAGTTCATCGGCGATGTGGCCTATGCTTTTCAGACAACGGGCGAGTTGATCTTCTTCATTTCGAACGATCAGGTGAACTCCTAATAGAGGATCGGACATGATGAACTCCTTTCTTTAAGAAAGGAGCACATGGAATCCCATGTACTCCCTCCGAATTTACGTTCCTTGCGCATTAAAGTACACATCAATGGTGGTCGATTGACCGGTTGTCGTGGATTTGTAGGAAAGTCGGGTATACTTCAGGAACCGCTTGGGTACCAGTACATCGACCGATCCGACACTGATCGGACTTGCGGTGCTCACATCCACAAACCAGTTCGTCCCGTTGGCGCTGATTTCAATTTGCGCATCCGCTGTGTTCGAACCGGGTCCGGCATTGTAAATAAAGAAAGAATAGGTGCCCAACACCGATGTGGTTACCGTCGCGAGCGGTGTGAAGGTATCCCCGGTCGCAACGCTGGTGTTGGGAATTTCCAGGAAGCTCTTCTGGGATATCGATGTCACACTGTCCAGCGTACCCGCTGTAATTGTCGCACTTTCTACCGCCGTTAACGTCCCGGCCGTAATCGTGGTGCCTAGCACAGCAGCGAGGGTACCCGTGGTGATCGTGGCGCCCAACAATGCGTCCAGCGTCCCGCCGGCAATCGTTGCGCTCTGCACAGCTGCAAGGGTCCCCGAAGTTATCGTGGTGCCCAGCACAGCAGCGAGTGTACCGGTGGTAATCGTGGCTCCCGATAAGGCATCCAGCGTACCGCCAGCGATCGTTGCGCTTTGCACCGCAGCGAGCGTTCCGGTCGTGATCGTGGTACCAAGAACGGCAGCGAGCGTTCCGGTGGTAATCGTGGCGCCCGATAACGCATCTAGCGTACCGCCGGCGATCGTTGCACTTTGTACCGCTGCGAGAGTACCGGTCGTGATGGTCGTCCCAAGAACGGCGGCGAGCGTTCCGGTGGTAATCGTCGCTCCCGATAAGGCATCTAGCGTCCCGCCAGCGATCGTGGCGCTTTGTACCGCAGCGAGGGTCCCTGTTGTAATCGTAGCTCCCCCGACCAATAATTGGGCATTGGAGTCGACTGCCAGCGCTCTGCTTGTACTTCCGTCCTTACCGAATATTAATGTGCGCAGATCGTCGGCATTCGTGTTAAAAGCTGAAAAGTTCGGCATGTATTCTCCCCTCCTTTGATTGAGGCCATAAAGGCCTCATTCAAAATATGACGAGGTGGAAAATGTTGTTTGTGTGAGTGTCTTCCCTACCAAAAAGAGGCGGTTGGCCGTTCGGAATGGATGCTATGCCGAGGACTGCGCCTGGTAATACACATCCACCCGAACCGTTTTGTCCTGATCCTGCGACAGCAAGGCGACTCGTGTAAACCGAAGAAAACGGGTCGGCACCATCACGATAGTTTGACCGGGGGGGACCGTTTCTTCGCGATCCGTTGTATAATGCTCGCGGTCAGGGCCAATTTCAACCCGTACGGAAACGGGTGTATCACTAAGGTTAATCACTGCATAGGAGTAAGTAATCTGTCTGGCAGTCTCTTGCGAAGGCAGAAACGTCCATTCAGGCTGGACCTCGATGTCGGTAAACTTTCGTTCCCGAAATATCCTGGACGGTATGGGCTGAATGAGACGTACCAGGATTCGCCCTTTTCGATCGACAAGAACAGGGTGAATGCATCTTTTCTTGTCGGAGCCATAAACAAGCACACTGTCGCGGCAGGCCTTTAACCGGCGGATCGATACAGACGTATGCTTATTTTTTTTGCATCCTCTTCGAGCCGGTCTCTGCTTGTTCCTGCATGTTAGTTTTTGATGCCGCAGGCACTGGCGATGTGCTCGATTTGCGCATTTTTTTCTAACGTCTGATTTAGGCATACGATTTCCTCCGGGTTTTGGTTCATATAAAATATGAACCTTCCGTACGATAGGGGAACGGCTAACGCCCGAAAATATAAATGATTTCTGGATAGCGCAGCATCAAAAATTCGGAAAATAAACTTGTAAATCTAGTATTAACTTTCCCGTACAAGTATCTTGTTCAGTAGCATCTGAACAACTTATTAACCTGAATTTAGAAAGTAACCTATCTTGAAAATCTAGATACACTGACAGTACCTTTTAAGGCAATCCTAAACTAGACCCTTGCTCATCCATTTGAAGGGCCTTGTGAGAACTTTTATTTGTCCAGCATCAAACTAGGCCGGTTGTTCGATGCTTACTTTGACTCCTAAAGACTCTAGGCGTTTGATCGATTGCTTGATTACAATGTCTTTTCGACGTTGGTCGTAAAAATCCGCTCCAAGTTCGACGTAATCCTGTTCTCGAACCAAAAGGTAATAAACAATGGTCAAAATGGTATGGCCAACAGCGACAGCGGCTCGATTCGCTCCCCTCCGGGCAGCAATCCGATGGTACTGTGCAGAAAGGTACGAATTTTTGGTTCTCGCAGCTGCTCGTGCTGCTTCGACTAAAGCATGACGAAGTTTCTTGTTGCCTTTTCGTGTTCGACCGGACTTTCGTTTTCCGGCACTTTCATTGTTACCTGGAGTCATCCCTGACCACGAACACAAATGAGCAGCAGATGGGAATTGATTCTTAACGTCGGTACCGATTTCCGCGAGAATTTGTTCAGCGTTTCGTCGGCCAACTCCGGGAATGGTATCCAATCTCTCCAAGTCTTTCTCAAAAGGGAGCATGCGAGCCCTTACTTCTTCGTCTATCTTGGTGATTTGTTCATCAAGGAAATCTATATGCTTTATTTGAGCCCCGAGCATCAGTTTTTGGTGGGACCCAATCATGCCATGTAACGCACGCTCAAGGTCGGCTTTTTTATTCTTTAAACGTTTTTTGGCTAAATCGGATAGGAACTTGGGATCCTCCACTCCTTGAATCATGGCTTCAATCATAGCCCGTCCTGATACGCCAAGTGTATCTGTCGCTACGGAGGACAACTTAATGTTTGCTCCTTCCAGCACTTTTTGAATCCGGCTCACTTCACGGGAGCGTTCATCAATTAGGCTTCGGCGGTAGCGAACCAATTCACGTAATTCGCGTTGTTCGCGATTGGGAATGAAGCTGCCTTGCAGCAGACCGTGCCGCAGCAAATTAGCGATCCATTCGGCATCTTTTACATCGGTTTTGCGTCCCGGCACCGCTTTGATATGTTGGGCGTTTATCACCATGACTTGAAGTTCCTCCAGCTCCAACAGGTTATAGATCGGTTTCCAGTAGACGCCGGTGCTTTCCATCGCGACGTGGGTACAACGATGACTTTTAATCCAGTCGGCCATCTGAATCAAGTCATCGGTCATCGTACCGAAAGTCCGAATCTCTTTGCCTTTCGGTGTTAGAATGCAGGCTGTTACGTTCTTCTGCCGTGAAAGTTTGCGCTCGTAATACTCCTCCGGTGAAATCGAAAGAAATAAAACATGCTGCTCAATCCCGTCGTTGCGATCAAGCGAATAATAGGCCCGATGGCGATACGTTCGCAGCCTGTAGGCGCTTTCTTCCAAGTCGAAGAGGCGGATTTCATGAGCAACTTCTTCATCTACATCAACCCATACATCCGTCTTAAAAAAAGGATACATATCCCGCAAATTCATCCTTTTCATTCAAGTCCCTCCATTTTGGTTTGATGGCAAGCCAAAACAGAGGGGGAGAACGACAGCCAGCGCTACCTTTTATGCATTTGTGTAATAGCTGAAAAAAACAAAAAAGACCTTGCCGCAGAGCATGCCAACACTCCATTGCGGCTAAGTCCGAATGTGTTCGTATTAAAAGCCGTAGAACAAATTCATAAAATGATTGCGGCCTAACATTATAGGCAAATGGGGATACATAAATATCAGCTCCATCCTCACATGGCAACACCGCTGCGAGAAGAAAGCCAATCTGTTATTATGGTGGTGCTGTCATACGAACGTCATGAAGAATATTTATAAAGATGAAAAAGGGCCATCCCTTCGAAAGCGATGACCACATTCGTTGGAACAGTCTCATGAATGTATTGCTTTGCGACTTCAAAAGAAAGGGCAGACCCAACTGAGTAAAATCATGTTAGGTCTGCCCTTGATGTTTATTGATCTATTCTTGCTTATTGATCTATTCTTGCTCCCGAACTTCCAGCATTCTGAGCAGCATGACGACCGCTTCCGCCCGCGTTGCCGTGTCGTTTGGAACGAATTTGTTGCCGCCGCGGCCGCTAACGATACCCAGTTTGCGAATGGCTTCTACCGCACCTTTCACCCACTTCGGAATGTCTTCGTCATCGGTAAAGCGGGTTGTTGTATTCGAATCAAGATGCACCTTCAGCGATTTGGCAATCATGGATGCCATCTCCGCGCGGGTGATCTGCGCGTCTGGTCGGAAGCTGCCGTCATCGTAACCGCTGACGATTCCCGCTTGTACAGCAAGAGCTACCGCCCGTTTGGCCCGGAAACCAATTTTGTCCTGATCCGTGAAGGTAAGCGCCGCGCCTGTGTCGTCCAGTTTCAGCGCCCCAACCAGCATGACCGTAAATTCGGCTCGGGTAACCGGGTTGTTCGGCTTGAACGTTCCATCCGGATAACCGCTCACAAGCTTTTGAGCCGCCGCTCGAATGATAGAGTTCTCGCCCCAATGACCGGCAATGTCGGTGAACGATGAGTCTGGTTGCTTAGGTGTTTCTTCTCCATCATTCTTTTTCATGTCAATTGCCAAAACGGCGTACTTGGTAAAGTGATCAACCTCAGCCGTGATCCATTCGCCGTTGACTATGCCGCCGACTTCAATCCACGTTTTCCTCTCTTCATCGTAGTAGAAGATGGCGACTTTCTGATTGTTGCCGACTTTGGTCGGATCGAATTTGATCGATATTCTAACCGGCTTCTTGAAGTTGCCGCTGAAGTTTTTCAAGACCTCAAATACTGGGCTGACGAGTGTTTCCTGATCCGTCAGGAGGTCAGATGTACCGTTCAACCCTTCGATCGTGATGCGCAGTTCCTGCTCTGCGACTCCATTCGGAACTTTGATGATAATTTCTCGGTCCAGACTGACTTCTCCGGCCCTATCGGCAGGAATGGTAATGGCGCCGTTGGTCGACGTAATGATTCCTGTTTCGCCTCCGCTGGAACCCCCGTCACCGCCCCCGCCGGAACCGCCATTACTGCTGGATGCTCGCGGAGTCGCTGTTGCTATATTGGAGAAATCGCTTGTGCTTCCCTCATGGATCGCCTTGACCGCGAACGCATATGTCGTTCCGTTCGTCAAGCCGGTCACCGTATACGTGGTCGCCGTGACATTCGCTTGCACGAGAACCCAATTGCTCGTATCTGTCGGTGCTGTTGTCCCTTCGTATTGGTACACTGCATAGCTAACCGTTCCTGTTACAGCGTCCCAGTTCAAGGTGACTTGGCGATCGCCCGTGGCGCTGGTCAGGTTCGACGGCGCTGGCGGTGCGGGCGGCAACGCTGCGGTCGGTTTCGCCGTCGTTATTGCGGAGTAATCGCTCGTTCCTCCCGCATTGCTGGCCGTCACTGCGAACGCATAAGTCGTTCCGTTCGTCAAGCCGGTCACCGTATACGTGGTCGCCGTGACATGCGTTTGCACGAGAACCCAACCGCTCGGATCTGCCGGTGCTGTTGCCCCTTCATATTTGTATACCGCATAGCTGACCGTTCCTGTTACAGCATTCCAGTTCAAGGTGACTTGACGATCGCCCGCTGTACTGGTCAGGTTCAACGGCGCTGGCGGGTTCGTCGTGAAAGTCAGTGTCGTGTCCGCTCCGGCTGGCGTTCCCGTCACTGCATTCGCCGCTACACGCACCTTCACGGTAACATTCCCCGGGAACGTCGGCGGGTTCGACGGATCGTAGGCGGTGTATGTGGTTCCGCCATCCGTCGAGTATTCCATCGTCGCATCGGCTCCGACGATCAGGTTCAAAACATCGTCCGCCGTGACGCTCGGCGCGGCGGGCGCTGACAGGGAAGCGACCGGTCCGGCAGGCGCGCTGGCCGCGCTTGTCCCTTGGGGCGTTCCTTGCGCTGCCGCGGGCGTCACCTCGAAGACTAAGTACTTGCCCGCAAGACCTTCTGTGAGCTCCAACGTCCGCTCCGTCGCTCCCGAGATTATCTTTCGATTAAGGCCCTGCTCGTTGTCCGCCATATACCAGCGGTACAGCGATTCGCCTTGCTCGTCGTCTTCGTCGTCCGTGAAATCGTATTCCCCCGTAACCGTTTGCCCTACCCGCAACGTCCCTTCGATTCTGACATTCGCGGCCTTCGGCGCCAGATTGAACGACCCGTACTTCATTGCGGAAAGCTTGGCGTCGGCAGAACGATCCTCATAGACGACGTAGGGTACGCCGCCATGGACAATCAGGGACGGAGCGAAGCCTTTGCCCGGCGTGAAACCTGCAGTCCCGACCGCAACCCATCCGCTGCCCGTGTATTTCATCATGGTGATGCGGTCGCTGCGTCCCGCGTCCTGATAGGCGGCGTACAACCCGCCGTTCGCGGCCGTCGCGGCTATCCCATAGGCTTGGCCGACAGAGAAACCTGCGCTGCCGACCGTTACCCACTCTCCTTTGGCGGAGTCGAACGTCATGGCGGAAGCTTTGCGGACGGAATTCCCATAGACGACATACAACCGGCTCCCATCCGATACGAGGGATGTATCGAACGCGTTGCCCGAAGTGAATCCGCGGGGGCCGACCAGCTCCCAACGCCCAGACACCGTATTGAACTTCATGACGGTGGCGCCGTAGCCCGCTTCGAACGTATAATCGGTGAAGCCGGCGTACAGCGCGCCGCCCATGACGGCCAGAGACGGGTCGTAGATGTCGCCCGCGGAGAAACCGGCATTGCCAATCGTTTCCCAGTTGCCGCTACCGTTCAGCTTCTTCACCGTCATTTTGCCGGTTACCGTTCCGTCGCGGTAAGCGATATGAACAGCGCCGTCGTGGGCGAGAAGAAACGGGGCGCTATCCTGATCCATTAACAGGTCCGGATTTATGATGCCGACCGCAATGGGGCTTCCCGCCTGCGTCCAGTCTCCCGCACCATCGAGCTCGTATTTCATCACATGGACGGAGGCTGAGTTGTTCTCGCCAACCACTCCAAAAGCGGCATATAGAACGTCGCCGTCGACGAGCAGCGACGGAACGCCGATCGCCCCGGACGAGAAACCCGCGCTACCGACCGGCGACCATTCCGCCTCGTTCGCGCCAAGCTTCATGACCGTCGCCCTGCCGCCATGCGCCTGGTCCCGGAACAACGCATACAACGTACCGTCCACGCCCGCCTGCAGCGCTGGCGAGCTCGCCTTGCCTCCGGTAAAACCCGCTTGTCCGGCGGGGACCCACTTGGCGGACGGATTCGCCGCCGTCATGAAGTTCCACGTCGTCGGCTTCGCGATGCCGCCGTAAACGTCGTTCACCGCATGCCGGAACGCGCCGGCATCGATCAGCACGTAATACCCCTCCAAGGGCAGCAGGTTAGCAGCAGGCTTGATCGTAACAACTTTACCCATGACCTGCACGTTGGGGGAGTTCGCCTCAATCTTTTCGACAACCGCGCCCCCTTCCGTCATCAGATAGATGAATTTGCCCGGCAAGGCTTCCACCGAATCGTTGAACGTCAGCACGAGCTTTTCGTCCACCGCAACTCCTGTCGCGTTGTCCGCCGGGGCGTACGAAACGATGGCCACATGAGGCTCCACCTCATTGTCAGCCTGGATCGTTCCGTTCGCCATCCGATTGTGTGCCTTGTCTGTGACGGCCGGATCGCCGTCCGTATAGGCGACCGTAACGGTTTGACCGTTCAACACCGGTTCCCCCAGCGTCAGCAGCAGCTCTTTTCCGTTCAGCTGCGTTCCGGCAATCAGTGCTTCGTCACCGTTCACAGAAACGTGAAACCGCGCAATCGCCGCTTCTTCCGCTTCGATTGTCTCGGGGAAATAAACGGAAACCTGATTCGGCGTATCATTCGATATCTTTGCGCCGCTCATGATCGGTGCCATGTTGTCGTCCCGCAGGAAGGTCGGCGATCCGATCCGGTCGTCCAGATGCCACAGCGTGTCAAAGTCCCACCCGGCGAAGGTCGTCTCCTTGGCCATGTCGGCAGAGGTCACCGGCGTTCCGGAGGCTTCCTCTCGATCGGATTGGCCGGTATTTTCCTTGTCGTAAAATGCGGAAGTCAGCGTAGCTCCGGCAAACTTATCGCCAATAAGTCCCCCGGTGGTCATGCTGCCCTCAGGGCCTTCCACTTCCCCTGAAGCATATACGTTCGTGGCGGTGGAATGCCCCGTCCAACTGACCCCGCCGATCAACCCGCCGATGCCCATAGCAAAACTGTCCGTTCCCGAGACGTCACCTGTCGCATAGCTGTCGTTGATCGCGCTGTTCTCGATCATCCCCACAAGTCCTCCGACGTCGTAGCTCCCGCTGACCGCGCCCGTCGAGCAAGACGCATTGATCTCGCTGTCCCTAATCATCCCCGCAAGCCCACCGGCGTAATAGTATCCTACGACCTCGCCCGTCGAGCAAGACGCGTTGATCGTGCCGCCGGTTAAAGAACCGACAAGCCCTCCAGCATTATTGCCGGAGCTACTCGCGTCACTTTCTACACGCACCTCGGTATTGCTCGTCTCTATGAAGGCCCCGGCGTAGGTCGACCCCACAAGTCCGCCTACGTTATTGATGCCTGCAACGGTCCCTCCAGATACCCGAATATGGCTCGCCGTGCCAGACAATTGGCCGGCTAAGGCACCCGTGTCGCCTAAGAAGCCCGACTTCGCAACATGAACGTCGGACAAGACCAGGTCTTGAACAACCCCGCCGCCTCCGATCACCGCGAACAAACCGACGTTGCCGAAACCGTTATCCGAGATCTTCAGTCCCGAAATCGTATGACCTTGCCCGTCAAAATGTCCGGTGAACGGCGATGCCAGACCGAAATCGCCCAAGCCGATCGGTCTCCAATTGGCAATCCCGGACAGATCGATGTCGCTCCCGAGCTCATAATACGCGTTCAAGTCGTTCCTGACCGCGTCCAGTTGTTCCGCATTCGTCACGATATACGGGTGATCTATCGTTCCGTCTTCCACGCTTAACGCACGCAGACCGTAGACGTTACCGGTCACCGACACATGGAAGGCCGGATCCGGCGCGGCCTGCACCCGCATCGTCTGCAGCACCGGGAACATCCCGCTGATGGCGATCAATGTCGCCAGGGATAGACGCACCCATGCCGACAATACTATTCGCTGTACAAAGTTTTTGCTCATTTCGTTTCGCACCTCCAAAATTCGACAGAGACTGTGTCATTTTGGATTATACGAAACGACACCTTAAAAAAACCTTAAAAACATCCGTTCACGCCGACTCCGCCGGAATCCGCACCGTCACTTTCGTTCCCCGGCCCGGCTCGCTTTCCATCTGCAGCCCCGTGCCGTATTCGTATTTCAACCGCTTGTTGATATTCAGCAGACCGACGCCCTGACGCCTGTCCGAACCGGAAACCGGCAGTTGACTGAGCAACCCGTTCTCGATGCCGACGCCGTTATCTTCAATCACAAACCGGTATTCGCCCTCCGCTTCAAAAGCTGACAATTTGACCGTTCCGCCTTCGATCCGATGGCCGATCCCGTGCCGAATCGCGTTTTCGACGAGCGGTTGAAGCAGCAGGGGAGGGAGGCTCACCCGGAACATCCCTTCCGCAATGTCATATTCGAATTGCAAGCGATCCTTAAAGCGCGCTTTTTCAATTTCGACGTAAGTCCGGATCAGGCTGAACTCTTCTTCGAAGGTGATCCGATGCTCCGCATTGCTGAAGCGGAAGCTGCCGCGTAAATAATCGGCCAGATCCGTCGTCAATTTTCGCGAACGTTCCGCATCCGTATAACTGGAAGCGACAATACTGTTCAAGACGTTGTACAAAAAATGCGGCTTGATCTGCGATTGCAGAAACGCCACCTCCAGATCGACCGCCTTGGCGAGCGACTCCTTCATCGCCAGCAAGCTGCCGATTCTCGCCTTCAGCTCTGCCAGATCGAACGGCTTCGGCAAGAAGTCGTTCGCACCCGCCTCGAACGCCGCCACCTTGTCCTGAGGCCCAATGGCCGCCGTCACCATCAGCACGGGAAGCTCCGGCAGCGTGAAGGTTTTGCGGATCTCCTGGCATACTTCGTACCCCGATATGCCCGGCATCATCAAGTCGAGTACGACGAGATCGATCTTGTTCGGTTTGCCGATTTGTTCCAGGGCCTCATAACCGTTTTTGACGGCAATGACGTTATAGCCAAGGGGCTCCAGCGCGTCCATCAATACTTTCAAATTCAAGAATTGATCATCCACAATCAGAACGGTATGCTTCCCTTTTTGATTCAGATAATAAGGCGTCGCGAGCGCGTACTCCGGCGCTTTGACCGGATGTCCGCTTGCCCGGGAAGCCGTTTCCGGTTTCCCGCCGCTGCCTGCGATCGGCAGGGTGAACATGAACGTCGTGCCGGCGCCTTTCGTCGAAGATACCGCTATTGTTCCATTTTGCAACTCGACCAACTGCTTGACGATGGACAGCCCGAGCCCGAAGCCCCGGCGTTCCGCTGTCTCGTCAAACGATTGGAACGCTTCGAACAGGTGTGGGATGTTCTGCGCTTCGATGCCTTCGCCCGTGTCCTGAACCGAGATTTCAATCATGCCGCGATTCTCCGCCGCTGTGACGACAATGCTCCCGTTCTCCGTATGCTTGACCGCGTTGTCGAGCAGATTGCCGACGATCTGGCCGAACCGGCTTTCATCGGCAAGCGCATAGGGCAAATGTTCGGGGACGCGGTTCTCCATCCGGATGTTGCGGTCCGCGCACAGAAACGAATAGATTCGCACCTGCATCTCGACAGCCGGGCGGACATCGACCGGCGTCGGGTCAACGGCCAATTCGCCTTGCTTCAGCTTGGAAAAATCCAGAATATCGTACACCAGCTGCGAAAGCCTGCCGGTGATGCTCGTGATTAATTCAAGCTTCTCGCGCTGCTCCGCCGTCGGCGGATGATTGGCGTTGTCAAGCATCGACCTGGAGATATGCATGACGCCATGCAGCGGCGACTTGAACTCGTGCGACGTTCTTGCCAGAAAGTCGTCTTTCAGTTTGTCCGCTTTCAGCAATTGAACGGAGAGCTCTTCGATTTTCCGGAACGCGTTGGAGAACCGAAGCGACATGAGCAAAGCCAGCATCAGCAGGAACACGAACGGTTCGAACGGCGGCACCGCATAAACCGGTACGGCGAAATACACGTTCAGATTTTGCACCAGTGCATAGATGTTCAGGGCAACGGCAGAGACGGCCAGGTACAGGCTTCCCTCCACTTTGCGGAATGCCGCCAGGACGAAGACATAAATCGCATACAGCAGCGGGAAAGTGGCGTAGATCGTGACCAGTTGCCGGAACAGATCCGTCGCGAACCGGGGAATGAAGCCGATCGCCCAGACCATCAGTAACATTCCGGCGACCAACCCGATCCGGATCAGCCATTTGGAGCAAAACGGACGGAACGCCGTATACACGTACAGGAGAAATCCCATGCCTGCGCCAAGCGCCGAAACCATCTGAATGCGAAGATACAGCCAGAACGGAACGGAGCCGAACAGGCTGAACAGCACTCGTTCACCGCGCGTGCTGGTGAACAGGGCGAAAAACACGCACACCAGCCCGAATACGATCAGAGAAGTATCGTCCTTGCGCTGCGAATACAGACCGATGAAATAGAGCCCCATCATCAGAAAGGCTGTGAACGTAATCCAATCATGGGCGAGGGCCTTGTCGCGCAGCCCGGAAATTTGCGCGGCATATCCCAGATAGATGGATTCGGTGATGCCGCTGCTGGCGGGAAACTCGAAGTTGGCCACCTGCACAATGATTTCGTTCCATCCTGGCTGCAGCGTAAAATAGCCGGCATACGGCCGGTTCACCGCTTCATAGTTCCGCCTTTCCGCCGGATTCCCGCTTTGGCCCGCGACCTGGCCATTGACGATGATGCGGTTGGACATTTGGATCGACGATGTTTTCAGTCCGTAAACGGACGCAGAATCGCCGACTTTGATCCGCAGACGGTACGTCGCCATGCCGAGCGTCTTCATTCGATTCGACCACGATCCCGGCACTTCGATCCGCTCCGGCGACAGGCCGCTTGCATGCGCGAAGGAGGATGCGAAATCTTCATGAGAGAGGAGCTTGTCCGGGTAAAACTCCCATTCGCCGTCCAATGGAACGACGCCATCGTCCGCGAACCGCCACGCGGTCAAATCGAGAAATCCGTTTTCCGCTCTTGGCGTCTGCTTCCCGCCCAGCGAGAAATAAACGAGAAACATGCCGTATGTTGCGGCCAATATGGTCAGCGTTACGATCGCCGCTGCAATCTTTTTTCTCATCGTCCGCTCACCCAGACCATCCCATTTGCCCATGCAACCTTACCGTCTCCTCTTCCAGCTCGACCCCGAGCTGATCGCGAATGACCTGCTCCAGCTGCCGATAGACGCGCAGCGCCTCATTCCGGTTTCCCGCTTCCAGATGCAGCCGGATGAGCTCACGTCCGTCCGCCTCGGCATCCGGCGCAATCGCAAGCACGCGCTGCAAACTGTCCGCCGCGAGCGCCGCGCGGCCCCGCTTGCGAAAAAGACGGTGCATGCAGCGCAGCGAACGGATATACTTCGCTTTGATTGCCTCCTGCCTGGATACAGCCCAGCTATAATCGCAGCCCTCCATATATTCGCCTTTGTACAACCCGTTGATCTTGTCGTACAACCGTTCATCCGGTTCCTCCGCCGACAAAATGTCGTCCAGCATCCCCTCGAAAGCCGTCACATCGGCAGCCGCCCCGTCCAGCCGGATGGCGAACCCGTTTCCGGCTTTTTCTACGCTTATGGGCACGTCATGCTCCTGCAAGCTTCTCCGCAAGTAGGACAGGCAAGTATACAAATAGGTTTTCGCCTTTTTCACATCGTACCCCGGCCAAATCGACTCAATGATGAGCGCGGTGTCCACAGGCTTGCCTTCGTGATGGATCAAAAAAGCGCAGACTTCTTTTTCCTTGTTCGTTTTCCAGGAGAGCAGCCGGTCGTCGGCGTGAGGAAGCCCGATGGAAAAGCCCCCCATGCATCGGATCAAAGGACGGATGCTGGCGTCCGGGCGGGCCCGAATCGCGGATACGGTTTGCTTGATGCGCGATACCGCATGTTGCAGCCTGTACATCGTAATCGGCTTCAGCAGATAGTCGGTCGATTGAATTTCAAACGCTTCCACCGCATACTCCGCGTACGCCGTTGTAAACACAATCGGCATTTGGGGCTGGATGTCCCTGATTTTCCTCGCCGCCTCCATGCCCGTCATGCCCGGCATCTGGTTATCCAGGAAAACGGCGTCCACAGGCATCGTGTTCAAAGCTTCGATCGCCCGAATCGGATTCACAAACCTTCCGACGACCTTGACATCCCCTATTTGCCCAAGCAAAATCTCTAACAGATTGAGCGCATCTTCTTCATCATCCACGAGCAATACACGAATCATTGGGCTTGCCTCCTTCGCACGCCTATAGAAAGATACCTGTTACATACAGCAAAAAATCGTCCATTCATTTGCAATCTTCGCCATTCATGGCCACATTATGGACATATTCGACAGAAATGGTTCAATTCCTTGCCATTAAACGGTTTCGCCTCCGTTCACTTCATTCATTACTCCCCGGGCTTCGTCGTCATCAGGCTGTACAGCTTCGTATGCCGCGGGAACTTGTCGGTAAACGGCACAAGGGAGCTGCCTACCTTCATCAATCCATTCCCGGCGTCAACATTGGTAATATAGGAGAGTTGCAGTTCTGAAATATTAAGAAGTTCGGCAAGCTCTACCCGGTCGGTAGCTGCTTGATTCAGCATGACGATAAATTCGCTGTTCGCGAGCATCGTCCGGGCCGTATGGCTTTGCAGTAAGTCGTCCACGTTTTGTGTAATTCCCGTACAAAAAGCGCCATACTTTCGGACACGCTTCCAAAGCGTGAACAGAAAGTTGGCGCTGTATTCGTGCTGAAACAGAAGATAGATTTCGTCGATAATGATAAATGTATTTTTGCCTTTGGCCCGATTTTGTGTAATCCGATTTAAGATGCTATCCAAAACGACCAACATGCCGATCGGGAGGAGTTGTTTGCCCAAGTCGAGAATATCGTAGCAAATGAGCCGGTTATGGACATTGACATTGGTGGGCTTGGCGAACGTGTTCAGACTGCCGGAAGTAAACAGTTCAATCGCCAGCGCGATGTCCTGCGCCTCCGGCTCCGCTTGCCTCATCAGTTCCGCGCGGAAATCCTGAAGCGTCGGCGGCTGCCCCTTATAGTTGCTCTGCAAATACTTCCTGTACACGCTGGCGGTGCAGCGGTCAATGAGCGACTTTTCCTTGGCTCCCAGTTGATATCCGCCAATCAGCTGCTCGCAAAGCGAGAGGACGAATTCCGACTTGAGAATGATCGGATTGGCACCGTCGCCATATTGACGATTCATATCCATCGCATTGATATGGTTCGGCGAAGTGGCGGATATATGAATCGTCTCGCCGCCCAATGCGTTCACCAGTGCGGAGTATTCCCGTTCCGGGTCGATCAGGATAATATCGTCGTCGCTGGCCAGCATCTGGTTGACGATTTCCCGTTTCGCGGTAAAGCTTTTGCCGGAACCGGATACGCCGAGAATAAAGCTGTTTCCGTTCAGCAATTGTTTGCGGTTGGCAATAATCATGTTTTTGCTGATCACATTTTGTCCGTAGTAAATGCCGCCCGGATGCATGATTTCCTGCGCCCGAAAAGGGATAAAGACAGCCGTGCTTTCCGTCGTTAACGTCCGCAAAGCGTGAACCTTCCGCAAGCCGTAGGGAAGCACCGTATTCAGACCGTCCATTTGCTGGTAGGTCAGCGTGGAAAACTGGCACAAATGCTTGCGGGCGGTTGTGAGCAGCGCCTCCGTATCGCTGTCGAGCTGCTCCTTGCTGTCCGCGATATGGACCATCGTCAGCAGGCCGAACATCATCCGCTGGTCGCGAGTGGTCAAGTCGTTCAGAAATTCTTTGCTCTCTTTGCGTTGCTGCTCCATATCGTAAGGGACCACGGCGGAAAAATTGTTGTTCCGGTTTTGTCGCCGCTGCCAGTTGGTGATGTTCGTCTCCACGCCGAGCAAACGGCTCTCCACCTCACGAACGGCCTCGTCGGTCGGAATCGGGATGATATCCAGCGACAGCAGCAAATTCCGGTTCAGGTCGCAAAGCTCGGACACCATGCTGTCCTTAATATAGCTGGCGTATTCCCGCAGAAAGATGACGCGGCCAAAAAAATTGCCCATTCGAAAATGATCTTTTTCAAACTCGAACGTATCCGGGCAAATGTAATCCTTGAAATCATGCCCCTTGCGCATTGTTTCGGACAGATGGAAACGAAAGTCCGCTTCCTCGCCGATCCGAAAGAAATCATGGAAAATGCGCAGACGGTCAGTTGCATCCAGCTCGATACATTTGGAACCGAGACGGGAAAAATGCGACATCAATTCGGTTCCGACCCTCGCGAAATATTGACGGGCTTCCTCTACATTTTTCTTGACCACAGAAATGGTAACGTACTTTTCCTGAATCGTTCCGTTCGCGCCGATGGCCTTTGCGAGCAACATCTCGTTGTACTCCTGCCGGTACACATCAAGATGGTCCTCCCGAAGCGGAATCAGAATCGAGCTTTCAAAATCGGCCCGATTCAAACGCCGGTTATGGATTGTAATTTTCGTGGTCGCTCCGCTGTCAAAGGAATTGAGCAGCTCGGAATAAGACAAAAACATCGCTTCCTTGTCTTCCCTGGACGCTACGGCGTAGTTGATATCCTCGAACCGATACGATTTGGAGAACTTGTTGCCGACAAAAAAAATCCCGTCCGGCCAGAGGGCGCGAATCGGGATGACTTGCTGAACGCCTTTCGGAATGACAAATCGTTCCTTGTCCTGCTTGATGATGCGTCTGAGCGATTTAATCATGGCGCTTCATCCTTTCCTGCTCATGACTATGCATGCTCTTTTTCAGCGCTTCAACATAGATATTGGTCGAATAGAAGACGAATCGCCTTGGCATCAAAAATTCCGATTTCACATACGTCCAAAGCAACTGCTCTGCCGTCATGCCGTGATAGTTGATGAAACCCAAGGCTGCGCAGGGCGCGGCCCCCAAAATGCACATCCAGCTGAGCGTTTCCAAACCAAAGCGGTCGCGCAGTCCAAAATAAAGGCCGATCGCCACGCCGACAGCCAGCACAGAAAAAAAGAACTGCCGCAAGGACAGTCCAAAGAATAAGCTTTCGGTATAATCCCGGATTTCCCGGTTGATTTTCACTTCCATTTGAAATCCTCCCATAAACGATGCTCACTATGGTCTACAACTCGCCCTCAGCTTCCGGTTGAACCGATGTTGGCTCTGTCTTTTTCGATCTTGCCAACAACTTATCGCCGGATAGAAGAGGATCGGCTAAAAGCGCAAATACAAGCTGAGCGCCGTCTCGCATGCCTTGCAAATATAACCATTCATTCATGATCGCCTGCTTAAATTGGTGCTTGTCCTCCCATTCCATAAACGCCGGCAACTGCGTCATATCCACGCCGGAAAACATTGCTTGAAAAGCCGATTTCTCTTCATCGCGACATCTACGCAACTCGGGATGGTGTTCGATCCGAGCCGAAACGTGGTCCAGCCGCCGCTGGATCGCATTTTGAAACCATAACGGAAACTCCATTGACATCCCCCCTCCTTGTGCGAATGCGATCTAGCGCAACTGATGCTCTCGTCCGGACTTCCTTTGAAGCCACTGGACAATCCATTCGTCCACCTTCCGGCTTTGAGCCTGAACCGCCTCATTCTCAAACAGAGGAATTCCCTGATCAAGAGATTTTTTCCCAAGTTCGTTCAACTTTCTTCTTTCCTCCTCCAATTGACCAAGCAAACGTGTCATCGGTCGGCCTCCCAGTGTCTTCATTAGATCGGCGTTCCTGGCTGTCTGAAAGATAGATTACCTCTCTATTTTATTGCGTAAATCGGTTTATTTCATTTTAATGCGATATTCGCATTAAAACAACGATGCACTCACGTACAATTTTGCTTGTAATGTGAGGTGCATATAAATGAAACATCGTAAAGAACCGCCAGGCGACAAAAATATAATCGGCGTGAGAGTCGTTGCCATCCGCAAGGCAAAGGGGATGAAACAGAAGGAGTTTCTCGCCAGACTGCAAACGGCTGGCCTTGACATCAGTCCTACCAGTCTTTCGCGTCTGGAAGGGCAGTATCGGCTTGTCCAAGACTACGAAGTCGTGGCGATTGCCAAAGCGCTGGATGTTTCCGTCCGTGAATTGCTGGGCGAAGAATCGGAATGAAGCTACAGCCCCATCATTTCCCTCACCACCCGGTCCGCCATTTTGACCGTCCCCACGAGTACCAGCATGTTGAAAAGTAGGGTAAGCGCCCAGCGCCTTGCCGCATTGCGGCGGCAGGTTTCCAAGCGCTCCCCTCCGAACCGGACGTACACCTCTCGATGTATCCGGCTCTCCAGAAATCAGTCTAAGTTTCCAGCGTGCAACTGTACGTGGCAGTGTTCGCAGAGAGCCATCGTTTTACGCCTTCGCGCAATCATGGTTTTCTCCCACTTTTTCCTGCCCTTTAGGTCTTTTAGCTTGCGGACATGGTGAATATCCATGTCCACATTTTCCGCTCCGCACCATTCGCACTTTTTTGCCTTTAATCTTGCAATCAGGCTGTTTGGACTGCTGTTGGCGTAAACCTTTGGTTCAACGTCAACATTTCCGGCATCAGCTTCGTCAATGCGACGGAAGCCCTCGTTGTATAGCAACATCACTTTTGAGCCGGATTTTGTTTCGTATTTCACGCCATAGTCCTTGCCCATTCTGTATTTGTCCTTGATTGCACCAACACGGGTCTTGTATTTCGCGGCAAATGTTTTGAACATGCTGTATTTCATGATATAACCAAAGTTACTCAGCACGGACACATTGTCCGCAATCTTGTAATAGTTATACAGTCCCCGTATTTCGGCGTTATACTGTTGCAAGATTTCAAGGTCGTCATTGTGGAATAGATGCGTCCGATGGAACGGTTCCCACACCTCACGATTGCCGTTTCTCGCGTCATAATGGATTTTTAACGCGCCGTAAGAAATCAGCTTGTTCACCCATTTTTCCTTTGGGACATACAGCTTGATCCGCTCGTTATACACACGGCGGGTCATGCCGTTTTTGTCTGTCTTGATGTCCTTGGAACGGTTGGAATAGATGTCAAAGCTGAGAAAGCGCGCTTTATCTTTTGCATTTGTTACCAGCGTCTTTTCTGCCGATAGATCCAGTTTCAGGCTGTCCTTGAGGAATGCTCCCACTTCGGTCTTGATGGTTTCTGCGTCCCGCTTACTTCCGATGACGCCAATCAGAAAATCGTCCGCGTAGCGGATATATACCACTCTACGGTAAGATTCATCCATTTGGTTTGTGCTGTCTACGCTCATCATCTTGGCTCGCGTTTCGCGGAGTTCCCTTTGTGCCTGCTTCTTTTGCTCATCCGTCAGGGCTTCCCATTTCTTCTTGCTGTATTTCCTGCCGCGCAGATAGTCAAGGTGTCCCCGATAATGGTTGTATTCGCAGCTTCTCACACGCTTTTTCCCGGAATTAAATCGTCCTGCGTATTGCTCCATGAATTGGTCCAATTCATTCAAGTAGATGTTCGCAAGAATGGGACTCGCTCCGGAGCCTTGGGGTGTGCCGGACAAGGTATTGTGATAAATCCAATTTTCCATATAGCCGGCTTTCAGGAACTTCCAAATCAATCCCAGAAAATGCTCGTCTTTGATTCTGCGGCGAAGCAGACTGACCAAAACGTGGTGGTCTATGTTGTCGAAACAGCCGCGTATATCTCCCTCAACAAACCATTTCACGCCTGTAAAGCGGGTTTTGACCTCCAATAACGCTGTATGGCAGCTTCTTTTTGGTCTGAATCCGTGGGAGTGTGGCGAAAAAGTACCCTCATAGATACTCTCCAGTATCATGCGGATAACCTCTTGCAACAATTTATCGTCGAAAGAGGGAATCCCCAGCGGGCGTTTCTTTGTCGGGTCGCTGTTTTTTGGGATATAGGTTCGTCTTGCAGGGTTCGGTTGGTAACTGTAATTTTTGAGTGACGCGATCAACTTGTCGATCCGTTTGAGACTCATTCCATCGATTGTCGACCCGTCCGTTCCCTTTGTCATGTTGCCAGCCGTGGCATAGATGTTCTGATAGGCTTGCAAATAGAACTCCGGGTTGTACAGGTTGCGATACAGCCTTTCATAGCGGTAATCGCTGATGCACGCTTTTGACCGTAGACTTTCCAATACTCGATTAGGACTCCTCATCATGCCTCACGCACCTTTCCTTATCTTGTATTGGATGATTTCCTGCCGCCCTTCGCCATGTAGACGCCATTAACGCCCTCGGACTACTACGGTGGCTCCGTTGCCATGCCGGATTTTCAGCGTCATCTCTCTTGGCTCCCGCCTTGAGATTTATCACCTTTTGGCATTACGCATAGCTGTAAACAGCGTTCCGGTTTAGGCAATCTCCGTTTAGGTTTACGGAAACACAGCTTGTTGTGATGTCGGATGGGATTTTCGCCCGTTACTCGCTTATTGCGATTGGTCGTCACGGATATATCGCGGTTGGAAAGCTCATCGTTCCTTCCGCCGTGACGCACGGCTTCTCAATCATCCTTACGCCGTCGGCTCGGCTATGCCCCCTTGGGCTATCCTTGAAGCAGTATAGCTTTCATCCTCGTTCACAACATTTCATCTCGCCGCTCAGTCGTGGATAGATGATTTCTCCAACTCGCGGCTTCACCAGTATGCTGCACTCCCCGTCAGGTTTCCCCTCCGGATAAACTGGTCGATGACAGCGCGGCGCGTAATGCGCCCGTTATATCTTTACGCTGCTGCCTTGCCAAGGGCAGGATTCCACATAAACCCGTGCACAGGCTTTGTGCCCATGCTTACGGACGCACTCAACTCTCCGATATAGGTCCACACCATCGTGACTGCACCCGCGCCTTCATCGACCGCCGGGGGAGCGGAGGCAAAGGCGGAGTAGATGATGCAGGCGAGTACGATAATCGCTCCCTCCAGACAAGCGGCAGCATATCCTTTGAGAAACGATTTGCCGATATTTTGGCTCGGTTCCCCAGCAAAGGCGGACAGCGGAACGGGAGCGATCGCTGTATATAAATAGATGCGAAAAAAACGCCCGTACACCGAGAGAATCATCACAAAAGACAACACCGTGATGAACAGACTGCCCAGAAGGGAGACGACCCACAGCGGAATGCTTTGCCAAAAGCCGACGTCTTCAATCGCTTTTACAATGGTGTTCGGCAAAGTCATGGCCTCCGTCTTTCCGAACCCGGAACGTCCCATCATCGTGGAGATGATTCCCTGAACAATGGTAAACAGCGCCATCATGAGCTCCAGCCCGTAGGTGACGACCGCTTTGGCCAAGACAAAACGGATAAACAGCTTGACAGCCATCTCCGGCTTTTTCATTTCGGCAAAACTGCCGGTCGTCTTCACCACGCCAATCACAAAAAACAAGACCAATAGCGCCAGTCCCGTCGCCTGCAACGCGCCATGAATGTCGGTAATGACGCGCCAAACGCCGCCGCCTTTGAAGTCGGCCGGCGACTCGGTAACGAGTTGCCAGATTTCGTTCATTTTCTCGTTCCATGTATCGAGCGCATGTTCGAGATTGTCAATAATCCAACTGTTCTTGGCCATATTCTCACCCCTTTCTGTAAACGGGGAACAGACAAACCGTCCGTTCCCCTCATTTGCGACTCCCGTTTATCCGGCAATCAGGGTAAGAATTTCCTTCGTGAAGGTAATGATAATCCCGCCGGCGAGCGTCAGGAACCCGTTCGCCCGCTGGGAAGGGTCGTGAGACTTGAGCGACAATCCGATCTGGACAATGCCGAAGCCGAGTATGATCATGCCGATGGCCCGGATTAAGCCGAATATGAAGGTGGACAAATTATTGACCGTCGTCATCGGATCGCCCTCGGCATAAGCGGTGGGGACGAATACGGTTCCCGTTAACATCAGCATGATGTACAGTGACAGCAGCCGTTTCCTTTTGAACTTCAATTTCATCATTCCCTTCGTAAAAATAGCGACTCCATGTCTTCTTCTGACAGAAGCTCGTACTCTCCGTTTTCATGAAGCAACACCTTTCGCCAATCCAAAGCGTGTTCCGTGCCGCCATGCTGGTAGGGGAGACCGCTGCCATCCGTCGTGAGCTCGACATGGGGATGCCTGAGCAAATCGTACTTGTCGTCCTGAACAGGACGCTCGCCGCGAATAAAGAGCAAGGCATGACGATTATCGAGGAACCGCACCTCATCGGGCGTCAGCAAGTCGCGGCCGGACAACTGATAGTTGATCGAATAACTGCCGCTGCGTCCCTTGCTTTGGCCGTATGTGTTCGTGTCGATCGTTTCCTTGCCCAGCAGTTCCGAGACGTATTTGTGGGTGGATTGTTCATTGCCGCCCAGGTACAAAAACACGTCGCAGTTCCCCACGATTGATTCCCACGACTCCTTATACAGCGCTTTGAGCTGCGCTAAATTTTGCAGGATGATGGAAACCGAAATCTCGCGGCTGCGCATGGTGGAGAGCAGCTTGTCGAATTCATCGGGCAAGGCGACGTTGGCAAATTCGTCCATCACGAAATGCACGTGCACGGGTAAGCGTCCGCCATGCCGGTAGTCGGCCTCATACATCAGGCATTGAAAAAGCTGGGTGTAGAGCATCCCGACGATGAAGTTGAAACTGCTGTCGTTGTCGGGAATGACGGCAAACAGCGCCGTCTTCTTTTCTCCCATGACAGCCAGATCCATTTCATCGACCAAGCTCATCCCGGCGATCGAATGCAAGTTGAACTTCTCCAGCCGAACGCCGAGGCCGATCAATATCGATTTGGCCGTTTTCCCCGCTGCCAGCTTGAAGATGTTGTACTGTTTGACCGCCAAATGCTCCGGGTCGCGCATGGCCAGCCGTTCAAACAACTCGTCCAGCGGACTTTGGTAGGTTTCGTCTTCTTCCCGCACCTCGGCGGCAGCGATCATCTCCATCACCATTGGAAAATTCTGTTCCTCCGGCGGCGCTTCATAGAGCAAATACAACACGAGCGCCTCCAGCAGAGCCGTTTCGGACCGTTCCCAGAACGGGTCGTTCGTGTTGCTGCCTTTCGGCGTCGTATTGCGAATCAGGTTGGTGACCAGTTTCAGCACATCCTTGTCGTCGTTCAAATAGGCGAAAGGGTTGTAGCCGTGGGAGCGGTGCGGATTGATCAGGTCGAGCACCTTGATGTCATACCCTTTGGCTTTGAGCAGATGGCCGGTATCGCGCAAGATTTCGCCTTTCGGGTCAAGAACGACGAACGACGTGTTCGCTTGCATGACGTTCGGTTTGGCGTAAAACCGCGTTTTGCCGGAGCCGGAACCGCCTACGACAAGTACATTCACATTCCGGCGATGCTTGCGGCCGTCGAGCCCGATGCAAACCTGCCTGGTTAAAATTTTGTTTTGTCCCGGCTGCTTGCTTCTATATTTGGCGCATATGCTTTTCGCCCGGCCCCAGCGGGCGCTGCCGTGCTCCTCCCGTCGTCGATAGTTTCGCGGGGAGGCCAAGTAAATACAGACGCCGAGTCCATAGGCCAGCGTAAAAATGAATAGGCAGCGCGGCGTATCGTCTACCCACTGAATGTCGAACGGGTGATTGATCACCGCGCTGAGATGCTCCACAATCGCCGGCAGCCCCCCGGAAAGTGCAGGGGCGGTGAGCAATGCCGCCCAAACGACGGGAATCAAAAAAATCGCAAAGAGTATCAAATGACTCCTTGCGGTTTCAACGCGCCTCATGATGGCTCCGTCGTTTATGTTTTTGATAGGGGGCTTCAATTGTTTTGAGCAACAGATCATCGACGGCATCGGTGGGGCGCTTCTCGCCGATCAAATCGTTTCGCAGCGCATTCAGCGCATGCACCACAATGCCATGCTCGTAATGATCCAAACATAAAATCCGTTCTTCTTCCTTCACAGGCGCTCCCTCCCTGAGCAAAATAGAACTTGACGGCGCTTACCTTGCCGGTTCCGTCCGTAGTTGTTGCCGCTGCTGCGCCAGCATCCGGTTCATCCTGCGGGCCATGTCATGCGCGGTATCCTTCATCACCGTCAGTTCGGTGCGAATGTGCTGCGGCTCGATGTTCTTCAGCTTCTCCGGCATACGATGGAAGCGAAAGGAAGACGTGTCTACGCCAAACTGTTTGCACAGCATGTAAGAGGCGCAATATGCATGGGACGTAAAATCGGAACGGCTGTATCGGCCATCGCCGCGATCCAGTTCCGCATGCGCCAGCTCCTGCGCGAGCGACCGGAAAATATCCCCGGCATCCAGGCCGCGGCGGATGACAATATTTCTCGTGTCCGGCTGGTATAGTGCATGCATTTCCGGCGGCATCGCATCGCCGATGACGATTGGAACAGGAGTGCGATCCATCAGCGCTTTGATACGCAACCGGTCGTCCGGATAAGTCGGTTGTTCCCGTTTTGGGTTGGCCGTCGTTTGCGCGATGTCGAACATCTTTTTGAGGTTATAGCTGATGCCGGTGCTGCCGTCTTCCCTCCGGTACTCCTCGCCCGGCTCCAAAATGTAAAAGCCGGTCTCCTTGCGGCGAATAAAGACGCCTTGTTCCTTCCACGAATCGAAATCGCCGATGCGGGTCGCCTCCGGCCGCTGCATGAGAATCAGAAGCGCATTGGAAACGCTGTAGCGGTCGAAACGGCTTTGTACATCCAGATACCGCTGAAATTCATTGCCGCTGTGCGAGATGGCAATCGTAGCTGCATCAATCGTCTCATAGGCCCATTGCCTGAGTTCCTGCTTTTTATGCGCCCACGCTTCCTTATCAAAAGGCTGCTCGGACGATTTCGCGGAAGTATGGCCGGATGCTTCCTGAAGGAATAAATCGTCCAAATTGCTCATTTGGCTTTCCCTCGCTTTCGGGTTCCGATTGGTTTGGTTTTGCCCGTCTTCGCTTTTTCAATATGTCGCTCATTTCGCTTGGTCAGCGACGGCTCCTTGATGATCTGACGTCGTTCTTTCTCCGCCTTCCGATTTTCTTCCCGGATCTCGCGCAGCAGTTCACGGATCGATGGCCGCCGCGGCGTTGTCCCGGCTTCCGGTTCAATCATACCCCTTGCGGATGCTTCGCTGCGCCCGGAGATAGGCTCGGACGGATGGGGCGGCTCCGTCGTCGCCGTCATGGGGTTTGGGTTGCCAGTTTCCGGGGAAGTGGGCTGCGTCGATTCGGGCTTCTGCATCAGTTCGTCCAAAAAATCGTCGGTGCTCTTCTCCACAGAAGTTCCCTTGACCGCCGCTCCTTGTACCTCCGTCTTCTGCCAGGTTTGGTCCGATGCTTGTTGTTGACGCTCCCCGAACGCTGGATGGTCCTGCTGTTTCCCGGCGCGGGAGTTTTCAATTTCGCTTTTAATACTGGCCGTATCCACGGTCGCTAGTTTGAAGCGCTCGACAATGCGGTTGATTTTGGATGCGTCCTCGGCCCGCACCATCACGTCGCATAACCCATCGACATTCTTTTTGTCCCGCAGGGCACAGTACAGAACGCCGTAACGTTTGGCCTCCTTGCAGAAGGTAGGCAAGTCTTCGTTTTTGACGGCAAATACTTTCAATTCCTTGCCGCTGCGGAGCAGGCTTTCCAAACGGATGCTGCCCTTCGTCCGCTTCTGCCCTTGCAGGGCGGCAAACAAATAGATGGCCAGATGCTTAGCGCCTTCACCGGAAATCTTGGCCATCACCTCGATGCCCCGCAGACTCATATTGACGACCTGATCGGCCGCCTCGGCTCCACTGCTCATGGATGGAATCCTCCCTTCGTAATGATTGATTTTGCCTGGTGCCACGAAGTACAGTCATCATTTCACCGGATCGGGCAAGGATACCCGCACACAGCTTCACCTCCTTTCGGAGCGTGGCAAGCCGCTTGGATAGTACGGCTATTTGCTCTTTGTAAGCAACGATCTGGCTTTCCTCCTTGCAGCGGCGAAGACGGTTGTACAGCGCTTTGCGCTCGCCGTAAAGCAAGCGCATCTCTTGCCGGGTGACAGATACATAGTCCAAAAGCTGATCCTTGCTGGAAATACGGTGCTGACAGAGCAGCTTGGTCTGCGCGGTAATAACCGCCAAATGCCGCAAGTCTTCACGCAATAAAAAATGCGTCCTTCTCACGGACGCACGAAAATGAGGCAGTATGCCCATCTCATATAAGTAGCGCAGGTACAATGCTTGTAAGCCGCTGAACTTCCTGCCGGATCGAAGCGTTCCTTTGCAAACGGCGCGCCTGCGTCGCGGCATGGGCAGAGGCTGTGATTTACGGGGAATGCGATTTCGTAAAATCCGCTGTTTCAGAGCATCTTCCGTATAGTCGTCTCCCAAGCTGCGCAAACGAACGAAACGTTCCTTGCCCGGTGGACGAACCGCCATATGCTTCACGGTCGTTTTCACTTCATAGCCTTGCTTCTGCAACGCGGCGATAAACTGGGTCCATGTCATCGATGCCGCAATCGCCTGATCTACATCGGTCCTAATCAATCCTCGCCAAGTCGGCTTTCCTTCCTGATCCGCTTTCCATTCTCCGTAGTGTTTGGCCTTGCCCGGCTCGGGCTGCTCAATTACTGACAATGCATGTTCCCGGCATAACCGGTCGGATGTTCTCCGCAGAAGGGCGTAGGAAGCTTTGTTGTCGTAGTACCTTTTACCGTCGATAAAGGAGACGGAGTTCAGCACAAAGTGATTGTGCAAATGCTCTTTGTCCAAATGGGTCGATACGACGACTTCAAAGCGATCTCCCCATAGCTCCTGTGCCAGCTTGACGCCGATGGTGTGCGCCATTTCCGGCGTCGTTTCGCCGGGTGCAAACGCTTGGTATCCGTGAAACGCGACGATGCCATCCATCTTTTGAAATTGACGCTTGGTGCGCTGCATTTGCTCGTAAGCGGTAAGCGGATCGCAATTGATTCCGCTCACATAAAGCTGTTCTTCCGTTTTGGCATCTGCTTTTGCATATCCCAGCACCTGCCGCAAGCCTTCATTCTTCACGGCGCGATCTTGCGCTGTTTTGTCGGGATTGGTGGCGTAATCAATCACGCGCTTCAATCGGTCGGTGACATCCCATATCGCCGTTGTCGCCATACGTGACGCCCCCTTTACGGCGGATGAACATTTGGGGTCGCTTGCTTGGTTCTTCGTTCCGGCGCAGTCACGGCCTGTTGAATCTGTTGGACGGCGAGGCGCAACCGATCTGCCTCCTGTTGAAAAGTGGCCCGATCCAGATGACCTGTCGAATGCGCTTTCGCCGCCAGTTGATTGAGATTGTTGCCGATGGCGTGAAGCTCGCGCATCATGGCGTAATAATCCGGCGGCGGCAGCGCCTTGGGCACATAACCATTGATAAGCGTGCGAATAAACGCCTCCTGAGAAAGTCCCGATTTTTTCACTTGGCTGGCAAGGTGCTGCCGCTCCTTTTCATTCAAGCGTACAAGAACGGAAATGGAACGCTTCCTCATCCGATCACCCCTTTCAAACACAAGCTTCCTAAAGCGATTTTCGTCGCCACGAATAACACGATCTTATCCCATTCAGTCATCAAAAAGATGGCGTCGAAACGGAGGGGGTCTTAGGGGCTTCGCCCCTAACAAGCGAATTTGGCTAGCCAAATTCAGTGCTTGCTGCAACACGAGACATTCGTCTCGCGTTGCCTTCAAAGCACCTGCCGGGAAAAAGAGGGAACCCCAAAAACACAAAAAAGACGCCGATCCGCTCGGGCGTCTTCCGCAGAACTTTTTTGTTATCGCACCAACCAGCGGTAATCCTGGCGGCAGTCTACAATGAAATCGACATACACGATTTCATCCTGAATCTGATACAACACCAGATACCATTTATCTACGAACATTTTGTGATACTTGTTTGACGGGATAAATTCCGCTTCGAGAAAAGGATAACGTTCCGGCATTTGCGCCAAGGAACGTATCGCATGCAGCAATTCGTTTTTCGTTTTTCGCGCGGCATCCGGATTTTTTTCCGCAAGGAATCGCACATGAACCGCCAGCATTTGGCGGGCGCGATCGGAAACGACGATCTTATATCGGGGCATCTTTTCCATGCTGAACCTCGTCAATAATGCCCTCCAGGTAAGCGTCCAGTTCATCCGGCGTCACACCAGCACGGCCCGCCAAACGATCCTCTTGCACAGCGAGCAGTTCTTCGCGCAGCTTTAACATCTTCTCGCGACGGGAAAACGTCTCAATGTCCATCACGACGAGATCGCCTTCACCGTTCTTGGTCAGATAAACCGGTTCCCCGGACGATTTGCATAGATCGGCGATTTCATTATAGTTTTGCCGGATACTGGCGGAAGGCTTGATAATCATCTTGGTCACTCCTTGCATAGCTGTATATTGATTTTATTATACCTATTACATGCTATACAATCAATGCGGTTGCGCTTATCCTCAATCTATTCACATCTTATCCACATGCTGCGAAAATTTTCCGTAACCCAAAAGAAAAGACACCAACCGTTCAGCGTCTACCGCTATCGGGATGGTTCACCGCGTCTTCGTCGGAATTCCATCAATTCGTTGTTTACATCCTTTCCGAACTTAGGCGGCTCATCGGATATGAGAAGGGTGGGGGAGAGGAGCCTCTGTATCGTGGCTGCCGCCAATCGCCCCGGCTCATCATTATCCAGGTGCAGAACAAGTCGATTTACTTGGGGAAAGCACTTCAAGTAATGCGTTAGGGCAGACGGAGGAGTAGAGTCCTCCCCATTTGTCCTGGGCCTGTATATTCCGGCCAGCGACAGCTTATGCGCCTGCCGCCAATCCCGGCCGGCGAGATGTTCCAGTGTACAGTAGGATAAGAGATCAATAGCGCTCTCAAACAGATGCAGTTCCGTACTGTTTGTCGAGGCCGGAATGGAAAACGAATACCGCTTGTCGCTGCCAACGGCTTCCCCCATATAACGGGTGCTTGTCGTACCGCGTATCGCCGCATAGCGCGGCGTCCCTTCCTGGTCAAATCCGACGAATACCGCGTTGTGATAGCGTCGGCTTTCATACAAGCGCCCCGTTTCGAGACAGTAGTCGATCAACGTGCGATGGATACCACGTTTGCTGAGATAGGCCATGACGCGATGCGATGTATGATTCGGTTCGGGAAGCTCAAACCGCGCTGGAGATGAGCGTTGTTGCAAAGATTGCGAAAATGCAGGTGCGCTGCCCGGATGAACGCCTTCAATTTGCAGCACCGCATCGGGAAAAGACATGCCCCGCACTTTGATCAAATAGTCCAGCGCCGAGCGTCCGCCGATCCCCCTTGACCACCAGTACCATTTGCCGTTGGAAATTTTCAAGCTGTCGTGTGTCCGGGTGGTGTAGACATTGCGGGAGCATCGGACCAGTTCTGCCGGCTCGTGCATATGCAAATATGTGAGCAGGTCCAGTCTTTTGGCACGTTCGATCTGTTCCTTGTTTACATAGCTCATTGCCGCAGCTCCTTTTGGAAATCCAGGCAGCGTCCGATGGGTATATGGTTCATCGTGCCTTACCCCTCTTTTTGGGGTACGTATAAGCTCTGCCTTCCTTCAACTTCGTAACGCCTTTCTTTTTCATGAATGAGTCTAAATCGCCTTCATGAACTTGACTGGTCACCCCGTTTGAGTCGCGGATGTAATAATACGTGTCGCCAAATCCGTTCTTCTCTTTGGATATCAACTCCAACGATGGCACGGTTTCTCCCTCCTCGATCAAGCCGGTTCCGTAACCAAAAGGCGGCAAAATCGGACAAAAGCATCCGCCGCTTGGGATGGCATACAACATGTTCATTCCTCCGGAAATAAGAAAAGGACCCCGAAGCTGGAGTCCAATTCATCATGTGATTTTACCTTTAACGGACGGGCATATCTTCGATCTGTGAAATGCTCGCACCGATACCATGTTCTTTTCCGTAATGGTCAGCAAGAAGTTCCCTTTCAGGGGTAGGAACGACGGTGTCAGACCGTTATCGCTCACGGCCCACCACCCGCCGTTCCGGCGCTTCCGGTTCATCATCAGGCACGCTGTCCACGGCTTCGTGTTCCCGTTTGTCCATGTTGAGCAGCGCATTCAATTCCGCAAGCCGCGCCGCTTTCGTTTGCAGTTCCTGCTCCTTCTCAAATGGAGCCGCGATTTGTTCCTTCGCCGTTTCCATTTGCTGCCGCAAGGTGGCAAGCTGCTCACGGGCATGCTCCAGCTTTACAGGCAAGTCGGACAAGGCATTGTTGATGCGGCTTATGTTGCCGCCCGCATCCGCTCCGAGCGTCACCGTATGAGCGAGCGCGCCGCGCAGCGTAACCTTGTATTCCTTATGGAAGCTGTCAAAGGACAGCCACAAGGAAAAGCCAAGATAGCTTCCCGCTGCTTGCGGATCGGGCGACGTCATGCCCTTGCAAGCGTCCAGCAAAGCCGCGCCCGCTGCCGCCCTCTCCGAGTAGGTGTAATCTTTGACCGTCATGCCGGGGAATTTATCTGCCCCATCCGCCTCGGATGCCAAAGATCGTGTATACAAAGCAACGTCCTGTTCATAGCCGGCGATCCGTTCCTCCGTAGACTTGATTTGCTGCGGCAACATTTTGAGCAGGCGGTCCTCCAGCGCATAGCGCTGGCTTAAATGGTTGGCTTTGAGCAGCTTCAGTTTGGATACCTGGATGTCCAGGTCCATTTTCTCCTTGATGTACGGGTTGCCGGTCGCCAGCGCCTTCACTTCGGCATAGGAGAGCGCCGTCTCATCGATATCCTCGGCGGAACGGACCGGAGACTTGCTGGTCATGATCTGCGAAATGAAGCGCTGCTTGTTTTCCAGCGTTTGATAAAGGTACGCGTCGAACGTGTTCTCCGTCACATAGCGAAAAATATGCACCTCGCTGTTCTGGTTGCCTTGCCGGATAATGCGCCCGCTGCGCTGCTCCAAATCGCGCGGACGCCAGGGGCAGTCAAGGTCGTGAAGGGCAATCAGCTTCGTTTGCACGTTCGTGCCTGCGCCCATCTTGAACGTCGATCCGAGCAGTATCCGAACTTGGCCACTGCGTACTTTGGCGAACAGTTCCTTTTTCTTGACCTCGGTATTGGCGTCGTGAATATAGGCGATTTCCTCGGCAGGAACACCTTTCTCCATCAGCTTGCGCCGCAACTCGTCGTACACATTGAAGGCACCATCCTGTTTCGGAATGGACAAATCGCAGAACACCAACTGGGTCAAACGCTGCTCCTGATGTTCCGCCCAATACCGGTAAACGTTATCCGCGCAGGCGCTGACCTTGCTGCCTTCGTCGTCAGGAAGCAGGGGATTCGCCAGCCGCTGATCGAGCGCCAGTTTGCGTCCGTCATTGGTGATCGTCAGCATATTGTCCTCATGCGGCTCTACTTCCTTCGCCCGCACCCGCTCGGCGCGGCGGGCAAGATCCGCGACCATATCGCGCTGAAAGTCGCTCGGCGGCACGGCCACATTATGGAAGTGGGCTTTCGGCACGGGAAGCTGGAGCATGTCAGCCGTCTGGATATCGGCCACTTCCTTGAACATATTCATCAGTTCCGGCAAATTGTAAAAACGGGCAAACCGGGTTTTCGGCCGATAGCCCGTTCCTTCCGGCGCAAGCTCGATCGCGGTGACGGTTTCGCCAAATGTCGAAGCCCAAGCGTCAAAATGCTGCAATCCCTGCCGCTTGAGCCGCTCGTATTGCAAATAGCGCTGCATCGTGTACATCTCGGTGATGGAGTTGGAGATCGGCGTGCCCGTCGCAAAGATGATGCCCCGGCCTCCGGTCAGTTCGTCCAGATAGCGGCATTTGGCAAACATGTCCGACGACTTTTGCGCTTCGGTTTGCGACAGTCCGGCCACATTGCGCATTTTCGTATAAAGAAACAGGTTTTTGTACGAGTCGGCTTCGTCCACGAATAGACGGTCTACGCCCAATTCCTCAAAGGTCACGACATCATCCTTCCGGCTCGTGTCGTTCAGCTTCTCCAGCTTGGTCTGCAGCGTCTTTTTCGTTTTTTCAAGCTGTTTGATCGCATAGCGTTCGCCTCTGGCTTCCTTGAGTTCCCGGATGCCGCTTGTAATTTCCGAAATCTGCTCGTACAGTTGCTGTCGCTGCCGCTCTGTTGAAATCGGAATTTTCTCAAACTGCGAATGGCCGATGATGATCGCATCATAATCGCCGGTAGCGATCCGCGCACAAAACGTTTTGCGGTTTTTCGTTTCAAAGTCCTTTTTGGTCGCCACCAGAATATTCGCCGACGGATACAGTTGCAAAAACTCCGCCGCCCACTGTTCGGTCAGATGGTTCGGAACGACCAGCATGCTCTTGTTGCACAGTCCCAAATGCTTGCTCTCCATCGCTGCGGCGGTCATCGCGAACGTTTTTCCTGCGCCGACACAATGCGCGAAAAGGGAGTTGCCGCCGTACAGCGCCCGGGCAACCGCATTGACCTGGTGCCGGCGGAGCCGGATTTCCGGGTTCATCCCGGTGAATCGGATATGACTTCCGTCGTATTCGCGAGGACGGATGGCATTGAACCGGTCATTGTACAGCCTGGTCAGCCGTTCGCGCCGCTGCGGGTCTTTCCATATCCAGTCGCGGAACGCTTCTTTCATCATCTCCTGCTTTTGCTGGGCGATGGCCGTTTCCTGTTTGTTCAGCACACGCTTTTCCACGCCGTCCTCATACGCGGTGTCAAATACGCGCACGTCCCGCAAATTCAGCGTATCTTCAAGAATTTTATACGCATTAACGCGGTTGGTGCCGTACGTGACGTTCGCCTTGATATTGTTGCTGCGGTCATCGCTTTTGCCTTTGACGTTCCAGGCAGCCGTATATTCGGAATACATGACATTGATGTAGGTCTGGTACATCGGCGGCGTGTCCACCAGCTCAAACAGAAATTGCCGAATGTCTTCCGACGGCAGCCAAGTTGCGCCCAAACGGACATCAATTTCGGAGGCGTCCAGGTCTTTCGGCTGCACCGCTTCAAGCGCTTTGACGTTTTCGCCGTAACGTTCGGCATCGTATGCGGCAAACTGTCTGGCCACACGCAGCTTCTCCCGCACATTGCCGGACAGGTACGCATCCGCGGTTTCATAGATCGGCTTTCCTTCCTCGTTCAGATTTTCGGGATTGGGGAAGATGACGCCGCGTAGCTCCTTAATCAGCTGATCTTCCGTCATGCCGGTTAGCTGCGCCATATACGGCAGATCGACACGAGCTTTTGCGCCGATGGAAACCGCAAGCGCCTCCGAAGCAGTATCTACTTGTTCAACGTGGATTCTCTGACGGATGGTGCGTTTGGTGAACATATCCGCCTTGCGCAGCAGCCGTCCTTCCTCGTCGATGATTTCCAGCGAGCAAAGAAGAAAGTAGGAACTGTCGTCCGAAAAAGCAAGGCTGTTGGCGCGGCTGTTGATCAGGCCGTAGTGCGCCGTAAACCGGTCATACTGCGCATTCAGCTTTCGCTGTTGCTGCTCTATCATCTCATCGCTATAGTCTTCGGTTTGGTACTCGATCAGCTCGCGCACGGCGTCCCGCAGCATAATCATTCCTTTGATGCGACCTGCTGCCGTAGCTGACGTGTCCACACGGCGCATCCGGCTGTTCTCCCGATAGTAGATATCCCCGTCCACCAGCGCAAAGCTGAAATTGCGGACAGACGGATCGGCAGGGAGGGAGGGCTCTTCCTCCTCCGGCTGGTCTTCCCGTTCCAGTTCCACCCACTCGGCATGGATGCCCGACAACGCTTCGCGCAGCAGTTCATCCAGATTGGCGTCCGGGAATGGCTTGCAGGACGTTTCCTGGCGGTTGCCGTACATCCGGTCGTCAAAAACCATGGTGCCCAGCACCATATCGGGATGTTCCGCGAAATAACGATTCACCGGAACACCGTCCGCTGTCTCGGAAAGGGATAGCCATGCTTCGGTTTGCTCGCTGACGGCGACCATGCGATCCCGTTTCTGCAAAAAGATAATGTCGGCGGTTACTTCGGTTCCGGCATTGGCCAGAAACGCATTGCTCGGCAGACGCACCGCTCCGAGCAGTTCGGCGCGTTCCGCAATATATTTGCGAACCGAAGGGTTTTGCTTGTCCATTGTTCCTTTGGATGTAATAAAAGCGATGATGCCGCCCGGACGCACTTTGTCCAGTGTCTTGGCGAAAAAGTAATCATGGATGAGAAACTTGTGCTTGTCGTAACGTTTATCCGCCACGCCATAACCGCCGAACGGCACGTTCCCGATGGCGAGATCAAAGAAGCTGTCCGGCAAATTCGTCTGTTCATAACCGCTGACCGCGATCGACGCCTGCGGGTATAGCTGCCTGGCAATCCGGCCGGTAATGCTGTCCAGTTCCACGCCAAACAGCCGCGAGCCTTGGAACGACTCCGGCACCAAACCAAAAAAATTGCCAATTCCGCAAGAGGGCTCTAAAATATTGCCGCTGCGAAACCCCATCGATTCCAGACATTCGTACATCGCTTTGATGACGGTCACAGACGTATAATGGGCATTCAGCGTTGACGCGCGAGCGGAAGCATATTCATCCGGCTCCAGCACATTTTTCAGTTCCGCATATTCGGTTGCCCACTGCGTGTTCGCTTCGTCAAACGCCTGCGGAATACCGCCCCATCCGACATAGCGGGCCAGCACCGCCTGCTCGTCCGCTGTCGCTTGCCGCTGCTCCTGCTCCAGCTTGTTCAGCAGCCGAATCGCTTCCATGTTCCATTTGAACTTCGTTTTTGCGCCGCCATGCCCCAACTCATCATCCGTAATCCGGTAATTGACAGCCGGGACAGACGGGTGGGCTGGCGCGGCGCGGCCGGCCGCACGATCAGGGGAAAGGGAAGTGTCTGGCTGCGATATGGGCTCTGGCCCCTCCGTCACCGGCTCTTCCGGTAAAACCGCATCTTCCGCTGTTTCCCATGCCGCTTCGTCAGTCCGTTCCGACTCCTGTTCTCCGGTAATCAGATGATCGTTCAGCGGGTTTTCGCGCAGCATTCGCTCAAAATCCCGGCGATTCAACTCTTTGATGAAGAGCGGGAACTGACGGTCTTGCAGTACCACTGTTCGTTGCTCCAGCTGCACAATTTCATATTCGTCCGCACCAATCCAGACCGTGCTGCCCGCGTCATAACCGTAGTGCGCCCGTTCCCGGTTCACCGGCGCGTGTTCCTGTTCCGCTTGCGCTTCCGGGTGGGGAGACCCCACCGAGGGCGATACATCCGGCTGCGGCACATCGGACCTGGCCAATTCCGCCCCTTGCAGCCGCAGCTTTTCCTCCTGCTGCTCCGCAAAGGCGGGCAACCGCTCGGCTTCCTGCCGGTTCAAGTAACGACCCGCTGCCAGCAGTTCGCCGATACGTTTCTGCACGTTCATCCACGGCAGCACGACTCGCGTATCCGAGTTCATGATGGAGCCGCGGGTCAGCGTGATGCCTTTGCTGTCATAATTCATGTGAATATCCGTGCCGATCAGCGCGGGAAGACGTCCGCCGGTCCCGTATTCCCGTTTCAGAAAATCGGCGTTCTCCTGTGCGGACAGCGACTGCATGAAATGCAGCGCAATGCGATACTTGCCGTTCTCAAAACCGCTGCCGTTTTGCAAAATGGCGTCAATGACCGCTTGCGGCATGAAAAAAGCGGAGGCTTTTGCGTCCTCCGCTTGTTCCATCCACAGCGTCTGTTGCTCGATGGATGGTTCTGTCCTTTTTGACAAGTCAAATTCGTTCAACAGCATCATGCTGGCGATATGCCCGGCGATGACGCCCCAATCGTAAAAGCCTTGCGCCGTTCGTTGCTCCGCTGTACCTGTCCACAGATGCAAAACGTTGCGATACGGTTCAAACCCGGCCTGCACCCCTTCATCCAGCGTCAGTTCGGTGATGCCTGCCGGAAACAAACCGCGCACATATAACACACGCTCGCGCTCATCCTCATGAGCGAGGAAAAATGCTGCGATGTCCGACTTGCTCTCCCGCAGCGGCGCGGCTCGGAGCATGTCATTGATGATGGCGTGGTCATGAATAAACGGAAGACTTCGGTCCTCCGTTTCCCGGTCGTACCATTTTAGTGATAAATCAGTTCCGCCAGAATCAGTTCCTCCGCCTGTTGCTTCAGGTTGTTCATATGTCCCGTCCAGCCCAGCGGATCGCTCGCCTTGTCCGGTGCCGGGTGAGACGCGAGCAGTTCCTGTATCGTCCGGTCGATCTGCTCCCGCGCCGTCCGGTCGATGTCCGCCAGATGTTGGTTCAACTGCCCCGACAACATCAGATGGGCGTACATGCCCTTCCGCTCGGTTTTCAGAAACGTCTTGCGCATCATCCCGTACTTCCCGATGGTCGTCTCCGCTTCGCTCAGCGTCAGGTTGGGCAGCAGATAATCCCCTTGCGGCGTGTACGTCAGTTCCATGTTCATCCTTCCTTTCTTGCTGGGTAGCTTCATTGTGCGGCAAGGAATCGGGTCTTGCAAGGGTATGAAGCGACTGCCCCTTATTTGCACGTTGTGCATCCCGGCGCAGCGCCCGGACGGTCGATTCCACTTCCCGCAGCATCATCTCGGACACATCGCTGATCGCTGCGCCCAAGTGGGACAGCACAGGAAGCGTGTTGAAATACCCGATGCCGGACAAATCCTCGGTGCTGATGTAAGGTGCGGGATCGAGTCCGCAACGGATCATCGCCATGTAAGCGACGGCCGTTTCGGCAGCTTGCTTGAACAACAACTCCACATGCGAAATATCCAGGTCCTCCAGCAAACTGTGCTCCCGCTCTTTCATCAACTCCGCCACATAATCGGCGCTGTTGTCATCCACCGCATTCCGCGCAGCAGTGAGCAACGCGGCAGGCAGATCCGCACGCCGTTCGCTCTCGTCCGGCGCGCCGAACGCATTTTCCAGCGTTTCGATCACATGAGCCGTATCGCTGATCTGCAACCGCCAAAGCGACACCTGCGGCTGGCGTCTGCTCTGGGTATCCGATACGTCAAACACATGGCGCAGGCCCAGGTGGTTGCCCCGATCTTCGATCAGGGCAATCCCTTTTGCGCCGCGCTTCACCCAGCGATCCAGCCGCTTGTTCCAAACTTCAATCGGCGCGCAGGCCGTCGCGTCCGGACGTTGTGCGTAGATCAACAGTTGATCCTGAAACGGATATTTATAGTTCCAGGCCGCCGTCCGCAAAAAATCCGCCCAGCGGTCAGGCTGATTCGTCACCGTGCGAGCCGTGCCGGCAGCCAGTTCGACGATGCGCTGCAACTTGGCTGTCACGAGAGCACCTCCCTTACCGAAACGTGATTTGATTGGCCAGGCGAATGCCTTCTTCGGAATAACGAGCCGTAATCCGAATGAGTCCAATAAGTTGCAGGCGATGCAGATTTCGGCGGACAGTGGAAGGAGAGAGACCCACCTCCAAAGCCAGCTTTTTGCCGGACAACAAGACGCAGCCGTGCCGCCCGCCCGCGCGGTTCATCAGGTAGCTGTACAGCAGCTTTGCTGCAGGAGGGACCTTCGCTCCGACCAGCAGTTTATACCGCGTGAGATCATTCATAAGCTTCCTCCTCGGCAGACGCTAACGCTCCGTCGACCGTTCCGACAAACGCTCCGGCCGGACGTAGCAGTACAGATAGAAATTGTAGTCTCCCGCATGCGGGAAACAACGCAGGTAGTACCGATGGCGCTCTGTTTGAAAACAAAAGCCGTATACACCGGAATGCCACGCCCCCGATAATCGGGCCTCCGGATGCGACATGCAAAGTTGATGCATTCGGCTGCGGCTTTGAAGCCATCCCTGCTCCGTCAGTGCCTGCACAACCGCATCCAGTTCCGCCCGGAAAGCCGGCGTTTTTAGCGCTGGCAAATGCTCGAACCAGTTTGCCCAGAACGTCTCGCCGCTGCTGCCAAAATAACCGCGCAGATGCCCGATGCAACCCCGTTTCGTATCCTTCTCTATTGAAGCGGAATAAAAATAGGCCGCATCTTCCGACACGGCCGTTTGCAGTTTTTCCAGCATATTCTTTTCCTCCCGGCTGGTAGGTGTTCGCTCTAGGTTGCGACACACATAGAAGGGGAAAGTTCGATATCTGCCACAAGCCGACGGGAGGAAAGCCACACGCGGCTGTTTTTTCCGCCCGCCAAATCCAGTAAATAGCAGTACACCAGCTTGGCCGCAAGCGGAAGCGAGGCTCCGTCCAGCAGCCGATAACGAGTGAGATCGTTCATTGCGTCCTCCTATCGTTGCGTTTCCGTTTTTTTCTTCTGTGCGGCAGGCGTGGAAGGCGCTTGCTGTTGCTGCTCCACCAAGCGCTCCGGCCGGGCATAGCAGTACAAGTAAAAGTTGTAATCCCCGGCAAAGGGAAAGCAGCGCAAATAGTAGCGGTGATCCTGCGTTTGCATGCAAAACCCGTATACATCCGTGCTCCAAGCACCGCCGATGCGCGCCTCCGGATGCTCGCTGCAAAATCGTAACATATGCTGGCGGCTTTTCAGCACCTTCTGATCGCCGATAGCTTGAAAGACCTTACCCAATTCTTCTTTAAAAGCAGTCGTTTCAAAGGGAGAGCGCCGGGGAAACCAGGTTACCCAGAACTCCTCGCCCGACCGCCCAAAATCGCCGCGCAGGTGGCCGATGCAGCCACGTTCGATCTCCTCTGCGGCAGAAGCGGAATAAAAATAAGCCGTATCCTCTGGCGCGGCACTTTGCAGCTTTTCCAACATGTTTATCCCTCCCGTCTGGTGAATTTAATGGGTGCCTCCCGTCCCAAAGTCGTCGTAGCTGGACAAATTGGCATGATAAAAGACGACGTCGCCGTCCAGCAGGGAGAACGTTGCCCCGTATGGATCGACGAAGCTGCGCTGAAACCCTTCCATCCGCCACTGATTGTCCAGCGGCGCGTTTTTGTATTGCAGATGCGGATGGTTCAAGTCTTGATCGCGGATCGTTTCGATGTTGAAATTGACGATGATATACCCATCCTTTAGAAATACGGGCGCATGGTCGTCCAGCCGGTGCGTGCGGCCGTACTCGGCCAGATTGAAGCCTTTCGGCACCACGTACGGCGCGGCGGGCAAACTGTAGTCCCCCCGCCATCGCTGAACCGAAGCGTTGGCGCGGGCCGCACCGATGCCGGAGGGCACCTGCGTGCTTCCGACAAACGTCCGAAGCTGAGGCGGCAGCAGCATGATATCGTAGCCGCCCACATAGGTCGGCTTCTGCGCATCCTTTACATATTGATCGATAAACGTCTGCCTGTCTCCGGGCGAACCGTTTAGCGACCAAAGCGTTGCGGCGGTGTCGGTCAACTCCTGCTTCGGCACATTGCGCAGGCGAGCGTCGAGCGTCACATAACGTTTCTCCGCATCGTCGCTGGAGCCGATACGAATAAACCGCCGACTGCCTGAATGATAGTACAGATCGACTTCTTGCCTGTTCTTCCCCTTGCTGTCCACAAAATAAAACGTCGGTGTAATGAGGATGCCGTCGCCCGAGCCGAACATGTTGCCTTTCGTCATGACTTCGAATTTGAAATGGTAACCCGTTTTGACCGCTACGTTTTTCTTGCCGCTCTCGGGATGACTGCCTTGCCGTACCGGCAGCACGTAAGGTGGGGTATTGCCGCGCGGTGCGCCGTCAATGCCTTTCGTTCCGACCCAATAGGCGTTTCCTGTCGGCGTCGCGCTGCCCTTTTGGGTGCGGAACACCGATTCCCATGCAAAATCGGCAATGTCGGTGATGCGGAAATCATAGAGACGTCCGATCACTTCCACTGGAACCGCTTGCGCAGCCACATGGTTGGACAAGTCCAGGTTGGCATTCATTTGGGACGTGAAGGTAGCCGGGCTGTTCTCGGCAAACGTTCGGAATAACACGTCGTAATGGCCCTCGTCCACCCAAACGGGCAAGTAGAAGGTCGTCTGCAACTGGCCGACCGGGATGGACACCCACGTGTCCTTGGGGACGAACGTCGTACGATCCGCTTTGTACACATCGAACGGAAAGCGTACCTGCTTGTCCCTCATATACTTGGCATAATCCCGATTGCCGTAGCCCTTGATGTCCTTGTGCGGGCCGCTTGTCGGAATCGTTACGGTAAAGGGCCGGTCCAGAATGAGCGCAGCACGTCCGGCGGTTGGCTGCGTTTTCTGATTATGCGCCTGGTCGTCGGATACGGACGCCCAATTGACGACAGGCGTATGCACCGTCACCGGATTGATGCCGCCGATCGGATAGCTCTTGTTTTCCCCGCCGCCAATGCCCTTGACCAGCGTATAAAAGATAGTGCCGGTGCTCGGTTGATTCGCTTTGTTCGTTTTGGAAGCGTCAATGACATAGCCTGAGCTATACAGCACATCTTGCCCGACCATCGGCGGGGCCGGTATCGCCCCCGGCGTCGGCGCTTTTTCCTCGACGGTCCGGTTGTCCATGATTGTATTTCCGTTAAAAACGAACGAGTCGTTTTTCACCTTGATCTTGCCGATGGCGCTTTCTGCAGTTGACCTCCAGTCCTCATTCGGAACAGGAGGACGGCTGGAACCGCCGGAAATTGTTTGCCCGGGAAGCGTCACATTCGTATAGACCGGATCGGTAATATGCGCGCTGAGCGACGCATCATGCGCAGCGGAAACGGTTGGCGGCGCATAGCCATTCGGCTCCAGCGTAACCGTTCCCGAAGGAAGCGCATAATTGGAGACCGTCGCCTTTTGAATGCCGTACACTTCGAGATTTTGAATCGTCCAGAAGCTGTACTTGCGTTCAATCGAATAGTTTTTGGTGACCGTCTGTGTATCTGAACGCGGAACGGTAATGGTCGTCGGATTCCCATCTGCATCGGGCGGGCCGGGATGCGTCTCCGTCCAGGTGAGGGTGTACGTTTTGCTCACCTGAATCGGGTATTGCTTCGTGCCGGTCGTTTCCGTGAACGTGTTGCGATACAAGTACGATTTGGCTAAGGCGTTCACATACAGGCTCTCTGAAGTCGGAATGCCTTGCAGCACATCAAATTTTTCTGCGCCGCGCGAATCCGCCTGAATGACGGCTGAAACGCTTGGCTCCATCACTTCGGCCTGCTGGGAAGCGCCAGGCTGCGGTTCCCCGCCACCGTCTCCTTTCCGTACTGTATGATCCGAAGTGGAGTCTCCGGTATTCCCGTCCGTATCTTTCACGATGACCGTTATTTTGACGGTCACGCTGGAGCCGGAAGCGAACGGAATTTTGATCGGTAGCGACTTGCTGGCCGTCAGTCCGCTGAGCGCTCCGGATTTGTCACTAGGCACGGCCAATGTTGCGTTCTCGATGCTGGTGATCTCATAGGATTTCAACGACTTCTGCGACTTGGCTTCAAAAACAAAATCCCCGTCCACCGTCGTGACTGAGGAAGCGACATTGTCCGGCGCTTCGATTCGGGATGTCACCGTAACCGGAGAGGGGATTTTATAAATGCCTACGAAATTGGAACCGCCCGATCCGACCAGGATAGATCGTTCCCGGAGCTTCGCGTCTCCTTTTTCCTGAATGAATAGCTTTTCGTCGGGTTTGTTATTGTTCGTAATGTAAGAGCGGATGATTTCATACGTCTGACCGCCGGAAGTGATTTGTCCTTCAAACGTATGATTCGCCTCATCCCCGGTAGCGAAAACGCCTTTGTCCACTTCTTTGAGTTTGGTGCCGTCTTCTTTTTGATAGATGGCCTTCACCGGATTGTTCTCCGCATATTCGGCAACCGCGTCCGTTCCGCCCAGATGCACCGTAAAGCTTCGCATTCGCACCTTCGGATTCGTTTCGGGATTTTCTTGCAGCCAGTCTTTCCGCGTCGGGTCCTGCTTGGGCGATAAATAGGAGCGAACGATCGTATACGTTTTTCCATTGTCCTCAATTGTTTCGGGAAATTCATGATTGATCGTTTCTCCGACTTTGTACTTGCCCTTTTGAAACGTAACTTCCGGATTTTGAATGACTTTGCCGCCTACGGTTTTCGCAATCACATCGACCGGAAATTCCGCGCTTCGATAGGGCACATGAATGCCGAAATAATCGTCCAAGTCGTCCGGATGCGCCCAAGGTTCGGCCCTCTTGATCTCGTCCAGCGTATAAAAGGGCCCTTTGCGCACGTTGCCGTTTCCGTCGATAGACACCATGATGGCATACAAATATAAGTCGTCGTTGTCTTTGATGTCGCCCATGCCCGCTTTCCACATGCCTTCCGTGACGAGCGCCTCGCTGACTTCGTAATAGGTCGTGACAGGCTGGCCGGGGATGGGCGGATTCGGTTCCTGTCCTACTTGCCGTACTTGCTGATCCAAAAAAGAAGCGTGTTGGCCGCTTCTCGGATCGCCGCACTGTTTTGGCGCCGTATTCGTACATAATTGGTCACGGCGCACCGTCCAACCCACGGTTCTGTATTTAATGGACGATGTTGCAGCCGTACTTGTGATTTCAAAGCTGATTTTTCCTGCCTCCGTTCTTACTTTGGGGGTTTCGGCTTTCGCTGCGAAAGGAAAACCCGAAAATAAAAAAGAGCATGCCAGAAGCACGCTCAACGCCGATTTTATGAATTTGTTTTTCTTCATCTATTCCGAGTCCGCCTTTCTGATGAAATAATTGCGGAATAAACTGGCTCCCGGATCGACTTTCAATGTACTGCCCCAATCGCCGCCAACATTCGTGGAAAGAGAAATATCCGCGTAACCTTCGTACCAAACCTGCTTATCGAATTTGCGGTCATTGGGGAACCGCTCATCGTACAGCAAATTTTTACTTTCCGTGAATGAGTTGAATTTGATTCTGAACTTGGAACGTACATAATTATTTCCAAACCCGTCTTTATAGATCATGGAAGGCTCGGGATCAAGGTATCCTTCAATTTGAATCTTGTTTTCTTTAACCCAATCCACATACCGCCGGATGTATTTCAATTCCGCATTGGAGCTTTGCACCTTCGTGGCAAATACCGCCTGCGCCCAAGAATTGTCAATCGTTTTGTAATCTACGTTCAGCCAGAGTGCGCCAAACGTTTTCAGTCGGCTCATCCATATATCCACGTTTTTCTTATTGAATTCCGGTAGGGTTGAATACAATACCGATGAAACCTTGCTGTCCGTAGGATGCGAGTAGGGATAGGCCATTTCATAGGCTTCATTCGGCACATCGGCCAGAATGTACGGGTAATCTTTCGCGTTCTTCGGCAAATGGGTTGTGCGAATCAGACGGCCCCATTCATCATACTTCTCATTGGCTTCTTCTTGTGTGGAAATAAAGACGGTCGATGTTGGGCTATCCCAATTCACTTCCGCCCCCAGCGCTTCGCTGACAAAACGCAGCGGGACAAACGTCCGGCCGCCGCTGGTGATCGCCTGCGAATCGAAAGCCACCTCTTTGCCGTTGACGAGCGCCTTGCTATCGCCGATCGTAAGCACAATATGCAGGTCGTCCCGCTCAATCGGTACGGTCATCGTTTTGGGCTCCCAGCCTACGTTTGCGCCCATCTGTTCCGCGATGAATCGAATCGGCACGAGCGTCCGGTTGTTTTCATCGACAAATGCTTGTGCATCGGGAAACCAGATTTTTTGTCCGTCCATAACGACGCTGACAAAAGACGGAGGTCGGCTCGCCGCGCTTGCTGTTACGGTGAACAAGCTGCAAAGCATCGCGGCGGCAAGTCCTGCAATTATCCATTTTCTCACGCCATTTGCTCCTCTCTTGATAGGGGTCATGACAAGTTTGGAAGATTTCGACTGACACGTTCATCATAGAACCGATCCGACGGCGTGTCCACTTTCCGAAACATCGCCGTCTCGTTAAGATGGCGAGACCGGACAGTCCAGCGGCATATAGCCTTTTTGCGCGGCCGCTTTTTCGCTGGAAAACGTCTCTTCCACCGGATAAGTAAAGCCGCATGTGCTGCGGTAATACACCTTCATGCTTCCTTTCCTGGCTCCGACAATCTCTGGCTTCTTGAGCAAGCGGCTTCCGCCGAGGGCGTAATTGTTGTAAAACTTGCCTCCCATCGGAATGCCCTGGATGAAAGCAAGCACCCCGACGTCATCCACGGTATTGTTCCAATCTTCCTGTGAAATCGTTGGCAATGTAAACGTGTAGGAGAGACCAAATCGGGAAACCGATTCGTTGTGTTTATTGATCCGGTACGCGAGTTCGTCTTCAATTGCGCGGACGATGGTGCTCCGGCGCACCTGCTCAAATCGCTCCGCATCCTTTAATAACGCAATATTCGTCTGCTGCCCGACGTCGGCCCGCAAGCCTTCGTGCCAGCTCCGGCTGATCGCATCGTAAGCGAGGACGAAATCATCCAGCGTGAACGAAAGGCTGTTGCCCGTTGAATCGGCGTAAGCATACGGCTTTTTCGCTCCCCAAACCGGTTTCTGTTCCGTGTGCCCATCGGCTCCCGTCCACTCCTCCTCGGCATAGACGTAGAAGCCGTCGTAACCAATCACCGCAATAGCCGGGATATACCGACTCAACACGCCTTGCGCAACGGGATCGTCGGCAATGCCGAAGCTTGCGTACAGCGTCCGATAAAAAGCGGCAATCGCCTCGTCCTTGTTCAGCGCCACCCGCTTGGCCGATTCGTATTGCGTCTCCCGCTGCTGGTTCGCATTGACGGTCAACATCCGCGCAGCATCATCCACCGCCGCATCCAGCGCGGTGTTATAGCGCAGCTCGGAGAGTAGCGCCTTCCGCTGCGTTTCGACCTCGATCCGGTTCACGGTCGCAAACGGCAGAAAAATAAGCGCTCCGACAATGGCCCATTCAATCAGCCTCATTGCGCACCACCCCGCCGTAAGGAATGAAGATTTTTTCGTTCGGACTGATGGCCTGGTTCAGAAAATCGAACAGGATCGTGCCGGGAGTCCGGTTCGTATTTTTGACGGTGACCGCAAACGTGTCGCCGGCCCGCAGCTTGTAACGTCTCGCCGGATCGTCTTTTGCGGCCGCGCTGTTCGGGAACAGCACAGGCAAAATCTGCGCGTTGTAAAATAGGTCGTAGTGCACTTCGTAGCTGCCCCGAAACGTATCCGGCCTTGTCGGGTCGTCATAAACCGGCACGTACTTTTTGCTGCCGTGTTCCATTTGCACATCGAAGGTGTTACCCGTTGCCGCAATCGCCTCCATAAAGTCCGTATACATGGTCGGCGACACAAAGCCTTTGTCCCGCACCGCATCCACAAATGTTGTCGTCGCCCGCAGGACGACCAACTCCGAAATATCGTCCTGCTGGTCGAAGGCTGCGGAAATGGGGTAGAGGTAGAGCAAAAGAACGGCAATGAACGCCGCGAAAACTTTCGAGAAACTGTTCATGGCATTCTCCTTAGCGCAAAGCAAAAATGAGACGCAGCAGCCGCCCGGACGCATCCCGCTGGGCGACTGCCGTATACCGGGCATTCAGGCGAATGCCGGCGGGGACGAACGGGTCCCGATCGAGCGGCGGCGCGTATCGAACGCCGTCCACCACAATTTCCGCGTCTCCCGTCTCCAGCCGGGCAATGGATTGCGCTACCTCTGCGCCGGATACGGTGCCGTCGCCGGCAATCGGCGAAAACGTCATCTGCATGTTGCGATCCAGCGACTTTCCCGACACATAGGCGGTGGCGTTCAGCGCGGCCCCGGTTTGAAAGAGCAGCAGTCCGCTTGTTACGGCCATCAGAAAGAGAAGACAGGCCACGCTCATTTCCAGCATCGTTCTGGGGGCATGTTCCATCGGCTTCCTCCTTGGAAAAACTGGGCGTCCGTCTATACCCGAAAGGACGCCCCATCAGCGTTGTGATGTCAGTAAGGGCGCTTACTGCTGCCGAAACACGATGCCGCGAATGACGTTGCTGCTATCGTGCACCAGTTGCGCCCGAAATTTGCCGCTCGGATTGACGTAGTTGATATTCGCTTCATCGAGCGCATGGCTCAGTTGCCCCGGCGCTTCACCAACCACTGAGCCGTAGGTCACACTGTCGATTGGAACACCCGTGTTGATCACCTTGCCGTACCACTGACCTGCCGGATTTTTCCCGGTGACAATCTGGATGCCGAACTCTTCTTTATCACTGAACTTGCGCAGCGCGTTGACCACCTGACTGCCCGACAACGTCGTGTTGTCGTACACCGTAAACGCCGTTTGCGACAGCTCCGTCTGGATATTGCTGAAATTGCTTTGCGCCGCCTTGGTGGAGTCTTGCGCGGAAATAAACAATACGACGGCGAGGGTAATGAGCGCGATGGCAAGAAAAATGCCTGCCGCCATCACGAGTGCTTTTTGCGCGTTCGACATGAACCGATCTCTCCTTTAAATGAAATTTGGAATAAAAAAGACACTTCCCGTTTGGAAAGCGCCGCAACATGTCCGCTTACTGAATGCGCTGAAGCTGTTCGTAGTAAACGGACATCTGATGCAAGCTGACGATGACGAGCGGAATGACCAGATAGCCGAAAATGAGGGCCATCATCGGCGCAAACCCGATCCATTTTCCCCAGCCTGCCTTTTGCTCAATCAATTGCTCGTACTCCTGTTTGCGCTGCTCCTGCGCGTAAGCCTGTTCCGACTCCAGGTCGTCGAACGCTTCCCGGATCGGCAAACTTTGCGCAGCCAGTTCCAGCTTTTCGACCGTGCGGACGAACGGCACAAACGGCGCATCCTCTTTCAGCTGCGCCAGCGCCTGATCCGCGCCCTGTTCGAAATGGAGCAAGCAGGTTTGCAGCGGTTCCTTGAACACGCGGGCAAACTGTTCCATCCAGATGAGCAGATGCTCGACCGACATCCGGTCCATATCTGCCAGCATGGCGATGACGGCATGCAGTTGATCCACTTCATGCTTCATCTCCATCTGCCGCATGCGCCGCTGGAACAACCGAACGCCGACCGGCATGGCGTAGCCGCCCCATCCCGCGAGAGCGGCGAGGAGCGCTTCCCACCACTTCACATAATGATTGTCCAGCTTCGTGAGCTTGACCATAATGCGCCGAGCCGCGGCGCGAAGCTGATCGTCCTGGCCCGTCATCGGCGATTCGCTGCGGAGCAGGGCCATCACCGTTTCTTCGGTGCGATGCTTCACCTCCTTTACGCGATCGATGATGCGGCGATCGAGCGCCGCCGCCTCGCGCGTCTTGGCTTCCTCCTCCGGCGACAGTTGGCCGAACAGGATGCCCGGCTTTACCGGCGCATACAGGATTTGATGCCGGCTTGCGGCATGAAGCGCCATAAACATCCCGAGCACAGCCAGAAAAGCCATGCCCGCCGCCACGATGCGCTGCACATAGAGCCATTCCAGCCGAAGCGGCGACGCGGTGTCTTTAAGCAGCTTGACCATACGGTCAGCTTCCCGGGAACCGGGGGCGGGACCGAAACGATGCACAAGCCAGCGCATCCATGGCCATTCGTAAACCCGTTTCTCCCATCTTTTCCGGCCGGTTGGTTTTGGACTCACGTCCAGTTCCTGAATGTTCCTCAGCAGAACGTAGGACAGCCATACGACCGCCATCAGGCCGATTTTCACGATCCAGCCGGTCGTGCTCGCATAAAAGGCGTCCATGGCCGGAAAGTAATGGCTGGCCCAAGCTTCGATCGGCCGGGTAAACAGCAGCGGCAACAGCGCGATGGCGGTCAGTCCTTGCAACAGGAAACTGAGGCGCTCGCGGCGCAGCAGTTCCAGATTCAGTTCGGTCGCAAGCTTCCCAAGCGCCTTCAAGTACACGGAACCGGTTGCGGTTCGTTTGTCGCCGTATTCCTTCACCAGATGCGACAGCCCGGCCAAGCCCTGCAAATAGCGGTTCGGCGCGCTCTCGATATACTGCGCCAGCCGCTGCTCGGCGTCGCTTGCCGTGAGCACTTCGTATATTTCGTGTCCGTGCAGCGCCATCTCATACGGCGCGCCGTCCGCCGCTTCATAAACGGCTTCTTCCACCATGCCGTGCCGATGATAATGATGACGCACATCCGAAAAAAAATGCCGGAGTTGCCGGAGCAGTCGCGTCTCCAGCCGATGGACCAGATTGTCCGAAAGGATTCCGTGGCCTACCCAGAAGCCGATGCCAATCATGCCGAGCGCGGCCGGGTCGCGCACGCCGAGCGCCAGCGGAACAGCCGCCGCGAGCAGCACGCCCCATATGAGGAGCGCCGTCTTCATCGTTTCCAGCCGCAGCTTCCATTCGTCGCCAAGCTGGAGAATGGTCATTCGTTTGCGAAGTTGAAGCAAATAACCGCGCAGGATCGGCACGCGTTCGCATAGGCGATACAACTGCTGCAACACGCTGTACATCGTTTGCTTCTTGCGGGCTTTGCCTGGTTTGCGCAGCGCTTCATACCGCCGAACGGCCTCCACGTCCGAACCGTGACGGGATACCCATTGAAACATCGCCACCATCGCGAGGAACAGCACCGTCGCCGCGCCGAGCAACAGGGACAGCCATTCAATTTTCATCGCTATCCCCCCAGTGAACCGCCAAAAACGCCTCGAACGCCGCCTGGTCCGGCCCGGCGAGGCATGCGGCGATTTCCTTGCGGCTTCGCTCGGACAACGGATGAACGGCGACATAGCTTCCGTCCCGGTATTCGATGACGTTCCGCGCGACATAAAGCGGGCGGTCCGTCGAGCGGCGGAAATATTCCAGCATCGTCTCCATGAACGCCGTCATTTTCTCCTCGGTCGTCGTTTTGTGGCGGAACGTCTCCGGGTAGCCCGCTTCCTGCTCCACCGGGACGCATTCGGTAATTCGTTCAATGTAGCGATGTCCGTCCGCGTCCCGCCTGAGGTGAATGTCGAAGTTGATGACGCTGACGACCTGCTGCTCGGCCACTTTTTCGTTCGTAAACACCCCTGTCTTCAGCAGCGAGTTGCGCAGCGAATAGACGAGATCGCGGAACGTTTTGGCATGATGCGTAAACAAGGTGAACAGCGAAGCGACCTGCGCCATCTGCACCATCCAGGCTGCAACCGGGTCGGTCGCCACTTCTCCCAAAATATTGACCGAGCCGTCCGTTTTTTTCTGGATGTCCAGACCGTCCTGCCCGGAGATCGTTTCCGTTTCCCGCAAGCTTAAAATGTTGCGTTCCCGGTATATTTTCCGAAGCTGAAGCTCAAAGCTCATTTCCTGCACCCGGATCGGCAAGATGGCCGGAATGTAGCGCACCATCGCCATCAAGAGCGTCGTTTTGCCGCTGCCCTGTGCGCCGGTGATGGCCGTGATGCGCTCGCCCATGACGAGATATCGGATCAGTCCAATGGGCAACTCTGCGTTGGCGTCCTGAATCAATTGTTCCAGCGCTGCGTTTTGCACATCGAATTTGCGCACAAAAAAAGCCCACGATTCGCTGAACCGGGGGCGCAGCACGACGACGCGGGAGCCATCGGCCATTTCGTTCACCTTAAAGCCGTTCGCTTCGGACAATTGGCCGGGAAAATTATGTTTGTACACGTTCTGGCACACGCGCCGGAGTTCTTGCTCCGAGCCGAAGGACAGAAAGCTTAAATGAATGGATTTCCCTTTATAAAACAGCCACACGCTGTCATGTGACCTTGGCACCTCGCGCAGCAGCGCTTCTTCCTCCAGGCTCCATTCGCCTTCCCACATCGAGGGCGGGATGCCGGAAACACCGCCCGATACGCCATCGATTTTCATGTCACGGATTTCGTCGATGACGCTAAACCCTTTGTACTGCTGGTAGATCCGCTGCACAACGATCTGGGTTTTGTCCTCGGTGGGAAGCTTGTGTACTTCCCGCTTGTAGATGTCGCAGATTTCGTCGGCGGTAATCCGGTACGACTCGGTCTCTTCGTCTTCCATACTCCGTTTGGGGCGATCCAATTCGTATTTTTGAATCAGTTCGTCCAGTGCTCTCAATCGATGTTGTTTCTTAAACAGATGGAGCAAAATGTCGAACTGATCTTGCGGCGATAATTTTTTCGGATCGTCAAACGGCAGGAGGCGATTCAGGTTATTATCGTCCAGATGGTAGCGCTGCTCGAGCAAATCAGCGATGACCTGCTTCACATACGCCTTGTCCCGCAAATCTCCGGACGTGCAGCCCCGCAGCGCCTTCTTCAGTTCTGCGCGCTTGTTTTTGCGACGGCGGTATTCTTCTTCCGACAAGCCGAAGTCGATCAGGCTGCTGCTCGTCATCTCGTGCAGCGCCTCTTTCACGAACGCGGTCATCGCTTCCAGCGTATAGACCGGTTTTTCGTCCGGCTGCTCCGGCAAGCGGCGGCTCAAACGCAAATAGAGCAAGACGCCGATCGCAATGAGGATGCCCGCCAGAAGCAAAGCGTTCAGCGCGAACATCATCGGTCATCGTCCTCCTTCCCGCCGAAAAGAGGCTTGTTTCGTCCGACGTTGTTGATGATCGCCTGCGCCAATGCCCGCACCTGTTGCATAAAGGGATAGTTTTCATGATCGCGCGGCACCTGCCGGTTGCGAAATAGAAAACGGACGGCTTCTCCTTGTTGGGTCGCATCCAGCCAGCCCGTATTATGGACAATCGGGTACGCGGGCTCCCGCCGATGGAACTGGCGCTTGATATTTTGAACGGTCAAAGCGGAGCGAGGATCATATTGTCCGAATACAAGCAAATGCTTCCGGTTGGACTGAAGCTGCGCCTCCACCAGCGAAAAAGCTTGCTCCAGTTTGAGCATGTTTTGCGGCAGACAGGCGACCAGCAAATCCGCCTGACACAGCAGCGCCTGTGTCCACACCGACAAATTGCCGCTTCCGCCGTCCAGCAACACCAGATCGTAAGCGCGTTTTGTCAGTTCCAAGAGCGGCACGAGCCAGTCCTGTGCCGACGAAACAAACGATACGTCCGGCTTGTTCGATCCCGGAAGGATGTCGAGGCGCTCGGCGAGCAGCGGCAGCGTGTAATCCCGAAGCAATTTCGGTTCGAGCTTGCGGTTTTGCAATAGCCTGAGCAGCGCGTCGATTCCTACATCGGATGAGACGTCCGCTTTGTTCATCCAGGTCCGCCTTGGATAAAAGCCGCGTTCAATGGCTGCATATTCGCTTTGCAAATGCCCAAGCAGCAAAAGACGCGAAGAATATTCAAGACCGAGCAGCGCGGCGGAGGCGATCAGGTTGCTTGTCGTACCGGCTTGTCCCGAAATCGGACTCCAAAACACCACGGTAAAACCCATTGCTTCATCTCCTTTCGTGCGACTTTACCGGATTCACGCGCGCTTTCGTGCACGCGCCCATGCCCGCCGGGCCGTTTTGGCATCGCAATCAAACAACTGTTGCAGCATGTCGAGCACGGTCCGGCGATAAGTTCCAGTCAGCTGCCTGATGTCGATGCGGCCATGATGCTGGTTGTCGAGCTCCACGGACATGTCCCGTTCGTCCAGCGGAAAGCGGAACACGGTATCCTCCCAGCGTACAGCCTGCTGCGGCAACAGCGAATCGAAATACGACTCAGGTATGGCGATCGGCAAGGTAGGGGTGATCAGTTTGTAAAACGAAAGCGGCTGACCCTCCGCTTCGTGAAGGCACAGCCGCTGCATCAGCTCCGCGTTTTTATGCATGCCGAGCCGACTATAATTGCTGCACCACACCCGCTTGTCATAGCCCGGCAACTCTCGTCCTTTCACAAATTCCGTGTGATCGGTGTCGAGCAGCATGACATCGTAGGCCGCTTCGCCTTCGGCTTGAAGCAGGGAGCGTTCCAATTGCGCTCGCGTGATGAGCCCGGTCGCCACATCGATGCCTTCAAATTCCCGCAGCGAATCGCCGAATTCTACTTGCGGCAAATAGCCTTGCATGGACTGGGCAAGGGTGGAATCCACGATCAGCACCTTTCGCTCCATCGCCGTGAGCAGCTTGCCCAGCACAAGGAGCAGGTGGCTTTTGTCCGGCGCGCCGAAAAACACGACTTTTTTCATGACGGCCTCCTTTACTGGTTAAAAATGTTCTCCAGTTTATCTGTGCCGGGCGACTCCCCTGAGGGTGAAGATGGCGCTGACTCCGCAGGCGCTTCCGGTCGATTCCCATTCGTCGTTGTCGAACCGGAAGGGGAGGGGAGCGGATGCGCGGCCGGCGGTTCGCGATCATTCGTAGCCGTTGTGCCCGACGGTTGCGGCACGGATGGCGTTTCCCGTAACGTGTTGCCCTGCTGCGTAACAATCCGCTCGTTTTGCAGTTGCTGCTGAACCGTCACGCTGCCGCTTGTCACGCGCAGTTTGTCCGACTCGCTCATGGCTTTCAGATTGTCATCCAGTGTCGTTCGCAGTTGGCGGGCAAGCTCGGTTGTCGCTTTTTCGAGCAGGTTCGGATCATGTTCCATCAAATCAAGCACTTTCGGATTTGCGGGATAATTGACCACAGCTGCTTCCTGCAATCCCGGCTCGATATACGGCAGGGCATACAGCCGTGCGCCTTGCAAGTAGGCATCGATAATCGCGCTTGACGTTTGCAAAATATCCTTCTCGTTCATTTCGAGCCAGATGACCGTTCCTGACAACTCCCGCGCTTTCTTCTTCGCTAACAGGACATAATCTTCTCCTGTCGGGAAGTTGATTCGCACGTCGATGTACTGTCCCTTTTGTAGATTGGAGGGAAGTTGAATGACATGAAATTCTTGCACCCGCAAATCCTTCGGGATCGGCGTGCTCTCGTACAGCATAGATGGCATCAGAGGTGTTCCGGGCTGCAATTCGATTTTGGCGCTTTTGCCGATGGCCGCTTCCCGTTCAGTAATCATCCCGGATGGCACCAGACTCGCGGGCATCGGGACGGACTGGAGATCCTCCGCCGTGACGGTGCCTCCGGCCGGAATGGTTCGTGCCACGGTCCAGACGTTCCTGCGCGATTGTTCCTCTATCGTTTTCAGTTCCTTGATCTGCCTTTCGTAGTGTTCCTTCATTTGCTGCTGATTCTGCTCTTGCTCCGATTGCTTTTTCAGAGAATATATGACCGCAGCCACAAGTAAACAAACGCTTATAGCGATCGCGGTGATAATTAGTGCCTTGCGGTGCCGATACGTCCACGACATCGCTCACGTCTCCTCTCAATCAATCTTAAACTGCTATCGAAACTTTTACCGGGCATCGTCACGGAGCTTCTGCTTTTGCTGGGTCGCAGCCTGATGCTGCTCCAGCTTTTCTTGCGCCCATGCGGGCATATGCTCCGGTGTTATTAAGCCGATAAAATCTTCCCGATTCCAGCGAGACTCTTCTCCGGTATACAGATTTAACACATAGACGGCCCGACCTCGGGAATAGGCAGAGGTGCCAAAACCGCTTAACGCCAGCACAAGCTGATTAACTGCGGTGCGATATTCGGGACGCAGCCGTTCCGGCCGGATGACGACAACCTGGTTGTCAATGCGCATGTCTTCGCGAATCGGCTGACATTCTGCCTGGGTAAGGGGAGTTAGGGGCACCATGACACTGGCCCTTTCTTCTTTGAGATCCTCCAACTCCCATTGCACACGGGAAATGAAGTCATTCATGGCCTCAAGATAATCTGCGCTGGCCGCAATCGCGTAAAAATGCTCGACACCCAAAGAATTGTTTCGGGTGCAGGTACAAACCATGTACGGACGTTCGGCATTGGTTTCGTCTATGCCAAGCAGCACTTCCACCTTCCCGATGGAGATGGCCTGAACGACTTCGTAGTTGTCCACCATTCGCTTCATTTCTTCCATCGTCCGTCCTCATTTCCTGGAAAGTTGCGGTCATTCTTCGTTCTCCGGCTTCGCTTTGATTGGCCGGCTTCACGAGATTTCTTGTTTCGCGTGTGCGGCTGCTCGGCCTCGTCCTCCAAAACTTCAAAGCGGTTGAAACCCGGCCTTTCTTGCATCAGGCGCTCATATTGACGACGCCTCCCTTTCGTGAAATACACCATGAATCGCCTCCCCAAAAATGGGCATAAAAAAGCTCTCCGTCCTAGGGGAGAGTGCCTGCCGAACAGGATACATGCTAACGTTCCTGTTCCCGTTGCCGTTTTTTATACCAGCTTTCCAACAGTTGTACGATCAGGTCTTCCTTTTGCTTTTCGGTAAAGTCCCTCGGGAAGAAACGGTCGATCCGATCGCGCCGAATGGTCATCTTTTCTTTCTGGTTCGGCTTCTCCTCCGTGAGAATTGAGAAGATGACATCCACGTTAAGCCGCCCGTCCTGGCTCAGTTTTTTCATGCGCTGCGCCTGCGCCAGCGAAGGCGTGCAGTCTTCGGACTGCATCGTTTCGTACAGGGCTTGCTGTTCTTCTTCGGACAAGTAAGAAAGTTCTACGGCCGGATTGAAGGCGATTCGTTTATCGTCCACCATTTCGAGAATGGAGGGGGTCAGTTCGGTAAGGCGGATATATCTGAATATTTGGTTCCTGCTCTCTCCAACTTGCTCCGCCAAAACTTCACTAGATTTTTTCCCGTCCAACTTGTTCCCAACTTGGGAACGAGTTAAATCTGTACGCTGTCCTTGCCGATTCATCGCCTCCAGCTTCATCTTATAGGCAAATGCTTTCTCGCTTGGCGAAATATTTTCCCGTTGCAAATTGCTGTCCACCATAATGATCGTCGCCTGATCGTCGTCCAGTTCGCGGACGATACAGGGCATCGTTTCTCTGCCTGCCAGTTCGCTTGCTTTTTTGCGCCGATGTCCGGCTACCATTTCATAGCCGCCGTCCGCCTTCGGACGAACCAGGCCGGGAACCAGTACGCCGTATTGCTTCACGCTGTCCGCCATTTCCAGCATCGCTTCATCCGCCTTCACCTTGAACGGATGACCGGGAAAATCGCTGATTTCCGACAATGGTATTTCCATCACCTTTTCCCGCTGTTGATCAGCGCGGCTCTCCTCCGTTGAGAATAAATCAGCGACTGTGGTCAGTTTGATGCTGGCGCGCATGTCGTCTTTCGCTGCCAATGCTCTGCACCTCCTTCGTGAAGGCAGCATAAGCCTCCGCAGCTTTCCCATCCGGATCATGGACGTAGATGCTTTTCCCCTTGGCGCTTGTTTCCGCCGCGCGAACGGATAAGGGGATTTCGGTGTTGAACACGCGCAGCTTGTCACCGTAGTCGCGCCGAAGAATAAAGGAAATGTCTTTGGCAAATTTCGTCCGACTGTCTACCATCGTGAGCAACACGCCATCCAAAACCAACTTCGGATTGATCTGCCTGCGCACACGGGCAATCGTCTGCAATAGTTGGGTCATACCTTTGGCGGGCAAATAATGCGCTTGTACAGGAATAATAACGCTATCTGCTGCCGCCAACGCGTTGATGGTCAACATGCCAAGACTCGGCATGCAATCGATCAGCACGTAGTCGTAGTCGGCTTTAACGGAGTCGATGTACGAGCGTAAAATCGTTTCTCTGCTCATCGTGTTGACGAGCGATACCTCAACAGCGGACAATTCAATATTGCCTGGCATCAGGTCAACGCCTTCATGGTGATGCAAAATACCTTCCCGCGCTTCATAGGATTCTTCCAGCATCGTCTTCGCCAGCAATGTCGCCAAAGATACCGACAAATTATCCGGTTCGTGGAAACCTAACGAATCCGTCAGGTTGCCTTGCGCGTCCGCATCGACCAGCAAAACCTTTTTCCCATCGGCTGCCAAACCAATCCCCAGGTTGACCGCCGTTGTGGTTTTGCCCACGCCGCCTTTCTGATTGGCGAGGGCGATCACCTTGGTCATCCTACACTTCTCCTTTCACGCAAAAAGCCGGTTGCGCTGAATATTTCAGGGCAACCGGCTTTTTGAATTGTATCTATATAAAAAGAGAACACCGCAAGAAGGGCGTTCTCTTGAATATTCAAGAATTACCTGTTATTTAAATTGACGCGTATTAACCTATAGCGATATGTTATTCTATTGATAAAAACGAATTGATGGAAGGGTGGGTGTACCGTGGTTACTTTTCCTATTATATCTATTTGTATTTTGTTAGTTTCAATTGTGCTTACGCGTTATAGCAAAAATATTAAACATGCTATTCCCCCAACAGTCGCGTTTGTTCTCAATGGAGTATTAATCTTATCCTTGATCGAATTTATTGCTTTATTTATGAATAATAATGATGTGATTACCCAAATACCTGCACCCTATTACTGGCTTCTATTGTTCGCCGGGTTCATAATTGAAATCTTTTCTTACCGCCAAAAATATATACCAGGTCATTTCATCGCTGCCGCATTACATTGCTTTGTGGGGTTTATCGCCACCTTTTCGATTGGCCTTCCTCTACTTATACTAGCGTTGATTGAAATAATCATTGCTGTTTACCAGTATCAAAGGAACTAAGATACCCGCGCCGCCTTTCTGATTGACGAGAGCGATCACCTTGGTCATCCTACACTTCTATTTTCACGCAAAAAGCCGGTTGCGCTGATATTTCAGGGCAACCGGCTTTTTGAATAGTATCTATTATAAAAAGAGAACACCACAATAAAGGGTGTTCTCTTGTATATTCATATGTTGCAGCTACTCCATTTTCGAAGCTGATCCGTGAACTTATTCCTATGAATTCAACATGTCTACACACCCGACGTCCAAATCCAGGTCCAAAACGACCGAAACCTCAATTTTGTCTTTAAGCACCTTATTTTTGAAGTCGCTGCCGTCTGCCGTGAAAGTCATAAAACGCGCAAAGTGTTGAAAATAAAGGATTTCTACGTATCGATTCGTTGCATTCCTATTACGCACTCCACATGCACCGTATGCGGGAACATATCCACCGGCGTAACCTCTACCGTCCGGTATCCGCCATCCTCCAGTACCCGCAGATCCCTTGCCAATGTCGACGGGTTACAGCTCACATAAACAACCCGCTCCGGCTTCATCTGAAGAATCGTCTCCAAGAGACGCGGATCGCAGCCCTTGCGCGGCGGGTCGACGACGATGACGTCGGCCTCGATGCCCTGCTCTTTCCAGCGCGGGATGACGTCCTCAGAGGCGCCGACCTCGAACTCGACATGCGCCATGCCGTTGAGCTCCGCGTTGGCGCGCGCATCCTCGATCGCTTCCTTCACGATCTCGACGCCGTACACCTTCTTGGCATGCTGGGCCAAGAACAGGGAGATCGTCCCGATACCGCAATAAGCATCGATGACGGTTTCCTCCCCGGTTAACCCCGCATACTCCACCGTCTTCCCGTACAACACTTCCGTCTGAGCCGGGTTGACCTGGTAGAACGAGCGTGCGGAAATGGCAAATTTCACGTCGCCGATATAGTCATGGATGACTTCACGTCCCCACAGGACGCGAGTCACATCCCCAAAAATCACGTTCGTCTTCCGTGTGTTGATATTTTGGCAGACGCTGACGACAGCCGGCAATTCCTCGCGAATCGCCGTGATCCACTCGTTCATACGCGGGATGCGTTCGCCGTTCGTGACGAGCACGATCATCATTTCGCCGGTGGCAAAGCCGATCTTCACCACGACATGGCGCAGCAGGCCTTGTCCGCTCTCTTCATCGTAAGCGGTAATGCCGAGCCGGCGGCCGATGGCCTTAACGCGGCGCACCACTTCGTCGTTCTGTTCATGCTGGATCAGACAGGTCTCCATATCGACGATCCGGTGGCTGCCGCGGGCGTAAAAGCCCCCGACGAGGCCGCCCTCGGTCACGCCGATCGGCACCTGGGACTTGTTGCGGTAGCGCCAAGGCTCGTTCATGCCGAGCGTCGGACGGACGATGATGCCTGCTTCCGGCTCTTGATGTAGTCCAGTGCCGAAGTCTGCGCCTGGTTCATCATGGAGTCCGGTGCCGCTGATGTTGCCGGCGCCCGGCTCTTGATGAAGCCCGGTGTTTCGGTGCTCGCCGCTGACTTGAGCTTCGCGATCCGACGCGTTTTGACCTGCAGTCGCGGCATCAGCCTGTCCACTCATGCCACCCGCTGCTGGGGAAGCTCCTTCAACTCCGCTCCCCTCGCGCACCACCCGCAGCTTCCCGATCCGCTCCAGATTGTCGATCACAAGCTGCCGCTTCCATTCCAGCTGTGCGGTGTAATCCATATGCTGCAGCTGGCAGCCGCCGCACTGGTCATAGATCGGGCAAGGCGGAGCGATCCGGTGCTGGCTGCGCTCGACAAGCTCCAGCAGCTTGGCATATCCGTACTGCTTCTTCGTCTTGAGCACCTTCGCCCGGACCTTCTCGCCCGGCAAAGCTCCCTGCACGAACAGCGTATATCCTTCGACGCGGCCGACGCCCTCGCCGTCATGGGTCATCCCGATAATCTCGAGGATAACCTCGTCATTCTTCGCCACCGGCAGATCGGCGATGGCCGCGGAGGCTGCGGCCGGCTTGCTGCTGCGGCGCGAATCGCGCCTGCTGCGCTTCTTGTTCATGATGTGACATTCACTTCTTTCCGCTTTAGCTTCTATATCGATCTATACGTACGGTTACTCGTCTTCTTCATCTATTCCCATATCGCCCGGCATCCATAATATCTCCCATGGGGGAGACCCATGAGATTGCCGAACGAGCAGCTTCTTCCCGGATACAACAAAAAGCTCCCCCAAGGGAGCTTGCCTGCGAAAGCTCCGTCCATCATTATACGGGAGCTTCCTTCCATATTCAATCGGCATCGCCTGCAAAATCCAATCATTTACTTACAAGAGCCGGGAGACGGATGCGCTGAATCGGCTAAAGCATCCGGCTAGCATCCGCACAAGACCGCACAGACCCGGGCACGAACATCATGCGCCGCTTACGCCATTCACTCAACGACAAATGTCTCGCCATCTCTTGCTTTCATTCATTTAACGTCTACCGTCCCGCCAGTCCTTAACCAGGCTCCTTAAAGCCCACCCTGCACCACTACCTACCGGCATCAAGCAAAAATTCGCAGATGCTGCGGCAAAATCCGGAACGTGCCCGGCAGCATGCCGCCAAACTCGCCGTCCAGGTTCAGCTGCACCTGTCCCGGTGACGTAACCTCCATGTAGTCGGTGCGGAAATGCAACACCTTCTTGTCATTCACATGCTCGCCGCGCAGCGCGAGCGTGGCTACACGCACGAACTCCGCCAGGTTGCACTTGCGCAGGGCAATGACGTCGAACAGGCCGTCATCGATGCTGGCGCCCGGTGCGAGCTTGTCGAAGCCGCCGACCGAGTTGCTGTTGGCAATGAGGAACACCATGAACTCGTCATGAATGATCTCCTGCCCGCTGGCTTGGATGATGAGCTCCTGCGGCGTAAGGCTGACCATTTTCTCGATCCCCTTCAAATAATACGCCAGCTGCCCGATCATCGTCTTCAGCTTGCTAGGCACCTCATACGTAAGCTCCGTCAGCGTACCGCCCCCGGCGATATTAATGAAGTAGCGGTCATTCGCCTTGCCGACATCGATCGGGCGGGTCTCGCCCCGGATCACCAGGTCGCAGTACTCCTCCCAGTTCCTCGAGATGCCGAGCGCACGGGCGAAATCATTCGTTGTCCCCAGCGGAAAAATACCAAGCGGCGGCAGGTTATCCCTTCCCGCCATCCCGTTGATCACTTCATTAAGCGTGCCGTCGCCGCCGGCCGCAATCACAAGATCGTACCCCCGCTCCACGGCATCCGCCGCTTCACGGGTCGCATCCCCCTCCCCGGTTGTTGCATGGCAGGAGGTTTCAATGCCCGCGCTATCCAGACGGTGCAAAATATCAGCTAATCTTCGCTTCATTTCCTCCCGCCCTGAGGTCGGGTTATAAATTAATCTTGCATTTCTCATTAACGATACGCCACCTACTCATGATTTCAAGGATTGTATCATCAGATGGGCCTGGGACTCCATCCAATGCGACAGCAGCGGATGCGGAAGCAGGGTTTTGCCGGAATAGCGGCACGAGAGCCCCTGAATCCTGTCCGGAATGACCTTCTCTGTAAAATACCCCTCACTTAAAAAAAGCGGAGCCGCGATCACCTCGCAGCCGCGCTCCTTCCATTGCAATGCTTTCTCCCGGACATTCCCGGGGCTCAGCAGGGCATAATCGACGCTTGTGCCGCTTAAGGCGCCAACGAGCCCGGCAAGCCGGGACATGCCTTCCTCCCAGCGGCGGCGAAATCCATCATGCCTGCTGCCGTGTCCCACGAGAAGGATGACCTCCTTCTCGGGCTGAACGGACAGCTCGCTTACCTTATCCCACACCATGGCGGCGATGTCCGGATGATCGTCCATCGGCGTGCCGAAATGAACAGCGGCGCGGACCCGGAACGGCTCAAGATCCGTTTCCAGCTCCGGAACCGCCTTCGCTCCTATAGCATAAGCTATTTCGTCGACATGTGTGCTGCCTGATGACACAAATAGAGGAATGACCACAATGTCCGTAACACCCTGGTCCTCCAAAGCCGTAATGCCGTCCTGAATCAGACGGCCCTCTACCAATTCCAAGTATGAAGCTACGACCGGCATATCCATGCGGGCTGCCAGCTTGCCGACGGCTTCGTCCACAAGCGACACCCATCCTTGCTCCCTGGAGCCATGACTGATCACGAGCACGCCCGGCTGTGCCATCATTAACGCCCGAGACGCTCCAAAGTCATTTTATACCCATCATTGCCATAATTCAAACAACGCTTCACCCGCGAGATCGTCGCGGTGCTGGCTCCCGTTTCGGCTTCAATCTGGTTGTATGTGCATCCCTTGCCCAGCATCCGAGCCACCTCGAGCCGTTGGGACAAGGACTGGATTTCGTTAACGGTGCAGAGATCGTCGAAAAATACATAGCATTCTTCCACGTTCTTCAAGGTTAATATAGCCTCAAATAATTGATCAATGCTCTTGTCATTAAGTTTCTTCAGCTGCACTGAATTATCATCCCCTATTGTTACTGTGTATAACACTCGCACTCCCATTGTACCCGAGCGGGTACAGTCTTTTCAAGCATTAACGATTTCACGCACTACAGGACGACCATACATTATAATCTTTGGTATGAACCTAAACGAAATGAATTAAACCTAGATCTCATATATTCCCTCATAATCCGCAGCTGTCCCCTCACATCATTCCCGTAGGCATCCGCCCGATTCCGCTCCTATCCCGAAAATCGGGACAATAGCCTAAACCCATCGCCCGCCCGGAACATACAGTATAGTATCTTAACTTACAAAGGAAAGTGATATGATGACTGGTCATTCCCACTATTATCACCGTCGACCTTCTTCCCAACGTCCTTCCCATCGCAGTACTTACCGCTCGCTGAACGAATCACTTCCCCAGGAATCGTCACCGTATCCCGGCCTGAATTCCTACAGCGAGTATCCAGATGCTAATCCATCCGCTTTATATCCATACACCGATTCGGTTCCGGCCTTAGCGCCGGTACCCGGCACGGAAGCTACTGCTTCGTCGTTCGCGCCGTCCGACAATTCGAACGGCGGCCTCGGCGGCCTTCTCGGCGGAGGAGGCAGCAGCGGAAGCGGAGGATTAGGAGGCCTCCTCGGAGGCCTGGGTCTGAAGAACATGGGCGATCTGAAAAACATTATCGACCGGATGGGAGGCATTGACGGCATCGTCAACAATCTCGGCAAGGTTCAAAAGGTCATGCAGGGCTTCCAGCAGCTAGCGCCGATGGTGTCCCTGCTGGCAGGAGCGTTCAAGAAGAAAAACAATCCGCCATCGGCTGATTACGCCGACTCCGGCGGCAATTACGAGTATACGCCGCCAAGACGACGTTCATCCGGAGGCGGCAAACGCCGGACCGGCTCGCGCAAGTCGTCCGGCTCCAGCAAACGCAGACGCCGGCGGTAGCCGAAAGGCGCCCCGAGGCGAGGGCGATGCAATCCCCCCGCAGAGCCCTTGCATTTTTAGGGCGCGCAGGGCACCGTCCGGCTTACCCGGATATAGTCAGGTTAGACGGCAGTACATGACCGCTCCATGAACAGCTCCAGCCCTGAAAGCTCAGGGCTGGAGCATATTTTTGCGCCGGGTAGAGCATTCCCGTCTAACGTGGACATCAGGGCATGGCTTGAAAGATGCTTCAATGGCGTGAGCTTTTTACCGTATGTCGCTTACGCTGTTCAACGCGACCAATCCTGATCGGAGCTGCTCTCCTGATCGGCTGAATGCTCGAGCGATTTTAACCGGAACCAATAAGAGCCTCGAATGCCCGACCGCAGCAGCATCATAATGCTTCCGAGCAGGTACAGCACCGTGGAGATACGTTTTGTCCCCGGGTAGAACATTAAGATGCTGCCAGTAATAAACAGCAGTCCGGTCAGCAGCTCGCTAAGCATCATCCCTGCCTCGAAACGGCTGGTGACGGTTAGCCGGCGCTTTCGCGCCCGCGACAGTCGGAGCAGCCGGCGCAGCCTTCCGGTACGTACGGACAGGTTCAGGTGTCGTTTTCTATGGTGTTTGCCTTGTCGATTCAGACCGGGTACCATCGTAACTCCCTCCTCAGGAAGCCTTACCCGTGATGGACCATCCATAAACCCCGGCAGCCAAGCTCCGAAGATGTGTGCGCTGGAACTTAGTCTCAGACGATCAAGGGTCACATACCCAGCCTTGATTCCGTCTTTCGGCTTGTCTCAAGCAATTGTAAGCTTGTCACCCGGCGCAGATCTTCTCTTACACTCTTTTTGTTAACCCGGAATATCATCCAGAAAATAACACTATTTAAACCAGCCCCTGCGTATAAACCACATCACCATGCCGCCGCCGAGCAGGAACATCAGAACCAGCACGGCAAAGTAACCATACCTCCATTGCAGCTCCGGCATCACCTCAAAATTCATGCCATAAATGCCCGCAATCAGCGTCAGCGGCATGAAGATCGTGGTGATCACGGTCAGCGTCTTCATGATTTGATTCATCCGGTTCGAATTTACGGAGATGTAACTGTCGCGAAGATCCGCCGTCATCTCGCGGTTGGTCTCGATCATGTCGGACAGCTTGAGCAGGTGGTCATAGATATCGGAAAAATAAGCAAGGTGCACATGATGCTTCATATGCTGCGAGTTGATAATCCGATAGAGCAAATCCCGCATCGGCACAACCGTCCGCCGGAGGCGAAGCAGCCGTGACCGAAGGGCAAACACCTGGTTCATCAGCTCCTCCACCGACTCCCGTTCACCTTCATTCTCCAGATCCGCCAGCTCGTCCTCAATCGCGTACAAGCTCGGGAAATATTGATCCACCATCTTATCCATAATCGTATAAGCGGTGAAGCTGGGGCCATCCTCGCCAACCGCTCCCTTCCTGGCAGCCTCCACGACCCGGTCCCATGCATCATTTACCTCCGGCAGATTTTGCTGGTGGAACAACACGACGAGCCTTGGCGCGAGGAACAGATCCACCTCCACCGCCTGGAGCGTATCCGGATGCAGTGCATGCAGGACGAAGAACTGCATTTCATCGTAATAATCCAGCTTGGGACGCTGCAGAAAATGCAGGCAATCCTCAATGGCCAGCGGGTGAAAATGAAAATACGTCTCCAGCATCCGCGCCTCCTCCGGCGTCGGTTCGCTGAAATCCACCCAGACCCAGGCGTATTCCGCCATATTCATCTCGGCCAGCGACAGTCCCAGCACCGGCTCATAGCTCGGCGTGATGGCCAACGTGCGAATCATAGGCGTCCTCCCTTCTGCAGATATGTAATCGTCTATTAAAAAAAGCCAATCGTATGCTGATTGGCTCCACATCTATCCGTTATCTATCTGTAAGTAAGTATTGGTCTAGAAGAAAATTTTAAAGATAAGTCCCGCCAGCACAGCCGTAATCGGAATCGTGATGAACCAGGTTACGACAATTCGCCCTGCCAGGGACCATTTCACGGCGGAGAAGCGTTTCGCCGAGCCTACGCCGAGAATTGCCGATGTAATCGCATGGGTCGTACTGATCGGCAAGTGAAGCAGTGTCGCCGAGAAAATAACAGAGGCTGCCGAGAAGTCTGCGGCGAATCCGTTAATCGGCTCGATTTTGAAAATTTTCGTTCCCATCGTCTTGATGATCTTCCAGCCGCCGATCGAGGTTCCCAATGCCATCGCGGTTGCAGCCGCCAGCTTAACCCAGAACGGAACCTCCATCTCCGAGAGATGACCGGAAGTCACGAGAGCGAACGTAATGATCCCCATCGCCTTCTGCGCATCGTTCGTGCCGTGCGTGAAGGATTGGAGCGCAGCCGTAAAGATCTGCATCGTGCGGAAGCCCTTATTCACGGTGTGCGGACTGCGTTTTGCGAAGATGACTTTCAACAGCTGCATCACCAGATAACCGACCACAAATGCGATGATCGGCGAAAGGACAAGCGCCAATACGATATCCGTAAAGCCGCCGTAATTCAGCTTATCGCTACCCGCTCCGACGAAGACCGCACCGGTCAATGCACCGATCAGAGCATGCGAGGAGGATGAAGGCAAGCCGAACCACCAGGTTACGAGGTTCCAGATAATCGCCGACAACAGCGTCGCGATTACAACCTCGATTCCGTTATCCAGTGTAGCGGGGTCTGCAATGCTGCCGCCAATCGTTTTGGCAACGCCTGTGAACAGCATCGCGCCAACGAAGTTCATCGAGGCTGCAAGCAGAATGGCAACTCGAGGCTTCAAGGCACGGGTCGATACCGAGGTAGCAATCGCATTAGCCGTATCGTGAAACCCGTTAATAAAGTCGAAGGCGAGTGCCAGGAAAACAACGAGAATGATTACGATATCCATAGTTCAGGACTCCCTTACGAGTTACGCATAATGATGGATTCCAGCATATTCGCCACGTCTTCGCAGGTGTCCGTGGTTGTCTCAAGACGCTCATAGATCTCTTTCTTCTTGATCAGCAGAATCGGATCGGAAACGGTCGCGAACAGATCCTTAATGCAGATACGCAGCAGCTCATCGCCCTGGTTCTCCAGATCGTTCAAGCGGATCGTATATTCGCGGATCGCAAGAAGTTTTTTCTGCGAGAGCAAATGAATGGCTTTCTGAATTTCGTAGGCCGATTGACGAAGAATTTCTGCAAATTGCACGATGTATTCGTCAGGCTGTCCGAGCTGGTACATATAAAACCGGGATGCGGTGGCCTCGAGCCCGTCCATCACATCGTCCATGCTGGTTGCCAGGTCCATGATGTCGTCTCTTTCGATCGGCGTTATAAATGTTTTGTTGAGCTCCGTGATGATCGTATGGGTATAAGTATCACATTGGGACTCGAATTTTTTCATTTCATTGGCGAATTCTAGCACATCCTGAAGATTGGTAACGTGCTGTGAAAAATAATCTGCAGCTTGAACCACCGTGTCGGCCATATTCTCCAGGCATTGGAAAAATATATCCTTTTTCTTCATTTTCATACTCTTTAACCCCTTTACGGATAAATTGCCGCGAACGAAAGAAAAGATAGACAACCTTGAATATCTTATCACATCCGCCGCAGGGTGTGTATAGAAAACTAACACTCAAAAAAGTAAGAAACTAACAAGGAAGCGCATCCCTAGCCTGCTCCATACCTTTATGCCTGATACTTAACATCCCCGTATAAGGATATATTATCCGCCGCCCATGAATTATGGATTGGTTATGCTCACATGGCTCTCAAATGATGGAGAGTTAGGCACAATGTTGAAATATGTCGTTCCCGGAACAAGCGCCACCTCTGCCCCGTCCTTGACGAACCGGATCGCATCATTCGCGGCTCTGACCCACTGCCCCCGGATCACCTCGCCCCGTTGGAACAGCATGGCCTCGCCCCCGGTTTCTACATCCACGGCTAGACGCCCTATATCATCCAGCACTTTATGGTCGGCTCCGAGCACAATCACATTGGCAGCTTCCAGCTGCTCATTGTTATTAAGATCGACATGGGGAGACCCATTAATGGATCGCTTATACGTGCTCGTTGCTTCATCGTATTCATAGGAAACCACATAACTGTTCAGCAAAAAGGTAATGTCCACCTTGCCCGCGGCTTCTCCGGCTGCCTCCGTTTGGGACCCCGCTTCGCTGCCTGCATTCCCGGCATTTGCCGATTGTCCTGCACCGCCTGCGCTGTTCGCAGATGCTGAAGATTGCTCCGCATTGCTTGTATTTTCCGCAGCATCAGCAGATGGTTTCCCGCTATTCGTCGTTCCGTCTTGCTGCGTCGAACCCTCCGTGCCGTCCGCAGTTCCCCCGGAGGATGGGGTGTCATCGGTGCTATTCGTACCCTCGGTGCCATTCGTTCCACTCGTGCCTCCTGCAGGCTCTTCCGTAAGGAAGCTGTATTGCGGAACCTGAACCTGCTGATCATAGCCCATCTTAGCAGCAGCTTGACGCAGCTTCTCGTCGCTGGAATACAGATTATGCGGCGCTTTACGGTCCTTCGATCTCCAGAAAAAAGCACCGGCATTGCCGATTTCGTCCAAATCCTGCTTCCCCTGCTTTTGAATGATCGAATAAGCCTCGGGGCTGCCGCCGGCATGAACCAGAACGCCGCCATAGCTCTCGCCAAGACGGATCAGATAAGGACGAATGCTGCGGATCGGCCCGATCTGCTCGATGCCTTCTTGGCTTTGGAAAATCCCGATCAATCGCGTAATGCCGCCCTCGGCCAATACCTCGTATACGATATCGGCTTGGCTCAGCCCCGACTGCGGCCTTGCCGCCGGCGCGTTATTGATCATCACCGCCAGCGGCCGCTGCGTGACCGGCGCCTCAACCGCCAGCCCGGTTAAAGGCGCCCTGTACGGAGCCGGTGCTGCCGGCTCCTTCACATCCTCCACCGGAGGCTGTACCGGACTCTGTACCTCCGGACTCTCTACCGGCTCTGCTTGCGGCTTCCCACCACAAGCAGACAATGCAAGGACGGCCGCAATCGCCATGAAGCTTGTCCTCCATGCAAATTTGCCAAGTCGATGTTTACTGCGCATATCATTTCCCCCTATGGACTCTCCCAAATACTTATTACCCGAAATTTCCAACCGACAATTCAACTTTAATTTACATTTAATCATAAACGCTGCGCTTTGTCTGTAATAAAGAACCGTTCGTAAGGCGCCTGGCTCTAGGTCATTCATCGATCAAGTCTTGTAATCTCGGTTGATTCATAACTCGATAGGTTCTCCGCAAGCCTACCTTTCTATGGAAGATAACTCGATCGTCCTCCGGCAAAGCCTTTCTATCGGAGATAACTTGATAAGTTCTCCGCAAGCCTGCTTGGGGTGGGACCACGAACATTTGGCTGCTGTCATTGATGCCCTACAATTACCTCCCTTTCCCTGTAGTAGAACATTCACTTATTTCATCAGCCGATTCTAGGGGCAGACCGCGCAAGGTTTCAAACCATTTAAGGAGCCGCTGCCGTATTTCAGCCTATTTGAAGGGCAGTATGCAATGTATTTCAGAGGCAGAATGCTATGTTCACAAATTTGTGATTTTTATCACATTGTATTGTGAATAATTTCACGTATAATGAAAGTGTAAGAAAGGTGATCACTTAAACCAAACAGCACCAAGCAAGACAAAGCAAGAAAGTGAACAACAAGAAAGCAAACATTAGAAGTCACCAGTAAGCCATTTAACAACAACGACATCCATGAACAGACAACAATGCAAACGAAAAATAACTCAATTAAGGAGTGGTTCATATGTTTAACAATTGGCTGAGAACAAACAAAGTGGCAATGTGGTTGCTGACCTTCATCCGGGTCTACATCGGTTACGAATGGATGGTGGCCGGCTGGGGCAAATTGACTGGCGGCTTCGAGGCTGCAGGCTTCCTGCAAGGCGCGATCGCCAAGGCGACCGGTGACCATCCCGCTGTACAAGGCTGGTGGGCGGCCTTCCTCGAGCACGCGGCGCTGCCGGGCGTAAAGGTCTTCAACGTCATGGTCCCGCTCGGTGAATTCCTCGTCGGCCTCGGGCTGATCCTGGGTACCTTCACCACCTTCGCCGCCCTCATGGGGATCGTGATGAACGCCGCGTTCCTCTTCTCGGGCACCGTGAGCACGAATGCACAAATGCTATTGCTGCAAATGTTCATCCTGGTTGCTGCAGCGAATGCCGGTAAAATCGGTCTCGACCGCTGGGTAATCCCATATCTCCGCGGCCTGTGGAACAAATGGACACACAAAACGACCCGCCATGGCGACACGACGCCAACGCCGCTCAAGAAGCAAACGGCTTAATCGGCTGCAACTCAATTAGGCAGCATCCAAGTGATGGAGAACCACGGTTCTTCATCACTTTTTGGTATGTCCGGATCGCATTCCAAAACGCACAGGCATAAGCCAGGTGGAAGTGAATAATGTATTTTAATACGGATTTTTGAAAATATACATTGCTAATCACTTTCCCAGCGTGAACGAAAATCCTTGATGCGTTCACGCTTTCTGCGGTAATTATTTTCATTTTCTCAAAAATCCGAAAACAAAATATAGAATGATTATTCATGGAGGAGTGGTGTTGGATGTGGATGAGCTGGCTTCAGACAAGCAAAATCGCAATGTGGGTATTGACGATGATCCGGGTATGGGTCGGGTATAAGTGGCTGACCGCAGGCTGGACCAAGCTGACGGGGGGCTTCGATGCCAGCGGCTTTATGAAAGGAGCGATCGCCAAATCAGCCGGTGAGCACCCGCCGGTGCAGGGGTGGTGGGCGGCCTTTCTGGAGCATGCGGCGCTGCCGGGCGTAAAGTTCTTCAACATCATCGTCCCGCTTGGGGAGTTTCTTGTCGGGCTGGGTTTAATCCTCGGGACGTTTACCACCTTTGCCGCGCTGATGGGACTGGTGATGAATTTCGCCTATCTCTTCTCCGGCTCGATCAGTACGAACGGCCAGCTGTTGCTGCTTGAATTTCTTCTCATCCTGTCTGCGGCCAATGCCGGGAGGATCGGGCTGGACCGCTGGCTTATGCCCTTCCTTAAACGGAAGTTTGCCCGTAAAATGAATGTCAGTTATCATGAACCTCTTATGAATAATCAAACGGCGTAGCCAACGTAACCCTGCGTGCTCCTCTCAAAGAGCGCAGGGTTATTTCTTTTTTTTAATATAATTATGATTTTTATCACGAATGTGATTTTAATCACATATATTGTGATTTGTTTCACTTATAATGAAATCAGAAAGAGATGATCATCTTCCTCCCTCAACCAGATGAACACCAATAAGCCGGTCGAGGGCAAGCAACAACAATGAACTCAATAAAAAATCATCTTCCCAAGGAGTGGTTGATATGTTTAACAATTGGCTGAGAACAAACAAAGTTGCAATGTGGCTGCTGACCTTCATCCGGGTCTACATTGGTTATGAATGGATGGTGGCCGGCTGGGGCAAATTGACCGGCGGCTTCGAGGCTGCAGGCTTCCTGCAAGGCGCGATCGCCAAGGCGACCGGTGACCATCCCGCCGTACAAGGCTGGTGGGCGGCCTTCCTCGAGCACGCGGCGCTGCCGGGTGTAAAGATCTTTAACGTCATGGTCCCGCTCGGTGAATTTCTCGTCGGCCTCGGGCTGATCCTGGGCACCTTCACCACCTTCGCCGCCCTCATGGGCATCGTGATGAACGCCGCGTTCCTCTTCTCGGGCACCGTGAGCACGAATGCGCAAATGCTCTTGCTGCAGATGTTCATCCTGGTTGCTGCAGCGAACGCTGGTAAAATCGGTCTTGACCGCTGGGTAATCCCTTACCTCCGCGGCCTGTGGAACAAATGGACACACAAAACGACCCGCCATGACGGCGGCACAACCCCAACACCTCTGACAAAGCAAACCGCTTAACCGGCACCGCTGATACAGGGACGGGGCGAGTTAGAAAAATTCGTACCGACAATATGCGAGCACAATGCCCGGGGAGCATAACGACACAACGCCAGATGGCAAGAAGCTCCCCTGGACATCGAGCCCACCACCAGCAATGGCATAACCACCCGCCCACACCCAAAGCCCGGCTTGGCTTCTCAAGCCGGGCTCCTTTGTGCTTCCCGGGCGGCTTACACCCTACGGAGCTGCGCCGGTGCACCCACAGGGAGGGCCTCCGTCTCGGAGCAGCGACAGCGGTCGCTCTTTGGGAGCCCTTTGCCACCTTTACACAATATACATTCATGCAAAGGGCGGACAACAAGCGAGCGAAGAGACGGGGGACCGGACGACACAACTAGATCCGCCGGCTGAGCTCCCAACACCCCTCTTCCCCGCCCACACCCAAAGCCCGGCTTGGCTTCTAAAGCCGGGCTCCTTTGTGCTTCCCGGGCGGCTTACACCCTACGGAGCTGGGCCGGTGCCCCCCAGGGAGGGCCCCGTCTCGGAGCAGCGACAGCGGTCGCTCTTTGGGAGCCCTTTGCTACCTTTACACAATATACATTCATGCAAAGGGCGGACAACAAGCGAGCGAAGAGACGGGGGACCGGACGACACAACTATGTGCACCGGCTCAGCTCCCCCCTCTCCCCCGCCCACACCCAAAGCCCGGCTTGGCTTCTCAAGCCGGGCTGCTTTTGTGCTTCCCGGGATGCTTACACACCACGGAGCTGCGCCGGTGCCCCCTCAGGGAGGGCCCCCGTCTCGGAGCAGCGACAGCGGTCGCTCTTTGGGAGCCCTTTGCTACCTTTACACAATATACATTCAGGCAAAGGGCGGACAACAAGCGAGCGAAGAGACGGGGGACCGGACGACACCCCCAAGTGCACCGGCTCATGCTCCCGCTCCCCTTGAGCCCCCAAAGCACAATAAAGCCGGGCTTGATCGCCAAGCCCGGCTTCTCCTTTTATTGAAATGACCAGCAGTTCAAGCTTAAACTGCCATATTGGTAAGATTGAAACAACCGTTCCGCCTTGCGGCCGTTATCCGCAGCCCCCATCGCATAGAACAGGGGAACCAGATGCTCCGTCCCATAAGAAGGTACGGCTTCGCGGGCATGAGGCGCTTTCTTGTCATACGCGAATAACTGATGGAGATTCCACGTCTCCAGCTGCTCCGCTATCCATTCATCAAACTGTACCGCCCAATCATCAGGCTCGTCGCTCGGATGCACCATCCGCAGATTGTGCACGAGGCCGCCGCTGCCGATGATAAGAATGCCGTCCTCACGGAGATCGGACAACATTGCGCCGATCGAGTACTGCTCGCTGGGCGAGCGCTTGGAATCGATGGAAAGGGCAACAACAGGGATATCCGCATCCGGATACATTTGGCGCAAAATGACCCAGGCCCCATGATCCAATCCCCTGCCGGTAACCGGTTTGGCATGCAGATTGCCTGCCTCGAAGCGCTGCATGATCTGATTCGTCAGCTCCGCGCTGCCTTTGGCCGGATAGGTGATCTGGTACATCTCCTCGGGAAATCCATAAAAATCATGCATCGTGCCATGCTCGGCATCGTCAGTCAGGCGCTGATCCGGATCATCCCAGTGAGCTGAGAATACCGCAATGCCTCGGGGCTTCGGCAGTTCCCGTCCCAAACGTGCGAGGAAACGGGTATACTCGTTGTCCTCCAGCGCCATCATCGGCGAACCGTGTGCAATAAATAGAGCAGGTAACGTCATGGATGCCACCTCCAGCTTCAAAATCAAGGGACAACTCTATTGTACCGTTATTCTGCCCAATATGCCAAATAACTTCCTCAAATACTCCAATGCTGCCATTCCTGCTGAATATGCTCTTGCTCGTCCAGCCAATCCCGGGTTCGCTTCAGCAGCAGCTCGCGCTGCGGGCCGGCAGAATAGGTGTGATCCGCCTGAAAAATAATCTCCTTATCGCACCGGCCTTCCGAGCGCATCCAGAACACCTTTTGATACAGAAAAGCATAGTCCACCGGGATAATGTCATCCGAGGTGCCGTGAATGACCAGCACATTGCCCGTAAATTTCAGAGCCTCTTGGAACGGCTGGCCCTGCGCCAATGACTCGAAAAATACCGGAGTGAACGAGTACCCCAAATAATCGGCAGCACCCGATTTGACGGCGGTGTCATATACGTCGCGGCCCGTGATTTTCACAATATCGTTGAAAGGATAGCCTACCGCTGACCATAGCACGAGATTTTTCACCCGGCGGTCCCGCACGGCGGTCTGGAGCGCTACCGCGCCGCCCAGGCTGTGGCCGATCAGCGTAATTCGCTGGGGGTCGACATCCGTGCAGCTGAGCGCATAATCCAGAACGGTCCGCGTCTGGGCGATCATCGACTCCAGCCCCTCGCTGCCGTAGCTGCCCGAGCTCTCGCCGCAGCCGATATAATCGAACCGAATGACCATATGCCCATCTTGGGCGAGTTCACGCGCGGTTTTGACGAACAGGCGGTCAACCCCGATGCGGCTCCCCACAAACCCGTGGCAAATAATAATCAGCGGCACCCGGCTGCTTCCAGCATCCGCCTCCTTCTGCGGATAATGTATCGTTGCTGTCAGCTCCTCTTGACGATGCCGGATCGTAATTTGACGCTCCATCCTAATTCCTCCCCGCGAAATCAGACGCTTTTAGATACTATAATAATTCCGATAAGTTTAATATGAATTAATTAAACTTATCTTAGCATCGTGATGCGCGGGTTGTCAACAATTCACAAAAATCGAACCCCAGGTATGCGGCTACCGCTTGTGTAAGGTAATCACCCTGAATGCTGGCTTATATCCTTCGTCCTACTCATAGCTTTGGCGGAACATCGCATGGGTCTCCTCGCGGCCATCCCAGCCGTTCAGCCAGCTCTCTCCATCCGCCCCGTCGTTCCATAGGGACGGATCCGCCATCCCTGTCCGATTCGGGTGCACTGCATCCTGTGCGGGTTCTGCGCCTTCTTGTCCCCCGGAGGCATAGTCCGGGTCCAACTCCAAGGCGTATCCGGAGGATACGGTTTCATTCCTGTTATACTGTTCGTCAAAGTAAGCACTCATCTAAAAATCCTCCTTCCGCCCCGTTCGGCGAGGCCTGTATGGTCATTTCTGAATGCTTATTATTTTGAAGTACGAGAGGCGGAATTATACTCCCGCTCCCAAATATGCTAAAACCCGACGGTGCTGCGAGAAAGTGGTCTATGATAATTAAGGATTTCGTGGACTTAACGCCCATGACGCTGCTGAGACCTTTCTATATAGAAAGTAACCCCCTTCAATTGAGGAATTGAAGGGGGTTTTGAACTACCCATTATTTTTCTTTAATAACCAGTAACACGCCCATGAATATGAGAATGGAACCGATCCAAAATGTTGCTCTGATGCTTTCTTCAAGAACAAGCCATCCAAGCAAAGTTCCCACTACGGGTTGAAAAAAGAAAAACATCCCCCCATTTGAAGCATTTAGCATTTGCAATCCACGATTCCAAAGTAGAAATGCACCTGCCGTCGACACAATGCCTAAATACAAGATTCCGCCCCAAATTTTCGGGTCAGCCAGTTGAGCGATGTTCAAGACGTGTAACCGCGGCAAGACAAAAGGGCTCAGTATAGTAATGGCCACCAAAATAGAATAAGTCGTTACCGCAATTAGTGAATAATCCCTCGGCACACGCTTTACAAGCACAGACATGAATGCCCATGTCAGCGCAGCTGCAAGAAGCCAGACACCTCCGAGTTTGCTTGTAAAACTAATCTGTCCTACACCTACAATGAGCAAAACCCCAAGGATTGCCAAACAAATGGATATCCCCTTTTTCAAAGTTAACCGCTCTTTAAGAAGTAAGCGAGCAAACACCACCATGAATGCGGGAGTTGTGGACGTGATAATTGCTCCCATTTGCGCGGAAGACAACATGGTACCGGTTTCCTGTGCAACGATCGAAACTGCATTTCCGATGATCCCAATGGCTATGATGATTAAGAAATCAGGTTTACGAATTTGCCAGTTTTGACGCGTTGCCAAACCGACCATGAGCAGTGCTGGAACAGCTACTAAATACCGAATCCATACCAATTCCAGTGGAGGTATGACCGACACGACAACTTTTACAACGACGTACATACCTCCCCAAATACTGGAAGATAAAATCAAATATAAAGAACCTAATAATGCGTTTTTCATTTTGTTCCCTCCGTTTTTAGATAGGGTTTAGCAAGCCCTTAACGGAGAGATGGAGCCACCTTCACTCCACTAAGGGCGTAAAAGTGCTACAGGCACATCGTTTTCAAACAAAGGAGAAAAAAACATAAATGAATCACCTCTCATCCCGCGAGTAACTGCGGAAATGCTAGTCCTAATATTTGTCCTATCGTAACAAAAGAATTAACTTTTGAACATATACAAATCGTCATAAACTGCTGTCAAATTTAAGAACATCAGTTTATAGCAAGGCGACTCCAGTACGTCATAATAAAGTTCCTTCATCCGAGTTTACACACAGAAAAAAGCATCCGCCCAAGATCCATATCTTAAGCGAATGCGATCACCCCACGTTTTCAATTGAATGCTCTCGCCATTCTAGAGACGGCCGTCGTGCACGGCGCCCTACCCTCGCAACCTCTTAGCAAGAATTTCCCCTCATGAGCAACGTCTTGACTGAAAAAACACCCTTCTATTCCCTGTTTCAGTAGATGCCTTTATCCTTCAATATCCGCAATGATATTTCGGCCGCCGTACTCCCGCTTGCCTGATCTTCATGCGCAATATTCGTTGCAAAAAAGTAAGTGTTGCCCTCCTTCTCGACGTAACCGACAAACCAACCGTTCGTGTTTTTATGATTGACCGTGCCTGTGCCGGTTTTGCCGAACAGACGGGCACCGCCCCTTTCCTGCAGTTGGATCGCTTGCTTCACCGTCTCGATATGCTTATCGTCGAATCCAAATTGATTCGTATAGAGCGCCTTCAGCAATTGAACCTGCTCAACCGGCGATATCGCTAATGACGATTCCAGCCAAAACGGCTCGGACCTGCCGGATAGATCGGCATTCCCGTACCCGATTCGCTCGAGATACCCCTGCAGCTCGCCCCGGTCCATCCGGTTCTCAAGCGCATGGAAGTACCAATTGACCGAGCTATCCATCGCCGTAAACAGGTTATGGTCCCTATTCCAGGCATCGTACGGGTATTTTTGGCCGTTCCATTCGATGGTCGAGCGTTCGGCCGAAATGGCCCCTGATTCTAGTCCGAACAAAGCGCTGTAGATTTTATAAGTAGAGTCCGGAGACACTCTCCGCGTGCTTTGCGATTCGTTATAGATGCGGTATTGGTCAGCATTCAGGTCATACAGCACGAACGTTCCTTCATAATCCGAAAAATAGGCGCTCAGATCCTCGTATTCGGTATGTTCACCCATAAAATCATATCGCGAATCGTCCCGGTTCATGGCCTCTGCGACGGGAAGCTGGCTTGCCACCATGAGAGCTGCAAGCGCAACAACCGCAAGACTCTTGATGTTTTGCCGCCTGGAGTCCGCCCGAAACCGGACAATCGTCTCGATGCGATGTCGGATCGGGCTCTTCGGGCCCACAAAGGGGCTCGCCAGCGAGAACGGTGCGGAATGCGGTACTCGGCTCGCAAAACGGAGAATCGTTTGGCCGTAATCGCTATGGAAGCGTTCGTCCAAAGATTGCAGCACGGCATGATCGCAGGCGATTTCACGATCCAGCCTCATCTGCTTCAGAGCCATCCAGATGAGCGGGTTGAACCAATACACCGCTTGTAACGCCACGATCCCGTAATTCGTAACGTTATCCTTCGTTTTCCAATGGTTTAATTCATGCAGCAAGATATATCGGATTTCATCCATGGAAAGCCAATCCATGCACCGGGACGGCAGCATCAGGGAGGGTTTCAGCACGCCAGCCAGCATGGGCGATTGAACAAGCGGCGACTCCAACACCATCACTTCCCGGGTGATACGAAGCTTCCGCTTGCACTCCTCCAATACGGCCAGCACATCCGCATTCGATACGGGGCGGGCCGTTTTTTTCATCCGTCTGATGCTCAGCCAAGCTTGCAGAATGATCAGGGCAAAAACAAGCAAACCTGCGATCCATATGCCTACCGTCATGGTTTGCAGAAACTCCGGCGTCCCCCGGTTCACGGAGATGGTGAAGTCCTGCAGCATATTCGCATTAGCAGCCTCTTGCAATCCGGCCCCGTCCCCGGCAACGCCTAAGTCACGGTGCTGCGGCCCGCCCAAACCGGGAACCCACGATGAGAATTGAAATAAATGCCCCGGCATAAAAGGAATCGTTAACGCGACCAATAACAGCATCCAAATCCGGTAGTGCCACCTCGCGGTAAGTTGTTTTCGAAACACGGCTTTGATGCCCATCATTCCCGCTGCGGAAATACTAGATATGATACAGCCTGCGACCAGCATCGAAAACAACATGTCGCCGCTCTCCCTTCTTCCTTAACGAGATACTACCACTATCGCATGACCCGGGCGATATATCAAATCAATCCCTCAGGGCCGAAAGCGCAGCTTCCGCTGCCTTAGCGATCAGCGCATTGTCGTAGTCTGCATCCTGCGCATCCCGGCTTGATAAAATCGCGAGCACGATCGGATCGCCCTCCGGAGGCCAGACAATGGCGATGTCGTTCCGCGTTCCATAACTCCCTGCCCCCGTCTTATCACCGACGACCCAGCCTTCGGGCACGGCCGCGCGAATCAGCTCGTTGCCCGTCGTGTTGCCCCGCAGCATGTCCGTGAGTATCGTTTGTTTATCCTCCAGAAGCACATCGCCAAGGGCAAAAGCGTTGAGCGAGGTGGCTAAAGCTCGTGCCGTGCTTGTATCACGGTCATCCCCAGGCACAGCCTCATTCAGTTCGGTTTCGTAACGATCGGCCTGGATAACCGTATCGCCGATTTGCCGCAAAGCCGCCTCAAAGCCGTCCGGTCCGCCCAGCTGCTTAAGCAGCAGATTGCCGGCCGTGTTGTCGCTATAGCGAATGGCTGCATCCATAATGTCTCTAAGGGTCATCCCCGTCGAAACATGTTTCTCCGTAATGGGCGAATAGGTCACGAGGTCCTCGGCGGAATAGGAGATCATCTCGTCGATGTCCTCGACGGAATTCTGCATAAGCACCGCGCCCGAAGCCAGCGCCTTAAAGGTCGACGTATACGCAAAACGCTCATCCGCCCGATAAGCGATCGTCTCCCCCGATCCCGTGTCGATGGCGTAAACGCCGAGCCTCGCGTCATATTCGTTCTCCAGGTTTTCAAACAACGGATCGGTTGCTGCTGCTTCCACGGTAGACGGCGGAGGCGGAACCTCCTTCCCGGTCTCGGCGGCTGGAGCTTCATTCTTCATACAACCGGCAAGCATAAGTATAGCGGTTAGCACAATCGGTACTATGGTCCATTTCGGCTTGGTCCGAAAATGATATGAATGTTTTGCTTTTAACATATGCAATCCTCATTTCAGCTTGATCTAGGATGGTGCGAATGTTTTCTTAGTCCCCCTTTCCAATCAGTTGGATTACTAATGTAATCTATCATTATACTACATTTGTAATCTGTTGTTGTCAAATGCTCCGCATGATCTCTTTTTGAAACGCTCGGTCGTGCAAGTTGAACCCTATTTTTCCAATAAAAAAGAGCTCGTTCCAACCTTCAGAACGAACTCTCCTTGGCTTTACATGAATCGTTTATCCCCTATTTCCGATCCTCGACCGCTGGCTTGTCGTCCAAGCGTCGACGCTTTAGCATCGTGCGGCAATCACCATTACACCGCGCGCCGGGATAGGCAGCGGCGAGACCGCTATTTGCGCAAAGTCATCGGTTACTGCTTGTCGGATTTCTCGTTCAGCATGTTACGCAGCTCCTTGATCTCCTCTTCCGTTAGCGACTCCTCTTCGAAAAAATGAACAAGCATCGATTTCATCGTCCCGCCGTAGATGCGATTGAGAAACGACTTCGCCTCAGCCCGCTGACACTCGCTCTGGGAATACAGCGGCGTGAACGTGAACACTTTTTGCTGCTGATTGACGCCGACCACCTCTTTTTTGACCAGACGGTCGAGCAAGGTACGAATTGTTTTCGGCTTCCAATCGGTTTTCTCCTGTAATGCTTGAATGACTTCGCTGGCGGTAAGCGGAGATCTCTCCCACAGCACGTTCATGACTTCCCATTCCGCTTCCGAAATTTTTGGCACTTGCTCAGGCACTTTCATCACTTCCCGATTCATTTTGACTCCACCGCAGATTGAAGGCGGCCATGCCGCATACCTTCCGCGGTCCAATCCCGGATGGAAACAAACGGTCCGATCCGGCTGCTGATCTTAATATCGCATGTCTCTTCCAATTTTTCAAACCGGACGTTAGTGCCGGTTCTCCACGTAACCCTTTACCACCGGCGCGGTTTTGCGAACGACGTAGCCGCTGCCGCCGCGATCGCGCACGTCCTCGATCATAACGGCCATCAGAAAATCGAATCCGTCTGCATCATAAACGACGAACCACCCGTTCTCCTGCCCGCTTTCCGCTTTCGTTCGCTTCAGCTCTGCGGTGCCGGTCTTCCCCGCAATTTTGCGGCCCGGGATATATGCCCCGTGCCCTGTCCCTTTGGGATCGTCGACGACCCTAAGCAGCATACGATGGATGGCTTCGGCCGTGTCCGGGGTCAGAACCCGTTCTCCCTGCGCTTCCCCCTGAAGCTCCTTGTCTTTCTTAAGCTCCAATACGGGCGCAACCAGCTTCCCTTCATTGATGAATGGGGTGTAGGACAAGGCCAGATGCAGCGGGCTCATCTGGACTTCCCCTTGTCCATAGGAGGAATCGGCCAGCAGTATTTCGTTCGTGATGCCATCGTTCGACAGGCTTGCCTTCGGGAACGGATAGTCAATCGGCAACGATGCGCCAAACCCGAATTTCTCCGCCTCCCTGCTGAAATCTTCGGCCCCCATCTCGAGCGCTTCCTGGGCCAAATAGATATTGTCGGAATTGACGATCGCGTCGGTAAGATCCTCGACGGGTACGTCCCTCACCCGTTTCACGTAATAGCTCCCCCAGCTGCCATCCTTGGCCCATCGCAGTCCCTCGATCGTTTTGACCTCATCGACGGAGCTCACGCCAAGCTGCAATCCGATGGAAGCGGTAATCGGCTTAAACACCGAACCGGGAGCGTACAGCTTCGTGAATCGGTTCAATAACGGCTTCTTGGGGTCCTCGTTCCACGATTTCCACTGCTCCTCCGATAATCCTTGGATGAACAGGTTCGGATCGTATGCCGGACTGCTGACCAGCGCCAAAATCTCCCCCGTCCGCGGATGAATGGCCGCCCCCGTTCCCGCGTCTCCATCCAGCGAGCGATACATCGATTCTTGCAGGCGGGCATCGATGGTCAGGCGGATATCCTCGCCGTTTGCCGGCTCGACCTTCGCCAGCGTCTCACGCACCGTTCCGTCCGCCGCGATGATCGAGATGTGGACGCCGTCCTTTCCTCTAAGCCGATCGTCGTAAATTTGTTCGAGTCCGGCTTTTCCGATCACGTCGTCGGGCTCCAGGTTTTTGTCCTTATGCTTCTCCATATCCTCCGCGGTGACTTGCCTGATATATCCGGTTAAATGAACGGCCGCTTCCCCGTAGGGGTAGACCCTGGCGCCTTTGTCCCGTTTCGTTACACCCTGCAAATCGCTAAAATCAAGGCGGGCCCGATCCCCCGTCGCATTGACGATCGGCACGAACACATTATCCTTGACCCACGAAGCCGCGAGTTTTTCCCGAATGAACGATTCCGGGATTTCAAGCCGCTTCGCAAGCTGGGCAATCGTCTTCTCCCTGGCCTCTCCAAGTTCGCCCGGCACGATCCCGATCACTTCAATGCTTCCGTTGACGGCAAGCCCGTTGCCCGACCGGTCATAGATTTCCCCCCGCCTCGACTGCAGCGTGCGAACCGTCACCTTATCCCCTTCTTCCATCGATGGGAAGAGCAGGGATGGCTTCCAATCCACTTTCCATTCACCCGTCTCCTGGTCCCTCGCCACGCGCATGGCCCCTTCAACGTCAATCGGGCCTGCGCTCGTATTCATCTTAAGCTGATATGCAAACGTCTTTTCGCTTAATCCGTTGTCAGTCGCCGACTCGCCGGCTTGAGGCAGCGCGGTCACGCTCAGATTGCTCATGCCGATGCCCTCGTAAATGGAACGGTAGCGAGCCGCGAACGCCTCTGCAGGAACCGCCTCTTTCGCCGCTTTGGAGACCAGCTCGTACATGGCTTCATATTGTCCCTGCTGCCAGAGCCCGATGTAGCGATCAAACACCTCTTCCGGGAGGGCCTCTTTCTCTTTGCAGCCCGTAAACATGATCAGGATGATGACGATACAGCCCACATATCGAACACAACGCATGAAATCCCCTCTTTTCCGATTCTTGATAGAATGTTGCCCTTAGATTTGAGCTTGCCGGAGTTTCGGCTCTCTTGCCGTAGCCCTTTTCAAACGCCTTCCCAAAAACAGATTACTAATGTAATCTAAATTGAATACTACATTTGTAATCAAGATGTGTCAATAACTCGAATCTATCGAAGCTGATGCGGATCCCATCACGCCTTGCTTCTTGTGATCGTCAGTTCGGAGACTCGACGATGGACGCTCGACATCGGAGATGCTCGACGACGATGGCTCGACCACCCAGGCTCCATGACAGTGGCTCGACGACATGGCTCGACCACCCAACTCCATGACAGTGGCTCGACGACATGGCTCGACCACCCAACTCCATGACAGTGGCTCGACGACAGTGGCTCGACCACGAGAGGCTCGATAACGGAGGATGAGCCCATCAACCTTTTTAACGAAGCCGCGTATTATTCCTGTCCTTCCAGCTAGCACATAGCAGATAACATTCGATCGACTATCTTGCATTGCAAGTCAAGTCATGCTAAGATGGGTTGCATAACAAGGTAGCGGTTAACATAAGGTAGCAAATCAGCCGGGGGATTACTGAAATCCAGATTCTCTGCCGCACCCACCTACCTTGCATAACAACCTAGTTGGAAAAAGGAGACCACCACCATCTATGACAACACAAAGCCAGATGCTCAAGGGCATTCTCGAAGGCTGCATCCTGGCGCTTATGGAGCACCGGGAAGTGTACGGCTACGAGCTCAGCACCTTGCTGGAGAACAGCGGACTGACGTTTGTAAGCGAGGGAAGCATCTATCCGCTCCTGCTTCGAATGCAGAAAGAAGCGTTAATCGAAGGCACCCTACGCTCCGAGCCGGGTGCAGGCGGACCACCCCGCAAATACTACAGGCTGACCGGCAAAGGACAGGAGACGCTGCAGCAATTCAAGCTGCATTGGGGAACGCTTAAAGAGAGCGTGGACTTTATTTTAACTTCCGGAGGCAAAAAGCATGAAGATTAAACAAATGATCAAGGAAAACAACCGGCTTCAGGATGCAATGACACCCGGCAATTTGTCATATTATCAGGACATGGTTGTCTATATACGAAGCAGTTCCGTCAATGAAGCAAAGGGCGAGGAGCTGCTGCTGGAAATCGGCCAGCATCTGCTGGATGCTCAGGCTAAAGGAAAGACTGCGGAAGAAGTCTTCGGCAGCGATCCGGAAGTCTATTGCAAAGACCTGGTTGAGCAGCTGCCGCCTATGAAGGGCCTCAACAAACTGCAGCTTCACGTTATGATTCCTTGGATCTCGTTGACATGGTTCTTTTTCGTGCAGGCGATCGTTGGTTTTATTGTCACTTGGACGGGAGGTCCGGTCGAGCGGATGACGCAGGTACGGGTTTCAACGCTGATTCTCTTGGCCGGAGGCTCCTACATCTTGATTCAATTAATAATGAAATGGATGAAGAACGGAACGTTCCAACCGGAAGAAGAGCGGCGCAAAATCAATATCCGCCATATGGGCATTTACGTCGTTATCGCTGTAGTCATTCTTGTCGGCGGCGTGTGGCTGGGGCGGCTGCTCCCGGTGCTTCATATTCAGCCTTGGGTCAGCCTTGTCATTTTTGTCATCGGACTCTTGGGAACGAAGCTGTTTTTTTCGAGCAAATAATGCAAAATCGCCGCAATTTCGTTATAGTTCATGAAGATTTTTTTAATATTTTCCAAAAAAATTGTAAACCCATGTCCGGTAGAAGGTGGTAGGATAAGGGTAATGCGTGGTAAAAGGAGGAAATCTCTTTATGAAATCCAAAAAGTCCGCCGTGGCTGCGATCCTTGCCCTTGCTCTATCCCTTCAGACGGGAATCATTGCGGGAGCAGCCCCTTCTTCGGAAACCAAATCAGCTTCAACAGCCGCCTCAAATAAAGCCACTGCCTTCGGCAATGCCGTATACAACAAGGCCAGCAAATTGCTGAAGGAGAAAGACGTCGCATACGCCAAGAAGTATATCACCAAGCATATCCGCAGCGTAACCCGTTATCAGGCGACCATGCTTGTATTGAAGCTGGAGAATGCGATGAAAAAGCAGCTGTCAGCCAAGACCGACATCGTCTATAAGACCGGCATCCAAGACAAACTAATGAACATTTACAAATACAATGAGCCCATCAGCGCTACGCTCAGCCGCACGAAGGACGACAATCTCAGACAAGTCCTGATCAATTTGCGCGACAGCGGCTACCGGTTGTTCACGACCGAAGGCGTTGTATTCCCGATCGTCGACTATAAGTCGCTGGTGTCTTACAAGCCGTATATTAACAAAGATATTCAAGCCTATATCGACATCATGGTGGTTGAATCCGAGAAGGTATCCGTCAGCGATGGTGCACTCATTATTCCTTGGTCGGACGTCATTGATCGGGGGCTGGTCCAGGAAGCTTTCCTAAAAGCTCATCCTAAATCAAACCGGGCCGCTGAAGTGGAGCGCATGCTGTGGTTCATGGAGTTCAGCCTGTTCTACGGCTACAACAACACGCCGCTCTTCGCTTATGAAGATAATCTCCTTGATCCCGAGGTGCGCCAAGCGCTGGATCAAGCCTTGAAGCGCAATGACATCGAGAACAGCCCGTTCCTGAAAAAGCTAAAAGCCTGGTCCGACGTCCTTAAAAGCAACAATGACAAGCTGACAAAGGAAGTCGAGGACTACCGCCAAAAGGAGTTCCCGCTGGAATAAGCGATTGGAACTTAATTCTTAAATAGCCATATTTATTTTGTAATATATAGAGAATAGTAACTTGATTAGGATGGGATTACTTTGGTTAGGAAACAAACGATTGTACCATTTTTGAAAAGCTATTGGGTATCTACTATTGGCGTATTTTTATTATCACAAATGTTCTTTTTCACATCTGAAGCAACAGGTTGGATACTTAACTACAGAGATACGGATGGAACGTTATTTGGAAGGATTCTTGACTCTACTATTTTCACTGAATGGTTTAATTTCTACGAAACGCCCCAATATAATTTACTTACTGTCTTTTTTGGCATCTTTTTTCTTGTTCCTGGAATAATCAGTGTGATAAGAAAGGTTTTTTCTCGCTGAGTTTAAGAACCTTACCTACACTTTAGGAAAACGAATACCAATTGCTGATTTAAGTTCTAATTGTTATGTGTCCAATTGGTTTAACTGCATTATGCTAAGCACTTTGAGTACAACCAAAAAGCCGGATTCCTGGAAGGGGAATCCGGCTTTTCAATGTGAGCGCAAGTCAACGCTTCGCACTTACAAGTTCCAAAAATGGAATTGTTCACGGGATTTCACGCCGCGACTCACCAACAAGTCCCCAAAAGGGACTTGTTCGCGGGATTTCCCGCCGCTACGCACCAACAAGTCCCCAAATGCTCTTCTGTCAAGAAAGTAGACACCTCTAAGCTAAGCTATGCACTCGTAATAGCACTGCTCAAAACGCACCGGGGACATATACCCAATCGTACTGTTAGAACGTTTTCGGTTGTAAAAAAATTCAAGGTACCGGTACAGCTTCTGCCCGGCTTCCTCTTTTGTTTTAAACTTAGGTTTGCTGTAAATGAATTCTCGCTTTAGGATACTGTGAAACGCTTCAATACAGGCGTTGTCGTAGCAGTTTCCTTTGCGGCTCATACTGGGCTTCATGTTAAATTGCTTCAACTGTTCACGGTACTCTTTAGCGCGGCATATTGCGAACCGCGGTCGGAATGGTGAATCAATCCCTTCGGAGGCTTCTTAGCAGCATACGCCATCTTTAGGGCATCGAGGGTAAGGTCTGTGGTCATCCGATCGCTTAGCTTCCAACCGACGATTTGTTTGGTGTACAGATCCAGGATGCTCGCAAGGTAGAGTTTCCCTTGGCGGCAGGGGATGTACGTGATGTCAGCGACCCACTTTTCGTTGGGCTTTGTGGCTTTGAAATTTTGTTCCAACACGTTAGGGGCAATCGGGAGATCATGCTTGGAATCGGTCGTAACCACTCGGAACTTACGGGCCATGCATGAACGAAGGCCATGTTCGCGCATAATGAGGCCCACCGTACGTTCCGATACCGTCCATCCTTCCTTCACCAGCTCGTTTCGTATTCGGGGACTGCCGTAGGTTTCATCGGAGTCATAGAAGTGCCATTTCACACGTTCAGCCAGCGTTGCCTTACGTTTTTCCCGTTCAGAAGCTTCAGAGGTACGCCATTTGTAATAACCGCTCCGAGACACGTGAAAGAGAACGCACATCTTCTCCAATCGAAACTCGGAGCGATGATCTTCGATAAACTGGAACCTTAGTTCTTTTCTTTGCTGAAGATGTGCATGGCCTTTTTTAGGATCGCAATTTCTTCTCTCAAATCATCAATTTCGCGTTTCTGATCTTCGATAAGTTGGGTTTGCTGACGTAAGGTTTCCCCATGATTGACAGGCTCGTGCTCGAATGTTCGATACTTTTTGACCCAGTTGCGTAATGTGCCTGGATTAATGTTCAACTCATCGGCGATCTGCTCCAGCGTCTTCGACTGTTCTTGCACGTACTTTACGGTTTCACGCTTAAATGTCTCGTTGTAATGTTGTCTATTGCCACTCATTTTTTTTGACACCCTCTCGTCTGCTTTGTTTCATTATCGTTTTATCACTAAGGGGTGTCCACTTTTTATTCTAGCTGCAAAAAGGGACTTGTTAGCGGAATCTCCCGCCGCGACGCACCTACAAGTCCCCAAAAGGGACTTGTTCACGGGATTTCACGCCGCGATGCACCAACAAGTCCCCAAAAGGGACTTGCTCGCGGAATTTCGCGCCGCGCGATGCACCAACAAGTCCCCAAAAGGGACTTGTTCACGGGATTTCACGCCGCGATGCACCAACAAGTCCCCAGAAGGGACTTGTTCACGGAAATTCCCGCCGCTACGCACTTACAAGTCCCCAAAAGGGACTTGTTCACGGGACTTCGCGCCGTTACGCACCAACAAGTCCCCAAAAGGGACTTGTTTGCAGAATCTCCCGCCGCGACGCACCAGCAAGTCCCCAAAAGGGACTTGTTCACGGAAATTCCCGCCGCGACGCACCAACAAGTCCCCAAAAGGGACTTTCCGCCTCTGGCTCACCAGCGGTTGCCCCTTCCCCGCTCCATCAAGCTCACGTTTTCAACGCGAGGCTTCCTTTTTTACCTAACCCGCATCAGATCAGCAGGTTGAACAAATTCATGTTCTTGTTCAGCTCGGTGTAGTCAAGACCCTTGCGCTGCATCCGCTCGATGAGAGGGCCGTAATCCTCCGGACGAAGCAGCTCTATTCCTACAAGCGCAGGCCCGTTCTCCTTGTTGTGCTTCTTCGTATATTCAAACCGGGCGATGTCGTCGTCAGGGCCGAGCACCTCTTCGAGGAACTCGCGCAGAGCCCCGGCACGCTGCGGGAAATTAATCATGAAGTAATGCTTCAGCCCTTCATAGATCAGGGATCGCTCCTTGATCTCCTGCATCCGGTCGATGTCATTGTTTCCGCCGCTGATGATGCACACAACGGTTTTGCCGCGAATCTTATCCCGGTTCATGTCCAGTGCAGCCACCGCCAGCGAACCGGCAGGCTCAACAACGATTGCATTCTCGTTGTACAGCTCCAGGATGGTTGTGCAGGCTTTCCCCTCCGGTACCATCACGATGTCGTCCACCAGCTCATTGCAAATATCATAGGTCAGCTGCCCGACGCGCTTGACCGCAGCTCCATCCACAAACTTGTCGATTTCGTCCATCGTGACAACCTCGCCCTGCTTCTTCGACTCAAGCATGGAGGCCGCGCCAAGCGGTTCAACACCGATGACTTGTGTCGATGGGCTCACCGTTTTCACATAGGTCGCCACCCCGGCCGCAAGTCCGCCGCCGCCGATGGTCACAAATACATAATCAGCTGGAGCATCAAGGTCCTCCATAACCTCCATGCCGATCGTTCCGTTCCCGGCGATAATCTTCGCTTCGTCAAACGGATGGATAAAGGCCATTCCATGCTCCTCGCAAGCCTTGATCGCTTCATGATAGGCATCATCAAACGTATCCCCCGTCAAAATCACCTCAACACTGTCCCCGCCGAAACGCTTCACCTGCTTCACCTTCTGGTTCGGGGTGGTGCTTGGCATATAAATCTTGCCCTTGATGTTGAGCGCATTGCACGAGAATGCCACGCCCTGCGCGTGATTGCCGGCACTGGCGCATACGATGCCAGCACGACGTTCCTCATCGGACAAGCTGCGAATCATATTGTAAGCGCCCCGGATCTTGAATGACCGGACCACCTGCAGATCCTCTCGCTTCAAATACACATCGCAATTATATTTGGCTGATAATACGGCATCCCGCTGCAACGGGGTGCGGACGATCACTTCGCGAAGCACATGGTGCGCGCGTACGATATCTTCCATGCTGACGGCCTTGCGCTCAGCTTGCAATTCCTTCACTTCTCTCACTCCACTTCACCGTCCGGGCGGCAAAATCGCCTTTATCTCTACCCTTGAACTTTTTTTATTTCTCCTATTGTAACACTTTTCATCGTAATTTCTCGGGTCATTTTACACGAATTTTAGCCCGGAATACGCTGCTCCCTCTAATAATATCCATCGGGGAATACAAGAGACTCCTTGACTCGTTGACTAAGCAGCAATTTTGATCGCCCGCATACGCACGATTCTGACCTAGGCGAAAAACAAGGTGCAGCAGATGCTAAAAACATTTCCAATCTCCCATTTCTCAAAGAACAGATAGCTTCCAAAAAAAAGATAAGGCCGGAGAGTTCCCCGGCCCGATACATACATATTTTTTGCAGGAAGGGTAACCTCACCCGTACTGTAAATAAACGGCCAAGAGGTGAAATGCCTGCAACCCGCTTGAGACGTTGCGCTAATCCATCGTAGTCGTAATCTGGTTTGGACAGTGACACTCCGCCTAATCCATCGCGATCGTAATCGGGATTCCCGACAGAGAAGTGATAATAATGTTCCCCTGCCCGATGCGTACTCCAAGCTTCTCCGCGGCAGCCTGACCCGCACCTTGATCAGCACCTGCAACCAACGAGAAACGTTGCTGCTTCGCAGCAGGATCATTGCCAGCAATAACCTCCGAATGGACACCATGGGAGCGTGGTCCAGGGCACGCTTGCTCGGATGTCGATCCAAGATCCCGCGGTTTTCCGTATACGGCCGAAACCAGCCAATGGGTGCCTCGATCAAGCCTTGCTCTTAACGTTGGGATAACGGTGCGGGGATGCAGCAGATTCGTGTTTGCATGCGGATAGATCAGCTCAGCCGCGTCAAATCCGAGCAGGCCGTGCACGGAGCTTCCGCCCCAGAGGGTAGAGGCCGCAGCCCTTCGACCCTCAACGATAGCCCCCCCGCCTTCCGTCAAGCCCACACCACGCTCGCCAAGCCCTAAGGCAAAACCTCCCTCAGCCGCCTCCAGCGGCCTTTCCGTATGAATCCGGTGAATCCGAATATGCCAAGGCAGTCCCGCCACCAGCCAGGTACGGACTTCAACGTTCGCCCAAGGCTTCCATCTGGCATACAGCACCTGATCCTGAATCCACGCTTCCTCGCACTTTCGCTTCACCCTGAACAGTTGATCCCCTTCGCTGAGGGCGAGCATGGAATCGAAGGCACCTTGGGAGAGCCCCCATTCCGCACGCGGAACGCTGAACGCGAAGGCAGTTGAGTAGGCGAACTTCTCGTACTTGGCCGACGTGTGCGTATGCTCATTGGAGGACAAATGCCCCGTATTAAAAGCCGTCACATGACCGGTCTCCGGCTCCCGGCAGACGACCAGGTGCGCGGGCTCCTGCACGGAGATACGCTCCAGCGTTGGAAGCTCCTCTTCCTCCGCTGTCCAGAACGGGTCATTTTCGGCCAGCGCCAGTACGAGAAAGGTTTTTAGCGACCAGTAGGAGGAGCCTGGCGAATTATAATTTTCGGACATGATCTGGTTCGGGTAGGCATACCCGATCGTTAGGATGCCGCCGCGGTCGAAGATCGGCTGCCGGAACCACCAACGGAGGTTTCTCAGCACGAGGCCTTTGAGCTCGCCCGGCTTGAATCCGTCCATACCTGCGAATGCCGCCGCCGACCAGAAGGCGGATTGCGCGAACCGGTAGGTCAGGCTCCGGCCGTAGGGGATGGCGGCACCGTCCGGCGCATGCCAATAGACAAAGTCCGAAGCAAAGGCAGCGGCCCGCTCCAGATACCGCTCGGCGCGCTTCGGGTCCTCATTTGCCATCAGCCGGGCATAGACCAGACCATAGTAATGGATCGCAAAAGGCCCATAGTAATCGCAGTGTCCACCGACACCGTCACTGTACCACCCGCCTGACAGATAGAATTCGTCGATCCGGTTCAGGTTTCGTTCCACCTGCTCCTCATCGTAAGGAAGGCCCGCCTTCCGGAAGCCGATGTTAACCAGCACGTTGAAGAACAGCCAGTTGCAGTCATAACAAGGGTGCCTATTGATCTGATTCAACCATTGGTACAGATTGGCTTGCTCCCGCTCGTTCAGCGGATGCCAAATCCGGTCCGGCACAAGTGCCAGCGCCAAACCGAATACCGCCATCTCGACAAGCCGCTGATCATAATCGGTGACCTCTCCCCAGTACTCCTCATGTTCCGGGTCCGTGCCTGTGCGGATGCCGTCCAGGCACCGCTCCCACAGCTCCTCATGACCTCCGCCGGCAATGGCTGGTACAAGTCCCCAGAGCACCCTGGAGAAGCCCTCCATCTCGGCGACATTCGCCGAATACCCCGTGCCTGTGCTCCCGATGGACAGTCTCGCGTACCCTTTGCTGTAATACGGCTGCAGGGGTGCAAGGAGCTCGCCGAGAGCACGGTACATATCCTGCCGGGTCTTTAGCGGATTCCCCGCAACAGGGTGCAGGCCAGCGCCGGCTGCAGGCCAGTTCGTCCTATCTATGCTCATATTACCTTGAAGACTCATTTTGCTTCACGCTCCTTCGCCAAGCTTCATCTTTCCGGGCCCGGGACATATGGCCGGGCAGCGGCTTTACTTCAGACCATACACCATACCGTCCACACACCGTACCCATAGGAAGCCGTACGCACGGCGCGGCTACCTAATAAAGCTACTCCCAGTAAAACGGCCCCTGTCCCTGAAGCCGAGCCAAGCCTTCCACAAAGAAGTAGTCCCCATAGATGAGCGGCACGTCGATATTGCGCCCCTCCGGCACATGGCTTGTTCCGTGGAGGATCAAGCCCTCCTCGTTGTCATCGTCCCAAGCACCATAGTTTCGGTACAGCGATTCAAGAATTCGCTGAGCCGGTGTTCGGTAAATGGATGCCTCCACGGCCCCAGCCTTCTCCGCGAGCAGCAGCAGACCGCTGGCCGCGCACGCGCCGGCGGAAGAATCGCGGTAAATCCTCGCTTCATCCGGTGCGCGGAAATCCCAATACGGCACATGATCCTCCGGCAGATTCGCCAGGAAGAAATGCGCGACCGTCTTCGCTGTATCCAGATAAATTTGCTTTCCGGTATGATGATAGGCGAGCGTCAAGCCGTACAGCGCCCAGGCGGTTCCCCGGGACCAGGCCGATTCCGGCGCATAGCCCTGCCCGCCGAGGCCTTCCAGGCGTTCGCCGGTTGCCGGATCGTACCGGATAATATGATAGACCGATCCGTCCGGACGGACAAAGTCACGAACGACCGTATCCATATGCGCTTCCGCCACATGCCGGTACCGCGGATCTCCGCTGATCTCCGAAGCCAGGAACAGCAGCGGCGTGTTCATCGAGCAGTCGATAATCGCCAGCCCGGCGTTGTCCTCCCCTTCTATCCATGGGTTCCACGCCCGGATGTACCGGCCCTTAATATTAAAGCGTGCGGCCAAATAATTCGCCGCCTTCAGCGCCCGAATCTTCGACGTCTCGTTTCCGGTCAGCTTATAGGACGCCATGCTGGTCAGCGTCCACATGAAACCGAGATCATGATCCAGCCGCACGTAATCGTTCAGTACGTCATCCAGCCGTCGTTCGCAGGCTTCCGCAGCAGCGCGCAGCTCCTCGTCCCGGCTGCCGGTGTACAGCAGCCACAGCATGCCCGGCCAGAAGCCGGCAGTCCACCAGTGCGGCGCCTCCAGCTCATACCTTCCGTTCTGGCTTGCATGCGGGAAGCCGTCTCCAATGCGCTTGACGTTCCGCTGCGTCTTCGCCAGCGCCTTCATCCATGCTTCCGTCTTCCAATCCAATGCCGCTTCCGTCTTCATCTTCATTCTCCTTCGCCTATTTTGACTTAAATGAATCGAAACTCGAACGCCAGCGCCATGACCGTTTCGGGCTGCTTCACCTCAAAATCAACCGCATACCACAACGCTTCCTTGCCGTAATGATCACGATACGTACGTGCCTGAACGGCGGCCGTCAGCCGACCATCGTCATATCGGATGACCAATCCGCTTTTCCCTTTACTGCCCCCCAGAACGACCGCATGTTCCCCGTCCTCGAGCCGGATGTCCGGCTTCACCCGCGTAACGATTCGCTCAAGCAGGCTGTCCGGCGGTCGGTTGAAGCGATACTCGTCGATGACGGTCAGTTCGGGCTGCGGCCTCCTTTTGTTCCATACCATCGTCCGTATAAGTCCAAGCAGCTCGGGTTCGCGATATGCCTTCGTCAAATCGAGCCGCAGCCGAGCCTCTTCCGTTTCCAGTGACGCTTCGAGCACGATCGCTTCGCTGTCCGGCCCCTCGCTCTGCCCCCGGCCGTTGATCACCGGCACGGAATGCCCCTGGGAACCGTTGCAATCATAGCCGTACCGCCCTTCGCCGAAGTAGTCGGCCGTATATTCCCCGCATCCCAGATCCGAGCACCATACTTCCCCCGCACCGTACAGGATAAAGTGCCCGAGGTCGTTATGATTGTGAGGCTCGTCATTTCGTCCTCCCTTGGCCGCGAACCCGTATCGCTCATGACCGGACGCGACCCGGGAAATGAGCCACTGGGCGTCTTCCAAATAATAGTCGGCCTCCCCCCACTCCTTTCCCGTTCTCCCGGGATCCAGCCAGATGAGGTTCCGCAGGGCCGGTGCCCAGCGGCTGCAATGATCCTCCCGATACCCCGCCGAAAGGGAGAGGGGCGGAGATTCGAACGCCTCATAGATTCCCGCTAAGTAGTGGGACAAGCCGGTCTGGACGGCAGCACGCGGCTGGGAATCGGAGAAGTTTGCGACCGCCCCGCCGCCAAGGAAGCATTTTTGCTGAAACAAAGCGATTTTCGAAACCTTTTCCTCCCGGAGCCAGTCGATCGCTCCCCGGCTGCGTTTGCGCAGCAGATCGGCATAATAAACGAAATAACCGAAGCCGTAATTCCAGTAGCCGAGACCCTCCAGACAAGCGCCATCCGCACCGAAGCCCTGAAGATAGCAAGCCATGCTCGCTTCTGTACGCTTCAGGATTTGGGTTAGCCGCTCCGAATCCTGCACGAGCAATAGCGCGGCCGAGCCGACAGAGCCCGCACACACGGCGGACCAATTGTGGGTCGCCGTCTCCCAACCGTGCATGTGATCCAGAAAGGGCTTGAACAGCCGCTCGTTCACTTCGTCAGCTATCCTTGAATGAAGCAGCGGTGGCAGCATATCTCCGAGCAGCAGACGGATTTCACTCAAGGCGAACCCGGTCTCGGCGCTGAACAAATCGATGGTCCCCCGGATTTTCTCCGCAGACGAGGCATCCACATGCGCGGGCAGGCACCACGTATATTCGTCGCATATTGCCCACAGGATGTCGTGCAGAGACGTCAAATAATCCTCCCGCTCCGGGTGAAGAAGCGACAGAAGCGCGAACGTGTTCATTCTCCGTCTGCGTTCGAAGTAAACCCGCTCATACTCGAGCCTCGTCCCCTGCCGTTCATACAACGCGAACAGCCCATAGGTCAGCTGGGGGATCGAATCCTGCGACAAGCGCACGCCTTCCTCTTCGATCTCCCGGAGCGCGCTCCGGTATGCCGGATGGCTCAGGACGCCTTGCCAGAAGCGTCGCTGATCTCCGCCCGGGTAATAGAGCCGCAGATCCGCCGGGGCCATCCCGCGAACGATAGAGCCAAGCTCCCGATTCTTCTCCATGTGTACCGTTCCCCCTCCAATTTTCGTCCAGCCTTCATCAAACGCTTAAAATGCTCAAAACAATCAAACGCTCAAGCGGCTCCGATACTCCACCGGGGTTACCCCGGCATGGGACTTAAACGTCTTCGCGAAATGGCTTACATTATCATAGCCGAGGCTCTCGCATATTTCCCCGACGGTATGGTCGGTGCGCAGCAACTGTTCCTTCGCGCGCTCCATCTTCATTCGGGTGACATACTCAATAAAGGTGATTCCCGTCTCCTTCCGGAACATCCGGCTGAAATAGCTTGGATTCAGGTGCAGGAAGCCCGCAACCTCATCAAGCGAGATCCGCTGGTCCAGCCGAAGGGACACGTACCTGCATGCCTCGGCGACCTCGGTTCTTCGGCTTCCTCCCCATCCTCTGCCGGCCTCGCGGGCCGTCGATGCGAGATACGCCTTCAGCCAGACATGCAGCTCGCTCAAAGCATCCATGTCCATCATCTCTTTATGCAGCGTATCGGCCGCATAGGTCTGCGGCATGGATGGCAGCAGATGGAGCCTCAGCTTCAGCTTGAGATCAAGCATGAGCTTAAGTAGCCAGTCCTTGACGGCTTCGGGAGCGTACTCGGCTTCGCGGATGCGCGAGATCCACCGGTCCGCCGGGTCCTCATCGCTCGGCCCGGCTTTGCCAAGCAGCATCTCCAGCAGTTCCCGGCTGGCCTGTTCATAGCAGTCGTACAGGCCGGAGGCGCTGCCCACTTTGGCGCCGCCTTGCTTCGGCTTGATTTTCTCGATCGTCCCGGGCTCCATATAAAACCGCTGATGCTCGCTGCCCAGCAGCTCCCCGAGGCCCAGCTTCAGCGACTGAGGGCTGTCGCAGCCGGTCCCGATGATGAAGGACATGCGGATCTTCAGGATCCGGAAGAGCGTGGACTGCACTTGTCTTAGACAGGCTCCGACCTCATCGTAAACGTTATGCCGGAGACCGGGGCGGTAGGAGAACAGCAACAGCGAGCATCTTGGGTCATACCGGATATGCACGGCCTCCGGCTTCAGACTCCCCAGCACCTCGCGCAGCACATTGCCAAGGGCGAAGTGGAGGGTCTGCTCCGAAGCGAAGCGCTGCTTGATCTGCCGCAGCTCCTCCAGATAGCCGATCACGGGAAGGCAGTGATCATTCCCCCGGAGCACGCCGAATTCCGACAGCTCATGCCGCCATTTTTCCGGGGACAGAAGCGGCTGTTGCACGAAATCCTTCATGCGCTGCTCCCGCCGCAGCTCCTGAGCTTCGGAAGCCAGATGCCGCATCCGGCTCTTCTCCCAGCCCTGCTCGGCTTCCTCATCCATCCCCTGCTTGAACCGCACAAGCAGCCGGGCGAGCTCGCTCGGGTCCAGCGTCTCCTTCAGCAGATAATCCTGGATGCTTAGCCGCATCGCTTGCTGCGCATAATGGAATTCGCTGTGGCAGGACAGAATGGCGATGCGCACATCCGGCTTCACCTCGCGAATCCGTTCCGACAGCTCCAATCCGTTCATCCTTGGCATGCCGATATCCGTGATCAGAATGTCCGGCGGCTGCGTCTTGGCAAACTCCCAGGCGCTTAATCCGTTGTCGTAGCTTCCCATCAGCCGGAGGCCCATTTCCTCCCACGGTATCGTCTCCGACAGCAGCTCGATCACCGGATAATCATCATCGACCAGCATCACGTTATACATCGGCATTCCCTCTTTCCGGTATATACATTTCGATCACCGTCCCTTGACCCTCTTCGCTGTAAACAGCGCATTGAAACCCGGAACCAAACACCATTCGCATTCGTTCCATGACGTTGGACAGGCCGATGCCGGAAAAGCCGCTCCCCGGCGCATCCATGGGAGACGATGTGCGAAGCGCTTGAGAATCCGAATCCGAACCCGCATCCGAACCTGAACCGGCCATATCGCCACCGGCAGCGCCGGAAGAACTCGCAGTCACCGTACGATCTCCCGTCCCTGTCTGCCCTTGCACTTGGGAGCCTTCAGGGACGACCGCGCTCGGCCTGCCCCGTTCGGCATCTTCCGCAGCAGCAATGGCGTCGCCCGCGCCGAGGCGCAAGCTGCGGGCGATCCGCTCCCGCACCGAAGGGTCCATGCCGGCACCGTCATCCTTCACGCGCAGGATGATGCCCCCCGGCTCCACCACAGCCGTGATCGAGATGACCCCTGCCCGCCGGTTCAGCCCGTGGATGAGCGCATTCTCCACGATCGGCTGCAGGAAGAAGCGGGGCACCTTCAGCAGCAGAGCCTCCGAAGCGATGTCAAGCTCAAGCCTGACCTCCTCCTTCTGTCGCAGATTCATAAGCGCCAGATAATGAGAGATCAGCTCAAGCTCTTCGTGGAGGGCGATCTCATCCTCCTGCCGGCTGATCGTCATCCGGAGCAGCATCGACAGCGAGCCGATCATTCTGGCGCTTTCCGGGTCTCCCCGCTTCATGACCTTCATCCGGATCGAATTCAGAACATTGAACAAAAAATGCGGATGAATCTGCGCCTGCAGCATTTTCAGCTCAGCCTTTCGTTTTCTCGATTGATTGTCGGATATTTCGAAAATCATGGTCTGGATGCGGCTCAGCATATCGTCAAACAGATGCCCCAGACGCCCGATTTCGTCGTTGCCCCGAACATGCGAGCGCACCTCCAGGTTTCCCCGCTGAACGGCAGCCGCCGCCTTGCCGAGCCGGACCAGCGGTTTCGTAAACGTACGTACAAGTCCGATCAGCAGCATGAGAAAAACCAGAAAGGAGCCCATTTGAAGCAGAAACGCGCGGCTAAAGATCGCATTGATATTAACGATCGCATCCTTATAAGGCTGCATCAGCACCAGCCGCCACCCGGCAAAGGGGATATCCTGCTCCACCATTAAATGCTTCTCGCCGTCCATCGGCATGATCGCGTAAGGAGCCGATCCGCTCCATTCCTCCACGTACGGGAACTTCGTACCGATACGTTCAGGATGATGGGAGGATACCACCATGCCGCTGCCATCCAGCATCAGCACGTCGCTCCCTTCGGATAGGGAGTCGAAGATCCGGCTGATTTGATCCTCCGTAAAGCTTACGATGACATACCCGTAGATATCCGAATCCGGAAGCCGGAGCGTTCGAACGACGGACAGCTGATACGGATGATCCATCCGGTCGGAGCGAAATACCGTCTCCTCGGGTCCAACCCAGAGCGACTCCAGCCCCTGAAGCCGGTGGATCCGGTCGAACCAGGGCTGGTCCATATAATCAAGCGGATTGTAATCGCTTACGGAATAGTTCATGTAATAGGCGCCGCTGGTCAGCAGCACCGTGACATAGCTGGGCTCGCCTACGACCGTCAAGCTTTCGATATGCTCCAGCACACGGCGGGATTCCACGAACCGATCGTATGGATCGGCCTCCTCATTGCCGGAGGCGACCTGTTTGAAATACGAGTTCAACGTGGAATTCACCTGAATGTAATTGGCGATATTCAGCTTGCTTGAGAGCAGATTCGTCACCGAGCCGCGGATCAGCTGGAGCGCGTCATTCGCATTCTGTACGGCCTGCTCCTTCAAAGCCTCCTTCGTCATCGCATTGTAGAGTATTAAGCTGACGAGTGCCGGCACCGCGATGCAAGCGACCGACGCCCAGATCAGCTTATGGCGGATGGAGCTCGGCACCCACCTCTTCAGCCGGGTCAACATGTCCTTCACCCCGAGATCCTCAAACTTTCTGTTGATGCCAAGAAGGGACGAAGATTTCGCCCCTTTGGTTTTTCTGTCATTATATCAGATCATTTTTGGTTGGATTCGATAATTTTGTTCACACGTTCTTGGGAATTGCGGATCGTCTGATCGATATCCTGATTTCCGAGAATGAGCTTCTCGTACTCCTCATTAATCGCCTCATAGACCTCGGCTTGATACGGAGCCGGCGGAACGATGGCGGAAGCCTTGGAAGCAACCAGGGTATCGATGAGCGATTTCTTGTCGACCTTCTCCGGACTTTTCGTTCCGGCGAGAATGGTGTCGATGATTTTCTCGACCTGCTCGCTCTTGACACCCTGCCATGCCGGAATGTTCTTGCCTTGGACAACCTGACCTTCGGTCGTGTACCAGCGGACGAACTTGTAAGCCTCCTCCTTATGCTTGGACTTGGCGGCAACAGCCACGTAGTCGGTCGTTACCGGCGTAAGTCCGGTCGGATCGCCCTCCTTGTTTTTCGGGAACGCGGCGACGGCGACCTCGAACTCAAGGGGCACTTTATCGGTTCCTCCGATCTCCGTGTTCATCCAGCTGCCGATCGTGATCATGCTCGCCGATTGATTGAAGAATTGGGTCCGGTAATTCAGCTTCTGCGAAATCATGTCCGTGTACGGCACGGAGGATTGATCCTCCTTCTCCATGCGCACCCGAAGCTCCAGCGTCTCACGGAAGGTCGGGTTATCCAGATTGGAGGTGCCGTCGGCTTTCAAAAAGTCGGTGTCCTGCGGCTGGTTCGCCATTTTGAGCTTCAGAAACTCCAGCCATCCGCCGCCCTGCGGCCCGTGAAAATACGTTCCGTAACGCTTGGCAGAGCCCTCGCCTTGGGTCAGCTTTTTCGCGTAATCCGCATAGTCGTCCCAGGTCCAGTCGGTCGGAACGGCAAGTCCCGCCTCCTTAAGATGGTCCTTGTTCAACAGCACGTACCACGGATTGAATTTACCGGGAAGCGCATACACTTTTCCGTCCAGCCGAGTGTCGACCTTGTAGTCCTCCTCCACGCTGAAGCCGTCCTTGGCGATATATTCATCCAGCGGCTCCGCCATGCCAAGCGCCACCCGCTGGGCATAACCGGCCGGGTCGCTGAACATGAGGATGTCCATCTGCGCCGACGATGCCGCTTCGAGATCCAGCTTCTTGAACGCCTCCTGGGTGTCCCCCTTCTCGCTGAGCTGGACGAGCTCGATCGTCACGCCGGGCGTCTTCGCCTCATATGCCGCCAGCGTCTCCTTCCAATTGTAAGCTTCCTCCGTGCCGTACGTATACAGTCTGAGATTGATCTTGTTGCCCTCTTGCCCGCTCTCTCCCTGCGCCGTTTGCTCCTTCGCGCCGCCGCACCCGGACAGCAGCCCGAGCAGCAGCGTGCCGGCCAGCAAGCCGGCTTGCCATTTCTTATTCAACATTCGATTGCAACCTCCCATGTTTTCGATTGGATCCCGTGATGATGGGTCGTAGCTGTTGATCTATTGCAGGCCGGCCGATTCGGCTTTAGCCCTTGACGCCTCCTAAAGCAATGCCTTCAATGACGCTCTTCTGCCCGATGATGAACACGATGAGCAGCGGAAAAATCGCCGAGACCGCAGCGGCCATGATCAGGGAATAGAATTCGCCGCTTAATGACGTGAATTTCTGCATCGCCAGCGGAATGGTGAACAGCCCGTCGGTGCGCAGGAAAATCAGCGGATTCTGATAGTCGTTCCAAGTCCAGATAAACCGGAGAATGGCGTAGGTTGCAACGGCTGGCTTGACCAGCGGCAGCGCGATCGACCAGAAAATGCGCGGATGGCTGCCTCCGTCGATTTTCGCGGATTCGATAAACTCCTGGTGCACGCCCATGAAAAATTGCCGCAGCATGAACGTTCCCAGCACGCTAAAGCTGCCGAGCACGATCAGGCCGAAATGGTTATCGAACAGACCGATATTGCGGTACAAAATAAACTGCGGAATGAGGATTGCCTGACCCGGAATCATATAGGTGAAAAGTACGATCAGAAACAGCCATTTTCCTGCGGCGAACTGGATTTTCGAGAAGCCGTAGGCCGCCAGCGCCGACACCAGCGCCGAAATCGCGGTGGTCAGCAGGCTGACCTTGATCGAATTCCAGTAGTAGAGGTAGAACGGGTAATCGCCGAACCACACCTCCTTGTAATTTTCAATGGCGTTCCATTCCCTCGGGATCCATTGGATCGGGTAAACGAAGACGTCCTTTTCCACCTTGAAGGAAGTGATGAGCATCCAGACAAAAGGGAGCAGGAACAGAATGCTGACCGCGAACATGACCGCCGTCACGAACGCCTTGCGCCAGTCGGCCCGAAGTAACGTGTGCATGGTTTCCTCCTCCTCTCTAGTAGTTGACCCATTTCTTCTGGGCCGCCCACTGCCCGAGCGTGATCAGCATGACGAAGCCGAACAGCACGGCCGCAATGGACGATGCATACCCAACCTTCAAATTCACAAACGCCGTGTCGTACAAATACCAGACCATCATCGTCGTCGATCCGATCGGCCCGCCCTGGGTCATGACAGCGATAATGTCGAACACCTTGAAGGTCGAGATGATTCCCGTTACCAGCAGGAAAAAGGATGTCGGCGACAACAGCGGCAGCGTAATCCGCCTGAATTTGGTCCATCCATTCGCCCCGTCAATCTCGGCAGCCTCGTACAGGTCCTTCGGTATGGATTGCAGGCCGGCGATGTAGATAATCAGATTGAACCCGATCGAGATCCACACCGAGATCATCATGATCGAGACGAGCGCATAGTTCGGATCGGCGATCCATTTGGGCGGGCTCGCGATGCCGATACTTCGCAGCACCTCGTTAATCGGACCGTAGGAAGGCTGGAACAGCACCTGCCACACGACCGCAACCGCGACGATGTTCGAAATGTAGGGCATGAAGTAAGCGACCTTGAAGTATCCCTTCATGTACACATGCCGGTCGATCAGGATCGCAAGCGCCATGGAGATGATCATGTAGATCGGGACCGTCAGCAGAAAGATCATGTTGTTTCGGATGGACTTTAAGAAGATATCATCCTCGAGCAGACTGCGGAAATTCTGCAGTCCGACCCACCGGATGCCGTCCCAGCCCTGCACGAAATTCCAATCGGCAAAGCCGAGCACCAGCGTTGCGATAATCGGGAACAGGACCAGAATCATGACGCCGATCAGCATCGGACTGATAAAAACCATTCCCCATAGCTGCTCTCCCCGCCGGAGACTCCTTCCGAAGCCCCTGCGCCTGTTGGTGCCGGCCCTGTTGGTGCCGGCCTCGTGCAGGCCCAGAGGAGGCGAGCTTTTCATTGTGCGTGCCATGTCTGACCACCTCGATTGTTTCGGATGGTTTCAGTATAAAAAAAATACCGTCAACGCATTGACGGTATTTTGATCAGATTCCCTTTAATTTTTACCTTTGCTCCCCTTACAGGAACTTCTCTTTAAACCATGAGGACGCCATGCCGACCTCGGACCGGCTCAGCTGATGGCCGCCGTTCTCCCAGTGCAGCTTCACGTCGGCGCCCGCTCCGCTCAGGAGCTCATTCAGATCCTCCGTCTCCTGCGGAGGACAGATCGGATCGCGCCGTCCTGCCGCAATGAACACCGGCACGCCGCTCAAATCCGGCAGCGTCTTATCGCGAAGCGGAACCATCGGGTGATGGAGAATAGCCCCTTGCAGTGCATCCCCCCGGTGGAAGAGCAGGCTGGCCGCGATATTCGCGCCATTGGAATAACCGATGGCCACGATCCGGCTGCGGTCGAATTCATACTTCTCCGCCGCCCAGTCCAGAAACGCATGCAGCTCCTGGGTCCGTTTTACGAGATCCTCCACGTCAAAAACGCCTTCGGCCAGACGCCGGAAAAATCTCGGCATCCCGTTCTCCAGCACATTCCCGCGGACGCCCAGCACGTTCGACGCCGGCGACACCATCTCGGCCAGCGGCAGCAAATCCTCCTCGTTTCCCCCGGTACCGTGCAGCAGCAGCAGGGTCGGCGCCTCGGCGGACGTGCCCTTCCGATAAATATGTTGATGCTCCATATGACAAATCTCCTTTCGGTCCATTCAGCTTATTTTCATAGAATACCCATAAAGCATTTACTGATTATCTTTAATTTAAGATTCTTTAATTACATCATACCATGGATTTCATGAATTACAAGTGCGAAATGGACTCGAGGAAGGTCAGGCTCTTATTGCATCCGGTACCGTACGCTGATTATCGTTCTTGAGGCTTCACAGGCCTCCTTGATTCAATGGCTGCGATTCTTCTCTCCCCACTCGCATAATCCTTCCAATACCGGTAATAGCGTTTCCGCCTTAGCAGTAAGACTGTACTCGACTTTAGGGGGAACCTGAGGATACTCCTTCCGGTTCACCAAACCGTCCGCTTCCAGTTCCTTTAGCTGGGAGCTCAATGTTTTATAAGTAATCGCTCCTATTTGCCTTCTCAGATCATTGAACCGGACCGGTTGGTTTTCTGCCAAAAGGTAAATAATAACCATTTTCCATTTGCCGCCAATCACCGACAAGGTGTAACCAAATGGCGTGTCTTGAATATGCTTCACCTTGCCCTTATATTCAGCCATGCTCATCTTCACACTATCCTTTCAGGTAGTACCTATCAAATTTGTGCGTACTACATTTTTATTTGTGCTCATTTTATACTTGCCTTACTTTGAAGTAAAGGAGATAAAAACATGACTCAAAAAACCATTCGTCTGTTAATGCCGCAATGGCAAGGAGGCAATAACCCTAACTACTCTTTTGGAGCAGAGCTGCTTGCCTGGCTGGCTCCCGACAATGACCAGCCCCTTATTCATGTGCCTGTTCAAGCATATGATGGAACTCCGCTTGAGAAGGAGAACGGCATGCATGGAAGAACCCAGCTGCTCGAACAATTAAAATCCGCACAGCATCTCATTGATGCTCATAAACCGGATCGCATTGTCATGTTTGGCGGCGACTGTTTAGTGGAACAAGCCCCGTTTGCCTATTTAAACGAACGATATGGCGGCGAATTAGGTTTAATTTGGATCGATGCTCACTCTGATTTGGTTAATTACGTCGGGTACGATAACGGACATGCGCTGCCGCTCGGAAATCTTTTGGGAGAAGGAGATAAGGATTTCGCACAACATGTAAAAGTCCCGCTAAAGCCTGATCATGTCTTTATCGCCGGATTAGCGGCGCCTACAGAGCAAGAAGCGGAAGTGATTTCAGAGGCATTTCAAAGACTGGGAATAACTACTGCAGAAGCAGATACAGAGGTCATCCAAAGATTAGGTATTCGAACTGCCAGTTCTGAAGAGTTAGCGAACAGTACGGAACCGATCAAAAAATGGATCAAAGAACACGGCATTAAGCACCTGGCGATTCATCTTGACCTAGACGTGCTTGATCCAAAAGCATTTCGTTCTCTATTATTCGCAAATCCTGAAGATCCCTTTGATCTGTCTCCTGCCGGAACCATGCAACTGCCTCAACTGCTTAAACTATTGAAAGAGCTTTCTGAGGAAACGGATGTCGTAGGACTAGGTATAACGGAGCATATGCCGTGGGACGCCATATATTTGAAAAATTTGCTTGGAGAACTACCTATTTTAAACAAGTGAACAAGCGCATGCTCCATTACGGATCCATACGGGCATCCAGTCCCTGAACGGCACCCTGCCGACTTAAAAAGGAAAAGAGGCCTTCCGAAATGGAAGGCCTCCCTTGTTGTATTCTCTATATGATTCCGTACGTGTTCCCCCGTAACAGAGACCATTATACCAGAAGATAAGATCTATGTCAGCGAGTGATTTGTCATTTCTCACAATTTTTTTGCGGTTTTATTAGTTAATCTTCCAGATCGATGGATGGAATAGCATATTTTTTCAGGATTATGCAAAATTTGATTCCAGCCGCTCCCGAGTACGATATATAGACGAATTAAACCGTTTCGCTCAATATATCGCTGATTGAAGTTGCTCTTTGGATTTTTGCAGCATAATCCCCATTTAGAAAAATTGCAATCGTTTTGTTAAAGCCCCTTGCGGTACGGCGAATGCCTGCGCCCGCTTGAAGTTGTTCGGGGCACCCCGAACGATGGTCAGCGCCTTGTAATATTCAATAAACGGAAAGCCGTAGGTTTCTCCGCGCGCATAGGCATATACATTCATGGCCTTGACCCATGTCTCGTAGGCTTCATCCGGAATATCAATAAACACCTCGGGATGAAAATCGTACGGATCCTCCCAGTTGTCGGCGTAGTACAAATGCTGCGCATAATGCGAAGGCAGCTCGCGCTCGATCGTCTTCAGGCCGGCATAAAAGCGGGCGTCCTCCACAATGTAATGCGTATTGGAATGATCTTTATGAATGCTTCCTTTCCAATGGGTAATGATGATATCCGGCTTCACTTCCCGGATGACGTCGGCAACCTGGTACTTGACCTCCTCGTTGAGCGGAAGCTCTGCGTCCTTATAGGCAAGAAACCGGACATCGGCCCCGACGATATCAGCGAATTGGTGCGCCTCCTCTATCTTCTGCTTTGCATAATCTTCGGGGGTCATACGGGGATGCCCCTTTTCTCCAGGTGTCAGATGCAAAAATGTCGCTTTATGTCCTGCCTGCGTATATTTAGCAATAACCGCGCCTGCTGTCAGATCCATATCTCCCGCATGACCACCGATCGCCAGAATGTGTTGCTGCTTCGCTTCCGTCATCATAAGTCCTCCCCTTATCGTTCGCGTACGATCTATTGCAATGACTTGCTCATAATGTCAAACCGGCGTGTGATCTGAAAGCCCGCTCTCCGATACAGATGCCCTGCCGGGCTTTGCTCGCCGGTCCACAAAAACCAGGTGCCGTGGAGTCCCTGCGCCCGCATTAGGGCGAGGCAGTCGTACAGCAGAATTTTTCCAAGCCCCTTGCCTTGCATGGAAGGATCGACGCCAAACGGGCCGAAGCGCTCGGCAACCCCTTCGTACCCGCCATGGAGGCAAAAACCGACCAGCTTCCCCCGGTCCCTCGCAATCAGAATCTGATCCAGCTTCAAGCGCTGAAGCAGTCCTTCGCGGATCGCCCGGCCCCAATCGGGATTAAATACGTCCGTGGCAAAAGATATCAGCTCCACCAGATCGCTGTCGGAAGCCGCTCCAAACGTAAAGCCCTCGTTCTCGCGCTGTCGCTTCAGCTCCGCTACGTCCGGCGGTACGCGGAAATCGATGAGCGAGCGGTTCATTGCAGCCGCCGTGTAGTTTCTTGTGAACCCCGCCGCCTGCAGGAAGGCAAGTCCCTCGGGGTAGCTTTCACCGTCGATCCCCGGAACGATATAATTCGGCGCGTACGAGGAGAAGAACACCTTGCTGCGCCCATGACTGCGAAGAAACGCTTCCGCCTCCTCCAGCAGCCGCTTCGCAATGCCCTGCCTGCGCGACGAAAACGCGGTTCCGAAGAACGTGATCCATCCGTGTGCGGGTTCTAGCTCCGTGCCGATCATCGGCAGCCTTCTCCGCACGGCATACAGCGCACCGGTAATGGTTCCCTCCTCCTCAGCGACCCGCAGCCCCTCCGGATCAAAATTCGGATCGAGCAGGACCAAATTGCGGAACCGCAGCCGGGTAACCGGATCTCCCGTTAAGCAGGCATTCCACAGCGCTATAATCCCTTCCTCGTCTCCAGGCCGGTATGACCGATAAATGATGCCGCTCACCATGCACCGCCTCCATCCCTTAGGTATATCTTATGAACACTTCATTGCCCAATAAGCAAGTATTTGCAGCACAGCGTAATGATTCAGTAACTGACTGCCCCTGACGAATGCCGACCTAAGCACAATCCCGCTTGGTGTATTCGTTGAGCCAGCATACGAGGCTAATTCGGATCGCGAACTGCGCCGGTGATGGCGTTATGCACTTGGACCCGCAGCTCTTTGACGCTGCTGCTCCGTCCGCAGTACACCCGGTTGGTCATCAGCACGACGGCAAGATCATACGCGGGGTCGATCCACAGGCTTGTACCGGTGAAGCCGGTATGGCCATAGGCGCGTTCGCTCATCCAATCACCGGAGGCATCCATGCGGTCGCCCTTGAGGACCCAGCCAAGTCCGCGGTTCGCACCCGGAATCGCTGCCGTATGCGGCTTGATTGCCGTTCGCGCCGCAGCAGGGGACAGGATGCGTGCAGGCGACGATGCTCTTGCGGCAGGCGACTGGATGCGTGCCGATGACGATGCTCCTGCGGCAGGAGACAGGCTGTGCGCCGGTGACGATGCTTCTGCAGCAGGAGACAGGCTGTGTGCCGATGACGATGCTTCTGCGGCAAGTGACAGGCTGTGCGCCGGTGACGATGCTTCTGCAGCTACCGCTGTTCCGGTCTCGGTACTGGATGCTGCCCCCGCATCGGCTTCGATATCCGTGAGAACGGCTGCACCTTCATCAGTCTGGCCACTTGGTGCAGGAACCGCCCCCTCAAGCAGCCACATATGGGCATATCGCAGCAAATCCCCCGCCGTCGCGAATAGTCCGGCATGACCGCATACGCCGCCCAGCGCTCTCGCCTTCTCATCATGCACCACACCGCATAAATGGCCCTGGAATTCCTCGTCATACTCGGTCGCCGCGTACCGGCCGAGCTGCTCCAGGGATGGCGTTAAGGTGGAATCAAGCATGCCGAGCGGTTCAAACACCCTTTGCCTTATCGCCTGGTCCAGCGGCATCTGCAGCAGCTCCTCGGCGATGCGCCCGAGAGTCAGGTATCCCAAATCACTGTATACAACGTTCTTGCCCGTTTCACTTGAGAGCGGGGAAGTCAGCACCGCGTCCCACATCTGATCCCGGCTCCAGCCGCGGGAATGAAGATTCATATCCGCCGCAAGGCCCGAGGTATGCGTCAGCAGCTCGCCTACCGTAATCGCCATCTTACCGGAGGCTCCGAATGCCGGAACAATATCAGCCGCTTTCGTGCTGAGCGTAATCCTTCCCTCATCCACCAGCTGGAGAATCAGCGGAAGCGTGACCGCAACCTTCGTGATGGAGGCGCAGTCATATAGCGTGTCCTTGTGGACAGTTACTGGTTCGCCTTGCTTCGGATCCGGATCGGCAAACCCAGCCGCATAAAACCACGTCTCTCCGCGATGCAGCACGCCCAGTACAGCGCCGGGCATAATCCCTGCATCAATGGCCCGGTTCACGGCCGCGCAAGCGGCCTGAAGACCGTTCATGTCCAGCCCCAAACGCTCCGCGCCCTCGTTTCGATTCACAACGCAACCACTCCTTTCCGTCAATATGCTCTTTTTTGACCAATGCTCCCGACCTTTGTAAATTCAGCCCGCACTCTCACCATTGTAAACGCTTTACAAATCCATTATATGACTTGTGAAATTTTGTATCAACAAAATATATACAATATAAAATTTTATTTCGTGGCAATCATCGATTTTCATAAAGTGGCAATCATCGATTTTCATAAAAATGATATTTTTTTCATCAGAAAGGTTTGTTATATATTGACAGTTGAATTCGCTTTCATTAAAATATGGGTGAATATAACGCTCGCACAAAATAAGGGCCATGCATTCCTTAACCGTACACCCGGTATGGAACAACCCCGGTATCTCAATTCGAGAAGCCGGGGTTTTTTGTCGCCGGATTTCATAAGGAGGTGATGCAATTAACTGCGGACAAGCCTTACCACTTCTAACGATTACATAGGAGGTAGAGTATGAAGAAATTGATGAAAATGACAGCCGCGCTGTCCCTCGCGTTATCCCTGACGCTGGGAATGTTTACCCCTGCCCATGCAGCGCCGGATACCTCGGTATCCAATAAGCAGAACTTTAGCACCGACGTCATCTATCAAATTTTTACGGACCGGTTCTCGGACGGCAATCCAGCGAACAATCCGACCGGCGCGGCGTTTGACGGGACCTGCACGAATCTCCGATTGTACTGCGGAGGCGACTGGCAGGGGATCATCAACAAAATCAATGACGGCTACCTGACCGGAATGGGCGTTACGGCCATCTGGATTTCCCAACCGGTTGAGAATATTTACAGCGTCATCAATTATTCCGGCGTCAACAATACGGCCTATCATGGCTACTGGGCGCGGGACTTCAAGAAGACGAATCCGGCATACGGCACGATTGCTGATTTCAAAAACCTGATTGCCGCTGCACATGCCAAGAACATTAAAGTGATTATCGACTTCGCTCCGAACCATACGTCTCCGGCCTCTTCCGATCAGCCATCCTTCGCGGAGAACGGGAAGCTGTACAATAACGGCACGCTGCTTGGGGGATACACGAACGATACCCAAAATCTGTTCCACCATAACGGCGGCACCGATTTTTCCACGACCGAGAACGGGATTTACAAAAATCTTTACGATCTCGCCGACCTGAACCATAACAACAGCACCGTAGACGTCTATTTGAAGGATGCCATCAAAATGTGGCTGGATCTCGGCATCGACGGCATCCGCATGGATGCGGTCAAGCATATGCCGTTCGGCTGGCAGAAGAGCTTTATGGCCACCGTCAACAACTACAAGCCGGTCTTCACCTTCGGCGAGTGGTTCCTCGGCGTCAACGAAGTCAGCCCGGAAAATCACAAGTTCGCCAACGAATCCGGCATGAGCCTGCTGGATTTCCGGTTTGCTCAAAAGGTTCGCCAGGTGTTCCGGGATAACACCGACAATATGTACGGCTTGAAATCGATGCTGGAGGGCTCCGCAGCCGATTATGCCCAGGTGGATGATCAAGTGACGTTCATCGATAACCATGACATGGAGCGGTTCCACAGCAGCAATGCAAACCGCCGGAAGCTGGAGCAGGCGCTGGCATTTACCCTGACCTCCCGCGGCGTCCCTGCCATCTATTACGGCACCGAGCAGTATATGTCAGGCGGGAACGACCCGGACAACCGGGCACGGATCCCTTCCTTCTCTACGACAACCACCGCCTATCAGGTGATCCAAAAGCTTGCTCCGCTGCGCAAATCCAATCCGGCGATCGCCTACGGATCGACGCAGGAGCGCTGGATTAACAATGACGTGCTGATTTATGAGCGCAAATTCGGCAATAATGTTGCGGTCATTGCCATCAACCGCAATCTGAGCACGCCGGCTTCCATCTCCGGCCTGGTCACTTCTCTGCCGCAGGGCAGCTACACCGATGTGCTGGGCGGCCTTCTGAACGGCAACACCTTAACCGTGGGCTCCGGCGGAGCCGCTTCGAACTTCACGCTCGCCGCCGGCGGCACAGCCGTATGGCAATATACAACGGCCACGACGACCCCAACCATCGGGCATGTCGGTCCGATGATGGCCAAGCCGGGCGCATTGATCACCATCGACGGACGCGGCTTCGGTACCAGCAAAGGCACCGTCTACTTCGGGACGACGCCGGTAACCGGCGCGAACATCACGTCCTGGGAAGATACGCAGATTCAAGTAAAAATCCCTGCGGTTGCAGGCGGCATCTACAATATTAAAATCGCGAACGCCGCCGGAGTGTCGAGCAATGTCTACGACAATTTCGAAGTGCTGTCCGGCGATCAGGTTAGCGTCCGCTTTGTCGTTAACAATGCGACAACCTCCCTGGGGCAAAATGTGTTCCTGACAGGCAATGTCAGCGAGCTGGGCAACTGGGATCCGGCCAAAGCGATCGGCCCGATGTACAATCAGGTCGTTTACCAGTACCCGAACTGGTACTATGATGTCAGCGTACCGGCAGGAAAGACCATTGAATTCAAGTTCCTGAAAAAATCAGGCTCCACCGTCACTTGGGAAGGCGGAAGCAACCATACCTTTACCGCACCAACCAGCGGCACGGCAACCATTAATGTGAATTGGCAGCCGTAAGGGATTGAATTTATACAAAATAAAGCAACAGCAAGCGGCTCTGGAGATTCTCCGGAGCCGCTTTGCTTTTAGCTTGTTTCTACTTTGAGCAGCCTTGAGCCGGTGAAGTCCAGCTTCAACAGAAGCAGACGGAACCCTGCTGCAGACATAAGTGCTTCCCTGTACCTGGCCAAGCGCACGATGTAGTGGAGAGGACAAATCGATTCCGGAAAAGCGGAGCGGTCGCCTTTGTCTCCGATATTCCACCATTAGCAAATTATATTCAGGAATATCGGGGACAACAGCGATTGGAGGAACGATATGTACTCGGAACGTACACCAAAACAAGCTCCGCTGGACTCCTTAGGGAACTGCACACGAAAACAAGCTCCGCAGAATGATATCGCGGAGCTTGTCTATTATCCCTCCCCAGCTTGAGCCGGTGAAGTCCAGCTTCAACAGAAGCAGACGGAACCCTACTGCAGACATAAGTACTTCCCTGTACCTGGCCAAGCGCACGATGTAGTGGAGAGGACAAATCGATTCCGGAAAAGCGGAGCGGTCGCCTTTGTCACCGATATTCCTCCATAGCGAAATATATTTCAGGAATATCGGGGACAACAGCGATTGGAGGAACGATATGTACTCGGAACGTACACCAAAACAAGCTCCGCAGGATGATATCACGGAGCTTGTCTATTATCCCTCCCCAGCTTGAGCCAGTGAAGTCAAGCTTCGACAGAAGCAGACGGAACCCTGCTGCAGACATAAGTGCTTCCCTGTACCTGGCCAAGCGCACGATGTAGTGGAGAGGACAAATCGATTCCGGAAAAGCGAAGCGGTCGCCTTTGTCTCCGATATTCCACCCTTGCGAGTTATATTTCAAGAATATCGGGGACAACAGCGATTGGAGGAACGATATGTACTCGGAACGTACACCAAAGCAAGCTCCGCTGGACTTCTTAGGGGACTGCACACGAAAACAAGCTCCGCAGGATGATATCGCGGAGCTTGTCTATTATCCCTCCCCAGCTTGAGCCGGTGAAGTCCAGCTTCAACAGAAGCAGACGGAACCTTGCTGCAGACATAAGTGCTTCCCTGTACCTGGCCAAGCGCACGATGTAGTGGAGAGGACAAATCGATTCCGGAAAAGCGGAGCGGTCGCCTTTGTCTCCGATATTCCACCGTTAGCAAATTATATTCAGGAATATCGGGGACAACAGCGATTGGAGGAACGATATGTACTCGGAACGTCTCCCGTGCGCAAAACACCCTTCAGAAGCACTATGCACATAAATATTACGTCTGCTCGCAGAGCGAAACTTCAACCGTGCGCAAGACTCACGTTTTGAATTGCACCAACGACTGACGCAGCCGCTCGGACAGCTCCTCCAGCCTTCCGGACAGGGCGACCAGCTTCTCGCTCACCTTAAACTGCTCCGATGACATCGAGGCGACCTCTTCGGTAGCCGCGCTCGTCTCTTGCACGATAGCACTCGCCTCTGTAATGGAACCGGTCAGCGTATGCTGAGAATCCATCAGCTGCTCCACGGCCGAGGCGGAGCCAGCAATCTCCGCAAGCAGCACATCCATCTCCCGGCGCACATTAGCGAATACCTCTTGCGCTTGCTGCACGGAGTGCAGCTGCTCGTCAAACAGAGGCGATGCGGACCTTAGCGCATCCACTGAGCGCTGGACCTCTGCCTGGATTTCCAGGATCATCTTGCCGACCGTCTGAATGGATTCCTTCGACCGGTCCGCCAAGCTTCGAACTTCATTGGCAACGACCATGAATCCGCTGCCAGCGGCGCCGGCCCGGGCCGCCTCGATCGTTGCATTGATGGACAGGATATTGGTCTGATGCGTGATGTCCGACATCAGCTCCAATATTTTATGAATGGATGCGGTATTGGTCTGGAGTTTCTCCGCATTGTGCACGATGCTTCGATTTACCTGGTGGATTCTCTCCGACTGTCCCACGAGGCTATCCATATGGAGAGCACCGTCCCCCGTTACATCAAGGACGCGGTCAGCCGCCGACTTGATGATCCGATTCGATTCCGACACCCTATTCATCTGCATGCCAATATGCTCGGCCAGCTGATTTTCACGCTCCGCCTCCGCGGCGAGGTGTCCGCTGCCCTGAGCAATTTGCTCCATCGCTGCGGCAATTTCGCCGGCGGTGATCGAGGTTCCTCTGGACGCCTCGGCCAGCTCCCCGGCTGTCGCCAGCACTTCACGCGCGGAGACATGGGTCTGTTCAACGAGAGCCGAGATTTGCCCCATCATGCGGTTGAAGCCGTCGCCCAGGCGGCCGATCTCATCGGCCCGCTGAAAGTCGGTGCGAACCATCAGGTTCCCCTTCTCTCCTTCCTCCATTAGACTGCACAGCTGATTTAGAGGACGTCCGACCGTACGCATCATATAATAGCCAATCAGCACCGCAATGACGATCGCTGCTGCGATGACCCCAAGCGTGATGCTGAGCAGCTTGTCCGTAGCCTTTACGAAATCGCTGACCGGCGCGAATCCCACCATATACCAAGGAGCTGTTTTTAACGGCGTGTACACGACCATCTGCGCATCGTCGGTATAATAGGTCCCGCTTGCTTGCGCCCCTTGGGGAACCGTTATGGTTGAAGGCTGCATGAGCTGCGTGAGATCCGCGTCATACACGATTCGGTTATCCGCCGCGACCATTCGCATCCGCCCATGTTCCCCGATCCTCAGGTTGGACAGGACCTCGCCGATCGCCTGCTCCTTAATATCTATCAGCAGCACGTACTGGGCATGAGGCTGCTGGAGATTTTTCAGCAGCCGCCCCATCGTTATGGAGGCCAGCTTCTCATTTCCCATGAACCCTTTCGCCTCCGCCGGGAACCAGACGGGTTCGCCGTCCGCTTGAAGGATGCGGTCAATCTTGGTTTTTACCGTATCGGCCGACGATAAGCCGGAAATCCCCGTGGAGTTATAAGAGCTCTGCACGGTCATAGCCGGCGAAATCAATCGCATGCCGACAAGCCGGCTGTCCGACGAAGCGAAGCCGTTCAGCTTCTCCCGAATCCGATTCTCCGCCTCGGTTTTGGCCCGGATGCCGACGTCCGGCGTGCTGACCGTAACCAGATCTTGGCGAAGCACCGTATCCAGCGCCCATTGCCGGGATACCCCTTCATATTGGGCCAACAGGAAATCAAGCTTGTCCGCCGCCTGCACCATTTGTCCCGACGTCGCCTCGGACACCTGATCCATGACCGTATCCTTTGCTATGGAATACGACAGCAGACCAAGCCCTGCGGACAGCGCAACGACGGTTGTAAAAAAAATGACGAACAGCTTCATGCCAACCGCTTTAAATTGAAAGCGCGTTTTAACATTCATCGTTATGTACCCCCTGCACCCAAATTCATGCAAATGAGAATTTTGCAAAAATCCAAAGAGCAACTCCCATTCTGTAATATATGGAGCGTCGATTTTGCTCGCCCATCGAATACAGCCGGAAGCGACGGAATCGATTTTTGCAGTATCCCAGAAATGAAAAAGAGACACAGCAAGCGTTAACCGGCTGTGTCTCTTCGCTGTGATCCCTCTAAAGTTTGCTTCTTTCTATCTAAAGCGCGAATGGATGTAACGCTTATCATCTGGCTCTTTAGCTTTGGATCCAGCTTAACCTTTGCTCGCGCCTGCCGTCATGCCGTCAACCAGCAATCGCTGCAGGAAGATAAACAGGATCGTAATCGGCAATGCAATCAGAACCGAAGCCGCCGCGAACAGCGTAAAGTTACTGTCCTGGGTGGAGTTGACCAAATCCCATAGACCGACAGCCAGCGTCCAGTTCTCTTTCGTCCGCAGTACGAGACGGGCAAAGATGAAATCTACCCATGGTCCAACGAATAGCGTCAAGCTCATGTACGTAATCATCGGCTTCGACAGCGGCAGAATGATTTTGCGAAAAATCTGGAAGTTGGTCGCACCGTCGATTTTGGCCGCCTCATCCAAGCTGCGCGGAATCGTATCGAGGAAGCCTTTCATGATAAGCGTTCCTCCCAGCGGCGCCCCGGCCGCATACACGATAATCATCGCCGCATGCGTATTCAGCAGGTTCAAGGAGTTGAGCAGGATGTAGATTGCAATCATACTCATGAAGCCCGGGAACATGCCTAGCACGAGAATCGTGGACAGCGCGTTCTTACGGCCTTTGAACCGGAAACGGGAAACCGCATAACTCGTAAGCAGTACGAGGATCGTACCGATCACCATCGAGAAGAGTGCGATTTTGAGCGTATTCATATACCAGGTTTCGAACAGGAAGCTCTGGGACGTGAACAGCTCTTTGTAATGATCCAGCGTAAATCTTTCAGGAATCAGGGACTTGCTATAGAGCGACTTTCCGGGACGGAAAGAGGACAGAACAATCCAGAGCGCCGGGTAAATACAGCAGATCGCGATAATAACCAGCAAAATGTAGCTAGCCGTTAACCGGATCGCGTTTCTCATTTTAATTCCCATTATTGGATCATATCCTCCTCTTTAAATGATCTGGTTCGGCGATAGTTGTAAATCGAGAAGGTCGCGATAATCAGGAAGATAATGATCCCGATCGCCGACGCCATATTATATCGCTGCTGATCCAGTGTCAGCTTGTAGAGCCAGGTTACCAAGAGGTCCGTTGCTCCCGCATATTGATAGTCGCCCACCACCGGGTTCCCGTTGGTGAGGAGGAAAATCAGGTTGAAGTTGTTGATATTACCGGCGAACTGCGTAATGAGCACCGGTGCCGTCGAGAACAGAATCATCGGCAGCGTGATAATTTTGAATTTCTGGAAGCCGGATGCCCCGTCAACGTCAGCCGCCTCGTACAGGTCCTTCGGAATCGTTGTCAGCACGCTCATAACCAGCAGCATGGATACCGGAATGCCGACCCACATGTTAACGATGATGACGGTTACCTTCGCCCAGAACGGATCGGTCAGCCATGGAAGGCCGTCCATACCGAAATATCTTAAATACTGGTTAATCGGTCCGAATTGGCCGTTGAACATGTTGCGCATCACGAGCAAGGAGATCAGCTGCGGAATCGCATACGGAATGATCAGGATGACGCGCCACAGGCCTTTGAAGCGAATGCCTTTTTGCTGAATAAGCAGCGCTACCAGCACCCCGCCGAAATACGTGGTCACCGTGGCAAGCACCGCCCAAATGATCGTCCAGGTCAGTACTCCGAAGAAGGTGTGGCTCCACGTTTTTAAGGCAACGAGATTCGTAAAGGTTTTAAAGCCTACCCAGTCTACCAGATTGGCAGGCGGCAGATTGTTCGGTGCGGAATAGTTCGTGAATGCCAGCAAAATCATGAATATGATCGGCATGATCGTAAAGAACATGATACCGATAGCCGGCAAGGTCAGAAACGACTGCGCAAATTTGATTTCAAAAATATAGTTAAGGGTTTGTTTAAAGTTATTGGGTGCGATCCCCATGTCCCTTTGTTTTCCAGCGTTATATGCGTTCTTGATATTGGCATAGTATCCAACAAGGAATACGGCCAGCATCATGACTGTAATTAGACCTTCAATCAACAGATTGATGGAGTGGTCGCCTGCTACCATTTGGGTTAATCCGTTAACCTTCGCTAAATGGCTTCCCTGGTCCCCCAGCGTTGCCATGCCCCAGATTGCGTCTCCGAGGTTATTGATAAAGTAATACAAGCTGAATACGCCTACGATAAGCAAAAGAATGCCTTTAATCCATTGACGATTGTAAAGCTGACCCAGACCCATGCATATAGCTGACAGTACAGCCGCTATCGTACGATGTTGACGCATGCTCCCTCCAATCTCCTCTACCGTATAATCGAGGAATCACCCGCCGACCATCGGCGGGTGAACTTCTTCATCTTTTTCGTGTTATGAAGCTGTATGTCCCTTACTCGCCGCCTCCGCCGCTGTTCAGGTCTTTAACTTGGTTTACGGCTTTATCAAGCGTTTCTTTAATGTCTTTATCGTTATCCCAAATTTCAGACAGGGCAGCGCCTACAGGAGACCATACGTTAGCCATTTCCGGTACGGAAGGCATTGGCTGGGAAGACTTGAACTGCTCCGTGAATGCCGATACGTACTCGTCATTCTTGATTTGGTCATCTTCTTGCGCTTCGATGTTCGTTGGAACCGAGCCTACCAGGGCGCTCAGTTTCAGTTGAGCTTCTTTGGTCGTTGCAAAATCAGCGAACAATCTTGCAGCTTGCGGATATTTCGTGAACGAGCTTACATACCAAGCTTTGATACCGGAGAACGATACGGCAGGCTGTCCGCCGATGGCCGGGATTGGAGCTACGCCGAGCTTGTCGCCGAGCGCTTCTTTATATCCGCCAAGCTCCCATGGTCCGTTGATATCCATTGCCAGATCGCCGGAAGTGAACAATCCGCGCTTGATGTCAGGCGTGATGTCGCCGGATTTAACCGGAAGGATTTCTTTCAGGCTAGCGTATACTTCCATACTCTTTACGGCACCCTCGTTGTTCAGACCGATGTCATTGACGTCCGTGCCACCGCTTCCAAAGATGTAACCGCCGTTGGATGCGAGGAATGGATAAGCAAAGTACAAGTTACCGGTTTCAAACATGAAGCCGTATTTATTCTTGTTCTTGTCTGTGAAGGTTTTGCTGAACTCGATGACTTCTTCCATCGTTGTAGGAACTTCCTTCACCAGATCCTTGTTATAGTACATCAGGTAAGTTTCAGCCGCACGCGGGTATCCGTACAGCACGCCGTCGTAGCTGACACCTTGGATCGCTGCTTCCGTGTTACTGCTCTTTGTTTTTTCCTCGAATACGTCGTTTGGCAGAACCAGGTTCGTCGTAACGGCTTTACCCAGGTTGTCGTGCGGGAACAATACGATGTCCGCAGCCAGTCCGGATGGTCCGTCCTGCGCAAGCTTGGTTACTTGGTCGGTTGGGGACAATTCTTCGATCGTAACTTCTACGCCGTACTTCTCGGTAAATTCCTTGGCAATCTCATCCGTATAGGCTCTTTCGTCACGGCTCTCCCATACGACCAGCTTCGCGCCTTCTTCAGGCTTCAGTTCTACGGTTTCTGTATTTTCAGCCGGCGTCTCTGTCGCAGGCGGGTTCTCTGCAGGCGCTTCCGCAGCCGGAGTACCCGAGTTTCCTCCGCATGCCGTAATGGAGAATGCCAGCGTGAAGGTTGCAGCCAGCGTCAGAATTTTCTTCATCTTCATTCCATGATTACCCCTCTCAATAATGATCAGAAATGTTGGAAATCTGCGCAAACGATTTCAGAAAATTTTCAGCCTCTCTTTTTCTATGTAACGTTTGGCGAGAAACCAAGGAAAAATTCCGGTGAGAAAGCGCTTCATCCACTGTAGACATCATACAACATTTCGGATTGATTGCAAAAACGTTTGCACAGATCGTTTATCCCCGATTTTCGGCCAAAATCCTATAATATCTCGCTTATTCACCCTATATCGTAGGTTATCGTAAAAATATGTGCGCAAGATCCTGTGCAATTCAGTCATTTTGCTCTCCAAATCGGACAGGTTCGCCCGGAAAATGCTTCATTGTTGCACAAACGTTTGCACATTTGCAAATACCTCTTTTACCGCTGATAAGATGAACCGTGAAACGCCATGGCTATGGCGTTTCTATTCAGTTCGCCCTAGTTTCAGCCAATATTTTTGCCCAAAGCGACTGCGAATAACGATGCAACCGCAGGTCCCAAATGCAACAACCCCTGTCGAAGCGCAGGGGTCAAAGATATATACCAATTATAGTGGTTAGCAAGCTCCGCGGCTTGACGCACGAGACCGAAAGATATTGAACTAGATCCAATCTCTTTTTTCAACAAACCGCTTTCCAAACAGCAGATACACGATACCTGTAAACAACACAATGGACCACAGGCTATAGGGCTCAACCCTTGGCGCATAAATTGCTGCTTGCGGCATCATGACATAGTAGGGAATCGTGAATGGAAGCCAGGCCCCAATCGCCGAGTGAAAGCCTGTCAGCACAATATTCGGCACGACATAACCGAGAGACATCGCCAGGGAGGCTCCAAAATTCCGTATTCTTATTGAGACAATCAGTTGTAATGCAGCGAGCGGCAAAACACCGATCCATCCCCCAATAACTGAATACAGCAGTGTCTCCAACGGAATCTCTCCGGGAGCTTCAACAAGATAACCCGCAACAACATATCCGAGTAAAAATACGACCTGAACCAGCGCCATAATCCCGATTAACACAATGTATTTCGCATAAAAGATTCGGCTGCGGGGAATTGGCATACTCATGGTTATTTTCCAGCCCCCATCCCGATGCTCGTACAAACACAATAAGGAGGCTATAATCCCGCTATACAGAGGAAAGAAAAACATAGAGTGCAGATTGACGCTGTGTATATAGAGCGTAGTCCAGCTAGGCGGGAAAAACTCCTTTAAACTCTGGAGCTGCATCGCTCCCATCGCTGAGTTGATCAGCGTATCCAATACGATGAGCGCAAGGATGACACTCCATTGAAGCTTCATTCCTTCAGCACGAATTAATATTCCCATGATCCGGCAACCCCCTATTCAAATTCTCTTCTGGCAAACAGGTGAGCACCCAGCACCGACAACATCATTCCCATTCCAAGTGAGATTCCGATCCACTGCATATGACCGGGGATAAGCGGGCTGGATAATGCCGGATACGACCAGGGAAGGATTTTAATCATGAAGGAATCGCTTCGTGCTAAAAACAAGCTGGAAATGGAACCGAATATCCCTAAAGCCAGTGGTAATGCCTGGTTGGAAAAAACAGTGGACAGCCAGAGCTGTACAGCCATCATCGGCAGTGTTGATAAGCATGCGAATAGAGGCTGCAACATCATCATTCCCCACGGTATGGGTTCGTTGGAGTATAGGAGCCAGACCACGCACATCCCAACAATCGTGATGACTACGGTACATAACTGCAAAGTAAAGATCCATGCCAATTTTGCCAGGTATACGGAACCTTTCGGAACAGGCATTGCTAGAAGCTGCTTCCAAGCCTTTGTTTCATGCTCGGTACTGGCCATCATGCTGGCAAGAAGCGTAATGCCCAATAAAAAAACGAACGACAAAAACATGTACATGACTGCAAAGCCGGCGTAGATCCCCCCGGGTCCTTGACGGAAATAAAGATACCACTCCAAGGCCGTCATGCTAACCAGAATCATGCCTTGGATAACAGGCATCCACCGGCATAATCTCTTCAGCTTTACTCCCTCTGCACATATCAGCTCCAGCATCATAAGCTGTTCTCCTGACCGGTTAATTCCAGAAAGATTTCCTCAAGGGTCTTCTTCTTCTCCGTTACCCGATAGACATCATATTGCCGGTTTACGAGGAAGCGAATCATTTCCGACGATTGCGGCCGGTTGATCATGGAGGTTCGGATCTGGCCTGTTGCGATGTCCGGCTCCGCATCCCATCCATGGTCATTTAGAGCTGCTGCCGCTTCCAGCGGGCGGTCCATCTCAATCCATACATAAGGCTTACTGCGATCGGTTAATTCCTGAAGCGGCCCTTGAAAAATCATTTCCCCTTGATTAATAATTCCCACCCAGGTTGCAACCTGCTCGATTTCGCTCAATAAATGGCTTGAGAGCAGCACCGTTATATCAAAATCACGGGGAAGTCTTGTAATGAGCTCTCGTATTTCCTGAATGCCCGATGGATCAAGTCCGTTCGTCGGTTCATCCAGAATCAATAATTTGGGATTCGTAATCAGCGCCATCGCGATCCCTAGCCGCTGCTTCATGCCAAGAGAATAACTCTTGACCGGCCGATGGGCTGCCTGGTTCAGCCTCACCCATTCCAACACCTCTTGAATCCTGGATTCCTGTATTCCATGGATTAGGGCCATGATCTTCAAGTTTTTATATCCTGAAAGATGAGCATAGTACGACGGAGATTCTACGAGAGAACCGACATCCTTTAAAATATCCATTCGGTTCTTCTTCAGATCCTTGCCAAGGATCCGAATCTCTCCGGAAGACGAGCGTATGAGTCCCAGAAGCATCCGAATCGTTGTTGTCTTGCCCGCTCCATTCGGTCCCAAAAATCCATAGATCTCCCGCTTGGGGACCTTCAAGTTAATCTGTTTAACCGTTTCCCGCTGCCCGAATCGTCGGGTCAGCTGATGTGTATCGATTGCATATTCGTTCATCTCTGTTTCCTCCTGCTTGGCATCGCTAATACTTCGAGTTTAGCAATGGGAAATAAACAGCAGGTAAACATGAAATGAACGATAGGATAATTCAAGGACGGATCGGTAATATAATGTCAACCTGGGTGCCCTTACGATCAGCCGGCAGAATGTTCATCCGGCCAGAATGGGCTTCGACAAAAGCATTGGCAATCGCTATTCCTTTACCCGACTGATTTAGGATGTGTTTTAATTGCGTTTCTTCGATCCCGATTCCATCGTCCTCGATCTTAATGTAACAATAGCCTTCCTTTACAGAGATATTGCATTGAACCTGGGTGCCTGGCGGGTTATGGCTAACCGCGTTCATGATTACATTTTGAAGGGCTCTGCCTAACAGCCTTCTGTCAAACTCTACCATGCACCCGCTCTCTTCGGTATTAAACATAAAGGAAGTTTGCTCGGCTAACGGATGGTTTGCGATATCGATCATCAACTCGCGCAGAAAATCGACCACATCATCTCTCTTTTTATTCATAGGGAACTGTTCAACAGACCACCGGCCCGTTTGGTTCAAGTCATGGATGAGCTGCTTCATTTCCGCTGTCTTGCCGCTGATCTGCCTGCTAAAATTCTGCTTCTCTTCATCGGTCCATACATAATCGGCAGCCGTGAGCATATGAGCATACCCTTCGATATAGGACAAAGGCGTCTTAAGATCATGGCTAATAGCCGCGATCCATTCCCGCTTCTTGGCCTCCAAATTCAGTCGTTCGGTCTCGCTGCGCTGCAGTTGGATCGACAATAAATGCATTCGATCAAATAATTCTTTATATAGGACATACGGATAACGATAATGGTTATGGTGTAGCGAGCCATCGGAGCCATCGGAGCCATTGATGCCATCGTGGCTATCTGTGCCATCCAGGCCCCGACCACCCTTCGGCTGGCGGAAGTGTTCCAGCGGTAGGCTGTAGTTCCCCTCAGATAATCGGTTGATCCAGCGGATTAAATAGGTGAGCGGTTTGCCCACGCACCAACCGAAAGCAATGAAAAAAATAACCGTCAGCACAAATCCTGTAACAACTAAAAAAGTTTTCATTGAAATCGCGCCTCGGGGATTCATCCAATCCAGAAGATATATATATATCACTGCGCATAAAATAAAACTTAAGATAGACATTATCACCAACATGAGGGTTACCTTGATAAAGCGAAAAGCCATTCTCACCATCGGATTCATTCTTGTTCCTTCCTTGGGAGCAGCATTTTGTAGCCAAGTCCCCGGACATTAACAAGAAACCGGGGGTTTCCGGGGTCGGGTTCCATCCTTTTACGCAGCCGGAAAATATGGATGACCACAGTTTTCTCATCGCCAAGGTAGGGCTCGTTCCACACCGATTCGTATAATTGGCGCGTACTGAAGATCCGGTTGGGATGACGGCACAGGAATACAAGCAGTTCCCATTCGCGTGCCGGGCACTCCACTTCCTTGCCATTTACGATCAGCTCCCCTGCCTCAAGATCCAAACGAAAATATCCAAAATCGAGTTGGGTTATCCGTGACTGGGCAGACCGCTCCTGTTTTAATTTATATTTCAGGCGGGCTTTGATGCGGGCAACGACCTCGAGCGGATTGAACGGCTTCGTCATATAATCGTCTCCCCCGATGCCAAACCCCATCAGCTTATCCAAATCGGTATCCCTGGCGGTAAGAAAAAGAATCGGCGCTTCGGTAATTTTGCGGATTTTTCGGCACACCTCGAATCCGTCTTCATCCGGGAGCATAACATCCAGTATGATCACATCCGGATCAAGCTCCTTTAGCAAGCGCATGGCTTCCTCGCCAGTCCCGGCACTCCTGACAAACCGAAAGCCTTCCTTCTTGAGCACGGCAGTCAACATATCGCATAACCCTTGCTCATCGTCTACAAGCAGAACAGAAATGTTATCCATCGCATTAGTCTCCATGTGATTTGAAATTTCCACAAACTGTTATCTGTATTATATAACAGACTCGTCTGCCAACGCCCCGAATCCCTACGATCATTCTTCTATCACCTCTTCCGTCCCTCTAGCGCCCCTGTGCTCATCATTCTACGATCCACGATATTCCATCATGAACTCTCTATGATCACTATACGGTCCGGCTTTGTTTCCTCCGGGATCTCACTATGATCCCTCTCCCATTCTTCTAGCATTTCTCTGCTATTCTCCTAACATCCATCTGACCGCCCCCTCTCATCCTATCGATATAAAATTAACTTTAGGTAAACAAAGGCTGAACAAAGGGTAAATGATGCTTGATTATTCCATCGCAGCCTCGTCACGCGATCCCCTCTAACGACGCATAAATCAGTACCGCCTACATACAAAAGGAGCCTTCGCGATGAAGACTCCCTTGTTTGTAACCCTGTATTTTTTATAAGCCTTAAAAAGATCTTAGAATCTTAGACCAACGCCTTCAGCGCGATATCCGTCCGGTTATGCTTCCCCTCGAACGCAATCGACTCCGCCCGAGCATAAGCCTTCGCCCGAGCGGCAGCGATATCCGCTCCAAGACCGACCACGCCGAGCACACGCCCGCCATTCGTTCTCCAGGTTCCATCGGCATCGCGGGAGGTTCCTGCGTGAAATACAATCGTCCCTTCCTGCTCATCGTCCAGGCCGGAGATTGCAATGCCTTTCGGATAGGATGCAGGATATCCGCCGGAAGCCAGGATGACGCATACCGCTGCGTCTTTGCTCCATTCGAGCTCCAGATCCGCAAGCTTTCCGTTCACGGTTGCAAGGAACACCTCGAGCAAATCCGTTTGGAGGCGAGGCAGCACGACCTGGGTCTCCGGATCGCCGAATCTTGCATTGAACTCGATCGTTTTCGGCTTGCCGTCCGGCGTAATCATCAAGCCGGCAAACAATACGCCGCGGAACGGACGTCCCTCGGCTACCATCGCTTTCGCCGTCGGCTTGATGATCGTTTCGACCGCTTCCTCGATGATGGAAGGATCGATATGCGGCAGCGGAGAATAGGTCCCCATGCCCCCGGTATTCGGTCCTTGGTCGCCGTCATATACCGGCTTGTGATCTTGGGCGGCAGACATCGGTTTGACGGTTTCCCCGTCGACAAAAGCCAAAATCGACATCTCCTGGCCCTCAAGAAACTCCTCGATCACGACCCGGCTGCCAGCTTCCCCGAACACCTTGGATTGCATAATGTCGCTGAGCGCCTTCTCCGCTTCTTCCAGCGTCCGTGCCACGGTTACGCCTTTGCCGGCTGCGAGCCCGTCGGCTTTCACCACAATCGGCGCCCCTTGGCGGCGCAGGTAGACCAGCGCCTCCTCGTAGTCGTCGAATTTCGCATAAGCTGCCGTCGGAATGCCGTACTTATGAAGCAGATCCTTCATGAACGTCTTGCTGCCCTCGATTTCAGCGGCGTTTTTGCGCGGACCGAATACCGGGATGCCCGTGCTGTCAAACGCATCCACGATGCCATCCGCCAGCGGGTCGTCCGGTCCTACCACGACGAGACCCACCTGCTTCTCCACCGCAAAAGCGGTCAGCTTGTCAAACTCCGAAACGGCGATCGGCACGCATTCGGCCAACTGGCCGATTCCTGCATTGCCGGGCGCGCAATAAATCTTGCCTGCCTTCGGGCTCTTCGCCAGTGCCCATACGATGGCATGCTCCCTGCCGCCGCCGCCGATGACCAGAATATCCATGCTACCCCTCCTCATATTCCTATCCATTTTGGAAAAGCCCCTATCGGTTCACTGGGTAAATCGTCTACTCCGCACGAGTCCGTATCATCTACTACGGTATCGTTATCCCACACAAGTTCGTATCATTTCACTCCGTAAATCGTTTATCCCGCAAATGATGTGAGAACCCGAGCAGCGATGGGCCCGGGCTCCTGGTGTTATTAATGTTTGAAGTGTCTTACGCCGGTGAATACCATCGCGATGCCATGCTCGTTTGCAGCCTTGATGGACTCTTCATCCTTAATGGAGCCGCCCGGCTGAATGATGGCGGTAATTCCTGCTTTCGCGGCCAATTCAACCGTATCTCCCATCGGGAAGAATGCATCCGAAGCCAGGACAGCGCCTTTTGCTTTCTCGCCTGCCTGCTCAACCGCAATGCGCGCCGAGCCTACGCGGTTCATTTGTCCTGCGCCGACACCCACGGTCATATCGTCTGCCGCCAGTACAATGGCGTTGGACTTCACGTGCTTTACGACCTTCCATCCGAAGAGCAGCTGCTTCAGCTCCGCTTCGGTCGGCTCGCGGTCGGTCACAACCTTCAGGTCAACCGGATCCAGGGAATGCACGTCGCTCTCCTGAACGATCATGCCGCCTTCAATCGTCGTAACGGCGAGCGTGCTTTGACGCTCCTTCGCCGAACCGAACTCGCCCATTTTCAGCAGGCGGATGTTTTTCTTCTTCGTCAGAATTTCGAGCGCTTCCGGCGTAAAATCCGGGGCCAGGATAATTTCAAGGAAAATTTCCTTAAGCAGCTCGGCCGTAGGCGCATCGATCGTCCGGTTCGCGGCTACGATCCCGCCGAAGATGGAGGTTGGGTCCGCGTCGTACGCTTTTTTGTAAGCTTCCAATACATTTGCGCCAATTCCGACGCCGCACGGATTCATGTGCTTCACGGCAACGACCGCAGGCTCGTCGAATTCCTTAACGATCTGCAGCGCGGCATTCGCGTCATTGATGTTATTATAGGACAGCTCCTTGCCGTGCAGCTGCTCGGCTGTCGTAAGCGTACCGGCAGGTGCCAGCGGCTTGCGATAAAATGCCGCTTTTTGATGAGGATTTTCGCCGTAACGAAGATCCTGGATTTTTTCATAAGTGACGCTGAAGCGTTCAGGGAGCGGATCGCCGGTTACGTTCGACAAATATTCGGAGATTAATGTGTCGTAAGCGGCCGTGTGGCGGAACACCTTGGCTGCAAGCCGTTTGCGTGTTTCCAATGTCGTATCCCCGCCTGCACGGACCTCCTCGATCACCTGGCCGTAGTCCGCTGCGTCGACAACAACGCTTACGAATGCATGGTTTTTCGCAGCCGAGCGCAGCATCGTCGGCCCGCCAATGTCGATATTCTCGATGGCATCCTCATACTCGACATCCGGCTTGGCAATCGTCTCCTGGAACGGATACAGATTCACGACCACGAGGTCAATGTAATCCAGGCCCAGCTCCTTCATCTGACGCTGATGGTCTTCGCTGTCGCGAATCGCCAGCAACCCGCTGTGCACCGCAGGATGGAGCGTCTTCACGCGACCGTCCAAAATTTCAGGAAAGCCCGTCACATCCGAGATGCCGATGACAGGAACGCCTTCTTTGGCGAGCAGACTCTTGGTTCCTCCTGTCGAAATAATCTCTACACCCAATGAAGACAACTCACGGCAAAATTCCACGATGCCGGTTTTATCCGAAACGCTGACCAATGCTCTTTTGATACCCACGTCCATACCCCCTCATTTGAATGAAAAAAACTCTTACCTTACGACATCCGCCATCTTGCTCGACACTGCTCAATCCCTTTTTCCCCTTGAAAAAGGGATCGTCCGTCGCATCCTAGCCGCACTGCGACTTCGGCTCAACAAGTACTTAAAAGGGAATTGTGCGCCGTACTTCGGCACTTTTCCGGCTCAACAAGTACCTAAAAGGGTCTTGTCCACAGCACTTTGGCTCCTTTTCGACCCAACAAGTACCTAAAAGGGTCTTGTTTGCGGCTACTCTTTACCTCGCCCCGCTGCGCGGTCCGAGAAATGCCCGTCCTACTCAACATAACGTTTTCTGTCGCCTCGTTCTGCAAAAACGGCCTGTCTTGAATCCGTAGATGCTGTCGATACACGATAATTCCAAATTATTTCCCGAGAAATATCGAACATGTCGATTGCCTGTGCAAGCTTGTTCTCTTTTAGAAGAAAACCGTCTGGAAATAATCCATCCATATCCGTCAGCACTCGCGTTAAAGGAACAAATCACCGGCATCGAACCTGCACGAAACTGTAGCGAGCCTACAGCGAACCTGCCAGAATACCAACATACTAGATTTACTAGCCCTAAGTTAGATTTTACGCAACCTAATGTTCGACTTCCTGTACTTTATCAGCTATAGTCACATGCCGCCCGTTCAGCGAAACCCGACCCTCGGCGAACCACGATACGACTTCATAATACAGCTTCTGTTCGACCTCATGGATCCGTTCCGCCAGCGCAGCTGCGTCATCGCCTTCCCGTACTTCGACAGCCCGCTGGGCAATGACGGGACCGGTATCCATGCCTCCGTCTACAAAATGCACGGTTACCCCCGTCATCTTCACGCCGTACTCGATTGCCTGGCCGATGGCATCCTTGCCAGGGAAAGCCGGCAGCAGGGACGGATGGATATTGACGATTCGCCCGCTGTACGTTTCGACAAACGATGGACTGAGCAGCCGCATGTATCCGGCAAGCACGAGCAAATCCACGTCCCGGCGGTCCAGCTCCGTCACAATTTCGCGCTCATACGCTTCCTTCGAGGCATAAGCTTTCGGTTGAAAAACAAACACGTCAACATCCGCTGCCTTCGCCAGCTCTACGACGGGAGCCTCCGGCTTGTCGCAGACTAGCAGCCGGATTTCCGCTCCCAGCAAGCCCTTTCGCTGAGCCTCCACCAAAGCCTGAAAATTACTGCCTCTCCCGGAAGCGAATACCGCAATCCGATTGGCCTTCATTACACTTTAGCCCCCGTAAAGGTGATGACACGCTCGCCTTCCGTAACGCGGCCGATCACGTAAGGCTCTTCACCCGCCGAGCGGAGATACGCCAGCGCTTGATCCGCATCGCTCTCGTTCACGACAAGAACCATGCCGATCCCCATATTGAATGTCGTAAACATGTCTTTATTGGAGATGCTGCCCTTCTCCTGCATCAGCTTGAAGATCGGCAGAATCGGCCAGGTTCCGTACTCAATGTCGACATTGACGCCATCCGGCAGCATACGCGGAATGTTCTCGATGAATCCGCCGCCCGTAATATGTGCCATGCCCTTCACTTCGATCTCTTTCAGCAAGCCCAGCAGCGGTTTGACGTAGATTTTGGTCGGTGCCAGCAGCACGTCGCCAAGGCGTCCCCCCAGTTCGGGAATCTCCTGCTGCAGCGAGTACCCGGAATCCTCCAGAAGCAGCTTCCGCACGAGCGAGAACCCATTGCTGTGCACCCCGCTGGAAGCCAGGCCGATCACGGTATCGCCCGCCGCGATATTCGAGCCGTTAATCATTTTGGGCTTGTCGACAATGCCCACCGTGAAGCCGGCAATGTCATACTCCCCCTCGCTGTACATGCCCGGCATTTCCGCCGTCTCCCCGCCGATCAGGGAGCAGCCGGCTTGGTTGCAGCCATCGGCAATGCCTTTGACGATCGATTCGATTTTGGCAGGAATCACCTTATCGCAGGCCAAATAGTCGAGAAAAAAGAGCGGTTCCGCGCCTTGCACCACAATGTCGTTCACGCACATGGCTACCGCATCGATTCCGATGGTGTCATGCTGGTCCATCGCGAATGCAAGCTTCAGCTTCGTGCCAACGCCATCGGTGCCCGAGACGAGTACCGGCTCTTCATATTGTTCTTTATTCAGCTTGAACAGGGCGCCGAAACCGCCGAGATCTGTCATGACTTCAGGTCTGAATGTCGTTTTGACATGCTTTTTCATCCGCTCTACCGCTTCGTTGCCTGCTGCGATATCTACGCCTGCTTGTTTGTAAGTATCCGACACGCGTCTAACACTCCTTTTCATTTAAAAGAAAGAATCAGTGCACTAATCATTTATGGCCTTAATCAATCATCCGCTAAACGGTGCAACACAACAGCCAAATACGGAGATAAGTCCTGTTCGCCATTCCCCTTGGTCTCAAGTCCCTGCGTCGATACTCAATAGGAATGACGTGACGTATCTTGGGCCTCATACCAGGTATCTCCATGGTTTTGTACGAAAAGTCGGCTCATGAGGTCCCGCTTCCCGAGAACGCCACTAAGAAAGAAAAGACAGGAGGAAGATAGGATTGTTATCGTTGGCCATGAAGGCTAGTGACGCCCCCCTTAGCAACCGCAGTCTGAACACTTAGCTCATAGCTCATAGCTCATAGCTCATAGCACTTGGCCCAAGACTGAGCACTGAGCTCACAGCACTCTAGCTCATAGCACTTAACTCAGCACTTAGTACTTAGCAGCTAACCCTTAACAGCTGCAGCCCATCTTCTCTTCCCCGTCAAAATCAATTGGTGTCGGGTAATCATTGTCGAAGCAAGCAAGGCATAAACCGCCTTTATAGCTCTGCTCGTCGTAACCGCCGATGGCCGAGATCAGCCCCTCCACACTAAGGAACGACAAGGAGTCGGCATTGATCTCCTGGCAAATTTCCTCGATGCTCTTGGAAGAAGCGATCAGTTCCCTGCGGTCCGGCGTGTCGATGCCGTAGAAGCAGGGATTTTTGAACGGCGGCGAAGTAATCCGGACATGCACCTCGGTTGCCCCCGCTTCGCGAAGCAGGTTGACGATCCGGCGGGAGGTGGTTCCCCGCACGATCGAATCGTCAATCATGACGACCCGTTTGCCTTCGACCACGCGGCGCACGGCGCTAAGCTTCATCTTCACGCCCTGCTCCCGCAGCTCCTGGCTCGGCTGGATGAACGTCCGGCCCGTGTATTTATTCTTGATCAGACCCAGCTCATAAGGAATGCCGGTCTGCTCGGCGTAGCCGATGGCTGCCGATATGCTGGAATCGGGAACGCCTGTCACGACGTCCGCGTCGATAAAAGACTCCAATGCCATCCGGCTTCCCATCCGCTTGCGGGCCGAATGCAGATTCGAGCCGTTCAGGTCGCTGTCCGGGCGGGAGAAATAAATGTATTCCATCGCGCACAGCGCTTTGCGGCCCGGCGCCGTATAACGCTCCTCACGCAAGCCTTCGCGGTCAAGAATGAGCAGTTCCCCCGGAGCGACATCGCGAATCGTCTCCGCGCCGATCACTTCGAGAGCACACGTCTCGGATGTGAAAATATACGCGTCGCCGAGGCGTCCCATCGTCAGCGGACGCAGTCCGTTTGGATCGGAGGCAACCAGCAGCTTGTCATTGGTCATCAGCAGGAATGCAAAGCCGCCGACTAGACGCTGCAGCGCGTCCTTCGCCGCTTCGACGAAATCCTTCGGCGAACGCGCGATCAAGTGCGCAATGACTTCGGTATCGCTCGTCGTCTGGAAGATCGAGCCTGCCTTCTCCAATTCGCGCCGGAGCATCGGCTCATTCACGATATTGCCGTTCGTGGCAATCGCCAGATTGCCTTCCCGGTATTTGAAGACAAGGGGCTGTGCGTTGGTAATCCGGCTGTCTCCGCTGGTGGAATAACGTACATGCCCGATCGACATGTTTCCCTTGAGCGATTCCAGCTTATCCTTGTCGAATACTTCCTTCACGAGGCCCATGTCGCGGTGATAATTGAAACTGTCCCCGTCGGCCACGCAGATGCCTGCGCTTTCCTCTCCCCGGTGCTGCAGGGCATGCAGCCCGTAATAGGATAGGGAGGCGGCATCGGGATGACCAAACACCCCGAATACGCCGCACTCTTCTTTTAGTGTATCGAATATATCGCTCTTACCTGTTCCCTCATTGTAGTAATCCCCTGTCCATAATCCTTCGGGTATCAGTTCATGAGACATGGAATGGCATCCTCCCAGACGGATTTCAAAGCCTCCACGGATTCATTCAGCGCAGAAGCACCGTTAATGTTCATGCTGAGCTTGCTTCCGCCAACAACGCCAAGCGCGTGGAATGGAACGCCGGACTCTTGAAGGAGGTTCTCCAGCGCATTTTTATGGTCCGGGGATACGGACAATACGATCCGGGATTGGCTTTCGCTGAAGAGAGCGATATCGCTGCGAAGGTCGGTCGACCATTCGATCGTCGCGCCGACATTGCCGCTGATGCAGCTCTCCGCAAGCGCTGCGGCAAGTCCGCCTTCCGACACGTCATGCGCCGATTGAACGAGGCCGGCTTGGATCGCTTTCAGCACGCCGCTAAGCAGCTTCTTTTCTTTCTCCAAATCGAGCTGCGGCGGCCGTCCCTCGGACACGCCATGCACCACGGCCTGGAACTCGCTGCCGCCAAGCTCGGCATAGGTTTCGCCGAGTACATAAATCAGGTCGCCTTCGTTCTTGAAGCCTTGCGTCGTAATATGATCCGTGTCGTGGATCAGGCCGACCATGCCGACAACCGGCGTCGGGTAAATCGCGCCTTTGGCGTTCTCGTTATACAAGCTAACGTTGCCGCCGATCACCGGCGTCCCCAGCTCGCGGCAGGCTTCCGCCATGCCGTCCACGGCCTTCTCCATCTGCCAGAAAATATCCGGCTTCTCCGGACTTCCGAAGTTCAAGTTGTCCGTGATCGCCAGCGGCTCGGCGCCGGAGCATACGATATTGCGCGCCGCTTCGCTGACGGCGATCTTGCCGCCGAGCTCTGGGTCAAGATATACATAACGTCCGTTGCAGTCTGTTGTCATCGCCAGCGCCTTGCGCGTGCCGTGAACGGTCACGACGGCCGCATCCGAGCCCGGACGAACGGCGGTGCTGGTACGGACCATATAATCGTATTGGTTATACACCCATGCTTTGCTTGCAAGGCTTGGCGAGCCGAGCACTTGCTTCAGCGCTCCTCCCAGATCCTTCACTTCGTCATATCGGAGCGTGTCGACCGAGGCTTGCTCTTTGTAATAAGCAGGCACCTCGGACGGTTTATTATATACAGGGCACTCGTCGACGAGAGCCGTAACCGGCATGTCGCCGACGACTTCGCCGTGGTGGAACAGCTTCAGACGGCCGTCATCGGTCACCTTTCCGACCTTGGCGCAAATCACGCCCCAGCGTTCAAAAATTTCACGCGCCTGCGCTTCATGCTGAGGCTCGACAACGAACAGCATCCGCTCCTGCGATTCCGACAGCATCATTTCGTAAGGCGTCATGCCTTCCTCGCGCTGCGGAACTTGATCCAGATACAGCTCAAGCCCGTTACCCGCTTTGCTTGCCATTTCCGCGCTGGAGCAGGTCAGGCCTGCCGCGCCCATATCTTGAATGCCGAGCACGATGCCGGAGTCGATCAGCTCAAGGCAGGCTTCCATGACGAGCTTCTCCATGAACGGATCGCCAACCTGAACGGCCGTGCGGTTCGCTTCGGACTCCTCCGTCAATTCGACGGAAGCGAACGTTGCCCCGTGAATGCCGTCGCGTCCGGTCGGCGGTCCGACGTAGAAGACCGGATTGCCGACCCCTTTAGCTACACCGCGCTGGATTTTGTCATGATCGATAATGCCGACGCACATCGCGTTGACCAGCGGATTGCCTTCATAGCTCTCGTCGAAGACAACCTCGCCTCCGACCGTCGGAATTCCGATGCAGTTGCCGTAGCCGGCAATCCCGGATACAACATGCTCAAACAAGTACTTCACGCGATCGCTCTCCAGCTTGCCGAAGCGAAGGGAGTTCAGGATCGCAACAGGTCTTGCACCCATGGAGAAAATATCGCGGATAATGCCGCCCACGCCAGTAGCAGCGCCTTGGTATGGCTCAACGGCCGAAGGGTGGTTATGGCTCTCGATTTTGAATACAACCGCCTGGTTGTCGCCGATATCGACGATGCCCGCGCCTTCGCCGGGTCCCATCAGAACGCGTGGTCCGCTGGTCGGGAAGCGGCGCAGCAGCGGCTTGGAGTTTTTGTATGCGCAGTGCTCGGACCACATGACGCTGAACACGCCGATCTCGGTATAGTTTGGCTTGCGTCCCATGAAGGAACAGATCAACTCGTACTCGCTGTCCGAAACTCCCATCTGTTTGTAAATCTGATGCTCTGCAATCTGTTCTGCCGTCGGTTCCTTAACGGACGTTTGCTGCGCCATGAGTATCCCTCCATGCCTGTAATATGGATGTGAACATTGCCTTGCCGTCCTCCGAACCGAGCAGGCTGCTTACCGCCCGCTCCGGATGCGGCATCATGCCGATCACGTTGCCGCGTTCGTTGCAGATGCCTGCGATATCCGCGACGGAGCCGTTCGGATTATCTTGATACGTAAATACGATTTGCCGGTTGTCCCGAAGCTTTTTCAGCGTTTCTTCATCACAGTAATAGTTGCCCTCGCCGTGCGCGATCGGAATGACGATCTCCTGACCTTCCGCATACTCGCGCGTGAACGGCGTTGAGTTGTTGACCACTTTCAGGACACTGTCATGGCAGCGGAATTTCATCGTTTCGTTGCGGCGCAGCGCCCCCGGAAGGAGCCCCGCCTCCGTTAAAATCTGAAATCCGTTGCAGATGCCAAGAATATATTTGCCCTCTTCTGCCGCCTTCGCCACCTCGTTCATAACCGGGGCGAACCGGGAAATCGCACCACACCGCAGGTAATCCCCATAGGAGAACCCGCCGGGCACCAAGATGCAATCGTACGCGGATAAATCCGTTGCCGTATGCCATACATAATCCACCGGCTGCCCGATTGTCTCTTCCACCGCTTTGTAACAGTCAATATCACAATTGGAGCCAGGAAAGACCAGCACTGCAAATCTCATGGTTTTAGCCCTCCAATTCATAACGGTAGTTCTCGACCACCGTATTCGCCAGAAGCTTCTCGCACATTTCCTTGACGCGCTGCTCAGCCTCTTCACGGTTATCCGTATTCAGCTCAAGCTCCATATACTTACCGATCCGCAGGCTCTCCACTTCCTTGTAGCCGATCGAATGAAGCGCCCCCTGCACCGCGACCCCTTGCGGATCCAAAACGCTCTGTTTAATCGTGACGTAGACCTTAGCTTTCAACATGTTCTCCTGCTCCTCCTCGAAATAATAAATGGTATAAAGGACTGCTCGTATTACAAGCTTGCTGCCGTCAGCCGGCGGTAAATATCGGTATAACGGCGTGTCGTCTCCTCCACCACATGCAGCGGAAGCGGATCCGGCTCGCTGTTCTTGTCCCAATCGGAAGAAGCGAGGTACGTGCGTACAGGCTCCTTGTCCATGCTGTCGATCTCAATGTCCAGCGCATAGTTCGCTTCATCCCAGAAACGGGAGGAATCCGGCGTGAAAATTTCGTCGATCAGGACGATCTCGCCGTCGATCAATCCGAACTCGAACTTGCAATCGGCAAGAATGATGCCGTGCTTCCGGCAGTAGTCGCGGGCGAATGTGTAGAGCATCAAGCTTTTGTCCTGCAGCTGCAGAGCCAGCTCCTCACCCACAAGCTCCTTCATCCGGCCGAGCGAGATGTCTTCGTCGTGACCGACATCGTTCTTCGCAGCCGGCGTGAAGATCGGCTCCGGAAACGCCTCGTTCTTGCGCAGGCCCTCCGGCAGCTTAATGCCGTTAACCTCGCCCGTGGACTGATATTGCCGCCAGCCACCGCCGGTAATATATCCCCGGACTACGCATTCGATATCAATGCGCTCGGCCTTGCGGCATACCATGATCCGTCCGTCCAGCAGCGTTTTGTCCTTCACGGCATCCCCGAGCCGGTTCACGTCGGTATGCACCATATGGTTGGCGATCAGGTCCTTCGTCTGTTCAAACCAGAAGGCGCTCAGCTTATTCAGCACGGTTCCCTTAGCCGGTACGGGCGGCTCCAGGACATAGTCAAAAGCGGAAATGCGGTCGGTTACTACGATGAGTACATGCTCACCCAAATCATAAAGCTCACGGACCTTGCCCTTATAAAGCAGCGGTGCGTTGATCAGGTGGGCGGCGGTCGATAATGCCGGTAATGTCATAGGATCCTCCCATTAGACTACAGATTGTCTGCCTGTTTATTACACGATCTTGCAAAATTCGTTTCCAGCGCTTCGGGGCACAGTCCCCGGATTCCCGCAATTGCTCGTTGAAATCCGGGGACGGCCTATGCTTGCAATGCCAGCATTCCGTTTGGAAGGCTTTTATTCAGGAGACTGCTGCACTTCTAAATCATTCTGATTTGCAGAAATCGATCTTCTCCATGCTTATTGTAAAAAGCGGATAAATCCGCGCCTTAAACTATTCCAGGCCGAGCTTGGCAAAAATCGTATCGACATGCTTCAGATGCCAGCTTGGATTAAAGGCATCCTCGATTTCCTCGGGACTGAGCACTTCCGTAATAGCGGGAGTCGCCTCTACGATTTCGCGGAATTGACGCTGCTCCTCCCATGCCTGCATGGCACGCGGCTGTACGGTATCGTACGCCTGCTCGCGGCTGAAGCCCTTGTCGATCAGCTTCGTCAGAAGGCGGCCGGAGAATGGCACGCCGTACGTACGGGCCATGTTGCGCTTCATGTTCTCAGGGAAGACCGTCAGGTTCTTCACGATATTGCCGAAACGGTTCAGCATATAGTTCAGCAGCATCGTGGCGTCCGGCAGGATGATGCGTTCCACGGAGGAGTGGGAAATATCCCGCTCGTGCCACAGCGACACATTCTCGTAAGCGGATACCATGTGGCCCCGGATCACGCGAGCCAGACCGGAGATGTTCTCCGAGCCGATCGGGTTGCGCTTATGCGGCATAGCCGAGGAGCCCTTTTGCCCTTTTGCAAAAGCTTCCTCCACCTCACGCACCTCGCTCTTCTGCAGCGCGCGCACTTCGGTTGCAAACTTCTCCAGCGATGTCGCGATCAGCGCCAGCGTCGCCATATATTCCGCATGGCGGTCACGCTGCAGCGTCTGCGTGGAGATCGGCGCAGGCTTTGTGCCCAGCTTGCGGCAGACGAATTCCTCAACGTACGGGTCGATGTTGGCATAGGTGCCGACCGCTCCGGAAATTTTGCCGTACTGCACGCCGTCGGCAGCATGGCGGAAGCGCTCCAGGTTGCGGATCATTTCCTCGTGCCACAGCGCCATTTTCAGACCGAACGTGGTCGGCTCTGCGTGAACGCCATGCGTTCTGCCCATCATCGGCGTGTATTTGTAGGCAATGGCTTTCTCCTTCAAAATACCGATAAACCGAAGAATGTCCTGCTCCAGAATTTCATTTGCCTGCTTCAGCAGATAACCCATCGCGGTATCCACCACGTCCGTGGAGGTCAGCCCGTAATGAACCCATTTCCGCTCGTCGCCAAGAGTCTCCGATACGGCGCGGGTAAAGGCGATCACGTCATGCCGCGTTTCCTGCTCGATTTCATAGATCCGTTCGATATCAAAGGATGCATTCTGGCGAAGCTTCACCGTATCTTCCTTCGGGATTACCCCGAGCTCGGCCCAAGCCTCGCATGCGCAAAGCTCAACCTCCAGCCATGCTCTGAATTTGTTCTCCTCGGTCCAGATCGCCCGCATTTCCGGTCTGCTGTAACGTTCAATCATCGTTTAATCCTGCCTCCAAATATTAGTTTTCTCTACCCACTCCAAGGCGTCCCTGACATCCCCGCATAACAGGTTGATGTGTCCCATCTTGCGATTGGCCTTTGCCTCGCTCTTGCCGTACAGATGAAGCTTCGGCACGACGCCAAGCGACTCGGCGAGCTCGTCATGTTCGCCGAAGCGCTGCACCGCTGCTTCCAAATGCTGACCCAGCACGTTCACCATGACCACAGGGCTCAGCAATGTCGTATCACCTAGCGGCAGATCGCAGATCGCTCTGACATGCTGCTCGAATTGCGACGTTGCAGAGGCCTCCATCGTATAGTGGCCGGAGTTGTGCGGACGGGGCGCAAGCTCGTTCACGTACAGCTCCCCTTCCTCCGTCACGAACATCTCCACGGCCAGGAGCCCTACCGCGTTCAAGCCCTCTGCCACGCGTTCGGCAAGCTGGCGGGCCCTGAGCTGAATATCGCTTGGCACTCTCGCAGGGACGATGGATAGATGCAGTATATTGTTGACATGCACGTTCTCCGCCGGCGGGAAGCTCTTGACGCTGCCGCTTGGCGTGCGCGCCGCGATAACGGAAATCTCGCAGGCGAACTTCACGAACTTCTCCAGCACAAGCTCAGCCCCGCCGACCGCCAGCGTCTCGTACGCCGGCTGCAATTGCTCCTCGCTGCGAAGAACGGCTTGCCCCTTACCATCATAACCTCCGGTAGCCGTCTTTAGCACGCATGGAAGTCCAAGCTCGGCTGCTGCGGATTGTAAATCTTCCAAACTGTTGATCTCACGATACGGGGCGACCGGCACGCCTGCCGCTTCAATCGCCGCCTTCTCGCGCAGCCGATGCTGCGTCGTATACAGAAGCTTGCTGCCCTGGGGCACGTAAGACTGCTCCTCCAGCAGCTTGGCCACGCCCGCATCCACATTCTCGAATTCGTACGTAATGACATCCGCCTGCTCCGCTAGTTTGCGTGCGGCTTCCACATCGTCATAGCCTGCCGTAATCTGCTCGGAAATCTGTCCGAGCGGCGAATTTGGAGTCGGGTCGAGGGTGACGAACGAATACCCCATTTTGACTCCGTCCAGCGCCATCATGCGGCCCAGCTGGCCGCCGCCGAGGACGCCGATCACCGAGCCCGGCAGAAGCCGTCTCCCGGCAGCCGTCTGCTGCAATGTCTGACGCTCCGTCATAGGCTATCGCCGCTTTCCAGTACTTCGTCGCGAATCCGATCCCGGCGTGCCTGCACTCTGGCACGGATATCCGCATCCGAAGCGCCCAATATTTGCGCGGCGAGCAGCCCTGCGTTGACGGCACCCGCCGTACCGATCGCGACGGTAGCGACGGGAATGCCACCAGGCATCTGCACGATCGACAGGAGCGAATCCAGTCCGTTCAGCGATTTGGATTGCACCGGCACGCCGATGACCGGCAGCACCGTCTTCGAGGCCACCATTCCCGGAAGATGCGCCGCGCCGCCGGCGCCGGCGATAATGACGCGAATTCCCCGGCCCTCCGCCTCTTCGGCGTACCGGAACATCAGGTCCGGCGTGCGATGCGCGGATACGACCTTTTTCTCATACGGAATTTCCAATTCATCTAACACCTTGCATGCCTCGGACATCGTCGCCCAATCCGACTTGCTGCCCATAATGACTCCAACTTGTGCTGCCATGAGTACCCCCGCTTTCTCATGATTAATCTCGGTAACATTGAAATTCCCTGCAAAGCCTCCGGCGCTAACCGCTGTTTCCTCGAAAATCTTTGCGGGAAGCCAGTCACGCGCATTCGATACAGATGAAAAAAGTCCGATCCCGTAAACACAAAGCTGTGCAGGTCTCGGACAATCAAGGAATACGACGCTGCCGCCCGATGTCAAAAAAGACATGGTGGGAAAACGAGCTTAACGATCAAGCTGACCCGCCCAAGAAGCGGTCATCAAGCTTTGAAGCCCTGGCCCGCTCATCCTGCCGCACCGTGTGTACTCCCTCGTAGTCCGAAAATTTACGGTTTCCGGGTAGAGACTTCCGGGCCATATCCCCGGCTTTATACGAGAAATATTTAATTCTAGAATTTTTGTAAAACCCACAATTTCATTAATCTTGCTCAATCATTAATCACACTAAATAAGTTCTTTTGAACCTCAACATCCTCAGTTTATCAATCTCTGACACCCCATGTCAACCTAAACCCGAACATTCTCAAATATTGAAAATATAATGTTCGTATTTAACCAAACATATCATCATGGCTGCGTTAACATGTAAACAGAATCCCTGCGCGGGGATTGAACCATGCATACCGACCACAAGCCATCGGGAGGAACGCCCACATAACAACACTTCGCATCTCAAATGAAAAAAAGAAGGCACTCTCGCAAGATCCATGATCTGCTAGAGTGCCTCTATTATTGTATGTCTCACATTTGATTGAACCAGCCTCTATTTCACAACAAGCACCGGGATGGTTGCATGCTGGACAACATTGTGGCTTACGCTCCCGAGCACGAACTCGCGAATGCCGCCTAAGCCGCGGCTGCCGATCACGATAAGATCGATGTCGTTCTGTTTGGCATATTCCAGAATCACTTCGGCAGGGGCTCCCTGTATCATGTTGACCTGGCCGTTCACACCCGAATGCTCGATGCGCTCCTTGATTTCTTCTGTCGTCTGCACCGCAATATCGTAAACGTCTTTATTCAGTGAAGCCGGAATCGGAGCCAGTCCTTCCCCGACAAAAAAACGCGGAAAATCATAAGCATGAACCACATGCAGCGTAGCGTCCGGATTCGCCTGGGTCAGCTCGACCGCGCGTCCGAGTGCTTTATTTGCCGCTTTGGAGCCGTCGTAAGCCAGTAGAATGTTCGTAAACAGCATACAGGCCACCTCTTTCCTATGTGATAAGACTGAAGACCTACTGTAATATTATTTATTTACCCATAATGCCTCTGTTTGAACCGAGCCGTCTAACTTGCTTTAAGTGTAATCTCGTATGTAGGAACCGACTAAGATTACCTCCAGAAATACCCGTACAGCACCGCGTTCAAAAACAACAGCAGCGGTATGCCGATCTTGAACGATAAATGCCTTGTTTTATGACGCTTCCGATACATCGCTATCCATGCGCCTAAAGCGCCGCCGACCGCAGCCAGCAGAAACAGCGTCCGTTCCGGAACGCGGTCCCGTCCCAGCCTGGCACGCCGCTTGTCCTCGGACATCACCAGATAGGCAACCGCATTAATGAATATAAACCATACAATCAACGCGGTTCTCACGAATGCTCCCGCCCCCCATGACCAGCCGGTTCAATCGGTCTTTTACGCACGACCCCGGCCTGTATACTAACGTTCTCACCATATTATAAATCTGCATGATATAGAAGTACACCGGAAAACTCCCCTCCTTGGTGAGTGAGGGATAGCGTGTGTGACGTTGTGACACGATCGCATGTGTTGAAGATCCATGCCGTCGCAGCGATCGCATAATTCCTTGGCGGGATATGCAGACGAAAAGCGTAAGAAGCCGCCCATAAGAGCGACGCCGGCCGAATAAAGCGCCGGGCCTTCTTATAAGACGGCAAAAAAAGAATGATTAAAGGGTCTGTCCCGTCCCAAAGCTTACGATTCACCCTTCGGAATCTCATTCAGGCTCGGAACATAGTCCGCAGCCTTCTTCGGTTTCAAGGTTTTGCTCTCTTCGAGAATGCTTGCCTTGTTTTGCTGGTTCTCCGTTTTTCTTGCTTTATGGTTCGGCATGCCCTTCACCTCCTGTCCGTAGAATGGGCTATTGTCCCGGAGGTTATGCGGACAGGAGCAAAGATTAACGAAATACGTTTTGCCGTGCCTTGCGCTCCGTACCTATTCCTTCCCCTTCTGCTCAAGCGCAGCCTTCAGCAGTTCGCCGAGGTTCGAGCCGATCGACTCCGGCTTGCTGTATTGCTGGAGCAGCTTCCGTTCCTCGCGCTTGTTCACATGCTTCGCGTCCTTTTTGAGCGTTTCGGTAATGCCGCAGCCAAGGCACTGGACATACATGCCGGCCTTGCCTTCCTTCAGCTCCATCTTCTTATGGCACTGCGGGCAGCGCCGGTTCGACAGCCGCTTCTCGCCGGAGCGCTTGTAGCCGCAGTCCTCGCTCGGGCAGACGAGCAGCTTGCCGCGCTTCGTCTTCTTCTCGAGCAGACGCGTGCCGCAGTCCGGGCAGTGGCTGTTCGAGACGTTATGCGGCTTGTATTCCACATCGCTTCCCTTGACCTCGGTTACCAGCTTCTTCGTCATATCCCGGATGCCCCGCAGGAACGGCTCGGGCTTGCCCTGCCCCTTCGCGATCCGCTCCAGCTCGGCTTCCCAGCGGGCGGTCAGCTCCGGCGTCCGCAGCTCCGGCGCCACCAGCTCGATGAGCTGCTTGCCCTTCCCGGTCGGATGCAGGGACGAGCCCTGGCGCTCGATCGTATCCGAGCTGACCAGCTTCTCGATGATGTCCGCCCGCGTCGCCGGCGTGCCGAGGCCGTGCTTCTCCATCTGCGACAGGAGCGCCGCCTCCGTGTAGCGCTTCGGCGGCTGGGTGCGCCCCGGCTTCAGGATGCAGCGGGCAACCTTCACCGGCTGGCCTTCCTTCAGCTCGGGCAGCAGCTTGCCTCCCGGAGCCGAACCTTGTGCGTCGTCATCCTCGCCATCAGCGTCATCGTCATAATCGCCGCCGTACACCTCGCGCCACCCGCTGTCTTTGACCGTCGTCCCTTTCGCATGAAACGTCTCGCCTTCGATCTGAACGGTGACGGCGACTTGATCGTACCGTGCCGGCGGATAGAACAGGCTGATGAAGCGGCGGACGATAAGGTCGTACAGCTTACGCTCATCCGCCGTGAGCTGGTTCAGCAGCACCGTCTGCTCCGTCGGGATAATCGCATGGTGATCCGTTACCTTGCTGTCGTCTACGACCCGCTTGCCCGGCGACAGGCTCTTGCGGAGCAGCGGACGGGCCAGCGCCGCATAGGGCCCCACCGCGATGCTCGACAGCCGCTCCTTCAGCGTTCCGACCATGTCGGAGGTCAAATAACGGCTGTCCGTACGCGGATAGGTCACGAGCTTATGCTGCTCGTACAGCCGCTGCAGGACGTTCGACGTCTGCTTGGCCGAGAAGCCGAACCGGCGGTTCGCATCCCGCTGCAGCTCGGTCAAATCGTACGCTAACGGATGCGGCTCGTTCTTCTCGCTCTTTTTCACGCTGACAATCTTCCCCGAGGCGCCCTCCAGCTTCTGCTTGAGCTTCGCTGCGCGCTCCTTCTCGAACAGACGGCCGTCTCCCCCGGCTGCCCGCCAGGAAGCCTCGAAGCTGCCGAGATCGACCTGCAGCGTCTCATATTCCTGGGAGCGGAAGTTTATGATTTCCTTCTCCCGGTCCATAATCATGCCAAGCGTCGGCGTCTGAACCCGGCCCGCCGAGAGCTGGGCATTAAATTTCGTGGTCAGCGCCCGCGTCACGTTCAGCCCGACCATCCAATCCGCCTCCGCCCGGCACCGCGCCGACTCGTACAGGCGGTCGAACTGCTGGCCCGGCTTCAGGGAAGCAAAGCCTTCCTTGATCGCCTTATCCGTCTGGGATGATATCCACAGCCGCTTGAAGGGCTTGTTCCACTTCGCCATTTTCAGAATCCAGCGCGCCAGCAGCTCGCCCTCGCGGGCGGCATCCGTCGCAATGATCAGCTCGCCGATATCCTGGCGTTTCATCAGATGCTGCACGTTCTTGTATTGATGGCTGGTCTCTCTGAGCACTTTAAGCCGCATGGAATCCGGCAGAATCGGCAAATCCTCCAGCGCCCAGGTCTGATATTTTTTATCATAGTCCTCCGGCTCCGCCAGGCCGATCAAATGCCCGAGCGCCCAGGTTACGACGTATTTCGGTCCTTCGAAATAGCTCTTATGCTTCTCGCGGCTGCCCATCACCCGGGCAATTTCCTTAGCCACGGACGGCTTCTCCGCCAATACCAATACTTTCATAGCTCTCCCCTTCCTCTGTATCCCTATTATAACCTCCTCCCCGTATTTTCCACAAAAAAAGAGGCGCGCTTTGGCTCCACCTTAAGGCGGCAGCAAAACGGCCTCATATCACTTATCCGATACTTCGCTAACCCCATACTCCTCATGTCCTGCAATCGCAAGGACAAGCTCTGATAACATCCAAGGCTAGCCGATATTACACCAGCCCGTTAACGATTAACCTCATGAAGAGTTAGGTTAGGAGAATTTTTCGTCCTATCGGTTCCTCTATTGCTTCTGATTCTCTTCCACGTAACGCCCTTGCTCCGGCACAGCCAGCTCGTCAAAATCCCGGGCCAGGCGCTTCAGCGATACCGACAGTTCATCTCCCGACATCGGCACCCCATGCCCCGTCACCGCAAGTGCAGGATTCAGCGCTTCCAGCCGGCGCACCGATTCCCTTGCCGCATCCCAATCCGGGGTAAAATACATCGGCGGTCCGTGAAGCTCCTTCTCCTGGCTGATCACCGCCAGCGCGGATTCCTGCTGGACCGTAATGATCGCGTCTCCCGCAATCAGCGTACGGTCCCGTTCGCGGAACAGCGAGATATGCCCCGGGCTGTGCCCCGGCGTAGGAATCCAGCGCCATTCCGGCAAGCCTGGCACCGTGCCGTCCATCGGCAGCGGGTGGATCCGCGAGCCGAGATCGATCGCCCGGTTCGGATACATTGGCGCTAACCGCGCCATCAAGCCGCCGCCTACGCTCGGATCGCCGGGAGGATAGTCTTCGCGCCCTGTCAAATACGGCAGCTCTAGCTCATGGGCATAAACGGGCACCCCCCAGCGGTCCGCCAGCTCCTTCACATTGCCAACATGGTCGAAATGGCCATGCGTTAGCACGATACTTACAGGCGGCCGCCCAAACCGCTTCTCCGCCGCCTCGGCAATCGAGCCTTCAAAATTACCGATGCCGGTATCCACCAGCACCCAGTCGCCCGAGCCGGGCGAACCGACCATCTGAAGATTGACGATCATCGTGCGAAGATTGATAAGATCGGGCAGCACCTCTTCGGTATCCACCGCTCCTGTATTCAGCATGCTGTGTTCGTTCATGCTTCTAACGCCTCCTTTTTTCCGTTAATGCGCTCTTGGTTATAACATACCCGTTTTCGCGCATTTCAACGTGAGAAGGGAGCGGTTATTGAATGATTTTGTTCAATCGTTCCAGATAACGCCAGCGCGTTATAAAGAAATACACGATCTGGACGGTCAGGAAGAACAAGAAAATCTTGAGGCTGTGGCCCACAATCGAGAAATCGACGAGCTGCTGAAGCGCGACGAACGCAACCCCGCTGTGTATAAGCGCGATAAGCATCGGCAGGAAAAACATGATCAGTAACTGCCTGGTCACGATGGTTCCAAGCTCCTTACGGCTCAATCCCACCTTCGCGATCATTTGGTACTGCTGCTCATCCCGTGCCAGATCGGCATACAGACGGAAATAAACAAAGCTTGCCGCAAAGGTGAAGAAGACGATGCCGACCAGGCCGCTGACCATCAGCAAAATGCCGTTTTTCTGCTGGGCGCTTTTCCAATCAATGTACAAGGAGTTCAGGTAATAGCTGTAATCGCCGCTTTCGTTGAACCGCTCCACCATCGCTCTTGTCGCATCCCCGGTATCCTTCCAGTTTTTAACGTAAAACGCATGGAAGATGACGAAGCCGTACTCCCCCTGCTCCTCCTGTGTTTTTTTCACCTTCTCGTACAGGCTGTCCGATACGACAAACTGCTCGCCATAGCCCTGAGGCACGGCGATAAACGTTTCCGCTTTGGCTATCTGAAGCGTGACCGCCTCTTTGCCGGTCTCAAGCTCGATCTCCTCATACGCTGGCCCATGGATTCTGTAGCTGTTTTTTTCCGTAACGGTGCTGGGCGTCAGAATCGCCTCATGCTCGCCTAAAGTCTCCGCCGGGTACCCGAGGGATCGGATCAGCTCATTATACTCGCTAAGCTTGACCAGCTTCATGCCGTTCGCCGAGAAAATCGGCTGCACCGACGTTTCGTTATAGTTGAATCCGCCCTTCTCCAGCTCCTCCCTGATGATCGACAAATGCTGATTCCCAAGCTTCGCTTCCTCCTCGAAATAGGGATACGTATAAGCATATGGATTTTCCATGGCCGACAGCCCCGGATCCCCGATCGCCAGCGTTGTTCCGATTCCCGTAAAGGCTGAAGCCGAGATGATCGACACGAGGAAGAACATGACGGCGTTATCCTTGATCCGGTACATCAGCTCGGAAATGGTCAGCAGATTGGTTTTGCGGAAGAAAAATCTCTCCTTCTTCTGCAGATACCGCATAAAATAAACGCTGAACTGGGTGAAGAGGAAATACGTTCCCAGAATGACCAGCGCTACCCCACCGAACAGGAGCAGGAAGTTGAAGATTTGCAGTACGGCAAACGCCATAACCACGCCGTATCCTGCAGCGATCAGCAGCACCGCCAGGACAGCCAGCCAAGGCGAAGCCTTCGGCTGCGGCTTGGGACTCTCCTCCGCCTTAACCAGCGCAAGCAGCGTTCCCTTTCGAAGCATGACCGAGGAGAACAAGGCGATCAGGAGGAACAGCACCGCATAAGCCGCCGCCGTCAGCAGGAGCGCCTTTAGCGGAAAATAAAACGGCAGCCCGTTATCCACCGCCAGCACCTTGGCGCTAATCAACAGAATGAGCTTGGAGAACAGCACGCCGGTTCCAATACCTGCCACGATCGCCGCCGCCCCGATCAGGAGGTTCTCGATGAACAGCATCCGGTTCAGCTGCTTCCGGGACATGCCCAGGATCAGCAGAATCCCGAACTCCCGCTTGCGGACCTTGATGAAGGCCCCGACGGAGTACAGCAGGAAGAAGAATGAAAAGATGAATACGATATATTGCGACACCGTCATGCCTATCGTTCCGAGCTCGCTCATCGTGCCGCTGGAGGAAACGATCCCGTCCTTGAGCTCGGGGTGAAACGCTAGCAGGCCGTAGGTGAAGAAAATCATCACGGAGAAGGCGCTGCTCAGAAAATGCGCAATATAGGTCCGCTTGCTCCGCAGAACGTTATTAATGGCGAACTGGCGAAAATTCATGTCCCGAACCTCCCAGCAGTGACAGCACATTAATAATTTTCTGATAAAAGGCGGACTGATTGTCCCCGCTCGTTATCTCGTTATACAGCTGGCCGTCCTTGATAAAAATGACCCGATTGCAATAGCTCGCCGCTACCGGGTCATGCGTGACCAGGAGCATCGTGACCTTGTCCTCTTTGTTTCGGCGGTCCATGATCTCCATCACGTCCCGCGCCGACTTGGAATCCAGGTTGCCGGTCGGCTCATCCGCGAGCACCAGCTTCGGCACGTGGATCATCGCGCGGGCGACGGCCGTCCGCTGCGCCTGCCCGCCCGAAATCTCGTAGGTCCGTTTGTTCAGGATGGAGGTAATGCCGAGCTTATCGGCCAGCACTTCGACACGGCGGTTCATTTCCTCAAGTTCGATACCGTCAAGTGCAAGCGGGAGCACAATGTTCTCCTTCACCGTGAGCGTATTGAGCAGATTGAAGGACTGAAAGACGAAACCGAGCTCGCGGCGGCGGAACATCGCCAGCTGATCCTGCGACAGCCGGAACGGATCTTCTCCGCCGATCCGGATCTCTCCGGAGGTAGGCCGGTCGATCGTCGAGATCATGTTGAGCAGGGTTGTTTTCCCGCTGCCAGACGGCCCCATAATGCCGACGAACTCCCCTTCCTCGATGCTTAAATTAATATTCGACAGCGCTTCGTGGGACACGGCCGCCTTATAGACTTTGCCCAGATTGCGCACGGATAGAATTTCCATGAAATAAACCTCGCTTTCAAAAATTGGCTTTCGCTCGTAAGGCTAGTGTAGCGCATGCCCCTCTAAGCTCCTATCGATCCGTCTTTCACGAATCTTACATCGATGTAAGATTCGTTTTTAGTGCCCGTGCATCATCCCGGCACAACGTTCAAGAACGCCTTGCGGACACAAAAAAACCTTATCGCCGGGTTCAAGATGTCCGCAGGGGGATCATCATGATCATCGGGATAAGGTTCGCGGCTGGATCCTTCTTCCGCCTTATAATCCGAATCACTGCAGAAACAGGAGCCTTATGGTCGTCCCCTGCCCGGGCTCGGATTCCAGCTCGATTCGATGGTTCATTTTCCGAACGACCTCGCTGACCAGGTAAAGGCCCATCCCGGTCGACTCCTTCAGCTTCCTGCCGTTCTCCCCCGTATAGAACGGATCGAATACCCGCTTGATATCGGATTTCGGAATGCCCATCCCCCGGTCCGTCACCTCCAACACCACTTGGCGCCGATCCTTGGAGTAGAACGCCTGGACCGTAACCTTTAGCCCGGAACCGGACGAATACTTGATGGCATTGGACAGCAGCTGCATGAGAATGAAGCGGAGCCATTTTGCATCCGTCTGAACAGTGAGAGCGGGATCGATGATCACCTCCGGGTAGACATGGCTGTGAATGAAATAGCGCTTGTTCTCATGCACTGCGTCCACCGCAGCCTGGTGAAGCTTGACCGGCTCCACGCTGAAATCCTGTTCGAAGGTTTCCAGCCGCGACATGTACAGCACCATATCCAGGCCGCGCCGAATGCGGTCGGACTCCTCGGAGATGCTCCTGTAGCCGTCGTTGTCGTCCTCCTGGGTAATCATCTCGATGACGGAGAGCGGCGTTTTCATCTGATGCACCCATTGGTTCATAAATATGAGATGCTCCCGCCGCCGGCGCTCCCATTCCTCCATCTGGTTCCGGTATTGGCGGTATTGCTCCTCCATGAGCTCGCTGAGAGCGGTCGGCAGCGGGGCCGATTCGTTGTGCTTGATGGATTCCTCCAGCGAGATTAGGGGCTGCGATAAACGCTCATAGAAGTCCCGGTGGGTGTAAAACCGGAATGCCAAATATCCCCCCATCACGGAAAGCCCCAGCAGCACCGCGTACGAGGCCGTCACGGGATGATCATAGCCGTCGTACCAGAATACGAGGAGCACCACCAACAGCTCCGCGGCCGTAAACAGGATCAGCGGCAGATGCTCGCGCCAGAACAGCCTCTTCATTGCGGCCTCTGCCAGACGGGATGCAGCCTGTACCCGGAGCCCCGTACCGTTTCTAACGCGCCTTCGATGCCCAGCTCCATCAACCGTTTTCGTACCCGGTTAATGTTTACGCTGAGCGTATTGTCATCCACGAATGTATCGTCCCACAGCTTCTCCAGGATCGTCTCGCGGGTGACAAGGCGCGGGCTCCGGGCCAGCAGCGTCTCCAGCAGGATCGTTTCCTTCTTCGTAAGCGGCGCCGTTTGTCCGTTCAGCTGGAGCTCCATCCGTTCAGGGTAAAGGACCAGCCCTTCCTTCTCCACCGTTCGTTCGCCGGAGCCGGGGGCATAGTCGCCGTATACCCGCCGCAGCTGGCTGTGGATCTTGGCAATGACGATGTCATACGCGAACGGCTTCGTAATGTAATCGTCGGCTCCGTTCTCCAGCGCCCGCAGCTGGTCGGGGGTTCCGTTTCTTGCGGAAATAAATATAATCGGGCACGTGGACATCGACCGGATCTGGCGGCACCAGAAATACCCGTCATAGCTGGGCAGATTGACATCCAGCAATACGAGATGCGGCTTGATTTCCCGGAACCGCTCAAGCACATGATCGAACTCCCGGATGATGATGCCTTCATTTCCGTACCTTGCGATCTGCGATTCAAGCAAACCCGCCAGCTTCGGATCATCCTCCACGATCATGATTTTGTACATCATCCTTCCCCCTCATGGCATGCAAGGCCAGAAGCGTAATTATCGCTTCACCTCGTCTTTTACTGTTTCGTCTTTTACTGTTTCCTTTTAACGAGCGCGGCTTCGAAAAAGTTTGTTCCCTCCGGGGAAACGCCCTGCACAAAAATCCGCCCTCCGGTTTCGCCGGAGCGCCGGACGATGATCGTGTCCTTCAGCCTTGCCTCGTGGTTGTAGGTAATTTTGAATCCGGTGACCTTATCGCCCTGCAGCTCCGGCTCATCCAGCACGTCCATGCACAAGTCGGCATAGCGTGCGTTATTCAAATGACCATTCACGTCGATTCCGCTGTATCGGACCACGGTCGTATAGGCTTCCCCGAGCTCGATGCCTTCCGGCAATACCGCCTTGCTCGGCAGCTCCCCTACGGAATCCTGCCCGATGGGAACGTCATACGGAAACATGGATGGACGCAAAATTTTCCGTTTCTGAATATCCACCAGCGTCCATACCGAACGGGCGCCGCCCACCTGCTCCCCATGATCGTTCATAATCCGGTAATCCCGGTGCCAGAGCACCCCTTTGGAGCCGCGGCTCCAGGTCTCCACATGTATGGTTTCCATATCGCGTGGAATGCTTGTCATATCCGCTTCAAGCGTAATGAGCATCCAGCCGAGTCCCCGCTCAATCATCTCCTCGCGATCGATTCCCAGCGCCTCGATATGCTTGTCCGCCGCTCTTTGCATAATGCTCAGCAGCGACGACCAGCGGCAGTCTCCCCTGAAATCCGCATCCACGGATTGAATCGTATACGTCTCGGTCCATTTCTCTACCATAGCCTTAACTCCATCTCCTTTTATTAGCCTAAGCCCGCTGCAACATTTCAAGGATATCAATTCCCGTCCGTTTTTCAAAGCAGTACTCCCAAAGGTTGAGGCTGCTGGAATAAAGTAATACATTCGAGTTTTGGGGTTACCCGGTTTAAAAGTCACTTCTTTGGTTAATAGTAAGGCACAAACAACTATAACTTATACGAGGTGATAAACATGAGTTTTCTGTGGTCATTAATCGTAGGCGGTATTATCGGATGGATCGCGGGCTTGATTATGGGAAGAGACATCCCTGGCGGTATTATCGGTAACATCATCGCCGGCTTTGTCGGCGCATGGCTCGGCGGCCTGCTGCTGGGCGAGTGGGGCCCTGAGATGGGCGGCTTCTACCTCGTGCCTGCATTGATTGGTGCCGTGGTGCTCGTCTTTATCGTCAGCCTGATCATGGGCTCGATGAGACGTAACCGTTCCTAATCTTTGCCTCGGGTTAAACCCCATTGGCGCGGGCATGGAGAACGTTCCTTTGCGTTCAAACATAAGGGACCAATGAATAGCTCCAGCCCTTCAATATTGGGTATACGTTAAAAGATGCAGAAACAGGGTGCCGCAAGCCTTCAGCTTGCTTGGCACCCTGTTTTGCTGCGATTGAAGTCCACTCCTTTAGGGGAGGGGCAATCCGTGCTTCTTAGCGTAGTTCCCCCAATGAGGCTTGCGGCCGTCGATATCGGAGAAGCCGTATTCATCCGATAAATCCCAGCTGGTCAGCGCTCTCCCGCTCTTCTCCGACACCTTCGGATCTGCGGCAAGCGCCGCCACCGCCTGTCCGATCAAGTAGGGCGTCTCCGACTCGATGAAATGCGGATCCTTCGCCACGGCATCCTGCCAATTATCCTCGCCGACCCCGAAATGCGCAAGCATTTGCTCGGATCGGAGGAACCCCGGGGTAACCGACAACGCCGTCACGTTATAGGGACTAAGCTCGGCCGCCATTGCTTCCGCCAGGTGGATGCCCGATATTTTCGCAAGGCTGTAATATAGATTGCCCCGGTAACGATAAGTGGAGCCGTCCGTGATTTCAATGACAAGTCCGCTCCCTTGCTGGACCATAAGCGGCACACCGTAATAACTGGTCATGAGATGGGAGGTAACGGCCCGCTCCTGCATAAGCAGGCCGTCCGACAGGAACTGCTCCCAGAAGGGAACGTTCCAATGCGTCAGATGCTCGCCGCCCCATACATCGTTCACGAGAATGTCCAATTGACCGTTTTGTTCTTCGCTCACGCGCTCAAACAAAGCCTTTACCTGCGCCTCGACTGTATGGTCGCATTTTACCGGAATGCCGACACCGCCGCGCTCCGTCACCATGTCCGCCGTATCCTCAATGGTCTCGGGACGATTTATGTCCGATTTCTGTCCTCGGACGCTGCGGCCGGTGCAATAAACGGTCGCTCCCGCTGCTCCGAGCATAACCGCAATCGCCCGGCCCGCTCCCCGGGTTGAGCCTGCTACGACCGCAACCTTCCCCTTCAATGGCTTCGTTTCCAAGGTTTCCATGGATAATACCTCCCGCATGTTTGATTTCGAAATTCGCATGCTTACGGCCATTATTTTATCCTTCATATATGACATCCATTGTCTTATATCCATGCTACAATGAATGAAATTATCGAAATCGAGGTGACGCCTTCATGCGAGCTGACCGTCTGCTGTCGATCATGCTGATGCTACAGAACGGGGGGAAAAAGAATACGCGTTATCTGGCCGAGCAGCTGGAGGTATCGGAGCGGACCATCATCCGCGATATGGAGAGCCTCAGCGCAGCCGGCATTCCGGTATATGCCGAGCGGGGCCAGGCAGGGGGATGGATGCTCGAGGAAAGCTATCGGACGAATCTGACGGGGATGACGCGGGAGGAGCTGATTTCGCTTCTCATATCAAGCCACAGCCCGCTGATCGGCGACCTGGAGATCGGCAAGCAATTTGATGCCGCCTATCAGAAGCTGCTGGCGTCTTCTCCACGGTCCATTCGGCAGGACGCCGAGATGATCCGGGAGAAAATCCATATCGATGGCGCTGGCTGGCACTCCTTCAATCAATCGCATCCATACTTAACGGTCATTCAGGAGGCGCTGTGGGAGAACCGCAAGCTGCGGATCCATTATATGAAGGGAGACGAACGGGTGGAGCGCATCGTACATCCGCTCGGCCTTGTCGCCAAACGAAATACCTGGTATCTTGCTGCCGATACGCAGGAGGGACTCCGGACATACCGCGTCTCAAGAATAGCCGATGCCTTGGTGCTTGAGGATACGTTCATCCGGCCGGAGGGCTTCGATCTCGGTCGTTATTGGGAAGAGTCGGTCGCGAGCTTTAAGCGGAACTTGCCCAGCTACACCGCACGGGTCGAGATGACGAAGTCCCTGATCAAGCGCTTTGAAAGAGAGCGGTATGTCAAAATCCTCCATCAAGAGCCCCTCGCACAGGAAGGCTGGATCGAAGCCGATCTGGAGCTTGAAACGCTGGAATCCGCTTCGGCCTTCCTGTTAAGCTGCGGCGCGGAGATTAAAGTGCTCGCCCCTCAGGAGCTCCGCGATCATGTAAGCTCGGCCGCGAAAGCGATATGCCGGCTGTACGAGTAAAGGCATGGGCAAGACGAAAGCCGGCCGACTCTCGATGAACAGAGAGCGGCCGGCGTTTTAAGAGGATCATTTTATGGGGTGAATATGATAGGGCATGAATTTATCGTTTGGTGTTTAACGGCTTTAAATTCGCTTCGATCGCTTCACGCTTCCCTTCGAGGAACGGCGGCAGGGCGAGGGTTTCTCCCAGGTGGTCGACATGCTCATCGGTATCGAATCCCGGGCCGTCGGTAGCCACTTCGAACAAGATGCCGTTCGGCTCCCTGAAATACAGGGAACGGAAGTAGTATCGGTCGACATATCCCGAATTCGGGAAGCCGACGGCGCCGATCTGCTGAATCCATGCCTTCAGCTCCTCCTCGTCCTCTACCCGGAAGGCTACGTGGTGAACGCCCCCGCGTCCGAGGCGCTCCCGAGGGAGGTCAGTCCGCTCTTCCACATGAACCTCGGCACCGGTCCCCCCTTCTCCGGTCTCGAATACGACAATGTCCGGCTGACCCTGGGCCGGGGAGGCGTACTGGCCTTTGCGCCGGAAGCCCATCAGCTCCGTGAGCACCTGCACCGTTGGCTGCGCGTTCGGTACGGTCAGCTGAACGGGACCCAGGCCGATAATCGCGTATTCCGGCGGCACCGGCCCTTTTGCCCACGGACGGCCCCCGGCTACGCCCTCATTGTTCTCATCGGACACAAGTATGATCCGCTGTCCCTCAAAGTCCCTGAACGCCAAGGTAAGCCTTCCGGCGCGTTCCTTCACGTCCTCGCGCTCAACGCCGTGCTGATCCAGACGCTCCGCCCAATAGGTCAGCGCTTGATCGCTCGGCACCCGCAGCGAAGTGGCGGAAATGCTGTTGTTTCCCTCACGCGTCCGTCCCGCCATCGGAATTTCGAAGAAGGTAAGCTCTGTTCCGGGATTCCCCTTCTCATCGCCGTAAAATAAATGATATACCGACACGTCGTCCTGATTGACCGTCTTCTTGACGAGTCTCATCCCCATAATTTCAGTATAAAAGTCAAAATTATTGGAAGCCGACGCGGTCAGTGCGGAAACGTGGTGAATGCCTTTAAACTCCATGATGATTACCTCCTTGGGTGATCTGGCTTGATCTTGATTGCCGTGAATTCGGGACAGGTTCAGCGGTTCTCCTGTTCGTTCAGCCTTGCGGTTCGCGGGACGGAACGACTCCTTGACTCGTAACGATGCCGTTGTAAAATTGACGCCCGGCTCCTTCGAAACAACGCCTTGCTCTTATTTGAGTTTTGAGGTGCTTGTGGAATCAGTTTAGACCCAAAAGGAATGAACGTCAAGTCTTAATTTTAAGATTTATAAAATAAAGATATATTCGGTGTAAAAGGCATCCATATTAACAACATAAACATCAAAACAGGTGCCCCTCCCTTATCGTTAGGAAAAACACACCTGTTAATGCACCCTCGCATTCTATTTCATACCGCACTTCTTCATACCATACTTCGTTACACCATACTTCGTTACACCATACTTCGTTACAGCCGCCTGAAGCCCCGACTTACATAGCCGTTGTGGCCTCCTCACGGTATTCGGAAGGCGTCTTGCCCGTTATTTTCTTGAACACCTGCGTAAAATACCTCGGATCCTGATAGCCGACAAGCGGCGCAACCTGATACACCTTAACATTGGTATTACGCAGGATGCTCTTGGCCTTCTCGATCCGGCACTCCGTCAAATACTCCAGGAAGGTATACCCCGTCGTCTGCTTGAACAGCGTGCAAAAATGGCCAATGCTCAAATCGGACAGCTCGGATACTTCCTCGATGCTGAGATCCTTCTGGTAATGCTCGGCAATGTACGCCTTGGCTTTGCCGATGACAGCCTGGACGTTGTCCCGGGAGTGGCCGGTTCGGCTATCGGTCATCCATTGGCCGAAACGCGATTTCATGACATCCATCAGCTCCTGCAGCGTCTGGGATGATTGGAACTGCTGCAGCAGTTCCTCCAGAGACCATTCGAACGTCACCTTCATATGCTCGAATTGCCGATACAGCACGACGCTCAGCTCAAACAGCAAACGTTCCGCCATTTCGCGGCTGATGGCATGCTCGCCGATATACGCCTTGGTTTCGTCCAAGAGCTCAAGCAGACGCTCCTTGTTGAGCGTACGGATGCTTTCCACCATGAGCGACTCCAGCTGCTTGGGATATTTCAATCCGCCTGACTGCTCCGCTTCGGATTCCCCTCCTCCCGGGAACACGCCCTCCGCTCCCGTATAAAACCGCCGGTACAAAGCCCTCACCGCCGTTTCGTACGCCACGCCGAGCCGGTCGATACCGGCCATGCCGCCGCTGAAGCCGACGGAGCAGGACAGCTTCGTATATCGCTTGATCAGCCCGACCAGATCCCGCCCGATTGTCTCCTGCCGGTCGCGGGTCAAGCTTGGGAGCAGCAGCACCCACTCCCCGCTGCGGAACGGAAATACCGTTAGGCCTCCATTCATCACCGACCATTCCTCCAGCACATTGCGCACCGCAAACAGCCACAGCCGCTTCTCGTCCATCGACCACTGCTGGTTCAGCCGCGGATAGTGATCCAGCTGAATCACGGCCATTGTATAGCCGTCCTCGAGCTCGCTGTCTTCGAGCCACTGCATATGCTGGAGCGGGCTTCGGCTGCCCTCGATGAATTCCGTCAGCATCCGCTCGCGGGCAAGCAAGGACAGAACCTTAACCGAATGCAGCATCCGGTCGTCGGCCATTTGCCGCTCCAGCGTCTTGGCGGCCCTGGCAATCGTCTCGGTCAGCTCCTCATGATCGATCGGCTTCAGCAAGTAATCGAAGGCGCCCTCACGGAGTGCTTCCCTTGCGTATTCGAACTCGCCGTAACCGCTGATGAAGATAATGAGGCGCCTGGATTGGTCGGCCTTCAGCTCTTTCATCAGCGTAATCCCGTCCATGCCCGGCATGCGGATATCGCTAATGACCAAATGCGGCGAAAGCTCTCGCGCGAGCTTCAGCGCACTGTCACCGCTCTTCGCTTCCCCAACGACCTCGAGGTCGAGCTCATCCCAAGGAATCGCCGCCTTCAGGCTGCGCAGTATCATCGGTTCATCGTCGACCAGCATCACTCTGAATTTTCCGTCCGACCCTCCCATAGCCGTCCCCCCTTGCCCCCTATTATTCGATTACCGCATTTCTTCGCAGCTGCCAATACCGCACCGAGGACGCCTGAATTTCCTCCAGCGCCGCCGCAGCATCCATCCGTCCGCCGATCATCTCCTCGACCACTTTAAGAAAGGTCCGCGTAACCTCCGGCGACAGCTGGTTGTCATAAGGTATGAAGGTGCTGGGCGACTGCTCCATCAGCTCGATCACCTGGGCGAAGACCGGCCCCGTCTCGTTGGCGTCAAACGTAATTTTCATCGAAGGGACGCGCAGTCCCTCATACACTAGGCGGGTCTGGACCTCCGGCGTATAGAACATCTGCAGCAGCTCCAGCGCTGCCTGCTTCTTCAGCTCATCCATATTAGAGGACAGACCGATTCCGATCGTATATCCGCCGGCCAAGGAGCGGGCTTCGCCTGGGCGGAGCGACGGAAACGGAATGACGCCGACCTCCTGCTGAAATTCAGGGCGGTCCTCATTCTGAAACAGCGTGATGTCCCAGCTGCCGTTCAAATACATCGCCGCCTTACCTTCGGTAAACAAAGCGATCGCCTCTTCCGTGGAAAGATCATTGGCTCCCTCGCTGAAAGCGCCTTGCCCGATCCACGATTCAAGGTCATGGAACGCCTGAAGATAGGGCTCGTTATGAAAGCTCACCCCATCCTGTCCCTCGACCAGCCTGCCGATCAGCCCGGGACCCGCATGGCGATCCATGAAATATTGCGCGAATATCCCGGCCGGCCAGCGGTCCTCGTTCCCTAGCGCAAACGGAATCAGCCCGTTCTCCCTCAGCACCCGGATCGCCTCGCTCAAGTCGCTCATCGTCTCCGGAGGCTCAAGCCCCAGCTTCCGAAACAACGTCCTGTTGTAATAAATCGGCTCCGCATGGCCTTCAAACGGCAGACCGTACACCCTGCCTTCCAGCGTCCAGTGATGAAGATCCTTAAATTGATCCGCGAGGCCGTTCTCCTTTAAAAAGTCCGTCAAATCCATCAGCCGGTTCGATCTCGCGTAAGGGATGATCTCCGCACCTCCGAACAGCACGAACATATCCGGCGGCGTTCCCGTCACCATCTCGCTCTTCAGCTTCTGCTCGCGGTGGATCGTCTGATCGATGCTCTCGAAGTTTATTTTCACGTTTGGATGCGCTTTCTCATACGTGCGCACGATGGATTCGAAAATATCCAGCACCGGCTTGTCATGCTCCTTGTTCCAGAAGTGGCGGAACGTCAGCGTTATTTTCTCGGGTGCGGCTTCCTGTGCCGGCTCATGCTGCCGCAGCGTAATCCACACGACGGAGAGCGCCAAAAGAGAGGCGTACACAACAATCCAGCCCCAATTCCAAAACCATCTCAAGTGGAGCTCCCCCTTCATGTGAGTATTTTCGGAATCCGAATACGAATCATCGATCCGTAGCCGGCCGAAGAGCAGATCATGAGGCCGTATCGGCTTCCGAACCGAATGCGGAGCCGTTCGTGGACATTCTTGAGCCCGACGCCGTTCTCGCGGTATTTTTTCAGCTGCCCCTGGTCTTTATTCCACAGCTCGATCAGCGTTTCCGGGTCGAAGCCCGGTCCGTTATCCGTGACATCAATGACGATATCGTCCCGCTGCTCGGATACCTTGATGCTGATATAGCCGCTTTCCTCCATCGGCTCAATGCCGTGATACAGCGCGTTCTCGACAATCGGCTGCACGATCAGCTTCTGGGTGACAAAGTGCCTGAGCGAATCCGAAAGCTCGATCTCGTAATCGAATTTTTCCTCAAACCGGAACTTCTGGATCCGCATATAATGCCGGACATGCTCCAGCTCCATGCTGAGCGGAATGAGCTCATGGTGCTCGCTGATGCTGATGCGCAGCAGCTTGCCGAGCGAGATCACCATTTTGCTGATATCTTTGTTTCCTTGCAGAACAGCCATCGAGTTAATCGACTCCAGCGAATTGTATATAAAATGCGGATTGATCTGCGCCACCAGCGCCTGCAGCTCCGCTTCCTTCTTACGTGCCTGCTCGGTCTCCACTTGAGCCAGCAGCTCCTGAATCTGCGTGCTCATCCGGTTGAAGCCGTCGATCAAGAGCCCCGTCTCGTCTTGCGCCCCGTGATGCGGCGGAATCGGGACGAAAATCCCCTGCTTCACCCGCTTCATGCCGTTCACCGCGCTGATGATGCTTCGGACCATGCGCCGGACAAAAAAACGGTCGAATAAAAAAGCCGATACCAATGAAATCAGCCCCAGGATCAGCGCAAGGTTGCGGATGGACACCGATTCGGCGGCGATCAGCTTGCTCGGCGTAATCGCGACCAGAAACCAGTCCTTATTATGGGAAGGCATATACGTGATCAGCGACTTCTCGCCTAAGTAGCGGTCGACGTAATGCCCTTTGCCGTTCACGCCCTCTTCGGCCAGAAAAGGAAACTCCGCCCGTTCCCCGATATGCTCCCCGGACTTGTTGAAGACGATCCGGCCCTGCTTGTTAACCAGCAGGATGTCCCCCTGCTTTAGCGTTGCCGCTTCCCAGAACACCTGATCCAGCAGATCCGGCTTCACGTAAATCACGAAGGTTCCGATATCCTCCAGCGAGTAATAGTCTTTGATCATCCTGGCCTGGATCAAGACCGGGGCACCCGATTCGGCCGAGCCGTTCTCGCCGGGCCCGACCCACAGCGGGCGCCCTTCCGCCTCCCCGACCGCCTTATACCAATCCTGCCCTCTCAGCTCGGCAAGCGGCATGCCTCCGCTTGTATGATAGACAAGCTGTTCGTTCGAATACAGCGCAAACGACGCAATCATCGGATGATTGACGAGGTTATTGATCTCCTGCCGCCGCTCGTATGTGATCGGATAATCCGGCTGCTTCAGCATCTGCTGAACGGTCTGCTGGGTTATCGCCGAATTGGAAATCGTCGTAATCTCGCTTAATGCGAATTTCAGCTTGCTGTCCGTTTCCAAGAGCGATATCGAATAGAAATCGTTCGACTTCTTCTCCATGGCTGCGGAGAAGCTGTAATAGGATACGCCGCCCAGCGCAATGACGGGGATGAAGACAAGCAGAATAATAGCCAGCAATATTTTTCGGCGGAGCTTCATGGCCGGTTCTCCCCCCAATCTCTATCTCTATTATTCTTCGCGCCGGGCGGCATTCCTTGTCGAATGCCCTCTTGTCGATTAACTTTTTATGGCGCCTGATGTCAGGCCGGCGATAACCCAGCGGCTGAACAGCAGGAACACGATCAGCAGCGGCAGCGTTGCCGTGAAGGTCGCGGACATGATCATCCCAAAATCAAGGCCGTCCTTGTTCGTGAACAATTGCTGAAGCGCGATCTGGATCGTATAGTTTTCCCGGTTCTTGAGCACGACGAGCGGCCAGAAGAAGTCGTTCCACACGTTCATGAAGTTCAGAATGCCAAGCGTTGCCATCGCCGGCGTAACGACCGGAATGGCTATGTTCCAGAAGATGCGGAAATGGCCGCCGCCATCGATCCGGCCCGCCTCGATCAGCTCGGTATGGACGGCCGAGGCGATATACTGCCGCATCCAGAAGATTCCGAAGGCGTTGACCATGGCGGGCACGATCAGCGCTTTATAGCTGTCGATCCACTGCAGCTTGGCCATGATGACATATTGCGGCAGGACGCCGAGCTGGGCAGGCACAAGCATGGTCGCGATGACGAACACGAACAGCGTTTTTTTCAGCGGAAACTCATATTTGGCAAAGGCATAGCCGGCCAGCGTGCACAGAAATACGACCGAAAGGGTAACCGCCGTCGATACGACGACCGAATTGAGCAGCGCCCGGAAGAACTCGGTCCGCTCCAGCACGCGTGCGAAGTTATCGAAAAAGGCCGTTCCCGGCGTAAGCAGCGGCGGAATTTGAAAGGCCGCATCCTTGCCGTTGGTTGCGACGACGAACATCCAGTAGAACGGAAATATCGAAACCAGGGCGCCGAGGATCAGGAATACGTAAAATAACGTCTTGGCGACGATACCGGGTTCATCCGGCTTTTTGCGGGTGACTGAAAGTGTGCTCATGCTTTTTTCCTCCCCGTATCTCCGCCCATCCGGCTCGACAGCATCATATTCAGGACGGAGAACACAATCGTTGCGATAAACAAAAGGACGGCCGTAGCAGCTGCGGTTCCGAAGAAGCCGTTCTTGAACGCCTCATTGTATAAATAGGTGACCATCGTGACCCCTTCCTGCCTCGTGGAGCCTGTACCCGATTGCCCCAGGAACACATACGGCTCCGTGAACAGCTGCAGCGCGCCGATCGTGGACACCAGGGTGACGAATAGAATAAAAGGACGAAGCAGCGGCATGGTAATGTATATAAACTGCTGGCGGCGGCTGGCGCCGTCGATCTTCGCGGCTTCGTAAATGTCGGTGGGGATGCTCTGCAGCCCGGACAAGAAAATAATGGCGTTATACCCCATCCAGCGCCACATGACCATGGTCGAAATGGCGATTTTGACGCCCCACCAGCCGGAATTGAACGGAACGCTTTCCATGCCGAACGTGTTCAGCATCCAGTTGACCATCCCGTTGTTGCCGAACATCGTGCTGAAGACAAGCGTAACGGCCACAATGGACGTAATATTCGGCATGAAATATAGGACGCGGAACGTATTCTTGAACTTGTTCAGCGCAGAATTCAGCATGACCGCAACGAACAAGGCCACGATGAGCTGCGGTACGGTACCCATAAGCGCCATAAGGAGCGTGTTGCCGAATGCGATCCAGAACGTTGGATCCCCGGTGACGAACTCATAGTTTTTGAGGCCGACATATTTCATCGGACCCAGCGCGTCCCACTTATAGAATGACAAATAGATGGTAAACACGATGGGATACAATCCAAAGATGGAGAACAAAATAAAGAATGGTGAAATGAATGTATACGCCGTAAAACGGCTGCGCCGGGTCTCGGTCAAAAACCGCCTTTTTTGCGGCAGCGGCTGCGGCCGTTCGGCTGTAGCGGTATCCGCCATGGATGCACCTCCAGGAAGTAAGTGATAAATCCGAATCCGGGAGAGGATGCTTCAGAAGATCCCCTCTCGAATTCGGACGCTTTAAGTTTCATATGGTTGTCATGCGTTGGGAGTGGGTAGCCCTCCCGCTGCCCTAGCTGCGCTCAACCAATGTTTTGATTTGCTGCATGGCGCTCTCCCATTCCTTTTGCGGGTCAGCCTTCTTCTCGAGCACGTTTTTGAGCGCATTTTTAATAATCGTGTCCGTCTGGTCATGCAGCGGTCCGTAGTATACCGGCTTGACGCGCTCCGCGGATTGGGCATAGGCTTCCGCAATCACCTGGCCGCCGAAAAATTCGTCCTGGTCTTCCTTGAACGTCGGTTCGTCGTAAACGGCCGGAATCGATGGGAACAACCCGCTGTCTTTAAACGATTTCAGCTGGTTCTCTTTGCTGACGATCCAAGAGATGAATTCATAGGCTTCCTTCGGATGCTTCCCTTCCTTCGGCAGCGTCAGGAACGAGCCGCCCCAGTTGCCTGCGCCTTCAGGCAATTGGGCGATTTTCCACTTGCCTGCGCTGTCCTCAGCATTGCGAATGGTGCCTGCGATCCAAGCCGGGCCGAGCATGACCCCGAAATCGCCGTCATTAATCGCTTTCTGCCATTCCGGAGACCACAGAATCCAGTTGCCGATCCAGCCTTCCTGGATGCCCTTGACGGTGAAATCATAGGCCTTCTTCACTTGCGGGTTGGTCTCGCCGATAAAGCTGCCGTCTTCTTTATTGAAATAGATCTGATCCGGCGACTGGTCGCGAACGCCGTTATAAACCAGATCCGTCAGGTCGGCAAACGGCTTGCCCGTTTTATCCTTGAACTGCTTCGCCACGGTTGCAAACTTATCCCACGTATCGATTGCGGCACTGAAGGCTTCCGGATCCGTCGGCAGCCCCGCTTGCTCAGCCAGGTCCGTACGGTAATACACGACCGTAGGGCCGATATCCGTTGGAAGGCCGAGCTGGAAGGAGCCGTCCACGGATGTTGCCTGCTTCCATTTCCATTCGAGATAGTTGCCTTCAATGTCTTTCGCGCCGAGATCATAGAGGTTGTGGAACTTGTCCTGGTTGTTAATGAAGCGCTCCATGAAGGCGATTTCAAGCATGAAAATGTCAGGCGCGCCCGAGCCGGCGGACAATGCTGTCGTCAGATTGTTATGATGGGCCGTCTGATCGGACGTGTTCTGGAACTTCACGGTGATGTTCGGATGCTCCTTCGTATACTCCTTGGCCAAATCCTCATAGTTGGTCGTACCCAGCGACCAGAAGGAAAGCTCGATTTTCTCTGTAGAGCTGCCCTCATTCGAGTTCCCTTCGTTTGAGCCGCCTTCGTTCGTGCTGCCTCCTCCCTCTTGGTTGGTACCGCCTCCTGGCGATTCCGCAGAATTGCCGCCACCGCAGGCAGCCAGTGAGAAGACCATGATGATGCTCAGGAGCAAGGCGCTCCATGTTTTGAATCTACTCATGCTTTTACCCCTCTCATGTAACTTATTTTCTTTTTTAGTCTAATGGGAGACGGGCGACATTTTGAGGAGGCAAACTTCCGAATTCAGGTTGAATTTATTACGATTCAGTTCGATAACCGGAAGAAATTCATCCACGACAAAAAAGACCTTATGCACTCTAGAGGCATAACGTCTTGATTGGGTTTCTTGTTTCAACTGCTAATACCGCCCGCTCTGATCGGGACGGCTATACCCTCCCTTAATCAGTTAGCTCCCGAATCGGGTGGAACCATGCATCATCGACGGGAAGAAATCGCTCCATTCCGGATGTTTGCTTGAACAGTCCCGATCCCTCCGCGTCTTCCGGCAGGAAAATGTGCGGATTCCCGCTGACTTCATCGGAAGTAAAGGCATCCAGCAGCTTTTGCTGATCCTCGCTGCTAACGGTATCCGTATTGATCGCAAAGGGAGGATTCAGCACGGGTGTGACCGATATAATCGTAAACGCTTTGCCGGCCAGCGCATGAAGGGGCTCTGCGGCATCTGTCTTGACCTTATACACGGCCCCTGGCATATTCGCCGTTCCGGATGACAGCTCGATATCGTCAGACACGCATCGATCGCAGAAGGCCGCTGCATCAGCTTTACCTGTCAATAAATTCTCAAGCGAGCCCTGATGCGTTCCCCCGTACAGCACTTCACGAAAAACCTGATCCTTACCGCCCTGAAGCAAGTCATCCGTTGTCAAATCCTGATACTTGTCCATCCTGCCCAAAGATCCGATCATTTCATGGGCAGGTATCTTAAACCCGGACATGGAGGTTTCGGACACAAATGATATTTTTTTACCGGCAATAGGCTCCAAAGCATAACCGTTTCCGCGTTTATACGCCCCCTCCTCGCCTTGTCGCACGCTCACCCAGCTAAAATAGAAAGCGTCTTCGAGCGTTCCGGTTTCCCCGCTTGCGACGACCAGCGGCTGGACCATCGGATTTGCGGCGTTCGCTCTGACATAGCCCTCTGTCCCGATGAATGCCAGATCGGCTTGTCCGTTCACAATCGCATCGATGGCATCCGTATCCTCCGTAAAGATGGCATGCTCGACTTGTTTACCCGTCGCTTTCTCGATCACTTTGCCCAGCTCATCACGGGCTTCCTTCACCACGGCCCCGGATTCGCCTTGAAGCCAGGCGATGGTTATCGTGCCCTCGGATTTTGGGCCTGCCCCTGCCCCTGCTACGTGTAACGCACCGCCATTCGTTCCGCAGCCTGTCGCTGCCACCAGCACAACCAGCGAAATCATGAGCAGCCAAATCTTCTTCATCAAACAATCTCCTCTCGGGGACCACCGGTCGTTTGTCTGCCATGCATCAAGACCGGAAAAACGTGCTGTATTCCACAGCTCCGAAGACACTGTTTCCCCAACTTCCCTATATGAAATCAGTCTAGCCTGTTGCTGGGTCGCAAGGGTCAATGCAGTGTAATAATTATGTAAAACCAAGGTAAACATGAGGTTGGGCAAATAAAAAAACAAGCCAGGACCGAATCATCCTGACTTGAATTTTCTTGACGGATTTATGGAAAGCTCTAGCTATTTAACTCTGCGTTTCTCGAATAAAAAAGGTTCACTGTCGGCCATCGCCTTAGATCATCCATCGAATGATGGATCCCGCATAAGTCATGCCGCCGCCAAAGCCGTAGAGCAGCACGTTGTCCCCGCTCTTCAGCCGGCCTTCGTCAATAGCCAGCTGCAGCGCCAACGGGATGGATGCGGCCGATGTGTTCCCGCGGTATTCGACGCTTGTCAGCGTCCGGTCGAGCGGCATCGGCCCACGTTCGCATATCGCTTCGATCATTCGGAGGTTGGCGCTATGCGGGACGAACCAGTCGATGTCTTCCGGCGACATGCCTCCTTTATCCAGAAGCTCGCGGACGCCGTCCGGAATATTGCGGACGGCCCATTTATAAATTTCGCGGCCGTTCTGCACGAGACAGCCGCTCTTTAGCTCCTCGCCGTCCATCTTTTCGGACAGCGCGGTTTTATATAGATGAATGCCGCCTTCGCCGAATGTGCCGGACGTGGACGCCAGAATGCCCGGCCGGCTCTCATCCGCTTCCAGCAGCACCGCGCCGGCCCCGTCTCCGAACAGGACACATGTCGTTCGGTCGGTGTAATCCGTAATTTTGGAGAGCGTCTCGGCGCCAATGACCAAAATTTTCGAGTAGGCACCGCCGGATATAAGCCCGTCCGCCATCTGCAGTGCATAGACGAAGCCGGCGCATGCCGCATTCACATCAAGGGCGCCCGTACTGACGATGCCAAGCTTGGACTGGACTCTCGAAGCCGTGCTCGGGAAGGAATACTCCGGCGTGCTGGTTGCCACAAGAATCATATCCGCATCCTTCACGGTAACACCGTATCGATTGACCATATCTTCCACGGCCTTGATTGCCAGATCGGATACAAATTGATCCTCCGCAGCGATGCGGCGCTCTCTCATCCCCGTCCGCTGAACGATCCATTCGTCGCTCGTATCCACCATCTTTTCTAAATCCGCATTGCTCAGGACGCGGTCGGGAACATACGTCCCGATGGCCGTTATTTTTGACTTGGATTGATTCATGATGACACCTCCATTTTTATTTACGTCTATTATAACACCAAGTATTAGGACTTGGTACTAATTTTATTTGGATAGGCGCCATTAGAACTCCCCTTCCTGAAAATCAAGGTTATCCGCAAGGGCGTCAACCGTCCTTCGGGACGTCGAGATGTTCAAGATATTTCTTCAAATTTTGTAACACGACCGCGTATCCGTCAGGAAACATGTGAATGCCGTCAATGGCATACTCCTTGTACAAATGGCCCTCGGCATCCGTCAACCCGTCATTTACGTCAATAAAGGTATACCCGTGCTTGGCCGCCAACTGCTTGATCGCATCGTTTGCTTCCCGAATCGCCTCATTCGTTCTTCTCTGAAAAATCTCCTCCATCGAAGCTCTGGACACAAACGGAAAGTCGTCTTTGGCATTAACGGGATAGTAGGCCATGACAAATACCCTACAATCGGGCAGCCTTGTAGCGATGCGGGTCAAAATCTCGTCATAGTTTGCAAGCAGACGCTCCAGCTTATAATCAGGCGCGCTGATATCATTGGTCCCAATGTTGATGAAGATGTTGGAAGGCTCAAGGTCAAAAACACAAGTTTCCATCGACGCTAATAATTCCGCAGTGACATAGCCCGCAATCCCGCGATTGTAGATGCAATATGGGAGTGCCAGCGTCTGCTGCAGCTCATTGATCGGGAAAAATTCCATCAGCGATGAGCCCACCATCACCACCTGCCCTTTCAGGGCCAATCGATTGAGCTTCTGGTAGTGCAGCAGCTTCATCTTCTTTTCATCGTTCGCTTCAGGCCATGTGTCTTCCTGAATCCCCGGCTCGCGATCCTCCGCCGTGTGCCACCCTTTATTTTCGTCCGCTGATGCCATTTATATCCCTCCTCTTTCAAAGGTTCAGATTTTGATTTTGTTTACCCTTTCATTCTAAGCCTTTTCACGTTTCCCGCAATGCCCTTGATCGTTTGGAGTGATGTAATACGCTGATATTCACCGAATAAATAAAAAAACAGGACCGGACAAGGCTATGCCCTAAATCCGGTCCTGTCTTCGATACGTCGTCCCCTGCAGCTACGAAATGGTGGCCTGGAGGCTCCATGACGGCCTGCAGCTCCATTATGAGCGGGCGAGCGGGCAGACACCCTCGCTCAACAGCGCGTGCCCAGAGCGTGCACGAGCACCTTATGAGCATTCACACGCTTTTGACGTGGCAGGAATCGCAAACCTCCGATTATGCGTGTAACCATACAAAAAAACAAGCGCGTTATCGACATATCGATAACGCGCTTGTTGGTTGTGCTTGGCGGCGTCCTACTCTCCCGGGACCCTTCGGTCCAAGTACCATCGGCGCTGGAAGGCTTAACGGTCGTGTTCGGTATGGGAACGCGTGGAACCCTTCCGCCATCGCCACCAAACGTGATTTTTGCGCTGCACTTTGCTTCAATGATTGCTCACCAGCAAAATATCAAGCCTTAGAAAAGGCATGCAGCTTCAAAATCGTTTCAAGATTTTTTGAACCTTGAAAACTAGATACGAAACGTCTTTGCGTTGTTTAGAATCCGTAGCATTGTCCCAAAGTACTCCTCCGATGCAAAGCGTAACGCTTCCGAAGTGAGTTTTCCTTTGGAAAACTTTTAGGATAAGCCCTCGACCGATTAGTATTGGTCAGCTCCATGCATTGCTGCACTTCCACCTCCAACCTATCTACCTCGTCGTCTTCAAGGGGTCTTACATACTGGGAAATCTCATCTTGAGGGGGGCTTCACGCTTAGATGCTTTCAGCGCTTATCCCGTCCGTACGTAGCTACCCAGCCATGCTCCTGGCGGAACAACTGGTGCACCAGCGGTACGTCCATCCCGGTCCTCTCGTACTAAGGACAGCTCCTCTCAAATTTCCTACGCCCACGACAGATAGGGACCGAACTGTCTCACGACGTTCTGAACCCAGCTCGCGTACCGCTTTAATGGGCGAACAGCCCAACCCTTGGGACCTACTTCAGCCCCAGGATGCGATGAGCCGACATCGAGGTGCCAAACCTCCCCGTCGATGTGGACTCTTGGGGGAGATAAGCCTGTTATCCCCAGGGTAGCTTTTATCCGTTGAGCGATGGCCCTTCCATGCGGTACCACCGGATCACTAAGCCCGACTTTCGTCCCTGCTCGACTTGTAGGTCTCGCAGTCAAGCTCCCTTATGCCTTTGCACTCTTCGAATGATTTCCAACCATTCTGAGGGAACCTTGGGGCGCCTCCGTTACTCTTTAGGAGGCGACCGCCCCAGTCAAACTGCCCGCCTGACACTGTCCCCGTACCGGATCACGGTACCAGGTTAGAACCTAGATACGATCAGGGTGGTATCCCAACGTCGCCTCCACACAAGCTGGCGCTCATGCTTCTTAGGCTCCCACCTATCCTGTACAGATCGTACCCAAATCCAATATCAAGCTGCAGTAAAGCTCCATGGGGTCTTTCCGTCTTGTCGCGGGTAACCTGCATCTTCACAGGTATTAAAATTTCACCGGATCTCTCGTTGAGACAGCGCCCAAGTCGTTACGCCATTCGTGCGGGTCAGAATTTACCTGACAAGGAATTTCGCTACCTTAGGACCGTTATAGTTACGGCCGCCGTTTACTGGGGCTTCGGTTCACAGCTTCGGGACTAATCCCTAACCGCTCCCCTTAACCTTCCAGCACCGGGCAGGCGTCAGCCCGTATACTTCGCCTTGCGGCTTCGCACAGACCTGTGTTTTTGCTAAACAGTCGCTTGGGCCTTTTCACTGCGGCCCCCTCGGGCTATTCACCCTACCGAGGCACCCCTTCTCCCGAAGTTACGGGGTCATTTTGCCGAGTTCCTTAACGAGAGTTCTTCCGCGCGCCTTAGAATTCTCTTCTCGCCTACCTGTGTCGGTTTGCGGTACGGGCACCTTCACCTGACTAGAGGCTTTTCTTGGCAGTGTGAGATCATGACCTTCGCTACTGTAATTTTCACTCCCCATCACAGCCCAGCCTTAACGATGTGCGGATTTGCCTACACATCAGCCTCACTGCTTGGACGGACATCCATCAGTCCGCGTCACTACCCTCCTGCGTCACCCCATCGTTCATAACGGTTTACGGTGGTACAGGAATTTCAACCTGTTGTCCTTCGACTACGCCTTTCGGCCTCGCCTTAGGTCCCGACTTACCCTGAGCGGACGAGCCTTCCTCAGGAAACCTTGGGCTTTCGGCGGATCAGATTCTCACTGATCTTTTCGTTACTCATACCGGCATTCTCACTTGTGTACTCTCCAGCGCTCCTTACGGTACACCTTCAACGCATACACAACGCTCCCCTACCCCTGATGCAAGCATCAAGCCATAGCTTCGGTGGTGTGTTTAGCCCCGTTACATTTTCGGCGCAGAGTCACTCGACCAGTGAGCTATTACGCACTCTTTAAATGGTGGCTGCTTCTAAGCCAACATCCTGGTTGTCTGTGCAACTCCACATCCTTTCCCACTTAACACACACTTGGGGACCTTAGCTGATGGTCTGGGCTGTTTCCCTTTTGACAATGGATCTTAGCACTCACTGTCTGACTCCCGGATATAAGTCTATGGCATTCGGAGTTTGACTGAGCTTGGTAACCCTTGCGGGCCCCGCACCCAATCAGTGCTCTACCTCCACGACTCTAATTTCCGAGGCTAGCCCTAAAGCTATTTCGGGGAGAACCAGCTATCTCCGAGTTCGATTGGAATTTCTCCGCTACCCCCACCTCATCCCCGCACTTTTCAACGTACGTGGGTTCGGGCCTCCAGTGCGTGTTACCGCACCTTCACCCTGGACAGGGGTAGATCACACGGTTTCGGGTCTACGTCCACATACTAAGTCGCCCTATTCAGACTCGCTTTCGCTGCGGCTACGGCTTCTCGCCTTAACCTTGCATGGGAACGTAACTCGCCGGTTCATTCTACAAAAGGCACGCCATCACCCATAGATCGGGCTCTGACTTCTTGTAAGCACACGGTTTCAGGTTCTATTTCACTCCCCTTCCGGGGTGCTTTTCACCTTTCCCTCACGGTACTGCTTCACTATCGGTCGCTAGGGAGTATTTAGCCTTAGCAGATGGTCCTGCTGGATTCATACGGGGTTTCACGTGCCCCGCACTACTCGGGATCCGTCTCGGAGGGTTCACATTTTCGATTACAGGGCTTTTACCTTCTATGGCCGGCCTTTCCAGACCTGTTCGTCTAATCTAAACCTTTGTAACTCCATGTGAGACGTCCCACAACCCCAGAGAGCAAGCTCTCTGGTTTAGGCTGTTCCGCGTTCGCTCGCCGCTACTGACGGAATCACTCTTGTTTTCTCTTCCTCCAGGTACTTAGATGTTTCAGTTCCCTGGGTATGCCTCCTCGCATCCTATGTATTCAGATACGGGTAACTGGCTATTACACCAGCTGGGTTTCCCCATTCGGACATCCCCGGATCGAAGCTTGCTTACAGCTCCCCGAGGCAGTATCGTTGTTCGCCACGTCCTTCATCGGCTCCTAGCGCCTAGGCATCCTCCGTGTGCTCTTAGTAGCTTAACCTCAAAGTTTCGCTTGCGAAACTAACTTCGAAAGCATAAACTATCGCTCCAGTTTCGTGCCATGTGCTCTGTTGTCCGCTTGTTTCCTAATTGGATAAAACCACTCAATGGTGAAACAAGCTTCCAAAGGATCACCTGTCACGAATCTTTCGCTCTAACGCTACTCTTTCACTTCTTGGTCAATCACTTGACACAAGTCGTTAGAGAAGGATATTTCTAAAACGCAAATTCGTTTCGTTATCTAGTTTTCAAGGATCAAATGAGAGGTTGAACTCTCAAAACTGACCAACGAGTGAGTAGGTCGACTTTACTTCGTAAAGCCTATTTATCCGGCAGCTTACGCTGACCGTATTTGTACCGCTTCGCTACGGAAGCGAGGTACTCCATAGAAAGGAGGTGATCCAGCCGCACCTTCCGATACGGCTACCTTGTTACGACTTCACCCCAATCATCTACCCCACCTTCGGCGGCTGGCTCCCTTGCGGGTTACCCCACCGACTTCGGGTGTTGTAAACTCTCGTGGTGTGACGGGCGGTGTGTACAAGACCCGGGAACGTATTCACCGCGGCATGCTGATCCGCGATTACTAGCAATTCCGACTTCATGCAGGCGAGTTGCAGCCTGCAATCCGAACTGAGACTGGCTTTTTAGGATTGGCTCCGCCTCGCGGCTTCGCTTCCCGTTGTACCAGCCATTGTAGTACGTGTGTAGCCCAAGTCATAAGGGGCATGATGATTTGACGTCATCCCCACCTTCCTCCGGTTTGTCACCGGCAGTCACCTTAGAGTGCCCACCCGAAGTGCTGGCAACTAAGATCAAGGGTTGCGCTCGTTGCGGGACTTAACCCAACATCTCACGACACGAGCTGACGACAACCATGCACCACCTGTCTCCTCTGTCCCGAAGGCCGCCCCTATCTCTAGAGGATTCAGAGGGATGTCAAGACTTGGTAAGGTTCTTCGCGTTGCTTCGAATTAAACCACATACTCCACTGCTTGTGCGGGTCCCCGTCAATTCCTTTGAGTTTCAGTCTTGCGACCGTACTCCCCAGGCGGAATGCTTAATGTGTTAACTTCGGCACCAAGGGTATCGAAACCCCTAACACCTAGCATTCATCGTTTACGGCGTGGACTACCAGGGTATCTAATCCTGTTCGCTCCCCACGCTTTCGCGCCTCAGCGTCAGTTACAGCCCAGAGAGTCGCCTTCGCCACTGGTGTTCCTCCACATATCTACGCATTTCACCGCTACACGTGGAATTCCACTCTCCTCTTCTGCACTCAAGTTCCCCAGTTTCCAGTGCGTCCCGAAGTTGAGCCTCGGGTTTAAACACCAGACTTAAAGAACCGCCTGCGCGCGCTTTACGCCCAATAATTCCGGACAACGCTTGCCCCCTACGTATTACCGCGGCTGCTGGCACGTAGTTAGCCGGGGCTTTCTTCTCAGGTACCGTCACTCTCATAGCAGTTACTCTATGAGACGTTCTTCCCTGGCAACAGAGCTTTACGATCCGAAAACCTTCATCACTCACGCGGCGTTGCTCCGTCAGGCTTTCGCCCATTGCGGAAGATTCCCTACTGCTGCCTCCCGTAGGAGTCTGGGCCGTGTCTCAGTCCCAGTGTGGCCGTTCACCCTCTCAGGTCGGCTACGCATCGTCGCCTTGGTGAGCCGTTACCTCACCAACTAGCTAATGCGCCGCAGGCCCATCCTCAAGTGACAGATTGCTCCACCTTTCATAAATCCGCCATGCAGCGAATTTAATTATCCGGTATTAGCTACCGTTTCCGGTAGTTATCCCAGTCTTGAGGGCAGGTTGCCTACGTGTTACTCACCCGTCCGCCGCTAAGCATCAGGAGTGCAAGCACTCCATCAGCTCCGCTCGACTTGCATGTATTAGGCACGCCGCCAGCGTTCGTCCTGAGCCAGGATCAAACTCTCCAATAAAGATCGTCCGAAGGACGATCGACCTCGCCGGATTTGGGTTCCACTCGGATGAGTGAATCAAATCTGGTGAGTCTTGAAAGAGCGATTAAGCTCATTTAGAAAAACTGACGAGAATTTGTTCAATTCTCTATTGTAACTCCCCGCCGAAGCGGTTCGTTTTACTCACTCGTTGTTCAGTTTTCAAAGATCAACCTTTTCGTTACCGGCAAATCTAGTTCGCATCAGCAACTCTTATAATATACCACATCCATTTGAGTTTTGCAAGCTTTTTTTGAATTTAATTTTTCGTTCATTCATTTCAGCTTGTGATTCAAATGTTGTCCCTGCCTTTTTCTCGGCCGGAAATAGAATATAACACATCTTCAAGAAAGAATGCAAGCATTTTTTTAAAATAATTATAAATGGAGTTTCAATACACCTATACCGATACAAAGTAATCCGCCAACTGGGCTATATGGAGGATCATTAGTAATCGTCCCTCGCTTCATCATACGGCATATAATACAGCCTGACCTCTTCATTAATAATAAGATTTGTTCGTACATCCACCAGCTAAGCTTCTATTTAAATGATGAACGGGCTCGGGGACAGAGCCAACGTATGGTGATGTCTCGGCAAAACAAACGTTTAGGAATCGAACCGCTGCTAATTAATAAACGTGTGAAGAAGCAACCGGTCCTGATGAAAAATTGAAAAAATATAAAAAATATAAAACAAAAAACCGCCTCTATTGAACTGTTGAACTGTGACCCGATTTGTGGACAGTTTGAAATAAACCGCCTAGAGCTTAGCTAGCAAGCAGATGACCTCTGAATTCATCGGGGGTCATCTTTTTTAATGTCCACTGGTATCGTTCTGAGTTGTAGTAGCTTATGTACTCCTTCACTCGCACCCTCACTTCATCAATAGTTTGGCAATCGCTAAAATCAACGTCGTCTTTCAAGTGACCGAAGAATGATTCCATCGGGGCGTTGTCCCAGCAATTGCCTTTGCGCGACATCGACTGCTTAAATCCTGCCTTAGCAATGAGAAGACGGGTTTTAGGATGCGTGTAGTGCATCCCTTGGTCGGAGTGCAGAATCGCTTCTGGATGAATGTTTCCATCTAATCGCTCTAAAAGACGCTGTAGCGTCCGCTCGACAATTGGAAGCTCGAGTGTTGCTGCCACGCTGTCGGCAAGGATCTGCCTGGTCGCCCCGTCCTTCACGCAGGAAAGGTATGCCCAGTGTCCGCTTCCATAGCGCAAATAAGTGATGTCAGTGAGAAACACTTTCTCAGGTTCGCCTTGGTCAAACTTTCGCTCCAGCAGGTTCGGACACGTCTTGTGCTCTTGAGTTGCCTTAGCCATCTTGCGGTAGGGGTTCGCCTGACGGATTACGGCTACCAAGCCTGCCTTTTTCATAAGCCGGCGAATCTTCTTGTGGTTCATGACAACGCCGCTTATCTGTTCCAGCCGCATCTTAATCACAAGCGCACCTGCTTTGCCGCGGAGCGCGTCAAAGTGCTGCTTGATGAGAAGGATGTCCTGCTCGTCGGCGGCAGCACGAAGTTGACGATCTTCTTCCGTCCCCAGCCACCTGTAATAGCCGCTTGGACTTACTTCCACGAGCTCGCATAGATAGCGTGTCATTCGTTTCAGGCCATATGCCCGAATGGTGCGATTTATGATCTCATAGCGCTCGGAGGGCGTCAGCGTTTCTTCTTCTGCCGATCGAGCGCTTCGAGCTTTTTTAGCATGTCCACTTGAGCTTCAAGCAGTTTGATCTGGGCCTTAGCCCGTTTCAATTCTTCTTCGGCTGACAACTGACCAGTTGGCTTGCGCCCTGTACTGCCCTTACCGCGCCGCTCTGTAGCCAAACCTTCCTCACCGTACAGTTCGAAGGTTTCACGCCACCGTTTTAAGCTGTCCTTGGGCTTCTTATGACCAATAACGTCCAGGTCGAAGCCGGCACGAATAAAGATTTCTGAAGGTGTCTGCCCCTGCTTGTAGGCTTTCAGCGCCTCCAGCTTGAATGCAGGTGTGTATGTAATGGCCGCCTCGGTCACATGGTGTACGTTTGGATTCTCCTCCAGCTTCCTCATTTGCTCCTCGGTAAAGAGCACCCGTTTCAACTTCCCCATTCTCGTATCACTCCTCGTCACATACCTTGATTAAAACACAAATGACCCACAAGAAGTCACTTTTTTCAAAGTGTCCATCTTATGGGTCACAGTTCATATATAAATAAGAGACGGTTTTATTATGCGTAATTGACGAATGATTATTCGGCCCCGAGGAACGCGTAACGAACCAAGATGATCACGAACAGAATCCACATCAGCCAGTGCACCTTCGTGTCGGTGCGCCCTGTCAGCTTACCGAATACGGCAAGCACGACGTAAGCAATGATCCCCGCCGAAATCCCGTTGGCGATTCCGCCCGTGAACGGCATCAGGATGATGGTCAGGAATGCAGGGAAGGCTTGCATGAAATCATCCCATTCAATATCACGAACCTGGCTCATCATCAGCACGCCGACAACGACAAGCGCCGGAGCCGTAGCAGCAGAAGGAACAACCAGAGCAAGTGGAGCCAGGAACAGCGCAAGAATGAACAGCACGCCTGTCGTTACGGCCGTCAGACCGGTACGTCCGCCTTCGGCAACACCGGAGGTGCTCTCTACGAATGCCGTAATTGTACTTGTACCAAGGAATGCGCCGGCACTCACGCCGCCCGCATCGACGAGCATCGCTTTACCCAGCTTTTTCTCGCCTTCTTCTTTATTCTTGAGCAATCCTGCACGGCCTGCAGTACCGACCAATGTACCGAAGGTATCAAACAGTTCAACGAACGTGAAGATAAAAATGACCTCGATGAGCCCGATTCCGAGCGCGCCTTTCAGATCCATCTGGCCAACGGCCAAATTATCAAAGGATGGAATCCAGCTTGCGGTGCTAAGACTGGACAGGTCGGTTACGCCCATCGGAATACCGATCAATGTTGTCAGCACGATACCGATCAGCAAAGCGCCCTTCAGCTTCATCACCATAAGAATCGCAATCAGGAACAGCCCGATTAGAGCAAGCAGCGTGTCCTTGTGCTCAACGAAGTTCCCAAGGCCCATATTAAACGCGCCTCCCGGTACCGGCTGGCTAACATCCGTACCCGGGTTGATCGACACGGTAACCAGATTGCCGAGCTTCAATCCGACAATGGTAATAAACAAGCCAATCCCGACCGTAATGGCAATTTTAAGGTTATTCGGAACGGCCGTCAGCAGCATTTGGCGAACCTTCGTTACCGTCAGAATGATGAAGACGATACCTGAAATAAATACGGCTCCGAGCGCAGCCTGCCATGTAATGGCTCCATTCGAGCTCAGCACGACGGTCATGAAATATGCATTCAAACCCATACCCGGCGCCAGCGCAACCGGAATATTAACGAAGAAGCCCATCGCCATCGTTACGAGTCCCGCACCGACCGCAGTCGCGAAGAAGACGCCTTCCTGCGGAATGCCTGCCCCGTTAGGACCGAGAAACAGGTTGTTAACAAGCAGGATGTAGGCCATCGTCATAAACGTCGTAAGGCCAGCGATAATCTCGGTTCTTACTGTTGTTCCGTGTTCCTTTAGCTTAAAGAAACGCTCCATTATAGAGATATCCCCCTTAAAATTAATGACCCGCAACAACAAATAGACCCTAAGGATAAATCCCCAGGGCCGCTGCTTGGAAAAAAGAGCCGCAAAACAATAGCCATCGGAACACAGGCTAACAATCGCTTCGTGAAAACCGGGCGCACTGCCGGAAAGCATCTTTCCTGACAGTGACAGCCGGCTTTAGAAACGCAGTACGTGTCCGCATTATATTGCCGCTCCTCTTTTCGTAGCAAGATCATTACGGTGACCTGTAGAGACTCCCGGGCCCATTCCCGGGATTATACGAAAAAGCTCGTTATTTGTTGTTGTCGTGTCGATTTCTACTCATATTCTAGGACGAGATGCCCAAGCTTGTCAATAACAAAAACGAATATTACACTTGTTAATTTAAAGTAATGTTCGGGATTTGGGGAGAAATCCATAATCATTGTGGGTCGACAGAACTATTTGTAAAAAAACACCCCTGCCATCAAGGCATATCATAACCTGATATCCCCGGTAGCAGAGGTGTTCACTTTCATCCTTTTCGTCTCTCGACTTCAACGAATCGGTTTATATCGTTCGATCTCCCGGAGTACTCCTACTCCCACTCGATCGTTGCAGGCGGCTTGGACGTAACGTCATACACGATCCGGTTGACGTTCTCCACTTCGTTGACGATGCGCACCGAAATCTTCTCGAGCACATCCCAAGGAATGCGGGCCCAGTCAGCCGTCATGCCGTCGATGGAGGTTACGGCACGGATGCCGACCGTGTAGGAATACGTACGGGCGTCGCCCATAACGCCAACGCTCTTCATGTTCGGAAGCGCGGTGAAATATTGCCAGATTTCGCGGTCCAGTCCGGCTTTCGCGATCTCTTCACGCAGGATGTAGTCGGAATCCCGCACAATCTTCAGCTTCTCCTCGGTCACTTCGCCAAGCACGCGGATCGCGAGTCCTGGTCCCGGGAACGGCTGACGGTGCACGATCTCGTCCGGCAGGCCAAGCTCCTCGCCGACTTTGCGGACCTCGTCCTTAAACAGGGCCTTCAGCGGCTCGATGAGCTTGAACTTCATGTCTTCAGGAAGTCCGCCTACGTTATGGTGGGACTTGATGGTATGCGCCGTATCCGTTCCGCTCTCAACGATATCGGTATACAGCGTGCCTTGAGCGAGGAATGCAAAATCGTCGAATTTGCTGGATTCCTCGTCAAATACGTAAATAAACTCGTTGCCGATAATTTTGCGCTTCTTCTCCGGATCATCCACGCCCTTAAGCTTGGACATAAAACGGTTGCGCGCATCGATCTTGACGACCTTCATATCGAACTTGCCGACGAAGGTTTCCATCACGCTCTCAGCCTCGCCCTTGCGCAGCAAGCCGTGGTCAATGAACATGCAAGTCAGCTGATCGCCGATCGCTTTATGAATCAGCATGGCCACAACGGAAGAGTCAACCCCGCCGCTCAGGGCACACAGCACCTTCTGGTCTCCGACGACTTCGCGGATTTCGCGAACCTGGTCGTCGATAAAGGTCTCCATGCTCCAGTTGCCTTCGCACTGACATATTTCATAAAGGAAGTTTTTGATCATTTCATTCCCGTGCACGGAGTGGCGTACTTCCGGATGGAACTGCACGGCGTACAGCTTCTTGTCCTCGTTGCTCATCGCAGCAATCGGAGCGGATTCCGTACCTGCATCCAGCTTGAAGCCGGTTGGCAGTGATACCACATGATCGCCGTGGCTCATCCATACGGTCTGCTTCTGCTCCAGACCCTTAACGAGCGTGGTGTTCGGATTAAATTCCAGCTCAGCCTTTCCGTACTCGCGCTTGGAAGCACGCTCTACTTTACCGTCCAGCTGGTGGGCCATCAACTGCATGCCGTAGCAAATTCCGAAAATCGGAACACCCAGGTCATAAATGGCAGGATCGACATGCGGGGCATTTTCGGAATAAACGCTCATAGGGCCTCCCGAAAAAACAATCCCGCGCGGTGCCAATTCCTTAATCTTCTCCACGGACGTATTATAAGGCAAAAGCTCGCTATATACGCCAAGATCGCGGATCCGTCGTGCTATAAGTTGGTTATACTGTCCACCGAAGTCCAAAACAACGATGATTTCATTAGGCTTATTCATTACCGGGCCTCCCTTGATTAATGAAATTAATTATACGCAACCCGAATTCATACCGTCAAGAAAGAGGCCCCTTCGTTTTCATGCCAGTTTTTTGACAATTCGAAGACACTGGCGTAAAAAGTGTACCTTTTCCGTCCGGGTCCACGGTTCATTTTGAAAAGCCGCCCTCTCCCAGCGCCAGGCAAACTGCATTAATTCAAGCCGGAAAGCCTCATCCGTAACCGATAACGACGAAATATATTGACGGACAGTCTGGCCCCTCTCGAACGCTCCGAACCTGCGCTGGATTTTCTCCCATACGGGAGCCGAGGCAGAGACAAGCCCTTCCCTTGGAGAGACCGCGATCCGGCTTGACAGCATCAGGAAGAAAAGCCTCTCCCGAATGGACGGAATGCAGTAGATCGCTGCCGCAGCCGTCGGAACGAGGATCAAAAGCCCTGCTCCAAAAGAAACAGGCCCAAGGGTAGAGATCAGCATCAGCACGTTGGCGGCGGCATCCAGCATACGATCCCATAAGCCGGACCACGGCAGATGCGAAGCCGTAATCTCGTCCGATGTCGCTGGAGGCGTGGAAGGCTCGGTGCCGAATCCAGGGGTAGGGTCGAACATCACCCAGCCCGTTCCGGGGAAAAATACCTCCACCCAGGCATGGGCGTTCTTTTCGGCAACGCGGTACGTATGCTCCTTCCCCTCCACCGGTTCACCCGGCGCAAATCCGGTCACGTAACGGGCGGGGATTCCTTCGCTTCGCAGCATGACGGTCATCGCCGTTGCAAAATGCGCGCAGTACCCTTCTCTCGACTCAAACAGAAACTGATCGGTAAAGTCGCTGCCCTCCGGGGGGATGGCCGTCTGCAGCGTATACGTATAGTTCCGCTCCAAATAGGATTCGATAGCCTTGACCATTTCATACCTGTTCGAAGCATCCGACGTAACCGTCTTCGCCAAATCACGGACCCTGCCGGGGAGTGAATCAGGGAGCTGCAGATACAGCTCTTTCATATACGACGGATCTTTGCCGGCTGAAGCACGAAGACCTTGCATATCCGGCTGGATATATAGGGATTCCACGGTATAGCGGGATAGTGCAGCCTCCCCTTGCATGGAGACGGTCTCGGACATCCGCTCCACAGAGAGCCCCGGCTCCCGCTTCCCTCCGGCAGTTTGTACATCAGATACCCGGGAAATAATTCCTCCGGCCAGCAGCGGCTTCACCTGGGAAGGCTCCTCAAACTGCAGGGTCTGCACCAGTGTTCGTCCTTCTGACCGCTCCCAGAAGGGGAGCTTGTCCCTTAAATTGTCCCTCAGCTTAGCAGTCGTTCGGATGGCGCGATCCTGGTCCCATTTCCGGCCGTCGTACAAGCTATAGGCTTCGCCCCGCCAATAGGTCGGAATCGGAGACTTCGCCGTGAAGAACACCTCATCGCTCATCGATAGCGGACCTCCCAAATCGCCCATCACAGGTGAGTATCCGATCATTCGCGCGGCAGGCAGTGCATCCTCCGCCGCCTCCCGGACGTGCTCCCCTATGCCCGAGATCCGCTCAGCGAGATCCGTTAACGTCAAGCCTGCGCCTTCATAAGGCTCGTTGAAGGATCCGCCAAGACGGGCTGCCCCGATTGCCAGTACGGCCGTCACGATCACGGCCATGCTCCAGCGCAGCATGGGCAGAGACGCATACTGACCAGATGGCCTCAGGTTTGTACAAGTACCCGAATGAACAGTTCGTCTCTGGTTTGCATCTCCATCAGAATGAACAGCTCGTCTCCGGTTTGCTTCATCATCTGAGGCTTCCCGGCCCAGCCTCACAATATGCATCAGCCCTTGAGCCATCAGAAGGTAGAGCATAGCCAGCCCCATGTCGGAATACAAGCTTCGCTCCGACACGGAGGCAAGCACGGCCAAATAGACCAGCGTCGAGCCTCCGAACAGCCAGACGGACAGGCGGTAAAGGGATAGCATATGAATGGCCGATACCATGATGCCCCAGCCGATCAAGAGAACCATCGTTCTGCTCTCCTCGCTGAGCCCGGTAAACGCCCGCGTGTTTATGACGCCCGCCGCATCCCCTGGAAGGATGACCGAAGCATATTCGTGCAGCCATTCCAGCGGATTGGCGTAGTTAAACAATTGGGCGCACAGCCAAATGACCAGCAAAGCGTTCAGCGGCAGCCACACCCATTCACGCCAGGTGGACAGGCCTTGAAGGAGAAGAATCGCCGCAAGAAGAGCCAGTGCTTGCAGAATCAGGTCCCCGCCCGCCCCGTTAACGGCCTGCAGCGGGAGCAGCCACTCCGACAGCAGTCCTGCTACCGGCAGGGTAATGAGCGCACGCTGAAGCAGGGTCCCGGGAAACGTTCTGGAAACGAGGGAAGAACGGAAATGCCCGGCGGGATGGCTCCCGGGCCCAACGCGTTCTTCCGCCTTATCGTGCAAGCTGACCGGATCCATTCCCATTCCCTCCCTTCAACGATCCATCTGCCGGAGCTTCCGGTATTCCGCCAGCAATAACCAGCCTTCCTCCCAGGCGGTAATACTCCTCGGCCCGCTCCTGTCCCGTCGAACGAAACGGATGCCCGCCATCCCCGGAAATGCGGATGGCTGTCCGCTGCTGCCCGCTGCGCAAGCAGCATATCGTAACGTCCCGAACACCGCTATTCAGCAGTTTGATTCCAAGCAGGGCCGCTTGCTCATTCATGGTCCCTGTTATAATCGTCCAAGCCGTATCCCTCTCCAATACATCCGTCGACATCCGCGCGTATTCCTCATGAGGATCAGCCGCTTCTACCCCGCCCGATATCCGGACAGATGCCAGCGGAAGGAGGATATCCCGCCTTTGCGCAGCGTTATCGCCTCTATATTCGGACACAGGCGTCAGGGATTGGTACGCGCTTGTCCATAGCTTGTAAGGTACTCGGCGGTCATGAAGCTGACAGAGGAACCCGGCTGCGACAGCAACCGTATCCTCGAAGGCCTCCTCGTACGTGCCTCCCTCTCTTCCAAAAACACCTTGGCGCTTCGTATCTAACACGATACCCTGGCGGATGCCGCTCCCTTCCTGCGGCAGGAACGATTGCAGACGCCCCAGCTTGGCGGAATTTTTCCAGTGAATCCGGTTCATCGGATCCCCGGGAATATAATCCCGCAGGCCGCTGCCCCGAATGTCCGTCCGCCTCTTCGCGAAGGTCCGTTCATCCTCCCGATCGGCTGACCCGCCGCGGGGGACAGCTTGAAGCTCAGGGCCAGCCGCCGGCCGGGGAAGAACGGAAATCCCGGTCATTTCACCGGCAAGCTGACGGCTGAACCGGAACCATCCGAACAGGTCCCCCCAAGCAATTTCGCTGGAGGCCTCCGTCCAGATGCCGCGGGGAAGCCGGTCAAGCTGATAGCTGTAAGTGAGATTTTTGCGTAATCCGGGAAACAGCAGTTTCCGATGCGAGCAGCCTCCGATCGTATCCTGAACCATCATCCAAGGCACGGGCAGCACGGTTTTATAATCAATCCGAACTGTGACATGAGCGGAGTCTCCCCTATAGATGTATGCCGGAGTACATGTCCGGCTAACGGTAATCCGGGACGGTCCGAGCAGCCTGAGCGCGGCCCCTCCGATCAGAACCAGCGTGCACGCGAGCCACAGCAGCCGGAGAGCTTCGCCCCCCAGCCACACATAAAGACCCAGCGCTACGAGCCATATGGCCAAAGCTCTCATCCAATCCGCCAGCTCCCGCTTCACCGCGAGCCGCCTTTCCGGCTGCGCTGGCGCGGGAGCTCGAACTGGGCAAGGATGGCGTTCACCATCTCCTGCTGAGTCAGTCCCGCAGCCCGTCCTTCATGATTCATATGAATCCGGTGGGCAAGCACCGGGACGGCAACGCGAAGGCAGTCATCCGGAATGACGTACATTCTCCCATCCATATAGGCTGATGCTTGGGACGCCCGGTACCAGGCCAAGGTGCCCCGCGGGCTGATGCCAAGCGCCACTCCCCGCTGCCGGCGGGATGCATCAGCGACGCTGACCATGTAGCGTTTGATGCTCTCATCAACGAACACCCGCGCCGCCGCCTGCTGCATCGCCATCAGCTCGGAGCCTGCCATTAATGGCTTCAATTTATCCGCCATGGCGCTGCTGCTCCTCCGATCCAGCAGCACCATCTCACCTTCCATATCGGGATAGCCCAGCGACATTCTCATGAGGAAGCGGTCGAGCTGGGCTTCCGGCAGCCGGCTCGTCCCCTCATATTCATAGGGATTTTGGGTTGCAAGCAGGAAGAATGGGGCGGGCAGCGGGTAAGTCCGGCCGTCGACGGTGACCCTGCCCTCCTCCATCGCTTCCAGCAGCGCAGACTGCGCCCTGGGCGATGCCCGGTTAATTTCATCGGCTAACACGATGTTCGCCATGAGAGGTCCGGGGCGAAAGACAAACTCTCCCGAATGCGGATAATAAACGGAGGCACCGGTAATATCCCCCGGCATCAAATCGTACGTAAACTGAATCCGATTGAAATCGCAGCCGATCAACGCGGCCACCGTTTTGACCAGCATCGTCTTCCCAACGCCCGGAACATCCTCCAGCAGCACATGCCCACCGGCCAGCAGTGCGATCATAGTGAGCGAAATCTGTTCCTCATGCCCGACAATGACGCTGCCGATCCGGCTTCTAACTTTACCGAGCAGGTCCGGAGCCCACTCGGGATCCATTCGCTCCTCTTCCATCATGGATGAACGCAGCAAGAACATCACCCTCCAACCTTCCATATTCATAGAACAAAACATAGTTGATAGCCTTAGTTATGAATCTATGAATAGGTTTTCCAAGATGACTCCAAGATAGACATCGGCAATGAGGCGAATAGCGGTGTTAGCAGGAAATTCCGTAAGGTTCAAATCCGGTCTGCCGCTATGAGAAGCATCGATAGTGCATCAGCATCGGAGCATAGCTCGGCTTTATTTTGTGGATAGCGGACAGAAGAAAGCCCGCAAGAAGAAAGCGGCTATCGCTTCCTCTTACGGGCCTGCTCCGGCTCGTGCGTTCGTTTCCTTTATGAACCCCTTGCTGTAATCTACCCCTTAATTCCAGACAGGGTCACGCCTTCGATGATATATTTCTGCCCGATGATATATACGATCAACACCGGAATCAGCGCGATGGAAGCACCCGCCATCATCAGCGTCCAGTCCGTGGAATACATGCCCCGGTACAGGTTCAGCATCATCGGCACGGTAAATTTGTCCGTGCTGCTGAGAAAAATCAGCGGGTTGAAGAAATTGTTCCACATCCCGAGAAAGGTGAAGATTCCAAGCGCCGACAAGGCTGGCTTAATAAGCGGCAGCATGATTCGCGCATAGATGGTCCACCGGTTCGCACCATCCACGATGGCCGCCTCCTCCATCTCCTTCGGTATGCCTCTGAAGAACTGCCTGAGCAGAAACACGCCGAAGGCGTTGAGCAGGGCGGAGGGAACGATGATTGCCAGATGCGTATCCAGCCAACCGATATTTTTCATGATGAGGTACAGGGGGATGATCGTGACTTGCCCCGGCACCATCATCGTGGCCAGGAACAGGATAAACAGCGGCTCCCGGAACGGAAACGATATTTTGGCAAAAGCATAGGCGGCCATCGAACAGGTTACGAGCTGCGATACCACCACGATGACGTTGATATAAAAGCTGTTCAGATAAGCTCTCCCGAAGGGCAGCGCCGTCAGGGAGTCCTTGTAGTTGGACCAGACGAACGGGTCCGGAATCCATTTGGGCGGCACGACGAACACCTGGGATAAATCCTTGAGCGAGCTGAGCACCATCCATACGAACGGCAAGGCCATGATGCAGGCGCCGATGATCAGGACGGTGTGCAGCAGGACGGTCGACGCCCGCAATCCTCGGTACGGCATGTAGCTTCTCCTCCTTCCTCTTACGTCCATTAATCCTCGTAATGAACCCAGCGCCTCGACATCTTCATCTGGAACAGGGTCAGGGACAGAATCATCAAGAACAGGATGACCGCCGCCGCCGTGCTCTTGCCGAAGGTGAAGTCCGCAAAGGCCGTTTCATAAATGTGATAGACAAGGGTATAGCTGGCTTTCGCCGGACCGCCGGACGTCATGACGAAGGATTGGTCGAACACCTGGAAGGAGCCGATAATCGACATAATGGTCACGAAAAAGGTGGTCGGCGACAGCAGCGGAATCGTAATGTGGATGAGCTGCTGCCATTTGCCGGCCCCGTCGATTTCAGCCGCTTCATAATAGCTTCTAGAGATACCCTGTAGCCCGGCCAGGAACAGCACCATGTTGCCTCCAAGCCCCATCCACACGCTTAGCATGGCGATCGAAGGCATGACATATCTCGAATCGGTCAGCCATGACGGCCCCGTAATGCCGAACCACTGCTTCAGATACATGTTGATAAGGCCGAAGTCGGCGTTGAACAGCCACATGAATACGACGGCGACCGCTACCGACATCGTGATGTTCGGCATGAAATAGATCAGCCGGTAAAGGATTTTTCCGCGAACCCGATTCAAGCCGACGGCAACGAGCATCGCCAGCACGATCCCTGTCGGCACGGACAGAATGGTGTAGTACACCGTATTGACGAGCGCGATGCGAAACTCCTCGTCCCGAAGCTGGCCGATGAAGTTCTGAAAGCCGACGAACTGCTTCGTCCCCATCCCGTCCCAATTCATCATGCTGATCACGAAGGCCGAGACGAGCGGAATTAATGAAAAAGCGACCAGTCCTAGCAGTTGCGGGAAAATGAATAAATATCCCCACAATCCTTCGGATGTTTTGCTGCTCAGGGAAGAGCCCCTTCTCTCCGGGAGCCGCTCCGGAGAAGGGGCGGCTCCCGGGCTTCCTGCAGGCTGCACGTTCATGTCTACTCACCCTTCCTCTCGGAGCTGGATTATTTTTTGCTGTTCTTGTAATCCTGGATCTTCTGGTTGGCCATGGTCTGTATATCCTTAAGCGAGCTATCAAGCTCCTGATTCTTCAGCCATAACGCTTCGAACTTCGAAGTAATATCCTGGCTTAGCCCAGGGATGCCGGCCTCGAACGGCGTCAGCGCATAACCGACCTCGCGCGCGTCGAGGAACAACTGGGCATGCTCCGGCAGATTGCCCTCGAGCACGACTTCATCGGTGCCTGCGACGGACGGAACCGCATTGCCGCCGCCCTGCAGGCGGAAACGCTGGCCGTCTTTATTCAAATATTCGGAGAAGAACGTATACGCGGCCTCTTTATTCTTCGAGGCTTTATTCATCACCAGGTATGCCGTAGGAATGCCGGCCGGCTCGATTTTGTTGCCCGTATTGGTCGGCCAGGTAACGACGTCGTATTCAAGGCTCTCATTTTTCTTGAACAATGGGAGATACCAGCGCCCGGCACCCACGAAGCCTACTTGATTGGACATGAACATGGCATCCCCGCCCTGTCCTTTCGGCAGCGTGCCGGAGAACGTGATATTCTTCGACTTTACGTTGTCATACAGGAACTGGAACGCTTCCTTCGCCTTCGGATCGTCGGCCGCGACGAAATTTCCGTTCTCGTCATACACCCGGCCGCCGTTGGAGGTAACCCAGCTGTGGTAGCTGTTCCAGGAGTTATCCAGCACGTAGCCGTACTTATTGCTCGCCCGGATCTTATCGGTCATCTCCTTGAACTTGTCCCAGGTCCATTGCCCGCTTGCCTGCAGCTCCGCCGGCATCTCGGTAATTCCCGCTTCTTTGAGTACTTTCTTGTTGTACCAAAGCACCATCGGGTTGCAATCCACCGGAACCCCGTACGTCTGTCCGTCCCGGACCGCCGCCCCCCATAGTCCTTCGAAGTAGTCCTCTTTCTTGATGAGGCTGTCCGGAGCCTCCATATACGGGGTCAGGTTCTCGATGCTCTGGTTTTCGATCAGCTTAACGATCAGGCCGTCGCCGGCATAGAAAATATCCGGAGCCGTTCCGCCTGTCAGCTGCGTCAAAATCTTCTGGTCATACTCGCCGGGAATCGGAATAAACTCCACTTCGATCTCCGGATGCCGCTTGTTGAAGTCCTTCGTCATCTCCTGAAATCGGGTGAGCTCCCCGGGGTTGCCCCATGTCGCCCATTTGATCTTGACCTTCTCGCCGCTTGCCGAGCCGCCCCCATCCGATTCACCGCCACCGCATGCTTGAAGCAGCATGGACAGCACTAGAATGACAGCAAGCAATGCCCCTCTTTTACGCGTTCTTGTCATTTTCATTTCCTCCGTTTCCGACCGATTTGGACTAACCTGAAAAGACTCTTGTAAACGCTTTAATTATAAAATTTTGGCAAAAAGCTTTGGAACGGATTATGTTCCGAATAAGTGGCTTCTTTTCCGATCCTGCAAGAAACCTGCTGCCGCCTTGTCATTTGCGGTTCAATCCCTGATACTCGGCCGGCGTCATCCCGACCAGCTTCTTGAACAGCTTGCTGAAATACTTCACATCGTTAAATCCTGAAAGCTCCGCCACCTCATACACCCTGAGCGAGGTTGCAGCCAGCAGCTCTTTGGCACGCTTTACCCGAAGATCGATCACGTAGTCGATAAAATTGCTCCCCGTCACCCGTTTGAACAGCTCGCTGAAGTAATTCCGGCTTACGGCGACTTCATCGGCGACCTCCTGAAGGGAGATCGGCTCCGTGTAATGGGCGTTAATATAGGAAATGGCCTGAAGGACGATCCGCTCGTGAAGCGTGGCTTCCGGAAACGGACCGCGATTCGGCTCGTCCCGAACCGCCTGAAACGCGTCCAGCATGACGCTCCGCACCTCTTCGACAGACCGAAGCCGGGTTAGCTCAAACGCCGGGGATACAATCGGCAGGGCGGACAGGCTGTACGTGGACAGCATGCCAAGAAGCTCCTCCGCTTCAACGAGCACCTCCTGCTTCCCCATTCGGGACGGCATCCATCGCTCCATTACCGACTGCAGAAGCACTTCGCACCTCGGCAGGTTTCCGACGGCCAGCGCAGCCCTCAAGGCCTGCAGCTCGGGCTTTGCCTGCTCCGGTCCGCCACGGTCGCCCAAGGCACCAATATCCTCCGCGTGAAAGATGCGCCCCTCCCGGTAAAAGAAAGAGGCTTCCAGGCTTGCACTCGCCTCTACGTAGGCCTCGGCGAGCCGCTGGGGCCCGGCATACCGGCGGCTGAGCCCGATGGTGGCGAAGGCGGCAAGCGGACGGAGGAGATGATCGCAGCGAGGATCCTCTGAACGCTCCATGCCGTCAACGGGCACCCAGACCGCCAGTAAATCCGGTCCCGTTCGGACCGCAAGCGCATCCGGCAGCTGCTCATATAAGCAGCTCTTGAATCGTTCCATTTCTTCTTCTCCGTCCAACGGGGCTGCTCCGAAGCCGTCTGATCTCGGCCCTCCGTCCAGTCGGCAGACTGCCACGACGAATTGGCCGTCACTCCGGAACCCGGCCAAGTTCTCCAGGGCGGCAGCTTCCCCGTGCAATGCCATATACAGCGTCTTCTCATCGGCCCGTTTCCGCTGTTCCCGCTGCTGCCGCTCATGCTCGGTTACGATACGCTCAAGGCGCTTCTCTTCCTCCAGCTTCTGCCGCATCCGCTCCAGCACATCCTTCAGCGACGCTGAATCGAGCGTCGGCTTCAGAATGTAATCGGCCGCGCCGAGCCGAATGCCTTCCCGGACGTATTCAAAATCGCTGTGGCAGCTGAGCAGCAGCACTTTCACCCATGGGCATAGCTGCCTTGTCCGGCGGGTAAGCTCAAGCCCGTCCATGACCGGCATCGCGATGTCCGTAATCAGAATGTCGACCTCTCCCGCCTCGATCCACTTCAAAGCCTTTTGACCGTTCGATGCCTCCCCGACCAACCGATAGCCGTATCCCTCCCAGTCAAAAGTGGTCCGGAGCCCTGTGCGGGCAATCGCTTCGTCATCAACGAGCAGCACTTTGTACATGAATATCCCCTCCGTTCGCCGGAATCAAGATGGTCACCCGCGTGCCTCCCTCTTCCTTCCGCTCGACGTTCAAGCCGTAACGACTGCCGTAATACAGCCTCACGGTTTGATGGACATGCGACAGTCCGATGTGGGTCATTCCCTGCTTGGAGCGGTTGCGCTCATAATCCAGCAGCCCGGCAAGCTTCTCCGGCTCGATTCCGATGCCGTTGTCCTCGATGTGGATCATGGCATCCTCCTGCTGCCGCCGGATGACAACCCGGATGACCCCCTTGTCGTCCAGGGGCGCAATCCCGTGGAAAATCGCATTTTCCACAATCGGCTGAAGCAGCATGCGGGGAATTTGCACGTCATCCATGCCAGCCGGACAGTCGACGACCAGCTCAATCGGATGGTCATAGCGGTATTTCTGGATGATCATATATTGGCGAAGAAGCTCCAGCTCATCGCCAAGGCGTATAAATACCCCGCTGCGCCCCAGGCTGCCTTCAAGAAGATGCACGAGCGCCGCTACGGCCTTGTCGACATCATTGGTGCGGTTCAGCTTGGCCATCCACCGGATGGAGTTCAGCGTGTTATATAGAAAATGCGGATTGATCTGATAGCGAAGAGCCCGGATTTCAGCTTTCTTCTTCTCCGATTCCTCTGCGGCAATCCGCTGGATCAACAGGTCAATCTGCTCGATCATCTTGTTGAAGCTTCTGCCGAGCTGACCGATCTCGCTTGGACCGACATTGCGGCACCGGACGCTCAAGTCCCCGGCTTCGCTGCGGCGCATCAGCCGGCTTAAATGAACGAGCGGATTGCCGATTTTCCGCGTCATGTAGTATCCGATCCCGATGGCCGCCAGCATCGAGCCGAGCACGATCCATACGGTAAAGCTGCGGATGCTGGCCGAATCGGCCGTCAGCTCCTTAAGCGGAACCATTCCTACGACATGCCAGCCGTTATTCAGCCGGGAAGGGATCATCAGCGTTTTCTTGTCGTTCCACTCGTATTCCGTCGGCCCTGTCGGCAGCTCCACAGGGGAGCGCTTCCCGTACATGGCCGGATCTGGATGATAGAAGAAGCGGTTCTCGTCGTTGGCGACATACATGTAACCCGTATCCCCGAACTGGACGTGGTTCAGCTCGTCAATAAGCACATCCCCCATAATTTCGAAGAACATGACGCCGACGATCTCCCCCGTATCCCAGCTGCGGATCGCCCTTCCAAGCCCAAATACCGGAAACCCCATGCTTGTCTGCTTCAGATAGGAGGTGTCGGACAGACCGAACCACACCGTTTGCCCGCGAGCCTCCAAAATCGACTGAAACCACGCCGATTCCCATTGACTCGGAATGGACATCAGCGAGTCGGCGCTGAGGACGGAATTGTTCCGCTTGATATCAAAGACGTACACGTCGATGATTTCCGGCGAGTTGATCATAATGGAGGTCAGCAGATCCTTGCCCTCTTTAACCTTGAGGTTCAGGTCATATTGGCTGAGATCCGGATCCTCCAAAATGCCGTGGACGACTTTGCTGTTCAGCACCATCATCGAGGAATCGTCCAGCTTCTTGAAGAACATATTCAGCTTGTCGCTGACCTGGGTAATCGTCAGCGATGCCACCTTGCCCACCTGCTCCTCCACGATGGATGCCGACTTGTGGAAGGATAGGAAGCCCATCATCAGAACCGGCAATGTCGTACCGATGAAAAAGAACAAAAACAGCTGTGTTACGATTGAATGAAGACGGCGGTATCCCCGCATATGCAAACTCCCTCCTCTACCAGATCAGAACATGAATTACATTTTTTTGACAGCGCTTTCAACTTAAGAGGCTTTTGTGTTCTTGTACATCTGTCGACAAGCTTCCAGGCATATCTGTACCTTATGTTGGTTCCCTCCGGCCCCTCCTTTCCTTGCTTCCCTTCCAATCTTTCCTTCAGCGTCCGTTAGCTTCCGGCTGCTACTGCTCCCCTTCCCTTCCTACCTTTCCTTCCTCGCGTTCGCTTCTGGCTGCTCCTGCTCCCCTTCCCCTACCTCAACCTCCCATGCGTTCGCTTCCGGCTGCTACTGCTCCCCTTTCCTTTCCGCCCATCCTCTTCCCGCTCCGGTCTCCTTCTGGCCCCCCCGCGAAACCTCAACTTCAAGTAAGGTCCGTCCGGAGTGTATTCATCGTAATATGTTTGACAAAGATTGTCCCTATGTCCATCTTCTTATGTTTTTTGCCTTCCCTCACCGCAAACGCAAAAAAGAGACGGACCCCAATATCAGGGCCCATCTCTTGATTTAAATTCATATTCATGCAAGCCTTCGGCTTAGTATGCCAGCGTAAACAATCCATTGATGTGAGAGAGGTAGCGCATGTTGCTCGCTTCCTTCATCAGCGTCGCAGGCAAACCTTTCAATTGCGTTTTGTTCGCGCCGATCGTTCCGATGGCATCCTTGCGTCCCAAGCTGCCCAGCGTACCGGAGAATACCGGCTCGAAGGAAGCTTGTGCGCCGCCGTTCAGATTCGCGAAGATGTTGTAGCCGATCAGCTCGCCCATCTGCCATGCCAGCTGTGCTGTCGGCGGGTATGGACGGCCTTCCGGTCCCATAACAACCGCGCTGTCGCCAGCGACATACACGTCAGGATGGGAAGCGGATTGCAGGTACTCGTTAACGACCGCACGACCGCGGTTCACTTCGATACCGCAGTTCGCTACAACGGAGTTACCCTGTACGCCGCCGGTCCATACCAGCGTGCTTGTTTCGATGGTGCTGCCGTCTTTCAGCTCAACGGTTGTACCGTCCATCTTCGTGATCGGCAAGCCGGTGAGGAAGTTCACGCCGCGCTTCTGCAGGCTTGTTGTAGCACGGTCAACCAGCTCTGCAGGGAAGCCTGGCAGAATGGAAGGAGCCGCTTCTACGCAGTAGAGCGTAATTTCCTGTGGATCGAGCCCGTGCTTGCGTGCAAGCTCGCTGCGCATATCCGCATACTCGCCGACAAGCTCGACGCCGGTCAAGCCGCCGCCGCCGACAACGATCGTTGCATCGGCCTTGTTCTTCGTTTTAGCATATTCCGCGATGCGGGATTCCACATGGGCACGCAGACGATTCGCATCGTTCACCGACTTCAGAATGAAGCTGTTTTCTTGAAGTCCCGGAATGCCGAAGAATGCAGTTTCACTGCCCAGTGCGATAACGAGAATATCATAAGTAAAGTTTCCGCCGTCATCCAAGGATACCGAGCGCTCATCCGGCTTGATCTCCTTGACGTTGCCAATGCGAAGATCCACGTTGGCGTTGCGAAGCAATTTATCCAGCGGCAGGGCCACTGCTTTCTCTGCGATGTTGCCTGCTGCCAATCGATGCAGTTCTGTAATGATCTGGTGAGTTGGGAAACGGTTGACCAGCGTAATTTTAGCGTCGTTGACGCCAAAATGCTCGCGCGCAGAAAGTGCGCTCAGCAAGCCGCCGTAGCCCCCGCCCAATATTAAAATATGTTTAGACATGACCATCCTCCGTTCTTCTTAAGATATATGGAATTAACGCTTGTTCTGTTGGTCGCGCTCGTTCAGAACGTCAAGAAAAGCCTGAGCATAGCGAAGACCCTTTTGAACTTGAGGATCCTTCAGCATTTTCATCAGACCGAATACGCCGATTTGCGCATGATCACCCTGGGCATGAATACGGTCGCCGGCTTCGATTGCGGCAGACGCAATTGCTTTTGCCTTGTCGGTAACAGGCTTCGTGAATCCAGCGAGAGAAGCCATGGTGTCTTCCGCCAGCACCGGATCAGTAGCTACGGACTTGCCGAAATCATAAGCCTTCGTGAAGAATGTGAGCATTTCCGTAAGCTTAGGCAGGTTATCCACGAGCGTAGTCAGCGATTCCTGTACCTCAGGCTTTAGCAATTGTTCGAGCAGCACATCAGGACGGCTGGCCTGGTTTCCTGCAACGTTATCCGGCGTTTCGGACGGTTGCGGGTTAGATGTTTCTGTCATAGAGAATTGCCTCCTTTTCTTTAAGTGAACTCCCAAGATGAACTTGGCGACGATCGAACCGGTTAGCTTTAATTTCGGGATAACCGGTATCTATTATGCATCACTGACATAAAGTGTGAACTTCAAGGTGACTCACTCGCGCCAAAATAAAGGCAGGGGGATGGCTCCCCCCTCCTTTACGAATAACGTTCTCAGGGATTGTGATTATTATCTCTAAGTACTAGTCTATAACTTGTGCAGCATAATTACAAACATAAAATACAAATTCCGACTACAAAGTTATGACTCGAATCTCGCCATCTTCATATGTCACTCTTGTAACAGGGTGCCCGGATGCAGCAAGGGCGTCACGGAGCGGAATCCAGGCCGTGCCGCCGATCAGGCGCACATCGGACGGCAGCGGCCTCCCCCAAGTTTCAGCCGGACTTATCGAGCGTCTCAGCGGGTCCGCTTCCCAGCGTTTCCCTCCGAGGGCCACGCTGACGGTCTTGCTGTGAGCCTTCCAGGAGACCGTCCCCCCGAGCCGCTCGGACAAGGCGCGCAGAGGAACCATCAAGCGCCCGTCCTCCATTTTATACTCGCCCGGCTCGAATGCAGTCTCCATGGCCCCAAACTCGACCGCAAGCGTTCGGCCCGTTTCGAATAGTTTGGCATTGGCCAGAACATGATCCTTGATCCATTGCCGGGAAGGCTGCGAGGCCTTAACCGCGCCTTGCTGCGCCTTGAACTGGACCGGCTGCATCTCCGGCGTAAGCACATCGAACGCATAGCCCTGCTTTTTGTAATAACCGATGATCTCCGGCAATGCCTTCACGCTCTCCTCATGGCCCTTGCTGTCATGCAGCAGCACGATCGCCTCGCTGCCGCTGACCTTTGCCGTTGCGCCTTTTACGATATCCTTGGCCGGAACCCCCCGGCGTTTCGAATCCCCGCTGTCGACATTCCAATCGAATACGCGATATCCCCCCTGCTCCATCAGGTCGAAATACGACTGGTCAAAGTGTCCGGCTGTCCCGCCCGGCGCCCTGACGAGCTGCGGACGTTCGCCTGTAATCAAGCGGATCAGCTCCTCCGTCTTCTTGATCTGCGCCCAGAAATCTTGAAAATGACCGTAAAGCTTGTCATAACGATGATCATATGTATGATTGCCGATCGTGTGTCCTTCCTCATATATGCGGTTGATAATTTCCGGACGGGCTTCAGCCTGCTCCCCAAGCACAAAGAACGTTCCCTTAATGCCTTCCTTATGCAATATGTCCAGCACCTCCAGCGTCAAATCCGAAGGACCGTCGTCAAAGGTAAGATAGACCTTCTTCTCAGCTTTCGGGTCAGCTTTCGGGACCTGGGCTTGCGCTGCTGCAGCGGATGCGGCTTGCTTGCCTGCTGCCGCTGTGTAAACCGCTTGCTTGATTTGCGTTTCACCGCTTTGGCCTAACAGCGCCTTCGTCTGAACCCCCGTGGTGGATGCCGGAGCCAGCAGCGCCTGCTCCATATATACCTTCATATCGTCCGGTTTCGTTTCTCCCTCGGGAAATCCGGCCCAGACCGTTATCAGTAACGCCAACACACCAAAAAACAAGGCAATGGATGCAACTCTCGCTACAATATTCATGATTTCTACCTCCATCATTTCTATGAGTTCGGCTTTCTGCTAGATTATATGGAGGTATTTTCGAAAAAAGACTATCAGCCGATATATATTTTAGCGAGAATTGCGAGAGAAGGACGGGTGAACAAAAATAGCCCCTCGCGGCAAGCCTGTCCAGGCATGCGGAGGGGCAAATCTTCATATAGCTTATGACAGCACAGCTTCGAGGACCGCTTCCACATGGCCCTTCACCTTGACCTTGCGCCATTCGCGGGCGAGCCTCCCCTTCTCGTCGATCAGGAAGGTGGAGCGCACGATCCCCATGTACTCGCGGCCAAACATCGTCTTCAACTGCCACACCCCGAACAGCTCGCTTACCTTATGCTCTTCATCAGCAAGAAGCAAATAGGGCAGGCTATGCTTATCGATAAATTTGGCATGGGATTTCAGCGGATCGGGACTGATGCCGATGACGACCGCCCCCGCTTCCTTCAGTGCGCCGTAGTGATCGCGGAAGCTGCAGGCCTCCTCAGTGCACGTGGGCGTCATATTTTTCGGATAAAAAAACAGCACGACCTTGCGTCCGCGAAAGTCGCTCAAGGATACATTCTCTCCGCTTGAAGCCGGGAGGGTAAAATCAGGGACCGGGCTCCCTACTTCAACATGTGATGGTTTCACGATTAAGCTCCTCCTGCTGAACGGGACCTTAGACCCGTAAAATTGATTGTCTTTTCGAAAAAAATTATAATAGAGTGAATGTCGAATGTTCAAATGTTCTATCGATTTTATTCACCAGCGCAATCCGAAAGGAAGAACACAATGACCAAAAAAACAAAGAAGACGATTATATGGAGCATATGTATCGTACTTGCGGCTGTCATCGCCTACGGCACTTATTATGCAGTTTCATTCTATGACGGCCTGCAAAGCTTGAACAAAAGCGGTGAATCCTCTCCGTTCCATGAAATTGAGAAGGTGGATGCCAAAGTCCCTGCGCCTCCGGAATGGGAAGGCACCGAGCCGGTGAATATCCTGCTGATGGGCGTCGATGCCCGCGGCTTCGAGGAAGGGGAAATCCCCCGCTCGGACAGCATGATGGTAGCCTCCATCGACCCGGTTAAGAAAAAAATGTACCTGTTCTCTATTCTGCGCGATACGTACACGGACATACCCGGACATGACCCGAACCGGATCAACACGGCGATCACCCATGGTCCCAATACCGCGATGAAGGCGGTCGGCGATCTGCTCGGCATCCCGATCCAATACTATGTCTACACCGACTTCCAAGGATTTATCAAGCTGGTGGATTCCGTCGGCGGCGTTGATTTTTACGTTGAGAAGGATATGAATTATTCCAGCAAAGCGGACAAGAATGAATATGACATCAATCTGAAGGAAGGCATGCAGCATCTGGACGGCAACGCCGCGCTCCAATACGTCCGTTTCCGTTACGACGCTATGGGCGACTTTACCCGTACCGAGCGGCAGCGCGAGCTGATTAAGGCGGTCGCCAAGAAAATGCAGACGACCACGTCCATTATGAAGCTGCCGGATATTTTGAAATCCGTCAGCCCTTACATCGACACGAATCTCGAGGTCGAAGACATGTGGAAGCTGGCCACCGTCGCATACAAGAGCAGCATGAGCGGCAGCGAGCAGGTCCCTCCGATGAAGCTGCTGAAGGAAGAAACGATCGGCGGTGCAGCTGTCTTGACGGTCGGCAATCCGGACACCTTAAAGCAGTACATTCAGGATATCATGAGCCCGCCGGATCCTGACCCGGAGACCGAGGAAGGCCAAAGCGAAGGCAAGGAGAGCGATCCTGCCGGCAAAGAAAGTAATCCTTCTGCATCGACGTCCACGTCTACATCCACAGAGACAGACCGCAACTAACTTAGCACACTATATAGCATGCAGGACAGGCAGCTTGGAATCTTGGCGGCCTGTCCTGCTTCATGAAGAAAGGAAGTTTTTACACGATGAACACATCCAGAACCCGTTCCGAAGCCTTATACCAGGAAGCTCTTCAGCATATCGTCGGCGGCGTCAACAGCCCCTCCCGCTCATTCAAAGCGGTCGGCGGCGGCGCCCCCGTCTTCATGAAACGCGCAAGCGGCGCCTATTTCTGGGATGAAGACGGCAATCGCTACATCGATTACTTGGCGGCCTATGGACCGATTATTACCGGCCATGCCCATCCGCACATTACGGCCGCCATTACGGCGGCAGCCCAGAACGGCACGCTGTACGGGACGCCGACCGAGCTTGAAATCAAGCTTGCCAAAATGCTGAAGGATGCCATCCCTTCCTTGGACAAGGTGCGCTTCGTCAATTCCGGCACTGAGGCCGTCATGACGACGATCCGCGTTGCACGCGCATATACGAAGCGCAATAAAATCATCAAGTTCGCCGGCTGCTACCACGGCCACTCCGACCTCGTGCTTGTCGCCGCAGGATCAGGACCTTCCACGCTCGGCATTCCGGACAGCGCCGGAATTCCGACAAGCATTGCCCACGAGGTCATTACGGTTCCGTTTAACGATCTTGACAGCCTGCGTGACGCCTTGGAGCAATGGGGTGATGACGTGGCCGCGGTGATGGTCGAACCGATTGTCGGCAATTTCGGCATGGTAATGCCAAAGCCAGGCTTCCTGGAAGGACTGTGCCGGTTGGCCCATGATAACGGCTCGCTCGTCATCTATGACGAGGTCATCAGCGCCTTCCGCTTCCACTACGGCTCTTCCCAGACATACGCAGGTCTGGCGAATCACGAAGCCATTCAGCCGGATCTGACCGCGCTCGGCAAAATCATTGGCGGCGGTCTTCCGATCGGCGCTTACGGCGGCCGGAAGCACGTTATGGAGCAGGTTGCCCCGCTCGGACCTGCATATCAAGCAGGAACGATGGCCGGCAATCCGGCGTCGATCGCCGCAGGGATCGCCTGTTTGGAGGTGCTGCAAGGCGAAGGCGTGTATGAGGAAATGGAGCGTCTGACGATCAAGCTGACCGAAGGGCTGAAGAGCTCGGCGGACCGCCATGGCATTCCGCTCACGATCAACCGGATTCGCGGCTCCTTCTCCACTCATTTCTGCGATCATCCGGTGACCAACTATGATGAAGCCCAGGATACGGACGGCGAGGCCTTCGCTTCCTTCTTCCGCCATATGCTGGACCGCGGCATTAATCTGGCCCCTTCTAAATACGAGGCCTGGTTTATGACGACTGCCCATACGGAAGCGGACATCGATGCAACATTGGAAGCCGCAGAGGCTTCATTTCAAGCCATGAAAGGTTAATGGCATTGATATTTCATGTAGGGTAAATCCTGGAAAGGGGAACCGGAATATGAAGAAGCTGCTGAACAAGTTATAACATGCTGCGTGTCCATATCCCGCTTCCACGGTTCGCATCCGCGGACCTCCTGCCTTAACGGTTCATAAGATTGACCCATTCCAATGAAAACGAAAGGCGGGAACAACGATGAGAAGCGAGCAAGAAATGATGGATTTGATTCTGGGTGTGGCTAAGCGCGATGAACGTGTTCGCGCCGTGACCCTGGAAGGCTCAAGAACGAACCCTAATGTGCCGAAGGATGTATTTCAGGACTATGATATCAGCTTCCACGTCACCGACATGGACAGCTTCATTCAAGACCCGGGCTGGATTGACGTCTTCGGGGAACGCATCATTTTGCAAACGCCCGAAGATATGGCGATGTTCCCTCCTGATCTGGGGAACTGGTTCTCCTATCTGATGCTGTTTACGGACGGGAACCGGATCGACATGACCCTGATTCCCATCGAGGAAAAGGAATCCTACAGCCAGCATGACAAGCTGATCAAGGTGCTTATGGACAAAGACGGGACGTTTCCCGAAATACCGGAGCCGTCGGATGAGGACTATCGCGTCAAACGTCCGTCCGCCGAATTCTTTGCGGACTGCAGCAACGAATTCTGGTGGGTCACCACTTATGTAGCCAAGGGCTTGTGGAGAGAGGAAATTCTGTATGCCCAGGATCACCTGAACAATATCGTTCGGCCGATGCTGATCAAAATGCTGGAATGGCAGGCCGGGGTTCTGACCGGCTTCTCGCTTAGCGTTGGCAAGAATGCCAAGTATCTGAAGCGATACTTGCCCGAGGACAGCTGGAACGAGCTAATGGATACCTACGCCGGGGGAACCTATGACGAGGTCTGGGACGCCCTCTTCGCCGCCGGAGCACTTTTCCGGAAGACGGCGCTGTACGTCGGCGAGCAGCTGGGCTACACGTATGACATGGGACAGGACGGGCGCGTTACCGGCTTCCTGCACCATGTCCGCCAGCTGCCGCGGGATGCGAAGGAAATCTATTAAAATCATGCGGGAAGCTGCTATGCCCGTAATTCGGGTAATAGGATAAGGCAGCCGCTCTCGGCCAGGGCAGACCGGGGACCCGTTTAACCCGGCTCCCAAGGCTATGGGAAGCAGCAAAGAGAGACGCCATTCGCGGCGTCTCTCTTTTATTTTGTACGCTCCCTGTTTTCCCCCTAGCCTCACTTCAGACCTTCGCTCCATCTGCCGGGGCCTCATATTGATCCAAGCCGTTCTCCTGCAAAGGAAAACTCGGGAAGTTCTGAGAGAGCCTGTTTGTCACATTAGCACCATGCTGATACGTAATACAGATTGTAAAGGGGTGAAACCACTTGGATGAACCAGCATTCCATCAGATCGTTGCTGATGTTTTGAAGGGAGAGATCGACCAATACGAGCTGATCATGAACCGCTGCAACAAAGCCATCTTCAATTACTGCTACCACATGCTTGGCGATTATGCCGAAGCCGAGGATTGCACCCAGGAGGTTTTCTTGAAGGCGTACCGCCACTTGTCCAAATATGAAACGGACAAGCCCTTCGAGGCCTGGCTTTACCGCATCGCCTGCAACCAATGCATCGACTTGCTGCGGAAACGCAAGCTGTATCGGTACCTCCCCTTTCTATACCAGAAAGACCAGGATAACCGGCATGTCGATCAGGTCATCGAGCACAAGTACTACAATCCGTCCGTGCTCCGGGCGCTGGCCAGGCTGACCGCCGAGGAACGAAGCCTGCTCATCCTGCGCTGCGTCGAGGACAAGAGCTATCACGAGATCAGCCTTATTTTGCAACAAAGCACGACCTATCTCAGGAAAAAGTTCGAGCGGGCCGCCGCCAAGTTCCGCAAACATTACGCCATGGCAGAGGGGGAGGAAACGAATGAGCATGGACAGCGACAAAGACCTGAAACCACTCTTTCAAAGGGTTGAGCCGCCCGGAGCCGCCCTCCAGAAACGCGTTATGCGCCAAATTCGGGAAGAACATATTCAAAAGGAGCGATTGTTCGTGAAAAACAAAGTAAGCATTCTCTTGATCGCCGGCATGCTGCTTACCGCATCGACCGGCTTCGCAGCTGTCAAGTACCATTCTTTAACCAACGGCAAGGGAGAAGTCGTCTATGAGGAGAAATCGAGCGCAGTGTCTCCTCCGCTTAAGGATTATTCCAAAGAGGAACTGGATCGCATCCATCTTATGAATACCGTCTGGGATGAGCAAATCAAGCCGGGCGAAGCAGCCGCCATTTATATTGTGCCGAATAATCCGAACCACGTCATCGATATCAAATCCACTCCGCATGCCGTCAAGGATTTCGATAAGCTGACAAGCATGGTGAACGTGCCCGGCGTACCGCTGGCCAAGGAGATCTCCGCTTCCGCCTCGGACAAATATATGTTCAATAATGCCAGCGTGCACATGGAGCGCGAGACTGACGCAAAGCCGCTGACCGAGCAGGAAAAGGCCGACATCGCGAAGAAACTGCTTACGAAAGCCAAGTCTTCGGGCAAGGATTACGCCCTGATGCCGATACAGTTTACGGACAATTTCTGGCTGTCGACGGTTTATTACACCAGCGGCAGCAAGGAGATCGCCCTGACGATTCTGAATAACGGAGACCACGGCAGCGTGACCTCTTACTGGGACGAGAATATGGACATGATCAACCGGAAGATCGAGATCAACGGGCAGGACGTCCTGCAAAAAACATGGAACGATGGAAGCACGACGCAGCTGGACTGGGCTTATGAGGATCCAAGTACCGGACACCACTACTTGTATACGCTCAGCTCCATGGAGGGAGATGTCCCAGCCGAGGAACTGATCCGTATCGCCGAAACGATCATTCCGAAGGCGGCTTCCAAGTGAGCAGCCGGCTCATATATCACTTGACGCTTTAAAATCATAGACAATTAAACGGAGAATTTGAAAAAGGAAAAGAGAGGCGCCAAATCGGCGTCTCTCTTTGGTTCCGCAGCTATGATCAACCTTATCTTAGGGCGGATGCATTTATAAATTAATGAATGCGGTACGCTGTTTGGCGCTGTACTGAACATCAAAGCCAAGACCCGATGCAATGACGGCAAGCGGAACATAGGTCTTGTCTTCCTTGCCTACCTTATGCAGAAAAGCAGGCGTATCGATCGGAACGTTCGTGCCGTTTACTTTCACAAACTTCTTGCCGATCGTGACTACAACCGTTTTATCGCCGTATGTGATGGTGACGCTTGAGGTTTTATTCTCCCACTTCGTCGTTGCCCCCACCGCATTAACGATATCTTGAATCGCCACGTAGTTCATATTGTCGCGAAGAATCGGTTTGTACGGCGTAGTGAGCTCCTGTCCCTTGACGACGATTCGCATCGGCTGACCCTGCTCCTGCACCGGCGGCTGCTTATAGCTGCCCCAGATCGTCTCCGCAAATACGGTTGCCATCGTCTCGTAACCGTACTGGTTCGGATGGATATCATCCTTAAGGATATGCGTCATCGTAATCTCAGATCCCACGAAGGCTTCCGCTACATGCGCTACCTTGATATCCGCGCCTTGGTTCGCGAAGCTCGCAGCGATGTCATCCACGAGCTTGGTGAAATGGCCGGCCGCTTCCAGCAGCTTCGCATAAGCAGCCTCGCCCGCCAGTTTAGGGATCGGATTATACTGGTCCGCGATGACGATGGTCGCATCCGGATTCAGCAGCCGCAGATTACCGATGACGGCGGTGACGTTCTCGGTGTACTGTGCAAACAGCTCCTGCAGCTTGGCTGCGAGCTGCTCCTCACTCAGCTTATCGATCGTGCCGACCAGGCTCATCATATCATTGCCGCCGATGGTAATGGTAATCAGATCCGCTTCGGCGATTGCGGCTTTCGCTTTGGGTGCGTCCGCTCCGATCTGCTTCGCGCGCGGGTCCGCCAGCCCAGGCTGCAGCTCCTCGGCTGTTAGAGAACGTCCATCAACGATGGCCTGGAGGTAATGGTCCAGTCCGTCCGTCTTCAATCCGGCTATCCCTAGATTCGTCACTTCGGTTCTTCCGTAGAAAAGCCCTTGTTCATATAAACGTTCGACGAAACCATACAGCTTGTTCAAATCCACTCCCGGCTCATAACCGACCGTGAGCGAGTCTCCCAGCGCTACAATTCGGTATGTAGTATCCTCCTTTACGCTGCCCCCATCGGCAAACACCGTGGCTGCACCCGGGCCAAGCAGCGTTACGGCCAGCATCAGAAATCCTGTTACCGCTGCCAGCCTCTTCTTCCATTGTTTGAACATGCCTTCACTCTCCCTAGATTTATTCGATACCCTCCTTATTTTACCACCTGCGTCCCTGATTGGGTACAAAGCCCTCCCTTGCAGAACTATCCCTTCCCATTTCTTTTCATGAGCAGGTAAGCAATTAAATAACCTGCGGACGTTACGCCGAACAACGCGAAGATGCCCGGAGTTCCAGCCAAGTACAGACTCGGCAGCACCGACCATAAGAAGGCAATCAGCATTAACGGTTTCCACGGTCCGAACAGCGAGATCAGTGCGATCACACCAGGTAGAAAGAGCATGAGAAAGGTGTTCCGTGCCGCATCTGCATTTACCGTATCCGTATACGGATTGAAAAATATAAGGATGCACCACAACAGCATGGAGCCGATGCCCGATACGGCACCCGCAATATGAAACGTCCGCAGCCCTCTCATCTTCATGCCTCCTCACTATAATCCTGTCCTTGAATACATATCTGCTTTTTTGCTCCTGCAGAAAACGCGTGTGCTTTATGCCCTCCGAAGTTCCGCTACTAAGAACGGTATACAAAAAAAAGAAAATGGACAGCCTCCTTAATCGCGCTGTCCATTCCTGTAATGCTTATGCAGTTGCTTGCCGTATTCACGGCCTCTAACCGGGCAGAGCCTGACTCCATTCATCAAGAGGACGCATCCCCTTGCTCCTTGCGGCCCTTCTCCAGCTCGGCCTTCGGCTCGTTGCTTTTGCCTGCCTGCTCCATGTATTTGTCGTAACGGCCATCGATTTCCTTCGCGATGCTACGGTATTTCAGTGTTTCTTCAACGATGGGGTCGAGCTGGGTCTGAATCCGGATCTCGTATTTCGGAGAGACCTGACGGCGCTCCTCCTGCTCCCGATCCTTCCTCTCCATCTCGCCTTCAGTCAACATCTCGCTAAGCCGGCGTTCCAAATCCTGATCTGATTTCTCATTCATCTCACGCATAACTCCTTTAAGAGGTTGTTCAAAAATTCGCCTGAAAAACCGACTTTTTGAACTCGCACTTTACTCAAGCTGTTGTAGACGCTGCCACCTTCATCCTTGATACCTTCTATCTTACATTACCCTCAACCGCCGGTATCTTATCCGGCCTTTCGTGATTTCCATCTGACCTTCTGCATATTGCTTAGGCCAAGTCAGTCTTAACGAACGGAGCCCTCGCCCGCTTCCTTCAGCGTATCCAGCAAGCCTTGGTGGATCAAGCCGTTGGTCGCCGCTATATTCCGTACGGACAGATCGAACGGACGGCCATCGGTGTCCGTCACCGCTCCGCCGGATTCCTGAACCAGCAGGGCCCCTGCGGCGATATCCCAGGCGCTCAGCCCGTGCTCCCAGTATCCGCTTAAGCGTCCGGCGGCAACATACGCCAGATGAAGGGCGGCGGAGCCCCCGGCTCTTACATTGCGCACCTTCGGCAAGAGGGCGTGAAGCTCGGCCATGTTCAGCGGCAGATTAACCTTGCTGTCAATCGGGAATCCGGTCGCAAGCAAGCTCTCCGACAGCTGGCTCTCCTTGGATACATACGTAGGATTGCCGTGCACATAGGCCCCTTTTCCCTTCTCGGCCACAAACAATTCGTCCCGCGAAGGATCGTAAATCACCCCGACGATCACTTCCCCGCGATGGGCTAGCGCGATGGAGACGGAATAGAACGGGAAACCATGGACGTAATTCGTCGTCCCGTCAACCGGGTCGATAATCCAGAGATACTCCTCTTCCTGGGCCGCCTTCAGCGCCCGTGCGGCAGCTTCGGCCCCAGGCTCAACCCCTTCCTCTCCTAGAATCACGTGGTCCGGGAAGTGAGTGAGAATCAGCTTCCGGATCATCTGCTCGGCCCCTTTGTCCACTTCCGTGACAATATCTTGAGGCGATGTTTTGGTGCTGAGCTGTTTCACGGATCCGAGTCTGCTCTTAATCCACTCCCCCGCCTTCGCGGCACAATTAATCGCAACGGCAGTGTAACTCTTACTGCTGACTACATAAGGAGTCTTGTCATTCTCGTTCAAAGCGCTCACTCTACTTTCTATATCAATCTATTGATTGTTAACATCCCTTTATCCTATTCCGGTATTACGAAACAGGAGCGGGCAGCGTTTCTCAAAATTTCGCCTATTTCAACAAAAGTCCGTTCCTTGCGGAGCAGTGAATGCTTGGCGAGAACGAACTTTTCTGCGTGTATGTCATGGGAATCATCCTCTATCTTCCACTTTCACCGTACCTTAAAATCCCTCCGGATGCAAGAGGACCGTCCGCTCGTTCTACTCGTTCTATGGATGGATCTCCACAGAGGCCCCGTCCAAGATCGTGACGCCCTCATTCTTATACTCTGCCAGCTCCTTCATGAGCCCGAACAGAGCGCCGTCCTTCATCTTCGCCTCGATCATGACATCCACCCGCGGCGTTTCTCCTGCAATGTTCCGTAAAAAGGCCAGCAGCGGCACCACGTCCACCCCATCGGCATGGCTGCGGATGTCCGCCGGGCTTTTCGGACTGGATACATGGATCTTCGGGGGCAGCGGCTGCCCGGGATCCGACCCGGCCTGGGCGAGCGGCGTCTCCCAAGTGCGAAAGATCTCAGGCCACAGCTCCCATGGCGCTTCGCCGTCATTGTTCACCCATTGGTGGTGAATGTCGAGCACCATCGGAACCCCCGTCGCTTTGGATACCGCCAGCGTCTCCTGTGCCGTAAAGGTCTTATCGTCGTTCTCCAGCGTCAGACGCTCCTTGATACGCTGGTCAAGTTCATGAAAGTGCTCGATGAACCGGGAGGCCGCCGATGGCTTGTCCCCATAAGCGCCTCCGATATGGATGTTGTTTTTCATCGCTGCCGGCAGCCCCATCGCTTCAAGCATATCGACATGTGCGTTCAAGTCGCGTATGGAACTAGCGAGCACCTCAGGCCTGGGCGTACTGAGCACCGTAAAATGGTCCGGATGGAAGGATACCCTCATGCCGTGCTTTTTCACGTAGTCTCCGATCGCCCGAAAACCTTCCTGCAAGGCAGGGAACGGATCCCAGTCCCGCATATCGTTATGGGTTGCCAGCGGAATCAGCTTGGAGGAAAAGCGGTACACCATAATATCATGCGCTGCGTTGTGCTTCAACAGGCGAAGCGTATTATGAAGATTTTCATTCGCGATCCGCTCCAGCTTATGTATGCCGGCCTCGCGGTCATTCAGCTTCAGAAAACTCTTCATCGTCATGGTCTTGGAGGGAGAAGCATTCTGAACGACCGTGGACATGGCTACATATCCGAATCTTACGATCATGCATGGTCCCCGAAGAACATTTCGTGAGCCAGCGCCGTCTGGACGCGGGATTCCTCATCCGTCAGCTTGCGGATCAGCTGCAGCTCGACCGAAGTGACTTCGCGTCCTTGGAAATTGATCTCGGATACGCATGCCGTAATCAGCACGATGGCTACCGCTCGGTTATCCGGCGTGTAGGCAATCACCTTCTGTCCTGTCGGAAACACACGAAGGCCGTCCTTCAGCATTTTGCCTCGTCCGTATTCCAGCAGCTCGTAGAGCTCTTGCTCGCTCTTAAACTTGCAGACGGAGTTAAACTCGGTTTGAAATCCCATAAGACCTCTTCCTTTCCTGCTTAAATATTAGACTCAAGGGGAGCCGTGATCAGTTGTTCGCGGACTCCCCCTGGCTATTCATATCCGATTGTAAGTCTTAAGCCTGATTCTCGTAAATCAACGCCTGTTTGCGGTTGTAGCGCTCCAGGCCGAGCTCAATCATCCGGTCAAGCAGCTCGCGGTAAGACATGCCTGTCTCCCGCCACAAGAGCGGATACATGCTGAACGGCGTAAAGCCCGGCATCGTATTGACCTCATTGATCAGAATCGCGCCGTCCGATCGGCGGAGGAAGAAGTCCGCGCGGGTGATGCCGCTGCCCTCGATCGCCTTGAAGGCCGATATGGCCAGCTCGCGCAGCCGGTCGGCCGTATCCGGATCGATATCGGCAGGGATCTGCATCTTGGACTGTCCGCTGATATATTTTGCCGCGTAATCATAGTATTCACTCGAAGAGACGATTTCACCCGGGACCGAAGCCATCGGCTCATCGTTACCGAGTACGCTGACCTCCACCTCGCGGGCATCCACGAATTCTTCAACAATGATCTTGTTGTCGAAGCGAAGCGCGGTTTCAATCGCGGCTTTCAGCTGCTCCCGGTCCTTCGCTTTGGATATGCCGACGCTGGAGCCCAGATTGGCCGGCTTGACGAAGCTCGGGAAGCCCAGTTTGTCCTCAATCCCTTGAAGCAGCTCATGCTGATTGCGCTCCCACTGGGATCTGGTAAAGCTGCAGTATTCGCATTGCGGCAGTCCCGCCTGGGCGAACAGCTTTTTCATGACGACTTTATCCATGCCTGCAGCAGAGGCAAGCACCCCGGTTCCGACATAAGGAATATCCGCCATTTCGAACAGTCCCTGAATCGTTCCGTCCTCACCGAACGTTCCGTGCAGCAGCGGAAACATGATGTCAACTACCGGCTCTTCACTTCCATACAGTCTGCTGAACACCGCATTCAGCGCGGTACGGGTGCCTTCCCCCTCGGCGAGCTTGAGCTCCTCCTGATCGGAGAACGGCGCCGTCAGCTTCGTGCCGATCCTCCATGCTCCCTGCTTCGAAATATAAAATGGCATGATATCATATTTGTCGAAATCAAAAGCGTTCATGACGGCGAAGGCTGTCGACAGCGACACCTCATGCTCCCCCGATTTCCCTCCGTATACCAAGCCGACCGTTAATTTATCCTGTCCCATGAATAACCTCTCTCTTGTACGTTTTGCAGCATGATGCGCGCACGCCTTAAAAATAATCGGGGATATGATAGAACCGGTACTTGGTCTTGTCATTCCACGCATACGAATCGCGATAGTCCCAGTACCGGTGGCGACTGGACACCGTATGGGCATTCACCAGCGGCATGCCGCCTGCGTCAAACGCCGTGACGATCGTGCTGTGCTGGAAGGCGCCGTCGCCGTCCCAGTCGTACACGATCACATCGCCGAGCATAAGCTGCTCCGGCCGTTCGACCAATTCGCCCCGCAGACCCGTCGTGCTGGTGTACAAGTAATTCGCAAAGCTGTTCGAAACCGCCCAGCTGTAGCTCCACCATTCTCGGCCGCCCACATATCCCTTGTACCACCATCCCGATTCTCTTTTACCAGTATAGTGGATTGGGGCTTTGCCTGCAAAGAGGCACTGGGATATATAATTCGTGCAATCCACATCGAATTCGGCGAACTCCGGATTTCCCGAATCCCACCAGCGGTCCGCATAAGCTGCGGCTGCCTCCCGCTCGTAGCGGCCCGATCTCGGGCTCATTCCCGCCGCATACACACGTCCGTTCATGAACGGAAGCGAAGGCTCGCGCCCGGCCGCAGACGGGTCTGCACTCAGGTTCCCAGCCTGCTGCAGCGGATGGCGTTCGTCCTCCAGCCGCTCGATGCCGACGATCAGCCAGGCGTCGCCGTCGCGGATCAGGGTAAGGCGCTCGCGCGTAACGATATCCTCCCGATGCGTCATCCCTCTTTTTTCATAATAAAAGACGCTGCTGAGCCTGACGTCGGCAACGACGTCATCCTCCGTCTCCCTTAGGATGCGCTGAAGCCGGGCCCGGGTTTCGCTCTTGAGCGGCACAACCTCCCGTTCTTCGTACCATGCTTGGAGCCGGAACTGCCTCTCGCCTCTCTCTACCAAGTAATTCAAATCCGCTACAATTTGCTCTTTCAGGCCTGAAGAATAGTCGACCCGGTTTTGGTTGTATTGATTGACATAAATATATAAGCTTTGCTTCCAAGGCTTCTCCGCTTGCTGCAGACTGCTCATACCTCTCTCCTCCTCTTAACCTGGCCTAACGCACGGTTCCCTATCACAACTATATGAAGCAAGGAAGCGGGCTATGAACCCGCTCCAAGAACAGCCCTCCATGACCGCTTCGGCAGACGCTTGCAGGGACGCTGAAAACAGGCGGATTTTCACCGTTTTGAAATACTTTTCTTCTATAAAAAATGCTTTACGTAGCGGCTTGAAATCGTTATACTTAGAGTGTGTGAATTATGAAATTGGGTTTCATCTAGTGAAACAACTGACAGTTGAACTCAGAAATGACTCAAGGAGGTTCAGGTATGCCAGTAAAGGATCAATTCTCCATCTCGCGCAACCTCGAGGTGGGCGGTAAAAACTATCGTTATTTCAGCCTGCAGGCGCTCGAAGAGCAAGGATACGGCAGCGTGTCCAAGCTTCCGTTCTCGATTCGGGTGCTGCTTGAGGCCGCCGTTCGCCAATTCGACGGACGCGCCATTACAGAAGATCATGTAAAGCTGTTGTCCAAATGGAACGAAGGACGTGACAACAACAAGGAAATTCCGTTCATCCCTGCACGCATCGTACTGCAGGACTTCACCGGAGTACCGGTTGTCGTCGATCTTGCAGCTATGCGCGACACCGTTAAGAAAGCCGGCGGAGATCCGAAGCAGATCAACCCGCTCGTACCGGTTGACCTCGTTATCGACCACTCCGTTATGGTTGATGCTTTCGGTACGGACCAAGCTCTTGAATATAACATGAAAGTCGAGTTTGAGCGCAACGAAGAGCGCTACCGCTTCCTCCGCTGGGCTCAAACCGCTTTCAATAACTTCCGTGCGGTTCCTCCTGGAACAGGTATCGTTCACCAGGTTAACCTGGAATACCTGGCTTCCGTAGCGGCCACGAAGACGGTAGACGGCGAAACGCTCGTATTCCCGGATTCCCTCGTCGGCACCGACTCCCATACTACCATGATCAACGGTCTTGGCGTCGTAGGCTGGGGCGTCGGCGGCATCGAGGCGGAAGCCGGCATGCTCGGCCAGCCGCTCTATTTCGTAACGCCTGAAGTTATCGGCTTCAAATTGACGGGCAGCCTGGCCGAAGGCGCAACGGCAACCGACCTTGCCCTTACCGTCACCGAGCTTCTCCGTAAAAAAGGCGTTGTCGGCAAATTCGTGGAGTTCTACGGCCCTGGCCTCGCCAACATCAGCTTGGCTGACCGTGCAACCGTAGCCAACATGGCTCCGGAATACGGCGCAACCATCGGCTTCTTCCCTGTTGACGACGAGACGCTTGCTTATCTCCGCAACACCGGTCGTACCGATGAGCAGGTTGCACTCGTTGAGAGCTACTACAAAGCGCAGAACATGTTCCGTACGGCCGATACGCCGGACCCTGAGTTCTCCGACGTGATCGAGCTCGACCTCGCTTCCGTCGTGCCGAGCCTTGCCGGTCCGAAGCGTCCGCAAGACCGTATCGAGCTGACTGCAATGAAGCAGAACTTCAACGATATTATCCGTACGCCGATCGACAAGGGCGGATACGGCCTCAGCGACGAGAAGATCGAGCAGACCGTTACCGTTAAGCATAAAGACGGCTCCACAAGCGAAATGGGAACCGGTGCGGTTGTCATCGCGGCTATCACAAGCTGTACGAACACCTCCAACCCAAGCGTTATGCTCGGCGCAGGCCTGCTGGCGAAGAAAGCCGTGGAACGCGGCCTCAAGAAGCCTGGCTATGTGAAGAGCAGCTTGACTCCAGGCTCCCTGGTCGTAACCGACTATCTGGAGAAAGCCGGTCTCCTGCACTACTTGGAATCCCTCGGCTTCTATGTAGCAGGCTACGGCTGTGCAACATGTATCGGTAACTCCGGTCCGTTGCCTGACGAAGTCAGCGAAGCGATCGCCGACAATGACATGACGGTTGCGGCCGTACTGTCCGGTAACCGGAACTTCGAAGGCCGCGTGCACGCTCAGGTTAAAGCCAACTACCTGGCTTCTCCGCCGCTTGTTGTGGCTTACGCGCTTGCAGGAACGGTTAATATCGACCTTCAGAACGATCCGATCGGCTACGATCCAAACAACGAGCCGGTATATTTGAAGGATATCTGGCCAACGAGCGCCGAAATTCGTGAAGCGATCGGCTTGTCCGTCAGCGCGGATGCTTTCCGCAAGAAATACGAGAACGTATTTACAGCCAACGAGCGCTGGAACAAGATCCCTGTGCCGGAAGGCGAGCTGTATGAGTGGGACGATCAATCGACGTACATTCAAAATCCGCCGTTCTTCGAAGGCCTGGGCAATGGCCTGAGCGACATTCAGGACATCAAGGAAGCGCGCGTGCTTGCTCTCTTGGGCGACTCCGTTACGACGGACCATATTTCGCCGGCGGGCAACATTGCAACGAACAGCCCGGCAGGCAAATACCTGAGCGAGCGTGGCGTTGAGCGCAAAGACTTCAACTCCTACGGCTCCCGCCGCGGTAACCATGAAGTCATGATGCGCGGAACGTTCGCCAACATCCGCATCCGCAACCAGGTAGCTCCTGGCACCGAGGGCGGCGTGACCACGTACCTGCCTACGGACGAAGTCATGTCCATCTATGACGCTTCGATGAACTATCAAGCCGGCGGACAGAACCTGATCGTTATCGCCGGTAAGGAATACGGTACGGGAAGCTCCCGCGACTGGGCGGCTAAAGGTACCTACCTCCTCGGCGTCAAAGCCGTTCTGGCCGAAAGCTTTGAACGGATCCACCGCTCCAATCTTGTGGGCATGGGCGTACTTCCGCTCCAGTTCCAAGAAGGACACGGCTGGAAGAGCCTTGGTCTGAACGGACGCGAGACGTTCGATATTATCGGCCTTAGCAATGATGTGAAGCCGGGTCAGGAATTGACCGTTGTCGCTACTCGCGAAGACGGGACCAAGTTCGAGTTCCCGGTAATCGCTCGTCTTGACAGCATGGTCGACGTGGACTACTACCATAACGGCGGTATCCTCCAAACGGTGCTTCGTCAAATGATCGCATCGAACCAGTAACACCTCTCTCTAAAGGCACTTAAGTCTCAGGAACAAATCCCCATCTTTCGGTCTCGGAAGATGGGGATTTTCATATTTGCAGTACCATATTCCTGTTTATTGGAAGTCCCGTTTCAAATAGAGCCGGGAAGGTTAATGGGTACAAACATTGCGGATACTCGAGTGATCCAGGAGGTTTGTACCGATGATCAAAATCCATACGATGACCCCGTTCCACCATCAATATCAACGCCCGCAGCCAATGGTTGCGCCTAAAGCAACAACGAATGCCAAGACGGCTACCTTTCAAGAGATCTTGAATCAGAAAATGAGAGAGGCGACGAAAGGACACCAAGCGAAACGATGATCACCAGGCCTGATTTGTGCGTCCATGAACGTATACTGCCAACGTCTACATAATAGAAACCGCAAACATGAATATCCATCGCTTGGAGCTTGGAACTAAAAAAGGAGATGCACCGGATCTAGTCCGGGTCATCTCCTTTTTTAGCGTACAGGCGGTACTGTTTCCCTGTCCACTTTCACACTTGGGACGAATCCTTCGTCCCTTGAACGATATGCGTACGGCTTAAGATTCCTGGGCAGCCATCACATCATCATTCCCATCTCCCGAGCCGCTTCCTTCAGCACAGGCGCATACTCGCGCAGCTTCTCGGCTGACAAGCGGGTGACCGGCCCCGACATCGAAAGCGCCGCTGCCGCCTTGCCGTAACGGTCGAAGATCGGCACCGATACCGCTGCCGCCCCCGGCTCGCGCTCCTCGATACTGATCGCATAGCCCTTCTGCAATATTTCGGCCAGCTGCTTCCGATACGTCTCACGGTCTACCGACTCGGGCCAATCCGGTGCATTCAGCAGCTCCTCCTGATCCTCCGGCGGCGCAAACGCCACCAGAACCTTGCTGGAAGCGCCGACGGACAGCGGCAGCCTCACGCCTACCTGGGCGACCCGCCGGATGGCCTGGTTGCTCTGTACCGCCTGAATGCGCAAACGCTCCGCACCGTCCCGCAGATACAGGCTTACAGTTTCGCCAAGCCGATCCCGCAGCGCCTCCATTGCCGGCAGCAGCCGAATGGCCGGATCATCGCTCTGTGACAAGTGCATGGACAACTCCCATATTTTCAGACCCAGCCTGTATTTCTCCGTCTCCGGATTCCGCACCACGAATCCCTTGTCTTCCAGCGTTGCCAGCAGGCGGTGAACCGTGCTCTTGTGCAGCCCGATCAGCGAAGAAATCTCGGTCAGAGCGAGCTCACTGTTCTTCGTAAAGCATATTAATATATCAAGAGCCCTTTCAACGGCACGTACAGTTAATTTGCGGTCTTCCATCCCCGACCTGCTCCTCTCCTGTTTCATCACATGAAACCTGGTTACAAGAATTATATGAAAAATTACGGCAGAAGTAAACCATTTGCCAGCTTTACAATTATCGCGGGATTTTGTAAAATTCGCTTCCATCGGCTCCCGGGTACAATATGTAGATGAATAAAACGGTTTTGCTATCTATTGCTGATTGAGGGTCGCCCTTTGGATTTTTGCCAAATCCTCATCTAACAAACTTTCGATTTACATTGACATAATAGGCATCCCGGCATACGATTATTATAAAAAATCATCGTTTTTCACTTTCGCGCAATAAAACTATGGTAAGGAGGGGCCATCCATGAGCATGGTAACTGGTCGTAATGCCCCACTCTCCCAAGTCAATGACGCCCCGGCCGAGCTTTCTACAGGCTTGGTACGGTTCAAGCATATTTTGCTAGCTTTGATTTTATCCGTCGTCTTTTTCCTTATCTTCTGCTTTATAGCGCTGCACGCCTATATTGCCTGGGTGCTGTCGAATCCGACGGTGGCTCCCCTTTACTCCAATCCGAAGCTTGCCAAGGAAATGGATTACGAGAGCGTCACCTTCCATTCCATTGACGGCAAACGAAATATGAACGGCTGGTATATTCCTGCGGATCATTCCGATAAGACGATTGTGCTCAGCCATGGATATGGCGCCAATCGTGAGGAGACCTGGGTGCCGATGTATGATATCGCTCATTACGCGCACAGCATGAATTATAATGTGCTGATGTTCGACTATGGCTTTGCATCCCAAACCAGCAAGGAGGTAGCTACCGGCGGTAAGGAGGAGAAGCGTCAGCTGCTAGGCGCGATTGAACATGTGAAGCACCGCGGCGCGAGGCAGATTGTCGTCTGGGGGTTCTCGATGGGCGCGGGCACCGCATTACAGGCGGGGCTCGAGACGAAGGATGTTGACGCGATGATTCTGGACAGCACCTTTTTGCTGGAGCCGGACACGCTTTATCACAATATTCACAACCAGATTGATCTTCCAAGGCATCCTTCCTTGGAAATTCTGGAGCTGCTCTTCCCGGTGCTGAATGGAACGAGTCTCGATCAAATCCCTTATAACGAGGTAAAAAAGCATGATTATCCGTTCCCGATCCTGTTCATCCACGGAACAAGGGACGATAAGGCGCCTTACCCGATCGCCGAGAAAATCGCCGCAAACCAGACCCATGAAGATTCCGATTCATGGATTGTGAAGGATGCGCACCACGAGCTTATCTTCCGAGAGCATCCGAAAGAGTATCTGCGCAGAGTCTCCACCTTCCTTGGCAAGCTCGAGGGCCGGGAAGGGCTGCAAGCCCAATAAGTGCTGTACCTTTATAGTGGATGACCTTCTCCCCTGCTGCCGGAACCGGCAGCGGGGGTTTTTATATTGCCTTACATAATACAAGCCCGTCCCGGAATATAGTGACTATGGTGAATGCTATATGGGGAGGGAAATCGATGTTATATATTTACGGCGCGAAGCTGCCGGCCCGTATTCTGGAGGAGATTGCCTTCTGGAAGCTCCAGGAGATGGAGCATACGGATGTCATTAAAGCGATTGTTCCGGGGCTTGAGGAGCCCTACGTGAACGTTTTGGACCAGTGGGCCGTCGTATTCGATCATACGCAAAAAGCCGCCGATGTCCTGCTGCAATATGTTCTCCGCCATCCGGGGCCGCCATCGCCCGAGGTCATCGCACAGGTCGAGCATCTGCTGCGCGTCTCCTTCGAGCAGTCCAGGGAATTCATCCGCCAGCTGGAAGGCATGAAGGATAACAGCCCTGCCGTTCGAACCGTGCCGCTTGCGGAGACGGTATTGCTTCATATCATCCGCGAATCGGAGTACTTCCTTGGCGTTCTGGACACTTTGAATTCTCCAGGAGCGGTGGAACGGTTCATGGAAGAAGCGGCAGCGCCCCCTCCACCCGCGGAAAATAGGGAGCCTCGAGAAAAACGGGAAGATCGGGAAGAACCAGCTTCATCGGCTTCATCAGCCTCCGCTGGGCCCGAGGCCGCGATCCACGGCTTAGCGGATTCGGGCAGCAAGCCGGTCCCGATCGGCGGCCACCGCCTCCCTCCGCTTCCGTACCCGTACAATGCCCTCGAGCCGCATATCGATGAAGCGACGATGCGGGTCCATCACGATGTTCACCACCAGAGCTATGTGGACGGGTTGAACAAAGCCGAGAAAAAGCTTGAGGAAGCGCGCAAGAGCGGCAACTTCGAGCTTGTGAAGCATTGGGAGCGTGAGCTCGCCTTCCACGGCGCCGGACATTACCTGCATACCCTTTTCTGGAGCATCATGAACCCGAAGGGCGGCGGCATGCCAGAGGGAGAGCTTGCCCAGCAGATCAAGAAGGATTTTGGCAGCTTTGAACGGTTCAAGAAGCATTTTAGCGAGGCGGCTGAGAAGGTGGAAGGCGGCGGCTGGGCCATCCTTGTCTGGAGCCCGCGCAGCCATCGTCTGGAAATATTACAGGCCGAGAAGCATCAGAACCTCTCCCAGTGGGATGTGGTTCCTCTCCTCGCTCTCGATGTATGGGAGCATGCCTATTACTTGAAGCATCAAAGCAAGCGTAAAGACTACATCAGGGATTGGTGGAACGTCGTGTACTGGCCCGAAGTGGCCGAGCGGTTCAAGCATGCAAGCAAGCTGAAATGGAAGCCGTTTTAATGATGAACCGATCCTAACCGCTTCATGGCACCCCGTAAGAATTGAGACTGCTATCAGAGTCCGCCCTCCTTGCTTCGTAACCGAGGCTTAGGGAGGGCTTTTATCTTCCTTCTACCTAATCTGGAAAGCTCAAAAATAGGTATTGCCGCGCGGGCTCGACAGGACTTTATTACCATGTTTCTGGTTATTTAATACGTTGTTTGCTGCAGTCCCCCAGTCTATGATAATACAGTAAGCATTTTACTGGAACTTAGCATGGGTATGAGGATCAAAGAGTCTACTGAAGGGATGAAACGAGGATGGATATGCGTTCCGGATGGAAGATCCTGTTCATTTGTTTTATTTTAGCCACGTTCATGATAGGAGGATGCCAAAGCATGAAATCCGGTAAATCCGGCGATCCGGAGGTTGCGGCGAGCGAGGATCAGCTCATGGCCCAGACGAAGGAGACCGCCATTCAATTTTTCAAGGAGCAATACGGCCTGGAGGTCGAAGTTACAGGTCAGAAGAAGATGCCTTCCTATGTAGCGGATGAGATCGATGTCGAGGGCCACGTCAAAGGGCATAAAGATCAGACGTTCAACATTTCGGTGAACTACAAGACGTTTGAAACCAAGAACTTTGTCATGAGCCCGGAGCTGAAAGAAGTCATTGAAGCCAATAAGAAGAAGTAAACTTCAATTATGGAGGAAGCGTCATGGTCGATGATGAAACGTATAACACGTTATCACGGTTAGCTTATAAGGACTTAAAGGAAGGCGCACAGATCGAGGATCTGCCCGATTGGGAAGTGCTGGAGGATACGAAGAGCCATGCCGTTTCGGGATTCGATGCCGTTACGTTCGTGAACCGGCAGACCGGTGAGGCTGTCATCGCTTACCGCGGAACCGAGGGAGAAGCCGAGTTATCCACCTCCGGTCCTGACCTGCTAAATGATGTTGGGATCGGCCTTGGAGAGCTTGGAAGAAAGGTAGAAATCGAAAGGCCGTTCGATGAGCAGATCACCAAATTCGAGGACGCTGTGGGAATCACAGGCCTGAACGATTGGGTCGGTGAACAATCCAGAAACCTTATGAAAAAAGCCGATGTCCTCGGCACAAACCAAATGTTTCAGGCTGAAGACTATGCCAGGGAAATGCAGGAGAAGCACCCGGACTTAAACTTCACGCTGACCGGCCACTCGCTTGGCGGCGCCAACGCCCAGTATGCGGCAGCTTATACCGGCCTGCCCGCCGTCACCTTCAGTGCCCCCTCCGTCATTGGGAGCCTTTCCCCGGAAGCCCGGAGAATGGCCGAGAACGGCGAGTTTGATTCCCAGATCATTAACTTTGCCCACCCGGGCGATATCGTTGCCAGCGGCACCTTCGGCGGGTATGAGGGTCATGTGGGATCGACTTATTACATCGACTCCAACTATGAGGATGCCAACGACGGGGTCAGCCTGTGGGACAAGATCGGCAACACCTTCGGCGGGCCCAATTACCACCAGCTCGATCGCTATAAATTCGAGAATGGTTACATATCCAACCCGCTCTATGACGGTGAAACCGGTAAGCCTGTCGATTCACCCCGAGTTCCTTCGGACAGCGGGCTCTTCCAATCGCTTCATGGGATGATGAACGGAATGATGGCTGGTATCCACGGCTCGCTTCTGGGCGCAGCCGGAGCAGCCGCAATGGCGGGCCAATCGGCAGGAGCCGGCACCATTGAGGTGACCCCCGCGGAGCTGCGCAGCGTTGCGGAAACGTGGAGGGCCAATGCCCAGCAGAGCCAGAGCGAGCTGGAGGGGATCCGTCAGCGGCTTGCCAGAACGATGTATTCCAGCCACAGCAGACGGCTCCAGCCGATTGTGCAGCAGCTGGATGCTTCGATTATGTCGTTGAGCCAGTGGCATATACAGCATACGACCGACATGGTCCAGTACATTAAGTACAAGGCGGATCTGTTCGAACAGACGGATCGCAGCGGATAACAGCCCATTTACAAGTCTTCTGGAGGGATCAATTGATGAGTCAGGAAATATTGCTAGAGCTGGATGACTTGCTTCAGGCTGAACGCGAGCTGTCCAGGCTGCTTGCCCTCTTTCGGCAGGATGAACAGGAAGCAAGGGCGATGTACGCCCGCCTCTCGGATTGGAGGGGGCAATCGGCCAATGTGCTGCGCGATCAGATCGAGCTCTTCTTCAGTGAGATGTCCAGGCGGATTCATGAGCTGGAGCTGCAGAAAGCGGAGCTGATCCGTTACGTCCAGCATATGAAGCAGGTGGATGGCTCAAGATAGCCGGCCGTGATGCTGTTTAACCTTAAGCGCCAAGACATCCCCTATAGAGCAATCATGGATCTGCCGAATCTAAAAGAACGGAGCATCCCCCATAATCCTTTCGTTTCCTGAAACGGTGGAATAACAACAACGGCTGGACCATCTACGGGTCCAGCCGTTGTTCACTGCACTATGGTTTATTCCTTGATTAATGACAGAAACTCCGAACGCTGTGCAGCATCGCTTTGGAACGTTCCCCGTACGGCAGAGGTCACCGTCTTGCTTCCCGGTTTCTTCACGCCGCGGGCGCACATGCACAGATGCTCCCCTTCCACAACGACCATTACGCCGCTCGGTTGGAGCTCCTCCACAATAATGTTCGCAATTTGCGACGTGATGCGTTCCTGAACCTGAAGACGGCGCGTAACCGCCTCAACCAGACGAGCCAGCTTGCTCAGTCCCGCGATCTTCCCGCTCGGCACATAGCCGATATGAACCTTGCCGAAGAATGGAGCCATATGATGCTCGCACTGGCTGTAATATACGATATCCTTCACGATGACAAGCTCTTCATGCTGTTCATCGAAGGTTACTCCCAGTACATCCTTCGGATCCACGGAATATCCCGCGAAAATCTCCTCATACATCCGGGTGACACGGGCCGGTGTCTCCAGCAGCCCTTCACGCTGCGGATCTTCACCGATCAGCTTCAAAATTTGCTCGATATGGTATTCGATCTGCTCCCGGTTTTCTACAACTTTATCGTTAACATAATCCTTTACACCTGCCACAGTACATCCCCCTTTCCGCCTACAACCAGGTAAACGGTATCCGTATTTTATGCTTGTTCAATCCGTATGCTTACGCTGCCGGGCAGCACCCGAAAGCGATCGAATGAACAGCCACATATAACCGCTGTTAGCAGTCTTCACTAAATAGAAGCGCCCCCTCCGTCAAATGGATAAACGAAGGCGGCCCTCCTATTCATTAGCCTTTGCGTTTGCGGCCTTGCCCTTTGCCGGGCATCGGCTGGTTTTTCATCATTTGCTGAGCGCGCTGCATCTGCTTGCTGTTCAGGTTGTAGCCCATTTGCTTTGCCATTTTTTGCAGCATTTCCGGATCGTTCTGCATCTTCTCCAGCTGCTTACGCAGATAGAATGCCCCGATAAAGAAGCCCGCAACCAGACCCACGATCAGCGTAACAATCGGAATGACGATATTCATGCTTGACCACCTTTAATCATGCTAATATTTACCATTTCATGGCACATACACGAACTTATCATAGCATGTCCCATGAAGGACAGCAAATGAAAAATCCGGATATGCGCGGGCGGCCATACGAGGCATTCCAAGAAGAATGACGCGCGTTTACCGGCCCAGCGTAATGCCCTCGATCGCCAGCAAGGTCCGTTTGATTTCCGGTCCGCCGGCGTAGCCGATCAGCGCACCGTCCGCTCCAACGACGCGGTGGCACGGCACGACGATTGGCACCGGATTTTTGTTGTTGGCCCCGCCGACCGCCCGAACCGCCTTCGGACGTCCGATCGATTCCGCGATGTCCTTATAAGAACATACGGTTCCATAAGGAATGGATTTCAACGCCTCCCATACCTGGAGCTGGAACGAGGTTCCCCGCATATCCAGCGGAAGGGTGAATTCCTTCAGCTCTCCTGCAAAATACCGCTTCAGCTGATCCGTTACCGGAGCCAGGCGGGCTTCATCCCGCTCATAGCCACCGTTGCCGGACCAGGTGCGGCACCACTGCTGAATGACCGCTTCCTTCACATGGAAGCTCCCGAATTCGATAAGGCACAGTCCCTTCTCCGTCGCGCAGACGGTCAGCGTACCGATCGGGGATTGGAGCTCATCATAATACAATACCTCCGGCCCTCCCTCGGGAACGGCCATCGGCTCAACCCCCTGGATAGCAGGCCGCGGCTGCTCCGGCTCGGCGGCTGCATTCCCGGCTGAAGCTTTCCCTGCCGCCGCTCCGGCAGAGCCTTGTTCCTCCGCTGCCTCCGGCACCGGGGCAGCCGATTCGCTCCGTGTATTCTCCGATGTCGCTGCATCGGCATTGAGTTTCGCTAAGGCTTGCTGCAGCATGTCCCGTACTTGGGGATCCCCTTCGGTTTTCATGCTTTTCTCTAAGTTGTTCAACGCTTCTTCGCCTCCAATGCGGCCCAGAGCCCATGCGGCGGTTCCCCGCAGCTCAGGGCGCGGATCCTTCAGCAGCACCTCGCTCAGCTTCGGTACTGCCGAAATGTCTTTAAAATTGCCAAGGGCAATGACGGCATTGCGCTGGATCGGCTTTCTGCCTCTCCAGGCCGCAGCCGTATCGCCGAACGTCTCCTTGAATTCGCGGTTGCTCATATCCAGAATCGGCAGGAGCAGCGGCTTGGCTTTTTCCGGATCGGGCTGGAGCTCCTCATGATGCGTCCAGTTCTTCCCCCGATTCTTCGGACAAACGATTTGACAAGTATCGCAGCCGTACAGACGGTTGCCGATCTTCCGCATCACTTCTTCGCTCAGAAACCCTTTGGTCTGCGTCAGGAAAGAGACACACCGCTGGGCATTCAGCTGTCCGGGTCCGACCAGCGCGCCCGTTGGACAGGCGTCGATGCATTTGGTGCATTCGCCGCAGTCTTCCGTAACCGGCTGATCCGGCGGAAACGGAATATTCGTGACCATTTCGCCAAGATAGATCCATGACCCGAACTTGGGAGAGATGATCGCGCAGTTCTTGGCGCTGAAGCCGATTCCGGCCCGCTCCGCAACCGCCCTGTCGACCAGCGCACCCGTGTCGACCATGCTTTCCAGCACCGCATCCGGCACCCGCTCCCGTATAAAAGCTTCCAGCCGGCTCATCGCCTCCCGAAGCACATGGTGGTAGTCTCTTCCCCAAGCAGAACGGGCCATTATCCCCCGGTACTTGCCGGGTTCGGATTTCGGCGGATTTTCCATCTTGGAGGGGTACGCCACCGCAATAGCGATTAGCGAAGCAGGCTCGGTTCCCGGCAAGGCGGGCGTGACCCGCTTATCCAGATCCGGCTCCTCGAATCCCGATTCGTAGCCCTTGTCGCGATGGTTCTGTAATATGCCTCGCAACGATACGAACGGCTCCGCCGAAGCGAACCCGATATCATCGATGCCCAGCTCCGGTGCAGCAGTCTTAAGCTCCTGCTTGAGCTCCTCCCATACCGAAGGCGGAGGAGCATACGAGCCAAGTGTGTAGGTCATCTCCAGCGCCTCCTTTCGTTAGGTTGAAGCTTTATTTTTGGCTACAGCTTTTTAATTTCCGACAGCGGCCAGAATATGAATTCGGCTCTGCCCACAATATCCGATTCCTTAACGCTTCCGAACATGCGGCTGTCCTTGCTCTTTCCGAGGTGGCGGTTGTCGCCCATCACGAAATACCGTCCCTCTTCCAGCTTCACCGGTTTAAAGCCCGGATCCTCAATGGGGACGTCCGTATACTCCTCGTCCTGCGGGACACCGTTCACATACAGCTTCTGATTCTTCACCTCAATTGTATCCCCGGGCACGCCGACAATACGTTTAACAAGAAACTCTTTCTTATCCGGACCGTCGCTCGGGTCCTTCAGCACGATGACATCACCATGCTTGGGCTCTGCAAAGCGGTAGACCACTTTATTGATAAACAGCCGCTCCGATGCGGTCAGCGTTGGCTGCATGGATTCGCCCTTAACCGTCGACAAATTAAACACAAACATATTAAGAAGCACCATAATAACAAAGGCAATTGCGATCGTCTTGACCCAATCCCATAGCTCGGCGGCCCAGCCGTTCTTTCCGCCAGTCTGCTGGCGCGGCTCGCTGCTTTGTCCGTTCTCGGCTGAATCCGGAGGAATCACTTGTCCCATACTACACCTACTTTACTTCGATTTCACCTTCGAACCTCGACAGGCGGCACCTTCAAAATTGGGGTACATTAATAGAAAAGCATATCTCCCCTCCATTTGCAACGGCTGAAAGATATGCTTCATATAGAGGTCATTCAAAAAGTCCCCTTTTGATCACGAAGAAGATCAGGCGGCGGATTCCTAAGCGAATCCGGCATGCATGCTCGAAAAATCGCTGCTCCTCCGGCGTTCCTGCGATTGCCGCTGCTGTGCTTCTGACGGCCCTTCGCCTTCATTCGCGCTGAAAAGTTGGCTTTTTGAAATCACACACTATGGAAAAATTTAATGATTTATCTCTGTAGAGGTCTTAGGCTGCCGTGTGCCCGCATAGAACGCCAAGAGGCTCTTACCGGGGCCCCACCACAATGCTAAGCTTCTGAAACGACTGCAGAATCTTGCTGGCTCCGTAGCCCATCGCTTCATAAAACGGCATCGCTGCGGCATTATGCTCGTCTCCGGCTACCAGGATCCGGCTTACTTTGCGTGATTGGAAACGCTGCTCCATAGCGGATACCAGGGCTTTGCCGATCCCTCTTCTACGGTAATCAGGATGAATAGCAATGCGATAATAGCAGCCATGATTGCGCTCGATGGTCCCGATTAGGACACCGACAATTTCGCCGTCTTCCTCCGCAACCATGATCAGGTCGGAGTCCCAAGCAAGCTGCCTGGAGAAGGGCTCCATCGTGTTTTCGTAGCATTCTTCCGATAAAGCAATCTGTAATAGCTCGGTTACGGGGTTACAGTCACTCAACTGAAAGGAACGAACATGCATTTCAAAATCTCCCTTTTCGTTAGCATGATGCGGTTTACCCGGTTTACAAAGAACAAGTATTCCGTTTACGCAAACCTGACATTAATGTTTTACTACAAAAAACCCGAAAATCCTGTTTCCTTGTCCATTAAACCACAACTTTCTCCTAAATTCACGAGTTTTCTTCTGAAAGCGCTTCATTTGAAGCGTTTACATTTTACAACTTGGATAAAACTTCTTATATTTGTTAAAAGCATGTTAAAAATTCAAAGGAAAGGATTAGCTTGATATTAAGATTTATGCTATGGACAAGGAATTGAATCTCCTTGTTTTGAAGGATATAATTGACAGTCCGGCCTGGAGGGTGGTAGATTGGCGTAATACCCATTTTGAGGAATGGGTCTTATTTTAAGGAGTGGTTTCAATGCAATTGCCTTTACACGAACAATTCCTGGAACAAGCCAAGGCGAAGCTCAGCCAAGACCATCGACTGCTGGGTCTGCTTGCTGGCGGGTCCATGATGACGGGAACGATGGATGAATACAGCGATTTGGACCTCGTTATCGTGTATGACGCTGCTTACCTTAGTTCAATCATGGAGGAACGGATTCAAATTGCAGAAGGGCTAGGCCACTTGCTATCGGCCTTTACTGGAGAGCATGTCGGCGAACCCCGCTTGGTTATCTGCTTATATGGCCCGCAGCCGCTCCATGTCGATCTCAAATTCATCACCTCGGCGGAGCTTACAACGCGGATTGAGAATCCGCTCATCATATGGGAGCGAACGGGAGAGATCAGCTCGATCCTTCAAGCGACCTCCCCCTCGTATCCAACTCCCGATCCGCAATGGATGGAGGATCGCTTCTGGGTATGGATCCATTACGGCGCCGCAAAGCTGGGGAGAGGGGAGATCTTTGAGGCCATCGACCTGATCACCTTTATTCGCGGCACGGTATTAGGCCCATTGATCCTAATGCAAGAGGGACATTTGCCCAGAGGGGTCCGAAGGCTGGAGGAGCATGCAGAGAGCGAACTGGAGGAGCTTAAGCGAACCCTTCCTGTTCATGACGCCAACAGCTGCTACCATGCGTTGAAAACCACGATCCGCATGTACCAACGCTTGCGGCCAGCCTCGGATACCTTCATAGCCAGATCAGAAGCCGAGCAGATCTCTATTTCTTATTTGGAGCATATTTATGACACGATAATCAAAAATAGTTAATGCATAAATAGAAAAACGCGAGGAGGCTGTCCCAAAGGTCATTAGACCTGGAGCAGCCTCCTGGTATGTGTGGAAGAAGCCGCACATGCGAATCATCTCTTCGCCCGCCTGCTGCTCTTCCTGCTATGAATAGTCGGTCTTTCTTCCTATTGAAGAACCACGGTATCCCCCGGCTTCAGTCCGGACAGTACCTCGATTTTATCCAGCGTCTGCATGCCCGTCTCGATATCCTGCCGTTCAATATGACCGCCGCCCTTATCGACCATCACATAAGAGATGTCGCCTTCGGTCATAACAGCCAGCTTCGGCACGACAACCGCCTTCTCTTTGCGTTCGGTAACGATGTCTCCGGTCAAGGTCAGTCCGCCGATCAAACGGTCGTTTTTTGGCAGGGAGATGATCACTTTGAATTGCGGCGTCTGGGATGTCTGCTTTTCCTGGGAAGTCGTCTCCGCGAATTTGGCCACCTCTTCCACTTTTCCCTTCAGCTTCATGTCCTTAATGGAAGGCATTTTCACTTCAACCTCCATCCCCGGCTTAATGCTGAACACCTCGCTCTCCCCGACATAGGCAGCGAACCGAAGCGAGTTCAGATCAACGATTTTGCCGATATATTGATTGGCCGTCACCGACTGCGGCTGCTTCTGCGAATTGTCGAATAGAAAAATGCCCGCCGACGGCGCCCGGTATATCGATTGCTTCAGACGCTCATTCAATTCTGCGATCGTCTGAGCCTCGATCATCTCGTTGACCCCGTCCAGCTCACTGCTCAGCTTGGCGGTTTCCTGATCGGCCAGCAGCTTCAGGCGCTCTGCTTCCGTCGCTCCAACCGGGGCATTGTCCAAATCCTGATTGAGCGTGAACTCCTTCAGCTCCTGCTCCAGCTTCCGCTTCTTCCGCTCGGCCTCCTTCTGCTGTAGCTGCTGGTGAATGGTCTTCTGCTCTAGACTGAACAGCGTATCGCCTTTCTTGATCTGCTGCCCGTTCGCAACGTTCCAAGATTCCACCTTCGCCTCAAAAGGGGCGTATACATTCGTTTCCTTTCCATATTCCGAGGTACCCTTGACCTGCACAGTGGTCACGATCGTCTCCTCGGTGACAGGAAATGAAATCACCTGCGGCTCTTCCATCATGGGTATCGGCGCTTCCTTAGGCTTTACCTGTCCGTATCCCCAATAGCCGACCAAGCCGATGACCGCTGCAATAACCAACCATTTTATTATTTTTTTCATACCGTATATTAGCGTCCTTTCCGATCCGGTAGTCTCCTAATCCCGCTTGATCGCGAGCAGCGCATTGGTTCTGGCGGCGCTGATCGCCGGATAAATCCCTGAAAAAATCCCCGTCGTCACAGCGAATGCGATGCCGATCGGCAGCGTATTTGGGGTCACCTCAATCTGCAGCCCCGCCATGCCCGCGGAAGCCGTAATGAACGAATTCAGCCCATTAACGATAAAATAAGCGAATACGATACCGAGCAAGCCGCCAAGGAAACCTAGCAGGCTCGCTTCAACGATGAACATGACGCGGATCTGACCCGAATTCGCCCCGAGAACCTTCATGATGCCGATTTGCCGGCGGCGCTGATGCGTCGACATGGTCATGGCCACAATGATCGATATGGACGCCAGCAGCAGAATGAAGACGCCGACGCCGAGCGCAATCGCTTTGAAGGTATTCAGCTGGGAAGCGATCTGATCGCGCGCGGCCAAGTTGTCGCTGGCATTCAAGGCCAGCTTCGATATGAGCTCCTCCAGCTGCTGGATGTGCTGAAGATCATCCACCTTGACCGTTAACGTATCGTACGTCCGCTGTTTCATGGCGGCTCCATTATTGGAATTCAAGGTGTCATTCAGCCAATCCGCCGTTTCGAACGATACATAGGCCTGGCGGTCGTAGATGGCAAACTCGGCATTCTGCCCCTTCGGAACATCGAGCACGCCCCCGATATAAAGGCGCGGGCCGAGCGCTTTCTGTTCGCCTTCCATCCGCTCGGGCTGGATGCTCTTGCCCATCATATCCGTAATGGCGCTGTCGTACATATATAACTCTTCCCATATTTTCGGATTGTTGGGATCGCTGTTCATCATGTTCATCAATCTTTCGCTGGTCTCGGCATCCTTCCAGCCTGACGTTGCGCCATAGTTGAGCACCACCGCACCCATCTGATCCAGCGGCCCGCCCTGCGCGAAACGGTTGCCCTGCTCCTTAAGCTTCGTCAAATCAACGGCCATGATATTGATGCCGTCATGAACCAAATTATCGGAAGAGAGGAACCGGAAGTACCCCATCTGCTTGGCGGCAATGACCGACTTCACATGATGAAAGCCCTCAATCACTCGAACCTTGTCATCGGTCAATAGCCCCCGCTCCGCGCCAGGCCCGCTGCCTCCATCCGAAGAGCCGCCCGAGCCTTGAGGGGTTACCGTAATCTCATCCAGCTTCAAGCCGCCTATGATCTCCTTCTCCAGGTAGCTTTGGGCGCCGTTTCCGATGCTGATCGCTACAATGATCGCCGCACATCCGATCGATATCCCGGTCATGCACAGGGCCGTCACCACTTTGCGGCGCTTGATCTGGCCCCAGGCAAGCCGCATACTGTCTACAAATTTCAGCTTTCGTCACCTGCCTTCTCCGGCCCGGACGGGACGGCTTGCAGCTCTTGGGCAGCATCTGCCGGCTCGGGAGCTGCGGGTTCCTCGGAAGCTGCAGGTACGACGACTTCAGGCTGACGCGCCCCGGGCTCCTCGGTAACCGCGGGTGCGATGACTTCAGGCGAATGCATGGCTGGCTCCTCGCTAGCTGCGGGTGCAACGACTTCTGGCTTATGCACAACTGGCTCCTCGCAAGCAGCCAGTGCAATGACTTCAGGCTGACGCGGCGCTTCCGGTCCCGATCCTTCCCCCGGGGTGACGAGGTAGCCGTCGCGAAGCATGATCGTTTTCTTCATTTGAGCCGCCACTTCCATTTCATGCGTGACGATAACGAACGTCGTGTTCATCGATTGGTTGAGCGTCATCATGATGCGAAGAATCTCCTCTTCCGTCTTGGTGTCGAGGTTGCCGGTCGGCTCATCCGCAAAAATAACGGAAGGCTCCGTGATCAGCGACCGCGCGATGCTGACCCGCTGCTGCTGCCCTCCCGAGAGCTGGGAAGGATACATTTCGGCTTTATCGCCGATCCCCGTAATCTCCAGAAGCTCCATCGCTTTCTTGCGACGCTTCGATCTCGGGACGGATTGAAAGACGAGCGGAAGCTCTACATTCTCCCGCACCGTCAGCGTAGGGATCAATTCATAGGCTTGAAATATAAATCCGATATGCTTCCGCCGAAAGACGGCAAGCTTGTTCTCGCTATATTTGACGATATCCTGGCCGGCGATATAAATATGGCCCTCCGTCGGCTTCATGAGCCCGGCCATCAGGTTCAGCAGCGTGGATTTGCCCGAGCCCGAGCTGCCAAGAAGGGCGATCATCTCGCCTTCCTTGACCTCGAACTCGATATTATGAAGCACCTTTAATACCTCGCTGCCGTTTTTGAAGCTGTGCGATACATTTTCCAAACGCAACATGTTCGCCTTTCCTCTCCCTGGTCCTTGGTTTCCCTCTTACTCTTCCGGCGGCTCCACAACATTCGGATAGAACGTCACATTGTAGCTTTGAGTGCCGAGGGTGATCCGTTCATTCTGGAATTCGTCCGCGAGCGTCAGGGTAAACCATCCGCCTTTCAATTTTTTGTACTGCTCATCCGTCATTTCAAACGAAAGCGTCCTCGTGCCCGGAACCTGGATATCCGTCCCCGGCGTAAGGATGCGCTCCTGCGTCTGTCCCAGGGTGTCCTTGATCGTCAAAATCAGCTTGTGGCCGGCATCCGCAGCGGTAATGCTGTCGCTTCGCTTCACGTCCACCGTCACATTCATGGAGATGCTCGAGCTGCCCTCCTGCAAATGCCCCATCGCTTTCGTCACGGAAATGCTGTACGGATACCAGTCGAGCCCCGTCAGATTGGAGCTTGCGGCCGGACGAACCGGATTCAGCTGCATCTTCTTCACGCCGAGGACGCCGCTCACGTCTTTGCCCGGCTCGGCAAGCTTGCCCCCGGACATCGCAGTGCCCAAGGCAAGTCCCAGGCTTCCGGCCGTCCCCTTCGGCACTCTGGCCCAGAATACGACCGATTGTTTGCCTCCCGGCTGAATTGGCGTTTCCGGCTGCACGGTATCGGCCTCGTAAATTTTCCCGTCCGTACCTTGGAAATATCCTTTCAGCAAAGCCGCTTGTACCCGGCGCGCCTCCCCGCTGGTCAGCGTCAGTTCGGAATAAATGATATCCGAATCCGCTCCTTCGTAAATCAGCGTCCGTCTCTCCTGCGCTTCTGCCCGTTTCCCGGCCGTCGTGACGGTATACGGCTTCCCTTTCTCCAGCAGCTCAATCGACTGCGTATGTCCCGGCGTCGTCAGGGTAAGGAAAGGTGTCTTCACGCTTTCCTGCTGGGCAAACAGCTTGAAGCGAAGCGTGCGGATATCCTTCGTGTACGGAATTTTGGCCAGGACGGACACCTCCGTGGATGCTCCCGGCGCGATCAAGGAGCCCTGCTCCCCGGCAATGACCTCGGGACTTGCGAGTACGGTCTTTTCGTCCGCGGTGACATCCGCCTTCAGCTCAGGCAGCTGCAGGGCGTTCGTCTCATGGGTATTGCGCAATCGCAGTTTGGCTACAATAAGATCCGTATCCTGCCATGGCAGGCGCTGAATGGATTCCAGCGTGTAAGCAAACCCGCCGGCACTCTGGGGCGCATACTCTACCCCGATGGAGGACTGGCGTTCCGTTTGATAAGGTATGCTGAAGTAGGCCAAAGGCAGACTCGCTTTGCTTGGAGCATCCGAGCCTGTGCTTCCCCCCGGCTCCTCCTGACCCGCAGGCGGAGAAGGTGTGCGCTCATCTCCCGATGCTTCGATCATCTGCAGCTTCAAGCGGTCCTGCTTGAGCTCCATCGGCAGGGAGATTTCCATCGTTACGGTCTTCTCCTGCCCGGGCCGAAGCGTCAGCATCAGGCTCCCCGGATCTCCCGGCGCATAAGGATGATAGGAGCCCTCCGACGCCTTGATCGCATACTCATACGCCGGAATCTTGGCGGTTTTCTTCCCCTTGTTCTTGAAAGCCATCTCGATATTCCATATCCCCTGGTCCCCGGAAGAGCGAAGCGTGGCTTGACGGATTCTCGCTTCGACAGGCTGGCCGCTAATCGTCAGGGACTTGGCCGCACCTGCAGGCACGTCCCATTTAGGAGCGGTGGCAGCAGGCAGCCGGAACGAGCCTACAGGCAGGCTCAGCTTCAAGGCTTCATCGGTTTCCGTCCATAAAAAACGCAAGCCCGACGGTTTTAGATACGTTGGAACTTCTGTTATGTAATAGACCAGCTTCCGTTCTTTCGGCTGAATCGGTGTCCCCTCGGGCCCTGCCTCGCGCTGAAGCCGGAAGGAGCTGCCGCTCTTCGTGACCAGGAACGGGTCATAACCGCGGTCCGACCATGCGCTGCTGCCGTTATTCGTCATCGACATGCCTACCCTGGCGATGACTTTGCCGTCATATTTGATGATCTCCAGCGATTCCGATTTTACGGTAACCGGAGTTCCGCTCAGGCTCAGCTTTGCATTCACGCCTGAAGCAACCGCGGCTGAATAATTGGAAGGCAGCCTGTATGACCCGACACGCTCCAAATAGCCTTTAACCTTCGGATTCCATACGTCCATAGCAAGCTTCATGCCAGACAAGGAAGGGGTGTCCGTCTTGACGTAATAGGTTACGGTCAGGCTTTGACCCGGCTCGACCTTCTTCTTCGCAAGGTCTTTGGATATCGGATTGGCGGCCTTGACCGAACCTCCGGGAAGCACCGCTTTGGGGAAGTACGTGACGAGCCTGGCCGCGGCTTTTCCTCCATTTTTGTATTGGAGGGTAAATACGGCCACGCTGTCTCCGTTCTGCTGCCATACGTCGGCTTGCTCAAGCGTCGCCGTGACGCCGCCGCCAAGCTTCACACGCCAGTCGAGAGCCGGACTTTGGGCCGCAGCAGATCCGACAGCCTGCGATGACGCCGTCTTAGACGCAGCCGCATCGGCATGCGGCGCGGCCGCCAATGTTGCAGCCAGCAGAATGGCTGCCGCTGTGTACCTTTTTTTATTCATATTATGAAACTGCTCCTTTCCGCCCAAGCACCCCCGATCGATTCCAATCGACGGATTGTGATGGCTATACTAGAATAACGATAGATTCGCGGAGAAAGTTTGGACTGCCGTTCCAACGAACTTTCAGACTTTTCAAACATAAAAGTTGATTTAATCCCCCCAAACGGTTTAATATAAGTAGTGTAGCCTATGTTACATACTGCAGTGCCCGGATGATAAGGACTTCCTGAACAAGGACGGCCTTGATCATAACCAAAAAACTAATTTACAGGAGGTTTTCATTTATGGCATTCCAATTACCACCTCTTCCTTACGCAAACGACGCGCTCGAGCCTCACATCGACGCACAAACGATGGAGATCCATCACGATCGCCATCATAACACGTACGTTACCAACCTGAACGCTGCCCTGGAGAGCGCTCCAGAGCTTCAAGACAAATCCCTTGAAGAGCTGATTTCGAATCTGGACGCCGTTCCTGAAAGCATCCGCACGGCAGTCCGCAACAACGGCGGCGGCCATGCTAACCACTCCCTGTTCTGGGAAGTTATCGGACCAAACGGCGGCGGACAGCCTACCGGCGCTCTGGCTGAAGCGATCAACAACGAGCTCGGCGGCTTCGATAAATTCAAGGAAGACTTCACGAAAGCAGCTACAACCCGTTTCGGCAGCGGTTGGGCATGGCTCGTTGTGAAAGACGGCAAATTGGCCGTAACTAGCACACCGAACCAAGACAGCCCGCTCATGGAAGGTCAAACGCCTCTCCTCGGCCTTGACGTTTGGGAGCATGCTTACTACCTGAAATATCAAAACAAACGCCCTGATTACATCTCCGCATTCTGGAACGTTGTAAACTGGGAAGAAGTCGGCAAGCGTTACGAAAGCGCGAAGTAATCCAGCGTTCTCGCTCTAAGCGAAGCCGATTATAATAAGGAGCTGTCTCGCAAGCAGATCATTCTGCTGCGGGGCAGCTCTTCTTTATGTTGAATATAAAAAAAAGTGGAGTACAGGCGGGCTCACAAATGAGCAGCTGTTCTCCACTTTTTTAGTGTTTTTATCGAGGTGCGTTCAAGCAGATTGGCTGATCCTCTGCCTCCCTGGTCGATCAGCTTGAAGCTCCGGCGGACGGCTGGGACTCGTAGTGGAGAGCCTTGGACGGGACATAGGCCGCAATAAGCAGGATTATTGAGACCGCGCATGCCGCACCGGCACCGATGAGGCATACCGTCTGCAGGGACCAAAGATCTGCGGCAACGCCGAGCAGCAGCGTCAGCAAAATCTGCACGATTCCTTCCAATAAACGTGTCACGCTGCTGAAACGTCCCATGAGATCGATCGGAACCTGGTTTTGAAAAAACGTCATACAACCGGCATTCGCAAACGATGAGAAGAAGCCGAAAATGACAAATCCCGCTGCCGCCATCGCATATCCGTTCGAGGCATAGAACACGAAATAGCCGGCACTCGACAGCAGCGTTCCCGCTCCGATCAGCATGCGGACCGAAAGCCATTTTACGGTGAACGATGCCGCGGCGGAGCCTGCGAGGTACCCTGCCCCCGCAACGCTCACAAGCAAGCCATAATCCTCGTCACCCAGCTGAAGGACCTGCTTGATAAAAGTCGCTTCCTGCGAGTCCAGGGCGAAGCCCAGCAGCATCGCCGATTGGAACAAGATATAGATGAGCACAAAATAAGCCGCAGCCTTCCCGAAGTCAATCACGGCAATCCAATCCTGGACCAGCGTCTTCAAGGTCATGGCTGCCCGTTTGCCGGCCTTGCTCCCTTGTGCATCCACATTCGGCAGGAAATAAATCGCCAGCGCGCACAGGAAGAAGGAAACGGCGTTGATGATAATGCTGATGCGGATATCCGTGTAGGCGATCAGGACGCCCGAGATAGCCGGACCCAGCAGAGCCGCGCCGGACGAGGCAAAGCTGGACCAGGCGTTAAAGGTCTTTCGCCGCTCAGCCGGGACGAGCTTCGTGACGTACGTAATTGAGGTTGGTCCAAAGAAGGCGCCCGCCACGCTGATTAAAAACATGATCGTATAAATCCCCCACACCGACGTCATAAACGGGATCAGGGCGATGAGCGCGCCACGGATCACGTCCGTCACGATCATCAGCGTGCGCTTGTTGGCCCGGTCGATGATGCTCCCCGCCCAGGAATTGGTGAGCAGCGTAGCAAGCGGACGGATGATAAACAAGCCGGCCACTGCGGCCGGCGATCCCGTCATATTCAACACAAGCAAATTGATAGCAACGAGATAAATCCAGTTCCCCAAGTTCGAAACGCCGATTCCGGCGATATATAACAACGCATGTTTCCAGCTATGCAAGCAGCATCACAGCTCCATTTCGTCTTATCCTCTATCGCGAACCGGCACCATCCATCTTGGAGAAATAGGAAGTAAGGATGCGGATGAACACGTTCGGAAAGGCGTATCGCTCCATATCGCCGGCATCGATCCAGCGAAAATCGTTCGTCTCCCCCGCTTCATACGCAGCAGCGCTCTCAGCGGCCTGCAGCCCGCTGAGTGATTCCGGCTCCTCCTGCCATACACAGCGGTAGACGGACATTTTCCATTGGATATGGCTAAACGTATGCTCGGCATCCATGTAATGGCCGATCGGCCGTACCGGAACCCCTTCCGCAAGCAAGCCATCCGTAAGCCGGATGACCGCGGCCTTCTCAGAAGGCACCGCTACATTGGACGGCACCATGACAGTCTCCGAAGGCACCGTGGTCACCTCTGACCGCTCCGCGACTGCCTTGGAATGAACGGAAGCCGTATCTGATGCCACCGTACCCCCCTTGGTCGATACCGCGCTCAGACCGGACTGCTCCGTGGCTCCCTTGGTTGATACCGCGCTCGCACCGGAAGTCACTTCAATATGCGGAAGCTCCCACATCCCGGCAAGAAGTCCTGACGCCGGCCGTTTGCGGATCAGGATCTTCCCTTCGTGCACCCCGGTTCCTTCCACGATGGCTGCCAGTCGATGCTCGGGACGCGGAGGCTTTGCCTTCGTCTTAACGGGAAGCGACTCTTCCTTCCCTTCAAGCCTGCCTGCACAGTGCTCCATTACCGGACATACCAGGCATTTGGGGGATTTCGGCGTACAAATCAGCGCCCCGAGCTCCATTAGTGCCTGGGTAAAATCCGAAGCCCTCCCCTCCGGAACGAGCGTAAGCACCAGTTCCTCCATCCGGGTTCGTGTTTTTATCTTCATAATGTCATCTTCGATTAAAAAATATCGGGACAGCACCCGCATCACATTGCCGTCCACTGCTGCGGCGGGGATGTTGAACGCTATGCTGCGGATCGCGCCGGCCGTATACGGCCCGACGCCTTTTAGACCGGCGACTTCCTCCTTGCCGCTCGGCATGACCCCGCCGTACTGCTCCGTAATCTGCCTGGCAGCACTCTGCAGATTGCGGGCTCTAGAATAATACCCGAGGCCTTCCCAGCATTTCAACACGTCGTCTTCCGGCGCATCCGCCAGCGCCTCGATGGTCGGGAAGCGCTCAATAAACCGGTGGAAGTAAGGAATCACCGTATCCACCCTTGTCTGCTGCAGCATAATCTCGGATACCCATATATGATAGGGATCCCGGGATCTTCGCCAAGGCAGATCCCTTTTGTTAACGTCATACCAATCCAGCAGCTCGCTGCTGAAATATCTATCGTGATTGCGCTCTGTGTGCATGCTAGTCTATCTCCTTCTGTTATCCTTGCCTGATCCTTTCCACGACTGCGAACGCAGAGGCCAGCTCCGGCTGGTGGGAAATGGTCAAATGGATGGCGTAGTCGGCTGGATCGCCGATCGACAGACGGCTCCACGCTTCAGGAGACAGGCTGGCGATCGGCCGCCCGCCCGGATGCGGGAGCACTTCAATATCCCAGAAGCCGATGAGGCTTCCGATCCCGCAGCCGAAGGACTTCGATATCGCTTCCTTCGCCGCGAAGCGGCCGGCAACGAACTCGGTGCGCTTGGCGCCTTTCTGGAGCGCGATCTCCCGCTCTGCTTCGGTCAACACCCGTTCCACAAATTTCTCGCTATGCGGGCCAGTCATCAAAATTTCCACTCTCCGCATATCCAGCACATCATGTCCGATACCATAAATCACAATCGCTCGCGCCCCTTCTCTGATTTCTAGTCCGACCATTATTCTGCCTCAGACTATTGTATCAGTGCTTGTACCCCAAAAGCGAGATTTTCGTTGCACAATATGATTTATTGAAAAAAATTATCGTTCGAGCGTTTAAGGCCGGGTGCACAAATTAGGGTCGATAGTAAACAAAACAGGGCTGACCCAGCAGTACATCTACTGATGGGTCAGCCCATTGAATGTGGGAGTGTAAAGGAGAGCTCGGGGCCCAAGGTCCGAGCAAGTCCTTAAAAGGGACTTGTTCGCGCTTTTCAGGCCCACAGGCCGCGCAGCAAGCCCCAAAAAGGGACTTATTCGCTCTCTTCAGGGCCCCAGACGCAAAACAAGTCTCGAAAAGGGACTTGTTCGCGCTTTTCAGGCCCACAGGCGCACAGCAAGCCCCCAAAAGGGACTTGTTCGCTCTCTCCAGGGCCCCAGACGCAAAACAAGTCCCGAAAAGGGACTTGTTCGCGCTTTTCAGGCCCACAGGCCGCGCAGCAAGTCCCCAAAAGGGACTTGTTCGCTCTCTCCGGGCTATTAAATGCCCGGGATCGTATTCCGTTTATGCGCCGTTCTGCGATAGTAGCTCTCCAGCTTCTCCTGGACCTCCGGAGCTACCTGCTTGCCCTCCAGATAGTCGCTGTTATCCTCGTAGCTGATGCCGAGCTCCTTCTCGTCCGTCTGCCCTTCCCATAGGCCTGCCGTAGGCGCCTTGTCCAGAATCGATTGCGGCACGCCCAAGTAGGAAGCCAGCTGGCGCACCTGACGCTTGTTCAAGGAGCTAAGCGGCGTTATATCCACCGCGCCGTCGCCCCATTTGGTGTAAAAGCCGGTAATCGCTTCGGATGCATGATCCGTCCCAACGACGAGCAGATTCTGTTCGAACGCAAGCGCGTACTGGACAACCATCCGCACTCTGGCCTTCACGTTGCCTTTGCCGGGGATGCTGATATGCTTGTTGACTCCGATGTTTTTCAAACCATGTTCCACTTCAAGCGCAATCTCGTTGACGGCTTCCTCGATGTTGGTCTCAACCGTATATTTCAGATTAAAAGCCTTCGCCGTCGCATAGCTGTCCGAGATGTCGGCCTGCTCGCCATATGGCTGAAATACACCCAGCGTTTTATATTCCTTGCCGGTCTCTTCCGTAAGCTCATCGGTTGCCCGCTTGCACAGGCCTGCCGCAACCGCGCTGTCGATCCCGCCGCTAATCGCGATAAGCAGCCCCGACGTGCCAGAATTGGTAACATAGCTCTTCAGAAAATCCACCCGCTTGCGGACTTCTTCCTCCACATTGATCGATGGCTTGACGCCCAGTTCGGCAATAATCTGTTCCTGTAGACTCATCGTAAGACTCCTTTCAGAATGGCTTCTCTCTTCTCCAATGACGGCACTTACAACAAAAGCCCCGCGGCTTCGGAATAGGCCGAACGCTTCGGGGGCTTTGTTGCTGCCGGATTACTGGCAGTAGCGATTGAATGCGTCTGTCAGATCAGCTGCGATCTCCTCGGCGGAGCGGTTCTCAACTTGATGACGCTCAATGAAATGTACCAGCTCCCCATCCTTCAAAAGAGCAATCGAAGGCGAGGATGGCGGATATGGCGCAAAATATTCACGGGCCTTCGCCGTTGCTTCCTTATCCTGCCCGGCAAATACCGTGAACAAATGATCCGGCTTCACCTCGTTTTGCAGTGCAAGTGCAACGCCTGGACGCGCTTGACCAGCCGCACAGCCGCAAACGGAATTGACAACAACGAGCGCCGTTCCTTTAGCTGCCTCAAACTGCTCTTCCACTTCCTCCGGCGTTGTCAGCTCGCGGATCCCCAGAACCGTGAGCTCATCGCGCATTGGCTGAACCATGTCGCGCATATATCGGTCAAAAGACATACCCATAACTGCTTCACTCCTTATATAAACAAGATTATTCGATTGATAACAACTCATCGCTATCTATATTATACAATCACGAAGAGTGAAAGCAAGAAAATACAAAACGAGCAGCATCCAAGGTAGGATGCCGCCCGCCGATAAAGAGGTGATGCAAGCCTAGGTGGCCGGGTAATTAATCCCGTCCTGCTTTTTGTCCACGATGGGCTCACCGCGGCGCTCTTTGTTTTCACGCTTTTGCTGCTCTTGCTCCTTGGAATTGTTTTTGCTCATCCGAATCCCTCCTTTACCGTTGGCTCTGTCTTATGATGCCAATCCGTCCATCCGATTATTCGAATGCAGCTGCGCTTTGGGGTTCAATCATCGTCTGCGGAGAGGAGCGGACGGGCAGCGATATGATAAAGACCGTGCCTTGTCCTTCACTGGATTTGACATCAATCGTTCCGTTGTGCCGCTGGACCACGCTCATGCACAGTGCCAGCCCAAGCCCGGTGCCTTTATTCTTCGTTGTAAAAAAGGGCTCGAACAACCGTTGCAGTACATCGTCCGGAATTCCTATCCCGGTATCCTTGACGAATAGCTTGACCTGTTCGCCTTCCAGGCGGGTCTCGATCGTCAGCGTTCCCTTCTCCCCCATCGCTTCCATTCCGTTGCGGCATAAATTCAGGATCAGCTGCTTCATCTCTTTTGGATTCAAAAGAAGCTTCGGCATCATCGATCCCAGCTTGAGCTCGATGGACTGTCCGCGCAAATTGGCGTCCGCCCATAACAGCGGGCTCAGCTCGTGAATGATATCGTGAAGATGACACTCTTCCTTCTCGGCCGTACGATTCTGGGCCAAGGATAGAAAATCGTTAATGATGCTGTTCGCACGGTCCAGCTCTTCCATCACAATACGGTAATAATGATCAAGGGTATCCGGGCTCTTCTCCTGCATCAGCTGCAAAAATCCGCGCACAACTGCCATCGGATTCCGAATTTCATGCGTAATGCCGGCCGCCATCTGACCGACTAAGCTGAGACGCTCCACATTGATAAACTCGGAGCGCAGCTTATCAAGTTCCGTTATGTCTTCAATAATCCCAACCGCCCCCGAAATTTTGCCTGTTTGATTATGTATAAGGGGGTAAATCCCTGTCGAGTAGACTCGGGAGGCGTTACGGACAATTTCTCCCGGCGTTTCGATACCTTGAAGGGCCTTCTCGATCCTCGTTAGCAAATGCTCCTTCTGAAACATACCGTCCAAAGCCTCGTGTAACGGTTTTCCGACGATATCGCTCCTTGACAGATGCGGATAAGCAGCTTTGCTCAAGTCCGTGATCAAATGGTGGTTGGCTGCTATGATATTGCCCTTCAGGTCAACAGCTATAATGCCCAGCGGGATGAGATCCAGAAACGGACTCACGGATTCCTTGCTCATCAAAGGGCTGTTATGTCGATTGGAAGCGAGCCGCTCCGCGTTCATTTCAATCCAGTATACAATCAATCCGGAGTGGAACATGCCGATCAGCATATAGAGAACCGCTACCAGAATCATATCGGGATTCAGGTGATGATTATTGACTTTTCCGTCAACGGCCTCGTGGCCCACAATGAGAAGCATGGATGGAACAAGGGCGCTCCATAGCCAGCATATCTTTTCAAGGATTGAGCCCTTCTTGAAATGAGTCGATACCCGAGGCAGCATTGAGTAGCATATGATTAGCATATTTAACAAGAGGCAGGCCAACGGCAACCCGTAAATCAGCCCATGGGTTGTTATATATACGACTGCAAGACATAACCCGGAAAACCGGCTCCCATATAAAATGCCTAAATACAGGGGAACGACTCCAAGATGAATCGGAACATAATAATCGCTCATTGCCGAGAGCAGGACACATAGAATGATGCTGATTCCGCATGCGATGACGATATGATCGCGGAATCGCAGCACAACATCCGGTTTCTTCTTGTACAGGCAATTTACATGTCTGTCGAGGAGAAGCGGCAGATGAAAGATGAGCGTACCATACAGCAGAACTTGCAGCAGAATATCTTTCCATAGGCTCAGCACAACGCTAAATCACCTCAATTCGACAACGCCTCTAATATTTTTGATTAAATCACAGGCGACACCAGATTACAATATCTTGTAAGTTCATGTTGAAATGACGAAGAACAAAGGCTTTTCGTCCTATGCTGAAGGACTTAGGATAATTCACGGTTACCGTATATAATAAGGATGATCTACTAGTGATATACCCTTAAAGGAGCTAAGAGCAAACATGCCGGATTATGATGTAATTGTGATCGGGGGCGGACCGTCCGGGCTTATGGCCTGCGTGGCGGCCGGAGAGAGAGGAGCCTCCGTTTTACTCGTGGATAAAGGGGACAAGCTTGGCCGTAAGCTCGGCATATCGGGCGGCGGCAGATGCAATGTGACCAACGCGAAAGAACAGGATGAACTGATCGCCAATATTCCGGGTAACGGCCGGTTTCTGTACAGCGCTTTTCAGCATTGGAATAACCGGGATATTATGGCCTTCTTCGAAGGGCTCGGCATTCCGCTTAAGGAGGAAGACAACGGGCGGATGTTCCCGGTAACGGATAAGGCTTCAAGCGTTGTCAACGCCTTGATCGGCAAGGTCCGTGAGCTGGGCACCGATATCCTGACGAACAGCCCCGTGCACCGGGTTCTATTCGAGAACCATCATGCGGCGGGCATAGAATTAAAATCAGGAAGGACCATAACCTCCTCTTGCGTGATCGTTGCGACCGGCGGCCAATCGGTACCGCAAACTGGCTCCACCGGCGATGGCTATCCGTGGGCCGAGGCAGCCGGCCATACCATCACCGAGCTGTACCCGACGGAGGTGCCGATCGTGTCTACGGAGCCATGGATTGCCTCCAAGGAGCTGCAAGGACTCTCGCTGAGGGATGTAGAGCTGTCGGTCTGGAACCCGAAGGGTAAGCGGATCATTGCCCACCGCGGCGACATGCTGTTCACCCACTTCGGCGTATCCGGTCCGATCGCGCTCCGATGCAGCCAGTTTATCCGCCAGGTTCAGCGGAAATTCGATATCGTGAATGTGGACATGGCCATCGATATGTTCCCGGACCGATCCGTCCCGGAAATGGAACGTGAAATTAGGACATACCTTGAGGAGGAGCCGCGGAAAAGCATTAAGAATGCGCTCAAAGGATATCTGCCTGAACGCATGATTCCCCTGCTGCTGTCCAAGGCCGGGATCGACAGCGATACGGTCTGCAGCGGCATCTCCAAAACCGCTGTAGCCGGACTGGCCGCCACCCTTAAGAAATTCATGTTCCGGGCTTCCGGAACGAGATCGCTGAAGGAGGCGTTCGTAACGGGAGGCGGCGTAAGCCTTAAGGAGATCCAACCGAAAACCATGGAGTCCAAGCTGATGCCGGGCCTCTTTTTCTGCGGTGAAATATTAGACATCCACGGCTACACCGGGGGATACAATATCACGGCAGCCTTCTCCACCGGATACACGGCTGGCAAGCACGCTGCAGAGGCCGCTTCCGGATAGTTACCGCCCTCCTTCGGGCGTATCCTAAAAGCCGACGCCCTAACTGCCCCATCAACATGGAAAAGCGCTGGTCAGCTCCTTAAGGACTGACCAGCGCTTATTTTCATTCTCCAAATGCAATCCTACTATTATAAGAAGCGGCAATTCATGGTACCGATCGAACCACTCATGCCGATTCGTCGCCGACTTCTTCCTCGTTCTCTCTTAAAGTCCGTTCCTCCTTGTAGACCGGCAAGGACGTCAGGGTCGGTGCAACGATGACGGCCACAGCCGTACATGCAAGCCCGGCCAACCACCCGGCCGCTCCTGGAAAGAGCGTCAGGCCCGCTACCAACGAATATAGTAACGCCGGCAATACCAGCAGGGTCCGAACCACGACCACGCCTGCCGACCGGTAATGGCGGTTGTTGAACGGAAGGATATGCATGAAATCCGCTTTGGCAAACTGCGCCCAACGGGTATGAAGCCAATACGATATGAGAATGACCATGGCAATGTAGACGATCACTTTGACTACATGCGGCGGCATCCAGATCGCCGGAACTCCGAGCAATGTGATCTGGAGGTACACAGCCAGATTTTCAGACTTGCGCAGGATCGCCTTCAGACCGGCATCCGCCAGCCGCTTCTCTGCGGCCCCCTTAAAAATGCGCCCCGATTTGCGGAACAACCAGGTCTTGCTCCGGATGCTTGGGGGCTTGCCGACCGCTTGGATCATAATCATCTCGGTTAATTGGATGCGCGTGCTCGCATCCTCCCGCGTATCGGAGATGAAGGTTCCCTTCATGCGCAATCGGTGCCTGCCGAGCAGGAGCAGCAGCACGAGAAAAATCACAGCGCCTAACCATAAAACAAGCGGCGTTTTAAGTCCGAAGGTCACGCCTACCATGAACGTGCCGAAGAAGAGCCAGCGGCTGAAATAGCCCGCAAGCCGCCTTGCCCATCCCTTATAACGAGAACGGATCATCCTACCCGCCAGATTGGCGCACCAGGCGCAGGCTGCGGCTGCCAGCAGCAGGGGGATTAATGTCGCTTCGCCAAATCCATAGCCTCTTACAAGAAACGGGAGGGCAAGCCCCGTGAACAGCAGCCCTTTAACCGCGGAAACAGAAATGCTGTATCCCATCCCGCGGACCATCAAGCCCTTGATCCATTGCGGATGCTGGCGGAGGAACAGCACGTCGGCCTCCTCGAGAAACAGCAGCACCCTGCCGAAGAACATCAGCAGCAGAAGCGAAGCAGCTCCCTGCACCGGGATATAATCAACCCAGACGGGAAGCGGTCTTGTCCATAGCTCCCGATAAAGCCCTCCGCCAAGCAGCAGACCCGGCACAATGATGTACAGCATCACTGTCCAATCTGCCACGGTAGCGAGACTTGCACGCTGATGCTTCCAATGGGATCGTACTCTTGTCCAGAACAGGGAGCCCGGGTTCTTCACATGTCGCGACCGTACCATCATGTCCTCCTCCCCGTTCATGTCAGTGCATCGAAGCAGTCAAACAAAGAGGCACCCGGAAGGTCCGCTGCGAGCCGGATGTCATCCAGTGTTCCCTGTGACGCTACTTGACCTTGTGAAATGAGGACAAAGCTGTCGCAGATTCTTTCCGCGGTATCTAGGACGTGAGTGGACATCAGTACGCCTGCCCCGCGCTGCCTCTCCTCCATAAGCAGGTTCAGAAAATCCCTCGTTGCCCTTGGATCAAGTCCGATAAACGGCTCGTCCACAATATAGACATCCGGCTTGGACAGGAAGCCGATCATGAGCATCATCTTCTGCTTCATCCCTTTGGAGAAGCCTCCGGGGAGCTCATGACGTACCGACTCCATGCCAAACTGCCGTAGAAGCGTCTCCGCCTGCTCCTCGAACCGTCCATCGTCGATCCCATATGCGGCCGCAGCCAGGTCCAGGTGCTCCCAAAGCGTCAAATCCTCGTAAAATACGGGCTGCTCCGGGACATATGCGTATCTTGGCGGATCGCCGGCAATCTTGACTTCGGCTTTGCAATCTTTCAGTAAACCAAGGACCGCTTTGATCGTCGTGCTCTTTCCTGCGCCGTTGGGGCCGATCAGCCCGAGCAGCTCGCCGGGAGCGACCCGGAACGAGATATCGCGTATCCGCGGCCGCCCGGGCTCATATCCGGCTTCCTGAATGTTCACGGCGAGAACGGGGTCTGGTTGTGATTCATGATTCTCCCGTATCATTTCCATCTCGTAAATCCCCCATCCATTTGAATTCCTATTTCAGGTAATACGTAAAGGGATGGAATTCGTTGCAAGAGGATCCATTCTGATTGGCCGTTCGGACCGGAGACGTAGCAGGGCACCGGGCCGGATATTGAAAATATTTTTATTGGACTGTGACAAATCGCATGTTTCAACGGCCTGTGATTCGAGTAATCTTAGATTTGAAGGAATTATGGTGGACATGTCATATCCAAGTTAAAGGCGGGGAAAATTAATGAAGGTATCCATGGATCGAAAGACTCAGCTGGCGATGAGCCTGTACAAAGTGCTTGCCAATTCGTTCAAAAGCGTGAGCGAGCATGTCGTAAACGGCGGTAAAACCGAAGGCTTAAACCCGACGTCTTTTGCCGTCATGGAAATATTGCATAATGCAGGCCGCCTGCCTATTCAGCAGATCGGATCCCAGCTGCTCCTGCAGAGCGGCAACGTGACCTATGTCGTCGACCGACTCGAAGAGAAGGGGCTCGTGCGGCGCAGCCCTTGCCCCGAAGACCGACGGGTGATCTATGCCGAGCTGACCCCGCAAGGCGAAGCTCTTATGCAGAGGCTTTATCCTGAGCATGAACGCCAGATCTTATATGCGCTGGAAGGGTTAAATGAAGAGGAGAAGCTCCAGCTCATCCGGCTCCTTCGAAAAATGGGGGAATATGCGAAGCAAGCCCATTCTTCGGCACGTCGGTAGTGTCCTGAAAAAAGGACAACATAGGAAAGAACCCTGTCCTCCATGGGAGACAGGGTTCTTCGTATTTTTCAATGATTAATATAGCCGCATCTTAAAAAGTCCTAACGAACATTTTATGAATACATCCATCGGACATTTCGCTCATGCAAATTCAGTCTGTGTCTATGTTAATGAAACAGCCGCGTGGTCAGTTCCCCGGTGACGCCTCTCCGTCGGTCTCATCCTCAGGCTGAGGAGGCGCATTGCGGAAGGCCGCTACAATCAGCATACAAACAACAGCCATGACGGCCATGCCGATGAACAAAGAGTTCAAGCTTCCTTCCAAAATGCCGCTCAGCAATCCGCCTGCTCCCTCCGGAAGCTCCGCCGTCCCGTGCGGAGAAAGCAGCTTGTTAATATCGTCACTGGTAATGCCGACCGCATCCGGTTCAGCTGCAAGCCGGTTTGCAATCCCGGCATTCACCCATAATCCGAACACCGCAACGCCAACCGTCTGGCCAAAGGTCCGGATAAAGGAATTCAGCGCCGTCGAGGCTCCCCGCACCTGATAACCGACCGATGACTGGGCAATAATCTGAAACAATGTCGAAATATACCCGAAGCCCAGCCCGTAAATGAACGTAAACGTCAGCAGCAGGGCGAGTGCCGTCTCCTTATGCATAAATGCCAGCCCGACGGCCCCGATGATGAGAAAAACGACACCGATCAAAGCGGTTTTGCGGGATCCCGTCTTCACGATCAGGCGTCCCCCGATCACCGATCCGATCAGCCAGCCGATGGACATCGGAGCTAGCGACAGACCTGACAAGGTGGCATTGCCTCCCCTGACGCCTTGAATCCATAGCGGCAAATAAGTGGTTAATCCGATGATCAGTGCGCTTACGAGAATATTCGCCAGCGTGGACACGGAAATATCCCGGATCTTGAATAAATTCAGCGGCAGCATCGGCTCTTTTACGCGGCTCTCTACGATCAAAAAGGCAATGAGAAGCACCACGGAACCTCCGATAAGGCCGAGCATCATCGGGGATGTCCAGGAATAGCCCTCTCCCCCTCCGACAGCCAGCGCGAAGAGAAGCGCCGTCATGCCGACCGCAAACAATGCCGCGCCGGTATAATCGATCGAAACCTGGCGGGTTGTACGCTCTTCCCGGAAATAGCGGAGAATCAACCAGATGGAAACAACGCCGAACGGCATATGGAATACAAAAATCCAGTGCCAGGACAGAAAGTCGACAAAGTATCCTCCAATCAATGGACCGATCAGGGAAGAAATGCCCCATACGGAGCTGATCATTCCCTGAACCTTCCCTCTCTCCTCCAGGTTGTAGATGTCCCCGATAATCGTAAAGGTCACGGGGATAACCGCCCCGGCCCCAATCCCCTGGATCGCCCGGAAAATAATGAGCTGCGTCATGCTCTGCGAGAGGCCGCACAGCAGCGACCCCGCCAGGAATATGAGGGAGCCGTACAGAAATACCGGCTTTCGCCCGTACAGATCGCTAACCTTGCCGAAAATCGGCGTCGTAACGGCCATCGTTAGCAAGAACGCCGTAAAGATCCAGCTCATTAGACTAACACTGCCGAAGCTGCTAATAATCGCCGGTCCTGCAGGACCGACAACCGTTCCTTCGATCGCGGCCATAAAGGTCGACAGCAAAATACCGACCAGGATATAGCCCCGCTTATTTTGTTTCAGTGCATTCACGTATCCTTCGTCCCCTTTACTTTGAACAGCTCTTGACCGCCCGCCCCAGGGCGCCCATCCCCCGGCGATTAAGGATATGCGAAAAAGAGCTGACAACAGTATAAAAAGCGCCTCCCAAAAATGCAGGAGCGCTTTTCGCACATGTAATATTTCTATTATAAATGCTGCTTGGGGATATGCACAGACTCTTCTTGGTTTCTGCCCCGAAGATGAATCACGGAATCGGCGTACGGCCGCATGATGTCCGGATCGTGCGTAATCATCAGGATCGCAGCGCCCTCGTCAATGACAAACCGGCAGAGCTGGACGATGCGCTCCATAGCGGCATAGTCCATGCCGGAGGTCGGCTCGTCCAAAATATAAAGCGGCCTGGCAAGGATCATTTGGCTGATCATGCTGAGCAGCCGCTTCTCTCCTTGGCTAAGCAGGTAAGGGGACATATGAAGGCGCTTGGCTAAGCCTGCCGTTTCAAGCAGATGGTTCGCTCTGCTCCGCTCGGCGTCTGTCAGCTCCGGGCGCTTGGCTGCAGACAGTCCGCCATGCAGGCTGTAGACCAGCTCTTCCCAGACATTCGGAGCCGTAAACATATATTCGGGCTGTTGGAACACATAGCCGATCCGCTCGGCCCGGCGATGCACCGGAATCCCGGTGAGATCTTCCCCCCGCCACAGAATACTCCCTTTCGGCGCCGGCAAAAGGCCCATGATCAAACGGCTCAGCGTCGTCTTGCCCGAGCCGTTCTCTCCCGTCAGAAGCGCCCAGCTGCGAGCCTCCAGAACGGCATCGACAGGGCTGAGCGCCTCCCGCCCGCCGGGATAGCTGTAATGGAGCGAGCGCAGCTCGAGCAGCGGCTCAGGGGGCCTGGCTGCGGGTGCTGCGGCGGGCGCATTTGGCGCGGCCGCGGTGGTGGGCGCAGCCGACGCCGATTGTGACGCGGCGCCTTGCATGCCTGCGGCATCTTCCGCTGGCGCCGTGACAGGCGCGGCGATTGGCGCGGCGATTGGCGCGGCGATTGGCGCGGCGATTGGCGGGGCGGCTCCGCCGCGAGCTACCTGCGGCGCCACGGCGCCCCGCGCGGCCGCGCCGCCAGCTGCCTCCCCTGCGGGGCGAGGCAGCAGCCCCAGCTGCGCCAGCTGCTCCCCGCAGCGGCGCAGCAGCTCCTCCGGCGGCCCGTCGAGCACGACGGTGCCACCGTCCAGGACGATGACGCGCTGCGCGGCGCGCGCGGCATCGTCAAAGCGGCCGGACGCCGTAATGAGCGTCCGGCCCTCGCCCTGCAGCGCTTGGCACAGCTGCAGGAATCTCGCCTGCGCAGCCGTATCCAGGCTCGCGCAGGCGTCGTCGAAGACGTACAGCCGCGGCTGCAGCGCCAGCACCGCGGCAATGGCGGTGCGCTGGCGCTGTCCGCCGGACAGGCTGCGCACCGGATCGGACCGCCGGTCCAGCAGATCGACCGCGGTCAAGGAGGCCGCGATGCGCCGCTCGATCTCTTCCGGCGCAACCCGCAGGTTCTCCGGCCCGAATGCTGCCTCATCCTCGACGATGCCCTGGACAAGCTGCGCATCGGGATCCTGAAACAGCACCCCCATCGCCTCCGTAACATCGGCGAGCGGGGCTGAGGCAGGATCCATCCCGTCCAGCAGCAGAACGCCTTCCCGGGTTCCGCCCCCGCTTCGCGGAAGAAGACCGCTGAGCAGCTGGCACAGCGTGGATTTGCCGCTTCCGCTTGCCCCGATCACGGCCGTCCACTCGCCCGGCTGCACCGTGAAGCTAAGCTGATGCAGGACCGGCCGCTCCTCGCCGTCGTACATAAAACCGACGTCCCGGCACTCCACCTTCGTTCCGATCAAGCGAATCATCCCTTCGCGCTGACGGCAAATCTGCGCAGCAGCCCCGTCTTCGCCAAAGCTTCGCCCAGCACTTTCGTCAGCAGGCCGCACAGGAAGATGCCGCTCAGGATCCGCACAACCAGCGCAATCCCCAGAACACCGATCGGCCATGCCGTGTAGCCGAACATATTCGCGGCAAACACGAACCAGAGCGGCACCATCGCGCCGCCGACCAGCATAAGCACACCCGTGCTCCAATTCCGGTAACGCACAGCCGCAAATATAATCTCCGCGATGACCATGTAGCATGCGGCGGCGACAAAGCATGACGCAATGCCGTAAACCGTTCCCGTCATGGCCTGGATCGTCCCTCCGATCGCATAAGTGACAACCGCCGTTCCGGGTTTACGGATGATGTAATAAGCCAACAGGCCGTACACCATGTAGATGCCCGTGGTCGTCGATGTCGCGATCGGTCCGCCAAGGCTGCTCAGCAGCTTGTTGACCGGCCCGATATACACGGTGATGACGGCGTTGACCGCAGCCAGCATCGCCATCAGAATAATTTCCTGGGTCGTGAATGCAAACCATTTTCGTTTCGTTGATGAATGATTCAAAATTAATCCTCCTTAGGTACCGTCCAAATCGGCCAGCGCGAGCTGATATGGTTCACAGGGGTCCCGCAGCCAACCGAATATGCTAGTCCGAAAATTAAGCTGCTAGACTACAGATTTCGGCCAAGCTGGACGCTTTGCTAAGTCATATTTTGCATATATCCGTGCTTATCGTCAACCACATTTTAATATAATCCGGTTAACAATTTAAACAATCCACCCCAATAATGCCGTTAACAAGACGTAGGCGAATGCAGAAATTACATGCATCGGCGAAATGTTAACCGTCTGGCGAAACGTTCTGTCCGGATTTGCTCCAAAGCCCTTGGCCTCCATTGCGCCGGCTGTCTGCTGAACCCGCCGCAGCGCATTTAACAGCACGGATGATACGAATGCCAGCACATAGCGGATTCGGCTCATGAGCCCCTTGGGAGGCTGGTGTCCCCTAACCTGCTGAGCTGCCCGAATCTGTGCTCCCTCCTGCTCCAAGAGCGGAATAAACGTGAGCGCGGCGGAAATGCCGAAGGCAAAACGGTACGGAACGCCAAGCCTGCGATTCAGCTCTGCCACCAGCTCCCGCGGGTCGGTCGTAACGATATAAGCCATCGAGGATAAAAACAGCGTAAACATCCGAAGCGTCATCGCTCCCGCGGCATTCAGCCCTTCGGTCGTAATCGTCAAAGGTCTCCATTGCATCCACACGGTTTCCCCCTTCACCGTCAAGCCGGTCAAGATGAAATACGGGATAGCCACGACGGCAATCAGCCGGATGCCCAGAAGCAAGCTTCTCCAGGTTAGTTGCCCGGCGAATCGCGCCGTGCCGATGCATAGAAGCAGAAACACCCCCTGCTGCCAGGCCTGGTCCAGCATCATGGCGATGACCGCGGTACACAGCAGAATGACCAGCTTGCTTAACGGATCGTATCGATGAAGGAGAGAGCTTCCCCTCCTGTACTGAATCAACATGCCTATCCAACCTCTCCCTTGCGATGATTCCAATCCCTTTTCAACATTGAAAAAACTACTGCATCTACATATCCCGTGGAGGTATGCCGGTACTCCCGCAATACGCCTTCCAGCGTATAGCCTAAACGCTCAAAAAACCGTACCGCTCGCGCATTGCCCGGTTGAACAAAGGCTTCGATCCGATTCAGGCCCATCTCTTGAAAAGCAAACCTCATCGCAAGCTCGGCTGCTTCCGTCATAAAGCCTTTTCCCTGACAATCGCTAGCCAGCTCGCAGCCGAATTCCCCCCGGTACGCCCCAGCCAGCTGCCATTGGTTCAGTCCGCAGCTGCCAATGACCCGTCCGGAGCCGGTAAGCTCAATGCCCCACCTGAGCGCATCCTCCTCTTCCGACATGGCGTTTAGCCATGCGATGAGCGCCGCCGCATCCGCTGCCGCGTGCATAGCCGGCAGCTCGGTAAACTTCCTCGTATCTGGATCGGACCAGCACCGGAGCATATCCGCAGCGTCATCCTCAGTAAGCCTGCGGAGCCGGACCCGATCGCCCGCGAGCTCCGGAATATGACCTTCACATGCATACACCGCGTCCACCCCTTTACAAAAATGCTGACTTGTATTTAACGTTTTCGGTGATACTAACTGCGTGTATTAAAGATGTATAGCTTTAAGATTCCTTTGGCCCGGGATGTGCAAACATCCGCATGAAGGCTTCGATGCTATCTATATTGATGGATTCGGGAGGCATCCGTCAATATGCGTAGCATCCCCCGTTCATCAGCATAGAACAGAGGAGGGATATTCGATATGTATATTACTTTAGTCGTTCTGATCGTTGTTGCTCTTATCGCCGCAGCCATCACGGAGATCGGATATCTCCAAATCACGCGGATGAAAGTCAAAAATGACCTGAAGCTGTTCACCGTCCTTGAGCAGGCGGGATTGTACACGCGTGAAAAGTATGATTCGCTAAGCAAACAAGAGGTGAACATAACCAGCTTTGACGGGTTGAAGCTGTGCGGCGCATCCATCGAAGCGAATCCCGGCTCTAAGCACTGGATGCTCATCGTTCACGGGTATACCGGTTCCCGGGCGGTATCCACCCAGTTTATCGATATGTTCACGGAGGAAGGCTACAATGTGCTGCTGATTGATCAGCGCCGTCACGGCCTCAGCGAAGGCCGATACACGACGTATGGATATTATGAAAAATACGATATCCAGGCATGGATTCGCTGGCTTACCTCACAATACGGGAAGGATATAGCCGTTGGACTGCATGGGCAATCCCTTGGCGGAGGCACCGTACTGGAATATTTATCGATTGCGGATCCGCAAGTGAAGCTTGTCATAGCGGATTGTCCCTATTCCGACCTGACGGACCTCATCCGCCATCAGCTGTCCTCGCTTAATAAAATCCCGGCCAGACCTTTCCTATCCTGGGTCGATGCCCGAATACGGCGGAAAGCCGGCTTTAGCCTAAATCAGGTCAGCCCGATTCGCGCAGTGCGGGAAAGCACGCTGCCCGTCATGTTTATTCATGGGGCGAAGGACAATTACGTGCCAACCCGGATGAGTCTTGAAATGTATGAGGCGAAGCCTGAGCCGAAGAAGCTGCTGCTTGTCGAAGGAGCTATTCATGCCAATGCCTATCATATTGACCCGAAAGGCTACAGAGACGGAGTCCAATCGTTTCTGCGGGAGTATATGGGTCAACCCCAGGCCAGCCCGCAGCCCCGGCTGCATCAAGCAGAAATGAGCGCCGTACCGATGGACCGTTCGCTTGAAAGCGTGTAGACATCTTGAATTACGGAGCATGCAATCAAAAAAGCAGCCCCGCGTCGGCCTAGGCCTGACCATCATCCAGGGCTGCTTTCATGTTTTTTTCGAAAAAGGGGAGCCGTCCGTTAAGCCATGGTGTCCGCTTTCTTCGCGTTGACCGGCTTCAGCACCTCGTTGCAGAGCTCCTTCAGCTTGCTCTGAAGCTCTTTGAATTCTTCGATGCCAGCCCCCGTCAGACTATATGCATCCCCATGAGCCGTCAGGAAATTTTCCTGCGTCAAGCGTTCAAGCTCATTCTTGACCTCCCGGTCACCAACCTTATACCCGTGGCGTTCGAGCTCGGGCTGCATTTCGCTGACGGTAAGGTCCCGTTCGTGAGCGTGATATAGCATGTGAATACCGATAAACAAATTTTGTACGTCTGCACGCATTCTGATCCTCTCCTCCTTGACATTAGGTTGGCACCTATTCTGTCATTCATTACCCCTCGGAAGGTGCGGGGAATCAGCGGATTCTGATCGATACGGCCCGGACCGGATGCCAATGCTTGACGAATATCTTATACTTATACTATCGTGAGTGAACGATAACATGATTAAGGAAGGACGGGGAACACGATGTTTCAAAATACGCCATACGAGGGTACCCGGAGCGAGCAGTACGCCCAGGTCCTTCAACAATTGAAGGCATTGATTCATGACGAGCCCAATGCGATTGCCAATCTCTCAAACGCCTCGGCCTTGCTGAAGCATTTTTTAACAGATACCAATTGGGTCGGCTTCTACCTCTATGACGGCAAGGAGCTGGTGCTCGGTCCCTTCCAGGGTCTGCCGGCCTGCATCCGGATTCCGATGGGCCGCGGCGTATGCGGAACCGCCGCTGCCAAGCAATCCACCGTCCTGGTAGAGGATGTACATGCATTCCCGGGACATATTGCGTGCGATGCCGCATCCAACAGCGAAATTGTCGTTCCGATCGTCGTTGACGGAGCGCTTTACGGTGTTCTGGATATCGACAGTCCGTTGAAGGGAAGATTCGATCAAGAGGATCAGCAGTTCCTGGAGGAATTCGTCCACATATTGGAAGGCTCTCTATCCCTGTAGACCGGATGTTTCCCCGTGTTGTTCCGCACAATAATCAAGGGTTCATACCTACAAACTCTTGAGGAGGAATACGCGCATGTATTCAACGAACAACACGCAAATTTCGCAGCAAATCCGCCAGTGTGAGCAGTTGCTGCAGCAGCTGACGCAGCAAACGCAGCAAGCTTCCGCCATGTACCAGCAGATGATGCAGCAGGAGCAGCAGAACGCCGCCAGACTGGAAGAGCTTGCACAACGCGAGCGTCAAGCAACGCAAATGATCCAGTCCGCGCTGCAAGGGCACCAGACAGCGATTCAGCAGTTCCAGCAAATCTCTCAGCTGGTGAAGCAAGTGGAATATTCGGCGCGGGCTAATCAAGCCCAGCATATCCAGCCTACCTTCGGCCAAGGCTTCCCGAATACACATCAAGGCTTCCAATAAGCCTTTAAGCACGAGACAAATAAGGGGCTCCCTCAAGGTTCTTCTCGACCCGGGAGCCCCTTATTTTAAGTCTAGACTTCGATATAACCTTCTTCCGGTCCACCCCCGCCGCCTTGCTTACGGGCTTACCTCAAATTCAATCTCCGCCTGAATCTTGTACTTTTCGGGTTCTTCGCCCGTCTCTCCTTCGGCCGGGTGAATCACGAAATCAGCCGAGCCATACACGACATAACGTCCCTCGGGAAATCCATCCTTCAAGGAACGTATGAAATTTTGATAATCCTTCGTATCCTGTTCGCTATAACCTCCGCTGCCTGTATAATCCTCCCGCAACGGCTCCCCCTTCTTCAGGGTCGTTGTAATGTACGGCTCGTTCATCATATAGTCAATGCTGTAATTTCGGGTCAGCTCCTTCATCGGAAAATAGAAAGGAGAGGCGGCATGGCCAATGGTAATCTCATCCTGTTCCCCGACATATTCAAGCTCTGCATAAATCTTTAGCTTCTCTCCTTGACCGTAACGCTCGCTTTCGCTGACCAGTCGGTAGACGAAATCCCCTTCCTTCATTTCGGTACGGCTGGGCCGGACTGCTTGATCTGAGGCAGGCTCAGGCTTGGCAGGCGCAGGTTCTCCTTTCTGGGCGCATCCCGTTATAAATAGCATCACAATAGCCGCAGCTATCAGGTATTTTCGCATATTTGATCACCTCAACCTCCAGACGGCCGAAGCGGGAACAATGTTGCATGCTCAATTAAAAAAAACCGTTTTTGGAAATCCCTCCCACATGGAGGAGCTCCAATAACGGCTTCCAAACTTAGCTTCACATGACCATATCGTGAACTCTATGAGGGACTTTCAAGGACTTTCAAGCGGCAACGCGGGCCTGCACCAAAAACCGGACCACGAATGGCCATCATCGGTAAGACGCTGTGCATCATCGATTTAAAGAATCTTTCTCGGCCCATGGGCCGAGGCGTTTACGGCTCGTAGATATGTTTAACGCGCCCGACTTGTCCATCCTGCAGCCGAACCTTGATGCCGTGCGGGTGGCTGGGAGAATTGGTCAATATGTCCTTAACCACGCCGCGTGTAAGCTTCCCTGTTCGCTGATCCTGCTTCAATACGATATCCACCTCAAGTCCCGGCTTGATGTTGGAACGCTGTCCGCCATTCATTTTCTGATCACTCCTGTTCATGTGGTGTATAGCCTCTGATGCAATGAAAGTTATGTACACCATACTGAATACGGCTTTCAATTGCAAATACCCGTCTTATGCCTTCCCTACGCACAGCAGGGCCGCCCCTTCTTGGATACGAACATCCATTCAAGGAACGGCCCTATTGTCAGACACATATGATAAAGATATGACGATTCATATTGGTGTTACAGTACGCTGCCGCCATAGAGGAAGCGGTTCTTCCAGGAACTGCTGAACTCGCCTACCAGGACGCCTCCGGATTTTTTGGAGTACGTATGCAGCAGCTTGTTATCGCCTAAGTAAATCGCTACGTGCGTAATTCGCTGAGTTGCTTTATTTACACCGGCATACGCGGATGCCGAAGAGCCTCTGTAGCTCATAAAGAACACGAGGTCGCCCCGCTTCAATTGGCTGATGTTGTATACATCGGTTCCTTTATCCTTGATCCATTGGCCTTGAGTCCGGGAGTTGCCCGGGAGTGTAATGCCGGCTCCGTCCATATATGCGCGGCGGACGAATGCCGAGCAGTCAAAGGTCTTGGTTGAGCTGCGGTTGGAGCCGAATTCGTATGGTGTACCCAGGTACTTCATGCCTGCGCTGATGACTTTTTCAACACTGGCATTGGCGGACGGCTTGGCAGCGCTTTCCGAACCGCTTCCGGAATTGGAGTTTGAGGAGCCGCTTTTCTGGGTAATGAACTTGGAAGAAGCATACCCTTGTTTGCCGTCCGAATTTTTAATTTTATACCATCCCGAGCTGACACCCAGAATTTGAACGCTGTCGCCTTTATAGACACGGTCAAGCACTTTGCCCGACGTCGAAGGCTGGCTGCGCATATATACATTCGCATTCGCTACGCCGCTAGCTGCAGACTGCACGCTTGCAGCAGCAACCTCATTCACAGACCCATATCCGTAAGAACCAAGAACAGCTGCTGACAGTAGTGCTCCGGCCATCAATCTTTTAACACTTGTTTTCGAGAAAATATGAATCTCCCCCGTCTCGTTTGATTTTAGGAATGACGAAATTGTCATATTTCGTGATCCCGCAATCATTATAGACAGGCTATGTCTCGGGACGCATGCAACTATTTTCATAAAACAGCATGCCAAGTATTGGTAAAGAGGAGGACTTTAGTCGCTTTTTAGACCTGTATTTTGAATAAATAACACATATTTGAAGAAATAAATGCCAAAATAACCCATGCACCGGAAGCGTCCTAAACGTTCTTCGGTATGCTGGGTCTTTATTCTTACGGTAGTATTCGAATGCGGAAGGGATAAAATCAGAGCTTGTCCGATCGTTTTCCTATCAGACAAACTCTAGTTTATCGCACGACTTATATCTTATTCCACTACAATTTTGTAATCTTTAGGGCTTTATGGCCTCTTGGCGTACAGCCGGTATCCAGGATCTTCCGGCACATCGATAAGAATCATGCGCAGATTGTCCTGAGCCTTAAGGGTCAGCCATTCTCCCTCCTCTGATTTCATGACTACAAAGTCCCGATGATGGAAAACCAGCTCGTCCTCTCCTGAATTGAATTTGCCCTTCCCCCGAACCGTCAATGCGGCAGCATACCTTCCGGGCTTCAATTCATACTTGGCTTCATGTCCGGCTAAAATCTGAATATCCAGCATCCTTGCATCCACCGATACGTCGACCGGGGAACCGCTGCCAATTAACGTCGTCACCGAGCCCCCTTGAATTCGATTCACCGGAAACACGTCCTGCCGATACTGCCGGCTGGCCGGATTCTGCTTCAGCGAATCGCGCAGATAAGGCTCAAGCCAAATTTGAAAGCCTTCCGCATCCGGTCCGGTATAATGCTCCTCATGCTTCAGCCCCGAGCCCGCTCTCATCAGCTGCAGGCCTCCGGCTCCCGTTTCGCCGCGCAGGCCTTGCGAATCCTGATGCACCGCAGTGCCCTGTATCATATAAGTTACGATTTCAAATCCTTGATGAGGATGTTCTCCCACAGTGCCTTCGATAGGCGAACGAAACCAAGACCAGTAGAATATCGGCCCGACACGATTCACGGCTGACCCTTCCCCTGAGAGGCCGATCGGCTTCAGCTCGGCAATTCTTCCTCCGTCTAAAGAGCCTTTCCCATAGTTCTCCGGCATATATACTTTGCCTATCATGTTCAGTCTCCCCCTTTAACCTATCCCGCAAATTCCCTATGAACAGGTGACTTGCCCAGATCATCTCGACTTCAAGATAGCATCGCTGATAACAGATTATATATCAACATCCTATTTTTCCCTGTCTCCGTTTTAATGCAGCAGTCGATTTTTTAGTTTTTTTTCAGGTTAGGTTCAGCTCGGCTTCAGTTAGACTACTTATGATAGGCTTTAGCTAACAGATAGGGGAGCGCTGTAAGAGATGGAATCATTCAACGGAATTCGCGTATTGCTCGTCGATGACGAGCCGCATATCCTGCAATTTTTGGAGCTCGGATTACGCAATGAGGGCTTTGATGTAAAGACGGCGTTTGACGGGGAAAGCGCGCTGGCGGCCGTGCACAGCTATCAGCCGCATGTCATTATTCTTGATGTCATGATGCCCGGAACCGACGGTCTAACGGTGTGCCGCAGGTTAAAGGAGGAAGAAGCGGACATTGCGATCATCATGCTGACGGCGAAGGATGAAATCGATGACCGCGTCAAAGGACTCTCGATCGGGGCCGATGATTATATGGCCAAACCGTTCAGCTTCGAGGAGCTGCTTGCCCGCATCCAGGCGCGGCTTCGAAATCAGTTCCCCAGCCTGCTCGGAGAAATCCGGCTGGGGCCGTTTGTCATTGACGATCGCAAGAAGGAAATCGCTTTTCGCGGAGAGGCCCTCGGGCTATCGCCTACGGAATATAAGCTGCTGAAGCTGCTTGTAACCAAGCACGGCACCGTGCTTAGCAAGACGAATATTTTGAATATCATATGGAACTATGATTTCGGCGGAGAGGATAATATCGTGGAAGTGTACATCCGATCGCTGCGTGAGAAGCTGGGGGACAAGGAGCATCGCATCATCCGGACCCTGCGCGGGGCGGGATACCGCGTGGACCTGCCATGAGCCAGCAAACCAAGCGACGGCTGCGGCTCAAAGGGCCTAGATCGCTGCGCATGCAGCTGCTGTCCAGATCCCTCATTGTCCTCGCGGTGCTGCTGATTCTGATCGGCATGCTGCAATATGTCTGGATGAAGAACGCCATGCTGCAGAACCAGGCGGAAGCGCTGGCCCTGCAGCTTCGCTCGATCCCAAGGGAGCTGTGGGATCCGGATCTTGGGAACGCCGCGCGGCAAGCGATATCCGGCCCCGGCGCCGACAATACGGAGAACGAAATGACAGGCGGTTCGAAGGATACGGCGGATCATGCAGGCAAGGGCTGGACATCTCCGCCGCGTTCGGAGAGACCTCTGATGTTTCTGCCGAACATGTCGCTTGCCCGAATAGAAACGAACGGCAGCCATACCGATCTGTCCTCGGATAGCAGCGGACGGTCCGCTCCCAAGCTATCACCAGATACCTATAGTCAAATCCTTCAGGAGTTCAAGGAGCACCGGCCCGTGAAATACAAGGTTGTCGACGATGCCGATGGCAACGAGCAGCTGATCGTATTCCGGCCGCTGGGAACTCCGGGATCCCCCACCGGCCTGCTTCAGCTCGGGATCGACACGGACGCGCTGCATGCCGTGCTGATGCGGCAGCTGGTCATCTTCGCTCTGCTCGCCTTTCTCGCGATGGCGGGGGGCGTGGCGCTGTATCTGCCTCTGCTTCGCCGGACGCTCCTGCCCCTGAACCGGATCGTGGATACGGTCAAGCGCACCGATGCCGGGAATCTGGCGGAACGGTTTCCGGCAGCCCAAGGCCAGCAGGAAATCGACCGTCTGGCCGAGTCGTTCAACGGCATGCTCGAACGGCTGGAGCATGCTTTCGAAGCCGAACGGGAGGCGAAAGAGCACATGCGGCGGTTTGTTGCCGATGCTTCGCATGAGCTGCGAACGCCGCTTACCTCCATACACGGCTTCCTGGAAGTATTGCTGCGCGGGGCGGCCGATCACCCGGAACAGCTGCATGCGGCGCTGTCCAGCATGCACGGGGAATCCCGGCGAATGAAGAAGCTGGTCGAGGATCTGCTGCTGCTGGCCAAGCTTGACCAGAGGCCGAAGCTTCAGGTTCAACACGCAAGACTGGATCTGCTGCTCCGCGAAATGGAGCCGCATTTGCGAATGCTCGCCCAGAACAGAGCCGTAGCGTTTCAGCCCCTTCCTGTCCAAGGCCGCTGCGACCCCGACAAGTTGAAGCAGGTCATCTACAACCTCTTTCAAAACGCGGTCCAGCACACCGACCCGATCGATGGCGCTATTACCGTAGCCTTGAAGCAGCAAGGAGATCACGCCGTGCTCATCGTAAGCGATAATGGGCCCGGCATTCCGGAAGAGCATCTTCCCCATCTGTTCGAACGTTTTTACCGCATTGACCGATCAAGAGCCCGCATCCAGGGCGGGGCTGGCCTCGGACTGGCCATTGCCCATTCCATCATGACTGCGCACGGCGGGAGCTTGACCGTCGCCAGCACCCTCGGTAAGGGAAGTGCATTTCGCGCGGAATGGCCGGCGGAATAGGGACCGAAGCGAGAGAATCTCCATCGTTCTTCGTATTTGCGCTCGTGAGGCCTGGTGGCCATACTTCGAGCCTGCATAGGGGCTGTCTTCAGGGTTTTTCATTTCCAAAAAATCCGGTTGGACAGTCCCTTTGCTTTTCCCTGTAACCTGACAATTTGGTACAATAACAGACGTTAGTACAATGTCAATTGAAGGGAATTTTATCGATATGTTCAAAATCTTGATTGTTGAGGACGACACCCGTCTCGTCAGCCTGCTGAAAGAGCATCTTCATAAATTCGGATATACGACCCAGTCCGTGGATGATTTCGAAACGGTCCGCGATCAATTCGAGGACTTCGATCCCCATCTCGTGCTGCTGGATATCAATCTGCCCAAGTACGACGGTTATTACTGGTGCCGTCAGTTCCGCAGCCTCTCCACCTGCCCGATTATTTTCATTTCGGCCCGCGACGGCAAGATGGACCAAGTGATGGCGCTTGAAAACGGTGCGGACGATTACATTACCAAGCCGTTCGATTACGAGATCGCCATGGCCAAGATCAAGAGCCAGCTTCGCCGCGCCTACGGCTCCTACGCCGCCGGGCACAACGAACGGACGCTGTCCGTTTCTGGCCTTACGCTGGACGTCGAGCGTCTCTCCCTGTCGCTGGAACAGGCTCATACCGAGCTCAGCCATACGGAGGCTAAAATTTTGGACGAGCTGATGAAGAAGCCCGAGCAGGTTGTCAGCCGTGACCGCCTGCTTGAGAAAATCTGGGATGACCAGGCCTTCGTTGATGATAATACGCTAAATGTGTACATCACCCGTGTTCGCAAAAAACTGGCGGCGCTTGGCATCCAAGAAGGACTCCAAACCGTACGCGGGCGCGGCTATCGCCTCATACCGAACTGGAGGGATGACGCATGAGACTGTTCCTGCAAGAGCAGCGCCCTTTAATCGTCGTCTACATCGCCCAACTGCTGCTCGTATCGCTTATCTACCGGCTGGACGGCTACCGCAACGGCAAGGTCGTCCTATACGCCTACATGATCAGCCTCCTATTGCTGCTGGGCTATTTGGCATTCCGCTATATCGCCAACCGCTCCTTCTACCGCCGGCTTGCCCAGCCGATCGCGGGCGAAGCCGTTACCGGCGAATCCTCGGCCGAATCCTCCCATACGCCGCTTGCCGAAGCCCTGCAGCAGCTTCTGCGCAGCCAATTCCGCCAGTACTCGACCGAACTGCACAACTATAAGCATAAAATCGAGGGACATCTCCACTTTATCAACCAGTGGGCTCATCAGATGAAAACACCGATCTCGGTCATCCACCTGATCCTTCAGGACGATGACGACCCGCGCTTCGCCGCCATCGGCGACGAGCTCGACCGGCTCAAAAAAGGCCTCGACCTTGTCTTATATACTGCAAGGCTCGATACCTTCGAGCATGATTTCTATGTTGAGCAGCTGCCGCTGGAGCAGGTCGTCCGCGGGGTAACCTCCGAACAGAAACGGCTGTTCATCCGGCGCCGAATCTATCCCGCCGTACGGATCGAGAGCGGCTTGACGGCCGCCTCGGACGAGAAGTGGCTGTCCTTCGTGCTCACGCAGATTTTGACGAACGCGGTTCGGTATACGCTAAAGGAGCAAGGCACGGTCCATCTGACCGGCTATGCGCGAGGTGAGCAGGCCGTGCTGGAAATCCGGGACGAAGGCATAGGCATTCCCGCAAGCGACTTGCCGCGCGTCTTTTACCCTTACTTCACCGGAGAGAACGGCCGCCGGTTCCAGGAGTCGACAGGCATGGGGCTTTATCTTGTGAAACAGATACTGGACAAGCTCGGTCATGCTTTGGAGATTGAATCCAAGGTGGGTGAGGGCACCACGGTCCGCATTATTTTTGAACGTTCCGTTTGCTAAAAAAACCTTACAAGGTTGTAAGGAAACTGTAAGTTACGGACATGGCGGAGCCGGATGCAGGTATTTTACAATGATAGCAACGTACACAAGGAGTGAAGTTATGCCGATCCTTAGCGTCAAGCACCTATCCAAAATCTACGAAGGCAAAGTGGCGTTCCAAGCGCTGAACAACATTCACTTCGCGGTTGAAAAAGGAGAGTTCGTCGGGATCATGGGCCCATCCGGCAGCGGCAAAACGACGCTGCTGAACCTGATCGCCACCATCGATCAGCCGACGGCGGGCGAGGTCATCATCGGCGGACGCAATCCCCATCTGCTGAACCGGACCGAGATGGCACTGTTCCGGCGCCGGGAGCTGGGCTTCGTGTTCCAGCATTTCAACCTGCTCGATACGTTGACAGTCGAGGAAAATATCGTGCTGCCGCTAACCATGGAGGGGATGCCTTTAGTTGAAATGGAAGCTAAACTGAAACGAATCTGCGGTCAGCTCGCTATCGAGCCTATCCTGCACAAGCGCACCTATGAAATATCCGGGGGGCAGATGCAGCGGACCGCCATTGCCCGGGCGCTCATTCAAAAGCCGTCCCTCATCCTGGCCGACGAGCCGACAGGGAATCTGGATTCCAAGGCATCCAAGGACGTCATGCAGACCTTGTCCGCCGCCAGCCGGGAGGCTTCCGCCACCGTGCTGATGGTGACGCACGACCCGGTTGCCGCCAGCTATTGCGACCGCGTCTTGTTCATCAAGGACGGGCAATTATATAATGAAATGTATTGCGGCGACAACCGCCAGGCTTTTTTTCAGAAAATTATCGATATGCTCGCCCTGCTGGGAGGAGGAAGCCATGACCTTTCGACAATTCGCTTTTAGAAATGTCTTGAGGAATAAACGGACGTATGCAGCCTACTTCCTGAGCAGTGCATTTTCGGTCATGATTTTCTTTGTGTGCTCCCTGTTTTTGTTTCATCCGGAGCTTTCTCGGCAAATGTTCTATCCGGTTGTTATTCAGGCCATGGTTGGCGCCGAGCTGATCATGTACGTGTTCTCGTTCTTCTTCGTGCTGTATTCAGTGGGGGCGTTTTTGAAGACGCGAAAGCGCGAGTTCGGCATTTTGTTCATGCACGGCATGACTGACCGCCAATTCAACCAGATGGTGTTCCTGGAAAATATGATCATCGGCATCAGCGCCATTGCGACCGGGATCTTGTCCGGCATCATCACCGGCAAGCTGTTCCTCATGGCCGGCTCGGCTTTTCTCGGGGTGCCTCCCCTGCCGTTTCGCCTGTCGCTGCGGGCGCTGGGGCTGACCATCGCCAGCTATGTGCTGCTGTTCATCGTGATTTCAATGTTCACCTCCAGGCTCATGCGGCCCAAGGCGCTCATCGACCTGTTCCAATCCGGGCAGCGTCCGAAGACAGCTCCGAAGACGTCGCCCTGGCTGTCCGTTCTCGCAGCCGTGCTGCTGATCGTCAGCTACACGCTGGCGGCCACGACCACGGCGTCTACGCTTGCTCTGCGGATGTTTCCGGTAACCTTGATGACGATGCTCGGCACCTACCTGTTCTATTCGCAGCTTGGCGTAGCTCTGGTGCGGCGAATGAAGAACAGCCGCCGATTTACCTGGAAACGGACCAAGCTGATCCTGCTGTCCAGCCTGCACTACAGGCTGAAGGACAATGCACAGATGTTTGCCATGGTCACCATCGTGCTGGCCGTCTCATTCTGCTCGGTCGGCGTGTTCGCCTCCATCCCGGTGCTCACCAAGCAATTTAACGAGGATTTCCCTGCCGCCATCGGCTACATCGCCAAGGAAGGAAACACCGCCGAGAGGGAGCATCTTCAGACCATCCGGCAGGAGCTGGATGAACGTAAAATACCGTTTGAAACGTTGTCGTTTCACGTTAAATATACCGAAGCCAATCCCGATTCTTCCCGGTCGGAGGTCCCGCTCACCCTGCTGTCCTTCTCCGACTACAAGGAGGCTGTCCTGATGGCCGGACTGCCGTTTAACGAGCCTCCGCTGGAGGCTGACGCTGCCCTTGTCCTTGTCGCATCGCAGAACGACCGGGCCTATATCCGGACCCGGCACCATGTATCGTACCAGATTCCGGATACGGATATCCGGCTGCGCGAGGTCGGGTATTCGGAGCATGCCGGCGTCCCGGAATATTTGCTTCCGAAGCTGGATGGAGACGACCGCTTTGGCGGTCTGGTCATCAGCGATGACATGTTTGAGCGCATCCCTCCTTCCCGGACAGAACGGTACACCGGCTTTTACATCGAGGATTTCCGGCAGACGGAGGGCGTCGCATCCCAGCTTGCGCCCAGAGGGGCCGTCCGTTATGAAATGAACCGTCCTTACGCGCTTACCGTAAGCGGAACCCTCTTCGCCCTGCGCGATAGCCTGTACAATATGCTGCTTTTTGCCGCTTTGCTCGTCGGAACCGTATTTTTTATCGCTGCCGGCAGCTTCCTGTATTTCCGCCTGTATGCCGATCTTGACTATGACCGCAGGCATTATGCCACCATCTCGCGGCTTGGCATGACGGACAGGGAGTTTCGTCGAATCGTCACCGGACAGCTGGCTCTGCTCTTTTTCGTTCCGATCGGACTTGCGATCACGCACAGCATCTTTGCGTTCATCGCGCTGCAAAGCTATTTCTATCTGTCCATTGCGGCCGAAATGGGTATCGTGCTGCTGAGCTTCCTCATGATGCAGATCCTGTACTTCTACTTCATTCGAAGCCAGTATTTGCGCAAGCTGAAGCAGACCCTGATCTAAGAGGACCAGCGATCGACGTTCCCAGGCCTTTAACTATGTGAAAGAGGTGTAACTTTTGGAAAACTGGATTACGGATATTATGGAGCAATTCGGCTATGTCGGGATCTTCCTGATGATTGCCCTGGAAAACGTGTTTCCTCCGATTCCGTCCGAGGTGATCCTCACCTTCGGCGGGTTTATGACCACCTATACCAAGCTCAGCGTTCCCGGCGTCATTCTTGCTGCGACCCTCGGCTCCGTCGTCGGGGCCGTCATCCTGTACGGCATCGGCCGCCTGCTGGACGTGGAGCGGCTCGAGAAGATTGTGGATCGGTGGGGACATATTCTCCGTGTGAAAAAAGAAGATATCCGCAAAGCGGATGCATGGTTCGATAAATACGGCTACTGGACGGTGCTCTTCTGCCGCATGATTCCGCTGATCCGGAGCCTGATTTCCATCCCGGCGGGCATGTCCAACATGAAATTCGGCATGTTCCTCCTCTTCACCACGATCGGCACCTTGATCTGGAACGTCATTCTGGTCTCGGTCGGCGCCGCGCTTGGCGAATCCTGGGAAGATATCGTCGCCTTCATGGACGTATACTCCAATATCGCTTATGCTGTAATAGCTGTGGCCGTTATCGCATTCCTGATTATCTTTTTCCGCAAGCGGAGAAAATCCGCTTAATCGTATCATGTGAACAATTATGGTACGTGAGGTCCGCGTGACCGGTCGACCTCCGGCTTCTTCATGCGATGAATCATTAACGGCGCTGCATTTTTACATTTTTATTTTTTAGTAAGGGAGAGACTGCAGGTCATGGATTTTATAACTATCCTCAAAGCAATCATTCTGGGAATCGTCGAGGGACTGACCGAGTTCGCTCCCGTTTCCTCTACCGGCCATATGATCATCGTAGACGACATGTGGCTGAAATCCGAAGAGTTTCTTACGAAATACGTAGCCAACACCTTTAAGGTCGTCATTCAGCTTGGCTCGATCCTCGCGGTCGTTGTCGTATTTAAAGATCGCTTTCTTGATCTTCTCGGCCTGAAGCGCAAAAAGCCCGAAGCCGGCGCTCCCGCCGGTACCGGCCGCCTGAAGCTGAGCCAAGTGATCGTCGGCTTGATTCCTGCTGGCGTGCTGGGCGTATTGTTCGAAGACTTCATCGACGAGCATCTGTTCTCGACGGAAACGGTGCTGATCGGCCTTGTTCTCGGGGCAATCTTTATGATCCTCGCTGACAAAATGAGTTCGAACAAGGAAGCGAAGGTCGTAACGGTCGATCAAATTACGTACAAGCAGGCTTTCAGTGTCGGCCTGATTCAATGTCTATCGCTCTGGCCGGGCTTCTCCCGTTCAGGCTCCACCATCTCCGGAGGCGTCATGCTCGGCATGAGTCACCGCGCAGCGGCCGACTTCACATTCATCATGGCTGTGCCGATCATGTTCGGGGCAAGCTTGCTGTCCTTGCTGAAAAACTGGGAGTATTTCACGATGGATGCACTGCCGTTCTTCATCGCCGGGTTCTTGGCGGCCTTCGTGTTCGCGCTGATCTCGATCCGCTTCTTCCTGAAGCTGATTAACCGGATCAAGCTGGTGCCGTTTGCGATTTACCGGATTGTGTTGGCAGCGGTTATTGCGCTTGTGCTTTATCTGTAAGAATACGAGAGTATCACGCGCCGGAGACGCTTCGCGTACGTATCGTTCCTGCGATCGCTGTTGTCGACGAATTTCTCGAATTGTCATTGGTATAGGGGAAATCCGTCGACAGCCTATGCTTCCGATGCGAGCTTTCCTTCGGAAAGCTTTCAGGCGAACACTTCGTTTCTACGGAATCGATTCGTCCGCTCCGCTGGTGCGCACAAGAAGAGCTGCAACATCCCGCTGCCTATGTTTGGGGAAATAAAGGAGGGCAAGATTCCATCTCTTGCCCTCCTTTTTGTTATGCTCCGGATTTCGAGAAGTCAAAAAGCTGTAAGCTGCCCTTGAGGGCGGTACGTAAGGGGAGTCCCTTGTTCCTCTTGTTCCTCTTGTTCCTCTTGTTTCTCTTCTCTCACTTGTCTCCGTACTTTCGCTCCGCAAGTCCTCCGCGTCGTATCGTTCCGCCTATAGCAAGTATGATCCTCACCCAGGTCCGCTTCCTCCTCACGCTCCGCCTACCGTCCTGACTGCACTCCTTCGCCCTTCGAGGACCCTTAACGGCTTCAACTATCACTAATCGTCAGCCCTCTGGCAGGATCAGCGGCTCCTTGGAATAGTAGCGCACCGCTTTCCCCTGCGAGCTTGCGTATTCGATCTCGCCCCGGGTGCTCTCACCGATATATCCGTTCACATCGATGACGTAGATCTCGTCCGACATGTCGATTTTACGGAAGTGCAGCTCCTTAAGCCGCGCCTCCTGCTCCGGCGTGATGTCGATGCCGTCGCTCTGCTCGAAAAAACCGACGCTGAGCACGATATGCCCGCTCAACGTCAGGGCCGCCTCGGCCTCTCGGAATTGAGGCTTGAACCTGGTTGACCCGCATAATGTAATGACCTTCATTGCTGCACTCTCCTTTTCCTTAAAGGTGATTGAGGGAATTATCTAAGCTACCCGCTTTTCGAAAGCTTCCAAGATCCCTTCTCTAGTGCCAATGGGCGCAATCGCCCTACTCTTCAAATGACAGGTTGGACGGTTCGTCCAACAGCTCATAATGTACGTCCAAATGAGTGGTTGGGACACTCAGGTCCACTTCTTCGAATCGGAAGCTGTCCACCCATACCTGGCCCGCTCCCATCAGGAGTACGCCGATCGAGATCGTGGCGCTCTCCTCCGGTACATCCAGCACAATGGCGTAATGGTTCCAATTCGTGCTCCCGGTGATGCGGCGATCATTCATGTTATCGAACTGGAGCACGTCCTCGGCGTGGTTGTCGATACGCATCCACAAGCCGCAATACTCGGCGACGTTGTCGGTTTTGACAAAGCCGGAGAATCTCATCCGCTTCCCCCTGTATTTATCGGCTTTGAACTGCTGCATCATCGTGGCGAAAGCGCCGGGATCCATCGGCGTCAGGGCGCGTAAATAACCGGATGCGCTACCTTGGTGCACGACGGTCCGATCGACTCCCATTTCATAATCCTGCGGGTGGCTTCCGCTCAGGAACCAGCCCTTTAGAGCGGATGGATTGTTTGTTTGTTGATTCATGCTATCATCTCCCTTGGCTTGGATTGAGCTTTGCGCGTGGAGCAAGAAGATTTTCCGGTAGCGTCCGGGCGGAATGCCGTACATTTTCTTAAACGCTCGCGTAAAAGACTCCTGGCTCTCAAAGTGGCAGTGCAGCGAAATATCGATGATCGGCGTCTCGGTGTGGAGCAATAGCTGCGCTGCCAAAGCCAGCCGGCGTCTTCTCAAATAGTCCGCAATATTCAAGCCGATCTCTCGCCGGAACAGTCTGTGAAAATGGTGCGGCGAAAATCCGGCATACGAGGCGATATCCGCCAGCGTCAGCGGCTGCTCCAGATGCTGCTCCATATACGCAATGCTTTTTTGGATGATCTGTTTCGTGTTCAAGGCGGGCCCTCCTTTGCCCCTAAGGATAACAAAACGAGCGTCGTCATTTTTGATCTTTTTTGCCAAAAAAGAAAGACCTCTTCAATCAAAGAGGCCTTTCTTCGAATTTTTAGGGTATGCGGTGCGGTATGCAGCTAAAACCCGTTGATTCGCCTATTTGCCACTGAGGCAGTCCCGGAACAGATACCGCTGGAACTTTAGGTTTCTGTACCGGAAGGTGCGGGGAATCCCTTACTTCAGGCGGACCGTTTGTTTCGAGCTTGCCGATTCATACGCCGCCAGTGCCACCCGCGCCGAATAATATCCGTCTTCACCGGAAATCGCAACCGGCTTGCCGTCCCGAATGCTGTCCACGAAGCTGTTAATGAGCCCTTCATCCATATCGTCCCCCCAGAAGCTCCAGGCGGCTTTGCCCGTGATATCGCTGTACACATCGTTCTTCTGGGCGAACGAATCGATGTTAATCACGCCCTTGGTACCGATAATCTCCAGCGTGACATCCCCCCAGGTCGGGAAGGTCCGGTTTCGGGACCAGCTTGGATCAAGAACAGCCACAACGCCGTTTGCAAATTTGACATGGACCATGCCGGCATCGTCAATATCGGTTTCATGAAACAGTGTTTCCGCATGGGCGTACACTTCCTCCGCGACGCTGCCGGTAAACCAGTGCATCAAATCCATTACGTGAACGGTATGGTCCAGCACCGCTCCGCCGCCGGAATGCTCGCGCTCGATAAACCATCCCCCCGGCATGGTGCCCCGGTTGGTTCCCTTCATCGCCAAGATCTCGCCGATCTGACCGGCGTCGATCGCTTCCTTCGCCTGCCGGACCGACGTAATGAACCGGCACGGGAAAGCCGTCATCAGCTGCACGCCGTTGTCCTTGCAGGTCTGAATCATATCCAGCATCTCGGATTCGGACAGCCCGAGCGGCTTTTCGCAGAGAACGTGCTTGCCCGCAGCCGCCGCCCGCTTCGTGATCTCCGCATGACGGGCATTCTCGGAACAGATCACAACGGCGTCCAAATCTTGTGCCAATAGTTCATCGTAATTCGCATAATACGGAATGCCCCGCTCCACCGAGTAAGGGCGTACCCGCTCCGCATTCTCATCGGCAATGCCGACCACCTCAACGTCTTCCCGTTTCTGCATGGAATTCAAATAGCTGACCGCATGCATATGGGCAAAACTGATAAATCCGACTTTAATTTTGTTCATGATGCATTCCCTCCCATAATCACAGGCTGTCCCGTCCGGGCCGAACGCTCTGCCGCCAAAGCGATTTCTACCGCATAGCAGGCATCCGCCGCGCTGACCCTAGGTTCGCTGCCGTCTTGAATGCACTTGATGAAATGCTGCACCTCATCATAATACGGATCGTGGAGGCTGGGGCTTGAAGGAATCTGAACGGCTGCCTGTTCTCCCGACGGTCCGGCGGCAAGCTTGATATCCAGCGACTGCACCTGATTGCTGTCAAACCGGATGATCCCCTGGTCTCCCGCAATTTCAAACTGGGTTGTAAACGGTCCGGGATAACCCCAGTATCCGGTTAGGTTCGCAATTGCGCTGCTTTTGAATCGAAGCGTGACCTGAGCATATTCCATCTCAGGCTCTTCCCGTTTGATCACGGAAGCGAAGACGGACTCTACTTCGCCGAACAGCCAGCAGGCAAAATCAATATCATGAATCATTAAATCCAGAATGACGCCGCCGCTTTGATCATGATTGCTGTACCAGCCGTCCATTCCCTTCGGATAGGAGCCGTATCGCTTGAAGTGGGCCATCTTCGCCGTTCCGATCACGCCCGAGTGCGCTTGACGGTAAGCATTTGCATAATTCGGGAAGAAGCGCACGACATGCCCGATGAATAACCGGACGCCGTGCTTCTCGCATGCAGCCTTCATTTCAAGCGCATCCTCTAGCGTGAGCGCTGCAGGTTTTTCGCAGATGATATGGAGTCCCTTCTCCGCCAGCTTCAGGACAAACGGTTTATGCAGATAGGTCGGCAAGCAAATCGCAACCGTTTCCAACTCTTCCTGCTGAAGGAGCGTATCGACATCCGTATATGCCTTCGCACCGGACACGGCTGCAGCCTTCTCCGCCCGCCCGGCGTTAATGTCTACAACACCCGTAACCTTGACTCCAGGCATGGCTGCAAGATTGCCCGCGTAAGCCATTCCCATCGTTCCACAGCCTATGATCGCTATGTTCACGTTAAATTACCTCCATTATCCTTGAATGATGATCTCCTCGCACCGTTTTTTTGTTGGTGGCCAGGACGGTAGTGCCTTTTGAAAATATGGCTGACCTACATAACATTCTTCAACGTTCTTCGCATTCCTGCTCAAGAAGACGGATTATGTCATTTTTTGAAACCCGGTCGTTAACTTGGTAAAGTGTATATAGATGCTTCCATAAACACAGAATTTTCGATCCAGGGCAAGAGGTGGGGAGTAACAATGCACGTCGGACTTTTACCGTTCCTCCTTCCGAATTCGGGCGCCGCTTGCCGGATCCTTCATGTTTAGACACAATTACCGATACAAGAAAGAGAGAAAGGGTGTAGAGAACAATATGACGAATCCCGTTGTATCAACCAAGTATGGACGAATTGAAGGCCGTTTGGAGAACGGCGTCCGCATATGGAGAGGCATCCCCTATGCAGAGCCGCCGATCGGCAAACTTCGCTTCCGCCCTCCTGTACCGCCGGCAGCCTGGGAAGGGATTCTGGATGCACGCCAGTTCTCTCCAATGTGCCCGCAGCCCGTGGAATCCTCCTCCAGCATGATGACCGGTGCGGTTACGAAGACGATGTCCGAGGATTGCCTGTACCTGAATGTATGGGCACCCGGGCATCAAGCCGGGGAGCCGCTGCCGGTCATGGTATGGATTCACGGCGGCGCATTTGTAACGGGCTCGGGCAGCCTGCCGACTTATGACGGCCATTCCTTCGCCACGCGAGGAAACGTCATACTGGTCACGATCAATTACCGACTGGGGCCGTTCGGCTTTGTCCATCTCAGCCCTTTTCACGAAGCCCTCTCTTCCAATGTCGGTCTGCTGGACCAGATTGCGGCGCTGACGTGGGTTAAGGACAATATCGCCGCATTCGGCGGGGACCCTGACCGGGTTACCGTCTTCGGCGAGTCGGCTGGCAGCATGAGCATTGCCGCGCTGCTCGCCATGCCGGCAGCCAAGGGGCTGTTTCATCAAGCGATCATGCAGAGCGGAGCTTCGCAGGCGCTGCCTTCGGGACAGGCGCAGCAGATTGCCGACGGCCTGCTCCAGGAGCTTGGCGTAACCGCCGATGGGCTGGATCAGCTGGAGGCCATGACTGCGCAGCAGATTTTCGAGGCCGGTGAACGACTGAAGAAGCGGATCGGGCCCGGCGTGAACATGATCTTCCAGCCTGTCGTCGAGCCGGACACGCTGCCGCTAGAGCCGCTGCAGGCGGTGCAGGCCGGGTCAGCCGCATCCGTGCCGCTGCTCATCGGAACGAATCTCGAGGAGGGAGCTTTGTTCTTCCGGCCTAACTCGCCGCTGATCAAGGAAGAGCATCTGGTGCATGCTGTCGAAGCGATGACCGGGATTCAGGACGCGGGCGCCTTTACGAAGCAATATCCTTACACCATTGATGGCCATGCCCAAATCATGACCGACCTCTATTTCTGGCGCTCTGCCGTTCAATTCGCGGCAGCTCACAGCGGGCAGGCTCCGGTCTGGATGTACCGGTTCGATTGGACGCTCCCGGAGCATCCGGTTCTCGGCAAAGCGATGCATGCTTTGGAAATCCCGTTCGTGTTCAACACGGTACGACTGTTTCGCAACATTGGCGTTGAAGTTGACCGGGACACGCAGTCGCTTGCAGAACGGATGCAGGATGCCTGGGCCGCATTCGCCCGCACCGGATCCCCGGACACGCCGTCGCTGCCTTGGCCACAGTACGACCGGAGCGAACGGTCGACGATGATTTTCAACCGCCACAGCGAGGTTGCCAGCGATCCGGATTCGGACAAGCGCATGATGCTGGGATTGTAGAATTACGGGGCAAGGCGGAATGATTTCCCTAGTCAATCCCGATTTGAGAAGCACCGGGACCGAGACAGCATTCGGGCAGCCGGATCTCGAACAAGCTTTCCAATCGATTAACCGAACAAAAGCTGTACGCCGCGCATGAACCACTTAGCGCGAGGGCGTACAGCTTTTTTTGGCGTACAGCATATTTAATTTTTTATTATCCCATCTCTCCGTCTACTTGACCGCTCCCTGCGTAATACCGTTAATGATCCATTTCTGGGCGAACAGATATATGATGATCATCGGCAGCATGGCCATCAGGTACGAAGCAAAGGCCAGATTGAATTCGGTATTGAACTGCCCTTGGAAAATGTACTGCACCAGCGGCAGCGTGTAGGAATCCGTGTCGCTGATGATGATGAGCGGGAGCAGGAAGTCGTTGTAGGTGGACAAGCAGATCAGGATGCCCACCGTTGCATTGATCGGCGCCATAATCGGGAAGATGATCCTCCAGAACGTGCCCCACGTGGACGTCCCGTCAACCCGAGCCGCTTCTTCAAGAGCAACCGGTATAGACTTGATGTAGCCGACATAGACAAACACGTTGAACGCGAGCGCATAGACGGTGTGCAGAATCGTCAGTCCCACCAGATTGGTCATGTTCAAGCCGGCCGTCAATTTCACCAGCGGCAGCATAATAATCGGAAACGGAATGAACATCGCGCTGATGAAGTAAAAGTAGAGCCCTTTGAAAAACCTCCGGTTCATGTTACGCGCAATCGCATAGGCCACAAGCGAATTCGTAAGCAGCGTCAAGACGACCGTTGCGGTCGTTACCATGGCGCTGTTGCCCAGCGCGTTGAAGAAGTTTGTCATGGCGATCGCATTGGCGAAATTCTCGAAATGAAGCTCCTTCGGCAGGCCGAACACCGATGTCAACATATCCTGGGGCGATTTGAGCGCTATCGTAACCGTCATGTATAACGGAAACAGGATCAGCACGGTGCCCAAGGCGATGAGGATCATGACCGGCCAATTGGTTCTGGTCCGCATTACATCTCCGCCTCCCTTCGCTGTAAAAACCGGATTTGCGCAATGGACACGGCCGCGATCAGAATAAAGTAAATGACCGAGTTGGCGGATTGATACGCGAACTCGCCGCCCTCGAAGCCCCCCGTATAGATAAGATGCGAGATGGACTGCGTCGCACGCCCCGGGCCGCCGTTTGTCAGCGCCACGATCTGGTCGAACACCATCAGGGAATTCTTCATCGCCAGCACCATGTTAATCGTGAAGAACGGGGCGATCAGCGGGAAGGTGATCTTCCAGAATTCCTGCCAGCGGTTCGCGCCGTCCAGGTTCGAGGCCTCATATAACGTGCCCGGAATCGTCTGCAGCCCGGCCAAATACAAAATCGTATTATAGGCGACGCCCTGCCACACTGCCACGATGACGATGCCGATCCAGGCGTGCTGCTCGCTCCCCAAAAGGTTGGTCGAGAGCCAGCCAATGCCGAGGTTCTGCCCCCATATCGTAAAGACGTTCGAGAATAAATAGTTGAAAATGTAGCCGACGATCAGGACGCTGAGAATATTCGGCAGAAAGTAGATGCCCCGAAAAAAATTCCTCGCCTTGATCTTTGCGTTCAGTCCCATGGCGATCAGGAGACTGAGAATATTGATCAGAATCGTGACCACGACCGCGAACTTGAACGTGAACCAATAAGCGTTGCCGACATTGCCGTCTTTGAACAGATTCACGTAGTTTTTGATTCCAATGAAATCATAATGGTCGCCGAATCCGTTCCAGTTTGTGAAGGAATAATACACGCCCTGCAGCGCAGGCAGGGTCAGAAATACGAAGAACAGCACAACTGCCGGTACGGTCATCAAATAGTAAGGCATAAGCCGCTTGTTCATGCTTGAATCCTCCTCAATGTTCATTGGAATGGCGTTGGTCAGGGCTGTCTGTTCCTCAACGTCTAGCGCCTGTCCGCAACCTTGTCCCATTCCGTATCCAGCTTCTTCAGATAGGCGTCAATATCCCGATTTTGAAGAAAGGACTGGATAATGGAGTTCAATTGAACGGCAGCCGGGATGTAGTGGTCGGCAAAATCGACCACTTGTCCTCGCTCCAGGTAAGGCAAAAGCTCAGCCACGGCCGGATCGTCCTGCGCAACGCCCTGGACGGTTGAGAACAGCGTCTGCTCCGAGATGTACTGCTTGCTGTTCTCCGGCTCAAGCAAAAATTCGATAAACCGCATTGCCTCCTCCTTATGCTTGGATTCTTCGGCGACCGCCAGCAAGGTGTCCACTCCCGAAATCAGCTTGTTCGATTCCGGATCGTCGCCGGTCGGCAACGGAAGGAAGCCGATCGGCGCCTCGGGATTGGCCTTCCGGATTTCGGAAATCGCCCAAGTCCCCTGAATGTACATGGCCGACTCGCCTCTGGCGAAGGCGCGGTTGCCGTCGGCGTAGTTTTTGCCGAAGTTGTCCCCATGGCCATACTCCATCAGCTCCAGCTGCTTCTCCGCAATCTCACGGTACCGGTCCGCGAACGTGACCTTCCCTTCCCTGCGATCCAAATAAAACTCGATGCCTTCCAGATTGGAGGCCAAGGCGTTGAACGGAAGCACCGTCTGCCAATCGTCCTTGTATGTGAAGTAGAACGGGATCGTTCCCCCGTTCTTTGCCTTCTTCGCGGTGGCCAGCAGCTCGTCCCAGGTGCGCGGAACGGACAGGCCCAGCTTGCTGAAAATCTCCTTGTTGTACATCACGCCGTTGGCGTTCGTGGAATATGGAATCCCGATGACTTCCTCCATGCCGGAAACGTCCCTCAGCATTTGCACGTAGGTTTCGTCTATCCGGCTCAGCAGCGGACTGCCGGTCATATCCATGAAAATGCCGCTCTGGGCGAGCAGAGAATATGTATCGGTTGCCCCCATGCCGACGATGTCGGGAATATCGTCCTTAACGACCCGTGTCTTCAGGACCGTCTCCGCGTCCGGCGGATTGACTTGAACGACCGTAATGTCGGATTGGGATTCGTTAAACTTCTGAATCAATGCATCGAAGGAGCCCTTGGCTTCAGGCTTGTTCTGGAAAAATTCAATCTGCACGCGCCCGGATGTGTCACTGCCGCCGCAAGCCGTGAGCATGCATATCAACAGGATGCTTACGCTTGCCGCCAACCCTTTTCCAAACTTCATCGTCCGCCCTCCATTTCAATTCCTGATGCTGTAACAGGTACGCTTGCTTCATACCTTGTCTATTTACTACCCTTATCGCTTGGTTGCTAAACGGCGCTAGGGGCGCGACCGGTCATGCGGATCGAGCGGACGAACGCAAAAAAATACCGGCAGATCAGGAGTTTCATCCTGTTCTGCCGGCAGATATTGGTGCCTGTTGCTAATCGGTAAGGCTAAATCCTACTCCAGCCACTTTTTGTGGATTGCGTCGAATTTGCCTTGCAGCTTCATTTCATCGATCCACATTTCCAGGTAGCTTGCGTACTCGAAGTCGCCGCGAGGAATCATGTAGCCCTTCTCGCTGTTAGTGAAAGGCTTATCCGTCAATGCAGCGTACAATCTGGAGTCAGCCTTCGCATAAGTGATCGCTTCGATCGTATCGGTGATCATTACGTCATACGTGCCGTCCGCAACCAGATGCGGGATGTCCAGGTTGTTAGGAACAACGGTTACGTTCGCATTCTTCAGATGCTCGCGCACGAACACTTCGTTTGTACCGCCTGGGTTCACGCCAATACGTACGGAAGGCTTGTTGATGTCTTCAATCGTCAAGTATTTGTCCTTGTCTTCAGCGCGGATCAGAGGCGCTTTACCGAAGGAGATGTAGCCTTGGGAAACGTATGCTGTTTTTTGTCTAGCTGTGTTACGAGTAACTCCGCCTACGGCGATATCGAATTTATCGTTCTGCAGATCCTTCATCATCGTGGACCAAGTCGTGTTCACGAACTGAACGTCTACGCCAAGATCTTTACCCAGCTCTTTCATCGCGTCAACGTCGTAGCCTTCGTACTCTTTGGTCTCCGGATTCAAATATGTAAACGGCTTGTAGTCTCCGGTCATGCCTACCCGAATATAGCCTCTTTCAATAATTTCATCCAATTGGGATTCCGCTTGTTTCTTAAGCTGTCCCGGTGCTTGGGATGAAGCGGATTTTGCGGAAACGTCCGGTGTTCTCAGAACCTCGTTTGCCGCAAAGCCTGTTGCTACGAGGGATAAGCTGACTACCCCTGCCAGTAATACCTTTTTCCAATTCTTAGCCATGGTTTCAATTCCTCCAGTTTTCTTCTTGTTGTAATTCTTGCTTTCTTGCATAGCTAGCTTCTGCTTGCTTGCCTACCTAACTTCTGCTTTCTTGCATACTTGCATCTGCATACTTGCTACATTCTTGCATCTGCATTCCTGCTTCTGCTTTCTTGCCTCTGCATTCTTGCTTCTGCATTCTTGCTTCTGCATTCTTGCCTGTTTTGCCTCGTACCCCTGTTTCCTGCTTGACTCTCTTAACGCTTTCCTACAGGCATCCCCCCTTTCAAGCAGCCCGGGGAGACTACAATTTGAATTTTGCCAGCTCTTTGCTAAGCTCCTCGGCTACGCTCTCAAGCTGCTTAACCGAATTTGAAATCTCCTTGATCGTCACGATCTGCTCTTCCACAGCGTCTGCCACATTCTTCGCATCGCTGGACGTATGGTCGGCGATCGATTTCAGCTCTTCAATGGAAGCGCTGACCTGCTCGGAGCCTGCCGACATCTCTTCGGAAGCCGCCGAAACCTCGAGAATATGATCAGCCACGTTCCGGGTCGCATACAGGATGTTATCGAACTTCTCGCGCACCTCTTCAATAAGCGCGATGCCTTCCTGTACATCCTTACGGCTGACGTCCATCACTTCGACCGCGTTCAGCGTGTCTTCCCGAATCTCGGTGATCAGCTTCGCAATCTGATCGGTGGACGCTTCCGATTGCCCTGCCAGCTTCTTCACTTCTTCAGCGACGACTGCAAAGCCTCGGCCATGCTCCCCTGCTCTTGCCGCTTCAATCGAAGCGTTGAGCGACAGCAGGCGGATGCGGGAAGTGACCTCCGTAATAAAGCTCAAAATCTGCTCGATTTCCGAAGAACGTTCGTTCAAACGCTCGATGGCGGTTCCAACCTTGGATGTCCCCTCGCCGATGTTGCCGATCTGCTTCACGGCCTGCTCAACGACGACAGAGCCGCTCTCCGCCTGCGTTGCCGCTTCCTGCGCAGCCTCGGACACCATGGATGAAGTTTCCGCAATTTTCACGATGCCGCTCGCCATATCGCTCATCGATACAGCGATCTCGGAAGAGCTTGCAGCATGGGCGTTCGCTCCGCTTGCAATTTGGCGAATGGACGTTCCAATCCGGTCGACGCTGTTCAAAGCCGTATCGACTCCGCCTGAGACAACCTCGGTTACGGTCAGCACCTGCTTGGATGAATCGTTCACTCCATCGACCAGATGCTTCAGATGGGATACCGTCTGGTTGAAATCGCCGGAGAGAACCGCGACCTCGTCCTTGCCCTTCACTTGAATCGTCTTGGTCAAATCCCCTGCGGCCACTTCCTTCACGGCCGCATTCAGCTTACGGATCGGCTGCACAATCTGCGACGTCACCCAATATGCTGCAGCGATAGATACAAGCAGCGCTCCTGCCGAGATGGCAACGAGCGTTACCGATAGCTTGGAGATCGGAGCGTTCAGCTCCTTGCTTGGCGCCGTAACGAATACGCCCCAATTTAATTTGGACGGGGCATAGGCTGCCGTATATGCCGTTCCGTCCAGTGCATATTGGAATTCTCCCGGCTGACCTTGGCTCACCTTTTCATAAGCTTTCGTCAGTTCCGCATCGACATCCTGAACCTTGGTTTGCAGGACAAGCTCCTCGGACGGATGCCACATGAACGTTCCGGTACGGCTCAACAAGAAGGCATAGCCGGTTTCGCCGAAGGATTGATCTGATACTTTCTTCTGTACCTCGTTAATCGGAAGCGTCGAGCCCATATATCCATACTGCTTCCCGTCCTTCATGAGCGGAATGATCATCGTCACGATGTTATTTCCGGTCCGCTTGGACAGCACAGGCTCCGACACGACAATCTTGCCCTCGCCCTTTCCGGCTTCCTGGTAATGAACCCGGTCGGACACGTCGGTAACCTCTCCAAGGAAGTTGATTACGTTCTTTCCTGTCAGATCATAGGAGAAGAAGAAGGTTTCGAATTCGGTATTCTGTTCCTGCGCCTTCTGAATCAACTTCAAATCCTGCTCTTTGTCCCCCGTAATGAACTTGCCGACGGTTTCGATCTTCGCAATTTCCGCGTTCAGAAAGTCGTCGATTTGCAGCGCCAGATTCTCGGCGCTCAAGAGCGCTTCCTTGTCCAGACTGTCTCCCAGCAAATTGGATGAGCTGTTATAGGTTACCGCGAAGACAGTGCCGAGACTGACAAGCAGAATCAAACAAATCATCGTTATCATCTTTTGCTTAAGGCTCTTTAGCATGGCTCTAAAATCCTCCCCAAAAATGGTTCCGGGGTCCTACTCATTCCTGTGTCCAAAATTTTTGCGTATGCTCTCTTTTTGTGTTAAGGCGCGCTCACTACAAAAACAAAAACGAACAAGCGGTATCGAAAAAATATTGGTATAAGCTGGACTGTAAGACTCCGCTTAGTTTGTTATCGGCAGCTTAGGAGAGGAATTTAAGAGCTTCATTTCACTTTTTACAAAATTCGACTTCTTCGTTCGCATACGAAACGCATTTGGTGGATTTAGGAAAAAAGGACCAATGTAGTCTATTCATCACATCATCCATAGACCTATGGCAGGTTCGGCAGGACTTATTCCAAGCTTTATGGAATGTTAAAGGCAGGATGATTAGGAGTGAATACATATGGCTTTCGATTCCGAATTTTCAAGCCTCATAACCCCGTTTGTGCCTCTTCTTCGACGCTACTGTCTACAACTTGCATCGGGCTCTAGTTGGGATGCCGAGGAGCTGCTGCAGGAATCCCTGATCAAGCTTCATCGATCGCTATCCCGATCGCAGGATCGCCCGATACCAAGGCGTATTTATACCAGGTCGCCCGCAGCGTCTGGATCGACAGCTATCGCAAGCAGCGCCGTCAGGCCATGCTCTCTGGAGACGACTTACCGGAAAGAGAATACGAGGAGGACGGTTTCCTTATCCGGGAGACGATCGAACTGATCGCCGGCCGGCTTACTGCCAAGCAGACGGTGCTGGTCATTCTGGTGGACATTTTCTTGTTTACGGCCAAAGAGGCGGCTCAGCTTATCGAGAGCACCGAAGGAGCCGTGAAGGAAGCATTGAAACGGGCCCGCAAACGGTTAGCCAAGCTGCAAGCGGAGAACGGAGCATCCGTTCCGCCTTCTCCGCTGCAGGAGCCTTCCGGCTCACCGGCTTGGTTCAAGGCGCTGATTCACGGCTTTCAAACGGCCAACCCGTATGCCATTGCCAATGCCTACCTGTCCATCAGCGCAAACCGCATCACGCTGCGCCAGGTCCAGCGTTCCGGACAGGCGCTGTTCTTTACGTTCCGGGATCCTGACGGACATTTGCTTGCCTTTAGGACAAAATTTTTTTTCGAGCCCGTTTCTTTTTCCGCATCGTCTTCCGTTTCTTAGAGTGATCACACCTATGGGAAGGCGTAGATGAGAAACAAGTTAACCAATTGATATGAGGAGCGTGAAAGTAAACCATGGCAATTACACCGCACCGCGTTGCCGTAATTCAATGGCCGGTCAAAGACGTGGAGAAATCGCTGAAATGGTATCAGGAGCTGCTGGGGGTACAGCTGTCTTTCCCCTATACCCCTGGAAATCCCGCCGCTTGGCTGTGCATCGGCGATGTCGGATTTGGCCTCGTACAGGCCGAGGACATCCCGAGACTCCAATTTACCGATTCGCAGGGCAAGCTGCAGTCCATCGTCCAGCTTCAGGTCGATGAGATCCAGGAGGTGTACCGGCATCTGCAGAATAACGGGGTGGCCGTCAGCGAAATGAGGTATATTGAGGACGGCGGCTACAGCTTCAGCTTCACCGATCCGGACGGCAATCACGTTAGTCTGTGGGGCGGCTGGCCATCAACTGACGAAGAACGGCCCGAGTAGACAACCGGAATTTTAGCCTATCACGACACAAAAAAGCTGTTCTCCATAGCGATTCGTTCGCTAAGGGAACAGCTTTTTTGGTGCGGCTGGCCGCTACCAGGTGACTACTGTCAAGTTATTGAAGACAAGGTGTGAGAAAGACAGGCAGGCGCCCCTAAGGCATAAGCCCGCAGAAGTTTCGTCTTATCGGACATATTCGTTATAGATATGAAGCAAGGTTTTCCTGCTCGAACGAACGTGATGCGCTTCGCGAAGACTCCGCTGGAGCAGATCGCCGGATATCGGAAGCTCCGACACCGATGCCGGGCCGCCGACGCTGCGCATCAGCTCACTAAGCTCGAGCGGACTCGGGATTTGTTCCAGAAGCAGCCGGATGCCGTTCCAGTGCTCGGATACCCGATGACGGATGCGGTCCGCTTCCTGCTCCGCTTTCGTTCCCGTTTCCCCGAAACGCCCCGCGCGGATTTCAAGCCCTTCTTCCTTTATCGCATGATACAGACGCGAGATTTCAATGCAGGCTGCGCCCACCTTGGCGCCGTGGAGCAGCTGTTTCTTGCCGAGCCGGATAAACTCCATCTCCCAATAATGGGACAGATGATGCTCCGAGCCCGATGCGGGATGCGACTGACCGAACAGCAGCATCGCAAGGCCAGACTCGATCAGCGCCTCCATCAAGGTCCGGATTCCCTCCTCGGTCCGTCTCGCGATCATTCCCGCCGCATCCACGCATTTGCGGAGTGCCGCCGCCGTGATGTCCGCGGATCGGTCCAGGTAAGGCTCATCAGCGATCAGGCTGCCGAATCTCCAGTCGAAGAGCGAGGTGTATTTCCCCAGCATATCCCCGAACCCGGCAGCGGTGAGCGGTGCGGGGGCCTGCATGAGAATGTCGACATCGGCAAAAATCGCGCTTGGTCCGATGGCGGGGATCGTCCTTTTTTCCCCCCGCACGATAATCGGCGCTCCCTTGGACGTAAAGCCGTCCACGGATGCCGCCGTCGGCACCGAGACGAACGGAAGGCCGGCTGTATAGGCCGCATACCGGCTAATATCGTGAATCGTTCCGCCGCCCACCGCAAGCACGGCGCCCGCTCGGCTCTGCTGAATATCCAGAATAACCTGGATCAGCGAGGCTTCATCGGCAATGACATCATCTTTGGCATCAGGGCGAAGCAGCGTTACCTGCACCTGAAGCGATGCTCGGACGAGGAGCTCCTCCAATGATTTGCCGGCCTTCTCGTACGTATTGCGATCCGCGACCAAGACGGCCGAGGTCCAGCCTTTCTGCTCCAAGAAACCGGCAACGCCGGACAAAGCCCCGGATTCTATCCGGATCGCCTCGACTTCATCGAGATTGGCGAGATGCTGCGCCGGCAAATCTGCCGTCTGCTTCCTAATGTTCGATAACAAAGAGCTCATCATTGGTCACCCTTCTTTCGGGTTAGCGCAAGCGCCGGAAGCGGATCGTTGCAGGTCATGCCGGTTACGCCGCATTCCAGCGAAGCTTGCACCCCCTCCTCATCGTCAGGGCAGTAGCTCCAGACGAGCAGCCCTTGCTCCTGAAACCGCGCGACGATCGCCGGAGACAAGAGCGACATCTCAATGCCGATGGCCCACATTTTTGCATATGTGCCGTCTTCGCCAGGGACGAAATGCGACATTTTCTCTCCGGGAAAGCCTTGGGTCTTCATTCCGTAAGCATCGTGTATATAAGCAAGCACCTCGGCATCAAAACAGGTAAACACGCAGCGCTCCAGGTATCCGTGCCGGCCTAATATCGCGATCGTCAGATCCGCAGCTTCCTTGGCATCCGGACTTGGCTTAATCTCCACGTTGCACAGCACCTCGGGATATTCTGCCAGCAGCTCGCACAGCTCCTCCAGGGTCGGGATGACGTGGCCCTTGAACGCCTGCCCGAACCAGCCGCCCGCATCCAGCGCCTTCAGCTCCTCCAGCGTAAAGTCGCTTACCTTGCCGGTGCCATTGGTCGTCCGGTCGACGGTTGCGTCATGAATGACGACAACCTGGCGGTCCTTGGACAGCCGGAGGTCGAATTCCAGCATGTCGACGCCGAGCTCCAGCGCTTTGCGAAATGCCGCCAGCGTATTTTCCGGATAGGCCGCTTTGTAGCCGCGGTGTGCGGCCACCATGATGCCGGCTTGTTCCTGCAGTCGTTCGATCATAAGTTCTGCCACTCCTTTTTTCCTGTTGTTATCGATTACTGAGCCAAAATCCGCTCCGTTTCTTTCTTGAACGTGTCCAGCGTGGACGGGATATCCTTACTGTCGTACATGATGGCTTCGATCGCCGAGAAAAACTCATGCATAATTTCAGGCCATGCTACATCCTTGTTCGTATCGACGGCAAACTCCAGCTGATCGTAAGCAACCTTGCGGTTCGGCTCCTTCGCCCACAGCTCCTGCATCTGCTCCGATTCCACCATCTGCTTCGTAAACGGCAAATACCCGGATTGCAAAATAAACTCGAGTCCGCCTTCCTCCTCCATCTCCATCCAGCGGATAAACTCCCACGCGGCGTCCTTATTCTTGGAGGAAGACAGCATCGTGACATTCGCCCCTCCCGTCGGATTGGCGTACACTTCATCCTTCGGCAGGAAAGCCGTCACATAATCGAAATCCACCGTGCTGGCCAGACCGCCGATCGAGCCTGTGGATTGAAAGATCATCCCGACCTTGCCCTCCACGAACATGCTGTTCACAATATTCCCGGAATCCTGGGCCGGCGGATAATAAAGCGCGCCTGTGCTCTGCAGGTCCTTCAGGTAAGAGAATACCTTCTCTCCGGCTCCGTTATCGGCAAAGCCGATCGAAGTATTATCTTCATTGAAGAAGGAGCCGCCGGCCTGCGAAATCATCGCGATCGGGTACCAGGTATCATAAGGCATGCTGACCCCGTACCGCTTAAACTCGTTCCCTTCCTTCACCACAAGCGCGTTCGCGACTTCCTTCATCTCCTCCCATGTCGTCGGAACGGAGAGCCCGAGCTCATCGAGCAAGGTCTTATTCACATGCAAAATCGGAGTGGAGCGATTCAGGGGCAGCGAGACAAGCTTGTCGTTAAAATACGAGTGGCCCATCAGCCCCGGCGTAAAGTCATCGGCGCTGATCCCGGACTGCTCGAGATACGGGGCCAGATCCTCCAAAACTTCAGCATCGGCAAACATCTGCACGTAAGCCCGCTCCAGCATGCTCACGTCCGGGCCCGTGCCCGAAGCAATGGCCTGCTGCAGCTTGGTTACCGTCTCGTCATAGCTTCCCTGGAAGGTGCCGACAACCTCAATATCTTCATGCGATTCATTGAAGCGTTGGATGAGCGCATCCATATACTCCCCGTTCTTGCCGCCCAGCGAATGCCAAAATTGAACGGTCGTAACTCCTTCGCCGCGTGTCGGGGATTCCGCAGCGCCGTTTCCCGGGCTCTCGCCGGTACTGCCGCTACCACCGGTATTGCCGGTATTCGCCGTGCCCCCTCCCCCGCCGCACGCAGCCAGCAAACTGAACAGCACCATGATGGACAACAGCGTAAACCACTTGGATTTCATTTTTTCATTCCTCCATTATGTTTCGATAATTGCATGTAGTTTCCTGTCAAATTTAAGAGATTGTTCAAAAAGTCGCCTTTTGATTTACGAAATGTTTTATTTAATTCCTGAATACACGAACGCCTTCACGATATGCTTCGAGCAGAATAGATACACCAGCAGGATAGGTACGACCAGCATCACGTTGCCGGCCATGATGATATGCCAGTTGCTGATGCCCTCGGTTTCCCGCAGCATCGCGATCCCGAGCGTCAAAGGCCGAACCGCGGCCGAATCGGTCATGACGAGCGGCCAGAAATAATCGTTCCAATGACTGACGAAGCTGAACAGCGCAATGGTTGCGAGTGCGGGCCCCGACATCGGGATCATGATTTTCCGCATAATGTTGAACTCGCTGGCATTATCCAGCCGGGCCGCCTCGATGATTTCTTCCGGAATCTGCATGAAATACTGCCGCAGCAGGAAAATGCCGAATGCATTCGAAACGAACGGGATGATTTGCGGCAGCAGCGTCTTCACAAGCCCCCATTCCGCCATCATGAGGTAGACGGGAATGAATGTGACCTGGCCAGGAATCATGAACGCCAGCAGAATCATGCCGAACAGGACCGTTTTCCCCGGAAATTTATACTTGGCGAACGCATAAGCCGCCGGGATCATGACAAGGAATTGCAAAATAATGATGGAGCCTGTCACGACGACGGAGTTTTTGAAATACGTCAGAAACGGCCCGGCATTCATCGCCTCGACGAAGTTGCCCCACTGCGGCGAAGCAGGGATCCATGTCGGGGGAAACGCCATCGTCTCGCGAAGCGTCTGCAGCGACGTGGAGATCATCCACAGAAACGGAAAAATGAACAGGATCAGTACGGCGGCCTTCAGCACGATGCTCAGTGCTTGCCCAATGCTCTTCCATTCCAGGGTCTTCAAGCTTTTCCTCCTTTCTGCCTTAACGCGGCGGGGATTATTGATAATGGACCTTCTTGGCCAGCAGCCGGAAATAAACGAAGGTAAGAAGCCCGATAACGGCCATCAGCAGCACGCCCGTGGCAGACGCATACCCGATATTGGTCGTACGGAAGCCATAGATGTAGTACACCAGCGTCGTAGTGGCATTGTTGGGCCCCCCGCCCGTCATGACCTGAACGGTATCGAACACCTTGAACGAGCCGATGGTCATAATAATCAGGATGAAGAACAGCTGCGGCGAAATCATGGGCAGCGTGATTTTGTAGAACACCTTGAACTTGCTTGCGTTATCCAGCGCAGCCGCTTCATAGATGCTGGGCGATATGCTTTGAAGAGCCGCCACGATAATGAGCGTATAGTAGCCGATGGCCTGCCATACGGACACGATGATGATCGACATCAGGGCGGTCTTGGAGCTTTGCAGCCAATCCGAAGGCGGGAGCCCGACCAGTTTGAGAACATAATTGAGCAGTCCTTGATTCGGCTCCATCAGCCACAGCCACACGAGCGAGATCGAAACGATCGAGACCACATGGGGCGTAAAAATTCCGGCCTGCACGATGGAATTGAATCGTCCTTTCTTGTTCAGCCATACGGCGAACAGCAGCGACAGCAACATGGTCAGCACCACGACGCCGGCGGTGTAGATCGTGGTATTCCACAGCGCCTTATAGAAATCGCCCCGCCCCAGGATCTGCGTGAAATTATCCAATCCGACGAATCGGCTCTTGTCTTTGTTGAGCAGATTGTATTTGAAGAGGCTCAAATAAATCAGGTAGCCCACCGGATACATGACGAACAGAAAGATGCCCGCCATCGCCGGCGCGATGAGAACGTATGGACGAAATCCTTCCCAAATCCGCTTCTTATCCATGACTTTGCCCCCGCAGCCGCTCCAGGAAATCCAGGTAGCGCGCGTCCCGCTCCTCAATGCGGTTGCCATCCGCCCCGAAGAAGAACAGCTTATCGGCCGGCACGCCAAGGTATACCTCCTGATCGACATGGAATATATCGTCCGGGCACTTCACCATAAAGGACCGCCCATCCCCCGTCTTCACCTGGTAGATCGTCTCGGAGCCAAGCATTTCGCGCGTGGCAATCTCCCCTTTGGCAGAAAAATGGAACGATCCCGGCTCGGCGGCAAGGACGGCATTCTCCGGACGGAAGCCGAATGTGCTCCGGTCTTCGCCGAGCGGAGCGATATTCATCGGCGGCACGCCGATGAACTGAGCGGCGAACAGATTGCTCGGCTTCCGGTACACCACTTCCGGCGGCGCTTCCTGCTGAATGACTCCCTTATTCATCAGCACGATCGTATCGGCCATAGACATCGCTTCTACCTGATCATGCGTCACATAGACAAAGGTGGTGCCCAGCTTCTTGTGCAGCTCGATCAGCTCGATGCGCATCTGCACTCTCAGCTTCGCATCCAGATTCGACAGCGGTTCGTCCATGAGAAAGACGGACGGATTCTTCACCATCGCCCGTGCAAGCGCGACCCGCTGTCGTTGTCCCCCGGACAACGTGGAAGGCTTTCGGTCCAGGTAATCGGCGAGGCCGACCGTTTCTCCGATCGTCTCGACAAGCCGGGTCCGTTCCGCCTTCGGTACCTTGTTATTGACCAGCCCGAACTCAATGTTCTCCCGGACCGACATCGTCGGGTAAATGGCATAATTCTGGAACACCATCGCCACTCCGCGTTTGCCTGGAGCAATGCGCGTCACGTCCTTGCCATCGATGAGCACGGTTCCGGAGGTTTGCGGATCAATCCCTGCAATCATGCGCAGCAGCGTGGTCTTTCCGCAGCCGGACGGGCCGACGAGGACGGTGAACGTGCCGTCTTCGATTTTGAGATCCAGATCCTGTATGACGGGCTGACGGTCGAAGTATTTGCTTACCTTCACGAATTCAATGGATGCCAAATGCGATCCCCCTCACCTGTGTAATAATCTGATCATGCTGTACAGCGTAATGAACAAATCATCATGCATGAAATCCCTTTCAATCCCTGCTTATTTGTACGCATAAAATGAGCAGATAATGATCATTTTTGTTCATTTTTATTCAAATTGATTGTAGATCCGCTTTATTAGGAGAGTGTTAGCTTGGGGTTCGGTTTGTGTAAATTCGCGCGGCTCCTGCAGTTTTAACATTGGCTTAACGTTAGAAGGGTACAATGAGAGGGGACTAAAACGGTGAGCATAAAAGAGCAATAATGCGCATTGTATATAAAAATGCCGTGAGCCTATGCTCGATTCAGGAAGGGAGATATGATCGGTTGCTGGCACATGAAAGAAAGCGAAGAATCATTGATTATGTAAGGCAATATCGAACGGCTACGGTCGCCCAGCTTGCGCAGGAATTCGGCGTTCATACCGCAACCATCCGCCGGGACCTGGCGGAGATTGAACAGGAAGGCGCCCTGAAGCGCACTCATGGCGGGGTCATCATGGAGCAGTGGACGCGGAACGAGCCGTCCTTTAATGAACGTGCCAACGTTCACCGTGAGGAGAAAATCCGAATTGGCCAGCTGGCGGCCTCCCTTGTCGAAGACGGGGAGAATATCATTATCGATTCAGGTACAACAACGCTGCATATTGCTACCCATTTGATTCATCGGTCCGACATTACCGTTATAACCAACGATATGAACGTAGCCGTTGAGCTGCGGGATGCTCCTGGCATTAAGGTCATTCTGACCGGCGGGGAGCTGTACCCCTCCAGCTATATGCTGAACGGCATGTTTACCGATCACGTGCTTGGTTCGCTGCATGTGGAAAAGGCCTTCATCGGAACGCCTGCCTTGCACCCGCAGCATGGGCTGATGCACCCAGAAGCGCTGCTTGTCCCCGCCAAACAGGGCATGATCCGCGCCGCAGGCGAAATCGTCGTTGTTACCGACCATTCCAAGATCGGCAAGCTGTCCCTGCATACCGTAGCCCCAAACAGCGCAATTCACACCCTTGTCACGGGAACCGAAGCGTCCGATGCCGATATTCGGCCGTTCCAGGAACGGGGCATCACGGTGTACCGGGCGTAAGGGGATTAAACTTAAGGCAACGGCCTATCTTGACTGCTCGATGAAAATACAAGAAGGGACCCTGCCGGAGGCCCCTTCTTGTTTCATTATTGTCGCATGGAACGTCCCGAAATGTGTTATGTATGAATCGTTCCTCCCATCGAAGATGGAACGCTAGGGAGTCCTAACGCTTTCGCTTTTCATCACAATCCATAAAAAAGACTGTCCCGCAGTAGAGAAATCTACTTAAGGACAGTTCATTATTCATTCACATTAGAGAATCCTTGATAATCGAAGGAAATGCTTATGGGAGAAGCTTCCACACTTCGGCAGATCCCGGAGTCTCACCAAGCGTCCACCATCTTGCTTCATAGTTCTTCCCGTTGTACGAAACCTTGTCGCCGCCCAGATACACGGTGCTTGCGCTCCAAGCAGGGTAGGTTGCGGAGCTGCCGGATGTCGACACCGAGAGCGGTGCAGATGCCGCGGATTTGCTGCCGTTGCTGCTGACAGCGACCACGGTGTACGTGTAGGACGTTCCAGCCGTCAGGCCCGTATCATTATAAGAGGTTGTTGCGGATGTACCCACAAGGGTTCCATTACGATAAACCTCATAGCTGGAAGCTCCAGTGGAAGCTGTCCAAGCCAGGGAAACGCTGCTGCTTGTTTGAGATGGAGAGGTCAGACCTGTCGGAGCTGGTACGCTCGGGTTCGGGTTACCGTTACCGCCGCCAAAGTCAACATCGATGACGTTGTAGAATGCATTCGCCGTATCAGCTACTTCCCATACAGCCAGAATGACATGATATCCGGATTTTGCCGGAACGTTACAGGTTGATGTGTAATCGGTTGGCGGTTTTACGCCTCCGTAGTTAATCGAGCAGAACGGTGTCAGGTCGAAGGAGGCTCTGCTCAGCGGAGCATTTTGATCCCAGCCGTCCTTCGTAATGTAGTACTTCCAGCTTGCCGACACATGCGGAGCTGTCAAATGCCATTTGAACGTCGTCGTTCCTGGAGAAATGCTGACTTTGCTCCAGCGTGTAGCGGACTGCTCGTCAAGCTTAGGGAATGCTCCGCCTGCACTTGCAATCTTGCCGTCAGCAGGACCTGCTGCAGGCCAGCCTTTAGGAGCTTCCAAGCTCTGCGGCTCATAAACGATCGCGCCGCAATCGGAGTTAACCCCTTGCTTACACAGAAGCGCGCGGCTCGCCGGGGACTCAACATACCCGTGGGCAAATGCCTTATCCGCAAATAAAACCATGAATAAAGCCATCAACAGCATCGTGGAGCCTGCAATGATTACATGCTTGAGCCAAGATTTGTTCGGCAAACTTAATGTCATACAATGTTCCTCCTTTTAATTGTAAAATTCAATCAACTGCCGCAAGCGATTGTCGATCCCCTCTGTCTTGCACCCCTCCTTTGTCCGTAGCTCCGAGCGCAGAGCCGTTCCCTAAGTTCTGTCAAGCTTGGAAGAATCATTATAATGTCCAAGCTTTACCATCCCTATCATCATTTTAATGGATCTGCTTCCGGTATCCCATAATAGAAAACAACGATTTTTTACACAATCCAATGAGAATTGGATAATATTGTATCCCACATCAGACAAGCTTAGCTCGTCCACGACAATAGCTGACAGGTTAGCAAGCAAGAGCGCACGATCCCGGATTCCGTGTTTCGCGTTATAAATCAAAAAAAGAACTGCCCATAGTAGAAAAATCTACTTATGAAACAGTTCTCTTGTACGCTTGCCGCACCGGAAGCGAGCCGGCCGTCTTTTAGGAGATCACTCAACGCCATCCTTGAAGTTCTTCTCGTACCGCTTATCCCCTTTGTGCTCCAGGTCTTCGATCGTCATCTCCAGCGTGTGCACGATCAGCTCCTTCACCTGGTTAAGGGTATCAAAATAGACACTCTCTTCGGAGCCGACGATCCGCACCCCGCTGAGCGCTTGAACCGCTTGGTACCTTCGATGCTCTTCAGCCAGATCGTCCACGGCCTGAAGCGTATGCTTCATTTGAAGAAACAGGTCTTTATGGTGCTTGCTCTCCAGGCGTTTCTCGAGTTCCTCGATTCGGGCATTCATCGTCTTCTCTCCTTCACCGTGTAATGATTTGGATCCAATCCCCGTATACGCTGCTCCCTGCCATTAATTTCTTTATGCGGATCCGGGATTGTTCGATCCGGGAAACAGGAAATTGACCAGCGTTTAGCGAAAGATCTTATTGTTAACATTATACACCGTTACACCCACTAACAATCATGTCAATGATTAAACACACATGGAGGTAGCAATGGAAAAAAACGGACTCGGAGGAAAGAGCATTATTCTCAGACTGGAAATGAACACGCAAGACATCAAATTCGGCCAGGTTGCATCCGCGATTTTCGAAGCCGGGGGAGATATGGTGGCGATCGACGTCATCCAGTCCAGCGGCCATATCACCGTCCGCGATATTACGATTACGGTTACTGACAGCGTCGATATCGGCAAGATCACCGACACCGTCAAAAATTTAAAGGGCGTTCGGCTCGTCAACGTATCCGACCGCACGTTCCTTATGCATCTCGGCGGCAAAATCGAAACTCAGCCCAAAATTCCAATCCAGAACCGCGATGACCTCTCCCGAGTCTATACGCCAGATGTCGCCCGTGTCTGCGCAGCCATACAGGAAGACCCCAAGAAGGCCTATACCCTGACAATCAAAAGAAACACGGTCGCCGTCATCTCCGATGGAAGCGCTGTACTGGGACTCGGCAATATCGGTCCTTATGCAGCGATGCCGGTAATGGAAGGCAAGTCCATGCTGTTCAAGCAGCTGGCGGGCGTGGATTCGTTCCCGATCTGTCTGGACACCCAGGATACAGAGGAGATCATCTCCTGCATCAAAGCGTTGGCGCCTGCCTTCGGCGGCATCAATCTGGAGGACATTTCGTCTCCGCGCTGTTTTGAAATCGAGCAACGACTGCGGGATGAGCTCGATATCCCCGTGTTCCATGACGATCAGCACGGCACAGCCGTCGTATTATATGCGGCGCTCATCAATGCCTTGAAAATCGTCGGAAAATCGATTGATCAGATCAAGGTGGTCGTCTGCGGAATCGGTGCCGCCGGGGTCGCTTGCAGTAAAATTCTCCTCTCGGCCGGAGTCAAAAATCTCATCGGCGTCGACCGCGAAGGGGCATTAGTTGCCGGTGGCAATTACAACAATTCGATGTGGCAGTGGTACGCGGAGCATACGAACCCGGACAAGGTGCAAGGCTCGCTGCAGGAAGTTATTCGCGGCGCCGACGTATTCATCGGACTGTCTGCAGGCGGCCTGCTCCGCCGCGAGGACGTACTGGCGATGGCCGACGACCCGATCGTCTTCGCCATGGCCAATCCAACGCCGGAGATCCGGCCCGAAGAGGTGGAAGACATCGTTGGCGTCATCGCTACCGGACGCTCGGATTATCCGAACCAAATCAACAACGTGCTTTGCTTTCCGGGAATTTTCCGCGCGGCGCTCGACTGCAGAGCGACCACGATTAACGAGGAAATGAAGCTTGCAGCAGCGGAGGCTATCGCGTCGGCTGTACCGGATGATGAACGGAACCCTTCCTACATTATTCCGAGCGTATTCAATCAAAACGTCGTAAAGGCTATCCGTGAGCTTGTTGTAAAGGCTGCGATCAAAACCGGCGTAGCACGGAGAATTCCGCGTGAATAAAGGGGCGCTGATCCGGAAGTTCAACAAGCAAGCCGCCATGTACGAAAGAAACTCCAGGCAGCGTTATATCGGGAGATGGCGGCAGCGGCTGCTTCAGGACGTCTCAGGACAAGTGCTTGAGGTCGCCGTCGGTGCCGGTGCGAACCTTCCGTTCTATCAGCGGGACAAGGTCGAGTTGACCGCGGTCGACTTCTCGCCGGAAATGCTGAGCCGCGCGCGGCAATTTGCGGTGGAGCTTGGCATTCAGGCGACTTTTCTTGAGCATGATATCGAGACGCTGGAGCTTCCGGAGCGGTCTTTTGACTGCGTGGTGTCCACGCTGTCGCTATGCGGCTACGAGGATCCCTTGGAAGCATTGCGCCGCATGAACCGCTGGGCCAAACCCGGCGGCCGCGTCTATCTGCTGGAGCATGGGGTCAGCGCCAACCGGCTTATCGGCCTCGCCCAGCATCTGGCCAATCCTGCAGCCCGGCGGATATCCGGCTGTCACTTCAACCGCGATATCCTTCGCATCGTGAAGGACTCACCGCTGAAGGTGCTTCGATCCGAACGCTATTGGAACGGCATCGTCCACTTGATCTGGGCGCAAGCAACCTAATGGCGCACTGATCATTCTGGCGCTTGATTGAGCATAACATAAGCCTTCCTGACGAATCATCATTCTGGCGGCTCTATCTGCATATGAGTCTATGTATGAGACAGTAAATTCTTAAATCGGGGGAATCGTTATGAATACAAGACCGGATTCAACAGAATATTTGCCTTTGGCTGAAAAGTACATCAGCCTGGTGCCTGACGGAAACATAGTGGATGTGCTGCAGGAGCTGCATGACGATACATTAAAGACGCTGAGCGATCTAACGGAGGAGCAAGCAGAGTACCGGTATGCCGAGGGAAAATGGAGCTTGAAGCAGGTGATGGGCCACATCGCGGATGGGGAGCGTCTATGGAGTTATCGTCTGCTTCATATAGCCCGCGGGGACGCCCGGGAATTTTCCGGCTATGACCGGGAGGCATTCGTTCAAAACTCGCCCTTTGCCAGCCTGCCGCTGAAGGAAGTGCTGCGGGATTACTCCGCGGTCAGGATGTCGACCTTAACGCTCGTGGGAAGTCTGACGGAGAAAGGGATGCTTGCGCAAGGCAGCTTTAACAACTACCCACTCTCCGCCCGAGCAGCCGCTTATATCATTGCCGGTCACGAAATTCATCATATGAATTTGATTCGCGATAAATATTTAAGGTCATGAATGAAAAAGGGCATCGGCACCGGAATCGCCAACATTCCGGTACTGGATGCCCTTTTTTATAAGGATGTACAGGTCAACCCGATCGGTCTTCCGCTTATCTAAGTCTGATCCCCAGATGCTCTCTCAATGTGCGCCCCGAATATTCTGAACGAAATATTCCCCTTTGCTGCAGCAAAGGCACCACCGAATCCACGAATCGCTCCAGCCCGCTTGGCAATAAAGGCGCCATAACATTAAAGCCGTCGCAGGCTCCGCTCCTGAACCAGTCCTCGATCATATCCGCGATCTGATCAGGACTTCCGGTAACGGTCATATGGCCTCGTGCCACAGCATAATGCCGTCCCAGCTCCTGAACGCTCATTCCGCTTCGCTTAGCCGTCTCTATAATCATGACCGCCCGGCTGCTGTTCCCTTCCTTGGGGAGATCCGGTAACGGCCCATCGGCCGGGTATCCGCTCAGATCCGTATTCAATAGCTGTGACAGATATTTAACCGCAGCCTCCGGCAAAATAAGCTCGCTCCACATCTGCCTGGATTCGCGGGCTTCCTCCTCGCTCTCCCCGAGGAATACGAGCAGGCCCGGCATTACTTTTACATCATCCGGTTCACGCCCATATTCGGTCAGCAGGCTCTTAAACCGTTGATAGTACCTGATGGCCTCCGCCTTATCCTCGCATGCCGTAAATACAACATCCGCCGTTCGCGCAGCCAGCCGTTGTCCGGCGGCCGAGGTGCCTGCCTCGATAATCACGGGTCTGCCTTGCGGCGATCTTGGCATGTTCAACGGCCCTTCGATGCGAAAATATTCCCCTTGGTGATGAACCCGGTGGATTTTATCCGTATCGGCAAACACGATTCCTTCCCGATCCACAACTACAGCATCTTCCTCCCAGCTGTCCCACAGGCCGGTAACCGCCCGCATGAATTCTTCCGCCCGTTCATACCGCTTCCCATGCTCCAGCAATGCAGCTGATCCGAAATTCCGCGCTTCCGCATCCTTGGTGGAGGTGACAACATTCCAAGCTGCCCTGCCACCGCTAATATGGTCCAGCGTTGAGAGCCTTCTGGCCAAGCTATAGGGCTCGTTGAAGGTGGTTGAAGCGGTCCCCGTCAGGCCGATATGTGAGGTCACGCCCGCCAAAGCGCTCAGCATCGTCAAGGCTTCAGGCTGAAGAAAGCTGACATTGGTTCTTAAATCCCCTATTAAAGGAATCGAGTTGTTGTCCGCAAGGAATATCATATCGAATTTTCCGCGCTCAGCGGCAAGAGCGCAATCTTTGTAAAAGGCTAAATCGATCGGCCGGACTTTCGACGACTCCGGATGACGCCATGCCGCGATATGATGACCGTAATTCATCAGAAAAGCACCGAGACTCAATCGTCTCTCCTGTTGGCTCATCGTTATTCCTCCATACATTCAGACACTGTGAACTGAGGTCTTACACACTTCTATATCGATGATCTATCCTTCTTTTGCGAACTTGGTCTCACAACACTCGTGACAAAGTCGGTAACTTGGTCTTCATCAGCTATGCGGGATTGGACGTGGGTCCTCCACAAATCGATATCGCGCAGAAGCGCAACGCTTCCTACTTCCCGGTACCATGTCTCAACCTCATCCCGCCGAATCGTAAAGCTTTGATCTTCAAAAGTGAATATCAGCTCCTCGAGGTTATCGATCAATGCAAAATTCGCCGTTGAATTATACATGAACAATGCATTCAGCTTATCAGGGGCAAGCTCCCCTGCTCTAGCCTGATACAGAATCTCGGCTGTCAGCCGGTCAGGGTACATCTGAAAGGTTCTTCCGATGCTGCGAAAAGGCAGGGATGCGTTCAGATTGGCGAAGTTCGCCGCATTCCCCATATACTTGTTCGAATACGGTATCGATTGACGGATGTCATGCGTTAACGGATCGTTTTGCTCAGCCTCGTATCGAACCGCCTGCGCATTCGCCCTGGGCTTGATGAAGCCTTCCAACGCGATGAGGCCGCTGATGCCGATCATCAACAGTACAACGATCCATACATTTTTTCTGCTCATGCTTCCTTCACCTCATGTTTGTCGGTTAATCTGGAGGCCCGATGAACCAGCATCGGGACGATCACCGATGTCAAGGGAAGGGCAAGCTGCATTGCGAGGACATACAGCGAATAGGGCCCATCTACCTTAAGGGGACGGCCAAACCAAATATCACTGCCGAAATGCAAAATAAACGTATACGCGGTAACGACGACCATGAATATCCCCCAGATCGCCCACGCCGTCTTGGGCCAGTGCGACCGTCCGGCCGAATGGACGACAGCCGTTTGCGTGTCATCTCGTTTTAGATGCGAGGACACGACTAAAAACATGATGCCGGCAAGGGCGGCCAAGCACAGCAGAAGGGAATTAATCATCACCCCGCTAGGCATAATCCGTGCAGGCAGAGTCAGTATCCATGCCAGCAGAATATAGATCAAGGCACTTTGCAGAAGCTCATAACGATAACGGGTAACATACATCCTCGGGTTGTCATCGAGCAGGTCATCGATTCCCTCGATGCCATCGATCGCTAAACGGATTGCCGCTTGACGGTCCATTCCATGAGCCATCTCATCGGCAACCTTTGCCTCCAGATTACTAAGAATCTCCTGCTTCAGCTCCAGCGTCTCCCTTGTCTTCCGATGATTCGCAAATAACCGATTAACGTAAACCTCCAATTCATGTTCATTCGACATCATGATCCAGCTCCTCTCCATATCCGATCAAGTCATCGATAACGACCCGCGCAGCCTTCCATTCACTCCTGTTTCTTAAAAAACGCTCACGCCCTTGCGGTGTAAGATGGTAATATTTCCGTCGTCCTCCTTGGGTCTCCTCCCCCCAATACGAGCGTATAAGCTCCTGCTTCTCTAGCCTTCGCAGACTGGAGTACAGCGTTGGCTCCTTAAGCTCGAATCGTTGGCCGCTTCGCCTTGCAATTTCTTTAATGATTTGATACCCGTAATTATCTCCGTCCATGAGCACGCGAAGAATAAACGTGTCGATGTTTCCCCGTATCAAATCGCTGTTATGTAATGATTCAAGCAACGTTTCCGAAGCCTCCTCTGACGGAAAGAATGGGATTAATATAACACACATTACTATGCGTGTCAAAGTAATATCAAAGACATAATAGTTCCTGATTCATGCTTCCGCTGAATGCTGGGACAGAAAAAAGGGGCTGCCGCCGTCCTAGTAGACGCTCTTGCGGCAGACCCTTCGATTCTCTTATTAACATGCTGTCTTTCTCTTCCATTTTGCCGTTGCTCGTTAATCCCAGTTCCATACCTCGATGCGGCCCAGCCGGAATTCGCGAAACTCCGGACGCTCTTTAAGCCGCTGCAGCTCCTTCACCGGCCCCGTGACCGTCGCCCCGTACACCTGAACCCCGTTTTTCTGAATATAGGCAAGCCGCTGTTTATCCTCATCCTCCCCGTTATACGAAGCATTGTTGATCATCCATTCGATGTCCGACTTCATATGCTCCACATGCTCGGACATATTGTGTTGATCTTCTTCCGGCTTAAAATAAATCTGCCACATGGACAGGCTGTTATCCTCCCTAAAGCCGTATCTAGGCTTTAGCGACAAATGCGAAACATAGTAATCCTTGCTGTCGCCCAGCGAATAACCAACCTCAAACTCTTTAAGCTCCCCTGCATATACCGGCATCCCCGTTATGGCAAGATCATAATCCGCAAGAAGCTTGAGCAGCTCCTCCGGCGGCATTAATGTTTTCGTTGAGAATGACAGCTGCGCAACATGACCTTCTCCGATCTGATCCAGAAGTTTAAGATCGCTTTCCGTCTTCGGGTTTGCCTCTATCGTCTCCTCAAACATAACCGAATAGGGGAGGATAAATGCAGGCCGATCATCCTGATTAAGATAGGGACTTGTTCTCGCGACCGAATAGGTCAGCTTGCCGGAGATGCTTAGTTTCGCGTGAACCTCTCCGGTGATCACCTGCCATTTGCCCACATCCCGATACAGTTTCAACGTTGTTTTTTGGGTGAGGAACGGGGTAACCTCAATATTCGGAAAGGCCGGCTTCTCCACCCGAAGGCCATCCTCGTGAAGCTCAATAACCGATAGGACTGCCCGGTTAAATTGCTCACTCCTCCCTGATCTTTCCAAGTAAATATGAATAGCCGAAATATAAATGCTATAAAGCAATAACAACAGGATAGCTGCGCCAAGCACGTTCGTCAGAAACTTCACCCTTGTCGGCCAAATCATGCGGTTACGCCGATCCTTAATCCGTTTTCCGGGCTTCGACTGTCCTTGCTCGTCAACAAAGAGCACCTGCCCCTCCTCATCCGCTCCATTACGATCGCTCATAAAACACCAGACCTCCCTCCTTCTACTCATATAGACAACGGGAGTATTCGCTTAATGTTACGAAAAAACATAAAATAAAACGCTACGGCTGCAGCTTCCCGCTGCAAACCGTAACGATTTAATGCTGAATTTTATATAAAATGAGTAGATCCGTTCAGAGCGAACCGGGCTTTCCATCCCAGCACTCCACATCTTCCAATCCCTTGATGCTCGCTTTGGTAAAGACCGGATCCAGCCCTTCCCGCCGCTGCTTCAAGTAATCCTTCAAGGCGGCAAAAGCCACCTTGGAAAGCAGCGTTATCGCAATCAGGTTTACAATAGCCATCAGCCCCATGAACAAATCGGCAAGATCCCATACCAGCTTGACGCTGGTAACGGAGCCAAAGATCACCATGGCCAGCACACAGGCACGATAGAGCCATATCCAGGCCCGATTCGATTTCAAAAATTCGATATTGGTTTCGCCATAATAATAATTGCCCAGAAGCGTGCTGAACGCAAACAGGAAAATCATGATCGCCAGAAAATCCGACGCCCATGCCCCCATCTCCATGCCGAGCGCCGCTTGGGTCAGGGCAACGCCATCCAGCCCGGTCTCTTTATATGCGCCCGTAAACAAAATGATGAATGCCGTGCTTGTGCAGATAACGAGCGTATCGATCAGCACGCCAAGTGATTGCACGAGCCCCTGCTTCGCAGGATGGCTCGTCGTTGCGGTTGCGGCAGCGTTCGGGGCGCTACCCATCCCCGCTTCATTGGAGAACAATCCCCTTTTGATGCCGTTCATTAGGGCCGCCCCGAGGGTGCCGCCTGCAATCTGCTCATAACCGAACGCGCCTTTCACAATCAGCGTGAGCACCTCCGGCAGCTTCGTAATGTTGGCCAGAATGATATACAGCGCGGCACCGACATACAGAACAGCCAGCACGACGACGATCAGCTCCGACATTTTCGCAATTCTCTTCACACCGCCAAAAATAATAACGGCGAAGATGGCAGCCATCACAAGGCCCACCGTTAAACGGCTCGAGCCGAATGAATTTTCAAAGGCGATCGTGATCGTATTCGACTGAACGGCATTAAACACCAATCCGAAGGATAATGTGATCAGCACGGCAAACAATGCGCCCATCCAGCGCTTCTTCAGGCCTTGCTGAATGTAGTACGCCGGACCGCCGCGGAAGCCTCCTGCGCCGTCCTTTATCTTATAAATCTGCGCCAAAGTGCTTTCAATAAAGCTGGAAGCCGCTCCGATAATGGCAATGATCCACATCCAGAACACGGCGCCCGGCCCTCCGAGCGATATCGCGATCGCAACCCCCGTAATATTTCCGGTTCCGACCCGCGCCGCCATACTGATGGCAAATGCTTGGAAGGGAGAGATGCTTCCTTTGGCTTTCGGTTTGGATTCCCGGATCACCCGGAACATTTCACCCAGCAGACGGAACTGCAAAAACTTGGTGCCGAACGTAAAATACAGCCCTCCGGCAATAAGCAATACAATGAGCAGCTTGGACCACAGAAAATCATTGATGATGTCCACCGCATGTTGAATAAACAGCTCCATAATTCCCCCCGTTTTATATGAGATAAACACCGATTGGTGCAGGATTTGTGAAAATTAGTCCAAAGATCATCTAACCATTTTTACCCTGCGGGTGACAAGGAACAGATTGTGGAAATTGGCCGGCCTTTTGAGCCGGGGGATCAGGGGGAATGGAGCCTATGGCACTGTATATCCGGACATAACGAAAACCCCTCTACTGCGGGTTAACCGCACGCAGAGGGGAGCTTCTCTTGAAGCTGATGACATCAGCCTCGTGTCATGGCGATGGGTCCTTAAGATTTCATGCCGGTGTAAATCAATATCGCGTCGCGCAGAAACGCCGCCGTTCCCGTCTGCTTCGCATCATAATGTGCCGTAAACCGCTCATCATCCACATACATCTGGGCAAGCCCCGCATGGGCCTCCTTGCTGTAATCGCTCCAATAATACGTGAGCCACTGCTTATGCAAATCCGCCGCACGCTGTGCCAGCTCCCCGGCCGGATCCCCCTGTTTGAACGCTTCGGCAAGCGTTGCATACAGATCGTCAGCCAGACGGGTCACTTCCTCGTACTGCTCCTGCGTCATGCCCTTCAATTTCGCATTGGACCGGTCTACCGTCTCGTCACCATATTTTTCACGGATTTCCTTGCCGTATTGTTGCTCATTGTCGTCAATCATCTTCTGCTTAAAGCCTTCGAATTTCTCTTGATCGCTCATGGTTATTCTCCCTTCAGTGGAGGCAATCGACTTCTCCACATTCGCAATCAGCAGATCGAGCTGCCGTCTCTTGTCAAGAAGCTGCACATGGTGCTCCTTCAGCGCCCGGACCCGGTCAAAGGATGGCGAGGCCATGATCGCCTTAATGTCTTCCAGCTGAAGCCCCAGCTCCCGGTAAAACAAAATCTGCTGCAGCCGGTTCACTTCCTCCTCCCCGTAGATTCGATATCCTGACGAGCTGATTCTGGCCGGCTTCAGAATGCCAATCTCATCATAATATCGGAGCGTCCGGGTGCTGATCCCAGCCAGCCGTCCAAGCTTCTGTACGGTATATTCCATGATTTCACCTCCTGACATCCTAAACTGTACACCTTAACGTAACGTTAAGGTCAACAGGATCATTGCAAAACATTCGCCCAATTCGTAAAAAGAAGACTGCGGGACCCATCGCCCCTGCAGTCTCCAGTATATCCGGTCCCCCCGGCTTGTACATTCCATATCTTAAACCATCCATGAGATCTTAACTATTCGGCGGCTGACTCAGCTTCCGTATCCGTCTTCGATGCATCAGATGGATTCGAATCCGTGCTCTTCTCATGGATCCATTGCTTTAAAGGCTCCGTCAATTGCTCCTTCAGCTTCTGCAGCAGCTCTTCCTCCGTCATGCCTTTAGCGTCCGCCAGCTCGGCCAGCGATTGCCCGCCCTCAAGGCCCGCCTTCAATTCGTCCTCCGTCATCCCGAGCAATGCTGCGATTTCCTCAGGCTTGCCGAACTTTCCAAAGCCGCGGCCACCTTTGCCATGCCCCTTCATCAGAAGCTCTTGCGCACTCCCATCAACCGCTTCCGTTAATCGTTCGTTCAGCCCTTCCTTCAGCTCCGCCGCCTTTGTGTCCGATATGCCGTCCTCGCTTAGACGCTCATCCAGCTTCGCGGATTCCAGCGCGACCAGCTTCTGCACAAAATCGGATTTGGACATGCCGTTATTCTCAGCAATCTCTGCTAATGTGCTGCCAGCTTCGAGCGCTGAACGGATATCGCTTTCCGTCATACCAAGCACCTCCGACGCCTCCGTCATCAGATGGCCGCCAAACGGACCGCCGCCCCGGATTCCTAAACGCTTCCCATCGCTGCTCTTCACGGCATCCGTGTCCGTCCCGGCGTTTGTGCCTGCCTGTCCAGCCTCTGTTGCGGAAGCCGCTGCATCCGTGCTTGCTGCGGCGAAGACCTTGCTTTGCAGGTATCCCGCTCCTCCCAAAACTAGAGCTGCCGCCATACTGCTTACCATCACTTTTTTGCTTATCGGATTCATTGCAATCTCTCCTTGTGGGTGATTTAGATTTGCTTACAATCCGAAGTATAGAAGGCGAAGCTGAAACAGGGCTTAGAGCAGCCTTATGCCTGGCTTAGGCCAAGCTGAAGGTTTGCTGAATGCAGCAATGGGGCACGCCATCTGCATATCACGGAGCCGATCTCTATTGCAAAGAGCCTGATCCCGAGCTTCGGGATCAGGCTCTGCCAGCCTAACGAAAGGACCAAGTGCGAGCATTCAAGACTTTGCGAACCGTCAGCCACAAGGTAAGAAGCAACAGCAATTCGAACACGTTCGTCACGACAGAGCTTTCAACCGGGATTGGAATGGCGCTTCCCGCCGCCATCAATATGGTGCCGATGAATAGCAGGGGCGACCGTTCTCTGCGCCATACGGTCACGCCTGCAAGCAGCAGCGGCACAAGGACGATCATGACCATCAGCGGCGGGCCGGACGATTCGGTGGATACGTATCGAAGGGCACCGTATTGATGTGAAGGGGCAAGCGACAGATCCATCGTTACCGTGACAACCTCCAGCACGATGAGAAGGACGGTCACGAGCCAAGCCCCCCAAGCGGCCCCCGGCTTCCGGGCCCAGGCGCTTCCCGACCGCCGGATCAGATCGAAGGACACCAGCGCCAATAAAGGCGTTGCCAAAGCATGCACCCAGTAGCGCGATAGATTCAGCTGCTCAAGCAGCCTCCCTTCTCCGATCCACCTGCCAAGTCCGATAACTCCGTTGTCCCAAACCAGCCCCGCCGTCACCACGAGCAGCAGATACCGCAGCCCGGGCGATGGATCCCGCTTGAACAGCACCAGGCCATAAACGAACAGCGCCATATACAGAGCGGCCAATATCAAGTAGAGTACAGCATCCATACTTGTGTCAGCTCCCTTCCAGTCCATCATCTTTTCGCTTAAGCCTATCGAAATCCGTTACCATTTATACCCTGTAAACCGCCCCGTTAACCGCATCCTCGGGGTTGTTATCGGCTAAGCGGGAAGCGGGCTCTGAGAAATAACGGCTTTATCATCATAATGCCCAATCATTGCCGTCATGCATGTAATAACAAAAAAAGCGCCAGAAGGAGCTCTCCCCCTCTAGCGCTGCATGTTATTCTAATTCTCGCATCACGTTCGGCCTCCGTGGCTGAATACCGTTATATCACGCCAAGCGCCGCGCTCCGGAGCTTAGTACGGTGCTAAATGTGCTTCGCCATAGGCTTCAGATGGTCATTGTCGGCCGGGTCAACCTTGATCCGGCCGTTCCTCCCGCTCTCGAATCGCCTGCTTGGCCAGATTCGTCAGAACCATATCGTCCATCGGCGGATTATGAAGCCCTGCCCGCACGTCCCGGTACATCCGTTCGAGCGGGAGCTTCCGGGACAAGCTGCTTCCGCCGACGATCCGCATCGCCTGATCCACAATGCGGACAGCCGCATTGGTCGCCGTATATTTAGCCAGCCCCAGCTCCGCCTTAAGTGAGGCCCGGTTGTCCGGCTCCCGGTCCCAGCGGTCGGCCACCTGGTACAGATAGGTCCTGGCCGTAATCAAATCGGCCTCGATCAGAGCGATCTGCCTTTGGATATGCGGCAGCTCCGCAATCGGCACCGTCAGCGAATTGGGCCGGTACCGCGCCGCAAAATCTATCGCAAAATTCCGGGCCGCATAAGCGATCCCCAGATAACAAGCCGGAATATGAAGCAGCGTTCCTTCAGTCGGTACGGGAGAGGACGGCATCTCGTAATTCTCGTCCCGAATCACTTCCGAATCCGGTACGAATACGTCCTTCAGGACGACGTCATGACTTCCCGTCGCACGCATGCCCATCGTATCCCAGGTCTCCTCTAGCTCCACGCCGGGACCGCTCCGAACGAGAAACGCCCCCTTACGCTCGCTGCCTTCGATTCCCGCCGTAACGACAAATACCTTTAGAATCGGGCTTAACGTGCTGAAGGTTTTGCGGCCCGTGATGCTCCAGCCTCCATCGACCTTTACCGCCGTCGTCTCGGGCCGGCCTCCCCGGCTCGGGCTTCCGGTAGCCGGCTCGCTGGCCAGCTCATTGATCACGATGCCTTCCTTGACAATCGATTCGCACAGACTTTCAAACAATGCCTCGGGCCATGCCCGGGTCAGACGCTGCTTAAGTATGAGGCTGATATGCCAGCCGACAGCCAGTGCGGTGGAGCCGTCTCCGCGCGCCAGCCGTTCCTGGGCCAGCACCATTTCATAGACGGAGGCTTCCTCTCCGCCAAATCGCTTGGGAACGGTTAGTTTTAAATAGCCTGACGCCTTGAGATCTTCAAAGTTCTCGTACGGAAACGATCCTTCCCGATCATGCTTGGGAGCTCTCTCCGCGAATATGGCGGCCAGCCGGTCGGCCCGCTCCGCAATGTTCGCCTCGCGTTCATTTCGTATGAATGGATCTGCGGCATAAGATCGGTTCAAGCTCGCCCCCTCCTTTTCAATACCGTGTATTCCGGTAGCAATATAGAAATTGTAGCAACCCGGATTTGGGGTGTCAATGAAGGGACGCTATGGCAAGTGAAGCTCGAAGACCTGCTCGACGTGGCTTACGCCCCATGCTTCGTTCGGACGCTCGCCGGTCTTGCGGAAGCCGACGTTCTCGTACATCCGAATCGCATTCTTCTGATCCTCGGTCGTCTCCAGGAACACGTTCCGGTAGCCCTTTTCCCGGCAAAACTTGACGGCCTCGTTCAATAACGTCTTGCCAAGTCCCCTTCCCCTGAAATCGGGGTGCAGGATGAACCATCTGAGCTGCGCTTTGTCCGGCGTATGCCCGACAATGGCGATGGCGCCGACGATGCGGCCGTCCGCCTCCGCCAGCCAGAACCGGTCCTTCTCCCGGTCATAACGTTGGAAGAATTCATGAAAGGTCTTGCAAACATAGCCCTCGAATCCATGATTATAACCGCATTCCTCCGCGTACAGCCAGCCGTGCAGATGGATCAGAACGCCAACGTCCCCCGGTCGCAGCTCGGTGCGGATGACCACGCCCGGGCCGCGATCCTCTTCGCCGGAGAGGGAGCTTTCAATGGCCGTCATGCTCTTGGCAATCAGGCCCTTTCTGTGCTCCGGCAGTCCCTCAATCAACCGGCGGACCTGCTCATCGGATAGCGCATCAAGCTTGTGCAGCATCTCACGGCCTTGATCGGACAAGTAATGGTAGTAGGACCTGCCGTCTTTATCGGATTGAACGCGGTAGGTCAGCCCGAGCTTATCGAATCGCTTTAAAATGCGGCTTAAATAACCGGCGTCGATGCTCAGCTTGTCGATCAGCATTTTGGCCGTGCAATGCTCCGTATTCTGAATTTCATACAGCACCCTTGCCTCGGAGAGAGAAAAATCGCTGTTCAACAAATGTTGATCGAGAAGTCCGAGCACATTCGTATAAAAACGGTTAAAGCGCCGGATCGTCTGAATGATGGTTGCATCTGACATGATGAGTGAGCCCCTTTCTTTTTATTCGGTTAGCAAAAAATTAACATTTATACTTGACTAAGTCAATTATCAATTTGACACAGTCAACTAAATAAACGACAAAAAGCACGGAATCCGTAAGTTCCGTGCTTTTCCCATGGTGACCCGCTCCAACCACCTTGCCTACTTGTGCAGGTCGACGGTTTTATTCAATTCGGAATCCTCTTCCTGGCGCTGGCCGGTCATTTTCCGGAAGAACGCTTTTACGGTCTTCATTCGGTCTCCCGTTTCCCAGTATTCGGCCGTCTCGGTCCGGATTTTGATCAAGATGATGTTTGGATCATCATAGGTCGTGTCCAGAAATTTTTCGTACATCTTATTCCAAAGCTCTTTCTTCCTGTTCAGATCATCCACGATTTCCGCGGTGCCGCGAATGGACACATACGACTTGCCGACATAAGCGACGTTCACGTTCGGATTCTCCAGGATTTCCTTGTATTTGCTCGTATCCTTCTTGGTCAAGAACCACAGGTCTCCGTCAAATTCGATATCCTGCGTCTGCATCGGCCGGGAATTAATGCCGCCCTCCGATATGGTCGACAGCATGGCGGTTTCAACGTCTTTGATAATATCCTTAACAGTCTCGACCGCTTCTTGGTTGATTACTGCATCCTTCGACATGGTATCACCTCATTCATGTAGTTATGTTGGTCGATGTTTTGCGTTTAAGGCAGCTATGAAAAATGTTCTTCCGATCACTCATTTCTCACTCTTGCCTCTTTACAAAATTCTTTAGTTCAACTTTGTAATTAAACGATTCTTAAACCTGCAATCGAATCTTTAAACAAACAGCAACCGGGCAGCCGCCCTCGCCCTATCCTCGTTTTCCCAAGAAGCGCAGATATGGGTAGGATGCGTTATTTCGGCGAAACTATACGGTTTTACCGCCAGGGGCCATCAGCCATGCCATGAAAAAGCCCGTCAAATCTTGGACGATTTGACGGGCAGATCGTATGATTATTCGCTTATTGCTCACTGCCCGAAGAGGACAAGCCCTTTTTCGGCAGCAGAACCGTAAAGGTAGTGCCTTTCGATGGCTCGCTCTCCACCGTAATCGTACCGTCATGGGCCTGGACCAGCTTGTAGACAATCGCCATTCCGAGCCCCGTCCCCTCAGAGGAAGAGTCCGTGGTGGTCCCGCGGTAATACTGGTGGAATAAATGCTCTACCGTATGAGCCGGCATGCCGACGCCGTTGTCCTTGATGCGAATAACGGCATGTTCTCCCGAGTCCGCGATCTGTACATAGATATCCGTATGCTCAGGATTGTGGAGGACGGAGTTCATCATTATATTTTGCAGGATGCGCTGCATGAATTTCGAATCAAAATCAACATGAATGGCAGGAGAATCCGCTTGAAAATGTAAATGATAGCTGCCCGCTTGCGGATTGTTGCTGATATCGGCCACTACCCTTTTCGTAAATTCGACGAGATCTTGATTCGTCTTCTGTAAGGGGAGCGCGCCATCAGCGCGATTCAGCTGCGTGACTAAGCTTAGGTCTTGAATCAATTCCTCCATATGCTTACCCTTGTCATCCATTTCCCGGATAAAAGAAATCGCTTCTTCCTTCGACCACTCGTACTGCTCATTCAATAAAAGGGCCGAGTAGCCCTTGATATAGGTTAACGGCGTCTTCAAATCATGGGAAATCCCCGCGATCCAATCCTGCTTCGCCTGCTCGATTTGGGTTCGCTCGATTTCGTTCGCTTGCAAAATGCTGCCCAAGGACTGCAGATGCTCCAGCACCTCCCGATAGAGGCGAAATCGCATGCGAAGCTTGCCTTTTCGGGTATATATCTTGGATACATTAGCAGGCGGCTTGTAAATATCCTGTGAAAGTCGATGAATCCAGGACATGATGAAGCCGAGCGGGCCGCCGAAATACCATCCGAACAAGGCAATGCAGAGCAGCGTGCTGGCCCCGAAGATTCCTCCTACAACAAGACCTTCATCGTCCATGCTGATATGGATACCGAGCACGGGAAGAAGCCCTTCCAGCATAATGACAATGAGCAAACCGGTCCCCAGCATCCATAGAATAAGTCCTAATGCCAAATGGATCGTGAATCGTGTTTTTATTCGCATAGCCGTTCCTCATTCGGGGGGATGAATTTATATCCGATTCCCCTTAAATTCACGATGATTTTCGGCTTTCGGGTATCGTCACCGAGTTTTTTCCGCAGCTTGGAGATATGGATCGTGACCGTTTTTTCTTCTCCGAACACATCATTTCCCCACACCAATTCGTATAGCTGCGCCGTCGTAAAGATATGATTCGGATGCTTGCAGAAGAAATGCAGCAGCTCCAGCTCCTTCGCCGTGCACTCTACAGGTTGACGCTTTACGGTTAACGTTGCCGACTCCGGATGAAAAGAGAAGTATCCGTAATCGTACGCCGTGTTTTGTTGAGCCGCATTCTCCATGAGTCTCTGCCGGCGAAGAATCGCCTTGATTCGGGCAGTGACCTCCAGCGGATTAAACGGCTTGGTAATATAATCATCCCCGCCAAGCCCCAGCCCCGTAATTTTATCGAAGTCGGTAGAGCGAGCGCTGATAAAAATAATCGGCGTATTCGTATGCCTCCGGATCTCCGTGCACAGCTCAAAACCGCTAAGGTCCGGGAGCATGATATCGAGCAAAATCATATCATATGTCTTCTCTTTGACACGCTGCAGCGCTTCTTTGCCCGATGAGGCGGTATCAATATGGGTGAAGCTCTCCTTCCGGAGCGTAATCTCCAGCAGCTTCAAAATCCCAATTTCATCATCGACAGCTAATATGGATGCAGATTCCATTATCAATTCTTCCCTCATTTCATATGTATCCTCAAACATGCTGTCTCTCTATCTTACTCTATTTAAAAAGGCAGGGGCTCCATCGAAGTAAAATGTTACGAGCTTTTTCCGCACCGTTTACTTTGTTTTTACTTTCATTCCCTAAGCTTAGGGTAGCACATCACTACGAAACGGGAGGTAATCAGACATGGACGCCGTCATTCAAATCAATCAGATAAGCAAGGCATACAAAGGCACGGAAACGATTAAGAACGTCAGCATGCGTATTAACCGAGGGGAGATTTACGGGTTTTTGGGTCCGAACGGAGCCGGCAAAACAACCGTGATGAAAATGATATTAAACCTGGTGAAGCCGTCTTCGGGTGAAATCCAAGTATTCAATCAGCGGATTCAACCGTCATCGGTTCAATACTTAAAAAGAATCGGCAGCATCATTGAATATCCCGTGTTCTACGACCGGCTGACGGCCGAGGCCAATTTGGAGCTTCATTGCAGATACATGGATTATCGCAATAAGCCGGCAATCCAGGAAGCGCTGGAGATCGTAGGTCTTCACGGCGTGGGGAAGAAGAAAATCCATGAATTTTCACTAGGCATGAAACAGCGGCTGGGGATCGCGCGCGCCCTGGTTACGAAGCCGGACATCCTCATTCTGGACGAGCCGATCAACGGACTGGATCCGATCGGGATCAAGGAGATGCGAGAGCTTCTCTTGCTGCTTAAGGAGAATTACGGTACGACCATTTTGATCTCGAGTCATATCGTGTCCGAAATCGAATCGGTCGCCGATGCGATCGGCATTATTCATCAGGGAACCCTGTTAAAGGAAGTAAGGATGGAGGACATCCGAAGGCAGCATGCCGGATCGCTCGAAGACTACTTCATTCATCTCATTCATGGAGGCAAACGCTATGCTTAAACTCATAAAGCTGGAATGGCAAAAAAGCAACATCACCGGTTATTTTAAAGGATTAGCCGTTTGCATCATCGCTATTTTCGCCGCCGTCAGTTTGATGGCTCTGGGCTCGCGCGGTGAAAGTGAACCGATGTTTGAGAATTACGCCGCATTTATGTCTTTAGCGGATATTTTGACGCGCATCACCTATATCATTTTCGCAAGCGTGATTTTGTCGCGTTTAGTGATTGAGGAATACAAGAGCAACATGATCCAGGTGCTGTTCACCTACCCGCTGCAGCGAAAAAAAATCATGCAAGCCAAGCTATCGATTGTATTTGGGTTTTGCTTATTCAGCATCCTCGTCACGACGGTTGTCATCAATCTGTTAACGTACTTCTTGAATCCGAAGATCGGGTTATTTGAAGGATCGGTTCACGTGGATGAAATGATGGCTACCCTTCCGGCAACGCTGCTAAACGCCTTTATGATCGCCGGAATCAGCCTGATTCCTTTATTGTTTGGCATGAGGAAAAAGTCGACGGCTTCCACGATTACCTCGGCTGTCATCATTAGCTTCGTGATTAATGCCACGGTGTCTAACGGAGGAAGCTCGACCAGCCTGTTCCAATTCATTGCCGTCCCGATGACGCTCTGCCTGCTTGGGCTGATCCTTGGCTATTTTTCTTTTTACAGAGTGGATCGATGCGACGTGGCCTAAGATGTACCGTAGATACCTGGAGGAATCGAACATGAGAAAAATCATAACCGCTTCGCTGGTCTTGCTTGCCGTTGGCGGGTTAGCTATGGGCTGCCGAGGCCTAGGAACATCACAATATAACCATGAGGTATCCTTTGGGGCCGACCGAATTGATGAAATTGAAGTCAACAACGATTCTTGGGATATCGAATTCAAGCATTCAGATTCCCCAAGCATCACCATCGCTTGCGATGGGAAGCGGCAGAACAATAAGAGCGAACCAGTAACGATAGATCTTGACGGGAATAAAATCATCGTGACCCAGGAGGATCAAGGGGATGGCATGGGAGGCTTTACTTTTGGCAAAAAAGGCACGATCACCCTATCCATTCCTGACCATGAAGTCGATACGATTACATTGAATAACGACGCGGGGGATATCCAGCTGCAGGATGTCGCGGCCCCTCGCGTGGTCTTAACCAACCATTCGGGCTCAGCCGATCTCGAAGGGCTCTCGGCGGACCATGGTGAGTTTACTTCCATAGACGGGGATATCCAGCTGACAAACAGCTCGCTAAACGAATTAACGGTAACCACAGGCAGCGGCGGCAGCTATATTACCAACGTGACCAGCCCTGAGATGATAATAGCCTCAAATGATGGGGAGGTATCGATCAAAGCGGCCGAAGAAGGAAGGCTGCTGCGCGTTGAGACAGAATCCGGTGATATCGCCGTCTCCTATACAACGCCCCCGGCATCATTAAAGCTTACCGCGAACAGCGGCTCATCGGATATCAGCGCCCGATTAGACGGCTTTAAGGAAACACGGCGCACGGAACAATCCGTGGAGGGCACGATTGGAGACGCATCGAATACCTTAGAGCTAGTCAGCCAGGACGGAACGATCAGTGTAAAATAGTTGGGTTCCTGTGGGGGCAGGAATTAAACGGAATAAAATATACGTTCACCCGACAAATAAGGTGTACAGTATTCGGCACACAGCTTCGGCATCCGCTCGCGCATCCATGCATGCACGGCTTCATTCTCCATCTGGAAGACATAGTATCCGATAATGGCCAGCAGCATGAAGCCTTCTAACAGAACGAGTTCCTCTGCTCCCGTATGATCACTGCCATAATACCCTTTCAAGAATCGATCCCGAAGCTCCGATGGAACCATCATGGCCCCCATAGCAACATCCGTGTAACAATAACCCGGCCCGAAAAAACCAAAATCGATAAAACTCAGCTCCCCTCCCGGGGTCATGATGATGTTCCCCAAGCTTAAATCGCCGTGGATGAGTCCCCAGGCATCTTGCTGTCCGCCAGCTTCAAGCCGGGCATTTACCAGCAATACCGTTTGTTCAATAAGGGAAACATCGGAGGAAGCGAACAATCCTCTCCCTAGCCCTTTCTTTATAACCTCGATCATATATTGATTATAGCCAATCCCCTGACTCGGACGCTTGTCCAGGCCTTCCTGCTCGTACTGGCTATAGAATTGGTGCAGCTCTGCAATGCGAGTCCCCAGCTTCTCGACCAATATCGGGTCGCTTACGTCTTCTTTCCGCAGGTCTCTTCCCTCCAGCCAAGACAGCACAGAGCTGTTCCACCTCTTCCCCTCGAGCTCGATGATCGTAATCAGGTCACCTTTCCGATTACGCAGCGGCCTCTGGACGAGAAGATGATCCCGGTCTGACATCGCCTCCAGCATCTGCAGTTCACCCAGCAGACCGTCATAGGTATGCTGCAGACCGGCCATTCCGTCTTTGACCGGTTGATGAATGCGCAGCAGATACGGGCTTCCGTCATGGCCTTTTACTTTATAGGTTCGATTCTCATTATGCCTGATAAACGTAATCTCCGATTCCCGGATGCCGTATTGAATTAGAATATCCTGCAGCTGTTCATTTTGCATGTGGGCTTCTCCTTACCCTTCATAATCATTGACTATATCACCCTCCGAGGAATGTATGGTCAAAGTACGCCTTGAAGTCCGGATACAGATAATCCAGCGATGCTTGAAGCTCGACCCGGTCCGTTTGCTCCTCATCCAGATCAAATAAGATTTCATGCTCGATCTCATAGATGGCCCCGAAGCCTTCGCCAGCCTCTTCATTTACGTCGATGCACCATATCTTGGCGTATTCGGAATCCCATGTGAAAGGCAGATAGCCCAGCCGGCACAACAAGGGATTGTACATATCCCTGACGTTATCCAGCGGCTCGTCCACCGGTTGCTCAGGGATGACGTCAAAGTAATGATGATATGTAGAGATAAATGCTTTATACCACTCGAGAAATGTCAATCCATACTCGTCTTCCAGCTCCCTAATATCAGCTTCACTCACAACGGAAGGAACCAGCTTCCAGATGGACCACTCCTCGTCGGTATCGGTGGCCTTCATCTCTGCAGGAACGTCCGGGCGCATCCACCTGCAGAAGCCGTCCTCCGTAACCTGGCTGTATTTTGCGTAATAGGCATCAAAGCCTCGTTGGATATAGTCGCGTATGTCCATGTTCCAAATCTCCTTATGCAGAAAATACACTCCGCTCAGCGCTGCTAATCTATACGGAGCGGGAAGAGAACGTGCTTCGTCTCCGGTTCGAAACCGAAGTTTCCTTCTTCCTTGATCCCTATCCTTGATTCAATCAACGAATCTTCCATATTATAGCATGACAAGGAGCCCTGCTTGGACCACAAGATTCCCTCTCTACCCTCCTGCACAGGCAATACCTAACATGTGCGTATTTATGTACCTGTGGATATTTGATAAAATATTACGATCAACCATTGGAGGATCACGTGTAATGAAATTAAAAACTACGCACAGGTGGGATTTAGACGAGCAGGAAGCCATTGAGTTACAGCATCAATTGGCTTTGCAAGTGATGAAGGAAGATGCGCTGGAGCCGGTTCGTTATGTCGCAGGCGTGGACGTTGCCTATAGTGAGCAGAATGATAAGCTTATCGCTGCGGTTGCGATTTTAGAGGCCGACTCCTTAACCCTCGTTGACACCGTTATGGTTGAAGAGAGCGTTTCGTTTCCGTATATTCCGGGGTTGTTTTCCTTTCGGGAGCTTCCGCCCATCATGAAAGCCTTTGAGCAAATCAGCATCTCGCCCCAGTTAATCGTTTGCGACGGTCAAGGGCTCGCACACCCGAGACGTTTTGGGCTGGCCTGCCATCTAGGGGTTCTTTATGATATTCCAACCATCGGCTGCGGAAAAACAAAGCTCTCGGGAAGTTACATTGAACCCGATATCCAGAGAGGCTCATATTCACCGCTCATGGATCAACATGAAATAATCGGGAATGTATTGCGCACCCAGGATGGCGTTAAACCTGTGTTTGTCTCTATCGGCCACCGCATTTCTCTGGCGACAGCATGCGAATGGATTTTAAAGCTCTCCCCCACATACCGCCTGCCGGAAACCACCCGTCAAGCGGACCAAATCGTTAGAAAGGGATTAAAGCTTACCTAAATAGCAAAGGATGGGATTTGTCCCCATCCTTGTTATGTATAGTATTACTTTTCACGGGTAAACCGAGATGTGTAGTATACGTGATTTGTTGTACCAAACGATGTTGAATCTGCGATTTACGCCGCCTCCAGCAAGCCTACCTGTAATACTGGATACACCTTTCTAGAAAAGGGATTCTATCATCGAGCAGCAATTCTTCTTGCAGTAATGTTGTTATATTCTCTAATTTTGCAATGAATAGTGCGTAAAAATCGCCCGATGTGGGATATGAAAATAGCCCATACCCCTTAGGTGACAGTATCTTGTTAACCTCTCTGATTTTATCAGGTAAAAATTCATAGTTGTACGCTTCTAAATGCTCAAGGTCTTCTTTGGCTGCTAATTCAATATGATGGGCAAATTCATAGTCGAGAATAAAATTGACGATCTCTTGATATTGCTCACCTTTATAGTCCACGTATAAAAATTGTTTCGTTTTCAGACCAAATTTTAATAGGTCCTCATGGATGTCATCACTTCCTTCATCTCTCAAAAACGGTTCGAGATCCTTGTTATCAGGGAATAGCAGCTGTGCTATCTCTTGATCCTGCATACTTCTTCTCCCCCTTATTGAAACAACTCCCCATGCCGGTTAGGAATGTATTCGGGATAGTTTTCACGATAGAATTGATCGATCTTTTGAAGCATCGGGTCCCATTCAGGGTATGGCTCAGGGTCTCCAAACACCATTTTCGCTTCCGGGGTATTCATGAGCAATCCATCTGGCTGAGAGGGAACCGGCAACCCCAGTTTTCTTCTTACATGGAGCAAGAATAGGATTTCAAATGGATAAAATCCATATCGAAACTCACCAAACTCACCCAGCTGTCCAATTTCAGAAGCTAATGCAGAATGATACAGGGACATTGTCGAAATCAGAGATTCTATTTCCTGCAATTCACCTGTGGACCATCGTTCAAGCACTTCCTCATAAACGTCTAGATCATCAGGGATTGATCCGCATCGCTGTCCAGCTTCCTTAAAGCTATTTTTCACGGCTAGATGCAATTGTTTATTCGTTCCCATGATGGTTTTATTTCTATACTGCAGGTACAGCTCAAGCAAAAACCAAATATGTCTGTTCTCTTCATTGGCATCGATTAAATGTCCACCGAAGTGATGAACCACAAAATCATATAGTATATTTTCTTCTTTCTCCCATCCATACATAGTGAAATGTACCAAGGTGATAACGACTTCTTTAAACGAATATCCCAAGATCATCTCCGGATACCTGATTGTATAAAGGTCCTGCCCCATACATTGATAAAACACGACCTTCTGCATGTTCTTTAATCCTTCTGGGTTGTTTTCACCGCTGATCAATACTTCGTGTTTCCATTGTGACAAGTAATATGAGAAAATTTTATTTAGATTTATTAATAGGATATGATCTTTCTCTGTGTCATTTTGCTCTACGATTTTCTCAATCTTGCTTTTGCTGGCATCATATTTATCTTTAACATCTTCAAATTTGATCCCATCCACAAAATTTTTACTATATCTTTTATATGCCATTTCAAATTTCTTTTGGTTTAGCATTACATCCTCCCTATCAATGAACCTAGCTGAATAAGAGAAAGAGTTCCATGGATTTTAGATTTTAGAATTTCATATTCGAGATGGATAGTACGAAACCCTTGCAACAGGCCAAAATAACCCCATGAAAATGATGCGCATGCCCCGCTTACCCTTTACGAAGTCCAACCTAATAAACAGCCGCCCGAATCGGGCGGCCGCTCCATCAATTATGGTTGCTTTCGTTCCTCATTCATTTTCGCCGTAACGCTTCTGACATCCAGCGCGTTGATAACGCCATCCCGGTTCACGTCCAGCTTCCGCAAATCGCCCGCCGGTTCTTTACCGATATGCCTTGCTACCAGTCTGACGTCCCGGTGATCCACGATCCCGTTGCCGTCAACGTCTTCAGGCATTGCGGACTGCGTACCAATCTGAATCCGCGATAAGAACGTACGGTCCTCGCCATCCGAATAATACAGATACCCGTCATCGCCGATCGTAAAGCTGTAGGCGCTTGTTACGGTTCGGAAGTCCATGGTAACCGGATCCACCGCCACCAGTTTCGTGCCGAAGAGGGCGTACAGAATGCCGTCGGAATCCCACTCCAAAGGAACGGACGACCATGCCCCGTAGTTGAACGGACCGCTGTGAATCTGCTTGTGCTTAACGATTTCCTTGGTCGCCGGATCCATCGCGAATATCGTTCCGTTAACAGCTCCCCAAATAAGTCCGTCATGTGGCCCGACCGTTAGACGACCGATAAATTCAGGCTTATCAATACCTTCAAGCTGAATGGACCATTCGTCGAGCTTCTGACCGGTCACGGCATCCATGGTGAACAGCTTAGCTTCATTAGCAGTCGGGTTGCTTCCAAGGCCGTTATGGATATTGGTGGACCCGAACAGAATGCCATCCTTATACGCCAGCCCGACGACGCTTTGATCTTGGACTACATTTCGGATCACCGTAACGCCGGTCTTATTCTCGGCATAAGCCTTGGGATCAATAATCGTCACGGCACCGCCGTTCACGCCGTATGCGGACACGCTGCCAAAATAAATGCGTCCCCCTCCGGATGTCGCTTCAATTAGGCGGTCCTGATGAGCCTCCGGGTCAACCTGCAGGAACAGGGAGGGATTACCGCTTCCCGGCTCCCTATTTTGATCATATTTGTGAACATTGGCCTTAGGGTATACCCCCATATACATGGCATCCTCATGATAAACCATGCTGTCGGCCTGACCGAGCGAGATCGGCAATACTTGCTGTTGCTCCGGATCGTAAACAGCTCCTGTACCTGCACCGAGCGTACTCATAAACAATTGATTGTCCTTGCCCTGTTCAATGACATGAATGTTCAGGGGAGTCCCCTCTACGACGGGAGGCGTCACCGTCAGCTTGTTCTGCGAGACGTTGAAATAGACAATCCCTCCTCCAAACTGCATGGTCACCAAGTTCATCCCGATTAGATCGGGATTGTCATGGCTGGCAATCTCCATCCAATCCGCGCCCCGGAGCCCGCTTCCATATTTCATGCCGGTGGTTCCGATTTCGCCGGTCGCCAGGTTATAATACTTCAGCGTATTGTCTGCCACGAAGTACACCTTGTCTTGATAGGAGTCAGTTACATGCAGTCCCGTTACGTTGGACAATACGACATCGAGCCAACGAGAGGCTTTCACGTCATAAATGTACATATTTTTGGACTCGGAATATCTTGCAAATATATACCGGTCATCCACCAGGTTCATATCGTAGACAAAGCCGGTTTCTTGTTTGTTCATCAGCGGCTCGGCGATATTGACTTTAACTCCCGATTCCAAATCCAACCGAATGATCTGACCGTGGGCGGTCCCTGCGTAAATATGCCCGCCTTCCTCATCCAGAGCGATTGACCGGACATATTCTTGAGCCTGATTGCCCAACATTCTGCCGTAATCCTTCGTTACCGTCCCCGCCCCTAAATCGTACTTGAACACCTTTCCTCCAGGGTAGGTGCCGATATATGCATTTCCTTGGCTGTCGGTTGCGAGGGACCACGGGCCTTCCTCACCAAAGTCATGCACCAGCTTCATTTCCTGGGTTTCCGTCGAATACAGCCACAATGTTCTATGGGAGGTTACATACACATGCTTGCCGTCCGGTGTCACTTCATGATGCCAAGCGTCCCCGCCCCCTCCGTGCATAATCGTCTTATGGATCACCGTATTGGTTGCCATGTCCACCACGTTGAACTGGGCCGGAGAACCTTTGACCGTCGTAAACATCACCTTTCTTCCGTCCTGTTCGCCAACCGCGCCGTCATAGATGCTGATCCCCCGAATCGGCTGCGCCAGACGCTCCGGCTCCCCGTATACCTTATCCTCCAAGCGAACGGCACCGCCCTGAACGGAATCCTGGGCGTAAGTCACGTTAACCGGGTGAATCGAAGCCACGCAAGCGCATGAAAGCATAACCATAAGTCCCATCTTTACACTCATCTTCATCAAAATCAGCACCTTCCTTCCACTAAATAATAAATTCATAGGAAACAGAAAAACTGCTGCGTGTCATGATGATCGCCGGTCTCTTGTAATTCATGAGGTCCTTAAAAGGAAGGGCATCTGGTCTACGAAGTTCATTCCAGATGCCCTTAAGAAGCTTAAAGAACGTTTATAGGAGTGCCGAGGCCGCCTGAATCAAATAAGCTGCGGCTTCCGTGGAAATATGCTTGCCTGCCTGCGCTTCGACTTGGTCAATGAATGAAGAAACGTTGCCTTTGGCGGCCTTTGTTGCCAGGCTGTTCGCAATCCCGTGATTATCGATCCAGCCCTGCTCCGCAAAGCGTTGCACCAGCTTTTCCAGACTTTCGAAGCTGTTTTCAATCGTAAACGTAATATCATGCACCGATTCATTGCCCGCCACATCGCTTGCCCGGATCGTCAACGTATGCTGGCCGAGCGGAAGACGGAACAACGGAATGGAGGAGGAATCCGAATTTATTGGCTCGCCGTCCAGCGTGAGCGACGCGGTGTTCGAAGCAACCCCTGACCATTCATCCCGAAGCTCGAAACCGATCTCAAGATCGTCCGAGCTGCTGATCACCTCAGGCACCGCCGATTTCCAATCGATGAAGGGCCCCTCGTGATCCAACCGCCATTGGATCGATTTCGCAGCTTCTTCATTTCCGGCTTTGTCGATGGAACGATAGGTGAGCTCATAGCGTCCGCTCTCGTTCACTTGCAAAGGCGAACCGGCATAGGACGTCCAGGTTTGCCCGCCATCCCACGAGTATTCAGTGGAAGCGATCCCGCTTCCTTCATCGTAAGCCGACAGCGTTACCGTTACAGGGCTGACATGCCACCCCTCTTGTCCATCAGGCTGCTCCGGGCTGACCGTGGCCTCTGTCGTTGGAAGCTGGGTATCCTCCTCTTCCCCAACATCGGAAACAGGGATCATGTACATCCGTGTTTCTTGCGCGTAGTATATGTTTCCGTCATTCCCTAGGGTAAAGAGCGCCGTATTAATCCCTAATGCCTCATGCTCCATCGTCTTCGGATCCAGAACCGTCAGCTTGCCATAGAGATCGGTATAGAGCAAGCCGTCCTGTCCCCATCTCAGATGGATCGGCCGCCACATCCCGTAATCCGTGACGCCCGGATAGATAACCTTGCTCTTCACTACCTCCTGCGTCTCGGGGTCAACGGCAAACAGTATGCCGTCCGCGGCAGCCCAGAGGAGGCCGTCTTGATCGAAGGTCAGCCCGCTGATCATGATCGGTGCCTTCACCGCTCCCGGGATATCCGGCGTAAACTCGCTAAGCTTCACCCCGCTTACGGCATCCCATACAAACATCTTCGCTTCCGATTCGGTCGGATCGATTCCGAGACCTCCCCGGATGCTGGTCGAACCGTAGACCTTGCCGTCCCTGTAGGCCAAGCCCACAATGCTCTGGTTATGCACGACTTGGCGATGTACATCGAATGTATTCGATGCCGGGTCGTACGCAACTAGGGCTCCGCCCAATTCCCCGTAATACGGTATCGTTCCGAAGTATACCTTTCCGTCTCCGGACGTCTGAACATAAGGGCGATCTTGATCTTCACCCATGTAGAACAGGGATACCGGATTCGGGTTCGGCTTGCTCGGATCCGTCTGGATCGGCTTCGTCGTATCCAATTTGCGGATCTCCGCCTTCGGATATATGCCGAAGTACAGATCATTGCCGAGCGAGCCGATGCTTTCGGCTTGACCCATCGGATACGTCGAATGGGTGCGCGTAACCGGATCGAATGCTCCTCCCAGTGCGGAGGTCATGCCGCTTGTATAAATTTTGCCGTCCGGCCCTTTCTCCAGAGCCTGGATCAGCGTAGGCTGCCCTTCGGCGACGGCAGGCAGCATCTTCTGTATGCCCGATTCAAAATTGAACAAGGCCGCCTTTCCGCCGAATTGGATCGTAACCAAGGTCTCCCCCGGAAGCTCCGGATCGTTCGGAAAACGAACCCATCCGCTGGAGCGGAAGCCGGTTCCGTAGGCAAGTCCCGTATCCGTCACCTGCTGCGTCGTCATGTCAAAAGCCTGGACCTTCCGATTTTGAACGAAATATACTTTCCCTTCATGTTCAGGCGATACATCGAGGCCGCCGTATCCGTTGTAAACCTCATCCAGCCACACGCCCCGCGCCATATCGTATATAATCAACGCGGTTGTTCCGTTGCCGTTTAAGTAAGCGAAGAGATAATCACCTCTTGCATCCAGACCGTATACGAACGGAAGACTGCTAACGCCCGGAATATCCCGAATCGGCAGTTCCTCCTTCTCGCCGGTAACCGGATTCAGCTTGACGATATGTCCAACCGTCCCGATTCCTGCAAATACGATGCCATCGGCGTAAGCGATGGAACGAACATATCCTTGGCCCTCCACCATCGTGCCGTAATCCGTAAACGTCTCCGTTCGAGGATCGAATTTAAACACTTTGGCGTTTGGATACGTACCGCCGTACAGATTTCCCTGCTCGTCCGTAATCAATCCCCAAATCGAAGTTTCACCCGGAATCGCGACCCCAAGATCATCAAGCTCTTTCGTTTGAGGGGAATAGCGGTAAACCTTGGATTGACCTGCTATAAATAACGTTCCGTCTTCGGCTACGGCTTTTGCCCAAGAGCTGTCCGCATCCGGAAGCGGGAACGTGCGGAGCAGTTTATTGTCTGCGAGATCGATGACATTTAACATCGCCGGCTTCCCATTGACCGTGGTGTACATTACGTCCCGGCCGTCCTCTTGGCCATAAGCGCTTTCAAAAATCGCGATTTGCTGGATCGGAGCCCCCATGGAGACCGGCTCACCGAATTGTTTGTTAATCGGCGAACTCGCTTGCGCAGGCGATGCCTGCAGCGCAAATCCTACCAGCATGACCGTAATTAGCAGCAGCTGTTTCTTCAATTGTTTGATTCCCAATATCATTAAGGTTCCCCTTTCTTTCATATCGTTCCTGGCTCACACTTGGCTTTTAGGTGCACTTCGTTTACAGGCTTACCTCTTTTAGCCTCCTTTCTTATTGAAGTGGAGGGGCTTAGAACCGATAAACCAGGCCCTCGCTCCGTTCTTGCTGATTATTATAAAAACAAGCGAACGGTTTGAGAAATGTCTCATTTTCATGGAATTTGTAATTCTTCCTTGCGTTCTGGACGTCACCCCAAACTGCGCTTGATTCAAGAGGATGGAACGCTTGTGGAGATTTCAAAAGAAGTAGAAATCGCTTAACTGCCTGCTTTACTTGCATCCAAATCCAGCCTTATTTAAAGGGGAGCGTTTAGCAAAAATAATCAAACCTGCCGCTCGGAGGTCTGCTACGATCTAGTCAAAGAGGGCGGGACTCGGATAAGCTTCAAGCCATCCATCCCCCCGACGTTTGAATAGGAGGAACCATGCGGATGAAACATCTTGTACTTGTAAAATCCATACTGATCGGGTTGTTATGTGCCCTGTTATTTTCCTGCCTCAGTTATGCGCTCGATTGGACTATCCATATGATGCAGGACGAAGCTCCCGGCAGTCCATTCACCATAGCCTACGGCGCTCGCTTCATTCTCGTATTCTGCTTTGCTGCAGGGATGTGCCTGGATCATTATCGAAAAAAAGGATCGGATTAAACCCGGAATCTCCGTCTGTTTCCCTGCTTAAGCATATTACAAGCATTTTCTGTGTAGAGATGATAGCCCGTAGTAGCTTGCTATTATGACCTTCAAGTATCGCTCACTGCATCGCATGCCCATCTGCTAATGGAAGCCCGCTCCCGGCGGGCTTTTACTTTTGGTATTTGTTTTTGCGGTGTATGGGTAGCTGCGGTTAAGGTGCATTTCGAGAACCGGCTCTCCAGGTATATTTAGCTTTTCGAATGTGCAACAAAGCCCTGTTTCATTTTTTTACGGCGAAAAACTGTAACTTTATGCTCCGCTTATACGTGAATTACATAGAGAGGAGGGCAGGAATCTGAACAGTCTGGAATCGATATATCAATATTACGTCAAAGACGTTTACCGTTACTTGTACTCCCTCTCTTATGATCACCATACGGCAGAAGACCTGGTACAGGAAACCTTTTACCGGGCGTACCTGTACCTTGAGGATTGGAAGAATGAACGAATCAAGCCATGGCTATTTCGCGTTGCCCATAACGCTTATGTGGATTATCAGCGCAAGGCAAGCCGCAGCATCGTCAAGGATGCCGCTTTTTTCGCTCGGATGGTCGACCGGGATACGCCGAGATCACCCTGCTCCAGCAAGAAGTCCAAAGAGAAATTGGACGAATGTTGGCCGATATTCCGGAGAAGCAGCGGCAAGCGGTGCTCCTGGTGGATTTTCACCAATTCACCTACCAGGAAGCTGCGGATATTATGGGCATCACCTTATCCCATATCAAAATCACCTTATTTCGAGCCAGGCAGCGGCTGCGGGAAATGAAACGAAAGGACGGAAGGTTATGAGCGAAGATTTCAAGCAGCGATTGAGAGATTATGCGGACGGCAAGCTGACGGACGAGGAGAAAAACGAAATCGAACGGGAAATGGAGAAGCTGGAGGAATATCAGGCTTATTTAAACGAATGGATGGATAACGAACCGGACAATGCTGGATCTAAGCGCCCGGCCGATGTTCAGAACGACCTCTCACCCAAGAAGGAAAAACGCATTGTTCGCAGGGCCAAATGGAAAGCCCGAATCTCAAATACGTTGACAGTGATAACCGCATTCCTGGTGATTACCTTTCTTAGCTCGATCGGTACCGCGCTGTTCTACGGTGTCGGCGATCCGAGCCGAAACGATAAATATCGGGATGCCATTGCTTCGGCCATCTCGATCACCATGCCTAACATTAACGTTTCACTGAACAGTCAGGGCAAAACCTATTTCATGCAAGAGATATACGGAGATATGGAAAAGCAAGTAGGAAGCGAACGAGTGACTGTCGGTGAGTACACCGTCAACTTCCTGTTTGGGCTGCCTTCCGTCAATGCGGATTGGAAGAATGGCAGCTCGCGTCAATCGCAGATATTCTATCGGCCGGACCCTACTCCAGAGACTTCTTCCGCGAATCCAAATGAAGATCCCAGGGAACAGTCAAACAAACAGACAGCAAGCGCCTCTTCCGCAAAAAGCGGTGACTGGTCCCGGCTCGAGAAGCTTCCCGAAGGCACCGTGGCCGAAGCCTATGTATCGTTTAACCGTTTCTTCACTACGGATGAGCTGCTGAAGCAATTCGAGAAACGGAACATGGAGCCCGTCTGGTTTGCCGTGGATACCGGACCGGAGGACCGGTTCGGCAATCATGATGGCGTAATCACCGACCCTGTCGGCTTTCCATCCTATCCCGTCTGGCATCATGACGATTTGACGATCACCTCCTATAAGGAAGAAAAGCGCGGCTGGTTCGGCAAAATCGTGTCCAGCGGCGGACATTATCCGTCATTGGACACCTACGGGGACGGGAAGCTGCGGAATGCTCACTACATCAAATCACTGCGGCTTATGCAGGAGTATAAACTCATTAGCGAGCGGGTAGCTCCGTTCATTGACGTCGACGCTTCATTGGCTTACGTAGAGGAGAATGGCGTTCATCTCTATGGTGCCGTCATTACCGGTCCCGTCAAGGAGCTGCTGACGCTGCGCGAGGTTTCCTGGGTGCATGACCTGCGTGTCGGGGAAGTACGGCTGTGGAATTGGAACGAGTAATTATTTTTCACCGAACCTCTTGGCGACTCGGAGCGAATATATAGGTGAGGTCACATTAAAGGAGGAGCAAGCTTGCAAGGTTCAGACTTAACGCCGTGGCTGCAGCGACTAAAGGAGGGGGACAAGGAAGCATTCCGGTATGTTTATGACCGAACCGTCGATAATGTGTACCGAACAGTGGCTCTTCTTGTATCCGGCCGGCAGGATATAGAGGATATCATGAATGAAATTTATTTTAAGCTTTGGCTCTCGTTACCCAATTATGACCCCAAGCGTCCCTTTCGGAATTGGCTGCACGGAATCGCGATCCGGCAGGTTCAGGACTGGAGGCGCCGAAAATGGCGTAGATTCCGCCTGTTCGAGCGCCAAAAAATGCTTGAAATCCAGCCCGAGCATCCACGGACGGACCGGGTCATTGTATGGAACGAGACAACCCGCGAGTTGCTCGAGCTTCTAAATCATTTATCCTACAAGCTTCGGATTGTCGTTGTTCTCCGGTACTATCACGAATACAGCCTAACCGAGATTTCCGAGCTGCTCGCGGTTCCGCTCGGGACCGTGAAGTCGAGGCACCATCAAGCCTTGAAAGAGCTTCGCAAACATTCTGTAGAGCTGGATTTAGAAGAGGGAGGTGATTGCTTTGTCCATTGAAGAACGTTTGAAGGATCACATGCATCAGGCGGCCGATCATCTGAATATCCCTCAGGATCTGTATGACAGCATATTACAATCGACCGAGGAGCGCATTTCCGACAGAGAACGGTTAACCCGAAAATCACGTAATCGCAGCATCATTCGTAATGCCTTTGTGATCGGAACGGCAGCTGTTTTCATTGTCGTTGTCATCGTGTCCTCTGCCTTCATTTCCCCCGTGATGGCCGAAACCCTAAGCCGCATTCCAATGATGCATAATGTGTTTAAGCTAGCAGGCGACTTAGGATTAAAGGCAGCTGAGCAGAAAGGGTTGGCCACGGAAACGGATTACTATGACACACACGAGGGCTACACTTTGACGGCATCACAGGCTATGTTCGACGGCATGCGCGGAGCTATAGCGCTTCAACTGGATGAGGCAGGACATCCCGCCTCCCTGTTTGATCCTTTCGCTCGCGGCCAATCCGAAGCTTCATCACTAAAAAGCAAGGGTTCCTTTCAAGTGATGAGGGCCTTCATCAATGGAACAGAAGAAAGCATTACTTGGGATATCGGCCCCGGCAACGATGCGGAATCCGCCATTGTCACGATTACCGGAGCGTCTTCGGACCAAGCTGCCCGCAGGCCTGTGCTGCCGGAAACGTTTAATTTGGCGCTTGAGGTTAGGCTCGAGATGATCCCGGAGCCGTTTATCCTGCAAATTCCGATGCGCAAAAATACAGATAATCATATCCTATATCCGGAAGCGGAGAAATCATCAAGGCAAGTTAGCTGGAGGCTGGAAGAAATGGAGCGCTCCCCAGTCTCCACTCGCATGGAGCTGGTATTAAAAGAGACTTCTTCGGATGAACGGACCATTTACTTTGAAGTCGTAGGTCAAGACGGCACAGAAATAAAAATTATTGACCTCTACGCTAACGATATGAAACAAGGTTACCGTCGCTTGGACATGCTGTACGAGCCCCTTCCTTCCGATCATCAGTCATTCACGATAAAGCCGTTCCGTTATGTGTATGGAGACTCCCCTGACGCTTGGGAGAAAGAATACATCAAGGATCTGGAATTGACTGTACCGATCGAGGGAAATGACTAAAAAATTTCGAATCACTGGAGGAAACATACATGAAAAAATCGATAAAAGCAATGACGATCCTGACGGCTGCAGGCCTTTTAATGACTTCCGCACCGCTGTTGACTACGCATGCCGCAGCCAAAGCCAATACTTCTGCTGCCGCGGCTTCTTCCCTCAAAAAAATCGATCCCAAATTAATATCCGAGGCACAGAAAAAGCTGAAAGATGCAACCGGTAAAAGCTATTCTTTCAGCAAAGTGGAAAGTTGGAAAACTGGAAATGATACCGGCTGGACGCTTACGATTAAGGGAGCTCATTACAGTTACGTCAACATTACCAATAATAAAATAGACTCCATTCAACTTGAACAAAAATGGGCGGATCTGCAAAGCTCCAGCAAAGAGACTATCCAATCGGTGCTCAAGGATCTGGATGTGGAGTCGCTGCCCGAATCAGCCACGCTTACGGTCAGCTATTCCGGCAAGCAAGCCGATTCAGGCAAGGTTGAAGTGTTTACACACGTAGATAATCATTACATTACACTTCTTGACGGCAAAGTTAAGCGGGTGATGTCCACCATACCAGTTGAGTCGGTATCTCAGGACATACAGGATGCAGCGAGCGAGGTTACCAAAGGATTCCAGGGCTTGAGCCTCGGCAAACTGACGAAGGCGTCCTATGTTACCGAAAAGGGCAAATCTCATTTCGAGCTGACATTCCAAGGAACTTCCGCAAAAATGCCGATCTTTATAAGCATTGACGAAGCGTCGCGGGGAGTTACGATGTTTGAAGTATCCAGCCTTCAGGATTCCGCAGCCGAATATACCAAAGGGTATAAGAATCTAATGAATATGAGCGAGGACAAGCTCTTGCAGGCTGCCATTCCACTTGCCCAGAGCAGCATGAATCTGGATTTGACCGGGTACAAAGCTGCCAAGGATAAAGATCTTCCAGGAACCGTCCATTTTACTATGAAAAATAAACAAAGCGTAGAAGGCGTGTATAATTCGAAAGGGCAAATCTATGCTCTCAAGTTAAAGTAACCGCTGCTCCTTCTAAGACGGCTCTCTCCATAAAGTATGCCCTGATCATCGAGGAATTGAGCCCAGTGGGAGATCAATTAAAGCGTTGAAAAAATGGGTGTCGGTACGCTGATCTTCCCCCCATCAAGTAGACAGCATTAAAACGGATAGGCTTTAAGCAACCTTGGTACGGAGTTCCACCGTATCAAGGTTGTTTAAATTTTTCTGTGGCCACCTTCGGAAGTGACTTGATCCAACGCGCACCCGACGCTTCATTTTATTATAGTTGAAGACGATTAACGAAACGAAACAGCCAGTCGCCGGATATTCGGCGACTGGCTGTTTGTACATGTGCTTGTAAGGTTTTAAGCTTTTTCTCATAAACGGGTCTGTCCCCGGCGATCCTGCAAGGCGTTTGCTACTTTACGGAAACGGCCATTTCGAGCTCTTTGATATATTGTTTGACAATCTCGCCGTTTCCATCTAGCTTGAATCGACCGGAGCCGTCATCTATCACTACCGGTTTGAACGGCTTCACCGTCATGGACTTGGCAGATTTTCCGACAGCTTCTAACACGAAATCGTAGTACATATCCCCTTTCGCGTTGTTTTCGTCTGTGCCGGATCCGGAGATACGTTCGATGATATGGCCTTGATCGTCCACAAAATCAAAGAGTATGTCCTGATTTGCTTCCGGATGCTGCTTGTACCCCTCCATAATCAATTGCAGCCTGGACGAAGTCGATGTGAGTGTTGCCTTGTTCAGCTTGATGGTTACATTGCCTGATGTTTTGGTAACGTTAGGTTTCACTACAACCGGCTTTTCGGCAGTCTTTTGGACAGGAATCTTCAGCTTATACGGCTTTTTGTGGCCTTCCAGATCAACCTCGGCGGTAAACTGGAACTTGTCCGGGAATGCTTCGAGATTACCTCCGAGCTGGGAGGCATCCGTCAAGTAGATGACGGCCGTATCATTACCTTTTGGTCCCCATACCAGGGTTGGTCTTTTCGCGTGATCGCCGCCGCCATACTCGTTAATCGATTTGCCGTTAATGGCTATCCTGATATTGCTGATCGATCCCTTGCCAAGCAAGTAGTCGCCTGTCTTCTCGTCAATTTTCCCTCCGACAAGCTTCCCGTCAAATCCTTTCCCGCTGCGCTTAAGCTCAATACGGACATGGTTTCCGTCATACAGCGCTTTGGCAACGCTCAGGGTTACCCCCTCTTGGGTTACACGTTCGGATACCGCAGACTGCGCTTTCGCCGAAGGTTGGTTGGCTGCCTGCGCCGTCCCCCATGCCGCACCGCTTATAATCATCCCGGCCAAAGCCACGGAGCTCATCACTTTATATGCCTTTTTCATATTGATTCCTCCTGATTAAGTTTGTTATCGTCCTGTATCATCTTTATTGCTGTCGATCGTCATACAGCTGCTTCAAGCCGGCCTGATCGACCGGAATCGTGATTTCAAGCTCGTCCAAGTACGTCTTTAATACGTCCCCGTTTTCGTCGGTTTTAAATGATCCGCTCTTTTGGGAAGGATCCACGAGCTCGGGCTTAAACACTTTGAGCGTGACCGTTCGGGGAGCCTCCGCAAAGCGGTCAAACAGCAGCTCCTCCCGTTCTTGCCGGTGGTTGTCCTCCGAATATATCCCCAATCCGCCCACCATTTCCAGAACTCTGCCCTGCTCGTCCCACACCTCAAACAGCAGGGTCTCATCGCTGAGCGCTTTGTCCGGATTCGTCTGCTCAATATTCATCAGAATGCCGGTCGTGATCGGCGTGAATTTAAGCTGCTCCAGCGTTAATTGAATGCCGTTCCACTCCCTGGTTTCTTTGAGAGGCAGGGTGATCTGATCTGTGCTTTTGCGGACAGGAATTTCCATCACGAACGGCTTCGCAATCCCTTCCAGCGTGATGTTCACTGTCAATTGAAATTCGTCAGGCATACGGATCCCGGCCTCGTCCAGGGACATATTCAGCATTTCGAATAATGCGCTGTTCGGGTCCGAAGTCGGCTTGCCCGATAGCCCTGGTCTTGCGCCCAGGTCATAGTCATCAATCGAGGTGCCGTCGATTTGCATTTCGACCCGGGTAATCGCGCCTCTTGGATAGATATCTTTCGGAGTATTGCCTTCCTGCTTGGTCGTATGCTCCAGGATAGCGCCCACCAAGCCTTCACCCTCCCGTTTAACGGCCATCGACAGACGGGTTCCATCATAGACGACCTCCGGTATGCTGAGCTTTATGCCTTCTTGCTCGGCGCTGACGCTCAGCGGAGTAACCAGCCCGCGCTCTTCCGCCGTCTGCAGCCCCAGGTCGTTAACCATCTGAAAGATGCTCCCGATCAGCGGGACCTTTTTGAGCGATTCCGCCATAATCGGAGATACATAAGCGCTGCTCATCACCCCGATAAAGGCTGCAGCCGCTGCGCCAATGGCGAAGGTACGCATCCTGCCCGAGCGCTGCTTCCGGCCGGTTCTGGTCTGCATCGGCAGGTCGGCCAGCGATGCATAAACTTCATCCTGACGCTGCCGAATCAAATCCGGCACCCCGGCCGCCAGCTTTTCTTTTCCTGTCTTCCGGAGTTCCTGGTCTAAGTCAAAAGGCTTCATACGCCAGCCTCCCTTCCCGTGATTGCTTTACCCGTTCCGCTAGAATCCCGCGCGCCCGGTGCAGGCGTGCCCGGACAGCCCCCTCCGAAATTTCCAGTATGCTTGAGATCTGCTTAATGGGTAAATCCTGAAAATAAAACAAATGAATGACGATTCGCAATGATTCATCCAGGTGATCGACGGCTTCACGAAGGTCCAGCTTGTGGCTGTCCCCGTAATAATCCGCGGAGCTGGCCGTTTCCGGAACCTCGGCCATGGCAACCGTTCGTTCCCGGCTGCGAAGCAGCTGGTTGCACTCATTGATCAAAATCCGGATCACCCAGGTTTTAAAATACTTCGGCTGCTGCAATGTCGACAAAGCTTTATATGCCTTCAGGGTCGTTTCCTGAAAGACGTCCGCACAATCTTCATCGCGTCTTACAATGGTCTTTGCCAAGCAGTACAGCTCGGGTTCCAGCTGGCGGAAGAGTCGAATAAACGCTTCCCGATCTCCCCGCTGTGCCCGCTTGACCTCCGATTCCATGTTCTGCACGATTTTATTCATCTCCTTTTGAGGGCCCTCTATAAGATTAGATGGGCTTGTCTTGCGAAAGGTTATATTTCGAGCAAAAAAAGATCGCCAGGCTCCTGACTCTAAGATCAGGGAGGGCGATCTTCTTGCGATCCAACCATATTCTGCTGCTTCAATTTTAACATACCAGCTATCAAAAATGTCCTAAACATATGAATTCATTCGTAAAGATGATCAAGGTTTAGAGAAGTACTTTCTCCAAAAGCCGTTATTGGTTGGTGTCGTGAGTTATCGGCGGACTGACCAGCCCGCGGGCTCGATATCAGTCTTCGATTGCCTGATATACCATGGTCCAGAAGTCGTGGATAAGATGCGCCGAATCCGGGGTGGACATCCCGACCTGGGTGAGCAGGATTCCGGTCAGCTGTTTGGCCGGGTCCGCGTACGCCGAGGTGCCGCTTCCGCCGTCCCAGCCGAACTGACCGATGGACGCATAGTCGCCGCGGTAGGTGCGCACCGCCATTCCGAAGCCCCAGCCGCCGTGCTGCCCTTGGCCATGCGACAGGTGGACGTTGTTTTTGGCCAAGTCGTCCCGGAATGCTTGCTGCTCGGGCGTGAGTCGGTTCGTGCTCATCAGCTCGACAGCGGGCCGGGACAGGATCCGTTCGTTCCCGTGCATCCCTTGGTTCAGCAGCATTCGTAAAAATGCGTCATAGTCGTCGACGGTGGAGAGCAGTCCGCCGCCGCCTGCTTGGAACGCTGGCGGCTTACTGTAGCGTCCGCCGCACGCCTCATCCCATACGATGAACTCGCCGGTCTGCGGATCGGGAACGTAGGCCGGAGGCAGCCGGTCAATTTTGCCTTCGGGCACGTAGAAGCCGGTATCCTTCATCCCCAGCGGATCAAAGATGCGTTCGCGCAGGAACGTCTCGAATGTCTGACCGGTAACCCTCGCAACGAGTACGCCGAGCACTTCGTTGCTCATGTGGTACTGCCACCGTTCTCCGGGCTGGTAGCATAGCGGGAGCGTACCCAGGCGGCGCATCCACTCATCCGGCTCCGGCATCTCCTGCCCTGGCGTGTCAAATAATCCATTCTCGAAGATCGCGTTTTGGATCGGGGAGCCCATTAACGTCATATCCACTCCGAGTCCGAACGTAGAGGTCAACAGATCCCGCACGGTGATCGGTCGCCGTGCCGGCACGGTTTCGTCCAGCGGGCCGTCAGGTCGCTTCAGCACCTGCCGGTTGGCGAGCTCGGGCAGCCACTTATCTACCGGGTCATCCAGATGCAGCTTGCACTCGTCGAGCAGGACCATCACCGCCGCGGCTCCGATCATCTTGGAAGTGGACGCCATCCGGAAGATCGTGTCCCGGCGCATCGGCGCGCCGCCGTCATGGCGCATCGTGCCGATCGCTTCGACGTGCGTCTCCCCGTTTCGGCTGACGAGGGCGACGAGCCCTGGTATCTTCCCGGAATCCACATGACTTGCCAGCACGTCGCGCATTCTGCGCAGCCCTTTGTCGGTAAATCCTTTGTTGCTATGTCCCATTGCAATCTTATTCATTTGATATCCCTCACTTAAATTTTTTTTGTAAATCCCATTGTTTTTAAACTACACTTTCGCCCGGCTTGGCGTTTTCCATTTGTCTTAAACAACCGTAACCTTGGACAGATTAGCCTCCAAGCCTTTAAGCGCCGCATAGGTCAGCTTATCCATCGTTGCGCCGTCAAAGCAGATGGTTTTGATGGCACGGTAATACTTCTTGGACAACGAAGATCCTTGGAAAGACGAATTCTTGATTACCGCCCCCTTGAACGAAACGCCGTTCAACCCCGCCTTGTCAAACCTGACGCCGATGAAGGTTTGGCCGTCAAGCACCAGCCCTGTCAGATCGCTATTTGTGAAGTCTGCCCCGTCGAACATACAATTTTCAAAGACGGTGTTTCTAAGATCGGTCATCGTCAGATTGACGTCGGTCAGCTTGGCATCCAGGAATGTTGCTCCGGCCAACCTCGACTTACTGAAGTCGGTGCGCACAAGGACCGTTTTATTGAAGCTTGCATTGGCCAGGTCAAGGGTAGACAGGTTGCAGTCCGTCAGATTCGTGCCGTCAAAATGGGCACCGTGTACGTCGCTGCTCTTAAACGAACTGCCGGTCAAATCAGCGCCCGAAAAGTCGGAACCCGAGAGCGAGCTGCTTTTAAACTGTCCATTGTGGGCCGTAACGCCTGCAAAGTCGCTTTTCGCCAGATTGCTTGCGTTAAAGCTTGTCACTACTTGCCGATCCTGCGAGTTAGAGGTTTTGGTTTGATTCATAAATATTCACATCTCCCTTATAATTAGTTTTCTAATGATCACTTTTGAGCCAGGTCACCTATTCATACCAACCGATGGTATGTATAGGCTTAAAAATAAGCTGCCTCTCGGCAGTTTAGTTTTCTTTGCTGACTTCTCTCGCTGACACTCGAAACAATTCCTCGTATCGTTGATACATTTGCTCATCGAACAGATCAAGCCCCAGGCCTTTCAATATTTCATCGAAAAATCTTACCTTATGCAGCATCATCTCGGGGGAAGCCTCAATGACCTCCGGGTTTAGCCAAATATTGGTGAGAATCACCAGGACTTCGCTAAGCTCCCTTGGATAGTCGGTTCGGATCGAGCCGTCCCGCATTCCCTGTTCGATAATGGGCTGGATATAGACGGGTACGGCTTTTTCGAGGATGTTCTCGATCTGGGCCGCCAGCAGCTTCGGATTACGCAAGAGGTTCGGCCCCACCGATGCCAGTTCGTTGCTGGCAGCATTGTCGAGAGAGGCTTGAGAAATCTTGCGGAGCTTCTCCAGTCCGTTCAGCCCTTTATCATCCCGGATGCCGGACAGCATCTCGTCAACGCCTTTGAACGCATGATCGATGACGGCCTGCCAGATCTCTTCCTTCGACTTGAAGTGATGATAAATTGCTCCTTTTGTCAGTCCGCCCAGCTCGTTGATAATATCCTGAATGGAGGTCTGCTCGTATCCCTTTTGCATGAACAGGTTAAGAGCCACGGTTAGGATTTGATTGATGGTTTCTTCCGGATATTTATTTCTTGCCATTCGTTTTCACCTTTCATACATTCGGTTGGTATGTATTGAATATATCCGATGAATCTTTTGGTGTCAACCTCTAATTCGTTATTTTTATAAAATTCTTTGTCGTTATGTATCATGAACAACTTTCGCCGGCTGCTGCACCATTAGTCAACCTTCCTGAAATCAATATTTGATTATCCGCCGTCTTCAGTAGGGGGTCGTGGGGACCCGCAAAAAGGATTGAAAACCGGCCTGCAGCAGGCCGGTTCAATGCTTTACGGCGTAAGAACGCCGTCGCCGATAATAATTCGCTGGGTCTCGCCATATTTGCCGGGAGTAGGAGCGATGATAAACTCCAGCGTGCGGACGCCGCTCACATTCACATCAAGGTCCAGCGGAGCGGACTTTGCCGAACTGAACGACAGTATTTTCAACACTTTTCCGTCGCCCATGACCTTGACCTTGCTGCTTCCGTACTCGCCTCCGGCGGTCAGCTTGTCGACTGCGGCTTTCGCGGTCAATCGCTTATATTGCTGGTTCAAGCCGACTGAAAAGGAGGGTGACTCGGTCCAATGATATTTCTGGATAAAGGCGATTCCGTCGGCGAACAGATTGCCGCTCCCGTCTTCCAGAAACGTATCGTTCCATTCATCGAAGCCTTCGGTGACGTCCGTTTCTTCGCCGGGAACGATGATCTGCTGCGTTAATAGTTCTTGGCCCAACGGAGCATATTCCTTCCCGGTCGCGAGGTCGATGTTTACTTGAACTCCCGCAATGTAAAATTTCAGGTACTTGGCTTCAGCTGGAATTCTGTGACGTAAATCGAACTGTACGGCAAACTCTTTACCCACCCCGGCGAACAGTTCCTCGTTCATCCAATTAGAGTCGAAAAGTTCATGGGACGGCACGTAGAGCGACGCAGGGGTTTCAAGACTGACATCTGCGCCCGACGTCAGCTTGCCTTCGACGGTTACCGTACGTTCCTGGATGGCGATCTTGCTGATCTCGACCGTCATCTTGCCGTTCACGGCGCTCAAGGAAGGCTGGAGCTCCGTGTCCGGCAACGCCGCGACCTCCTTGAGCGTTGCCGTCTCGCCTGCAGGTCCGATTTCGGCTTTTTTGTACGTTTCGTCTTCGTTCATACCGAATCGATAGTCGAGCCGGACGAGCGTGTGGGCCGGATCATCCGACACCGGCTGGTATGCAATGGTGTGGTCCGGAAAATGGCGGAACGTGGTGTCATCCTCGTCCAGCTCGACCGAACTGCCGTCACTGAATACGGCCTGGATTTCCGGGGCAACCTTCGTGGACGCAAGCCGGATTTCCCCTTCATATTTGTAAACCAGCACAAGCTCGTTCTGTCTTACCCCTTCGCCAAGGAACGTAATTTTGCCTGCATCATTTTGCAGGAGCACTACTTCCCGATTGTTGTACGTGACCGGAAATTCGATATACTTCGCTTTTTCCATCTCGATCCGGGAGGAAAAATCCTCCGGAATGCTCCCCACCACCTCGGAGAAGCCGTCCGCGAATTGTCGCAGCTCCGCTACGCCGCTTTCGGCAACATCAAACTCGAGTTTCCCGATACTGGCTTCGATCCCGCTCACAATCGGATCGATTCTCTTGGTTTTGATGTCATTCATGAATTGATTTCGCAAATCCGAGATTTCCTTGTACAAGGAGGTCGTTGAGAACTCTTCGAGGTTTGATTGAATATCGTTTAGCTCCCCGTTCATTCGGACGACTTCCTCCGCCTCTGCATTCTCGATATCGAGGCCTGCTACCGCCTTTTTCACTTCCTCGGTGCGCGATTTCAGTTCATCCAGTCGGCCCTTCAGTTCTTCAGCGTTCATCAGCAGCTCACTGGCGATAACGAGCCGTCCTTCGCCGTACTTCAACTTTTCAGGGTCCATCTCCGTTACTTTGCGGTACTGGGCAATGGCGGTATCCACGTCCAGGCTCTCCATCGCCTTATCGGCCGCCGCCATGAGCTTCTCGTACTCTCCGCCGCCGCTGCTGCAGCCGGCCAGCAACCAGAGGCATCCCAATATCCCGACCCATGCACGATTTCGGTTACGCATTCGGAGCGTTTCCTCCTTTCGTCCCGGACGCTGCGTTCCGGAACCGCCCTTTCCGATAGATGATATACGCCGCGATGATGACGGCCAGCAGCACGCCAACCCATACCATCCACGACCTATTCGCAGATGGTTCGTAGACGATGACCGCTTCATCTGAGGCCAGTTGGAGCGTTCGAGGCTTGCCTTCGGCAGCGGTTCCGCCGGTGGCATACAGAATATTGCCCGGCACCGTAACCGTAATTTCCATATCATCGTCCAGGTTCAGATAGACGACAGGCTTATCCGCAATCTTCTCGATGTCCCCGGGCGCTTCGACCAGCTCGTTGATCCGCTCGGGATAGAGCCTCTTCATATCCGCAACCGTCGCCAGCAGCGAGTCTTCCCCGCCACTCAGCGCGGTCAGGCTATCGAACGAAACCGTTGCGTCGACTTTTCCGTCCTTCTCCTTGAAACTGTCCAGCCGGATGACTTCTTTCCCGGCATCCGCGTTCGCGTTCGTGATCTCCTTCTCGAGTTCCTCCTTCAGTTCATCGGCGGATATCATCCCCGAAAGATCGACCGAAAACTTCCCTTTACCCGAGCCGTCATCATGGATGACGAGATCCAGCTTTCCGCATCCCGTCAAGACGACAAGCATCATAAGGGACAAGGCGATTACGATTTTTCTCATCTTCTATCTCCCGCCTATCGATAGTTGTGTACCAGCAGCTTACTCGATAAAGTACATCTTGCCGTCCACTTCGAGCGATACGGAAGATTGGCCTAGCTCCACTTTCATTTTTTTGGCATAATCGACAACCTGATTAATTGCGGCTTTATCCAGCTTCTCCGCGAACGCGTAGACAATCGTCACTTTTTCCTTGATCAGCTTCTTATTGTCGTCCACCCAGGCTCCCGTACCTTCAACCGCCGTAGCCCCTCCGAACCAGCCTGAAAACTGGGTAAGCGCTTGGTCGACGAACTTTTCGTGCGCCTCTTCGGTAATCGGAATATCGCCGTTCACCGTGGAAGGAACGTAAATTTTCACAACGTGCCCGAGTTGAAACTGGCCGTCCAGGGCGCTTCCGGCGGTGCCGTTCGCACCGGAGCTGCCTTCCGCTGAACTGAAAGACTGCTGCACGGGTGCAATGAAAAAAGCCAATACGAAAACAACAGACAGCGCGGCAAGCCACATCTTCTTCATGATTTTCAGATCTCCTTTGTCAGGTCAAATTAAATACCTACCGGTCGGTATTTACTTCACCAGTATAGAATGTGCAGATTTCATGCACAATGGGAACTTAGTCTTATAAAAATGGCCGTTTGGTTCCAAAGACAACGGTGGAATCGGACCGACGGAAAACGCGGCAATGAGGATATGGAGCGAACAAAATTCACTCCTTCGTAAGCTGATCAGATTGTAATACCCCTAAAAAAACCTCCATCATATCTTCCAACGGTACTTGTTCGTCGATGTAATGCTGGATATTGTACCCCATAAACAAAGCGACTCCTACCGTAAATATTCTTTCGGAATCAAGCGTTTTGTTGATGAACCCTTCCTTCTTCATCTCGTCGAAATAGGGGATCAGATTATGCTTCCATTCATCGATCAACGCCTTCAGTTTTTCATGGACGTTAGGCAATTGCCGGGAAACCATCGCCGATTGCAGCAGAAGCTGGGAGAAACCCTTTTGATATGATTCTTTTAATGTCAGCTTGGATGATTCCATATAACTATCCATTAAGTTCTGATTCTTCCGGTCCAAAATATGCTGCAGTCCTTCAAAATATTCGCGAAAGCTTTCTCTCAGAATCCGGATCAGAAATTCTTCCTTCGATTCAAAATGGGCATAGAACGCCCCTTTGGACAATTGCGCTTTCTTGACGATTTGATCAATGCTGGTGCTTGTATATCCCTGCTCCGAAAACAAATCGATTCCGACCTCGATGAGCTTCCGCACGGTACGTTCGGACATTTCTCTGTGTTTCATTGCATACTCCCCTGTAAATTATTTAATATATCCGAGTATAACATAACGCGGTCCCGCCGCCGAAATAGGGTCACATCAGGTCGATGTGCCATCACAAATTCTGCTGCCCCGATTTAACATAGCAGCTGCAAAAAGAAGCCAAGAGCACGCCTGCTCTTGGCTTCTTAATCACCAACAAATGAAAAATGAAGCTCCAATGCTCCATATGATTACGCTTGTTCGTTCCTAGACTTGTTCAGATTGCCGTTTCCCAAAAAAACGTCGGGGCGTCGTTCATTCCATCGCTTTTGATCATTGTGATATGCCTCCAACATGATCCTTTTGTGCGCCATAATTGCTTCCTGTCGTGATTTTCATCTCCGTAAAATTCTCAACGCTCTTGCCCTTTTCGTAAAAATAAGGAACATTCCCTTTAACACCATCCTGCGTATAGAAAGGATCGTCCTTTCGCAGCGGAAGCTGCACGTTCTCTCCCGTGCTCGCGGATTTGTAAATGCTCATGATCAACTCCAATGTGCTGCGGCCGCTTTCTCCGTCGATGAGCACCGGTGTTCCATGCTCGATCGCGCTCAGCATATTGTCGATCTGACCGGTATGGCCCTCGTACGGCAAATCCGGCAATTCGTCATAGTATTTCTGAATTTTCTCTTCCAGCTTCAGATCGCGTTCAGGGAATCCGTTCGGCAAAGAAATGGAGGCCGTGACCCGCCAAGGTGCGGAAATCCGGGCAAACTGCCCTTGGAAGACGTATTGCTGCTCTTCGCCGTGGTGAACAACCGAGCTGGTAAGCTGCCCCAAGGCTCCATTCGGATATTTCATCATCGCAATGGATAAATCCTCAACCTCCGCATTATCATGAGCAACGTTGCTCATATAGGCTTGTATTTGGCTTGGACGACCGAGCATCCAAAGCAATCCATCAATATGATGTACGGCATGATTTAGAGTAGGGCCTCCCCCTTCTTTCTCCCAAGTGCCGCGCCACCATAAGTCGTAATAACAATGGCCTCGCCACCAGAAAGAATCCACTTGAGCATGCAGAATCTTGCCGGCCATGCCGCTGTCCAATATGTGCTTCAGCTTCATAATCGGGTTTCTGAATCGGTTCTGGGCGATAACGGACAACAGCTTACCGCTATTCTGTGCCGCTTCGATCATATCGTCACATTCCTTAAGCGACGCTGCCATAGGCTTCTCAACAACGACATGGCTTCCTGCATTCAGAAAATCGACCGTAACCTGCGCATGAACATACGGAGGCATACAGATGGAAACGAGATCGATTCCGTCTTTGAGCAGTTCTTTATAATCTTGTACGATTTTGGCATCTAGTCCGTACTGCTCCCGCCTCGCTTCTGCCTTCTCGGGATAAAGATCGCATAGGGCAACAATTTTACAGCGGTCCTCGAATTGCAGATATGCTTCGATATGACTGGGTGAAATTGCTCCCGTACCTATAATTGCAACCTTTAACATACGTTTTTGCCTCCCAACTTTGTTTTATATAAAGAAGTGTAGCTGGGGCAGCCTTGCAAATGTATTTTGTTATGGGGGGAAAATAACGCTGTGTTGCGGATTGTATGGTATATTCAATGCAAGCACGAAGACGAGGAAGAAGGAGGCGAATAACTTGCCGTTGGTTGCAAGCGACGACAGGATCTCTCCCTTGTACTTTGCCTATAGACGTAAAAGCGAAAATTACGAGCATAAAGAGACTTTCCATTCCCACCTTGGACTTGAAGTGTTGTTCATTCATCAAGGAAGAGGAACCATGATCGTAAATAACATCAGCTATGAGATTAAGCCGGGCATGCTTTGTATTTTTCAGCCTTGCCAACTCCATCATCTAAAGCTTGAATACGACAACCAACAATGCTTCGAACGATCGATTGCGATTTTCGAACCGACCGTGTACGAGTCTTATTTTAAACAATGGCCCGCACTCCACGAATTTTACAATTTTATATACTTAGGCAATCTCCCCTTCCCTTGTCTCTATGAAGTCGATGACCCTTACCTGGACAGTGCATACAAGAGCATGCACGATCGATTCCCGACGCTGACCGGCACGGAAAAATATGAAGAAATTTCGCTGTTTCTTGTCGCACTGTTTCGCTCCCTGAAACAGATATGGGATAAGCGGAAAGAACGAGGCACAACATACCCAGCCCGCCGTAAAAATCATCGGGTGGAGCACATTTTGAACTGGATCGAAACGAACTATTCGGTTCCTTTCCGATTGGACGATATGGCCAAGTCGCTGCATCTGTCTCCCTACCATTTGTCACATCTCTTTAAAGAAGCGACAGGGATCAGTATCACGGAATACATTGCAGCCCGAAGGATTCATCAATCCATCCAGCTGTTAGCAACTACGAAAAAACCGATCTCACTCATTGCGGAGGAGATCGGTTTAACGAATAGCTCCTATTTTTGCAAATTGTTCAAGTCGCATATGGGAATCACGCCGCATCAATATCGAAAGAAATGGACGAGTACATGATTCTTCTGTTTAGATATCATAGTCAGCAACTACAAGAAGCCAAGAGCACATCCCTGCTCTTGGCTTCTTGTTCACCATTGATTTAAGCTAATATAATCCAAATTATTACGAAGTATGATTCGATAAGCCTTACTAGCTTCTTTCCAAACCCGGTGTTAGAGCCTCAACTTTTGCAGGCCAATCTATTTACGAACAACGGTGTACCCTTTGTCCTCCAGCAGCTTGACGATCCCATGCTCACCCAGATAATGGGCTGCACCAACCACGATGAAGTACTCTTCGTTTTTGCCGTTTTTCAGGTATCCGTCGATTTTCTCGGCCATTCCGATGTTTCGGTCAATCAGCATCGCTTTGTTGTATTCCTCATCAACAGCCATGCTGTTGGTGAACTCCAGCAGCGCCTCATCATTGCCCGTCTTCCACATTTTAGCCAATTGCTCCACGCCGTCATCCAGCACGTCGAAATTGTCCAAGGCGATGTTGAGATTCTTCTCCTGCAGCTCTTTGGAGAAGCCGTTAAACATGCCCAGCTGCAATTCATAGGATTCCAGCTCGATTACCGGAATTTTGCGTTCGATCGCTTTCTGGACGAAATACAGATCGATCCCTTGAGCGGCTTCATATCCAGCCTTCACCGCTTTCAAGCTGCTGATCGTGGATTCCACTACCCAAGGCTTGAACGCATCCAAGGCATTCGGCTTCATGCCGCTCTCCGTCAGGATTTTGCCGAGCTTGGCGTACGTCTCGCTGGACACATGATCCTTGAGCGTTGTTCCATCCTTATACATGCCCATATCCATGATCAGCTGCTGCTGCGCGTCGTCGGCTGCCTTGCTGACATCCACCTCGACACCGAGATAATCCGCTTCGGCAAAGGCTTCCTCAAATTCCGGACGCAGCGGGTAGAAGCTGTCATCCGCAATATGCATGGAGCCCACCAGATACACTGTGTTCCCATTGCTCTCTACTTCCCACATAAACCCGCGGCCGCCGGTCTGCGCGGTTTCAGTTGCCTTGGAAACCAGCACCACCGTGCGCGTTTTGGCATCCCAACGGACCTCATATCCGGCCGCATCGCCGACCACCCGAATTGGGGCATAGGTTACGCCATTGATGCGCTTGAGCTTGCTTTTCAGCGTAATCGTCTTGCCGTCCACAACGGCGTGAATCGTACCATCTGCGGCATTCTTAAGCTTCGCATCCATTGCCTGGAGCGTCGTTTTCAGCGGAACATACGTTGTTCCGTGATCGATGACCGGAGTACCTCCGGCATATGCTACGGTCTGATCATTCACCTTAACTGCCGGCTGCTTGGGAGCAGCCATTGCAGGTGCAGCCGCTGTGGTGATAATTCCCGCTGAGACGATGAGCGATAAGAGCATTCGTTTCCAATTTTTCATGTGTGGTTCTCCTTAATATTGTTGGTGTTGTGGGATTGCGATCATGGTTACATCTTATAAGCCTTCATTGCTTTGCGAAGCTCTTTAAAGGTCGGACGCTTGCCGTACATCAGCACGCCGGTGCGGTAGATTTTCGCAGCCAGCCAGCCAAAGATCAGGATTGCGACGAACAGAATCGCCAGCGACAGCAGGATTTCCCAGAGCGGGATATCTCCAAGGCCGATTCGGATCAGGATCGTTGTCGGCGAGATGAACGGAATGTAGCTGGATACCTTCAGCAGCATCGAGTTCGGCGTGCTTAGACTAAAGATTGCGATGTAGAAAGCGACGAGCGACAGCATCGTGATCGGCATAACCGCCTGGCCCAAATCCTCGGTACGGCTGACGATGGAGCCGATAGCTGCATACAGCACCGCATAGAGGAAGTATCCGAAAATATAGAAGATCAGACCGAACACGATCAGCATTGGATCAATGGCCGAGACATCCAGGTTCATATCCTGAAGTGCGCCGATATTATGCGGCAGCATCACGTTCACGGCAATCACGACAGCAAATACAGCGATTTGCGACAATCCCAGCAGGAACATTCCGATGACTTTGCCAAACATTTGGCTAAGCGGCGATACGCTGGTTATGAGGATCTCCATAATCCGGGAGCTTTTCTCGGTTGTAACCTCTGAAGCGATCATATTCCCGGTCCCCATGAGCGTGAAGAAGAACAGGATGACCAGTGCATAAACCACGATGTAGTTCATAACCTCGGAAGCTTCGTCTTCGGCAGCAGCACCGCCGGCCTTGCCGGCTTCGTTAGCGTCAATGCTGCGAGTATCGATCTGAACCGGCGTATTCAGCGCGTTGATCTGATCATCCGTCAGATTCAGCCCCGCAACGATCGTCCGGGTCTTTGCAACTTGGAGCGCCGCCTGCAGGTTGGATTGAAGCTCCATGTTGATGCCCTCATCCTCCGAGCTATAGACAACCGTCGGGAAGGCATTGCCTTCTTGGGTTTCGAATGTCAGGTACCCCTCGATAACCCCGTCTTTAATATCTTGCTTCAGCGCAGCCTCATCATTTGCCTCGTATTTCACCAGTTCATACGTAGTCGGCAGGTTGCCCCATGTGGTCTGTAATTGTTCAGCAAGGGTTTGCTCTTGTCCGTAAACAAGGCCGATGCGTACCGCTTCCCCGGAGTCGTCCTTGTCACCGGTAAACCATTGGATCAGGAACGGCAAATTGATGCCGATGGTAATAATGAGTGCAAAAATCAAGGTCGATACAAGAAACGATTTCGTTCTTGCCTTATTCATGAATGTAAATCGAATAACCGTCCACATATTATTCATTGGATTCACCTACCGCCTTTATGAAGATTTGGTTGAGCGTCGGCTCCTTCACTTCAAACCGATGCACGACGCTCTGCGATATTGCCTTATTCAAAATTTGCTGCCCAGCGCTTACGTCAGAGATCCGGATGGAATATCCGTCCTCGGTACGGTTCACCGCCGTAACACCCGGTACCGACTCCAGTCCTTGAACCTCGCCCGATGTGCCAAGAATGACTTCCTCGCGCGGGTACTTAGCTTTGATTTCCTTCAGATTGCCTTTCACGACCGTGTTGGATCGATGCAGGATCGTTATGTTTTTACACAGCTCCTCGACATGCTCCATACGGTGGGTTGAAAATAGTATGCTGGTGCCTTGGTCGCGAAGCTCTTTAACGGTGGATTTCAGCAGCTCTACGTTAACTGGATCAAGACCGCTGAACGCCTCGTCCAGAATCAAGATTTGGGGGTTATGGATGACGGCTGCGATAAAGCCCATTTTCTGCTGGTTCCCCTTCGACAGCTCTTCGATCTTCTTATCGTAATATTCCGGTACTTCAAACCGCTCAAGCCAGTATTTGAGGCTCTTGTCGGCGTCCTTGGCGGACATGCCGCGAAGCTGGCCGAGATACGTAATCTGCTCACTGACCTTCACCTTCGGATACAATCCGCGCTCTTCCGGCAGATAACCCATAATATGTCTAAGTTCCTTACTGTAAGGCTTGCCATTGTATAGAATCGTCCCGTCATCCGGGTAGATCAGGCCGAGCACCATCCGCATGGTCGTTGTCTTCCCTGCACCGTTGGCGCCCAGGAGTCCGTAAATTTCGCCTTCCTCCACTTGTAGCGAAATCCGGTTCACCGCGGTTTTGTCCGCATAAATTTTAACGACATTATCTAATAGTAATCGTTGCATTTCTTTTTCCCCTCTCCTATTTCTGCATGTCGGCAGGTTGATGGCCATCGATCCATAAACGAAGAACTTCGTCCAGCTCCAGCGAGCGGGTCTGGATAAAGGTCATTCCTGCTGACCGTAGAATATTCTCAACTTCCAAGCATTCCGTCGTCACAAAAGATATCGTTGTCGCATTCTCCTGCCTGCTGCTGATAATCCCCGGCAGTTCACGCACGATGGAGGCATCGCCTTGAATCCAGCATTCCTTCCAATTATCGAGCAGCGAATCCTTCTCGACCATGCCGAGCAGCTTGCCATGATGAATCAGAATCACATAGTCCGCAAGACGCCGGATTTCATCCACCACATGGGTGGAGAGGATAATCGTCGTGTCGATGGACTTCATCAGCTTGTGCAGCTGGTCAATCATCTGCTTCCAGGCAAACGGGTCAAGTCCCGACGACGGCTCATCCAGCAGCAGCAGCTTCGGCCTTGGTGCCAGCGCAGCGGCGATCTCGAATTTCCGCCGTTCGCCCTTCGACATTTTGCGGAGCTTCACGCCGCGTGGAACATCGAACCTTGACATCAGCTCGTCAAAAAAGTACCCGTCCCAATTGTCATACCAGGATGCGCGAAAGGTAGCCGCCTGATCTGCCGTCATATGCTGTTCTTCCACGCTCAGCTGCTCAGGCACAAAAGCCATCTGCTTTCGAACCTCGATCGGCAGCTCCTTCGAATGCGATTCACCGAACCAGGTAACCTCCCCTTCATCCGGGAACACCGTCTGGATCATCATGTTCAGCAAGGTGCTTTTCCCCGATCCGTTCGGTCCCACCAGCGCAACGATATACCCTTGAGGAATCGATAATTGGATGGGTCCGATGGTTTTCGTTCGACGCCGTTTCATGACGTTACGAAACTCAATGACATGTGGTTCCATTCGTTAATGACCTCCCCGTGATTGATATCGTTCGCGGACAACTTCCATGAACAGCTCGATTAACTCCTCTTGTTTCATCTGGACGGCAAGCCCTCGATCTACGGCCAGGTTCAAGGCTTCGATTACGGCATCGCGTTTAAATTGCTCTCTTGCCTGGTCGCCGACACCGGCAACGAAGGTTCCCGTACCCTGTCTGGTGCGAAGAAGGCCCTCACTCTCCAAATCCTGGTACACCCTGCGTACCGTGATCACACTACAATTCAGATTTCCGGCAAATTCCCGTATAGACGGCAATAATGTCCCCTCCTCGATCTGACCGCTGATGATTAGCGAGCGCAGCTGTGTCTCAATTTGGTGATATAAAGGCTCTGCGCTATTTTCGTTAATCTGAATCGGAATTCGCACCTTCTACCACCTCGCTTTTTCCATATCCTTATGGGGTCCCCCTATTTCTTCTGCTTATAAATCCAATTAATTACGATAAATCCCGGGTTTGCTGCCGGATATAGGTCAGTCTGCTCATCAGCAGCATTCCGCCTAACCCAATGATCAGTGATCCCCACATAACCGGGGACAGCAGCTTCCATCTCATGGCCGAATCCATAACGAATTTGAACATGCTGTATCCAAGCAAGCTGAGCGTACCTGCTGCCACGACCGTGACGATCATGAGTATGAGGGTTTTCCCCAGGTAAGCCTTGCCGCTCCCCATGTTCTCCCAGTATATATAAAATCCAGTCAATAAAAATCCAATGCCGATCCAGCTGATGACAAATGCGGCGTAGCTGGCGATATCCACCGCCTCTCGCATTTGATTGGCGATCGCGTAGGCGACTCCGAAAAATACGATGCCGTTAATCACATAGGCGATGATCGCGTTAATGATCCGGCTGATAAAGATCGCATAGGCCGGAACCGGGAGGCTCCGGTAATAGTACAGCATCTGTGTGTAAGAATCCTCGTTGATATACCGGAACGACCTGCGATTAAACGTGAGGCCCATCAGCGGCGCGTAGAGGACTAGCAGAAAATCTACCAGCGGGTTCACATATTCGTTCAAATGCTCGAACTGCTCGTTCATGACTACGCTTGTCGCGAATCCCATGTATATCATAAAGATCAGGGTCCATAATATTTGAAGCTTATCGCTGGCAAAATCTTTCCTGACGATTTTCATCGCGTTATGAAGCATGTGCTGCAACTGGCCTCATCCTTTCCCCACATTAACCTTGTTAATATTTCGCGTTATGAATTGGTTTGATTGATCCGATACTGTGATTATGTAATGATCACTGTGCTCACTGTGTATATCTTTATACACAGTATACAGTGTGTATATAAACAGTGTCAATAGCATTTGTAAAATAATGTGAAGGCGACCGGAGCGACTGTACTCCCCGGGCTAATTTCCTGTTTCTTCCTGCAGCTGAAACCGCGAAGCTGCTGCACCTGCCCCCCTCCTACACCAAACACCCGCAAGAGTGATCCTTGCGGGTGTGCCTCCATTGACTCGGCTGCGGCTCGGTCGTCGGGCTTCCCTGCTAGAGGGGAGTACAGGCGCGGAGGAGACCTGGCGTTCGCCTTTGAAATCGGGAAACTCCATTAACCCTCATTAACGTTCAGGTTTCCCGATTTCAACAGCGACCGGAGCGACAGTTCTCCCCGGGCCTGCAAGCTGTTTCCTCTCACAGCTAACTCCCGGGCCAACTGCCTGCCCCCTCAGCAACAAAACACCCGCAAGAGTGATCCTTGCGGGTGTGCCTCCATTGACTCGGCTGCGGCTGGGTCGAGCTTCCCTGCTAGAGGGGAGTACAGGCGCGGAGGAGACCTGGCGTTCGCCTTTGAAATCGGGAAACTCCATTAACCTCATTAACAATTCAGGTTTCCCGATTTCAACAGCGACCGGAGCGACTGTTCTCCCCGGGCCTGCAAGCTGTTTCCTCTCACAGCTAACTCCCGGGCCAGCTGCCTGCCCCTCCGGCAACAAAACACCCGTCAGAGAGATCCTTGCGGGTGTGCCTCCATTGACACGGCTGCGGCTGGGTCATCGAGCTTCCCTGCTAGAGGGGAGTACAGGCGCGGAGGAGCCCTGGCGTTCGCCTTTGAAATCGGGAAACTCCATTAACCTCATTAACATTCAGGGTTTCCCGATTTCAACAGCGACCGGAGCGACTGTTCTCCCCGGGCCAGCTGCCTGCAATCCCTGGTCCCACTGCCTGAAATCCAGCCTTATAAATGTAAAAACACCCGCCAGATCGCTCTGACGGGTGTTCCTCCATTTATAAGCCAAAAATAACTTTCCACACCGGCTGGGTATGTCCCCCCGGATACATCAGGTAGAGCAGCGTGTATACCGCAACGCCTGTGATCGCTGTAATAAACCAGATGATCGAGGTCACTCGGCCCCATTTGCGATGCTTCGCATACTTTTCTTTGAAGCCGAGCACCAGCGTGGTGATTCCGAAGACGGCAGCCACCGTGGCCAGCACGATATGGAAGATCAGGAATGTCTGATAATACGGCTTCAGACTATCCGGACCGCCCCACGAGGTGTTCCCGATGAACACCGTCCGGGAAGAATAAATAATAAAGAAGATGATAGCTGCCACGGCAGCCCAAATCATCGTTTTTTTGTGAGCCTCCCGTTTTCCCTTGATAATCAGTCCCCAACCGATGGCGACCAGCACGGCGCTGATCACGATGAAGGTTGTACTGATCGTGGGAAAGAGAAAGAACAAATCCATGTAGATCCCCCTTCAAAAAATAATCCTCATTATGCCTGGTTCAGCTTGCCCGGCGGAACCTCGGTAGGCAATGGATCGTCCTCCTTATTTTCACGCTTGTACCAATGGAAGAATACGTATGCGAGCATGGAAGCGAAGATAATCTCTTGGAAGAATTTCATGATGATCCCGCCGACCCGCTGGTCAATCGCAGGCTCCAAATATCCGAAATACTCCGGGCCTCCGAATTGAGTGAGCAGTCCGGACGTATCGGATACGCAGTATCCCATCGCTTTTGCCCAAATGGCAGGATCGCTGTAGGTCGCATACATCGGCTCGCTCGAAAAGATGATCAGCGCACAAGCCGGCGTCAGCAGCACCATATTGAGGAAGATGTATCCCATCTTCGCCAGCCCTGTCGTCTTGTCCTTTTCAGGGATCGGATTCAGAATCGCCCACCACATCACAAGTGAAGCAATGAACAAGATCAGATAGTACAGACGATGCACCCAGAAATTGAGCATGACAAAGTCATGAATCACCGGGAAGTGGTAGAACGAGAACAAGCCGTTGAATAAAATCGCAGCCACAACCGGACGAGTGAGGAAACCGAGCTTCTTAAACGGATTCACTCTGTCAAAGGCGCGCCACATCCATACCGGGATACCCAGAATCAGGAGCGGAGTAGCCATCAGGTAGGACATTGCCATGCTGACCATATGAAACGAGAACATCGTATGGCCCAGCAAGCTGATCGGTCCGCCCTGGGCAAGGTAGAGCGTGAACATACCTGCAACGAATAAGGTCTTCCGGCCTGCCGACACCGGAGCATGGCCTTTAAACCGGCTGCTCAGCGGTCCCGTGAACAAGAAATAGGCAGCGGTCACAAGCAGCATGAACGCCAGAAACAAAGGACTCCATTTATCCGCAAAACTAAAATATTCTAAGCCCAGCATGCAAAAACCTCCCCATAACGGGTTAAATTCTAGTCGAAATTGTGACACCTTCCTACGACTTAAAAAAAGAGGGGGCTATTAGCCCTCCTCTTTTTCATTTTACCACCAAACCCAGAACAATGCCATGATGATACAGGTGCTTGCTACGAAGAAGCCCCCGATCATGAACACGATCGGCATCAGATGACCTTTATCCTTAAGGTGCATCCAGTACCCCATCTGCACGAATACTTGCAGGATCGCCATCACCAGCAAAAGAATGATGGTAAATGCAGGATTCACGCCCCCGGCCGCAACCGCGGCAAACGCGATGGCAGTCAGGATGATGGAGAAGATAAAGACAATAATATGTTTCTCAGGGCCTTCGGTACGATGGCGGTGCTTCACCGTATGCCCCTCATTGGATTGTTGATTCGCTGTCATATCTTAGCCCACCTTTCCAAGAAGGTATACGACCGAGAAGATGAACACCCATACAACGTCGATAAAGTGCCAGTACATCGCAGACACGTAAACCTTAGGTGCTGTCACGACGGTTAACCCTTTTTTGAACAGCTGAGCGATCAGCAGGCTGATCCACACAACCCCGAATGCAACGTGGGCACCGTGGAATCCGACTAATGTGTAGAACGAGGACGAGAATGCACTCGTCTTCATGTCGAACGATTCATGGGCGACATACTCATAGAATTCATAAATCTCAAGTCCAAGGAAGCCGAGACCAAGAACAACGGTAACGATCAGCCAAAGCTTCAGCTTCTCGAGATTATGCCGGTGCATAGCCTGGATGGCAAACACACTGGTCAGGGAGCTGACAAGCAAGATCAGAGTCGCTGCTGCCGTAATCGGCAGCGAGAACAGTTCGGCTGCTGTCGGGCCCTCGTTGTTCTGATGGCGCAGGGCCAAAAATGTTGCAAACAGCGTACCGAAGAGCACGGCTTCACCGCCAAGGAAGAGCCAGAAGCCCAAGACCTTATTGCGGCCCTCGAGCGTTGCCTTCTCCGGCTCGTGAGGAAGCTCTCCATTTACATGTTCAGCGTGTGCGCTCATGCTTTCCCCTCCCCTTCGAGTTCTTCAGTCTCGATGTGATAACCATGGTCATCGAATACGGAACGTGCAATCATTGCAGCGAACGTAATGACAAGACCGACGATCATAACGATGTATTTGTTAAAGATTAGGCTCATGAACGAATTCGAGAATTCCTCTGTGCTGAACATGAAGCCAAGACCCGCGATGAACAAACCAAGCGACATGACGAACGGAAGAATGCTTGGCGACGGCATGTGGATCGGGCCGAGCGGCTCCGACGGAGTCATCTCCTTGTTGCCTGCCATTTTCTCTTTCCAGAAAGCGTCAAGACCGCGAACAAGCGGGATTTGCTTAAAGTTATACTCAGGCGGCGGAGAAGGAATACTCCACTCGAGGGTACGACCGTCTTCCCATGGATCGTTCGCAACACCGGAAGGTTTTCTCGCCGTCACGACGACGTTAGCCAGGAAGAGCAATACGCCGACGCCCATCAAGATCGCACCGATTGTACTAATAAAGTTCAATGTGTCAAAGTTTTGGTTCGGCAGGTACGACACGATCCGGCGTTGCATACCGAGCAAGCCCAGGAAGTGCTGTACAAAGAACGTCAGATGGAAACCGATGGCGAACGTCCAGAACGTCCATTTGCCAAGCGGTTCGTTCAGCATTCGGCCGAACATCTTAGGCCACCAGTAATGAAGTCCGGAGAACAGACCGAATACCAAGCCGCCTACAATAACATAGTGGAAGTGCGCGACTACGAAATACGTGTCGTGGAACTGGAAGTCGGCCGGAGCCGATGCCAGCATAACCCCGGTCACGCCGCCCATAACGAACGTCGGCACGAAACCGATCGCGAACAAGTTCGCGCTCGTGAAGCGGATTTGTCCGCCCCACATGGTGAAGAGCCAGTTAAAGATCTTAATACCCGTAGGTACTGCAATCAGCATCGTTGCAATGGCGAACAATGCGTTCGCTACCGGTCCAAGACCTGTCGTAAACATATGGTGAGCCCAAACCATGAAGCCCAGGAAGGCGATCAGGATGGTCGCAAACACCATGGAGCTGTATCCGAACAACCGTTTACGCGAGAAGGTCGGAATGACTTCGGAAATGATACCGAAAGCCGGCAAAATCAGAATATATACTTCAGGGTGACCGAAAATCCAGAAAATATGCTGCCACAATACGGGGCTTCCGCCTGCCGCAACATCAAAGAAGTTCGCGCCCAGCAACCGGTCGAAGCTGAGCAATACGAGACCTACGGTAATCGCAGGGAATGCAAACAGGATCATTGCCGATGTAATGAAAGAAGTCCAAGTAAACATAGGCATTCTCATGAAGGACATTCCCGGAGCACGCATCGTGATGATGGTAGCCAGGAAGTTGATACCGCCGATCAATGTACCAAGACCTGCTATCTGCAAGCCGATGGTATAGAAGTCTACGCCGTGCGTAGAGGAATACTCAGTTGTGGATAATGGCGTATAGGAAGTCCAGCCCGCATCCGGAGCGCCGCCCATAATCCAGCTAAGGTTAAGCAATAGTCCACCGAACAAAAACGTCCAAAAGCCAAGCGAGTTCAAAAACGGAAACGCGACGTCCCGCGCGCCGATCTGAAGCGGAACCACCGCGTTCATCAAAGCGAAGATGACCGGCATGACGCCGAGGAAGATCATCGTCGTTCCGTGCATCGTAATCAATTCGTTAAATACCTGAGCCGATACCAAATCGTTCATCGGTTTGATCAGCTGCAGGCGGATCAGAATTGCTTCAATACCGCCGATACCAAAGAACAAGCCGCCCGCTATCAGGTATAATATTCCGATTTTCTTGTGGTCAACGGTTGTAAGCCAATCCATTAACCCCGAGTAGCGCTTGACGCTATGGCTATGAGCATGAGCATGAGCCAAGGTTTGTACCCCCTTTTAAAGTTCTTGCTGTATTAATAATCCAACTTATAATTGGCCAGGTAATCGGCGATTTGCTCGATCTCTTGATCGGTAAAGCCGAGATCCTTCGGATTAGGCATCGTGTTTCCAGGTTTTACAGCCTGTGGCTCCGACAGCCATTCCACCAGGTTGTCCTTCGTCGGCTTCGAGCCTGGTTCGCCGCTTATATCGTTCAGCAAGATACTCGCTACGGTCTCACGTGATCCCATACCGGTCAAGTTTGGACCCACCGATCCGCCTTGGTCGCCCACAGCATGGCAAGAAAGGCAGTTGGTCTTGAACTTCTCGGCAAGTGCCGGATCTTCTGGAAGCACAGCAGGTGCTTTAAATGCTGCTACCCAATTGTCAAATGTCGCATCATCAACCGCTTTCACCCGGAATTCCATGAATCCATGGGAAGGCCCGCACAACTCTGCGCATTTACCAATGTATGTATCCGCCTTGTCGGCAATCAGGGTCATGTAGTTGACGCTGCCTTCTGTGTTCGTATCCATCTTGCCGCCGAGCGACGGCACCCAGAAGGAGTGAAGCACATCGTTCGTTTTCAATTGGAAAGCAATTTTCTTACCTACAGGAATGACAAGCTCTTGAGCCGTCTTAACACCGTAGTCGGGATAATTAAACTCCCACCAGAATTGGTGAGAAGTAACCTCTACCTTCACTGCATCCGGATTGTTCCAGTCGTTTTCGCCGTAAGCGAACACCTTTTGAATAGTAGGAATTGCAAGCACGAGCACCAGGAGCAGCGGAATAGCCGTCCAAATAATCTCAAGCTTGTGGTTCCCTTCGACTTGCTCCGGAATCTTATCCTGTCCCTTTTTCTTGCGGAATTTAACAAGCACGTACGCGGCGATGCCAAATACAACGACCATTACGACGATCATAATCGAAATGGCCAGCTTAATTAAATCCAATTGACCCTGCGCCACCGGACCTTGAGGTCTAAGGACCGACAAATCCTCCCGGCCGCATCCGGATAACACCAAAGCAAACATGGCCAACAAGGGAAGAAGACGCTTTACAGCCTGCCACCGTTTCATCATTGATCTACCCCACTTTTCCGATTTTCGTAGACTACCATCCGGCGCAAACAGCGGTAATCTACCTGCACAATCACGGATGAAGTAATCCTGTCAACTAAAGCAATCACTTATTAAATATAAGTTCACGGGTTGCTTTTGTCAATCATTCACAGGGAGTTCACAAATTGTTCGAAAAGTCGTCAAAGTCCCGCCGTTACTGAATTTGCAATCGCTTTCACGTCTTATCTCCCATCCCGTGCCCTATGGTTCGACAATCTTCACCGGAGCTTGTACGACAACGTTCTATGCATTATATACAGTCATTTCTCCGTTTTGAATCGACCATCGAAAAGGAGGTCCCTTAAGCAAGCCATCTCCGGCCAGCAAGGTTCCTCCTATCATTATGCGATATTTTTCCGAATCTTAATCCGTCAGAACGAACGGACCTTCCTTCGTGATGGCGATCGTATGCTCATACTGAACGCCGATCGACCCGTCCGCGCTCGATATCGTCCAGCCGTCGTCCCCCCAGAATACCGCACCGGAGGACCCTAACGTAAACACCGGCTCGATTGTAATGACCATCCCCGCCTTCAGCTTTAATCCTCTGCCTAATGTGCCATAGCTGGGGACATCCGGCGGTTCATGAAGCTGCCGTCCGATCCCGTGCCCGACCAAAGACATCACGATCCCGTAGCCTTCCCTCTGCGCAACCTCTTGGATCGCATGCCCGATATTCCCCATGGCGGCCCCGGGTCTTGCCTGCTCAATTCCCTTGAATAGGGCTTCATGCGTTCGCTTCATCAGCTTCATGACAGCAGGATTGACTTGGCCAACCGCATAAGTCCAGCCCGAGTCCGCCAGCCAGCCATTCTTGTTCACGACCATATCGATCGTCACGACGTCTCCCTCCCGCAGCGGCCGGTCATCCGGAAACCCATGACACACCACCTCGTTAACCGAAGCACATGTGGCATAAGGAAATCCTTTATACCCCTTCTGTTCGGGAGTCGCCCCCTTTTTCTTCAGAAAGTCCTCTACACGCCCATCAATCTCCAACGTGCTCACGCCCGGCTTGATGTGCTTTGCAATCTCCCGGTGGCATGCCGCAAGTATGCGGCCGGCTTCCCGCATATATCCGATCTCTTCGGCGCTCTTCAGCTGTATTCTCACATCCGCCCACTCCCTTATATGGCTTCGCCAACTGCTATCAATATATGTCCGGGACAAAGCGATAATTAACCGCAGGGATGAAAAGCCTCGAATGCCTATCTTGGATGGATATTCTCTGAAGGCCCGTTCCCGTCTTATAAAAGAGCCAGCTGTGCACAGCCTTTACGGAGGACGACTTAAGCCCCAATAAGCAAAAAAACCGCCTTCGGGTAATACCCGAAAACGGTTTAACCATATACGTAGTAACAAGGTGAAACATGCTAATAGCGATATTTCTATCGTTCAGGTGCGCTAACGGTCAGGATACGGAGGAATTCATCTTCCCAAGCTCATGCTCGACGACGAGGGTGAGCTCTTCTTCATAACCTCCCATAATATGGTATTTCCGGACATACTCCTTTACAAATTTTTTCGGATCTTTAGGCCGGAAAATTCGTGTCATTTCCCGCAGACTTTCCTTAACCTCATTGTGACCTTTCGTTGCCATGATGGATCCCTCCTAAAACGTGTGGAATTAAAAAACTCCGTTTAAAGAGAATGCCGAAAAGATCTACCCCATTAATTAAAGATGAAGCCATATTGCAGTTCTTACGGTGACCATAGGTTGATATTCAGCAACTAACCAAGTACACCTGACACTATACATACCCTAGCAGCATGCATCTGAATCATTAATATATTGTATCATATTCTTCTGTTTGTTTCATCTTTCCCAAAAAAATGTTTTTTTGCCCATATTTTATGTACAGCTCCCTCATGCGTAAATTTGGTTAAGATACATACAACCATCCCTATTTCTTGTACATGAAGGAGGTCTGGAAGGACATGATGAAGCCTAAGCCGATCATGCGCGCTCCCGTCATTGCCAGCTCGCCGTTTCCAGCTGCCGAACCGGAGGAGCTCGGGCTTGCCCGCGATCCGCTGGACAAGGTGGACAGCCTAATCCGGAATCAGTATCCGAAAATGCGGAGCTTCCTGTTCGTTCATGCCGGCAAACTGTTGTATGAGCGATACTACGGCGGGCATACGGCCCAGTCATTGAACGATCTCAGGTCCGCAACCAAGAGCTTCACATCAATCCTGATTGGCATTGCCGTTTCCCGATCCGAGCTCCCGGATCTGGATACACCGGTAACGGATGTGCTCAGCAGGTATATCCCAAGTCGGGCGCATCCCCTCCTCGGTAAAGTGACGCTTCGTCATCTGCTGACGATGACCTCCGGCTTCGCCTGGCAGACGGGCAAAAAGCTCGGGGAGCCGCTCATTCACCGCTTTCATCGCAGCCGCAGCTGGACCTCCTTCGCGCTTTCGCTCCCGATCATGGAGGAGCACATGGGCGTGTTTCAATACCGCAGCACGGACTCGCATCTGCTCTCCGTTGCCCTGACCGAGGCCTGCGGCAAAGATGCGTATGCCTATGGCAGAGCGAATCTGTTCGAGCCGCTTGGCATCGATCACGCAGCCTGGACCCCGAGCCCGGAAAGCCACAGCATGGGGCACATCGGCTTGTACCTGACTTCTAGGGACATGGCCAAATTCGGGCTATGCTGCCTGAACGGCGGACGATGGGAAGGTCATGAGCTGATCCCGGAAGGCTGGCTGAGCGAGGCTCTGACTTCTCAGGCTGAGGGATACCCCGCCTTCGGCGATTATGGATATCAGTGGTGGACGGGCACCCTAAGCGGAACTCCCTTCGCGCTGGCCCACGGCCATGGCGGTCAGCAGATCTATTTGCTCCCCAAGCTCGACGCTGTGGTCGTTTTTACGGCTGACAGCAAGGTAAGCCGTTGGCGAAATCCAAGAATTCTTCTGGAACGGCACCTTATCGGGCTCTTGCAGTCCAAATTCAACTCGTTATCCTGAAATCTCGAATGATACGGATAGTCCTCCCCGGTTCTGGTTACTTTATGCGATATGAATCATTACTAAATTTCAAGCTGAGAGGAGCATGCAACATGGCCGGCAAGGACAAAGATCTGCCACCGATTTCAAGGGATGAAGTTGAAGTAGACGGCACCTATACCAACGAATGGGGCCGGGAGGAATATTTAAAGCGCGGAGAGACCTTTCCTTTCGATCCGCAAAAAGGCTCTACGGAATGGAAGCTGTCCGAATACGATTTCGAGAACCATCACCAGGGACGAACCGATGAACGTCTCGTTCCGAAAGAGAAAGGGCCGGACAAGCAGGTCAATATCGATTCCCCGTTCCGCCACGTAGAAATCGACTGACACGGTTTATTTTAAATGAAACAAAACGATGCGGCCGATTCAGCGGCGAACAAACGAAACTGCGATGCGATATACTTCAATGAACAGACATCCGGATCCGCGGTAACTGTTCTTCCGTGAGCAGAAGCACATTCGTACTGCTCTCATGCAAAGGGTGAATAAGAATATGACAACATCCAGATGGCTTAGGCTTCTCATCCCACTGGCTGTCATCTGCGGAATATGGCTCGCCGTCGATATCAGAGGGCTTGAATATGCCTATATTCCGCCCAAAAGCAAGCTCGAAAATACTCAAGCTCTTCAAGTTCTTCTTCAGCGTAACGCAATACGCCAGTATGATATCTGGGGCAAGACGCTGACCGTTCCGGGAACCGCTCTGCAGGATCCCGATCCCCGTCTCAAGCCTGGTAACGGAGCCGTCGAGATCACAGAGGATTTACTTGCGCTCGGCAGGCGCACGCTTTACAAGGAGTCGTTCGGCAATGAAGTGTTCTTAACGGATATCGTGGGCATCATTGACGGCCCGATGAAGCTGAAAGGCATTCTCAAGGCCGTCGCCGACTTGAAAGGAAAGGGAACGGACAATCTTCAGGTTGAACTGGATGAAGACATTACGGTCGGGGGAAAAACGTTCCGCAAAGGAGATAAAATTGCCACCGGCTTCGATGTACCCAAAGGAGCCCATGCCCCGATCGGAGTCACCTTCCGGTACGTCGAGGGCAGGACCAAGCTCGGCGTCAGCTGCATGGCATGCCATGCTACGGTCAACCGGGATACCGGTAAAATTGTGGAGGGTGCTCCGAATTCCGATCTGAACCTGGGACTGCTGCTCGCGCTGGCTCCTAACAGCTCAGCCTATTTCACGCATACCGATGTAGCCAAGCTTGTGGATTATGTGAAAGACCAGAACCGGACGGTGATCAACTCCAAAGGAAAGGCAGAACCTTTGCCCGACCCGGATATGCTCGAGAAGGCCGTTGACGATAATCTGGTCAAATGGGTGCCGGGAAGCTTCGATACAACGGTGGATATGATCAGCAACGTTACCCAGATTCCCGACATGTTCACTAAAGGCGGCCACCCGTTCAGCTGGAGCGGCTTTGCCATGGCCGGCGGGTTCAGCGGGTTAAGCACCTTCGGCAACAACGTCCACGCCCAGAATACGGATACGCTCAGCCAGACCGAGGTGAGCGAGATTCTACTCGGTATCGATAAGGAACTTTACGTCGGTACCATCTTGCAAAATGCCCCAAGCCGGAAGTTCCGCTATGACCCCAACAGCGGGCTTACACCGACCGAATTTTTCAACAAGCAGGACCCGAATCCCGGAACGCCCGGCGTTAATGAGGTCATTAAAATGCCGAACTTCCCGAAGGTATCGCCGATTGCTCCGAATGGTCTATATATCAGCTCGCCCGGCTACAGGGCAGGTGAACAGGTCACTGCCATGTCCGCTTACCAGAATACGATCCGGCCTCCGGAGACAACTAAGAAAGGTGCAGACGCCAAGACGATAAGCCTCGGGGCTGAAGTATTCAAAAAAGCACAGTGCATTACGTGCCATGCAGGCGATTATTTTACGAACAATCGCATCCTGCCGGTTAATGAGGTCGGCACCGAGCCGTCCAGAGCGAAGGCCTTTCAACGGACGAAAAAGGACTTCGGAGAAGCGCTGTTCTACGCGCCGGACACGCCCGTGCCCATCCCCCCTGACGCCAAGGTGGTCAAAGTGCCGATGGAGCACATCGATCCGAAGCAGATTGCGCTTGGATTTGGGCATAACGGAAGAGGCGGCTATAAGGTGAAAGGACTGATGGGTCTGCGGTGGTCAGCACCGTATCTCCATGACGGCGGTGTGGCCGTCGGCCCCGAGCTGTCGCAGGCAGGGCTTTCCGAAACCCTTATGAAGGGAATCAAGCCGGACCCCTACAACAGCTTGAAGGCGATGATCGACCGGCGGCTTAGACAGCAGGTCATCGATGCCAACCGGAAGGATTCCCGGCTCAGGGACACCCATGTCACGGGGCAAGGCCATGAATTTTGGGTGGATGACGGCACAGGCTTTACGAAGGAGCAGCAGGATGCGCTGGTGCACTATTTGCTCAGCCTGAAAATGAAATAGGATCGGGGACAATAAGCATCATACTTTGTCCAAACCGTTCATAAGGTAAGGTATACAGCTTGACCTGCCGAAATGAACGGTGCTCAAGACAAGGAGTTGATGACATTGTCCCCTTTCAAATCGTCCACAGGACTTCCCGAGAATCTGGCTGCAACGCTCTGCTACCTGTTCCCCATGGTCGGAGGAATTCTGTTTCTGGCGTTAGAGAAAAGAAGCCGCTACGTAATCTTCCATGCGCTGCAGTCCTTAATGACCTTTGCGGTTCTGGCGATTGCACATCTGCTGTCAGGCGCAGTTCCGATTATCGGGCTGCTCGCTTCGGCTCTGCTGGCGCTGGTCGGCGTGGTGCTGTGGCTCGTGCTGATGGCCAACGCCATTCAGGGAAAATGGTACAAGCTTCCCTGGATTGGAGCCATCGCCGAAAAGCAGATGCAGCGGATTTGAGCAATCCCCGCTCTATGAAAACGGCCGCAAGCCCTGTTCACAGGGCTTGCGGCCGTTTTGTGTCATCATTTATATAAGGAAGAATTCCATGGATATCTATTAAACCGGCGCAGCCAGCCTTAGCTTAGGAGCTGCATCCTTTATGCGGCGTGCCCTTCGGCTGCATCGCCCTGCTTCATAGCAGGCTTCGTATATTTCAACCCGTTAAAGATCAGATTGAGCACGATCGCCGTCACGCTGCCGACGACGATGCCATTATCGGCAAGAATGCGGAAGTTTTCCGGCAGGCTCTCGAACAGCCCCGGCACCGTTGTTACCCCAAGCCCCATGCCGACAGAGCAGGCGATAATGAACAGATTCTCATGACGGTTCAAATCCACCTGGTCGCCCAGCATGCGAATGCCAGAGGAGACGACCATCCCGAACAAGGCAACCATAGCTCCGCCGAGAACGGATGTCGGTACAAGCTGGGTCAATGCCGCAATCTTCGGCACGAAACCGATCAGCACGAGCAGGCCGCCCGCAACGACAATGACGTCGCGCGTCTTCACGCGGCTCATTTGAATCAGGCCGACGTTCTGGGAATACGTCGTGTACGGGAACGAGTTAAAAATACCGCCGACCACAATCGCAAGACCTTCCGCGCGATAGCCCCGGGCCAGGTCCTTGGATTTGATATCGCGGTCCACAATTTTACCGAGAGCCATAAATACGCCCGTGGATTCCGCCACGCTGACAATCGCAACCAGAATCATCGTCAGAACCGGCATCAGCTTAAATTCCGGAGTACCGAAATAGAACGGCTGCGGTGCACGGAACCAGCCCGCTTCACGCAGCGGGGTCAGATCAAGCCCTCCGAACAGCGCTGCAGCGATCGTTCCGAGGATAAGGCCGAGCAGAACGGAGATCGAACGCAAGAAGCCTTTGGCAAAGCGATTCATAATGATAATGAAAGCAAGGACGCCAAAGCCGAGCGAGATATTCAAGGCACTGCCGAAATCCTCGCTGCCTTGACCGCCGCCCAGATCATTAAGAGCTACCGGAATCAGCGTCAGGCCGATAATCGTAACGACAGAGCCCGTTACGACCGGCGGGAACACCTTGATCAGCTTGCCGAACAGACCCGAGAAGAGAATGACGAACAAGCCGGAGGCGATGATCGCTCCATATATAGCGGACAAGCCATGCTGCTGGCCGATGATGATCATGGGACCAACGGCTTGAAACGCGCATCCGAGCATAACCGGAAGCCCGATGCCGAAATACTTATTGCCAAATACCTGAAGCAATGTCGCCACACCGCAAGCAAGCAAATCGATCGCAATGAGGTAGGTCAGCTGCTCCGTCGTCAACCCAAGCGCGTTCCCCACGATGAGCGGTACAATAATGGCTCCCGCGTACATGGCAAGCACATGCTGCAAACCAAGTGAAAAGGTCTTGCCCGGATTCCGGCGTTTATCAAAGATCGGCTCCAGCACCGCTTGTTTCTGTTCTTCCATGGCTCTTGAATTCCTCCTAATTGATTGTTGTATGGCCTGTTACCTATGCAAAAGTTACTGTTCCGTCTTCAAGCGATGCAATGCGTACGAGCGATTCCACCCGGTAGCCTGCTTCCGCGAGCAGCCGTCCGCCCGGCTGGAACGCTTTTTCGATCACGATGCCGATGCCGACAACCTCGGCGCCGGCCTGCTCAACGATTCGGGCCAGGCCGAATGCAGCCTCGCCGTTGGCCAGAAAGTCATCGACGATCAGGACGCGGTCGCCCGGCTTGATGAATTTCTTTGAAACGGTAATTTCATTCGTCTCTTGCTTGGTGAAGGAATAGACTTTCTCCACGAAGATATCCTCACGGAGCGTCAGCGACTTCTGCTTCCGTGCAAAGATCATCGGCACGTCCATCTCGAGGGCGGTCATGATGCCCGGCGCGATGCCCGAGGATTCAATGGTCAATACACGGGTGACGTTCTCATCCTTGAACCGCCGCGTAAATTCCTTGCCTACCTCTTTCATGAGTACCGGATCCATCTGGTGGTTCAGGAACGAATCCACTTTCAGCACCTGTCCGCTAAGTACGATGCCTTCCTCTTTCACTTTGTTCTGCAGTAATTGCATGATGCTCCCCCTTCATTTTTGTACACATTCCAAGCACGAAAAGCCCATCTCCTTCTTTCGCCGTTATCGCCGGGAAAAGAAACAAATGGGCATAAGCAGCAATAATACGCCGAAAGATGCAAGATGGGCCGTGGCCCTCATAGCTTGTCCGTCGCTGCCGCTGTATCCCGTAGTCCAATCATTTCCGGTGATCGGGTAGAAACATGCAGGCCAATCCCTGCACATATACGAGAACACGTATGTTCAGCATTTTGCAACAATTCAATTCCAGCCGCTCCCAGGTACAATGTCATAGGCGACCAAACCGTTTCGCTCTAATAATTGCTGATTGAAAGTCGATTTCGATTTGTGCAAAATCTGCATGGTAAGAAAAAAATCAATCTCATGCTTACGTGTAATGTGATAATTCCGAATGAATGAAGTATAACGCAATTAGTATGAAAAAATAAAGTGAAAATTTACGGAAATCTATTCAACGAAGAGCTAAGCGGCCAAATCTTGAGCATTTGAGCACCAAAAGGCCACCGTTAACCGGTGGCCCACGTTGTATTATGGCTGAAACGCGACATGAATTTCCACGATTTCGGAGCGGGAGCCGAGCCGGATCGGCGGTCCCCAAAATCCATAGCCCGAGGAAACGATGGAGTGCATTTGTCCTTTTTTCAAATAACCCCAATCATTTTCAAACAACGCCCCGGTAATCAGGTGAGCCGGGAATACCTGCCCGCGGTGGGTATGGCCCGATACGACCAGGTCCACGCCCTGCTCCTTGGCCTCATCCAGCGCATTCGGCTGATGATCCAGAAGAAGAATGGGCCGCGTCTTGTCGGCCTCCTTCAGGATCTCGGATAATGGGGCACGCTCCGTATCCTGCTTGTCCCGTCGCCCGGCAATCATCAAGTCCTCGACGGCTGCCGCCTCATCATACAGCACGGTCATCCCGCTGCGCTCCAGTGCTTCAATCAGCTCTTTAATGTCACCTTCGAAGCGGTCATGGTTGCCAAGCGAAGCATATACCCCGTATGTAGAACGGATGCCTGACAAGATTCCGTCAATGCCTTGGCCAAGATAAGCATCCAGATCGTCGTCGATCATGTCACCCGGGAACAGCACCAGATCCGGCTTTAACGCATTAATTTCCTCAACCATCCGCTTCGCATGGCCTTTTCCCGACAGCAGTCCGAAATGCATATCGGAGGCCATGACGATATTAAGCTCATCCATCGCTCCGGCATCCTTGGCAATATTCACGCTGTATGCCCGTATCGTCGGGCTATAGGCATTAAACGTACCAAGCCCGATCAACAGCAGTAAGAGAACCAACACGAGCAGACCTGCCCTCTTCCCCGCGCCGTCCCGGCGGAGCTTCGTTCGGCGCAGCACCCACATCGTTAAATGCAACAACGGGAGAACGAGGATCAGCACGTAAAAGACCGCCATCCAATAGGCACCGATTACGTTCAGCACCGTAAGATTGCCGAGGAAACGCCCTGATATAAAAGAGGTCGATACGACCGTCAGGACGATAATGTACAGTGTCTTGAACAGGGCGGATTTCCCGGGCCCCATCCAGCTCCATACACTTCGCCCGATATAATAGACGAGCAAGCCGTAAATGATCAACGCTATGATTCCTATGAAAATATACATCGCCATCTCCTTTTCATACACTCATTATATCAAGGCTAATGAGCAAATCCCAGCACTCGCCGGTAAGGAAGACAGCATCCGTAATGATACATTCATACTTGAGATCGTATGCTATATTGGTGCTTGTTCATAATTATAGGCTACAACCCCGTATGCTTTCGCGGAATGAGCTCATTCAAGATCGATTTCAGGTTGCGATCCTCGGTATAACGCTCCTGACCCATATCCAATTCATTGACCCGGATGTAGGAGTACGTTGCATCCGGAGTCACCGGCTTGAACAGCAGCTCATCGCGCTCATCCGGAACGACGTTGTATTCCATATCGTGAAACATATCCAGAAGCTGCTGTCCGGTAGGCTGCTTCCCCTTATCAATAAAGATCAGGCCCCTTAATTTCTTGGGTCCTTCCTTGTGCCCGACTGTAAAATGAACGATGCATTCCATGCAAGCCACTCCTCTCGCTTCGTTGTCTGAATATCCTGCCCCTTACTCATGATATCCTGCATCGCGGGGGTATAGTCCCTTATGCAAATAAACGCCAGGATAGTTCCCGGCGTTCGTTAAAGTTTGATTGTATTTTATCATAAAATTACGGATCGGGCTGTGATTCATGTCATTGCCGATTCATACAATGCCATTGCGCTGGTGTGCGCAAGCCTAGTATAGATGAACTAGCGATTTCAGGCGCAGCATCTAATACGGACAGATCGTGCATGTCACGATCAGCTATCTGTCCCTTTGGATGCGTGCTCAGATGACGGCTCCTGCTCTGCCTCCGCGTTAACGCCGGATTCAGCTTCCGCTTCCAAGCCGGTCGCCGCTTCTTCAAACGCTCCCGTCTCGGGTAAAGCTACCCTTAAGGCATCAAGATCAATCGCACGTTCATCCTCTTCCCCGTACGGGTCGGCATAGCCTTCCGGCGTGACGTACTCGCTTTGAATGAGCCCGAAATTCCGGCCGTACCGCGACTCCAGCGTGTCTCCCATATCCTGCTCAAGCTGGAACAGCACCATCTCTTGGGTGAAATGATGCAGCAGCAGCTCAGCCATCACAGGGTGTTCCGTAATTACGGCACCGGTCTCGAATTCACCGCCGCGCATCCCGAGCATGCACCACTCGCGGTCCACGACGAAGGAGAATTTGCGGCCGCCCCGCTTTCGTTCCTCGAGGCCCCTCCAGCCCGGCCAAGCAAGCGTCCGCGACAAGCTCTGCTCAGGGCCGTCGCATGCCCACAGCACCTTCACGCCTCTAGCCTCCGCTTCGGCCAGCGGCTCGCGAAGCAGCGCAGCCTCCTCCCGCCAGACATCGACCACAATCTCGCGCTCTGCCCGTCCCAGCTCCCGAACGAGAGCATCTAGCACGGCTTGATCTCCTTCCATGCTGAGGAACGGGGCAGCCGTACCGCTGCTGCGCGGCAGGCTTTTCTCCACATAGGCAAGGGAAGCCTCCACTCGTCCCGAGATCATGCGCGTCAATTCCTCCGGCTTCAGCGACCGGTATCGGACGGGTTCTCCGTTCATGCGCTCGAGCGCTCCCTGCCGTTCCAGCCGCTGCATGGCCGCATACACATTGGACCTGGAAGCCCCGAGGCGCTTCGCCACCTCGTAGCCTCCGGCGGGTCCATGCTCGGCAAGGTCCACCATAATTTTCGATTCGATCTCGGTAAATCCTAAATTGCGCAGATGATGCAGCAATTGTTCCATAATTTCTAGTCCCCCCAAAGATGCTCGAACGCTTGCTCTATCATACACACGATTGTTGTTGAACTTGCGCTTAAGGCCATGGTCGTCCGATTCCCTTACAATTCAATTAGATTTGCTCCGCTCCGCAGCGCGGGCACCATTTCGAGCCCTTCGGCAGGTCGACGCTGCAAATTTGGCATTTTACCGTATCCCGCACCGTCTCTTCTCCGGACACGTAATCCTGGTTCTGATTGTTTTCCTGCCAGAAACGAATGCGCCGGTCCAGCTCCAGCTGTCTTTCCCGTTCACGCTCGAGCTCTTCCCAGTGGCGGCGCTCCTTCTCCTGCTCCTCCTGCTCAAGACGAAGCTGCTCAGGATCCACCTCCGGCTCAAGAAGCTCCTCATCGACAGGGCTAAACGGCTCCGGACCTTGGCGATACGTGAATGGCTCATGGTCTAGCTCATCGGCAGCTGCCGCATAAGCATCGGCCTCATCTTCATCCTCGAAATCGAATCTAACCTTGTTCAGCTCAGGCTCCTTCACCGCTTTTTCAATCGGTTCTTCCTCTTTCGGAGCGATGCTGGCCAGCTTGTGGCCGCAATTCGGACAGAAATTGGCATCGAGCGCCACCACGCGTCCGCATTGGCAGACCCGCTCATTTTTCAGCACCGCAATCCGGTTGCGGATCTCTTCAATCTTCTCCTGAAGACCGTCGCAGGTCTTGGCCAGCTCTACCATTTCCTGCTCGGCAACGGACATATCCTGCATGCGGTAGCCTTCGTAGAATACTTTCCCCATTTGAAGGTAGTACGAATTTTTCTGCTGCTCGATCTCCGCAATTTGGCTGTTCAGTTTATTGACTTCTACCACGTGCTGAGCTTTTTCCGTTGCCCGGTTCGCACCGTCCTTAAGCCTCTGTAATATATTCATCCTTATTTCCTCCTCTTCCTTATACCCGCATCATAACTGCGCTTCCTAAAGCAGCGCATAGTTAACATCATGAATTAATTAAACGCTCACCCCTAACCGGTCCTCCGGTTCCCGCATGCCGTCGATCGGGCCATGCCAGGAAGGCGGACATCTCATCTATCCAGTATACGGCGGTGACGGTGATTCTATCATACCAAATTCCTTGCTTCTTGTGAAAATCGCCGTCTTCCTGTCATTTCAAGTGATTCAACCCGATTCCGGTTGTGTAAAGAATAGAAAAAAGCCAGCACCTGCCTCAAGCCAGCGTTCAATCTGGCATCGAAAGCTTACCGGCCGTGCGATAAGCCGGCTGCCATTACTGGAGGGATAACGCATGACAACCGATAAAAAAACCTATTATGTCTCCGTCAACCATAACCTGATCCGGGATGTCCCGGGAGATTCCAATGAATTCATCGTCATGCTCAGCAAGGACGAATTAACCCGGCTGAAGGACTTGATCAATGATTTCAGCAGCACCGACCGCTATGCGTTCCAACGGACCTTTGTACCGTATAAATCGGCTGATCACGATGAAGCCATTGAGCAATTCGATGAGCGGACAATCGACCTGTACGCATTCCTCCATGAGCATGGGGATGAACGTACGCGCCGCATGATCGAGGATATGAACATTATCCGCAAAATGGATGACACCGGCTATGACGATCCGGGCTACGAGAATGCCCCGCTTAATAAATAAACGAAATGACAAGCCATAAAGCAGCACCCATGTGAAAAAAAATCCTGGTAGGCGGCTCTTCTTACACAATTTCAGCGGCCGAAGGGCATGACAAGCCTCTCGCTGCTTGCATTAGGCGGGAATCCTGCATGAGACCGGAAGCTTGCATCAGGCGTGAAGCTTTCATCACACTGGAACCCTGCATCATGCGTGGAGCTTGTGCACCTGGCGTGAGGCTTGCATGCCGGGAACCGCTCGCAGGATTGATCCAAAGAAACCCCGAAGCACAGCTCCGGGGTTTCTTTGCGATTGCTTAGCATTCCCGACGTCCAATTAACCTGAAAGCTCGTTCAACGGTTTAGCTCTTTTCCGGTCATGGCAATGAAGGGATTGCGTATTCCCCCGGCTCCGACCATTTCACACGACAGCTACAGCTTCAGGTTAGCTTCGTCGAAATACTCCTCCAGCGTCAGGCCGCTCTTGGCAATGTCCGGCGCCAGATCCTTCCCGACATAGCGGATATGCCAAGGCTCGTACACGTATCCCGTAATATCCTCCGCCCCTTCCGGGTACCGGATGATGAATCCGAATTCCGGCGCGCGTCTGGCCAGCCACTCGCCTTCCTCCGTATGGCCGAACGCTTCCTCCAGCGCGTTCCCTGCGCTTGGACTCGACACGTCAATCGTCAGGCCGGTCTGGTGCTCGCTCGTGCCGGGCACTGCGCTGACCCGGTTCGCCTCCGCTTCTCCCTTGGTGCGGACATTATTTTCATATATCACCTTCTGGCGGTCATATGAACGGTAACCCGAAACCGCGCGAAGCTCCATTCCGTCCGCCTCGGCCGCTGCAAACAATTCCTCAAGCGCCTTGGCTGCCTCTTGTCTCAACATCCGTTTCTCATGGGGACCGTCGAAGGAAAACGGAACGTTCGGCTCCACAAGATCATTCGGCTCGTAGCCGTCCGGGAGACTGCGCTGCTTGTTCACCACTACGGTGACGGCATCCGGATTGGTCACGACCTGCTTGCCTTTCTCCTCCTGCACGGTTGCCTGGAGCGCATTCTCGCTCCGCTTGGCCATCACGGGATCCGCCTGCTCGTTCCCGGCCTCCGCGCTTGCGCCCTCCCCGGTTCCTTCCGGAAGCGTCGTGCCTTCCTGGCCCTCGGCCGGCGATTGAAGCTCCTGTCCCTGCTCTTTGCCTGAACCCGCGTCATTCGATTGGCATCCAGCCAAAATGCTCCCCGCTACCAGCAAAGATGACAGCATCAGGCTTGTCCAGCGTATCCTTTTTCCATAAAATGCATTCATCGCTGCCTCGTCCTTTCCCATCTTCATTGTCCTCATTGTACCTTATCCAAGCGTTACAGGACAAACGCTGTCATGTCGAAGAATGACGCGCTATGCCGTCATTTCTCCGAATTTGCGGTGCCGAGGCCGCGCTTTACGGCCATTAGGCGTGAAAAAAGCAGCCATGCGCCTGGCCGCTCCTTTCGAGAGGTGCGGCTACAGCTATGGCTGCTCTATGCGGCGGCGCTTCTGCTCGGCCCGCTCCGAAGCCGCACGGGCAATGAGGCCGAGCGCCTGGGTAACGCCGCTTACCCCCGGCAGCAGGCCCGCCCAATCGCCGGCGGGCCCAAGCTCCCCGGGCGGCGGCGGGGACAGCGGCACCGCCAGCTCGCCCAGCTGCGGCCCTGGCCGGTGCAGCCGGCCTTCGGCCGCAGCCTCGGCCACCCATTCGCCGGGAGAAGGGCCGGAAGGCCCCTTCTCCTTCACGCGGGTGGCCGCGTCCCCGGCGGCGCCGCCGGGCCGCGGCGGTACGGCCTTGGCCCAGGCGTCGAAGACGCCGGCCAGCAGCGCCTCCCGCGGCAGCCCCAGCAACGCCAGCAGCTGGAGCGGCTCCGCCGCAAGCTTCTGCCGTGCGGCGTCCAGCACGGCCGCGGCTTGACCGCAGGCTTCGCGCCCGCATGTGCAAGGCACGCCCTCCCCTTCGCCCGGCAGGGGCGAAGGAACAAAGCCCGCCAGCCACGGGGCTTCACGGCCTGCGAGGAGCGAGTACAGCTCCAGCGGATGATCCGTAAGGTAGGCGATTATCGTATTGCGGGCATCGCTAGTAAGCGGCTCGATCGTCACGCTGATTCCGCAGCTCCCGCCTTGCTCCCCGTCCGGACCGGTCCAGCCCTGAAGCCGCCCCGCAGTCAAATCAAACCGGGGCTCACCAGTCTTCGTCGGTTCCATAACAGCACCCTCCTCTTCGCCGTAAATCCTTTTATGTCATCCAAACATTCAAAATTGTTTCGCTCGATATAGCAGCCTGATCAGAAGAGAATCTGGGCAAGCATCCTGAACGAAAGAATTTGGCTAGCGTCCTGATCGAAAGAGAACTTGGACAGCATCTCAATCAAAAGAGAAAATCCGTATAGCACCCTCATTCATAATCGAACGGGATGCCCGTTTACATCCAATCCTGTCCTTGAAGCTCGATCAGTCGGCGGAGCTCGCCGTCGGACATTTCCGTCAGCCATGTCTCGCCGGAGCCGACGACCTGCTCGGACAACGCCTTTTTCTGTTCGATCAGCTCGTCAATCCGTTCCTCCAGCGTCCCCTGGCAGATCAGCTTATGCACCTGCACATTGCGGTGCTGTCCAATCCGGAACACCCGGTCCGTTGCCTGATTCTCCACCGCCGGGTTCCACCAGCGGTCGTAGTGGAGCACATGATTCGCGCGGGTCAAATTCAGCCCCACGCCGCCGGCCTTCAGCGACAGCACGAAGAATTCCGTGCCTTCGCCGTTCTGGAAGGCCCGGACCATCTCGTCCCGTTCGCGCTTCGGGACGCCGCCATGGAGAAAATGAGGCTTCTTCCCGTACTTGCGTCCGAGCACGTTCACAAGCAGCTCGCCCATGCCGACATACTGGGTGAAGATGAGCGCCGATTCCCCCATATCTGCAATCTGGTCGAGAATCTCGAGCATCCGCTCCATCTTCCCGGAGGCTTCCGCGCGCACCGCTCGTCCCTCCTCCTGCCGCAGCAGCTGAGGATGATCGCATATTTGCTTCAGCTTGGTCAGCGAGGACAGCACCAGCCCCTTGCGGGCCATGCCCGTCTGGGTTTCGATCTGTCCCATCATCTCATCCACGACGGCCTGATACATAGCTCCCTGCACCTCCGTCAGCGTGCAGTAGGACTTCACCTCCAGCTTCTCCGGCAGATCCTTGCGGATGTCCGGATCGCTCTTCAGCCTGCGCAGCATGAACGGCGATACGAGCCGGTGAAGCTCCCGGTACCTCTCCTGCTGCCCTTCGCCGGCTGCATACCGCTGACGGAAGGCATGGAAGGAGCCCAAATACCCGGGATTGAGAAAATGGAAGATGGACCACAGCTCTGCCAGTCGGTTCTCCACCGGCGTACCGGTCATGGCAATCCGATGGGGGGCCGACAGCTTCATGACGCTCTGCGCCTGCTTGGTACGGTAATTCTTAATATACTGGGCCTCGTCCAGTACAACGCTGGACCATCTGATGCCGGACAGATCTCCTCCGTCACGCCCGGCCAGATGGTACGTGGTCAGCACGACGTCGTACTCCTTGGTCTTCTGCGTGAACTCTTCGCCCCGAAGCCGCCGGACACCGTGATGAACATGAAGCGACAGCTCCGGGGCGAACCGCTGGAGCTCCCGCTGCCAGTTCCCAAGCAAAGACGTCGGGCATATGATCAAGACCGGCCCGGTCTCCCCGTCCGATTCCCTCCGGTCCAGCAGGCATGTTATGACCTGAATCGTCTTGCCAAGCCCCATATCATCCGCAAGGCATACGCCAAAGCCCATGTCGCGCATCATGCTGAGCCATTGATACCCCCGCTCCTGATACGGCCTCAGCTCCCCATGCAGCGTCGAGGGGACAGGCCGGGGAGGAACCTTCCGGATGAACTCGCCTTCGAGCAAGGAGGACAGCAGACCTGCGGATTCCACCTCCTCGATAAAGAGGCCCTTCCACAGCCGTTCCCCGTCCATCTCGGCGGTCAGATGCATCCATTCCGCGAGCTCCATCTCGCCCTTTTCGTGGCGCTTCATGAAACGGAGCACCTGGTTGATCTCCTTCAAGTCGACCTCAACCCATTCACCGCGGAATTGGACGTACGGCAAATTCTGCTCCGCCAGCGATTTCAGCTCTTCCCGGGTGAGACGCTGGCCTCCCATGGCCGCGGAAATTTCAAAGCGAACCAGATGCTCCATCCCCATCACAGGGAGCGGATGCATCCCGCCCGGCGATCTCGCGTCGGACATCATCTTTAGGGACAGCCCGACCCGTCTGCGGCCTTCCTTGCTCCACCTTGACGGCATTTGGACCGTCACGCCTCTTCGGGCCAGTCTCGGAACCGAATCCTTCATAAAGGAAGACAAGGCGCTGAGCGGAATCGTCGCCCCATCGGGTGCCGGTCCGCGTAAGCCCTCCGCCAGCTCCGGCGCAAGCTCCGCGGCTTCGCCAAGCCTTAGCAGCAGCTGCTGCTTCACGGAGGAATAGATCCGTCCCCGGATCAGCGGATCCGGCTCCGCCATTCCCCAGATGCTGCCTGCGGGGAGCAGCAAGCCCTCATCCTCCAAGCCCCGTGCCCAAAACGAGATTTGCCAATCCTGCCGGTTGTCCGTAAGCGGAGGCTCAAGCCGAAGTCCGAGCCCGACCGTTCCGCTCTCCGGGGGCGCATCCTCGCCCGCGGCATACGGAACCGACGTTCCTCCCGCCGCCTCCACCGCCGATGTCAGCTCCCCGATCTCTTCGACTGTTCCTTGAACCGGGAGCTCACGGTTCACCGTCAGCAGACTGTTCCACCACAGCTCGGCTAAGGGAGAATGCCCGCGGCGATAATTCGCCAGATGGGGCCGCAGCTTATCCTGGGTTTCCCGCACCGCCTCCCGGGCCTCGCTGTTCAGAATGCCGCACAAGAACGAGTACAGCACGATCGCGCCCGCTTCTTCCCGGGTTGACGGGTCATGCCCGGCCAGAGCTGCCGGCACGCCGATGCAGACCGGCGGAATATTGGCCGCCAGGTGCATGAATCGCTCCGAGTCCTCCCCGGAGAGCTGCGGCTTCCATACCGCACGGATGCTCTGCATCGTGGTGCGCCGTCTTCCGACCGCCGGCACTTCGGCTGTTCCGGGCGCAAGCTTGCCTTGAAGCAGCAGCTGCAGCGCAAAGCGGCTTGCTTGTATCCAAAATTCCATCTCTTCTCCGGCTGCGAGGCCCTGTGCTTCATAGTTTGCCGGCGTAAGCTCGAGCAGCATTTGGAACGCATCCCCCGGCGTCAGCGCCAGTCCTTCCATCGTCCGGCCGCCAACCATCTTCCGCTCCGGACGACGCGTGCTTCTCGCCCCATAGGTCGGGGACGGATATCTGAGCTCGGCCAGCCGGAGAGTTGCATGTGCGAAGGGACGGCTTCCATCCTGCATCCGTACGGCACGGACAACGCGGCTCCATGCATCTACCTTGGGCTCGGATACCTCTCCGGAAAAACAAAAGAATGCGTCACCTAACCATACGCCATAAAGCGGTTGATTCATCGTTGTCTCCCGTCTTTTCCTGCTTTTTATAGATATTATTACTATCTTATACGATCGCCGCATAATTTCAAAACGGTAACCAAAAGAATTTTCGGGCAAATAAAGGATGCCGCTCCCCTAAATGTTGCCACCTATCCGGTCCTTCATGCGTATTGAATAAATAAACCTACATTTGTCAGGAGGAGCTCGTGTGGACATCTTATTTGCCGGAAGCATTATTGGGCTGGGCGTTATATTAATAGGTATTTTATTTTTTATTATTCACATCTTGATTTGTATATGGGGATACCGCGATGCGCGCCGTCTTGGCAGAAGCCCTGAATTCGCGCTGCTTGTCGTCCTCGGTCTGCTGTTCTTTCCGATTGTCGGACTCATCATCTATCTGCTGATCCGAAGGGCTTAGAGCTTGTCAGCCGTCGTCGCGGCATATCCAGCGAACATTCCGGGATCATTTGGCGATCGCAATGATGCGAGGACATCACTCTATTCCTGCGCGCCTGCATTCCCATAGCTGCCCCATACACGCAGAAGAGGCCGCTCCGACTAATCGGAGCGGCCTCTTCTCGCTTCTATTCGTTTATTTCGCCTTCAGGCTCTCCCAGGATTTCTGGATGCCCTCGAACAATTGGTCTTTATTCACATTGCCGGCAACATAGCCTTGCATTTGGCTGCCGAATTCGTTCATGCCGCCATCCGGGAATTTATTGAACTCCCAGCTGAGCGTCTTGCCTTCCTTGCTGTATTTCACGATATCGTTGCCGAGATCGCCCAGTGTTTCGCTCTTGGTTTCGATGCTCTTGAAGGCCGGGATGAACTTAAATTCGTCCGTGATGTACCGTTTGCCGGTTTCCGAGGTGACAAGCCAGTTCAGGAATTCCTTCGCTTCAGGCTTTACCTGGGATTTGTTGTTGACTACCCAGTTGTTCGGCACGCCGACCGGAAGCTTATCGTTCTCTTCAGCGTTGTCGTTGATCGGCATCGGCAGGAAGCCGATGTTCAGCTCCGGATTGATTCCGTCAATCTGCACCTGGGTCCAGTTGCCGTTCTGTGTCATGGCGGCTTCCCCGCTGGCAAACATCGTGATCTCGGTGTTGTAGTCGGTCGTCAGCGGGTTCTTCTGGCCATACTTTACCGTCAGGTCAAGCAGGCGGATCCATTCGTCGAATTTCGCATTGCCCGCAATCTTCTCCGTTCCTTCGTTCAGGCCTTTGACCAAAGCATCCGGATTCTCTTGATGGGCAAACGGGATATTCAGCAGGTGGTTGGCCAAAATCCACGTTTCCTGATAGCCGTTGGCAAATGGCGTAATGCCTGCCGCTTGGAGCTTCTGCGCAGCTGCCTCAAGCTCGGTCAGCGTCTTCGGCAGCTCGGTGATGCCGGCTTGCTTGAACAGGTCCTTGTTGTAAATGAAGCCGTAGCCCTCAATGCCGAACGGCTGCCCATACAGCTTGCCGTCTTTCGTCATAGGCTCCTTCGCTACGTCCAGCACATCGTCCACCCATGGCTGGTCGGACAGATCTTCGATATTCTCGAACCAGGTTTCCAGGTCACGGTACCCGCCTACGTTGAAGATGTCCGGCTCATCGCCTGAAGCAAACTTTGCCTTCAATGCCGCGCCGTAGTCAGAGCCGCCCCCGACCGTCTGAATGTCCAGCTTGATGCCGGGATGCTCCTTCTCATATTCCGCCTTCAGCTGGTTCAGCGCCTCCGCAATTTCAACCTTGAATTGGAAAATCTTAATGGTCTTCGTTCCGCCCTCAGCGCCGCCTTCGGCTCCCTGGCCGCTCTCTTTCGAGCCGCCGCCGCATGCTGCAAGCAAGGTGGAGAACGCCAGGATCATGACCAGCAGAAGCTTACCTTGTTTCTTCATGTTATGAATCCTCCCTTTTGTATAGGTGTATCAGTTGCTATGAATGGCGTTTTGCTTCTTCAGTATAATTAACCTTTTTTCGATTCATCAGGTACGATATTGATCTCTCAGGTGGATGAAATTGACCGCTTTACCGGTTTATCCCTTGACAGCCCCGTGGGTAATTCCTTCAATAATGTATTTCTGCATCGCCAGGAAGAAAATGATGATCGGCAGAATGCCGAGCACCAGCGCCGGCAGCGCCAGATCCCACTGCTTGGTATATTGCCCGAAGAAGGCGAAGGTCGCAATCGGTATCGTCCGCAGCTCGGCGGATTGCAGGATCAGCGACGGCAGCAGATAGTCATTCCAGATCCACAGCGTGTTCAGAATGATCACGGTCACGAACATCGGCTTCATGAGCGGAAATACGACCCGGAAGAATACGCCGTAGCCGCTCGCTCCGTCCACCGTTGCCGCCTCCTCGATCTCCAGCGGAATCGACTTCGTAAATCCATGGAACAGAAATACGCTGAGCGGAACACCAAACCCGAGATAACAGATGATCAGGCCGTACAGGCTGTTATTGATGCCCATCGTTGCGGTTACCTTCACCAGCGGAATCATGATGGACTGGAACGGAATGACCATGGCTGCAACGAACAGGGCGAACATAAGCCGGTTAAAGCGCGTATTGCGCCGCACCATCTGATACGCCGTCATGGCGCTCAGCATCGCCAGCAGCAGGTTGCTGGCAACCGTGACGACCAGGGAGTTCCAGAGCGCCGACGGAAAGTTCGTAATATCCCATGCCCGCGAATAGTTGCTCCATTCAAACGTTGTCGGCAGCCCCGCCGAATCGGTCAGCAGCTTGCCGAAGGTTTTGACCGAATTGACGAACAGGAAATAGAACGGTACCAGGAAGAGCAGAGCAACGATGATCATGATGAGCTCGGTAGCCAGCGTATTCAGCTTGTATTTTCTAACGGTCTCCATTAAGCCTCGACCTCCTTGCTCTTCGTGAACCGAACCTGCAGGCTTGTGATGATGGCGACGACGATGAAGAAGATGACCGCCTTCGCTGTGCCGAGGCCCAGACGGTTATTCGTATACGCTTCGTTATAGATGTTCATGGCCACCGACTCCGTGGAGCCGAACGGCCCGCCCTTGGTGAGCGACAGGTTCAGGTCAAACATCTTGAACGACCATGAGATCGCCAGGAACAGGCATACAGTGACGGCAGGCATCACGAGCGGTATAATGATGGACCGAAGAACTTGTCCCCTGCTTGCGCCGTCGATTTCGGCCGCCTCCAGAATATCCTTTGGCACGTTATTGAGCGACGAAATATAGATGACCATCAGATAACCGGCCGTCTGCCATACGAAGACGATGACGATCGCCCAGAAAGCCGTCCCCTTCGTCCCGAGCCAAGGCAGATTGAAGAATCCGAGATTCGTCGCGTTGCCGATCGCCGCGAAGCCTTTTACGAAGATGAATTGCCAGATGAAGCCCAGAAGCAGGCCGCCGATCACGTTCGGCATGAAGAAGATCGTTCGCAGCACGTTCCTCGTCTTGAGAGGCTTGGTCAGAAAATAGGCCAGCACGAAGCCGAGAAGATTCGTAAGAATGACTCCCAGCACCGTGAACCTTGCGGTGAACCAGAATGAGCTGCGGAATTTATCGTCGTTGGTAAATATCGTTACGAAGTTATCAAAGCCGACCCAATCGATTTTATTCGATACGCCATTCCAGTTGGTGAAGGAATAATACAGTCCTAGAAGGAATGGAATGATCATGATCAGGATGAAAAAAATAGTGGAGGGTCCCACGAACAGAAACTGCTGGAGCAGCGCCGATGATTTTTTTCGATTCATCCCTGTGATCTCCCCTTTGCGATAAGATGTTGTATGATGTATAGCCATTATGAGGTAACCTGTTATCATTGAACACGGAGAATCATGAACCGTTAGGTGTAAAATATTGACCATACGCTTTTGTACGATTGATCCTATCTGAGGTGAGCCGCCATGAAATTCCGCAGTATTCAAACCCGGCTGATTCAATTCATGCTGGCCGTTACAACGATTCCGCTTCTGCTCTCCTTAATCATCACATTCTCGCATACCCGCGAATCCGTGAAGGAACAGACGGTTAACGAGAACATCCGGCTTATTTATCAAGGAGCGACCAATTTAAGAAACTATATGAACAGCATCAATCGGGCTTCGCTCTCCGTCTATTCGGACTCCTATTTTCTGCGCAATCTCGCCCTAGATCCGGACAATCACCGCGTCATTGCCGAGCTCTATGCCACCCTGCAGGCGCTTCAGACAGGGATGGAGGACATTCATCAGATCTACCTGCACAATTACTTAACCGGTCAATCGACCCAAGTGTCGAGCAATCTTCCAAGGCGCGAGTTCCGGAAGGAGCCTTACCGCCGGATTGAGCAGTTCGGTCCCGGCCCTGCCGCGGTCGAGCCGATCCATGAGGTTCATAACTACGGATTTCCCCGCAGACCGGCCGACATTACCGATTTCAAGGTGATCACCTTTTACCGGTCGATCAACAACATTCCATCTCCCGAGCAGTACGCTCTAATGGCGATTGATGTGAAACTTGACAGTATCTTGGCCATTTGCGACCAACTGTATGCCAAGGGGGAGGAGCAGTTATACTTGATTGATGATACAGGCAGCATCATGTATAGTCCGAATTCCGATGAAATCGGGCAGCCCTTTGCCGATCAGACGCTGCTGAATGAAATCGCCAAGGGAAAACAGGGCTATTATGACGGCAAGCAAGCGATGGTGATCTATGAGAAGCTGGATCTGCCGTATGCCCCCTGGACTTTGGTGAAGCAGATACCGCATAAAACGCTGTACAAAAATTCGACAGAACTGACGGGGATCAACGCGATTATTGCCATTTTTGCTCTACTGGTTGTCATTTTCGGCACCCTATGGATATCCATTCGGATTACAAGACCCATTAAACAGCTCACGAGTTATATGAATCAGGTACAGACCGGGCGGCTGGATGTCGATATCGATGTAATGAGCCCGGACGAGATCGGAATTTTATCCCGGCGGTTCCGGAATATGATGGACACGATCAACAACCTGATCCTGCGGGAATACCGGCTGGAGCTGGCCAACAAGACCAACCAGCTGAAAGCGCTGCAGGCACAGATCGACCCGCATTTTCTGTACAATGCGCTTCAGTCCATCGGAACGTTGGCCCTTCAGCATAAGGTGCCGCGGATCTATTCCCTGCTCTCCTCCCTCGCCAATATCATGCGCTACAATATGCGTAACAGCGAGGCGAAGGTAACGCTGCAGGATGAGATCCATCATGTGCGGCTCTACTTGGAGCTCCAGAAGCAGCGTTTCCGCGATCAGCTTGAAATTACATGGGATTTGGAGCCGGAAAGCCTGCAGGCTCCCGTTCCGAAGATGATTCTGCAGCCGATCGTCGAGAACTATTTCAAGCACGGCATGAACACCAGGGATACCGTGGGACGCTTATCGATTTCTTCGCGTATTACAGAGGAACATAGACTCGTCGTCGTGGTCGAGAATAACGGCACGTCGATTGAGGAAGACAGACTGGCCGCTATCCGCCGCATGCTGGCCGATCCTTCGGGCTATGAGCCGCGAAGCGGCGATGCCGGGGATATCTCCATCGGGCTTATGAATGTGCTGATGCGCCTGAACCTGTATACGGACAACAAGGCTGTTTTAACCATCGAGAATGCAGTGCCGCATGGCGTCATTGTCACGCTCAATATCAACGCTTGGGGAGAGTGAGCAGAAGAGATGAAAGTATTGATCGTAGACGACGAACAGCACGTAAGAGAAGCGATTGAGATGCTTGCGGACTGGGAGCGTCATGGCATAACGGAAATCTATCAGGCTGCCGACGGCGAGGAAGCGGTTCGGCTGATTGAGGAGAAAGATCCCCAGATCGTCATGACCGATATGCGGATGCCGAATTCAAACGGCCTCGAGCTGCTGACCTGGCTGCACACATCCAGACCCGACATCAAGGTGCTCGTCATCAGCGGATACGATGATTTCGAGTATGTCCGGCATACGATCCGCTCGGGGGGATCGGATTATATTTTGAAGCCGGTCGAGGCGGAAAGTCTGAACGAGGCGCTCGGCAAAGCGGCGGATGCCTGGCGGTTGGAGGAAGAAAAGCGGAAGCAGATCATGAGCCAAAATATCGAGATGAACCAGATGACCCCGCTCTATATGGACCGGCTTCTCTCGGATCTTGTGAACGGATACGGCAGCAGAGAGAGCATCGTAGCCCAGCTGCGAAACCGGATAGCTCTGCCTCAGACAGGAGCTCTCTGTCATATCGTCGTTATAAGCGATGTTCAGTTTGACAAAGACCTGCTGTCCAAATTTCGGAACCGGCGGCATCTGCTCTCCTTCACCTTGATTAATATCTGCAACGAGCTGCTGCGCGATCAGGGTGTCGCTTTCCGCCATATCGACAAGCCCGGTGAAATGATTGTGCTGTACTGGAACCCTCGTCTGCCCGTCAACGATATGCTCGAACGGATCAACGACGGATTGTTCGCCATTCTCCGGCGCCGGGCCCATTTCGGCTATGCGGCAGCAGCTTTCCCTGCTGAGCTGCCGAAAGCATACTTGAACGCCGTCCAGGCCTTGTGGAGCCGCAACCTGCTGACAGGCAAATCGCGAGTTCACAAAGACCGCGTCCCGGAAAGCGAAGGCTCCCGTACCCCTCGCTTGGCCACGTATGAAGAGAAATTCAAATTAGCCGCCCTGAGCGGGAGCAAGGAACGGATCGAAGCAGCCGCGGATGAGTGGATGAAGGATATCCGGGACATGGATCGGGTGTCTCCGGAGCAGCTGCTGCGCATAAACTCCGAATGGGACTGGATGCAGCAGCATTGGACCGAGAATGAGGTAAAGAGCGTACAGGAGCCCGTGGAGGACGCGGAAATCTCCCAAGACCTGCCGTCCCCTCTTCCCTTGAATGAGGACGGCATGCTGTGCTGGGACCGCTGGCGGGAACAGATTTGCGGCCGACTCAACGCAGCCTCCAGAGTGCTTACCCAGATTCATTCGAAGGACAGCCATATTATTCATGATATCGCCCGGTATTTGGAAAACAGCTATCATGAGGAGATTTCATTGCAGCAGATTGCCGGTCGCTTCTTCCTCAGCAGGGAGTATATCTCCCGCAAATTCAAACAGGAATTCGGCGTGACCCTCTCCGATTTTCTCGGACGTGTACGCATCGACAAGGCCAAGACCCTGCTGCTCAATCCTCAGCTCCGCATTGCCCAGATTGCAGAGATGGTCGGTTACCAGGATGAAAAGTACTTCAGCAAGGTGTTTAAAAAAATGGAGGGCGTGACGCCCAACGAATATCGGAAGGTGCACCAGAAGTAAGAAGTAACAGCCGGAATATTTGCTACGGGAACACCGGCTTGAGCCTGGGAAAACACCGGGTCACGGGACTGGAACACCTACTGCGGCCTCGAAAAGACCGGGGGGCACGGAACGCCCGCTTGGGTTCCTGGAAACACCGGGTCACGGGTACGCCCGCTTGGGCCCGGGAAACACCCGCTTGGCGACGGCAACGTCCAGTCTTGTTCCTCGCGCTCCCAGTTGAACTGGCCGGCTCCCATACAAGTAAAGCTGACCCTGACAAAAAAAGAGCTCCCGGCCGCCTCTAGGGCGCCGGAGCTCTTCCTTACGTTTTCCTTCGATCCATTATCCCTTGACTGCAATGACTTCGATTTCCACCAGTCCGTCCTTAGGCAGGCGGGCTACCTCCACCGCGCTCCGCGCCGGATAAGGCTCGGAAAAGAAGCTGCCGTACACCTCGTTTACCGCTGCGAAATCATTCATGTCCTTCAGGAATACGGTTGTTTTGACGACCTGGTCCAGGCTTGTCCCTGCCGCTTCAAGAATGGCCTTTACATTGCTTAAGGACAGCCGCGCCTGTTCCTGCACGCCTTCACCGAATTCCCCCGTTTCCGGATTCAGACCGAGCTGGCCGGAGGTGTATACGAAGCCGTTGATCTCTACCGCCTGGCTGTAAGGGCCGATCGCGCCTGGCGCTTTAGGCGTGGAAATAATATGTTTGTTCATGGATAAGGCTCCCTTCTATGTAATTCTGTTATGTTCACATTGTAAACGTCCGGCTGCAGACTGGCAAATTTATTCAGCCGTATCGCCCAGCACATGAATGACTTCATTCGGATAGATGTGATGCCCCTTCATATCGGTAAGCCCGATCCTCACCATGGCGCGGGCCACCTTCAGTGAAGGGACTGCCCGGTATGGAGCGAGCTTCGGACGCCTGAACAGCACATCCAGAGAAGTCATCAATGCCGCAGCTGCCTGCTCGCCGAAACGGCTGTCCGGCCGCTTTCCAAGCAGTAAAGACGGACGGAACAGATGCAGGCCATGAAAGCCCATTTCGGTCAGGCCTTCCTCCATTTCGCCCTTGGTCCGAAGATAGAAATTCCGCACATCCGGGCTTGCCCCCATCGAGCTGACCGCCAGGAATTGGCGAACGCCGTGCCTTCTGGCAAGGGTCGCCGACTTCAGCACGTATTCCACATCGACCTTCCGGAATTGCTCCCGGGAGCCGGCCTTCTTGATCGTTGTCCCGAGGCAGCAATACACGCTGTGAACACCCGCGAAGGCTTCTTCGAAGCGTTCGAGCTCATCCCAATTCACGGGAATGCTCCGCAGACTCGGATGGGTAGCGTCAGGCGGTCTTCTCACCAGCACCCGGACCTCATTCATCTCGGGTCTCTTCAGCAATTCCTCGGTAACCTGTCCCCCTACAAGCCCCGTTGCCCCAATAACGAGTGTTATCCGTCCCATCTAACTGCCCTCCTTAATTATTCATCATCTAAATCATTCATCAGGTTAAGACCGCGGCTTATGGACAACCTGGACAGCTTAGATGTGGACAAAACCTCCGTCAAAGTTAGGCTGACCGAACTCCTGCTACTGAGATCATTCTACACCCCATAACGGAGCTGTCAACATACTTGAATCAGGTGAAACCACTCATGGACCATACAGCCGTTTACAGGAGGATGAGCCGCAGCTTAAATACAGAAAAAGAGTGCAAATCAGGCACGATTCGCACTCTTTCTCCAAGCGGTTATCAAGTTAAGCAGCGGCTTCCAATCTCTGCGGAACCAGCCGGGGGCTTCGGCATGCGCCGCGTCCCCCTCCGGCAAACCGCCCGTTATGGACGCCTCGCTCAAGCCTTCGTGAATAGGGAAGGGCTCCTCCTCCATCCAGACATAGTACTTCATATCAAACGTACTGACCATGTCTCCATGAAGCGTAAGCACCTTATCGTTACGAATATCGATCACCTTGCCGGTCACAACCCGGTTCTCCAACACGATCATTCGCCTCCCTTAATCTAAGGCTTTAATCCCGAAATCTGGCGCTCCAATCCGCATATTCGCGCTCTGCGGCATCCTTCGAATGTCCGTAGCGTTCCTGCAGCTTCCCAACCAATTTATCCTTCTCTCCGGCGATGACATCCAGGTCGTCATCGGTCAATTTGCCCCATTGCTTCTTCGCTTCACCCTTGATCTGGTTCCATTTCCCTTTAAAAACGTTGTTATCCATAGATATCTGCCTCCCTATCAAGTAATGACTCCTGCATTCATCTATCGTCTGTACATTGTGTTTACCCGCCTGCTGCCGCTCTGAATCCTTGAAGGAAGCTGTCATGGAAGGATCACCTTCTACCGCTTGCCTCACCTGGCGCCAATTCTGTAGGGAGGGTCACTGCTTTATCATCCATGCTATAGCCAAGGCAGCAGAGGGGCGAACACAGCAAAATGCCCCGCGAATCCATGAGGACCCGCAGGGCATCTATCTATCAACTGTACTTGAGGTCTGATGTAACAGCCTCTCATTCTTAGCGAATCGAGGCCACCTTTGTCTCGCTTTTCATATAATTCACGAACATGCCTGCAAAATCCGGATCCCACTGGGTCCCCTTGCCCTCCTCCAATATATTCAGCGCATCCGCCGATCGCATGCCGCTGCGGTAAGGACGATCCGACGTCATCGCATCATACGCATCCGCGACGGCAATAATCCGCCCGAACAACGGGATTTCCTTGCCCTTCAGGCCATCCGGATAACCGCACCCGTCATATCGTTCGTGATGGGATCGCACCCCTTCCAGGTAAGGAGCCATGGCGTCGGCCGGTTCAATCTGCAGCAAAATATTCTCGCCCTGCTGCGGATGCGTCTTGACCTGATTGAACTCCTCTTCCGTCAGCTTCCCTTCCTTCAGCAATATATGATCACGCACACCGATTTTGCCGATATCATGCAGAAGCGCCGTCTTACGCAGCAGATCGATCTCCTCCTCGCTGAGACCGGCCAGACGGCCGATCAGAACGGAATATTCCGCAACCCGAAGCGAATGACCGGCCGTGTAAGGATCTCTTGCATCAAGCGCGGCCGCAAGCGCCGCGAAGTAGCTGTCAAGCAGCTTACGGTTCCGTTCCTCGCGCACCTGAAGGCCGCGAACCATCATATTGAAGCCCGCGATCAGTGTAGAGAATTCGTCGGAATATAGATTCGAGGTCTGGATAAGGCGTCCTTCTTTAATTTCATTCATCGCCCGGTACAGCTGGCGGATGGGGCGCTGTAAATCCTGGGTTAAAAGCCATGCTCCGACATATGCGAATCCGACGCCGAGCAGCAGGACGAACCCTGCCCAACCCCAATACTGCTGCGGAGCAATTTTGTTAAGCCCCTCCAGCCTAATCTGGACGGCCAGCGAGAACAGAAAGAGCGGAAATGTGCCGATGAGCATCGTGCTTAGCAAAAATTTGGTGCGAATCGCCATGAATACTTGCCCTTCCAGCGAGAAATCGACACCATACCTCGACAGCGCATTCCGCCTTATTCCCTTGATCAGCGGGCGAATGGCGGCAATCGTCAGGAAGAACTCAATCATGGCATGGCAGCTGGCAAGGAGAACGGCTCCAAGTGACGCAAGCCATATGTAAAAGGCAGGAAAGCTCAGCTTCCCCTGCTCCATCATCCATAAGGTCAGGAGAATGGCCGGCAGCGACAGCCCGAGCAGATGGGGGCCGAATATGCGATAAACGGCGAGGCGCGGCATACGATGCACGTGTAAATAGGCTTTTTCAAGCAGATCCAGATCCGGGTTTTCCTCTTCAAAGACCGCACGGATCGGCTTAAGCTGCTTCAGGAAGACGCTGAGCTCCGAAACGCTCATGATCATGAACGAAATGGCAAGGATGACCATCAGACGCGCGCCTTCCTCGAAGGAAATTTCCAGGGTCGTTACCAATAATACGCCGCCGACGACAAGAACAGCCGCAATCGAGCCGATCATATAATTCCGAACAAGCTGATTAAGAAATGACTTATACAGTTGCATGGTCCGCCTCTACTTTCGTAACAGAAATAAACACCCCGTTTAAGCCGAACATCGGTCTGCAGCATCATTCACAAAATCCCGCATGAAATGAGGATAATTATCGAATTTGCTAAAATTGTCGTTACTATGAATATCGTTGGAAATGCCAAAAAAATCAAGAACTTTAAACCTCATTCGCCAAGATTCTTGAATATTTTTGCTTATCGGGCCCAACTATGATATAATAATAAACTGTTACATGAAGTTTAACCCCGTAAGTTCCTCGAAAATTGATATTACATCTCAGATGAAGTGGAAAATTCCTATTTAATGACCCTAAGAGTAAGAGTTTTAAGGAACGTTTTCTGATTCACACTGGAGCGGTCATCGGAGCCGCAAGGACGAAAGAGAGGCAGGGCTTTTGTTGTTTTGGAAGTAATGATTCTTGAATGACTTCACACACGGAACCGACTGTACAGACCGCATGCGTCTGTCAGGGGTTAAATTTTATAGGCGGCGCATTTCACGCCGCAATAAGGGACCTGGCTGCACAGCCGGGTCCCTTTTCCATTTTACCGGCAGCTCCCCATGGCGACTTCTATCGGAGAGGCCCCCTGATAAAAGCCCCGGCCGTTCGTCTGCTAAGCTCCCGAAACATCTGTGACAGCCGCCTACGCGTCTGCATAGGATATCGGAGACGATTTAGTATTCAGAAGGAGTGTGCCGTTTTGAAAAAAAAGAAGAAAACCTCATCCTCCTCTACCCAGCCCTTCAGAGTCGATCCGAGTACCCGGGAGATTGACCTGCTGGGGCGAGGTACGGGACGCAACTCCAAAAAAGACAAGGAGGCCCGCATCCTGTCCGCGGCTTCCGTCTTGGATTCCGAGGAAGACCTTGTTGGTCTAGCTGAACTGAAGCAGGAGAAAGAGAACGAACAACAGTTTGAACAGGAGATAAGGCAGGAACAGGAAGAGATACAGGAACAGATACAGGAACAGATACAGGAACAGATACAGGAACAGATACAGGTCATCCACGATATTCTGCCGGAACAGAACCCGAGCAATCCATTGAGCGAAGTTTTCCCGAGCCAAGAGAAACCTGCCGATACCTCATCCTTTGCGGCCATACATGCTGAACAAGAGCAGCTGCTGGCCGATAGGGAAATGCCCGGAGTGAAGGGAGCATTCATATACACCGAAGATATCGGCGAATATGCGATTACCGATAGCCGCATTGCCTCCCGGGCCGTGACCGCCTCCAAAATCGCACCCGGTGCCGTAGGAGCCGAGGCGCTTCAGGATTACAGCGTGAGCAGCATCCATATCACGGACGAGGCCGTTACCTCAAGCAAGATCGCCCCCCTGTCCATTACCAGCGATCACCTGATGGACGGCTCGCTATCCACTCGGAAGCTCCGCGACGGCGCAGTAAACGGAAGCAAAATCAAAGACGGCGCAATCACTGCCCAGAAGCTCGCGGATCATTCGGTCGAAGGGAATAAAATTGCCGATGGCGCCGTGACGGCCCGCCACCTGCAGCATCTGATCGTGACGACGGAGCTGCTTGACGATCAATCTGTCAGAGGCGACAAAATTGCCTCCAGCGGGATCGAAACCCGGCATCTGGCCAACGGAGCCGTGCACACCTCCAAGCTCGCTGACTACGCAGTCACGACAACCAAAATCCGTGACGGCGCGATCAGCAGCGAAAAGATTGAATATGGTGCCGTTTCCGGCTCACATATCCAACAAGGCTCCGTAGACAGCGGGCATTTGGCACCCGGATCGGTCACTGCCGAGCATTTAGCTTATGGCAGCGTCGGTTCTAGCCAAATCGCCGAAGGCGCCGTTGGTTCGGCACATCTACAGGCTGGCACCATCCTCTCCCGCCATATCGCGGACGGCGCGATCGGTACCGAGCAAATCAGACATGGCTCTATTGGAGATGAGCAACTCGCTTCTGGCGCCGTGGCTTCTCGGCATCTTGCCGATTCCAGCATTACAAGCTTCAAGCTGGCCGACCAGTCTGTCCATACGGCGAAGCTGGTGGAGCAAGCCGTCACTGCCTCCAAGATCGCAGACCAAAGCGTTCTCCCGAGCAAAATTGCTAACGAAGCGGTGCAGACCCGGCATTTGAGCAAAGGATCGGTAGAATCGGCCCATATTGTAGATCAAGCGATTTCATCCCAACATCTGGCTGAGCAAGCGGTGAAAGCGTCCCATATCGCGGAGGGCAGCCTGACGCCGAAGCATTTTGCAGCGGAAAGCGTAACCGGATCCGCCATAAAGCCTAAAGCGGTCGGACCGCAGCATCTGGCCGACGGCGCCGTAGCCAGGCAGCATCTTCAGCCTGAATCCATTGGCGAAAAGCAGCTGGCTTCTGGCAGCGTCACAAGCAGCAAGCTGGCGCTCGGCTCTGTCGGCGGAGCGATCATTGCGCTTGATGGCGTCACCTCCGTCAATATCGCCAAACAGTCGGTGTTGCAGCATCACCTAGCTCAAGGCAGTGTCGGAACCAGCGCTCTTCAGGAAGAAGCGGTGCGCTCGGCCCATCTGTCCGACCAAGCAATTGAAGCAAGGCATCTCAAGGCCGAAAGCGTACAGAGCAAGGCGCTTGCGCGAGGCTCGGTCACGGCGGACAAAATCGCGGAGGGCAGCGTGACCGAATCGGCCATCGGGAATGGCGCTATTGCCCCTCGCCATCTGGGCGACCACGCCGTTACATCATTAAAGCTGTCGCCAGAAAGCGTATCGACCGACAAGCTTGCGGATCTTGCCGTTACCTCCTCCAAGCTTGCAGAGGGCAGCATCACTGCAGATAAGATTGCCCAGAAGGCCGTACAATCAGCCCACCTGTCCCCGGGTTCCGTAACGGGAGAGGCGATCCAGAACCAGGCGGTTACTTCAGACAAAATTGCACCGCAGGCAATAGAAGGCGCTCATCTCGGCCTGGAATCCATCTCGGGCAAGCATATTGTTCAGGAAGCCGTCCACGGTTACCACCTGAAGAAAAAATCCGTCACATTAAATCACTTGGCGGACGAAGCCCGCTCTCCGGAGATGTTGTTTAATGACGGCAGCATTCCGGGTTCCAAGCTGGGAGATCAGTCCGTCTCGGAAGCCCATCTCTCCCCTGCGTCGGTATCCGAACAGGCTTTGAAACCAAACTCTGTCAGCGGGGACAAAATCAAGCCGCTCTCCATCAGCGCCGGGCACCTGCAGCAGGAGAGCATCCTGTCCGACCATCTGGGGGCAGACATTGTCAAATCAGAGCATATCGGAAACAATGCCGTAACGGATCGCCATCTTGCTCCGGATTCGGTCAAAACGCATCATATTCAGAACTCGAGCATTAAATCGGACCATGTCGCCGTTCAAGCCATTTCGGCCCGGCACCTGGCTGAACAAGCGGTAAATCAGGCTCATATTGCGGAGGGCTGCCTGATTCCGAAGCATTTTGCACCGGACAGCGTTACCGAATCCGCCATCGCGAACGGCGCCATTGTCCCCCGCCATCTGGGCGACCACGCCGTTACATCGCTGAAGCTGTCGCCGGAAAGCGTATCGACCGACAAGCTTGTGGATCTTGCCGTTACTTCCTCCAAGCTTGCGGAGGGCAGCGTCACCGCAGATAAGATTGCCCAGAAGGCCGTACAATCGGCCCACCTGTCCCCAAGTTCCGTATCGGGAGAGGCGATCCAGGACCAGGCGGTTACTTCAGACAAAATCGCACCGCAGGCAATAGAAGGCGCTCATCTCGGCCTGGAATCCATCTTGGGCAAGCATATTGTGCAGGAAGCGATTTACGGTTACCACCTGAAGAAAAAATCCATCACATTAAATCACTTAGCGGACGAAGCCCGCTCTCCGGAGATGTTGTTTAATGACGGCAGCATTCCGGGCTCCAAGCTGGGAGATCGGTCCGTCTCGGAAGCCCATCTCTCCCCAGAGTCGGTATCCGAGCAGGCTCTGAAACCAAACTCCGTGAGCGGGGACAAAATCAAGCCGCTCTCCATCAGCTCCGGGCACCTGCAGCAGGTGAGTATTCAGTCCGAGCATCTAGGGGCAGACATTGTCAAATCAGAGCATATCGGGAACAATGCCGTAACGGATCGCCATCTTGCTCCGGATTCGGTCGGGTCGCACCATATTCAAGAAACAAGTATTACTTCTTCCCATCTCACGGAAGGAAGCATTCTTGCAGGTCATATCGCGGAGGACTCTGTAAACAGCCAGCATATCGCAGAAGGTTCTGTCGGTTCCAATCATATTGAGCTGTTCGCGATTCAGAGCCATCACCTGGCGCCTTATTCCGTTAATGCCGCCCATCTGGGGAATCAATCCGTAGGGCACGTGCATCTGCAGCCAGACAGTGTCGGCGTGGATCAACTGCAGTCGGGTTCGGTAAGATCCCGGCAGTTAGCCGAAGGTGCGGTCCTTCCCCACCACCTGCAGATGCACTGCATCAGTACAGAGCATATCGAAGCCGGGGCGATTACGGCGGAACTCATAGCTGAAGGAACGATGACTGGAGATAAGATCGCGGATGGAACCATTGCAGGCTCGCACATTTCCGACGGCGCCATCGAGAGCAGACATCTCGGACCGGACGCCTTCAGCGGATTTACCCTCGCCGATGGAGCCATTGACAGTGCCAAGCTGGGAATGAGGGCAGTGACCAGCGCTCATTTGACCGACGCCGCTGTCACCGGAGTCCACATCGCGCAGGGCGCTATTACGGGATCGCATGTTGCCGATGGGTCGCTCGGCGGCGCGCAAATTGCTGATGGCTCCATTGAAAGCCGCCATCTGGGGCCGGATGCCTTCGACGGATTCACCCTCGCCGATGCTTCCGTTACCGGCGACCATATTGCGCAGGGTGCTATTACAGGTTCTCATATTGCCGATGGGTCTCTGGGGGGCACACAAATTGCCGATGGCTCCATTCAAAGCCGCCATCTCGGACCGGACGTCTTCAGCAGCTTCGCCCTTGCCGATGCTTCCGTTACCGGCGACCATATTGCGCAGGGTGCTATTACAGGTTCTCATATTGCCGATGGGTCTCTGGGCGGTGCGCAAATTGCCGATGGCTCCATCGAGAGCCGCCATCTCGGCCCGGACGTCTTCAGCAGCTTCGCCCTCGCCGATGCTTCCGTTACCGGCGACCATATTGCGCAGGGTGCTATTACAGGTTCTCATGTCGCTGACGGTTCTCTGGGTAGTGCACAGATTGCCGATGGCTCCATCGAGAGCCGCCATCTCGGGCCGGATGCCTTCGACGGTTTCACCCTCGCCGATGCTTCCATCACCGGCGACCATATTGCGCAGGGCGCTATTACGGGGTCGCACGTCGCTGACGGTTCTCTGGGCGGTGCGCAAATTGCCGATGGCTCCATCGAAAGCCGCCATCTCGGGCCGGATGCCTTCGACGGTTTCACCCTCGCCGATGCTTCCGTTACCGGCGACCATATTGCGCAGGGTGCTATTACAGGTTCTCATGTTGCCGATGGGTCTCTGGGCGGCACACAAATTGCCGATGGCTCCATCGAGAGCCGCCATCTCGGACCGGACGTCTTCAGCAGCTTCGCCCTTGCCGATGCTTCCGTTACCGGCGACCATATTGCGCAGGGTGCTATTACGGGGTCGCACGTCGCTGACGGTTCTCTGGGCGGTGCGCAAATTGCCGATGGCTCCATTCAAAGCCGCCATCTCGGGCCGGATGCCTTCGACGGTTTCACCCTCGCCGATGCTTCCGTTACCGGCGACCATATTGCGCAGGGTGCCATTACAGGTTCTCATGTCGCTGACGGTTCTCTGGGCGGTGCGCAAATTGCCGATGGCTCCATCGAAAGCCGCCATCTCGGGCCGGACGCCTTCGACGGTTTCACCCTCGCCGATGCTTCCATTACCGGCGACCATATTGCGCAGGGCGCTATTACGGGGTCGCACGTCGCTGACGGTTCTCTGGGCGGAAAGCAGATTGCCGATGGCTCCATTCAAAGCCGCCATCTCGGGCCGGATGCCTTCGACGGTTTCACCCTCGCCGATGCTTCCATCACCGGCGACCATATTGCGCAAGGTGCCATTACAGGTTCTCATGTCGCTGACGGTTCTCTGGGCGGCACGCAAATTGCCGATGGCTCCATTCAAAGCCGCCATCTCGGATTTACGCCAGTGCGCGGTACGGCCGGCCAGGCGAAGCTCCAACAATATGGAATGACGCCTTTCGTTTTGAGCGGCCCCGAGGCCAAAGCCGAAGTGGGGGTTCAATTTGAGGAGCCTTTTGGCGGCATCAACTATGTCATCGTAGGCATGAGCAACAATCCCGGCTTCCAAATTTCGCTGAAATCCCAGCAAGAAGACAGCGCCGTGCTCGAGGTTGTGCGCCAGCCCGGCTGCAATCTGGCCTACGGCTTCATATCTTGGATTGCGATTGGCCCTTCCCTGTAGAACGTGCATAATTCTTTATAAGACTCCCCCGATCTCAGCGTCTTGGGGGAGTCTTTTTGTACACGGCTGCAGCTAAAGCTGCCCATCAGGGGATGTGCATGATTGTAAGTGTAAGCAGCAATTCCCGACCTATGAAAAGCACGGCAATCTGCTAACATCCTCCGCTCCTGGACAGCTTATCAAATGGTCTATATTATGCCAAAAAAGACGAGCCATAGAGCTCGTCTTTCAATATGAATGATAATCCCTTGATCATCCGAAATCGGGCGGACCGAGTAGCCCCCTGCCTTCTGCAGTTGAAAACAGGACCCTTTTAAGTACTTGTAACGCGGCAATCGCCTTTTACTGCCGCTACAGGACCCTTTTAAGTACCTGTGGCGCGACAATCGCCCTCTACTGCCGACACAAATCCCTATTCGGTACATATGACGGACCCGTGCTGCATTACGAAAAAATGCCCCAGCGTATTTTTCATTGCGCCTTATCTGGAGCGTTTTTACCCGACGGCCATCGGGACCGTGCCCCGAACGCGTAGCAGCCAGATAAGAACAATATCCCTGCCGCTGCCATAAAGGTCGCCCTGACACCAAACCGGTCTGTGACATACCCGAACAACAGCGTAGACGCTCCAAAAACGAGTGAGATCAGCGAGCTTTGGGCCGCATACACTTTGGGCATCAGCTGCAGGGACACGCTCCGCTGAAGCATGGTTTGCAATGAAACCGCCTTGAGCTGATCAAACAGACCAAACCCTGCCGAAAACATCAAAGCCAGCCACGGCATCGAGGTCATTCCGAAGCCAAGCGTCATCAGGCTGATGCCGAAGGAGGAATATACGGTTAAGCTGCCGATATGGCGATCAATCCACCTCGAGCCCTTCATGCCGCACCATCCGCCTGCCATCAATCCCAGAAAAAAGCTGGCGTTAATATATCCCCACCAAGCCTCTTCCTTGTGCAGCACCTCGGACACGTATACATATAGGATAGCAGCGATCCACACGACTCCGGCAATGGATTCCAGCACATATATGACGTGGATCGTCCGCAAAGCAGGCTGTTTCCAGATGAGTACCCAGCCTTCACGCATGGAGCTCCAATACGGAGGACGGTCCCTCCGTTCGCTTGAGTCGCCTGAAACGAGCGGATCCTCCATCCTGTTCATCAAAACAGCTGCAGCCGCTGCCAGTACGACGGTCAGCCAAATGACCTGACCGCCTCCGACCATGGCGACCAGCATTCCTCCGGCAGCCCAGCCGCCTAGCTGAATGATCTGGTCAACTACGGCAACGAAGCTGTTCGCCCGGGTTAATTCATCCCGCGGAACAAGCCGCGGGAGCATTGCATGGCTCGCCGGAGCGGCCCAGCCGTCCAGGAACGAGATAAGGAACACCATGCCAAGAATCACATACACCGTCATCTCTTGATTCCCCAGTGCATATCGGGTCATGACGAGCAGCAGCAGTGCTGTTGTTTTTCCCCATTGCGAGATGAGAAGCAGCAACTTCAGGGCATATTTGTCCATCAGTACGGGCGCAAAGCCCCCGCTAATAAATCGAGCAAGCGTAGTAACAAAAGGAATCATAGCCATATACATGGCAGATCCCGTGATCTCATGGACGATCGCCATTAGCCCGACAACGTAAAATAAATCGCCGCAATTGGCGAGGGCCTGACCGGTCCAGAGATAGCGGAAAGATTTGTTATTCATGGTTCTACCCCGTTTCTTTCAGTATTCAATTGTATGGGTGGTGGGGTAGTAACCTACATGTTCCGGCCTCGCTTCCTAATCTTATATGCTCACATGTTAACATTATTCCCTATCGCTTGTTAACCCCAAGAAACGAAATCACCCCAGGGAATTCCTTGCGTGAAAGATGTCTTCTACTCTGGCGTCTAAGGGTTTCCTGAAACTCCCATGACTTTTTAGTCATGCGCTAAAACTATTTCGGCTCCTACTCGGTCTAATAGTCGGTGTGGCTAACAAGCATGAAGCTGGCCAGCCAATGATGCGCGCGCGAGCATCGATCCTGTACAGCAACAACCGATTATATGAGCGGCAAGATTTGACGCAGAAACAATCCGTGTTTTAAGCAGGTGTAACGGAGTTTAGACAGTAGCAATCGTGTTTATGCAGCTTCGGCCGAGTTTCATACAGCGGCAGCGACTTGACGCATAAGCAATCGGTTTATGCTGCAATCGATCCTGTACAGCATCATTAAGACGTTAAATAGCAAGGAGTGAGTGAACTGGCCAAGGCACTTTCGCAACAGCAGTTCAGCGAACATATTACGAGGTGCAGCGGCAAGCTGTACCGGGTGGCATATTGTTATGTCAAAAATGAGCAGGACGCGCTTGATATCGTCTCAGAGGCGACTTACAAGGCTTATCTTTCCTTCGAGCGGATGAAGACGCCGCAGTATTTCGAATCCTGGATTACCCGGATCGTGATTCACTGCGCGCTCGATCGTCTGAACCGGAACAAGCGGATCGCCTTTATGGAGGATCAGACCCAGGAGTACGCGGCCGCCGAGCTTGCCGTTCCGCTGGAAGAGAAGCTGGATTTATATGAGGCAATGGACCGGCTTGCGCCGGAGGAGAAGGCGTATATTATTTTGAAATTTTTCGAGGACCTGCGCTTCAGAGACATGGCCGATGTCCTGGAACTGCCGGAGAACACGGTCAAAACCCGGTTTTACCGAATCATCGGAAAGCTTAAACAATATTTGATCGAAGGAGAGGTCGAGGGATATGACAGGTAAGGATCGTTATGAACAGATCGAGATTCCGGCTCAGCTGGCTAATGTGATGGAGTCGGCCCGGCACAAAGCGGCCGCGCGCAAAAGATCCCTGCGCTTGATGCGATACTCGAGCGTGGTTGCCGCAAGCCTCGCCCTGTTGTTTGTCGTTAACATACCGGGCGTTGCCAATGCCTTGTCCAAAGTCCCGGTTGTGGGCAGCATTGTGCAGGTGCTTCAGTTTGGCGGGGGCGGTGAGCGGACCGATGGCGTAAGCGTCAACACCGAAACTGTAGCAGATGTGCTTCGCATCAACTTCGACCAGGCAGGCGAAACGGTATCCAGCGTGCCCTCCTATACCGTAGAGCACCGGGAAGCGCCGAACCGGCTCATTTTTACGCTCAACGGCGTTCGAAATTTCGATTACGATGCAGTCAAGAGCGATCTGCTGGCTCTTTCGCTTGTGGAGGACGTCTATGAAAATATCATCCTGGATGATTCCGCCATGCGTTTTGTGGTAGAGTTGAAGGATGGTGTGACCCACAGCGTGTCGGAGTATCGGGATCCGGGGTATATCGAGCTGAAGCTTGCCTTTACCGGCAAACAGGCAACGCCGCGCGAAGTGTTTTATATCCGTAGTGAAGCTATGCCGCAGGGAGAGTCCCTCGCAATCCTCGAGGAGATATACTACGAAGATGACGTAACGTTCATTAAGACAGCCGGCGGTGGTTTCATTGCCGCGATTGGCGGATTCGATACCCGGGAGGAAGCGGAACAGAGGCTCAGCGAAATCTCATCCCGTGAAGGCTACGCCGGGGATCTGCGCATTGACAGCTGGATGAGCAATGCCCATCCGGAATAAGAGGCTTGGGAGGATTTCACCCCTTTATTGGGAAGACATACATTTAACGAATCCCCAAAATGTACAGCAGCCCGGCTCCATGATGATTGGAGCCGGGCGCTTGCTGCTAAGTAACTTTTGGGATTAGGCACTAATGAAATTTAGAGAACCGTATCATCCAGAGTGCTGCTGTGCCGAGAAACGAACGAATGGGCGCTTTTTATGACGTCCGTCCCGGATATATCATAACCTTCACGCTGGTGTCCTTCTGCGTCCGGGCCAGCTCCACGGCCTCCTGGATCCGGTCCAGCGGGAATTCATGGGTAATGATATCCCGGATCCGGCTGCTGCTGCTCTGCAGCAATCGAATCGCCGCCGGATACGTATTGGCATAGCGGAACACGCCGTACACGTCCAGCTCGGCATCCACCAGTGCGCCGATATCGACAGGAATGGCGTCCTTCGTCGGCAGGCCGACAAACACGATCCGTCCGCCACGGTTCACGTAGCCGATGGAGCTTCCAATCGCGACTGCATTGCCGGACGTCTCGATGATCAGGTCGACGCCTTCTCCTCCAGTCAGCTCCTTCAGCCGCTCAGGCACGTCATCCGACAGCGGATTGATTACGCCAGCGGCTCCGATCCGCGACGCCAAATCGCGCCGGAATTCCACTACATCACTTCCGTACACCTGCGATGCCCCGGACAGCTTGGCCGCCTCGATGGCCAAGAGGCCGATCGGTCCGAGGCCGAGCACCAGCACCCGGTCCTCCGGGCGGATCCGGCCGCGGCGAACCGCATGGAGACCAACGGACAGCGGCTCCAGCAGCGCCCCTTCTTCAAAAGACATATCGTCCGGCAGCTTAAACAGAAAATCGCTGCGAACCGCCACGTATTCCGCCCATGCCCCATCCACCGGAGGGGTAGCCATGAATACGACATCCGGGCAGAGGTTGTACCGGCCGCTCTTGCAATACGCGCAGCGACCGCAGGTTACGCCCGGCTCGACGGCGACACGGTCTCCTACCGATACGTTCGTCACTCGATCCCCGGTCTGAACCACAATGCCTGCTAGCTCGTGTCCCAGAATCAGCGGCTCCTTAACCTCATATCTGCCGATGCGCCCATGTTCATAGTAATGGACATCCGAACCGCAAATGCCGATGCAGTAAACCTGAATGAGCGCTTCATCCGGCTTCGGCTCGGGAACGGGAACCTGCTTCACGCCGATCGACATCGGCTTGTCCAGAACGGCCGCTGCCATCATTTTCGATTGTGACATACTGACAACACCTCGAATCTCAAGTAATCGCTTTCCCCTGTAGTGTAACACGATATACAACCGCTTCATAAGGGCGCAGCGTGAATCGGTCCTGTAGAATTTCGGCTGGCGTATAATTGGAGAGAACGACTTCGAGCTTGCGCTCCCGCCACGGGGAGGGCATGCGAAGCTCGGGGGTGTTTCCAAAAAAGTTCAAGACGATCAAATAAGCCTCATCCTCTAAGCTTCGGGAATACATGAAAATTTCCGGATGTTCCTCCAGCCAATCGTCATAGGTGCCGTAAATGAGCGTTTGACTGGATTTCCGCAGGCGAATCAATGCTTTGTAAAAGTTCAGGATCGAGTCCGGATCCTTCTCCTGCTGCTGTACATTGATCTCATGGTAATTCGGGTTCGTGCGGATCCACGGCACAACGGTCGAAAAGCCTCCGTACAACGAGTCATCCCACTGCATCGGGGTTCTTGCGTTATCGCGTGCCCGATATGCGATTCTCCGCATCGTCTCCTCCACGTCCTTCCCGTCCAGCAGCCGCTCCCGGTAATAGTTGTAGATCTCTACATCCCGGTATTGGCTCAGCTCGCTGAAATCCGCATTGGTCATGCCGATCTCCTGTCCTTGATAAATGAACGGCGTCCCCTGCTGGAGCATGAAGAAGGTAGCCAGCATCTTGGCGGATTCCTTATGGAAATTCACGGGATCGCCGAAACGGGAGACGGAGCGCGGCTGATCATGATTCTCCATAAACAGCGCATTCCAGCCGACGCCCTCAAGTCCCTTCTGCCACTTGCGGGTAATACGCTTCAGCTCCGCCAAATCCCACGGGGCAAAATCCCAGCGGCCCTCCGCTCCGAAATCCATGCTGACATGCTCGAATTGAAAAATCATATTGAAGGCCCCGTTCTCCTCACCGATCCACAGATCGGCCTCGGAGACATCGGTTCCGCTGGCCTCGCCCACCGTCATAATGTCATACTCCGCAAAGGCTTCGCGCTTGAACTGCTGTAAAAAGTCATGAATGCCTTCAATATTGCGGTGGCCCGGATTCGCATCGACATAGCGGAAATTGCCCGGATTCGGCATGTCCGGGAGACCCGGCGCTTTTTTGATATGCGTTATGGCATCCACGCGGAAGCCGTCAATGCCCTTGTCGAGCCACCAGCGGATCATCCGGATCAGCTCCTGCCTCACCTCCGGATTCTCCATATTAAGATCCGGCTGCTTTCTCGAGTAGAGATGCAGGTAATATTGGTCGGTTTGCTCATCGTACTCCCAGGCGGAGCCGTTGAACATCGACGCCCAATTGTTGGGCTCGGCCCCTTCCTTGGAGTCGCGCCATATGTAATAGTCCCGTTTGGGGTTGTCCCGGGAAGACCGGGATTCAATGAACCACGGATGCTCGTCCGACGTGTGGTTCAGGACCAGGTCCATGATCACCCGCATGCCCCGGTCGTGAATTTCCGCCAGCAGCCGGTCAAAATCCTCCATTGAGCCGAATTCCTCCATGATGGCATGATAATCGCTGATATCATAGCCATTGTCATCATTGGCCGATTTATAGATCGGGCAGATCCAGATCACGTCGATGCCGAGCTCCTTCAAATAATCCAGGCGGGAAATGACGCCAGGAAGATCGCCGATGCCGTCTTCGTTCGTATCCATAAAGCTGCGCGGGTATATCTCGTAAGCGACAACTTCTTTCCACCATACTGTTCGCATTGTTAGTATCCCCCGTTATGTATGCGGCCCGTGCGGTAGCTGACAGGACGCTGCAATGATTGAATGGTGCAGGCAGGAGAGGGCTGGCGTAACTGCAGCGGGCGTAATCGCAGCTAACGTAACTTCAGCTGACGGAACTTCAGCTGGCGTAATTGCAGCTAACTTAACTGCAGCCGGCGTATCTTCAGTTGGCGTAACTTCAGTTGACGCATCTTCAGCCGACGTATCTGCACCCGGTGTAAGAGCGGCCGCTCATCGTTCGGAAACTGCTCTCCATGCCTCTCCTGTACCTGCCGCTGCATCCAGTATTGCCGGATTGCCCTGCTTATAAGCCCTCCATGTGGGAGACCATCCTGAGTTGGTCGGTGAGGCTTCCTGAAACGAGCTGTTAAGGCGACTTCTTCATTGGCACTGTTTGAGGACTTCGTGTGAATCGGAGACGTTGGGGGGCCTCCTGAATCGGAGCTGCTGGGGGACTTACTGAAAAAGAGCTGCCCCGCAGCAGTAAACACCACTGTTTGGGACAACTCCAGCATCGCAGGTCTTAAGGATGATTAATCACACCACATACTTGGCGGTGAGCGAATGCTTCGCCTTCACCAGCTGCGCAGGCGTCCCCTCGAACACAACCGTTCCGCCCCGGCTGCCGCCCTCCGGCCCCATATCGATAATCCAATCCGCCTGCCGGATGACGTCCAGATTATGCTCGATGACGATCACCGAGCTACCGTTATCCACCAGCCGGTTCATGATTTCGATCAAATGCCCGACATCGGACATATGCAGCCCGGTCGTCGGCTCGTCCATCACGTACACCTTGCCCTGCTTGTGCAGCTCGCTCGCCAGCTTGATCCGCTGATTCTCTCCCCCGGAGAGGGTGCTGAGCGGCTGACCAAGCGTCAAATAATGCAGCCCGACATCATGCAGCGCCTGGAGACGAAGGATGATCTCCTTGTTTTCGAAAAAGTCCAGCGCCTGCAGCACCGTCATATCCAGCACCTCGGTGATCCTTTTGCCATTCAGCTTGTATTGGAGCACCTCGTCCCTGAAGCGTCGTCCCTCGCATGTTTCGCATGGCGACACAACGCCTTCCATAAAGGCCAAGTCCGTGTAGATAAAGCCCAACCCTTGGCATTCCGGGCAGGCTCCCTTCGAATTGAAGCTGAACAGCGACGGGCTCTGTCCATTCGCCTTGGCAAACCGTTTCCGAAGATCGTCCATGATTCCGGTGTAGGTGGCCGGATTCGAGCGAATCGAGGTGCTTACGGCAGACTGGTCAATGACAATCGCTTCGGGATGCTCCGGCAGGAAGGCATGGTGAATGAGCGAGCTTTTGCCCGACCCTGCTACCCCAGTGACAACCGTCAGCACGCCTTCCGGAATATCGACCGTCACGTTTTTCAAATTATGCACGTTCGCGCCGGAAATCCTCATATGGCCGGAGGGCTTTCGGAAGCTTGTTTTAATCGGCAAGCTCTGCTTCATGAAGCGCCCGGTTAAGGTGTCCTCCTGGCTGTACAGATCTTCCACCGTTCCTTGAAAAACAATCTCTCCCCCACGGGTTCCCGCGTAAGGCCCGACATCCACCACATGATCGGCGATTTCGATCACATCCCGGTCATGCTCCACGACCAGCACCGTGTTCCCTTTATCGCGCAGCTTGCGCAGCATCCCGTTCAGTCGCTGCACATCCCGCGGATGGAGCCCGACGCTCGGCTCATCGAAGACATACATCATATCGGTTAAGCTGCTGCCCAGATGACGGACCATCTTGACCCGCTGGGACTCGCCGCCGGACAAGGTGGTCGTCTCCCGATTCAAGGTCAGGTAATCCAAACCCATATCGATCAAATGCTGCAGCCGTTCGGTTAAGCTGTCCACCATCGTCTGCGCGATCGGCTCCCGAATGCTCTCAATGACCTTCTTCAATTCCGGGATTTCCATCGCCGTGCACTCGGCAATATTGTAGCCGTTGATCCGGCAGCTTAAAGCCGCTTGGCTGAGCCGGGTCCCTTTGCATAACGGGCAAGAGGCGTGCGTGATGAAATTTTTGACATGGTTCATCGTCCGTTCGGACAGCTCGCTGCTGTCCCGCTGAATGTAGAGCCGATTAAATTTATGAACGAGCCCTTCAAATTCGGCTTCGATCGGCCCGCCCTTGGACGGAAACGACACCTTGCGATCCTTGCCGTACAGCAGCAGCTCCCACTCCTCGTCGGTATAGTCCGAGAGCTTCTTGTCATTATCAAAGAAACCGGAATACGTGTAGTTTCTTAAATACCAGCTGTCTACCGAAAAGATCGGGAACAGCACCGCTCCCTCGTTCAGCGATTTCGACGGATCCAGAAGCTTATTAAGATCCAGCTCGACCTTCTTGCCGATCCCCTGGCATTCCGGGCACATCCCTTGCGGGTCATTAAACGAGAACGCGTTGGAATACCCGATGAACGGCTTCCCCACTCTGGAGAACAGCAGCCGCAGAATCGAATACAGATCCGTAATCGTTCCAAGCGTCGACCGGGAATTGCCGCCCAGCCGCTTTTGATCGATGACGATGGCCGTGGACAGATGATCGATCGAATCGACATCCGGCTGCTTATGCCGCGGAAGGCGATTGCGGGCGAATGCGGTAAAGGTCTCGTTCAGCTGGCGCTGGGCCTCCGCGCTGATTGTATCGAACACGATCGATGATTTGCCGGAACCGGACACGCCGGTAAACACCGTGATTTTCCGCTTCGGAATTTGCAGTGACACGTTCTTCAGGTTGTTCTCCCTTGCTCCCTGAATGTCGATAAACGAATGTGACATCCTAAAATCCTCCTATGCCTTGTAATGTGCTTCCATTATAAGAATGAATCATGACATGTACCGTCATAATTGAAGGAAACCTCTAAAAAATGATGAATGGTTTGCCAATGTGCATCCAGTCCGTTACAATTACGGGAAAATCATATTTATTCCGGTTCCGGATTATGGGAGAATAATAGAGATATGAGTAAAAAAATCGTAGCGATTGATATGGATGACACGATCTGCCACCTGATTCCTAAAGCCATTCACTATCATAATTTGCAGTATAAAGACCCGCAGCTTAAGCTGGATCAGATTACGGACTACAACCTGAGTGAAATCTGGCATCCCGAATGCTCGGAGGATTTCTTCTTCGGAAAGCCCGGTTTATATGAGGAGCTCGACATTTTTGATGAATATACCATTGACGAAGTCGAGCGGATGACGCACGATTATGACGTCATTATCATTACGGCTGCCCGCCCGTCCTCCGTGCCCGAGAAATGGAAATGGCTGCAGACGCATATGCCGTTTATACCGTTCGATAATTTTTTCGTCGCCAAACGCAAATATTTAGTAGAGTTCGATCTCCTGATCGACGACGGTCCGCATAACGCGATTGCGGCAAGGGAAGCGGGGAAGCAGACGATCCTCATCCCGCGTCCATGGAATGCGCATATTCAGCATGAATTCATCCTGAAGGATTCCTGGAAGGGCATGAACGAATTGGTCGGCCGGATTTTGTCCGAAAAATAACACTCAAGGGGATAAACAATGAATATAGAACGAAATAGTAGGTACTTGTCGCAAGACGTTCATTTCTTTGCAGCTGCGCTGTCGGAAACGCTCGTATCCGTGTGGGAAGAGGATCCCGCCAGCGTGTATGTGGAGGTTGAGCGTGGATACATCGAATGCTATACGCCGGACGTAGTCCGTGTCCGGAATGAAGAAACCGGTCTGGTCAGCCACTACAGTCGGGATACGGCTATGTTTCAGCGCATGTAAGGATTTTATGAGGCAGTCCCGTAATTCTCATTACCTTATTACAGTCTAAAAATGCCGAGCATAACACAAGAAGGTGCCCCATAAGATCGTTAGATCTTAGGAAACACCTTCTTTTTTGTGGGTAGAAATGCTTCGGTGCACGAAGCATTTCTACCCGGGATTCGAGCGATTACCCAGATTGCGTTTGACACCCGCCCTAACGATTCCTCCCTCGTCTGCTTGTCCGATGCTGTTTAGGAAGAAGAGCTGGATTTTTTATCAGTCCTTATGCCTCCAAGGCGTATATCCGCCTCTAATCGCTTGGAGTACTCGAAGATAAGCCGGGCATTTACTTCTTCTTTCCGGAAATCGCCTCTGCCGTCTGCTTTACAGCCTGATGGCCGAATACGGCAAATGCGCCCGCAATAATACCTTGTATGATATTTTCAACGCTCCAGCCTATAAGGCCTGCCGTGAACAAAATGGATACCACGATAACGACATAGATGATGCTCCAATTCGGAACCTTTGGCGTTTGCTTGAGCACGTAGCCGATGACCCAGCAGGCGACAACTACCAAGGACAGCCTCGGGTCGATCATCTGTGCAATAATGCTCCATTCCATGGCATATCCCTACCCTTCCTCTGATGTCTTTCTACTACATCCTATTCTCGGAATCTATCGATTTGCTTGGACTCATGCCCTGTAACCCCCTACCTTGTGCATTCCCGCTAACCAAGCCTTTATTTGGCTGTCATTGTTTGATTCTTTGCATTTCTGAGTGCATTTTTGAGGCATGCCAAGCAGTCTCTGCGCCACTGTTAACCGTCCATAGCTGCCAAGCACCCAATGCGTAATGAAGAATTTCGCTTGGGTACTTAGGGTTACTTAACGTACTCTTCCTCTACTATCAAGGTATGCGGGACAGGAGGTGGAATATTCAGAGTTTTTGAGAAGAAGCGGATGGATATAGCACAACTTGATCGATCCTTGCTTCCGCTTCAGCCCTTGCCCGACCACATAAAAAAAGACGCGCCCCGTATTATACGGGTACGCGTCATCTTCTTCTTGCCAATCCCCAATTCCAATAAAATCTTACGTGTTGCGTTCGTTACCTGAGAACGACTTTTTCGCTTACCGTGACCTTCGGCTCTTCACGCTCCGCGGCCGTTTGTTCTCCCGCCCACAGCAGCCTCATTTCTTCGCTTGTCGCGAGCAGCTCGGATAACGTGCCTTCCGCCTCAATCCGGCCGTCCTTCATGACGATGATATGATCCGCTTTGGCGAGCGCCGCCCTCCGGTGCGATACCGCGATGCAGGTAACATCGCTTTCCTGGAAGAGCCCCTCCCATACCTGCTGCTCCGTCTCGACATCCAGCGCGCTGGACAGGTCATCGAAAATATACAGATCCGCCCCCGTCATCAGCATGCGCGCCGTAGCCGCACGCTGGATCTGTCCTCCCGAGAGCATGACGCCCCGCGGGCCGACGAAGGTCTCGAGGCCCTGGTCGAGGTCCTGGATATCCTTCTCCATAACGGCGAGACGGATTGCGCGATTCAACGCCTCGTCCGCATGGTCTCTTTTGCCCTGGACGATGTTCTCCCTCAAGGTATCGCTGAACAAACGCGGCACCTGCGGCGTATAGGCGGCTCTCGGCGGAACCAGGAACGCAGCGGGATCCACCTCCGTGCCGTTCCAGCTGATTGCCCCCTCCTGCTTCGGCAGCAGACCGAGCAGGGTCCGCACAAGCGTGGACTTGCCCGCACCGATCCGCCCTGTAACCACCAGGAACTTGCCGCGCTCAAGCCGGAAGCTGATATCCGATATGCCGCTCTCGGAACCCGGATACCGGTAAGTTAGCCCGCTCACCGTAAGTTCCTTAAGCTGCAGCTTCGGATCCCTGACGGGCTCCTGCAGTTCCGGCGGCTCCCCGTTCAGGTACGTTTCCCGCGCTTCAATGAGCCGGTCCTCTTCGCCCGGCCGGAACAACATCCGCATCCGGTCGAAGGATACCTTCAGCCGCTTATGCTGGAACACCATGTAACCAAATAAGGAAATGCTGAATCCGATGTTCGCCAAATAACTCGTGAACAAGGCGAAGTCGCCGACGCTAAACCGTCCGGCCTGCATTTCCGCAGCGCACATCAGCAGGATTAATCCTGTGCAAATGCTGAGCACATGCTGGTTCAGCGACCGCATCCACTGCTTGAACAGATTATCCTTGAGCGCTGCCTGGCGGCGCTCCTCGTTCAGCTTCGTAAAGCGCTCATGCACGTGATCCTCAGCCTGGCCGAGCTTGAGCGCCTGAACCGCGCCGAAGGTCTCCGCGATAAAACTCGTGATTCGGCCGGTCGCTTCCCGGTTCTTCTGACCGTATCTCCGCGCCCGGTTGCCGGACAGATTGTTCAGCAGCGTTACGATGACCAGCGGCAGCACCGCGACCAGCATGATTTTCCAGTTAATGCTCGCCATAATGACAACGGACACCAATGCAAATACGAGACGGCCCCAGAAATCCACCCAGGACTCAACATATTCGACAACCTCATCCACGTCATCGCGGAAGCGGCTCATCGCCTCGCCCGGCGAAGCGGGCAGATTCCGCCCCGGCCAGCGCATAATGCCGGCCAGCATATTCGTGCGCAGAATCGCCTGAATGTGGTAGATATAGGTTACCCATTCATAGAACGCGGCGAAGAAAGTCCCGACTCTCGCGACCCGCACAGCCGCAATAAAAATCAGCGGCACAGCCAGCCACAGGTAGTCGGCAGCCCCGGAGCTTGCAGTCGCCCGGTCGAAGAACCACTGCATCCCGAGCCCGATCAACAGCGGCAAAGAGTGGAATACGCACCACAAGACGCCGTTAATCAAAAACAATGCGGGGCGGAAACGAAACAATCGCCCGATAAAACCGGCTACCGTCATGCAAGCTCCTCCTCTCTGCCTGTCGTCAGCAGTCTGGCATAATGGGAAGACGGATCCTGGGCCAGCGCCTCACGCTCCCCGAATTCCAGGATGCGTCCGTCGCCGAGCACCATGATTTTATCCACCTGCTCCAGCGTTGCCAGCCGGTGCGCAATAATTATTCCCGTGCATTGACGCATCAGCTGATCCACAGCCGCCTGCAGCATCGTCTCCGTGGCTGCATCCAGGCGCGAGGAAGGCTCATCCAGAATGACGAGACTCGGCTGTGTCAGAAAGACTCGCGTTAACGCGAACAGTTGGGCTTCCCCGGCAGACAAGGATGACCCTCCCGTCGATAGATGGGTGTCCAGCCCTTCCGGCTGCGCATCAATCCATTGACGAAGTCCAAGCCGCTCCGTCGTTTCCAGGATGAAGTCATCCGATACGCCGGCATCGAACAGCGTCAAGTTGTCGCGGAGCGTGCCGTCGAACAGCTGAACGTCCTGCGTCACCATCCCGACCCGCCGGTACAGGGCCGGGAGCGTCAGCTCCGTAATATCCGTGCCGCCCACGCGAATGACCCCGCCGTCGATATTGTACAGCCGCAGCAGCACCCGGCTCAGGCTCGACTTTCCGCTTCCGGTGCGTCCGATGATGCCGAGGCGCTCCCCTGGCTTCACGGTAAACGTAATGTCCTTCAGGACAGGCTTATCCTCGTTGTAGCTGAAGTTCACCCGCTCGAACTCCAGGCCGAGGGGCCCCTCCGGCAGCTGTTCCTTCTTCCCGTTTACAATCTCGCTGCGATTCGAGAGCAGTTCCCTGGAGCGGAGCATGCCGGACTTGGCTTTTTGAAATTCCTGCACCTGGTCGCCCAGCATCTCAATCGGATCGTTCAGCATCTGCGTGTATTGATAGATGAGAAACAACGTCCCGAGGCTGATCTCGCCGATGAGATAGTAGCGAACTCCGAGCAGAAGCACGCCCGTGACCGCAAGCGCGAACAGGATAACCGTGGTGTTCCAAGGGATGACGCGAAGCATCCAGGCCTTCCGCCCTTTCAGGAACACGGCCTGCATCAAACGGTAAAACCGGTTCATCACATACGGTACGTTACCATTTGCCTGCACATCCTCGATCCCGGCAATGCGCTCCTCAATCAGCCCGAACAGGGATGCGCTTGCTTCGCGCTCGTTCTTGGACGATTGAACGCCCAGGTTGCGGATGATCACCATAAACATAATCGACAGCAGCGTGAAGACGGTCATGACAATGGCAATCGGCAGATTGACCGTAAACATGAATCCTAATATGCCGGCGAGGAGCACGAAGCTGCCGATAACCTGCACGATGAACATCGCGAAAAAATTGGAGATGCTGGTCACATCGCCGTCCACGCGTTCGATCATGACGCCGGGCGTTTTCGTATTATGAAACTGCATATCCAAGCGGAGGCAATGCTTCAGCAGATCTCCGCGCAGCCGGTTCGTCGCCCGCCAGGAAATGTCGTTGCCTAAATAGCTGACCGCCACCGTAATCAGCTGATTAACAACGGCGACAATCAGAAACAGCCCTGCCAGCTGCAGCAGGGTGCCAAGCAGCCCTCCGCCCGCTGCCGTGTCGATGAACCGCTTCACGATCTGCGGATTCAATAGCTGCAGACCGCTTGATGTCAGCAGCATGACGAGCAGAATGATCAGCCTTCCCTTGACCGGACTCAAGTACCGCAGGAGCCAGGACATGGATATCTTTTCTTTTTTGGGCACAGTGCCCACCCCCATTATGCAACCAATATGGATGTCGACCTTTACGAAGCCATGATCGGATCAAGCCGCTCACCAGTAAATCATTACCAGTTTACATGAAAAACCCGGCCTTTCCTAGGTAAAGAATGATTATAAAGTTCCTTCCCGGCGCAAGCAGCCAGTGGTATAGTATATGGATCATTGACAACAGTCTGTCATGTAGATCGGTCATGAAAGGAGATTCTAACGCTTCCGTTGATTCTGATGATGGTTCATGAGGTTAAATAAGCAAAAAAGCTGACCTTCCCAACACATAACAACCACCTTATGCATAAAAATCGAAGTCGGATATTTATAAACTCGTAGATATAATGAATGGATCAATACCACGTACGCCATCGCTGCGTGATCTTACCGGAGGTGCACATCATGAATACGGAGATAAACCCATTGGATGGGCTTAATGAAGAGAAGCTGCAGGAAATTCGGGATAACGCCTCGAAGCTGTCCGAGATGCAGCAGGAAGTGCCCGTTGAGGAAGTGTTCACGGATGCTTTCGTGCAGCGGCATACCGGATTTCCCTCCATTGGAGAGCTTCTGAAGTCCGCCGGATATCAAGGAACAACCGACGAGGATTTCGACCGCTTCATTCAGCATTCCTCGATTAGCCGGTTCATGGCGGAGCACACACCATTTGATAACTGGCAGGCATTCCAAGACCAGGCCGTGACCGCCTACATCACCCGATTGCTGGGATTATAAGATTGTTGTGTAAGAAGGCCTAATCCGCTGCATAAGCCCTATACGCGAAGAAGCCCCGCCGATGCTCACTCGGCGGGGCTTCCAATCTATTGTAAGGGGTGTCTTTATCATAGTTCTCGAATCTTAAAGGAAGCTTAAAGCTGGATTAGTGAAAGATAAAAAACTTGCGGGACCATTGCCTATTTTCAAGAAACTTACATTGTCTATTTTTGCGCTAAGCCTCATCTTTTTATCAGCGAACTTGTCTTACGCTGAACCACACAATCCAATGAAAATACTGAATCAGAAATACCCTAATGAAAGAGTAAAGATAATAAAATCTGCCGACCTTAATAACGACAACAAAAAAGAGTACTTCATACTTACCGAAGCGGGTAACTTTTATCTTCTTAATTCAAAAGGAATCCTTGTATTGATAAATACAGGAATTTTGAGCGATGATGACGCTGATGACCCATCGATTCAGATCTTCTCCGCTACGAAGAAAGAAATGCATGTTGCGGTCTCGTTTAACTATTTCCCTTCCAATACAAGAATGTACGTATACCGATTACAAAACGGAACCTTGATAGAGAAACTAAACATTATGGGGGATTTGCAAGTGTTCATAGACTCTAAAAGCAGAGTTGTCGAGTACTGGAAGAAGTACTTCCCGGAAGGCGGATGGGAAGCCGCTAAAGCGGTTTACACCTGGGACCCAAATAAGCTTAAATATAAGGGTTCTGGACAACTGCCATAATAGCAAAGAGACCTGTCGCATAGAGGCGACAGGTCTCTTTTAGAATCTCCCGATTCCTTAATCACTCACCTGATGCTGAGAACAAAAAGTATAAGTTAGGACCGATAGCTGATTCCCTGCTGCAGCAACCACAAAGACACGGCCCCCCAAATCCAGAAAATCCGCATTCTCTACGTCTTGTTTATTAAATATCGTTGAACCTTTCTCTGGAAATCCTAATGAATTCGGATACCGCTGCTGTTTTAAAGGTATCTTTACGTCGTATAAACAATGTAGGTGTTCTGAGGAACTCATCCGAGATGTTGTGAGCTTGTAAGTTATATTTCATCATGGCTCTTTCGATTACCGACCGAGGCAAAAGCGAAACGCCGAGCCCGGCATGAATACATCCCAGAATCCCCTCCAGAGTTCCGAATTCCATGATTTTTGCGGAAATGCCCTTACCATGCAGCCAATCCTCGAGTATTCGACGGTAATGACATCCAACACGAAATACCAATATGGTCAGATGGCGTAGATGTTCCGGCCGATGGATCGGGTCAGTTTGCCCGCCTGATAGGAGAACAAGTTCCTCAGCCCCAACTTCTACGGTTTCAAGCTCTGCATGCTCACCTGGTGAGGACACAAAAGCTCCGTCCAGCTCGTATTTCAGTACCGAATGGACAAGCTCCTCCGTCGTCCCCGTTCTGAGTACTAAATCGACGTCGGGATATGAATGATGGTATTCAGCGAGAATCGATGGAAGCCGAATCGCCGTTGTGGTTTCAAGCGATCCGATTCGAAGAGGCCCCCGAGGGATTGAACGATCGGATACGACCCGCTCTGCTTCTTGGGTAAGGAAAATAATTTTTTCAGCATAAGATTTAAGCGCCTCTCCGGATGATGTGAGCCGAACTCCCTGACGACCGCGATGAAACAGTTCTGTGTTTAGTTCGCTTTCAAGCTGCTGAATCCTTATGCTTATGCTTGACTGAACGTATTCTAACTTCTCGGCTGCTCGGGTAAAGCTCCCCTCATTGGCTACAGCCAAAAAAATCTGCATGTCCCGGATGTCCACTGCATACCTCCGTATTAGGCATTAAAATTTTTAATGTTAAACATCATTTAGATTCATTTTACTTGATATGTGAAGGCAGGTAAAATAAGCAGTAATCTTACTTACGTTTTATCATCTGTGTTTCGTAATGGATGCCCAGGTGGCGCTCAATCTAAGCTCAACCTTAATCTGCAGTTATAAGCTAAACATGTCCTCGCCATATGGAGGCACGAAATATGCATGATTAACAGGAGGCATTAAAAATGTTTGAAACAGCGATCACAAGCAAGCTCAACATTCACTATCCGATTTTTCAGGCACCGATGGCAGGCGGGCCAACGACTCCTGAGTTAGTCGCAGCCGTTTCAAACGCAGGTGGACTAGGCAACCTAGGGGCCGGATATTTAACCCCTGAACAACTCCGTCATGCCATCCGTAAGATCCGAGCGTTAACCGACCGGCCTTTCGGAGTGAATTTGTTTGTCCTGGAGCAACCGGAGGAATCCGAAGAAACCATTGCCAAAATGGCTGAATACCTGAACTCCTGCCGTAAGGAGCTTGGAATCCCGCAAAATCCACCACTTCCCCAATATTCGGAATCGTTTGAAGAGCAGGTGCAAGTACTGCTGGAGGAGCGCGTTCCCGTTTTTAGTTTCACGTTTGGTATACCATCACCGGGTGTTATTCAAAGTATGAAGCAGCGTGGAACATTTGTAATGGGTACTGCTACGACAGTAGATGAAGCTATACAATTGGAGCTATCGGGGGTTGACGCTATTGTAGCGCAGGGCAGCGAAGCAGGGGGACACCGAGGAACATTTCTGAAGAACGGCTCCGATGCTTTAATAGGACTCATGGCTCTGGTTCCCCAAATTTGTGATCATGTTTCGATTCCCGTGATCGCATCAGGGGGGATCATGGATGGACGGGGTCTCGTAGCCAGCCTTGCTTTAGGAGCAGCAGCGGTTCAAATGGGCACTGCTTTCCTGGCCTGTACAGAGAGTGGCGCACATCCTACGTACAAACAAAAGATACTTTCGGCAAACGAGGACGCTACCGTAATTTCATGTGCTTACTCAGGCAAAGCAGCGCGTGGTATTCGTACAGAATTCATACGCGGTATGCATATGTATCCCGGCAAGATCCCCCCTTATCCCATTCAGCATGTCATGACACGGGATATTAGGCAAGCTGCGGCAATGGCAAACAACCCGGAGTATATGTCACTCTGGGCTGGACAAGGCTTGAGGCTGGCTAAAGCCCGACCTGCCGCTGCCATTATCAAACAAACAATGGATCAGGCAATTCTGCTTGCAAACAAGCGTTTGCATTCTAAGAATGATCAAAGTATTCATGATTCTCACCCATTAGACGAATAACCTCGCACAGAACGGAGCAGCGATCAAACGATACGCGGCTTCCGTTTTTTTATTGAACGGGGAACTGGAAGATGAATGCATCGGGGTACGTCTTTACCTAATTTTTCATGATTTGATTCAAAGCGCTTGACTATGACGTTAGGTCATAGTGCATAATCTCGCTATGAAAACAAAACTAGGAGTGAAAGATATGAACATACAAACACTGCGTTCAGACAAAATTTATCAAAAAGTTGCCCAAGCTCCGCCCGAGGAAAAGCTAGAATTATTCAGAAACGAAATGATGGCTCCCTTTATGAAGCAGTGGCAAATTCAACAGCTCCCTTTTAAAGCTGAAGAGGCCAACGGTTTTGACGTGATTACGTTTAATAGTATGATGCATCGAGCCCCTCATCAGATTAGCCCGCAGATTTCGGCAGAGATCGAGCTGATTTCGTCCGAAGCCTTTTGGTTAGAGTGTGAGCATGCCGTGAAGAAAAGCTTGAATCTATTTGTTGAGCACGATATAAATCTTCCCGTTTCCGATTATTTGTTTACCATTCAACTCGGGAATCCGGAAAACCGTGCCTTAACCATAAACGAAGGATATAGCGGTTTTGGTGGCATTCCCGGGTTTATCTGGGGTACGCTCTTGCCAAATGAATACACGATGCCTCGAATGAAGGCTGCGCTGGCGCACGAATGCAACCATAATGTGCGATACCAATTTATCCAGTGGGATCACACCGTGAATTTGGGCGAGCTCATTGTAAGTGAAGGATTGGCTGAAAATTATGCTACGTTTATGTTTGGGAAAGGATTGCTCGGTCCTTGGGTAACGAAAACAAACGCAGAAACGCTTAACCGGCGCATAAAACCTGTGCTTAGAGAGCAGCTGCAGTTAACGGGGTTTGATCAAATTGCTCCGTATCTTTACGGTGACGAGATCGCGAAGCTTCAAAATTCTCAACCAGTCAATATGCCTTATAGTGCCGGATACGCCTGCGGATATTATTTGATCCAATATTATTTAAGAAAAACAGGAAGAACGATTTTTGAGGCCACCATCACGCCTGCTGCTCAAATACTGGACGAAGTAAAAGGATTCTGGGATGAAGAAACCATTATTAGCGGTTAAGGATATTGTTCAGATTACAGGCATTACAAGTCGGACCTTGCATTATTACGATAGAATTGATTTATTCAAACCGACACATCTGACGGAAAAAGGGTATCGACTATATGATCGAAGCAGTTTGGAAAAACTTCAAACGATTTTGTTCCTAAAGGAATTGGATTTTTCCTTGAAAGAGATTGCGGACATTTTAAAGCTGACCAGGCAAGAGCAGAATCAAATCTTAAAGGAGCAGCGACAAGCCTTAATACTGAGAAAAGAAAGATTAGAAACGATCATGGAAGCTCTCGAAGAATACGTTTCGGGAAATGATATTAGTAATCTGCAGCTCTTCAACAGCACTTCCGTCCTGCCATTGAAAGAGCAGTATGCAAATGAGGCGAGATTCTTTTATGGCGAAACCGAGGCGTATAAAGAGTTTAATGATTCGTTGGAAGAATTGTCACCGGATGATAAAGAAGAAAGCTTTCAAGCCATGGAGGACATATTCAAACGAATTGCGTCTTGTATCGATCAGGATCCTTCCTCCAATGAAGTTCAGCGATTAATCGAGGAATGGAAAAATAATCTGATGCAATTCATGACATGTGATGCAGAGTTACTGGCTTGCATTGCCCATACTTACAAATTCGATGCACGATTCAAAAACTATTTTAATCAATATGGCAATGAAGAGTTGGCCGATTTTCTCTACAGTGCAATTATGCATAATATCAACCGTGAAACATCTCAATGAATGGTAAATGCTCTGGATTGGGCGATCTTGTTACCTCAATAAAAAAAGAAAGCAAACACTTTCCCTAAAGGAAAATATGTGTTTGCTTTCTTTCGTTGATCAAGCTTTTTCTTTTTCTGATCATTAGAACCAACCTCATACAAAATGCATCTATACCGAATCACTGGTCAGCCGTATTCATTGCCTGTATTTCCACTATATCGATGAGCATGCGGGATTCTGCCATCAACGGTGGTATAACCTTCAAAATAATGATAGTGCCCACCACCTGCCAAGGGAATGGCAGGACCCGTAGTTCCTCTAATCATGTGCTTGTGCTGGTCATTAAACGATGTTTGAGCATGATAGTTATGGACGTGTGGAACACCACTCGGAGCTGGTTCAGTTACACCCACGTAATGATGGTAATGTCCAACATCAAAGGACGTATCTCCTTCAAAGGGATGAACATGAACGTTAACTGGCCTTCCATCCCAAGATGTAAGAAAAAGTTGATGTGAATGTCCGGAACCGGAGTCATCGGAATGAACAACAAATCCCGTTACTTGTATTTCCATCACTTAAGGCCTCCCTTACATTAAAACAGGATTTCTTTCTTGTTTACCTTCATGCCGCTCAATGACCGGTCGAACATGTCGAGTATGAATAAGAATCGTTCGGCTTCACGAAACACGTGATCTGCTAATAGAGGGTGAATGATGCTTTTGATTCGACACTGCTCAATCAAATCGCGCGCAGTCTTCTTAAAATCTCGCAAGGATTTGACTGAAACGCGGTTTTCATCAACAAATTGACTAAGCAGTGGATGTGTTTGCGATTGTGGACGCATGGAACTTAAGTCGATGGCTTGAAACATCAACGTATCGAATTCTTGGCTAAACTCTCTAGCCTGTTCCACTAATTTTCGCTCGGATGGATCAAGCAGATGACCTATAAATTTTGCATGGTCAGCCATTATTTTCAGGAAAAAGACATTTTCATCAATAATCGCATCAGGCAATGGTTCAAGTCTCCCGCTATTGAGCTCCTCCAACCGATTTCTAAAGTAATTTGCTTCCCGGCTAACATGATCGACAAGCAAGGGAAAATTGTTTCCCCCAGGAAGCTGGCACCTAAGTATAAGCCCAAGGACCTTTCTCTTAAATGCCCAAATGTGTGAAGCTGCATTGCGGACTTCTGAATTAAACTGTCTAATGGTTTCGGGATCCGTATCTGCTTGATATGAATGTGCTCTTCTTTCAATATCCTCAAATATTGCATAGAATTGGTTAGCCTCATTAATTAACTGCGTATCTTCACACCTAAATCCAAGTCGAAGAAATAAAGAATGTTCTTTCATAATGCGTGACCAAAAACGTATTTCGTCTAATGATCTGATTACAAAAGGATCCGACAAACCATCTCCCACCTTTCGGCACACTACAAGACAACAACCATAGATATTGTCATGTTATCAGAGCGTATGAGGATGGCATGTTTCAATATGCTACTGGAGAACAAAAAATCAATTAAAGAGCTAATTCACAAAAATTCCTCATCAGATATCCTGCTGGGACAGGAAAATTTCGCCGGGGTTTCCCGTCGCGTTTTAGTTCCCTTTGGGAGCGGCGCGTTTATTAACGTTACCTTTCAAATCGGAAGCCCGCTTATCTTGGTACTTCCACTGCCTGACCGGTGCCTCCCCAAATAGAAAGAGCGTCCATTTCAACGCTCAAATCACATGGAAGCTAGCCACAAAAAATAAAGACGTTCTTCTAATTGCCGAAGAACACCTTTAGCACTTTAATTTATTCGGATGATTAAAAAATGTGTTTTATATAACAGCTTTAGTTTTCTTGCGGCTTACCCGTTTATTATTCCTCACCGACACCCCCAGTTTGATGTCTACCGGGCATATTCTACGGTATTTTAGGCATGAGTTTCGCTCTCTTTTACTGCTCCATTTTATTGTGTTTCTGCAACCTGCTTTGCTGCGAATGTAGAGCTGAAACCGATGCTTATAGACGGTTCGTTTTTTTCTGACAACCAAACAAAACGTGACTCGAACGGGACTGAAGCCATGCCGGACGGAATGATTCTTGCCCTTAAGCGCCAGCGGAACCCATCTACTTTCTTCAGCACCGATTGAAAAAACAGAACTGCCTGTAAGAATTTTAGTCTCCTTCATCCTGTATTCACCTGAACGGTCCCTTTCACACGATAGGTTCCCGGGGGCAAATCGCCAAATAGGTAGAGCCCCCCTTGATTCGTACGCGTAATCTGGATGATCTGTTCCACTCCTGCGTTTAACCTATAGAGCGCCACTAGGGCATTGGGTATCGCTGCTCCAGTTGCTTGGTCTGTCACGATACCACTTACAGTCCCTGTATTTGCATCCGGATCGACTGTCAGGTTGATGTCAAGGGGGCATATTCAGGACCTTGGATCGTTACAGTGGCACTTTGGCTTGATAAAAATCCGGCTAGGGTAGCCTGAACGAAATAGGTACCGTCCGGAAGCTCAGCAAACAAATACTGTCCGGATGCGTTGGATGTCAAGGTTCCGATCGGAGTAACCGTGCCCCCATTGATTTGAAAAAGACTAACCAAAGCATTATTCACAGGTTCATTATTCGAAACGTTCCTTACGATGCCAAACAATGCTCCTCTCGTTGCTGCGGGGTTTGGCTGTAAAGTAATCGAAACTTGTGTTGGTCGACCTTGGGTAACTGTTAGCGGAATACGGACAGGTGTCAGGTAGCCAGGTTCAGCAGCAGTGATTAAATAAGAGCCTACTGGAATATCTGGTATGATATATTGCCCCTGAGGGTTGCTGTTAACATGCTCAAATGGCACCCCTTGAGAAGTATATAACTGTACTGTGGCAAAGGGGATCGGATTTCCATTCGGCAGCAGCACTGTCCCCTGCACGACACCAACGGAGGTGTTGGGTGAGGCTTGAAGTGCTAAATTGACACTCTCTTCTTCATGTCCATCTACGGTAACTGGAGCACTTGGTTGAAGTTTATACAAGTCGGAAATCGGCAAAACAACACCTCCTTTCACCAATCGTTCAACTCAATATATGCTTGGGCGTTTATAAGCGACTGGTCTATTGACGATACTCTTACTTTTTAAGCAGTTACTAACCTGAACAACGTCGAAAAAGCTTTCTGTCGATGATTTTGCCTCTTGCTTATGTATTTGGCATTCCGAATAAGCTGACTATCGTGTAGGAGAGCTTTCATGGGGACGGTAAATCGCCGCCCCCAAACCAAAGGGATGATCCATGAGTTTGACATGACATCACAACAGAGATAATGAATTCTAAACAAATTTACAATGTTTTTCTTGCCGTTGTGTGATTAAATCCAAAAAGTTCCTAAGATAATAACCAAGAGAATAAATAAAACCAGGACAATACCTACTGTATTCCCATAGCCGTTGTAACAAGGTTTTTCGTAACCCACTGATATTTACCTCCTCGCATTTTGGAATAGTACAGTTTATGAGCATAGACGCCCTTAGACTGGACATTTCGGTAATAATGTTCAGAATGTGCGAATGTATCATGGAGATAGATTTCTGATCAACCATTTAATTCATTTCACGAACTATCACGCCCCTGCAGGAAATAAAAAAACGCGGAATTGAACCCCCGACCTACGCATTACAAGTGCGACACCGTAGGTTTCGGAAAGGTTCTACAGGGTTCCGGAGGTCTATTAGTTATGGGCTTTTATGCGCCTAAATCCGTTTAAGGTTCTCGAAGTATTTCTTGGCCGTTAGAAGATTTGTTAGAAGTTCTGTTAGAAGACTGAAGCCCGTGAGCTAATACTTCGGGGATTTTTAATGGGTATTCGGATTTTATGGTTGAAGTCAATGATATAACATCAGCAATGTAAATCGGGATAAATGGTTGAATCGTCTAAGCTAACGTTGGTATCCGGTCGGGCTGTGCACATTAGCAATCCATGAGAAACCGGGCATGCCGTTGGATGATAAAATTTTAGACATAGAGGAGGCTGCATATAGAACGTGTAATCCTGATGATGAATGTGCAAGAAAAACAGGGAGGAGAGTCAATCACATGGCAAAAATCGTTTTCGCGTTGAATCAGTCTCTGGACGGGTTCGTCGACCACATGGCACTTCAGCGCGACCCCATGCTATTCCTTCATTTCATCGAAGACGTGCGCGGTCTGACGGGTATGCTGTACGGGCGCCGTATGTATGAGACTATGCGATATTGGGACGAAGACCCTTTTGAATGGGATGCGCAGGAACGGGAATACGCAGCTGCGTGGCAAAGCAAACCGAAGTGGGTGGTGTCGAGGACGTTAAAGTCCGTCGGACCGAACGCTTCTCTGATCGAGGGCGACCTCTCAGCGGCCATACGGGGGCTGAAGGCTCAGCATGAAGGGGACATTGAAGTTGCCGGGCCGGAGTTGGCGCACAGTCTAACGGAGCTCGGTCTCGTTGATGAGTATCGACTCTATCTCCATCCCGTCGTGCTGGGTCACGGCAAGCCGTTCTTCGCCGGACCGCGTCCGCCCCTGCGCCTCGTGGCAAGCGATCGCATTGGCGAGCAGGTGATCAGGTTGACCTACGTTCCAGTTTAGTTTTGCGGTTGGTCCAGCGACCTAAGGGGACGATAGTTCGATAAACAGCGGCGGTCTATGACTTTATTTTTTCATTCTTGGCTACCGCTGTTTAGGTTACTGTGTGTTAGTCTAGAACTTATTTTTCAAAAGGATATTGAATCCCTAATTGATGGCGAAAAACCCACTTCAATTGACTAAAAGGGTAGAAAAATGGTAAAAGATCGGCCAAAAACACGAAAAAGACGCCGTCTCCGAAAACTCGGAAAACCGCGCCGTTATTGACTTTCTAAGGATGCTGGTGAAGGGAATTGAACCCCCGACCTACGCATTACGAGTGCGTTGCTCTACCCCTGAGCTACACCAGCGAATTTGTTGAAGTTATCATTCGTTTTTGGAACAACAAAATATATTATATTCCTTCGGCGGGAAAATGCAAGCCCCTCATTAATGGAAAAAACACCCTATAGGAGGGGTTGCATTACCCGCCTAATTTCTCCTGCACCGATTGGATCTTCTGCTTGCTTGAGGATGCCCGGTCGCGCCGGTCGTCGATTTTGACAGAGGTGGATACCCGCTTGGCACCCGACAAGAACGGCGCCTCGTGCAACGCCTCGATCGCACGCCAAATCATAGGGAGCTCCCCTTCAATAATCGTGCTCATCGAAGTCAATTCGTACGTAATTCCCTCCTGTTGCTTCAATATACGCTGCATTTCCGCCACATATGAGCTTAAGCTGGTCGTTGCCGTTCCGATCGGAATGACCGTTACTTCTGCAATTGCCATCACAATAACCTCCCTCGAAGCATTCCATTCATCCACAACGTGGTTGAATCCGATATAGATATCATATCAATTCCGGGGCGTCTTTTCAAAATTTCGCAAAGTCGTCAACACACAATATCTTGTATGTCCAAGATCAAATTTTTATATGGGTCATACGATCCGTTGTCAAAACGCAACCGATGCGGAATCCGCGCAAAAACCGTCGCATTTGGTCACAATCCATGGAATCTTGAGCAGTTTTGACGGTTGGCCAACTAGCATATTACCTGTCCGTTTGCTATAATTCTCCTTGCGTTTATTTTTAAGAAATCGGTTTACAGATACAAGATATTGGGTTACATTAGATTAACGACAACCAAATATAGTGTATACAGGTGCCGCGCTAGCCTATCAGGCAGCCCGGCTTAATAGGGAAGCATGGTGAAAATCCATCACGGACCCGCCACTGTAAAGGCCTCGGGGCTGTTATGCATATGCATATGCAGCTGCCGGCAGTTTGGCAATACGTCACTGAAGTTCCCCGAAAGCGAACTTTGGGAAGACGCCGAATATGTACGGCCTAAGTCAGGAGACCTGCCTGTATACTTCAGACACCGACCTACGGGGTTATAGGGATGTGTTCGTGAAACTTGCGTCTGTACATAACATCATGCCCGAATATGGGCTTATGTCAGCTTTATTCAAACCATCCACAGCGCACGGACATTTTCAAGCCTGCCCTTAGGTTTTAGAAAATGTTTTTTTCATGTTCTTTTTTCAATTTCCCCCAAAGAAAGCGAGGATTTTTTGTATGCCCCAGCTCGTAGTTAAACCAAACAACCGTCAGCTTGCCTTTGATGAAATTCGCCTCTCCGTCTATGCCGACCGGATCCTGAAGGGATTGGACATGCTAGACAAGGAGCGCCTGCTTCGAGGCGTGAATTCCAAACTCCGCGGTGAGCAAGTTACCGGCGAGGAAATCAGCAATGCCTTTACGATGTCCGCGCTTGAGCTCGTATCCAAGGAAGAGCCTGACTGGAAATTTGCGGCGGCTCGTTCATTCCTGACATCTTTATATAAAAAAGCGGCCCACAACCGCCGCTACAAAGCCTATCCGGAAGAGCCTTACGGCGCTTTCTATCCGCTCATTACGGAGCTCGTCCAGAAGGGCATCTATCGTGAAGACCTTCTGACCTGCTACACGAAGGAGCAAATCGAGGAGCTTGGCGAGTGCATTGATCCAAGCCGCGACCTGCTGTTCGATTACATCGGTCTCTTGACGCTGGCCGAGCGTTACCTTGCAACGGATTTCGACGGGCGCGTGATGGAGCTCCCGCAGGAGCGCTACATGGTCATTGCCATGTTCCTCATGCACCAGGAGCCTGAAGACAAACGCCTCGAGCTTGTTAAGGAAGCGTACTGGGCAATGAGCAATCTGTACATGACGGCCGCAACGCCAACGATGTCCAACGCCGGCAAGAAGGTCGCAGGCCAGCTCTCCAGCTGCTTCATCGACACCGTTGACGATTCCCTGGAAGGCATCTTCGATTCCAACACCGACGTAGCCCGTCTTAGCAAAATGGGCGGCGGCATCGGCGTCTACCTCGGCAAGGTCCGCGCACGCGGCTCCGATATCCGCGGCCACAAGAACACCAGCTCCGGCGTCATCCCTTGGATCCGCCAGCTGAACAACACGGCGGTGAGCGTTGACCAGCTCGGCACACGCAAAGGCGCCATTGCGGTCTATCTGGACGTGTTCCACAAGGACATTTTGTCCTTCCTTGATCTGAAGCTGAACAACGGCGATGAGCGCATGAGAGCCCATGACGTGTTCCACGGCGTATGTCTGCCTGACCTGTTCATGGAGGCTGTTGAAGCCCGTGAAGAATGGAGCCTGTTCTGCCCGCATGAAGTGAAGAAGATCATGGGCTGGAAAGATGAGAACGGCCGCCCGCTCGGTCTTGAGGACTTCTACGATCAAACGCCGGGTCAAGGCGCGTTCCGCGAGAAATATGCGGAGGCCTTGGCGAATCCGAACCTGCCGCGCATTACCGTACAAGCGATCGATATTATGAAGCGGATCATGAAATCCCAGCTGGAGACCGGAACTCCGTACATGTTCTACCGCGATACGGTAAACCGTGCGAACCCGAACTCCGCACACGGCATGATCTACTCTTCGAACCTGTGCACGGAAATCATGCAGAACCAGTCGCCAACCGTGGTTGAGCAAGAAGAGCTCGTCACCAAAGACGGCCAAACCCGGATCGTGATTTCGAAAATCCCTGGCGATTTCGTTGTCTGCAACCTGAACTCCATTCACTTGGCGCGTGCAGTGCCTGCCGGCGTGTTGGAGCGGCTCGTACCGATCCAGGTTCGCATGCTGGACAACGTAATCGACATCAACAATATCGAAGTGCTGCAAGCTCAATATACGAACAGCCAGTACCGCGCTGTCGGACTCGGCACCTTCGGCCTGCATCATCTGCTGGCTCTCGAAGGCATCCGCTGGGAATCCGACGAAGCGGTTGAATACAATGATAATCTGTACGAACACATCAATTACCTGCTCGTGAAGTCCAGCATGGAGCTGGCCAAGGAAAAAGGCCACTATCCGAAATTCAAAGGCTCTGCCTGGGAAAGCGGCGAATACTTTACGTTCCGCGGTTACACCGACGGCGAGCATGAAGGCAAATTCGTAACGACCGAGCAGTGGCGCGAGCTGCAGAAGGAAGTTCAAGAAAATGGCGTCCGCAACGCGTGGATGTTCGCGATCGCACCGAACGGCTCCACGTCGATCATTGCCGGTTCTACGGCAAGCATCGACCCGCTGTATGAGCTGCTGTCTTATGAAGAAAAGACGACATATAAAGTAGCCAACCCGGCTCCGGATCTGTCTGAAAAAACAATCTGGTATTACAAAACAGCCTTCCTGATCGACCAGCATTGGTCCATTAAAATGGCTGCTGCCCGTCAACGTCATGTGGACCAGGCGCAAAGCTTCAACCTGTATGTTCGTCCTGACATCCGGGCATCGGAATTCCTGGACCTGCACCTGCATGCCTGGAAAGCCGGCATCAAGACAACGTACTATGTGCGCAGCCGTGCGCTGACGATTGAAGAATGCGAAAGCTGTGCTAGCTAACGAACCCACCCAAACCCTCCCTTCCAAGGGAGGGCCCCAAGGGCTCTGCCCTCTGGACACCCGCAAGCTTGTGAAATGAGACGGATGCGGCGCTTCTTCCAGGTACTTTGGTGCTAGGAGCGCTTTCTCCCTGCGGGAACGCTGGAATGTTGGTGCAGGGACGAATGATTTCATGCGTGCTTTGATGGTGCGACTTCCTGCAAGGATCGCTCTCCCTTTGGGATTCGCTGCTCATGCGGCGCGAACACAATGAGCGGGCTGCTTGCGTGTTTGGTGCGACTTCCTGCGGGGATCGCTCTCCCTTCGGGATTCGCTGCTCATGCGGCGCGAACATAATGAGCGGGCTGCTTGCTTGTTTGGTGCAACTTCCTGCAAGGATCGCTCTCCCTTCGGGATTTGCTGCTCATGCGGCGCGAACACAATGAGCGGGCTGCTTGCGTGTTTGGTGCAACTTCCTGCAAGGATCGCTCTCCCTTTGGGATTCGCTGCTCATGTGGCGCGAATACAATGAGCGGCTGCTTGCGTGTTTGGTTCAACTTCCTGCAAGGATCGCTCTCCCTTTGGGATTCGCTGCTCATGTGGCGCAAACACAATGAGCGGGCTGCTTGCGTTTAGTCGAGCGCGAAGCGAACATCCGTTGAGTAAGCAATAAAAAAGACTACAAGGGTAAGGGTATCCAATCGGAGGAGTTTACGTCCGCCTTTGGGAGCCCTTTGCACCCTTCACAATACATTCAGGCAAAGGGCGGACAACAGCGGCCGGAGAGTGGATACCCGTCCTGTTGATACCCGCCCTACTATAAATGCAAGGAGAGAATGGTTATGCAAATGCAAAAAATATTCAATACCGAAGCACCTAACCGCTCCACACGGATCATTGAGGGCGAATGCTCAGGGATCCTCAACTGGAACGATATTCGGATGCCTCATATGTACAAGCTGTACAAGGTGCTGCTGCTGAACCACTGGATCGCGGACGAAATCCCGATGTCCAAGGATGCGCAGCAATTCCCGCACCTTGATCCGGAGGAGCAGCGCACCTTCAAGATCAACATCTCCCTGCTGGCTGTGCTGGACTCCATGCAGACGATGTTTGTCAGCGACGTGAAGCGCTATTTCACCGACTCCTCGCTTGAGGCCATCTCGGCCATTATCGGGCAGCAGGAAGTCGTTCATAACCAATCCTACTCCTATGTGCTCTCCTCGATCGTTACGGAGCAGGAGCAAAAGGAAATTTTCGAATACTGGAAGCATGATCCGGTTCTGCTGGAGCGCAATCAGTTCATCTCGAACATTTACCAGAGCTTCCGGGACAATCCGTCGCCGCAATCCTTCTTTGAAGCGATGGTCGCCGACCTGATTCTCGAGGGCATTTTCTTCTATAGTACGTTCGCCTTCTTCTATAACCTGGCCCGTGATCAGAAGATGATGGCAACGAGCCAAATGATCTCCTACATTCAGCGTGACGAGAACCAGCATTGCTACTTCTTCGCTGAAGTGTTCAAGCAGCTGCTCAAGGACTTCCCTGAGCTGAACACGAAGGAGAACATCGATTACGTGTACCGCACGATCGATCGCGCGGTCGAGCTGGAGACGAACTGGGCGCATTACACGCTGAGCAATGTGCGCGGCATTGATCTGAACGAGCTGTCCGATTACATCAAATACATCGCCAACCGCCGCATCACCATGATGGGACTGGAGAAAGCGTACGAAGGCGTGGACGTGAACTGCATGCCATGGATCAAGCCGTTCTCCGACGAAGCGCTGAATGCAACGAAGACTGACTTCTTCGAAGCGAAGTCCCGCAACTACGGGAAAGTCGGCGACGACAACGGGTTTGACGATCTGTAAGCTGTACTCGCAGGTAAGCCCGGATCTGCCAAGCTTTTATCTCTCATAGACAAAACCTCCGCTATCCCTGCAAAGGGATGGACGGAGGTTTTTTACATGGATGACAGGGTGGATGATGAATTTACTTCGATGACATGATGGATGCCATCATGATTTTACTTGGGCGGATGAACTGTTGAATATATTTGGATGGGCTATATGGATGAATTACTTGGACGGGTTACATGAATGAATTCCCTCTGGACGCGATCCCTCTCCTGCCCGCCTTTTCTTATCCGGCAGCCGCCCATACCTCGATCTCGACCTTCAGCTCCGGCATCGCAAGCCCCGGCACATAAGCCATCGTCATCGCCGGCGGCCGACCGCCATGGAACTTCGCCCACACCTCATGGAAATGGCTCCAATCGACCTCTTCCACTGCCCAAATATTGATTTTGACGATATGGTCCGCCGTGAGCGATTCGGCTTCCAGCAACCGCTGAATATTCGCAAGCGTATGCTCCACCTGCTGCTTCATGTCATCCGGCAGCTTCCCTTCCGGATCGGTTCCAACTTGGCCGGAGAAGACCAGCAGCGCGGCTCCCTGCGGCACCTTGGTGACATGGGTGTACGGACCGAGCGGCGGCGCAATGACGGGCGGGTTGTAACGTTCAATCAAGGGGTTCTTCTCCTCATCGGCTTCGTTTAGGATCGCCAGCGTTTGATGGTCCTCCCACCGTCCATTGATGTTGACGTTTTTTCGGGCAATGCCTTCCTTATGGAACCCGGCCTTCAGCAGCACTTTCATCGAACCGAGATTATGCGGCATGACCCCCGCCTCGATCCGGTGGAACCGCAGCTCCTCGAAGGCATGGCGGACGACCAGCCGGACGGCTTCCGTCATGTACCCCTGCCCATTGAATGACTTATCCAGAAAATAGCCGATCCAGCAGCTCTGCAAATTCCCACGGATCGGCTCGGTCAGCATGACTTCACCGATGATCTGCCCGGTGTCCCGCAATACTATGACATACAAGTAGCCTTGATCCGTTCCCCCATCGTCCACCGCCTTCCGGATCCGTTCGATCTGTCCCTCCTTGGTAAAAAAATGCTCGTCACGCTTTCCCGTAAACCGCTGGAAAAAATCCCGATTCTCCTTCTCCAGCTTCAGCAGAGCTTCGGCATCCGAAAGCTCCACAGGCTTCACAACAACACGTTCCCCTTGCAGCTGCATACAAATCTCTCCTTCTTCGATAGGATGATATGACCGCATCTCCTATGCGGCAAAACAAAAAACACCACAGGTTATACCTGTGGCGTACGCTGCCGATCCATGCACCACAGGTAAGCGACCTGTGGCGTTTATTCCACTGTATCCTTACATGATCATGAGGCCGATCGCAGGATAACGGTCGCGTTCAGTTTCCAATTGTGGACACACTTCTCCCGTGATTGGCCAAGATCAAAGAAAACAGCGGTGGAGTATCCGATGCCGGGGGACAACGAAACAAGCGATCTCTTCTTCATCCGAATACTCCTCCTCTTCGTTAAAAAATGAACTTTCCTAACCTGCCGTACGTTCTTAATCCCCCATAGAATACATCATTTCAAAACGGTTGGCAAATCGCCGTCGCATCCCCTTACCATCCCGATTCTACCTGGACTGAAGGTCTAATCGCAGCTATGGATTTATGACGACAGGAATATTCCATAACAACAATAATATAATATTAATCAATATTAATTTATTGATAAACGATAAAAGTCGTGTTATTATGATGAACAATAAATAAGCGAGGTGCATGTTATGAAACAAGGAACAACACTCTTTTTAAGAATAGCGGTTATTCTGATTGGAATTCCGGTTCTTGCTTTGTGCATATTTGTGGTGCCTAATATCGCGAGTTTCGCGGCTGAATTGTATCCGGACCATGTTTATCTAAAATATCTCGTTTCCATCGATTTGTATGCATCGGCGATCCCCTTTTACTTAGCTCTGTATCAGGCTTTTAAGCTGTTAAACTACATCGACCAGAATAAAGCCTTCTCCGAATTGTCTGTGAAGGCATTAAAGAGTATTAGGAACTGCGCCATTACGATCAGCATTTTGTATGCGGCCGGCATGCCGCTCTTCTATCTCCTGGCGGAGAAAGATGATGCCCCGGGGATCATCGTGCTCGGACTGGTCATTATTTTTGCTTCATCCGTGATCGCCGTCTTTGCCGCTGTTCTCCAAAGACTTTTACAAGAAGCGATTCATATCAAATCCGAAAATGATTTAACGGTCTGAGGTGAAAACAATGGCAATTATAATCAACATTGATGTGATGCTGGCCAAACGGAAAATGAGTGTTACCGAGCTGTCGGAGAGGGTAGGAATCACCATGGCCAACCTGTCGATATTGAAGAACGGAAAGGCCAAAGCGATTCGCTTCTCAACGTTAGAAGCCATTTGCAAGGCTTTGGACTGCCAGCCCGGAGATATTTTAGAATACCGCGATGAAGACGTCCAGGATTAAACGGGATTCATACCTCAGGGAGTTAGTTCAATGAATCCATTCCAGAAGAGGAGCTTGCTCATGGACCATTCAAAAATGGAGACGCGCAGCATGAGGGCACTACGACAGCTCGTTCGTTTTGGTTGGGAGCAGGCCTTATCGTGCTTGTTTCCGGTCGTTATTTTTGCCTCATTGGCCTTTACGAAATTCGTGCCGCTTCCCTTCCTTCCGCGCTACGACTGGCTTCTCATTATCTGCCTGCTGATGCAGTGGTGGATGGTGCGTTCCGGGCTTGAAACACGGGATGAACTCAAAGTGATCACGTTGTTCCACCTGATCGGACTCGCTCTTGAAATTTTCAAGGTTCACATGGGCTCTTGGTCATACCCGGAGGAGGGATATTTTAAAATCTTTGGCGTGCCTCTGTATAGCGGATTCATGTACGCAAGCGTAGCAAGTTATCTGTGCCAGGCTTGGAGGCGGCTGAAGGTTGAACTGGTGAAATGGCCTCCTTTCTCGCTCGTTGTAACGCTGGCAGCCGCGATTTATTTAAATTTCTTCACGCACCACTATTGGATCGACGTTCGATGGTGGTTATCCGGACTCGTCATCCTCGTCTTTTGGCCATCCTGGGTCACCTACGAGGTGAACGGGACTCGTTATCGGATGCCGCTTGCCCTTTCTTTTGTACTGATCGGATTTTTTATATGGGTTGCCGAAAATATCGCAACATTCTTTGGCGCGTGGAAATATCCAAACCAGGCCGAAGCCTGGAGTCTCGTTCATCTGGGGAAGGTGAGCTCATGGCTCTTATTGGTGATTGTCAGCTTTCTGATCGTGGCAACGTTAAAGCTGGTCAAAGGAAAGGGAAAGCATTCCGACAGGAAAGATCACTGGTATAACGGTTAGGGACCCTGCTATTAAAAAAGTCGAATCCTTACATGGTAAGGTTCGACTTTTTTAGTGCAGCGTTCTGCTGAAACACGGGTTTTACGAATAAAATCACGCTATTCCTCATCGTCCGCAAACAGTTCGCGCAGCATCGCTCCCCGGTTGTTTACGAATTCCTTGGTGATCATATAATGGTCCGTCTCCTCCAGGCTGGACTCCTCTACGCCCTCAGGGGTCAGCTTATAGATGACCGAGTCCGGGTAAGCCATGACAATCGGGGAGTGCGTCGAAATAATGAACTGCGAATCCTCCTGAACCAGATCATGGATTCTCCGAAGCAGCGCCATTTGGCGAAACGGGGACAGCGCCGCTTCCGGCTCATCCATAATGTACAGCCCGCTCCCGCGGAACCGGTGCAAAAAGGTGGCAAAGAAGGATTCCCCGTGCGACTGCGCATGCAAGGATTTTCCTCCGTAGGAATCGTACAGCCCGGGAATCTCCCGCTCCATCGCATCGACCTCGGACGCAACGTTGTAGTAGCTCTCCGCCCGGAAAAAGAAGCCGTCCCGCGGTTTGCGGACGCCCCGGACCGTTCGGATGTATTCATACAGCCTCGAATGGGTTTCCTCGGTAGCGAACGAGAAATTCATCGTTCCCCCTTCCGGATTGAAGCCGAGTGCCGCCGCAATCGCCTCCAGCAGCGTCGATTTGCCCATTCCGTTCTCCCCAACGATGTAGGTGACCTTCGGATGGAACGTCAAGCCGTCCATCGCATTTACAGCCGGCAGATTGAAAGGATATTCCCGAAATGAAGGTATCCGGTCTCTCATAAGCACAACGCTTCGTAAATAAGCCAGCATGGCAGAGCTCTCCAAGGGCCTTCCCTCCTTGCGTCCTATGATTAAAATCTACGATTCGGCGGGTTACATAATGCTCGGCACCTGCTTATCCTGCATCTCCCTATACGACAAGCGCGCATGACGGCTTCATGAAGATAGCCTGCCATGCGCGCAGCATAAGCTTCGTGGTGAACGAAAAGCCGGTCCTTTTGCCAAAAAGGGGGGCCTTTCTATTCCTGCACGATGAATTGGTACAGCTCGTCCACCTTATCCTCGGTAAGATCACCGCTGTTGTCGAATACTTTGATCGACGTCTGCGGAATGTCCCAATTCACTTCCGGCACGAAATCCACCCGCTTCTTGAAGTCGTCCCAATGGTCCAGCTTCCACTGGTCCCGCTCCGTTTGGCGATCGATAATCCGCTCCTTCTGCAGATCCATATCCTTTAACGTCACCACGATCACCTTCACGTCCACATCGCTCTTCGTCAGGCCAGCGGCCGTGATGACCTCCTCGATCCACTCGCGGTTCTTAAGCTCGGCGGTAAACGGCGAAATCATGAATACGTTCTGCCCCGCATTCAAATTCTCGATGCAGATATCCTTCGTTGTATCATATTCGAGGTCGCGCAGATTTTCCTTATAGAAGGAAGAGTCCCGGTCATTCGGATCCAGTCCGTTGCTTTCCAGGAATTTTTCAACAAAACGGCCGCCTACCGTATCGCGGTCAAGAAAAGCGGCCGGTATACGTACCGCAAGTTTCTTGGCAACGGTGGTTTTCCCCGTCCCTGCGACTCCGACAAAAAACACTAGCTTCTGCAATTGCTATCCCTCCACGGTTTGATGTATATAGGTTTGATGTATATAGGTTCAAAGTATCTTGGTTCCATCTATCAAGTGGCCAGCAGCGGCAAGCGGTTAACCGCGCTCGGTCCGGTAACGAGTCTCCTCGATCAGCTCCTCTATCGCTTGAGCCAGGCGCTCTTGAAGCACCTCCGCTACATCAAAGCCGCCATCCTCCGTACGAGCCACCTGGGCGTCCACCGCATACACGCCGCCGAGAATATGGCGGGCTCCGATTGAGGAGAGCACGGGCTTCAGTGAATAATCAATCGCCAGCAAATGTGCCAATGAACCGCCGATAAAGAGCGGAAGCACGATCTTCCCGGCCAGGCCCTTCTGCGGAATCAAATCCAGAAACGTCTTAAGCACCCCCGTATAGGAAGCCTTATATACCGGACTCGCTACAATGACGGCATCGGCCTCGGCGACGAGGCCGTTCGCTTTGACGATATGCTCGCTCTCGAATTTGGTATGAATCAGATCCTCAGGCGGAAGTGAAGCAACATCAATTCGGCTCACCTCGAAATTCGCGGCAGTCAGCGCCTGCTCGGCATATTCCATAATCGCATTCAAGCGGGAGCCTGCTGTCGGACTCCCGTTAATGATGACAGCTTTCGCCATTTTTCTCACCTCGGTTATTTTCATAATGTTTCCCGTCATCCCCTTCCGGACGACCTCGCTAATGTCCCCCTTCAGGAACGATCGGACGGTATGTATGCTCCACTTCCATATACCAAGGCTTTACATAAACGCACCCGCAAAGTCTTCGTTCATCAATAAGGGCCGTTTTAGCCCTCCCGGAACGTTACGGAATGTCAAATCAGAGCAAATTAGTCAGAATTAATATCATCGTATCAATGTGTCTGCGTCTTTGTCAATGGACGCCTACGACATATAACGCTCTGCAGGCAGTGCATGAACATGGACGATTCATCAGCCGGTAAAAATGGTTGCTTTCTCTGTACTCTCTGTGTTCTCTGCTGTCTGTGCTGCTTGTGCTTTCTCTGTACTCTCTGTGTCCTCTGCGTTCTGGGCAAGCAGGGGAGAATACATCATAAGCGCATGATTCTCCGTAATCCATTCATCGTCAAGCAGCTCGCCTTCCCGGCTGAACACCTTCCGGCCGATCACGTTATGCCGCGCATATCCGCCCCACGATTCCTGCGTGATGCGGTGCTCCCGCTCATACACTTGATAGCGATAGAGCGGCTGAGCCGTACAGCGCCACTCCCCGATCAGCTCCTCGGCTGATACATATACCGACAGCTGATAAATATCCTCCGTCGGATTATAAATCTGTAGATCCAAATAATTGTAAGCACAGGTCGCTCCGCTGCCGAACGGCTGGGTGCGGCCAGAATCCGGGAACACGTCGTAGCTGTGGCGATGGCGCTCTGTCACCTGAAGCGGCGTATGCAGCGTCATCCAGTATATCAAATTCGAGAGCTGGCACAGGCCTCCGCCGATGCCTGCCCTAAAGCCGCCGTAAAAGAGCACCATGCCATCCACATAACCTTTGCGCCGGGTAGGACGGCCGATCATTCTCCAATAGGACATGGTTTCGCCGGGACGGATGAGAAGGCCGTCCAGACGTCGCACCGCAAGGCGCAGATTGATTACTTTATTATGCTGGTACCACATGTCGACATCCTTCAGCCGGCGCATCAGCGGCGTCCGATGCTCAAAGACGGGATAGTGCAGCGGCTCGGAAGACCTTATCCGTGCCATGCCTCTTCTGCCTTGCTTCAGCCATTCCCAATAGCGCCGGCAGGTAAAATACTGTTTTCCCGCCCAAAGCCTTAGTTTAGAGCGTTTCACCGGTTTCATGACTTCCCATTCTCCCCTCGCGGACCATTCCCGTTAATCCCAACACTTCCATCAATTTGGAAACAGTTTAACACACTATTTGCAGGATGTTGTGAATATCTTGTAATGAGGCCGCACCCCGAACTGGGCGAATGCATAGAGATAAAACATCACCGTGGATGCAATGTCATCTATGCCCGAGGAGGATTGTCATGAATGCTGAGCAGCCCATCCCTTATATCGGCTTCAAAACGGTATGCAAGGAGCAGCCCATTGCGTTCCCGCCGCAGCATCAACCCGTTCAGCCCGGTCTTGAAAGCTTGATGAAGCCGGTTCCCATTACGGAAGACCCGGCTTATCGCGGCAGCGGCAAGCTGGAAGGCAAAGTCGCCATCGTGACCGGAGGAGACAGCGGAATCGGCAAGGCGGTAGCCATCGCTTTTGCCAAGGAAGGCGCCGATCTGGTCATCCCCTACTTATATGAGACATCGGATGCGGAAGTCACCAAAGCCCGAATCGAACAGCATGGGCAGCGCTGCATCCCGATTAAAATCGATTTGCGCTACAAAAAAAATTGCGAGGCTGTCATCCGGCAAACCCTTGCCGAGTTCGGCAGGCTGGACGTGCTCGTTAACAATCATGGCGTCCAATATGTCCAGCAGAGTATTTTGGACATTACGGAGGAGCAGCTGTACCAGACCTACCAGACGAATATTTTCCCGTTCTTCTTTATGATCCAGGCCGCTCTGCCGCATCTGAAAGCCGGCGCTTCGATCATTAATACGGCATCGATTACCGCCTACGCGGGCTTCAAGGAGCTGATCGATTATTCCTCCACTAAGGGGGCGATCGTCTCGCTTACCCGGTCGCTGGCCCTCTCGCTGGTCGATCAAGGCATACGCGTCAACACGGTTGCGCCCGGCTCGGTCTGGACGCCGCTTATTCCTTCCAGCTTCCCGGCCGAGGAAGTCGCCGTATTCGGCACCGATTCGCCCATGAAGCGGGCGGCACAGCCCTATGAGCTTGCTCCGGCTTATGTATACCTGGCCTCCTCCATCGATTCATCGTTTGTGACCGGTCAAGCAATCCATGTAAACGGAGGTCAGATGGTGACCAGCTAATCCGGGGCCGCTAACTTCAGAAGCTCCATAGCTTCAAAACTTTGTCATCATATACAGAGGATGTGTCGGTATGAACAATGGAAATGCCCAATGGTCCAGTGGACGGATGGACGTCGGACTCTACGCATTAAACAAGCTGGCCAGCGCCGGCGTCGTACTGCTGCTGCTCACGGTAATCGGTCAGGTATGGCCCTCCGGGACGGAGAAGCCGGCCGAGCTGCTCGGACTTTCCATGGAGCAGAAGGAATGGGTCTACGGCTATGCGCTGATTGCCTCGCTGGTTGCCGATGCCCTGCTGTCCCTTCTGCCCAAGCGCGCCAAAAGCCTGCAAATCGGGCTGTATGCGGCGGCCGGATTTGGCTTCTTCGCCTTGTTCAATGGCGGAAGCCCGGACCAGCTGTGGATCCGGGCTTCCTTGGGAGCAGTGACGCTGCTGCTGTTTCTATGGGGGAAATATGCCTTCCCTGCCCATTCTTTGATCACGCCGATCTTTGCCATTGCCGTACCGCTGCTGTGCTGGGCGATCTAAACGCCCGTGCCGTCGGAAGCGTATGTTTTAGAGGGCATCGATGACGTCGCCGGCAAGGATGGAAGCCGGGTGCCCGCGGCGTCTGGCCGCCTCTTCGCCGGCCCGCCCGTGCAGCCACACGCCGAGCGCAGCGGCACCGGGACCGGAATATCCTTGCGCCAGCAGGCCGGCGATGATGCCGGTCAGCACATCCCCGGTTCCGCCGGTCGCCATGCCGGAGGTGCCGGTTGTGTTGATATAGGCGCTGCCGTCCGGTGAGGCGACAATGGTTCGCGCGCCCTTGAGGACGAGCGTAACCCCGTACCGGACCGCATATTCGGTAGCGACGCCGATTCGGTCCCGCTGCACCTCGGCCGTAGAGATGCCGAGCAGCCTGGACATCTCGCCGGGATGCGGAGTGAGCACCGTTGCCGCCGGACGAACCTTCCAGGCGTCAACGACGTCTGCCGATGACAGCATGTTCAGCGCATCGGCATCCACGACCATCGGCCCGTCCCAGCCTTCCCACAGCTTGCGCAGCCATCCGGTGTCCCCCTCGAAGCGGCCAAGCCCGGGACCTACTGCCAGTACGTCCCGCGTCTTTGCCAGCTCCAGCACCCGCTCGGCGGAAGCTTCGTCCCAATAGCCTCCGCTCTCCTCGCCTGTAGCGGGGGCGAGCATGACCTCCGGGGCCGCACCGCTTAGCGGCAGCACCAGGCTTGCGGGCAAGGCCCAGGTCACGAGACCGGAGCCCGCGCGCAGGGCCGCCCGGGAAGCGAGCAGGCCTGCACCGCTCATCGTGCGGCTGCCTCCTACAGTAAGCACGTGCCCGTAGGTGCCCTTATGCCCTTCCGGAGAGCGGGGACGGGCAACATCGGCATCAAGGACCGTCCGCAGAACATGCGGCGTCAGCAGGTAGGTGCCGATGCCAAGGTCCCGGCAGAGGGAGGCGGGAATGCCGATGGATCGCACGACCACACGGCCCGCGGCCCCGGCGCCGGGATATTGCACCAGTCCCCGCTTCAGAAAGGCGAGGCACACCGTCACCTCGGCCGAGATGCACGGCTCGTGCAGCGCGCCGGTGTCGGCGTCCAGGCCGCTCGGAATGTCCGCGGCCACGATCGGAAGGCCGCTCGCATTGGCGGCCTGGATCAATTCGGCGTAAGCCCCGCGGGGGGCACCCGCCGATCCCGTGCCCAGCAGCGCGTCCACGATCCCGGTGAACGCGCGGAAGTCCACGGCATCTCTGCCGTGGACCAGGACCTGGATGCCGAGCGCAGCTGCGGCATCCCGCTGCAGTGCCGCCTCGCCGGCAAGCGTCGACGGCTCGGCGGCGTAAAGCAGCGTGACGCGCATGCCGGCGTCACGCAAATAGCGGGCGGCGGCTGCGCCGTCGCCGCCGTTGTTGCCCTTGCCCGCCAGGATGAGCCAGTGCTCCTGCCCGGCCGCTTCGGCCGGCAGAAGCTCATCCACCGCCACAGGCGGCGGGCAGGCAGGGCCCAAGCCCCGAAGCGGCGCTGCCGCGCCCGCTTCGGATGCGCCGGCGGGCGTACAGGCGCCCCGCCGCGCAGCACCATCCGCAGCGCCGTATTGCGGCGCAGCATCATTCGCCGCCGGGCCATGCCAGGCTTCCGCCATCCATCCGCTTCCGGCTCTCTTGTGCAGGCATAGCTTCAGCACTTCCTCTGCGATCACCCTGCCCGCATTCTCCATCAACGCTGCCGCCGGAATGCCGATCTTCTCGATCGTATGGCGGTCGAGCAGCCTCATCTGCTCCGATGTTACAACATACATCCAAGCTCTCCCCTTCGCTTCGATATATTCCTGTGCTTCGGTTCTGGCACAATCGCCCTGTGGTTCGCTTGTTCGCTGGATCGAACCATCAACGATTGAAACATGCCTCCAAAGGATCAAGGATCCCAAAACCTTGGGCTGCTTTTATTGAAGCTTGTTCGACACAAATTCAGCTACAGCAGAAGGCTCAGGCGTATCTAGTACGCTACCGTGAAGCGGGCCCGGATAAATTGCGGATCCTCCAGCTCGTCGATCATGGCTACCGCATAATCCTCCACGGATATGCGGCTTGCACCGCTCTCGTCCGTCACCAGCCGGTCCATCCCGATGCGGAACTGGCCCGTGCGTTTCCCCGGCTCTATGATCGCCGCCGGGCTGACATATGTCCATTCAAGATCACTCTGCGCGTACAGATCGTAAGCATCCGCATGGGCACGCGCGAGCGTCCGGATCTCCTCAGGAAATTCGGGCGTCTCCATGAGCGGAACGCCGCTGTCCGTGATCAGGCTGCCCGCGCCGCCGACGATGAGCAGACGGGATACGCCGCCGCGTCTTGTCCCTTCCACGATCGTGCGGGCCGCAGCGACCAGCTCTTCCTCCTGTCCGAATGACGGGCCGAAGGCGGAAATCACCGCCTCATGACCTCGAATGGCCTCTTCCAGCGAGGCAGGGTCCATGACATCCGCCTTTTGCTTTTTCAGCCGCTCATGCTCGGTGTCAAGCCCTTCCGGGTTGCGCATAATCGCCGTCACCTCATGGCCGCGCCGCAAAGCCTCCTCTGCAATTCGCCGCCCGATCGTACCGCTTGCTCCTATCAATGCTATGTTCATCATTCATCGCTCCTTCTGTTCACAATTATAGTACATTTCAGTCGATCGAATATGGAACAATCCATTCACCACCAAGCTTCTTTTGGCAGGCTGACGCAAGACGCAAGACGCAAGACGCGCCTTCTATTTACTTATCCCCAGTCAGCGGGGTTCAAACTCCCACAATTTCATTTTTTCTCCAAACATAGAGACTATAGACCTATATAAAGCATGATGTACATTTCCGATAGTAAACGTAAGTGCATAATTACGAAATTCGATTGCATATAAAATCGATCATCCGCCCTGACAACGTTTCTTCGATTGTCGAATTATGCTAGGTATACCCGATTTTTTATTAAAGGAGCCATTCAACAATGAAAAAGCACGCCCTTCGCTTCCTGACGCTCTGTCTCGCTTGCGGATTGCTGATGCTGACCGGCATGTCCGTCCACCCCGGGCCTGCGAAGGCACAGTCCCATCTCAAAGCCACCTGGTTATGGCACACCTCGATGATCCAAAGCTCGGCGGATGATATTATCGGCTTCGCTTCCCGTCAAGGCGTCAATCTCATCTATCTCCAAATGAATCAAGATGTACGTCCCGAGCATTACCGCAAATTCATCCGGCTTGCCGGGGAGAACGGGATTCAGGTTCATGTGCTCGGCGGCGCGTCGAATTGGGCACTGGAGTCGGAGCGGCACCGGATCGATACGTTCCTCAACTGGACCGCCGAATATCAGGCTGCTGCCGCTCCTGAAGAACGCTTTACCGGCATTCATGTCGATATCGAGCCGCATACGCTGCCTCAATGGAAAACGAATCGCGCTTGGCTCGTTGAGCAGTGGCAATCCAATGTCCGCTATCTGGTCAGCCGGGCCCACTGCCTGGACCTGCCGGTTGGCGCGGATATTACGTTCTGGCTGCATACGTATAGCCTTCCGGATCAATCGATGACGATCAGCCGCTGGATGATCGGCCAGTTCGATCAAATCGCGATTATGGCTTATCGCGACACGGCCGCGAATATCTATAACCTGGCGGCTGCGGAGCTTAAAGAAGCAGATGCCCTCGGAGAAGAAGCGCTGATCGCCGTCGAAACGAAATCCAGCAATGAAGGGGAGTTTATCACCTTCTACGAGGAGGGCGTCTCCTTTATGGAAGAGCAGCTGCTCAAGGTCGACACCATGGCGAGCTCGCATTCCTCCTTCTCCGGTTTTGCGGTTCATGAATTCCGTAGCTGGAGAGCGCTGTACGAATCCGGTCTCTAACGTGCTGGAGGCCCGCCTGCCGGTAAGTTGCCGGCAGGCTTGAATTTATGGATTGACAGCATAAAAAAGATGGCGTATTCAAGAGGCTGTTCCTCTGACGCCATCTTTTTTGCTGGCTTCCCAATTCGACCATTCCGCCGTGCATCTCGCCCGGTCCGATCTCAAACGGTTAACAAGAGAAGCAAGACATATCCCACCGTCATCTTCGCGCGGCAAAACGGCGCTTTTTTCACCTGCATTTCCATGATCCCGCCCCTCCCTCTCTTCCCTGCAAGCAGTGATGATTTAGTTCATTATATGCGGCTCGCCCCCTTTTGTTTCCCTAAGGAAACACTGTTTATTTGGGGCAATACCATAAACCTAAAAGTAATGTGTTTCAGCTTTACAGGTCGTCAGGATAGCGCTTCAAGACTTCTTGCAAATATTCCTCGGCCTCTATGATCAGGCGGCGCTCTCCGGCATTCCATCGATCTCGATTATGGTCGACTGACGTGAAGGCGGAGAGGATCCGTTCGTCACCCTGTGTCGCGTGGTGGACCATTCCCTGCCATTCCTTCGCCAAGGTTCTGGCTAATTCGGACTCGACGGGAACGCCGGATGCGTTATACGCTGCCGCTTGGAGCGATATTTTTCGGAACCTATTGTAAAAATCCAGGGCCGCCTGCTCCGAATCAAAAACTTCCTGAAACAAACGCAAGTCTTCTTCCGAATATTCGTACTCTCTCCACGTCGACATATCGACCTCGTCCAGGGATCGCATAAGATGGGATAACAGCTCCCAAGGAACCTCGTAACCTTCGCTCATCAATTCCTTGGCCACATGCAAGCCGTCAAGCTTGGCCTGTATGCTCTCTTTTTGCGAATACAGCACCGATGCCTGATAATCCAGAATACGCTCGATGTCTTTGACCTCAGTACCTACGATCAATTGTTCTTTGATCTTGCTTAATGAAAAGCCGATCGCCCGAAAGAACATGATCTGTTCCAGCAAATATAGTTGTTTTTCATAATAAACCCTATGACCCGACTCGTCCCGTTCCGCCTTCAAAATCCCTTCATTGTCGTAATACTGAACGGTTCGCGGCGTGATTCCCGACAATTGGCTGATTTCTTTTACGGAATATTTTTTTCCCATAATCCCATCCCTCACTCGAGTTTATCTAAGAAGGCTTCTATCGTTTCAGACAACGCCTCGGGATATTCCCCGTTAATGGCATGAGAGGCCTCTTCAAAAAGCACCATCTTGCTCAAAGGGTCTTTCAAGGAATTCACGCCGGCCTCATAAGACTTCTTCGAATCGTGCATCGTTGACTTTCCGGCCAATATACCGAGCACCGGCATCTTCAATTCGGCTAATTGTTCCGGCTTGATGGTTTCCGGCATGGGCAGCTTGCTCTTAAACGTCCGCATCCCGGTTTCGATTAATTTGGCGGTCGGGTCGCTATCATCCACTTCGGCTCCGCCGGAGATATAACTGAGCATCTTCTCCCGGATCGGTTTGGGTACAATGGGAACGGTCGCAGGAATGGATGCTAAGATCATTTTAAAGGGAATCGGGCCGAACACATAGACCGGATCCACCAAGATGAGCGACTGAATGTTACCGGGATGCTTGAGTGCCGCATTAGCCGCGCTCCACCCGCCGAACGACAGTCCCAGCAAATGGAGTTCCGATTCCGGCAGCTGGTCCAACACTTGCTGCAGCCAGGCGGCTTGATCAGCAGCCGTACGAATGCGGCTTGTTTCCGTGCTCAATCCAGGTTCTCCGATCAAATCAAGCGTATATACAGGGCGATGCTCAAGGAAATCGTTCAGGTTGGCTTCCCACATGGGGGTTGCGGATCCCTTTCCAGGTAGCAGCAGCAGCGGCGTTTTATCCGGCGTGTCACCGTTTTGGAACTTGTAGACCTGCACCTCTCCGAAATCCGTACGGATCTTCAGGGATTCCGCCGGTTTCGGCAAGTGACCCATCGCCTCGCGATAAGCCGCCATATATTCCTTGCGCCCGTCTTCTGTAACAAAGCCGCTCATCGAACCATCATCTCTGAATAGAAAACCGATTAGCGTCAGTATAGCCAGTATTGCAAAGAGAATGCTGCCCAGGACGATCCATCTTTTTTTTCGTTTCATTTCAAATCCCCTCCTGAGGCCACTATAGTCTATAACGTAACGTTATAGGCAACCCCCGCTGAACCCTTGCCTACTCGCGTTCTCCCCTTCCAGGGTTAATCATAATTATGTCGTTTGCGTTTATGTCCCCCTAATCTGTCCCTATCGATCTTCGAATCGGCTTGAAATCATTTCCTTCTTATGCAATAGTGAAAATAGAATAATGAAGGAGGGATCCGCTTGTCCCTTACGGATTGGATTTACGATCTGTTCGGCTCGCTGAACGGGCTGCTGGCGGTATTGCTTGCTGCTGCCGTATTTTCGGGCCTCTACATATATAGCGCATCACGGCTGCTGGGAGCGCGCAAGGACTCGCTCTCCCGCATCCGGCAATCCCTATCGCTCTATACGAAGCTGGCAGGCCCGCTTAGCACAATGATTGATCATCCGGGCCGAAGCGCTGTTCCCGAGGAGCAGCTGATCCGGCTGCTGCAGGAATGCAAAACCGCGGATCGGCTGACACACGAGCTTCACGGGCAGATCGATATCTTTCTGAGCGATCGCGATGAGTCGAGGCTCATGATGCTGTATAAGCAGCTGAACCGCGAGATCAATCATTTGGTGCAGGAGCGCGACGAGCTTGTAAAACGGCTGGAGCAGCCGGGCTGGGGCATGGGACTGTGGCTGCTGCTGAAGCCGGCCATACCGGCTTTATCCCTGGCGGCGGCTATTGTGTGGACCGCAAACCTTGTCCAGGGACTACAGGAGCACCAAGGCTGGACCAACCCTTATGTATGGTGCTTATGGCTGTCGAATATGATTGCTACCGTTTCTTTTTACCGGCTGCTCATGGACTCCCGCAAGAAATCCCACGGGCTGATCTACATCCTGCTTCATCTGCTGATTGCCGCTTTAGCCTTGCTCAATCTGGTATGGGCCGAAGCCTCGCCCTATGTACTGACTACCCAGATTCTCCTGTACATTGCCGGATTTCGCTTCACGGTGACGCGCAGAAGACGGGAGCGTCCGTATGCGGGGCATCCGGAGCTGCTTGATCAGTTCGTGCAGCAGCCGGGCACCGCTCAGACTGGCGGCGATCCGGCATCCCCGGACGAAGAAGGCGGACGCTAAAGCCGCAGACTTCCGTGCTAATGCCGCAGGCTGGTGTGCGTTCATTCCATGTGCGCGACCTGCTGACGGTACCCGGCCAACCGGGTTATAGTGGATACAAAAAAAAGCACCTCCGCTTCGTAAGTTAGCTTACGATACGCGGAAGTGCTCTTTTTCTCTATGTCACTTGTACTTCACGTTGACAATCCGGTTCTGCCGGCCCCAACGATTATTTCACGTTGGCACTCCGGTTCTGCTGACCCGAACCCCGGGACTGCCCTGCCGATTTGGCCGCTCCGGAGGCCGTATTCTCAAACCGCTTACGCTCCGTTCGTTCCATCTGAACGATTTGTCCCTCATGCACCACAATTTGCAGCGAACCAAATTCCATGTCGTTTAGCAGACCTGCAATGCGTTCAAGCCACTTTTCATCTACTTTAAGAGGTTTAGCCATGGATACGCCTCCTTAACGGGCAGGGCCCAAAATATGTGAATATGCGGATGCTTGATCTGTTTATGCTTGCGGGGGTACAAGATAACATTCCTGCATCCGAAGGTTTATTCTTTCTTTTCCAACCCGTATACTATGAATTAACTTTACATTAGCACGGGATGGAAACGACTGTCAATGGACATTTTTCCGAGTAAGCCAATTTTTAAATAATAAGGTGATTAGCGCCAAAAGCAGGAGCAGAGAGGCTGCGGCAAACGATGCCGAGAACTGGTATTCATTGTATAAAATCTCGACATGCAGCGGCAGCGTGTTGGTCTCTCCGCGGATATGACCGGAAACGACCGAGACTGCGCCGAACTCGCCCATGGCTCTCGCGTTGCACAGAATGATGCCGTACAGTAGGCCCCACTTGATGTTGGGCAGCGTCACCCGCGTGAAGATTTGCCAGCCCTTCGCGCCGAGCGTCACGGCCGCCTCCTCTTCCTTCGTGCCCTGTTCTTCCATGAGCGGAATGAGCTCCTTGGCCACGAACGGGAATGTCACGAACAGCGTTGCCAGCACGATGCCGGGGACGGCAAATATGATTTTGATATCATGGCTCGCAAGCCATGGGCCAAACCAGCCTTGACGGCCGAAGACCAGCACGAAGATCAGCCCGCCGATCACCGGCGATACGGCAAAAGGAAGATCGATCAGCGTAACGAGCAGCTGCTTGCCCTTGAAGCTGAACTTCGTAATCGTCCAGGCTGCGATGACGCCAAAGATCGTATTGAGCGGCACCGCAATGGCGGCCACCAGCAAGGTGAGCCGAAGCGCGGACAGCGCATCCGGGTCGGACAAAGCCGCGATATACACATCCCAGCCCTTCTTAAGCGCCTCCGTCAGCACCGTGACGAGCGGCAGGACGATCAGCCACAGCAGCACGAGTCCGGCCAGGCTGATCAACGTCCACTTCACCCAGCGCTTCTCCTCGGCCGCCGGGGACGCCGAGGCCCCCTTCTTCACGGATGCCGCCGCAGGAACAATTCCAGCCATCGTCATTCCCTCCTTCCAAGGTCAGCGCGCGGTCTTTCGCGTCCAATGCTGCAGGATGTTAATGCCGAGCAAGAGCACAAAGGAGATGAGCAGAAGCAGCAAAGCCACTGCCGTTGCCCCGGCGTAATCAAACTGCTCCAGCTTCGACATGATCAGGAGCGGCGCGATCTCCGTCTTCATCGGCATATTGCCCGAGATAAAAACGACGGAGCCGTATTCCCCGATGCCGCGGGCGAAAGCAAGGGCAAAGCCCGTCAGCAGGGGCGGGATCAGCGTCGGAAGGATAATCGTGCGGAAGGTCCGCCATCTCCCCGCGCCAAGCGTTGCAGCCGCTTCTTCGGTATCCCGCTCCGCGTCCTCAAGCACCGGCTGCACCGTTCGCACGACAAACGGAATGCCGATGAACATCAGAGCCAGCGTAATGCCTAGCGGCGAGAACGCGGCTTTGATCCCGAGAGGTTCAAGCAGCGACCCGATCCAGCCATTGGCGGAATAGATCGCCGTCAAGGCGACGCCGGCCACCGCCGTCGGCAGGGCGAACGGCAGGTCGATCAGGGCATCCCACAGCTTTTTGCCAGGAAAGTCATAGCGGACCAGCACCCATGCCAGCAGCAAGCCCAGCACGGTATCCGCGAGAGCCGCCAAGGCGGCGGTCGTCAGGCTGACCCGATAGGATGCCAGTACCCGCGGGTCGGCTGCGACCGACCAGAACTTCTCCCAGGTCAGCCCCGTCTGATTCAGCAGCAAAGCCGACATCGGCACCAGCACGATCAAGCTCATGTAAAATACCGTAACTCCCATGCCGACCCCGAATCCGGGAAGCACGCTGCGATTGCCGCTCCTTTTCTGTCGCTTAAGCACAGCCATTATCTCACTCATTCCTTTCCGCCTTCGGCCTTTTAGGCCGATCAGCTGCCCGGCACGTAAATTTGATTGAAGATTCCGCCGTCATTGAAATGCTTCGTCTGCGTTTCCTCCCATGTTCCGAAGACGTCCTTCAGCGTAAACAGCTCGATCTCCGGAAACTTGTCCTTATACTTCTCGCTTACGCTAGCCAGCGTCGGCCGGTAGTAATTGTCAGCCGCAATCGTCTGTCCTTCCTCGCTGTACAGGTACTTCAGATAGGCTTCAGCGACCTCCCGTGTGCCGCGCTTGTCGACATTCTTATCAACAACGGCGACCGGCGGCTCGGCCAAGATGCTGACGGACGGATTGACGATTTCGAATTTGTCGGGACCGAGCTCGTTGATGGACAGGTAGGCTTCATTCTCCCATGCCAGGAGCACATCGCCGATGCCCCGCTCCACGAAGGTGGTTGTCGCGCCGCGCGCCCCGCTGTCCAGCACCGGTACATGCTTGAACAGTTCCTTCACGAATTCCTGCGCCTTCGCTTCATTGTTGTTGTTCGCCTTGAGGGCATAGCCCCATGCCGCGAGATAGTTCCAGCGTGCTCCGCCGGAGGTTTGCGGGTTCGGGGTGATAACCTCGACGCCCTCCTTGATCAGATCCGGCCAATCGTTGATCCCCTTCGGATTGCCTTTGCGAACGAGAAACACGATCGTAGACGTGTACGGGGAGCTGTTATGCTCGAACTTGCTCTCCCAGCCTTCTTCGATTAGCCCGGCCTGGCGGATCGCATCGATATCATAGCCGAGCGCCAGCGTTACAACATCGGCCTCCAGGCCGTCGATAACCGATCGGCTCTGCTTGCCCGAGCCGCCGTGCGACTGCTTAAACGTAACCTTCTGCCCCTTCTCCTTCTCCCAATACGCGGCAAATGCCTTATTGTACTGATCGTAGAGCTCTCTCGTTGGATCATAGGACACGTTCAGCAGCTCTACGCTCTCCTTGGCGCCCTCTGGTGCGGGCTCCGAAGCTTTAGGTGTATTTCCTTCCGCCGCATTCTTGCCCTCTCCCTGCGTACCCGATCCGCACGCCGTGAGCATGACGGCGAGCAGCATCGTTAATCCTGACAGAACCCCTAATTTCAACGCTTTGTTCATACCAGACCACTTCCCTTATTTTTCTCTACTAAACAGGCCGCAGGATCATCAGTCCAAAAAAAAGACAGAGGAAGGCTCGGCAGCATGAAATGAGCGTGGGACCCGGCCTGTTAAAGCTTAGGACCCTGCTTCATGCTTGGGAGCGTTCCTCCGTCCGTACGGTGAGAACGATATATAATAATTCCTACCTGTTTAGTGTGTTATTTGTAATTGTAATGAGTCACGGTGCTGCTGTCAAACCTTTTTTTTGAATAAAATCCAGTAAATTTATGCTCGGTCCAAAGCACCATTTTTCATGGAAAATCCCCCGCCGTTACGCGATTTTCCATATCCTGATGGTTGTATGCCGCCGCTTCCGTCCTTATAATTCAACCCGAAAGGAGATGATCATCATACGAACGAAATTGCGGAAAAACATTTCTGCTCTTATCTTAAGCTTTCTTCTGTTTATCCCCGTGTTCGCGCAGCCGGTACAGGCAGCAGCCACATTAAAGCCCGGAAGCGCCAGCGGAGATGTATGGGATCTTCAGTATCGCTTGAAAACGCTTGATTTCTATACCCAGCCGCTCGATGGTAAATACGGACCGAACACCAAAGCAGCCGTCCTGCGTTTCCAAAAAGAGTACGGCGTGCCTGCCGACGGCATCACGGGTCCGCAAACCTGGAGACAGCTGAAAAAATATACGCTGAACCAGTCCGAAATGGACATTATGGCCAAAATCATCTACAGCGAAGCCCGCGGCGAGCCCTATAAAGGTCAGGTCGCGGTCGGAGCCGTTGTCATGAACCGTATCCAGTCGTGCGAATTCCCGAATGACATTAGGGGAGTCGTATTCCAGCCGCGGGCCTTCACAGCCGTGGATGACGGCCAGTATTGGCTGACGCCGAACCGAACCGCCTATAGGGCGGCACTTGATGCGGTGCGGGGTTGGGATCCGACCTACGAGTCGCTCTATTATTTCAATCCGGTCACGGCGACCAGCACCTGGATCTGGTCCAGACCGCAGACCGTGCAGATCGGCAAGCATATATTCGCCCGATAACCTCCGGCTGGCCGAGGTCTGCTCCGGGCATACTGTGACCGGGAATTACAACTACGTTAATGGGTATACAGCAAGGGGCAGCTGCACCGTCAGGCGGTGATCGCTGCCCCTTTATCTATGCGCGGGAAGAGCCTCTGTTCTCGGCCGTCTTCCTTCAATATGCTACCCCCTAATCACTTTCGCTTTCGCCTTTTCCACCGGGCAGATGCATACCGGACGTGTAACCTCCAGCGTATAGCCGGTCGATACCAGGTTTCCGTTGTCCGGATCGATCCGGTAGCTCGCGATCAGACTGCTGTCCTGATTCGCCGCAAGCAGAAATCCTCCCGGGAGAATATTGAAGTGGCGCGGGGTTTTTCCACCGGAAGAAACCCAATTCACGGCTCTCAGCATACCGGTATCCTGGTCGATGACATACTGGACAATGCTGTCATGCCCCCGGTTGGAAGCGTACAGCCAGCGGCCGCATGGGGATACCAGCAGATGGGAGGACGTGTTGTTGTCCATCACGACATCCTCCGGCAGCGTGGACGCATGCTGAAGAATTTTCAAATCCCCGAATGTTGCATCATACGCATAAGCCGTTACGGTGCTGTTCAGCTCATTGGTGCCGTACACCCATTTCCCGCTCGGATGGAAGGCTACATGGCGCGGACCTGAACCCGGCGGCAGGCTGATTTCGCGGTGTGTCACCAGCTTGCCCTCATCCAGCCGATATAAATTGACGTCATCCATGCCAAGATCGCTGACGACGATATATTTATGCTGCGGGTCTTCAAACACCGAGTGAGGATGCGCCTCGGATTGGCGGTCATCGCGAAGCCCGCGTCCGCTGTGCTTAATCTTGGAGACGATTTCGCCCACTTTGCCGTCCTTCTCCAAAACCAGCACGGAAATATGCCCGTCGCTGTACCCCGTCGTAAGCAGATATTTCCCGTCGGACGTGCGCGACACATGACAAGCACCGGACGAGCCGGTAGGCTGGACGTTCAATATGGTCAATTCACCGGTTACGAGATTCGCAGAATACGCGGCCACCTTGCTCTCGCCGATCTCGCTGGCGGCATACAGCACCGAGATGGACTCGTCAAAATCCAAATAGGTCGGATTTTCGATGCCAGCGGTACCGCCGAGAAGCCTCAGCTCTCCGGTATTCCGATCCATCGCTCCCCAATGAATGGCATTCTCTTTCTCGGAATTATACGTTCCTATGTAAAATATCAGTTCCTGTCCTGCTGTCATGTGATCCACTCCTTTATCATTGGATAGAAAAGCCAATCCATCAGCGTTTGTCTTCGCTCACTATGTATTACCCAGCATCGCCCCGGTCTTACCGTTACTTGAGCAAAAAACGGGCAAGCGTAGACCGCAGGGCATTCCATATATTAGTCCCATAGAAAAGTATTGCCGGAGCTGGTTTTATCATGTACGATTACCACGATTACTACTCTATTCTATCATTAGATGAGGGAGATGACAGTAACTTGTACAAAAAAATCAGCCTTCTCGCCATTGCCTTCCTTCTGCTGTTCGGCGGTGCTGCCCAGGCCGTGCAGGCGAAGGAACAAAGCCGTATCCGCGTGTACCTGGACGGCCAGGAAATCAAGTTCCAGGCCCCGCCGATCATGAAGAACGGGGTAACCTACGTCCAATTCCGGCCGCTGTTTCAGGCACTGAACTACACGGTTGGATGGGATGGAGCCAAGAAGCAAATTACGGGGACATACATCGATCAAAAGCTGCAGATGACGCTCGGCCAGTCCGTAGCTTATGTCAACAGCGTGAAGAGCAAGCTTCCGGGCGCTCCGTTTACTCAAGGAGGCAACACGCTCGTTCCGCTGCGGTTCGTCGCGGAAGCGACCGGCCTGCCGGTCAAATGGGATGCCAAGGCGCGCACGATCAAGATCGACCGCCAAGGGCCGACCGCCAAGGCGAAAGCCGATATCGAGAAGCTGTACCGCACGCTGGATGCGGCCGAGAATGCCAAGGATCTCGCCAAGGCCAAAACGGTATATCATCCGCAATCCCCGCTTCTGGCAGGACTTGACGAATATTATAAGGATCAATTCCAATTTGACCTTAACGTATCCAGCGAGGTATCGGACGTCATGCTTGCGGGCACAACGGCTGAAGCGTTCGTCTCCACGACCGTCCAGCGCGTCTCGGGGCCCTTCACTTGGGACACTACGATCTACAGCTATAACTACTTCAAGAAGGACGCCTCCGGCGTTTGGAAGCTCGCGTTCCCGGGTGAGTACGAGCAGGAATACAACGTCTCCGATGAATTCCTTGCCTCCCGGGCTAACGTGCCTGAAGCGGAGCTGAAGGCGATTCAGGATGTGATCGATACCCAGTACAAGGGCTTCAACACCGAGAATGGCCCGCTGCTGATGTCTGTCATTCACCCGAACTCCGAATATTATGAGCTGTTCCAGGGCAGCATCGCAGACGGCATCTTCGATGAGCTGAACTTCAACCTGAAGGCCGAGGTGACCCATCCTCTCTTCTACGACGGGGAGGACGCGGTCTTGTATATCGAGGAAAGCGATGATGCCGACGGCGATATGATATCTACCACCTATCTATACTGGCTGACGAAGTCGGAAGGCAAGTGGATGATCTATGATGTGCTCGAGTTGGAATAATAGAATTCTTATTAAACCTGCTTGCCCGGCCTATGAATCGGGCACATGCTTAACCGGCGGTTCCCTACGGAATCGCCGGTTTTCTATTTTGGATAGATAAATCCCGCCTTCCTTCGGTTCTACTTCGCCGCAGCGGACATATATCATAGTAGTTATCCATGAAGGGGGCCTATTATGGGAATCAAACTCATCAAAATTGCAGCCGTCTATTTCGTCATCGGTGTCCTGCTCGGCATGTATATGTCGATCTCCCACAGCTATACCTACAGCTCGATTCACGCGCACATCAACCTGCTCGGCTGGGCGTCTTTGGCTCTGGCAGGGATCGTTTATTATCTGTTCCCCGCCGCAGGGGAGTCAGCCGCAGGGAAGGTTCATTTCTGGCTTCATAACATCGGCCTGCCCATCATGATGATCGGTCTGTTCCTGCTGATGAGCGGAACCGAATCGGTCGAGCCGGTCGTCGCAGTAGGCGGAGTCTTGGTCACGCTTGGTATTCTGGCTTTCCTGTATAACGTGTTGACAAATGTCCGGGAAGGTGCAAGACGGTAGGAGTTGTTCTTGGCCGAGCGAAGCTGCACGGGCCATCCAAGGAATGCGGCTTCAACGCAGAATGCCCCTTGGATGACCCGTTTTTTCGTGCCGGGCGGGCAGCCTGTCATGGTCCGTGTGGGTCACCTCCACCAAGTTTTGGGTAAGGATAGGTACCGTTCTCTTCGAAGGAGGCATCCAAGACATGTTGACCAATACTGAAGTACACGTCACCTTCCGCTGTCGCAAGTGCGGCTGCGAAGTAGAGGCCTATTTCCATAAGGAACCGTTCATCACGGTTCACTGTCCGCGCTGCGAGCACAGCTACTCCCTCATGCGGCCGACCATTGGGGAAGAAATACTCCTCGATTGGGAGAAGGAGGCCGTCTTCCACAAGATTCGGGCCGACCAGTCCGAACGGGACAAGCTCGAGCTTACGCTCCTGGTGATTAAAGTCGCCGAGCTGCTGACCTGGAAGGACGAGGGGAACGGCCACGTCCGGGCTATTGAAACGCTGCGGCAGTGGCTGCTGCTGAACGGCGTGCCGAAACCGCTCATCGAGCTGTTCGACGCCAAGCGTCCGGAAGGAAGCTCGCCGACCGAACGCAGGAAGTAGATCGATTGAGATAATGATACAAAAAGCCCCCCGGGAAATCCCGGAGGGCTTCGTCATTTTGGGGGCGGGAAAAAAGGCAGGCCGTATGCACCCGCAGCCGAGCGTCGGCTTGCGACTGCACCGGGAGCAGAGCATGGGCAGAGACTGCACCGTGAGCATCGTGGAGCTTCCAAGCTGCACCGAACGCACTTCTCGGGGTCCCGACTTGAACTGCCGATCGAGCCCGTTACTGGATCGGTACTTCGATCGCCTGCTCGATGACGCCGGGAAAGCTGCTGACGTCAAAGGTCAGCGGCTGCGGATAATCCTCCGGCTCCAGATACAGGTACAGCGTCGTACGCCGGTAGCCGTTTCCCGCGGTCGATTCCGCATTGGTCCTGGAGCCTTCCGCTTCATTAAATGCATGTCGCTTTCCTTTCCCATCCGTAAAACCCAGAGAGTCGATGGAGACTGCTCCATGATTGAAATCGCGTTCTTCATATTTTAGCGATAGCGTATATTTATCCTTGCTCTTCGTATAGTCTCCGAACTGAATACGATCCTCCGGCGAGCTCAGCACCTTCTTCTGCTTAACGTCCACGACGATCTGCATCTCCTCTTGGTTTACAGCTTGCATCCCTCCAGCCTTCAAAACGAGTGTGTCCGGCTGATCAAGTGCATCGCTCTCAAAGAAATACGTCATGTCTCCTTGAGCACCCGGCATCCACGTCAGGGGATTGCCGAGCTGCACGGCAGAGGAACCTTCTTTGCTGGACTCGATATACGGCTGGAACAGTCCGGACACCTTCATCGAATTTTCTCTTGAAATATTTGCCTTCACTGTGATGCCCGACGGCGACAGTACGGCCTCCTTAAGCGTCATGGTCTGCCCCTGGATTTCAATCACTCGGTTTAACGGCACGGTGCTCGTAAACCGTCTCATCGTTTCCAGATCGAGGCTCAGGTCCATCTCCATGACCTCCTCATCCGGGGACTTCCTGCTGTACACCGTATTCGTCGAGTACGGGGCTACCGCGACGGCGAAGGTGACTGATTCAGGTATTGGAGTACTTTCATCAAAATAATAATTCACCTGTTTCGTCGACATACCTGTCTCAAGAAACGACCCGCCTCCAGTGCTGGATCCGTATGACAACTTATAGTCAGAGCCCGGCTGCTTCAGCTCTTCCCGGAGCACCATTGCCTTCCGGCCTGAGTGATTCTCTATCGTGTAGAAGACCTGCAGCCGCTGAGGCCCCGTCAGTACACCTTGAACAGTGACTGTGTACTCGCCTGATGACTTGGATTGGTTCACAGGCTGAATCAAGCCATGCCGATTCGCCGTGCTAGCCGTAATATCGCCCGCGATATCGAATCCTGTCAGCGGCGGATACAGCCCTTGGGCGAGCTGCGGCGAGGGTCCCGGCGTGCTGCCGCCTCCCCAAAGGGTCAGCAGCAGCACGGCGGCGGCAGCGATGACCACGGCAGAAGCAGCGCGAAGGCGATACCGCTTCTTCCCTCTCCGCTCCCCCGCTCGAATCCCGCTCCGAATCGCCGAATCCAGCGCCTCATCGGGCACCATCATGGATTCCTTCTCCGTTTCATGCTTCATTTCAGCAAGCAGCCGCTCTTCCTTCTCAAACATGGAATAAGGCACCTCCCGGCTCCCCGATTTTCTGCCGCAGCAGCTTTAGTCCCTGATGGATCCGCGTCTTAACCGTGCCCTCAGGGCAGTCCAGAATGCCGGCGATTTCGGGTACGGTCATGTCTTGATAGTATTTAAGAATCAGCACATGCCGGTATTTGGGCTTCATCCGGCTTAACGCACGCTCCAAATCCAGCTTGCTGTCATGGATCATCTCGAACATCGTCCCGGATTCCAGCACATGCTCCACCGGCACCGTTCGCGCTTTTCGCTTTTGCTCATCGATGCAGCAATGAATCAAGATCCGAATCAGCCACGGAACGAACGCTTCCGGCTGCTTAAGCTTCCGGCGCTTCATCCATGCCCGGCACACCGTCTCCTGTAGCGCCTCCAGCGCATCAATCTCATTATGCAGATAGCTGTACGCGATCCCGTATAACCGTCTCCGGTGCTTTGCGACAAGCGTGTAAAACGCTTCCTCATCCCCCCGGCATGCAGCCAGCGCAAGCTCTTTCTCGTCCATCCGCCGCTCCTTCCCCCCATGAATCCTGCAGCTTTTGTATAAAGTGTCACATTTGCAAAATTCGATTCCGGCCGCTCCCGGGTACAATAAATTACGAACTCAACCGTTCGCTCGATTTATTGCTCTGTTTGAAAGTTGCCCTTTAAATTCTTGCAAAATCCTCACTATAGTAAAGACCGTACAGCATCGGGAATCGTTTTATTATTTTGAAAAAGACAGCAAAAAAGCCTGTCCGGCGGTCGGACAGGCGAATACGGCCATCTGCTAGCTTCTTCTGCGGCCCTTATATAAATAATGATAGCCTAAGTAAGCAATTCCGCACAGCAACAGCAAGAGCGCCGAGAACCAGATGACCGGAAGCAGATACGGCGCATGCTCGCTGGCCACGTACAGCAGCACTGCCGAGAAGGTATACATCAGCATCAACAGAACGATACGCTTGAAAAAGTCCATCTCGTCCGCCCTCTCACCCTTTGCATAAATGTTTAAAAATAATCTACATTTTTTTCCGGAATATCTATTCTTTATGGTAACGTATACGCTATAAAATTGCACTCAAATTTTGGTAAAATTATAAATTTTTTAGTGTCGCATCTTGCATGTTCAAGAAATATTTAAAATCAGGCTTGCTAAAACTAATGATATTAGTTAATATACTAACATAATTAGTTTTGAGCGAGAGGGGATTGATTTCCATGTTAACCCGCACGATCGAACAGGTTACCCAAGTTTCGTTTCTGCCCCGCCTATTTCCCGTTAATGTCTATCTCGTTGAAGAAAATGACGGCTTGACGCTGATTGATGCCGGCATGCCGTTTTCCGAGAAAGGCATCCTCGAAGCCGCAGCGGCGATCGGAAAGCCGATTACGCGCATCCTGTTAACCCATGCCCACGATGACCATATCGGCGCCCTCGACGGGCTGAAGAAGGCGCTGCCTCAGGCCGCCGTCTATATCTCCAGGCGGGATGCGCAGCTGCTCGCAGGCAATCGGGATCTGCTCCCGGGCGAGCCGCAAACCGCGATCCGCGGCGGTGTGCCTAAGCCTAAAGCGGTAAAGGCGGTGCCGGATGTACTGCTTGAGGACGGCGACAGCGTCGGCTCGCTTAAAGCGCTCGCGTCGCCTGGCCACACGCCGGGACATATGGCGTTTCTGGACCAGCGCAGCGGCATTCTGATCGCCGGGGACGCCTGGCAGACCCGCGGCGGGCTGGCAGTCTCCGGCGTGCTCCGCCCGTGGTTCCCTTTCCCGGCAATGGCAACCTGGAGCAAGGAGCTGGCTCTGTCGACCGCGATTGCCCATGCAGCGCTTCAGCCGGCCGTGCTGGCCGTCGGGCATGGTCCGATGATTACACAGCCGGAGGCGCGCATGCAGCGTGCAATTGAAGAGGCGCAAAGACGCATCGGGAGGGCTGCGCAATGAGTCCAAGACCCGGCATTGATCGCCACCAGCTCCTACAGGCCGCGGCGGAGCTCGCCGACCAGGGCGGCTTCCACTCCGTTACGCTGGCCGCGCTGGCCGGGCGGCTAGGCGTCAGATCCCCGTCGCTGTATAACCATGTCGACGGGCTTCCCGGCCTGCATGCCGCTTTAACGCAGTATGGCCTCCAGATTCTGCATGAGCGGCTGCTGAAGGCTGTCGCCGGCCGTTCCGGCGAGGAGGCTCTTCGACACGTTTGCATCGCCTATGTCGAGTTCGCCAGAACGCACCCCGGCCTATATGAGGCCGCTCTTCAGCCGATCCAACCCGACCATGCGGACACGAAGCAGATCGGCGATGACATTGTCGGGCTGCTGCTGCAGGTGCTCGCCCACTACGGACTTGAAGAAGCCGAGGCGCTGCACTCGGTCCGGACGCTCCGAAGCCTGTGCCACGGCTTTTCCTCCCTGGAACGGGGAGGCCAGTTTGCCATGGATCTGTCCCTGGACGAAAGCCTCGCGTACATGATCCAGATATTCATCCAGGGACTGAACGCACAGCGCAGAGACTGAACGTTCATTCAGACTCCACTTCCTCTCCGTGTGCCTGTCCAGGCGGCGCAGTACAATGATAGCTCCCGCCCGATGTCTCGCGAACCGGTGGACGGACAACTAAGCTTGCGACAGCTTCTCTCGCCCCTCATTTTGCCTGTCATGAGAATATGCTATAATCAAGGAACAGAATATAGCCATCTCATCTTACTTAGGGAAAGAGGTTCTGAATTGTGGTTGATTTCAATTCCCCAATTCTTCAAATAGGCTCCACGGTCGCGATGCTCGTCATGGCCTTGACGGTGATATTCATTCGGATGAAGGCCAGCCACCGGCCGGTAACCGTTAGGAAGATCATTATTCCGCCGCTCGCGATGAGCACAGGATTTCTGATGTTCGTGGAGAAGCAGGTGCGAATCCCGATATGGTGGGGGATCATCGCATTTCTTGTCGGCTGGTTTATCTTCTCCTATCCGCTCATTCGGAGCACCCGGTTCGAGAAGGTGGACGGGCAGATCTTCATGCAGAAGTCTCGCAGCTTTGTCTACATCCTGCTTGGCCTGCTGGCCTTCAGGCTCCTGCTGCACGGGTATATTGAGCAGCATATTTCCATTCCGCAGACCGCGGCGCTGTTCTTCCTGCTCGCATACGGAATGATCGTACACTGGCGCATCTCCATGTACCGCCAGTATCAGCAAATCACGGGCCCCGAAGCGGCCATGTGAGACAGGGCGTGTCACGAAAAAAAGAGTGCCGATCGCACGGTGCAAGGGCTCTTCTTTGAGCCAAGCCTTTGTGCGGCCGCCACTCTTTTTTCTATTTGCCGGATGCCCGAATCCAATGGGTCAATTCTGCTCCTCGCTTACTTTCACCAGCTGTTTTCCGAGATTCTCCCCGCTGAACAGCCCCAGGAACGCCTCCGGCGTATTCTCGAAGCCTTCGATGATATTCTCGGCATACTTAATCTTTCCGTCCCGCAGCCACTCGGCCAGCTCGTGAAGCGCTTCATTGTACCGGCTCTGATAATCGCCGACGAGAAATCCCTTCATCAAGGCCGTATTGGTCAGCAGCAGGCTTTGAATCCGCGGACCCGTATCCGGCTTCTCCAGATTGTACAGCGCAATTTGTCCGCAAATCGGAATGCGCGCATTTTTGTTAATCAGACGCAGCACCGCATCGGAGACTTCCCCGCCGACGTTATCGAAGTAAATGTCCACGCCGTCGGGACAAGCCTCCCGAAGCTCATCCTCAAACGTCTCCGAGCGATAATTCAGAGCCGCGTCAAAACCCAGCTCCTCCGTTAAATACCTTATCTTCTCATCCGATCCGGCAATGCCGATCACCCGGGTTCCCTTAATCTTGGCGATCTGTCCAACGATCATGCCGACGGCCCCGGCGGCCCCGGATATAACGACGGTCTCGCCAGCCTGGGGCTGGCCGATGTCGAGGAGCCCGAAGTACGCCGTCAAGCCGGTCATCCCGAGCACGCCCAGTGCGGTCGATACGGGAGCCAGCTCCGGATTGATCTTGCGCAGTGTGGATGAGCTCACAACCGCGTATCTCCGCCAGCCCCAATTGCCTGCAACGAAATCGCCTTCCCGAAATCCCGGGTGCGTGGATTCCATGACCTGGCCGACCGCGCCGCCCTGAATGACCTCGCCCACCTCATAAGGCTTGACGTAGCTTTTCGCTTCGCTCATTCTTCCCCGCATATACGGGTCAACCGAAAGATACACCGTCCGCACCAGCACTTCGCCGGCCTGCGGAACAGGCATGGGCTGTTCCTCGAACGCAAAATCCGCCTGATTCGGCATCCCTTGCGGACGCTTGGCCAGAATAATTTGCTCATTGACAGACATCTGAGTACCCTCCTTTAAGAAGTCATTACATTTATTTACCCATTTTGTCCGATCCTGATCCATTTCATGAACCACTCGCAGCAAATTAACATTTAAGACACAGTGCCCCCCGCTTCTCCCCTTCTCACCGCTTGGGATTGCCGGGAGGCCTACCTGCTCTTGACGAGGAGGTTCACCGCTTCTTGCACGAGCTTCTCGGTATTCTCGCCGTCCAACTCGGCCTTGCGCACGCAATCCACCAGATTGGCGCTGACCACGACACCAATCGTGCGGTCGATCGCCGTTCGGGCAGCCGTTAATTGCGTAATGACCTCCCGGCAATCCTTCGCCTCCTCCATCATTTTCAATATCCCCCGAAGCTGTCCCTCAATCCGCTTCACGCGGTTCTTCACCTGATCATCGTAATGCATTCTTTGTCATCCCCTTTATCGTTTATCCGTCCAGGCTTGTCCCTCTTCTTCTAATTATAGCATCATTCATGCCCCTGAAACCCGCAATCATACCCGTACTGGCACAGGCACGGTACTATGATTGGCTGCTGAAACTTGATTGTTCCCGGCTTAGGGCTTGTATCGTCGCAGACCGCATGGTATATTTTTAGCAGAGTCATCAAATTCATAATTTAAAGGCAATGTTATCTTACTTGAGGTTTTGCACAAATCCATAGTTCAATCATCAATATAGAGATCGAAACGGTTTAATTCGTCTGTATATTGTGGCCCTGAAGCGGCTGGAATCGGATTTTGCAAAATCCCCTACTTACAAAAGGTACAACCTCGGCTATTTTTTAGTCCTGGGTGTGCCTTTTTTTAATTTTATCAATCAAGGGAGGAATTTATCGATGTTCTTGGAAGCCATTTATCATCGCCCGCGCAAAAACTGGTCCTACGCCTATGACGGAACGACCGTCCACCTCAGAATCCGTACGAAAAAGGATGATCTCACCGAAGTCTACGCGCTTGCCGGCGATAAATACATGTGGGATCAGACGATGGAATACATTCCGATGACCAAGCTGGCCACGGATGAGCTGTTCGACTATTGGGAGTGCGAGGCTACGCCGCCATACCGCCGCCTGAAATACGGCTTCCTGCTCCAGAAGGGGCAGGAGAAGCGCTGGATGACGGAATATGACTTCCTGACGGAGCCGCCGGCTAATCCGGATCGTCTGTTCGAGTACCCGTTCATTAACCCGGATGACGTATTCCAGCCGCCGGCTTGGGTGAAGGACGCCGTATTCTATCAGATTTTCCCTGAGCGTTTCGCAAACGGCGACCCGGGCAACGATCCGGAAGGCGCACTGCCATGGGGAAGCGCAGAGCCGACGCCGAACAACTTCTTCGGCGGTGACCTCCAAGGGGTGATCGATCATTTGGATCATCTGAGCGAGCTTGGCGTCAACGCGATCTATTTCACGCCGCTGTTTAAGGCAACGACCAACCATAAATACGATACGGAAGACTATTTGGAAATCGACCCTCAGTTCGGGGATAAAGATACGCTGAAGAAGCTGGTGGACCTGTGCCACGCGCGGGGGATCCGCGTCCTGCTGGATGCGGTCTTCAACCATTCCGGCAGAACGTTCGCGCCATTCGTGGACGTGCAGAAGAACGGTGAAAAATCGAAATACAAGGACTGGTTCTATATCCGTTCCCTGCCGCTTGAAGTGGTGGACGGCATCCCGACATACGATACCTTCGCCTTCGAGCCGCTCATGCCGAAGCTGAACACGGAGAATCCGGAGGTGCGGGCTTACCTCCTGAAGGCTGCCGAATACTGGATCAAAGAGACAGGCATCGACGGCTGGCGCCTGGACGTTGCCAACGAGGTCGGACACAGCTTCTGGCGCGAATTCCGTCAGGTCGTGAAAAAAGCCAATCCTGACGCCTACATCCTGGGTGAAGTATGGCACGAGTCCTCCATCTGGCTCGAAGGGGACCAGTTCGACGCCGTCATGAACTATCCGTTCACGAATGCGGTGCTGGACTTCTTCATTAACCGCACTGCGGATGCGGAGAAGTTCTCCTTCATGCTGGGCAAGCAGCTTGCGGGCTACCCGAGACAGGCAAGCGAAGTGATGTTCAATCTGCTGGACAGCCACGATACCGCGAGACTGCTGACACAGGCCGGCGGCGACAAGCGCCTGATGAAGCTTGCGGCCATGTTCCAGTTCACTTATTTCGGCACCCCTTGCATTTACTATGGCGACGAAATCGGCATGGACGGCGGACACGATCCGGGCTGCCGCAAATGCATGGAGTGGGATGAGACCAAGCACGACAAGGATCTGTTCACGTTCTACCAGACCCTCATCAAGCTGCGTAAGTCCCATCCGGCGCTGCGCACAGGCTCCTTCAAGTTCCTGCAGGCGGAGAAGAACGGCGGCAAGCTTGCCTACCTGCGGGAGGACGACAACGAAACGATCATCGTGGCGGTCAACAACGATAGAGCCGGCAATACCATTTCCTTGCCTGTGCAGCACCAGCAATGGACCAACCTGTGGAACGGTCAATCGCTTAGCGCGAAGCAAGGCCAGCTGACCGTGAAGCTGCCTGCGTACGGGTTTGCGATTTTGAAGGCCCAGCAATAATTCATATTCTACAATAAGAGATGCAGCTCCCTTCGAGCACCGTGCTTACGGCTCGGGGGGAGCTTTTTGAATGCCGGCGCCCGTGGTTTCGGTGTCAATTTTTCGTTGATAGGTGATCGTATTCCTCTGTTTTTTTCTATTGACTAACCAGTCAACCAATAATAAAATAAACGCATCGGCCGATCCATATTTCGGAAAATGAATGGAGGGTGTTCACATGGATTTGTATTACGAGATTCACGGCAAGGGGAAGCCGATCTTGATGATTCACAGCGGCGGCGCCGATTCGCGGGACTGGAGCCTCATCACGCCGCTGCTCCAAGATCGCTTTCAAGTGATTGCGATGGACGGTAGAGGAATCGGCAACTCCCCTTCTCCTGTCGGGCAGCCCAACTATATTCTTGATGTACTGTCCCTGCTCGACTACCTTAACCTTCCGCAGGCCGCCATCGTCGGCCACTCCATGGGCGGCCAGATTGCCACCGAATTCGCGATCCATTATCCTGAAAGAGTATCGGAGTTAGTCCTGATCGCACCTGCCTTATCCGGCTATCCGTATTCCGATGAATTCCAGGACTATATGAAACACGTGGGCGAAGCCGCTCCGGACGTAGAGCTGATGATTGAGCGTTCGATCGGCGCCCCGTCCTATGAGGTGGCCAGGAACAGCCCCCAGCGGGAGCTCATGGTTGACATGCTGCGCCGCCATTTCTTGCGTACTTTTACGTGGCCTGCCGCCGCCTTTGCGCCGATCTGGCCGACGCCGCCTGCCTACGAGCGGCTCGAAGAGATTCAGACCAGAACGCTATTCATCATCGGAGACCAGGAACTTCCTGATAACCTGCTGGTCGCCGAAAGCTTTCAGAGAGTTCCGGATATCCGATTCGTCAGGATAACAGGGGCCGATCATATGGTCACGCTGACTCATCCTGAAGCTGTATCTCAGCATATTACCGATTTTGTGGAGGACTGAAGGATTCATGCCGCGGACACCTAGCGAGAACGAACGCATTCGACAAATGGCGAAAGCCAACATTTTGGAGGCCGCGATGGACTTGTTTATCCGCCAAGGCTACCACGCCACCTCCATCAGCGATGTAGCCCGCCATGCCGGGATATCCAAAGGCCTTATGTATAATTACTTTCAAGGCAAGGAGGAGCTGCTCGCCACGATGGTAACGGAACGCATCGGGGCCATCGCGCAAGTCATGCAGGATGCAGCTGCGCTCACCGAACCTATTGAGCAGCTGAAGTTCATTATCGGGCACGCGATCGACAGCGTCTACCAAAAGCCGGAGGAGCACCGGTTCTATCTCCATCTCCAGACTCAGCCCGAAGCTGATCAGGAGCTGATCAAGTACAGCAGGCTCCTCGTAGAGGAAGCGGCGCGGCAGTTCGAGCTCCAGTGCAGGATATTCGAGCGGCTCGGCGTCGCCGAACCGCGCAAGCGCTCGCTTTATTTTTCCTCTACGCTCCAAGGCATCATGCTCATGATCTCCACCTATCCCCAGCAATTTCCGATCGAGGAGATCAAGGCGCAGATGCTGGACGAATTCCGCCGCTAGCAACCCTATTGCCGCCATACCGCTCTGTGCTGAAATGCAGTGGGCATGCTTCATCCATTGAAATGCCTGTGTGTTGTTTTCATGCTTTTGTGGTATACTTTGGTTAAAGATGCGTAAACTTAAAAAGCCGCGATGCTGGACACATCGCGACTTCTAACAAAGGCCGGTGGGCGACCACGGCGAGGATTTCACAATTCAATGAAAAGCCACCGGATAGCTAGGCGCCAACCTATTCCCGGTGGCTTTTCTTGTTTGGCCGCGATCGTTTCCGGGAGGCGTTAACTAAAGCATTCAGGCCAGTAATAATGCCGACCAGCTTTAGCATTCCGTCCAGGAGCTTGAGCGTCAATTCAAGAAGGGACACGGCGTCACCCCCTTTCGGGTTAGCTTCGCCGCGTCACTCCCACCGGTTACCTTGTCTCTTCAATTATACCATAATTCCCCTGGTAGAACTTTTATTTCCGTCGCTTGAACGCATAGGACAGTTTGTCGCTCATATCTTGCCTGATTGATACTATATTTCCCTCTTCCTTCATGCCATGAATGCGTTATGCTATGAATAGTCTATAGGATGAAAAACTATCAAATTCAGCGAAGATATCTTTCAGGAGGACAACGAGATGGCCATTCACTGGATCAAGCCCGATATTGCCGAATGCACCCGCCGGGGCATCGCCTACTTTACGTCGGAGCTGGAGATGATCAGCGGCCTGCCGTGCAAAATATACCGGATTACCGAGGAATTCGGCAGCCTGTCGGACCATATGCACGACTACTTCCAAATCTGGTACATCAGCCGGGGAGAGTTCGACCACACCCTGTTCGGCCAGAAATACCGGATGACCCAGGGCAGCATATTCGTCCTTCCTCCCTACAGCGTGCACAGGGTTGAAATGCTTCCAGGAAAAGAGCTTGAAGTGCTCGGCTGCGAGTTTATGCCCGAGTTCATTAACGAGCATCTGCATGCCCGCACGGAAGAATCCGGCGGGTTCGACCAAGCCTTTATCGAGTCGTTCATGGTACCTGAAGACAAAATCCCGCTCAAAATCATGCTCTCCAGCAGCAGTGATCTTGCCGTCAGGGAGCTGATGACCGAGATGCTTGCCGAATTCGGACGGCGAGGCCCCCGCTTTGAGCTGCTGCTTAAGGCGAATCTGCTCAAGCTGCTTGGCATCCTGAGCCGGGAGCTGGAGGAGAACGGGGCCGCCGGATTGACGGGTCCCAACAACCAGTATCGCGAGCCCATTATGAAGTCCATCGAGTTTATCCATAACCATTACGATAAGCCCCTCAGCCTGCAGGAGCTGTGTGCCGTCACGATGATGTCCCGGACGAACTTCTGCCGGCATTTCAAAGAGGTGACCGGCCGTACCTTCAGCCAGTATGTGACCAACTTCCGGGTCCGCATGGCGATGAGACTGCTCGCGCAGCCCGAGCTGACCGTCACGGAGGTATGCTATAAGGTGGGATTTAACGAGCTGCCCTACTTTTGCCGCATCTTCAAGAAATATACCGGCACAACTCCGGCTTACTATAAGAAGAACGCCTATTAGATCGCGAACCTTGTTTTTTTTAACCCTGAACGATAATCCAATAAATAAACACAATAGTGAAATCCGAATGCATGCAGCCCATGGTATACTCTGTGCAAGAAACTAATGAAAGTTCAATTCGGCGTCACCATTACGCAGGCTTTAACAAATCCACGATTTTGGAGGAGAACCGATGAACAAAATTACAATTGCCGTCATTGGCTGCGGCACGATTGCCAACAGCGCTCATATTCCCGCCTACATAGCCAACGAAGATGCTGAAATCAAATACTTCTGTGACATTGCCCTGGACCGGGCGGAGGCTGCCGTTTCCAAATATGAATGCGGCCAAGCTGTTTCGGATTACCGGCAAGTGCTGAACGATCCGGAGGTTGACGCTGTATCCATCTGCACGCCGAACGATGTTCATGCCTCGATCGCCATCGACTGCCTGCGGGCCGGCAAGCACGTATTATGCGAAAAGCCTGCAGCACGGACCTATGCCGAAGCACTCGAGATGCAGAAGGTTCAGCACGAGACCGGCAAGACGCTCAATATCGGGGTTGTGAACCGTTATAATGAAAGCGTTAACCGTATCAAGAACATGATCCAAAACGGCGAGCTCGGCGAGCTGTACCATGTCTATGCCAGCTTCCGTGCCCACCGCTCCATCCCGGGTCTCGGCGGCGCATTTACGACGAAGGCGATCGCCGGCGGCGGCGCGCTGATCGACTGGGGCGTTCATTTCCTGGATGTCGTCATGTACTGTACCGGCGATCCGAAACCGCAAACCGTTTCCGGCCAGGCTTACTGCAAGCTCGGTAAGGATATGGAGGACTACACCTTCCTCAAGATGTGGGCAGGCCCGCCGAAATACGATGGCACATATGACGTCGACGATTTCGTTACGGCCCTCATTCGGACGGAAGGTCCTACGATCTCCTTAAACGGAGCGTGGGCGCAAAATATCGGAGCCGAAGAAATGTTCATCGACTTCCTGGGCGACAAAGGCGGCATCCGTCTGAAATACGGGGCCGAGTTCACCTTCTATACCGCGAAGGACGGCGCGCTGCTTGAAACGACGCCGAAATTCAATATCGGCAACATGTTCCAGAACGAGATCGATGGCTTTATCCGCTCCATCCAGACCGGGGAGAAGCAGCCATCGCATATCGATACGGTCATTCTGTCCTCTCAGATCATCCAGGCGATCTATGATTCGTCCGACAAGGGAGCAGAGGTATCGCTTCAGCCCGTAGCCCAGAGCAGCAACTAACCCAGTTCGAAACGTCAGGGAGGCGTAGGTTTTATGAAAAAAATCGGATTTGTCGATCTGCATCTCGACCAGTTCCATGCGAATAAATATCCCGGTTGGATTGAGCAGGCAAGCAACGGAACCATGAAAGTCGTCTGCGCCTACGGCAAACAGGACAAAGAAGGCGGCCTCACCAATGAAGCTTGGTGCAAGGAGAACGGGATCGAGCAGGTGCATTCCATCGAGGAGGTCGTTGAACGAAGCGACTATCTGATCGTTCTGTCCCCGGACAATCCCGAGTACCATGAGGAGCTGTCGCAGCTGCCGCTGGCTTCCGGGAAGCCTACGTATATCGACAAAACGTTTGCGCCTGATCGCGAGACGGCCATCCGTCTGTTCGAGCTGGCCGGGAAGCATGGAACGCCGATGTACTCGACCTCGGCGCTTCGCTTCGCCAGCGAGTATGCCGAGCTTGAACCCGCAGGGATTCAAACGATCAGCAGCTGGGGACCCGGTGCTTTCTCGAATTATTCCATCCATCAGATCGAGCCGATCGTCCAGCTGATGGGCTCGAATCCGAAACGCGTCATGTTCACCGGAACCGAGGCGTCTCCCGCCCTGCTGATCGACTTCGGCGAAGGACGCCAGGCTGCAGTGAACCACCTCGGGGACAATTGCCCATTTACGCTAGGTGTTCGTTACGACTCCGGCAGCTTCAAGCAGGCAACGGCGAACTCCAACTTCTTCGGGGCGTTCATCGAGAATCTGGTGCACTTCTTCGAGACAGGCAAGCCTGCGGTCGATCCCGCCGAGACGATTGCCGTCATTACGATCATCGAGTACGGGCTGAAGGCATCCACGACGCCGTATGTTTGGGTGGAGCTGCCGGTATTCGCGAACAACTTGCAGTAAAGCTTAACAGAATTTTGCATAGTTCATAGGGTTCATTTCCATCATGGAAAAACAAGAGCTGTTCTTAGGACGCGTCCTCAAGAACAGCTCTTTTTATGTCGAGCAAGATTCCGTCTGCGCAATTTCGGTCGGTTGGAGAGTCCTCCACGAGCTATATTTCCTTCCGCTGAAAATAGATAAGACCCGCGATAAAGAACAGCAGGAACCCGCCGACCACCACCATCATCAGGCTTTCGAACGGCAGATTGAACGCTCCGAAGCCGGCCTGTCCCTGGGGCATCATGGCCAAAAACGGCTGAGCCCATGGATAATACGGCGCATAGGTTTCCGAATTCGCCACGAGCATATTCGGAATCGTAAACACCACGTTCAGTGCCAGCGGAGCGGCAAAGCTGCTCCAAGCCGTGGACACGCCAAGCTGTAAGGCTGCGAGCGGCAGGCAGGCCACCCAGCCGCCAAGCAGGCTGCGTCCCATCATGTCCCACGGAATCGAAGCGTCGATCCCCTTGATCATCCCTGCTCCCAGCACCGCTGCGAGGAACAGTGCCTGCACGACTGCGAGCAGCAGGCTGACTACGGTAAACTTCGCAAAATAAACCGCGCTGCGCGAGACAGGCAGCACCAGCAGCTGCTTCCAGCCTCCGCCCGAATGCTCATACCGGCACACCATTGCGCTGAAAATCCCCGTCATGATGGGCAGAAAGAGCATCGCATGCAGGATGCTCATTATGCCGACCAGCGCTTCCCAAGGCGCGATCGGATTCGATGAGCCTTCCACAATGCCGAGCAGCATAACCAGGGCCGCGCACATAAGAATCTGTACCCACAGTCTTGACTTCGATAATTTTAGCCACTCGCAGGACACCGCTCTTGTATAGGCCGTCATCTCAATCCACATCCTTCCGGTTAAAATGAATCAGCCCGGCGCAAGCAATGACAACGCCCAGCAGCAGGCCCGCACCGATTACTTTCGCGTCGCCCGGCCCCATATACGCTAGCAGCGGCCACTTGAGCGGCATCCAATTCGGAAATTGGAAGGCGAACATGGACACGACCGATGCCGTAATGCCGATGCTTACCGGCAAGCCCTGATTCTTCAGCGTCAGCGACAGCCACAGCTGGAGCGCAAGCATCGGTAGTGCGGCGAACAACTGGACAAAGCCGATCCGCAGCAGATCCAGATACGGCATCTGCTCGACGCCCATCCCCAGCAGCAGCCCCAAGCCAGCCGTACCTAATGTCAGCAAAATGCAGGAAACGCACAGAATCAGGAACGCCTGCACGAATTTCGCGCTGAACACGGCCGTTCGTGAAATCGGCAATGCCAGCAGCTGCTTCCAGGAGCTGAGCTGGTGCTCGACGTTTGCCATGAGGGAGCAGACCAGCGTGATGCCAAGGAACAGCGCGATCGGCACGAAGAACAGTACGTTCTCCAGCAAGCCGCCCCACGGATCATCCGCATAGGACTTCATCAAGTAGTCATACCGCAGTCCGAAGTTTAGGCCCTGCATCGCCACCAGCCCGATCGGTCCCAGCGCGGCGAGAAACCAAATGCCTTTGCCCCGGATTTTCAGCCAATCGGCTGACAGTGCTCGGACCATCATGGGCGGCTCCCCTCCCCTACGATTTGCATGAAGATATCCTCGAGCGACTTCCGCTTCTCCTCGACCCGATATACCGCATGCCGATTCTCGACCAGCCGCTTGACGAGCAGCGCCACCTTGGCATCCTGCATTGATTCCAGCTCGAGCACATGGTTTCTGAGCGTGCCTTCGCAGCCAAGATCCAGCGCGAGCTGCAGAGCGTCCTCCGGCTCCGACACCGTCAGGCGGAAGCCGCTGGAAGCCGTCCGGATCAGGTTATCGATCGAATCCTGGAATACCATTCGGCCTTCACGGATGATGCCAACCTTGTCGGCCATCTGCTCGACCTCGCCCAACAGATGACTGGAGACCAGAACGGTGATGCCGTATTGTCGCGGCATGTTTTTGATCAGCTCCCGGATTTCATGAATCCCGGACGGGTCCAATCCGTTGGTCGGTTCATCAAGAATCAGCAGCTCCGGATTGTTCAGCAGGGCAGCCGCAATCCCGAGTCGCTGCTTCATGCCGAGGGAATATCCCTTCACCGGGCGCTTCGCCTCTTTCGTCAGAGAGACGATTTCCAGCACTTCCGCAATGCGGGATTTCGGGCTGCCGGTGATCCGGCGGATGGCCTCCAAATTTTCCACCGCCGTCAAATGTCCATAATACGACGGATATTCTACAAGCGAGCCGGTACGGCGCAAGATGTCCATTTTCTCGCTCTTCAAATCCTTGCCGAATAGATGAATGGCTCCGCGCGTCGGCTGGATCAGCCCGAGCAGCATCCGGATCGTCGTTGTCTTTCCGGCCCCGTTCGGCCCGAGAAAGCCGTAAATGTCACCGCGCGCGATCTCCAGATTCAAGTCCTCGACTGCTGCGCGTTTTTTGTATGTTTTATAAAGTCCCTTTGTTTGAATGACGAGTTCCGTCACGTTCATCACCTCGTAAACCATCGTACTTGGTCAAGGTTAAACGGCGGTCGGGGGCAAGTTTAAATTTTCTTTAAAAAAGCGAATCAGGGTAGAGCGCGCTCCTAGCTTCGTGCAACTAAGGCCGCTTCGGTGGCGGATCGTTCTTCCGATCGCTGTTAAATCCGGGAAACCGGAATGATCCTAAACGAGGTTATTTCCCGGATTTAAAGGCGAGCGCTCCGCTTCTCCAGACCGATTCCTCCCCCTCCGCTGGTGCCTGCGAATATCAAGTTATGCTTTACAATGTTTCTATGAGCCGGCACTCAAACTCTCATACAGTTGCTCGCTCTGCCCTTGATCGCAGTGCGGGGGATGGGTAGGACAACCACCACCGCTTCGAGTGGTGGTCATAAACTCTTCCTGCAACGATGGCCGCTTCGGTGGCGGATCGTTCTTCCGATCGCTGTTAAATCCGAGAAACCGGAATGATCCTAAACGAGGTTGTTTCCCGGATTTAAAGGCGAACGCTCCGCTTCTCCAGACCGATTCCTCCCCCTCCGCTGGTGCGACGGGTATGAGATATGTGCTATCCGAGGTTTCTAAGTTTCCATGCCTCTGCTCGCTGTCAGCGCACATCGCTCCTTCTATAAGGCACTCAGACTTCTCATGCAGCTACCTAATGCCATACTACTCGCCTTACCCATGATCGCAGTGCTGGGGGATGGGTAGGACAACCACCACCGCTTCGAGTGGTGGTGATAAAACCCCCGTGCAACAAGGCCGCTTCGGTGACGGTCATAAACTCCTCCTGCAACTAAGGCCGCTTCGGTGACGGTCATAAACTCTTCCTGCAACGATGGCCGCTTCGGTGGCGGATCGTTCTTCCGATCGCTGTTAAATCCGGGAAACCGGAATGATCCCAAACAAGGTTGTTTCCCGGATTTAAAGGCGAACGCTACGCTTCTCCAGACCGATTCCTCCCCCTCCGCTGGTGCGACGGGTATGAGATTATGCAGTACAGGGCTTCATTCCCTAATAATTGGTACGTCGATTGATGATGATCTAAAATTTACTGAAACTTCCAATCCCTCATTACGTATGGTCACTTAGGGCTTAATCACTGAATGCGTGCTAGCTGACGCTGGCCAACAGGATAAGGGCATGTTACAGCCTAAGGTCCGAGCTGTGCTTGTTTCTGGTAGTGGTGCTGCTTCTATAGGCACTGTCGGCTGGCTATCGTCCCCCGTTCATGGATATATGCCCGACAATTCAATTCGAAATGAGGTCATTCGCATGAAAAAGGTAACCTGGCCTGGAAGAACCAAGCTAGACAACTTCTCCAATTACGTGACTTTGATCCTGGATGTGATCTTGTATATCCCACGTTGGATTATGAGATTGTTTTAAATAAAGGGAGGATTAGCCTTCCCCTAGGTAAATGCCGCAGTTAAGGCGGCAAACAGCACAAAAAAAGGACCCGGAAACGTCCGGCTCCTTCATTCGCACCTCAATGATTTGTCTTGTTCACGGCGCTGCGCGTCATCACGATCATCAACTTCCGAGTGAGCTTTACAGGCCGTCGCGGCTTATTACATATCGTCCACTTCAAACCGGACCTGCTTCCCTCCGGGATTAAGCTCCTGCCCTGGGTAAACGCCGCCGCTTCCCGGCTTCCAGATGGTGATTCTCGTTCCTTCGCCGGAGCTCTCAACCTCGCATTTTAACCCCATTTCCTTCGCTAGGAAATCCACGACCGCAAGCCCGATGCCTGCGCCCTTGTTATGGGACTCGCTGCCGAATCCCGGGCCGCGATCCGAGATGATCAGCGCTCCGGTCTCTTCACCGCCTTCGACTTGGCGTTCCTCGGTATAAATGCCGATATACTTACCGGATTGGGCATGGCGCACGACATTTTGAAACAAATTGTCGAGCAGCCGCCGGAACCATAACACATCGACATTCCAGATCAGCGGCTCTTCGCGCAGAGCAATGTCGGGCTCGATGCCTGCTTTTTCCCATACCGGATACCATGCGGCCGCACTCTCTTTGACCAGTCTCAAAACGTCCTTCGCATCAAGGTTTAGCTGCACCTTGCCGCTCGTGAGCAGATTATAGGATAGCAGGTTATCAATTAATCCCCCCAAATCGCCGATTTTGGCCTCGATGAGGGAGAGCGATTCCTTGCCCCTCCCGCTGAGCGGCTCCCGCTCCAAAGAGAAAATATGGCTTCGTATAACCGTCAATGGCGTCCTCAAGTCATGCGACAAGCTCGCAATGAGCGACTTGCGCAGCTCCTCCTCCTCGCGCTGGCGGCGCTGGCCCTCTTCCAGCTGGCTCACCATATCGTTGTAGCCCTCTTCCAGCTGCCCGATCTCATCCAGCTTGGTCAACGTGACCGGCTGCGGGATGCCTGTTGCTTCATTCGGGGATGTCATTGCGTTCCGGAGGCGCAGCAGCCGCTTGCGGATGCGTACGAAGAACAGCCAGGACACCAGGATGAAGAGGCCGGACATGGTCGCCATGAATAAACCGTACAGGGTCGTCTCGCTGGCGATCGGATCCTGTACGCTGATATATTTTCTCGGAATCCGCATCACCATGAAGCCCTCGTCCGCTCCCTCATCCCCGATAAAAGCGACCACCGTGAACGGATCGGCCCCGACGGAATTTTTCATAAATTGTACGGTATGCTGGGCGCTCCATAACGCGGGCATATCCTCCTGCACAGGGAGCTCGATCCGCTTTCGACTATCGCTGTCCACCCACAGCATCTGAACTTCAGGATAAGCCTGCCGCAGCGATTTCAGCCTCTGCTCGATCTCCTCCGGCGATGCGCCTTCTAATTGGGTTGCTTCCTTATGCCACATTTTCTCCAATACGGTCCCATTCTCATATTTTTTGTCGGGAAGCGGCGGCACGTCCATGAATGTGTTGGCAACGAACCAGTAGAACACGGAGGCGAGCGGGAACAGAATCGGCATGAAAATCATGGCCACCGAAATAAGCAGCAGATACCGATTCGTCAGGGATTTGCGAAACCGCCCCTTCGCTCTCCACCCTTTCATGCTTTCACCCGGTAGCCGAGCCCGCGGACCGTCTCGATAATTTCCGGGGACGCCGGGTCCCGCTCCAGCTTCTCGCGCAGGTAACGGATATGAACCATCAACGTCTTGTCCCCCTCGATATAAGACTCACCCCATACCGATTCATAGATCTGCTCCTTGGTCATGACGCGGCCCTGATGCTGAAGCAGGTACATAAAAATCTGATACTGCTTGCCGGTCAGCAAAATTTCCTCTCCGGTATCCTCATTGACGATCCGGTTCTCGCCCTCATAAACCGTCAAATGCTTGACCCTCACCGGTTCGGCGGATTGTACGGCAGAACGGCGCAGCAGCACCTCGACCCTTGCCGCCAGCTCGTCCGGGTGGAAAGGCTTGGTCAAGTAATCGTCCGCGAATTCCAGACCCTGGAGTTTGTCGTCGATGGACGTTCTGGCCGACAGCATCAGAATCGGCAATCCGGGGTACGCCTTCTTCAGCCGCTGTCCGACCGTAAACCCGTCGAGCCCGGGGAGCATGACGTCCAAGACGACAACCGCGCATTGGGCAGCTTCTTCCACTGCCTTTTCTCCGCTCTGGAGCCATTTCACCCCATAGCCCTTTTCCTTCAAAAAATCACTCACCCATCCGCCGATATCGCGGTCATCCTCGATATATAAAATGCTTGCGCTCATGGATATCTCCCTTTCCACCACCAAAATGTCGGCAATGCTTCTTCCAGCCGCTAACGCAAGGTGCGGGTCAGCGATTCGTTCCTCCGGCACCTGTCTTTTGTCATTGTAACATGTAAAAAAGGAAGAGCTACACCTCTGCAGCCCACTCACAACCGTCCCTGATCATAGTGGGCGATGAGCCGCCTTGCCTTATCCCGGATCAAATCCACAATCTCCTGAGGCTCGATGATCTTCGCTTCCGTTCCAAGCCTGAGAAACACATCGGCTATGTATTCAAAATCGCTGCGGTCTACCGTCACGTCGACAACGCCGCGATGCTCTTCAAGCATAACCACCTCATCCTCCAGCCAAGGGATGCTCGCGCATTGCCGGGCCCCTTCTCTTGTGAGCTCCGCATACAGGCGGACCGGCTGCCGGATCGGGTATTCCTGAAGCCATTCCTCCAGCGTCATATCAAGCTCCCACGACCGGTCCGTCGGGGTCCAGGACTCGATCCGGTCAGCCCGAAACAAGCGCGGCTCCTCCGTCTCCCCCTCGGCGGCCAGCATGTACCACAGACCGTCGCGGGCATACACGCCGATCGGCTGAATTTCCCGGTCGCTCGTACGGTTCTTTGAGCGGTACCCGATCCTCACAACGCGCTGGTATAGGGCTGCTTCGATCATTTCTTTCAGAAAAGGGGAACCTGCCGTTCGGCGCGGACTCCAAAAGGCCAGCACGGATTCCAAGCGGCTGATCATCGCTTTGGCATCCTCGGGAAACCCCGCCAGCAATTTCCGTGCGGCCGAATCCATGTTCAGCTCAAACGGCAGTGACCGGTAGCGCTTCAAAGACTGGAAGGCAAAGAAGATCGCAAACACCTCATCCTCATCAAACAGCACCGGCGGAAGAACACGGCTGCTGAGCGTACGGTAGCCCCCATGACGTCCTTGCTCGGTATATAAGGGAACGCCCATATCGCTGATTTCGGTCAAATATCGGTGCGCAGTGCGCACCGAAACGCCAAATTCATCGGCGACCTCCTGGGCGGTAAAGCTTCGTTTGGCATTGACGAACAGAATCACATCCATCAACAGCTTGGCTTTGGACACCGCTTGCTCCTCCTTTTCGGTCTTGCCAATAAGTAGACAATTATTGTCATGTTTATAAGATATGCTATTCCCGTAAGCAGGTCAAAGACTGGAACCGGAAAGGAGAATGAATCATGAGCTCAGACATGAACTCGGGCAAAAAATCAGACATGAACTCGAACACGAAATCGAGCATGAGTCCAGGCTTGATTTCGGACAAGAGCAACGCTTCAAATCCGAACAATGTCATTCGCGTTATCGGCGCCAAGAATAAAAATTTGCGCAGCGTCAGTCTCGATATCCCCAAAAAGCGAATTACGGTATTCACCGGCGTATCCGGCTCCGGCAAGTCCGCCCTCGTCTTCGATACGATCGCCGCCGAGTCACAGCGCCAGATGAATGAGACCTATTCCAGCTTTATTCGGCACCGCCTTCCCGGATACGGGGAACCGGATGTCGAATCGATCGAGCATCTATCCGCAGCGATCCTGATCAACCAAAAGCGGATCGGCGGCAACGCAAGGTCCACCGTCGGAACGGCTACGGATATCCATGCTTTGCTGCGGCTGTTGTTTTCACGGATCGGTCAGCCTTTTGTCGGGCACTCGGACGTCTTCTCCTTCAACAATCCGCAGGGCATGTGTCCGCGCTGCGAGGGGCTTGGCAAAGTCAACGTCATCCGGATCGATCGCCTGATCGACAAGGAAAAATCACTGAATGAAGGAGCGATCCGATTCCCGACCTTTCGTCCCGGCGATTTCCGCTGGAAGCGGTATACGGCCACTGGATTATTCGACAATGACCGGAAGCTGAAGGATTATAGTCCGGAAGAGTGGGACCTGCTCCTGTACCAATCCGGGTTCAAGCCGCCAAACCCGACGCCGGAATGGCCGCCGACCTCTTATTATGAAGGCGTCATTCCGCGAATCGAGCGGTCATTTCTAAGCAAGGATTCCCGAGATGCGCAGCTGTACAGGGAAGCGATCAACGATGTAGCCCCCCGCTCGGTGTGCCCTGAATGTCAAGGGGGCAGGCTCAATCAAGAGTCGCTGTCCTGCAAAATCAACGGCTATTCCATCGCCGACTGCTCACGGATGCCGGCGGATGAGCTGATTGCATTTTTGCGGAGGATTCGCGAGTCGGAGGCTGCACCGATCGCAAGCGCCTGCATAACCCGGCTGGAACAGCTGAAGCTGGTCGGAATCGGGTACCTGTCCATGGATCGCGAGACCGCAACATTGTCGGGCGGAGAGTCGCAGCGCATCAAAATGGTCCGGCAGCTCGGAAGCAGCTTGACCGATCTCACCTACATTTTCGACGAGCCGAGCACCGGTCTTCACCCTCATGATGTCCATAACATGAACAAGCTGCTGCTCCAGCTTCGCGACAAGGGCAATACGCTCCTGATCGTGGAGCATGATCCGGATGTCATCCGATTGGCCGATCATATCGTCGACATGGGCCCCGGGTCCGGTGTTGCCGGCGGCACGATCGTTTACGAAGGCGATTACGAAGGACTTCTGGAGTCCGGCACCTTGACCGGCAAGCATCTTCAGCAGCGGGCACGGTTAAAGGAACAGGTGCGGGAACCTTCCGGGTGGCTGACGATTTCGAACGCCGCCTTACACAATCTGCGCGATGTCACGGTTCGCATCCCCACCGGGGTGCTGACGGTTGTCACCGGCGTCGCCGGATCAGGCAAAAGCACGCTGATCAACCACGTGCTCCCTCAGTGCTATCCGGAAACGGTGATCGTCGACCAGGATGCCATCCATGCCTCAAACCGCTCCAACATCGCCACATATACCGGCATCTTCGATCCGATTCGGAAGCTGTATGCCGCTGCTAACCATGTCAGCGCATCCCTGTTCAGCTTTAATGCCAAGGGCGCTTGCCCGGCCTGCAGCGGTGCCGGAACGATCACGACCGATCTCGCCTTCATGGATCAGCTGGTCACCGTCTGCGAAGCATGCCGGGGCCGCCGTTTCCGCGATGACGTTCTGCGGTACCGCCTTCGCGGCAAAGACATCAGCGAGGTGCTGGCGATGTCGGTTGACGAGGCGATGTCCTTCTTCCCGGAGAAGGACATCCGCCCCGCTTTGCAGCGCCTGCACGATACCGGCCTCGGTTATATGACGCTGGGCCAGCCGCTCAGCACACTGTCGGGCGGCGAGCGGCAGCGAGTCAAGCTGGCGGCGGAACTGGACAAGCACGGCGAGATCTATGTGCTCGATGAACCATCGACGGGGCTGCATCTGTCCGACTGCGAGAAGCTCGTATCGGTCATCGAGCGGCTGGTGGAGCAAGGCAGCACCGTCATTGTCATCGAGCATAATCTCGATATCATCCGCCAGGCGGATTGGATCATCGATCTTGGCCCCGGCGCGGGCATGGACGGCGGGCAGCTGCTTTTCTCTGGCAAGCCGAGGGAGCTGTTAGAATGCAAAGACTCCTTAACGGCAAGATACCTAGAAGCGTACCGTTGATTGCAAGTCATGAAGGTATCCCGAAATTGCAAGCATAAAAAAAGCCCCCCGTGCCCTCATATACGAAGGCTCGGGGGGCTTGCTGCAACTGTAGCCGCTTCCCTTACGGACGCTACTCCAACACGGCGGTTGTATACGGCGGCAGCGTTAAGCTTGACCCGTTTAATGCCGCTCGGTCATCCGTCGTTTTGGCCAGCGCCTTGAACGGATCGCCGCCGCTCGTTCCCGCCAGCTCCACACGCTGCTCCTTGCCGGACAGATTGTGGACGACTAGCGCTTTACTGTCGTTCGTCCGACGAACGTAAGCCATCACGCTCTCGTTGCCGGAGGCAAACGATTCGATCGTTCCCCGATTTAGCGCAAGCATTTCATGGCGCCATGCGATCAAGGTACGGTAGCGGGACAACAGGGAATCGGGATCGCCCGTCTGCTGCAGCACACCTTCGACCTGATCGCCCCGGTTATGCTTGAGCGGCTCCCAAGTGGTCTGTCCCTTGTCGCTGCCTGTATTGGACCAGATCATCGGCTCGCGGATCTGTTCATCCGGCTTCGCTCCCCGCATACCGATTTCCTCACCGTAGTAAATAAACGGGTTGCCCGGCATGGTGAGCAGAATGCCCGCAGCCATCTTGGCATGATCCAAATTGCCGTTCAGCTGGGTCATTACACGATTCATGTCGTGGTTGGTAAGGAACGCCGCATCCGAAAACGAGCCTCCCGATACCTTGCTGAACAAGCCGTATGTCCGCTCCAGCGTGAAGGCCAGATTGTTATCCTTCTCATTCGTTACGGCCCCGATCATGCTTTCGCCGAGACCGAAATTGAAGCCCGAATCAAATGCCTTATCCAGGTACGGGGCAATAACAGCTGCCGAGTTGTCCCAGATCTCCCCTACGATGTAGGCATCGGGGTTCACCTCGTTCATGCGGCTGCGGAACTCCTGCCACCAAGCGGTATTTTTGGCTGTCGTGGCCTCGCCCTTGTCGGACATCAGATCCTCATAAATATGCTTGGCCGCATCGATGCGGAAGCCGTCTACTCCCATCTCCAGCCAGTAGGCTCCAATATCCTTCATCTCTTCCCTGACCTTGGGATTGTCGAAGTTCAGGTCCGGCATGCCGCCCCAGAACGTCCCCATGTAATGGGCTCCGTTTAACTCATGCCAAGGGGTGCCGCTGCCGGCTGCGCTCGAGCCCGTCGGCTTCTTGCCTTGGTCCTCGGCCCATACATACCAATCCCGGGTCGGCGATTTCGAATCGGCGGCTGCCTCCTTGAACCATGGATGCTCCGTGCTTGTATGGTTGACGACCAGGTCCATGATGACCTTGATTCCGCGCTTCTCCGCCTCGGCCAGCAGCGCTTTGAAATCCTCCAGCGTTCCGTAGTCAGGATGAATCGCCCGGTAGTCGGTCACATCATATCCGTGATAGCTGGGTGATGGGTTAATCGGCATGAGCCAGATGCCGGTGACCCCCAGATCATCGGTCGTGTCCGGATTGCCGTCGTTTAAGTAATCGAGCTTCTCGATAACTCCCCGCAAATCGCCGACACCGTCTCCATCAGAATCATAGAAGGATCGCACGAAAATTTCGTAGTATACATCGGACGGCTGTTCATCCACCTCCGCCTGCGCGGACTCAGATGAGCTCGTATCCCCTCCTTGCCCCGGCTCTTGGGCAGTCTCCGCCTTGCCGGGGTTCTGTCCCTGCTCCTGCCCGGTTCCCGCCTTCGACCCGGCTTCTTCCTGCGCCGAAGTCCCTCCGCTGCCGCTGCACCCGGCAAGCAGAACACTTACAAGCGCCACGCAGCTAAACCAGACGGGCCAAGATCGCCTGCTGCTCCATTGCTTCATCATCTCCACTTCCTCCTGTTTGTCTTATTCTTAAATTTTGCCTTAATCTTAAAGTTAGAGCGGTTTGCCTACAGCTCATAACAACGCGCAAACGTTTGAATTTATTTTCCTAACATCTACCAATAAAACGGTTACAATTCTTAAATCAACATACCGGATTTCCTTTTACAGCCTGGCCCAACTGCCCATGCTATGCTTATGATCATTTTGTAAAATACTCGAGCTTCTCCTATCATACATCACTTCACGAAATTGTTAAATCGTTTGCACAAGTCCGTATTGTGTTGTTTTCAGCAGTTTTCCAAAAATAATATACGGTTTTCTCTCGATATCTGTAAATATCTTCGTTTTTGTTGCGTTTGTGAATAATTGCGCTCGGCGGATCCGGATACGTATTTACAAGCATTTCGATTAACGTTAATATTACAGTGTGAAACCGTTTAAAGTATCGCATGAATACGGCTTATTATCAGCTTGAACCTTGTATAATTGGGGCCTTACAGACCCAACATGGAAATGAAGAGGAGCACCGCGGCTCGCGCAAGAGCTATTGATTCTGTTCTAAAAACAGCGGCTGCCCTTTTCTTGTTTTCAAAAAAACGCAAACGGTTCCACTGGAGGTCCTATTATGTCTGTGACGATTAAAGATGTCGCTAAACGAGCGGGCGTATCCCCCTCTACCGTCTCTAGGGTGCTGTCAAATCACCCGAGAATCAGCCGCGAAACCTCGCGGAAGGTCAGAGACATTATGGAGGAAATGGGCTACCACCCCAATATTATGGCAAAAAGCCTTGTTTCCAAAACAACGGAAAGCATATGTGTCATTCTTCCCAAACCGGCTGAAGAGCTGTTTCTCAACCTGTTCTTCATGGAGCTGATCCGCGGGATCGTCGCCCAAGCCAACCGCTCCGGGTACGATGTCCTGATCAGCTCGGGCGGCAATGAGAAGGAGGAGGTCGAAGCGGTATCGCGGCTGCTGAACGGCCGCCGCGTCGATGGCGCGATTCTGCTATATTCCCGGCAGGATGATGCCGTTGTCGATTTCCTGAAATCCAACGATTATCCGTTCGTCCTGGTCGGACGCAGCGAGAAGTATCCGGACCTGCTATCGGTCGATACGGATAACGTCCAGGCGGCGTATGATGCGACGAAGCATCTGATCTCCCTGGGCCATAAACGGATCGGCTTTGTCAGCGGTCCGCCTAACCTGATCGTATCCCAGGACCGGATGAAGGGCTATGGCAAGGCGCTTGCGGATGCCGGGCTCGACATGCGGAAGGAGTGGGTTGTCGAAGGCGAGTTTCTCCAGGAAAGCGGCTATCGTGCCATGTCCTTCTTCATGAATCTGCCGGAGCGCCCTACCGCGCTCGTTATCGTCGACGATATCGTGGCGTTCGGCGTGCTTCGGGGCCTGCACGAGCTTGGATACAAGGTTCCCGAGGACGTGTCGATCATCAGCTTTAACAACATTTCGTTGACCGAGCTGTCGACACCGCCGCTGAGCAGCGTGGACATCGGGATTTACAACCTTGGCTACACCGCCTCCCAGGCGCTGATCCAGTCAATCCGCCACGATGGCGAGACGGTCTTGCCCCATCGCTATATTATCCCGCATCGCTTGATGATCCGGGAGTCATCGATGTACTCGATGCCGAAATCATAAGCTTGGCGGCTATTGCCGTCAGGCCACCAACAATTTTTGTAAAATAAAGAAGCCACCTAGTGCTTCCTTTATTTTTGACGTTTGGTTCAAACGTTTGCACTAATTCGCATTTCAACGATTTTACGCAATGAGGAGGAATTGCATGTCATCGATCACCGCATGCTTATTCGACCTGGACGGCGTCTTGGTTGATACGGCCAAATACCACTATATCGCATGGAAGCGACTTGCCGAAGAGCTGGGATTTGAGTTCACGGAGCAGGACAATGAGCGACTGAAGGGCGTAAGCCGGATGGCTTCCTTGGACATCCTGCTTGAGATTGGCGGGCTTGCCCCGGATGAGGAGACCAAGCTGGATCTTGCCGCGAAAAAGAACGCCTGGTACGTGGAGTATATCTCCACCATGGACGCCTCGGAAATTTTGCCCGGCGCGCTGGAGTTCATTCAGTCGCTGAAGGAGCGCGGCATAAAGGTCGCGCTCGGGTCCGCCAGCAAGAACGCGATGCTGATTCTGAACAACACGGGGCTAACTCCCTACTTCGATGCCATTATCGACGGCACGAAAACCCAGCAGGCTAAGCCGGACCCGGAGGTCTTCACGCTCGGTGCCCGGGAGCTTGGCGTACCGACTGAGAGCTGCGTCGTATTCGAGGATGCCGAGGCTGGAATCGAGGCCGCCACCCGGGCCGGCATGCGCTGTGTCGGCATCGGATCGCCGGAAACGTTGGGGCGCGCCAATCTGGTAATCTCCTCACTCGAAGGCTTTACGGTGGACCGTCTGCTCGGATTGCAGGAGAAGTAAAGCAGTTCTCCCGCCGTTTCCGGCAGCGATCATCCATATATTTTTTGCATTAGCAACCATTTTCCTAAAATCAAAGGAGCCGATGATTGTGAAACAATATTTAAAGCTTGATGAATGGTCAATTATTGAAGAAGGCTTTGACCCGCATACGCATGAAATTTCGGAAAGTATTTTCAGTATCGGCAACGGCTTTATGGGCCAGCGCGCCAACTTCGAGGAGTCCTACAGCGGCCCCTCCCTGCAGGGCAGCTACATGGCCGGTGTGTATTACCCGGATAAGACCCGCGTGGGCTGGTGGAAGAACGGATATCCCGAATATTTTGCCAAAGTGCTGAACAGTACGAACTGGATCGGGATCGGCATTGAAGTTGACGGCACGCCGCTCGATCTGGCCAAGTGCACGGTGAAGGACTTCGTCCGCGAGCTGAACATGAAGGAAGGCTACCTCGCCCGTCGCTTTACTGCGCGTATGGAGGATGGCAAGGAATTGAAGGTGGAAGCGATCCGTTTCGTAAGCATCGTGCGTCATGAGATCGGGGCCATCCGCTACAAAGTAACTCCTCTGAATTTCAGCGGTGAGCTGACGATCACCCCATACCTCGATGGGGATGTGAAGAACAAGGATGCCAACTATGACGAGAAATTTTGGCTGGAAGTGTTCAAGGAAGCTTCTCAGGGCTCTGCCGCGCTGACGGTCAAAACCAAAAAGCTCGATTTCCACGTCACCTCCGTCATGTCCTACGATATTGTGAAAAACGGCGAGAAGCTGAGCCTGCAAGCGGAATTGGTAGAGAAGGAAAAGTATGCGGCGAACCGACTGCGCGTTCAGATCGCTCAGGATGATGAAATCACCGTCTATAAATATGTGGCTAACGTGACTTCCCGCAACCACGGGCTCGGTGAGCTGCTTGACGCAGCCCGTTCCGTGCTGGCGCCTGCGGTCCAGACCGGGTTCGAGCAATTGCTCAAGGAGCAGGCTGACGCCTGGGGCGATAAATGGAAAGAGAGCGATATCGTCATTGAAGGCGATGTGGCGGCACAGCAGGCGATCCGCTTCAACATTTTCCAATTGAACCAGACATACAGCGGCGAGGATGACCGCCTGAATATCGGTCCGAAGGGCTTCACTGGAGAAAAATACGGCGGCAGCACATACTGGGATACCGAGGCTTATTGCCTGCCGTTCTATCTGAGCACGGCCGATGCAAGCATCTCCCGGAATCTGCTCATCTACCGTTACAAGCATCTGGAAAAAGCGAAGGAAAACGCCAAGAAGCTCGGCTTCACGAAGGGCGCCCTCTATCCGATGGTCACCATGAACGGCGAAGAGTGCCACAACGAATGGGAAATTACGTTTGAAGAGATTCACCGCAACGGCGCGATTGCCTATGCGATCTATAACTATGTCAACTACACCGGCGACCTCTCGTACCTGGGCCAATACGGGCTTGAGGTTCTCGTGGAAATTTCCCGTTTCTGGGAGGAGCGCGTCAATTACGTGCCTGCGAAGGACCGTTATATGATCCTGGGCGTCACCGGCCCGAACGAGTATGAGAACAACGTGAACAACAACTGGTACACGAACCGGATCGCCAGCTGGACGCTGGAGTATACGCTGGACGTTCTGGCCTACGTCAAGGAGAACGAAGCCTCCCGCTATGCCGAGCTGATCGATAAATTGGAGCTCGAGGGCAGCGAAACCTCCAAGTGGCAGGACATCATCAGCAAAATGTACTATCCGGAGGATCCGGAACGCGGTATCTTCCTGCAGCAGGACGGATTCCTGGATAAGGAGCTGGTACCGGTCAAGGAGCTTGATCCTGCGCACCTGCCGCTGAATCAGAATTGGTCCTGGGACCGGATCCTGCGTTCCGTATATATCAAGCAAGCCGATGTGCTGCAAGGTCTGTTCTTCCTGGGCGATCGGTACGATCTGGAGACAAAGCGGCGCAATTTCGACTTCTACGAGCCGTTCACCGTACACGAGTCCTCCCTCTCCCCTTGCGTGCATGCGATACTTGCCTGCGAGCTCGGGTATCAGGAGAAGGCTTATGAGATGTATTTGCGCACGGCTCGACTTGATCTCGACAACTATAACAACGATACGGAAGACGGCTGCCATACGACCAGCATGGCAGGCACATGGATGTCCGTCGTGCATGGCTTTGGCGGCCTGCGCGTGAGAGACGGCGTCCTCCACCTGAATCCGTTCATTCCGGGCCACTGGTCCTCCTTCTCGTTCAAGGTGATGTTCCGCGGATCCCGCCTGAAGGTTCAGGTGACCGACAAGGAAACCATCATCGTTAACGAGACCGACACGCCTGCCGTGCTGAACGTCAGCGGTAAGGAATACGGCATCGCCGGCCGTGGCGAGGTAAAAGCACCGCGAGCTTGATCGGTTTATTCGGGCAGACCCAAGCAGCCCGGGCTTCATGTAGGACCGACTGATTGTAGGATCCACTGATTGTAGGATTGAGGGCTTGTAGAAACGAATAATGCTCGGGACGGTCTGAGGATTTACTTCACCGTTCTCTGCCCTATCACGAAAAGGAAGAAGCTCCGTCACCTGTGTGCGGAGCTTCTTCCTTTATATAAACGGATATTCCGCTTGCCGTTGGCACGCTAGGACAGGACCCGTATCTTCACTAAGGCTATAATAATACTGTGATGATCAGGCTAAGCCGCCGGGCTAGCTTTGGTTAAATGAGCTGCGGCTCCGGACCGCATGGGGGTCGCTGGGACGGTTTTCCGAACAGATATCCTTGCGACAGCTCGATTCCGATTTCCCGGCAGAAATGGAATTCCTCCCGTCTTTCAATCCCTTCGGCAAGCACCATCGCCCCGAACTCGTGAGCCATATGGGTAATGGTCACAAGCTGCCTTTGCTGGGTTGGATTCTGATCACAGCCGTCGATCAGGCTTCGGTCTATTTTGACATAATCCGGTTTCAGCTTGATCATTTGCTCCAAGGTGGAGTAGCCTGCCCCTACGTCATCCATCGCTACCGAGATCCCGTGGCTGCGATAGGCCTCGAAGATCGATTGCAGGTGCCCGACATCATCGACCTTCTCGGTTTCCACCACCTCGAATACGAAATCCCCGGGATCGAGCCCGAGTCGTTCAATCGTATGGAAGGTATGGTTCAGGCACATCTGGGCGTCGTAGATCGAAGATGGCAGGAAATTCACGAAGCGCTTCACGCCCTTCGGAAGCCATTGTGCGCTGGTTTCAATCGCAGACGTTCTGGCCGCTTGATCCAGAAAAACCTGCAAACCGGTCTTGCGTGCCGTTTCGAACAGCTCATGGGGCTTAAACGGGATCCCGCCTTTGAGCGGACGCAGCAGAAATTCATAGGCAACAATATGCTCGGACGGATCCACGATCGGCTGCATATAGCTCGTAAATTCTTTATGTAATATAACGTTCACCATATCATAGTGCTCCATCTGCAGCTCAAACCTCTGCATCGGCGTCCAAATATGCCGGGTCTTCGGAGCTTCCCCTCCAGTGACACAGAAGGACAGCTCATCACATAGATTTCGCGGAAGGGATTGCAGACACTCCATAATGGAGATCAGATCGGAACGTTCCTTATAGTTCACAGCACAACTCTCATTGTGTTCCTGCACCGTGTAGCCGTTCTGTGCAAGCAAGCGCACAAGCTCTTGCCGAGCAGGCTTCATATGAACGGTTCTTCCTTGGTCCTCAATCGCTTCAAAGGTGCTGCAATTGTCGCAAATCATGTTCGTCCTCCTTGGCAAGCAAGCTCTCACTATGCTTTATCGGCATTTAGAATATGATTTCTTTGCATTTTATGGATTTCTATCAAACTTATGACCTAATTTTACTGCAAATGCGTAATATCTATGTTAAAGCGACTCTTGATATAGCAAAAATCGACAAGAATTGCCGATAACAACTGACTTTCGACGATCCGACAAAGGAATCGCACCTTTTAATCCGCTTTCTTATGAAGAAGCTGCAGCAGCATGGTCTGCTCTACGTCAAAATGCCACCGGGCATGCCGCTCCTTCGCCGCATACATCGCCGTATCCGCACGGCCGATCAGCTCCTGGTCATCCTTGGCATGATCGGGGTAAACCGCAATCCCGATGCTCGGCGAGGTGTAAATTTCGGTTCCTTCCAGCTCATAGGGCTCGCTCAGCAGCGTCCAGATATCCTCCGCCATCCAGATCAGCTCCTGATCCTCTCCGGCCGGATACAGCATAACCGTAAATTCATCGCCGCCGAGCCGGGATACGATTACGCCCTTTGACTCCAGCGAATGGAGGCGCTGCGCCACCTTCTGGATCAGCAAATCCCCCGCACGGTGCCCATACTTGTCATTCACGCGCTTAAAACGGTTCAAGTCCATATACAGCAGTCCGACACGGAAACCGGCCCGATCTGCTTCGCCCAAAGCTTCCGAAAGCCTGGCGTTAAAATAACGACGGTTATACAGGCCCGTCAAATCGTCGCGGTGCGCGAGCGATTCACTCTTCTGCAGGCTGACATGCAGCCTTTCGAACAAGCGGTCATTCTCGACCTGAATCAGGATTTGCCTGATCAAAATGAGAATGAAGCAGAGGGTCAAGCCGGTAAATAGACCGCTCCATCCCCCGAACCGATGGGCCATCAGGGCAAACATTCCGCCAAGGACGCTGTAGGGCAGCAAATATCGTACGATCAAGGTTCCTGCCGGCCACGGCTTCTTCTCGGATAGGGATCTCCTCCCCCTTCGAGGCAGCGTTTGTCCACCCGCAAAGCCGATAAAGCATGCAGAGAGGGTGTGCAGCGGATATACATATAGGCCAGCTCCGATGTTCATGAAACTATCAAGAAAGATCCGAAGGACATCCCCGAGCGCAAATGCGCTTCCACCAAGGCACAGGAAGATGACCGCCCGCTTGTGCAGCTGCTTAGTGTTAAAATACACGACCAGCGTAAAGAACATCAGTACGATTCCGCACAGCGGATAGAGCATCGCTCCTCCGGCCGACCTCCAGACGGTATCCGTCCCGCTCTCCATCTCCGGCTTAATGAGATACTCCCACCCCACCGTCATCAAGGTAATCGCAACAATGATGATGTCCAGGGTAAACCGAGCGCCCCGCAGCGGACCCTGCACTCGTCTGAACAGGTAAATCAGGGCACCGGCGAACAATAGAGCTTCCAAGCTCCAGAACAGTTCCGCCAGCCGGATGGATCCGCCAAACACCCCTCCAATCCATTCATCACCCGCATACAGGATGCGCCCTATTGCATCGCCGGCCAATCCGGCTGCAATCAGAAGCCAAAATCTGCGAAGATGGCCTTGCTCATACCGACTGCCAATCACCCCGATCAAATACGCGAATGCGGCTATCGGAGCCATAATGGCTAAGATGCGGTGAAGCAATAAAGCGTCCGGCATCCACAGGGCCAATATCCATTGGATCAATGCGTATCCAATCGCGAGCCGAATATATATGGAATCGGATGGACCCGGGCTCATTCATATCCCTCCCTGAAACAAAAGGTAGGCTTGGTCATTCATGATGAATAGGTCTTTCGAATTAAAGCGTTTCCATATCCAATCATACTTTTAGCCCGAGGAAAAGTAAAGAAAGAAGCGCCCAACAACTGGATATTTATAGGCATATAGGCCGCGTAGAATCGTTATTTGCGGAATTGTCCCGGGATTGTAGTCACTCAATCCCCACTTGACACATGGGGTTTATGTAGTATTATTCTTTCATATCAACGTATCTTTGGTTTTATATCCTAGCATAGTTTCATGGAAGGGGTTCTTGTAAAATGGGACAAAGACGATTGGACCATGTAGGCATTGTCGTAAGGGATCTGGAAGCAACGATCGCTTTCTATACGAAGGTGGTCGGCCTTGAGCTCAAGGACCGTCTGACGCACACGAACGGTGTCATCCAGCTGGCTTTCCTCGGCTTTAACGGCAGCGATGAAACCGAGGTCGAGCTGATTCAAGGATACAGCGACTCCCTTCCTGCGGAGGGAACGGTGCATCACTTTGCCGTCAGCACGGACGACATTGAAGCGGAATATGCACGGGTGAAAGAGCTGGACGTTCCGCATCTGGATGAGGAAATCGTCACGCTGCCCAACGGCTACCGCTATTTCTTCGTGCACGGTCCGGAAGGCGAATGGATTGAATTTTTCCAGCGCTAACAGGCCAGGTCTAAGGTTGCCCGCCCGCATATAGAGACTCCTATGGGTCGCCTGGATCATTCGGGTCTTCCATGCCTGGACAGCCACTCACCCCGGCGACCTATACGAACGTAGAAAATCGCCTTCAGGCATGGGGCGTTCCCGTACTGGACAGGTGCTTCCGGTAGGTCTATAATAACGGAAGTATAACCCGTAACTTCATAAATACCGGGGGAGCTGGAATCGGCCGGCTGAGAGTGTATCCCATAGAGATACTGACCCTTATACCTGATCTGGGTAATGCCAGCGTAGGAAGCCATAGGATTGCGGCTGTTCATAAGCCGTAGTATATACTTACGCCGTCATGCGCTCCGATACGATCGGGGCGTTTTTTGTTGTTGTTATGAAGTTAATACGGAAAATGGAAGACATATAAGGAGAGGAGAAACACGATGAAACAACGTACATGGCTCTCTCTGCTGCTAGCCTGCGTCCTGCTTCTGGTCGCTTCCGGCTGCGGGGCAAGCGGCCAGAACGGCGGAAGCGCGCCCGGCAAGCAAGAGACTGCCGGAGAAGGAGAACAGCCGGCCAAGCTCCGCGATGTCCAATTGATGCTGGACTGGTCGGCGAACACGAACCACACCGGATTATATGCAGCCAAGGAGCTCGGATATTATGAGGAGGAAGGGCTGAACGTGCAAATCGTACAGCCGGGCTCCGGGGGAACCGATGCGATGGTCGCTTCCGGCAACGTACCGTTCGGCATCAGCTATCAGGAGGGCGTAACGCTCGCCCGGACACAGGGGCTGCCGCTGGTTTCGATCGCAGCCATCATTCAGCATAATACGTCCGGATTCGCTGCACCGAAGGATCGGGGCATCAAGAAGGCCTCCGATTTTGAAGGAAAATCCTACGGAGGCTGGGGCTCTCCGATTGAGGAAGCCGTCATGAAATCGATCATGGAGATCGATGGAGCCGATGTGAACAAGGTCAACATCGTGAACATCGGAGACGCCGATTATTTTACGGCGGTTAAGCGGGATATTGATTTCGCCTGGATCTACTATGCCTGGACAGGCATTGAAGCCCAGCTTCGCGGCGAGCCGCTGGACATGATCTACGTGAAGGATTATTCCGAACAGCTGGATTATTATACGCCGGTCATCGTAACGAACGAGAAGCTGATCGCGGATGACCCGGAGCTTGTCAAAGCGTTCATGCGCGCAACGTCCAAAGGCTATCAATATGCGATAGACCATCCGGAAGATGCCGCGGCACTGCTGTCGAAGGCAGTTCCCGACCTGGATGCCGAGCTGGTGCTGGAAAGCCAGAAGTGGCTCAGCCCGCGCTATCAAGATGACGCGCCGCGCTGGGGCGAGCAGAAGGCCGAGGTTTGGTCCGGATATGCCGACTGGATGTTTGAGCGCAAGCTGCTGGAGAAGGAATTGGACGCGGAGCGCGCGTTTACGAATGAGTTTTTGCCTGACAAATAGGAGAAGCACTCCCCGCAGCATTGCAATGCTGCTTCGCGGCTCATCGGCATGAGGCTTAACGGCCGTGCAAATGAGAACCCATATACGAAAGGACGATTGACTCATGGCGAATACACTGCTGAGCATTCAAGTCATTCCGCGTACGCCGGACGGCGGAGACAGCATCCCTTATGTGGATGAAGCCATTAAGGTAATCCAGGATTCCGGCGTCAAATACGAGGTCCATGCTTTGGAAACAACGATGGAAGGCGAGCTGTCCGAGCTGCTCCGCATCGTGGAGCGAATGCATGATGCGCTGGTGAAAGCCGGGAGTCCGAGCATCATCTCCCAAGTCAAAATCGCACATCATCCGCAGGGCATCAGCATGGATAAGCTCACGGAGAAATACCGTCCATGAAAAGCTGGTGGAGCTCGATATGGCCGCCCGTCGTGGCGGTCCTCTTCTTTTTGATCGTGTGGCAGGCTGCGGTCTGGATGTTCGATATCGAGAAATTCATTCTGCCTGCGCCGACGGCTATCGGGCATGAAGCCATCACCGGGGCGTCGGGACTTATGGAACACACCTGGGCTACCCTAAAGTTAACCGTGATCGGATTTGCCATCGGAACCGGTATCGGACTCCTGCTCTCTTTGGCTCTGCACAGGGTCCCTTTTCTCAAAACAGCCCTTTATCCGCTTCTCATCTTAAGCCAGAACGTGCCGACCATCGCCTTGGCCCCGCTCCTCATGATCTGGTTCGGGTTCGGCATGCTGCCGAAGGTCATCGTCATTACGCTCGTTTGCTTCTTCCCCGTAGCCGTAGCGGCCCTCGACGGGCTGGCACGGACCGACCGCACGATGATGAATTATATGCAGATGACGGGAGCCACGCCGTGGCAAATCTTCACCAAGCTGGAGCTTCCGCACGCGCTGCCATCCATCTTCTCCGGGATTCGGATCGCGGCCACGTATTCGGTCATGGGGGCGGTCATCGGGGAATGGATCGGGTCTGACCGGGGAATCGGCTATTATATGATGCTGCAAAAATCCGGGTACCGGACCGATCGCGTATTCGTGGCCATTCTGGTTATCGTGCTGCTCAGCCTGCTCATGGTAGGCGTTATCACCCTGCTGGAGAAACGGCTGATCCGCTGGAACCGGAAGCATTGATTGGCATGGCTTGGCCATATAGATGCTCTCTGCTTCATGAGTTGAACGATTGAACCGGGAGGCGGGGCAAATACATGCAGGGTTCCTCTTGCATCGCGGCTGCTCCCAGCTTTAAATGGTTCTTTCATATTCAGATTACAGATAAGGTTGAAATCAGGGATCTTAATAAAGAAGGGAGGCTGCCCATATGACGCAGCAAGCGCCTGATTCCGTCTTGAATTCGACCGGCGGCGCAGCCGCTCCCCCCGCTCCTGCCCTGGAGGTCCGGGGGATTCGCAAGGTGTTCCGCGAGCGGCGCAGTGAAGTGCATGTGCTGGAGGAGCTGTCGCTTAAGGTGCTTCCCGGGGAATTCGTATCGATCATCGGCCCTTCCGGCAGCGGAAAAAGCACGCTCTTTCACATCATCGGCGGATTGATTGCGCCTGATGCCGGTCAGGTCCTCATGGAGGGACTGGAGGTCACCGGGGAGAAGGGCCGCATCGCTTATATGCCGCAGCAGCCGGCCTTGTTCCCGTGGCGGACGATTGAGGACAACGTCCTGCTGCCGGAGGAGCTCCGGGGGACCTCTAAAGCTTCCGCTCGCGCCCATGCCCGCGCTTGGATGGAACGGGCCGGGCTTGGCGGCTTCGAGCAGGCTTATCCGCATACCCTATCAGGCGGGATGCAGCAGCGCGCGGCATTTCTGCGGGCGCTCATGAGCCCGCAGGAGGTCATGTGCCTCGATGAGCCGTTCAGCGCGCTCGATGCCCTGACCCGAAGCGACATGCAGCGCTGGCTGCTCGATATATGGGAGGACACGCGGCGCTCGGTGCTGATGATCACCCATCATATTGAGGAGGCGCTGCTGCTCTCGGACAGCATCTATATTCTGTCCGCGCGTCCCGGCTCGGTTCTGAAACGGGTCGAGGTTCCGTTCACCCGTCCTCGCCGGGAGGATCTGCTGCTGGATCCGTCCTTCATCGAGCTGAAATCCGAGATTTCAGCCGTGCTGCGGCAGGAGCAGCAGAAACGCAATTGACTAGCAGGGACTGCTATCAGGACGCTGACTTGCTATGCTTCCGGCTGCATTCAAGATGCTGACTTGTTATGTTCCAGCCGCTGTCAGGTGCAGATTTGTTATGCTTCAGCCGATTGTAGGAAATGTTAACTTGCCATTCCTCTTGAAGCTGCTGTATGCTGCATAACAATTTCATTTGATGCGGATTATAGATTCCATTCCTCAGACGGAACAGCCGGCTGCATGCATAAGCAAGCGGCCGGCTGTTATAGGTTCCGGCACGGAGCCGGATAAGTAAAGAATAGCTTCTATATAATATATGTAGAGACAAACTGTAAGAACATTGGATACGAAAGGAGGGCTCATTATGGCATCCGGAACAGCTTCAACCTCATTACCGCTTGAACCGTATGATCGAGTGGATATCCCGCTCATCGATACGCATATCCATCTCGACAGCTATTCGCTTGCCGATCAGGAGAGCATCGCCTCGGCGCTCGCGATGGGAAACGTCCAATACATCATCACCGTGTCCATGAATCTGCCCTCTTGCAAACGCAATCTGGAGCTGTCGCGAATCTACGGGGACTCCATTAAGCCTGCTTTCGGCTATCACCCGGAGCAGCCTCTCCCCTCTCCGGACGAAACCGAAGAGCTGCTTCGCTGGATGGAGAACCATGTCCAAGACATGGTGGCGGTCGGGGAGGTCGGCCTCCCCTATTATGCAAGACTGGAGGCGGAGTCAGCAGGACATTCGTGGGACAACGCGCCTTATATCGAGCTGCTCGAAAGATTCGTCGCCTTTGCGAAGAAGCACGATAAACCGATCATTCTGCACGCCGTGTATGAGGAAGCGGATACCGCATGCGATCTGCTCGAAGCCTACGGGATCGCCCGCGCTCATTTTCATTGGTTCAAGGGCTCACGCGATACGTTAGACCGGATGGCCGCAAGCGGCTATCATATCTCCTTTACGCCGGATATCCTTTATGAAGAAGAGATCCGCGATATTGCGAGAATGTATCCTCCGCAGCTGGTCATGACCGAGACGGATGGTCCTTGGCCGTTCGAGGGTCCCCTTCAAGGGCAGACGACCCGACCGGAAATGACCGCCCTTGCCGCTGCCGCTTGGGCCGAGCTGCAGGGGATTTCCGAACAGGAAGCGCGCAGACAGCTGTATCGAAATGCCGCACGGCTGTACGGACTATAAAAGCGAACGATACATGCTGGCCGAAGGCAGCTTTTCGTTGGTTTCGACGGTTGATATACTATCCATGGTTCGCGAAGTAATGTGAAATCGGAATCTATGAATCTTGCGTTTCGGTAAACCGCTTCAAGTCAATCTTTATGCAATCGGCTTGTCCTCCCGAAGGAAGCGGTTATACTGATTAATCAGCTCGTCCAGCACCGCCGATTGCTCGAGGACCTTGGGATGATTAAAATCACGATATCGCTGCTTCATCTTATGAAGCTTATTTCTCTCTCGCTCGATATCAAATTTCATGCCGTCCTTCGTTTTCATGATTTATGCCTCCCTTATGTAATATTTTATACTTTAATGTAAAATTCTAGAATGTTTGATGTTAGACATCAGGGAGGCATAACACAGAGGCTCGGAAGCCTGTTATAATACGGAATAATCACTGCAGGGCTTGAAGTAGCGCGCCCCTTCACATAAAAACAAGGCCGTCCATGAGCAGAGTCTTCTCTGCCCGGACGGCCTTTTTCATATATAGATGCGAGTTCAAGTCGCCGGCTTTTCAGCACCGAAATTTGAACAGCCTCTATAAAATTATTTCAGGTACTTCTCCTGGTACGCCTTAGTCATTTCTTCCGTAATTTCCGCCATCTTCGGATCATTCTTGATCGTTTCGATCAATTGATCATACGCTTCAATCGGCTCCTTGCCCGTAATGACCATGACGCGCATGTCTTCCACTTTCTTGGAGATTTCAGGATAATATTTATTATACGCCTCCGAATACAGCTCTGCCGAAGGATTCGGCACCTTGACCGTCTTGCGCTCCGTTACGATCTCCACGTTGCGCTGATATACCTCATCCGGCATCCCCACGGCGCTGATCGCCATATCGTCGCTCACCAGATGAATCATATTGTTCAGGTTTCCGTCTCCCGTCTTATCGATTGCCGCTTGCGGCGTTGCCACCTTCTTGCCGTTCTCTACCTTGTAATGAACGCCCTCGAGGCCGTACGTCAGCATCTCGTTGCCTTCCACGCTGTAGCCGTAGTCAAAGAACTCCAGAATTTTCTTCACCTTGGCTTCCGGAACCTTCTTCGGGATCAGATATACGCCATAATACGGTGAGCCTGAAGGAGTATATTTCACCCCATTCGCATTTTCCAAATAAGCCAGCGGCATCAGGTCCGCCTTCGGATCAACCTCCTTCACCGGTTGACCGGTTACCCAGGCATGGTTCATGGACATGCCCCCGACTCCGGCCTTGGCGCTGCGCATCGTATCCATGACCTGCGAGAACTTCATGATGGCGAAGTCCTTAGGGAACAGGCCATCGTCATAAGCCTTTTTGATCCACAGCATAGCCTCCCTCGACGCATCCGACGTGATGATCGGAGATAGCGTATTATCCGGCTCCAGCTTCCAGCCCCCTTGCGTCTCGTTGAAAATATTATAAATATAAGCAAGCGCGCCCGGGTTGGCCGCGTACGGAATTTCATCCGCTTGGCCGTTCCCGTTCGGATCTTTCTCCTTAAAGGCCTTTAGCACGTTATAGAATTCGTCGAGCGTCTTGGGCGTTTCCAGTCCCAGCGCATCCAGCCAATCCTTGCGGATCATCGGGAACACGCCGCCGCCATAGCTCGGATAGTAGCGCGGAATAACCATGTTCTTGCCGTCTACCTTCGTGATCTCCCACATTTCCTTCAGCTCTTCGCGGTTTAAATTCGGATAATCCTTAAGGAACGGGGTCAAGTCCCAGAACACCCCTTGCTTCAGCATTTTCTGCAGCTGCGGGTTCTGCATCGATTCGACGAACGTTACTTCCGGCAGGTCGCCGGACGCAAGCATGACGTTAATTTTCTCCTCCGCCGTGGAAGGGGACAGCCAGGTGATGTTCAGCTTGGTGTTGGTTCGCTTCTCCAGCTCCTTCCAGAGAGGATTCGTGTTATCGATGAATTCAGTCGCGTAGTTCAGGGTCTGAATCGTAATGCTTGTCGGCTCTCCGCCATCCTTTCCGCCTCCGCTGCCGCTGGCGGTGCCTCCCGAGCCGCCACCGCATGCACTGAGCAGGAGCGAGCTGGCCAAGATCAGTAAGCTGGCCGTCTTAACAAGCGATTTTCCAGGCTTGAGCTTCATTGTTTTCATAAAATGGACCTCCCTTTATCATTGGATTGGCTTCTGTCTGAACCTGATGGATAATGGATGTTGTATCCATGTGTAACCATATATCGAATCATTCCTTGACGGAGCCTACCATCGCCCCTTTGGCGAAGTGCTTCTGCAGGAATGGGTACACCAGCATGATCGGCACGGTTGCAATAACGACCGCCGCCATTTTCAATGTTTCGGTCGGAACCTGCCGGTTCACTTGGAACGCAAACCCTCCGCCATTGCCTGATCCCATCGTTGTCGGATCGACGAGCATATTTTGCAGCAGCACCTGCAGCGGCCACATCTTCTGGTCGTTAATGAACATCAAGGCGTTAAAGTACGTATTCCAATAGCCGACCGCGAAGAACAATCCGAAGGCAACGAGGGCAGGCAATGACAATGGCAGAATGATGCGCCAGAACACGCCGATATCATTGGAGCCGTCGATCATGGCGGCTTCCTCCAGGCTGACCGGAATGCTGTCGAAGAAGCCCTTCATGAGCAGGACATACCATGCACTGGTCAAGCTCGGCAATATAAGCGACCAGACGCTGTCGATCAGTCCCAGATTACGGACGACCAGGTAGAGCGGAACGAGCCCCGGCGTGAAGAGAAACGTGAGCAGCACCATGATCATCATCGCTTTGCGGAACCGCAGGCGTTTACGGGACAATGCATACGCCATCCCGCCCGTAACGAGCAGGCTGAGGAGCGTGCCGATCGTCGCCAGGAACACGCTCACCGATATCGAGCTGACAAATAATCCGTTCGACAGCAAATGCTTGTACGCATCCAGGGTCCAGACCCGCGGCCATAAAATCAGGCTTCGTTGATAATACTCCACCGGATCCGTAAACGAAAGAATCACGGTATAGTAAATGGGAAATATCGTTGCCAGACCGACGACCAGCAGCAGCCCGTTATTTACGAGGCTAAAGAGCCGCGTCTTCCAACCTTTCTCATGCATGCTTCCATCCTCCTTGTCTTCGTCGATGTTCTAGTACAAGCTTTCCTGGCCGTATCGTCTGGCCAACCGGTTGGCGGTGACGACCATAATGACGCCGACGATCGATTTAAACAATCCGATAGCCGTGCTGTAGCTGAACTCTCCCTGCCGGATCCCCACCCTGTAAACATAAGTGTCGAACACTTCGGCCACCTGGGTGACAGGCGCATTCATCATCAGATAAATCTGCTCGAATCCCGTATCGAGGATCGTTCCCAGGCGGAGTATGAGCAGGATCATAATCACATTGCGCATGGCCGGCAGCGTAACATGCCACATTCGTCTAAAGCGCCCCGCGCCGTCCATGACGGCCGCTTCATACAATTGAGGATCAACGCCGGCGATGGCCGCAAGGAATATAATCGTTCCCCACCCGACCTCTTTCCAAATGGACTGTGCCGTAAGCATGGCCCAGAAATAGTTCGGATTGGAGAGAATATCGACCGTCTCCCAATTCATGGACATGAACCACTTGTTGACCAAGCCCTCGGATTGCGAGAACATCAGATAAGTCAGGCCATAGATCAGCACCCATGACAAAAAGTGCGGAATATACACTAACGATTGGATAGTTCGTTTATAAAGGGAGCTTCGAACCTCATTCAGCATCAGAGCCAGTATGATCGGCGCCGGAAAAAAGAAAATCAAGCTCAGGAAGCTAATCGCAAGCGTATTGCGCAGCAGCATCCAGAAATCATTGTTGGAGAAAAAGCGGATGAAATGCTCAAAGCCTACCCAAGGGCTCCCCAGCACCCCGAAGTACGGCGAATACTCCTGGAAGGCAATGACGAGATTCGTAATCGGAACGTATTTGAAAATGATAAAAAAGATAAGGCCCGGCAAGGCCAGGACATACAAATATTTATCGCGCGCTACATCCGCCCATAGCCGTCCCCACTTCGTTTTGGACTTCCCGGAAGTGGGAGCTTTCCTGCTTGCTCCCCTGTTCTTCGGTTCGATCTGAACGGTCTCCAGTTCTTTCATCGTTATTCCCTCGCTTTCAGCCTCGTCATCTCGTTTCGATCTGCCGTTCATTTGGAACGCATTCTAAATGTAAACGGTTCCAACATTCCCTGCAATTTCACTTTTTTTCCGCCGGCCCTCCCCCTCGTTCCAATCGATGCAGCATCCGCGCAAAGCTTGATACGTCAAGTGGTTTGGCTTGTCCATTTCCTTCTCTTGCACTTTTTTTCCTGGAGGTGATTTAGGCAGATACGACCTTTTCACTGCACCGCTCATTCGTTATGATAATACTTAATCCATCCCGGCTTACTTCGACCAAGCCTTTGATTTCGTTTATAACCAACCAGGGGGTTCATGCAATGAGGGCAAGAAATCTTGAAACCGATTTCAAAGGAATTATGTATTGGAGAAGCATAGCGCTTGCCGTGCTCTTAACATGCCTTCCCATCTCGGCCATAACGGCCGTTTATCTGTATGTAGGGAATCAGCATATGATCAATCAATATCAACAGCGGAACGAGGAAACCTTGGTCGACGCTGCGAGGCAAGTGGACGAGCAGTTCACGCAGCTGGTCCAATATGCGCTCAATATGGTGGTGAAGCCCCACTTTAAGCCTTCCTTGTCAGATATGGATTTTGTATCGAATATTGAAGAGACGGACGAGCTGTTCAATACGTTGAACCTGGTGGAGAATGCCGATCCTCTTGTCGACCAGGTATACCTCTATATCAAAAAGCAAAATAAAATCATGGAGCCTGATCTCGGCCTCCGATCGCTGGACCGGGAAAAGGATGCGGCCAGCTTCAAGAGTCTGATGGACGGGGATGCCGATATGTTCTGGGTGCATGATCTTGAGCGTCCTTTCAACAAAGGGGGCTCCACCCATGCGCTCGTGATGAGGCTTCCGTTCAACGGCCATACGCCGTACGGGGCCATCGTCATTTACATTGACCCATCGAAGCTGCACGTTATCCGCAATAGCGAGAATGTATCCTTCCTGCTGGATGACCAGGGCCATGTGATCGGGGAGTCCGGGATGAGCAGCCAAATGCCGGAGGCGATGCAAGCGATCCGGGAGCAGTTGATGCTGCGCGGACGCGAAGACGTCCAGACCTCCAATCAGCTGCGGATGAAGGTTCGGATCCCACAGGATGTATTGCTTGTAAATACCGTTCAATTTGAAAAGATGCAGCGGCAATGGACCTATGTATCCGGCACGCCGCAATCGGCAATCATCGCACCGACAAAACCGTACACGCATATCATTCTGATCTGCTTTGCTTTTGCGCTCGCGGCTTCCTTGGCAATAAGCTGGTATGCGTCCAAGAGCATGTACCGTCCAATCCGGAAAATGCTCCATATGATCGGCAGCGATAAAGCCAAGCCCGGCGCAAGGTATAATGAGCTCGATTACATAGAAAATGAGTGGAAGCAGTACCGGTTCTCCCATTCCACGCTGCAGAGCCAGTGGAGCCAATCGCTGCCGGCGATTCGCGAGGCTTATATCAATCAATTTCTGAGCGGACAGGCTGCCCATCTGACCGAGAGCGAATACGCGGCAAAGCTGCAGGAAATGGAGCTCGATATTACCGACAAGCAGTTTGCGGCCATTGTCCTTCAGCAGCATACGCACGGGGAAGACCGGACACCGTTAACGGAAAATGATGAGCATCTCCTTACCTACGCCGCCCTGAATGTCATTCAAGAGCTGGCGGAGGATTTGAAGGCCTACGTTCATCCGATCAACTTCTTTGACGGCTCCTTCGGCGTCATCCTGATCGTCCCGGCCTCCTCCGATGCAGATGACGGGCGTGCCGACATCATCAAATCATTGTGCGATCAGATCATGCGCGCCCTGCGGGATACGCTGCGCATGACGGCAACCCTTGTGCTTGGGGGGCCGAGCCGGAAATGGACCGATGTTCCCCATCTGCTGGAGCAGGCCAAGCGGGCGCTGCATTACCGCTCCTTCGATGCCGGCAGTCAGGTGCTTGAGGCCGAAACGGTGCTGTCCCAGAAAAATGACTGGGTCGACTTTCCGCTGGAGCTGGAGCAGGAGTTCATTCATGCCTTGAATTTGGGGCTGCACGACAATGCACGGCGGTCCCTAAGCCGGTTCGTCACGGCCCTTCAGGCGGGAGGCGGCTCGGAATGGCATGTCCATCATGGACTGATGCGGCTGCTTACCAGCGTTCATCGCTCCATGCTGCAGGCCGGACTGAACCCTTACCAGGTGTACGACTTCTCCAATCTGCAGGAGCAGCTGTCCCTGCTCCGCGATTCCAAAGCTTGCGTGGACTGGTTCCAAAGGGAGATTATCGAGCCCTATCTCGATCAGCTGAAGAAGAATTTCAACAGCTCCATGAAATCCCTGGTGGAACACGTGCTTGAGCAAATCGAACAGAACGGGATGCAGGATCTGTCCCTGGATACGATCGCCATGGAAGCCGGCGTCAGCGTATCTCAGCTAAGCAAGGCGTTTAAGCAGATGACGGGCACGAACTATGTGGACTATCTGACAACCGTGCGCATGAACCGCTGTAAAGAGCTCCTGCTCACGACCGACCTGCGGATTCATGAAATCGCGGAGGCCGCGGGGTACCAGCCCTCGTACTTCAACCGAATGTTCAAGAAGCTCGAAGGCGTGACGCCCGGCCAATACCGCCAGCAGGGCTCCGCCAATTAGTGTAATTGTACAAGAACCCCCTCCTCGACTGGAGCAGAATGAAAAAACCGCAGGTTGGCTGCATCTGAACTGTGACCCATAAGATGGACACTTTGAAAAAAGTGACTTCTTGTGGGTCATTTGTGTTTTAATCAAGGTATGTGACGAGGAGTGATACGAGAATGGGGAAGTTGAAACGGGTGCTCTTTACCGAGGAGCAAATGAGGAAGCTGGAGGAGAATCCAAACGTACACCATGTGACCGAGGCGGCCATTACATACACACCTGCATTCAAGCTGGAGGCGCTGAAAGCCTACAAGCAGGGGCAGACACCTTCAGAAATCTTTATTCGTGCCGGCTTCGACCTGGACGTTATTGGTCATAAGAAGCCCAAGGACAGCTTAAAACGGTGGCGTGAAACCTTCGAACTGTACGGTGAGGAAGGTTTGGCTACAGAGCGGCGCGGTAAGGGCAGTACAGGGCGCAAGCCAACTGGTCAGTTGTCAGCCGAAGAAGAATTGAAACGGGCTAAGGCCCAGATCAAACTGCTTGAAGCTCAAGTGGACATGCTAAAAAAGCTCGAAGCGCTCGATCGGCAGAAGAAGAAACGCTGACGCCCTCCGAGCGCTATGAGATCATAAATCGCACCATTCGGGCATATGGCCTGAAACGAATGACACGCTATCTATGCGAGCTCGTGGAAGTAAGTCCAAGCGGCTATTACAGGTGGCTGGGGACGGAAGAAGATCGTCAACTTCGTGCTGCCGCCGACGAGCAGGACATCCTTCTCATCAAGCAGCACTTTGACGCGCTCCGCGGCAAAGCAGGTGCGCTTGTGATTAAGATGCGGCTGGAACAGATAAGCGGCGTTGTCATGAACCACAAGAAGATTCGCCGGCTTATGAAAAAGGCAGGCTTGGTAGCCGTAATCCGTCAGGCGAACCCCTACCGCAAGATGGCTAAGGCAACTCAAGAGCACAAGACGTGTCCGAACCTGCTGGAGCGAAAGTTTGACCAAGGCGAACCTGAGAAAGTGTTTCTCACTGACATCACTTATTTGCGCTATGGAAGCGGACACTGGGCATACCTTTCCTGCGTGAAGGACGGGGCGACCAGGCAGATCCTTGCCGACAGCGTGGCAGCAACACTCGAGCTTCCAATTGTCGAGCGGACGCTACAGCGTCTTTTAGAGCGATTAGATGGAAACATTCATCCAGAAGCGATTCTGCACTCCGACCAAGGGATGCACTACACGCATCCTAAAACCCGTCTTCTCATTGCTAAGGCAGGATTTAAGCAGTCGATGTCGCGCAAAGGCAATTGCTGGGACAACGCCCCGATGGAATCATTCTTCGGTCACTTGAAAGACGACGTTGATTTTAGCGATTGCCAAACTATTGATGAAGTGAGGGTGCGAGTGAAGGAGTACATAAGCTACTACAACTCAGAACGATACCAGTGGACATTAAAAAAGATGACCCCCGATGAATTCAGAGGTCATCTGCTTGCTAGCTAAGCTCTAGGCGGTTTATTTCAAACTGTCCACAAATCGGGTCACAGTTCAATCAGCAATCAACCTGCGGCTTTATTTTGCCTTCGTAAACATGTTGTTTCATATTGGAAGCAACGTGTGCGTTGCCGGGCATGGGCCTTCCCATTCTGCCGCTCGCCTACCGCTTCATGAAGCCCTTCCCCTCCAGGAATTCCTTCATATGCAGTCTCACCGGCTCGGCGAGGCGCTTGCCCATCAGCTCCGACCAAGGCGTGCGATTCTTGCCGTTCGTCCGCTTGGACAGGTATTCGGCGGAGATTTGGTCATATCGCTTCGCTTCTTCAATTGTCGCCCGGTCGTAGCTTTCCCGGTGCAGCACCGCTTCCACGGGGAGACGCGGGCGGAGGCCCGGCTGCTGGTCCGGATGGCCGAGACACATGCCGAATACGGGATAGACCAGCTCCGGCAAATCGAGCGCTTCGGCAAATTCGGCAATCCTGTTGCGGATCCCGCCGATATAAACGATGCCGAGTCCGAGCGATTCCGCGGCGATGGCGGCATTCTGCGCAGAGAGCGCAGCGTCTACCGTCGCAACGATGAAGTTTTCGGTCGAATCCTCATACGTCGGCTGGTCGCCGACATGGGGCTCAGTTATTTTTTTCAGCCGGTACAGATCCGCGCACCATACGAGAAATACGGGACATTCCACAATATACGCCTGATTTCCCGCTAATTCCGCCAATCTTCTCTTCTTCTCCGAATCGGTAATCGCGATAATGCTGTAAGCCTGGACATTGCTGGACGTGGATGCCATCTGCCCGGCCGCCACAATCGTCTTCAGCTGCTCCTCCGTCACAGGCTCGTCCGTGAACTTCCGAATCGATCGATGATTCATTAACAAGGACAACGTATCGTTCATCATCTATTCTCACTCCTAGGTATTTGTAATATGGGTTATACTATCCTCCCGGCAAATGCTCCAACCATGATGGCGCACCCGCACGAAAGCTGATCGCTCGGACCGACTTGCCATGCATAGTTGTACCAAAAGTCATTATCCCCTTGCGTGGTACTTTCAATCTATTATGTAACTTTGGACTTGGAGCCGCAAGCTTCCGCGCCCCGCCAGCATACGAAGGGAAGCACCGCAAAAAAACCGGCGTGCTATGGCGAGATAGCAGCCGGTTTCTATTCAGCCCGAAGCTGACAGCCTACGGATTATTCCATTGCCTTCCCTTAAGAAACGACGTCGTATCCCTGATCTTCGATGGCTTCCTTCAGCGCGTCAAGGCTTACCTTGGAATCATCATATTCAATGCTTACGGTGCCTGATGCAAGATCTACGGTTCCCGAAGCTCCGGCATTCTTCAGCGCGCCTTCAACCGAATTTACGCAATGATTGCAGGACATGCCTTCTACGGTTAATGTCACTTGTTTCATGATGCTCCTCCTCCTATCGATCGTTTCATCTTACACATCTTCACTGTACTATACCCCCGGTAGGTATGTAAAGTCCATGATTACGCATGTTTCTGCAATAAAAACACGAAAAAAGTAGGAAGATTTATCCTTTAATTTTGCTATAATGAAAACAATATCAACGCTTTAATTGCAATTCATACAATTTCGGACAACATCTCCCCAGCATCCTCAAAATTTTTTCCATAAAATTTGAATATTGTTGCAGGAATTACCAATCGAGTGTCGAACTCTCTTATTACGGAAGTAATGAATGATGAAAGTAGGAATTCGATCATGGTATTTGACGGTATTATATTAGGGATACTTGTCGGACTGATTCGGGGCGGTTTCCGTCACGGACTGCAGCAATTCAGCAAGATTCGCCTGAAGGGCGGCCTTATATTCCCGATCCTCCTGATTGTGCAGCTGCTCATATTCCGCTTTCAAGAGAATATCGGTTGGTTGGCAGACGCGAGCGGATATATATTTATGCTCATCTACGTTGCAGGCATGATTTTCCTATGGATGAACCGGGATCAGAAGGGCTTCGGCAGCATACTGGCAGGGGTGTTCCTTAACTTCCTCGTCATGGCCGTCAACGGCGGCAGAATGCCGGTGTCAATGAGCGCCGCATCTGTCCTGGATCCTGTCTATGTGGACATGCTCATGGATGCGACGGCGACAACCAAGCATTACTTGATGGATGCATCAACGCGTCTTGCATTCCTCGGCGACATCATTCCATTATCTCCGCCATATCCGAGAACACAGGTTATCAGCATCGGCGATATTATCATGAATATCGGAATATTCTTCTACATCGTTCATCTCATGACTTCCGGTAAGAATACCGCCGTTAAGAACATCATGCGCAAGCAAGGCAAGCCTGAACATGTGGAACCGCAAAATTAATCATACATCAAACTACCTGGAAAGGAGGGAGAACTATGAAGAAAACTGATAAAATCAAGTATTCCCGCATCGTGCTGAATGCGATCATCGTTGCTTCCGTTGTTGTCGCCCTGACTTCCGGTTACAGATTGGGATAATAAGCATCTCACAAAAAACAGGCTGGAATTTTCAGCCTGTTTTTTTACATCTTTTTCGTTGTTTTGCCCTGCAATATATCTTAAAATGTGTAGAAAACAACATGCTTTATTGAGGAGAAACCATTATGTCCCTATTCAAGCGCGCTCAGATCTCCAGAGAGCTATCAGGACAGCTGTACTTTGTGTTTATTTCACTGATGGGCTGTATAACCTTTATGATCGTACATCAAGGAGAATTTTTAAATTACGCTCCTTCGCAGTGGGTATGGGTTTATGCCATGTTAGGCGCCGCGCTGATATTGAATTATTTCACCTTCCAGCTCCCTCCTGAAGGCAACTTGCAATCAATGGATTCCTCCGTTTATTTGGCGTGCATATTTATTTATGGCGCTCCGTTCGCTCTCTCTGTCATCCTGTTTAATACAATCGCAATCGCTCTCTATGACAGGAAGGTGCCGTTCTGGAAGCATTTTGTTAACTTCTGCATATACACCCTTATGATCGTCGGCTCCTCTTTGGTGTTCAAAGCCGCCGGAGGGCAGACAGGGCCTATTCTCAACAATCATTTCGGCGCTTATCTGGCAGCCCTTCTCATCTATTTCATCATTAATGTGCTTCTGCTCGGATTCTATTATTATTTACTGTACAGAGGCTCTCTATATGATATTCTCAAATCCTTTATCAAGGATACGCTGCTGGTCTACTTGAGCACACTGATCCTTTCCCTGGTTCTATCCGTTCTGATCGTACATAACGGCGTCTTCGGGCTCACGCTGTTCATCGGGCTCAGCGTCATGCTCTCGTATTCCTTCAAGCAGCTGTTCCTGATGTACAACGAGGTTCAGGAGAAGGCCATCAAGGACCAGCGGACAGGATTGTATAACCACAGCTATTTCGAGAGCCTGCTCGAAGACGAGATCAAAAAAGCGAAGGCCAGTCAATCTCCTTTGTCTTTGGCGATGATCGATATTGATGATTTCAAGAAATACAATGATCAGTTCGGACATTTGAAGGGCGACATGCTGCTCGGCTTTCTCGGAAATTATCTGAAGGTTGAGGCCCAGGCGGCCGGAGTTGTGGCGTCCCGGTTCGGCGGCGAGGAGTTTACGCTGCTTATGCCAGGGTATGACGAAAGCAAAGCCGAGGTATTCATCAACAGGCTCCGCAAAAAATTGAATGATTCGTATTTCGACGGCGTGGAAATCTTCCCGTCCGGCTGCCTCTCCTTTTCCTCCGGGATCGCTCCATACCGGATGGATATCCACGATAAATCGCAGCTGGTCGAGCAGGCCGATCAGGCACTGTATTACGCCAAAAAACAGGGCAAGAACAATGTCCATGTGTACGGAAGCGGCGAGAAGAAGGAATTCGAGATCGACTTTGCGGAGGATGCGCGGGATATCGAGCAGCAGTTGAAGCTGTTTCTTTACAAGGATGTGGATACGTTCAAGCACTCGAAACGGGTATTCCGCTACGCGATGGATATGAGCGAGGTGCTTGGCCTCGACAGTGTCGAGCGCCGCAATTTCGTGCTTGGAGCGCTCATCCACGATATCGGTAAGCTCGAAATTCCATGGGGAATCCTCAATAAACGGGACAAGCTTACGGCAAGTGAATGGGAAACCGTGAAAAGGCATGTCAGCTGGGGCAAGCGCATCGCCGAAACGAACGAGAAATTCAAGGAGCTCGTTCCGTATATAGAGCTGCATCACGAACGGTATGACGGCGGCGGTTACCCGCACGGATTCAAGGGAAGCCAAATTCCGAAGCTGTGCCGGATGCTTACCATTATCGATTCCTTCGATGCGATGACAACGGAACGGCCCTATCAAAAAACCAAAACGTTCGAGGAGGGTATTGACGAACTCCGCCGCTGCGCCGGAACGCAATTCGACCCCGATCTTGTTGAAGTTTTCATCCTCTACATTGTGGACAAGATCGCAGGGCAGCAGCAGCCCGCTGCAGGTCTGGAAACCAATTAACATAACGACGGACAAGGCGACTCTTTAGCTTGATTCTCCCTGATTTGATGTTTGATATGCCTTGAAAAATGGTAAAAGGTAGTATCCCAACAAAGAATGAGGTGAGTTTCATGGCTGATCGCAAAAAGGAGCTTCCCCTTGATCACGGTCCGGGCCATATGGACCATCCTGAGCAATATCCGACGGAAGAAGAGAGCTTGTTCGACAAGTTCGAAAGCGAGCGTCATGTCGATCCGATTCCGATGGAGGATGCTGCATTGGAGCGCCGGGAGGAGAAACGGCGGGACGGCACATCCAAGGACCAATCCTCCAGTCCAGGCAAGTATCACAGCGGCTTTTAGGCCGGTAAACGAACCATCGTCTTCCCCCTCTCTCCCTTAACATGCGGGCTCCGTTCTGGCGGAGCCTTTTTATTTCCGTCTTTTTTCTTTAATATAGAGGAGGATAGATTATTGGCAAACGCCCTAGAGATTATAAAAGAGTGGAGTTGGACCTGTTGTTTTCCATCTGGACATTGAACCGCCTGACGCGGAGGATGCTGCTGTCACTGATCGGAGCCGTTCTGGCCCTTTCATGCCTGCTGGTGATAGCCGGCGGCCATGAAGCCTCTCAAGGCATTACCGCCGCCATCGAACAGAAATATATCGACAGTGCGGCCTTGATCAGCGATCCGGGGCCTGCCCCCGAGGAGGCTTCGGGCGTCATGCCCGGCGTACCGCTTATGATGGCCGGACTGATCGGGCTGCTCGGAAGCATGGATGCGGCGCTAATCATTTATCAGCTTCTCCAGTGCATCTTCCATGCGTTCTCTGTCTATCTGGTGTTCGTGCTGTCACGGTATATGTTTAATCCGCGGATCGCTTTTCTGTGCTGCTTCATCTATGCCCTATTCTGGCCGGCTTACGGGGCCGTACGGCTGATCCTGCCGGATACGACGATGCAGATGCTGATGCTGCTTCTCGTCTGTGCCGTCATCGGCGCGCTCGAGCTGAAGCAGGCCGGCTGGTACGCCGCTGCAGGGGCGCTCACAGCGATTATGGCGTGCTACAATCTTCAGGCGCTGCTGTATCCGCTCCTATTCATTCCGTTCTGGATCAAGTACCGCAGCCCGGCAAGCATCATCGCCGGCGGAACCCTGCTCGTTATGGCTGGTTATTTGCTGATCCTCTCGCCGTGGTGGCTTAACATCCCCCTCTTCAACCGGCTGGCGACCTACCTGCCGGGCCCGTGGAATCTAGCATCCTTATGGCTGGACTCCAGATACATCGAGGGCAACCCGCTGGTGCATCTGTACCGGAGCATATTCGAAGGCCGGACCTCCAAATATGCCGCCGCACTCGGCAACGAAGAGGCACGCAGAGTCGTGCAGTCCGCCCTCGACGCCGTCCGGCTGGTGCTTCTCTACGCCGGGGTAAGCGGCGTAATCTGGTCGGTATGGAAATACCGGCTGAAGCGGCAGCTTCCCGTGCTGCTTACGCTCCTGTATTTCATTACGGCGGAATGGCTCGTCCCAAGCCTCGACGGCACCGGCTTCCCATATGCGGTGTTCCTGCTGCTGTATGTCGGGTTTCTGGCGGACAAAGCCATTATATACGCGCATAAGACCCGCCTACTGCGGTCGTAGAACATACGGCCGTAAGACAGATGATCCGCCGGATCGTCCCCGCCCCGCATCCGGCAGGCAAGGACCTATAAATATTTCATACTCAGCCTGAAAGCACGGATGATAATCGACAAGTGCCTTCAGGCTTTTTTATGTGCGGGTACAATTTCCCTTACATTTTCTTCTAAAAGAGTAATTTTCTCGATAACCTTTTGTCGGCTTTAAACGTCTATAAAGGTAAAGACAATCTGACGATCTGACGACTACTTATAAAGGAGGATGGTCTTCTATGAAATTACAACGAAAATCCATGATGCTCCTCGGCATTGCTGCTGCCTGCGTGCTTATCGTCAGCCTGATTCTTTACTTTGGCGATCGCTCGAATCCTGCGGAGCTGCGAGGGCGTGGAGCTGTGGAGAATGCTTCCGGACAACCGCTGGTTCAGATCGGGCCCGTTTTCATTACGGAGGCTGATCTCATCCGATATAAAGAACATATGCAGTTTACTTCGGCTACCCCGGCTGATGACCCCACGCTTGTGAAAGAGCTTGCCATCGACCAGTTGATGCTGTATTTGGCTGATGCACAAGGGCTGACTGCAACCCGTGAGGAAGGGGTTCGGGAGGCTGAGCGGATGCGGAAGACACTACAGGAGCAGCCGTCCGATGTGCAGGAGCAGCATGCTAAGTTTATCGATGAGCTGAAGGTTAACGAGGAAACATACTGGGAGGAATACGCCGCACCGTTTTATCAAGAGCAATTATCCAAAGAGAAATTGGTGAGCGCGCTGGTCGCCAAGCAGAAGGAGGACGGACGGGACGTGATCGCCACCGGCCAGGCGCTTCGAAACGAGCTGCTGGAAGCCGCCTTGAAGGATGGTACGGTGAAAGTGCTGGATCCGGACATGCAGTGGTAACATCTATCATTTGACGGAGAACGCCCTACCCTTACTGCAGCTCGTTTTCCGAAGCCAACTGCTCCATCCGCTGCTTCCTCTCCCGCTCTTCTCTCGCTTTGCGATCCCGCTCCAGTGCTTCCGCGATATAATCGCGAGGCTTAAGCTTGCCATTCATATTCAGTAGTATAGCAATCATGACAAGCTGAAGGATGACGATAATAGCCAGCACAACATCACCCCCTAACGTTAAAGTATGGTTCACCCAAAGCTGCCTTTAATAAATAAAACACCTTGTTCCTACGGTTGGTTTGGAGCTTTGCCAGATTTCCGCGAATCCGGTAAACTGGATAGGCATGTTTTTTAACTCCGATTGCTGAATCGGACCCCAAATATCGGATGACGAAATGATTGGTGAAGCTTATGACAACCTCAACCGTTAGCATACCTTTTTATAAACGCCCGTTCGGCACGAACCGCTTGGATGTTCCCTTGGCAAAGCTGGCCACCTTGGAAAACAGCCGGGATCTGGTGGCCCACGATGCGCCGGACGCGGCTTTTTTTCGCGGATTGGAATCGCAGGGTCTATTCTTGAACCGCGCCCAGATCCAGGCCGTACGGCATACGCAGGGCCCGCTGCTTACCCTTGCCGGAGCAGGCTCCGGCAAGACGTCCGTGCTGGTCAGCCGCACCGGCTACCTGATCGCCTGCCGCAGGGCCGCCCCGGCCTCCATCCTGCTCGTTACGTTCTCATCCAAGGCCGCGGCCGAGATGAAGGAACGCATCATGGCGCTTCCCGGGCTGAGAGCCGGAGAAGCGGCCAAAGTGACGGCAAGAACATTCCACTCCTTCTTCCTGTATCTGCTCCGCACGCGAGGGTATCGCCAGGAAATTCTGGGAAACGCAAGGCATCAGCAATTCATCATCAAGCGCATACTCCGGGAAATGGGACTGCAGGACCGCTATGAGGCTGAAACGCTGCTCTCGCTATGGTCCGCTTACCGGATGAACATGACCGGGATGAATGAGCTGCCCGGCAGCACGCCGGCGGAAGTGGAGCAGCGCGAAATCTTCGCCCGCTACGAGGCGTGGAAGGAAGCGCACGACCAGATGGATTTTGACGATATCCTGGTGCTGTCGCATCGTCTGCTTACAACCGAGCCGGCATTGCTGGCCTCGCTGCAAAGGCGTTACCGGTATGTCATGGTCGATGAATTTCAAGACACCGGGCTGCTGCCGTATGAGCTTCTGAAGCTAATCGTCGCCCCGCACCGCAACCTCATGGTGGTCGGCGATGACGATCAGACGATCTACGGCTTCAATGGCGCCCGAAACGAGTTTATTCTTGAATTCGATCAGACCTACCCCGATGCGAAAATCATCACCCTGGATATCAATTACCGCTCCCTCTCCTCGATCGTCGGGCTCGGCAATGAAATCATCCGGGTCAACCAGCGGCGCCGTCCCAAGCAGCTGCGATCCACCCGCAAGAGCGGCAGCGTGCCGCTGTACTTGCGTCCCGGCGACCCTGACCAAGAAGCCGAGCTGCTGCTGAACCATATTACGGAAGAGATCCGGGAGCGCGGCAGGTCCTATCGGGATTATGCGATTTTATACCGGACCGCCAGCAATAGCAGAGCCATATTTGAACAGCTGGTGATGCGGGAAATTCCGTTCATTCATTATGAAAATGGCGAGCTGTTCTACGAGCAATGGGTCGTCAAGCCGGTGATGGACCATCTGCGCCTGTCGCTGGACCGCCGCAATTTTAACGCTATGGAGGGAATGCTCCATACCTTGTATGTGAACCGGGACAAAGGCATGGCCTTTATCCGGGAGAAGGATGCGCCCCGTCCCAAGAAGGGACCTCTTGCCCATCTGCTGAGCTATCCCGGCCTGAAAGACTTTCAGGTCGAGCAAATCCGGGAACGCTCCAAGCTGATTAAAGGGCTGCAGGCCATGGAGCCGGTATCGGCCATTCAAGAGATCCGGCGGCGCTTCTATGACAAGTTCCTGGAGGCGGATGAGCGGCAGGAGCTGACGCTGCATAAGGAGCTGATTCAGGAAGGGCTTGATGAGCTGGAGGCCTCAGCCAAGCGGTTCAAAGAGGTTGCCGAGTTCGTCGGCTTCGTGGACCGTCTCATTGATATCCATCGGGAGATGGCGGCAATGAAGCGGGACGAGGAAGCGGATGCGATCCGGCTGATGACGATTCATAAATCGAAGGGGCTGGAATTCCCTTCGGTCTGCCTGATCGGGGCAAGCGAGGGCATTTTACCCCATTCCTCTTCGCTCCTCGCCGAGCATTTGGACGATCACCATCCGTTGTCGGACAAGGAAGATAAGGCACTGGATGCGCTGGAGGAGGAGCGCCGGCTGGCTTACGTGGCGATCACCAGAGCCCGGGATGAGCTCATCATAAGCTCACCGGCTTACTATCGCGGGCGTAAAACCGACGTGTCGCGCTTCTTCCGGGACGTCTTCCTTACGGAAGAGCAGCGCGAACAAGCACGCGGGAACGCTTCGGAAGCGGCCGAAGCCCGGAGAACCCGCGGAAATGGCTTTGAGACAGCCCGCAGGCCGGCATCTTCGGGACGGCCCGTGTCAACGCGGACGGCAGGCGGCGGCTCCGACAGAGCATCACGGGAGCATAAGCGGAAGCCGATTCCGGTAACAGTTCCCGGTACGGTTAACCCGGAGCGACGGGAGCCCCAGCCGCCCGTTGAAATGGAAACCGTCAACGTATGGCTGTGCACGGGAGCGGGCTGCAAGGGCTGGCAGCGGATCCAGCCTGCCGGGCAAGCTCCTGTCCGCGGCTCCCGGGGTTCTGAGGGCAAGGCATGCCCGCTATGCCAAGCGCCGATGAAGCAGGGCCGTAAAGAGGTGCCTGTCCCGAAGCGTGTGCGAAGGTCGTAATTGCAAGGCTTCCCGGTGAATCGAACCATGGAGGCCGTAAGGGCCATGCCTACAACATCCGAAAATTTCGACACCATTCGATGTTTCCTTATATAATAACGAAAGATTCAAAAGAGCCTCCTCTCTCGCATGCTGGGATCCGAGAGAGGAGGCTCTTTGGTCTGATTATCCGGCATTTTTCGTCCCGGTGACGCTTTAGGTCGTTCCGTAAGTGTCGTGCATTTCCGCCCCGGTGAGCTTTAGGTCATTCGCAAGCGCCGTACATTATCGCTTGATCCTGCTTACGCACGGGGAGATGACGTGGAATCGCGCTCAATCAGCGTCGTAGGCAGCAGCAGCTCCATATACGGGGCCTCCGGCTGCTCCATCCGCCAGAACAGCTGCCGGATCGCGGTCTGACCGAATAGCGCCAGATCGACGGCCATCGTAGTCGTTTTCGGCGTTGCGAGCCTGGACAGCTGCCCGTTATCGAAGCTGACGATGGATATATCCGTCGGAACCTGATAACCCATATTCTGAACGGTCGAATTCACGATGAAGCCGAGACCGTCATTGACGCAAAACCAAGCGGTCGGCTGTTCCCCCATCGCCCCGATCCGCTTCTCCAAGAACTCCGGGTCCTCCAGCGCGTCCGAAACGATCCACTCCGGATTCACGATCAGCCCAAGCTCATGGTGGGCAAGATGGAAGCCCTCGAGCCGCTCGTAATAACTCGGCGAAAAGGAGGTGTTTCCGATAAAGCCCATTCGGGAATGCCCCAGCTCAGACAGGTACTTCACGGCCCGGTAAGCGCTAAAGCGGTTGTTCGTCAAAATGGCGTCCGCGTGCACGTCGGGATGATGATGATCGATCAGCACCGTAGGAATGCCGGTGTCTACCAGCTTATTCATATAGTCGGTGCTCAAGTGGGAGAGGATGAGAATGCCGTCGACTTCCCGTTGTTCAATGAAGGCCGGCAGCGCCTCTTCGTCCATCATTTGCTTGGATATCGATTGAATCTGCAAGCTTTTGCCCCTCTTCTGCACTTCCTTCTCGATCGTCAAGTAGATTTCCCCGAAGAAACCTCTCATGGAAAAGGCAAAGTCCGTCGCAACAAGCGCAATGCTGCCGGTTCCTCCCGTCTGTTCCGCCTGACCTGCGCTCCGCTTCCGGCTCCCCGTATACACGTAACCCAGTTCATCCGCCGTCCGGAAGATCAGCCTGCGCGTTTCCTCGCTTACCCCCGCCTTGCCGGACAAGGCCTGGGAAACTGAATTTTTCGAGATATTCAACCGGTCTGCGATATCCTGCATCGTAATTTTTGGCTTCGTCAAGGATAACGTTCCTTTCTCTTATATGAAGAATAGTAGCATCGCATCGAAATATTGGATTCTCATCCTACTATACCGAAAACCGATAGAGATTTGAAAGATTCGCCCAATAACATTACAATTAATATTGTAACGTTACAATAAATCATTGTAAAGCAAAACCGTTCTACACCTTCCGTCAATAAACGCACGAAATCTGATAATTTTCACAACTATATCGTTGACAAACCGAGTTTAAATCCATAATAATGTGGATATAGCGCTTTCAGTCATGTTATTAATCGAATTAAGTAACGTTACAAATCAATTTATTGTCATTCTCCCATTGGAAGTCATACGTAAATTAGGAGGACAGGTCAACATGAGGAAAAAGAGAATCGCCATGCTTCTTGCCATGACATTGGTAGGCGGCGCTGTGCTCACCGCTTGCGGAGGCGGCGGGAAAGCCGCTGACGGGACGACCACCGTAGAATTCTGGGCTGCCCCGAACCCGCCGCAGCAGGCCTTCTGGCAGGAGATGGCCAAGGAATACGAGAGCGTTAAGCCGGACGTGAAGATCAACGTCAGCCCGATCAAGGAATCGCCAAGCTCGGAAGCAAGCATCCAGGCAGCCATCGCAGGCGGCAATGCGCCGACGGTAGCCGAAAACATCAACCGCGGCTTCGCGGCCCAGCTGTCGAACAGCAAAGCGCTCATTCCTCTTGACGAGCTGCCCCAATTCCAAGAGATCGTCAGCTCCCGCAACATGAAGGGGACGATCAAGCCCTGGGTATTCGCCGACGGTCATCAGTACGTGCTGCCGATCTATTCCAATCCGATGCTGATCGGATGGCGCACCGACCTGCTCCGCGAAATCGGCTACAACGAGCCTCCCCGTACGTATGGCGAGATTTTGGATGCCACGAGCAAGCTGAAGGAGAAGCATCCGGATAAATTCATGTGGACGAAGGGCGCCGACCTGGCGGATCCGACCGCATGGAAGCGCTGGTTTGACTTCTTCCTGCTGTATAATGCAGCCTCGGACGGCAACAAGTTCGTCGAAGGAACCAGCCTGGTTGCGGATGACAAAGCCGGCGTCGAAGTGCTGAGCTTCGTCGATGAGCTGCGCCAAGCGGGCGGCATTTTGTCCCAGAACGCGACCGACCCGTTCGAGACCGGAGCCGGCGTATTCACCGATATCGGCCCTTGGACCTTCGATATGTGGAAGACGAAGTATCCGGAGCTTAAGTACGGCGAGAATTATGAATTGACGCTGCCTCCTGTTCCGGACGGCATGGACCCTGCGGATGCGAAGACTTATGCGGACGCCAAGGGCCTCGTCATCTTTCGGGGAGCACCGGAAGCATCCCGGCAAGCGGCAGCCGAGTTCCTGAAATGGGTGTATTCCAAGGAAGAGCATGACGTCAAATGGTTCGAGCAGACCAATCTGCCGCCTGCACGCGATGATTTGACGGAGCTGGAAGGCTTCAAGCAGATTCTCGCGGAGAAGCCGGAGCTTGCTCCTTACGCCGAAGCGGTGTCCAAGGGCGTGCCGGCGATGGACAATCCGAAGTTCAACGAGATTCAGACGCTCATCGGTCAAGAGGCGTTCAATAAAATCATCCGGGGTGAAACCGATCCGCAAACCGGCTGGGACAACATGAAGAAAGCGATTGAAGGTGAGCTTCAATCATGATCGATAAGCGAAATGATAAATTGGGCTGGATATTCTCCAGCCCCTACCTTATTTTCGGACTGGTGTTCTTCCTGGGGCCGCTCGTTTGGTCCCTCTATCTGTCCTTCACGGATTGGGATCTCATCGCTCCCGAATACGATTATGTAGGCCTCGACAACTTCCTGAAAGCCATGGCAACGCCGGGGGTTCAGGCTGCCTTCTGGGTCACCTACAAATTCATGATCATCTTCGTTCCTTTGGTCACGGCCATGTCGCTGGCCGTCGCCGTCGTCATCCAAGGCTTGCCCCGGTTCAAAAGCGTATACCTGATCGGGTTCTTCCTGCCGTATCTGTCCTCGGGGGTCGTCGCATCACTGATCGTGCAGGGCTTCCTGTCCTATAACAGTCCGGTCAACGAATTTCTGAGAGGGACGTTCGGCATCCAGATCGACTGGCTCGGCTCTCCTCTCTCGGCGCTGTTTATCGTCGGTTTGATTTTGGCTTGGAAATTTACGGGCTACTATGCGCTGATCCTGACGTCGGGGCTGGAAAGCATCGATCAGGAAATCTATGAAGCTGCGGCGATTGACGGGGTCTCGGACAGACAGCGGTTCTGGAAAATCACGCTGCCGCTCCTGTATCCTGCGCTGTATACGACGCTTATTCTCTCGTTCGGCGTTACCTTCGGCATCTTCACCGAGGTGTACCAGCTAACGGGCGGCGGTCCGAACTTCGCGACGAACACCTGGCAGATGGAAATTTTTAATCAAGCCTTTACGAATCTGCAAGCGGGATATGCTTCGGCGATCGCCATTCTGGCATCCCTGGTAACCTTCATCTCCATCTTCGCAATTCGCAAAGTGCTGGAAATGTGGGGGAAACGCAATGGTTGGGTCTAATAAAAATAACAAGCGGCGTCTTGCGGTCCGTTATGTCTTGGCAACCCTGCTGCTCCTGGTCATGGTCTATCCGTATCTGTACATGGTGCTCAATTCGTTCGCCGATTGGTCACAGGTGGACCGCCAGCTGCTTCCGAGCCAATACTCGCTTCAATCCTATGAATGGCTGCTGACCGGGGGCGAGGTCGGCATTGCCAGACCGTGGACGAACGCATTCCTGAACAGCGTAATCGTATCAGTCGCCTCCACCTTCTTGATGATGCTCTTCGGGATCATGGTGGCTTATGCCCTGTCCAAGATGAAGTTCCGAGGCCGGGACACCGTCAACAACTTCGTGCTCTTTCATATGTTCTTCCCGGCCATCATCCTGCTGATCCCCAACTTCCTGATTATTCAGAAGCTGGGGCTGTACGACACGTATTGGGCGATGATCATACCGAAGGCGGTCAGCCTGTGGGCCATCTTCATGTACACGAATTTCTTCAAGGCGATCCCGGATGCGTTCATCGAGGCGGCCAAGCTGGACGGCGCTTCAGACTTTAAAATTTTGTATAAAATCATGGTACCGATGTCCAAGTCCATTACCGCGGTCATCTTCCTGTTCCTGCTGATGGAACGGTGGACGGAGCTGCTCTGGGATATGATTGTTGCGCGCAGCGACAACATGCTGACGCTGAACGTGCTCCTGTCCCAGATGTTCGGGCCGTACGGCAGCTATCCCGGACCGCTGTATGCGGCATCCGTGCTGCTGACCGCGCCGATCATCATCCTGTTCATCATTTTCGGCAAGAAGTTCAAGGAAGGCATGCAGTTCAGCCTGAAATAAGGCCACTTGCTGCGGCCAAAACCCATCATTACGTTTACTGTCCAAGGAGGCATACTGCATTGACTATGAACCGTTCAACTATAAAAACATGCGAGATCCTGCTGCGCGAATACCAGGATAAGCCGAAAGGCGTCAATAACCCGGTGAAGCTGTCCTTCACCGGCGTTGGCGGCAAGGATGTGTATAACATTACGGCGCCGTTCACGCTGGGCGGGAAGACCATCCTCGCCGGCCGGGTGGAATCCCGGGACAGCGAGCGTTCGGAAATCCGCTTCTTTACCGAGCGCCCGGACAGCAGCTGGGCGCCTCTAAGCGGCGCTCCCGTCTTTATGCTGCAGGATCCGTTCTTCACCTTCATTCAAGGGGAGCTGATCCTCGGCGGTGTCGAAGTCTTCCCGCATCCCCTCAAGGCGGATGCGCCGCTGTGGCGGACGGTATTGTACAAGGGAAAAACGCTCCATGAGCTGACTCCGTTCTTCACCGGCCCCGACGCCATGAAGGATCTGCGCATCGCCGAGCTGCCCGGCGGGGAGATCGCGGTCTTTACCCGGCCGCAAGGAGCGAAAGGCGGCCGGGGCAAAATCGGGTACGCCGTCGCCTCCTCGCTGCGCGACCTGACCGTAGAGCTGGTCAACGAGGCCCCGCTGCTCGCGGACCAGTTCATCGACGCGGAATGGGGCGGTGCCAACGAGTTGCACCTGCTCAAGAACGGGCGGATCGGCGTACTCGGACACGTCGCCTGCTTCGATGACGCCGGAGACCGGCACTACTACCCGATGGTGTTCGCGCTCGACCCGGCTACGGGTGAGCATTCCGACATGGCCCTAATCGCAGTCCGGGCCGATTTCCTGCCGGGCGAAGCCAAACGTCCCGATCTCGCCGATGTCGTGTTTAGCGGCGGGCTCATGCGCAAGCCGGACGGAACGGCGGACCTCTACGCGGGAATCAGCGATGCCGAGGCGCAGCGAATCAGCATGCCCGATCCTTTCCTGCGATTTGAGTCCTGAAGCCGTTGCTTGTTACTTTTGACTGATGCTCGATTCCCGAAACAACTGTTTTCGGATCGCTACCCGAACTTGGACATGATTCATCTTCTTAATTATAAATCTGCTTAATGATTGGGGTTGCAGCTATGAATATATATCGTTATGAGGAGAACCCTCTGATCACGCCGGCCGACGTAAAGCCGTACCACGAGGGCTTCGAGGTGATTGGCGCCTTCAATGCAGGCGTTGCCGAATACAACGGTGAAGTGCTGCTGCTGCTGCGCATTGCGGAGCGTCCGGTGAGCAGCGACCCTCGCATCGTGAAGGCTCCCGTATACAACACCCGAACCCGGGAGCTCGACATTCTGGAATTCCGCACAGACGATGAACGCTATGATTTCTCCGATCCCCGGGTCATCCGCAACGTCCATCAAAGCGCATCGTTCGAGTATTTGACCTCTCTGTCCTATATTCGGCTGGCGCGCAGCAAGGACGGCCACCGCTTTACGATCGAGGATCAGCCGCTCGTGTATCCGGCCCAATGCCTTGAGACGTTCGGCATCGAGGACCCGCGGGTAACCCAGATCGAGGACACTTACTATATCTACTTCTCCGCCGTCTCTCCCGTCGGGATTGGGGAATCGATGGTGTCCACCAAGGACTTTGTCACCTTCACCCATCACGGCATGATTTTCGGACCGGACAACAAGGACGTGCTGATCTTCCCGGAGAAAATCGGCGGCAAATACTATGCGCTTCATCGTCCGACCACCAAAAGCACCGGCAATCCGGAAATGTGGATTGCCGAATCCGACAATCTTGTGTATTGGGGCAACCACAAGCATCTTGCCGGACTCCGCGAAGGCATGTGGGACAGCGGCCGCATCGGCGGCGGGGCCGTTCCCATCCGTACGGAGAAGGGCTGGCTGGAGCTCTACCACGGCGCTACCAAGGAGCACCGCTATTGCATGGGCGCGCTGCTGCTGGATCTGAACGATCCGTCGAAAGTGATTGCCCGCTCGAGCCGCCCGATCATGGAGCCTGAAGCAGACTATGAGAAGAACGGATTTTTCGGCGACGTTGTGTTCTCCTGCGGTGCCCTTGTCGATGGTGACGTTGTAAAGATGTATTACGGCGTCGCCGATACGTCCATGGCTTGCGCCGAGCTGAGCCTTAGCGAGATTTTGGACAGCCTTGCCTATGAGTAATGCGCCGGCTCACCTATGAGTAACGCGCCGGATGACTGATGCGCATGAAGCCGAGACCCACTGAAGCAGGCTCGGCTATTTTTTTACGGGATAAACCCTCTCCATAGAACCGGCAGATTCATCCCAAAAAATAGCTATGGAAGCGCATTCGAATTGCGTTACAATAGAAGGCAAATGAATTCCATTTTGACGCTCCAGGTGCGCATGTGAACCCTTTCCCTGAAATGCTCCCTGGAACCCTAAGGAGGAATCGACGGCATGATTCAAGGCATTGCCCATATGGCTTTCGATGTGGCCGACATGGAGAAATCCCTGCACTTCTACTGCGGCATTCTCGGATTCACCCGCGCGTTCGATATTCCGGACGATCAGGGCCGGCCATGGATTGAGTACATTAAGGTCAGGGACGGACAATTCATCGAATTGTTCTACGGCGGCCGGAACAAGCCGGAGCGCGTGCAGCAGCCGATCGGCTTCTCGCATCTCTGCCTGGAGGTGCGGGATATCCATGAAATCGCCGAGCATCTCCGCAAGCATGGCGTCCCTCTCGACGTGGAGCCTGTGCAGGGCAAGGATCACAACTGGCAGTGCTGGGCCAAGGATCCTGACGGGAACCGGATCGAATTCATGCAGCTGGATCCGAAATCGCCTCAGATGAACTGCTAATGAATTTTTTTACAAAAGAGAACTCATTCCATGAGCCGGCATAGTGACGTACCGTCCTAGCGGTTGGCATAAACATCCGGAATCATCGACTCAATTAGAGCTCTTCCGCGGGAGTACGTTCCCTGCTGAACAGCTCTTTTTTTCTCCGCATAAATCCGGCTGTTCCCCTCCCTCCTAACCTCTTGCCAACTTCTGTTAATCCGGCTACAATAGAACCACCGTATTATTCAAATTTGAATAATATGAATCGATTTGCATATAAAAAAAGGAGCATACATATCATGAATGCACAGCAAAGCAACATCAAACTCGTTGTGGCCGGGCTGCTGCTCGGGATCTTCATGTCCGCAATCGATAATACGATTGTCGCCACGGCGTTATCCACCATCATTCGCGATCTGCAAGGATTCGATCAAGTGGTATGGGTAACCTCGGTGTATATGGTTGCCGTCATGGCCGGTACGCCGATCTTCGGCAAGCTGTCCGACATGTATGGACGCAAGCGGTTCTTCATTTTCGGGCTTGTCGTCTTCCTTATCGGATCCGCCTTATGCGGAATGGCCGGAAGCATGACCCAGCTCATTATTTACCGGGCCATTCAGGGCATCGGGGGCGGCGCCCTCATGCCGATCGCCTTTACGATCGTGTTCGACCTGTTCCCGCCGGAGAAACGGGGGAAAATGACGGGTCTGCTCGGCGCCGTCTTCGGGACCTCGAGCATCATGGGGCCGCTTCTTGGCGCCTTCATCACCGACAGCATCGGCTGGGAATGGATTTTCTATGTCAACGTTCCGATCGGGATCGTATCCTTCATCTTCATTATGACGGCATACAAGGAATCCCCTGGGCACACCAAGCAGAAGATCGACTGGACGGGAGCGGCTACGCTCGTCGGTGCCATCATCTGCCTTATGTTCGGCCTCGAGCTCGGCGGCCAGACCTATCCTTGGGGCTCCCCGCAAATTCTGGGACTGTTCGCAGGCTTCCTCGTCCTATTCATCGTGTTTCTGTTTGCGGAGACCCGAGCAGCCGAGCCGATTATCTCGTTCAAGATGTTCCGCAAGCGTCTGTTCGCTTCAAGCAATCTCGTCGCCCTGTTCTATGGCGCAACCTTCATCGTGGCGACCATCTACATTCCGATCTTTGTCAGCGGCGTATACGGCGGCAGCGCCACCAATTCCGGGCTGATCCTGATGCCGATGATGCTTGGCAGCGTAGTCGGGAGCCAGCTGGGCGGCATGCTGACGACCCGTGCCGCATTCCGGAACATTATGATTCTGTCCGCGGTATGCTTTATCGCCGGGATCTTCTGCCTCAGCACCATCGGCCCGGATACCCCGCGTTATTTGCTGACGGTTTATATGGTATTGACGGGCTTTGGCGTCGGATTCTCCTTCTCCGTGCTCAGTATGGCCTCCATCCATAACTTTGACGCACGGCAGCGGGGCGCCGCCACGTCTACGAACTCCTTCCTCCGCTCCTTCGGAATGACGGTAGGGATTACGATATTCGGCATCATTCAGCGTAACGGCCTGAATAATCGTCTTGCCGATCTGGGCGGAAACGCCCCTGCCGGCGCCGACCTGAGCGCCGATGCCATTCTGTCGCCTGAGGTAATGAACCAGATGCCTCCTCAGGTGCGGGAGCAGATCATCGGCTCGCTGGCGGATTCCGTTGCAAGGACCTTTATGTGGGCCTTGGTGCCGGCCGTCCTCGCTCTTGTCTTCGTGCTCATGATGGGCAAAGAGCGGGTCATCGTACCTGGCAAGAAGGCCAAGAATGCGTAAGAGGGCATAAGCCTATGTCGATGAAGCTGGCCATTCTCGGACTGCTGCTGGAGGGCAACTACCACCCTTACGAAATCCACAGCATCATGAAGGACCGCGGCATGGACCAATACACCAAGCTCCAATTGGGCTCCCTATACTATGCCGTGGACCGGCTGGCCGAGGAGGGCTATATCGAAGCGGTAGAAACGATTCAGAGCGACAACCGGCCGGACAAAACCATTTACCGGATCACGAATGCCGGCCGCAAGCATTTTGAGCAGCTGCTGCTGAAGAAGTTCAGGGATATCGAGCCGGTGCATCACCCGCTCTATATCGCGCTCCCCTTCTCCCGACATGCGGATCCCGAAACCCTCGGCCCGATCCTTCAGGCCCGGATTCGGGATGCCGAGCATCGGGTCAATCAGGCGTATCAGTTGTATGTGGAGCACCGCGGCTTCGTTCCCCGAAGCACCCAGCATCTGATGGTCGGAATGTATGAGCACGCGAAGACTGATCTCAACTGGCTGAAACGGCTATATGCGGATGTGATCGATGGACGGCTCGGCATAAAGGGAGAGCCGCTGCCGCTTGATGAGGATGAACGATGATCGGACATTGAACGGATGTTAAAAATGACAAAGAGCGAGACGCCCCTGCCGGGCGGTCTCGCTCTTTTTTGTTTATTTTCAAATTTAGAACAGGAACTCGTCCGGATTGGAGCCAAAGCGCTTGTTCTCGTTCAAGCCGTCGATAGCTGCCATATCCTCGGAAGACAGCTCGAAATCGAAGATGTTGGCATTTTCGCGGATACGATGCTCTTTGATTGACTTCGGTATGACGATCACGCCGTTCTGAATATCCCAGCGCAGAATGACCTGCGCCGTCGTCTTGCCGTATTTCTCGGCGATCTGCGCCAGCACCGGATGATCCAGATTGCCCTGCATCAGCGGGCTCCAGGCTTCGAGCACGATGTTGTTCTCACGCGCATAGGCAAGCAGCTCCTTCTGGGAGAGCAGCGGATGCAGCTCGACCTGGTTCACGACCGGAACGACGCCCGTTTCCTCGATAATATGCTTCAGATGGCGGATTTGGAAGTTACTCACACCGATCGAGCGGACAAGCCCCTCTTTTTGCAGGTGAATAAGTGCCTTCCATGTCTCCAGATACTTATCTCTACCCGGCCAGTGAACCAGGTACAAATCCACGACTTCCAGACCCAGTTTCTTGCGGCTCGTTTCGAAAGCCTGCAGCGTCTTCTCGTAGCCCTGATCGTCGTTCCACACCTTGGTTGTAATGAACAGCTCGTCCCGAGAAACTCCGGATTCGCGAATGGCTTGTCCTACACCCTCTTCATTGCCGTAGATCGCAGCTGTATCGATCATGCGGTATCCGGCGGCAATGGCGGATTTTACGGACTGAATAACCTCTTCGCCTTCTTTGGTCTTCCATACGCCGAGGCCCAGCCAAGGCATCTTGACGCCGTCATTCAAAGTAGGTCCATCGGTAAAAACTTGATTGGCCATTCTGAAATCCCTCCTGATTATGTAATGTCATGCGGTTAGCGGCCGCTTCCTCCAGTATATCAAATTCCAAGTATCCCGCTCAACGTTAGTCGTTAACCGCCTCGGCCTAAGTGATTTCTAAACTTGCTTTAAACGGGATTTAAACTTGGACATGTACAATAGAGACAGCTAAGAACACAGGGAGGAATGCCGGATGGAAAAAATAACGCTGGTCATCGCGCTTGCTGCCCTTGCGGTTGCCGCGATCCTTTTTATAGGCAACATCTGGAACAACGGAATTGCATCCGCCTTTTCCATGAATGCCCGCGCCAAAAAATACGCCGTAGCGTCATTATGCATCTACGCCGTTTCCATCAGCTGCTTCGTGCTTCTCAGGAATATCTGACTTGGATAGGTCCTGGAGCTGAACGCGAAAAGGGCTGATCTCAAGGCAAATAGAAAATATGCCCCAAAGACCAGCCCCCGCTTTTGGATGAACACGCTGCCCAAACCCGTCAGTCAATATTTACGCATGAAGATGCCGAATGTCAGCAGGCCGCAAGCAACCATGAACAGATACGGACCTGCTGCAGCGCCCCGGATCGTTTCCCCTAAGAATTCGATCGTCCTGGACGACACGTACATGATGGTGAACAGCACGGCCAGCAGCGCGAAGCTGTATGCGATAATCTTGTTCATCCGCTTTTCTCGTACTACCTTCACGAACGGATAAATATAGCACACGATAAAAAACACCCCGCCCTGAAGAAACCCGTTCTCCGCGTCGATACCGATATCCAGCCAGTTGAAAAAGAAAGAGGCCAGCGCGAGGCAGGTGGCGATAAAAATGATTTTGCCGCCCAAATCCCATTCCATAAACCGAAGCTTCATTCATTACACTCCCCTAGCCCGCGTCCATCGCCGCAAAAGGGCGGATGAACCGTGGACTTCAACAAAGTCAGGGATAATTATACCGGATTTTGACCGGGGACGGTAGAGAAACTACACGTCCTTAGAGCTGTTCAGCCAAACGGTCTTGTCGGCTGCCGGCTGCCGCTTGCCTTGCTTCGGCTCCATATCCGGATATCCGATGTACAGGAAGCCGAGCATTTTCCCATTCGGGCTCAAGCCGAATGCTTCATTCATCAGGGCGTGGAAGCACGGCTCTCCCGTTCTCCATACAGCACCCAGACCAAGACCATGAATCTCAAGGAGCATGTTCTGAATGGCGGCGAATACCGCGCCGTACTCCTCAACCTCAATCACTTTAGGATCCGTTGAGGGCTCGACAGCAACCCCGATCACGACCGGGGCACGGTATGCCTTCGTGCGTCCCGACTCACGGGCGGCGGCGATCCCTTCTTCGCTGGTGTCGCCTGCACCTGCAGCTTGAATGTCGCCAAGAGCGTTACCGAGTATATCCCGGCCCTCGCCCTGCATCACAAAAAATCGCCAAGGCTCCGTCATTTTATGGTTCGGCGCCCAGGTGCCCGCCTCAATAATTCGTTCCAGCAGCTCCTGCGGCACGGCGTCAGGCTTTACTTTGCCGATACTGCGGCGCGTGCGGATCGCTTCACTTACGTTCATATCCTGTATCCTCCTAAGCATATTATCGATATTAGGCCTTCCTATGCGGCCGCATAGTAAGCAGATTCATTTCTCTTCAGAATCGGCTTACGCCGACTCCTAGTTCAGATTTTGCAAAATTCGATTTCAGCCGCTTCCGGGTACATTATATAGATGAACTAAACCATTTCGTTCTATATATTGCTAATTGAAAGTCGCTCTTTGGATTTTTGCAATATCCTCAATTGAGAGTCTATCTCAATTATACCAAAAAGAGAAGAGGCTCACGAATTGCCTGGGACGCTCCCGAGACGCATCCGGGTCAGGGCCGGAATGCGCAGGTAAAACGAGGATAAATTGACCGTCTGATAATTAATAGAGTGAATTCAACCTTAGCAGGAGGCAGCTCCCCCTTCATTTCTGTCATATATTCCTGATATCTTCGGTTTTGCATGAAAATTACCAGGTTAATTCTCTCGATTTTCATCTAGTAATTCATGCCATTATCTGGGATAATGAGCATTAATATATACTAGAATTGGAGGATGATTTATGACTGCAAAGAGACGGATGACCCCTGAGGATCTGTACCGGATGAGCTGGGTGAACGACCCGGTCGTATCTCCTGCCAGCGGCGCTATTGCCTATGTACATAAGACCGTTAATGAGAAAAAGGATGGCTACCGCACCCATATCCGGCTGTTTCCAGCCGGCGCGGATCGGGACATTCCGTTCACCGCGGGCGAAACGGATGGCGCCCCGGCTTGGTCGCCGGACGGTCAACAGCTTGCTTTCCTACGGAAAAAGGATGACAAGCCTCAAGTATGGACGATGCCGGCAAGCGGCGGCGAAGCTCGCCCCGTTACCGATTTGAAATATGGCGTCAGCGCCTTTAAGTGGTCGCCGGACAGCAAGATGCTGCTCGTGCGAAGCGAAGTGGCGGATGCCGCGCAAGAGAGCGGAGAAGAAGAATCGCAGGAGCAAGGCGGGAAGGATAAGCTGCCGGAAGAGAAAATCTACAACCGTATCCGATATAAAGCCGATGGCGCGGGATTGTGGAACGGACGCCGGTCTCATCTGCACCTCGTGGATCTTGCGGCCGAAGAAACCAAGCAGCTTACGGATGGCGAGTTCGATGTGCAGTCCTTTGCCTGGTCGCCGGACGGCACACGTATCGCTTATAGTGCCAGCACCGCTTCCGAGGCTTTTCCCGATCCGGACTTCCGACTGACGAACGATGTATTCGTAGCCGAGGCATCCGGCTCCAACGCCCGCCAAATTACGGATGGGTCGCTATCCATCGGAACGATCGCTTTCACGCCGGACGGCCGTCACATTCTCCTGCTCGCCAGTGATCTGTCCTGCGGATTCGCCACCCTCTCCAAGATTCATCTGGTTCCGCTAGCGGGTGGAGAATCCCGTATGCTCTTCCCGGACATGGATATCCAGCTGGGCCATGCGGCAGTCAGCGATATGCGTGCCGGCGCCGGCACGCCGCCGCTGTTCAGCAGAGACGGCCAATCGGTATATCTCCAGCTCAGCCAGGACGGCGGCGTGTACATCGGCCGTTTTGCACTGGACGGCTCCTCCTACGAGCTGGTCGTATCCGGGGAACGCGAGGTTTATCAATTCGCCCTGACTCCGGAAGAGAACATCGTATTCGCCGCAGCCGATTCCCTGCAGCCGGGCGATTTGTTCCTCTACTCGTCAGACAACGGCAGGGAGAAGCAGCTTACGGAGTGCAACAAGGAGCTGTGGGATGAGCTTGACCTCAGCAAGCCGGAGGTATTCACGTTCCGCACCTCCGACGGTTGGTCGATCCAAGGCTGGATCATGAAGCCGGTTGATTTCAGGGAAGGCTCGAAGGTTCCGGCGGTGCTTGAGATTCACGGGGGACCGCAGGCGATGTACGCGCACACATTCATGCATGAATTCCAGCTGCTGGCTGCTGCCGGTTATGCGGTATTCTACACCAATCCCCGCGGCGGTCATGGATACGGTCAGGTTCACGTCAACACCGTCCGGGGAGACTATGGCGGCCGGGACTACCAGGACCTCATGGAAGCCGTGGATTATGTCCTGAATACCTATGATTACGTGGACGGCTCCCGTCTCGGCGTAACCGGCGGCAGCTACGGAGGCTTCATGACCAACTGGATCGTCGGCCATACCGACCGGTTCCAGGCGGCGGTCACGCAGCGCTCAATCTCGAACTGGATCTCCTTCTACGGCGTCAGCGATATCGGGTATACGTTCACGCATGACCAGATCTGGGGCAACCCGTGGGACGATCTGGAGAAGCTGTGGAAGCATTCCCCGCTCGCCTACGTGAAGAACGTGAATACCCCGCTCTTGATTCTGCATGGGGAGCAGGATCTTCGCTGTCCGATCGAGCAGGGCGAGCAGCTGTTTATCGCCTTGAAGAAGCTCGGCAGAAAGACACAGCTCATCCGCTTCCCTGGCGCTGACCATAATCTGTCCCGGAGCGGCCATCCGCATCTGCGGGTAAGACGTTTGAGCCACATCGTTCGCTGGTTTGAGGAGCATATCGAGCGTTAAGATCGATATCATCGGCTGCTTCGCCCCTAACTTCACAATGCCCCTTGCAATGTTCATTGGAATGCATCGCTTGCAAATGAACATTGCAGGGGCGTTTTTTTGTGTTCAAACAAAAAAAGTCCGCCAGGGATGCCCTGGCGGCAAGTGTATAAAATGGTGGAAGGAACTTCATAAGTTCAGTAGGATGACCGAGCCAACAGACAACAACGCGTTTACACTTCAGGCGTACCGTACGTTTCGAACCAGCCCTTGATCGTATTGAAATCGTCGGTAAAGGACAGGGAGAGCAGCAGCAGGATCCGTGCTTGCTGCGGGCTTAGGTTGTCGCCCGAAATAATGCCTTCTCCCCCGCCGTAGACGCTTCCCGAACCGGTGCGGGTGGTCGTTACGAACACAACGCCTTTCTCAATCGCCTCCTTTCGTGCGGCGCTCATCTCACGGGAGATGCCGCCGGCTCCGGTGCCTGCCGTGACGATGCCCTTCGCGCCGTCGGCGACAAAGCCCTTAATCGCGCCGCCCCCAGCTTGCTGGTAAGAGACCGCGATCTCCACCTTGGCGAGATCGGCTTTCGAAATTTTGCTCAGATCGAACACCGGCTTGCCCTCGCCGTCCGCCTTCGTTGCCCGAAGCGGTGCGCGGTAAATGCGGATATTCTCCTCATCAATGTAGCCGACGGCCCCGAGCATCGGCGTCTCGAACGTGTCCGTACGATAGTCGTTGGTTTTCGTGACGCCACGGGCCAGATGTATCGTGTCGTTCAGCATCAGCACCGTCCCGAACGAGGCGGTGCGTCCGCTGCCCGCCAGCTTGATGGCATTGTACAGGTTGGCCTGGGCATCGGAACCGATCACCGTCCACGGCCTCATCGCTCCTGTAATGACGACCGGCTTGTCGCTCTGCACGGTCAGATCAAGGAAATACGCGATTTCCTCCATCGTGTCCGTCCCGGTGGTTACCACCACGCTGTCATACGTCTCAAGCGCTTTGTCCACCGTCAGGGACAGGTCGTATAAGTCTTCCATCGTATAGGCGCTGGAGCCGGAGTTGCCGAACTGGAGCGCCGTTACATCGGCAACTTTATCCTTGTTCGGCAGCTCGCCGACCATATCCTCAATCGCCAGCGTTCCTGCTCTGTAGGACTGGAAGCTGGTCGCATCCGTCGACTGCCCGGCAATCGTGCCGCCTGTTCCGATGACGAGCACATTCGGACGCGTCGACTGTTTAGAAGCCTCGGACAACGGCGGAACCGTCGTATTCCGTCCCGGCGCCGCAGCTGTCGATGCAGATGCAGGCGTACTAACCGTCCCTTTGACCTCCGTTACCGTCTGGGCATATGCCGCATAGCTGCCGACCGGGGTTAACGAAATGACTAGTGCGGTTAAAGCTGCCGTGCTCCAGACGGCTATAGGGTGATTGGTTCTGGACTTCATGATCGCACGCTCCTCTGATGTCATATTTCCTAACTCAATGCTATGTATTTATTGAGTTCATTCTATTTTATGTTAATTAATATCACAAACAATAAATTCCTTCAATTAAGCGATTACATCTAGTTAATTCATGGTTTATTTCCGATTTATCGGCTTTTATCTTTAAATTTCGATTTGCGGACACCATATCTGTAACTACATAATCTTACTTTATATGTGATAATAAATAACATAAATGACGTATGTTATTTTCACAACATAAAAAAGCCCGCCACTAGGCGAGCCGCTTTTATATGCTTGTTTGAATTTTCAAATTTTGTACATTGTACATCACTCGTTCTGTTGGTCCCGTATCTTATTCAACTGAACCCCCGCCGCCCATTGTCCCGTCAGATCAATCTCAATCTCTCCCGGCAGGCTCCTCAACGGCTCCGTCTTCCGTTACCCGATACTCCATAATCTCCCCATCCGCCATATAGTACAGCGAGGCAGACTGCACGGTCCCGTCCTCCCCGAATGTCACAAAGAGCTGTTCCTTCATGCTGCCGTTCGACAAGCCTTGGACATCGACCGATACGGCCTTCTCCGGGTACCGGTAGCCCTCCTTGGCGAAGTCGTACTGTCATGTTGCGGTGCCGCCGGCTTTGCCCGTCGTCTTAGGCTCCCCCAGCTGCGCCCGGATGTCGTCATTGTCTTGCCGACGAACGGAACATCCTTAACGAAGCGTCGGGGGCGCTCTCATCCAGCACCAAGCTGAAATTTCTCATCTCTTTATTCTCCTTCTCCCGCCTGTTTTTCCCCGGCATTCGTCGTAATATGGAACTCCTTCATCATATTGTGGAAACGCGCCCCGTAGCCTTCAGCCGCTTCAAGGAAATACTGCTGCTTCACCACAAAGCTTCCGCCCTGTCCGTTATCGAAAATATAGTAGCGCACGATCGGATCATTCCATTCCTTGCCGCCCGTCCCGCCTACCGCCCGGACTTCGAAGCCGTTAACCGGCTCCTGAATGGCTTCCGCCTCTACCTTCGGCTGATCCGACAGCTCGGCTTCCAGCCGTTCGGATACCACCTTCGGTGCTTCTTGGTCCTGCGAGATCTCCATGTACACTTCCGGATAGCGGTCATCCTCCGGCTTATGAACCGGCTCGATCCGATCCACGCCTTCGCCTTGAATCATCTTGAACCGGCTTTCGTCAATATAGATGACATAATCGGCGCTCTCATGCAGGGAATCCACGCTCGTCTCCGGCGACCCTTCCAGCTCCTGCTCCACCGTCTTCTGGGGAGCGAACCACTCTTTCACCTGGTCGATAAATGCTTGCACCGGCGGCGTCTGAACGCTTAATGCCAGCACAATCACCGCCGCAGCGGCCGTTCCGACCATCCAGCTGGCCGTCTTTCTTCCCGAACGGCGCGCCTTCGTCTTCCGCGGGGCGAACGGCACCGCGGCCGGCTCCGAAGACTGCGATGCGCGCTCGCTGTCAATCCGCTTCTTAATCGACGCCCATATTTCATCCTGCTGCTTCATCGCGTCCTCCGTCCCTTTTTCCAGGCCGTCCTTCAACTCTTTCTCCCATGGCTCACGTCCCATGCTGACTCCCTCCTTGTCTCTGCAGCATCCATTCCTTCAGCTTCTTCCGCGCCTTGAACAATCTTGATTTCACCGTATTGACGTTCAGCTCCATCATGTCCGCGATATCCTTCTCCGCCAGATCATTCAAGTATTTCAGCACGATGGGGATCCGATGCTCGTCATCCAGCCGCTGCACCATCTCATAAACATCGCCGTGGCGGTCAAATTCGTAAGTGTCCGTCTCAGGTGGAAGGTCCGTCTCCTCCGAAATTTCCGAAGGTACCATCCTCGCATGCTTCTTCAAATAACGGTTGCATTCGTTATAGAGAATCCGGTGAAACCAAGGGTCAAACGGTCTGCTCAGATCATACATCCCCAAATTGCGGTATACCCGGATAAAGGTCTCCTGGACGACATCCGCGGCGCTCGCCGCGCTGCCGGTGATCGCCGTTGCCGTTCGGATCGCCCGATCCGCATACAGCCGGTATAGCTGTTCGAACAGCTCGTCACTATATTCCTGTTGTAATCGTTGTATCAGGTCGTGTACCAACCGCGCCTGCCTCCTTTCCAATTGGCCAATCACTTAAGATACCCCGGCATGGTTGCGCAAAGTTTGCGATTTATAATTTTTTCTCATGACAAAAAAAGGATACCATGCTGCAGTGCAGTCACAGTACCCTTTTCGTGTTTGTTATTTCGCTTCCGTCTTCAAGTCGTCCAGCATTTTATCGTTAAAGCCGAACATCCAGGTCAGCACGAAGGTAATCGCCATCGCCGTCAGGTTGCACAAAATGTAGAGCGGCAGCTGGCTGTTCAGATACAGGAGCGTCCCCGGAATAACTGTAATCGCCATGCCGGTTGCCTTCAAGTGGAAGATCGAAGCCATGAAGCCTCCAATGCCCCCGCCGATCAGACCCATGATAAAAGGCTTCACATATCGCAGGTTCACCCCGAATATGGCCGGCTCCGAAATGCCGAGAAATGCCGAGAACGAAGATGGCAGGGAAAGTGCCTTCAGCTTCTTGTTCTTCGTCTTCATGCCGACGGCAAGGCAGGCTGCGCCTTGAGCCGCCATCGCGCTGGTAACGATCGCGTTGAACGGATTGCTTCCCGTCTGCTCCAGCAGCTGGATTTCCAGGAAGTTAAAGATGTGATGAACCCCCGTCACGACGATGATCTGATTGAAGAAGCCGATCAACAGTCCGGCGATGCCAAACGGAAGATCCAGCAGATACGTGACCGCGCTCAGGATGACGTCTTCAAGCGAGTGGAAGATCGGGCCGATCGCAAACAGGCCGAGAATGATCATCACCAGCAGCGTGACGAATGGCGTCACGATCAAATCGATCGCTTCAGGAATGCGCTTCCGCAGATAACGCTCGAACTTCGCCCCGAGCAGCCCCATGAAAAATGCCGGCAGAACCGATCCCTGATAGCCAACCACCGGGATAAAACCAAACATAATAAGTGCTTCCTCGGACCCGTTAGCCACGCTATAAGCGTTAGGTAGAGCCGGGTTGACGAGCATCAATCCCAGCACGATGCCGAGCACCGGGCTTCCGCCGAATACTCTAAAGGTCGACCAAGCGACAAGGGCAGGCAAAAACGCAAACGCCGTATCGGTCAGCACCTGGGTGAACATCAGGAAATTAGCCGAAATATCGTCAGGCGCCATCCCGAACCAGGCAAGCACCGTCTCCTGGGTCAAGAGGCCCCGCAGCCCCATGAACAGTCCCGTAGCGACCAATACCGGGATGATCGGAACGAATACATCGCCAAATGTGCGGATCGCGCGCTGAAGCGCATTGCCCGATTTTTTCGCTTCGGATTTCAGCTCTTCTTTGCTTGTGCTCTCCAGCCCAAGGTTCTCAACTTCTTCAAAGATTTGGTTGACGGTACCGGTGCCGAAGATGATCTGATACTGGCCGGAGTTGAAAAATGCACCTTTCACCTTGTCGATATTCTCGACCTTCTTCTGGTCGATCTTCTGCTGATCATGAACCATAATGCGAAGCCGGGTGGCGCAATGGGCAAAGGAAGCGATGTTCTCCCTGCCGCCGATGGCTTCAACGACCTGCTTAGCAATCTCGCGGTTATTAGCTGCCATGCTCATTCATTCCCTTCCATATCATTTACGGCTTGCGCCAAATCCCATTTGGCTACCTTCAAGCCGGCACTGCCGTTATTGGCGAAAAACCGAATGCCCGTGCTGTCGGGGTGTGGAAAAATACGACTAGTAAACACTTCTTCCCCGTCGTTGATAAAACACTCCACCGAGGAAGTGTCCACAAACAAATGAAGCTTGAGGGACTTCGTCTGCACTCTGCATGACCGGGTCGAGCCGTACTTGCTGTTGATCCTCTCGCCGGCCTCCGAGCGATCAAACGTCAGGATTTGCCGCTCGAAGTCATAATGAATGACGGTACGCTCCGTTTCACCGGCCCGAAATTCGATGCCTACGGATTCGGCGTTCACATCGGCAAATTCGCAGATCAGCTCGAATGCGGTTCCGCTCACGCCTGCATATGACTTTTTCTCATTCGTTAGGGTGTCCTGTACCTCGCGGCGCTCTCTTCTCAGCTTCTCCAGCTCCCGCACCGGCTGCTGCACCAGCTTGCCGTCCCGAAGCTCCAGCGTCCTCGGCAGCGTCAGGCAGTGCGCCCAGCCGTGCGAATCCGTCGGGTAGCCGATCTCCGCCTGCCCCATCCAGGCGACCAAGATCCGGCGCCCCTGATCATCCTCCATCGTCTGCGGCGCATAGAAATCAAAGCCTCTGTCCAGCTCATGAAAGGCGCCGTGTTCAAAATCCAGCGTCTCCCGGTTCAGCGGCTTGCCGACCAGGTAACCGGATTGGTAAACATTCCGGAAGCGATCTCCTTGCGGCTCTATCCCTTGGGGACAGAAGAGAAGAACCCCCTGGCCATCGAGCTCAAAATAATCGGGGCATTCCCACATGTAGCCGAAATGCTTCAGCCCGGTCTTGATCTCCCCGGCGAAGCGCCAATTGAGCAAATCCGAAGACTCATACATGACGGCGGTCCCGGTGGCATCCTCTCTCTGGGCGCCGATGACGCAGCGGTACAGATCGGGATCCTTCCACACCTTCGGATCGCGAAAGTGCTCGGTATATCCTTCCGGCACATGATCGATGAGAGGCTCGGGAAGCTTGGTGACAGCTCCCGCTGCATCCATGACGGCCATGCACTGGAAGGAGCGTCTGTTCCAGTCACGATCCCTGGTATTTCCCGTGTACATCAAGTGCAGCTTGCCGTCCTTCACGATACCGCTCCCCGAGTAGGCGCCATACCAATCATGCGGATCCCGCGGCTCGATCGCGATTCCGGCATTGCGCCAAAAGACCAAATCCTTCGATGCCGTGTGGTACCAATATTTGAGCCCGTGGTAGGTTCCGAGCGGAAACCACTGATAGAACAGGTGATACTCACCTGCAAAATAAGCAAACCCGTTCGGATCGTTCAAAAGGCCGGTGATCGGCTGAATGTGATACGTCTGCCTCCAGCCGCTATCCTCCACCTTCTTCCTCAAGGCGGACATTTCTTCGGGAGAAGCCTGTTCCAGGCGGCGGTATTTCTGTTCTCTGTTCATATCCTTCTCCTTACTGGTCTGTTCTTAACAACATCACAACAGCGACATTGTAGTGGAACCGGTTCCAACCCGAGGTAAAAATAAAGGACGCAGTTCCAAAGTGTTTCAACGCTTTGGAACCGGTTCCGATGCTTTGAGTATAATCGATTCTATTCGATATTGTCAACGCTTTCGCGCTCGATAAATTCATAATCCAGTACCGTCAGGGTGTCGACGGATTCCTCTTGGACAAGCTTCATGACTTGACGCGCGGCCAGACGTCCCCCCGCTGCGTAGCCATATTTAACCGTTGTGAGGCCCGGATGAATCACTTCAGTCACATCGTAGCCCCCAAAGCCGGTAACCGAAATATCCTCCGGAATCCGGATTCCCCGCATATGCGCCGCCTTCATCACTCCAAGCGCAATATTGTCCGTTGCGCATACGATGGCCGTCGGACGCCGGTCCCGGTTATCCAGGATACGGGAAGCCGCTTCTACCGCTGCCGACATCCTAAACCCGCTCTCATAAAAATCGGCCGAGGCGCCGGCCTGCTCCTTCAGCGCTTGCTGGAACCCATGCTTGCGCCGCACTCCAACGGCCACATCCTTCTCGGTTACCCCCAAATAAGCGATATCCCGGTGTCCTTTGGCTAAAATATACCGGCCGATCTCATACCCCGCCGTGTAATCGTCATAAATAATGCTGTGGACATCCTCATGCTGCTGACCGAGAAAAATGACCGGGATCCCGATTTCCTCGATCGCCGTCAAATGGGATTCCGTAATCTGCGTAGCGAACAGGACGATCCCCGATATTTTTTGCCTTGCCAGGTCATACAGGGCCTCGATCTCCCGCGATAGATTCTGGCTTGTATTGATAATCAGCAGCTGGTAGCCGTTCTCCCTCAGCTCCTCATCCATGCCCGTCACCGTCTGAGATGCGGCGAAGGAATCCAGCCGGGGTACGATCGCGCCGATCATGCTCGTCTTCTTGGCCTTCAAGCTTTGGGCGAAGGAGTTTGGAATGTAGCCCGTTTCCTTGATGACATGCTCGATTTTCCGCCGGGTAGCCTCGCTGACGGAACCGCCGTTCAGGTAACGGGACACCGTGCTCTTGGCCACGCCTGCGATTTTGGCGATATCTGAAATGGTAGTGTTCATTCTTGTCCTCCACCCATGACGTCAACGGCCTGTCCAGCCCCGAGAATGGTTGCGATATGTCTGTACACAGTATTCTCTCCTTCATCCTCTGTTTCCCCTAAATATAACATGCAGGCAGGGATGCGGGAAACTAAGGGGGCTTGGCGGCAAAAACTTAGCTGTAACGGGAGTTACCTTGAATTTTATTTGAGCTTCAAAACCAAATTCCTTGAGCGCGCTCTCAATGCGGCTTCCCTCTCTCTTCCCTGCCCCATTCTCCAACTTTGTAACTGTTCATACCAAGGATGGATCGAAACACGGTCTATTAGAATGGAAATTTTTACTCCAAGGATGTAACATTGATCAATTTCAAACTGTTATGTAAGTTAGATGGAAAAAGAGGAACTCGTATGCTGCTGTACCTTTCTAGGTAATGATAGCATCCGGTTCTTAACCCAGATACCGCCAAAACAGATGCTGATCATGATCCACCTCATCTTTTAAATAGGAGGCAGCTATGTGTTATTTTATGCATATTGTAATAGATCGTAATATCCCAGATTCTATTATCGGGAAATTCATCGACATGAATATCTATATTAGGGACATTACACAGGGTGTGGAACATAAACATCCAGAGAAGTACTATTATGATATTACCAACCAATGCTCCTGCGATTTTGTCTCTTCTGACCCAAAAAGAAATCAGGCTAATGAAATAAAAGAGTTATTTCAAGCATTACATTTATGTACGGATATTACCTTCTGCATTATCTTAGATAACAATAAATATACCAACTTACAATTGGAAATACAGGACATTATCTCTTCACTACCAAATGAAGAATTGGATTTTAACACTTTTATGGATTTATATCCTGACCAATTGGAAAAGGATAGAGCTTATCTAATTCGTTGAAACGATGGTTTATGTAGAGATGAAGATTTAAATTGTATAAAAGAAAAAGCCCGCCTGATGCAATCGCCTCTCTAAAAAAAGTGTGTCCCAAAGTCTTCACGATGACTTTGGGACACTTTTTTGGCCAACCCCCGCCAACTAAAACAATTGCAATCTTCTTTCTACCTCTACGCTTGCAGCACAATGATTTATACGCTACACTCCGGCGGCTGCCACCGATTCCCCTGGCATTTTCACGGAATCCGCAGGTGCCTGCGATTCCGCTTTGCGCAGACACTTCTGTCCCCGCCAGCGGAAATAGGATAAGACGCCCCGCAAGTATTCATCGGCAATCATGCAGGAGTAAATGCCGATGAGTCCCCATCCCATATAGATCCCCAGTACGTAGGACAGGACCGTTGCGACGATCCACATCGAGCCGAGGGAGATATACATCGTAAACCGCGTATCGCCCACTGCATTTAGCGAGTTGCCGAGCGCCATATTGAGCATTTTGCCTGGCTGAAGGATCAGGTTCATGCCGAGCAGCGACGCGCCGATCGCAATGATCGTCTTGTCATCCGTAAACAGTCCGAGCAGCTGCTTGCCGAACACATACAGCACGAACGCATTCACGATCACGTAGATCGCGCCGATGCCGAGCGCACGATATGCGCTCCGGTACGCTTCCCGGGTCCGGCCGGCCCCGTACAAATGCGCGATCTGGATCTGGGCCGCCATCGCAATGGAGGAGCCGAGCAGGAAGCAGAACGATTCCAGCGTGTTCATGTACGTACGCGCCGCCAGCTCCGCTGCCCCAAGCTGAGCGATGAACGAGTAGATGACCAGCTGCGAGAATACCCAGCAGGACATATTGATGCCGAGCGGCCAGCCGATCTTCAAAATTTCGCCGAACAGCGGACGGTCAAACACCCGGAACTCCTTCCACTTGATCTTGTATTCGAACGCGCGCAGGAACATGTACAGCAGCATCAGCACCGCGAGCAACCGGCTGGCCACCGTAGAAATCGCCACCCCGGTCAAGCCCCACTGCGGGAAGCCGAAGGCGCCGAAAATAAAGCCGTAGTTCATGATGACATGAATAACGTTCATGCCGATCGCCACGTACATCGGTCCGCGGGTATTGCCCGTGTTGCGAATGACGGTGCTCATCGTTGCCATCATGGCGATCAGCACCATGCCCCCGCCGACAATCGAGATATAGGTTCCGGCAAGCGGCAGCAGGCGGTCCGGCAGCTGAAGCATGGAAGCAATCGCCTCAGGCATGGCAAACAGAATCACGCTGCACACAAGGCCGATCAGGGTCGTGACGCTCACCGCCATGATGCCGATCGTCCGGGCATCGCCCGTTTTGTATGAGCCGATCTTCTGCGCGATCAGAATTCCCGCCCCGCTCGCCACCGTCATGAACAGCGTCGTCATCGCCTGGAACAGCTGGTTCGAGAAGCCGACCACCGCTACCGCGTCATCGGAAATGCGGCTGACCATCAATGTATCCACCGCTCCCAGCAAAAACTGCAGGAACAGCTCTATAAATATGGGCCATGCCAGAACCCATAGCGTAAATTTTTTCGTATCTTTATCCAACATTCCAACCTCCACCCATGATGTAAGGGTTACACGCCCAATTCGCTTCAAACGGCGATAACCTTTTCAAATTATAGATGGTATACTAGGGTTATAATATCAGTATCCGAACGTAAATTATAAAAAATCCAACCTCACTCATCACGAAAGGGCTTTTCTTTATGACGATCCTGAATTTTACCGTTCCGCCGCTGCCGGTCTATATTCATAGCGGACTCACCCGTGCCCCCGTGAATGGAGGGCATCCGAACCGTAAAAACATCGGCATCTTCGACCTGCTCGTCGTCGTCAAGGGGCAGCTTGACGTGACCGAGAACGGCCATCCCTATGAAATCAGGCAGGGCATGTTCCTTATTCTGCGTCCCGACACCCATCACTTCGGTACAAGAGGCTGCACGGAGGAAACCGATTATTACTGGCTGCACTTTCAGTCGTCGGGGCCATGGAGCGCGGAGGAATCCGGCGATGCTACGAGAAGAGAAGACATCGTTGAGCTGAAGGCGATGACGCCGAACTATTTTTCCGTCAAAATCCCGCAATTCGGAAGCCTCCCGCAGCCGGAGAAGGCGGCAGAGCTGCTGGCCACGCTAAACGCCTTGGTCCAGCATGGGCAGCAGGCCAAATTCCTATGGCGGCAGCAGGTCGTCTTTCAGGAGCTGATCGAACAGCTTGCCGCCGCCCTGGATGCACCGGTCTCCACGCCTTCCTCCGCCTGCGCCGAACGGGCCGCCGCTTATTTGCGGAAGCACTACAAGGAGGAATTCAAGGTGCAGCAGCTAGGGGACCGGATCAATTTCCATCCGGTGTATATCGCACGCTGCATGCAGAAGGAATACGGCTGCTCTCCCGTCGAATATTTGCAGCGCTACCGGATCGAGCAGTCGAAGCTGCTGCTGCTTCAGACGGACCTGAGCATCAGCCGCATCGCCGAAGAGGTGGGGTTTAACCATGCGGCCTACTTCACCTCCTGCTTCACCAAGCAGGAAGGGATCTCGCCTCGAAAGTACAGGCAGCGTTTCTTTATGAGTTAATGTTTTTTTGATGCCGGATAGGAAAATCACTTGCAATTACGCGGGAAGTCTTTATAATAAACATTAGTTACATGATAATGATTATCATTACCGGACAAGTGAGAATGAGCTGAGAATGGACGCAGCGGCCGCCTGGCTGCTGTAGCGGTGGATGCAAGCAGTTAGTTCTATAGGGCAATAAGCGCGGAGGGCTCAGACAGACATCCGTGCGGGTCTGGAACATCCGCTGCTGGCAAGACCGCCTCCATGACCGCCATTCCTGCTTGAAGAATTGAATTATAAAGGAGAGCCGATGGTCTTATGAAAACGACTTCCCGCCGTTGTTCACTGCAGATTGACGATTACCTGGATCTGCTGAATCTTGCCATCCAGCTTGGCGATGTGAAATGGCAGAGAGAAATTACCCGCAAGATGGAAATGACGCTGTCCTCTCTGGAAACGACCTCGAAATAATCACATCCATGCATTTAAGGATTATGGCCACATGATCCCATATATACGAAAGACACCTGGACGTCTGTGCCCCGGAAAGTACCGTGGCCGTGAAGAGCGTTTAAGGTGTCTTTTTTTGACGTTAAGTGACGAGATGCTTTGAATCCTCAGCATGGCAAGGGACGGAGCGACTCCACTTCTCTATCCCCGCCCCAGCTCCGCGTCAGCCTGCAGCTTCATGCGGTATTCATGCGGCGATATGCCTTCCAGCTCCTTGAACACGCGCGAGAATTGCTTCGTGTTCTCGAATCCGACCGCCTTGCCGATATCGGCCAGCTTCATCGCCCCGTCCTGAAGCAATGCCTTGGCCCGCGAGATCCGCAGCTTCTTCAAATAAGCGACAAAGTTTTCGCCCGTATGGGCTTTGAATGCCTCGCTGAAATACGAATAATTAAGCGACACGTGATTGCTGACCATCGCCATGTTCAGCGGTCGGTGATAGTTCTCTTCCATATAAGCGATGGCTGCCTTCATCTCGGAATGCTCGCTATGAGCGGACCGGATGCCTTGAATATATTCGTCCACACTCAGCAGCAGATGCTCGAGACTGCGGTAATACGCATGAAAATGACGGTAATTATCCATCGTCCCTACCCTCCGGTAGAGCTTGAGCACCTCGACCATCGACTCCCCGTATACGCGGAACACTTCATCGAGCACCTGCTCATTGATCTGCTTGCCGACACGCTCCAGATAAGCGATATCGACATGCGGCATATCCCCGATATGAAAAATATCCAGCAGCAGCGTCTTGATCTCCCGGTCGCGCCCGGTGCCCAGCATATTGCCAAGCTTGCGGATATCCTCCTCCGGCATCGGATAGCTGCGCAGCTCACCGTTTATGTCCTCATGATTCATCAGCCTGATGTTCGGTTGAATGAAGGTGTAGCTGAGCGCGTGGAGCGCCTGACTATAGCAGATCCGGACATCCTCGATCCGGGAGCCTTCCCGGCTGATGCCGACGAATAATCCGTCCATCTCCCGCTCCGCAAACTGCCGCGCCAGCTTCTCGAACTGTCCATCGGGACTGCCGACCAGCACGAGCCTCCCCCGGCCGTCCAAAACGCTGGCGCTGATCCGCCCCTCGACGGATTCCATCATTTTCTCCACGAGCTGCTTCAGCTCATCCTTGTTCATCGTGTTGCCGTCTTCGTACTTATATTTCATGACAGCCACCCGAAACGGCTTGACGTACGCTTCGAAGCCGATCGATTCGGCTGCTGCCGCCAAATCAATGTCGGTATCCTCCGGCTGCTCCAGCAGCTCCTTGAGACGGTGAGACTGCAGCTGCTGCAGATACACGTCGGTGGCGGCCATGCGGCTGTCCACTTCGGCCTGCCGAATCAGCGCTTCCTCCGTCTTGCGAAGGGCGGCGAAGAGCTCCTCGCGCCGGATCGGCTTCAGGAGATATTCCTTCACCTGATACCGGATCGCTGCCTTTGCGTATTCGAAGTCCTCATAGCCGCTCAGGATCAGCACGACCGGCTTGGCTGCCCCCGTTCCTTCCAGCTCGGCCAGCGACTCGATTAGCCGGATGCCGTCCATGACCGGCATCCGGATGTCGGTTATCACGATGTCCGCCGGCTGGGCGCGAAGCAGCTGCAGCGCTTCCTCCCCTTGCGAAGCCATCCGGATATCGTACGCCTCCGGGAACTCCCGCTCGATCATCATCTTCAATCCGAAGCGGATGTTCTTCTCGTCATCCACGATCAACAGATTTCTCATGTCCGCCTCCTCCTCCCGTTAACAACACCTTCGGAAACGTCATCGTCACCTGCGTAAACCCGCCTGCTTCGCTATTCACGTCCAAGCCGTATTCATTCCCGTAGAACAGCTTGATCCGCTGATGCACGTTCCGGAGCCCGATGCCTCCGGCCTGGTGCCCGCCTCGCCCGTAATCTCCGGACGGAAGATCCTCATCATGCACCGTGCGCAAAATTTCGCGCAGCCTACCCAGACGGTAGGCTTCGATGCCAACCCCGTTATCCTTCACGTAAATCGTAATCCGGTCCTCCTCCCAGGCCACCACATCGATCTGGATCCGCTTCGCTTCGGCCGAGCCGTCCGGCCAGCCGTGCTTCACCGCATTTTCCACGATCGGCTGCAGCGACATCTTCAGCACCTCCAGCTCCATGAATTCCGAAGGTATATTAAGCTCAAACTCAATCGGCTCATCGTACCGGATATTCATAACGTCAATGTAATTGCGAATATGGCGGATTTCATCCCTCAGCTTGACGTATTCCCCCGACCACTTGAAATTGTAGCGCATCATGCCGCCCAGCGAGGTTAACGCATCCGAGATCGTGCGCTGTCCCTCGATTTCGGCCAGCATCTTGATATTTTCGAGCGTGTTGTACAGGAAATGCGAGTCGATCTGGCTGTGCAGCGTTCGGAGCTCTGCTTCCTTCGTGACGGCTTGCTTCCGGATCCCTTGAGCAATCAGCTCATTAATCGTGCGGATCAGCTTATTGAAATGATGCGCTAGCTCGCCGACCTCGCCGCCGCCCCGGATATCGATGCCGGAGGAAACCTCGCCCTTGCGGACCTTCTTCATCGTGTCGGTCAGGCGCCGCAAATTTTTCAAAATAATCGAGTTCAAATAGTACGTGATGACCGACAGCAAAATGATCAGGATCACGTTCGCCGCTATGATCTGCCACTGTGCCTTGGAGACATTGTTTAACGCGCCCTCCAGGGAAACGACATTCAGCACATGTGCCTGCAAACGCTCCACCGGCGCGGCGATGAGCAGGTACGACGCCCCGTCCACGCTGAACCGGGAATGGACGATGCGGTCCGATTCAGGATCGGTTTCCTCCTTTAGGAGCTTCTTGAACTGAGTCTCGACCTCGTCTCTCAGCCCCTCGCGGCTTGTCATGAAGGACTGCCTGCGATCCATGAAGAACTGGCCGTCCCGATCCACGATCACCATCTGCGAGCCGGTATCATGAATCCCTCCGAACGTCTTCGGCGCGAAATACTTAAGCAGCATATCGACCTGAATAAGCCCGTCCTCGGCACTGCTTCCGACCCGCCGGATCAGGGACACCTTCGGCTGCTCCTCGGGCACGTCTGTAGCGTAGCGCTGAAGAATGTCCGGATCCCGGTGATTGAATACCCACAGCTCGCTAACGCCTTGCGACTTCATCGGGGCGAACCAGGGCTCCGCGGCAATGCGGCTCTCCTTGAATATAATCGGCCACATTTCCATGACATGCTCATTGCCGGTGAACAAGCGGAGGTGTGCGATGTTGGGATTATTCGTCTGAATCCGCTGGATGTCCTTGGACGGCCCCCACGCCACCTCCATCAGCGCAGCCGAGCTGAGCTCCTCCTCGATCCCCAGGTAATCCTTGATGGCCTGGTCAGAGATCGCAAGCTGCGCCGCCATCTCGATCGACTCGATCTGGCTCTGCATGTTCATCTTCTCGGTCTCCAGCAGGAACGTGTTTTGGTTCAGCGCATCGCTGATATACGTATCCCGAATCTGTTGAAAAAAGTAATTCGACACGATGATGCTCGGAATGAGCAAAATCAATATATAGGCGGCCACCAGGCGGCTCTGCATGGACCTGCGCCCGACCCAGTACATAAAGGATGAAATTAGCTGCACCCATCGTTTTCTCATGACGGTCACTTCCTGTTTCGTTAACGTCCGCGCTTCCATCGTGAAACTGACGCTCTTCCTGCGACAAGCCGGATATGCTCCTATCATATCGCTTGACATGCCAAAAGGCACCCTATTTCGACATCAAATGAAATAGGGTACCTTCGCATCTATTGGAGCAACTAGTTAGCGTCAACCTCGCCGCAAATAGTAGCAGCCGTTCACCTCAAGAGGGTTCCTTTCATTATTTCAGGAATTCCTCAAGCTTTTTCACGTTCTCCTCGTATTCTTTCTGTCTGTATTCCTGCACTTTCGCAAATCCGAGCGACTCGCGTTTAGCCAAGTAATCGTTCCATGCTTGGTCAAACTCCGCATCCGAGGAGGAGAGCAGCAGCTTCGGCAGCGTCTTGCCCCATTCCGTCAGGACCTTGTCGTTAATGATCCCTTCCTCGGAGCTGCCGTCCGGATCAAGCTGGTCAAATTGCGAGAAGCTGTGGGCCTTGCCGCGCGTCCAGTCTTCCATCTGCTTGAACGGCTCGACGGCCGGAGGCGCCCATGCCGGAGTCATGTTCGTGTCCATCATCATCCAGAAGGTGTGGGACGCGCCGTATTTTTTGTCAAACGCGCCGCGGTCGCTGTTCAGCAGCTCCACAACCTCAGGGAGGAACTGGTCCTTGCCGTCAATCGTATCCCAAGTAACGCCTTGCTTGCCGAGATACAGGTCGCGCTGTCCTTCTTCGGAGATCAAATAGCTCAGGAAGCGGATGGCGCGCGCTTTGTCTTTAACATCCTTGGAGATCAGCGTCAACGTCCAGCCGGAGATCGATGGTCCCGACAGCGTCGGCTGATCCAGATTGGAGTTGGCCGGTCCGTCTACCGCAATATATACGGAGTTCGGATCGTTCGCGTAAAGCACGTTCTGCTGGTTAGCCATGTCGCTGCGCTGATACAGCATCGCGAAATAGCGGCCTTGCGCAATCTTCTCTTCCATCTGCGGACGCTTATCCACGAAGATATCCTTGGACAGCAGCCCTTTCTCATTCGCCTGGCGCAGCGTCTTCAGCCATTTCACGTATTCCGGATCGGTGGAGCGGTCATACAGCTTGCCGTCCTTCTCCAGCGGGATCGCCAGGAAGTTTTGGATATAGCTCTCTAGCGAATAGTTGCCCTTCTCGTGGAAGTCGTGCAGGCCAAGCGGAATCAGCGGCTGCCCGTTCACGTCCGGGAACATCTTCTTTGCATCTTCAAGCGCTTTCAAGAAACCTTCAGGCGTGCGCATATCCGGCTTGCCGAGCGCCTCGTACATATCCTTGCGCACGAGGAATGTCTGGTTGGACGTGATGTTGTCGCTGAACTTCTCGTAATCCTTCGGCGAAGAGGACGCGTTCGGATAGCCGTAGATGTTGCCGTCGTCCTTCGTATACCACGATACCTTCCCGGGATCGGTTACTTTAAAGAAATACGGATCGTATTGCTCCGCCAGCTCATTCAGCGGCAGGACGAGCTCACCCTCGATCATTTTCTTAACCGCGTCATTGTTCCAGTCCAGCGTGATGAAATCCGGAAGCGTGCCGGAGGCGATCATCGTGTTCATCTTCTCGGTCTCATTGCCGGCAGGGACGATAAAGTTGATGTTAACCCCGGTTTTCTCCGTTACGTATTGGGAGGTGATGTCCTCTCCCCATTTGTTCGGGAACCAGGCGAAGTTGATGTACCAGTCGAACGTGATCGGCGATGTGTCCACCTTCCAGCCCGGATCGTCCTGGGTCAGCTTCACTTCCTCTGCAGGAGGCGACTGCTCCCCTTCCTTCTCGGAGGCGTTTTTGTTATCGCCGCCGGACGAGCATGCTGTCGTAAAGGCCATGACCAGCGCGAACATCAACAGCAGAAGGCTCTTTGGCTTAAGCATCTTGCTCATGTGTTTTTCCCCTTTTCTTATTTAGAGATATGATTATATAGAACCCTTGCCAGGAGTGGCAAGAGAAACTACCCTTGCTTCGGCAGTACACTCCAGCGGTTGCCCCGCCGGCCGTCCGGAAGCGCCGCCCTTGCTGCATACATGCCCTGGCGCTCCGCGGCCGATTACGGTTTAACCCTTGATGGAGCCGATCATCATCCCTTTGACGAAATAACGCTGCAGGAATGGGTAGACGAACACGATCGGAAGCGTCGTCACGACCATAGTCGCCATTTTGATCGACTGCGAGGTCACCGTCTTGGAGATGCCTCCCGGCACCTGGGCCATCATCTGGTTCGAACTGGACTGCGCGATGACCTTGTACAAGTAGGTCTGGATCGGCTGCAGATCCGTGTTGTTGATATAGATCACACCCGTGAAATAGTCGTTCCATTGGTACACGCCGTGGAACAGGGCGATGGTGGCGATGACCGGCATCGAGACCGGCAGCACGACCCGCAGGAAGATCGACCAATCGTTCGCCCCGTCGATCTTCGCCGCTTCTTCAAGCCCGTCCGGAATTTCCCGGAAGAACGTCATGAAGATGATGAGGTCGAAGAAGCTGAACATGGCGGGAATGATATACACCAGGAAGCTGTCCAGCATATTGAGATCCTTGATCAGCAGGTACGTCGGAATGAGCCCGCCGGTGAAGAACATCGTGACCGTACCGAGAAAAATATACAACTTGCCGCCGATCAGCCCCTTGCGGGAGAATGCGTAGGCTACCATCGCCGTAAACAGGACGTGGACAAAAACGCCGACGACCGTCTTGGCGACCGTAACGCCCATGGCCGTCATGATGCCGGAGCTTTGGAAGACGGCCTCAAAATTTTGCAGACTGAACTCCCTCGGCCACCAGTAAATGCCTCCGCGCATGGCGTCCTGCCCGTCGTTGAAGGCATTGACCAGCACGTACCAGATCGGGTAAATGGTCAGAAAGCATACGATCAGCATGCCGAAATTGTTGAACATGTCGAAGATGGCTTCGCCCTTCGTTTTGCGTTTAAACATCGTTTGCCGCTGCCTCCTTTCGTTAGAACAGGGATGTATCGTTCAGTTTTTTGGTAACCCGGTTGGCAATCAGCAGCAGGATGATCGCGATGATCGACTTGAACAGCGAAACGGCCTGGGCGTAAGAATAGCGTCCGTTCTGCAAGCCGGTATGGTAGACGAAGATGTCGATAACGTTGCTTGTACTTTCGTTCAGCGGGTTGCGAAGCACCAGGATCTGATCGAAGTTGGAGCTCAGCACGCTACTGACGGCCAGGATAAACAAAATGGAGATGGTCGCTTTAATGCTCGGAAGCGTGATATACCACATTTTCTGAAAGCGCCCCGCCCCGTCGATTGTAGAGGCCTCGTACATCTCCGGCGAGATGCTCGCGATGGCGGCCAGATAGATGATCGCGGACCAGCCGAGCTCCTTCCAAATATCCGACGTAATGACGATGCCCCAGAAATACTTCGGCTCAGCCAGGAACGTAATCGGCTGATCAATCATGTTCAGCGCGAGCAGGATTTTGTTAATGACGCCGGTGTCGGCAAGCCAGGTCATCAGAATGCCGCCCAGGATAACCCAGGAGATGAAGTGCGGCAAATACGATATCGTCTGGATCGTCCGCTTGTAACGGAACGACCGGATTTCGTTCAGAAACAGCGCGAAAATGATCGGCAGCGGAAACCCGATGAACAGCTTCAGCAAGCTGATCCCGAGCGTGTTGCGCATGACGCTCGTGAAATCGTCGTTGGCGAAAAATTCCTTGAAATGCTCCAGTCCTACCCATGGAGCCTCGCCAATGGACTTGATGATGTTGAATTCCTTAAAGGCGATGATGACGCCGTACATCGGGATATAGTTGAAAATAATCATCCAGATGACGCCGAGCAGCGCCATGATCTGCAGATGCCGCTGGCTGTAAAGCTTCTTGAGCCATCGGCTTCGGGCAAGCTTCCTCGCGTCCTCAAGGGGCGGCGCAGGCGCCCGGCCCGCTCCGGTCTCTGCTGCAGGTTCGGCATGGGGTTGATTGCGCATGGTTATGACCTCCAGGTTGATGTCTCTCTATTTTTGTAAACCCTTTCAAATGTTTAGCTATATTGTAGTCCCACACGGCATCCTCTCGTAAGGTTTCAGATTTCGTATCGGGGTGCTCATTTTTCGGGTGATTTCGGCAATCCGCCTTGCTTAGACTCTTTCAGCATCCGATGTCCGTAACGCCGAACAAAAAAATTGCACAAAAAAACATGAGCGGGAAGCTAAAGCTCGCTCCCGCTCATGTTCTCAATCTATATTAAGCTGTTGTAATTCGGTTATTCCGATTTCTCCTGCTCGCGCTGTTCGTGCTTGCTCTCATGCTCTTGCTGAAACTTTTCGCGCATCAGCTTCTGCATGATGAATTTTTCCTGATCATTGAGGCTTCCTTGGTTATCCTGAATGATCATGTTGTCGATGTTGCGCTTGAGTACCTCGGTATGCGTGTTCAATATGATTCACTCCTTTTAAATAATCACACCCCTGCAGATTCGTCCAAAAATCTGACAACCTGTGACAGGGACATGTGTATTACCTAACCAAACTCCATCCGATGAATCAGTTTCGGCCGAATTTCCAGGTATTGGAGCATTCGTGAGCGAACCCACGCTCTCCCTTCTTCCGGCTCTATCTCTGGGTATTAGCTGCTGCTTCCGTTAATCTGGATTCCCTTGCTGAGCGATTTCTGCTGTTTGTTCGTATTGATGAGCTGGGGAAGCTTTCTCGTTTCCTTGACCATAGGGGAATGACACAAGTGGCACACAGGCTCCGTGTCGAACGCAAAATCGTCCCGCATCCACCCTTTGCAGTCTTCCTTCGTGCATGCCCACACTTCCGTAATTTCCTCAGGAATACTCTCCATCGAGTTTTTACGCGAATACATATAACGCTCCTCCTTGTGCTTGTCGTTAGAAATCGAAAAACATCTCTCCTGCAAACGGGCGCTTGCCTGCAAGCCAGCCCGCCTCCGCAGAGGCCCCTGAACATCCGGCTTTTGTTGAAAAACGAAAAGAGGACTGCCCTTAATGTGACACATTAAGGGCAGTCCTCGCTCGTACTTACAGTTTTACAACGTTCTCAGCTTGTGGTCCACGGTTGCCTTCAACGATGTTGAACTCAACGCGTTGGCCTTCGTCCAGCGTCTTGAAGCCATCGCCTTGGATCGCGCTGAAGTGAACGAATACATCGTTTCCGCCTTCAACTTCGATGAAACCGAAGCCCTTCTCAGCATTAAACCATTTAACAGTTCCTGTTTGCATGGGGGAATCCTCCTTGATTTGTATTTACATGACCTTTTTTTCTTCGCAAGCGGAATAAAAAAATTCACATATTGCACAAGGTTATCTGAAATGACAACCCTCTACAATATGTGAATTCAGGTCGATTTCGATATTCATATCTTACCACATCTGCGCTTCGATAGCAAATAATTTGAAAAAATAATCGTACACCATAATGAACCGGTGCGCAAGCCCGATCTGACGGGCAATCGCCGCGTTTTATCCGCTCTGAAGACCGAAGCAAGACACCCCCGGTTTTACCGCCGGGGATTTCTTGCAGCTGTATATCTTCATCGAAAGGGCCGTATTATTGCCATTATTGCCGAAGCTCCTGCAGCGTTTCGCGCCATCTCTCCAGCACGTCATTCGGGTCATGCAGCCGGATCGTAACGGCGGACAGGATATCCGCATACTTCGCCCGGTCTTCCCGAACCGCCACAACCTCGGCGCTAAATCGCTGCCGGGGATGGCGGGCGTCCGGCACATCCGGAAGTGCGCGCAGCGCAAGCCGCACGTAGTGGGCCGCCCCCTCATGAATGGCGACCAACGTAGCTTGGCCTGAACGAAGAATATTGCCCGTCGTTACCGTGCCCGGCCACAGCGCGATCCGGATCGTGCTCCGGGTTAGTGCCAGCACCTCCCCGGCGCTGACCATGGCGGTATGCGGCCATAAATCCTCCGTAACGGTCAGCAGCATCATTGCCGTATGCTGCTTGGATTCCAGCTCCAGGCCGTTCAGCCATTGGCATAAACCTGCCGAGATTGAAGCCCTCTGCGTCACAGCGACATCCTCTCCTTCCTTGTTCTTACGAAAACTCCACCCAATCCAGCTCGACCCAACCTTGGCTTACGCCGATCACGAGATGGACCGGCCCTTGTTCGACCACAAGCTCCGAAGCAAGCCTGAACACCTGCCATCCTTCACCGCTGACAGACAGCTTCCCCAGCTCCCTGTCCCCGATCCGCAGCGTTAACTCTGCGCTGCCTTCCGGAAGCAGCGCCCGGACATCGAGCTGGTATGCAGCCGCTTGGGCGCACAAAGCTTCATAGGCGAGCCAGTCTCCTGCCTGCAGCTGCACGCACACCAGATTGTCCGTCTCCCACGGCTTGCCGCCTTCCGGCGCGTAGCTCGGCTTCTCGGCCTTGCCGGTCACCATCCGCATCGGGACGCCGTCGCTTACCCGCAGCCCGATGTTTCTTTCTGCCTTCGTGCCAACGTGATAAGAAACGCCTTCCCCGCGGTAGCCGTAAAATTCAGCCGGAATCTGGATCGGCAGCTGCCGGAACAGCGAACGCGATACATTCGGATGGGCGTCGCAAGCTTCCAGCGGAAGGCTGTCCAAATACGCCTGAAGGATGGCCTCGGCCTCTTCTTGGGAAGGCTTCGCTCCACCCTCGAGGTAGCCCGTCAGCTTATCCCAGCCTTCCGGCCTCCGGATCGAGTACGGCGAGTTGCTTGTGTCCATCTTCTTCCATGTCCAGAAATTCCATGAAATATTGTGGTCCTCGAACAACCGGAACGCACCCGTATACCACTGAGGGTTGTTCTCGCCGCCTTCGCCCATAAAGATGGGCAAATTCCATTGCTCACGGTGATCCAAATACTTCTGAATGCTCTCCGTATCCGGATTGTTCCAATATTTATGGAATTGCAGCAGCAGATTATCGTCAAAAGGTTCATCGAATATTTGCCAATCCGTCGACCAGTGCACGCCTTCCAAAATGATCATATGGCGTTGATCCACTTCCCGAATCGCTGCCGTAATTTCCCGATAGAGCGGCATGACCCGGTCGTTATACTCGCTGAACCAATCCGGCAGCGGCTCGTTCAGAAGATCATAGCCGGCTACGATCCACTCATCCTTGTAGCGCTCGGCGAGCATCCGCCACAGCGCCACCGTCCGCTCGGTATTCAGCGGATTTGTGAACAGCTCCGGCAGATCACGCGCTGAATCATCAATATTCGCTCCCGTCTGTCCTCCGGGCGCTCCATGTAAATCCAGAATAACATACAGCCGGCACGACCTGCACCAATCGATCACCCGATCGATCAACCGAAGATGGCCCTCATGGAAGTGAAAAGGCTTCTGCTGCCCCTCCTCCATAATAACCCTGGCATTGATCGGCAGCCGGATGGAGTTAAAGCCCTGCTCGGCGATCTGCCGAATATCCGCTTCTCCGATATACCGGTCATAATAGGTTTCCCAGAAGAGCGCTGCTTTCTCTTCTCCGATCAGATCCTTCACCATAGCCTCGATCCGCCGCGGCCGGTCTCCCTGCTCGGGCATCTTCCACATGTATCCTTCAGGCAGCAGCCAGCTGCCAAGTCCTACGCCGCGAAGCAAAATTTCTTGTCCTTCCCCGTTCACAAGACGTTTGCCGTCTGCACGAATGAAACCGTTTACCAATGAATTGCCGCTCCATCCCATCATGTCATCCTCCCCGCTTTCTTGTCTGTAACGAATGTACTTGACTGCCGATTTCCCAGCCGCCGCTTCCGATGACACGGCGATATACCTTCGGCTCGTAACGCATAACACCCAAACTTTATACGATGGCCGGGATGCCAATCCTTCTGCTGCCGAAAATCAGGGAAACATCCTGAAATTTCGTGCCGCTGCTTCTTAGGCCATGGTATACTGCAAGCGAACGGAACACGGTTTCTGAACGGAACAGCTTATGTGCTGTATAGCCCTAAACCCCGGTAAATTTCGGCCGCACGCTTTGGAAAGGATGATCCCTTTGACAAAAGAAACGAATCTGAGCCTGCTGTACTTGATTTCGGGTCCGCTTGGCGTTGGAAAATCAACGACAGCGAAGATGTTGGCAGAGCGCGTGGAACGATGCGTGCTGATTGAAGGTGACCTGCTGCTTCACATGCTGCATCATGAGCTCCCGCTTTCATGGGATGAACGCTTAAGCTTAACATGGAAGAACCTCCTGGCACTAACACAAAATATGCTGCGCCAAGGCCTGAATGTCGTTATTGATTTTGTCGTAGAGGATGAGCTCGAGTGGTTTTGCGAGCAGTTATCCGACCTGGATGTAAGCATAAAGTATGCTGTGCTGCATGCAGACAAGGAGAAAATCGCCGAAAGGCTGACAACAAGAGGGGATATTGATTCCCTGGAGCGCTCACTATTTTTGCTGGACAAATTGGTATCCATGCCGCAGAACCGGCAGTTCCTGTACGATACGGCGCTGAAGCGGCCCGAGGACACGGCGGAAGCAATACTCCTGGAGCCCCGTTTCCAGGTGCTTTCATGACATCGGCAAAAAAATTGCAGTACGTTCGTGCGACACAAAAAGGGTGGTTCCCCATTGGCAGATGCCTTCTGCCGGGAGCCACCCTTATTTCTTCTCCGCGTGCTTAGCCGCTTACGTCATCCTGCGGATGAGCTGCGGCTAATCCCGAGCGTTTACGGTGCCGCCTTGGTAATCCCTGGTGTAGAAGCGGCTGAAGCCGGAATTCCCGCCGAGCCCCTGCGCTCCCCGCCCGGCAGTTTGCCGAACAGGACCCATGTCCAGCCCCCGAGCCGGCGAATGCCGTACACCAGCAAGTAGGAGACTACCAGCGCCGCTGCCAGTCCGCCAGCATACCATGCAAGCAGAAGCCAGGAATTATCCGTCTTCGGCCGATAGTCCCGGTAAACGAGCAGCACCAGCGGGTGCACCAGATAAATCCCGAAGGAATACACCCCGATTCTTCGAAAGCCGCGAACCAGCAGGCTCCGCTTGCCGCCGAGGCGCAGAGCGGTCTGCATCATGACCAGCGCCGTGGTCAGCGTATGCACGTTCCAGAACGCGTCATAGACAAGCGGGTGAACCTCGATTCCATGCAGCCTCTGATTATAACGCAGCCCGATATGAACCAGCGCACTGGCGATCCACGTTGTCCACAGCGCGGCCCAGCCGAACCTTCGAAGCAGCGGCCTTGCAGCATGCTTGGCATCGGTCAGCCAGGATTTGACGCGCTCATAGTGAATCCCCATCCAGGCACCGAGGAAGTAATATGACAGAAACGACAGCGACCAGCTGTTTCGGTTCGTCACATGCCACCACGCGTCATTCCCCAAGTAGAAAATCCACTGCAGCACGATCCCGACCAGTACGCAGATGGCAGCAAAGCCCCTGAAGCGCTTCAGCAGGAGCAGTACCAGCGGAAACAGCAAGTAGAATTGAATGTTGATGAAAATAAAATACAAATGCGTGTACGATTTTCCCGTAGCCAGCTTAGGCCAGAAGCTATCCAGCATCGCAGAGACGTCGGTCACGCCTCCCCGATGGTACCAAGCCACCGTAAAAAACAGCACCGAGAAGATAAAATACGGCACCAGAATATACATCAGCCGGTTGCGGTAAAACCGGGCAAGGTCTTTGCCCCGAAACGGACGGTGATAGTAGTTGTAAAACAGCACGAAGCTGCTCAGAAAAATAAACGTCGTCGTACCGACTTTAGAAAATATGTTCAAAAAGTTGTATAAGCCAAAAAAATCGTCCCCGCGCATCTGGACCGTCGCGAACGATGTCGCATGCACCATCAGCACGCCCATCATCGCAAAGCCTCGAACCAGGTCGATTTCCGTAAGTTTGGCGCGTTTCTCCATTCATTTCCCCTCTTTTCCGAACGCCCCCTATTATAGCCTACGTTACACCCCCTTGGTACTTAAATTTTTCTGAATTTGGTATGGAACAAGCATTCTTTGCCATACCAGTGTAAAAAGAGCCTGGCAGGAAAGTCTGGACAACAACCGGCTCAGGCTGCATTTCAACATTCAGCGAATAGGAGGAGATTTCTGCTGATCGAATTCAAACGCGTCAACAAATTTTTCGGAAGCTTTCACGTTCTGAAAGAAATCGACCTGACCGTTTCGCAAGGGGAAGTCGTGGTCATCGTCGGGCCGTCCGGCTCGGGGAAAAGCACGCTGCTGCGCTGCATCAACCGGCTCGAGAGCATCACGGACGGCGAGCTCGTTGTAAACGGCGTCAGGCTGCATGACAAGCGAATCGATATCAACCGGTTCCGGCGGGATATCGGGATGGTATTCCAGCATTTCAACCTGTATCCGCACAAAAAGGTGATCGATAACATCATTCTTGCACCGATGAAGGTGCTGGGTATGACCAAAGCCGAAGCCACGGACAAGGCGATGACCTATCTCAAGCGCGTCGGCATTGCGGATAAAGCGGACAGCTATCCTTCCCAGCTGTCCGGCGGGCAGCAGCAGCGCGTGGCGATCGCCCGCGGACTGACGATGAATCCCAAAATCATGCTGTTCGACGAACCGACCTCGGCCCTCGATCCCGAGATGATCGGCGAAGTGCTGGACGTCATGCGTTCGCTTGCCCACCAGGGCATGACCATGGTCATCGTCACTCATGAGATGGGGTTTGCCCGGGAAGCGGCGGACCGGATCGTCTTCATGGATGAAGGCAAGATTATCGAAGACGCTACGGCGTCCGAGTTTTTCTCGCAGCCGCGCGAAGAGAGGGCGCGAACCTTTCTAAGCCGGCTGCTGCATCATTAGCCCGAAAATCAAGCGAGGCTTCCTTGGTCTCGGGATGATTCATTCATGACCTTAATGATTGATACCGTGAAGAACATTGATTTTGAAGGGGGATCCGAAATGAATAGAAAATTGTCCAGAACGTTCAGGTGGAGCGCGGCGGTGCTGTCGCTGATCATCATGCTGATCGCCGCGGGCTGCGGCAGTTCAGGCGAGGTTGACACGCTTGAGGCGATCAAGAAGCGCGGCAAGCTGGTGGCGGGCGTGAAATACGACACGAAGCTGTTCGGGCTGCAGGACCCTGCTACCGGCCAAGTGGAGGGCTTCGATATCGATATGGCCAAGGCCCTCGCGAAAAAAATCCTGGGCGACGAGACCAAGCTCGAGCTGAAGGAAGTCACCTCCAAAACCCGAATCGACATGCTGCGAAACGGGGATATCGATATTATCATCGCCACCATGACGATAACGGAGGAACGCAAGGAGCAGGTCGACTTCAGCGATGTTTATTTCGAGGCCGGCCAGTCGCTTCTCGTGAAGAAGGGCAGTCCGATCACAGGACTGGAGAGTCTGAACAAAGACACGAAAGTGCTCACCGTTAAAGGCTCGACCTCTGCGCAAAATATCCGCGAGAAAGCGCCGGACGCCGAGATTCTGGAATTCGAGAACTATCAGGATGCCTTCACCGCGCTCCGGGCAGGTCAAGGCGATGCGTTGACCACCGACAATTCCATTCTGCTCGGTATGCAGAAGCAGGATCCGAATTACGAGCTCGTCGGCGGCAATTTTACGGATGAGCCATACGGCATGGCCATTAAAAAAGGGAATCCCGAGTTTGTGAAGACCGTCAACGAGCTGCTTAAAGAAATGAAGGAAAGCGGCGAATATGACAGGCTGTATGAGCAGTGGATGGGCATCAAGCCGGAATAATCCGCTCATGAATGCAAGGCGTTCCAGGTATGCGCATACCGCCCCTCCTCTTTATTGATCGGGGGAGGGAGCGATTTTAAGCCTTACCGGACGCTGGCCTAATCCCCCTATCGGAGGTGAGGAACATTGAACCTGTGGGATTTCAGCATCCTGATCGATTATTGGGATGATTTTATGGCAGGCCTAGGTCGGACGGTTCTCGCAAGCCTCCTCGGGCTGATCGGCAGTTTGGTTCTCGGCACCTTGATTGCCATCCTCCGAATCGCTCCGTTTCGCATACTCAATGTGGTCGGGACCGTCTATGTCGAGTTCATCCGCAACATTCCGCTGCTGGTGACCGTTTTTTTCTTTTTCCTCGGGGTCCCTGCGCTCGGGATCGCCATGGAACCCTTTACCGCCGGCACGCTCGGTTTAATCGTCTACACTGCCGCTTTCGTTGCGGAGTCCATCCGGGCCGGTATCCAGGCTGTTCCTTCAGGACAATCCGAGGCGGCACGCTCCTCCGGGCTCAGCTATATTCAAACCATGCGCTACATTATTCTCCCCCAAGCGGTCAAAATCGTGCTGCCGGCAATCGGCAACCAGATGATTAATCTCGTGAAGAATTCTTCCGTGCTGGCCGTCATCGCCGGTCTTGACCTGATGTACTACGCGGACATCATCAATCTGAAAACGTTCAAGGGTATTCCGGTGTATACGCTTGTTGCCCTGTTCTACCTGCTGCTGACCATACCGCTCAGTCAGGCGGTTCATTACATGGAGCGGCGCTTTGCCAAAAGCAACTGATATCTTTTGAAACTTGCCGATCTCAGGATTTTGCAAATCCTCATCTATAAGGGAGGTGGCACAAGATGGATTTTATTGGCGCATATTCCTGGCCAAATTTGCGATATCTCCTTCAAGGCTTTTGGATTACGGTACAGGTTGCCGGCTTGTCGATTCTATTCAGCTTTATCATCGGAACCGTGCTGGGAACCGTCAGGTATACGAGGGTTGCCTTCGTCTCGAGGACGGTCGCCATCCTCGTGGATGCCATCCGTAATCTGCCGCTCCTGTTGATCATTTTTTTCATCGGCATGATTCTGCCTCAAGCCGGCATCCGCATTCCGACCTTTTGGGCGGCGGTCGTCGGGCTGAGCATCTTCGAAGGGGCGATGATCTCCGAAATCGTACGCAGTGGTCTCGTATCCGTCGATAAGGGGCAGATCGAGGCAGCCCGCGCCTCGGGTCTATCCTACATGCAGACGCTTCGGCATGTTATCCTCCCGCTCGCGCTGCGCCGAATGTCCCCGCCGATGGTGAGCCAATTCATATCGCTGATAAAGGACACATCCCTGGCCATCATCATTTCGCTGCCGGAGCTGATGCGGAACGTAAAGATTCTAAGCGGATCCAGCTTCTCTTATGTCATTCCGGCGCTTGTATTTGCGTCCCTGCTCTACTTCACCTTGAATTATTCGCTGTCGCTGGTTGCTAAACGGCTCGAGGCCAGACAGATTTAAGGAGACGAAGACCCTGGGCGCTTGCTCCGATGAAGCCTTCGTCAAGGAGGCAGGAGCTTCGCAAACCGCAAAGCTGCTTCTTGATCCCCAAGGCTATTCCTTGAAAACCTAAGGCTGCCCCTTAAACCGCAAGGCTGCTTCTTGAACCGCGAGGTCTTTTACGCCCTGCGGTTCTTTGCCGTTCCGTCATACTGGTCATTCTGGGGAAATTCGGATGATTTTCCAAGCGGACTGCAACCCTGTACGTCAACACATCGTCTAATGGGCATACATGCTAATCATTCACAAAGGAGTGCTAAGATGATGAAGAGAGGATTGCAGCTGCTGGTCGGCGTTTCCCTGATGGCCGGTCTTTGGCTCGGCCCGGCGAGCCCGGAGGCCTCGGCCTTATCTTGTGCTGAGCCCCGAAAAATCACCGAAGAGCTCAAAGTATCGGATATCGTGTTCCGCGGAACCCTCGTCTCCTACGACGAGAACGCCGACTTCATGAAAAGCACCTATACATTCTCGGTTTCGGAATGGTGGAAGGGCGATCTGGAGAAAGGGACGATCACGCTCCATCCTACCGGCTGGGACACCTTTGAGGAAGGAAGGGAATACATCGTGTTCGCGAATGCGGGTAAAGAAAGGGTCAAAGCCCGACTCTGCGGGAATACGGGGCCTTCCTCATCGGTCGACACCTCTTCCTTGGGCGAAGGCAAACAACCTGCAGCTTCCGAACTGCCCGAAAGGACGGCATCCGGGGCGGGATTCGGAAACCTCCTTGGCAGTGTGATTGAGATTATCCGCTTCCTATGCAGCAAATATTAAAACCGACTACCTCAAGCCTCGTGCCATCTCCACAAGAAACCCCCTATAGACGTACTCCCACAGAAGACAGACCGCGTTTAGCAGTATTTTTTCTTGCGATATCAGGCAGCAGATCCTCCGAGGTTATACTTTCTGATATCTTCAAAAATATCGAACCAATCCTCCGAACATGCGTATATAACAATAAGATTGCACAAGCTGACAGGAGGATGAGAGATGATCAAGAGATTTTTGCTGCTAACGCTTCTACTGGGGGTTCTCTCGGGCTGCTCATTGCTGGACAGCGTGAACAATTCCCTGGATTATACGAAGGAAGCCGGCACGTTCATCAATGAGGCTTCACAATTCGCCCAGTCCATCCCGGATCTGGCCCAACAGGCGGCTACGAGCGCGGATGCCAAAGAGACGCTGACCAAGGAGCTTGAAGAGATGAAGACCCGCATCTCGGAGTTTAACGGGATCGAGGCTCCCGCTTTTGCGCAGGATATACATGAGCAGCTTGTAGCTTTAAACGATACGCTGCTAACCGACATCAACGGATATATGGACCAAATCCAAAACGGTGTGACCGACCTCCAAAATTCCGGCATTGTTGAGACGGTGAACAAAATCAACGAAACGATGGACCTCATCCAAAACCTCCAGCCATAATCGAACATTCGCACAGCAATAAGGCTGTTCCCGAAGATCTCGCAGATCTCGAGGACAGCCTTATCGCTTGTGTCCGAAGACAGATTATGTCATGCATAGAGATCAATTTCGACTCACTGAACAAAGAGCTGAAGATTGCCCGTAAAAGCTTCACGAACGACATACCGGGTCTGGTCCGTGCTGGGAGTCAAAATCCAATACGTGCCGCGCCTCTCCGCCGGATCCTCCGGTTCCCAGGCCGCAATGAGCTGCCAGTCTTCTCCGTACCGCTCGTCGCAGGATTCCCGAAAGGCTTCGGCAATCCGGTCATGGGGCAAGAGCTCCAGCGGGAACGCCTGAACGCTGCCATAGGCCTTCATCCAGTCAGCGAACGGCACCATATCCGATGCATACAGCTGCGCATAATATCCTTCTCCTCCACCTGCTATGGCTGCAAAGGCTTGCTCGTCGCCTTCCTGAGCAGCCTGGTACAGCAGAGAAACCGTCTGAATCGGCGTCCAGAGGGGCGTATCATAATTGGAGGCCAGGAACTCCCTGTATTCCGCAGCCGACTGAATGCCTGCCGCAACGAGCTCCTCGAAGGACGCCTCCCTTCCCAGCTCATACGCTCCCGGATAAATCGCCGTCTGGTCGATCACCTTCGGTCCGTCCGGAAACACATTGACGAACCATACATTCTGATCCCCATAGCTCAGCTCTTCCAGCACAAGTTCGACCTGACTGCCGTAATGGATGGACAACAGCCGCCTGCTGTCTTCCGCCAGAGTCAGCTTGTCGAAGGACCGAAAGCGCTCCGGTTTCAGCTCGCGCTTCCCTGCTTCCTCGATCAGCACATCCAGCTTTGACGGCGTCATGCGGACACTGGCAATGTCCGCATACCGGAAATACGCTTCGCGATCCTCCGCATGCAGCGCTTCGTACATCTGCAGAACGGTATCGACAGCCATGCGGTCCCGTCTGTTCTCCAGCTGGCCGAGGCTCTGCGAAACCGTGCCCACTCGCTCCTTATCCTCGTTTGCCGTACGCTGGACCTCGGACTTCTCCGCTGGCGGCTGCTGCGCCCGAGCCGTTGAGAGCTCCTCGACGGAAGCCGGCATAGCGCTGGACAAAGGCTGCGGCGATGCCCCCTCTTGACTGCACGCCGCAGTCAGCAGCATCAACGCAATCCACAGGGATAATCCTCCCTTACGGCGGTACCGCCTTATACGATCATTCAGCTTGTACACCCCCTCGTAACGACAACCAACGATTTATATGTAATCTTTGTGTCAATCCCTATATATTCATCATCGTCATTCCCGAAGCGAATGTTAATTGCTGCAGCAATAAAAATCGCACGGATGAAAGAATTCACCCGTGCGATAGCTGCCATTGCCCCAGCGGCATCCTCGCCCAAACTCACGCAAGCCCAAACTTACGAGCTTATCGGGGATATAGGAAGGGCCTGCTGCTGCATCATGAACCATTGCACATCTTCAAAACCGGTCATAGCTGACAAACTCCAGCACCGGCTTACGGTAGCCTCTCGGACGAGGCTTGGCTGCATCTTCCTTGCCGATCGCAATCAGCATGGCGGGAACATATTCAGCGGGAATACCGAGCGCCTTACGAAGCAATTCGGGATCAAAGCCGATCATCGGACAGGTATCCCACCCTTTATCCTTCGCCACGAGCATCAGCATCATCGCGGATAAGCTTGCATTGCGAATGGCCTCATCCCGCATGAAGGACTCTCCCCGTTCCTTGTAGAATCGGGTGACCTCCTCAACCGTCTGGTCATATTCCAGCTTGTCGATGATCCCCAGACTGAGGAATCCCTCGTTCATCCGTCCAACCTCCTCATAGGCCCGCATATTGCCAAGCACAACGATTACCGCAGAGGCCGTTCGGATCTTATGCTGCTTGTTTGCGGCTTCGTACACCTTATCCTTAAGGTCCGGAGCCTTCACCACCACATAGCGGGCATGCTGGAGATTGAAAGCCGAAGGAGCGTATTTCACCTCGTTAAATATGTCGTCCAGCGTTCTGTCCGGAATGTCGATGCCTTCGATGAACCGATTCGCCGACCTCCGGCTTTTGATTAAGGTTGTTAAATCATTCATTTTGTACGCCCCTCCAATCGAATTCTTTCATTAAAAGATCAATGCATCCAGAGAGTAAGTTCCCGCACCGGTAAGAGCAAGCGCCACCGCAGCTGCGATCAGCAGCAGATTATACTCGTAACCATTCGCAGTAGACCAGTAGCCGTTCTTTCCATGAACTTTAACGATTGCCCCAAGCATTGTCAGCGTGATGAGGGCAGCTCCAAGCACGGTCAGGAAGCCGGAAGCGAGCAGCAGCCCGCCCGCCAGCTCCATCAAACCAGCCATTACAGCCGCTGCAACTCCTGGCTTGATGCCGATCGATTCCATCCAGCCGCCGGTTCCCTTCGGACCGTAGCCGCCGAACCAGCCAAGCAATTTCTGTGCGCCATGGGCCATAAATGACAGCCCGATGACCAAACGAAGAATAAGCAAACCTAAATCCATCGTCATTATAAAAACCTCCAAGTTATTTGCTTTATTTAAAATCATTTCTCATGATCGATTTATTTTTACATTCTGAATCGCAGATAAAGCCGTACGGAACCATTCGCTCATAGCCGCTAACGTTTATACAACATCAACTCACTCCTTTATACTTACTATATTTTTTATAGTTATTTGTCTTGATATTAAGATAAATCATAGACTACCCTTCTGTCAACCACTGATTATGAAAATGACGGATTCCCATCAGAACAACGAAAAAAGCACTCCTGCATGCAAAGAGCAGGAATGCTTCATCGGATCTTTTCCTATATTATTCCGCCAGCTTCTTGATTTCGCTGTCGGTTAGCGCCATGTTATAAATCCGAACCTCATCCAGGCTTCCATTGAAGTACGGATCGGCTGCAAAGCGGCTTTTGCCCAAGTAAGCTTCCGTGGTCAACAGCCCGCTTGGGTTCAGCTTCATATGATCGCCGGAGGCAACAAGCTGTCCGTTTACGTACAGCTTGCCCGTATCCCCCTGAAGGGTCACGGCTACATGCGTCCATGCATTTACCGGAAGCGGCGCGTCAGCAAGGAGACTCTGGTCGCCGCCGTTGCCGTGAATCGTAAACTGAAGGACGCCGGTGTGCTGGGACGGGGTCAGGAACATATGCCTTGCGAGCCCGCTGCCGGCATCGAGCACCCGCTGCCACGGAGCCCCTCCCTTCCAATATACCCATGCCGCGAACGTTAGATCATCCGTGTCTGTTACCAGATTAGGCAGCTCAATATATCCGTTCTTGCCGTCAAAATCAATGCCCCCGCCCTGATAGCCTCGCTCATTCCACTGAACGCCGCCGTGCGTCCGCCCGTCATATCCGTTCGGGGAGCTGTCGATCACGACGCCCTCTCGGTTCTCACCGAAGCCATAGTTCAATAGCATCGGTCCGGCCGACTGCTGCAGCACGGTCACGTCAAAGGACCGGGAAGTCTTGTAGCTGCCCTTGACGATCCCGGCAGTCAATGTAACCTTCGCATTTCCGGAGCCCGCGGCTGGACGCGTCACCTTGCCGTCAGCGGTGATCACGTTCGGATCGGAGGTCGACCACTGGATCGTTGTGCCGCCGGATGCCTCGGAAGGCAGGGTCAAATCGTAGAAGATGCCGCTCACATCACCGAGCGACAGGTCTGCTCGAACTTCCTCCGCAATCTGCTTATCGCTGCGCTCCGGCTCCTTCGCTCCCCAAACGGTTGTTCCATCCGGCGATAAAGCCGTAAAGGTCATGAGCTGCTGCCCGGCCTCGGGATTCCATTGCGGCGCGAACACGCCCTTATACACAACACCGTCCAAAGTCAGCGTAACCTGCTGCTTTCCGCTAGTTTTCCATGTGCCGGAGACGCTTCCTGTCACCCGGCCGTTCATATGCAATTGGATCGGCTGCGACTCCTTGATGTTTGCGGAAATATCCTTCCCATGGTTGATCAGCTTGTATTCCCCTGCTGCATCCTTCGGGGTTACCTTCTTGTCCACTGCTTCCTCTCCTGCATAACGGAACGGGGCTGCGACAGGCCAACCTTCCTCGTTCATGTACAGTTCATGGACGCGGATTTCATGCTCTTCGCCGCGCTGCGGAAAGCGGCTGTGGAAGATCAGGAACGTTCTGCCGGTTGCTTTATCGTAGTATACCGAGTTATGTCCAGGGGATACCGCACCGGTTCCCAAGCCCGTTCCCGGATCGCCAATCAAACGCTTGAACAGATAGTTGCCCATCAGCTTGGTCCCGAACGGCTCGATCGACCGGTCATCGAAGAGCGGCAGGGACGGATCGGCCTTCACCTCTCTCATGTCGTTTCCTTCCGCATCATAGAACGGGCCGTCGGGGTTCTTGGATCGGACGACCCGCATATTGTACCCGCCAACCGCATCAAGTCCGCCGTACGAAAGATACAAGTAATAATAATCCGTCTCCGGATTGTAGAGCATATACGGTCCTTCGATCCGGCTATGGTTGCCCCCCAGCAGCTTTTTGCCATAGCCCTGTCCAGGAAGCGGCTTGCCGTTCGCAGGATCCATCTCCATAATGAAGATTCCCCCGGAATAAGAGCCATATACCATCCACAGCTTTCCATCCTTATCAAAGAAAACATCCGGATCCACCACATTCGGATGCTTCGTTGCATCGTACACGGTGCCGTCCTCACTCGGCTCGCCCCACATGCCGGATTTCAGAATAATGCCGGTGTCCTTATAAGGTCCTTCGATCCGATCGGCTACGGCAATCCCCATCGCCGAGCGCGGGGAGTCTCCTTTGCAGGCATTGTAGTACATATAAAATTTGCCGTCGGCAAGCTGGATCACATCGGCCGCCCATAGCGTATCGCTCTGAGCCCACGCCAGCGTTTCCTTCAGTTCCTCCGTTACATTCGGAATCAGAGGATTCCCCTCAGCAACCCCGGAAGCGATCATGTCCCACTTCATGAGGTCCTTGGATTTGGCCGCTGCCAAATGGGAGCCGAATACATAGTAGGTATCGCCCGCCTTGATCACGGATGGATCGTGCACAGAGGCCTCCCGGAATACCGGAGCGCTTGGCTCCTTCTTTTTGGCCGCCGCCTCCACTTTCACGCCTAAGCTCCCCGTCTCCGGCCCCTGCCCAAATGCCATAGCGCTTCCCGCCAATAAAACGCATACAACAGCTGCGGCAGCTCCAGTTCGAATCATGTTCTTTCGCATACGACGCTCCTTTCAACCAATCGCTGATTTTTTGTAAACCCTTTCAAAACAGACAAACAAGAGTGACATGAAGCCTGAACCACGATAATTTTAATTCATTAAAACATAAAACGTTTTATATTATATATAAGATATTATCATTGCAGTTGCTCCAATTTCAATCCCCTTTTCCATTTATTTTATCCGAAGCGAATCGGTATGGTCTTAAAGACCCAGTATAAGAAAATGCCGAATCCCCCTAGAAAAACCTGCCCTTGTTATATTTTCACCCCCCTCTCCGCCGCTTGCACGGAGCATGGGATCTTAATGAACGAACGAAACCCCGACCACAAACGGAGGTCGGGGTTTTGTTTTATGTTTTTATGAATCAAATGAATATAACAGCTATTCTGAGATTAGTAGGTCCACCAATTCCCGGACATGACCAGCATCGATAACAGCTTGATGCTTTCTTCGTAATATCCCTCGGCCGACGCATTCGCCGTATAGGTCCACACGGCGTTCAGCCAGCTTTGGTGGTTCTGGGAGACCATCGCGCTGACGCCGAACGGAGCGTAGAATGCGCCGCTGTTATACGACACAAGCGGGCTTCCGCCGAGCGTATAGCCAGCCTTGATATTTGCCGGCTTCTGGCTCGTGTTCGATTTGATGAACGCGTTCATCTTCTCGAGCTGACCCAAGGCCCTCGTGTCGCCGGTCATCAAATAGTCGGTAGCGATTCGCCAAGGCGTCCGCGCCGAATTGTAATAATAGTTCCCGTCGTTCGCGCCTTCAAGGAAGTCGGCCGCCGCAGGCTGATAGCTTCCCCCCTGCAGCACGACGAAATCCGGAAGCAATCCCGTATTCGGGCTATAGCTGCTGTGGACGGAGTTGATAATACTATACGTTTTGTTGATCACCTGATCCCATCTGGCATCGCCGGTAGCCTTCCGGAACGCCTTCAGATGATTCAGCATGAAATCGGACGGGCGTGTGGCGGTATTGAAGCTCCCGCTCGTTGCCCAGTCTCCCAGACGAAGGGTCCATTGCGATTGATTCACGTCATGGCTCATGATGGCGCCTATGATGTTTTTGGCGGCTTGCAAATAGTTAATGCTGCCGCTGCTGCCCCACTGCTTGTCTGCCAGCAGCAGTGCGTATGCGATATCCATATCGCCGTCCGTCGCCGAGTTGGCCCCCTCAATATTCTGGAAGCTGCTGTTCTGCTTCCATGCCATTAAGTATGGATTCTGGTTGCTCGGATGAGCCTTATAGTATCGGTATAGTCCGTCGAAGTAGGTCTGAGCGTTGGCATCGGCTCCAGCCATCATGACGGTCAGGATCATCCCGTAGCCATGTGCCTCCGATACCGTTTCTCCGGCCGAGTTGTATTTAACGTAATATTGACCCGTGCCGGCAGGCTTGAGGAAAGAACTCTTCCAGCTGTTCCACTTGGTCTTTACAGCATCGTCCATCGCCGTCTGCGTCACATGATTGGGCTTGATCGAGCCGCTCGTATAAGTCGTATGCTGCGGAAACGGCTTTTGATTCGCCGCCATGGACAATCCCGCCGGCAGCATCAGGAGGACGACACAGAACAACAGCGCGCTCTTGCGGATGACTCGTTTACCGCTTGATTTCATCAACCTCATCTCCTTCATAGATTCGAATTGAAAATTCGGTTACCCTTACCGCTTGTCCGGCCGATTTCGCTTCGATCACCACCTTTCATCACTGGATGACACGGTGACGGAGAATCTTTATGTAATCCAAGTATAATCTAAAATGGTTAATTATGTAAGTCTATAGTCTCGTTTTTCCGTCAGTTTTTCAAAAAAAAGATAGAAAGCATCGAACTAACCCCCTGCTCCAAGCGTTTGTAAATAGCGAAGGGGAATTACGGGGAGTATCCGAAAAGGAACACCCTTAAGATAAAGGTGGTGGGTATGATGCCTTATTATATATGGCTGGTTGTTTCTGCGCTGCTGTCCTTGTACGGCGTAATCACGTATTGGCCGAACTATTCGCCGGATGACGAAATGGTTCTGTTCAATGACGTTGCGACGGCCATCTTCTTCACGCCTTCTTTCTTTATTCTGTTTCTGTCCATGATCCTTCAGGCTGCCATCCTGGGTTTAAAGCGGTATCGTGCGTTCAGGCGCGTGCTCTATATTCTGATCTATCCTGCCAACGTTGCCCTCTTCTATGTCATCACGATGAATCTGATGCCGATCTCGACGATCATTATCCTGGTACTGGCGGGATCTGTGGTTGCCGTTCTGCATTACTTTTTGTCTTATTTATTCAAAAATTAGGGCAAACGGACCGCGTTCTTCCGGTCTATAGATGTAACCTAAAATGGGCGGTGCAGGATCATACCTGCACCGCCCTATATTCCTGCACCGCTCTGGTTTAAACCGCGTGAATGGATGGCCACGACAGCTCGATCCCCTGCCGCACCAGCAGGTGCTGGAACGCCTCCAGCCGCTCTGGATTACTGCGGACCTCGGACGGCTTCAGACCATGCTCCACGCAATAAGCCGCTAAATACCCCGCCGACTCTCCGATGTTCCACTCGACCGGATGAAGGCGGTAACAGCCGTTCGTAATATGTGTCGTGCCGATATTTTTGCATGCGGCCAGCACATTGCTCACCCGCACCGGAATCAGGCTTCCCATCGGAATTTGGAAGGGGAGACTCGAAATGTCGATATAGGTGCGCTGTCCCGTGCTTGGATGCAAATCGATCCGGTAGCAGCCGACGCCGACGGAATCGAAGAACTCCGCTGCCTTTCCATCAGGCCGGCAATCGCTGGCGACATGCTGCTCCTTTACCGTAAATTCAGCCCGGATTCGGCGCGACTCGCGAATGTACGGCGCCTTTGCCAGACCGTCCTCTGTGCCGAGCACATCGGGACGGAGTCTAAGCCCCGGATAACCGGCTCCTCCGTCCGGACGAGGAGCCTCCGTCTGCATCCAATAGAGAAGCGACAAGCTTAGGCTCCGGGCCTCTTTCAAATGCTTCTCCCGCTCCTCCGGGCTTACATCAATGATCGGTCCCAGCCAATAATCGTTCTGCGGCCAGTTCACGATCGTCACGCTGCTATCGAAAGCGCCTGCGGCGAAATGCTCCCGATCCAGAATCTGTCTGTATTTCCACAGCGAGAATGACTTGCCGTCCGGAAACAGGCTGTAGGTGACAGGCTCCAGCGTATGCGGGACGAGCCCGCTCCAGCTGAGCATGCGATCGGGCCAGAAATCGGCTTGATACGCTTTCCAAAAGTCATACCTATCCGGCTTCGGAATCGTATGATCTTCACCTTCAAGGTAGTCAACCGCGAAGCACCACGTGAACGCCTGCATATCCATCGGGTCCGGCGAACCGGACATAGCATGGGGCTCCCCGGTATCCTCCATGGATTCCGCGCCGGTGACGTACTCGATTCCCGCAAGCGGCAGCAGATCCCCCTCTTCGGTCGCATCCAGAAACAACGCGCCGGTAAGGGTAACCTCATTGCCGGATTTTGCGTTCCGCAGCGAAACGGCCGTGACCCGGTCACCGTCGCTCTCTGCTCGGGTTAGGACGTGCTCCGTAAGGATAACGAGCCTACCGCTGTGGACGTACGGAGCCAGCATATCCCGCAGAACGGCCAGGGCTGCCCGGGGTTCATGAGCGATCGCGCTCACCAGCGCGCTGCCGGGGTTGAAGTGCTCGGCCGCTCTGGCTTCCGGCTTTAACGGAAACCATGACTGATAATACTGCCGAACCCGGCTGCGAAATTCACGATAGCTCGCCGTACATCCGAACTGTTCAATCCAAGGATGCTCATCCGGCGGCACGCCCTGACTGGTAATCTGCCCGCCTAGCCATTCTTCGGCCTCCGTCATGATGACGCGTTTCCCGCTGCGGGCCGCCGCCAATGCTGCGGCACATCCGCCCAGCCCCCCGCCGAGGATGATAATGTCCGCCTCTCTATGTTGACCCACGTCTGTTCACCTCGTATCGATAATGTTATTTATCCGCCAGGACTAGCTGTATTTAAAAATCGTTCCGAGCGTGGTGGAGCCGGGCCCGTACCGCTCATATGCGCCGGCCGCTTGCTCTACGGGAACGACGTGGGAAATAAGCGGTCTTACGGATATTCTTCCTTCCGCAAGCAGACGGATATATTCGGCGACATTGCGCCCTTCCGTCCAGCGTACGAAGCCGATCGGATAATCATGGTTCTCGAGCTCGTAGTTCGCATCGTAGCGCCCTGGACCGCCTGCCCGCGAGATGAGAACCTGCGCCTCCTTGGCGAACATCTTTCCCCTGGAATAAACGGTCGTCAAATCGCCGACAATGACGATTTTCCCCTTGTCCCGGATCCAACCCATCGAGGCGTTGATCAGCTCCTCTCCGGGGCCGCTTGCGCACAAAATAACGCTGTCCACGCCATGCCCGCCCGTCAAGCTCCGGATGCTCTCCTCCAGCTGCTCACGGCTATCGGCGGCATGCGGTATATACGCACGCATCTCCTTCACCCGCTCCGAATTCAAGTCGAATCCGGCGACAGGGAAAGCGGCCGCATGGGCAATCTGGGCAATCAGCTGGCCGAGAATACCAAGGCCCACGACAACGGCAGATTCGCCGAAGCGTAAGTCGGCCACCCGCAGCGCATGAATCGCGATCGCTCCGAGACCCGCGAATGCCGCTTCCTTGGGATCGACCCCATCCGGCACCGCTGCCGTCAAATTCGAAGGAACGGTCAGCACCTCGGCATGGCGTACATAAGGCGCCCCGTAACAGGCGACGCGCTGGCCGACAGACAGGCCGCTGACGCGCTCCCCGATCGCTTCAACTATCCCGACTGCACTGTAACCCATTACCACAGGCTGATCGGAAGCTCTTTTGATAAACGTCATTTCGGTTCCCGGGCTCACGGCCGAATATTCGGTGCGTATTCGAACATGCTCTGCCGGCACTTCAACCGGCTCCTCGAGATCGGCAATGATCACATTGCCTTGAATCGTAGCCACCGCCTTCATATGATGCCTCCTGCTTCCTTGCGGCCCCTATTTCCCCGAGGCCTTACGGTACTCGCTCGGGGAGACGCCGCAGTACTTTTTGAATGTCGTTGTGAACGTGGACGAGTTCGAATAGCCCGTCTTCTCGCCGATTTCAGCGATGCTGAGCTCCGTGTTGCGCAGATATTCCCGGGCATGGGCCAGCCGGACCTTGTTCAAATACTCCACGTAATTGACGCCGAATGTCTTCTTGAAATAATTCGAGAAATATTTGGAGCTTGTATCTAGCACCTCCGCCATATGGTCCAAGTACAGGTTCTCCATATAATGAAGCTCGATATATTGAGAGATGAATGCCGGATTCAGCTTGCTGCGCGGATCGTGATTGCGCATATTCGCGACCACGCGAATCACTTCAACCAGCGCCTCCTGAATTTCCTTGTACGTAAACGCATGATCGACCTTGCGGATAAAGGCGCTTTCCAGCTGGAACAGCTCGCTGCGGTCCGCGGAAGAGGATTCCGCCTGCTTCAGGACAAAGAAAAACATGCTCTTGGCAATATGGACCATCTGATGATGATGAATTTGCAGCGAGACGTTCTCCTGAATGATCTCATTGACGATCCGCAGCCCTTCATCCACCTTGCCGCTCAACATGCAGTTGCTCAGCTTCTCGATCTCCTGAAGCGGGAAATACAGCTCGGGGACGTACCGGATGCGTTCCGTGTCCACTATGACAGTCCCCTCGTTCACATGCCGGTACAGCAGCCCTTCCTTAATATTTTCATAGGCTGCGCGGCAGTTGCTGATCTTGGACTCGTAAGCTCGGCTGACGCAACCCCATACCCCGAATGCCTGCAGATACCCTTGCTTCGCTGCCCCGAGGAATTCCTCGAACCGCTGCACCAGCTTCTTCCGTTCCGAAGGCTGGTCAAGGCCGATCAGCGCCAGAAACTGCAAATGCTCGATATGATACACAACCGCATGCTCGTAGCGCGCCGTCAGATCGCTTCGAATCGCTGCCGTCAATTCCTCCAGCACGAATCCGCCCTCCGAGTCCGGCTTGTCTTCCGGCTGCAAATAGATGGCCGCCATCACGAAATGCCTGCTCTGGAAAAAATGCGTGTACTGCTTCTGCATCTGAATTTCCTGCTCCCGCGAATGATTCTGACCATCAAGGGTTTGCAGGAATACGCCCCTTCGTATTTCTTCGTCGACAAGGTCCATTTGCTTCTTCAGCGATTCGTTCTCCCGCTGGACCTTGATAATGCCGCTTTGAATTTTTACGAAATCGTTCCCTTTCAGCGTGCTGCCGCCAAGCAGCTTGACGATATTTTTGACAGGCCGGTACAGGTAGACGCTGAGCAGCAGCGACATCAGCACCGCCAGTACAATCGCCCCGTACATAATCCACTGATTGGCATCGGTGACGGAATCGATATTTTGAAACTTGTAAGGCAGCTTGTTGATATAGATATATCCGTTATACTCGGACTTGTAGAAATTGTACTCGTAATTGCCATGCGTCAGGGAAGCTTCCTGGGACGGGTTAAAATACACATCGTTCAAAATATCCACCAAATCCAGGTCCTTCTCCGTGCTCAGAATGACGTTACGGTTCGCATCCAGCACGATGAGCGAAGCGCCGGGGATCATCGAGTTCAGGTCGATGCCCTTCAGCAGCTTGTTCACGTTGATCAGAATCATGAGGTTCTTGTTCGATAACCGGACCTTGTTGCTGTCCACCGCAATCATCAGATTGCGCCCGTACCCGGTGCTCTGATCCATGTAAACCTCGGCCGGAAATACCGTAAACTCGTGCTCGGAACGGGTAAGGTTCTTCCAGAACATCGAATTGTAGCGCTGGGATGTGTAGCGTCTGTCAAAGAGGGCATCCAGGTTGCTCGTTCCCCGGGTCGTAATGGCAAGATCATGATCATCGAACGAGATGATCACGTCCTCCACGATATCAACATTGGACACGATGCTCGTCAGATTGTCCTGCAGGGTTATGACCTTCTCCATGTCAAGCCCTCCGCTGTCCGCCTGAATCCGGTCCGAAGGAAGCGCATGAATGTTGAAGATCAGGTTGTTGATGGAGGAGAAGCTGGTATCAAACGATTGAATGACGTTTTTGATCACCATGCGATTGTTATCGCTCACCTTGTCATAAATTCCGCTGATGGAATTTTTGTACACGATGTAATTGAATATGAACATGATGCCGATGACCAGTTGCAGAGCGAAGAAAATCTGAAGCAATCCTCTGTTGGCGATCAGTCGATTCATTATGGATTCACCTCTCTTGATGTCATCCCTTCATATTCAACACACATGGCCCGGGTCCCTTCACGATCAGCCTTTTTCAGAGCCGAGCATAACCCCCTTGGCAAAATACTTCTGCGCGAACGGATAGATCAGAAGCACCGGAATCATCGACAATACGATCGTTGCGTTCTTCATCGCCTGCGGGGCCAGCGCCGCCGCGTCGACCAGGCTCGGATTGCTGCCGTTCTCGCTGAAGATCAGCATATCGCGCAGCACCACCTGCAGCGGGTACAGCACCGAATCGTTCAAATAAATCATCGGAATGAAAAAGCTGTTCCAGTGGCCCATGAAGTAGAACAAACCGATAGAAGCGAGCGCCGGCTTCGAGAGCGGGATCACAATTTGGAACAGGATCCGGTACTCGGATGCGCCGTCGACAACAGCCGCCTCGCGCAGCGATTCCGACATATTCTCATAGAAGCTCTTCAGAATCAGCAGCTCGAAGGTCCAGATCGCATTCGGCAGCACCAAGGCCCATACGCTGTTAAGCAGCCCCAGCTCCGAGACGATCAAATAGTTCGGAATAATGCCCGGGTTCAAGAACATGGTGATGATGATGGCCAGCAAAAAGAACTTGCGTCCGAAGAAATTTTTGCGTGCCAGCGGGTAGGCCGCCACGGCCGTTAAGAGCAGGTTGATGGCCGTCCCGAGCGCCGTGTACATGATCGTATTCAGGTACGCGCGCGGTACCCGGTCGTCATTAAGCACCTGGGCATACGCGTCGAGATTGAAGCCCTTCGGGAACAGCGTAACATTCCCCTGCACCACCTCGGACGTCGCGCTGAGCGAAACGGCTGTAATATATATCACGGGATAGACGGTAATGATAGCAAGACACGTCAGAATGATCGTGTTTACGATGCCAAACAACGAGATGTTTCGAAGACTGAATCGTTTGTTTACCATAGTCCGCTGCCTCCCAATCGCTTGCTGAAGTAATTAGAGGATAACAGCAGGATCATCGCGACAACGGCTTCAAACAAGCCTACGGCTGCGCCATAGCTGTAATTGCTCTCCATGAGTCCCTTCCGGTAGACGTAAGTCGAGAATACGTCGGCTACCTCATACGTCATCGGGCTGTAGAGCAGGAGCACCTTTTCGTAGCCTATACGCAGCATCGAACCCGTCTTCAGGACAAACATAATGATGATCGTCGGAAGAATAGCGGGAATCGTAATCCGGAAAATCATATGGTGGCGTTTGGCTCCGTCCACCTTCGCCGCTTCATACAAGGAAGGGTTGATGCCCGCGATGGCTGCCATATAAATGATCGCCTCATAGCCTACGGTCGCCCAGATGTCCGAGGAGACATAAATGGTCCGGAACCAGCTGGGTTCCCCTAGGAAATAGATTTTCTCAAAGCCCAAAGCCGCGATGAACTGGTTAATGATCCCTTGGTTCGGCGAGAGGAAATCGATAATCATGCTGCTGATGATGACAACCGACAGAAAGGAGGGGAGATAGCTGAGCGTCTGCACCGAACGCTTGAACCACCGGACCCTAACCTCATTTAAGAGAATCGCCAAAATGATCGGAAACGGAAATCCGAAAATCAGGTTGTATACGCCGAGAAGCAGCGTGTTCTTAAAGAGCAGCCAAAAATCCGGACTGCTGAAAAATTTCTCGAAATGCTTAAGCCCCACCCAATCGCTTTCCATGATGCCGGTGAACACGCTGTAGTCCTTGAAAGCAATAATCAAGCCGTACAGGGGTCCGTAACGGAAAATAATATAAAACAACAGGCACGGAATAAACAAAATTAACAGCTGCCGGTCCCGCTTCATGTGCTGAAAGGCTGCAACCATTCGTCCGCCGATTCTCCCGCGGGGAGCGGCCGGCTTCATCTCTGTCCCTGCACTTGCCATGGTGTTCTTTCCCTCCTTAAGAAGATGAGCAGCATCCAGGTGTGAATCCCGGATGCCGCCATCAGCCTTATATCTGTTGCTGCTTACTTCGTAGCTTCATCCAGTCTCTTCTGAGCGGCATTGAAAATGTCGACCAGCTGCTTGGCCCCCTGCTTTTCAGCTTGCGTTTGCCATTGCTGCCACTGCGCATCGCCATAGCTCTTATTCAGAATGTACTTCGCGTTGAATTCATCCGCCAATTTCTTCAGCGAGGTTTGAATTTCCGCAATCGTGGCCGTTTCGTCATCCGTGAAGTTCAGCACCGGATCCAGCGGCTCGAATTTGTTGCCGTTCAGCAGCTTATCCTGGGCTTCCTGCTCCTTCTCCGTATAGTTGAAGTACACGCTGCGTTTGTCGGCATTGACGTACAAGCCTTGCAGCCACAGGCCATAGCGGTCCTCCAGCACGCTGATATCCACCAATGGAACGTCCGTCAGCTCCGGATAAACGGCTTTATCGCCTTCCAGTTTAAAGGTTTCGCCCTCTACTCCCATCGTTACCAGCGTGGCGCCGGATGGGCTCGTCAAGTAGTCCAGCAGCTTCAACGCCGCTTCCTTGTTATCGTTGTTCGCAACCGCGATGCTGAAGCCGTTCGTAATGCTATCAATCGTCTTGCCGTTGCCCGTAGGGCCTACCGGATTGCCGTACCGCAGATCATAGTTCGGGTTCTGGTCCTTCACTTGGTTGTAGAACAGGTCCAGACGGCCGATCCAGTCATAGGTAACGAAGGATTTATTGCCGCTCGTCATCTTCGCGGTCCAGGAATCGTCGGTATCGGTCATAAATTCCGGATCCAGAAGACCCTCGTTGTACAGCTTCTTCATGAAATCGAGCATTTCCTTATGCTCCGGCTGCACGGTCGCATATTTCCAGACCTTTGACGCTTCGTCGTAATATACCGGATAGTTGGCGCCGCCCAAGCCCCAGCCGAATGCCCAGTCGCGGAAGATATGCTCTTTCGTCTTGGAGGCGTAAGGATAGGAGTCCGGATAAGCCTCTTTCAGCTTCTTAAGCGCTTGATAGAACTCCTCGGTGTTCGTCCATTCCTTAATGCCCAGCTCGTCGAAAATATCCTTGCGGTACAAGAAGCCGTGGTTCACGTCACGATTGATGTTCGCCACCGGCCAGGTATAGATGTTCCCCGATTCATCCCCATAGGAAGGAATGACCCATGGATTCTCGTCCACATACATCCGCTTGAAATTCGGCAGCATGTCGAGGTGCTCGTTGATCGCAACGACTGCCTTCTGCTTACCGATCTTCTTCAGCTCCGACGGCGTCAGGCCGTGGAAAATGTCCGGCAGCTTGCCGGAAGCGACCGTTACCTTCAGCTTGTCGTTGAACGTGGCCGATGAATACGCCTGGAAGTTGATTTTAATCCCGGTGCGTTTCTCGATTTCCTTGGCCAGCAGCGAGTCATTGAGGTCCGTCTTCTCGCTCACCACCATCCAAGTGAGGGTTGTCGGTTTATCCACCAGCGGCAGCTTGAGCCCGCCCGTATCTCCGTATTGGTTCGGATCGGCCGGTGCGGCCGGAGCAGGCGTTTCGCCTGAGCCGCCTCCCGCCTCCGGCGCTGCCCCTTTGCCCCCGCCGCTGCATGCAGCGAGCATCGACATGATAATGGTTAATACAAGTGCCATACGAAACCATGGTTTTGGTTTTCTCATATATGCGCTCCTCCTAAATCTGGATATTCGTAAGTAGCTGGATTCTAGGATGCCTTCGTTATACTACCCCCGTCGTTTTCCTTCTTCATTCTCGTTCAGTCATGACCTGCCGCGTAATGCGTTTGGATGATGGTCGTTCATTGGATGTTCCTGCAGGCGGTTATCCCCTCCCAAGTCCTATCGTCCTGTGCAGCTTTTCGCGAATGCATTTCTTACTTTTCGTAAAGCTGCCTTCGGGCTGAAGAGCATATTGCATTTTCTACCCGCCCTCATCATAAAAGCGCTTTCAGGTTTTCGTAAACCATCGTATTTCAGCCAGCTGGAATTTTTCCCTGCAGCCTATGTTAAAATCGCTGAATCCCTTGATATATCAGGCTTTTTGGCTGTGTAGAAAATGCTAAAGCGGTAGAAATAGAGCAAAAAAACAAAGGGATTTCCCTCCGGAAATCCCTCACATTTCGTGTTCATTTGATGTTCATTTTCCCCTCCGAAATGGAGGCTGCGCGCATGGTTTAACCGATCAATTTCACAAATGACGGCGTCACATGAGCTGCTCTTTGCAGCCGCTCCGTCTGCTCTTCTCGGCAGCTTCGAGGAATGAGATCACCTCAAGCGTTTCCTCTGCCGCAAGAACGGTTCGCCGCTCGGTAAACATGACCATCACCTGCTCCAGCAGGCTGGCATACCACGGCTTATCCGATGCCCCGGCATCGATAAATCGGCAATCTTCGCTTCGATGGATCAACGCCGTGAATCTGCCGGTGCCCCTCCGGCTCCCGCGCACCGTTCCGATGCGGCCATCCTCCCAAACGCCGGTGATCAGCTCCTCTGTCTCCGTAGAGACCGCGGTGACCTCCTTGGCGCCCCTTCCCATCACGGCATACAGCATCTCGACGGCGTGAATGCCGTACCAGAAATAGTGGGACTGGGTCGGTTGCACATCCATCGGCCCTGATACGTCTGCGCCCAGAATGCTGCCGCGGCCTTCTCCGGCAAGCTCCTTGGCGAGCGCATCCGCATAGCGGAGCGAGGAGGAGCTCATCAGCGGCACGCCGGCGCCGGATGCCGCGGCGAAGATTTCCATCGCCTCATCCGTGCGCAGCGCCAGCGGCTTGTCGATGAACACCGGCTTGCCGTAAGAAGCGATCGAGCGGAACTGCCGGAGGTGTACCCGCCCATCTGCCGATAGCAGAAGGACGGCGTCACAAGCGGCAGCCACTTCTTCCGGCGTATTCAGAATCGCGACGCCGAATTGCTCCTTGATCTCCTTCGTGAAGCCGTCCACCCGGCCGGCGCTTAGCGGAAAGTCCGGCGATCCTCCGGGGAACGCAGCCGTAACCCGGCCGCCCGGAATATGGTACGGGTGCCCGGGATCGTTCAGCAGCCGGGTAAACGCAACCGCGTGGGACGTGTCCAGTCCGATAATGCCGATATTCAACAGCGTCATATCCGGTTACTCCCCCTTCCCTTTTGCACCCTTCTCGCGCAGCTTCTTGCCTTCCTTCCCGTAGAGGTCCTTTAAAATTTTCTTGCCGGTCGGCGTCTGTGCAAGCCCGCCCTTTGCGGTCTCCCGGTGCTTGGCCGGCATAGCCGTGCCGACCTCCAGCATGACATCGATCACTTCATCCGATGGGATGACGCTTCGAACGCCAGCCAGCGCCATATCCGACGCCGCCAGCGCCGTAACCGCGCCGAAGCCGTTGCGGACGATGCACGGAATCTCCACCAGACCGCCGACCGGGTCGCAGATGAGACCCAGCGAGTTCTTCAGTGCGAGTCCTACCGCATGGACCGCCTGCTCCGGCGTACCGCCGCGAAGCTCCGTCAATGCGCCGGCGGCCATGCCGATCGCAGAGCCTACTTCGGCCTGACAGCCGCCCTCGGCGCCCGATATGAATGAATTGTTCGCTATGACATAACCGATGGCGCCCGCACTGAACAGTCCCATGACCAGATGCTCGTCATCCCAGCCAAATCGCTGCTGCGCGCTGACGAACACGCCTGGAATGATGCCGCAAGAGCCGGCGGTCGGCGTAGCCACGATCCGTCCCATGGACGCATTCACTTCCGATACGGACAGCGCATAGGCGAGCGCCGTGCACGCATCCGTGCCGAGCGCCGGCACGCCCGTTGACAAATAGTCATGAACCCGGACGGCATCGCCCCCGGTCAAGCCGCTCTTCGACGGAACCGGCTCATGAATGCCCCGGTGAACCGCCTCTTTCATAATGCCGTAATAATCGGCCATTTGCTTGAATGTCTCTTCCCGGCTTTTGCCGGTTTCCTTGATCTGCTCCTGCAGCATCAGCTGCCCGATCGTCACTTGATCCTTCTCGCAGCAGGCAATGATGTCCTTCAATGTGGAAAATTTCATGACGCCGCCTCCTCTGTCGTCAAATCCGCGAACACGACGCGATGCACGCCCGGCAGGCCCTCGATATGCTTCATCAGCTCCTGCGGAACCGCCTCGTCCGATTCGACGACGGTCAGGGCATCACCGCCTCGTCCCTTGCGATCCACATCCATATAGGCGATATTAACGCCTCCGCCCTCGAGCAGGCGGGTGATATGCGCCACCATGCCCGGCGTATCGTCATGAAAGACCAGCAGCACCGGATAGTTGGTCGTGAACTTGACGTCAAAGCCGTTCACCCGCAGCATCTCAACGCTGCCTCCGCCTATGGAAGCGCCTACAATACGATCTTCGCGCTCACCGCTGATTAGTCTCAGCTCCACCGTATTCGGATGGAAAGCGACATTCTGCGCCGTCTTGAAGGTTAGCTTGATGCCTGCCGCCTCAGCCAGCTCAATGGAGCTTCGGATGCGCATATCGTCCGTTGCAAAATCCAGCAGTCCGCCGACAACGGCCAGATCCGTGCCGTGACCGCGGTAGGTATCGGCAAAGGAGCCGTAAAATACAATTTCCGCCTGGTCGGGGAACGCGCCGAATATGCGCCGCGCAGCCCTTCCGATCCGGACGGCCCCGGCGGTGTGGGAGCTCGACGGCCCCACCATACTCGGCCCGATAATTGAAAACACATCTTTAAACCGCATACGCGATTCCCCACTTTCGACTATTCTGCCCTCATTGTATCAGTCCGAAAGCCATTCTTCCAAGTGCTCGCGAATAAAGTCGTCGTCATTCAGATGCGGATAATCACGATAGACCCGATCAATTTCCTCGGCCTGTCCCGGTGACAGCGTCTCATGCGGATTCAGGCACCAGGTTCCCTTCAGCAGCCCTTGGCGCCGGAGAACCTCGTGGATTCCCGGGATGCATCCGGCGAACCCATGCGCGGGGTCAAAGAAAGCCGCATTGCAATCCGTAATCTCGACATTGCGCGTCAGCCATTCCTTGGAGAGGCTTCCGGCTTTTCTCGCCTCCTTGATTTCCTCCAGCAGCTCGACCGCTTTCTGCGTCCATACAGCCCAATGGCCCAGCAGCCCGCCGACGATCTCCTTCTCTACAGCAACCCCGTCGACCTGAAAACGGTACGTGGTCAGCAGATCGTTCACGATATTATCGTCATTGCCGGTATACAGCGCGATCTCGTCCCGGCGGCTGGAGTAGCAGACGGCACGTACGACGTCGATCGTCTGGTACCGGTTAAACGGCGCCATCTTGATGGCCACGACGTTCGGAATTTCGGCAAAAGCCCGCCAGAAATCGAAGGAGAAGATCTTTCCGCCGACCGATGGCTGAAGGTAGAAGCCGATAACCGGCATTTTAGCGGCGATCGCCTCAGTCCGCTTCAGGATGTCTTCCTCGCTCCAGCCGTCCAGACCGCCCATGCTGAGCAGCACCGCGTCATAACCGAGCCTTCCGGCGATCTCCGTCTCCTCGAACGCTTGCGGAGTCGGGCCGCAGACGCCCGCGACCAGGATGAACGGACGCTCAAGCTTGGCCTTGCCGATTTCTTCGGCCGCAAGCCGCAGCACCGGCTCGTACAGATCAATGCCGGGCTCGCGAATCTCGAACTGGGTCGAATGCACGCCGACCGCAATGCCGCCTGCGCCTGATGCCGCATAGTAACGGGACAAGGCCCGCTGGCGTCGTTCGTCCAGCTTACGGTTCTCGTCCAAGGCGAGGGGGTGAGCCGGAATGACGAGCCCTTGATGGAGGGCCGCTAATTTTTCGGGAGCCAATTGCAAGGTGGTGGTTGTCAGTCCGCTCATTTAGAATTTCCCCTTTCTCTCTTGGAAGTGTGTCGGCTTGTTCCAGCTTTCGCCGCCAGCCTGTACCCATGCTGCGGTCCAGTCGATCATCTGCAGCAGGGATACCTTCGGATAGCCGAACAGCTGGTGCGACTTCGACGCGTTATTCAGCAGCGCCGTTTCGGATTCCGTGCCGATAAACCGCGCCTCTTTCCCCATCCGTTTGGCCAGCTCCTGTGCCGCCCAGCGGATCGACATCGTCTCCGGTCCGGTAATGTTGATGATTTCGGGCGGAGTGCTGCAATGCAAGAGAGATCGGAGCGCCATCGCGTTGGCATCCCCCTGCCATATAATATTCGCGTGCCCCATCGCCAGGTGAATCGGGCGGTCCTCATGAATGGCCTTGGCCAGCTCATGCAGTACGCCGTACCGCATATCGATCGCGTAGTTGAGACGGTAAATGGCCATCGGCGTTCCATTCTGATGGGAGAAATATTCAAAGACCCGCTCCCGGCCCAGGCAGGACTGCGCGTACTCGCCGATCGGCTCCGGCGCAACCGATTCGTTCACACCGCCGCTCCCTACCGGGGAGAAGGGATACACATTCCCCGACGAGAACACCACGATCCTCGATTGCTTGAACTTCTCGGCCACCCGCCCAGGCAAATACGAATTCATCGCCCAGGTGAAATACTCGCGGCCGGTCGTGCCGAACTTATTCCCGGCCATATAAATGACGTTCGGGGCTTCCGGCAGCTGCTGCAGCTCCCCATCGTTCAGCAGGTCGCACGAGATCGTGTGGACGCCCGCTTCCTCCAGCTCGCGTCTAGCCTCCTGGTTCGAGAACCGGGACACGCCAATGATCCGTTTACCCCCGCCTCCTTCGCGGACAGCGTTCGCCGCCAGTCTCGCAAGGCTCGGACCCATCTTCCCACCGACGCCAAGTACCACAATATCTCCATCCAATGACGCCAGATCGGCGACCAGCTGTTCCGAAGGCTCAGCCAGCTTCGCTTCTAGTTCTTCAACGGTCAACATCATTTCATCTCCTCCTCGTATTGATTCCCTTTCATCATACGGGGGGATATTATATAAAGACAAATCTTTAAATCGTCTTTAAATAAATGGATGCTAGGGCAAGCACGCAAAATGTTTCTGCAATCGCTGTAGGTTTCAGATTTCTTGACGGTATAGAACCTGGCACAGTAGAAATCTGAAACCAAAGGCGACTGCCTGCATCGTATTCTTAAGTTTAACTCTTGCCGTTATTCGTCTTTCCTTTCGTTTTCCTCGTCCTGTGGGCCTTCCGGATGCCCTTCCTCAAACGTCGGCCCGTTATTGAGCAGCTTTCGCTTTTGGGCAGCCTCTTCCCGTTTCCGCTGCCCCGATTTTCGAACCAGCCATAGGATGAGCAGGACGAGGGCCGCGATGACCAAGACGGGAAGCGAGCCGGAAAGGATGACGATCATCCATTGGACGATGATGGTGATCACGTCGATGCTGCCCTGAAAGGCTTCGGAGACCCTCTGGCCGAGCGGCGCCTGGGCGGCGGAGGACTTGGGATCATCCTTTTTTTGCGGCGTCTCGTAAAGCCTGATTTCTACGGTGGAATACGACACGTTTTGGTCAATGTACCGCATCCGGCCCTTCATCTGCTCGATTTCTGATTGAATGCGCTCCAGCTCGTTGGCAAAAGCAACAAGGTCGGTCGTTTTGGTCGCCTTCTTCATGAAGGCTACGTACTGCTCCTCCATGATTTGCTTGGCCTTGAGCCTGGATTCCAGATCGACATATTCCTCGGTCGCGTCCTGCCCCTCGATGCTTCGCTGCAGGTTTTCATGCGCAATGTTCTCCAAACGGTTTAAGAAGGAGGAGAAGCCGTTTGCAGGAACCTTCACAATAAACGTGCCGCCTCTTTCGCTGCTGGACTGGGTTTCGCTGAAATTCACGATATAGCCGCCTGAAAGCGTCACGATGTTCCGGACTTCCGACTGCGCTTTGCCATAATCCTGAATCTCCATCACGATATTCGCTTTGTACATCAGCTTTTTGTTAAGCCCGTTTGACAGATCCTGCGAATTAATGCCCACGCCGGAAGTCTGAGCAGGCGATGGCATATTCGGAAGCTCGGCATCCGCCGATGCCGGTTCCTCGGCATTGTGACCGCTTTTCACCGACGTTACGTTTTTCGCCGACGCACCTCCGTCTGTGTTTGAAGCCCGATCCGCCGAGGCTGATTGCGTTTCGGCTTCCGGGGCTCCCCCGGCGCTTTCGCTTTTGCCTTGAGAACCCGATGAGCAGCCGCTGACCAGCAACACGGTAAGCATCAACGCAGCAATCCATGAACTCCGCTTTCTCATCCTTTAACCCCCTATATATGGATATTTCCCATTTTAACTACTAACGGTTCCATCATATGGAAGGTTGCGGATCGGGCTATAAGAAATTATCAAGGCGGAGTCTTACGGCTCGCAATATGCCGCGTGTATCCCCTTAACTCCGCATATGCGCTCGGCGATTCGGCTTAGGACACCATCTTAGCCCCACCTGCTCCAATTCCTCTTTTGATGATGTAGTCCATCGCCAAAAGCGCCTCCTCCGTCGCATAACGGAAGAGGCGCCTGTTCTCAGAGCAATTCCACAGAGCTATTCCAAAAACGTAAATCTGAAAATCTGTCTTGGTCTTCCCCGAGGCACCTTCTCGATCCCCGAAATTTCGACAAGACCGTGGTCGGTCCACAGCTGCAGCAGCCGATGCGCGCTCCGCACCGTAATATCCAGCAGATGCGCAAGCTCATGGACCTTGTACTCATACTTGCCGGAGCGGGCCCGCTGGTTCAGCAGCTTGCTCAAATACGCGCTTGTCATCCCCGCATCCTCCGCCCGCTTGATCAAGGCGGGATCCGTCACGGAGAGCACCTCCTGCACCGGATCGGCCATCTCCAGCGGACCGATCAGCGTTCCGTCCTCCCGGACGATGAAGCAGGCATTGCCGCCGACCTCCTTCGCCTTCCGCATGGCGATGCGGGCATTCGTCCCCGCCATGCTGGCCGATCTGCCAAAGCCCATCCCGATGCTCAGCGAGATCCCGTAGGTCTTGTTCACGTCCTTGGCCAGCGGAATGGTCTTATACCCGCCGCTCTCCCGCTCAAAGATCCCCCGTGTCGTAAAAAACAAATATTCATCCCCGCCCAGATGGGTCAAATACCCATCGAGCGATTCCACATAATCCAGCACCATCCGGTGGATGTCGAGCTTCAGCTTCTGCACCTCGTGCTCATTGCTGCGGCGAAGCGCCTGGGCTCCGAAATCATCGACATTGATCATGCCGACAACGATTTGCCCTTCCCGGCTTCGGCGGGATGCCGTAGATAACAATGCCCGCTCCAGCGACACCACGATATCCTGATCCGAGGGAAGCAGCCATTCATGCGGAATACCAAGGGCGGCCAGCTCCCTGGCGACCGATTCGACGCCGGTAAGCGCAATGGAGCATGCACCCGATTCGTACTGGGCTTGGTGGAAGGCGGTTATGTGCTGCTTAGGGGCATATGCCGGCCCATCGTATACGACGGCCCGTACCGAAGGGATGCGTAAATCCTTCAGCGTGCGCACAACCATCGTTTCCGTCAGCGTATCCACGGATACTCCGCCGGCAAGCTCCCCCTTCTGGCTGGCTGAGAACAACGCTTTATACAAGCCGGCATCGGTGACCGGCACATAATGAACGGGGATCGCCAAGAGCCCGCTCTCCTTTACCTTCCGCTGCGACAACGGATCGGAGAGGAACAATACCTCCACCTCATCACTGATTCGCTGAGCCAAGGCAGGCGCTTCATCTTCTTCCTGAAATACCAGCGGCATCGGGTCGAAGGACGGAAAGGTGTCCATGATCTTCATGATTTTATCGACAATGGTCTGCGTCCCAATGATCCCGATGCGAATTTGCTGAACCTGCAGCCGGCTGCTCTCACTCACGATCCTTCACTCCCGTTGTTTTCGGTTTGCACCGGCGATTCGAGTTAATCAAGCCGGCATGGTTACCTAAATCATACCTGCTATCGAAAATTTGGCAAGTTATGAAGCCAAAGTGAATCCATCTCCCAGCATGATGGGATCGAACGAAGCTTTGTACATGGAGTACAAAAAGTAGCACTCCGCACTTCGTGATTTCAAGCAAATGAACAAAAAACGCTGACCCCATCCCGGCCGATTCGGACCGAAAGATGAAGCGGTCAGCGTTTGCTCGTTCATACCTAAGAGATACACAAACAATCGTCGTTACCGTCCCCAAGGCGCCTCGGGATCTCCCAAAAGTCTACATATCCTGAATCGGCAGTCCGATTTCGACCGATGTTCCTTTTCCCGCTTCGCTTCGAATGGTCATCGTCCCGTCATGGGTTTCAAGAATCCGGTGAACGATCATCATCCCGAGGCCGTTCCCTTCGGGCTTCGTTGTATGAAACGGCTCCACGATCCGGGAAAGCACATCCTCCGTCATGCCGGTGCCGTTATCGGTAAAGGTAATCCGCTGATACCCTTCCCATACATCCAAACGAACATGAATATGGCCGCCGTAAGGCAGTGCCTCCATCGCATTTTTCAAAATATTCAGGAACACCTGCTTGATCTGATTCCGGTCGCAGCGGATGGTGGCGCTCTGCTCAAGGGTGCGGGTTATTTCAATGTCATTCAAATCGGTCTGAATTTCGAACAACTGGAGCACTTCCTCCAAAATTCCGCCGCAATCCTCAAGCTTGAACACCGTCGCCTGGGGCTTACCCAGTATCATAAATTCCCCCACGATGAGGTTGGCCCGTTCCAGCTCGGACATCATCAAATCATAATGGCGCAGGTTATTGTCCCGATGTGCCAGCTGCAGCAGCCCTTTGACCGTTGTTAGCGGATTGCGGACTTCATGGGCAATGCTCACGGCCACCTGTCCGGCAAAGACCAGCTTCTCCGTATTGCGAAGCACTTCCTCCGTTCGCTTCATCTCCGTAATGTCCCGCAGGGTGCCGATCACGCGGATGAGATTGCCCTCCCGGTCGTAGACCGGCTGCACATCCAGCATATAGTGATGAATATCCCCGCCAAGCTCCATGGTCAGCTCGGCGCCGATGCAGGATTCCCCCTTGTGAATGACCTGCTCATAATACCGGCTGATCGGAGGAATCTCAAATATCGGCCGGCTCACATAGTTCGAACGGTCGCCATCATCCGGACAGAGCAGCCTTAAGCTGCAATCGTTCATCTTTAGAATCCGCCCGCTGTCGTCGGTAATGATGACGCCGTGGTACTTTGTATCCATGAGCACCTGATTCAGAGTCTGAAGCTGGGTGTTCTGCTTCCGGGTAAACATTTCGCGCTCGAGCGAATCCGCCATTGTGCAGAGCAACGCAAGCAGGTGAGGATGCTCGTGCTCAATATCGGTCATGAGGGAGAGCGTGCCTAGAATCCTTGAGCCATCTTCGCCCCGGAAAGGAGCGGAATAACAGGCCATCCGCTGGAGAATGTGATGATAATGATCTTCTCCGACTAACCGGAACGGGCGCTTGTGCCGGAGGCACAGATGAACCGAGCTCGGGCCGTTATGCTCGTTATACCCGAGCCCTTCTCCGATTCCCAGTTCTCTCACCGTTTCGATAATGGCAGGATCCCCTGCAAGATCAAGCACGTACCCGTCATCATCCGTAAGCGTAATGATGACCGGATTGCCTGAGCCGGAGGAGAGAAATTTCCGAACGAACATCTGCGTAACTTCGATATATTCCTTATATTTTTCACGCCTTGCGGCTAATGCCTCGGGATCCAATCGATCAGGATGAGATGGAAGAAACGCCGGATTCATCCCTTTATCTTTGCACTGCTGTTTAGCATCCTGTATAATCTCCCGATCTGTGATTTCACCGTATTGATTCTCCACAAGCGCGTACCCCTTTATATTACGTTTCATTTATTTAAGAATTGCTCTTTAATACAATCAGAGGGCACGGCACAGACCCTGCGGCCTGCCCTCTGCCTCATATATCTAACATTATCATACCATATCGGCTTGTCTCCGCCCTTGGCTTTTTTTGGCCGTTTGGGTTCGATCACCATGAGCCGGATGTCGGATAAGGAACTAAGATATAAGTTCATGAAAAAAATCAGAACCACCCGTCAAACGGGTGGTTTGCTCTTGGGGTATAACCCCTTGTTGCCAAACTGCGCCTAAAGACGCTAGCCTGACAATAAAATTGTTCAGGCTCAGTGTAATTTGTCACTTTCACTTACCAGTTAAACTGGTTTACTTCTTCTTGTTACTGTTTTTGCTGAATGGGTCTTCATACTCTTTCACACTCAGTTTATCAATTGCTTGGTCATGTGCTTCTTGCTCACGGATATATTTTGCCACGGTGGCTTCATTCAAGCCCACTGTGCTGACGTAGTATCCCTCCGCCCAGAATTTTCGATTACCATATTTATACTTCAAGCTAGCATGCTTCTCGAATATCATGAGTGAGCTTTTCCCCTTCAGGTATCCCATAAATGATGATACTGAGATTTTTGGGGGAATTGCTACCAACATATGTACATGATCGGGCATCATGTGACCTTCGATTATCTCCACTCCCTTGTATTTACATAATCGTTTGAATATTTCGATTAAGTCTTTCCTCACTTGATTATAAATCTCTTTCCGTCTATACTTCGGGGTGAACACAATGTGGTACTTGCACATCCACTTCGTGTGAGCTAAACTATAGCTCTTGTTTGCCATCTAAGACCATTCCTTTCATTATTGAGCCTGAACATCTCAATTTTATCGGAATGGTCTTGTTGGTCAAACCTCGATCCCTCCACCCGCATAGCGGGTGGTTTTTTGTTTCGCACGCTTCGCGAGCTCAACTGGCTAAAGCCGCAAAAAAAGCGGCGCAGGATTAACCTGCACCGCCATGCTATTCAAGCCGTAATTCCTTTATGGTAAGCCTGGATCTGCCGTGTTGCCATTTACCTGGAACCCAAGCATTCTGTCTTCCTGGAGCCTACTGGTTCAGCAGAAACTCCTCGCCTGCGATTCCCGGGGAGGTCATGTGATACGGATCCAAAATAACCTCGACCTGCTCCTCCGTCAACAGACCCTGCTCCAGAATGATCTCCCGGATGCTCTGGCCCGTCTTCTGCGCTTCCTTCACCAAGCGGGACGCCACATCATAACCCAAATGCGGATTCAATGCGGTAATGATGCCGTAGCTGGTATCAACGAAGTGCTTGCAGCGTTCCTTATTGGCCTGCAGGTCAACCACCAGGTTCTTGTAGAACACGTCCATTCCGTTTCTCAAAATTTTAAGGGAATGCATCAAATTGTTCGCCGCTACCGGAACCATGACATTAAGCTCGAACTGTCCCGCTTCGCAAGCCAGACTGATTGTATGGTCGTTTCCGATCACCTGGAAGGCGATCTGATTCATTACTTCGGCCATCACCGGATTAACCTTACCCGGCATAATGGAAGAGCCCGGCTGTCTTGCCGGCACATTCAGCTCATTCAACCCGGCTTTCGGCCCTGAGGCCATTAAGCGGATGTCGTTGCACATTTTCGAAATATTCACGGCGCATACCTTCAAGGAAGCCGAGAGCTCCATATAAGCATCGGTATTCTGGGTAGCATCGACGAGATCCTCGGCCTGCTTCAAGGTGAATCCCGTCTGTTCAACCAAATGCTTCACCACGCTGTCCATATAAGCCGGCGTTGCATTCAGTCCTGTTCCAACCGCTGTTGCCCCCATGTTCACGACGAGCAGCCCTTGCGCAGCCCGATCAATCCGGGCAATATCCCGGCTGAGCACGTTGGCGTACGCCCCGAACTCCTGCCCCATCCGAATCGGAACGGCATCCTGCAGATGCGTGCGTCCCATCTTGATCACATCATCGAACTCCCGGGCCTTCGCCCGAATACCATCCACCAGCGTCCGGAATACCGCGAGCAGCTCCTGCGCCAGGCGGTAGGAGGCAATGCGGATCGCGGTCGGAATGGCGTCATTCGTGGACTGCGACATATTGACATGATTGTTAGGATTGCAGTAAAAGTATTCCGCCTTCTGCTTCCCTAGAAGCTCCAGCGCACGATTCGCCAAAACCTCATTCATATTCATATTAATCGAGGTGCCTGCTCCGCCTTGAATCGAATCCACGATGAATTCCGAACGGAGATTGCCTGCGATAATTTCATCTGCTGCTTCCACAATGGCTTGGCCGATCTTTTTCGGCAGAAACCCAAGCTCCATATTGGCCAGTGCTGCCGCCTTCTTCACTTCCCCAAGCGCGGAGATCAGCTCTGCGTGGATCGGCACGCCGCTTATCGGAAAGTTCTCAACCGCTCTGACGGTATTAATGCCGTAATAAGCTTCAGCCGGAAGCTGTTTTTCCCCCAGAAAATCTTTTTCAACCCGAAATTGCATACCCATGGACAATCACCATCGCCTTTTCTTTTTTTGTAAAATGCAGGGAACCTGCTATCATCCATCATGCCCGGATATATATAGAATTCTGCTTGAAACGGGAAAATCCTCTAACTCCCTCCTCTATAGTTTACGTCCGATGTCAGGGAAGATTGATCATTTTGTGCGGGTGTGCAAGCAATCCCCGGTCTGAAGGCAGGCCTTTAGGGAGAAGGAATGGTGCTCCATCGGCATTGGTTCAGCAGAGGCTATTCATGGGGCTTCCTTGCTGAATCCATCGGATGCTTCCTTCAATCGGTGCAGCACATCCTCCCAATGCGCCTTCATCTGCTCCCTGGCGTACAGATCCTTCAACTTCTCCTGATGGAAGCTGATGGTCGTTCCCCCCTGCTTGGTTGGCAGAAGGCGGATCTGCAGGGTCGAGGGGACGCTCCAGCCGGCCCGCTGCCATGACATCCGAAGCTGGTGCATAGGCTTGACGACGCGCAGCTCCCCATGATTTCCCTCCCGTGTCGCAAAAGCCGTTCCCCGAGCAAGCTCCAGCGTCTCGACCTCTCCCAGCCATAGGGACAATCCCTCGGGTGAAATCAGCAATCGCCATGCCTCCTCCTGCGTGATCGGCAACGTTCTGCGGACCCCGACCTGAAATCCCGCAGCTGCGGTCAAGCCGACCGGCTTCTGCTCGGAGCGTGTAATATGAGACTCTTTCATAAACAGATCCCTCCTTTTTTCATACCTGCCTTTGATCACAATCAATAGTTAGTGCTAACTATCTATTCTTGTAAAAAAAACGTCGTTCTGACGAGTTTTTTCCTGTACCGTGGCGAAAATTTGGGGGCACGAGGCTGGCTCTCACGGCCTCATGGCCCTTGCGAACAGCGAGATCCCGTTCTCCAGAAGCCCCGGCATACTCCCGTCGGTAATCGGCTCCGCTTCGAACAAGCTGCTCATGAACGCCCCGTAATTCATCCACATGAACGACAACGCCGCCGCTTCCGAATCGGTACTTGCTGCCTTTCCCTCGCGCTGCATCTGATCGAAATACTCCGTCAGCATCTCCTTAAGCAGCCTCGGATGCCGTTGGGCCTGGTCCCTAAGCGGCTTCAGCTCTGGCTCCTGCAGCACGATGCGGATCATCTTCCGGTTGCGGTTCATGCTCTCTTGGTATCGCCGGCTGATGAGCAGCAGGTCGCTCTCCAAATCCGAGACCAGCTCTTCGTCAAACACACGCTTCATTTCCCCGGCGTAATAAAAGCGCTCGATTGCTGTCTCCAGCAGATTCTGCTTGCTTCCGAAGTTGCGGAACAGCGTCATTTCGCTAACCTCCGCGGCTGATGCGATTTCCTTGGTCGATACTCCCTTGTATCCCTTCAAGACCATCAGATCGATTGCCGTCAGCAGCAGTCTGTCTTTGTTGCTCATCGTTTCCCTAAGCTTCACCTATGCTCCCTCCCCATTTCGTTTGTTAGTGCTCACTATCGCCCTTTTTGTATGATTGTAGCCCCTTGCACTTTTGTTGTCAATAGAAGGTAATCGGGCGTGAGGCTCTGCTTTAACCCACGCGCCCTCAATCTTTGCTCAAGCCAGAATGCATGCAGGCTTTAGCGGCTCCCCGTTGCTTCGCAAGGGCCGTTCGTGTCAGCAGCCCGTCCCTTAACAGCTTCACGCTCCTGCAGCACGATACGGAGGGAAGCCGAGCGTGATAACTGCACCCCCCTCCTTGCGGTTGGCAGCCATGATCAGTCCGCCGCAGCGCTCGACAATCGCCCGTGCGATGGCCAAGCCGAGACCGGATTCCCCGTTTTTCCCCTTTACGAACCGGTGGAAGAGGAATGGAAGGAGCTCCTCGGCGATTCCCTCCCCGTCATCGGAGACGGACAGCACCACCCGTCCCTTCTCAATGCCGGCGTGGATGTAAATATGCTTACTGGCGTGCCTTGCGCCATTAGTGACGATGTTCAGGAGAGCCTGCAGCAGCTTATCGCGGTCCGCATATACGATTAATGTTTCGTTCTTGGCATAGGAAAGATGCACGGACAACCCCTTCTTGACGAGGACCGGATTGATCCTCTCGACGGCTTCTTCCACCAGCTCTTTCAGGTGGACGGGAGCCGCCCGAAAAATATCCTCCTCGCTATCCAGCTTCGCCAGCAGGGTCATTTCAGTTACGATATTTTTCATTCGGCTGCTTTCGCTCATGATGATGTCCAGCCCCTTGCGGATATCCTCCCCTTCGAACACGCCATCCCGGATGCCTTCCGCATATCCGGAGATCGACATGAGCGGCGACTTCAGCTCATGGGAGGCATTCTGGAAAAATTGCTTCTGCACATGGCTATACCGCTCCAGCTCGTTCGCCATTTCATGGACGGCTTCCGCCACAATGCCGATTTCTCCCGGAGCGCCCACTCGCCGGACCTCCGAGAACTGACGCTCCTTCACCTTCTTCAGCTCTTCCCGAAGCAGCATGAGCGGCTTGATCAGCTTTTTCGTTATAAACAGACTTAGGATCAGCATCATGACCGCCCCGGCGCCGAAGACGAGCAGCAGCCGTCCCAGCAGCGCCTGCTCGATCGCCTTGATCTTGCTGATCGGCGTGATCAGCGTAAGCGTGCCTTGAGGCACCGAGGTAACCTCCGTAAGGAAGAGATCATCTTTCAGCATCTGCCGGACTGTCAGGCCTTCGGCAATCCCGACAGATCGGCCCTCGGTACCCTTGATCGGGGCTGCTTCCGCCGGGACCGCCGCAGGAAGCGGCATGGAGCTGACCACATTTCCCTGCATGTCCGTAATGACGGCAGCCACGTCGACGATCGGGTAAGTGGAAATCCCGCTCGCCATTGCCAAAGGGGCTTCTTCAATCGGAATCTGCTTCTCAGCCGCGCTGACCAAAGTTGCTGTCATTTGAGCTCCAATGGACTGCATGTCTTTCCGCTGCGTTCCGATGAAATGGTCAAGAAGCACGTAATGGATGATCACCGCCGTCACTGACAGAACCGCGATCAGTGATATCGCAAACGCCAGATTAATCTGATGCACCAGCTTCATGGCAATATCTCTCCTCCTTCGGCCCGCATTCGGTATCCGTGTCCCCAGATCGCCTCGATCGGCAGCTGCTCCACCGTTTTCCGTAGACGTTTGATCAGATGGTCGACCGCACGGTCACTGCCGAAATAATCATCCCCCCATACGGAGGTCAGCAGCTCGTCCCGCGTAAACGCGCGATTCGGATGCTCGGCGAACACCCGGAGCATCTCGAACTCCTTGTTGGTCATATCCACTTCAGCTCCGTCCCAGAATACGCGCCGCTCGTCCGGCAGCAGCCGGAGACGGCCGTTCGTAATCCCTGCAGACTTGGACGCAGGCTGGAAAGCTCCGCCTGTATGATTGAGTTTATACCACCGGCTCAGCTGCCGTTTGATGCGGGCCACCAGTTCGCGGGGGCTGAACGGCTTCACCATGTAATCGTCGCTTCCGAGCTCAAGCCCCAAAATTTTGTCCACTTCGCTGTCCTTGGCGGAAATCATGATGATCGGCACTTCGGCCTTCGTACGAATTCGCCGGCACAGCTCGAAGCCGTCCATGCCAGGAAGCATAATGTCGAGCACCCACATATCCGGCGGATTCGTCCGCCACAGCTCCCAGGCCTCCTCAGCAGTTCCAAGACCGACCGTCCTGTAGTTTTCCTTACGCAAGTAGGCCTCCACCAAGTTACGGATATGCTGGTCATCGTCAACGACCGCAATCAGCACATTTGCATTCATTTCATGTACCTCCGGGCTTTATCTTCTCCCAGTATACCAAGCGGCGGTCGGCGAATGGGAAATGCCATTATTTTTCCACAAAAGCACCAACGTTCTGCCAATGCCGATCTGTAAATTGGAAGCTGTAAGACAACTTATCCCCCAAAAAAGGAGTGTTACGATGAATCACAAGCATGTTTTCGGCAAGCTGGCCCTTTCGGCCGCTCTGCTTGCGGCATCCGCCGGCACGGCCCATGCCTCCGCAGACTCGTCTACGACCGATCGATCCCTTCACAATGTGAAGATATACCACACGGAAGCCGGTCCGGTCGCTTCCTCCGTTCGCATACTGCCTGATCCGCTGGAGCTGGCCAAGCGGTACGCACCGGAGACGCTGAAAGACTGGGAGCAGGCGCTGGAGAAATACAAGAAGCTGGCCGTAGCGGAAGGGAAGGCCCTCTTCATTACGGCCGAAGCCGCTCCTTTCGAATCGGATCCGGAAGCACAAGGAAAGCCTGCGGCCATCCGCGCAGCAGCCGTTGCAGCAGTTAAAGCGCTGGACATTCAGGGCCAAGACATCAAGGAATTGAAAGAGGCTGCGAAAACGGTTGAAATTACAAAGATCCTGGGAGATTCAGAGATCTTGGGAAATTACGAGATAAAAAGTGATGCCGGCCTGGTACATGTCGCGAAACCGAGCGATATCGCGGAACAGGGTTTCCCTAAGCAATGGGTGAAAACGATCATACGGCATGAGCTTAAGTCCGATGATACGGCTAGCGACACAATCGTCTCCCCTATAGAAGCGAGCATTGCTATCAAAGCGGCAGCAGCCGTATCTCCGGACGGTATCCCTATTGAAGCAGCTCCAGGCCACCATAAGGAATTTAAGGCCGTCAAACTTACCGAGAGCGATATCGCATTCATCGAAGCGCGAATGGAGCTTGCAGAAGCCGTGGAATCGAAGGATTCCGCAGCCATCAAGAACGCGCTGGCCCACCTTCTTGAGCAGTACAAGGCACAAATCACCCAACTGGAGCTGAAGGCTGCGAAGGAAGATGCCGGGCGATGAATAGCCTTTAGGAAACGATAAACTAAAATTCAAGAACAAGCCCTGCCCGGGTTGGGCAGGGCTTGGCTTGGCGGACCCGGCAGGCTTGATGCTTGGCCCAGGCCAGGCAGTCGTTATAGCTGACCCGCTTCAGGATGGCTTGCTTGCTGGACCCGGAAGTTCTGTTGGAGAGCCTAGGCTTGGCAAGTTTGTTGGCAGGTCTGGCCGGGCAGAGGCTGCTTGCTGGATCCGGCAAGTTGTTGGCTGGACTAATGTCATGCAGGCTTGGGTGTGTCGGCTGGCCGAATTCGGCGACCAAGCTTGCCAGACTCCAGCGCCCGATTACGATTTCTTGGCCAGCACCTTGACCAGCTTCATCGCCGACCGCATGCGGGGACGTTTCAAGTGCGCCTCGACATACCGGTAATCCGTCAGGATTACGCCGGCATCCCGCATCCCGTAGGCAAAATCATCGTCAAACAAAAGCTTGAACTCCCACACCCGCTTCTCCCAGTTCGGAATATTCGCCTCCATCCAGTCATCCTCCACTCCCGGATGGACATAGGTTTCGCATACGCCTTCCGGCAGCCGATACAGTCTGGCAATGATCGATTGCTTGAAGCTGTCGTACGTCTCCCCCTCCAGCTTGGCGAAGGGATGCGAGAGCAAATAATCCGGAATCGGAACCCCGAAGGTATCGGCTAAGCCCGATGCCAGCGCTACCGGCCGCTCGATGTTCGGCAGGGAGCGGAGCAGGGAGTCCTCCGGATCGATATAGCGGAAGAGCCGCACCGGGAGTTTCCAGCGGGAGGTCTTCCACAGCATCTGAGGGATGAGGCTGCGCCCCGTCTCTATCCCGTACAGGCTCCCCATATGATTATCGACATGGCTAATCCGGATCCCTGCCCTGCGGGCGAGCCGGTACTGGGCTTCCAGTTCCTTGAGCACCGCTCCAGCCTCAGCGCCTTGTTCGAACTCGCGGACCGTCCGGTATTGGTAGCCTTCGGCATCATGAAGCGAGGAATGTCCGGTCAGGCTTCGCCATCGCAAGGCTTCAAATTCGCTGGTCATCGTCAGATGCAGACCCACATTGGCCTGATTCCTGCGCGATGCCCAGGCTGCCGCCTCCTCGAATCCGGGGGCAACCGTCATAATAGTGGCCGATGATGCCTTATTCTCTTCAAGCAGGTGCTGGATGGCCTGATTCATCGGCCCGCTCTGCCCGAAATCGTCACAATTGATGATCAATCTTCGCTCCATGCTCATGCACGCCTCCGATCGGTTTAGAAAATTCGATTTTGGTAAGGAAGGATACGAGGAATGAAACGACCAGCAGGCATAGCGGAACGACGCTCATTAAATAACGGAAGGTCGATTCCGGATCGCTTCCCGGGTTGTCGCCGCTTTCATATCCAAAGATGATGCCGACCACCCAGAAGGCAAGCGCGGAGATCAGACCGCTCGAACGCGTAATAAACCCGCTCACGGACGTGTAGATCCCCTCCCTCCGCAAGCCTGTTCGCAACGCATCCTCATCGATGATACTGCCGCTGACAACGGCCGGGGTCACCAGAAAGCCGGCAAGCCCGAAGCCGACGCCGATGCCGGCCAAGATGCCGCTGACCAGGTTAAAGCCGAACCAGAGCGGAATGACCGACAGACCGTATATCGCCAAGGACAGCCGCCAAGCCTTCACGCCGTCCATGCTGCGGATGATCCGGTACCAGACGAACACGAGCGGAATGACCGATACAAATACCGACGCCAGCAGCAGCGACACCTGGTCGTCAGGAATCTTCAGCACATATTTGGCATAGAAGGGAATCGTCGAGCTAATAAGCCCGTTCACCGTCTGTGCGAACGAATTCGAGATGTTGAATACCCAAAATTTCTTGTTGCGGAGCGTTTCCCGGAATGCCGCGCCAAGCGGGAGCGGGTCTGCTTCCCGATAAGCCTCCAGCTCCCGGACGCTCATCATGCATATGAACATGAACGCGCCGAACAGCACCGCATATAGGATCGCCATGTTCGAGAACCCCATCGCATCGTACAGAATCGGCGTCACGGCCGTACCGATCAGCAGAGCAACGACTTGATAGCCCTGCTGCACCGCCGAAGCCTTGGCACGAAGACGGTCGCCCCGGAACAGCTCCGGAAACAATGCCCCGTAATTGACCCACAGCACCGTCGCTACCGCCTCGTAGAGAATTAGGGTTATCAGAAACCACGTAAAAAGTCCGTTCTGCCCAAGTCCCTCCGGCGGGGAAAATACGAGCACAAAGGTGAGCATAAACAGCGGAATCGCGCCGAACACCCACGGCCTGCGCCTTCCGAATCTTGTCTTCGTCCGATCGGACCAATACCCCATCAGCGGATTATTGACCGCATCCCAGATTAGAAAAACCGTCCGTGCCAGAGATGCCAGCCCAATTCCCAATCCCAGCTGATCCACATAAAAGAAGATGTAAAAGGAGCTGAACGCCTGGCTCGGCACCATCATGGCAAACATCCCGAGCGAAAATGAATACGGCGAATTGACCCAACTGCGCTTCATGCGCATCCCCCCACCAAAGGTCCATCCTGGAATGGACGATATTGGTGTACAGTATTCGCCGCAGCCTGGGTTTATACCTGCTCACGCGCCCGGGGCCCGATTATGAGCAAAGCACTTGCCAAATGAGTCTCGCGGGACCCTTCTCTTATACCGGCTTGCCGCTTCAGGCCTGCTGTAACAACAGGAAAAGAAAAGCCGCTTCGCCAAGACCGGCAGGTCTTGAGGCGAAGCGGCATGGTTACCGCGAATGCTATATGGTTGAACGGTCTACAAACAGCGGATCCACAAAGCTTCGGCAATATTGCTCGGCAATCTGCTCCGCGCTGTATCCCATGTCGCGCAGGAACAAGATAATATCCGCACGCGGCAGCGAGGCCATCATGACGGAAGTAAACTGCGGATCCACGGGCATCAGAACGCCTTGTTCCGCCGCATCCTCAAGCAGAGTCTTGATCTGCAGCCGCAGATAGGTGAAGGGCGGATTTTCGCACAGATGATTCTTGGTTTCCTCCAGCCTGTCGGAGGTCAGCATCACCCGAAGCCACTCCAAATCCTCATTAAAATGCAGGATCACGCGGGTGATAATCGTCCGAATCCGGACGGCGACCGGTTCATCACTGTTGCGAAGATACTCATCCAACTCCTGCAGGAACCGATCGATTTTCGCTTCCATCAAGGAAAAGCATATCTTGCTCTTGCTTGGATAACGGCGATAGAGCGTGCCTTGACCGATCCCGGCCGTTTTGGCCACCTGATGCATGGATACGTCCTCGACCCCGTATTTATTAAACAACGCTTGAGCCGTATCCAAGATTTTTTGACTCAATTCGTCATTCTCTTTTTTGCTCAGAATGCATGCATCCTTTCCCATCGACACAGGAATCTTTATGCGGCGGACCGTTCCTGTTCAGAAGGCGTAGATGCGCGTTTCACGAACAGACCCAGCACCAATGCGGCAATTGCCAGAACAAGCCCGGTGATGAAAGCACTATGAAGGCCGGCTATCATACTCTCGACCGGATTCAGATCCCCGGTTGTCACGACATAATTTTTAGCTCCTGCTGTCATGATGCTTATAAACAGCGCCATACCGACGGCCCCCGCTACCTGCTGAAGAGTATTCATAATCGCGGTTCCGTGCGGGTACAGCAGTCTCGGCAGCTGATTCAGAGCCGTTGTTTGGGCAGGCATCATGACCATGGATATACCTATCATCATCATAACATGAAGGAAGATGACATAACCACCCGTCCATGAAGCGTTAACGCGCGAAAACAGGAAGATGGCAATAACTAACAGGACGAGTCCCGGAATGACCAGCACTCTCGGCCCAAACTTGTCGAACAGCTTGCCCGTGATCGGCGCCATCAGTCCGTTGATAATACCGCCCGGCATCATGACAAGGCCGGCTGCCAGCGCCGTCATTCCCAGTGCATTCTGCAAGAACAGCGGCAGCATGATCATCGTGGAGAACATGCTCATCATCAGCACAAGCATCAGAATCGTCACCAGCGAGAACATCGGATATTTGAAGGTACGCAGGTCCAGCATCGGCTCCTTCATGCTCAGCTGACGCCATACGAAGAGCAGCAGGCTGATAGCCCCGGCCGCGATGCACCAAATAACCACCGGATCCGACCAAGAGCCTTCTCCGGCACTGCTAAAGCCGTACACGATGCCCCCGAAGCCGATCGTCGACAGAATGATGGAGATGAAATCGACCTTCGGTTTCGTAAGCTCTGTTACATTTTTCAAAAACATAGCTGCAAAAATAATGGAGAACGCAGCCAGCGGCATAACGAGGTAGAACAACCAGCGCCAATTGAGCGCGTCAACAATCAAACCGGACAGCGTCGGTCCAATCGCCGGGGCGGTCATAATGACAAGCCCGATCATCCCCATGGCGGCTCCGCGGTTTTGGGGCGGATAGATGCTGAGGATCGTATTCATCAGCACCGGAATCATGAGACCCGTTCCGACTGCCTGCAAAATGCGGCCGGTCAGCAGCACCCCGAATACTGGAGCGAACCCGCATATAATGGTCCCGACAAGAAATAGCGACATCGCGCCGATAAACATCTGCCTTGTCGAAAACCACAGTTGAAGCAGCGCCGTGATAGGCACGAGAATGCCGACAACGAGCATGTAAGACGTGGACAGCCATTGCACCGTCGCCTCACCGATGCCGAACTTCTCCATCAAGCTTGGAAACGCGATATTCAGCAGCGTCTCATTCAAGATCGAGACGAACGCGCCGATAATCAGCGCGGCGACGATCGGTCCCCTCTTTATCTTGCTTAAATCAATTTTGGCCGAACTCGGCCCCACTCCCATATCCAAAAATGTATCCTCCTTATCTCTATATACGGACAATTGTCCGTTAGCGTGGTATTATTCTAACGGACAATTGTCCGCAAGTCAAACTGAAATTTAAAATTTTACATATTCTTTACAAAGAAAGGGTATGTCCGGCCTCCACCGGCCCGGACATACCCTTAACCATTCGTATTCCATTTGATTCAACTCCAAACCCGCTGTCGGCCAAACGAGGAGTAGAGAACAACTTGCTTACATGCTGGAAGCTCTTCAGGTTCTCTGCAAACACTGCAAATGCTTTACGAGTTCAGCAGCACCTTCTCCTTGTACACCTTCGCCCAGCCCTCCAGATTGTTCGTGCAGATCAACAGGTCCGGATACTGTGCGAGGGACTCGAGCACCGACTCATCGTCAGGCGTCCACACAATCAGTTGAATATCCCTCTTTCGCGCTTCCTCCAAAAATTCAGGCGTGATAAACACGTATTTTACGGACACATACTTTGCCCTTAATTGATCCAGATACGGAAATACCGATGGCGTTGCCCCGTAAATAACCAGGCCAAGCTCGATGTCCGAATCCAGGGTCCGGGCCCGCTCGATCGAATAATGATCGAAGGAGGTCAGGAACACCTGCTTCTCCATGCCCGCATGCCGTACCGTCTCGATCACCTTCTGCTCCAGCCCCGGATAAGCAAGGCCTGTCTGCTTCAGCTCGATATCCACCGTCATGCGGTCTTTCGCCAGCAGCAGCGCTTCCTCCAGCGTGGGGATGGCTTCCCCCTGTCCGGCATCGAGTCGCCGGATCTCCTCGAACGTGAAGGACTTCACCTCTCCGGTGCCGTTCGTCGTCCGGTTGACCGTCGGATCATGGATGACGACAGGCACCCCGTCCTTCGTCAGCTGAACGTCCAGCTCCAAATGCGTGTACCCAAGCTCCAGCGCCTTCCGAAAGCCCAGCATCGTATTCTCCGGATATTTCAGCGGATATCCCCGATGGGCCAGTCCACGTACTGTCATCGTTCAATTCCCCCTCGTAAGCTTTATGGTTATTATTCCATGATGCGGCCTGCCGCCGCAACATGGAAAGGCCCCGGGGAGCGAGCGCCCCGGAGGCCAAGGCATGCCTCTTACTTAAAAGTCGAATTTGCCATAGCCGCTACGATATGCTTCTGCATGACCGTAAAGACGAGCACGATCGGAATAATCGCCATGACGCTCGATGCCATGATGATATGGAAGAACATCGCTTCATTGCCTGCAATGGAATCGCGAAGCATCGCGATGCCGACCGTAAGCACCCGCATATCGTTATCATTGGTCATGATCAGCGGCCAGAAATACGAGTTCCAGGTCGAGATGAAGATCAGAACGCCCATCGTTACGACGGTCGGCAGCGCCATCGGGAGCAGCAATTTGTACAAGATGGAGAACCGGCCGGCACCGTCGACACGTGCCGCCTCCAGTACATCATTGTTGATCGATTTGAACGATTGCCGAAGCAGGAAGATCGCATAAGCCGAAGCGCCATGAGGCACGATCAGGGCCAAGAATGTGTCCAGCCAGCCCAGCTTCGACATCATGACGTATACCGGCACGAAGGTAACCTGCTCGGGGACGATCAGGGCAGCCAGCACGAGCAAGAACAGCGCATCCCGTCCCCGGAATTGCCCTTTCGCGAACGCATAAGCCGCCATTAACGCTACGTTCAGCTGCAGGATGATCGTCCCTACGGCCATAATCAGCGTATTGCCGAAATACCGCGCGTATGGAATGACGCGGAAAGCTTCGGCGAAGTTTTCCCATGCGAAGCTTTGCGGCCAGAACGTCGGTACGGCCATCCGCATCTCTGCCTGCGTCTTAAGGGAGCTGATCAAGAGCCAATATACCGGAAAGAACATGACCAGAGTGACCAGGACCGCCGCTATAATGCGAAGCGCCATGAGCAGTTTGCGGTTTGCGGCCGAACCGGCCATATAATTATCCCTCATAGTGCACCTTCTTCCTGCTGACCCACATCTGAAACATCGTTAACAGCAATATAATCACGAACAGAATCATGACAAGCGCAGAAGCCCTTCCCGTTTTGAATTCGACGAAGGCCATCGTATAAATCCAGTATACGATCGCGTTGGTGGCCTTAAGCGGTCCGCCATCTGTCATGACATCGATGGATTGGAAGACCTGCATCGACGAAATGAAGCTGGTAATAACAAGGAACAGCGTCATGGGCGACAAGAGCGGAAGCGTAATGTTGCGGAACTGCCGAAGCCGACTGGCTCCATCAATGGAGGCCGCTTCATAATATTCCGCCGGAATTCCGCGCATACCCGCAATGAACAGGATCATGGCAAAGCCAACGCCCTTCCAGACCGAGACGGCGACAAGCGCCGGCAGCGCGGTGGACGGATTGATGAGCCATTCCACGGGATCCATTCCGAACCAGGACACCACCTGGTTCAGAAGCCCGTACTGCCCGTTATAAATCCAAGTGAACACCATGGCCGCGATGACCATGGAAATGTAATACGGCATGAAGATCACGCCCCGCATGAATCCGAACAGGCGGGAGGATGACACGTTGAGCAGCAGCGCCAGCAGCAAGCCGATCGCCAGCGTAAAGACGACATCCATGAGCGTGTACAGGAACGTCACCTTCATCGATTGATAGAACTCTTCGTTCGTCAGCAGCCGGGTATAGTTGTTCGCTCCGACAAATTTCATCACCGGGCGCGTCATGTTCCAGTTCGTGAAGCTGATATAAATGGAGTACAGGAGCGGAAAGTACAGGAAAGCCCCCATGAATACCAGGGCCGGCACCGAAAAGGCAAAGTCCTTCCATTTCTCGATGACCGAATTCGACACCCGTCTGGATACGGAAGCGGACGCCCGGTTGGGCGCCGCCTTGTTTAATTTTGGATTGGTTCCCATAGACATCACTCGTAATCCATCAGAATATCGTTAATCTTCTTGGCCGCTTCCTGCATTAACGGCACCGGATCTTTCTTGTTAAGCACCATCTCGCCGATCACTTCCTTATACACCTCGCTGAATTCCGGATAAGCCGGATGCTGCAGGCGCGGAGTCACTTCGTCAAAGTGCTCGTAAACCGCTCTGTATTGAGGCCATCTTTCGAAATATTGGTCGCCTTCTTCCGATTCGATGGCCGATTTCCGAGTTGGCAGGTAGCCTACCGATTCCGCCCACTTGATGTTATGCTCGGCTGCGGTCATGAACTCGATAAACTTCCATGCAGCTTCCTTCTCCAGATCCTTGGCGCCGTTCATCATCACGATGCCTGCACCGCCAATATTAGAGGTACGCTTCTTGTCGCCAGGGAGGAAGGATACGCCCACTTCAAAATCCGCATTCTCACGGTACATTTTCAGCATGGCCGATGTGTGCTGTACCATTGCGATCTCGCCGTTCAGGAACATTTGACGCATATTGTCGGAAGCGCCCTTGCCGAAGCCCATATGCATGCTGCCTTCGTTTTGCCACTTGTAGAAGTTTTGGAGGTAGCGCAGGGAATCCTCGTTCTCCACCGCCGATGCGCTCATATCCTCTGTCAAGATTTGCCCGCCGCCGTTAATGTTCCACGGATCGTAGTACCAGGTATCCCAACCAGGAACGGAGAAGGCATACCGTGTCGTCTTGTCGCCTTCCTTCTTCACGACTTTGGCGTTGAAGGCTTCAATCTCGTCCCACTTCTGCGGCGGCTCTACGCCGAGCTCGTCCAGCATCGTTTTGTTGTACACGAAGACGCTGGTGCTGACGATCAGCGGGAAGCCGTACTGCTTGCCGTTAAATGCATACGCGTTCAACATGCCTTGCGCGAAGTCATCCATGTTCACTTCGTCCCGTTTGATCCATGGTCCCAGGTCGGCGAATACGCCGCTGTCCGCAAAGTTCGGCAGGGAGGATACTTCCACGTTCGTCACAGCCGGAACGTCGCCAGCGGCCACGGCAGCCGACAGCTTCTTATGCAGATCCGGATACCCGCCTTGGAATACCGGTTCGACTGTAATGTGCGGATACTTCTTCTGAAACTCTCCAATCATGTAGTTCAAGCCTTCCAGTTGTGCCTCGGCATGCGAGTGCCAATACTGGATTTTGATCGGCGTCGTATCGTTCTTCAAATCCATCGAAGCCGCTTCCACGTCATCGAGGTTAACCTCGCCCCCTGCATTCCCGCTTCCTCCGCTGCCTCCTGCGCACGCGGTCGTCATGATCATCACAATGGTCAACAGCGTAAGCAACCATGTTTTCTTTTTCATCAATGTTCTGGCCCCTTTCGAATGTTTCTATCACTGCATATCTGCTGTCTGTGATTCAAAGCCTGGATATCTCCTAAAAAATGCGCACAAAAATAGAGACGTTAACGAGCAACCAAAAGAGCCACCACCTCCTAAAAAAGCTAAAGCAGCTGCCTCCCAGGGTTATCTCATCGTCTCCACCCCTAGCGATATGCAATTAAGCAAATTCATTCACTGCGGATCAAACCGCCCAATGAAACACGCACGACTTCGTGTTAGCGACGGTTGATCAAGGGAGTATTAAACAAGCGTTAGTCTAAACAACCTCCTGTTCAAACGGCCATTTCTATGAATGCGCTTTCGGTTATGGCTGCACAAACAATGGATTGGAGTTATCATACCGGCTTTAGCCTCTTCCAATCCTTCAGTTATTCGCCGCCTCACCCAGGAGAGCGCTTTCAGAATAGCCAAAACTGCTCTCAAGCTGTGTCTATCATGTTTAGTATCTATCATAGAGGAATTAATTAGCAGGAGTCTATAGCGAATTTTGTGTTTTTTTGTCGAATTAAAAAGAATTTTAGCTTGATGTAACAATTGTCATTGCGAACATAACAAATGAAACAAACCCTTCACCTCAACTTGGATAACACGCTATGAAAAAGTGAAAAAAATTATAATATTTCCGAAAAACCATGAAAGAACGAAAAAAAGGATCCGATATAAATGGTGTGTTACACGCAATTCCAAAAATAGCCGCAGTTTGCCCGTACCCGGAAATGCCGCGGCCATTGCGACAAAGGGGGCGTACCGTACTTCAGCAAACATAACGACACCGACAATTTGGACAAGAGCGGCTGCTTTAAGCTATCCGCTAAGGGAGAAATGTTAACGTCCTCCTAGCTGCTTGAATCGGACGAAGAAACTAAACATCCGATCGGACAATGAGATTTTTGATACGGAGGAGAAATGGGCATGGAGCGATTAGCATCACTGTTTGAAGAGCTTGAACGCCTCACAGGCGTGGCCGATATCGCCTATCATGAAATCCGGGACGGCCGTTTGAATCCGGTATCCAAAACGAAGACGGACCAGCTCGGCGTGGAGAAGTGGAAAAGCGTTCATGCAGAGCACCCCGTCTACATCCGGCATGACCGCCTTTTGCGCGAAATGATGGAGCATCCGCAAACGGTTGTCCTGCAAGACGTCAAGAACGATCCGCGCGCGGCCGACGAGTTTTTCCTGTTTGGGATCGACAGCATTATGGTTCTGCCTGTCATGCAGCATGAGACGGTGAAGGGGATCGTCGTCGTCGCCTCGATTGGAGCACGGCATGATTTTACGAAAGAAGAGGTCAAACGTGCAGAATCACTTGTGTTTGAATACAAGGATGCGTTTCAACTACAGCATAAGGAGGATTCTTCAAGATGAATATTGCCGAAGCCGTGCTGAAGTATTTGCGAAATGTCGGAGTGGACTGCATATTCGGAATTCCGGCCGGGATCATCGGCCCGATCTATGACGCGTTGATTGATGTCGATATCAAGCCGATCATTACGAAAAATGAAGCCGGCGCCGCCTATATGGCTGCGCGATATGCCAGCAATTCCGGCAAGCTCGCCGTTTGTGCCGGTGCCGGTGCGGTCGGGGTCGGCAATATGATGAACGGGATTGCCGATGCCATGCGCGCCAAAGCCCCTCTGCTGGTCATCACCGGATACGTAAACCGGTGGCAGATCGGCAAGGGAGCCATCCAAGAGATGGATGCGCAGGATATTGTCCGGCCCATCACCAAATACAGCAACACCGTGATGAACGAAGCCGATGTGTTGGCCGAGCTGGATAAGGCGGTAAGGATCGCGCTGACTCCCCCTTGCGGGCCTGTGCATATTTCGGTTCCGATCGATGTGCAGCGGATGGAAGCGCCGGCGCTCTTGCCTGCGGCTCCAGAGCCTTCCGCGCTTCAGCGTATTCGCCCGAATCCGGATGAGATGGAGCGTGCTGCAGCCCTCCTGAATGAGGCTGAGCGGGGAATCATTATGGTCGGACGCGGCGGGCGCTCATCAGCCGAAGCCATCATGCGTCTCAGCGAACGGCTGCAGTGGCCCATCATTACGACGCCATCGGCCAAAGGCATCATTCCGGCCGAATTTCCGCTTAACTTAGGGAATTACGGATTTTCAAGCACCGATGCGGCGATGGAATACGTCACCTCTTCGAAGGCCACCTGCATTTTAATCTTGGGTACAAGCCTGGGAGAGTCCTCTACATGCAACTTCAATGATGTCCTGGTGGACGGACGCAAGGTGATTCATGTCGACCGTGATGCCAAAGAGCTTGGGAAAGTCTTCCGGACCGATGCAGCCGTTGTTGCCGATCTCCGGGATGCCGTTCCTTATTTTGCGGAGCACGTGAGTCCGTCTTCAGCTTCATTTAAGAAGCCGTTCCCGCTTAACGAGGCCTACGAGCCCAATCATACAGGCTTGTCGCTGCGCCTGTTTCTGGAGAAGCTGAGCCAAGTGATGCCGGCAGACACGCGATATGTATGCGATATCGGGGAATTTACCAACTTTGTCCTGAAGTACTTGGAAGTGCCCGCCGGCGGCGATTTTGAAATCAATCTGAACTATGGAGCGATGGGATCGGCGATGGCGGGAGGACCGGGACTATATCTGGCCGACTCGACCCGCCCGGTTGCCGTTATTGCGGGGGACGGCTCGTTCTTCATGAATGGCACCGAGGTGCTTACCGCTAAAGAGTACGGTCTGCCCATCATTTATTTCATTATTAACAACGCCATGCTGTCTTACGTCGAGCGCGGGCAGAAGTTTCTATATAACCGCACGATCCCGGATTACAAGCAGGAGAGAATCTCCATCGCCGACATGATGCGAATCGCCGGAATCCGAGCGATGTCTGTCGACCGTCTGGAGGACATGGAGGATATTCCGGGATTCCTGCGGGAGATGACAGGGCCGTGCATCATTGAGGTCAATACGGACGGCAGCGAGCCCGCGCCGATCTTGGATCGCTTGAAAGCCCTGAAGAAATAAGCACTAAGGTACAACACCAATTCAACATAATATGTTTCGATCATAGGAGGAAGAGCAACATGGGAAGCTTTAATATCAAAATCGATCAAGCTGCAAAAGTATTTCATGCCGAGGTGGAAGGCACCTTCTCGCCGGAAGACGGAATGGCATCCATTGAGGCTTACGGCAAGGCCATCTCAACCATTTCCGTTCCGGAATATGAAATTGACATCGACTGCACGAAGCTGAACGTCTCTGCGCCTGAGACGCTTCCGCTTTTGGAAGGATGCTTCGAGATGTATAAAAAAGACGGCTTTAAGAAAGTTACGCTGCGCATTTCCAAAAATCCGATCCTGAAGATGCAGCTCGGGCGTGTTGCTCGTGGCGTGAAGCTGGACAACTACGAAATTATCGAACAATAAGGAGAGATGGCCATGAGAGGTGTACAAATTCGCGAGATTGAAATCTACCATCCTGCTAATGAAGTAGACAACGAATACTACATTAACTATTTTGCGGAAAGAGGTACGGATGTTACCGGACTTGTAACCGCTCTGGGCCGTAATAAGCGTTTTATTATCGATAATCCGGAAGAGAATACATTCACGATGGCCGTGCAGGCATCCAAGCTGGTGCTGGAGAAGAGCGGGCTGTCCGCAAAAGACGTAGATCTGATCATCTTCACTTCCCAGACACCGGAATATTTGCTGCCCAGCAATGCGCTGAAGCTCCACCATGCCCTTGGAGGCGATCTCCTAACGGCTTGCTTCGACATTAACGCGAATTGTGCCGGCATCCTTGTTGCGGTAGAGCAGGCTTCCCGCTATATGACCGCTAATCCTAGGGTAGAGCGTGCGCTTGTGGTCGGCTCCGATTATCTTTCGGTTCACAGTCCGGAGGAGCCGGTGTATTATTCGAATTTTGCCGAATCGGCAGTAGCCGTGATTTTGGAGCAAGCGGAAGGCACCCGCGGTTTGATCGATTCCGTCTATCAAACCGATACATCCGTTATCGACAATTCCCTGTTCCCGGCCCACGGCTTGTCGAATCTGTACCGTGAGGAGTTTACGGCTAAGGATGCGCAGGTGAAGTTTACGCCTTTCGATGATTCGGTCTGTGCCGAATCCGCGGTGAATTCGATTCGCATCTTGCTGGAACGCAACGATCTGACCAAGGATGATATTGCCGGCTTTATGTTCTCCCAATTTACCTTGGGCAATATCAAGCATGTTTCGGAGCGCCTCGGGATTGATCAGGACAAGGTTCCTTATATCGGGGACAAGTACGGTTACACCGCGACAACGAGCCCTTTCCTCGCCCTGTACGAAGCAGTTCGGGCCGGAAAAGTGAAGCGCGGCGATTACCTGGTCTTCTGGACGGTAGGAGCGGGTTGGCAAAATGTCAGCCTGTTGATTCAGTACTGAGCATCCTGCTCTGGGAACGGACCGATTCTCAACGTTAATAATAAAAGGTATCTGCAGCAAGAAGCCCGCCCATTTTCCGCAATGGACGGGCTTCTCCATGTCATGGATTCATGCAGGGGAAAATCACCCTGCCAATACGGTTACGATCTTGTCCCGAAGCGCGTCCGGTCCTGCAACAACCCCGGATGTTCCCCAAGTGAACGGCGATCCGTCGACATCGGATACGCAGCCGCCCGCTTCTTCGATCAGCAGCGCGCCTGCCAGCCAGTCGTAAATTTCGCGGCCAAACTCCCAGTAGGCATCCATGCGCCCGCAGGCCACATAAGCCATCTGAAGCGCGACGGAGCCGAGCATGCGCAGCGCCGTGCATTCCGGCAGCAGCTTGCCGACGCTCCAGGCGGTCAGCTTGACGTTCTCGGGCTCCACCTCGACTTTGTTAGGGGGAGCCGTCAGCAGAAGCGCATCGGCCAGACCCGTTTTCGCCGATACCCGAATCCTCTCGCCGTTCAAGTAAGCCCCTTCTCCGCGGACCGCATGGAACAATTCGCGGCGGCCGGCATCATAAACGGCCGAGAAGACGGCAACGCCTTCCCGGATCAAGCAAAGGGAGATCGCCCAAAATCCGAATCCCTGATGCAGATGGACGGCTCCGTCGATCGGGTCAAGCACCCAGTAGGCGTCTCCGTATTCCGGACTTCCCTGCCTGGCTGCATCCAGCTCAGCATCGGACCATGGCAGCCCGGGATGGATTTCGTTCACCGCCTGGCGTATGCGGCGCTCTGCCCAGCCGTTGGCGTCCGCAAAACGTTCAATCAGCTGCTCCCGCGACGCTGCAGGAGCAAGCCCTCCATATTCCTCCAACAATTCTTCCCCGACTTGAGCCAGTATGGCCCCGATGGCATGTGGATCTACATGGATCATAAAATGTCCACTCCTCAGGATAGTATTTTTGAATACTACTAATATTTTCGCAAAAAGAAGCGGTCTCCCGCTACTCTATTCCAGCAGCTCCCGAAACGGGCTGATAATCCGTTCATAATGGCTGCCGTATTGATCCGAAAGCTCGGCGGCGAAATCCTCCTCAATCCGCTCCATCACCAGATCGTGATATAGACCGTTCTGAAGCAGTTCAATTATGGAAGGATGATCGGTTTCAAGCGCCGTTAATCGGAGAGACCGGCCGAAGCTTCCGATTAATGCCGACTTCGAATCGCACAGCATCGAGAATTTTCTGGACTGCGCCTGCTGCCATATCTCGCTCCGCTTATGCTCGATGACATGCTTCAGGGAGAGCCCGGATTCTCCGATGACAATCGCGACAACTCGGACGCCGCGCCGTTCGGCCTCAGACAGCGCCTCGCTCATCCAGTGGACGTCTTCGGACCATAGATCAACGACAATGCTCTTCTCGGCGTTTGCCGCCAGACGGTCAATGGCTTTGCGCAGCGCCTGATCCCCCTTCCAGCTGTAGAACGACGGCGAGGACTTCGGCGGCGCGTTCAGCTCCTCAAGCAGCATACGTGCATTTTGATCGAATTGGGTTTTCAGCGTCTTCACCACCTGACCGATCGGCACCGCATCATATAACACGGGATCCGCCTCGATCGTTCGGCACACCCCCTTATCCGTCATCGCCCGCAGGGCCGCATAAACGTTCGAACGGGATACCGACACCCGCTTGGCTACTTCATATCCCGACATTTCGGGGGATTCGTGCAGGGCAAGGTAAATTCGCGCCTCCAAATCCGACAGCCCGATGCTTCGCAGCTCATCAATCATCGTAACGCTCCTTCACGCTATTATTAGTATTATTCAATAATACTACTGTTGAGGAGGTATGTTGTCAATCCTTTCATTTTATCAGCCATTCCAATTGTGATGAGGAACTCTAATCCGCAAAATTAATTAGCCATGATATAGGCATCTCTTTAACGCTATCTAGCAATAGGCTATAACCTCGATAAGTAGTCTAATATAAAAACCACTGATTTTATCAAGATCAGTGGTTTAGATCAAACTTCAATTCTTTACATTTAAACGCTGCGGTGTTTTAGGATCTAATTGTGTCCATTCTCCTGTATCTCTATCAGTAAAAATATATTTAGTATTTGGATCGTCGGCGAATATTACGTAAACAGGGAATTTAGGCATACCACTTAGTTTCGCCTTAATACTGATGATATCAGATTCAGCGTAGCCTTCTACATTAAATAAATGGTTCTTTAAGCTCTTTTCTAGTGCATTGTATTTGTATTGTAGTGCTGCATAACCGCCTCCTATAATTAACACAATTACTATCACAAAAATAGCCAAGGTTTTTTTCACTATTAACATCCTCCCTTACGAAAATCTAAGTTGTCAAATTGAAAATCTCATAACACTTTATCATACTTTGTAAAGCTCCGATAATCTTAAAAAGAAAAACTGCACAATGGCAGTTTCTAGTATAAATTATTGTGCTGTAAATTGAGTTACATATACCAAATTAGGAGCATTTATTACCATTGATGGAGTAATAAATCCTCTTAGATCGGGGGTATTACCAAGATCCAATAGATCTATTCCTTCCCCGTAATAGAATGCCTGCCATACAAATTTCGAACAATAGTTTGGAGTGGAGAGAGTGTGCTCTTCTTTGCGTATGGTTCAATTTCGTATTTTGTCACATACTTATAGTTGTATGTTGCCCATTTGGCAGCCTCAACCCCCATACCATTAATAGGTCTATAGACTTTGATAGTTTCTCCTTTGCCATGTCTACTCATATAACCTGACATGTTATCTACGGTCCCACCATTCACAGGTAATGTTACGTGGACCACTTTATAATTTGAATTTACAATTCCAGTATGCCCCACAATCTGTGAACTAAAGCCAAGCGTTTTTGTCGAATAGAGGACATCTCCGATTCGCATTGGAACATTAGTACCGGGATATGTAGGCCCAATCTCCGCAAATGGTTCAATTAATTCGCTATCATTTTGGATTGAAATATCTTCGCTACTGTCCGTGTTATCATTAACTTCTATGTTATAAAGATTGATACTCTCCTCAGAAGTAAGACTCTCAGCACTAACAACTGATCCCCCCGTTGGGAAAAATGCAGCTAATGTCTCCCTCCGTTTCCAGCCACTCCTGTGCCTTCATATTCAAATAACAGCACCTTGGCCTAAGCCTAAACAAAAAACCGCTCCTATCGCATCTCGGGAGCGGTTCTTTGATGCCAATATCTTACTCGAACAGCGGCACCTTCGGGTCTTTGCCATTGCAGTGGACCAGCATCGCATGCAGCTGTCCCCGGTGATGGTACAGGTGGGCCAGAATCTCAAGCAGCCACTCGTAACGGGTATAGGTTGCGCCCCAATAGGACGTTACCTCCCGATGCAGTTCTTCGTCGTCCATATCATGAAATGCCTGCGCCAGATACGAATAGCTCGTTAACAATTCAGCCTGGATATCCTTCAGGTTATTCAGCGACACGCCGGCGTAATAAGCGCTCATCTCTTCCTGCGTCGCCCCGCCGGATATAAGGAAGTCGGCCCTGCAGATGACCGCGATATGCTTCAGCAGCTCGCCGACGGAATGCTTGTCCGCCGTTGGCCTGACGAGCAGATCCTCCTCTGTTAGCTTGTCAATAATCGCCACGACCGACAGCACCGCCACTTCGATCTGGTGCAGCGCATATGTACAAAAGGTATTCATTCCCGTTCTCTCCTATCTTAGGTTGTCGTTCAGCATGCTTGGGGTATGTAGTTTAAAACTCCGCTCTATATTATAGAACACATGTTCCTGTATTTTCAATAAAAAACAACCTGGTTCTCTTTGAAGCGAGAGAACCAGGTTGTTGTCCGTGTATTTGCTGTTCGTGTTGTCGTGCTGTCGTGCTGTTCATATTATCTATCCGACCAGCGTATAGCCGGTCGTATTTTCAAGCACCTTCACGTTGAAGGATGCTCCGCCGGCATCACGCGTTACGCTGACCGACAGATGGCCATTACCGATCGCGATCCGCTCGGCCTTCAGCTCGTTCATGCCCTCCGGCAGGAACGGTGACAACGCGATTTCCTTCTTAGGCGCATCGGGGTACAATCCGAGCATCGCCTGCAGAAAAGCGATCGACGTGCCGGCCGCCCATGCCTGCGGCGAACAGGTCGTCGGATAAGGCACCGGATAACCGAGCCCCGCATCATTCCCACAGAACAGCTCCGGGAGGCGCTGGTACTCGAAGTGCTCCGAGGCCTTGAGCAGTCCGGAAATGACCTTGCCGGCCTCTTCCTTGAAGCCCTGCTTGCCCAGCCCAAGCAGAATCATCCCGTTATCGTGCGGCCACACGCTGCCGTTGTGATAGCTCATCGGATAGTAGCCCGTGGAGCCTGTGCTCATCGTACGGATGCCGTATCCGCTGAACATGTCGTCCTTCAGCATCCGCTTGGACTGGGCTGCGGCCCGCCCGGCTTCAGGGAGCCCGCTCATGAGCAGATGCCCGGGATTCGAGGTTACGCTTCGCACCTGACGCTGCTCCTTATCCAGCGCAATCGCGTAGCACTGCTGATCCTCCATCCAGAACGCCGCCTCGAATCTTGCGCGGAGCTCCTCGGCCTCCTCTTCGAGCTTGCGGGCCAGCTCGTGCTCGCCCATGTCAGCGAACACGGGGACGAGCGATTTCTTCGCCTGATATACATATCCTTGCACCTCGGACAATGCGATGGGCGACTCCGCATATTCCCCATGCTCATGGATGATGGAGTTCGCTGAATCCTTCCAGCCTTGGTTTGGGAAGCCCTTCTCGGCTTCCTGCTTGTAGGCCATGAAGCCGTTCCCCGCTTCCAAGGCAGCATTGATATAATCAAGCGCCCGCAGCATGTTCGGCTTCAGCTCCCCCGCGAGAGACAAATCGCCCGTCCAGCGGTAATATTCTCCGATCAGGGCAAGAAACAGCGGAGTGGAATCGATCGTGCCATAATAAGGAGAGAACGGCGATTGCCCGGTCGTAACCAGCTCGCCGTAACGAATCTCGTGCATGATTTTTCCCGGCTGCTCGTCTCGCCAAGGATCCGTCTTCTCCCCTTGATTGGAGGCCAGCGTCTTCAGGGTTCCCTTGGCCAGCTGCGGATTCACCGGCAGCATGAACAGGGCGGTGATCAGGCTGTCCCGGCCGAATGGAACCGCGAACCATGGCAGTCCGGCCACCGTCGTGTCGCCGAAGCCGACGTCCAGGGTCAGCATGCGCAAATCCTGCAGACCTCGCTCGAACAATCCGCTGAACACGGCAGAGTCGGATTTCACCCGCGTGCTGTTTGCGTACCACTGCGCATAGGAAGCCTCCAGCTTCCTCAGCCCCTCGTCATAAGACAGCGGCTCCGGCTCCGCGTGCTCCTCCGTGATCGGCGCAATGAAGAAGGTGACCACCCGCTGTTCCTTCGGTTTCAAGAACATCGGGAACGTAATCGTTCCGCTTCCATGCGCCTTGCCGCCCTCGGCATCCCAGGAAATGCGCGTCTTGCGTCTTTGGCTATCCGCGCCCATATAAGACAGTGTCAGCTCCCGGTCTTTGGCGCTTGCTTCTTCCATGCGGCCAACGTCCCCGGTGCGGTATTTCCGAACCAGGAACATATCCTGGAAATCGGCATCGAATGCGACCGAAAACTCAACGTTCCGGGCATCGATAAAATAGTTGGTGAGCGTGCAGCGCTCGTAGAGGATCCCGCCGTAAATAAACCGCTCCCGGTGCAGCTCGATCGCTCCCTCATCCTTGGAATCCTTCATCAAGCGGAAGGAAGCGATGTAGCTCTTATCCCCGGCGGAGGACAACAGGGAAGGCCTCTCCCCGTCAATGAACGCCTCCATGCGGCTTAAGAAGCGCGTATCCTTCGTATATAAACCGTGACCCTGATCATCCCCAGGAGCCATATCCCCATTCAACCCCGTCAGAAAGAACAGATCCCCTTCCTTAATTACGCGATAATCCATCATTCATCCCCCTTTTATCGCCCTTACGGCGTTTCAAATCACGGTGAGCTCCGTACGCAGCCCTTCCTCCGAATGCGGCCCGACCCAAATATGAAACTTCCCGGGCTCAACCGTGAACGCCATCCGTTCGTCGAGAAGCCCGAGCTCATCCGGCCCAAGCGCAAAATGGACGACACGGCTCTCTCCTGGCTCAAGAAACACCTTGCTGAAGCCCTTCAGCTCCCGGACGGGACGGGTAGAGCTGGCCACCAGATCCCGGATGTACAGCTGCACGGTCTCTTCGCCGGCGCGCTTGCCGGTGTTCCTGATTCTCACAGACAAATTCGCGCTCTCATCCTTGCCGATTACAGGCTTGTCCAGCGCCAGATCCGCATATTCAAACGTCGTATAGCTGAGGCCGTACCCGAACGGGTACAAAGGCGAATCGTCGCAATCGATGTAATCCTCGTACAAGTGCGGACGTCCCGTATTCTTCCGATTGTAATACATCGGAATTTGTCCGGTTGCCCGCGGAACGGTTACCGGCAGGCGGCCGCTCGGGTTGTGCGCCCCGGTCAACACATCGACCACGGCATACCCCGCAGCCGTCCCCGGGTGCCATGCCTCGATGACCGCATCCGCCAGCTCGTGCAGCCATGGCGCCGCGAGCGGGCGACCGTTCATCAGGATGACCACGACGGGCGTGAAGGTCCGGCTCTTCAGCTCCCGGATCAGCCGCTCTTGGCACGCCGGGAGCGTAATGGACGCCACATTGTAATGCTCCCCGGTCATCGGCTCCGATTCCCCGACGACCACGACCGCGACGTCACAGCGCCCTGCCAGGTCCACGGCACGATCGATCCCTCCGGGAAGTTCCTCCAAAATGCCGCTGCCCGGTTCATGGAACACCTGCGTATCCGGAGCCAGCTCGGATTGGAAGGCATCCCATACGGTAACAACGTCCTCGTCGCGGCCCTTCCACGCCCAGCAGCCCATCGTATTGTGGCGATCGTCGGCCAGCGGCCCGATCAGGGCCAGCTTCTTGAATCGGCCGGTATCCAGCGGCAGGATGCCGTCATCGTTCTGAAGCAGCACGATCGATTTGCGTGCGCTGTCCCGGGCCTGCTCCAGATGAGCGGCAGGAATGCCGATTTCCTCCGGATCGTCCTCGCTTACATAAGGATTCTCGAATAAGCCGAGCCGGAATTTCACTTTCAGAATGCGAAGCACGGCATCATCCAGCAGCTCCATCATCTCGGGATGCTCCGCAATGATGGACTCCAGATGATCGAGATAGACGCCGGAATGCATATCCATATCGACGCCTGCCGCCAAGCCTTTCAGCGCCGAATCTCTACGGTCCTCCGCGTAGCCGTGATGAATCAGCTCCTCAATCGACTCCCAGTCGCTGACCACGATGCCGTCAAAGGCCCACTCCTCCTTCAGAATATCCCGCAGCAAGTACCGGCTGCCCGATGCAGGCACGCCGTTCAGCTCGCTGAATGCGCTCATCACCGACATGGCGCCGGCCCGAATGCCGTGCGCAAACGGCGGAAGCACCGTCTCCCGCAGCGTCCGCTCCGACATATCCGTCGTATCGTAATCTCTTCCGCCCTCGACAAAGCCGTACCCGGCGAAGTGCTTCACGCAGGCAGCCACGGCCGGATATCCGGACTCGTTCGGGCTCTGGAATCCCTTGACCTTCGCCGCGGCAGCCAGAGAAGACAAATACACATCTTCGCCCGTGCTCTCCGCGATGCGTCCCCACCGGGGATCGCGCGTAATATCCACCATCGGGGCAAAGGTCCAGCGGATGCCTTCGGCCGCCGCCTCCCTCGCCGCGATGCGGGCATTCTTCTCCATCGCTTCGGGATCCCAGCTGGCGGCTTCGCCAAGCGGGATCGGAAAGATGGTCCGGAAGCCGTGAATGACATCGTCGCCGATCAACAGCGGGATGCCGAGGCGGCTTTGCTCCACTGCCAGACGCTGCAATTCATTTATTTTCTTCGCCCCGTGAACGTTCAGCAAAGACCCGATCCGCCCCTCGGCGACCAGCTGCCTCTCCCGTTCCTCGCAGCGGCCGTATTGTACCGTCTGGCCGATCTTCTCGGCCAGCGTCATCCGGGCTAACAGCTCCCGCGCTCGCTGTTCTGCTTGATCCATGCAGCTCCCTCCTCAACGTATGTCTACTTAGCGATCAACAATCAGCAATCTAGCCTTTGACGCCGGCATTCGAGATGCCTTCAATATATTGGCGCTGGAACAGGAAGAAGAACAGGATGATCGGCAGCGTCGACAGCACGACGCCCGCCATGATCATCGGTGTATTCTCGAAGAACATGTCCTTCACGCTGTTCAGGCCGACGACTAGCACGTACATCTCCGGCGTATTGGCGAGCGTGCTCGGAATCAAATAGCTGTTCCAGGTGCCCGCAAACGCAAGAATCGACATCGTGATCAGGGAAGAGCGCGCCAGCGGATAGACGATCCGCCAGAAGGCGCCCATCTTCGTCAAGCCGTCGATGCGGGCGGCTTCCAGAAATTCATTCGGAACCGAGATAAAGAACTGCCGGAGCATGAAGATATACAACCCTTGATACAAGAACGGCACCGTCAAGCCCCAGAACGTGTTCAGCCATCCCAGCTGCGCCACGTTCACATATACCGGGATCAGAATCATGTGATAAGGCACCATCATCGTAGCCACCACGATCCAGTAAATCAGGCCTTTCCCGCGGAAATTCAGCTTGGCAAGCGCAAAGCCGGCCATCGGGTTAATGACGAGGTTGCCCAGCACGACGGCGCCGGTCATGATGACCGTATTCAGAAACCATCTTGGCACGTTGTACGCATCGTTTGTGAAGAATACCTTGAAATTTTCGAACGTCCAGTTGGCCGGCGACGTCAGCGTATTGACATACCGCATCGGAATGACGGACGTATAAATCGTATAGAGAAAAGGAAGGGCGAATAAAAGCCCCAGAATGATCGTGCCGATATACAGAAACGGCCGATTGCTGTTTATGCGGGTCTTCATTGCTCTCACTCCTTCTCATCCAGGAATTTTTTTTGCAGGTACGTGATCAGCATAATAATGATAAAGAACAGTACGACCGCCGCGCTTCCGTATCCGATGTTCATGTAACGGATCCCGTGCTGGTAGAAGTACGTCACCACCGTGCTGGTCGCTCCCGCCGGCGAGCCGAGTGCGCCGTAACGCGAAATCGCCGCGATCTGGTCGTAAATCTGGAAGCCGGCGATAGTGGATACCGACACGATAAAGAAGGTGATCGGCTTCAGATAAGGCACGGTGATATAGCGGAACTTGTTCCATTTCGAAGCGCCGTCGATCTCGCCGGCCTCGTACAGATCCTTCGGTATTTCCTGCAGGCCGGACAGATACACGATCATCGTGAAGCCTGCCTGCTGGAAAATGAACAGGATGCAGACGAACAGAAGCGCATAGCGGGTATCCGCAAACCAGGTGACGTTCCCGAAGCCCAAAACGCCGAAGAAATCGGTCAGAAAGGTCCCTTGCTTAAACATCATCATGAAAACGGTCGTAATGGCGATCTGCGAGGTGATATACGGCAGGAAAAACACCGTACGGAAAATCCCCTTGCCCTTCAGCTTCTGGTTCACGAGGATGGCCAAAAGCAGCCCGAGCAGCGTTTGGATCGGGATCGAAATGACCACGATCTCCAAGGAATGCAGCAGCGCCCGGAAAAACTCCTTATCGTGAAGAATCGCCGTATAGTTCTCGAGGCCGATGAATTTGGCCTGGTCCAGTGCCGCAAAATTGGCGTCCTGGAAGCTTCTCACGAAGGATTGGATAAACGGATATAAAAACCACCAAGCCCACAAAATCAAAAAGGGCAGCGTAAACAACCAGCCGAGTGTCTTGTCGGAGTCGGCCAGCGAACGCAGCCAGGACTGCTTGATCTTGCCGCCCTTCGCGCCGACATGCTTGCTGCTGTATTCGGACATAAGTTATCCCCCACTCCCATGCTAGAATTGAATCGCTCATGCAAAATAAAGGCTCCCGCCTCCCTGATATCAAGGAGCGGGAGCAGGTTGTTGCCTGTTTTTCTTATTGGAACTGGCTCTGAATATCGTCGAGAATTTGCTGAGCCGTCTTACCGGAACCGCCAAGCACAAGGCCTTCCAGCTCTTTCACCAGTTCATCCGTGAAGCGCTTGGTATCGGTCGGATAGCCATAGTCGGTGCTGTATTCCAGCGCCGGCTGAAGCGCCTTGAACTCCGGATTTTTCTCGAAGTATTTCTCGGACAGCGACGACACGGCAGGATTGAAGCCAAGATCCATGAATGCGGTTTGCGTGTCGTCATTGGTCATGTAATAAGCGGCCTTCAGTGCGGCCTCCTTGTTCTTGGCATCCTTCAGCACCATATAAGCGTCGGAGCTCATGGTGCTGCCGTTCGTTGTGCCTTTCGGAACCGGAATCGCAACGTATTTCATATCCGGGTTGGCGTCCTTCAGGTAGCCTTTATACCAATATCCGCCGGTGCTCATAGCACCCAGGCTGTTCGCGAACACTTCGCCGTCCCAGCCGAAGCCGGCGGATTTCGGAGTAACCGCGATGCCTTGGTTGTACATGTCGATGATCAATTCCAGCGCTTTTACGTTTTCAGGGGAGTTTATGGTCTTGCCGTTGCCCCATCCGCCGCCGAAGCTTTTCACGTAGTTCGTAATATGGAATGCGTCCAGATTGACGATAATGCCTTTTACATTGCCTTTGTTCAGCACTTTCGCCGCTTCGATCACTTCGTCCCATGTGGTTGGGTAATCGCCAAGACCGGCGTCCTTCCACATCTGCTCGTTAATGAAGAACATGGCCGGCATGTCGCTGTTCGGAATGCCGTACTGCTTGCCGTCAACATTCCAGATCTTCTTCGAGGTATCCGGGAAACGGCCCATGTCAACGCCCGTCGCTTGAACCAGATCATCAATCGGCGTGAACAGGCCTTTGTTGATGTACTCGTATGCGCCTTCATTGGACATCTTAATAAAGTCAGGCGCTACGCCTGCCGCAATTTCGCCGGGCAACGTATTCCAGAACTGCTCGCTGCTCGGATACTGCTTGATCTTCAGCTCGATCTCGGGATATTTCTCGGAAATGGTATCGGCTGCTTTCTGGTAGATCTCCAAATCCTGCGCCGTACCCCAGAAGCCGAAGTTTACGGTCACTTTCTCTCCGGATGCTCCTTCTTTATTGTCAGCGCTTTTATTGCCGCCGCAAGCGGTTAACGCGACAACAAGAGCCAGGCATAATACCAGCATGGCGGAAATCTTCTTGTTCACTTTACCCATGAATGCTACCCCCTATGTTTCGTTTCGTTAAACCTTACACATTCATGATAAGGAGTCCGAAGAATAAAAAAAATTAATCAAATGATGATTAATTTTTTAATATTGACTATTTTTTTATAGATATCTTGCACGAGAGAAACGATTTTATGAAAAATTACACTTTCTTCTCTAAAATCACACTTCTTCTTTCCTATATTGCTTAGGAGATAAGCCTGTGTATTTCTGAAATACAATCGCAAAATGGGCCTGATTATGAAATCCCACCATCTCGGCGACATCATATATTTTGTATCGATAGTCCCGAAGCAGTCTCTTCGCTTTCTCAATCCGGAGCTCATTAATATAGTCGAACAGCCCTTGGCCAACCTCCTGCTTGAACAGCCGGCTGACGTAATTCGGGCTGACATGCAGCAGCTCCCCGAACAATTTCAGGGAAAGGCTCTCGGCATAATGCTCCTCGATATATTCCATAATGCTGCGCGTAAGCTGGCTGTAGCCTTTATTCGACAGTCGCTGGCGCTGCTTGAGACGGTCCTCGAACAATTTCAGGGAAAGGCTCTCGGCATAATGCTCCTCGATATATTCCATAATGCTGCGCGTAAGCTGGCTGTAGCCTTTATTCGACAGTCGCTGGCGCTGCTTGAGACGGTCCTCGAACAGCTTCCGGTATCCCGCGGCCATTCCCCGGAAATCCTCGATCTCCTCGAAGCCTCCGCTGTGCTCCGCCCCTGATTCAACTTTGCCGTCGTCCCCGCCGATCATGAACAGCAAGCCTTCGTACACTTTGCGGACATCCCGCTCCTCCATGCACTCCTCCTGCTCCAAGAACGCCTCCCAGCGGGACAGCAGCTCCAGAAAACGTTCATTCTCCTCTTCCCGCAGCGCCGACTTCATCTGGCTCACATAGGCATCCGCCTGCTTCAGCGCGCTCTCCCCCTGCAGCCGCAGATGCTGATAATAGAAGATGGACGTATCAGGATGGTAAAAATGATGGGACAGCGCTTTAGCCGCCTGCTCATAGCCTGCAGGAATGGCGCTGTAGCCTTCGAACCAATCGCTGACGCCCAGCACGATATCGATGTTCACGAACCGCTTCAGGGCCGAGCTGATCATCTGCACCAATTTGTTTACGCGGTTTAGGGATGCGAGCAGACTCTTATGCTCGCTGTTGCTGATGAATACGCAGCTATGCTGGACGTCTAGCTGCAGGTATTCGACCTCCTTCTCTTTGGAGAGCATCTCGCGCACCACATTTTGAACGGTGCTGGGGAGCACCGATTCGGTTTCTTTCGTATATCGCTGAATGACGGTGCGATAGTTTTTGATTTTAAAGAGAACGATATACATATTCCCTTCCTCAAGACTCGTTTCGGACAGGTCCTGCACCTTGCCTTCGAGGGCCTCATACAGCAGCTGTTCCTTCCGGCTGCCTTGCGTCACCACGGTCGGCGGGGCAGGCGTCCCGCTTGTTCCAAGCTGCTCCCGGATGCTCCGAAGCATCGCTGTCAGCTCGCGTTCGTTCATATCCGGTTTATGGAAGTAATCGAAAGCCCCAAGCTTCAAAGCTTCCTTCACATAAGCTATATCGTCGAAGCTGCTAAGCACCACGATCTGAACCGGCAGCTGCTGCTCACGAACCCTGCGAAGCACCTCAATGCCGTCCAGCTTGGGCATTTTGATGTCGAGGAGCACCACATCCGGGTCCTTGTCCGCAATTTGCTGCAGCGCCTCCTCTCCGTCACCGGCCTCTCCGACGATCTGCACACCCTGAGCTTCCCAGTCGATTGCTGACTTGATGCCGATCCGAACGAGCGGCTCGTCATCCACGATAAGTATCCGCACTTGCTATCACCCTGCTTCTTCTGTGATGATCGGAAGGCGGATCCATGCCACCGTTCCGCCTTGCTCCCTTCGCTGGATCCAAAGCCCGTATTCCGGACCGAAGTGAAGGGATATCCGGTTACGAATATTGTTCAATCCGATCGAGTTGAAGCCATCCCTTGGCCCGTTCTGTTCCTTCTTGGGCTGCCCGTCCTCCGGGAAGCCCCGTCCGTTATCCTCGACCTTCATGACAAGCGCTCCTTGATCCTCATAAATAGCGATGATCAGGTGGCCTTTATAGTCAATGCCTTCGAATCCGTGAAACACCGCATTTTCCACTAGCGGCTGCAATAGAAACTTCAGCGTCCTATATTTCATAACGGCCGGATCGACCTCATACGTGACATCGAAGGTATTAAAGTACCGAAAATCGAGGATTTTGGTGTAATTCTCCATGAATTCGACCTCCTCGGCAATGGTAACGTAGTTCCCTTCCTTCTTTACCGTGAACTTGATGACGGACGAGAACGCCTGCAGCGCTTCTTCGATGCCCGCAGCGCCCTGGATTTTGGCCATCCACTTAATCACGTTCAGCGTATTATAGATAAAATGCGGGCGGATCTGCGACTGGAGCGCATTCATTTCCAGCTTCCGCTTCTCCTCCTCCTCCACGTAGATTCGCTCGATCAGCTCCCGGATCTCCTTGAGCATTTGGTCGACCGTGTTGTTGATGACGCCGATCTCCCCACGCTGCTTCGTATCCAGGCTTACGTTCAGCTGCCCTTGGGATACCAGCTTCATCTTGCTGTTGAGCACCGCCAGCGGCTTCATGATCGTGGTCGCGATTCGGGCGGAGATCAGGATCGAGAGCACCAGAAGCAAGATGAGGACGCCGATCAAAACCGCTACCATCAGGTACACGATCGAGAACAGGTCCTTCTTCGGAATGACGGTGACGGCCTTCCAATTCGCCAGCGAGGAACCGGAAGAAATGATATAGGTGTCCCGGGCAATCTGCGTGTTCACCTTGCCGTCCTTATGATATTGAAACTCGCTGCCAAGCACCTCGGAAGCCGGCAGCCCGATCTCTTCCGCATTCATGCTGTGAACGATCCGGTCGGCTTCATCGATAAGGTAAAAGCTCGTGTTTTCCGAAAAGGCCGTATCGCTCCACAGCGTCTTCAGCTTGTCCACCGAAATGTTAAACAGGATAAAGCCGAGGTCCTCCTTCGTATAGGGGTCCATAATGGCCCGGCCTACCGATACGACCGGCACGCCCTTGGCGGACAGCAGCTCCTCCTTGTGTATGCCGATTGGCACAAAGAGTCCATACGCCTCCCGGATCTTCCGGACAAACGGCTCCTCGGTGAATCGGTCCCTGAAATAAGCAGCATTCATATATTCCCGGTTGCTGCGGCCGATGATCGACTTGCTGTTCTCATGATAAATGACCACCGAATCGATCAGATCAGAATATAGCATGATGCCGCTCTGGATCAAGCCGTTCACTTTGTCGAAATCCTGGCCGCGTTCCAGCAGGGGATACTCGATTTTGGCGTAATCCTTGCGCATGATCTGATACACCGTCGAGTCCTGGATCGGGAACATTGACAGCCGCAGCAGGGGCTGAAGGGATGTATCGATATTTTTGACGATCTGTTTATTGTTCTCCACGGCCGCATCAATCATCGTTGTACGGTTGTTGTCCACATATACCCAGGATACGATCCCGCCGATCAGAATGAGCGGCACAATGATGAAGCAGGAGAAAGCGGCGATCAGCTTATGCTCCAGGCTTAAATCCAGCATTTTCTGTTTTAGTCTGTTCATGCTAGAGGTCTCTTTCTTCATGTCGATATGGATTTGGCTCCGCTTAACCGGAACTGGCGCGGCGTCATCCCCGTAAAATTTCGGAACACCTGCGTATAATAGCTCTGGCTGCAGAACTTGAACGTGAATGCGATTTCGGAGATGGACTGATTCGTGTACACAAGCAGATGCTTGGATTCCTCCACCTTTCTCCGGTTAATATACGAGGTCAGCGGCATGCCGGTCTCCCGCTTGAAGCGGTCGGACAGGTAGCTCGGGTGAACGCCCAGATGGTCCGCGATTCCCTGCAGGGACAGCTCTTGAAAAATATGCTCGCGAATATAATAGATCGCCAGGTTCACAATATGCGAGTACGTCAGCTCTTCCTTCTCCTTGCGGATCATCGAGACGAACTGCACCAGCATCTCGTATTCGAATGCGACGAGACGCTCCACATCGCCGATCTTCTCGATTTCCAAAATAAGCGTGTCGCTGAGATGAAAGGCCGTCTCCGGATCGACTCCGCCCTTAATAATCGCCCGGGTAAATAACGTACAAGAGGCAATCAGCGCGTTCTTCTTGGAGCGGAGCGGATAGCTGGCCAAGACCGCGGCCTCGAGCTCATTGATCTTGCGCAGCATATCCATCGCTTTGGCCTCGTCGCCGAATCGGATCGCTTCCAGCAGCTCATGCTCGTAATCGAACGGCGGATGGATAAAATTGTCGCGTAAATACTGCATCCGGGAAGACAAAACAAAGGGCGGGTTTGCCGGCCGGGACAGCTCCTTCATTATTTGCACACCACCTAAAAATATTGATAAAAATCTGAATATTTTAGTATAATATAACCCTTTTTGGCTCTAAAATTCAAACATAACCTTGCTAGGGAGGAAGTGTACACGATGACTTGGAAGATTTCAAATTCCGAATTATCACAGCAGGCACTGCTCAATATGGAGAGCCTGTTCGCGCTTGGAAACGGTTACCTCGGCGTCCGGGGCAACTTCGAGGAGGGATATGGCCCGTCCATGTCGACCATTCGCGGAACCTATCTGAATGCTTTTCACGATATCATTGAAATTCCATACGGCGAGAAACTGTTCGCCTTTCCCGATACCCAGCAAAAGCTTGTTAACAATATCGACGCTCAAACCGTTCTCGTCTACTTGGACGACGAGCCGGAGCCGTTTCGTCTGGACCACGGCACGATTTCGGCCCATGAACGCCATCTGCACATGGATAAAGGCTATGCGGAGCGAAAGGTGCAGTGGACTTCTCCGTCCGGCAAAGAAATCCGATTGACGTTCCGACGCCTGGTGTCCTTCACCCGCCGCGAATTGTTTGCGATCCAGCTCCAGCTGGAGCCGGTCAATTTCAACGGCCGGGTACGCATCGTCTCGACGGTGAACGGTAACGTAAAAAACTACACGAACCCGAACGATCCGCGGGTCGGAGCCGGTCATGCGGAGCGGATGACCGTGATCGATGCCGGCGTTCGAGGTCAGGACGGCTACGTCATTGACGAGACGATGGCTTCCAAGCTGCGTGCGGCTTGCGTGACGCGTCACCGTCTGGAAGGCTCCGAGGCGCAGGTGCAGCTGGAAGCCGGATCGGGCGAAGTTCTGTTCACCGCTTCATTCCCGCTCTCCGGACCGGTTACTTTGACGAAATACAATATGTACACGGACAGCCTGCGTCATGGCTCGGATCTCGTGGAGGAGGGCATCAGGCTCCACGAGCGACTGCAGGATCTGTCGTTCGAGGATCTGGTCGCCGAGCAGACCCGGTATTTGGACAACTACTGGAAGTCCGCCGATGTCACGATTCGTAACGATGATCGTCTTCAGGAGGGCATCCGGTTCAATCTGTTCCAGCTGCTGCAATCCGCCGGTCGGGACAAGTACAGCAACATCTCGGCTAAAGGCCTCAGCGGCGAAGGATACGAAGGGCATTACTTCTGGGATACGGAAATTTACATGTTCCCGGTATTCCTGATGACTCAGCCGGACATCGCACGCCAGCTTCTGCTGTATCGTTACGCTGCGCTTGACCAGGCACGGGCAAGAGCCCGCGAGATGGGGCATAAACAGGGGGCCCTGTACCCGTGGCGTACCATTTCGGGAACCGAATGCTCCTCGTTCTTCCCGTCGGGAACCGCGCAGTACCATATCAGCGCCGATATCGCTTACAGCTATATTCAGTATTATCTGGCTGAACAGGATCAGGACTTCCTGTTGTCTTACGGTGCGGAGGTGCTGATCGAGACGGCCCGCCTCTGGGCAGACATCGGCCATTACTACAACGGGGCGTTCCACATCGATGAAGTGACGGGACCGGATGAATATACCTGCTGCGTGAACAACAACTATTACACCAACGTGATGGCGAAGCATAACTTGAAGTGGGCCGCCAAGAGCTGCTCGATCCTGCAAGACTACGATGCGGAAGGCTACAAAGCGCTCTGCGACAGACTCGGCGTAACCGATGCGGAAATCGCCGCTTGGGCCAAGGCTGCGGACGCGATGCTGCTGCCTTACGACGAGACGCTGGGGATCAATCCGCAGGATGACACGTTCCTGCGCAAAGCGGTATGGGACTTCGAGAACACGCCGGAAGACAAATATCCGCTGCTGCTGCACTACCATCCGCTGACGATTTACCGGTACCAGGTGTGCAAGCAGGCGGACACCGTGCTGGCGCATTTCCTGCTGGAGGACGAGCAGGATTTCGAGACGATCCGCCGCTCCTACGATTATTACGAGGGCATCACGACGCACGATTCTTCGCTGTCCTCCTGTATCTTCAGCATCATGGCTTCGAAGATCGCCAATATGGACAAGGCGTACGAGTATTTCATCGAAACCGCGCGCCTGGATCTGGACAACACGCACGGCAATACGAAGGACGGGCTGCATATGGCGAATATGGGCGGCACCTGGATGTCCATCGTATACGGATTTGCCGGGATGCGCATTAAGGAAAACGGGCTGTCCCTCTCTCCGGCCATTCCGAAGGATTGGGAGCAGTATGCGTTCCGCTTGAACTTCCGGGGCCGGCTGATCGGCGTATCGATTGAAAAATCAGGTGTGACGATCGAGCTCGTCGAGGGTGAACCCCTCGAAATCAAGCTGTATGAGGAGCTTGTGGAGCTGGCTTCCGGACAGCCGGTGAAACGGCCGCTTAAAGGCTAAACAGCTCAGGGTTTTAACTCAGCCAGAGGCTTGGCATGTCCACGGCTCGTACGACGCATGCGCCGGGAATCTCACCAGACATGTACCAAGCACAATCGCATACTGGGTACACATCGCAAAATTGCCGGGATTGACGCAACATGTTGCTGGTGAAGGTCCATGAAAGTCCATCCCCTATCGGCTGCCAGACTATTCAAAAGTGATAATCGGGAACATGACTTAGACATGTTTCCGTTGGTAGAAGGAGAAATGAACCATGAGCGAAGGAAGAACGCTTCAAGCCGTCATCTTTGACCTGGACGGCGTCATTACCGATACGGCCGAATATCATTACCAGGCGTGGAAAGCCATTGCCGCCGAGCTTGGCATTCCCTTCACCCGCGAGTTTAATGAGAACCTGAAGGGCGTCTCCCGCATAGACTCCCTGAAGCTGCTCTTAAGCCAAGCGGAAACGCCCGTCAGCTATTCGGACGAGGAGCTGCATCAGCTGGCGGAGCGTAAAAATAAGCTCTACGTCGAGCTGATCGAGACGATTACGCCGGCCGATCTGCTTCCCGGCGTCGCCGATTTCGTCGCCGCTATCCGGGCGGCGGGCCTGGCGACAGGCATCGCTTCGGCCAGCAAGAACGCCGTAGCCGTCCTTACCCGGCTTGGCGTCATGGATCGCTTCGACATCATCGTTGACGTCACGAAGCTGAAGAACAACAAGCCGGACCCGGAGATTTTCCTGACGGCGGCTGCCCAGCTTGGCGCCGATCCGGCCGCTTGCATCGGCGTCGAGGACGCTGCGTCCGGCGTGGAGGCCATCAAGGCCGCAGGCATGTTCGCGGTTGCGATCGGCCGGGCCGAGCATTTCCCGCATGCGGATATCGTGCTGCCTAGCACGTCGCAGCTTGACTTCCGCGAGCTGAAGCAAGCGTTTGAAGGGTAGCTTTGAAATAAGTATGGGAGTGTTCTCGAAAGAGTCTGGCGTTCTTTCGGACACTCCCATTTTTTATTCCAATGCCACCGTTGTCGATTAAATCGTTTTCTCTCTTATAACACTTGAATTGCAGATATTATTTTTTGAAAGTCACCTTTTTGGATAATCCGTCTTCCAGGTTCATCTCACCTTTATGGCGAACGAATACATTTTGGTTTCCTTCAAATGTTGGAGGGTTCTTCGGATCATAGTCTACCCAGCGACTTTTCCCATTCACAGAGTATTCCATGTATTGGGTAGCACCGATCAATTGATTTTTTTCGTCATCTGCTACTACATCGGGTGGTAATTGAACAACAGTACCATTGTGCACACCAAGCTCTTTAATAACTTTATCTGTTTTATAGTCATACGCCTTGATCTTTACATCATTTCCGTACACTTCAACCTGGAGGCCCTGTTTAAAATCATTGCCTGTCGAAACTTCACCGCCATTAGGCCCTGCCGATGCCCACCCCGCTTGAATCCCGGCTGTGTTCACAACGGTAAACCCACGTTGATCTCCACCTTCTACTACCTTTTTACCTGCCCAATCCGGAAGATTCAGATCCCAATGACTGTGGCTTGTGAAAAGAATGACTTGCGGATAATCCTTTAAGATTGCTTCTAATTTAGCCTGGTCTAAGTAGTCACCTGTATACGGCGATTGATTAGAGCCTGAAATCGTATCCTTTAGGATATGATGACTAAAGAGAAAGATCGGTTTATTTGGTTTTTTCTTTGAATATTCCTCAAGATTCTGCTTTAACCAATCAAGCTGCTCATCGCTAAGATAAACCTCATCCCACAAAGACTCATCATGATAGTGCATATATTTTTCGGTACCCAAGAAAAGGAACGGATATCCGTCTAACTCTTTTTTATGGTAGACTTTTTCCTCACCAGTAAAGTTATAAAAATTTTGGAACATTTCAGATTCCGGTGTATGATTGGGCCATGTGTCTTGTGCTAATTTGTTCGGTGTTGCCCATTTCGGTTTATAAAATTCATGATTTCCTATGCTGTACCATACATTTTCCGGGTGAGGATTACGATCTAACACTTGTTGTACGGCTTGATATTCGAAATCCCACCCTCGGTCCGTAATATCGCCATTAATGATTAATGCTTTCGAAGCAGGATTTACCTCTTTCATATCATGAAGCACATGCTTAAAGTCAGCGTAATCCCCTTGAATGTCACTAATGACATCAAAGGTAAGGCCTGGTTTTTTCGAAAATAGATGTTCATCCAGTTTTGCTTGAGCGGATCCTGAAACAGCACCTATATTAAAAAAAATAGATGTTGCCATAATACTTGTTAGCAGCTTCTTCATCATTAATTCCTCCTAGTAATGTTCATGTTCAGAATACTTTCGCAAAACAATGTATGCTTTAATGTATGCTTCTCTCTTATTGTAAACAGGAAATATTAAGCTAATATTCACTTAAAGTAAATCGTTCACATAATGAGCGGGAAGCCTTTTCAGAAGAGTTGCCGCCCCCTTGACTTGACAATCCGACATTAAAAAATAGTAGACTGATAGATACAGTGATTCCCATCATATGATAGTGGTTATGCCGTGGGCGGGAATCTATGACGAGTAGCGGAAGAGAGGGGAATGATCGATGGAACAGGCTGTTTTGAACCAAGGTGCCGGGAAATTCGGCAAGGGGGCGTATTCGTTAAAGCTGCTGGGGGGATTTGATCAGAGTGTATTCGAGTATGCCGGGGAGGATGGGTCCCGTTTCGTATTAAAGTTTCTGGATGCCGCCAAATACCGGAAGGCTGACATCATCCGGGAGCAGACCTGGATGGCCCATCTGGCAGGACACGGGCTTCGCATTACGGAATCCGTAACCTCGCGGGAGGGGCTTCTTATTGAAGAGGTAGCCCATAATGGGCAATTATTTTATGTGATCGCCTTTACGATGGCCCCGGGCCGGCCGTTAACCGATCTGGAATCGGACGCTGCCGTGATCGAGCGCTGGGGACGCGGTCTGGGCAGGATGCATGCGCTCGGCAAGCACGATTCCGCCGCTCTCCTTCACCAAATGGGCTTTGCCCATTGGAACAGCCATCCGATCTTTACGGATGAATTTCCGGCTGCCGCCGGCGAAAAGGTGCACACCCGTTGGAAGGAGTATCTAAAGGAGCTGTCCTCCCTCCCCCAAGATCCGCAAGGCTACGGCATCGTCCATAATGATCTGCATCATCGCAATTTCCATGTCCACGACGGCGACATCGTCTTTTTCGACTTCGGAGACATTGGCTATCACTGGTACGCTTACGATATCGCGATCTCGATCTATCATGCGGTACAGACCGTTCCCGGCCCGAGAAAAGCCGAGTTTGCCTCCCGCTTCTGCGATGCGCTCTTAACCGGATATCTTCAGGAGCATCCGCTCAGCACCGATTGGATCAAGCGGATTCCTTTTTTCATTGATTTTCGAAACGTATACTCCTTCGTCTACTTCTCCAAATACGTTGACTGGCATGAGCTCGACGAACGGACCCGGAAGTATCTCGCAGGGATGAAAGCCGATATCGAGGCCGGCACTCCGGTCGTTCATTTGCCGATATCATAATCGATAAGGAAAGCAGGACCTATTTCAAAATGAAATCAACCACGAAGCGAACACGGCGGACCCTCTTTCTTGCGGCGGGGCTGCTCCTCGCAGCCGCCTTGCTCTATCTGCTGTATCTCCGCCCCACACCGATTAAGACGGATTTCTTTACGACGGTCGACAACGAGCATACGATCATCTTCGAGGCGGTGAACGAAGGGATTGCGGACGTGCAGCTGCTGGACGTGCTCGTCAACGGCGGACACCGGCCGGTTAAGGCAGAGCTTGGCGTGAGCTACTCGCTGCACCTTGTCGGCGGCTCCAACCTGGAGGGCAATCCCGATATCGCGTTTGTCGGGCTCGGGGACATGCCCCTCCATCCGGACCTCTCCCCGGAAGACAAGCAGGCCGCGCTGAACCAAAGCCCCCGCATCCCGCTGAATTATGGGATACGCCTACTCCACGATGAGCCGATCCGGGCAGTCGAGCTGAAATATCGATACCTGGGGCTGACCTTCAAGAGGAATATCTCGATGGGGCGTTTTTTTCAAGAATAGCGTGTTAGTGGACAACTGACAGAAAGGCTGAGGGCAGGGCGGTCTTAATGTCCTGTTCCCATTTCGCATTGGCTGCCTCGTCCAAGCTTTCCCGGTGCCAGTATAAAATCAGGACGTTCGCAAGCTCATGTTCATTCGGGACCTGCATATTATACACATCCTTCTGCTTATGGAAATCAGCCTGGCCTTGGATGCGTTCTTCTTCCGTATCAAAAATGTACACCGAAATTCGCTCCTCGATGCCTGAGCCTTCCGGCTGGTTCTCATCCAGTGCATACATCATGGCTTGCACGCCACTTAGCACCCAGTCCGGGCTGATGTGCTTGGAGCGGAGGTCGATCCCTTGCCCCTTCAATGCTTCTTCCACATCCTCAAGCGTAAACCGTACCTCAGTGGCCTCCCCCGCGGCGGATGAGTCCATCGGGTTATCAGCCTGAGCCCGCCCTTCGGTTTCCTGCTTCGTAACAGGCCCCCTCGATTCCGCCTGGAAGCATCCTGCCAATGCGAATAGGGCAACCCATAGAAGGGTAAGCATCTTCAACGCTTTCAAAATCATGCACCCCTTTTGCTCTTTGCGATCCCGTTCATTAAGGTCTTCTACATTTTTTTAGGCTATATCTTATAGACTCCGGAACGAAAGGCAAGGTTTCAGGTTATAACCAAAAAAAATCCCCTCCTATTTATGTGACCAGCTGTGCTTTGTTAAGTTGATATTCACGTGTTTTGGCAGCAATGTTACTTATAAACAAAGAGCCTTCACCGCGCTAACGGTAAAGGCTCTTTGTTGCAACCCGGCATGGCTGCGGATCTTCACGGCAAGCGAAGAACCATGGCCAACAGCCTTGGATTAGTACTGAATTTTAAGCGTGTCCCCATGAACATACACGCCCTCGGAGCGGGTAATCGGCAGCTTATGCTCAGCCGAAAATCCGATGGTTTCCCCAGCCCTTAACGTGACGTCCTGCTCAACAACATACAATGAAATATCCATCAAGAATTCACGGAGCTCAGCCGGGGTTACCTGGCTGTCCAGCACCTCAATTTCGTCCTTGCCTAAAGCTCTCAGCCCATAGGTATATCCGCTCACTCCCGATTCCGTTCCGACCAAACCGAAGTGAACCAGATTTAACAGAGGAAATAGATCTTCCTCCTTCATCAGCTCTGCCATATCGACAAAAATCTCGGGCTGAAATACCGTTCCGGATGAATAAAGCCCCACCGCATTGGGCAGCTTCAAACAGCTTGCCGCCACTTTCGCATACATTTTTCCGCTGTCCAGCGGAGAACCTGTGCGTGTAAATACCGCCACGATCAGCTGCGCAACATGGGTCTGGGTAACCGCAGCCGCCTCGGGCCACAAATAGTTTCCTTGCGCGTAATGCTCAGCCTCTCCATCCGGAACCGGAGCCTCAACGAAGCTGACCGCAGCCATACAGCCCTCTGCCTCAAAAACCAGAATGCCGTCCTTCTCCTTACTGGAGGCACCATCTTCCTCCTCGGGGGACCAGGTGATATTCCAGTCATGCCGGAGATTGGCCTTGATCTGTTCCAGATCACATTCCGGGGAGTTCAGCAGAACAAACCCGTTAAAGATGCCGGATCCGGATGATTCATCTGGCTCGGCCTTGCTGTCCTCTGCGGTTTCTTGTTCATAGGCTGCCGCCTGCTTCATCCAATACTCCCGGATCATTTCGACCATAGCTATGGCCTCCTGCTCTGCTGTTGCGGGGTTGTAGGGCTGCATCTCGCTAAATACATGTCCGCAGTGGTCAGTATCAGAGGAGCTTTCATAGCCGCCGCAGACGCCAAGTAACCATTTCCCGAGCATGGACTTCTTATATTTAAATATGTAGTAATGCATATCGTGGAGATCAAATTCTCCGGCTATTTCGATTCTGCTGGGCTTGTGGCCGAGCTCCTGTTCATGGGCCAGCCATTCGATCATTGAATCCGTGGCCGCTTGCTGTTGAGCTGTCATGTATTCCTCTCCTTAATTTCATCTAGGATTGCACCTGTTATATTCTACCAGCCCCCAGCAGTTTCAGCAACAGAACGGCAGATGGCCAGCCAATCCACACTCCCGGAGGCTCTGGGGCGGTCGCTGCGGCGACATGTATCCTCAACACATGCGATTATGTCAAAACGCACTCACCATTCCCCTCCCCCAGCTCCCTCTTATGCAAGCAAACCAATCAAGCTCTCGGTCCCCTCATCCCTACGGCCTGTACTGCCGGCGATATTCCCTTGGCGACATGCCGACGATCCGCTTGAACACTTTCCCGAAATGCGAGAAATTGCCGAATCCGGCATGCAAGGCGACATCCGTTACGGAATCGCCGGATTCGCGCAGCAGACGCTGTGCTTCTTTGATCCGCAGCAGATTCACGTAATCGCTGAAGGTAAAGCCTGTCATCTGTTTAAACAACCGGCTGAGGTAATACGGGCTGATCCGGAAGTCTTCGGCGACACCGGTCAAGGTGACGGGGCTTTGGTAGTGCCGGTTCAAATACTGCACGATCGCCTGGGCTTTCGGATGAAGAGCCGGCTCGGTGTCCGCCGGGCGGACCTGGCCCAGATGCCGGCCCCGGTAAGCTTGGAGCAGCAGCTCCAAAGCGCGATGTCGCAGCAGCTGGCCGCTCCCCGCTTGAGGGCGGACCATCTCGCCCACCATCTCGTCCACGATGCGCCGGATCGCTTCTCCTTCGGCGGTTGGAAGCCGCAGCAAAGGAACCTCCCAGCGGAAGGGCTCCAGCAAGCTCTCCTCGAGCTCGGACGAAACCGATAAATCGCCGAATAAGCCTGGGCTTATATACAGGACGACCCGGTCGTGGTCGGGCCGGCCGCTGTCCAGCGTCTTATGCACCGCATTCCGGTCGACGAATACGAGGTCCCCCGCCATCACTCTGTACGAGCGGTCCTTAATAAAGTAAATACGCTCCCCGGACAAGAGATAATACAGCTCATAATGGTCATGAAGATGATCGGTCGCCATCGAGAAATACCCGATCCGGCGATCATATTCAATATCCAGGTATCCGCCCGGATCGCGGTACTCCGCTTTGAACGGTCTCACCATGCGCTCGCCCCCTCTTGTTCTGAATTATAGCAAAATATGCGGTGTTTGAAAGCGATTACGCATAAAATGCGGAGAAAGAAGTGTTCCCTTGTTATAGGCTTGAGCTATATTCAAGGAGGCGATTTAAGATGAGCAGCAAAAAACGCTATGTCCTGGTCGGAACCGGGGGCCGGGCCGAATTTTTCTACGGTGCGCTGGCGGAGCATTTCCGCGATCAATCCGAGCTTGCGGCCTTTTGCGATATCAACCATACCCGCATGAACTATGCCAACCGGCTGCTTCGCGAGAAATATAACCACCCCGAGGTGCCAACCTACGGCGCCGATCAATTCGACCGGATGATCGAAACGGAGAAGCCGGACTACGTCATCGTGACAAGCATTGACAGGACGCATCACAAGTACATTATCCGCGCCATGGAGCTCGGCTGCGACGTCGTAACGGAGAAGCCGATGACCGTCGACGAAGAGAAATGCCAAGCCATTCTGGATGCCGCCAAAAGGACGGGCCGAAACATCCGGGTCACCTTCAACTATCGCTATGCGCCCCATCATACCAAGGTGCGGGAGTTGATCATGAACGACACCATCGGACAAGTGACGTCGGTCCATTTCGAGTGGCTGCTCAATACGCGCCACGGCGCAGACTACTTCCGCCGCTGGCATCGGGATAAGCGCAATAGCGGCGGGCTTCTCGTTCATAAATCCACCCATCATTTTGATCTGGTCAATTTCTGGATCGGGTCTCAGCCGGAAACCGTGTTTGCTTTTGGCGATCTCATGTTTTATGGAAGGGAAAATGCGGAAGCCCGCGGAGTAACGCAGTTCTACAACCGGGCGACCGGAAATCCGGTCGCCAAGGACGATCCCTTCGCGCTCCATTTGGATTCCAATGACCATCTGAAGGCGATGTATTTGGATGCGGAGCAAGAGGACGGCTACCAGCGGGATCAGAGCGTGTTCGGGGACGGCATTAATATCGAGGATACGATGGGCGTCCTCGTCCGTTACCGCAACAAAGCCATCCTGACCTATTCCTTGGTCGCCTACCAGCCATGGGAGGGATACCGCCTTGCCATCAACGGGACCAAGGGCCGGATCGAGATGTCGGTCATCGAGCAGTCCTACGTCAACTCGGGAGGAGATAAGAAGCTGGAAGGCGCGTTGAAAGGAAAAAGCCTCCGCGTACTTCCGATGTTCGGGGCTCCGTATGAAGTTGAGGTTGAAGAAAAGGCAGGCGGCCACGGCGGCGGCGATCCGGTTCTGCTGAACGATCTGTTCGGAGAGGCCGCGGAGGATCCATTCCACCGCGCGGCCAATCATATCGATGGGGCCCGATCGATCCTCACGGGAATTGCAGCCAACCGCGCCATCGCAACCGGTATGCCGGTTCATATTCATAGCCTGGTCCGCTTCTAGGAGCGCATAGGACGGCTTCCCGCCGGCATACACACATCCATAAGGCTGCGTGCTTCACGCAGCCTTTTTTGCTGCTTGAACAACAAACAAGTGGCAAACACAAGGAGGGGTTTCATGTTTTTCTCACTAAAAAGCCGACTCATCGGATTGATCGTGGTGCTCTTCGTACTCTCGTTCGGCACGCTGTCCTTTCTGCTCTTCAGCGAGGCCCGCACCGTCATCCGTTCTTATATCGAGTCCTCCGCCTTGGAAAAGATGGAGGAGTATGGCTCGTATGTCGATATGGTGCAGATGCAGATTTACGATGCCGCTTCGCTTGTGTTCAACAGCGACACGACCAAGAACTGGGACAGCGCCTTGAATGACAAATCGATGACCGAAGGCGAGAAGATGCTGGCCAATCTGGCAATGAGCCGCTTCCTTACTCAGGCAACCAACAGCTATACCAGCATTTCCGATATTTCGGTATACCGCGAGGACGGCCTGCGAGTCGGTGGTGAGAATCAAGTCGCCTTCGAACCGGCATTCCTGCAGGAGAGGTGGTATCGCAGCTTCTTCGACTTGGGAGAGCGCTGGCTTCCTGCCCACATCGATGCTCACGAACGAGTTCGGGACCATGGAAATCCGGTCATCAGCCTGTTGATGCCGATCGGCACATTCCACCATCAAGCGGCTCAAACGGTCATGAAGGTAAATGTGAGCGAATCCTATTTTCTGGAGCCGCTGAACAGGATTCACTTGGCCAAGAACAGTACGATCTTCCTTTTGAATGAAAAGGGCGGGCCGATTCTTTCCCAACAAGCGCATGAGCTCGGCGCCGAGGCCGCGCACGAAATAGACCGCATCCGGAGCGGGCCGATGAAATCAGGGGTTGTTTATCTGGACAACGCCGAAGGAAAGCGCGACATCCTGGTCTACAAGAAGCTCGGGCGAACCGGATGGATGCTCGCCGGATTGGCGCCGGAGCAAGAGCTGTATGCCTCGCTTCATAGACTTCAGAGCACGATCATAGCCGTCACGGCCATCCTAGTCCTCGTCTCGCTGTTCGCGGCGGCCTGGCTCTCCTATGGCGTAACCAAGCCCCTTACCCGTCTCGTGCTGGCGATGAGGCAGGTGCAGCGCGGCGCTTTCGATCAGGCCGAGACGATGTTGCCTCCTGATAAAAACGTAAAAAGCGAAGTCAGCTACGTTATCTCCACCTTCCGTTATATGATCAGCCGTCTCCGGCAGCATATCCAGAACGAATTCGAGCTCAAGCTGCTTCGCCAGCAGGCGGAATACAAAGCATTGCTTATGCAGATCAATCCGCATTTCATGTTTAACACGCTTGAGCTCATCAGCAGTCTCGCAATGCAGCGCCGAACCGACGATACGGTTCAGGTCATCGAGGATCTCGGCAAAATGATGCGCTTTTCGATGAACACGAGCGATGACCGGGTTGCCCTAGCGGAAGAATTGGGTTATGTCCGGCACTATATTTCCATTCTTCAAACCCGCTTCGGCGATAAGCTTCGCATCGATATCGCCGAGGAAGGACGACTGGAAGCACTGATGGTCATTAAGTTTATCCTTCAGCCGCTCATCGAGAATGCGGTCAAGTACAGCTTCCGGCACCAGCCCATCGCCATCGTGGAAATCCGGGTTACCCGGGAGGCCGACCGGCTCCGCCTGCGCATTTCCGATAACGGACCCGGCATGCCGAAAGGCATCTTGCGGAAGCTGCGAGATCAGGATGCCACCCCGCAGCTGGACCCGATTCTGGACAGCCGGAGCTGGCATATCGGACTAGGGAACGTCATCGCCCGCTGCCACCTGCACTATGGTTCATTGTTCACGGTTAACATCCATGCCGAAGAAGGAACCGGCACTTGCATCGAGCTGATATTACCGGCACAGGAGGAACGTTATGTACAACGTATTGATTGCGGATGATGAAATTGAGGTACGCGAAGGGCTAAAGCTCAAAGTCGACTGGCAAGCCTCCGGGTTTCAGATCACCGGCGAAGCGGCCAACGGCTTGGAAGCGGAGTCCCTGCTGAAAGCCGGCCATTATGACCTGCTGATTACCGATATGAGCATGCCCGTTATGGACGGGGTGAAGCTGCTTGACGTGTGCCGGAGCTATATTCCCGACATTCGGATCATGATCATTACCGGCTACGAGGATTTTCAATACGCAAGAGCGGGCGTCCGCAGCCAAGCCGCAGACTATTTGCTTAAGCCCGTAACACGGGACGATCTGAAGTCGGCACTGGAGCGCATCAAGGCCAGCCTCGATAAGGAGCGGAAAGTGCGGGATGAGTCGGAGATGATGCAGTGGCGACTATCCCAATACTATCAGGAAATGAAAGGGCGATTCCTAATGGACTTGGTGAGGGGAGACCGGATTCCCCCCTCCTCGTTATCGGAACGCCTCCGCTTGTTTCATCTGGATGCTTGGCAGGAATCCGAAGTCTGCTTCATCACGGCGGGCATCAGATCAACGCGTTCACGGATGGAGGCTGGCGGCCGGGATCTGGAACAGCTCCGCCTTCCGTTTCATATGCTCTGCCATGAACTGGCACAGCTTCATTCGGAGAATATCCAGATGTTCCGTGATCATGCCAACGCGGCTACGGTGCATTGCGTTATCGCAAGGGGACTTCAACAGGAGTTCGCCCGCAGGCTGACGGAACAAGCCGATGCGCTACTGGACGTTGACGTTCTCATCGGAATAGGCCGGCCCGTAACGGGCTTGGCGCGTTGGAAGGAGGGCTATCTCCATTCCCTCCTCGCTTGGAACATGGCTTGGCGTCAGGGCGGACCTACCCCTGCCCCGGTAACGGATCACAGCCCGTTATTGCCTGAGGAAACGAGCAGGACGGGACATCATTCGGAAGGAACTCCGGGACGCTTTTGCTATTTCCTCTCCCCGGTTCTACCGCTGCATTTTTCAAATTTCGCTTCTCATGGAATCAATCTTGGCCGACGTACCGCGGGATCTTCCCGAACGCGAGCCGATCGGTCTCTCCCCGGATTGGGTCCTGCTGATGGAGTCGCCCGAGCAAGCCGAGCGCCTGCTGATGGAGTGGGCGCAGCAGTATGCCTTCGGAGAACGGGAAACACACGCCGAGCAGACGGTGATCGAATCGGCCAAGCGGTATATTGAGGAACATTACATGCAGGACCTTACACTGACAAATCTGGCCGAGCAATACAACTACCATCCTACGTATTTTTCGGAGATGTTCAAGGAAGCGGCAGGTGTCACCTTCATTCAGTACGTCACGGAGATGCGCATGAGGCAAGCGGTTCGCCTTCTGACGGAGACGGGACTCACCGTTTGGGACATCGCGGAGCTGGTCGGATTCTCCTCCCCCGGCTACTTCAGTTCCAAATTCAAAAAGATGTTTCACATGAGCCCGTCGGACTTCCGCTTGGCAGCCACCCGAAAAAAACAACAATCATGATCCGAAGAAATGAGATTCCGCCTTCCGGACTCCCCCGTTATGATGAATGCAACGGATCGTGCACCGCGCCATTTGTAAGCGGTCACAATGCGCTGATCGAACTACCGGTCAGGCTACCACTGCATCATACCCGAAGGGAGGCTCATGATGAGAAATTCGTCCAAACCCTTGTATGGACAGCAGAACAAAACGGCATACCTCTTTTTGCTTCCTTGGCTCATCGGTTTTTTCTGTCTGACGCTCGGGCCGATGATTGCTTCATTGTACTTATCCATGACCAAATTCAACCTGTTGTCATCGGCAACATGGACCGGACTGAGCAACTATGTCCAAATTTTTAGCGAAGATGATACCTTCCGGCGATCGCTATGGCTGACGTTCTATTACGTCTTCTTATCCGTGCCGCTCCGGCTCGCCTTCGCACTCTTGGTCGCCATGGCGCTGAACAAGGGCATCCGCGGTCTCGGCATCTATAGAACCGTGTATTACATTCCTTCGCTGTTAGGGGGGAGCGTGGCCATTGCGATCGTATGGCGCCAGATCTTTGATGGCAGCGGACTTGTCAACCAGTTCTTAAGCTGGTTCGGAATTACCGGACCTTCCTGGATCGCGCATCCAGATTATGTGATCTATACGATCGTGACCTTGTCCATCTGGCAGTTCGGATCGGCGATGGTCATCTTCCTTGCCGGCCTCAAACAGATCCCGGCAGACCTCTATGAAGCTTCGGGGGTCGATGGTGCCGGGAAACTGCGGCAATTTTTCAGTATTACGCTGCCGATGCTGTCACCCGTCATCTTTTTCAACCTGATCATGAGCATGATCAATTCCTTTCAAGCCTTCACGCCGGCTTATGTCATCGGCGACGGGCGTGGAGGACCGCTGGACGCCACCATGTTCTACACTCTGTACCTCTATCTCAAAGGGTTCTCGTACTTCGATATGGGATATGCGTCGGCGCTGGCATGGATCATGCTGGGGATTATCGGCATCTTTACGGCAGTCGTCTTTCTGACATCGAAGTTCTGGGTTTTCTATGGCGACAACCAGGAAGGGAGGTAACGATATGCCATTGGAGCGCCGCCTTATTCAAGCTGGAAGGCATGCGGTTATCATTCTGCTGGGCATCGCCATGCTATACCCGGTCTTATGGCTCGTCTTGAGCTCGTTCAAACCGAACCATCTAATATTCAACAGTTCCGGCCTCATTCCCGAGGTGTTTACTCTGGATCATTACGTAAACGGGTGGAAAGGCCTGCAGGGCGTGTCCTTCGGCCGGTTCTTCAGCAACTCGCTGGTCATCTCAATCCTCAGCGTCATCGGAAACGTCGTGTCCTGCTCGCTTGCAGCCTATGCATTCTCACGGTTGAAGTTCCGGCTCAAGGGCCTGTGGTTCAGCATCATGCTCGTGACCATCATGCTTCCGTACCACGTGACGCTGGTGCCCCAGTACATTATGTATAATGAGCTGCATTGGATCAATACGTACTTTCCGCTGATTCTCCCGAAATGGCTTGCCCATGACTCGTTCTTCATCCTGCTGATGGTGCAGTTCATACGCGGTATTCCGCGCGAGTTGGACGAGAGCGCAACGATCGACGGGTGTGGTCAGGCGCAGATCTTTTTCCGAATCGTGGTTCCGCTTCTCGTACCCGCCCTGATCACCACCTCGATCTTCACCTTCATCTGGAGCTGGGACGACTTCTTCAGTCAGATGATTTATTTAAGCAAAATCGACCTATTCACGGTTCAGCTCGGCATTCGATCCTTATTCGACCCTTCCGGACAATCCGATTGGGGCGCCTTGCTGGCCATGTCCACGCTGTCGCTGCTGCCCGTGACGATCATCTTTCTGTTATTTCAGCGGTATTTTCTCGAGGGCATCGCCACGACAGGCTTGAAGTAAAGTTCCCTGCAGAAAAGCATCGTAATTGATGGCTTGTATAGCACGAATCACGAATTTTTGGGAGGAATAACGATGTTAAAGCGAATCATGGTTGGCATGTTGGCTTCTCTTCTCTTGTTCATCACAGCCTGCTCCGGAACGGATCATACGGGTAAGAGCGGAAGCACTGGTTCAGCGGGCGAAGCCGAAGGCCAAATCGAGCTGCGGATGATGTGGTGGGGAGACCAGAAACGCGCGGATATTACGAACGAAGCTCTTAAGATATTTATGGAAAAACATCCAAACATCAAAATCGTAGGCGAGTTCTCGCCCTCGTCGGGATACTTCGACAAGCTGAACACGCAGCTTGCCTCCGGCACCGCTCCCGACATCTTCTTCCTGGGCGGGAACGTCGTCGACTATGCCAAGAAGGACGTCCTGTTGAACCTCGATCCTTACGTCGGCAACGAGCTGAAATTGGATGGCATGGATCCGGCAATGGTGGAATACGGGCGCATCGACGGCAAGCTGCAGCATATATCCGCCGGTGCGAATGCAAGAGGAATTGTCATCAACAAGGCGTTGTTCGAAAAGGCAGGAATGCCAATGCCTAACCAGGATTGGGACTGGGAAGAGTACGCTGCAGTCAGCCGGGAGCTGTCCGAGAAGCTTGGGAATGGCGTATACGGAACGTATAACTTCACCGTGGACGGTATGGACATCTACTTGAAGCAGCGCGGAAAGCAGCTGTACGACATGGAGAACGGTACGCTCGGCTTTGCCCAAGAGGATATTCTGGGATGGTTTGAATATTGGGAGAGGGCATCGAAAGCCGGCGGCGTGGTGACGCCGGAGCTCCAAGTCTCCAATCCGCATGACGACACGAGCAAATCGCTGTTAATTACCGGCAAGGCGGCTATGAGCCTCCTTCCTTCGAATCAGCTGGCCGCTTTTCAGAGCCTAACGGAAGACCCGCTCGTGCTGTATCCGGTCCCGCGAGGTCCTAAGGGAACCGGCGTCGTGTTCGAATCGAGCCAAGGATTGTCCGGTTATGCCAATACGAAGCATCCGAAAGAAGTCGCCTTATTAATGGATTTCTGGATTAATGATCCGGAAGCCGCCAAAATCCTCGGCAATGACCGCGGGGTGCCCGTCACGGAGGCGAACCGGGAGCTGCTGCAGAAGGAAGCCGGACCCGTCGAGGAGATCGTCTACGCTTATACGAGCCTGGTATCCGAGGCGACCAAAAAAGAGCCGTTCGACGTCAGCTATAACCCGCCGGGGTTCGCGGAATTCTCCAAGCTGGCCCAGACGACAACCCAGGAGATCGGCTTCGGGCGTAAAGACGTCAAACAGGCTGTGGCAGACTTTTATAACGGCACGGTCCGCATTTTCGAATCCAATCAATAACCTAACTTCTACCGTCATGTGACGCCGAGCACCGCGCTGGAAGCTTCGCGAGGAGCTCGGGGAAAAGGAGGTGGCTTTAGAGCATGAACGAAAATGCAATGGAGAAGCTGCGCCGGATGTCGATTGAGGATCGGGTGCGGCCGGTCAAGCAGGAGGATCCGCTGCTCTTAGCCGAGTGGCAGGAATCGGGCGTCCGGTTCGCCGCTTCCGGCGGTAATCTGGAAGATGCTTACTATGCCGCGCTGCAGAAGCTTCTTTGCTGCATCGTCCCCATAAGGGGCCGCAATCCCATTCTCCAGGAGGGCGGCATCTATCTCGGGTGCTGGCTGGAAAGCACGGGGACAATCAATGCCGAGCTGTTGTCCCGCTTTCTTCCCTCTGTGGCCGAGTCGACTTATTTGGCCTTTGCCGACTTCCAGCGGGACGACGGCTTAATTCCATACAAGCTGACCGAGAACGGGCCGGCCTTCCGCCAGATCCAGCTGGTCACTCCGCTTGCACGCTGCATTTGGAATCATTACCGTCTGCATGGCCGGGACCGGTCCTTCCTGGACATGATGTATCAGGCCATGGCCCGGTACGACGAGTGGATTGCGCTTAACCGCAACACCCGGGGCACAGGCTGCGTCGAAGCCTTCAGCACCTTCGATACCGGTCATGACTTATCACCAAGGTTCTGGCATGTACCCGATACACCTTACGGGAGCGATGCGGCGGCCTTCCACCCGGATTCGCCGATCCTCCCCTTCCTGGCACCGGATTTAACGGCCAACATCTACTGCCAGCGGCTGTATTTGTCCCGGATCGCCGAGGAGCTCGGGCAATCCGGAGAAGGCTGGAGGGCGAAGGCCGTGGCCAGCCTGGACAGTCTCTTCCGCTATTGCTACGACGAAGAGGATATGTTCTTCTATGACCTGGACCGAAACGGCCGTTTCGTACGGGTCCAGTCCGACGTTCTGCTGCGGGTCATGGCCTGCGAAGTCGGCGACCGGTCCTTGTTTGATACCATGCTGGAGCGTTATCTCCTTAATACGAGCAAATTTTTTGCCAAGTACCCTTTCACCTCCTTGGCCATGGACGATCCACGTTTTGATCCGTTCTCTACTTATAACAGCTGGGGCGGACCATCCAACTTCCTGAGCCTGATCCGCGCGCCGCATGCGTTCGAAGCGCATCACCGTTATGTCGAGCTGACTTGGGTCATGCAGCCGATCCTGTCCGCCCTCGCCAGAGCCGAACGCTTCCCGCAGGCTTTGAGTCCGTGGACCGGTCAGGAGGGTTTTACGGAGACTTACTCGCCCGCCATCCTCTGCCTAATGGATTACGTGGAGCGGCTATGCGGAATCCTGCCTAAAGACGGAGAACGTCTATGGTTCACCGGCCTTCTGCCGGCAGCCATGGATCATGGAGAGGAAATCGCAGGCAGTACAGCTTATACCCGGATAGTGAACGGCATGCGTTTCGAGCTGACGAATGGTTCGGATACCATGACGATCCTCCGAGACGGAGCGGTTCACATTCAGGCTCCGTCCGGGATCCGGCTTATCACCGACACCGCCGGAAAACTGGAAGGGATTGTAGGCATGAGTGTACGAACCGTAACGGGAATGTTGCATTACGACGGCCGGTCAATAGCCGTCGAGATCAAGGGTAATGAACAGCAGCGCTACCAGGATGGAATCCTGACGACCGAGCGGGATATCGGCATTATTTATCCGACGTACCGCTGATAGTTTCCGGTTATCTACCGAATGATAAGGAAGCATCACCTCCAATTTATCCGTTCTAAAATGTAATTAGGGGAGCCGTATGATACGGCTCCCCTCTCTTATGAACTTATTACAGCTTCACGATTTTGCCGGTAGCCTGGGATTCGAACGCGCCCAGAATTACGTTGAGCGAACGGAGACCTTCTTCGCCGGAAATCCGCGGAGGCGTATTGGTCAGGATGCACTCCACGAACTCGTCGATAACGCCGCTCGGCACCTGCTTCTCGTTCGTTGCCATCGCACCGACTTTATATGTCTCAACCGTGCCGTCGGTCAGCTCGACGATCACTTCGTCGCCATGAACCGTACCGATCTTCATGGCACCCTTCTCGCACCAGAGCACGGTGCCGTTGTCGCCGGCCCGGTAATGCGTCCAGCTCGCCATCAAGGTGCCTACGGCCCCGCTCTTCATGCGCACGATACAAGTCGCATTGTCGTCCACGTCGGTGCCTTCTTTATGAACTGTGCCGATGAAGCCGGCAACTTCCACGATTTCATCGTTCAGCAAGTAACGGATGAAGTCGGATTTGTGCACGCCGAGGTCGCCCATGGCGCCCATAACCGCTTCCTCCTTGCGGAAGAACCAGCTGTCGCGTCCGTCCAAGCTCCATCCCTCCGGACCGCCATGACCGAAGGATGTACGGAAGGTCAGCACTTTACCGAGCTTGCCGGAGTCCAGAATTTCCTTCGCCTTCACATGCGGAGGCATCAGGCGCTGGTTGTGTCCGACCATCAGATAAACGCCGTTCTTGCGGGCAGCCTCGATCATCTGCTCCCCTTCTTCGGCATTGGAAGCCATCGGCTTCTCGACCAGCACATGCAGGCCGGCATTAGCTGCCGCGATCGTCATTGGCGCATGCAGGTAGTTTGGTGTACATACGCTTACGGCATCCAGCTTTTCATTCTTCAGCAACTCCTGGTAGTCCGTGTACGCCGTACCGCCGTACTGGGCCGCCATTTCTTCGGCACGCTCCTTCACCGGATCGGCGAAGGCTACCAGCTCCACGTTCTCATTGTTGGCATACTCAGGAATATGTCTGCGCTGGGCGATCGCGCCGCAGCCGAATACAGCTACTCTAATTTTGCTCATGAACAATTCTCCTTTTCCTCGTTCTCAGGTACGAATTAATTAAAATTGGTTCAAATAGTTCTGCTTCAGCCAGTTCATGCTGTTCTCCACGCTTTGGAGCGGCGGATTCTGGCATACGTCCTGCTCAACGATCAGCCATTCCGTGCCTGCATCGGATGCAGCCTGAATGACGCCCGGCAGGTTTACGTCGCCCTGGCTAAGCTCCAGCGTCTTCATGTTCCCCTCGGCATCCTTGCTGAAGTCCTTCAGATGGAGAAGCGGCAGACGGCCAGCATATTTCGGAATATAGGCAAGCGGGTCCTGACCGGCAAATTGTACCCAGCATACGTCCATTTCCACTTGCACAGCTTCAGGTGAGGTTGCCGCATACATGGCATCAAATACGAACGCTCCATCCACTTTATCTTCAAATTCAAATGCATGGTTGTGATAACCGAAGATAAGACCCTGCTTGCGGGCTTCAGCCCCTACCTCTTCCAAGAACGCGAACAGCTTCTTCCAATCCTCGGCATTCTCGCGGTCCTCCGGAGCAACGTATGGACACATCATATATTTCGCGCCGATCGTCTTCAGGTAATCGATCTCCTTCTGCAGATCCTCGCGCAGCAGATGCAGACCGACGTGGCTGCCGATCGCTTTCAGTCCGAGCTCTTGAAGAAGCGTTTTCATTTCTTCGGCGGGAATGTCTCCGTAGCCTGCAAATTCAACACCCTCATAACCCAATTCCGCCACCTTGCGGAGCGTACCGCGGAAATCCTGTGCCGTCTCGTCGCGCAGCGTGTACATTTGCAAACCGATATTCATTCTTCTCATGTTTGGCGCACCTCGATTCAAAATTTGGGTTAATGCTCAATCTGCTACTATCATACAAGGAAATGGGCTAAAATGAACATAAACAATATGGCTGCAACATGAACTATCTGCTTATATTTTTCACTGGAGGTTTTGGCCATTATGGATGCAAGACTGCTGATCTGCGACTATTCGTACCACTTCCAGCAATTCAGCAACAGCCATCGGGGCGGCTTGACGAACTATTTGTTTCGTCTGCAGACGGAAGGATCCTGTGAGGTGTACTGCAACGGAATCGTGCACCATGTGCAGGGGGGAGATCTGCTGCTGCTGAAGCCCGGCGACGAGTACGAGCTGCGTGTCAAGGACGGCGGCGGGGAAGGCCGCGTGTCCAGCGGGGATTATTTCATATTTTGCGATGGGGCATGGATCGATGAATGGTGGGGCCGGATACAGCGCCCGGTCGTCAGCCGGATCGGGCTGGACGATCATCTGCTTGGACTATGGAGACATCTCCTCTTGGAGAAACGGCGCGGAATGGACGGGGAAAACGATGAAATGACAGGCTACCTGCTGCGCGGGCTGTGCCTCAGCCTGGATCGCGCCATTACCGAGACGAAGCCGGCCGACCGCCTCGCCTTTACAGCCCTCCGGCTGAAGCGGTTTGTGGAGGAGCATGCCACGGTTACCTTTAAGCTGGAGGATGCGGCAAAGCACGTCGGCCTGAGCCTGTCGCGGGCAGTCAAGCTGTTCAAGGAGTATTACGGCAAGACGATGATTCAATATGCTTTGGAAATCCGCCTCAACGCGGCCGTTGAGCGGATCAAATACAGCACGATGACGCTGGAGGAAATCGCGGAAACCTCGGGGTTCGCCAGCTATTCCTACTTCCACCGCGTCTTCCGCGCCAACTACGGCATGTCGCCGGTTAAATTCCGGGAAGCTGCCACCGTCCCGGCGAGTCCTGAGCGCCTCATTTGAGTGTATTCTTCAACGAATACGCGGCCTATGAGCATTCTTCAACCAATGGCGGCAGCCCATGAGTATTCTTCAACTTACTGACGGCAGCCCATGAGTATTCTTCAACCAACTGGCGGCGGCCTATGGGATTTCGCTTCTATGAAAAGAGGCATCATTATTCCTTCCATATATCCACCCCGAGCTGCCGGAGAACATTAACCGCCTCTTCTACCGGCAGCTTGGGGAGTTTGAATTCTTGATTGATGACTTCACGTAATTCTCCAAGATCCGACAATACCCGCTTCTCGACCGTTCCATCGATATACCGGATGCTCAAACCATTGTTGACCAAGGACAGCGAACGCTGCTGATCCAGCTGCCAAAGCTGGCAGCGCAAGGTCGAAGTAAACATATCATCCGGCTTGAAATATTGCCGTATCGCAGGCTGGAAATCATCAAATTGATAGGTTTTTCTCGTATCGAAGGTCCACAAGAGATCCGTTTGCAGCTTGCCGTCGACATACCGGTAATACGCATAGGTTCCCGGTTCGCCGGCTGGGCGTAATCTTACTTCAATACCGGCATACGCAGACACGTAATCGGGCTCGCTCATCAATCGAACCGGCTGAAAGAATGGTGCTGCATTCCCGCAATCCACATAGACCTCTTCCTCCTCATCAGGAAGCTGAACGAGCAATCCGACATGCCCGCCTCCAAGCAACGTGTAGCGGCTGCGGAAACCAAGCTGTGTCAACAACTGTTGAAGGCTGCTGTTGATCATGTAGCAGGTCCCCCCCATATTGAACTGCAGCAGCTGATCCACGAACCGCTTTGCATCTTCCTGGAGGCTTCCTGTTTGATGATACTCATGGAATCGAAGGAGTGTACTGATATTCTCAAACGGAATCCGGTTATGATGCGCCGTGCAGATTTCAGTTAAATACGCATAGGAAGGCTCCTTTAACGGAACTTGAATATAGTTCAGATAATTGGTGACCCATTGGGGTAATCGCTCTTGATCCATCACGATGATCAGTCTCCCTTCTCCGATAGTGGAAGCTATGCTCTTTATTTTAAAGACCTTCCATCTGAATACATCATACGAACGACTACTTAATCGATACAAAAAAAGTCCGGCCCGAGCTAAGACCATTCCCTACGACTTAAGTCTAATTATCAGCTCCGGCCCCCATCGCCCTCTCATGGTTTAACAGCCACTGCTTGCGCGACAATCCCCCGCCGTACCCGCCCAATTCACCATTCGCATTGATCACGCGATGACAGGGTATGACAATCGCGAGCTGATTCGCCCCATTCGCCTGAGCAACAGCACGGTACGCGGTTGGCTTTCCCATCGTTGCCGCGATTTCGCCATACGAAGACGTTTGACCGGTAGGAATCTGTAATAACCGACTCCAGACTTCGGTTTGAAACGGAGATCCCAACATGCGCAGAGGGGTTTGAAACACCGTTAATTTCCCGTCAAAATACTCGCCCAACTCACGCTCAATCGAACGGAGGGGGGCGGTGCAACCCGGAATGATTGCCGAACGGGTTCTCCGCCGAAGTCGTTCAACCTCGCGCTCCAGCCCTCTGCGATCAACGAATTCAAGCAAATATAACGCTTCCTCGTCCGCAATCGCGATCATCGGCCCGAGGCGCGTGTCCAGCCAGGAAGCTCTTAGAACACGGTGATGGCCTGACCGGGTAGGCGCTGCGCCCATAATCCGGGAAAAGGCATCCCGAAACCCGCTGCTGGACTCGTAACCGATCGTCAGCTGGGCATCGATGACGGCATGTCCCTCCCGAATCTGCTTCAAGGCAAGCCCCATCCGCCGTGCCCTTGCATATTCGACAAAGGTCATCCCGAACCGCTTTTTGAATTGGCGCCTCGCCGTTGAGGCATCCACCGACAGCTCCTGAAAGTCCTGGTTGGTCCATCTCTTCTCCGGGTTTGCCTCCACCGCGTCTACAAGCAGCCGAACCAGGTCGGACACCTGATTGGGATGCGAAAGCGGCCGGCATCGTTTGCAGGGCCTGTAGGAAGCAAGCAGCGCTTCTTCGGCCGTCCCAAAAAATTCGCAGTTCTCGATTTTCGGCTTCCTTGCCGGGCATGTCGGGCGGCAGAATACGCCGGTTGTCTTAACGCCTACATAAAAGACGCCCTCGTATTCCGACTTCTTCTCCAGCAGCGCCTGGTAATATTCCTGTTGATTCGAGGCTGATATCATGCAAAATTCCTCCCGTATCCTTTGTTGGCACGCCATGTGCGACCGTGGTTCATGTTGTGAGCTGCTTTGGGGTAATCCAGGCACCGCCATTTGTTCTCATTATATTTCTTCTGCAAGCATGACATCGCCGAAAATCGTGCATGAATTTTTTTAAAATTAACACGTTGAATCCACCGCCATCAACAAAAACCCTCTTCCGAATGAATCGGTAGAGGGTTTTCAAGATGCATATGAAGTGGAACTTCCTGAATCCATCGACTGTATTCCCGCTATACGGTACAGTTTGTTAATTTCCCTTGCAGCTGACTTAACCTTTAATCGAGCCGGCCACCATGCCCTTCATGATCTGCTCCTGCAGGATCAGGTAAGCGACAATGGTCGGAATGACCGCGATGGCCATAGCTCCCATCGTCAACGCATAATCCGTACCGAAGCCGTCCGAGAAGAGCGACAGACTGAGAGGCAGCGTCTTCAGCGCTTGGGTATTGATAAAGACGAGCGCGAAGGAGAAATCGTTCCAGAACCGCAGGAACGCCAGAATCGAAATGGTTGCCACGATCGGCATACAGAGCGGAAGAATCATTCTGCCGAAGATTCCCCACCAGCCGCTGCCGTCGATCATGGCCGCTTCCTCGATCTCCCTTGGAATCGATGACATATAAGCCATCGACAGGAAGATTGCGATCGGCAGCTCGAACGCCGTGTAGGGAAGAATGAGCGCCCCGTACGTATCGAGCAGGCCGATGTTCTTCATCATAATGAACAGCGGTACAAGCGTGCTGTGAATCGGGATCAGCAGGCCTGTCGTGAACAGAACCACGACGGCCTTTTTGAACGGGAACTGGAATCTGGACAGCACATAGGCAGCAAGAACGCTGAGCAGAATCGTCAGGGCGACGGATATAATGGTCACCACGGTCGAATTCAGCATCGCGCGGCCCATATTTCCAAGCTCCCACGCCCGGAATATGTTCTCTGACATCCATTCCTTCGGCAGGCCGTAAGGATTGGTAAAGAAATCCTGATTGGATTTAAACGCGCTCGTAAAAAGCCAGTACAGGGGGTAGAGCGTAAGAATGGCGTAACCAAGCAGCAGCAGTTTGACGAACCCGGATAATCCCTTCATGATCGTTCTTTTTCCCGAAGCGCTTCCGATACCGGTTGTCTGTAAATTCATGTCGCTCACTCCTTCCTGTTAACTTGACTTTCTGCGCGTTGCAAAATAGTTGATGGCGATCAGGATCGCGCTGACAATCATGATCATGGTGGATACGGCCGAGCCGTAACCGTAACGATAGACGCTGAACGTGCTGTTGTACATGTAGGTGGCAAGCAGCTCCGTCGATTGCGCCGGTCCGCCGCCCGTCATGACGATAACGTGGTCGAACGCCTTCAAGCTTCCCGAGATGCAGAGCACGATGGTAACGACGACCGTGCTCCAGATCATCGGCAGCGTAATGTTTCTCAGCTTGTTCCAGCCCGAGGATCCGTCGATTTTGGCTGCGTCATGAATCTCCGGGGAGATGTTTTGCAGCGCTGCGATAAAGATGACCAGATACGGGCCGACGTTGGCCCAGTTGATCGGAATCGAAATCGCCAGCATATTCACCTTCGGATCCGACAGCCAGGCCCGGGTCCACGATTCCAATCCGAGCATTTCCAGCACGTGGTTTGCAATTCCGAACTGCGGGTGGTAGATGTACCCCCAGATGAGGCCGACAACCACCGTGGAAAGAACCATCGGCATAAATACGGCCGAACGGATGAACCGGCTGAAGAGCGAATTTTTAAACAGGACGATCGCCAGAACCAACGCGATGGGCACCTGACCGATAATCGAGGACACGACCAGGATCAAGTTGTTGCGAAGAGCGCGCCAGAAGATCGGATCCTTGAACATCTCTTTATAATTATCAAGTCCGATAAACGTGGCTTCACCAAACCCTTTCCAGCTGAAAAATCCGTAATAGGCCGACCAGAACACCGGGATGATGACAAATATCAGAAACAACAGAAGCGCAGGAAGAAGCGCTATGGCTATAAATCCTTTGCTTCTCATCGCTGTAGGCATGGCAGCCTCCTCCTCCTATCCTTATCCTTAAGCATGTTCAGGGCTGACAATTTACGGAGTAGCGGATCTGGCTTGCGCATCCTGCAGCTTCTTAGCCACATCTTCAACGGAGCCGCCCATCATAATTTCTTGCAGACCGTTGTTGATGACTTCAGCTGCTTCTGCAGACAGATAAGCATCGTATACCGGCGTGATTCCCGTCGATTTCACAAGGTTGTACGCCTTGTAGTAAAGGGAAGTTACTTTGGATTGGTCGATCTCGGCATCGTACATAACCATGGAATTGCTCTCGGCAATGGATTTCTGGGCTTCCGGTCCGCTCACGGTGTAGATCAGCTCCAGTGCGAGCTCCTTCGCTTTGCCCTCGGTTCTGCTGCTGAGCGCAAGTCCGCCGCCGGCGCCGCCGGAAATGGTGTTCGCTTCGCCTTTGCCGCCTGAAATCGCCGGCAATGTGGTTACTTCAATGTCCTTCATTTGCTCTTCCGTAGAAGATGCCGCAAGATTCGTCAAGGTCCAAGCACCGCTGATCATCATCGCTGCATTGCCTTGAATGAAGTACTGCTCGGCTTGCGTGTTATCAATGCTGTTCGCGCCTTCTTGGAACGCCTTGTTATCCACGAGCTGCTTGAAATAGCCAAGCGCCTCGATGAATTCCGGATCGGTGAATTTCGCTCCCTGCTGGGCAGCGGCATTCTTGAACCATTCCGTACCCGTTACCCGGTCCGCAAGCGAGCCGAGAATCGTCGACTGGGCTACCCACGGCGCCTTGTTGCCAAGCGCAATCGGCGTGATTCCGTTGTCGTTGAACGTCTTGATCGCGGTCATCATTTCATCCCACGTCGTTGGCACCTTCACGTTGTGCTTCTCAAAGAGCGCCTTGTTGTAATACAGGATCGATGTCGCCGACATTCCGAGCGGAGCGGAATATATCTGGCCTTCTTCAAATTCGAATGGATCGAATGCGCCAGGGAGGAACTTCTCTTTCCATTCCGGATGCGCATCCAGCACTTCCGTAATCGGCTGGAGCAGCTTCGCTTGATGCAGCTCGGACGATTGGCTTCCGGCATAGACGAAGAATACGTCCGGCATTTCGTTGGCGGCAGCCACCGTGCTCAAGCGCTGGCGATAGCCGTCCGGCGGGATCGCCTGTGCGTCCAGCGTAACCTCCGGATGATCCTGTGCGAACTGATCGATATAGCTGCGAACGGCCTTCGCCCGCAGGTCGTCACCGGCAAAGTTGTGCCAGATCGTCAGCTTTACCTTCTCCGAGCCGTTCGTGCTCTCGCCGGCCTTCTCACTGCTCTTTCCGCCGCCGCAAGCGGCCAGGAGCAGAGACATGGCCAGCAGGACTAGACCTATTTTTCTTCCTGGTCTCATAGTTAAATCCCCCTTTTATAATCGTTCGGATGGGTTAATCTCTTGATGATCGTCTTTAGTATAAAAGAGGATATAGCGCTTACATAGGGGATATACTTCAGTCCATAGAGGGACAAAATTCAGGATTTGCCCGATATTCCGACGGGGTCTGTCCGGTCCATTTCTTAAACAGCCGGTTAAAGTACTTGATGTCCTCATAGCCGATTTCATTGGCAATTTCGCTGATTTTGGCCGGTGTCTCCCGAAGCAGCACCATGGCCTTCCGCAGCTTCGCCTGGGTGACGAATTCAATATAATTTTGACCGGTTTCCTTCTTGAACATCTCGCTGAAATAGTTCGGATTCATGTGCACATGGCGGGCAACCTGCTGGAGCGACAGGCTTTGGCCCAAATGCTCGTGAATATAGGCGATCGCCCGTTGAACCGGTGTCGTCGCCGATACCATTTCACCGTACTGCTTCATGATCAGCCCGAGATAACGGGTCAGCACGCTCTCCGGCGAAATCTTCAACTCCCCGAAATGGATCGGCTCCTCCGAAGCCAGCGGGCTGGAATACCCGATCGAGTCCGCCGCGCGTTCAAGCCAGCGCTGCGCATAGATGAGCAGGGAATGCAGATATGCCTGCACCGATCCCGGGGTTGCGTCCGGATCGCTTGAAATCCGCTCGAGCAAACGCCCGATCCAGGCATACAGAGCCGGCTCCTGGCCGGAACGAAGCAGCGAAGCGAGCTCCGCTTCCTCGTCCTGCGTGCATACGGTCCGGATCCCTTTACGGCCGGAGATGTCCTCAAAGCGGATGCTCCGCTCATGCCCCAGCAGCCATGCATAGGAGGCAGCCTCCTCCGCCGAAGCCACGGCAATATGCAGCTCCGAGGCCTCATGAACGGGCCGGCCGCTTGCGGCTAAGACCCGGCAGCCGTGCCGGGTCTCCCACGCTCGGACGGCGGCGTTCACCCGGTCCGGGAAGCCTGGCTCGGTTCTAGCAAGCACAAGCAGCGCGCCGTTCCATTCAATCCACGCGCAGGGCAGCTCTTCGGCGAGGACGGAGCCTAGGGATGCGTTGCATTCGGTTGGCCGGGATGCTTCGTCCCCTTGCTCCATCGCCTGAATGGACAGCAGCCAAATTTGAAGCGACTTGCCCGCTTCGATGCGAAGCTGGGGATATCGGTTCCACAACTCAGCTATGCTCGCTTCATCGGGCGAAGAGCCCGTTGCAAGCACCCTTCGCAGAAAGCTGCGGTTAACGGCGGCTTCCTGCTCCATGCCCTTGGCGTGATGCTGCCTGCGCGCTTCAATCCGTGCCCTCGCCTGATTGGCAGCCTCGATGATTTCGGTCGGCCTGCTCGTCTTGAGCAAATAATCGCTGACCCCCTCCCGCATCGCCTGCTGGGCATAAACGAACTCGTCATAGCCGGAGATGATAATGATCTCGATCTCGGGAAAATGCTGCCGTACCTCATGAGCCAGATCGAGCCCGCTTGCGCCCGTCATCCGAATGTCGGTAAATATAATATCCGGCATCTCGAGCGGAAGCCGCTGAAGGGCTTCCTCAGCCGAAGCCGCGGGGGGAAGCACAGTATAGCCATGCTCCGCCCATTGAATCACCGTGCTCAGGCCATTGCGAATGATCACTTCATCATCAACGATCAATACCTTCAAGGTTTGTCATCCCCTTTGTTATTTCCTTCATGGCCGGTGTCATCCATCGTATCCGGTATCGTAAACAGGACCCGGGTTCCGGCACCTTCGGTGCTTTCGATCTCCAAGCCGGCATCCCGCCCGTAATGGAGAAGAAGCCGTTTATGCACATTGCGCAGCCCGTAGCTCCCGCGCTCGGCTTTCTCCCGTTCTTGCTGCTGCGGATGCTCCGTCAATTGCTCCTGCAGCCATCTGAGGCGATCCGGGGACATCCCGATTCCGTCATCCTCCACGGTGAAGCGAATACCGCCCGGTACGCGCTCCCCGTAAATCGTAATCATCCCTAGGCCGTCCCGGCTCAAAATACCATGCAGCATGGAGTTTTCCACGAGGGGCTGCAGCAGCAGCTTCAGCATCGTCTGGTTATACAAGCTCTCCTCCACGCGGACGTCAAACTCGAACTTGTCCGGGTACCTGATCTTCTGAATATTCACATAATGGCGGACATGCATGATCTCTTGCTGAATCGTGCAGTATTCCTGGCCGTTGTTCAGGCTGAACCGCAAAAAGTCGCTGAGCGAGCCCACCATCTCGGCAATCTTTACATCCTGGTTCATCAGGGCCAGCCAGTGGATGGAGGATAGCGTATTGTAAAGGAAATGCGGATTGATCTGTACCTGCAGCGCGTGCATGTCCGCTTCCTTCTTCAGCGACTCGCTCAGCTTTACCTCATCGGTCAGCTTCACAATCCGCGAGCTCAGACGGTTATAACTGATGATCAGCTGGCCGACCTCGTCAACCGTTTTGACCGGGAGGGCCGGCAGCGGCTCCTCGGGACTGGAGTTTTTCAGGAACTTCGCGAGCACGGACAGCGGGTTCGTAATTTTCTGGATCAGAAACAAGACGAGCACGATCACGAACACGACGGCCACGGTGACCGCCACCGCCGTTAGCTTCAAGAAGTATTGGTTCTGCGAGCGGTATTCCTGCGACGGGATGATGCCGACGAGCTTCCAGTTCACGCTGGACATTTTTTTATATAGGATGGTCTTCTTGTCTTCATCCTTGCCGTAATCCATGCTGCCGCTGACGCCTTCAAATTCGCCGATGGAAGGGTAGTAATCCGAAAGCGTCAGATTGGTCTCCATATCCGGCGGGCCGACGATGATCCGGTTCTGCTCGTCCAGAAGCAGCACGAAGCCGCTCTTCTCCAGCACCGCCTGCCGGAATTGGTTCGCGATGACCGCTTGATCGAGGTTGATCTGCAAATTGCCGATCGGCTTGTACTTGTCCGTGCTGCGGATCGGCCTCGCCAGGGTGATCACCTTCCTGACTCCTTCAAAAGTCCACTGCCGGTGGACGAAAGACCACCATTTCGGATGCTGCGCGTAATAATCCGGAATCTCCTCCGTAATGTCCTTGAACTCGGATCGCACCAGCGATTTATGGGAGATCGGATCCTTATTGCCGAGCGGCTCCACGATAATGTTGGCGATGTAGTCTTTGGAAAACGCCAGATTGGTCAAAAAGTTGATGACGGTCGTCTGCTGAACGTAATTGCTCTCGGACGACTTCAGATAGGACTGCACTCCGTTATGGCCGATCAAAAACAGCGACATGTTCTCAACATCCTTCACCATCGTATCGAGATACGCTTCAAGCTGGCGCAAGGTGTTCATGCCCGTAATTTTGGCCTTCTCCTCCGTCAGGCTTTCCGCCATGTTAAAAGAGAAAAAGCCGAGAAACAGCAAAGGAACCATCGTCGTAATAATGATAAGCAGCGATAATTTATGCTTTAATGATTTCCCAAGCCATTGCTGCAATGCGTTCACCTCATTTATACCCTAGGGAATGGGTCCGTAAGGCTAGTTAGCTTTGTATGCGGTTACTACAAAATTGGACAACGGTCGACATCCACCAAGTTTATTACCTATCTTAGAGGATACTTAAGACTCAAGTAAATGGTATTAAAGGCTTAGGGAGGAAAATATACGTTCCCTTCATCCCGCTCACCAGAAATCCAGGAAGCAGCTTATGGGAAGCGCCTTTTGCAGCCTTACATATTACCTTCTGCAGCTTGTCTTAAAACCGGAAGATCTCTTGGCCCAATGGGCCTTGAAGCCATTAGTAAGCTTAGAAGACTCCAATTAAAAAAGCCTCTGCAAATGGTCAGCGGCAGCAGGCCGGGTGAGCTTTGCATGCCTGCGATACCAATGCTTTGAGCTGCATTCTATAATCTATCACAAGCCGTTTAGATTTGCAGAAATATGCAATACAGCTTTAAAGAGCACAGTATGTCCCGATATGAACCAAACTTTATGGGATAACTTGTGTTTTTATAATTAGATACTTAAAAAATCTTATTAGGAGGAGAAGCATGCAGGAAAAAAGCAAATTAACTATTATGATTGGAATCTTAATTTGTCTTATAATTATTGCTCTTAAGCCAGTCCCCCAAAATAATGCTCCTGATTTTCCATCATACGTCAGCGAGTCAGTTGTACAACTAGCTGAGAACAGAATAGCTATAGTTGAAACAGAAACTAATTCTGGACTGAGTGGAGAAGTAATTGTTTTGGAGTTCAATGAGGACAGGAAGACCTTTGATCCTATTGGAAGATATAACTATCTTGACTTTTTTAAAAACCCTGAAAAATACAATTTCTAAAACTCGATTTTTATTTTTAGCTTTATTTTGCTAAACGAAGACGGATAAAAATGTCCAAGGCAAAAAGGGCGCAAGATATAGCAAAGGATACATCCTCTTCTCCTAATTGATGTAAGATGTCCATTTTCTTTGCCTGAAATGGATTTCGTATGCTTTCGCTCTAAATCGGGGTGTTGATTCTGTGGGAGGAGGTGATGCACTGTGAGCATGGGTTTTTCCGCATTTGCATTCTTGCCGCTTATCGCATTAATCGTTCAGGGGCTATTCGCACTGCTTGGCCTTTATGCGCTGTTTCTTCTGATCAAGCTATTGATCCGGCTCATCACGGCGGTCGAGCTGTACATTGATGATAAGAAGAACCGTCGTCTATAAAAGGATGCCTGACGTCAAATAACATGCAGGTTTCTTTTGGAAGACTTGCCTAAAACCTAGGGGGCTCCCTACCGCTGCTTGTCACGCACATCTGCTGCTTGCTGAGGGTATGGAGCTCCCTTTGGCGCGTACGTCTCTCTTCTCCCCTTGGCTTCTAGCCCCCTTCTCTCTTTAGCCCCCTGTTTCATGCATGCTAGGGAATTTTTCCGCTGTTTCGGCCTCTTGGCCTTGTTTCGCCAATTCTGTGAATATGATAGATTAAATGGATACATGGATATAAATTCTCTTAGGAGACTATGCGAACATGAATTCATACTTGACCTTAGACGATATGCAGTGGCAGGAACTCATTCAGCGAACGACCCAGACCTTCAGCGACCTCACGATCAAGAGGGGCTTTCAATATTTCAAGCAAGGCCGCGTCCGCTCAAGCGAGCTGTCCGACCCTTCCTCCGGGGTGATCGATGCCCTCGTACAAGGCTCGGTTGCGGAACCCTATCAGGTCCGGCTTCGCGTCAATTCCCTGAGCGACAGCGAATGCTCATGCCCTGTTGAAGGGGCATGCAAGCATATGGCGGCCGTTCTGCTGGATTACGCCCAGCAGCAAGGGCGGTCCATTCACGCCCTCGTGAATGCACATTCGATGTCCTGGGCCAGCTCCCCCATTACTCCCAACTCTCTACGGCCCAGGACTGCAGCAGGGCAGGCTGCTCCGAGCCCCCCGAAATGGAGAGATAAAGCGGAGCAGCTGCCGACGCTGCCTATTACGGCATGGCATGAGCTGTTCGATATTTGCACGGCTTCGCTCGGAACGAACACCCAAAATTCGTTTTACGCCAAAAACGCCTTGGCCGCCCTTCATCATATCAAGCCGTCTCTGCCTGCCGATCTGGAACCGCTATACGGGCTGCATGCCCATCTCTTTGTACTGGAGAAGCTGGTAAAGCAGCCGGCGAGCGCCTGGAATTCCTCCGGCTCCTATATCGGCTACCATACCCAAGTGGCAGCTGACCACGTCCAAGACCAAATCGGGAGAATCTTAAAAGACGGACTTGAAGACATTGAACCGGGAGAGGCGTTTCGGGAACGCCTGGACGAAACCAAGGCGTATATCCGCAGGAGCATGCTGGTCGAGCCGAGGAACCGGAAGTTTTTTGCCAAGGTCTATATGCAGCTGTGGATCTACTGGATCAGCCCGGTTTACGGGGAGAATCAGCAGACATATGCGGATGAGCTTAAGGAGCTGCAAGCGGCCGAAGGCGATTTCGGCGCATCGCTCTCCCGTGCGGCATGGTTGACGTCACAGAGCCTGATGCACTTCTATATGAGGCAAGACGAGGCGGCCTGGGAGCTGCTCCGGGAAGCGGACAAGCTCAGCACCCTTTCGGCCGAATTCGTGTTGGGCTTCTTCCATATGCTGTATTCGGCTTCCGAGTGGGAACGACTCGCCCGCTGGCTTCCGGAGATCGGCCCGCTGCTTGGCAGCCATCGAAACGAACATCTCAGCCGTTACCAGGACTACTGGGATGCGGTGATCGAGCATGTTCCGGAGGCGGCCGAGCGCATGTGGAATTGCCTTGCCTCCCTGCTTCCATACTCCAAGCACATTTACCAAAATGCGCTCATGACCCACGGCCGCTGGCGGGAGTGGATCGATTATCAGCTGAGCACGGGCAGAGAACCGCTGGAGCTGAGGGTAAGCGAACTTGCGCCTGTTGAGAAGCATGCGCCGGAGCTTCTGCTGCCGTTTTACCACCAGGCGGTCGAACGCTACATTCTCCATAAGAACCGGGACGGCTACAAAGCTGCCGTCAAGCTGCTGAAGCGGTTGGCCAAGCTGTATAAGAAGCTCAAGCAGCAGGAACGCTGGGATTTGTTTATCACGTCCCTGTCCGTCCGCAACAGCAGGCTGCGCGCATTTCAAGAAGAGCTGCGGAGAGGAAAGCTGATATCATGAGCAAATACACGGAAACCATCACGATTCATATGGCTATAAGCGAATTCGGGGACGCGGTGATTTACGGCTCGACCCTGATGCAGGGCTATGCACCCGGAACGTATTTAAAGCATCGCTTATTTGCTTGGCATGAGGACTCCTTCTACGGCACGGAGCTCACGGTCCAATCCGTCTCCGATATCGAGGTCGTCATACTGCCGGCTGAACAGGCCATTCCGTTCTTCGCGGACCTGCAGCTGCTGGAACATATCGAATGGCTGTGGGACGAAGCCTGTATTCCCTTTATCGAATTGGCCCCTGCCCTCGCTGCATGCGCGAGGGACCGCCGCTTCGCCCCCGATTTCGGCGCCTACAAGGCCGGAAAGCTGCAGTGGGTGTGGGATGAGCAGGCTTTAACCCATGAGGGGCAGGAGAAGCTCGCCCTGCTGTGCGCGGACGAAACATGGAATGAGGGACTGCGCGCTTCCTTCTCGGCCTATGTTCACCGCCTATATTATGGAACGGAAGAAGCGGCAGCCGATCTGCGCAGAGAATATCCTTTGCTCTTCACGCCGCAACGGGCGGCGGCTGCCGCCATGGACGCGGCGGCTTGGCTCATCTCCATCGGATGGCGTCCAGATACCGCTCCCTTCCGTCCGCTGCTGCAGCTGCTGGAGCCCGATGAAGAAGAGACGAGTTGGCGTCTTGCGCTTGTGCTGCAGGACAAGCAGGACGCGGCGGCTCTTACCGACGTACGGCTGGCGGAAGACGGAACGGCGCAGGGTGCTTGGCCGGACACATGGGCTGCCCATATCGCCGAGCGCTCTCCCGGCTGGCTCCGAAGCTTGAGAGCGGCCCTGCCGGACCGCTTCTTTGACGGCCATGGTGAACATGTGCTCGGCAAGCCCCTCTCCGATGAGGCCGCCTGGCAGTTTCTGACGGCCGACAGCGCTCGGCTGCTGGAGGCCGGCTGGCAGGTGCTGCTTCCCGCCTGGTGGGAAGCGGCGCGCCGGAAGAAGCCGAAGCTGCGGGCCAAGGTGCGCGCTGGGGAAGGCGAAGCCGCCGGAGGAAGCAGCGGCGGCTCCTTGTTCGGCTTGGATTCGCTGGTCAACTTCGACTGGCGTATCGCGATCGGCGAATCCACGCTGACTGAGGCCGAATTCGCCGACCTTGTCGCCCGGAACGAACGGCTTGTCCGCTTCCGAGGGGAGTGGATTCCGCTCGATCCGGCTCTCGTCGCGCAGATCCGTCAGATGATGGCGGGCATGAACCGCGAAGAGGGGCTGTCCTTCCAAGACATTCTTCAGCTGCATTTACTGGGCAGCAGCGACGAAGCGGAGACGTCCGAAGCCGCCGGGGAATCTCCATCAGACGCAGATCGGGTGAAGCTGGAGGTAGAGCTTAACGAGCATTTCGTGAAGCTGATCGGGCGGCTCGGCCGGCAGGAAGAATGGCCGGAGCTTCCCGTGCCGCCAGACCTTAAGGCCGAGCTTCGAACCTATCAGCGGGACGGCTTTGCATGGCTTGCTTACCTGCGGCATTACGGCCTCGGAGCCTGCCTTGCCGACGACATGGGCCTTGGTAAAACCGTGCAGTTCATCGCATACCTCCTGCATGTGAAGGACACGGTGCGGCAGCGCGGCGAAGAGCCGCTTCCATCGCTGCTGATCTGCCCGACCTCGGTTCTGGGCAATTGGCAGAAGGAGCTGGAGCGCTTTGCACCGACGCTGCGGGTCATGCTTCATTACGGAGGCAAGCGAAGCGGCGGCGAAGCATTTTATCGGATGGCCTATGATGCCGACATCGTGCTGACCTCCTATGCGACCGCCACGCTCGACCAGGAGCTGTTAAGGGACGTCAAGTGGGAGTCCATCGGCATCGACGAGGCCCAGAACATCAAAAACGCAGATACCAAGCAATCCGCCGCTGTCCGCAGCTTTCCCGCAAGGCACCGCGTCGCCTTGACCGGTACGCCGATCGAGAACCGCCTCTCGGAGCTGTGGTCGATCTACGATTTCATCAATCCGGGATATCTCGGCAGTCTCCGCGGATTTACCGTGCGGTTCATTCAACCGATCGAGAAGGACAAGAACGAGCAGCGCACGGCGGAGCTGCAGAAGCTGATCAAGCCGTTCATGCTCCGGCGCAAGAAGAAGGATCCGGCCATTCAGCTCGACCTGCCGGAGAAGAACGAGATGAAGACCTATATTCATCTGACCGCCGAGCAGGGCGCCCTGTACGATCAGACGGTAAGCGGACTGCTGGAGCGGATGCAAAAGCTCGAAGGCATCGAGCGCAAAGGCGCGATCTTGGCCGCCTTGACGCAGTTCAAGCAGCTCTGCGACCATCCTGCCCTGCTGACGAAGGAGCCGCTTCCCGAATTGCCGGGAACGGGCGGGCTTCTCGACACCGAAGCGATCGTGAGCAGATCTGCGAAGCTGGAGCGGCTGCTGTCCATGGTGAAGGAGCTGCGGGAAGAAGACGAGCGCTGCCTGATCTTCACCCAATATATCGGCATGGGCGATATGATGCGCCAGGTGCTGGAGCAAGAGCTTGGCGAGCCGGTGCTCTACCTGAACGGAAGCACGACCAAGCGGGCCCGAGACAGCATGATCGAGCGGTTCCAATCCCGGTCGCTGCCCCCAAATGAACAGCCGAATGTGATGATCCTGTCAATTAAGGCGGGCGGCGTCGGTCTCAACCTGACCGCCGCCAACCACGTGTTCCATTTCGACCGCTGGTGGAACCCGGCCGTTGAGAATCAGGCAACGGACCGGGCCTACCGGATGGGCCAGACCAAGGATGTCCAGGTGTACAAGTTCATCTCTATGGGAACGCTCGAGGAACGGATCGATGAGATGCTGGAGAGCAAGCAGATGCTCAGCGATCAGGTCATCTCAAGCAGCGAAGGCTGGATTACCGAGCTCTCCACCGATGAATTGAAGGAGCTGTTCACGCTGCGGCGGGACTGGGTGTAGGCGAGCAGGAAGCCCTGTATCTAGGTATAGGAAAAGTGAATGGATAGCCGAGGCATCGCACCACGGAATCTGTACCGTTGGTTCCGTCGGAGCCAAACAAGCGAAAACCCACCGCATAGGTTGGAGGCCTTCGGTGGGTTTCCCTGCTAGATATCAAGTTTAACTGCGACGCCGTGGTGTTCACACAGCCTTTGGTTCTTGGAAACTGGACTACCAAACTTGTCTCTTTAACAAGAAAAGCATAAGGGTACAGGCGATCAGAAGATCGGATATATCATTGTAAGCAGCAGTGGGGTCAGGCAACGTCTGAACCGGCTGCTGCTCTTTGATTTGGGAAACATTGTTGCGAATTTTCTCTGCGGAGTAGTATCTTAATTGATTTTTTCAATGCTCTTAACGAATCTAATGGGTGGAAATGATTCTAGTTGGTCAAATCCAGAAGTGATTTTTACTTTTTGTCCTACTTCAATTGATTCGTAAGTCTCTTTTTCAACCAAATAGTACGAAGCTTCAGGTTGGTCTTGTGCTAATTTTACAAAATACTCAAGATTACCTTTTTTCAAATCTTCCTCACTAATATTTTGAAGAACAAAAAGTTTGTACAGGTCATTTTGATCTGTTTTATATACTACAGTACCTTCGTAAACTGGATACTCTTCTTTCTCATCCTTGTTTGAACAGCCAGCTAGTATAAAGATACTAATTAAAATAAACAGAATTATTTTTTTCATAATAAACCTCCTCACAGATGTGAAATAGAATTAGTGCCTTGTCTAAAACTATACCCCATTTTCAAATGAAAAAAGTACTTTATGCAGTTCTATCCGCTTTTAGTTTTGCTTTTTTTATGTTCTTTTATAACCAGCAAGTCTTTGCAGAAGTTGACTTAAAAGAATTAGAAAAAGAAGTATCACAAGAACAAATATCGTCAGAGATGGACGACATCATTGTAATGCAAAATGAAGTAGCTAGTATATTAGGTAGTTATGAAGAAATCCAGAATTATGGAACCGTTTATATTGATCGAGCTAATGGTTTTAAAATTGTTATCGGTTTTAAAAATGAGGACCTTATTACAAACAGAATTAAGAATGTACTGTCTGAGAAACTTGGTGAAAAGGTTGAATTTGCCGTTACAGACATTACTTATAATGAATTAAGCAAAATTAAGGACGATATCTTCGATAACCGCGAAAGTTTGGAGTCTAGTGGTGTTTACGCTGAAGCATAATGCCCGAAAGCTGACGGTGTTGCCTGTCCGGGGATTGACGAATATAATGTCCGTATCACAGAAAAGGAAAAGGATGCCTCCATATAGCGTGAGCCTGTTCGCGCAAGCTCACTGGAGACATCCCCTCACAAAACGTATGATCATTGTATCAAATTACGAGCTGGTTGAGAAGATCCCCGGCGTTTTTTGTTAGGTGTGCAGAAATTGTTCCTAGTCCTTGTTGCATTGCGAGTTTGACGGTGATCGGGAGCCGAAAACGGAAGCTTGTACATGCTACGGGAGAAAAGAGCGTCTTGGTCATCCGAAGACTACGTTGTACGGCTTGCCGGAAGATTCATCATGAGTTACCGGACTGCATTGTGCCTTACAAGCGTTACGAATCAGAATGTGTGGAGAATGTCATTGCGTCTGAACCCACGGAAGTAGATGTTGCCGCAGACAACTCCACACTGTACCGTTGGCGGACTTGGCTTTGCTCAATGGCTACCTACTGGTTAGGGTGCCTAGAGTCCATCGCCATTCGCTTTCATCTAGATGTTGTGAAGGAACCGTCCGCACCTTCACAAACTGCACACCATAGATTCGGACGTTATGTCGGAGATGCCGATGGATGGCTAGCAAGAGTTGTCCGACCTGTTGTGAATTCAAAATTGTGGGTACATACCCGTTCTGCATTCTTGTCCGAAGCCCTCTGAGATAGACTCGTAAACGAATCTACCAAAAGAGGTGTAAACGGATGAAAGATCAGAAGAAAGCGGAACAGATCGCTGCGGATCGTGTGCAGCTCCTTGCCCCGTTGCTTACGGAAGGGCTCGACCCGGCAAAGGCGAGGGAAATCAAGCAAAGAATTTGCGAGCAAATCGGAATATCGGAGAGAACGCTGCGGCGGTATTTAGCAGCCTACCGGCAAGATGGCTTTGGCGGATTAAAGCCGAAGAGCAAAGGAAAACAACCCACAGCCCCCGCCATTCCACCGGAGGTCTTGGAGCAAGCGATCTTGCTGCGGCGGGAAGTGCCAAGTCGCAGTGTTGCCCAGATCATTCAGATCTTGGAATGGGAAGGCCGCGTTAAGCCAGGTCAAATCAAACGGAGCACGCTTCAAGAGAAGCTCACTGAACGTGGTTATAGCACAAGGCATATGCGAATGTATGCAAACTCAGGTGTAGCGGCTCGACGATTCCAACAGCCACACCGCAATCGTCTATGGCACTCGGACATAAAGTACGGTCCGTATCTGCCCATTGGACCGGACGGAGCGATGAAACAAGTGTTTCTCGTTACCTTTATCGACGACGCGACGAGGTTTGTCCTGCACGGTGAGTTTTACCCGGTCATGGACAAGACGATCATTGAAGACAGCTTCCGAAAGGCCATTCAGAAGTACGGTGTTCCGGAAGCCGTGTACTTCGACAACGGGAAGCAGTATCGAACTAAGTGGATGACGCGAACGTGCTCCAAGCTCGGCATTCGCCTTCTGTTTGCTAGGCCATACTCGCCCGAATCAACCGGGAAAGTTGAACGCTTCAACCGGGTGGTAGATTCTTTCCTTAGCGAAGCAGCACTTGAAAAACCAAAGACGCTTGACCGCCTGAATGAATTGTTCGAAGTTTGGCTTTCGGAATGCTACCAGAACAAGCCGCATTCAGCACTTGACAAACGAAGCCCTGAAACCGCCTTTCGAAGTGACAAGAAGGCGCTTCGGTTTGTGGAACTAGAGATACTCGCCAATGCATTCCTTCATTGCGAAACCCGCAAAGTCGACAAAACCGGGTGCATCAGCTTCTTGGAGCGTAAATATGAAGTGGGGCTTCCGTTCATCGGATGTACCGTGGATGTCGTGTATGACCCGGCGGACATCACCGAGCTCGTGATCGAGTACGAAGGTCACGAACCATGGAAGGTAAAGGAACTCGTAATCGGGGAACGTGTCGGGAAACGTCCTCCACTGCCGGATCAACTTCAGCCGCTGCCGGCAGATTCATCGCGGCTGTTAAGCGTTGCTGAAGTACAAAGTCGCGGGCGCCGCGCTGAGCAAGTGCCGGCCATCAGCTTCCGTAAGAAAGGCAAGGTGAATGGCAATGTTTGAGGCATTCTATGAGCTTAGCCGTTCACCGTTCTCCAGGGACATTCTGCCTAGTGAGTTATATGAGTCGGAAATTTTGGAGGAGACGCTGGGGCGGCTAGAATATGCGGCAGAACGGCAATGGTTTGCGGTCGTGACCGGTGACTGCGGAACCGGAAAGACAACAACGATTCGGCGGTTTGCCGAAGAACTGGATCCTGCGAAGTTCAAGGTGCTCTATCTGTCGGATTCAAAACTGACACCGCGGCACTTCTACAAGGGGCTGCTGGAACAACTCGGTTGTGAATCGAAGTTTTATCGCGGGGATGCGAAACGTCAGCTGCATCGAGAGATCGAGCTCATGCGGGGAATTCATGGACTGCAGCCCGTCGTGGTCGTGGATGAAAGTCATCTTTTGGACCGAGAGATGCTGGAGGAAGTTCGCTTTCTACTAAATTTCAAGATGGATGCTCAAAGCCCAATGGCCCTCATCCTCGTCGGGCAAAGTGAATTGTGGGATCGCATTAACCTACAAGCCTACGCTGCGATTCGTCAACGCATCGATCTTCAATGCAAACTTCCGCATTATGACCGGGCCCAAACAGGAGCCTACATCGAGAGACACATGACTTATGCCGGTGCGGAACGAGACATCTTCACTGACGGAGCTATTGACGACATCTATCGTTACTCTGGCGGAGCAGCTAGGCTAATTAACAAAGTATGTACTCATTGCATGCTCTACGGCGCACAGAACAAACACCGCATTATCGACGATCATATGGTTAAGCGCGTCATTCAGGGAGAATTATCATAATTCTCCCTCTCGTATATCCGGATGCGGTCAGATTAACCGTCAATAGCAGGATAACTTACACCATCAATCTCCGGACATTATGCGTTAGCAATAACACTAGTGGTATTCACATTACTTCTGTTGGTGTAGATGAAGAAAACAACAAAGTCAATGTAATTGCTAATAAGGTAGATAATCTATCAATTGCCTCTCAATTATTCGAGGAAAAATACGGTGGGACAGATGATATTATAAATTTTGTTTTTGACCCTGAAGCAAAAAACTACATGGAATTTTCCAGAAGGGATAATCATAGTATTTTAGGTGGTGGAATCGGGTTACAGCTTCCCGATGGCGGTACTTGTTCAACAGCATTCACTGCTACGCAAGGGAATACTAAATTTTTGGCTACAGCTGGGCACTGTCTTAATGGTGATGGATCGATAATAAGACAGTGGAGTAATAATGTAGGTACTGACCATGTGAGTTACTTTCAGTCCCGCGGTTTCGACATAGGATTAATCAATGTAACTAATTCAGGTAGAAAGATATCGAATTATATATTTGCTAATGCTGTAACTTACTATGATGCGAAATATACCAACTCAGGTTCTTTCTTAATGAATCAATACGTGTGTAAGGCAGGAATTACGACTAATTATACTTGTGGACAGGTACAGGAAACGAGTACAAGTTATAAAGATGACGTAACAGGAGTTACAGTTAAGGACGTTGTAAAAATATATGCGACTGGTAATACTACAGAATTCTAGACCCGGTGACAGCGGCGCAACTACTTGGGCTGGAGAAGTATTATTAGGGGTTCATAGTGGTGGTGGAGATACTAGTACACTCTCTTGGGGATATGCTGCAAAAACAAGTAAGGTAGCAGAACATTTTGGATCAGACTTTACAATTTATAAGTCATCTAACCCACTTTAAAAGTAATTTAACGCTAATGAAAAACGAGGTGCGATAAATATATGCACCTCGTTATTATGCAAAAAAGTCTTGATAAGTTGGCCGCCTTCGGTGGGTTCTCCTGCTAGATATCAAGTTTAACTGCGACGCCGTGGTGTTCGCACAGCCTTTGTTCCTTAGAGCCTTCACCGTTCGCAGCGGTGAGGGTTCTTTTTTATTATAGTTTCATTATTACCCTGATTATGCGTTTCAAGCTATATACGCACTGTGTATACGACATGATCGCTACTCCTCCATCAGCTGCCGCAGCTTCGCTTCCGTATTCGTGTCCGGTGCAGGCGTGTAGATGCTGCAGCGCAGGTCGGCATTCCCGTACACCTTCAGCGAGGTGAGCTCGTACACCATTTTTCCGGCCTTCGCATGCCTGAATTCCAGATGCACCTCCGGCGCGTAGCTGACCTGGCTCTCCTCCCACATCCGGGTAAAATCCGGATTCTTCCGTTTCATTTCTTCCAGAAATCGGTCATACCATTCATCTCCGACATATTGTCCGTAGTAGGACCGGAACATCGCCAGATAACCGCTGGCGAACTGCTCCCAGTTCACGGCCAGCCGCCGGAATTCGCGGCGTGTGAACAGCAGGCGGATCATATTCCGTTCCTCCGGCGGAATCCGGTCGAAATCCAGGAATACGAAGGCTGCGGCCCGGTTCCACCCGACGATGTTGCACATCCGGTCGGAGATCACGACAGGGCACAGCTTGAGCTCTGTCATGATCTTCTGCAGCGAAGGACTGATCTGAACGGCTTCCTGCTGAACGGGGTACACTTCCCCGCCCCCCTCAAATGCCAAGGAGTACAAATACCGCCGCTCATCCGCATTCAGCTGCAGCGCATTCGCAACGCAATCCAGCACGGACGAGGACACCTGAATGTCCCGTCCCTGCTCCAGCCATGTATACCAGGTGGTGCTGACGCCGGCCAGCTGCGCCACTTCTTCCCGGCGCAATCCCGGCGTTCTTCTGCGCGTGCCTGGCGGCAAGCCGACGGATTCCGGCGATATTTTGGCCCGCTGGCCTTTCAGGAACGCCGACAGCGCCTGCAGCCTGATTTGAGAGTTCATACCAGTCCCCCCTCGCTATCCAGCTCAGGATAGCAGTAATTATACTAGGATAAACGCTATCTTGTAATAGGATATAACTAATGACATTATAGCCTTAAGCAAGACAAGATATAAAGTCTTAGAGGAGGCTGGAATCTTATGGAAAGAGTCGTAATTACGGGCATGGGCGTCATTTCGCCGCTCGGCAATGACACCGAAACCTTCTGGTCGAGATTGTCACGGGGAGAGTCCGGCATATCGCCTATTGATACATTTGATACCTTAAAGCATAAAGTGAAAATAGCAGGCACCGTCAAAGGATTTGATCCAAACGAACGATTCGGCGCGAAGGAAGCCCGCCGTATGGACCGCTTCTGCCAGTTCGCCTTGGCAGCGGCCGATCAGGCCGTGTCCAGCTCCGGGCTGGACCTGACCCAGGTCAACCGGGAGCGCATGGGCGTCTACGTCGGCTCCGGCATCGGCGGCATCCAGACGCTCATGAATCAAAGCGAAACATTGGCCACGCGGGGGCCGGAGCGAATAAGTCCTACGCTCGTGCCGATGATGATCCCCAACATGGCTGCCGCCATGATCAGCATTCGGTACGGGACGTTAGGGCCGACGCTCGCTCCGGTGACCGCCTGCTCGATCGGGAACACCGCCATCGGCGAGGCCTTTTATCACATCCAGGCTGGCCGCTCGGATGTCATCATTGCAGGTGGTACGGAAGCGGCTCTGACCGGCATATCCGTCGCCAGCTTCGCGAACGCAACCGCCCTCTCTACCCGGGAAGGCGATCCCGCCCGCGCCAGCCGTCCGTTCGACGCGGATCGCGACGGCTTCGTCATGGCGGAGGGCGCCGGCATCCTGATTCTGGAGTCGCTTACGCATGCCAAACGCAGAGGCGCTCCCATCCTTGGCGAAGTGATCGGCTACGGCGCCAGCTCGGACGCCTATCATATGGTCGCTACTCCTGCGGATGGTGAAGGAGCTGCCCGGGCGATGAGAGCTGCGCTCGCCGAAGCACGACTGTCGCCGGCCGATATCGATGTTATCAGCGCCCATGCTACGAGCACCGTCATTGGCGACCGTTCGGAAACGGCGGCCATCAAGCAGGTATTCGGGGAGCATGCGTACCGGATTCCGGTGACGGCCAACAAATCGATGACCGGCCATATGCTTGGCGCCTCGGGCGGCATCGAAGCGATCGCGCTCGTCAAATCACTGCAAGAGGGCGTCATTCCGCCCACCATCAATCTGGAAACGCCAGACCCCGAGTGCGATCTCGATTATGTACCGAACCGGGCCAGACGCTCCGATGGTCTGCGGATCGGCATCTCCAATTCGTTCGGCTTCGGCGGGCATAATTCCGCGATTATTATCCAAAAATATGAAGGTGAATAGAAGTTAGCGTCAGGACCCCGGTGAAGCTGGGGTCTTTTGCTTGTTGCGCGGCTTTCTCTGCCTGCTAAATCGTGGACGGTCGCAGCAGACCAAAATTTTTTTTAAGCTAATCAAACTTTTCAAACCACTCGCACGTCTTGCTTCCGTAAGGCAATTGCAATTGATGGTTACCCGCGCGGGCCCAAAGGAGTGTCTGATTACATGAGAGGCGGCCGGAAGCTGGAGAAGCTTCTAATCCAATGCATCACCGAAAACCAGGAAAGGGCATATCGACTGGCTTACAGCTATGTCCGCAACAAAGAGGATGCCCTCGACATCGTACAGGACGCCATCCACAAAGCGTTCATGTCCATGGAAAACCTAAAGCATACGGGTTCATTAAAAAGCTGGTTTTTCCGGATCGTTGTGACAACATCCCTGGATTTCATACGAAAACAGAAAAAAGTCCAAATCATGGACGATGAAAAACTGGAGGTCGTGCTGCCAAGCAGCCAAGACCATTATCCGAATCTGGACCTGGCAAGATCACTGGATGAACTGCCGGACAAATACCGGATCGTGATTATCCTCCGCTTTTTTGAAGATATGAAGATCGAAGAAATTGCCGAAGTGCTCCATGAGAATCTCAGTACCGTGAAAACAAGGCTCTATCAAGGACTGCAGAAGCTTCGGGTGAACATGAGCGAGGAAGACCAAGAGGAGGAGCGACGATAATGCATGACAAGCTGAATAGGATGAAGCAGGAGTATGAGTCCATTCCTATTCCCGATGAATTAAACGAGATGGTGAACAGAACGATCGCCTCCCGGCGAAAAAAAATAAAGGCCATGCCCTGGCTCGCCAGCGCCGCGGCTGCATGCATCCTGCTGTTTGCCGGCGTAAACGCCAGCCCGGCCTTCGCCCAGGCGCTGTCTGAAGTGCCGGTGCTCGGGAAGATCGTCAAGGTGATCACCATCCGGGAATATGCCGAGCAGAACGAAAACACCGATGTGCATCTTAAAACGCCCGGCATTGCCGGCACCGGCGATCCTGAGCTGGAGCAGTCCCTAAATACCAAGTATTTGGAGGAAAACAGGAGGCTGTACGAGGACTTTAAGGATGAAGTGGCTCAGCTGGAAAAAGGCGGGGGCGGACATCTCGGGCTGGAAAGCGGCTATGAAGTTGTCACCGATACGGATCGGCTGCTGACCCTCTCCCGTTATGTCGTCGAATCGGCCGGATCATCCGCCGAATCCCGCAAATACGATACGATCGATAAAATCAATCACATCGTCATCACGCTGCCGAGCCTCTTCAGCGACGACCGCTATATCCAAGCGATCAGCGACAATATTAAAGAGCAAATGCGTCAGCAGATGAAGGACGACCCTAACAAGGTCTACTGGGTTCAGCAGCCGGGCATCGAACCCGATATGCCGGAAGAGGAGATGTTCCGAAGCATCGCGAAGGATCAGAACTTCTACATTAATCAGGACGGCAAGCTGGTCATCAGCTTCGATGAATATGACGTAGCGCCGGGCTACATGGGCGTTGTGGAATTCACGATTCCGACGGAGGCGATCCAGGACTTGCTCGTCAGCAACGAGTATATCAAATAACTAATAAGAAGCCGTTTTGTACCGCGCAATAGCTCCACAGTGTACGGTGTGGCGTCACATGTCGGGAAATCAACCACATGAATGGCGCCGCGTAAGGGAGCAGGAAATCGCCTCGGGCGAGCCCCGGCTGGGCATGATTCCAATGTAACAACTAACAACTACTGTACGACTATATCCTTTTTTAACACCAGGAGGTAATTACGATGAAAACGATGCAGCATACAACAAAATGGACCAAAACCTTGGTTGCGGCCGGCTTGGCAGGCATTCTGATGGTTTCCGCTTCCGGGCTTCCTTCCGCTCATGTCCATGCACAGGCCAAGGCCGCTTCCGGCAACGGACGGATCACGGCTCCCGCGCTTGCCGCGCCGCTGGTTACCAGCAAGACGCTCCAATCCACCGAGAAATGGCTCGAGGCCGATATCACCATTCCCGTATTCCAAGGGCTCGCCGACACCAAATATCAGGATCAGCTGAACGATATCATTGAATCCCATGCCTTCAAGGATCTCGCAATATGGGAACAGGAGGCCGCGGCATCCGCAGCTCTGGCCCAAAAGAACGGCTACGCCATGCATCCCTACCAGCTGCTGATTCAATATGAGCTGACATCAGACGGCTCGGACAACGGTCTGTTCTCCCTGAAAATCACGACGGAGGGGGCCGGCATGAACAATCCGGATACCCGTATCGATACGTACAACTTCACGAATGAGGCCGAAGCGAAGCGCGTAACGCTTGCGGACCTGTTCGGCAGTAAGTACCCATCCATTCTGGATGCGCATATTAAATCCGCGATCGCTGCAGACCAAGAGCGCTATTTTGATGGGGAGGACGGCTTTCAGGGTGTAGATCCCGAGCAGAGCTTTTACGTGAAGGGCGGCAAAGCGTACATCGTGTTCCAAGAATACAGCATCGCCCCGGGATCGACCGGCACGCCCGAATTTGCCGTGAAGCTTCCGGACCGTAAGGAGGAAGTGCACGGAGCTGTCCAATCGATCATTCCTTCCGGCAAGCATTACATCGGCAAAGACGGCAAGATCATGGTGCCGTTGGCAAGCGCCCTGCGCCAGCTGCAGTTCGACGTTGCATGGAACGGCAAGCGCAAAGCCGCCGACATTTCCAAAGGAGCCCTCCGGAGCTCCATCAGCTTGAACAAGGACAGCTACTTTCTTGGAAAAAAAGCTCCCCGCAAGCTCGGTGCAGCACCGGAGATGAGAAACGGACACGTATACGTGCCGCTTGAGTTCCTGTCCGACATTCTGAACTTGAAGGTCATCCAAGACAAGCACGGTCAGATCACGATCTCCCTCGCAGGAAAATAAAAAAACGCGCTTCAGTCCTTCTACACGCCCTCATATTACAGTACATTAAGAGACCGCCCGCATTCATTTGCGCGAGCGGTCTCTTTTTCACGGCCAAAACGCCTATTCTCTCGTCGAAGCGACGATGTTTAAGGCACCTTCCGAACCGTCATCATTATAAACATACAGATGGTATTCGCCCCATGACTGCTTCCCCTACGCCCTTTTCAAATACTCCCGATAACCCCACAGGGCTTCATCCAGCTGGCCTTCGCCTTCCAGCAGCACCATGACCGCATAAGAGATCATGTCAATCCATTCCTCGATTGTTTCCTCTTGGTCGGCCGTCAAGAGCCCATTCCTCCGCAGCATCCCCTCCGGATACACCGCCCAGGCCGTTGCCAGTTGGCAGATGCTCCAGAAGCAAGCGATGATCTCCCGATCCAGCGCCGGTTGGCCAAGGTCATCAGCCAGCACCTCGATGATCTGCATCAACTCGTGAAAGTTCTCCTCCACCAGCTCGCCGTTGAACGGGCGCAGCATGCCGAGAAACCCGCGCTGCATCTTCGGATGCTCGAGGTCTTCATGCACGAAAGCGTGACATTTCAGAAGGAATACGGCATGCTCTCGATCCATTTTGTTTCACCCCATGTTGTTTATGTATAAAGGAGAGCCTTTTATCCGCTGAACCATTTAAGCCTCTATTCCTCAAATACGAGCTTGCCGAACCGGGACGGAATATGGTAATTCACCTCTCCCGTCGGGCTCCACGCCTGAAATTCCTGCAAGCCCTGGGGATCCTCGTCTATACGGTAAAAGTTGACGTTCCAGCTCCCGCCCGCACGAGGCGGATTCCCGAAATTGACGGCCGGGATCGCGATGTCGTATATTCTTTGCCCTTCATCATCCTGCGTTACGGTAGTTTCAAGTCCGGCCAAATCCCACGCCACATCACTGGCGGTAATCGACTTCATGCCGTCGTTTTGGATCCGGGCGTCAAAAACAACATTATGCGGGCTGACCTCGAGCTCGATATATTCGCGCCCCGCTCCCGTCTCATCAATGAACAGCTCGACCACATCCTGCTCGTACAGCGGATCATCCTTGTGCCGATATCGGGATACAACATGAGAGTCTTTGCAGATAAACCGGACATGAAACCATTCCGGGCTCCAACAGGCCTGGACGCTTGTCTGTTCCTTCACAGGCTTTCCCGTCACGGTATCGGTCAGCTCCACCGCTTCACAGCGCTCCCAATCGATTGCGGCGCCGTCCTCTCCTGCCCCCCTGTAAACCGCGCGCTTGCAAGGATAAATCGGTACTGATGCCATCCTTCATCTCTCCTGTCCATATGAGCATTTAGCTTTATGATAATCGATCCAGATTCTGTTAACCATTCCTTGGTTAGAATAATGATGAGAAAAATTCGAAAATCCCAGCTTTTACTCTGCGTCCTCATAGTGAAAAAAGGCGCATGCTGTGCTACAATAATGAAATTGTAAACTTCTAGGGAGGGTTATGGATTCGCCATGCTCATTATAGGTATCGCCGGCGGCACGGGGTCGGGCAAAACAACGGTTGCCCGCTCAGTCATCGACCGACTCGGCTCAGATAAAGTGACGTTCATTTCTCAAGATAATTATTACAAGGATCACCCGGAGCTCAGCTTCGAGGAGCGCGAAGCGATCAATTACGATCATCCGTTTGCCTTCGATAACGACCTGCTCATCGAGCATCTGGGCATCCTCAAGCAGGGCTTGCCGGCACAGGCGCCCGTGTATGACTTTACCAAGCATGCCCGCTTCAAGGATCAGACCGTAGAGCTTAAGCCCAACAACATTGTCATCATCGAGGGACTGCATGTGCTGTCCGATGAGAACCTTCGCAAGCTGCTGCACATTAAAGTATTCGTGGACACCGATCCCGATGTGCGTCTCCTCCGCCGGGTCGTCCGGGATATCGAGGACCGCGGCCGGACGATTCAGTCCATCCATAATCAATACCTGTCGACCGTAAAACCGATGCACGAAGCGTTTATCGAGCCTTCGAAAAAATACGCCGACCTGATTATTCCGGAAGGCGGACAGAATGAAGTCGGCATCCAGCTGCTATCCACCCTGACGGAAAAATATTTGACCGGCGACCGCTCGCTGTCCGGCGAGTAGAAGCCTATACAAATTAAAATTCGCAATTAAAGCCGGCTACGCCGGTACCACTAGAAGCGCCCGCGTCCTCTAATCAGGATGCGGGCGTTTTTTTTCACAAATCCATACTGCCGTGCATCAGATCAGGGACGGCGTCGAATCCATCTCGATATCATGGCGGCACGATTTCTTATGCTTTAAGGCTATGATTGTCCTCGTCCCCGTTCGACATCGTCGGCGGGTTTTCACTTCCCAATCACTTGAACATATTCCTCAGCACCATCATCAGATTGGCAGGCTTCTCTGCAATGCGGCGGGTAAAATACGGGTACCACATCGTGCCGTACGGCATGTAGCATCGAATTCGGTAACCGTCCTGCGCAAGCCGGGCTTGGTCCTTCATACGCAGCCCGTACAGCATTTGAAACTCGAACGCTTCCTTCTTGATCCGGTTCTGCTCTGCAAATACCTTCACCCAATCGATGATGTTGTTATCATGGGTCGCGACAGCGGTATAGGCTCCTTGGTCCAGTTGAAGCTTGATTAAATTTTTATAATTGCCGATGATCTCCTGCTTCTTCTGATACGCAATCGTTCCCGGCTCCTTATAAGCTCCCTTGACTAGGCGAAGTTTCACCCCTTCCTTCATTAGCATCCGGACGTCCTCCTCCGACCGGTACAAATAGGCCTGGATGACCGTTCCCACATTGGTTAGCCCCTCCTTATGAAGCCGCAGCGTCATATCGATCGTGGCCTGCGTGAACGGCGAGTCCTCCATATCCAGCCGAACGAAGTTGCCATGCTTTTGGGCTGCCTGGACCACCGCTCTAATGTTCTCGTATGCCGCCTGCGGATCGAGCGCCAAGCCCATCTGCGTCGGCTTCAGGGATACGTTCGATTGTACTCCCCGGTTGGCGATGCCCTCCACAAGCCGAATATATTCCTCCCGGTAGGCCGAAGCCTCCGTCAGCGAAGTAATGCCCTCTCCCAGATGGTCCAGCGTTACCAGGATTCCCTTCTCGTTCAGCCTTTCGATCTCATCGAGTGCCTCTTCCAGCGTATCTCCCGCAATGAATCTGCCTGCTAATTTTTTGCCGTAACGTATCGAAAGCCATTTTACCAGCCGGTTCACCGACACCGTCAACATGACTTTCCGGTAAAGCTCGGTCCCGTCCATGCATGCCTCACCCTCTTCTCGGAGTAAAATGCGCTCTACCTTAACTCATATGCAAAAAAGGTCGCATCATGCGAAGAGGACATTCCTTCGGCTTGGTGGGAAATTACCGTTAAATAACAAGCGAGTTCAAAGAGGGAGTTGAAGATTAGTGATATAGTGTCGCCAAGTTGGTAATTAGTGGTATATTGGACCCGAAGGTGATCGTATGAGCGGAAAAAGAATTGTGCGAACGATCTTACTTATTTGTGTGCTGGGCATCGTAGGCTATTTTGCATTTATGTATTTGTTTGTATGGATCATGTTTAATTTGTAATCGTACATACCGCCTTCATCGAGTGTTCGTTAAGCTCGATTCATTATAGTACACAGAATAACCCGACCTATAGTAGTTATGTTTTCTGTAGTTAGGTAAAGAAGAAGGACGTCAGTAAGGTCAAATGAGAATAAAGAGTGTATATATGATGTATGGCACTAAATTAATTCCTGTGGTGTCAAGGAATCCTACAACTTTTATGAAATAAGTGCTTTAAAGTGTTTTAATAGAACTCCATCATGTTATTGTCAGAGAACAAGAACTTGTACCCTTTTCCGTAACTTGTCCTTTTTGCCTTTTAGATTTTTTCCGTAATCATTTTAACAAAAATAATAACCCGTTGGACTTAGCCACTTATAGGTTGGATATTCTCATCATTTGGTTTGGTGCATGACGTCATTGCAATTTACTTAGGTGTAAACAAAAAAGATTGGATTGCTTTTTTTGCTTAGTTCATCTTAATACCGAAAATTGCATTGAATAACTGAATATTCTAAAGCTAAATGATAAAAATTCAATAGAATTTGATGAGCTATTCCTTCTGGACGTAGTCAATAGCTATTTTCGGAAAACACAAATCAGTCATTTTTTCGATTCGTCTCAGCAAGGAACACTAGTCTCTTGACTTCTCTTTTCCTACTTACTCAACCATGCACTAATGATATGCCTATGTTCTTTCAACAAAAGGAACGCAGGGTATCTTTCATTGCGTTCTTTAATTTTGTTGTAATCAAATCAAATTGGTATTAATTAAGTTTATAGTGTAATTTTCCTGTGGTTACATCCTGAGAATTTTTCGATGTAATTTCATAATAGATCACAAAGGACTCATTCGCCTTGACTAATAAATACGAAGGGAAGGCAATATTCTCTTTAGGATTCAACTCATCAAAACGATACTCCAATACTAATCCATCTGCTTCATTGTGAATTTCAAAATTAAGCAACGTCTGCAAATACCACTTAAAATCTGAATAATCACGTTTAATACGGTCTTCTATATCATAAAAATTTCGATGCAGCGTATACGGAATGAAAGATTTATTTATATTATCCTCTACCTTGCTGTCCTTCTGATGACGTAAGCATAGGTCCAATATGCTGTTGTATCCTGTGAACTGTTCTAGCACAATATATTCAGGTAGCTGATATTTTTCTGGAGTCAGAACCTCAACATTCTTAGGTAGTTTAATTAAGACCTTTATTTTTTCATCATATTGCTTTCCCTCGTTCTTTAAAACGAGAGGTATAGCTAAAAAGCCTTCAAGAAACTCAAATTGCTGTACATATGAATTCAGTTTTTCAAGTTCATAATCAAATTCCTCTAGCTTTTCAAACTTTTGTCTTTCAAACTCATCACCAATTCGTTGTACAGGACTTGAAGAGAATAGTGTATGAAGTCGTACCTTTTGCTCCTTCAAGTTACCCACGTAAAAGAAATCATCATTTAATAGAATACCCAAAAGCCGTTGTGTTTTGTCACGGACTTCTTGCTGTTTCTTTGTTGAGTATTCCGATGAAATAAGAAGTTCTAATGCAAACTGCTTTATACCTACTTCTGCTTTCTTTTCCATTTCTTTTTCTATTTGTGGGATATGAATACTTTTGATTTCTTCAATTACCATCTTCAATTGTTCCTTACGTTCTTCAATGCACTTCGTATTAAGCAATTGAAGATTAAACGACTGCATTGTATTTGAGAAAGGCACTTTCGTTGAATGATAAAACTCAACAATCAGCTTATTTGACGGCAAATCACCCTTAATCTCTGGATAATTGAAATATACCCACTCCAACAGTTGCTTTTCAAAATCTACTTTTGAAACCCTGCTTCCATTAGTCGAAAATTTTATAAATTGATAAACGATTGCGCCAGTCATCATTTCTAACAAATGATGACCAACCGTAAGCCCCTTATACGACAAAAATTTATTTAGTGACGTATAAATTTTTGATTCCATTGAATCCAAATTAAAATTTTCTAACTGTACGGTCAATTTATCAAGATATGGGCTGATTGTGGTTAATCCTTTCAGCTCGTCAACGTCAAAATTATTTTTGTTCAATTTATTTATAAATTTGGTCGTTGGATCACTACAAGTACCAATTAGAATTAACTTAAACGCTTTTGCATTTGGCACATCCTTAAACAGCGTTTCAAACCAACTAATGATGTTTGGCTTCGTAAAGTTATTTATTGAAGACTTGACTTGCGTGACTTCTTGCTCATCATTTTCGTAAAGCCACGAAATATCAACCTTATCGTTTGCTGTATCAGGTTCGATTTGAACAAACAGCCAATCCTCTGCAACCAATGAATTAAGAACCGACACAACAGACTGATACAGATACCCTCTTGCCCCTTCTTTACCACCCATTTTCTTCACCCGTTCTATATAAATAGCAAGAAAAATTGTTCATTTTTCCCATCTTTTTATTATAACATATCAAAGTTTTAAGAGTCTGATATATTAGGACTTTATTGTTAATGTATTACGGGCTAGGCGTTTTCAAATCACAACGACCGGTAATTAATAATGATGGAATAATGGGGGAGCTATGCCAGATTGCAGAGTCTGGCAACATAATAAAACATGATAAAAGGCTGAGTTTCCTGAATACTGTAACGACTAAGGATAGCCTTCCCGTAAACTTCAAACTTTTCGAGAAAAGGTTAGTAAATTATGAATTTTCCATTTTCTCTTACCATACATGGAGCATTCCAACTACGAAGATTTAGAGCACCCTCTTGCCTAGTATTTGGTCATATATCAATAGAATTTGTGTTAATTTAGAATTAAAGAGCTTGGTTGGTATGAGTTTAAAATCAGAGAAGGGGATTTGTATTTTTCACTAGAATTACTACTAGAGGTATGAATATTTGAGAGTACATACTATATTATAGATATGGTTGATGAAAATTCAATTAAAGGGAGATTCAGACAATGGAAAAAGCATTCTATGCTTATTCAAGCCAGAAGCCAGACTTATTAGAAGATATCAGAACTGCTGTAAAAGAAATAAACAAAACCACTCCTGAAATTTCTATAAGCACCTGGGAAGATTACTCCATAAGCGGCAGATACATAATTGAGGGAATTTTAAAGGGTATTGAATCATGCGATCTATTTATGTGTGATCTTACTTATCTTAATTATAACGTTCTGTACGAATTAGGATATGCTATCGGTTTGGGTAAAAAAGTATGGATTACCTTAAATAGTACCCATGTAAGAGCTGCTGTTAATTACAAAAGTTTATCTTTACTTTCAACCATAGGTTATACGGGGTACCAAAATTCCAAAGAACTACAAAATAAATTTTTTAGTGAGTTACCCTATTTAAATACCGAACCCAACATTCCCATTCCAGATGGAAATTTGGAAAGACACCTCCTTTATTTAAAGTGTGAGGCTGCTACTAGTGCATCTGCGGAATTAAATGAACGGATTAGTAAAACTCAGATACCCACAAAAATCGATGATACTTCTGAAGAGAGACGACCATTAAGTTGGTATTTGGAAGTTTTACCAAATGCATTTGGTGTGATCATACACTTTCACACTTTGGGAAGCGAAAAAGAAACCCCTCATGATGTAGCAAGAAAAGCTTTGATAGCTGGACTAGCAAAAGGGATGGGAAAAAAAACATTGCTTCTCTGCCATTCACCATTTGAGCGGCCCCTGGATTACCACGATGAATTAAGAGAACATAAAAACAGCAACATTTGTGCAAAAATAGCAAGAGAATGGTTGGAGCCTGTTATAGCCGAATACCGTGATATGCTTGAAAAGCATAGGGAATATAAAACAGAGCGTAAAGCCGCTAACAAACTGTCGAGTTTTATGCTTGGTGATTATGTTGCCGAAAATGAAAATCAAGATTTAATTGACTATTTTATTGAAACTGCGGAATTTCGAGAAGCATTGATCGCCCAGCAAATACTTTTTGTTGGACGAAAAGGAACAGGGAAAACAGCAAATTTAATAAACCTGAGAAGCAAAATGTTGGAAGATAAGAGGAATTTCGTGGTTGTTATTCAACCACAAGGTCATGAGTTTGAAGGCGTACTATCAATCATGGATCAAATGTCATATAGTTCAGAACAAGGACACTTTATTGAAAGTATATGGAAGTTCCTCATCTATACTGAAATAGCTCGTCAATATTATGATTATCTGAATAAACAACCTCTCCATATTGAGAAGACCGAGGACGAAAAGCAATTAATACAATTTGTTATTAATCATCAACGGGTTATTGACGCTGATTTCACCTTGAGATTAGAAAATATCGTAAGTGATCTCAAAGCTATAGATACTTATGATAGTGTAGAACAACAACGAACAAAAATTAGTGAATACTTACATAAAAGTATGCTCGGAAATTTAAGGACCCATTTAGGGAAAGTTCTTCGCAAAAGACAAAATGTGAAGATACTGATTGACAATTTAGATAAAGGCTGGAATGATAGCGCCAATTTAAGTAGTTTAGGCGATCTTCTATTTGGTTTGTTGAGCGTTGTCCATAAAATCACCGGTGAATTTCAACGAAATGATTACAGACATGTCGGCGTCAATTTGACTCTAGTTGTTTTCCTAAGGAGCGATATCTTCTCTAGAATTATGAGTCACGCACCTGAAAGAGATAAGATAGCTACAAAACATCTAAATTGGTCAGATCCAACATTATTATTTCAGGTTATTGAAAAAAGAATAAGTTTCAGTAGTAATGGAATCACAAGTCCTAGCACTTTTTGGCGAGACTATTTCACCGAAACTGTAGACGGTCTTCCTCTTAAGGCATATGTAAAAAACTTGATTATTCCTCGACCACGCGATATTATACTTTTGTTTAAGCTCGCTCTTGAAGAAGCAGTGAATAACGGTCATGGAATTGTAGAGGAAAGTGATTTCAAGAAAGCAGAATATAAATACTCAGAATATGCTCTACAGTCCCTTTTCCCTGAGAATGGAAAAAGGGTGCCTGACTTAGAAGCAATATTATATGAATTTGTTGGTAGAAACGCTATTCTAAGTAAACCTGAGGTTGAAGAGTGTATTAAACTTAATACATCAGAGGACACTGATTTCGTTATCCAAGTTTTATGTGAAATGACATTTCTTGGACTAGAAATTAGTAATGATACCTTTGAATACTACAACGAAAGACGCCCTGAAAAAATAACTAATAAGTTGGCTATTAGACACTCAGAACGCACGGGTCAACCTATTAGGTATAAAATAAATCCTGCTTTCTATAAATACCTGGATATAATTCAAACGGACTAATAATATCAACAAGGTCGCTTGCCCCCGGCAAGTGCCTTTCTTTTTATAAGCCATGATGTTGCCATGCAAATTTTCCAGCGTAAAGTGTCTGCCTTTCTCATATCCGACAAAGAACTTTTAGAGTCATATTAGCATCTCTCGTACCTCAACCAAGAATTAGTTATCGATTTTTCAACGGTGTTTACTTAATTATGTGATAATAAAAGAAAAGCTAGGCGGATTAATTATGTTATGTTCAATCTTAAATTTATTTAAAACTGATATGTGACCGTGACCGGTATTAAACAATTTAGCATTTCCTGTGAAGCAAGACTTCCCTCACCGTTCTAACCCAAGAGTATACGACAAAAGACGCCCGGAAATTTTCCCGAGCGTCTTTTATCTGCTAAACGAACTACTGTTCAAGCTATTATTGGTCCTTGATGGTTCATGCGCGCATCCGACCGTTTGCACAAGGTCTTGCCCTATTGCTGCCCATTACTGCTATTAATCCCCTAATTACCGCTCTATTATTGCTCTCTCATTACTGCCCTTCCCTTGCCTGACCCGTAATCGGCTTCAGCCTCGGGTCTCCAAAGGATACGTTGACCGATTGGGCCAAATGAAGCCCGTCTTCTGTAAAGTCAGCCTCCACGGTCAGGCAGAACGGCGTCTCGACCGCTCGAAGCGTGATCACGAGATTGCCGTTGTCATTCCATGTCATGGAGGAGCATACCTTGCCCTCCTCCATCCGGAACAGTCTCGTCGTGCCTTCCGCCCATGCGTTCCGGCCAAGCGTGAGCGATTCGAGGCCGTAGTGCGCTTCGATCTCCAGCAAGGCTTCTTCCTCCGAGAAACGAACGCAGAAGGTACGAAGCTTCTGCTCATTCTCCTCGAGCTCGAACACGATTCCGGAAACATCCTGCTCCCGCGTGGAAGAGGCCGCGAGTTTCGGCGGCTGCACGTTCAGCGCTCCAAGCGTTTCGGTGAGCGAGACCGCCGCCCCTTCATTCTCCGGTAAAGCCTCCGGCTCAAAGGCCGGCAACAGATGCTCCCATACGCTGTTCAGGACGGCCTGCATATCATTCAAGCCCGAGGTGATGGCGATAACCGCCTCCAGCTCGGGGTGAACGATGCAGTATTGGCCGAATGCGCCATCGCCGCGATAGGCACCGTGCCGGCATCTCCAGAACTGGTAGCCGTATCCTTCCGTCCAATCGGAGGAGCCGTCTGCCGGCCCGTTCGAAATCTGCTTCGACGTCGCTTCGAGGACCCACGCCTCCGGAATGAGGCGCTTGTCTCCCCAAACGCCCTTCTGCAGATACAGCTGACCGAATTTCGCAATATCCTCCGTCTTCAGCTTGAGTCCCCAGCCGCCGGCATTGATGCCCCGCGGACAACTCTCCCATGTGGCTCCGTGAATGGCGAGCGGTTCGAAGAGCCGGGGCTCCAAATACTCCAGCAGCGTCTTGCCGGTAATCTTCTGCAGGATCGCCGAGAGCATATACGTCGCCGCGCTGTTGTACACGAAGTGGGTTCCCGGCTCATGCTCTACGGGCTGCTTGAAGAAGTCGGCTACCCAGTCCTCGGATTCCAGCGCCGGTTCCGCCGCATGGCCGGTCCCCATCACGAGCAAATCCCGCACAGTCATCGCCGCCAGATTTTCAGATGGAGCCTCCGGCGCATATTCCGGAAAGAAGCCGATCACTGGATCCGTCAAGGCGATGCGGCCTTCCTCTGCGAGGAGTCCGATCGCAGTCGAGGTAAAGCTCTTGCTTAACGAGAACAGCATGTGCGGAAGCTCGGGCCCGTACGGATCCCACCAGCCTTCCGCAATGACATGGCCGCGGCGAAGCAGCATAAAGCTGTGCAGCTCTAGCCCTTGATCCTGGACCGAACCGATAAAGCGCTCGATCGCCCGCGAGGAAATGCCTTGGCGTTCGGGGGTGCTTCTTGACAATGATTGAACCGTGTCCATACTCATAAGAATCCGCCTCTCCCTGTATATTGCAAGTAATCGATCATCCTGTCAGAACCATTATACACCAGATCCTGAAACCGCTTCATCATATCGAACCGGTCGAAAGCCATGGCGCTCGCTGATCTCGATCAAGTTCTCCTGCATCAGAAAGGCAGCCTCGGCATTACGCCCGCGCGCAAGCTCTTCGCCGTCGACCCGGGCGTTGCCGCATTGCGTCATCTCCTCCGAATAAAGTGCCGGATGGGACAGAAAGAAATATTGCTCGTCTGTGAGCCTGCTGAGCACAGCCTCGAATTGCGGGATGGAAGATGGAACGCCGTCAGGGAAAAAGTTATAGTAATACCGGTGATTGATCAGTCCTTTGCTTGCGATCCAGCGGTCCAGCTCTTCCTGAAGCCCGGGGACGAAGCGCTCCGGCATCATATGCGAATCCGCATACGTTATGCGAAAGCCTAGCGCCGTCAGCTTATCCAGCTGCGCGCTGCACTCGGCCACAATCTCCTCCAAGGCCGGAGGAGATTGCTGGAACATCGACGGATCCTGATAGAAATATCCGCTTGGGTCCACAAGCGAAGGAACCTGTTCCTTCGCCGAAACAGGTCCCCATCTGATGCGGTCCCACTCCGCATTCAGCGTCATGTGGAATCCGAAGCATATGTCATCGCGGCGGGCCAGCAGCTCGGCAGCTTCCGCCACATACGGCCCCGGCGCCATAACGGATACGTTTTTGATAAATCCGGCGTTTACGGTTCTTGCAATCGCCAGATTGGCCGAACGGCTCGAGCCCAGATCATCCGCTCTGGTAATGATCCGCCTCATTTTACCGCACCTGCAGCAATCCCTTTGATGATATACTTTTGCGCAAAAATATAGAAGATGACCACCGGGATAATCGTTAAGGTCAGGCCGGCCATCGCCTGGTTCCATACGATCGTGAATTCCCCGAAGAAGTAGAACGTCGAAAGCGGAATCGTCCGCAGCCCTTTATCCGACAGCGTCAGGGACGGCAGCAGATAGTCATTCCACAGGGAGATCACGTTCAAAATCGCTACCGTTACGGTGATGTTCTTCAGCAGCGGAAATACGATTCTCCAGAATACGCCCAGCTTGGAGCAGCCGTCCAGCGTCGCGGCCTCTTCCAGAGCGACCGGTACCGACTTGATAAAGCCATGGTATAGGAAGACCGCCATGCTCGAGGTAAAACCGACATTCATATAGATCAAGCCCTCATGCGTGTTCAGCATCGGAATATGCAGATTGCTGCGAATCCAGTCCATGACCTGCATGAGCGGCATCATCAGCGTCTGGAACGGAATGAGCATCGTCGCCACGAACGTGAAGAAAATGATTTTGCTCAGCTTGTTATCCGTCCGCACCAGCATCCATGCCGTCATGGAAGCCAGCACGATGACAAGAATCACTGAGACGACCGTCACGTAGAGCGAGTTGCCAAGCGCCGTAAAGAAATTCATCTTCTCCATCGCCGACTTGTAATACTCGAAGCTGAAGGATGACGGAAACGCAAGCGCGTTCTCATACAGCTCCGCACGGTCCTTGAACGAGTTGATCAGCATGATGAAGACAGGAGACAGGAAGACGATCGCGAAGAGAAGCAGCACAATATCGAGCAGCCATTTGCCTGTTTTCCTCATCACATCTGCACCTCTCTTCTCTTCGTAATGATCACTTGGGTCAAGGTAAGTCCGGCTACGATCAGGAAGAAGATGATCGCTTTCGCCTGGCCTATGCCGTAATTGCCGTAAGCGAATATTTCATTGAAAATATTCATCGCAAACATCTCGGTCGCGTTATTCGGACCGCCCTTGGTCAGGGACAGGTTCACGTCGTAGATTTTGAATGCGCCCGACAGGGTCAGGAACAGACAGATCGTGAACGATGGCATCAGGAGCGGGAAGACGATGTTCTTCAGCCGCTGCCACAGGCTCGCGCCGTCGACTTTGGCCGCTTCCATCAATTCATCCGGGATCCCCTGGATGCCGGCAATGTAGATGATCATGGTATAGCCGGCCAGCTGCCAGGTAAATACGACAACGATCGCATACAGCGAGAACTGCGGATGCAGGAGCCAGTTGAAGAAGATGCTGCCGAGCCCGGTTTTCTCCCCAAGGAAGCTAAAGGCATCGGTGAAAATGAACTGCCAAATATAACCGAGAATAAGGCCGCCGATCAGGTTCGGCATAAAGAACATCGTCCGTGCGGCATTACGCGAGCGAAGCTTGGTCGTCACTAGCAGCGCGAATCCCAGGCCCAGGATATTGACGCATACCAGCGCCAGCAGCGTAAACTGCACGGTGTGCCAAGCCGATGACAGGAAGCGTTCGTCCTGGAAGATCTGGACATAATTGTCCATGCCCACAAATACTTTCGGATTGGCCGGAATTCCGTCCCACTGGACGAAGGAGTAATAAATCCCGATGATGAACGGGATGATGACCACGGTCGTGAAAATAAACAAAAGCGGTACCGTGAACAGGGCAAACCAGGCTTTGTCCTTTCCTTTGCTCATAATCCATACCTTCTTTCTGTCCCGGATGATCCCCGTGGTAAGGCATCACCTTGATACTTGCAATTGCTGTGTTTTTCGTTTAAACGAGCCCGGTCGGGGACGTTTCTGGCCCCCTCCGATGCCGCTATGCTAAGAATGCTGGTGGGATTAGATGATGTTCGTTACCCGCTACTTCGATCTTGAAAAAACAAAAGCCTAACGCTCAGAGTCAATTCGGAACGTCAGAGGCTAGGCTTTCGTTATGATGAAATTGTTTAGATCACCGCTCGTTCACGAGCGCTTGCTGTATCCCTTATTTCGAGGCTTTCGCCCACACCTCATCCAGCTTCTGCAGGAATTGCTCGCCTGTCATATCCTTGTTCATGAAGAATTCCTGAGTAGCCGGCGCCAAGTCGTTCGTAATGATGCCGGACGGGAAGTAGTTCAGCGCCCAAGGGATCGTCTGGCCGCTGTTCGTCGCTTCATGCACGGCCTGGGACAACGGGTCCAGGTTGCCTGCCTCGATGTTGGTCAGCGCCGGAATGAACTTGAAGTCGTCGACGATCGCTTTTTTACCGGTATCGCTGGTGAAGAGCCAGTTCAAGAATGCGTTGGCTGCTTTCACTTCGTCCGCATCGGCCTGGTTGTTGATCACCCAGTAGCTCGCAACCCCGACCGCAAGTTTGTCGTTGCCTGCCAGCGGGAACGGCATCATGCCGATCTTCGAATCCATATCCCCGAAATCGGCGAGCATGGAATAGCTCCAGTTGCCTTGGTGAACCATCGCCGTTTTGCCTGTTGCAAAGTCACCCATTTGGCTGTCGTACTTCACTTCCATCGGGTTTTTGGCATTGGCTTTGATCGCGTCCATGAATTTCGCCCATTCCTGGAATTCCTTCGTATCCGCCATCTTCACTTCGCCTTTGTTCAGCTGGTCGATAAAGGCCAGCGGATCGGACTGAAGCGCGAACGGCGTATTCAGGATATGCCCGATCAGAAAGTAAGCTTCCTGCGACAGGCTCAGCCCGTTCTTGCCTTCTGCCTTCATCTGCTCCAGCAGCTTCGTGAACGAATCCAGGTCCTTCACGTTTGCCGGATCGACGAGATCCTTGTTGTACACGAGGCCGAAGCCTTCAACGCCGTAAGGAACGCCAACCGTCTTGTCTTCCACCTTCAGCTCCATGTCAGGCGCGATATTTTTGACGTATTCCTCACCGCTCAAGTCCGTAAAGTAAGATTTCAATTTCTCCGATTCAGGTCCCGGCGCTACGCTGAAAATCGTAGGGCCTTGATTGCTGCCAAGCTTCGCTACCAGCTGCTGCGAATAAGCATCGCCGGCTGCTCCCCATACTTCAACCTCATTGCCGGTTTCTTCTTTATAGGTCTTAACCAGTGCTTCAAGAGGCTCCGTAATTTCAACCTTCGATTGGAAGAGTGTAATTTTCTTTAGTTTGTCTCCTCCGGATGCTGCTCCCGAATCTTTGTCGGCTGTACCGGAAGTGCCGCCGCAGGCCGCCAATGAGGCCACCAAAGCCGTTGCAGTCAGTACGCTTAATACTTTTTTTACTTTTTTCAAGTGACACGCCTCCCCCGTAAGGACTCAATAAAGTAAAACGTTTACAACCCAATCATAGGCCTGTTATGCGCTCATGTCAATAAAAAATGTACACGTTTTCATAAAATATTAAGTAAAATATTTAGTAAAATATATCACTTTTTACTAGAATAGTTCGTAAAACTTTATTTAACGGTCTTTCTCCACTGAATGGTGGCACTTAATTTAAAAGGCTCCTTGCCAGTCGTCCCCTTAATCATGCCGAGCAGCTCCTTGGCGGCCAAATAACCGCTCTCATAACGCGGGATCGCAATCGTCGTCAGGCCTGCCATGGCCGCCGCGTCCGAGTTGTCAAAGCCGGTAACGGAAATATCCTCCGGCACGCGGAGCCCGTTCTCCTCGAAAGCCTTGATCGCCCCAAGCGCCATATTATCATTCGCGCATACCAGCACTTCCGGAAGCGAGTTCCCGAGAATCAGAATTTTGGCTGCCTGATATCCGCTCTCTTCGCTGTAGTCCCCATGGAAGTAGTTGCGGCGGTCAAAGAGGATCCCATTCTTCTCCAGCGTATCGACGAATCCGGCGTACCTCTCTTTATGGTCAAGCGTAAACTCGAGACCGCCCATAAACCCGAAGCTGCGGAACCCCTTATCCACCAACGCCTGCACCATATCGCACATCACCGGATAATTGTCGACAAGGACGCTTTTGGTATTGGCAAATGCATTATCGATAATCCGGTCCATGAGCACGACAGGGAATTGAGGGGTCGCCACGGAGATTAAATAATCGTCCGTCATATGCCGATCCAGGCTTATGGTACCGCTTGCAAATTTGCTGCGCATGAAGTTCGCGCTCGATTTGCTGGTGCAGATGATCAGATCATAGCCGTTCTCCGTCAGGCAGTGGCTTATGCCCTTAATAATTTTCAAATAATAGTCGCGGTCGAAATCGCTGAATACAAAGATGATCGTGTTGCTGTGATCGGATTTGGCCGCCTTGTTCGGAAAATAACCTTGCTCCGAGCAGATCCGAAGCACCCGTTCCCGGGTGTCCTTGCCAACGTTCTTCCGTCCGTTGAGCACATTGGATACCGTCGAAACCGAGACCTCCGCGAGCTTGGCAATTTCCTTTAAACTACTCATGATTCCAGTCCCCCTCCAAACGCTATGTAATTTTAATATAACATGGTTTTATTTTTAATAAAATTTACTTGTTTTGGGTGGACGAATTTTTTTGCTGAAACCTTCCCCCCAGTCATAATATTTTCCCAGACCGAAAACCCCTTTTCATCAAGTAAAAAGGAGGCCGCCCATGATGGAGCTAGGAAGCTGTTTTTTTAGAAGCTCGAATGAAGATTTCAATCGGAAACTACATCAAAAAACCGCGGCCTGTAAGCCACGGTTCTTTTAAACGACAAGCCCTTTATCTCGATATGTGGTCCGCCGAAGGCTGCAGATAACCCACGATCTCGGAAGCCAGCACGTCCGGTGCCATGACCACAGCCGAATGGTCTTGTCCCGGAAGCATGCGATGCTCGCATTGCGGGAGCAAGTCGGCCAAAGCGCTGGCAGCATTATGGAATAAAGCCCCGCTGTTCTCGCCCGTCATCACCATAACCGGTGCATTGACCTCCCACCGATCCTTCGGCAGCGGTTGACCGGATTGCGTATTTCCCATAATCATACCGTCATAGGCCAGCGTATGCGCCAAACCTTCCATCGCCTTCCAGGATGGATCTGCTTTCATAAATTCCAGGTATTCCCCGGGAATCCCCAGCGCTGCAGTCATGTAATATTCTACCGCTTCGCTACGCTGGTTGCCGGCCATCAATGTATTTAGATGCTGCACGTATTCCGTCGGTACGGGTACGCGGCTGTCGTCAACGATAAAAGGCGGCTCGTATAGAAACAGCTTGCTAACTTTACCGCTGCCGAGGCTGCTGGCTGCATCCAGAGCCAGAACGGCCCCCGATGAGCTCCCGAATAAATAGGCGCTGCCGCCCGCCTCCTGAATAAGGGCTTCCAGGTCTTCGATCTCGCGTTCAACTGCATATGGAGCCGTATCCGCGCTGTCGCCGCGCCCTCTCCGGTCATAATTATAGACGGTGAAATGCTCGGACAACAGCTCACCAAGGCGCGATCCATCGTTGTGATCCGCAGCGGCGGAGGACACAAGCACGATTGCCGGTCCCGTACCCTTTTTCTCATAATAAATCCGTGTTCCGTCTTTCGAAATCACATGGCTCATCCCAATTCCTCCTTGTTATGGTTGATTCAATATGTACTGCATTTGATGCTCGAATCTTTCCAGCGTCTCCTGGTATCCTTCCACCATGCCCATGGGCTCTGCCTGATCCAGGTCCTCTGCGCTTGCAAACTGAGTGATAATGCTCAGCCTTGTCCCACCCCTTGCCTCGTCGAATGTGACGGACGTCAGCATATCGCTTCCCTCGACGGATTTCCACTGCGAGTCTGTAAATGTATCATTGTAAACAAGCCTCGACCATTCCACCACTTCGGTATAAATCGCCTTGCAGAATGCCGTATCTCCCTCACCGGCCGTATCGGGCGCAATCCGGTAGCGCCAAGCGCCGCCCGGTCTTACATCCATTTCGTACACCGTGGCGGTCCAGTTCCTCGGCCCCCACCAGCGTTCGATGTGCTCAGGCTTGGTCCAGCCTTCCCAGGACAGCTTCAGGGGGATGGAAACGATGCGTTCCACCGTCAGCTTTCGCTGTTCTCTGTCTTTCGTAATGGTTGTCTTCCTGCCCATGTGAATCCCTCCCGTCTATTCGGCTCTGCCCCGGCAGAGTCTTTCCTGTAGATCTAGCAAAAAAATCAATTAACTCTCCTTTCCGTTCAAGTCGCTCATATAGTCTTCGAAATTGTCGAGTCTCTCTTCCCACAGGCGGCTGAAGGAGTTGAGCCACTCGTCCAGTTCCTGGAACGGACGGGCTTCAAGACTATAGATGCGCTGCTGCGCGTTCTTGCGGACCTTCACCAATCCCGCTTCGTTCAGGATCCGCAAATGCCGGGATACTTGCGGCTGACCGATGTTAAGCAGCTCTACGAGGTCACTTACCGAACGCGGTCCTTGCTTTAATAGCTCGATAATGTTAAAACGGTTCGGTTCCGAGATCGTAGACAGGGTTAATTGCATTGCTGAAGTGTTCATGATTGAAATATACACCAATGTGTATATACGTGTCAACAAATATATTGGCGTAAACATTATTTTTCTTTCAAATGCTCCCGTCAGCCTCTTCTTCTCAGCATCGTTAACCGGGCGGATCTTCCCTGGTGAGTGCTCAGTGCTCTATCCTATATCAAAGAGAGAAAGACAGCCCGATCGGGCTGCCTCCCCCTAAAATGAACTGCTTACGAGAAATTGAAATCCCGTCGCGCCATTACCCTTTTATGCCTGCACATTAGGGCTGAATGGACACATCGTGCAGCTGCATTATGCCATTCGGGTGTCTCCAGAATCCTTGCACCTTGCTGCTAACGCCGTTCAAATACTCCTGGTGGTGAATGTAGAGCATCGGTGCGAGCTCGACCAGCTTCTCCTGGGCCTGCTTATAGATCGCCTTGCGTTTCTCCGGATCGTTCTCCTTGCGTCCGGCATCGAGCAGCTGATCCAATTCAGGGTCATTGGTAAAGGTTCGGTTGCCCGGCTCTCCGGCGTTCTTCGAGTGGAACAGCTCATACATTCCGTAGTCGGCATCGGCCGTGACCGTGGACCAACCGAGCACGAACATATCATGCTTGCCCTCTGCCGTTTGGGCGAGGTAAGACCCCCACTCCACCACTTCGATTTTGACGTCGATGTTCAATTCCTTCAGCTTGGACTGGACGTACTCCGCGATCTTGATCCGTTCCGGATTGTCGTTCGTCCAGATGGACGTCGAGAAGCCTTGTTCATAGCCGGCCTCCTTCAGGAGCTCCTTCGCTTTATCCATATTGTATTCAATCGGCTTCACGCTCGGATCATAGCCGTTCACGTCCGGGGCCAGCGGGCCGACGGCCGGAATTCCCGTTCCTTCGTAAATGCCCTGCATAATTTCGTCTTTATTGATGGCCATCGTCAAGGCTTGCCGCACGCGAATATCGTTAAACGGCTTCTTATTGTTGTTGAACCCGATATAAGACAAGCTTAACGACGATTGCCGATTCAGCGACATTCCGTCATTGCTCTCAATCCGGCTGATGCTGCTTGGCGATACCGGATCGATGATATGGGCATATCCGGTCTCCAGCTCCGCAATCCGCGTCCCCTCTTCGCTGACGACCTTGAACGTCACCCGGTCCACCTTCGCCTTGGTTCCCCAGTGGTCCGGGTTGGCCGCAAGCTTCACCTCTGAGCCCGGATTCCAGCTCTCCAGCTTAAAGGTCCCCGTGCCGACCGGATTTTGGGCGAGATAAGCACCGGCCTTTTCGCCGGCATTGACCTTCTCATAATCCAGCTTGATCGCCTCCGCGCTGATCATGCCGACCGCCGGATGGGCGAGATGGGCGAGCAGCGGCGAGTAAGGATACTCGGTTATAAGCTGAACCGTGTGTTCATCCACGACCTTGACCTCTTTAATCATAGCGACGAGCGAAGCCCGCGGCGATGCGACCTTCGGATCCTGCATACGATCCAGATTGGCCTTCACCACTTCGGCATTAAAAGGCGATCCGTCCGTAAATTTCACGCCTTGTCTCAGCTTGAACTCCCACGTTAATTCATCGACAGCCTCCCAGCTCTCGGCAAGCCCCGGCTGGAAGTTCAGGTCTTTATCATGCACCAGCAGCGTGTTATAGATATGCGATGTCACGATGCTGCTTTGCTGGTCTGTGGACATGTGGGGATCCATCGATGCCGGATCCGAAAGCCAGGCTATCACAAGCTCATTAGCTGCAGCCTCCCCGGTATCCTTGCCGGTGTCCGTGCCGGGGTCCTTGTTGTCCGTCCCGGATGGCGTTGTCGTTCCGCCGCTTGGCGGCGTCTCCGGGTTAGCGCTCTTGCCGCCGCCTGCGCAGGCCGACAGCAGCAACGTAAAGATGACCAGCATGCAGATCAGCCACCATTTTGTCCTCTTGTTACCTGTCATAGTAAACATCCTCCCCCTTCTTGCGATAAATAGGAAAATATTTCATGCACAGTTAACATATATTTTACTATTTGATATTTATACGAGGATTTTGCAAAAATCCAAAGATCGACTTTCCATCAGCTATATTGCATATTCCTGTTACCAGCTAGATATTAATCCAACATCCGCATGCGCATGTTAGCAGCAATTCTCAAATTCATATTTTGGAGAAAGGATGATTCCCCATGGATAACCTGACCGCTGATGCTAGAACAACACAGCAACCCGGCCTGCATGAGGCTCACAGGACTAGATGGAAATCTTTCTATTATCGGTTGAGGAAGAATAAAGCGGCATTATTCGGAGGCTACTTTCTCCTATTCGTCATCCTCGTTGCGATTATCGGTCCGCTATTGACCCAATACGACCCGAGCAAAATCGACTATACCGCCAAATTCCTGAAGCCGTCGGCCGATCATTGGTTCGGCACGGACCATAATGGACGAGATATCTTCACCCGCATCATTCACGGCATGCGTCTGACGCTGTCGGTCGGCTTCGTCTCCGTCATCATCGGCGCCGCGTTCGGAATCGTGCTCGGGATTGTTTCGGGGTATTACGGGGGCAAATGGGATACGTTCATCATGCGGATCACCGACGTGATGCTCGCATTCCCCGGCATACTGCTGGCCCTGGCGATCGTAAGCGTTCTTGGCAAAAATCTGTTCAATGTCATCATCGCCGTCAGCATTTTCTCCATCCCCATGTTCGCCAGGGTGGTGCGCGGCTCCACCCTGGCCGTACGCCGGCTGGAGTACATTGATGCCATGCGCTCGCTCGGCGCCAGCGACCGGCGGATTATTTTCGGCCACATACTGCCGAATATCCTGTCGCCGATCATCGTACAGGCTACGCTCCGGATTGCCGTTGCTATTCTGACGGCTAGCGGGCTCTCCTTCCTCGGGCTCGGGGCCCAGCCGCCCACGCCGGAATGGGGGGCCATGCTGAACGACGGCCGCAACTATATTACCGACCATCCGCATGTCGCTTTGTTCCCCGGCTTGTCGATCGTGCTTGTCGTCATTGCCTTCAATCTGCTGGGCGACGGACTGCGGGACGTCCTTGACCCGAAATTAAAAAAATTATGAAGGGAGCTGCCGGGCCATGCTCAAGTATTCCGTTCGGAGACTGATTCAGACGATTCCCGTGATCATCGGCGTCACGATTGTCGTCTTCCTGCTCATGCATCTCATTCCCGGGGACGCGGCACAGGTCATCATCGGGGAAGGCGCGCCGAGAGAGCAAGTCGAACAGATCCGGGAAAATCTCGGACTCAACGATCCGCTGCCGCTTCAGTATTGGAACTATGTCAGCGGGCTGCTTCAGGGGGATCTGGGCGACTCGATCCGCAGCAGCCGGCCGATTGCCGATGAGATTTTCACCAGCCGGTTCTGGATTACGTTAGAGCTCGCCGTGTATAGTACGATTCTGGCCGTGTTTCTCGGCATCCTCGCCGGCATCATCTCCGCCGTCAAGAAAAGCTCCCCCGCCGACATCGGGGTCATGTTCATCGCCCTGTTCGGGCTGTCGATGCCGAATTTCTGGCTCGGTCTGATGCTGATCCAATATTTTGCAGTGGATCTCGGCTGGTTCCGTCCCTCCGGCTGGGGCACCTGGTCGCAGACCGTCCTGCCCGTCATTACCCTTGGGACCGGCGGTGCCGCGATCATTGCGCGGATGACCCGCTCCAGCATGCTGGAGGTGATCAGCCAGGACTATATCCGCACAGCGCGGGCGAAGGGCGTTCGGGAACGCGTCATCATCTACCGGCACGCGCTGAAAAATGCAATGATTCCGGTCATCACCGTCATCGGGCTCGAATTCGGCGGACTGCTTGGCGGCGCCGTGCTAACCGAATCCGTATTCGCGGTCAATGGCATGGGCCGTTATGTGGTCGATTCCATCAGGGGCAGGGATTTCCCGGTCGTGCAGGCTACGGTGCTGGTGCTCTCGGTCATGTTCGTGCTCGTCAACCTGCTCGTGGACATCTCCTATCGGTATTTCAACAAACGCATTGATTTCGATTGATCGACGAATTCGAAGAGAAGGGAGCGAGGGTAGATGAAGTCAGCATCAACGCTGCTGGACATTAAGGATTTGCGGACTTCTTTTTTCACGGAGCAGGGGGAGGGCAAGGCCGTGGACGGGGTCAGCCTGCATGTCCGCAAAGGAGCGACGCTTGGGATCGTAGGCGAATCAGGCTCGGGGAAGAGCATTCTGTCCTTGTCGATTCTCCGTCTCATCTTGAGTCCGGGCCGGATTGTAGGCGGTCAAATTCTATATAACGGCGAGAATCTGCTGGATAAAACGGACCGGCAGATGCGCAAGCTGCGGGGCAATCAAATTTCGATGATCTTTCAGGAGCCGATGACATCGCTGAACCCGGTCTTTACGATCGGTGATCAAATCGCCGAGGTTTATCGCATTCACGAGCAGCTGGGCAACAAACAAGCGCTGGAGAAAGCCGTGCACATGCTGCGGCTTGTCGGCATCCCCTCCCCGGAGAAGCGGATTTCGCAGTACCCGTTCCAGCTGTCCGGCGGGATGCGGCAGCGCGTCATGATTGCGATGGCGCTCGCCTGCAATCCCGACCTCCTGATCGCGGATGAGCCCACGACCGCGCTCGACGTGACGATTCAGGCGCAAATTCTGGAGCTGATGAAAGAGCTGCAGCAGAAGCTGCATATGTCGATTATTTTCATCACGCATGATTTGGGGATTGTCGCCGAAACCTGTGATGATGTGGCGGTGATGTACTGCGGCAAGGTCGTGGAATATGCCGATGTCCGGTCCCTATTCAAGCATCCGAAGCATCCCTACACCATCGGATTGATGAATTCGCTGCCGCGCCATGACGTCGACCAAGAAGCGCTGGAGCCGATCCGGGGCTCGGTGCCGAGCCCATTCGACCTGCAGAAAGGCTGCCGGTTTGCCCCGCGCTGCCCGGATGCCCGGAAGCTCTGCTATGATCAGCAGCCGGAGCTGTCGGCGCTGACGAACCGCCAGCAGGTCAGCTGCTGGAAGTATACCGATCAATGGGATGCCGTAAGCGAGGTGAATGATAACGATGAGCGATAATAGAACCGCAAAGGAATTATTGTCCGTTAAGCATCTGAAGCAGTATTTTCCGATCAAGGGCGGCATCTTTGGACGTACCGTCAATGTCGTGAAGGCCGTAGACGACATTTCCTTCTCCGTTAACGAGGGGGAGACCGTCAGCCTCGTCGGCGAATCGGGATGCGGCAAATCGACGACCGGACGGGCAATTCTGCGCCTGGATGAGCCCACCTCCGGTGAAGTCATGTTCGAGGGCACGAATCTTCTTGCCCTAAGCAAATCGCAGATGAATCGGAAGCGCAAGGACCTGCAGATGATTTTCCAGGACCCGTACGCTTCGTTGAACCCTCGCAAAACCGCGGTTCAAGTGCTGGAGGAAGCGATGGAAATCCAGAACATCGTCCCGAAAAAGGAACGCCGGTCAAGGGCCATCGAGCTGCTCGAAACCGTTGGCCTCTCCGCCTATCAGGCCGATCGCTATCCCCACGAGTTCAGCGGCGGACAGCGGCAGCGGATCGGCATCGCCCGCGCGCTGTCGGTCAATCCCAAGCTCATTATCAGCGACGAGGCCGTGTCTGCCCTTGACGTCTCGATCCAGGCTCAAGTGCTGAACCTGATGAAATCGCTCCAGAAGGAATTCAAGCTGACGTATCTGTTCATCTCCCATGATCTTGGCGTCGTCCGCCACATCTCCGACCGGATCATCGTCATGTACCTTGGCACGATCGTTGAGATTGCGGACAAACAATCGCTGTTCCGGCGGCCGCAGCATCCCTACACCCGAGCGCTGCTGTCTGCGATCCCCACCCTCGATCCCGACCGCAAGAAGGAGCGGATTCTGCTGAAAGGGGACGTCCCTTCCCCGCTCAACCCGCCGTCCGGCTGCCGCTTCCATACCCGCTGTATGTACGCCACGGACCGCTGCAAATCCGAAGCCCCAGTCCTTCGGGAAGCAGGCATGGGCGGCGGCCATCAGGCAGCGTGCCATTACATCGAGGAAATTGCGGAAGGTGCGCTTTATTCTAGGCGGGAGTAATATACCGCAGGCCGGTAATACATCGCTATGCGGAGGAAAGAACCGGGTGCGAAATTATACGGGTGTGAGTGGACGCAGGTGCGGATAGAAACAGGTGCGTAAGAAACAGGTGTGATAGAAATGGTGCGGGTAGAAATGGTGCGGGTAGAAATGGTGCGGATAGAAATGGTGCGGATAGAAGTGATGCAATAGAAAGACCGAGCGGCTGTGCCGCTCGGTCTTAATCATGGGCTAGAGCAGAATCAACCGCTACGTGGTAGCTTGTTTTCGCTCACTTCACTCTAACCGCTTCGATTCCTCCGAGGTCGCTCGGAATCATATTTTTCCGCCGGTAAATCGACAGGATCAGGCCGACGACAGCCAAATCTATGAGCTGGTTCGTTCCGCCGTAGGAGATGAAGGGCGGGTCCAGAGAGACGAGCGGGGCAATCCCTATTCCCATAAGTAACGGCCATAACAGCCGGATTCCAAAGACGACCATGATCATCGCTGCCATATGTCTGGCATAAAGATCCCGATGCGTTTTGGAAACTTTCCAGATTCTAATCAGGAATAATATCGTCAAGACTACAACGGCAATACCAAAAATCCAACCGAAGCAATATACGAGATAAGGAAATACGCTATCATTCAAGATATAAGGCAATTTGGGGGATTCTGCTCCGAATCCTTGCCCAAACCACCCGGCATTCTTAATCGCACTTATGCTGTTGCCAACATGCCAGTTATAGCCGGAAAGCGGGTTTAACATATCCCTCCACCGAATAAGCAAAAGTTCCATATGCGTAAAAAGAGAAATCGTTAAGCTCGCAAGTGGAAGCGTCATGATTAGGACAAATTGCCGCGGTTTTTTCTTCGTTCTCCAGGTCAAGACAAGGAATCCGGCCGCGTAAATAAGAGAATACATAACCGAGTTGCTCATGCTGTAAAGCACGATTGGCAGAACGCCCCGATACAGCAGATTCAGCACCATCTCCCATCGCCCCCACTCGAATGCAGGTTTCATTCCAGCCTGTGCAACAAGGAGCGGGAGCAAGGAAAAGGTAATCATATTGACCCCAATAAAGCCCATACCCAAATATCCTGTATTGTATCCATGCAGCTTACCGTAGACTAAAACATATCCAAGTAAGAATAAGACAGAGAAAAATACGATTCCCGCGAATCTTCTTAATTTTCGATAATCCGTAAAATAAAGAACGATAAGCAGGAAAATCCCTATTCCAAAAAACAGTATCTTCCTATCAGGGATTTGCATAAAACGAATAACATCGGAATAGTAAACGCTCATTGTCCCAAACATTCCGATTACCGAGAACAATCCTACAATGACAAGCAGCTTCCAATCCAGCTGCGGCCGATGGGCCATATGCAGACTTCGCCCGATCTCCTCCGGCTCGCCCATCTGCCGAACCGCCTCCAGCACGGCCGGCTCCTCGGCATTCCCCTCCAGCATCAGCAGCTCTGCCCGCTCCTCGATATGGCTTAGCAGCTCTTCCCGGATCTCCGCATGCATGGGCTTTGCCCGAACCTGCTTGCATACGCGGTCCAGAAAATCCTGTACCGTCCTGTACTCTTCAATATACCGCACGGTTAGCTTCCCTCCCCGATGACGGTATCTACAGCGGTGCGGAACGTGATCCACTCTTTGGTCTTCTCATGTAGCTGATCCTTCCCCCGCTCCGTGATCCGATAATACTTCCGCTTGCGTCCATCAACCTGACTCCAATAGGATTCAAGCCACCCTTCCGCCTCAAGCGTATGCAGGATCGGATACAGCGTGCCTTCCTTCATAACGAATACGCCGTCCGAGCTTTGCTCGATCTCCTTGATCAGCTCATACCCGTACATCTCCCGCTTGTTCAAAACGGTCAGCAGTAAAATGACGGTGCTGCCCTTCAGCAGCTCTTTGTTGATGCCCATCTTGCCCTCACCCCTATACCTAGTAAATCTATGTATCGTAATCCTAGGTATGGGTATAAATCATCCTTCCCTGATTCGCAATCCTAAACAGGCTAAATTATCGCATGAAAACAACGCTAATTATGCGTGTATGAAGCGGCCGCGGTCCACGATATGATAGAGTTGATTTCAATTCGGCTGCAACGATGGGAATTGCTCGGCTGTTACTGACAGCGTTTCCATTTCACAATCATGCTAAGAAATGAGGTTATATTATGAATTATCCATTCCAAAATCCCGATCTTCCCTTGGAAGAACGGGTTAACGACCTGGTCTCAAGATTCACGCTGGAGGAGAAAATCGAGCTCATGTGCCAATACCAGGCAGAGATTCCCCGTCTTGGCGTGCAAAAATACAAACACGGCACCGAAGGTGCCCACGGCGTTGCATGGCTTGGCGAAGCGACGGTCTTTCCCCAAAATACCGGGCTTGCCTGCACCTGGAATCCCGAACTGATGCGTCAGATCGGATCGGTTATCGCCGATGAGGCCCGCGTCTACTACCAGCGCGACAAGGCCGTCAACGGCCTGACAATCTGGGCGCCGACCGTCGATATGGAGCGCGATCCCCGCTGGGGACGCACCGAGGAAGCCTACGGCGAGGACCCCCATCTGACCGGCGAGCTGTCCACCGGACTCGTTCAAGGCATGCAAGGCGACCATCCTTTCTACTACAAAACGGTCGCGACCCTTAAGCATTTCTACGGCAACAACAACGAGGTTGACCGCGGCTGCGCTTCGGTAAGCATCGACCCGCGCAACAAGCGGGAGTACTATTTGAAGGCCTTCGAGCCGGCTTTCCGTAAAGGCGGCGCCAAGTCGATGATGACCGCTTATAACGGCATTAACGGTACGCCGTGCAATCTGAACGATGAGGTAAACCGGATCGTCAAACAGGAATGGGGCATGGACGGATTTGTCGTCGGCGATGCCGGGGACGTGCTCGGCACCGTCATGGACCATCATTACGTCGATTCCTACGCCGAGGCTGTAGCCCGTTCCGTAAAGGCCGGAATCGACAGCATTACCGATGACCAGGAGATCTCCTTCCGCGCCCTCCGCGATGCGCTGGAGCAGGGCCTGCTTACAGAGCAGGATCTCGATCACGCGCTCCGCAACACGTTTCGCGTGCGCTTCCGCCTCGGCGAATTCGATCCGGAGGACCGCAATCCATACAGCCATGTCCCGGAATCGAAGCTGTGCGCACCCGAGCATGCCGAGCTGTCCTTACGGGCAGCTCGTGAATCCGTAGTCCTGTTGAAGAACGACGGCCTGCTGCCGCTGAACAACAATATGCCGTCGGCAGCGGTGATCGGCCCGCTTGCGGATGAAGCCTTTACCGACTGGTACAGCGGCACGCCGCCATACCGGATCACGCCGCTCCAAGGCATTACGGAGAAAATGAACGGCCTCAAGGTGAACTTCCATACCGGGCTGGATCAAGTGCGCCTGCGCAGCGCGGCCAGCGGTCAGTACGTGACGTTGGCGGATGATAACAGGCTTCTCTTCGGAACGAACGAGTCTTCGGAGGCTGCCCTCTTTGAACGCAACGATTGGGGTTGGGGATCCGTTACGCTCCGCCTTGTGAGCAGCGGCAAATTCGTGACGGAGACCGAGAACGGTCTTCAGGCGATCGCTGACGAAGCCCGCGGCTGGTTCGTGAAGGAAGCCTTTGGTCTCGAGACGCTTCCGGACGGTACAACGGTCATGACTTCATGGGAAGGCAAGCCGGTCATTCTGGATGAACAAGGCCGGTTAACCATCGGTGCTGACGGTGCAGAGGCCGCACCGTTTATGGTGGAGACCGTTCAGGATGGCATCGAAGCAGCGGCTGCCGCGGCGAAAGCGGCCGAAACGGCCATCGTTTTTGTGGGCAACAGCCCGTTCATTAACGGCAAGGAAACCATCGACCGTCCTGACATCGTGCTCCCGCCATCCCAGCAGCAGCTGATTCAAGCAGTACATGCAGCGAATCCAAACACGGTTGTTGTCATTGTGGGCAGCTATCCATTCACCGTGAACTGGGAGCAGGAGCACGTGCCTTCCATCGTCTTCACGTCGCATGCCGGCCAGGAGCTCGGCCGTGCCGTAGCGGATGTCCTATACGGAGACTACAATCCGGGCGGCCGATTGAACATGACCTGGTATAAATCCGTTGATCAGCTTCCGGACCTGATGGACTACGATATCATTAAAGGGAAGCGTACGTATCAATATTTTGACGGGGATGTGCTTTACCCGTTCGGACATGGTCTTAGCTATACCCGCTTCGCTTACGGCCGGCTGTCCATCAGCGAACCCGTTATGAAAGCGGACGGTCAGGTTACGGTCTCCGTTCAGGTGCGCAATGAAGGCGATCGCGCCGGCGACGAGGTCGTCCAGTTGTACGTCAGCGCGAACAACTCCCGCGTCGTGCGTCCGCTCAAAACGTTAAAGGGCTTCCGCCGGATTCACCTGGACCCGGGCGCCTCGGAAACGGTAAGCTTCGAGCTAGCCGCGGAGGAGCTGGCGTTCTGGGACGTCACGCGCGAGCGTTACTGCATCGAGAGCGGTGAATACTGCGTTATGGTCGGACCTTCCTCTTCACAGGCTGCCGAAACGGCTATCCTGCAAGTGGAAGGAGAAGTCATTCCGCCGCGTTCCTTATCCGGGCGTGTCCGTGCCGTCAATTACGACGATTACAGCGGGGTGTTCATCGACGAATGCCGCGAAGGCGGCGAAAGCATCCGTGTCGCCACGGAAAGCGGATGGATCGCCTTCCATGACGTTGAGTTCAGCGAACCTGTCTCTACGTTCGAGGCCAGAGTGTCCGGCCATATCCGGGGCGGCGAGTTAGTTCTCGCAACAGGCAGCCCAGATGGCCCGATCATCGGAAGCTGCAAGGTGATCCCGACCGGCGGACGCCAAGCCTGGACGACCGTCAAGGCGTCCGTAGAGGCCATATGCGGACGGCATGATGTGTTCCTTATCTTAAAAGGCGAAGTTCAAGTAAGCTGGCTGCGGATGGTTTAATCGGCGAAACTGCTTATATTTTCGGCAATGCCTTCTCCCTATCAATTCCGAGAACATCTGCCCCTCTTTTTTAGAGCGGGACAGATGTTCTTTTGCTATCTTAGAGTCATAGCTTTAACGGATTGTTCTACCATACTTGGGGCTGTTTCGGAAAATGAACCTTTTCCAAGGGTCATTTGTTTATATAGCATAACGCGAAGAAAGGAGTGCCGTAATTGACCGAACGTGAGCTGTTTGATTCGTACAACAAGGAAGTGTACCGGACTTGTTATTACATGCTCCGAAACGCGCAGGATGCGGAGGATGTATGCCATGACGTATTCGTCACCGTATTTCGGCAGGACTGGAAGCGTATCGAGAATATCCGGGCATGGATTATGCGCATCACGATGAATCACTGCCTGAATCTGCTTAGGAAAAACCAGACGAAACGCGAGAAGCAGCCCCAGGTTCAGTGGCTCCATGAACACAAGGCCGCATCGATCAAATCGGTCGACGCTGTCGTGCTCGAGAGAGAGACCTCGGCCGAATGGGAGAAACTGCTGAAGCAGCTTCCCGATAAGCTGCTTGCGGTGGTAACCCTCCGCTTTATCGGCGAGCTGTCGGTGGCGGAAATCGCCGATACCTTGCATATTCCGCAAGGAACCGTGAAGTCAAGGCTCCATAAAGCATTGAAGCTGATGCGCAAGAAGCTGGAACAAAATCATTCCGTATGGTTGAAGGGAGAGGAACGACTTGGAACGTCTTGAGAATCAAATGAAAGACCAAATGAAACACTCGAACACGGTGCCTTATCCGGATTTCGACCGGATGTGGAGCAGCATCCAGCAGGGCGAGCTGCGGACAGCCGCCGGAGGAGAATTAGCAGCCCCCCGTTCGCGCAGCCGAAAGCGGACCGCAATTGCAGTCTCGTTGTCTGTCGCCCTTATGGCAACGCCCGTATACGCAGCAGTGACCTATGATTGGTCCAATCTTCTGTCCTTCAGAGCCGGTATTGAGACTGCCCTGGAGCAGGGGCTCGGCCAAACGATCGAGCAATCGGTCACCCGGGACGGCATCACGTTGACGCTGCATACCGCCTTTACGGATGAGAACCGGACCTTTCTTTTATACAGTCTCGATCCTGGAGCGTCCGCGAAAGGGAAATCTGTCAGCTTCGAAAACATCGGGCTTAAAGATGCCAACGGCAAGCTGATTAAAGGCCGCTACTATCACCAATGGAATGAGGAGCTTCAGGTCTTCCAGGGATATTTCGAAACCGATTGGGTGCTGAATGAGCGCCAAGCCGAGATGGAGTTTGTCGTGGAAAACATCCGCTTTATCGGAGACGGCAGCCAAACGATCGCTTTCCGCCCCGACCATCCGGAGACGCAAACATTCGAGATCCAGAAGGACGGGATCGGCACGGTTACGCTGCAATCCTTCGATCAGCCCGGAGACAAGGTTCTGCTGAATTCCGTCATTACCTTTACCGATCCGGCCGTTCAGTCTAACAGCTGGGTTCGGATCGAAGCAACGGATAAGGAAGGGGCAGGCATAAAGGAGACGGAAACTCCGGTATTCGGCGCACCAGGTGCATCCGGCAACTATACGAGCCAACAGGTGTTTTCCGCAGCCTCCTTAAGCGCCGAAGGAACGACGTTCCAGCTCAAATATGATCGCACGATCGGAAGGGCCGATGGAACTTGGAGCCTGGGCACCTCCCTTTCGAAGAAGCAGCTGGAGGACAGCTCGTTTAAGGAAGAGTTGAATATTCCATTCACCGAGGTACCAGGGGGAACGAAAATCACAGAAATGATCGTCACGCCAACTCAGGTTCGGCTCGTCTTGACCCATGAAGAGAAATTTACAAGGGCCCACTATATGAACTACAAGCTGGATGTGGGCGGCAAACTTCTCAATGGCAACGTGTGGACTGTGCCGAATCAATCAAACAAAACGGAGCTTCGGTTCGAAATGGCCGGCCTTACGCCTGAAAGCTTGGCCCAACAACCATTAACGCTGATTGCTAACCATCGGGTCGATGAGCACAAGGGCGATGATAATCCGGTGGTCCGGCTAACCGGGATCTCCACAGAGCGGCAAACGGTAAGCTCCAGCATTGGGGGTTATCCGGTCACCTGGACCTACTACATGAAGGACGGCAATCTGTACGTAGAATCCAGCAGCACGGATTCTGCGTTCGGCGGAGTGAATCAAACCTATTATCTGGACGGCAAGGATCGGGAATACGGAAGACCTGCCATCCTCGGGGTATTCGGAGACGGAAATAATCAGCATATGGACGTTTATGAGAACTATACCGGAACCGAGCAAGAGCTGTATATCTATAACTATACGACCACCCAGCCTGATGACGAGCTTCGCGTTCCAATTAGACAGGGAAAATAAGTCATGATGACACCACCGGTGCGTTGCTTAGCGTCCACGCTGGTACGACAAGCCATTAACGCACGTCGCAGCCAATTCGTGTGCAGCCAACCATTTAGCAGCTGAGCGAAGCCCACAATCCGGCCGCTCCCTCATTTTTCACGGCTGACAGCCTAAGCGGGCTCTCTCGCCCACAAAAACAGCAGCCCTTCCGGCAGAATCTCTGCCCAGGAGGGGCTGCTGTTTTTTCACTGCCGATAATCCGGTTCTGTCGGAGGGGTTCTCCGAGCTGGCACAGTCATGCCGCTGATAATTATCCCTTAAACTGCCTTAGATAGGGTATCGTCAGCCAAGGCCCACAGCTCTAAGATCCACTGGAAATTACTAGAGTTGCTTGGTCCAAACTTTTTTCGGATGGACGTCACAATTCCATGGACCCGGTTGTCATAAGGGTGAACACAAAATAAAACAACCGCAAAGGAGACCCTCCCATGACCCTTAGAATGAATCACAGATCCGTCAATCCAAATGCCTTTAAGTCGCTGCTCGCCTTAGAGCAGTCCGCCAAAAACAGCGGCCTTGACCACAAGCTGTACGAACTGATCAAGCTTCGGGCATCCCAAGTCAACGGCTGCTCGTATTGCGTCGATATGCACGCCAAGGACTTGCTGTCCATGGGGGAAAGCACCGATCGGCTGCTTCTCCTCCCAATGTGGCGGGAAGTACCGATCTATTCCGAGGCTGAGCGCGCCGTTCTGGAGCTGACCGAATGCGTGACGAAGCTCCATGAGGCCGGCGTTCCCGATGACGTCTATGCGCGCGTGCGGGAGCATTTCGACGAGAAGGAATACGTCGATCTTATCCTGGCCATCAGCACGATCAATGCCTGGAACCGGATCGGCGTGTCTACAGGTATGTTCCCCGGCTGCTTTGATTAAATCGGAGCAGTTTATCGGGATTTACCATAAGAAAGATCCGTTTGATGCGGGAGCCGTCAGGCTCCCACTCTACGGTCAGCACCAGCGTAACCCGGCCGTTCTGTTTCAGCTGAAGCCCGGGCTCCCCATTCACCGCAACCGGCTCAAAGCCTTCACGAAATCTACCCTTTGCCGAAAGCCCCTCGAAAAAGGCGCGTACCCGATCGACCCCCAGAATGGGCTTAAGCGCAGCTCTTGCCTTGCCCCCTCCATCCGAGATGAGCGTTACCTCATCCGTCAAAAATGCCAGCAGAGGTTTAAAATTGCCCTCATCGGAAGCTTTCAAGAATGCCTCGACAAAACGCTCCTGCGCTTCTATCCGGTGCTGCCGCGTGTCCGTATTCCATGAGATTCGGCCAATCTTCTGCTTGGCCCTGCTGAAGATTTTCCGGCAGCCGGGCTCCGTCTTGCCAAGCATCTCCGCCAGATCCTTGTATTCCAGCCCTAGCGTTTCCTTGCATACGTACACTGCACGTTCCAGCGGCGTCAGCTGCTGAAGGAGCACCAGGTAAGCATAGCCTATATTTTCACGGCGCTCGGCGGGATCAGCCGGCATCACCGGCCCGTCAATCGGCAGCGGCTCCGGGAGCCAGGGCCCTGTATAAGTCTCGCGCTGACGGCGGGACGAGCGCAGGAGATTGATGCAGCGGTTCGTGGTCATTTTCGCCAAGTACGCCTTTACATTCGATACCTCACCTTGGTCCATCGCAACAAATTGGGAAAAGACGTCCTGTACAATATCCTCCGCATCGGCGGCACTTCCCAGCATTCGGTATGCGAGGCTGAACAGAAGCGGTCGATAGGCGGTATAAATTTGTTCCAGCAGCATAAGCTCCCTCCTCGTCACTTCTGCATTTCTCTATCCTTACCTCATAATGAAGACAATTCAGCTGCCGCATTTGTGACGTCACCTGCTGGACTGTCATGATTAGGGTGTCCCGAAACTGCGAAAATTGCGAAGCTGTGACCAGCTATCACAACTTTGGGGCCTCCCCGTCTTCAGGGGCGGCTATAAAATCTGTGCCCTTCTTCCGTGCAAGCCAACCCGTGTGACGCTTTCTCCAAAACGCCGCAACGGCGACGACGGCAAGCGGATAGACGGCCGGCCATCCCAGGAATGGATAAAGAGCCACCGTCACGACAAGCGATACCCCGGAAGCCAGCCTTCCTATGCGATCGTCCCGCAGCAGCTTGAATCCGGCAAGGCAGCCGCCGACATACGTTGCTATAAATGTCGCATTGGGCAGCGCAATCAATTCGTTTAACGTTACCGCACCGCTCCCCAAGACGCACAAAGCGAGAATTCCGCCGGCTGCGATAAAACCAAGTCCGCCGACAGGCGTCCCGTATTTGCCGTTCAACGTACCCATCCACCGCGGTGCGGCCCCTTCCCGAGCCAGCGTTAACGCAATGCGGGAGGCTGCGCTTGAATACGCATTATGTGCAGCGAAGCAAATAAAGAGCGCGGCCGCGGCAACAATCCACCCGCCTGCCGGGCCAAGCGTCAGCTGCACCATGGCGCTCAGGGAAGTTGCCGAGCCCTCCTCTTGGCCGTAGCTTCGGGTTGCCACGTTCATGAATGCCACGGCAAAATATATGATCGCTACGATGCCGGCGCTCCATATCACACCGCGAAGAGCATTCCGCTTCGGGTCAACGAACTCGGCCGACAGGTGGGTCACCGCCTCCCAGCCGATAAAGCACCAGAACATTAAAGCAGCTGCCTGAAACACGCTCAGCCCGCCGTGCGGAAGAAAAGGCGTGAAATGAGCGGCGTCATAATGCGGAACCGACGTGCAGATTGCCAGCAGCAGGATGCCGAGGATTAAGGCTACGACGATCATTTGCACCCTCCCGGCTAATTTTAGCCCAAACCCGTTCATAACCAAAGGCAGGATGAATATGAGCAGGGCAAGGATATACGTCTCCATACTGCCCCACCCAAGCAAAACAGCCACGTACTGTGCTCCGGTTACCGCAAGGACCGGTCCCCCGATCGGCACCGACAATAGGAACAGCCAACCGACCAGATTGCCGTAATGGCGGCCAAAGGCCAGCCTGACAAAATGGGATACGCCGCCGGAACTCGGGTGCCTTGACGCCAACAGCCCCATTGTTACGGCCATCGGAACAACCAGGATGGACATGGCCAGCCAGGCTATGAGCGATGCAGGACCTGCCAGCTCTGCCGTTAAGCCGGGGATGAGCAGAATGCCGGACCCGATCACCGAACCGACGTATAACGCAATAATATGCGGAAGCCGAAGCACCTGGCGCAGCTCTTTTCTATCCATTTTGCACCTTCCTTTCGTTCAGTGTGTTTTGTCTCCCCAAATTATCTCCTACTCTAGCTGAGGGCTCATCGCTTTTAAAGGGTCAGTTTTCAATGATTTTTAGCGGATAGTCTTGTAGGGCAATGGCCTGCTTGAAGACTTTAGCCGCTCCAAAACCAATAAATCTATCGACAATCAGGCAAATATTCAATAAGATATGGGTTGGCAGGCATGGAACAGGCGACGCACATAGTACAAAACAAAGCTGTTTCGGGTAACGCGGAGTTGTGACGAAACTCCCAATTTAGCGGCCGTGGCCTGCGCACTCGGACGTATTAGGAAAATTTACTTATGCCTTATAAGCAAACTTGAAATATAATAGAGAAACTTAAATAAAAATTCTACTGGGGGAACATCTATGAAAAAACAGCTAAACGACCCAGCTGCATCCGGAAAACAGGATCGTTTTTCTTCAGCGGGTTTCATACTGGCGGCCATCGGAAGCTCCGTCGGACTCGGCAACATGTGGAAGTTTCCGTATATTACGGGTGAGCATGGCGGCGCCGCCTTCTTCTTGCTCTTTATCATCTGTCTCATCCTGATCGGTTTGCCGGTCCTGCTCGCTGAACTCGCCATTGGACGAGCCGGCCGCGGCAGTGCGGCCACTTCCTTCGTGAAAGCTGGAGGAGCCAAAATATTCGGCCATCTCGGATTGCTGCAGGTCATCGCTCCATTCCTGATTCTGACGTTCTATGTCATTGTGGCGGGCTGGACGCTCCATTATGCGGTCATGTCCTTTAGCGGTGCACTGTATGAGAGCACCGATTTTACCGGACAGTTCGGCTCCTTCACGGCAGGCTATATGCCGATTGTATGGCAGGTCGTTGCGATTGCACTCACCGGATGGGTTGTCGCCAAAGGCGTCTCCGGCGGAATTGAGAAATTCAATAAAATTCTGATTCCGGGTCTCGTCATCCTGCTGATCGTATTGATGATACGGGCGGTCACGCTTCCTGGATCCGGCGCGGGGGTATCCTTCTTCCTGAACCCGGACTTCTCGAAGCTGAGTGCAGAGGCTGCACTGGTCGCTCTCGGCCATGCCTTTTTCTCCTTGTCGCTTGGAATGGGGATATTGCTGACTTATGGGGCCTATGTGGACAAGCGGCAGTCGCTTGGACAAGCTACCCTTGCCATTGGCGCCGGGGACCTGATCTATGCGTTTATCGCCGGCCTGATTATTTTTCCAACGACCGCGTCCTTCGGAATCGCACCGGATGCCGGTCCGTCGCTCGTATTTATCGCACTGCCGGCTGCCTTCTCGGCAATGCCGCTCGGCGCATTCTTCGGCGGATTGTTCTTCATCCTTCTTGCTATCGCCGCATTGACCTCGGCCGTCTCCTTGCTCGAGGTGCCCGTGTCGTATGTCATGGACCGCTGGCATTGGGGGCGGACGAAAGCCGTTGCTATCGTAGGCTCGCTGGTGCTGCTGCTGGGCCTTCCATCCGCATTGTCCTTCGGGATCGTACCCGGCCTTGAAGACATCGGCGGCAAAAATTTCTTTGACTGGCTTGATTTCATTACGTCCAATATCCTGCTTCCGGTAGGCGGCTTGATTACAACCTTGTTTGCAGGCTACTTCTGGAAAAAAGCAGCCGATGCCGCCGGCCTCAAAGCAAGATGGTTCCGCGTGTGGCTGTTCATGCTCAGATACATTGCACCGATTCTGGTTGTCCTCGTTCTGCTGCATACGACAGGCGTAATTAAAGTCTAATAAGAAGACTTAAAGCAAGACAACTTAAGGCAACCTGACCCGTCACCGGGGTTAGGTTGCCTTTTTCATGGATTGGGACTAAGCAAGAATTTCCGCGCTATTGCTACGCTCGACAAGCTGAGCATACGAAACCAAGCGCCTTGCCACTCAAAACATGCATGATCGATGATTTTAATGCTCATATATAAGGCCGAAACGGTTGCGGAGTTCCAGCAGTTATTCGATGGGCCGATATCGCCTATTTTGTATGACGAATAGAAACGGACACCCCAAAGGGTGCCCGTTGTTCGTTATTCGCCAGTCTTATTATTACGTCCCCGTGGTCATCGCCAACGCTCCCCTGCATGAGCAGGATTGCTTGAATTCCCCAATTCCAATTCTGCTTATTGCCGTTTGCTCAGCAGGTTCAAGATCGCCTGAGCGCTCTCCGCCCGGGTCGTTGCATCCTTCGGTGCGAAGCTGCCGTCCGTGCGGCCCTTCATCAGGCCGTGCGCCAGCGCCTCTTCCACCATCTCTGCTGCCCACGCCGAGATTTGCTCCTGATCCTTAGGAGCCGGCGCTTTAGGAGCTGTTCCGTTCGCTTCGTAAGCACGCAGGAGCATGGCCGCCATTTCTTGACGGGTCACCGCCGCGTGAGGCGCAAACATCCCGCTGCCCTTGCCATTCACCAGTCCATGCTGGCTCGCGGCGGCGACGGCGGAAGCATACCACGCCGAGCTGTCGACGTCACGGAAGACAGCCTCGGTTTGATCGGCTTCCAAATGCAATGCACGTACGAGCATAGCCGCGAATTCCGCCCGTGTCAGCTGCTGCTGCGGGCTGAATGTCGATTCGCTGGTGCCGTTCACGATATGCTTGGCCGCCAGCTCCTTAACCGCCTGCTCCGCCCAGTGGCCGGCAAGGTCGGCAAACGACTTATCGTACTCCCAAGCGGCAAATATGCCAGGTTGATTAAGCTGCGCGGTCAAATAGCCATCACCCGACTTGCCGCCGATATACGTCAAACCTCCATCGGTTGCAATACGGTAGATTCCTGCCCACTTGGCATTGATCCCCGCTTCCAGGGCCGACCCGAACGTAATCGGCGAAGCGAACGCTTCCGGCTTGTATTCCGTGCCGTCGGACAGCTTAACGGCAAGCTGAACGTCGTACATCTTGCCGCCGCGCTTGATCTTGGCCTTCACGGACGATGCCGCCTTAGTCGTCATTGCATCCGCGTTCTGCTGCGCGATCTCCTCCAGCGTGAAGGAGATCACGGCATTCTTCCCCTGGCCTGCCGGTACCAGCTTCTGCAGCGAACTTAGCAGTGAGGCAGGAAGTCGTACCACCAAGCCTTCCCGTTTGAGCTCCAGTGCCTTCGTGCCCAGCAAATCGCCTGCCTGAAGCGGCAGCAGGATCTCCTTGTCCCCTGCTTGCAGTCCGATCGTTACGCTGCCCTGTCCGCTCTTCAGCATGTCCTCGGTAAGGATTCGCTGACCGGTCTCCGGTTGCTGCGGCTTCGCCGGATTCGTCGGCGGAGCAATGCCACCGGCACCTCCATCTCCGTTGCCTGAACCGCCGCCGGAGCCTGCGCCAGGGCTGCCGCCGTCGTTGCCTCCTGGGTTCGTGCCAGGGTTCATCTTAATAACGACCGCGGTCAACGGCTCCAGCGCAATGGAGCCGGATGTCAGCGTGAAGCCCGACTTCGTTGTGACCCCGCTCGTGCCGGCTTCATCGTCGTCCACGAGCACTTGCCCGGAGGTCAAGTCCTCGCTCAGCGTCAGCGAACGCTCCCGATTGTCGGCATTCACGAACACATAATAGGATCCGGTGCCGTCCGTTGCCTTATTTTTGTACGCGATCACCAAGTCCTGCGCCTTTACTTCCGGAATCTGCAGCAGCGTCACATTGGAATCCACCAAGCCGCGATCGCCGAGCCGGAATGCGTCGGTTGATTTCCGAAGCTCAATCAGGCCTGTGGTATACTCCCGCGTCTTGTTGTTCTCCGGAAACTGGACTTCATCCGTCGCCTTCGCCCAGTCGAACATATTGATCGCATCCGAGGAATCGTAGGAGTCATGAATAAAATAGCCGAAGCTCTTGCCGTTCTCATCAAACAATTCGTGATATTTCTGCTCCGGAACCCCCTGCCCCTTCCATTGCTTGGTGCGGCCGTATTCCTGCCCGGCATGGAGGAACGCCGTTCCCTGGGATGTTAACGTGATCAGGTTGCCAAGCCGGATCCGCTTATGGATCTCCAGATCATTCGACGGATCGGAAGGATCCTTCCTGATAGACTGCGCGATGATGTCATATAACGGCAGATTATCATGAGCTTCGATATACTGCACGATATCGCCCGGATCGTCTTCTTTCGTATTGCTTGGCTGTGCCTTGATATTTTTAAAAATCGTCTGAATGTCGCGTGCCCCGCCGGTAATGAATCTAGGCTCCCCTTCATGGCCGAAGCCCGATTTCAGCTCATTGCGGAACTCATCGGAAAATACGCCGACATCATCCGTTTTATCCATCCAGTTCTGGTCTGCGCCTTTGCCTGCCAGAGATGGATCGGATAAATGCCCGCCGAATGTCACCCAGCCTTCGCCGATGAACAGCGCGTTCGGATTGATTGCAGCTGCAGCGTCATACGCATTCTGGACAGCCTCATATGTGGCATCACCCATCATGTCCCAGCGCATGCCGTCGATTTTGTATTCCTTAAACCAGTATTTCACCGAATCCACCATCAGCTTCTCGGCCATTTTGCGGTTGGTGGCCAGGTTATTGCCGAACCCGCCGATGAAATTGCCGTTGGCATCCTGGAAGGCATAATAATTCGGCACGATATCGTTCAGGAAATCGGCCTTGGCCATATGCGTGTACACGACGTCGAGAACGACGCCCATGTCCGCTTCATGGATCGCATGAATCATCGCTTTCAGCTCTTTGATCCGAAGCTCCGGATCGGCCGGATTCTCCGAGTAAGCGCCGTCCGGCGAGAAATAGCTGTGCGGGTCATAGCCCCAGTTGTATTCGTTGTCCTTCGCGGAGTATTCCAGCTCCCGGTTCTTCATGGCGGCCTCGTCGCCGTAATACCATGCCATGACGGGCAGAAGCTGAACATGCGTCACGCCGAGGGATTTAATGTACTCAAGCTTCTCTTTGAAGGCATCATAGGATCCCCATGTCGCATGGTTCAGATCGTGCTCGATCGAAGGATCGGACGTGAAATCCCGGACATGGATTTCCCAAATAATCGCATCTTCGCGCTGCTGATACCCCGGGATATTCGCGAAGTCGAAGCCGGCCGGGTCTGTCCCGCTCAAGTCCACTATCGCAGCCTTGCCGACGGTGTCGCCGTCCGGTCCTGCTTCGCCCTTCGTGTTGACCCGAAACTCCGCCATCGATTTGGCGTAAGGATCCAGCACCTTCTTCGTAACGCTTTGGTTGGTCACTTCATACTGGTAGTAATAGCCTCTAAAGTCGGCAATCCCGAGGTCTCCCGGCTTCAGCTCCACCGACCATACGCCGCGATCGCCCTTATGCAGCGGGACGTTTCCAATCAACTTTGTCGCGTCGCCTTTATCGTACACATTCACCGTCACATTGTCTGCCGTCGGCGCCCACAGCTTCAGTACAGCACCTCCGCCTTGATAGGTCGCGCCGAGATCATCGCCGTCGTAGGCGTACATCTCGTCCAGCATGCGCCAGCCGGTGGAGGCCGATACGGTCTTCCCGGCATAGGTGACCTGAAGCGGGACCTGGTCCAGCGTAAAATCAGCCTCTACTTCCACCGTCGTGCCATCAAGGATGCTCACCTTGCCGACATTGACCGTGCTGCCGTCTTTGTCGCGGATCTGCAGCTCGGTTTGGACAGCGCCGGCTTCCAGCCCGTCCGTCATTGTAAAGCCAAGACGCAGCTTGCCTGGAGCCAGCACTTCGGCCGAGACCAGCCCGGTTGCAACCTCTCCGTAAGGAGATACATACACCGTATTGTCTCCCTCTTTCAAGAACAGATGCTGGTAACGGTCGACTAAAGCAAAGCCGCGATCGCCTCCGTCCTTGCCTGCATCCCCCTTCGACGGATCCAGCACGATCAAGTTAATCTTCTGCGCATCGGCCTTCATCGGAATGTCGACGTAAGCCCCGTAACGGTCTGTCTGACCCGCAGGGAACATGGTTGCGCCGGTAGGCCAGTTCTCCGAAGGCGCGGCCACATCTCCCCACAGCCATAGGCCGTATGAAGAATAGTTACCGTCCTGTCTTTGATAATGAACCCGTACGGTGTCCGCCGGCAGATCCACCGGTCCGAAGAGGTATACCGTATCGGAGCCTTCCTTGAGCCATACCTCGTTCATCTCCGGAGACGTAACGGCGAAGTTTTTGTCGCCGCCGTCCTTGTTGCCGCTGACCCGGTCAACGACCACGATGCCGGCCTTCTTGGCGTCCGCTTTCAGCGGAATGTCCACGAAGGCGCCGTATTCGTCGACTTGCCCGTCAGGAAATGGTGTCGCACCTGCCGGCCAATTTGCAGACGGTGACGCGACATCGCCAAAAATCCACAGCCCCATATTGCGGTAATTGCCGTCCATCCGTTGGTAATGAACCCGAACATGATCGACCGGGATCGGATCCGCCGGGTTGGCCGGCTGCTGCGGAATTTGATAGGTTGCGGATACACTGTGATCCAGCGCGTTGTAAGCAAAGGTGACCGCAGCGTCCTCTGGCAGCTTGAGCGTTTCTTTGCTTGCCGGATAGACCTCGGCGGCTGAATCCGCCCCGAGCGCGATCTGGTATTCATGATCGCCGCCGTAAACGTCTGCCGTCACGGTATAAACATCGTCATAATCCGTATCCTGCAGCAAGAGCCGCGCATCTGAAGCAGACCAATCGGCGGCTTCACCAATGCCGGTCTGGAAGCTGCCAATGACCCGCGGAAGCTTGTCCGCGGCAAGCGGCTTGTAATATGTAGAATCGGCAATCCGATGTGTACCGTGATGATAGTAGAAGGTTACCTCGGTCTCCTTATCGAGTGTAATCTCAATGTTATCGTCCTTCTTGACACCATTGCGGTTCGAGTAATTGTCGAATCCGTAGCTTTCGTTCCAATCGCCATTAATCGCGATTTTGTACTCATACGTTCCTGCCGGCAGTACCCCTGTCAGACGGTATTCGCCGTCAGCGGTAGCGGTCATTTCGGTAACCGTTGCCGCAGGGTCCCAATCCTTGTCATGGCCCAGCTTGGTTTGCAGGCTGCCGACGAGGACAACCTTGCTTGGCGCCTGGTTCGCATGTACCGTTGCAGGAGAGATGCCTAGCATGGACAGCACCAAGGATAGAATCACCAGGATGGACCATGCTCGCTTCATTGCCGGATTCATTACGGCCCTACTCATCATCAAAAGCCTCCTTTTTTCGTTAAATGTACAATACTGATTGAGTGCTATCGTTTGCGCAAACGCTTGCATAAATGGGTAAGGGCTTTCAATTCTTCGAAACTGACGACATTCCCCGACAAAGTCTGGTGAAAGATGCTGAACCTTCAGATGCGTTGTCATAGGCTAATTAACCGAAAGCGATTACAATGTAAACGTTTGCATTCTCTATTGTAGTATCGCTCCAAGTTAACGTCAACCACCCTTTTTCCTTCATTTCTCCCTTCTCTTGACTTCATCAACAAAATGTGAGGAGTGCTGGTTTCGTTGGCAGCCTATAACACTTCATAAAAAAGGGAGATCCCGCGACGATAGCGGACCTCTCCCTTCAATTTCCCGTTCCATTCCAGTGTTTAGCCGCTACACCATTTCTGCCGTATTCCAGCGTTTCATGATTTCTCGGTTACCTTATGTCCGAAATCCTACTTTCCGCTTCACCGTCCAGAGCGTACTCTCTTGGAAAATCGCCAAAAATCGCTACAAGCCCTCACCGGCATATCGAATCATCAGCTCATAGTCCCCCGACAGAAGCTCCAATTCCAGCCGCGTTCCGTAAAGCCGGCACCCCGCGATCCCCGGAACGTCCCGAAGGACGGCCCCATCCTCCCAGACCGGCTCATCCCGGTCCGCTATGCTTGCTATGGGACGATCAGGCCGCGAATCAAGGACAACAAGCCCCTTCATCGTGCAGGGCAGTGTAACTCGCAGCCGAATCCCGCCGCGCAGAACCCGCTCCCAGCGCACATTGATGCTTCCCCTCACAGTTGGCACCGCAGCCTCGGCGAACTCAAGCTCATCCGGGAAAAAGGGACGGATTCGAGCCTCCGCAAATCCCGGCTTGCCGCTCTGGATACCGCATATATATTCTTGCAGCAGTCTGGCGGGATACCCGTTCCACGCATGGCAGTGGGACTCGATGTCGTCCCAGCCCTCCCACAGCGTCTCTGCGCCTTGGGCAATCATATACCCCCAACCTGGGTAATCGGATTTACTAAGCAGCTGATAAGCCAATTCAGACCGTCCTTCCTCAAACAACAAGCGCACCAGCGGCAGCGAAAGCACGGTTCTGCTCTCCCATGGCATACCCGCAACGGCTTCCACCGCAGCTTCCCGGTCCTCCTCCGGCAGCAGTCCGGCATAGATCGCCAACGCATTCACGCCTTGGTGGAAGGCCTGCGAGCCGGAGCTGTCGCGAAGCAGCTTTCGGAACGGATCGTATAGGAAAGTCAGGATACCTGAGCGCAATGCCGCAGCCTGTCGTTCATACATTTCCTGGTCCTCCGCCTTGCCCAGCACATCCGCCGCTTCCGCCGCAATCCGGAGCGCCTGCCAAGCTTTAATCTGCTGCACCGTCAGGAACTCGCCCTCATGCTCAACCGTTGGATATGGCCAATCGCTGATATGCCAGCCATCTCCGACCGGTATTAAGCGGGTCTCCGGCGACGCCCCGGAGATGTAGGCGTCAATCATTTGCCGCATCGGCCCGTAATGGCGGAGAAGCAGCTGCCGATCCCCGGTAAAACGGTACAGCTTCCAGAGCAGCGTCGCATAATGCAAATCCCACTCCGGAATACGAAGATTGAAGTCCGGATGCAAGTAGTTCGACGGGAACACGAACGGAAAGGTGCCATCCGGAAGCTGCCCGTCCGCGAAATCCCCCAGCGTTTTGTCCAGCACCGGAACCGCTTCGAAATTATACAGCAAGGCCTCGGCCTGCAGATCGGTATCGGCCAAATACTGCGCCTGCTCGCGATGCGGGCAGTCCACGACCTGGCCCAGCACGTTGTTGCGCTGGGTTTGCATGCAAACGTCATACAGCTTGTTGATGAAAGCGGAGGAACAGCGGAAATGTCCCGTTCGCTCCATGTCTGTTCCCGCTGCGCAGATGGTCAGCTGCCCCTTCTCCAGAGGAGCTGGATATCCGCTCACCTCGACATAGCGAAAGGCCTTGTAGCTGAAATCCGGCTGCCAGCACTCGGGACCTCCCCGGCCGTGCATCGTATAACGGTCGAAATAGCTATGCGAGATTTCATTGCAGACCTGATGCGGCACCCGGCCGTCCGGGTCCAGCGATTCGGCGTAACGCAGCTGCACCGTCACCCCGGCCTTGCCGGGAAGCGTGATCCGCGGCCAACCGGAGACGATTTTCCCCGCATCGAACACCTGAACCCAGCCTTCTGCCCCCTTCCTCGGCTGCCCCGCGGTGGTCGGCTGGATTAGCTCCAGCTCCGCGCCTTCCGGAAGCCGCTGCCACATCAGCGGCCACGCTCGGCAATCCGGGCTGGCCGCCACGGCAGGATCGCATAATGAATCGTCGTAAGCCGGAGTAAGCCACCTCGGATCCAGCTGGCCCCCGTCGTAATCCTCCACGGCGGACAGACGGCGGTTCTGTTGATAAGAAGTCCCGATCCGATGCGGGATGCGCCGAAGCGTCCGCCAGCTCCGATCGGAGGCGACGAGCGACTCGCTGCCGTCCGCATGCTCCGCATGAAGCTGCAGCAGAAGTCCCGGGGAGCCGTCGACATAGTTCTGGCCGCTGCCCCCCAGATAATGGACGCATGCCCCGATACAATTGGCGCCATGGGACAACAAGGAGGTGACGTCATACGCCAGGTAAAACTTGCGGCGGGGAACTCCCGTCGGCGCAGGCGACCCGAAGCCGCTTACCCGCTGCCCATTTACATACAACTGCACAATATGATGAGCCGAGACGAATAATTTTGCGCGAACGACCGGTGCGCCAAGCTCGAAGGTTTTGCGGAAATAGACGAAATCATTGATCACAATGTCGCCTGCTCGCCAGATCCACTCCGCCTGCCAGTCGCCAGAGAATAGTCCCGTCTCCCACCAGGCAGGTTCCATGGCATAACGGCTCCCGTCGCAGTCCCACACCTCGGCCTGCCACCAATAGCGCCGGTTTCCGCGAAGCGCAGGTCCTTCATAAGACAGGGACAGCTCATGACCGCAGCGCTTCCCGCTATCCCATAAGACTTCCCCATCCTCGCTGCGAAGACCCGCCTTCGTTGAGGCTACCTTCACCCGGCAGGCAGTCGGCTCCTCTCCCCGCCTAGTGCCGGTCAACTGCCAGGAGAATACAGGAACCCGCTCATCCAGCCCTGGCGGCGCATTGAGCCCGTTGACCCTTGGATTTTGTATCCTAAGCATGTCGTCCATCCCCTATTCATTCGACCTCTGCCAAACCACTCTCTTTCATCTCTGACCCGTCATGCGGTACCTGTACTTCAGCCGTAACAACCGTCTCATTGCCTGCCTGATCGGTAACGGTATACGTTATCGTGTAGATTCGGCCGGAGCCCTGGCCTGACCTTGCTGCCCGCAGCAGGAAGGCGGTATCGGGCGTGCCGTAGTCCGCATCCTGAATATCCTCAGGCTGCAGTTCTTCATTGCTCGTAATCGACGTGAGAACGACCGAGTCGATATCCGAAGCTTCGTCGCTTGCTTCCACGACCGCATTCACCTGCACGAGCTTCTGATTCGGCGGCCACAACACCGCTTGATCAAGCGTAACATTCACGCTCGGCGCAGTCCGGTCGATCGGAATGGCCAGCGATGTGGACTTTCCAGTTTCACCCGATGTATGGACGGCGCGGTATTCGACCGTATTGACACCGTCCGTATCGATCGTAAATGCGGCGTCGTAAGCCTGCCACTCTCCGCCGTTGACGCGATATTGAATGCTCCAGCCTTCAGGTACGCCGCCTTCCGCCTCGATGGACACGTTCACCGGCTGAAGGTACCAATCCCCGCGTCCATCCGGCTGCTCGGGCGATACAGCTGCGGCAAGCTTCACCCGTTCGATGCTGTCCGCAAGACCGATGCCGTCGACATGGAAGGAACCGCCAGACCAAGGAATCCGGTTCTCCGGGGCAATCCAGATTTTAATTTTCGTTATGCGGTCCTTATGCGCCCATTCTCCAAGATCGACTGCCACTTGGGTCCACTGCTTCGCCGGGACATTCTCTTCCGCTTCAAGTATATGCTGATCGCTGTAGATCTTCACCCGTACAGTATAAGCTTCGGCCGACGCCGGACCCTGCGAAGGATAAATGCCGAAGAACAGGTACCGCTTGCCTTCGGCGCTCCATGGCTGATCGAACGTCTTGGCAATCCCTTTGCTGTCGCCCAGCTGTGCTCTCCCCATCACGGATGCCTTCAGTGACCGGCTGCCGCTGGCGGCGATGGAATCATCCATTCCGACCTGGGAGACGTATTCCGCTTTGGTCCAGCCTTGATCGTCTTGTTCGAAATCAAACCTGACCTCGGCCCCTTCCAGCTGGCCGGCCTGAATCGCCTCGGCCTGGGCTGCATCCGGCATTTCCCGCCGCGCGAGCTTGCTGGCATCAAAAGCCGGCGCGATCTCCGTCCAATCGCCGATGCCGATGATCGGTTTTGCGAATTCCGTCACCTCGAGCGAGCGCTCGGTATCGATATATTTGAACACATCGTATACGAGCTTGTGCTCGTCAGGGATGTTTAAGCCTTTGCTCGTGTCTGGATCATGCGTCCACAGACCGAGGTTCAAGCCGTATTCTCCGGCATGATCCACATGCCTGTGCAAGATGAAGGAGTCAATCCCGTCCAGAAAATCGGTAATGTAATAGGCATACGCATAAGCGGCCGCCTGCACCCGCTGGCTCTCCGGCGAATTGTCGCCGCTATGAAAGCCCTGTTCCGAAAGGATGATCCGGCGCGCCTTATCACCGTAGAGGAACTTCGGCTGGTTCATGTATTCTACAAGGATGTGCAGGTTCTTGAACGTGATTTTTGGCGTATCGAATCGCTCCAGCGACTGTGGTGCAATCCATGCCCGCGGATCGAACAGGTTCTCCGGGTATGGGTGATAAGCGATATGCCATGGAATATCGCCTTCCGCAGCAATCTCCGCCTGCAGCGTGTCGATAATCGAGCGGCCGTCAAACGAGCCGATCTGTGTCGGCGGCAGCTGCTGGTCCCAGTTATGCGTGAGCGAGATGTATACTCTGGCGTTGCTGTAGTAGCTTTTTACGATCGTATTCGTCAGACGCACCGTCCGGGCATAGTCCGATACGAACTCTCGCACCGTCTTATCATTGCCCATGTTGTACCATGTCTCCCCGGCGTCCACCTCGTTGCCGACGATGTAGTTCACGGCCCTTCCGTATTTCTCGTCCTCGCGCGTGTAGCGTTCCGCCAGGAAGGCGGTAATCGCTTTATAGTACTTCATGCCGAGCTCATCCGTTGTATTGAAGGCATACACAATGCCGTCGGTCGCATCCGGATGGAGGAGATACCGGTTTGGCGTTGTGGCGTCCATCCCGGTCTTATACATCAACAGGATCAGGGATACCGTCACCCCGTTATCCGACAAGCTCTTAATGGAATTATCCCTCTCTTCGATCCAATCCTTCTTGAAGTAAAAGGTCTCTCCCTCATGCACGTATTCGAACGTATTGGCCGGGTTAACCGTGCCATCGATATATAAGGCGTTATTGTAGTCCACGTTCAGCGCCGCGTGACTGATGCCCAAATCCTCCGCATCGCCCACCATTTGCACCTGGAGCCCCTTTTTGCTCTTCGCAACCGGGAACGGATAAGTTCCGAGCGCGAGCGCATCCGGATTGCTCACATACTTGGCTCGGTCTACAAGGTCGATTGTCCCGTCCTGCCGGACGATGGCAACGGCGAATTTGGAATATATCCGGGTATGGCCCACGTCGTCCGCCAAGCCGATGTCGAACGTGAATCTTTCGGACAAATCCTGCTCGGCTAACGGCGCCCGATTCTGCAGGTCTCGATCCGATTCGTAAGGCTGGAGCTCAAACAATTGAAGCTTTGCGCTCTCATAGGAATCGACCGTTTCCGGGTCGAGCACTCCTTCGATGATGATCCGGTCGAGAGAGGAGGCGATTTCATGCCTGGTCAGCTCTCCCGGGAAACGCTCGATCGGCGCCAGCTGCTTGAACCGGATCTGATCGATGCCGATCTGTCCTCCGCTTGCTCCGTCCTCGCTTAAGAACGACAGCCTGAACTGTTTTAAGGTACCGGTCCAGTCGGGACTCAGCGACAGATTGAACTCATACTCGGCGGACGAGGCGTGATTAGCCGCAATATCGAATTCCTCCGATTTGGCGGTGTCCCAGGCCGGGCTCTCCTCCGTCACCCATTCGACCCTTACTTTATGGAACGAAGCATCATTCCGAAGCTTTACGCTGAGCGTATTGTAATGCTCGATGTCCTGAATGATCATGGGAGACTGCAGCACCGGAGCAGCATCCGACACATCCAGCAGCAGCTCGCCGCCGGCCGCGCTCACGGCCGCCCCCTGCGCGGTAAATCCTTCCGTTTCACCGTCGATGTTGAAGTCCATGCCGATCGCGTTCGACCCGCTGAGATAATCGATTTGATAATTGCCTCCCCAATATTCATAGCCGGGATCTCCTGGCTTCAAGCCGCCGTGGTCAAAATTGAGCATGAACGCGAATTCGATCTTCGTGATCGCATCCCGATGCGCCCAATCCTCGATGGATACCGCGATTTTGTTCCAGCTGTTCGGGTTGATCTTGGCAATGCTCTCGTAGGCTTCGTCTCCGTTAAACAACGTCGCCTTAATGAGATAATCCTCCGTCTGCCAGCCATAGCTGTTTGCCGCAAACGTTAAATAGTTTACTCCCGATAAGTCAATGGGCTGATCAAACTCCTTGGATACGGTTCTCCATTCATAGGCTTTGACTTGGTCCGACCAAATCTCCAGCGTATGGCTTCCCTCATAAGGCGTATTCGGGCCGTTCGCATACCGGTCGGCATAGGTAACATTCTCCGCACCGGCTCCCGCGCTCCATTTCCCCGGCTGGTTCACCTCGTCAGGCTGATTAAAATCATCGATGATGATGGACGGCGTGTAACCCGAGACGCTTCTGACATGGGCAGATGCTGTCAGGTCAGGGTCATACGTACCTGCAAGGGCAATCCCCGCAGGGAATGATTGCAGGGCAATCGCCGCCATGGCGGCAACGAGCAGCGGTTTCATGAACCTCTTCAGCTTATTCACGTTCAATCCTCCTCGCATGGCTATGAATATGTTCACACACGGATATTACTGCTGCTTCACCATTCACCCCCTTTCCGCTCTCCTCCGCATTGTTCCGGATCCGTTACACAATCATCCCTTCTCGTGTGCTCACAACAAGCTCCGTTCCTTGCTCAGCCTTCACCGTCAGGCATTGCGGAATCGTCAGCTCATAGCGCAAACCTCCCCCTTCCTTTCGATTCCAGCGGGCTTCAATCAGCCCGTAACGGGTTGGCACTGCTCCTTCCGCCTCGGACAAATCACCCGGATCGAATTCAATTCGCACCTCCCGATCGCCAAGCCGTCTCAAATCCAATCCCAGCACATATTGGGTCAAAATATAGCTGGGCGACGCCCCCCAACCATGGCTGAAGCTCACAGGGATATGATCGATCAGATAGGTCGGCGTGTGTCCCTGATACGGACTCGGCACCGTGCTGAACGGCAGGGCTGGATCGAACGTCTCCCACCAGGTCGTCGCTCCGCGGTCCAGCATTCCGCCCCAGTATTCGCGAATAAGGTCCAGCGCGCGCCGGGTTCTCCCTTTGCCGATTAGCGTTTCAAGGACCACATGATAGAAGAAAGCGCCCTTTAAAGGAGGAAGCTTCCCGGCCTCATACCATTCATCCAGAAACCGATCGGCTTCCTGCGGATCCATAACGCCCGACCAGACGGCAGCAAAATTGGTCTGAGCCGTGATCTGAGCCGACAACCCTTCCGGACCGATGCAATCAGCGAATACGATATCGCCGGGCTTCCGCATCTGCCCCCGGATCGCCGTCCTCAGCCGGGCCGCATGCTCCCGCCACTGCCTTGCCAAATCGTGGAGATCCATCTCGGCAGCCAGATCCGCCGCCAATCCCAGCGCCTTGTAATAGAAGCAGGAAACGGCCGTCACCCGGTCCCGCCGATCGATGTAATCGGCCCAGTCGATAAAGCACCACCAGCCTGGCCTGTCGGCCCGTGCAAACAAGCCGCTGGAATCCTCCTGGTCCCGGAACCACGCCATGAGCCGCTCGACCGCTGGCCAGATTTCGCCGAGAAACCCGCGGTCCTTCGTGTAGAGCCAATGGGCGTGCACGCCGAACAGCCAGTGCGCGCAGAAATCCGGCAGCAGGAACGAATTTCGCTCCGGCCCCGTACCCGGAATGGAGCCGTCCGGATTCTGAATGCGCGCTCCTTGCAGCAAGCATTTACGAAGCAGCCGTTCGTCGCCGAAAGCATGGTAAATCACTTTGCCCATTACCACGGCATCCGCTACCCATAGCGCCTCCTCCCGAAGCGGGCAATCCTCCAGATGATCCTGGCTGTTGACGAGGGTCGTGTAGACGCCGACCTCCCAGATCCGGTTGAGCCGCTCATCACTGCTTCGGAAATAACCGGACCGGTCAAACGGATAATGCACGGATTCGACGGCAAAATGCGCCACCTTCAACGGAACCGGCGTCGCCTGGCACGACACCTGCAGAAACCGGAATGCCCGCCGACCGAACGGCTTAAGCCGGTTCATCCCTGGACGCAGAATAAACGTATCGTACAGCTGCAGCTCCAGCGATTCCCCATACGACAGCTGGATGACGCCGCCTTCCGGTGCATGAACCTCCAGCTCGGGGTACCCTACCGTTTCCTTGCCGAAGTCGAACACCACCCCGGGGAGCGATCCGGGGGCGCTTGCATCCAGCGTCCAGCTATCCCAGCCGCTGCCGCCGGCTCCGGCCGATGCTTGCGCTGCTTCGGCCAGCATTCGGCATTCTCCGGCGCTGACCCCGAAATTGGAGTCCGTCCGGACGATCGCAGCCGGCTTCGCCAATACCCGTTCCAGCGGCGGAATCTCCCGGGGAAGCAGCCGCGGCCAAGGGGAGTCCGGATCCAGCGCAGCTGCGACTACGGATGCTCCGGCCCATGAAGCATCGTCATAATCGGGCTCCTCCCAGCCATCCTCTTTCTCCGCCAAGTAAATTTCGCGGAAACCGTTCCACAAATGCTGCCTGGAGACCTGGGCCATCCACCTTGGCGAACGGCGGACCTTCCAGTCGGTATCCGTTGCAATAACAGCCAGTGTCCCGTCGCCCATCTCTATTTCCAGCTCAGCGATGAGGCCGCCCGGACCCTGCATCTGTCCTGTCACGATATCGGAGGTTCCGAAGTTGTAAGCGACGATCGCGAGCGCATTCCTTCCTGAGCGGATCAGGCCAGTTACGTCGATTTCGTCGTAATATTTCCACTGAAGGTCAGCGGGAGACGGGCCTCCTCCCGCAAAGCTTCCGTTGAGGTACACCTGATATTTTTGATTCGCCGACACGAACAGCCGGGCTCGGGAAGCTGGTTTTTCAAGATCAAAGCTCTTTCGAGCCTCCAGGTAAACATTCGGCGTATTGGGGGGAATGTCTCCCCAGATCCAGCTCGCCTGCCATGACGCCTTCTTTTTGTGCAATTCAGCTTTCATCCCAGCCTCCCTGCCAGCTCCGCCCCTCGGATGCGGGCCGATTTGATCATACGACCGTCCTCCTCCAATCTCCACTCCACCGAAATGGGTCCCCGCGGGCTCGGGATCACGCCGCTTGCCGCCGTCAGCCCTCCGATGGCATGAGGTTCAAACGCAATGCGTTCATATCCGGGAGAAAGCGCCCGAATGCCGAGCACATACTTGGCGATCCACACGACCGGCGTACTGGACCAGCTATGGCACAGACTCATCCTGTAGGAGCTGTACGCGGTATATGTGGTCAGCGCGTGGTGAATATCGCTGCTCGGCGTCAGCCTCACGCCTTCCCAAAAGGTCGTTGCTCCCGCATCCAGCATCGTCCCCCACACGGTGGCAATCACTTCCCACGCCCGCTCATGCATGCCATGCTCCGAATAGCACTCGGCCAGCCAATAAGCCGAAAGCGGGGTGAGCGGGTCCCTCAGCCGATAGCCAAGCAGAAACCGGCGTGCATGCTCTTCACCGACATACCCGCTCTTAATGCCGATGACCGAAGTCAGCAACGCGTAGGAGGAGCCGATGAATCGGCTCTCGTCAAGCTCCGCGCGCGGCTCACCCCACTGAATGCCAAGCTCCGGTATATCCCCTGCCAACTGCTGCATTTGGCTCTTCGTCATGCTATAAATCGCATTTAAGCACGCCCAGGACTCGGACTCGGCCATCGGCGACCATTCGATGAAGGAGTAAGTCCCCTCGGCCTCCGGCATGAATACCCCGGTGCCGGCATCCGCATTCGCCCTTACCCAGGCGATATGCCGCAGCAGCTCCTCCCGGAGCTCCAGCACAAACGCACGGTCGCCCGTCTCAAAGTAGTAATCCCAAATGCTGCTGAGCCACCACAGCGTATAGGAGGGCAGATTGTTCATCCAATAGCCGTAAGGCGTCCGGCCCAGCTCGCGAAGCGACCGTTTCAGGACGGAGTAATCGTCCCACAGCGAATATTCGGTTTTGGCTGCCAAATAAATATCGTACGCCCAATTCAGACGGTCCCGCTTGATGCCATCCCACAGCCCGATTTGGTGGCATACCCGGCTTGTATGGACCGATACATCATAGATTCGCCGCATCAACGGCTGATCGACCTGCAATTGCCCGACCTGGTTCAGTGCAACGCCGGCAGCCTCCAGCCGAATCTCGGCTTGGAAGGGCGCTCCGCAATCCCCGCTCACGTACATCCTGACGTAGCGCATGCCTTGGGGATTGGTTGCGACGGCGCTCCCCGCAGGCACGGTCAGCCATTCGGTCATACATCCGTCGTAATGCAGCAGCTCTTGCAAAGATTCCGCGCCGTTCCACAACAGACCGATCTCCGTATCCCCCCTGTTCTCGACCCAGAACCGCACGTTCAGCTCCTGAGGCAGTTCAAGCAGCAGCTGCGGCACCCGGCTTAAATCCAGCTGGCGCTGCTGCGTCCGGCGTTCCTTCCACTCGCCCTGCTTCAGGAGGTGGTAGAAAATATGCCGCTCGTTCCGGGCCTTTACCTCCCCCAGGAGGATCGGTCCGGTTGTAGTCCCTTGTAGAAGAAAGGCGCCATCCTGATCAGAGTCCGCCACCATGCCGTTAACCGACATAACGTTCACGCCATGGATCGGCTCGGTAGCGATATCGCCGTAACCGCCGGCAATGAACCAGCCGGGAGCCCCGTCCAGATCACCGAAGGGCTCCTCGCCCCATACGCACACCACTTCGGCGGGGGAATCGCCAGCGCTCCAGGTCTCGTCCGTGGCCAGCCACAATCCTTCACTTCCGCTTATATACGCGATACAGCCGACCGAGCGGTCGTGCAGATGCATGTTGATCGGATGCATGGGCATCGATACCGTGTTGCGGATTTCCAAACGAATCGTGTACGCCCCCGGCTCCAGCCGGTCCGGCAATCCTTCTACCTTGAAGAATGCCGACGTATGCCTGGCGTGCTCCGCAACGCGACCAACGGGCGCTCCGTTCAGCATGATTTCCACTTCTCCCGTGCAGGCAAGCTTCATCTCTATCCGCTCCGCCTCTTGCAGAACAAAGGATCTCTCCAGCACGATCCGTCGTCTGCCTTCCCGTTCCGGGTGCCAGATCCAGCTGGGAATCTTCTCCGCTTGTCTGTGTATATTCATCCATCTCTCTCCATTTGGTCCGTCGTTTATATTTTCAAGGCACCCTGCGTAACCCCTTGAATGTAGTACTTCATCCCGAAGCTGAACAGCAGCACGAGCGGAATCGCCGAAATGATATAAGCTGCGAATTCCACGCCCATGTTGGATATGCCGAACTGGTTCGTAAACTGCGTAAGACCGACGCCAATCATCTGAATGCTGTTCGATTTGATCGTGAGCAGCGGCCAAATATAGTCGTTGTAAATACCGACCGATTGCATGATCATCAGGGTCATGAGAACCGGAACCGACAACGGCAGCACCATTCTCGTAAAAACGACGAATTCGCCTGCGCCGTCGATTTTGGCCGCATCAAACAGCTCATTGGAAATCCCCGCCATGAAGCTTCTGCACAGAAACGTGCCGAAGATTTGTCCTCCAGCCGCGGCGCTGATAATAATAACCCAGGGCGTATTGACCAGGCCCAGGTTCGCATACAGCACGTACGACGGGATAAGGGTCATCACGCCCGGGATCATCATGATCGCGAGCATCATCATGAAGAGCAACTCCTTGCCGAGGAATTCCTTCTTGGCAAAGGTGTAGCCCGCCACAGCGGACAAGGCCACCACGAGCGTGCCTCCCACCGCCGCATACAGCACGGTGTTCAAGGTGTAGCGCCAAATGGCCGCGAACGCTTCCGCATAATTGCCGATTTGCGCCGGGACGGGCAGCGTCCAGATGCCTCCTAGAATCTGGGCGTTATTTTTGAAGGATGAGATCAGCGTAAAGACGATCGGGGCGAGGGTTAATCCTACAAAAACCGTAAGCAGCACATAAAGCGCCGACTGCTGAACAAGCCTTGCCTTGGTATTCATGCCGCTCCCCTCCTAGTCCGTATTCGTTTTGATAAATTTCATATTGATGACCGTAATGATCATTATGATGGCAAACATGCTGACGCCGAGCGCCGAGGCATACCCCAGATCATTGAATTTCGTAGCGGCAAAATACATCTGCAGCGCCGGTACGTAGGTTGAATCCGCCGGCCCGCCCCCCGTTACGATCAGAATCGAGCCGAAGTCCTGGATGATGCCGATCAGCCCGAGCACGATCAGCAGCTTGAATTGCCCGGCCAGCAGCGGCAGATGGATGGTGCGGATAATCCGGAAGGATTTGGCCCCGTCGATCCTGGCCGCTTCAATGACCTCGTCCGGAATGGCGATCAGCCCCGAGTAGAGCACCAGCAGCTGAAGAATGCCGACGAACGGGAAGCCCATCATGATGATAGCCCACAGCGCGGTATTCGGGTCTCCCAGCCATGCATGGCTAAGCGATCCGAGCCCGATCATCCGCAGAACCTGATTCACGAGACCGATGTTCGGATCATACATATCCTGCCAGACCAGCAGCATGCCGACGGATGGAATGACCATGGAAATAACAAAGAACGTACGGAATACGTATTGTGATCTCTTGCTTCTCAGATGGTAGATCAGCTCCGCTACAATCAGCGGAGGGATGAGAGCCTTAATCAGCCCGGTCACGATCAGGATCAGAAGATTGCCCACGCCTTTAGTGACGTACGGATCATTCAGCATGCGCCTGAAATTGTCCAGGCCGATGAATTCGCTCCTGGCCCCCGGATTCCAGTCATATAAGGAATGAATCAAGCCGGAGAAAGCCGGGATATACAGGAATATGATCAGAAGCGTGAAGCTCGGCAGAAGCATGGCATAGGCCAGCTTGCTCCTCCACAATCGCTGAAGGATGTGGGGCTTCTTGCGCCAAAGCCACAGGAACAACAGTGCGATCAGCACGATGGAGACCACGACCGCCCCGATTTGAAGCATCTTCTGAGTCATCGCCGCTTGTTTGCCTTGCGCAAGCACGGCTCCGACTTCATATTGGAAAACGGCTCCTTGATCCGATCCTGCAAAGAGCCTCGTGCCGTCAGCGCTGAATCGGATTTGCTGGCCGGCACCAACCTCCTTCGTGCTCCACAGCAGAGAGCCGCCCTCGTCCGCCACGTAATAATTGCCGGAATAATCAGCGACCGCAACAAATGCTCCGTCATTGGTGATATGGACAGATGTGACCTTGTCCTTGGTCACCAGTTCGCCAAGGCTGTCGCCTTCGGACGAGTAGATGACCGCCTTGTTGTTGGACGATCCTACGACCAGCGTGCCATTGTCGCCGACGGCCACATGCTGGATATCACCGTCTAGGGGGATCTGAAATAGCTGCTCTCCGGAAGGGCCGAACATATAAGCATACTGATTGGCCGCACCCGCTGCCAGCCATTGCCCATTCGGCGATAAGGCTGCTGTCTTCACGGCGATGCCCACAGGGATCTCTTGCAGCACCTCTCCCTGTTCGTCCAGCAAACGAATCACGCTTTCGTTGTGGAGCGTTATGATCACTCGTTTGCCGTCCGGTGTTGCCGATAAATTCTTGATCATTTTTCGGAAATCCCGGCTCCAGATCTCCTCGCCCTTCGCATCAAGCTTATACAGATGCCGGTCGTCGGAGGAGACCAGCATCTGTCCGTCATTCAGAAGCGCGACACCGGTAACGACGTTTTTTGCCGCAAATTCGAACTGCTGCGTGCCATCTTGCTGAAGCAATATTGCGGTTGCATTCTGCGTGCCGACCGCCACCTGCTCGCCGTCTTCGGAGATGGACATCGCTTTGATCGTCAGCCCCTGCTCCATGGTCCAGATCGGCACGGAGGCATAAATCGGCGGGATCCACAGACATAGCAGCAGCAGTACTAATAGGATGGATTTGATTGCCCGCATAACCTTATGTTCACACTCCCTTCCATGCCAAGTGGAAACGCAGGACCGTTCGATACGAGTACCCCTTTTTGTTTAAAACGGTACCCTGCGCTTCACGATTTCGCATGCTACTGCCTAACCGGCGGCTGCCGCTCCGGATGCTCAAGGTCGGAGAGCTCCTTCTTGCGTTCCTTCAGCATAGCCTCAAACTTGGCATCAATGTCGGCCTGGTACTGCTTCAGCAATTGGTCCACATCGATTTCATCGTTGAAATATTTGGAGATGAGGCCGATGTAGCTCTGCACGGACGGCTGATAGTCGTGGAGACCGCGCGCCAGCACATTGCCCGGGCTGTTCAGTCCTTCCGTGTTTCCGATCGCGTCGAACGACTCGAATGTCTTCTTCATTTCCTCCGGCAGCTCGATATCGTTTAACAGCGGAGCGCCGCTTAAGGAAGCATCCTTGGAGTTTTGAACAGCCTCAAGGTATACCTTGTATCCTTCCGGACTGGTCAGATACATCATGAAATCAATGTTCAGTGCGGTCTGCTCCGCATTCTTTTTGACAAAGCCGTAAAAACCGGTATAGATATGGATCGTTCTAGCAGGCGCCTGCACCAGCTCCCCTTCCATGGAAGGCATGTTGAAGAATCCGAAATCGAATGATTTTACGCCTCCGCTCTCGCCCGTCTTCTCCGCATCGGCAAAATCCTTCGGAAGCTGCCAATAAGAGGACGGCAGCGCAACCATGGTTGCGGCCTTGCCGGTTAGGAACAGCTTGTAGGCCTGCTCCTCCGACATGCCCATGAATCCCTCGGGTGCGTAGCTGAACAAGGTCTTCAGATTGGTCAACACCTCGCGCCAAGCAGGATTGCCCTCGACTTTGTATGGACCGACCTTGTCTTTGATTGCCTTATACATCCGCAGCTCATTCGTCGACACATTGGAACGGGAATCGTTGTACGGATCGTTTAGATCGAACTTCCAGTTATCGTCGATGCTCGGCATATAGGTATAATCTTCCGGCTTGGACCGGATCAGCTCCACATAGTCGCGGAAATACTGGTCCGGATAAATGCGCATCAGCCAACCTGCCTGACCGCTCCATAAGGAGAGCGCATTGCCGCCGATCGTAAACGGGATGTACCCTGCTGCCTTCAGCTTGTCAAAAGCCGCGGTCAGCTCGTTAAAGGTTTTCGGGGTGTCTGTGATGCCGGCCTTCTCAAACATCTCTTTGTTGTACATCCACAAAATTTGCACCGATTCGAAGTTCAGCGCTTGCAGCGTTTGCAGGTTAGGATCATCCAAATTGACGCCCATGCCGTCAAGATTGAAGCTTTCCTTCCAGAGCTTCCCCGTATAGGGGTTCTCCGTCTCCAGCCAAGGCTTGAAATCGACGAATTTCTGGTCTTCATTCAGATCGCTGTTCTCATTCGTGTTCACAAAATCGGCCTCCGGTTCCCCGGCGGCAAACTGGGCCTGCAACCAATCCCGGTACCCCTCGGCCGGCTTGATATCCACGACGACTTTAACGTCAGGATGCTTCGCCATATAGGCTTCGGCTACCTTGCCCCATACTTCAGCGGAGGCTCCGCGCAAGGAGATCTGGATGGTGCCGCTTTTTGATGGTGCTGCCGGCTGGCCGGTAGCAGGTTCTGCGGGTGTCGTATTGTCGTTATTGTCGTTACTAACGGGAGTCGGTGCCGGTTCGGCACGGTTGGCGCTGCCGCCGGAACAAGCGGCGAGCAGCGTAATGAGCGAGGTGATCAGGATGAGGCTAACGAATCTTCGAAATGGAAACATGACTTTCACTCCCCCTAAGCGTTCAATGTATTCGCTTACATTTATGTGAAGTCTAAGCTGATCAAGTTGACCTGCATCACTCCCTTCAATGACGATGGGGTACAAAAACGTTTTTGTATGGCTTAAAAAAAGAACCGTCCAACGAAATCTATTCGTTATCAGGTCGATTCTCTTTCGCACACGGTGCAAGGCAGTACAATGGTCTGGATATCATCAAAGCCGATCTCGCCGTCGATCAGCTTCATCAGCAGCTTCGCCGCTTCGAGTCCCATCTGTCGCATCGGCAGCTCGATCGAGGTGATGGACGGACGGGCCAGCTGGGATACGACGGTATTGTCGAAGCCGATGACCGCTACGTCGTCCGGCACTGCATAGCCGAGCTCCTGCGCCCGCTCCACAACGCGGGAGGCAATGACGTCCCGGCCTGCGATAATAGCGGTTGGGCGGTCCTTCAGGCTCAGCAGCTTCTCGGTTTCCGCATATCCGCTGTCCTGCTCGAACGAACCGATGGCAACCAGCTGCTCGTCGAACCGGCCCACGAATTCCTCCATCGCCAGACGATACCCGTTATACCGGTCAAGCGAGGCATCCACCTCCAGCGTGCATGGCGTAATAAGCGCAATGCGGCGGTGGCCCTTGCCGACTAAATACTTCACCGCTTCGTATGCCCCTTGTTCGTTATCCGCGTTAACGCTGTGGCATAGACCCGGGATGGCGGGCCTTCCAAGCAGCACGAACGGGAAGCGGTTCTTGATCAATTCATCGAATGGCTGATTGATGGCTGCCCCCATCAAAATCAGGCCGTCGGCCGACTGCTTCCGGTACACGTCGAGCAGATGATCCGCAAGCTTGCTTGTGCTGGGCTTCTGGAAGGAGAGCAGCAGATCGTAATTATTATCTCCCGTCGCCTGCCCGAGACCCTTGATCACGTCAAGAAGAATGCTGTTCTCCAGCCCGTCTACGGTGTCCTCGACGACCAAGCCGATGTTGTTCGTCTTCTTGGTCACTAATCCGCGCGCCGATTGATTCGGCCGGTAATTCAGCTTCTCGATTGCTTCAAAAATGCGTTTCTTCGTCGCTTCGGCCACATGGGCCGATCCATTCATCGCGAAGGATACGGTACATACTGCCACTCCCGCTTCGCGGGCGACGTCTCTAATGGTTGCTGCCATGGTTATCTCCTTATCTCGAATGAAATCATATGTAATCCGTGTAAGCGATATCATAATAACATAAACGATCGATTGGGGTAGTAGCTTGGTATGCAAAACGTTTTTGCAAAAACGATTTGTATCTAAAATACACCCGTAATTTACCAGTGTCAACAGAATTTTTTCCTCGATTCGATACCGCGGATTTGGAATGAGTTACAGATTGCTGTTAAGAAACCGGTTCAGCCCGGCTTGATAAAATCCTTATTGCTTTCCGCCCACGATTGCAATACCATTAAACATTATAATGATATAATGTTGTGACGTAAAAATCGTGAAACAGGGGGATTATCTCGATGAAATTACGTTTCGAGGGCCTAACCGCGGATATTGAATCCGGTGCCCGGATATTGTTGCATGAGCTTGGCGTGGAGATGAGTGAGGACGGATTTCCTGTCCGCATCGGACAGTCGGAGGGCGAACTCGTGGTCGGCCGCGAAGCGGACCATGCCTACATCCGCTATGGGGCGAAGCATCAATTCTTCCGTGGATTGGGCCTGCTCGTTCAGCACAGCCGCCAGCGCGAAGCCTTCCATATTCGGGAACAACAACAATTCGACCAGATCGGGCCTATGCTCGACCTGTCCCGCAATGCAGTGCTCACGGTAGAGAGCTTCAAGCTGATGCTGAATAAACTCGCCTTAATGGGCATGAATACCGTCATGCTGTATATGGAGGATACGTACGAGATCGATGATGAGCCCTATTTTGGATATATGCGGGGCCGCTATACGCAGGAGGAGCTGCGGGAAATCGACGACTATGCCGATCAATTCGGCATTGAGGCGTTCCCGAGCATCCAGACCTTGGCACATCTGGAGGAATTCCTGAAGTGGGAGCCGATCAAGCATTACCGCGATACGAAGGGAGCGCTGCTCGTTGGCAGCGAGCGAACCGATTCCCTTATTGAACGGATGATCGAAGCAGCCACCGCCCCGTTCCGCAGCAAGAAAATCCACATCGGCATGGACGAGGCGGAGGAGCTCGGCCGCGGCAAATATTTGGACCTGAACGGATATGAGAGCCGCTTCGACATCATGCTCGCGCACCTGGACAAAGTGCTGGCTGCCGTCCGCAAGCGCGGACTCAAGCCGATGATGTGGAGCGACATGTTCCTCAAGCTCGCTTCAGGCGGAGGCGGCGATGCGGCATATTACGCTAAGGACACCTCGATCCCGGAAGAGATGGCCCGCCGCATCCCGAAGGACGTGGACATGGTGTACTGGGACTATACCCACATGGAGCCGGGGGACTATGAGAAGTTGATCGCAAATCACCGTCCTCTCGGCTGCAACCTCGTCTTTGCCGGCGCGGTTTGGATTTTCAATACGTTCGGCGTCAATTACGGGCTCTCCCTTAACGCATCCGATGTCGCATTGCAGATGTGTAAGCAGGAGGGCATCCGCGAGGTATACGCAACCATGTGGGGAGACGACGGAAATGAGGGCAATCCGTTCGCGGCCCTGCTGGGCCTTCAGTTATACGCAGAGCATGCCTACTCGGAGCAAAAACCCTCCTGGGCCCACTTGGCCGAACGGGTAAAATTCTGCACGGGCATCGAGATGGACACCTTTCTGCTGCTCAAAGATCTGGACGAAATTCCGGGCCAGGAGCCGAACAATGCGAAGCAAAGTAATCCATCTAAATTTCTGCTGTACCAGGATGTGCTTCTCGGTTTATTCGACAAGCAGATTGAGGGCTTGGACCTCGCGAACCATTACGCGGAGCTGGAGCAGCGCATTCGCGACAAGCGCTGCCCGGATGCCGGGCTGGATTATCTGTTCGACATGCCGGAAAAGCTGAGCGCCGTATTGAAGCGCAAAAGCGAAATCGGCATTACGTTGAAGCATGCCTATGATGCCAAGGATCACGAGTCGCTGCGGCAAATCGCCAAAAGCGTGCTTCCTGCCATCGCGGATGCCGTCCGTGACCTGCGCGCCTCGCACCGCATCCAGTGGCACCGGATGTTCAAGCCTTTCGGCTGGGAGGTCATCGATATCCGCTACGGCGGCGTCCTCACCCGCCTGGACACCGCATCGCTCCGCATTCTTGATTATGTGGACGGACGAATCCCGCGGCTCGAGGAGCTGGAGCAGGAGCGGCTCGTGTTCAGCACCACCAACCGCTTCAACCACAAAGGCGTCGGCTGGTGCAGCCACTATTACCGGATGGCGTCGCCAAACGTATTCTATCATGTGCTGAATCCGTTCTGATCCGGCAAACTCCGAATGGACCCGAAGGCCGAAGGCCCTCGGGTTACCAGGTCGTACCTCTCGTCCATGTCGCAGCAATGAGCCAACATCATCGAACAAACAATGGGCCAACCACCAAGCCAACATGGAATCGACATTGGATCAACATTGAACCAACATTGGACCAACATTGGACCAACATGGAATCACCTCGAATCAAAGTTAAACCGGCTTCATCCGTTGAACCCAGCGTCTCATCCGCGGTAACTCAACCCATTTGCATCAGCTCGGCTGGCTCATCCAACGAGTGACCCAAAAAAAGAGCGGCCCCAAGGGTCGCTCTTTTTTCATAAAGTCAACGTTTCCTATAATCAAAGGCACTCCATTTATGCTACTCCATGCGATCCCATAGCGCGCCGAAGGCCTCGGCATCCATTTCGAAAAACACCTGCGCATGGCTGTATTTTGCATAAGGCCCGCTTTTGAACAGCCGCAGCTCTACCTTGGTTCCATCCTCCAGATTCAGATATAAGAATTTCTGTTCACCCGAACCGGCATCGTATATTCCGGCTTCCATCAGCTGGTTCTCCGCAACCGGCTTTGCCTCATATAACGCCTTGATGAAAGCGTCCAGTGAAGCATCCGCGGGCAGCTCCTCGAGACGGGTCTCCCCCATATTCCAGCTGTCAAAGTCCTGCCACTGCGCTGAGGCGATCCGGCCGTCAAGCTTAAGCTTGCCCGCGATATCCTCACCCCGCATAACGGTAATGCCATTCAAATGCTCATATAACTCGGCAAAGACCTGACCGTCGTGCTCTTCATAGGACATGATCCGAAACGTCTCATCGTACCCCTGTACCGCGTAAATATCCGCCTCGCCGATGGTGGAGGCAAGCTCCGTATAATCCGCCTGCGTGCTCCATTCCGTAATGCCCGCCGTCGTCCTGCCGAGCTTCTCTCCGCGCAGCTCCTTGGCCGTCTCGGCCGTGATCTGCGTCCCTGTCTGGGTGTAAATGTTGCCTTTATAGACGACCAGGCCGATCATATCCATCATGACGCCGTCGTCTTTCGGAAGCTCGATCGCAGGAAGCTCCACCTTCTCGTGCCCGGCTTCGGCCGGATCCCGAGGACCCTCCATCCCGGGCAGTGCGTCCTGGCCATCGCTCACGGTCGGCGTCACAGCAGGCGCTTCCGCTATAGGCGTATTCTCTGTCTGCCAGATGATCGATATCACCAGCACCACGCCTAGCATAACGGCAGCGCCAACGCCAGCCATGCCGATCCGGCTTCTCCTTATCGGCGGATGTTTCTCTTGCTCTTTTTCTCGGATTCCATTCATGAGACGTTCCTCCAATCCTTGATCAGGTTCTATACGATTTATCAATTTCTTGTAATCATTCCGGTTCATGGGCGCTCCTCCCCTTCCAGGTCCATTCGCAGCAGCTTTCTGCCGCGCTGAAGACGCATCTTGACGGCAGATTCGCTGATCTGGAGAATGCCGGCGATTTGCCGCACCGAATAATCCTCGTAATAAAACAGATGAATAACCGACTTGTATTTAAAAGGCAGGCCCATCACATGATCCATAAGCAGACGTTCCGACGGCTCCTCGAAGTAATCGTCCATATGCTCCATTCGGGTCACCCGTTTGCGCCACAAACTGGACAGCATGTTTTTGCACTGGTTTGTAATCACCCGGATCAGCCAGGCTTTCTCGTGCTCCCTGTCTGTGAACACAGGTGCTTTGTTCATCAGCTTGATGAACGTTTCCTGCATGGCTTCCTCGGCATCCTGCTTGTTTCCAAGGTATACCATCGCAATTTTGAACAGCATGCCGCCGTAAAGTTCATAGGCTTCCGCAATATCCCCGCCCGGCCGGAGCGAATATGTCTGCATGGTGTTTCAGACCTCCTTTTACCCTTAACACAGTTATGGACGCAGATGGGTCACATTTGGGTACAAAAAAAAAAGAGCCGTTCCCACAGGGAACAGCTCTTTTGCGGTCAATCCTCACAGCAGCGCGACACGCTGCCGTACATTTCGCACGATGATGTGCGCCCATGTTACTTCGCAAAGGTCAGCTTGCCCAGCATCCGGTTCAGCACCGCGGCGCTCTCGCCTCGCGTTGCATGGGACTTCGGCGCAAACCGCTGTCGGTTATCGCCGTTCAGAATATCAAGCTCGCCTAAAACTTGCACCGCTTCCTCGGCCCAAGCACCGATATGAGCCTCATCAGCGAAGCGGATTGGCACATCGCCGCCTTGCTCGTACCCGGCGTATTCCAGCGCCTTATGCGCCATAGCCGCCATCTCTTCGCGCGTAATCGTCCGGTCCGGCCGGAATGTGCCGTCCGAATAACCATTGACGATGCCCGCTTCCACAGCCGCCCGGATCGAACCGGCATGCCAATCGTATACCGATATATCCTCGAAGGAACCCGGTCCCGCAGCAGCACTCAGACCGAGTGCCCTTACAATCAGCGCTGCAAACTCCGCCCGCGTGATCGGAGCATCCGGCACGAAGGCTTGCTCCGAACGTCCGGTTACGATCATCTTGGCAGCGAGTGATTCAACGTCCCCCTTCGACCAGTGGGAACCGATGTCTGGGAACGTGGCCGTATTCCGGAGAACAAGATAAGTCCCGCTCTCCCGGCTGTAGATATCGACCTGCTGCCCATTCACTTTGAACGGCACCGGTGTGTAGCGTCCCTCGTTCAGACGCACCACCGCCAGCGAATTGGCCGGCCCGGTCTGATCCACCGCGACCGAGCGTTTCACGTAAGAGGCATACTCATTCAACTGCGCGGTTTTGCCGCTGGAAGCATGCGCCTCTACAGCGTAGTTCACCGCTTGCAGCGGGCGATAGCCCTGGGCTGCAGCTGCCTTCAGCGCGTCGGTATCCTTGGCCACCCGGACAACCAGGCGAATCCCGGCGGTATCCGTCCCAATCTGCTTCGCCAATTCCTGAAGGTTAATCTCCTTCTTCGGCAGTTCGAAGCTTCCGTAAGGCGTTACGACGCTCAGCACCTGGACGCCTGCTTGGGCAAGCCAAGCCTGCAACGCTTCGTTATCCACCGTAATCGAAGTGGATTGGAAAGGCTGCGCGCTAACGGCCTCGACCGTTACTTTTCCGCCAGCCGGCTGCTTCAACGCATCCTTCAAGGCAGACCCGGTCACCGTGCCGGAAGCTTCTCCATCCTTCACTTGAACCTGCACCTTGACTTTGCCCGGCTCTGCAGGCGATGGCGTGCCGGTACCCGGCGGGTTCACCGGAGGGGTTGCCGGTCCAGGGGAACCCGGTGTGCCTGGATTTCCCGGCTGGCCAGGCTGCCCTGGCTGTCCTGGCTGCCCTGGATCCGGTCCTCCAGGAAGCGGTGCTCCCTTCAAGTCAACGATCCGGCCTTCGACTGCCGAGGTTTTGTCCGTAATCGTGCCTACCTTTTTCACGTAACCCGAGAAAACCTCATAGTCCGGAAGATAAAGCAGCTTTACGCGCCCTTCCTGATAGGCCTTCTCTAGCGATGCGTAGAAATCGCCGCCCTTGGCGGTAAACGCGTTCGTAGCAACCTCGTACGATTGCTTCGGATCGATCAGCTCATAGCCGTTCTTGCCCTTCACTTCCATGCGGAGCACACGCTCACCGGCCGGTTTCGTGGAATCATAGTAGAACCTCATGCCGGCAATATGCGGGAACCGTCCGTCCTGGGCAGGGATTTTGGACACTCCGTTTTCCAGCGCCTCTTTAATTTCCTGACCGGTCAGGGTGATGGTAACCAGATCGTTGTTGAACGGCAGGACCGTCATGATGTCGCCCATCGTAACCTTGCCGGCTTCGATCGACTCCCGGATGCCTCCGCCGTTCTGCAGCGCGATCACCGCATTCGTTCCCGCTGCCCGCGCCGCATCCAGCATGCCGTCGGCAATCAGGTTTCCAAGATTGGTCTCCTTCGTCCGCACATCGGCCCGGACACCGTTTAATTTAACCTCCGTATAGCCGACCTCCGTCTGCTTCAGTTCCTCTACGCCCGGCTTATATTTCGTATTCAGAAGGTTGAGCGCCTCGGCATCCGGCTGGATCACGTACTGGCCGCTGCTATCTTTTTCATCAACCGAGATCAAGCGGCTGTTCCAATCCTGCAGAGCACCCTCGTCGTCGAACACGACTTCCAGCCTGCCTAGGAATTGACCCTTCTCGCCGGTCTGTACGATCAGCTTCGGCTCGCTGTCCGTACGATCCACGACGGCTTGATCCAGCTTGGTGTGGCTGTGCCCGCCCACGATAATATCGATGCCTTCCACGGCCTTGGCCAGGTTTACGTCGACGTCGTAGCCCAAGTGCGACAGCACGACGATTTTGTTAATGCCTTCCTGCTGAAGCATCGCGACGGTATCCTTAGCCTTCTGTACGGCATCGTCAAACGTGACCGGCCCCGGAGAGGCAATGTTCGCCGTGTCTTCGGTGGTCAGGCCGATCAGGCCGACCTCCTGGCCGTCCACTTCCATGATGACCGCCGGATAAATGTTGGCGGCTTTGGCATCCCGCGTGACGCCATCGTTGAATTTCTCCCGAAGCACAGGATCTGCCGAGAAGTTCACATTCGAAGACACAAACGGGAATTTTGCGTTCTCGATGAATGCGTTCAACACCTCGGATCCTTTGTCGAATTCATGGTTTCCGAAGGTCATCGCATCGTATTGAACCAGATTCATGAACGCCAGATCGGCTTGTCCTTCATATTGATTAAAATAGAGCGTCCCGGAGAATACATCCCCCGCATCCACAAGCAGCGGATTCACCGCTGAAGCCTTCGCTTCTTTAATGGCCGTCACCCGGCGCGCGATGTTGTCGGGCGAGCTGACGGTATCCAGATTCGCGTGCGTATCGTTCGTATGCAGAATCGTCAGCGGGAAGCCCGAAGCGGCCTCGCCCGTCAGGTCCAGCTGCGCGACCACCGGATCATGGTCGGACACGCGGCCTTTGGAGGCCGGGAAATCGGCGTTAAGATGGACAACGTCAACCTCAGCCGACTTCGTCAGATTCTTGCTGACCAGAATATGGTCAAGCACCTGCGAGTTGCCATCGTACGTATACGTATACCGCTCTCCCGGCGGCAGAATGTCGATCAGATTGTCGAGCTCATTGCCTTTCAGAATCGTTCCGGTCTGCGTGAACTGGAAATCATTCAAATCGCCCAGAACGATGATATTCGCGTCAGGATTGCCCTGCAGCACATCCTTGACGAAGCCGTTCACGACAGCCGCAATCTGATGGCGCTGAGCCTCACTGGATAGCAGTGGCGGCTGCGTGCTGCCGAAAGGCCCTTGGTCTCCGGATTTCGAATTGAAGTGATTCGCTACGACGATCACTTTTTCGCCGCGGAATTCGAACTGGGCGGCCAGCGGCTTGCGGGATGCATGGAACGCGCTGTTCTCCGGTTCGATCCGGCCCGGATTGTAGGTAAGCTGATCCGTGGCCGCATCATAGGCAACCGCATCCGTCGAGGAGCCTTTCTTGCCGTTCACGCTCTCCGACAGCTTGACGCGGTCGGCGTTATAGAGGAAGCCAACCCGGATATTCGCACCCGGTGCACCGCCATCTTTGTTGTTGACCGGATCGATGTCCGTGAAGTTGTACTCCGGTCCGCCGGCCGCTTTGATCGCTTCGATCAGCGCCCGATAGCTTTGATCCGCCGCGGTCGTGCCGTCATTCTTCTCCCCGTTGTTGTCCTGAACTTCGACCAGTCCAATGATGTCCGGGGATTTCAAATGACTCACGATGGAATCCGCAAGCTTGTTGATCTTGGCGGAGCCCACGCCAGGGTAAAAGTTCTCGATATTATAGGTCGCCACGCGCAGCTGGTCATCCTTCACGTCGATCGTGGATACCTCTTGTTCAAAGGAACCGCCTTCGATCGCAGGCAGCCCGTCTTTTGGAGGAATGACCTTGAAATTGCCGCTGTTGTATCCGATCACGCCGATGACATCCTCGGCAAACGTATCGCCCGTGCTCACTTCCTGCCCCGGATTCCCGTAAGCGATGATCAGGCGCTGCGGGTTGAAGTTGCCTTGCTCCTTCAGCACCAGACCGCCTGCCGGCGTAATGACGTCCGGAACGTTATTTTCGACACGGGTCGGAATGTTGTAGGTGCCGCTGCTCGTCCAATACGGACTAATAATCGTCGGCTCCGGCAGTCTGACCCGCATCCCTTCAAGCGATTCGTAGAAATCGATAGCGTCTTCTTCCGGATCGAACACCTGGAATCCGTCATTATCGATGATCGATGCCGGGATCGGCCGCCCGCCCTTGCCCAGCGTAACCGGCTCCGGCAGCGGCTGATTTTCCGAGATTACGGTGAGCGATTGCAGCTCGATCTGGGTTGAGGTCAGATTGGACGAGCTTCCTTCGTTATATTCCGCCACTTTGCCGGTAACGGACACAAGGTCGCCTACATCCGGCAGGTTAGTACTGCCCGTCCCAAACACGAAAATCGCATCGGAGGTGTTCGGATTATTATCCGGCTCTGCATCCTGGATATAGAAGCCCTTGATGCTGCCATTGGAGAAGGTATAGCCGTATTGCGTAACGATACCCTCAATGCCCTTTACGGTTTGCCCATTATACGGCGAGGCGTGTCCTTCGCCTTGAATGTCCGCAATGCGCGGCTGCTGTGTCGCCTTGTAAGCAAACTCATACACTTTGCTCACATTCGTGCCAGAGACCACGATGGCCTTGATGGTCATGTCGCGGTCCACTTGAATCGGCTTGGTGTACAGCGTGCTTGCCGTCGTCGGAGTCGTTCCGTCCACCGTATAATAGATGCTGGCTCCAGTCGTCGGACTCGACAGCTCTACCGTGCTTCCGATCATGATCGGGCCTGGCCCCGGGCTTGCGATCACGGAGAACAAGTCTTCAATCAAGGCATCATTGCTTAGCGGGATCAGCTCGTAGATATTGTCGTACTGCTTCACCACGCCCGTTACCCGGCTGAAGGTTTTACCCGGAGCAAGCTTCGACAGACCGGAATAAATGATGAATTCGTGCCCGCCTTGCTCGGCCGTAAACTCGCCCGCCCGATTCTCGGACTTAATGGACACATCCTCCAAATAAACCAGCCTTGCCTCGTAAGCTTCCCCTTTGTCTGCAGCAAGATCCGCTCCGCTAATCCGTACCGCCTGCGGCGGTCCGACGTTGCTGTCCGTCACGTTATACGGCAGCAGCGCATGCGGCTTGATCTCTTGCAAATTGTTGTAGATTTCCATCACGCCGGCCACGCTGACCCGATCACCCACTCCTGCGCCAATCGGATAATCGTAGAGCACGATGCCGGCCGTATCGTCCTGGATATAAGTTTCTCTGCCTTCGATATGCGTGATGATGCCTTCCGTCCAGACGTGTTCGCCTTTAGACTTGGTTCTCGCTTCCGCAACCGATGTTTGCTTCAAAATATCATATTGGAACGACGTTACCGGCCCATCCGGAACGCCTTCCATAGCGGCAAACGCATCGATTCGGGTCGGCTCATTGATGACGATCGGACCGTCTACGAGCTCAAACCCTCTGCCGGCGTTACCCGAAACGTACACATCCGCATAGACCGAGGCGCCTACCGTAGGCGGGGCCAGCTTAATCTCTGTCCCTGCCGGCCAGGCATTCGGTTCCGGGGAGGCCGTTACCCTGCCTAAGCCGCTGCCGGGATTTCCGGGCGTAGCCTGATATGATTTGTTTCGAGGGTCCGGTGAACCAACGTAGAAATCTTCTGCATTGTTGTCCGTATCCAAACCGCGATTCCCTGGCTGACCTGCGGTCAATTCTTTCCGAATCGCCGCCGTGCCGGCGGATAACGCAGCCGTCGGCTTGGTTTCCGAATCGCTTGCGGAGCCGTAGCCGATCAGATCGACGCGCTCCCCTGCTGCGTTCACCAGGTCTACCTTGCCGTTACTGGCGGCTAGGGCCAAGTTCCCTGTCAGATCGGGTGTTGGAAGAGGCAGACCTGTGTTGCCCCCGCTTTGCTGAATTAATAGATATTGGTAAGGCTCGATGCTACCTGTTAAAGAGGTTGTGTTATTAAAATCACCTGCTGCACTTGCATAACGTACCTTCCAGCCTGTAAGGTCCACGGCCTGTCCCGTAGGGTTGAACAACTCGATGAAATCGTTGGCATAGACCGCCCCGTTGCCCCCGCCGCCCCCATAAACCTGGCTGATGACCACTTGATCATTCCGAGGCGAAGCTTCCGCTACCTGCACGGATCCGAAAGGAACAAGAATACTTACCAGCATTGCAATAGCAAGAAGTACACTGAGCTGTTGTCGGCCCTTCTGGAATCGAATGCGCATTCAGGTATTCACTCCTCAACTCTATTAGATTTTCAGCCTTATTTACTATATATACCAGAATTGTTTTGGCCGATCTAATAGAAAGTGAATCCTATGTAAAAAAACCTCCGTTAGACCCAGCCTTCCAGGCGGAGGTCCTATCGGAGGTTTCTTTTTTCGTCAAAATCCTATCTCTTGCCTGAGTCGAACGGCTCCCCAACGGCCTTAGGCGCATTGGAGGACTTCGAGAAGATGACCAGCGCGATCAAGGTGACCACGTATGGGAAAATCTTTAGAATCACCGGCGGGATTACGGCCAGCTGCGGAATAACCTGCGAGACGTTCGCCACGGTGCTCGCGAATCCGAAGAAGAACGTTGCCGCCAGGATGCCGAACGGCTTCCATTGGCCAAAGATGAGCGAGGCCAGGGCGAGGAAGCCCAAACCTGCGACGTTTCCGGTAAACTCGCCTGAATAGGTCATCAGGATAACGGCACCGCCAAGCCCGGCGAAAGCGCCGGAAATCATGACGCCGACATACCGCATGGCGCGTACCCGAATTCCGGCCGCCTCCGCCGCATGCGGATGCTCGCCGCAAGCTCTTAGGCGCAGACCGAACGGCGTCTTGTACAGGATAAACGCGCTCACCAATAGCAGGATCAGCACGAGCCACGTCGTGATGTAAGTGTTCGTAAAGAACAGATCTCCGATGATCGGAATATCCGACAAAATCGGAAAATCAAACGGTCTAAAGCCGCTCGTGATGCGGATGTTGCCGCTCCCCGTAATGTTCCGGGCCAGGAAGATCGTCAGCGCGCCCGCAATCATATTGATTGCCGTACCGCTGATGATCTGGTTGGCGCTAAGATTAATGCTCGCAAAGGCGTGAAGGAGCGAGAACAGGGCGCTCGCCGCCGCTGCGGCCAGAAGTCCGACCCACAGCACCCACCAGCTTCCCCCGAACTGCGCCTGCATTTTGGATACGACAAAGGCTCCAATAAAGGAACCGACGATCATCAGTCCATCGAGGCCGATATTCACGACCCCGCTTCGTTCACTGAACAGCGCGCCCAAGGCGGTTATCAACAGCGGGATGGTGAAGACGATGGCATACGGAAAAATCTGTTCAAGCGTTGTCCACATGTTCTCGTTCCCCCTGCTTTTTATTTGCCGCGCTGTGCGGTGCTCGTGACTTGCGCACTTTCCACTTGCGGAACAGGCGCTCGATCAGAATGCTTGTCGCCGCAAAGTAGATGATGATGGCAATAATCGAATCGGCGATCTCCGGCGGAATTTCCGTCATCGCATTCATGAATCCCCGGCCCGAGTACAGCACGCCGAAGAAGAGCGCGGAGACCATCACGCCAAGCGGCGCGTTCGCCCCGAGCAGCGCAACGGCAATGCCGTCAAAGCCCTGGCTCGGCAAGACGCCGATCTGAAGGCTCGACGCATTCCCGGCGTACTGCGCCACGCCCGCAAGGCCGGCAATGCCGCCGGCGATGAACATCGACAGCACGATGCTGCGCTTCACCGCAATCCCTGCGTATTCGGCCGAGTGGCGGTTGAATCCGACCGCCTTCAGCTCATAGCCGAGCGTCGTTTTATTGATCAGGAAGGCGACGACCAGAACGGCCACCACCCCGATAAAAAAGCCCAGATTGATGTACGAGCCCTGGAACATATCGCTCAGCCAGGACGCGTGAAGCATCGCCTCCGGCGGGAGCTGACGGGATTCCGTCTCCAGGCTTTCCCCTTTAAAATATCCCGGAATGACGTAATACACGGTCCAATACGATGTCCAGTTCATCATGATGGTCGATACGACCTCATGCACGTTGTAACGGGCCTTCAAAATGCCGGGGATCAGCGCCCACAAAGCGCCGCCGATGAATCCGGCCAGCACCATCAGCGCCAGCAGCAAGGCCCGCGGCAGATCCACCGACAGGCCGACTGCCGTCGCGCAGAAGCCGCCGAACAGCATCTGGCCTGCGGCCCCGATGTTGAACAGCCCCGTCCGGAAGGCAAAAGCAACCGACAAGCCCGTCAAGATGAGCGGGGTTGCCGTCGCCAGCGTGTTGCCGATCCGCTCCGGGCTCTTCAGCCCGCCCTGGATCAGGAATTTGTAGCCTTCCACCGGATTGTGGCCGGTCACCGCCATCAGCAGCGCCCCTGCCAGGAGGCCGAAGAGGACGGCCAGCAGTGATTTTATGCTGTTATTCATGCGCTGCCCTCCTCTTTATGATACCCGGCCATCATAAGGCCCAGCTCTTGTTCGTTCGTTTCGGAAGCGTTGACCACGCCGACCAGCTCGCCGTTGTTGATGACCGCGATGCGGTCGGACAGGTTCAGCACCTCATCGAGCTCCAAGGATACGAGCAACACCGCTTTTCCTTTGTCCCGCTGCTCCACAAGACGTCTGTGAATATATTCGATCGAGCCGACATCCAAACCGCGCGTCGGCTGAACTGCGATCAGCAGATCCGGATCCCGCTCGACCTCGCGGCCGATGATCGCCTTCTGCTGGTTCCCCCCGGACATGGAGCGGACGATGGAGCGGCCGGCCTCCCCGGAACGGACATCGAAGCTCTGAATGATATGCTCCGCATGCTTGCGGATGGCCGCTCGCTGCAATAGCCCGTTCTTGGAGTACGGGGGCCGCTTGTAGACTTCCAGAATCAAATTCTCTTCCAGCGTATAGTCCAGTACAAGCCCGCGCTTCTGACGGTCCTCGGGGATATGCCCGATGCCGCTCTCATTGCGCTGGCGCACGGACAGCCCGGTAATATCCTTTCCATTCAGGATCACGCTGCCGCTCTCTGCCTGCCGCAGACCCGTGATAGCCTCTATCAGCTCGGTTTGCCCGTTACCGTCCACCCCGGCAATGCCGACGATCTCGCCGGCACGCAGCTCAAGCGAGAAGGCTTTAAGCGCATCGACCTTCTTGCTGTTCTTCACGGTCAGCGAGCGAATATCGAGCACCGTCTCTCCCGGTCGACTCTCCTGCTTGTCGACCTTAAAGGAAACGCTGCGGCCGACCATCATCTCGGCCATCGTCTCCCGGCTCGTATCAGCCACGTCGACGGTGCCGATCGTCCGGCCGCGCCGGATGACGGTGCAGCGGTCAGCCACCGCCTTGATCTCCTTCAGCTTATGGGTGATCAGGATGATCGATTTGCCCTCTTGAACCAAATTTTTCATAATGCCCTGCAAATCCTCGATTTCCTGCGGCGTCAGCACCGCGGTCGGTTCGTCGAAGATCAGCACCTCCGCATCGCGGTACAGCATTTTGAGAATTTCCACGCGCTGCTGCATGCCAACCGAGATGTCCTCGATTTTGGCGTGCGGGTCCACGTTCAGACCGTACTGCTTGGACAACGCCTCCACTCGGTTGGCAGCGGTCCTGATATCTAGCATCCCCACTCGACGCGTCTCGCTGCCCAGTATAATGTTCTCCGTCACGGTGAACGCCTCAACAAGCTTAAAGTGCTGGTGCACCATCCCGATGCCGAGCCTGTTCGCCACGTTCGGATTCGAAATCCGCACTTCCCGGCCGTTGACCTTAATGACTCCGCGGTCGGGCTGGTACATGCCGAACAGAATGCTCATCAGGGTTGATTTCCCCGCGCCGTTCTCGCCGAGCAGCGCATGGATCTCCCCTCTCTTCAACTGAAGCGTGATGTCGTCATTGGCCACGATGCCCGGAAATTCCTTGCGGATGCCCACCATCTCGACAACATAGTCCATGGTTTAGCGTCCTCTCCTTCATATTTGGTAGATGCCGTCTGTTGTTCCAATCCTATTCCCACTTACCTTAAAAAAAGACGGAGGGAAGTCCGTCTTTTTCTAACGCATTGCGGTTATCCATTCAAATGTGCCCGGTAACCCCGAGCAGGGCGCTCCCTTGACTATTCGATCAGGTCGCCTTGCTCTGCCGCCACCGTAATTTCGCCGGCTTTGATCTTATTGAACACTTCATCCACTTGCTTGAGAATGTCCTCGCTCAAGTTTGGATTTTCAGCCGGAAGGCCGACGCCGTCATTCTTCGCATCCAGCGTGATCGTCTGACCTCCAGGGAACTTGCCTTCGGTTTCGGCTTTGATCATGTCGTAAGCCGCTTGGTCGATCTTCTTCACTGCGGAAGTCAGGATCACGGATTTGTCGCCTTCATACACGCCGTCTTGATACTGGTCGACGTCTACGCCGACAACCCATACGTCATTGCCGTTCTGCACACGCGTCTTGGCTTCGTTGATCGCCCCAACGCCAACGCCGCCTGCGGCAGCGAAGATGACATTCACGCCGCGGTCGTACATTTGGGCGGCCAGCTGGCTGCCTGCGGCAACATCATCAAAGGTACCCTGATACACGACATTTTCCTTGTTGATCGTCACTTTCGTCCCCAGGCTCTCATTCGCGTATTTCACGCCCTGCTGGAAGCCCCAGTTGAATTTCTGCACCGGAGGAATTTTCATGCCGCCGATAAAGCCGGCCTGTCCGTCCTTCACGTGAAGGGCTGTTGCAACGCCCGCCAGGAAGCCGGACTCCTGCTCGGCGAAGTAGATGGCTACGGTGTTCTCTTTAAGTTCTGGATCCGCATCCGGATTAGGACGAGGAGATCCGTCGATCAGGACGAATTTTGCGTCCTTATATTTCTCTTGTGCCTTATGCACAGCCGTCTCGAACTTGAAGCCCGGCGTTACGATGAATTTGAATCCGGCATCGTACAGGTTGACGATCTCATTGGTATATTGGGCCTCCGTTGTTCCGGCCGGCTTCAGGTATTTATACTCGATTTTAAAGTCCTTGTTCGCCTTGAGAATACCTTCATACGTCCCTTGGTTGAACGACTTGTCGTCAATGGTGCCTGCGTCGGTAACCATTCCGACCTTGAAGTTTGCCTTCGGTGCGTCCGAGCCTGCACCTCCGGTTGGCTCAGATGCTGGCTTGCCGCCGCAGCCCGCGAGCATGGTGACCGATAACGCCAAACTGATTAATGATAAGACCCCTTTTTTCATTAAGGTTGACCCTCCTAGGTTTATATGCCCGAATGGTAGATTCGCGCTATTTACAATATATTAATAATATAGACCGTTTTCAACAAAAATTTGGGTGTTTTTGCCAAAGTACATCTGTAAAGCGGTGAATGGCTTAAGCCTTGGTATATAGCCATTTCATGCGCATTTTAGAGCACCTGAACAGAAAGAAGGCAATAGATCCGCATTTATAGATAACATAGGGTTTACAGGAGGTGTGATGCAGTGGTTGAAGCAACGAATTTTATAGAGAAAGAAAAAAATAGAGTTGATCCTCTCATTCCAGTAGCATGCGCCTATTCCGTTCATTTGAAAGCATAAAAGAGCACCCCTCCCGAGGTGCTCATTCAGTATATATAATGATGCATTCTGTATATGTACGTTTACGGCTCACAGCTGAACCTTCTTACTTCCTACGCTGATGCTTCATCATTCGGCTGTATGTGATGAACGCGGCAGCGATCATCGCGATGAACCCCAAATTGCTCGCCGACTCCGGCGTCATGCCAAACAAAACGCATAAATTGGTTACCAAGCTTCTAGTCAGCAGCGCCGCCGCAATCAAGATCAACGGCCGCCACACATTATATCCTCTCATTCCCGCAACACTCCTGCCCCCAAGGTCTATTGACGCATCCTGCTCCCAGCATTATCATCTTTCATAAAAACATTATACCATGAATAAGTATGCGCATACATTTTATAAAATGGTTAGAAAGCAGCTCCAATGTAGAATCTACAATGAGATTCAAGCAACTATATTAGATAGCGGTATCCTGATAAAAACAGCCATAAGTTGGCCGCTTATCAAAAGCCCCCAGCTTATGGCTGTACTTTACGCCAGGCTCTGCCTGAATCTATCCCAGCTTATGTCCGCAGTTCGGACAAAAGTTGGAGCCCTCGTTCTTCGCGCCGCAATTCGGGCAGAAGTTCGGTTTGCCCTTGCCTTCCGAGGAAGAAGACGCCGGCGACGATGACTGGGATTCTCCGCCTGCATGCTGCTTGTCGTTCCGGGCTTGGTCTTGGCCCTCCGCCCCCTCGGGGCCACGCTGGCCCGGATTTGAGCTCGCATTCATGTTTCGCATCATCTCATTGGCCATATTCATCCCCATCATCATGCCGGCCATATCCGAAGCAGCGCCTCCGCCCTTTATTTTACCTGAAGCGATGCCGTCCGTTATGCTGACCTGCTGGTATTTCTGCAGGTTGCCGATCATTTCATGGGATGCCGTCTTCGTGATCATCTCTTGGATTTCCGCCGGATAATTGAAGCTCATGACCTGAAAGCCGGTGATAGAGATTCCGTTGTCCATCACTTCCATATCCAGGTCCTCCCGGATGCCTTTGGCGATCTCGGAGGCATTCGCCTGTAGATTGAACATGTTCTTGCTTTCACGACTGATCCATTTCATCAGGAGCTGATCCAAAACGGACGTAATGCGAATTTTGACATCCTCCACCAGGTAGCTCTCCCGCATGCCCGCAATCTTGTCGATCAACGTCACATAATCGGTGACTTTGAAATTGAAGGTGCCGTTAGCCCGGATCGGCATGCCGCCCGGAAGCTGGGGCGTCGGAATCAGAATCGGATTTTGCGTTCCCCACCGGACGGTAAACTCCTTCGTGTTGACGAATAGAACCTCTACCCGCATACCGCTGTTGAACCCGAACCGAAAGCCCTTCAGCGTGGACAGAAACGGAATGATATCCGAATCGATACTGTACTCGCCCTCATCTTCAAAGATCCCTTCAATCTTGCCGTTGTTCACAAATACGGCGTCTTGGCCGGCGCGAATGATCAGTCTGCTGCCTTTCTTGATCTCCCGGTTGCTCCACTTCCAAAAAATCATATCATCTCTAAATTCTTCCCATTCCACCACGTTGGAGAATTGATTTCTGAAAAATCCCATGCTACGATTCCATCCCTTCCTTTAGAATTTCCCACGGCTGCTGCTATGCGAATGGCCGCCGCTCGTTACGCCTCCGCCGGAGCTGCCTCCATCATTTTTGGGTATCTCCCGTCTTGTTGTCGTCGTTCGAATGTACCGATCTTCCTGATCAATAATGCCCGAGGTGCTCGCATCCTCATAAGTCCGGCGATTGACCGTCACCCGGCCGCCGGCGCGGTACGTCATCAGGCCGACGGCCAGCCCGCCGATCAGGACAGCACCGCCGAGCTGAACCCATATATTGAACAGCGGATTATCGGGATTGAATCCCGGCTCATAGCCCATATATTCATGCGCGGATATAATGTAGGCTTCGAATGCCTTCTTATACTCCCCATCCGATAAGTCGCCCGTGATCTTGCGGTGGATTTTATCCAGCCGGTTATCGTCGAGGTATTCCTCGGCTTTGTAATATCCTTGCAATTCCACATCGCGGTTGCGCATATCCAGCGCCAAAATTACGGCGTTGCCGTGAGGTCTGTCATACCCGGGCGCATACGTATCATAAAAATCCTCAATCAATATCTCGATATCCACATTGTCCGGATTGTCTGTAGTAATAATGATAAAGTCCGTCTCCCGTTCGGCTCCGTACTCGCGGGCCAAGGCGCTGAGCTCCTCATACTCCTGCGAACTCAAAAGCCCGGCGTCATCAAAGATGAGCGGCTTGGCCTCGGCAGCAGCGGCTGCCGTTCGAAGCGGCATCATAAGGAATACCGCCAGCATCATAATCCATCCTAACCTTAGCAACGACCGTCGTCTTCTCACCAGAACCCACCTCCCATCATCCAGGCGATCAGCTTCAAGGACAAGAACGACACGCCGGATATCCCGGCGAACCACGCGGCGATCTTCGCCTTGCTGAGCGGCGGCCTGCCCACCACCTTGCCCGTTTGACCGTTCATGGCGAACGTGTACACGGTTTTGTTGTAGTCGTAATGCACCATCCATACCGGAAGAAGGACGTAATCCGCTTTTTTCATCATTGTATCAATCTGTTTATTAGTGTAATTAACCGTTGTATATCCGGCGACTGCAGACGAAATAGCCGCATCGATGTAGCTGCGAACCTTCTCTTTCGCCCGAGGGAGAAGCTCCTGGTCGTTGTAGCTGTATTTTTCCGCCAAATATCCGGCAAGATACGGGGTTTTGAATTCCTTCAGCTGCTCGTAAGGAAAAGGCTCCAGCTTATCCATCAGCTCATCGTCCATTTTCGCCGATGCATCAAGCGGAAGCTTCGTGTAATTCAAGCGCATCTTACGGTAGATCTCGTAGTGCTGCGTTTCGGTATATTCGTAGTCACCTTGCGTGTATGTTCTTACCTTCGTTGCGTGACCGTGTACCTCCACCCGGTTATGCAGCTCATATAACCAGAACGGCACATACATGCCGGTTAAGCTCTTGATCCGGTTGGCGTTCATGAACCCCCGCGGCGTGAGAAGGCCGTTTCTGCACCATTTTCGAAAAGCCTTGATCGCTTCCTCCTTGCTAATGGAAAAAGGAATGACCATCGCCGGAGCAAGCTCTCCGGTCAGCCGATCAGCGAGCACTACCGCGGAACCGCAATAACTGCAGCTCGTTGCGCTGGTCTCCGCATCCGTCATGATCACGGCCCCGCAGCTGCCGCAGTGGTATTCCTTGACTTCACCCTCCGTAAACACCTGCTGCTTCATCGGATCGGGGAGCTGATCAATATGTTCTTGGTTTCCGCAGCCCGGGCAAGACAGCGTTCCCGTCGCCGCATCAAAGCTCATCCCGCTGCCGCAGTACGGACATTTGTATTCAATTACCGGCATCGGATCACCTCAATTCCCATCAGACCATTACTCCTTCTGTTTCGATTCGCCGCTGCGATCATCCGGGACTGCTTCCGGACTTGCTGCCGGATGGCTATCATCGCTGCGTTGCTTCATCTGTTCCTCAAGCTCCGCCATCAGCACGTCCAAATCGTCTTCCTTCGATCCGGCCCGTAGCTCCGCGAGCGCCAGCGCTTCGTCCAGGGTCCGGTTCGCCTTCTCCTCCATCGATTGGAACGCCCCAGCAACGTCGCCACGGGAGGAGCCGCTCTCATTTAAGCGCTGCTGATGCCTCGCCTCGGCCATTTTCCCTTTGAGCTCCAACCGTCTTGCTTCGAGCCGCTCCATATCCGCGACTAGCTTATCCTGCATCTGCTTCATGCTCGCCGCATCGGAAGCGGCCTGCTCATATGCCTGCTGCAAGTCATCGAGCTTCACGGCCGTCTCCGCCTTACGCTCCAGGAATTTGCGGGCATCGACTTCATTTCCTGCTTCCGCCGCCTTCTCGGCATACCGCTGCAGCTTGGCGACCTCCGTAATGCACTCATCCAGCGTCCGTTTGGCCCGCCGCTCCTCCGCAAGCAGTGAGGCCGTCTCCGCCTTCACCTGGCCCAAGTCGCTGTGCAGGCTGCGCATATATTCATCAATCGTCTTCTCCGGATCATCCGACCGATCCAGCAAAGCGTTCACATTCGCTCGCATTATATCGGTAAATCTCGACAGCATTCCCATGGACATGTTCCTCCTTGGCAACTTTGTTTATCTAATAATACCGGAATTCATCCGGAGGGGTTTCATTTCTCGATATTTCATGGCATGTTTTCCTAAAATTTACATTGGGTAGCGAGAGGTAGTTAGGCGGGGCTTCATTAGTGGTTGATCGTAACGGGGAAACCATTGTCTATCCTGGTCGAATGTTGAGTATTTCTGGGAAATATGACGAGGAATTGTTGTTAAGGCAAATTGGACAAAAGGTTATCAAAGCGTCTAGCTTTAAGGATTTTTACTGGTTGAAGGAGGAGTTTTAGGCCTTGTGCGTAGATTCTTCATTCAGGTTTCCCCATTAAAAATAAGTCTATATTGAATTCGTTCGCTCCTCATCCCTTGATATTCTTCACTGCCTATTCGACTTATTTCTTTGAACCCTAAGTTCTCAAGCATTTTTCTTGAACGAGCGTTGGCCTCGTGAGTTTCAGCGTTAAAAATTGAAATTCCTAACTTCTTCGATGCATATTCCATCATACACTTTGCCGAAGCAGATCCGATCCCCTGCCCCCACAGCCTGCTCTCACCAATTGCAATGCCCAGTTCAGCCGTATTACCTTTCATGCAGGCCATATCTGCATATCCAATTAATTTCCCGTTCAACGTAATTCCCATTCGAATAAAATCTTCGGCAGGATGATTTACGCAATTGCGCCACCATTTATATAATTCTTCAGAGCTTCTGTTGATTTCCCATCCATTCGCTTCACAGAAGGAGTCATCCTTGCTCCATGCCAAGACATTTTCAAAATCATCCAGGGTAATCGGCCGTATGTGAATCCACTGTGAAAGGTTGCTTTGGCCATCCATTCACTTTCCCCCTCTGCATATAAAGATTGAACATTGGCCGATAAACAACGGCCATCGTTAGTACAAATGATAATAGGAATTCGGGTGAGCGCCAACACCGCAAACTAAAAACAAAAAAACAGCCGCCCCTCAACGAGGGACGGCTGTTGAACACTGTTTACATCTGGGCGCCTGTTTGGTAACTGAGAAGCTGCCGGAAGGTGCCCTTCTGATCCTGAGACAGCTGCTGATAGCCTCCTTGCTGGATAATCCGCCCTTGCTCCATCACGATGACCTGATCGGCATGGCGGATCGTGGACAGCCGATGGGCGATCACGATAATGGTCATGCTTCCCTTCAGCTGCTCCAGCGCCTCCTGGATCTGCCGCTCATTCTCGCTGTCCAGCGCGCTTGTCGCTTCATCCAGCACAAGAATCGAGGGCCGCTTCAAGATGGCTCTTGCCAGGACGATCCGCTGTCGCTCACCGCCGGACAAGCGCACGCCGCGGTCGCCAATGACCGTGTCAAGACCCTGCGGCAAGCTTCGCACGAATTCGTCCGACGCCGAAAACCTCAACGCTTCCCACAGCTCATCATCCGATGTCTCGGGAGCGGCCAGCTTCAGGTTATCCCGGATGCTCTCATTGAAGAGAAAAGGGTCCTGCGCCACATAACCGATGCTCCCCCGGAGCGACAGAAGCTGACGTTCATCCTGGATAGACACGCCGTCCGCCAGAACCTGCCCGCTCTCCGGCTGGATCAGTCCCATGAGCAGATCGATCAGGGTGCTCTTGCCCGCGCCGGATTTGCCGACGATGGCCGTCATGCGGCGGGCCGGAATATGTAAGTTAATGCCCCGCAAAGCGTAGGTCGGAGAAGAAGCGTCATATCGGTAGTCCACATCACTGCAAGTAATACCCTGCTGCAGATGCAGTCGCTCGCCATCCGGGACTCCAGCCGTTCCGGCAAGCTCCCGGTCTGCCTCGTATTCCGCTTGCAGCTCGCGTATTGCCCGAAACGCCGGGAAATTCGAAGCAAGCTGCTCGGTACTGGTTTGAATACTGATAAATCTTGGCCATAACCGTGAGAAAATAAGCACAATCATCAGCAGCTGCTCAGCCGGGGTGCGAAGCACCTCAAGAGCAAGGTATACGAACCCGGCAACGAGGATGACGGACGAGAGCCGGTAAATGAGCTGGGACAGGGAGTTCACTTTATTGAATTGGATGAAGTTCCGCTCCATTTTTCGCGACAGCCTGTCAAACCAATCCATATGGGACGGCTCCAGCCGGTTGCTCTTGATGTCCTTGATGCCGCTGAAATGCTCGCTGATGCCGGCAAAATAATATTTTGAAAGCTCGGTCGTCTGCTCGCCGATCCGCTTCGAGCTGCGGATGAACTTGCGCCCGAACAAGGCGAGGACCCCTCCGCTGACCAGCACGATGAGGGTTAACAACGGAGCCAGCCATAAGGCAAGGCCAATCTGAATGATCGTGAACAACAACGACGAGATCATTTGGAAGAACAGAAAGGTGCCTTGGTTCACGCGCCCAAGCTCATTGGTCATGACATGATTGAAATCCGATTTGCGGTGGCGGAGAAAAAACTCCCATTTCGCATGCAGTAATCCCTGGTACGTCTCCATGCGCAGCTTGCGGATAAATCGCTGCAGGATCTTGGCGTTTAGCAAGGTCTGGCTTCGCTGCAGCAGGGCCTGCCCGCCCACAATCACGACATAGATGGCCAGCACCACCGGCAAATTGAGCTGCAGGGACCACGAATCCGCAAGATCCATCAAGGTCGAGACGAGCGGGACTCCGCTCAGATCGGTCTGAAATACGCCGATCACGCCGAGAAGCGGGACGATCAGGTAGATGCCGATACCGTCCAGGATGCTGATGACCAGGATCATGCACATATTAAGGTAGAGCTTGAACCCGGCCATCCCGTGCATTTTTCGGATAAAATAAATGAGATCCTTCAACGTAAAAACTCCTTACCGGATGACCGATTAAAGTTCAGCTCCTCCGCCCGCATATCCTTGCCGAATATTCCGACGATCGCATATTTCTCATGCCCTTCCTTGCCCGTAACAATGTAAGAACCGCTGCGGAGCCAGGCGTGAGCCACCATTTGTCCTTGGTCATCCCGCCCGCTTCCTAAATACAGTGTATAGGGAATGCTTCTTCGCTCCAGCATTTTCTTGGCGGCAACGGCTTTGACCAGGCACTGGCTTTCCCACCAGGTAACTCGGCTCATCGCATGTACGGCTCTGGAGATTTGGCGAAGCTGCTTCAGCTCCTCCTCCGAGCAGGTATACGGCGTTTCCTTCATAAAATCGCCCAAGGAGGGCGCCACCTTCGCGAAAGGCAGCTGCTTGAACACTCTCCCCCAAGCCAAGTAAACATAAGCTTCGATGAACATCAGCTTCATCGCAACGGGAAAAGACATATACGTCCTTGCTTTCCGGTATAGACTCATTAGGCCTTCTTCACCTGCACAAGCCCTTCATCGGCAAGCTGCCGCAGGAACCGCTGTACCTGCTGCTCGCACGCATCCGGTTCGATATCGTATTCCTCAACGAGCCTCTCCACCATACCGCCGACCGTAATCGGCGTAGACGCCAGCTCCCAGATCCGGCCGCCAATCCGGCCCAGATTGTAATACTTTCCATTATCGATACTCAGCATAACCTTCTCGCCGTCCATATCACTGACCAGAAAGCCTTCGGACTGCATGATCAGTACCTCATCCGTAATGAATTCCGTGCTCATGGGCTCATCCTCCGTTCGTTTTACATCGTAACCGTTACTCCCGTCACACCGACGGCTGCTTCATCCGCCTCCAAAACCAAAGGAAGGGCCGAAGCGGAACATATAAAAAATAAAGCGGTTTAGGCAAAGGCAGCTGAAGGGCATCCCGCGAGCTTGGAAGCAGCTTATTAAACACGTAGGCGATTCTCTGTTTGCCGGACATCAGCGAAAAAAGATAACGGTTATAATGACGGGCTACGCTTTTTTCCGGTACCGGATTCAGCTGCACGATTCTTTGGATGTAATAAAGAGACTTCTCCGCCAGTCGGTACGATTTAGCGCCAACTGTTGCCGCCTCCAAGTCATGAGGAACCTTAGCCGAAAGGAGCAGCGACGATAAAATAAAGGCCTGCCCTGCATACATCTCGCCTCCGTACCGCTCCAGATGCTGGTTTAATCGGCTGTTGTCAAGCAGAGGCAGCAAACGGACAATATCCGCTAACCAACGTAATCGGAACCAGCCATGCCTGGCTCCATGGTCCGTCAGGTAACACAGCAGATCCTCGTTACCAAGGCAGAAATAGGTCTGGCTGGACAGCCTGACCTCTCTTCGCCGCTGCCACAGCTGCTCAAACGAGAAGGACCTGCTATAATGGGGATTTAATCGCCAATGAATCTCCACCTGAGCGAAATGCTCCCGATGCTCGAACGAGCGATGATGGCTTTTCTTCTTCCAATTGCCCAGCACGATCTCTTCCTCGGCCTCATATCCGAGCTGTGTCAGCACTTGCTCCGCCTTCTCCACATCTTCTGCATCGACTAGGATATCCAGATCCTTCGACGTTCGGTGAGCCACGTCCCCGTATAGGTGCAGGGCCAGAAGCGGCCCCTTCAGCCAAAGACTCCTAATCCTAGCCTCTGCGAATACGTCGCATATTCGGCTCATCTCTCTGCTTAAGTGAAGCATCTTGATCGTGTTGTTATGATAATGCCGCTGCAGCGACTGCATGACATAAGCCGGGATCAGCGAGGTATCGCTCCCTTTCAAAGCCAAGTAAACCAGCGGATAGACTCGGTGATGCACAGCCAGCTTCATGAACAGATTCCAATCCATGTCGGCGGCCTCCTGCGGAAGAATGGCCTGATCCTGATCCCGATTCCGTAAAATCGACAGCAGGAACGACAGCTCCTTCGGCGCATCGCGCATTTCAAGCGTCAAGGCGTCCTCCATAATCAATCCAACCACCCCAAATGTTTGCTTTGTCATAGCAAAATATACGGTGCAGGTTCCTTCACACCCCGATTCATCCCCGGACGGCCTACGGAATAGTACACTAGCTGCGTATTGGCCAGCTGCTCTTCCTTATAGATATTGCGGCCATCGATCAAATACGGGGACTTCAGCCAACTCTCGATCTCGGAAAGCGGAATGTGCTGAAACTCCTTCCATTCCGTGAGGACACATAGCGCATCCGCCTGCCAAGCGGCTTCGCGGGCAGTGTCGCAGTAGATTAGACTGTCGACATCACAATTTCTTCTGAAGTTCTCGGCAGCAATTGGGTCGTAAGCCTTCACCTTGGCCCCCATCTCGGTTAAAGCTGCAATGATTTCGAAAGCAGGGGAATCGCGCACGTCGTCCGTCTCCGGCTTAAACGCCAGACCCCATATGCCAATCGTCTTCCCGGCGAGATGGCCCATCAAGAATTCCAGCTTGCGGATCACATTAAACCGCTGCTCCCGGTTCACCTCGACGACCGATTTCAACAGCTTGAAATCATAATCCATCTGTCCGGCGATTTGGATCAGGGCTTGGGTATCCTTTGGAAAGCAGGAGCCGCCGTATCCAATGCCGGCCTTTAAGAACGATGCGCCGATGCGCTGGTCAAATCCCATTCCATAGGCGACCTTCGTTACATCCGCTCCTACCTTCTCGCAAATATTCGCAATCTCGTTGATAAATGAAATTTTGGTTGCCAGGAATGCATTGGAGGCATATTTGATCATCTCGGCGCTGCGGATATCCGTAACGATAATGTTGGAGGTCAGGCTCCGATGGAGTTCGGTTAGCCGCTCCCGCGCCACTTCGCTGTCCGTACCGATAATGATACGGTCAGGGTTCATCGTGTCCGAAACCGCCGTTCCCTCTCGCAGAAACTCCGGCACAGAAGCAATATCGAAAGGCTCCTTCGAATGCTGCGCGATAATGTCCCGGATACGCTCGTTCGTCCCTACCGGCACGGTGCTCTTGGTGACAATGATTTTATAGCCGTTCATGGCCTGACTGATCTCGCTCGCCGCTTGTTCAATGAAGCTCAGATTAGCCTGACCGTTCGGCAGCGAGGGCGTCCCTACCGCAATGATGATGACCTCGGCATGCTTTACGGACGCTCTCAAGTCGGTCGAAAAGCGCAGCCGCCCCCTCTCACGGTTGTTTGCGATCAACGTTTGCAGTCCCGGTTCATAAATCGGTACCTCTCCCCGATTCAGCATTTCAATCTTGGCCTCGATCTGATCAACGCATATAACCTCATTGCCAAGCTCGGAAAAGCACACGCCGGATACCAGCCCGACGTAACCTGTACCGATCACCGTAATTTTCATGGTTCTCACCTCACCTTTATAATGGTTCTTGCACAACGGTCAGCCCTATTAATTCAAAACGCTAATCTTGATTTCATCCCAGTCCATGGCCAACCGGACAATGTCGTCCTCAATCAGCTCGCTGCCCGTCTGAACCTCTATAATTTCAATATCCGTAATGGCCCGCAGGCTGTGCTTGGCTTCCGCCGAAATGATGACGACATCGCCCTTGCCGATCATGCGAACGGCGCCTTCCAATATCATTTCGCCTTGCCCGGATACGACGGTCCACACTTCGCTGCGCAGCAAGTGGTATTGATAGCTCAAATTTTTGCCTTGAAGGACGCAAATGCGCTTCGTCAACACCTCATGACCGTTCGGATACTTGATATAATCCAGCACGCGATAACGTCCCCATCGACGCTCTTCATACATTGGTCGTTGGTCTCCGAATTGGAGCACCTCCTTGATCCGCATGCTGGCATTCTTCTCGGATACCAGAATCCCGTCCGGGCTGGCGGCCACGATCAAATTCGGCGCACCGATTACCGTAATCGGGATATCCAATTCATTGATGACATGCGTATTAACGGAGTCGTCGGTCAGTGTCCCCTTTCCGACTAGTGGTGTATGAATCTCCTCCGTGAGCGCATCCCAAGTCCCGAGGTCCTTCCATAGCCCCTGATAAGGCAGTGCAACGATATTCTTCGCCTGCTCGACAACCGCGTAATCAAAGCTGGTTTTCTCGACTTGCCCGTATTGCCGAAGCAGCTCATCGTACTGGATTGGAAGGGAGCGCTCCAACAAGTGCTCAAGAACATATTCCAGCCGGAACGCGAAGACGCCGCAGTTCCACAGAGCCTTATGCTCGATTAAGCTGCGTGCGGCCTCTTCTTCCGGCTTCTCGACGAAGTGGCTTACGTTCAAATATTCCGTGCCGTTCTCGAGTCTCGATACTGACTCCGGGACGATATAACCGAACTTCGAGGAAGGATGATCCGGCGAGACGCCGATCAACCCGATATCTGCCCCGGTTTCCTGCATCAGCGTCTCCAGCTCCTGCACCTTTCGAAAGAAATGCGTGTCCACATACGGATCCACCGGGAGAACGATCACGATATCCCGGGGACTGACGCCTTTAACGGAGTACAGGTAGCAGACCGATAAGGCGATGGCCGGGAAGGTATCCCGGCGCTCCGGCTCGACGACCAGCTCCACTTCATAGCCCAGCTGATTCTGCAGCAACTCCACCTGTGACTTTCCGGTAGCGATTACGGCGGATGGCTGGAGATTCATCAGCCCCAGCTGGCTCCACACCCGCTGCACCATGGACTCCCGCTTTCCGGAAGCGCTATTTAATATTTTCAGAAACTGTTTGGATCTGGTTTCATTCGATAGCGGCCATAACCGGTTACCGCTTCCTCCAGATAACAGTATGATTTGCATAGTTAATAGCTCCCTTCCACTTGCGCGATCTTGGCGCCTCTTTCCCTGGCGCCCATCAGTCCGTCAATACTCGATTGCAGAAGTTCGATGAATACATGCTCGCCGAAAGCCTCTGCATGCTCCCGAATCCGGGCCGGGTCCCATTCATATTGGTCGAAACGCTCGATCGTCTCCGCCAAGGATTCCACCGATTGCTCTTCAAAGAACAGACCTGTCCGCTCGGCTACAACCGTGTCCAATGCTCCGCCTCCGCGAAATGCGACAATCGGTCTGCCGCAAGCATTCACCTCGAGCGGCGTTATCCCGAAATCCTCGATTCCCGGAAAGATCAGTGCCTTGCAGCGCTGCATATGACTGACCACTTCCTCGTCGCTTCTTCTCCCAAGGAACGTAACCGTATTACCTGCAAGCTGCTCCAGCCGAGGCCGATCGGGCCCATCCCCAATCACGATGAGCTTTCGGCCAAGCCGGGAACAGGCTTCAACCGCAAGATCGATCCTTTTGTACGACACAAGTCTGGAGACAACCAGGAAGTAATCCTCCGGATCGCCTTCTCCAACACTGAACCGGCTGATGTCTACCGGAGGAAAAATAATCGTTGCGTTCATTCCGTACGTATGTCCGATCCTCTCTTTAACAATGGTCGAGTTGGCAATCAAACGATCCACCCGCTTGGAGTTGCGGCAATCCCATGCCTGAAGCGGATATGTCAGCCATTTTGCAATCCGTTTTACGTTCTTTGGCACCGGAACACCTTCCATATAGGCCTCGAAATTCCAGGCGAATCGCATCGGCGTATGGCAGTAGCAGATATGTACACTGTCACGGCCCTTCCTTGCCCCTTTCGCATAAGCGCTGCTGGAGCTCAGGATGAGGTCATAGCCTTTCAACTTCATGGATGATACGGCGAAGGGATAGAGCCAGAAGAACAGCTTGAATCTGCGCAAAATCCCCGGTATCCCCTGCATCCAGGTTGTATGGATGTCCGCATCCTTCAATTCCGGAAGCAGTTTGTCCCGGTCGACAATCGTCGTATAAATCGGCGCCTCCGGGAACATTTTGTGGAATACGGCCACCACCCGTTCCGCGCCGCCCATTTGGTTGAGATAATCATGGACAATGGCAACCTTCACTTTTCGCATTTACATGAACTCCTTTGCCTGTTGGCGTCGGGACCGTTCCCGGCCGGATTTCGTCAGCAGCTGCTGATAGATCAGCTCCACGCGGTGCGATGTCTGCATGATGGAGAACCGTTCCTCCGCCCGCTCCTGTCCGCCACGGCTCAGCATAGCCCGGATTTGCGGATCATCCAGAAGGAGACGGATGCAATGATTCAACTCGTCAATGTTTCCAGTCTCGTACATCAATCCGCTCTTGCCGTGCTCAATAATTTCGGGGACGCCTCCGCCCCGGGTTCCCACGACTGGGGTGCCTTGAGACATCGCTTCGATCACGACCCGGCCGAAGGGCTCGCGATCCGAGCATAATAAAAGGAGATCTGCTCCGCAGCAGATCTCCAGTACATCTTCTCTAAATCCCGTAAATATGACGTGTTGTTCAAGCCCTAACGATCGTACCTTTTCCCTCAAGCTAGTGAGGTAATCCTCATTCTCCTGGCGGAACTTCGCTTCACCAACGATCCACAGATACGCCTGCCTTCCCTCGCGGAATAAACGGGAAAGCGCCTCAATGGCGTCCTCTTGTCTCTTCCAAGGGGCGATCTGGCCTATGATTGCCATGACCTCCGCATCCTGCGGCGTTCCCAGCTCCCTCCGGGTCCGTTCACGTATCGATTGCCGCTCTTCAGCTCGGAATGGCTTAATCTCGACTCCATTATGTACAAGATGGCATTTCCCGGTTAGGGACCGATGGTCCATCGCTTGAATGACTGGCTCGGAAATGCCGATCAGCGCCCCGGCGGTGCTGCCTGCAAACCTCCGGATCAAGCGGCCTATTATTCCTTCCGGAGGCATATCCCTCACATGCCAGATGACCGGTATCCGATGGTACCACCGGAACAGCCCTGCCATGATGCCGGCGCGTATGGAGTTGGCATGGATGAGATCCACCCCGCTTTTCTTCATTAGAAGCGCCAGCCTCCAGCCTGCCAAGAGCATCCCCATAACATATATCAGCAGGAGAAACGGATTGCGGGTCATTCTCGCACGGTAGCTAGGGAGGGCTACTACCTCAAGCCCTTGATCGCGAGCCTTCTGCAGCAGCTCCCCCTCGGGAGCGAATAGAATCGGCTCGGCTCTCGTCAGATGCTTGGCGGTCAGCAGAAGGCTGATCTCCGCGCCGCTGATCGCGCTCGTATGGTTATAAAAGGCGATCTTCATTTCCGAAACACCCTTCTCTTATCGATTTCCTCCGCGAACACCTCGGTCACGGCTTCTGCAACCCGGTTCCATGTGTATCGATTCAATACATGTTCTCTGCATGCTTCACGTGACGGGAGAAACGATTGCCCATTGAGCACGTCAATGATCTTGCGGCTCATCGCCTCAGACGTCCCGTCCTCAAACATCAAGTCGTCGGAGATGCGATGCAAAATTTCCTTCGTTCCTCCATACGGGGTGCCGAGCACAGGTGTTCCGCAAGCTAGCGATTCCACGGTGATCAGGCCAAAGCCTTCGAGCGTCAATGTCGGAACGATGCTGATATCGGCAGCCTGATAGTATTGCACAAGCTCCTCGTTCGTAATCCGGCCGAGCAGTCGAACATTGGCAGTAAGCCCGAGCTCCCGAATAAGCGCTTCATACGGTTCGCGCATCGGCCCGTCTCCCCCGATATAGAGGCGGACATCCGGGTGCTCGCGAACGACAGCCACCATGGCATGAATGAGGCGATCGATTCCCATCCGGCGTACCAGCCTCCGAATACAGAACAACACAGGCTGGTCCGGAAGGATCCCCATTTGCAATCGGAGCCCTTCCCGATCCGGGTTAGGCAGGAACAGATGATGGTCAACCGCACCCGGTATAATATGGATTTTTCGTTCATCTACGCCGTAGGTGTTCCTTAAAATGTCCCGGAAATACTCACTAAGCACGATGAAGCTATCCGACCGGCGATAGGTCAGCAGCTCCACTTGTTTTTTGAGCCAAAACTTCGCGCCTTGGATCATGCCGATATTGCCCTTCTCCTCTACCCTGGACTCCATCGCCCACGGTCCGTGAAAATGGGTAACGATCGGGATATGGGGAGGGATATGGCTTCTTGTAACCATCGTCGCATAAAAAGCAAAATGCGGATTAAAGACATCCGGCCGAAAGCTTCGGACCGCATGGACCGCATGCTTCTGCACCGATTTCATGCGCGGCAGGAAATGGTTGAGACGAAGCTCTTTGGTTGCATTGCTGATGTTCCGGTCGGGAGGCAGCTCCGCTCCTTGCGGGGCTACCACAACACCCAGCCCGGTATGCCCGTAATCCTTCATAGCCTTGGTGTAGTCCGCAAAATAGCGGTTCAGTCCTCCATGCTGGATATCAATCCATCCCATTCCCGTCGAAAGCACATTCATGGCCATCTCTCTTTTCTTAATTCTGATATGAGAATATTGAATAAATCAAACATTTAATCTCAGGATACTCCTAGCACCAACAAGAATTACGATTCCTGCGCATAACCCCTCTTCATCTCACGGATTGCCTGCTCATAACATGCCAATCGATTTTTTGCCGCATTGTCCCAAGTGAACTTCTGAGCCGTGCGATAAGCGTTGAAACGAAGCTGCTTCAGCAAGCTCGGATCGTGTATCAGCTTCTCTATCGCGACAACCATTTGATCAATGTTTCGCTTGGGTATGACAAGAGCATCGACCCCATCCGTTACAATATCGGCCGGTCCTGCCGTATCTGTCGTAATTGGCGCCAAGCCGCATGCCATACACTCGATTAGCGTTTTACCGAATCCTTCGGATAATGTCGGGAATAGTTTAATATGATAGCCTCTTAGCAGGTGCGGCAGCTCACTGTGTTTATACGTTGGAATGGTCGTGACCCTATCCCTGACCTCGGGATCGAAGTCGGCCAATACCTTCTCATCTTCACAGCCCGTACCCATAAAGGCAACTTCCACATGGGCATATTTTGCAAGGATGGTATTCAGGGCCTGTGCACTATAAGATATCCCCTTCCTGTGGATGTAGCTCCCAACCTGGGCTATCTGGATGACTTCATTGTTCGCTGTTTCCATATCATTTACCGGAAGATTCAAGAAATAACTTGGGATCCCATTAAAAATGGCGCTAATTTTATACGAATCTTTGCCAATCTGATCCTGTACGAAGTGTTTGTCCTCGGAGTTGAGGACTATTGAGAAGTCGGCTCGCTTAAAGGATTTGGATACCTCCCAAATCCGATAACCTCCCCAGTAAATAAAGTACTTCTTGCTGAGAGGCAGATTGCCTAAACGATGTTCCTCCAAAATTTCCCTATGGGCCAGATGTTCAAGTCCATGACTGCTTGATACAATTACTGGACGTTTTCTGAAGTATGACAAAACCCAGCTATCTCCAGAAGCAATATCCAACAAATCATATTCCTTCCATTTCGACAGTCTTGAGGCCAGCTTCCATGGAAAAATAATTTTGTCCATGATCCCGCCATCGAATACTTTAAAGTCGTCCATGAAATATGTATCGACTTGTACGCCAAGCTGTCGTAACGATTCAGCAATCGCGATCCTTGTTCCTGACACGCCTGAGTTCACATTATGATTAGAGTTTGCTATCATGGCTACTTTCAAGGAAACTCACTCCAATTATTCATATCTTCATCTCCTGCCCTGCTGCAGTATGCATAAATAGCGCACTCCCAGTTCTAACTAATCAGAATCTCCTCATAAATTCGTAATGTTTCTTTCGCGACGCGTTCCACCTTATAGAAGTCCAGACCTTGCTGAGCGGAGTGTTTGTACTCCTGGCGAAGCTTCTGATCGCACAGCATGTTGAGCATCGCTGCAGCCAACTTCTCCGGTGCCTTTGGCGGAACCAGCATGCCTGATCGCCCGAAATCCAGCGCCTCCGGTATACCGTCCACCTCGGTAGCGATGATCGCGCATCCCGACTCCCGCGCCTCAAGAAGAACGAGCGGGAATGGATCTTTATGTGATGCTAGAACAAATACATCGCACGAGCACATGTATCGTCTTGGATCTGTCTGAAAGCCTTCAAAATGAATTTTATGAGAATGAGCCGATTGGGAAGCCATCTCTTTAAATCGTTCCCTCTCCGGTCCGTCTCCAACGATATACAATTCCGAATCAGGGCATTGCTCAGAGACGATACTAAACGCCATAATGAGATCTGCAATGCCCTTCCGTTCATTAAGCCCTGCAACGGTAACGATGGAACGTCCTTTGAGCTGTACTTCTTCCATGCCCGTATTCCTTCTGCTGCCTATCGTTCCGTTAAGGACAACGCGGAGTTTCTCTTCATGAACTCCGCGTTTGGCCATCGATTGGGCTACAGCATGGCTGACGGCGATTACCGTGTCACCAACCTTCATGTAATCGGCACTCTTCTGGAATTCGTTATGGACATGCGTGACGATCTTGTATTTGCTTAAACCTTTCAAATAACGAGACAGTAACGCACCTGTCATCATATGTGCATGGATGATGTCCGGCTGGAATCGTTTGACGATGCTTCTAAAATCAAAAAAAGCCTGAAGCATCTGCATCGGCTTTCTCGTTTGGTCCAACTTGTAATGATCGATATGATGTTGTTTCAGCAGTTCCAGGTACTCCCCTCCTTGGGAAGCTACCGCCACTCTATGTCCCAGAATCGCTTGTTCACAAGCCAAGTCAACCATGACATTAACAATACCGTTTCCCGACTGTTTTACATGGTTTGCTATGTGCAAAATATTCAAGGGATCACCCCGTCTTATTGTTCTTCTGTGCCTTTGACCTTCCTCACATGGCTTCAGTATTGCTCCGTCCCTTTTGCCTGCGTATACGCTCAAGAAGCCATACGATATCGCTTTTTGAAATCATCCAATGACGCACTGCAACTCGATGCTTCAACGTATAAACCAGAAAAATGACCGACAATTCTATCAAAGCCGTAGCCAACAAGGAGATAGCTGCCCCTTTGATACCCAGCAGCGGTATGAACAAATTCATAAACACGACGTTCAGTCCAAGCGTGGTCATCCGAATAATGGTCACTGCTCCGGGCTTGCCGATGGACATAAAACCTTGTGCCAAAATCCACGAAATACTGGTAATCGCGGTTTGGAAGATCAAAATCCGAAATACAGAGACCGCTTCCGCAAACGAGGGGCCGTATAAAAGAATCAGAAAATAGGGCGCAATTACAAATACCGCTGCCCCCACCATGAAGGTTATAACCGAACTGATGCGCGTTACTTTAAACGTTAGTCGCAAAGCTTCATCCTGCTGAAGGCCCGAAGCCTTGGGAAACAATACCGAGGTTATGGACCCCTGAATTGTGTTCAACATTTTGGCTAAGTTAAGTGACACCACATAAAGACCCAGGCTGCTTGGAGATAGCAGCCCTACCACTAAAATCTGGTCGATGTACCCGGAGAAGGTTCCGGCCACGTCCGTTCCGTAGGAACGGATGCCGTAGCCTAGCAGCTTTTTCCCGGACTTCGCCTTGTTTTTTTGCTTCAACCTGTAACGGGAGACGAGTTTAAATGTCGTCCAGACGGCGATCGGAATAGCCGGAAAGAGATATGCGACGGACGTAAGGAAAGGCGTAACGTGCCCGGTTGCAACAAGCGCACATAATAATATCAACGTTCCGAGCACCGGAATATATCGCATAAAATTATAAAGACCGTACTCTCCCCTGGACTGTAAAGCTGCCGTATTGATGGTTCCGATCATGGCTACTGGAGACATGATCAAGGCCCACACGGCAAAATCAACGACTTCGCCGGAGTACCCCTTCATCCAGACAGGGATGATCACGGCTCCAACCGCCATGGCCACAAAACCAAGCAGCACACTCATGTACAATGCCGTTACATAGAGGGAGCCCTGATCCTCATTTTTTTTCTTCATGTAATAAACAAGCGCCGCTGGAATCCCTAATGTCAAGGAATACGCCAGAAATCTAGGCCACATAATCATGGCCGCTTGCTCGCCTCGTCCCTCTGGCCCCAAGAACCTTGCAATTATTATGCCTGTCAGCACATTTAATCCAAGAATAAAGACATTGGATGCAAAGATTTGGACAACATTCCCAAGACTGCCTCTTTGTTTTACTGAATTCGTAAGTGCCATTTATACGTATCCCTTCAGGCCTGATTAACGGTCTCAAATTTAGGATGCATCGCATAATGAAACAATCGTAAATATTTGCCGGACATATGCTCCCAAGAATGGCTCTCCGCATCCTCCCTCGCCTTGACCGCCATCATTTCCAAACGCTCTTTATTAGAGGACAGTTCCCGAAGCGCCCGTACCAACGCAGAAGTATCGTCCGGATCTTCAATTACAACGGCGGATTGATCGGACAGCAGTTCCACAACTCCACAACGGTTGCTTGTGATCACGGGCAGTCCAGAAGCCATCGCCTCCAGGATAACAAGAGAGAAGGGCTCGTACCTGGAAGGAAAAATAAATAAATCGGCGAGCGACATCATGTCTGCGATATCCCGCCGGTACCCCAGGAAGTGAACACGGTCGCTAATTCCAAGCTGCTCGGCTAACTGGGGATACGGGCTTCTCTCGGTATATCCGAGTACAATAAGCTCAATATCCTTGACCTCGGCCAGCGCTGCCAGGACTGTATCTAGGTTTTTTCTCCTCGATCTCAAATCACCGGCGAACAGCGCATAGGTTCGATCATCGGCCAAATAATAATCGGCCCGGTTTACAGTTCGGGGATAAAATTCATTCAGGTCAACTCCATTGGGAATGACCGCAATCCGTTGAGCCTCTACCCGTGCATCCTGTACCAGCTCTTGCTTGACCTGCTGCGACACCGCTATAATTTGCCTCGTCCTTCTTAGGGCATACCGTTCCAGGAATGCATTCAATCCGTTATAAATCAATTGATAGAAGCTTCTAGCATTTTTATGTTCCCGGAATGGATGATACCAGGACTTTATCCATGCGCTATGAACGAAGTGAATACAGTTAATGTCGGAGCGGGCATACGTGATGAAACCGTTCACCACGACAAGATCTATCTTGCTTCGGTTCATCCAAATCCAAATTGCTGAAATCAAGGCGAACCACTGGTATTGAAGCAGAAGCGTCGGGATCCTTCTCGTTCCTCTCTTAAGCCAAGTCACTTGGGGATGTCCTTGGAGCTCCTCTGCCAATTCGGAGCATATAATGCTTACTTCGTGCCCCTCCGTTATTGCTTTCACGATGACCTCGTAGTTGACTCTTCCTTGACCGTCTCCCTTCTTCACCTTGTGCGTAACGAAACAGATCTTCATCCGCTTACCTCTCTCATTACATGCATACGTTCATCATCTATTAGCGAGTACTTCACGATTGTGTCCATGAGAGCCTCGGCAATTTTGTTATGCCCTCCCTCATTCGGGTGGAAGCGATCCTCGAAATAATCATCCCATCGATGTAACTTGGTTGACGAATCGCACATGAACACCCGGTTTGTCGATTTGCTGTTTTCATAAATGTCCCGAAGTGCATCGCGGTACTTCTGCATGGAAGCCGGAGATCCGGGGAAATACCTTTCTTCGATATCGCCTGGGGTAAGAAGGATTATTTTCGTTTTTTGATTATGACCCAGCACGTTAAGAATGAAGTCCGTGGTGTGTTGCTTAAATTCATCGACACTCATCCATGGCCTGCCTCCCAAGGTTTTAATGAGGATTACCTTCACCCTCCACCGGAGACTCGACTCCAATTTCTCTAGCCACACTTTAGGCTTTCGTCTTGAGAAATAAGGCCTTGGATCCATCCAGCCCGGCTTCCTCCATCGTTTCGGTAAAAATCTAAGATGCTTTTTCTGTTCCCTGACTACAGACTCCGTAATTCCATGCGCGAATATAATAATCTCGGGCTGCATTTCCATCAGTTTTTTTTCATATTTCATTCTGGATTCATGAACCTGCATGGCACTCCCTGCAAGATTCATGAGTTGAACGGATTGGGCATATAGCGATTGGAGCTTACTTTGCAATAAATTCCCGTAAGACCTGCCATATTTACTAACACCTAGCCCTTGTGTAACGGAATCGCCCAAACAAACGATTAACACGCTATATTCCCTCCTCTCCTGGCCTTGGCAAGTAGACAAGCGAAATAACCAACAAAAGAATAAATCCGCTAAAACCACTTAAAACGTTGCTCCCCATAAGCAGCAACAATGTAGCTGTAATAGCTGCGAAGGATATCGGAGAATACATCCTTTCAGTCCGACTCGATTTATATAGATAAATTAGAAGGTAAATGAGTACGCTAACGACCCCTAACCCCAAAGGCAAACCAAAGGTATAAAATACATTCAAATAGCCGTTATCGAATACCGTCAGCGTATCCGAATTCTGGGTTAATTTCGCCCCTAACCCGGAGCTGCCAAGCCCCATGCCAACCGGATTTGCTAGAACTGCTGAGAAGATGTGCGTAGAAAAATGAAGCCGCTCATTGAAGGAATGGTCCTCTTCAAGGGACCCGAACGTATCGATGCGAGAAGCCACCTGGCTTGCCCCCGGCAGAACAGGCAGCAGGAATTGATAGGCGAGCACGATGACAATCCCGAGCATAAGCAGCTGCAATTTGCTCTTTAACTGAGAACGAAGAAAGTAGGCTAATATCATCAAAACATAAGCAATCCAACCAATGCGGACAAGGGTTAGCAGTAGAGCGAAGGCTACGAGCAAGAGCCCGACTACTCCGAACGCCCTCCACCTCTTTTGAACCGTCATAATGGCCAGTGCCAGGGCAAGAAATACCCCGGTAGGCCCTGGGGAATTTAGCAACGAAAATACCCTGAATTTTTGAGGCTCCGCAGGACCGATGGATTTCATCTCGGAACTGGTCATCCAGAAGTGATCCCATGGAGGAAGGACCATGTACTGATAGATTCCGTATGCTGCAACGATTACGGCAAGATATCCGAAGCTGCGAAGCCATTGATCTCGTACATCCCGGCCAAAGCGGCTTACGCTTACATAAGCCAGGACAAGAAACGGCACAACGTAATTCAATAGGTCAAATACGGATGAAAATCCGTATTTTAGAAAGCCGACGCCAAAACCATAAATCAAGGCAGCCCCTAAAATTTTTAAGAGGATGCCCACTTTACGGTCCAATTGTTTCATGTTTTTGATAATTGGAATTAACATGGTCAAGCTCACGCAATAAGGAATGAGCGAGATTAATGATGTATCGGTATATGAGCGAAAGGACCAATCGAGCAGTCGCCTCAGTTCCGGGCTTACGACCCACATCAACAACGCATATGGAACTAACGCATGAGGGCGTTTAAAGTGTATGCGCAGGGCCGCCATCATACTGAGGATGAGAAGCGTAAATTCCAAGAGCCTCATATGAAGCGAGCCCGTCGCCCCAGCAACGCCGACCATCCCCCCAAGAGCGATTACACACGCCAGTAGGATCAAGCGCCTAAGGCCCGCTGGCAGTGCCGATGCGCTTATTCCAAAGATCCTCTCCATGTTCTCCAACCATCCCATCTGCCTTTATAGGCCAGCCATACTTTTTTTAACGCTGCCGTTCGTTCTCGGGGAAGCAACCGCAGGAACTGAATGATTCCTGGCGAAGCCTTACTCCCGACTATAAGCACCCACAAGACGTACAGCGCTCGATGGCACGTGCCGAAATGCTTCAATACGGCATACGTTTCGTTATGCACCGCATTCAAAAAGGCGGTCTCGTTAAAGCTGTTCCGTTGATCCTCGTCGAAACGTTCGGCCGGAAAATGATCCACGCATACCGTAGGGTCGTAAATCAGCTTCCACCCCTTCTTTTTCACAGCCAGGCTAAATTCCAGCTCGTTATGTACCTGTGCGCCCGTCCCCTTCATCCGCTCGTCAAAGGCTAAGCCACAGATGGCCTCTCTTCGGAAGCTCATATTCGCACCTTTCAGAATATCCACTTCCCGGGCGCTGCCAATGCCTACATGATGATTGCCGATGATTCTGCCATAGGGTTTGATGATACCAACCTGCTGTTTTCCCGCTGGAATCTCATGTCCGCGTAAAAACACGATATCTCTGCCCCCTACGCCTCCGATTTCCGAGTTCGACGCATAATGCCGCTCAAGTTGTTCAAGCCAATTCGTATGAGGAACGGTATCATCATCGGTTAGTACGATAATCGAGCCCGTACTCTGCCTGATCCCGGCATTCAGTGCGGCAATCACGCCGCTTCCCTCAATCAGCGCAATTTTTGTGTTTCGGATGTTCAAGGATCGAAGGTAATTCAATGTCCGTTCATCTGTATTTCTAACGACCAGCATAATCTCGTCCGGATATCTCGTTTGCCTTTGAATCCCTTCGAGGCAGTGTTGAAGAGCTTCCACACGCTTGTACGTTGGAATGATGACGCTAATTGTCATGTTCATTCTATATCCCCCCGCGATCTAATAGGCGGAATTCGGAAAAACCATAATCTTGACCGTTCGAAGCATGACCTTCACATCCAGCCATATTCCTCGGCGTTCGATATATTCCAAATCTAATGCCAGCATTTCCTGAAAACTTAAATTGTTGCGTCCGCTCACCTGCCATAGACCCGTACAGCCGGGACTTACTCTCAATCGCAGTTTGTCATAGCTGCTGTACTGCATCACTTCTCTTGGCAAGGCCGGGCGAGGTCCTACCAACGACATCTCTCCACGAACGACATTCCACAGCTGCGGCAATTCGTCAATGCTGGTCTTCCGAATGAATTTACCGATTTTCGTAATTCGGGGATCTTCTTTCATCTTAAACATGGCGCCGCTGATTTCATTCTGTTCCAGCAGCTTATCGAGCAGTTCCTCGGCATTGGATACCATTGAGCGGAACTTGTACATCCGAAACGGCTTTTCGTCCTTACCGACACGGGTTTGATAAAAAAAAACGGACCCCTTCGGGTCCTCAAGCTTAATGAGTATCGATACGATCAGGAAGAGCGGAGAAAGCAGAACAAGCCCAATAAGCGCGAACACGAAGTCCATCCCTCGCTTAATCAGCAAATACAGGACCTTGGATTTCTGGTCATCAAATGCGTAGTTCGCATAGTCCGAAGCTCCTTCAAAAACTGCGTCTGCTTCGTTCCGTTGCGGATTGGGGTACATCTGTCGTTCACCTCATTAGCGATTTATTTTGATGAGCTTCTCTCTCGAGAATCGTCTCCATCCCCTGCAGCAGAGGTGTTCGGAGCTCCTCGTTTTTCAACGCAAAATCAAGCGTCGTCATAATGAAGCCTAGCTTCTCTCCTACGTCATATCGGGTTCCTTCGAAATCATAAGCGTACACGCCTTGGGTTTCGTTCAGCTTTTGAATAGCATCTGTCAGTTGAATTTCGCCGCCGGCGCCTTCTTCCTGATGCTCCAAAAACTCGAAAATTTCCGGTGTCAATATGTATCTGCCCATGATGGCCAGTCGTGATGGTGCCTGCCCAACAGGCGGCTTCTCGACAAAATAATCCACTTGGTACAATCGATCGATTCGCTCTAGCGGTGCGACGATGCCGTAACGATGCGTCTGATCCTGGGAAACCGTCTGAACTCCGATCATGGATTTCTGCGTCACTTCGAATTGCTGTGCAAGCTGCTGGATGCAAGGCGTCTGAGATTGTACAATATCATCGCCGAGCAGCACGGCAAACGGCTCGTCGCCGATGAAATTGCGGGCGCACCACACAGCGTGCCCAAGTCCACGGGCTTCCTTCTGACGTATGTAGTGAATTTCAACATTCGAAGATCGGCGGACTTCGTCAAGCAAGTCGAATTTCCCCTTGCTGAACAAATTATGTTCAAGTTCGAACGCATGGTCAAAATGATCTTCGATAGCACGCTTGCCTTTGCCGGTCACAATGATAATGTCTTCAATCCCGGATGCCACCGCTTCTTCAACGATATATTGAATGGTCGGCTTATCCACGATTGGGAGCATCTCTTTCGGCATCGCCTTCGTGGCAGGCAAGAACCTTGTTCCCAGCCCAGCTGCGGGAATAATGGCTTTCTTTACTTTCTTCATCCTTCATTCACTCTCCAACTCTTTATATGGTATTTGTGCGATAATCCCATAACCCATGATCAGTGCTTCTATAGCAGAAGGGCTTAGCTATGTACTCTTCGAGTGAAAAGGACATAGCTAATACTTCTTGAAAAGGGCATTGAACCCACCCTCACATCACACCCTCGACAATCATGTCTAAGGTCCTTTAGGACCCACAGTGTGACCGAGTGCCTACAGTGATAAAGGTGCAGTAGACATTACCTGTATTGTTGTAAGGGTTACAGCCTTTCTCTTTGATGAGCTAGTGCCCATTTGTGGAAGAGGAGTTTAAACCACCCGATTGAGGACAATACCGAGCATGCGGGCATTCACATGGTCCAGTTGTTCCTTCGCCTTCTTGAGATGATCTTTCTTTACCTTGCCGGCCGCGGCGACCATAATGACGCCGTCACATAAAGCACTGACGATGACGCTATCCGACACGGATAAGACAGATGGCGTATCGACGAGAATGACGTCGTATTGATCTTTTATCTGATGAAGCAGCTCGCGCATTCCCGAAGAATCGATTAATTCCGAGGGATTGGCAGGAACCGGGCCTGAAGGAAGGAGCCAAAGGTTGTCGATCGATGTCTTTTGAACGGATTCCTGAATGCTCGAATGACCAGTCAGTAGCGAACTTAAGCCCTGATGATTTATCTGGGAAAACACGCGATGCAGTGAGGGCTTGCGCAAATCCGCGTCGATTAGAAGCACCTTTTTGCCTTCCTGAGCGTAGGTAACGGCCAGATTACTTATGGTTGTGGTTTTTCCTTCCCCTGGCTGAGAAGAAGTTACCATTACCGTCTTAAGTTCCTGGTCCTTGGAGAAAAACGGGATTTTGGTACGAAGAAGACGATATACCTCTGAAATGGATGATTTAGGGTTGTGTGATACGATCAAGCTGCCCTCACTGATTGAGCGTCGCATATTGGCTCTCACCTGCCTTTTGTTTTTGGACGGCTTTCCCTCTGGCTGATTTTTTCAGATCGCCTTTGCCGATTTTGCCTACGACGGCTAGAACAGGAACATCCATAATTTCAATAATTTCGGCTTCCGTCTTGAGCGTATCGTCCAGATAATCCAGAAGGAATACGAACCCTATGGCCAGTACGAGGGAAACAACGAAGCTGATTAGCAAATTCATAAAAGGATTGAAGTTAATCGGGGCAGGAGCAGCTGACGTGTCGGCCTCGCTAAGTATTGTGATATTATCGATGTTCATAATGTTCGGAATTTCCTCTTTGAATACGGTGGAGACAGCATTGACGACCTTGGCGGCCTTGGCGTAGGACGTGTCCTGGTAAACCAAATTCATGACCTGCGAATTACTTGCTGAAGTAACGGATATTTTAGCGGCCAGCACCCCAGGACTCTCGCCAAGGCCCGGATATTGCTGGACAACTTTATTCATGACAGCTGACGACTTAATAATCTCCTTATAGGAATTAATGAGAAAAATGCTGGTTTGGATCGTACTTGCATTGAGTGGTCCATCACCCGATGATTGGTTGACGATCAGCTTTGCGTTTGCCGCATAGATCGGTGTCGTAAAGTAGAAGCTTTTGACACTTGCCGCGGCCATCGCTACGAGGACGATTACAGCGATCAACCACCATTTTTTCTGGATAATTCGAAAATACTGCTTGAGTTCCATCTCCTTAGCAGCCCCCCGTTGAAATCTGAATTGGATATTACGCTGGCCTTGAGGCCTTTCGACGCATAACCGGGATGAGGACTAAGCCTGCAGCCCCTCTTTTGCTACATTTCGTATACATTTATATCCCATAATTTACGATACACTTTGTATCATGTCAAGGCTAATTTTCATGAATTTTCATTTACAGGAGACAAAATGTATCGCTGTTAGCGCTTTCGATTTCTGAGGAGTTCGGAGATGATTCCTTTTCTTACAAGCCTTTCGAAAGCAACAAAATAAGCCCCGCCGATGCAGGGATCGACGGGACTGACTGTATAAAATGATTTTTTATTCATCAGGCCTGCGTAATTTGCAAGCTGCCATTGGCCATCGAAAGGCGATACCTTTTATTCGTTACGGAATCCGTAAGAATCAATCCGTTGCCTGGTCCGCCGATTTCAAGCGAATCGGCCATATAGCTATGGGGGTAGGGGGAATATGATCCGATATGGTCCCACGTGACCATAACGCCCGCAATGTAGGTGTCACCGGTCTTCGGAATAAACCCGATGTTGAATTCATGCAACAATCCGGACTTGCTTGCAAGCTCTCTGCCTCGCAGATGCTTCCATCCCTTCGTTTTCCACGTGACGGCGTCGTTAAAAATAAACTCTGCGTTTTGGGCCGAGATCCGTCCAATCGACTTGTAGGAAGTTCCGCTTTCGTATTCCGTTTCCAGAATAAAGTACTGCATGGCCAAGTTTCTCCCCGCATCTCCCTGAAACGGCAGCGGCTGTGCATTGAATTTGATTCGGAGGCTGGGCGAAAACACCCCATTCGGTGTTACCTTTAAAATAACCGGCCGGCTGCCGATAACCTGTTTCATCTCGTTCGTGATGGGAACGGGTACTTCATCCACTGTGACAAGACTGATCATTCCGCCATTAGTCACGGTCCAATTGGATAAAACCTCCGGATTGGAGAGTAGATTAGGAGCTGACACCGGCATAAGAGTTCGATGTTCCCGTTCCTTCATCCGCTCCTGCAAGTCAACCGTTTTATACAAGGGGGTAACCTTTCTCCTGATGACCGTATCATCGATGCCAAGTCCAGACAGATCGGATTCCTTGTCTCCTGTTAAAATATCAATATAGGCCGAACCAGCTGCTCCGGGAGCGGTAGACTTTCTTAAAACCCCCAAGTCATCGTTGAATGTGACGGGAGCCGTTACCGTTCCGAACCAAGCTGCATACTGCTGTTTCTCTTCGAGCGGTTTCAGTTCATCCGGCAGAGGAAACTCCCAGACCCCTGAGTTTCCGGAATAGGCTGGTACCGACCAGGAAAAGCCGAAGCCGAACATCCGTAAATTTGAAGTGGCGGATTTCTCCAGGAGCCGGATGGCCGCTTCTCCACATTGCTCAAACTGGGCACCTGTGAACATCCCGCTTAATCCTCTGACGGAGGAAGACCTGTTATATTCATCCAGCGAACTGTCAATGCATTGGTAGATGCCGTATGGCGAGAATCCTAAATGTACCCGATGCAAATGGCCGTCAAATCCTCCCCGATGGCCTGCATTCAATATAGTTCCAAGCAATAACCCACAGAATGCTCCCGATATGCCACCACCCTGATAAAAATAATCGCCGGAGTTCACCCGGCAATAAACACCAACCAGTCCGTTCCAGCTGCAATCATATGAATATACGTGACCGTTGGTGCTGTTTAGCAGCTGACCCACCTTAACGCCGGACGTCCTAATATTCCTGAAGATCGGAGTCGATTTGGCTGCAATTTCAATGGCAACGGCTCCAACCGAAAACATGTCATATCGATTTTGCTGGAATAGATTCCTATCGATCCAAGCTGCTAGATTTCTAGAGTTATATTCGGAAATTCCCGTAATGGAAAAGTTCTCGAACACGGCTTTATCCCCCGAGCTTCGAATTCGTAGACAAGGAAGCAAATCAGTGGCGATATCAACTGGATCCCAGATGATTCGCGAGCCCATTTGACCGCTGTCCACATAGGGGGCAATTCCAAAAATCCCGCGGCTGTTATTCTCAATAGTTTGCCTGACCCGATAGTTTCCAGCAGGAATAAACAATCTATACCGCTTGTCGCACACGGCCATAGCAGCCTGAAACGCAGCCGTATCATCAGTCCGGCCGTCTCCCTTAGCTCCGAACCACTTGACGTTGATCCCGCGTTCCATCAATTCCTCATCGAGCATATTGAAATTGGAGCTTAAATCCTCTGGATTGATCGGGTCTGTGGATGACCATGTATCCATCTTCATGAAATCCGTTTCCTTGGCCATGCTGATCCCCTCCTTGCTACCATAGTAGTGGTTCCTTTGCGGATGTGCTTGATGAAGATGCCTATTTGGGACGCATGCCTCTCACCCAATTTATGACTTGCAATGGCCCCGATCCTCCTATAATATACATATCTAAAGATACATTTTGTATCATCATACTTAAGGCTAACAACATACATTTTTATAATAGAAGCGTTTTCATTAAAGGAGCTTTCTCATGCGCACCATTCTAACCGTCCTATGGGGCTTGATTCTCTTCATCTTCACCTGCTCACTGAACTTTCAGCTTCTTATCCGGTATCACATCATCAATTTTCAACTAAACCCCTCCCCGGATTGGTCGGAGCTCTTTAAAATGGATTTTCAATGGTACAGCACGGATTGGGTCATGCGAAAAATAGGTCATTTCCTAGGCTTCTTTATTCTTGCCCAGCTTGCCTCCGGCTTCGGCAAAAGCAAGATGGCCTTCTATGTATGCGTGGGATATGCGGCATTAACCGAGATCTTGCAATTGTTTTTCTTCAGGGGCGGGCGGATCTATGATGTAATCAACGACGCCTTCGGAATCGGTCTCGCTTACCTGATTTGTCTCATATTCCGTAGGAATGAACACAGAGCAATACATCTAAAAAAATGATTGGGATTAAGTTATTGCATAATACGGGTGAAAATGTATTGATACAAAACGTATACATGATATATAATGTCAATGATACGAAATGTATCCAAATATAATCGTGAAGATAAAGCCGGGATAGGCCATAACGGAGGAATATATAAATGGGCGCAATTGCCGGTATTTATCGTTTTTATGGGCAACCGGTTCACTTGGGGGACGGCGAGCTCATCATGTCAGCGATGGACGCTTATCCTGCAGATCGAAGAGCTCTATGGCACAAAAGCCACGTTATAATGGGTTGTCTTGCCCAATGGATTACGGAGGAAGCAGTCGACGAGACGCTGCCTTATTACGATCCGCAGCGCGGGCTTGCCATTACGGCTGACGCCATCCTAGACAACCGGGACGATCTCATGGATCAGCTGCAGGTTCCGCATCCGGTAAGAGCAATCATGACGGATAGCGAAGTGATGCTGTTGGCTTACGAGAAATGGTCAGAGGCGATGGCGGAGCGTTTGACCGGAGATTTTGCCTTTGTCATTTGGGATGAACGCAAGCAGCTGTTATATGGGGCAAGGGATTTTTCCGGGGCTCGTACCCTGTATTATCACCAGAATGAACAGCAGTTTTCCTTCTGCACGCTTATGAATCCGTTGCTCTCCTTGCCTTATGTACATAAAAAGCTTAATGAACGGTGGCTGGCCGAATTTCTGGCGATCCGCGGCGTATTCGAACCACCTGATGCTTCAACCACCGTGTATCACCAAATTCATCAGATCCCACCTTCCCACTTCTTTGTCATCCAGCGCGACCGGCTGCGCATCAGCCGATACGACTGCCTGGGACATGAAGAGCCGCTGCGACTGAACTCGTCTGAAGAGTATGAAGAAGCCTTCCAGAACGTATTCCAGCAGGCCGTCACATCCAGACTTCGCCGAACCCGGCGTCATGTCGGCGCCCATCTGAGCGGCGGTTTGGACTCAGGCTCAGTAGTCAGCTTCGCTGCCAGGGCACTTCAACAAGAGCAGCGTCCTCTCCATACATTCAGCTACGTCCCTGAGAGCGACTTCGTTGATTGGACACCGAAGCACAGGCTCGCGGACGAGAGGCCTCTTATCAAGCAGACGGTGCAATTCGCAGGTAATATCGAAGATCATTATTTGGATTTCCAGGGGCGCAGTCCCTTTACCGAAATTGACGATTGGCTCGACATCCTGGAAGCTCCTTATAAATTTTTCGATAACTCCTTCTGGCTCCGAGGCATCTATGAACAGGCCCAGCAGCGCGGTATCGGTATTCTGCTTAATGGCGCCCGAGGGAATTACAGCATCTCTTGGGGCCCGGCGATCGAGCACTATGCCCAGCTTATGAAGAGGTTTCACTGGATTCGGCTAACACGGGAGGTCAATCAGTACAGTCGGAATGTCGGTGTCGGTCGTAAGCGGCTATACTCCATCCTGGGCCGCAAAGCCTTTCCTTCCCTACAGAAGCTGGCACCGCTCGGATCCTCCACCGATGATCTCCCGCAGCTTGTACATTCCGATTTTGCCAGACGGACTGGAATTTACGATAAGCTGGAGGACCGCGCATTTATCGGGATCGGATCGACGGACGATCTGCCGAGTGATCCTCTGGAGGCAAGAGTGCAGCATTTCAAACGAATCTATATGTGGACCACCACGGGAACGAGCGGATGCAAAATGTCTCTTCGATATGCTGTCTGGAGCCACGATCCGACCAACGATCTGCGGGTCATCCGTTTCTGCCTGGCGACACCCATGGAACAATTCGTTCACAACGGGATGGACCGTGCCTTAATCAGACGCTCAACCAAGGGCTGGCTTCCCGACGCGATCCGGCTCAATCAGCGAACCAAAGGCATTCAGGCTGCAGACTCCATCCATCGGATGCAGAGAGACTGGCCTCAATTTATCGATGAGTTGGATCGGCTCACCCGTGATTCCAGAATGCAGGACATCATGAATATGCCCGTTCTCCAAGATGCGCTTGCAACGGCGCGTCACGGAATGGACACGAATCAAGCCTACGGCCCTTCCATTAAGCTGCTCATGCGGAGCTTGATTCTATATCGATTTCTTCAGAAAAACTTATGAAAGGAGGTGAACCAAATGAAAAAGCAATGGAGTGAGCCTGCTTTGGAGGTACTGGACATGAAGATGACGATGGCTGGTCCTGGTAACGCAATTCCGGACGGTGTACAACCGGATCCCGATGAATTGGTCCATACTAGCTAATAGCAAGCTGGAATTTTTCCGAGTGAGCCCCTATACGCCTGAACGGGTATAAGGGCTTATCTTCTTTTATTGGAATATGAATCTTTGGAGTGAGGACCTTGCTTCACACAATAAAATCAACTGCTTATAAGGCCTTCGGGCTCACCATACATAGTGACATTCCCCTTCCGGAGCTGCAGTCCGCCCCCAACCTCGGAGCTTCCGCTGATATTAACGTGGGCTATGCCGATTTGGCTGAGGCATGGCTGGGAGAATCGAGCGCGGCAGGAGCCACATTCGTATGTACGCAGAACAGGGTGATGTTCAGGGTACCAGAGCTCGCCATCTTTGCCATTGAAAATGGTACTCGCATTTCGGTTTCTCCTGAAAAGAATGGGGAGGAGGATCGGATTCGGCTGTACGTGCTCGGATCCTGCATGGGGGCGATCTTGCTGCAGCGCAGAATCCTCCCGCTTCACGGCAGCGCGATTGTCGTCAACCATAAGGCATACGCCTTCGTCGGTCACTCCGGACATGGCAAATCAACATTGGCATCAGCCCTGCTGCAGCGTGGCTATCGGCTATTGACCGATGACGTGATCGCCGTCACGCTGGATGAGCAGAACACGCCCTTTGTTACACCGGCTTACCCGCAGCAGAAGCTGTGGCAGGAAAGCCTGGACGTCTTCCGAATGAATTCGGTTGAGTATCGCCCCCTGGCTGACCGCGAAACCAAATATGCCATTCCTGTAGTAGAGCAATTCTCCAATGCCAAGGTACCGCTGGCTGGTGTTTTTGAACTGGTGAAATCCGATTGTGACAAGGTTCGGATTCAACCGATCGACAGATTGGGGCGGCTTCCGCTTCTATATCTTCATACATATCGCAATCTGCTGCTCTCGGGCAGCGGATTAACCCAGTGGCATTTTGACTTTACCGCACGGTTATCCGGATGTATAGACATGTACCGTTTGGAACGACCGCTGTATGAATCGACGGTTCATGAGCTGGCTGAGCTGGTTCTTTCGACGATCGGTGCAGACGACAATAGGTGAGACTAGGCATGGTTATGGATGGCTCCAACGCAGCAAAAGCTGCCCCCTGGTGATATCACCCTGGAGGCAGCCCTTTATATAAACGCGGCTTAAGGCCGCGTAATTGGATTACATGTCATCCCGGATTTGGATCCGTTTAGCACGAGTGTCCGGCTGTTTCGGGATTTCCAGCTTCAGCACCCCGTTCTTCAACGATGCGGTGATGCCGTCTTCGTCAATATGCTGAACATGGAAGCGGCGTACGTATTCGCCGTAGCTGCGTTCTCTCCGGATGATATTTTGATCGGAATCCTCCACGCTGCTAGCTTCCTTGCGCACGGCTTTAATCGTCAGGTAAGGCTCCTCGTAGCGAATTTCAATGTCGTCTTTATGAAAACCGGGCAATTCCGCTTCAACCAGATAAGCGTTCTCCGTCTCACGGATGTCGGTCTTAAAGGACATCGCCGCCGAACCCTTGAACGGTGCAAAAAAGTCGTTGCTAAACACATCATTGAATGACTTCATCAGCTGGCTGATGGAGTCCTCTCTGCGTTTTCCAAAAGGAATCATATCAAACATGATGCATTCCCCTTTCTTTGACCTTGTTTGACCTTACATGTTCATTATATGCCCGTCGAAGGGTTATGACAAAGCCGAATAAACCCGATATGGCCCTGAATCCGCTTGTTTTGGCCGGAAATGGCCATGTTTTAGCATTCGATTTTTGATTTTGACTATCTTTGACCTTTTTCGTTCTGTTGAGACTAAGCACTCGCGGAAGATATACATCAACCATTCATCATCGAAAATAGACTTCGACGAAATTGTACCCGTTGATCGACGATTACGTTACTTACGAAATAGCTTGTCATCATTCTAAGATATGTGTACTATGAGAGTGAATATTGGAAATTGAAGCGGGCAGAGAATATGAGAAGCCCTTTGCATCATCAGAGCCTTTATCGATTAAAGGTTTATTGGTGCAAAGGGCTTTTTCTTATTACCCCTCGCAGATCTGCTGTACTTTTACGAAATTCATACCGGTCTTGAAAAAAACGTCCACAGGAGTGAGTCCATGAACGTCATTGCCATGAATGAAGCTTTGTTTCACGGTGCCGTCAGTGTCGAGATCACGGAGGCTGGGGCCCGGCCCTGGCGCATTCCCTATCTTGAAGCCGCATTATTTCCGCCGGACGGAATCGGCGGGGAAGCCGAGGTCCCCGCAGGCGTGCGCATATCCTTTTGGAGTGATTCGACCTCTGTTCAAGTAGGCTTTTCAGAAACCGAGAATACGCTAAGCTTCGATTGCTTGATAGACGGGCAGTTCCATTCGACCTGTACCGCCGAGCCGGGGGATTCCGTTGTTACGTGGAACGCATTGCCCGGCACGAACAAGCTTATCGAAATCTATTTATCTCCGAAGCACCCAGTCTGTGTTCAGCGCATCCTGCTCGATCAGGACTCCAGCTTCACCTATTACCAAGATACCCGGCCCCGCTGGATCGCTTACGGGAGCTCGATCACGCAGTGCAAGGCGGCTGCCAGCCCATCGCAAACCTGGCCGGCGCTTGTCGCGCAAAGCTCGGAGCTTCAGCTGACCTGTCTCGGCTATTCGGCCAATTGCCACCTCGAGCCTATGGTCGCAAAGATGATCCGGAACCTCCCGGCCGATTTCATTTCCTTATGCCTTGGTATTAACGTGATGGGACAATCCAGCCTGAATGCGAGAACCTTTAAATCCAGCGTCATCGGGCTCATTCAGATTATCCGGGAACGGCATCATCGTGTCCCCATCCTGCTCATGTCGCCGATCTTCGCGCCGGAGCGTGAAACCGCGGATAACCCGGTCGGTCTGAATCTGGTGAAAATCCGGCAGGAGCTGCGCGAGGCTTACGAGATATTGCGGGAGCATGGCGATCGCCACCTGTTCTATGTTGAAGGTCTCGACATATTCGGGGAATCGGATCAAGAACGCTTGTCCGACAAGCTTCACCCGGATGCGGAAGGCTATAAATTGATCGCCCGGCGCATGCACCGCCTTTTCCATGATGAGCTCAAGCTCCACAGCCTAATAAGCGAAGGGAACGATCGGATATGAGATCAAGGCTGCCCCATCTGTTGTTCAATAGACTGCTCGCGCTGGCGCTTGTTATACTTCTGGTCCTGGCTGGATGCTCTCCCGTCAAAGAGACCGGAGCTTCACATCCCTCGAACCTGCAGAACGGCAGTGCTTCAGCCGATGCATCTGCTAAGCCGCGGTCCGAATCTGCGATTGTCCACCGGACTGGTGACGTATTCTATACGAAGTCATACCAGGATCAGCTCACGGTACGTTATTTTTTCCTGGACTCGGAGGAGAAATCCGGCGACTCTATTTTTCTGCAAACGCCCGACGGGCTCAACATCATGATCGACGCAGGCATTCCCGCAACAAGCTCCCAATTGGAGGAGTATATGGAACGGCTGGGTGTAACCCGAATCGATTACGCCATAAATACACATCCTCATTATGACCATATGGGCGGATATACATCGCTGCTAAGGACGAAAGAAATTGGCGGATTTTATATGCCGAATATTGAACACACGACTGGCACATACCGCACGGTGATGGATTTGATTGAGCAGCATGATATCCCGCTGCATTATTTGGAGGACGGCGACCGCCTTCAGATCGGCGAGCATGTGGAGGTTGAGCTGCTAAATCCGGAAAAAGGCACATCCCCGGATATATTTGAGGATTGGTCGACAGAGAATATCAATAATCAGTCGCTCGTTATGAAGCTGCACTATGGGGACAACACCTTCTTATTTGCCGGTGACTTGTACAAGTCTGGAGAATATGATCTTGCAGAACGGCATGCTGATCAGCTTAAAGCCGATATGGTGCATGCTCCCCACCACGGAGACAAAACATCCTCCTCTCCGCAATTCGTTAAAGCGGCTTCGCCTGATATCGCGGTTCTAAGTGCCAATATTTTTCAAAATCTCGACATCAAGCAGCGTTATGAAAAAAATGGAGCCCTTGTAGCGTCCACTGCCCTTCACGGCAATATTATGCTCGTATCGGATGGCAAAACCATTGAGCTCATTACGGAGAAGGAAGTTAGATAACAGTCCTTATGAAACACTCATACAAAGCCCCGGAAAAACCGGGGTTTTGTCATGTTAGGGACTTCGTTTTTTTTAGCCGTTTCAACCCTACGGAGCGTCGAACACGGAATTTTGCTTTCCCTTCAGCTATTCGAATCAATCCGGAGCATCCTAACAGCATGGCACAGCCAATATGCTTGAATACCCGCTTTGCTTCCCGCACATAATAAATATCACAATCGATTCCAGCATAAGGAGGGCCATACATTTGAGTACGAACCAACCGGATAAGAACCTGATCAATACGGTCGAGAGACTGGATGAGACGCCCGTGAACAGCTTGGACGCCCAACAGCAGCAGCAAGCCCGGAATGATCGCCGGAAGCAAGCACTGCATGACAGCGATGGCAAATACAAGGAAAACGAGTCGAAGAACTATCATTAAGGGGTGCCCCCTACTCCCTTCTAGCTGTTTTTCACTACCCTGTTCTAAACCAAACGCCATAAGAAGCGGCCGAGCACCGGTCGCTTTTCATATGGTCAAATGTATACATATTTATGGGTACGATCGGTCGGGACGTCCTCCGCATGAACATACCTTTTTATACCCCCCTTAAGTCAGCCGCTCCTCCACTTTCTTCTGCTTCTAACCAACAAATGTATGTAAAAATCTAAGTATCTCCTTTAATTTGCAAAAAGACACTGGATCTAACCGGATGTTACAATTTCTGGAGAAAGGAGGCTGCTTGTAAAGTAATGAAAGCGCTTAATATTCTTTAGGGTAGGGGGAGTACAGTGAATGAGTAAATGGATCAAACAAGGCATCTCGATTCTGATCGCGGCAGCTTTACTTCTTCCGACGGGCTGGAGAGCCTCGGATGTTCGGGCTGACGCACAGGAACCGGAAGCCACCGAAACCGTTTATCATGAAACCTTTGAGACAGGCGTAGGAAAAGCCGTGCAATCCGGCAGTGCCAGCATATCGCATGTATCCAATAAAGCGTTTGCCGGCAATGAGGACGGAGGCGCTCTGTATGTAAGCAACCGAGCCAATAACTGGGACGCGGCCGATTTCAAATATGTCGACTTGGGCTTGGAGAACGGCATAACGTATACGGTGACCGTCTCTGTATATGTAGACGCCAATGAGCCTGTGCCAACAGGCGCTCAGGCTTTTCTTCAAACGGTAGACAGCTATGGTTGGCTGGCCGGTGCGGATTTTGCCGCAGGCACGCCTGTACAGCTAAGTAAAGAATTCACCGTTAATACCGAAGTCGATTCGGCCCTCCGGGTTCAATCCAACGAGGACGGGAAGACGGTTCCCTTCTACATCGGGGATATACGGATCACCAAGAAGGCGGCTTCCGGCGGTGATGGTGAGGAAGAGCCTCCTAGGGAACCCGCTTTACCCTTCACTCCCATCGATTTTGAAGACCAAACGGCTGGCGGATTTGAAGGCAGATCCGGTAATGAAACGTTGACCGTCACCCAGGAAGCCAACCATACCCCCGGCGGCTCTTACGCTTTGAAGGTAGAAGGCCGTACAGCCACATGGCACGGGCCATCATTGCGAATCGAGAAATACGTTGATCAAGGCAGCGAATATAAAGTAACGGCATGGATCAAATTGATCGAGCCCGCAAGCTCGCAGCTCCAGCTGTCCTCCCAAATCGGCTCCGGAAGCAGCGCGAATTATGTGGCCCTTTCCCCCAAAACGATCAGCACCAGCGACGGATGGGTCCAGTTCGAGGGAACCTATCGGTACAACAGTGTGGGGAATGAATACTTAACCATCTATGTAGAAAGCTCGAATAACGCGACGGCATCCTTTTATATCGATGACATCAGCTTCGAGAAAACAAGCGCCGGCCCCGTCGAAATCGAGAAAGACTTGATTCCGGTCAAACAAGCGTATCAAAATGATTTCCTCATCGGCAACGCCATTACAGCGGAGGATCTTGAAGGCGTGCGGCTTGAGCTGCTATCGATGCATCATAATGCCGCCACCGCCGGAAACGCGATGAAGCCGGATGCGCTGCAGCCGACAAAGGGTAATTTTACATTCACGGCCGCGGATGCCATGGTGTATAAAGTTCTGGCTGAGGGCATGCAGATGCACGGGCATGTGCTGGTATGGCACCAGCAGTCCCCGGCATGGATGAACACGGTACAGGATGGGCAAGGGAATACGGTCCCTTTAAGCCGGGAGGAAGCCCTTGAGAATCTGCGCACGCATATCCGCACCGTAATGGAGCACTTCGGCGACAAAGTTATCTCCTGGGATGTCGTCAATGAGGCGATGAGCGATAATCCGCCGAATCCGTCCGATTGGGAAGCCTCGCTGCGTCAGTCCCCTTGGTATCAGGCCATCGGTCCGGATTATGTCGAGCAGGCATTTCTCGCGGCAAGGGAAGTACTTGACGATCATCCGGAATGGGATATCAAGCTTCATTACAATGACTATAACGAAGACAATCAGAATAAGGCCCAGGCCATTTACAATATGGTGAAAGCAATCAATGACAAGTATGCGCTGGACCATCCGGGCAAGCTGCTCATCGACGGCATCGGCATGCAGGGACATTACAATATCAACACGAATCCGGAAAACGTGAAGCGCTCCCTGGAGAAATTTATCTCCTTGGGCGTGGAAATCACCATCAGCGAGCTTGACATCCAGGCCGGAAGCAACCACCAGCTCTCCGAGCAGTTAGCCAATGCACAAGGCTATTTGTATGCCCAGCTCATGAAAATTTTCAAGGAGCATGCGGCTCATATCAGCCGCGTTACCTTCTGGGGCCTTGAAGACAGCTCAAGCTGGCGGGCCGCCTCCAACCCGCTGCTGTTTGATAAGAACTTGCGGGCCAAACCGGCCTATTACGGTGTCATTGATCCTGATACATTTATTCAGGAGCACCAGCCTGATTCGAAGGATGCCAACCAGTCCACTGCCATGTATGGCACACCTGGCGTAGACGGCACAGTCGACCCGATCTGGTGCCAAGCTCCCGAGATGTCGATCCATCAATACCAGACGGCATGGCAGGGTGCGACCGGTGTGGCCAGAACGCTCTGGGATGACCACAATCTATATGTATTGATCCAGGTTAGCGACGCCCAGCTTGATAAAGCGAGCGTGAATGTGTGGGAGCAGGACTCCGTTGAAATTTTCCTGGACGAAAACAATGCCAAAACAACGTTCTATCAAGCGGATGACGGGCAGTACAGAATCAACTTTGATAATGAAACCTCATTTAATCCTCCAGCGATCGCAGAAGGCTTTGTGTCCGCAACCAAAATTTCCGGAACGAACTACACGGTGGAAGCAAAGATCCCTTTCAAATCCATCAAACCTGCAAATCAGGTTAAAATAGGCTTCGACGCCCAGATCAATGACGCGAAAGACGGCGCTCGCCAAAGCGTTGCCGCGTGGAATGATACGACCGGCAACGGCTATCAGGATCCTTCCGTGTTCGGCGTCGTTACCTTAGACGGCAAACCCGCAAGCCCTGGGAACGGCGGCGGCTCTGACAATGGCAGCGGCGGCGGTGGAGGTAACAACAATGGAAGCAGCCCAAGCAGCAGCAATGGCAGCAATCCCGGCTCCGGCAATGGAAGCACCCCGCAAGCCGGAAGCATTAGGAACGAAAACGGCGTGATTACCATCAAGCCCGCAGTGAAGGTCGCTAATCGACATGCAGTAGGCGCCATTGCTAGCGATGATCTCGCAAAAGCGCTTGGGCTAGCCACTCCTAACCCCAACGGCAAGAAACAAATCGTAATTGAAGTGGCCCCTCAAAATGCCGTAGATGCATATGAAGTACAGCTGCCGGGCCATAGCCTGAACGCCCAACCAGCCTTTGAGTTTGTGTTGAAAACGGACAACGCGACCCTTCATATCCCAAGCAGCGGGTTGTCGCAAGCGGCAAAAGCCGCAAAACAGGTGTCGATCCGCGTAGGCACAGCTTCAACGGCTCATCTGGCTGCAGCGGACCTCGAACGGATCAGCGGCCGACCAGCCATCGATCTGAGTCTTTCGGCAGACGGGAAAGCCATAGACTGGGATCATCCTGAGGTTCCTGTAACGGTCAAAATTCCATATACCCCAACCGCCAAAGAACTGCTTAATCCGGAGCGCCTGGTGGTTTGGTACATGGACGGCAAAGGAAAGGTTGCGGTCATTCCAAATGGCCGACATGATGCTTCGGCGGGCGCGGTTGTTTTTCAAACGACCCGTTTCGGTACCTACGCTATAGCTTACGAGGCCAAGTCCTTCGAAGATTTGCAAAAGGTTCCTTGGGCTGAGCAAGCCATTCACCATATGGCTGCGCGGGATGTCATCAAAGGGACGTCCGAGGGCAGCTTCTCTCCCGAAGCATTTATGACGAGAGGCGACTTCGTCGCACTTCTTGTCAGAGTGCTCGAGTTGAAGGGATCCGGCGGCCAAGGGACAGCGACTCTGCAAGCAGGCTTCAGCGATGCCGAGTCTGCCGGTTACGATCACAGCGAGCTGGACATCGCCTATGCACTCGGAATCGTAAAAGGTTTTCAAGATCAGACCTTCCAGCCGAATGAGCCGATCTCAAGACAAGACATGATGGCGCTGACCGTGCGGGCATTATCGGCAGCCGGCAAATCCCTCGAGGGTACCGGAAGCTTGGACGGTTACCGCGATGCGGCAAGCGTCTCCGGTTATGCATTGGAAAGTGCGGCCCGACTGGTCAAGTCCGGGATTGTAAACGGCAAGAACGGCCGCATTGCACCGCACGATCCCCTCACCCGCGCCGAAGCAGCGGTGATTCTGTACCGTATTTGGAAGCTGTAGTACAGCAATAGAACAGGATGAAAAAACAGACGCCGGTTAAAAATCGGCGTCTGCTTTTGATGATGGGGGATATTGGCCAAAGAAGCGGCTTACTACGATCAAAATTCTTCGTAAGTGCTCGGATCCTGTCCCCACAACCGTCCATCCTCGCGGCTGAAGGATGAAATGACATCCATCTCCTCCGCAGTCAGCTCGAAATCGAAAATATCGAGATTTTCCGTCTGATGCTGAAGGGAGCCCGACTTAGGAATCGGAATGGCCCCAAGCTGGGTGTGCCAGCGCAAAATCACCTGCGCTCCCGTTTTTCCATGAGCCTCGGCTATTCGGACGATTTGTTCATCCTGCACGATATCATTGCCGCGCCCAAGTGGGCTCCACGATTCCGTAACGATGCCATGCTCCGCATCCTTCTTCCGCTGATATGCCTGGTCAAAGAAAGGATGAAGCTCCACCTGATTCAAACTAGGCGCTGCCCCGGTCTCTTTAATTAGACGGTCAATATGTTCGGGAAGGAAATTGCTAACCCCGATGGACCGGATGTATCCGCGTTTTTTGGCTTCAATCATCGCCTGCCAGGCTTCCACGTACACATCCTGCTTGGGATTCGGCCAGTGGATCAGATAAAGATCATAATAATCAAGATCCGCTCGGTACAGCGACTCTTCGATGGTTACGAGCGCCTCTTTGTAGGCATGGCGGCGGCCCGGCAGCTTGGAGCAAATCAACAGCTCTTCCCTGGCAACGGAGCTCCGCTTGATGGCTTTGCCGACGGCACCTTCATTTTCATAGTTAAAAGCCGTATCGATCAACCGATACCCTGCATCCATCGCGGCAGCCATGGCTTTAACGCCTTCTTCGCCTTTCAGGCTATAAGTACCGAGTCCGATTGCGGGCACCTTCAAGCCGTCATTTAGCGTAAGCTCCGGAACATTCTGATTCATTGGAAAGCCTCCTTACATAAATTTGAGTCCTCGCTAGTCCTATTATAAACCTCATTCAGGGGACATGACCCATTCATGATTCAGCTAGCTCGCATCTTTTATTTACTCTTTATAACACGAAAAAAATCCACAACCAGTAAGGCTGTGGATTTTGCAGAAAGGCGAGGGGATCTGAGCCTATGTTACAGACCCTTGCACCCTATTTCCATGAAAACTCGAACTCTCGTGATCGAAGGATGGCTAATTATATTATTTTTTATGGATCACAGGCCGAACTACCCGTGTCGTTAATACATTCAGCGTATCCCGGGTATCTCTTGCGAAGTCGAGCGGTTGATCCAGCCTTTCAAAGTGAATATACCAGAGATTCGGATTCGTAAATAACCAATGGTTATGAAGCGCGGTTACCTTGATTCCATGCTTGCGCAGCCGGGAAATAAAGGGGGTGATTTCCTTTGTCAGAATAACCGTCTCTCCCAAACATAGAGCTCAACCGTCTGGCCCAAGGCGGATTATTTTGAATTAAGAAATCCAAATTACCCCGCTTTGTAAGGAATCGGGAGATGAAATTAAAAAAAAGCGACCAGGTCCGGTCGCCTTCTAATGAATATTTTCTATCCCTGCCTCAATATCCCCGCGAAAATTCCGGGCTTTGCTTGAGTTGGACGATATCATGGCCGCTTGGATTTTGGAAGGCACGAAGCCCGAATGTCGGCGCGACTGCGAAAATATGGTCAAAAATATCCGCTTGAATCGATTCATACACTGCCCAGGTGGTATCATTGCTGAATGCATAGATTTCTAATGGCAGCCCGTTATCTCCCGGCTCTAACTGCCTGACGATCAGCGTCATTTCTTGATGAATTCTCGGATGATGCCTCAGATATTGTTGGATATATGCCCGGAACACGCCGATATTCGTAAGTTGTCTGCCGTTCACTTTGCTTTCCGTATTAATCTGGTGTTCAAGGTTGTACGCGTTGATCTCGCTTAATTTTGTCGTGATATAGTCGGTAAGGTAGTGAATTTTCTGAAACTCCTCAATCATTTCCTTGGTACAAAAGCAGATGCTGGTCGTATCGACATAGAAGCTGCGCTTGATCCTTCTGCCGCCGGATACCTGCATGCCCCTCCAATTCTTGAACGAGTCGGAGATGAGTGCATAGCTTGGAATCATGGTGATCGTCTTATCGAAATTCATCACCTTCACCGTGTTTAAGGTAATGTCGATGACGTCGCCGTTCGCATCGTATTTCGGCATTTCAATCCAGTCGCCGACACGCACCATATCATTTGACGATAACTGTACGCCTGCCACCAGGCCTAAGATGGAGTCCTTGAAGATTAGCATCAGCACAGCCGATAAGGCACCCAGCCCGCTGAGGATAATCAAGGGATTCTGACCGATGAGGTTCGAGATGACCACAATGCCGCCGACGATGTAAAGAACGATCTTCGCTACCTGAATGTATCCCTTAATCGGCCGGATCTTGGAAACCTCGAACGAACGATAAATGGCATCAAACGCATTGAGCAGCGCATTAAATACCATGATCGTTACGATAATCATATAAGTCATGGCTGCCTTTTCAATCAAAGTTTGATAGGACGGAAAGATCGACGCCGAATAATAGATGATGATTGCCGGCACCAGGTGCGAGAGCTTATGAAACACTTTTTTCTCCACAATGATATTGTCCCACGTATATCGATTGTTATTGACAATGTGAATGATGATCTTCAGCACAATCTTTTTGGTTATAAAATTGGCCAGTATGGAGACCACAGCTATAAACACGATCATGATCAGATTCGAAAGATACCCTACCGTTAGTTCGCTCATGCCATATCCGTCTAGTTGATTTCTGATAAAATCCATTGTTGCCTCCTAAAGCCTTGTTTACTATATGAGTATGAACTTGATGCACTGCCTAGTACGTAAAATATTCGTGCTGTCCACACCTCATTTCGTTCAACTTATATAGCCTACTATTATAAAGTAGATTGAGACCCGAGGTAAAGGACACGGATTTGATGGTTATATGTACCATATCTCTTTTAGCTATCGCCTTCTTATGGCATAGATGGAACAAGACGATCACGAATTTCTAGCTGACCCCGATGCCCCGTCACCGCTTCTCCATGGTCAACCTGATTGTCTTCTTCAGTTAGCTTCAGGCGAAGACTAGCCAGCGTATTCCACTAAAGTTGAATCCTCATTACAGCTCTTAAACGATGGAGAGTGAGAGAACGTAGTTAGTTGAAATTCAAATTCATAATTGTATAATTGTTATAACGATTGAATATGCTGATAAGGAGAGAATCTTTATGAATAGGATGGTTGTGATGGAACGAAAAGTGACCAAATTCGGCAACAGTTTAGGTATAACCATGACTGACGCTTTGAAGCAAATCGGATTGGATCAAGGTGATACAGTCAGCATTGATGTTAGCCCGGAAACAGGAGAAATTATAATCAAGAAGTCAACAAGAGTCTCATTACCTGAAGGAATTAGCGCAGACTTCATGGATACTTTAACAAATGTTATTGAGGAATACGATCAAACACTGCAAGGACTCAAAGATAGATGACTTCAACTCGTTATTTATCCGTCCAAGAAGTCATTGCTATTAATGTATCGATGATTCAACGCTACAGTCCTGGTGAACAAATCGGGGTAAAGGAACCCGGGTTGCTCGAATCCGCTGTACTACGCCCTCAGTCCTCCGCTTTTGGGGAGGAGGCTTATCAGATCGTGTTCGAAAAGGCTGCGGCTTTGTTTGAGTCATTAGGGCAAAATCATCCTTTCTACAATGCTAATAAACGCACCGCTTTTACAGCACTTGTCATATTCCTGCGTTATAATGGCTGGTATTTTAGGATGAACCCAAAGAAAGCCGAGGATTTTACGGTAGATATGGTTAATCATAAGCATCAGTTTCCCGACTTAGCAGCTACCATTCGGAAGCATTGTGTCCCAGTAGCCAAACCAACAGGGGAAGTATAAAAGCGACCGAACCACGGTCGCTTTTATATTCGTAAGAGGAGGCGAGGGGAGCCTAACCCTGTCTGAAGACAACACCACATAAGCTTCCACGGATGGGGTCGCCCTTTAATGTCACCCGAAAGCATTGCAGTTGAGGTAGTCATGCCCCGTGCATCCCTTTTTTGACCGACGTCCGCTCTACTCCAACTCCATATAAAAGAGATTCGCCGTGTTATCTTTTGTAATCGTATGCGCTCCTGGGGGAAGTGACACCCTGACAACACCATTCGTCATTGGATAACTCATTCCATCAATCTTGATCTTGGTTCCGTCTGCCGAATTAAACACTAATGTTAATGTGGCCGTTTCCGTAGAGGTAAAAGTAACACGGGTGGAACTCTCGATTTTCAAACATTGGGTTAGCGTCAAGCCTTTATACACCACGGTTCCCTTCGTTGTGGAAAGATTCCCTACAATATCAAAGAAATCACTTTCCAATCCGGACGTTGTAAAGTTATGAGCCCGTTCCCCTGTGGATGGCTCGGGCTCTGGCTGGGGCTCGGGATCCGGATCTACCCCGCTTGAATTCCCGCCTACGGATACGAGCCCGCTGGTGTAGCTGCGTATTTTAGCCATAAGAGCGGTGTTAAGGGCATACGACGTGTCGTCAACGGAATCATCGAATTGCCACGTGAAGTCTCCGTTATTCAGGCGTCCGGCTTGTGCGGTAACAATTTTCTCCACATCGCTGACGTTATCAATATCGGCGTTATTCACTCCCGTATCGACGGTTGTATCAAAGTTATTATAAGCCGTTCCTCCCACTAACGCTCTGTAAGAGCTTGGTACGGTTTCATTTCTTGACGAAGCCAAGTATGCATCGAATGAGGTTGCATGTGCCGGAGCTGTCCCTGTATTGGAGTTTGCATAAATCAGACTGTCCGCATCTACGATCCTATTGTTATAGGCCTTAATCACGCCTCCGTCTTCGCCCGAAAATGTCCCTTCCCCTAAAGCATCCGTACCTTGCAAGGAGCTCAGCATCGGGTATTTGGCATGTCTAAAGTAATTGGATTCCACAAAGGCCGAAGCTCCCGTTGTCACACCGACCCCATATTTTGATACTCCGTCATAGAAGTTATTATAGATGTGAACCGATGCCAATCGAATTCGTGGATGGCGGGAGTCCGAGTGATCAAACCAATTATGATGGAAGGTGACAAAGAATTCCTCCGATTCACTCAACCCGACAAGAGCCGCTTTTCCCGAATCCCAGTAGTGATTGTAAGAGATGGTAATATAGGTCGATCCTTTCTTCAGATCCGTTGAACCATCGCCCTTGGCCTGGTCGGCATCTCCTCCAGCAGTTCCATAAAATAGATCATTATTATGAACCCACACGTTGACATTTCCAGTATCCATGGAAATCCCGTCATCAGGGAACAACATGAGTCCGAGGTTTCTTACTTCCACATTCCCTACATATCTAAGGAGCAATCCCCACCCATAAGCATAAGCGTCGTCTCCGATCCCTTCGATCGTCGTATTCATTTCCGAGTAATTGTTTTTGCCTTTTACCTGAAGGTAGCCGCTGCTATTCAGCTGTCCGCTCATGTCGTCATCGGTAACCTTTCCAATAACCCGGATAGCAAGAGGGGTTGTATCATAGCCTTTTTGTCTTAGCGTCAAAATCTCGCCGATCCCCACGCCCGTTTGAACCCCGCCTGAGCTATTGATTTTCACATCAAGAGTCACGGTTCGTGCCGTCTCGGAGGTCACATAAATAACTTGTGCACCGTCTTTAAGCGTACCGTCATCATTGTAGGCACCCGAGCCTGTCCCGTATGGCGAGTCTGAGGAAAAAGCAAATCCGGATCGATCATGCGGCGCTACGGATAGGTTATTCGAAACGACACTTACCGTTGAACCGTCCGACAGCCTGGCTTCAACCTTCATCACATAATTTCCTGCTGCGAGTCCAACGGCATCTGCTCTCCAATAGGAAGGGTATTGCCGGATCAGCTCATTATCGATTTGTTGATAGCTGGAATCCGGCGCGACTGCGTTTTTAACATATACATTGTATCCCTCCGCATTACTTAGGGGTGACCATTCGATATACGCCGTTTCATTCCAGCCCCCACCGCCGATGATCGAAAGACCGGCTGCATGGACCGTTGTCTTATTCGTCCACCCTCCCGCTATGAGAGACAGTGCCAGAGAAAACAACAACACCATGCCGGTTGCCTTTGCAACGCTGTTCTTCATTTTATCTCCTCCTTTTTTACTCATCCGATGTTTGTAACCGCTTGCAATAAATTGAGCTTTCTTATCGACCTCCTCGCTTATGGACCAGGTTTTTCAAGGTCCTTATTGGAAATCAACAAATTTTGGAATTTCACCCACAGCATATCAGCTGCGAAAGCAGTTCCGAAATAATCATTTTCTCATACTTTTCACTTTCCGCGATATTCTGAGTTAATGATTACTCGTCTGGGAAATGACACTTACGCTTGAAGAACATCCTTGCCGGTAAGTCGTGAACTGCAGAAAGCAACAAATTCAAGGTGCAGATTAGGATAGTTCAGGCTTAACCGGGCGCAAACGAAAAAGCGACCGGTTAAGGTCGCTTTAGGGAGAGCTTTTAAAGCTCTCTATAGGCTGGCTGCATCATCCCTTGAGCGGGCTGATCCTCCAGGTACTCATCATATTGCGGCTGAAAAGGCTCATGGCTTGGGGGTTCCATGGACACGGACGGACGTTGATAGGGTTCATCCACGTACATGATTCTGCGCTGAATTTGCATGAGCCCATTCACGACGCGCAGCGCGACCCAGAACAGGACAAGACCAACGCCTACGTACAGCAGGTATTGCTGATTATAAGTCCAATCGATATGGAAATAACTGAACAAGCTATTCTCCAAAATATCAAGCTTCAATTCATTCATCAAAATGATATGCACGACGGGAAGAGCAATCAATCCGAGTCCCAGTGAAATCACCGTTACCATAATAACAAAGAATACGATGCCAGTAACAAACCTTAGGAATACGAGCAGCAGATTTCGAATAAATAGCGCTCCGTCAAAACCGCTCACCATTCGTTTCAACCAGTTCTGCCCAGCTACAGGCTGTTGATGGTAGGAATATGAAACGGATGGGGCAGGAAGGCCCAAAATTTGCCTAATCATGCTTTGTTCAAAGAGCACAATCCCGTTCAACAGCTTCGCTACGCCAAAGAACAGCGGTATTCCGATAAATATGGGAGTTAGACCGATTGATAATACTAGTCCTGTTATCGCTACTGTAAAATAAATAATCCCTAACGGGAGGGATAGCAATAAATAGAGGATCGTCGCGTAGGTTTTTGGTAAAAAGCACCCATTTCACCTTACCTGCCCGCGCCGTGTTCGTCGCTTCGATTGCTTTCAAATTCAAACACCCCTTTTGGCTTCATATATCACGTATCAGCGAGTTATATAAATTCATTATAACCGCCTCATTTACCTGAAATAACCGTCTTAAGGGGTATCTGAACCTAGACCTTAGACTAGGAATGGACCTGGCTCTGGTGAACTTATTTTACGGCTATTCTCAATCGGAGCTTCTGTAAAGGGTCCAATTCGAATCGTTGCTCTTTGATATATATGTAGGCGAAGGGATTGTACACCCATTCACTGAACTATCCGGGGGACCTTCATTAATGCTGATCCTTGAGGACTAAAACCGGGTATGATAAGATAAGAATAGAAATAAGGACGGATGGCAGTCCGTCCTCAGCACAACCTCTTGAGTGGGGATTCCCTCCAGGGTAATGCTTGTCCAGAGAAGTAACCCACGGTTTGCCAACCTTAAGAGTGGGTTACTTCTTTTTTCGGTCGATATAGGTCAGTAACGCAACGATAAACCCTGCGAATACGATCACATCGGAAAAAGAGAAGTTCATATGGACTCACCTCCTTTCCGGAGGAAGCCCCACCCACTCAAGGTGTGTTGTACATTCCAAATTATAGCATACAAGCTCCGTTGTTCGGGGCTTTTTTCTTTCGCCTTTACATCAGTAAAATCCTATTAAAATTGACCCGCTTTTTCAGAATTTCTCGGAGTTCTCCTCAATCCAACCATCCCTTGCTACGTGCGATATCGATTGCCTCGATCCGTGTATTCGCCCCGAGCTTCCCAATCGCCTCTGACATATAGTTCCGTACCGTTCCATAGGATAGAAACAGCTGTGCTCCAATATCTTGAAGAACTAAGCCTTGGGCAGCCAACTTCATGACTTCACGCTCCCTGGGTGATAATGGACATGGATCATCCCATACCGCGAGCGACAATTCTGAATTGATGACGCGTTTCCCATCATAGACCCGACGAATCGCATCAGCCAGTTCATCGCTGCCTGTATCTTTAAGAAGATAACCATAAACTCCTGCCTGCATGGCCCGCTGGAAATATCCGGGACGCGCGAACGTCGTCAAGATGATGACACGACAACCCAACTTATTTTTTTGAACCCATTCCGCAATATCTAACCCCGTTTTCAGTGGCATCTCAATATCCAGAACGGCTACATCGGGTTCATTCTCCTGAATCATGGACATCACTTCTTCCCCATTTTCAGCTTGACCGACGACTTCGATATCATCTTCTAACGAGAGTAACGTTGCCAATGCTCCCCTTAATAACTTTTGATCTTCTGCCAAAACAATACGAATCATCTAAGCGCTACCTACCTTTTCATTTCGTAATACCCTAGGTATATGTAAGGTGACCTCCGTCCCCTTGCCTGGGGACGAAGACAGCGACATACGACCATCGATCATAACCAACCGCTGCCGTAAACCGGCGAGGCCATTACTGCTAGTATAGAATTGATCCATATCTGCCCCAATACCGTCATCACTTACGGATACACGAACTTCCCCTTCCTGAATGTCGAGAAGAACGCTGCAACTTGTTGCTCGGCTATGACGAACCACATTTGTAATCGTCTCGCGAAAACACAGCGCCAAAATCGTCTCCTGCAAGGGTGTTAACGGAAGCGGATTGTTCACTAAGGCGTCTTGCGTCCCTCCATTAGAAGGTCTGGGATCTGAAATCGATTGATATTGGAAAAAAAGCTGTATGCCCGCTGCTGAACATAACGATATAGCATGCTTATATTCGTCAGCGAGATATGTAACTTTCATCTCCGTAACCAATTCTCGCATTTGTTTCAAGGCTGCGCGTGCCGTTTCTCGTATTTCACGAGCCTCTGTTATCGCTCTCTCGGGTTGACGATGGACCAATTTCTCAACGACCTCACCTTTTAGTGCGATTAATGACAGCGTATGTCCCAATGTATCATGTAATTCACGTGCGATCCGCTGGCGCTCCTCCTGCTGTGCCATTCGTTCAGCCGTTTCTGCCCGCAGCCGCGCAGACTTCTGTTGAAATCGGGTCGAAGTTCGAATAATATACGGCAGAATACAGATGCCAAACATAGGCACCAGCCCTATCCATACTAGGCTGCCCATCAGGTCCAAGTAAGGAACAGCGATAAATCCCATAGCTACAGTGAAAACGATCGTTATAGAGAGTAACATCGGCAGCTTTTGTTTGCTCAGCGGAGCAGCGATCATAAAACCCATAAACGTATACATAGGGTGAAATACAGCTGCTAAAATCAAAAGTATACCCACCTGAACGATCAATATTGGCGTGGCCCACTTTAAATAAAAGTAGGATTGTCGAAACAATAGAACGAATATGCCTAACAGAACAAAGCCAAGCCACTGTATACTTGACGGCTCATAGAGTAGAAAGTACATGGGTATCATTAAATTTGTTAACAAAATATAAGGAGCGACTCCTTCCGATTTTGGAAAGAGACGCCACTTTTCTCTATTCAATTAGACCGCATCCCGTCGATTATAGATATAGATTGATAGTAGCATAAAGAGGAGACCGCATCCTGTCAAAATTATGAAATCGATGCTTGCTGGATTTTTTCCAGCGATCATATTCCACGCCCCATTGGCGTAACGGTGAGATGGAAGCCATTCCCCGACCGATCCCATCCAGCTCGGCAAAGTACTAAGCGGCATCCAAAGCCCCCCCACAATGGCAAGTCCCATCTGTAATACATTTCCTATGGCAACGGAGGTATTCGCATTTTTAAGCGTTCCTAACAAGGCACCAAGCGCCAGAAAAGATATGCTCCCAATCCATAACCATAATCCGCATAAGATCCATTGCCCTGCTGTCAATTGTATATCATGAACAAGGCCGGCAGATAAAAAGATAACTACGATGACGATCAAGTGAACAACCATTTGCGATACAATTTTGCTGCCAATCCAGACTGCAGGGGATAGGGGAGTCAGCTTCAACAAGCGTACCCACCCGTCTTGATGCTCGAACGATAGACGGATACCGAATTGAGATACGGCTGTACCGATCAAACTGAATGCCGTCATCGACATCAATGAAAAGACACCCCAAGTTGTTGATTGAATCGATTGATCTACCCCATTCATACTCGCAAATAAAAAGTAGAAAGCAAGCGGCATCGCAATGGAGAAGAGTAAGAAAAATGGACTGCGGATAATTCGTATACTTTCTGCTTTCGTCTGAGCAACAAACATATGGAACATGGCTATTTTCCTCCTAAAAATGTTTATTATCGTATAATCGTTTATTTATTTGAGCCTGTAAGACTTCGGAATGTATCTTCTAAACTGGCGGATTGTATATCAATATCGGAAATTCCCCATTCAGACTGCATCAGTGTAAATAACAATACATCGGTCTCTTGGGCATGCAGACGAATTCGCTCGCCGTTGCACTCTGCCTTTTCTACACCAGGCAATGTGAGCCACTCCTGCTCAGCTGGCGCGTTCACCGCTCGAAATGAAACGGTTCTAAGCGCTGTTTGAGCCTTTAAACGTTCTGGAGTCCCTTCCGCAACAACCTGTCCTCTAGCGATGACTGCGATGTGATCTGCGACAGCATCCGCTTCCTCCAAATGATGTGTAGTTAAGAGCACCGTACGTCCGTCATTTGCCAGCGCTTGGATGGTGTCCCAAAAGCGGCCACGAGCCTCGATATCCATTCCGACGGTTGGTTCATCCAGCAGGAGAAGCTCCGGATTTCCCGCCAAACTCTGGGCGAAAGCTAATCTACGGCGTTGTCCTCCAGAGAGGGAGGATGCGCGCCGTTTCTGATCCGCATGGAGACCCGAAATGTCTAACAATCGCTCCAGCGACATCGGATTACGATAATAACTGCGGAACAATTGAAGCACTTCTTTCACCGTAAGTCCATCTGCTGCTTTCACATCCTGCAAAAGAGCTCCGACGCGCTGCCGCAATTCTTTTGTGCCGGACGGGACCCCCAAGACCCTGACTTCTCCTGATGTCGGCTTGATCATTCCGAGGATCATGGAAATGGTTGTTGTCTTGCCTGCACCGTTCGGTCCGAGCAATGCTGATATTTGACCTTTCTCAAAAGATAGATTCATATGATCAACGGCACAGTAATCGCCGAATTTCTTCACTAGATTGATACATTCAATCGCCTTTGTCATTTTTCCTAACCTCCGCTAATTTCTTCTTTCGTTCCTTGATGTCCTTATTATATTGAAAAAGCGCGAGAACCAATTAGTGTGGGTTGTCACAAGCCGGTTATGACAAATGTCAGAAAAAGGGGGGGCAAAAAAAGAAGGACCTCTAAAGGCCCTTCTTCAGCATTACGTGCATATGACACTCTTTGAGTGAGGTGTCTTGCTTTGCAAACTTATAGCTAAGGATTTTACACTTTTAATCGAACACAGCAAGATTATTTCGGGAAGTGCCTTAGGGCTGTTGATTATTCCTAGGACTTACGTTTTCTCCTGAAAGCTGCGCAGCTTCAATGTTTGATGATACCGTGTTTTTTTGATCGACTTCGAAAATATCGAGCAGGAACATAAAGATCGGAATCCCGAGAATTAACCCCCAGATCCCCATGAAGTGCTGGGAGAAAATAAGAACAATAAAGGTGTAGAACATCGGCAGCTTCGTTTTATGAGCATACAGCTTCGGATTTAAGAAGTATGTCTCAACTGCATGGATGATCAAAATCATGACAATCGCCCAAATGACGGTTGAGATACCGCCAATCTGGTAACCGATAATACTGATCGGAATGAAGGAAAGAACAACACCGGCTACCGGCACAAGACTTAGTAGAAAAACCATAATCGCTAGAGCGAACAAGTAAGGATAGCCCAAAATCGACAACCCGATCGTCGTTAGAATCGTGTTCAACAAGGCGATCATTAATTGAACCTCGATCACTTTACCAAAGGAGGAGGTGAATTTTTGGCCAAAATATTTAAACTCATTGTAAGCCCAGCTTATTTTGCTTTTGCTCAACTTATCTGTAAAGTCATTGACGGTTTTCTTCTGGATTAAGTAGAAGTAGCTCAATACAATAACAAAAATGATAACCTCCGCCCACTTGCCTAGCTTCAGAATATAATTTAGTGCCTGGCTTCCGTATTGCTCTAATTCCAGCTTACTAAGTGCGGAGGAGACAAGCGCAGCAATTTCATCTGACTGAGGTGTATTTAGAAATCGGATAATGGAAAAATACAAATCAGAAATTTGACTAATGAGCTTCGGAACATAATGGAGAATTCCGTAGACAAGCCCAAATATTAAAGCCGCATACAATACCGTATTAACGACAATAGGCGATATAGGAAACAGCTTAGATATTTTCTTCGTAATATATTGCTCGAGGCGTCCCATGACGAAGGTAACAAGAAACAGCAATAACAGCAAATTGAGCATATCTCTCAAGCTATACAGCAATAAAACGACTAGTAGGAGGAATAGAATTCTTCTTACTATATTGTTAGCAAAAAACTCCCGCAAAAAATTCATTCGCTTCCCTCATTTAACTATATTTTAGTTATCTAATCATTTACGGAGTTCAACTTAGACAGTTCAATTATATATGAAGATTGTTACATTATGAAATGTCGGCACTTAAGCAATAAAACACATGCCATTTCTACTGCCCAAGACACATACAATGACGGCAAATGAATAGGTGGATTTGCATTTGGGTAGAGGTGGCTGCCCCCTCCCCAAGTAATAAGAAAGCAAACCCTTCTACAAAGAACATGTTGAATTCAGACTGAAGCTACAGTAAAAAAGCGACCAATTAGGGTCGCTTTTTTACTGTATGTATGGAGGCGAGGGAGGTCGAACCTCTGTCCGAAGATAACGACAACACAAGTTTCTACAGATGTAGTCACAGTTTTAATGTCGGCAAAATTAAGGAGCGTGTCACGATTCCTGCAAAGACTTCGGTCGGTCGAAACAACAATTCTAGACCTTTACTCAAGTGTCCCCTTTTTTCATGGGGCGATGTCTGTAATTAGCGATAAAGATACGCCAGCACAGCTTTATAAGATTCGGAACAGCGCGTGCGTTTTCTTTGAGATAGGACCATGCCGGACGGTTTCCACGTTTCGTATTGCATTCGCTGCATGAAGCGATCAGGTTGTGGGGAAGATCCGAGCCGCCTTTGCTTGAGGGGATAATATGGTCTACTGTCGTAGCGTGCCCCCCGCACCACAAACAAGTGTGATGATCTCGTTTCAGTGCAGCTTTTCGATAGCCCCGGAATAAGAAAGGATTATAAAGCAATTGGATGGTCTGCTCATCAATCCAGACAGCTCGCGATCGCTCAACTTCCCGCCAAGCCCGATGGAGCAAACACGGGGTTAGCTGTTGACCATCCATATTGAGCACCGTTATCAATCGATCCTCTCCTTCATGACTATGATTCATCGATTTCACTCCATCTGTAAGACATGCTCTAGCCTATAGTATTAATATAAAACAAAAACACCATCCTCATGCGGATGGTGTGTTTCATGATGGAGGCGAGGGGAGTCGAACCCCTGTCCGAAGATAACGACAACACAAGTTTCTTCGGGTGTAGTTACGGTTTTGATGTCACCCTAGAGACTCCATTCGAAGTTTGATTCGATAATGCTGCTAATACATCCAGCTCATTCTATGAAGTTACGTGCAAGTTAAATCACTGATACCCCCCAAGTTCTGAATGCCCCAAAACAAAGTATCTGCAGCACTAATCCCATTACTTCCTTCCCAATGGGGAAGCCATATGCAAGTTACGTGCAAGTTACCGTCAAGTAAGCTCCTAAGCCCAATAAGGCACATACTTCATATGTTTTGGAGCAGTATCAGGATCTTTTGCCTTAACTTTTGATGTTTCTACTGCATCTTTAATTATCCTGGAGGCAATAGAGATTTGCCTACTATCCATTCCAAAACGCTGACGCAAAGTTGCATTTGTCATAAAGTCTCTAGTTACATATTTCAAACAGGCATGCATGTAACACGCCCTGACCCGTTCTTCTCGATCCATTTCTGCAAATGGCTTATGCGAAAATAAAATTACTCGAGTGTGTTCTTCAGTAACCTCAATTATTGGAGCTGGTAACTGATAAAACTCTGTTTGCGACACAACTTTATCAAAGCCACTACCTCGTTCTTCACAGACTCCAACACGACGTAGGAATGAGGCGATCGCTTCATTTCGTGACCTAGGAGGACTGTCGATAAATCGTTCCACTTGGACGAGCGGTATTCCTGGATTCGTTATTTCCATACGATCCGAGAAAATTTCAATCATTGGCCCTGTACCACGTAATGAAAAGTCCTGATGTATTATAGCATTAGCGACCAATTCCCTAACGGCTAACTCGGGGTACATTGAAACATCTTTTCTTAAGGCTTTTCCGATTATCTCGTTCCTCGGTAAAAGATTGTCTATGAATCCAATAAGTCCTTCGAATCCAGCAGCATAACCTTTAACGCCCTCTTGTTCCCGCTCAGTTTGAGTGCGGTCTTTGCCGCTATATATAATAACTCGTACTGATTTTCTTTTTAGATGATTAAAGCTTGACAACCTCTTGGCAAATAAGATTGCACCTAGATTTGTAATATTCCACCCACCGGCATCACACTTCTTTATCATGTTGTCGTTTGATAAACGTTCCAAAATCCGTTTTCTATCCTCTGGCAGTTCTAGATCCAATAGCTCAAAGTAAGTTGGATAATCAAGAAGCTTAAGCACCTCAGAGTCTTTTACATTTTCAGCAGCAATCATTTCTTCAAAAGGTGTTTTATCAAAAGCTCTCCATAGAGCACGTTCTTTATCAGGGTAATCCTTTAGATTCTTTTTGTAAGACCCTATACGTATATACTCTATTCCTTTAAATTGTACAGGTTTATCTGTAGCCCTTTCGATCTCTAATATGATGATTTTCCCAGAATCCGTAACTAATTCATAGAATTTAAAATAAATACGAGGTGATAATTGCCTTAATAACCAACTCTCCAATTCTTCATTTCCGACTTTGCTTAAGTGAGGGCTAAAGTTTGTGCCAAGTATGTCATGCGTCTCATCTTTGACTCCCCAAATCATAAAAGCATGACTTTTTCCGTCCAAAGTAGCAGAATTACTCAAGGCAGATATATACTCTCCAATACTCTCAAAATCCTTATTATTATGTTTAAATTCTACCCAACCAGTTTCGCTCGGCAAACTACATAATTCTTTCAGTAAACTTCTCAAGTATTCTTCTGTCCGACTCAAGGCTATCACCTCACTCTGCACTTAAATTATTATCATTATACAATATTCTTCCCTAAAAATATCCAAAGTACACAAAGTAAGGAGCGATCATCCATAGGAACGTTTGTTCTAGTTATTAAGATCGATTTCTGATACTATAATAATAAATTTATATCTAAAAATAAGGGAGGAAGAACATTGGCAAAATTCTACTACTATAATAAGAATATTGATAGCAAGGGTAATCATGAGGTTCATACAGAAAACTGCTCTTACAAACCTGATGTATTAAATAGTGTATTGATCGGTTACGAAAACAATTGTCAATCTGCTATTCAACGGGTCAAAAAGGAAACGGGCAAAAATAATTTTGACGGCTGCTATTTCTGCTGTAATGATTGTCATAGCGGGTAAACTTTCTTCCACTCAATTTAAAGAAATCTACTTAAAAAGCGACCTACTAAGGTCGCTTTTTAAGCATATGTATGGAGGCAAGGGGTAGGGGATCGAACCCCTGTCCGAAGATAATGACAACATAAGTTTCTACGGTCTAGTTACAGTTTTAATGTCGGCAAAGCAAACGCCTCAGCCTGATTGTCTTCTTCAGCACACCCCAGGTGGAGATGTGACAGCGTATCCCACTAAAGTTGAGCCCTCATCCCGGTACATGGGCGATACAGAGCGAGAGCACGCGTGCAGGTTATTAAGCAGTAATATCTCCCCTAGAATACCTCATCAACTATGGTCCCTAGTAACAATAGCAGACCAAACAGGTATATGATCTATGCAATATATCAGCTTGCTTTCTGCGATTTCAGCAACAATCATGGTTTTTTTGCACATCTTGAAGTCCAATATAGTACATGACGATGTCATAACCGCTTTCTTTAGCAACTTGCATATGCTTTAAAACAAATGTACCTGATAGGGTAGTTTCAATGGCAAAATGCTCCTGTCTTTTTATAACGATCTGATTCTTTTGACCGCTTCTCTTCCCGCCGAAAGATCGACACTTCTTGGATCATCTGGTTTTAGTTCACGCGCAATCTGATCAGGATCAACCAACTCGCCTAACCATGCCCTCATCTGCATACTGAGCGTGCTTTTTCCGGCCCCATTTGTTCCGGCAAAAACCGTCATAACTGGTTTTTGCTTATTCATGATATTCGAACTCATGTCGTTTTCCGGTTGCATCATAAATGATTTCGAACTTATTTCCGTTAGCATCCTCACGAACTCGTTTATTATCCTTGATATAGTAAATGGATGCCCCTGACTCCTTGGCTTGCTTGCATGCATGTTGATTTGCTTTTTTCAGAATTTCTTGGAGCTGCTCTCGATTGGCAACCATCCTGAGTCCCCTCCAGTTTTCTAATTACTTATCATAAACAGAAGAGCCACCAACCAGATCACTGGCTGATGGCTCTATCATTGTTATGTATGGAGGCGAGGGGAGTCGAACCCCTGTCCGAAGATAACGACAACACAAGTTTCTACGGGTGTAGTTACAGTTTTAATGTCGGCAAAGCAAACGCCCCGTAACCGGCTTTCGCTATGCCCAGCCTGATTGTCTTCTTCAGCACACCCCAGGCGGAGATGTGACAGCGTATCCCACTAAAGTTGAGCCCTCATCCCGGTACATGGGCGATACAGAGCGAGAGCACGCGTGCAGGTTATTAAGCTGCTACAGCGTAAGAAGTTTGTTGTTTGCCAGTTATTATGGCTTTAGCGTTGATGAAGTGGACGCGTCCCCACTACCCGCTACTCATGCCCGAACTATCCCCGTCGAATCCAAAGAACGCCCCCTTATGTGGAGAAATGCCGATGCGCGAAGCACCTGACGTTTCCGCCAAAAAGGGTACCTGGATTAGATCTAAAGATGATTCAGCCACAGTAGTCAATCAAACGTTCGCATTCCTTCCCTCCAAAGAAAGAATGCCGTCTACTGCATGCTGTTGTCAAAGAATCGATCTTGCCTTACATCAAATAGTATATCACAAACTGCATCAAAATGATATATATAATGCAGGCAACACAGCTAAAACATGCCACTCAAAAGCCGATATGCTCATCAACGCACAATCTTCTGCTTCTCCCGCAGTGCCCGCTGGATATCGCGCTGCGCGTCCTTCTTGGCAGCATCCGCACGTTTGTCATACTGCTTCTTACCTTTACCGAGGCCCAGCAGCAGCTTGGCATAACCGTTGCGGATATAGATTTTAAGCGGAACGATCGTATATCCCTCCTGCTTGGATTGCCCTAGCAGCTTGCGGATCTGTTCCTTGTGCAGCAGCAGCTTCCGCGCACGCGTCGGGTCGGACGGATTGCTCCGGTTCCCTTGCTCGAACGGGCTGATGTGCATGTTGTGAATGTGGATCTCGCCATTGCGAATTGTCGCAAACGCGTCGCCAATATTGGCACGGCCGTTACGGATCGACTTGATCTCGGTCCCGGTCAGAACCATCCCCGCTTCGTACGTATCTTCTATGAAGTAATCATGGGAAGCTTTCTTGTTCTGGGCCAGAACCTTCCCGTCACTCTTCTTACCCATGGTCTCACTCCTTGTCATGAGCAGTAAATGGAAAAAGGACTCCCGGCAGACCGCCGAAAAAATGCAATCTCACCAGAAGTCCATTGTATCAAACGTTGGCCTGCTTACGCAAGGCGGGGCAAGCGTTCCGCTCTGAATATCGAATGGCAAAATCGGCAGCCATGATTCTAAGGCCATGAGCACCGAAGAGGGAATTCAAGATTAAACGAGTATCCCCTTCCCCTTCATAACTGTGTTCACAGTTCTGGTCCTAGGGATGCCAAAGCGCTTGCCGTCCGCCCCAGCCCTACTTTTTCTTCTTCCTCACAAAAGCGGCTGTGCCGTTCCCGCCTTTGCTCTTCCGCTTGCGCCGTCCGCCGCCGCCTGCGGCATCGCCATCAGGGCCGGCTGGCCCACTGCCCGGCGTCGGTCCTTCGCCGATGAAGATGCCGCTGCGCGACGTCTTCTTCCGGCGGCCCTTGCCGCCTCCGCCGCCCGAGCGGGCGTTGCGGTCAAAGCCAAGGGCCCCGCCGCCGGCGGAGCTGTAGCCGCCCTTGCCGGAGCCGAACGCGAAGCTGCGCGTCTCCGTGCCTTCGGCGGCCTCTCCGCCGCCGCGCTTCCCGCCGGCACGGCCGCCCTGGCCGCCGGCGCTGTCCTCGCGGCGCCCTGCCGGCGCGCCGCCTTCTGCCGCGGCGCTGCGCTTGCCGCGGCCCTTGCCCCCGCGGGCTGCGCCATCGCGGGCGCCAAACCCGCGGCCACCGGCTCCGCCGCGGTCGCCGCCGCCAGCACCGCCGCCGCGGCCTTGCCGGCGCGGCTTCATGTCCACCATCTCAAAATCGATGGTGTGCTCATCCATATTCACCTTCGCCACGCGCACCTTGACGTCATCGCCGATGCGGAACACCTTCGATGTCCGCTCCCCGATCAGCGCCATGTGGCCTTCGTCGAAGTGGTAATAATCGTCGGTCAGCGCGCTGAGCCGAATCAGGCCTTCTACCGTGTTCTCCAGCTCGATGAACATACCGAAGCTGGTCACGCTGCTGATAATGCCCTCGAATTCCTCGCCGACCTTATCCAGCATGAACTCGGCCTTCTTCAGGGCCTCGGTGTCACGTTCGGCATCAACGGCGACGCGCTCGCGCTCCGAGGATTGCTGAGCAATGTCCGCCATGCGGGCCGCGAGCTGCTCATGCCGCTGCTCGCTCAGCGTTCCGCCGCTCTCCAGCACCTCCCGGATCACCCGGTGAATGACCAGGTCCGGGTAACGGCGAATCGGTGACGTGAAGTGGGAATAGTACTCGGCCGCCAGACCAAAATGACCTGTGCTCTCCGCATCGTACTTCGCCTGCTTCATCGAACGGAGCATCATCGTGCTGAGCACCGTCTGCTCTTTCGTGCCGTGGATGTCGTCCAGCAGGCTTTGCAGGGCACGCGGATGAATCTGATTGCCGCGCCCTTTCACATGGTGGCCGAAATTCGCGGCAAACGCCATGAAGTTCTGCAGCTTCTCCGGATCCGGATCCTCGTGGATTCGGTAGATGAATGGCACCTTCAGCCAGTGGAAATGCTCAGCCACCGTTTCGTTGGCGGCCAGCATGAATTCCTCGATGATCTGCTCCGCGATGGAACGCTCCCGTTTGACGATATCGATCGGCTTGCCGTTTTCATCGACAATGACCTTCGACTCCACAAAATCAAAATCGACCGCGCCCCGCCGCATCCGGCGGTTCCGCAGCTTCAGTGCCAGCTCCTGCATCAGGCGGAAATCCTCCACCAGATCGCTGTAACGCTCGATCAGCTCCGGATCCTCGTCGACCAGAATTTTGCGCACATTGTTGTACGTCATCCGTTCCTTCGTCCGAATCACGCTTGTGAAAATATCGTGCTTCACGACCTTCATCTGCTCATTGAATTCCATGACGCAGGACATCGTGAGACGGTCCACCTGCGGATTCAAGCTGCAAATGCCGTTGGATAAGCGGTGCGGCAGCATTGGAATAACGCGGTCTACCAGGTAGACACTGCACCCGCGGTTGTACGCTTCCTTATCCAGCTCGGAATGCTCGCGCACGTAATAGCTCACGTCGGCAATATGCACGCCCAGACGGTAATGGCCATTCGGCAGGCGCTCCACGTTGACCGCGTCGTCCAAGTCCTTGGCATCCTCACCGTCAATCGTGACGATATTTAAGCCGCGAAGATCCCGCCGGCCCTGCTGGACGATCTCTTCTTCCGTAATGGAATCCGGCGCAGCATCCGCCTCGGCCAGCACCTCTTCCGGAAAGCCTTCCGGCAGCTGATGCTTCCGGATAATCGACAGGATGTCGACGCCCGGATCGTCCTTGTGGCCCAAAATCTCCACAACCTCGCCCTCGGCCGCCGCCCGTCCCTCCGGATAGCTCACCAGCTTGACGACGACCTTCACGCCGTCCACGGCGCCGTTCATCGCATGCTTCGGTATAAAAATATCCCGGTTAATCCGCTTATCATCCGGCAGTACGAAGCCGTACGCCTCGTGATTTTGGAAGACGCCCACCACTTGGGTGACGGCGCGGGTGACGATGCGGACAACCTCGCCTTCCATTTTGCCGCCCTCGCTATGCTGCGAGCTAATGCGAACCAGCACCGTATCGCCGTTCATGGCGCTCTTCAGGTCGTTCGCATGAATGTACACATCGGGATGCTCCCGGTCATCCGGAATCAGAAAAGCAAAACCCTTCGGATGCGCCTGGAGGCGCCCGCGCAGCAAAGACATCCGCTCCGGCACGCCGTAACGCTGGGTGCTGGTCAGAATGATTTTTCCGGACTGCTCCAGATCGTTCAACAGCTTTAAAAACTCCCTGAAATCATGAGCATCCTCAATCGCAAAATGCTGCTCCAATTCCTGGTACGTCATCGGTTTGTATGCAGTTTCCCGCATAAAATCGAGTAAAATTTGTTCCGTTATCATGATTATCACCTCGGGGAACCTGCGAATTCATTCGTTCCTCTATCCATTCTTTACCTACATATACACATACCCTAGTATACACGAATTTAATCCGCGGTATCCTTCGAAATCCCCCCAAAGATCACCATTCGCCCAAGGCATATAAAAAGCCCCCGCTCTTCCAGAGTGAAAAGCGAGGGCCGTATTATTATTTCAACATCGCAACAACAATCGCCAAGATCATGAATCCTGCCGCCAAACCAACGGTAATGCGCTGCAGCACGAGATCCATACCGCGAGCCTTCGTTTTGCCAAACAGATGTTCCGCACCGCCGGAGATGGCACCGGCAAGACCTGCACTTTTCCCTTTCTGGAGAAGAACAACCGTAATCAACCCGATGGAGAAAATGACGAGCAGCACTTCGAACAATACAACCATGACTTCCACCTCCTACGCGTATGTAAACATCAGATTTATAATCAAATATAATGTTCAAATTCTGATGAAAAACAGCATTATTATTGTACCATAGCTTATTCTGACTGACAAGGCATTACCAACCGTCTCTGGTGATCTGATCTAATGTTCGACAGACACAAGATTCATAGGATTCCCTGATTCGAAGTTTGTGAGCGATAATACGTGAATACGAGAAATTCAACGTTGAGAAACGTTTATCTAACTGTGTATCGCAACAAAGCCCATAGAGCTTACCTGGTTTCAACAAAAAAACGGCCTGCCCTCTCCACCCTTAGGAGACGACAGACCGCTTTTTATTCCGTCTTGCTTCATTTCACCCGGAATGATCCGGTGCTTATGGCAACCAGTTCTCCCTTTGCATCCGTAATTTTACATTCCGTCGTGACCGACCGGCGCGTCTGATGAACGATGCTTGCCGTCACCGTGAGAACCCCCTCCCTGGCCGGCATGACAAAATGCACGTTCAGGTTGCTGGTCACGGTCGACTCGCCGGGACGCTCCAGCATGACGGCGATGCCCATAGCATTATCCATCAGCGAGGAGAGGACACCGCCATGCACGATCCCCATCATATTCATATGATGAGGCTGCACATCCAGGGTGACGACAACCGCTTCCGGGGTAGCGGAAGCCAGCTTACAGCCAAGATATCCCCAGAAGGTGGGCTCGGCCGCCTTGGCCATCGCCTCCATGTAGGCCTCCCGGTCAAATGTCGGCTGTTCGGCCTTCGGATCCTGGCTCGTATCGGCTTTATGCATAAGGCCTCCTCCTTGTATCGAATTTATGACACGGCATACTTACAATATTCAACGTTTAAGGTACCCCATCTTCCGATTTTCAACGTTACCTAATCCTAGTTATTGATGATAACTTCTTAAAAATCGGCGGAAAATCGCCGACGACATGCTGGGAGTGACCTCAGTGGGTCATCCAAAGGGCATGGCTGGTCGCCCGAGCGTCGACGCTAAGCATCGTGCAGCAGTCATCCTTACACCGCGCCGGGAGAGGCACGCGGTAGAGGAGAAGCTACGTCTTGTCGACCGATGCATGCCCGCAGCGCCTGCACCTAACTTCTCCATCCTATGCATCAGCCCGTCGGTCTGCCTTCCTCCTCTTCTTCCAGCAGCTTGCGGCGAAGCACCTTTCCGACCATCGTCTTCGGTAAAGCGTCACGGAATACGAACTGCCGCGGCACCTTATAAGCGGCAAGCTGGCTTCGGCAAAACTTTTCCAATCCCGCAGGATCCGGAGCCGCTCCATCTTTGAGCACGATGTAGGCTTTGACCGTCTCGCCGCGGTAATCGTCCTTGGTGCCGACCACAACGGCTTCCTTGACGGAAGGATGCTCATACAGCACTTCCTCGATCTCCCTCGGGTATATATTGTAACCGCTTGCAATTATCATATCCTTCTTCCGGTCGATGATCGTAAAATATCCTTCCTCGTCCATCGTGGCCATATCGCCGGTAAACAGCCAGCCATTGCGGATCGTATCAAAGGTCTCCTCCGGCCGGTTCCAATAGCCTTTCATGACCTGAGGGCCCTTCACAATAAGCTCGCCTGGCTCGCCGACCGGCATCTCCTCGCCTGTCTCCGGGTTGACCACTTTCGCCTCCGTATCAGGAACCGGGATACCGATCGTCCCGATCTTGCGTCTTCCCCAGATCGGATTCGCGTGGGTCACCGGCGAGGCTTCCGTCAATCCGTAGCCCTCGATCAGCCGTCCCTTCGTCAGCTCCTCGAACTTATCCTGCACCTCGACCGGGAGCGCGGCGGAGCCGCTGATGCAGGCATTAATGGAAGACAAGTCGTATTCCTGAATCCGCGGGTGATTGATGAGAGCAATATACATGGTCGGCGCCCCGGGGAAGAGCGTCGGCTTTACCTTTTTGATCAAATCCAGGATCATCGCCACTTCGAATTTAGGGACCAGAATCAGCATACCGGCACGGTACACCGCCTGGTTCAGCAGCACCGTCAGCCCGAATACGTGAAAGCACGGCAGCGCGGCCATATACCGCTCCTTCCCGTCCTCAACCTGGTAACACCAGTTCGCGGACTGGACCGTATTGGCCACCAAATTCAGATGCGTCAGCATGACGCCCTTGGGCGTCCCCGTCGTGCCGCCGGTATACTGCAGCAGTGCCAAATCCCTTTCCGCATCCACGCTTTCGCAGATTGGATCGTTAGGCGATGCGGCCAGCAGCTGTTTAAATGCATGCACCCGGCTGCCATAATGGACGACCGGGAGAGGGCCTGCCTGCTTCGCTTTGATCGGATAGAGCAGATTCTTCGGGAACGGTAGATAGTCCTTCACCGACGTTACGATGATATGCTCAAGCTTCGTCTCCTCTATTACCTTCTCCACCCGGGAGACGAACATATCCATCGTTATGATGATTTTGGCACCGGAGTCCTTCATCTGATACGCGATTTCCCGCTCCATATAGAGCGGATTGGTCATGACGCACACCGCTCCAGCGAGCAGCGCGCCATAATACGAGATGACGACCTGCGGACAATTGGGCAGCATGATCGCCACCCGGTCTCCCTTCTTCACGCCCTTGCTGCGGAGCGCATTTGCCATGCGGTAGGCGGAGTCCAGCAAGCTTTGGTAGGTGATCGTTTTCCCCATAAAATACATCGCCGGCTTTCGAGGATATTTCTGTGCCGACGTCACGAGAAACAACGCCAAATTCTGTTTCGGATAATCAAAAGCGGGGGCTACTTCCGGCGGATAAAACTGCAGCCAAGGCTTTGTATCCATACAAAACCAACCCTTTCCTAAGGAATGCTTCTTCCTTTCCTACTCCAAGAAAAAACCTGTCTCTTTTGATAAGCTCCAAAAAAATCCGGTATAGATCACCCCCGCACATCCCGGGAGGAACGGTTTAGATCGTGCGCTTGCTTGGAGTTGCCCGCTGTCTTAGAATGTCCGCGTGCTCTGAATGTCTGGACATCGGTTTGCCCGGATTTATCGAACCGCTTTGGTCCGGTCTCCGAGTCGTGCGCTCCTTTGGCTGTTCGCACGACTTGACTCCTCCCTGCGTTTATACGAGGCGGGAACCCTATGAACTCGTTCACAGGGTTCTCCGTTATCCGCAAACTGCGCAATGAGCTTCAGGGCGATCCGCCGGAAGGTTTGGATACCTTGTTAATATGCCGGCAGCAGTATGGGCGCAACGTTACTTACACCGTATACCGCTCGTTTTTGACGACGCGGGCTGCAATGCTGCGCTTCAGCGCTACCGTATCGACCGGGCTGGTGCGGGTCAGCTTTTTCAATACCGACAGCTGCATGCGCAGCATATCGCCGGTTTCCACGGAGGCCAGGATTTCTTTCGCGAGCGCCTCGATGCGTTGGAACGCTTCATACGCAAATACCTGCGTCATCTCGATCATGCCGGCCGCTTTCTCTTCCGATGTACGAGCGATATGCTTCTTGGTGCGCAGCAGGGCGCTTTCGAGCGCAAAAATATCAATCATCATGTCCGCCAGATTGGACAATAGCTCCTGTTCCTTCTCGAGCTTGGTCCCGAATTTTTGAACCGCAAGGCCGCCGGCGAGCAGGAAAATCTTTTTACTCATATCCAGGAAATGAGCTTCCTGCTCCAGCGTACCCTCGAACGTTTGGCCTGGAACGATCTGCAGCAGTTCATTTTGCAGGCCTTGCGCTTTTTGCAGCAGCGCGATTTCACCCTTCATGGCTTTTTTCACGAGGGTTCCCGGGATGAGCAGGCGGTTAATCTCGTTCGTGCCCTCGAAAATTCGGTTGATGCGGGAATCGCGGTAGATCCGCTCCACCTTGTATTCCTGAATGTACCCGTATCCTCCGTGGATTTGAACCCCCTCATCCGCTACAAAATCCAGCCCTTCCGAGCAAAACACCTTGTTGATCGAGCACTCGATGGCATAGTCCGAGATCGCAGCGGCCGACAAGGCGCCCGCGTCCTCGCTGGAATAATCGATGTCCTGCAGCGCCTCGTCGAGCAGACCGGCTGTGCGGTATACCATGCTCTCCATCACGAAGGCGGCAATGTTCATCTCGGCCAGCTTTTTGCGCATGAGCGGGAACTGGGAGATCGGGGTGTCGAACTGTTTGCGGGTATTTGCATATTTCGCGCTCAGCTCGATCGTTTCCTTCGCCGCGCCGACCGTACCGGCTGCCAATTTATACCGGCCGATATTCAGGATGTTGAAAGCGATGCGATGGCCTTTGCCGATTTCGCCCAGCAAATTCTCCTTCGGCACCTTCACATCCTCGAAGAAAAGCGGACGCGTCGAGGAGCCCTTGATGCCCATCTTCTTCTCTTCCGGTCCGAGCGTGAAGCCCTCCATCTCCTTTTCCACGATGAACGCGGTGAAATGCTCGCCGTCGATCTTGGCGTACACGATAAAGATATCCGCAAATCCGGCATTGGTAATATATAACTTCGATCCGTTCAAAATATAATATTCGCCGTCATCGGATAAACGTGCCGTCGTTTTGGCGCCGAGCGCGTCGGAGCCCGACGTCGGCTCGGTCAGGCAGTAGGCCGCGATTTTGGCCCCGGTGGCCAGGTCCGGCAGGTACTTCTTCTTCTGCTCCGCCGTGCCGAAGAACACGATCGGCAGCGTCCCGATGCCGACGTGCGCCCCGAAGGACAGGGCGAAGGACGAGCCCTTGGCCAGCGCTTCGCTGATGATCGTGGAGCTCACTTTATCCAGCCCGACGCCGCCGAACGGCTCAGGCACGTCAGCGCCCAGCAGTCCGAGCTCCCCGGACTTGCGCAGCAAATCCACGGTCAGCTCGTAATTGAGCTTCTCCAGCTCCTCGTCATGCGGCACCACTTCACCGTCGATGAAGTCCCGGACCGTGTCGCCGATCATTTTATGCTCCTCGGTGAAATCCTCCGGGGTCAGGATGCGCTGCACGTCCAGGTTATCGATAATATAGCTGCCGCCTTTGATTTTCGGTTCTTTCGTTTGGTTGTCGCTCATGGTTATGGCTCCTTTCTGGAATGGGATTAGTAATTGTGGTGGTGCATCTGCTGCGATGTTTAAGTCTGCTTGTTTAGATAGCGTCGCTTCGATGACTACTGTGAATGCTGCTTCGGTGTCCGCTACGATGGCGGATTGTACTTCCGATCGCTGTTAATTTCAGATTTCCTGAATGATCCTTAACAGAGGCGAAATCTGAAATTAAAGGCGAACACTCTGTTTCTCCAGTCCAATTCCGCCCTCTCCGCTGGGTAGGGCCGCCTCCCCCCCACAATCACTGTTGGTGGGGGGAAGGGCGCGTGTGCCCGGTCCGTGTTCGGAGCGGGCACAGCGCTTGTTGGCTGTGAAGGTGCCTGCTCCGATGTAGTAAATAGCTACCTCACGCCCCGGCTGCATGCACCTCGAACACCCCCGCAGCGCCCATACCGCCGCCGATGCACATGCTCACGACGCCGTAGCCGCCGCCTCGCCGGGCCAGCTCGGACACAAGGCTGACCGTCAGCTTCGCTCCGGTGCAGCCAAGCGGGTGGCCGAGGGCGATGGCCCCGCCATTGACATTGACTTTGCTCTCGTCAATGTCCAAGGCGCGGATGATGTGGAGACATTGCGAAGCGAACGCTTCGTTAATCTCGAACACATCCACCTGATCCAGCCCGATGCCCGCCATCCGGAGGGCCTTCGGAATAGCCTCCACCGGGCCCACGCCCATAATTTCGGGCTCCACGCCCGCCAACGCGAAGGACCTGAAGGTCGCGAGCGGCTTAAGGCCGAGCGCTTCCGCCTTCTCGCGGCTCATGACCGCGACCGCCGCCGCGCCGTCGCTGGTCTGCGAGGCGTTCCCGGCGGTTACAGTCCCGCCGAGAGCAAAGGCAGGCCGCAATTTCGCCAGTACCTCCGGCGATGTGTCGGGACGTACGCCTTCATCCATATCGAAGGTGAAGGACTTACTGCGCACCTTGCCCGACTCGTCTGCGGCAGCCAAGGACACGTTCACCGGCACGATCTCGTCCCGGAACTTCCCTTCCGCAATGGCAGCCGCTGCCTTGCGGTGACTGCTGGCCGCGAAGGCATCCTGCGCTTCGCGGGTAATGCCGAACCGGCGGGCGACCTCTTCCGCCGTATGCCCCATGCCGATGTACACCTCCGGCATCTCATCAACGATCGTCGGATGCGGAGCCGGCTTGAAGCCGGTCATCGGCACATGGCTCATGCTCTCGACGCCGCCGGCGATAATCACGTCGGCGTAACCGAGCATAATCCGTTCCGCTGCAAAGGCGATTGCCTGCAGGCCGGAGGAGCAGAACCGGTTCACCGTCAGGGCGGGAACCGTGACCGGATATCCTGCATACAACGAGATGATCCGGGCGACGTTCAATCCCTGCTCGCCTTCCGGCATCGCACACCCGAGGATGATGTCTTCAACATCCTCCTTCTTAAGGCCCGGCGCACGAGCTATGACGGCTTCCAGCACCGCCTTCCCCAGGTCCTCCACGCGCGTCTGGGCCAAACTCCCTTTCTTCGCTTTCCCCACCGGGGTTCGGGCAAGCGATACGATGACTGCTTCTCTCATGCCATCTTCACCTCGTCACCTTGAATTGGTTGGATATAATAGGACAACTTCTAACTTCATTAGCTAATCGGATTTGCCGACTATAATTCAATCAGGACCTAAGGCACTGCTGGAAATCGAAAGGTTCGATGAACGTATAAGACCTATTTGCAAGCAGCAACAGCATTTGATGAATGGTGAATCACAGAGGAATTGTCAAAGTAAAATCTAATCCCCAACGGAATACCACCAACTCCCCTAATTCCGCAGTGACTTGCTTTTGACCAACATCTGTCCCTAGTTGCGCAGCGGCTTGCCCTTGGCGAGCATATGCTGCATGCGCTGCTGCGTCTTCACCTCGCCGAGCAGGCTGAGGAACGCCTCGCGTTCCAGATCGAGCAGATGCTCCTCGCTGACGATGGTTCCGGCCGGCACGTCGCCGCCGGTCAAAATATGCGCCAGCTTCTTCGCAATCAGCAGATCGTGGTCGCTGATATAACCGCCTCGCCTCATGTCGATGGCGCCCATCTGGAGCACGGCGCGGCCGTCGCGGCCGACGACCCGGGCCTTGCCCGGCTGCGGCGGGACATAGCCTGCGCGATCAAGCTCGAGCACGGCCTGCTTGGCCTCATAGATCCGGTAGTCCTGATTCATGACCACCGTATCCGCCCCGCGGCCGTACATTTGAACCGCTTCGTGACCGCTGGTGGACGTCTTCGCCATGGCCACCATCTCGAACATGCGGTTAATCTCCGGCTGCGGATCGCTGCCCGGATCCGGGTAGCGGCTGCTAGCCATCAGGGCGAGCTCCTTGCAGCCCCCGCCTGCTGGAATCAGGCCGACACCGGTCTCTACCAGGCCGAAGTAGGTCTCGGCCGAGAAAACAATCCGGTCCGCCGGCAGGCACGCCTCCACGCCGCCGCCGAGCGTCATCCGATGCGGCGCCGCGACGACCGGCTTCTCCAGCCGTTTGAGCTTCATCATGCTGCCCTGGAACAGACGGATGATGTCATCCACCTCATCCCAATCGCCGCTCTGGGCCTCCATCAGCATGAGCATCAGATTCGCCCCGACACAGAAATTGCGTCCTTCGTTAGCGAGAACCAACCCGCGGTAATTCGCCCGGACTTCCTCCACGCTCTGCTGGATCATGACCAGAATGTCCGCACCGATCGCATTGTTCGGTGACGTGAACTCCAGCAGTGCGACATCGTCCCCGATATCGATCAGATTCGCCCCCGTGTTGGATCGGATCACCCGATTCTGCGCTTTGAGCGCCGATAGCGAGATCCGCTCCGGCTCTGCATCTACGGCTTTGTATTCGCCCTTCAAGTAATGGAACACCTGACCGTCCTTCTCTTGATAGAAGGATTTATTCCCTGCGGCGATCCAGTCCTTGACCCAGGCCGGCACCGTCAGCCCCTCGGCCTCCATCCGCTGCACCGATTCCGGCAGGCCGATCAGATCCCAGGTTTCAAACGGCCCCAGCTCCCAGTTGAAGCCCCATTTCATGGCATTGTCGATCTCCTGGATGGAATCTGCAATTTCGCCCAGCTTCTCGGCGGAGTACACGAGTACCTGCTTCAGCACATTCCAGGCGAGCTCCGAGTAGCGGTCCTTCGTGCCGAGAAAAGCCTTGATCTTCCGCTTAGCCCCCTTCACCGCCTTAGCCGCCTCAATGGATGCGGAGCTGATTTTAGCGCTCGGGTTATATTCCATCGTGGACAGATTCAGGGACAGAATGGTGCTGCCCTGATCTCCTTTTATTTTCTTATAAAAGCCCTGGCCGCCCTTCTCCCCGATCCATCCGCGGGATACGAGCTCATTCAGCACGTCGGGCACTGTAAATACGTCCTTCTCGTGCCCGTCCTGCACGTTGTCGTACACATTCTTCGCCACATGGACGAACGTATCGATCCCGACCAGATCGAGCGTACGGAAGGTGGCGCTTTTCGGCCGTCCCAGCACGGGGCCGGTCGCCGCATCCACTTCCTCGACGGAGTAGCTGTTCCTTACCATTTCCTGCAGCGTGACGAGCAGGCCATAGGTGCCGATGCGGTTCGAAATAAAATTCGGCGTATCCTTCGCCAGCACAACGCCTTTGCCAAGACGCTTCGTGCAGAAATCCACCATGAACTGCGTAATATCGGGATCGGTATCGAAGCCCGGAATGATCTCCAGCAGCTTCATATGGCGAGGGGGGTTGAAAAAATGCGTCCCCAGGAAATGTCTGCGGAATTCCTCGCCGCATTCCTCCGCCATCGCATTGACCGAGATCCCGGATGTATTGGTGCTGACGATCGCTCCTTCCTTGCGAACGCCTTCGATCGTCTTCAGAATGCTCTTCTTGATCTCCAGCCGTTCGGTGACGACCTCAATGATCCAGTCGGCCTCCTTCAGCTGGCTCAGGTGATCCTCCATATTCCCAGGCGTAATGCGGCTGACAAAATCGGCACGGTACAGCGGAGCGGTGCTTGATTTCGGCAGCGCGGCAACAGCCTTGGCCGCCAACCGGTTACGCACCTTCGGATGGTCCAGCGTGAGACCGGCCTTCTCCTCCTCCGGCGTCAGATCCTTAGGAACAATATCGAGCAGCAGGCAAGGGATGCCTGCATTGGCGAGATGGGCGGCAATGCCGGATCCCATCACGCCGGAGCCGATGACAGCGGCTTTGGTAATGTTTCGGCTAGCGACGCCGGAGCCTCTGACGGCTTCCTTGGTAGTGGTTTGATTCATTGCACAACGACCTCCTGTTCATGGATTTCGGATAGACCAAATACGGATAATTCCAAGATTTCCGCGATATCCCGCGTTCTTACGCTGTCCTCCACTTCCTTCAGCTTCGTGCCGTCCTCCAGCATTGTCAGGCAATACGGGCAGGCCGAGCTGATCATCGTCGGCGAGATCGCGAGCGCCTGCTCGGTTCGCGCCAGATTGACTCGCTTGCCGGCATCCTCCTCCATCCACATCTGGCCGCCGCCGGCACCGCAGCACATCCCGTTCTCGCGGGTGCGCTCCATTTCGAGGAGCTCCACGCCCGGAATGGCGCGAAGCACGTTTCGCGGCTGGTCATAGACGTCGTTATACCGGCCGAGGTAGCAGGAATCGTGGTAGGTGATTTTTTCCTGGATCGGATACTTCGGCGTAAGCCGGCCTTCCTTCACCAGCTGATCCAGCAGCTCCGTGTGGTGGAGGACTTCAGCCGTAAGTCCGAATTCCGGATATTCGTTTTTGAAAATATTAAAGGTATGCGGACAAGCTGTGACGATTCGCTTCACATCGTACTTCTGGAACGTCTCGATGTTCTCCATGCACAGCTGCTGGAACAAAAATTCATTGCCCATCCGGCGCGGGGTATCCCCTGAATTCTTCTCCTCGTTGCCGAGAATGGCGAAGTTCACGCCCGCTTCATTCATGAGCCGGACGAAGGCGCGGGTGATTTTGCGGCTCCGGTTGTCATAGGACCCCATGGAACCGACGAAGAACAGGATGTCGAAATCCGGATTTTCCTTCACAGTCGGAATTTTTAAATCCAGCGTTCCTTCCGGATCGATCTCCTTCACCCATTTGCTGCGATCAGCACGGCTGATGCCCCACGGATTGCCCTGGCGCTCGATGTTTTGCATGGCACGCTGCCCCTCCTGCGGCACACTGCCCTCCATCAGGACCAGATGCCGCCTTAGGTCAACGATTTTGTCGACGTGCTCGTTCGCGACCGGGCATTGATCCTCGCAGTTCCGGCAGGTGGTGCAGGCCCATATCTCTTCCTCCGTCATGACTCCGCCGATCAGCTGGACATCCTTCGGATCGACGCCCTCAACCTGGTGCCAGGAGCGCTTCTGGACCTCCATCGTCGGCCCGATATCGGTAATGCCCTCGCCCTTCCAGCCGACCAGCGCCAGATCGGTCGCGGCCATCGTATGCACACCTGGGGATCCAAACACCGAAGCCGGCATCCACGGCGACTTGGAGGTAAGCGCCGCCCCTTTCTCCGTCAAGTGGTCACGCAGCTTCACGATCATGTGCATCGGCGACAGCAGCTTGCCGGTATTCGAGGCCGGACACACATTCGTGCACCGTCCGCACTCGACGCAGGCGTAGAAATCGAGCATTTGCTTCTGGGTGAAGTCCTCGATTTTGCCGACGCCAAACGACTCCGCCTCTTCGTCCTCAAGATCCAGCTTGCTGAGCTTGCCGGGAGGATCGGTACGTCGGACCAGAATGTTGATCGGCGCCGTAATAAGGTGAAAGTGCTTCGACTGGGGCACGTAGACTAAGAACGATAACAGAATGAGCAGATGAATCCACCAGAATGCGAAATAACATACCGTGACCGCCGTGGAAGGCATCCAATCAAACGCAGCGGCAATGCTTGAGGAGATCGGCGCAAATGCCGACCAGGAAAGACCTTCCCAAAGCCGCTCGAATGCCATCGTCAGCAGCACGGAAGCCATCAGCGAGGTAATGAAGAAGATCACGATGCTCGGCTTCCATCCGCGCTTCAACCGCTTCAACTTTTCCCCGTATCGCCGGTATGCCGCATAGCCGATTGCGAGCAGAATAAGGGCCACCGTAATCTCCTGCATCAGGATGAAGCCCTCATACCCCGGAATCGGGAGTCCATGCCCCGACAGGCCCTTCCATATGATGTCGATCGCGCCAAACTGCAAGATGATAAATCCATAAAAAACGATGAAGTGCATGATCCCGCTCTTGCGGTCCTTGAACAGCTTGCTCTGGCCGAACACTTGAATCGCAAATTGGCTCAAGCGCTCCTTCAAATCCTTTTTCAAATTCGCCGGCTTTCCCAAACGGATGTACAGGTATCGGCGATACACCACGCTCGCGAACATGTAAACCGCCCAGCCTGTGATTCCAACAAAGAGCACGGCGTTGATCAGATCAAGAATCATCCCTCTCAGCTCCTTGCGTTATTTTTTCTTCCCCATGCTTGCCGCCCGGGCGAATGTGGTCGGACTCTGACCCGCCTCCTAAGCCGGAAATCTGCAACAACGGGAGGTTGGTGTTGATCCAACTGCACTCTGCACCGTGAAACCAGGCTGCCGTCACTCCTTCCGCTAATCCGCCCGTCCATGCGTTACTCGGACAACATATGAAGCGCTTACATTCGAGGACTAAAAATAGACCTTCATACCTGTGCCCTGCCGACTTCTTCAAACCGAACTTGCTTGCGTTAGCTGCGTATCTAGATCCTTTAAACCTGTAATGGCTTTGCCGATCCTTAAAGCTGCCTTTCGCTCTTACGGTTAAACTGCCGTCTGTTGCCCTAGTGATATGAACGTCTATAATTTGAAGTCCGAATACGCCCGCTTCATAAATTTCCCGGCCCCATCAACCGGTCGTTGACAATGACATGAACGTATTTTATGATGGATACAAGAACTGAATGAGTATTCATTCATAATTTTAACTGTATTCTAACATCGGGGTGAGCATATGACAAGTAAAAAAAATGAGAAGTACCATCTGATCCTTCAAGGCGCCCTGAAAGTATTCGCCGAGAACGGCTACCACCGCTCCCAGGTGTCCAAGATCGCCAAGGCGGCCGGCGTAGCCGACGGTACCATCTATCTATACTTCAAGCGAAAGGAGGATATCTTGATCCGTCTGTTCCAGGAGAAGCTCGGCGAGCTCGTCGGAAAATTCCACGAAAGCGTGAAAGGAACGACAGACGCAGTGGAAGCCCTGCGGACCGTATGCAGCATTCATTTTTCCGAGCTGGAGAGCAATCCGGAATTGGCTTATGTCACGCAGATTGAGCTCCGGCAGAGCGATCTCGAGCTTCGCAAGGAAATCGGCAATGCGCTTAAGCCCTATATCGTATTGATCGAGAATATCCTGGAGCAGGGTATCCAAGAGAAGAAGTTCCGCCCCGATCTTAACGTTAAGCTTGTGCGCAGCCTGATATTCGGAGCGATGGACGAAGCGGTAACCTCCTGGCTCATCTCGGGCCGCAAGTATTCCCTGTCCGATCAGGTGGAGGAGACGCTTGGATTTTTTCTGAACGGTGTGTCCAGCGGGCAATAAAACAAGTCCCGCTCATCATATTTTATGAAGGCAACCATTCGAAAGGAGAGCTGAGGCCGATGAAGATTGTAGTATTGCTGAAGCAAACATTTGACACCGAGGAGAAGATTGAGATTGAGAACGGGTCGATTGCCGAGGATGGCGTCAAATTCGTGATTAATCCGTATGACGAATATGCTGTGGAGGAAGCCGTAAAGCACCGCGACGAGCATGGCGGCAGCGTCACGCTTCTCTCGGTCGGTCCGGACCGCACGTCGGAGGCTTTGCGGACCGCGCTTGCGATGGGTGCGGACGATGCGGTGCTTATCTCGGATGAACGGATACCGGATGACGAATATGCCGTATCGAAAGTGCTCCATGCGTATTTGGCTAAAGAAACGCCGGATCTGGTTCTAGGCGGCAACTTCTCGGTCGACCGGGGTTCGGGCCAAGTCGCGATACGCCTTGCGGGATTGCTCGGCATAGCCCATGCCGGATCGATTACCAAGCTTACGATCAGCGGCAATAAGGCTGAAGTGCACCGGGACGCCGAGGGCGATCTCGAAGTGCTGGAGGTTCAGCTGCCAGCGATTTTCACCGCCCAGCAGGGTTTGAACGAGCCGCGTTACCCGTCGCTGCCGGGCATTATGAAGGCGAAGAAGAAGCCGTTTCAAACGCTGTCGCTGGATGATCTCGGTCTCTCCGAGGACGATATCCGCCCGGCGACGAAGCAAAGCGATCTGTCCTTGCCGCCGGAGCGCAGCGCCGGACGCATTCTGAAGGGTGAGCCTGCCGAGGTGGCGCATGAGCTTGTTACGCTGCTGCGAACCGAGTCCAAGGTGATCTAGTTTTTTACGGAATACGGGGAGATTCTTCGCTCCTTACTTTTATACGATTCGTTGAATGCGGTTACACAGGGGCTGATCGAGCACTTCCCCTTTCACTACGTATTCTGATTGTATGGTTCATGGGATGTCCGTCATGCACGCATTTCGATGGCCGGGCCCTAGGTTCGGGTGGGCGAATTATAGCCCTCTGATCAATCTAAGCTTGAACCGTGATTTGTTTGATTAGCTCTTAACTTATTGATTTATCATCTCTTCATCCATCTCGATAGGGACCTAAGGAGGTTATGTTATGAGCAAAACGATACTGGTATACGCGGAAACCCGCGACGGGAAGCTGCGTCAGGTCGCCCTGGAAACGCTGGGGGCAGCCCGTCTAATCGCAGGTGACGGGGACAGCATCCGCATTCTCGTGGCTGGCTCGAACATTACGGAGGCCGTATCCGCGCTTAAGCCTTACGGCGGCGAAATCATCTATACCGTTGAGCATGACGACCTGGAGCACTATAATCCCGACGCTTATATGGCGGCGATCGAAGCGGTGCTAGGCGTTGCGAAGCCGGATGCGGTTCTATTCGGACATACAGCGATCGGACGCGATCTCGCTCCGCTGGTGGCGGCTTCCATGGATGCCGGTCAAATCTCCGACGTAACCGCGATTGAGAATAACAGCGGCGAAGCGGTATTCACCCGTCCGCTCTATGCCGGCAAAGCATTCGAGAAGCGGGTGTTCGTAAACGGACCATGGGTGGTGACCGTGCGGCCCAACAACATCCCGGCAGCCGAAGCTGTTGAGGGTGTGGACACGAGCATCGAGGATGTCGCCTTCCCCGCGCCTTCCCTCCGCTCCGTCGTTAAGGATGTCGTCCGCAAAACGACGGGAAAAATCGACCTCTCCGAGGCCAAAATCGTCGTCTCCGGCGGGCGCGGCGTGAAGAGCGCGGAGGGCTTCAAGCCGCTCGAGGAGCTGGCCGAGCTGCTCGGCGGCGCCGTCGGCGCTTCCCGGGGCGCATGCGATGCCGGATACTGCGATTATGCGCTCCAGATCGGGCAGACCGGCAAGGTGGTTACGCCGGAGATCTATATCGCTTGCGGCATCAGCGGCGCCATTCAGCACCTGGCGGGCATGAGCCAATCGCGGGTCATTATCGCGATCAATAAGGACCCGGAAGCGCCGATCTTCAAGGTAGCCGATTACGGCATCGTCGGCGACCTGTTCGACATCGTGCCGCTGCTCACCCAGGAATTCCGCAAGGTGCTGGTGTCTTAACCGGCCAAAGCAGTAGCGGCCTGTGCTCATAAAGCCTACCCGGCTTCTCCAGCTCAAAGAAGGTCGAGTTCCCATCCGGCATATCGGATGACAGGACTCGACCTTTCTTTTTTTCATACATTAATGTTCTATGTCAATCCGTCACTGCACTCAGGAGCTGAACCGTTTCAGCAGCTTCTGCTGATGTACCCGAAATGCCTCCTCCAGAGAGATATCATAGAGATCGGCCAGCAATGATATATTGCCAAGAACGTCGCCGATTTCTTCCACCAAATCCTGCTTCAGCCGCTCTCGGGACGACACTTCCTCGTCCGGCCGGTCTCTCCCGATTTCGTAAGCCCGAACGGCCCGCGCGGCTTCCCCCGCCTCCTCCATCAGAAAACCGATGCGGATAAAAGGGCCATAATCCGCCCATCCCCGCTCTCCGTAAAATTGCTTGATCCACTGCTGCGCTTCATTCATGTCCACTGTCCAAATACCTCCGTGTTCTGGGCTGTACCCTAGGTCTTGAGCCGCTAAAAAGATACGCCTTGCCCAAAGCCGATTCATTTCATGGTTGAAACCGCGAGTGTTGTCGGCTTATTCATAAATTTTTACATATAAGGGGAATCTTCTAACATGCGGTTTAACATAAGGAAGTACGATATAAACATGCTCTAACTTGAAGAACACGAAGACATCGCTTTTCGTTCCATGACACCAATCACTATATATAGTATAATTACTCGGAATGATTATCAACATCTGGTTAGGAGTGGCTGAATTGAAATCAATATGCGTATTTGCAGGCTCGAACATGGGTGAGCATCCGGATTATAAGACCCAAGCGGCAGCGCTCGGCGAACTGATTGCCCGAAAACAATACCGGCTGGTATACGGCGGTTCGCGTGTCGGACTGATGGGCGAGGTGGCCAATACAGTGCTTGAGCTTGGCGGCGAGGTCATTGGGGTCATGCCCCGGGGGTTATTTAAGGGCGAAATTGTACATACCGGACTAACGCAGCTGATTGAAGTTGCGGATATGCATGAGCGTAAGGCAACGATGGGAAAATACGCCGACGGCTTTATCGCTTTGCCTGGGGGCTTCGGAACCTTTGAGGAATTGTTCGAGGTGTTGTGCTGGTCTCAAATCGGGATTCACCAGAAGCCGATCGGGCTGCTGAATATCCGAAATTACTACGACCCGCTGATGAGCCTGGTCCAATCCAGCATTACCGCGGGCTTTGCGAATTCGTCCCATTTGAATCTGATCAATATTTCCGATGATCCGATCAAGCTTCTGGAGCTGATGGAGAGCTATACGCCGCCTACGCTGGATATGAAGTGGAAGGATCTCGATTAAGGCACGGGAGGTCCGTTGTTACATAAGAGGCTGACTCAAAGTTGCCTTAATTTGACACCATTCACGATCAAGTGTTTACACCCTATCCTTTTGGAGGCTGTTCCCGGTTGCTGTCTTAGATCAGCTAAGCCCATAGAAAGCCAAATTGCGGCCAATAAGACGAGCCCCCAAATAAAAAAATCCCGCGGATTTACTCCGTGGGATTTTCGCTTAGTCGGCTGCCTTGATTGTGTATTTACTAATGGCTTTATCTTTCAGTTTGTTGTAATGCTCCGTATTTTCACCAAGGTATTCAACATCTCCTAATTGTTGTGGAGAAATTGAATTACTCGTGAAGTTCGAAACTTTACCCGGTTTATCAACATTAAATTTGCCCTGGTAAGATCCATTAACAGCATATGTGTTACCACCGGTTTTGCGCAAAAACAGTAAATATTGATTGGAATCGTTCATTTTGACGTATCCTTCCAGGTTGTGGTATACACCATCTTCAATACGCCCATCCTCCATTACGGTGATTGTAGATTGTTTAAAGATGTTACCCTTAAATACTTTGTCAATCTGAAAAGGCGTTTTATCAAGCTTGTCAATTATCGCTCCAGTATCTGTTTTAACTTGATAGGTGCCTTGATGCCCTACTGCATGTCCAATTACGATTATTTCCGAGTAGTTCTCTAAAGTGCTAAACTCTTCAAAGAAAGGTATTTTAGCGTGGGTCGTAGCTATTTGATAGGTGCCTTCCTTCAGTTGTTTTGTGCCTGCAACCTGACTGGTATCTCCACCAGTTTGTATCATTCCAAATCCGATCGATGAGACGATTGCCAAAGAGGCAATGATATAAATAGCTTTTTTCACGTGATTCCCCCTTAGTATTTGTAAAAGATATTTACGTAGTCGATGACGAAATCCACTATTAAATGTTGCGTATTTGCATTAATCCAATTTTTAACAAATATATATCTCCAGGAACTTCCGGCGGCTCCCTCATTCAGAATGTATATTTAGCGTATAACTATCCATTGTGCGGCCATCAACGCCCAATGCTTCAATCGATATATGATCATGCAGTGCTTGATTTCCTACCTTCCATTCCAATGACCAGCCATCGGAACCATCGGCATCATAACCTATTATTTTACGTTCCTTCCCTGTCTCGGTACCTGTAGGAGCAATCCAGAACAGAACCGTATTCGTATGCTCCGCTTCCACCTTAAATGTCACGGTTTCCGTGTTTTCCGGGACGACGAACCAGTTGTCCCGTTCCTCTAGGGTTGTAGATACATTTGTAATTTTGGCTTGGGGCAGCTGTCCAGGCTGTTCTTCTTGATCTTCAGGTAGAGGATTCTCCGCCTGCTGTGGAGAACACGACCCTAAAACAAAGGTGCAGCAAAGAAGTACAGCAGCAGTCATCCATTTGATCACTTTCAAGAACCATTCACCTCACAGTCTTACGAAAATCTTACTCCCACGCTTATAAGATCACCACAAAGAAAGGGAGCCGAATGTTGATCGGCCCCCTAGTTTCTTCATCTTGTTTTTCGAATCTGCAGCATGGAGTTGCCATTGATCATAAATTCATAGGACACCTGTTTCTCGGTCACTTCGAGACCTTCAGCTTCCAGATCTTGAATCAGTCGCTCCAGTTGCTCATATCGGTTCCCCGACAAATCGGTTAGCGGAAAAATACGTACTTCCTCCGAAGCAACCCGAAGCAGCTCTCGAATCGTGTTCAGGTGAAAGTCATAGTCCAAACGGTCGCTGTACATAAACAGAAAATGAGCGGATAACACCAAATCGAACTTTTCATCGCAAAATGGCAGCTCCGGCAGCACTGCAGCCACATACCGCTCCGGATAAGCTCTCATATCCGCAACACAGTCCTGGAGAGCTTGATGGCGATGACGGCTAACGCCCGCAACATCCCCGTAAAAGTCCCATACAAAGTTTCGCTTCGTCTGCTCCATGGATTCCATTGCGTGCGCAGTATCCTCTAGGCCTTTCCGCTCCAGATCCTCGATCCGATGATCGTACGCGATATCGCTTGCGGTGACATCCAATCCGGCCGCTGCGGCATGCGCCGTAAAAGAGCACGCTCCGGCGGGGCAATCTAATATTTTCTTGCCTGCCAGCTCCCCTGCCTGCAGATCAAACATCCGCATGTACTCCTCATAGGTCCGGCCGATAAACACCACCCGGTTCAATTCCAGCTTCGTCTTCCCTTGCCTCTTCTCGTCTCTTCTCATCTCATCTCACCTCAGCTATGATCTTGGTGCGGATTCCGGCCATCCAAGCGCCATCTCCGCAAACCTATATTACCATATGATGGAATGCATGGATAATAGTCATTTTCCGATCCGTGCAGGTGCCCGTGTACTTGCCTCTTCTCTATCATCCCTTCTCCATTCGTTTTCGGCCCTCCCCTGTTTAAGCTATACTCTTTTTATGTACGTATTTAATTTGAAAAAAGCCATATAAGGAGGATCACACGTATGCTGCCTTACCCTGCTCCCACGACAAGAGAGGAAAAAATGAAATTGGTTGCCCAAATCAAGGATCGGCTGCTTCAGCTTCACGGCGATGCCATTCTGGCGATCGGCCTGTACGGCTCGCTTGCCCAAGGGATCGACGGGCCCTACTCCGATATCGAGCTTCGGGTGATTACGAAGGATGGCATCTCTCTTCCCGGGCATGAATTTATCTATCCTCCATTCAAAATCGAAATCGGAATGAAGCAAAAACACGAAGCCATGCGCTCCGCTGCGACCGTTGACGATTCCTGGGCCATTAAGGCAGGCGCATATGCTCATTTGCAAGCAATCTATGATCCGGACCGGCTGCTCGATGAGATTCGCACACGGCCGATGCAAATTTCCGACGAAGCAATTCGGGACGTAATGAGAGAATTTATGATTTGGGAGCCTTACGAAACGATGGGCAAAATCCGCAACAATAAACAGGCAGGCAATTACGGCTACCTGCCCCTCGGTGCCAAGGATCTGGCGTGGCAGAGCGCAAAGCTGATCGGACTCGCCAACAAAACATTCTATACTACCCGAGCCAGAACCTATGAGGAATCGCTTCAAATGCCATCTCGCCCATCGGGCTATGATGAGCTTATCGAATTGGTGACACGGGGACAGCTTCATGATTCGGAGCTTATATATGAGCGCTGCGAGCATTTGTGGACCGGACTAAACGAATGGTATGCGGAGATGGGCATCGAGTATAAGTTGGACAAGCTTCCTTTTTGATAATCGCTCCAAGCATGAATTTCTCACAGGCAGCTATTTGTACACCGTGCGCATTGCTCTCTATGCGTACGGTGCAAAAAAGCATAGGCTAAAAAAACAGCTGCCCCTCAAGTTTTTGTACTTGGGGGGCAGCTTGTTACTTTGGTAAGTTGTTCTTTTAAAGGAATACGATTATAAGCTATGATAGGAAGCAGCATACTCTCTTCCCAGAATCACCGCTCGTTCGATGTACGGCAGCTCAGCGCGACGTACACCACAATGACCATAGAGAGGTAATCAATCATATTGAACAAAGGATTGTCGTCATGTTAGCAGCAATTACGGCACTAGTGCTTTTTATAATCGTGATGGTCGCAGTCAGCTTTTATTTTTATCACGTCGCCATCGCCCGCGCAGATAAGGAATTTCTAGCAGAGAATCCGGACCTGGCAGCCAATGCGGATGTCGAGAACCCTTTTGCGGACAGCAAAGACTGGTGGAGCGCGCAAAGCTTCGAGAATTGGAGTCTTATCGCGGACGATGGCCTGAAGCTTCATGCCTATTATTTGCCGGCAAAAAAGGCCACTAACCAAACGGTTCTCCTTGCGCACGGCTATGCCGGACGCTCCGAGCAAATGAGCAGCTTCGCTCACATGTACTATGAGGATTTAGGCTTTAATGTCCTTCTGCCTGATGCCCGGGGCCATGGCTTGAGCGAAGGTGATTATATCGGCTTCGGATGGCCGGAGCGCAAGGATGTGGTGAAGTGGATTCATATGATCGTTGAACATACGGGAGAAGAAGCGCAGCTCGTCCTGCACGGCGTATCCATGGGCGCCGCAACCGTCATGATGGCCAGCGGCGAGGAGCTGCCTCCCCAGGTGAAGGCCATCGTAGCGGATTGCGGGTATACCTCGGTGGCGGATGAGCTGGCGTATCAGCTGAAGCGCATGTATAAGCTCCCCTCGTTCCCGATCCTTCCATCCACAAGTCTGCTCACTAAGCTGCGCGCAGGCTATTCGTTCAAAGAGGCTTCGGCTTTGGAGCAGGTGAAGAAATCCAAAACCCCCATTCTGTTCATCCACGGCGGCGGCGATTTGTTTGTCCCGACAGAAATGGTCTACAGGCTGTACGAGAACGGGCCTGCGGAAAAACGACTGTTTGTCGTTCCCGGTGCCGGCCATGGCCTGGCTCGTCAGTTCGATCCCGAAGGCTATGACGGGGAAGTGACGGAGTTTATCGGGGCGTATGTCCGTGAGGAGAATAAAAGAGCGGCCATGGTACGCTAAAAATCCTAGTTTAACCAAGCAGCAAGAAGCCGCGCCCAAGGCGCGGTTTCTTCTCGTATCATGCTATTCATAATGATGACCCGGTCTTTTCCCCTCGCTCAGCAAACCGTCGATCCGCTCGATCAATGCCGGAAGATCGCGCATCGTATCGATCGTAAAATCCGCCCCGTGCCGAATAAACGTCTGCCGTGTGCTCATGATGGCTTCCGCCCGCTCCGATTCGGACAAGGATTCGAATTCCTCAGGGGACAGTCCCATTTCCGAGCTGCCCACAGCAACGCCTACCGACCACACCCCGGCATTTACGCCTTCTTTAATATCAGACGCGGTATCCCCGACCTTCACGACCTTCCAGGCAGCCGACAGCTTCAGATGCTCCATGTTCCGGTAGATCATATACGGATAGGGGCGTCCACATGAATGCGTATCATCCGGCGTAAAGAACACATCGGGGCGATACCCCTTGCGCTCGGCATACGATACGACCACCTCCATCATCCCGGCCGTATAGCCGGTTGTAGAGCCAATCCTCAGCCCCCGGCCGCGAAGCTCTTTCACCGTCTCGATAACTCCAGGAATAGGGTCTGTGTATGTGGACAACGATGCCATGAGCGCAGGCTCGAATTCGCCGTACAGCCGCTCCACATCTTCTTCATTGAAGGCCCTTCCGTACTTCTCCTCCCACAGTCCCGACACACGCGGCATAGACAGCATTGCGCGGATGTGATCGATTTTCAGCATGCCCATCGGCGCTCTGGCTTCCTCCATCGTTACATCGATGCCTGCATTCCGGAATATATCCACGAACACATTCACCGGTGCGAAGCAGCCGAAGTCCACAGCCGTCCCGGCCCAGTCGAGAATTACGCCTTCGATCTTGTTCATTGTGCCATCACTCCCATATATTCTTCGATAATTTCGCATAACCGCACGATATCCTGCTCATAGATCTCTCCGATGTTCCCGATGCGGAACGTGTCCACCTCCGTCAGCTTGCCCGGGTAGATGACATAGCCCCTGTCCTTGATGTACGCGTAAAATTGCTCGAAGCTGAACCGGTCGCTTGGAAAAACAAATGTAGTAATAATGGGAGATTGAACAGGCTCGGCGATATAAGCGCGGATTCCGATTCTCGCCATTCGCTCTCGCAGCAGCCGGTTATTGTTCCGGTAGCGCTCGAATCTTGCAGATACTCCGCCTTCCTCCATGAGTTCATCCAGCGCCTTGGAAAAAGCGGCTACGACATGGGTGGGCGACGTATAACGCCATTTGCCGTCCTTGTCCATTCCCCTCCACTGATCATACAGATCCAGGGACAAGCTGCGCGCAATGCCTTGGCAAGCCGCCAGCCGCTCGATGTTCGCAATGACAAACCCGAAGCCCGGAACGCCCTGGATGCACTTGTTCGCACTGCTGATCAAATAGTCGATGCCAAGCCCTGCCACGTCGATCTCGATGCCGCCAAAGCTGCTCATCGCATCGATGATCAGGGTTTTTCCGTATTCCCGGGACAGCCCCGAGATCATGTCCAGCGGATTAAGAATCCCGGTTGTCGTCTCGCAATGCACCATCGCGATATGGGTGATGCGCTGATCCTCATTCAGGATAGTGCGAAGCTCCTCCTCCTTCGGGTGCACATCATAACCGGTTCTGTAAGCGGCGTACTGGAGTCCAATGTACTCGGCCATTTGGATAATTCGTTCACCGTATGCGCCGTTGGACACGATCAGCACTTTATCCTTATCGGAAATGGCGGAGGTCATGACCGATTCGACCGCAAACGTGCCGCTGCCCTGCATCAGCACGGCCGTATATCGATTTGATCCGCTGCTTGATCGACTCCTTAATGACGCCGTCCAAGGCGCTGAGCGGCTCATCCAGCAAAAGAATCTTCGGCTTCGTCACCAGCGTTCTTGCGAGTGCCACCCTCTGCTTCTGCCCGCCGGACAGCTCGCCGATCCGCTTCTTCAAATGCGGCTGGAGTTCGAGAAAATCAATATACTCATGAACCTCCTGCGGGCTGGCGGCCCCCTTCTTATTGCGCAAGCCATAGACGATGTTCTCGTAGGCATTCAGATTCGGAAACAACGCATAATCTTGAAAAACAATGTTGAATCCCCGCTTCTTCATCGGCACGCGGCTCAGGTCCTGATCGTGGAATAAAATCTTGCCCTGGTCGACTTTCGTCAGACCGAGGATCATATTCAGCAGCGTCGTCTTCCCGCTTCCGCTCGGACCGAGCAGGGAGACGATCTCTCCCGTGCCGATCTCCACGCTGATATCGTCCAAAACCGCTTTATTGTCGAAATGTTTGCTTACATGTTGGAGTTTCAGCAAACCGGTCACCTCCCTTAAACACACCCCCAGTATAGAAATCCTATGTAAACAGGAATCATGCCAACTGTTAAATCCACGTAAATTATGCATAAATTATTACTAAATCTATACCATGTTATGGTCATATTGATCCTTAATGGATGCCTAACTTATGAATAATATGGGATGCTCTATTGAATAAGCAGGAGAAAATCGGTAAACTGGACATGAAAAAACGAGGCTTCGGCTAATGCTGATGGGATGGGTGAGGGCATGTTTCCGCTGGAGAGGCAACAGAAAATCATTGAACTGCTGACAATTCGAAAAGTCATGAAGATCACGGAGTTGACCGATGAGCTGAAGATTTCTGTAGATACGCTGCGCCGGGACCTGAATATTCTGACCGACCAAGGGCGGATCGAGAAAATATACGGCGGCGTGAAGCTTGCGGAGTCCCGGTTCGGCGAATCCTCCATGGATGAGCGCATGGTTAGCCATCTGGAAGAGAAGGACCGGATCGCCCGCAAATGCAGCGAATTTGTCGCAGAAGGCGACTGCATCTATATCGACAGCGGCTCGACGACCTACCAGATCGCCAAGTACGTGAAACACCGGAAGAAGCTGACGGTCGTAACGAATTCGCTTCCGGTTGCGATGGAGCTGATGGACAGCGACGTGGAGCTGATTATGATTGGAGGAAAAATACGGCGGGAGGAGCAGTCGGTCGTTGCGTATGAGTATATCTTTAATTTTCACGAGCTGAATGTGCAGAAAGCCTTCATATGCTGCAGCGGCATTACGATCGAGCGGGGCATCTCCGATTACAATCTGGAGGAAGCCATTACCCGCAAAAAGATGATCGAGCTGTCCAAGGAGGTCTACGTGATGGCCGACAGCACCAAATTCGGCAAGGACGTGACCGTGTCGATTGCTTCGCTCGACAAAATCGATTGTATCGTGACCGATTCCAACGTGAATCGAAGCTTTATTCCGAAGTTCAAGAAGACGGGCACCGAGCTTGTTATCGCTGAGATGTAATCATAGCAAAAGGACATTTCTACTTCGGGATCTTGAGGGATCCATCCGGAGGAAATGTCCTTTTTTAGTACGGCAGGGGCATGGAGCAGAATCGTCGGTGCTGGAGCAAAATAAGTGATTGATCGATCAATGGTACTGTAGTTGTACTACCAAATGGAAGTCAATATAATGGTAAGAAGATCAGGATGTTTTTTCTAAGTGAATACAACACTATGCAGATAGGGGAGGAAATCGGGTTATGAACGTTGGATCAGCTCGGGCGGCCGCGGCCGATTGGGTGCTGCAGCATGCCGGCGGCGAGCCCGGATTTATGGGTGCCTACTTCAGCGGCTCCACCGTAGGAAAGCCGGACGATGCCGAGATCGCGCCATCCTCCGATATCGACGTTGTGGTCGTTACCGATCGCGCAGAGCCTCCGATGAAGCCTGGAAAGTTTCGTTACCAGGACGCCTTGATTGAGGTCACTTATTTGTCGTGGCAAGACCTTGCTTCGCCCGAGCAGGTGCTATCCTCTCATCATTTGGCCGGCAGCTTTCGCGTGGACACACTGATTGCCGATCCATCCGGACAGCTTCGCAAGCTGCAGGCTGCCGTTGCCCGTCAATTCGCTGACCGGGCCTGGGTCATGCGCCGCTGCGAAGGCGTCCGGGAGCGCATCATAACAGGTCTTCGCTCCATCCAGAAGGACGCACCTTGGCACCAGCAGGTAACTTCCTGGCTGTTTCCCACCGGGATTACGACGCATTTGCTGCTGGTTGCCGACCTTCGTAATCCAACTGTTCGGCTCAGGTATTTGGCGGCCCGCGATGTGCTGAGAGCATATGGTTACGATGAGGTGTACAGCGAGCTGCTGGAGCTGCTGGGCTGTCAGCTGATGACACAGAATCAAGCTTTAGGTCATCTTGAAGGTCTTGCCCGCACCTTTGATGCAGCCAGCGCTGTTGCCAAGACGCCCTTCTTCTTCAGCAGCGATATTACGCCGGAGGCCAGGCCGATTGCCATCGACGGCAGCCGGGAGCTGATCGCCCAGGGGAACCACCGGGAGGCCGTCTTCTGGATGGTCGCCACGTACGCCCGCTGCCATGCTATCCTGGCTGCCGATGCATCACCCGAGCTGCAGCAGGAGTACCAGCCGGCCTTTGATTCGCTCCTTGCCGACCTCGGCATCACCGGCAGGGATGACCTGTTGAGCCGAGCGGATTTAGCCTTGCAATACTTGCCGAAGCTGTGGAAGGTTACGGAGGATATTCTTGCTGCTAACCCGGATGTGAAAGATGGAGACAGCCCTGCTCCGGCTTAACGTCATATCTAACAAGGGGGAGAAAGTTGTTTACTTTAATCGGCGCCGCGATTCCGTCGCTGCTCGTGTCGTTGGTGGCCGTATATGCGCTGACGGTCGTCTTCAGACGAAAACCGCTGCATCTGTTATTGCTCGGCATCCAGAGCACATTGTTCGGGATCGGACTATTCCTGCTGTACCATATCACGCAGATGGGGGCCGACAGCATTGTGCTGCTCGGAGCGTTTCTCATGATCTTCGGCTTCGTTCTTAGCATCGCGGCCGTTTTTCGACGGGAATCATAAAATTAAGGAGAATCGCAGCCGAAACGGCAGCGTTTCTCCTTTTTGCCATGCCCTTCCTCACGGGATCGGCAGATAGAATCGATGCTCTTCCCCGGCTTGGGCGAATCCGACCGATTGATAGAGCGACAAGGCCGAGGCATTCGCCGCTTTCACTACCAGCTCCGCCGTTTCCGAGCCGTGTTCCCGCAAATAATCCATCGCCCGGCTTAACAAGTATTTTGCAAGCCCTTGCCGGCGCCAAGGCTCGCGGACGAACACGTCCTCAATGACGCCCTCGCCTTCCTCCTCCCGCCATGCCATGACACTGGCTGCAATCTGCTCTCCCTCAGCGACGATGATCGCCGTCCAATTCGGTTTCGCCTTGTACTCCCGAAGCCGGTTCAAACCAAGCGGTGCATCCGGCCATACCTCGGCCTCCAGCTTCAGATACCTCGCTTCCTCCCGCTCGGTCTGCATGTCCCATAACTGACAGCTAAAGTTCTCATCAATCGCAAATGAAGGGATCGGCTCGTTCAAGGAGCGGACCATGGAGTACAGGTTCTCCAGCGGCCTAAATCCTTTTTCCTCTGTGAAAAAAGCCGTATTCCTCTCCTCATGGGCAAAATTACCGACACACAAATAAGTGCCGTGATGACTGGGCAGCGTCTCGTTCAGCTCGAGCGCCCGGGCGTAGAGACGTTGGTACAATTCCTCCAGCAGCTCAGCATCCCTCTCCCGTTCGGGGATGGTTTTCAAATTTACGTAAATATGGTGCTTGCAGTTTTCCGGGCAATCCTCCGGAAGCACATTGATGACAGCCACCTGGCCTTTGGCAACCATCTTCCCCTCTTCAAATGCGCAGAAGACGTTCGTCCAGTTGTCTTCATCGCCCACCCACCAGAACAGTCCGTCCCCTTGGCGCACGGCCTCGTATAACGCTCCGAGCAAAGGCATGTCGTCCTGCCGGAAGTTTCGTGTGATTCGTATATTCAAGCTTCGCTTCCCCCCTTTTGCCTTCATTCTACGATGGTCCTGCGGCCTGAACCTATATAAAAAATGGCTAAAGTCAAACAAGGCTTTCCAAATGCTGGACTCCTTCGTTTTAAGCCTATGGTCTCGTTGCAATCAGCTAAAAAACCTATACCCACCATTTCCGGGTTTCCGGTATACTGGCATCAAAGAACCATGATGTAATCGAGGTGAGCTTGAAATGCTGGAGCGTTCGATGGAGAATGTGATGGAATATTTCGCGAAAGGAGTTGATGCTTATCGAATATAAACGAAAAGAGGACGATGAACATGAACAGAAACGGCACGATCATGAGCGGTGAATTTGCATTGAACTATACGGTCCGCGGGCAAGGTCAACCCATTCTTGCCGTAGGAAGCAGTGTGTATTACCCGCGCTTGTTTTCGGAGCATTTTTATACAGCATTCCAATTGATTGCCCTTGACCACAGGGGGTTTGTGAAGCCGCCGCGGCCTCTTCAGCCGGAAGATTATACGCTGGATCGCATCGTGGAGGATATCGAGGCCGCGAGACAAGCACTTGGCTTGAAGGATCTTGTGCTCATGGGCCATTCCGGGCATGCGTTCATGGCAGCGGCCTACGCCCGCCGTTATCCTGAAGCTGTCCGCAAGCTTGTTCTGCTGAACACCGCGCCGACCAACAGTCCGCAGCGGCAGCAGCAGAGCCTGGCCTTCTTCCAGGATACCGCCAGTCCGGAGCGCAAGCGCCAATTCGAACAGGACATTGCCCTTCTTGAGGAAGATCTTGCAAAGGAGCCTGAGAGACGGTTTGTGCATATGTGTATCCGCATGGGCGCGCATAGCTTTCATGATTATACCTTTGACGCCTCGCCAATGTGGGACGGAGTCTACACCAATATGCCCGTCATCGATGATTTATGGGGCAGATCCTTCGCTGAGCACAATCTGATTCCGCTGCTGGCGGAGCTGCGTCCCCCCGTGTTCCTCGGGCTCGGACGGTATGACTACCTTGTCGGTCCGGTATCGCTGTGGGATCCCGTAGATGAACGGTATGGACATGTGCACAAGGTTGTATTTGAAGCCAGCGGCCATAATCCGATGCTGGAGGAGCCTGAAGCATTCGTCTCGGCGCTTTCCGATTGGATCCGCGAGTGAACGGATGTATTGAATGAAGAAGGCCTGTGCTGTCCGAAGCCTCCTTCGCTGGGGTAAATTTTAAAACAGCAGGGCACCCCGCGGTCAAATGATCGATAGGGTGCCCTGCTATATTTTAATCAAAGGTTCAGCTGATGCATGGGTTTCTTCAATAGCGAGCCTAAGCTCCGAGTTCAGTACACTAGAGGGCTCAGCACGCTTTTTCAACGCTCGGGCGTTGTTTAAACGGCTTTTCGCGAAGCGGTTAGAAAATACAACGCATACAAGGCGCAGATGACGGCAATGAAGCCATATCCGCCGAACACATCGAATTTCGACGAGAAGTATCCGAAGCCTAAGCCGATTGCAATTAGTACCGCCTTCTCCCCCAACGACTGGAATGACCCCGTCGTCGCCCGCATCCGGGAGTCTGCCCGGTGTTGGAGATATCCTGCGGCCAATGGCTCGACGAGCCCGGCGAACAGGGATATGACAAACAATGCCGCTATCGAGCGGCTATCCCGCATGGCGGCAAGCCAGAAGAAGCAGGCTGCCAGCACGCCGGTAACCAGGGTTAAGAGCAGCCTGTAGCTGAACCGCTCCTTCAGCGCGAATGCCAGTAAGTTTCCCGGAAGCCTGAGCAGAAAGATGCCTGCGGAGAACAGGCCGAAATACAGCACGGGAATCTCCACACGCTCTAAATATGTCTGCCAGAACTCATCGATGAAATTGACGGCTGCCCCTGTGACCATGCCGGACAGCATTACCAATAGCAGCCCCCGGTTCTCCCTGAACAGTCTCCATGATGCGGTAAGGTACACGCGGATTGGAATCGGACTTTCCTCCCCGTCCCCGGACGACCCCGCTTCCGTCAGCGTCAAGGTCAAGCCGAGGCAGACCAGCATGCTGATTAGCGACAGCGCGTAGTTGAATTCGTAAGGCAGACGGCTTGCCAGCAGACTGCCGCACAGCGCCGCCAGCACCGTTGATGCTATATCCACCGCGTTCAAGCGGCCGAGCCACTTCTCGAAGGAGCGCTCCCGCCCTCGTTCTCGCAGCGACTCATACAGCAGCGCCTGCTCGGCCCCGCTGCTGGCCGCGCCGCCAATTGCCGCCACAACGACAACGAGCGCAAAATGCCAAAATGCCTCGGCGAACAGGAGCAGCAGAAACTCCGCGCAGCCCATGAGCGCGGAGACCAGCATCATGGTCTTCCGCCCCCAGCGGTCGGCCATCATGCCGCTAGGCACTTCCAGCAGCACGATTGTAACGGCATAAATAATCTCCGCATACACGACCATCGGAATCGTCATGCCTCGATCTTCCCAGTACAATCGTTCGATGACGTACGCGGGAATGAGACTGTAGAAGAAGCGGATCGCCAGCAGCTTCCACACATTTATATTTATCGAATGGTTCATTATCGGCTCCCTCTCTTATCGGACTGTCTTATTTCAAATCCGGATACAGAGGGGGGACCTCGTGCACGAAGTACGGCGAGGGATTAGCAGGGCGGTCGGGCTTGATTCATTCAGCGGCCTCCTCTTCGCTTGATAAACTTGCTTATATTATGCTCGCTTGCCTCTTTCGTTAACGCTATTATAACGGATATTGTCCGTCCCCGGGAATCCTTCTTTCCGGGCGCTGACTCTTGCGGGCAGTCATCGACCGACCCGCTTGGGTAGCTCTCTCCTTCTTCAACATTTCGGTAAACTACCGGATGTTCTTGGCCCGGATTTCCGGCTTTTGGACGCAGCCGACCCGATCAACATCATACAGCAACCAAGACCCCTTATCCCTAAAAAGGGTCATTGCAGATCAGCCCCACCCAAGCGGCTCATCTCCTCCTCGATCCGGCTCGGATCAATGCGCTCAAACAGCTTCGCCAACTGGCATACCGTCCGATTTACGGGTACATGGCACCGAGACCAGCCCGGCTCATCCAACGCAAGAAAGTCCCGTATCCGATCACAGGCGAACGGAATAAAAGGCTGCAGAAGATTCGCAAGGTTAGCGATGATTTGCACACAGGTATGCAGTGTGTGACCGCAAGCCTCCGGGTCATTCTTGATTTGAAGCCATGGCTTCCGCTCATCATAAAATTTGTTAGCCTGGCGCACGATCCGAAAGACGGAGGCTAAGGCTTCCTTCAAACGACCTTGTTCGATGAGCGTTCCGGTATCGACATACGATTGCTCGATGATCCTCCGCCAATCCTCTTCTAAATTCCCTTCAGGAATCTTGCCGCCAAACGATTTTTCGATAAAAACCAGCGTCCGATTCACCAAATTCCCGAAAGCCCCGAGCAGCTCACCATTATGCCTGTTAATAAAATCGAGCCAAGAGAAATCCGTATCCCGATGCTCAGGTCCGTTGGCGATCAGGAAGTAGCGGATCGAATCCGGCTGATAGCGGCTAAGAAGGTCCGGCACCCAGATCGCCCAGTTTCGGCTTGTCGAAAATTTTCTCCCTTCCAAGGTCATATATTCGCAGGACAAGATCCGATCCGGCAGATGCAGTCCGCCTACCCCTTTAAGAATCGCCGGCCAAATCAACGTATGGAACGGAATATTATCCTTACCGTGAACGTAGTAGGTGGTAATGTCGCCATCTTCCTGCCAAAAGGACTCCCAATCTCCGCCCGTTTCCGCGGCCCATTGCCTGCTTGCCGATAAATATCCGCTAACCGCCTCGATCCAGACATAGATTTTCTTCCCTTCAAGCCCCGGAACCGGGACGTCGATCCCCCAGTCCAAATCCCTTGTAGCCGCCCGGTCCCGCAAGCCCTCCTCCAGATATCGCCGGCTCTGCAGCACCGCATTCTCCCGCCAGCCCTCAGCTTCCTTCACGTATTGCGCGAGATCTTCCTGAAACTTGGACAACGGTACATAAAAATGCTCCGTGGGGCGTTCTACCGGAGGGTTGCCGCAAATTTTGCAGGCTACGTTCGTCAGGTCCGAAGGGTCCAAAATAGCGGAGCATACGTCACATTGGTCGCCGCGAGCCCGGCTTCCGCATATCGGGCAGTCCCCTTCCACATAACGGTCCGGCAAAAACCGGTGGTCGGTCTCGCAATACGCTTGCCGGATCGTTTTCCGGTATAAATGCCCGTTCTCCTGAAGCTTTAAAAACAGCTCCTGTACAATACGGTGATGGAAGGGTTGGTCTGTACGGGTGTACAGATCGTAGGTAAACCCAAGCCGCCGGAAGCATTCCGAAAATTCTTGATGGTACCGGTCCGCAATATCCCGCGGAGCAATCCCCTCGGCAGTGGCCTGAACCTCCACCGGCGTTCCGTGGCAATCGCTGCCGGATACATACAGCACCCGCTCGCCTTTAGCCCGAAAATAACGAGCCAATACATCGCCAGGGAGCAGACTCGCCAGCCTCCCCAAATGGAGCGATCCATTCGCGTAAGGCCACGCGCCCCCGATAAAAATGTTGGTCATCATATAATCCCTCCTTTTTTTCACAAACAAAAAAAGCCCTCATCCCAAAGGGACGAGAGCTTGTGCTCACGTGGTACCACCCAATTTCACGAATGCCTCACAGCATTCACCTCTTCGGGTACGGCGCATTCCATGCACGTATACCCTAGCACAGTAACGGGTGCAGGTTCCGGCGCAGCCTACGGCTTGGATCAGCTTCGGTGCGCAGCTCAGAGGCCATATTCCCTTAGGCTCATTCCTTACCCCTTCTCACCTGCCGGGGCTCTCTGGTCAAGGACCTTACCTAGGTACTCTTCTCATCATCGCTTGTCATTGGCATATTCAAGTTATTGGAAATCATACCTGATCATAACTCCCGAAGTCAAGGGGCGACCTGTTACGTAAGAAAAAATGCAAAGCCGCTTAGCATCTAATCTCACATAAGCGCCAAAGATTTTTGTAAAGCGAGTGTCGCTTCTCCATATGATTTACAGCTGCATAAAGCCTAGATCCATCGGGATCGAAATACGATTCAAGCAGTCCTGCCCATCCAATGGTCAGCCATCGCTCTCTTCATGAAAAAAACAGCCCCTTCTGCCATCCGGCAAGAAAGGACTGCATATTGGTTGATACTCACAGTCTGATCGGTTAAGCCTTCGGCGCCAGCTCGGCCCCTTGGCGGATCGCTTCCATCAAGCTCTTCTCATCCGCGATGCCCGTTCCGGCAATATCGAATGCCGTGCCGTGGTCAACACTTGTGCGGATGATCGGCAGCCCGACCGTAATGTTGACGCCCGCATCCAGGCCCAGCACTTTGACTGGTCCGTGTCCCTGATCGTGATACATGGCCACGACGATATCGAAGTCGCCGCGAACCGTCCGGAAGAAGAGCGTATCCGCCGGGAGCGGTCCCACAACCTCAATGCCTTCCGCCTGAGCTTTCTCAACAGCCGGAATGACTTTCTCCTCTTCTTCCCCGTACCCGAAGAGGCCGTTCTCCCCGGCATGAGGGTTAATCCCGCACACGGCAATCTTCGGCGCATCGATCCCCGCCTTCCGCAGCGTCTCATGCGCCAGCTTGATCACATGATATACCCGCTCCGGCGTGATCATCTTCACGGCATCGATCAGTCCGACATGGGTCGTCACATGGATGACCTTCAGGTTCGGCGCGGACAGCATCATGGAGAAGTCCTGCGTTCCCGTCAAGTCTGCCAAAATCTCCGTATGACCCGGATATTTGTGCCCGCCCTTGTGAAGAGCCTCCTTATTCAGCGGAGCCGTGCAAATTGCTTGAATGCGATTTTCCTTCGCCAGCTCAATGGCTCTTTCCAAATATTTAAACGCGGCATGTCCAGCCTCGGCCGACACTTGACCGACCGGCAGATCGCCCGGCAGCAAGTCCAGATCCAGCACGTATACCGTGCCCAGACGGTAATCGGCCTGCTCCAGCTCGTCCGCAGCAATGCTCTCGATGGCCAAATCGCTGTTTACGAACGTCTTCGCGCGCTCCAGGATCTTACGGTCCCCGATGACGAACGGTCTGCTGATCTCATACATCTCCCCTTGCTTGAGGCTCTTCAGAATAATCTCCGGTCCGACGCCAGCGGCATCGCCCATCGTGATGCCGATTATCGGTTTGCGCTCACTCATACTCTCACCCTTTTCTTTGTGGTCATATACTGCAACGCATCAACGAGCGACTCGTCACGGCCAAAGCCTCCGGCTTTCGTAATCGCCCAATAACTGCGACCCTTGCCTTGGAGCTTACCGAACGGCAGTCCGGGCTCCGCCTCCGAATGGAGCTGCATTTCGCCGATCCCCAGCTCCTGGCAGACCGCCTTCGCCGTATCTCCGCCCGTCAGCACCAGCCCCTCAATATCCTCAAATGCCTGCAAAATCTCCCGTGTAATATGCCCGAGTCCCCGAGAGATCGCTTCGCTTACTTCCGTCAAGGACAGCCCAAGCTGATCTCCCGCTGCTTTCGCAGCGATGCGATTATGCTCGGAACCGTCCACATACAATACAGCATAAGGCTTGTCCGAGCTCTTTTCCAATGCTCGAACGTAACGATCGGCATCTGTATCGCCTCGGACCAAGTCGACCGGATCCACTTCCAGCATGCAGGCCTCCGCCATCTCGCCGACCTTTGTCAGCTGCTGCCGCGTGGTTCTGGACAAGCTGCCGGAGACAACCAGCGTTTTGCCCGCCAGCGCCTCAGCCTCCTCCCCGCTACCTGACGGCTTCAAAGCCAAAGCCTCTGGCAGGTATTCGATCAGCCCGGCCGAACCGGCCCAGACGATCGATCGATCCCAGCTCGAGAAGAAGGCGGCGATGGTCCGAAGATCCTGCTCGGACTCACTGTCGCAGACCAGCCAGGTCTGCCCATGCGATATCGCTTGGTTCACATATGCCGCAAGCTCATCCGCGGGCCCCCGCAGCAGGCTCGTATCGATCAGCCCTACCTCACGGCCGGCCCCTGCCTGGAGAAGCCCAGGAATAAAGCTTTCCGTAACAGGCGTCTTAGGGTCCTTGGCAAATTCCGTATCCGTGATGAGCGAGCCGTTCACATAGTGATGCCCGCCGACGGTTACCCGGTTCATCTTGGGAAAAGCCGGAGCAATCAACATCAGATCCGGGCGGAACACCTGCTCCACCGCCCTCAGCTCCTCCGCCATGTTGCCCCGAAGCGTCGAGTCCACCTTTTTATAAATATGCCCGTAACCATGCCGTTTCAAATAATGGGCCGCTCCATATGCCGCTTCATAAGCTTCGGCACCTTGCTTCGCCCGGCTGTCTGTATCCACGATCAGCACATCGGCAGGCGCAGCGTCACCGCTCTGACGATAGTCGAGTATAACGGTCGAGGAGAGGCCTTTCTTCGCCAATTGTACGCCTGAATCGTTCGCCCCCGTCAGATCGTCAGCGATAATTCCCATTTGATTGATCACATTTATCACACCTTTAAACTTCGGTTTCCGCTTCCCGCTCAAATGAATATCCCTTCTTCTCCATCCGTTTGACCAGGAAGCCGACATAGATCGGAAGCAGGATGGCCGTCGTTACTACAGAGGCCGCCACCTGCACGGTTGCAATATCGGTAAAGGCCGCGAAGGATGCATTGGCGGCAGCAATGGCAGCAGGCGTCGCCACCGCGTTGCCTGCAGTCGAGCCTTCAGCCGCTCCGACAATCGGATTCCATTTCATCGCTTTAAATACAAAGTAACCTGCAGTACCTGTAACAAACACCGTCAAGAGTCCAAGAATGATGCCGGACAGTCCGCCTTCCACGATCGCGCCGAAATCGATGCCCATACCGAGCGAGAATGCAAAGAACGGAATCAGCATAGAGCTTCCTTTATCCAGAAACTTGCGCATGTCTTCGTCCAGGTTGCCCAGCACCATACCGACGAGAATCGGCAGCAGCACCGAGATGAACGAGACGAACGAGAACATGCCGTCGACGAATCCCATCGCACCGAAGATCGACAAGGCCACCATGGTCAGGAACGGACCGTCATTCAATGCCAGCAAAGAATAGGCCGCGCGGTCCTCTTTGCTGCCATACTGGCCGACCAACGCCACGAACAAGCCCCCGTTACTATTGGTCATCGCCGCGATGACCGCAATCGGCGCCAGGCCGAGCCACAATCCGTTCTCGCCGGCAAACGCATAAGCGATCAAGCCGAATGCCGCCCCTACTACCCACTTGGTTACGAGCAGCGTCGCGCCTTTACCGACCGATACGCCGAACGATTTGACGTTGATCTGCGCCCCCGTACAGAGCAGGAACAGCGCGATCAATGTGCTTGAACCGTTTACGAACAAGGCCTCAGTAAAATTACCGATGCGAAGCAAATCCGGAGCGAAGGTATTGATAACTGCTGCAATAAGCAGCGGAACTACCATCATGCCTCCGGGAATTCGATCTAAAGCTGCTTTGATCTTCATTATTGTAGCACCCCTTCAATAATTGTTTCAATATTAAACAGTGATTCATGATTGAAATCGCTTGCAGGGATTATTGTAAATGCTTACTTTAAAATTTGCAACACATTGTTCAAAAATTGTTGCAATTTTAAACATTCTATCGAAAGGGCCATATTTCCTTCTCCAAGATGCCACACTAAAGATACATTGCCGCTTGGGAACCAGACCCTGAGCCTTCCCTTAGTCTGACCACTCCGCCTCAACCGATCCCTCGCCCGCTTTATGAAATGCAGTAACATCCGCCGCATAACAAAAAAGCTGAAACTATTGTTTCAGCTTTCGCCACAGCGTCGAGCGGTTGATCCCCAGCCGTTCCGCAACGCGCGTTTGATTATCATGTTCTTCTTTCATGACGGCATGAATAATCCGCTTTTCAATCTCATCCAAAGTTCCTTGAAGAAAATCCGCCGGCAAACCGGCGTTTACAGAATGCTGTATCTGCTTCCTGCCAAGATGCCGGGAAATTTGCGCCCTCCCGATCACATAGCCTTTTTCCTCCGTCACCGCATCCTTCAGCAAGGTCCTTAATTCGGCCACATTGCCTGGCCAGCTGTACCCTTCCAGCATCATCGCGGCTTCGTCCTTCAGCTTGACCGGCGATGTGCCCAGCGTTCCGTGATAGGCAGCGATATAGTAGGTTGCCAGCGCCTTAATATCTTCCTTGCGCTCCCGCAGTGCCGGCACATTCACGCGAACGGACTGCTCATCGAACAGGAGCGATTGATAGACCGGATCCTCCTTCTCGAAGGCCAGTATCACCGTTCGCCCCCTGCTGCGTTCAGCCCTCACCAGAGCTTGAAGGTTCGAAATCTCGTTCGGACTAAGCATGTCGATTCCGTTAATATAGACCGTTTTGATATCGTCGTCGAAGCCTTCGCCTTCGATCTCGGTCAAGGCCTGCTTCGCCGTCAATGCCGCGTACAGCCCCTTGCGGTCGTGTTTCTTGAAGTGAATGTAGCGTGACAGCAGCTGCTTGCCGGTACCCGTTTCCCCAATCAGGATGAAGGAGTCGCTCTCGAGATGATGCTCCATTGCTGCGAGGCATCCGGCCATCGATTCGCTGCGGGCAATGATCATCGGCAGCTGGGATACGGCCTCAACAGGGAAGGCCACTTGTCCGGTACTCTCCTTCATTTCGGAGAAATCGAACAGATAGTACGGCTTCCCCTGGATGTATTTCAATATCCGCTTCTGCTTCAGCTTGCGCTGCCCGCGCTCCTGAACCGTCAGAACACGGGTCTGATCCGGATTTTCCCGAATGCCTGCGCTTAATTCATCGACCGAAACCGGGCAGGAATCGTAGTCGGCCCAGTTTTGATAGACCACTTCGCCTTGGCGATCCAGCACGATGAGGTTGTTGGCCGTCTCGGCAAGCAGGGAATGGAGGAACGAAATCTCCCACTCCTTTCGCCGATAAAGGCGATGAACCGACTTCGCCCTTTGGAACGCTTCAAAAATCGCTTCCCGCCCGGACTGGATAAGAATGCCCTCCAGACGGTACTTGGCGGCAGCCTCTATCGTTACGACATCCCCCATAATCAGCTCATAGCCCTTATCTTTGAGTTCCTCCAGAATCGAGTCGACCTCCCCTGCCTTCTCGACCGTGCACACCTCGATCTCGATATCCAGCACATCGGTAATGGCCTTGGCCCCAAGGGTAATGTTGGAGAAACCGACAATCGCTTTTTTTCCGGGAAAATCATTCGCCAGCGTCAGCACCCGCAGCATGTCATAGCCCGAAACATGAACGTCAATGACCGGAATCGCCACCTCGGGCTCGATCAGCTTGGCCGTGCCGCCCCTGCTGATGATCACGTCATAGCCCTGAGACTCTCCTGCCTGCGCAAGCGGAATCGCCTCCTGGAGGTTCGCCACCTCGATATGAATATCCAGATCGGGATCCTCTTGCCGGCATTCGTCGATGAGCGGGGTCATGGCCGGGTAAGGAGCGATAAACAATGTTTTTATCTTCATCATGTTCCACCTATAAGTTCTTTGGTTAACCCTATGCTCATTATTCTAAACGTTCCGGTTCAAATAACCAACTTTTTATGGGATCACAGGGCAGGGACCTGGCCGGGAGCCAGACTATTAAACGGGATCCGATCAGGATGCGCTAGCGGTAAGAAGATTTCCCATCGGCACAAAATGAACAGCGAACACCCCCAAGGCCGTCTTCCATGCCAGGGGGTGCCTCTATCATATTCAGTTATGCTTCAATCCGTACCGTTACGGCACTCTTGGCTTCCATGCGGAAGCTTAACGCCTCTATACCCTTCAGCGCAAGCGATACATTGGCAGCCTGCTCCCCGTCGTTGAACATCACGGCGGCCACCGAGCCGTCCGTATTTTTGAATGCAACGTTGGATACCAGCGCATGGCTGGATTCGGACGCGATTCGGACCGCTTTGGGACGAATGCATTTGCTGAAGTGGGCGAGCGCGTAGTAATCCAGCGTATAGGTCAGCTCCTTGGTTCCTTGATCGATCTTGACGATGCCGCGGCAGGTGCTCTTGCCGAATCCCGGTACCGTAGGCCCGTTCTTCTCATCGAGCGCCATATTCCATAGCACGAACGACTTGCTGCAATTCCGGAGAATGTCGATGCCCGTCCGCATCACATTAGAGAAAGCCGGTTCGAACGGCGGAATCCACTCCCCGCCCGATCCTTCCGTGAAATGGACCTCTTTGCCAGGAAAAGCTTCAAACACCTCGGTCTGCGCCGATGGCCGCCCTCCATACCAATGCCAAGCGACGCCATCCACCTCGTCATGCGCCTGCTCGAGCACTGCCTTTGGATACTCCGGCTTGTCCCAGTTGTGGTCATAACACAGTATTTTCGTGTTGATGCCGTGCTGCACGAATTTCGGCTTGAGATGGTTTTTAATAAAATCGCTCTGCGCTTCCGGCAGCATGATCATGCCCGGATAGTGCACGGGCGAATACAATGCCTCGTTCTGCGGGGTTACGGCATAAATCGGCAGGCCATGCTTCGCATAAGCCTGGATGTACCGCACGAAATAATCTGCATACACCCCGTAATATGCCGGCTTCAATTCCCCTCCGATCATCGAGCCGCTCGTCTTCATCCAGCCGGGAGGGCTCCAAGGCGAGCCCATCAGCTTAACATCCGGATTCAGCCGCAGCGCCTCCTGCAGTAAGGGAATGATGTCCTCCTCATCGTGCGCGATCGAGAACCCCTTAAGCTCCTCGTCCGTTTCACCTTCCGGCATATCGTCATAGCTGTAGAAATCGCGGGCATAGTCGGAAGCGCCCATCGGATTGCGAAGCACCGACAAGCCGATCCCTTCCTCCGCATCGAACAGCCTCCTCATCAGCACCGAACGCTGCTCCGGCTCCAGCACTTGATGGATCAAATACGCGGCCGAATCCGTAAACGATGCCCCGAATCCGTCCATCTCCTGATAGGTAAGCTCATCGTTAATGGTAATCGTGCTATGCTCCTCGTCCGGTGGTACCGGAGATAGCTGTTCCTTCGATTTCGGGACGAATAGCTCGTCTTCCCCTCTCGACTCATAAATGGTGATGTTTCGCATGCTGTTTCCCTCCAGGTTCGCTAAGTTTCCTATCCATCGGATCGGCCCATGCCAGGGGCTTGTCTGCCGAAGCTCTCCCCTTCTTGGAAAAATCTCCGCAGCCCCTGCATGGACCTTCGTCTATTTAAAGACCAAGCTTCTCCTTATTCGCTTTCATCTTCTCGTTGCGGATGTCCACGATTTTGTCCCAGCTGTTGGCCTCAAGGAACGATTTGTATTCATTCAAAATGCTCTCGAATTGCCCATCGTCCTTGGCACGGATCATGCTGACGAGCGTCGTGTTCCACTTCGTATTAATGGCGCTCAATGCGCGAGCCTCCGGGGTCCCTTGATCCGGATTGATATTCTCCAGAATAAAGTGCGGCACCAGCTTGCCCCGGCCCCATTCCTGCATCTGCTTGATCGCATCCGGGAAGGCGTCCTGGCTTAGCGCCTTATGGCGGTCATGGCCGAAGAACATGAATTCACCCATACGATAATCCTTCTTGAAGGTGTCCGGATTGTTCAATTGCAGCTCCTTCACGGCCGGCAGGAATGCTACGGTGCCGTCGGCGTTGACCTGATAGGTTTCGCCTTCGATTCCGTAGTTCATCAGCATTTGGCCCTCTTCGCTCAGCAGGTACGTGAACAGCTGAATCGATTTGGCCGGATCGGCGTTGCTCTTCGTAATGAAGCTGATCATCCAGCCGGTGATGCCGGATTGGTTCAAGGTCGGAGCATGTCCCGCCGTGCTTTGCGGCCCGTCAATCGCGATGTATTCCTTGCCCGGGTTAGCGCTGGCGAAGCTTTGGAGATTGCCGCCCTGCTGCGGGGTTCCGTCGAGCAGAATCGTTGCGTATTTGCCCGCTTTTACCTTCTCTTCAAAAGCCGTCCCGTCGTCCGCAAAGCTGTCGTCGCTGATTGCGCCGTCACGATAAACGGTGTTCAGCGTCTTCACCCACGTCAGGTAGTCCTCGTCCAGATTGCGGTTGTAGAACCCGCCGTTCTCGTCCTCCAGCGGCACGCCGATGAAGTCCTGCAGCACGTCGCCCAGCGACCCGGTTCCCTCGCCGATCGAGTTGAATCCGAATGGAATCAGCTGCGGGAATTTTTGCTTGATGTCAGCCAATACCGCGCGGAACTCATCCGGCGTTCCCATGCTCGGCTTGCCCAGCGCCTCATACACGTCCTTGCGGATGATGAACGCCGTCTTCGCCGGAATGTTACCGCTGTCATAATCCGCCTGGGTGTTGGAGTAGTTCGGGTAGCCGTAGGTTTTGCCGTCCTTCAGCTGGAACCAGTTCAGCGTATCCTGCGCTGCCACCTTGTTGAAGTGAGGGTCGTACTTCTCGGCCAGATCATTGAGCGGCAATGCCCAAGTCGCAGCCTTCTGCACTACCGGCGAGTTGGAGTCGAAGGTCGTGATCAAATCCGGCATATCGCCGCCGGCAAAGAACGTATTCAGCTTCGTATCGTCCCCCGTGATGAACTTGATGTTGATATTAAGGTCTTCCTTGATTTTCTTCGTGACGACGTCCTTGCCGAAATCGGTGTTCCACCAATCAGCGTTCACATACCAGGTCAGCTCCGTCGCCTCTTCCTTCTTATCGAGCTTCCACGCCGGCGTTTCCGGATCCGGGGTGTACCGGTCCTCGATTGAGATCCAGTTTTCCTTCTTGGAGCCGGAGTCGCCGCCCGAGCCGCAGCCGGCAACTACCAGCATAATCGCCAGCATGAGCGAAGCCCATGCAAATCTTGTTTTGCCCTTTGATTTATCCATCTTCAACATCCAGTAACCCTCCCTTTTAATAAAAGCGCTTTCTTTCAGACCCGACCTACTGCTGCTTTCTTATTCTTTCACCGCTCCCAGCATCATTCCGGAAATAAAGTACCTTTGAAGTATTGGATAGATCGCAACAATCGGCAGCGTAGTAACAACGATCGTGGCAAGCTGAACGCCCTTCGTTGTCGTCTCGATCACGACCGAGCCGGCGTTCTGCATCGATTGCGTCTGCGACTGCACGATAATTTCGTAGAGCATCATTTGCAATGGGTACAGCGACTGATCCGTGATATAGAGCTTGGTCGTCATAAAGTCGTTCCATTGTCCGACGCCGTTGAACAGCGCAATGGTCGCCATTGCCGGCATGGACAGCGGAATGAAGATGCTCAGGAAGATCCGCCAATCCCCGCCGCCGTCAATCTTCGCGGATTCCTCCAGCGAATCCGGCACGTTGCGGAAGAAATTCATCAAAATAATGACATCGTAGAAGCTGAGCAGCGCCGGAATAATATACACCCAGAAGCTGTTCAGCATGCCCAGGTCCTTGATGAGCAGGTACGTCGGAATCATCCCGCCCGAGAAAAACATCGTGATGACGCCCATCGTGACATAAAATTTGCGGCCGCGCACGTACCGCTTGCTGAGGCCGTAGCCGACCATCGCACAGAAAAAGACGTGGGTGATGACCCCGATCAAGGTTTTGGCGACCGAGATGAAGAAGGCCTGCCAGATGCCGTCATCCCGGAATACGGCCTGGTAATTTTCAAGGGAAAATTCGGTCGGCCAGAAAATAAACCCGCCCTCCGCCAGAGCTCTGCCCGAGCTGAAGGAAGAGACCAGAACATTCCAAAGCGGAACCACGATGATAAGCGTAAACACTACCAGCAATGCGATATTGACGGCATCGAAGATCCGGCTATCCCAGTCCCCTTTCGCTGCTTTCGAATTCAAGGTAAAGCCTCCCTCCCGTTACACTTCTACCGCCCGCCCTTAACCCTTAGCGTCCGATTCGGCGCTTTGGATGCAGCGGGCACTTTTGGGTGAACAACCGTTACAGAACCGACTGGTTGTCGTTTAATTTGCTGGTGACTTTGTTGGCGGTCACGAGCAGAATGACCGAAACGATCGAGACGCCAAGGCCCACGGCCGTTGCGTAGGAGAAGTCACCCTGCGTCATCCCCATCCGGTATACGTAAGAGTTGATAACCTCCGCCTTTTCCCGGTTTTGCGAGTTCATAAGCACCAGCGTCTGATCCAGGTTCGAGCCTAATAAACCGCTTACAGTTAGGATCAAGTTCAAGCTGATGATCATTTTCATGTTCGGAATGGTAATATTCCAGATTTGTCTGAGACGGCTGGCGCCGTCGATTTTCGCGGCTTCGTAATAGGTCGGATCGATCTTGGCCATAATCGCCAGATACAGAATCGTCCCCCAGCCCGCTTCCTTCCAGATGTCGGACAAGGTGGCGATCCACCAATACTTGTTCGGATCCAGCATAATGTTCTGCGGCTGCGAGATCAGACCCAGGCTGAGCAGCAGCTGGTTGAACAAGCCCGTCGTCGAGAACCAGGTAATAAGCATCCCGCCGAGCACGATCCAGGACAGGAAGTGCGGCAGGTACGACACCGTCTGCACAAATTTCTTGAACCGCCCGAAGCTGACCTCGTAAATCATGATGGCAAGAATAATCGGAATGACGAACCCGATCGCTAATTTCAGAAAGCTGATGCCCAGCGTGTTTACGACGGAATCCCAGAAGTACTTGTCCGACATGATGATTTTGAAATTGTCCAAGCCGACCCACGGCGCGGAATCGATCGTGTCGATGACCGTGTAGCTCTTGAATGCGATCGTCAGACCGTAAATCGGAATGTAGCAGAAAATAAACATGAACACGACGCCCGGAAGAATCATGGACTGCAGCTCCCATTGCCGTCCGAAATCCACGACAAACTCCTTCACTCTCCGCCCCATCGGCTTTTTGCCGGATGGAAGCACGGCTCCCGTTCCTGCGGGCGTCGCGGACGGAGCCTCGGCTGTCTTTGCCACCTCGTTCGCCTCCTCCTTTAATAACATGGTTGTTTCCAGACCCCTCGATTGCACTACACCTTGTTACCCATCCATAAGAACGCAATCATTCATCATTCAATAAAAACGTTTTTATTTTTGGTAATAAAAACCCCCTATGCTTGGATGAATTTAAAAAAACAGATCCGAAATGATGCCTTCTGCCTAGTCTACTGGCTCCGGCTCATTCCGATCGGACCTTCACTTGACTGGAGCCGCGGACGATCAGTTCTCCCGCCAGCTTCTGCACCTTGCCCTGCTCCTTCTTCTGGATCATGCGCACCAGATGGTCAACGACCAGGATGCCTTGCCGCGCAATCTGGTTGCGCACCGTTGATAACGGCGGCGTAAAATACTGTGCGATATCGATGTCGTCAAAGCCGACGACGCTGATATCCTTCGGAACCTCGTAGCCGAGCGATTTCAGTGCCCGGATGCAGCCGATGGCGCTGAGGTCGTTCCCTGCCAGGAACGCGTCCGGCACCTTGCCTGGATGCATGTGGATGAACGATTTTACGGCGTTATAGGAGCCTTCCTCCTCGAAATAACCTTGGAGGATCAAGTCCTCATCGATCGGAAACTGCACTTCGCGTAAGGCCGCGAGATAGCCCTCCTTCCGCTGCACGCTGTCGAACATGGTGTCCACGCCCGATATGTAAGCAATATTGCGGTGTCCGAGACTGATCAAGTATTTCGTCGCCTCATATCCAGCTTCATATGAGTCGAAAATAATGCTCCCCATCGTCTCGTTCTGAACGACGCGATCGAGAAATACCGCCTTGATTTTGTCCTTCTCCATGACGGCAATGTCTTTATCATCAATTCTCAGCTCTTCGAAAATGATGACGCCGTCTACGCGCCCGCCCAAAATGTTGCTCATAATGACCTGCTTGTCCTTCGTCACGAACACGTTCAGCCCGTAGCCGAGACGGTCGCACTCGCGGGACATGGATTCCACAAGCGTATAGAAATAGGGCCCCGATACGCTGGTGGTGAAGAAGCCAAGCATCTTCGTCTTGCCCGATTTCAGCAGCTTGCCGTTCAGGTTCGGCACGTAGTTGAGCCGTTCCGCCACCTTCAACACATGCGACTTGGTCTCGGGATTCAGCACGTCCACGTCATTGAGCGCGTTCGATACCGTCGAAATCGATACGCCGGCCTCTCTTGCGACATCTTTGATGGTTACCTTGCCCATTCACTGATCTTCCTTTGCAATAAAAACGTTTTTATGTACATAAGTTACCATACGATGGCGTTGAGCACAATGCTTATTTTTTCGGGTAGGCGGATTTTTATGCGAGGCTTGTCATTCGCACCAATCCTCGGGGCCGATGGAAGCCGATGGAAGACGACGGAAGTGGATCGGGTGATCCCATCTGCGTGCGAGTGATGGAAGAACCTTTTGAGGGAGGGCAGTACGGTTCCAAAAGGAACAGAACCTTTGGTGAATGACATCACCAAGGCTCATTTTGGGGATAACCTAGATTACATGCGATGATTAAGCCGATTCAGACGGCTCTTTAAATTAAGAAAATAAAGGAAGGGATCATTTCTTGAAGAGATGTCCGCAGGGTTTCAGTCAAAGGCTGGAATTCAATTAAATGTAGAGCAGAAATGTAGAGCAGAACTCCAGCCACTAAAAGACTTCGCAATTTTTAATTTTGGCATTTTATCCATTCACTTTTTCTTTTTTTCGAAGAAATCGAACTTGATCACGTAATCAAAAAGAGATGTAATAATAACAGCTCCAAGCGGAATCATGGCGGGTGCCCATGGCGGATTAACCGGAGCCTCACCAGGGGGTGCATCAATTAAAATCGCATAAAGGACAAAACAATAAATTAGGGCCACAACAATACCTGTCTTGTTTCTATTTTTCACAGCTGTTTTCACCTCTAGTTCACAGAAATTCAAAGTATTGTATTTTCTAGCTAAGAATATTGTAACACAGATCGACAAAGCTGGAATAATTTATCTCTCTAGTTATAGATCCTAAGCTGAAATCCTGCGACGAGTCCCGGCCGATTCAGCGATGAAACGAAGTGGATCCGAGAAAACGAGAAACGTTTTAATGACCTGAAATCCTGTGTGCTATCAAAAAGTGAAGAGTAAAAAATCAGCCATGGAGTCGGGCATGTCCCGTTCTTCCATGGCTGTTTTCGATTGCATGTTTACTTCGCGACTATGTTTGCGCTTATGAACGCTGGCTAAAACCCCCGCAAGGCGCTTATCACGACCGCAACAACTCAGCCAGGCCCTGCACATCCAGCCCGTCGGCGGCAAACGCCGTGCGGACGAGCTTAGGCGGCACAAACTCGTCGTATTTGCCGAGGTAAGGCGCCTCGTCCGGGTCCAGCAGCGAACTGGCGTCGCTGCATTCCGCCAGCTCGCGGCGGATCTCCTCCAGCAGCGTCCCGGCATCCGCCTTGCCGGCAACGATCATGTAATAGGGCTCCATCGGCACGATCGAGCGCAAGGAGAGCGGCTCGGACAGATTATGCTTAAGCAGCCGCTCGAGCGTGCGGAACTGCTTGCTGCCCGCCCAAGGCAGTATAAACAGCGAATCCCCGCCCGCCGGGATAACGACCTGCTTCAGAAGCCCGCTCTCCCGGGCAAGCCGGCGCGCCCGCTCCAGGCGGTTCACGGCACCGGGCGCGAGATACGGGTAGATGGTGCTGTCCGCCAGCACCTCCCGCATCTTCTGCACGACCCGGGTGTGGACATCGCCGCCGGCGCCCAGCCATAGCGTATCGACCTTGCCTTTGGCAGCCTTCACGTACAATGCTTTGTGCTTGGTGTCCACTTCCTCTACCTTCCACAGCTTGCCGGCCAGTGAGAAGCAGTAGCCCGGAGGCGGCACGGTCGTAATCGATCCGATCTCCTCGGATCCGTTGTAGACGACATGCTCCTCATCGTCCTTAAATACCGCATAGAAGCGGTAGTTATTTACGATCTTCTCCCCGCCAAGACCGATGATGAGGCTGCCTTCCTCTGTGCGCTGGATATGATCGGTCTGCAGCAAATACTGCAGGAACTCCTTATACTCCTCCGGCTCGATGCCGCGAAATGCCGGGAGCGTAAGCACAGCCCGCGCCAGATCCTGCGGCTCGGCTTCTCCCATGCTCTTCAGCGTGCTCATCGTCTGATGGTACAGCACGCCCACCGGCTTCTTCCGCAAGGTGAGCGGCTCAACCCATTTCTCCCGGATGTACAGCTCGATGACGGCGATCGCCCGCAGCAGCATCCAGGGCATGCGCGCCGGCAGCAGCGCCTCTTCATCCTCGTCCTCCGGGCAAAGAAACATCATCTCAGAGGCCTGGTCCCCCCTGCGGCCGGAACGGCCGAGCCGCTGCACGAAGCTGGAGCAGCTGTACGGCGCACCAAGCTGGATGACCCGCTCCAGCTCGCCGAGGTCGATGCCGAGCTCCAGGGTCAGGGTTGCCGCGGCCACAGCCGGACCCGGACCCGACCGCAGCGCGGCCTCCGCTTCCTCGCGCAGCATAGCGGAGATGCTTCCATGATGGACATGGAAGACGTCCGGCTGCTGCCGCTTCGCGGCGATTCGCCGCAGCTCCAGCGTCGTGAGCTCTGCGTCCGAGCGGCTGTTTGTGAAGACGAGCGCTTTTTTCATATGCGTGTGATCGTACACGAAATCATAGTAGGCTTTGCGCGCGAGCTCCAGCTGCTCGGCCTGCTTCTCGTCCCGCGCATCGGGAAAGGAGAAGTGCTCCACCGACAGCCGCAGCTTCCGCCCGCCTTGCGGAGCAATGACTTCGACCGCATGCTGCGTTCCCGCACCCAGCCACCCGGCCGCGGTCTCGTAGTCGCTCAGCGTAGCCGACAGGCCGATCCGGCGAGGCTCGCACGAAGCCATCCGCTCGATGCGGGTGAGCTGGCTCAGCACCTGAATGCCGCGATCAGCTCCCATGAACGCATGGACCTCGTCGATAATGACGTACCGGAGATCCTGAAACAGGGCCGGTATCGCATTCGGCCGGTTCATCAGCAGCCCCTCAAGCGACTCGGGGGTAATCTGAAGCACGCCGGAAGGCTTCCGCATCAGCTTCGTCTTCTCTGCCTGGGACACGTCGCCGTGCCAGTGCCATACCGGAACCTGGCCCTCCTTCAGCAGATCGCTGATGCGCTCGAACTGGTCGTTGATCAGCGCCTTAAGCGGCCCGATATACAAAATGCCTACCGAGCTTGATGGCCTGTTATGCAGCTCCGTCAGGGCCGGAAAGAACGCCGCCTCCGTCTTCCCCGAAGCCGTACCGGATGCGATCAGCAAATGGTTCGGCGTATCGAACAGGACGCGGCAGGCTTCAACCTGTGCCTCGCGAAGGGTATCCCATCTTTTTTTGTAGATAAATTCCTGAATGAATGGCGCCAACCGGGAAAAAGGATTCGCTGCGCTCATAGCTCAAACTCCGCCAGCAGATCATCCAGGTCGTCCCCCGGCCCATCCGCTCCTTTGCCGATTGGCTGCGCGTCCGCACGCTCGCCCATAAGCTGCTCGAAGCTGGCTTCCGGATGCTGATGCAGCGTGTGCAGCAGGTCCATGAAATCCCGCACAACCTCCCGGGTCGTCAGCAGCTCTTCCGCGCCCAGCCGATTCACGGCGGCCTGCATAAACGCCACCAGCTGCTCGTCCTTCAGCTGCGGCTCATACTTGAAGTGCAGCGCATGGATATCCCTCAATTTCTGCAGAAGGATGAGAATTTCTTCGTACGAGAGCATGTCCAGCTTCAGAATGGGAGACGTATACGTCCGAAGCGTGCTGCTGCCGTAACGTCCATCGATCAGACGGGAACGGAGGGCGTCATAGCTAAACAGCCCCCGGCGCTCGTCTTCGACGAACTGGGGCGTGCCGCCCATGTAGATCCCCAGGTGCTGGGCTTTGCCCTGCATCGTGTCGTTGAACATGGTGAGCAGCTTCTCGTAGTTGCTCTGACGGGAGATGCTGTTCGTGATTTTGTACAGGTTAACCCCTTCGTCAATGAACAGCAGCAGTCCCTTGTATCCAATCGCAGCCGTGAATTCGGACCACAGCTTCATATAGTCGTACCAGTTGTCATCGTCGATGATGACCCCTACGCCGAGCTCCTTGCGGGCTTCCGTCTTAGTCGGCACCTCCCCGCGCAGCCATCGCAGCGCCGCCGCTTTCCGGTCATCGTCGCCAAGCTTGTAGCCGTTCCAATAAGCAGCCAGCACCTTTGCAAAATCAAACCCGTGCACCAGATTCTGCATCTCATTCGTCACCGCGAAAATGTCCAGCTCCACGCGTTCGTTCAGGGCGGGATCATCCGGCCGAAGGCCCGCCTCACCCATGATCCGCTGCTGAATCGCCGCAATCCACTTCTGCAGAATAGCCTCCAGCGCTCCGCCGTCAGGCCGCGTCTTCGTTGATAGATGGGTCATGAGCTCCCGGTACGTCGCCAGCCCCTGTCCCTTCGTGCCTACCAGCCGGCGCTCCGGCGACAAATCCGCATCCGCCACGACGAAATTGCGGTCCATTGCATAGTTTCGTATCATCTGGAGGAGGAAGCTCTTACCGCTGCCGTAACGTCCCGTGATAAGGCGGAAAGCCGCCCCCCCTTCGGCGATATTGTCCATATCCCGCAGGATCGACTCCACCTCCGGTTTACGCCCGACGGCAATATATTCAAGCCCAACGCGCGGCACGACGCCTGCCGTCATGGAGTTCACAAGGGCAGTGGTGAGCCGCTTCGGGATTTTCAACTCGTTCATGATCGATATTCACCTTCTTTCAAAAGCATTAGAGGCCGGTTGTACCGCCCTTGCTTTTATATCCTCTTCAAAGCATCCATCTTGTCGATATATTCTTCCGCAATGGATTCTCCGTCAATCAGCAGATCCCCGATGGTGTCCATCGCAGCCTCGTTAATCTCATCCAGCAGCAGGGCAGGCATCGAGCCTGTGCGCTCTGCAATGGGCTGCAGCGCAGCCGAATTCGGTCCCGCCTTCAAGGCGTGCAGAATCTCCATATGCACGGGCGTCAGACGCTCCGCAAGCTGCTGCCAATCGTCATCCTCAACATCCCATTGCCATGCCTGTCCGTGTGAATGGGATGCTTCCTCTGCTTTACTCGCTTCAGCCTCCGATCCCCGTTCAATATGAGGGATTTCTTTAGCGCCAAGCGTTACTTCAGCGTTTTTTTCGGTAGCTTCTTTGGTAGCTTCTTCGAAAGGTTCTTCGATTGGTTCTTCGATAGTTTTTATGTTAGTATCCAGGGTAGTTTCTACAGTAGTAAGCGCGATAGATTGTTCAGCAGCCTGTTTATAGATTTGCTCAGCGGTTTCCGCAGAAGATCCCCCCGTAGTTTGTCCAGTCGGTACGTTTGCCGCTTCGACGGTCGTTGGTTTAGCCGCTTTTACGGTCGTTGCGTTAGCCGTCCCTTCGATCCGCGGTTCCATTCCGGAAGAATCTTCGCTAGGGAGCCCCGCATCAAAATCCATCACGGCCTGAACGACATCCACACTCTTCGGTTTGCGCTTTCCAGATGAGACGGCTTTCGGGGACTGATCTGAACCTGCATGGACTAATGAAGACTTCTCATCCAAGGCCTCCTCCGATCCGGCCCCCTCGACAAGCAGCATGTCGCGGACCTCGTCCGACTCCCGCTGCAGTCGCCGCAGCTTCCTTGTATCGATCTGCACCTCCGGGATGCTCTTCTTCCGCTCGGCTTCAAGCTGCTGCTCTATTTCTTTGGTCAAATACCGTTCAACCAGCTGCGCCACATCCGGTCCGATGGCCTCCGTCCCGCGAAGCCGTCCCTTGAAGCCCCTAAGCTCCCTCAGCTTGTTCTCCGTCAGCCGGATCAACCCGGTCATGTAAGCCCGCAATGGGGCATACTCGCTTAAGGAGAGGATTGTCAGGACAACCGTTCGCCCATGCAGACCATGGTCATACACCGCGCTGCGAAACAGATATCGCTTGACCTGTCTTGGCCGGGGTTGGAAGCGGTCGATGAAGCGCTGCCCCGTCTTTTTGACCAGATAGCTGTCGACCAGCGCCACAACCTTCGGGGCATACCGCTGCATGTCCTTGCGTCCGGATTCCTGATAGAAACGGCTCTTCTCGGCGTCATAATCCAGCAGGCCGCACAGCAGCTCCCAGGTCAGCTCGGCAGGCTGAAGGGAGAAGCGCCGCATGTACTCCCGCTCCTTCAATTCTGGCGAAATGGCCCGCGGCAGGCGATCATACGTCTCGGGAATCGGCATATCCAGGTGATGCACGATCATAAAATCATATAGCCATTCCCGCAAATACATATCGAGCTTGGCATAACGCTCTCGGTAAGCGTTCCACGCTTGCAGCATCAAATCGTATCCTTGCCGCGGGTCGCTCCAGCCTACGCCGTGAATCAGCTCGTAAAAGTACAAGAACAAATAGGATAAATCCGTATCCGGGTACCGGCCGGACCGTACCTCCTCCCGCCAGTAAAAATACCAGCGAAACTGTTCAGGCCTCATCTGCTCGTACGTCGGCCAGTATGTTTTGAACGGAGCGAATGGAGCCGCCTCCTCCGTATGCCAGGCCAGCTCCCGTGCTTTCAGCGCAAATTGCTGCTCCTTGGTCACATAACGGAAGCTGTCGTCCAAATTCAGATCGGGGGGCTCCTGCGGCTTTACAACCAACGAGCTTCTCCCCACCGGTGCTTGAGGTGCCTCCGTTTGCCGATCCTGCTCTTGATCCGGATTCAGCCCCTCCCCGGTCCGGGTGGCAAGCGGCATGTCCCGCTCCTCCCCGCCGAACTCGATTTCAGCAAAACGAATCCCCTGATCATTGACCAGTGTGGTATGTCTTATGTGCTCTATGTGATTGTTTTTGTTATTATTGAAATCCGGCTTCTCATTTTTCATCGGTCATGAACCTCCGTCATGACTTCAATTATACCATTTTGCGTGGCTAGTCTAATGGATTTTCATATGAAACTCATCTATATTATAAGGGATGAAAGCGAACGATGCTCCAGATCAAAGACTGAAGCCGGAAAGGACTTCCTGATGAATAAATGGATCAAGGCACTATTATTTCTGGTAGGGGCGGCCATTCTGACCCGGCTGATCCCCTTCTCTTCCTGGTTCCGCATCCTCGATACGATGATTCACGAACTGGGACACGCACTCATGACCCTCCTCATGTCCGGCCGAGTGCTCAGCATTGAGCTGAACCCGGATCACAGCGGCGTCACGTATTCCATGCTGTCCTCGGGGGGCTGGAGTCCTGTCGTTGTCTCGTTGGCAGGGTATGTATCGGCCTCCGTGTTCGCCATTCTCATGTTCCTGGGATATGCCCGCAAACGGCAGGGCGAAGGCTTAATGACCATTACCGCGCTGGCGGTTATTATGATTATTTTCTTCGTACACAAGGGGTACGGGCTGTGGTGGCTCATTATTTTCATCATCGTCAATCTTATCTTTTATATGCTGGGACCGAAAATCCGCAACTTCTATTACCTGCTCCTGGCCTTTCTCGTGCTGGAGGAGTCCGTCATGGGGCCGTTGACCTTGGCCATACGGGCGCTGAGCCAGCCATCGCAAGCAGGAGACGCAAGCAATCTGGCCAATATGACTGTGGTTCCCGCGATTATCTGGGCACTGCTGTTCTTCGTCTTTTCCTTGTGGTGCGCCAAGGTGGCGCTGCAGCTGTTCTGGAAGAAGCGATGATGGGCCGTCCCGCTTACCTGATTTTGAAAGGAGCTGCTTAGCATGGCCCGGAAGCAATGGATCAGAGCGCTTGTGGTGTTAGTTGCCTCGAGTCTCATCACTTTAGGCATCCTCTGGTCTAAAGCAATACCTGATAACGAAACTGCAGATACTAAGACTGCGGATCATACGGAATTATATACACTAGAAGGGAATGGAGCCGCCTGGCGGGTGGAGGACTATACCGTCATTCGAACAAAGGACTCCATTTGGCGCGGCAATGCCAAGCTGGTCTATCTGGGGGACTCTAACGAAATCAGGCACTCCGACTACCTGAGCTATACCGTTTATGAGACGCTCGGCAGCGAGAATGAAGCCGTTCCCGTGCTTAGTGGAAGCCAGACAGCCGTAGGCGGGGCGATCAATCTCCTCCAGAATCTGGAGGATCTAGGCTCGGTGGAAAGCCCGATTACGGCTGCCGAACGGAATATGATCAAATTCCAGCCTTCCGGCGTTTATGTCGTCGTCGAGTGGAGGAACAGCCATGGGCAATCCATCCGGGACCGCATTCCGCTTGAAGTGCTGTAAATGGAATAAGCCGTCGTTTCCTCGGTGAGAGGGACGGCGGCTTCTTTATTAGCTGAAGTGGGTAGTAGCGCTTTTTAAAAAATATTGAGGTCCAGTTAATCTGTTCCGACAAGCTCAACCTCTACGAGTTCATCTATGTACTCGGCTTTCAAGTAATATTTGGACCCTTTTTGATAAATGATCACTTCCGGCCAAGAGGGATTATAATAAAATACATACCCCACTTGCTTCCACGTTTGCCCGTTTGCTAATTCATAAATATTCCCGTAATCAAATCCGGTAAATTCATTTTCGATATGGGACTTTGTGACATACGTATAACCTGGAATGGTTGGAGCAGGCGATGGCGGGCCATTCCTTTTCTTGTTAATTGTTGTATAGTCTACTTTAGCATCCACAAATCCCTCGGAGTGAGGCCCAACTTCACCTGGATTGAAGCGGATGACGATGCCCTGATCATAATAGTAAAATGAGTGATTGGACTGAGTAAGGTAAAATTCAATATGATCCGTGAAGATCGGATCCCCTTTGGACTCCCTCTTTACAAGCTGCGATGTAACAGCCTCAATCAGATTGAGCTTTTGACTTTCAGTCTTGATCACATCATCAAGCTCCAAGCGCTCGCCTGTCCTTAGATCAAAATTAAATGTACTGGCTGAGATGGTTTGGCCGCCTTCAGAATTTAAGTAGATGGTATTAACAATCGATAACTTTCCGTTTTTATTGTATTTGGTATTGGCTTTGGAACGAAAAGAGGTATGTTCACCGCTCTTTTTGTATTCCATATTCGCCCAGGCTAAAAGCTGGGCGTCTGCTTTAAGAATCCTATTGATATCACTGACCACTTTTTTGTTTTCCCCGCTAATTTGCACATATTGTTGGCCGAGGAAGTAATGTACGCTTGTCTTAACCTTGGTTGAAGCCGCATCAACCTCTGATGCGAATGAGATCAGGCTGATGAGGCACACGATCAACCATCCAGAAACAACTTTACTCATTACGTTTTCGTTCCCCCTACGATTGGATGAAACCCCAATTTCTTTTCCATCAGTATTTCAAAGCAACTCCAATCACTACCTGACAATATGAATGATAAATCCAAAAATAACGGCGATCACGATCAATACACCAGCCGCTAATAAAGTCATCGCCATATCGCTCAGCAACCCCCGCTGCTGATGACCTGCAAGCTTCTCCTTGACCTTTCTTTCTGAAACTTCCTGTTGTACTTGATCCAATGGCTCCGGGCCCATGACCATATGAATGCACCTCCACTATGCCGCATACCCAATTTTACCATAGTTTGCGGAATGAGGAATTCAAATCTGCTCACTATTCGATATACGCACCGCCCCACGGCACGCTAACAGGTGTGCAGCCACAGCCCCTCCCCCACTCCCAAAAAAAGCGCAAAATAAAAAGCCCAGCCCCCGCAAGAGCAGGAGCCTGGTGCAAAGCAATCGGTTGTTTTCACCATACGGTCGAACGAAGAGCGCGTGTAATGGTATAATTGTAAATAGTTTAATAAAATCCCATGATAAGGGGGTGTTGATATGGGTTCGGCATTTGGTTTTGGAGGCCTGATCGCCAATCTAGTCATAATCTTTGTTGTTTTATTAGTCCTATATCGAATCGTAAAACTTGCGGTTAACCGATCTGAAATTAAAGAGGACATCACAAAATTAAGGGCAGAGGTAAAAAACTTACATACAAAAATTAATAACCTTGAAAAGTCAGACTTATGAGCGACCGGAGACGATTTACGCACCGCCCCACGGCTCGCTAAGGAGTGCAGCCACAGCCCCCCTTCTCCATAAAAAGCCCGGCTCCTGCCTTTGCAGCCAAGCCGGGCTTTGCCTTTGCGTTTCCATGGGACACCCACAAGGGCTTTGCTGCACACTTCTTCCCCTGCCACAGGTGCGAATATCGGCGGAGGAGCAGCGCGCTCGCCTTTAAAATCGGGAAGCATCCTCTACCTATTCCAGTCTAGCTTCCCGATTTTAACAGCGACCGAAGCCGATATACGCACCGCCCCACGGCTCGCTAAGGAGTGCAGCCACAGCCCCCCTTCTCCATAAAAAGCCCGGCTCCTGCCTTTGCAGCCAAGCCGGGCTTTGCCTTTGCGCTTCCATGGAACACCCACAAGGGCTTTGCTGCACGCTTCATTCCCTGCCACAGGTGCGTATATCGGCGGAGGAGCAGCGCGTTCGCCTTTAAAATCGGGAAGCATCCTCTACCTATTCCATTCTAGCTTCCCGATTTTAACAGTGACCGAAGCCGATATACGCACCGCTCCACGGCTCGCTAACGAGTGCAGCCACAGCCCCCCTCCTCCATAAAAAGCCCGGCTCCTGCCTTTGCAGCCAAGGCGGGTTTTGCCTTTGCGCTTCCAGGTCACCCACGTGGCTGGCTGCACGCTTCCTTCCCTGCCAAAGGTGCGTATTTCGGCGGAGGAGCAGCGCGTTCGCCTTTAAAATCGGGAAGCATCCTCTGCCGACTCCATTCTAGCTTCCCGATTTTAACAGCGACCGGAGACTATTTACGCACCGCCCCACGGCTCGCTAACGGGTGCAGCCACAGCCCCCCTTCTCCATAAAAAGCCCGGCTCCTGCCTTTGCAGCTAAACCCGGGCTTTGCTTTTGCGCTTCCATGGGACACCTACGTGGCTGGGCTGCACGCATCCTCCCCTGCCACAGGTGCGTATATCGGCGGAGGAGCAGCGCGTTCGCCTTTAAAATCGGGAAGCATCCTCTACCTATTCCATTCCAGCTTCCCGATTTTAACAGCGACCGGAGTCGATATACGCACCGCCCCACGGCTCGCTAAGGAGTGCAGCCACAGCCCCCCTCCTCCATAAAAAGCCCGGCTCCTGCCTTTGCAGCCAAGCCGGGCTTTGCCTTTGCGCTTCCATGGGACACCCGCAAGGGCTTTGCTGCACACTTCTTCCCCTGCCACAGGTGCGTATATCGGCGGAGGAGCAACGCGCTCGCCTTTAAAATCGGGAAGCATCCTCTACCTATTCCATTCTAGCTTCCCGATTTTAACAGCGACCGGAGACGTACACGCACCGCCCCACGGCTCGCTAACGGGTGCAGCCACAGCCCCCCCTCCTCCATAAAAAGCCCGGCTCCTGCCTTTGCAGCCAAGCCGGGCTTTGCCTTTGCGCTTCCATGGAACACCCACAAGGGCTTTGCTGCACGCTTCATTCCCTGCCACAGGTGCGTATATCGGCGGAGGAGCAGCGCGTTCGCCTTTAAAATCGGGAAGCATCCTCTACCTATTGCATTCCAGCTTCCCGATTTTAACAGCGACCGAAGCCGATATACCACCGCTCCACGGCTCGCTAACGGGTGCAGCAAAGCCCTCCTCCCACTTCCAAAAAAAGCGCAAATTAAAAAGCCCAGCCCCCGCAACAGCAGGAGCCGGGCTTTACCCTAAATTATTGTTGCTTCAAGTTATAGAACGACTTCAAGCCGTTGTATTGAGCAAGCTCGCCCAATTGGTCTTCGATGCGAAGCAATTGGTTGTACTTCGCTACGCGGTCCGTACGGGAAGGTGCACCCGTCTTGATCTGACCTGCGTTGGTAGCAACAGCGATGTCAGCGATCGTGCTGTCCTCGGACTCACCGGAACGGTGGGAGACAACAGCGGTGTAGCCTGCGCGTTTTGCCATTTCGATTGCATCGAATGTTTCAGTCAATGTACCGATTTGGTTAACCTTGATCAGGATGGAGTTACCGATACCTTCCTTGATACCTCTCTCCAGACGCTCAGTATTCGTAACGAACAGGTCGTCACCAACCAGCTGAATTTTGTTGCCCAGCTTCTCAGTGAGCAGCTTCCAACCTTCCCAATCGTCCTCGGAGCATCCGTCTTCGATGGTGATGATTGGGTATTTGTCTACCCAAGAAGCGAGCAGGTCAACGAATTCCGCAGGCGTGAAGGATTTGCCTTCGCCTTCCAGAACGTATTTGCCGTCCTTGAAGAATTCCGTGGAAGCAACGTCCATACCCAGGAATACGTCTTTGCCTGGCGTGTAGCCGGCTTTTTCGATCGCTTCGATGATGGAGGACAGTGCATCTTCGTTGGACGTGAAGTTTGGAGCAAAACCGCCTTCGTCGCCAACTGCCGTGTTCAGGCCTTTGCCTTTCAGAACGGACTTCAGGTTGTGGAAGATTTCAGCGCCCATGCGAAGCGCTTCTTTGAAGCTAGGTGCGCCCACAGGCAGTACCATGAACTCTTGAACGTCTACGTTGTTGTCGGCATGTGCACCGCCGTTCACGATGTTCATCATTGGCACTGGAAGCTGTTTGGCGTTGAATCCGCCGAGGTATACGTACAGCGGGAGATCCAATGCGTCAGCAGCAGCGCGTGCTACAGCCATGGATACAGCCAGGATCGCGTTTGCGCCGAGCTTGCCTTTGTTAGGCGTTCCGTCCAAAGCGATCATCAGCTTGTCGATACCGAGCTGGTCAAGCGCGTCCATACCGATTACTTCAGGGGCGATGATTTCGTTCACGTTCTCAACAGCTTTCAGAACGCCTTTGCCCAGGTAACGGGATTTGTCGTCGTCGCGAAGCTCAACCGCCTCGTGAACGCCAGTGGAAGCGCCGGATGGAACGATCGCGCGTCCGATCGCGCCGGATTCCAGGTATACTTCAACCTCTACAGTCGGGTTGCCGCGGGAGTCAAGGACTTCGCGAGCATATACGTCAGAAATAATAGTCATGGGTATAGTCTCCTTTTTCTTTGGTATCGTCTATGGTAAAGATTTTGTCCGTCTTTATTTACGCGCCGCAATCATGGAAGTTCCGGTCATTTCAGCCGGCTTCGGCAGATCCATCAGGTCGAGGATCGTCGGAGCAATATCGGCCAGAATGCCGCCTTCGCGCAGCGTCACGTTCTCATCGGTAACGATGAACGGTACCGGGTTGGTGGTATGAGCCGTGAATGGGCGTCCATTCTCGTCGAATACCATGTCCGCATTGCCGTGGTCAGCCGTAATGATGGCGACCCCGCCTTTAGCCAGAACGGCCTCAACCACTTTGCCGACGCACTCATCCGTCACTTCAACCGCCTTCTTGGTTGGCTCGAGCATGCCCGAGTGGCCAACCATGTCCGGGTTCGCAAAGTTCAGGATAATCGCATCATGCTTCTCGGCTTCGATTTCCTTCACGCACGCATCTGCGACTTCATAAGCGCTCATTTCCGGCTTGAGGTCATAGGTTGCTACCTTCGGCGAGTTGATGAGGATGCGCGTTTCGCCTGGAAGCTCCACATCGCGTCCGCCGCTGAAGAAGAACGTCACATGCGGATATTTCTCGGTTTCCGCAATGCGCAGCTGCTTCTTGTTATGCTGCACCAGCACTTCGCCAAGCGTGTTGTCCAGATCCTTCGGCTTGTAGGCAACGAAGCCCTCCACCGTCTCGCTGAACAGGGTCAAGCACACGAAATGCAGGTTCTGCGGGAATCCCGGACCGCGGTCGAATCCGCGGAAATCCTTATTCGTGAACACCTGGGACAATTGAATCGCGCGGTCAGGGCGGAAGTTCAGGAAGACGACCGAATCGCCGCTTTCCACAAGGCTTATCGGCTGGCCTTGGTCATCAACGATCACCGTAGGCTCGACGAATTCGTCATATACGGATTTCTCATACGATTCGGTAATCGCTTTGAGCGGATCGGTGTACTTCGGTCCTTCTCCGTATACCATGGCGCGGTAAGCCTTCTCCACGCGATCCCAACGCTTGTCGCGGTCCATCGCGTAATAGCGTCCAGACAATGTAGCGATCTGTCCAACGCCCACTTCCTGGATCTTGGCAATGAGATCTTTCACGAACTGCTTGCCGCTGTCAGGCGCTACATCCCGTCCGTCCATGAAGCCATGGATGTAAACGTCCTGCATGCCTTCCTTTTTAGCCAGGTCCAGCATCGCAAACATATGCTCGATGTGGCTATGTACCCCGCCATCCGACACAAGCCCGTACAGATGAAGCTTCTTGCCGCTGTTTTTTGCCGCGCGAACCGCCTCCACCAGCGTATCGTTCTCGAAGAACTCGCCTTCACGAATCGACTTCGAGATCCGGGTCAGGTCCTGATACACGATCCGGCCTGCGCCGATGTTCAGGTGGCCTACCTCAGAGTTCCCCATCTGGCCTTCCGGCAAACCGACCGCTTCGCCGCAAGCGGTAAGCGTTGTGTTCGGATACTGCTTCAAGTACCGGTCATAATTCGGCTTGTTCGCTTGAGCGACTGCATTGCCTACTTCGGTGTTGCGAAGCCCGAAACCGTCCATGATGATCAGGGCTACTGGTCTTGGAGCTGTCATCTTACTTCGCCCCCTCAACGAGTGCGATGTAGGAAGCCGGCTGAAGACTTGCACCGCCGACGAGCGCGCCGTCGATGTCGCTTTGTCCCATATACTCCGCTACATTTTCAGGCTTCACGCTGCCGCCGTACTGAATCCGTACTTGAGCTGCAACACTTTCACCGTACAAGCCCTTCACCAGCTCGCGGATATAGGCGATCACTTCGTTAGCATCCTCAGCCGTGGAAGATTTGCCTGTCCCGATAGCCCAGATTGGCTCGTAAGCAATGACAACATGAACCGCTTGGTCTGCAGGGAGACCTGCAAATGCGGCTTCGGTCTGCACCTTGCACACATCTTTCGTCTGGCCGGCTTCACGCTCTTCCAGCTTCTCGCCTACGCATACGATCGGCAGCAAGCCGTGACGGAATGCCGCATGAACCTTCTTGTTCACGATCTCATCGGTTTCTGCAAAGTATTGACGGCGCTCGGAATGTCCGATAATGACATAATCAACGCCCAGGTCCTTCAGCATCAAACCGCTGATTTCGCCTGTAAATGCGCCGTTATCTTCAAAATGGAGGTTTTGCGCGCCGATCTTGATGTTCGTTCCTTTGGCTGCTTCCACCAAAGCCGGAAGATTCGTAAACGGTGCGCAGATCACGCTTTCCACGCCTTCTACTTCCGCTTTGCCTTTAATCTCTTCGAAAAAAGCCTTTGCTTCCGGAACCGTCTTAAACATTTTCCAGTTGCCAGCTATGATAGGTGTTCTCACACAGTTCACTCCTTTATTCCCCCCGGTGAGCCGGGGTTCAAGCTTCTTCCACATTAGCTATCCAAAATCATTGATCTATATCTTTATTTATCGTTCAGTGCCACAACACCAGGAAGTGCTTTGCCTTCCATGAACTCAAGAGACGCACCGCCGCCGGTGGAAATATGGTCCATCTTGTCAGCGAGTCCGAATTTCTCAGCAGCTGCTGCGGAATCCCCGCCGCCGATCACCGTGTAGGCTTCCGTTTCTGCACATGCCTGTGCCACTGCACGGGTACCATGGCTGAATGGTTCGATTTCGAATACGCCCATAGGTCCGTTCCATACAACCAGCTTGGAGTTTTTAATGACTTCAGCATATTTGGCACGAGTCTTCGGTCCGATGTCAATGCCTTCCCAATCAGCCGGAATACCATCGATATTGACAATCTTGGTGTTGGCATTTGCGCTGAATTCGTCGGTAACGACGATATCTTCAGGCAGGTAGAAATTCTTGCCGAGCTGCTTCGCTTTCTCGATGAATCCGAGCGCGGCATCCAGCTTCTCTTTATCAAGCAGAGATTGGCCGATTTCATGCCCTTGCGCCTTGAGGAAGGTATACGTCAATCCGCCGCCGATGATCACGTTGTCGGCAATGTTCAGCAGGTTGTCGATGACATCGATTTTGTCCTTAACCTTCGAGCCGCCGATAATCGCCGTGAACGGACGATCCGGATTCGAGAGGGCTTTGCCGAGAACGGACAGCTCCTTCTCCATCAAGAGGCCGGATACGGCTGGAAGATGATGAGCAATACCTTCAGTAGATGCATGCGCACGGTGTGCTGCGCCAAACGCGTCGTTCACGAACAGATCGGCAAGCTCTGCGAACTGCTTCGCCAGCTCCGGATCATTCTTCTCTTCACCTGGATAAAAACGAACATTTTCAAGCACCAGCACGTCGCCGTTTTGCAGCTTTTCGACCTGCGCTTTTACTGCTTCCCCTACAGCTTCGTCCGCTTTTGCTACCGGCTTGCCCAGCAGCTCGGACAGACGCTCGCTTGCAGGATTCAGACGCAGCGATTCGACAACCTCGCCTTTCGGACGGCCCAAATGGCTCGCCAGGATGACCTTGGCGCCCCGCTCCACCAAATATTGAATCGTCGGCAAAGTTTCGCGAATCCGAGTGTCGTCTGTAATTTTACCATCTTCGAGCGGTACATTGAAATCGACGCGGACAAACACCCGTTTGCCGCTTACTTCTACGTCACGCACACTTTTCTTGTTCATCTCCACGTTCCTCCTAACAAAATGTTCTCCCTCGCCGGGCAGCATGCCGCTGCTCTCGTTTCTCTCTCTAATCGCCCGCCAGAGCCGGCTTCTCTCGCTACTTCCCAGTACTCTGGCATGAAAACAGGTTAAAACCATGAACCAAAGAGGAGGCCCGTAAACGGAACTCCTCTTCGATTGGTTGGCTGGATCAATTACAGACCTTTGCTTGCGATGTAAGCAGCGAGGTCAACGACACGGTTGGAATAGCCCCACTCGTTGTCATACCAGGAAACAACTTTAACCATGTTGTCGCCAACAACCATTGTGGAGAGCGCGTCGATCGTGGAAGAAGCAGGATCGCCATTGTAGTCGCTCGATACGAGCGGCTCGTCGGAGTAGTTCAGGATGCCTTTCAATGGACCCTCAGCGGCTGCTTTCAGCGCTGCGTTAACTTCTTCTTGCGTAACGTTCTTGGACAGCTCAACAACGAGGTCCGTTACGGAAACGTTCTTCGTAGGTACGCGCATTGCCATACCGTTCAGCTTGCCTTTCAATTGCGGCAGAACCAGGCTAACCGCTTTAGCAGCACCTGTTGTGGAAGGAATGATGTTCTCAGCAGCTGCACGAGCACGACGCAGGTCTTTGTGCGGAAGGTCAAGCACTTGCTGGTCGTTCGTGTAGGAGTGAACGGTAGTCATCATACCTTTCACGATGCCGAACTTCTCGTCGAGAACTTTAGCGAATGGAGCCAAGCAGTTGGTTGTGCAAGAAGCGTTGGAAATGATGGTGTGGTTAGCAGCATCGTATTTCTCTTCGTTAACGCCCATAACGATAGTGATATCCTCGTCCGTAGCTGGAGCGGAGATAATAACTTTCTTAGCGCCGCCTTTGAGGTGAGCGGAAGCTTTCTCTTTCGCTGTAAAGATACCCGTGGACTCAACAACGATTTCTACGCCGTACTCAGCCCAAGGCAATGCTTCAGGGTTGCGCTCAGCAAATACTTTGATCTCACGGCCGTTTACAACCAGTGCGCCTTCTTTAGCTTCAACGGTTGCATTCAGTCTTCCGTGAGTCGTGTCATATTTCAAAAGGTGAGCCAGCGTGCTTACGTCCGTCAAATCGTTGATTGCAACGATTTCTACTTCGCTGTTGTTCAGCGCAGCACGGAACACGTTGCGTCCAATACGTCCAAAACCGTTAATACCTACTTTAACCATGAGTAGTTCCCTCCATATTTGTAAAATTAATATATTCAAGACCGGCCGTTAAGCCGATCAAGACAACGGGATAAAGAATAACGAGGCCTTGCACCTGTATGCTTGCTGGACCGTAAGGTTACGATGCCGCTGCATCGATCTCCTTCTCTACCTCCAGCGCAGCCGCCTCATCCGTAACGAGGATATCCTCGTGCCCGAATTTCAGCACGGCATGAATCGCTTTGCCTTTGCTTCGGCCGCCGGCAATGCCAATGATCGTCTCCGTCTGCATGATGTCCTCCAGCCGGAGCCCGAGAGTCAGCATCTTGTGGACAACCGCGCCTTCCTCGCTGAAGTAGTATCCGAAGGATTCGGCAATCGCCCCATCCTGCTGGAGGCTGCGGATCGAGTCCTCGTCCAGCTTGCGTCTTCTGGCCATTTCCATCGCGTCGCCGATCCCGTGGATAATGATCCGGGAACGTCGGATGACATCCACAATCTCCTGGATGTGCTGATCCTGCACTAGGGATTGATAGGCATCCTCGCTAAGGAGATCAGGCACGTGCAGCAGACGATATTCGGCACCCACGCGCTTCGCCATCTTGGAAGCAATCGTGTTAGCCTGAATTTCCATGCTCTCTCCGAGACCGCCGCGTGCGGGCACAAACCATGTGCCTTTCAGAGGCCCTGCCGCAAGCGGTGACATCTGCTCCGCGACTTCGGCGAGCGTGGATCCACCCGTGACGGCGATCGTATCGCCGTTCTCGACGAAGCTTAGCAGTGTTCTTGCTCCGGCACGTCCGAGCTCGCGCTTCACTTCCGGAGAGGATTCACTGTCACCGGGAATGACGACAACCTTGCGGAGTCCGTAGGCCTTCTTGATCTTCTCCTCAAGCTCGACCAGCCCGAACAAATCCTTCATGAGCGGCTCCAGTTCTTCGAGCAGACACAGTCCTGCATGGCTGATCCGCATACCGAGCGTCTCAATCTCGATCAGTCCCTGCGCTTTCAGAAGATCGGTTTCAGCCCGCAGAACCCGTTCCGTCATCGATAAGGATGACGCCAGCGTTCGTCGGCCGACCAGCCCGGACAGCTTGATCTGATGGAGGATCGTGTACCTTCGTTTAAAGGTGTACATCAAATCGGGCAGAAGCTGCTCTTGTATTTCTAATAGGTTACGCATGCATTCCACTCCTGCAAACTTTCGTCTCGGCTCTTCTATCGGTTGGACGTAAAATGTCCCGGGATAACCTTTTAAGTCCCACCCCTATTCTAACCAATAATGATGCAGGTTGCAAGTGTCCGAACGTATATTTCTCTGCAACCATCATTCTTATACATTATGGCCAAATCGAAACCTCTCTATATATCAAAACAATGTTTTATCCGCTCTTGTGTTTTTCTATTAGATAGGGTATAATCATCTTCGTTGCTGATTTTTTATATGCGCCCGTGGTCCAATGGATATGACGTAGGCCTCCGGAGCCTGAGATCGAGGTTCGATTCCTCGCGGGCGCGCCATCTTTAAATTTTCTCATATATGAATTACCCGAAAGTGCCCATGACGGCTCTTTTTTTTGCCCAATAGTTTGACTATCTTTGACTTTTTGATTAAAATTGTTTATCATGTGGGTAATACGGTAACAGTATTTATTAGTGATGCACTTAATGAGGAGGTTTTTCACGTGAGTTTTATACCTATGGTCGTTGAACAAAGCAACCGCGGCGAGCGGGCATACGACATCTATTCCAGATTGCTGAAAGACCGCATAATCTTCCTCGGCTCCGACGTCAATGACGTGGTCGCCAATTCCATCATTGCCCAAATGCTGTTCTTGTCGGCAGAGGATCCGGAGAAGGATATTCACCTTTACATCAATAGCCCTGGCGGTTCGATCACCGCGGGGATGGCAATATTCGATACGATGCAATTCATCAAGCCGGACGTCTCGACCATCTGTGTCGGTATGGCCGCCTCCATGGGTGCATTCCTGCTGAATGCAGGCGCTAAGGGCAAGCGCTACGCGCTGCCGAACAGCGAAATCATGATTCACCAGCCGCTTGGCGGCGCACAAGGTCAAGCAACGGATATCGAAATCCGGGCACGCCGCATTCTGAAGATGCGCGACAAGCTGAACCGTATTCTTGCCGAGCGCACCGGCCAACCGCTGGAGCGGATCGAGAAGGATACCGACCGCGACTACTTCATGACGGCTGAAGAAGCCAAAGAATACGGTCTCGTCGACCAAGTGTTGGAGAAGACGCCTTCGCAAGGACTATAAGAAGCAATACATGCAAAAGGCATGCACACGTAAAGGTGCATGCCTTTTTTCTTATGTCTGTATAGAACAACCCCAATGGTTATTTCTGGTATAATTGCATTGTTGATTCCTAATATACAGGGAGGTCCTTATGATCGGCTCTAAAATATCCTTTGTTTTCATGCTCGTGCTCGTCCATCTTCCGTTTCTGATCATGAACCTGGAGCGTGCCGTTTCCGGCGCCGATCCGCATGCAATTCATGGAGTTGCCTCCATTGTTCTTGTCCTTCTGCTTCTGTTCTCCGGTTTTGTGATGGGGTATACCAATCAGACATTCTACCCCCGCTGGTTCTCGGCTTATTGGCTCGTCGGCGTGTTCTTCATGGTCGTCGGCTACTTGCTGAAGCTCTACGTCGTTCTCATTCCATTCGTCCTTCTCTACGCCGTCCCCCTTTACGGGCTCGTCCACTACACCGGTCACTCGGAGGAGACGGTTTATCCTCTTGTCCATGCGGCCGTTGGTTGGGGAGCCGGTATAATTGGTTACGGAATTGGACATTCCCGCTTCAGACGGAGGGATCCTCAACAAGCAACATGAGATTCCATCGGATCCCTTCAGGATGGATTCGTAATTGGTTCATGAGCTTGTGAATGCCCATATCCGTCTGATTAGCTATACCCAACTGTGATGCAGACCCCTCCGCCATGCCCTACGCATACAAAAATCCCTTGGCCGCTAGGCCTGAAGTTAACCTCAGGCTGCGATCCAAGGGATTTCTTTTTGTATTCCGGCACATTGTTGCATCTTTACATCACAGTGTATCAAACGGTCACAGGCCTCGCGCCCCCTAGGATTCAGTTATCCCATGGTTCAGAACCTGCGGTTCCCATCCTTATTTCCATTCCTTCAGCTTCAATTCAAATTCAGGGAAGCCGTAGGCATAAGCCGTGTATTCATACAGCTGGAAGTACAGGACCACGGCGTTATCCTTCAGATAGAATTCCGCATCTTCCGGAACTCCTTCGAATCCGCCAAGGTAGCCCCCGCCCTTCTTCAACTCGCTCAAGACGCGGTTGTCGAGCTTCTTCTTCTTGCCCTTCAGGTCGATGAAATCGCCAAGCTTCAGCAGCTTTCCATCCTTCAGGGAGAACGTGAAGCTGTTCTTGAAGGTCATGCCGTGCGCGCCGCCGAGATAGGAATAATCATGCGCCGTAACACTCAGCAAGCCGTCCTTGTTGTAGTGGACCACAAAATTGCCTTCGAAGGCATAAGGGAAGCTGTCTTCACCCGGAGGAAGCTCCTTGATGCTTTCCTCTGCGCGGGCGATCACGCTTTCCGCATGCTTTTTCAATACGCTGTTGATTTGAGTTTGGGCCTCGCCATTGCTTAGGCCGCTGACAACCGGATAACTCGCAGCAGCTTCCACGCCCTGGATCGTCTTCTTCAACGTTTCCGATTTGATCGTTAGATCGCTCTGCTTCTTCGTCAAGCTGAGCGTCTTCGAGGACGGACTCCATTGTCCCTGGATCCCTAAGTATTCGCTGACCGTCTTGAACGGCAGATAGAGCCGTCCGTTGAGGATTTGACCCCCAGGCTCTCCGGCATAGAGGCCGTTGACCAACAAGCCGATTTCCTTCGAATCATACACAACGGCAATTAGTTGATGATAGCCGGCGTTCAGGGTATACGTACGGTTTTTCGAATCATATTTCAGGGGCATTCCCGCCGCATCCCGGAGTACGGTTGCAGGGATATAAGTAACTCCGTGCAGAAGGACTCCCTTCTGGGATAGGGTCTTGCCATTCCATTTCAATGTCACTTCATTCTTCTTCGCTACGTTGTGGCTGGCGGAAACAGAGGGCTTCGAGGGGCTTGCATCGATGACCTGTCCGTTCAAGCCAAGACTTCCGAGCAGGACGCCAGTTGCAATAATTGTTGCGCATACGCGAAATTTGGAATTCATATTAGTTCCACCTTTTCCAATTTAAGTTGCCATAGTTGTTTATTACCCTCATTCATTATAAAAAATCCGGACCACCGTTTGGTAACAAGTGAATGACAATTTTGATTCCATGCTATAGGAACTACATGAAAAATATGAGCTTATAGTCTTATTTCCCCATGTTTCTCCAATTCCCATAAACAGGCTGCTTCCTTCACCTGATCGATCTGCGAACCGTATCTCTTTATAGTGTCTTACCACTTCAGCTGGTTCTATAACATTCAAAATCTTTGGCATATCTCATAGACCGCTGCTCCTCCGTCATGATCCCCATTCCAATAAAAAAAGCCCTGCCCCTATGGGCAAGGCTTATAAAAAAGGTGCTAAAGCACCAATTCTCTATCGTCCGCTCTTCAGCTCGGTCCACAAGCGATCATAGATCTGGAGAGCTTCTCCGACGTTATCGAGCCATTCCGTGCGGCCCAGCTCCTCGTCGGTCAAGTTGATCATGGTGTTGCTGCGATAGTCCTCGCTGTGGAATTCCATCGCTTTCGTATTCGGATTGCTGTATCCGATATATTCGTAGTTCTTCGCGCTGACTTCAGGCTCCAGCATGAAATTGATAAATTTCTCCGCCAGCTCCTTGTTCTTCGCGCCCTTCGGAATTGCATAGTTATCCGAGAAGATCGTTGCGCCCTCCTCCGGCACCACATACGCCACATCCGGATTTTCTTCCGCGATGAATGCAGCGTCACCGGACCATACCGTTGCAATCCAGCCTTCCTCTTGAATCATCTTCTGCTTGATGTTATCCGTGTCGAAGGCAAGGACGTTCGGCAGCAGCGTCTTAAGGTCCAGGGCCGCAGCGTTAATCTCGGCTTCATCCGTCGTGCTGTTGGATTTCCCTTGCTTCTTCAGCGCCATGCCGATCATTTCACGGTTGTCGTCCAGAAGCAGCACTTTGCCCTTGTATTCCGGATTCCACAAATCTTCCCAGCTGTTGATCTCATCCTTCACGTACTTCTTGTTGTAAGCAATCCCCGTCACACCGGACGTGTAGACGATGGAGTACTTGTTCCCCGGGTCAAAAGAAGGGTTCTTAAACGTCTCCGAAATATTGACGAAGTTCGGGATATTGTTCATGTCGAGCGGCTCCAGCAGGTCTCCTTCAATCATGGTCTTGACCATGTAATCGGACGGCTGAATCAGGTCGTAGCCGCTGCCGCCGGCCTTAATCTTCGCCAGCAGATCTTCATTGTTCGCGTAGTTGTCATACGTGACCTTTACGTTAAACTTCTTCTCGAAATCCTCCAGTACCTCAGGATCGAAGTTGTCAGCCCAGCTGTAAATGTGAAGTGTCTCCTTGCTTGATCCGCACGCAACCAGAAGGCTTGCGGACAATACGGCGACCAGCCCTGCAGCAAGCAGGCGGGTCCATCTTGATCTTTTCAATTCCCTATCTCCTCTCTTTCGTATCCATGATGGATATATCGGATCCTTCCCAAAAAGAAATGGAACATTTGCTTTAAATCGGCAGCGTTTTGTGTTTCTTATCCCCGCTGCCGCGGTTAAGAATATATTGAGCCAGCAGGATGAGCGTGATGCTCACCAGAATCAGTATCGTACATAACGCATTAATCTCAGGCGAAATTCCGCGCTTCACCTGGGCATAGATGTAGATTGGCAGCGTAGTCGAGCTTGGTCCGGCGACGAAGAAGCTGACCATGAAATCGTCAAGCGACAGCGTAAACGCGATCAAGGCCCCGGAGATAATACCCGGTGCGATCTGCGGCAGCGTCACATGCCGGAAGGCCTGCCAAGGCGTAGCGCCCAGATCCTGGGCCGCCTCGTCCAATTGCTTGCCCATTCCCGACAACCGGGCGCTCACCACTACATAGACATAGGATATGCTGAAGGTGATGTGGGCGATCATCACCGTCATCTTGCCGAGCGGAATATTTAATTGACTGAACAGCACGAGCAGCGACAGGCCCATGATAATATCCGGAATGATAACCGGTAAGTACAGGAGACCGTTCATGCCGCTGCGGCCTCTGCGTCCCAAATTTCGGAGCCCGAGGGCCGCCGCCGTTCCCAGCATTGTCGAGATGATCGTGGACACCACCGCCACGGTCAGACTGTTCATCAAGGCTTCCATCACGTTTCGGTTGTCGAAGAGCGAGATATACCAGTCGAAGGTGAAGCCTTCCCAGTTCCCGCTCAACCGCGTATCGTTGAAGGAATAAATGATGATAATCAGGATCGGCACATAGATAAACGCCATCATCAGGAAGGCGTGAATCGAAAGCAAAGGCTGGCGCTTCTTCTTCACTTATCTCCCCTCCCCTACACGTTGATGGCGGGCCTGCATCGCCCGGTTAAACAGCAGAATGAGCACCAGGGACGTGGCCACGAAAATGACCGACAACGCGGCGCCGAACGGCCAGTTGCGGGCTCCAAGGAACTGCGACTGGATGATGTTGCTGATCATGGAGGACTTGGCTCCGCCCAGGATGTCCGTGACGACGAACATCCCCGAGGTCGATACATAGACCAGCACCGATCCGGTCATGATGCCGGATTTGCTCTGCGGCAGCGTAATATGCCGAAATGCCTTCCATTTGGACGCGCCGAGATCGCTGGCTGCATCCAGGAGGCGCTTGTCCATCTGCTCCAGCGCTACATAGATCGGCAGCACCATGAACGGAATGAAGTTATACACCATGCCGAGCAGCACGGCGCCGTAGGTGTACAGCATCTGAATCGGCTCATCGATCCAGCCGAGCCACATCAGCAGGCTGTTGACAACGCCCTGTGTCCGAAGCAGCAGCACCCAGGCGTAGGTTCGAATCAAGAAATTAATCCAGAACGGAATCGTAATGAGAATCAGACCCCAAGTCTGGATTCGCGGGGATGCGCCCGCAATATAATAGGCAAGCGGATAACTGACCAGCAGACAGATGATGGTTGTTAGCAGCGACAGCACCAAGGTATCCCAATAGATCCCAAGATATAACGGATCGAAAAAGGTCTTGTAGCCTTCCATGCTGAGCTCGAACACCAAATTGCCTTGGGCATCCCGCGACAGGAATGAAATGCCGATCACAATCAGCATCGGGATGATCAGGAACAGGGACATCCAAAGCAGCACCGGGGTCAGCAGGAATTTCGATTTCCTCATGGCCCGATCATCACCTCATCCTTGTCGTTCCAATTCACCCCGACCCTCTCGCCGATCTTCCAAGGATGCTCCTCCGTAATATCGAGCGCGATCGTCACCTTCATCGGCTCGTCGTCCAGCTGGACAAGCAGCTTATGCACGCTGCCAAGGAACTGGACGTCTTCGATGACGCCTGTCTTCCTGCCGGCCACGCCGCGCTGCGGAACCAGCTTCTCGGGACGGACAGAGAACAGGCCCTCCGGCGAAGAGAAAACATTGTTCTCCCCAATGAATGTGGCAGCGAAGAGCGTTTGCGGCTTCGCATACACGTCGCGCGGCGTCCCGATCTGCTCGACCTTCCCTTGGTTCATGATGACGATCCGATCCGAGAGCATCATCGCTTCTTCCTGGTCATGCGTTACATAGACGAAGGTAATGCCGAGCGTCCGCTGCAGATGCTTCAGCTCCGACTGCAGGCTTTTGCGCAGCTGCAGATCCAGCGCGCCGAGCGGCTCATCGAGCAGCAGCACTTTAGGCTTGTTCGCAATCGCGCGGGCGATCGCCACGCGCTGCTGCTGTCCGCCGGAGAGCTGGTGCGGGAACCGTTCCCGCAGAGCGGTGAGCTGCGTCATCGCAGCCGCCTCCTCCACGCGTTCCTTGATGAGCTGGCGCGGCAGCTTTTTCATTTTCAACCCGAAGGCGATATTATCCTCCACCGTCATATGCGGGAACAGGGCGTAATGCTGGAATACGAGATTGAGATCCCGCTTATTCGCAGGCATCTCTGTCACGTTCTGACCCGCCAGCCATACCTGGCCCCCTGTCGGCTGTTCAAATCCTGCTATCATCCGGAGAATCGTCGTTTTGCCGCAGCCGCTGGGGCCCAGCAAAGTCAGGAATTCCCCTTCTTTAATAGAGAGCGACAGCGGATGCACGACCGCTTGTCCTTGGAAATGCTTCTCGATCTGGACAAGTTCAATCACATGCACCAACTCCTTGTTCAAAATGCGGCCTATCGGCACAGGGCCTCTTGATTTGACCGAACCTACAATTCCATTTCCATTAAGAAGAAACGGTAATTCCGCCCGTGTTCCAGCCTGTGCCGAAGGGGGATCCGTTTCTTGAGGGACGATGCTTTAAAGTCTCTTTAAGAAAAAAAAGCCATATCCATGGGTATGGCTTTACCGTTTGCTTCATATTTCGTTCGATGTTCACGCCGCGTACTGGCGGCTTTACGTTTTTCGCATATTCACTATACCTTGTTTTCCCTTTGTACACAACACTTTTCTTAGTAATTCGACAGGGGAAGCCCCGGATATTTCGCCGGATTCTGGATCCCATGGTGGATCGAACCGTCCAAGGCTTAGGGTTGCCAAATAGAAAAAACCGCCCCCCGCATTGCTAAGCGGTGACGGTCTCTTCTCTTGCCGGTTCCTCATAAAGGAGATTATTTCAGCTCATACTGCACGTACAGCTGGGTCGTGATTTTGATCTCGCCCGGCTTCACGGATGTCGCAGCGCCGCCGTCGGCCATCGAAGCCGTTTCCATCGACATCTTGTCATACATGCCGTACACAACGTTGTTGTTCACGGAGCCTTCGGTTACGTTTACGACAACCCCAAGCTGACGTTTGGAAGCCTTGGCGATCGCCTGGGCCTTGAGATCGGCATTCGCCATTGCCTTATCGATCACTTGAGCCTCGAATGTATCAGGATTCTCCACGGAGAAGCGGGCATTGCCGATCGAATTGGCCCCGGCTTCAGCCGCTGCATCCAGCACTTCGCCCACCTTGTTCAGATCGCGCAGCGTTACTTCAAGGGAATGATAAGCCGAGTAGTTTTGCACCTTGCGGCCTTCTTTTTCCGTATAAGAGTAATTTGGCTGCACATAGAACTGTTCGGTTTTAATATCTTTGTCGTCGATCTTCCAGGTCTCTTTCAGCACCTTGATAACCTTATCCATTTTTTGCGCGTTGGCCTTCTGCGCCGATTTAGCCGTCTCCGCATACGACTCTGCCCCAATGGACAAATATACGATATCCGGCTTCACGGATATCTCGCCCTTGCCGAGCACCGTCACGACATTTTGCTGCACCGCCTCGGCCGCATAGGCTTCCGTGGCGCCGCCGAATCCGGCCCAAGCCGTGCCGCCTGTCAGCAGAGCGCCTGCAATCATAATGGAACCTACCTGTTTGACCCATCTTTTCATGTGTGGTCAACCTCCTTTAATATTGGCCCGCTTCTGATGCTTGCCTTACCTCTCTAACGCAAACCGATTGGTAAATGTTGCATCACGTTTAAGCGGTTTCACAACTTTTTTTCCTTCATCGCCCCCTCTATTTCGCCATCCAGGAAATGCCAGTGGTTGCAGGCCGCTATGACAAATAAAATAGAAATAGAGGACGAAATAGGCAGCAGGATGTTAATGTAAGATGGTAAGTGGGTAACTAACTTAATATGTTGTTTTTAACATGAGGAGGTCATTATGAGATTAATACGGGGTGTAGTACTTGCCTTGGTCCTGCTGCTCGCTGCAACGACGGGCGTACCGGTGTTGGCGCAAAGCCAGGCGGATCAGCCGGGATCGGGCAAAACCTATCTGATCGGTACGGACGTCACGTTCGCTCCGTTTGAATTCCAGGATCCGAGCGGCGAATTCGTCGGCATCGACATGGATTTAATGAAAGCAATCGCCAAGGATCAGAACTTCAAATACGAGATCAGGCCGCTCGGTTTCAACGCAGCCGTTCAGGCATTGGAATCCGGCCAGGTGGACGGCGTGATCGCCGGCATGAGCATCACGGAGGAACGGAAACAGAAATTCGATTTCTCGGATCCTTATTTCGATTCCGGTGTCGTGATGGCCGTCCGTAAGGACCAAGAGGGTATTCAAAGCTACGAGGATTTGCGAGGCAAGAAGGTGGCGGTCAAAACCGGCACGGAGGGCTACAGCTTCGCCGAATCCATCGCATCGAAATACGGCTTCACGATCGTGCCGTTCGACGATTCGGCCCAGATGTACGATGATGTCAAAACCGGCAATTCCGTGGCCTGCTTTGACGATTATCCGGTGCTGGCTTACGGCGTCAAGCAAAATAACGGGCTGAAGCTCGTTACCGAGAAAGAACCCGGGGCATCCTACGGATTTGCCGTTCAGAAGGGGCAGAATCAGGAGCTTATGGAGAAATTCAACGCCGGGCTGGCTAATCTGAAAGCAAACGGCGAGTATAACCGCATTCTCGAAACATACGTTGGCGAGAACGCGGCCGGACCGGCTAACCAAAGCCGTCTCGGATTGATTGCCGAGTCGATGCCGATACTGCTCGCAGGCCTCGGCAAAACGCTTCTGCTCACATTCGTGTCGCTGTTTTTTGCCTTCTTCATCGGCCTGATCTTCGGCTTCATGAAGGTGGGCCGCAACAAATGGCTTCGGGGCATTGCGACCGTCTTTGTCGACATCTTCCGTGGCATTCCGCTGCTGGTGCTTGCCTTCTTCATCTATTTCGGTATTCCGCAGGCTCTCGGATTCACGATGTCGCCGCTGGTGGCTGCCATTCTGACTTTGAGCCTCAATGCCGGGGCTTACGTGACGGAGATTATCCGCGGCGGCATCCAGTCCATCGATCCCGGCCAGCTGGAGGCAGCACGCTCCCTTGGCTTGCCGTATCGCAAAGCCATGATGAAGATCATCATCCCGCAGGCTGTCAAAATCATGATTCCGACATTAATCAACCAGCTCGTCATTACGCTGAAGGATACGTCCATTCTGTCGGTCATCGGTTTGGTCGAATTGACCCAATCGGGTAAAATCGTCATTGCAAGAACGTTCGCATCGTTTGATATCTGGCTGACCATAGCGATCATGTATCTGATTGTTATCACCATTCTGACGAAGATTGCGAACCGTCTGGAAAGGAGGGTTCGAGTTGGGTAAAATCCGTGTAGAAGGACTGAAGAAGAGCTACGGCTCGAACGAGGTGCTGAAGGGCATCGACATGCAGGTACAGGAAGGCGAGGTCGTCTGCGTGATCGGCCCGTCGGGCTCGGGGAAGAGCACCTTCCTCCGGTGCATTAACCGACTGGAGGATATCACGGCCGGCAGAGTCATCGTGGACGAGCGGGACATCAACGATCCGAAGACCGACATCAACAAGGTACGGGAAAATATCGGCATGGTGTTCCAGCACTTCAACCTGTTCCCTCATTTCAACGTGCTGAAGAATATTATGTTTGCTCCGGTCGAGCTCGGCAAGCAATCGAAGGAGGAAGCGCGGGCCACGGCCCTGCGGCTGCTGGAACGGGTAGGGCTGTCCGATAAGGCGGAGGCCTTTCCTAGCCAGCTCTCGGGCGGACAGAAGCAGCGGGTCGCGATTGCACGGGCGCTCGCCATGAACCCTGACATCATGCTGTTCGATGAGCCAACGTCGGCGCTTGATCCGGAGATGGTCGGCGAGGTGCTCGGCGTCATGAAGGATCTGGCGCGCGAAGGGATGACGATGATGATCGTCACGCATGAAATGGGCTTTGCCCGCGAGGTATCCGACCGGGTCATCTTTATGGACGGCGGCTATATCGTGGAGGAAGGACCGCCCGCAGAGGTATTCGGCAATCCGAAGAACGAGCGGACGATCAGCTTCCTGGAGAAAGTGCTATGACGCTGAACGGCTGTAACCCAAGTGACAGCCGCAGCGTCTTGGCGTAAGGTTCCCCACTTACCAACGCAACAAACAAAGACAAGGCTCACCGGACATCTCGCGATGGCAGGTGAGCCTTGTTGCGTCCGCCCCTCATTCGGGAGGAGGCGCAAGCGGCACCCTCACGGTAAAGACGGAGCCTTCTCCGGGCCTGGACAGCACGGTCACAGTCCCTTGATGGATGTCGACGATCCGCTTCACGATCGACAGCCCGAGTCCGCTCCCCCCGGCCTCACGATTTCGCGATTTATCCGCCTTGTAGAAGCGTTCGAAGATGCGCAGCTGATCCGCTTCCGACATCCCGATTCCCGTATCGGCAATCGTAGCAACGGCCTCTTCCCGGTCTGCCTTCAGCTCAATCGTAATCACGCCGCCCTCCGGGGTGAATTTGATGCTGTTGTGCAGCAGATTCATCCACACTTGACTCATTAAATCCTCCGACGCCCGGACTTCCACCTGCGCCAGCTCGAGATCCACTTGTATCCGCTTCGCCAGCCATTGCGGCTCACTTGCAAGCACCACGGCGCGAAGCTGCCCATCTAACCGGTAGGGCTGCATATCGAACGCGGTCCGGTCCCCTTCGAGCGAGGACAGCTTCAGCAGATTATCGCTAAGCTGGGACAAGCGTCTGCTCTCTCCCTCAATGATCTCCAGGTAATGATTCCTTCGCTCCTCCGTCAGCCGGGGATTGCGAAGCGCCCTTGCAAAGCCGCGAATGGACGTCAGCGGCGACTGGATTTCATGCGATACGTTCGAGATGAAATCCTGGCGCATCGTCTCCATCCGCCCAAGCCCTTCGGCCATGTCGTTAATGCCGGTCGCAATCATTTTAAATTCACCGGGCAGCTTATGCTCCTCCATCTTGACGTTGAAATCACCTTGAGAGATGCGGCGCATCGCATCAATCATCGCATTCAAAACGGCCATCTGCTTGTGTTTGAACATCAGTCCGATCAGCATAATGCATAAGAAGAATATCACGACGCCAAGAAACAAGTCGATGATCTGCGCGAAATAAGCCGATGACGGCGCACCCGTCTTCGTGTACACGACCTTGGTCAGATAAGTCGCGGCCGTCCAGGAGACGGCCAGCACGGCGAAGAGGACAATGATCTGCAGGATCTCCCTCAGGATTCTCCATGCCCATTTGCCGGTTTTGCGCACTAGTCCTCACACCCCTCCAGCCGGTAGCCGAGCCCGCGCACGGTGCGTATGCGAAACCGGTATTTCGCCTCAGGGAACCGCTCCCGCAGCCGGTTCACATGGACGTCGAGCGTCCGTTCATTCCCCTCAAAATCATAGCCCCAAATATCCTCGATCAGCCGGTCCCGGGGCAGCGTGCTGCCCGGATAACTGGCCAGCTTGAATAGCAGCTCGAATTCCTTCAGCGGCAGCGTGAATGTCTCCTCATCCGTCTTCGCTTCATAGGTGCGGCGGTTCATCTGCAGCTTACCGGCAGTGACCGTTTGCGAGGCTGCCACCTGATACCGCTTCAGTAGCGCCTTCACCCGAACCACCAGCTCGGCCGGCTCAAAGGGCTTCACCAGATAATCATCGGTACCGAGCTCGAAGCCCTTCACAATCTGCCTGGTTTCCCCTTTGGCAGTCAGCATCAGCACCGGAACGCCGTCATGCCGGCGAATCTCCCGGCACAGCTCCCAGCCGTCCATATTCGGCATCATTATATCCATCACGACCAGATCAACGGGGCTCTGTTCCATCACGCTCAGCGCCGCCAGTCCATCCGGAGCTTCCAGGACGTCCATGCCGGCCTCCTCCAGAAACACCTTCACCAGCTCCCGAATATTCGGATCATCATCGACGACCAATATGTTTGCCATATCCATCCCTTTCTTTCCGAAGCATTATCCCCTGCCCCGGCCTGCTTCCTAGGCCTCCGGACTTTCGTTCATCTGTAACTGCTGAGCTGCAAATTCCCTGTACATCGCATGCTCCCGTACCAATTCCTCATGGGTGCCCCTTCCGGTAACGGCCCCCTTCTCGATGAAAATGATCTGGTCCGCGCCCACCACCGTCGACAGCCGGTGAGCGATAATAATCGTCGTCCTTCCGGCCATCAGGTTCTTCAGCGCCTTCTGGACTTCAATCTCGGAGCGGCTGTCCAGGCTCGAGGTCGCCTCGTCCAGCATCAATATTTTCGGATCCCGGAGCAGTGCCCTCGCAATCGCAATCCGCTGCCGTTGTCCGCCCGAAAGCTTGATCCCTCGCTCACCTACATCGGTATCGAAGCCGTTAGGCAGCTCATCGATAAATCCGTCCGCATAAGCCATTTCAGCCGCTCTCCGGATTTCCGCGTCGCTGATGTCCCGCTCCGTCCCATAACACAGATTCTCGCGGATCGTACCGGCAATCATCGGGCTTTCCTGCGAGACATAACCGATCAATCCGCGCCAGGACCGTAGAGCAAATGTATGAATCGGATCCTGGCCAAGCTTAATCTGTCCCTCCTGCGGCAGGTAGAAACGTTCCAGCATGGAGAACAGCGTCGTTTTCCCGCCTCCGCTCGGCCCGACAACGGCCGTAACCGTCCCCGGCTCCATCCGGAAGCTAACATTCTTCAGCACCGGCTCACCCGGCTTGTAGCCGAAAGTCAGATGCTCAATCGATACCGGCTGGTTCGCATCAAGTACATCCATCCCGTCCTCGAACGCCTCTTCCTCGGCATCGAGCGCCTCCAAGATCCGCTCGGTAGCCCCCTTTGCCTTCTGAAGCTGGGTGAAGAACGTTGTCAGCTGCGTCATCGGCATGACGATCTGAATCAGGTATAGAATAAACGCCACGAGCTCGCCTGCCGTCAGCGCCCCGGTCGACACCTGCAATCCGCCGTAGCCGATGACGACGACGAGCAGCATCATCAGCACAAAGGACATCAGCGGCGCGATCCAGGCGGATACGATGCCTTCCTTAATGCCGAATCTCAACAGATTCCTTATACCTCTGCTGCCGTTAGCGTACTCCCGATTCTCCGCATTGGAGGCCTTGACCAGGCGGATCTCGGACAGCACCTGGCTGATATTCGCCGTAAACGATGCGGTCTCATCCTGCATGCCCAGCGATATTTTATACATTTTGCGTCCCAGTGGAACGAGGATTAGCGCAGCAATCGGTATCACAACGAACATGGTCAGCGTCATTTTCCAGTTCAGATACAACAGCACCCCGATGGATCCGACGATCGACACGATCCCGCTGGCGAAGCCGGCTGCATGATCGGAGATCAGGCCCTTAATGACGCTTGTATCATTCGTCATTCGGCTGACCGTTTCCCCTGACCGGTTATGATCGTAATAGCTTACCGGCAGCACCAGCAGCTTCTTCCACAGCCGGTCCCGCAGGGCGGCCACCATCTTCTGTCCCGTATAGCTCAGCAAATAGATCGAGAAGCCTGCGGCGATCGTCTGCACGATAAATGCGATGCCAAGCCCTATGATATGGCTCCGGTTCATATCCGTTAAGGAAAAGCCATCCACCAGGTTTTTCGTAAACATCGGAATGACCAGCCCGACCAGCGTCGAGACGACATTGAGCAGAATGGCGCCCACGAGCAGGGCCATCGGCGGCTTGGTCTCTTTCAACAGGCGGAAGAACGCCTGCGAGCCTGCCTTTCGATTCTCGTCTTGTGACGCCTGAAGATCGTCTGCCGTATTTTCCAGTACACTCATTGTTTCTCTTCCCTTCCCCGTCCGATTATTTATGGTGTAAGGTCAGAATAAAACAACAAGTTAAACTGAAGTTAAACAACAGCTTTCCGGCGCAGAAACAAAAAAAGGCGGAATCGCTTCCCCTTTTCTGTAAAGTCATATGTAGATCTAACATGCTCCGCGCGATGCATACTTGAGTACGGGGAACGTCGCCCGCCCATATATTAAAAAAAGCCTTGCAAACACAAGACTTTTCTTAAACATGGATGGCTTATTGGTTCTCGAGTTCCTCTTTGCTCACAAGATTAACCAGAGAAGTAACCGCTTGCTCGGCATCGGCTCCTTCAGCGCTAATATGCACTTCCGTACCCGAGCTGATTGCAAGGCTCATAATTCCCATGATACTTTTGGCATTTACTTTTTTATCATCTTTCTCAACAAAAATTTCAGATGAGTATTTATTCGCTTCCTGAACGAACAGCGCGGCCGGTCTAGCATGGAGCCCCGTCTTCAACCGAACGACTACCGGGTGCTTTGTCATGAAAATTACCCCCTATCTTATAAATCTGCGGTATTGAAAGCGTCTTGACATTTTATAATATTATACCATTTTAGCATACAGGACACTAGAAGAAAAAATGTCAGGTATTGCGGATCTTTTCGGCCATTTCATCGATCTTGCGCAGACGGTGGTTGACGCCCGACTTGCTGACGGTCCCCTTGAGGAGTTCCCCGACCTCTTTGAGGTTCATATCGGGATGAGCCAGCCGGATTTCGGCGACCTCCCGCAGTTTGTCCGGCAAATTCTCAAGTCCTACTTCCTTCTGAAGCAGCTTGATGTTCTCGATTTGACGAACAGCGGCACCGATCGTTTTGTTGAGATTGGCGGTCTCGCAGTTCACGATCCGATTCACCGAGTTGCGCATGTCGCGCATAATGCGGACATCCTCGAATTTAAACAGCGCTTGATGAGCGCCGATCAGATTGAGGAACTCAATGATCTTCTCGCCTTCCTTAATGTAGAAGATAAAGCCCTTCTTGCGTTCGATGCAGCGCGCATTCAGGCGAAACTGGTTAGCAAGCTCAACGAGGGACTGACAGTGCTCCTCATACATCGAAGCAATCTCGAGATGATACGAAGAACCCTCCGGATTGTTCACCGATCCGCCCGCCATGAAGGCACCGCGGAGATACGCCCGTTTACAGCAATTTTTCCGGATGATCTTCTCATCGATCCGGGACTGAAACAGAAATCCCTCGGACACGATGCGAAGCTCCTTCAAAATTTCCTGAACCTGGGCCGGAATCCGGACGATATATACGTTATTCTTCTTCAAACGCATTTTTTTACGCACCAAAAGCTCGGTATGCGCCTGGAAATGCTTCTTAATTAAGGAATAAATACGCCTTGCAATCGCGGCATTTTCCGTCGAAATATCCAAAATCACCTTTTTGTTGGACAGCTGAACAGAACCGTTCATCCGGATCAACGCGGACAGCTCGGCTTTCTCGCAGCAGTTTTGGCTTTCGACCATCGTTAGTTCCTTCTTCGTTTGTGCCGCAAAGGACAAGGTACTCACCCCTTTCGTGAAATCCAGTCTTGCACCAGCTGGAAAATATGGTTGCTCAGCTTGTCGGCATCATGCCGCAAGTATGTTCGAAATAGCACAAGCTTATCCGCAATGAGCTTATATCCACGGCTGGTCACCTCATCACGGTCCAAATAGACGGGCTTGGCACCCTTCTGGGCATACTTATCCTGAACCTGAGGCGGAATCTCTCCATCATTAACAATAACATAATCGAACAGGTGAAGACCAATATGGTCATACACCGCCTGGAGATGATCGCTCACCGTATAATTATCTGTCTCGCCGGGCTGCGTCATAACATTGCAGACGAAAATTTTAATCGCCTCCGAGGCGACGATCGCCTCAGACAGCTTCGGAACGAGCAGATTTGGCAAAATACTTGTATATAAGCTCCCTGGACCGATCAATATCGCATCCGCCTGCTGAATCGCTTCCAGCGCCTCCGGCAGCGGCTCGACATGCTCCGGCTCCAGAAATATCCGCTTGATGCGGCCTCCGGCCTCCGGGATTTTGGATTCACCGGTGACAATGGTGCCATCCTCCATCTCCGCGTGCAGGATGACGGCTTCACCGGCTGCGGGCAGCACCTGTCCGCGAACAACAAAAACCCGGCTCATCTCCTTGACTGCCGTGACAAAATCTCCGTGCAAATCCGTCATGGCAGCCAGGATCAGATTGCCGAGGCTGTGGCCGGCCAGTCCCGACCCTGACTTGAAACGGTATTTCAGTATATCCGATAGCAGCGGCTCCACGTCGGCTAGCGCCGTAAGCACATTGCGGATGTCTCCGGGGGGAGGCATCTGCAGCTCGCTTCGCAATATGCCGGAGCTTCCTCCGTCATCTGCGACCGTGACAATGGCCGTTATATCGAGCGGTTTTTCCTTAAGGCCCCGAAGCATAACGGACAGCCCGGTGCCTCCGCCCATTACGACAATGCGGGGGCGCTTTCTAGCTTGCACAGCCACATCTATCACTTCCCTTAATTAATGCCGATCCCGCTCGGAATCCCGGTGGCTCACCGATACGGACTCCGTCTCGCTTACGCCCAGCATCTTGCCGAGGTACTCCGCAATCGCTACCGAACGATGCTTGCCGCCGGTGCAGCCGATGCCGATGATGACCTGGCTCTTGCCTTCCTTGCGATACTGAGGGATCAAGAAATGCAGCATATCCAGCAGTTTTGTCAGAAAAGCCTGGGTTTCCGGCCATTTCATTACGTAGTCGTACACGTCGCTGTCCTGGCCCGTGTTCGGGCGGAGCTGCTCGACGTAATGAGGGTTCGGCAGGAACCGGACGTCAAAAACCAGGTCTGCGTCAATCGGAATGCCGTATTTAAACCCGAACGACGTAATGTTGACCGACAGAATGCTGCTTTCAAGATGCGTGAAACGCGAGATGATTTTCTCCTTTAATTTGAGCGGCTTCATATTGCTCGTATCGATCACTTGGGTTGCCGAGTTTTTCAGCTCTTCGAGCATTTTCCGTTCCAGTCGGATCCCGTCAAGCGGCATGCCTTCCGGAGCGAGCGGATGGCGGCGACGGGTCTCCTTATAACGCTGAACGAGTACGGAATCGGTCGCATCGAGGAACAGAATTTCACAGTGAATCGTGAAGTGATCCTTAATATAATTTAGCGATTCCGACAAGGCGGTGAAGAATTCACGTCCGCGCAGGTCGATGACCAGCGCAACCTTGCCGATCTTGCCCTTGGACTGATCGATCAGTTCCGCGAATTTCGGGATGAGCACCGGGGGCAGGTTATCCACGCAGAAGAACCCAAGATCCTCCAGACTTTGCACGGCCAATGTTTTACCTGCTCCCGACATCCCGGTAATGATGATCAGGGTGGCCATCGATGATGTGTTGCTGCCTCGTTCGGCTGCTTCCAGCATCAGCTTTCCCTCCCTTATAAGTTAAAATCGAATGATGAATTAACTACGAGCGCAGGTGAAGTCCGGCAGCGCCGACGACGCCGGCATCATTGCCAAGCTCGGCCGGCACAATACGCACGCCGCGCTGCAGCGGCTCCGGTGTCAGCTTCGCGAATACCGCCTTCACCTCATCGAACAGAATGTCGCCGGCTTTGGACACGCCGCCGCCGATAATATAAGCTTCCGGGTTCAGGACGGCCGATACGGCAGCCATCGATTTGCCCAGGTAATACGCTGCGCGATTTACGATGCGGATCGCCACTTCGTCGCCCGCCTTCGCCGCGTCGAACACTTCCTTGGCCGCGATGTTCTGCACGAGCGACAGGGAGGTGCGGTCTCCGCGCTCCACGGCGTCCTTCGCCATGCGAATGATGCCGGTAGCGGAGGATACGGTCTCCAGGCAGCCCATTTTCCCGCAGCCGCATTGGATGGCTTCCAGATCAGGGACAACCGAAATATGTCCGAGCTCGCCGGCCATTCCCCCGAAGCCTTGATAAATTTTGCCGTTAATGATGATGCCGCCGCCTACGCCGGTTCCCAGGGTATAGCATACGCAGTTATCAACTCCGCGGCCCGCGCCGCTCCATGCTTCTCCAAGCGCCGCTACATTCGCATCGTTGTCTATTTTGATCGGCTTGCCAAGACGCTCCTCCAAAATGGCGCGAATCGGTACATCCTTGAATCCTACATTCGGTGCCAGAATAATGATGCCTTCACGAATGTTCGTGAAGCCTGCGAATCCGGCTCCCACTCCGGCCAGCTGATCCCAGGTGTATGGCGATTCCTCCACAATGTGACGCACATATTTTTCAATGTTGTCAATTACCGTGTCAACGCCCTTTGCTGTTTCCGTAGGCCCCTCAAACTTATGCAGAAGATGCCCTTCCTCGTCGCAAATTCCGACTTTGATTGCCGTTCCGCCCAGGTCGACACCGACGTAGATCTTCTCAGACATGTTACAAGCCACCTTTTTCCTTCTATAATTTATAGATTGCTCCTACTGTACCCACTATAATTGAAGGCACCCCTGCGGTCAAGAGAAGACAAGGGGATAGAAATCCCTTATAGGCCGCAGAAAGTCGGGATGTCCAAGGTGCTCATGACCCCCTTAACAAAAACAGGCACCGTTTCATTTTTTATACCTATTGCCAGCGTCACTAACGAATTGATCGCGCCAACCCTCAAATCATCCGGTACTGGGCATGTGGGCTAAAGGCTGCAGAAATGTTGGATAGCGAAAAAAGAACACCGAATCTAACTCCGGTATTCTTACTCGCAATCAATACAGGTCGTATTTCCATTGCGCCATATGTTCCCGATCCTCAAAATCCTTAATCGGGGAACCGATAACGATCACGTCCGCGGCTTGATCGAGTTCCTCGATCGTATCGAATGCGATATATTTGGCATCCATATTAACTGTTCCTGTTATTGGACGATCTTTATCCGGATTCCCTGCACTCGTTGCAAAGTATAAAGATGATGCAGCAAGAATAGATACAGCTACTAAAAATATCGTGCTTTTTTTGATGAGAACTTCCCCCTTCCATCTATTCTCCCCATTGGCCTTATTGCATTTCTATTGTCCGTTCTTGGTAAGAATGTCAGCCGATTGATATATAGTAGACGCTCTAAGAATGGTAAAAGTTATATGGGAAAATGTTTGGCATGAATTCCATCACTAAACCAATCGTCCAGCTGTCTCCCTGCAACATGACAAAAGTCATTTCAAACCGGTGACATCCTTTACTAACGTGCCTTTCCCGCTCCCGATATCATGGAATCATAAGATCACGATAACGAAAACGGGGGTGCGTAACCTATGATTCAACAGCTAAGCGGCGAACCAATCGTCGAGCTGAAGCAGGTGACCAAAACGTTCGGAAGCAAGAAAGCCGTGAACCGAGTATCCTTTACGATTGAGCGTGGATCCATTACGGCCATTCTCGGGCCTAACGGGGCGGGCAAATCGACCGCGATCTCCATGATGCTGGGGCTCAAGGACACAAGCGAAGGCGAGGTCCTTCTCTTCGGCCAGAGCCCGAAAGATCTCAAGGTTCGGGAAAAGATCGGGGCGATGCTCCAAGAGGTGAGCGTCATGGACGGCCTGCGAACGCGGGAGATCATCAACCTGATCCGCAGCTATTATCCGAATCCGATGACGCTCGAGGAAATCGCAGCGCTCAGCGGGCTCACTCCCGAGGAACTCGGCAAATGGGCGGTGAAAATGTCCGGCGGCCAGAAACGCAAGCTCAGCTTCGCGCTGGCTATCGCCGGCAACCCCGAGCTGCTGTTCTTCGACGAGCCGACGGTGGGTCTCGACACGTCCGCCCGCCGGCTGTTCTGGCAGACGGTCCGAGGTCTCAAGGCCCAAGGCAAGACCATTTTGTTCACCACGCATTACTTGCAGGAGGCTGACGATATAGCCGAACGCATCGTGCTCTTTCACCAAGGCCAAGTGGCGGCCGACGGTACGCCTGAAGCCATCAAATCCAAGCTTACCCGGCGAACGGTTTCCTTCATCGCGGATGCGGACGGCCAGCAGGTGATACGGCTGCTTCATGAGGTGCCGGGCGTAACGGATGTCTACGAGCAGGACGGGCGGCTCATCGCCGTCACGAGTGATACGGACACAGCGCTGGCGGCACTGTTCCGTGCCGGACTCACCGTTCGCGATATCCGGATCGATCAGGGCAGTCTGGATGAAGCATTCGATCAGTTAACGATGAGTCAAGGGGAGGCGGGTTAACATGAAAAACCTGAAGTTGATTACGATTCAATGCCGGATGGAGCTGCTGCGGATGATTCGCAATCCGTACTATATATTCTGGTCTTTGGCCATGCCGATCTTGTTCTATTTCATCTTCACCCGCATCGTGGATACCGGCGCAGCCGAGGCTGGCCAGTGGCAGGCGCATTACCTCATGTCGATGACCTCCTTCAGCGTCATGGGCACGGCCATTATGTCGCTTGGCATCCGGCTCGTTCAGGAGCGGGTGCAGGGGTGGTCGATCTATATGCGGGTAACGCCGCTTCCGGGCAGCGTCTATTTCTTCGGCAAAATGTTCGTGCAGGCGATCATGCACCTGCTCTGCATCGTTGTTATTTTCACTGCCGGCTATCTCATCAACGGCGTCTCGCTCTCCTTCTGGCAGTGGCTGTTCAGCGGATTGTGGATCCTTATCGCCTCCATTCCTTTCCTCGCGCTCGGTACGCTGATTGGAGCCATGAGGCGCGTCGATACGGCCAGCGGCGTCAGCAACGGCATTTATCTGGCGCTGGCCGTGACCGGCGGCATGTGGTTCCCGATCGAGGCCATGCCAGGCTTCATGCAAGCGATCGGCAAGTGGATGCCTTCCTACCATTTCGGCGGCGGGGCATGGGCCATTACGCGCGGCGAGGCACCAGGCTGGGATCACATCCTGATTTTGACGGGATATTTGCTCGTATTTATGATACTATCCACCTATATTCGGAAAAAACAACAAGCCGATTAAGGGGATGAGTGTGATGGATATATGAGAGGACAAAGATTCGAGGTGTTTCCGCGCCACATGGGATTCTTCCCCTATCTGTGGCTGGTGTATGTAATATTGCCGATCTACAACATGTTCAAATTCGATTCGTGGAAAATGGGCATCGGCTTCTTCCTGCTAGCGGTATTTCTTTTTACGTACCGTCAGCTGTATTTTGAAGTAGAGAAGCGATCGTTTATGTATTGGCTGTTAGTCCAGCTTGCCGTCATCTTCATCTTGTCCACCTGGTATCACCCTACCTTTATGTATATGGGCTTCTTCTCCGCCAACTTCATCGGCTGGTACATTGATGACCGCCGATTCAAAACGGCTATGCTGATCTTCTTCCTTGTCGAAGCGATCCCGCTGGCGCTCTATGCACCAACGCTCGAAACCGCCGATCTCTTGGTGCTCATTCCATTCTTCTTGATCATGCTGCTGTCGCCGCTCGGCTTCCGTTCTCTGAGCAGGCGGCAGAAGCTGGAACAGGAGCTTGCGAAAGCCAATGAGCAAATCCGCAATTTGATTAAAGGCGAAGAACGGATGCGCATCGCCCGCGACCTTCATGACACGCTTGGCCATACGCTGTCGCTCATCACGCTAAAGAGCCAGCTCGTGGAGAAGCTGGTGACGAAGGACCCGATGAAGGCCCAGGCGGAAGCGCGCGAAATCCAGAATACGTCCCGTGCGGCCTTGCGCCAGGTGCGCGAGCTTGTCGCTGAAATGCGGACAGCCACGCTCCCCGAAGAAATCCGGGATGCCCGCATGATTCTGGACAGCGCCGGGATTGAGCTGGTTTGTGAAGGAAATGAGCGGCTGGAAGGAATTCCGGATCTGGCTCATAATATTCTCAGCCTCTGCCTGCGCGAGTCCGTAACGAATGTGGTGAAGCATAGCAAGGCCAGCCAATGCCGGATTCGGATGGAAACGCTGGAGAATGAGTGGCGGATGATCGTCGCCGATAATGGGGTTGGTCTCCCGAACGACAGTCCGCTTCCCGCTGAGGGGAGCAACGGCCTGAAAGGAATGGCGGAACGGCTGTCGTTGATCGGAGGGACGATCGAAGCCCGCTCTAACCAAGGAACGATCATTACCATTCGCGTACCGATCGTCATCAAAAACGAGAACCGGAAGGAGGAGGATACACATGAGCATCCGAGTGGTGATCGCCGAGGATCAGCGCATGCTTCGGGGCGCACTGGCTTCTTTGCTAGATTTTGAGGAGGATATCGATGTGATTGGGCAAGCAGGCAATGGAGATGAGGCTCTGTCTCTGATTGCAGCCCACCGTCCCGATATTTGCCTGCTGGATATCGAGATGCCGGTTCGCAGCGGCCTGGAGGTGGCTGAGGAGATCAAGCGTCTTGGCTATGAATGCCGGGTCATCATCCTGACCACCTTCGCAAGGCCGGGCTATTTCGAGAGGGCGGTCCAAGCAGGCGTTCAAGGATACTTGCTGAAGGATGAGCCGAGCGAGCGGCTGGCGGAAGCGATCCGCCGCGTCATGGACGGCCGCCGGGAGGTTTCGCCCGAGCTTGTCTTCGGGACGATGCGAGATGCGAACCCGCTTACGGAACGTGAACGGGAGGTGCTCCGTCTGGCTGCCGGCGGAAGCAGCTCGAGCGAGATTGCCGCCAAGCTGCATCTATCCTACGGCACGGTCCGCAACTACATGTCTGAAATCTTGAGCAAGCTGGGGGCGAAGAATCGAATCGAGGCGATTACGACTGCGGAGGAAAAGGGATGGATTTGAAGGAATTCTGCCGGGCCGCGTTGGGTCCTGAGTCTGAACGTTGCTCTTCGCCAAAAGACCTCTGGCGTGGAACTTTCGTCCTCCCCGGCTCCCCGCCAATTCTCCACCGGTTGTCCTGTGTTCTGTCCCTTCGAAGCGGCAGCGGTCAGCGCCTTTGACGCCTGCACGTCCTCTCCTATCCTACGAGTGGAAGGCTTGGCTAGGCCCCTATTTTAGATTTAGTGAATACTATCACATTCATATCAATGATTGGGAAGGAGCACCATTGACGCAAGTTCAATTCGGGGGCATGGAGCCCCCAGTAATGTATACTGTTTATAACTTGCATCGAGTGCTGCACCTACGATTTATTTTTAAAATGGAGGACGATATTGCCTATCCCGCCTAGCGCGAACAGCAGCGACACGAGGCCGAATCCCCACTTCCATGAGCTGCGGTCGGTGATAATCACCACGACCAAAAAGGCTATCGCCGCTAAAAAATTCAACATGGCTACGATCAAAAACTCTTTTTTCTTCATCCTTCAACCTCTACAATCTGACGGGATTTTTCCATGGCTTCAAACCGGATCATACCATATTCCATAAGAAAAATGTCTCTCGACGTACTCACAGAATACAGACCGCGTTAAACGGTTAGTTTTTCTTACGGTATCGGGCAGCAGATCCTCCGAAGTAATTATTGTCTGATATCTTCAAAAATACGTATAGCCCTGCACACTTCCGGCTACGGAACGAAGAGAACCTTCTGCTCGGTCCATGGAGCATGCTCAAATGCCTTCGCGATGCCTTCTTGTTTAATCTGCGCTTTCCGCACATGCTTATTCTTAAGCACAACCGGCCACTCCCGCTCGAACAGAAACGGGCTCAGCCTGATCTCTTCGCCGCCCAGCCATTCAGCCGCAACCCGCTGTCCATCCACGGACATATCAAAGCCATCCCTGAACCACGGGTGCTCCTCTTCCTTGGTCGCGCCGGGAGCGTTCATGCATACATAAAGCGAGAGGTCATCGCACAGCTGAAGCAGCGCAAACTGCCGCTGGATTGTCTCCTCATCCGGAAAAGGATGCTGACTCTTCAGCCTCTCCTGGCGCTCCAGCTCCGCATGATAAAACTCCACGAAGGGCGCTTCGGTCGCATTTTTCATAAACGACGCATAATGAAGGCTGCATAAGTACCCTGCATAGGGGTTCATCGCTTCCGTTTCGTCAACCCCCTTGGCATACATCAGCAATTTCGGCAATGTCGGATAATCAACAAAAGTAAAGGGTACCCCGACCGCATCATTCCAGATGGGCGTATCATCCATTGGCAGCCAGGCCCGATCATGCTCGGCGATTGCGAGCAGCACTTCTTCCACTACCGTTTCATCCAGGAACAGCTCTTTCCGGAAGCCCCGGGCAACGTCCCCGGAGAACCGGCCATGATCGTCCTGAGTTGTCATCACAAACGCATCTTCCGTCTCCCGAATGATCACTGGATCCACTCCCTCTTTCCTTTGGTCACTACTCGAGATATGCTTTCCGCTTCAGAACAGCAATAATATCATTGGACTGGCCCTGATACATGCTTGTATCGAAGCACGACACCAATTCCCAACCGTCGATCCCGTAGCTGTTCAGTAAATCCTCGAATTCCTCCTCATCAACCTTGCCCCCGAGAAATCCCCGTGTCTTAAATTTCAAAGTTTTATACTCCCATTTATCCATGAAACGTCACTCCTGTATGTTGTTCTTCAAGGCTTCCATCAAATCCGCTTTGACATGTGTGGTTCGCGAGTACGGATCTCTCGCTTGTATGCGAGAATTCACCGTGGTGCTATTCACCTTATGTTATCATACAATAGATCGTTTTTGATGAATTTTCCAAGAGGAGATGAGGCTTTGAAGATATTCCGCTTTGACATGGACGCCGGACGCCCGATTTCCGTATACGGCAGCCAGCATCTGATTATGTCGAAAATACTCATGAGTCAAGCAGCCATCCCCATTCACCACATCGGCTGCATGCACATCGGCGCCGGGGGCGTGGTCGGAGAGCATCCGGCATCGTCGGACCAATTGTTTATCGTTGTTGAAGGAGAAGGCTGGGTTACCGCCAATCATGGACCGAGAACGAAGGTGATTGCTGGACAGGCCGTGCTGTGGAAAAAAGGGGAGTGGCATGAATCCGGCTCCGAGCTAGGCATGACCGTCATCGTTGTTGAAGGGCCCTTGATTGAGCCCGATATGCCCGAAGCTGACGTTTATATAGGTTGAATGATTTATTTCCATACTTTCGACCGCTATTGATATAGCATCCGGCTGCCCCTGCTGAACCTACCGGTTGGCCGACATAAATATAAAAGCCGGTGTCTTGGGCTTAACCTTATACACCGGCCGTACTTCTTGATCTGTCCTTCATGGACGATTTCATTGGATTTGTTTGCTTCTTCCGCCGACCTGAATCTCCATCCCCGGCTCCTGCCGCATGCCATGGTATGAATCGAGTGCAGGCACAACGGCCAATATCGATAATATCCTTGGCTTTATCGAGCTTCTTCTTGAAAGAAGTAACGATCAGACAGTATTCCCTTCGCTTCGCCCCGCCGCAGGCTGTCTTTTCTCCGCGATCACCTGTCTGGTTCCGCTCTTCGCCTCATGCAGCAGCGTCCGTTCATGGTTGAAGAGGCACCGCAGCAGATGGACCATGACAACCCCGTCGATCAGCAGCATTCCCATGACATACAAGGCATACAGAAAGCCAGAGCCCGGGAAGCTCAGCGTTATCAGCAGGGCATGAATGCCGCCCCACACGACGTACAGCAGCCCATTCCGGATAATGATCTCCTTCAGCTTCAGATGTTCGCCCTGCCCTTGGATGCGAATCCGTACGATCCATTTGCCTACCGTCTGCCCCTCCAGCATATACGGAATTACGATATAGTACAGAATGACAACGATGAAATACGCGGCCTTCACGTTCAGCACCACGGACATAATCCCGATGACCGGCAACGTAATCATCGCATCGATGCCAAAAGCGATTGCTCTTCTTGTATAGCTGACCCGCTTCTTGGACAGATCCACCTTCTCATCCAACCGATCCATCCGTGGCAGATGGTTCTTCATCCAATCGGCCAGCACGAAGCCGACCATCCCGCCGAGCGTGTTGGTCAGCAGGTCATCTACATCAAACAGCCGATAAGGGTGGTCATAGAAGCCGTAGATTCCGGTAACCTGGGTTACCTCAAAGAACAGCGACAGACCGAATGAAGCGACCAGGCACGTAAGCCAATTCACCCGGGCATAATAACGGAGGAACATGCCGAACGGCACGACCAGCAGGATGTTGAACACCACCTGCAGAAAAGCCCGTTCCTTGATCAAGTGGATATACGTCCCCGGCTCCGACAGAACCACCTGGGTTTCCTTCACAATATCGTGAATAAAATTGAGCGGAATCCACTGGATCACCGAGGACACGTCCATCGGTGCATTATGTCGAGATGCCGGCAGCGGGAGCAGCACGAGGTACACCGCATTGAGCAGATAGAGCAGGAACAGATACAGAAGAAACCCGCGAAATTTATTGAAATAGCCATACTTGCGGTATTGCACGATCAGAAACGGGACCGCACACAGCAAGGCTGCTATGGGAAAAGTTAAAAATGCATACGATATCGGGAACAAATACGCCTCCAGCACGCCCCGTTCACTCCCTTCATGAGGTTTCTATTTATAGTTTACAAGGTCCAGGTTAAATCGGGGGAGCGCCTTCGTTTAAAAAAGGGTTAAAATCCACCAGCTCCGTCCCTTCTTCTTGGAGATGGGCGGTTCTTGGACAGGTATAGACCTCACCGTTTACGGGGAAGTCTGCCGAAGCCGATTGAGGGTGGAAGGGTCAGCAGAAACTGTTCGCGTCCACTCTCCCAGTCTATGGTGAGGATCAGTTCCTTATCAGGATCCATCATATCGAGCAAAGAACTGTAGTCCAGGGTGGAGAGGGTTTCTTTCATGCCGGCATCGTCCGTCCCCGCAATGATCTCACCTTCCGAGAAGCGTCCTTTTCGATCCTCCAGCCGGTAGGTAATTCTACCGCTGCCTAGCGGCGCCTTCCCGACATACTGAAGCTTTAATTTCCCGCCAAGCTCGTCCTGAAATACGGTCTGCTTCGCATTAACCTTATCCTTATGCGTAACGATATAGTCCGCTTTCCACGCCGCACCTTTGCCGGCAAACTGCATCGTTTTCGTTCGATTCATGCCCGCACCTTCTTTAACCTTGTGATCAGTACGTAGCTATAACGCAGTTTCGGGGTAAAAGGTTTGGGGTTACCGTAACCGAATTCTCCAAACCTGCTTCCTATCCGAGCCGGACTCCTTTAGCCGAAAAAACAAGCGTCTTCGGTTAGCCCGGGACGCTTGTTCTAGCTTGTTCTAGCTTGTTCTAGCTTGTTCTAACTTGTCATGGCTTGTTAAAGCTTTCTCGTTCAGAAGCCGCTGGATTTTAGCGAACACTGTCCATATATGGCATTTTCGCTGCCTCACGCCCTTGCCTCTTCCTTATGATGGCCATGCAGCAACTTCCGAGCCTCATCCAAGGTTGTGCCAACGTAATCGGGCTCGATCCCATCCGCCTGCGGTTTGCCCAGCCGATTGAGCCACATCGCCGCAATGTCCAGGCTCTGCGCACCCCGGATGTCGCTGGTTAAAGAATCGCCGATATGGATCACTCTCATTTTTATACGACGTCCGCTACCATTGTAATGGATGTGCCAAATACGCCAACCTCTTGAAACCCAAAGCGCCTATATAATTTCACTGCTGCCGTATTCTCCGGCGCTACACTTAGGGATAACCGGGAGATGCCTCTGGATTTCGCTCCTTGAAGCAACGCCCTCATCAGCGCCGTTCCAATCCCTTGTCCCCTGCTCTCCGGCAGCAGGGCCATGCCAAGCTCCGGAATTTCGTCACTGACGTAGCCGAATCCTTTGTTCGCCTCGTCAAAATACCGCAGGGTAATCGAGCCCATCGGCTTTCCTTCCCCGTTGGTCGCGATATAGCCCAGATCGCTCTCTCGGCCCCAGCCCTCCACATATTTCCTCATGAAGGGTTCGTTGAGGATATCCCTGCTAAAGGGCTCCGCCCCATCAGGCACATACAGGGATTCGTACAGCATATCCCATAGAAAGGGCTCGTCCTGTGCCGTCGCCACTCGAATGTTATACGAATTTAATGAAGTCATGAAAAATCCACCTCTCTTGCTATCCCGCACCTTAGTCTCTGGATCTATAAAAAACGGTCGAAATATCACCGGATACACTTCCTACTTATCGTCGGTTGAGAACGAAAGGCTTAGGTAATATGGAAATCCGACACAGGCCTGCCCCATAGCTGGTGCTGCCATGAGAACAAACGAAGCCGGATCTGTCGTTTATAAAAGGCGTCTACGATAGACGCCTTCCGGATCCATGTATACATATTGGCGGTTTATACCGCCCGATCCTGCCTGCAACAGCGGTAAAATTCAATTATAGCCAAACTAAGATGACGTAAGGCCCCTGCTAATAGGGAACCCCTTCAAAGTACACCACCTGTGCCAACCGAATATGCAGCGCCTTGTTATCCCCGACGGTCAGCTGGATATGATCTGCGGTGACCCCGGAGAGGATGCCCTCTACTTTTCCCGCTGTCGTTACGACGGTAATTTTCGCCCCCTTATGCTTGAGCAGATGGTCCATAAACATTGGCTCTACAAGGGTTACGTAATTGACATGCAGCGGAACAGCCGATGCTCGCGGTGCAAGGTGCCCAGGAGTCGTAGGGGGTGCAGAATAGAAGCTGCTCGGCGAATATCCGGTCGGCGGCGGGTATCCGTAAAATCCATAGTTGTTCAAGCGCAAGTCCTCCCTTGTCATAAATCATCTTACACCTTATGTATGAGCGAATTCGGATCGCTATGTTTATCCTGGTGTATTTTTTCGAGGGAATCCGCTCCGATACAAGAGTTAGCGCCTTTCCCGATTTCCATTTGCAGCCGAGTGTGGAGGCGCTAATTGGGATTTCTTACCGCGTGCCTCTCCCGCGCGTGATGTAATGATCACTGCTGGTACGATGATCAGCGTCGACGCTCGGACGACAAGCCATGCGCTTGTTCCACTCGCACAAGGAACCACGGGGCGGGCCGCTGCTTCCATGAGAAGCGTGAGCGAGCCCTTTTTTGTGATAAAATAGCAAATATAATGCTTCGATTTCGAGATTGGAAGTGGAAGATGAAAGGAGACGACGCTATGAACATCCGACGGCTTATTCCTGGTGAACCGCCTCCCATGGATCTGCTGCTGCTCGCGGACCCTTCAAAGCGCCTGGTGGAGGACTATATCCATCGGGGACATTGCTACATCGGCGAAGTCGATTCCGCAGTTATCGGCGTATATGTTCTGCTGCCTACGCGGCCCGATACCGTCGAACTCGTCAATGTCGCCGTAGCGGAAGAGCGGCACGGCCAAGGCTTCGGCAAGCAGCTGGTCAACCATGCGGTCCGTCAGGCTAAAGAGCTCGGATTCGCCACCATTGAGGTCGGTACAGGAAGCACCGGTGTCGCCCAGCTCGCATTGTACCAAAAATGCGGCTTCCGCATGACGGCGATCGACCGGGATTTTTTCGTCCGGCATTATGAAGAGGAGATTTACGAGAACGGGATGCGGCTGCGGGATATGGTACGGCTATCCCAGGATCTATAAACTCCTAAGAACTCCGGCAGGATAGGCACCTTCCCCCGCGTGATTGAATAGGCTATCACATATTTCATCACATGGAGGAGACAAGAGAGGATATGAAGCATAATCCCAAGCATCTGGCGTGGCATGAGACGCTCGAGATGCACGAATTAACGGCCTTCCAAGCTAACAACCTGATGGGGTTCAAGATGGCGCTCGGCGATATTCAAGACCCGCAGCTGCACAGCCTGTACATCGAAGCGATCCAAGGCGTGGAAAACAACCTGAAAGAGCTGCTTCAATATTTCCCGGAAGCCCCTGTCGGCACCCGCAAGCTGTCCGAGGCTGATTTGACCGCCTATTATGCCGGCCATCTGCTCGGCTTCGCCAAAACGTCGGTCCGCAATTACGCGATCGCCATTACCGAAACCGCGACCCCAAGCCTTCGCGAGACGCTGCAGAAGCAGCTGAACAAGGCGATTGAGCTGCACGGGAAAGTGTACTACTTCATGTATGAACGGGGCTTGTACCCTTCCTACAATCTGAAGCAGCTGCTTTCGAACGACGTCAAGAACGCCAATAAAGCGATCAGCTTGTAATTGGAGTTCCGGCGGGCTCGGCTTTACTCTACCCTGCCTGGCCCGGACCCCTTCTCCACGGCTTTCATCGGACATTGGAAATGCGACGGTTTACGGGTTAAGTTAAGGTCCAACTGCAAGTTTGCTCAGGCAATGACTTACAGATGGATCCACAAGTTTGAGATCTGCATCTTGTACAATAAAGCCCCCGGCTTCAGCCCCCCGGACATGACGGTTTATCGTCGTCATCCGTAAGGCGCTGTAAGCTCGGGGGCTTCTTCGCACTTCCTACTGTTTGAACAACCTCTATTATGGGTTGAGCGTTTCGCTCCAGTCATGCACCATATGGCCTTCGAGGAATTTCTCGCAGTCCATCGCAGCCATGCAGCCAGTGCCTGCTGCAGTGATTGCTTGACGATAACGCGTATCCTGCACGTCGCCGCAGGCAAATACGCCTGGAATATTCGTCTCGGTCGTACCTGGCTTAACCAGGATATAGCCGGTAGGATCCGTTGTAATCTGACCGCCGAGGAAGCCGGTATTCGGGGTATGGCCGATCGCCACGAACACGCCTTCGGCTTCGATCAGCTCTTCTTCGCCGGTCTCATTGTTTCTTACCTTCAGGCCTTTCACGCCCGTTTCGCTGGTCACGACTTCAAGCGGCGTACGATCGAGCGCCCATTCGATCTTCTGGTTCTCTCGTGCGCGATCCTGCATAATCTTCGAAGCTCGCAGCTCCGTACGGCGATGAACCACCGTAACGCTGGAAGCGAAGCGCGTCAGGAAGCTCGCTTCCTCCATCGCGGAGTCGCCGCCGCCGATGACGATGATCTTTTTGCCGCGGAAGAAGAAGCCGTCGCAAGTCGCGCAGGTGCTTACCCCGCGGCCCACATTCTCCTGTTCGCCCGGAATGCCCAGATATTTGGCGGATGCGCCGGTGGATATAATTACAGACTCTGCCAGAAGCTGACCCATTCCTTCAACGTTCACCTTGAACGGCCGCTCGGAGAAATCAACGGACTCCACCCAAGCGCTCTTGAATTCGGCTCCGAAGCGCTCCGCCTGCTGGCGCATATTGTCCATAAGTTCCGGGCCCATGATACCTTGCGGGAACCCTGGGAAGTTCTCAACTTCGGTCGTGGTTGTCAGCTGCCCGCCGGGCTGCATGCCCTCGATGACGAGCGGCTTCAGGTTTGCGCGTGCCAAGTAGATGGCTGCCGTCAATCCGGCAGGCCCGGTTCCGATTACGATGGATTTATACATAGATACAGCCTCCTAGTATATAGGGTGATTGAATGCTTCTACATCCTATTCATGACTTAACCGCGATTCCATGATGCAACAGGGAACGCTTTCCTGTCCTCTGATCCACTGATTCGCTAACCCATACTTAAATATTCTCTGTAAATGGGCGGAAATTATGATCCGATTGCGCCTCGTCCCCGCAAACACTGTTAATTTGACGTGCATACCGGCTGACCGTCGAAGGCGAAATCCCGTAACGGACGGCAACCTCCTCGTACGTCAGGTTGCGTCCACGCTTCTTCGCGGTCCAATATTCCAGCGCCGCTGCCCAGCCCTCTACGTTTCGGATGTTCGGGATGTCCGGATACAGACGGCTGAGAAAGTCGGTCCAGAGATTCTCCATCTCTTTCTTCAAGAAGGCATCGGATCGCATGTCCATCGCCTGCTCCGCTCTCTCCAGAACGGCCTTCCAGGAAAGCAGCCAGTCGGGCAGCACTTCTCGGGTTTTGACCGGAGCGGCGTCGCGGTCTTCCCTGCGGTCCGCAATCCGGTTGCTTGCCGACTCCATATGCTGCAGCACAAGGCGGGCAGCCGTCTTCAGCTCCGCGTTCTCTCCGGGCTCCTGAAGGAAGGATTGCAGCGCATGCTGCACCTCTTCATCGGCAATCAGCTCGAGCGTACGGATAACCTGCAGCTTCGTCTGCGGATCACCATGCCGAAGCGCCCAGAAGAATGAAGAACGGATCAGCGGATTCTGCTTCGCCTCCTCGGTCAATTGATCCCCATCCTGCTCCCACCGTCTGAACTGCTCCTCAAACGGCAAGTGATAGTGATAGCTGACCTTCATTTGATCGGTTCCCGTCTCCTTGCGTTTCTGGAGCTGAGCCAGGTAGAAATCGGGAATGACCGACTCGGGATCAAGCTTCGCGGCATGGCGCCAATATTGCTCCGCCTTCTCGTAGCGGCCGATATTGCAGGCAGCCACAGCGGTATAATGATACAAGCTCGGATCGGAACTAAATTCTTCATGCTTCAGCAGCCGCCGGAAATGTCCGTACGCCACCTCATGCTGCCCAAGAATGCCCATCGTCGTTGCCAGCTTGAATACATGCTCCAGGTGAAACGGCACCGTGATGCGAAGCATGTCCATCAGACGGTCGCGCTGCTCCACGTCTCCTTCATGCTGATAGAAGATCGCCAGGTTGCACAAGCCGTGCAGATTCCCCGGCTCCTGATCCAGCACCTCGCCGATCGTCCGTTTCGCCGAATCGAATCGTCCCATATAATAATAGGCAAGCGCCAGGTTGTTGCGCGCGGCAAGGAAATCCGGATGCTCCTTCACAATCTCCTCCAGCTGCTTCACCGCCTGCGCGAATTTGCCCTCTTCCAGCAAAGCGCGGGCATGCTCATGCTCAACGACGCCTTCCCGACTCTTGATGCGGTTCAGCTTGGCAGGACGATTGAGCTCATACTGCAGCAGCTCCATCATCTCCTCCGCCTCATCCAGAAACTGCCCGTTCGGGTCTTCTTCCAGATAAGTGACCAGCGCTTCCTCCGCTTTCTCAAACTGCTCCATATTGGCATAGTTGTTGGCCATATAGAAATAGCATTCGGTCATCGACGGATCGACCTGCTCCAAAATGTGGGCAAGCACCTCGTTCGAAGCTTTATAATCTCCCGTCTCTGATAATATACCCGCCATATTGCAATGATTCACCGGATTATCCGGTTCATATTCAACAGCTTTGCGAAAATATTTAAGCGCCTTTTCATATTGGTAACGATCCAGCGAGCGAACCGCCCGATCGAAGAAAAAGTTCGCGTTCATTTCGATAGATATAATGTTGTGAGGGTCACTCGACCCGTATGGATTTCCATTCACGAAAAGCAAGGCACCTCCTTTTAACTTGCTCCTCTATCCAGAACAGTATAACACAAGTTACAACATCATTTGCAGAAAAAAGACACCAGCTTACACACCGGCGTCTTTGAATAAAGTGGCGATGGATCCGCCCTCAAGTATAATTTGGGTAGCCTGCGCCAGCATCGGCGCAACCGACAGTACTTTCAGCCGCATCCGGCAGTGATGCTCCGGCAGCACGATCGAATCCGTTACGACAATTTCTGCAATATGGCCATGATCCAGCCGGTCCAGCGCTTCGCCGGAGAATAGGCCGTGCGTCGCGCAGACGATCGCATCCTTCGCCCCGCGCTCCTTAAGTCCCTCCACGACCTGGACGATGGTGGTGCCGGTATCGATCAGATCCTCGATGATGATAGGCGTGCGGCCGGCCACATCTCCGATCACGTGCGTAATGACCGACTCGTTATGGGCCGGCCGCTGTTTGATCATGATCGCGAATGGGGATCCCAGCCTGCTGGCCAGCTTCTCCGCCGTTTTCGCCCGGCCTGCGTCCGGGGACACGATAACCGGCTGCTCGATGTTCTTCGTCTTCAAATACTCCGTAATGAGATCCAGCGCTGTCAGATGATCCACCGGAATATTGAAGAAGCCCTGGATGGCCGGGGCATGCAGATCGATCGTAATCACCCGGTTTGCCCCGGCTGTCGTCAGCACATCAGCCACCATCTTAGCGGAGATCGGCTCACGCGGAGCCGACTTGCGCTCCTGTCTCGCATACCCGTAGTAGGGTACGATAATATTGATGGTTCTTGCCGAAGCCCGCTTGGCCGCATCGATCATGACCAGCAGCTCAACGAACATTTCATTGATAGGCTGGGAAAAAGACTGCAGGAGAAACACATCGCAATTGCGGATGCTCTCCTCGTAGTGAACGTAGATTTCGCCGCTCTGGAAGCGGGAAATTTTAATCTTGCCCAGCTCCACGCCCAGCTGCCGGCTGATGCTTTCGGCTAGCTGCGGATTGGACGTTCCGGCGAACAATCGAAGGGTACGATACATGGAGACCTCCTGACACAATAAATGGTTTAGGCGCATGCTGCACACCCGTCGATTAGGAAAGCGCTGTCGCGAAATCAGGCTGCCCCCTCCCTGCAAGGCCCGCACCTCGCGAGCATCGGGGAGGAGAACAGCCGTCCGTACGAGCATGTCCCGATCAATATCTATATATCTTATTATACATCGTTTTCTTCATCACTCAAAAAATGACCATCCAAAGGCACCATCTCCCGCTTTCGCCCGCGGAAGGTCGCAATGTGCCGTACCCCCAGGTCAGCCAGCAGCGCCCGTGCCTTATCCAGATGCTCCCCGAGCTTCCCGGGCTGATGCGCATCCGAGCCCAGCGTCAGGGGAATGCCAAGCGCAATCGCTTCCTCCAGCATACGGCTGCTCGGAAACATCTCCTCGCAGGCCTTGGATAGGCCGGAAGCATTCAGCTCCATCGCCTTGCCGCTTTTGGCGACGGCTGCAAGCGCAGCGTTTTCCAAAGCGATCACTTCGTCCGCCTGCTCCTTGCCCGGTCCGTAGCCGAACCGTTTGATCACATCCAGGTGGCCCATAATATCATAGAATCCGGTCGCTGCGGCCTTCTGCACCGCATCGTAATATTGGCGGTACACCTCGAGCGGGTCCTTCCCTTCCCAGCCTTGGGTCTGGCGATAATCCGTGATGTCCCACTCGCCCAGGAAGTGAACCGAACCAATGACATAATCCCAAGGATACTCGGCGATGATCCGTTCGATCTGCTCCTCATAGCCTTCGATATAGTCCCCTTCCAGCCCGACCCGGATATCGATCTGCCCTTGGTAACGGTCCTTTAGAAGGAGGCACTCCTCTACGTATCGGGGGAGCTCCTCCATGGGCATCGCCATTTCGGGATAATAGGAAGCAGGGTCAACGTGAATGAGCGGCATATGATCCGATAAGCCAAGCTGATCGTAGCCAAGCTCAATCGCACGCTGCACATATTCTTCGAGTCGTCCCTCTGCATGTCCGCAGCGGACATGGTGCGTATGATAATCGATATGCATCGATACTCCCCCCTAATCGCGGCGCGGACGTTCGTGACGGCGGCTCAGCTCGGCCATGATCTCATCAAGCGGAAGCTTCCGCTCCTGCAGAAGAACCAACAGGTGATAGATGAGATCGCTGACCTCCAGCTTCAGCTCGGCGTTATCCTTATTTTTAGCAGCGATAATCGTCTCGGAGGCTTCCTCGCCGACCTTCTTCAAGATTTTGTCCACGCCTTTATCGAACAGATAGGTCGTATATGCACCCTCCGGCCGTTCCACCTCACGCTGCGCGATGACTTCTTCCAGCTCGGCCAGCACGGCGAACCGATCACCTGCGGCTTCCTGTCTATTAACCTGGCCGCGGATCGAATCTCCGGCCTTTATCTCCCGATAAAAGCAGCTCGTTTCCCCGGTATGACAGGCAGGCCCTTTCGGTTCCACCTGCACCAGCAGCGTATCCCCGTCACAATCATAGGCTATCGAGACCACCGTTTGAGTATTGCCCGAAGTGGCGCCCTTATGCCATAGTTCCCCGCGGGAACGGCTCCAGAACCAGGTCTCGCCGCTCTCCAGCGTCCGCTTGAGCGATTCCCGGTTCATATAAGCCATCATCAGCACCTGCTTGCTGCTTGCATCCTGCACGATCGCCGGCACCAAGCCGGCCGCATCCCAGCGAATATATTCGCTTGCCTGCTCCAGGATCAGATCCTTTCCTATATCCTCGCTCACCGTACATTCACTCCTTTTACTCTAAGCTGCCCCTTCAAATCGGGAATGGAAATTTCCTTATAGTGAAAAATGGTTGCCGCCAGTCCGGCATCGGCTTTGCCCTTCGTAAACACATCGTAGAAGTGCTCCTCATCTCCGGCACCGCCGGAGGCGATCACCGGAATCCGAACGGCCGATGATACGGCTGAGGTTAAGGCCAGATCGAAGCCGTCCTTCGTTCCGTCCGCGTCCATGCTCGTCAGCAATATTTCGCCTGCGCCTAAGGATTCCGCCTGCTTCACCCAATCCAGCGCCTTGATGCCGGTTGGCGTTCGGCCGCCGTGCGTGTAGACCTCCCATTCGTCCCAGTCTTCGTTGTATTTGGCGTCGACTGCCACCACGATACACTGGGAGCCGAATTTGCGTGCCCCGGCCGAGATCAGCTCCGGCTGCTTGACCGCCGCCGTGTTAATCCCGATTTTGTCCGCACCTGCGCGAAGGATCCGCTTCATATCATCAACGGAGGAGATGCCGCCGCCAACCGTAAACGGAATCGCGATTTCCCCGGCCGTCCGCCGCACGACCTCTTCCATCGTCGCCCGTCCTTCCACCGAGGCCGAAATGTCCAGGAACACCAGCTCATCTGCACCTTCGCGATCATACAGCGCTGCGAGCTCCACAGGATCTCCCGCATCGCGGAGATTTACAAAGTTAACGCCTTTTACAACCCGCCCGTCCTTTACGTCCAGGCAAGGGATAATCCGTTTTGCCAGCATGGTTTCGTCTCCTCCCCCTGTTAACCAACATATGATCGATACCATGGCGTTCGAATCCCTATGAACCGATCACCCATCAGAATCACTTGGCTTTTAATTTTGGGCAAAATCCACCGAATCCCTCCATCGCCCTGCAGCGCGAGCCTTACCCGATTCGCTGAACCGCCCCGGCCAGGTCAATATGGCCCGTATACAGCGCTTTGCCGACAATGGCACCGCCAACGCCATCTTCGCGGTGTGCGCTCAGCGCCAGCAAATCCTCAAGCCGGGTTACGCCTCCCGAGGCAATGACCGAGCGGCCGCTGGCCTTAGCGAGCGATACAATGGCCTCTACGTTCGGGCCCTGCATCATGCCGTCGCGGGAAATATCCGTGAAGATGAATGTCTCCGCGCCTTTGGCTGCAAGCTCCTTCGCCAATACTTCCGCCTGCACCTCGGATGTTTCAAGCCACCCCCGTGTTGCGACATACCCGTTCCGAGCGTCGATACCAATGGCCACCTTGTCGCCGTACCGGCCGAGCACCTCCTCTGTGAAAGCGCGGTCCTCAATCGCTGCCGTACCGATGATCACCCGGCTGACGCCGAGTCCCAGCAGCCGCTCCACATCCGCCAAGGTTCTAAGACCGCCGCCGACCTGGACCGGCACATTGACGCTCGACGCAATGCTTCCGATGATTTCATCATTGACCGGATGGCCGGCTTTGGCTCCGTCCAAATCGACCAGGTGGATGAATGCTCCGCCCTGCGACTCCCAAGACTTCGCCACTTCCAGCGGATTGTCGTTGTACACCGTTTCCTGGTTGTAATCGCCCTGTACAAGCCTAACGCATTTTCCGCCGCGAATATCGATGGCCGGATATATGATAAAAGAGGACATCCCCATACCCACTTTCCATTCGTTTTAGGTTAAAGCTAAGAAATTACGGAGCAGGCTCATGCCGAGCTCCCCGCTCTTCTCCGGATGAAACTGCATGCCGTATACGGAGCCCCGGCCGACAATCGCCGTTACCGGTTGCCCGTAATCGGTTACCGCCAGCAGATCCTCCTGCGCCTCAGGGAGGACATGGTAAGAGTGAACAAAATACACATGCCCTTCCTCAAGCCCGGCCAGCAGCGGGTGCTCCGGCTTCTGAAACTGCAGGGCATTCCATCCCATATGCGGCACTTTATAATCGCCTCCGGCAAACCGGACAACCGAGCCGGGCAGCATATCAAGCCCTTCATGGTTCCCATGCTCCTCGCTCCGGCTGAACAGAAGCTGCATGCCGAGACAAATGCCAAGCAGCGGCTTGCCAACAGCGGCAGCTTCCTTCATGACCGCATCCAGCCTGGTCTGCCGCAGCTGCTCCATCGCATCTCCGAACGCGCCGACCCCCGGGAGAATTACGCCATCTGCAGACAGAAGCTCCTCACGATCCCCCGTGACAAGCGGCTCGAAGCCGAGCCGCTCCACTGCCTTGCTGACGCTGTGCAGATTGCCCATGCCATAATCGACGATTGCAATTGCCATAGAGGTTAGAGCACTCCCTTCGTGGATGGCACGCCCGTCACCCGCGGGTCGATGCTGGTCGCTTCGTCCAAGGCACGGGCGAGCGCTTTAAACACCGCTTCGATCATATGGTGGGTATTCTGTCCGTAATGAACGATGACATGCAGCGTAATCCGCGCCTCAAGCGCCAGCTTCCAGAGAAACTCGTGCACCAGCTCGGTATCGAACGACCCTACCTGCCCGGATGGGTATTCGGCCCGGTATTCGAAGTGCGGACGGTTGCTGATATCAACGACCACCTGTGCCAGCGCCTCATCCATCGGCACGAATACGCTCGCGTATCGTTTAATGCCCCGCTTGTCCCCGAGCGCTTCCCGCAAGGTCTGTCCAAGGCAGATGCCGATATCCTCAACCGTGTGGTGATCATCAATTTCGATGTCGCCCTTGGCCTTCACGCTGAGATCGAAATGGCCATGCTTCGTAAACAAATCCAGCATATGGTTAAGGAAGGGAACATCCGTCTCCAGCTCGGAAACTCCGGTTCCGTCTACGTTCAGCTTTAAGGTAATGTCCGTTTCATTCGTTGTTCGGCTCACACTGGCGGTGCGGCCTGCCGCTTCAAAACTGCTCACAATGATACCCCCTATATGGTCTTGTGCCATGATCGTTATTCGGTATAATTAGCATCCCTGCTATAACCTGTATAATTAGCGTTCCTGCTCGAGCCGGATGGCGATTGCCCTGGCATGGCCCTCCAGCCCCTCTCGCCGTGCCAGCTCCATAATCTGCTCGCCGTTAGCAAGCAGCGCCTCCCGGCTGTAATAAATCAGGCTCGACTTCTTAATGAAGTCGTCCAAATCGACCGGAGACGCGAATCTTGCCGTGCCGTTGGTCGGAATGATATGGTTCGGTCCTGCAAAATAATCCCCCACCGGCTCCGAGCTGTACGGGCCGAGGAATATGGCGCCGGCATTCTCGATCCGCCCGGCCAGCGACATCGGCTCCTCGGTGACGATCTCCAAATGCTCCGGCGCCAGGCGATTGATAAGCTCGATCCCCTCACTCAGGGACTCCGTCACCACGACCGCGCCATATTGGTCGATGGATGCTCTAGCGATATCGCGCCGCGGCAGAAGCTCCAGCTGCTTCTCCACCTCAGCGGCGACCGCCTCGCCAAGCTTGCGAGACGGCGTCACCAGAATAGCCGAGGCCATTTCGTCGTGCTCGGCCTGAGAGAGCAGATCAGCCGCGATGTAAGCAGGCTCCGCCGTGTCATCCGCCAGAATGGCAATCTCGCTCGGTCCGGCAAGACTGTCAATGTTGACGGCGCCATACACTTCGCGTTTCGCCAGCGCCACAAATATGTTGCCAGGTCCGCAAATTTTGTCAACCGGAGCGAGCGTTTCGGTGCCATAGGCCAATGCAGCAATCGCCTGAGCACCGCCTACGCGGTACAATTCCGTTACGCCGGCCTCAGCGGCAGCTACCAGAATATAAGGGTTGATCCCTTCCTCTCCCCCGGTGGAAGGCGGAGTTACCATGACGATCTCGGGAACGCCGGCCACCTGAGCGGGAATGACGTTCATCAGCACCGATGAAGGATATGCCGCCTTGCCTCCGGGTACATATACTCCGACCCGCTTCAAGGGACGGATAATTTGCCCGAGTATGCTTCCGTCCGGCTGAACGTCCATCCATGAATTCCGCTTCTGCTTCATATGGAAGGCGCGAATATTGTCCGCCGCCGCCCGGATCGCTTCCACGAACGATGACTCTACCTTCTGATAAGCGGCCTGCAGCTCTTCGTCCGTAACGCGGAGCTGCCCGGCCGTCAACCGGATCCGGTCCAGCTGCTCGGTATACCGCAGCAGCGCGGCATCGCCTTCGGTCCGCACCGCCTGCACGATCGTTTTGACGGTTTCATTCTGCTCCGGCGTGCCATAGTCATTTTCCCGATTCAATTGAAAGTCGGATGCTGATACTACCTTCATCATGATCTCCCCCTATCCCGCTCGCTTCCTCACGTAACGCTGATCACCGATATCTTACGTGGTGTTTCTTCTTTATCGATTCGTATACCCTGCTGCCTATACGCCAAGCCATTTTAGCGGTTAACTTGCCCTTCCGTTATAACCTGCTGCAGCCGGTCGCACAATGCCTGAATTTCATTATTCTTCATTCGGTAGCTGACGCGGTTCGCAATGAGACGGCTCGTAATTTCGAACAGGCTCGTCATTTCAACCAATCCGTTCTCCTTAAGCGTCTGTCCGGTCTCCACCATATCCACGATGCGGTCAGCAAGACCGATCAGAGGCGCGAGCTCAATCGAGCCATTCAGCTTGACAACCTCAACCTGTTGTCCTTGCTCGCGGAAATACTGGGAGGCCACATTCGGATACTTGGTTGCGACCCTCTGGTGAATGCCGGGCTTCCAGTCCGGCAGCCCGATGATGGACATCCGGCATCTTGCAATGCCTAGGTCAAGAAGCTCGTAGACATCCTTGTTCTCCTCCAGAAGCACATCCTTGCCGACAATACCGATATCGGCTACGCCATACTCGACATAGGTCGGCACATCGACCGGCTTGGCCAGAATGAATTCCATGCCGGCTTCCGGCAATGGAATGACCAGCTTCCGCGTCTCATCCACATCGAGGGGAATCGGCAGTCCGGCTGAACGGAACAGCGCAGAGGCTTTTTTATATATACGCCCTTTGGGCATCGCTACTTTCAACGTTTCCGCCACGTCAAATCCTCCTGACTTAACCTTGATTGAAAGCTCGTAAATCTCATATATTCTTACCTGCCGGGACTACTTAAGCGTAATGACTTCCTGGTAGCCTTTGTGCAGCAAGCTGCCTGCTACACCGGATGCGACCCCAACCAGATCGGTCTGGTCGTTCTCCCGAATCAATGAGGTTACTACCGTGAGGCCTTCTGCCCGCAGCTTCGCCGCTTTGGCCAAGCCTTCCTGCCGGTACTCTGCCGTATAGCGGACCAGAATCGGGAGCGGCTCTTCCATTGCTGTACCTTGAACGCCATCCAAAATCCGATTGGTCTTCAGCGCAAATCCGGTAGCCGGAACATCCCGGCCAAACTGCTTCAGCAGCTTGTCATAACGACCGCCGTTCGCCACAGGCGATCCCAGCTCGGCGGCATACCCTTCAAACGTGATCCCTGTGTAATAGGAGAAGTCTCCGAGCAGTGTCAAATCGATCATAACATGTCCCGATACCCCGTAAGCTTCCAGCACTTCCCACACATGACCCATGTGCTCAATGGAGGAGCGCGCTAGCGGATTGCTGCTAATCTCCAATGCCTGCTCGGCGATCTCTTTGCCTCCGCGAAGCCGGAGAATGCCCTGCAGCTGCTCCTGCTGCTGTGCCTCCAGCTTCAACCCGGCGATGGTTCCCATGTAGCCGACATAATCGCGATTAAGCAAGTCCTGCTTCAGACTTTCCTGATCCTCCGTCCGTTCAGGGAGTACCTCCTGCAGCAGTCCGTTCAGGAATCCCATATGTCCCATGGCGATTTTGAACCGTTCTACCCCGGCGGCCCGCAATGACTCGATCGCCAGCGCGATGACCTCGGCATCCGCTTCCGGTGAGTCGTCGCCGACAAGCTCTACACCGGTCTGAAAAAATTCCGCCTCTCTCCCGGCCTCCTCCTCGATTGCCCGAAACACATTTGCATGGTAGGACAGTCGAACCGGAAGCGGCTCATCCTTCAGCAGCGAAGACATAACCCGGGCAATTGGAGCAGTTAGGTCCGACCGCAGCACCATTGTCGTGCCACGTTTGTTGAGCAGCTTGAACAGCTTTTGGTCCGACGTGGAGCTAGCCACGCCTACCGTATCGTAATATTCCATCGTCGGCGTCATAATTTGCCGGTATCCCCAGCGATCCATGCAAGCCAGCACCTCACGCTCGATCCGGCGCAGCTTGGCGACCGCATGCGGGAGATAATCCCGGACGCCTGCCGGTTTCTCGAAGCCTTTCGGTTTAGACATGATCCCACCTCAAATTCTGTCCGTTTTGCGATTTACTTCAATATGGTAAAGTGTTAACTTGCTAATAAGATAAAGAATAATATTGGCTATATTACCATGAATGTAACCTTATCGTCAATGGAATGCAAACACATTACTCGGGCGCATGATTTTTTTACCCCATATACTCGCAAAAAAACCGTCCGGTTTCCCGGACGGCTCGCATCTTGCCTGCGGTATTCGCTTTACTTCGCAGTTCAGTATTCGTTTTAGAGATCAACCGATTTTCGGCTGTCACCGGTAACGGTGTCCTTCGGATGGGACGGCGTCGGCGCTTTAGGAGCCCGCTTGAGCGAACGTGGAATGCTTCCAAGCAGCACCCAAGCTCCAGGAATCCACCGCATGAAGGCTTGTACGGCCAGCCCGCTTACGATCAGCGCGGTTACCATTCCGCCATAGACCCAGATCAAATAATCGTCGGTTACCGGGTTCAGCTTCGGATCAAGCTCCCGATAAAGGAACAGCCACAACGGGTGAACCAGGTAGATGGCGAAAGACAGCTCGCCGATTCGTGTTAAGAGCTTCACGAGCCACTTCCAGCCGCCGTGGTACAGCCAGTTGGCCAGCTGCATCAGGACGAGTGCGGAGAAGACTGTATGCAGGTTCCAGAGCAGCTCGTACAGCAGGGAATCGTATTTGGCTCCGTGCAAGCGTTGGTTGTACCAGATCTGCACATGCGTCAGTGCCATGAACAGCCAGCCTCCCCAGAGCACAACCGTTCCGGCTTTCTGCCTTGCACTCTGCTTCCACCAGGACAAGGTAAGCCAGTCCTTAAACTTGTCATAATGCATAGCAAGAAATGCACCCAGCATATAATAAGCCAAATAGGAAATGGCCAAGCTTCCTTTAAACTCGTACCGCAGCTCATATTTATTCCAGATGATAAATGCCCACTGCAGCAGGAATCCGATCGGCACGGCCCACCGGACCAGAAAACGGGAAGACTTGAACAGTGCCAGGAAGATCGGAAACAGAATGTAGAACTGCAAGCTGATAAACACAAAATATAAGTGCGTGTAGTTCTGACCGCGAATCAATCGCTCGAAAAAGACCGGCAGCTGCGCAGACAAATCAAATGATGGGCCCAAATAGCCGTTTTGATACATCCGGACAAAGAAATACAGGATCGAGAACAGCAAATACGGGAGCAGAATGTACAACAAACGCCGCTTATAGAAGTTCCCGATTAATTCTTTAGTCAACGGTCGGTCCGCGTAGTTATAGAACAGAACGAAGCTGCTCAGAAATATAAACGAGGGCGTTCCATATTTAAAGAAGATATTGATAAAGTTAATAATGTAGTAGAATCTCGAATCAAGTGCTTCGACCGTGGCAAAGGATGTCGCATGCACGTGCAGCACGCCCAGAATCGCCAACGCGCGGTAAATATCCAACTGCGGCAGCCGCTCCTTCTTGATCAGCGTAGCAGACATGTCGAGCGTCGCCTCCTTGTATCCATTTTTTCATATCTTTTTAGGTGTATCACGCTTCGGAACCGACAAAAAAGTCCCTCAAGGCGCATCATACCCAAGGGACTATCGTTCGCTTCTTGACGATCCTCTATCATTCTACAATAAATCCTATCGAATGGGAACCATTCCTGTCGCATTGCCTCATATTGACTCGTTTTCCGCTGCTGCCCTTCCCAGCTCTCGCAGCGGGTTTCCCCCTACGAACGCCCCGGGAGCAACGTCTTTATGTACAACGGAGCCGGCGGCAACAACCGCGCCGTCCCCGATCGTAACGCCCGGCAGGATCGTCGTGTTGGCACCGACCAGCACATTCTCTCCAATACGCACCTCGCCAAGACGGTACTCCTTGATCAGGTATTCGTGCGCGAGGATCGTCGTGTTGTACCCGATCACCGAATTCTCGCCGACCGTGATTTTCTCGGGAAAGAACACGTCCACCATAACCATCAATCCGAAAGCGGTATGCTTGCCGACCGTCATGCCCAGCATACGGCGATAGATCCAGTTCTTCATCGGAAGAATCGGGCAATAACGGGCAAGCTGAATGAAAATGAAATTCTTGACGCCTTTAAACGGACTGACCGTGCGATAGATCTGCCACAGCGCATTCGGTCCCTCGACCGGGTAACGGGTTAACTTTCTGGCCATGCTGCCCCAAACTCCTATTCTTTAGGAAGTCCTACGATGTCATATAGGTCTCTCATATCCCGAATGATGTAATCCGGTTCGTATGCTTGAAGCTGCTGCTCCCCCTTAAGCGACCAGGCCACGGCTGCGGCCTTCACGCCTGCCGCTTTGGCGGACTGGATGTCCACCGGGCTGTCGCCGATCATGAGGGTCGTCTCCGGGTTTGCTCCCAGCCGCTCCACCGCAGTCAACACGGGCTCGGGATGCGGCTTCGGATGCTCCACGTCGTTTACTGTCACAATCGCAGACATAAACCGTTCCAGATCATATTTCTCCAGCGTCATCATGGTCGATGGCCGGATTTTCGTGGTAACGACGCCCAGTGCAAGTCCATGTTCATAGAGACGCTCCACCACCTCATTTACGTGAGGGAACGTTCGCACCATCTCATCATGATGAAGCGCGTTGTAGGAGCGGTACGCTTGAACGAAGGAACTCACATCCTCCGCGCCGGAGAACGCCTGAAGCTGCTGCTCCAGCGTCGTCCCCATATGGGGAATGATTTGTTCCCGCGTCAGTGGACCCGTCTGCCGGGATTCGAAGATATGGAGAAAAGACGAAATAATCAATTCATTGGTATCGATAATGGTGCCATCCAAATCAAACAGTACGGTTTCAATCATGCTGCTACTCCTTTTTATCCTCCATGTCCGGCTTCAAGGCCGGATCCTCTGTATACGAATCAGACTCCCCGTTGCCCGAATCGTGCGGGGTTGCGGGGCGATCCTCCTGGATTTTTACGTTAGCGTCTTCCTGCACCTTATCGGTTCGGTTTGCGGACACCGGCTCGGAAGCCTTGGCAGCCGAAACCGGACTCTTTCCGGCTTGCTGGTCGGCTTCTGGCGCTTCCGAGACTGCCTTTGTCGAGACAATCGGGTCCAGGTACCGTTCGTTGGCTTTTCCCGTCACCCGCCGTACGATAATGAGAACAATGCCCCCGATCACGAGCAGGATCGACAAGAGCTGCGAAATCCGGATGTTGCCATAGGCTGGATCAAGATATCCGAGCTCGAAGCCCATCCATCTCATTGGAGCCCATAGCGTGTTGTTGATAAAGTCAGCCACGGGTTGTGCCCCTTGGAACGCCAAACTGTCGGTCCGCACAGCTTCAATAAAGAACCGTCCGATGGAATACCAGATGAAATAACCGATAAACAGCTCGCCTGCACGCAGAAAACGAAGTCTCCGTATAATCAGGACCAGGATGATGCCGACAACATTCCATAACGACTCATACAGGAAGGTCGGGTGATGGAACACACCCTGCACATTCATTTGATTGACGATGAAGTCCGGCAAATTCAGTGTATTGCGCAAAAAGGACTCCTCCACCGGGCCGCCATACGCTTCCTGGTTCACAAAATTTCCCCAGCGTCCGATAATTTGCCCGGCAAGCAAGGACGGCGCACAGATATCGGCGATCCGCCAGAACGAATAGCCTTTCCTGCGCACGTAGATGACAGCGCAAATAACGGCGCCGATCAGCGCACCGTAAATGGCGATCCCGCCATTCCATATTTTAAACACGTCAAGGAAGTTATCCTTGTAGTCTTCCCACTTGAAAGCCACATAATAAATACGTGCAGCAATGATTGCGGATGGAACGCCAAGCAACAGCAGATCCATGAAAAATTCCTGCGGAATACCGAACCGTTTCCCTTCCCGAATGGCCAAGAGCAGCCCGACCAGTGCGCCTAAGCCCAGAATCAGGCCATACCAATGAACACTCAGCGATCCAATGGAGAACGCCACCGGATCGATAAGCAACGTTTGCATCATAATTTAACCTCCCCTAGTCCTAATCCAAGTCATCCATATCTTCGTTAATCGTTGCTGTTAATTTGTTCGTAAACTGAAGCGCCGCATTGAGCCCCATTTGCTTCAATCGGTAATTCATTGCCGCAACTTCAATAATAACCGCAAGGTTACGCCCAGGACGAACCGGAATGGTTACCAGAGGAATGTCGGTATCGATTATGCGTGTTGTCTCTTCATCCAATCCCAAACGGTCATACTGCTTATCCTGCTGCCAGGCCTCCAAACGAACGACCAGCGTGATTCGTTTGTTGTTCCGGACGGCGCCGGCTCCGAACAATGTCATGACATTGATAATGCCGACTCCGCGGATTTCCAGCAGGTGACGGATTAACTCCGGCGCGGTGCCATGGAGCTGAAAATCGGAGGTTTGGCGAATCTCCACCGCGTCGTCCGCAATTAAGCGGTGTCCCCGTTTCACCAGTTCCAAGGCGGTCTCGCTCTTCCCGATCCCGCTTGAACCGGTGATAAGCATCCCTACGCCATACACATCGCATAATACGCCGTGGATCGTAGTCGTCGGAGCCAGTCGACGCTCTAGGAAGCTCGTAAATCGGCTTGTTAAAATGGTAGTGGCCATACTGCTCCGCAGCACCGGCAAGCCCTTCTCTTTGCTGACTTCAACTAACTCTTCCGGCACTTCCAGGGAACGGGTTACGACAATGCATGGTGTTTCATCCGTGCACAGGCTGCGCATACGCTCCTTTCGCTCCTCAGGCTTGAGCATGCCGAAAAATGCCAGCTCTGTCCGTCCCAAAAGCTGTACGCGCTCACGCGGATGGTATTCGAAATAACCGGCCATCTCTAGACCCGGGCGGTTAAGATCATCCGTTGTAATCTGACGTTTCAAGCCCTCCTCGCCCGAAATGACCTCCAGCTGGAATTGTTGGACCAGCTCGGACACTTTTACTTTCTTGGCCATGGTCTTACCCCTCTTCATCCAGTATGTAAACATCGTAACGAAGCCTGCCTTCATAGGCTGAAAGACCCGTTATCCATGATTTGTTTCATCGGTTGTCGCCGGTTTTACGGCGATGCCAAACTTCATCATGCCATCATGCGGCCGTTGTACGCACGCTGTCTCAATCCTATTCAAGCATTCGTGATGTAGGCCCTGCTTTGTGCTTATCTTATCGAAAAAAACCAAGGATTGCAATTCAGGTTATCGCTCATGCTGCTGATTTCATATCACGGTCACCCTCATCGAATACCTAAAAAAACCGCCCTTGAGGGGCGGTTTTTCAAGAGTTAGCCGTTTCTGCCTTGGGGATTAGTCCTCCACCAATACGTTCAATTCGGACTCTTTATCAAAGATATGAACTTTGTTCATGTCGATAGCCAATTTCACATTGTCGCCTTCACGCGTAGTGGAACGTCCATCAACGCGGCCGATTACGGTATCCGTACCAAGTCCGCTCAGGTACAAGAGCATCTCGTGACCGAGGTTCTCTGTTACGTCAACTTTAGCCGTGAAGATTGTGTTCGGGGAAGCTTCCAGGAATACTGGCTCCTCATGGATATCTTCTGGACGAACACCCATAATAACTTCCTTGCCGATCATCGATTTATTCTTCAGAAGCTGTGCCTTACCGCCTGGAACCTGTACATTCAGTCCATCGGCAGTAAAGTATACGCCGCCGTTCTGCTCGGACAGCTTACCGTTAATAAAGTTCATGGTTGGGGAACCGATGAAGCCTGCAACGAACAGGTTTCTTGGGTTGTTGTACAGCTGCTCCGGAGAGTCGGCTTGCTGAATGATACCATCCTGCATAACGACGATACGGTCACCCATCGTCATGGCCTCTGTCTGGTCGTGCGTTACGTAGATACAAGTGGTTTCAAGGCGCTTAACCAGCTTTGTGATTTCGGCACGCATCTGACCGCGGAGCTTCGCATCCAAGTTGGAAAGCGGTTCGTCCATCAGGAAGACTTGCGGATCGCGGACGATTGCACGGCCCAAGGCAACGCGCTGACGCTGACCACCGGAGAGAGCCTTCGGCTTACGGTCCAGCAAGTGCTCGATATCCAGAATTTTTGCTGCTTCACGTACACGCTTGTCGATTTCGTCTTTTTTCACTTTACGGAGTTTCAGGCCGAATGCCATGTTCTGATATACGTTCATATGCGGATACAACGCGTAGGACTGGAACACCATCGCGATGTCACGATCTTTAGGAGCTACATCGTTAACAACGCGGTCGCCAATGTAGAGTTTACCTTCGGAAATTTCCTCAAGACCTGCGATCATACGCAGCGTTGTGGACTTACCGCAACCGGACGGACCTACCAATACCAAGAATTCTTTATCTTTAATATCAAGATTCACGTCGATTACCGTTGCTTTATCCGCACCTGGATACTTTTTGTAAATATGCTCTAAGCGTACACCTGCCATGTGCATTTGCCCCCTCTTAGGAAAGTTATGAAATCGAATACAATTTATAATATTATATTACCTGATGGGCACCTGACTTGCTATACACAATCTGCACAAAAAACCTATTTCCTTTTCGTCACTTTATACAATAGCAGTGTTATTTTCACTAATACCGCATCGCTGAAGCTTCGAACGTCCAGCCCCGTTTCCTGCTTGATCTTATCCAGGCGGTACAGCAGCGTGTTTCGGTGGATATACAGATGCTTGGCCGTCTCACTGACGTTGCAGTCCAGCTCGAAGAAGGATTCCAGCGTCGATAACGTCTCGCTATCCTCGAACAGATCGGTATGACCGGCGGCATACTCTCGTAAAAATAAATTGCGCTGGTATTCGGGAATACTGTACACCAAACGTTCTAAATGAAGCCCGGTCGACAGGTGTATATGTTCCTTAACCTGAAACGTACGCCCGATGGTCATCGTTTCCCTCAGCATGTTCACCGCCTGCGGAAGGGCGTGTAAGGCATTTACGGCCGGTATGGCCGATATATGAAAGTCCCCGACCCATTCCGTAGAGATCAACTCGTATAGCCCCATACAGAATAAGGCCAGCGAGTCCTGCTCACCTTCAGCAGTAAGCTCTTCTTTATCATCCACAATGCCCACCAGCAGCTGCTGCTCTGCCAGAATGAGCCATTCCTTCTCATGCAGCGGTACAAGTACAATGTCTCCGTCAAAATAGCTCCGTAATAGTCGCTGCAGTGCCTTATAGCTCGGGGCAGGGGCATGCTCGCTTTCATTCAGGAGCAGAAACGGCACCATATCCGCCGACAGGCTTGAATGGATCGGCAGCTCTTCAGGCAGCTCGGCAACCTGCTCACCTGCTTCCAAGCGCTCCTTCAGCCAAGCGCCCAGCTGCTGTGCAGAACGCTCCTCCTCGGCTTTAGAACCGCTCTTGGCATTTAAAGATGAGGCTCCTCGCAGTGTGGAGAGCCATAGCTCAATGAGCCGGATTTCCGAAACGGTTAAATCCCCTCGGGCCGCAGCAATCACGATACCAGGTTTCTGCATTTGGATCGGGATCCAAATCTCACCGAGTGCTTCGTTGTCATAGGCACCGGCTGCCGTTAGCGTCATGGTCCGGGCTTGTCCGGGCTGAATTGGAGGAGTCTTATCCTTGGTTCGAGTCGACCGCTTGCCTTCCCCAGGTGATCCGTTTCCAACCGCGTCCGCTTGGGAAGCAGCCAGCGCCTTAGCGAGTTCTCCATATTCTTGTTCATTCAATGTTTTCAATCTTAGGGATATGCCCAGCGTCTGCTCCAGCTGCTGAACGATGTGCTCCATCTCCACCATTGATGTCCCCACCACTTTATCGTTTTTTCTTATTTTAGCACACGAACCGCCGGGAACGACAATTTCATGCCGGAAGCCTCCACAAATCACGGGAAAGCTTACCCTTCCCGTCCAAGCATCGCTAGCCTCATTTTCTAAACAAAATAGGAGAATATAACAAAAAAGCCGCCAACAATGTTGACGACTTTTGAGATGAGCCATGAAGGACTCGAACCTTCGACACCCTGATTAAAAGTCAGGTGCTCTACCAACTGAGCTAATGGCTCGTAATACTGATGGAGGATGATGGATTCGAACCACCGAACTCGTACGAGAACAGATTTACAGTCTGCTGCGTTTGGCCACTTCGCTAATCCTCCAAAATATAAAGGTGGCTCGGGACGGAATCGAACCGCCGACACGAGGATTTTCAGTCCTCTGCTCTACCGACTGAGCTACCGAGCCATATGTAATTGGCATAAAAATAAAATGCGGAGTGTAACACTTCCCACTTTAATCTGTGGAAACCGATTCACTTTTATGCTGGTAATTAAAATGGCGGAACTGACGGGATTCGAACCCGCGATCTCCTGCGTGACAGGCAGGCATGTTAGGCCTCTACACCACAGTTCCGCATTTTAGATGGTGCCGGCGAGAGGACTTGAACCCCCAACCTACTGATTACAAGTCAGTTGCTCTACCAATTGAGCTACACCGGCGCATATAAGGACGCACAAAATATTCATGGTGGAGGCTGAGGGGATCGAACCCCCGACCCTCTGCTTGTAAGGCAGATGCTCTCCCAGCTGAGCTAAGCCTCCGAATATGTATGGTAGCGGCGGAGGGGATCGAACCCCCGACCTCACGGGTATGAACCGTACGCTCTAGCCAGCTGAGCTACGCCGCCATAACAAATTGTTATGCATTCAAGTTATATCAATGGCGGAGAGAGAGGGATTCGAACCCTCGCACCGCTTACGCAGTCTAACCCCTTAGCAGAGGGTCCCCTTATAGCCACTTGGGTATCTCTCCATCATAACTTATTATGCAGTTTCAGAGATTGAACCCTGAAAACTAGATACGAAACGTCTTTGCGTTGTTTAGAATCCGTAGCATTGTCCCAAAGTACTCCTCCGATGCAAAGCGTAACGCTTCCGAAGTGAGTTTTCCTTTGGAAAACTTAGCATTTGCTTACGAAGTAGCTTTACTTCGTAAAGCTTGTAGGATAAGCCCTCGACCGATTAGTATTGGTCAGCTCCATGCATTACTGCACTTCCACCTCCAACCTATCTACCTCGTCGTCTTCAAGGGGTCTTACATACTGGGAAATCTCATCTTGAGGGGGGCTTCACGCTTAGATGCTTTCAGCGCTTATCCCGTCCGTACGTAGCTACCCAGCCATGCTCCTGGCGGAACAACTGGTGCACCAGCGGTACGTCCATCCCGGTCCTCTCGTACTAAGGACAGCTCCTCTCAAATTTCCTACGCCCACGACAGATAGGGACCGAACTGTCTCACGACGTTCTGAACCCAGCTCGCGTACCGCTTTAATGGGCGAACAGCCCAACCCTTGGGACCTACTTCAGCCCCAGGATGCGATGAGCCGACATCGAGGTGCCAAACCTCCCCGTCGATGTGGACTCTTGGGGGAGATAAGCCTGTTATCCCCAGGGTAGCTTTTATCCGTTGAGCGATGGCCCTTCCATGCGGTACCACCGGATCACTAAGCCCGACTTTCGTCCCTGCTCGACTTGTAGGTCTCGCAGTCAAGCTCCCTTATGCCTTTGCACTCTTCGAATGATTTCCAACCATTCTGAGGGAACCTTGGGGCGCCTCCGTTACTCTTTAGGAGGCGACCGCCCCAGTCAAACTGCCCGCCTGACACTGTCCCCGTACCGGATCACGGTACCAGGTTAGAACCTAGATACGATCAGGGTGGTATCCCAACGTCGCCTCCACACAAGCTGGCGCTCATGCTTCTTAGGCTCCCACCTATCCTGTACAGATCGTACCCAAATCCAATATCAAGCTGCAGTAAAGCTCCATGGGGTCTTTCCGTCTTGTCGCGGGTAACCTGCATCTTCACAGGTATTAAAATTTCACCGGATCTCTCGTTGAGACAGCGCCCAAGTCGTTACGCCATTCGTGCGGGTCAGAATTTACCTGACAAGGAATTTCGCTACCTTAGGACCGTTATAGTTACGGCCGCCGTTTACTGGGGCTTCGGTTCACAGCTTCGGGACTAATCCCTAACCGCTCCCCTTAACCTTCCAGCACCGGGCAGGCGTCAGCCCGTATACTTCGCCTTGCGGCTTCGCACAGACCTGTGTTTTTGCTAAACAGTCGCTTGGGCCTTTTCACTGCGGCCCCCTCGGGCTATTCACCCTACCGAGGCACCCCTTCTCCCGAAGTTACGGGGTCATTTTGCCGAGTTCCTTAACGAGAGTTCTTCCGCGCGCCTTAGAATTCTCTTCTCGCCTACCTGTGTCGGTTTGCGGTACGGGCACCTTCACCTGACTAGAGGCTTTTCTTGGCAGTGTGAGATCATGACCTTCGCTACTGTAATTTTCACTCCCCATCACAGCCCAGCCTTAACGATGTGCGGATTTGCCTACACATCAGCCTCACTGCTTGGACGGACATCCATCAGTCCGCGTCACTACCCTCCTGCGTCACCCCATCGTTCATAACGGTTTACGGTGGTACAGGAATTTCAACCTGTTGTCCTTCGACTACGCCTTTCGGCCTCGCCTTAGGTCCCGACTTACCCTGAGCGGACGAGCCTTCCTCAGGAAACCTTGGGCTTTCGGCGGATCAGATTCTCACTGATCTTTTCGTTACTCATACCGGCATTCTCACTTGTATGCTGTCCAGCGCTCCTTACGGTACACCTTCAACCTACATACAACGCTCCCCTACCCCTGAATCGACTTCACTCCGCCTTCGAAGTGTGTTTAACCCCTGAGAGCATTTGGTCATCCTTGATTTCATCTCAAGTCTGACAAAAATGTTCAACTCAGGCTCACTACCTCAAAGAAGCAGTGAAGTCGATTCAAGCCATAGCTTCGGTGGTGTGTTTAGCCCCGTTACATTTTCGGCGCAGAGTCACTCGACCAGTGAGCTATTACGCACTCTTTAAATGGTGGCTGCTTCTAAGCCAACATCCTGGTTGTCTGTGCAACTCCACATCCTTTCCCACTTAACACACACTTGGGGACCTTAGCTGATGGTCTGGGCTGTTTCCCTTTTGACAATGGATCTTAGCACTCACTGTCTGACTCCCGGATATAAGTCTATGGCATTCGGAGTTTGACTGAGCTTGGTAACCCTTGCGGGCCCCGCACCCAATCAGTGCTCTACCTCCACGACTCTAATTTCCGAGGCTAGCCCTAAAGCTATTTCGGGGAGAACCAGCTATCTCCGAGTTCGATTGGAATTTCTCCGCTACCCCCACCTCATCCCCGCACTTTTCAACGTACGTGGGTTCGGGCCTCCAGTGCGTGTTACCGCACCTTCACCCTGGACAGGGGTAGATCACACGGTTTCGGGTCTACGTCCACATACTAAAGCGCCCTATTCAGACTCGCTTTCGCTGCGGCTACGGCTTCTCGCCTTAACCTTGCATGGGAACGTAACTCGCCGGTTCATTCTACAAAAGGCACGCCATCACCCATCGATCGGGCTCTGACTTCTTGTAAGCACACGGTTTCAGGTTCTATTTCACTCCCCTTCCGGGGTGCTTTTCACCTTTCCCTCACGGTACTGCTTCACTATCGGTCGCTAGGGAGTATTTAGCCTTAGCAGATGGTCCTGCTGGATTCATACGGGGTTTCACGTGCCCCGCACTACTCGGGATCCGTCTCGGAGGGTTCACATTTTCGATTACAGGGCTTTTACCTTCTATGGCCGGCCTTTCCAGACCTGTTCGTCTAATCTAAACCTTTGTAACTCCATGTGAGACGTCCCACAACCCCAGAGAGCAAGCTCTCTGGTTTAGGCTGTTCCGCGTTCGCTCGCCGCTACTGACGGAATCACTCTTGTTTTCTCTTCCTCCAGGTACTTAGATGTTTCAGTTCCCTGGGTATGCCTCTAGCTGCCCTATGTATTCAGGCAGAAGTGACTGGCTATTACACCAGCCGGGTTTCCCCATTCGGACATCCCCGGATCGAAGCTTGCTTACAGCTCCCCGAGGCAGTATCGTTGTTCGCCACGTCCTTCATCGGCTCCTAGCGCCTAGGCATCCTCCGTGTGCTCTTAGTAGCTTAACCTCATGCTACTTTTATTGAAACTTGTTTTGACACAAGTTCAGCTAAAAGGATATTTCTAAAACGCAAATTCGTTTCGTTATCTAGTTTTCAAGGATCAAATTCATTCGGTCATTTAACGACCGGAAGATTATCTTACCACAACCTCCATCACAGTACAACCTGCAATTTATGGAAGCGTTAAGAATAAATATGGTGGAGCCAAGGGGGATCGAACCCCTGACCTCCTGCGTGCAAGGCAGGCGCTCTCCCAGCTGAGCTATAGCCCCATATTAGGAAGTATATAAAGTTGTTATGGTGGGCCCTAGTGGACTCGAACCACCGACCTCACCCTTATCAGGGGTGCGCTCTAACCAGCTGAGCTAAGGGCCCATATCATACGCTTGGCAACGTCCTACTCTCCCGGGACCCTTCGGTCCAAGTACCATCGGCGCTGGAAGGCTTAACGGTCGTGTTCGGTATGGGAACGCGTGGAACCCTTCCGCCATCATCACCAAACGTATGTATGAAAGGATTGACCTCTCAAAACTGACCAACGAGTGAGTTGGTTGACTTTACTTCGTAAAGTCTATTCCGGCAGCTTACGCTGACCGTATTTGTACCGCTTCGCTACGGAAGCGAGGTACTCCATAGAAAGGAGGTGATCCAGCCGCACCTTCCGATACGGCTACCTTGTTACGACTTCACCCCAATCATCTACCCCACCTTCGGCGGCTGGCTCCCGTAAGGGTTACCCCACCGACTTCGGGTGTTGTAAACTCTCGTGGTGTGACGGGCGGTGTGTACAAGACCCGGGAACGTATTCACCGCGGCATGCTGATCCGCGATTACTAGCAATTCCGACTTCATGCAGGCGAGTTGCAGCCTGCAATCCGAACTGAGACTGGCTTTTTAGGATTGGCTCCGCCTCGCGGCTTCGCTTCCCGTTGTACCAGCCATTGTAGTACGTGTGTAGCCCAAGTCATAAGGGGCATGATGATTTGACGTCATCCCCACCTTCCTCCGGTTTGTCACCGGCAGTCACCTTAGAGTGCCCACCCAAAGTGCTGGCAACTAAGATCAAGGGTTGCGCTCGTTGCGGGACTTAACCCAACATCTCACGACACGAGCTGACGACAACCATGCACCACCTGTCTCCTCTGTCCCGAAGGCCGCCTCTATCTCTAGAGGATTCAGAGGGATGTCAAGACTTGGTAAGGTTCTTCGCGTTGCTTCGAATTAAACCACATACTCCACTGCTTGTGCGGGTCCCCGTCAATTCCTTTGAGTTTCAGTCTTGCGACCGTACTCCCCAGGCGGAATGCTTAATGTGTTAACTTCGGCACCAAGGGTATCGAAACCCCTAACACCTAGCATTCATCGTTTACGGCGTGGACTACCAGGGTATCTAATCCTGTTCGCTCCCCACGCTTTCGCGCCTCAGCGTCAGTTACAGCCCAGAGAGTCGCCTTCGCCACTGGTGTTCCTCCACATATCTACGCATTTCACCGCTACACGTGGAATTCCACTCTCCTCTTCTGCACTCAAGTTCCCCAGTTTCCAGTGCGTCCCGAAGTTGAGCCTCGGGTTTAAACACCAGACTTAAAGAACCGCCTGCGCGCGCTTTACGCCCAATAATTCCGGACAACGCTTGCCCCCTACGTATTACCGCGGCTGCTGGCACGTAGTTAGCCGGGGCTTTCTTCTCAGGTACCGTCACTCTCATAGCAGTTACTCTATGAGACGTTCTTCCCTGGCAACAGAGCTTTACGATCCGAAAACCTTCATCACTCACGCGGCGTTGCTCCGTCAGGCTTTCGCCCATTGCGGAAGATTCCCTACTGCTGCCTCCCGTAGGAGTCTGGGCCGTGTCTCAGTCCCAGTGTGGCCGTTCACCCTCTCAGGTCGGCTACGCATCGTCGCCTTGGTGAGCCGTTACCTCACCAACTAGCTAATGCGCCGCAGGCCCATCCTCAAGTGACAGATTGCTCCGCCTTTCATAAATCCGCCATGCAGCGAATTTAATTATCCGGTATTAGCTACCGTTTCCGGTAGTTATCCCAGTCTTGAGGGCAGGTTGCCTACGTGTTACTCACCCGTCCGCCGCTAAGCATCAGGAGTGCAAGCACCCCATCAACTCCGCTCGACTTGCATGTATTAGGCACGCCGCCAGCGTTCGTCCTGAGCCAGGATCAAACTCTCCAATAAGGATCATCCGAGGATGATCGATTGAAAGAGCGATTAAGCTCATTTAGAAAAACTGACGAGAATTTGTTCAATCCTCATTTATGCTTCACCATCCGACAAACCGAAGCCTGTCCAATAATGCCGCAATGGATTTTACAAGTAAAATCCTCACTCACTCGTTGTTCAGTTTTCAAAGATCAATCAGTGCTTCTTATGGTCATCCGCATCTCAGCGGCGACTTTTATAATATATCATACTAGCTTGCTATTGGTCAAGACTTTTTTTGAATTATTTCATAACCAATCTTTGTCTTGCCATCCACCCTGCTAGCAACCCGAATCAAACGGGCGAACATTAATGTATCATAGATTCGAGCGTCGCGTCAACTACCCAAATATCGTTAATTTTAATCCGATCAGCAGAGCAACTCCCGGCAGCCCCAATATCATAACCGTACCAATGGTCATCGGATTCAGCGGTATATAGACTTCCGTAAAGATCCCTGAGAAATTCACGACGTAGATCCCTAGTGCAGACAAGGCCAGATGCGCACCGAATACCGTCATCCAACCAAAACCGAGCTTCCTCCGAAAGATGATATAAACGAGCAGCAGTAATGATATGCACAGCACAGCTAGAACGATCAGCTTCATCTAAGTCCAACTCCTTTCCTCTTAATTGATCCTCGGGTTGCGCCTACATTTACCCGTTCCCCCGCTGCTGTTCAAGCTTCTGCATAAATACAGAGTTAATATTCAACTGCTTGGCCTGTTTTAAATTCATCTGATACTTCCGTTCTGCCGCTTCCAGCATATAGATGGCGTAATCAATCTGATCCTGTCCTGTCGCCTCCTGGAACATCATATGTGCCCGCTCCCATTCCATCTGGGACTTGCGGACGTCCATAAACACATGCCACATCCGCTCCTGCTCCTCAGCCGTTATATATACTTCCTGTTCATCTTTCTTCGCTGGTCTCCACCATACTCTCATCTGGCTCACCCCTTCGTTATTGGTCACAGCTTGATCAGACCGTCTGTAACATTCATATAAAGGGGAGGACAAACTTAGAACATAAACCTGCGAGCACTTGAACAAGCCATCTTCGGTAACCAGCCTAATTACATAAAAAAAGCGAGCATCCGGTTTAAACCGGATACCCGCCTGTATTAAAATCGCAACAATCCAACGGGAGAGACCCCTTAGGGACCCCTCCCGTTAATTTGGCATGTGTAACTAACGCTCTGCAGCTTCCGCCTATTTAAGGCTAAATGGCACCATGACATTTTGGATGAACCTGCAGGCTGACAGCCATAATAATAATGTATGAGGTCAATTCAACTCGCGCCGTCCCTCAAGTGCCTTGGATAGCGTCACTTCATCCGCATACTCCAAGTCACCGCCGACAGGCAGCCCATGCGCGATCCGGGTTACTTTAATATCAAAAGGACGAACCAGTCGCGATATATACATCGCCGTGGCTTCCCCCTCGATATTCGGGTTCGTTGCCAGAATCAGCTCCTTCACCCTTTCATCGCTAAGCCGGGTGAGAAGTTCTTTCAAGCGGATTTCATCCGGCCCGATCCCCTCCATTGGCGATATCGCTCCATGCAGCACATGATAGTAACCGTCAAACTCCTTCGTGCGCTCCATAGCCACTAGATCCTTCGCATCCTGCACGACGCAAATCACGGATGCGTCCCTCGTCTTGTCCTGGCATACCCGGCACGGATCCGTATCCGTAATGTTGCAGCATACCGAGCAGTAATGCAAATTCCGCTTGACGCTCACCAGCGCTTTGGCAAAATCAATGACATCGTCTTCCTTCATATTCAAAACGTGAAAAGCCAGGCGGGCAGCCGTCTTCGGCCCCACACCCGGCAGTCGCGTAAAGGCGTCGATGAGCTTCGCGATCGGTTCGGGATAGTACAAATGTAACTACTCCTTCTAGGTTAGATTAGAACAAGCCCGGGATTTTCATGCCGCCTGTGAATTTGCCCATGTCTGCATTAGCCAGCTCTTCCGCTTTCGCAAGCGCATCGTTCACCGCGGTCAATACCAAGTCCTGAAGCATTTCCACATCATCAGGATCAACGGCCTCCGGCTTGATGTTAATGGACAGAATTTGCTTATGTCCGTTAGCCTCTACCGTAACAACGCCGCCGCCGGAAGTGCCTTCCACCTTTTTCGTGGCGAGTTCTTCCTGTGCCTTCAGCATTTGCTCCTGCATTTTCTTAACCTGCTTCATCATTTGGTTCATATTATTCATGAGTCATCTCTCCTTCATATAGGGTGCACGCGATTAAGCGTACTAGTCTTTTATGACAACGAGGTCTTCACCAAAAAGCTGGATCGCCTCATCAATCCAAGGTTTTTCTCCGTTCTCTCCGGCCTCTTCATGCTCCAGCTTCAGCTCTTCGGCCTGGGGCTTTCCTACGCCCTCCACCGCTTCACTCCAGTCCCGGAGCATCATCGTAACGAGCCTGTACGGCTTGCCGAGGCAAGACTCCAGCACACTCTCGATCACCTGCTTGTTGGCCGGCTTCTCGGTCGTTTCGCGGTGGATGTTGTTTTTAAACCCGACAAGCACATTGTCTTCCCATACGGAGACCGGCTCCCCATCCATCAGCCAAGCATGGACCGTAACCTTCGTTTCCTTAACATTCTGCAAAATCTGCGGCCACTGCCGCTGCACGGCAGTAAAGGCCTCACTGCTTCGGGAAGCGACATACTGATCCATATGCTGCGGTATTTTGGCGGTGGACGCTACCTTCGGCGCTGGCGTTCTTGCCGGCTTGGCAGCTTCACGTCCGGCACCAGCAGGCACTCCGTTCTGCATGACACGCTCCAGCTTCTTCTCCAGCGCGGCAACCTGCTGCTTCAGCTTGGCCACCTCGCCCGCGTCAGCAGCACTGCCGGCTTGCGCGGAGCTCTGAGCCGAAGCTCCTGCCGATTGAGCGATGCCCGATAACTTCAACAGAGCGACTTCAAACAGCGTCTGCGGCTGCGAAGCGTACTTCATCTCCCCCTGATAGCGGTTCAGCGTATCGATCATCTGAAACAGCTCTTCACGGCTAAAGGCGCCTGCCATCTCTTGAAACTCCGCCGGATTCAGCACACGATCCGTCAGCTTGTCGGCATCCGGAACCATCTTGATCATCAGCAGGTCGCGGAAATAGTACAGAAGGTTCTCCATGCACTTGTCAGCGCTCTTCCCTTCCTGCATGAACTGCTCCACGATCTGCAGCACGAGTCCCGCATCGCCCTGCTTCAGGGCTGCGGCCAATCGGCCGAACTGTTCGGAGGCGATGCCACCCGTCATGTCCAGCACCTGCTGATAGGATACCGTGCCGCCGGTAAAGGAAGCGATCTGGTCCAGGATGCTCAGCGCATCGCGCATCCCGCCGTCGGAAAGTCTGGCAATATACGAGAGCGCCTCGGGCTCAGCCGTAATCCCTTCTTCCGTACAGATCCGCTCCAGCCGACCCGTCTGCTCATCAAGCGAAACTCTCCGGAAATCAAACCGCTGACAACGCGAAATAATGGTGGCAGGAAGCCGATGCGGCTCCGTGGTGGCCAGTATAAACATCACATGTGCCGGCGGCTCCTCGAGCGTCTTCAAGAGCGCATTGAACGCTTCTGTTGTCAGCATGTGTACTTCGTCGATAATATAAACCTTGCGCCGCACCTCAGTTGGTGCATATTTGACCTTCTCCCGCAAATCCCGGATTTCTTCAACGCCGCGGTTGGAAGCCGCGTCGATCTCTTGGACATCCATGACAGCTCCTGCGGTTATTCGCCGGCAGGCTTCACATGTATTGCAGGGTTCCTCAGCCGGACCATGCTCACAGTTCACGGCTTTGGCCAAAATTTTAGCGGCACTGGTCTTACCTGTGCCCCGCGGACCGCTGAACAGGTAGGCATGGGACACCCGCTGCTCGCGAATAGCATTCTGCAGGGTTTGGATGATATGCTGCTGGCCCACCATGTCGCTGAACGACTGCGGCCGCCATGCACGATATAGCGCGATATGTTCCACTGTGCTTTACCCTCTTTCAACTTCCACTTCACGTTGTTTTTCGAACGGACGGATCCATCATCCGGACTAACCCGTATCGAAAACATACGCGCATCGTTGTTTGCTACTTCGATTCATCAGACCAACGCATCAACAGCCATCAGCTGACGGATATTATTATACTACATTCTATACTACTTTCCCCTGCCTTAGCAAAACGTTTAATTGGAAATCTTTATCCAAATTAATCGACATGGATCGACGCACAGAACATGTTCTAGAATTGCACGCCGTACCTGGAAAAATACCATTTCTTCCACTGGATATCCTTACAGAGCTTCATCGTCTATTCATCCACTAACCAAAAACACCCTTGCCTTAGGCAAGGGTGTTAGAGTAGATGCTATGTAATACCGTGCACCTGTTATTGATAATTGCGATCCGAGCGGCAATCCTGAACAGCAACTCGGGCTAGGCACTCCTCCGGCACAAGAGCGGGCTTGCTTATGGCTGCTTCCTTCCGGACCTGACCAGGTTCACAAGTGCTCATTGCGGAGGACCCAACCGTCAACATTGTGCGCAGGGACCAGCCTCACATCGACAATACCTCTAACAGGAATTCAACCTCGCTACAGCGGATTGCGAGTTACAGGGCACCGCTACCTCCCCATCTAGCACGGCGAACTTTAGTATAGCGCATGGGCACCAAAAATGCAACCGACGGAAGAAGTTGTTAACCCCCGCCCTGCCATAATAAAACAAAAACCCTTCGGCCAGTAAAGGCGAAGGGCTTGTTATTAGATACCGTATTTCTTTTTGAATCTATCAACACGACCGCCAGCATCCAGGAATTTCTGCTTACCTGTGAAGAACGGGTGACAGTTAGAGCAAATCTCGACACGAAGATCCGGCTTTACAGAACCTGTTTCGAACGTGTTACCGCATGCGCAGGTTACTGTAGTAACGTGATATTTCGGTTGAATCTCTTGTTTCATTATACCTTTCACCTCTTTCCGCCCTGAGCCTCATGCGGACCCAGAGTTATATGGACACATAAAATCAGTATATCACGGCATTTTTCATTGCGCAATAGCCCGCACACAAATACTCAGCCGAGCCCAAAACTGGATCCAGGACCTGATTTTAGGAGATCCTCGCAAACATGCTTGCTCAAGCATCGTTTTTAAGCAGCGTTTACGAATGGCTTACCATCCTTCATCTACGAACAAGATGGACAAATCTCTACCGACAGCTACATTAATTAGCTCATTAAAGGCTTTTTCTTAGGCCGCGCCTGACCGGCGGGCGGAACATGCGTGTAGGAACCGATCACAACATCAGGCAGCTCGGCCTGCATAATTTCAATGGCTTGCTTCATCCCAAGAATCTCTCCCCGTGCCGGAGGAATCAGCTCAAGATAGCTCTCCGGATCAATGTTCAGATTCCGAAGCTGAATGAGACGAAGTCCGGTACGGCGGGCAAACTCGATCATCGCTTCAAGCTCTTCCTCGCGATCCGTTACGCCAGGGAAGATCAAGTAGTTGATCGACGTATACACGCCTTGATCGGATGCGTAGCGCAAAGATTTTTCCACATTAGCCAATGTGTAGGCCCGCGGCTTGTAGTATGCGTTATAGTGATCATCCAGCGCACTGATCGTACTTACCCGCATAAGATCAAGTCCTGCATCGACAATGCCGCGGATAAAGTCGGTCAGACCCGCATTTGTATTGATATTGATATAACCCATGTCGGTCCGGGAACGAACCTCTCTCATTGCCTCGATAATGATCTTGGCCTGCGTGGAAGGCTCACCTTCACATCCTTGGCCGAAGCTGATAATTGAATCCGGCGTCTTGAGATGCTCCATCATAACCTGCACCAGCTCATCCACCCGTGGTCGGAAGTTCATCCGCGTCTGAGGCGCAACGAAGCCGCTGTCATCCGGTTGTTCCGATATGCAGCCAAAACAGCCCGCATTGCAGGAATAGGATACCGGCACAGCGCCCTCCCAGCGATTCAGGAAGGTGTTGGAGGCGGTAAGGCATTCATACCCGAGCGCACAATTCGAGAGATGCTCGTACAACCGGTTATCAGGATACTTCTCGGTCAGCCGCTTTACTCCAAGCTCAAGCTCATTCAGATCGCAATTAACCGGATTCCACTTCTCCGGATCATCGGACAGCCGGGCCGTTGTATAGAAGGCTCCGTCTTTCCACACGACGGCGGAATATCCGAAGAGCGGGAGCTTGTATTCCTTGTCGGTCTTTACATACCCAGGCAGGCACAGGCGGGTAAAGCCCTGCGGAAGCAGAGCACCTACCGCGGTATAGCCCTCCTCCAGCGGCAGCATCTCACCGCTCTCGGGATCCATTCCGATGGCGCGGGTGTTCGGCAGTCCGACCAGCGTTGCCCCTTCCGGCAATGGAATTAATTCATCCTCCAATATTTCAACGATCATATCTGCGCTGCGGGCTAACCCGAACAGCTCGGGATGATCATAGACGTTTCCTTGTTCATCTGCGTAAACCAAATACATGTTGATCTCCTATTCTCCGGCTTTCGTACTCGGGATTAGCTTTGAGGGGCAGCCGTCTGCGATGCACGGGACGGACGTCTGGCCGGATTGCCCGAGCTGCCCGATCCGCTGCTGTTCGCACTGACATCAAATGCTGCCAAAAATTCCGCGTTGTTTTTGCTGTCACGCATTTTTTTCAAGAAGCCCTCCACGAAATCGGCCGAATCGTTCATGTTCTTACGAATGGCCCAGATCGTATCCAGCTCCTCCTTGTTCAAGAGCACTTCTTCACGCCGTGTGCCCGAGCGGCGAATGTCGATTGCCGGGAAAATACGGCGCTCCGCAAATCGGCGGTCCAAATGAAGCTCCATGTTTCCTGTACCCTTAAATTCCTCGTAAATGATATCATCCATGCGCGAGCCGGTATCGACCAGCGCAGTTGCCAGAATCGTCAGGCTTCCGCCTTCCTCCACGTTCCGTGCCGAACCGAAGAAACGCTTCGGACGATGGAACGCCGCAGGATCAATACCACCGCTAAGCGTTCTGCCCGATGGCGGGATGACCAGGTTGTAGGCACGGGCAAGACGGGTGATGCTGTCAAGCAGGATCACGACATCCTTCTTATGTTCCACCAAGCGCAATGCACGCTCGAGCACCAGTTCAGCCACTTTAATATGGTTCTCCGGCAGCTCGTCGAACGTGGAAGCAACCACCTCTCCCTTGACTGAGCGCTGCATGTCCGTTACTTCCTCCGGACGTTCGTCGATAAGCAAAACAAACAGTTCGATATCTGGATAATTGGTTGAGATGCTGTTGGCAATTTCTTTTAAGAGGAGCGTTTTCCCTGCTTTGGGCGGTGCCACAATCAAACCGCGTTGTCCTAGACCTACCGGTGCGAGCAAATCCATGATTCGGGTGGACAACTGATTAGGGGATGTTTCGAGAACAAGCTTTTCTTGCGGGTATAGAGGAGTCAAGGCTGGAAAGTGCAGTCGTTCTGCCGCTACCGCAGGATTCTCGCCGTTGACGGCATTCACCTGAAGCAGACCGAAGTATCGTTCATTCTCTTTAGGCGCCCGGCATTTGCCTGAAACCAGATCACCGGTACGCAGATCGAATTTGCGGATCTGGGATGCCGAAATATAAATGTCTTCCGTGCTCGGCAAGTAATTGATCGGTCTGAGAAATCCGTAGCCCTCCGGCAAGATTTCAAGCACGCCCTCCATGAACATTAAACCGCTCTGTTCAGCCTGGGCCCGAAGAATGGCAAAAATCAGTTCCTTCTTCTTCAACTGCCCGTAGTACGGAATCTGGTATTTCTTGGCCAGCTTATATAGATCCGTTAGCTTCATGCCTTCCAAATCGGATATTTGTAAATCCATTTAATAACCACCTATTCAATTTTTTCGTGTCTTTTCACGTTCAAGCCTTCAATATGATTGTAAAAAAAGTCTATCATTCTATGAGTTACTTTACACTTTACTAGATAAGCATTACCCAAATTAGAGGGAGATATGCAGTAAAGACGGCATATTTCCCTCATCCTGGGTGAAAATTATTCTTCTTCGGTCTCGCGCCATACGTCGGCCCCGAGCATGCGGAGGTTCTCGACCAAATGGTCGTAGCCGCGGTCAATAAATTGTACGCCGCTGACCTCGGTTACGCCCTCCGGCACCGTAAGCCCGGCAATGACCAACGCCGCGCCGGCACGGAGGTCAGTCGCTTTGACCTTCGCTGCATTCAGCGGGCCTCCTTCGATAATCGCGGAGCGTCCCTCCACACGAATCTTGGCGCCCATCCGAATCAGTTCCGGCACATGCTTGAACCGGTTGCTATATACAAAATCACTAAGAACGCTGACTCCCTCGGCTTGCGTAAGCAGACTGGTCATCGGCGACTGCAGATCTGTTGCGAATCCGGGATAAATCAGGGCTTTAACATCCACGTGATTGTATCGGTCTTTGCCGATTACGCGGATGCTCTCATCCAGCTCCTCGATGCCGACGCCCATCTCGATCAGCTTCGCGGTTAACGCTTCCAGATGCTTCGGAATAACATTGTCGATGAGAACATCGCCGCGAGTGGCGGCAGCGGCAATCATGTAGGTGCCGGCTTGAATCCGATCCGGGATAATCGAGTGACGGCAGCCGTGCATTTCCGTAACGCCTTCAATCCGGATTGTCTCCGTTCCGGCGCCTTTAATGACGGCTCCCATTGAGTTTAGAAGGGTAGCAACATCTATGATTTCAGGCTCTTTGGCCGCATTTTCGATAATTGTGGAGCCTTTGGCTTTGGCAGCCGCCAGCATGATATTAATCGTCGCGCCGACACTGCTTACATCCAGGTAGATCTTAGCGCCCCGCAGCTCCTTGGCATGCAGATGAATGGAACCGTGCTCATTCGTCACGGTTGCGCCAAGCGCTTCAAACCCCTTGATGTGCTGGTCGATCGGGCGAGGTTCAAAATTACAGCCGCCCGGCAGGCCGATCACGGCTTCTTTAAATCTTCCAAGCATAGCACCCATCATATAATAGGAGGCGCGCAGTTTCTTCACGGGTCCGTTGGGCATCGGAATAGACTTGATATCAGAAGGGTCGATTCTCATCTGATTGCCTTCCCATGATACCTCTCCGCCGATATCTCTCAGCATTTCGGCGTACACCGCCACGTCGCTGAGCAGCGGCAAGTTATCGAGTATGACTTCTGAATCCGCCAGGATTGCGGCAGGAATTAACGCTATAGCACTGTTCTTGGCACCGCTGATGGTGACTGTGCCTCGCAGTGGGCGTCCACCGCTGATCATCAATTTTTCCATAAGCTTTCGGGTCCCCCTACATCACTTCGCAGCCGGAAATGGTTCTGATGGCAGTCGTTCGTAAGTAAATGAAAAGGAAAGTGCACCGCAAGAAAACCGGTGCCTTTCCAATTCAAGGTGCAGCATAAGACAGCCTAAACATATATCTTAGATGATTCCAAATCTCCTGTTATAGCCGCCAAGGGCAATAAGGGATTCGGAATAGGTATGGAATTTAAGCTTTATTGTTGGAGCCGAACTCGCGGATTTTGCCGACAACCGTTTCTTTGATCGCTTCACGGCCTGGCTTCAAGAACGTACGAGGATCGTAAGCTTCTGGTTTAGCGGCGAGCACTTCGCGAACCACTTTCGTGAACGAAATTTGGTTCTCGGTGTTGACGTTGATTTTGGAAGTACCGAGCGAGATCGCTTTTTTGATATCATGCGTCGGGATACCTGTTCCGCCATGAAGAACGAGCGGAAGCTTCACGGCATCGCGAATTTCCTCCATCTCTTTGAAACCGAGGTTTGGTTCGCCTTTGTATGGTCCGTGTACGGAGCCAAGCGCAGGTGCCAGCGTGTCGATGCCCGTCTCGTTCACGATGCGCACGCAGTCATCAAGCTTCGCGTACATAACATCGCCGATTACGTCATCTTCTTGGCCGCCTACCATGCCCACTTCTGCCTCAACGGATACTCCCTTGGCATGAGCATACTCGACAACTTGCTTCGTTGTTGCAATATTTGTGTCGATCGGGCTGTGGGAATCATCGATCATGACCGAAGTGAAGCCCGCGTCGATCGCTTCTTTACATTTCTCGACACTGGATCCATGGTCCAGATGAATCGCTACTGGAACCGTGATTTTCAGGTCTTCCATCAGACCTTTAACCATGTGCACAACGGTGCTGAAGCCGCCCATGTAACGTGCTGCGCCTTCAGAAACACCGAGAATAACCGGGGATTTCTCTTGCTCAGCCGCTTCCAGAATCGCGTAAGTCCACTCAAGGTTGTTGATGTTATACTGACCAACAGCATACTTGCCTTCGAGCGCTTTGTTCAGCATATCTGTCATTGATACTAATGGCATGGTTTCATCCTCCTAAAGATGCTTAGTTTGTCTATGGTTTATAGCCGACATAACATACGCATATATTATACCACATCGCGTCGTAAATACTAAACAAGCATTTCCCGAATCCCCTGCATCACATATTGGCAAAAAAAAGAACTCCGCCATTGAAGCAGAATTCATAGCTTAACCTATCTTGTTCGCCGCGCCTTTCAGCTGCATATTGACGGCCTGCCGCATCTCGTCGATATCAAAGGGCTTCGTAAAGTGCATCAGCGCGCCGAGATCCGTCGCTTCCTTAATCATATCCAGCTCGCCGTAGGCCGTCATCATGATGACCTTGATATCCGGATTCATCTGTTTAATATGCTTTAGAATCTCAAGCCCGTCCATCCCCGGAATTTTCATATCGAGCAGTACCAAATCCGGCGCATGCAGCTTCACGATCTCCAAAGCCGCCTTGCCGTTGGCGGCCTGGAACGTTTCATATCCCTCGCTGCTGAACACTTCCACTAGCAGAATCCGAATTCCGTTCTGGTCATCCACGATCAACACTTTGTGTTTGCTTGGTTCGTTCATTCTTCAAAGCCTCCCGATCCTTAAATGGCATTGATGATACGCAAATCTAAGAGCCCTTAACGCCCCATAAACCGACCATTATCTGTATTCGCCCGCTGTAGTCGAAATCCTTCCTTACTTTCGAAAAATTTCTGGAAAATAATGCCCTGCCAAAACACAGAAATACCCATTGCTGTTAAAAGGTATGATGCCTGCTCAGCATAAAAAATCCCCTTTAAGCAAACCGTCTCAAGGTCTGCTTAAAGGGGACTATTATGCGTTGGAATGGGCGCAGTCTGCTATAGCTCGCCGATTACACCTGATGCTGAATCGAAGCTTTCACGAATTCGCGGAACAGCGGCTGAGGGCGGTTCGGACGCGATGTGAATTCCGGATGGAATTGCACGGCAAGGAACCAAGGATGGCCCGGCATCTCCACGATTTCGACCAGACGTCCGTCCGGCGACGTCCCGGAAATGCGCAATCCTGCCTTTTCAATGTCCTCGCGGTATTGGTTGTTGAACTCATACCGGTGACGATGTCTCTCATACACCAGCTCGTCCTTGTAGCAGGCTTCCGCCAGCGAGCCCGGAGCCAGCTTGCACGGATACAAGCCGAGGCGCATCGTTCCGCCCAAGTCCTCGACATCCTTCTGCTCCGGCAGAAGATCGATGACCGGATATTCGGTGGCCGGATCGATTTCGGAGCTGTTCGCCCCCTGCAATCCCAAGACGGAACGGGCGTACTCGATTACCGATACCTGCATGCCAAGGCAGATGCCGAAGAACGGAATGTTGCGCTCACGGGCATACCGGATCGCGCTGATCTTGCCTTCGATACCCCGATCGCCGAATCCGCCCGGTACGAGGATGCCCCCGACTCCGTTCAAAGCTTCTTCCACGTTCTCGTCCGTAATCTCCTCGGCATTCACCCAGCGGATCTTCACTTCGGCATTGGCATCGAATCCGGCATGCGACAAAGATTCGACCACGCTGAGGTAAGCATCATGAAGCGCCACGTATTTACCCACGATGGCAATCTCAACCGTCTTCTCCAGCTTGGATACGCGCTCAACCAGAGCCTCCCATTCACTCATGTCAGGCGCCGGCGTAGTCAGCTTCAAGTGGTTGACGACAATCTCGTCAAGACCCTCGTCACGCAAGTTCAGCGGCACCTCGTACAGAGAGGACGCATCGCGGCATTCCACAACTGCGTTCGGATCGATGTCGCAGAAGAGCGCGATTTTGGCTTTCATCTCCGTCGAAAGCTCATGCTCCGTACGGCATACGATGACATTCGGCTGAATGCCGATGCTGCGGAGCTCTTTCACGCTATGCTGGGTCGGCTTCGTTTTCACTTCGCCGGCAGCTTTAATAAATGGAATGAGGGTTACATGGATATACATCACGTTCTCGCGGCCGACATCACTCTTGATCTGACGGATCGCTTCTAGGAACGGAAGGCTCTCGATATCGCCGACCGTACCGCCGATTTCGGTAATGACCACATCCGAGCCGGCTTCACGTCCTGCACGGAATACGCGCTCCTTGATTTCATTCGTAATATGCGGAATGACCTGTACCGTACCGCCCAAATATTCGCCGCGGCGCTCCTTGCTGATTACCGAGGAATATACTTTCCCTGTCGTAACATTGCTGTTCTTCGACAGATTGATATCGATGAATCGCTCATAGTGCCCGAGGTCCAGGTCGGTTTCCGCACCGTCGTCCGTTACGAATACTTCGCCATGCTGATAGGGACTCATCGTGCCCGGATCTATATTAATGTACGGATCGAACTTCTGAATCGTTACCTTGAGTCCTCTGTTCTTCAGCAATCGGCCGAGCGAAGCGGCGGTAATTCCCTTCCCGAGAGATGATACAACCCCGCCTGTTACAAAAATATACTTTGTCACTGTTAAAAACCCTCCTATATAATCTCCATAACTTCAGGCGACATATGATGTTTATCCTAACCCGTTTTCCCCAGATTCATCAGAGGGGACCAACAAAAAGCACGGCCCGCTTCCCTAAGGGTGAGCGAGCTGACCTCCGACCTATTACAAACCGTCCCCGCCTCTTCGCGTGGGCAATCCATCCAGGCGGCCCACGATAAGCGCACAGATCTTCCGATCATGCGTATTCGGGCAGGAACAGGTTCTGATACCTTCATCCTTGTCTTCTGCAAAGACTACATCCAGATCGATCATGAGGTCTTGTAGAAGACATCCCTATGAGCAAGGATGCGTCCTCCTTCCGAAGACACCCCTACACCTGCTCATAAAAACAAAAAAAGTGACCCCGAGTAGTAACGGGGCACTTTTATATTAAACATATTTTAATCCACAATCATAAGCCCAAGCAATAGTTTACTCTGTGCCTTGTCTGCTTGTCAAGGGAAGAAACAGGCTTAAAATCCCCCTATTTCCCAATCCCGTTCACGACCTGCTGAAACTGGCCGCGGCAAGTCATATTCCAAGGTATTCGATCACGGATTAATCCAGATCTTCCTCTTCGAATTCCTCGCCATCCAGATTCTCTTCTTCCTCCGCTTCGGCATCCTCATCGTCCAAATCGTCGTCATCGATCACGACATCGTCGTCAACGTCAGCGTCAGCATCGTCGTCCTCGGCGAAGAGATCGTCATCTTCGTCATCCAGGCTGTCGTAATCGTCTTCGACGTCATCCACGCTGTACGTATCCTCTTCATCGGTGAAGTCATCGTCATCATCGTCTTCATCATTGATGATGCGAGGGCGCTTGGCGTTCGCAATCGGATCCTCGGAGCGCTCCAGAGGATACCAGCGCTTCAATCCCCACAGATTCGTTCCAACGCAAGCGAAACGTCCGTCTATATTGATCTCGGTATATAACTGGGCAATCGTTTCGTTAATCTCTTCTTCCGTAAAGCCGCGAAGCTTGGCCACCTCATTCATCAGGTCACGGTAATAATACGGCGTATTGGCCGCCTTCAGAACCATAAAAGCCAGGTCAACCATCGGGATTTCCTGGATCTTCTCCGGATCGATCTTTAAATTGAGCGGATTACTCACTAACGCACACTTCCTCTCACACAATCTTCACGTTATACCCTCAACATATCCATTATCAAAACTAAGTAAAACCTATTTAAACATAAAAATCAAGTTTTTATGCGGCTGGCATCTTATGCATGGAAAAAGGCGGAGACTCATCGTCTCCGCCTTCCGACTGTATCCGCCCCTAGGATCGACTCCTTACGGGATAGATGAAAGAACCTCTGCAGGCTCCCTCCATGTATCTTATGTTCGCCCTATCGCTTTGACACGCGAAACAGGGCCTATTTCCCGGAAAAAGGGCTGCGTCCCATTCGGGCTCCCTCCCCGGCTCATACAATACTGAAGCAACGGTTCATCGAGAAGGGAGATTGCCACACATGGACTACACCCGGATCATGCAATCACTACTTGCGGAGACGAACCCTATGCGGAACGTCCGGGGAGAGAACCGGCGGCTCCTGACGTTTCATGACCCTAAGCTGTACCATGCGTGCATCAGCGAATGGAAGCGACTCACCGGAAAAAGCCGCCTCGACGGTTCAGTCAGCTTCTCGCCGCTTGTCCGGACCATCATCGCTCCGGCGTCCCAAACTGCAAAGCTTGAGGCGGAATTCCGGAACGAGCTGATGATCGAGGAGGATCACCAGGTTCATATCCAAGCGATACAGGGAAGCATTGGAACGCTAACCGGGATCCCATGGGGGATCAAACAGATCAAAGCCCCGCAAACCTGGTCAATCTCAACAGGTCATCGGATCAAGATTGCCGTTATTGATACGGGTGTGGATTTCGCCCACCCGGATTTGAGATACTCCCTGACCAAGGGGGTCAATCTCGTTAACCGGAACATCCCGCCATATGATGACAACGGGCACGGCACGCATATATCAGGCACGATTGCTGCAGCGAACAGCACGCAAGGCATGATTGGCGTTGCGCCCAGATCGGTGGTCTACCCGGTGAAAGCCTTTGATCACAATGGGTCGGCCTTTGTATCGGACATCATAACGGCGATTGACTGGTGTGTCCGGGCCGAGGTCAATATCATCAATATGAGCTTCGGCATGCAGACCCGGAGCAGAACCTTGCTTGATATCGTCAGCAAGGCCAATCAGGCAGGCCTTATTATCGTTGCATCCTCCGGAAATGACGGCAAGCGCCGCACGGCCGATTACCCGGCCCGCTACCCCCATACCATTTCCGTTGGAGCAACCGACCGGAACCGCAAAATCCCCGCGTTCAGCAACCGTGGGCAATTTGTCGATATCTACGCCCCCGGCGACAAAATCGTATCCACGTGGCTGCAAGGCAAATATCATGAGATGAGCGGCACCTCCATGGCCACATCGCATATCAGCGGAACAATCGCACTGCTCCTCGCCCAAAAGCCTGACCTTAAACAGGCGACGGTCAAGTCCCTGCTGCGCCGCACCTCCACCCCTCTTAAACTGAAGAAGGGCTTCAGCGCTTCCGACGGAGAGGTAAATGCCCTGAAGTTTTTGCGCGAGGGCATGAAATTATAGAACGCTTCGGCATGCCCGAATCGAATAGCTCCCGTACGCCGCTGCCTATAGAAACAGCCGCTTTCCATCATGGATAAGCGGCTGTCGATGATTATGCGTATGGTCGAATCCTACATCCGTTCCGGCGCCGATACGCCGACCAGGCGCAGCACGTTCGCGATAACCGTGCGCACGGCTCCCAGCAGCGCAAGGCGTGCCTGCGTCTGCTCCGCATCCTCGGTAATTACGCGCTGGGCTTTATAATAGCTGTGGAACAGCGAAGCCAGCTCGTATACATAACGGATGATCCGGTGCGGCGCGTAGTTTTCGGCAGCAACCGACACCTCTTGCGGAAGCTCGCCGATTTTGCGCAAAATGTCATATTCATGCTCCGCCGTGAGCACGCCGAGGTTAACCTCGGAAAGCGGAAGGAGCGCAATCCCTTGCTCCTCCGCTTGGCGGAATACGCTGCAAATGCGGGCATGCGCATATTGAACGTAGAACACCGGATTTTCATTGGAGGTGGAAACCGCCAGGTCCATGTCGAAATCGAGATGGGAGTCCATGCTCCGCATCGTGAAGAAGTAGCGGATCGCATCCACGCCTACTTCATCCATCAGATCCTCCATCGTGACGGCTTTTCCGGTACGCTTGGACATCTTCACCTTCTCGCCGTTCTGGAACAGGCTGACCATCTGTGCGATCAACACCGTCAGCTTCTCCGGATCGTTGCCGAGCGCCTCCATGGCCGCCTTCATGCGGGGAATATAGCCGTGGTGGTCCGCGCCCCAAATGTTGATGATCCGGTCATAGCCGCGCTCGTACTTGTTGCGGTGGTAGGCGATGTCCGGCGTCAGATAGGTGTACGTCCCGTCATTCTTAACCAGGACCCGGTCCTTGTCATCCCCGTAGTCGGTTGTGCGCAGCCAGACCGCTCCATCCTTCTCATAAGCTTCGCCCTTGGCCTTCAGCTCCTCGAGCGACTTTTCCACGAGCCCGTCCTCGTACAGCGAGGTTTCGCTGAACCATTCGTCAAAATGCACGCGGAACCGATTCAAATCGCGCTTGATCTTGCCAAGCTCCTTCTCAAGCCCGAATTGACGGAAAAATGCGGTCCGTTCGCCCGGATTCATCGCCAGGAGAGAGTCGCCCTTCTCTGCGACAAGCTCTTTGGCAAAGCCCTTGATATCCTCACCGTGGTAGCCGTCCTCCGGCATTTCAGCCTCTTGGCCAAGCTCCTGCAAATACCGTGCTTCTAGCGATTTGCACAAATTGACAACCTGGTTGCCTGCATCATTGATGTAGTACTCCCGCGTTACTTCATAACCCGCATAGTCCAGCACGTTGCACAGCGCGTCACCGACTGCCGCTCCGCGGGCATGTCCAAGATGGAGGCTGCCCGTCGGGTTGGCGCTGACAAACTCCACCTGAACCTTCCGGCCTTGGCCGATATCGACACGTCCGTAACGCTCCCCTTGCTCGTGAACCAGGGCAACGACCGGGTAAAGATAGCTTTTGTTCAAGGTAAAGTTAATAAAACCGGGCCCGGCAATCTCGGCCTTCTCAATCGAGGCTTTCGCCGTGTCCAAATGCTCCAGGATCGCCTCGGCAATCTGGCGCGGGTTCTTCTTGGCGATTCGAGTCAGCTGCATCGCAGCGTTCGTAGCCAAGTCCCCATGCGATTTATCTTTAGGGACCTCCAGCGTGATCGCCGGAAGCTCCTCGCGGGATACCAGTCCGGCAGCGACGGCGGCATCGGCCACCGCTTCCGCGACCAGCCCGTTAATATGGTCTAGTGGATTCAATGTCATGATTCATGAGCCTCCTGAATAGTCAAACTTATGGAAAAGTGCCCCGAAAACTCATCGAGCACGTATAGATCATACACCCATGCGGCGCGTCCGGACATGCCTTCCACGGCAAGCTCCAGGCGCTGAGTGTGCGTAGACAGATTAAACGAGGTGAACGGAGAACGGTAAAATCCCGGCAGCCTCTGTCCTAATCTGAACGTCTGTTCAGATTCCACTTCCCCGTGGCGGATAAGCTTCAGCTCATCTTCGGTCAGCTTCAGCATCGCCCGGGTTTCTCCCTGATGCGGTCCCATCTTCGGTTCGATATACCGGACATACAAGGCCTTCCCTTTGGAGATCACCTCAGCCGGAAGCTCCTGAACCGTATTCTCGCCTTCGTGAAGACTTTGAAGACGGATGGTCGCTTGTTTTCGGTCGTTCATGATACGCTCCTCTTTTTTCTACCTATTGTATTAATATATCCAGTATGGGCCGGCAATTCAAATGAGGATGGTACAATACTTCAGAAATTATACTTCTTCATGCAGGGTTTGCGCCATACTTTGCGACAAAAAGCCTGCTTATTTTCCATACCGCCCCTCACGGCATCAGGCTACCGGCAGACCTTCTGTTCTAAAGCAGGGATAAGAAAAAGCTTGGTTCCCCAGGGAACCAAGCTTCCATAAATTACAGGGGCAGCAGCGCTACCTTCTCCCGCTGTTTGAGCTTTGCCACCATATCAAGCCATGCCTTCGGCTTTTCCGGCAGGACGGCGTAGTAGCGCGTCAGGAAATTCACGATCAGCTCGGCAGGCAGCTCCGACATGCTGTCATCGCTCGGCATGAAGCAGAAGTCCAGGCCGGTTACCGCCTCTCCGTCGTTGTTCCAGGACGGGTGCACATATTCGATATCGGTACGTTTGTAGCCAAGATGCGAGAGCACCTCGCGCCGTACAAACGGATCCATCGGCTTAATCCCGCCGAATTCGTAGTCGCTGACCCGATATGGATCATAGATTTCGGCGAACATGCCCAGCAGCTCTTTCCCGTTGGCGGCCGCAAGGGCATGCAGGTCCTTCAAACGATGCTGCGCGAGGAACCGGCCGATGCCGAGTCCTTCCCGGCCGATGATCGTAAAGTCGGTCATCGCCACGTTCCAATCCTCGTAATACCGGTACTCGGTCGTCCCGACCACTTCCCCTTCATGCAGCGCTACAAACACGCGGATGCCGGGATCCTCAAGCGGTTCCTTCCACAGCTCGTATTCCAGCACCTCCTCAGGCGGGAACACCTCTTTCATCAGATCGTGCATGCTGCGAAACAACGGGTCCTCGATACTAGTAATCCGAATATATTCCATGACTGCAAAGCCCCCTTCATTAATGGTCGTAGATTATGCCTCTTCATCCTTGCATAATGCATAGCTATGGAAGCTTTAATTAAGCCCGCCCCGTACCGCTTTAAACGGATTGCGCCATTCCATCAAAGCCCCGTAATTGCATGACTCCTCGTCCTCCAGATAATCGGCCGCGACGCCGATCGGCGTGCGCCCGCAGCGAAGCAGGAACGTAATCACCGGGTCATGCAGCTTACCCTGGACGACCGCCTCCAGATAGGATTCGGCACTCATCCTGTCCGCGTACTTGTGATAGCCCGGCATCCGGCCGCCGCCCAACAGGCGGTCCAGCCCGCGCTGCACGGTCAAATGGTACAGCGACTGGATCAGCCATTTGCCCAGCCCCAGTTTACGAAACCGGGGTCTCACGCATATATCCGCGATATAAAGCGTATTGCCGTCCGGTGTATGGGTCCGGATATACCCGTTGTCCGTTGTATCCGCCCAGGAATGAGCCGGCTCCGAAGGATCATAATCCACGATCAGCGAGGTAATCGATCCGGCCAGCACCCCGTCTGCCTCCACGCATAACGCGCCCTCGGGAAACCGGGTTACATGCTGGGTCAGCTGTTCCTTGTTCCACCACTGTTCGGATGGATACGGCGGCGGGAAGGTTTCGGATTGAATCACGATCAGCTCGTCGAAATCGTCCGCCGTATAGCCGCGAATGACAACCGGTACCGGCCGGTCGCCGTCAAATACGTAAAACCGCTGAAAATAGCTGCTCATGCCGCCCCCTGCCTTTCCGTGTTTTGTAGCGATCCGTTTACTCCCAATCCGGATAAAGATCCGTGCGGCGGTCGCGCCACGTCGTAACGGAACCTTTCTCCCGGACCTGATATAACAGGTCTAAATCCAGATCGGCCGTAATAATCATATCGTGGTTCAGCTCGCCTTCCGCCAGCAGTCCCTTCGGAGGAAACGGAATGTCATTCGGCGTAATAATGGCCGCCTGGCCGAAATTGGCCCGCATCAAATCGACCGTCGGCAGCGAGCCGACCGTGCCGGTTAATACGACATAGACCTGGTTCTCGATCGCACGGGCGTGGCTCGTATAACGGACGCGGTGGAAGCCGTGCCGGTCATCCGTGCAGGACGGACAGAAAATGACGTCGGCGCCCTTGGCCTTCGCCATCCGCACAATTTCAGGGAATTCGATATCATAGCAGGTCAGCATGGCAATCGTGCCATACTCGGTCTCGAACACCTCGAGCCCCTCGCCTGCCCCCATATTCCATCCGGTAACCTCCGACGGGGTGATATGGATCTTGGCCTGCTCGGCCACGCGGCCGTCCGGGTAAAACAGATGCGCCACGTTATACAGCTTCCCTGCCCGGCGAATCACATGCGTGCCGCCGATAATATGCATGTCATATTGCTTCGCAAGCCGGATGAACAGCTCCAGATAGCGGTCCGTGAAATCCGGCAAATCATTGATCGATAATGCCTTGCCTTGGTCGTCTCCAATGGACATCAGCTGGGTTGTGAAGAACTCGGGAAACAGCACGAAATTAGCTTCAAACTCCTCGGCTGTCCGTATGTAATGCTCCGATTGCTGAGCGAAATCATCAAACGATTGGATCGTGTGCAGATGGTACTGCACGGCGGAAACGCGAAACTTCATGCTACTCCTCCTTAGGCCTGTGCTGGTTTCATTATATAAGATTATAGAGAACTTCGCTTGCGGAATCCATGATGATCTGATTGGGCGGAATGCCCGTATCATGGGCAAACCGGCGGAGACCAGAATGCGAAACAGGCTTTTGCGAAAGTAGAGCAGTAAAATTGGTGAAGGGCTCGGGAGCAGCCTTTGCCCGGCTTGTTAAATGGGCGGAATTAAGGATATGGGTATTTCCGCACTCCTGCTTCTCATACGTTGGCATCATTTTTGCACGGCCGCTCGGGAAGTTTCCTTATATTGGTTCACACGAATCCGGGAATGTGTAAAAATATTGAAAAAAGAATCATCCGAACCCGCGCCGATTCTCGCGCAAAAGCTTGGTCATTCACGGGAGGGGAGCATGGTAACGATGTCCATCACGATGGTCCGAACCCGCATTCGGGATGCGGTGGAGAGTGTATACGGAGCGGCGCGCGCCTGGCTCGCGAAGCACCCTTTGGTCGTAAAGGTTTACTACGCATTTTCCTGGCTTTCCTTGATCTTTCTCCTAATCAGCCTCATCTTTATTAGGGATTCCCGTCTCATGATGGTCCAGTACCTCTGGTCATTCTACGTGCTGCTGCAGTTCTGGCTGCTCTGCCGAAGCAAAACGCTGCCGTGGAAGCATGTCAGTCTGTTGGTGCTGTCCGGGGTAATTCTGGTCGTGCCGCTTACGAATCTTACGATTCAGCTGCTGCACCTGATCTTTGGCGGCCGCACCTCGGATGCCTGGTCCATGGCGGTGGCCACCCCGATCGTGGAAGAAGCCCTGAAGCTGCTGCCGCTCGCGGCATTCCTGTTCTTCTCCCGCAGGGCGTCTGCGCTAAGCCTTAGCGATTACGTGCTCCTGGGCGCAGCCCCGGGCGTCGGCTTCCAACTTATCGAGGAGCTTTCCAGGCGCTGGGTCAATGACGGCTATCTTGCCCGGCAGTACGACTACAGCGTAACGTTGTTGGGCGGCAAAACGATCCATTGGGACCTGTTTACCCTATTTCCGGGATACTTCGAGGAAAGCATTGTTCCGTTAATGATGAGTGAAGGCCATCCCTTACATACCGCAGTGATTTCCCTTGGCGTCGGATTCGCCGTCCGTTTCCGCCATAAGCTGACTCCGTGGGTCTACCTGTTTCCGGTTATCCTGCTGCTCTGGGCCATTTTGAATCATGTGGCATGGAACGGGCAAAATCGGCTCCCGGACTGGATCATGACCGTCCATGAATGGACCGGGGAAGGCTACCGGGTCAAAGACGTGTTCCTGATTATGCTGGCGGGCGGTTTGGTCATGGACTACGTCGACTTGAATAAAGTCAGGCAGCGCCTGCCTAGGTACGGTCAGGAATCCATTCTTAATCCGTTCTCCGAGTTGTTTCACACCATAACTGCGCTGTTCAGCAGCAGAAAAAGGTTCGGAAACCTCCTTGCCTTTTACAGAGCAAGGCGTGAGCTCGGCTTCTCCTTTCTATATGGGAATGAAGAGGCTAAGAGCCGGGAACTTGCCGTTCATGAGCATTTGCAAAAATACGGGGTGCTGCTCGGAGCCCTGGCCGTTCTTCTGCTTCTGGCAGGCGTCTTCTCGGGATTTCAGATGATGCAGACCCCGGATTCCGCCTGCTTCGCCTGCCTGTTCGATTCGCTTCAGAACTGGTGGGACCGCCTAAGCGGGTGGGAGCAGGCAGCCATCGTTCTCGGCGCCTTCGCCCTGGGCTTTATGTTCGTCGGGTTCTGGCCGGCTCTTGGGCTTGCCTTGACCGGACTTGATATCGCATCGAGCGGGCACAGCATCGCCAGCTACATCCGCGATCCGAAGAAGCTGCTTTCCCCTCAGCATGTACTGGCAGGGCTCACGGCCTTCCTTCTCGACCGGATTCCGGTAGGAAGAGGGCTGAGATGGCTGTCTGACCGGCTTGGACCGAGGGCAAAGGGCTTGCTGGACGCCATTCAATCGAAGCTCGGCCTCAAACCAAAGCCGGACGGCGACACGCCGGGCATGCCTGACCGGCATGAAGAAACTCCGAACGGAAAGCCGGAGCCCGAGAACCGGCAGCCGGACGATAAGCCGGAAGACACTAAACCCGGCGAAAACAAGCCTAACGATAAACCGGAAGATAACAGACCTGACGAGAATAAGCCCGATGAAAATAAACCCGACGAAAATAAATCCGGGGAAAATCATCCGCCGGAGAACAAGCCGGAGGAGTCCGGCTTGACCGAGCCTACTACGTCCGGCGGCGAGCCGCGAGGCAACTATGAAACGCCTGATCCCAATGATCCTCGGCCGATCATGCGGCAAAATGAAACCGCCGACCTGCTGGCCTCGCAAGGATACGATGTTGAAATGCTGCCCGGCACGAAGGGCGGCAACGGACACGGCATTCTGCCCGAGTCCAACCCCGATTTCCTGATCAACGGCAAAGCCTTTGACTGTTATTCGCCTGATACGGGCAACGTCCGGAATATCTGGTCCACGGTTGTTGGCAAAACCGAGCGGCAGGCCGGCGGCATCGTTCTGAATCTGGACGACTACACGGGCTCGATGGATAAGCTGATGAAGCAGTTCGATGATTGGCCGATCGAGGGCCTTGACGAGCTGTTCGTTGTTAAAGACGGGACCATCACGAGATGGTTTCCAAAATAGATAGGAGTGGATCTCGGTGTTTTACAATTTATATTTGGGAACAGGCTCATCGTTCGAGGAACTGAGCGCAACGCTTGTAACGCTGCATGCCGGTGAAGGGGACGTCATTCGAAATACGGCGGAGGAGCTTGTCATTTCATTCGACTGGGCAACCATGACGGCCAAAGAAGGCGGACAGGGACTGATATTCAAAAGCGAGGATTACGGCATGCCGCTCCGGTTCAGCCTGTGGTTCGACATCCTGCCGAATCAGCCGGACTGGGCGGAGAAGTTCATGGCGTTCACAGGGCGCCTGCTCAGCCGGATTGGAGGTGATTGCATTCTGGAGTCCAACGGGGACACCCCGATTCTGACAAGAACGGGGAGCCGCATCGTGGTCGACGATAAGAAGCTGAAGGGAACCGCCAAGTTTCCGTTTCACGCGCTGAAGCTCTCTTTTGTCGAGGGCGATTTGGAGAAGGTTTGAAATTTTTTTCGAAAAACATTGAACCATTCGGGCTGGTAAAACGTACTAAGTGATACATCAACCATAAGGAGGTTTATCATTGAAGAAACGACTTTCACGAATGTTGGCAGGTTTGCTCACGTTTACCCTGTTGGTCCCATCAGGCGTCATGGCTGCAAGCGGTGACCCGGCGGCCTCGGCCAAAGGACTTAAGGAGATCGCTGCGGAGAAAGCGGCGCTTCTTACCGAGCAGTACGGTACGATCAGCGTCCAATATGCCCTAATCGACAACGGAGAGATTAAAGCATCGGGCCAATCGGGCATGAACGATATAGAAGGAAAGATTCCGCTCACGAAGGATACGATGTACGGCATCGGGTCCACGAGCAAAGTGTTTACGACCGCAGCGGTGATGAAGCTGGTGGAGGCCGGAAAGATTAATCTAGATACGCCTTTGGTCCAGTACATACCCGAATTCAAAATGAAAGACGAGCGCTACAAGAAGATCACCCCGCGCATGCTGCTTAACCATTCCTCGGGCCTGCAAGGCTCCAGCCTTGGGAACGCCTTTTTGTTCGAGGATAACGACACCTACGCACACGACACGCTGCTTGAGCAGCTGTCCACCCAGACGTTAAAAGCAGATCCGGGCGCATTCTCCGTATATTGCAACGACGGCTTTACCTTGGCTGAAATTTTGGTGGAGCGCGTCAGCGGCAAAGATTTTACCGCATTCATTCATGAGCATTTTACGCAGCCGCTGGGGATGAACCATACCAAGACGTCGCAGGACGATTTGGATCTCGACCAAATGGCAGGCCTGTACTATCCGACATATCCGGAGCAGCTGCCGAATGAGACGGTCAACGTGATCGGAACCGGGGGCATCTACTCCACGGCGGAAGACCTCGTCAAGTTCGGCACCATCTTCACCGGCGAAGCCAAGGGTATTCTATCGGAAGCCTCCTTACGCGCTATGGAGCAGGAAGAGTACAAACGCGGCTTGTGGCCGGAGGATGCGGACAACTCGTTCGATTTCGGCCTCGGCTGGGACAGCGTGCGGCTGTATCCGTTTAACGACTACGGCATGAAGGCTCTGGTAAAGGGCGGCGATACGATCCTGTACCATGCTTCCCTCATCGTGCTTCCGGAGCAGGATATGGCTGCGGCTGTATTGTCATCCGGCGGCTCCAGCTCGACGAATCAGCTGCTGGCAACCCAGCTGCTGCTGCATGCTTTGAAGGAGAAGGGTACGATTAAAGAGTTCAAGCCCGACAAATCCTTCGGCAAGCCGGTGCAGGCCGAGCTGCCAAGCGACCTGCTGAAGTATGACGGCTATTACGGTGCTTCCAAGCAGCAAATCCGGGTGAAGCTGGATCCAAAAGGCGTCCTCAGCCTCTCGGTCCCGCAAGTGCCCAATTATCCTGAAGAAAAGTATATCTATACCAAGGATGGTGCCTTCGTCGATGAGGCCGGCACGATTAAAGCCAGCTTCGTCACGGAAGACAACGGCCGAACCTATCTCTGGGTAAGACAATATGCCACCGTTCCGGAGCTCGGACAGGTAGCGATTTCCCAATATCTTGCCGAAAAGCTGGATGAGAACAAGCTGACCCCTGACGTCGAGGCGGCCTGGAGCAAGCGGGAGGGCAAAACCTATTATCCGCTGAACGAAAAATACACGTCCATCGCCTACTTCATGACGAAGCCGACCATGCAAATTGCCCGCAATCCTGAGCTTAAAGGTTATGTGCTCGACATGGCAATCACCGATCGGGACCGGGCAACGACCAAGCACAACGTTCCGGGCACGGGCAGCCGGGATACGCTGGACATCGAGTTCACCAAAGAAAAGGGTGTCGAGTATTTCAACGCTTCCGGAACGCTGTATATGAGCGAGGACGGCATCAAATCCCTGTATAAGGGCAAGCGATCCACGGTGACCATTCAATCCGACGGATACGCCAAATGGTATACCGTTCCTAAAGGAGCGGCCGGCAAGACCCTTACCGTCACATTGCCTGCCGAAGGCGCATTTGCCGTCTATGACGAACTGGGAACGGTCCTGAACTACTCCCTTGTCAGCGGCTCAAACGAAGTTAAGCTGCCGGAGAACGGCACGATCGTGTTTGCCGGTGCCCCGGGCTCGGTATTCGGCGTTCAGTTGAAGTAAGCTTCCGATTGACAGCGTCTTGAATTTCCTGAACTTATCCGATTCTTTATTTCATGCATGAACGATAAGAGAGAGGTCTGTCGACGTACGCTCAAAGAAGACTGACCGCGTTTAGCGGAAGTTTTCCCTGCGATATCAGGCATTCGATCCTTCAAAGTTTATACTTGCTGGTATCTCAAAAAAGGCACCTTCGAACATTGGCCCAAGGCCGGGGTTCGAAAGGTGCCTTTCTTCGTTTACTGGTTATGCGGGGCAGGCGAAACCGGTCGGTTCGCCGAACCGGCGCTTCTTAGGGAGCCCGAGGCTCCCGCTTTACCGATCGGGACGGCACCGGAACGTGAGCCGAGCTCCAGGCCTCAGCCGTACGGCGAAGCAGCGGCGGCCCTGCTCCGACGGCTGAACATCCCCTTCTCCGGAGAATGAGCATGCCCCGGCCCATTCCGGCAAGGAAACGACGGTATCGGTCTGGCGCTCGGCGTGAAGCTCGGCCTGCAGCCATCCGGTATCGGCATCCCACTCGGCGGCTATCTGCCCCGTATGGAATCTCCAACCGGCGTACCGGCCCCTGCGCCAGCGCTGAGGAAGGGCTGGAAGCAGTCGAACCATACGCGATGATACCTGCAGCAGCATTTCCTGCACCGCATGAACCCATCCCATATTCGCATCGAGCTGAACAGGGGCAGCAGGCATATCCATGCAAATCCCCATGCCTCTCCAATCGTTATGGAGCGTAAACAGATTTGGCAGCAAACAGGAGCGCGCCAGCATATCCAGACATTCCAGCGCATGATCCCCATCGCCAAGCCGGGCGTAGATGGAAGCCATATGGGCCAGCGACCAGCCGCTTTGCGCCTCGATGCGGCGCAGCCGCACCGCGTTCTCGCAGGCGCTGAACAGCTCCGGTGACGATTCCCGGGTAATTTTATGACCGGGAAACAGCGGGTAGATATGCGAAAGATGCCGATGCTCATAGCGATCGTCGAAGGCGGGATCCAGCCACTCCGCCAAGGCGCCGTCACGGTTCGTCCGATAGGGAGGAATTTTTGCCAGCATCCGTTCGTATTCGGCTTGTTCCATTTCCGGAACGCCGATCGCTCTGCCCGCTTCGATGAGATGGGTAAGCAATTCCTTCAGAATGGCTATGTCCATCGTTGCATTCACCGTCGTCGGCATGGGGTGAGCCAGCTGTCTGCCGTCTTCGGGCATAAAATTGCGCGGCGTATTCTCCGGTGAAACCGAAGGATACAGCTTGAGGAAACCGTCCTCGCCTTCCGTCGCAAAATCGGCATGGAATTGCCAGGCCTCCTGCATAAACGGCAGCGCCTCCTCCTGAAGAAACCGGGTATCCCCCGTGTACAGAAAGTGCTCGTAGAAATGCCGGGACAGCCATCCAGCAGCCCCGGTCCAGTTCAAGATAACGGGCACGATCTGACTGGGCAAGCCGATCCCGGGCGTGGTACCTGCCGGAATGTAAATCCCTCTGCAGCCGTACAGCTTGCGGGCATTCTCGCGGAAATCCTCCATCAGGCCGCCGTAATAACGGAATAAAGGCTTGACCAGTTCAGACAATCCGCCGACATTGGCATGCCAGTGCATCATCTGGATGTTTTCGTTTGCCATATGATGGCACCAGACCAGACGGTAGTCACCGCCCCATAGGCCGTATAACCCGAACGGACCCGATTCCGCCCCCGTCCCGCTGATGAACAGATACCGGCCATACGCCCACATTTTGCGGGCCAGCGCGGCAGGGGCTTCGCCCTCATAGGCTTCCAGCAGCAGCTCTTCGTTCGAGCGACCGTCATCGGAGGCTCCGTCCAGCTCCAAGGCCGCGGAATGGAACAACGGCCCATGCAGCTCGGCATGCCGCTGAAGGAGCCGTTCATATTCGCATGCATCCAGAAGAGCGGCAAGCTCCTGCTCGAGCCGCTTCCACTGGTCTTCACGCCGCCCTCCGACAAATACCTTTACAAGAACCAGCGCCTTTCGCATCGCTTCAAACCTGATCGTCGTCCCTTCCTTGCCGGTATGGACGCGCCCGTCCTCGCAGATGATCCGCAGCACGGCCCCGAAGTCTTCCCCGTCATCGTTGCGGGCGGCATATCGGATATAGCAGCCTTCGGCTTGAATGGTTACCGAATCGGCCAGCTCCTTAAATTCGGGGGAATCCCCCCAGCGGTCGCTCGGATAGAGTATCAGTCCAATCTCGCCGGATACGGTGCGGAGCTTCCCTCCTCCATCCCCGGGATCGCCTTCTCGCTCGGCTCGTGCACCGGAAGGGGAGCTATCTTCCCATACAGGCTCACCGGGGCGGATGTCGTAAACGACGACCGAATCCGCGCGGGAAACGAACAGCCGCCGGGCATATCGGGCCGCACCATCGGACCACCGGACGGATACTTCCCCTGTCTCCATGTCGAGCGTACGCCGGTATTCCCGGAATGCCCGGCTTCCGGGCATCCGCAGCTGGATCGCCGCCAGCGGAAACCGGGAGGCAAGCTTGGTGCCGTATCCCCGCTCCCGCAATGCATTCGCCAGCTTCCAGCTGGCTTCGTCATAATGTCCTTCATCCATAAGCCTTCGCGTTTCCGGCAGTGCAGAACTGACATCCGGCAGCGGGTCCTTCCGTCCCCAATGCCATAATCCTTCATGGTTCAGCAGCACCGTCTCCTCCTGAACCCCGCCGAAGACGGAGGCCCCGATGGTGCCGTTCCCGGATGGCAGCGCCTCGCGCCACATATTTCGCCACCAGGATGCCGGATATCGCAAAGTCAGCAGATTCCCGGCACTCATTGAGGATGACCGCCTTCCCCTTCCGCCTGCAGTCTCTCCATTTCCATACTGGCAAGCAGGAGCGGAGCGACGCCCATTAACGAGTCGCTGACAACCTGCTCGCTTATATAGTACGCATACGAGCCGTCACGGTATTTGCGCCCGCCAAGTCCTGCGCCGTGGCAAATGCCGTGAAGATGGACGCCCTCCCCGTCCACGGTAACGAAATGCTTCTTAATGCCTTCATAGGCGCGTTCCACGACCTCCCGGTCGATTTCGGCCAAATACTTGAGGCGAATGCCCTTCGCCAAAGCGTAGGTCAGCATGCAGGAACCGGAAGCTTCCAGATAGTTGCCCTGCCGGCCGTTGCAGTCCATGACCTGATACCACAAACCGCTTGCCTGATCCTGAACCCGTACAATGGCATTGGCCATCCGCTCGAAAATGCCCATCAGCTGCCCGCGCTGCGGATGCCGGACCGGGAAGAACTCCAGGGCATCCACAAGCGCCATGGCATACCACCCCATGGCGCGTCCCCAGACGTGCCGCGAGCGCCCGGTCTCCTTATCGCACCAGCGCTGCTCCCGGCTCTCGTCATAGGCATGATGCAGCAGCCCCGTCTCCGGATTGCGCGTCCGCCGCTCGATAAGCAGCAGCTGCCGGGCAGCCTCGTCGAACCAATCCGGCTCCCCGAACGCAGCCGCATACTCCGCCATGAACGGCGAGGACATATAAAGACCGTCCAGCCACATCTGAAACGGATAAATCTTTTTGTGCCAAAAACCGCCCTCATCCGTCCGCGGCTGCCCGATCAGCTGGGACACAAGCAGCTCGGCCGCTTGGCGGTACCTGGCTTCTCCCGTGGTCCGCCACAGGCGAAGCAGATTTTTGCCTTTGTTGATATGATCCAGATTGTATTCCTCAAGCGTATATCCCGCGATTGAGCCATCATCCCGGATAAAGACATCCATATGGCGCTTGACCGCCTCATGAAACCGCTGCTCTCCTGTCCAATCGCCGAGCCTTCCAAGCGCGGTTAGAGCCATCCCGGCCACATATCCCCACTTGTTGGCGATGCCCGGGTGATACCCGTCCACGCAGGCGGACAGGATCGTGTCGCCGATGCGGATCGGCATCCGTTCCACAACCGTTGCTTCTGCCAAGGTAAAATCACTCCTCCCTCTTCATTTCAGACCGAGAACGGGGGCAGCATATCGAACTGCTCGGGCATATCAACCAAATACAGGTTGGCGTAGCCGTTTTTGTCGCTTGTGAACAGCAGCCGTCTGCCCTCCGGATCAAAGCGCGGATGCGCATGCACCTTCTGGGAGTGAAAGCTGCACCGCAGCTCGCACAGCATGCTCGGCCCCTGATATATCCCGCTGGCGTCCTTGCGCCACACCGAGAGCGTGCGGACCGCCCCCTTGCCGTCGACGACGGCCTGCCCGAGGCCATCGGCATACGCATGCCACGTATCAAAGCCGAATTCCGTCTCCTCCATCGCCGTATTGCCATACCGGATGCTGCCGAAAAAATTCGTGCCGTCTACGCGAAAGCCGTGATACCCGATCGTTACGCCGTCCGGATAAAAGAACTCATGGCCTACTTTCTCTCCCGGCTCGAGGCGCTCCCGGATTTTCCAAACCTCTCTGCTTCGCAGATCCAGCCCCCATATGCGATGGTCCACCTCATGCCAGGGGCCTTCGTGGCAGAACGTCATCAGCCACGGCTCCACCGGCGAAGCGTTGATATGGGTGATGAAGTTATGCTCTTCATACAGCGTCTCCGGCTGCGTCCTCCCTTTCGCATCCAGCCGGATGATCCGGCTGTGGGGCTGAGCCTGCATCAACTCGCGGTGGCCGACGTAGCCATTGCCCAGATCTAGCTGCATCCGGTCCGACAGATCTTCCTGGATGCACGTAACCACCGACCGGCCGTCAGCCGGGCAGCTTAAATTGCCGATCGTGTAGCCCTGAGGCGCCTCATATAGCTCCACTTCCTCCAGCGTTGCAAGATCGAGCCGGCGTACGCTTCGGCCCATTCGGACGAATGCCGCGGTCCCGTCCGGCAGCAGACAAGCATCGAGCTCATCATTGTCCGGATAATCGGTCAACTGCAGCATCTCGCCGCTCTCCACCTCCATGCTGTACAGGTTGGCGCTGTTTCCGCGGTCCGATACGAACAGCAGCCGCCGTCCCCCGTCATACCATCCGTTTTCCGTAAAATACAAATGGTGGCTGTGTGCCTTGTAGTCGGTCAGCTGTGCGACCTCAACTCCCGTCAACCGGTCCCGGTATTGCCTCCGTTCCGGTTTCCATACCGTTCCTTTTGCCATAATGCCTCCCTCCAGTCCAGCGTTTTCCCCATCCTTCGAACCAGGGTTCATCCAATGCTACACAATGCTACAACCACGGCTTCAATCCTTCCCACTGTACATTCCAGCCGCTGGACGGAAATCCGGGTGCGCCCGGGTCCTCCTGCCCCTCCCAGCCGCAGGCCATCATGGCAACCGCCGCAAGCAGCCCGCCATTGCCAGGCAGGTATGCGGACAAGCCGGGACGCTGATAATTGTGCCCATTCGGCAAATACGTGTTCTTCACTTCGTCCATCAAGAGAAAATCGACGGCCAGATCGCGCTCCCCAAGCCTGGCCGCCGTCATGGCACATACCGGAAAGTCCCATCCCCATGCCGTCTCCCACTGCCACACGTCCTTCACCTTCTTCAGCGTACGGCGCATCGTTTCCCGGTCGATCAGTCTGCCCGGAAGCACGCCCAGCGCACACAGCATGGACGGATGATCATGATTCTTCGCCGTAAACGTGTCTGGGGCCAGCGCATGAGCCAAATAGACGCCATCCTTCTGCGGCGGCGATGCCATCCTGCCTGCTACCTCCGCCCAGCGCGGATTCGGCCGGATCCCCATGCGGCTGGCCCACTTCACGGCAATATGAAGGCCATATCTCCAATATTCCAGCTCATACGGCGGGTTGACGCTGCCGTCCATAGGGTGGCATTCCTGCGCAGGAATGAGCGGCGGACCGAGATCGAAAGCGCCGGTCTCCTCATTCCAATGGGCATAGGACACCATAAAGTCAGCCGATTCGAACACGATGTCGCGGAGTGTTCGCAGTGTCGCCGTTGTCGGCTCCGCCTTATAGCACAGCTCCGCCATCGCGATCGGATGCGGCTGCTGCCAGATCAGGCCGGGAGCGACGGGCGACGGACAGGGATAGCCGTCAAAGCCCACCATCTTCGGCCAGCGGGCTCCCTCATAGCCTTGCATCCTGGCCAGCTCGCGGGCGATCGGCAGGATGCGGTCGTACCAGTCCATGCTGCGCCGCAGAATCGAAGCCCGGCCCCATAACGCAAAATGTGCCGCATGCCACCAGTGCATCTCCAGATGCGCTTTGCCGAACCAGCTGTTGTACATAAGGCCGGTTTCCTGCGGCGGCATGGAGCCGCCGCTGTGAACGGCGCACAGCCATTGCGACAAGACCACCCGCCGCTCCAGCTCAAAGGCGCGCGGATCGGAGCTGCCCTCAAAGCTGATTGCCCCCCCGCTCTGCCAGAAGGCTTCCCAGTGACGGGCGCTGGCTGCCGTTATGTCTTCCACCTCGGCGGCAGCGGGCGTACCCGGAGCAAATCCGACGGAGAACGCCAGCTCATCGACATGCGTTTCGCCCGTTCCTTCCGGATGCAGCGTAAACTCATGCTGCCCCGTCTGCTCGAGCCGCCCCCCGCTCCACTGCCACCGGACGGCATAACGGTCCTCATCCATCGTTCGTTCGATCCAGGCCGCCCCATCCTCCTGCCGGAGCAGAACCGTTTCATGGCGATGGTCATTCGCCCAGTCGAGCTTCACGGACTTGGACCAGGAGGCGTTCGTCATATCCGGTGCGGGAAAGCGGATAAATACCTGCAGCTGCCCTTTGCCAACAAGCGGCGAGACGACTTTCACGCCCAGCATATCCGCATCAGGATGGCAAACCGTAGTCACGTCGACAGGCACCCCGCGAACGGTAAAGCGGCTAGACAGGACCCCGGTCCAGAGGTCGAGCTTTTGCCGAAATCCGCCCGCATGACCGTAATCAAGCTCCTCTCCCGACTCATCCAAAAATCGGAAGGCCAGGCGGCCGAGATGAAGGCGATGGGGATTTTGCCTCAGCCATTGATATGCCCCCTCCCGATCCCCGGGCTTCATCGGGTAACCGACCTGGCGGCCATGTGTGTCAAACGGTTGTAGCGCGGCATCCTTCCAATCGAATCGGCGGCGTCCCCCCGTAAAGTGCCAGCCCCAGTTCGATTGGGTCCCGAGCGGCACCTCGTATTGCTCGGGAAACGTCTGCAGCCCGGTAAGGTCGGCGGTAAACGCGAATTCCCCATTGCCGACCGACAGCGGCGATAATGGATTCAGCCTGTCGAACTCCGGATGATGTCGCTGTACAATCTGCTTTCTCTCCATCTCCATGCTCTCCTTCCATGCTGTGGACATGCCCTGTTATTCGTATAAGGCGTCCATTCGGGTTCTCATCATATCCCGGTACTTTCCCGGGGTGATATCCTTGAATTTGCGGAAGCTCCGGATGAAGCTGTTCTCGTGCTGATAACCGACCATCAGGGCGATATCGGATATTTTCCGGTCGGTCTTGACCAGCAGCTCCCCGGCGCGTTCCATCCGCAGCCGGGTTAAGTAGTTGTAAATCGTTTCATTGGTCTCCTGCTTGAACAGCTGGCTGGCCAAGCTGCTGCTGATGCCGATGGAGTCGGCGATTTCCGGAATGCCGATCGGCTCTCCGAGATGCTGCTCCATGTATTCCATCATCCGCTGGCACAGGATAAAATCCTTGCTTCCGATCAAGCGTCGGTAGCGTTCGGACAATGCGTTGATCAAGCCCGTCAGCTCCGCTTCGATGTCCTCGATATACATCGTGGCGAGCCGACCGGCCGATTCTGCCTCGGCTCCTTCCCCGCCCGGGCAGAGTCCCTGCAAGCGTTCCAATAAAGACTGCAGCGCGGCAAGCGCTTCCGTCGGATACCAATATCGACTGCGGATATTGCCGGCAATACGCTCCAGCAGGGCCACCGCTTTTTCCCCTTCCCCGCTCTCCACGGCGGCCAGCAATTCCCGTATTCCGTCTTCCGGCGCTTGCGTGTCGGTTACCTCATGGGCGGATACGTCCTGGAACGGCACGAGCTGGCCATAGCCTCTGTATAAGCGGTAGGTTAACGCATTCTCCGCCTCCAGCATGGCCTGCTTCAATTTGCAGACATCGCTTTGCGGCATGCTCATGCCCGCAGATACGCTGAACTTCAGCAGCCGGGACACCGTTTCGATCGCCTCAGCCAGTGGCGGACGTCCTTCGGCCATCTGAGGCTGAAGGAGAATCGCCATTCGGTCTGCCCCGAAATCGGCGCAGGCGACCCGCCATTTCGGCTCATGCAGCTCGGCTATGATATTGGCCAAGGCGAACTTGAGCAAGGAATGATCGCTTGCCGGGAACCGGCGCGACCACGAGTCGTAACGGTCAATCGACAGCACGGCTACCGTCACCGGAGCATCGGTCCATTCGGCAAAATAACGGGACCACTTCTCCCTGATTTCACGCCGTCCGCTCATATGCCCCGAGTGGATATCGTGTAAAAACTTGGACGCCGCATCCGGGATCGTCTCCCGAACCAATTGGGACAGATGGGCATGGTTGCTCAGCAGCTCGCCCGCAAGCTTCTCCAGATCGATGCGGTCCGGGCTGGACGTCTTCCCTTCGTAGGCGCTAAACAACTGCTTCAGCCGCCGCACCGGCCGGAATGCAGCCGAGTTCACGTACAGGATCGTCAGCGCTCCCAGTGCCAGGGCAGCTACAGAGACGGACAGCACGGTGTCGCGCACCTTCTTGGACTGGGCCAGCAAACTGTCCTGCGACACGATGGAGACATATTTCCAGCCGGTGAGCGGTGATTCGATCTGGTTCACCAGCAGCTTCTGCCCTTCATGAACAAAGTCGCCGAAGCGGTCCTCCTTCAGCTCGTTCAGCGCCTGGGTCACGGCATCCGGCTTAAACTCCGAGTTGGAGACCGAGTACAGCACACGACCCTGCTGATCCACGATATACCGCATGCTGTCCACTTGCGAAAGCGCGGGCGGGTTAAGCTTGGCAAACAGCTCCGTTTCCCGCAAATTCACCGCTACGATGCCTCGAAATTTGCCCTGAATCATGATCTTTCGGAACAGCGTCAGCTCAGAGCCCTTGTTCCCCGCCCCCTCGGGAACATGCCGCTTGCGGATCGTCATCATATCGTCACCGAATTCATCCGCGATGCTGGTCCACTCGGAGTCCACGAAGGTCAGCCTGCTGGAGCTGTAGCCTTGAGGCAGCGAAACGAAGCTGCCCCGCTCGATGTCATAAACGTATATGCTGTTGATGTATTCCGAATTGTTGATCCAGGTGGACAGGAGCCGGTACAAGGTGGAAATATTGGAGACCGAATTCTGGTTCTCGCTCGTCAGGAAATGGTAGACATGCTCGTTCACGGCGACCTGGACCGCGATTTTGTCGCTCTCCCGGATCGAGTCGTCGATGAATTTCATGCTGATCTGCAGCATTTGATGCTGCGGCTCGCTCAGCTCCTCCTGCAGCACCGATTTGGAGGTGTAATAGGAGGTCAGGCTGACGGCCAAAATGATCAAGAATACGGATACGGTCAAAATGAGCACCAGTCGGGCCTGCGTCTGGGCCAGCGAATATTTGAGCCACTTACCGATCGTTTGGAACATATCCATCCCCGCTTTACTACCAGTTTGGTTCCATTATAGCTTACGCTCCGCTCCTGCCGTCATTAGGGATTAAGCGTTTTCATTTCCTCTTGTTTCCGCTCCCCTTTTTAAACTTATAGTGGACCTGCGTCCCCCCCGGACTACCACCGGTCTCGCCGGGCACCGTTGATGCCTTCAGCTGTGGGTCGTCTTCCGGTTCCCGTGCTGTATGACGCATCAGCTGAAGAAGTTCGACGCCGGCGAGAAGCACAATGCCGATGCCGTGCGTGTCGTTCACATTCCACGACAGGTCGTGTTTGTAATACGAGTGGGAGTTGGACCAGCTGCTCCCCTTGCATACGCCGAATACATTGCCTTGGCCGTCAATCGCCCGGGCGGTCAGGCCCTTCCACCCCGAGACGGCCGCCTGCGCGTAAAGCTGTGTCGACCGAAGCCAGCCTCGCCGAACACCCCGGGCCATGCCAAAGATGAACATTGCGGTGCACGACGCTTCCTCATAGGATTCGGGATCGGTAAGCACTTGGTGCCACAGCCCGTTTGCGCCCTGAACCCGTCGGTACCCTTCCGCCAGCTCACGGTAGAACTGCAGAAGAGGCTCGTAGTCGGGATGGCCGGTCGGAAGCACGGCGAGCAGCTCGGCCAGCGAGAAGAATACCCATCCGTTTCCCCTCCCCCATACCGTACGGGAAGGCTGGCCCTGCCGTACGTCATAGACATGCGACATCAGCTGCAAATCCGGCATATACAAGTAAGACTTATATAGCAGCAGCTGCTTTGCCGCTTCGTCCAAATAGCGGGAGTCGCCGGCCAGCTCCGCATACCGGCATAGAAACGGCACGCTCATGTACATATCGTCGCACCACATCGTCAGGTCCATGCTGCGGGAAACGCCGACCTCCCGGTAGAGGGCGCCGTCCGGCAGCCGGGATTGAACGGTCATGATATACCGGGCGATATCGTCAGCGGCCCGGCAAGCCCCTTTCAGCGGCCGAAGGCGGTCGGCGAGGATGGCGAGCGCGCCGAAGGAGCCGCAATCGTCCAGACTGTCGATATCGGACAGCTGATTGTTCAGCCCGGCTGCGCCGAACCGTTCCCGGTCCCATAACGAGTACTCGTAATGGGAGGTAGCGAACTCGACATGCCGCAGAACGTAATGCTCAAGATCAGAGCGATGCAGCGTTTTGCTCGTTTCAAGCAGGCCGTACAGCGTGACGCCCAGCGGATAATTCCATCGGCCAAACAGCTCGTTCTCCAGAAACGGCCGGATGCATGCGCCCGGCTCGCCTCCCGTCCAGAACAGCTTCTCCCCGCCCGGCTGAGCGAGGGTATCCATGCCAAAATACTCGGATATCTCAAGCTCCGCATCCGCACGGAATGGGCCGAGATACAGCCATTCTCCCTTGAGGCCGTGCACCTTGCGGGGCGCGCACAGCATCCCGGCTGGGGAGACCTCATCGATTCGAAATCCCCATCCGTCCGGACCGCATTCGCACCGGGCCGTCAGCTCTCCGCGTCCTGCGAGGGCATCGAGCATGAAGCAGAAGCTTCCGGCCTCGGGATAGAAGCCGGCTTCCCGGCCGTTCCATTCAAACCGCACCGGTCCGTAGGCGGTTCCGGACACCAGGACCTTCGCCGGGGCCAAGCTGCGGTTAACGACAGCCGCCCAGGCATATGCGGCATATCCCGGCTTGTCGCCATACATGACGGACATGGGGCCTTTCGGGCTGCCAGCGTCGGCTCTCTCATCATGCTCCGCTCGAGCAGGAAGCCAGTCCGTTCCCGTGAACGACTCACTCTCCACGACACCGGGGATGACCGGAAGCGGACCGGAGAGCGGCCGCGTCACAATCCAGCCTTCCTCTCCATCCCTCTCCGTTGACGGGGCCAGAAAGCAATACGGTTTGTTTTTGCGGTTGCTCGTGCCGAATACACCTCCGGCTCCCCCGGGTCCAGGGCGGAATTCCAGGACGAAGTGGTTCCACCCTTCGGTGAGCTGGATCCCGATTCTGACTGGCGTGTCCGGATCCGCCGCCTCGCCCTGCGCGGAGCCGAACCGCTTTCTGCCGTTATGATACAGCCGTACCGGTCCGTCGCTCTGGATCAGGAAGGGAAAGGTGTGCCCTTCCCGGACCCACAGCTTCCCCCAGGCATAAACCACCTGATCTTCCGTCATCTCCGGAAACATGTCCCCGATCGGAAATACGTAAGCGTGATCCCCCCGCTTGCGAATCGGCCCGCTGCGGCTAACCCGGTACACCGGAGGGTGAGGAGGATGATCCCCTACATATCGCTGGGCGATGACCGTAAGAGCATGCTCAATCGAGCTTCCCTCCGTCTGGTAGGCCAAGCCCTCCGCCGGATCGAAATATTCGCTGCTATCCTGTTTGCTCATGCTTTTGTCAGCTCTCCTTTCCAACCTGCAAGCACGTCCTGGATCGCCACCGGCTTCCCTTCCTTGGCCGAGCGCCACACCGCTTCCCCTGTTGCAACCGAATACGCACCGTCCGCTGCCCCCGATAAGACGGAATAGGGCCTGGATCGATCCTCACCCAGGAACAGATCGTTCAAAAGCAGCGGATCGCCTCCTCCATGCCCGCCTTCCCGATGCACCACATGGATCGTTTCTTTGGATCCGAACAACGGGAAATAATCGATGGTCTGGACCGGCGTAGGGAACGGGGTCCTGGACGGAGCATGGTATTCGGTCGTCTCCAGGCGGCCCTTCGTGCCGTTTATCGCCAGGCGGTAGCCTTCGTACGGCAGCGAGAAGTTGACGGAATAACTGAGCAACGCGCCCCCGTTGTATCGGATAGCGGCCGCATACGTATCCTCGATGTCAATCTCGGAGTCGAAGATGCACTGGTCCGGGCGGTAACCCGTGTAAGGAAATTGCCGCCCTTCCGCCGCAAGGAGACCGAGGTGATCATCCTTCACATGGCGCGCATTCCAGCGCGTGTAGTAGGCACAGCGGCTTGCTGCCGTGCAGGTGCCGCAATGGCGGCCGTCCACCCGCTCCGGGTTAAGCTCGCCTTCGGAGCCGTAATAATGAAGCGCCCCGTAAGCGAAAGCTTCAATCGGCCGCTGATTGATCCACCAGCCGACGAGGTCGAAATGATGGGTGCTCTTGTGGATGGAGAGGCCGCCGGAAAGCTCGCGCCGGCGGTTCCATCTTTTGAAATAGCTTGCTCCATGATACGTATCCAGGTACCAGTTCAAATCCACGGAAGTAATGCGGCCAAGCCGGCCCTCCCATACCATTTCCTTGATCTTGTCGTGAACGGGAGCATAACGATAATTGAACGTGACGGTTACGTTGCCTTTGCTTGCCCTTTCCGCTTCCAGCACCCGCCGGGCGTCCGCCCCGGTCGTGACCATCGGTTTCTCCGTGATGACATCCCGATCGTGCTCCAGCGCGGCGACGATATAACGCGCATGCGTATCATCCCGACCCGCTACGATCACGACGTCCGGCTTCGTCTCCTCGATCATGCGGTCGAACTCCTCTTCGCCGTAAACAGCAGTGGCGGAATGCTCCGGAAAACGTGTGCGGAACAGCTCAAAACGCTCCGGGTCTGTGTCGAGCAGCGCCACCAGCTCGCACCGCGGGGCATACGTCGTCAAGATCGGCTTCGCAAACATCCCAAGCGCCCGTCCGCTTACCCCACATATCGCATATTTCTTCTTCATTAGCATCACATCCTCGAATACCATTCCTCAACCCGCTTGGTGACTTCTTCCCCTCCGGACGTATACCAACGATCCACGAATTCATCGAACTTCTCCAGCGGCCACTCGCCGATGACAATCTTGGTCAAGTATTCCTGGAACAGCTTATGGGATTGAATATCGGGATATCCCTCGTACACGGTGCTCGGCAGCCCGTCGCCGGCTATCCGCTTCGCGTCGGCGGTGCTTACCTCGAAAATGTCCTTTACCATCTGCTGCATGTCTTCCGGGATCGTCTCCTGAATCCGGATGTTCATGTCCTCCTCGGTCGTCAGGTTGCGCATGCCGAGGGCGAGCGGCCGGCTGTCCTCTGGCGGGAGCAGCACTTTTTTGCCGTCCACGACCTCATGCTGCATTCCTTCGATCCCGAACCGGATAAACTCGTCGTTGGAACGGTCATAGAAGAAATCCAGCAGCTTCAGCGCTGCAGGGGCGTTGGCTTCGGCTTTAGTCGGAATAATCCATTCCGGCTCGCCCATGCTTTTTTGCGTGACATATCCCTCATAGCCCTCCGCTTTCGGAAGCGGCATGCCGACGACATACGCATCCGGGGCTTTCTGCTGAATCGCCGTAAAGCGGTCGCGCAGGTTCGCCGGAAGATGGTACCAGCTGCCGACCAGGTTATTGTTGATTTTGGCGGTCCATACATCGCCCTTGTTCAGGAACGTCTCGTTATCGAGCAGCTTCTCGGCATACAGCTCGCGGATGAACCCGATCGCCGCCTTCATGTTGTCCGTGACGCCGGCATATTGGATCTTCCCGTCATACACGTCCCATTCCGGACTGCCCTCCCACATGGCTACGCCATACATCGCGAACAAATGGTCCATCCATTTGCCGAATTCCCGGCCAGACGTCGGCAGCTCATCCCTTACGCCGTTGCCGTTCGGATCCTGCTCCAGGAACGCGGCCAGCACCTGCTTGTATTCCTCCGTGGTGGTTGGCATCGGCATGCCGACCTTGTCGAGCCAATCCTGGCGGATCATCGGCGCACGCTCAGGCACGAGGAACACCTTCGGCACATAGTAGATTTTTCCGTCCGGCGAAGCCGATCGCACGACATCCCACGCTTCCTGCGGAATGTTCTTCCACACGTTCGGCGCATACTGCGGCAGCAAATCGTCCAGCGCAAGCGCGCCCCCTTGCCGGATCAACGTCTGCTCGATGCCGCCGATCGGCCGCAAAATATCCGGAAGATCATCGGAGGCGATCATCAGATTCAAAAATTCCGTCGGCTCCGAGCCCGGCGGGGTCGTAACCAGCTCATATTGGACCCCGGTGCGCTCGGCCACGTACTGGACATGCGGATTGTCCGGGCCCGGAATCGTGCCGACCCCCATGTGGCTTTTGAACACCTTGACCTTCGTTACCTCATTTCCCCCTTCGCTGTCCGGGCCGCCTGCATCGGTTCCGGAGCCTCCCGGGCTGCCGCAGCCCGCCAGCAGTCCTGCCGCCAGCACAACCGCGAGCGCAGGCTTCCCGAACCATTTGCGGAAATACCATTTCGCCATGTGTAAATCCTCCCCTTTTGAATGGTTGTTATATCAAATCGGTCCTAGAACCGATTTCATATCGAAGATCTGCCCGGCCTATTATCTGCCCGGCCTATTCCTTTAGTGAGCCAAGCATTGAGCCTTTGACGAAATATTTTTGCAGATACGGATACACCAGAATGATCGGAATCGTCGCAAATAAGATTGTAGCCGCTTTCAAAGTTGTCGTGTTAAAATCGAAGTCGCCCAAAAACATATTGACGGCGGCCAGCTCCTCCGGGGATTGCAGATACGCCCGAAGCTTCATCTGAAGCGGCCATTTCTCCGGATCGCGGATGAACAGCACGGCCCGGGAGAAGGTATTCCAGTAACCGACTGCATAAAACAGGCTCACCGTCGCCACGACCGGTTTGGATAAGGGCAGGTAGATGCGGAACAGAATGCCGAAATCGCTGCACCCGTCCATTCTCGCTGAATCGTCCAATTCACCGGGAATGCCCATGAAAAAGGTTCGAATGATGATCATATTGAATGTGCCGATCAGGCCCGGCAGGATCAGGGCCCACAACGAGTTCATCATGCCGAGCTCGCGAACGGTCAGGAAGAACGGGATCATCGGCGCGTTGAAAATCATCGTCAGCACGATGCCGAGCATAACCGGCTTGCGCAGCAGAAACTCGCGGCGGGACAGCGGATAGGCCGTCATGACCGAGAACAGCATGCTGAGGAGCGTCCCGACGACCGTAATATATACGGTGATGCCGAAGGATGTCCATAGACCTTGGTTTTTCAAGATATGCTCCCATGAAGCGGTCGTAAATTCCACAGGCAGCAGAAACACTTCCTTGGAATCGGCGGCAACCGGTGAGCTGAACGATACGGCCAGCAGCTGCACCAGCGGGAACAGCATCGTCGCCGCGGCGGCGATCAGAAATACATAATTCAACGTCTGAAACACTTTTTCTCCGAATGTCGCTTTCATCACCACAACCCCTGATCCGTTTTTCTGGCCAACCGGTTAAAAATCCACAACAAGATAAACCCGATGACGGACTGGAACAAGCCGATTGCCGTCGTCATGCTGTACTGACCTTGAAGCACGCCTGCGCGGTAGACATACGTTTCGATGATATCCCCGACCGAATAGGTCATCGGCGTCAGCAAATTGAAGATCTGGTCAAAGCCGAGCTCGAGGAAATTGCCGATCTGCAGCAGGAACAGCACCAGTATCGTCGGGAACATCGTGGGCAGCGTAATATGGATCGTTTGCTTCCATCGGCCCGCTCCGTCCATGACGGCCGCTTCATATAAATTCGGATTGATGCCGGCGATAGCCGCCAAATAAATGATCGTGCCCCAGCCGACCTCTTTCCAGATCGACGACAGGACGACGATGGTCCGGAAATAACCTGCCTCCTGCATGAACAGGATCGGCTCGTAACCGAGCCAGCCGCGAACCGCGTTCACCACGCCTTGACTGGATAGCAGCTCGAATACGATTCCGCCCACAACGACCCATGACAGGAAGTGAGGGAGATAGAACAGACTCTGTACCACCCGTTTGGCCACCATAAGCCGGATTTCATTAAACAGCAGGGCCAGCAGGATCGGCGCCGGAAATCCGAACAGCAGCTGATATAAAGCGATGACGGCTGTATTGCGCAGCACATTGTAGAAATCCTGATAAGTAAAAATAAATCCGAAATTATCCAGCCCTACCCAAGGGCTTCCCCAAATGCCCTTAAAAATCTGATAGTCCTGAAAGGCGATGACGCTCCCCGCCAGCGGCACATACTTGAATACGACGTAGAACAAGATGCCGGGGAGAATCATGAGATACAGCATCCAGTGCTTGCGCATGTTCGCAATGTACCGGTTGCGGGATATTCCGCTCGCCTTGAGAGGCAGCGGCGCGCCATCCTGTTTCAGTTCGGTTGACCGGGTTGCCATCGTGATTAAACCTCCCTTCGCTTTGAGCATGTCAATGTATCGCCAATCATAACGTCCACCGCGCAAACCGAACAACGGTTCAATCCGACACGCAATGAGCAGATCGAGGAAACCCCGCCGGAGATCCGCATAGACTGCGGCAGTTCCAGGTTCATAAAATTGATCCGGCGAACAAATGAAGGAAGTACCGGAAAAAGAGGATTTGTTGATGCGCTGGAGGATCGGTTGGTTGGCGATTCTCCCCTTTCAAAACCGGTTGGCCGTGACCGTACATATGCAATGAACCAGCAAGCCTCCTCCGCCAGCCGATAGGCTGAGATGGAGGAGGCTTGCTGGTTCAAAAAAACGCTGCCGTGTTGGAACACGGCAGCATTACGGGCACGGGCGATCCTCTGACCTACTATTAATATGTGGTGATGTTATCTATCTGAGCCTAAATTTCGAAAGCAAACATTTGAACTGCTTGGCGAGCATCCAATCGTCTAGCTTGATTCGACAAGGGTTTTGGTGGCGAAGACTTCTACAGCCTGCTCGAGAGCCGGAAGATCGGCTATGCCGGCAAAATGAAATGGACAAAGCGGCTGGAGCAGGAAGTTCAGAAATGTCGCTACTGGAAGCGCTACGATGATTGGATCATCGAAGGCATCACGCTGATCTACAAAGCAACGTCCTGGAAGAAAACGCGCCGGGTGGCAATCATCAGCAAGGTCCAAGTATTCGATGACGGGCAAAGCCGACTGGTCTTCGACAGCGACTGGCAATACGAAGCAATCGTCACGAATTCGGAATGGGAGCCGATTGATTTGTGACGCTTTTACAATCAGCGCTGCTACTTTGAAAACTACATCAAAGAAGCCAAGAACGGATTCTCGCCGAGTCGCTCAGTTGAAATGATCCTTTCACAATCTTACATGGAAATCGCAATGCCCCTTCATTGGGATGGGGAAGGGCTCCTTCATGATTGTAATCGTAACGATATCACTGGGGAATCTACTGTGATTTTACATTAAGAAGGCCCTTTGATTCCTACGCTAACCTTGCTGCTATGGGCTTTCGAAATTCAGGATGATATTTTTATTTTTCCAAAAATTTATTTTTTAGAAAAAATCCAAATATTAGGTAACTAGTGTACAAAAACTGGCGTTTATACATATAACACACCAAGATAACAATCAAAAGAGAATTATAGAAAGGGAGGGTAGGAAGGTATTTACGCTGTTTTATAATTAAAAGTAAAAGGAGAATTTCTGGATGAAAAAAATATTCTTACCAATTATTCTAACTGTGGGTCTCATCTTCCAATCTGCTGTAGTATTTGCAGAGGGCGGGGAAACAGTGTCCTATGATGAATATCAAGCCGAAACAGTCTTACCATTGGATGCACAACAAGAACTTCAACTTGAGTTTGAAAAGAAATATCTAGACTCCGTCTTTGACATCATTGCTAAACACTTTGGAGATCCCGAAAATTTTAATCCTTACGGAGAGATATATATTGAAAATGATAAGTTCCCACATTTCGTTATTGCTGTTGCTAAGGATAGTGTAAAGGTTAGTAGTTTTATTGAAGAGATTAAAAAAATATTACCGGGTGATTTACTTGAAGTGCAACGTGTCAGTTATTCAAAGGAAGACCTCATAAATATACAAGGAGATATTTTACAGCGAGTTCAATCGGGCAGTATAGCAATTCCTCGAGGAATATCAACCGATGTAAGTACAAAGAAACAGAAGGTCATTATCAGTGTCCCCGAGGGTGTGAATCTAGAAAAGAGTTATATGGTTAATCTGAATGAGGAGTATAACGGTCTTATTGAATTTGATGAAAGACCAGAAAACATACCTTATAAACTAAGAACTGATGCATTTACGGAAATGGGCGGGGGGATATCAATTAAGGGTACTTGCAGCACTGCAGGAATAGCGACCAAAGATACGAGAGAGTTCATTGTCACGGCGGGACATTGCATAAGAGATATAGGTTCTACTGTGTATCAAGGCGGAACATCTATAGGAACTCAACACTTATCTGGTTATAAGGATAACGGTACAGATGTCGGTCTTGTGCTGCTTACAAATAAGAATAAAAAATACGGAAATAAGTATTATTATAATCCCGTCGCGAATGCTGAATACGACAAAAGCTATACTCAAACAAGTACAGCGTTAGTCGGACAACTTATCTGTAAATCAGGAATGTCTACAAATGTTACTTGTGCAAATGTACAATCTACAAGTGGAAGTGTGGATTACAAAGAAGGTACAACTTATTTTACATTTACCAATATGATTACAATATATAAACAAGGTGGAGGGTACAGTAAGGGCGGTGATAGCGGAGCTATTGTTTTTAGCGCACAAAACAGCAATCATATTATAGGTGTTCATTCTGGAGGAAATATAGAAACCGATACAATGCCAAGCGGAACCTGGGGATATACATCCAAAATAATACCATCTCTGGTTAATGTCGGAGCGGTTACAATGTATACTAGCAGTACAGTCAAAACGGTAGACCCCAATAATTAGAAGATGTTAGTGATCTATCTTTAGACATAAAAAATCTGACGCCTGGATCGAGATGGTCATACCCCTAAAAAATTAAGTAGCCAGCGCGTGCCGAAACCCAAACAGCACGCGCTGTTTGAGTTTCGCCTGAAAACGAATACAGACGTTATCCATGCAGGTTGCTTTGCGAGAGTGGCTGCCTTTGACGCTGGCTTCTCATCGTGTGTTGTATGCCTGAGACGCGTATTGAAAGCCTTGGTTCGAATGGAGCACGGCCTCAAACACGTCTCTTTTTGGTGTCCATTGCTCACCCGTATACAGCACCAACTTTACATCATTGCGCTTGGACACTTGCCATACCACAATTCCGTTGTAAATAAGATACCGGATAAAGGACAAGTAGTAAACCGATAAATACGTAACTTCGGTCACAGGCTTCATGCTGGGGGCTGTCGCATGAAACTGAAGATGTTATCTATTTGAGTATTCCTTTTCTAATCGATCTATCAACTGATTTAAAGTTTGTGTTTTAGTGGTGGGGTCGAGCATATAAGTATGCCGTGTTGTTGTATCTTTAAAATAGATTCCATTTCCGCCAAATAACAATATCTGGGTATCTGTATTGTTCATATGAATAATTAATTTACGGTATAAGTCATCTGTAACGTTTCCAACATTAGTAGAACTATCATTTAAGATTTGGGTTAATTCTTTTATGTCATCCTTCTTTTGAAATTCACCCGACACATGGTTCCTCTCAAAATTAAAAATGCTAACACTTGAAATGTCCTCAGCATTCAATTGGAAAATTAACGGTTTAGTCGGTGTGTTATCAGGTAGTTCTTGTTCTGTTTTTTTTGAAGTGTTGCTATTACATGAAATAAGAAGAGATGCACTCAGCAGTAACAGAATAAGGAGTGCGTTTTTTTTGTTTTTCATAATTAACAGCTCCTTTTACAATAAAAAATTGCAATTATATATAACAACGTTAATAATCCTTCAGAGTTGCATAATATTGAGAATTTTTTCCGTTCGAGTTTCTTACCCAAAATCTTCTCTGCTTTCTTCATGACAATCATAAACCAATGCAGCAGGCAACCTAGAGCTGAAAGCCTGCTTGGAATATTTTGAATAAGTCTGTCCACTTCTTCATTAGGCTCAACGCTAGCATCGACAAGATCCTCTAACGCAAGCAAGCCTCCTCCGCCAGCCAATCGGCTGAGATGGAGGGGGCTTGCTTGTTCAAAAAAACGCTGCCGCGTTGGAACACGGCAGCATTACGGGCACGGGCGGCACGCAGGCGCTGCCACGGACGCGTCCTGCCGGGCGGCCCGACGCGGAGCCCGGAACGCCTTCTAGGCCAGGCGCTCGAGGCGCTCCCGTCAGGGATGCTCCGAGAGTGGCGGGCCGCCTCTCCTAGCGTCCGACGCCGACAGCCGAAGGCTAAGGCAGCGGAGGTCGCTTGGAGCCACTCCCGGCCGGGTTGCAAAGCCCCGGCAGCTCCTCGGCCCCCCGAGGCTACCCCGACAGGGGTGCTGACACGAGGGGGCCTCTCGCACGCGAACAAGCAAGCCTCCTCCGCCAGCCGATAGGCTGAGATGGAGGAGGCTTGCTTGTTCAAAAAAACGCTGCCGTGATGGCGGAGCCCAGGCAGCCTCACAACCATCCAGAAGGCCCTGAGGGCGGTCCGCAAGGGAGCCCGAGAAGGGCCGTGCACACGCACCAGCCCCGCTCCAATCCTGCACCCTACCTAACTCGGCGCCAACAAGTTTCGGGTGTCCAGAGGGCAGCGCCCTCGGGGCCCTCCCTAGTAGGGAGGGTTTGGGAGGGTCAAACGAACCCTAGCAGCATTTCGCGAATCAGCTTCGCCGCCACGATCTGCGTCTGTTCCGTCGGATCATAAATCGGCGCCACTTCCACCAGATCGCAGCCGACGACGTTGACGTCGGATCTTGCGATCAAGTGCACGGCTTCCAGCAGCTCCTTGGAGGTAATGCCGCCGGCTTCCGCGGTACCGGTGCCCGGTGCGGCTGAAGGGTCAAGCACGTCGATGTCGATCGTCACATAGACCGGACGGTTGCCCATAGACGGCAAGGCCTCCTTCAATGGAGCCGCCACGTCGAACGGATAGAAATTAATGTTCTCGCGTCCGTATTGGAACTCCTCGCGCGAGCCGGAACGAATGCCGAATTGGTAAATGTTGCTGCCGCCCATCAGCTCGGCCGCTTTGCGGACCGGCGTCGAGTGGGATAGCGGCTCGCCCTCGTACTGCTCGCGCAGATCGGCATGCGCATCGATATGAATCAGGATCAGATCCGGATACTTCGCGTAGACCTTCTGAATGATCGGCCAGGACACAAGATGCTCCCCGCCGAGACCGATCGGGAATTTCCCGTCATCCAGCAGCTTGCCGACATAGTCGCCGATCACGTCAAGGCTGCGGGCAGCATTGCCGAACGGCAGCATCAGGTCGCCGGCATCGAAATAGGTCATGTCCTCAATGCTTTTATCCAAATACGGGCTGTACTCCTCCAAGCCCACCGAAGCCTGACGGATACGGGCCGGGCCGAAGCGGGAGCCGGGACGGTAGCTGACCGTAAAATCCATCGGCATGCCGTAAATGACCGCCTTGGATCCAGCGTAATCCTCGGAGCTCAAAATAAACACGTTGCCGGAGTAACCTTGATCAAGTTTCATCAGTTGCCGCGGCCTCCTTATTTCACCAGATCTTCGACGAACTTAGGCAGCACGAACGCTGCCTTGTGAAGGCGTGGCGAATAGTATTTCGTATCCATCTCCGCGATTTGGGACTCGTCCACTTCAAGCGGATCATACGTCTTGCTGCCCATCGTGAAGGTCCATAAGCCGCTTGGATACGTAGGAATGTTCGCGCCGTAGACACGGACAATCGGGAAGATTTCTTTTACGTCCTTGCTGACCTTTTGGATCAGATCGGCTTTAAACCAAGGGTTGTCCGTCTGTGCCACAAAAATACCGTCATCCTTGAGCGCCTCATAGATGCCTTGGTAGAAGCCGCGCTCAAACAATGGAGCAGCCGGGCCTACAGGCTCGGTGGAGTCCACCATAATAACGTCGTATTCGTTCTTGTGCTCCAAAATATGCATATATCCATCATTCACCAGCACTTCTACCTTCGGATCGTCGAGCTTGCCGGCAATCTCAGGCAGGTACTGCTTCGAATATTCGATAACTTTGCCGTCGATTTCAACCAGAACGGCCTTCTCAACGCCAGGGTGCTTGATCACTTCGCGAATGACACCGCCGTCTCCGCCGCCGACGACCAGAACCTTCTTCGGATTTGGGTGGGTGTTTAGCGCAGGGTGAGCGACCATCTCATGATAGACGAATTCGTCCTTAATCGTAGTCATGACCATGCCGTCCAGGACGAGCATACGTCCAAATTCCTCGGTATCGATCATATCCAGCTGTTGAAACTCCGTCTTCTCATGCACAAACGTTTCCCGGATTTTCGCCGTGATGCCGAAAGTCGGGGTTTGCTTCTCCGTAAACCATAATTCCATCGTCTCTACCTTCTTTCCGCTAGAATAATGTTCAGCCGTCCAGATCCAAGCCGTAAAACTTTATTCGGGGCAGATGCCTTGAGCTTACAGTTTCACACTTTTTCTATTGTACCAAACAAATTGTATTATATTAAATCAAGCCCAAAATGCAACCAAAACTTAGGACGCGCAAGCACAAGGAAGGTTCTGCCGCCCCGCCCATGAATATCCTGCCCTTCCCCGCCCCATACTGTATAGAAAAGGTAATCATCAAGCGGCTTTTGTCCGGTAGGTCCGCCCTTGATGGAGAACACCGACTTACACCTGGAGAAGGAAGGAGCTTCACGCATGCCGGGATCCAAAAAACAACCGCAAAAGCGCAAACGTCGTTTCGTCCGGCTATCTGCATTTCTGTTCGCACTCCTTGGCTTATCGGTCATCGCCGGCGGCATTCTGCTCGCCTATCTATTTATAACGCCGCTGCCCATAGCGGAAACGGACAGGTACTCAAGGCTGCTCGACAGCCAAGGCGAGCTGCTCGCCACATTCTCGACAACGGGGCATACCTCGGAGCAGGTGGCCTTAAGCGAAATCTCTCCTCTTCTGATCCAGGCCACCATGGCGGTGGAGGACCGGAAATTCTATGATCACCTCGGCTTTGACGTGAAGGGCATGGCACGGGCGCTTCTCGTCAACCTGCGTCACATGGACCGCAAGCAGGGAGCCAGCACGCTAACCCAGCAGCTTGCGCGAAACCTGTACCTGTCCCATGAGAAGACATGGACCCGCAAGCTCAAGGAGGCCAAGTTTACGGCCCAGCTTGAGATGAAATATACGAAAGACCAAATTCTTGAAATGTATTTAAATGAAATTTATTACGGTCACGGTGCTTACGGCATCGAATCGGCATCGCTGCTGTATTTCGGAAAATCCGCCAAAGACCTGAGCTTGGCCGAGAGCGCCATGCTGGCCGGCATTCCGAAAGGGCCGACCTATTATTCGCCCTATAACCATATGGATAATGCACTCAAAAGACAGCGGATCGTCCTGAACGCTATGGCGGAGACCGGCTTCATCACTCAGACTGAAGCGGACCGGGCCGCCTCGTCCAAGCTGGCTATACTGCCCCAGGACCGCCAAGAGAACAAGGTGATCGCCTCATACTTCCGGGATTATGTGCGAAGCCTGGTCACCTCGCAGCTTAACATAACGGAGGAACAACTGGAGCAAGGCGGTCTGAACATCTACACGACGCTTGATCCAAGAGTCCAACAGGCAGCCGAAGAAGCGGTTGCCAGCGGCATGGACAGCAAAAGCGAGCTGGAGACCGCATTGGTGTCCATCGACCCCCGAAACGGGCATATCAAAGCGATGGTCGGCGGCAAAAATTACCGTGAAAACCAATACAATCACGCCTTGGCCAAGACGAGACAGCCCGGCTCGTCCTTCAAGCCGATCATGTACTTAACGGCAATCAACTCCAAAGAAATGACGAGCACAACGGTATTCAACAGCCAGCCGACCCTGTTTCATTATGATAACAACCGCAAGACCTACCAGCCCAGCAATTTCGGGGGCAAATATTTGGGCGAAATTCCGATGCGCGAGGCCATCGCGGCGTCGGACAATATTTATGCCGTCAATACCATCATGCAGCTCGGTCCGGACAAGGTCGTCGACATGGCCAAAAAAATGGGCATCACGAGCCCGCTCGAGCCTGTCCCTTCGCTCGCGCTCGGGACCTCCCCCGTCAGCCCGCTGGAAATGGCATCCGCTTATGCCGTTATGGCCAACAACGGCAAGCGAGTCGCTCCGGTGGCGGTGCTGCGCATTACAGATGCTGCCGGCCGGAGTGTCTACGAAGCTCCGGAGGATCCGGGCGAACAGGTCGTGGAGCCGGCCGCCGCATATGTGATGACCCGCATGATGGAAGGCGTGTTCGAGAACGGCGGAACCGGCAACCGCGTGTCCTCCATGATGAAGCGTCCGGTTGCCGGCAAAACCGGGACGACCGATACCGATGCTTGGCTCGTCGGATACACCCCGGAGCTGGCCACCGCCGTGTGGGTCGGCTATGATAAGGGCCGGGAGATCAGCAAGGTGGACGGCCACCGGGCAGCGCCCATCTTTGCCAATTTTACGGAGAAGGCGCTCGAGAACGTGCCGCCGAAAATTTTCCCCATTCCGGATCAGGTGGTCAGCGCCTACGTCGATCCGAAAAACGGCATGCTGGCCGGCCCCGATTGCCCGGATAAGGTATTGGAAGTATTCGTGAAGGGAACGGAGCCGAAGGAATACTGTGTCGAGCACGGCGACGGCGAGAAGCAGCCAAAGGGAGCGGATCAGACCAAAGCGGCCAAAAAGCAAGAGGAACGCTCCTGGTGGAAGGACTTCAAGCGCTGGTGGGTGGAGTAAACGAACAACCTATCGAGCGGATTACCTTTGATGTGGCCCCAAGCAACGTACGCCACGAACCCTGCAAAGTGCCCCATTTTAGCGTATTTCCAAGCCTTCCGTAGCTCCGTGTGCTCTAGCAGCATCCATCACAATCAGACACATCGATATATAAGAAAAGCAGCAGGCATCGCCTGCTGCTTTTCTGTGTTCCTATGTAATTGAGTTAGATCCCTCTATATACCTTCATCCCTTCTAAAGGCTTGTGATCAAGTAGCGGGTGAAGATATCCCAGATCAAAGCAAGCACCAGCAGGCTTGCGGCATAGACCAACAGGATCGCGTACAACGGATCCAAGCCGCCGGTTTTTTTGCGCTTGTAGCTGTTCATGACGAGCACCGGGATCGTGATCACCGTACTGACAAACGACAGAATCAGGATGACCGTTGTAATGTCGCTGTTTATAAATAGAAATAGCGGGCTGATGACGAGCAGGGCCAGAAACGGGATCAGAAATGTCCCGAACCTTGCCATCGCTTCCTTCAGCTTGACTCCCGGGTAATTGGATAGCTTCACGGCGGTAAAAGTAAATACATTGAGCAAAAATAAGAACAGCGCCAGCCAGCCCATCGGCTTCAGGACCAGATGAACAAAAGCTCCCTTCTGCAGGATTGCTCCGTCAAAGCTCAGGGTAACATAACCCAAGAGCGGAAGAAACAGAACATACAGCAGCATGGACACCGTCGCGTTAAGCAGCTGGCTGCCATCCGTGGCGGAAGCGGATGCGATCGGATGCTTCAATCCCTTGACCACATAGTCTCCGTAGATTTGCCCGTATAACTTAATGCTTTCCCAATAAGGGTTGGATACGGCTTCCTCTTCTACGTGCTGCCGTCCCGCGGTATGAAACGGAATGTCAGGCGGTATGTACACAGGCATCTCCTTCTCACCTTGGGAGCTGCCTCTATATCTTGTGCTTCCCTGGTGAACACCATATACCTCCGAGGCAGCCGCCTGCTCTTTGAACGCTGTAAATACGGCCTTATCCTCGATGATCAGACGGGCTCCGCACTGCTCGCAGTACTTCCCTTCTTCCGTCTCGTATCGGCATATTGGACACATCATACGCATGCCTCCCTGTTATTTACGATTCTGCAATTGAAGGATCAGGTACAGATGATGCTGATATAACGGTTGTGATGAGCCGCTGGCCCAATTCTTGCACCGGGGGCACGGGGAACGCTCACCGGCAAGCTTCGCTCACTTCATAGGGACTTCGCTTTTTGCTATTAAGTATAAATTTGCCGCCAAGGAAATGGAAGGATTTTCTGACCTATATGCCCTGCTCCTAACGGCACAGATTTTCAAAAATCAGGCTTGCGCTTTTCCCTGGCCGAACGCGAAATCCCAGGAACAATCAAACATTCATTTGAATATAATAATAAAAAGAGGTATATTAGGTTTAAACAATCAAACGACGGTTTGAATATAAAGAATAAGAGCCCTAATCATTTTCTTCAAGGAGGCGATTGGATATGGAAACCCGAACCGTACCGGCAGACAATTCCGCCGAGCTATGTGAAATCACGTGCCCTTCACCGTACAGGGTCGCTGCCGTATTAAGCGAGCAGGTGTCCGACAATGATGTGCAGGGGATGGCGGAAATCTTCAAAGCTCTAGCGGACCCTACTCGGGTGAAGGTCGCCTATATGCTGGACCGCGGAGGCGAGCTGTGCGTCTGCGATATTGCCGAGCTGCTCGGCTGCTCCACGGCAACGGCTTCTCATCATCTAAGAACGCTGAAGAACAAGGATATCGCCAAATCGCGAAAATCCGGAAAGAATGTGTATTACTCGCTTGTGGATGATCACATCCGTACCCTGCTTCATATGACGCTGGAGCATCAGAAGGAGAAGAGGTAAATGGGTATACAAAAATCACAAACGAAGCCATCTCCAGAGACGGATGGTCCTAGCTTTGTTGAATATCGCGTACAGGGCCTCTCCTGCCCGAACTGCACGCGTGAGATGCAGGAGGAGATCCAGAAGCTTAAACATGGCGACAATGCCCGGCTGAGCTATAACAGCGGGAAGCTGACTGTCTCCCCTCATGTGGATCTCAGCCGCGTAGAAAGCATCTTGAAGAGCGATGGAGCACGAATCGTTCAAGCCCCGTCATCTTCCTCCCAAGCAGCCGCATCGCCCGGCGGCCATTCCGACCACGGGGCGGCCGGTCATGAACACCGCAGCCATGATCACGGCCATGCCCACGATCACGCACAGGACAGCACGCGGAAGATGAAATGGCTGCTCGGCATCTCGGCTGCGCTGTACCTGCTCACCTTCCTATTGGAAGGAAGAACCATGCAGCCCGTGTTGATCGCACTGTATGCGGGCGCCATGCTGCTTAGCGGCTACACAACATTTCTTCGGGGCCTTAGAAACCTGACCCGCTTCAAATTTAATATGGACACGTTGATGACCGTAGCGCTCGTCGGTGCGGTCATCATAGGCGAATGGCGGGAGGCTACGCTGGTCGCGATCCTGTTCGGGCTCAATGAGCTGCTGGAGGGCTACGGCATGAACCGCGCCCGCCAGTCCATGGAAGCTCTGCTGGCGGCCGCGCCGAAGGAAGCGGAACTGCTGCGGGACGGCGAGCCTGTCCTCGTGCCGATCGGAACCCTTAAACCCGGCGACGTAGTTCGGGTCCGGCCCGGCGAGAAAATTCCGTCTGACGGTACGATTGCCAGCGGAGCCGGGGCCGTCAATGAAGCTGCGATTACGGGCGAATCGGTGCCCGTCACCAAGCGGGTGGGCGATACGGTCTTTGGCGGCAGCGTAAGCACGGACGGCGTGCTCCATATCGCTATTTCGAAGGCATATGAGGATTCTTCCCTCGCCAAGATTATGCACTTGGTACAGGAAGCGCAGGACAGCAAGACGCCGACCGAGCTGTTTATCGATAAGTTCGCCAAATACTATACGCCCGCCATTATGATCATCGCGCTCGGCGTTGCACTGATACCTCCGCTGCTGTTGAATCAGCCCTGGATGACGTGGATCTACCAGGGACTATCCATCCTTATTGTCGGATGTCCTTGTTCGCTTGTGCTGTCCTCGCCGATTGCGCTCGTCAGCGGCATGACCCGGGCAGCCCGAAACGGCATTCTGATCAAGGGCGGCATCCATCTGGAGCAGCTCGGCCGCTTGGAGGCCATTGCTTTCGATAAGACCGGCACGCTCACCAAGGGCGAGCCCGCCGTGTATGCCGAGACGGTCTACGACCAAGACCGCTTTTACGCAGTGGTTGGGGCTATCGAGCAAGCATCGCTCCACCCGCTGGCCAAAGCGGTAATGAAGCATCTTGAAATCAAGCAGCCGCAGTGTACGTTCCGTGATCCGCAGGATATTACGGTTCTCCCGGGTGAAGGTGTCCGGGCCCGGATCAACGGACAGTTGTATTGGGTCGGCAGTGAGGATGTTCTGACCCATATTCGTGACAGTGCCCGGAATGATCTGGCCGCCGTCAAAGCAGATATTGCCCACTTAAAGGCACAGGGATATACGATTGTTGCGGCTGTAAGCGAAGACGGCGTATTGGGCCATTTCGGTCTGGCGGACGAGATCCGGGCGGAAACGGCGGACGTCGTCCGTAAGCTTCACGAAGCCGGCATTACCGAAACGATTATGCTTACCGGCGATCATGAGCAATCCGCGCAGTCCATCGCGAAGCAATCCGGCGTCACCCGCGTCTTTGCAAGCCTGCTCCCTGAACAGAAGGTATCCAAAATCAAGGAACTGGCCTCCCGCCGGAAGACCGGCATGGTCGGTGACGGCATCAACGATGCCCCGGCATTGGCTGCGGCGGATCTCGGGATTGCCATGGGCAAGGGGACCGATAGCGCCATCGAAACGGCGGACGTCGTCTTAATGCAGGATCACCTCGGCAAGCTTCCCGGAGCGATCCGAACGGCCCGCCGGGTAAACCGCATCATCCAATGGAATATTGGGATCTCACTGTCCTTGAAGGCGATTGCTCTCCTGCTCACCATCCCCGGATGGCTGACGCTGTGGATCGCAATCATTTCGGATATGGGGGCAACCATTATCGTTACCCTGCTCGGCCTGTCCATCCTGCTTGGCAAGGATCGGGAATCCGTAACCGAGGGCTTATCCCAGCCGATAGCCCGGTCGTGACAGCGAACACTCTTCGAAGCTTCATCCAGCAGGATGAAGCTTCTTTTTTTATGGGCTTAGAAGCAGGGCAATTCGGCTGGCTATATATTTTTTTTCATATCATTTCGCTCTTCAATGAAACATTTTCCATGCCCGACTCGTTTATGCATATGGGAGAAAGATTACCCAACGATTTAAAGGAGGAGACCTATCATGAACACAAGAAAATGGATGAAAGCAGCCGGAACCGCCTCCCTAGCCGCGACGCTGTTATTAACAGCATCCGCCGCGACAGTACCCTCGCATGCCGCAGCAGCCGCCTCGGAGGCCAAAGCCGCATGGAGCACGATTGATCTTAAAAATCAGCCATTTACGAAGAATAAAGTCCTATATGTACCGTTGAAGGAAATTTCCGAATCGCTCCAGCTGCAGCTGACGGTTGTTGGCAAGAACCAGATGTACATTAACAGTCCGAAGGAATCCGTCCGGATCAAGGTCGGGCAGGCTCGTGCCGTGAATGCGAAAGGCAGCGTGCTGAAGCTCGAGGCCGCGCCGGTCATCAAGAAAGGGGTGACCTACGTCCCTGCCAGCCTGATTACCAAAGCGTTTGCCATCCCGCTCCGTTATGATGCCAAATCCGGATTGGCAACAACCTTTAACCCGGGAACCGGATATGCCTACACGGCAAAAGGCAGCATGCTGTTTTGGGTGAACCGGGAGAACGGAACGCTCTATATGGGGAAAGCAGGAACGGTTCCTGTAAAAGCAGGCAAGGTGTCTATTGAAAATATCGACATTCTTGAGATCGATGCGCATAAGGTAAATGGCAATACGTACGTGGCCGACATCTATAACACGTACGGAGAGCCGCATATCCATGAAGCTAGATACCGTGTACTCATTCGGGATCAGAAGATCATCAAAACAGCCGCAACCCAGAATGCCAACTTCGCGGGCATTAACTACGAGCCGAACGTTACCGGCTATAAAGGAAATATCGCCATGATGAACGGCAGCAAGCTGGAGCTCGTTCATCCGACCGGCAAGACGGTCAAAACCTATGATCTCGCCGCCCTTACAGGCGTAAAGGATGATTTCACGGTGGAGGCGATCGAACAGGACTTCCTGCTCGTCCGGCCATATACGAAGGCAACCCTGTACATCGTTAACCCGACTGGCACGAAAGCAGAGCTGATTTATCCTGAGATTCTGGATGAGGAAAGCATCAAGGCCATCGGGGAAATGCCGCCGAATGAGGTGGGCTTCATCGGTGATGGTCTGACGTTTGTCGGTTATAAGAGCGGCAAGCTGACGCTGCAATATGAAAATCCGTTTCTCGATATCAAGAAGAATCTGACATATGCTCTGCCCTTCTAATGAATCCGATAACTAAACACGCCAGCACAAAAAGACCGGTTAAGATTCCTCCCTCGAATCTTGACCGGTCTTTCTTCGCGTTCTAATCCTAAAACTTTCTTTTCAAGGCAATATAATTATTCCTCAGTCCGAAGCGCTTCCTTGAATTCATCCGGGGATGCGTTCCACCATTCCTCATTGCGGGAAATCAGCAGCTCGCGCAGCGCCTTCTTCTCTACATCGCCAAGTCCGTCCAGAATAATCCGGCGCTTTAGCGCAGCGTCCATCTTGTTCACATGATCGGCGAGGATTTTCCAGCCCTTGCGCGCTTCCTGATCGATCCACATTTCGCAAGCGGTCGCACCGGCGTAATGCTGCCCTTCAGCCGTGCGGTCCACCGCTACCCATACGATCCACACCTGACGGCCATTAGGCACCTCGTCCCGGTCCGTCGTAAACCGGATGCCCCGCTCCACCTTGCTCTTTGCATGCATGGCCCCGATATCCACCTTGGCCTCGCCATTATCGATAATGACTGGCGAAAGGCTGTTCAAATCAATCGATCCTGCACCGAACCCTTTATGCTTGCTCTTGCTGTTAATAATGTTCAGCGCGATTTGTTTCTTGGCGCCCTGTTCCTGACTCCCGTTCTCCATTGCCGCAAAACCTCCTATATCAGAGCCGACAAAGCATGTCGGCTGCATCGTAACTACCTTTGTCCCAATAATTTTATTTTAACTAATAATCCTCCAAAAGCAAACATATACATGCTGTAGATGCTTGTCAACGGGAGGTTATTCGATATGGTCCCACCACGTGCCAAAGTCTTTCTATCATCCCTGCTCGCCTTGGGTTTGCTTGCAGGATCGATGCCAATATTTCTTTCTAATCAAGGGTCCTCCTTGTCGGCGCTTGCTCCGAATGGGGGCAAGCCCTCCGTCTCTGCCGTGGAGAAGGCCCCGCTTTCACCTCCAAAGGTTCAGCCTGATGCACCGGCCCCTGCGCTTAGCGACCGGCTGGTCGAATACCACATGGATGTAAGGTACGAGCCTGAACAAAACAAGCTGAAAGGCAAGCAGACCGTCACCTGGACCCATCCTGGCAAAAGAAGCGTGAATGAGCTCTACTTCCATTTATACCCGAACGCCTTTGCATCCGATGAAACGACGTTCATGAAGGAGTCCGGAGGCAGGCTTCGATCCGATCCGATGCCCGAGAACGGCTATGGGTCGATGAAGATTACGAACGTGAAAACGACCGAGGGCCTGGGCCTGACGCAACGACTGCAGTTTGTTCAGCCGGATGACGGGAACATCAAAGATCAAAGTCTTGCCAAACTCCGGTTGCCCAAGCCTGTAAAAGGCGGAGAGAGTATAACCCTGCATTTGGAGTTTGAGGTAGAGCTGCCGAAGATTTTCGCGCGCATGGGCCGGACCGAGGATTTTGTCATGGCTGGCCAGTGGTTTCCCAAGATATCGGTATACGAGCCTGCCGGCACGCGGGGAAGAACCCAGGAAGGCTGGAACTTACATCAGTATCACGGTAATTCGGAGTTTTACTCGAACTTCGGCATCTATAGCGTTCGGATTCGTGTACCCGAGGACTATATCGTAGCCGCTACCGGGTTCCCGACCAAGCCTGCGCAGAAAGCAAACGGAGAGAAAATTTACCAATTCTATGCGGATGACGTGCATGACTTCGCCTGGGCCGCCTCGCCGAACTTCGTGACGGCGGAAGAGGCTTACTCCGCTCCGGGTATCCCTGGCGTCCGGATCAAGCTGTACCTTGATCCGGCTCATAAGGATTTGAAGGAGCGTTATTTTGATACAGCCAAAACGGCGCTGTCCTCTTTCGGCAAATGGTACGGCTCCTATCCGTACTCCACATTATCCATCGTTGTCCCGCCTTATTCCGGCAACGGCGCAGGCGGCATGGAATACCCGACGCTGGTCACCGCCTTCGGAGCCAATAACGACTCGCCCGGATATGAGCTGGAGCGGACCGTCATCCATGAAATCGCCCACCAATATTTCTACGGCATCGTAGCCAATAACGAATTCGAAGAGGCATGGCTGGACGAGGCTTTTGCTTCCTATGCCGAGGAGAAGGTCATGGAGAAGCAGTACGGAATTACATCCAATACCGCGGCGCAAGGCGCATCCATTACGTCGCCTGAACCGCTTAAGATGGAGTCCTGGAAATACAGCTCGCATGAAAATTACGCACTCAACGTCTATACACGCGGCAAGCTGGTGCTCCAGGGCATCGAGCGACAAGTCGGATCCAAGACGATGGATAAAATCATGATGACCTACGCCAAAAAATTCCGCTTCAAGCATCCGACAACGACGGACTTCCAGAAGGTTGTTGAACAGGTTACCCAGTCCTCATGGCAGTCGTATTTCGATCAGTACGTTTACGGCAGCCAAATGGCTGACATCGCGATCGACCAGATCAAAACTAAAAATAAAGGCTCACAAGCGCACCCACGGTTTGTTTCGACCGTAAACATCACGAGCAAGGGCGGCGATGTTACCGATGTGCCGATTGTGTTCGCTTTTGAGGATGGCAAGCTTGTTGAGCGAACATGGAGCGGTAAGAACGGCAAAGTGACCTATACGCTGGAATACCATACACCGCTCGCCTGGGCCATGGTGGATCCGAAATATACCATCATGCTGGAGAATAAACACATGAATAACTATATGAAGGCTGGCATGGATCCGAAAGTCGTTACACGCTGGAATCTCGGCATTACCAAGCTCGTGGAGACGCTGTTCGGCAGCATGTCGTGGTGAGGGGGGAGCACATGAAAAGCTATGCAGGCCAAGGCTGGATCAGTGTTAAAGATCAATTATACGTCTCCATTCTACTGTTCTTGTACCGTCTTCTCTGGGGCTACTGTCTGTACAGACTCGTGAAATCCGCCGTCGTCCCGCTTTTGATGCGGTACCCGGATCCGGCTCCTAACGAGCTGAGCCGCCTCCTGTTCTTCTATGAGGGCGAAATGAGCTTGTCACTCAGCAATACGGTTCATACCTACGGCTGGATCCTTGCCGCTCTGCTCCTCGTCCGCATGGTGCTTACCCCGCTGATTCGCTCCGGCATCTTCTACAACCTCCATCAGGAGGCCCGTGGCGAACGCGGTCTGTTCTTCTTCATCGGCATGCGGAAGCATTGGAAATCGGTAACGGTGTTCTATCTCATCGAGCTTGTTCTTACGGTTGCGCCGGGTTACTGGATCATTCCCAAGGCTCTTCCGGCACTGCTCGGCTCCATTCAGGAGCCTTCCCAGCTGCTCCGGGTGCTGCCTTACGCGGCGGCCTGGTTCCTCTATACCTATGTTATTCGCCTTGTGCTGCTGTATATGCAGTTCGGGCATACCGGAGAGCTCGGTATGATCGCATCCGTCACGGCGCTCATACGCAAGCTGGGAACGGCTGTACTGCTGTCCATTTCTGTTGGTGGAGCCGCATTTGTCATTCTCCTGCTGTTCAGCTCGGCGTCCCTGTTCTGGGCGGGATTAATCGGACTCATCATTCAGCAAGCCTCCTATTTCCTGAACGGGCTCTTCCAAATATGGGGAATTTCTTCCCAATATCATTTATGGAGAGCGTCCGTAGCTTCAAATCCATAACGGTTACAAAAGTTACATTTCATTAACAACCATTCATCGTTTAAATGTGGTAAAAAGGTTGTAACCGGAAGCTAAAGCAGCCTCCGAAAAGGATAGATTTCGAACGATAACTTTCCCATCCAACCGGAATCCTCAACGTTCCCCTCCCATATTTATACAAAATCCCTGTCCCACTTCAATGTGGACAGGGATTTTTGTTAAAAAAACAACTTTCCTCGTTTGCCAAATTGTTAATACTCTGCTAAAATAACGAATATGTTAGTAACAACTTTGTCATTTTTATTGTAACTATTGTCATCATGTTAACATGTTGGAACGTCATATTGGGTACATCGACATCTTTTAAAAGCCGAATTCCCGTCTTCATACGGGAAGCGGGGGATCCGTTTTGGGTGAATTGATCTCGCTAGAGAGGGATCATAGGGGACCTTCAACCGAACCCTTAAGCTAACCTCGCAGGCAATGGAAGGAGCTTTTTGTTTTGAAGAAGAAGTTAACAGCCATCTCTTTAGGCTTGGCCCTTGCGCTCACGATTGGAACCGGTAGCGCTTTCGCGGATTCCAAGTTGAATACCGTTATCAAACCAACCATCGGTGTCTCTTATAAAACCGGCGGAACCACTACAAAGGGTTTTGATTGCTCCGGATTCACCAGCTATATTTACAAGAAGCTGGGCCTCACCCTGCCGCGCACTTCTGCAGCACAATACAAGGTAGGTACCGCGGTATCGAAGAGCAACCTGAAGGCCGGGGATCTCGTATTCTTTAATACTTCCGGCAGAGGCGTTTCCCATGTTGGCATTTATGTCGGTGGCGGGAAGTTCGCCCATTCTTCCTCCTCGCGCGGCGTCATCGTTAGCCCGCTCAGCCAGAGCTACTACGCGAAGCGTTATGTAGGCGCGAAGAGAATCATGAGCCAAAGCACGTACAAGTCCCTTGCCGTGAACTACAATTAATTGACTGTACCGTAATTTTTCTGAATGTCCATAAGCCCTGGAGCATGAGATGTGCCGATCTCACCCAGCGGCTTTTTTTCTATAATTTTTCGTCTATACCTCTATAACGTTTCAGGCCATGGAAAAGTTCTATGTTTTTCGGAAAATCCAAAAATATTTTTTCATTCTGTATGCTCAAAGCCACCAACAAGATTCGGCCAATCCGAGCGCTTACATTTTATTTACCCTTCCAGAATTAACCTAAACAGCAATACGAATAAACAATCGAAAATTTTTTAGCTTCAGTTTCGTTTCCCCCTGCGCTATTATCTTTGCAATCCCGCTCAGCAGCATGTATTCTCTCTCTAACGGAATTGTTTTGAATGAGAGGAGTATTTACATGGAGGCGAATTTACCCTCGTTTCATACCGTGGTCATGCAGGAAGCCCATGCCGCTGAAATTTGCACCTGGTCCTATCCCCCGCCCTATAATATATATGGCTTTCTTCCTTGGGAGCAGATGAAGGGACTAGGGGTGGAATTCGGGGATCCCGGCATCCGCCTGCAGCAATACCTGTCCGTGCTGGATGAGCAGGATCAGCTCTGGGGGTTTGCCCAGCTATTCCCTATGGCAGGCGTTACGCGTCTAGGCCTGGGCATGCGGCCTGATTGGTGCGGCCGGGGAATGGGTAAACGGTTCGTGCAGGCAATTGTGGATGAGGCGAAGCGGCGCCGTCCTTCGGACGAGATTGATCTTGAGGTGCTTACCTGGAATGAACGGGCTATCCGGACTTACCGGAAGGCTGGCTTTTACATTGCCGATACGTACGAACGCCTTACGCCGACGGGCATGGCGCCTTTTTATTGCATGGTGTATGACCCGATGGCCAATGAGGAATAGTAGTCTTGTCTATATGAAAAAGTACAATTTTGTGTACTTTTTATGAAGGCAGGCTTGAACATTGCTTTTTTTGTCACAACTGGCTATGATGTGTAAGGATGTTGGTTTATAATGAAGACAAGTGCAAAAGTGCAGTATACATAGAAAGGACGATATGACGATGCAAAAATGGATCATGAGCGGACTGTTCTTCGTCGCATGTGCGTTGGCTATTGCGCTGATGTTTACGCTTCCAGGCAAGGAGCAGGTGGCGCAGGAAGAGAAGCCAACCATGCCGGAGGTTACTTTGGATGCCGCTGCGGCTGAAGCTACATTGAAAGCCAGCTGTATCTCCTGCCATGGCGATCAGCTCCAGGGCGGTGCAGGTCCGGCTCTGAATCAAGTAGGCGGACATATGGATGCGAACGCAATCTTTAACGTAGTTACCAAGGGACGTAAAGGAATGCCTTCCTTTAAGGATCAGCTGAAGCCTGAGGAAATTGCAAACATCGCGCTCTACCTTGCTGAGAAAAAATAATCCATCAGCTCTTATTACGCAAAACACGCTTGGATCCCCAGACTGCTGTTTGGATCCAAGCGTGTTTTTTAATTCTCGGGCCTAACGCTTCTGCAGCTGCCCGAATCTACATTGCCTATTCCGGATCCTTCAGATCCTTGGATCGGCTCTTCTCATAAACTTCGTTAAATTGCTGGGCCTCCTTGATGTCGACGGCCGTTATTCCGCCGTCATCCCATGACGTCAGGCGCAGCGTCACCGTTTTATAATCAATGGTGATGTAGGGGTGATGTCCGAAAGCTTCCGAAATCGCTGCCACCTCATCAACAAAGGCGATTCCCTTCATGAAGGAGGAAAAGGTGTACTTGCGTACAATCCATCTCCCCTGTTCAAATTCCCAGCCTTCAAGCTTCTCTAGATGAGCCTCCACTTCCTGCTGCGTATAAAGCATCATTATATTCCTCCCCGAAAAAAACCTTTCATAAGCCGATTGTTACGTCCTTAGGGCTTCTTCCATCTATTTTATTCCATGCTTCATTCCTTGATAACCAACCCTGGCTTACACGAGCGCTACGAATGCCAGCTCTTCCTCACCGATCAAAATATGTATCCGATGATTCGTCCGATCATGCATGACAACCCCGCTGCCGACCGTAATGACCGGCTCTGTGCCCAAGGCATAGAACAGATCCTCCGCCAGCGCCTCATGAACCTCGGCCTGCTCGGCATCCTCCAGCCTGCCCCAATCCTCCGGATCCATTTCAAAGAAGACATAGCTGTCAGGAATACGCCCAACGGCTTCCGTTAATTCGGTCAGAATTTCGCCGTAATCCCTTCCGTGCTTTACGCCCATCTCCATCACTCCTTCCTGCCATGCTAAGCTTCGATTACTCTTCCTTCTATTATACCGGAAATTACAACTAAAAAAAAAAGCCCGATCTGACGATAAATAGGATAACGCCCCGTAAAGGCGCGCGGTTCGCCGCAAGAGCCGCTAAAAACGAATGGATTCGTTATTTATTTCTCACGGATGAGGTGTAGCATGGAAATTTCAACACTTATAGGTTTGATTCTCGGGCTTATCGCGGTGCTGGTGGGCATGATCCTCAAGGGTGCCTCCATCGCGTCTTTGATTAATCCGGCAGCTTACTTAATCATTCTTGGCGGAACTGCCGCAACTTTATTCATCGGTTTCCCTCTTTCGGAACTGAAGAAAATTCCCAAGCTGATCAAAATGACCTTTGTGAAGCAGCAGCTGATGGACAAGACGGATATGATCAAGCTGTTTATGGAATGGGCTTCCATCACTCGCCGTGAAGGATTGCTTGCCCTGGAAACCAAAGTCGAAGAAATTGATGACGGCTTCCTGCGCAATGGCATGCGGATGATCATCGACGGCAACGATCAGGAATTCGTTCGCGACGTGCTGATGGAAGACATCAATGCCACCGAAGAGCGCCATCGTTCCGGGGCTTTGATCTTCTCCCAGGCCGGTATGTACGCTCCGTCGCTCGGGGTTCTCGGCGCTGTTATCGGTCTGATCGCAGCCCTTAGCCACATGGAAGACATGGGCGAGCTGGCCCACGCGATCGGTGCTGCGTTCATTGCCACCCTGCTTGGTATTTTTACAGGTTATGTTATCTGCCATCCGATTGCAAATAAACTGAAGCGTCTGTCGAAACGCGAGGTGGAAATCCGCCTTATGATGGTCGAGGGCCTGCTGTCCATTCAGTCGGGTGTGTCCACGATCGCCATTAACCAGAAGCTGTCCGTGTTCCTGACACCGTCCGAGCGTGCTCAGCTTGATGAGAGGGAGGCTGGTTCTAGTGAGCAAGAAGACTAGACACGAGCCGCACGAAGAGCATGCTGATGAATCCTGGCTTCTCCCTTATGCCGACTTGCTGACGCTCCTGCTTGCGTTATTCCTTGTGCTCTACGCCATGAGCGCGACCGATGCGCGCAAATTCCAGGAGATGAGCGAGGCCTTCAGCATTGCCCTGACGGGCGGTACCGGCGTGCTGGATTACAGCAAGACCCAGCCAAGCGACGATCCCCCTGATGTTAAGGATCATAAAGCGACAGCACCCACCATTCCCGCACCGACTGCCGACCAACGACGGGCTGAGCTGATGCGTCAGGAGCAAGAGGAGCTGGAGCAGCTCAAGAAGCAGATCGATAATTATATTAAAAATAACGGGCTAACCTCCGAGCTAAGCACCAAGCTCAACCATTCCCAGCTCGTGCTGACGATTCGCGACAACGCGCTGTTCCCGTCAGGGGAAGCTGTCGTGAAGCCGGAGGCCCGCAAGCTGGCTGAGGCCATCTCGCAAATGCTTCAAAAGTTCCCGGATTATGAAATTATCGTATCCGGTCATACCGACAATGTTCCGATCTCCAATAGCAAATACCCGTCAAACTGGGATCTGAGCTCGGACCGCGCGCTGCAATTCATGAAGATATTGCTGGCGAACTCGTCGCTGGATCCGAAACGCTTCATGCCGATCGGCTACGGCGAATACCATCCGATCGCGGACAATGCAACGGCTGCAGGCCGGGCGAAGAACCGCCGGGTTGAAGTGTCCATTATCCGGAAATATCAGGACAGCGCAACCTTTACGAGTGTCGACGAAGCTGGCAATTAGCCGCCGCAAGTCCCTATAAATGAAACAACCGATTCGCTTCTGCCAAACAGACGAATCGGTTGTTTTTTTGTATCTCCGGTACTTCCATCGTAAGGTATTTCCTCTACTCCAGCTTGTAATTCAGCAGCTTGCCAAGCTCCTGCTTCTCCGCAGGGGTCAAATCTCGCCAAGTGCCTACCTTCTGCTCCCCGAGAAGGATGTTCATAATCCGGATCCGTTTGAGCCTCCGAACCTCGTAGCCAAACGCGCTGCACATTCTCCGAATCTGCCGGTTCTTCCCTTCGGTTAGAATAATGCGGAATACCCGCTCCGAAATCCGGGTGACCTGGCAGGGCAGCGTCATCTCGCCTAAAATTTTGACGCCGCTGGACATCCCCTTCAGGAAGGCCGGGGTAACAGGGCGGTTGACCGTCACGATATATTCCTTCTCGTGCTTGCCCTCGGATCTCAATATTTTATTGACGATATCCCCGTCGTTGGTTAGCAGGATTAAACCCTCGGAATCCTTGTCGAGCCGCCCGATTGGAAAGATGCGCTCCTTATGGCCTACGAAATCGACGATATTGCCTTTGATATGCGATTCCGTCGTGCTTGTAATGCCTACCGGCTTGTTAAGCGCAATATAGACGTGCTGCTGCTTCTTCTCCTGCAGCGGACGCCCGTTAATACGGACATCATCGCCCTCCTCGGCTTGGCTTCCTAATACGGCAATCTCGCCGTTAATCGTTACCTTCCCGCTCTCCACAAGCTTGTCCGCTTCCCGCCGGGAGCAATATCCCGTTTCGCTAATAAATTTATTGATTCTCAAGCTGCCATCCCCTTATTATGTCACTCATCGTTTGATGATGCTTCCATGTCTGATTGTCTTGCCGCAGGAAGAACGATGCTGATCTTCGTTCCCACCCCGGACTTGCTCTCGATTTCAAGCGTGCCTTGATGACCCTGAATGATCCGCTGGCTCACCATAAGCCCAAGTCCGGTTCCTGTCTCCTTATTGGTAATGAACGGCTCACCCAGGTGAGGCATCAGCTCCTCCGGTATGCCATGGCCTTCATCCTGTATGGTGATAAGCACGTGATCTCCTTCCGGGCGTTTAAGTGTAATCGTTACTGTTCCGCCGTCCGGCATGGCTTCGAACGCATTTTTAAGCAAATTGATAAATACCTGCTTCAGCTGGTTCTCCTCGCAATGGACAAGCGCAGGTTCGGAGGAGAAGTCGAGCTTGACCTCGACCCCGTATAGATGCGCCTGGCTGTCCAAGAACGATATAACGTCCCGGAGAATGCCCCTGACATCCCGCTCCTGGAAATGAATCGCCTGCGGCTTTGCCAAAATCAAAAACTCGCTCACAATCAAATTAATACGGTCCAGCTCCGACAGCATCAGGTCAATATGATCCGGATTTACGGAACGGGTCTGCTGCTGCAGCTGCAGGAATCCCCGCAGCGTCGTTAGCGGATTGCGGATTTCATGAGCCACGCCGGCAGCCAGCTGACCGACCGTATTCAGCTTCTCGGAGCGCCGCAGCAGTTCCTCAATCCGGTTGCGCTCGGTTACATCCCTGGACACGCTGATCATCGAGGTTACTTGCCCCTGCTCGTCCCGAACGAGCGAGGTGCTGATGCTGACCTCAATCATGCTTCCGTCCTTCCGCATGCGGACCGTTTCGACCGGAGGCAGACGCTCTCCTTGCCGCAGCCGCCTAATCCGGTCGCGCTCTTCATCCAGCTTGGACGGGGGAACGAGCTCCAGCTTTTGCCCGATCACCTCATGCGCCTTCCAGCCGTACAGCTGTTCGAAGGCGTTGTTCACGCTGATCACCCGCTCATGCGTATCGGTTGTATGAATAGCATCCGCCGTTTGGTTAATGATGGATTCAAGATATTCTTTGACGGATTGATTTTCCTCGACCATCTGCTTCAATTGGCTTGTATAGTGGCCGAGATTGCGGGTCATCGCATTAATCCTTCCGGCCAGCTGGCCCAGCTCATCACGGCTCGTTACCTCCAGGCGCCGGTCAAAGTGTCCGTCCGCTACGTCATTGACCGTCCTCAGGATGGACTGAATCGGCTTGGTAAAATAGCCGGCTACAATGTAGCTCCCGAAAATAACGATCTCTAGCAGAACCAAGGAAATCGCGACGAGACTGATCATCTGCTCCCTCATGACCGATGAAATGGCTTCATAATCCATGACCACGCTGATCACATTTGTGGGCTTGTCCTCGTAATCAATCGGGATAAAGCTCTTAAGCACCTTTTTCCCTTGGATCGTATCCACAAGCACGACGTTCTCGCCGGTTGACACGGCCTTCCGAACCGCCTCCACATCCTGGTCAAGCGTGCCGTAATGATAGCTGCCGAACGTAATGGGGCGGTTGTAGAGCTTATAATGAACGTCGTCCGAGCCGTCCTCTCTCATATATTGATTGCCAAACGTTTCAGGGTTAATGCCCGTTACTTCCAATATATGTGGGTTGGCTTTTAGCGTCTCTTGAACGACCGTATTCGGGCTCGTAACCTTTACATAATCCTTAAACGTAGAGTTCTGGATATAGGGGTCGATAATATAATTGCGCTTCCCGTCATAATAATACCCCCATTTATAAATCATGTCGGGATTTGAAGTGGAGAACTCGAATGGACCGGACCAGAAATTGTCCGATCGTTGGCCCTTCGTAACCGAGCGCACCTCGCCGTGTTCGAATAGCTCGAGAAACGCCGTATGCCAATAACCCCAGTTTTTAGTGGACAATCCGATCTCTTCATTCGCGGAGGAACGGGCAACGACGACGTCATCCTTCGTCTTGACCAGCAGCGAAATATGAGCCACGCCTAACTTCTTGCTTAGCTCGACTAACTGGCCGTTCGTAATATTATTGATATCCGGATCCAACACCTGAGCCGCTTCAATCGAAATATCTTTAAGCATATCTCCGAACAGATCATCCACATAAGAGGAGCTGAACTCCGTCTGCTGAACGGTTATCGCGATCTGGGTTGCGGCCATAACCATTTTGACTTCGCTATCCCGCTGCAAATTTTCCTGCGTTGTATAGTAGTTGAGCGTGATGTTAAGCAGAAGTATAAATAATACCGATATGGACATGATCATCGATAATTTGGTCTTAATCGACAAATGGCATCTTCACCTTTCTGCTATCACAGTGACGGCTTGCAACCTCTGATATCCTCATGATACCTTGATCGTAAACGTTTGAAAAGACAGGCCCCCTTAAGGGGACCTGGATTTCCGTTTTCATTGCCAAAAAATGAGGGAATCCTTACAATATAGAAGTTAATCCTTACAGACAAGATAGATGTCCACAGATTGCTAACAAATACACAGCTTTATTGGGGATAATGTGAATAACTTTGTGTATAAAAATAAAGTTATCCACAAATATGTCCACATCATGTTAACAAACGAATGAGTGTTCGTTGAACACTGGGTATAACCCACGTGTTTTGGGCTGTATTGAAGGGAGATCATAAAATGGAATCAAATATAGCGTCTACCACGCTTGTGGATAATGAGCAGCATGAATACTGGATGCAGGCAGCGATTCACGAGGCTCGGAAAGCCGAGGAGCTCGGAGAAGTGCCTATTGGCGCCGTCGTTGTCCACAACGGCAAAATCATCGGCCGAGGTTACAATCTGCGCGAAACGACATACGATGCGACGGCCCACGCGGAGATGGTTGCGATCCGCGAGGCCAGCAGACATCTCGGCGCTTGGCGATTGCTGGACTGCCGCCTGTATGTAACGCTTGAGCCGTGTCCGATGTGCGCCGGAGCAATCGTTCAATCGCGGGTGCCGCACCTCGTTTATGGGACTCGAGATCCGAAGGCCGGCTGCGCAGGCACCTTGATGAACCTGCTTCAAGAGCCGCGGTTTAATCACCGGGCCCAGGTCACGGAAGGCGTTATGCAGGAAGAATGCGCCGCGCTTCTGACCCAGTTTTTTCGCCGCTTGCGGGGAAAGTAATCCCTCTTGTCAGGAACAATACAAAAACCCGGCCATGACGGCCGGGTTTTTTCTGTTCATGGATAATGTGATTAATAAGCGCCCAATTCGCTCATGGATTCCTCAAATTGCTCCATCGTGATGACATCAGCGTCTTTTGGAATACCGATCTTGAATTCTTGCTTCTTATTGATGTTGAGGTATTGCGTGCTGCCCTTGATAGCGACTTTTACGCTTTCGCTTGTTTCAGGCTCATTGAATTCAACATTCAATGCTACGTCCTGATACGCAGGGAAGTCATTCTTATCGATTGCGGTGTTGATGCTAAATGTGTTGATCTTCAGGTATTTCTTCATTTCTTCCAGGCCTGCTTTGAAATCTTCCTGGTTCAATGCGGACAGCTCAGTCTTAGCGGAGTCGATATCTTCTTGAGTAAGTCCCAGCATTTCGCGGTATTCTTCTTTACCTGCGATGTCGACAACTTTCGGAGCAACCTTGTTTACCAAGATTTCCAGTGCTTCATTTACGTTGTCATTCGTTACGAAGAATTGCACCACTTGCTTCGCGTCTACGCCTTCAGGAAGACCTGCGTCCTTGGCGTTGATTTCTTTGAAGTACTTCGCTTGATCATATTCGCTTAGCAATGCTTCAAGCACTTCGTTCGCGAACTTCTGAGTCTTCTCCGTATCCATTGTTTCTGGGCTGAACGTTTCGCCGGATTGCTCGGCAAGTTCTTTCAGGTCCATCTTCAGGTATTTGCCGACAACATCTTCAGGCAGTGGAAGCATCGGGATGCTTGGTACTTTGATGTAGATGGTGTCTTGGGTCATAACCATGTCAATGTTGAAAGACATCGCCATGTCACCCTTCAGGTTGATGCCCATCTTCATTTCCATTTGCTGCGGATCCGCTTGATACATGCCGTCCATCGTGATTTCGGCATTTTTCAACATGGTCATCGCTTGCGTTACGCTTGGATCCCCTGCAACTTCCGGTATGTTGATTTGCAGATCTTCAAGGACAACTTTGCTTTTCATCTCGTACGACGTCATCTGCATAGCGTTCTTGGCAGCTGCCGTCATAGCGGCTTTAGGCTCTTCCTTCTTCGCGCAGCCAGACATAACCACTGTCACTGTGAGCAGCAGTGTCAGCAAAATGGCTACCAACTTCTTGTTCATTAAACTTTCTCTCCCCTCTAATGCTTAAAAAAAAAATAAAAAATAACAGACCTTTTAATCATATACCATTTCGACGAAATGAGAAACACTTTATGGAATATTTGCTGAAATTTTATTTCCTTTCTTTTTCCAGGAATCTTTAATTTAAACTTCTTAACTTTCCTGTAATGTTCGGGGCCCCGTAATATTACACTTGCCTTCTAATACGAGACGATGACTGAAATAGTTTCAACAAAAAAAGAACCTCCTGTCGAAATTATACAGGAAGTTCTAATCTCTTCATGTTTATAACGCCTAGAGAGAAGGCTGGCAGCAGGTCAGCCCTCCGGGTTAAAGTGCCCGTCCTGCTTGCGGATCTTGGCTTTGTGCGAGCCCGACAGGGGCTCTTGACCGCCTCTGTCACGGTCATCGCGTCGTTGCGGTGTCTCCTGGGCTTCCGGTACAGGAATCGCTTTCGGCTTGCTCATTGTGCAGTCCTCCGTTTCTTGGAATCGGAACCATACCAAAGGCATTACTTCATGTCCCTATTGATGCGTAATCTGCTGCAGCGCTTGCGCGCATTCATGGATATGCCGGGTGTAATCGCCGATCATGCCCTGGACATTCTCATTGCGTTCATCGGTCGTTGCGCCATCCCGCTCCACATCGATCAGGTCCACCTTTACTTCTCTTGTGTCCACGTACGTGCATTGGAAATCGAACGAATACTCCTGGCGTCCAGCCGCACCGATATGAATGCGGATGGCATTGGGATCTCCCTCGTCGGGAGCCACCTCCGCACGGTCACCGGGCTTGAGGATCGTCGGCAGCCTCTCCTGCCATGCGTTAACAAGCGTACCCTGATCTACATTCAGTTCTGAGTTCATCATCACACCTCCCCTTCTCTATAAATTGCGAAAGTGGGTGAACTTTTATGCACCCTCTAAAGCCCTGTGAAGACACACCAACCAGCCCATGCATGCTGGCTTCGTTTATTCAATCGGTAACCCTTAGATTAAAAAGGAGACCTATTGTGCAGCAACCGTTTATTATAGAAGGAAATAAATGAGCACCCGAACGCCCGCCCCTGGAAAGAATCGATTTCCGCTTTAGAAAAAATGCTATGCAAAAAGCCCGTTTCCAATAAGGAAACGGGCCTGTCATTATTATGTATGGCGGAGAGGATGGGATTCGAACCCATGTGGAGTTGCCCCCTAACGGTTTTCAAGACCGCCCCGTTATGACCGCTTCGGTACCTCTCCATGTGGTATAACAATTGCACCAAAATGAATCACGTGCACCATTCATTATACCACAACTCAAATGATTTAATCAAGCTAATTATTTCGGTGCAATCACGCTGATATTGCCCATGTATGGACGAAGCACATCCGGGATGACAACCGAGCCGTCAGCCTGTTGATAATTCTCCAGGATTGCCGCAACGGTACGTCCCACCGCAAGTCCCGACCCATTCAGGGTGTGGACAAATTCCGGCTTCGCTTTCGGCTCCGGACGGAAACGGATATTCGCCCGGCGTGCCTGGAAATCACCGATATTCGAGCATGAGGAGATTTCACGGTATACGCCGCTCTCCGGCAGCCATACCTCAAGATCATAGGTTTTCATCGAGCCAAAGCCCATATCGCCGGTGCATAACTCCATCACGCGGTAAGGAAGATTAAGGAGCTGCAGAACACGCTCGGCATCCGCCGTCATCTTCTCGAGCTCGTCAAAGGATGTGTCGGGATGCACAATCTTCACCATTTCAACCTTGTTGAACTGATGCTGGCGAATCAGCCCGCGCGTATCCCGCCCGGCTGCGCCGGCCTCGGAACGGAAGCAAGAGCTGTAGGCTACATAATATTTCGGCAAATCTTCAGCATTCAAGATTTCCTCACGATGGTAGTTCGTGACTGGAACCTCGGCCGTCGGAATCAGATAATAGTCCGTATCGCTGATCTTGAACAGATCCTCTTCGAATTTCGGAAGCTGACCGGTTCCGTACAGGCTGTCCCGGTTGACGATATAAGGAGGCAGCATTTCCTCATAGCCGTGTTTGTCGCTGTGCAGATCCATCATGAAGCTGATCAAGGCGCGTTCAAGGCGCGCACCAAGCCCTTTGTAGAAGGTAAATCTGGAGCCCGTAACTTTGGCACCTGCTTCAAAGTCAAGGATATTCAAGTTTTGGGCAAGCTCCCAATGCGCTTTCGGCTCAAAATCAAATGCAGCAGGCTCCGACCAACGGCGAACCTCCACATTGTCTTCTTCCGAGGCGCCTACCGGCACACTCTCATGCGGAATATTCGGAATCGCAAGCGTAAGCTCCGCTATGTTTGCTTCAACTTCGCGCACCTCTTCGTCCATCGCCTTGATCTTATCCGAGACTTCGCGCATCTCCAGGATCAGCTCATCTGCATTCTCACGGTTCTTCTTCAGACGAGCGACTTCAGCCGACACGGTGTTGCGGCGATTCTTCAAGCTCTCGCTTTCCTGCAGCAACTCCCGGCGGCGGGCGTCAAGCTTCGGAAAATCCGCAATCAAATCAAGCGACTTGCCGCGATTCTTAAGCGATTGTTCTACACGACTAAACTCGCTGCGCAATATTTTTACGTCTAACACGGGAAACCCTCCTAAAGTAAAACATCCATCGGTGTATCGTAACAGCTCTAGGCCCGGTACTCCAGGCTGGCAAGCTGCAAACTCTCATATACGTTACAATCTTAGTTTATTTCAGCGAAAAAGACAAACTTGACCCTTAGCAATGCCTAAAGAGTCAAGATGTCTTCTGTCTGATCCTATGCCTATGTTTGGTTTAGCCTTGACGGTCTGCCTGTTCCCGGACCATTTCAATAAAATATGCATGGAGCCGGTAATCATCGGTCAGCTCCGGATGATAGGAAGCTGCCAGCAGATGACCTTGTCTTGCCGTCACGATCTCATCGTTGTACGTAGAGAGAACTTCAACCCCTTCTCCTACTTCCAGGATGAGCGGCGCCCGGATAAACACGGCACGCACCGGTTCATCGATTCCCACGACCTTCAGGTCTGTCTCGAAGCTTTCTCGCTGACGGCCGAATGCATTGCGCGCCACCGTGATATCCATGAGCTTCAGATGCGCTTCCTCATCGCCCTGGATCCGCTCTGCCAGCACAATCAGGCCGGCGCATGTACCGAAGATCGGCTTCCCCTGCGAGGAGAAGCTGCGGATCGCATCCATGAAATCATATTTACGCATAAGCTTGCCGATGGTGGTGCTCTCGCCGCCAGGAATAATCAAGCCGTCGATATCACCAAGCTGCTCCACTCGTTTAACCGGAATCGCTTCGGCACCTGCCCGTTCAATACTCCGAATATGTTCTGCAACGGCACCCTGAAGTGCCAGTACGCCAATCTTCAATATTACCCCTTCTCTCTTACCAGCCGCGATCCTGCATACGTTCAGCAGCCGTAAGCTTGGAAATCTCGATGCCTTTCATCGGTGTACCAAGGTTCTTCGAAACTTCGGCAATCAGCTTGTAATCATCGTAGTGCGTTGTCGCTTCAACGATTGCACGGGCGAACTTCTCTGGATTCTCGGATTTGAAAATACCGGAGCCTACAAATACGCCGTCTGCACCGAGATGCATCATAAGCGCAGCATCTGCAGGTGTTGCAACACCGCCAGCCGCGAAGTTCACGACAGGAAGCTTGCCAGTCTCATGAACACCCTTCAAGAGATCATAAGAGACGCCCAGGTTCTTCGCTTCGGCATACAACTCGTCCTTCGACATATTCTGTACCTTACGGATTTGGCTGTTGATCAGGCGCATATGACGTACCGCCTCAACGATGTTGCCGGTTCCCGGCTCACCCTTCGTACGGATCATCGAAGCGCCCTCTCCGATTCGGCGCAGCGCTTCACCGATATCCTTCGCGCCGCATACGAACGGAACCGTAAAGTCCCATTTATCGATGTGGTATACCTCATCAGCCGGCGTCAGCACTTCACTCTCATCAAGATAATCGACGCCCAGCGATTCAAGCACTTTCGCTTCCACATAGTGACCGATACGGGCTTTCGCCATAACGGGAATGGAAACAACCTTCATCACTTCTTCAATAATGGTCGGGTCTGCCATACGAGCCACGCCTCCGGCAGCACGAATGTCGGAAGGTACGCGCTCCAGCGCCATGACTGCCGTTGCGCCGGCAGCTTCAGCGATTTTCGCCTGCTCCGCGTTCATGACGTCCATGATGACGCCGCCCTTTTGCATTTCTGCCATACCTCTTTTTACAGTAGATGTTCCTGTTTCCATATCCCCTAGCCTCCCGAATATATGTTTAGATCTTACCACCTGAAATGAAGATCTCAGGTGGTATCGTACATGTGAATCTTGTAGAAATTTGTAATGAATCTAACTTGATATTTTAACGCAAGGTTATGAAATACACAACCCATTTACTCGGAATTTATAAGGCTTTTGCGGATTAGAACAAATTTTTGATCGAATCGAACAAATCCGCGAAGAATTCGCCAATCGCACGCAGGAACAGCTTGAACCAGCCCGCCTTTTCCGTTTCTTCGGCTGTAACCAGATTCAGCGTATCGCTCTGGGTGCTGGCCATGCCCTCGATCTTGTAATTATACGTAACCGTCCCGACCTTCGTATTCTTTGCTACAGGAGCATTTACAGAAGTGGAATCGAGCTTCGCTTCGAATTGAATATTGTTGCCATTGGAGCCTTTAGGCACCACGAACGTCAGGGCACGATCGGTCACGAGCTTTGCTTCTTTACCTTTGCCCTTCTTCACCTGCACCTTGTCAAAACCTTCAACAGTCGCCCCCGCAGGCTGAACCTCTTTCACTTCAAAGTTGTTGAAGCCATAGTCCAGAACCTTACGAGTCTCTACAAAACGGGCAGGCTCGGACTTCGTCCCCATTACGACACTAATGAGGCGCATACCATTCCGTTCGGCCGTACCGGCAAAGCAATAGCCAGCAGCACTGGTATGCCCTGTCTTTAACCCATCTAATCCTTCGTATGCATACGACTTGAAGTTCGTAATGTTCTTGTTCGCTTCCAGCATCCAGTTATAGTTAATGATTGGTTTATCATCGCGTTTGCGGAATTTGTAATTTTGGAGCGCCGTAAACTCAGCAAAATCCGGATGGTCCTCCACGATGTACTTCGCCAGTATGGCAACGTCCATGGCCGACATTACGGTTTCTTTATCTTCTTTGGGACGGAACTTCTCCGGCATATCTGCTCGGCTCAGACCGGTAGAATTAATAAAGAAGGCCGTCTTAAGCCCCATCTTCTTGGCCGTGTCGTTCATCATCTTCACAAAAGCTTCTTCCGAACCGGCTACACGCTCGGCCAAAGCAACGGTTGCATCGTTCGCAGAGCCAACAGCCATCGCTATGTAAAGTTCTTTAACCGTATGTTGATCGCCTTCGGCAAGAAATATACGTGAACCTTCGGTCTTGGCGGCATTCTCCCCAACGGTGACTACTTCGTCCCAAGAGAGCTTTCCTTGCTTCACTTGCTCAGCTACGATATACTCGGTCATCATCTTTGTCATGCTGGCCGGCGGCAATGCCTCGTCCGCATTAATCGATAACAACACCTGACCGGTAGACGGTTCAATGAGTACCGCTGATTCCACTTCAAGTCCGAGCTGATTAGCTGAAGGAACTCGATCAACCTTGGAATTCTTCGTGTCCGCGGTCGCTTCCCCTGTTTTCGCTTTATCGGTGGTCTCCGCCGTAGCAAGTGTGGTTGGCGCAGCCAGCGAGACGGCCGGTGCAGCCGAGAAGCACAGTATATTAAACAGCATCAAGGATGCCAGCGTACGTTGTATGCGGTACCGTTTGTTTCTTTTAATCGACTTCTCTATCAATGGAAATACTCCCCTCTACTACTCAATAAGTCATAAGTTTAAGTCATTAACTTGTTCTATTCTATCACAGGAGAGATATCAAAAAAAGACAAGCCGGAGCGATTCCGCCCGGCTTGTCCAGGAAATAAATAACATTGTGTGCATATGCTGATTATATTGATCAGATTTGATTACAAGGAGTAGTTCGGTGCTTCCTTCGTAATCTGAATATCATGCGGATGGCTTTCCCGAAGTCCGGCACCCGTAATGCGGATAAACTGCGTATCATTGCGCAGCTCCTCAAGGTTTTGCGTACCGCAGTAGCCCATCCCTGAGCGCAATCCGCCGATCAGCTGATGAATCGTATCCGCCAGTGGCCCTTTATAAGCCACGCGGCCTTCAATGCCTTCCGGCACCAATTTCTTGTCGTCATCCTGGAAGTAACGGTCTTTACTTCCTTGCTTCATTGCAGCCAGAGATCCCATGCCGCGGTAAGCCTTAAATCGGCGGCCTTGGTAAATTTCCGATTCGCCCGGGCTTTCTTCCGTACCGGCAAACATGCTGCCCAGCATGACTGCATGCGCTCCAGCAGCGATCGCCTTCGTAATTTCGCCGGAATATTTAATGCCGCCGTCCGCGATAATTGGAATGCCATATTCCTTAGCAACCGTAGCACAGTCGTAGATCGCCGTAATCTGCGGTACGCCAATACCTGCAATGACACGGGTCGTGCAGATCGAGCCTGGTCCGATCCCGACTTTGACGACTGAGGCTCCGGCTTCGATCAAATCTCTCGTGCCTTCACCAGTCGCAACGTTACCTGCAATGATGGTAAGATCCGGATACAGCTCGCGCAGCTTCCGTACCGAGTCGACGATGTTGATATGGTGTCCATGCGCGGAATCGACGGTGATGACGTCTACGCCTGCTTTTACAAGCGCTTCCGCTCGCTCAAAGGTATCCTTGGAGATCCCTATGGCCGCGCCCACCAACAAGCGTCCTTGAGCGTCTTTCGCAGCGTTAGGGAACTGGATGGCCTTCTCGATATCTTTAATCGTAATTAGCCCTTTTAGCACGTTATTTTCGTCCACCAAAGGCAGCTTCTCGATCTTATGCTTCTGCAAAATCGTTTCTGCATCCTGAAGCGTCGTTCCAACAGGTGCAGTCACAAGGTTCTCGCTGGTCATCACGTCACGAATGACCGTGTTATAGTCATGCACAAAACGAAGATCCCGGTTCGTCAAAATCCCGATCAGTTTATTATCCTTATCCACGATCGGAACGCCGGAAATGCGGAATTTCCCCATCAGCTTCTCGGCATCGGCTACAAGATTATCTGCATGCAGGGAGAATGGGTTCGTAATAACGCCGCTTTCGGAGCGCTTGACCCGATCCACTTCCTCGGCTTGCTGTTCAACGGACATATTTTTATGAATAATGCCGATTCCGCCTTCTCTCGCGATAGCAATCGCCAGAGGAGCCTCCGTTACGGTATCCATTCCCGCACTGATCAGGGGAATGTTCAGCTTCACATGCTCGCTCAATCGAGTGGTAACATCCACTTCCTTTGGAAGCACCTCGGATTTTCTAGGAACCAACAATACATCGTCAAAAGTGAAGCCTTCCTTGCTAAACTTATCTTCCCACACCTGGGTAATTCCTCCTTTTTGTCGTCATCCTGCGGACTTTTAATGACTGTCAGTGCTGGACCGGACGGCATTTTCAAGTATTTTCAGAAAATATATTATTGCCATCTTAGCAAAGGGCCCATGGGCTGTCAAGGATTGAATTGCCCCATATCTAAAAGACGATTGGCATCCACCCACGGCGTCAGATTGTCTTTACACAGTGGACAAATCATCAATAATCTTCTATTACATGGTTTCCTTACCCTGATCTTCCCCTTCCCTTTTGAATAGCCAAAAGTGTAAGATGTAACATTCCTTGATGGGCTTCATGCTGACATAGTATCACCTAAGATCATACAGACTAAACAGCTGATCATTTCTGCGATCTTCATAGTACCTGCTTGAAGGCAGCCTTTATGACTGATCGGTTAACGGACCCTGCTCCTCGGCGTATCAAATCACGATATATTTAAGCTTTTTGCATACACGTAAGCCTTTATTATGCCATTGTGTATTAGCCATCGCTGTTGTGCATGAGTCATTAACCCATATCCCTTCAATCCTTACGCTACTTGAGCGTATAATATATACCCAAGAATATATACAAAAAAAGCCGTCATCGATTGTTCGATAACGGCCTTTATGGTTGTTCGCTTGGCGGCGTCCTACTCTCCCGGGACCCTTCGGTCCAAGTACCATCGGCGCTGGAAGGCTTAACGGTCGTGTTCGGTATGGGAACGCGTGGAACCCTTCCGCCATCGCCACCAAACGTGATTTTTGCGCTGCACTTTGCTTCAATGATTGCTCATCAGCAAAATATCAAACCTTAGAAAAGGCATGCAGCTTCAAAATCGTTTCAAGATTTTTTGAACCTTGAAAACTAGATACGAAACGTCTTTGCGTTGTTTAGAATCCGTAGCATTTCCCCAATGTTGGATCGGGGTCCCCGAAAAGTATTCGGCATCCGCTTCAAAGCTTCGCTTCACTTTTTGGGGTGTTGTTTAGGATAAGCCCTCGACCGATTAGTATTGGTCAGCTCCATGCATTGCTGCACTTCCACCTCCAACCTATCTACCTCGTCGTCTTCAAGGGGTCTTACGAATTGGGAAATCTCATCTTGAGGGGGGCTTCACGCTTAGATGCTTTCAGCGCTTATCCCGTCCGTACGTAGCTACCCAGCCATGCTCCTGGCGGAACAACTGGTGCACCAGCGGTACGTCCATCCCGGTCCTCTCGTACTAAGGACAGCTCCTCTCAAATTTCCTACGCCCACGACAGATAGGGACCGAACTGTCTCACGACGTTCTGAACCCAGCTCGCGTACCGCTTTAATGGGCGAACAGCCCAACCCTTGGGACCTACTTCAGCCCCAGGATGCGATGAGCCGACATCGAGGTGCCAAACCTCCCCGTCGATGTGGACTCTTGGGGGAGATAAGCCTGTTATCCCCAGGGTAGCTTTTATCCGTTGAGCGATGGCCCTTCCATGCGGTACCACCGGATCACTAAGCCCGACTTTCGTCCCTGCTCGACTTGTAGGTCTCGCAGTCAAGCTCCCTTATGCCTTTGCACTCTTCGAATGATTTCCAACCATTCTGAGGGAACCTTGGGGCGCCTCCGTTACTCTTTAGGAGGCGACCGCCCCAGTCAAACTGCCCGCCTGACACTGTCCCCGTACCGGATCACGGTACCAGGTTAGAACCTAGATACGATCAGGGTGGTATCCCAACGTCGCCTCCACACAAGCTGGCGCTCATGCTTCTTAGGCTCCCACCTATCCTGTACAGATCGTACCCAAATCCAATATCAAGCTGCAGTAAAGCTCCATGGGGTCTTTCCGTCTTGTCGCGGGTAACCTGCATCTTCACAGGTATTAAAATTTCACCGGATCTCTCGTTGAGACAGCGCCCAAGTCGTTACGCCATTCGTGCGGGTCAGAATTTACCTGACAAGGAATTTCGCTACCTTAGGACCGTTATAGTTACGGCCGCCGTTTACTGGGGCTTCGGTTCACAGCTTCGGATTGCTCCTAACCGCTCCCCTTAACCTTCCAGCACCGGGCAGGCGTCAGCCCGTATACTTCGCCTTGCGGCTTCGCACAGACCTGTGTTTTTGCTAAACAGTCGCTTGGGCCTTTTCACTGCGGCCCCCTCGGGCTATTCACCCTACCGAGGCACCCCTTCTCCCGAAGTTACGGGGTCATTTTGCCGAGTTCCTTAACGAGAGTTCTTCCGCGCGCCTTAGAATTCTCTTCTCGCCTACCTGTGTCGGTTTGCGGTACGGGCACCTTCACCTGACTAGAGGCTTTTCTTGGCAGTGTGAGATCATGACCTTCGCTACTGTAATTTTCACTCCCCATCACAGCCCAGCCTTACGATGTGCGGATTTGCCTACACATCAGCCTCACTGCTTGGACGGACATCCATCAGTCCGCGTCACTACCCTCCTGCGTCACCCCATCGTTCATAACGGTTTACGGTGGTACAGGAATTTCAACCTGTTGTCCTTCGACTACGCCTTTCGGCCTCGCCTTAGGTCCCGACTTACCCTGAGCGGACGAGCCTTCCTCAGGAAACCTTGGGCTTTCGGCGGATCAGATTCTCACTGATCTTTTCGTTACTCATACCGGCATTCTCACTTGTGTACTCTCCAGCGCTCCTTACGGTACACCTTCAACGCATACACAACGCTCCCCTACCCCTGATGCAAGCATCAAGCCATAGCTTCGGTGGTGTGTTTAGCCCCGTTACATTTTCGGCGCAGAGTCACTCGACCAGTGAGCTATTACGCACTCTTTAAATGGTGGCTGCTTCTAAGCCAACATCCTGGTTGTCTGTGCAACTCCACATCCTTTCCCACTTAACACACACTTGGGGACCTTAGCTGATGGTCTGGGCTGTTTCCCTTTTGACAATGGATCTTAGCACTCACTGTCTGACTCCCGGATATAAGTCTATGGCATTCGGAGTTTGACTGAGCTTGGTAACCCTTGCGGGCCCCGCACCCAATCAGTGCTCTACCTCCACGACTCTAATTTCCGAGGCTAGCCCTAAAGCTATTTCGGGGAGAACCAGCTATCTCCGAGTTCGATTGGAATTTCTCCGCTACCCCCACCTCATCCCCGCACTTTTCAACGTACGTGGGTTCGGGCCTCCAGTGCGTGTTACCGCACCTTCACCCTGGACAGGGGTAGATCACACGGTTTCGGGTCTACGTCCACATACTCAGTCGCCCTATTCAGACTCGCTTTCGCTGCGGCTACGGCTTCTCGCCTTAACCTTGCATGGGAACGTAACTCGCCGGTTCATTCTACAAAAGGCACGCCATCACCCCTATAATGGGCTCTGACTTCTTGTAAGCACACGGTTTCAGGTTCTATTTCACTCCCCTTCCGGGGTGCTTTTCACCTTTCCCTCACGGTACTGCTTCACTATCGGTCGCTAGGGAGTATTTAGCCTTAGCAGATGGTCCTGCTGGATTCATACGGGGTTTCACGTGCCCCGCACTACTCGGGATCCGTCTCGGAGGGTTCACATTTTCGATTACAGGGCTTTTACCTTCTATGGCCGGCCTTTCCAGACCTGTTCGTCTAATCTAAACCTTTGTAACTCCATGTGAGACGTCCCACAACCCCAGAGAGCAAGCTCTCTGGTTTAGGCTGTTCCGCGTTCGCTCGCCGCTACTGACGGAATCACTCTTGTTTTCTCTTCCTCCAGGTACTTAGATGTTTCAGTTCCCTGGGTATGCCTCTAGCTGCCCTATGTATTCAGGCAGAAGTGACTGGCTATTACACCAGCCGGGTTTCCCCATTCGGACATCCCCGGATCGAAGCTTGCTTACAGCTCCCCGAGGCAGTATCGTTGTTCGCCACGTCCTTCATCGGCTCCTAGCGCCTAGGCATCCTCCGTGTGCTCTTAGTAGCTTAACCATGTCGCTCCAGCTTCGTGCCATGTGCTCTGTTGTTCGCTTGTTTCCTGATTGGATAAAACCACTCAATGGTGAAACAAGCTTCCAAAGGATCACCTGTCACGAATCTTTCGCTCTAACGCTACTCTTTCACTTCTTGGTCAATCACTTGACACAAGTCGTTAGAGAAGGATATTTCTAAAACGCAAATTCGTTTCGTTATCTAGTTTTCAAGGATCAAATGAGAGGTTGAACTCTCAAAACTGACCAACGAGTGAGCAACAGGCCTAAACCTGATTTGGTTCTTTGCTTTCGCAAAGGAATCGGCGACTTTACAGTCAGCCTTATTTGTACCGCTTCGCTACGGAAGCGAGGTACTCCATAGAAAGGAGGTGATCCAGCCGCACCTTCCGATACGGCTACCTTGTTACGACTTCACCCCAATCATCTACCCCACCTTCGGCGGCTGGCTCCCTTGCGGGTTACCCCACCGACTTCGGGTGTTGTAAACTCTCGTGGTGTGACGGGCGGTGTGTACAAGACCCGGGAACGTATTCACCGCGGCATGCTGATCCGCGATTACTAGCAATTCCGACTTCATGCAGGCGAGTTGCAGCCTGCAATCCGAACTGAGACTGGCTTTTTAGGATTGGCTCCACCTCGCGGCTTCGCTTCCCGTTGTACCAGCCATTGTAGTACGTGTGTAGCCCAAGTCATAAGGGGCATGATGATTTGACGTCATCCCCACCTTCCTCCGGTTTGTCACCGGCAGTCACCTTAGAGTGCCCACCCGAAGTGCTGGCAACTAAGATCAAGGGTTGCGCTCGTTGCGGGACTTAACCCAACATCTCACGACACGAGCTGACGACAACCATGCACCACCTGTCTCCTCTGTCCCGAAGGCCGCCTCTATCTCTAGAGGATTCAGAGGGATGTCAAGACTTGGTAAGGTTCTTCGCGTTGCTTCGAATTAAACCACATACTCCACTGCTTGTGCGGGTCCCCGTCAATTCCTTTGAGTTTCAGTCTTGCGACCGTACTCCCCAGGCGGAATGCTTAATGTGTTAACTTCGGCACCAAGGGTATCGAAACCCCTAACACCTAGCATTCATCGTTTACGGCGTGGACTACCAGGGTATCTAATCCTGTTCGCTCCCCACGCTTTCGCGCCTCAGCGTCAGTTACAGCCCAGAGAGTCGCCTTCGCCACTGGTGTTCCTCCACATATCTACGCATTTCACCGCTACACGTGGAATTCCACTCTCCTCTTCTGCACTCAAGTTCCCCAGTTTCCAGTGCGTCCCGAAGTTGAGCCTCGGGTTTAAACACCAGACTTAAAGAACCGCCTGCGCGCGCTTTACGCCCAATAATTCCGGACAACGCTTGCCCCCTACGTATTACCGCGGCTGCTGGCACGTAGTTAGCCGGGGCTTTCTTCTCAGGTACCGTCACTCTCATAGCAGTTACTCTATGAGACGTTCTTCCCTGGCAACAGAGCTTTACGATCCGAAAACCTTCATCACTCACGCGGCGTTGCTCCGTCAGGCTTTCGCCCATTGCGGAAGATTCCCTACTGCTGCCTCCCGTAGGAGTCTGGGCCGTGTCTCAGTCCCAGTGTGGCCGTTCACCCTCTCAGGTCGGCTACGCATCGTCGCCTTGGTGAGCCGTTACCTCACCAACTAGCTAATGCGCCGCAGGCCCATCCTCAAGTGACAGATTGCTCCGCCTTTCATAACTCTGCCATGCAGCAGATTTAATTATCCGGTATTAACTACCGTTTCCGGTAGTTATCCCAGTCTTGAGGGCAGGTTGCCTACGTGTTACTCACCCGTCCGCCGCTAAGCATCAGGAGTGCAAGCACTCCATCAGCTCCGCTCGACTTGCATGTATTAGGCACGCCGCCAGCGTTCGTCCTGAGCCAGGATCAAACTCTCCAATAAGGATTTTTCGAGTGAATACCTTCCTGGATTACTCCAAGAAAATATCCAACCGATGAGTTTGTAGCTCATTACAAAAACTGACGAGAATTTGTTCAATTCTCTATTGTAACTCCCCGCCGAAGCGGTTCGTTTTTACTCACTCGTTGTTCAGTTTTCAAAGATCAACCTTTTCGTTCGTTACCAGCAGCCTCTCTCGCTAGCAACTTTTATATCTTATCATACTCTTTCGATTAATGCAAGCTTTTTTTGAATTTCTTTTTTCAATCCATTCTCTTTAGCTTGTTCAATCCGGTGTGCTTACCGGCTGTTTTCTTGGCCGGAAATATAATATACCATGGGATTTAGAATTGTGCAACCCTTAATTACAATATTGCCTTGTGGTAAAATCATCCTCGTCATTTGTAATGAATGATCATTAAATCATCCATAGGCCGCCGCCGTATATCCGTCCCTAACCGATTAACGATTGCAGGTTCCTCTCCGTACGAGCTTCACGCCTCTCCTATTGCTCGATCCATTTTGCGGAAAGATTCTACTTAAATGCATGAAGGAGACTACCTTCGTTTAATGATACAGCCACATAAACAAGGAACAATGGAAAGAAGTCATAAAAAAAGCAGCCAGCTACCAAGCCGACTGCCTTTGAAATCTCATCGTAAGAACATCTTCAACTACTCACGATTACGCATATGCGGGAAGAGCAGTACATCGCGGATGGACGGTGAATCGGTCAGCAGCATGATCAAACGATCGATACCGATGCCGAGTCCGCCTGTCGGCGGCATGCCATACTCCAGTGCACGCAGGAAATCCTCATCCATCTCGTGCGCTTCATCGTTCCCCTGCTCCTTCTCTTTCAGCTGCGCTTCAAAGCGCTGGCGCTGATCGATCGGATCATTCAGCTCGGAGAATGCATTGGCATGCTCGCGGGCTACGATAAACAGCTCGAAGCGGTCCGTAAAGCGCGGATCGGCGTCATTCTTTTTCGCCAGCGGCGAAATCTCAACCGGATGACCGGTAACGAAAGTCGGTTGAATCAACGTCTCCTCGACGAACTGCTCGAAGAACGCATTCAGAATATGGCCAAAGGTCATATGCGGCTCAACCGGCACTTTATGTTCTTTTGCCAGGCGGTGGGCTTCCTCATTCGTCATCTGAACGCCGAAATCAACCCCGACAACTTCCTTAACCGCATCCACCATGGATACGCGGCGCCATTGCGGCTTCAAGTTGACTTCATGCCCTTGATAATTGATGACCTGCGTGCCCAGTACTTCCTGGGCAATGTGAGCGATCATGTTTTCGGTCAGGGCCATAATATCCTTGTAATCGGCATATGCTTCATACAGCTCAATCATGGTGAACTCCGGATTATGACGGGTCGAGATCCCTTCATTCCGGTACACGCGGCCGATCTCGTATACTTTCTCCAATCCGCCCACGATCAGACGCTTAAGATGAAGCTCAATCGCAATACGCATGTACAGCTCCATATCGAGCGCATTATGATGCGTAATAAACGGACGGGCGGCAGCTCCCCCCGCGATCGAATGCAGGGTCGGCGTTTCCACCTCAAGATATCCTAACGAATCGAGGTAACGGCGCATCGACTGAATTATGCGGGAACGGGTAATGAAGGTCTTCTGAACGTCCGGATTGATGATCAGGTCGACGTAACGCTGACGGTAACGAAGTTCCACATCCTTCAAACCATGGAACTTCTCAGGGAGCGGATACAGTGATTTTGAAAGAACCTCAATCTCCATCACTTTCACGGTTAACTCACCGGTCTTCGTCTTAAAGAGAACACCCTTCACGCCGATGATGTCCCCAAGATCGAGAATGCTGAACGCTTCGTACTGTGCCTCGGCAACCGTATCCTGACGAACATAAATCTGAATTCGACCGCTCAAATCCTGGATATGGGCGAAAGAAGCCTTACCCATGCCGCGCTTGGCCATAATCCGGCCGGCCAGATTCACTTCCACCTGCTTCTCATCGAGCTCTTCCTTGGAAAGTGCGTCATACGCCTTCACGATATCGCCGGCATGATGCTCTCTTTCGTATTTTCCCCCGAACGGGTCGATGCCAAGCTTCCGAAGCTCGTCCAATTTATTGCGTCGAATCTGCAGAAGCTCACTTAGCTCCTGCTCCTGTTCCTGGTTATTGATTTCTTCCGTCATTGTCGCTCATCTCCTTCATTTCACTTCCATACATAGTCCCGTCACCAACAAATAACAGCATCACACAGCGCCGTCCGAGCTCTTCGTTCGTGACTACATCTTCCTGCAGGGGTGCATATTCGCCAAGGACTTAAAGGTATGGCTTGCCCATTTCGCAGCATCACACGATTAAGTCCTATACACAGCTATCTAATTTAAAAAAGCCCCCCGAAGGAAGCTTTCGCAATCACATTCCGACTTACTTCTTAATATCTACAATTTTATATTGAATAACGCCCGCTGGAACGTTAACATCAACAACCGAGCCTTTGGCCTTGCCGATGATCGCTTTGCCGACAGGGCTTTCGTTGGAAATCTTATTGTTAAGCGGATCGGATTCTGCCGTACCCACTATCGTGTATTCCATCTTGTCGCCAAACTCCAGATCTTCAACGATAACGGTATTGCCGACACTGACGATATCGGTGTTAATGTCATCGTGGTTGATGATACGCGCATTGCGGAGCATCTTCTCCAGCGTAATGATTCGTCCTTCGATAAAGGCCTGCTCGTTCTTGGCGTCTTCATATTCGGAGTTTTCACTAATATCGCCATAGCCGATGGCAACCTTGATCCGCTCTGCCACTTCGCGGCGTTTCACAGATTTTAGATTTTCAAGTTCGTCCTCCAGCTTCTTCAGACCGTCCTGTGTAAGAATGACTTCTTTATCGCTCATTAACCGATTCTCCTGTCATGTAAATAATTTATACCACGGTATCACCATACTATATGCGAATTCTTGGGGATCAGAACCTCCCCGTGATGCAAGCTTCTTTCTTGGAATTTATACTGAAAGATTATATGGTAACCATTTCAAAAAGTCAATGTGCGCCAAGGCTGTCAGCGGTGATATATACGGCACACCGTTAACAGCCTTTTTAGCGTATCATTATCCAACCGCTGCAACTGTTTGAGGATACGCACTAGCGGTCGTCTCCCCTTGATCCTCGAGTGAATCCACGAAGCTGTTCAGGATGTTGACCATTTCATCCCGTTTCGTTTCTTCCATAATGGTATCCTTGATCCGGGCAGATCCCTTGAGACCCTTGAGGTACCAAGCAAGATGCTTCCGCATCTCTTTGACCGCTACCTGCTCACCCCGAAGGGCAATCAACCGGTCCATATGCAAAATAGCAATGCGAATCTTCTCCTGCGGCGTCGGATCCGGAAGAAGCTCGCCTGTCTTCAGATATTCCACGGTGCGGTACAGCATCCAAGGATTACCCAGCGCACCGCGGCCGATCATGACCCCGTCGCAGCCGGTCGTATCCAGCATCCGCTTGGCGTCCTCGGGCGTGACAACGTCTCCGTTGCCGATGACCGGAATCGACACAGCTTCCTTCACCTGCCGAATAATGTTCCAATCGGCATGTCCGGTATACAGCTGCTCCCGCGTACGTCCGTGGACGCTGACGGCCTGGCCGCCCGCGCGCTCTACCGCCTGCGCATTTTCAACCGCAAAGATATGCTCGCTGTCCCAGCCGGTACGCATTTTCACCGTAACCGGTTTGTTCACGGCATCCACCACGGCGGCCACCATTTCGTAAATTTTATTCGAATCCAGCAGCCAGCGGGCGCCGGCATCCATTTTCGTCACTTTAGGTGCCGGACAGCCCATATTGATATCAATGATATCGGCATTGGTCTGCTGGTCGACAACTTTTGCAGCCTCGACGAGAGAATCGCGGTCGCCGCCGAAAATCTGAAGGCTGAGCGGCTTCTCCCGTTCGTCGACAAACAGCATCTCCTGCGTGCGTTTATTCCCATGCACAATTGCTTTGCCGCTAACCATCTCCGCACAGACCAAGCCTGTGCCGAATTCCTTGGCGATCAGCCGGAATGCCGGGTTGCACACGCCCGCCATCGGGGCGAGAACAACCTGGTTCTTCATCTCGATGTCTCCGATTTTCAACATGTTATGTCCCTCCTTTTTACTTCAAATATATATCGCTGAATGATCCCCTCTCTGACTAGAAAGTGAATCCGTAATTCTCAAACTCATTCATCATACCCATTTCCGTCACGCCCGTCCAGTTCATGAAAGGATGGCAGGATGTCCAATGCGCCTTGCTCCCTAGGTTACGGTATAGTGATTAGCAAGCTGCACGCAGTTCATACCCTGACGACATGCAGTAGACTTAGAAATTCCCGAAAGAGATTTCGAAATCGAGGTTGTTCGGTTTGCAGGTGATCCATGGATCTCCATTTTCCGGAGCCACGGCTTCGACATAACATGCATGGCGAGCGGGGCATCAGCCTCTTGCCTTCAGCTCCTGCAGCGAAATTCCAAGTACCTCGGCAATCCTCGCAAGGATCTGCTCCTCGGCCTTGCGATTACCCCGCTCAACGGCCCCCAGCACGGCCAGCGAAATGCCCGTGCGCTCGGCCAGTTCCTGCTGCGTCAAACCCTTTAATTTTCGGAAAGCGCGGATACGCTGCGCCAGCTGCTTGTTTTCCAAAGCTGTATTCCTTCCTTTCCTTCCAGTTTCGCAAGAGCTGTCTGCACCACCCGGTACAAGCCGGAAGGCTCATCCTCAAATACGATATCGGAAAGCGGCCTAAGAACAAACGAACGCTCCTGCATGCGGGGATGCGGGAGCATCAGCTCCGGCGTATCCAGGCGGCGTCCCTCCATCCACAGCAAATCCAGATCAACCGTCCGCGGTCCCCAATGAATATGACGGACACGGCCGAGTTCCTTCTCTATCCGCTGCATTTCGGCAAGAAGCGCGTGCGGACTCAAGGATGTCGACACAACCGCCGCCATGTTGAGGAACATTGGCTGATCAATATAACCTACAGGCTCGGTCTCGTATAGATTGGAGACTCGCAGCACCTGAATGCCGGGCGTGTCATCCAAACGTTCGAGGGCCTCCATCAGGTTCCCTTCACGGTCCCCCAAATTGGCCCCTAAAGCAATATAAGCCTCTGAGCACTCAGAGGTGGCGTGTGAATTCATGATCGTCTCACTTTCTGGTCCGATGGAGCTCGATGGTAACACCTTCGAAATGAATATCAAAAGGAGGGTGCGGCTTCGTTAATCGGACCGTTAAAGCATCGATAATAGTATAAGTGTCCAGTACTTTAGTTGCAATATGCTCCGCTAAAGCTTCAATTAATTGAAAGGACTCCTGCCGCATGATGCCTTGAAGGAGCTCATGAATCTCGGCATAATTTACCGTTAATGTCAGATCGTCGGCAGCCGCAGCCTTGCTGAGATCCAGCTCAAGCTCCAGATCGACGTAAAAACGCTGGCCAAGCTTGCGCTCTTCCTCAAACACACCATGATAACCGTAGTATTCCATCCGGCTCAATATCATTTTATCCATTCTCTAGCTCCGCCCTTCCATCCAATCTGATAAAAAAATCACATCCGGCGCAGTTCCGGCGAGGCATATACCATCGCATCACACATCTTCGCCGTGCGTTTCATATGCAGCACGTCATGCACCCGAACGATCTGGCAGCCTTGCGCGATGCCGTAAGCCAGCGTAGCCGCTGTTCCTTCCAGCACATCTTGGGCAGGCGCATTGAGCGTCGTCTGAATGAACCGTTTGCGCGATGTTGCCAGGAGCACCGGAAACCCAAGCTCAACCAGCTTGTCCAGCGATGCCATCACCTGCAGGTTCTCCATATAATCCTTCGCAAACCCGATTCCCGGGTCCAGCAAAATATGTTCATCCTTCACCCCGGCCGCTCGAGCAATTTCGACACTTTCCATCAAATCCCGTTTCACGTCTTCCACGAGGTCGGTATAATCCCGGTTCCGGCGGTTATGCATCAGGATAACCGGGCAGCCGAGCTCCGCCGCTGTTCTCGCCATGTCCGGATCCTCTTTGAACCCCCATATATCGTTGATAATATGAGCGCCGGCTTGGATCGCCTGGCGGGCTACCTCGGCCTTATACGTATCGACCGACAACGGAATATGGGGGGCATGCCGGTGGATCGCTTCCACAACCGGAATAACCCGGGCGAGCTCCTCATCTACTCCGACCGGCTCATGACCCGGGCGGGTCGATTCCCCCCCGATATCAATCAGATCGGCTCCGTCCTCGATCAGCTGCATCGCATGCGCGAGCGCCCGCTCCGTATCATTATACCGGCCGCCGTCAGAGAACGAATCCGGCGTTACATTCAATATCCCCATGATCAGCGTCGATTGTCCCAGCTTTAGGACTGCTTCTTCGCTAAGTCGGTATTCCCGTTCATATATCGTGGTTTTCATTGGTGCAACCCTGCTTTCTCTCGATAGGCTCCGAGCAAAGTCCGGGTGATCGGACCGGCTGTTCCTGCTCCAACGACCTGACGATCATCGTCTATGCCAATCAATGTCGTTACCGGTACAATCTCCTGAACGGAGCCAGTCGTAAATATTTCGTCCGCTTCCAGCAGATCACGCCAGCGGTAGCGCCCCTCCTCGGTTCGAATCCCGGCTTCCGCTGCCAGCTCCAGCACAACTGCCCGCGTAATGCCGGGGAGAATGCCTGTCCCGAGGTCAGGCGTATACAGCCGTCCCTGCTTCACGAAAAACACGTTGCTGACGATTCCCTCCGCCAGCTCGCCGGCAGCTGTTAGCAGCAAGCCTTCAGCCGGTCCTTCCGAATGGGTCGGGTAACGGTCGAGCTCCCGCTTCGCGAGTATATTATTCATATAATGCAAGGATTTCATCCGGACCGGCGACTCCGGCGTATTTCGGGGAAGAGAAAGGAGCCGCAGCGCCCGTCCCTTCTCGTATAAAGATCCATTCGTCCCAGGCAGTGCTTTGGCAAACAAGATTTGCGCCGGTTTGACATAATTGCCGGACGGCAGCCCCAGAGGAGCCTCGCCGGCCGTTATCGTATAACGGATATAGGCATCCGCCAGCCCGTTCGCGTTCATTAGGTCCGTGATCCAGGCACGGATGGACTCCAGATCCGCCTGATATTCGATGCCCATCCATGCACAGCTCTCAGCGAGACGGTTCAGATGCCGCTCCAGCAGGAACGGCTGGCCGTTATAGGTGCGAAACGTCTCAAACGCGCCCATCCCGTATAACAATCCGTGGTCCAACACAGACACTTCAGCCCGGGCAGCTTCGACAATGCCGCCGTTCAAGCCGACAAATTTCATGCCTTGGCACCTGCGGTCCGCTTCAGGAAATTCCGGAGCATTTGATGGCCATGATCCGTAATGATCGATTCCGGATGGAACTGCACGCCTTCCACCGGGTACTGTTTATGGGCAAGCCCCATAATTTCGCCTTCTTCGGTCCAAGCGGTAATCTCCAGCTCGTCCGGGAGGCTTTCCTTCTCAACGATCAGCGAATGATAACGCGTCGCCGTGAACGGATTTGGCAGCCCCTCAAAGACGGAACGGCCCTCATGATGGATCGGCGAGGTCTTGCCGTGCATGAGCCGCTCGGCCCGGACGACCTTGCCGCCGAAGGCCTGGCCGATGGCCTGATGCCCCAGGCAAACGCCGAAGATCGGGATAACGCCTTTGAAATGGGATATGACTTCCAAGCTGACGCCTGCTTCGTTAGGTGTGCACGGACCCGGGGAGATCAGAATATGATCCGGCGCCAGCGCTTCAATGCCGGCAATATCGATCTCATCGTTCCGGAATACCTTAACTTCCTCACCGAGCTCACCCAAATACTGAACCAGGTTGTACGTAAATGAATCATAATTGTCGATCACAAGTATCATACGTTTATCCCCCTATATCCGCAGCTACGGCTGCAGCTTCTTCTTCACTGCACATCAAGGCTGCAATCAAAGCCTTTGCCTTGTTATGGCACTCCCTGTACTCCCGATAAGGATCCGAATCGATCACGATGCCGGCCCCCGTCTGAATGTAGCCGATCCCACCCTTCACCGCAAGGGTTCGGATAATAATATTCAGCTCCATATCCCCGTTATAGTCAATCCAGCCCATCGAACCGGTGTAGGGCCCTCTCGTAACCGGCTCCAGCTCCTCAATGATTTCCATCGTCCGGATTTTGGGTGCGCCCGTTATCGTGCCTCCAGGAAATACGGCGGCAATGACGTCATACGCCTTGCTGCCCTCCGCTAGCCGTCCCTCGACCTGCGATACGAGATGCATGACATGCGAATACCGCTCCACCGTCATCAGCTCCGGGACATGAACGGTGCCGTAAGCTGCAATCCGGCCAATATCATTGCGCTCCAGATCAACAAGCATGATATGCTCCGCGCGTTCCTTCTCGCTGCCGAGAAGCTCAGCCTCCATCGCCGCATCCTCTTCTGGATTGCCCCCGCGGCGCCGGGTTCCTGCAATCGGACGGGCCGATACGATATCGCCGTCCACCTTCACCAGCAGCTCCGGCGATCCGCTGGCCAGACTGAATCCCGGCGACGTCAGGTAACCCATGTAAGGGGACGGATTCAAGATCCGCATCCATTCATAGACCTCTGCCGGATCCCCGTGGAGCTTCAGATGCCGCCTGAGGGACAGATTAACCTGAAACACGTCCCCTTGCCTTATATACTCCTGGATGGCCAGCACTGCCTGCTGAAACGCATCCTGCGAGAAATCAATCTCGAGCCGGTCCCAGCCTTCCACATGAGGTCCTGACAGCTGCCCGGCCCTTTCCACACGCTTGCGTCGCTGCCTTGAATCCTCGGACTCGCCCTCGCCTCCGGCTTCCAAAGGTTGGCCGAACAAGTCGTTCCATGCAGCCAGCATACGCTCTGCCTTTGCCTCGGCTTCGGCGTACCGCTGTCGTAGCGAAAGCTCCTGCTCCGGTGATAGACCGGAAGCCTGATTCTTCCCCGAAGCGGACTTATCGCTTAAACCAGATTGATCCTCTTGCCGTTTGTGGCCATCCCACGGAACATGGATCGAGCAGTAGATCGAATCATCCTTATGGTCGTAGATCCAAATCTCATTCATCTGCATCCATAAATAATCGGGGAAGCCGGGCTCGTCCTTGGCCAAGGCCGGCAGCTGTTCGATGGAGCGGATGACGTCATAGCTGAGAAAGCCCGCGCAGCCTCCGCGAAAATCCGGCCACCCCTGAATCCGCGGCGCACGAAAGGAATGCATCCAATTCTCCAGCAGATGCAGCGGTTTACCCGCAACCTTTTGCCGTTCTCCGGTAGACAGCGTAAGGATCTCTCCCTCATCTCCCTTGCCCTGCAGGATGGACGCCGGTTGCAGGCCAAGATACGTATAACGTCCGCCCTTGCCGCTCTCGAATACGAAAGCATAGGGAGAAGCCGATCTCCAAGCCTGCTTCCATGATGGAGGAAGTCCTCTGGAACTTCCTTTATATTGAACCAGATAGGGAAGTACGGACCAGCCCTCCGCAGCCCACGCAAGCCAATGGGCCAAATCCAATCTTCTCTTCATGCCGATCCTCCCTTATAGTATTGAACGCATAAACCCTTACTGTTGCCTGTCAGTATACTGTATCCCGCCTCGCTTGAAAACCCTAAAAACATGCTTGGCCAACAATATTTTTTTACGTTCAGAAGCAGCCGAATATGGTTGTAGTATACACAAAAAGCCCTCAATGCTATGAACACATTGAGGGCAACGCTGTATGAACGATTTATGCCTCGAAGTTATAGAGCGGCGTGCTAAGGTAGCGCTCCCCGTTGCTCGGGATAACGGCAACCACGCGCTTGCCTTTGCCGAGCTCCTTGGCAACCTTCAATGCGGCGTAAACAGCTGCACCGGAAGAAATTCCGCCAAGAACGCCCTCTTCTTTCGCTACGCGGCGGGAGGTTTCGAAGGCTTCCTCATTCTCGACATGAATGATTTCATCATAGATTTCCTGATTCAGAATTTCCGGAACGAAGTTCGCCCCGATGCCTTGAATTTTATGCGGGCCAGGCTTGCCGCCAGCCAAAATCGGGGAAGCTGCAGGCTCAACCGCATAGATTTTAATGTCAGGGTAGTGGCTCTTCAGCACTTCGCCGGCACCCGTAATCGTACCGCCTGTGCCGATCCCGGCTACGAATGCATCCAGCGTGCCGCCGATCGACTCGATCGCTTCTACAATTTCAGGACCGGTCGTTTCACGGTGAATCTTTACGTTCGCTTGGTTCTTGAACTGCTCCGCCATGAAAAATCCGGAGTTCTCCTTCAAAATCTCCTCCGCCTTCTTCACCGCTCCGTTCATTCCCTCGGAGCCTGGCGTCAGAACAAGCTCGGCGCCGTATGCGCGCAGCAGGTTGCGGCGTTCCAAGCTCATCGTTTCAGGCATAACGATGACCGCTTTGTAGCCTTTGGCCGCAGCCACCATCGCCAGCCCGATTCCCGTGTTGCCGCTCGTTGCTTCAATGATCGTATCGCCCGGCTTCAAACGGCCTTCCTTCTCGGCTTCCTCTACGATGCTGACCGCAATCCGGTCTTTAACGCTGGCTCCCGGGTTCTGGTACTCCAGCTTCAGATAGATCTCCGCACTGTCCTCCGGCACGATCCGGTTCAAGCGCACAAGGGGTGTATCGCCGATGAGTTCTGTCACATTGTTTACGACTTTTGCCATGAATGAAGCCCTCCTCATAAATATGGGTGTGTTTCCATGAATACATAACATTGTTAGGCAAGCCATGTCATCGTGTATATGCATAGCCCATCCGTGATGTCGAAATCATTAGAGCCGCTAAACGCACTGACGATAACTCATGCCTGCGGCCTTTACTTAATCCGAGTAAATAGGTAGGTTTTTGTACTTTCATCTTATCAACGATAAAGGCCATTGTCAATAACACTTTGCGTTGAAAATAAGCTTTTCTAGGTATTCTTCCCTGCATCTTTCGGACGAGTCTGCCAGAGAAAGAATGCTCCTGGAAATGCTTTATGAAAGCCGTTTAGCAAAAAAAGCTCCCGAAGCAAGGATGATCCTTCCCTCAGGAGCTATTCTGCTCGGATTGATGTATCAGTATAAGTCATAAGGTCACTGTGCTTGCAACGATGCGCGCTTCGTATTTCTCCCGAAGCCGCTCTTCAAGCTCCGTCAACGATATCGACTGCTCCAGCGCCAGCTGTTTTCGGACCGATTCGCGGATGCTTTCCTCGCTCGGGGCCTTCGGCTCCACGATTTCTTCCACATACACGATGGCATAATTGTCCTCCAGCCGGATCGGTCCTGCGATATCTCCGGCCTCCAGCGTCAGGGCAGCTTCCATCAGCTCAGAGGGTACAAAAGGATCATCTTCCTCCACCAAGCCGATCTTCCCGCCGTCGCCCCGGGTATACTCATCCAAGGAAACCTCGGCGGCAAGATCCGCAAAGTCTTCTCCGGCCTCCAGCCGGTCCATGACCTGATTCGCTTCAGCCTCCGACGCGACCTCAATCATCGATAAGTTCAGCTGTTTCTTGGGGCGAAATTGATCCGGATACTGCTTAAGATAGGAATCAATCTGCTGCTCATCGATATGCACATCGGCCGTAGCAATTTTTTCAAGGAGCAACCGATAGGTCGTCTCTATTCTCAACTCTTCCTCTGAGATGCCAAGCTGACTTTCCATCTCCGCAAAAAAACGTTCTTTCGAGCCGTAAGCTCGGCTCATCATGTCGATCTCCGCTTCCAGCTCTGGTTTCGTAACGTCGATGCCCCTCGCTTCGGCCTCTAATGCTACGGCCTTCCGGTTAAGGATGGTCATCAGCATGTCATGCCCGTATCGCTTCTTCAGCTCGCGAACCCACTCATCTTCTGTGATCGCCTTGTCCTGAATGGTGGCAACAGCCGGAGACGGCCCATTCCCTGATGGAGAACTTGCCCGCGGACCTTCCCCGGAGAACAGCATGTAGCTGCCCATGACCAGTACGCCTGCTGTCAAGACAATGACGGTCGCCCACAATCCCTTCTCTTGTCTCGTCATCACGGTCGCTCAATCCTTAACGTTTAAGATTTGGCCCGCTCTAGCACGGATTTTAGCTGTTCTACATCAAAGGTATACGTTTCGTTGCAGAAATGGCAGGATACTTCCGCCTTACCGTCCTCATCAATCATTTGTTGAATTTCATCGTGTCCCAAGCTGATCAAGGCTCGCTCGACCCGCTCCTGCGTGCAGTCGCAGCTGAACTTTACGTCCATCTCATCCAGAATGTTCACATCCGGTACAACCCGCTTCAGGATGTCCTCCAGGCTGAGCCCCTCTTCCAGCATCTTCGTCACCGGCGGAATGGCGCCAAGCGCACGCTCAAGCTCCGTGATCTCCTCATCCGTGATTCCCGGAAGAAGCTGAATGATGAATCCCCCAGCATTGGCGACCGTATAGTCAGGCGATACGAGCACCCCAAGGCTGACTGCGGAGTTCGTCTGTTCGGATACGGCAAAATAATACGTAAAATCCTCGGCCAGCTCGCCTGAAATAATCGGCACGCTGCCGCGGTAGGGCTCCTTCAACCCCAAATCCTTGATGACGTGAATATAACCGGTGCGTCCGACGGCAGCAGCCACATCCATCTTGCCCGGGCGGATATTCGTCAGCTCGACATGCGGATTGTGAACATACCCGCGCACCTCGCCGTTGGCGTTGCTCTCTGCGGCGATCAAGCCGATCGGCCCGTCCCCGCGTACTTGAATGCTGAGGCGCTCGTCGCCTTTCAGCATCGCTCCCATCATCGCTGCTGCCGACACGGTACGGCCTAAAGCGGCTGTAACGACCGGGAACGTGTCATGCCTGCTGCGCAGCTCCTCGACCAGATCCGTGGTCCGGACGGCGAAGGCCCGCACTTTCCCGCCTAATGCAGTTCCCCGCAGTATGCGGTCTTTTTGTTGGTCCATCCTAAGGCCCTCCTTGTCTTCTAGTTGTTATGTTTTACCCCGAATCCCGGGCTTAGTTGCGTTCGTAAATGATGCGCAGTCCATCAAGCGTAAGCAGAGGCGCAATCTCTTCGATGGATTCCGTTTCGCTCGCGATCAGCTCTGCCAATCCCCCAGTTGCGATAACCTTAACATTGTCCGTCCCCATCTCGGCTTTTATACGTTTAACCAGCCCGTCGACCTGTCCGGCATATCCGTATACGATTCCGGCTTGCATGGCGTGGACCGTATTGCGTCCGATCACCTTCTTCGGCTTCTCGAGCTCTACGCGGGGGAGCTTCGATGCACGCTGCACCAAGGCTTCGGTAGCGATCCCGATTCCTGGAACGATAACCCCGCCCAGATAATTTCGATCTTTATCGATGCAATCAAAGGTCGTTGCCGTCCCAAAATCCACGACAATGACCGGGCTTCCGTACTGCTCGATCGCAGCAACGGCGTTGACGATCCGGTCGGCACCGACCTCCCGCGGGTTCTCATACCGCAGATTAAGGCCGGTTTTAATGCCAGGGCCGACGATCAACGGAGTCTTGCCAATATACTTGCTGCACATCTCCTCGACCACTCGGATAAGCGGCGGAACAACGGAAGAGACGATAACTCCTTCAATTTGGCTTACCGTTATATTCGACATTTGAAACAAATTATGGATCAGCACGCCGTATTCATCCACCGTGGATTGGCGTGACGTGCTGATTCGGAAATCGTGCAGCAGCTGCTTGCCCTGATACACGCCAAGCACGATGTTCGTGTTGCCTACGTCTACGACCAGAATCAAACCCCTGCTCCTCCCTTCTTGGTGTTTAGATCTAAACTGATGTCCAGGTTGTGGAACGAATAGGTGAGCCGACCGACCGAAATGACGTCCACCCCGGTCTCCGCTATGCCGCGCACCGTCTGAAGTGATACATTGCCGGAAGCCTCGACCCGAACATGCGGCGATCTCGCCTTGATTCTTCGAACCGCCTCGGTCATCAGCTCATGATTCATGTTGTCGAGCATGATAATATCTGCACCGGCATCCAGCGCTTCCTCTACCTGTTCAAGGCTTTCCGTCTCAACCTCGATGGTCATCGTATGCGGTATATTCGCTCTTGCGCGGTCTACCGCCTGGCGGATGCCGCCGGCGCCTTTAATATGATTATCCTTGATCATGACGGCATCATACAAGCCGAACCGGTGGTTCGACCCGCCGCCTACGCGGACAGCGTACTTCTCAAGCATCCGGTGGCCCGGCGTCGTCTTCCGCGTGTCCACAAGCCGGGTCGGCAGCCCTTCCAGCGCCTCGACATAAGCGCGCGTCGTGGTTGCAATTCCGGACAAACGCTGCAGCAGATTAAGGGCCAGTCTCTCCCCTGTCAATATACGGTGCGTAGACCCTTCCACTTCAGCAAGAACGGTTCCCTTCTCCACCCGCTCGCCGTCCCGAACCAGCGACCTAAACACCAGTGTCGGGTCAACCGTCTCGAAGACCAGCTCCGCAACCGGCATGCCGGCCACGATCCCGGATTCCTTGGCGTGAATCACGGCCTTGGATTCATGTCCGGGCTCAATCGTCGTAAGGGTCGTAATATCTCCAGAGCCTACATCCTCTTGTAGCCAGGTTCGAATACTCTGGAGCAGGCCGTCATGGTAACCGTTAAACATCATCGCTTATTTCCTCCGTCCTATCTTGATCCCGGGTGTGCACGATATGCTTCTTCCATGCATCATCATTTCGTTCCGGAAAATCCTCGCGGTAATGGGCCCCCCGGCTCTCTTCACGGCACAGCGCGCCTTGAACGACCAGCAGTGAGGCCGTAAGCATATTGGCAAATTCGTACTCCTCGCGTTTGGTCAATACCGCTTGAAACAAGGGAAGCTGCCGGCCAAGCTCTTCGGCCGCCCGTAATAGGGTGTCCCGGTTACGGCGAAGACCGGCATACCGGACCATCACTTTCTGAAGCTTCAGCCGCTTTTCGACCATAGCCTGGGAAGGCGCATCCTTGCGCCCAAGCCCGAAGGATACATGAAGGGATCGCTCCGTCCGTTTCGGAAGCTGCCGGATCCGTTCTACAATGCGGCTTCCGTATACAACCGCTTCGGACAGCGAGTTGCTGGCCAAGCGATTCGCGCCATGAACGCCGGTCGAGGACACTTCTCCGCAGGCGAATAGACGCTTCACGCTGCTCTCCCCGTACAGATTCGTCTTGATGCCCCCCATCATATAATGCGCAGCGGGGGAGACCGGGATCCAATCGGAGGTCAGATCAAGCCCATAACGCATGCAGGTTTCGTAAATCGTTGGGAACCGGTGTTTGACCATCTCCGGAGATTCATGGGTAATGTCCAGGTAGACGAACGTGGAGCCCGTCTCCTCCATCTCGCTCACAATCGCCCGGGCGACAATATCCCGGGGCGCCAGCTCCAGCAGCTCATGGTATTTGTGCATGAAGCGCTCGCCTTTAATATTCCGGAGCACGGCGCCTTCTCCGCGCACCGCTTCCGATACCAGAAACCGCGGTGCTCCCGGATAACTCAGCGCCGTTGGGTGGAACTGAATAAACTCCATGTCCCGAATCTGGGCGCCCGCCCGATAGGCCATCGCGACTCCATCGGCGGTCGCAACTTCGGGATTGGTCGTGTACCGGTACAGCTGACCGGCACCGCCGGAGCACATAATCGTTGCTTGGCCCCGCACGAAGATCCGCTTCCCGTCCGGCAACTGGACAATCGCTCCATGGCATTCGCCTTGATCGGTAACCAGATCGATGACAAAATGATCATCCCACACCTCTATATTGTGAAGCATTTCGACTTGAATGGAAAGGGCGCGTACGATTTCATAGCCGGTAGCATCCCCATTCGCATGGAGAATTCGGCGGTGGCTATGGGCTCCTTCCTTCGTTAGAGCGAGCTCCCCGTTCTCGACGTCAAACATCGTCCCGAGACGGATTAATTCCTGGACACCGGCCGGTCCTTCGTTAACCAGCACATCCACCGCCGCCGAGGAGCATAACCCGGCCCCTGCAAGCAGCGTATCCTGCCGATGATAGGCCGGTGAATCGTCCTCCGCCGTCACGGCTGCGATGCCGCCTTGCGCATAGCGCGTATTGCTCTCGAGCAGCGATTTCTTCGTAATCAACAGCACCTTATGATGCTCACTTGCCAGAATGGCGGTATATAATCCGGCGATGCCGGAGCCGATGACGATCACATCCGTCTTCTTTACCGGCAGGTCCTTTAGGTCAAAATCGATCAAATACTGCGGTATCACGCTCGTCTCACCTGTCTTCTCGCGAAAGAGTAGCGCATGCTACTTAACTTGTAACATGCGCTCTAGGGAAGTTCTGGCTTTCTCTGCAACGACAGGCGGCACGTAAATCTGCGGCTTCATCGTCTCAAGAGCTTTGACCAGCTTTTTGAGATTATTCACTTTCATATTCGGACATACGAGGAATTTGGTCGCAAAATGGAATGATTTATTCGGACTGTCCAAACGGAGCTGATAGCCGGTTCCGTCTTCGGTTCCTACGATAAATTCCTGGGCCGGCGAGTTTTTGCAGTATTCCAGAATGGCGGTGGTGCTGCCTACGAAGTCGCCCATAGCGACAACCTCCGGGCGGCATTCCGGATGCACGACGAACTCGGCGTTCGGATATTTCGCCTTCATCTCCACTACATCTTTCACGGTTAACATATCATGCGTATTGCAGTACCCTTCCCAGATGATCAGCTTCTTGTCGGTATGCTGCTGGACGTAATGCCCCAGGTTTTTGTCAGGGACCCAAATGATTTCATCGGAATCGACCGACTGAATGACCTTGACCGCATTCGAGGATGTACAGCAAATATCGGTCTCCGCCTTGATCTCGGCCGATGAATTGATATAAGTGACCACTTTGGCATTCGGATGCTGGGCCTTCAGCTTGCGCAGCCCGTCAACGTTTACCATATCGGCCATCGGACAGCCTGCTCGCTCGTCAGGAATAAGCACCGTTTTGTTCGGCGCCAATATCTTTGCGCTTTCTCCCATAAAATGCACGCCGCAAAAGACGATCGTCTCGGCATCCGTCTGGGCCGCCTTCTGAGCCAGCAAAAAGGAATCTCCCCGGAAATCGGCGACTTCCTGAATTTCATCCCGTTGATAATAGTGCGCCAAAATGATGGCGTTGCGTTCCTTCTTCAACTCCATTAACCGTTCACGCAGCACGCGGTTCTGCTCTGCCTTGCGCTCCAGTGCCAAAGCTTCCATGATCGACCCTCTCCCCTTATGTTATCCGGCATTAGCCGCTTGATGACCATGTTTGAAGGACATTCGCAACCTTTGTGAAAGGATGCGCATCCTTATTTAACAACTAATGTACACGGACCTCTAATCCCTGTCAATGTGATAAGAAGCACAAAAAGAACCGGAAAACGAATGATCGTTCTCCGGTTCTTCATTTTTATTCCAAATACGAGTATTTCAGCGAATTTACGTTAGACTGCTATCATTATCCGATCCGCCAGGAGGATCTTTACGCTCTGAATCCTTACGATCCAGATTCGAATCCATCGGGTTGTTCGGAATCTCTTCCGTAGAAGTCGGCTGCTGGCCTTCTTCCTTCCCTTGAATACGGACGCGGACATCACCGATGTTGTCGATCGTTGGCTCGCCATTCTCGGAAGAGCCGGATCCTTCGCCACCGCCGTTGCCTTCGACTGTTCCAGTCTCAATGAGATTCTTAATCTGCTCAAGCTCCAGCGTTTCTTTCTCCAGGAGCGTATTCGCAATCAAATGAACCTCTTTGGCATGCTTGGACAGAAGCTCTTTACACTTCTCGTAGCATTCGGTGATAAACCGCTGCATTTCCTGATCGATCTCGTAAGCGATTTGGTCACTGTAGTTCTGCTCGTGCCCGATATCCCGGCCAAGGAACACTTGTCCTTGGGATGTGCCGAACTGCATCGGACCGAGTTTCTCGCTCATACCGTATTCCACAATCATGCTGCGGATAATGCTGGTTGCCTGCTGGAAGTCGCTGTATGCCCCGGTTCCGATTTCTCCGATGAACAGCTCTTCCGCCACGCGTCCGCCGAGCAACCCGGTTACGCGGTCAAGCAATTCCTGCTTCGTCACGAGCATGCGGTCTTCCTTCGGCATCATGATGACGTATCCGCCGGCACGGCCGCGAGGAATAATCGTTACCTTATGCACGGTATCCGCATGCTCCAAGAAGTAACCGACAATCGTATGACCGGCTTCATGATAAGCAACGATGCGCTTCTCGCGGTCGCTGATCACGCGGCTGCGCTTCTCGGTACCGACAATCACGCGGTCAATCGCCTCGTCGACTTCCGTCATCGATATATCTTTTCGGTTACGACGTGCGGCAAGCAAAGCCGCCTCGTTCAGAAGGTTCTCCAGGTCCGCGCCTGTAAAACCAGTCGTACGCTTCGCGATAATGTCGAGTTTGACATCCTTCGTCAGCGGTTTGTTGCGTGCATGCACCTTCAGTACAGCTTCACGTCCCTTAACATCCGGACGATCCACGGTAATCTGACGGTCAAAACGTCCCGGACGCAGCAGCGCCGGGTCCAGAATATCCGGGCGGTTCGTTGCAGCGACGATAATGATGCCTTCGTTCGCTCCGAAACCGTCCATCTCTACGAGCAATTGGTTGAGCGTTTGCTCTCGCTCGTCATGTCCGCCACCAAGGCCGGCGCCGCGTTGACGGCCCACAGCATCAATCTCGTCAATGAAGATAATACATGGCGCATTCTTCTTCGCGTTCTCGAACAAATCGCGTACACGCGAAGCACCGACACCGACGAACATTTCCACGAAGTCGGAACCGGAAATACTGAAGAACGGAACGCCTGCTTCACCGGCAACCGCACGAGCCAGGAGCGTCTTACCGGTTCCCGGAGGACCGACGAGCAGCACACCCTTCGGAATGCGGGCGCCGACGGTGTTGAATTTGCGCGGATCCTTCAGGAAGTCGACAACCTCAACGAGCTCCTGCTTCTCCTCGTCAGCACCGGCTACGTCTTCAAACGTAACGCGTTTCTTCTCTTCATTATATAAGCGGGCTTTGCTCTTGCCAAAGTTCATCACTTTGCCGCCGCCGCCCTGAGCTTGATTGAACAGGAAGAAGAACAGAACGAACATGATCACGAGCGGAATAAAGGATGAAAGCAGTGTCAGCCAAATGCTTTGGCCTTCCATCGGCACCACGGTCAGCTTTACATCGTTGCTCTCGCTGGCTGCGGTCAATTCCTGCATCGCCGCATCAGTAGCCGGAATGTAGGTCGAGAAATTCTCCGACTTCTTCTCGTCGGTGACTTCCCTATACTTACCGGTCACCAGATACGCGTAGCCGTCGAATTGAACCGTCATTTCCTTTATCTTGTTATCTTTAACTTCCTGCCGCAGCTGATTATAACTAGGGGCTTCGGCCTGTTCGCCACCGTTAGTGACGAATTGTACTATGCCCACCACGACCAAAAATAGAATCAAATAAAAACCAGAATTCCGGATGAACCGACTCATCCCCTACCTCCTCTCAAGACACATAAGATATTTTACCACAGCCTGTCTGGCCTTCTCAACAAAGGGCCAAGATCCGTGGCAGCAGCCCATATGGCGCGGTTTAACTGCTGTAGATTTCCGGCTTCAGAATCCCGATGTAGGGGAGGTTCCGGTAATGCTCGGCATAATCAAGCCCGTAGCCGACGACGAATGCGTCAGGCAGTACGAACCCGGTGTAATCGGCCTGCAAATCCACCGTGCGGCGGGCAGGCTTGTCGAACAAAGTAACGACGCGAACCGAGTTGGCCTTGCGGCTCTTGAGCAGCTCGATCAAATGGCTCAGCGTAAGACCGCTGTCAATAATATCCTCCACGATCAGAACATCCCTGCCTTCAACGGATGCATCGAGATCTTTAATGATCTTGACCACACCCGATGACTTGGTGGATGCCCCGTAACTGGAAACCGCCATGAAATCCAGCTCCAGAGGTACTGTAATGGATTTAACCAAGTCTGCCATAAAAATAAACGCACCTTTAAGAACGCAAATAACGAGCGGATTGCGTCCTTCGTATTCGGCGCTGAGTTTTGAACCGAGTTCCTTAATTTTCGCATGGATTTCTTCTTCTGTGATCAGTATTTCCTGAATGTCGTTCTGCAACTTCAATGGACCTCCTAGTTTATACATATGAAAGCGTGAAACGGGCCATGCTTAGGGTCTATGCTTGCCTGAAACCTTAAAGCTCCGTAAACTCCATACGGAGAATCCGCACGGTATGCCGCCCTGGAGCAGCATGAGAGGAACGTCGTACATCCGGAATCCATACAATGTTGCCGGCACTGTCGCAAACGATCGGAATCCGGGAACGGACAGACGGTGGAATTTTCTCATCAATGAGAATATCTTTCACCTTTTTGCTTCCGTTTAATCCCATAACCTTCATCTTGTCTCCCGGCTGTCTGTTACGCACGGTTAAAGGAAATCGAAGCTCGTCGGCATCGAACTCCACCGCGCTGGCAGAGCGGGCTGCCCCAGACCGTGCACTGCCGTCTGTCCTGATCGACAGCGTCAGCAGCTTTCCGATTTCCGGAATAGGCACACGCCGGTCCTCGGGAGAATCGAGCGTATATATGTACTGTCCCTGTTCGGACGGAGGCTCCGGCCAAAATGTTATTCGACCGTACTCGCGGATACAGGTAATGCCGCCCCCCAGTGAAAGACGCCAACTGCTCCGCTGATTGTTCAAGATGCCTTGGCGTACCGATTCGATCTTGACAAAATCGGTGATTTCCTGTTCAGAGGGCAGATAAGTTAATATTAGTTTAATCAAACGCCGTTGTAAAGCGACATGTAAGGCCAAAAAGGAAGGCGCGTCGATGGCGAGCCTCCCATTGTTCTCCTGCACCAACTGACGATACGCCCGCTCCGCTTCCTGATCCATGTAGTCATCCTCATACTGCACAATTTCCGCTAATTGATTCAGGGAGGATGAAAGCTGCCCATTGTATTGTTCCAGAAACGGCAATACCTCCAGGCGAATCGCGTTGCGGCGGTATTTCGTCTGCAGGTTGGTGTAGTCAATGGCATATGAAAAGCCGCAGCGGCGGCACAGCTCCAAAATGTCCGCCTTGTTTATACGAAGGAAGGGGCGGATGAGTTCCACATTTTTTTCGGTGCGCTTCCATCGCATACCGGACAAGCCCGACAAGCCGCTGCCGCGCAGAAGCTTCATCATGACCGTCTCGGCCTGATCGTCGGCATGATGCGCAAGAGCCACCGATCGGGCATCGTATGTCCGAGCCGTTTGGAGGAGAAATTCATAGCGCTTCTCCCTGGCTGCCTCCTGCCCGCCCTTTCCGCTCTCTTCCATATATGAGGGAATATCAGCGAACGCAATTTCCAGCGGAAGACCGAGGGATTCCGCCAATTCGCGCACGAACTCCGCTTCCGCATCCGATTCTGCGCGAAAGCCATGATGGACATGGGCACATACCAGCTTAAGCGGCGTATGCTTGGTCGAAATTTCGTGCAGCACATGCAGGAGAGCAACGGAATCGGGTCCGCCGGATACGGCGACCACGATGCAGTCCCCTTCCGACCACAGCCCAAATTCAGCGGCAGCGCGCCGCACGTCCGAAACGATCCAGTGCAGATAATCCTGTTTCACTTCTAAGTCCCCTTTATGAATCCGTGACACGGCAACGGGCATTAAGAGCGGAGGAAGAGATAGATGGCGCAGGCCAAAACAGCTGCCGATATGCCGAATGCATTCTTCAGCCACCTCGGCGTGCGGACCGGGATTTGCCGGACATGACGCTCCGAGGCTTCATAGATCCGGCGCTTCCATTCGTTCAGCGCTTCCCGTGAATCCGCGAAATCACCTGCGAGCGCCTTGTTTAGCCAGGCGGCATAAGGCTTAAATACAGGATTTCTTCGCATCAGCTGCTGCAGATCCGAAACGCTCCGTGTCTGGGGAAGCTGGCAGGACGCTTCACGCAGAGCCTTTTCATCCAGCAGCCCTATACACATCACGGCAAACGAGAACAGATCGTAGGAGCCGTCGCCGGTCCGGCTTCCGGCATTCCAATATCCCCGGTCATACCATTCCGTGAACTGCTTCACGCTCCGGCCAAACCGACTGACGCCTCCGTAATCGATCAGCTCTACCCTTCCGTAGGCCGACACCATCACGTTATCCGGCTTCAAATCACCGAATGCATAGCCGGAAGCATGCAGGACCGAGAGCTTCTCGAGCAGCTTCAGCCCGATCAAGGCGAGCCACTCCGTGCCGCGGGCGCGGATAAAGCGATGCAGGGGGCTGCCCTCGATATAGCGCATGACGTAGAATGTCACTTCCCGGCTGCCTTCCAGATGGTCATCCGCCTCTACCAAATACGGATCCGGCATCTGCTCCTTCAGCGCGTTCAGCACGTTAATTTCGGATTGCAAATCCAAGGCGTCGTATCCCACCTTTAGGGCATACCGGCCCCGCCCGCCAGACGGGCGGACAAGATACACCTTGCCGTTGGCCCCTTTGCCAAGGAGCCGCTCAACGATGTACCGGCTCCTCCCCCATTTTCCCGTTATGACGGTCCCTGGCGGGTACGCCGGACTAGACGACGTAGTCACCGAGCATCCCTTCCTCTTGGCTGGAATGTCCCTGCCATGATTGATTACCCTCTAGTGTACCATATCGGTAAAATTCAATCACCTTTAACAGTGCCGGTCCCGTCGGGGTGGCTCCTCTCATCTGAAGCCGGCCGAACATGCTCCTGACTCCGTCCAAATCCGAGGTCCAGTTTACGTCCATCACCGCATCCTCGCCGCTGTGCTTGCCGGGGAAGTGAAACACGGATAACTTGCTCGAGCCCGCCCGGGCTTTCAGGCTGAGCATCAGATCCCGTATCGCTTCCTCGACGGCAGCCAGCTTTGGCTTCATGCTGGCACTCGCGTCAATCAACAGAGCTACCTGAAGCGGCGACGTCTCCGCCAGCTCATCCACCACCTCAACGACCTGTGAGCGCTTGGCAGGCGGCAGATCCTCCAGCGACCCATCCCCCAGAATATGCTGTATCTCCTTATTTACCGCCTGCTGGATCGTTTGAACCACGGTTTTCCGCGTCATCATCTGTATCGTCTGAGCCAGCTGCGGCGTTCCCACGATCCGGTGTATCCCCCCTCCGGCCTTGGCAATTTCTTGGATTTCCAATCCTCCGAGCTCGCCGATCGTTCCATAATCAAGCACGCCCACCACATTCACAACGATCCCGTCCTGCAGCGCATGAGCCGCAGCGAGCACCGGGCTCGTGCCTACATTCGAGCATCCGTCGGTTATCAGCAAGATTTGTTTCATATGAAGAATCGCCTCCCGTTCCATCGGTTTCGGTCTGTTTGAGTTCTATCTCTATCATTTCCACTTTCGAGAGAGTTCAAACAAAACCGCTCCAATTGCAGGGATAATCCGATTCTAGCAGCCAGGCACCTCCATTTCCCGGGCAATCGGAAGGATCGTAGTATTTTTCTGTTCAACTGGTCACGTTCAACTGTGCTGTTCAGCCAGTCCGTATGGATAGTACCGCGGATGATCCCCTAGCTTACTGTACGCGGCCGCTCCATTCTGGAGAATCCAGGGATATGCACATTGGACCATTCCGGTTGATAGTGGTCCACACGTCCGACAACGACCGTCATATCATCATGAATTTGATTCTGCTGGTAGCGTATCACCTTTTCCAGCAGGCAATCGGCAATTTCCTGCGGATCGGAGCTCGTCACCTCTTGGATCATCCGTTTCATCCACAGCTCCTTGTTCACGGCATAACCCGGCGCATCGTAAATTCCGTCCGTCATCATAATGAGCACATCTCCCGCCTGCAGCTGAATCGATACCAGATCAACTTCAATATCCTGAATGATGCCGATCGGCAGATTGCTGGCGGTAACGGGTATCACTTCATTCCCCCTCTTAATAAAGCTCGGCGTCGAACCGATCTTCATAAACGTCGTTTGAGCCGTATATTGATCGATTAACGCCATATCGACCGTCGCATAAATCTCATCGGGCGATCGCAGCATTAATATCGAATTCACCGACTTGATCGCCAGCTTCTCATCCATGCCGGATTGAAGCAGCTGCTCGAGAATGCTCAGCGCGGAGCTGCTCTCCAGCCGCGCCCTCTCCCCGTTGCCCATACCGTCGCTCAGAGCCACGGCGAATGTGCCGTTTCCCAGCTCCACCGTGCTGAAGCTGTCGCCGGACAAAATATCTCCGCCCTTGGCAGCCCCGGCCACACCCGTGATGACTTCAAAGGTCTTCGCCGACCCGAAACGCACCGTGGCCAGCCCGTCCCGCGGATGGGTAAGCGTCTCCTCTACCACAGCGATATGCTCGCCGAGAATATCGGACAGCAGCGGGGCGATAATCTTCCTGCATTCATCATATCCCCGCGTATACGCATGAATAATTTCAATCTCCACATGGCCGGAGTCCAGGCTGATGATATCTATGCCTTGGATCGACAGCCCCAAATGCTGCAAGGCCTCCCGGATCTGCTCCTCCTGGATATGCATCGTTTGGCTCTCCCGCTTGATCTCCCGGGCAAGATCCTCCATTACCTGCGAGACGCCGGACAATTGCTCGGCCACCAGGTGACGGCTATCGTATATTTGGCGTTTCCACTGCATATCATGTTGGTATAGATGGTATTGCTGCTTGAGGATCGCCAGCACCTCCTCCTTCTTGGAGCAGATTCGGCTCCACTCCGCTGGCAGATCCTTCACCTCCAGCTCCGGATTTTCTTCAATCGAAGTCATCATATCCGTCATATATTTATAAGTCTGATAGAATTTCATATCCCAGCATTGATTACGTTTATAGCATGTCGCACAGCTGCCCTCAGCAACCGCATTCATAAAATGATTCATCTCTTCGGTCTGTTTGCCTGGCGGCTGCACCGTTCCCGTCGTCTGCCCGAAGCTTTGCGACAGCTGGCGGAACACCCGGGAGAATTGGGTCACCCGATCTGCCGTCAGATCCCGAACACGCTTCGCATACTCATGCTGGGAACGCGTGTGATCCTGCGTGCCCGGAACATATTTGCCAATCGCCTGCATTACGCTCTTCGGCGTCAGCAGGAAGAATACGATGGCTGCACAGGTTTCCAATGTTGAGACAAGCACCTCATTCGGGTTGCTGAAATAAATGGAGAGAATGGTTGCGCCGAGCAGCATGCCAAGCGATACGCCGGGCTTCTTCCCTTCCTTCAGCATTCCGGCAAGCATGCCGGAGAACGCGAGCAGACTCATTTGAGAGAATGCCGATATGTTCGCAAGGCTCAGGATGAGTCCTGTCACCACCCCTACCGAAGCTCCGAGAGGAGCTCCCCCGACCAGCGCAAAGAGAAGGATCAAATAACGGGAGAGGACATGCTCGATCGACAGGGATTGAATTGTCCAGCCGACGGCACCTGTCATTACCGACGCCAGCAGGATAATCAAGCATAGAATTTCCTCATTGCGAAGCACATATGATTTTTTACGGAGCGTCATGACCGGAATCGCTTGAATGAACACCAGGGTCAGCACAAAGCTGAGCACCGCATTCAAGGTCAGCATCATCATCGAATACCAGGTAATGCTCGGTCCGACCAGCACGGCGAACAGGTTCACGAAGAATGTGGAGACGAAGACCATCATCGGGGCATACGACAATTCCGCCCGGTCATACGTTTCCAGTCCCCGCATCATAAAATAAAAGATGAGAATCTCTGCCGGCACCATCCAAGCGACCGGAAAGGGGGTAAGCAGGCTTCCTGCCACAATGGCAATCCCTACCGGCAGCAGGACGTCGCGGCGCATAAAAGCGATAACGGCGAAGTAGGCCGCAGCAAACGGCGAGAGCTCCCCCAAAATCATGGCTCGTCCAAGCAAAAATCCCATAAAGGTCAATAATATCATCCACTTCTTCGTGGCCAGGAAGTGGATGGGACGCTGCAGGAAGGACAGCTGCCCTAATCGATCCGTCAAACGGGCACGCAGCGAGCCCGCTCCTCCCTTGACTGCCTCAGTACCCGGAAACATCACCAGATTTCTTTTATCCATTACGCTGGCACCCCATTCTTCACGAATTTGTTGGTCCCATTATAAAACCCCGGTACAGGAAAGTTTGTCAGAACACCGGACAAGCCCAAAAGAAATTTCCGACAAAAAAGCCGCCCTCCGCGAACGAACGGACAAACGCGGTTCATCCCCGTGCCCTAGCGGCATTAGCAGGTGTCCGCTTCAAGCCGGATCTGCGGTTCATTTCCCGAATTGCGGCGTCTCGTCTCCCCCCATCCCGGTCAATTCCACCGTAAATCGCGTAGGAACCTGTCGTACGCTTGTCTGCGGCGACAAAAAAACCGCAGAAGGCTTATATCCCTCTGCGGTCAGTTTATATTTTATCGAATTACATACGTTTGGCTCCGCGTCCGCCGCGTTTGCCCTCGGTATTCTTCTTGAGCGAAGAAATTCGTTCTTCACTATCTTTCAGGAAGCGTGACATTTTATCCTCAAAAGAAGTCTTATTGGCTGCAGGCTTAAACGGGCGTCCGCCGCGTTCACGGTTGAAACCACCGCCGCCGCCACCACCAAATCGTTCTCCGCCGCTGCTGCGCTCCGGTCTTGGTCCCCGGGGTGGTCGACTTTCAGAAGCCGGTTTGTCGACAGCTTGCTTGATCGAAAGACCGATCTTGCCGTCCTTATCGACATTAATTACCTTGACGGTCACGACATCGTTAATCTTTAAATGGTCGTTGACGTCCTTCACGTAATTATCGGCGATTTCTGAGATGTGAACGAGACCCGTGACACCTCCTGACAGATCCACAAATGCTCCAAAATGCGTTATGCCTGTCACCTTGCCCTCTAACTTGGTGCCCACTTCAATTGCCATAGAATAAAATGATCCTCCCTTAAAAATATACGGCCCAGATCTTCTGGAATCCAAGCTACGGTGATTTGATTATACATAATGACCTGATCAAGGTCAACAGACGTCTGTCATGCCTAATTACGGCTATTCGCCCGAATTTTGGGGCTGAATAATCGGCGTTTCGTTCGGCAAGTAGAGCCCGAATTTCTTGCGGGCAATCTGCCCGATATATTCAGGATCATTCAGTCGCTCCACCTCATGTTGAAGCTGGTTCATCGACTGCTCGATCACCTTGTATTGCTGCTGCTTCTCCTCAAGCGCTTCATTCTGTTTGCGGATGCGGTCATTTTGGGACCAGAGCGAAGAACCGGCCCAGATCAAAAACAGCGCCATGATCGTAAAAAATATTCGTTTACGCCGGCGGGCGCCCTGCGTGTTGGCTTGGGTCTGCCCGGAAGCCTGCTTCTTCGAATTCGGCGGTTCAGCATATCGCCCCATGACCATACCTCCTAGAACCAGCGTTGCCACGCCTTAATGACCTTGTTCGCCGCCTGCTTGCACCAAGCCGGCAGCTTGAGCCGGGATGTGATCGGCTTCAGCATCCATTTCAAGAGCCGCCAAAAAGGCATCAGGCATTTCAGCACCAGACGCAGAAGCGACAACAGAAACTTCCACAGGAAGCGAAGCAGTCCCAGCAATATCATGAAAATCCCTCTTACCGGATTCCATATCAACATTCGGAATAACTTGTACAAAATAGACAAGAGCCCTTTCGCTGCCTGAATTAACATTACCACAAAACGCTGGGTTATGACACTCCATAATAAAAAATAGATCCAAACCCCTATAAAGAGTCCCACAAAGACATAGAAGCGGAGCTGGCCGTCATTCGTCACATACAGCATGCGGAAGATGAAGAGGGCTGCCGCAACCCAGTACAGAAAATCAAGGGCATGCTTGGACCACCTCGGGAAGTGGAGCTGGCCAGCCAGCACCCGGTAGCTGTCGAAGGCCATACCCATTGCTGCCCCGGAGAAGAGCATCCAGAGCAGCGTGATCCATTGAACGCTCGGGTTCATTTAAACAGCTTGCCCAGAAGACTCTTGTTCTTGGCCTGGGACCCGGGATTCAAATAAATAAGTGAATGCACCAGACCTTCAATCGACAAAAGCCCCTCTTCCAGGCTGAGGTTTTTAATATGTAAATTTTGCCCCCGAATCGTGAGATGCCCAAGCTCGGTCTGAAGCAGAAACTCTTCACTGTCGAAGCTCTCCACATTCTGGACGCCGGTAATGTCCAGCAGCTTCCGGTTCTGCATGCGCAGGTCGTGAAATTTGCCCTTCCCTTGGTCGATCATGGCATGTACCCCTCCTTTTAACAATAGCTTATGGGGAGGCGGCTGCCTTTAGAACAGGTAAAGGAAGACACTTCAAAACAATGAATCTGCCGCCACTTACGCGGATCGGGATTAAAAAAGCGCCCCTGCTCCATTGGAGAGGGACGCTTCTTGCAACGGCTGGGACATCTACCAGTCCAGTCCGTTATCTTTAACGATCGGTTCTTCCTTGACCAAGGTATAGAGGCTGTTCGCCTCATCTTTACGGGTAGACTCCGCGAGACGCTCGACCCGGACCGTCACGAGCTTCTGGCCAAACTGGACAGTGATCTCGTCGCCCAGCTTCACCGAGCTGCTCGGCTTAGCCTCACGGCCGTTGATCAGTACCCGGCCTTGATCCGATACATCTTTCGCTACGGTACGCCGCTTGATTAACCTCGATACTTTCAGGAATTTATCGACGCGCATTATTTTACAGCTTCTTTAAGCTTGTTGCCTGCTTTGAATGCAGGAACGTTCGATTCCGGAATTTCGATCGTGTTGCCTGTTTGCGGGTTACGGCCCGTACGGCCTGCGCGCTTGCGGGTTTCGAATGTGCCGAAGCCGATCAATTGAACTTTATCTCCATTAGCCAAGGCGTCTGTGATTTCGCCAAGGAACCCGTTAAGAACGTTCTCTACGTCCTTCTTAGTCAAACCGCTTTTGTTGGAAATGTTGTTGATCAAATCTGTTTTGTTCATGAATTAAATCCTCCCAATTATCAGAAAAATATAAGATTTACGGTAGTCGGTTAAACCGCCTTGCGAAAGTAGCAAGATTTCACCATAAAAGATTATTCTGGATGATTTACGGAATTCCTGCCGGACTACCGTATTTTTTTATTTTTTTGCGGAAAAAATGCCCGCATTACCGGCCGTCGGTGCTTTCTGCCCGAGTCTTCGCTTCCTGCCAAAGGGTCTCCATCTCATCCAGCGTGCTGTCTGAAAGAGCTTTTCCCTGGGCGGCGAGCTGCTCTTCTATGTAGCGGAAGCGACGATAGAATTTGCGGTTCGTTCTCGAGAGCGCTTCTTCCGGGTCCGCCCCGATAAATCTGGCCGCATTCGAGACCGCGAACAGCAGATCTCCCAGCTCCAAGGCCGCATCATCCGCGCTCTGGCCATCCGCTACCGCCTGGCGCAGCTCCCGGAGCTCTTCCTCAATCTTCTCGAATACGCCTTCGATGCTGTCCCAATCAAAGCCAACCTTGGACGCCTTCTTCTGAAGCTTATAGGCCTTCATCAGCGCCGGCAGATCCCGTGGAATTCCATCAAGCGCCGAAGCCTGATCCGGCCGCTGCCCCTTGCGGCGCTTCTCCTCCGCCTTCATCTGCTCCCAGTTTCGAAGCGCGGATTCCGCATCGTTGGCGCTGCTCTCGCCGAACACATGCGGATGGCGGAAAATGAGCTTGTCGTTCAAGCCTTGAATGACATCGTACACGGTAAAGGTGCCGAGCTCCTCCTCCATCTGGGAATGCAGCATAATCTGCAGCAGCAGATCGCCCAGCTCCTCCTGCATATGCTCCGGATCGTCCTCGTCAATCGTCTCGAGCACCTCGTAGGTTTCCTCGATCAGATTTTTGCGTATGGACTCGTGGGTCTGCTCCCTGTCCCACGGACAGCCTTCGGGACTCCGAAGGATGCCGACAATTTCATGCAGGCGGGAGAACGTGCGCTGACGAAGCGACGGATCATCGCTTCGCGGAACATAGACCAGCGACAGATTTCCGTATCCGTCGATCCGATCCAGCTCATACAGCGGAACGTGACGAATTTCCTCTTCTCCCTCGACGCCGAGCGCGTGTCCCACGACGACCGGGTAATCATCAGGGTACAGCTCCATCAGCGCGAGCTTGACCTCGGAAGCCGTAAACATATCATACACCTGGCCGATCAAGGTGTGAAGCTGGGGCTGAATGACGTCGCTTCGAAGCTCAGCCGCATCCAGCAGCTGAAAGCCTTCGATCGGATCGAACCCGAGCCGCACGAACGCCTCGTCCAGGAAGCTCTCCCCCCCGAGCACGGAAAGGCTCACCTGCTGCTCCGGGCAGCGTTCCCGCAGCAGCCGGACCGTCGCCTCCGCCACCATGGGGTGTCCGGGAACGGCGTACACGATCCCGCGGTCATCCTCCGCGGCTTTCGCCAAATTCATCAGCGCGGATGCAATGGACTCGTACACCTCCGGGAAGGAGTCATGGGCTTCATAGACATGGTCAAACGACTCCGCTTGGATGCCCAGCCCGCCCAGCGCCTCGATCACGGGATGGGACATCGTGCGCACATAAACCTTGGACGCCTGCTGCATGGTTTTCAGGATGCCGACGGTTAACCGGTCCGGATTCCCGGAGCCGAGGCCGACCACCGTAATAGCTGCACTCATAGGGTAACTTCCTTTCGCTCTTCGCCCGGGGCGTTCCCAGACTTCGTTATATCGTACACTACTATATCACACCAGATCAAACATCTCACGCGGGGCCCCTGCATGCATTCATTCGTTTAGCGCAGCAGGCGCAGCGCCTTTAAGAGGGCTGCCAGCGGCCCGCCGACCTTCGGCAGCATCCGAAGCTCCGACGCTGTGAGGAGCTTCGTCCAAGCGGCGGCGGCAAGGAACGCGCCGCCTCCCGCAAGCACGCCGCCAAGCGCTGCGGCGGCGTCGGTGAGGCGGCCCGGCGCCACGCCGGCCGCCCCGAGCATGGCGCCGGCCGCCGCTTGCGCGCACCAGGCGGCCAGCGCCACGGCGGCGAGGACCGCAAGCGTCCTCGCCATGGCCGCGCCCGCACCCGCGGTGAAGCGGGCGCTTCGCGAGAGCAGCGCGAGGTTCAGCGCTGCTGCAGCCAAGTGCGCCGCCACGCCCGCGATGGCGGCGCCCGCTATGCCAAGCTGCGGCACCAGCAGCAGGTTGAGCAGGAGCTTCAACGCCGCAGCGGCAAGCAGGTGCAGGGCCGGCGCCTTAACGATGCCGACGCCCTGCAGCAGAGCTGCCGTGATCGTGCTCATCGTGCCGCCGGCTGCCGTAAACGCAATGACCTGCATCGTTAAGGTGCCTGCGGCGTCTTCGTACAGCATGACGTTAATCGGCTTGGCCAGCACCGCGAGCCCGATGGACGCGCTCATCCCGATCAGCCAGAACCAGCGGAGCGCCATCCCGGTCTGGCTGGCCACCCGTTCCCGTTCGCCGCGGAACTTGGCTTCGGCCAGCGCCGGTATAAACAGCACGGACAAGGACGTGGCCAGCATGGTTACCAGCTGCACCAGCGGCAGCCCCCGGTTGTAAATCCCGAATTCCGCCATCGCTGCCTCATCCGGCAGCCCGGTCATACTAAGCAGCCGCGGCACAGTAAATGTATCGACCAATCCAATTAGCGGGACGGCCAGCAGGCTGAGGCAAACCGGGATGCCGTATGCGAGCAGACGGCGGAGAAGAACGCCCGCTCCCTCCTTGTTTACATCGGCATGCAAGCCGGAATCCTTCACATCTTGCTGCTTGACGGGGGGCATAAGCGGCTTTTCTATACGTCCGCCGCAGCTGCTTCGGTGCCTCCGCCAATACCAGCCCATGACCAGGAGACCTGCTGCCCCTCCGGCCGCCGATCCCAGAAGCGCTCCCGCCGCGATTCGATCCGGCGATGCTCCGGCTTCGATAAGATACAGCAGCAGCACGATCATGACGGCTACCCGGACCGACTGCTCCACGATCTGGGATGCGGCCGTCGGCACCATATTGTGCAGGCCCTGAAAATACCCGCGCAGCACCGACATCCAAGGCACGAAGGCCAGCGCCAAGGCGCCTGCCCGGATTGCCGGCACCACCTGCCCGCTGCCAATCGCTTGTCCGAGCCAGGGAGCTGCGGCGTACATGACAAGACCGAGCACCAGCCCGAACAGCACGAGCGTCACCGAAGAGATGCGCAGCAGCCGGCGGCTGTCCCCGCTTCGGCCCTCGGCTTCGTATTCAGCCACAAACTTGGAGACGGCCGCCGGAAAGCCGAGAACCGCCAGCGTAATCATCATCATGTAGAAGGGGTAGACCGTGTTATAGATGCCGAACACGGCATCCCCGCCCATATTCTGCAGGGGTATTTTTTGCAAAGTGCCGATCAGCTTCGACAGCATCGCTGCGGCACTAAGGATGAAGGCTCCCTTCATCAGCCTGGAGCCTGTCTCTTCTGGTTTCATATCCGTATTCCAATCCCACGCTTATCTTAGGGTTCTTCGCACCGTGGCGACATGCCCGATGTTTGAACGTGTATCCCCATTATAACCGCGGAACCAGGCTGGGCACAAAATTTTACGGGTTACATCCTTCGTAAGGCCTCGCTGGCTTGACAGCAAAAAACTCCCGGCTTCCCTATAGACCGCAAGGATCCAAGTTCAGCGGGAGTCAAATCCAGCCCTAAGGCTGTCCATCTGTTGTCTTACTGCTCCATTTGCTTTCCGAGGAAGCCTGCGGCCGTCTCAGCCATTTTTACTTCCATCTCGCCCATGTTGACGGATTCGTCCTTATTCAGCAGCACGACGCTCCCGATCGGGTCACCGCCTGCAATGATCGGCGCGGCTACGAAAGCCGACAACGTCTCCGGATTATCCTTGCTGATCTCATACGTTCCGCTGTTGCTTTCGAGAACGGTCTTGCGGTTTTCCATGCAATTTTCCAGCAAATTGCCGATCGGCTTGTCCAAATATTCCTTCTTGGAGCCGCCGGCTACGGCGATAAAGGAGTCACGATCCGAAATAATCGTAATGTGGCCCGTGCTTTCGTATAGGGATTCCGCGTATTCCTTCGCAAAATCGCCAAGCTCGCCGATTGGCGAATATTTCTTCAGAATGACTTCTCCATCCCGATCTACGAAAATTTCCAGCGGATCACCTTCGCGAATCCGTAATGTGCGTCGAATTTCTTTCGGGATGACCACGCGCCCGAGGTCATCGATACGGCGGACGATACCAGTAGCTTTCATGTCACTTGTTGCCCCACTTTCATAAGAAGATTTTTCAACTACTGTTTCCTTACGGGAAGAGGATGTCCCCAGGTGTATAAGAGTTAATTGTCTGACCATAGTATTCATCCATTCCCAAATCCTTATACATCATGAACCCTGCATTGGTTGCGAAATCCATAATAAAAATAAAGTGAAGATTATCGTTTTTCGGGGAAAAAAATCCATAACGTGTCATTTCACACGTTATGGATTCAAATTCAGCCCGGTTTTCACTTTGCGAACGCGATAGCCCGCGCTCCTGCCTGCATGGTCATGATGAAATCGACCTTGGAAAGCCAGGCCCCCCGTACCAGCAGCGGAGGCTGGCATTATAAAGACGCTGGCGCAGGCCAAAGCTTCAGACTACTTCCCGCTGTCTCCAGTACCGGCAGCCGGTGCCTTCTCGCCATCAGCCGGCGCATCGCTGCCGTCGGCAGGCTTCGTTGCATCGCCGCCCTCCGCAGGCTTCTCTTCAGCAGGCTTGTCCCCGGCGTTCTCGCTCTTCGGCAGGTTCATGCTCTCGATCAAACCACTGAGCTCATTCTGCATAAAGTTATCGATTTTGCCTGAAGCCAGCTTGTTCTGAATGCCTTCCTTCTCCTCGGCGGTTAGCTTGTCATACGTTACTTCTTCCCGCTTCTCGACCTTCATGATGTGGTAGCCATAGCTGGTCTCGACGGGATCGCTGATTTTGTTCAGCTCAAGGGACAAGGCCTTCTCCTTGAATTCGGGAACCCATCGGCCAGCCGGCTCATTCTCATACAAGCCGCCCTTGTCCTTGGAGCCCGGATCCTCGGAGTATTCCTTCGCGATTGCGGCGAAATCCTCGCCTTTATTCAGCTTGGACTGCACCTCCTTCGCAATCTTGAGCGCCTCGCCCTCCGGTCTTTCCTTGCCCTCTGGATCCTGGAAGCCGACGAGGACGTGACGAACGCTGACTTTTGTATAATCCTGCTTGGTCGCCTCGAAATCCTTTTTCATATCGTCCTCGGTTACTTGGCTCTTCTCGTATTCCACGACCGTCATAATGCGAAGCATGTAATTTCTTACATCCTCCTCAGTCAGCTTCTGGGCTTCCAGCGCTTTCTTGTAATTCTCTTCTCCCATTCTGCTCTTGTTGCTATTCAGCAGCTCATCCGCCTGCTTCCCGGCAGCTTCCTTGGCTTTGTCATCCGCTTTGGCATACAGGTACTCATAAGCGACTCCCTGCTTCGCCAAATACTCCTTGAATTCGTCCATCTGCAGGAATTGTGCGTATTCCGGCGACATGAACTGAATCATGCGCTGCTCCAGATCGAATTCTTTGGCGGTCAACTCTCCGCCTTTATATTTGACAATAACTTTGCTGTCATCCACTTCATTCCCCTTGCTGTCATCCTTTCCGCAAGCGGCGATCATCGACATGGACAGCACGGCTGTTAATGATACGATAAAGGTTTTCCATGCCCTTTTATTTCTTGACGGCATTGTGTAGTTCTCCCTTCAGGTTAAATGGCTCCTTGGCAGCCTCCAGAAACTTCTCCAGCAACTCGAGCAATTGTTGATCGTCAAGACCCTTGCCTTTGATCCGGATAACCATGGCTGGCCCTTGTTCAAATTGTACACGTCTTTCGAACAGATTTCCAATTTGCGCAAGCGCTGCCGTGTTGACTGCCTTATCCTGCCCTTCGTAGAACTGGAGCAGCACATCGTCTCCCCGCTGTGTAATGGAGTCGATGCCGTACGTACGACCATACACTTTCAATCGGGAAACCGCAAGCAAGTTGTTTACCGCTTGCGGCAGCTCGCCGAAGCGATCAAGCAGCTCGTCCTCAAGCTCTGCCGATTCATCGATGGTGGTGACGGAAGCCACTTTTTTATAAATTTCAATCTTCTGAATACTGTCGTAAATGTAATCCGACGGCAGATACGCGTCGATCCCCAGGTCGATGGAGGTGTTCCAATCCTTGGTCGGCGCAGCTGTCTCGCCAAGCATGCTGACTTTACGCTTCTGGATTTCCTCTGCCAGCATCTGGGAGTACAGATCGAAACCGACCGAAGCGATAAAACCGTGCTGCTCCGCGCCGAGCAGATTGCCCGCGCCCCGGATCGACAAGTCGCGCATCGCGATTTTGAAGCCGGATCCCAGCTCGGTAAATTCTTTAATCGACTGAAGCCGCTTTTCCGCAACCTCGGTAAGCACTTTATCCCGCTGGTATGTGAAGTAGGCGTAGGCGATTCGATTGGATCGTCCTACCCGCCCGCGCAGCTGATAAAGCTGAGATAATCCCATTTTATCCGCGTCATGGACGATGAGGGTATTCACGTTCGGGATGTCGACGCCCGTCTCAATGATGCTGGTGCTGACGAGCACATCGTACTCCCCGTCCAGGAAGTCCAGGATCGTCTTCTCCAGCTCGGTCTCAGACATCTGCCCATGGCCCACGCCGACTCTCGCTTCAGGAACAAGCATCGAAATTTGCGCGGCCATCTCATGAATGCCCTGCACCCGGTTATACAGGTAGTAGACCTGCCCGCCTCTGGCCAGCTCGCGCTCTATCGCTTCACGGACCAGGGTCTGGCTGTGCTCCACCACATACGTCTGCACCGGGAAGCGGTTCTCCGGCGGTGTCTCAATAACCGACAGGTCTCTTACCCCAAGCATCGACATATGCAGCGTCCGCGGGATCGGCGTTGCCGTTAAGGTCAGCACATCGACATTGGTTTTCAGCTTCTTCAGCTTCTCCTTATGCGTTACGCCGAACCGCTGCTCTTCATCCACGATCAAAAGGCCGAGATCCTTAAAGACGATGTCCTGCGAAAGCAGCCGGTGCGTGCCGATCAGGATGTCAACACCGCCCTGCTTTACCTTCTTGATCGTCTCATTCTGTTCCTTGCGGCTCCGGAAGCGGCTCAACACCTGAATATTGATCGGGTAGTTCGCGAACCGTTCGCGGAACGTTTCATAGTGCTGCTGGGCCAGAATGGTCGTCGGAACCAGCACGGCCACCTGTTTGCCTTCAATCGCCGCCTTAAACGCCGCTCGAACAGCCACCTCGGTTTTGCCGTAGCCGACGTCTCCGCACAGCAGCCGGTCCATCGGACGGTTCTGCTCCATATCCTTCTTGATTTCCGCAATGGCGCGAAGCTGGTCCGGCGTTTCGTCGTAAGGGAACATGTCCTCAAACTCCTGCTGCTCCGGCGTATCTTTGTCGAATCCGTATCCCGGAGCCGACTGGCGCTCAGCGTACAGCTTGATCAAGTCGTCGGCGATATCCTGCACGGAAGAACGGACCTTGTTCTTTACGCGGGTCCATTCGTTGCCGCCCAGCTTGTATATCTTCGGCTCCTTGTCCTCGGAGCCGACATATTTCTGAATGAGATCGATCTGCTCGATCGGAACGGACAGCTTATCGCCGCCCGCATACATGATATGCATGTAGTCCTTATGAATCCCGTTGATCTCGAGCGTGCCGATCCCCATATATTTCCCGATTCCGTGGTTTTGATGCACGACATAGTCGCCGACCTTAAGCTCCGTATAACTCTTGATGCGTTCGGCGTTGTCCATGCTTTTCGTCGTTTTGCGGGTTTTGCGCTGCTTCGAAGAGAACATCTCGCTCTCCGTAATGACAGCCGCATGAACGGACGGCATCTCGAAGCCGTTCTGAAGATGGCCCTCGAACATCAGAGGCTCGTCAATGCCATAGTCGTTCAGCACCCGGCGCATACGCTCCATGCGCTCTGCATCGCCGGCGAGCATCATGACCTGGACGCCGGATTTCTTCCAGCGGTCCATCTCCGATTTCAATACATTCATCTGCCCGTGGAAATCCTGCATGCCGCGCGTAATGAAGTTAACGATATTCTGCGGCTGCATTCTCGGAACCTGGCGCAGGAAGATCGATATGAGCAGACATTGGTACGGATGCTGATAGATCAGCTCCTCGGTATCCAGCGATAATGGAAGATCCGGCAGCGATTTACCGTGCTGAAGCAGATGCAGGTTCCATTCCGCCTCGTCCCGTTCCAGCTGCTTGGCCGTTTCCAGCAGTCTTGCAGGCTCATCCAGCACCAAAATCGTATCCTTCGGCATGTAGTCATAGAGATGCGTCTTCTCCGGATAGAGCAGTGAAATATATTTATAGATTTCAGGGAAATAGATTCGCTCGCGAAGCATCTCCACTTCCCGGTGAATTTCTTCCCGCAGCCGAAGCTTGGCCTGCCGGTCGGTCATTCGCTCAAGCTGCGCCTCCAGCATCCGGGTCACCGCCTCGGCCGTGCGGTTCAGCCGTTCCGAATCGGCTATGATCTCCTTGCACGGTGTAATGACGACCTCCCGAACCTTATCAATCGATCGCTGATCGGCCGGATCAAAGGTTCGGATCGAATCGATGTCCTCATCGAACAGCTCGACTCGGTACGCCATCGCCGCCGTCATCGGATAGAAGTCGATGATTCCGCCGCGAACACTCATCTCGCCGCGGCTTTCGACGCGCTCCACCCGTTCATAGCCCATCTCGATCATCCGATTCAGGAACGCCTCCAGCTCGAGTGTTCCTCCGTCCTGAAGCGTAATCCGGGCATCCGCCATGACTTCCGGTGCCGGAAGCAGACGGCGCACACCGGAAAACGGCGCAACGACAATACCCCGGAAGCCTCTGGCGCAGCGGACAAGGACATCAATCCGCTGTGCTAGAGTCTCGGGGCTCGATACGGCCGATTCCGCCGCAACCAGTTCATTTGCCGGATAGAGCAGCACCTGATCCGGTGAAAGCGCCTCCTGTAAATCATCAGCGATTTTCTGGGCTGAGAACATATTATGCGTAACGACGAGCAGCGGGCGCTGCTGGTCCTGATGCAGCGCGGCCATGAGGATTTGCCTGGAGGATCCGGATAGACCGGATATCAGCTGCTCCCTCATTCCGGTTCCTACGCCGGCCGCAATGGATTTGAAATCCGAATCCTTCGAAAATACATCAATAAGTGCTTGTAACAAAGGGGGCACCTCTCTTATGCAAAAGAAATGGATTATTCAATTTCGTTCTCACTTGCGTGCTAAGACGACAGTTGTAAAATTAAAACCGAAAAGAAGCCTTGGGCAACGCTGCCAAGGCTAACACACGGCGGCTGCCGAACAAAGCAAGCCGCCTGATGTCTTCTACCATATTTTATCTTGTACCCCATTATACGCTCATTGAAGGGGATTTGCCAAAAGACTCAGCTCCGGATGGGCCTCAAGCGCCTCCCTGCAGTGGTCGCAGGTGACCTTAACCATCACGTCGCCGTTCAAATCATACGCTATTATATCCTTGCGCTCCTCAGGGGTCAAGGAATCGAATCCGAGCTTTTCTTCCGTTATGACGCTCGAATCGATCCGGCCCTGAAAGGCTCGACAATGTCTGCAAACGTAGGTTATCGCCATCATATGCCTCCTGAAGGTCGTATATACCCTTCAGTATGCCCGGAAATCTCCCGTTTCAGACTATGATTCTGCGTGGCTATGCGTTATTGAATTTCGCCATGGTCTGCTCAAAGGTGTGATCCAGGCTGAACTCCAGTGCATCGCAGGTCATGTCCACCATGCTCTGCAGCTGCTCCCGTTCGCCCTTTGGAAATGCCCCAAGCACATAATCCACGATGGCGTAACCCGGCTCCGGTCTCGAGATGCCCATCCGGATGCGGTTAAAGGTTTGGGTCCCGGTATGCTGAATGATGGACTTGATGCCGTTATGCCCGCCCGCGCTCCCTTGATACCGGAGACGGATCCTCCCAACGGCTGTATCGAGATCATCGTAGACAACAATCATATCTTCGAGCGGCGCCTTATAATAATCCATATAGGCCCGCACCGCTTCGCCTGACAGATTCATAAAGGTCATCGGCTTGATCAGCACCGTTTTGGTACCGCCGATCATGCCCTCGGCAATGACCGATTTGCATTTGCTTTGGTTGAATTTCATGCCATGGCGCTCTGCCAGAGCATCCAATGCCATAAACCCAACGTTATGGCGTGTTTTCTCATAAGCTGGACCGGGATTTCCCAATCCGACAATCCATTTCATCGCAGTTAATTCCTTTCACGATTAGTACTTTCTTCTTAACCTGTATTTCGAGTACAATATGAACAAAACCTATTGGTATTTATGCCCTCATAAGAAGGTGAATCGGTTTTGAGAGATTATGAACAGAAATTGACGCATCACAGCCATTTTCAATACCATATGAAGCATGGCATCCCCGTTCAAGTCTACGAGCTCGGGTGTCATGTCGACGTAGGCCTGATCACGGCCGTCGACGCTTATTTTGTCGAGCTGGAGGGAACGGTGTACAACCGCAATACATTTACCTTTATTTCAAGACCTGGATATTGATGACACCTGCCATGAACTTGGGGGTAAATCATTTAGAATATCGCATTTTTGAAAACGGTTACTTTCCCGCTATGCGTAATATCCATGAGGTCAGGATAGCAGGCAAGGGCTACATTTCCTGCAAGCAGAAGATGTAACCCTTACGGCCAGGTTTGTTATTCTATTTCAAACAATTTACTGATGGATAATTCCTCGTGTACCCGGATAATCGCTTCTCCCATGAGCGGAGCAACAGACAGCACGGTCAGCTTGCTGCTCGGATTCGGATGTGTGATTGGAATGGTGTCCGTCACAACAACTTCCTTCAGCGGCGAGTTTTCCAAGCGTTCATGGGCAGGACCGGACAGCACCGGATGCGTACAGCAAGCATACACTTCCTTCACGCCGCCTTCCATCAGCGCGTTGGCGCCGAGTACGATCGTGCCGGCAGTATCGATGATATCGTCGATCAGAATCGCGGTCTTGCCTTCGATATGTCCGATGATGTTCATCACTTCGCTGACGTTCGGCTCCGGCCGCCGCTTATCGATAATAGCCAGCGGGGCGTTCAGGAAATCAGCAAGCTTCCTTGCGCGCACGACGCCGCCATGGTCCGGGGACACGACGACAGGATTCTCGATTTGCTTCGAACGGAAATATTGGGCAAGGATCGGAACACCGAGCAAATGATCCACCGGAATATCGAAAAATCCCTGGATCTGCATCGCATGCAGGTCCATCGTAATGACGCGGTGAGCGCCGGCTTTCTCAATCAGGTTCGCCACCAACTTGGCGGTGATCGGATCACGCGAACGAGCCTTGCGGTCTTGACGGGCATATCCGTAATACGGGATGACCACGTTGATGCTCTTTGCCGATGCCCGCTTGAGCGCATCCACCATAACCAGCAGCTCCATCAAGTTGTCATTCACCGGAAGGCATGTGGACTGCACAACGTAGACATGGCAGCCGCGTACGCTCTCGGAGAGCTTCACTTGAATTTCGCCATCGCTAAAGCTGGTCGTAAGCGATTCTCCCATCGGAATACCGATATAGTCGGCAATTTGATGGGCGAGCTTTGGATTGGAATTACACGTAAATATTTTTAATTTAGAATCAAGATAAGTCATAGAATAAAAACCCTCCGTGCTGGTTCGTTGAATTAGGCTATCCGATCACCGCTTCACGTCAATTCAGGAAGCCGGCGTATTACGATTCCCTGTTCTTCTTGGCTTTAGCGCGCGCCCGGATCTTCTCCGCATAACCCGGCTTGTTCTCCTGACGCTGTCTTGCGATGGCCAGATCATTCTCATCAACCGACTGGGTAATGGTCGAGCCGGCAACCACAAACGCGCCTTTGCCGACTTTGACCGGCGCAATCAAATTGACATTGCTGCCGATAAATGCGTCGTCCTCGATTTCGGTAACGGACTTATTATAACCATCATAGTTGACCGTAATCGCACCGCAGCCGATATTGACGTTTTTCCCGACCTTGGCGTCGCCGACATAGCTAAGATGCGACACTTTCGAGCCATTGTCGATCGTTGCATTCTTCACCTCGACAAAGTCGCCAACCTTCACGTCCTCACCGAGCTTGGCGCCCGGACGAAGATAAGCAAACGGGCCTACCGATGTGCGGGCTCCGACTTCTGCCTTGCTCAGCACCGATTGCTTGACGCTGGCACCGTCCGCGATGGCAGAATCCTCAATATCCGAATTCGGTCCGATTACGCAGTTCTCCCCAATGACGGTATTGCCCTTCAGCACCGTTCCCGGATACAGCACCGTATCGGCTCCGATGGTCACATCGGCACCGATATACGTCGACGCCGGATCGATGATCGTAACCCCGTTCAGCATATGCATACGGTTAATGCGCTCCCGCATGAAGCCTTCGGCTTCGGAGAGGGCCAGGCGGTCATTGACGCCGATCGACTCCGCGTAATCATCGGTCTGATAAGCAAGCACGGTTTCGCCGGCTTCCTTCAGGATGCCGATGCAATCGGTCAGATAATATTCCTGCTGCGCGTTCTGGTTCGTCACTTTTTCCAGTGCAGCAAATAGCTTTTTATTATCAAAACAATAGGTACCGGTATTAATCTCAGTGACCGCATCCTCTGCAGGGCTGCAGTCCTTCTGCTCCACGATCCGCTGCACGCTGTCATCTCCGCCGCGGATGACCCGGCCGTAGCCCTTCGGGTTATCCATATGTGCCGTCAATACCGTTGCTGCCGCGTTATTACTTTCATGCAGTTTCAGCAAATTTTCCAGGGTGCTTGACGTCACAAGCGGAGTGTCCCCGCATATCACGATCGTCGAGCCTTCTTCCCCGCCAAGAAGATCCTTGGCTTGCTTCACAGCGTGGCCCGTTCCGAGCTGCTGCTCCTGTAAAACATATTCCGCTGCGTCCTGCAGGTACGTGCGAACGGCTTCAGCGCCATGTCCAACCACCACAACGCTGCGCTCACAGTTCACCTGCTGTACCGTCTGCAGTACATGTCCTACCATCGGCTTGCCACAAACAGGATGCAGCACTTTATATAGTTTGGATTTCATACGTTTGCCCTGCCCAGCGGCGAGCACAATAGCAAATCTTTTCAAGGGCCATGCCTCCTCCTCTTGAACTCACTACTGAATATATCTCATTCTACAAAAAAAGAAAAGAGAGCCACAAATATGGCTCTCTTTTCCTTGAACCCCAATTGTAAATCTTAAGCGCCTTCTTCAATCACTTCTTCTTCTGTAGCCGCACGCTCATACTCGGCCAGGACAGCCGATTGAATCTTCTCGCGGGTACCCGAAGAAATGGGATGGGCAATATCGCGGAATTCTCCGTCCGGAGTGCGTTTGCTCGGCATTGCGACAAACATTCCATTGTTTCCGTCGATAACGCGAATGTCGTGAACGACAAATTCATTATCGATGGTAATGGATGCGATTGCCTTCATTCTCCCCTCAGAGTTAACACGGCGGAGTCTGACATCCGTAATTTGCATATGTGTTCACCACCTTTTTCCATCAGAGACTTGGGTAGTATAATTCCACACAGCAAACACGAAATCCTTCTTTTTTGTCCTATAAAATGTCCTAAAATCAGGAATTTTTTTTAGAATGTGATATTTTCGACAGACTTCGTGTCCATTCGGATGGAAACGCTATTATATCGACAAAAAATGCAATGTTATTTCTCGAAATAATTTCCAGGATTCACGGTAATCATTTTGGTTTTGGCATCCACGTCGCTCAATCGGGCTAGCGATATATAGTCCTGAAGAAGCCTCTCCTCGTTCTCTACTGCCCCTGACTCCACCAATACGCCCACACCTGCGACTTCGGCATTAAATTCTCCAAGCAAGTCGACCATTCCCTGAATGGTGCCTCCGGCCTTCATGAAATCATCCACGATAAGGACGCGGGAGCGCTCCTTGAGTGCCCGGCGGGACAGCGACATCGTATGGATGCTTTTATGGGAGCCGGAAACATAGTTGATGCTTACGGCCGATCCTTCCGTTACTTGATGGTCCCGGCGGACTAGTACGACCGGCAGGTTAAGCTGTGCCGCGGTCGCATAAGCGAGCGGAATGCCCTTCGTTTCCACGGTCATCACCACGTCGATCTCCCGGTCGGAGAACGCGGTGGCAATAATTTTGCCCGCTTCGTTCATAAGCGATGGCTGACCGAGCAGATCGGACATGTAGAGATAGCCTCCCGGCAGAATCCGGTCGGACTGCTGCAGCTGCCTGCACAGCTCCTCGGCAAAAGCGAGGGCGTGGTCTCTGCGCAGCTTCGGAATGTATCGTACGCCTCCTGCGGCGCCGGCGAGCGTCTGGAGCTCTCCAAGCCCCTCGTTCTCAAATACGTCCTTAATGATCGCCAAGTCCTCGCTAATGGACGACTTGGCCGCACTATAACGCTCGGCGAACGTCGTCAAGGGAATCAACGTATGCGGTTCAGATAGTAAATATTGGGTCATATCGACCAATCGTTCGCTTCGTTTTAATTTTTTCACTGGGATTCCTCGCTAAATCCGAATATTATATGTTAAATATAACATCTTTGTACGTATTTATACAACTCAGATTGAAATTCTTCCCCGAAGCCGTGTCCATTTTATGCATTTCCGGTTAGCAGACGGACCGCATAAACCTCTTTGCAGAATCCCCGAAGGCCGTTATAAATGCGGGCGACTTTAGACTCCCTGGATACCAGACCGAAGACCGTCGGGCCGCTGCCGGACATTAGCGCGCCATCCGCGCCCAGCTTCAGCATGCCTTCCTTCAGCTGCTGAACCTCCGGATGCATCTTCAAGGTAACCTCCTCCAGCACGTTTCCGAGCTCTTTGCACATCTGGTGGAAGCTGCCCTGCTCGAGCGCTCCGATCATCCGCTCCGCCGACGGGTGCGCCTGGATTTGATCACTGCGCAGTCGTCCGTATACCTCTGCCGTCGATACGTTGATCGGCGGCTTCGCCACGATTACCCAGCACTGAGGCGGACTCGGGATCGGCTTCAGCACCTCGCCTCGCCCGGTAGCCAGGGCGGTTCCGCCGCTCACGCAGAAGGGCACATCGGAGCCGAGCTCAGCTCCAAGCTTAAGCAGCTCCTCTTTCGGGATATTCAACCCCCAGAGGCGGTTTAGTCCCCGCAAGGTCGCCGCCGCATCGCTGCTGCCTCCTGCCAGTCCCGCTGCTACCGGAATTTTTTTGTCGAGGTGGATATGTACACCTTTCCGCACGTCGTAGCGCTCTTTAATGAGTCTTGCTGCCTGAAAGGCCAAATTCTTCTCGTCCAGAGGGATGTAACCCGCCTGGGACGTTATGATGATGGTGTCCCGCTTCTGCTCCGACATTTCGAGCCGGTCGGCAAGGTCAATCATGGTCATGACCATTTCCACCTCATGGAACCCATCCGGGCGCTTATGGAGCACATCCAGCATCAGGTTGATTTTGGCCGGTGCTTTTTCGTATATTTTCAAGAACGTTCACCTATCCTTAGCTTTTCCCTATGCATGAACTTACCATATCCAGAGAAAAACTTCTATTGCCTCTATCTTAACAAACTCGGGCTTCGAAGTCATGGACCCGGTTTACGCCTTCCGATCTGAACAGAGAGCCCTCCGTCACCGGAGGGCTGCTTGCCGCATTCACTTACGAACAGATTAGAGATCGGATTTCTTGGCAGCCCGCTCCGCAAGCTCAATCGCGCGTTTTACCATATTGCCGGCGTCCTTCGCGCGAATGCCGCCCCAGCCTTCCTTCTCCACCGTATCGTAGAATCCAAGCTCTTTTGCCAATTCAGTCTTGAGCTGCTCTGACATGATACTGCGTCTTCTCCGGCCCATCCTAAACGCCTCCTTGGATGATTTCGTGATCATAACGGCAGTTACGAGCGCATCCTCAGCGAGCAAGCCTCGGTCCACCGGACATCTTCGAATCAGCTCGCATCATCCCTCTGCCCTGGCACCGGAAGTTTGTTCGCTGCAGAAGATCCGCTCCCGGTTAGTATGCGTACCCGGATCTCCTCTCATTCCAGGCTGTAGATGGCATCCTCTCCTGATTATGCGAAAGCCGGGAGGCAAAAGGGCCTGTCTCGACCCCCCTGCTCTATAAGGCAGATATACGCCCCATGATCCCTGCATGACCCGGAACCCTCCAGGGAAAATCAGAACCACCCGTCAAACGGGTGGTTTGCTCTTGGGGTATAACCCCTTGTTGCCAAACTGCGCCTAAAGACGCTAGCCTGACAATAAAATTGTTCAGGCTCAGTGTAATTTGTCACTTTCACTTACCAGTTAAACTGGTTTACTTCTTCTTGTTACTGTTTTTGCTGAATGGGTCTTCATACTCTTTCACACTCAGTTTATCAATTGCTTGGTCATGTGCTTCTTGCTCACGGATATATTTTGCCACGGTGGCTTCATTCAAGCCCACTGTGCTGACGTAGTATCCCTCCGCCCAGAATTTTCGATTACCATATTTATACTTCAAGCTAGCATGCTTCTCGAATATCATGAGTGAGCTTTTCCCCTTCAGGTATCCCATAAATGATGATACTGAGATTTTTGGGGGAATTGCTACCAACATATGTACATGATCGGGCATCATGTGACCTTCGATTATCTCCACTCCCTTGTATTTACATAATCGTTTGAATATTTCGATTAAGTCTTTCCTCACTTGATTATAAATCTCTTTCCGTCTATACTTCGGGGTGAACACAATGTGGTACTTGCACATCCACTTCGTGTGAGCTAAACTATAGCTCTTGTTTGCCATCTAAGACCATTCCTTTCATTATTGAGCCTGAACATCTCAATTTTATCGGAATGGTCTTGTTGGTCAAACCTCGATCCCTCCACCCGCATAGCGGGTGGTTTTTTGTTTCGCACGCTTCGCGAGCTCAACTGGCTAAAGCCGCAACAAAAACAGCCTCCGCTAACGAAGGCTGTTCTCTCGTGACATATCGTCATGTCGTTATGACTTGATATAGGTGATTCGCATCTGGTTGTCATCGCCGGTCACCATGATTTCCACGGTTTCGGTCAGAATATCGGCATAACTGTAAGACACGCGTTTAAAGGTCTGCTGGTCTTGATCCAGCTTAACAATGAAAACAGAAGGGTACGTTTCTTCCAAAACACCAGTACGCTCGACGGTCTTACGGCGGCCACCGTTAGCCCGAAGCGTAATTTTTTGCCCTAAATGGGCATCGAGACTGCGTTTGATTTCCAACAGCGCATTTTTAGCCATTGTCGACGACCACCTCTTTCCTTGTCCATTATACCGAACTTCCAGCATTTTGTCAAATCAAAAACATTAATTATATCAGCATCAAAAATACGTTGTCAATGTATTTTTTTTAGCCCGGCAAATCTCATTTCCATTTGCATTAATATGCGCTAAATCGACAAGCTTTATGTATGATATTTGACAATTTTCTTCACCGTATAGAACAAAGTAAAAAAACCCCGGTGCCCGGGGTTTTCTCAGCCTATATTCGGTTCTTCATCATCCTTGCGTCTTCGCATTCGAATGCCTCGCCGAACAAAGCACCGCTTAGCTGACGGAAGGCGTTACTTTCAATGTCGACAGATCCTGGAGGCTCGGCAGGCCGATCCTGTAGCTGCCCCTGGTCTCAATTCCGCCTACGCCTTGACTGCCGCTGATTGTATGGTGGATTACATCGTTGAGGTTGACCGTTTCCCGAACCGACGTATAGGCGGTCTTGGCGGCCACATAGACCGGGTCTAGGGCATGGATGAGAATTCTGCCCGGCGAGCTCGCAAAATTGGCTCCTGCCTGCAGCAGCGCTTCAAAATGCGACTGGCACGCTCCAGCCACGATAACCAAGGTATCCAGGTTCCGCTCATATTGCCGGGCCACCTGGATCGCCGATACGAAGTTATGCGAATTTTTGTAGCTGTCCAGACTGTATAAATCATACGGCTGTCTTCGCTTAAGAACCCCGTCATGACCTGTAATCACGACGATATCGGGTCGAACCCGCGGAAGGAGCCGATACAACGTATCGGCCATCGCCGATTCATTCACATAATGGCCTTCCGCAGGGACCCGAAGCTGGTTATAAAGCGCCATGCTCTTCTTCAGATACTGGGGATCCCCGTCCAGATGCAGGACCTTGCCCGGAACGTCGAAATATCCTTTAGCAGCCTGCGGGCCGCCGTTATTCCTAAGGCTCTTCAGCTGCCGCTCACTTTCTTCCTGTCGGCGCTTCTGCAGGCTCTCCAGCGTCTCATTCGCCTTAATCTGTGCCTGCTTCGTTCGCTCGCTTACGGCGGGATGCGGTACCTGGATCAGGTCATCGGCGGGAGCGTCGGCCAGCAGCCGGAATTCCGTGCCTTTGATGACGATAAGATTATGCCGCAATCCTTCTACCCGGAACGTTACATCGCCGCCGTAGGATTTACGAACGACCAAGTCTCCCAAGTTCATCACAACATCACCCCTACCCTATGGTATGGGCTAATGGAGCCATTGGTTCGTCATGGCGGCAATTTTCCCTCAGGCGGCTTGCCTTGACCTGATTGAATATCCTAAAGCCACGACCAGACCACACTTCGTTCCGTTTCTAACGAATCCCCGCCTCATACAGGACATTGCTCAGCCGTGCGTACTCCTCGATGCTCAGCGTCTCTCCCCTGCGCTTCGGATCGAGCCCCGCTTCCTCCAGCAGCTGCTCCAGCCGCTCGCGTCCTTCATCGGCGAAGAACCGGCTCTTCAGGTTGTTGGCAATCGTCTTTCGCCGCTGGGCGAATGAGGCTTGAACCACCTCGAAGAAAAAGGACTCATCCTCAACCGAAACCGGAGGCTCCTCCCTTACCGCGAGCCGAATGACGGCCGATTCCACATTGGGCTGCGGGATGAACACGGTATGCGGAACGATGCAGACGAGCTTCGGCTCGCTGTAATATTGAACTGCAATGCTGAGGCTTCCGTAATCCTTGCTTCCCGGCGCTGCGGCCATCCGCTCGGCGACCTCTTTCTGAATCATGACCACAATATTCTCCAGCGGCAGCTTCTCTTCCAGCAGCTTCATCAGAATAGGGGTCGTCACGTAATACGGCAGATTGGCGACAACGCTTACCTTCCCCACCTCCGCGAAATCCTGGCGGAACAGCTCGTGCAGATCCACCTTAAGGACATCTCCATGATGAACTTTAACGTTATCGTAAGGCTCCAGCACTTCCTTAAGAATCGGAATCAGGCGCTGATCGATCTCTACTGCGGTAACGGCTCCGGCCATCTGAGCCAGCTTCTCTGTTAACGCCCCGATGCCGGGACCGATCTCAAGCGCACCTTTCTCTTTATCAAGGCCGGCCGCCTCCACAATCTTGCCCAAAATATTCTGGTCGATCAGAAAATTCTGTCCCAGGCTCTTCTTAAAGGAAAAGCCATGGCGGGCAATGATCTCCTTCGTGCGTCTAGGTGTCGATATATCTTCCATCCGGTTCATATCAGCTTTGGCCTCCCTCTTCCAGCTGCGCAAGCGCCGCCAGAAACTCTTCACGCGATATTTGAAACATCGCCATACGTTTATGGAACTGCTTGGAGTTGCAATACCCGATACCCAGGACATTTCCCATGAACATTCTCCGGGCTGCAGCCTCCGGATGAGCCGTCAGCCCCGCATCGATCATATCCTCCAGGCTGATCTGACTCTCCGCCCCCTCAAATGAGGTGTGGACGCGATCCAGGGCATGCCGTATAGCCTCCGGAGATGCGTTCTCGACTCCGATATCGCCCTTGCGCGTCGCATCCGCCTCCGGTATGAAGGCGTGCTTGCAGCCGGGGACATGACGGTCGATGATCTTGCGAATCCGTTCCCCTGCATGATCGGGGTCTGTCAGGATAATAACCCCCCTGCGCTCCTTCGCGAGGGCAATACGGCGCAGCGTATGCTTATTAATAGCAGAGCCGCCGGTCTCGATCGTGTCGGCATCCACCGCACGCTTGATCGCTACCGTATCGTCCCTGCCTTCAACCACAATTACTTCTCGGATCATAACGTTCTCTCTTCCTTCCCAAAAGGACACATACCGCCTGTCCGACCGTTCTCCTTGAATCGGCATCGGCTGAAACCATACGGCGTATTTTTTACATGATGGCCCCAAAATGCGACCAATACGCCGCAAAATAACAAAAGAAGAGGAGTTTCTCCTCTTCTTCATTATGATCTATTATAAGCTAAATTCGTTAGCATTAGAATGGCAATGTCATTAGAAAATGGGATTCATTAGTTCAAATCAGGCTTTACGGGACCGATCACATAAACGGTGCGCCCCGATTTCCGGCCAAAGTTCATGGCCGCTTTCAGCGAATCGTAATACACATCAATTTTATGTCCCTTAATCGCTCCGCCGGTATCCTCTGCACGGCGGAAGCCAATGCCTTCGATGTACACCCACCAGCCGATCGGAATGATGCTCGGATCAACCGCAATCGTCCGGCCCTCGGTAACCCGTGTTCCGGAAGCCGTGCGGGTTCCGATTCCCTCCTGCTCAGCGGAATATGCGGTCATTGAAACATTATTCAGCACTTTCTGGTATTTGAAATCGACACCCGCTCTGGAGATGACGTTATTCTCCGTCGCTTTGGCGGTGGATACCTTTCTAGTGCCCGTAAGCTTCGCTGGGGCAGACTTCACATTTGGAGTCGCTGCCGCTTGAAGCACGACAGGCTTCTCTACCTTCTTCGTGCCTACGGCAATAATTTTGTCCTTCGTCTTACGCTCGACCTCTTGCGAGACCTTCGTCTTGGATACGAGCTTGCCGTTATGGTACACCTTCTCGTAGTGATGAACGAGAACGCCCGGCTCGCCCCGCTGAATGACACGGTTATCACCGCGCTCCAGCGACGGATCCGCAGTCTTGATGACGCGGAACTCACGGTTCTCCTTCTCCGATACGGTCTGCTTCGTAACCCGAACGATTTGAATGTCCATATCACTGGTAAGCTTGGTGTCCTGTGACGGCTTTACTATATCTTCACCCTTGATCGTAATGCCAGCTTCTTTGAGTACACTATCGACCGTGTCCTGGGTCGTGAATATGGTTTTGGTGGTGCCCCCTACTGTTACTTTAACTGGGATTGCACGGTCAATGATAATCCGGTCCCCATCCTGGATCGTCCCGTTTAAAGGCATCGAGACCTGATCCTGCGGATTCAGCGTGATCGCTTGCTCATCCAGCAATTCCTGAAGCAACGATCCTCTGGTTTCTACCGTGGTTACGCGGCCATCGACCACAATTTGAACTTGCTTGCCCGATTGATCATGGATAACCAGCGATACGAGAAGTGATACCGTAACAGCCCCCATGGCGCCGAGCATCATCAATTGACGCAAATTCTCATGCTTCCATCGCAATGCGTAAGACATGCTGGATGATTGTGATTCATGGGTTTCTTCAGGTTGAAAAATGCCCACTATTCCATCCTCCTTCATAGTCCCGCCGTCTTAGGTAACGCATGAATGCCTTTGACGTGACTATAGCAGTTATTCTCGCAAGGCGTGCTGCTATCTATCTAACGCCCTGCGTCAATCCCCGTCTTCCCGTTCACCACTAGGAATCACCTCCTGTTTACCAACAGTATGACGACACCTTCTCCAATATTCAAAAATAAAAGAAGCCAGCGTGAAAGAGTACTAGAGGCTCTAACGTGGCTTCCTGATGATTGAAATCATGGAAATGGTATGCACGAGAATTCCCCTCTTACTTCGCTTACGGAGTTAGCTGTCGGGTTCGGACGTAAGAGAGACGCCCTAGATTCGGTCGCCCGCTCATGGCGAGGACCTTCACATTCACCCCAAAGACCCGATAAAGAAATCATATACGGCTCGTGCACGACAGTTTACCATGCACGGCAGTATCGGTTCCCCCGTTCCCCAAACTTCGGAGATTAAGCGAGACGGTTCATGAAATATGATCGCTGAAGTTTCAGCTTTGCAAACTTGCAGCTTCTTATCACTGAAAAGATGATATCCTGTTTCCATGCAGGTTGTAAAGGAACAATCAAGCACATTTTTTGATGTAAATGGTTAAAAAATTGTAAAACAATCGTCTTTTCAGGTTAAAAAACTTTAATTAATCGCAATTCCTCACTATTTCATCGCTTTTGCTCCCGTTTTCATGAAATACCAAATCGTTCCAGAGCATTTTTAGTGGTAATTTGGACCAGTTCATCGAAGGACATGCCCCGAATTTCGGCTGCCGTCTCGGCCACCAATTTCACATAAGCGGACTCATTTCGCTTCCCTCGGAAGGGGTGTGGAGTCAGGTAAGGCGAGTCCGTTTCAATGAGCAGACGATCGAGCGGAACCTTGGCCAGAACCTCCTTCGGCTGCTTGGCATTTTTGAACGTAATCGGCCCGCCGAACGAAATATGAAAGCCCATATCCAGGCATAACTTGGCCGTTTCCCAGCTGCCCGAGAACGAATGCATCACGCCGCCAACCTCATGAGCCTTCTCTTCCTTCAAAATCTTCACGATATCCTCATGCGCATCACGGTTATGAATTACAATCGGCATATGGAGCTCCCGGGCCAGTCCGATTTGGCTGCGAAGCACCCGGTGCTGCACCTCCTTCGGAGACGTATCCCAATGATAATCGAGGCCGATCTCTCCGATCGCAACGACTTTCTCATGACTGCAGAGCGAAGCGATCCATTCCAGGTCGCCCTCCTCCATCGTGATCGCATCCACGGGATGCCAGCCTACCGCCGCATATATAAAATCATATGTCTCCGCCAATTCCATCGTGGTCGGAATCGTCTCGCGATTAAATCCGATATTGATCATCCGGCTAACACCGGCTTCAAGCGCCCGGGCAATCGTCTCGTCCCGGTCCTCGTCGAATTGGGGAGCATCCAGATGGGTGTGTGTGTCGAACAGCATGTTCTCTCCCACTCCTTTCTTGTCGATCCTTGATCGTATCTTATCCGGCACAATCTTTATCATTCCGTTCTATGGTTGTCCATTATCAATGCCTCGTGCGTCCGGCCTTGAACCAGGTCCATCCATGATCCAAGCCCATGGTCCATCGAATATAACGGACTCATCCCTACCTGCGAAATAAATCCGCAACTTCGGCCGGCATCCGGTCAAGCAGCGGCTCTAACCTCTCCTCCGGGTAATATAGATAATTCCGGCCCTTATGGATCCCGCTAATGGAGCGCACGATATCGGACACCTCGGAAATTTCCCGAAGCTGGTCATGCCGGTCCAGCAGCAGAATTTGCTTCTCGTTCAGCGGCATGCCCGAATGAAACTTATCATAAGGAAGATCGGTCGGAAAATCAATCTCCACATCATATGCGGGATCAAGACCCGCCTCCCGAAACGCCTGGCGGATGGCGTCGATTGTCTCCGGGTTGCCGGTGTCGATTTCTATATATTTATAGAGCTTCCGATGGATGAATCGGCCGCATAATTCGCTAAGGAGCTGGTCTTGCTCGGCCGTCCATTGCAGAAACGCCGTTTGAATGAGCGCCTCATCCAGCCGCAGATACTGCTGAACGGTCAAGCGGCCTTCGAACAGAGCCGGCAGCGGTTCGATCATGAACTGAAACGCATACCCTGCTTCATAGAGCTCCTTCGCCCGGCGGAAAATCTGGCGCAGTATGATTTCCGAGCTTCTTGTTACCGGGTGGAAATACACCTGCCAGTACATTTGATATCTGGACATGAGATAATCCTCTACGGCATGCATCCCCGATTCCTTCACAACGATCCGGTCCCGGTGCGGCCGCAGCATCCGCAGAATCCGGTCGATGTCGATCGTCCCGTAATTGACGCCGGTGTAATAGGCATCGCGCAGCAAATAATCCATTCGGTCCGCATCCAGCGGACTCGTCACCAGATTCATCACGATCGGTTTGTCATACGTCTTGCGGATGACGGAAGCGACCCGCTCCGGGAAGTCTTCCCCCAGCTCCAGGAGCACCTTGTTCACGCACGTATCGCCGAGCAAGATCCGGCATGTCCAATCCTCGTGGTTCATCTGAAACGCCTCTTCTATAGAATGGGAAAATGGTCCGTGCCCGAGATCATGCAAGAGCGCTGCACATAGGGCCACTTGTCTCTCTTCCGCAGGCCAATCGGAGTATCCTTTTCGCTCGAATTGCGAGATGATTCTTCTTGTAATTTCATAGACACCCAAGGAATGGGAGAATCGGCTGTGCTCTGCGCCATGAAACGTCAGATAGGACGTGCCCAGTTGCCTGACCCGGCGAAGCCGCTGAAATTCCGGCGTGTCGATTAACCGCCAGATAATATCATCCTGTACATGAATATAATTATGAACCGGATCTTTAAACACTTTTTCCTCTGAGATTGGCAGGCGCATCATAAATCACTCCTTAAGTCATAAATTTAGGACTTGGACTATTTTCACTTCTTTTGACATCTAATGTCGAACAATGTCGAATTAGGTAATTTGGCGCTTTCCAAATCGACATATTGAAAAGTGAAGCGTTTTTTGGTTCAAAAATGGTAACTTCGTTGTAGGACAGCGGTTTATTTCACTATATTTTCGTAAATAGGTTCCGAAATCTCAAAAATATAGGTTGACTGTTTTGGGAATCGTTGGTACTATAAATAACATAAAAAATAGAACTATGTCGAATTATGACTTTTTTAAATTATGGCGAGAGGGGCATTAATAAGTTATGATGAAATCAACAGGAATTGTAAGGAAAGTCGATGAGCTTGGACGGGTCGTTATTCCAATCGAACTGCGCCGTACACTCGGCATTGGCGAGAAGGACGCTCTTGAAATTTATGTGGACGGTGAACGCATCATGCTGAAGAAGTATGAGCCTGCGTGCATCTTCTGCGGCAATGCTGAGAACGTTACGTACTTCAAAGGTAAAATCGTTTGCCATGAATGTATCTCGGAAATCCCTACACCTGTGACAAATTAAAGATATTAGTATATAATAGGTACACAATCACATTTTGTTAATTCTAACCTTTTTCATATCTCCTTGGTGCCTTCCTCGGCTATGAACCCGGCCGCAGGAAGGTCTTTTTTTATGCGCAATTTCCCGCGGTCGGCATAACGCTATGTAAATCCTCACCGCGATCATGAGGAAAATGATATTGTTCGTCAGAGACGGCCTAGTTCGGATTAAATGTGCCCCGGGCCAGTTGTTGACTTCGGCAGGCTGCGGGGACCACCTCTTCGTCACTTGCGCAGCAGGCTACTATAATTAATCCTCCAGCAGCGCATTATAGATATCCCGCTTCGATACGCCGCGGTCTGCCGCTGTTTTCTTCATGGCCTCCTTACGGCTCAATCCCTCCTGCTCATATCTGCCGACATGCTCCTCTAAGGAAAGCTCCTGCCACCAGGCATTCAGCTCCATCCGCTCATCCTCGGGGTTTCTGCCCTCCACCACAACGCAGTACTCGCCAAGAGGCGGATGCTCCTCAAGCCAGGATAGGCATGCTTCCACGGTTCCACGGGCAAATTCCTCATAGCGCTTGGTGAGCTCCCGGGCCAGCGTAATCTTTCGATCCCCCAGAACCTCCTTCATTAGCTCTAAGGTCTTCTTGATGCGATGCGGAGATTCATAGAAGATCAGCGTTCCCTGGGCCGATTGCAGCGCGTTTAACTGTGCCACAATGTCTTTGCGTTCCCTGGGCAAAAATCCGATAAACGTAAACCGTTCGGTTGGCAGGCCCGATGCGATTAACGCCGATAACGCGGCATTTGCTCCGGGAACGGGAATGACCGATATTCCGGCTTCAATCGCCAGTGCCACGAGGTCGGCGCCAGGGTCGGAAATCGCCGGCAGACCGGCATCGCTCACGAGTGCTACATTTTTTCCTTCTATTATATATCGTATAATTTCAGGGCCGCTTGCCGCCTTATTATGCTCATGATAACTAAACAATGGCTTGGATGGAATTTCAAAATGCGTAAGCAGTTTCCTGCTCTGTCTTGTATCCTCCGCCGCAATGATATCGCATTCCTTAAGAACGCGTACCGCCCGGTAGGTCATATCCTCCAAATTGCCGATCGGGGTTGCAACCAAAAATAACGATCCGGTGCTCCCTGCACCTGGCGATTCAAAGCTTCGCTGCAATGATATCCTCATGCTTGATCATCCTCATTCGTTCCATAATATATGTCCATAAATTCGGCGCAGTATTTCCCCTGCTCGTCATAAACGATGAGCGGCGGCCGTAGGCGAACCTCGGGCTTCCCGTCCCGTATGCCCTCGATCAGCACCATATTGGCTTCCAGATGGGCACGGGGGTGGACAAAACGGATCACCTTCGGCTCAATCCGGTATTTACTCATAAGCGTTATAATCTCGGCCAGTCGCAGCGGCTTGTGCACCATGCTCATTTTCCCGCCTTGACGAAGCAGCCTGGAGCAGGAAGCAATCACTTCCTCCAGCGTACAATGAATCTCATGTCTGGCAATGGCTTGATGCGGATTCAGCTTGATGTCGCTGCCGTTCATCGGCATATATGGAGGATTCACCGTGATCACGTCGTATGCGCCATATCCCGTCTCCTTGTATAGCTCTCTCAAGTCGCCTTCCCGGATCGTGATTTGGTGCTCAAGATCATTCATATAGACGCTTCGTCTTGCCATATCGGCCAGTCTCGGCTGTATTTCGATCCCTTCGATCGGTGCGCCTGTCCGTGTGGACAAGAGAATAGGAATCACTCCATTCCCGGTGCACATATCAAGAATCTTCCCTCTCCGCGGGATGCTGGCAAACCGTGCGAGCAGCACCGCATCCATAGAGAAGCTGAACACCTCCTCACTTTGGATGATTCCGAGCTCATGCGTCAGCAGATCATCAATCCGCTCGGATGGATGTAAATGTACGTCCTTCAATTTCATAGTTTCAACCCTTTGGCTTGATAGTTAGGGGCACGTGTCGGGATTGAGACTCCGATCCCTTCGTGCTCATAATTTTATTTCGCTGTGTTCACCAAATGCAAGGAGCCTGAAGATCCCTTACAGTATAACCTTCAAATGCTAGAAAAAAACCGTAGGCAATATCCCTACGGCTTCTTATTTATTCAAAAATGACAAGCAGAACAGGCAATCCCCTTCCGTACGCAAATGTCCATAGTACACATTGCAGATGTGAAAGCCTTCGTGATAGAGACGGGCCAGGTTGTCGTATCCTTCCCCGACCACATCTTCCTCCTGATCCTCCTGCTCGGCACGAGGCTGAGGCATCGAGGCTACCGGGTGTTCCAATTCCGCCGGATTGACTTCCCTTTTTAATATTTTCCGGAGCTGTTCATTTTCAAGACTGAGGCGATGGTTCTCTTCCAGCAGTTCCTTGATGACCAGCTTGAGTCCACCCAGTTCACTGTGTATATGTCCCATCTGTGTTTCCAACTCTTGAATGAGCACAAAAATGTTTTTCTTCTCCAAGTCTACACCCCGAAAATAAACATTCTATTGGACTATTTAATGACCACGTCGTCCATCGGCAGTTCCTTGACCTTCCCGATTTCAAACAGCTGAACATGCACCGTCCGCTTATCCGCATTGATACCGACAACCTTGCCTTCTCCAAGCGAGGTCACGACCAGCTTCCCAACGGATGGAAGCTCCTCTTTCACGCTTTCATAATTATCATGCTCAAATTTCAGGCAGCACATCAATCTTCCGCATAGCCCGGAAATCTTGGTCGGATTGAGCGATAAGCTCTGATCCTTCGCCATCTTAATGGATACCGGCTCAAAATCACCAAGCCATGAGGAACAGCACAGTACGCGACCGCAAGGTCCAAGGCCGCCCAGCATTTTGGCTTCGTCCCGGACTCCGATCTGACGAAGCTCGATTCGGGTCCGGAAGATGCTGGCCAGGTCCTTCACCAGCTCTCGGAAATCCACGCGGCCTTCGGCCGTGAAGTAGAAAATGATTTTGTTCCGGTCGAAAGTAAATTCTACATCGACCAGCTTCATTTTCAGTCCGTGGTCCCGAATTTTATTTAAACAGGTGGTGAATGCATCCTTCGCAGCCTGCTTGTTCTCCTCAACCACACGGGCATCCGAGTCGCCGGCGATGCGAATGACTTTCTTCAGTGGAAGAACAACGTCAGCTTCACCTACCTCCTTCTTTCCTATCACAACTTGACCATACTCAATCCCCCGGGCCGTCTCCACAATGACGGATTGCTCCTTCTCTACGGGTAGATCCAGCGGATCGAAGTAATATATTTTGCCCGCTTTCTTAAAGCGGACACCCACTACACTGTACAAAAATAAACCCCCTTGTGCCTGTACATATTGGCCATCCTTCGGGCCTGGGGGTGTGCTCACGCCGGAGTGTTACCGCCCAAACCCATCAATAGCTGCTCTACACAGAGCTGTCCATTGACATTATAGCGTAACTTCTTCTGACACTCTGCGGCCAAATCCATATAGGACACCCACTGTGCTGTGCTGCGGGCTGACGCATGACCAGAGATATACTCCGCCTGATCTATGAAAACGAGAGACTCTTTCCTTCCGTACAGAACATGAATCATGTCCTTAAACCATAAATGAAACAAACTGAACAGAACGTCCAGATGATCGGAGAGTTCGGTTTTGAACACTTTCTGGCTCGCGGTAATCATCGCGGGGCCGGTTCGGTTCAAAGACTCCTTCCCTAATTGTAACACTACGTTTCTAATTTCTGCAAACCAATTCTCATTCAATATTTTCCTGCATCCGTCAAGTCCTGAAGCCAGGTGAACGGCACAGCGCACGAGGGCTGCCGGATATCCTTCCCCTACCAGCGCCTGCTCCATCATCTGCGGAGAAAGCGAGCGGAACGGCACCGTCTGGACCCTCGATTGAATGGTCGGCAGCAGCGCTTGTCCATTCTCCGCAATAAGGATGGCTACCGCCGGCGATTGCGGCTCCTCCAGAAATTTGAGAAGGCTGTTGGCCGCCTGGGTCGTCATTTTCTCCGCATGGTCGATAATGTACACCTTCGGATTGCGGTTCTCGGAGCGGTATGAGAAGATGCGCTGCAATTCGCGGATCTGATCGATCTTGATGCTGGCGCCATCCGGCTCAATCATCGTCAAATCCGGGTGGTTGCCGTGCTCGACCTTCCGGCATTCCAGACATTGTCCGCAGGCATCATCCTCAAGCTCCGTACAAAACAATGCCTTGGCAAACACAAGCGCCGTCTGCAGCTGTCCGGCGCCAGCCGGCCCGCTGAACAGATAGGCATGGCTGACCGCGTGCTTGCGCAGAGCGTTTTGCAGCAGCTGCTTGGCCGCCTCCTGGCCTATAATATGATTAAAAGACATAAGTCCTCTCTTTCCTGCTTCATTCACTTCGTTCTCTATCATCTTATGAACCTGCTGCATAAATAAAATCTAATAACAAAGCCATAATGCCATAATGCTAAATAACCATTAAACCTATGAACCCAAAAGATCATCAAGCTTACGAACTTAAAAAGTTGGCCCAGGGGCTTCCCAATCCCATGCGGACAAATGCTCCTTAAGCTGTTAAAATACGAGATTAATCAGCATACCGCGGATTTCCCCGACCTTATTCAGCAGATCGATCCTTCCCTGCTCGGTATCCAGCAGTTCATCGGCCATCTCAAGCAGCGCCGAATCGATCTCATCGATCACATTATATCGCTTGCCGCGTCCCCGCCGGTCCCAGCCTCGGGTTTCCTTCATTTTCACCCCGCGCCGGACCGTCTCCTCCAGGAAACGCCGAACCATCAATTTATACGCTTTAAGCTCCCGAACGGTCATCGATTTGGCTAATCGGTCACCCTGGAGCGCAATCTCACGCATTTGGCGGCTCAGCTCCTCATGCGTAGCCCGTTCCCCTTGCTGCTGCATCATATCCGAGAACGATCGCTGCTGGACCGGTCTGCTGCTGTTATCGGGGGCAGGAATTCCACTATTCAAGGGCCGAAAGCCCGGATTGATCTTCATCCGAATACACCGCCTTTAGATTTGAAGCCCCCGTTGCAAACGGAGGCGCCGTAGGAAACTCTATTCATGCATGCTTGCCCCGGCATGCATTTTAATCGTAAATGAGACGCTTCGGGTCGGCCATTCCCATGCTTCGCCATAAGAACCAACCTGCCCCCTGCAGCCCCGCTTGCTTCATGCCTTGCTTCATTTCAAGCAGGATCAGCGCCAGCACCTGACGTGAACGTACCTTGAATCGGTCAACTTGTCAAGCCATTTACCTTGATTTAACAGGTATCGAGACGCTGACCGCTTCTATCACAATGAACCCGCCTATAACAGGCGTCCCTATTCCATTATTCTGCGATTTACGGTAACTATTTTTATTATGATACAGAAGGAATTCAGACTGGCAGCATGGCTGTGCTTCTCCATTTTGTCGGAGACGTTCCCATATCCCAATAAAAACATCCGTTACTTGCAATCCGCAAAATGTCGTGGATCTATTCTTAGAAATGCTCGAATCTTTCTACTGGAAGCACAAACACGGTAGCGCCGCCCACCTGAACCTCGACCGGAAGCGGCAGATACGAGTCGGTCGTGCCACTCATAGGGGTTACCGGTGTGACCAGCTGCTCGCGAACCTTGCAGCTTGTGCGGATGACGCTAAGCACGCTTTCGACCTGTGAATCGTCTACCCCGATCATAAAGGTGGTATTCCCCGCCTTCAAGAAACCGCCCGTGCTCGCAAGCTTCGTGGCCCGGAAATTGGCTTTGACCAATGCGGCGGAAAGACGGTTGCTATCCTTATCCTGCACAATCGCAACAATCAATTTCATGGTAAACCCTCCTTATTAATTTTGGGCATTTTCGCCCTAACACTATTATTTGACAAACAACCTCAAAAATCCTTTAATATCGCGTCTTCTACGTATTTGATCATCTCGCGCTCCACCTGATCCGGCGTTTTGGAAGCATCTACAATTCGGATTCTTTCCTTGTTGTTTTCCGCCACAAGCATATAGCCTTCCCTAACCTTGCCGTGAAATGCCATGCTTTCCATGTCAAGACGGTTCTTTTCCCGCTCGGCATTGGCCTCGATTCTGGACATCCCGATCTCCGGTTCGATATCGAACAGCAGCGTGAGGTCAGGCATTCGGCCTTCAACCGCAAATCGGTTAATGCTCCATACCTCCCCCATGCCGAGGCCGCGGGCATACCCTTGGTAAACCAGGCTGCTGTCGACAAACCGGTCGCACAGTACGGTCACTCCTTCCCTCAGTGCCGGTTCTACCTTCTCCACCAGATGCTGTCGGCGGGCAGCCGCATACAGCAGTGCCTCCGTCCGGGCATCCATGGAAGTATGCTGCGGGTCGAGAATAATGGAGCGGATCTTCTCCGCGATCTCGATCCCCCCGGGCTCCCTGGTAATCAGATAGGGAATCGAGCGGCCCTGCATATAAGCGGCCAGCCTGCCCATCATCGTTGTTTTGCCGGACCCATCCCCTCCTTCAAGTGTGATAAATAGTGGTCTGCGATTATTCATAATGATCCTGCTTTCATAAAAATATGTTAAGTGGTACATGGGTTGCTTTTCGCGAGGCGGAGGTTCAATCTACTGGGAGAGCCGCCCCCTCCCGTCTAAATACGACGATTGTAGCCAGGGATGAATCTGCGATGCCTTGGCATTTCGCTCCCGCATCTCTTAAATCGGCCAATCTCCGCGCCATCCCCTCTGTGATGACCTCACCGGGATAGAGGATCGGAATCCCTGGGGGATACGGAATCACCATCTCGGCCGCCGTCCTCCCTGCGCAAAGCTCTACTGGCATCGGCTCGATACGCCCCTCATCCATAGGCTTCAACGAGAAGCGGATCGGATGGGAATACGGAGCTTCCATGTCCCAATTGTTCCACGTGGAAACATTGGATTGGGAGCATACTTCTTGTAACAACAGGTTGTCACTCGTGCCGAGGGCGGCATCGGTCCGGGCGCCCGGCTCATAATGCTTCATGAAATCTCCCCGCCCCTTCAGCATCCGAATCAGCTCTTCCTTGGACTGCGCCGGCTTCCCTTTTGGGGCTTCCCCAGCTATGTGCGGTTTCTTCGAGGACGTCTCCTCTTGCTCTACAATATGCACAAGTGCCCATAAGACGTGATTGCTATCTTCGAGCGTCGAGCCGAGCGTGAACAGTAAGACGACGCGCTGCTCGTCGCTCATCTCCGGCACACAGCCGCGCTCCTCCAGCGCGCGCTGCAGTGCGTAGCCGCTCAGGGCCCCGGTGCGGTCATAAATGACCGCCTTGAACGGGTCCTGGCGGGTATAGGCCGCCGCTTCAGCCTGCGGCGGCGCTTGTCCGCCGGCCGCGGCCGTGCCGGCGGCGGGGCTCCCGGGCTGCGGCGGCTGCAGCAGCCCGAAGCGCGGCAGCTTCGCGAGGCCGCGCCGGAAGGCGTCCAAGGCGGCGAGCCCCGCCGTGAAGGCGCCTGCGCCCTGCGTATGCAGCAGGCGCCGCGCCAGGTCAAGCGATGCCATAATGGGGTAAGAAGGGCTGGAGCTCTGCACCATTGCCAGCCGCTGGCGTAATAGACGCCGGTTGATCCGCTCACCCTGCACATGCAGCATCGCCCCCATCGTCATGGCAGCCAGCATTTTGTGCGTGGATTGAACTACGCCGTCCGCCCCACAGGAGAGCGCACTGGCTGGCAGCTGCGGATGCTGCCCATAGTGAGCGCCATGCGCTTCGTCCACCAGCAGCGGAATCCCATGATCATGGCATAAGTCCGCTAGCGGCGTAATATCGCTTCCCATCCCGTAGTAATTCGGCATCGTGATCAAGGCTGCCTTAGCCCCGGGATAAGCCGCCAGCGCCTTCCTCAGCGTTTCTGGCGAAGGGGCGACGGCAAGCCCGCTAGGCTCGTCCATTCCCGGCTGAAGAAAAACCGCCCGCGCTCCGGCCAGCATCAGACCATGGAGCACCGATTTATGTACGTTCCGCTGCACCAGAATGATATCGCCGGGCTCCTGGCATACCGTCAGAATAAGCGCAATATTTCCGCTCGTGCTGCCTCCGACAAGAAAATAACTCTCCTCCGCACCAAAGCAGTCTGCCGCCAGCTCCTGCGCTTCCCGAATCACCCCATCCGGGTGAAATAAATCGTCTGTCCCGGTAATTTCCGTCACATCGATCTGCATCGCTGCCTGCAGCATCTCAGCATATTTCGAGTCCAAACCATAGGCTCTGCCGTTCTTATGACCGGGCACATGAAACGATGAGGCTCCACGAAGCCGATATTGTGTTAATGCCTCCATGAGCGGAGCACGATCTTTATGTGTAGTCATCGACATATCCCTTCAGATTCCATTCTCTAACCTATTTTAACGTATATTGAAACCTTCGCCTACGGTTAATGCCCACATTCCCTTATTCCCTTATTCCCTTGCCCAACAAAAAAAGGCCTATCGCTAAGGCCCTATACGCGTTCCTTCTATGCATTCTTAGGCATCGCAATCTGCTTTAACTGCCGGATAAAAAAATGATATTTGGCATCCTCCGCACTGGTATGCACGATTTCCGATTCGCATTCCTCGCAAACGAATTGCGATAAAATCGTAATGCCTTCCGTCTTCGACTGGTTGCATATAATACAGACGCGTTCGGTCAGCTCTTCCATTGCCATCCCACCTTGATCCTTTTACTATTAGTATGACACAGTTTCTATTATTTTAAACCTTTTCATAGGATATCTTTGTACGCTTTATGATATGTGTCCCACGAATGCCCGGTGTCTGTACCGCATTTTTTTCGCTTAATAAAAATATGAATTTGTCCGATAAATATCATAAACGCCGATTTTCGGCCGATCTATCGAATGTTGATCTATGAAAAGGGGGACGGCATCGCGCCATGGCAGAACCACACGGTCAAGCCACCTTTTATCAATACCGGCTTATTAAAAAAATCCAAGTATCCAAACCACTGCTCATTCCTTACTTGATTCTGCCCTTAATCGCTGCAGCAGCCGGGATATGGACGTTGTCCCCGTACATCCTGTTGTATTTCTTGATCGCCTTCCCTGTCATCCTATGGATTCAGTATGTCATCGGGCATACCACGCTCCTGCTGCTCGGCCCTGATTACCGAAAACGATGGCGTTTCCGGGTTAAGCTTCCTTGGCTGGGATACACGCCGGAACAGCACATCAGCCGCCGTATATTTAGCAAAGTGCATATATACACGGGATTCGTCGGACTTTCCCTATGTGTCATCATGGCCCTGTGGTTGCCGATTCCGTTTACGGCCTCGCTTGTTTTTTGGCATGTGTGGCTTCTTCTGCCCCGATTCACCATTCTAATGCGGTTCGCTTCCCTGCCGAAGGATGGCATGATCAAGCTGAATGATCAGGACATCGCCTACTACAGGCAATGAACGGACCCGTATATCTTGAAGGGATCGGATCCGCTCGTCCATTCTGTGATTGTTTGAATAGGCTTCTACGAGAAATATAAGAGCTGCTCTCAGCCCTAAACATTTAAGAAATCGCGCATACATAAATAAAGACCTCATTCCGAAGCCGAATGAGGTCTTTATTTATTCGTTTTATTACCTTCCAAGCCTTGAATCACTTGTTTCTTCATTTGAGTGGGAACCGTAATGATCAAATAACCGTCATGAACCGTAAGATGGACGATGTTCTTTCCTTTTTCAAAAACCAAGGAAGAGCCGTTTTCCTCCACTTCCTTCTGCGTCCAGCCCCAGGACTCGATTTCTTTCAAATAGGGCTCCGGAATATTTTCGTCTTCTTTCAAACCAGGAAGAGCATAGCGTACATAGTCCAAGTCGCTATTGCCCGTTGTTTGTTCCGTTTTATTGGCTTCTTTCGGGACGGGGAACGACTTTACATTGGCCGCACCGTCAAAGGACTTCCAGCTTGGTTCTGCGGATGCCCCGCAACCCGATCCGATTAATAAAATCGTACCCGCGCATATGATTTCTGCAACATGCAGGCCTTTTCTACGCAACATGATTGTCCTCCTTTCCTCCACAATAACCGTCTCCAGTTGAGTATTCAAGGTTGCTTGGTTAATGGAGAACCTCCCCAATCAGGCCTTACTACCTATGGCCTGCATAAATCGGTAATGAACTACCCACGAATGACTAATTCTATTATACTGATTTTCTGTAGTGTAACGGTAACAAAATCTTCATCTGTTTATGTCAAAGTAATCGTCATGTTATATAACAGCTTTAAGGGCGTTGACAGCTGGAAGGGGCTGAACAACCGCACGCAGTCTAATGTACTGTTATCACTAACACGCTGGCCAGGATACAGGAATAGGTTCGGTAACAAAAATAAAAACCACCATCGATTACATCGACAGTGGTTTTTCGCTTGGCGACGTCCTACTCTCCCGGGACCCTTCGGTCCAAGTACCATCGGCGCTGGAAGGCTTAACGGTCGTGTTCGGTATGGGAACGCGTGGAACCCTTCCGCCATCGCCACCAAACGTGATTTTTGCGCTGCGCTTTGCTTCAATGATTGCTCACCAGCAAAATATCAAGCCTTAGAAAAGGCATGCAGCTTCAAAATCGTTTCAAGATTTTTTGAACCTTGAAAACTAGATACGAAACGTCTTTGCGTTGATTAGAATCCGTAGCATTGTCCCTTCAGATCCTCAGATCTTTCTGGGCCCTGCCAAAGTAATCGGAATCAGCTGCGAAGCTCTTCTTCACTTTGGTGGGTTTGTTTAGGATAAGCCCTCGACCGATTAGTATTGGTCAGCTCCATGCATTGCTGCACTTCCACCTCCAACCTATCTACCTCGTCGTCTTCAAGGGGTCTTACTAATTGGGAAATCTCATCTTGAGGGGGGCTTCACGCTTAGATGCTTTCAGCGCTTATCCCGTCCGTACGTAGCTACCCAGCCGTGCTCCTGGCGGAACAACTGGTGCACCAGCGGTACGTCCATCCCGGTCCTCTCGTACTAAGGACAGCTCCTCTCAAATTTCCTACGCCCACGACAGATAGGGACCGAACTGTCTCACGACGTTCTGAACCCAGCTCGCGTACCGCTTTAATGGGCGAACAGCCCAACCCTTGGGACCTACTTCAGCCCCAGGATGCGATGAGCCGACATCGAGGTGCCAAACCTCCCCGTCGATGTGGACTCTTGGGGGAGATAAGCCTGTTATCCCCAGGGTAGCTTTTATCCGTTGAGCGATGGCCCTTCCATGCGGTACCACCGGATCACTAAGCCCGACTTTCGTCCCTGCTCGACTTGTAGGTCTCGCAGTCAAGCTCCCTTATGCCTTTGCACTCTTCGAATGATTTCCAACCATTCTGAGGGAACCTTGGGGCGCCTCCGTTACTCTTTAGGAGGCGACCGCCCCAGTCAAACTGCCCGCCTGACACTGTCCCCGTACCGGATCACGGTACCAGGTTAGAACCTAGATACGATCAGGGTGGTATCCCAACGTCGCCTCCACACAAGCTGGCGCTCATGCTTCTTAGGCTCCCACCTATCCTGTACAGATCGTACCCAAATCCAATATCAAGCTGCAGTAAAGCTCCATGGGGTCTTTCCGTCTTGTCGCGGGTAACCTGCATCTTCACAGGTATTAAAATTTCACCGGATCTCTCGTTGAGACAGCGCCCAAGTCGTTACGCCATTCGTGCGGGTCAGAATTTACCTGACAAGGAATTTCGCTACCTTAGGACCGTTATAGTTACGGCCGCCGTTTACTGGGGCTTCGGTTCACAGCTTCGGATTGCTCCTAACCGCTCCCCTTAACCTTCCAGCACCGGGCAGGCGTCAGCCCGTATACTTCGCCTTGCGGCTTCGCACAGACCTGTGTTTTTGCTAAACAGTCGCTTGGGCCTTTTCACTGCGGCCCCCTCGGGCTATTCACCCTACCGAGGCACCCCTTCTCCCGAAGTTACGGGGTCATTTTGCCGAGTTCCTTAACGAGAGTTCTTCCGCGCGCCTTAGAATTCTCTTCTCGCCTACCTGTGTCGGTTTGCGGTACGGGCACCTTCACCTGACTAGAGGCTTTTCTTGGCAGTGTGAGATCATGACCTTCGCTACTGTAATTTTCACTCCCCATCACAGCCCAGCCTTACGATGTGCGGATTTGCCTACACATCAGCCTCACTGCTTGGACGGACATCCATCAGTCCGCGTCACTACCCTCCTGCGTCACCCCATCGTTCATAACGGTTTACGGTGGTACAGGAATTTCAACCTGTTGTCCTTCGACTACGCCTTTCGGCCTCGCCTTAGGTCCCGACTTACCCTGAGCGGACGAGCCTTCCTCAGGAAACCTTGGGCTTTCGGCGGATCAGATTCTCACTGATCTTTTCGTTACTCATACCGGCATTCTCACTTGTATGCTGTCCAGCGCTCCTTACGGTACACCTTCAACCTACATACAACGCTCCCCTACCCCTGAATCGACTTCACTCCGCCTTCGAAGTGTGTTTAACCCCTGAGAGCATTTGGTCATCCTTGATTTCATCTCAAGTCTGACAAAAATGTTCAACTCAGGCTCACTACCTCAAAGAAGCAGTGAAGTCGATTCAAGCCATAGCTTCGGTGGTGTGTTTAGCCCCGTTACATTTTCGGCGCAGAGTCACTCGACCAGTGAGCTATTACGCACTCTTTAAATGGTGGCTGCTTCTAAGCCAACATCCTGGTTGTCTGTGCAACTCCACATCCTTTCCCACTTAACACACACTTGGGGACCTTAGCTGATGGTCTGGGCTGTTTCCCTTTTGACAATGGATCTTAGCACTCACTGTCTGACTCCCGGATATAAGTCTATGGCATTCGGAGTTTGACTGAGCTTGGTAACCCTTGCGGGCCCCGCACCCAATCAGTGCTCTACCTCCACGACTCTAATTTCCGAGGCTAGCCCTAAAGCTATTTCGGGGAGAACCAGCTATCTCCGAGTTCGATTGGAATTTCTCCGCTACCCCCACCTCATCCCCGCACTTTTCAACGTACGTGGGTTCGGGCCTCCAGTGCGTGTTACCGCACCTTCACCCTGGACAGGGGTAGATCACACGGTTTCGGGTCTACGTCCACATACTAAGTCGCCCTATTCAGACTCGCTTTCGCTGCGGCTACGGCTTCTCGCCTTAACCTTGCATGGGAACGTAACTCGCCGGTTCATTCTACAAAAGGCACGCCATCACCCATAGATCGGGCTCTGACTTCTTGTAAGCACACGGTTTCAGGTTCTATTTCACTCCCCTTCCGGGGTGCTTTTCACCTTTCCCTCACGGTACTGCTTCACTATCGGTCGCTAGGGAGTATTTAGCCTTAGCAGATGGTCCTGCTGGATTCATACGGGGTTTCACGTGCCCCGCACTACTCGGGATCCGTCTCGGAGGGTTCACATTTTCGATTACAGGGCTTTTACCTTCTATGGCCGGCCTTTCCAGACCTGTTCGTCTAATCTAAACCTTTGTAACTCCATGTGAGACGTCCCACAACCCCAGAGAGCAAGCTCTCTGGTTTAGGCTGTTCCGCGTTCGCTCGCCGCTACTGACGGAATCACTCTTGTTTTCTCTTCCTCCAGGTACTTAGATGTTTCAGTTCCCTGGGTATGCCTCCTCGCATCCTATGTATTCAGATACGGGTAACTGGCTATTACACCAGCCGGGTTTCCCCATTCGGACATCCCCGGATCGAAGCTTGCTTACAGCTCCCCGAGGCAGTATCGTTGTTCGCCACGTCCTTCATCGGCTCCTAGCGCCTAGGCATCCTCCGTGTGCTCTTAGTAGCTTAACCATGTCGCTCCAGCTTCGTGCCATGTGCTCTGTTGTTCGCTTGTTTCCTGATTGGATAAAACCACTCAATGGTGAAACAAGCTTCCAAAGGATCACCTGTCACGAATCTTTCGCTCTAACGCTACTCTTTCACTTCTTGGTCAATCACTTGACACAAGTCGTTAGAGAAGGATATTTCTAAAACGCAAATTCGTTTCGTTATCTAGTTTTCAAGGATCAAATGAGAGGTTGAACTCTCAAAACTGACCAACGAGTGAGTGATCGGCGACCTTGCGGTCAGCCTAATTGTTGGCGACTTGAAGTCAGCCATATTCGAATGTCTTCGTTGCAGAAGACGATTCTCCATAGAAAGGAGGTGATCCAGCCGCACCTTCCGATACGGCTACCTTGTTACGACTTCACCCCAATCATCTACCCCACCTTCGGCGGCTGGCTCCCTTGCGGGTTACCCCACCGACTTCGGGTGTTGTAAACTCTCGTGGTGTGACGGGCGGTGTGTACAAGACCCGGGAACGTATTCACCGCGGCATGCTGATCCGCGATTACTAGCAATTCCGACTTCATGCAGGCGAGTTGCAGCCTGCAATCCGAACTGAGACTGGCTTTTTAGGATTGGCTCCGCCTCGCGGCTTCGCTTCCCGTTGTACCAGCCATTGTAGTACGTGTGTAGCCCAAGTCATAAGGGGCATGATGATTTGACGTCATCCCCACCTTCCTCCGGTTTGTCACCGGCAGTCACCTTAGAGTGCCCACCCGAAGTGCTGGCAACTAAGATCAAGGGTTGCGCTCGTTGCGGGACTTAACCCAACATCTCACGACACGAGCTGACGACAACCATGCACCACCTGTCTCCTCTGTCCCGAAGGCCGCCTCTATCTCTAGAGGATTCAGAGGGATGTCAAGACTTGGTAAGGTTCTTCGCGTTGCTTCGAATTAAACCACATACTCCACTGCTTGTGCGGGTCCCCGTCAATTCCTTTGAGTTTCAGTCTTGCGACCGTACTCCCCAGGCGGAATGCTTAATGTGTTAACTTCGGCACCAAGGGTATCGAAACCCCTAACACCTAGCATTCATCGTTTACGGCGTGGACTACCAGGGTATCTAATCCTGTTCGCTCCCCACGCTTTCGCGCCTCAGCGTCAGTTACAGCCCAGAGAGTCGCCTTCGCCACTGGTGTTCCTCCACATATCTACGCATTTCACCGCTACACGTGGAATTCCACTCTCCTCTTCTGCACTCAAGTTCCCCAGTTTCCAGTGCGTCCCGAAGTTGAGCCTCGGGTTTAAACACCAGACTTAAAGAACCGCCTGCGCGCGCTTTACGCCCAATAATTCCGGACAACGCTTGCCCCCTACGTATTACCGCGGCTGCTGGCACGTAGTTAGCCGGGGCTTTCTTCTCAGGTACCGTCACTCTCATAGCAGTTACTCTATGAGACGTTCTTCCCTGGCAACAGAGCTTTACGATCCGAAAACCTTCATCACTCACGCGGCGTTGCTCCGTCAGGCTTTCGCCCATTGCGGAAGATTCCCTACTGCTGCCTCCCGTAGGAGTCTGGGCCGTGTCTCAGTCCCAGTGTGGCCGTTCACCCTCTCAGGTCGGCTACGCATCGTCGCCTTGGTGAGCCGTTACCTCACCAACTAGCTAATGCGCCGCAGGCCCATCCTCAAGTGACAGATTGCTCCGCCTTTCATAAACCCGCCATGCAGCGAATTTAATTATCCGGTATTAGCTACCGTTTCCGGTAGTTATCCCAGTCTTGAGGGCAGGTTGCCTACGTGTTACTCACCCGTCCGCCGCTAACTCTCAGAGAAGCAAGCTCCTCTTCAAGTCCGCTCGACTTGCATGTATTAGGCACGCCGCCAGCGTTCGTCCTGAGCCAGGATCAAACTCTCCAATAAAGATCGTCCGAAGGACGATCGACCTCGCCGGATTTGGGTTCCACTCGGATGAGTGAATCAAATCTGGTGAGTCTTGAAAGAGCGATTAAGCTCATTTAGAAAAACTGACGAGAATTTGTTCAATTCTCTATTGTAACTCCCCGCCGAAGCGGTTCGTTTTACTCACTCGTTGTTCAGTTTTCAAAGATCAACCTTTTCGTTACCGGCGAATCTCGTTCGCATCAGCAACTCTTATAATATATCATGTTTTCGAGAAGTTAGCAAGCTTTTTTTTCAAAAAACTTTTTTATCGAAAAAGCCGTGATATACATCCGCTTCGAAAGCGGCAAGGAATAATATATCACAGCTTTTATCATTAGGTCAACCTTTATTGCCTAGGAAATAACTTCCTCAATGTAGATCTGCCTCTGCTGCATTAAATTCATGATGTTGCCTTGGACGGCTACCATTGGCCTGGTCGGATGCTGACTATCGGTAAACACGATTTCCCCTGTGCTTCCATTGCTTAACCGGACTTTCGTTCCGGAATGGAGAGCCGTTACTTTACGGATAAAAGTCTGGACGATTTTCGGATCCAGCTTGCCGAACGCCTCTAATTGAATTTGTTCCAGCACTAAGTAAGGAGACTGTGCATTCCGATAAAACTTGTCCAATGTCATGGCATGGAAGATATCCGTAACAGCCACAATCTTGGCGTAAATATGGATTTTGCTGCCCTCCAGACCCAGAGGGTAGCCGGACCCGTCCACTTTTTCATGATGCTGCAGTGCCGCTAGGCGAACCCCTTCGTTAACTGCGGCAACATTTTTAAGGATTTGATAACCGTAAGTGGTATGACGACGTACTTCCTCGTTCTCCTCATCGGTTAATTTGGACGGCTTATTTAATAGTATTGGATCAATCTTGGCATTTCCAATGTCATGGAGCAGCCCCGCAAAGGCCACCTGCATCCAGTCTTTCTGAGGAAGATCGAGCCACTGCGCCAGCTTATAGGAAGAAAGAGCACACAAGACCGAGCTGTGATACCGGTAATCATGGCGATTCGTCATGCGTGGAATAAACTTAAGAATCTGATAATCCTTATGATGCTTAAGCAGGTTCTCCATCTGATTCCGGATCTCGTACATGCGGAGCTCGCCGGTAATCGCCGACTGATAACAGCTTTTGACCAGAGTCAGAGTCTTGTCATACTCTTCATGCAATGGAAGGTCTTTGCGACTCGGTGCCTCCTCGTCCCCGCTTCCTTGCGAACTCTCCGCAAAAATCAACGCGGGCTTCTGCCCTGCAGATTTCACCGTTGGAATTCGAGTGCTCTCTCCATCGACGGACTCAATATCCACCTGCTCGACCATAAATGCTTTCAGCACTTCCAGATCGCGTGGCAGCAGTACCTTCCCCTTATGAAGTAAAAGCCCCCCTAAAGGTGTATGCACATCCTTAGCCAGCTTTACGCCGGCCACCACTTCATTCACGGCTTTGATCGTCATGATCAACCTCTCCATCTATTCCACTGCGCTCATCGCAGCGAAACTTCACCTTTATATTATACATTATTATAGTTCGACTTACTCAGCCTGTACAATACTGACTTCCTTATTTTGTAATCTGGATCACTGAAAAAAAAAGAGCATGGATGCTTCATGTGCATCCATGCTCTCCATTTCTTTATTCCTCGGTTGGTTCAGAAGGGTCCATGCCTTCTTCGAACTCGCCCTCTTCACCATCGTTCTCTGGTTCATCACTCTTGTCTGCACGGCATACCGTACCGACAGAATCATCCTCGCGGATGTTAATCAGCTTCACGCCCTGCGCATAGCGGCCCATCGTTGAGATGCCCTCCATGCTTGTGCGGATCAAGGTGCCGCTGGCCGTAATGATCATCAGATCCTCTTCCGACTTCACGACCTTCAGCGCAACAACCGGTCCGTTCTTCTCGGTAATATTGATCGTTTTGATCCCTTTACCGCCACGGGTCTGAACTCGGTAATCGCCGGCCGGTGTCCGTTTGCCGTATCCGCGGGTCGTTACGATCAAAATATCAAGCTCCGGATCCACAACGTCCATGCCGATGACTTCGTCACCCTCATCGAGCGTTATGCCCTTAACCCCGGTTGCGCTTCTTCCCATTGAACGCACATCGCTCTCCTCGAACCGGATGGACATGCCCTGTGCCGTTCCCATAATGATCTCTTGCTGACCGTCTGTCAGCTTCACATCGATCAGGGAGTCGTCCTCGCGCAGGTTAACGGCGATCAGGCCGCCCTTGCGGATATTGACATAGTCCTCAAGCGGCGTCTTCTTCACAACCCCATGACGGGTAGCAAAGAACAGGAACTTATCGGTATCGAAGCTCTCGACCGGAATAACCGCATTGACCGTTTCGCCTTGCTCAATCTGAATCAGATTGATGATTGGCGTTCCGCGGGCGGTACGGCTAAGCTCCGGTATTTCATAAGCTTTGAGACGGTAAGCCTTCCCTTTGTCCGTAAAGAACATCAGGTAGTGATGGGAATTCGTTACGAAGAGGTGCTCGACAAAGTCCTCGCTCTTCGTTTCCATCCCAACGACGCCGCGTCCGCCCCGCTTCTGACTGCGGTACGTATTGGCAGGCAGACGCTTGATGTAACCGGTATGGGTAATGGTGATAACCACTTCCTCACGCGGAATGAGATCCTCGTCCAGGATGCTGTCTTCACCTACTGTAATTTCGGTACGGCGCTCATCTGCAAAACGCTCCTTAATATCCTGAAGCTCATCATTGATGATTTGCAGCACAAGATGTTCGTTCGCCAAAATCTCGCGCAGCTCGGCAATCCGGGCCAGCAGTTCTTGGTACTCGTTCTCGATCTTCTCGCGTTCGAGTCCGGTCAGACGCTGCAGACGCATATCGAGGATCGCCTGAGCCTGCTCCTGGCTAAGCCCGAAGCGCTCCATCAGACCTTCGCGCGCGGCCTCGGTTGTCTGCGAGGCGCGGATCAGCGCGATAACCTCATCCAGATGATCCAGCGCAATCCGCAAGCCCTCCAGAATATGGGCCCGGGCCTCGGCCTTCTTCAGCTCGAATTCGGTACGACGGCGAATCACCGTTACCTGATGCTCCAGGTAATAATGCAGCACATCACGCAGATTCAATATTTTCGGCTCATTGTTGACGATCGCCAGCATGTTGATACCGAAATTCGACTGCATTGCCGTATGCTTATACAAGTTATTCAAGACGACGTTCGGGTTGACGTCACGGCGCAGCTCGATCACGATCCGCATGCCGTTACGGTCCGACTCATCACGGAGATCCGTAATACCGTCAATTCGCTTATCGCGAACGAGCTCGGCAATTTTCTCCACGAGGCGTGCTTTGTTCACCTGATACGGAATCTCATGAACGACAATGCGCGCCTTATTATTGTTTTCCTCAATCGTCGCCTTCGCGCGCATCGTTACCGAGCCGCGTCCCGTACGATATGCCTGGCGGATGCCTTCGCGTCCCAAAATGTAGCCCGCTGTTGGGAAGTCCGGTCCCTGTATATACTCCATCAGCTCCATTGGAGTGATGTCGGGATTCCGAATCATCGCCTGCACGCCATCGATGACTTCGCCAAGATTATGAGGCGGTATATTCGTCGCCATACCGACCGCAATCCCGGATACCCCGTTTACGAGAAGGTTCGGGTAACGTGCCGGCAGAACGACCGGCTCCTGCTCCTCGCCATCGTAGTTGGGCGCAAAGTCAATCGTCTCTTTATTAATATCACGCAGCATTTCCATGGCAATCTTGGATAAACGGGCTTCCGTATATCGCATTGCCGCTGCCATATCTCCGTCAATGGAACCGAAGTTACCATGCCCGTCGACGAGCATGTATCGCATGGAGAAGTCCTGCGCCATCCGGACCATGGATTCATACACTGCGGAATCACCATGCGGATGGTACTTACCGATAACCTCGCCAACGATCCTTGCCGATTTCTTGTACGGTTTGTCCGGGGCCATGCCAAGCTCCGACATCGCATATAGTATGCGACGGTGAACCGGCTTCATTCCGTCCCGCACATCTGGCAAGGCCCGGCTGACAATGATGCTCATCGCGTAATCCATAAAGGATTCGCGCATCTCGGTACCTATGTCCCGATCTTTAATTTGGGAGAAATTTTCTTCCGCCATGCTGGACCTCCTTCATTTTCTATCAACCATGCCTTGCTCTATGTGAAAAAAGCAGAATAATGATCAGGAAGCTATAAATGCACCAACCTTTATTATATTACTTTCACAAACCATGCACAATTAAACACGGGATAGAAAGCGTGAAAGTATGATTTTTGCCCGGAAACCGTGACATACGCCCTGTCCTCCGTGCCGCTTTTCACATACAATGCATTGAAAAAGATTTCGCATCGATCACATCTTTATATTATACCACTGTTTGTCATACTTGTCCTATGTTTTCCCGTTTGGCAGCTTTATGTGCCGGATGTATCGCCCGGTGCTTCGATCGATCATGAATAGCGTTCGACCTTCCCCTAACGGGCTATGGCTAAGGCAAACTATAGGCGTATCCCTGCGCTCGTGCTCTTTTTTTTTCCGTGACAGGTACATCTGCTCTTCACTCAAAAAAACGGCCGGAAAGGATGAAGTTGGTTGGCTATACAACGCGTTGCAAGCAAATGGGCGAAAACAAAAATCTTGTTGAAAAATAAAGGTCTTGCCTCCTACATTCCCGCAACCCGCCAGTACTCGTTCGAAGCGCTGGAAGAGTTGCTGAATACCCACACGCTGGTTTACATTAAGCCGGATCGGGGGACGTACGGCAACGGCGTTATGTCCGTGGAGCAAATCGAATCGCAGAATGAGGAGGAATCGGCCGCCTCCAAGACCTACAAGCTCCGGTATGAACAAAAGACCGAGACGTTCCAATCACTGGACAGTCTTCATAGAACGCTGAATTCACTGCTCCAAGGCAAGGAATATTTGATTCAGCAGGGCATCCATCTGCTCCGGTACCAAGGCCGTCCCTTTGACCTGCGTGTTCTTACACAGAGAAGCCCTTCCGGACAGTGGGTAAGCACCGGCATTATCGGGCGGGTAGCGGCCAAGAACAAAATCATTACAAATCATCACAGCGGCGGCACCGTCCAGCATTACAAGCCGCTTATGCTTGAGCATATGACGGCCGAAGAGGCGGAGAACATCCGCCGGGAACTGCATGAGCTCGGTGTGAATGTCGCCGGCCAACTGCAGAAGTCCTACCCCAATCTGAAGGAAATCGGGCTGGATATTGCAATTGATGGACGATGGAACATCTGGATTTTGGAGGTCAATACAAAGCCTGCGCTCTTTCCGTTTAAGAAATTCTTCAAGGATCCAAGCATCTATAACAAGGTCAAGAAGTACGCCAGCGCCTACGGACGGAATTTGTCCAGCAGTACAAAGAAGGTCCGCTAGCCTAACCTATGTTGCTGCACTTACCCTAAGCTTGGTTCGATGGGTCACTTCAACATGACTGGCGCGTGAAATTCATGTTGCATTGCAAAGCCCCGCTTTAAGACTGAACGCGCAACCACTCTACTTGCTCATTACGCGCTCCGGACTTGCCTCGATGGTTGTTTGCTCCTATCATCGCAGACAGTAGGGAATATGAGCATAGCGCCCTTCTAAGTGATCACCCAGCCGCTCACAGCAAAAGAGAGCATCCGCAGGTCCCTGACCTGCCCGGATGCTCCCTCCTGGCTAGTGCTCTATGCTAAATGTCCAAATTGCGGACGCTCTTCGCGTGCTCTTGAATGAAATCACGACGCGGCTCAACGTTGTCACCCATGAGGGTGTCAAACAGCGTATCTGCCAGCATGGCATCCTCGATCGTTACCTGCAGCATCGTGCGGCTCTCCGGATCCATCGTCGTCTCCCACAGCTGGGTTGCATTCATCTCGCCGAGACCTTTATACCGCTGGATGTTAAACTTGGCGTTCTCGCCGAATTCCTTAATGATCTCGTCGCGCTCCTTCTCGCTGCCCGCATAACGGACAACCTTGTTGCGCTCGATCTTAAAGAGCGGCGGCTGCGCGATATAAATATATCCCGCTTCTACCAGCTTACGCATATAGCGATAGAAGAACGTCAGCAGCAGTGTGCGGATATGCGCGCCGTCGACGTCAGCATCGGTCATGATGATGATTTTGTGATAACGGGCCTTTGACAGATCGAAGTCATCGGCAATCCCGGTACCGAGCGCCGTAATGATCGCACGGATCTCCGCATTAGAGAGAATGCGGTCCAGACGGGCTTTCTCGACGTTAAGGATTTTCCCCCGCAGCGGCAGAATCGCCTGGAAGTGCCGGTCACGGCCTTGCTTAGCCGATCCGCCGGCGGAGTCGCCTTCGACGATATACAGCTCACTGATCGACGCATCCTTGGAGGAGCAGTCGGCGAGCTTGCCCGGCAGGGCGCTTACTTCAAGCGCGCTCTTCCGGCGGGTCATTTCCCGAGCCTTACGCGCTGCTTCACGTGCACGGGAAGCCTGCAGCGCCTTCTCCAGGATGCGGCGGGACACCGAAGGATTCTCCTGCAAGAATTCCTGCAGCTTCTCCGCAAACAGGGACTCCACGATGCCGCGGACTTCACTGTTGCCGAGCTTCGTCTTCGTCTGCCCTTCAAACTGCGGCTCCGGCACTTTGACCGAAATGATCGCCGTCAAGCCTTCCCGCACGTCGTCTCCGGACAAGTTATTGCTGTTGTCCTTGATCATGCCGGTTTTACGGGCATAATCGTTAATGATGCGCGTCAATGCGCTTTTAAAGCCGGATTCATGTGTTCCGCCCTCATGCGTATTGATATTGTTCGCAAACGAGTAAATATTCTCGGTATAGCTGTCGTTGTACTGGAGCGAGATCTCCACTTGAATGTTGTCCCGGGAGCCTTCCACGTAGATCGGTTCTTCGTGGAGCGCCTCCTTCTTCTCATTCAAGAATTTAACGTACTCGATAATACCGCCTTCGTATTTGAAATAATCGGAAGCTCCCGTACGCTCATCCGTCAGTGTGAGCGCGATGCCTTTGTTCAAGAAGGCCAGCTCGCGAACCCGCGTCAGGAGCGTATTATAGTCAAACTCCGTTGTCTCCGTGAAAATTTCCGGATCCGGCAGGAAGGTAACCGTCGTACCGGTCTCTTCGGTATCCCCGATGACTTTGATGTCATACTGAGGCACGCCGCGCCGGTATTCCTGCTGATAAATATGCCCATCCCGCTTCACTTGGACGACAACCTTGGTGGACAATGCGTTAACGACCGATACGCCCACGCCGTGCAGGCCGCCGGATACCTTATATCCCCCGCCGCCGAACTTACCGCCGGCATGCAGGACGGTCATAACGACTTCGAGGGTGGATTTCTTCAGCTTGGCGTTCTCGCCGACCGGAATTCCGCGTCCGTTATCGATAACCGTAACGCTGTTATCCTCATGGACAATAATCTCGATATGGTCGCATATTCCCGCCATCGCTTCGTCAATACTGTTGTCCACTACCTCCCATACCAAATGATGCAGACCCTTGACGCTGGTCGAGCCGATGTACATCCCTGGACGTTTGCGGACAGCCTCGAGCCCTTCCAGTACCTGAATCTGATTCTCATCATATGTCGGTTGATTCATAGACATGCCTTCACCTACTTCTACAGATTCTGTTATGCCTGAGCTACAAAATGATTTGCCCGCTTCTTCAGCGTTGCGGAAGAAATCGGGGAATAGTAGACGATGGACTTCGTCACCACGATGGATTTCGGATCCTCTTCACCGATTAATTCCACGACCTTATGCTGCTGGGCATGCGTGACGAACTGCTTGGAGATCTTTGACGATTTCTCGATCGAGATATCGAAGATGCCAACCAGCTCGGACGAACGGATAATCTTTTCTCCGCCTAAATGAATATACAATGGAATCACTCCTTAAGAGCCCACCTGTCCGTCATGGACATGAAAAATGCTGGCACCCTTCAATTTGTCGGTATTCAATGTCTCGATGCCCGTCGCCGTGATGAATGTCTGCACTTTGCTCTGGAATGTCTCTATCAGTTGCGTCTGCCGGTATGGATCCAGTTCGGAAAGCACATCATCCAGAAGCAATACCGGATATTCACCGATTTCTTCCTGAATCAGCTCGATTTCGGCCAGCTTCAAAGAGAGCGCCGTCGTTCGCTGCTGACCTTGAGATCCGTACGTTTGGACTTCCTTGCCGTTAATATAAAAAGCCAGATCATCTCGATGAGGACCTGCCAATGTCATACCACGCCTTATTTCTTGCTCTTTCATTTGTGATAATTTTATCATAAAACGCTCAAATAAGACAGCTTCATCTTCTTCCTCCGCGTCAGCAAAGGACGGAACATAGTGCAGGGACAGCTCTTCCAGGCCGTTTGTGATGCCTTGATGAATGCCCTCAGCCCACTTTTGAAGCTTTTTTATAAATTGTTTCCTCTTCTTGACGATTTTAACACCATGTTCTGCCAACTGGCTGTTCCAAATGTCCAGCATCGCCTGCTGGGACGCTTCCTTCCCCCACAGCTGCTTGAGCAGATTGTTCCGCTGAACGAGCACCTTCTGGTACTGCTGCAGATGGTAGAGATAGCTCGGCGCGACCTGCCCGATTTCCATGTCAAGAAACCGGCGGCGAACCCCCGGCGTGCCTTTGACGATTTCCAAATCCTCGGGTGCGAACATAACCACGTTCAGGGAGCCGATAAAATCACTCAGCTTCCGCTGCTCCAAACCGTTGACCTTCGCCTTCTTCCCCTGCTGGGACAAGCTCAGCTCAAGCTTCAGCATCCCGTACTTCTTCTCAACCTCAGCTGCAATATGCGCGCTCGGCTGCTCGAAGGCGATCAGCTCACGATCCTTGGAGGTGCGGTGGCTCTTCGTCAAAGCGAGCACGAAGAGCGCCTCCATCAAGTTGGTCTTCCCCTGGGCGTTGCGCCCGATAATTAGATTGACATCACCGAACGCATTCAGCTGCAGCTGATCATAGTTCCGGTAATGCTGAAGACTGATATTGTTAACAAACAAGTTGATCCTCTCCCTCGTCATCCGCGCCTAGCGCCTAACGGGAGGCTGTCTATTGCGCCGCCACCTGAAAGGTTCCGCAGTCCTCCACCTTGACGATGTCGCCGGGAACCAGCTTGCGTCCGCGCCGCTCTTCCTTCTCATCGTTGACCAGCACGGCCCCCTCCGCCAGCAGCGCCTTCGCCATGCCGCCTGTGGATACGCAATCCGCCAGCTTCAGAAATTGGTCCAGCTTAATATACTCGCTGTGGATAAAGATTTGCTTCATTTGCATGTCCTTTCCCCCTTATCAACATGGGGATAACTTTTATAGCCGGTTCAAACAAGTCGGATTCGTGACCAAAAGACGATTTTTTGAACATCCTCTTTAGTTCGCCGTACGGTACGGCAGAATAATATACTGACTCTTGCTGTCATCGAGCGGCTTCAGAATGATCGGGCTCATGACTCCCATGAAGGCAATCATCAGCTGCTCGCTCTCGACGACCTTCAGCACGTCCAGCATATATTTCGAGTTGAAGGAAATGCGCAGCGGATCCCCTTTGAATTCAATCAGATCCAATTCTTCACGCACTTTACCGAGCTCGGAGGAACTCGAGGAGATTTCAATGCCCCCGTTCTCCATCGTTTGCAGCAGCACGATATTCGTTTTTTCCTCTCTCGACAGCAGGTACGCACGGTCGATCGACTCGCTTAATTTTTTTGTATCCAAAACGAGTTCTGTTTTATGCGTCGTCGGAATAATTCTAGAAGTATCGGGATAAATGCCGTCTAATATACGCGAATAGAACAGCACACGGTCAATTTTAAATAATACCTGATTATCGGCCACAACGATATCGACCAGCGTATTTTGATCCGGAATGATCTTGCTCAGCTCGTTCAAGGTTTTGCCGGCAATAACGACGTTGTTGAACGAAATATCATCCACACCTTCAATATTCGTGGACCGAGTCGCCAGACGATGACGGTCGGTTGCGGTAAATTTCAGCTCATTGTTGTTCAGGCTCCACAGAACCCCTGTCAGAATCGGCGTCGTCTCGTGCGTCGAGATGGAGAATACCGTCTGCTTGATCATGTTTTTCAGCAGATCTCCCGGAAGCGAGATCGTCTGGCTGCCTTCGATGTTCGGCAATACCGGGAATTCATCCGGATCAAGGCCGACCATTTGGATTTCGGTTGCGCCTGCGGAAATAAAGGTCTGGAATTGATCTTTAACCTCCATATGGATTTCCTGGGAAGGCAGCTTCTTGATGATTTCAACGAAAAATTTAGCCGGAAGCACGACACTACCCGGTCTTTCAACCTGAACAATCGTGTGCTTTTCATCTTCCGAAGGAATAAACGATTGGATGGAAATATCCGTATCGCTGGCTGTCAGCGTCACGCCGGAATAAGTGACATCGAGTTTAATGCCGCTCAGGATCGGAATGGTGGTCCGGCTGGAAATCGCTTTGGACACGTGTTGGATGGATTCGTTCAATACATTTTTCAATATGCTGATTTTCATCAATTTCACTCCTTGCGGAAAAATGAGAGGGGTATTGTTTCATTCGGCGGAAGGCCGATGATTCCCCTCTTTATGGATAATTATTTTATTAATTATTTATAGTACAAGTAGTAGGCGCACTGAATATGTGGATAAGCCCGTGAAAAGGCATAAAATTAAGCCTATCCACATGTGTATAGATTGTGCATAGGCTTTGAACTTGTTCAGGTTGGATTTTTGATTTTCTCCGTAATATTGTTGACCACTTTGAATAGCTCTTGGTCGGTCTTCAGCGATTGGGTGATCTTCTCATGCGCATGAATAACGGTGGTATGATCCCGTCCTCCGAAAGCTTCTCCGATCTTCGGAAGCGAATAATCGGTCAATTCACGGGACAAGTACATGGCGATCTGCCGCGGAAAGGCGACGGCTTTGGTCCGTTTGCGGGCTTTAAAGTCCTCCAGCCGCAGATTGTAATACTCGCCCACCTTCTGCTGAATATCCTGGATCGTAATCATTCTCGGCCGGCTGGACGGGATGATATCCTTCAGCGCTTCCGCTGCAAGATGCGTGGTCACATCCTGGTTCGTCAGAGAGGAATAAGCAACAACACGGATAAGGGCGCCTTCAAGCTCCCGGATGTTGGTATCAATCTGGTTGGCTATATACATCATTGCTTCGTTCGGAATGTCCAAATTCTCAGCCTTCGCCTTCTTGCGCAAGATCGCGATCCGGGTTTCCAGGTCCGGCGGCTGAATATCGGTGATCAGTCCCCATTCGAACCGTGAACGGAGTCTTTCCTCCAGCGTCGGAATTTCCTTGGGCGGTCGGTCACTTGAAATGATGATTTGCTTCCGTTCCTCATGCAGCGCGTTAAACGTATGGAAAAATTCCTCCTGCGTCGATTCCTTCCCGGCCAAAAACTGAATATCGTCAATCAGCAGAATATCGACGTTGCGGTACTTGTTGCGGAAGCTTTCGGCGCGGTTGTCACGGATGGAGTTGATAAACTCGTTGGTGAACTTCTCTGAGGAAATGTACACGACCTTGCTGCTCGGATTATGCTCCAAAATATAATGGCCGATGGCGTGCATCAAGTGTGTCTTGCCAAGTCCTACCCCTCCGTAGAGGAACAACGGGTTGTACGCTTTGGCCGGCGCTTCGGCGACGGCGAGCGAGGCGGCATGCGCAAACCGGTTGCCCGAGCCGATGACGAACGTGTCAAAGGTGTACTTCGGGTTCAGCATATGGGATTGAATTTCGTCTCCGCTAACTTCTAACGGGGGGGACGGCTGCTGAGGAGCCGGCTCCTGTGACTTTGCCTCTTCAATCACAAACCTCACATCGACCTGTTTGCCGATCACCTCATAGACCGTTGAGCTTACCAGCTTCGTATATCGGCTCTCCAGCCATTCCACGGCAAACGTTGTCGGCGCGGAAATGACGACGGAGTGATCGTTAATGGTCAATGCCTTGGTCGCTTTAAACCAAGTGTCAAAGCTCGGTTTGCTGAGCTTGGTCTGTATTATCGATAATATTTCCTGCCATAATTCGGAAGTATGGCTTTCCAA